>NZ_JAUSZM010000003.1:0-5329085 GCF_030817655.1 Streptomyces sp. V4I2
TCAGAGTGGCCCATGCTCGCCTATCGCCTACGACCGCGAACTCGCCCATCTCGGAGGAGCCCCGCAACCATCGTGATGCGGGACGCGTCTCTTACTTCAGACGAAATTATGGCGAGACCATACGAATTGGCGGTCCATCAGGGATCTGCCGGGCCCGCCAGCGACAATGAGGGATGGCCGGCATGACGCAGGGGTGGAAGATCGCGATCATCGTGCTGGCCGCGGCGGGGATTGTCTCCACGCCGCTGCTCTGGCTGCTGAACAGCCCCGGTGCGGGACAGCTGGCCGGGGCCTCCGTCCAGGCCGCCGTCGGCGTCGTGGCCCTGGTCTGGGCCCTGTTCCAGCATCCGGCCCCCGCGGGACCCACAGACAAGGCAACCCGTACCGGGAAGGCCAGCCGCGGCGGCCTTACTGGCATCAAGCGGCCCGGTGGACGGGGTCGTGGCTCGGCCTCCGCCACACGGACGGGCGACGCCAGCGGCAAGGGCTCCGTCTCCGGCATCGACTACTCGAACTAGGACCCGGGCACCCATGGCCAAGGCATCATCACGCAAGGGGCGGGACGAGGCACCTGAGTCATCCATGACCGTGACGGACACCGGCAACGCCGAAGCTGCTGGCGACGCCACGGCCGTGACCGGCTATCGCGGCCCGGCACCGGAAACTGGCCACGCTCACCCCGCCCCCTTACACCTGTCCCACACCGGGGACGCGACCGCCGCCTGGGGCGGAGTCGCCAACACCGGCTACCTGAACGTCAGCACGCTGACTGTTCAGCAGCGCGCGCCCCGGGAACCTGCCCCCTGGCCGCACCAGGTCGGGGTCATCCCGCCCGCAGCGCGGTCCTACCAGCACCGCGCCGAGACGGACCGGCTGAACACGACGGCCGACGGCGGCACCACCACCGTGCTGACCCAGCTGCTGACCGGCATGGGCGGGGTCGGCAAGACCCAGCTCGCGGCCGACTACGCCCGCACCGCCTGGAACGACGACAGCGCGGCCGGCGGCCTGGACGTCCTGGTGTGGGTCACCGCGAGCACCCGTTCCCCCGTCGTGACCGGATACGCC
This sequence comes from Streptomyces sp. V4I2, assembly GCF_030817655.1. Taxonomy (GTDB): domain Bacteria; phylum Actinomycetota; class Actinomycetes; order Streptomycetales; family Streptomycetaceae; genus Streptomyces; species Streptomyces plumbiresistens. Next base: position 1,069 of record NZ_JAUSZM010000003.1, read on the forward strand.
CAGGCCGGCGTCGAGCTGTGTCGGGCCGACCCGAACGACCCGGAGCAGGCCGCGCGCTCGTTCCTGGCCTGGCTCACCCCCAAGGCGACGGCGAAGCCGTGCCGGTGGCTGATCGTGCTGGACGACGTCACCGACCCCGACGACCTGAAAGGTCTGTGGCCACCCGACAGCCCCCACGGCCGCACCCTGGTCACCACCCGCCGCCGGGACGCCGCCCTCGCCGCCCACGGCCGCCGCACCATCAAGGTCGGCCTGTTCACCGAGGCCGAGGCCCTCACCTACCTCACCACCTCCTTGACCGGACACGGCCACGACGAATCCGCCGACGAGCTGACGGCACTGGCCGACGATCTCGGATACCTGCCCCTGGCCCTCGCCCAGGCCGCCGCCTACCTGATCGACACCGGCGAGACCGTGGCCGCCTACCGGGAACTGCTAGCCGACCGCACCGCCATCCTCGCCGACGCCACTCCCGATGCCCTGCCCGACGACCAGGCTCTCCCCCTGGCCGGCGTCTGGTCGCTGTCCATCGACCGTGCCGACACCCTGCGCCCCGCCGGCCTGGCCCGCCCCATGCTCCAGCTGGCCGCCCTCCTCGATGCCAACGGCATCCCCCAGGACGTTCTGACCAGCGCCCCCGCCCTCGCCTACCTCACCACGCACCGCACTGGCCCGGAGCACGCCGGGGAACCGGACCTGGTCTCCGCCCGGGACGCAGTACGCGCCCTGAGCGCCCTGCACCGACTCAGCCTCATCGACCACGATCGGAATGCTCCTTATCGGGCTGTCCGCGTCCACCAGCTCATCCAGCGCACCACACGCGACACCCTCACCCCCCACCAGCACGACACCACCGCCCGCACCGCCGCCGACGCCCTCGTGGACGCTTGGCCCGCCAGTGAACGCGACACCGCCCTCGCCCAGACCTTCCGCGACAACACCACCGCCCTGGCCAGCCACGCCAGGCGGGCCCTGTACCGGCCGGACGCGCATGCGGTGCTGTACCGCACCGGCCGCAGCCTCGGTGAGACCGGCCAGGTCACAGCCGCCCGCGACCACTTCCAACACCTCACCGAAACCACCCGCCACCAGCTCGGCGAAGACCATCCCGACACCCTCACCGCCCGGGGCACCCTCGCCGCCTGGCGGGGGGAGGCGGGGGATGCGGCAGGGGCCGCGGACGCCTTCGCCGACCTGCTGGAGCACATGGTGCGGATGCTGGGCGAAGACGATCCCGACACCCTCGCCGCCCGGGCCAACCTCGCCACCTGGCGGGGGGAGGCGGGGGATGCGGCAGGGGCCGCGGACGCCCTCGCCGACCTGCTGGAGCACATGGTGCGGGTGCTGGGCGAGGACCATCCCCACACCCTCACCACCCGGAACAACCTCGCCACCTGGCGTGGGGAGGCGGGGGATGCGGCAGGGGCCGCGGACGCCTTCGCCGACCTGCTGGAGCACATGGTGCGGGTGCTGGGCGAGGACCATCCCGACACCCTCGCCGCCCGGGGCAACCTCGCCTCCTGGCGGGGGCGGACGGGGGCCGCGGCAGGGGCCGCGGACGCCTTCGCCGACCTGCTGGAGCACATGGTGCGGGTGCTGGGCGAAGACGATCCCGACACCCTCGCCGCCCGGGCCAACCTCGCCACCTGGCGGGGGGAGGCGGGGGATGCGGCAGGGGCCGCGGACGCCTTCGCCGACCTGCTGGCCGACCGGATCCGGGTCCTGGGCGAGGACCATCCCGACACCCTCACCACCCGAAACAACCTCGCCACCTGGCGGGGGCGGACGGGGGATGCGGCAGGGGCCGCGAACACCCTCGCCGACCTGCTGGCCGACCGGATCCGGGTCCTGGGCGAGGACCATCCCGGGTCCCTCGCCACCCGGGCCAACCTCGCTTCCTGGCGGGGGCAGGCGGGGGATGCGGCAGGGGCCGCGAACGCCTGCGCCGACCTGCTGGAGCACACAGTGCGGGTACTGGGCGAAGACCATCCCCACGTGCCGATCATCCGGGGCAGCCTCGCCGGCTGGCGGGGGCGGGCGGGGGATGCGGCGGGGGCCGCGGACGCCTTCGCCGACCTGCTGGCCGACCGGATCCGGGTCCTGGGCGAGGACCATCCCACTACGTTCGCCGCTTGGGGCAGCCTCGCCCATTGGCGAGGCCAGGCAGGGGATGCGGCCGAGGCTGTCGCCGTCACCGAGCAACTCCTTGAGCACATGGTGCGGGTGCTGGGTGCCGACCATCCCCACGTGCCGATCATCCGACACAACCTGGCCCACTGGTGGAAGGAGGCGGAGAGGGCACCCGGGGTGTCGGGTAACGATCGTTCGTGAGACACGAAGATCGCGATTGTGAATTTCGTAGTCGTGTGTAGGGGTGAGCTGGGGGTTCACCGTGGTGTGCAGGGGACAGTGCACTCGCCGGACACGCTGAGCTCTAAGGGGTCCTTTCACAATGCCGGGTTCTTGCGGGCGAGGGTCATGCAGTGGGCGAGTTGGAGGAAGGCGTCGTGCATGTCGTCTCGGGCTTCCCAGCGGGTCCGTAGGCGGCGGGGGCCGTGGAGCCAGGCGATAGCGGACTCTGCGACCCACCTCACCTTGCCCAGTCCCGAGCCGTGCGGCTGGCCGCGTCGGGCGATCTTCGGGACGATGCCGCGCTCGCGCAGGCGGCGGCGGTAGATGTCGTGGTCGTAGCCGCGGTCGGCGTATAACGTGCGGGGTTTATGGCGGGGTCGGCCCCGCTTGCCCCGCACCGGCGGCAGCCCGTCGATCAAGGGCAGGAGCTGGGTGATGTCGTTGCGGTGGCCGCCGGTCAGCGACACCCGAAGCGGGGTGCCCCGGGCATCGGTCAGGACATGGTGCTTGGAGCCCGGCCGTGCGCGGTCAACCGGGCTCGGGCCGACTTTTGGGCTGCTGCGCCCCCGCTTGGCCTGGCGAATTCTAGGGATCGTCGCAACACATGATCACTGACGTGTGGTGGCGAGCAGTTTATGCAGGCGCTCGGCTGGGGTCTCCCAGCCGAGCGTTTTGCGTGGGCGGCTGTTCAGCTCGGCAGCCACGGCGTCCAGGCGCTCACGGCCGTGGACAGCAAGGTCGGTGGCCTTGGGGAAGTACTGCCGCAGCAAGCCGTTGGTGTTCTCGTTAGAGCCGCGCTGCCAGGGCTTGCCGGGGTCGCAGAAGTAGACCGGCATCCGGGCCGCCATAGCGAACTCGTGATGACGGCCCATCTCGCTGCCCTGGTCCCAGGTCAGGGATCGCTTCAGGTGGGGTGGCAGGTGTCTGACGGTGTCCAGGAGGGCGTCGCGAACACGTTCCGTGCTGCGACCTTCAGGCAGGTGGACGAGCATCAGGTAGCGGGTACTGCGTTCGACCAGGGTGCCGATCGCGGAGCCGTTGTCCTTGCCGATGATCAGGTCTCCCTCCCAGTGGCCCGGGATCGCACGGTCGACGGCTTCGGCTGGACGGTCGCTGATCATGACCATCGGCGTCGAGTAGCGCGGCTGGCGCTGCTGGGCCTGGCGGCGGGGCTTACGGCGGGCGCGGCCGGTGCGGAGCGCTTTCACCAGGTCACGGCGAAGTTCTCCGCGGCCTTGCACGTAGAGGGCCTGGTAGATCGTCTCGTGGACCACGTGCATCTCCGGCCGGTCGGGGAAGTCCTTGCGCAGGTGGTGGACTATCTGCTCGGGGCTCCAGCGCCTTCCCAGGCGCTCCTGGATGTAGTCCCGCAGCTCCACCTTCTGGCCGATCTTCCCCGGCTTCGGGCGAGGCCGGCGGGCCAGGGCACGCGCATCGGCTGCGAACGGGCGGTACTGGCCGTTGCCTGGGTGCCGGTTGCGACTGATCTCGCGGCTCACGGTGGAGGGGCTGCGGCCGAGCTCGGCGGCGATCGAACGGATCGAAGCGTCCTCCCGCAGTCGATCAGCGATGTAGATCCGGTCTGCCTCTCGCAAGTACCGAGACGGCCCGGAAGTGGGCACCACCGTGATTGGCGGTACCCACTTCCTGCGGCCGGTCGGCTGGGAGCCATGCCGCCATCGTTTCCCGGTCCGTCGGTTCACTCCGACGATCCGGCACGCCTCCGTGTTGCTCACGCCCCGGTTCACGAGCTCGAAGTATGCCTCCCGTTCCCGGTACAGCTTCTTCGGCCCTTGCCCCAGGCGTTCCCCACGAATCTCGAAGTCCATCGCATCCCCTGAGCTGGGGTGTTGCGACGACCACTAGAACTTAAGCCTGCACGTGGGACGCATCGATCGTGGCGCGGGAGAAGTCGAGGCGGTCCGCCGCCCGCAACCCATCCAGCAGGACCCGCTGGAGTTCCTCCCAGACCCCGGCCGCCTGCCATTCGGCCAGCCGCCGCCAGCATGTGGGCCCCGAACCGAACCCCAACTCCTGCGGCAGGAACTCCCATTGGATGCCGGTGTAGAGGACGAACAGCACACCCTGCAGCGTCTTGCGATCATCGATCCGCTTGCGCCCCGGATACCTGTAACGCCGTTCATGCTTCGGCAACAGCGGCTCGATCACCGCCCACAACTCGTCACTGACCTCCCACGGCTTCCGCCGCGCCATGGACACACCCCACAAAACACGGGATCACATACACATCCACCGTGCCACAAAAGGATCATCCCGCAAGGACCCCTAAGGGGGTGGGGGGCTAGGTTCGCCCTCATCCATTGGATGAGGGCGAACCTAGCCCCCCACCCCCTAGTACCCCATACGCCACGCCGTTGTGTGATGGACCTCGCGTCGCGAGTTGAGGGGACCTCAACAAACCCGCAGGACAAGGCAGTTGTCCAGTACTTGATTCCCTCGATGGCGGCCGCGTTATGGGCGCCGGTCGGCTGGTGCAGTCGGGCAGGCGATCGCCGGGAACGCCGCCGTGTGCCCGCCCGCGGTGAACGTGATCGCGGCGGGGCGCTGGGACCAGAAGGGGGAGACGTCGATGAGGTGGTCGCCGTGCTCGCTGTTGAGGAGGCGCAGCCACACCTCTGTGCTGGTGATGCTGGCGCGGTACGCGGTCACGTCCCAGGGTTCGGTGGTGAACCCGCAGGTGTCGCCGCGGGCGATCACGGTGTCCGGGGCGTCGGCCGTGGACATGTGCAGGGCGGTGCCGTCGTAGACGAGGCGGATACCGTCCTGCTCAAGGTCTCGTCGCCGGGGGGCCTGGCGCAGGAGTTTGTGCAGGTCCCGGATCTTCAGCTGCGCCATGGGCCCGTCCTCTCCCCGATGTCGCCGCCGAGTCGACGTGGGTCAACAGTTCGATCACCGGTTCCGCTCATGAGGGACCCAGGCCGAAACGCCAGTGCTTCGTGAAGCGCTCCAGCGTCAATTCGGCGTCGAGTTCATCGTTCCACACCGCGTTGAGCCACGTCGGGACGCTGTCCAGGCGCTCGCAGACCACGACGCTTTCGGGCTGATGGGTGAGGTAGCAGTGGCGCTCGTCCGCGAACTTTCCGCCCGGCCCGTACTTCCTGTACAGCTGGACGAGGCGTTCGCGGCTGGCTTCGGCGAAGGCCTCCAGCTGCCGTACGTAGTCATCCTGCTGCTCGGCGCTGACGCACGGGAGGACGACTGCGAGGATCTCCTGGGACAGGTCGCGGTCGAAGCCCGTGTAGCCGGTCAGGGACACGAAGATCCGCTCGGCTGCCTCGAGGACTTGCTGCACTTGCTCCTCCCCCACCTGGTCGACGGGGGTAGCCAGGGAGCTTGGTTCCGGCTTCGGTGCCACCGACCGGGTCTCCGGGGCGGCGGCCACCGTGCGTGCCTGACGGACGGTGCGGTCGGCGATGTGGGCGAGTCGGCTGGCGATCGATTCGACGGCGCGAAGCCAGCCTTCCTGGACCTGGTTGCTGGTGTCGGCGGGGGCCTGCGTGTCCTGCTCGATGACTTCGCCCTGAGCGCCTTCCACGGCGCCGGCGCGGATGGCCGCGATGAGGGTGTGTACCTCACCAGGGCTTGCGCCCGCGGCGTCGAGCAGTTCGGTCATCCGCTGTTCGGCGTTCGCGGCCGTCTCGGCGTGTACGGCGATCAGCGGTAATGGCCGCCGTGGTGGATGGTGGCTCATGATGTGGATCCCCCTGCTGCAGCGTGTAGTTCGGCCGCTGGTGCGGGCTGTTAACGGAGTTCGACGGAGTAGGAGCCGCCGGGGAACTGCCAGCCGTCGGTGCCTTCGCCGATGTCCTCGACGATGACGTCGTCGATGAAGTGGTCCTCGAACTCGTCGTCGGTGAGTTCACCGGCGAGCCAGAGTTCCTCGATCTCGTCCCAGTGGCCGCGGCTGCCGTCGATGCGCAGGGGCGCGGCGTCTGCGGTGCCGCGTTCGCGTTCGTCGTCGCCGGTCGTGACGACGCCGCTGATCTCGTACTGGCCCCGCTTGATGTGACGGGGGATGGGGTCGGCGGGGACGATGGCGACGTTTTCGTACGCGGTGTGGATGAGATCGCGGTAGTTGCGGCGGATGTTGTACTCGGCGTCGGACAGCCAGTTGATGAGCGTCTTGGTCGTCACGTTCAGACCGGCGTCGGCCAGGGCCTGCTGCCCGCGGTGGGTCGCGGTGAGCTGGGAGAGCTGGGCGTGCCAGTGCTTGGCGCTGTAGGACGACAGCCGGTGGCGTGCGGTGACCTGGGAGCGCAACAGGTCGTTCAGGGCGGCGCCCAGGGAGGAGCCGCGTCCGGTGGGGCCGGCCATCAGTCGTCACCTTCGAGGATGGTCTCGCCGGCCTTCACGAACTTGCTCTTCACTTCGCCGAAGCCGGTCCCGATCCGGTACGTGGACGGCGGCGTGCCGGGTGGGGTCCAGAAGATGGCCTGGTCGACGTTGCGCAGCGCGACGAGGGTGTGGCCTTCCTGGACAGCCTTGAACGCGACGGTCCAGTGCCGGACGGAGGCCTCGGCGACCATGCTCATGCGCCAGTCCGGCCGCCAGAACGGGGACCGCTGGGAGGGGCGCTTGGGCCACAGCAGGCGCAGCGCGATCGACAGGCGCGTCTTGTAGGCCTTGTAGGGGTCGCCGCCGACCTGGACGAGTTCGGTGCGTGCCTTGCGGGTGGCTTCGTAGAACGGCTTGAACAGCGACTCGTTGGCTTTCCCGGTCCAGGAGTCGTGGATGGTCGGCATCGCGTCGAGGTGGTTGTCCCGGGCAAGCTTCACCAGCTGCTTGATGTGGGGGGTGGTGACCCACGCTCGGCCGTCCTCGTCGGGCCGGTCGGCGATCCGCCCCAGCGGGTGGGGCATGTCGGTGCGGGTCCAGGCGGGGATGTCGATCAGGTAGATACCGGCTGCGGCCTTGTCGAAGGCGTCGAGCGGGCCGGTGTGCAGGAGCTTGTTCGGGGCGAGCGGCACGGCCGAACAGGCGGAGGGGAAAGAACCGTTGCGGTCGATCAGGCACAGCACGCCGTCGCCGAACGAGTCGGGCACGTCGAGCTGATCGCGGCGCACGCGCCTGCCGTTCGCCCGGATGTGGGGAACGCGGGTAGCGGTGACGTCGGGGTGGACCCAGCGGGGCTCGCCGTCCATGTGCTCGCTGATCAGCGGCCACGGGCCGCTGTCGCGCTCCTCTTTGCGGATGACGCGGATCGGGTGCATCTTCGAGCGGCCGACCGAGTCCTTGAGGATCTTCAGGGCAGGGAAGACATGGCCCTCGGGCTCGTCCTCCTCATCCTCCGGCGCCAGACCGTCCTCGTCGTCTTCCTCTTCCTCCGCCACGTCGGCCGGGGCCTGTCCACTGTCCGTCGAGGCCTGGGCAGCGGCACCGGCAGCAGCGAACTGCCCGGTGCTGGCGACGGCGCCGGCGGATTCGGGTGTGCCGTAGAGGCGCAGGGCAACGGCGAGGCGGTGTCCCTCGTGGGTGTCCGGCCACTCTGAGACTGTCGCGGCGGCCTGGAGGAGCGACGGCAGGATCTCCTTCAAGGCGTCCTGGTCGCCGGCCGCGACCGCGGTCCGCCACGCGGCGAGCTCGCGGGTGAGGGCGGCTGGGATCCCCTGGTGTCCGCCGGACGTGTAGGGAAGGGCGGCTTCGGCCAGCTCCAGCGCCGCTGTCCCACCGGCCGCGGGCGCCCGCGGGCCCGCCGGGCGGTCGGCGCGCTCAGCGGGCGGGGTGCCGGCGTCGAGGAAGCGGGCGTGGATCAGGTCGGGCTGCAGGTAGGCGGAGCCGATCGTGCCGAAGTCGCGCTCCGCGACCGTCACCTGGACCCGGGCAGGGTCCTCGGTCGGCGTGAGCGTCAGCGTGATGTCGGCGTCCAGGAGGCCCAGGAGCGCGGGATCGTCGCTGTCCACGATCGCGAGGACCGGCACGTGCAGGGTGCGCGCGAGCGTGGCCAGGACCTGGGAGGCGGCCGGGAGACGGTTCCCGGACAGCGGCAGCCGGGCGCTGTGGGCGGCCTGCAGCCGGTCGACCACCACGAGGGCCAGGCCCTGCATGTGCGGGGCGGTCTCCGCGATGTCCTCGGCCGCCAGGTCACTGCCGTCATCGATCATCAACAGGTCACCGGCCTGGACCAGTTGTTGGGCGACCTGCTGCTCATGCTCGGTGAGACGGCCCTGCTTCAGACGCGGGTAGTCACCTTCGGTCTCGGCGGCGAGGATCCGGCGGAAGATGTCGTCCCTGCTTGGCCCCGACGCCGCGTACAGGACCATGGCCTGGTCGACGAGCGCCGTCTTGCGCGCGGCGGCCAGACCCAGCAGGCTCCCGCCGACACTCGGCCGGGCTGCCACGAGTGTCAGCTTGCCCCGCCGCAGACCGCCCGTGGCGGCGTCCAGGCCCGGCAGCCCGAAGGTGGGGCCGTCGTCCGGGCTGTTGGTGAGGACGGAACCGATGGCGTCGCCGAGCGTGGCGAGCCTGCGCGGCGCGCTGCCGCGGTCGTGATGGCCTTGGGCGTTCACCGCACCTCCTGCGGTCGCCGCGCGAGGGTCCGCGGCCGTATCGGATGAGGGGGCATCAGAGGAGCGGTCGGCGGGGAGCAGGACCGCGACCGGCGTGGTGTTCCGCAGGAGCACCTGCGGCTGACCCTGAGCTGCCAGCGCGACAAGGTCACCGAAATCCCTCTGCGCCGTACTCAGCACGTGAGCCGGGAACGCATCGGGTTTCCGGGCTGCCGGGAACCGGTCAAGGGGCGCAAGCAGGGCGCGCACCTTGTGCTTGGTGATCACCGTGGTGCGCCCGTCATCCTCGGCGAGCTTCACCAGCGCGTACAACTGGTTCCGCGCCGTGGTCGCGTTGACCGCGCCCTCTCCTTGCGGTGACTGGCTCACTCACCCTCCTTGTGAAGTCAACTCCCCATCATCCTAGCACTGTTCACCTAGTAAACTCGTAAAATCACCATATCCCTTAAAGAAGTCACTCATTATTGGTGACTCTATGGTGTACGGGTTGACGGTGCGGGGTGCCTCGGCCGAGCAGCAGCAGACAGCAGGAAGGCCGGGACCACCGGTCCCGGCCTCCGAGCAGACGATCACACCCCCTCCGAACCGCTCTTCGCGGGAGCGGACAGCCGGTCTCGACGGCCAGCTATCCGCCGTCCCAGGACATCAGCCGAAGAGCCGGTCAGTCGATCAGAACGTCGGTATGGCAGACAGTGCACGTCCCTCCGCGTTCCAGGTCTTGGCTGGTGACGGGCACATCGGCGTCAACATCGTGACCGGATTGGAGGGCGTCGACATGGTGCCCAACACCGCTGGCACGACCGGTTGAGTCGTCAGCCCTCTCACAGCGACGAAGTCAGTTGACCCCTCCAGTTCGGCGGGCCCGGGTGAACCCGGGCCCGCCCACATACGGTTACGGCTGGGCCACCTGTCGGTTCGGCTTCGAAGCCCCTTCGGAAAAGGCGAACCCACGGCCTTTGGACATCCGGATCAACACCTTCCTCGCAGATTCGCAGTCGCCCAGGGCGCGGTGGCGGCCGCCGAGCCGCAGCCACCGGGAGGAGCCGACCCAGTCCTTGTACGCCTCCATGAGGCAGTACCAGGAGTCCCAGGGTTCCAGGTGCATCGGCCTCTTCCCCGCCCGCCGGAACATCGCCGAGGACAACTCCCCTGTCGAAGTCGGCGTTGTAGGCACAGATGACCTTCCCCTTGGTGACCTGGCGCAGCCGCGGGAGGATCTTCTCGAATTGCCTGGCCCGGGCCACCATCTCGTCGGTGATGCCATGGACCCAGCGGGCACCGTCGCTGATCGGCTCGGTCGGCTTGACCAGAGTGTCCATCAACTTCTTCCCGGTGGCCGCGTCAATCACGGCGAGCTCGACGGTCTGTCCGGGCAGGTCGGTCGTCTCGGTGTCGAGGATGACCGCGGCGTCCGGCTGAAGGAGCTCGCGCGCGATGCGGGTCACCTCTCCCCACGCCGGGCACAGGGTGATCTCACTCGCGTAGGCGGCGGCTGCTGGATCGGCCAGCAGTTCGCGGCGGACCGCGTCCTTGGTCGGGGCGCCGTTGACGCGCTCCCAGTCCAGCTCCCAGCCCCCGGAGTACGGGGAGTTCCAGGCCCACACCGTCGTACCGTACCGGTCCGCCAGTCCTTGCGCGAATGTCTTCACCACGGCGGCCCGGGTGGGGGCGAGGGCCGCGTACTCGCGCAGCGGCGAGACTGTGCCCTTGGGCAGGCCCTTCACTGCTTCCCAGTCCACGCCCGGCATGTCCCGCACGGCGCGCACGTCGGCGAGCCGGTACAGCGCCACGGTGACGGTGCGGTGCCGGCCGACCTCGCGCTCGTAGGTGGCCGCGGGCGTGATCCACCCGGCGGCCTCGACGTACTTCCAGTCGGCCGGGTGCCAAGCCGACGGGTTCGCGGATTCCTGGAGGGGAAATCCAGGGAACCGGAGGGTGGCTGGGCTCCTGGAGGCAGAGTAGCCCGCGGGTTCCGGGCCTCCAATTGGCCTCGACAGCGTGAGGTGGTCCCAGCTGTCAGTGGGGTATCGCCGAGAATGGGTCAAAGGGGCGAGTTGCCGACGGGTCGACGCCTGGCTGCGCGAGCGGCGGGTCTGAGCGACCGAGGCACGTCAGGACAGGCGAAGAGGCCGTGACCCTGCCGGGGATGTAGCAGGGGCACGGCTCTCTGGCTGCGGGGGACGGCTGGTCCTGAGGCCGGATCAACCGGCGGGTGTCTCAAAGGAGACCGGTTCACTCCGCGCGCGGATCCCAGCGGAACCGCCGCACCGCCACCACCGCGCCGACCGCGCCCCACAGCAGCAGGACCCCGAGGTCCCGCCAGGGAAGGCCGGTGTGGTCGGTGGTGAACGCGCGGAGCAGGGCGTCGTTGAACGGTTTCACCGGCAGCGCGTCGGCGATGCCCTTCAGCAGACCGGAGTGGATCGGCATGTAGGTGCCCGAGATGAACACCAGCGGGAACAGGACGAACTGCACGACCGACGGCGCGGCCTCCGCGTTGCGGATCAGCGATGCCACCGCGACCCCGAGGGCGCAGAAGGCGGCGGCGCCGAGCACCAGCGTGATGGCCAGCGTGGGCAGCTGCGAGGAGGCGGGCAGCGAGACGCCGTAGAGCCGGCCGACCATGGTGATCAGCAGGACGTCGACGACGCTCACGACGACGCAGTGCGCCAGGAGTCCCACGAAGTACGCGGACGCGGGCAGCGGTGTCGCCCGCACCCGTTTCAGCATCCCGTTCTGGCGCCGTGCCGCGAGCACGATCGCCAACTGGCTGTAGCAGGAGCCCAGGACGGACACCGCAGCGATCGTCGACACGTAGTACTGGAGGGCGGACCGACCGTAGTAGAACTCGCTCTCGCCGATGCCGCCGAACAGTCCGCCGAAGATGGCGACGACGACGACTGGGAAGACGAAGGTGAAGAACGCGCTCTGCGGATTGCGCCAGAACGTCAGTTGTTCGTAGCGGATCTGATGCCACAGCAGGGCGGGGCCGCGAAGTCGGGCCGGCCGGCCCGTGGCGCGGGGAACGGCGACGCTCACGGTGCGCTCCTTTCCAGCGTACGTTCGGGCGCGCTCCGGTCCTGGGCGGTCAGCCTCAGGTAGACGTCCTCCAGGCTCGGCCGGTCGACCGTCAGCCCCGCGAGCACGGTGCCGCGCCGCAACGCCCAGTCGGTGAGCTGGTGCAGGGTGCCGGTCGGCTCCGCGGAATCCACGGTGACAAGGCCGTCCTCGTCCGGCTCGGCGACCACCGGCAGGTCGGCGACCGTACTGCCGGGCGGCAGCGCGAAGCGGATCCGGGCCCGCGCGGTGTCCCGCCCCCCGAGGGTCGTGGGGGTGCCCTCGGCGACGATCTGCCCGTCGGAGATCACGGCCACCCGGTCGGCCAGCTCCTGCGCCTCCTCCATGTAGTGCGTGGTGAGCAGGATGGTCGTGCCCGCGTCCCGCAGGTTGCGCACGAGCTGCCAGGCGCCGCGCCGCGCGTTCGGATCGAATCCGGTCGTCGGCTCGTCGAGGAAGAGCAGACTCGGATTCCCGATCATCCCGAGCGCCAGGTCCAGGCGCCGCTTCTGGCCGCCGGAGAGCGTGCGGACCTTCTTCTTCTCCTGCCCGGCGAGGTCGACCAGGCCGATCACCTCGTCGACGTCGCGCGGCGCCGGATAGTAGCCCGCGTTGCGGGCGATGGTCTCGCGGACGGTGAGGTAGGGCTCAACCGCGATGTCCTGAAGCACCAGCCCGATCCGCCCGCGCAGGATGCGCGCCGTGGACCGGTCGCCCGGGTCGAGGCCGAGGACGTCAACGTGCCCGCCGTCGCGGGTGCGGAACCCTTCGAGGATCTCCACGGTGGTGGTCTTGCCTGCGCCGTTGCGGCCCAGCAGCGCGAAGATCTCCCCGTGCTCGACGGTGAAGCTCACCCCGCCTACGGCCCGCACCGTGCCGTAGGTCTTGTGCAGGTCCTCGACGACGACCGCGCTAGACATGGCGGTCACCCGCCGTCCGGTGCGCGTGCGGCGGCGTCAGGCGTGGACGCACGTGGCCTCCAACGTCAGGTCGAGATGGCGCCCGGCCATCCCGCGGGCCGCGGTCACACCGAACTCGGTACGGTCGACGCGGGTGGTGGCACGGACGGTGAACGCGTTGGCGGTCACCTGCGCGTGCACGATGGACAGGCTCGCGGGCCGGGAGACCCCGCACGCGGTGAGCGTGCCGGAGACGGACGTGGCGTCCACCCGCTCGGAGACGAACGTGATCAGCGGGTTCCGGTCGGTGTCCAGGAACTTCGCCGACCGTACGTCGCCGTCCCGCTGGTCGTTGCCGGTGCTGAAACTCGCTGCGTCGCTCTCCACGCGCAGACGCGACTCCGACAGCGGCTCGGCCACGTCGACCGTGCCGCCCCGGATCGCGAACGTGCCGTGCACGGGCATGAGGCCGAAGAGGTGTCTGCTCTTGAACGAGATGGACGAGCTCTTCGTGTCGATCGTGTAGCGACCGAGCCGGGGAGTTGTCGTGGTGGGGTTGCCTGTTGCATCCATGCCCTCATTCCACGGCAGCCGGCCCGCCGCGCGGCAGGGCGAGCGGTCGGTTCCCGGAGCGACGAACGGCTGGTCGTCGCGGGCCGCATGCGACTTTCGTAGGGTCCGCACGAGGCGGAGGTACGGGGTTGTCACGGCGCGGGCGGGGTGGTGGCCCAAATGGCCTACGGTAAGCGTCATGGCTGACGGACCGTGGCACCGCCGGCACTGGGTGGCCGTGGACGTGGCGATCGCGGCTGGCTTCGCGCTGCTCGACACCGGCACCACGCTGATCGGCGCCAGCTGGTGGCCGCACCGCCCGGACACCCTCGCCTGGGTCATGCTGGGCGTGCAGGCGCTCGCCTGCGCCTCGCTGGCCTTCCGCCGCGTCGCCCCGCTCGCCGTCGTCGGCGTGCTCGGCGCGTTCACGGTCGCCGTGACGCTGCTGATCTCACCGGCCGGCGTGTTGACGCCCGCAAACGACACCAACGTATGGGCCCCCTACGCGACCCTGGTGGCCGCCTACGGCCCGTTCTTCTACCAACAGAACCGCCGCACGGCGTTCCTCGTGCTCGCCGCCTTCACCCTCGTCATCATGCGGCCCTGGGAGCCGTCGGTCACCGTCATGACGATCGGGCTGCTGCGCACCGCGGTCGGCCCGCTGCTGGCGCTGTACTTCGACGCCCGCCGTCGCATGGTCTTCGCCCTCGTCGAACGGGTCGAGCGAGTCGAGCGGGAGCGCCACCTGCTCGCCGAACAGGCCCGTGCCGAAGAACGCGCGCGGCTCGCCGGGGAGATGCACGACGTCGTCACGCACCGGGTGAGCCTGATGGTGCTGCAGGCCGGAGCCCTGCGGGTGACGGCGCAGGACGAGGGGACCCGGCAGGCGGCGGAGGAGCTGCGCGCCGCGGGCTGCCAGGCCCTGGAGGAACTCCGGGACCTGGTCGGCATCCTGCGCACCACGCCCGAGGGTGACCAGACGCCCTCGGTGGGGGGCTTCGCCGACCTGGTCGCCGAGTCGATGGCGGTGGGCACACCGATCGAGCTGATCGAGGACGGCGACCCGGCCCTCGCCTCACCGGTGGTCGGGCGCACCGCCTACCGCGTCCTGCGCGAGGCGCTGACCAACGTCCGCAAGCACGCGCCCGGCGCCCAGGTGACCGTGCGGGTGGAGTACGACGAGGCTCAGGTGCGGATCACGGTCCGCAACAGTGCCCCGACCGGCAGAGCGAGCAGCGCCCTCGCGGGCACTGGCTCCGGCATGGGTATCGCGCATCTGCGCCGGCGCATCGAGCTCGTGCACGGCACCCTGCGTGCCGGACCCTGTTCCGACGGCGGGTTCAGCGTCGAGGCGACGCTGCCCGCGTACGTCCCGACCGCGGAATCGGCGGTGTGAGCGTGGCCCGAGTAGTGGTGGTCGACGACGAGCCCATGGTGTGCGTGTTCCTGCGCACCATTCTCGACTCGGCCCAGGACTTGGAGGTCGTCGACCAGGCCCACGACGGCGCGGCCGGCATCGAGGCCGTCCGGCGCAGCCGCCCGGACGTCGTCCTGATGGACCTGCGCATGCCGGGCATGGACGGGCTGACCGCGATCGAACGCATCAACGAGCTCGCGGAGCCGCCGAACATCGTGGTGCTGACGACCTTCGACGCCGACCAGTACGTACTGCGTGCCCTGCGGGCCGGCGCGACCGGCTTCCTGGTCAAGTCGACCCCGCCGGAGGAACTGATCGGACTCGTGAGGACGGCCGCGCAGGGGCACACCGTCCTCTCGCCGTCCGCCGCCCGCCGGCTCATCGCCGCGTCGACGGACAGCCTCTCCGCCCGCGACCGCGCACGCGACCTGGTCGCCGCGCTGACCGAGCGGGAGGTCCAGGTCCTGGCCGGCCTCGGCGAGGGCCTGTCCAACGCGCAGATCGCGGCCCGGCTCTTCCTCTCCGAGGCCACGATCAAGGGCTACGTCTCACGCATGCTGGACAAATTGAGCTGCGTCAACCGTACCCAAGCCGGCCTCCTCGCCCACGACGCGGGCATCGTCGGCACCCCGTAGGGGGCCCGGTAGTCCTAGCTCGGACACCAGGCAGCAAGTAACCCACGTCGGTAGGTTCGGAGGGCAATAGCGGCGGGCGGCGGGGTCGCGTTCGGCGACGTCTCTGGCGCTGCGCCGACGCCGGGGCGGGCGTAGCGCTCCAGGGAGCGGACGGAGGCGTGACGGGAGCGGTGGGGCTCGTCGAGGAGTATCAGCGGCCCGTTCTCGTTCCCATGACGTTGGTCAACCCCGAGTATGCCGAGGAGATCTTCGGTGCGCTGAAGGCCGCGGGGATCGTCGTGCATCACTTCTTCCTCAAGGTTTCCGAGGATGTCTTGGCTGTGCGACTTCTACGACACGGTGCCGTGGCATCTCACACCGCGGCAGCTGGACGCGACGTAGTACGTGCGGTCGAAGTAGACGGGCTCGAGGACGGCAATTAGTACAAGCCAACCTGAGCGCGTCCAGCCACCGCACCCATTCGTCCCTGGTTAACCGTCAGTTGCTCACTGGGGGGCGAGCTTCCGAAGTGGCAGCGGATCCCCCGGCGAGCTCTACGTCGATGACGCGGGCGGTGCGCCGGGCTCGAAACTCTGTGGGGGCGACACTGTCGTGCTTAGCGAGGTAACGGAGTACCTCGGCATCGTCCACGCCGCTCGCAGCGACGCTCCACCGGAGCGCTTGTCTTTTGGCCTCGCAACCTGCGATGTCGCGCAGGTGCACTGTGCCATACGGCAATCAACCCCTATGCCCTCCGCGATCAAGCGTAGGCGTTCTGCCAGGTGGCACGGCCGCGAGTACCTGTGGATCGTCTACAGCTGCTTGCTGCACCAAGAGGGGAGCTCCGCCGGAGCGCTCCCCCTTGAGCCTCGCGACCTGCGATGTCGTGCCCTCCGCATCACTACAGCACTTCGCAGGACCCGCATGCGTACCAAACGCCGCCCTGCCCTGACCTGCGGCTTGTCGCGTGGCAGATCGCGCTCGCGGGGGAGAGGTGTACCCCTTCCCCGACGAACGCCAGAAAGTTGACCGCCGTGTTCGCATCAATGCCGACGCCCGCGCAGATCCCGATGGCCATCCACCGTCTTCGCCTGAAAGCCGAAGCCAATCCTGAAGGCCCTCCGCTTCTGGGAAGGCACATCGGCTCTTTGTGGGACGACCCAACCCCCGCGTAACCGCAGTGCAGGCGGCCCACAACGGCTGACGCGTCATCGACGCCACTGGCCATTGGCCTGGAAAACCCGAGGGCGGACGGGCCACTGCACGTGTCCCTACCAGCTCAGAAACGGAAGGAACTCATGCACCGTAACCAGCCGGACCCCAACTTTCCCAGACGGACTATCGCCCGCCGCGCTATCGAGTGGCTGAGCCGGTACCAGGGCGCTCTCCTACTCCGCGCCCTCTACGGAGCCACGTACGGCGCGAGCACCACCGGTGCCAGCCTGCTCATCCTGTGGCTCCGCTCTCGCTTCTGAGCGAGCTACAGGCTGCCCGTCACCGCAGGGTGACGGGCAGCCTGTAGCGCAAGGTCGGATTTGGTATCGGAGCGTCAGCCACCGCGCCAGCCCCGACTCCACTGAAGTCAGACCGCTCGCGGTTGACCCCCCTGCGTTGACGAGACTGACCTTACGTCCCTTAACCAGTCACGTTCATCTGACCTGGGCAGACAGGCGCGGGATCTAGATGAGGATGGTGACCAGCCCGAACGTGATCACACCTGTCCAGATCGCGCGTGCCATGACGCCCACTCCGTCCCATCTGCCCAGCGGGCGCACCCGGTGAAGGTGCGTGTGAATTCCACGCTGACACTGCCCGTCTCCCTGCGCGCGCCGGGTATGGCAGGCGGACCACACCGCCGGGAGCACGGGCTGCCCGGTGCCGCCGGCGTGGTACGACCAGCGTGCCGATCGTCCGGGGCCGCCCTACCTTGGGGAGCGCTGGGCAACGCAGCTGCCCTGGCACAGAGGCCGTAGCGGACTTGCAGGTCCGCATCCTTCACCCTTCGGCCAGCCGGACATTCATGCGCTCTGGCATCAACGCCGGCGCCTGTGCCAGGGCATTCACACGGGGACTCCTATCAGCGTTCCTCCCCGAACAGGGGGATCTCGGAGGGCACGAGATCGGTGCGCACGCGCATGAACCGGACCGGGTGCCTCCACCGCCCCGACGCATCCAAGGACACGTCGACGGCGACTTCCGCGACGATGACCGGTTCCACCAGCCGAACTTGGAGCACCTGCTGGGCGCCCCACCCGGCCGAGAAGGTCCACCCGGTCCACGGATGACCGGGGCGACCGGGCTGGAGCTCGCGGGCCAGGCTCTGGCGGGCGGCCGCGTTCAGCACGGTGGTACGGCCGACGTACTGAAGCTGGCCGGTTGCGTCGAAGCGTCCGAGGAGGGCCGTGGTCGGGGTGGCCAGCGTGCCCGTGACCGCGCCGATCGCGGCCTCGGTGCTGTGCCGGGATCGGTACTTCCTCCACCCTCTCCAGCCGGGCACGTAATTTTGATCAAGGCGTTTGAACACGAGGCCTTCCATGCCCACCGACGACCACTGAAGCCATTCGGCGGCCTGCTGCGGATCGGTGGTGGCCGGGCACAGCGTCCACGGGGGTTGAAGCCGCTGCCCGGTGAACAACTCTTCCAGCACCCTGCGGCGCTCTCGGTAAGGCTGCCCGGTCCAATCAGTGCCCAGGCGCAGCAGGTCGAAGGCGACGAAGTGGGCCGGCCATTGCGCGGCCGTCTGGGCGGCTGCTCCTGCTCGGCGGTGCCGCCGCTGCTGTAGCCGTTCGAAGGCGAGCTGGTCGTTCTCCCACACCACCAGCTCCCCATCAAGTGCGGTGTCGTCGGGCAAGTCGGCGGCTGCGGCAACAATCTCGGGAAACGCCCCGGTCAAGTCGCCTCCGGCGCGGGAGCGGATCAGCACGCGACCGCCGGACCACCGGACCACCGGCCCACCAGTGCCCGGTAGCCGTCCCACTTCGGTTATGCGCTGTTGAGCTGTCCGCGGCTATCGTCCAGCGTCATGTCGATCACAGGGTGGCGGGTGCACTTCACCCGGCGGGACCCGGCGTGGCCGAGGGAAGTGACTCCATTCATACGGGAGTTCAGTGGCCTGTTCGGCGGTCTGGATCAGCGGCTGGATGACCTGGGCGTGCCCGAGGGGCAGCCGTTCCTGATGAGCCCGGCGGCCGAGTACGACGTGGCCTTGAACCGCTACTTCTCGGTGTGGCTGGCATCTTCACCGTGGAACACTCAGGCCGCGCATGCCCGGGACCTGCGTACATACTTCGACTTCCTGTGGTTCGGGCGAGGCCGGTGCGACTGGCGCGACGCGACGATGGACGATCGGGCGGCGTACGAGTGGTGGCGTCGTCGCGACGACTCCGGGCCCCGAGTGGAAGACACCAGTTGGGACCGGGAAGTCTCTACGGTCAACCAGTTCTACCTGTGGGCGATCGAGCAGGACCTCGTACGAGCCAACCCCGTTCGCCAGCGCGCATCTGTGGCCTGGTCGCCGTGGCGCCGCGGGGCTGACGGGAGCTCGGTGCGGCAGGTGCCGGCCGAGGCGTCGCACACGGGGCCACGGCGCGAGGTGAAGTGGTTGCCGCCGAGGTCGTATCGGCTGTGGCGCAACGTGGGGCTGAGCGGATTTGACGCGAACGAGATGCCGAGGCGGGCGTTCCGGGGCAGGTGGGCGGCGCGGAACGCAGCGTATGCCGACTCGATGATCCGTACGGGGTTGCGGCTGTGCGAGCACTCGGCGCTGACGGTGTTCGAGGTGCCGGAGCTCCCGCCGGCTGGGTCCGGGATTGTCAACGCGCGGGCGATGCTGCCGCACGCGATCTCCAAGGGGCACTCGGGGCGGGCGGTGTACTGGCCGGTGTCCGTGCTGCGGGACGTGCGGGACTATATGGAGTGGGACCGGGCGGAGATGCTCGACTACGGCCGTTCGCGCGGCTTCTACACCCCATCTCGCCGGTCGCTGCTGGTAGAGGACCCGGCCGCGCCCAGGGTAAGGATCGGGGGCCGTTGGGTGCCGGTGGCTCGCTTGGACGCGGCTGAGCGGCGCCGGCTGCTGGTGGCCACAGCGGACGGCGGGTGGGAGCCGGCGATGGTGTGGCTGAACCAGTGGGGTCTGCCGATGACGGTCTCCGGGTGGAAGCAGGTCTTCGCCGATGCCAACGACCGGTGCCGTGCCCGAGGCGTCGGCGTTGCGGCGACCCCGCACATGCTGCGCCATTCCTACGCGGTGACCACGCTGGAGCTGTTGTGGCGGGGACATCTGCAGGCACTGGGCGAGATGAACGAGCAGCAGCGGCTGACGTATCAGCGGGTGTTCGGGGACCCGTTGAACTGGGTGCGGATCAGGCTGGGTCACCGGTCGGCGACTACCACGGCGATCTACCTGCACACTCTGCAGGAGCTGGAGATGCGTACGCGCCTGGAGCTGGTGCCGGAAGGGGCGTGGGAGCCGGCGGGCTTCAGCGAGGAGGGCTGGCTGGAGCGGTCGGCGGTGGCCGCGTGAGCCAGGACTCACCGCGCGCGGGCCGCGGGTGTGCGGCGGCTGTGCCCGAGGGGCTCTATCAGCCGCCACCGGTCGTGGAGGTTCCCAAGGAGGGGGGATCGCCGGTAGCGCGGTTCACCGGGGAGGACGGGCGCGAGTGCGTGTTCCGGTTCGAGGAGTTGCCGCTGCCGGGGATGCATCTGGACTTCGCGTACGCGCTGGGGGTGCGGATCGGGCCTGGCGGCGGGTGCCGGACCCAGCGGGCGGCGAGCGGCCAGTGGCAGTCGATCAAACGGTTCCTCCTGCTCCTGGACCGCCTTCCTGTTCCGCCGCAGCGGGTGGAGGACCTGCGGGCGCGTCATCTGGAGCGGTATCTGATGTCACGGCGGGAGACGTGCTCGGAGAAGTCTGCTCGCAGAGACCTCCAGGGGCTGCTGCGGATCGTGCGCGCCTTGCCTGGCCAGGACCGGCTGGATCGGACGGCAGCGGACTTCGCCGGGCAGCGCGGCCACGGGGTGGATGCCCAGCAGGAGATGCGTCCGGGGTACTCGGACCGGGAGTTCCAGGCCGTCATGGCTGCCGCCCGTTCGGACGTGGCGGCTATCCGTGACCGGCTCGCGGCGGGCGAGAGCCTGCTGCGGCGCTTCCTCGAGGCCCCCGATTCCCTGACTCTCGCCGAACGGGAGCAGGGCGTACGGCTGGAGGCGATGGCGCGTACGGGGCGGGTCCAGGTGGACTACCGAGGGCTTTCGGCGGGCGAGTATCCGGCGGCCTGCTACGCACAGGCGCGGCAGCTGTTCGTCATCGACCCGGACCTCGCCCCGCTGTTGATCTACGCGGCAGGGCTGAGCGGCAGGAACCCGGAGACGCTCAAGGAACTGCCCGCTGAGCACCGGCTGCTGGAGGAACGGGCGGTCGCGGTGACGCTGACCAAGCGCCGCCGGGGCAAGGCCAACTCCCGGGCGAGCGTGCACTGGAGTGTCGATCCGGACCGGGACCTGAGGACGATGGGCAGCTTCTACCTGCTGCTGCACCGGATGATGGCGCGCAGCCGCGCGTTCTCCCATACCGCCTCGGTGTGGTCGATCTGGGCGGGCAGCGGTCGTGGCGGCGCCCGGCATGCCGCGACCGCGGGGCATTGCGGCCCGTTCGATGCTGAGCTGGCCCGCAAGTTGAAGCTGAGGGCGTGGGCCGACGGCCACGGACTGGTCGGCGACGACGGGGCGCCGCTTGAGATGTTGGTGACCCGGATGAAGAAGACCGTCGAGGCCCGTACGGCCAAGCGGGTCGGCGGGCACCTGCCGTCCGCCCGGCTGACCAACACGGCGCAGACGTCCTTCGCCCATTACCTGCGAGCGGATCGTTCATCAGCGAATGGGCCGCCGACGTGCTGACCGAGGCAATCACCGACGCCGAACACCACGCCCGCGACGTCATGCTCCGGCTAGGTGGGGCGGACCCCAAGGCCGTGCCCCAGACCGCACGGAACAAAGCGGAGGTGGGAGAGCTCGACACGCTCGCCGCCTCGTGTCTCGACATGGAGCACCATCCGGCCGGCGGCCGATGCCGAAGCTCGTTTCTTAGCTGCTTCAGCTGCTCCAACGCACTGGTGCTGGAGCGGCACTTGCCCGCTCTCCTCGCCCTGGTCGACGCCCTGCGTGAGGATCTCCAGCAGCGCGACGCCGAGCAGTGGACTGCCCGGCACGGTACGACCTGGCAGATCCTGACCCGCGACATCCTGCCCCGCTTCAGCCCCGCCCAGCACGCCGCTGCCGCCCAGGGGAAACCTCTACTGCCGCTCGACCTGCTGGACGGCCCGAAGGAAGCCCCGTGACCAGTGCCTTCGAAACCGCCGCACGGCCAACCGCGGTGCCCGGCGACACCCTGGTGCTGGCCGGGCGTCCGCTGCGCGATCACGCCGTCCTGGAGCAGACGTCCCGCTACGCCGAGGATGTATGGGTGCTGACGCCAGCCTGGCTGCGGGTTGACCAGAAGACCCTCCGGCTGGACTTCACGCTGCTGCCGCCTGCGCTGGTCGATGTCGCCAAACCGCTGTTCCTCGCTCTACTCGCCCACGACACCCCGCCAGGGGAGCTGCCCTTGGCGATCGACAGCATCCGTACCTACTTCGGCTGTGTGCGGCGTTTCCTGTGGTGGGTCCACGGCCGCGACCGCACCCTGCGGGAGCTCGACGGTGAGGACCTGGACGACTACCACCGCGAGATCACGGCACTTCGGCTGTCCGGCGGTGCCACCCGATGCAACCGGCGAGCGGTGCGGATGTTCTGGGCCTACCGGAATGTCCTGCCCGACCACCTCGGCCAGGATCCGCTGCGACGGCCCCTGTGGCAAGCATGGGCACGCCATCACCGCCGCGCGGGCGGAGAGAATCTTACCGACCGCATCCCCGAGCAGGTCGTAGCACCGCTGCTGAGCTGGGCGATGCGCTGGGTCGACGACTTCGCCGACGATGTCCTGGCTGCCCGCGCAGAGCGCGACGCTATCGATGCCCGGTCGCCCGCCGGCCCTGACCTGCCCACCGCGCTGGCGGAACTGCTGGACGACTTCCGTCGCCGTCGCCACCCCCTGCCAGCGGCACCCGCGCGCCTGGCCTCCGCCCGCCGAGGTGAGCCCTTCCCCAGCACCAGCTACCTGGCTCGACTGCTGGGCTATCCCGTTCACCGCCTGGACGAGGCCCGGCCACGACAGATGATCGCGGAGGCCGTCGGCGACGTCGGAGTCGACACGGACTGCCCGCTCGCGCACGCTCCCCAGGGGCGGCTGGAGGGCCGACCGTGGCTGGAGCGCATCTCGTACTACGACGTCGCACGCATGGAGCGGCTGCTTCTGGTGTCCTGCTGGATCGTGATCGCCTATCTCTCCGGCATGCGCGACTCCGAGATCAAGCACCTTAAGCGCGGATGCCTGAGCGTCCAGCAGGCACCGGACGGGCATGTCTACCGGCACCGGGTGGCCAGCCTCGCCTTCAAGGGCGAAGACGTCCACGGCGCGGAGGCCACCTGGATCGTCACCGCCCCCGTCGCCCGGGCCATCGCCGTCCTCGAACGCTTCCAGCCCCAGGACCAGCCCTACTTGCTCGCCCCCGCACCCAGCCCCCGCCGCCGCAGCGCATTCCCGGTGCCCAACAGCAACACCACCAACAAGGACATCACCTTCCTGATCTCCTGGATCACCGCCTACTGCGACGACCGCAGCCGCCCCGACGGGATACCCCTGGAACGGGGCCGGCTGCCTCGGCTGACCACGCGCCAGTTCCGGCGGACCCTGGCCTGGTTCATCGCCCGCCGCCCCGGCGGCGCCATCGCGGGAGCCCTGCAATACCGCCACCAGTGCATTCAAATGTTCGAGGGCTACGCCGGCACCAGCGACTCCGGCTTCCGCGACGAGGTCGAAGCCGAGCAAGCCCTCGCCCGGGGCCAGCTCCTCGCCGAGATGGGCGCTGACGAAGACCGACCGACGCTTTCAGGACCGGCCGGCGCCGAGGCCGAAGCCCGGCTCGCCGAGTTCGCCCGGCACACCGTCTTCGACGGCCAGGTCGTCACTGACGAAGCCCGCCTGCGCCGCATCGTGGCCCGCCACGACCCGCACCTGTACCTGGGGACCTTCGTCACCTGCGTCTACAACCCCGACCGCGCCCTGTGCCGCACGTCCAACGCTCCCGGCGACGGCCAGCCCGTCCTGGCCGACTGCCAGCCCCTGGCCTGCCGAAACACCGCCCTCACGCCTGCCAACCGCCAGGCGTTGAACGGCCACCTGACCAAGCTGAAGGAGGCCCTGGCCAACCGCGACCACCTCGTCCCCTACGTCCGCCACCGCCTTGAGGAACAGCACCGTGCCACCGCCGCGTTCCTCACCCGCCACACCCCGGAGATCGCCGAGTGAAACGCGCTCTGCCCAACACCGACACCGTCAAAGCCGCCATCGACACCGTCCTTGCCGAGGCCGCCGCCCGCGGACGGCGGCCCACCGTGACCGCGGTCGAGCGGTTCCTGGACATCCCGCACGCCACCTTCCACCGGCACTACGCCGACCTGATCGACGCGCACTTCCGGCCCCACACCCCGGCCCCAGCCCGGCCTGCGGTTCCGCGGGTACCCTCCGGATCCGACGTACGTACGGAAGCCAACCTGAGCCGGCTACGGAAGGAGAACACCGACCTGCGCCGCACTCTCGCCCTGTACGAGGAGGCCATCCGCCAGCTGACCCTCGAAAATGACGCTCTGCGCAGCGGCGCCGCCGTTCTTCCGCTGCCTACCCGCCGCACGCCCGCGCCGTCCTGACTGAGCGTTTGGTCCGGGGTTAGGTTCCGCGCCAGTTCAGCGTGGCTTCACCGGTGAGTCTGCGGGCCATGAGGTCGATCATCGCGAGGTGGATCATGGCTTCGGAGCGGTGCGGGTGGCGTTCGTAGTCACGGGCGAGGCGTCGGTCGGCACGGCAGTAGGGGGCACCACCGTGTCCGATGGCGCATGCTGCGTGGCATGAATGAGTCCAACGCGGGTCAGGCCCAGCGCCTGGATGAACGCCGCCGCGTCATCGGCCTGCGCTTCCACGGTGTCCGGGGTCTGGCCACTGGAGCTTGCGACGCCTGTGTTGTCGAACGGAATGGCCGGACGGTTCGCGGCCAGTCCGTCCGTCACCGCAGGATCCCAGTGATCCATGCCGCCACGGAAATGCCGCAGGAACACCAGCGGTGTGCCGGTCTCGGCGCCGAAGCGCCGGCAGGCGTACCGAATTCCGTTCGCCGTGACGGACCGCGTCGGAGCCGTCGCATGGGAGAGAGGCGGTGTGTGAGTCGGTCGGGTCGTCGTCTTCGGCTCCTACTTCATCAGCCGCACGGGAGAACCCGCCTGGAACGCGGCGATGTCCTCGACGGAGTCCTGATAGAAAATCTCGTACAAGTCGCGGTTCACGAATCCGACGTGCCCCGTGAGCAGCGCGTTCGGCAGCGCCCGCAACGGGTGGTCCGCGGGTAGCGGCTCGGTGTCGTACACGTCGAGGGCGGCTGCTCGGATCGCGCCCTGACGCAGGACGTCGATCAGGGCGACCTCGTCGACGACCGGTCCGCGTGAGGTGTTGACCAGGAGGGCCGAGGGCTTCATCGACCGGAGTTCCGCCGCGCCGACCAGCCCGCGTGTTTGCTTGCTGAGCGGTACGTGGATCGAGAGCACATCGCTTTCGGTGAAGAGTCGCTCCTTCGTCACCGCCCGCACGCCGTGCTCGGCGGCGGTTTCGGGGGTCAGGCTCCGACTCCATGCGATGGTGTCCATTCCGAAGGCCTGTCCGATCCGTGCCACTCCGGAGCCGACGCGACCGAGGCCCAGAATGCCGAGAGTCCTGCCGTGCAGCCCCTCGCCGACCGATACCTGCCAGCCGCCGGCGCGCATCGACTCCGCCTCGACGACCAGGTTTCTCGTGGCACCGAGGATCAGCGCCCAGGTGTGCTCGATGGTGGGGTGGGACTCATAGCGGGTCCCGCACACCGTGATGCCGAGTCTGTGGGCGGCCGTAAGGTCGATGGCGGCATTGGCCGGGCCGGTGCTGACCAGGAGCCGAAGGTCGGGCAGCCGCTCCAGGACCTCGGCCGGGAATCGCGTGCGCTCCCGCATGGCCACGAGCACGTCGAACCCGGCGAGGCTACGGACCACCTCGTCGGCATCGGCGAACGGCTCGGTGAAAACGACGACCTCGGCAACGAGCGACCCCCAGTCGGCCAGGCTCGTCGCGACGTTCTGATAGTCGTCGAGGATCGCGATCTTCATGCGGGTGGCCATGTCGGCAACCTCCGTATTTCGTCGAGGTGATGCGCCTGTCTTCGCGGGGTGGCGACGCGGCGTGGCTCAGGCGAGCAGGCCCAGGGCGCTGTACCAAAGGGGTCCCGGGTTGAGCCGGTCGCCGTGGAGCTTCGACATCTCCTCGAAGAACTCCAGCGGCTCCGGCTTGCCGGCCAGGAGCCGGATCGCGTCGCGCAGGTACTGCCGGGTCTCGTCCAGGATCTTCGGGTCGTCGGGCAGGTCTGCCTTCTTGTGGCCGGCGACCACGTGGCGCGGATCGAGTGCGGCGAGCCGGTCGATGCCGTCCAGCCACGCCTGAAGGCCGCCGTCACCGCCTTCGAGCATCATCAGGTGCACGCCGTTGTAGACCACGTCCCCGGCGACGACGAGACCGATCGACGGCACGTGCAGGACGCTGGAGTCGTCGGTGTCGGTGTGACCGGTCTCGACGGCCCGCAGGACTCTTCCCTCCAGCCGGAATCCCTCGGTCGGCACGGGCACGGCGAGGACCGGGGTGTTCTCCGGGACCCCGGGGAAGGTCTTCGCGAACCCCTTGTCCTTGCTCTCCAGTTGGCTGCGCATCTGCCGGATGGTGCCCTCGGTGGCGTACACCACGCTGTCGGCGTCGCCGAACCGTTCCAGCAGCGTCGCGGTGCCGAACCAGTGGTCGGGGTGGCCGTGGGTGACGTAGACGTACGCCAGACGCTTGCCTGAGCGCGCCAAGCCCTCGGCGACCTGCGCGATCTGGGTGTGAGTCAGCGGCGGGTCCACCAGGACCGCGTCGCGTTCTCCGGTGATCAGGGTGGATGAGATCGGCGAGGACACGATCCCGTCGCCGTTCGGCAGCTGAAGATCGATCTTCCGGGGAACGCCGTCAGAGACGAGGACTTCGTAGGACAGTTCGGGCATCTCGATCGTCATGACCGGGCCACCTTGAGCAGGGTCTTTCCGCCGCGGACGACCTGCTCGATCGCCGTATGGATGTCATCGAGGTCGAACACGGCGCCTAGCGGAACGAACAGGGCTCCGCTCGCGACCAGGGGCGTGGCCTCGCGGATGACGGGGAGGACCTTTGTCGCGTAGTCGAAATGGCCGGCGAAGAATCCGTGTACCGTCGCGCGCTTGCCGATCAGGGTCAGTGCGTCGACGGACATCGGCTGCCCGGTCGCCGAGGCGTAGCTGACGAGCGCACCGCCCTCGGACAGCAGGTCGAGCAGGCGGGCGGGAGCGTCGCCGCCCACCGAGTCGACGGCGAGCCCGACCCGGGCATCGCCGATCGCCTTGCGAACCTCTTCGACCGCCGTCGCGCCGTCGAGGCGGACGATGTCCGCGCCGGCCGCGGTCAGTTCGGCGGACACGGACTCGTCCCGGACGAAGTTGATCGTCCGGAATCCGCGGGCCTTCGCCAGGGCGATCAGGGAACGTCCGACGCCGGAGTTCGCGGCGTTCTGCACGATCCAGTCCCCGGGCCTCAGGTCGGCGTACTCGCTCAGGATCAGACCGGCCGTGGGCGGATTGATGCCCAGCATCGAGAACTGCTCGACGCTGCCTTCCGGCAGTCGGAACAGCCCGTCGGCGGGCAGCAGCAGCCGCTCGCGCCAGGCACCGGCGAGCAGCGGCAGAACCACCAGGTCGCCCGCCGCGAGCGTGTCGACGCCGGGGCCCGCCTCGATTACCCGGCCGACACCCTCGCTGCCGAGGACCAGCGGGAGCGGTGGCCGCCCGAGCTCGCCCCTGACGACCTTGAGGTCGTGCAGGTTCAGCGGTGAGAGCTCGACCGCGACCTTGACCTCGCCGGCGCCGGGAGCGTTCGGCTCCTGGAGATCGACGACGCGTACGACGTCCTCCGGCTTTCCGAACTGGGTGATCTGGATGGCACGCATAGGGACTCCCGGTGAGAGGCGGCGAACTCTTCGCCACCGTCAAACTGCACATTTTGCTTATGTCCGCCGCGGCATGTCCGTCGTCGGACGAGAGGGGGGAATGTCAGCGCCGCACGTTCGGTGCATCCGCCCTGGGGATCAGCTCCAGCGCCGATTGGGCCGTCTGCCGGAGCGTCGTGGCGTCGACGCCCGCCTTGGCCATGTTGTCGATGCCCCTGATCACGCTCAGCAGCAGATATCCCAGGGCCTGGGCGTCGGCGTGCTCGGCCACTTCTCCCGCGTCCTGGGCGTCGCGTAGCGCGGACGCGAGGGCGCCGGCGAGATCCTCGAACGCGCGACGGGCCGTGCCCGCCACCATGTCGTCCTCTCCGGCGCGGTCCGCGGTGACCTTGCTGAGGAAGCATCCCCGGCGCGGCGACTCGGTCGCGAAGGCGTCGGCGAGTGAGACGACGTAGCGCTCCAGGCGGGCCATCGGCGAGGTGAGCACCGCGTGCGGGCCCTCCCGCAGCTCCTCGCGGGCCTGGGCGACGAGGCCCTGGCAGTAGTCGGAGAAGACGCGCACATAAAGGTCGTGCTTGTTGCCGAACGCCTTGTAGATGCTGCCCTTGCCCAGGCCGGTCGCATCCATGAGGTCATAGGTGGACGTGCCGTCGAATCCGGTGGTCCAGAACCGGTCGCGCACGACATCAAGCACGGTGGTCTCGTCGAAGCCTCGTTTTCGCCCCATGACCTCACCATACCTCATTGTGGTCCAAGTGGACCACAATGAGGGTCGGCAACCCGACCCTCCATGCCGGCGCGGACGGATCGCCTGACGCTCTTCGCCTTGTTGACTGACTGGACCACTTCATGCTTCTATTGTGGTCCAGTCAGTCAACAAAGTCGTGTCGGTCGGCAAACCTGAGGAGGACTGATGACTCAGAGCCGAACGAGGACGGCGACGGAGCGGAACAAGGCCGTCGTCCTCGAGTTCCTGACGACCGCGTTCAGCTCGAAGGACTTCACCGCGCTGGACCGGTACCTGCACCCCGACTACCTCCAGCACAACCCGTTCATCCCGCCGGCCAGGGCCGGGCTGGGCCAGTTCATCGCGGACCTGCCCGACGCCAGCCGGTACGAGCCGTAGGCGGAGCGGAAGCGGGTCGCCGCGGCGTCGGTAGTGGCTGACCTGGGCTCGGGTCTGGTGTCGAAGCCGAGTTCCACGGCCCACTCGGCGAGGGTGTCTGCCCACCGCCGCACATTGCCGACGAGCCCCGGTCCGTCCCCGCGGTCGCCGATCACGCCGATCACGTTGCCGACGCGCCGGAGCGTCCTCGGGTCGCGGCCTGCGCCGGCGGCCACCTCGCCGATGATCCGCTCTTAGCTAAGCCGAGAAAACAGCCAACTTCATCGCCTCATCTGACCTGAACAACACAACCGAGGAAACACTCATGCCAATGTTTCACGCCCACCTTCCGGCTCAAAAGTTCTCTAGCGAAGAGAAGCGGGCTCTGGCGGATGCCTTGAATCTCGCTCTTCATGAAGCCATGGATACACCTATGGATGACCGTTTCGTCATCATCAGTGAGCACAAGGGCGATGAATTCTTCATCCATCCGACTTTTCCTGACGTGAAGAGATCCGACAAGCGCATGCTCGTAACGGTGACGACCGGCACGAGCAGGACGGTGGAGCAGAAACGCAAGCTCGCGGAGCTGGTCACCCGATACGCCGTAGGAAAGGTTGGCGTCAGCCAGGACGATGTCACCCTGATGATGTATGCCATTCCCTTGGAGAACATGAGCTTCGGCGGCGGAAAGCTGGTCTCTGACATCGACCTCTCTATGCCTTGGGTAAACAGGTAAGAAGGACGAAGCTGCCCTGATCTTTGGATCGGGGCAGCGAAAATGACGTGAAATGGAGCCCCACCATGTCCCGACAGCAGCGCCAAGCCCTCGACGCCCTGCACCGCTCCGGCCCGCGCCCCGACACGCAGCCCGCCCCCGCCGAGCTGCGCACCTCGTTCGCCGCGGCCGTGACCCGGCCGGCACCGGAAGGCGTCACCACCCGCAGGACCGTCCTGGGCGGGCGGCCCGCCCTGAGCCTGGAGCCGGCCGGAGCGGCAGACCGCGGACGGCTCCTCTACCTCCACGGCGGCGGCTACGTCGCCGGCTCACCGGACACCCACACCGGCCTCGCCGGTGAACTCGCCGCCCGCGCCGGACTGCGAGCGACATCGGTGGACTACCGGCTGGCTCCCGAGCACCCCTTCCCCGCGGCGGTCGACGACGGACTCGCCGCCTACCGCGACCTGCTGGCGACCGGAGCCGATCCACGAGAGATCGCCGTGGCAGGTGACTCGGCCGGCGGCGGCCTGAGCATCGCCACCCTGCTCGCCGCCCGCGAGGCCGGGCTGCCGCAGCCGGCCGCCGTGGTGGTCTTCTCCCCGTGGGTCGACCTCACCCTCTCCGGAGAGAGCATGCGCACCAAGGAAGACGCCGACCCGATCGTCACCGCGGCCGGCATGCGCGCGTTCGCGGATCTCTACATCGGCTCAGGCAACCGCAACCACCCCCTGGCGAGCCCGGTGTTCGCCGACCTCGCCGGCCTGCCCCCCATACTCGTACAGGTCGGCGCGAACGAGGTGCTCCTCGACGATGCGGTACGTCTGGCCGCCCGCGCGGGCGCGGCCCAGGTCGAGGCCACGCTGGAGATCGGGCCGGGCCTCCCGCACGTCTACCAGACGGAGCACGGGCGTCTCGACGAGGCGGACGCCGCACTCGACCGCGCCGCCCGCTTCCTCGTCAGCCACCTCGGCGCCCTGGCCGACGCCGGTCAGGTACCGGGGCACTGAGCAGGTGCGCTCCCAACCTCTGGTGGACGGCCACAGGCCAATTGCAGGCTGCTCACATAACTCACGGTGCTCAGACCGGTATTGCGAGCATCCCTGGTCCGCGTTCAGCAGGACGGGCACCGACGGATTCATCCACGTACACCGCAGCATCTACAAGGCGTTCGGCAACAAGCACGACCTTTATGTGCGCGTCTTCTCCGACTATTGCCAGGGCCTCGTCGCCCAGGCCCGCGAGGAACTGCGGGATGGCCCGCACGCGGTGCTCACCTCGCCGATGACCCGCCTGGAGCGCTACGTCGTCTCACTCGCCGACGGGCCTTCCCCCGTGATGGTGGACACGCTTCGTTGATCACGCGGCGAGCGCGAGCTCAGCCGAGCGGTGTCGGCGTTCGTATTCGTTGGGGCTGAGGTGGCCGTTGGCCGAGTGCCGGCGGCGGGTGTCGTAGCGTGCCAGCCAGGCGAAAACGGTTCTGCGACAGGTGCCGGCGTCGCCGTAGTGGCGGGCGCCCTGGAGGGTCTCGCGTTTCAGAGACGCGTGGAAACTCTCTTTCATTTATCGTACGCAATCGCTGCCTAGGAGTGTCCCTTCATGACCCTGCGAGAACGAGTCTCCTTCCCGGCCGAGGGTGCGGTGACGCTGCGCGGCACGCTGTACCTGCCCGAGACCCCGGGGCCTCACCCGGCGATCACGATGGCCCACGGCTACGGCGGTACGACCAAGCACGGCATCGAGCCCTTCGCGGAGGTCTTCGCCGAGGAAGGGTTCGTGGTCCTGGTCCACGACCACCGCGGGTTCGGTTCCAGCGACGGTGAGCCCCGCCAGGACATCGACCCCTGGCAGCAGATCGCCGACTGGCGGCGAGCGATCACCTACTTGGAGAGCCGTGACGAAGTGGACTCCGACCGGATCGGCCTGTGGGGCACGAGCTACGCGGGCGGGCATGCGATCGTCCTGGGCGCCACCGACCGGCGCCTGAAGGCGGTTGTCTCGCAGGTGCCGACCATCAGCGGCTACGAGCAGGGGCTGCGCCGCATCCCACCGGAGGCGACCGCCGCCTTGGAGGAGGCGTTCAACGAGGACGAACGAGGCCGTCTGCGGGGCGAACCTCCGCGCCGCCAGGCCCTGGTGAGTGCCGACCCGTCGGTGCCGGCGTCCTACCGCACGCAGGAAGCGATCGACTTCTATCTGCAGCCCGTCCCTGAAGGACTGTGGAAGAACGAGGTGACGGTCCGCTCCGCCCGCGCTGCCCGCATGTACGAGCCCGGCACCTGGATCGCGCGCGTCTCTCCCACCCCCCTGCTGATGGTGGTCGCCACCGGCGACACCGTCACCGTCACCGACCTGGCTCTGGCGGCGTACGAGAAGGCACTCGAGCCCAAGCGGCTCGAACTGATCCCCGGCGGCCATTTCGATCCCTACATCGCACAGTTCGATACGGCGTCCAGGGCGGCCGTGGCCTGGTTCCGCGATCACCTCACGAAGGAGAACTGACCGGCCATGCCGCACCTGACCTACACCTGCCCGGCAAGGAGGACGAGGCCGCGATCGCCGAGATCGTCCTCGCCCATCCGCCGCAGAACCGCCTGACCGCGCAACTGATCGACGAGCCCGGCGAGGGGGTCGCCGACATCTTGAAGTTGGAGGATCCCGGCGAGGTGTGTTCGCCGGGGTCCTCCGCCTTCTGGAGGTCGGTCAGCGGCGGGGGCGCCGGCGAGTGAAGACCGGTCCTCGCATGACTGCGCGCGCCGGAGTCCGTGAGCCGACGGCTGATCTGCCGTATCGGGCGCCGTGGCGCGTCGCTGCTGCTGTTCGGCTCCCTCGTCGGCTTGTACGGGGCCGGGCAGCTCGCCGAACGGCTGCCAGACACCCGCGGCGTACGCCTGCTGCTGGCCCTTGCGCCCGATGGCGTTGTGGTCCTCGACGTGGATCGCGGCCGGGCTCATTGCCGTGGTGTGCGCGTTCCGCCGCGACAACGACTGGCCCGGGTTCGCCGCCCTCACCGCGGTCACCATGCCGTGGATTGGTCTTCCCTGGCCGGCTGGATCCCCGAGCGCATCAGATTGACCGAGGCTGACGATCGGCCCCGGACCTCCTCCATGGCACCATCCATTCGGCGAATACTGACACTGCCGCGATCTCGGCCAGACGCGCGGCCCGGTGGACGTCCTGCGCCGGACAGCTCACCCGCCTCCGCGACAACTCCCCGTGCAGCGCCCCGGTCCCGGGTTCCACGGCCGACCCCGCCGCGTTGGCCGCCACCAGCGCGGCCACCGTGACCCCCGAGTCGAGCACCGTGCTCGCGGTGCCGATCCCGCCCTTGACCGGCCCCGCGGTGGCTCCCGTACTGCGCCCGTACTGGCGCCCGCACAGCCCTCCGGCACCGCGGCGCCCGCCTCGCTCGCCGCCGCCTCGACCGCGTCCCGTCCGGTGGCCGCGTCCGGCCTGGCCCGGAAGTCACCGCCGCGGCCGAGGTCGAAGACACAGGCGGCGGGCACTACCGGCACGACATGCGCCGGATCCACCCCCACCCCGCGTCGCTGTTCCTCCGGCCAGGCCGTCACTCCGTACGCCGCGTCGAGCCCGTACGCGCTGCCGCCGGTCAGCACGATCGCCTCGACCGTCTGCACCAGGTTGGGCGGATCGAGCGCGTCGGTCTCCGTGGTGCCGGGCCCGCCGCCGCGCACGTCCACCGCGGCGACGGCACTGTCCTCGGGCGCCGGCACCGCCGTGGTGCCGGTGAGCCAACCGTTGCCGGTACGCGTCGCGTGCCCCCCGGTGGCCTGACGACATCTGTCCGAGCGTCGACTGTCATAGGGCCGGTCTCGTCCGGACCGGGGCGGTCAGGCGACCGGCGCTCGCACCGCGGTCTCGCGCTCCCGGGCCGTCGTGCGCGCGGTCAGTGTCTCGCCGGTCGCCACCGCCAGCGCGCAGACGAGACCAGCTGAGAGCACCGCCCACTCGCCCAGGAACATGCAGCAGGTCACCAGCAGGGCCGCGGTCGGCAGTACCAGTTGCTGGGCGATGCCGACCTTGAAGTGACGCGCGTGCAGTGCCCAGACGGTGAGCAGATACAGCGCCGTCGGCAGGGTCACGGCCGCCGACGCGGACAGCGTCGAGATATGCGCCTTGCCCACCGCCTGCTCGACCGCCACTTCCAGACCCGCGCCGATCGCGGCCGCCGAGGCGAAGACGATGTAGTGGCCGTAACCCCATAGGAACGCCTGCCTGTTGGATCTCAGATGGCCGTGGATCGGCACCGCGAAGTAGATCCACCAGGCGGCGAAGATGATCAGCAGCCCGCCTGCGGCGATCGGCAGCAGTTCGCCCAGCGCGTCCTGCTCGTCGATGCCCGTCTTCACGGCGACCGTGGCCGCCGCGATGGTCTCGCCGAGCACGATGATCGTGAACAGCCCGTACCGCTCGGCGATGTGGCGCGGGTGCCAGGACGTGGGCTGGACCTTCTCCGCGTACGCCGGGACGCACATCTCGAGGACCGCCATCACCACGAACACCGCGACCAGGGTGTCCTCGGGCAGGAACACGAGGCTGAGCCAGCCGATCTGGCACAGCACCACCCCGCCGGCGTACCGCAGGGCCACCCTGCGCTCCCTGCCCTGACTCGACCTGGCCACGCGCAGCCATTGGGACACCGAGGCGAGCCGCATGATCACATAGCCCGCCACCCCCGCCCGGTACTCGTGGTCCTCGAACGCCCGGGAGACCCCGGCCGCGAGCACCAGCACACCGGCGATCTGGATCAGCGTGACGACCCGGAAGAGCACGTCGTCGTTGTCGTAGGCCGAGGCGAACCACGTGAAGTTCATCCACGCCCACCAGATGGAGAAGAACACCAGCGCGTAGTAGAGGATCCCCTCGCCCGCATGGCCCTCGGCGATCGCGTGCACCAACTGGATGCCCGCCTGGGCGATGGCCACGACGAAGCACAGGTCGAAGAAGAGCTCCAGCTGAGTGGCGGATCGGTGTACCTCACCGCGGTCACGGGCAGTGAGCCTGCGCAGTGGGCTGCGGTGCGCGGGCGATCGGGGCGCGTCCGGCGCGGGAGTGGAACTTGGCGTCATGAAGTCAAGCACAGCAGATGAGGCACTCAATCTCTTGCCCAGCGTGGCTATTGTTGGTGGAACCTGACACCTATTGTCACTCTGGGCCGAGAACGGACTGTCTGGGGGGGGGACGTCTTCGAGACCGACCGGGACGACATCCTGGCCACCTACGGCACCCTGCGCGACCAGCTGCGCCTGCTGGGCCTGGCCTACCTCTCCGTACTGCACCGAGCGGGGCGGCGACCTGGTACAGGAGCTGCGGCGGCGCTTCGACGGCAAGCTGATCGTCAACAACGGCCCCTTCGGGGGGCAGACCACCCGCGAGCAGGCGCTCCAGCAGATCGAGGCCGACCACGCCGACGCCGTGGCCGTGGGCCGGGCCCACATCGCCAACCCCGACCTGGTCGAGCGCTGGCAAGGCGGCCACCCGGAGAACGAGCCGCGGCCGGAACTGTTCTACGGCCCGGGCGCCGAGGGCTACACCGACTACCCCTTCCTCGAAGCGGCCTGAGGCCCACGGCCACGCCTGTCCATGCGGCAGACCCACTCGGAAGCGGTTCACGAGTCGCCTAGCACCTGATTCGCCGCTCGTTAACGGTCCCCCAACCGACACCACCACTGGTCCAGGGCCCTTCACACCCGAGAGCCCTGAGCCATGCCCGCAGTGGACAACGGACAGACCGAAACCCCATCCATAACTTGGGCTCCGCCGCGTCACCCGGCGCGAGGTCCGCATCGGACGTAGGCGTGGCGAGCATCGGATCCGGCAGGGACCAGGTCGAAGACATGGTCGACGTCTTCCACCGGGCGCCGCGGTCACGGGACAGTGTCGCCCGGTCGGCGGATCCGGGACAGGGCCCTTGTTCGACGACATAAGCGCCCCGATCGCTGGTTCAAGTCCGTCCCGCTTCTTGCGGTGTGACTGAGCGGCGTAGTTGGCCTGTCTGGCCAACTACGCCGCTCAGTGCAGGACGTAGCGTTGGCGTTTGGGCTGGCGTGTCGGTCAGAGTTCCCAGTCCGCCGAGGCGAAGGTGACCTCGCTGATCGCGGTGTCCCCGGCCCGGGTGACGTTGATGTCCATCTGGAGCCCGGAGGGAACGAGACTGCCGCTGGGAGTGAAGAGCAGCCCCAGATCGTGATCCTCGATGTGCTGAAGCATGGCCGCGTCGAGGCGGGAGGGCGTTGCCCCGATCAGATGGATTCCGGCGTAGGTGATCTGCGGTCCGGTCCGGCCGTGAACCGTCACTGCTCCCAGCACCGGGAGCCCCTTCGGATACGAGTAGTGTGCGCTCACCCCGGTCTGTTCGAACCGGTCGTCGGTCAGCGTCCACTGCCCGGCCGCTCCGCTGCGCCGCCACCAGTACGGAAAGTGTCCCTGCCTGCCGGCCGGGACCTCGCCGCCCAGTGCGTCTGCTACCTGTTGCGGGGTCATCCCGAACTGCAGCGGGCCGATCGCCTGCTGCGGAGACCAGTCCCAGTGCGAGCGTTCCTCGTCGGTCTTCACCGGCCAGGAGACGCTGTTCTTCTCCCGTTCCCGGACGTCGCACCAGTGCCTGACCGGCACGGCCTCGTAGGGCGCTTCGGCAAGCTCGGCACTGACGAATAGGGCAGAGGTGATCATCCTGTCCTTCCGCTCCGGGTGGCCCTCGGTGGAGAGCCCGTACTCCAGCGCGGTGCCCATGGACACCCCCCATGCCGCGATCTCCGGATCACCACTCCAGTTCACCCGTACTGCGGCGCCCTCCCGGCGGGCGAGGTCATCGATCTCCGCGCGAGCCTGGGACGGCACCCTGGCGATCAGCTCGACCTCTTGGAGCCGGACCAGCGGGCCTTCCATGGCATCGATCGCGACGCCGACCAGGAGCATCCCCGGGCCGTAGATACCGGTCACCCCGATGTCCTGGTAGCGCATCCAGTACCCGCCGTCTGCCGCGACCTGCGAGTTGCCTGCCCTCGGCCCGCCCAGAGCCGCATGCACCTCGTCAGAATCCATCCCGAACCGCAACGGACCCAGCCCCACCAAAGGATCAAGCACCCACCGCTCACGATCCTCCGACTTTCTGCCCCACCAGCTCATCTGGCCACCATGGTCCTGTCTCCCGGTGATCTTGCTGGGAGCCTATGGGCACCCTGTGACAGCCCCGCTCTGCGGGCCGACCCCGACGCTCACACGGGCCAACTCAACCGCTCACGGGCCAGATGAAGCGCTCAGTCTCATGCGGTCACTGCGCAACGTGGGACAACATCAAATCACTCGTTCGCACACTTGTACGATTTCGCGTTATGGTGGATGCCTCGAGAGGACGCAGGTCAGGGAGGGACAGCGAAAGACGGGAGGTGCGGGCCGTGGATTTACTCATCTGCACGTCTCCTCCGGCTACTCCGCCCGCTATGGCGCCTCCCTCCCCGGCGTTCTCGTGCAGCGCGCTGGCGAGCGCGGGATGACGACGCTGGCACTGACCGACCGGGACACCGTCGCGGGAACGGTCCGCTTCGCCACAGCCGCCGCGGCCGCCGGTATCCGGCCGATCCTCGGTGTCGACGTCGCCGTCGCCCCTCTCGCCTCACCGGACCCGGCCGCCGGACGGCCGCGTACGCCTGTACGCGGCGGTGCGCACGTGGTGGAGCCGACCCTGCGGATCACTCTGCTCGCGCAGAACGCAGCGGGGTGGGCGCGGTTGTGCCGTCTGGTGTCCGCCGCCCACTCTGCGGCCGACGGTGCGCTGCCGGTTGTGTCCTGGCCGGTTCTGCGCGAGTACGCCGGCCAGGACCTGGTGGTGCTGCTCGGTCCCGTCTCCGAGCCCGTGCGAGCCCTGGCTGCCGGCCGCCCCGACGTCGCCGAGCGGCTGCTCGCGCCGTGGCTGGAGCTGGCCGGAGAGCGGCTGCGCCTCGAGGCCGTATATCTGGGTCGGCAGGGCACCGGCCCCGGGTCCTTGCGACTGGCCGCGCGCACCGTGGGTCTGGCTGACCAGCTCGGTGTGCGTACGGTCCTGTCGAATGCGGTTCGTTACGCCGACCCCGATCAGCACCGGCTGGCCGACGTGCTTGATGCGGCGCGGCTGCTGCGGCCCGTCGACCGCCGTCACCTGGACGGCGGTGAGCGGTGGCTGAAGGACCCGGCAGCCATGGTTGCGGCCGCCGAGCGGATCGCCCGGGCCGTCGGCGACGACCGTGCCCGGGCCGTACGCCTGCTGGCCGAGACTGAGGCCACCGGCCAGTCCTGCATCCTGACCCCGGCCGATCTCGGGCTGGGGCGGCCGCACTTCCCCGAGCCGTCCGTCGTGGGCGCCACCGGTGAGCGGGGGTCGGCGATGCGGCTGCTGCGGCAGCGGTGCGAGGCCGGGATGGTGGCCCGCGGCCTGGAGCGGGACGTGCGCGCCGTGCGGCAGATGGACTACGAGCTGGAGGTCATCGGCCGGCTGGGCTTCGAGGGGTACTTCCTGGCCGTGGCGCAGGTGGTCGCGGATACTCGGGCGCTGGGGATCCGGGTCGCCGCGCGGGGGTCCGGTGCCGGTTCCATGGTCAACCACAGCTTGTTCGTGGCCACGGCCAATCCTCTTGAGCACCGGCTGTTGTTCGAGAGGTTCCTGAGCGAGCGCCGTACGTCGCTGCCGGACATCGACCTCGATGTGGAGTCGGAGCGGCGCCTGGAGGTGTATGACGCGATCATCAAGCGGTTCGGGCGGGAGCGGACCGCGGTCACTGGCATGCCCGAGACGTACCGGGCCCGGCACGCGCTGCGGGACACCGGGCTCGCCCTGGGGATCCCGCCTCAGGTCGTGGGTGAGATCGCCAAGAGCTTCCCGCACATCCGGGCCCGGGACATCCGCGCCGCTCTGGCCGAGCTGCCCGAGCTGCGGCAACTGGCCTCTCAAGCAGGGAAGTTCGGGCCGCTGTGGGAGCTCGCCGAAGGCCTGGACGCGCTGCCCCGCGGCTACGCCATGCACCCCTGCGGGGTCATCCTGTCGAACTCCTCTTTGCTGGACCGGCTTCCGGTGCAGCCGACCCCGGCCGGCTACGCGATGGTGCAGGCAGACAAGGAAGACGTCGAAGATCTCGGTCTCCTGAAACTGGACGTCCTCGGGGTCCGCATGCAGAGTGCGATGGCGCACGCGGTCGCCGAGATCCGCCGCACCACCGGCCGCCAGCTCGATCTCGACAACGCCGACCACGTCGACCTCAACGACCGCCTCGCCTTCGAACTCATCCAGGCCTCCGACACCGTGGGCCTGTTCCAGCTCGAGTCGCCCGGCCAGCAAGATCTGGTGGGACGTCTCCAGCCCCGCCACATGCAGGACGTCGTGGCCGACATCTCCCTGTTCCGGCCCGGACCCGTGTCCGGGGGCATGCCCGCGTTGTACATCGCCGCCCGGCACGGCGCAGCTCCCCGTTACCCGCATCCGGACCTGGAGCCGGTCCTCAACGACACCTACGGGGTGGTGATCTGGCACGAGCAGATCATCGCGATCCTCACGACGATGACCGGCTGCGACCGGGCCGCCGGCGACGTCGCCCGCCGCGCGCTGGCCGCCCCCGACCGGCTGCCGAAGGTAGAGGACTGGTTCCGCCGTACCGCCGGCGAACGCGGATACAGCACGGCTGTGCTGGACGAGGTGTGGGAGATCGTCTCGTCCTTCGGGGCCTACGGCTTTTGCAGGGCTCACGCCGTGGCGTTCGCTGTCCCCGCCCTGCAGTCCGCGTACTTGAAGGCGCACTTCCCGGCGTATCTGTACGCGGGGCTGCTGGAGCACGACCCGGGCATGTGGCCGCGCCGGGTCCTGGTCGCTGACGCCCGCCGCCACGGTGTGCCGGTGTTGAACGTCGACGTCAACCACTCCCGGGCGGTGCACAGTGTCGAGCAGACCGAGCAGGGCCTGGGCGTGCGGCTGGCCTTCTCCACGGTGAAGGGCATCAGTGAAGCTGAGGTTGCCCGTCTGGTCGCCGGGCAGCCCTACACCGGCCTGCAGGATCTGTGGCAGCGCGCCCGCCCCTCCTTTCCCCTTGCGCAACGCCTGATCCGCATCGGGGCACTCGGCCCGCTCTCCGGGGATCTCACACGGCGGGACCTGCTGCTGCAGGCCGCCGAACTGCACCGGCAGTCCCGGGCCCGCGCCGCCAGCGACGGGCAACTGCCGCTGGGCGGCGAGCTGGTGACCGCGGAGCCGAGCGGCCTGCCGGAGATGACCAGCCGGGACAAGCTCAGCGCTGAGCTGGAGACGCTGTCGATTGATGTCACCCACCACCTGATGGAGCACCATCACCGGCTGCTGAACGAGCTCGGCGCCACCGACGCCGCGCACCTGCGCGGCATGGTCCCCGGGCAGAAGGTCCTCGTCGCCGGGGTGCGCGCCTCCACCCAGACTCCGCCCATCCCGTCCGGGAAACGGGTCATCTTCGTGACCTTGGAAGACGGCTCCGGTCTGGTCGACATCGCGTTCTTCGAGGACTCCCACGAGCAGGTCGCACACACCGTGTTCCACTGCGGCCTGCTCCTGGTACGCGGCACCGTCACCGCGCGCGGCCCGCGCCGCACGGTGGTCGGCGAAATGGTCTGGGACCTGGACGCCGTAGCCCAGGCGCGCCGCGACCACGGCCCCCAGGCCGCCCTCGACCTGCTCGGCCGTACGGCTCCCTCCCCCACCCCGGCCCAGCCGGCCGCACCGCAGCGCACCCTCGCCGACGGCACCGCCGGGGCCTGGCTCCACCCGTACGCCGACCTCCAGCCCGCCGGCACCCGCTCGGCAGACCTGAAACGGCTCGGTCACCGAAGCCAGGGAAGCGCAGGGTGATCACCATGCCGGGCTATTCGAATTGTCCCTGCGGCCGGCGCCGCCCGGGTTGCTCCAGACGCACCCGTCTACCGCGCAGGTACGGGCGTAGCAAACCAGCATGTAAACGGGTCCCCAAGCGTCGTGGCAAAGGACATTCGTATGAGTTCTCGTGAACGATCCTTGCTGGCCGTCGGTGTGGCCATGGCGCTCGGGGCGATGACGGCCTGCTCCGACAACGACACGAACACTGCACCGGACAGCCCAAGCAGCGCGCCGTCCAAGGTCGCAAGCAGCAGTGCCCCCGTCGGCGTCCCACCCGGCGCGCAGGTGCTCGGCACGCCTCGGAAGGGGGAGCCGTTCAAGATCACGATTTCCTTCAAGGACACCAGCCAGCAGGACGAATTCCAGATCACCGTCCGTAGCGTGACGTGCGGGAAGCCTTTGGATCCTGCGGTCATCGCGTATGCCGCCGACTCCGTTGGTGCACCCACATCGAGCCCGACGCCGGAAGGCGGGAAGCAGTACTGCGTCGTCGCCATGGAAGCGGTGAACGTCGGGAAGCGAGAGTTGGTCTGGAACGCCGACAACCCGGTCAGCCTCAACGTCGGGGACGTCGCCTACAGCCAGACTCAGAAGGACACCGACATCGCCTCGGACTACGCACAGTATTGGAACAGCAAGGGGCAGATCGGGCCCACGTTCGGCATCAACCCCGGAAGCAAAGGCCCGGTACACGGGATCTTCCAGATCCCGGTTGGCGACCGGCCCACGTCTGTGTGGGTCACGTCCGGCACCGCAATCCAAACCGTTGACGGGGTCGAGCCCGGCTATCTGGTTGAACTGTGACTCGCGGACTGAGGGCAGGCAGGCACCAGCACGGAGATCTACGATGACGCAGGCCGACAGCTCACGAGCAACTGCATCGCGCATCGGATGCAGTTGCCCGGGGTCCCGACACGTCCTCCACCTCCGCTTCGAGATCCCGGCCGTTCACGACGCGGAACTCCCCGAGCGGCTGCGTCGGCTGATGGAGAACATCACGCCGCGGGTGCAGATGATCGAGCCGGACATGGCTGTGCTCGATCTCGTCGGCGCGATTCCGTACTTCAAGCGCGACGCCCGAGGGCTGACCGAACTCGTTCAGTTGCGTGTGCTCGCCTACTTCGGCCTGCGCAGTTCGGCAGGTACGGCGCCGAACCGGCTGCTCGCGGCGATGGCCTGCGCGCTCACCCCGCCCGGGCGGCGCACTGTTATCGACGACTCCCCCGAGGCGATCACAGCGTTCCTGCGGCCCCGTCCGGTCGGGGAGGTGCCAGGCGTGGGCGCAAAGGCGGCCGCGACACTCGCCGAGTACGGCTTGCGCACCGTCGGCGACGTCGCCGACGTCCCTCAGCTCACCCTGCAGCGCCTCCTCGGCGCCCGAGCCGGCCGCGCCCTCCACGAGCGCGCCCTCGGGCGCGACACCACCATCGTGGACCCCACCCCGACGCCGGCGAGCATCCACGCCGAGCACCGCTTCGACCGCGCCGAACTCGACCCCGCCCAGCACCGGCGCGCCCTGCTCGCCCTCGCCGACGACCTCGGCGCCCGCCTCCGCGCCTCCGGCCAGATCGCGACGGGTCTGACCTGCACCGTCCGCTACGCCGACCTGAGCGACACCCGCCGCAGCCGCACCCTGCCCGAAGGCACCCAGCACACGGTGCTCCTGGCCCGGGCCGCGTACACGGTCTACGAATCCCTCGGGCTCCAGCGCGCCCGGGTCCGCAGCATCGCGCTACGTGCCGACGCTCTCCGTCCCGGCGACGATGCCACCCGGCAACTCACCCTCGACCAGGGCGACGACAAGCCGCTGGCGATCGAAGCGGTCACCGACCGCGCCCGCGCCCGGTACGGGCACAACGTGCTCTACCCCGCCGCCCTCGCCATCAGCGCTCACCCACAGCAGGCCCCGCATCGTTCCCAGACTGTGCGAGGACGCTGACCACGAGCGCGCGCACGGGACGCACGTCACATCACCTGGTGCACCCGGCCACCCAATTGTCTTCCCGCCCGCGCCTTGCTTGGGCCCTCACGCGCCTCGGCCCTCAGTAGCAGCCCTCGGCGATTCGGCCACCGCCCGGCCGATCGCCGCCCCGGACGCCCCAAGGGTCGATGCATTGCGCACCAACGGTGCGCGGCGCGCTGATGCGGATTCCACTCCGACTCAAACACGTGTGTTCGAACCGGCCCTGCTCGTCGTTGACGCAACGACGCCACATCGTTCGCTACCTGCCATGAGAAGGAGGGGAGTTGACCTCAACCGACTCCACGGCACCGCCCCCGCCGGCACCCGCCGAGATCACCTACGAGGGCCACTACTCCGTGAACCCGCTCGCTGAAGCCTCTTTCGGCAAGCTCTGCAGGCAGATTCCCTCCGTCCTCATGCGGATCGCCAAACTGGCCTGGGGCATCGACCCGCGGGCCGTTGTACTGCTGCTGATCTGCCCCGTCGGCACTGGCGTGGCCGCAGCCGTGATGCTCACCGCCACCGCCCGCGCCATGGAATCCGTCCTCGGTGACGGCAGCGTGGACGATCGGCTGCACCACGCCCTTCCATCCCTGCTCGTCGTGGCCGGGGCCGCCGCTCTGGCCCGCATCACGCAGGCACTGGCCACCTACGGAGAGCGGCGAATCACGCCCCAGCTCACCACGGCCACCGATACCGCGCTGGTTGAGGCCGTGTGCCGAGTCGAGGCCGCGGCCTACTCCGAGGACGGATTCGCCGACCGCCAGGAGGCGGCGGAGATGGGGGTGATCCGCACGCACGTCATGGTCAGCGACGCCCAGCGGTTCCTGTCAGCTCTCGTCAAGATGGTCACCGCGTGTGGCGTCTTGTCCGTGCTGAACCCGGTGATGCTGCCGCTGCTCCTGCTGGCCGTTCTCCCAGCCGGCGCCGGCGCGATTCTCACCGCGCGGGTCGACTACGACATCCACTACGCGAACGTCGCCGACCGCAACGTCCGCGGCATGATGCGCTGGTGGGCCACTACGCCCAAGCACGGTGATGAGGTCCGCGCCAACAGCATGATCGACTACCTGCTGTTCTGGTACCGGTCCTTGTCAGAGCGCGTCGACCGGCGCACTCTCGCCGCAGCCCCGCGAACGCTGCGCATCTCCTTGGTGAGCTCGCTCGTCGGCGGCATCTTCCTCCTCGTCACCTGGACCATGCTCGCGTGGCTGGCCACCACCGGCCGGATCGCCCTGGCCATCGCCGCCACCGCAGTCGTCGCCGTCCAGACCACCCTTGCCGCCCTGTCCCAGGTCGTCATCAACGGAGCCGCCCTGTTCAACACCAGCCTGTACCTCGGCGACATGCAGGCCTTCTTCGACGACGCAGCGAAGCGCGCCCCCAAGCGGGGCACGCTCGCCCTGCAAGCCCCGGTGGAGGAAATCCGGCTCGATGAGGTCACTTACCAGTTCCCGGGGAAGGAGAAGCCGGCCGTGGACCGGCTGTCGTTGACCCTGCGGCGCGGCGAGATCCTGGCAATCGTCGGTATCAACGGCGCCGGCAAGACGACACTGACCAAGCTGATCACGGGCATCTTCCTGCCGGACAAGGGCAGCGTGACCTGGAACGGGCTGGATCTCGCCTCCGTCCCCCCGGCCACGGTGTGGAACTGCACCGGCCTGGTGCCGCAGATCTTCGCCCAGTGGCCGCTGCGGGTCCGCGAGAACGTCACCCTGGGACAGCCCCGCACGGCCGACGACGGGCCCGTGTGGGAGGCAGTCGACGCTGTCGGCATGCGCGAGGCCGTTGAGGACCTGCCGCACGGCCTGGACACGCTACTGGCCCGCGAGATGTTCGGCGGATCCGAACTGTCCGGCGGGCAGTGGCAGCGCCTGGCCTGCTCCAGGGCCTTGTATCGCCGGCCTGAGCTGCTGATCCTCGACGAGCCCACCTCGCAGATGGATCCGCGTGGGGAGCACGGCATCCTGGAGGCAATCAAGGCCATCGCCCGCGATCGCATCACGGTGATCATCACGCACCGGCTGGAGAACACGAAGGTCGCTGACCACGTCGTTGTTATGGAACAGGGCCGTATCACTGAGCGAGGCAGCTACGACGATCTTGTCCACGCGCGCGGGACCTTCGCGCAGCTCCTCGAACTCTCCCAGGACCGATAATGGAACAGCGCTGCACGGCTCTCAATGGGCTCCCGGCTTGAGACCGGCGGCACCGAGCTGGACTGACCCCAATCTCGGGTGACCCTTCCGCCCGGAGACTGAGCGCCGGA
The DNA here is from genome assembly GCF_030817655.1 of Streptomyces sp. V4I2. Taxonomy (GTDB): domain Bacteria; phylum Actinomycetota; class Actinomycetes; order Streptomycetales; family Streptomycetaceae; genus Streptomyces; species Streptomyces plumbiresistens. The sequence goes on from NZ_JAUSZM010000003.1 coordinate 45,606, forward strand.
CGTGCTTCAACGGGCCGGGCGGGCACCGGACTTGAGCAGGGACGCCCTGGTGCTGGCCGCACCGTGCCTGCGAGACCGTACGGCCGTGCTGCGCACGCCGGTCCCCGGTCGCCTCATCCCCGTGGCGAACGGGGACCGTCTACTTCTTGCGGACGTCCGCCCGGAACTGGCCAGTCACCCGCTGGGGGACGGCGACCGCCGAGCGCACCACCCGGGATCCCGGACCAGCCCGGGGTGCGGCTGCGGATGTACACCGATCTGCGACAGGGCCTCGAGGAGGCCTCCCCGCCGGAGCCGGAGCCGACGGCCACGTAGAAAGGCGTGGTCCGTCACCACGGGGGAAGCGACGAACCAGGTCTGAGTAGCCGACGCGGACCCACATCGCCGACCGGTCGTATTCCTGGCAGGGCGCGCCGTCGACCAGGAGGTTCGGCAGCTTGTTCTCCTTGAGGAAGACCTTGCCGTCCTCGAACGACGCATGGCCGACCAAGCGGGCCCATCCGGATGGGCCCGCCGGTGGATCAGTGGTGGGTCTCCCACCACAGGATGATCAGAGTCACGGCGCCGCTGCCGAGCTTGTACGCGGCGCCCTGCAGGAACTCGCCCGGAACATTGCGTCCCTGTTGGCCGATCCATTTCCGCAGGTGATGGATGGTTTCAGCGCGTCGCCTGACCCAGCGGGACGGGTGCTTGGGCGGACGTTTCGCGTTACTCTCCTCCATACGGAGTTCCTCTCGTTGATAGGCGTGCTGGAACACCGCGCAAGGAGCCCTCCCAACTCAGAGGCCTAGGAACCTGTTGGGACTGCAGGGCTCCTTCTGCGCGTTTTCGGAAGTCTAGCGACGGCCACATCGCAAACGCCGGAGTACCAAACGGGGTTGGTACGACGGCTGGTGATGAGTGGCGCTGAATGGTGACGCCGCAGCTACTCCCGAGACGTTTGGGAGGCCCTTACCAGGTACTTCGTTGTTGCCGTGTGATCCTGACCACGGTCGGGTGATCGCCGATCATCGTTCCTCGTTCCCGGCGGGGTGTCCCAAGCCCCGCAGACCGCGGTCCCGGTGTCACCGGCGGGTGAAGTCGTGGAGCAGGTCGGCGAGGCGCCGGTCGGGGCGCTGCACGATGATGCAGGAGCCGGTCTTCGTGGTGGCCAGGCGGTCGACCTCCATCTCCAGGCCTCCGGTGGGGGCGCCGGCGAGGCTGGTGCCGGTTCTGCGGACGTACGTCGCGACGGCTTCCAGGCTGGCGAGGAAGGCGTGGTCGGGGGCTTCGGAGTCGAGGACGTCGTCGGTGACCTCGTGCAGCCAGTGCTGTGCCTCGCGGGTCTCTCCGAGGGCGAGGTGGTGCAGGTGCAGGCAGTAGGCGGCGGCCCGGTGGCCGGCCCCGGCGGCGAGCTGCCACCAGAACTGGGCGCTTTCGGGGTGGTCGGTCAGGTGGAGCAGGCAGGCGAAGACGAGGGCGCCGTCGACGTCGAGCTGGTCGGCGGTCACTGCGTCGGGTTCCTGGGCGAGGCGGTCGACGTGGTCGGCGGCGTCGGGTTTGTTGAGGATCCACCGGCACACGACGGACAGCCGCTGCCCGGCCTGGGCGGCGCGCACGGTGTCCGGGTGCGGCCTGGCCGCAACGGCCGCGTCGTTGGCCAGGCGGCGCAGGGCGGCGCCCACGTCGAAGGCCTCTCGCGGCGTGGTGGGGATGCGGGCGTCGGCCAGGAGGGTGTCAATGGCGGTCACAGTGCTGCCCCCTTGGTGTTCTTGTGGTTCTTGCCGCCGACCGCGGGCAGGTCCAGCCGGATGCGCAGGCGTTCCTTGCCCTTGCGGCCGTGGTAGTCGACGGTGCGGGTGTCCAGTCCCATGTAGCGGGCGATGCGCTTGGTGGGGTAGCCGAGCAGGTGGCGCAGGACGATCACGGTGAACTGGCGGGTGGGCAGCTCCAGGATCGCCTCGTACAGGCCGCCGGCACTGCTGTTGAGCTCCAGCTGGCTGCGGACCGCCGCGAGGTTGTGCGCTATCGGGCCGTTGATGAGGAACGCCGGCGGGCGGCCGTCCTCCTCGAGGCGGCGGGTGACGCCCCGGTGCAGGACGGCGAGGGTCTGCTGTTCGAGGTCGCCCTGCTGCAGCAGCCCGTCCCAGCCCCCGAGGATCTCCAAAAACACCTGGTGGACGACCTGTTCGGCGGTGCGCCGGCTGCCGAGGTGGATCTCCGCGAAGTCGTGGAAGAACTCCTGGTGCCCCAGGTAGAAGCCCTCGAAGTCGAGCGGCAGATCGGGAGGGGCCTGGACGCGCTGGCCGCGGCCGCCGTCCTGAGGCGATACGTCAGTGCCGACGTCGCCGTTGCCCATGCAGTCCTCCAGGGGGTGTACCGGTCCTCTCCGTTGAGGCCGGTGGGTCCGGACGCGGGCCAACTCACCCGCGTGAGCGCCCAGTTGTGTCGGGCCCTCACGCACCACCCTGTCGATTTCGCGGGCCTGAAACTCATGCGACCCTCGAAAATCGTGACTCTGCGATCTTCTCCATAAACGGAATGTGAGGACGACGCGGGCTCGCATGTTCGAGGACGGCTTGTGAGCTGCGGGAAACCGGAGACCGTTCGAAGTTCATGTTTCAAGAATCGTCGGCATCGTGGCATAGGTCACATCACCATCATCGCTGCGTGGACATCCCGTGAAGCGCAACCGTCACAGGTGGCCGTGTGCGCGCAGAACCGATCTGCCGTCACCCGTTCGAGGGGGGGGTGTTATGGGTGATCGAGGCGGCGTCGGTCCACGGGCTGGGTGCTGCAGACCCCGGTGTGCGCAGGACCTTCTCCAGGTCCTCGGCCCCGCCGATGTCTCCGGCGGCCCCGAAAGCGGCGCCGACCGGCCGACCACGACCCTCGGCTGACCGCTAGCGCAGTTCCTGTCCCGCCGCCCAGCCCGGAGCGTCGAGGTTGATGGGCGAGTCGCCGACGAATTGGGCGAGCTGCGTTTCCAGCTCGGCGAGTTCGGCGGCACCCAGACGCACTTCCCAGCGGGCCCGCACCTCGTCGAAGATCGCCGTGCTCTCGGTGATCAGCCCGATCCCGTGATCGGTGATCCGGATGTTCTTGCGGCGGATGTCGGCGGGGTCGGTCTCGGTGGTGACGTACCCGCGTTCGACGAGCGCGGCGATCGTCTTCGCCGCGGCCTGCTTGGTGATGGCGAGTCTGCGGGCCAAGTCCGAGGCGCTGTCGGCGCCGACTCGGATGGCCCGGATCGCGTACTCGTGCGACGGCCGGGCGTCGGGGTATCCCCGGGTCGCCAGCTCCCGGACCACTTCGTCCACCAGATTGCGATAACTGCCCAGGAGCAGCAGGGCGAGATCGGCGCCGGATCGTGAGGACATGACCACAGTCTAGATCTTCCCTTGACCTGGACAACCAGGTTGACCAACGCTAAAGTCAACCTGGTTGTCTATCTTGGGAGTCACCGCATGACCAGCTCTTTCGTGACCGCCTCGCCCGCCGTGGCGGGCGTCACGCACCACACCGCCGAGGTCAACGGCACCACGTTGCACTACGTCTCGGCGGGCGACACCGGCTCCCCGATCCTGCTGGTGCACGGGTGGCCGGAGTCCTGGTGGGCCTTCCGCGACGTCATCCCGCTGCTCGCCGCCACCCACCGGGTGTTCGCCGTCGACCTGCGCGGCTTCGGCGACTCCGGCATCGCCGACGGCGACCACGACTTGGCCACCATGGCGGAGGACCTGCACCGGCTGGTCGCCCACCTCGGCGTCGGGCCCGTGCACGTGACCTGCCAGGACATCAGCGGCGGGCCGCTCTTCGCGTTCGCGGCCACGCACCCCGGCGACGTCCTCAGCTTCACCGGCGTCGAGACCACCCTTCCGGGATACGGCTGGGAGATGCTGGCCGACGTGAGGAACGGCGGCTCCTGGCACGTGGGATTCCTGGCCGCCCCGGGAATTCCGGAGCTGTTCCTGGCCGGCCGCGAGCGAGTGATGCTCGACTGGGCCGTCTCGGTGATGACGATGGTGCCGGGCGGGGTCACCGAGGCCGACCTCGACGAGTTCGCCCGCACCTACGCGCGGCCGGGCGGCTGGCGCGGCACCGAGGGGCTCTACCGTTCCTCCCTGACCGGCGGCGACCGGATGCGGGCACTGGCCGAGTCGCGGCCGCTGACCGTTCCCGTGCTCGCCGTCGACGGCATCAACGCCCCCTTCACCGAGCGGACGATGCGCCAGGTCGCCGGCGACGTCACCGCGGTCACGATCCCGGACGTCGGGCATTTCGTCGCGCAGGAGGCGCCCGCCGCCTTCGCCACCGCGGTCGGCGACTTCGTCGACCGCGTCGACCGGAGCCGCTGAACGGCCGAGTCCCTGCACCGCCACCCTCCGTGCCCTCTCCGGCCTGCCGCTGACGCGGCCTCGAGCCGGGGCAGCGCCGTTGCCTCCCGGATTCGTGCTGCCGAGGTGGGCACCCTCCCCGGCGTCAGCACCTTCGCCGTCGGCCTGGAAGGCGACTTCGACGCGGTGACCGCAGGACTGACCACCGACTGGAACTCCGGCCCCGTCGAAGGGGCAGTAAGCCGGATCAAAATGCTGAAGCGGCAAATGTTCGGCCGTGCCGGATTCCAAACTCCTTCGCCTCCGGGGCGTCCCGATATCGGCCCCGGATTGGGGGCAGGGGCGCGCGAAGGAGGAGACCAGCACCTGATTCCGCTTCGTTCTGAGGGTTCGGTGGCCGCTATCGCACCCGAGCGTCTCGGGGCGGACGCCGGCTGTCCCCGCTCGCGCGTCCTGTGCGGGTCACCCGGTGCTGTGCCAGGAGCGCAGGCGGTCGGCGATGTCGTAGACGGTGAGCCGCAGCGCGCGGATGTCGGTGATCAGGTCCCGCCACGGCTCGATTGAGTCGTCGACCTCCTCCCCGGAGGCTCGGATGTACGCCACCGCCACGCCATACGCGAAGTACGCGTTGCGGGCCGGCAACGGGCGCAGCAGGACCAGCTGCTCAAGTAGGGCGGCAGCCCGCCAGTAGGCGTCGGGCTCGCCCATGTCCAGTTGTGGTGTGTTCACCCGGTGCCGAGCGACGGCGGCCACCAGCCCGGAGTAGTCTCGGACCCCGAGTGCCTTGCCGAGTAGTTCCTCTTGTCGGTCAAGGAGCCAGCGGATGTCGATATGCAGGTCCAAGGGTCAGGCCGCCCGCCCCGCGGTGTTTCGCCGGGTTGGGGCGTCGTCAGGGAAGGCCTCGTCGAATGCCTCGGCCAGGCCGGGTCGGGCGATGATCTCGCGGAACACGGCCGTCGCCTTGCTCAGCTTGATCTGGTTCTCTTCCTCTATGGCCAGCTCGGCCAGGTAGGCGCGCACGCTCTGTCCGCGGGCTGCGGCGACTGCGGCGAACCGGTCCCTGGTCTCGGAGTCGACCTTTACGGTGGTGTCAGCCATATCCCGAGTATGCACCCATGGGTACCTTCGCGAATACCGGTCACGGGACTGCGCCACTATTCGGTCAGTGCCCCTTGTCGAGCTTCTCGGGCGTCAGGTCGCCGCGCCCCCGCCGAACACGCGGACGGTGGCAATAGTGGCCGAACTCCAACTCGGCTGGTCTACCTCGATCTCCACCATCACCTCCGGCTTGACCGGCCAGAAGCGCACCGGGGCCGCGCCGGGCAGCCCGCCCACCGTGCCCGGCAGCTCGCGCATCTCCTCACCGGACGCATGCAAGAGCGACGCCACGGCCAGGCGGACCTGCTGGGTGAGCGGCAGACTCACACCAACCGCCCGCATCCGTCCGCCCGTGGGCCGCCCCAGCACCAGAGCCTGCGCCACCGGCGTCGTATCGGTCACCCCAATGATCACGGCCTCGGTTGTGTGGCGCTGCCGCAGCGCACGGCCCAGAGGCGTGAGCGCGGTTGGCAGGACCTGGACGAACACCAGCGGTGGGGCACCAGGCTGCCGGAGACGGATCCGCACGCCTCCGCCACGATTGCGCGGGTGGTCATCGCGGACGTACGGGCGCGTGGGGCGGTGTCCGGACGAGCTGACCGCGTGGGACGTCAGCGCGGGGGATCACGGGGACCTGTGGGTGCCGGGTATCGGGGTGCAGGTCCACCCCTCGCGCGGCGAGCACTACTGAACGCGCCCGCAGGCGCCACCGGACACGCATCGGGAGACGGCGACGACCACCCGCAGGGCCCGTGGCACCGGAGCCGCGCCGGCCCAGCGTCGGTCGAGCTCGGTCGGGTGAATCCGGCGTCTGCGGAGAACCTCGCCGTGCTCGAAGACGTACTGACAGACATGGACCCGATCCAAGAAACGCATCTGTTCGAACCCGGTCTGCTCGTTGTCGATGTCGCCGGCCTGGACGACGACGCCGTGTTCGCCTTCCAAGAGACGATCGCCCGAACCTGGGGAACCTCGATCGCCGACCGCACCACCCGGGATGTTGGCCAGCCCGGCGTGCGGCTGCGTTTGTACGTCGATCTTCGGCAGGTCCTCGCCCAGACCTCTTCGCCGGAGCGGGTGCTGGCCGCCGGCACGCAATGACGCCTGGTCCGCACCACGCGGGTTGGTCTGCGGGTGAAGCGGTTTTGACAATCCAGCGAATCACCGAACCGATTCCCTCCCGACATGTGATCGATTGATTACGCTGCGTGTCCCGGCCATCGCGAGCCCTGGGGGCACCTGTGACACAGATCCGGATTGCCACGTTCAACGTGGAAAACTTCGACGAGACCGCGCCAACCGCGCGTCCGTCCCTGGCTGACCGCATCACGCTCATGAAACCGCAGATCAGGCGACTGCGCGCTGACGTCGCCTGCTTCCAGGAAGTCCACGGCCAGGAGCGCCCCGGCCAGCCTCGTGCGCTGCTGGCGCTCCAGGAGCTGCTCGCGGGAACCAACCTCGACGGGGCCGCCCTGATCAGCACCAAGCCCGCGAACGACGCGGTGTTCGACGTGCGCAACCTGGTCATCGCCACGCACCTGCCGGTCATCAAGCACCAGCAGCTGAAGAACAAGCTGGTCGCCGAGCCCCGCTACCAGCGGCTCACCGCCGCACCCCCCGACCCGGAGCCCGTCCCGATCGGCATCGAGCGGCCCATCCTGCACGCACAGATCGACATCGACCACGCCGAACCTGGGCGCCTGCTGCACGTCATCACCGTGCACCTGAAGTCCAAGATTCCCAGCGAGATCCCCGGCCAGGTGATCGACCCCAAGAGGGGCATCTGGCGCACCGCCGACGCCTGGGCCGAAGGCAGCTTCCTGTCGTCCATGAAGCGCATGAGCCAGGCCCTGGAAGTCAGGCGCCTCATCGACCAGATCCTCGACGACGATCCGGACGCGCGCATCATCGTCGCCGGCGACTTCAACGCCGAGCCCACCGAAGTCCCGGTCCTGGCGATCTGCGGCAATGTCGAGGACACCAACAACGGCGACCTCGCCACCCGGGTCCTGGTCCCCATCGAGCACACCATCCCCCGCGAGGCCCGCTACACCCTTTTCCACCACGGCCGCGGCCAGATGCTCGACCACATGCTCGTGACCCGCAACCTCCTGGCCCACTACCGGGGCTCAGAGATCCACAACGAAGTCCTCCACGACGACTCCCTCGCCTTCGCCACGGACGACAAGTTCCCTGAGTCCGACCACGCCCCTGTCGTCGCCACCTTCGACTTCGACTGACCTCGCCGGTCGCCGGTCGCCAACCCAGTCCGCGCGTGCCGGATCGTTCGTCGATGCCGAGAGCGTGATGCACGGCCTTGCGGGCGAGATCCACCGGACCCTCAACGCTACGGCTCGGGCTCTGGGCCAAGCCGCCGCAGGCAGCACCAAGATGATGCGGCAGCGGTGTCGGCCGCGCGGGCAGGCAACGCGGCCCGCTGGATGGAGTATCGCCGGTCGCCGCCCCGCGGCCCGGGACCTAGCGTCGTGATCAAAGCCTCATGATCGCGGAAGGAGCGCTGCCGCCATGCCCATCCTTGGATATCACTACAGCCCTGACTGGAACCAGGAGCTCTACCAGGCGACCATCGACCGGGTCATCCCGGACCCCAACGACCTTCCGAGTGGGCTGATCGCTCACTACGCAGCACCCCTGGAGGGAGGTGGCTGGCAGGTTGTCGACGTCTGGGAGTCTGCAGAACAGCACGACCGCTTCCTTCAAGAGCGAGTGGTCCCTGCCGCCCAGGAACTCGGTGCGCCTCCTTTCGAGACCAAGTTGACCGAGCTCTACAACTCGCTGGTCGCTTAGCGGCGCACTCAACCCCTGTGTGTCGTTCGCGGCAGGCCTGTACGTAGCGCTGTTCAGGCCCGGTTCGAGCCTTGGGCGAGCGGGTCGAACCCCGAAACCGAGCGCGGCGACGCGCTCGCAACTTCGCAGGCCAGCCCGGCTGTTCGGACGCGCGGAACTGGCCTGACGCCCCTGCGGTGATGTTCAGACCGGGGCACCGGAGCCGCGCCGGCCCGCCGGCGGTCGAACTCGGTCGGGTGAATCCGGCACCCGAAGAGAACCTCCGCCGTGCACGAACCCGTTCTGACAGGCGTGGACCCGATCCAGGAAACGCATGTGTCCGAACCCGGCCTGCTCGTCATCGATGTGGCCGCCCGGGACGATGAGACCGTGTTCGCCTTCCGGGACGTCATCGCACAGATGTGGGCGACATCGACCGACGACCGCACGACTCGGGACCCGGGCCGGCCCGGCGTACGGCTCCGCGTGTATGCCGATCTCCGGCAGGCTCTCCCCCGGCCCGACACGGCCGAAGGTGAGTCCCTCGGCACGCCGTGAGGCCTGGGTCCGGATGCCGGAGTGCGCTGCCGCTCATAGCCTGGACTGTAGGATCTCGCTGCTCGCGGCAGGCTGCGGCTTCTTGACCTGCTGATTCTGTGGCTGTCTCACCGCTTGTCTGAGGGTTTCTGTCTCACCGTCGTTTCACTTCTTCTGACGGTCCGCTGGGCCCGCCGTGCCCCGGATCGATAGTCATCAGTGGAAGCTTCCTACCGGGGATGGAGCCGGAAGGCACCGTTCCGAGGCGCGTGGCCCCCATGGCCCGGTAGAACGGTTCAGCGTAGGGATCAGCCCCGATCTCCAACCGCGTGAATCCCTGAGCTCGCGCGACGGCGAGTGCGTGCTCAAAGAGGAGACGTCCGACGCCGCCGCCGATAGCCGGCGGATCCACGAACAGCATGCCCAGCTCCCCGTCTGGCGGGTCGCCCTGGACGGTGACGAACCCGATGACCTGCCCCTGATGTTCCGCCACCGCGGTTCGCCGCTGTTCGACTTCTTCTGGCTGAAGAGTCAGCTCTTCTCGGCATCTGGCGAGAAAGTCCTCGTCATATCCCCAGTGGCCTTTCGAACGAAGAGCCAGCTCACTAAGAGCGGTTGCTTCCTCCGGACGGGCCGCCCTGATCCGCATCGAACGCCACCCCTCGTTGGTGATCACCTGACCTTGAGAATCCTCACCCACCCCGACAACACCGTCTACCGGGTTCAGAAGTGGGTCCTGAAGATCTTGCAGGCCGCGTCGGCCACTTGCCTGCCGAGGGGGGCAGCTGCATAGGCCGACCGTGTCCAGCGCGGGCGATGGACGACCGGTTGGTGCTGAAGGTGCGCATCACCTTCTGGGGGCCGGCGGCACGTGGTGTGGTTCCTTCCGTGCCGCGCAGCGCCCTCGTGATGTCAGGCGGCGCGCTTTACGTGGCGGACCAGCCACATCAGCAGGGCGTCCAGGTCGGCGGCGGCCGAGAGGACCCGGTCGACCGCTTCGGGGGTGTGCAGCCACTCCTCGCAGCCGAGGGGACGGGCGGCGATCAGCGAACGGTGGCACAGCAGTTCCGTACGGGGGTGGTCCGTCGGATAGCCGCGCGGGGGGCGTTTCATCACGTCCCCGGAGATGTCGTAGCCCTTCTTCCGCACGTCCTCGACGATGGCGGACAGTTCGCGGCCGCTCCCCTCGGAGGCCACGGCTTTGCGGAACATGTCCACCTGGCCGGGATCGGGGTACCACCAGGCGCCCTGGATCCGCAGGCCGTCCAGGTCGAACCGGAGACCGATCTCGATCTTGCGGCCGAGCCGGATCACGGCGCCCTGGTGCTGCCACCACCAGGAGTCGGTGCGGTAGTGCCAGACGGAGAAGTCCTCGTACCGTGGGTCGGTGTCCGCGACCTCGTTGAGCAGGGCGATCATCGGTTGCCGGACCATGCGTTCGCGGTCCGCGCGGTAGCGCTCGCGGGTCGCGTGGGTCGGTTCGCCCTGGAGCTGCCACAACACGTCCATGGCCTGCTCCGGCCAGCCGGTGAACTGTCCGCGCATGCGCGGAGGATAGCTCACCCATGATCCGCGCGCGGAGAGTGAGACGGGCAGGGAGACGTAGCCCCAGACATGGTGGGAGGTGTTGCGGCGGGGCTCGCCGGCCAGCTCGATGTGCCGTGCGCGGTGGGCGAGTTCGTCGAGGAACACGGAGAGCGCAGTCGATATGAAGCGGGTGGTGAGATTGTGCAGCCGGACGTGAGATCCCACACTGGTGTGGGATCTCAGAACGCTCGTCACATGCCGACGCTGTGGCCTGCCACTCTCTGTTCCTTCTCACGCCGATGGCTATGGTGCCGTCTCAGGAGCGTGGCCATTTCCTGTGTCTGCTAACGATCATCCATGGGGCTGTGTGGACGTCTGACTGCTCATGTTCATAGCCATCCATGCCGCGCGCAACAGACTGGCGGCCTCAACCGACTTGTTTGGGCGTCCCTCCTCTCCCCGGCTCTCGTCGAGGTCACAGGGTCCGCTCGCCGTCCGAAGGCACAGCCCTGATCCGTGTCCTGCACGGTGTGGCGCAGAGTCGGCCGTCCAATGAGCATTCCGCGCTGGTTTTCAACTGAGCAGGCAGCCACTCCGCCTGGTCCTGTCACAGTCTGCGCTCGTTGGGCGCAACTGCCCCGTGTCACAGTGCTCTGCCTTCGCGGTGGTGGTCGTTGAGGTCGCGGTGGATGGTGGCGGCCTGGGTGTGGGCGTTGATGGCCTCTTCGAACCGCCGTACCTCTCGCAGGGCGAGGCCGAGGTTGTTCAACGCCATGCCCTCGCCGTGGTGGTCGTTGAGGTCGTGGTAGATGGTGGCGGCCTGGGTGTGGGCGTTGATGGCCTCTTCGAACCGCCGCACCCGGTGCAGGGCGTTGCCGAGGGTGCTCAACGCCCTGCCCTCGCCGTGGTGGTCGTTGAGGTCGCGGTAGATGGCCAGGGCCTGGGTGTGGGCGTCGATGGCCTCTTCGAACCGCCGTACCTCCCGCAGGGCGATGCCGAGGTCGCTCAACGCCCTGCCCTCGCCGTAGCGGTCGTTGAGGTCGCGGTAGATGGCCAGGCCCTGGGTGAGGGTGTTGATGGCCTCTTCGAACCGCCGTACCCCCGTCAGGGCGCCACCGAGATTGTTCAACGCCACGCCCTCGCCGTAGCGGTCGCCGAGGTCGTGGTGGATGGTGGCGGCCTGGGTGAGGGTGTTGATGGCCTCTTCGAACCGCCGCGCCTCCCGCAGGGCGCTGCCGAGGTTGCTCAACGCCACGCCCTCGCCGTGGTGGTCGCCGTGGTCGCGGTAGATGGCCAGGGCCTGAGTGTGGGCGTCGATGGCCTCTTCGAACCGTCGCACCTCCTGCAGGGCGCTGCCGAGGTTGTTCAGCGCTCCGCCCTCGCCGTAGCGGTCGCCGAGGTCGTGGTGGATGGTGGCGGCCTGGGTGAGGGTGTTGATAGCCTCCTCGAACCGCCGCACCCCCCGCAGGACAAGGCCGAGGTTGTTCAGCGCTCCGCCCTCTTTGTGGTGGTCGCCGAGGTCGTGGTGGATGGTGGCGGCCTGAGTGAGGGCGTCGATGGCCTCCTCGAACCGCCGCACCCCCGCCAGGGCACCACCGAGGTTGCTCAACGCCACGCCCTCGCGGTGGTGGTCGCCGTGGTCGCGGTAGATGGCCAGGGCCTGGGTGTGGGCGTCGATGGCCTCTCCGAACCGCCGCATCTTCCGCAGGGCGAGGCCGAGGTTGTTCAACGCCATGGCTTCGCCGTGCCGGTCGCCTAGGTCGCGGTAGATGGCCCGGCTGGTGGTGGTGACGGTGATCCAGTCGCCGAAGAGGCGGCGGTAGTCGAGGAATTGAGCGAGAGCGAAGGCGAGGGCGGTGCTGGTATGGGGGTGGTCGTGGGGTGGGGTGGCGGTAGCCGTGGCGATGAGGTTGGGGCGTTCGTCGTCGAGCCAGGCCAGGGCGTGGTGGCGGTCGGGGAACCGGGGTGAGGTGGTGCTGGGGAGGGTTTGCAGGTGGGTGTCGGCGGCTTCGGTGGTGCTCTGGTAGTGGTCGAGCAGGCGGGTGAGGGCGGCGTCGCGGTGGTCTGTGTCGGCGTGGGTGCGGCCCTGCTGGTCGGCGTAGAGGCGGATGAGGTCGTGGAGGCGCCAGCGTCCCCAGGTGTGTCCGGGTTCGACCAGGTGGGCGCGGGCCAGGTCCTGCAGGAGGTCCTCAGTTCCGTCTGGGTCGGTGTCGGCCAGGCGGGCGGCGGATTCGGTGGACACGTCGGGGCCTGGGTTGAGTGACAGCAGGCGGAAGAGGCGGCTGTGGTGGGGACTGAGGCGCTCGTAGGACAGGTCGAAAGCGGACTGCACGGCGCGGTCTTCGCGGCGGAGGTGGTCCAGGCGGTTATGTGCTGTTCCCAGTTTCCGGGCCAGGGAGGCCAGTGGGCGGGTGGGGGTGTCGGCGAGCAGGGCGGCGGCGATTCGCAGGGCCAGGGGCAGGCCCGCGCACAGCTGGGCGATGGTCGCGGCGTCCTCGGGTGCGTCCTGGACGCGGGTGTCGGCGGTGCCGCGGGCCTGCAGAAGGACCTGGTGGAGGAGTTCCACCGAGGCGTGCGGGTCCAGGGTGTCCAGGTCGTGGAGACGGGCGCCGATGTCGAGGGTGTGGCGGGAGGTGAGCAGGGTTGCGGTGGTGCCGTCGGTGGGCAGCAGCGGGCGGGCCTGCTCGGCGGCGGAGGCGTTGTCGATGACCATCAGGATGCGCCGGCCCTGTTCGGCGAAGGCGGCCAGCACGCTGCGGTACAGCCGGGAGCGGTCCTGCAGGCCAGCCGGGATGTGCTCGCCAGGCATGCCCAAAGCGCGCAGCAGGCCGTCCAGGGCGTGCTCGGGAGACAGGTGACGTTCGGGGTCGTAGCCGAACATGTCGACGAACAGCACCCCGCCGGGGAACCACCCCGGCTTCTTCAGCGCCCGGACGGCGCTCTGCACGACGAGCTCGGTCTTGCCGACCCCGGCCAGCCCCACCGCCGCGACCAAAACCGGGCGTTGCTCCGGGCCGCCGGGGGCCAGGGCCTGAAGCAGGTCGCCCATCGGCTGCTCGCGGCCGGTGAACGTGGGCGAAGCCGGGGGCAGCCCGGACAGGGCAGGGGTGATCTGCGGGGGCAAGTGCACGGTGATGTCCCGGCCCTGGACCACCGTGTGGAAGAACACCCCGCCGCTGATCGTGTTGGACCCCGGTCCGCCCGTACCGCTCTTGTCCAGCGCCCCCTGATCGGTCATCTCCGTCAGCCTCCCGGCCGCGTGCCGGGGCCGGGCTCCGCCGGTGGAGAAGACGGAGGGTGGGGCTGAGTGGTGAAGGTGGTGTTGGAGAAGTCTCTGCCCTGTAGTGCCGGCCCGTGGAAAGTGCCGCCGCTGATCGTGTTCGCCACATCCCCGTCACCGGCCTGGTGCACCACCGAATCCGCGCTCGCCTCCGGCGCTGCCGGACTCTGCGGGCGGGGGTGCTGCAGTGCGTACACCGACACGGCCAGCGCGGCCAGGCCCACGATCGTGCCCGCGATGCCCGCCACCTGACCCGCCGTATCCAGGTCCGCCACCACCACCAGCACGATCAACCCGGCAGCCAGCAGCCCGCCGACCACCAGCCCCGCCCAGGCCCACACCCGCTGTCGCCTCATACCAGCCAGCATCCTCCCCATCCAGCGACTTGGACCCGCCCGAGACGCAACCAGCCGTCTTCGTGGTCATGGGCCGGCGCGGAGCCATTGGTCGAGTTGCGCAGTCCGCCCCGCGCCTGGAGTGAGTGCTCAGTTCCTTCTCGGCTGGCCCGGGTAAGCCCCGGCGGGGCGGAGCCGGGTGCCGGTTCTCAGGAGGGCGAGACGGACGGTGGCCAGGCTGGTCCCTTCGCGGTCGGCGATGGTCTGTAGGGACAGGTGGTCCTGCTCGTACCAGGTGTGCCACTGGTGGACTCGGGTGGCGGTGTGCTGGGTTTGCTGGAAGCGGGGCGGGCTCCAGTCGGCGGGGTGCTGGGACAGCAGGTAGATGACGTGTGCGGTGGTGGACTTCAGGGTGCGGGCGAGCTGGGCGATGGAGAAGTCCCCGACGGGTACTGCCCGGTGTAGCTCGGTGGCGGTGATGCTGTCCGGGTCCGGCCCGGGGAGCACGAGCCGGTCCAGGACACGGCCGGGCAGCTGCGGCGTCCACTGGAGTGGCTCGTCGACGTGGTGCTCGTCGAGGAGTGTGCGCGCCGTATGGCGCAGGAGTTCGGCTTCGGCAGGCAGGAGGCGCCAGCGGAAGCGCTGGTAATGCTGGCGTTGAAGGGCGGTGGCGGGTGCGACGTCGGGGTGGGCGAGGCGGGGCGGGGACCCGGTCAGGGCCTGGAAGATCCAGCGCTGGGCATGCACGGCGTCGGGCCTGAGGTTCGAGCGCAGGCGGCGCTGCAGATCGTCCCAAGCGCGCGGGTCCAGGAAGCGGCCGCGGGGTGTGAACAGTGCGCGGCGGCGCGCGTAGTCGATCGGGCACCGTGGGCGTCGAGGTGGTCGGCGAGCAGGATCAGGGTGTGCAGGACGTCGGCGCAGTCGTCGCGGCGGGTGAGGTCGGCCAGCAGGGTGGACAGGTTGTGGTTGCTGACGGTGGTGCCGGTCAGTTGTTTCAGGGCGGCGGTGGGGGTGGTGCTGCCGGCGAGCAGGCAGGCGACCGTGAGGATTTCGTCCGCGCGTTGGGCCACTGGCCTGCCGTTGGGGTGGCGGGGTGCGAGCCGCAGGTCCCAGGCGGGCCACAGGGCCGTCGGCATTAGGCGGGCTCGGGTGTCCCGGTGGCCCGGAGGGTGGGTGGAGTGGTCGGTGGTGCGGCGGCGGAGCCGGGTGACCGGCAGGAGCCGCAGCTCCCGGCTGCACCGCAGGGCCGCCTCCAGTACGGGGGAGACGCTTCCGCCGAGCCCGGACAGTGCGCCCGCGTAGAGGGGCCGGCCGGTGGCGGCGACCCGGTCGGTGAGCCACTCCACCGCCTGGCCCGCCCTGCGGATGCTGTCGGCGCGCAGGACCGGGAGCACGGCGGTGACGGCCACGGCTGTCGCGGCCGCGTCGGCGGGGGCGTAGTAGCTGTGCACGTCGAGGCGCTGGCTGTCCGGTCCTCTCTGCGACCTGGCGGGCAGCGGGTTGGCGCGGTAGCGCTCCATGCGCTCCAGGACGTCCGCCGGGGCTGCCGTACGCAGGTCGTCGGCGGTTGCGTGGTTGAGGATCAGCGTGGCCAGGCACTTGGCGTCCTGCAGCACCACCCCCAACGGTGCCCCGGCCGCCCCGTACAGTCGCCAGTGCACGGTGCGGGCCGGGCGGGCGAGCAGGGAGTTGATCAGGCTCTGTGTCTCCTCCAGCCGGCCGCCGGGTTCGATTGCGGTGACCGGGGCCGCGGTCAGGGGATGGTGGCAGCGGCGGCGTGGCCCGCCGTCCGGGGCCGGGTTCGCGCAGCGTCCTGGGCGGGGATTTTCGTTGAGGGAGTGGGTGCGGAAGCGGGGGATGCGGCTGCAGGCGGGGCAGCGGTCGGCGAGCAGGACGTGGTGGCGGGTACAGGCGAAGGACCAGCCCAGGCGCCACGTCAGCGGCCAGCGTCCGTTGCTGTCGGTCAGGCAGGCGGGGCAGAACCGGGAGCCCGTACGTCCCCATAGCGACTGCCGGTGCACGCGCCGCCGTTCGTGGTCGATCACCACTGCATGGTGGTCGAAGGGCTGCAGCGTCATCGCGGCGAGAACGTCTGGGGGTACGCCGGTGACCTGGTGGATGGCGGCGAGCTCTTCGGGGGTGACCAGGGTGGTCCAGCGTCGGGTGAAGGCGTTCGGCGGGTCGTGGTCGTTGTACGGGAGATCGAGCGCGTGGAGCACGTCGCCGAGACGGCAGTGGAGCCGGTGGGCGAGGTATTCCAGCCAGGAGTCCAGGGCCTCGCCTGGGTACGGCGGATACCGGATCGGCAGGGTCCTCCGCGCGGCCGTCACCCGGCGGCCCGCGTGCCGCGGGGCCGGCTGGTAGCCTTCCTCGATTGCAGGGCGTAGGTGAGTTCCTGGCGGGCCTGTTCGGCGGCGGCGTCGTTCTTGACCTGGTCGAGGAGGTCGTGGGTGAGGCGTTCGGTGCCGGTGCGCTAGGCGCGCTGGCAGCCGCGGTTGACCAGCGTCATCAGGGAGCCGATGTGCCCGGTGCTGCGGGCGAAGAGGTAGTCGGACAGGTCGTCGGCGAGCATGCCGGGAAAGCTGTCGGCCAGCACGATGCGCTGTTCCAGGGCCAGGAGCAGCTGCCGCCAGTGGCGACGGCCCGCTTCGGTGTCGATGGTGAAGGGCGGCATGTCCAGGCGGGTGGTGCGCCGCGCGGTCTGGGCCAGAACTGTCTCGGCGGGAGTCTCGCCCTCGCTGAACAGGCCCTTGTCCGCGAGTCCCACGCCGACCTTCAGGAGGGTGACGGGGAACTCGTTGGCGATCCACTTGAGGTGGTTGCTGACCTCGATGCCGCTGGTGCGGCGCCACTTCAGGAAGTGCAGGTCATCCAGGATCAGCAGGCGGACCTCACAGGACAGCACACAGTCCAGAGCCTGCAGTCCGAGCTGGGCGGCCGTGGAAGTGGCCCGTCCGGGGTGGCCGAAGAACTCCAGCATGGCCCGGTTGAGGTCCTTCATGCCGGTGTTCCCGGTCAACCCCACGCGGCACACCGGCCACCGCTCATGTCCCCGGTCGGTGAACTCGCCCTGTTCGGCGATCTCCCGGCGGTGGAACTCCCTCGCGAAGGCGAGGACTGCGGTGGTCTTGCCCAGTCCGGGGAAGGCGTCCACCGCCACCGCCCCCTTGGCCTTGTCGCCGTCCTGCACGTTACTGTCGACGATGTCCCACAAGTCCTCGTGCAGCGCGGCCAGTTGAGGGGTGCGGATCGGCCCGAGATTGGCGTGCCACCTGCGGCGTTCCCGGTTGTAGGCGCTCCGCTCGGCGGCTGGCAGGGCCTTCAGCTCCGCGCGGCTCAGCACACGGGGTTGGAGGCGGCGGGGGGTGTGGACGAACGCCCTGAAGTCCTCCTTGCGCGACAGCGCCAGATTCCCCGGATCCATCCCGGGCGCGGGGGCGTTCACACGTCCTCCAGCGCGTCCGCGTAGAAGCCGTCGTCGTCCAGGTCGTCCGCCTCGTCGTCGTCCCCGCCTTCCACGTCCTCCCACACTTCGGGTTCCACCTCCGTGGCACGGTCGTGGCCCAGAGCGCGGCGCACGGACGGCAGGGAGGACGGCTCTTCGGTGGAGGGCAGGTCGAGGCTGGCCTGTTCGCGGGACAGGCGCAGGGCCATGCGCCGCTCGGCGAGCGTGGTGCCCAGCCCCAGATTCCACCGTTCCAGCAGGCCCGCGACGGCGAGCCGGTCGTCGGGGTAGCGGTGCTTGGCCGCGGCGAGTTTCCGGGCGAAGACCAGGGCGTC
This sequence comes from Streptomyces sp. V4I2, assembly GCF_030817655.1. Lineage (GTDB taxonomy): Bacteria > Actinomycetota > Actinomycetes > Streptomycetales > Streptomycetaceae > Streptomyces > Streptomyces plumbiresistens. The sequence goes on from NZ_JAUSZM010000003.1 coordinate 63,266, forward strand.
CTCGCTCAACGGCATCCGCATCGCTGGCGCGTGTTCCCACACCAGGGTGTGCCAGGCGCGGGTGGCGGGGTCGCGGAAGTAGATCCGGGTGATGTCGTCCGGGTCGGCCTGAAACGGCCAGCTGTTCTTCCCTGGCCCGTCGTGCGGGCTGCGGATGCCGGGGGCGGGCAGACCGGGCCCCTGGTAGCGGCGGCGATCGATCTCGATCCCGTAGTGCTGCACCGTGCGCCACTTCGTCGCCAGGAACTCGAAGGCGAGATGCGGGTCCCGGGGCACCTCGATGTACCCGGCGCGTGCCATCCCGTGCTCGAACATCGCCGCCGGTGACATCCGCAGCCCGGGCACCCCCGGATCGACCAGAGAGGCGTGCGGGCGGCAGTGGTAGGCCACCGCGACCCATTCCCTGATGATCGCCTCCAGCTCGTCGAGGAAGAAGAACGCTTCGCCTTCGGGATGGTCACCGCGGGAGTGGATGTCGGGGCCCTTGTAGCCGGGCAGCGCCTCCAGCAGGCCCTCGCGCACGGTGCGGAAGAACCGCTCCACCGGCCCCTTGTCCCGGCCCGTACGCAGCCGGGCCGGCTGGAGGGAGATGCCCATCCGGCGGCACACGCTGGTCAGATGCTCCGATACGTAGACCTTGCCGTGATCGACCACCAGTGTCTCGGGCACCATCGGCGGCGACGCGAGTCCCGGCCCCGTCGCCCCTTGGACGTCGACCAGGACTGTGCGCGGAATACCGTGTTCGGGCCACAGCGCACCCCGGGGCCAGTCCCGGCCCGCAGGCCGCGGCCGGAAGCACTGGAACAGCACCGCGCTCGCATCGACCGCCTTCGTGGACACCGGCGTCACCCGCAGGCCGGTTATGCACCGGGTGTACCAGTCCATCGCCACCGTCAGCTCGGCCTGCACCCACCGCAGGGTCAGCGGGTCGAACGCGAACACATCCAGCCGGGTGGTGTCCATCAGCACGTACTCACCCGGCCGCGTCGGCCGCAGCTTCCCGTGCGGGCCCTCGGGCCGGTCGGCGATGTCCCGGTTCCGTTTCGCACTCAGCCGGAACAGAGGATGCTGCCGCTCCAGCTCCGACAAGATGCGGTAGGCCGTTGCCTGGCTCGGGAGGCGAACGCAACCGGGGCCGTGGCGGGCGATCACGCGTGCGCGGGTGCGCTCGATCACGATCTTGCGTGTGGGCGTCGACTGGCCGATGTGCTCGGCCATCACTTCCATGGCCGTTTCCACCCAGCGTTCATCGGCCCTTGCCGCCGGCCCGCTGGACTGCTTCTTCTTGGCTGCCAGACCGGCTTCGCCGTGCCGCCGGAAGTCGGCCACCCACTGCTTGACGGTACGGACATGGACACCCAGTTCCTGGGCCTTGGCCGTGTACTTGGGTTCCAGCGGCCCGCCAGGCGCGTAGACACCACGAGGTTCGCCGTCGCCTGCCAGCTCAGGACTCCCCGAACGGAAACCCGTCAGCAGCTCGCGGACATGCCCGGCTCGTTCGAGGACTTGCCTTCGTTCGCCCTCCTGCAGCCGGTCCAGCACCACCGAGGCGATCTCCTGGTCATCATCAGCCGAAGGCCCGGGCTGATCGGTGATCAGGACGGCCCGGTCAGAGAACAGGAGTTCCTTCAACGACAAGCGCAGAAGCCGTCCGCGTCCGTCCTTGAGAACCACCTCGTTGCCTGCTGCGGTCGCGGCCATCTCCACCACCTCGACGCTCTCGCCGTCGTAGCGGAATCGAGTTCCGACCCCCATCCGAGCCCCGGCCCCACTCACGCTGTCCGCCGCAACAGCCGCGAGGTGGCCAGTGGTTCGCCGAGGTCAACTCGCAATTCATGAGTCCACAACAGGTGGTGGAGAGCAGCACGGACACGAGGCTCCGGCCATCGGGGCAACTGCCCCGCCGCGGTGCCCAGCGGTAATCCGTCGAGGTCAGCCAGGCGCAGATCGTCGAGCAGATTGGGCGCAAAGAGCCAGCTGCGGCGGAAGCCGGCGAGGAAGCGGATGTTCTCCAGCTCGGCTTCTGGCGGTTCGCTCCAGACCTCGTACCGCCAGCCCCGGGACTCCACCGCCCGCCGGGTCCATTCGAAGGTGAACGCAACCTCCGGCCCGGTCAGCAGCCGGTGCGGCTTGACATCCACGACCACCGGCCCCTGGTCGGTGATCAGCAGATAGTCCGGGATGTGGCTTCGGGCCTTGGCCCCCGCCACCGTCTTCATCAGGAACGGCTGGGCCACGATCCCGTGTACGTGGGGGTCGAAATCGGCGAAGAGGAGCCTGGCCAGCTCCAGCCGCGACTCGTAGATCACCGGCCGACGCATGGTGGCTGACCAGTAGCTGCCGGAGTAGTGCTTCTGCCCTCTGTGCCACCGGAACGTCCGCCACGGAGTCGCCGACATCAGCCGGTCGACGGACACTGTTGTCCACGGCAGGTTCTCCACGGGCTCGCAGTCGGGAAAACGAACGCTGACATCTACGGCGGGACCGTCCACGACGCACCCCCAGCTCGGAAGTACCTGCGCAGCACACGATCCCAGCCCTTGCAGATCACACAGGCAGAACCGATCCGCATCACCCGAACGAGTGAGTGCTCTGACCAGCGATTCTCAGTGAGTCACCGCATGTGGCCTCACTGTGCTTTCGACGCTGAGAATATGGCGCCGGTTTTGAGAACCCACAACTGGAGGTGCTCGGGGCTGTCGCGGAGGTCAGCCATGCCCCGAACCATCTGGTCAGGCGCCATCAGCTTCGGCCTGGTCACGGTCCCGATCCGCGTGGCGAGTGCCACCGAGGACCACAGCATCCAGTTCCACCAGTACCACCTGGAGGACATGGGGCGGGTGCGGGTGCGGAAGGTGTGCGAGCTGGAGGACCGGGAGGTCGCCCAGTCGGAGATCGGCAAGGGCTACGAGTACGCCAAGGACCAAGTCGTCCCGATCTCGGATGCGGAGCTGCGGGAGCTGCCGTTGCCGACGGCGAAGGCCATCGAGATCGAGGCGTTCGTGCCGTTGGACAGCATCGACCCGATCCAGATCGGTGAGGGCTACTACCTGGCGCCGGACGGGCAGGTGGCGGCGAAACCGTACAAGCTGCTGGTGCAGGCGTTGGGGCGGTCGTCGAAGGTGGCCGTGGCGAAGTACGCGTGGAGTGGGCGGGAGCGGCTGGGCTTGCTGCGGGTGCGCGACGACGTGATCGTCCTACACGCGATGCGCTGGCCGGACGAGATCCGTGACCCTGCTGAATTGCTGCCGCCACCGACGGAGGTCTCCGAGGAGGAGATCGAAGGCGCGCTTGCTCTGATGGAGTCGATGAGCCGCGAGGACCTGCAGGGCCCGGATTTCGAGGACACCTACACCGACGCCATGGCCAAGATCATCGAAGCGAAGCGGGAGGAAAAGCCCCTTCCAGAAGCGCCGGAGCCCGAGAAGTCGGGCAAGGTCCTCGACCTGATGGCCGCTCTGACGGAGTCCGTGAACAAGGCCAAGGCCTCGCGGGGTGAGGGTGCAGACGTCCGCGAGATGCCGAAGAAGACCTCGGCGAAGGCGGCGAAGAAACCGGCTAAGAAGTCCGCTGCGAAGAAGACGTCTGGGCGCCGATCGCGTAGCGCCTGAGGGCCTGGTCGTGGTCCGCCACGGCTACGACCAGTTCGTACCGAGCGGACAAAGGAAGTGTGCCGCAGCCGACTCGGGGATAGCTGCGGCACACTCCCTTCGCAGCCCGGGCGCAGCAGGAAGAACACGCCGGGGCTGCACCTCCCAGTGCCCTGTTGCCCGGTAGCCACACTGCGCCAATCGGGTGGTGTCGCCGCCTCGCCACCCGACTGTGGTCAGAGGAGACGCAGGACGGCCGTGTGCTCGGGCAGGAGGTCGGCGAAGGCGGTGCGGATGGCGCCGGGCCCGGCCTGACGCGGTTTTCCTCCACCAGCCTGCTGCCCCTGCTCGGCGCATTCCGTCACCTCGGGAAACCGCATTGCATCGGTTCATCCCGCCACCGGGGCTCGGCTGCATTTCGTCGCCAGACCTACGTGGGAGCGAAGGCACCTGGGTAGGAGTCTCCCTCTACGTACGCCTGCATGTGCGCCACGATGCCGGCGATTCGGGCTGGCCCCCACGAGGCGACACCGGCGTTGACCGGTGCCGCGGTGGTGACGAAGTTGAGGATGAAGACGTCGCGCAGCAGCAGGTAGGGCTCCAGGAGGCGGGCGAAATCTGCTGGCAGAGGCCGCACCTGGGTGTAGCCGGCCAGGTAGTCGCGAGCGAACTTCTGGTATGCGCCTGGTTCCTTCCGCGCGATCCGGTGGACGGACGAGAGCACGGTGGCAATGTCGAGCAGGTAGTGGCCGGTACCGCAGTCATCGAAGTCGATGACGCCGATGCCGCCGCCGGGCAGCGCGATCATGTTCTCGCGGTGCAGGTCACCATGGATACGCCCGCGGTCCTCCGGCCCTCCCTCGTGGAGTGCCGGGGTGATCGACTCGGCGACTTTCCGGAGCGCATCGGTGCCTTCGGCGCCCAACTGTTCCCGGGCGGCTGGATCGGTGAGGGCGTGTCCCTTGAGGAGGATCGTCTCCGCGTCCCAGACTGGCCGGTCGAACTCTGGCAGCGGCACCGTCGCGGCGTGCTCGTGTAGGTAGGCGGTCGTGCTGCCCATCTGTTCCGCCACGCCGGGCTGGCGGTAGGGGGGCTCTGCTGTGCCGGGGAGCCAGTGCAACAGGGCGAGGGTGGACGGCTCGTCGTGGCCGGGGACCTCGAGCGGGACCACGTAGTGGCCGCCGGTGGTGGTGACGGGCTCGGGGACGGCGACGGTGCGGGACGCGGCCAGGCTCTCCAGCCATCGCATCTCGCTGCGCTGCTGGTGGGCGGGGCGGCCGTCGCGGACGGACAGGCGGGCGACGTAGGACTTTTGGCCTGGCGGGGTGACGCGCCAGACGGCGTTGTCCTCGTACTGCTGGACCTCCATCCGTGCGGCGGCCCCGTCGAGTCCGTAGTGCTGGGTCAGCGCGGCCCGGGTGTGTTCTTCGAGCCGGTCCAGTTGTGTGGCGTGGGGAAGTCGGGAAAACGACGTCACGGGCTTCCTTGGTGGTCGGAGTGGGCGAGAGCGTAGCGAGGGCCGGCCGGGGGATGGTCGGTTTGGCGCGGCAATGCACCGTTTCTGGTGACCGCTTTGGCGCGACCGTCGGGCGGAGGATCGATTGCGCTGGTGATAAGGCGTACGTGGTGTTCTGCTGGGCTTCCGTGCAGGGGGAGTTGCAGGCGGCGGCGATGGCGAGGAAGCCGGCGCGGCAGCTGTCCCACTGGTGCTCGCCCTGGGCGCTTGGCGGCCGCGGGGCGGGGATGTGGAGTGATTACGACGCTATCAGGAGGAGGCGGTCATTCCGGCCGGCTCATGCCTCCTGGTGCTTGGTGCCGCGAGGTGCGCTGGAGGAGAGCTCCGGTTTCGGATGCCGGTTGGTGCATGGGCGGGCCGGTGCGGAGTGCGGGTACGACGATGTTGAGGAACTCCCGGGCGTAGCACTCCCATGCGCTTTGGAGAGCGGTGCTGTCGGGCCGGTGGGGGCGGGGGGCGCGGAGCAGGGCGAGGATGTGCTGGGCGAACGCCTTGGTGTCGTCCACCGGCACGAGGACGGCCGGGGAGGTGCCGGCGCCGTCGCGGTGGCCGGGAATGTCGGTGAGCACCAGGGGCAGGCCGTGCTGGCGAGCCTCCAGGATGGAGATCGGCACGCCTTCGAAGCGCGACATTGACACGAAGGCCCGCGCACCGGCCAGGACGCTGTCCACGAGGTCCTTGTGCCATACGGCGCCGAGCCAGACGACGTGTTCGGTGATGCCGAGGCGGTCGGCGAGCTGGCGCAGGGGGATCGTCTGGTCTCCATCGCCGATGATGACGAGGCGGACGGGCTCGTGGGTGTGGTCGACGACGTGGGCGAAGGCGCGCAGAAGGGCGTCGTGGCCCTTGTGGGGGTACAGGCTCTGGACGGCGACGTAGTAGGGGTCGCGTGCCCAGTCCCAGGGCGGGGGCGCAACGGTGGTGCGGGGCTCGGTGGCGTTGGTCAGTGTGGTGACCTTGCTGGCCGGGACGCCGACGTCGTCCAGGAGGAAGCGGGTGGAACGGCCGCCGACGGCGACGATGCTGTCCTCCGAGCGCGCCAGGATCCGGTCCAGGCGGTTCTTCGCCCTCGTGCGCAGGTGGGAGTAGTCGGAGTGGCAGAAGCGGACGACGGTGCGCGCTGTACGCAGGGCTGGGCGAATGGAGGGGTACAGGCGGCCGTCGCCGAACTGGAGCAGGACCGTGGTTCCGCGGACCAGGCGGGCGAGGAAGGCGATGCGGGCCAGGCGGGCGCGGGGGGCTATCACGAGCCGGGCTGGTGAGGGGAGTTCGGTGACGAGCGCGTTGTCGCGGCCGGGGTCCAGGACGCAGATGGTGACCTGGTGTCCGGCGTCCAGCAGGATGCGGATGTGGGAGAGCAGAACGCGTTCGAGGCCGCCCACGGTGAAGTGCCGCAGGATCATCACCACGCGGGTGGCGCAGGGCTGTGCAGAGGACATGGGGGTCTCCCTGATATCGGGGTGGGCCGGGCCGGGACCCGGTGAGTCCCGGCCTGGCAGAGGGGTCAGCTCGTGCGGTGCACCTTGTGCTGGGCGGCCTGGGCCAGGGGCCGGAGCTCCATCAGGTCGATGTCGACGTGCTTGGGGCGGGTGGCGCACCACACCACGCACTCGGCGATGTCCTCGGGGGTGAGCGGGTGTTCGACGCCCTGGTAGACGGCGGCGATCGCCTGCTCGTCGTTGTTGAACCGGGTGCGCATGAACTCGCCGCCGGCCTCGTCGCCGCGCATCATGCCTGGCGCGATCTCCGTGACCCGCACGGGCTGGCCGTTCAGCTCCAGGCGCAGGGTCTGTACGAGGGCGGTCAGCCCGAACTTGCTGGCGGCGTAGGCGGCTCCGCGCTCGTAGCCGACGCGGCCGACCGTGGAGCCGATGAACTGGACGTCGCCGCGGTTGCGGATCAGGGGGGGCAGCAGGGCCTGGGTCATCTGGACGACGCCGACGACGTTGGTCTCGTAGGTGCCGCGCCAGTCGGCGATGTCGCTGTCGGCGATGGTGGCGGCGTGGGTGGGGATGCCGGCGTTGTTCACCAGCAGCGTCAGCGGGACGGGGTGTTCGGTGACGGTGCGCTCCAGGGTGGCCACTGAGTCGGCGTCGGTGACGTCGAGTTTGTGGGTGGTGATGCCGGTGGCCGCCGATGGCGCGGTGGTCAGACGGCGGGAGGCGGCGATGACCGTGTATCCGGCCTTCTCCAGGGCCTCGGCGCTCGCCCGGCCGATACCGACGCTGGCGCCGGTGACGACGGCGAAACCTCGCGGGGAGGGGTTGCTGAGGGACGGTGTGCTCACGGGTGTTTTCCCTTCATCGCAGGTGGATGGAGCAGGCGTACGGATCAGGCCAGGAGCCAGGCGTGGGCCGGGTCGGTGTGCAGGGCCAGGTGCGTGTCGGTGGTCCCGTGCGCGGCCCACAGGTAGTAGAGGTCGTGGCCGCCGGCGGCGGCGATGGTGTGGTAGCCGCAGGGGACGGTGGCCAGGGACGTGTCGGTGATCACCGTGGGGTGAGCGTCGCGGACGCTGTCGTCGTACGTGAGCAGGACGCCGAAGCCGGTGTCGGGGCGGACCCGGAAGGCGAACGCCTCTTGGAGCGCGGTCTCGTGGGGCGGGTTGCTGTGCTGGTGGCGGTGGGGCGGGTAGGTGGACCAGCGGCCGTCGAGGGCGAGGGTTTCGCCGAGCAGCAGCCCGGACGTGCGCGGCGGTGTCAGCAGGGTGGTGACGTGCCGTTCGAACGATCCGTGGCCGCGGACCTCCTGCTCGGGCGCGGTGATCTCGGTGACCTCTCCGGCTTCGGGCAGTGGCCCGGTGACCGGGGCGTGCACCTCGACTGCGTCTGCGCCGTCGGGGCCGACTGTTGCGGTGACGGTCGTGCCGGGCGGCACGTACCAGCCCGCCGCCGGCGCGGTGAAGGGGTCGGCGCGTTCGGCGACGTGGTCGCCGTCGGCCAGTGCGGCGGTGAGCCGTCCGCGGAGCAGGATCAGCGCGCTCTCCTGCTCGGGGCGGGTGTCCAGTTCGAGGCGGGCGCCCGGGGTGAGGCGGTGGTGGGTCAGGTCCAGGCCGTTGGGGGTACGGACGGTGGCTGGGGTCATCGTGGCTCTCCGAGTGTGTGGGGCTGGGGCACCGGCAGGCGGCGGCCCTGGCGGCTGGAGTCGTACATGGCGGTGCCGGTGGCGACGGCGAGCGCCGCCTCGGCGGGGGTGGCGAACTGCGCGGGGGCGCCGGGTGGTTGGTGGAGTGCGTGGGTCAGGGCGGCGAGCATCCGCCGGTCCGCGCCCGCGTGGGTTCCGTCCTCCCGGGCCACCTGTCGGCGCGTGCCGCCGCCGGATACGGGGTGCAGGTGCACGGTGTGGGGTCCGGAGCGGGCGTCGTAGCGGACCGTGCAGGCTCCTGCTGTGCCGGTGAGGGTGCACGTGTAGCCCTCGGTGGGGGCGTTGGGGGTCAGCGTGTAGCGGGCGGTGGCGCCAGAGGTGTATTCGATCCGGGCGTTCAGGCTGTCGTGGATGTCGGCGTCGGCCGGGATGCCGGCGGTGCCGGAGAGGTAGTGGCGGCGCTCGAGTTCGGCGGTGACCGCGGACGGCTGGGCGCCCAGCCACCAGGCCAGCAGGTCGAGGTGGTGGGAGGCTTTGGTGACTTCCAGGCCGCCGGAGCCGGCGCGTCTGCGGTGCCAGCGGGTGTAGTAGCTGCGGGTGTGCGAGGGGCTGAGCGTGTAGTGGAAGTCCGCGCTGGTCACACTGCCGATGTGGCCGTCGGCCAGGAGGGCGTGGACCTCGCGGTGGAGGTTGGTGAAGCGGAGGTTGTGGCCCACCAGCAGCCGTCCGGGAGAGGCCGCGTCGGCGTGAACGAGGGCGAAGGCGTCCTCGGCGGTGGTCGCCAGCGGCTTCTCCACCAGCGTCGCAATACCCGAGGCGAGGGCCTGCTCTGCGTAGTCGCGGTGGGATGCGTCGGGGGTCGCGACGATCACCAGATCGGGCCGGTCGGCCTTAAGGATGCGGTCCAGGTCCTGCGGGCGGGCGGGCGCCGCGTCCGGCAGTGCGGCGGCCACCTCGCGGGCGGCCCGGACATCGGTGTCCACCACGGCCAGCGGCCTCACCGGCTGGTCCTGGTGGGGCGGCAGGCCGGACAGCCAGGGGCCGTAGACCTTCCGTGTCCGCGTGCCGGCTCCGATCAGCACCACCCGCAGCTGCCCCGTCACCGGACACGCTCCGCGCCGGAGGAGCTGAGTAGGCGTCCTCCGAGGATGACCGCCCGCACCCCCAAGTCGGGACTGAACAGGACGACGTCGCCGTCCGCACCCGGCAGCAGGCTGCCCTTGCGCGGGTACAGGCCTGCCGTACGGGCCGGGGTGGCGGTCGCCATCGTCAGCACGTCCTCGACCGGGGCGGCGGTCAGTTCCCGCATGCGGGCCGCGCCCGCCGCGAGCGGGGTGACGCCGCCGCACAGGCTGGTGTGGTCGGTGGTGGCGGCGTAGCCGTCGTGGACGCGACCGCGGCTGGCCCCGGTGCGGAAGGTGGTGCCGGGGGCGAGTCCCATCCCGGCGGTGGCGTCGGAGACCAGGCACAGCCGATCGGGTCCCAGGCAGCGCAGGGCGATGGTCAGCAGGGCGGCGGGCAGGTGGTGGCCGTCCGCGATGACCTCGGCGCTCATCTCGTCGGAGGCGAGCGAGTACTCCAGCAGGCCGGGGGCCCGGTGCAGGGCGGGGCGGGTCAGCGTGGACTGGCCGCTCCACAGGTGCGCGAGGTGGCTGAGACCGAGCCAGCGGGCCTCGGCCAGGTCCTCGCCGGTGGCGGCGCTGTGCCCGGCGGACACCCGTACTCCCCCGCCGACCAGATGGGTGATCAGTTCGTTGGCGCCCGGCAGTTCGGGAGCGAGGGTCACCATGCGCAGGGCTGGCGGCAGCGGTGTCAGCTCCGCCAGCAGCTGCCGGGGCGTCCGCAGGTGGGCGGGGTCGTGTGCGCCGCGCTGCTCGGGGGCCAGGCACGGGCCTTCGAGGTGGACTCCGGCGAGTGTCGGGGCGTGCCCGTGAGAGATCAGGGCGGCGGCGGTGGCCAGTGCGGCGGCCGTCCGTTCTGGGGACGTGCTCGCCAGGGTGGCGAGCACGGTGGTCGTGCCGGCGGACAGATGGGTGTCGAGGACGCTTTGCCAGGCGGCGGGGTTGGGCTCGGTCAGGTCGTGGCCGGCGGCGCCGTGGACGTGGATGTCGACCAGGCCGGGGGCGACCAGCAGCCCGTCGGCGTCGACCGGTACCGGATCGTGGGGGCAGGCGCGGCTCACGACGCCCCTGCAGATCACCACCTCCCCGCCGTCCCCGCGCCCGGGCGCGGGATGGACCACCGTGCCGCAGTGCACGACCGCACAACCCGTGCCGCTCACGCGTGTCCTCCCCCAGCGGTGGTGGCCGGGGTCGTGGTGCAGGCGCAGGCGGTGCCGCCAGGGCCGCCGGGCAGATGCCGGTCGTAGGCTCCGCCGTCCCACAGGTAGCGGGTGCCGTCCGGGGACAGCGGCTCGGTGAGGGCTGCGGCCAGCGTGCCGGTGAGCGCGCCGCCGAGTGCGTCCGGGAGGTCGACCTTCCGCACCAGGCCCAGCTCGTCCAGGCGCCGGGCGTGGACCAGCTGTTCGCTCTCCCTGACCTGCCGGGGGATGGCGATCGCGTTGGCCCCGGTGGCCAGCACCTCCCCCAGCATGTTCGACCCGGCCGCGCCGACGAATACGTCGCAGGCCCGCATCCACGGCAGCAGGTCCGGCTCGTACGTCCGGATCTCCACGAAGGGGTCGTCCTCCCACAGTTGCGCCAGGGCGCGCTGGTCCGCGGGTTCCAGGTAGGGGCCGGTGACCAGCAAGGCCCGGTCGAACATGGTGCGGCGCTCGCGCAGCGCGGTCGCCAGGGCCCGCCAGATGTCCCCGGCACCCTGGCCGCCGCCCATCGCGGCGACGATCAGCCGCTCGTCGCCGCCGACACCGATCTGCGCCCGGGCCTGGTCATGGGGCAGGGTGTACGGCTCGGCGAGGTAACCGGTGTAGTGCAGCCGGCCGGCGGCTTCCGGCGGGATGTCGTAGTAGTCGGCGAGGTCGAATACCTCGGGGTGGGTGTGGACGTTGAACTGGCAGTAGTGGTCCAAGAGCCACGGTCCGCGCCCGTGCATCCCGAAGTACTTCCGTGCCGTCTTCTCCTTGCTGAGGAGGATCCCGCGCAGGCTGAGGACAGCGTGCGTCGCGTAGCGGGCCTCCAGCGCGGGCACGAGTTCGTCGTCCGTGCCGCGGGGGATGTGGTCGCTCATCAGCACCTCGGGCCGGTAGTGACCGAGGAAAGCCGTGATGAGGTCCGTTCGGGCCTGGTGGAGGGTTTCGGCGTCCATGGCCAGGCGCGCGCGGAGGTTCCACCCGTCGGGGTCGTCGAAGTTGGCGAAGGAGGGGATCTTGATGACGTCCACCTCCGGCGGGAGGAGGTCCAGGCCTCGGTAGGCGCCGGTGATCCCCGCGATCGAGTACGGCTGCGGTGAGCGCAGCAGGTACTGGGCGACCTTCGCGGTGCGGGAGGTGTGCCCGAGGGAACGGCCGTTGTGCCAGTACAGGGCGATGGTGCGGGCGCCGGTGTTCGTCATCGGCGGGCCTCCTCCGGCGGGGTGCGGGCGTCGGCCGCGCGGGCGGCGCGCTGCGCGGCGGCGGGGTCGGTGCGGCTGTCCAGGGCCGCACGGAAGGCGTCCAGGCTCCAGCCGGGATCGACCTGGATGCGGGACAGCGCGTACGGGTGGCGCAGGTCAGGGCGGTGGTGATCGTCGGTGGCCAGCGCCAGCGGATACAGCTCGGCGACGGCCCGCTGTACGCGGGCGTCGTACGCGCCGTACGGGTAGGCGAACGTGCGCGGCGGGCGGGCCAGGAGATCGGTGAGGACTTCGTGGTCGCCGGCCGTCTGCCAGGCCAGCGCCCGATCGCTGAGCCCGGTCAGCTTGCGGTGGGTGTAGCTGTGAGCGGCCACGGCCCGACCGGACGCCGCCCACAGCTGGATCTGGTCGAGGTCCGCCATCTCCTGCACCGGATGCGGTACGTGGCGGGGCCGCTCGGCGCCGAGGTAGCCGCCGCACACCGCCAACAGAGCGGGCAGGCCGAGCCGTTCCAGCACCGGCAGAGCGGTGGCGGTGGTGTTGGCGTAGCCGTCGTCGAACGTGATCAGCACGGCGTTCGCCGGCAGGGGCACACCTTTGGCGAGCATCGCGTGCAGGTCGTCCTCGGTGACCACCGTGTACGGGCCGCCGGCCAGCAACTCCATCTGCTGCCGGAAGTGCCTGGGAGGCACGGCCATCGGGCCGGGCAGGTCCTGCACCAAGTGGTACATCAGGATGTTCACCGGCTGCCCCCGGCATCGGTGTACGAGCGGGTGCCGGAGCGCGTCTGCCGGTGCCAGGCGACCGTGCGTTCCAGGCCCTCGCGCAGTGGAACCGCGCGCGTCTTGGGGAACAGTTCGAGCAGCCGGGCGGGATCGGCCTGGGAGTGGGCCACGTCGCCGGGCCGGGGCGGGCCGTGCTCGACCCGCAGCCCGGTGCCGAGTATCTCGCCCAACAGACCGGCCAGGTCCATCAGCGAGGTCCGGGTGCCCAGCGCCAGGTTGACCGGCCACTGGGAGACCACCCGGCCGGTTATCGCTGTCGTGATCACCTCGCACACCGTGTCCACGCACGTCAGATCGCGGGTCTGGGTGCCGTCACCGTGGACGGTGACGGGCTGGCCGGACAGGGCGGCGTCGATCCAGACCGGGACGACGGCCGCGTACGGGTGACCGGCCCGCTGCCGGGGGCCGTAGACGTTGAAGAACGTCAGCGGCAACACGGGCATCCTGTAGCAGGCGTGGTAGGCGCCGAGGTACGCCTCCGTCGCCAGCTTCGATACCGCGTAGGGGCTGAGCGGCATCGCCCGGCTGGTCTCGACCTTGGGCAGGACCGGCTGGGCGCCGTAGACCGACGACGAGGAAGCCGCTACCACCAGCGGCCCGTCGGCGCGGCGGGCGGCCTCCAGGACCTGCAGCGTGCCGGTCGCGTTCACGTGGTGGGTGGTCACGGGGTCGGCCACCGAGCGGGGTACGGAAGGCAGCGCGGCCAGATGCACCACCGCGTCCGCGCCGGCCACCGCCGCATCGAGGAGGCCTTCGTCGAGAACGCTCCCCCGCCGGAAGTCGACGTCCGCCAGATCGCCGCCCAGCAGGCTCGTGCTGCCGGTGGACAGGTCGTCCACGACGGTGATCCGGCCGATCGCCCGATGGCGCAGCAGCCACGAGATTAGGTTCGACCCGATGAACCCGGCGCCGCCGGTGACGGTGACCCGCAGCCCGCCACTCACAACTGCTCCACGGTGGCGGCGGGCCGGTCCGCCAGGCGGCCCCGGCAGTCCAGCACGAAGGGGGAACGGGCGACTACGCGGTCGTAGTCGAAGACCTCGTGGTCGGTCAGCACCACCACGGCGTCCGCAGCGGCCAGTTCGTCGTCGCTCGCGAAGACCAGTCGTATGCCCTCGAGCACCGCCGTGGTGGCGGCCGGGTTGACGAAGGGGTCTGCCGCGCTGACGCGCGCGCCGCGGGCCGCCAGCAGGTGGGCCACCTCAAGCGCTGGGGACTCGCGCAGGTCGCTGCTGCCGGGCTTGTAGGCCAGGCCCAGCAACAGCACCCTCGCGCCGTCCAGCGGCCGGCCCCGAGTGGCGAGGTGCTCGTCCACCCGGTTCACCACGTAGGCGGGGCGGGCATCGTTGATCTGCTGGGCGAGGTCGATCAGGCGGGAGCCCCGGCCTCGTGCCTGAGCCGCCCACCACGACAGGTACACCGGGTCGATCGGCAGGCAGTGACCGCCGATGCCGGGGCCGGGGTCGAAGCGCATGAAGCCGAACGGTTTCGTCGCGGCGCCCTGAAGCGCCGCGCGCAGGTCCAGGCCGATGTCGCGGGCCACCTCGTCCAGCTCGTTGACCAGCGCAATGTTCACGGCCCTGAACGTGTTCTCCAACAGCTTCGCGAGTTCGGCCTCCTCGCACCGGGCCATCGGGACGACGCACTCGACCAGGCCGCTGTAGAAGGCGGCGGTGCGTTCCAGCGACACGGCGTCGATACCGCTCACGATCTTCGGGGTCGTCGCGAGAGTCCACAGCCGGTTGCCCGGGTCGATCCGTTCCGGGCTGAACCCCAGGGCGAACTGGCTGCCCATCCGCAGCCCGGAGACCTCCTCCAGTACCGCGCCCAGCACGTCTCGGGTGGTGCCGGGGTAACTGGTGGACTCCAGCACCACCAGCGCCCCCTCCCGTAGGTAGCGGCCGACGGTCCGGCCAGCCGCGAGCACGTACGACAGGTCGGGGACGCCCTCCCGCAGCGGCGTCGGCACCGCGATCACGGCCACGTCGAACCCCGCTGCGTCGTCCGGTGACGCGGTGGGGTGGTAGGTGCCGTCACGCAGAAGTGGCCCCAGCTGTGCCGCGGTGACGTCCTCGACCGGTGAACTGCCGCACGCCAAAGACTCAGCCCGCTGCGCGCTGGTGTCGAAACCCACCACGCGGTGGCCCACCTCAGCGGCGCGTACCGCCAGCGGCAGCCCCACGTAGCCCTGCCCGACCACGAGGACCCGCAGGGAACACACGGCAGCGGAACCGCCGGCCTCCTGCACAACTGCCCCGGCCGCGTTCTGCATGAGCGTTGCTGCGGGTAAGGACGCACGGACCATCAGGTTCTCCTCACGATCGAGAAAAAGGGGGATGCGCACGGCCTCTCGACGTACCGCGACGGAACGAGAATGGGCTCAACTGTTCGATGTCGTCGACCAGTTGGAGGGGGTCCCGCAGGGGTCCCGCTTCCGCGAAGGAGTCACCGGTCCTGTGCGCTGAGTGATTGGATGGAGGTGTGGAAGAGACCACCCGTCACCCCCTGGTTGTGGCGCGCCTCGCGCTCGGCATGACGATGGAGGAGCTCGTCTCCGGTATCCGTGCCGCGGCCGCCCGGCGTGGTCTGCGCTCAGGCACGGACGAGGCGCGAGTGCGTAAATGGCAACGCGGCGTCAAACCCAACGAGGAATCGCAGATCTACATCGCCGAAGCGCTCGGCTGGCCCGCGGACATCGTCCGCGCCGACGACTGGCCGAACTGGCTGCCGCTCACCGCCGACGGCGTGGTCCCGCTCGGACCCCACAGCTCCGTGCCCGCCCTGAGAGAGGCCCTGCGAACAGCGATGGACCGCCGCACCTTCTTCACGATCTCCGGCGCCACCCTGTCCGCGCTGGCCGCGGACTGGGCCGCCGGCCCTACGAGCGCGCTCGCCCAGGCCCGCGACGGCAAACCAATCGGCGAGGACTTCGTCGCCTTCCTGGAGAACACCACCCAACAACTCGCCAGTCACGCCACCGAGCAGCGACAGCACACCGCCACGCTGCTCGATGCCCACCTGTCCACGGTGACCGAACTGCTCGCACACGGCCGCTACACGCCCGCCCTCGGGCTGCGCCTGCACACCCTGGCAGCCTCCCTGTCCCAGACCGTCGCCTGGCACCGCTTCGACCTGGGCCGCCACACCCACGCCAGCCAGAACTGGATCGCCGGCCTGCACAACGCCCACGCAGCCGGGGACCACGACCTGGGCGCCGGCCTCCTGGGCGACCTCGCCTACCAGGCAGCCTGGCGCAGCGACCACACCACCGCGGCAAGCATCCTCAACTACGCCCTGACCCGCGCCCAGAACCCCGCCGCCCGCTGCCTGCTCCAGCTACGCCTCGCCCGCACCCTCGCCGCACAGGGCGACCGGAGCGAACGACGCGCCGTGCTGCGCGCTCTTGCCGCGGCGGAGAAACACCTGGGCGACGCCGGCGCCGACCGGCCCGCCTGGTGCGCCTGGGTATCCGAAGCCGATCTCGCCGTGGACTCCGGCCAGGCCCTCCTTGACCTCGGCGACATCGGCCGCGCTCACCAGCTGATTACCGAAGGCGAAGGCCTGCTGCCCCCGGCCCGCGACAAGACCCGCGGTGTGTTCCTCGCCTACCGCGCCGCGAGCTACCTCGACCTGAAGGAACCCGAGCCCGCCGCGGCCGCCGCCACCAAATCCCTGCTCCTGGCACGTCGCATCGGAGCACCCCGCTGCGTGCAGCTTGTCGACGACCTTCTCCCCCGCTTCCAGCACTACCAGGACGCCCAGGGCGTTCCACAACTCCTCCAACTCGCTGCCGCATAGCAGGAAGGGGCGGATCCGATGACCACCGATGCGGGGCTCCCCTCGGTCAGAGAGTCCCTCCAGCTCGCGCTTCTGGCGGAGCCGGAGGGCAGCCCGCTGGTCGACGAACTCGCCGAAGCCGCCGCCGACCACTACCACCTGAACTACAGCAAGCACCCCGTCCCGGTGCTGTTCCGGGAGGTCCGCGCGGCCCGCACCCTGCTGGCCGGGGTGCTCCCCGCCGGCACGGACGGCACCGAACTGCACCGTCAGCTCGGCCGGTTGTCGGGACTGCTGGGCAACCTGGCCTTCCACCTCAACGATCCGACCGGCGCACGCATCCACCTGGGCACCGCCGTCTCCTACGCGAACCGGTGCGGTGACACAGCGCTGGTGGCGTGGGCGTACGGGGCGCAGAGCATGGTGGCCCGCCACACCGGCAACCTGACCGCCGCGTACACGTACGCCGAGCGCGGCGCGGCCGCGGCCCCCGCCGGCCTGGTCCGTGCCCAACTCCACGCCTGGGCGCTGCTGCCCACCCTCGCCCAGCAGGGCCGCGACCGGGAGGCGGCCGCCGCCCTCGACGTGGCGCTGAGCGAACTCGAGGCCGATCCGGTCGGACAGGCCCCGGGGCGTTTCGGCTTCGACGAGCCGGAACTTGCCCTGCACCAAGCCGAGGCGCACCTCACTCTGGGCCGCACCGAAGAGGCCCGCGCCCGCGCCGAGGCCTCCGCGGCCGCCTGCACCACCGGCACCCCCGGATGGGCCGCCGCCACCCTGGTCCTCGCCCAAGCCGAGGCCTCCGACGAACCGTCCGACGCGGCTCAACGCGCCCTGGACGTCCTCGACCGGGTGCCGCCGAGCCGCTTGCGCGCCACCTCCCGCACCCGGCTCGACCGCCTGGAGGGCCTGCTCGCCGCCCGCCCCGCCGAGTACGTGGCCGATCTACGAGAACGCCTGCGCACCCTGCCGCCCCCCGTGGACGCATCCGGCGCCGCATCCGCGTGACGGCCCTGCGGCCCTCGCCGCCCGGGTTGCTCCAGACGCACTCGTCTACCGCGCGGGTGCGGGCGAAGCAGATCAGCATGTGAACGGCCCCCATCGTCGTGGCAAAAGGGACATTCGCATGAGCTCTCGTGAACGATCCTTGCTGGCTGTCGGCGCGGCCGTGGTCCTCGCGGCGCTGTCGGCCTGCTCCGAGAGCGGCGCGAACAGCGCACCGGACAGCACGAGGCGGGCGCCATCCAAGGTCGCGAGCAGTGGTGCCACGGTGGGTGCACCCCCCGGCGCCCAGGTGCTCGGTACGCCTCGGAAGGGCGAGCCGTTCAAGGTCAGGATTGCCTTTGAGGACACCAGTCAGCTGGACGAATTCCAGATCACTGTCCGTAGCGTGACGTGCGGGAAGCCTTTGGATCCTGCGGTCCTCGCGTATGCCGCCGGCTCGGTTGGTGCACCCACCTCGACTCCGACGCCAGAAGGCGGGAAGCAGTACTGCGTCGTGGCCATGGAGGTGATGAACGTCGGGAAGCGAGAGTTGATCTGGAACGCCGACAACACTGTCAGCCTCAACGTTGAGGACGTCGCCTACGGCCAGACCCCAGCAGGACGCCGACATCGCCTTGGACTACGCACAGTATTGGAACAGCAAGGGGCAGACCGGGCCGACGTTCGGTATCAACCCCGGAAGCAAAGGCCCAGTGCACGGGATCTTCCACATCCCGGTTGGCGACCGGCCCACGTCTGTGTGGGTCACGTCCGGCACCGCGATCCAGACCGTTGATGGGGTGGAGCCCGGCTACCTGGTTGCGCTGTGACTCGCAGGCTGAGGGCAGTTGGGCACCAGTACGGAGATTTGCGATGACGCAGGCGGACAGTAGACGAGCAGATGCGTCGGGCATCGGGTCCCGCCATCTCCTGCACCTCCGCTTCGACCTCCCGGCCGACTATGACGCCGAACTCCCCGAGCGGCTGCGCCGCCTCCTGGAGGACATCACGCCCCGCGTGCAGATGATCGAGCCGGACATGGCCGTCCTCGATCTGACCGGTTAGGTCCAGTGTCTGTACCTGTCTCAGCTCGTTGACAGCGTGAACGGCGAGGTAGCCCTGGGCTGTTAGGTTCCGCGGTCGTTACGATCAGCCGCAGGAGTGCGATGCCTTACTTCTTCACCTCGTCCAGCCATCTGGTCCGGAACCAGAGGGCTCTGGGCAAGCTCGGCTTCGATGTGTCTCAGCTGCTGTCCGGGCCAGCGATATTGCCGGAGGGCACGCCGTTCTTCGTGGACGAGGACATGCGTCCGGTCGAGCCGATGTGCTCGTACTTCTTTGATCTCGCCCGACACGTGGGCTCGGAGAGCCTTCGGGACTACGCGTACGACCTGATGGGCCTCGAGGACTTCCTGGCCCAGGTGCTGGATCCGCCGACGGATCTGTTGTCGGCGACCGAGGCAGACTTGGTGGCCTTCCGGCGGTGGCGTACGCAGTTGGCTCCGGTTCCGGTCGGGCCGGCGACGTGGCGGCGCAACCGTACGGCGATCAACGGGTTCTATGACTGGGCGGTCGGTGCGGGTCTGCTAGGGCCTGTGTGACGTCGTGATCAATCTTGCCGATCCGGATCCGCATGGAAGGCGGATCCGGTAGGAAGACAATCGTGACGCGCAGGCAACTCACCGACAGGCAATGGAAGTTGATCCAGCCGTTCCTGCCGATAGGCGAGTACGGCCCGTATCCCGAGCGGCTGCGGGATCAGTTCGAGGGGGTGATCTGGCGGTTTCGCACCAGCAGCCAGTGGCGGGAGATGCCAGGCGAGTTCGGCCCATGGCCGACGGTCTACGGCCGCTTCCGGGTATGGAGGGACGCCGGCGTCTTCACCGCGCTGCTGGAAGGCGTGATCGCCGAGGCAGCCCGCCAGGGAAAGACGGACCTGTCCCTGGTCAGCGTGGACTCCACGACCGCCCGCGCCCACCACGACGCCGCCGGGATGTGCATCGGCAAGGAGATCATGGACGCCCTCGAGGAAGCCGCCGCCGAGCAGGAGGAGGCCCGGCAAAAGGGGGCGGCCCGCCAGAACAGAACGGACAGGACGCAGGTCACGACCCCGAGGGGGAAGAGCGGCGGCACATCAGGCGGAGGCGCAAGCTCCGCTTGAAGCAAGCCCTGCTCGGCAGGTCCCGTGGCGGGCTGACGAGCAAGGTTCATCTCGCCGCGGACCGCCGGTGCCGTCCGTTGTCGTTCGTCCTGACTGCGGGACAGGCAGCCGACAGCCCGCAGTTCGTCCCCGTGCTGCAGAAGGTGCGGATCCCTCTGCCGGTCGGACGTCCCCGGACCCGGCCTGACGCTGTCGCCGCGGACAAGGCCTACTCATCGCGCGCCAACCGCTCTTACCTGCGCAGACGCAACATCAAGGCAGTCATCCCGGAGAAGAAGGACCAGGCCGCCAACCGGAAGAAGAAGGGCAGTCGCGGCGGCCGGCCCACACGCCACGATGCCGATCTCTACAAGGAGCGGAACACCGTCGAGCGCCTGATCAACAAGTTGAAGGCCTGGCGGGGCATCGCGACTCGATACGACAAGACACCCGAGAGCTACCTCGCCGGCCTCCACCTCCGCGCCGCCATGATCTGGATCAACGACCTGCTGAAGACACCTGGTTGATCACGACATCACACAGGCCCTAGAGCGGCGACCGTACGCTCGGCGTCGCAGTGGGCGGGATGCCTTGTCGTGGGGAGCGGCTGCTGATCTGGATGTGCGGCATCTGTCGAGGGCGCAGTACGTGATGCTGCAGCGGGTCGGTCTCGGGGGTGATTTCCCGGACGGCAGTGCGGATCCGGGTTTCCGGCGTGTGGGGCGGCTGCGGAACATGGTGGCGGCGGACCTGGCGGTGACGACGGGGATGCGGTTGCGGGAGTTCAGCTGCCTGCTGGACATGGAGGTGCCGCGCCCGTGCCCGGGGGCCGG
The DNA here is from genome assembly GCF_030817655.1 of Streptomyces sp. V4I2. Classification (GTDB taxonomy): domain Bacteria; phylum Actinomycetota; class Actinomycetes; order Streptomycetales; family Streptomycetaceae; genus Streptomyces; species Streptomyces plumbiresistens. Next base: position 83,482 of record NZ_JAUSZM010000003.1, read on the forward strand.
GGCGGTTCCGGTGGCGCTGGGGGCGATCGCGAAGTACGGCTTTGCCCGGGTGGTGATGGTGCAACAGGCGGTGTTGCGTTCGTTGGAGCTGTACCGCCGTACCGAGCGTGCCGCTCAGGTGGCACGCGGCCATGGGGCGCTGTGGCGGCGGCGCGCGGAACTGTTCGTGGTGGACGACGTCGATGAGCGGCGGATGCGGGTGTCTGGGCTGCTCCATGGTCGTCGGCGGTCGTTCGATGTGGTGGCGATGCCGACGCCGCTGCGGCGGATCGCGGTGCTGGAGGGGGAGCAAGGGCTGGAGCCGCTGGGGTTGTTCGTGGGCCGGGGCGGTGGGGTGCTGTCGGCGTCGCGCTGGCAGCAGGTGTTCGATGCGGCGGCCGAGCGTGCTCGTCGGCTGTCGGAGGCGTGGGGCGGGGTGGAGATGCCGTGCAGGGTGCGGCTGCACGATCTGCGCCATACGTTCGCGGTGTTCATGCTGCGGCTGTTGACGGAGCAGGTCGTTGAGGACGAGCGGCGCCGTCAGGAAGCGGGCGGGTCGGGGGTGTGGCTGCTGCAGCACGTGGCCCGGTCGCCGTTGATGATCCTGCAGCGGCTGCTGGGGCATCGTGATCCTCGGTCCACGATGAAGTATCTGCGCTACCTGGAGGACGTGAGCGCGATCGTGGCGCGGGCGGTGGAGGAGTGGACGCGGGAGGACCGCACGTTCGCCGACTACGCCGTGTTGTGTGCCGGCCGCGACGGCGGTGGTGTGTGATGCCGCGGCGTGGCGAGCGGAGGCAGGTGCCGGGGCAGCGGGTCGAGCCCGTGGCGGTGGTGGGAGAGCCCGCGCGGGTGGGGGTACGGGAGGTGGAGCGTGCGTCCCGCCGGGACGGCGCAGTGTGCCGGGTGGATCCCAGCCGGTTCGCCTGTCGCGCTCTGGCGGCGGAGCTGGCCGACGAGTGGGTGCTGTACTGCCGGGCGCGGGCCCTGCGGGGGCCTGACCGGCCCGCGCGGGCAGTGCGATCCTTCGCCGCATTCGCCGACGCATGGCTGGCCGAGCGCGGGCTCGATCCGCAACTCGTGCGGCTGACCGGAGGACCGGCAGACCTCACGGAGATCATCTATGAGTGGGAGCACGACCTGCGCCGCCTTCACCCTTATCCATCCAAACGCGGCTACGAGTTGGCATCGAATCTGCTGGCGCTGATCGAGCAGCGGTCCGCACGCGAAGGAGACCTGCCGCCCAAGCTCGCCGCCCGGGCACAGGCGGCGCCGCTGTTCGGGAAACCAGCCGAGCCACCGCCGCTGGAGGAATTCAGCCAGGCCGAGCGCCTCGCGCTGCGGGATGCCGCCCGCCACGACATCCGGGCCCTCGAACGTCGCCTGGCCGCAGGCCGGGCCCTGATGGAGACGGGATGCGATCCCCAGTGCGGCGGCTGGGAGACCATGGCGAACCTTGTCTGGGCAGTGCATCAGGGACTGCTGGACACGACGGTGCTGCGTGCCCATCTGCCAACATCACCGGGACACTGGCCCACCGAGATCCGGCAGATCGCCGGGGACGCAGGCGCAGCATGGGCCCCGCAGGCACTGCTGGCTGGCCTTGCGGCGATGGTGTTCCCGCGGGAGCTGGATCTGCAGCCGTTTCGCGTGTTGCTGCTGACCATGGACGAGTGCACGCCGGAAGAACTCGTCGATCTCGCCGTGGACGACGTCGAATTCACCGACGGCGGGGTGCGCCTTGCACAGACCAAGCGCCGCGCCGGGCGGATCCGGCGCCGCCTGCACACCGGTAACCCGGCGGCCGACGACGGTGACGGGTCCACGTTCGCCGGGGAGGGCCGCTGGGACGTACCGGGACTGTTGCGCCGCCTGTTCGCGGTCACGGGCCCGGTGCGGCACGCCTACCCGGAGGTCGCCAACTGGCTGTGGGTGGCAGTGGAGCCATCCGGCGCCGGCCGGGCGCGCGTAGGCGGGCGGCGGGCGGAGTTCGTTCTTTCGGGGCGCCGGCTGACCGACTGGATCACCCGTCAGCGCCGGACGGACGGACGTCCATTGGAGATCACGGCGCCGCACGATGCGCGGAGACTGCGCAAGACCGCCAAGATCGGAAGGGTGGTCGCGCTGGGCGGTGCAATCGCCGACCTGGCGGGCGACGACCACCACGTGGAGGTCTTCCGCCGCCACTACGCGCACGGCACCACCGCGCACGTCCTGGCGGGACGGGCCGTCACCACGGCCCAGCAGAAGGTGTTCGCGTCGCTGACCCGGCCGGTCTTCACTGACGAGGAAGCCGTGGCGGACCTGACAGAGCCCGAGGTGAGTGCCGCGCTGGGCCTGGATGAAGAGACCGCCGAGGCTATGCGGGACGGGCAGCTGGACATGGGCCTGGTCAACTGCCGCGACCCCTATGCCTCCCCGCACACGCCCGCGGGCTCGGTGTGCCATGTCGCGCCGGCGATGTGCATGCTGTGCCGCAATGCGGTCGTCTTCCCCTCCCACCTGCCACGCCTGGTGCTGCTGGCCGAGCACATCGAGCAGATGCGTAACCGGCTCACCCCGCCCCAGTGGCAGGCCCTCTGGGGCCGGCAGGCCGCCGCGCTGGCGCAGTTGTTCGACGAATGCGCCGCGTCGATGCCAGCCGCCCGCCGCGCGGCCCAGCAGGACCGAGCCCGGCTCGACCTCCCCCTCGGCATGCGAACGGAGTACGACCGATGAGCGCCCGCGCCTGCGAAGAGGCAGGTCTGCCGACTCCCCGGGCGGCGTTCGGCGATGACCAGCCGGTCTTCACCGCAGCCAACGGACTGCTCGAACAGCACCAGGATCCAGTGCCCCTGTTCAGTGGGCGGGAACGCTGGAGCGGCTCCTGCCTGCGTCGGCCGAGCAACGTGATCCCGGGCAACTGGCGGATCGTCTTCCCCACCTTCGACGCGGCATGGAACCTGCGGGCCAGGGAGGTCGCCTTCGCCCTGCTCAACCCGACCCATCCTGTCCTGCGGACCGTCGGCGTCTTCCGTCCCGCCCAGCCGGCCCACCTGTCCACGGTGCGACAGCTGATCGAGCGCCTCGGCGTACTGGGCCGCTGGGCCATCGCCCACAACCAGCCCAGCCACCTCCCGCACTGGAACGATGACACGCTCACCACGTTCCTGGCCTCCCTTCTGCAGGCCGGCGTGACCCGGGAGCGGTCCCTGATCCCCTACCGGTCCATGCTCACCGCCCTGCACGACCTGCATCCCGTGCTGACCGGCGGCGGACTCGTCGCTGACCCGACACGATCCGCTGTCGTGGGCGCGGCCTGCACCACACCCACCCCCACCGTCGAACCGGCCGTATGGTGGCCGCTGCTGCGGGCCGCCTGGACCTACATCGACTCCTTTGCCGACGACATCCTCACCGCCCGGGACGAGACTCTGGCCCGGCCCGCACGCCCCACCCCGACCGGTCCGTCACGGGCGCGGCCGAGCATCGACGGACGGCTGGACGCCTGGCTCGCCGACCCCGCGACCCGGATTCCCGTGCACGCCGACGCATTCCGCACCAGCCCGGCGGGCACCCCGATGTGGTCGGTGATCAGCCTGCTGATCACCGACGGCACCAACAAGCACGCCCTGGGCCCCTCGCGCCCATCCGCCGCCTCGCGCCGCCGCCGCGTCCTGGCCGAAACCGCCCGCGGACGCACCATCGCCCTCACTCCCGGCCAGGCCGAGCACATGCTCGGGCTCACCCGCCAACCCAACACCCCGTCCACCCAGACGCCTCAGCGATCACAGGCCGAACTCGACGCCGCTCTGAAGACATGGCTCGCCGAACCCGGCCACCTCGTCCCCGTCCACGAGACGACCCGCACCACCGGCCAAGGAGACCAGGTTGTCCGCACCCCCCGCTGGTCGCTGCTGGCCACCCTCGTCCACGGCCCCGGCGGCCCGCGCACCATCTCTCCGAGCTCGGCGGCCTCCCGCCGACGCCGCGCGATCGCCCAGGCCGCCGTGGACGCAGGCCAGTACCAGGTCCTGGCGGGGCAGGCCCGCGCCGCCGACCTGCCCCGCCCCACACCGCACTTCACCGTCGTACGACGCGCCGACGGCACCGAAGGCCCCTGGCGCACCCAGCTGACCGACCGCGATCTCGGCGACGAACTGCGTGCCCTGCAAGGCGCCGTGTACTGCTTCGTGGCAGCGCTGTCGATGATGCGTGACTCCGAAATCCAGGAGATCCGCCGCGGAGCTCTCACCGACCACTACGGCACACCCGCCCTGCGCTCGCACAAGCTGAAGAACGAGCCCGGGCCGGTCGAAGAGAAGTGGTGGATCATCCAGCCCGTCGCCACCGCCCTGACCGTCCTCGAACGCCTCTCACAACACTCCACCCACTTGTTCACCACCCTGGCCACGCCCGGCGCCTCGGGCCACGGCCGGGGAACGGGCCGACGCGGCATCAGCGCCCCGTACGTCATCGACACCTTCATCGCCCACGTCAACGCTCACCGCCACACCACAGGGCTTGAACCCATCCCCGACGCCCGGGTGCGACCGCATCAGTTCCGCAAGACCATGTCCGTCATCTGCGCTCAGGAACCCGACGGCGAGATCGCTCTCGGCATCCAGCTCAAGCACGCCGCCCGCCGCATCCTGGCCAACCCCACCACCCATTCCTACGCCGCCCCCGACGGCGCCTGGATGCGCGAGTTCGACGACCGGCTCGCCACCGCCGCAGCCGCCAAACTCACCGGCTTGCTCACCGCCCGCACCACCGGCGCCACCGTCGCCGTCGGGCCCGCAGCCACCCGTCTGCACGCCGGCCTCGACCGCGCCGCCGCCCAACTCCCCGCCCCCGCAGACCCGCAAGGCACGCCGCCCGGGCTCCAGGCACTCGCCGCCGATCCCCGCGCAGCCGCCGACCTCATCCGCACCGAACTGCCCGAGCTGCACTTCGGCACCCTCAACCACTGCCTGTGGCAGCCGGAGTGGGCCGAATGCACCAAGCACCTCCCAGAGAACGAGGGTGGTGCGCCACTCATCGGGGCCTGTCAGCCAGCTCGCTGCCGCAACTCCGCCGTCACCGCCGACCACGCCCCCATCTGGCTGGCCGAACAACACGACCTCGCCCAGCAGCTACGCGACCGGCGCGTCCCTCCCGCCCGCCGAGCCGCCCTCCAAGCCCGCCTCGACGACGTCGAGACCATCACGACCGCCTTCGCCGAGGACCTGTAAATGGCCGTCTCCCCAGCCTCCGAAGCCAAACTCCGCGCCGCCATGACTCGCCTGCTGGCCGGACAGCCTCAGCGCTCTGACGGCGCCCTGACCAAGGAAAACCTCGCCCGCGAAGCCGGCGTCAGCCACGCCACCGTCCACCGCGCCACCGACGTCCTCACCGAATGGAACGCCCACGTCCCCCACTCCATCAAACGCACCCCCGGCGAACGCGCCCGTGACGACACCATCACCACACTGCGCGCCCAACTGACCCGGGCCCGCGACCACGCGCGCGAACTCCAAGGCCAACTCGACGCCTTGGCCACCGTCACTGCGAACCTGTACGCCGAAAACCTCGCCCTACGCAGACACCTGCAAGGCCGCACTCCCGCCGGAACCCATGGCGAGCCAACGCCATTGCGCGGATAGCCACGCATTTTTGACCTTGTTATGCCAGCAACTCCCCTTGAACTGCGATCAAATGGAACCCTTGACTATGGAGGTGCACGCGCGTGACGGTAGTGGAGTTCGCGGACGGCCAGGACGGACGCGTCTACGTTCAGGTCCCTGACGGGGCTGCTGGCGACGGCGAAAGGGGACTGGTCCGGGCCGGTGCCGCGGACCGGATCGCCCGGGCGGCGGCGGATACCTGGCAAGGCGCCCTGGCAGGCGTACGGTCCGTTGCCGAGGGAGCGTTGACCCAGCTGCGCGCGGTCGACCCGCCGCCTGAGGAGGTGGAGGTCACTTTCGGGGTGGCGGTCGATGGCAAGCTCGGTGCCACGCTGGTGTCGGCGGGAACGAATGCACATCTGAACGTCAAGGTGGTGTGGCGGAGCACGACCCCGACGACGGCCCCAGACCCGGCCTCATGACGGGCCTGGCAAGCCAGCTCGCGGAACGTCCGCCGTGGTTGGTCCGGTTTCCGCACCTCCACGGTGAGAGCGTGGCGGGAGCTGGCGTACTCATCGGGCCCCGGCATGTAGTGACCTGCGCCCATGTGCTGGAAAAGCAACTCGGGCGACCGCTTCCCGTACCCGGACTCGACCTGGCGGAGCGCGATGAGGCGGTTGAGTTCGCAGTCGAGTTCCCGTTCTCCGGTGAGCCGGGAACCACGGGTACGCGGATTCGGGCCACGCTCATGGAATGGGTGCCGATCGCTGCAGACGAGTCCGGCGACGTTGCACTGCTGGAACTGGACTCGTCTGTCGACTGCATTCCGGCTCCGCTGGCATGTCCCCCTGCGCTGAGTGGTCACCGATTTTCTGTCCACGGCTTCCCTCATGGTGATCTTGCGGCACGCCAGGCGGCCGGTGTGCTGCGGGGGGCTAGCGGTCGGGAGGGGCCTTGGGTACAGCTGGACGCGGCAAGCTCTGCTGGCTGGGCGATCGAGGTGGGCTTCTCCGGCTCACCCGTGTTCGACCACAGCAGGGAGGCCGTGGTCGGCATCATCGTGATGCGCGACCAGCACCGCACCGGGCACATGCTGCCAATGTCGTACCTGCGGACACTCTGGCCCGAGGTACGGACCAACTGCCGCTGGAGGCTGGACCTCGACGAGAGCTACCGCTCGCACTGGCGTCCCCGGGCACGCGGCCTGGAGACCGATTCCGGCACTGCCGAATGGTTCTTCACTGGTCGCATCGAGGCCCGCCGAGTCATCTGCGACTGGCTGAAGGACATTGACCCAGCCCTCGCAGAGCACCCGATCCTGCTCGTGACGGGAGGACCGGGCACCGGCAAATCGGCGCTCCTGGCGCACTCGCTCGTCACGTCCGACCCGCTTCTGGCCGAGACAGTACCTCGCCCCGACCCCCGACGGGCCTGGGCCGCCGGCGCCTCCGACCCACGTCTGCCGATCGGATCCTTCAATACGGCGCTCCATCTGAAGGGGCGCACCTGCGACGAAGCGGCGGCGCAGCTAGCCCGCGGCCTCAGTATCGCCGCGAGCGACTCCGACGAACTGCTGGCCGCGATAGGCGAGCTCCCCCTCGGAGAGAGGATCACGGTGCTGGCGGACGCGGTGGAGGAGGCCGCCGACCTCAAAGAGGCACTGCAGATCGCGACCCTGCTGCGGCAGCTTGCCAACACCGGCCGGGTCCGTGTACTGGCCTCCGTGCGCACCGCACCCGCCGGAACCAGCCGGGCACGCATCCTGAACAACTTCGGCCGCAGCGTCCCTCGCATCGACCTGGAAGACAGCCGTTACCTGCACCGCCCCGACATCGCCGACTACGTCGTACAGCGCCTGACCAGCGAACGGTCGGGCTCGGCCCGGTACCACGCATACCAGCCGAATCAACGGCAAGCCATCGGCGAGGCCGTGGGCCGCAAGGCCCGCTACAACTTCCTGATCGCCCAGCTCACCACCGGTTGGCTGATCCGCCGCAGTACGCAGCACCCCGAACTAGACGACCCCTCCTGGGAGGACGAACTACCCGAGACCGTCGGCCAGGCATTGGACGCATACCTCGATGCGTGCGGCACGGACACCGAGACCATCCGCCGCTTGCTCACAGCCCTTGCGTACGCCCGCGGCGACGGCCTCCCCCGCAGCAACACCTGGCTGTGCATGGCGGACGCACTCGGTTTCGGCGTCCGCCACAGCGCCGAAGACCGAGAGAAGATCTTCCAGAGCGCGGCGCACTACCTCGTCGAAAGGGTCAACGACGGCGCGGGGACACCCTCATACAGGCTGTACCACGACGCCCTCGACCAGCACCTGCGAGAAGAGTGCGAGCTTATCCATCACGCACCTGAGGCGGCTTTTACCGCAGCTCTCGTGGACGCCGTTCCTGAACGAGATGGGGATCGGGACTGGGTTCATGCCGATGCGTACACACGTGACCATCTGGCCAGTCACGCAGCCGCCGCAGGGCAACTGGACACCCTGATCACCGACGCCGAGTACCTGGTCCACGCGGCCCCCCGCAACCTGGTTCCACACCTGTATCGCCGTGCAACAGCATCGGGTCAGTTTTCCGCAGCGGTCTACCGCGCCTCCCTCGGTATCCATGCCAGCACCGCTCCGGGGGTACGTCGCCACATACTCGCTCTCGACGCTGCCCGGGCAGGAGCCACGGACCTCCATCAGCAACTCATCCACCACATACCCGAGGGCGACTGGGCCCCGCTCTGGGCTACGGGCGGTACCTTCTCTTCGGCACTGCGCGGCACCATGACCGGCCACACGTTCGAGGTACTGGCGGTGGCGTGCACGGTGCTGGACGGTACTCCGGTCGCCGTCACCGGCGGACATGATGGGACGGTGCGGGTGTGGGATCTGCGGACCAACACCCTCATAGGCCAGCCTCTGACCATCGCTAAAGACAGGCAGGTGACGGTCGCGTGCACAGTGCTGGACGGTAGTCCCGTCGCCGTCACCGGTGACGCTGACGGAACGGTGCGGGTGTGGGATCTACGGACCGGCACCCCTATCGGCCAGCCCATGGCCGGCGAGAGGGACACTGTCCGTGCAGTGGCGTGCACGGTGCTGGACGGTATTCCGGTTGCCCTCACCGGCGGCGCCAACGGGCTTCTGCGGGTGTGGGATTTGCGGACCGGCACCCTCATCAGCAAGTTCTCCACTGGACACAAGGGCGTGGTGTGGGCGTTGGCGTGCACGGTGCTGGACGGTATTCCGGTCGCCGTCACCGGCGGCAGCGCCGATGCGACGGTGCGGGTGTGGGATCTGCGGACCAACATCCTCATAGGCCAGCCCCTGGCTGGCCACACCGGCCCGGTGTTGGCGTTGGCGTGCACGGTGCTGGACGGTAGTCCCGTCGCCGTCACCGGTGGTGGCCTCGGCGACGGGACGGTGCGGATGTGGGATCTGCGGACCGGCAACCCCATAGGCCAGCCTATGGTCGGCCACACCCGCGTGGTGTTGTCGGTGGCGTGCACGGTGCTGGACGGTTCTCCGGTCGCCGTCACCGGTGGTGGCCCCGTCGGGACAGTGCGGGTGTGGGATGTACGGACCGGCAAACCCATAGGCCAGCCCCTGGCCACTCCCAGCGGAGTGACGGGGGCGGCTTGTACCGTCTTGGACGGTGCTCCGATCGCCGTCACCGGCGGAGATGACGGGACGGTGCGGGTATGGGATCTGCGGACCGGCCCCCCCATAGGCCGGCCCCTGGCTGGCCACACGGACGCGGTATTGGCGGTGGCGTGCACGGTGCTGGACGGCATCCCCATCGCCGTCACCGGCAGCGACGAGCATGACGGGACGGTGCGGGTGTGGGATCTGCGGACCGGCAACCCCATCGGCCGACCCTTGGCTGGCCACACGGGCACGGTGTTTGACGTGGCGTGCACAGTTCTGGACGGCACCCCCATCGCCGTCACCCGAAGCGGCGGCATCACCGATATGACGGTGCGGGCATGGGATCTGCGGACCGGTAACCCCATCGGCCCACCATTCGACCATACCGGCGGGGTCGGATCATTGACGTGCACGGTGCTGGACGGTATCCCGGTCGCCGTCACCGGCGGATGGGACGAGACGGTGCGGGTGTGGGATTTGCGGACCGGTAACCCCATCGGCGCACCCTTCGACCACACCAGCGGGGGAGGACCAGTGGCGTGCACGGTGCTGGACGGTATTCCCGTCGCCGTCACCGGCGGCCGGGCGGTTTGGGATCTGCGGACCGGCACGCTCATCAGCGAGTTCTCGATTGGGCACAAGGGCGGGGCGTACGCGGTGGCGTGCACGGTGCTGAACGGTAGCCCCGTCGCCGTCACCGGCGGCGCCGACGGGCTTCTGCGGGTATGGGATCTGCGGACCGGTACCCTCGTCGGCCAACCCTTGACCGGCCACACGGGCCAGGTCTGGTCGGTGGCTTGCACGATCGTGGACGGTACCCCCATCGCTGTCGCCAACATACACGTGTCGGGACGACCGGAGCGGGAGCTGCAGGTCGGGGTGTGGGATTTGCGGACTGGTAAGCCCGCGGGCTTCTTGGCGGCCACCGAACTACATTCTGTTGCTGGGAGCCCTGATGGCGATCTCGTACTGGGGCTTGGCCACGACATAGCGGTCTTCCGCCGCGGCACGACTCGTCCTCGATAACCCACAGTTGGCAGTCGGTCATAGCACGTGCGGGTGACGTAGCGCCTGCGAGAACTGCCGTACTGAGACAGCGAACTCTGCCTAACAACGGCGCGATCCGGTACTGGAAGCGCGACGCGCGTGCCCTGACCGAGCTCGTCCAGCTTCGGGTGCTCGCCTACTTCGGCCTGCGCAGTTCTGCGGGATGCGCGGGCAACCGGATGCTCGCCGCCATGGCCTGCGCGATCACCCCACCGGGCCGGCACACCGTCATCGACGACTCCCCCGAGGAGATCGCCGCGTTCCTGCGGCCCCGTCCGGTCCGGGAACTGCCCGGCGTGGGCGCGAAAACGGCCGCTACCCTCGCCGAGTACGGTCTGCACACCGTCGCCGACGTCTCCCAGCACACTCTGCAGCGCATCCTCGGCGCCCGCGCCGGCCGTGCCCTCCGCGAACACCCCCAAGGGCGCGACACCACGATCGTCGATCCCACCCCTGCCCCGGCGAGCATCAGCATCGAGCACCGCTTCGACCGGGACGAACTCGACCCGGCCGCCCACCGACGCGTCCTGCTCGCTCTCGCCGACGACCTCGGTACCCGCCTCCGCGCAACCGGCCAGATCGCCACGGGCGTCACCTGCACGATCCGCTACGCCGACGACAGTGCAACGCGCCGCAGCCGCACCCTGCCCGAGGCCACCCAGCACACCGTGCTCCTGGCCCGCGCCGCGTAGTCGTCGCCACCTTCGATTTCGACTGACCTCGCCGGCCGCAATCGCGGAAGCGGCTCGTTCCCCGGCGGCTTCGGTGCCGGGGAACGAGCCGTTCTACGTGGGCGTGGGTCCACCGCACCCGATGATGCCGGGCATCGCCGGGTCAACGGGCGTCGGCGAGTTCCTCGATCTGGTGGGCGAGGCACAAGTCGGGGCGCTGAACCCGGAAGCCCCATTCCTCGACTTCGTCGACCTTGAGCCGCCGGACCGCTTCCCGGAGTGCCAGGGTCGGGCGGCGTGGGCGTGTCCGGTGGGGTGCGAGGGGGGTGAGGTGGATGGCGGTGTCCAGCGTGATGGCCTGGTGGGCCCAGTGGTCGGCGTCGCGCAGCTCGCCGCGGCCGAAGTGGAACAGGTGGAGGCAGTAGGCGGCGGTGGCGTTTCCGGCGCCGGCCGCGAACTGCCACCACCACTGGGCGCCGTCAGGAGCGTCGGCGAGGCTGAGCAGGCAGGCGAAGTGCAACGCGCCATCCACATCGGCGGGTTCTTCGGCGAACTTGGCCAGGTGTGCGGCGGCGTCGTCGCTGTAGAGGAGTTCGGAGGCCAGCGCCTGGAGGTCTTTGTCGGCACGGTCCAGCATGGTCGGGAAGTGGCCGTCGGGGGCCAGCCGGGTGCCGAACATGAGGGTGGCGGTGACCTCGCGTGCGACTTCCTGCTTCAAGGTGTTCACCCTCGCCCCTCGGAGGCGTGCGGAAGATCGGACAGGCAGGCGATCATTACCCGAGGAGAGTGACGCGGATCACAGCCCAATTCGTTTAGCTCGCCGTGGCCTCGGCATCCCACCGCTGGTGTCGGCCACCAGGCCGCGGCCCGGGAGCTCCAGCCGCCGCGAGTGAACGTGAAGGCGCCGGGGTCCTCGAGGGCGGCCCTGGCGAGAAGGCGAAGCCGATCAGCGTACGGGCGAGGACGTGGTACCAGGCCGCGGCGATGAGCCTGCGGGCCAGATCCTCGTTTTCGTCATGGCGGGAACGCTCCATTGGTCAGCGAGTTCGCCGACCATCCAGCGGTCACGGAGCGGCTCGGGCCGGTGTGGACGGCGATCCGGGCCGCACCGGAGGCAGGCGGCCTCCTTCCGCCGTTGTCGAAGTTCGCGGCCGCCGATCTCGCTATTCAGGCCTGCGGAACGCACATCGTCGACGTGCGGGCAGTTCTGGGCTTCATCGGACATCTGAAACGAGTACGACCAGGCGCACTGACGACGGGCAGCCGTACACCTCCCCTGCCGGGGACAGCAGCCGTCGAAGATCAGCCAACTTCTCCGGATCGTGCAGCGAGGCACCGGCAGTGTGGGGAGGTTGTCGCAGGAAGAACCCCCGCCAGTACGGCACTGAGGAGTGGCCATGGTTTCCGCACCGCGACAGCCCGAGTCCCTGGGCGACTACCTGTACCGGCACCTGAACCTGCCGCTCGACTTCGAAGGCCCGTTCACGGTAAAGCACCTCGCCGACGTGGCCGTCCTGGCCACGGCCCACTCCGCCGGCTACGCGGCCACTCAGCATATGGTCTCGCTGATGGCGGGGATTCCCGTTCCAACAGAAAGGAACGATGAGCGCGAGGGCTTCTGGTTCAAGTTCTGGCAGGCCTCAGGAACGGCGTACTTTATGCCGGCCAACATGAAGCACTCGGTCGTGGCCGCCCTTGACGGTGACGGAACATCCCTGGCGGACCGGTTCCTGACCGGCCTGTCCGAGATGAGCCCCGAGCAGTGGGCAGCGACTGCCTCGGTAGTGGGGACGGCCCTGGAAGGGAGGCTCAGCCCGCTGAAGGAACCGGAGCGGAACGGTGAGCTGTGGCTGCGGGATGTCCAGCTGACGGCTTGGCGCGTTCTGTACGCCGATCACGCCCCGCTGGGATGGGAAGAGCGCATGGCCTTCCGTGAGGAATGGAAGAGCGTCTGAACCTGCGCGGCTGATATGCGAAAACGCCTCCGAACCCCGGCACAAGCGGGTTGGGGGCGTTGTCACCAGGTGGCTATCCGAGCCAGACGATGTCCAGGACGGACACGTGGCGCAGGGCGCGGTTCGCGAAATAGCAGAGGGCCGACCGCGTCGGCCAGCGCCTCCGGGGCGTCCCGATATCGTGCCCCGGAGTGGGTGCAGGGGCGCGCTAGGGGAAGATCAGCGCCTGATACGGCTGCGTTCTGAGGGTTCGGTGGCCGCTATCGCACCCAAGCGTCTCGGGGCGGACGCCAGCTGTCCCCGTTCGCGCGTCCTGTGCGGGTCACCCGGTGCTGTGCCAGGAGCGCAGGCGGTCGGCGATGTCGTAGACGGTGAGCCGCAGCGCGCGGATGTCGGTGATCAGGTCCCGCCACGGCTCGAGGGAGTCGTCGACCTCCTCCCCGGAGGCCCGGATGTACGCCACCGCCACGCCATACGCGAAGTACGCGTTGCGGGCCGGCAACGGGCGCAGCAGGACCAGCTGCTCAAGCAGGGCGGCAGCCCGCCAGTAGGCGTCGGGCTCGCCCATGTCCAGTTGTGGTGTGTTCACCCGGTGCCGAGCGACGGCGGCCACCAGTCCCGAGTAGTCCCGGACCCCGAGTGCCTTGCCGAGTAGTTCCTCTTGTCGGTCAAGGAGCCAGCGGATGTCGATATGCAGGTCCAAGAGTCAGGCCGCCCGCCCCGCGGCGTTTCGCCGGGCCGGGGCGTCGTCAGGGAAGGCCTCATCGAACGCCTCGGCCAGGCCGGGCCGGGCGATGATCTCGCGGAACACGGCCGTCGCCTTGCTCAGCTTGATCTGGTTCTCTTCCTCTATGGCCAGCTCGGCCAGGTAGGCGCGCACGCTCTGTCCGCGGGCTGCGGCGACTGCGGCGAACCGGTCCCTGGTCTCGGAGTCGACCTTTACGGTGGTGTCAGCCATATCCCGAGTATGCACCCATGGGTACCTTCGCGAATACCGGTCACGGGACTGCGCCACTATTCGGTCAGTGCCCCTTGTCGAGCTTCTCGGGCGTCAGGTCGCCGCGCACCCGCCGAACTCGCTCGGGTGAATCCGGCACCTGAAGAGAACCCCCGCGGTGCACGAACCCGTTTCTCACAGGCGTGTACCCGATCCAGGAAACGCATGTGTCCGAACCCGGCCTGCTCGTCATCGATGTGGCCGCCCGGGACGATGAGATCGTGTTCGCCTTCCGGGATGTCATCGCACAGATGTGGGCGACATCGACCGACGACCGTACGACTCGGGACCCGGGCCGGCCCGGCGTACGACTGCGCCTGTATACCGACCTGCAGCAGGTCTCCACCCAGATCGGTTCCAGGGAATGAAGGGCCTGGCCCGTCACCTCGGGGGGATGTGACGGGCCTGGCCTGAGCCTTACGGTGCCACACGTCGAAGCGCCGCGGGCATTTCTAGAGCATGCGGAGCACGCTGACGACCTTGCCGAGGATCTGTGCCTGGTCGCCGGGAATCGGCTGGTAGGCGGGGTTGCGGGGCATGAGCCAGACCTGGCCGTCCTGCCGGCGCAGTACTTTGACGGTTGCTTCGTCCTCCAGGAGCGCGGCGACGATGTCGCCGTGGTCGGCGCTGTCCATGCGGCGGACGATGACCATGTCGCCGTCGCAGATCGACGCGTCGATCATGCTGTCGCCGGAGACCGTCAGGGCGAACAGGTCGCCATCGCCGACGACTTGGCGGGGCAGGGAGTAGACGCGGTCAGTGCATGCTCGATCTCGGCCGGACACAAGAGGCACGGGCTCGGATCGAAGAGGGGCTGTCGCTGCTCCCGCGCTCGCGGGACAAGACACGGGGAGTGTTCCGCACATACGAGGCGCGGTCCCTGCTTCAGGCCCGGGAGGTCGAACAGGCCCTTGCGGTCTCCAACGAGTCGCTGGACCTGGCACAACGGATCGGTGCTGACCGATGCGTGAAGCTGGTGCGGGACCTGGGACCGGCGTTCCGGCCGCACACGTCGATCGATGGGGTACCGGAGTTCCTGGAACGTCTGAGGTCCTGCTGAGCGCCGTCTTGATGAGGCGGTGCGGGTCATCGGGGCCCACCCAGACGGGGCCTGACAGGTCCGAGCAGTCCACGTCGGGGACACCAGCGGGAGGCCCGTCCGGGAGGTCTGGGCGTGCCGGGGTGTCCGGGGCAGGCGAGTCAGGCTGAGGTTCCCCCGGCGTGCGGGAGGTGCTGATCAGTGCCCGCGCCGTAGAGCCACGGCGTGCGGTTGCCGTCGGCGTCCCGGGCCTGGGTCAGCACGTGGGTGCCGAAGGTGGCCTGGTAGGTGCCGTGGGTGAGGGCGACGTCCGTGCTGGTACCGGCGGCCATGTCCCTGAGGACGACCTTCTCGGTGGGCGAGACGACCTCGGCGACGACGTCGGACGACGAGCCCAGGTACCCGGGGATCTCCAAGGAGGGCAGGTTGCCCAGTTCGGTCGTCGCGCCAGTGGCGTACGACGTCCACACGTAGCCGGAACGGCCCTCCTGGGCATGCAGATAGCCACTGGGCCCCGCGCTGCGGATCCGGTCCGCGCGCGGGACGTAACGGTTGGACTGGAAGACCTTCTCCGCCGCCAGGGCGGTGCCGGCGGAGGCGGTGGCCGCGCCGGTGATCCCTCCGGCGGTCGCGGCGAGGACCGCCAGTGCGGCTATGACCCCGCGGGCAGTGGTGCGTCTGGCCAACGTCGGCTCCTGGGCCTCTGGTCGGGACGAAGGCGGAGCATGACGGGACGACGGCGGCCCAACAGGCGCACGTCACATGAACGTTGGAATGTTCCCGGCCCCCCGGCCGTCCCCCCCAAGCACAGCCGCATGAGGCTAACACCAGCCTGTGCGGCCGTACCGGGCACTCCCCCTGCCGCCGCTCGCGCCGATGGGGCGGTGCCATAGGGACGACGGCGGCCGGGCGCGGTGCGGGCAGCACGACCGGGGCGACGTCGGCCGGCTGCGCGGCCGCGGCGCGAGCGGTGGCAGCTCGGCCGGTTTCACCGTTCACAGTAACGAGACGACAGAACCGAATCCCGATCAGCTACCGCCCGAACGGGTGGGCCAGAACGGGGCGTTCATGCCATGGCGCGTGCCGTCCAGGCTCACGAATGCGGGGTGGTCTACGACACCGTGCTGCCGGAAGTACTTCATCAACGGTCACCAGCCTGTCCGGCCCCTGTACCAGCAGGCGCATTCCAGGACATGCCCAGGGGCATCGGCGATCCATTCGCCGACCGCGAGCAGCGAGGTCGCTCGCCAAGACCGCGCACGCGGTCAGAACGAGCACGACGGCCAGACGGTGGCGCACCCCGCGTGGGTCACGCGGGTCCGGCACCTCGGCCAGTCTCTCCAGCAGGCCCGGGACCTCCTCGGGTCCGGCCTGCGGTTTCTCGCGCAGTTGGTCAAGGGCAGGCGGGATCAGCGATGATGCGTCGGCAGGCAAGGTCTTCCACTCGGATCACGGGGCGTAGAGAACTCCATGATCTTGGAAGCCGTGCCTGTCACGTTCCCAGAGCACCGCCGCTGAGCTGGCACTCCGCTACGAACCGGGCGTCACACGACTACGCCGAAGCCCTGGGATCGCACCCCACTTCCCGTCACTTGAAAATGCATGACGGCCCGCCGACAGAGTCGGCGGGCCGTCGCACCGAAGCGAGCAGCAAATCACCGCTCGCCTATCCGTTTTCGCCTGTCACTCGACGAACACCGGCTTCAGCCAGACTGAAACCAGATCTACGCCGTCGATTCCCAGCACAGTTCCGCTGCAGATTTCCACGAACTCAGCCTTGGCGGCGTCGCGCAGTCGAATGGAAATCCACCCCGACGAGGGATTGTACGAAACACCCCAGTCATCGCCAGGCACCGCCACAGAAACACCGGGCTCGAATGGGCTGTCGGCGGAAATTGCGACCCGTCCGGCGGTGAACTGCGGAGCGTCCGAAGACATCACCTCACGCCGAACGTTCGGGAGATATCCCCACGCAAAGAGCACCTCTCGGGACTCGATGTCGAGCTCGAGCTGGAACGTGCCGATCACCACACTCGTCACACCTTCCGAACCGAGCCTCTCACTCAGCGCCTCATCACATCGCGCATCGAAAGAAAACCCGTACTCGGAATCCGAGTAGGTGAGGACACCCTCAAAGGTGGATCCATCCTGGATGGAAAATCTCATCGCCAGATCACCTCACGAAGTTCCAATGGACGATCTTGTTCTGCTGCACATTGATGTTGAGTTCCCAGATGCCCTCGCTCCCGTTCATCGCCCCAGGGGTTCTCCATTCGATAACCCCGGCAGCACCTCGGGAATCGAGCCTGGGCGCGGACCCCTGCATGATCTCACGGAGCAACTGACCGTCGTGGCTACTCATGTACGGCCGCGACAGTGTCCCCAACTTCTCGACCGGAGCCGACTCGCCGGCAGCGGGGAAGCCATAGGGGCGCTCGTTGGGGTAATTAGTCCCCTTCTTGATGCGCTCCGTGACATGCTTCGCGACCGTCTTGGTCATCGTGAGGTTCGCGACGTCAATTTCCTCCGCTGCGAAAACGACGACATTGGCTTCACCCTTGGAGACCTTGAGCCGTCCCCCCCCAAAGGCCAGCCATGCCGCCTCTTGACCGTTGGCCTGGGCCGCATCGTAGAGTGACGAGTCCGTATCCGCCCCGAGAGAAGCCGCCCAATCATCGGTTTGCTGTTCGTTCTCCGAGGTGGAGGAGCAGAAGCCGTCGTCGAACCAGCAGAACGGATTCGCGACGTCGCTGATCTGAAGAAGTCCGTCACCTATTCCGGCGGCCTTCCCCGCGACGATTGTCTTGAGCTGCGTCCCCTTTTTCATAGGAGCCGGATTCGGCCCCTTCTGGAAGGTGACCTGGACACTGAGGCGGTTCTTTCTCTGGCTGACCACCGTCGTGAGCGTGCCGGTCGAATTCCCGACATTGACCGTTTGCACGTATGTCTGGGTCGAATGATAGACCCATGTACCATTCGGGCCCATCGTCATGTAATCCCGGTAGGTGCCGCCGTTGCCGTCGCTGCACCCGCGCTCACAGTCCGTGATCGGCCGCAGGCCGCTTGGGTCGGCCATGGTCACGGGGGTGTTGTTGGCGTAGGCGTAGCCGTTGAGGGACTCGTGATCCGCCGGGGCGAGAACGGGATCGACGGAGAGGAAGCGCCCCGTCGCCGGGTCGTACTCGCGAGCGCCGACGTGCGTGAGGCCGGTGGCGGTGTCGGTCGGTGCGCCGAGGAAACCCTTGTCGTCGGGCCAGACGGACGGGGTCGCGCCACGGGTCTCGCCGAAGGGCTTAGTGTATCGGTGGCTGACGGCCTGGGTGGTGGCGTCCACCGCCAGCGAAGCGGTGCCGTGGTGGTCGTCGACCATCCAGGTCAGGCCGCTCTCGGTGCGGACGGCGGTGGCATCGCCGGCCGGGTAGTAGCGCTGGGCGGTGAACTTCTTGGCAGTGGTGTCGTAGTGGAGCTCCTGACCGGCGAGGTAGAGCGCGGTCTGGTCGGATCCACGGCGGATGAGGAGGTCACCGTTGGCGTCGTACAGGTAGTCGGTGGCCTTCGTGCCCTCGGTGAGGTTGGTGAGCTCTCCCTCGATGTTCCAGGTAAGGCTCTGGGCGGTGCCCGTCGGCCCATACCTCTTGGTGGTGTTCCCCTGATCGTCGTACTGGAGGTCTTTGGCGGTTCCACCGTTGACGCTGTACGAGGTCAAGGTGTGCGGCTGGCCCGTACCGGACGCGTTGACTGCGGGGTAGCCGTAGGAAGTGCTGGTGTTGCCCGAAGCCTTGTGCTCGGTCTGGGTATCGCGCAGGCCACCGGTCTTGTAGGTCCAACTCATCCAGTACGGAGCTGGTCCGCCGAGGGCGCTGGCGGAGCGAGCGGTGGCACAGTCGCTGGACGCCGGTGTCCAGGCTTCGGTGAGACGCCGGTGGCCGTCGTAGGTGAAGCACTGGGCGTCCTTGCCGTTGGCATTGTCGGTGA
Organism: Streptomyces sp. V4I2; assembly: GCF_030817655.1. GTDB lineage: Bacteria > Actinomycetota > Actinomycetes > Streptomycetales > Streptomycetaceae > Streptomyces > Streptomyces plumbiresistens. Next base: position 102,379 of record NZ_JAUSZM010000003.1, read on the forward strand.
TCGACGTGATGTTGCCGCTGGCGTCGTAGGTGTAGTCGGCGTCGCTAGTGTAACCGGCGTTGGTCTGGTCGACAGTGTGGGAGTTGACCAGTCGGCGGGTGCCGTCCTCGTAGCGGTTGAGGATCTGCAACTGCTTGGCGTCAGTTGAGGTTCCCAGACGGGTCTCCTCGATCTCGCCGTACGGGGAATACCCGATGTTCTGGACGTAGTCCGTCATGCCGTCGGTGGCGGTGAGCATACCGAGGCCGTTGTACTTGTTGACGACGGTCTCGGCGGCCAGGCCCGCGACCGCGGGCAGCGACGTGGACTGGACGGTCCCGTCGATGTTGTAAGCGGTGGAAGTGACGTACGTCTGCGCCGCACCAGCCGTGACGAGTGGATCGCTTGCCGCGATCACGGTTTTGGAACCCTTGGCACGGCCGAGCACGTCGTAGCCGGTGACCGACTGGGAGTAGATCTTTCCGGTCGTGCCGCCGACATAGCGGATCGAGGCGGTCGGCAGCCCCTTGGCCAGAGAGTCGTAGGTGAACTTGGTCAACTGGTGCGCGTCGTCCTTCACCCCGTCCCAGGTACCGATCTTACGACCGAGTCCGTCGTAGTCGGTGATCACGGTGCGTGAGACACCGTTGAGGTTACTGGTCACCGTCGTCGGCTGGTCCACGTCGTTGTACGTCGTGTCGATGCGGCCCTTGTCCGGGTCGATCGTCCACTCCCGACGTCCTCGCAGGTCATAGCCGTACGACCAGAGGGCGCCGTCCGGCCCGGACATCGTTGCGACCTGGCCGCTCGGGAAGTAGGTGAAGCGCGTGCGGGTGTAGTCGTCGCCGCTGGGCACGGGCCCCGCATACTCGCGGCGCTCGGTGACACGCCCCTTGGCGTCGGTGATGGTCAACACGCCGGTGCCGCCCGCAGCAGCGGTGACAGCGGTGCGGTCGCCCTGCTGGTCGGTCTTGGTGCGCCACTTCTCCTGGCCGTAGACACGGAAGATCGTGTCCGTGGCACGGCCCGCGGCATCGAACACCATCTCGGTGGAGGCGGGGACGGAGCCCGGGAACGTGTTGGCGAGAACGCCCGAGGCCGTCTCGTTGTCGTGGACCTGCGCGTTGCTGCGGTAGGCGAGACCGCGGTCGTCGTAGAGCGTTTCCGCGATCACCCGGCCGCCGTTCGGCGCGGGGGCCTGCTTCTGGCGGGACCGCAGTAGGCTGTCGAAGATCTCGTAGGAGCTGTTGTAGGTCTTCCCGTCCGCCTTGAGAGTGTCGGTACGGACCCAGGTCTCCTTGTCGTTGTTGACGCCGTACTCGTAGACGATGCTCGCGGAGTCGCCGAGACCACGGGAGCGGTCCGGCATCCATACGGATCGCAGACGCCCAAGCGCGTCCTGAGCCTGCTCGGTGACACCGCCGTTGGCGTCTGTGCTCTTGGTGGCCGTGCCCCAGGCCGGATCCACTTCGGTGGTGGTCGTGAAGAGCTTGGGATCGGTCGTGGTCGTCGAGGTCAGCGGGCCGTAACCGGTGTCGTCAGGCGTATAGGTGTTCTTCACCTGATGATTGAGAGCATCGGTCGTCACCAGGGCGCGGCCCAGCTTGTCGTACGTGCTGTTGGAGACCTTCTGGTAGACGGGCTTCTTCTCAGCGTCGTAGCTGGCAACCCGATAGCTGTCCGTCAGGTCGCCCAGGGTGGGCGCGGCACCGACCGACAGGTTGTCGTATGCGGTGGTGGCGTCGGAAATCACATCCTTGGGCACGACAGGTGTGGCGGTACAGGGAACGCTGTAGACCTCGACGCGGTAGGCAAGGGAGACGACCCAGTCCTTGGTGTTCCGCGTGTAGCTCTTGCGCGTGCAGGTCTCGTCACCGCTCTTGCCGATGTCACCGAGGTCTTCGACGGTGAGCGGCATGCCGTAGGTGGTGTCGTAGGTGGTCTTCTGCTTGACCGTGCGGGTGCCGGTGGAGGTCTTGGTGCGGGTGGCGGTCTCGCCGGCCTGGACGATCCAGGACTCGGTGGTGCCCCAGCTGTAGGCGTGGCTGCCGGTCTTGTGGGACCAAGGCGTGTTGATGGTGCCGCTTACTTCTGCGGTGCCGTTGTAGATGATGGTCTCGCGGACGAAGCCGGTGTACTGGCGGGAGTCGTCGATGGCGGTGCCGGTGGAGTCGGTGACCTTCTCCACTCGGGCGGTGCCGTCGAGTTTCTTCTCGCCGTTCAGGCCGCGCATGTAGAGCGTCAGCTTCTTGCTGCGCGGGCCCTCGGAGTCGCCGGAGGTCTCCACGACCTTGCCGTAGCCGCGCCACTGCCCCCAGGTGCGGTTGGAGGCTTTGGTGATGCCCTCGTCGTCGGCGTAGGCCCAGCCGGCCCCGTCCTGGTAGTCGTAGTACTTCTCGCCGGTGTCGCCGTGCCCGTAGGGGTCGTCCTGGAAGACGGAGGTGACCACGTACTTGTGGAACCAGTCGGTGACGGGGGTCGCCCCGGACTGGGACCACTTGACCGGGAAGCAGCGGCGGGTGTTCTTGTCGATGTCCGCCGGCATGCTGGTTCCCCAGATGCAGTCTGGGTCGGAGTAGTTGACGGTGAGGGTCGAGCCGGTCTCGGACTTGATGGTGCGCACTCGCCACTTGATGTAGCGCAGGGTGTCCGGGCCGCTGCCCTCGACGTGGTTGGACAGCTGGATTCCGCCGAAGACGATCGGCGGCATGGCGGCCGCGGTGGTGTTGGCCTTGCCGGTGTTCTGGATGGACTTCAGCCACAGGCTCGCCGAGGAGGCGTCACCGGTGTCGGGGAAGTTCTGGTCCAGGTGCCAGGCGTCCACGTTCCGCTGGGTGGTGCCGGTGCCGGTCCACACCGAGGTGGTGATGTCGGTGAGGCGCTTGCGGGTGAAGAAGGCCGGGCCGATCTGGGTGGTGCACTTGGTGCCGGACGCGCAGATCATGTCGAAGGGCACGTCGGGCCAGTTGGCCTTGGTGTCCGCCGTCAGGCTGGAGCAGCCGCCCGAGACGACGCAGCGTTCGGCGTAGGTGAAGCGGACCTGCTGGGCGGCCGGCTTGGAGTAGATCAGGTCGCTGCGCAGGCCGTAGTCGATGCGGTTGAGGTAGCCGCCGCGGGTGTAGGCGGTGCCGTTTACCGTGGTGTCGGCGTTCTTGGAGTAGTAGTTCGTCTCCCGGCCGTACCAGTAGGTGGAGGCGTTGCCGTGGGTGTCCACGACGTAGTCAAGGTTCCAGCGCCAGGCCTGGTAGCAGGAGGAGTCGGCGAAACCGGTGGACTTGTAGCAGGGTTCGCCGGAGTCGTCACCGAAGACCGGGACGGTCCACCCGGAGTTGGTTGACGGGTCGTCGTCGGCGGTGTCGGTGGTTCCCTTGTCACTCCAGCCGGGCATCCGGTGCTTGCCGAAGACATACTGGATACCGGACGCGTCCGTCACCTTCCAGTACTCGCCATTGTTGTCCCCGTTGCCGATGGCGCCGGTCAGGTGCTCGACGCGGGAGCCGTCCTCGTTCTTCACCTTCCACGAACCGCCGGAGGCCTCGGACAGGGCGGCGGTGTCGCAGGCCGCCTTGTCGGCGCAGGTGTTGACCAGCTCCACCGCCTTACCGTTGAGGACCAGGGTGGCGTTGGCGTACTTCCAGCACAGGTCACCCTTGCCGGACTGGCCGTCGTCCTTGCAGGAGCCGTACTTGCGCTCGACGTAGGACTCGGTGATCGAGAAGCCCTCGCCGACCACGGAAGTCTGGTTGTTCTCCCCGGCCGTGCGGCCGTCGACCGAGGCGGAGTTGTAGGAGATGGACAGGTTCGGGGACGGGCCTGCCGTCGCCGGGGGAACTCGCAGCGGGTAGTTCCAGGTGAAGTCACCCGTGCTGCCGCCGGCCTCCCAGGTGGCGGTCGGGGACAGCGGGGTGGCGCTGTAGTCGCTGCCGCCGCCTGAACTATCGGCCGCCGCCGCGAGCAGCATTGGGGTGCCGGCCGTCAGGGTGCGGGCGGAGACGGTGCCCGTAAGGTTTTGGGACTCTGCGTCGTTGTCCGCGCCAGCTATGGGGCGCTGGGTGCGGCAGGACTTCTTCTGCGGGGTGGTCAGCGCACACGCCGGGAGGGTCACGAGGCTCAGCCGGGGGCCGAAGTTGCCGCCGTAGACGTCGTTGAAGGACGAGTAGTCGAGGGAGACGCGGAGCTTGTCGGTGTCACCGGCGGAGTTTTTGGATGCGGATTTCGCCGGGTCGACGGTGAGCAGGACGCCATTGACGCCGGCCTTTTTCGCGGCCGACTGGGGGTGAACGCTGAGCGCCACTTTTTCGGCCGGGCCGGTGGCCTTGGCCGCTGTCTTGCTCTTCGCCGGCTTGGGTGCCGGGGCGGCGGGCTGCTGGGCCAGCTTCACGCCGAGCCCGCCGACGGTGACTGCGGCCCCGCCGGTCGCCGGGACTTCGGCGGTGGCCTTCCCGGCCGTCGGCCACGCGGCTTTCTTCAGCCGGTCACGGGTCTTGCGGGCGGCGGTGGCGGCCTTGTCCTTCGGGGCCTTGGACGTGCCGGGCTTGAGCACGCCTACCTTGTCGATCTTCGCGTCGGGCCGGTCCTCCAGCGGCTTGCGGGCTGCCGGGGTCTGGGCTTGGGCGGCGAAGTCGTAGCCCGAGGGCACCACGACTTGCGGTAGGACGGAGAGGGAGACGACGAGTGCGCCACGGCCGAGCCAGCGGCGTATGACCGCCCCTGGCAGGCGTGAGCGAAAGGGGGATGAAGACACGGTGATTCCCGGTTCTCGGATATGGGCAGGAGGCGCTCGGGCGGCGTCGGCGCCCGAGAACGCTGGATGTCATCGGCAGGTCCGCGGAGACGCCGACGAGTGTGTTGCGAGCAGCGGGAGGAAGGGCGGGACATGACGGGCAACAGGGCCCGCCCTGTCCCGCCCGGCTTCTACTGCTGCTCGGTGTTGCGCCGGTTGGCGATCGTGTCGGTGGAGGTGGCTCCGGCCCAGACGCGGACGCTGTCGATCTTGCCGGGGAAGTAGCGCGCGGCAGCGCCGTTGATCTTCGCGCGGCCGACCTCGAACGCTCCGCTGCCCTGCCAGGGGGCGGTGTAGGGCACGCCGTACTCGTCGCCCATCCGGGCGCTGTCGACGTAGAGCTTGAGGCCGCCGAGCTTGGAAGTGTCCTGGTCATCGACTTCCGCCTGGGCGTCGTAGACAACCGTCAGCATGACCGGGACACCCAGCTGAGCCGTCGTAAAGGCGGTGGACTCATTCTCGGTCCAGACCGCTCCGGTGCCGTCCTTGTCCGGGCGGCCGAATGTCCACCGTCCCTGGGTGCTCCCGGCCGGCTGCTCGTACCAGACGCCCCAGGAGGACTGGCTCGTCCCCGACTGACCGAACACCTGCACCGCATACGACTTGCTCGTGTCGGCGAGCTTGGCAGGGTCCAGCGTCACCCAAGCGGTCGCGGTGAACGAGCCGGAGTCATCGACGACCGGACCGGCGGCGGTGGCATACGCGCTGGTGCCGTTCAGGGCCATCGTCTGCGTGGTGGTGACCTCTTCGCCGATGTCCGGGTCGCCGGTGGTGAACTGGGCGAGAGCGGCCCCGTTGAGGGTGAGGTTCCGGCCGAAGCCGCTGGTGTCCTTCACCGTGGTGCCGGTCGCGTTGGCCATGTCCGTGGCGTCCCACTTGGCGACGAGCGCCGGGACCGGGTCGCCGGCCGTGCCGTCGCTGAGGTCCTCGTCCTCCAGCCAAGCCGCGTGGGCGACTTCGGTGTCTGCGAGTGCCCGGGACCAGACCTGCACCTCGTCGATGGTTCCGGCGAAGTTCTCCTTGCCTGCCGCGGCGTGCCACAGCCGTCCGACCTGCAGCCCTCCGGAGGCCTTCCACGGGGTGGCGGTGAACTGCACCGGAGCACCCTGCGGGACGCCGTTGACGTACAGCTGAAGGGTCTGCGCCGCAGCGTCGTAGACACCGGCGAGGTGGGTCCAGGCGTTCAGGACCGGCGGCTTGGTGCCGATCGAGCGGACGATCGCGGGACTGGTGACGTCCGTCTCGTGGCGGTTGAAGATCCAGGCGTTGTAGGCCGTGGAGTAGTACAGCTGGAACCCGGAGGCGTTCGTGCCCGCCTGGGACAGGACGGTGTAGTTGACGTCTTTCTTGGCCAGGCGCGCCCATGCCGAGACGGTGAAGGACTTGGTGGTGTCCAGGACCGCGCCGGAGGTGGAGAGGTAGGCGCTCGTGCCGTTGAGCTTCGCCGCGCCGGAACCGTTGCGGGCCAGGGTGTCCCAGGTGGCCCCGGAGGAAGTCAGCGGGTGCTGGGTGGCGGTGGTGGAGTCGGTGAGGGCGTTGTCCAGGTGCCAGATCCCCGAGGGCTTCTCGGCACCCTTGACCAGGAAGCTGTAGTAGCCGGTGAGCGAGCTGTGGCTGGCCGCGTCGTAGGCGAAGACCTGGATGGTGTTCTCACCGGCCTGGTTGGGTGTGATCGTCTGGGTGGTGGCCGTGCCCTTGGCGACGGTGATCGGAGGGGAGAGCGCTCCGCTGTTCAGCTTCCACCTGAAGCTGACGACGTCCGACTGGATGCCGGCCGTGGTGGCGTTGGTGTCCGCGGGGGTGAAGGTGAACCTGCCCGGCGTGCCCACGCCGCCCGCGGCCGGGGCGGTCTCGGCCGGCTCGTAGACGCCGTCCGCGCTGGACACCACAGGAGGCGGCGGCGAGTCGGTGTCGACCCGGAAGTAGCACCAGGACGACCAGGACGAGTCCAGGACACCACTGGCGCCACGGTCCGTCATGTAGTACGCCTGCGTCTTGACCCGCATCCGGTAGTCCGTCTGCGCCGGCAGCGTGCTGGTGGACGCGTCGCGGCTGGCGTTGTCGGCCACCCAGGCGCCGTCCGGGGAGGCCGCGTACCAGGCGCGGCTGGAGCCGTCGGCCTTCCACACCTCGAACATGGCGCGCAGCTGGGAGTTGGAGCCGTCGGCCGACTGCACCGTGGCGAGCATCTTCGGCGTGGTGTCGCTGGTGGCGAAGGGCAGCGTGGAGGCGTTGCAGGCCCGCCCGGTGGTGCCCTGCTGGACGCCGTACGAGGTCGGCTTGTCCGGGTAGGAGACGTAGGTCACCGACAGCTTGGCGTCGTTGCGGAAACGCGCCCAGGCGGCTGCGTCGGACTCGTCGTGCGCGGTCAGCGAGAAGGTGATCTGCGCCGCCTTGTTCGCGGCGTGGGAGGCGAGGGTCGTGGTGAGGTTCTCGTTCGTCTCCTCGCCCACGTTGTCGCTGAAGCGCACCCAGTTCGCCGGCTGCGACGGGCTGCACAGGGTGCCCCGCCCGTAGGCCACGTTCCGGTCGCCCATCAGGTCGTCCGCGGTGGGGCGGGTCGACCAGGTGGTGCTGGAGGAGATGCCCTTGTTCACGTGGCTGAGGTCGTACCAGTGCGGATCGCAGGTGAACGTCCACAGCTGGTACACCTCCATCGTCGCGTCCAGGATCTTCTTGCCGTGGATCGACGAGAGCGGGTACTCGAAGTACATGCGCTGGGTGTACGGGGTGTTGGCGCAGAGGTAGCCGGCGTAGTTGGAGCAGCGCCCCACGCCCTTGTCGCCGTCGAACTCCCAGTACTTGGTGCCGTTGGAGGCCAGCGCCGTCCAGTCGCCCAGCGCGATGCCCTTGGTCGGCGGGTCGATGTAGAGCGGGAAGACGGTGTCCTCGCCGTGCAGCAGCGCCGGATCGGGCGTGATCTCCAAGGTGGTGCCGGTGACCTTGAGCGGAAGCTCGGCCGCCGCGTCACCGCTGCCGGGGCCCTCCGAAGGGGCCGGCTCGCCCCCAGCGGCGGGAAGCGGGTCCGCCTCCGTCGCCTCCGGCTCGTCCTCGGCTTCTACCGAAGAGGCAGCAGTGCGGGCGAGTTGGGTGGTGACGCCGGTCGTGGTGGTGCCCGTGTCCGGTGTGTCACCGGCCGAGTCCCACATCCGTCCTGCCGGGCTGTCGAAGACCGGGGTGCCGTCGCCGTCGCGCGCGACGAAGCCGCCGTCGGCCGTCGGGGCGATGTCCAGGCCGCCGGCGGAGAGGGTCATCCTGATCGTTGCGAGCGCCGGATTCTGGGCCGCCTCCGCGGTCTTGACCACGAGCACCGAGGTGTAACCGGAGCTCAGCGCGGTCAGTTTCAGATCGACGTCCGGAAGAACTCCAGGGTAGGTGGCGGTGTCGCCGTCGAGCCGGGGCTCGGGCAGAGTGGTGGGCCAGCCGAGCTGCAGCTCGCGCCCCTCGTCCTCCAGCGTGACCAGTCGGTCCCCGCCGCCGCCCGAGAAAGTGAGAACGGCCGTCGTATTCTTCGCCCGCACGGAGCCGTCGGCCTCGCGCACCAGGGTGGTGTCGATGGGGGCCCAGGTGCCGTCGTCCTTCCGGGCACGGACCGGAGCCGCGTTCATGTCCTGCGTGAAGGTGCCGTCCGGGTTGGCGAAGACCTGGGACGCCTCGGTGGTAGCCGCGTCCACGGCCACCCGCTCACCCGTCTCCGCCGCGAGAGCACTCGCCTGCGACTCAGGAGTCCTGTCAGCCGCGACCGAGGCCACCCCGTCATCGGCGAGTGCCGGAGTCACCCCAGCCCCGACCACCGCGCCCCCCAGGAGCGCGCCGGCTAGCGCCCAACTCCCCACCGCCTGACGCCAGCCGTGCCGCCCTGTTTGCGTAAACACGCCCCCACCCGTCCCCTTTAGAATTTCTTTATAAGAAGCAGTGAGGATCATGTGATGATTGATCATGCCGGTCAATGGTGACGCATATCACATTGACCTCTCTTCAACTTCGCAGAGATCATTCGTCGGTCGGAACCCTCTTCACCTGCTGCTTCGCCTGACCGGACATCCGGAATCCGCCCCGCTCTGGTGGCAGCTCGCCGTCGGCGCGGGCAGCCGGGCCGCCTCGGTTGGTGGCCCTCATGCCGCCTCCTAAAAAACTGATTCGCCCTTCTCCCAGCCGGGGCGTCTCTTCCAGCACCACGACGGCCTGCCAGCCGCCGGGTCCCAGCAGCCAGGTGGCGTGTAGCCATGCAATGGTCGTCCGGGCGACTCAGCCGTGTTGGAGGGCCTTGAGGTCCTTCAACGTCAGCTCCTGGGTTCGGGTGGCCGCCTCGCTAGACACCCATCGCGCGATCTGAGGGTCCGGATCGGTGTCGTACCGACCACCCCGTGCGGCCGTGTCCTTACCGTCCGAGGCGATGAGCCTGGTGATGTACCGGGCGAGCTCGGTTGGTCCTCCCCCGCCGTATCCAGTGCCGTAGCCGCCTGCCCTCGTCTCCGGCAGCAGGGACAGCAGACCGTTCTTCGTCCGGGTCCAGAAGGGCCCGGTCTGATCAATAATCAGCCGGTGGAAGTCATCGCCCGGACGTAGATCGAGCGGGGCGAAGGTGAGATGGGTCCACGTCTCGATGTTTCCGCCCACGGTGCGGTAGTGCCGCGCGACGACGGAAAGCCCGAACTCCTGGTCGATGAAGGTCTGATGGCAGACACAGCCTGATCCACCCACCGCTGAGGGGCTGTCCTTGTCGTCCCGTACGCATGCGTGGAACAGCTCGGGGATCTTCTCTGACGACACGAGCGTCGTGTGCAGGGTGTTCGGTTTGCACGGCTGGAGCCTGCTCAACCACTCCCGCACGTACGGTGACTCCTGCTCGATGGAGACCATGCCGTTGAGTCCGGCGCTGGCGAACCCGTGCGCGGGCTCGGTATAGAGGACGAAGTGGGCCCACCCTCGAGCGGGGTCGTAGACCGGCTGTAAGTCGCTCGGCTTGTAGCTCAACTGGCCATGCTCCTTGACGGGCCGTCCTCTTTGGCGAACTGGAATCGGCGGGCGAGACCCAAGCGATCTTCTACCGTCCGGCCGACCCGCCGGCTGACCCTCACCCCACTCTCCTCCGAGCGGGCCGACGCCCTCGCCGTCCATCTGGCCAGCCTCGGCCACACCCTCGCCGGCGTCACCGCGGACCACGACACCGCCACCGCATGCGCCGAAGCCCACGGCCGCTGCCTGCGGCGGGGCCGTCCCCTTGAGGGCGGTGACCGACACCTTCGAGCGGCGGGCGTTTGGTTCTCCGGTATGACCTTTCCACTCACACGAGCGGCACTCCGGGGAAACCGCTGATCACACCCCCTTCAAGGCGGCTACCAACGGCACATGGTCAATGCTGTCCTGCGCGGCCTCGCGGCCGTTGCCCTCGCCGTCCTGCCCGCCACCGTCTCCACCCCTGCCCACGCCGCCGAGACCCTGCCCCTGGCCGAAGCCGTCGCCAGCCTGCCTGTGGCCACCGAGTCCCGTGACGGCTACAGCCGCGACAAGTTCCGTCACTGGAACACCGGCGACGACCCGGCCGACGGGTGTAACACCCGCGCCGAGGTCCTCATCCATGAAGCGGTCGACCCGCCCGCAGTCGGCCCCGGCTGCCGTCTGAGCGGCGGGAGCTGGTTTTCGTATTACGACGCCACCGTCGTGACGGCGGCGTCCGGTCTCGACATCGACCACATGGTGCCCCTCGCCGAAGCATGGGACAGCGGCGCATCGGCCTGGACCCCGCTGCGCCGGGAGGCGTACGCCAACGACCAGGGCGCCAAGCCATCGCTCGTCGCCGCCACCGCGCGCTCCAACCGCAGCAAGGCCGACCAAGACCCCGCCGAATGGCTGCCGCCCGCCGACGACGTGCACTGCCGGTACGCCGCCGAGTGGGTGGGCACCAAACTCCGCTGGGGCCTGGCGGTCGACGACGGCGAGCTGAGCGCGTTGGAGAACGTCGCCGCGGGCTGCCCGGAGCAGACGGTGACGTACGAACCCGCTCCCTGACGTTGCATGGGTCTGCTGCCCGGCTGCCTCCGCGTTGGCCCGGCCTGCCAGGCAAGGCGGGCCACCCCGGAGCGGGGCAGGCGCGCGCTCGTGCCGTGCGAACGAGCAGGATCCATGGCCCGGAACACGGACATAGGAATCAGTCACAGTCGCCCGGGCCGCCACCGCGCCGCCCTTCACCCCGCAGCTCGCGTGAAGGGCTGTACCAAGTGCGTTCGGTACGGACCAGCACAAACCCTACTGCCCTGTGGGAATCGCTATCACGCCACGGGCCCCGGGGGTTCAGAGACGTCCCCGAGGCCCGGCGTATGGAGTCGTGCTGTTCAACGACGGCACGCCAAAGGGAGTCACGCGTCGCGCCAACCGATCCCACGGCGAGTGACGGAAGGCTGCGCTCCGGTCCGCGCTGCGAGTGCGGGGTATCCCGGAGGAGATCCGTGCCATCCAGGCCTCACGAGCACCCCGGTGACCGAACCCTGTAGCTTCCGGCTTCAGCCGGGTATCGCACGGCAGCATAGCGAAAGCAAGGTTGCGTCCAGGGAAGTGGTGTACGGGTTCGTCCTGATCCGGGGGTTTGCTCCGGTATCAGGATGGTGCCCGCATAGATGCATGGGCTTCACCGCCGCAGAAGCCGCTGAAGTGATGGGCAACGAGGAAGCCACCGTCCGCTCCCAACTCCGCACCGGCCGCCGACGCTTGGCCACCCTGCTCAAACTCCGCTGCCCGGAGCACCCCGACGGGAAGAACCGCTCATGACCCCGCTGCCGTCCGACCACCGCACCATCGACGACCCCTGACGCCGACAGCCACCTCGATGAGTTCATCGCCAGCCAGTACGCCGACAAGACCGGCGCCCTCGTCTTCGCCTGCCTGCTCCACCTTGCCGACGACTCAAACGGCGCCCGCTTCTGGTGGCGCTTCGCCGCCGGCTTGGAACATCAGGTCGCCGAATACTGCCTCTTCCTCGAACACGCCCACAGCGGGGAGTACCACGACGCCGACTACTGGCGCACCCAACTACTGCGCCACCACTTTGAACCCACCTGCCTGTGCGGCGACCGCACCACCGCCCCCCTGATCCACCCGCCACAGCTCGACCAGATCCACCCCTACATCACCCGCCAACACCACCCCGAAATCGGCACGGTCCCCCTCCCCCAGCCATCCCTCGTTGAGCAACTGCGCCACCTCACCTCCCCATTGTGAGCTCGGACCAGCCGACCGTCCGAAGCGCCCGTACGGACGAAGGCAGCCCGGCCCTCGGTGCCAGCAACGCGGCGCCGAGGGCGGTGAGGGCTCTCTGCCGTGCGCCGGCCACCAGGCGGCAGACTTCGCGCGGAACCTGCAGACGACTGCCGCCTACGAGCGGTCAGGCAACCGGAGTGGGCGGCGGCAGCGGAATCTCATCCAGCCTCAGCCACCGCTCCCGGCCGTGGGAGAAGGCTGTCTTGTCCGAGACGCTCGTCCGCTGCCCCGACGTCCCCGTCACGGTCACCCTCGTCGGCTGACACGACACCCCAACGCCGCGCCCTGACCGACTTCGTGCGGCACCGGGGCGCGGCGAGAGACGGCATGACTCCCCTACCGGCCCAGGGCCGCATGCCAAGGCTTATCCCGTCATGCGGCCGATTCCAGTCACAACCCTGTTGCATGGCCGAATCCAGTGCCATCCTGTGACCGCGGTGATCCTCTTTCCCCCCAGGCGGAGGCCCCCGCCCCTGGCCCCCGTCCGTGTGCTGTCACCTGGGCGGGGCCGCGCCGCCCCTCCCGGCCCTCCCCACGGGAGGGCCGACGGCTGCGCAGACCCCCCACCAGGTGCACCCTCTACACGCTTGCCTCGCCGATGCGGCGCTTGGCCCGCTTGACCTGGCGCAGCAGCAGCTCCGCATTCGCCCTGTATAGAGAGGCGTCGGCATCAGCCAGGGATGGACAAGCCAGTACAGATCCTCACTCAGCACGGCGCTTCGGGCAGCAGCTGGACGACCCGACCCAAGGGCTGCGCGACCCAGCGAAGAGTATCGGACCCCCACCGAGGAGGAATGGGACGCTTTCCTCGCGCACTTCGAGAAACGCAAGGTCTCCATCGGCACCTGCGGTCGTGCCTTTTCAAGCCCTTGTGTTCATGAACACGCTTGTGTTCGTTGCTCGCTCCTTCGGCCGGACCCGGCCCAGCGCGGCCGATTGGAGGAGATCCGCGACAACCTCCTCGCCCGCATCGCCGAGGCCGAGCGCGAAGGCTGGCTCGGGGAGGTCGAAGGGCTCAGGGTCAGCCTGGCTGGCGCCATAGACAAGCTCGCCCAGGTCGACGCACTAGCCGAGAGACAGTCGGCTGCGGTCCAGCTCGGCATGCCGGGCTTCAGCCGGTCCAGAGGAATCGCTGGGACGCCGAGACCAACGTCATGATCGAAGCCAGAGACGAGCGAAGACGAGGATCAAAACGGAATCGACAGCCCGGCCTCGCGCAGCTGGGAGAGGGCTGTGGACATGCACTGCTGCACCGTCCTCCCATCAGCACGCATGCCATGCTCCAAGGGACCGCCGCTGGCTGCGAACGTCCACGCCGGCGTGCTGTCAGCCACCCTCTCGGCGTCAATCCTGATCATGGCATTCACGCCCTGCTCACCAAGCCATTCCAGGATGAGGAGTGTCACGTCCTCGATGCCACCATCCTGGTCGATCTTTGGCCAGCGGCCCTGGCTTCCTGTCATTGCCCAGACTCTACCGAGGGGTCCGAAGCAGTCGGCGTCCAGCGGTCAGGCCGGGAGGATCAGGGCCTGGTTTTCATTCTGACGAAGAGTTCAGCGCACTCGCTGGCGAAAGAACAGAGTTGGTCTACGACCTGCTGGTACTCCTGCGGATCCCGCACCATGTTCGACGTGGCATCGGTCCACTGCTGCCACAGGCCACCGGCGGCAAGGTATCGGGATGCTCGCTCGGTCCCAAGGACGGCATCGAGGTGAAGCAGTGTGCTGAGAGCAAAGGTCTGGTCGTAGACGAGGTCAGGTTGAGGCAAGTAGCGATCAAGGTATCTGCAGACCAGATCGGCGTCCGCGCTGGTGCCGAAAGTGGCAAGAGTGATGCAGTAGGACCCGCCGTAGGGGCCTCCGCTGGCCAGCAAGAGTTCGCCGATGCGGCTGCGGAACTCGGTCCTGCCAGCCACGGCAACCAGCCAGGAGGCAGTCTTACGCTCTCGCCAACCGCCTTCGAAAAGGATGCCGAGCTCAGCGGGAGTGATCTCCCCGGCAGCCTCGACCAGCTCCCTCATGAAAAGGTCGCGCTCAGGCCCGCTCAACCGCAGCGAGCTTCCACCCAACCGCAGGTACCGCTGGCCGGGCGTGACGAATCGTCGGACCAGGTCCATGAGCTCCGGGTCGGTGTTGGCATAGCGCATGGCTGCATCTTTGCCGGGCGAGGACGCAGCTGTCAGCGGTTTACCCAGGGGCACCGAGTAGCGATCGCTAGTTCAGAGAAGCCTGCATCCGCTGCCCCATGCTCCACGTCGACCCGAAGATGCTCGACCGCCTGGCAGAGATCGAGTCCGATCTCCTCGGCCGCCGCGAGCGCGCCGAAACCGAAAGCTGGCTCGCTGCCTCCGCGTTGGCCCGGGCTGCCAGGCAAGGCGGGCCACCCCGGAGCGGGGCAGGCGCGCGCTCGTGCCGTGCGAACGAGCAGGATCCATGGCCCGGAACACGGACATAGGAATCAGTCACAGTCGCCCGGGCCGAGCCGGTTGTGCGTCGGCTCATCTCCTCTTGAAGGTGGGCGCGGGTGACGGCGTCGGCAGCGTCAGTAGGGTCGACGCCTGCTGGGGCGTAGCGGCAGCTGAAGGCTGCGAAACTAGTCGACTTCGCGGATCGCGCCCCGCTCAAACCCGGGTGCGCCGTACGGTCCCTTCTACGGATGGCGACCGGGTGGTGACGCCGGGTCAGGCATGGGAGGGGTTCCGAGGATGGTCAATGCCCGTACGTACCCGCTGTGGCGGGGTCTTGCGATGAGCGAGGACCTTCCCCAGGAAGCCCTCAAGACGGTGGTTGAGGCCCTGTGCGCCCCGGCGATCAGCCTTCACGGCATCGATTCCCAGGCCGACCGGTGGCGGGAGGAAGCCCTCAAAGCTGCCCTGCCCACGCTGCTGGCCCGGACCTCTGCCAAGCGGCTGCGGAACCGGCTCCTGGTACAGGCCGACGAGAAGATGCTGGCCGCCCTGGCGGCCGACGGCACAGTGACCACCGCCGACCTGCCCGCCATCCTGCGCACCCGCCGGGTCTGGGCCGGACTGGTCGCCGGTCTCGCACGACACCCCGACCAGGTCGAAGCGGCGATCGCTCTCCTTCCCCGCCTCCCCGGTTACGAGGTGGAGCAAGTCGTCCGGGACTGGGATCTCGACCGACACACCCGCGTCGAAGGGACCGCGCCGGCGCCGCGGTCCCCGCCTGGTCCGGTCGTATCTCGGTAGCGGCACACACCCTGCCTCCAGCCACACGCGCCCTACGGCTGGCCGATCATGTCGCTGACAGGCGACAACCTGCGTGGCAGGGTCAGGTGATGGTGAACAGCCTGACGGTGAAGGGGAGTTCGTGGAAGCACGGATACGGGTCGCGTCGGCCGACGTGCCCGAAGCCTTCGGCCGCTGCCCCGGAGGAGAAGACCGTGCCGTGCGGATGCCGCCTGCACCAGCACGTCGTGGACTTGGCCGGCGGGCGCCGGCACGATGAGTGCGGCATCAGCAAGATCTTTTGGCTATCGCGGCGGGGGTTGAGAAACACCTAGTGAGCAGTTCAGCTACACGGCCAACGGCCCCGCCTGCCCGGGCTGGCCGTGTGCCTGATCTGGACCCAGAGATTCCTGATGTCGGCCTGGACGGCCTCGGGAATGCGTGCACCAAGCGCCTGCGGGCCGGCGCCGCGACCGCGGCAGCCGGCGCATCGAACGTTCACTGCCTCGTCCGGCCCTGCGACAGCGGGCGCCGGTCCACGCCTGAGGGTTCATCTCTCACGCCTCACAGATTCGAGCCATGACCAATTCGGCTGCGCCCGTTCGCCTGGCGGCCCCATCGCCCTCCCCGAGCCAGCTTGTTGCAGCTCGGCACATGCGCGCCGTCCACATGGGGGCATGCCTGTGGCGCCTTTGCCATCAGATCGATCTCAGCCAGATCACACAATGCCTGTCGCGTACATGACCCTGAGTGTCTACGGTGTGACGGCTCGTGCGTTGAGGGTGGGGATCATGGGGTCGACGTGCCCTCTGAAGTGCTCTGGGGAGGGCGCATGCGATCACAGACCGGGCTTCTTCATGTGGTCAGCAATAGACGTCATCGGCTACTGACAGTGGGCGCACTCGTGCTGGCGCTGGGCGGGTAGCTCGGTGTCGGCCGACGCCGTGCCGCCTCCGACACCGACCGCACAAGCCACAGGTGCGACGAAAGCAGACGATCGCTCGTCAACCCAGCCGGCCCCGACGGCAGCAGCGGAGCCAGCGCAGACGCCTGACGTGGCGGCTGCCGAGCCCACCACCGACAACGCCGTGTATGCCTACGATGCAGCCGGACGCCTCGTGGGCGTGACCGATCCCGACGGTGAGACCGCCCGCTACCGCTACGACAAGGCCGGCAACCGGCTCGGCATCGACCGGTTCACTTCCAGCACCCTCTCCGTGCTGTCCATCGTGCCCGTGCGGGCCCCCGTGGGTGCGAAGGTCACCCTGTCCGGCACCGGTTTTGCCACCACCGCCGCGGGCAACACTGTGACCTTCGGCGGCAAGGCAGCGACGGTCGCTTCTGCCTCTGCAACCCGTCTTGTCGTGACCGTCCCCTCCTCGGGCGCGGTCAGCGGCACGGTCTCCGTGACGGCAGGCGGTTCGACCGCCGAAGCACCGGAGTCGTTCACCGTGGCCTCCGGACCGACCATTTCAAAGGTAGAACCGGCAACCGGCGCACCCGGCGCGGAAGTCAGCGTCTCAGGTGCGGGGTTCGCCGCGGCCGCAACCGACAACGTGGTGCGCTTCAACGGTGGAACGCTCGCGGAGACAGTCAGCACCTCCCGGGCCACGCTCACGGTGAAGGTGCCTGAATCGGCAACCAGTGGGCGGATCACCGTACAGACACCGGACGGAAGGGTGACCTCCCCGGCTGACTTCATTGTGCCTGTCGCGGAGGATGCGGAAGGCTTCGAGACCACGGTCCGCACCTCGGTGTCCGACGATCCGTCCTCCATCGCCGTCACCCAGACCGGCAAGCGCGCCAGGGTGTTCTTCGACGCTGAGCAGGGACAGGACATCTCTTTTGGTTTCACCCAGTCCACGTTCAGCCCTTCGGCCGTCGTGGAGCTGATCGATCCGCGTGGTGACACTGTCGGCAGTGGCAGGAGCATCCCCTCAGGCGCCAGTGACTGGGAGGTACGCAGCCTCCCAGTCTCCGGAACATACACACTGGTGATCGACCCCTCCTCGGACATCACGGGCGCGGTGACCGTGACGTTGTCTCAGCCGGCCGGCGGGCAGCTGCACTTCACTGACGATCCGGCTGCCACAACGATGAGCCGGGCCGGACAGGACGGATCGTGGACGTTCGCCGCGTCGACGGGGGACTCGTTCAGTCTCGGAATCGACACGGCTGCTATGACCGACAGCCTGACTGCCCGTCTGTACGCGCCCGACGGGAGTCAGCTCGATTCCCTGTCGGTGTCGAAGGCGTACGACGGCTCTGTTGACCTGGATGGGCTGCCCGCCAGCGGGACATACACCCTGTATCTGGATCCGTCGAATGGCGCGACCGGAACCGCCACCGTCACCGTCTCCCACTATGCGCAGGCTGCCGCGCTGGAACCGGCCGGCAAGGCCGTGCAACTGGCGATCAGCCGTCCCGGGCAGGATGGCACTGCCTCCTTCACCGCTGCGGCCGGGCAGAAGGTGTCGCTCGGGGCCACGTCCACGGGATTCTCCTCATCCGTCACCTATCGGGTGTACGCCCCGGACGGCAGCGAGGTGGACAGTTTCTCCGTCTCTGCTGGCAGCACGACGGACTGGGACAGTGCGGCTCTCCCCCAGACCGGCACCTACCGACTGCGCATGTCGCCTGCCCGCCTCGGCACGGGAGCGCCGACGACCACGCTCTCCCGACCGGTGGACGTTGGACGTCTCAGCTCGACGGGCGACGCGGCCTCGGCGAACATCACCCGTCTCGGGCAGAACGCGGAGGCCACCTTCAACGCCTCGGCGGGAGACGATCTGTCGCTCGGCATCACGGAGAACACGCTCACAAGTTCCGCCTCTCTCGGCGTGATCGCTCCGTAAGGCGCCAAGGTCGGCGCCACCACCACGGTGGCATCCGGCGGTGCACGAACCCAGGGGCTGTCGGATCTGCCGGAAACCGGAACGTACACGGTGATCCTCGATCCCTCCGGCGGCGCGCAGGGCAGCCTGAAGCTGACGCTTTCCGCCGATCTTGCTGTCGACGTCGCTGTCGACGGCGCCTCGGTGTCGGCCACCGCGGCGCGCCCCGGTCAGCGGATCCGCGCACGTTTCACAGCGGGCAGTGACTTCGTCGGCGTCGGATTGGCCAGCAACAGCATCAACCAGACCACCTCCCTCAATGTGATCGGCTCGGCAGGCGGAGACGGCACTTCGGTGACCTCCGTGAGCAAGAACACCACGCAGGCGGCCCAGCTGAGCCCCCTGACAGCTGGCGCGGCCTACATGCTGCTGCTCGAACCACAGTCCGCC
Organism: Streptomyces sp. V4I2; assembly: GCF_030817655.1. Taxonomy (GTDB): domain Bacteria; phylum Actinomycetota; class Actinomycetes; order Streptomycetales; family Streptomycetaceae; genus Streptomyces; species Streptomyces plumbiresistens. The sequence goes on from NZ_JAUSZM010000003.1 coordinate 120,869, forward strand.
GGCACCGGTGCGGTAACGCTGTGGCTGTCCACTCCGGCCAAGGCGGGTGCACTGTCGCAGGCCGACCGCGCCGGAACAATCAGCCGCCCCGGACAGCAGCTGGAGTACACGCTGGATGCCCAGGCCGGGGACGGGGCATCCGTGGTGTTCACCGGCACCACGCTCACGGGGACCACCGCAATCAAGCTGCTGAGTCCGGGAGCGACGGAGCCGACCAGCCTCGAGAATCTTCTGACTTCTGCAACCGATGCGGCACCATCGGCCTGTCAGCCACCGCGTCCGCGTCAGCCGACAGCGCGCAAGACGTGGAAGGCCCGGCCAAGAGCACCGGCGACGGCACGGTACCGGCCGGCGCCGATGCTTGGCAGCCGGACAAGCACAACCTCATCGGCCGGGACTGGGCGACCCGGCGCGGCACGGCACCGAAGGCTCCGGCGAAACTGCGTGCTCCGCCGGGCAAGACCGCGCTCACCGGGCACGTGCTCAAGCTGGACGGCAAGCCACTGGCCGACGTGAGCGTCCGGGTCGGCATAAGGACCACGCGCACGGACGCCAAGGGCCGATTCCTGCTTGCCGGGATCAGTGCGGACGCCACCACGTTGGTCGTCGACGGCTCTACCGCCAACACCAGCAAGCGCACCTACGGCCGCTTCGACATCCGCGTCCAGCCCCAGGCCGGGATGTCGGTGGATCTCGGTTTCCCGGTGTGGATGACGCCGCTGGATACCAAGCACACCGTCACCTTCGAGGTTCCTGCGGAAAAGGACGTCGTCCTGACCACCCCGCAGATCCCGGGTCTTGAAGTCCGCATCCCCAAGGGCTCGGTGGTACGCGACGAACACGGCAAGCCCGTCACCGAGCTGGGCATTACCGCGATCCCAATCGACAGGCCACCCTTCCCGCTGCCGACGAACAGCGTCGTTCCCATCTACTTCACCGTCCAGCCCGGCGGGATGTATGTGTTCCCCAAGGGCGCTCAGATCATCTACCCCAACTACACCAACGAACCGCCGGGCACCGTTGTCGACTTCATGGACTACGACCCGGACGGCAAGGGCTGGTACGTCTACGGACACGGCGAGGTCAGTGCCAACGGCACCCAGGTCATCCCGGACGACAAAACCCGGGTGTGGGCCTTCCACGGCGCCATGTTCAACACCCCAGCCCTGCCCTCCTGGCTCACCTCCTGGCTGGACGACACCATCGACTGGCTCTCCGGCGACCCGGTAGAGCTCTCCACGGGCCTGCTCACCGACGCCCATACCGACCTGGCCGTCGACGACGGCCTGGTCCCCATCGAGGTCACCAGGACCTACTGGCAGGGCGATACCGCCAAGCGCTCCTTCGGCATCGGACGCGACCTCATCTACAACGCGTTCCTGCACTCCGAGGAGCAGTACAAGGAAGTCGATCTGTATCTTCCCGGCGGGCAGAAGGTGCACTACGTCCGTACCTCCGCCGGCACCAGTTTCAGCGACGCCGTCTTCCAGCCGGCGAGCGCCTCCAGCCGCTTCCGCGGCACCGTGATCAAGTGGAACCGCACCTCGGGCTGGGACCTGACCTTCCCCGACGGCACCGTCTGGGAGTTCCCTCAGTACTCCCCGCTCCACGAGATCCGTGACCGCTATGGCAACACGCTGACGCTCACTCGCGCCAACCGCTACAGGGGACCAATCACCCGGCTCGTCACGTCCGGCGGCCGGTGGATCAACTTCACCTACGACACACAAGACCGCGTGACCGGGGCCCGGGACAACGCTGGCCGCGCGGTGTCGTACGCCTACGACAGCGCCGGGCGTCTGGAATCGGTCACCGACCCTGCAGGGAAGGTGAGTTCGTACACTTACGACGCCACGTCCAACCGCATCGCGACCGCGAAGGACGCCCGCGGCATCGTCTACATGACCAACACATACGATGCCAACGGCCGGGTCAAAAAGCAGATCCTGACCGCGGGACAGCAGTACTCCTTCGCCTACACCACCACCGGGACCGGCGAGGTCACGGCCACAGAGGTGACCCAACCCGGCAACGCGGTGCGGCGGGTGGAATTCGACGGCGGTTACGGCTACTCCGACACCCAGGCATACGGCACGGAACTCGCCAGAAAAACGGTCTATGAACGAGGCACAGGGCACCGCATCGACGCAGTCGTCGACCCCTCCGAGCGGCGCACCAAGCTGTCCTACGACGCCAACGGCCATCTGACGGGCGCGGTCGAACTCGCCGGAACCACCGATGCGCGCCCCAGCGGCACCGTGGTCTACGACGGCGCATACGACCAGCCGGGCAGCATCACCGACGCACTCGGCCACACGACCACGTTCGCCTATGACGCAGACGGCAATCTGACAAAGACCACTGATCCTGAAGGGCGGGAGACCGCCTACACGTACAACAGCGCCGGGCAGCTCGAGACGGTCACCGATACCTCGCACGCGGTCACGACCTACAGCTACAGCAATGGCGACCTCACGGCGATCACAGATGCCGAAGGCCGCACCTCCGTCCAGTTCACGGACGCCGTCGGCCGGCCGAGCGCGCTGTCCGACGAATCTGGCTCGTCGACGACTGTGACGTACGACGAGCTCAACCAGACCCGCAGGGTCACCGATCCGCTGGGCAACACCACGGACCTTGATTACGACGCCAACGGCAATCTCACCGTCCTGACCGACGCCCGCGGCAACACCACGACCTGGGCCTATGACGAGGCGGACCGCCCGAAGTCTGCGACCGACCCCCTGGGTGCGCAGGCGCTGTTCGAGTACGACGCGGCCGGCTTCCTGAAGAGGGCCACCAGCCGATCCGGCCAGGCGGCCACGGCCGAGTACGACCTGCTGGGCCGCCCCAAGAGCACCCAGTACGGCGTCAATCCCCAGGGCGTCGCGGAATCCACGGTCACATACGGCTACTACGCCAACGATCTACTCAAGCAGGTCACCGACAGCCAGTCCGGCAGCCAGTCCTTCACCTATGACGTCTACGACCGGCTGGCCTCCACCACCAGCCCCACGGGCAAGGTCGACTACGGCTACGACTCTGGGGACCGCCGCACCCTGGTGACGGCGGCCGGAGTGAGCACCACCTACGGGTACGACAAGTCGGACATCCTCACGTCAGTCAATTCCGGCGCCCAGGAGGTCACCTTCGGCCTCGACCAAGTGGGCAGGGAGAAGACCGCATCCCTGCCCGGCAACATCACCCGCACCACCGGCTACGACACAACCGGTGTCATCAAGTCCATCGCGTACGCGCAAGGCACCAAGACCATAGGCGATCTGGCCTATACGCGAGACCAACGCGCCCTGCAGACCGGCTTGACCGGCTCGCTGGCACAGGTCGCTCTACCTGTCGCGGAGAGCGGGACGCAGTTCGGCAAGGACAACCGCATCGCCACCTACGCCGGGCGCACATTCGCCTATGACGCAGATGGCCAGCTCAAGAGTGACGGCCTGCGCACCTACGCCTGGAACGGCCGAGGCGAACTGACCGGCCTGACCAAGGCAGGAACCGCCTCGTCGTTCGGCTACGACCCGCTCGGCGGACGCATCTCCAAGACCATGGGCACTGCCACCAGCCGGTATCTCACCGACGGCTCCAACCCTCTGGTGGAGCAGAACGGTTCGGGGACAACGACGGCCACCGTGGCATCCGCCGGCCTGGACGACTTCCTGGCCCGCACCGAGGGCGGCAAGACCCAGGTCTATCTGACTGACACCCTGGGCACCGTGGTCGGCCTGGCCAACACGGACGGCACGGTCGCCACGACCTATGCCTACGACCCCAACGGAGCACCCACCGCCTCTGGCACGGCATCGTCGAACCCGTACACCTTCACCGGCCGCGAAGACGACGGCACCGGTCTGCTCTACTACCGCGACCGCTACTACGACCCCCAGACCGGCCGCTTCATCTCGCAGGACTCCATCGGCCAGGCAGGCGGCACCAACCTCTACCAGTACGCCCTGTCCTCCCCCACCACCTACACCGACCCGTCTGGCAACAACCCCATGATCGCCGGATGCCTCATCGGCGGGCTCATGGACGGCGGCCTGGACTGGCTCGCCCAGCGTCTGTCCGGCCGGAAGGTCGACTGGGGCCAGGTCGGGCAGGCCGCTGCCATCGGCTGCATCGGCGGCATGCTCGGCGCCGGCCTGGGCGCCAAGGTGGGAACACGTGTACCGGGCTGCAACAGCTTCACCGGTGACACTCACGTCCTGATGGCCGACGGCACCCGCAAGCCGATCAAGGATGTTGCGATCGGCGACACGGTGATCGCAACCGATCCCGAGACCGGGGAAACCGGGCCCCGCAAGGTCACCGCCTTGATCAAGGGGAGCGGTGACAAGCAACTCGTCGACATCACCGTCGACACCGACGACACCGCCGGATCTGAATCCGCCACGGTCACCGCCACCGACGGCCACCCCTTCTGGGTCCCCGCCCTCCACCAGTGGCTCGACGCCGCCGACCTCACGGCCGGGCAGTGGCTGCAGACCAGCGCCGGCACCTGGATCCAGATCACCGCCATCCGGCATCACACCCAGTCGACCGCCGTCTACAACCTCACCGTCGACGACCTCCACACCTACTTCGTCACCGCAGGCAGCCAGGACCTCCTGACCCACAACTCCACCTGCATCCTGGGGCGCACAGACGACATCAGAAAGTACACCCGTGCACGGCCTGGCGTCGACTACGGCGACGACATCCTCAACCTCCGCGGCACCATAAACGGCCCCAGAGGCGGCCGCGGCGTCGGTGCCTGGAACTGGACTCGCAACAAGCGCTTCATCGATGATGCGCTGGCCAGTGGCAAGACGATCCGTCTGGTGACCGATCCCACCAAGCCCATCTACAAGGGCGGGAACGGCTACCAGCGGGAACTGAGGTATCTCAGGGACAAGGGGTACGGCTGGCGCAAGGTGGGCGAGTACTGGGAAGTCGTCAGGGTCAGGCCCTAGCCCAGCCGCAACAGCGAGAGCCGGAGGCACCCGTGGTTCCGTCAGCGAAAGTCTTCTTCGACGAAGTTCGAACAGCCTATGCCCCCACGGCAGATGTCCTGGGGCTCACCGGTCCCGAGGAGACCGAACGGGTGATGCCAAGTGCTCACTACAAGGGTCCTACCGTCGAGTACTGGATCTCTCTCGACTACTCGGAGGGAACCGTGGGGTGCAGCGTCGAACTAGAAGCAGACACCTACCTCCTGACGGTGGACATTGAGCCGTTGGCTATCACCGCCGGAGTGGTGGAGAGGCGCGGCGGCATCTCTTTCAGTGCCCGAAACCTGAAGCAGTTGCGGAAATCCCTCCAGGGACAGGCCGATTACGTCCAGCGTGTGCATCCGTTCCTCATCGGTGCTGATGCCGCCCAGGAGTTGATGCGACAGGCTGGCGCCCGTATGTGGTCCAAGGGCGGGACGCCGTGATCCGGGTACCGCAGACACGGACTCCCTCTCCCCCAACGGACCGAAAGGAGACCTCAGGCCGAGGCAAGCCGCCTCAAAAAACGCGCAGCACCAGCCGCGCGGGATCCGCATCTGTGGTCGGCGGGCCGACCACAGTGAGCGCCATCGCTCTACGCAACTCGGCCAGCCAGCACGGAACCCTGGACCCCGGCCCGTCTCGCAGGATGCTCCGCGGTGTCCGGTCCCCGCCACTGACCTCTTCCGACAAGCGGAGCCAGCCCGCCAAGCCCACTCACGATCAGGAGGGCCCGTGACGACAAGCAGGCGGAAGGTCCTGCGCGTTCCCCTTGCCGCCGCGGCCGTTGGAGCCGGAAGTCTCACCGCCACAGGCGCTGTGGCCCTGTATACGCAATCTCCTGACCACAACACACCGGAACCGGCGCATCTGCGCGGAGCAGCACCCCTGCCGTATGCACAGGTCGTCGCTTTTGATCTCGCAAGCGCAGGACGCCGTGCAGAGGCTCTGCGCGCCGCGCACGACGCCGTCACGGCGATCGACGGCGGCAAGTACGCCGCCTGGCTGGCGCTGGGCGACAGCATCCTGGCCGGGAGCGCCAGCAGGCCGCGGCGCCTCAAGCGGATGCCGTCGTTCGCTGGTGACGTCCTGGATTCATCGCAATCGCACGGGGACCTCCTGCTGCAGATCACTGGGGCCTCGGCCTCGGGCGCTCGACAGGCTGCGGCACGGGCACTGGCCTTGTTGCCCCAGTGGCGAGTGCGCTGGCGCTTGGACGGCAACCGTCCCGAAACCCGCAGTGAGCACGGACAGGGACTCGCCCGCAATCCCTTCCACTTCACCGAGGGATACGGCAACCCCGCCAGCCCGGCCGGGATCACTGAGCGCGCCATCGTCACCGCCGACCAGGGGGAGCCGTCCTGGGCAGTGGGGGGCAGTTACCAGGTGATCCGGATCATCCGGCTCGCCACCGACTTCTGGGACCGAGACAGCGTTGCCGCCCAGGAGCGCATCATCGGCCGACGCAGAGACGGGCGCTGGCTGGACGGTACGCCCAGCGATGAGCGGCCGGTGTTCACGGCTGACGCCCTCGGCAAGATCACCCCGCTTGACGCCCACGTCCGCAGGGCGGCCCCGGACAGACGCAGTCCCCCACCCTTAGTCCGGCGCGGCTACAACTATCGCCGAGGCACCGGCGATCAAGGGCTGGTTTTCTCCTGCTTCCAACGCGACCTGGAAAAGGGCTTCGAAGCGGTACAGGCCCGGCTGGAAGGTGAGGCCATGGCCAAGTACACCCTCACTGTCGGAGGCGGCTATTTCTTCGTCCCGCCTCCGGGGAACACCTGGCTCGACACCCTGGCGAAGGAATGACAGTCAAAGAATCACTCCTCCCGACGGGCGACGGGGTGGCAGGGGTCGCTGAAAACAACTCGACTCCGGCCCGTTCGGGCGTCGTATCGCTGGAAGGAACATGCCGACGAGCCGTCCGGGGCGTATCGGGCAGCCTCCCGCTGCCTCCGGGGTCTGTACGGCGCATTGTCCAGGTAGAGCGGTGGACAGCGTTAGGAGTGCGGGAGTGTTGGGACGCGGGCCCAGACCATCTTTCCTGAGCTCTGCGGCTGGGAGCAACCCCAGGACGCGCTGAGTGCTGCGATGATCTGCAGGCCGCGTCCCGATTCGCTGAGCTGTGTTGGGTGTTGGAGTGTGGGTGCGCAAGGGCTCGGATCCGCCACCGCGCATATGACCGGCCTGCTGTCTGCGTGCGAGTCCGAGCCAGGCTGTCGTGGCGGGTTCGTCGTGGCTGTCTGGTTCCAGTGCGTGTCGCGCGGCGTTGGCGATGAGCTCCAACCGAGGGTCCTCGAAGATCCAGTCGTCGTCCAGGTCTTCGTTGTTAAGCCGGTGCTGCTGGATGTCGGCACTAGTGCTGAATTCCGCTTTCAGTGGGTAGAGCTGCTGGTAGCGGGGTGGTTGCGGGTACTCGGGGGCGGGTGCTGGACGATGGTGTTACGGGTACGGCCGGGCCGTGACGAGGGCGAGCAAGCGGTGGTCCACCGCCTGGCGGCTGCCAGGAAGGCGCCGAAGGCTCTGGTGGAGCGGTGCCGGATGGTGGAGCTGAGCTGGGACGGCTGGCTGGTCCCGCAGATCGCCGACGAGCTGAGGTGCAGTCAGAAGACGGTGCGCCGCTGGCTGCACCGGTTCAACCGCTTGGGGCTTGAGGGCCTGGAAGATCTGGGCGGGCAGGGCCGCAAGCGAAGGATCACCGAGGCCGAACGCTCCCGGATCATCGCGATGGTCAAGCAGACCCCGCCCGGTCGGCTTGAGGTGCAGCCGTCGAACGAGATGTGGGCCGCGGACGAGTCGGGACCCTCGGAATGGACCTTGGACGCACTGGCTGCCGCGGCCCGGGACCTGGGAATCGAGGTAAGCCGCTCCCAGGTGCGCCGCATCCTGCTGGCCGAGGGCGTGCGCTGGCGGCGCACACGCTCGTGGACGCGCCCGAGAGATGCAGACTTCGAGGGAAAAGGACGCGGATCGTCGAGCTCTACACCAGCCCGCCCGCCGGTGCGACGGTCGTCTGCGCCGACGAGCTCGGCCCGGTGATCCCACGCGCCTTCCCGCCGGCACCGGGCTGGTCACCGGACGGACACCGCATCAAGAACGAGATCGACTACTCCCGCGGACCGGAGAAAACCTGGGTCTACGGCGCCTTACGCGTCCGCGACGGCCAGGAGCTCACGATGACCGCCACCTCCCGCAACAGCGCCTTCTACCAGCAGTTCCTTCAGCTGGTCGAGGACGCCAACCCCGTCGGGGACATCTATGTGATCACCGACAATCTGTCCTCGCACAACAGCGTGTCCACCCGAACCTGGCTCGAGGACCACCCCCGCATCAGGCACGTGTTCATCCCGGTCGGCGCCTGCTGGCTGAACCTCCAAGAGGGCTGGTGGCGCATCTTCCGCAAGACCGCCCTGGCCGGACGCTCCTTCGGCGACCGCGACCACATCACCCACGCCACCGAAGTGGCCACAGCCCAGCTCAACGCCCGCGCCCGACCTTGGATCTGGGGCAGACCCGCACCGCCCACACGGCGCTTACGCCGCCGATATGTGTACGTCCTTTGAGGAACGAAGCACTAGGCGCTGCGGCGGCCACCTCTCTCACCACGTCCTCCCAGTGGGGCTGGAGCATCAATACCACGATGGACTGGGGTGTCGGGGACAGACCGCCCGCATACTCGAGCCACGACAACACTGCCTTACGCAGAAAGAGATGCTTGCTCATACGGCCTGAAAGTAGCGGTCCCAGTCGCATCTGGGCAGCAGTTTTCCAAGGCTGGAACCAGTAGCGACCGCATCGTTCGAGCAGCAGCTGACTGTCACGTGACTCGTACCTCGCAGCATTGTTGAACAGCGAAGATCCCGCGCCAGGCCCCAACGGGATCTTCTTCCCCCAGGGGCCCGTGACGCTGCGACGTCTCACGTCGACGCGCTGGAGATTCTCAGTAAAGCCCCTGATTGGCCTGGCGCGTCAACGAGTTAGAGCTGCTCTCCGGCCGAGGGCCCGATGACAACCGCCAGGGAATACTGCAGCTTCCAAATAACGGCGCTTCACCAGTAGGTGCGCGAGACGCAGGAGGCGATCGTCGCCGCGGTCACCGGGCCTTTGACCGGGCCGCGGACCCTGCTGCTGGGGCGGTATGACCGGGGCGGGCGGCTGCAGTACACCGGCCGCACCACCACGCTGCCGCAGGCGGCCGGCCGCGCCGTCGCAGGAATGCTGGCCCCTGCCGCGGATGAGCATCCGTGGACGGGCTGGACGTTCTCTGCCGGGTGGGGAACGAGGGAGACCTTGACCGTGACCCTGGTGCAACCGGAGCTGGTGGTGGAGGTCGGCGTCGACGTGGCCCGGGACAGTGCCGGGCGCTGGCGCCATCCTGCCCGCTGGTACCGCCCGCGCCCCGACCTCTCCCTCGATGACACCGCACGTTTCGGTAACCCTGCCTAACTGTGGTGTCTGAGGTGATATTCCGAGGTGAGTTGGGGCATGCATGATCGCTCGCCTCAATCCGGGTTAGCTGGCCGCCAGGAGACGGCTCGCGCGGGCGGTGAGCTCGCGCGCTGTCGCGTCACCGGGGAACCGTCCAAGGCGGACCTGCATATCCTCGGCGGCGTCGCGGACACGCACGGACTTCACGCCCTCCGCGCAGTCAACGAATTCTGACCAGGCGCTCAGCGCGCCGTCGAAGTCGCCCTGGTGAATGCGGATCTCGCCGAGGTGTCCGAGCACGCTGGCCCGGGTGCGCCGGCGGTCCAAGCCGTATTCTTCGAGGGCCTGATCGAGATGTTCGGCGGCGGCAGTCAGGTCCCCCATTCTGGCCAGCGTCATGCCGGAGGCGTAGGCCCAGCGGCCGATGGTGAAGTGCGATGCCCAGGACTCGCCGGGGGGTGCGCTGGCAGTACGTTCGATCTGCGTCTGGGAAGCGTTCAGGGAGCTGGTGGCGGTGCGGTGGTCGCCGTCGAGCGCTGCGGCGTCGGCGTGCGTCGACTGGTAGTAGGCCACCGCACGCGGGTCGTCGAGGTGTCTCGCGTAGTTCATGGTCATCTCTGCCAGCGCAACCGCCTCGGCGCGGTGCCGGAGGCCCTGGTTGATGGCCTGCACGGTGAGGCCGCGCAGTGCGGTGGCGGCGAGTTCGGGTTCTGCGGCCTCGTCGGCGAGACGCCAGGCGTGGGCGTAGTAGTGGCGCGCGAGGATCTGGTGCCGTTTGTCATCGCCTTCGTCCTGCGCCATCCATCCGATGACGTGAGCGAGTTGACTGGTGGCGGCGTATAAGTCGCGGCCGGTGGCCTCGGTGTAGCGGCCGTTCAGCCAGGGTGCGGCGTTCTCGGTCAGGTGGCGCACGGCGAGATTCCGGACGTGGCCGCCGCCGTATTCGGCGGCGCTGTCGCCGAGAGTCTTGACCATGGTCTTGATTGCCTCGACCTCGCCCTTGCCGACCCGTACAGCCGTTGCGGGGGCGGCGCGGACACGGCGGGTGATGGCGTCCGAGTCGGGCACGCCGAGGAACGACAGGGCAGCGCCGGTTGAGGCCGACAGCAGGAAGCTCCGACGGTCCACGTCACTCCTCCCAAGGGCCAGCACTGATGTCACGGTATCCATGGTCGGCGCCGCGTACTCGGCTGGACCTGCGCTGTGGGGGTTGATCCCTAGGACCCGGATGACCGCCGGGAACCACAGGTCTCCCAGCCCGCGCTCTCCGATCAGCAGTTTCCGCGCGTACTGGCGGGACATGCCCTGCGGCCCGCGCCCGGCGGCGAGGCCGAGTTCTCGGGCCAGCTTGGACGGGCCCCAACCGCGTTCTTCGCAGGCCTGACGGATCAACTGTGTCAACGGCTCCGGTTCTTGCGCCATCTGTGGACCCCCTCCCCAGGGTTACAGAGGACTACGCGGGGTTACATCGTGGGTCCTATTGGCCCTGCTTACCACTGACTTGACTGAACTCGACACCTTCGGGGCTCCCCCGCAGGTTCCAGCGGCCGGGGGTGCATGACGGTCATCCCGGCCGCTGCTCACACTCTCCGGAGGCTTCCATGGACAAACTGCTTGTCACGGGCGGGGCCGGGTTCATCGGCTCGCACTTCGTCAAGCGCATCCTGCGGGCCGAGGACATTGGCCATGTGACGGTGCTCGACGCCCTCACGTACGCGGGGCGCATCGAGAACCTCGGCGAAGCGTTCAGCCCGAAGCTGACGTTCGTCCACGGCAACATCCTCGACGCCGACCTGGTCGACACCCTCGTACGAGAGCACACGGCGGTCGTCCACTTCGCCGCCGAATCGCACGTCGACCGCTCGTTTTACGCCGCTGACGTCTTCCTGTCGACGAACGTGCTCGGCACCCAGGCCCTTGCGGACGCGGCACTGCGGCACGGCATCAGCAAGTTCGTGCACGTCTCGACGGACGAGGTCTACGGGCCGCTGCCACATGGATCGGCCACCGAGGCCTACCCGCTGCGCCCGACGGTGCCGTACGCCGCGTCGAAGGCGGCCAGCGACCTGGTCGCGCTGAGCTACTTCCACACCTACGGCGTCCCGGTGTGCGTGACGCGCAGCTCGAACAACTACGGCCCCCATCAGTACCCCGAAAAGATCATCCCTCTGTTCGCGACCCGGCTCCTGCGGGGCGAGCAGGTCACCCTCCACGGCCGAGGCCAGCACGTGCGGAACTGGCTGCACGTGGAGGACAACTGCGCCGGCATCGAACTCGTCCTGCGCGGCGGCGCCCCGGGCGAGGTCTACAACATCGGCGGCGGCACCGACCTCACGAGCAAGGAGCTGACCGGGGAGTTGCTGCGCCTGTGCGGTGCCGACTGGGACTCGGTCACCTACGTCCCGGACCGTCATGCCAATGACATTCGGTACTCAATGGTCTGGGACAAGATCGCAGGCCAGCTCGGCTACAAGCCCCAGCGCGACTTCCGCGAGGCTCTGTCCGACACCGTCGAGTGGTATCGCCGCAACCGCGACCGGTGGGCGCCGTTGACGCGCGACTCCGCCGCCACGCGTCCACGCATCACCCTCGACACAGCCCGGGAGCCGCAGCATGTCTGAGCACTGGCCACAGGGCGCGCTGATTGTGCTTGGCGCCTCGGAGGAGCAGATCCCGCTCTACCGGGAGGCGCGGCGTCGCGGAATCCCGACCATAGCGGTGGACATGCGAACGGACGCTCCCGCGCTTGCGGCCGCCGACGCAGCCCTGAAGATCTCCACCCGGAACACCGACGCCATCGCCGACGCGTTAGGCGACGTGCGCCCGGCCGGGATCGTATGCGGCGCGAGCGACGCCGCGCTGGCCAGTTGGCACGCCTTGGGCCTGCGGTACGGCACCACTTACGTGTACCCCAAGAGCGCACTCGCGGCCGGCGACAAGGCCACCTTCCACGCGATCGCCGCGTCCTGCGGCGTCACCGGATACGGGTGGACCGCGTCGGACAACCCAGATGAGGTCGTCGCGGAGGCCGCGGGGCTGCGCTTCCCGCTCGTGGTCAAGCCTGTGGACGGTTCGGGCAGCAAGGGTGTCACCCGCGTCCCCCGCCCTGAGGACCTGCCCGCTGCCGTCGCCTACGCCCGCTCCTACTCCGCCTCTCAGACCGTGATCGCCGAAGAGTTCGTCCAGGGTCGCCCGCTGGCCATCGAGGTCTTCATGCGGGACGGCAGGGCGGTGCTGACCTGCATCAAGGACAAGGAGTTCGTCAATGGGGGCTTCGTCGTCAGGCGGCTGCGCACCACCCAGTTGCCCTTGGCGACACGCAACCGGCTTGAGGCCACCGTTGAGCGACTGTGCCGCGCACTGGGCATCGTCGATGGTCCAGCGAATTTTGACGTCGTCCTCGGCGCGGACGGCCAGGAGCGTGTCATCGAGGCCAACACGCGTCTCGGCGGTGACGGCGTCCCGCGATTGCTCGCCGCCGCTTACGGCGTGGACGTCGTGCGTGCGCTCGTCGCGCTCGCGCTCGGTGAGCCGGTCGGCGGCCACCTGGTGCCAACGCGCGCCGCGCATGCGGCGCTGGAGCTGATCGGCTCACCGCTCGCCGTGGAAGGCGAACTGATCGCATGGGAAGGGGTCGCCGAGGCGCGCAGCATCCCCGGGATCACTGATGTCGAGCTGTACGCCGAGCCGGGTGACCGCGTACGGCCGCACGACCAGTCCGGCCACAAGATCGGCCTGCTCGTGGCCGCCGGGGCGTCGCCTGCCGACGCATCCTCGGCTCTGGATGCGGCCGGCGCACTGATCCGGCCGATAGTCCGGCCGGTCAAGGGGGGCGAAGTGATCATGCCCATGCTCGCAACGAAGGGGGAGTCATGACCAACTCGTCGAGGCCGGACGCCCGGCGCAACGCCAGCCCGTACCTGTACGGAGAGGAAGCTGAGGCGGTGGCCCGGGTGCTGGAGTCCGGGCAGTACGGGCACGGCGCTGTCACCGAGGAGTTCGAACGTCGCGTTGCTGACTTCCTCGGCATCCCTGATGCTGTGGCCGTCGCCTCTGGTACGGCCGCCCTGCACCTGGCTTTGATCGTCGCAGGGGTCGGTCCCGGGGACGAGGTGATCGTTCCGTCCATGACGTTCTGTGCGACCGTTCAGGCAATCCTGGCCGTCGGCGCCACTCCGCGCTTCGTGGACATCGAACTCGGCACGCTGTGCGTGAACGACCAGCTCGTCATGGAAGCGGTCAGCGACGCCACGGCCGCCGTCATGCCGGTTCTGTTCGGAGGCCGTGCGGTCGACCTTGCCGCCGTTCAGGGGGAACTGGACGAGCGGGGCGTCGCCGTCATCGAGGACGCCGCGCACGCCTTCGGCTCCCGCAACGGTCCACGGCGCGTGGGCGCCGGTCGCGCCCTGACCTGCTTCTCGTTCGGGCCGATCAAGAACCTCACCTGCGGCCAGGGCGGCATGGTCATCCCCCGCACGCCGGAAGAAGCCGACGCGATTCGTCGACTCCGGCTCCTTGGCGTCGCCCAGTCCCAGGCGGAGCGTGCGAACACAACCACCTACCGTGTGGAGTCCTTCGGCCTTCGGTACCAGCTCTCCGACCTCAACGCGGCCGTCGGTCTGGCCCAGCTCGCCCACTTCGGCGCCACTGAGCGTGCCCGCCGGGACCTGTGGCGCACCTACCGGTCGGCGCTCTCCTCACTGGAGGGCGTGACGTCCGTCGATGTCGACCCTGACCGTTCCGTGCCCCACCTGTGCCAGGTCCGAGTGAAGAACCGGGATGCGGTGTTCGCGCGGCTGCGATCCCAGGGTGTCGGAGTGGGTGTCCACTACCCGCCCAACCACAGTCAGCCCGCGTTCGCAGCCTGGAAGCGCACGCTGCCCGCCACCGAGCAGGCCGGCCAGGAGATCCTGAGCCTTCCCTTCCATCAGCACCTCACCGAGCAGCACATCGAGCACGTGGTCTCCGCCCTCGGACAGTTCCTCAAGTCCGCCGGAGGGACGATGTGTTCACCGGCTGCGTCGTGCTGATCGAGGCGGGCACGGCGCTGGGCATCGGCGGCCGCTGCGCGTAGCAGGCGAGTCAGCCGGATGCGGCGGACAGGATCACGTCTACGAGCCGGTCCGCCGCATCCGGCCGGCCGTGAGCCCGGGCCCGCTTCGCCATCTCGTCCCGCCGTGCGGGATCGGTGAGGAGCGGGCCAACGGCGTCTCGAAGATGGTCTGCGGTGACGTCACCGAGCAGGGCGACGGCGGCCCCGGCCTCCTCCAGGTGGCGCGCGTTGTGCGCCTGCTCGTTTCCCGCCGAGGAGGCCAGCGGGATGAACACGGCCGGCTTACCGAGAGCGGTGAGCTCAGCCAGGGTCCCGGCCCCACTCCTCGACACCACGACGTCCGCGAGCGCAAGGACATCGGGCAGCTCCGGGCCGACGAACCCGGCAAGGTAGTACCGGCCAGCCAGCGCGGCCGGCAGGGTTGCCGCGTACTGCCGCAGCTCCTCGACGTTGTCCGGGCCGCACTGGTGGATCACGTTCGCCCGTTCCAGCAGCCAGGGCAGAGCGTCCCGGACGACGCCGTTGATCTGCTGGGAACCCTGCGCCCCGCCGGTGACGTACACGGTCGGCAGCCGCCGGTCGAAGCCCTGCAGGCCCAGGGCCTCCACCGCCTTGTCCGGGTGCCCGGACAGCACTTCCGGCCGGATCGGATTGCCGGTGACGACCGCAGCGCCACGTACCGCCTCCGACAGAAGGGGCAACGTCGACTCGGACGACACCGCAATCCGCGTCGCCGAACCGGCCAGCTTCCGGTTGGCCAGACCCAGGCGCACAGTCTGCTCATGCAGCACCAGCGGACGCCGGCACATACGCGCGGCCAGCCCCGCGGGGACGGCGACGTAACCGCCGGTGGCGAGTACCACGTCCGGCCGAAAGTCCGCTACCAGCTTCCTCGCCTGGGCCACGCCGAGCGGCACACGCGCCATGTCCCGCACGTTCGACGCCGACATCATCATGAGGGGGTTGCTTGAGCGGCGGATCTTCCCCGTGGCCACCGTGGCGAACGCGATCCCCTCGGCGGGCGCGACACGCGCCTCCAGACCGTCGGCAGTGCCGATCCACAGCACCTCCAGGGCCCTCCCCTCAGCCGCCAGCCGATTCTGCAGCGTGCGGATCGCAGTGAGCGCCGGATAAGTGTGGCCGCCGGTGCCTCCTCCCGTGACGATCAGGCGGAAGCTGTTGACGCTGGAGGATTCACTAGTCACCCGGAGCAGCCTACTGGGCGCCGGACGCTCTTCTCCGGCCGACGAACCGGGCAACCGAGGCTCCCGGGGTGCCGGTGAAACTGTGCCACCAGCCGCTCTCCGGTCTCCAGTAGCTTGCCCAACTCAGGATGCAAAGCTGTCCTCCATTGCGGAGCCTCCCGCCCCAACCTGGGTGGGACACGGCCCGGATGGCGTCGGTCGGGCAGCTGGCGGAACGGACACTGCCCCCGGCTTCCTGACGACGAACAGACAGACGGGCTCGGCCTGCTGGCCGGGCCCTTCGCCGTCCCGATGCTGGGCTGCTGGTGCAGTATCGACGGCCAGGCGGTGGCGTCAGCCATGAGGAATCACCCGGCCACCATTCGGACCTGTCCGGGCTTTATACCATCTGAGCTGGGGTTTTCCCGTGCAGGGGTGCGAATTTTCGCAAGAGTTGCCGGGCTAACCCTCGCGTACCGCAAGGTGCGGTCCTGACGCGGACGGACCGCGTCTCACCGTCCTTGGAGTTCAACGTGAACGGTCTCGACACCCGCACCGCTGTACTGCTGTTGGCGGGCGCCGGCGGTGCGTACATCGCCTTTCAGAGGACGGGCATTGGCACGACTGGCGGAGAACGGCTCGTGCCTAACCGGGCCGAGGCCGGCGCCCCGCATGGGGCGCCGGCCTCGGTTCTTGAAGCGGGTCGGGTCAGCTTGTTTTTACTGATCGTTTCAAAATGAGTTGCGCTGCGGGTCTTGTGCTCGACGATCTTGGTCGGCAGAGTGTCAGGCGTGCGTGCTGATCTTGTTCCTGACGGCCTGTGGGAGCGGGTTGCTCCGCTGCTGCCTCCTACTCCTGAACGGCGTCACCGTCATCCCGGGCGGTTGCGTGTTCCGGACCGTGTGGCACTCGCCGGTGTGATGTACGTGCTGCGGACCGGTGTGGCCTGGCGCGACGTCCCGGCGGAGACCGTGGGCTGCTCCGGGGTGACGGCCTGGCGCCGGCTGCGGGACTGGACCGAGGCCGGCGTCTGGCCACACCTGCACGCCGCCCTGCTGACCGAGCTCCGCCGCGCCGGCCTGCTGGACCTGGACGACTGCGCCGTGGACGGGTCCCACGTCCGGGCCCTCAAAGGGGGGATCACACCGGGCCCTCGCCTGTCGACCGCGCCCGCCCCGGCTCGAAACACCATGTGATCGTCGACCGCCACGGAACCCCGCTCGCCGTCACGCTCACCGGCGGCAACCGGCACGACGTCACCCAACTCCTGCCTCTGCTGGACGCGGTCCCACCGATCCGGGGCCTGCGAGGACGCCCCCGCCGCAAGCCCCGGCGTCTGTACGCCGACCGGGGCTACGACTTCGACAAGTACCGCCGCCTGCTGTGGAAGCGCGGCGTCAAGCCAGTGATCGCCCGACGCGGCGTCGCCCACGGCTCAGGACTGGGCAAGGTGCGTTGGGTGGTCGAGCGGGCCTTCGCCTGGCTGCACCAGTTCAAACGGCTCCGCATCCGCTACGAGCGACGCGCCGATCTCCACCAGGGCCTGCTCGAGCTGGCCTGCAGCCTCATATGTCTCCGCCGCCTGCGGAGCTCTGGCTTTGTACACGAGAACGGAAGTCGTTCGTCGACGGCTTCGGGAGTCACCGCGTGAGCCGGTTCCTTGATTAGTGTCGATGAGTTTGGGGGTCTGGCACAGATCTTGGTTGCGCCGTGAGGCGCTGTTGGTTCGAGTGGAGGTGGAAAACCTGCGCCAACGCCCTGTCGCAGCAGGGTTGTTGAAGCTGAGGGCAGCCTGATCCGGGTGGTGCCGGGGAGGGCAGGAAGCAGCCCTGACAAAGCCGGGACGTGCCAGTACTGCCAGATGGTGCGGGTCCGGCGAGCGTGATGGAGAGGAGTACGCGAGGAACCGGCGTTTTTTTTACGTCTCTTAAAGCGACACCGGCTCGAACCTGGTGGATCTGGGCCGGGTGTGGCGCGTATCCGGGTCGCCCTTTCGGGTGATCCGGTGAACTCCTGGGGCGGTATTCAAGAGCTGCCCGGGAGGCCGTGGGGAAGGTCTGCGGCGTACTCGCGGCGATGCCACAGGGACACAGTCGGGCTCCTCCTTCATCGAGCGAACCACAGTGAACACGGGAACCGTCCCGGTCCTCGCCCCGCACGCCGCGCCCGGTGGTGGTGATGGGGCTGAGTCCACCGACGACTGATCGGTCCGTGACGGGGCGGAGCCGCCGTAGTACTCCGAGGCCGGGAAAGCCGGTCACATGGGGAAGGGCGGCAGCGGTTTCGAGAAGGGAAGGATGCTGCAATGCCGGAAGACGCGCCGCCGAACGGCGGTGCTCCGTCGACGGACCCCGAACTGGGGCCTCGTCAGCGGGTATCGGAGATGCAGGCCAAGCTTCACCGTTGGGCGGCGGCCGAACCGGGCCGCAGGTTCGACGACCTGTTCAACTTCGTGCACGACCCGGCCACCCTGCGCATCGCGTGGGACCGGGTCGCGGGTAATCAGGGAGCGCGGACTCCCGGCGTGGACGGCCGTACGGTCGTCTGGATCGAGTCCGAGATCGGCGTCCCCGTCTTCCTGGCCGAGGTGCGTGAGCGTCTCAAGGCACGGGCCTGGAGCCCGATGCCGGCACGCGAGCGCAAGATCCCCAAGCCTGGCGGCTCGGGGAAGGTCCGCAAGCTCGGGATTCCCCGGGTGGAGGACCGCCTGGTCCAGGCGGCACTGAAACTGGTGCTGGAGCCCATCTTCGAGGCCGACTTCGAGCCGGTCTCCTACGGGTTCCGTCCCGCCCGGCGGGCCCAGGACGCGATCGCCGAGATCCATTACTTCGGCACCCGAGGCTACCGATGGGTGCTGGACGCGGATATCGAGGCGGCCTTCGACAACGTCTCGCACCGCTCCGTCATGGACGCGGTGCGGGCCAGAGTCAAGGACAAGCGCGTACTGGAGCTGGTCAAGGCGTTCTTGAAGGCTGGTGTCCTCACCGAGGACGGCCAGTATCGGGACACCCACACCGGCACCCCGCAAGGCGGGATCCTCTCACCGCTGATCTTCAACATCGTCCTGTCGGCGCTCGATGAGCACCTGCACGGGCCGTGGAAGAGCGGCGGGGAGCTGAGCACCGGCTCCCGGCGGGACCGGCGTCGGTACCTGGGCCTGCCCAGGTGGCGGGTCGTTCGTTACGCGGACGACTTCGTCGTCCTCGTGCACGGCACCCGCGACGACGTCGAAACGCTGCGCGAAGACATCGCTCATGTGCTGGAGCCCTTGGGTCTTCGGCTGTCACCGGCCAAGACCCGCATCGTGCACATGAGCGACGGGTTCGACTTCTTGGGGTTCCGCATCCAGTGGCGCCGCAAGCAGGGAACCAGCGACAAGTGGTACGTCTACACCTTCATCGCCGACCGGCCCCTCCGGTCGTTGAAGGCGAAGATCCGTGCCCTGACGCACAGGACGTCGCAACACCCTCCCAGGGACGTGCTGATCCGGCTCAACCAGATCATGCGCGGCTGGGCCAACTACTTCAAGCACGCAGTAGCGAAACACACCTTCAGCAAACTGGAGTACTTCGTCTGGTGGCGGGTGGTCCGGTGGCTGAGAGCTCTGCATCGCTGGAGATGGAAGGACGTTCGCCGGTGGCTCGCCAACCCCCACGGGGGCTGGCGTCGCCCACATGCGGACGGGATCGAACTCTTCGACCTTGAGACGGTGACGGTTACCCGTTACCGCTACCGGGCGTCGAGGATCCCCAACCCCTGGGCCGGTATCAACCACACCTGACGGCAGAGACCGGGGAGAGCCCGTTGCGTTGAGAGGCGCACGGCGGGTTCGGCGAGAGGTCCGGAGAAACGGACCGGGAGCAATCCCGGCACCGCGCTCCGGGCCTACTCAGCGGAGCGGTCGCGGAGCGTTACTGGACAGGCCGCTTCGCGGCTTTGATCACACCTGTTCTTGGTAGACCCTGATTTCAGTGGGACGGAAGTTGCGGAGGGTCGCCCAGAAGTCGTGGAGGCCCAGGCCATCGGTCCAGTGGTCGAGTTCGTCGTCCGTGTCGTGGAAGAACCAGGACTCGAAGTGCCCCAATGCGCGGAGTTGGAGGACGGGTTCGTACCGAAGTTCGCAGTGGAGCTGGATGTAATGATCATGCTCGCCGGAAGCGTCGTTGACTTCGAACTGCCGGGCAAAGTCCAGCGTGAAGACGCGCGGGCCCTCGAAGGAGTGGGTCCCGTACTGGAAGAGAAGACCATCAGCGTCGGGTGTGCCCGCGGTATCGAAGCGTTGCGAGCCGAAGCGAACGAACCTAAGCCACACCTCGTCCACGTCCAGCTCAGCGAGGGGCTGTTGCCCAGGGCTCAGCTCATGTCGAAGTCGCTCCTGGGCCTGGCCTATGGGCAGTCTTCTCGACATCCCCGTCCTTCGCGGTCTCGCTGGAATCCGATCTCGCGGCGATCTTCTCAGCCCACCACAGTCGCTGGCGTGACCAGGGATGGCTGCAGAGCTGGAGCGAGACTCTACTGGAGCAGGATCATCTTGCGGAGTAGCTCGAATCCGGCACGGCCGTAGAGCTGTCTCTTGATCTTCTTGATTGCGGTTCACGGCACCTTCTGTGCCGCCGGGGCTCCAGTGCAGGGTGAGGCCGGCGGTCACCGCGTCGCGGTCTCGGAGCAGGTGGAGGGCGAAGTTGGTGAGGCCGGGCAGTTGGCTGGCGTCGACGGCGTCGATCCAGGCGGGAAGCGTGAAGCCGAGCCGATGGGTGAGGATCTCGCCGAAGCCCCGGACGTGTTCGGCGGCGGTATCCAGCTCGGGGCAGCGTGCCAGGACAGCCTTCAGCGCGGCGCGCTCGTCCTCGCTCAGGGTTGCGGGGTGACGGGTGAGCCAGCCGGTGACCCGCCGCACCGTCGGCGGAGGAGGCGGCGCCTGCGGCGGCACGGCGCGCAGGGCAGCGATGTAGGCGCGGACCATCTGGTAGGTGACGGGGGCGTTCTCGTTGATCAGTTCGCGATGCAGGCGAGTGACGTTCGTGCATCCCGCGGCGAACCGCCGCTCCAGATAGGGCTTGTAGGGGTCCAGACGACTGGGCCGGGGACGGTTCTCCCGGAGGGTGTCCTGCCAGGTGGCCGCACGTGCATATCGCAGCACGGTGTTGAGTCCCCAGCCCAGATGCCGGGCGATCGCCCGGCGCGAGTACCCCTGAGCGAGCAGTTCGTGGACCAGGGCGTGCGCGGCCTTCTTGCGCTGGGCCCGCCGGCCATCAAGGTCCGGTCCGCCGCGCACCGGGTCGTTGGTCGACGCCCCGACGTCCGCTCGTGTTGGTGGTGTTGGCCCATTCAGGCATTTGCGATGGGCGGCGACGCAGGTCTCCACTGCTCTGCCGATGCCCTGCCACAGGTGGAACCGGTCGGCGACCTGGATTGCGGTGGGAGCGCCGAGGCGCGCGCCCTCCGCGTAGGCACCCGCCCGGTCCCGGCAGATGATCTCCACGCCCGGGTGGGTGGCCAGCCACGCGGCCAGCGGTCCGGAGTCGCGCGTCGGGAGCACGTCTACCACGCGATGAGTCTCTCCGCAGGTCAAGACAGTGGAGTAGGTCTGCCCACGACGGGTTGCGAAGTCGTCCACGCCCAGCACGCGTGGCGTGCCGCACTGCGGGTCGGGCAGCGCCATGACCCTGCGCAGCAGGGTCATCCGTCCCACTTGGAAGCCCAGTTGGGCGGTCAGCCGAGCGCCGGCTCGTCCGGCGAGGGCGAGCCCGACGCGCTCCAGGACGTGGCCCAGCCGCGTGGTGAAGCGTGCGTACGGGGCAGCCAACTGCGCGAACGGCTCGGCGAAAGTGCGACGCGGACAGTTGTCCGTGCTGCAGATGAAACGCCGGACCGTCAGATGGATCACGACACTCTGTTCAGCGAGCGGTAGATCCTTCAGTCTGCGCTGGTAGGAGTCATGCACTCGATTCGAGGAGCAGCCGCAGTCCGGACGCGCGACCCCGGCTGCCCGGCCTCTGGCCGTGACATCGACCGTGCCGAAGGCGGCGGTTATCGCTTCGACGTCCACGTCGTCGATTCCGTCGAACACAAGCGAGTCCCAGAACGTTGCATCGGCCTGCATGACCAGCACCGTCACCGCTCGCCGCGGTCACCGGCGAGGCCGAGCGCAGAGCTGATGGAGCGTCACTCCCTGCAGCAAGGCGGGAAGGCGTACGCGGTCCCACACGAATCTGAGCACTTGCAATCGAACGCCGTGGTGACGCTCCGCGACCGCACCGCTGAGTAGGCCCGGAGCGCGGTGCCGGGATTGCTCCCGGTCCGTTTCTCCGGACCTCTCGCCGAACCCGCCGTGCGCCTCTCAACGCAACGGGCTCTCCCCGGTCTCTGCCGTCAGGTGTGGTTGATACCGGCCCAGGGGTTGGGGATCCTCGACGCCCGGTAGCGGTAACGGGTAACCGTCACCGTCTCAAGGTCGAAGAGTTCGATCCCGTCCGCATGTGGGCGACGCCAGCCCCCGTGGGGGTTGGCGAGCCACCGGCGAACGTCCTTCCATCTCCAGCGATGCAGAGCTCTCAGCCACCGGACCACCCGCCACCAGACGAAGTACTCCAGTTTGCTGAAGGTGTGTTTCGCTACTGCGTGCTTGAAGTAGTTGGCCCAGCCGCGCATGATCTGGTTGAGCCGGATCAGCACGTCCCTGGGAGGGTGTTGCGACGTCCTGTGCGTCAGGGCACGGATCTTCGCCTTCAACGACCGGAGGGGCCGGTCGGCGATGAAGGTGTAGACGTACCACTTGTCGCTGGTTCCCTGCTTGCGGCGCCACTGGATGCGGAACCCCAAGAAGTCGAACCCGTCGCTCATGTGCACGATGCGGGTCTTGGCCGGTGACAGCCGAAGACCCAAGGGCTCCAGCACATGAGCGATGTCTTCGCGCAGCGTTTCGACGTCGTCGCGGGTGCCGTGCACGAGGACGACGAAGTCGTCCGCGTAACGAACGACCCGCCACCTGGGCAGGCCCAGGTACCGACGCCGGTCCCGCCGGGAGCCGGTGCTCAGCTCCCCGCCGCTCTTCCACGGCCCGTGCAGGTGCTCATCGAGCGCCGACAGGACGATGTTGAAGATCAGCGGTGAGAGGATCCCGCCTTGCGGGGTGCCGGTGTGGGTGTCCCGATACTGGCCGTCCTCGGTGAGGACACCAGCCTTCAAGAACGCCTTGACCAGCTCCAGTACGCGCTTGTCCTTGACTCTGGCCCGCACCGCGTCCATGACGGAGCGGTGCGAGACGTTGTCGAAGGCCGCCTCGATATCCGCGTCCAGCACCCATCGGTAGCCTCGGGTGCCGAAGTAATGGATCTCGGCGATCGCGTCCTGGGCCCGCCGGGCGGGACGGAACCCGTAGGAGACCGGCTCGAAGTCGGCCTCGAAGATGGGCTCCAGCACCAGTTTCAGTGCCGCCTGGACCAGGCGGTCCTCCACCCGGGGAATCCCGAGCTTGCGGACCTTCCCCGAGCCGCCAGGCTTGGGGATCTTGCGCTCGCGTGCCGGCATCGGGCTCCAGGCCCGTGCCTTGAGACGCTCACGCACCTCGGCCAGGAAGACGGGGACGCCGATCTCGGACTCGATCCAGACGACCGTACGGCCGTCCACGCCGGGAGTCCGCGCTCCCTGATTACCCGCGACCCGGTCCCACGCGATGCGCAGGGTGGCCGGGTCGTGCACGAAGTTGAACAGGTCGTCGAACCTGCGGCCCGGTTCGGCCGCCGCCCAACGGTGAAGCTTGGCCTGCATCTCCGATACCCGCTGACGAGGCCCCAGTTCGGGGTCCGTCGACGGAGCACCGCCGTTCGGCGGCGCGTCTTCCGGCATTGCAGCATCCTTCCCTTCTCGAAACCGCTGCCGCCCTTCCCCATGTGACCGGCTTTCCCGGCCTCGGAGTACTACGGCGGCTCCGCCCCGTCACGGACCGATCAGTCGTCGGTGGACTCAGCCCCATCACCACCACCGGGCGCGGCGTGCGGGGCGAGGACCGGGACGGTTCCCGTGTTCACTGTGGTTCGCTCGATGAAGGAGGAGCCCGACTGTGTCCCTGTGGCATCGCCGCGAGTACGCCGCAGACCTTCCCCACGGCCTCCCGGGCAGCTCTTGAATACCGCCCCAGGAGTTCACCGGATCACCCGAAAGGGCGACCCGGATACGCGCCACACCCGGCCCAGATCCACCAGGTTCGAGCCGGTGTCGCTTTAAGAGACGTAAAAAAAACGCCGGTTCCTCGCGTACTCCTCTCCATCACGCTCGCCGGACCCGCACCATCTGGCAGTACTGGCACGTCCCGGCTTTGTCAGGGCTGCTTCCTGCCCTCCCCGGCACCACCCGGATCAGGCTGCCCTCAGCTTCAACAACCCTGCTGCGACAGGGCGTTGGCGCAGGTTTTCCACCTCCACTCGAACCAACAGCGCCTCACGGCGCAACCAAGATCTGTGCCAGAGCCGAGTTTGGGAGTCACTCACGGCCCGCCGGGTGGTTTGTGCGACGTCCCGTGAGTAGTTGAGGTACAGGAAACCCTGGCGAGATTGATCTTGGTCGGAACGACTGGCCGAGGAAACGCGGTCGGGCGTTCCGGACGAACGGCTACAGCTCCGCGGTCAGAGCTCGCCGCGGCGTGCGAGCTGCTTCACCGCGTTCTCACGGATGATCTCGTTCTCGTCGTCGCGCAACCCCTCGAGGGCTTCCCGGGCCTCCGGGCCGGGAATGCCGCCGAGCGCCCAGATCGCCTTCACCGCGAGCGCCCGGCAGTCGTCGAAGTCCAGGTACTCGGGAACCCAGCGAGTCGCCAAGACCAGCGTCGGCACCGTCTTGGGCGAGCGGAGCTTGCCCAGCATGGACACGATGTCCTCGTGCTCCCTGTGCCATTCGGCAGGGAACAGCTCGATCAACGGCTCCATGAACTCCTCGACCGAGGCGTCGGCGGCGCCATGGACGATCAACGCCATCTCGACGTCGTCGGCGTCCCGGCGCTCCATGGCGTCCCGGAGCAGCCGGAGCGCCAGGGCCCCACCGTCGGACTCGCCGAAGTGGGCGAGCACCTCGTCGAGCGTGCGCGTCCGACCCACACCTGGTACGAACACCAGGCCCATGATCAGATCCTGCTCCTCAGGGGTCATCGCCTGACCACCTCCCATGCGTTGAACGCCCCAGGTCTTGGGTGGACCCTAGCAAGATCATTCTCAGCAGGTGCCTCCCGACCTCGTGAACATCGGCCTGGCCGCCAACAGGGCGCCTTCTGAGCTCATCGACAAACGACTCCCGTTCTCGCGAACAGAGCCAGAGCTCATTCTGAAACGATCAGTTAACCTCGGGAAGCCGGAGCCGGATGTTCCCAGGTGAGCAAGTCGTAGGTCCGTCCCTTGTCGGTGACTGTCTCTGGTTTGACGTCGGTGAGGCGGAAGCCTGCGGATCTGGCGACGGCGATGCTGGGGTGGTTGTCGGGCTCGATCTCGAGGATCACCCGGGTCAGGCCCGCCGTGTGGTGCGCGTACTCGGTCATAGTTCGAAGAGCTCGCGCTGCGAGGCGCTGGCCTCGGTGGGCGGCGCCCACGATATAGCCGATGCCACCAGTGGTCAGGTTGAGCAGGACTTCTCCCATGGCCTGTTGCCCGTCGGTCGTGATGGCCAGGTGGATGCGCTCGTGTCCGCGCCGTGCCTGGTGCGCGCTGTGCAAGTAGCGCCGTGCGGCGGCCTGGTCGAACGGCGACTCCAAGGGGGTCCGGTAGGCGACGTCGGGGTCGTCGAACAGCTCGTGCAAGACGGCGAGGTCGTCGCTCGTCCATTCCCGAAGCAACAGGCCATGAGCGGTGAGCCGGAGGGGATGCATGTCCATGGGCCCGTCATTCTGCCCTGAAGTCGCTTGCTCGTTCGGGTGATCACGGGACTGGCGGGCGGTATTTGGCTGATCCTGTAACCCGGCACGTGATCAGTACGAAGGTTGTGGGGGATGGGTCTGCTGCACGCTGCCCAGCGCGAGACGCTCGCGGTGGCCTCGTGCGGCGAGACTGAAGCCCCGCGCAATTTGTCATGCGGGGCTCAGACACCCCTTCAGGACTTGCGGTGCTTCTCCTGGGTCTTCTTGAAGCGGAAGCTGTCGGTGCCGGTCTCGACGATGTGCGCGTTGAAGGTCACCCGGTCCACGATCGCCGCGCAGAGCCGGGGATCGGTGAACGTCTGCTTCCACTCATCTGGGGCTGGCACATGTTCCTTTTCGAGGATCGCCGCTGCCACCGGCCCGTATCCATCTCCTGCGGTCCTCGTTGGTCTTCACGGTGGTGCTCGGATTCTCCAGGCGCTGCCTTGATCGGTCAGGTGCGAGGAAGGTGTGCCGGTGACATCCCAGTTGCGGGTGATCGAGGGTGGTGCCGTCCTGCTGGAGCCGGTGACTGCCGATCCGTGGGAGTTCCAGGCCGAGTGTGTCGAGGCGTTCGTTGCCTCGTGGAGGGCCCGCGGGTTCAGCCCGGTGACAGTCGAGAATGACATTGGCCTGCTGGAACGGACGCTGAACGCGCTGGGCCGACCCGCGTGGGACGTCACTCCGGAGGACATCGATCGCGTCGTCGGTGACTTGGCCCTCGCGGGGCGGGCGGCTTCGACCCGGCGCGAGTATGTGCAGATCTTCAAGGGTTTCCATCGGTTCCTGCAGGTCCGCAAGGCCGTTGAGATTGAAGCGGGGTTCGGCGTCCGTCTGGTCTGCCCGGTGGACGAGTTCAACGCCTCACGGCATGTCGGGGACGACTCCCCGGCTCAATTGCCGCCGCCGACCCCGGAACGGGTGGCGGAGTTCTTCGATTTCCTCAAGGCCCGGATCGCCACTGCCCGCAAGTACGGGCCCGCGGCCCGGGACTATGCAATGTTCCGGACCCTGTATCACGCCGGCCTGCGCTCGGAAGAAGCCTCCCTGCTGGAGCGTCCCGACGTCCACTTCTCGCGGGGCCCGTTCGGAAAACTCCACGTACGTTTTGGCAAAGGCGCCCGCACTTCCGGCCCCAGGCCGCGCTGGGTGCCCATGCTGGACGGCCTCGACCTCGTCCTGCACTGGTTCCTCGACGACGTGCGGGGCAAGTTCCCCAACTCGCCGGTGCTGTTCGCGGACGAGTCCGGCGGCAGCCTGCACCGCGGGACGATCCGCAACCGCCTGCGCTATCTGATGGAACTCGAAGGACGTCCGGCCACCGACCGGTTCAGCCCGCATGCCCTGCGGCGGGCCTGCGCGACCCACAACTACGAACGCGGTGTGGACCTCGTGGCGATCCAGCAACTCCTCGGTCACTGGACGGTCAGCTCGACCATGCGATACGTCCGGCCGTCCGCGACGTTCATCGAGGACGCCTATCGCCGCGCGGTGACCACCACGCTGAGCGAACTCACCGCCGAGGAAGGCAGCCCCGCATGAAGATCCGATGGCGCCTGCGGATGGCCGCCGCCCAGCGCGAGGTCTGGACCGGCACCCAACTGCAGCGGCTCCTGGCCGAACGTGCCGGCCTGCAGATGTCCTCCGCGTCGGTGTCCGCGCTGTTCACCAAGGAGCCCTCCCAGGTGAAGATGTCCACCCTGATCGCCTTGTGCACCGCACTGGAATGCACTCCCAACGACCTGTTCGAGGTCGACACCACCCCCGTCGAGCGTCCTGCCGCCCCACCGCGGCCAGCCGCTGACCTGCCCAAGGCGGTCTCAGCCCGCGGCCGTTCGATGCCGCCGCTCTGACCCGGGTGGCATCGTGGGCATCAAACAGAGCGACTGCGTCGGCTGCGGAGCCCCGGTCGGCATCATCGACCGGCAGTACTGCTGTCGCTGCACCGCCCGGCAGAAGGAAGCGGCGGCCCAGGCCGCGTGCCCCCGCTGCGGCCAGCAGCGTGTCCTCCAGGAAGACACCGGCCGGTGCATCACCTGCTCACGCGTATGCACCACCTGCGGCCATCCGGTCAGAGACAAAACAGCGACGTTGTGCCGGGACTGCTCGCGCAAGACGGAACGCGACGCCGCCAAGGCGCCCTGTCCTCGGTGCAGTCGGCCCGGCTATCTGCGCGAGGACACCGGCTGGTGCGGGCACTGCTCGCGTCCCCGCCAGACCAAGCAGCCGCCCCGGCCCTGCCGCGAATGCGGCCGCGTGCGACGGCATGCCGGGCTGGGACTGTGCTCAGCCTGCTGGCAGCGTCACCCCGACCGGCCCTTCATCCGGGCCGAGAACCTGATCGCTGAACTTGCCGAACCCCCGGACTGGCTGCGGGACTTCACCGCCGACCTCGCTGCCAAGTACTGCGTCAGCCGCGCATGCACGATGATCACCTCCCTGGGACGACTTCTCCTGGACGAGCAACTCAACCACCCGCAGGCTCTGCTCGAACGCTCCCGTCGTTCGGGACGCTCGATGGGCTCCCTCGCCCGCGCGCTGGAAACCTTCTTCACCGGTCACGGCATGGCCATGGCCACCGATCAGGCCAAACGGCTCGCGGCCGGCCGCCGACAGCGCCGCATCGATGCCGTCCCCGAGACCCTGAGGCCAACGGTGGACGCATTCGCCGACTTCATGATGCGCTCGCGGGAGAGGGCCCGCCGTGCCGGAACACGACCTCGCAGCGACGGAACCATCGAGGCGGCACTGGCCATCATGCGTGACCTCGCCCGCTTCCTCGCCGGTGAGCGTGGAAAGCAGGACTGGGCGCTGACCGATGTCCACGACATCGAAGCCTTCCTCGCCGGCTCGCCCCAGGCCCGGAAACGTCGGCTGGTCGTGCTCGGGCAGTTCTTCCGTTTCGCGCGTTCCCGGAAGATCGTGCTCGTCGATCCCTCCCGCGGTCTGGCCTCCCAAGGGCCGAGCGGCTTCACCGGAGCGACGCTGACACTCGACCAGCAGCGCGTTCTGTTCCGTCGCTGGACCACTGGTCCGGCTGTCCACCCGCACGAGGCTTTGCTGGGCATGCTCGCGCTGTTGCACGGCGCCTCAAGCCGCGAGGTCAAGATGCTGCAGACCGCTGACCTCGACCCTCACGCCCGGACTACCCGGCTCGGCGACCGTCCGCATCCGGTTCCCTTGGATCCGGCGTCGTGGGCAGTGTTGGAACGCTGTCTGGCTCATCGCGAAGCCCAGCGGACAGACAATCCCCACGTCATGGTCACCCGCCAGACGAAGTCCGGCCGGGGCCCGGCGTCCACCGCCTATGTCAGTCACGTCCTCGACGCCTGCGGCTTCCCGCCCCGAATGATCCGCTGCACTCGACTGCTTGACCTGGTCAACACCATGGACCCCAAACTCGTCGCCGCCGCATTCGGCATGGACCCCGAGGCCACCATGATCTATCTGTCTGATCGCGTCGACGAGACCCGCTTGTCAGAGTGGGAGACGACCAAGGACTGACCTCTGGTCAGAGTTCGTAGGGGTAGAGAGCGATCTTCTCGCGCTCGATGAAGAGCTCGACCCAGGTGCCGGCAACACCTTCGGGCAGCTGATCGGCAAGGTCCAACAGGATAGTTGTGCCGTCCAGGTCCAGCAGGGCGGCACCATCCTCTGTGAGGCTCAACCGGCCCCGCATCACAACGCAATGCCCGCCAGTCCGGAGCCTAGGACCGATACCGGCAGCTGGCTTGGCGTTCCGCCCCCAGACGATGTCCTCGTCGATGGTCCACTCGACGTGGTACTCACCAGGCTCTGCGGCCCGGTCCCCGCACCACCGGACTGCCGTGTGACCGAACGAGGTTCGGACATCGGCCAGCCAGGAGGTTCCGGGAAACCTCGCGACCTTCACCAGTTCGATCAGCACGGGTCGATCATGCAGTATCCGAGGCGCCACCGGAACCTGTGAAGTTTCGGCGCTGCCTGGCACAGGTTCGCCGGAACATGTGCGCTTTCGAGAACGGGGCATTCGAAGCAATGGCGATCGCGCGTCGTTCCTCGCGTTCGGTGAACACCTGGAACAGCAGCTTCGCCCCGGCCTTGTCCAGGTCGAGGTGTTGGGTCGGGGACGGGACGCCGTGCACCGTTTCGGGTGTCGGTTTTCCCGTCCCCGCCCGCCGAACCGGACGTGCCCGTTGGCCGAGCATCCGGCTCTCCACGTGATCCGCTGGATCAGGCGAGGTATTCGCTGACCTGGCCGACGAAGGCCACATCGTCGTGGCTGGTCCGGCGAAAGCGCGCCTTCTCCGGATCAACCTCATCGAGCAGGGCCGGGAGGACCCGGACGTCGTCACCATGCGGGAAGGCGGGTAGAGCCCAGATGGTGATGGTCGTGCGCGCGGCGGTGACCGTTTTCTCGTCACACTCTTCGCCGCAGGGGCGCGGGCCGGGCGGACAGTGGCCGCCGCCGCAGACACCAGGCGTGCACCGGCCGGCCGGAACCGCCCGACGTGTCCTGCAGTCCGCCGGCCCCGGACACCGCCACTCCCCCGCCATCGCGCACCCGCGTACGCCGGACGGCGCGCCCGGCCCGTGAAAGGGCCGGGCGCGCCGCCGCGTCACAGTGTGCGGGCGCCGTCCTCAGCAGTCGCCGGCACGTGGGCTTGAGCGTCAGTGCTGGCGGCGCTCACCGCGGTCACCCCAGTCACCGCGGTCCCGCGGTCACCCCACTCACTGCGGTCGCCGCGGTCGTTGCCCCAGGAGGCCTCGTCGACGAAACGGTCGCGGTCGTTGCGCAGGGTGGCGGTGTCGGAGCGGTTGTCCCACACGTAGTTGCGGCGGTCCTGGAAGAGGTCGGTGCGGGTGTCGCGGCCTTCGCCGGTGTGGATACGGACGGTCGCGCGGCCGGCCAGGCGGTAGGAGTCGAAGGTGTAGGTGTGGCCGTCCTCGTCCGACAGCGTCCACCCGTCCAGGTTCACGCTGCGGCGGGCGGTGTTGGTGACCTCCACCCACTCCCTGTTCAAGGAGCGGTTGGAGCGGTCGTCACGGCCCGGGGAGTCGTACTGCACGTCGCTGATCTGGACACGCGGCTGGTACATGCGTACGTCGGCAGCGGACGCCGGCAGCGCCACCGCCCCGACGACAGCGGCGGCCACGAGCGCGGCGGAGGCCAGACGGCGGGTGGTTACCTTCACGGAAACGGACACAGAGTCCCCCTCATGTGCGGGCACGTCCCGCACACAGACAAAAGGGCTGTGCGCGGGGGTAGTGCGGATGCGGGCGGCGGCCAGCTGGCCGCACACCCACACCTTGACCACCAGGCCGGGCCAAGTGAACGCGACGTGAACCGTGTTACAGATCGTCCATATTCCTGTGACTCTCACCTGCAACATCCATCTATGCCCCACAAGCGCCCAATTGACGCTTCGTCGGGCCGGGCGCCGTTGCGGCGACCGGCCCGTAGCCTGCGTCCGCCACGATGCGCCACCCGGCACCACCCACGCCATCACCCGAAAGTGAGTAACAACCACCCCATTCCGGGAGAAAGCGAATCCTGGAAGAGGTCAGAACGGTCACGGCCTCGCCGCTCGGCGGGTTGCCGAACATCGGGAAGTGGTCGGGCCGGCCAAGCCGCCAAGGGAAGTCACCACTCTGGGTACGTAAAGCGCCCTGCCGCCCTGCACGTAGCGGCATGCCTCCGTCGGCAACACCTGACCTTCGTGTGGTTCGCACCGGCTGGCTGGTACCTGTCATCCCGCTGACCGCCGTGCCGCCTGAACCAGCGTCACGCCGGCCTCGCGCAGGCACGACTCCCGCGGACTCAGGACCTCCCCCGCTTCCAACGCTCGTGCAACCCGTTCAGGTCGACCTAGCGGCCCAAGCAGGCCCGACCGCTGACAGCGCCTCCGCAGCCGCAGCCGACTCAGGGATTCGCCTGCAGCCCGCCTCGCTGCCAGAGTTCAGGGACCACACCCCGCTCCGGCGCAGCGTCCGGTTTCCCCTCCGCTCGGGTCCCTAGGGCGCCGTCCGAGTAACACCCCCGCACGGCGCCGTCTTTCGGCGCGTTGGTCAGGAAAACGGATGAGCCGCCGATGACGCCGTCGGCGTGACGTCTCCACGCGGCCGCAACCAAGCCGGGCCATGCGCGGCTCTCCTCCCGCATACCCATCCGCTGCCGGTGAGGAGACCGACATGACCATCACCCTTGGACATCACACGCCGCAGACCTTCGCAGACCCCTACGCCGCCGATCCGGCCGAGACCGCCTGGCCCGCCCCGGCCGCACACGGGCAGGACATGGACTACCTGCTGCCGCCGCCCAACCCCGCGGAACGTCTCAGCGTCCTTATCGACCCGCGCGACCAGCGCCGCCTCGATCTGCACGCCGTTCTGACCGCGGCCGGCATCCCGCCCCGTCCCGGAGACCGCGAAGCCATCGACCAGCTCAGCGCCCTGCCCGCAAGCATCAACACCACCCTGCAGCGCTGGCTGCACCACACGACATGAGGCATCCAACAGCGCGAGGGGCCCGTCCACGCTGTGCACGTACGGGCCCCTCCCTGATCGAGCGCCAGCAGGCCTTGCACCTGCATCCCCGCAGGAAGCAGGAGGTCTTTCCTGGCCCTGGTCCAGCCTGCGGCTCGGACCCGGCGGCACTCAGAGTGCGGGATGTGGCGTTCCGTCGGTCTTGTCATCGCTCGATGGTGTGACGTTGGGGCATCGCTGCCGGTCAGGCGTTCGGGGTTCGCTGGGTTGTGGCATGAGCATGCGCAAGCCGTACCCGAGCGATCTCACCGATGAGCAGTGGGAGCTCGTCGAACCCATGATCACGGCATGGAAGGCCCGGCATCCGTCAGTCAGTGGGCATCAGGGGAAGGACGGGCACTGTCACCTTGGCTGACCGGTGGGGTGATCTTCTGGTTGGTCAGCCTGAGAGGGGTGGTCGTCCGTGGGGAGCGCGTCGCTGTTGTTGGACGACTCTCTGCGTGAGCACGTAGCTGGGGGTTGGCGACAGTCGCGGTGAACATGAATGCTGATCTTGGTGGGCAGTCTGATCTTGCTTCGTGCACGACGACACGGTGTGCACGAGGTGGAGGTGTGAAGTGCTCATCGTCGACACCGATGTCGCCTGCGTGGAACGCCAGCTGCGGGCCGGTGAGTTGACGTGCCCTGGGTGCGGGGCCGTACTCGCGCCGTGGG
This sequence comes from Streptomyces sp. V4I2, assembly GCF_030817655.1. Taxonomy (GTDB): domain Bacteria; phylum Actinomycetota; class Actinomycetes; order Streptomycetales; family Streptomycetaceae; genus Streptomyces; species Streptomyces plumbiresistens. The sequence goes on from NZ_JAUSZM010000003.1 coordinate 153,581, forward strand.
GACACGGCCGGCCGCGGGAGATTCGTGGTGATCTCGGGTCCCGGCTGTTCGTACGTCCTCGTCGTTCGCGCTGCACGGGCTGCCAGGTCACGCATGTGCTGCTGCCGGAGATGCTGTGGCCGCGACGGACGGACGCGGCCGAGGTGATCGGGGCCGGGCTGGAGATAGCGGCCCTGGGCATGGGGCACCGCCAGGTCGCCGCCCATCTCGGACTGGCGGACGGCACGGTCCGCGGTTGGATCCGCCGCTTCCGCCGCAGGTCGGAGGATGTCCGCCGGTACTTCACCGTCGCGCTGGTCGCGCTCGCGGACGATCCGGTGATGCCGGAGCCGACGCAGACGCCGTTGTCGGATGCGGTCTCGGTCGTCGCGGCCGCCCATCGGGCGGCGGCGATGAAGTGGCCGCAGATGAACACGGTGTCGCGGTGGGCCTTCGCCGGCCGGGCGATAGACGGCCGGGTGCTGACCTGCACTCCTTCGGCTGGTTGATCAACACGGGCCGCCCCTGGGCGGTGATCGGAGGCGAGGTGAGTCTTGATCGTGTCCGTCCGCGACCGGGGCGGACACTGATCGAGATGCGAGGAGAGTCCGCGCATGGCATTGAGCGAGGACGAGGACCGCCGCCGGGCGGAGAAGGCCCGGCAGATCGGTCTGTTCCGCTATTCCCTGATCCAGGACCTGCTGGACAACAGCCTCACGACCCGCGAACGAGGCCGTCTGGCACGGGAGTTGGCAGACAAAGAGCACACGGATCCGTTCGGCCGGCAGGTGAAGGTGTCCCGGGGCACGATCGACCGGTGGACGCGGGACTACCGCGGCGGCGGGTTCGCCGCGCTGGTCCCCGAGCCGCGCAAGGCGGTCCCCCGGACACCGCCGGAGGTGCTGGAACTGGCGGCCGCACTGAAGCGGGAGAACCCGGGCCGGACGGCCGCGCAGATCCAGCGGATCCTGCGGACCACGCAGGGCTGGTCGCCAACCGAGCGCACGCTCCAGCGGCACTTCGTGACCGCCGGGCTGACCCGCACCGGCGGGGGCGAGACGAACGTCTTCGGCCGGTTCGAGGCCACCCGCGGCAACGAGCTGTGGACCGGGGACGCCCTGCACGGCCCGAAGATCGGCGGGCGCAAGACATACTTGTTCGCGTTCATCGACGACCACTCCCGGGCGATCGTGGGACACCGGTTCGGGTTCGCCGAGGACACCGTCCGCCTGGCCGCCGCCCTGCGGCCGGCCCTGTCGGCCCGCGGCGTCCCCGAATCGATCTACGTCGACAACGGGAGTGCCTTCGTCGACACGTGGCTGCTGCGGGCCTGCGTGTCCCTGGCCATCCGGCTCACCCACTCCAAGCCCGGACGGCCGCAGGGCAGGGGAAAAATCGAACGCTTCTTCCGCACCGTCAGGGACCAGTTCCTCGTCGAACTCGACGAGGAACGCGTCGGACAGATCGAGCATCTCACCGAGCTGAACAGGCTGTTCACCGCGTGGGTGGAGACGGTCTATCACCGCGCGGTGCACTCCGAGACCGGGCAGCCGCCGATCGAACGCTGGCTGGGTTCGATTCCCAGGCCGCTGCCCCTGCCGTCCCCGGCGGATCTGCGGGAGGCGTTCTTGTGGTCGGAGTTCCGCACCGTGACGAAGACCGCGACGGTCAGCCTGCACGGCAACTCCTACGAGGTCGACCCGTCCCTGGCCGGGATGAGGATCGAGCTGGTCTTCGACCCGTTCGACCTGACCGACATCGAGGTCAGGGCCTCCGGCAAGGCGTTGGGCAAGGCGGTCCCGCACCACGTCGGCCGCCATGCCCACCCCAAGGCGAGCCCGGAGACACCGGCCGAGCCGGCGCCGCCGACCGGGATCGACTACCTCAAGATCCTCAACGAGGCACACACCGCGAACACCGCCAAGGGCATCAACTACTCGTCCCTGATGGACGATTCACGGGGCCGGCAGTGAAGCCGACCCGGGCCGAGGAACTGTACTTCGACCCCGAACCCGACCTGTTCATGCTCACACCCCGCGAACTGGCCGACCGGGCCCTGGCCCTGGCCGAGGGCAGCTGCCACCGGGCCGACCACGACGCCGGCACCCTCGACACTCCCGCCGTCCGCACCGCTTTGCGCGCGGTCCGTCTCGCCGTCCGGCTCGGACAGCGGGCCGCGGCCGACGACTCAGCCGAACTGGCCGCTGCCCAGGCGCAGTTCTGCCCCTGCTCCAGGAGGATTCCATGATCGACCGGGTCCAGGGCTACTACGGATTCACCCGCGTCCCCTTCGGCCGGGATCTGGCCCCCTCCATGCTCCACCAGCACAACTCCCACCGGGAGGCCGCCGCCCGCATCGCGTGGTGCATCAACAACAAGGCGATCGGCGTGGTCACCGGCGAGGTCGGCGCGGGCAAGACCGTCGCCCTCAAGGGCGCCGTCGCCTCCCTCGACCCGGCCCGCTTCACCGTGATCTACCAGCCCAACCCCGAGGTCGGCATGCGCGGCCTCTACGACCGGATCGTCACCAGCCTGGGCGGCACCCCGAAATACCAGTCCGCCGCTCTCGCAGCTCAGGCGTCCGCCGCGCTGGCCGCCGAGGTCGACGAGCGTGGACGCACCCCCGCGGTCGTGATCGACGAGTCGCACCTCCTGGACCACCACGAGTTGGACGCGATCCGCATGCTCACCAACTACGACATGGACTCCACAACGCCGTTCGCGGTGTTGCTGATCGGCCAGCCCACTCTGCGCAAACGAATGAAACACGGCGTCCTGGCGGCCCTGGACCAGCGGATCTCGATCAGCTTCCAGATGCCGACGATGAGCAAGGAGGAGACCGCCAGCTACATCAAGCACCACCTGACGATCGCCGGACGATCGGATCCGCTGTTCTCCGACGACGCCGTCGACCTGATCCACCTCACCAGCCGCGGCCTGCCTCGGTCGGTCAACAACATCGCCCTGCAGTCCCTCATCGCCGCGTTCGCCGACGAGAAGAGCATCGTCGACGAGTCCTCCACCCGCCTCGCCATCTCCGAGACACACGCGACAGACTGAAGGGCGCCCGGCGGGTCAGGCGGCAGCGGCCCGAAGATCCCCGGCCGTCAGCAGCGACAACAGTCCGATGCCCTCGGCGGCGAGGGCATCGGCTCCGCCTTGCTCACGGTCGATCACGCACAGAGCCTCCTGCACCTGAGCCCCCAGACCCCGCAGGTCCGCGGTCGACAGCACGATCTGCCCACCGCTGGTGACCACGTCCTCAACCACCAGCACCCGGCGGCCCTCGACATCGGCGCCCTCGGCGAGACGGCAGGTGCCATACGGCTTCGCCTGCTTGCGCACGAACGCGCAAGGCAGACCCGTGTGCCGGCCGAGTGCGGTCACCACCGGGATGCCGCCCATCTCCAGGCCGGCCAGCACCTCAGTGCCCGAGGGCACCAGCGGGGCCATCCGCTGGGCGATCTCGTCCAGCAGGACCGGGTCACCCTCGAACCGGTACTTGTCGAAGTACTCCGTGGCAGTACGTCCGGACCGGAGCGTGAATTGCCCGGTCAGATGGGAGACAGCATGGATACGGCGAGCAAGATCAGAATGAGTCACAGACATCCAGTCTTCCAGCCGTCCCTCCCAGGCAAGACACCGGCTCTCTCCACGACACCGTGAACACGAAGCCGACACCGTGAACACCAAGAACCCCTGCGGCCTGCGGCCGCAGGGGTCATTTCACGCCCGCTCGTCATCAACGGCAGTGTCGCCGTCGTGCTCATCCAGCGCGTCGCGCAACAGCTGTCGTACAAGGGGCACCGGTACCCGGTCGAGGTCATCTCCCACTGCGGCTGTAGCACCGCTTCCCGTTGTCGTTCCGCGAGGTCGAGGAGCTGATGCTCAAGCGCGGCGTGAGCGTCTCCTATGAGTCGGTGCGGCGGTGGTGTGGGAAGTTCGGGCAGCAGTACGCAGGCGCGCTGCGCCGCCGGCAGCCTCTGCCTGGGGACAAGTGGCTCTACCTTCTTGAACGGGTTGGTCCTCCCGTTCGACGAAGTCTTCATCAAGATCAACGGCGAGCAGCGGTACCTGTGGCGGGCCGTCGACCAGGACGGCAACGTCCTCGACATCCTCGTGCAGGACCGCCGGGACAAGGCCGCGGCCAGGCGTTTCTTCCGCAGGCTGATGAAGAAGACCCGCACGGTGCCGCGGGTGATCGTCACCGACAAGCTCCGCTCCTACGGCGCGGCACACCGCGAGGTCATGCCCTGCGTCGAGCACCGCTCCCACAAGGGCCTGAACAACCGGGCGGAGAACAGCCACCAGCCCACCAGCCCACCAGGCAGCGCGAGCGGGCGATGAAAGGCTTCCGCAGCCCCGGCGCAGCCCAGCGGTTCCTGTCCGTATTCAGCGGCGTCTCACCCCACTTCCGGCCCCGCCGCCAGCTGATGCCCGCACACCACTACCGAGCCGAAATGACCGTCCGCTTCGCAATCTGGGAGCAGATCACCGGCGTCGCCGGCCTCTCCACCACGGCCTGAGCACAGCCCGGAACTGGGCCCCACCACACCGCGACACACCATCAGACACCTATCCGCCCAACAACGTGACAGCGCCTGCCGCGGCGATCGACAGCTGCGCGAGGGCACGGTTCGAGTGATCTCCGACGAGGTTCCCTACATCTCCCACCCACCTTCCACCAGGATGGATGGGGTTTTCGGCAGGCGCAGGGCTGGGTGCTGCAGACCCCAGTGTGCGCAGGACCTCCAGGGCAGCGAGCACATCCAGCTTGCTCACGTCGGCCGGCGCCTGGGGACCGTCCCGATATCGGCCCCGGAGTGGGGGCAGGGGCGCGCGGAGGAGAAGGCCACCGCCTGATTCGGCTTCGTTCTGACGGTTCGGTGGCCGCTATCGCGCCCGAGCGTCTCGGGGCGGACGCCGGCTGTCCCCGCTCGCACATCCTGTACGGGTCACCCGGTGCTGCGCCACGAGCGCAGACGGTCGGCGATGTCGTAGACGGTGAGCCGCAGCGCGCGGATGTCGGTGATCAGGTCCCGCCACGGCTCGATTGAGTCGTCGACCTCCTCCCCGGAGGCTCGGATGTACGCCACCGCCACGCCATACGCGAAGTACGCGTTGCGGGCCGGCAACGGGCGCAGCAGGACCAGCTGCTCAAGTAGGGCGGCAGCCCGCCAGTAGGCGTCGGGCTCGCCCATGTCCAGTTGTGGTGTGTTCACCCGGTGCCGAGCAACGGCGGCCACCAGGCCCGAGTAGTCTCGGACCCCGAGTGCCTTGCCGAGTAGTTCCTCTTGTCGGTCAAGGAGCCATCGGATGTCGATATGCAGGTCCAAGAGTCAGGCCGCCCGCCCCGCGGCGTTTCGCCGGGCCGGGGCGTCGTCAGGGAAGGCCTCATCGAATGCCTCGGCCAGGCCGGGCCGGGCGATGATCTCGCGGAACACGGCCGTCGCCTTGCTCAGCTTGATCTGGTTCTCTTCCTCTATGGCCAGCTCGGCCAGGTAGGCGCGCACGCTCTGTCCGCGGGCCGCGGCAACCGCGGCGAACCGGTCCCTGGTCTCGGAGTCGACCTTTACGGTGGTGTCAGCCATATCCCGAGTATGCACCCATGGGTACGTTCGCGAATACCTCTCACGGAACCACGGCCGCATTCCGGTCGGTGATAGTGCTGGTGCTCAGGATGGCTGGACTTGGTCGAAGAGGGCGAGGGCTTCGGCGGGGTCCGGGCTCACGAGGCGTTCCAGACCGGCCGTCGTGATCTTCGCCCACCTGCTGGCCCGTGCCCACATCTGTTCCTCGAAGGCGCGGACGGTCTCGTCCAGGTCTCCAGGGCCGGTGGCGAGCGACTCGGCGAGTTCGGCGCCTTCCAGCATCGCGAGGTTCGCGCCCACCCCCAAGGGGGGCATCAGATGGGCGGCGTCGCCCAGTAGCGTCACCCCGGGGACGTGGGTCCAGGTGTGGGACACGGGCAGGACGTAGAGGGGGCGGTGGACGAAAGCCGCACCGGCGGCGGATCGTCTCGTAGGAGACGACGATCCCGCGCTCGAGCATGAGCTCCTCGACCTCGCGGAATGACAGCGGGAAGCGGAAGTACAGCCACACACGGTGGGAGTCACCTCGACCGGGTACCGGTGCCCCTTGTACGACAGCGACGCGCTCCCCACGGACGACCCTTCCCAGGTTGATCAACCCGAAGATCATCCCACCGGTCAGCCAACGTGACAGTGCCGTCGGTGGGCCTGTCGTGTGCACGGCCTACAGACCTATCGTTGACCCTGGGCGATTGGGGGTCGTCATCGTGCGAGACACGCGGCTGGTGCAGACTGCTGTGATCGGCGACGAGCACTCGGACGTGCCCGTCGTGCTGCCGACCGAGGCGATCGAACTGGATTTCTTCCGCCGCGCGCATGCCCACGACACCTTCTGGTACGGGCTTCTGGTGAGTGGCTGCGGTGCCCAACTTGCGCACAAGTTGTACGTCGACCGGCAGTGTTCCCTGTCAAGTCGTGCGTGTTCAGGGGCTCGCGCCCGCTTGTCGGGCTCCTGAGGCGCACCCCGGGAGGCCCCTCATTAGCGTCCTAATCTTCGCTCGGGGGACTCATGGGGTGAGGCCGTGACCGAACGCGTCGCGGAAATCCTGCGCTCACTCATGGCGGATGCAGTACCGAGCGGTTATCCTAACCTGGCGGTACGCTTAGTGGTCGATCACGCTGAGCGAGAGAAGGCCACTATGAGCACCCCTCGTGTCGACGGGCGCACACTGCGTTTCCAGCACCGGCGCCCGGAGCTGCTGGCCGCGGCGACCGAGTACATCCTCGAACACGGCGTGAGCGATCTTTCCCTTCGGCCGGTGGCCCAGGCCATCGGCGTCACCCACGCGACACTGCTGCGCCACTTCTCCTCCAAGGACGAGCTGATCATGGCCGTCCTGGAAAAGATCCGGACCGACCTGGCCACGCGGTTGTCCTCGGATCCGGAGCTGAGTGGGGCACCCTCGACGGCGGCGCTGGTGAAAGCCGTGTGGATCCGGCTGTGCGAGCCGCAGGAGCAGCGCCAGTTCCTGCTCCTCTTCGAACTCGTCGGTCACCACGGCTGGAAGCCCGGCAGGGACACTGACCTTGCGCAGTCGATCGTCCAGGGCTGGATCGACGTCCTGGTCGACCGTCTCACCCTGGACGGATGGCCGCGCGAGGACGCTCCCGCCCTGGCCACCCTCCTGCTCGCCCAGGTCCGGGGCCTCCAGCTCGATCTTCTCGTCTCCGGGGACCGCGCACGGGCCGACCGCGCCATCGACTTCGCCGTCCGCATGCTCGACCGCCCGGCCTGACCTGTCCTGCCCTTCGATACAAGCCCGATCATCGGCATCTGCCGTACATCCAGAACATGGCGACGGGCGTCGACCTGCTTCTTCGTGATCTCGCCAGAGAGCCCAGGCCACGGGCGGATCGACTGGCCGCCGAACTGACAGAGGTCTCTCGCAGCGAACTGCCCGACGTGTGGGAGTACGAGGATCTCGTCGCTCAGGAGCCGGCGACGACGACCGGACACATCACCGCCGTCCTCGACGTTCTCGAGCACGGCCTCGACCTGACCCAGGTCGGGCGCCGTCCCAGGCCATCGAGACTGCTCGCCGACTCGCCACCCACGGACTGCCGATCAGCGATCTGCTGCGCATCTACCGGCTCGGCCACGCCGCCCTGCTGCACGTCCTCTATGAACCGGTATTGCGTCTCACCAAGGGCCCCGAACCTGGTCCACGAGACGATGAACACCCTCACTCGCCTGGGCTTCGCCTACGTCGACCGCACGTCGGAGCAGGCTGTCACGGCGCACCAGGAGGAGCGCGACCGATGGCCGTAGCGACGACCTGCCGAAGGGCACCCTGCTGACCCCTTCCTGCAACATCGCTCTCCTCGTGTGGCGTGCACCGCTCGCCCAGCTCACCAAGAGCTGCGGCACGCGGCACAGCCTCGATGGGAAGGTGATCTGGGCGGAGCAGTCCATAGTCACGGAGGCGGCCACTCTCCGTTTCCGGCCTTCGCTGATCCCGTCGATCCGACCGGAGCTCTCCTAAGCCCAAATTGGACGTACCAATCGGTTGTGATAACCGATTGGTACTGCTAGTTTCTCGCGCATCGGTACCCAAGGCGTCCGTGTCGGTCGCTCACCGATTCCCCGCTCCCCTTCGCGGAAGGACGACGATGACCGATCTTCAGCCCAGGAGCATGGCCGAACTCGGCCTGTTCACCGGCGTGCCGCAGTACGAGAACTTCGCCCGCATCAAGGATCTGATGCCGACCCAGGCCATGCCCGCCTCCTTGGCTCCCTCCCCCTGGCCGCAGGGGGAGCCCGTCACCCTGCCGGAGTCCTACACGTTCGAGGGGGAGGTCCGAGCGACTGAGCGGTTCCTCGCGGACACCGACACCTCGGCACTTCTGGTCCTGACGGACGGCGCCGTGCGCTACGAGGGCTACTGGCTCACCGGGGGACCCGACGTCCAGTGGCTGTCGATGTCCGTGGCCAAGAGCTTCGTCTCGGCGCTCGTCGGCATCGCGGTCGACGAGGGCCACATCAAGAGCGTCGACGACGCGATCAGCGCCTATGTGCCCGTACGGCCCGGTTCCGCGTACGACGGCGTGTCCATCCGGCATGTCCTGCAGATGTCGTCCGGCGCGCGCTGGGTCGAGGACTACAGCGACCCGGAGTCCGACATCTTCCGGCTCGGGGCCGTCCTGTCCGGCGTCGGTACGCTCGACGACTTCGTCGCCAGCGCCGTCGGTGAGAGCGAGCCGGGCACCGTCTGCCGCTACAACTCCGGTGACACCCAGGCTCTGGGAGCACTGCTGGCCGCGGCGACGGGGCGACCGGTCTCCGAGTACATGTGGGAGAAGCTGTGCGAGCCTCTCGGGATGGAGTCCCCCGGCTACTGGGTCGCGGATTCCACCGGCACCGAGATGGCCTTCGCCGGACTCAACCTGACCGCACGCGACTTCGCCAGGATCGGCGAGCTGTACCGCAACGGCGGGGTGTGGCAGGGCAAGCAGGTCGTCCCGGCCCAGTGGGTAGGCGACTCGGTGACCGTCGCGGCCGAACACCTTCAGCCCGGCAGGCCGTGGGTCGGTGGGCACACCTTCGACCTCGGCTACGGCTACCAGTGGTGGCTGCCGGACGGGGACCGCGGGGAGTTCAGCGCGATCGGCGTGTACAACCAGTTCGTCTACGTCGACCCGGCGAGCCGCACCACCATAGTGAAGCTGTCCGCCAACCCCAGGTACGGCGCCTCGGAGGAGGAGGCCGACAATCGCGAGAACGAGACCGTCGCTTTCTTGCGAGCGGTCGCCCGGGCCGGCGACTGAAGGTCGGCCTGACGTATTGATCCGTGTGGGGAGACCGCCGTCTGGTGGTCTCCCCACACGCATGTCAGCTGAGCAACGGGGCGAGCCGGTGGGCGTGTTGCCGGAGCAGGGGCACCAGGTCGGCGCCCAGCTTCTGTATACGGTCGGGCGGGGCGCACACCGCCAGCCCCGCGACGAGCGCGCCGGTGGCGGGGTCATGGATGGGCACGGCGAGGCAGCCCCGGTCCGGGCGCAGCTCGCCGAGCTGGTGGGCGACCCCGTTGCCGTGGACAGCGATGAGTTCGCGTTCGAGGCGCTCGGCATCGGTGATGGTGTGCTCGGTGAGATGCGGCAGCTCCCGCAAGGGCACCCGCGCCTGAGTTGAACGCTGATCGGCCAGCAGGAGCTTGCCGAGTGCGGAGGCGTGCAGATGACGGGCCAGCACGGCCGCGTCGGTGGGCGGGTGGTCCTGGTCGGGATCGGTGACCGTCAGGTGCCCGCCGGCGTAGGCGGCCAGATGGACGCCCCAGCGGACCTGTTGCCGCAGGTCCGTCACCACGGCACGAGCGGCGGTGCACGGTTGCGGGACGTAGGGGAGCGAAAGCCGGGCGGCGCGTCGGCCGAGGGCGAAGCCGCGCAGGTCCGGAAGGCGGACCAGGTACTCCTCGGCCACCAGCAGGTTCAGCAGCCGGTACGTGGTCGCGGGCGGCAGTCGCAGCGCCGTGGAGATCTCCTTCGCGGTGACTCCGGCGCCTGCGGTCACGACGTGTTCGAGCACGTGCAGCAGGCCGGCGGGCGTACTCATCTGCAATCGCTCTGCGAAGTGGCTTGCGGAAGCCGGGGGTCGAGGACGTCGGCCAGCGAGGTCTCGTCGTATACCCCGATGCCGTTGAGCTGTGCGGGGCGCCGTCGGCGCAGCCACACGTACCAGGCCAGGGCCGCCCCGGTGAGAGTCGCGAAGGCCAGGGTGGACGGGCCGCTGGGCGCCGAGGCGGCGAACGCGCCCAGCGCGAGCACCAGCACCGGTACGACCGCGAGGGCGCGGGCGACCGGTCCCGGGGTCGCCTCACCGATGGCGCGCAGGAAGAACGGCACGGCCAGGCAGACCAGAAGGTAGGCGATCAGACAGCCGACCGTGGACGCCTGGAGCAGCAGTTCCAGCACGCGCTCTGCCGGAATCCCGCAGGCCAGCATGGTCACGGGCAGCGCGGTGGCCACCGGAAGCGCCACCGCGACGGCGACATGGGGGGTGCGGTGGGACCGGTGGGTGCGGCACAGTGCGCGGGGCGCGATGCCTTCGGTGCCGAGCGAGAACAGTACCCGGGCGAGCGCGTTGGCCCCAGCGAGGGCGCAGGCGAGGAAGGAGCTCGCGATGCCGGCGTCCACCAGGGCCGCCATCCAGGGCAGTCGCTGCGCGGATGCGATGTCGCTGAGCGGCAGCAGACGGGCGCCGGCCGGCAGACTTACCTGGAACGCGGCCGCGCACACATGCATCAGGCCTACGACAGCCGCGGTCCACGTCACCGCACGCGGCACGTTCCGGAAGGGCCGTCGGGCCTCCACCCCGAGTGCCGCCGCGGACTCGAAGCCGATGAAGGCGGCGAGGCGCGGGAAGTACCGCGGCGGCCACTCCCACGACGCCGCCGGGCGGTTGCCCTGACTGCGGGACATGGGGCGGCGGGCGGAAGTCGGTGCCGCCGAGCAGCAGGCCGTACACCGCGAGGATCAGGGCGATCGACACGCCCTCGACGAGCAGGATCAGCCGTGCGGACAGCCTGATGCCCTTGACGGCGCAGCCCGCGACGATTCCGCTCACCAGAACCGTCGCGACGCCCGTGGCCGGGCCCGCCAGGCCCGCCGGGCCGAACAGTGCGTGCAGATGAACCGCCGCTCCCGCGAGCCCCGCGGAGACCAGCAGCGTGTACCCGACCAGCAACGCGCAGGCACACGCGAACGCACCGGCGGGCCCCAGGCCCTTGGCGGCCAGGCTGTACAGGGAACCGGCGGCGGCCATCCGCCGGGTGAACTGGCCGATGCAGCCCGCGATCAGGAGCGCCACCACGGTGGCGATGACGAACGACCAGACGGTGCCCCCTCCGGCGGTGCTCGCGGCGATCGCCGGTGTGGCGGCCATCCCCGCGGTGGGGCCGGCGGCGGACACGGACTGGGCGAACACCTGTACCGGCCCCAGATTGCGACGGTCCAGGCCCGGCATGCGCGGGCCCGGACGCAGCGTCGGCGGGTCCGTCTGCATCGTCATGGGCGGCACCGTAAGCGGCCTTGGTGTTGCCGGACGTATCGAGAACGTGTCTCACATGTTTCTTCAGGTGAGAACGCGCGGGCCGGTTTTTCCCGACAGGAGTGACTGGCGTTTGACGACATGGTGACGGCCGGGCAACCGCCCCGGCCGATGGTGTGCGCAGTCCCCATCTGGAGGTGCGATGTCCACCAGTTCCACCGATCGCGCGGCTCCCGCGCTGACCGGTTCCCTCGGCACGGGTTCGATCGTCTTCATGGTCGTCGCCGCAGCCGCCCCGCTCACCGTCGTCAGCGGCACGGTACCGCTCGGGATCGCGCTGGGCGACGGCGCCGCTTTCCCCGCCACCTTCGTGATCTGCTGCGCCGTCCTGATGCTGTTCGCCGTCGGCTACAGCGCCATGACGCCCCATGTGCCGCAGGCCGGCGCCTTCTACTCCTATGTGCGGCACGGCCTGGGCCGGGCGAACGGACGAGGTGCGGCGTACCTGGCCCTGGTCACCTACACCGCCGTACAACTGGCCGTGTACGGCTACATGGGCGCGGTCGCCGCCGACCTGGTGCGGCACTACGGGGGTCCCGCGCTTCCGTGGTGGCTGTGGTCGGGCGTCGCCCTGGCCGGCGTCGGGGTCCTCGGGTACCGGCACATCGACCTGAGCGGCAAAGTGCTCGGCGTGCTGCTGCTGTGCGAGGTGGGGATCGTCCTTGCCCTGGACGCGGTGGTCGTCGCGGACGGCGGTCCGTCGGGGCCGTCGACCGCGTTCCTCAAGCCGGAACAGATCGGCTCCGGCTCACTCGGGCTCGGGCTCGTCTTCGCCATCGCCAGCTATCTCGGCTTCGAGGCGACCGCGATCTTCCGTGACGAGGCCCGCGACCCCGACCGCACGATCCCGCGCGCCACCTACCTGTCCCTGCTGCTGATCGGCGGCTTCTACACCCTGTCGAGCTGGGCGCTGGTGTCGGCCTGGGGCGACGACCAGGCCGTACAGGCGGCCGGCAGCGACCCGGGCGGCATGCTGCTGACCACCATCGAACGCGACCTCGGCGGCACGGCCGCGGACGTAGCCCAAGTCCTGTTGCTGACCAGCCTGTTCGCCGCGGCACTGTCCTTCCACAACGTCCTCGCCCGCTACGGCTTCTCCCTGGGCACCTCGGGCGCGCTGCCCCGCCTGTTCGGCAGCCGCCACGCCCGGCACGGATCGCCGCACCTGGCCTCCCTGCTCCAGTCGGCCTGCGCCGCCGTCCTGGTCGCCGTCTGCGTCGCGGCCGGCATGGACCCGGTCGCCCAGGTCTTCGCCTGGCTCGCCGGCACGGCCACCCTCGGCATCCTGCTGCTGATGAGCCTGACCTGCCTGGCGGTCATCGTCCACTTCCGCCGCACCCGGCAGGATCGGCGCATCTGGCACACGCTCGCCGCACCCGGCCTGGGCCTGCTCGGGCTGGTCGGCTGCCTGGTCCTCGCCGTCGCCAACTTCCCTCTGCTCATCGGGGGTTCGACCGCGCTGGCGACGGTGCTGGGGCTGATGCCGCTGGCGGCCTTCGCCGCCGGCGTGCTCCTCTCCAGGCGCGAGAGGCCGTCGACGCGAGGCGCGTCCACCACGTCTCCCGTTCCCGAGACCGCCTGACCGCACGGCAGGCGCACCTCACACCCAGAGCCGACACCGACCCGTTCACCGCGATCCACGTGAGCGAAATATCCGTACCAATTGGTTGTCCTAACCGAATGGTACTGATACTTTCGCCGCGTCGGGTCCCGCTGCCCTCGGCAGCTCGATTTTCCAGCGAAGGAAGCAGCATGACCGACCTCGCCGTACCCACCGGAACGACGACGGCCCCCGAGTCCGTCAGCCACCCCCTGTCACTGCTGACCGCCGACGAGATCGACGCGGCACGGCTGGCAGCTGACCGCGCCGGGCTGGTCACGGACACCACGCGCTTCGTGTACGTCGGCCTGGACGAGGCCCCCAAGCACGAGGTCCTGGCCCACCGCGACGGTGATGCCGTACGCCGCCGCGTGAGCATGATCCTCATCGACCGGGCCACGGGCGTCGGTACGGTCGCGACCGCCGACGTCACCAGCGGCGAGATCGTCGAGGCACGGACGGTGGACGCCACCGGCGAGGGCCAGGCCCCCATCCTGGACGAGGAGTTCGACGACATCGAGGCCATGCTGCTGCGCAGCGAGGATTGGCTGAGCGCCCTGGACAAGCGTGGCATCGACCCGCACAAGGTCCGCGCCGTCCCGCTGTCGGCCGGTAACTTCGGGCACGACGACGAGACCGGCCGCCGGGTCTGCCGTGTGCTGGCCTTCCTCCAGCTCGACGAGGCCGACCTGCCGTGGGCCCACCCCGTCGACGGCGTCTGCGCGTACGTCGACCTCATCGCCGGCGAGGTCTTCAAGGTCGTCGACAGCGCCGACCTGGCCGTGCCCATGGAGCGCGGCGAGTGGAACGCCGCCCCGCACGCCTCACCGGAGCGCACCGACCTGAAGCCGCTGGAGATCACCCAGCCCGAGGGGCCGAGCTTCACCGTCGACGGCAACCTCATCACGTGGGCCGACTGGTCCTTCCGGTTCACCTTCGACGTCCGCGAAGGACTCGTCCTGCACCAGCTCGGCTTCCGCGACGGCGACGAGGTCCGACCGGTCGTCCACCGGGCCTCCATCCCCGAGATGGTCGTCCCCTACGGCGACCCCTCCCCGGCCCGCTACTGGATCAACTACTTCGACCAGGGCGAGTACATGTTCGCCCGCTACACCAACTCCCTCGAGCTGGGCTGCGACTGCCTGGGCGACATCACCTACTTCGACGCCACGATCAGTGACGAGAAGGGCCGCCCCCGCGTCATCAAGAACGCGATCTGCCTCCACGAGGAGGACTACGGCGTGCTGTGGAAGCACACCGACATGTTCAACGGCATGACGGAGACCCGCCGTTCGCGCCGTCTGGTGATCTCCTTCTTCCTCACCATCGGCAACTACGACTACGGCTTCTACTGGTCGCTCTACCTCGACGGCACCATCGAGCTGGAGGCCAAGGCCACCGGCGTGGTGTTCACCTCCGCCTACACCGGCCCCGACGGCTACGCCACCCAGATGGCCCCGGGCCTGGGCGCCCCCTTCCACCAGCACCTGTTCTGCGCCCGCCTCGACATGGCCGTCGACGGCCACCGCAACGCCGTCGACGAGGTCGACGCCGTCCCCGTCCCGGTCAGCGACACCAACCCCTACGGCAACGCCTTCCGCCAGTCCCGGACCCGTCTGACGTCCGAACTTGACGCTCGCCGCACCGCGGACAACCTGCGCTCCCGCACCTGGCTGGTCAGCAATCCCGACAAGCAGAACCGGCTCGGTGAGGACGTGGCGTACGCGCTGCACCCGGAAGGACAGCCGACGCTGCTGGCCGACCCGTCCAGCGTGATCGCCAGCCGTGGCGCGTTCGCGACCCGGCACCTATGGGTCAGCCAGTACGACCCCACGCAGAAGTGGCCGGCCGGTGAGATCGTCAACCAGAGCCCCGGCGGGGACGGCCTGGAAGCCTTCACCGCGGGCGATCGCCCGCTGGACGGCGAGGACGTGGTCCTGTGGCACACCTTCGGCCTCACCCACTTCCCGCGCCCGGAGGACTGGCCGGTCATGCCCGTCGACTACACCGGCTTCAAGCTCAAGCCCGTCGGCTTCTTCGACCGCAACCCCGCCCTCAACGCCCCGCGCAGCACGTCGTCGCACTGCGCGGAGAGCAAGCCCGACAGCTCCGACAACTCCTCGCACTGCCACGGGTCCTGACGCCATGCCGGCAACCACAAGGGCGTACGGGATCCCGCGCCGGGCGGCCACCGTGACCGCCGGCCTGTCCGCTCTCGTCCACGTCACCATGCTCACGCAGCACACCGGTGCTCTCGCCCTCGTCCTGCTGGTCCTGGCAATGGCCTGTCTGGGCTGTGCGGTCATGCTGCCGCGCTCGCCCGGGCGGCGGGAGTGGACGGTCATGGCCGTGCTCGGCGCCACTATGGTGATCGCCCACCTCGCGTGGCCGTCGTCCCGGCCCATGGCCGATCACATGAACGACATCCACGGGCAGGGCGGTGGCGACACCGCTATGCACCTCGCCCTCGTCCTGGCCGCCGCCGAGACGCTCCTCGCGCTGATCGGACTGCTCGTCCCGGTGCGGGCACGCTACGCAAGCCGCACGCGGGCGGGACACCTCACGCAAGAGCCGATCCACTGAACCCCGCGGCCCGGGTACCACCCCGGGCCGCCCCACACCCGGAAGGTGCGGTCATGCCGAATCTGGCGCACAACGTCGTGCTCGCCGCCGAGCGACACCCCCACCGCCCAGCCCTGCGGCTGGGCGACCGGACCTGGACCTACCGCGAGCTGGACGTCATGTCCGCCCGCGTCGCAGCGGCACTCACCGCCGACGGGCTGCGCCCCGGCGACCGTGTGGGCCTGATGCTGCCGAACGTGCCTTCCTTCGTTGTCCTCTATTACGGAATCCTGCGGGCCGGTGGTGTGGTCGTGTCGATCAACCCGCTGTTCAAGGCCCGTGAGGTGGAGTACTACCTCTCCGACTCCGGCGCCGGCCGCCTGTTCGCGGTGGACCAGGCCATGACGGAGGCCGAACCCGCCACGCGCGCCACGGGCACCCGGCTACTCCGTGTCGACCCAACCGACCTCACCACGCTGATGGGAGCGCATGAACCGCTGCCCACGGTGTGCGACCGCAGCGGTGACGCGACGGCAGCCATCTTCTACACGTCAGGCACCACCGGCCGCCCCAAGGGTGCCGAGCTCACCCACGACAATCTCATCCGCAACGTCGACGTCGTCACCCATCTCTTCGACCTCACCGAGCAGGACGTGGTGCTGGGCGGCCTGCCGCTGTTTCACATCTTCGGTCAGGGCTGTGCGATGAACACCGCCCTCCAGCAGGGTGCGTGCCTCGTACTGATCCCCCGCTTTGAACCGGCCTCCGTGCTGCGCGCCGTGGCCGAGCACGGGGTGACGGTCTTCGAAGGCGTCCCCACCATGTACGCGGCGCTTATGGCGGAGCCGGGCGAGGCGGACACCTCCTCCCTGCGGCTGTGCGTCTCCGGCGGAGCCTCGCTGCCCGTCCCTGTCCTGCACGGCTTCGAAAAGCGGTTCGAGTGCGTGGTTTTGGAAGGCTTCGGCATGTCCGAGTGCTCCCCGGTCGTCTCCTTCAACCACCTCGGCCGGCCCCGCAAGGCCGGCTCGATCGGCACACCGGTCGAAGGAGTCGAGGTACGCGTCCTCGCCCCCGACGGCACTCCGGTGCCCCGTGGCGAGACCGGTGAACTCGCCGTACGCGGCCACAACGTGATGAAGGGTTACTGGAACCGCCCCGACGCCACGGCGGAGGCCGTCGTGGACGGCTGGCTGCGCACCGGCGACCTGGTGCGCGAGGACCAGGACGGCTACCTCTTCGTCGTCGACCGCAAGAAGGACATGATCATCCGGGGCGGCTACAACGTCTATCCCCGCGAGATCGAGGAAGTCCTCTACGAACACGCCGACGTGCTGGAGGCGGCCGTCCTGGGCATCCCGCACGACACCCTGGGCGAGGACATCGCCGCCGCCGTCGTGCTCCGGCCCGGCGCCGAGCAACAGCCCGACGAACTCCGCCGGTTCGTCAAGGAGCGCGTGGCACCGTACAAGTACCCGCGCACCATCCTCTACCTGGACGTACTGCCCAAGGGCCCCAGCGGAAAGATCCTCAAACGGGAGATCGCGGTACCCCGCTGACGTCGCCTCACCCGGTGTCCCCGGCGAAGAGCGCCCTCAGATCGATCCTGCCCGCTGGAGCTTCGAGTCGTGGGGCACCTCGAGGATCTCGCTGTTGGTGACCTGCACTGCGGCCGAATCCCTTCGTTGAGCCGCGGGCGCACCGCAGACTGATCACTCTCGCCGACCGGGGCTAGTACGCATGCCGCTGTTCTTGCCAGCCCTTTGAGCTGCTGCTTTAAGGACGTGGACTTCTCAGAGGGCCCGGTTCGGATGCGGTTGGGTCGGCAGCACTCGAACGGGGGAGGTGGGCTGTGACAATGCACCGCGCAGTTGTCGGTTCTCCACGGTCAGTTGATTGACAGCGCGTACCAGGTGAGCGACGTCGGTCCGCAGCTGGGACAGCTCCCTTGTGTCCTTGGCTCGGAGCTCCTTGAGTTTGACGATCTGTTGGCGCAGACGGACCTCAGAGTCCGGTGTCTGTCCGTGCGCCCTGACCTGCGCGTAGAAGGCGTTCTTGAGGTCCGGGTGACGCTGGGTGAGCGCGTTGCGGGGCACGCCGGCTTCCTGGGCCAGGGCGACGATCGTCAGCGCACCGTTGGAGTGCTGCGCCTTCCCCTGCAGGATGCGGTCCATGGCCGCGCGGATCCGGTCGCGTTCGTCGGGCGCAGGGCTCATGCGGTGCCGTCCTGGAGGCTGATGCGGGTGCGGTGGTGGGTATCGGCGAGGTCGCGCAGGCGGGCGGCGTTGTCACGCAGGCGCTCGCCCAGCGGACCGGGGACGTGGCCTGCCTGCTGCTCAAGCGCGGTGGCGCGGAGGCGGAGACCGGTGGCGTGCTGATCGGTGCGGGCGATGTTCGCGCAGGCGGGGACGCACTGGTCGAGGCTGGGGGCGTCCTTGAGGCCGCGATGGCACAGAGCCTTGTCGCGCTTGTAGACGCACATCAGCAGCGTGCGGGGATTGTCGTAGACGGCCAGGTGAGGGTTGGCGAGGATCTGACGGGCCTGCCGGGCGGTGATGACGGTGCCGGTGTACTGGGGCGCGGTGGCGGCGGCCTTGATGGCCCGGCGGGCGGCGGGCCCGGAGATGCCGAGGCCGTCCTCGAGAGCGGCGTTCAGGTCGGCGACAGTGTCGATGGTGGCACGGGCCGTCTCGACGTCGAGGAGGTCGTGGATGCCGTCCCGGCTGCGCGCGGCATATCCGGCCGCTACGGAAGTCCGCAGATGGCCGTACTGAATCGCGAGCGCGACCAGGCCCCCGGGACGGCGGGCGATGTGCCAGGCCAGGCTCCTGCGGAACCGCTCGGTTCCGATCCTGCCGTGCGGATCCGGCGGGATGACCTCGTGGGCCAGCCCGCGAGTGGCTGCCTCGTGGTTGGCCCAGGTGATGAAGTCCTCCACTCGGGTGCCCAGGGTGTGCACGGTGAGGGAGCCGGTGCCGGCCCGGGTGCCACGCAGGTCGTGGGCGTGGTGGTCAAACAGCAGCTGCCCTGGGGGAACCATGCGTTCCAGGACCCGGATCGCGTTCACGACGGGGGCGATGGCCACCCAGGGAGCATCGCGGACTTCGCCCTCGGAGCGGTGGTTGCCATCTTCGTCGCGGGCGGTCTTGTACACGGTGCTGGTGATCAGGTGCCGCCCTGTGCGCCCCGCATTGTCCGGCTGTGGGTCGGGGCAGCATCCGCTGCGCAGTCCGGCCGCCTCGCCGGGCCGCATCCCGGTCAGGTAGGCGATGACGATGAAGCAGGCCGTGCCCAACTGGCGCATCAGGAAGCCTGCTTCGGTGTAGTCGAGGGCCTCTCTCCAGGGGGTGGCGCCGAGTGTGCCGGTGACCGGCACCCGGAGCGGGCAGGGGCCTGGCCGGTCCAGGGCGGCCTGCCGCCAGCCGTGATCACGGGTGGTGCTGTAGACCTGGCTCAGAGAGGCGCCGGTGAGCGCGGCGATATAGGCGCCGGCGATCGTGGTTCTGCCCAGCCACTGTGTGGTCGGAATCGGCAGGTGGCCGGCGTCGGTGCGGTCTATGAAGGCCCGAAGGGCGGCTCGTGAGGCGGGTGTGGCGATGTTGGCGGCAGCCTGCGCATGCAGCCGGTTGCGTTCGGTCCACGCGGACAGGATGTCGTCGCTGAACTCGTCGACCGTGCGGATCGCCCACACGAGCAGGGGGCCCATGGTCTGTTCGGCGATCGCTTCGGCGGAGTTCTCGCCGCCCGGCGTCGCCGGGGGCAGGTAGTCGTCCACCCCCTCGGTCTCCCAGGGCGGGCGGCCGATTCCGCTGGGACGGGCACTGAGCTGGTCGAAGACCCACAGCCGGGTCAGCGACGACAGCACGCTGTGCACCGTGATGCGGGCCGTCCCGCTGTCGCGCACATGACGGCCGTACTCACTCAGTACCTGGGTGGTGCAGTCGCTCAGTGTGGTGATGCCCCGGTCGGTGAGCCACACGGCGAGCCGGCACCAGGTCCCGATCGTCTGGCAGAGCGCCTTGGGTGCCTGGCGTGAGCGCCAGGTGGGATGGCGCTCCCGCAGGAACACGGCGGGCAATTCACCGTTGATCAAGGTCCAGGCGGCCAGCCGCATCTCCTCCCGGAACGTGGCGGGGAATGTCGGCCAGTGGATGGTGCTGTGGGTGACGCCCGGGTTGGCGTTCATGGGGAGCAGCGGCCAGGCCGGCGCCGCGTAGCGCGCGATGGGACCGGTGTAGCCGCCAGCGATCCGGTGAGCGGGGATAACGGGGGTGTCGGGTCCGGGAAGGGCACGGACGGGGGCTGGGGTGGCCGTCACGGGGCGAGGTCTCCGTTGAGCAGCAGGGCGATGAGGTCGCGGTCGGTGTCGGTCACATCAGCCAGGGCGCGGGTCCACACCGCGGTGCCGAGCTGGCCCTTGAGGTGGTCCAGGCGAGCGTGCCCGTCCTCCCACTGGCGTTGCCACTGGCCCGGTTCCAGGGCGCTGCGCAGGTTATCGAGCGCGTGATGCAGGTGAGCCAGGCGGCTGTGGTGGGCGGGGTGGATCCGGGCGTTGGGGCAGGCCAGGCACATCAGGAACGAGGCCCCGCAGCTGCCGCCGGGCCCGGGATAGGGGCTGTTGTCGTAGTCATGGCAGTCGGCGGTGGCGGTTGGCTGGTCGGCCGGATCGGCCCCCTCGCGCAGTTCGGCGGCGAGCACGGCAGCGTGGGCTTGGGACACGACGGCTTCGGCTGCCTCGGCGATGACCGGAATCGCTCTCCGACGGACCTGGGGATCAGTCAGCGCGTAGACGCGGTCGTGGGTGGCCTGGCTGTTCTGTCCGGGCGCGCGCCGGTGCAGGGTGTTCACCGTCCGCCTCCCCCTGCGGAACGGCGAAGACGAGAAGCCCTGCTGGGTCGCCCACTCCTTGGCCGTACGGCCGGAGATGCCGAACCCGAACACCCCGATACCCGACTCCTTGCCGCCCTCGTCGCGCGGGTCCTCCAGGGGAGCCCTGGCGGAGCGCCAGATCAAGAAGCGGTCCGTCCCGGGGCTCAGCGCGTGCACGACCGCGCGGGCGAATACGGTGGCCTCCAGCGCCTGTGTGATGAGCCGTCCGGGGGAGGAGGCACCGTCGTCGGTGAGGTTGCGGGTCTCGAAGTACCGTCCGGCGCCTCGCTTGTGCTTCTCCAGCTCGACTCGGTAGATCCGCAGGCCGTCGCTGCCGGCGTCCGGGGACGCTTGCGGCACCTTCAACCGGTTGATCACCGACAGGTTCCAGCCGAGCTCGGCCAGCAGCAGCACCCCCAGCGCGACCGTTTCCATCCGGGTCAAGAACAGCCGCTGCCAGGTGTGTTCGGGCCGCTCCCCGCCCAGCACCCGCGCATAGCGGGCGAGCACCCGGCCACGCTGGCGACGCACCCTGGTGTCGTGGGGCGCCTCACCGGTCCGGGCCAGACAGTCCAGAGCCTCACCCAGCAGCCATGTCTCGCTGCCGCGAGCGAACGTTCCCGACCGCCATTGGGCGAGGTGGCGGGCGTTGCCTGTGATCCGCAGATGCGCGGCACGGAACATGCGCCGCGCCGTGGTGACGAGTGCGTCGAACTCGGCCTCCTGGAAGGACGCTTCCTTAGCCGTGGGCTGCAGGACGCGGCGGGCGAGCGCTTCCCGTGCCGCAGCGGACAGCCGCGGGTCGTCCAGCAGCAGCCCCCGCACGGTGGTGAGCTGCCGGTAGCCGAACCGGGTGTTCTGGCGGCTGAGCCTCCACTGCTGCCACACCCCCGCGGTCAGCTGGTCGAGGTCGGCAACCGGTGCGTCCAGCGTGGCCAGGTACGCGGCAAACGCCTGCAAGGGCAGCCAGAAGTACCTGCTGCTGTGGTGGGAGGTCCACCGGCTCGGCACGCACCGCGCGGCGAACAGGCGGGCCAGCGACCGGCGCAAGGCATCCTCGACCGGCAGAGTACCGAAGTCGTAGACCGCGACGGCTCCCGCTCGGTCTCGGTGCTCGACGACGAGGCCGTCGTCCATCAGAACCGGTGGTCTGCGCACTGGCGTTGTCGGCAAAGGCGCCGTACGCCCGCGCCGGTTCATCCTGTCGTCCGCGGGGTGACCTGCAGCTTGGCGTCGATGTCCTGGATGCCCTCGGCCTCCCGTGCCAGACGCGCGAACACCTCATCCATCCCCTCTGCCGGCCGTTCCCCTTCGCCGAACGGGGGCGCGGTGGTCAGCAGCGACCGCAGCTGAAGGTCGGCGACCGGGGCCAGATACCGCTCGCGGGTCGTCTCAAGGAACGCATGACCCAACAGGTCCTGCACCATCCGCCACGGATCCCCGTACAGCAGCCGGTAGTCCCGCCGCTCCTCCGGGCTCAGACCGAACCGCCGGTCCAACAAGTGGTGCAGGATCACCAGCATGTAGAGGGCGAAGCTGTGCCGGCAGGAATGCGGCGTCGCATACGGCGCCCGGCTGCGATGCGGGTCCAGCCGATGCTCCGGCTCCGGATCCAGCACCGCCCGGCACCGCCGGTTCGCCGCCGTGAAGACGTTGTTCCACGAATGCGGCTGGAACGGCAGACCCATCTCATTCAGCCACAGCCACAACGGCTCCGGTCCCTCCGGGCCTTCGGTGTACCACGTCATCCGTTCGTCTGCGGTCGCCTCCGTCAGCGCGACGCGGCCCGTGACGCCTTGGCGGTCGCACCAGTACACCGTCGGCTTCGGTCCCCGGCTCACCCGGGTGACCAGCCGCATGCCCGGCACGCCGTCGTACCGGCCCCGCGCCTGGGCCTTGCGGATTGCCTCGGCGCGCGAGGAGTCGATGTAGTTCTCGATATCGCCCACCACATGAGCCTCGACGTAGTAGGTACGCGCCTTCTTGGAACGCGTGACCGCCGCCGCGAGGCGTCCCGTGTAGTAACGGCCGCCCTCCAGACGCAGTGACGGCACCTCGAACGTCAACAGGGAGGCGCCCTCCAACCGCCGCACCCCCGACGAGGTCAACAGGTGCACGAAGGCGACGTTGCGGTCCTCCAGGCGACCCACCCAGCCCGGCGCGGGAAGACCGTCAGTGCCGTAACCGCGCAGCCCAATGTCCACCCAGAGCCGGAACGTCCGGGGTGTCAGCCAGTGAACGTTGCTGCCCCGGGCGTCCTTCGCCTTCCCGTCCGGCACTTCGACGATCTGCCCACGCCGACCGACCACGCGATGCATCGGCACCGGGTTGCGCGGCAGGAACTCGTTCCCCGGCTTCGTCGCCCACGTGTACAGGTTCATCAGCGCAGCCAGTTCGCGATTCCACTTGTTCCCACCCACCCGCACCGGGTTCTCGGGCGCCGTCTGCCGCCAGAACTGGAAGTCGTCAACATCCGTCTCGACCGCCTGCGTCCAGACCTTTCCGCGCTGCCACAGAAAGTTGAGGAACAGGCAGAGGTCCGTGATGTAGTTCCGCTTCGTCTCTTTTGTGTATCCCCGGAAGGGGCTACTGCGCGTGTACAGGCTGACGAGCTCGTCGATGTGGTAGTCCGGCGCCAGCAAAATCGGGTCGCCGGGTCGGATGCCTGTTGACGCTTCGCGCTCCGCCAGATCAGTCCACCCTGCCAGAACAGGTGCCTGCGGTGGGGCGATCGGCGCCAGCTTGGGAACCCAGAAGACACGCCACTTGCTCATTCCGCCACCCTGTCAGATCGGCTTCAACACGCCGATTCAATAGGGATGCAGTGCCACTTCCAGCACTTTCCACAGGTCAACGGCGCCCCACACGCTTCAGAGTGGCAGAACACGACGGACACGACTCAAAACGTCCGGGCGACCCTCGATTGCAGAAGTTCCTGACAGCCTACGGTCGCACGGCGGACAGAGCCGTCCGCAGGTCGTCACGCGAGGTCGCGGCCAGCCGACCGCGTACGGACCGCAGGGTCACCTGCACCGACTGCGGGGTGAGGAACAGCGCCTGCGCGATGTCGCGTTCGTCGGCCCCGTCCGCGAACATGGCCGCGAGCCGCCGTTCGGTCGAGGTCAGGGTGACCGCGCCCGCCGGCTCCGCCGGCGCGGTCACGCCGACGCGCGCGAGATCGTCGGCGATCGACCGGCATAGCCCGGCCGCGCCACAGCGGCGGGCTATGCCGTACGACTGGTCCAGCAGTGGTACGGCCTCGGCAGCCGGGGCGACTCCGGCGAGCGCGTACAGAGCCCTGGCATACTCCAACCGCGCCGGCGTCTCCGCGAGCACGGCCACCGCCTCACGCAGGTCGGTGGCACCGTCACCACCGCGCAGCTCGCCGAGTACACGCAGCGTCCGTCCGACGAGAGTCGGCGCCCCCCACCGTCGGGCCGCGGCGAGTTCGTCCTCGACCAGCGCGATCGCCTCGGCCTGACGGCCGAGGCCGCCCAGCGCCCGGCCCCGCAGGCTGCGCCACGGCCACCAGGCCGGGTTGGCGGACTGCGGGGCCATGCGCCGGCTCTGCTCGACGCCGGCCAGTGCTTCTTCGTACCGTCCCTCGGCGATGAACAGAGCGGCGCGCGCCTCGGCCAGCAGGCGGGCGCCATCGCCGATCCCGCGGATGCCGGCATGCTGCTCGAGGCAGGACCGGGCGTGGTCGGTCTCGCCGAGGTCGAGCAGGACACCGACGATGGATGACAAGGTGTACGCGGCGCCGACGTTGTTGCGCCATCTGTCCTGTTGTTCCAGTGCGGTGGTGAGCGACTGGTGGGCCTCGCGCAGGTCTCCGTGCCCCCACTCCTGATTGCCGCGGAAGAGATTGACTGCCAGCGCCGCTGCGATCGATCCGCGCCGGTACGCGTGAGCGAGCGCCTCTTCCCAGAAGGCGCTGGGGTCGCCGTCGGACAGGTACAGCACGTTAGCGGCCGTCACGCCCATCAGGTCGATGTCGGTCTCCAGCAGCACACCGGCGCCGAGGGCGAACCGCGCCAGACCGATCGTGCTGTTCCGGTCGACGCCGTCCCTCAGTGCCTCGAAGGCCAGCGCGGCGGCCAGCATCCGGGCTCCTGGTCCTTCGCCGACCACCTTCGGCTCGTCCTCCCGCGGCACCGCGGCCTCGAGACCGTGCATGTAGCT
The DNA here is from genome assembly GCF_030817655.1 of Streptomyces sp. V4I2. Taxonomy (GTDB): domain Bacteria; phylum Actinomycetota; class Actinomycetes; order Streptomycetales; family Streptomycetaceae; genus Streptomyces; species Streptomyces plumbiresistens. The sequence goes on from NZ_JAUSZM010000003.1 coordinate 178,404, forward strand.
GCTGAGGCGTTCCAGCGCGAGCAGTGCCTGCCGTGGCTCGGCCAAGTCCGGGGGCAGCGCGGCGGCGGCCCCCCGGGCGAATCCGGTGGCCTCTCCTCTTTCGCCGGCGAAGACGAGCGCACGCGCCAGCATCTGTGCCACCTCCGCACGCTGCGCCGGATCCGGCAACGTGCCGTACGCCTCTCGCAGGTGCTCGATCGCCGAGGGGCCGATCGTCAGTGCCTCCATCCGCCCGAGTTCCAGGAGGACCTCGGGTCTCTCACCCGGTCCAGCCGGCTCCGCCAGCGCCCGGGCCAGATAGGTCACGGCGGCATCCGCCGCCCCACGGGCTGCCACCGTGGCCGCGGCGGTCCGCAGGACCCGCACCACCCACGGGTCGGCGCGGTGCGGCACCTGAAGCAGGTGCGCCGCGACCTGCTCGGCCGGCGCTCCGGACTCGTGCAGTACCCGGGCGGCCCGCTCGTGTTGCAACTGCCGCTCCCCGGGCGGGAGATCCCGGTACACGGCATCCGCCACCAGCGGATGGACGAAACTAAGCGGGTACTCGTCGCGGAGTACCTCGGCGCGTGCCAGCGCCGCGATCGCGGCCACCGCCTCGCTCTCCGGCAGATCCGCCAGCGCGGTAACCGTCGTCAGCACGGCTCCGCTGCCCAGCACCGCGACCGCCCGCGCTATCGCCGTGCTCGCCCGGGGCATCCGGGCCAACCGCATGAGGACCATGCTCGATACGGCCCGTGAACCGATCGCGGTCACCGTGTCGGCGTGCGACGCCTCGGGGGGAACCCCCTCGGACTGCAGGGCGCGCAGCAACTGGCGCAGCAGCAGCGGGTTCCCTGAGGTGGTGCGGTGGCAGGCGGCGACGAAGACATCCTGGGCGAGGTCGCCGAGGCGGTGGCGCACCAGTTCGGCGGTACCTTCGGCGGTCAACGGCGGCGGGCTGATCCGCACCGTGACGGCGTCGTGCGCGAGCTCGGCCAGCAACTCCTCGTCGTCATGCGGCTCACCGGTGCGCAGTGTCGCGACGATGAGGACCGGCAGCCCCTGGACCCGGCCCACCAGGTAGGCCAGGAAGCGCAGCGAGCCGCTGTCACACCACTGCAGGTCATCGACGGCCAGCACCATCGGGTGCTCGGCGGACACGTTGACCGTCAGCCAGTACAGACCGTGCAGCGCCGCCAGCGAACCATCGGCCTGCGTCTGCGCCTCGGCCACGTCGAAGACGGAACTCGCCGACACCGCCGCCCCGGACAGCACCCGTTCACGGCGCGCCGGGTCGGCCACAACCGGTTCGAAGAGCTGCCGCACCACGCCGAAGCCGTACGCCTTCTCCAACTGGCTGCCCCGCGCAGACATCATCAGAGCGCCCCGCTCCGCGGCCAGTCGCCGGGTCTCGGCCAACAGCCGGGTCTTGCCGATCCCTGCCGGACCCTCCACCAGAACCAGACAGGCCCGCCCGCCCATCGCCTCCTCCAGGCAATCCCGCAGCTCGGCGACCTCCCGGACTCGCTCCACCAGGGTGTCATCCGCCCGCGGCGCCCGCTGGGACACCGGCGCCGGGGCGTTATCCGTACCGGTGAGCTCGGCCGAGCGCGCGATCCGCGGGGCGGGAGCGGCGTCGGCAGGTGACGGCGCCTGCAACGCGGGGGACTGCGCCAGTACGTCGGTCTCCAGTTGGCGCAGGGCCGGGCCGGGATCCACCCCCAACTCATCGGCCAGCACGGCCCTGGCCCGCCGCAGCGCGGCCAGCGCCTCGCCCTGCCGGTGCGCGCGGTACAGAGCCAGCACGAGCAGCCGCCACCGTTCCTCACGCAGCGGCTCCTCACTGACGAGTGCCTCGATCTCCGGTACGAGTACGGCGCTCTCGCCGCAGTCCAGACGGGCTTCGAGCAACCGTTCCCGGGCGACCGCCCGCAACGCGGTGAGACGGTTCGCTTCCGCTTCGGCCCACGGTTTTGCGGCGTATTCGACGAAGGCAGGGCCGCGCCACAGCGCCAACGCCTCCGACAGAACCCTCACCACGCCGGCCGGCTCGTCCATGGCGCCGGCGTGGTGGACCAGCCGATCGAACCGCCAGGCGTCGACCGCGTCCCGGTCCACCCGCAACGCGTAGCCGGAGCCCTCGCTGACGATGACGGTGCCGCGGGACCGGGCTATCCGGCCGGGCTCCAACTGCCGCCGCAGATGCGAGACATACGCATGGAGCGCGCCAACGGGATTCTGGACCGTCTGTGAATCCCACAGGGCGTCGACGAGGCGATCGGCGGGGACCACGTCTCCATGCGCCACCAACAGCAGGGCGAGCACCGCACGTTGCTGCCGCCCGCCCAGGCCGAGAACGTCCGAGCCGATCCTGGCGGTCAGTTCGCCCAGTACAGAGATCGAAAGCCCATCGCCGACAGGTCTGTCCCCGTCGCCGGCATCGTCGGCCCCATCCATGTCGCGCACGAGGCAGTGCCCTCCTGCATATCCCTGCCCGGCGCCTGGGCCACCGTATGGCGTGAACGTACCGCACGCGGCCTGTGCCGCGGCTCGCCCCGCATTGTGCCGTTTGGATCGCCTAACGTCCACCTCGGACCGATCTTGGAGCCCGGTACGGCTGTACCAACCCGAGGGCGTCCGTGAAGCTGAATGGTGGCGGGGTGTCCGCCGGCTCGACGGGGCGTGGAGCTGTCGGCGACGGAGCCGACCGACGTGCGGATCGACCGAGCCAGAGGAAGGGCCGCCGCACGGACCAGGACCGCGTTTGTGGACGACTGCTGGCGCGGGTGTAAGCCGCCTGCAAGTGGGGGCCAAGTCGCGAGGGCGATGGTGTGTGCACCACCGACGGATGAACCTCGGTGGCTGACACGAAAGGCAGACAGTCGTGAACCACGCGATTCGCGTTGGGATGGTGGCCCTCTTGGCGGTCGCCGGCCTGGCGCTCGGAGCCACCGCGGCCAGCGCCGGCGACCCGTCCCAGTGGGGCCAAGGCCTGTCCGGCGCAACGGAGTACGGGGTGAGCAGTACCGAGTCGACCGCTCCCCAGACGCTGAGCGATGCCCCCGTTGATTCAGGCGCGTCGCTGCTGAAGAAGGGGTCTTTCGACATTACGTAAGCACACCAGCACACCAGCACGCCGAGAACGGCCGGTCACGGCCGGGCGGACAACGAAAGGCTCCCTCGCCGCTGCCGCCGAGCCGCTCTACTCGGTGAGCGGTGCCGAGTCGCCCGCTTCCCCGGCCCCGGGTGCTCCCTTCTTCAGGAGCGACGCGCCTGAAGAAGGGAGCAGTTCGACATCACCTGAGGCGCCAGCTCTTGTGCCCGATCCGCTTGTGGCCGACAGCACCCGTACACACACGCAGCACGAACTTCCAGGAGGACGAGAAATGAGATTCCGCAGAACAGCTTGCATCGGGGCGGCAGCAGCGATTGCCGCCACCGGTCTGATCGCCACCGCACCGGCCGCATCAGCCGCCGACCAGCGCCTTGAGTCCGTCTTCACGGTAAATTTCGGCGAAACCCGCACGCTCACCGGGAATTGCCCTTCCGGAGCCCCCTACCTGGTGAGGGCCGGACTGGGCATCTCGATGCACTCATGGCTGGAATACGAAGAGGAGTTGAAGATACAGCGGGGTGCCGATGCCCACCGCTGGACGGCGACGGTGAAAAACATGACCGTCCCGGAATCGGGGATTCACGAGGGTGTATTCGCAGTCACCTATACATGTTCGACGACGCCGACCACGTACCCGAAGTACAACAATGCCGTCGTGAGGTCGGGTGAGCCGCCGCTCAGGACCCCGATGGACTGCCCCTCGGCCTATCCCCTTTTCGACACGGGTACAAGCAAGCAGGGGACCGGCGAGACGAAAACTTACTCGTCGCCGCAGCTCCAAGCCGACTCGAACTCCACCGTTGCGTGGCCGACCGGGTACCCGCAAAAGGTATACCTGACGTTCACCAGCAGCTACCCGGCGAATACCACCCCGCAGCAGAGAGAATTGGTCAGTCTGGGGTGGGTATGCGCACGATAGGCAGCACAGACGGTAGTGACTGACTGAACCTCTTTCATCCTGCGTATTCGCAGGTGAGGAGGGTGTGGACTGCTGCGACCACTCTGCCGATGCGGTTGGTCGAGCATCGGGCTTGTCGTAGCAGTCGCCAGGACGGCGCTGTCACGTTGGCTGAGTGGGTGGGATGACCTCCGGGTTGATCATGGTGGAGGGGGATCGTCCGTGGGGAGCGCGTCGCCGTCGTACAGGGGTCACCGTTACCCGGTCGAGGTGATCTCCCACTGCGTGCGGCTGTATCACCGGTTCCCGCTCAGCTTCCGTGAGGCCGAGGAGTTGATGCTTGAGCGCGGCGTGATCGTCTCCTACGAGACCATCCGCCGCTGGTGCGTGAAGTTCGGGCAGCGGTACGCCAATTCGCTGCGCCGCCGCCGGCCCCGGCCTGGTGACAAGTGGCTCTAACTTCTTGAACGGGTTGGTCCTCCCGTTCGTAGGGTGGGGACACCCAGGGGAGTTGGGTGTGGCTGACAAGTGGCTGCCGTTCGTGGCTTCAGGTGCTTGGCCGCCCGGCTCCCCACGACGACTCGGCCGCCGATTGGGAAGTGCGAACAAGTCGCTGTGTAGAGCAATGCCGGCGAGGTCGTCCGTGGTACACAAGGCACCTGGACGAGGTCTTCATCAAGATCAACGGCGAGCGGAAGTACCTGTGGCGGGCTGTCGACCAGGACGGCTTGGTGCTGGACATCCTGGTGCAGAACCGGCGGGACAAGACCGCGGCCAGGCGATTCTTCCGTCCTCTGGTGAAGAGGACGCGTACGGTGCCGCGGGTGGTCGTCACGGACAGGCTCCGCTCCTACGGAGCGGCTCACCGAGAGGTCCTGCCCTCCGTGGAGCACCGCTCCCACAAGGGGCTGAACAACCGGGCGGAGAACAGCCACCAGCGGGAGTGTAAATCTAACGGCGGATCCGACGATCATGGGAGAGACGTCAAGTGACTTACACCGCCGTGGAGTTGGAGACCGTGGAGCCTGTCGAGAGTGCCCAGTTGGGGCAGCCTGAGCCCGTGTCCGACGAGCAGCTGGTCACGATGCTGGTGGAGCGGGCCCGGTCGGAGGGACTGCAGCTGACCGGGCAGGGCGGGCTGCTGCAGCAGCTGACCAAGCGGGTCCTGGAATCGGCCCTGGAAGGTGAGATCACCGATCACCTCGGCTATGAGAAGCACGATGCCGGCGGCCGGGGCAGCGGCAACTCCCGCAACGGGAGCCGGGCCAAGACGGTGCTGACCGACGTCGGGCCGGTCGAGGTCAAAGTCCCGCGTGACACCTCGGGCACGTTCGAGCCGCAGATCGTCAGGAAGCGGCAGCGGCGGCTGACGGGAGTGGACGAGATGGTCCTGTCGCTCTCGGCGAAGGGCCTCACCCATGGGGAGATCGCCGCTCACCTGGCCGAGGTCTACGGGGCGGAGGTCTCCAAGCAGACCATCTCCACCATCACCGACAAGGTCATGGACGGCATGGCGGAATGGCAGAGCCGTCCTCTCGACCGTGTTTACCCCGTTTTGTTCGTCGATGCCATCAACGTCAGGATCAGGGACGGGAAGGTCGCGAACCGTCCCATCTACGTGGTGATGGCGGTGACCGTGGACGGCACCCGCGACATCCTCAGCATCTGGGCCGGCGACGGCGGCGAGGGCGCGAAGTACTGGCTGCACGTGTTCACGGAGCTGAAGAACCGCGGCCTGGATGACGTGCTGATGCTGGTCTGCGACCGGCTCAAGGGCCTTCCCGATGCGGTGGAGGCCGTCTGGCCTCGCACGATTGTCCAGACGTGCGTGGTTCACCTGCTGCGGAATTCGTTCCGTTACGCCGCCCGTCAGGACTGGGACAAGGTCGCGGGGGCCCTCAGGCCCGTCTACACCGCACCCGGCGAGGACGCGGCGACGGAGCGGTTCCTGGAGTTCCAGGAAGCGTGGGGCCGGAAGTATCCGGCGATCGTGAAGCTGTGGTCGGACGCCTGGGCCGAGTTCGTGCCCTTTCTCTCCTTCGACGTCGAGATCCGCAAGGTCATCTGCAGCACGAACGCGATCGAAAGCGTCAACGCCCGCATCCGCAGGTCCGTCCGCGCCCGCGGCCACTTCCCCAACGAGGCCGCCGCCCTCAAGTGCATCTACATGGCGCTGATGAGCCTGGACCCCACGGGCAAGGGCCGCAAGCGGTGGACCATGCGCTGGAAAGCACCCCTGAACGCGTTCCAGATCGCCTTCGAGGGTCGCCTGACCCCGAGCAACAACTGACCACTCAACAACCAAGATCAGCCGTTAAATTGTCACACCCCCGTGAACAGGACAAATGGAGAAGCACGACTCGAGTATTAGGGCCGGTCCGCGCTCGGGAGGTCCTTCGGGCCGTAGAGGGCCGTCGGCGCCTGTGTGGCCAGTGCCCAGTAGCGGTCCCCGAAGGACCAGTGCCACCACTCGGTGGGGTAGTTGACCAGACCCGCCGAGTGCAGGGCGGCATTCAGTACGTTCCGGTGGAGCCGAGCCCGAGCACCGATGTTGTCCGCCTCCGTGTAGCAGGCACCGTCGCTCTCTTCCGGACTCGCGTTCACCCGCGTACCGAGGTCCAGTTCACGGCCGTTTGCGTCGGCGGGCGTCACGTCGACGGCCGCGCCTGCGCTGTGCGGGGCGATCCCGGGAGGGGACACATAGCGGCTGGCGGCCCGTCGGACGCGGTCCTCCGGCCAGCAGGGGGTGAGCGGCACGCAGGCCGTCGAAGTACGCCTGGAAGTAGAAGCGTTGCAGGCCAGGGGGCCGGTATCCCTCGACGAAGAGGAGCCGGAGGCCGTCGGGGAGGTGCGACTGGGCCTCCATCAGCCGGTCCAGCACGCCGCTTCGCAAGTGGGCGAAGGCTCCCGCGTCGTCGTGTTTGCGGTCGTCGATCAGCAGCGCCTTCCGCAGGCTCGCGTCAACGAGCGGTTCGCCCGATTCCCGCACCGGTACGGCCTCGACCCTGGGATCAGACATCAGAATGATTTCCGTCATCCGCCGATCTTCCCTCGAGCGTTCGGCCCACGTCGTCCGGGCCGGCGGTGGCACCCGGTCCGGCCTCGGCCGTCGCCCCCTTGCCCCGCCGCAGCAGCAGCCAGTACCCCGCGGCGGTGACCGTGCCCACCACGGCGCAGGCACCCCAGACGGCCGTGGAACCGTAGAGGTCCAGCACCGCCCCGCCCGCCGCCGGGCCGCAGAACGCCGACGCCGACGCCGACGCCGACGCCGCCAGCGTGTACACGCCCTGGTACCGCCCGCGCGCCCGCGGCGGCGACAGTTCCGCCGCCGCCGCCATCGACGCGGGCTCGTGCACGATCTCCCCCAGCGTCCAGACCGCCACGCTCGCGGCATAGAGCCACAGGGTCCCGGCCCGGGAGTCCCCGCCGGCGACAGCGGTGACCCCGAAACCCCAGCCCAGCAGAAGGGCACCGAACGAGAGCCGCGCGACCGGTTCGCGCCCCGCGGCCCAGCGCGAGGCGGGCAGTTGCAGGACCACCACGAGCAGCCCGTTGAGCGCCAGCACCCGGCCGTAGTCGGACGCGGTGAGGCCGGCTTCGCTCATGTCGATCGGCAGTGTGGTGAATGCCTGCTGCAAAACGCTGCCCAGCAGGAACGTGAGCCCGACCAGCGCCATGAAGCGCCGGTCCCGCCAGACCTGCCCGATTCCCGTTCTCGCCCCACCCTCGACCGGCCCGTGTGCCACCGGCCCGGTCTCGGGGACCCGGGCGAAGACGACCACCGCGCACAGCGCCGTCATCAGCGCGTCGCCGAGGAACAGCCACAGGTACGTCCGCTCGGCGATGAGCCCCGCGACCGCGCCCGAGACGGCGAATCCGACATTGATCGCCCAGTAGTTCAGGGAGTAGGCGCGCACCCGCTGCTCAGGCCTCACGAGGTCGACCATCATCGCCGACACCGCCGGCCGGGAGGCGTTGGCGGTCAGGCCCACCGCACCGGCCACGACCGCGATGACGACCGGTTGCGTGACGAACCCCAGCGTCGCCGTGGTCGCCGCCGCGGCGAGCGACGCGGCCAGGAGGGTGGTGCGCCGGCCGAGCCGGTCGGCCAGCACCCCGCCGGCCACCGCCGCCACCGAGCCGCCCAGCCCGTACAGGGCCGCGACCAGACCGGCGTACGCCGCCGAGAATCCCCGCTCGGTCGTCAGGTACAGAGCGAGGAAGGGGACGACGAAGCCCCCCAGCCGGTTGACGAGAATGCTGACCCAGAGCCACCAGTAGGCGGCGGGCAGCTCCGACCGGGATCTGCCCGCCCCGCCTCGCGGATCCGACACGTCCTAACGCTGCTTCATCGCGGCGATCAGGCTGTGCGGCCGTATGTCACTCCAGGCTTCCTCCACGTACTCCAGGCACCTCTCGCGCCGGTCCTCCCCGAACACGGCTTCCCATCCTGGCGGAACCGCGACGAACGACGGCCAGAGCGAGTGCTGGCCCTCCTCGTTGACCAGGACGAGGAATCCGGTGTCCGCGTCCTCGAACGGGTTGGGCATCATGCGTTCCTCTCCTCGGGCAGGGATCGGGGGGCCGCCGAGCCGAGGCGGGCGAAAAGGTCCCCGAGCAGTGCCGGTGTCTTTTCCGTCAGGTAGAAGTGACCGCCTTCGAAGGACCGCGCCGCGAAGGCCGAGGCGGTGACCTTCGACCAGGCCGCGACGGCCGCTTCGTCCACATCCGTGTCGCTGTCCCCGGAGTACACAGTGATCGGCGCGTTCAGCCGGGCGGACGGCGCCCGGTAACGGGCGATCAGTCCGTAGTCGGGGCTTGAGGAACATCCATGTCAGATCGTGCGCTAAGCCTTCTCGGCGTTGATTGGCGCTTTGACCTGGGGTGATCACCTGTCAGAGCCTTCGTAGGTCGCTGTTGTCGATCTTCGGAGAGTTGTTGTGGCGGTCGAGTTCCTATCGGGTGAGCAGGCTGGGTACGGGGCGTTTGTCGGGGCACCGTCCCGTGCGGAGTTGGAGCGGTACTTCTTCTTGGACGATGCGGACCGGGAGGCGGTGCAGGCCAAGCGTCGTGCGCACAATCGGCTCGGGTACGCGGTCCAGCTCGCGAGCGTGCGCTTTTTGGGCCGATTCATGGCGGACCCGCGGCAGGTGCCGGCGGAGGTGGCTGAGTACCTGGCTGAGCAGTTGGAGTTCGCGGACCCGTCATGCCTGAAGGAGTACGGCGAGCGGGACGGGACGGCCCGCTCGCATGCCGGGGAGATCCAGGAGGGCGGGGGCTGGCGGGATTTCGCTGAGGTATCGGCCGAGTTGAGTGAGTGGTTGGACGCGCGGGCGTGGACGACTGGGGACGGGCCGAAGGCGTTGTTCGACGCGGCGGCCGGGTGGTTGCGCGAGCAGAGGGTGCTTCTGCCCGGTGCGACTCGCCTGTCACGGCTGGTGGGCAATGTCCGGGAGGCGGCGAACCAGAGGCTGTGGGACACGCTCTACGGGCTGCTGAACGTTGGCCAGCGGGCGGTGCTGGATTCGCTGCTGACTGTCCCTGCCGGTGCGCGGGTCTCGGAGCTGGACCGCCTGCGGCGCGGGCCGGTGCGGGTGTCGGGCCCGCAGATGAAGTGGTCCCTGGACCGGGCGGAGGAGATCGCCGACCTGGGCATGGGTGAGCTGGACGTGTCGGGGATACCGCCGCGCCGGCTGGCGGAGCTGTCGAGGTACGGGGTGGACGGCAAGGCGACGCTGCTCAAGCGGCACAACGATTCGCGGCGCCTGGCGACGCTGCTGGCCACCGCGGTGCACCTGACGACGCGGGCGGTCGATGACGCCCTAGACCTGCTGGAGGTGCTGATCGCCACGAAGCTACTGGCCAAGGCCGAGCGGGAGACGGCCAAGGAGAAGATGAAGACCCTGCCGAGGGTCGAGCGAGCCGGGGCGAAGCTGGCGACCGCGTTCCAGGTCGTCTTCGACACCACTGCCGAGCAGGTCGATACCGACACCGGTGAGATCAGCCCGCCGAAGGTGGAGACGCTTACGGCGATGTAGGAGCAGATCGAGGCGGTGGTGCCGCGCCACGAGCTGGCCGCCGCGATCGCGGCGCTGTTCGAGCTGACGCCACCGCTGGACTCCGATGCGGATCAGGCATGGCGGGCGATGCTGGTCACCCGGTTTGGCACGGTGCGACCGTTCCTGAAGCTCCTGGTCAAGGTCGTGGACTTCGGCGCGACTCCGGAGGGTGCCCCGGTTCTGGCCGCGCTGAAGACCCTGCCGGAGCTGATGGGCCGCAAGAAGGTGGGACCTGCCGAGATCGACACCGAGCTGCTGGCCGGGTCCTGGCAGCGCCTAGTGCTGGCCGCGCCGAACCTGGAGCCGGGGACAGTGGACTGGAAGGCGTACGTGTTCTGCGTGTTGGAGCAGTTCCACCGCATGCTGCGCCGGCGGGAGATCTTCGCGAAGAACTCCTCCAAGTGGGGCGACCCGAGGGCGAAGCTGCTGGCCGGTGAGGCATGGGAGCAGGCCAAGCCCACCGTCCTTGCCTCCCTGGGCCTCCCCGAGAAGGCGGACGAACACCTGGCCGCGCGGGCCTCGCTGCTGGACGGTACCTATAGGGAGGTCTCGGGCCGTCTGCCCGACAATGCACAGATCTCCTTCGACGATGACGGCCGCCTACACTTCGCCGCGCTGGAGCCGGAGCCCGAACCAGCCTCCCTGCTCGATCTGCGGGCGGCGGTGAACGCGATGCTGCCCCGCGTCGACCTGCCGGAGGTGCTGCTGGAGGTGTTCTCCTGGACCGGCGCCGACCAGGCGTTCACCTTGGTCACCGGCGGCGAGGCCCGGCTCAAGGACCTCCCCGTCACCATCGCGGCGCTCCTGGTGGCCCACGGCTGTAACGTCGGCTACACCCCCGTCATCAGCGGCATCGATGCACTGAAGTACGGGCGGCTTTCCCACGTCGACCAGACGTATCTGCGGCTGGCGACCTACCGGGCCGCGAACGCCGCTCTGATCGAGCACCAGGCGGCGATCCCGCTCGCCCAGGCGTGGGGCGGCGGGCTGGTCGCCTCCGTGGACGGGATGCGGTTCGTGGTGCCGGTGCCGTCGGTGTACGCCAGGCCGAACCCGAAGTACTTCGGACGCCGGGGTGGCGCGACCTGGCTGAACATGATCAACGACCAGGCCGCCGGGCTCGGAGGGAAGGTCGTGGCCGGCACCCCGCGCGACTCGCTGTACGTGTTGGACGTCCTCTACGACCGCGACGGCGGCAAGCGCCCGGAGATGATCGTCACGGATACCGCCGCGAACTCCGACATCGTGTTCGGGCTCCTGACCCTGGCCGGGTTCGCGTACGCGCCGCAGCTCGCCGACCTGCCGGACCAGAAGATGTGGCGCATCGACCGCGCTGCCGACTACGGCGCCTTCCAGGACGCCGCCCGGGGCCGGATCGACCTCGCCCGGATCGAGCGGCACTGGGAGGACATCCTGCGGATCATCGGCTCCATCCACACCGGCGCCGTCCGCGCCTGCGACGTGATCCGGATGCTGTCGCGGGACGGACGCCCCACGCCGCTGGGGGACGCGATCGCGCACTACGGGCGGATCGCGAAGACCCTGCACATCCTGCGACTGGCCGACGAGCCCGGCTACCGCCGGCAGATCAAGGTGCAGGCCAACCTCCAGGAAGGTCGCCACGCGCTCGCACGGAAGATCTTCCACGGCCGGGCCGGGCAGCTCTACCAAGCCTACCAGGACGGCATGGAGGACCAGATCGGCGCGCTCGGCCTGGTCCTCAACGCACTCGTGCTGTTCAACACCCGCTACATGGACGCCGCCGTCACCCAGCTCCGCGAGGACGGCTTCGATATCCGTGACGAGGACGTCGCCAGGCTGTCCCCGTTCGTACGCCACCACATCAATGTGTTCGGCCGCTACTCCTTCCAGCTCCCCGACCTGCCCGGCGGTCTGCGTCCGCTTCGCGACAAGGACGCGATCGACGAGGAGTGACACGCCCTGGCCCGCACGGCCGGACAGGATGCCCCCTGGGGGTATGGCCAGGAGGAACGTCCGGCGGTGCAGCCAGTGCGCTGCCCGGCTGCCCGAGGGCAGCAGGCGGTCGCGCCGGTACTGCACGGCGCCTGCCGAGTCGGACGATGTTGCGAAGGCGGCGGTCGCCCGTGTTCTGGCAGACCGAAGCTACTCAGCGCAGTACGGCCGCCAGCAGGTCGGCCCCCAGCGTCGTCATCGTGGACAGGTCGAGGGTGTAGTGGACGTAGCGACCGCGCCGCCGGGCCGTGAGCAGCCCGGCGCGGCGCAGGACAGCGAGGTGGCGGGAAACCTCCGGGGGTGAAAGTTCCCAGGCGTGGGCCAGCTCACCGGTGGTGTGCGGGCCGCGGGCCAGGGTACGCAGCAGCCGCAGCCGTACCGGATGTGCGAGTGCCTCCAGCCGTAGTGTGACCGTTTCCAGCGGTACCGGCTCTGATGGACTCGGCTCGGCCACGGGGTACTGCACCACCGGCTGCCACCCGGGCGCGTGGACCACCACCAGGTGCGGGCGGCCGAAGACGCTGGGGATGAAGGTGACCCCGGTGCCGTGGGCGGCGGTCGCCTTGTCCTGCAGCTTGTCCACGATGATGCTGTCGCCGTCCGGCGCCAAGGTGACCGCGTCGGAGACCGATGCGAGTGCCGCCCCGATGCCCTGGCGCTTCAGCAGGTCGTTCTTCAGGCGCAGGTCGGTGGCGAGTTGCACGGCGACGCCCGTCCAGGCGGCGTCGAAGAAGGTGTCGACGCACTGTTCGAGGGTGCAGCGCACCCGTGCCCGCACGGCGGCTGGATCTGCGAGCAGCCGTTCTGCGAAGGCCTCTTGCAGCGGGCCGCGGGCCTGGGCCAGGTCCAGGGCCCGCTCGCGCGCCGTCGCGTCGGCGAGCGGCGACGGCGCAGCGAAGTGGACCCGGTTGCTGCCGCACGTGGTAACGAGCGCGGAAGCCACATACGTTTCGTCGTCGATCCGGTCCACGTCGTCCAGCTCCTCGACGAGGGTCGGCCGGGGACGGGCGGGGACCAGGAAATCGGCTCGTGAGGAACGCCAGAGGAACTCCGCCTCCCGCAACCGCTCGGCCAGCTCCGGCCGCAGCCCAGCCCAGACATCCCCGGCCCAGCCGGCGAGTCGTGGATGATGCCCGGGTTCGGCCAGCACGTGCAGCATCGCGGTCAGCTCGGCCAGCGGGGAGGCAGCGAACCGCAATCGCTCGGACGGCAGGCCGCCGATGTCGATCCTCAACGTCACCCCCTCATCATCACTGACCGTACGGCCGACGACCGCGTCGATTGACCGTGTCCGTCAACCGACGTGCCCAGCCCGGCGGCCGAACGCACCGTTGACGCCATGGCAACCACCACCAAGATCCAGCCGCGCGCCCTCGTCCGTGCCTCCGGAGGCCCCCGCTATGCCGTCGCCCTGGCCGTGGACGCGCTCGGCACCGGCATGCTGCGGCCCTTTCTGCTGCTCTACGGGCTAACGGTGCTGAGGCTGTCCGCGTCGGCCACCGGCATCGCCATGACGGTCGGCGCCGTCGTGGGTCTGGTGTGCATGCCCGCTGTCGGCCGATGGCTGGACCGGGGCGCACGCAGCACGGTCGTGGCAGCGTCGATGCTGGTGCGGGTGCTGGGCGTGGCGCTGCTGCTGGCCGCCCCGGCGGGACACGTCTGGCTGTTCGCGACGGCGGCGCTCTTCCTCGGCATCGGCAACCAGGCATGGCCGGCCGCCCACGCAGCCCTCGTGGCCACGGTCGCCCACGGCCGGGAACGCGACGCCGCTCTCGCGGCAGGCCGCGCCCTGCGCAACGCCGGCATGGGCGCGGGCGCGCTCCTCGCCACCGCATGCCTGGCGGGCGGCACCACCGCACTGCAGGCGCTGGCAGCCGTCACCGGGCTCGCCTATCTCACTGCGGCGGCCTTGGCATGGTCGGTTCACCTGCACGCCCATCCGGCCGCTATTTCGGCCAAGGACAGGGCCGACAGGCCCGCACCTCGGATGCGCGCGCTGCTGGCCGCCAACGTGGTCTACGTCTTCTGCCTCAACATCACCGAAATCGCGCTCCCTCTGGTCCTGGTGACACAGTTGCACGCATCCCCGGTGTGGTCGGCAGCCATCTTCGTGGCGAACACGGTGCTGGTGGTCACCCTGCAGGTTCCGGTCACCGTCCTGATGTCCCGCTTCTCCCGGCGGACCGTGCTGGCTCTCGCCGGCGTGGTACTCACCGCGTCCTACCTCGGCTTCCTCGCGGCCACCTCACTGGGACACGGCTGGGGCGCCCCCGCCGTCGCCACGGTGTCCGTGGTCTGCACGATCGGCGAGATCATCTATGCCGGCAGCGCCACCGCGCTCGTCACCGCCCTCGCCCCGGCCCATGTCCTGGGACGCGCCCTCGCCCGCTTCCAGCTCTCCACGGGCTTCGGCCTCGCCGCCTCCCCGGCAGTCATCACCGCTCTCGCACCCCACGGCTCGGCCGCCCTCTGGGGCAGCCTCGCCGCTGCGACGCTCCTCTCCGCCTCCGCCGTCGCCACCGAGAAGGATCAAGGCGCGGCTCAGCGGTTGCTGCCGCCGGGCGCGAGCAGGCTCGTGAGCTCGGCGATCGCCTCGGGGGACGGCTTGAAGTAGCGGCGGACGTTCTCCGGCTTCTTGTGGCGGGACTTCGCCATCAGCATCAACAGGGACGCGCCCTGTTCGCCGAGGTGGGTCAGCGAGGAGTGGCGGTACTCGTGAAGGTCCCAGCCCGTGCCCGGCCCCCGAAGGGCGGTGTGCTCATCCGGCGTTGGGGACCAGCGGTACAGCCGTTGGCGCTAAGCACTTGATCAACCTCGTCTAGTGCCCCGGCAGGCAACGTTCGCCCTGTTGTGACGCGCCGTCCGGGTGTCGGTCCGGACGGCGCGGACACGCCATGCTGGTCCCGTGGCAGAACGAGTACATGTGCGGGAGATCGACGACGACGAGGCCGGCGGCTGCTGCGGATCATCCGCAGGGGCACCGGATCAGTGGTGACCTGGCGGCGGGCCCAGATGGTGCTGCTGTCCGCCCAGGGCATGCCCGTGGCGAAAATCGCCGAAGTGACGTTCACCAGCGACGACCGGGTCCGCGATGTGATCCACAACTTCAACACCGATGGCTTCGACTCCCTTTATCCCAAGTACAAGGGCGGCCGGCCGAGGACCTTCACGCTGCCCGAGCGCCGTGAGATCAAGAAGATCGCCAAGTCCCGGCCCACCGAGCACGGCCTGCCGTTTTCCACCTGGAGTCTGACCAAGCTGGCGGACTTCCTGGTCGCCGAGGGGGTGGTCGACGACATCAGCCACGAGGGCCTGCGCATCCTGCTCCGCGAGGAAGGCGTCTTCTTTCAACGACTGAAGACGTGGAAGACCTCCCGCGACCCCGACTACGCGGCCAAGAAGGCCCGCGTCGAGCACCTTTACGCGATCGCGGACGGAGAGGTCATACCCGAGGACGGCGAACCCGAAGTCGTCTTCTGCATGGACGAGTTCGGTCCGCTCAACCTGATGCCCCACCCCGGCCGGCAATGGGCCGAACGCGGCGGCAGGCACAAAGACCCCGCTCGCGAACCGCGCCGCAGGCGCCGGGCCACCTACAACCGCTACGGCGGAGTACGGCACCTGTTCGCCGCCCTGGACCTGGCCAAGGACAAGCTCTACGGCCACATCAAGCCCATCAAGAGGCGGACACAGTTCCTGGAGTTCTGCCGATACCTACGCACCCTGTATCCGTCGACGGTGCGGATCGCGATCGTGTGTGACAACTTCTCCCCGCACCTGACCACGAAGAGGTGCCAGCGGGTCGGCACCTGGGCCGCGGCGAACAACGTCGAGATCGCCTACACGCCAACGAACTCCTCCTGGCTGAACCGCATCGAGGCCCAGTTCACCGCCCTGCGCTACTTCACCCTCGACGGCACCGACCACGCCTCCCACAAGGAACAGGGCAGCATGATCCGCCGCTACATCATCTGGCGAAACCGCCACGCCGACGACCGGGGCCTACGCGCGGTCGTCCAGCGAGCAAACGTTGCCTGATCTAATCGTCGTCGCGGCACAGGCAAAAGGGGTGGCCGGCCGGGTCGAAGAGCACCCGGACGTTTTCCTGCGGCTGGAACTCCGCCACGGTCGCTCCCAGGGCGACCGCCTCGGCGACCGCTGAGTCCAGGTCGCCGACCTGAAAGTCGAAGTGCATCATCGGGCGCTGGTCACCATCGGCCGGTGGCCACACCGGAGCCCGGTAGCCCTCCTCCTGCTGGAACACGAAGAACGGTCCTTGCGGAGAGGCGGCCACGATGGCCGTTCCCGGCTCTTCGTGCCCGATGTGCCAATCGAGGAGTTCGGCGTAGAACTTCGCCAAGCCACTGGGGTCCGGCGCTTCGATTGTCGTCCCCCACCACATGCCGCCTGTTCGAGATCGCATGCTTGAGCCTATCCAAGGACCCCACGCACGCCGTTACCTCCCAAGCAACTCAGCCCGCGCAACGCGACCGGGCGAACATTTCCTGATGCGGCACTAGGGCCTGTGTGATGTCGTGATCAACCAGGTGCCTTCAGCAGGTCGTTGATCCAGATCATGGCGGCGCGGAGGTGGAGACCGGCGAGGTAGCTCTCGGGTGTCTTGTCGTATCGAGTCGCGATGCCCCGCCAGGCCTTCAACTTGTTGATCAGGCGCTCGACGGTGTTCCGCTCCTTGTAGAGATCGGCATCGTGGCGTGTGGGCCGGCCGCCGCGACTGCCCTTCTTCTTCCGGTTGGCGGCCTGGTCCTTCTTCTCCGGGATGACTGCCTTGATGTTGCGTCTGCGCAGGTAAGAGCGGTTGGCGCGCGATGAGTAGGCCTTGTCCGCGGCGACAGCGTCAGGCCGGGTCCGGGGACGACCGACCGGCAGAGGGATCCGCACCTTCTGCAGCACGGGGACGAACTGCGGGCTGTCGGCTGCCTGTCCCGCAGTCAGGACGAACGACAACGGACGGCACCGGCGGTCCGCGGCGAGATGAACCTTGCTCGTCAGCCCGCCACGGGACCTGCCGAGCAGGGCTTGCTTCAAGCGGAGCTTGCGCCTCCGCCTGATGTGCCGCCGCTCTTCCCCCTCGGGGTCGTGACCTGCGTCCTGTCCGTTCTGTTCTGGCGGGCCGCCCCCTTTTGCCGGGCCTCCTCCTGCTCGGCGGCGGCTTCCTCGAGGGCGTCCATGATCTCCTTGCCGATGCACATCCCGGCGGCGTCGTGGTGGGCGCGGGCGGTCGTGGAGTCCACGCTGACCAGGGACAGGTCCGTCTTTCCCTGGCGGGCTGCCTCGGCGATCACGCCTTCCAGCAGCGCGGTGAAGACGCCGGCGTCCCTCCATACCCGGAAGCGGCCGTAGACCGTCGGCCATGGGCCGAACTCGCCTGGCATCTCCCGCCACTGGCTGCTGGTGCGAAACCGCCAGATCACCCCCTCGAACTGATCCCGCAGCCGCTCGGGATACGGGCCGTACTCGCCTATCGGCAGGAACGGCTGGATCAACTTCCATTGCCTGTCGGTGAGTTGCCTGCGCGTCACGATTGTCTTCCTACCGGATCCGCCTTCCATGCGGATCCGGATCGGCAAGATTGATCACGACGTCACACAGGCCCTAGCACAGGTGATCGGCCTGCTGCGGGGGTTCTGCGGAAGATCCTCGACCGCTGGCGGGGGCTGACTACCGTCCGCCGCATGCCGGTGGAATTTCTGACTGATGAGCAGGCCGAGGCGTACGGGAAGTTCGCCGAGGAGCCGACGAGGCCCGAGCTGGAGCGGTTCTTCTTCCTCGACGACGAGGACCGGAAGCTGATCGCGAAGCGGCGTGGTGACCACAACCGGCTCGGCTTCGCCCTTCAGATGTGCACAGAACGCTACATCGGGCTGTTCCTGGAGGACCCTCTGGCCGTGCCGTGGCCGGTGGTAGAGCACCTGGCCGCGCAACTGGGGATCGAGGACGTCTCCTGCGTCAAGGAGTACACCGAGCGGTTGAAGACGGCGTACGAGCACGCGTGGGAGATCCGCGATGCGTACGGCTACCACCCGTTCGAGGACCACGCTCAGGGCCGGAGATTCCGCGCATTCCTACATGGCCGGGCGTGGACGGCGCACGCCGAGGGGCCGAAAGCATTGTTCGATCACTCGGTGGGCTGGCTGCGCCGGCACCGGGTGCTGTTGCCGGGGGTGAGCGTGCTCGCCCGGCAGGTCTCCGAGGTCCGCGCCATCGCGGAGAAGCGGCTGCACACCACGGTCGCGAAAGCCGCCCGCCGGGCGGACCCGGCGCTGCCCGGCGATCTGGTCGCCACGCTGAAGACGCCGGAGGGCAGGCGGTACTCGGAGCTGGAGCGGATGCGCCAGCCGCCGACGCGAACCACGGGTACCGCTATGAAGGGCGCGTTGCAGCGGGTCGAGGACATCGCCGCCTTCCAGCTGGGCCGCCTGAAGCTGGAGCAGATCCCGCCGAACCGGCTGTCCGCGCTGGCCCGCTACGGGCTGGGCACCAAGGCGCCGAAGCTAGAGCGGACCCCGGAGCCGAAGCGCACGGCGATGCTCACCGCAGTGATGCGCCACCTGGAGGCCAAGGCGATCGACGACGCCCTGGACCTGTTCGAGATCCTGATGGCCACGAGGCTCATCAGCACCGCGAAGCGGTCCACCGACAAACGGCGCCTGTCCACGCTGCCGCAGCTGGAGAAGGCATCGCGGCTCGTCGCCAGGGCGGCGACGGTGTTCATCGAGGAGCTGGAGCTCATCGAGCAGAGCGGCTGCGAGGTGGACGTGGCCGCCCTGTGGGCGGCGCTGGAGGAGGTCGCACCCCGGGCGGCACTGTCCAGCGCGGCCACCGTGGTGGTGAGCCTGGTCCCGGAGGACGACGGTACGGCCGACAGTGCGCTGCGCGGGGCGCTGGCGCTGCGCTACAACACCGTCAAGCCGTTCCTGTCGCTGCTGGGCGAGTCGAAGGCGCTGGGGGCCGCGACCGGCGGAGCCCGCATCCTGGCCGGGGTGCAGAGGCTGCCGGCGCTGTCGCGGCCGAAGGTGGGCGAGAAGCCGCTGCTGCCGCGGGAGGTCGACGACAAGCTGGTGCCGGGGCACTGGCGCAAGGCGGTGTACGCCAACGCCGAGCTGCCGCAGGGAGCGGTCGACCGCGACGCGTACGTGGTGTGCGTGCTGGAGCAGCTGTTCCGCGCGCTCAAGCGCCGCGACATCTTCGCCTCCCCTTCGCACCGCTGGTCCGACCCGCGCGCCCGCCTGCTGGACGGCAAGGGTTGGGAGGCAGTCCGCGAGGACGTCCTGGCGGGGCTGAGTCTGGAGGAGGACGCCGAGGAGCACCTGCGGGAGCTGACGGCGGTCCTGGACGCGACGTGGAAGCAGATGGCCGAGCGCCTGGAGGAGGCCGGCATGGACGCGAAGATCAGCATCGAGGTCCAGCCCAACGGTCGGGCGAAGCTGAACGTGGAGAAGCTCCACGCGCTCGAAGAGCCGAAGTCCTTGGTGTGGCTGCGTGGCCGGGTCGAGAAGATGCTCCCGAAGATCGACCTGCCGGACCTGTTGTTCGAGGTGCACGCCTGGACTGGGTTCCTGGACGCTTTCGTGCACCTGGGCGACGGCAGGACCCGCATGAAGGACCTGGCCACCTCGGTCGTCGCGTTGCTCGTGAGCGAGGCGTGCAACATCGGCATGACCCCGGTCATCAACCCGAACTATGAGGCGCTCACCCGGGCCCGGCTCGTCCACGTCGACCAGTACTACCTGCGCGCCGACACCATCGCCGCGGCGAACGCCGCGCTGATCGAGGCCCAGGCCCGGGTGCCGATCGTCCAGCACTGGGGCAAGGGACTGCTCGCCTCCGTCGACGGCCTGCGCTTCGTCGTCCCTGTCCGCACCATCAACGCCGCCCCCAGTCCCAAGTACTTCGCGAAGAAGAGGGGCATCACCTGGCTGAACGCCATCAACGACCAGGTCATCGGTATCGGGCAGATGGTGGTGCCCGGCACCCCGCGCGACTCCCTGTTCATCCTGGACGCCCTGCTGAACCTCGACGGCGGAGTGAAGCCGGAGATGGTCGCCACCGACAACGCAAGCTACTCCGACATGGTCTTCGGCATCTTCAAGATGCTCGGCTACCGCTTCTCCCCGCGCTTCAAAGACCTCGAAGACCAGAGGTTCTGGAAGGCGGCAATGCCCGGAGCCGAGACGGCCGGCGGGTACGGGCCGCTGGAGGCCCTCGCCCGCAACAAGGTCAACGTGAAGAAGGTGCTCACGGCCTGGCCGGACATGCTTCGGGTGGCGGGCTCCCTGGTTACCAACCAGGTCAGGGCCTACGACCTGCTGCGGATGTTCGGCCGCGAGGGCCACCCCACGCCCTTGGGGCAGGCGTTCGCCGAATACGGGCGGATCGCCAAGACCCTCCACCTCCTGGCGGTGGTAGACCCGGTGGACGACACCTACCGGCGGCAGATGCACAAGCAGCTCACTGTCCAGGAGTCCCGGCACAAGCTCGCCCGCGACATCTGCCACGGCAAGAAGGGCACCATCCACCAGGCGTACCGGGACGGGATGGAGGACCAGCTCGGCGCCCTCGGCCTGGTCTTGAACGCCGTCGTGCTCTGGACGACCCGGTACATCGACGCCGCGGTCGCCCAGCTCCGCGCCGAGGGCCACGAGATCCGGGACGAGGACATCGCCCGGCTGTCCCCGCTCAAGCACCGCAACCTCAACGTACTGGGCCGCTACAGCTTCACCGCCTCCGTCCCGCGCGAGGGGCTGCGGCCGCTGCGCGACCCGAACGCGGTCGAGCTGGACGACGATGACGACGGCCGCGAGGACTGAACGGGCTATGGCTGGGACGGGATCCGGGTGACCCTGACGCTGCGGTCCAGGTACCGGCTGAGCGGCGCCGTCGGGGCCTCGCCTCTGTTCTCGGCCGGCCATCGGTCCTCACCAGCTTCGCGACGGCGGCACCGGCCAAGCAGATGATGGCGCCGGTGGCGTCCCGGCGGTCGGGCCGGAATCCGTCCAGACGGCCACGCCTGCGAAGTGATCTGACTCACACGCTGTCACAGGGATCGATTAGGCGGTGTCTTGTGCTCGAACCGCTGGAAACGAGGGAGACATCATGGCTGAGAACACGGATGTGGTTGTGATCGGTGGCGGGTACGCCGGCGTCATGGCGGCGAATCGTTTGACGCAGCGCGACGACGTGACCGTGACCCTGATCAACCCGCGTGCGACTTTTGTCCATCGCGTCCGTCTGCACCAGCTGGTGGGCGGGTCCGACGGCGGGGTCGTGGACTACCGGGAGGTCCTGGCCGAGGGCGTCCGGCTGGTGGTCGACACCGTGGCGCGGATCGACGCGGCCGACCGTAGCGTGGCGCTGGCGTCGGGCGGCACGGTGGGCTACGACTACCTGGTCTACGCGGTGGGCAGCGGCAGCGCTGACCCGCGTGTGCCCGGAGCGGGCGAGTTCGCCTACCCGATCGCCACCCTGGAGGAGGCGGAGCGGCTGCGGCCGGTCCTCGACTCCGCGCCCACGACGGCCGCGGTGACGGTGGTCGGAGCCGGGCCCACCGGCATCGAGACCGCCGCCGAACTGGCCGAGCAGGGCCGTACCGTCACCCTGGTCTGCGGCGGCGTGCTCGGCCCGTACCTCCACACCCGGGGCCGGCGTTCGGTGGCCGGGCGGCTTGCGGCACTCGGAGTGACCGTGCTCGACGGCTCCGACGCCAAGGTGACGGCGGTGACCCGCGATGCCGTGCGGCTCGCCGACGGCCGCGAGCTGCCGAGCGCGGTGACCATCTGGACCGCCGGCTTCGCCGTGCCGGACCTGGCCGCGCGCAGCGGGCTGAGCACCGACGCCCTGGGCCGGCTGCTCGCGGACGAGACGCTGACGAGCGTGGATGACGACCGCATCGTCGCGGCCGGGGACTCGGCGGCGCCGTCGGGCCTGGCGCTGCGGATGAGCTGCCAGGCTGCGATGCCTCTGGGCGCGCGCGCCGCCGACACGGTGCTCAGCCTGATCGCGGGTGAGCAGCCCGAGACGCTCAACCAGTCGTTCGGAGCGCAGTGCATCAGCCTGGGCCGACGCACCGGGATCTTCCAGTTCGGCAACCGGTCCGACGTCGCGGTGTGGTTCCACATCGACGGCCGCCTCGGCGCGAAGATGAAGGAGGCCGTGTGCAAGGGCATCGTGAAGCACCTGGCCGATGAGGCGCACAAGCCCGGCGGGTACAGCCTGCACCGCATGAAGGGAGGCGCCGGGCGCCAGGAGGCGCTGGAGGCCAAGCACGGGGAGGCCCCGGCCACCGCTCAACGGGCCGCCTAGCCGGGCGCTCGTGGTCGATCCGGTCCGGTCCGACCGAAACGGATCCGGCGTGCATATCGTGCGGCGACGCCCATATCGCGGGCGCCGCTGCACGCACGCGCTCATCAGCGGCCCTTTCAGCAACGGATCATGATCAACTTGGCGTTCCACAGCCGTGCGCCGGGTGGAGTCCCACTCGCGACCGCACCGAACAGGTGGGTCGGACCGAACGGCTGCCAACGAAAGGGACCTTGTTGTGGATGCACGCTTGAAGGCCTTCGGCAACCATGCCCGGCAGCGAACGAGAAGGTTTGAGATATGAGCGACCACGCCACGGACCCGGCAACCGAGGCCTTCGTCGCCCACCGCAACCTCCTCTTCACCGTCGCCTACGAGATGCTCGGATCGGCGTCCGACGCCGAAGACGTCCTACAGGAAACCTGGCTGCGATGGGTCAAGGTCGACCTGGAGCAGGTGCTCGACCAGCGCGCCTACCTGGTCAGGATCACGACCCGGCAGTCACTCAACCGGCTGCGCACCATGAAGCGCCGCAAGGAGGCGTACGTCGGCCCCTGGCTGCCCGAGCCGCTGCTCACCGCGCCGGACGTGGCCGACGACGTGGAGCTCGCCGAGAGCGTGTCGATGGCCATGATGCTCGTCCTGGAGACGCTGTCGCCGACCGAGCGCGCCGTCTTCGTACTGCGCGAGGCCTTCGATATCGGCTACGACGAGATCGCCGCCGCCGTCGACAAGAGCCCCGCCGCCGTCCGCCAGATCGCGCACCGCGCCCGTCGGCACGTCGATGCCCGCCGCCCTCGCCAGGCGGTCTCCCCGAGCCAGACCCGGGTGGCCCTGGAGTCGTTCCAGCGCGCGTTTGAAACCGGAGATCTTCAGGGCCTCCTCGACGTCCTCGCCCCTGAGGTCGTCTATATGGGCGACGGCGGCGGCGTCAAGCACGCTGCGGTGCGGCCGGTCATCGGCGCCGACAAGGTGGCCCGCCTCTTCGCCGGCATGACCGGCAGGGCCGGAATCACGGTCATCGCCCTCAGCCCCACCGTGGTCAACGGCAGCCCGGCACTCCTCGTACGCCTGGACGGCGAGATCGACGGCGTCATCGCGATACATGCTGAGGACGCCCGCATCACCGGCCTCTACTACGTCCGCAACCCGGAGAAACTGTCCCGCGTCCAAGCCGAGACCCCGCTCACCCTGCGATGAACACCGGCGGCGGAATCGCGACTTGGAGTCAGGTGCAGCACTGAACCCCGTACGGTTCACCTCGTGTGTCACAACATCGCCTGTCAGAACACACAAAGCTCGCCCTGCAATATGGCTTGGCGCTCCTGGGGATGACTGGGAGCGCAAAGCCATGTTCGTCTGCTCGGCGACGGCGACGGCGACGGCATCGGCCCGCGGGGCGGGCACGCCCGTGAGGCCTCGAAGACGGCGTCCGGGCGGGGTTGCTCCGTGTCCTACACAACTACCAGGCCCCGTAGGGTGATGCCCTCGGCCTCATTCTCACAAATGAACATCTGTGAGAGTTCTGCGAGAGCCCCGGGGGCGATCACGTCTTCGCAGGTCGCCGCTCGCAAAAGTCCTCTCGAAACCAACGTGTTGTGCGAGGCACTTCTGCGAGACTGCCGCCATGGATCTCAGTGGCCGGTTCGTAAGGCAATGTCTGTTTCTGGCTGAAATGGGAGCAAGGACGCTGGTGGAGGTTCCGTCGGCTATTGCTTCCTGGCGAAGTTGCCGGTGTCGGCCTCGGTGAGGATGCCGAGTTTGACCAGTCGCTTCAGCTTGGCGCGGGTACCTTCGACGTTCTTCGGCAGCAGTTCGTGGCCGAGGGCTTCGCAGACGTCCTTGGCCCGTAGCGGCCCGGTCGCGTGGTTGATGGCGGCGAGGATGCGGGGGTAGTCCGGGTGCTCGGGCAGGTCTGGCGCGAGGGCCGGGAGCCGGTCGGCGAGGCCGGTGACGGTCTTGCGGTTGATCGTGAGGTGCTCCAGGTGCATCCCGGCCTCCCGCAACCGGGTCTGCAGGCCGTCGATCTGCGTGCGAAGGTCGTCGGCCAGGGCCCGGGCGGCGTCTTCCTGGAGGTCCAGGGCATCGAGCAGGGGCTGGATGTTCACGCTGCCACCGCCTGTTCTTCGCGCCAGGTGGGGGCGTTCGCGCCGGTGAGGCGTCGGGTCATGACATGAGTCATAGCCCAGTAGACGCGGGAGGCGGAGGAGGAGGGGCGGTGCTCGTAGTCGCGGACCAGGCGCCGGTGCAGTATCAGGATCCCGTAGGTCTGCTCGACCCTCCACCGCTTCGGCTGCGGCACGAACCCCTTGTCCTGCGGGTTGCGTGCGACGATCTCGACGTCAATTCCCAGGCCGGCGCCGTGCATCACGACCTGGTTCTTGAAGCCCTGGTCGACCAGGGCTTTGCGGACGGTGTCGCCGGCGTGCTCGGCGACCTGGTCCAGCAGGATGATGCCCGCGGCGTTGTCGTGGGTGTTCGCGGCGAGGACGACGACTGTGATGACCAGGCCGAGGACGTCCACGGCCAGTCCGCGTTTGCGGCCGGGCACCCGCTTGGCCGGATCCCGGCCGGTCGTGGCGGCGGGGACCCCGGCGGCCGCGTGGACACTCTGGGTGTCCAGGACCACCAGGGTCGGGTCCTCTAATCGGCGGGCGCGTTCACGTACCTGGCAGCGCAGGAGTTCGTGGATGACCTGGTCGGTTCCGTCGTCCCGCCAGGCGGCGAAGTAGTAGTAGGTCGCGCTCTTCTGCGGCAGGTCGTGCGGGAGATAGGCCCACTGGCAGCCGGTCCGGCCCTGGTAGAGGATCGCGTTCACGATCTCCCGCATGTCGTAGGCGCCCTGGTGGCCGCTGACCGAGCGGTGTCGGTCCTTCCATGCGGTGATCACCGGCTCGATCAACGCCCACTGCTCGTCCGATAAGTCGCTTGGGTACGGCTTGCGTTCACTCACCCGGTCACATCACCAGATCAACAACCGCGGACCGGCAGATTCCGCCCCGCCGCCACACCATCAGGCGACAGCAGATCCCCTCAAAGACTCACGAACCGCCCACTCACGCCCGATCAGGCCGCATTGGCGGTAGAACGTCACGACTGCCCGAACTGTGACGTGCCCGCCGGCAGTGCCTGTCGCACCCGGGGCGGGAAGACCGCCGCGAAGTACCACACCCCGCGCTTCGTTCTGGTCCCCGCGCTCCGTGAGGAACTGGAGATCCCCGTCCCCGTCGACCGGCTCCCCGGCCGCGCGTGGAAGCAGGGCGTCGCGCTCGCGGTGGTGCCCGCGCCCCGCGCCGCGCGGCCGGTACGAATCGGGTACGCCCGTACGTCGACCGCCCGCCAGGAGCTGGCGAGCCAGCTCGAAGCCCTCCACCGAGCGGAGTGCCACAAGGTCTTCAAGGAGCAGATCAGCACCCGCATCAAGGTCCGTCCCGAGCTGGAGGCCGCACTCGCGCTGGCGCGCCAGTTCAAGGAGGCCGCACCTGAGACGCCGGTGATCTTCACGGTGCACGAGCTGAAGCGTCTGGCGAGGAACGCGGCCGAGTTGATGACGCTGTCCGCCGAGCTGCAGGCCGGCGGCATCCAGCTCGAACTCCTCACCGGCCCGCTCACCGGAATCTACGACCCCGACGGCATGGGCGCCATGTTCTTCGCCGTGCTCGCCGTCGCCGGGCAGATCGAACGCAACTACATCCGGGAGAAGACCCTGGAGGGCCAGGTCATCGCCGCGTCCAAGGGCAACCACGGCGGACGGCCGAAGGTCATCGACGACGACATGCTCACCTTCGCCGTCGCGCTCAAGGACAAGGGCGTCCCTGTCCCCGAGATCGTCAAGAAGCTCGCCATCAAAGTCGGGAAGAACGCGGGCAAACACCCCTCGGTCGCCTCGCTCTACCGGGCGCTCGCGGAGGCCGAAGCCGCCGCAGCGGACGACGGCCTGCCGCTCAGGCCGAAGCCCGTCCGCATCCGCCGGCCCGAGGACCCGCTCACCTCCGAGGAGATCGACCTCCGCGAACGGCTCCAGTCCCAGCCTCATCCGAACGCGGAGGTCCGCAGCTAGTGGCTGTGATCAAGTGCTTAGCGCCAACGGCTGTACCGCTGGTCCCCATGGCCGTACTGAGCCGACCACTGAACGTTCCCCCACCGGACCCTGAGCTGGTCGAGGCGCGGAGTCCCGGTGAAGACGTCACACTGCCATGGTCTCGGAGACTCGAATGCCCTGGCGCTGCCTCTGCTCTGCTCCGGGCCAGGAGGCTCAACCATCCCTAAACTGCGACTGGGCTGTGACAGGGGGAAGTGTGAGTGAGCAGATTCAGGGCATGTGGTGGACCCCAGGTACTCCGGACCAGCGGGTCCCGGGGACGCTGACTCGGGTCGAAGACGGATGGCGCTTGGATCTCATCGGTGCTCTGAGCACCGACCCGAGCGGTGAAGACAGTCTTCATCTCGTACCGCCCCAGACTATTTGGGGAGCTTGCCGAGGCGTCCTCTACACGCTCATGGAGTGCTACCTGCGCGATGTGCTGAATTCGCGAGGAACCGGAGTTCCCGAGGACGTAAGCGATCAATGGCTCACCACGTGGCGTGTCGAAAGCGTTGTTCGCGGAGGCACTGTCACGGAGGCAACGCCTTTCCGCAGCGCCAGTTTTGAGATCACCGGTCTGCCAGCATGGTGGCCCCCGAGCGGGTTGCGGGGTCCGCAGGCACGCTCAGGGGCCTACGAGCAGCCCGATGATGTGAGCGTGCCGCTCCAGGATGGCGAGATCACCATCGGCGTACGGGGAATGCCCCGCCACGGGCGTCGCGTGCGCTCACTGCGTGAACGAGTTGTGGTCTGGGTTGAGAAGTCGACCGGATTCACCTTGGAAGACCTGGCGAAGGACACGGTGGAGCCATTGAGAGCCCTGGTCGCCATCGGAGTCGACGAGCCTGTCAGCGTCTTCAACCTGCGCGTCAACCCCCTCAGTCCCGATCCGGATGGGAGACCGTCGCGCTCTTTCGAGGTTGACCCTCAGGATAGTGCAGAGCCCGAAGAGCTCCCTTCGACGCTTCCGGCCCCGCTTCCCCTGTCCCCTGCGTTGCCGGATGTGCCTTCGTTCATCCCTGCGTGGTTGGAGGTGGCCCGGCGCTGCTCTGTCCCGCTTGACGCGGTAGAGCCCCGCCAGCGCTCGGGATCTCTGCAGTTGCAGTTCTTGGATGTCGTGAACGCAGCAGAGACACTGCACCGGTCTTTGCATGCAGAACCAGCGGAGTATCCCTTCGCTGAACGCGTGCGTGAGGCCCTGAAAGACTTCGGCGGATTCAGCGCCGAAGAACGCCGCACCGTACGCGACGCGGTCAAGTTCACAGAAACTAGTTTGGAGAACCGTCTCCTCGCGCTGGCGGAAGTGCTTGGCTCGGAAGTCTGCGACTGGCTCTTCGACGGCAACGTCCGCCCTTGGGCCTACGTAACCGCTCGCCTCCGGAACGTTCTAAGTCATTGGTTCGCGGCTCCCGATGGTGTTCATGAGGATCCCGGAGCGCTTGTGGGAGCACTGCGTCTGACCGAGGCCGTCATCACGCTTCGCCTGTTCCTTGAGGCCGGCCTGCCCTCAGGGACAAGTCTCGTCTCACAGCTCGAGAGGCATCGTGGTCTGCGTTCCCTCTCCAAGCAAAGCATCGCCGACTGGCCTCTGCTGGCTCACCGGATCAACTCGCGGCAGTGGCCCCAGCCCCATTCTGAGCATGAACAGTCCGATGGCGAGGAAGAGGACATCAAGCCTTAAGCCTGGCGCCGGTGGCCGTGAACCTGGGTGTATGAATATCGAACACCAAATCGAGGCGGGACCGGCTCACTCAGGAGCAACTGGACGCCCTGCGCAAGCTGGGCATCGGCTGGGCGATGTAGCGAAGGGCGGCGCCGTGATCTGGTGCCGCCCCGTGACCAGCAAATATCGCTCGTTCATGCGTGGGATTCATCGGTAGGTTGCTCATCATGGTCTACAAGTTCGGGCCCAATGAGCAGTGCCTACGGCGCTGCCGGGCGGTAGTGCCGGTGATTCTGCGAGCGGCTGAGCAGGTAACCAGCCAGGGTGTGCGGGTGCTGTTCGAGCATCAGGATGTCGTCCGGCCGCTCATGGGCTGGTGGCAGTTCACGAACCGGACGGCGCAGGCACTGGTATCCCTGTACGACCAGGGGTACACCGTGGAGGCGGCGCCCCTGATGCGGAATCTGCTGGGACACTCCTACGCGATGAACTGGCTGGCAGACAGTGGCGAGCCAGCCGTCGTGGCGCTCACCGATTACTGGAACGAGCACCGTCGGAAGCTCGCCCAGAACGTGAACGAGACCTGGAATCTTCCGGAGCCGGCTCCCGCGCCTTCAGAAGACCCGATCGTGTTTGCCAACCCTGAGAGCGAGCAGATCCACAGGCGGCTGGTCGGCGAGCTCAAGAACTTCGACACCATGGTCAAGGCGTACGGCACTGCCGACGTCTATCCGGTCTACCGGCACCAGTCGGCCTACTCGCACACAACGGGCGCGACTGCTGACGCCTTCCTGATCGTGGACGACGGCAAGTTGAAGTTCACCACGGAGCCCAAGGGTGGTGAGGCCGATATCACCGCCGAGCGGCTGTGGATTCCCGTGGCCTTGCTTCAGGCGGCAGCAGCCATCAGCCCGCTGCTGGTGGGCAACCCCATGAAGCCAACCATTGAGAAGGCGATGAGTGACCTTGGCCTGCCGCCCACGCTGCTGAACCTTCAGCGCACCCGGCCACTCATCTGACGCTTGTTCGCGAAGTCGCTGCGGTGGCCGCATGGGCGCAGCATCCGGGACCGCGGTGCCCGTGGCGCTTCATGCTCCAGTGCGCGCCCGATCGCGACGTTGCTGGCGTGCCGCACGGAGGGCGGCGCGCTGTTCGGGCTGGACGTAGACGAGGAATACGGCTCGCCGATGTACTCAGCGACGCTCCCAACCCCTACCCCGTCCTGGCCTGGCTGCGCCGAAGCCCCGCCGCGCGCCTCCTGGGCCATCTGGTAACCGCGCCCGGCGAACTCGACCACGCGGCCCTGGACGCGCTGCCCCAAGGACACGCCACCACCTACGTCCGCAGCCTGCTCACCACCGCAGGCCTACTTCCGCCACGCGATGAGAACCTCGCCCTGCTCAGCAACTGGACGGTCGGTTAGTTCAGGAGGGCGATGCGGATGGCTCGTTCGACCCGGTTGGCGGTGTTTTCGTGTCCTGCGGCGTTCGGGTGGACCAGGGTGACGCGCTTGCCGATGGCACCGCATGACATGGACGCCGCCGCAGCCAATGCTGATCACCCGGCTTCGCGGTCCTCCGCGTCCTTCGAATCATACCGACGGGACTACCAGCGCGCGGTAGCGTCGGCTTCGGCCGGGCCTGTAGAGATGCGGGAGTGGGGGACATGGTGGCACGCAGACTCCTGGCGTTCGCCGACGCTCTGGTGCTTCTCGGTGCCGATCCGCCGCGGCTGGCGGCGTTGGATCGGGCGCTCGGTGGGGCGTTGAATCTGGCGACCGCCGGGGTCAGCGGCACGGTGATCGGCATGGCCGACGCCAACGGACGCCTCCTCGGCCTCGGACGCGACGCGATCCGCGGCGTCGGCGCCCGTCTGGACCGTGCCCAGGGGCGTGCGGAGCGGACCGATGTGCTGCGCGCGGCGCACACGGTCATCGTCGTGGTGGCCTTCTTCGAGGCGATGGAGGAGTTGGAGCTTCCGTTCACCCTCGCCGAGGTGCGGTTGACCCGGGACGAGCAACTCGCCCTCGCCCGGACCGAATCGGGCTCGACCCCGCAGACGCCGGACCTGATATCGCTGCTGCTCGCCACGGACCTGCCTTGCCCGGCACCGCACATACCGGCCTCGGCGCTCACCGCGATGCTGCTCGCGAGTTACGCGGACTACGCCCGCAGGTTCTACGCCTTCCTCGAAGGCCTTGCTCTTTGGGAGCACATGGACGCGTTGCGGCGCCTTCGGGCCCATGCGGCTCTCATGGATGACCTGCCGCGCGCGGCGCATGACCGATACCAGAGCCTGTACGTCGAGCTCGCCAAGGAGGCACCCGAATTCGGTTTCTGGGTCACACATGTGGCGCAGCAGGCGATCCACACAGACGTCGGCCGTGCCCTGTCCGGGATCGAGACTCTCCTCACCCGCACCACCGAGGCGCTGCGCCCGCCGGTCGACGTGGCCTCCGCGCTGGCGCGCGCTCACCGGGCGGCGCTCGCGCACCCTGTGCTGGACGCCGCGTCGGCGCCGGACGGCATTAGGATTCCCACCCTTCAGGGCCTCTACCTCGACCCGGACTTCCGCGTCAGTGCCGTTTCCGGGCAGGCCGCACCGGCCGACCACGAGTGGTGGGGGCGACTGCCCCTCCGCCGAGACCTCACCCGCTACCTTGCCGGGGCCCTCACCTCTCCTCAGCTCGCCGAGGCGCCCCTGCTGATCCTGGGCCAGCCCGGTGCCGGCAAATCCGTCCTCACCCGGGTGCTCGCCGCACGGCTCCCCTCCGTCGGTTTTCTCCCCGTGCGCGTGCCGCTGCGGGACGTCCGGGTGGAGGACGAACTGCAGAACCAGATCGAACAGGCGATCCGCGCCTCCACCGGCGAACGGGTCAGCTGGCCGGAACTGGTGCGCGCGGCAGGTGGCAGTACTCCTGTTCTGCTCCTGGACGGCTTCGATGAGTTGCTGCAGACGACCGGCGTCCACCAAACCAACTTCCTGGAGCGCGTGTCCCAGTTCCAGCGGCGTGAGGCGGATCAGGGGCGGCCCGTGCTGGCCTTGGTGACGAGCCGGACCTCCGTGGCCGACCGCGCCCGATACCCCACCGGCATGGTCGTCCTGCGCCTGGAGCCCTTCCGCGCCGAGCAGATCACGATCTGGCTGGCCGTGTGGAACGAGGCCAACATGGCCGGACTCTCGGCGCACGGCCGCGGCCCGCTCACTTGGCAGCACCTCGAACGGCACGCCGAACTCGCCTCTCAGCCCCTGCTGTTGACGATGCTCGCGCTGTACGACGCTGCCGAGGGTGCTCTGCGGCGCGCCGACGACGACTTCGACGTCACCGAGTTGTACGAGCAGCTGCTGTCCTCCTTCGCCCGGCGCGAGGTCGGCAAGACGACACTCCACGCCGTCTCCGACGAGGACACGGCCGCCCTCGTCGAGCAGGAACTGCAGCGCCTGTCGCTCGTGGCCTTCGCCCAGCTGAACCGGGGTCGCCAGTGGGTGTCGGCCGACGAACTCGAGCAGGACCTCACCGCCGTACTGGGCAGGCAGCCGGTGCGGCCACCGGGGTTCCGCACCCCGCTCACCGCCGCCGAAACGGCGCTCGGCCGCTTCTTCTTCGTCCAGCGAGCCCAGTCAGTGCGGGACGGCCAGGTACTCGCCACCTACGAGTTCCTGCACGCGACCTTCGGCGAGTATCTGGCCGTACGCCTCACCCTGCACCTGCTCACCGACCTGCTCGCACCCCGCCCCGCGCTCTCTCTCGGGGACACCCGCATCGACGACGACCTCGCCTACGCACTGCTTTCCTACACCTCCCTGGCGTCCCGGCAGATGCTGCGCTTCGCGCGGTCGCTGACCGGCAGGCTGTCCATGGCGGAACGGCGCCGGCTGACTCGGACCCTCATCCAGGTTCTGACCCAGCACACGACGCGCACCGGTGACCAGCACCCGGCCTACCGGCCCGCCCTGCTGCGCACGACGACACGCCACGGCCTGTACGGTTCCAACCTCGTGCTCCTGACGGTGCTACTCGCCGAGCGCTGCTCCGCCGCCGAGCTGTTCCCGGGCTCCGCGGACGCGCCGGGTGCCTGGCACCGGCACTGCCTGCTGTGGCGCTCGGCGATGAACGAGAGCCAATGGACGGACTTCGCTCTGTCCCTCGACGTGCATCACACGTGGGACGGCGAGGGCCGGGCCCTGGAGATATCGCTTCGCTCCGAGCCAGGCACCCCACCACAGTCCCTCGACATGAACTGGCACTTCCGCTACCCGCGAGGCAGCGGAGGCCCAGGCTGGTCACGGTCGTACTGGGACGAGCTGTGGCACAAAACGGCCGTGTCCGGCGGAACCAATGACTCGGTGATGCGGCATGCCCTGGACCCGGTATTCCGGTGGCTCGGCCAGGCCGTGACCATGTTCAGTCCGGTCGACGGTGCTCCGGCCTCATCGCTCGCCCACGACCTGCTCGAACTGCTGCTGGCCGATCGCACGACCATGAGCGACAGGGAACTCGGCGATCTCTACGACCGGGCGCTCCAGGGAACGCGGCTGCTGATGGACATGCGCCACCCCAACCTGGTGTCGGCCGTGCACGCCCTTCTCACGGCCTTCGGCCAGGACAGGGGACGAGTCCCTGGCGACGCACACGACGACGTCCTGCAGTTTCTGGCACAGCTCATCCAGCTCATGTTCGGTGACAGCGAGAGGGCACAACCATTGCCGGTGACCGTCTTCGATGCACTGTCCCATGCGCTGGCATCCCACCGACCCTTGGTGCACGCCCTCATATCGGCGGAAGACCGGGCCCTGATCGCGCGCCACCACGATCCGGCCACCGGCCCGCCGGAGTGAGCAGGCGGGCCGACGGCCGGCGAGGCAGTCGGTTGGCGACCCCGGTTGCTTCGCCCGTCCGAAGCCTACGTTTGTCCCGGCTGGTTTCGCTGAGGCGTATGCGCTCTACGCACTTCGAGCGACAGGTGCATCGAACCTCAGCCCGTTTCAGTCGATTTGCTTCTACCTCAAGGCGCCCCGGTGATCCGGCTCCGGCCCCGCATGTGCCGGACGAGATCACATCCAGCCCGGGAGCGCGGCACACGAAGCCAGGAACGACCATGAATAGCGCAGCGTCGGAATGCTGCTACTTCACCAGTAGGTCCGTGAGACTAGCGAGGCGATCGTCGGCGCGATCACCGGTTCCCTGGTTGCTCCCCGCACGCTGCTGCTCGGCAGGTACGACGCCGAAGGACGCTTTCAGTACGTCGGGCTCACCACCACCCTCGCTCAGTAGGTGTTTTTGATCCCTGGCCGTGAGGTGGGTACGGCTGGATGATCTGGTGTGTGGGGGCTCGTGAGACGGCTCGGCGGTACTGCCGAGAGTGCGGTGATCCGCTGCCGCAGACGATGGCTGCGGAGGCGGTGTTCTGCTCGGGTCAGTGCAGGTCACGGCGGTGGGCGGAGGCTTCAGCAGACTCGGCAGCGAGTCATGGCGATGCAGCGGGGTGAGCAGGCGGAGTGCCCGGTTTGTGGGAGGTCTTGGACGGTGGGAGTGGAGCGGTCGAAGGCTGCGGTGTACTGCTCGGACCGTTGCCGGGTGCGGGCTTGCCGTCAGCGGCGGGCGTCGCGGAACGACATTACGGAAACGCCATAGCCGAACGCCTCGCGCGCACCTCGAACACCCCTTGTTTTGCAGGGTAGTTGGGAGCGATTACCGAGCGCTTCGAGCGCCCCTGGTTCACGCCCTGCCCCGGCGTGTCGCGCGCGCGTCACGGTGGACGGTGACCGGGGCCGGCCCCCCTGACCGGTCCCGTCGTGGTGACCGGGCCGGACCCGGGCGAGGACGGTGGTCATCATGACCGACGTGGCCGACCGGATCGGGAACGTCACCCGGCAGCGTTACGAACAGCTCGTCACCCAGGCCAAGGAACTGATCGCGCAGATCGCCCGCTCTCAATTTGCTCTGGGTGACATGGCGTTGGAGATCGAGCCGATGAGGGCGGTGGGCGGGTCGATGCCGAACGGCACGGACGACCTGTTCACCGTCACGGAGTCGTTGCAGATGTTCGCGGACGACATCGGCGTGGAGCGCCGGACGGTGGAGGACTGGCGTTACACCTCCAACCGGTGGCCGGAAAAGCGCCGCAAGGATGGTGTGTCGTTCACCGTTCATCGCATCCTCGCCTCCGTCGTGTCATAGCAGGGAGGAAGAAAAACACCTACTCAGGTGGCGGTGATGTCGGCGGGCCGTCATGGTGGCGGCCACCACCGTGGTGGGGGCCGTCCCAGGACTCGTCGTCGACGAAGCGGTCGACGCCTTCACACCGAACTGACAGGGCGCCGTCCCGTGTAGGGGGCGGTGTCCCAGATCCGCGTAGTCAGAATTCGATCCGGAAGGGTCGTCGTTTCGATCAAACCAGTTCGTGAAAGTGAAAGAGTCGGCTCACTTGGTGGGCCGACTCTTTCATTTGCCGTTCCGCGCGCCAACGCGTCAGGCTCATATTCCCTGTTCAATCGCGGTTGGAGCCAAGGAAGCAGGGCACCGTCGCACTGGTCGGCGGTGGTGTGGAAAGTATGGGCAGTGAGTGGCGCCCACTCCATCAACCGTGGGACAGATTAAGTTAAACGGCTCGAGGAAGCCGCGATCAGTTTGGATCGCGGGAGAAATGCCTGGTCAGAGATTGCCTAAAGGTGTCTCAGTCGTGGTGCTGGTGTTTTTGGCGGTGGGACGGTTCTGAATTAAATGCCATCCCTATGCGCGGCGTGGCATTCAGGTGGCAGGATGCTGTGCGGCTTCCTGGTAGCGCCAACTGCCTTGGAGCATCGTCGGGTTGGAGCAAAGAGTGTGCGGCTGGCTGAAGCGAGCTGTACGTGATGTAAGCAGGGCCTGCACGCAGGGGCTCATGAGCTGAAAGGTCGGTTAGTACTCCAGCAGGATTTCGCTGTCTGACCTGGGGGTTTGGATGGGCGGCTGGAGTGTAGCGGGTCTTGGAGTGGTGAGGGGTGGCCTTATGGAGGCTGCCCCTCGAACGTGTGCCGTCGACGCTGGTAATGGCAGCGCCGGGCAACTGCTTGGCGTTGCCGACGCCAGTTCGACCAGTTCATCGCGTGGCATCGGCCCCGGTGCCCGCGCAGGTGCGGGGGTCGGGGCCGACAAGCTGCCAGGAGTCGCCGAACCTCCGCCACTGTGAGCTCGATGGCCCCGGCAGTCTCACCGGTTCTGCCCCCTTTTCCCTGATCTGGTGCGTGGTGGCCGCCAGGAAGGCGTGCGCGAGCATGGCGAGGGTGATGTGCCGGTACCAGCCCACGTAACGGCGGACTTCGTACTGGTCCAGGCCGCACTCGTTCTTCGCGGCCTGGTCGGGTAGGACCGCCGCATTGCTGCGGCGGTCCCCCCTCAGAACCGTGCGGGCCCGTTGTCCGAGCACACGGCTCAAGCAAGCCCTGATGGCTCGCAGGCGTATGCAGGTGCTGGCTTGTGCTTGTGACGTCGTTCGGCCCAGTAGTCGGCAAGGGCTGGGTCGTCCACTGACGACGTGCCCTTGACCATCTGATGCCGGACGATCTTCGTCCAGGAGAACTTGGCAAGGTAGCGGCCGCTGTTGCGGTCGCCGAAGACCCACCGGTCTCGCCTGGCCTTGTTGAACATGCCGAAGTAGCGGGCGGTGACCCAGTGCTTCGGCTTGTTCGGGTGTGTGTGGGTTGCCCACTTGTAGATGAGCTTCCACACGTAGGCGTCCAGGGCATGGAAGATGCGGCTGGACACCGCGCTCCGGTAATAGGCAGCCCAGCCCCGGATGATCGGGTTGAGCTTATGGATCACCGCTTCGGCATTGGCCCCTCGCAGGGCCTTGACCTCGACGGCCAGCCGTTTCCGGATGCGTCGCACGGCTGCCGTGCTGGGCTTGATCAGAAGCACCGTCCCGCCGCGGTAGCGGCGGATGTTGAAGCCCAGGAAATCGCAGCCCTCGTTGAGGTGGACGATGCTCGTCTTGTCCTCGTTGAAGACCAAACCTCTGGGTTTCAGCCAGGTGGCCAGTCGCGCCTGGATCTGCTCGGCCTCGGCTCTGGAATGAGCGAAGGCAAGCAGGTCGTCGGCGTATCTGATCAGCACCGGTGAGCCCGGTCTTGTTTCACCGGCGTGTGATCCGCCGGTGAAATAGCGGACTCCGGCAGCCTCTTCCATTCCATGAAGAGCAATGTTGAGCAGGAGGGGGCTGATCACGCCGCCTTGAGGTGTTCCTTCCTCGGTCGCGGTGAAGCACTCCTTCTCGATGACTCCGGCTTTCAGCCATCGGGTGACCATTCCCGTCGCAGGAAAAGTGCCCAGCATCTCGATGAGGTGACCGTGATCGATGCGGTCGAATGCCGCTGCCAGGTCTGCATCCAGTACCCACTTCCGCTTCGGGGTCTTCCCGTGCGCGACCGTGAATATCGCCTGGATCGCATCCTGACATCCCCTGCCCGGTCTGAACCCATAGGACTTCGGCTCGAACCGGGCTTCCCATTCGGGTTCCAGCGCGTTGACTGTCTTGGCTTGCAGGACTCTGTCAATGATGACTGGAATGCCGAGGGGACGCCGCTTCCCGTTGCTCTTCGGAATGTAGACGCGCCGGGCGGGCTTGGGCTTCCACGGAGTTGAGCTGTGCTGGACCCAGGCGGCCAGTTCGGCTTTTCCCGGGTTTGTGAGCACGACTCTGCCGTCGATGCCCGCCGTCCGGCGGCCAGCGTTGATCTCCGTCACTCGTCGCACGCTGATCAGCGTGTTACTGCGGCTGCGGAGCATCAGTTTCTGCAAGTTGCGGACCCTCTTCAGGTCCCCTGCCTGCGACGCCGCGAAGATGCGCTGGCGCAGACGACGTACGTTCTCCTCGGCGGCATCCCAGTCGATCGCATGCCAGTCGAGTAGTTCGTCTTCCGGTCCGTTCACCGGGCCGCTCGGCGGCACGGCGTCTAACGTGTCCTTCAGTTCCGTCGTCCTTTTCATCGTCCTCTTCGCAGGCTCACCTGACCCACGTCGGCACCCTTTCGGGCCGGGTCACCTGGACCTTATCCGGCCAGTTATGCGGGACAACCGGCCGGAGTGGCCAGTTGAGCTGTCCCGGTTTCCTGCTGCCTTTCGGCCACCGGCATTCGCTTCTTGGGTCATCCTGTTCCCGACGGGGATTTGAGCCTTCCTTGCGGTCGGCCTACCCATCACTCGTGTAATGGGACCCTTGCGGGGTTTCCACGTTCTGCATGAGCGAGATGCGAGTGGGGTGGGTGCCCTCTCTACCCCGGGACGGCGGTGTTCTCCCGGCTGACTGCTTCTCTCCAGCCGGCGCCTGCCGCTTCTCAACGACCAGTCCTGTACCCCGCTTAGACATCCCATCGGCGGGGGTCGAAGTTACGAGGCATAGCCAAGGGTTCATTCGCATTCACCCGTCCACTCATTCCCCTTGCCTGTAACTCCCGGATGGAACGGGAGTCCTTGGGCTTTTCCCCCGGGCTTCGCACCCTCCCGTTACCAGGAACGCACGCCGGGGCGGGGACAGGCCCTGAACACTGGCCCGGAACTACACGTTCCTCAACGGAACCTCCTCTCAGTGAGTTCACTCAGCTCAAGCAGCCTCGTGTCGCACGAAGCATTCCTCGATCGCCCAGCGCGACCCCGCGATCCGCACCAACTCCCGCGCGGTTGTCTCCAAGGAGGCGTAGGCGAGGTAGTAGGCGATCTCGTCGGGCTTGCTGATGCTGCGCCGGGCCAGCGCCCACCGCATCCGGTAGGGAACCTCGCCCTGGTAGTCGAACTCGGCAACGGCTGGCAGCCGCACCGCCGCCCAGTGGTAGACGCGCGGTCCCTTCGCGCCGTCGCCGCACGAAGTCTTCTCCCACGCCTCGTCCGGCGCCTGCGCGAACAGGCCCTCGATCCGGGGACAGCCCACGGTGAACTGGGACTTGGGCACGGCCAGCACGTAACCGATGCCCGACTGTTCCAGGAGCCGACGGAAGCGACTCTCCTGTCCGTAGGCGGAATCCGCGGTGACCCAGGCGATGGGCAGCGGCGAGGCCAGGGCACGCAGCACCATGCGCCGGGCCAGTTCGCCCTTGGTCGCGAACTCACGCACGTCGGGGATCTTGGCAGCGCGGCAGCGGTCACGGTCGGTGGTCCAGGACTTGGGAAGGTACAGTTCGCGGTCAACCAGAGCCCGGCCGCGGGAGGTTGCGTAGGCGGCGAAGACGCCGATCTGGCAGTTCTCGGTGCGGCCCGCGGTCCCGGAATACTGGCGCTGAACCCCGGCCGAGGTGGTGCCCTTCTTGATGAAGCCGGTGTCGTCGATAATGAGGACTCCGTCGTCCTCACCGAGCTTGTCAGCGACGTATTCCTGCAGGTCGTCGCGGATGTCGTCGGGCTCCCACTTCGCACCGGCGAGCAGGTGTTGCAGCCCGTCGGGAGTGGAGTGGCCTGCCTGCTCGGCCAGCTGCCAGCTGTTCTTGCGGGCTACCGGGGCGAGCAGCCCGCGCACATAGTCACGCATGCGACGGCGGAGTTCGACGCGGCGGAAACGGTGGCCGATGGCCACGAAGAGGTCGTCCAGTTCCAGGTCCCACTGCTCGACAGCACGCTCGGTGATCACATCGGGAGATTTCCCCGGCGCCTGCCATTACCAGCGGCGACAGCACACGTTCGAGGGGCAGCCTCCATAAGGCCACCCCTCACCACTCCAAGACCCGCTACACTCCAGCCGCCCATCCAAACCCCCAGGTCAGACAGCGAAATCCTGCTGGAGTATTAGGTGGGACGACCAGAAAAACCGATTCCGGACCCCACAAGTCCGCTGGGTAGACTTGCTGTTGCCTTGCGCAACGGGCGTCGGCGAGCGAGCTTCTCTTATGCTGAGCTATCGGAGCGGACGCGGTTCATCAGCCCGGGGACCTTGCAGCGGGCAGCCTCGGGTGTGGTCCTTCCCAAGCGGGAAGTGGTACAGGCTTTTGCGCGCGTATGCGGTATGGACGTCGATGAGATCACGCGGCTGTGGCACGCCGCCTATCGCGGCAGCCCGGGTGGGCGCGGCACCAGCAGGCCCAGGGATCCGGAGCCGCATCCTGACCGCATCAAGGACCTGCACGGTTTTTGCCCGGCGCTGGAGGAGTTGCGGCAGGCCAACGGGGCACCGTCGTTCCGGATGATGGAGCGCAGGGCGCGGGCCACTGATAGAGAGCTGTCGCGCAGCACCGCTTTCCGGATCTCGACTGGTCAGCAGCCGCCGGCGTCGGCTGAGTGCCTGGAGGCGTTCCTCGTCGCCTGTGAGGTGCCGGCGCGGGATCGTACGGTGTGGCTCGATGCCTGGCGCCAGGCACAGTGGCGCGCTGCCCGCCAGAACGCTACGCGGCGAGAGGAGATGAGAAAGCTCGAGTCGGTGGTCGCCGAGAACGTCCGCGGCCAGGTATCACATGAGGCCGCCGTACGGATGCTGCGGAAGGCCGGCTTCGATGCGCTGGAGCGCTTTCGCCGTTTCGACGCACCGTGGCCGGTTGAGTGCCTGGAGTGTGCCGCCACGTTCCGCATTCGGCTGTCCGATGTCGTTCTGGTGCGTGCTACGTGTCCGGACTGTCCGAAGCTCACCGAACACGTGCGGGAAGCCTGGGCAGAGCTCTTGACGAACCGCTCCGGACTGCTCAGTCGTCAGCACGTGCGCGCGCTGCGCGCCGCCACGGTGTTGCAGGCCCGCCTGCATCGCGACCATCTGGACGTGCCCGTGTTCGTGGCAGACCGCACCACCCTCACAACGCTGCAGTCCGGTGTGTGGCACCCGGCTCTGGAAGAGGCTCTGCGGCGCCATGTGCAGCGGCCGTTCTATCTGGACGTCCTGCTCGTCCACGACTACGACACTATGTCCTCGCGCCAGAACGGGCACCGACACCGCCGGCTCGCCAAGGCTGCCGGCCTGATGGACGACCCTATGGGGCCCAGTTCCCCCAAGCGCGAGCCGGATCGCGCGAACAGGGTCACGGAGACCGAAGCCGTCTCCGAGCAAGTTGCCGCCACAGCGCAGATGAACACCGTCCGCCCGGCCCTGGACATCAAAACCTCCTGGAAGCCGACCAGCAACAGCGGCGCCTGAGTCGGCCGACGGACCACACGCTCTCCAAATGCAGTAGTTCAGAACATGCGCCACCGCAGGAGCAGGAACTCCTGGCGCAAGACGCCAGACGCAGCACATGTGTACGGATCTGCGAAGCCGGGCCCCCATGAGCGCTCACGCGCCTGCCCCCAGAAATGACCGGCCCATGCCGGTGGTCTGCCATCGGTCACGCGGAACGTCACACACGTCCCCTCGACACGGCCTCCTTAGAGCGCCTCCCCAACAAGGACAATCCCGATGATGCACTGTTCAGCATCCCCATTGATGGAGACGGCGTCTCACCCATGCATCCGCCTGATGCTGGGAAGCGACGCCACCCAGGACACTTTCACCAGCTCCTGGACGTGGCCGGCCGTCGTCGGCCTCGCCACGCTGGCCGTCACCACGTACTTCTCCATCGATCAGGTGCGCAAGAGCCAGCGCACCAGGCAGGCCAAGCGCTTCCAGGCCGACTACGAACTACTCAACGAAACCGTCGTCATCCTCGACAAGCTCGCCGGCACCGCAGCGCAGAAGGCCGATCTGACCACCCTCAGCGAACTCCTCAGCCGGATCAAGCAGGCCGAACGCCGCTTCCCTGAACTACCGCTCGGTACCGTCGTCGCCCATATCGACGCCTACAGGAAGACCACGCTGCCAGACGACTTCCGGCGCAACCTCAGTACCAAACGCATCCCCCTGGACGACCTGCTGGACCTCTCACGCCAGCAAGGAGCCGCCATCGCAGGCACCCTCGCGGCCATCGGCACCGTGCAAAGCGAGATCGACCGCCGCACCAGCTGACCCGACCCTCAGCGGCCGAACCTCCGCCTTCGGCCGGGTGAGACCGGACGTGGTCGACGCCTGACCGCCATCGGCTGGGCCTGGTCACGCGCCGTCGCCAGCCGCTGGCTGCTGAGCACCAGCGACGTTGCCTCCATCCTGGAAACCATCCTCCTGCCGCCCGCTCCGTCTCTCTTGGGCGGTCTTCCGTTGCTGCCAGATCACCGCCCCCGTAGAGACTGCGGCACCGACCACGGCACCGGCGAGACCCATCAGCCCCGCCAATGTCTCGGCCTGCACCCTGTTACTCCGCCTCGGGCGTCTGGACTGGATCGGTCGTTGTGTCAGGGTTCGAACCCTCCGAGGGGAGGATCCCCAGCGCCTGCTGAAGTTGGTGGGCCCGTTCCTGGTCCTCTTCGTCCAAGCCGCTTTCCTCGGCTTGTCGAGCGAGGTCCTCCAACTCAGCGGTCATCCATACCCGCCGGTAGTGGTGGATCGCCTCCGCGATGACCCCGGTTATGTCGCGCTTCTCCGGAACCTTCGACCCACGGACGAACAACCCCAGGAACTTCAGAGCCTCGGACAGGAGGACGTCCGTCTCCACCTCGTACTCCCGCCACTCGGGAGTTCCGTACCACTCCTTGATCATCCGGAGCAGCATCAGGGCCTGGCCGCGTGTCTCCTTGTACGCGTCCGGCAGCAGCATGATCGCGCTGTTGGCCGTGGCGATCAGCGTCTTGCGTTCCCGATTCCAGGCCGCTCGGGTCTCGGCCGTGCCCCTGCCCAGGAAGGTCTGGGCCTCAAGATGAGCCCTGAGCAGTGTGAGGGTGTCGAAGGCGCGCTGGGCGTTCGCTTTGGCCTGGGCCAGAGCTGCCGCCTTGTCGCTGTACCGCGACTGCCACCAGGACCCCAGGATGGTGAAGAACCCACCAGCCAGAGCAACCTAACGGAGTCCTACTAGGGCCTGTGTGATGTCGTGATCAACCAGGTGCCTTCAGCAGGTCGTTGATCCAGATCATGGCGGCGCGGAGGTGGAGACCGGCGAGGTAGCTCTCGGGTGTCTTGTCGTATCGAGTCGCGATGCCCCGCCAGGCCTTCAACTTGTTGATCAGGCGCTCGACGGTGTTCCGCTCCTTGTAGAGATCGGCATCGTGGCGTGTGGGCCGGCCGCCGCGACTGCCCTTCTTCTTCCGGTTGGCGGCCTGGTCCTTCTTCTCCGGGATGACTGCCTTGATGTTGCGTCTGCGCAGGTAAGAGCGGTTGGCGCGCGATGAGTAGGCCTTGTCCGCGGCGACAGCGTCAGGCCGGGTCCGGGGACGACCGACCGGCAGAGGGATCCGCACCTTCTGCAGCACGGGGACGAACTGCGGGCTGTCGGCTGCCTGTCCCGCAGTCAGGACGAACGACAACGGACGGCACCGGCGGTCCGCGGCGAGATGAACCTTGCTCGTCAGCCCGCCACGGGACCTGCCGAGCAGGGCTTGCTTCAAGCGGAGCTTGCGCCTCCGCCTGATGTGCCGCCGCTCTTCCCCCTCGGGGTCGTGACCTGCGTCCTGTCCGTTCTGTTCTGGCGGGCCGCCCCCTTTTGCCGGGCCTCCTCCTGCTCGGCGGCGGCTTCCTCGAGGGCGTCCATGATCTCCTTGCCGATGCACATCCCGGCGGCGTCGTGGTGGGCGCGGGCGGTCGTGGAGTCCACGCTGACCAGGGACAGGTCCGTCTTTCCCTGGCGGGCTGCCTCGGCGATCACGCCTTCCAGCAGCGCGGTGAAGACGCCGGCGTCCCTCCATACCCGGAAGCGGCCGTAGACCGTCGGCCATGGGCCGAACTCGCCTGGCATCTCCCGCCACTGGCTGCTGGTGCGAAACCGCCAGATCACCCCCTCGAACTGATCCCGCAGCCGCTCGGGATACGGGCCGTACTCGCCTATCGGCAGGAACGGCTGGATCAACTTCCATTGCCTGTCGGTGAGTTGCCTGCGCGTCACGATTGTCTTCCTACCGGATCCGCCTTCCATGCGGATCCGGATCGGCAAGATTGATCACGACGTCACACAGGCCCTAGGTCACACCGACCCAACCTCTGTCATGGCGGTGACAGCAGCCCTGCTTTTGTGACAACCATCGAGAGCGGCTGACTTGGTGTTCTGCGGCGGCGAAGCACGATAGTTGTCAGCGGATCAGCAGGCTCTTTGTCACCATCAGCGCACTGAGCATGAGAGTTGTCACCGGCCCGGGCGCGGCTTCGATCTGCTGACGCCTGGTCGCATCGGCTGGTGCTCGCCGCCGCCGAAGTGGTGGCGGTGCGACGGGAGCGTGGCTGTCGAAACCGATCTACCTGATGACCCGTCTTGAGCAGCAAGGTCAAGCAGATGGAAAACCGTGGTGGAGGGGAAGGCAGCAGTGGCCCGATGGGTGCGACGCCGATCTGGGCCGTGGGCTGCGGGCGAGAGCGCGAAGCGGGATCCATGGTGCCGGCCGGCCTGGAGACGGGGGCGGGTGCCCGCCGTGTTCGCGGTGCTGACAGCCGGGCTTATGGCCTTCCACCGGGCGGTGCCCAACTCCGTGGGCCACCTGGGCAGTCTGCTGGAAGCGTTCCTTCCGTGGCTCGGCCTGGTGGTCGTGTTGCTGCTCGTCCTGGCCCTGCTGCGCCGTTCAGCAACCGCGCTGATGGCGCTGCTGCTGCCGGTGGTGGCCTGGACGCACCTCTTCGGCAGGCTGCTCCTGCCCGGGCCGGAGCCTGGCCCGCACGATCTGGTCGTGGTGCAACACAACGTCAGCGACGAGAACACCGACCCGGCGGGCACGGTCCGCGCCCTGGCTGACGCCGACCCCGATCTCATCGCGTTGGAGGAACTGGTGCCCCCGACGCTGACGGTGTACGCGCAGACCCTCGCCCCGAACTACCCGTACCACGCCGTCCGGGGCACCGTCGGACTCTGGTCGAAGCATCCACTGACCGGTGCCCGGCTGGTGGACATCAAACCCCAGGGGATCACAGAGACCTGGAGTCGCGGGCTGCGGACCGTGGTCCACACACCGCACGGCAATATCGTGGCGTACGTCGCGCACCTGCCCTCGGTCCGCGTCCGGGCGAGCGGCCTCGCATCCTCCCACCGGGACGAGAGCGCCGGCCTGCTTGGCGAGGCCATCGCCGCCGAGAAGCTGAAAACGGTCCTCCTGCTCGGCGATCTCAACGGCACCGTCGACGACCGTGGGCTGGCCCCGCTGACCTCACGGATGAACACAGCGGAGCGAGGCTTCGCCTTCAGCTTCCCCGCCGGCTTTCCCATGGCCCGTATCGACCAGGTCATGGCCCACTCGGCAACCGTCCGCCAGATCCGCACCTTGTCGCCCACCGGCAGCGACCACCTGCCGGTCACCGCTCGGATCACACTGGGCTGAAGGAGCGATCTCGATGACAACAAGCCTGCCCATGTGACAACTACCGCGGCTACCCGACCTCAGCCGGTTGAGCCGAAGCGCGATAGGTGTCACCA
Source organism: Streptomyces sp. V4I2 (assembly GCF_030817655.1). Taxonomy (GTDB): domain Bacteria; phylum Actinomycetota; class Actinomycetes; order Streptomycetales; family Streptomycetaceae; genus Streptomyces; species Streptomyces plumbiresistens. The sequence goes on from NZ_JAUSZM010000003.1 coordinate 222,861, forward strand.
ATGGCAGTCTCTGACCTGCGGGTTCAGGGCGGCGAGGCACGGTACTTGTCACTGGATCAGCACGCTTCATGTCACCAACAGCACGGGAAGCACGGTTGTGTCACCAGCCGCTCCGACCCGCCGCACCTGTTGACTGCGCAGCGTTCCGGCTACTCGTTCCGGTCAGCGCGTGCACCACGACCGGTCACCCGGCAGCGGCCAGGCGTCGCCGAAGCTCCTCTTCCGAGACATCTTCAACGTGGGTCAGGAATACCCACATGTGACCCGCAGGGTCCTTGAGGATGACGGTGCGGTCACCATGGAACATGTCTGTCGGCGGCTGGAGGATCTCTGCACCGGCAGCCTCTGCACGCTCCGCCAGGCTGTCGACGTCCGGCACAAAAACGTGCAGCGTGACGGACGTGCCTCCACCAAGCGAGGTCGGCGCTGTAAAGGAGCCGGCCTCAGCCTCGTCCGCGCTGGCGTCGCCCAACATCAGCGTCGAGCGTCCGATGGTGATCTCGGCGTGCAGAATCCCGCCACCAGGAGCATCGATCCTGAAGTCCTCACGGGCGCCGAAGGCCCGCTGGTAGAAAACGATCGCTGCGGCGGCGTCGTCGACCATGATGTGCGGGATCACGGCATAGCGGTAGCGGTCGGGAATCTCGATGTGAGCTGTGCGCTCGGCCATGGTGAACCTCCTTGAAAAGCACCGCGGTCAGTTCCTGCGGATCTGGAACGAACTTAGAAGCTCAAGTTTGGTTCAGGTCAAGTGGCGATGTGACCGCTGCAAGTGCCCGCCTGCAGGGCATGTCAGTGGCCAGTTGCAATTCCCCGCTGGCGGCCACCTGATGGGGAGTCACCTGGCCGCCAGTGGTGACGCTGTGTTGATGTTCGGGGATGCCTGCTCGATGGTCGCCTCGGGCAGCCGCGGCTAGGGCAGCAGCACGATCTTGCCGTGGGTGTGCTGCTGTTCCAGCTCGCGGAAGGCGTCTCGCACCTGTTCCAGCGGGTAGGTGCGGGCGATCGGCACCTCCAACTGCCCGCGCGCGGCAAGCCGGGCCAGCTCGCCGAGGACGACCGCGCACGCCGCCGCACCTTCTCCGTAGGTCCGCGCGCCGACCTTGGCGGCCGCCTGCCAGTCGCGGATCGTGTTGATTCGCTCGGGCCGCACGCCCAGCTCCACTGCCAGTGCCACGTAGCCGTCGCCGAAGGTGTCGATGAACGCGTCGACCCTGCCGCCGGATGCCTGACGGATCCGCTCGGCCACACCTGGCCCGTACTCGATCGGGAGGACACCGCGATCCTTCAACCAGGCGTGGTTCTTCTCGCTCGCCAGCCCGATCACCGTGGCACCGCGCCGCCGCGCGAGCTGCACGGCGAGCGACCCGACGCCGCCCGCCGCACCGGAGACGACGACCGTGTCGTCCGGGCCCGGGTCCACCGCGAACACGGTGGCGTAGGCGGTCGTGCCGGCCACGTACAGCGCCCCGGCAGCCTCCCAGGCCAACTCCGCCGGACGGGAGACCAGATTCACGTCGTCGACCACGACGAACTGCGCATGGCTGGCCCGCCTGTGGGTGAAGCCCAATACCTCATCGCCCACCGTGAAGCCCCGGACATGCGGGCCGGCCTCCACCACGACGCCAGCCAGATCGCTGCCCTGCCCGGAGGGAAACGCAGCCGGCCAGCGTTCGTGCAGCGCGCCCGTGCGGATGTGGGCCTCGCCGGGCTGGATCCCGGCCGCGCGGACCTCGACCAGCACCTGCCCAGGACCGGGCACCGGCCGCTCCACCTCCTCCACCCGCAGCACATCGATCCCGCCGTACTCGTGAAACCGCACCGCCCGCATTGCGTGATCACCGCACTTTCTCGTCCGGACAAGGCTTGGCCAGCCGCACGCCAGAGGGCCGACGCCGACCGTGCCACCGCATTCAAAGATCAGGCGCGGATCCGTATTCCCAAGAGCACTACCGACGGCGCTGCCGTCCGCGCCCAGGACCCACCTGTGGCCTGACTCGCACCGTGCGACTCGGGCCCCGGGACATCGACGGAGAGTGACGGTGGGGGTGGCCGTACGTGGGGAATTTCCAATGGCCGCCGACAGACGCCCGCTTCGCGCAGGGAGGCGATTCCCGGCACCCCCGCCCGGACGACGACGAAGCCCCCGGCAGCCGCTCTGCGCCAGCGGCCAACGGGGACTTCTGCACGTGTCGGCTAAAGGCGACGACTGAGGCCTGTGACCGCCGTGGGCCGAGAGCTCTCCGCTCACCTCATGAACGCGATCACCAGCGGCTCCGACTCTGGCGCGATGTAGTCGTATGTCGGGGAGTCGACGTGGCAATGATCGCTTGCATCTGCCTCGGAGGCGAAGTCTTCGATGTTGTCGGCGAGGAGGTTGAGAGCATCCCGCCCTCCCTGGATCCTCAGGATCCTGTCCTCCGTGACGATCGAAGCGGTGTCGCGCTCCGGATCCTCCCGGAACGCGATCTCGGACAGCGACCTCTCGTAGGGAAAGGGGTGCCGGTTCTCCGAGAGATCACAGCTTCCAGTCTTCCCCCGCAGCAGCTGCCCGAGCGCCAGGAGCCCTCGACGCGTCCCAGAGAGCTCGAGCTCTCTGGTTTCCCCGCTGTACAGAACCTGCAACATCACATGACCTCCGGCCTGCCGATCCTACCGATCACCAAGGCGGATCGTCCTGCCAGTCCTTGGACCTCAGTCGGGCCTACGGCTTCACTGCAGATCTCAAACGCGGTCTCAGAGGCATGGCTCATGCACCACCCACATCGACGAGACGGACGAGTCGATCGTCGTCTTTACGCCCTACATCTTCGTTTGTTCCGCATGCGACCTGGACCTCGAGAACGAGGAGTTCTGGAAGTTGGGAGGCGACTTCAATGACGAAGTCGTCCTTGACGACCCTCCGGAGGACTTCTACGCGAACTGGGAACCGGACCCCGACCTCCTCCACGACAACCCCTGGGACACCGAAGACGACTCCAGCTCTGACGCGGACCGAGAACCGGACGAGGACATCGCCAGAGGCAGGTGATCCGAGACCTCCCCGTCCCGCTGGGGCGGCTGCGGCGTCACCCGATGAGCCGAGTGCAGCGCGGCGGTCCGTGTCGTTGACCTGGTATGACGACGCAGACTGCTGCTGGGACCGAGGTAGCCCCGGATCGCGACTACTGTTCAGCGCGGCTGAGGTTGCTCCCCCGTGAGACTGCCTACGTGCAGGAGACGCCGGGGATGTCTCTTTTCTGGGAAGAACTCGCGATCGACCCGGGGCACCCTGCGGAGCGGTGCCCCCGAGGCCGTAACGCCCACTTCGGGATCTGCTTCGCCGAGATGATCACTCCGGAGGTTCGCTCCACTCTGCGCTGCGATTTGGCGCCGCGGCACGAGGACGCGCACGCGTCGGAGATCGGAATCAGCGACGACGGTATGTGCGACCTGGACATGTGGATGTTCTGGCGGTCGAGGGTGCCTGGTGCCCGTGAGATTCGCCAACCGGGGACGTGTGACTGGGGGCTTGGAGAACTGGGCACCAACCCGTGTGGCCTCTTCCGAGACCATGCCGGATTACACCTCGCGGAGGGCCTGGGGTTCGTCGATGCCCAGGGCCGGAATCGCTTGGGCGAGCGCCCTGCTGATGACACCTACAAGGCTCGCGGTCGTTGACGTTGGAACACGCAGCGGGCCCCGTGGGATGTCATGGCTCCCCGGGGCCCGTGGGTGTCCGGCCAGTGTCACCGTGTAGGGACAGGGCGGAGGGACGACTGGTCTCCGTCGTCGGCGAACAGCTCGACTACAAGGGACTTGGCGACCACCAGGGCGAGGTCCAGGTCGAGGATCCGTTTCGCGGCTGACTGCTGGTCTTCCTCGTCCCACTTGCCCTCGATGCGGCGACGGAGATCTGCCCAGAGCGTCCGCAGTACCGTCTTGGCCTGTCCAACGAGGCCAAGAGCTGTCTGCTCACTCATGTTCCGTTCCCGGACCCCCACGACCAGGGCAGCGAGCAGCGTGGCGGTGTTCTCCACATAGCCCGGAACCAGCCGGTGCCCCTCCGACATGCAGTCCAGCCACCGCCGCAGCAGGTCGAGGTCGATGGAGATCCGGTCCAGCAGGTCCAGGATCTGGGTGACCCGGCCGTTCACATCATTCACGCTGGTGCGGTGCCCTACTGGCCCGTTCGCGTAGAGGTCTCGTTGGAGGGCCGCTTCTACAGGGATGCCGGCAAAGTCAGTGACGCTGCCGTCCGGGCCGATCTTCCAGCTCGGGGGCTGGCGGTCTCCGCGCTCGCGAACCGTCACCTGGGCAAACAGAGCCGCGCGGCCTGCGTCGAGGTCCAGGCCGTCCTCCACAGCGGTCAGCACCGCCTCGTCCGCGGACCGCAGCAGGGCATCGAGTTCGGCGTCGCTGTCGAAGTGGGTCATCGCTCGCCTCCGTCGTTCGCGCTGAGCAGGGTCGTCTTGAGCCGGGCACGGCCGCGACTCAAGTTCTGCCGTACGGCTTCGTGGGTCATGTCGAGAGCGTCACCGATCTCACTGGTCGCAAAGCCGTCCAGGTGCCAGGCGAGGACTGCACGTTGCAGTGGCGGCAGGGTAGCGAGGGCGGCGTAGACGCGGGCCTCTTCCTCTTTGAGCTCCACTGAGCGCAAAGGGCAGACGCCGCCCGGCAGTTCCGGGACGTCGTCGGTGAGGTCCTCACGGCTGACCGGCTGGCGCAGGTAGAGGCGGATAGCGACCTTCCGAAGCCAGGCGGCGGGGTACTCGATCGTCTCCCACTTCACGAACGCTTCAGCGAAGGCGGCCTGGGCGGCCTCTGCTGCTTCGTGACCGCTGGCGCCCTCTGCCGCCCGCTCCGTCTCTTGGGCGGTCTTCCGTTGCTGCCAGATCACCGCCCCCGTAGAGACTGCGGCACCGACCACGGCACCGGCGAGACCCATCAGCCCCGCCAATGTCTCGGCCTGCACCCTGTTACTCCGCCTCGGGCGTCTGGACTGGATCGGTCGTTGTGTCAGGGTTCGAACCCTCCGAGGGGAGGATCCCCAGCGCCTGCTGAAGTTGGTGGGCCCGTTCCTGGTCCTCTTCGTCCAAGCCGCTTTCCTCGGCTTGTCGAGCGAGGTCCTCCAACTCAGCGGTCATCCATACCCGCCGGTAGTGGTGGATCGCCTCCGCGATGACCCCGGTTATGTCGCGCTTCTCCGGAACCTTCGACCCACGGACGAACAACCCCAGGAACTTCAGAGCCTCGGACAGGAGGACGTCCGTCTCCACCTCGTACTCCCGCCACTCGGGAGTTCCGTACCACTCCTTGATCATCCGGAGCAGCATCAGGGCCTGGCCGCGTGTCTCCTTGTACGCGTCCGGCAGCAGCATGATCGCGCTGTTGGCCGTGGCGATCAGCGTCTTGCGTTCCCGATTCCAGGCCGCTCGGGTCTCGGCCGTGCCCCTGCCCAGGAAGGTCTGGGCCTCAAGATGAGCCCTGAGCTGTGTGAGGGTGTCGAAGGCGCGCTGGGCGTTCGCTTTGGCCTGGGCCAGAGCTGCCGCCTTGTCGCTGTACCGCGACTGCCACCAGGACCCCAGGATGGTGAAGAACCCACCGGCCAGGGCGCCTAGGAGCGCGGCACCGAACTCCATCGACCAGAGCTTCCCCAAGAAATCATGCATAGCGGTCATCATGCCGACGGGCCCCCGCTTGGGGATGATCCCGTCAACTCCTCGGCGGCCGGCTGTCGCTCACGGATGCCAGTCTCACGAAGGTGACACCCGGGCCCGGGCGGGCGCTCAGCGTTCGGCCTCCGCCCGCCCTATTGCCCTCTGCTCACGTCAGTGAGGCTCAGGCCGTCCCAGCATGTACCCGCACCGTGCCGCGACCGGCGCGAGCCGTCCGTCCCGTCGAGGCCAGGCCGCCCGCAGCCCGGCCCGGACAGCGTCCGCGCTCGCCTCGCCCCCTGTCCCCGTCGCCACGGCCATCACGCGCTCGCACTCATCTGGCACCCACGCGCCGGTGTCGAGATCCTCGCGGAGCTCCGCGAGCGCAGCCAACAGCGCCTCAGTCTCCATGAGGCCGATCAACGAAGCGCATCCGGAACCGGCGGGCCGGCCGGGGCAGCTGATGGACCTGATGGCCGCACTGCAGGAGTCCGTCGGCAAGGCCGGGCGGCGCGCGGCGAGACGGACGGGCCCGAGGTTTCCGGCCAAGCCCGCGAAGAAGGCACCCACCCGGACGGCTTCCTCGAGGAACGCCAGGCGTGCGGGCGATCGGCGAGTTAGGCCAGCGCGCTGACCAGCCGCGGTCGGGGCTGCGTACAGCGCGGCCGTACCCGTGGTCGGGCCGTGGTTGCACGTTGCTCCGGACGCAGAGCAACCGGCGGGCCACCAACCTCGCCGCCGCCCGCCAGTTCCACACCCGCGAAGGCCACCTGAACGTGCCCCGCAAACACATCGAAACGATCACTTCGGGCGAGGAGGACCGTGGCCATGAGGTGGCCGTGAAACTGGGGGCGTTCGTGGACAACACCCGCCGCAGGGCCGTAAAACTGAGCCCGGAACGCCACGCAGAACTGACCACGCTCGGCATGCGTTGGAAGGAGCCGCGACTCTGGCAGATCACTCCCCCAAGCCGGGATTCTCCCGCTCCTCATCCAACTCCTCCAGGAACCCGGCGGTGGCCAGGGTGTGGGGGTGGTCCTCATCCAGCACCCTCCTCTGCCGGGCCAACGTGTCCTCACCCAGAACGCGCGCCTCCTCCGTCCGCCCCACAGCCGCCAGATCTACGGCCAGGTTGGAGGCGGTATGCAGGGTGTCGGGGTGATCCTCGCCCAGCTCCCGCCGCCGCCGAGCCAACGTGTCCTCACCCAACGCGCGCGCCTCCTCCAACTGCCCCACCGCCGCCAGCCAGACGACCAGATTGGAAGCAGCGGCCAGGGTTTCGGGATGATCCTCACCCAGGAGGCGGCGGCGCCGCTGGAAAGCGTCCTCGTCCAAGGCGCGTGCCCGCTCATGGTCCTGGGTGTCGTGGTGGGCGCGGGCGAGATAGTGGGCGGTCCACAGGGTGCCCTCGTGGTCCGGGCCGAGGCGTGGCGCCCAGGTGTCGTACAGCTGCTGGAGGCGGTCGCGTGCGGGGCCGGCCTGGCCCCGGTCCATCAGGTACCAGCAGGCGTCGCGGACCACGTCACGTCCTGCCAGGGTGGTGATGTGGGCCGGGTCCACCGTGAGGAGGTGGGGCAGGAGCACCCGCCAGGCCGGCCATGCCAAGGGCTCGTTGACGTCTCCGGGAGCGGCCGCGGTCAGGAGAGCTTCGGCATCCCGTGCCGCCTGCTGGTGTTGGTCGGGGGTGAGCTGGTCGGCGAGGACGGTCTGGGTGAGGCGGTGGAGCTGGAGGGTGCCGTCCTGGGCGCGGGCCACGCTGTGGCGGGTGAGGGCGTGCAGGGTGGGGCGGGCGTGCAGTGGGGTGACCAGGGCATCGGTGAGAGGTGTGGAGGCGTAGTCGGGGAGGTGGCCGGCGCAGGTGGTGACGGGGAAGGGTTCCGGGGCGAGCAGGGCCAGGGCGGACAGCAGGGCGGCGGCGCCCGGGTGGTCGGATTGGAGGCGGCTGGTGGTGAGGTGGATCTGCGCGGCCAGGGGGCCGGGATAGCCGGGCGGGTGGCCCTGGGCCAGGACCGCGGCCGTGCTCTTGGCCAGTTCGGCGGTCAGGTCGGCGGCGGACAGGCCGTCGGCCAGGACGGCAGCAGTCTGGGCGAGAGCCAGTGGCAGATCGTCCAGGCTCTGGGCCAGGTGGTCGGCGTCACCGTCGTCCAGGACGGCCCCGTAGGCGTGGAGCAGAGCGATGGATTCGGCGCGGGTGAAGACGTCGACATTCAGCGGGATCGCGTGGGCGCGGCAGTTGGGGTTGCGGGAGGTGATGAGGACGTGGCCGCTGCCACCCGGAAGGTAGCCGGAGAGATCGGTGGGGTCTTCGATGTTGTCGAAGACCAGCAGCCACCGCGAGCGCGTACGCAGCTCTCCCAACAGTGCGTCCACGGCAGCCGCGGGAGTCGTGCCGGAGGGTGCGGCGCCGATCCGGGTGGCGAGCTGGGCGAGCTGGTGCGGAATGAGGACAGGGTTCTCGGAGGGGATCCACCAGGCGAGTTCGTACTCGCCGGCGAAGCGGTACGCGTACTCGGTAGCGAGCTGGGTCTTGCCCACTCCGCCCCGGCCGTGGAGGGCTTGGACAGCCACCCGACTACCGGCTGCGAGGGTTTGCCGCAGTTGGACGAGGAGGGTGTCGCGGCCGGTGAAAGAGGCGTTTCGGGGGGGCAGGTTCCACACCCGCGGCAACGACCCGGGCAGACGCGGGCCACTCACGCCCAACTGCCGCAGCACCCCAGCCCCCGGGAAGGCCGGCGGCGTGGTGGGGCGGGAGGGCCCGTTGACGGCCTGAAGCAGTACCTGACGGGCGGCGTCCTCGTCCCGGTCGAACAGGTCCCGGGTGATCAGGGGGCGCAGGATCGCCGGGGTGACGGTGTCAGCGACACGGACGGGGATGATCTTCTCCCGCATCGCCATGACCGCGGTCCACTCCGGGGTGGTGAACCGCTCCGGCTCGAAATAGGCCGGCGAGAACAACGCCAAGAACCGGCCACGCTCCAGGGCGGCGTTCATCTTCAGGACGAAGTTGTCGCCCGCGCCCCAGTCCCAGTAGTCCAACTCCACCTGGAAACCGGCGTCGAGGAGCTGCCAGGCCACCCACTCCGCCCACGCCCGGTCCGCCCCCGCGTGACTGATGAACCACGCACCGTCAGACGCTTCGATGCCGCCCATGCCGTCCCCCGCAACCCGCCGTACACCACCAGCTCACACAGCGTAGCGGCCCCACACCCCGGCCGGCTCCTGGTTCGCGAACACGCCTGGGTAAGGTCCGGGGTGGTCCGTGCCGAACGCAGTCGGCACGGACCACCCGCACGCACCGGCCGCACACCTGCGGCATCAAAGGGACGGTCAGGTTGGTCTGCTGAGCGTCGCGCGCGAGGGGCCAGTGCCGGAGTTGCGCGGGCGGCGGCCGCTGCGGCGCGCGGGACGCGTCGCCTGCCTGTGCCGCCCAGCTAGGCCAGGCGGCGCGGTACGGCCCGGGCCCCGGGTATCACGGCGCGACGGTGTCAAACACCATCCGGTCCGTCCAGCCCTCCCACAGGTCCTCGCCGCTCAGGTCCACCGGGGCCGGGCGGGGAGTCGGCGCGGCGGCTGCCGGCCAATCGCGCCACGGCGGTGGGGTTACGGCCGTACGCGGCCTGCACGGCCGCGATCGCCTGCTCGTACGTATCGGTGTGTGTGTCGATGGTCAGCTGCACACCCGTCCCCTCAGCGCTCGCCGATCCCGTCCTGCCGTCGCCCCCAGTCTCCTGTCGCCCGACCGGCGGCAGGCCCAGGCGGACACGGCGGAAGTCGCGGGCGGCGGCGCGTACCGCCTGCGCGCCGTCCCACTCGGTGCGGTACTCCACATCGGGCAGCTGCCGGCGGCGCACCAGGTTCTCCGCGACGTCGGCCACCGCCTGGGGCGTCGCGAAGACGGTGCGGAAGGTGGGGAGCACGCTGTAGAAGAGGACATCGGCGGGGCTCAGCCCGAGCAGGGCATACGCCCAGCCGGTGCGCTCCTCCCAGTGCAGCCGGATCCCGCCGCGGCCGCTGGTGCGGCTGGCGTCCCATGTCAGCCGCATGTAGGTGCCCAGTCCCTGCTCGAGGCCGTGGCAGTCGGCCCGCACCGTGCCCGGCGGGACACCCCGTTCGGCGAGGGCCTCATCGACGGCCTGGACGTAGGGCCAGTGCGGCAGCCCCTGGGGCATTCCTGGCCATCCCGGCGGGTCAAGCAGCACACGCCTCACCTCCACACAGCAGGAACGGCTCGGTCATGAGGCGCGCCGGAAGACGGTGGCCGGGCCGATGATGCCGGGGCCGAACTTGTCGCGGACGCGGTCGATGGCCGCCTCGGCCACCAGCCGGGCCTCGCGGGCGCCGTCGAGGCTGATCTGCTCTGCGGCCTGGTCGGCGTCGACCAGGTCGTCGCCTTTGAGGGCGAGTCCGGTCAGGCGGCCGCGCTGCAGACCGGCAGCATCCATCAACTGGTAGGCCAGGACGCGCAGATCGTCGTCATGCGCGGACGGGCGCCCCGATCGCTGTTCAACACCCAGGGGTGACCGCGGTGGACGCAGGCGCAGAGATACTGCTCAACTGATCAGGCAACGGGCTTCCTTGGTCGTGCTGGTGTCGTAACCGCGTCACTACCAAGGGGCCCGTTCTCTCATGCCCACGACCGCACCCGAACCTCAGTCCAGATGATCATCCGCTGCCGCTCGAACAAGATCCGGTTTGCCACAACGCACTGAGGCTGTAGTACTTGTCTCCAGCGCTTGCGATCGACGATCATTAGGAGATGAACACGGACTACTGGGCCAAACTGGCTGACTCGGAGCGGGAGCAGTGGAAGTACTCTCCGCGACACGCTGTCGGCCCTCTGAAATTTGGGGACGCCCCAGATACTGCCATCACACTTTTGGCGAGCCATGGATTTTCTGCAGATCTAAGCGAGATTGAACGCTGGAGCCCGCAGCGGGCGCAATGGCGTGCCGAATTTCGGCGTTTTGGGTCGGACGAGCAAAGGCCCGCATTTAAAGCATACTTCGTTGATGGTGTGGGTCTCACGTGCGTGCTTGTTGACGGGCTGAACGGTCCACAGGTCACATTCGAGGGCATCAAGCTAATTGGTCGTGTGCCAACGGAGCTGGACGCGGAGATGGAAGAATCCGCCACGGAGAAGGGCTTTGACATCTGGTACTGCCCTTCGGGCGATCTCAGCTGGGCCGACTTTGATTTCGATAGAGGGGCGCAGCGTTGCGGTGATCAGGCCGTGAGCTGGGCTTCATTCGTCAAAACGGGACAGATTGGCGACAGCTCCTGGGATATCGCGCCAGCAGAGGTGTGGCGGCACTGGTGACATCACGATTATCAAACTGAAGGCTGTGGTGTGAGTAAACGAAGGGGCGGTTCCGTGTTCACGGAACCACCCCTTCGATGCAACTTAGCGCGACCTTCCTGATAGTAATCTGCTAAGTATGCTGGCCTTCGCCGGCTAGGGCTTTCCCCTGCCGGGGAGCACCGTCGGAGTCGGCTTGCCCGGGTAGTACACCGTGAGCGTATAACCTTCGGGGAGCAGTACTGGGACGAGTTGGCTGCAGCTATCCATTCCAGTGCACACCCCCTTATTGTTATTGATCACGACGGTGACATCCTTCACCTTGCTCTCGCGCATCCAGTATGCGAGCTTTGTTTCGACATGCGTGTCCCCGTGCCATCTATTCTGATTCGGCTTTCCGTACTTAATTTCCTTCAGGTATGCGACAATTGCATTCGTTTCAGCGTCTCGACCGCTGGAGATCTGGTCTGGAAGATTGGGGAAACGATTCCCCTGGGCGTCTCGAACTGCGCCGGTAGTAACCCACTTATCGGCTAGTTCATCGAAGAGATTTGTAACCCAGACTGGGCACCCTGAAGCGGTTGTGGCCATGCGGCTGGTGGATCTGGTGAGGCAGTCAACTGCCTTGCGGCTCGCTCGCCATCCCTTGAGCCAGTCAACGGCGTCGTCGATGGCCTTACCCGCGAGTTTGGCTTTGCCTAGCGGAGTGACACCGACGACGGCCATGATGCAGCCTGTGGCCGTTGGCTTATCAATGCAGGCCTGAATGTCGGCGATACCCGACATCTCCCAGACGAGGCCCTTGATGTTGCTGGGCTTTGATATCCACTCTACGGTCCGTCCCCAGAGTGTTGCGCACATTGGGGGAAGAGGGATCCAGGGATTTTGGTAGCAGCGCTTCTTGGGCTTTTCTTGGTCTTTCCGGTTTTCTTCGGCGGCCTTGCGTTGGGCCTCCATTTCCTGCTCGGCCAGTTGGCGGGTCTTGGTCCAGGCGGCTTCGGCCTCCTTGAGGGCCTCCTCCTCGCTCTTGCCTGCGGCGTAGGCGGACAGGAAGGCCGCGTCGGCGGAGTCCTGGGCTCTGCGTGCCGAGTCGCGGGCGTAGGCGGCGGAGAATTCGGCATCGGCGGCCGAGTCCGCTGCTGCGTCGGCGTCGGCGTCGGCGCGGTTGGCGGCGTTGCGTGCGCTGGCTGCCGAGGCGGCTGCGTCGGCAGCGCTCTGTTCTGCGTCGTCCGCGGAGGCGTCGGCTTGGTCCGCATAGGTCTTGGCAGCGGCGGCGGACTGGTCTGCCCTGGTCTTGGCGTCGTTTGCCTCGTCAGCGGCGTTGCGGGCAAGCGCTGCGGCTTGGGCGGCTTTCCAGGCGTTCTCGTGGGCTTTGGCCTGGATCAGGTCGCCTTGGTGTAGAAGACCTGCGACCTGATGGATATGGGTGGTGGCGAGGTCGTCTTTGCGTTGGGCGGTGTACTGGCCGGTGGTGACGAATTCGTGGATCTGGTCGGGTGGGCCGGCGAGTGCGATCTCGGCGGCGGCCTTGACCTCGGGGCCGCCGTGGGTGGCCCGTTCGGCTGTGACGACCTGCTCGTCGGCGAGTCGCTGATCGTACTGACCGATGTGCAGGAATGACGCGAGCGCCTTGCCGGTGCCGTCGGCAAGGGCGGCTTCTGCTGCCTTCTGAACGCCTGGGCCGCCGGTGTTGGCCAGTCGGGTGACCTCGACCTGCATGTCGATTCGGCCGGCGTTGTACTGTCCGGTGGTGTAGAAGGCCTTGATCTGCTCCGGTGTGCCCGTCAGCGCTGCGGCCGCTGCCGTGCGCACGGGTTCATACGGGCTTTGGGTGCTCATTTCGACGACGCGCTCGCGCACGTCGCTGTGATTGGCCTCTTTCCACCGTGTACGCAGGTAGTCGAGAACATCCTGGTCAGTTCCCGACAACGCGCGGGCGGCCGCCTCCCGGTGCCAGGGGCCGAGCAACTTCAGGGCCTGCATCGCCAGTTCGCGGCCCTTGGCCGCGGTCGCTGCAATGTCGACGTCGGGGCGGGCGGCTTCTTCGGCCAGCTCCGCGGCCTTCCCGTCCAGCGACAACGCCTTGACCTGCTCAGCTGCGGATGCGGAGATCTCCGCTTCCGACTTGGTCTTCTGCGATCGGGCACGTTCAACCGCTGCGTCCCTGCGCGTCTCCAGGTTGGCGGCCTCGGTCTCCCGCGCCAGAGCGAAGACGTCCTTCGCCTTGTTCACGGCGGCCGTGGATGCGTCAGCCGCAACTTTTGCCGCATCGGCGTTCTTTTGCGCTGTTGCGGCGTATCTGGTGGCGTCACCGGCGTACTTGGCGGCGTCTTCGGCATAGTCAGCTGCCTTGTCTGCATGCCCCGCGGCCGAGATGGCGGCGTTACGAGCCCCATAGGCAGCGGTGGCAGCACGGCGTGCCAGAGCAGCCGAGCGGTCCGCGGCGCGGTCGGCAGCATCGGCGTGACGACGAGCCTCGGCCGCAGCCAGACGAGCCTCATCAGAGTGCACGCCTGCCGCGTCCGCGTATCCGTTTGCCTCCTCGGCGGCATCTGCGGCATCGCGTGCGTTGTTGGAGGCGCCCTTGGCCGCATCCGAGGCAACGGCAGCGGCCGCAGAGGCTATTCCGGCGTTCTCTGCAGCGACACTGGACTTGCGGGCTGCATCGGCTGCGGCACGGGCCTCGGCTGCTGCCGCGTTGGCTTCGTCCGCGTTGCCTTCGTCCTTGGCTGCGGCGATCGCCGCATTGTGTGCCTTGTTCGCGGCCCCCGAGGCAAGACCGGCGGCTGATGCGGTTTGCGCGGCAGCGATCGAAGCACGCCAAGCCGCACGGCTTGCCGCATCCGCAGCACCGATTGCTTCCTGGGCTGCTTCTGCCGCGCCGCGCGCCGCATCGGCGGCCTGCTTGGACTTGATGGCGGCCGTCTTCGAGTCGTCCTTCGCAGCTTCGGCCTCGGCAGCGGCCTTGACCGCCGCCTCCTTGGCCAAGTCGGAGGCCCTGACCGCCTTCGCGGATGCTTCCTGAGCTTCCTTTGTCGCGTCTTCGGCCTGCTTGCCGGCCTGTTCCGCCTGCTTGATCAAGTCTGCGATCGAAGCGTGCTCGGTGTCCCTGTCGCGGGCAATGAATTGCCCGATGTTGAGGAACTCGAAGATGTCCTCAGGCGTGCCCTCCAACGCAACTTCTGCGGCCGCCTGCACATTTGGACCCCCCGAGGAGGCCAGCCGAACCACCTCGACGAGGTTGTCCTGCTTTTCCGCCTCGGAGTAGCCCGTCGAAAGGAACTGCTCGCGATCCTCGTAGGTGCCCACGAGAGCGGCCTCGGCGGCTTCCTGCACGCCGCGGCCGCTGCTATTGAGCATGCGGACGATTTCGACCTTGCGGTCCTCGTCCATCGGGGCCTGGTAGCCGTCGAAGAGGAACTTCTCCAGCTCGGCGGGCGACTTCGTGAGGGCAACCTCGGCCTCCTCCCGAAGACCACGACCGCCCGTCATGATCAGCCGAACGGTATCGACAAGGTTGTCCGAATGCTGGATGGCCGGGGCATCCTCGAAGAACTTCTGGATCGCCGCATCATCGCCCAACAGGGCCTGCTCCGCAGCCGCTTGCAGACCGGGGCCACCGGTTTCCCAGTACGCGACGATCTGGGCGCGAAGATCTGCGGGCGACGCGGTAGGTGCCTCGGCGGCCACGGCTGCTGGCGCACCGAGCAACCCCGACACCATGACCGCAGACAGCAGCGTGCCCAGTCCTGTTCTTCTTGCGGAAAATCTCTGCGGCGGTCTCGAGCCTGAGGCTCGACCGCGTATTCGCCGTTTCACTCGGCGACCCCTCCTTCAATATTCGGAAAGGCCCAGCCGGTCGGAGCGCAACTGCAACAAAATAGGCAGTAGAAAGCCTGGGAACTCGTTCGACAAGCAAGGAGTCGGACGTCCCATTGCAGCATTCGCGCTTGGCTGGAGCCGCCCGAGCGTACACCGCAAGTTCTGCTCGCCGACGCCTGCCACGTGCGCCAACTCTAGTCCGAGCGGGTGCAGTTGCAGGTGATCCCAAATCGTTATCTGCGGCCGCTTGCCCCACTTGGGGCCCAGTGTCGTCATTGCCTGCAAGTCCGCTCTCTGTCCTATCTGTGAGGCTTTGAAAGTGCTCTCGATAGGTGAAGATCAACCTCTCGGATGACAGTTCAAAGATGGTTGTACTACACCCCCGAATTCCCTTGTGACGTGAGTCACAGGCCGCGAGTTGCTGGAATCTGTGGGCGTGATTGACTTCGCTTCGAAAATGGCGGGACCAACACCCCCGCCCCATTCGAAAGGTGCAAAACGGTGCTCTCGCGCAAACTTCTATTTCTTGGCGTGTCCTCAGCCCTGGTCGTCGCGGCTACGTCCTTCGGTGTGGCGCAGGCCGGTACCAGCAACGGTGCGTCGGCGGCTGAAGTGGCCGAAATGCCTGTCGCGGTAGAGGACTTCAACTACCCGGGCGCGGCCAAGATCCAGGAGGAGACCGGCGTCATCCTCAAGCGAGGCGATGGCCACCTCATCATGACGAGCTGCGACGGAACCGAGGACATCCTTATCCGCCGCCGCCCCGACGTGGGGCAGATCGAGGTCTGTTTCGACGTCACGGCCAAGCCGGCCTTCCTCTCCCTTGAGATTCCCCAGGCTTTCTCCATCCGTCCCGCGACCGACACCGTGGAGACCACCATCAAGGGCCGCGACAGCGGTACGGAAACCGTTATTGATGCACCTCCCAACAAGACCACCGGCCTCGGTGAGTCCGGCAGCACCGGTGAGGTCAGCACTCTCATCGAACTGCGGGTCAACAACTGACCCTTGGCAGGCTTCTGCCTCATCAGGCCTTGCCTCACTAACTGATCGGGATGCAGTGCCCCGGCCACCGGACGGACCACACCTTGGAACATCCAGGTCCGTTACACCACCGAGGACGGCAAGCTACGCACCTTCTGCTTCAGCGCCACGGCCAACGACGGCTACCTGCCGATGGAGCTCAAGGACGCCTTCGTCCTCCTCGCGGAGGGCAACTCCATCCAGGCCAAGCTCACGGTCGGCACCGAGACCTCCACCGTCAACGTCCCCTAGGGCGACATGGCCGAAGTCGGGGAACGCGACATCCCTGGCGGAGGACAGATGGCAGCACTAGTCGAACTCCGCATTACCGGCTGACCGGCACAGAGACACTCCCCGCAGGCCCCTGAGATCAGAGGGCAGGGATCAACCCGGCAGAGCACAGCCGCTCGACCTCGGAAGGCGCGAGGCAGTCAGCGCCGACCGCATCCCGGGCTGACCGTGCTCGGCCGTCCGTCTGTAACAGCCCTTCGGTAACACTTGTAAGGAAATTCAATGCTTCGCACACGTTCACGCATGATGCGGCGTGCCGCGCTGCTCGCCGCCGTGGTCTCGCTTGGGACACTCTCGACTTCACCAGCACCGGCGCTGGAAGGTGAGGACGCGGCCAGTGGGGCGCACAGCTTCACTGCGAAGGTCAACGTGAGTGACCTTCGCAGTTGCTCGGGGACGCTCATCAACAACCAGTGGTTGATTACTGCGGCGAGTTGCTTCGTTGATCACCCGTCGCAGGCCACGTCCCTCCCAGCGGGGGCGCCGCAGCACAAGTCGACGGTCACGATCGGCCGCACGAATCTGACCACGACGGCTGGTCAAGTACGCGAGATCACGCATCTGGTGCCGCGTCAGGACCGTGACCTGGTGCTGGCCAAGCTGTCCGCCCCGGTCTACGGCCTGTCCTTCCTACACCCCTCCACCAGCGCGCCATCGTCCGGAGAGTCACTCAAGGGCGCCGGCTACGGTCGGACCAAGTACACCTGGGTGCCCAACCTGCTGCGCACCGCGTCCTTCACCGCCGGTGAGGTGCAGAGCACCACACTGGGGATCGACGGCACGCCCGTCTGCATGGGAGACAGCGGCGCACCGGTCTTCCGTGAGGTCAACGGCCGCCCGGAACTTGCCGCTGTCATCACCGCGTCCTGGCAGGGCGGTTGTCTGGGGGTTGAGGAAACCCGCACCGGTGCCCGCGCGAGTCGCGTAGACGACATCCGTTCCTGGATCACGGAGACCACTGCCTCCACGCTCAACCACTGGAACCTGCAGACGATCGCCAAGACCAGCACCGGGATCTACCACGCCATGCGCAACAGCAATGGCGACTGGTCCGGCTTCGGCAACGTGCAGAACGTGGCCGGCAGCATCCAGGACGTGGCGTACGCCGAACATGCGGCGATCGGAGGCAAGAACTACGTCTTCGCCGTCGGTGGAGACGGTCATGTGTACGAGGCGAATCGCCGCCCCACCGGAGGCTGGGAAGCCTTCCGTGACCTGACCGCCGAACTCGGCGACAAGCCCGGCCTGACCAAGGTGGCGGTGTCCTCCACCGGCTCCGGGCTTGCACTCATCGGCCTGGCCGACGGACGTGTCTACCACGCCGTCCAGGACGCGGACGAGAAGTGGTCGAAGTGGGGCGATGTCAGTGCCAAACTCGGCTTCCTGGGCAATGCCACCAACGTAACCGTCGCGTACACCACGGGTGGCCGTACTCACGTCGGGGTTACCGCTGACAACAAGGCCTACCACGGCATCCGTTACGGCGACGGATCCTGGGGCACCGCGTGGGGCGGCGTACATACGCTGCCGACAGGTCTTTCCTCGATCAACGGCATGGCGTTCGCCAGCTTCGGCGGAGACATCCAGGTCGTTCTCACCAGCGCCAACGGACAGAAGAAGCATGCAACGCGGTACTTTGACGCCTCCTGGAGCGCCTTCGGGGACCTCGGAGACGAACTCGGCACGGAACCGACCGTCAGCGTCGACGCAACCGCCGTCGACGGAGAACTCCAGGCCGCTGTCGTCACCAACGATGGGAAGATCAAGCACACCCTGCGCCACGCCAACGGAAAGTGGGACGCCACCGAGCAGGTCGTCGGATACCCGGGCACTCCCGAAGCCGTAGCACTGACAGGCAGCGCCGGCTGATCCACCACAGCTGCCCCGGCCTCCGGTGAGTTGGCCCGTGGAGGGAGTGTCATGAATCAGGTGTGATCTTCCCCGAAGGAGTCACCTGATGAGTACGACGATTGATCACCTGATCGAGAGTGCTGAGGGCGTGTCGCTTGCCGTGGTCGGCAAGAGCGCTGAGGGTGCCGACGTGAAGTCGATGCCGGTGTCGCCGAACGGTCTGTCCAGTGAGCTGCTGGAGGAGCTGGCCGCGCTCGCAGCCGAGAAGGTCCGTGGGGAGGGTCTGCGGCTGATGGGTGAGGGCGGGCTGTTGCCCGAGCTGGCTCAGCACCTGATGCAGGCCGCCTTGGAGGCCGAGATGGACGAGCACCTGGCCGCCGAGGCCGGCCGGGCCGGCGGGCGCGGGTCGCGCTCGGGCGGCAACATGCGCAACGGCTACCGGGCCAAGAAGGTGATGACGGAGGTCGGCGCGGTGACGGTGCAGGTGCCCCGGGACCGGCTGGGCTCCTTCCGGCCCCGGATGCTGCCCAAGTACGCCCGCCGCACGGGCGCGTTGGACGATCTGGTGCTCTCGCTGACCGCGAAGGGCCTGACCTCCGGTGAGATCGTCTCCCATCTCGCCCAGACGTACGGGATGACGACCACGAAGGAGACCATCTCCACGATCACCGACAAGGCCCTGGAATCGATGGCGGAATGGCGCACCCGCCCGCTCGATGCGGTCTATCCGGTCGTCTTCATCGACGCCGTACACGTCAAGATCAGGGTTCTGTCGACGATCTTGTTTGCGCCGTGAGGCGCTGTTGGTTCGAGTGGAGGTGGAAAACCTGCGCCAACGCCCTGTCGCAGCAGGGTTGTTGAAGCTGAGGGCAGCCTGATCCGGGTGGTGCCGGGGAGGGCAGGAAGCAGCCCTGACAAAGCCGGGACGTGCCAGTACTGCCAGATGGTGCGGGTCCGGCGAGCGTGATGGAGAGGAGTACGCGAGGAACCGGCGTTTTTTTTACGTCTCTTAAAGCGACACCGGCTCGAACCTGGTGGATCTGGGCCGGGTGTGGCGCGTATCCGGGTCGCCCTTTCGGGTGATCCGGTGAACTCCTGGGGCGGTATTCAAGAGCTGCCCGGGAGGCCGTGGGGAAGGTCTGCGGCGTACTCGCGGCGATGCCACAGGGACACAGTCGGGCTCCTCCTTCATCGAGCGAACCACAGTGAACACGGGAACCGTCCCGGTCCTCGCCCCGCACGCCGCGCCCGGTGGTGGTGATGGGGCTGAGTCCACCGACGACTGATCGGTCCGTGACGGGGCGGAGCCGCCGTAGTACTCCGAGGCCGGGAAAGCCGGTCACATGGGGAAGGGCGGCAGCGGTTTCGAGAAGGGAAGGATGCTGCAATGCCGGAAGACGCGCCGCCGAACGGCGGTGCTCCGTCGACGGACCCCGAACTGGGGCCTCGTCAGCGGGTATCGGAGATGCAGGCCAAGCTTCACCGTTGGGCGGCGGCCGAACCGGGCCGCAGGTTCGACGACCTGTTCAACTTCGTGCACGACCCGGCCACCCTGCGCATCGCGTGGGACCGGGTCGCGGGTAATCAGGGAGCGCGGACTCCCGGCGTGGACGGCCGTACGGTCGTCTGGATCGAGTCCGAGATCGGCGTCCCCGTCTTCCTGGCCGAGGTGCGTGAGCGTCTCAAGGCACGGGCCTGGAGCCCGATGCCGGCACGCGAGCGCAAGATCCCCAAGCCTGGCGGCTCGGGGAAGGTCCGCAAGCTCGGGATTCCCCGGGTGGAGGACCGCCTGGTCCAGGCGGCACTGAAACTGGTGCTGGAGCCCATCTTCGAGGCCGACTTCGAGCCGGTCTCCTACGGGTTCCGTCCCGCCCGGCGGGCCCAGGACGCGATCGCCGAGATCCATTACTTCGGCACCCGAGGCTACCGATGGGTGCTGGACGCGGATATCGAGGCGGCCTTCGACAACGTCTCGCACCGCTCCGTCATGGACGCGGTGCGGGCCAGAGTCAAGGACAAGCGCGTACTGGAGCTGGTCAAGGCGTTCTTGAAGGCTGGTGTCCTCACCGAGGACGGCCAGTATCGGGACACCCACACCGGCACCCCGCAAGGCGGGATCCTCTCACCGCTGATCTTCAACATCGTCCTGTCGGCGCTCGATGAGCACCTGCACGGGCCGTGGAAGAGCGGCGGGGAGCTGAGCACCGGCTCCCGGCGGGACCGGCGTCGGTACCTGGGCCTGCCCAGGTGGCGGGTCGTTCGTTACGCGGACGACTTCGTCGTCCTCGTGCACGGCACCCGCGACGACGTCGAAACGCTGCGCGAAGACATCGCTCATGTGCTGGAGCCCTTGGGTCTTCGGCTGTCACCGGCCAAGACCCGCATCGTGCACATGAGCGACGGGTTCGACTTCTTGGGGTTCCGCATCCAGTGGCGCCGCAAGCAGGGAACCAGCGACAAGTGGTACGTCTACACCTTCATCGCCGACCGGCCCCTCCGGTCGTTGAAGGCGAAGATCCGTGCCCTGACGCACAGGACGTCGCAACACCCTCCCAGGGACGTGCTGATCCGGCTCAACCAGATCATGCGCGGCTGGGCCAACTACTTCAAGCACGCAGTAGCGAAACACACCTTCAGCAAACTGGAGTACTTCGTCTGGTGGCGGGTGGTCCGGTGGCTGAGAGCTCTGCATCGCTGGAGATGGAAGGACGTTCGCCGGTGGCTCGCCAACCCCCACGGGGGCTGGCGTCGCCCACATGCGGACGGGATCGAACTCTTCGACCTTGAGACGGTGACGGTTACCCGTTACCGCTACCGGGCGTCGAGGATCCCCAACCCCTGGGCCGGTATCAACCACACCTGACGGCAGAGACCGGGGAGAGCCCGTTGCGTTGAGAGGCGCACGGCGGGTTCGGCGAGAGGTCCGGAGAAACGGACCGGGAGCAATCCCGGCACCGCGCTCCGGGCCTACTCAGCGATCCGGACGGCTGAGCATGTTGCTTCGCCTGTTCGCGATCGCGCATTGCGTGCTCTCGTGATGTGCTCTTGGAGCTGTTTCCGTACCTGTCCGCGTTGCTGATCGAGGAGGTCGAGCGGCGACCGGACCAGCTAGTGCTGAGAACGCGGGTGCGGGCGGCGACTGGTTCTTGTCGGTGCGGCCAGAGCTCGGCCCGGGTGCATGGCCGGTACGTACGCAGGCTGCGTGATGTCGCCGTGGGCGGGCTCGGTGTCGTGATCGAGTTATGCGTGCGCCGCTTCCGCTGCGAGAACCCTGCCTGCTCGGCGGTGACGTTCGCCGAACAGGTCTCGGGACTGACCACCCCGCACAGTCGGCATACCCCGCTGCTGCGCGGGGTGTTGACGCAGATCGGGCTGGCCCTGGCCGGCCGGGCAGGAACCCGACTGGCGGCCGCGGTCGGCCTCACTGTAGGTAAGGACACGCTGTTGCGGCTGGTCAGGGCCCTGCCCGAGCCAGAGATCGGCAAGGTGGAGATCCTCGGCGTCGACGACTTCGCCTTCCGTAAGGGCCGCCACTACGGCACGGTATTGATCGACATGGCCACCCACCGGCCGCTGCACCTCTACGACGGCCGTGAAGGTGAGGACCTGGCCGCCTGGCTCCGCGATCACCCCGAGGTGAGGGTCATTTGCCGGGACCGTTCCAGCGGTTACTCGGAGGGCGCTCGGGTCGGGGCGCCGCAGGCCGAACAGGTCGCGGATCGCTATCACCTGTGGGCCAACCTCGGCCAGGCGGTGGAGAAGACGGTCAACGCCCATCGCTCCCGCCTGGCCGAAACGCCTCCCGGCTCGACCTCCAGCCCCGACCACGTGGAGGTGGAGCCCGAGGTGGTCCAGCCGCCGAAAGAGCTGAGGATCGTAATCCGGCTGCGCGAGCAGCACGCTGCCGTCCACGAGCTGTGGCAGCAGGGGATGTCGAAGGCGGCGATCGGCCGGAAGCTCGGGCTGCACCAGGCCACCGTCCGCAAACTGGTCAACGCCCGCTCCGCCGACGATGTCGTGGCCAAGAACCTTCAACGAGCGCATGTCGTCGACCCGTACGTCGGCTACTTGCACCGGCGCTGGAATGAGGGCGTCAGGAACGCCGCCCAGCTCTACCGCGAGATCAAACAACTCGGCTATCCCGGTGGCGAGTTGGCTGTTCAGCGGCATCTGCGGCGCTACCGGACCGGGCGCGGACACGCACCCGACCCGGGACCGAAGCCTCCATCGGTCCGCGAGGTCACCTCCTGGATCATGACCCACCCCGAGCACCTGCGGGACGAGCATGCCGACAAACTGCACCGGCTGCGTCAGCGCGATCCCGAACTCGACCGGCTCACTCTTCACGTCAGGAAGTTCGCCGCGATGATGACCGGCCGCCACGGCGACCGCCTCGAAGAGTGGATCACCGACGTCGAACGGGACAGTCTGGCTCCGCTTGCGGGCTTCGCCCGCAACCTCCGCCGCGACTTCGACGCGGCCCGCAACGGGCTGTCTCTGCCGCACAGTTCCGGCGCCGTCGAGGGCAACATCAACCGGCTGAAAATGCTGAAACGCCAGATGTTCGGCAGGGCCAGCCTCGATCTCCTTCGCAAACGCGTCCTGCTCACACGGTGAGCCTCAACCACCCGAGTAACAAGATCGTCGACAGAACCAAGATCAGAGACGGGCATGTCGCCAACCGGCCCGTCTACGACTCTGCTGGTCAATTCACGACGTAGAGCGGTGTCGACGGTCGTCAACTGGCAGTCTGGTGCTGAGGAGTTGAGCGCGGGGATCCGGAGGAGGGGTTCCCGATGTGTCTGTGGCCGAGGAAGATGCGTGAGATTCCAGAACTGACTGCCCGGGTGGCGCGGGCCGCGTTCCCGCACGGGTCGCTCGCGATCCGGACACGAGACGCCATCGGTGAGCTCTTCAGCGATGGTGATCTGGCCGATCTGTTCGCCAAACGGGGGCACCCGGCGCTCTCGCCCGCCCGGTTGGCCATGGTCTCGGTACTGCAGTTCGCCGAGAACCTCACTGACCGGCAGGCCGCCGATGCGGTCCGGGCCCGGGTGGACTGGAAGTACGCCCTGGC
Organism: Streptomyces sp. V4I2; assembly: GCF_030817655.1. GTDB lineage: Bacteria > Actinomycetota > Actinomycetes > Streptomycetales > Streptomycetaceae > Streptomyces > Streptomyces plumbiresistens. The sequence goes on from NZ_JAUSZM010000003.1 coordinate 245,857, forward strand.
CATGGAGCTCGAGGACCCTGGTTTCGATCATTCCGTGCTCTGCGAGTTCCGGTCCCGGCTGGTGGAGGACCAGGACAGCGAGCGGCTGCTGAACCTGATGCTGGAGAAGCTTCGCGAGCACGACCTGCTCAAGGCCGGCGGACGGGCGCGCACCGACTCGACACGGGTGCTGGCAGCGGTGCGTACGCTGAACCGTCTCGAATTGATCACCGAAACCCTGCGGGCCGCGTTGGAGGCCCTGGCGATCACGGCCCCGGAGTGGCTGGAGGCCCTGGCCCCTGCCGAGTGGTACGACCGTTACGAACGCCGTGTCGATGCCTTTCGTCTCCCCGTGGGCGATGCCGCACGCACCGAGTACGCGGTGACGGTCGGCACGGACGGGTTCCTCCTGCTCGAAGCCGTATGGGCAGCTCAGGCGCCGGAATGGCTGCGCGAGATCCCTCGTCTGAAGATCCTCCGTCAGGTCTGGGTCCAGCACTTCCTGCGGGAGGACGGCAAGATCCTGTGGCGCAGGGACAAAGAACTCCCACCGGGCCGGGTGCTGATCCGTTCCCCTTTTGATCCCGAGGCTCGTGCCTCGGTCAAGCGGGAGGCCCGCTGGACCGGATACAAGATCCATCTCACCGAGAACTGCGAGCCCGACGCCCCGCACATCGTCACCTACGTGGCCACCACCCACAGCACGACCACGGACGTGGAGGCCACCGCCGATGTCCACGCCGGCCTCGACCAGCGCGAGTTGCTGCCCGATGTCCACCTCGTCGACACCGGCTACACGAGCGCCGACCTGATGGTCGACTCCCCTCGCGAGTACGGCATCGAACTGCTGCGCCCGGTGCACACCCCCACTACCCGTCAGACCAAGGAGAACAAGGGCTTCGACCTGCCCCACTTCACCATCGACTGGGAGAACGAGCAGGTCACCTGCCCTCGTGGGGCGAAGAGCATGCGCTGGCATCCCGCCGTCCGCGGCGGCTACAACGTGATCGAGACCGCCTTCTCCCGCAAGGACTGCGGGCCCTGCCCGGTCCGAGCCGACTGCACCAACTCCCCGGCCCGCGGCATGAGTTTCCACCCCCGTGAGACGCACGAGGCCCTGGTGAAGGCCCGGGCTGCACAGATCACCCCGGAATGGCAGGAACGCTACAAACACCGGGCCGGGATCGAGGGCACTATCTCGCAGGGCGTCCTGCGCTGCGGAATGCGCCGCACCCGCTACATCGGACTCCGCAAGACCCACCTGCAACACGTCCTGACCGCCTGCGCGATCAATCTCGTCCGTGTCGACGCCTGGCAGACCGGTATCCCGCTCGGACCAACCCGCGTCTCCCACTTCGCCCGCCTCAGGCCACCCTCCCCGAACCCGTGAATTGACCAGCAGAGTCGTCTACGTGGCCATCGCGGTCACCGCCGACGGCTACCGGGAGATCCTCGGCCTGTGGGCCGGCGACGGCGGGGAGGGCGCCAAGTACTGGACCACCGTCCTGACCGAGATCAAGAACAGAGGGGTCCGCGATGTGCTGATGCTGGTCTGCGACGGACTCAGTGCCCTGCCCGATGCGGTGAACACCGTCTGGCCGGCCGCCGTGGTGCAGACCTGCGTGGTCCACCTCATCCGTGCCAGCCTGCGCTATGCCTCGCGCCGCGACTGGGCCGAGGTCGCCCGCGACCTCAAGCCCGTCTACACCGCCGTCAACGAGGACGAGGCCCGGCAACGGCTGGCCGACTTCGACGCCACGTGGGGCAAACGGTATCCGTCGATCGCCGGGACCTGGCAGCGGGCCTGGAGCGAGTTCGTGCCCTTCCTCGGCCTGCCCGACGCCATCCGGCAGGTCGTCTACACGACCAATGCCATCGAGTCACTCAATGCCCGCTACCGTCGTGCGGCCCGGGCCTGCGGGCACTTCCCCAACGAGCAGGCCGCCCTCAAGCGCCTCTACCTCGCCACCCTCGCTGTCGACCCCACCGGCCGCGGCCGCCAGCGCTGGAACAACCGCTGGAAGTCCGCCCTCAACGAGTTCGACGTCCTCTTCGACGGCCGCCTTACCGCCGGACGAGTGTAGGCCAATCAGCCCACCGAACAACCCGTAGGCCAATCAGACGAATCACACGTAATTCCTGATAGACCCAGGTCAGCCCCACCCGCCACTACGATTTCAACCTGAGTAGTCCTCGAGTTGGCCGTCCGGGACGGGGCTGCCGGTGAGGATGTCCCACTCGTCGCCGCGGTGTACTTGGACGGCGATGTGGATCGGGCCGTCGGGGCGGCTGCGGGTGCCGGGGAGCGGGGATCGGGCTGCGGAGGGTCTCGATGGCGGGCGTGAAGGGCCGGCGCCGGGCGGCTCTCCTGCGCTGTCCCTGTGTGTCAGCGGACGAGCCGTCGGGCGTCCCAGACAAGGATGGAGGCGCTGCTCAGGTGCCAGGTGGCCAGGTACCGGCCGTCGGGCGAGGTCCGCACCTGGTGGGCCCTGCCGCGGCGGTCCGGGGTGAACTCGCCGAGCAGTTCGCCGGTGTCGGTCCGGTGGATGCGGACGGTGTCCCCCGGGACGGCGAGCCAGCGGCCGCCGTCACCGACGGCGAACCGGTGCGAGCCCGGGATGTGCAGGCGCTCCTGGCCGCCGGGCAGACCCAGGATCCGGACCCCGTCCAGGGTGACGGTGGCCAGCCAGCTGCCGTCGGGGGCGAAGGCCAGGCGGTAGACGGCCCCCGGTGACGTGGGGAGTTCGGCCTGCAGTTTGCCGGAGACGGGGTCCCACAGCCGGATCCGCCCGTTCACGTCGCCGACGGCGACGGTCCGGCCGTCCGGGGAGCAGGCCATGGCGCTGACGGGGGCGCGAGGGTCCGACTTCTTCCCGAGCCGTCTGATCGCGTAGGTCGTGCTGTCGATGACCGCGGGGCGGGGCGAGGTGTCGGTGGCGACCCAGGCACCGCCTGGGTCGAGGGCGAGTTGGGTGGTCCAGCCGTCGACCGACCGCAGGTGCCGGCCGGTGGCGGCGTCCCACCAGCGGGCGGCGTCATAGTCCCCGGTGATGACCCGGCTGCCGTCCGGCGTGATCGCGCACACCTCGTGGATCCCCTCGGTCGGGCCCAGGACGTGCCGCACGCTCCGGTCGGCGACGTCGTGGATCCGGCTGGCCTTGTGGCCCGAGGCCGTCACCAGCCAGCTGCCGTCCGCCGCCAGGGCGACGTCCTTGACGTACGACGGGGACGGCAGCACGCCCACCAGGGCTGACGTCAGGTCGGTGGCGACGCGACCCGGGGCCTCCTCCCGCAGCTCCTGCCGGAGGTGGTCGGCCTCCGCCCGCAGGACGGCCTCGCCGGCCAGGGCGTCGAGCAGCAGCCCGGCCCGGAGAACCGGGTCCGGGCAGGCGCGGCGCTCCAGGCGGTGGGCGACGCGGTCCACGGCCCGGCGGGCCGCGTCGATCTCGGGGGTGTCGAACATCGCCAGGTCCGCGCGGAGTGCGGCCACGCCGCAGACCCTGACCTTCGCGGCCTGCCAGCGGGGGTTTTGGACCAGTCGTCCGGCGGCGGCGCGGTCGTGGGCGGCGATGTGCCAGGGCAGGTGGTGCCAGAGGTAGGTCTCGGCGACCGGCAGCTGCCACCAGTGGCCGCCCTCCGGCGGCAGGGTGACGGCCCGGGCGAGGACGCGGCGGTGCCCGGCGCGGATCTCCTCCGGGGTGCGGTGGGAGGAGATGAGGGCGTGCAGCCGTCCGGGGAACGTGATCCGCCGCAGTCCGTCGCCGCCCCGGGGCAAGGCGACGAGTCCCCGGCGTTCCATCATCGGCAGGACGGTCAGGGCGGGGCGCTCCGGCGTGACGTCCTCCCAGCCGACGGCCAGGTCCGACAGCAGGATTTCGACGTCCGGGGGGAGGGCGGTGAGCGCCAGGACCTCGTCCCGGAAGGTGTGGAGGTCGGCCAGCGCCTCCCCCTCCGGGCCGCCGCCCCACTCCGCCGCCCGGGCGGCCGCTGCGGCAGCTTGGGCCCGTTCGTACCGTTTCCCGCGCCGGAACCAGTCCATGTGCCGCCCCTCCCTACCCGACTGACGGACAGTCAATCAGAGCCGCCGAGTGACGGCCCCGGCGGCCGTCCTCATCGGCACGGCCGCGGCCCTGGCCACGCTGCCCGGTGCACACCGCCGGAAGGCCATGACCTCGCGGCGTCCGGCCCGTCAGGGCAGGACGGAGCCGCGCCCACGAGTGGAGGCCGGCCGAGCAGCAAGGCGACTCCGGCCGACAAAGCTAAACTCTGCCTGGCAATCGGCAACGATGACCTGCCAGACGCGCCTCCCGCCGGACAAGCCGGCCAGCTGGCAGCCGAAACTCTCTACGAAGACTGCCACGCAAGGTGCAACGGGGAGGCGCGCGTTGCGGCGCTTCCTTTCAAACATCCCCCAGCGGCTCCCGGCGCGGCCTGCGGGCGCGGGCGCCGACCGGCGGCGGACGGACATGCAGCTGTACCTCGTCCGCGGGCGGCGCATCACCGTGACCGCGACCGGCTTCGGCGAGCAGCCCGACACAGTGGTCGTCACCCGGGACGTCCCAGCCGGCCGCGTCGCCCTGCGCCTGACCGCCGAGCAGGCTGCCGCCCTCGACCTCGCCGAGGGCCAGCAGTACGAGATCACCGGCACCGTCACCGACGCTGACGGGGAGGCCCTCACCTTCCCCGCCACGGTCGTCCACACCATCCCGACCCGCTAGCTGCGCCCGACCGACGAGCAGCTGGAGCTCCACCCGGACACCGGCCACTTCCACCGCGCACCGGTGTGCCAGAACCCGTCCAGGTGCGGGAGCAACACCGCGAACTTCACGGCAAGTTGATCACGAGTCTCATCCGAAATGCGCATACCACAACAACGATCCCCGGAACGGGAAGCAACACGTTGATTCCCGGCAAGCCCTTACGACTCGGTACGCGATAGCCGCGGCTCTCGGAACGATTCGAGGGGCCTGGCGGTCCTGCGAGACTGCCAGCATGACTGACATGATCGTGGTCGGCGACTACGACTCCCGATGGCCTGAACAGTTTGAGGGTCTGCGGCGGCCGCTGGCACCTCAGGTCGCGGATCTGGCTGTGTGCATCGAGCATGTCGGAAGTACTGCCGTACCCGGGTGCGCCGCGAAGCCGATGACGAGATGAGGACGTCGGCCTACGGGGGCCCCTCAGCAAGGGCGACGCCGTATCTCTGACCAAGCAGGCGCCGGGCCTGACTGCAGTCACCGTCGGTTTGGGTTGGCACGCAGCCGTATCTGATCTCGACTTGAACGTGGACATGGACGCCTGCGCGCTGCTGCTGAACGCGGAGGGCATGGTTGCCAGCGACCAGGACTTCGTGTTCTTCAACAACCTTCAGAGCCCGGACGGTTCCGTCGAGCACACCGGCGACCGCACCGGTGAAGGCCACATCGAAGAGATCACGGTCAACCTCGTAGCGATTCCTGCCGCCGTCGAAAGGATCGTCTTTACGTTGTCGATCTATGACGCCGAAACTCGCCTGCAGTCCTTCGGGTTTCTGCACTCCCAAATCCGGGTCCTCAACCAGGCGGATGGTCAGGAGATCGCGCGCTACAACCTCGCGGCGGATCCCGGCGCCAGCAATACCGCGATCGTCTTCGGCGAGCTCTATCGGCATGGCACGACGTGGGACTTCCAAGCCATCGGCAAGGGGACGCCCTTGGGACTGCGCAGCATCGCCCAGTCGTTCGGCGTCAACGTCTGATCAGCGCAACCCGCGGCGAACAAAGGGCCCTTGAAGAGCACACGGGCATGCGGCTGGGCCGACACCTTCGTTGCGTTCGACTCCCCCTCTGCCGAGGTCTGTGGAGCTCTGTGGAGAGGCGCACTCCCGCTGCCTTCGAGGCCGTGCGCGCCGACACCCGGTTCGCCGACCCCCTACACGTTGAGGCTCTGCGCGACCTGGTCGTGCTCCACTTGACGGGAAGCGGCGACCGCCAGCAACGGCTCATGTGCCTTCGGGTTCCTCTGCTCGCCGAATCTCGCACTGATCAAGCAGCCGGGCGAAGTAGCTGTAGGCGGCCAGCCGCTCCATGCCCTCCTGTTCGGTCAGCTCATCGCGAGTGTGCGTCGCGACGTTCCTGACTGTGAGGTTCAGTCCGGTCGCGAGGTTGTTCAGCGCGCCGGCCAACGGTGCCAGTCCTCCGCGCATGCTCTTGGCCGTCTGGTCTTCCGCCGGGCCGGGCCAGGCGAGCTTGGGCTTGCCGGGTTCCGGGTCTCCCCCGGAGAGGGCCTGCTGCCAGAACGAGGTGTCGGTCACGCCGTCAGGTTGAGGAAATTCGGTGAGCTTGCGCCGTGTCCACGCTCGCGCCCACACTCTGATGCCGCCGGAGCTCTCATGTGTCCTGGGTCCGCCACTGGTGGAAAAAGGTCAGTCCCGGTCCGGCACCGAGATGAAGCGGGACACCGGTGAGCAGGGTGCCGACGTCGATGCCCTCCCCGGGCCGCAGGACGCTGAAGCCCTGCCGCGAGTAGTAGGGCCCCAGGGTGCGCGTCGTGTCGAACTCGCCGAACAGCAGCGTGTAGTCCAGCTGCCAGTACACCTGCACGCACCGTGCGATCAACGCGGCCCCGATTCCGCGACCGCGGACGTCCTCGGACACGGCGACCGCTTTGATCTTCGCGTACACCAGCATCGACATCAGGATTTGCTGCTTGGCGACCGGCATCCGGGCGAGCCCGGAGAGGACTGTGCCTGAGGGAACTCCCAGCAGCGCGCCGACGACCTGGCCGTCGCCGTCCCGCGCGACCAGCGGCAGGGACAGTTCGCCCGCCGCCCGCTGGAGCTCCCCGGCTGCCGCCGCCCTCACGAGCCGCTCCCCGGGATCGGTGCCCGCGAGGGCGTCCACCAGCCAAGTCCCGCACTCCCCGCGAGCGAGTGCTTCAAGATGGCCAGCCTCCAGATCGTCGGCGGCCTCCTTCAGCAGCGTGTTCACCACGGCGGCCTCCCCCGGTCTCGCGAACCCGATCCGCACGTCGTCGGGCCCCGGCACACCGTCCAGTAACTGCCTGCGCGTCAACCGGACCGACCCCGTTAAGGAACCTGCCGTCGCCGTCCTCTTGGCTGTCGTTCTCTTCGTCTTCTTCTTCGCCATCCCGAGGATCTACCCGCTCCAGGTTCTGCGGACCCCACGGCCGGAAAGAGGCGGGTACAGGTCATGAGGGCGTCCTCGCGCGCCCTCTCCCCGGGCGGGACCGCCGCATCCGCCACAGCGCCGGACTATCGGGGAGCCCCGCAGCCGCGTGGCTACGGGCCGATCGTGCCGGGCCCGAACCTGGCGCGGATGCGGTCGCTGACCTCTTCGGCGACCAGGACGGTCGAAGTGCTCACCGGACAGGGGTGGAGGATCTTCCCGGGGTGAAGAAGCGGGCACCCATGTTGTCCATCGGGCTGAAGTAGACCATCGCCGTGAACCAGGCAGCGGACTGGCGCGGGTTCTTCAGCCGCAGCAGGCTGGCGTAGGCGAACACGAGCCTATGGGCAGGACGGTTGTCGGTGTCGCCATACGGCAGGACATCGCGGAAGGGGTAGGGCAGCGACTGCTGCAGGACACACACTCCGGCAGCCGCCCAGGACAGTGCGGCCTCCAGGTCTCCGCGGACCAGATCTGCCTCGTTCTCCAGGTCGTCGGGGTCGAAGTCGCCGTCCCGGTCGGTGAGATCGGCGAGCTTGTAGGCGATGGCGGTGTAAGCGTCGAAGTCGCGGGGATGCAGCAGGTGCCCGCCGATCGTCACACACGCCTTTTCGTACGCCGCCTCGTACGCCTCGCCGGACTCCGCGTCCGGCGTCCAGACCCGTTCCATCGCCCACTCCGGGCGCGGCGGCAGCTTCGCGATCTTCTTTTCCAGGCGCGACAGGCCGCCGGGTTCCTCCTCGTACTCCGTGTAGTGGGCTGCCGAGTCGAACAGGTGGAACTCGGGATCCCGCATCCAGGCCAGCAGCGGCCGGTCCAGCTTCGCCAGAGCCTCCACCGCCAGGCCGGCCGGGGCCAGCCACGGCATGACACCCTCCAGCGCCGCCTTTTGTGTCTTCGGGTCCGCACCCACGCTCATCCCCATGGACCCGAGTGTCCTCCCTACGGTGTCGTCCATCCGGAACAGTCATTAATCCGCTGCTCTGCTGTGGTTCGGTGACGGCTCCGCATATCCGTCATGCGCGACCGGCGTCTGAGAATCACGCAGACGTCCCAACCCGCCTTCTGGGCAGCTTGGATGGCACGGTCAAGCAGCGTGAGGGCGATGAAGGCGATCGGGTGCAGGGACGTGTGGTCACCGCGCGGCGGCCTCGTTGTCGACCTCGAGGATACGAGCTGGTTCGCACTCGTATACTCGTGCGAGCTCATGGAGGGGGAGGGGGAGACAGTGAAGCTTGCTGAGGCTCTGGCAGAACGTGCGGAAGCGACGCGCCGTGTAGAACAGTTGCGAGCGCGCGTCGTCAGCAGTGCGCGGTACCAAGAGGGGGAGGTGCCCGCTGAGGATGCCGCCCAGTTGTTGGCTGAGGCCGGTGAAGTGCTGAGCGCTCTGGAAACGTTGATCCGGCGGATCAACCGGACCAATGCCACCGTGGAGATGGGTCCCGACGGCACGCTCACCGATGCCCTCGCACGCCGGGATGTCCTGCGGTTGCGTCACTCTGTGGTCACTGCGGCGGCGGACGCGGCGGCGGGTAGCGGCGAGCGGGGATACGGCCGGCAACTCCGATCCGAGCTGATGATGCTTTCCGCGCTTCCGGTCGCGGAACTGCGCGGTCAGGCGGATGTTCTCGCGCGGGAGATCCGCGAGGTCGATGTGCGGATCCAGCGTACGAACTGGGAGGTGGATCTGCTGGACTGAGTAGTCCAGCAGGCGGGGACGATGTGGAGCAGGTAGCAGCTTCGGAGGCGTGCACACACCGAGGGCCGGCGGTTTTCCAGCCCACTCCTGGCGCGTGAAGAGCAACGCGGGGGTTCGACTCCCCATCAACAGTGCAGCTCAGCACGGCGTACAGGTAAAGGTGCACATCGCACAGCACATCACCACGTGCAGATCCGAAGCGGTGAGGGCGGGTTCGGGGCTTTCCACATCGCAGCACCATGGACGACGGCGATCCGAGCGCAACGGGGGCATGCGAATGGCTGATCCGTACGTCACTCTCAACGAGCTCGCCCAGGAGCTTCGGCCGATGTCACAGGGCATCGAGTGGTTCGAGAGCCTCTCCGCTGAAGAGCAGTCCACCACCTTGCGCCTCCTGTCACATTTCTGCATTCAGGCCCGCGCCACCACCGAGGACGGTCCGGAAAGTATCCGACGTGCCGGACTTCGCGCCACGCACACACCGGCGGTTCTGATCGCACGAGGGCGGATCGACCAGCAACTCGGGAAGATCGTCAGCCTCACCCCCCACGACGAGCGCCTCAAGTCATTCCGGCTACTGATCGCGGTGCTGGCCGTCGCCGACGGACGTCGACGGGAGCGCTACTGCTCCGACGGTTGCAGCCACGAATGGCATCGTCTGTCCGTCGACACCCTTGCCGAAACGCTGACCTGATTCCTCGCGCCGCCGCCCCTACTGGGCCAGCGGCCGCAGGGGAAACATCGCGCTCAGCCGAGGCAGTTTGCGCGCCGCCTCGGCTTCGTTCCGCACGTCCCACTGCTCACCGAGCGGCCCTCGGCTGCCCCCCCGTTACCTTTTTCGTGGCTCCGCAACGGGGCCTCCGGCCTTCGGGTCCGGCATGACTTCCCCCCCTTGTTGTTGATGATCCGGGGGGTGGTGTCACCGGGCCCGGAGGCATCGACGGACCGCTGATGAGGGGCTTGAGCACCGGCTTCACCCGAGCCGGAAGAGCTCTCCGTAACGTGGATGTGGCAGCTCGGTGCCCAGGCAAGGCCGGACGAAAGCGTGATGGAGGGGCCTGCACGTGATCGACACCGGCGACATCGACGTCTTCCTCGGCCTGGACGTCGGCAAGGGCGAACACCACGCCACCGCCGTCACCCCGGCCGGCAAGAAAGCCTTCGACAAACGCCTGCCCAACACCGAACCCAAACTCCGCGAGCTCTTCGCGAAACTCCAGGCCAAGCACGGAACGGTGCTGGTCGTGGCCGGCATCGATCGGGGCCCTGCCGCTGGCGGTCGCGAGGGACATGGGCTGCCCTGTCGCCTATCTTCCGGGGCTGACGATGCGGCGGATCGCCGACCTCTATCCCGGCGAGGCCAAGACCGACGCGAAGGACGCGTTCATCATCGCGGACGCCGCCCGCGCAATGCCCCACACGCTCCGGGCGATCGACGGCCAGGACGAGACGATCGCCGAACTGGAGATGATCGTCGGGTTCGACGACGACCTGGCCGGCGAGGCCACCAGGGTGGCGAACCGGCTGCACGGCCTGCTGACCCAGATCCATCCGTCGCTGGAGCGGGTACTGGGGCCGCGGCTGCAGCACCCGGCCGTCCTGACCCTGCTGGAGCGGTTCGGGTCACCCGCCCAGATCCGCAAGGCCGGCCGCCGAAGGCTAGTCACGCTGTTACGGCCGAAGGCCCCGAGGATGGCAGAGCGGCTGGTCGAGGACATCTTCGCCGCCCTGGACGAGCAGACCGTCACCGTTCCGGGGACCGAGGCGGCCGCGCTGATCGTCCCGAGCCTGGCCAACTCCCTCACCGCCGTGCTCGACCAGCGCAAGCTGCTGGCCGGGCGGATCGAGGAACTCCTGGAGGCCCACCCTCTTTCCAAGGTCCTGACGTCCATGCCGGGAGTCGGCGTCAGGACCGGAGCCCGCATCCTGATCGAAGTCGGCGACGGCAGCACCTTCCCGACCGCCGGCCACCTCGCCGCCTACGCAGGACTCGCACCCGCGACCCGCAGTTCGGGCTCCTCGATCCGTGGCGAACAGCCGTCCCGGAGGGGAAACAAGCAGCTCAAGCGAGCCTTCTTCCTCTCCGCCTTCGCCGCCCTCGGCGACCCGGTATCCCGGGCCTACTACGACAAGAAAATCGCCCAGGGCAAGCACCACACCCAAGCCCTGCTCTGCCTCGCCCGACGCCGGGCCGATGTCCTCTTCGCGATGCTCCGCGACGGCACCTTCTACGAACCCCAGCCCGCCAAGGCGGCCTGACCTGCAGAAATTGCACTACAAGGAAGGACGTTCCCCGAAATGCACCGCGACATCTGAACCAATACGCCAGTCGGCAAGACGCCGCGGGCTCACACCATGAAGGTTGTCCCTGTCCGGATCAGCACCGGCCTTGACCAGCAGCGACAACACCGCGCTATCGCCTCGATACGTGAACACGGCCTGCCACAAAGGCGTATTGCCCTGCCCATCCGGGGCATCCACCTGCGCACCCGCCGCCAGGAGAGAGCCGACAGCCGCGGCATCCTGCTCATCCGCCGCGAAGTGCAGCTGCGTCCACCCCTGGCGGCTCTCACGACCCAAGCCCTGATCCTCATCCGTCATGCCCGTCATCATCACGATCGCTTGACGAAGGAGATAGGGGCACCCCCCGTCTCTATGGACCAGGAGTAAGCCAGTCGGCGCGCAGGTGAACCTCGGGTGGCACTGGAATACCGGCTGCCGCGAGAAGCCCCGAAGGAGCGGGGCCATGCGATCGATTGAAGTCCACGGTGCCGCCGAAGAACGTCGCGGCGCTGAAGGACACGCTGCGGTCGGAGAACGTCGCGCCGCGGAAGGACACGCTGCCGTCGGAGAACGTCGCGCCGACGAAGTCCATGTCGCCGTCGATGGTGACCCTGGTGAGATCCAGGTTGCAGCCTTGCCAGGAGCGGTGAGTGCCCTTGGGGATGCGGTAGTGGTCTCCGATAAGGCGCAAGATCGTGTGCCGGACCTCGCGAAGGGCGCGGTGTCGGTCCTTCCTGTCCTGGTGGGCGTTGTGCCGTTCGTCGGTGGGCGAGGTGCCGTCGGGCAGGGGGTCAGGCAGATCGCCGGGATCGGCAGCGAACGGCAGGCGCAGGTAGGCGCACAGGACGTCGATGCAGGTCTGACGCAGGTCCTGGGTGGGGGCATCATCGGCAAGACCGGCCAGGGCGTGGACCCCGCCGAGTCGGACGGCGGGGGAGTCGTTGCCGAGCTGGGAGACGGCCGTCGTGAAGCGCTCGGTGTGCAGCCGGGTGGCTTCCCGGTGGGCGCCAGCCTCGTCGACGCGCTGGCGCCGGTAGGCAACGACCAGGGCGACGAGCGCGCCGGCCCCGGCGACCACCCCGAAGGACAGCTTCACCAAGTCGAAGAGCGTCTTCGCGTCAAACTTCGGAGTGGAGCCGATCTCCTTGAAGTCAAGCAGCACCACCAGGCCGTAGAAGATGCTGCCCGCGGTGAGGACCGCGGCGGCGAAAGCGAGGACCAGCACCCACCCGACCTTCCACAACCGCAGCTCCCGATCATTCGGCGCGGATCGCGGCTTTCGGTTGCCTGTCATGACGAAGAAGACAAGATGCCGGAAGCCAGCGGTTGCAGCCAGATGGATCGGGCGGGCGGGTCCCCCCTTGACCGCCTACCGGACCAGGCGTCGCCGCGCGGGCGTGTGGCTCCTTCCTCCCGCGACGTCGGTGAGCCCGAGACGTAAGCGGGATGGACTGGTATCTCGCGCGCGTTGGGCCGGTCCCAGAAGTCCCGTGAAGCCCGCGACGGTAGCCGCGCGGGTCTCTACGGTGCGCGCCCATGACTCACACGAACACGACTCAGCCCGCCCGCCGCAAGCCGCGACGCCAGAAGGGCCGCCCCTCGCTCCTCACCCCGGCCGTCATGGATCTGCTCACCCGGGCGACCGCCGCGGGCCTGCCGATGAAGCAAGCCGCCGACGCGTCGGTTTCGAGCACCCCAGGTGTCGCCAGTAGCCCTCCTGGCGTTGCCGCGTAGCCACTGGCCGTGTTCGACGTGGGCTTGGTCAGTGGTGCGGTGGCGGTCGGCGTAGATGCCGGCGAGGCATCCTGCCCTGGTGAGAAACTCCGGGACGGCGATCTGCGGGCTGTCAGCGGCCTTCTGAAGAGCTGGGCGCTCTCCCACGAGATGTGAGCCGGGGAGGACAACCCGTTCGGGGAATGGCGTCCGGACCCGTGAGGCGAGATGCTGCCCGCGCGAAGCGCGGGCGAGGCCGGACTACCCAGGGCGCGCTGCTACGCGACGGGCCGCGAACAGCAGCGCGGGCCGGTGTCACTTCCACGACGAGGGTACGGCGCGCGCGTTGATCTCGGTGAGGCGGAGTGCCACCGTGATGACGAACTAACGGCAGAAGTCGAATTCTTCCTGGTTGGGGGCGTATCCGGTCTCCACCGAGAAGCGGGGCTCCGGCGAATTGCCGTAGTAGCCCACAGCCGGAGTGAGCTGGGTGAACCGCTGGTACTGGTGGAAGTCCACGCCCAGCACCATCAGACGCATGCCCTCTTGCAGAGCTCGGGTGACGTCGCGGATCTGCGTGTACTCATCGGCGAGCCTGTCCGCACCACGCGTGGGCACACCGCGGCGCGAAGCGTGGTCCGGCTCGCGCAGGATCGCGCGGACCTCATCGGTGCGCAGGATGTGGCGTGGCAGCCGCTCGCCGAAGCCGTAGACCGACAACCGGCGCGATACGTCCTCGCCGTGGATCTGCGCGTCCATGAGGTCCTCGAACGCAACCGCCAATGTGCCCATGGCCTCCATGCGGCTGCCCTGCGAGTCGAGTTGGGCGGCCGTCTTCAGGTGTTCGCGGGTCCGGTCGTGCTGGCGGGGAACGCTAGCTAGGCTCATCGGCATGAGTCAGAGCGGTTCGCAAGCGGCAGCATTCTTCCGAGATGCCCGTCAGCGCGGCGTGGTCTGGCTTGTTCGGGATGACGAGGGAAGCCCGGCTCCTCTCTCCGCGGACGGCACGCGAAGTCTTCCCTACTGGTCGACATCAACCCGGGCCCAGAGGGCAGCGAAGATCTGGGGGCATGGGCTACGTGTTGAATCCATGTCCCTGGATGCCTGGTGCGATCGCGATCTGCCTGAAGCCGCCCGAGAGGGATACATGATCGGCATCAACTGGAGCGGACCGCGCCTCGTCGGCTGGAGCTTCACCCCGATGGAAGTTCTCAACCGACTGGCAGCGGGTGACTAGCCCACGGCGCCGCTCAACACGGAGCGCAGGCGCCGCCAGCAGAGGAGTGCGCATCTCCAACTGTCACCTCCGCCGAGTAGCAGATTCGCCGGAGTAATCTGCATCTGCTTCACCGAAGGAAGAGCAGCCGCTCGGTTAGTTCGTCTGCAAGCCCCTCAGGCAGGTTGGCGTAGGCCTCGAGGAGTAATTGTCAAGAGTTGTGGATTCGCTCGACTTTCGACGTTCTGGCAGGCATTAGTGATCAGCGGCGGTGTCGAGGCTTGCTGTGGCTCGCGGCCGTCAGGCTGGCTCCGTCGCCTGGCGCCGACTGGCGAGGACAACCAGGCCGCCGATGACCGCGAGGCCCATGAGGACGGCACCGAACACCGTGGCACCGCTGGTCAGGCCCACGGCGTCGCTGAGGTAACCGGCGGACACGGGCAGTAGCCCCGCCGGGACGTACCCGCCGACGTTGAGCGCGGCGTTGGCCTCCGCGAGGCGCTGGGGCGGGACGCTGGAGTTGAGCAGCGACAGGCCGCCGAGCTGGCCCATGCCCTGGCCAGCGCCGGCGAGCAGCGCGGAGGCGATGAGGACCGGCACCGACGAGGTGTGCACGGCGACGATCAGCGTGATCATGCTCAGCGTGGTGCTGACCGCGCCGGCCGTGAGGATGGTCCGCCGGTCGAGGCGTTGCACGGCGAACTGCACGCCGGTGGCGGCGAGGAACATGACGAAGGCCATGGCCCCGGCGACGATCCGGCTGGTGGTGCCGAGCAGGCCTGTCAGGAGCGAGGGGCCAAGCGAGAGCACGAAGGAGGTGGCCGTGATGCCGGGCGCGAACACGGCGATGCCGAGGGCGAGTTGGCGGCCGTTGCCGCGCGGCACGCCGGGCACCCGCACCCAGGCGCCCTTCGCGGGCGCCGCGGGACGCCGGAGGGGCATGCGCAGCACGGCAAGCATCGCGGTGAGGAGCAGCACGGCCTCGACGACGAAGACGGTGACGGTCGGCCCGGGCAGCGACTCGGAGAGCACCCCGGCCAGGAGCGGGCCGAGACCGGCACCGAAGACCATCGCGCAGGAGGCGAGTAGGGCGGCGATCCGCTTGCGCTCGGGACCAGCCACGTCGGTCACCGCGGCCATGCCGGCCGAGACGACGGCGCCGACGGCGATTCCGGTGAACAGCCGTGCCACGATCAGCGCGGCCACGGTGGTGGCGATCGCGAAGATCAGGCAGGCGGCCAAGGCGAGCACCAGGGCGGGCAGCAGCACGGGCTTGCGCCCGAGCCGGTCGGAGACCACTCCGGACACCAGGAGCGAGCCGATGAGCCCGAGGATGTAGAACGCGAACACCACGGTCAGGGTGCCCTTGGAGAAGCCGATGTCTCGCTGCCACAGCACGTACAACGGTGTTGCCGCGTTCGAGAGGACGAAGACGGCCGTGACCGGCCAGGCGGCCAGCCATACCCACCCCCGCGGAGCGGCGGACCCTCCGCCGGGCTCCGCGGTGCCACTTCGTTGCCTCCCGTCGACGGCCTGGACGGGCGCGTTCCGGGTCTCGGACATGACTGTTCCCTCCGACTTCCTGCAGTACGACTTTAGTCGAACTTAGCATGCAGTACGATTGGAGTCGTACAAAGGAATCGAGTCGTGAGGACCTGCCCATGTCTTCGACTGCGGGCACCGCACCCGCCATCAAGGTGCTCCCGGCCCCTCCCGGCCTACCCGAACCGCTGCCGGAGCCGACGGTCGAGGAGTTGCGCCTGGAGACCGTTCTCGGGGCGCTCAGCGACCCCTTGCGGCTGACGATCGTCCGCAAACTCCTCCTGGAATCAGAGCAGTTCGACCACTCCTGCGGCTGGTTCGGCTTCGACCGGCCCAAGTCGTCGCTCACGCACCACTTCAAGGCGCTGCGAGAGGCGGGGGTCACGCGCCAGCGCCAGTACGGGCTCGAACGCCGCAGTCACGTACGCGTGGACGACCTCAACGCCTGCTTCCCCGGCCTACTCGACCTGGTCGCGGCCTGGGCCCCAGAGGCATGACGAGGCGCCGCTTGAACGAACGAAGACAGGCGGGCGGGTCCACAGCAAGCCCCGACACCGCCTCGCCGCACGGTCACCCGCCTGCCAGAACGGCGGAAGTCAAGGGCGGAAGTCAAGGGATTCGTTCATTCATGATCAGGCGGCGGCCTCGGGACGCTCGACGAGCCGGCCGTTCTCGAAGCGGGCCCCAGCGCGGACGAGGGCGACCAGGTGCGGCGCGGTGACCGCGCGCCAGCGGGACTGGGCGGACTCGGCGAGCTTGAACACCATGGCGAGCGCGGCGGCCGGGCTGCCCGCGCCGCGGGTGACCTTGGTCCGGAGCTTGACCGTGGAGAAGGTCGATTCGATCGGGTTTGTGGTGCGCAGGTGGATCCAGTGCTCGGCGGGGAAGTCGTAGAACGCCAGCAGCTCCTCCGCGTCGTCGATGACCTTCGCCACCGCTTTGGGCCACTTCGCCTCGTAGGTCTTCGCGAACACCTTCACGGCCTTCTCGGCATGCTCGCGGTCCTCCGCGTTGTAGATCTCCTGCAACGCCTTCTTCGCTCCCGGCTGGGCGGACTTCGGCAGAGCATTCACGACATTCCGGATCTTATGGACCCAGCAGCGCTGATGCCGAGCGGCGGGGAACACCTCCACCAGCGCCCGCCACAGCCCCATCGCACCGTCGCCGACGACCAGCTCCGGGTCGCGCATGCCGCGACGCCGGCAGTCGCGCAGCAGGTCCGCCCACGACTCGGTCGACTCGCGCAGCCCCTCCGCCAGCGCGATTAGCTCCTTCGTGCCGTCGATGCGCACGCCCATCAGCACCAGAACACACGAGTGGGCCTGGCCGAGGCGGACCTTGGGGTGCACGCCGTCGGCCCACACGTACACGTAGTCGCTGCCCGACAGGTCGCGTTGCTGGAAGGCGGCGTGGTCGTCGCTCCACTGCTTGGTCAGACGAGTGACGGTCGGCGCGGACAGGCCGGCGGCCGAGCCGAGGAACTGCTCCAGCGCGGGCACGGAGTCGCCACTGGACAGGCCGTGCAGGTACAGCAGCGGCAGCACCTCGCTGACCTTCGGGGACTTGCGGCACCACGGCGGGAGGATCTTGGAGGAGAACCGCTTCCGCTCGCCGGTGGCCGCGTCGACGCGGCGGTCGTTCACCCGCGGCGCGGCCACCTCGATGGCACCGGCGGCGGTGGTCACAGCGGGGGGCCGATGGCGGCCGTTGCGCACCACCAAGCGTCGCCCGCTCCCGTCGCGTTCCGCAGCCAACTCGGCTATGTACTGGTTGACTTCGGCCTCCAGAGCCGCGGCGAGCATGCGGCGGGCGCCCTCACGGACGATCTCGTCGATCAGGGAGCCGGACTCGGTCGAACCGTCGGCGTTCACTACGCTGAGCACGGGCGTGTCACCCTTCCCGACCCGCGCTGCAACGCGGGCCTACTCGGTGAGCTTGTTATCGATCACCCGGGAAGGTACGCCCTTTGCGTCCACCCCGAGGACCGATCCACAACTCCTGAGCATTGCTCAACCCAGACTTCCGTACCGCTGTACGGCGCATAGCTGAGGAGCAGGCGAAAGAGCCATCCCAGCAGGACGTCAGCAGTCTGCACGACGTTCTCAACCAAGCGATGCGTGAACGAATCGACGAAGCCGTATCCGTCGGCATCCTCCCAGCCTCCTCCAAAGCCGCACCCCTTGCCGAATCACTGGGCGGCCTTTACGACCACGCATTCGAGCGTGCTGGCGACGGCGATCTGCGCCGCTGGCTCGTCGCCCGCCTGCAGATGACCGTTGACCCACACGCCAAGCGCTATTGGCAGCTGCTGGCGACGATCAATGGATGGCCTGCATCACCAACACTCGCTCCCGTTTACACGTGGTTCACCACCGTTCTTGGCGGTGCTTCAGCCGCGGCAGCGACATCTTGAGCGCCGGAGGGCATCACGTGAAGTACGACGTCTTACAGATCCTCGGTGTGGCTCTCATCGTCCTTGGGGGGCAGGGAGCGATCCGCCAGCTTGTCGACCGCAGCAACGTCGGCCTACTCGGCTGGCTGCCAGGCGGATTCGCGGCGAGCATCACCGTCTACCTCGTCGCCGTCGCCATCGGCGCGGTTGTTGCGGGCTGGGCGTGCGGCCAAGCGAAGGCAGTCGGGCGCAGGAGCTGACGGGGCGACGGGAAAGCGCACTTGGTCGTCATTCGTTCATCAGTGGAGCAGCCTCCCGCGCCTCCCGCGCGGCGCGGGGGCCAAGCCTTAGTTCAGAGAAGGTCACGGTCCCAATCCGCGTGGCGAGTGCCACCGAGAACCACAGCATCCAGTTCCACCAGTACCACCTGGAGGACATGGGGCGGGTGCGGGTGCGGAAGATCTGCGAGGTGGAGGATCGCGAGGTCGCCCAGTCGGAGATCGGCAAGGGCTACGAGTGGTCGAAGAACCAGATCGTCGCCATCAGTGACGCTGAGTTGAGAGAGCTGCCGCTGCCGACCGCAAAAGCAATCGAGATCGAGGCTTTCGTGCCCTTGCAGTCCATCGACCCGATCCAGATCGGGGAAGGCTACTACCTCCAGCCGGACGGGCAGGTCGCGGCCAAGCCGTACAAGCTGCTGGTCCAGGCCCTCGGCCGGTCATCGAAGGTGGCGATCGCGAAGTACGCGTGGAGCGGACGGGAGAGGCTGGGCCTGCTGCGGGTGCGGGACGACGTGATCGTTTTGCACGCGATGCACTGGCCGGACGAGATCCGCGACCCCGCCGAGCTCCTGCCGCCGCTGACTGAGGTCTCCGAGGAGGAGATCGAGGGCGCGCTCGCGCTGATGGAGACGATGAGGCGCGACGATCTCGAAGGACCGGAGTTCGAGGACGCCTATACCGACGCCATGGCGAAGATCATCGAAGCGAAGCGCGAGGACAAGCCCCTTCCGGAGACGCCGGCGCCCGCGGAGCCGGGCAAGGTAGTCGATCTGATGGCCGCCTTGCAGGAGTCGGTGGAAAAGGCCAGGTCGTCACGTGGTGAAGACGCTGATGTCCACGAACTGCCGACGAAGAAGGCCGCGGCCAAGAAGACGGCGAAGAAGCAGTCGGCCAAGAAGACCGCCAAGGCCGCCACGAAAAAGACTGCGGCCAAGAAGACGTCTGGGCGCCGGTCTCGCAGCGCCTGCCCCCGGCCCGGCGACGGCTGCGCCTGCATGCCGAACTGCAGCAGCGGGCGAGCGATCTGGGCGGAGGCTGCTCGTCTCGGCGGCAATGGCCCAGCGCACACGGCGTTCCTCGCCAGTGCCACCCCGGAGTCAGCCAATCCGACCGGTGTCTACACCGCCCCGTCCCTGCTCAGGCCGGTCCAATACTTCGAGCACGTCACCGGCATGTGGCATCCGATCTGCAACCCGGTTGTACGGCTCAAGGGCGCGCGGTCGACGTTGAGCCTGGCCTCATTCCACCTGTGTTCCTTTGACACAGCCCAACGAGCGAGCGAAGCGAAGCGTCTGGCCACGCTGGGGCAGCCGGGCATGGCGGCGATCATCGGCGGCGACGGCAATTCCTACCCACACCGCCCCAAGGACGAGAGCGCCGCGCTACCCGATTGGGAGGAGATCACTGACCGGTCGCACTTTGAGGCCCGCACGATCGAACGGGGTGACGAGCGAGTCTCCGACACCCGGCCGGACGAAATCCTCGCCGGCGAGCGCGACGGGCGGCCGCCGGTCTTCAAGGACCTCGGGCATTACGCCGCGACCGTGCTCGGCCAGCCGGACGCGCTAAACCCCACGGCATCGCTGTGGCGCACAGACCAAGGCCCGATGCGGCGGATCGACCGAATCTATGCGACCCCGCAGGTAGCCGAGGCCCTGACCCGGCTGGAGGTCATCGTCACCGACGACGTTCGCGAGGTATCCGACCACGCCCCCGTTGTCGCTACCTTCAGCCTCTCCAAGCTGCGTCGTGCCCTGTCCCCCGCCTCGGGCAAGGAGGCGGTCGCAGCATGAGCACCAAAATCACCGTGCTGTCATGGAACTTTGAGAACAACGGCGGCGGTGACTCCGCGAAACGTCTGCAGGCGCACGAGAGGCTGGTGTCCCTTAGCCCGCACCTGGTGCTTCGCCAGGAGATGTGGCGTGCGGACACCGACGGCAACGCGATCCTGTACGAGCTGGAGAGCGTTCTCGGTATGCGCAGCTGGCTCGGCCCGGAATCGTGCACTGCGATATTTGCCGACCCGCGCTTCTTCCACCCGGTGCGTGAGTGGCCGAAGCCAGGCCCCATGTGGGTGCTGCCGCCCACAGCGCTGACCATGCGCTACCTGCCCGCTGGCAGCGACGCCATACCGCTTGCCCTGGCCTCCTACCACCTCAACTACGCATCCAGCACCAACCGTGCCGCCGAGGCGGAATGGCTGTCCACGTGGGCCGACAAGAAGTGGACCACCCCACAGGGCGAGACCGTACGGATGCCGTGTCTCGTCGCAGGGGACAACAACAGCTATCCAGTTCCCGGCATCGAGGGCGACCCCGTGCTGCCGGTGCTGAACGAGATCAAGGACCGGCCGCACCGCCTACACCGCTCGTTCATAGGCCCGGACGGTACCCGGGTGATGGATACCCGCCCGGATGAGGCACTGCGCACCGCCGGCCTGGAGGACGTAGCCCGTCACTGGTCTGCCAAGCACGGAGACAAGGCGGCTGTCTCCCGAACGGTCAACGCCTCCCAGACGCACGGGCCGGACTCCCGCATCGACCGCGTTTACGCCACCACTGACTTACTGGACGCGGTGACAGGCGTGGATGTGATCGAGGTCCCCGAGGAGCTTTCGGACCACCACATCGTTCGGGTCACGCTCGACGGCGACCGCCTCGCGGACGTCCTCAACCAGCAGCCGAGCGCGCTCGAGCCGCTGGTCTCCCCCTGAGACTGCCGCTCGGTGGGACGAATGCCACGAGCCCGGCCCACCGAGCGGCGTACAACTTCCCAGCTCGCTCAGGCCCACCAGCCTGGTGAACCGGGATGGCCAGGAAAGTCACCTGCGAGGTAGCCCCGTGGCCACACTCCGCCGATGACGCCCTGGCATGCACTTCCCAGACCAATCCGGCACGACTGAACTGGAGTTGAGACTCATGGCACCCATCATCACCTCGAGCACCACCGGGCAGTCCCCCGCCACCGCCTCCTCGGACGGGTTCGACCTCGACGTCTCCCTCGTGGAGGTGGCCGACAGCGCCAGCCTGACCAACCTCACCAACGACAACTGCGGCACCACCTGCGGCGCCTGCACCACCAACGTCGCCTGACCCACGACGACGTGCCTCCAGGCCGGTGCCGCTGCGCCACTGTGCAGCGGCACCGGCCGCCCACCCCCTTATCCCACTCGGAGGTAGTGGTGGCTGCTTCGACCACAGCATTTCGAACCAGCACAACCGCTCTCGTGCGCGCCGTCGCCTGCCCGGCCTTCACCGGCCCCGCGACGCCGGATCTCGATGACCGCTCCCCCGCATCCACTGGCGACCGCATGAGGTGGCTGCGTGAGATCTGGGCCACCGGCGAAAACGCCGAAGCGCTCGAACACGCCGCGCCGGCGCTGGCTGCGCAAGTCGAGGCCCTGCTCGCCGCCGACGAGCCCTCCGCGCGCGACGTGCGTCGCGCCGTCCTCTCCGTGGCCCGCTACCTCCTGCGTGCCCAGCACCGACCGACCCCGTTCGGCCTGTTCGCCGGCATCATCACGGCGACGGTCGGCCAACGCGCACGGGCGGAGTGGGGCACCCGGCATACCGTTACCGCCCGCGCCGGCGCGGAGTGGCTGGCCACCGTCGTCCAACGGCTGGAGACCTGCTCATCTCTGCTCGACCGGTTGACCGTGCTCGTCAACAACACGATCAGCATCCGCGGCGACCGGCTCATCGTGCCGTTCCAGGCAGACAGCCACGAGGACGGCCCGCACGCCGTCGAGGCGTCGCTGGCCCTGACCGATCCCGTACGGACAGTGCTCGCGGCCAGCCGGACACCGATTCAGGTCGGCGCACTCGCCGGCAAGCTGACCGCAGAGTTCCCCGGGACCGCGCCCGAGCGGGTACAGCAGCTCATCGAGGGGCTGATCCGGCGCCGCGTACTCCTCACCGCACTGCAGGCGCCCAGCACCGAGACCGATCCCCTCACGTATCTCCTTGACCAGCTCGACGCCGGAGCCGTCGGCCCCGTCGCGGACACGGTGCGCGAACTGCACGCGATCCACGCGGACCTGACTACGTGCGAGACCCCTGCCGCACGGAAGCAGGTGGCCCAACGGATGCGGACCCTGGTGCCAGGTCTACGCCGTCACCCTCTCGCGCTGGACCTCCGCCTGGACGCCCGCCTCGCCCTGCCGGAAGCGGTCGCCCGCGAGGCCGAGCGCGCCGCCTGGGCCCTCACGCGGGTGTGTGCCCGCCCGTACGGCACCGCCGCATGGGGCGCCTACCACCAGAAGTTCTACGAGCGGTACGGCATCGGCACGATGGTGCCACTGGGCGAAGTCGTTGCGGACAGCGGCACCGGTTTCCCGGAGGGATACCCGGGCACACCGGCCAGCCCGCGCCGACCTCAGCACTCCACCCGGGATGACGCGCTGGTGCGCATCGCGCAGACCGCTGTGCTCGACGGCCGTGACGAGGTCATCCTCACTGACGAGCTGCTCGCGGACCTGGACGTCGGCCCCAAGAGCCCCCGTGTCCCGCCGCACCTGGAGATCGGCATCCGCGTGCACGCGGCCAGCATCGAGGACCTGGAGCACGGCCGGTTCCGGCTTGAGGTAGTCAGCGTCTCGCGCGGCGCCGGCGTCTCCTCCGGCCGCTTCCTGAGCGTGCTGGCCCCCGACGACCGCGAGACCCTGGCTACCGAGCTGTCCGGCCTGCCGGCCGCCGACGCTGACACCGTCCCCGTGCAGCTCTCTTTCCCGCCCTTGCTGCCCGAGAGCGCCCACGTCACTCGTACCCCGCAGGTGCTGCCCACCCTGCTCAGCGTTGAGGAACACCGTGCTTCGGCCGACCAGGTACTCACGCCCGCGGATTTGGCGGTGGCCTGCGACGGCCGCCGCATGTACCTGGCCGCCCCCGCGCGCGGCCACCGTGTCGAGCCGGTAGGGATGCACGCACTGAACCTCCAGGATCACACCCCGCCGCTGGTGCGGTTCCTCACCGAGCTGTCCCGCGCCCAGTGCGCCCAGGTCACCGTCTTCGACTGGGGTGCCGCCGCGTCGATGCCGTACCTGCCCCGGCTGCGGTACGGCCGCACGGTGCTCGCTCCAGCACGTTGGCGCCTGATCGCGGCAGACCTCCCCCGACTTGCTCCCCCCGCAGCGGACTGGGACGCCGCCCTGGGAGATTGGCGGACACGACGGCGCGCGCCGCGACGTGTCTTCCTCGTGGAAGACGATCGCCGACTCTTCCTTGACCTTGACCAGGCAGGCCACCAGACGCTGCTGCGTCAGCACCTCAACCGCGTGGGTACGGCCGTCCTTCACGAAGCACCGGCCCCGGAGGCGTACGGCTGGTGCGACGGCCGCGCCCACGAGGTCGTTCTGCCGCTCAAGGCGACCCGGGCCCCGGGGTGGCCACCGCTGCCGACACCAACCGTGGCCCGTACGCTCTCCTCGGCGCAGATGCAGACGCCCGCTGCCTCCTCGGTCCTGCTCGCCGCGGTGTACGGCGACCTGCGTCGACAGGACACTCTCCTGGCGCAGTACCTGCCGGGCCTCCTCGAACGCCTCGGCGCACCGCCGTGGTGGTTCATCCGCTTCCGCGATCCCGATCAGCACCTCCGTCTACGCATCGCCCTGCCCGACCCCGGCGCGTTCGCCGAGACCGCCGGGGAGGTCGCCGCCTGGGCCGAAGAACTACGCGCGGCCGGACTGGTGTCGGACCTGCGGTTCCCCACCTCCTACCGCGAGATGGGCCGGTGGGGCTCCGGCGCCGCATGGGAGGCCGCCGAAGACGTCTTCCGGGCAGACTCGCGCGCCGTGCTCACCCAGCTCCGCGAGCCGCAGCGCCCACACCAGCGTGCGCTGGTGGCCGCGCACACCGTCGCGATCACCAGCGCCTTCCTCGGCAGCGTCGAGGCCGGTACCCGATGGCTGATCGACCACGTCCCGGCCACAGCCCCGAAGCCGGTCCCCCGCGAGCAGTTCACCGAAGCCGTACGGCTCGCCGACCCCACCGACGGCTGGTCGGCGCTGCACGCCGAGCCGGGCGGTGCGGCCATCGTCACCGGCTGGGCCGACCGCGACGTCGCGCTCGCCGCGTACCGGCCGCACCTGCCCAGCCCAGACACCGACGGCATCGCGATCGACGACGTCCTCACCTCGCTGCTGCACACGCATTTCGTGCGGCACGTCGCCGTGAACTTCCCCGAGGAAGAGGTCTGCCTCTACCTCGCGCGCGCCGCCGCCCTGGCCTGGACCGGCCGCACCAAGAAGAGAAAGGGGACAGGCCCGTGATCGCTCCCGCTGCCGAGCTGTCCACTGCCCTGGCAGACCTCCTGGCCGACCCCGAGACCGCCCCGCTCGGCCCACGCGCCGCGGCCGAGGACCGGCAGCACATCGCCTACGGCCTTCCTGGGATCGCGCTGCTCCACATCGAGCGCGCCGCGGCCGGACTCGCGCCGTGGCACCGCGCCCATGCCTGGCTCGCCGCCGCTGCCCGGCAACCGTTCACCAGCGGGGCCGACAGCCACCCCTTCTACGGGGCGCCCGCCCTCGCCCAGGTCCTCGCCTGCGCCACCGACCACATGCCCGGCTCGTACAAGCGTGCCCTCAACACCCTGGATGAGCAGATCGCCCGGGACGTCCTGCGGCGCCTCACGGCCGCGCACCGCCGCCTCGACGCCGGTCATCTCCCCGACATCGCAGAGTTCGACACGATCCGCGGCCTATCCGGCTATGGCGCCTACCTTCTGCGCCGCAACCCGGGCAGCGCCGCGGTACATACAGTCCTCGACTACTGCGTACGTCTTACGGAGCCGATCACACACAACGGCGAGACCCTGCCGGGCTGGTGGACCCCGACCGCACCCACCGGCCGGCCGGACACCGACCGGTTCCCCGAGGGGCACGCCAACTCAGGCATGTCTCACGGCATCGGGGGCGTCCTCGCGCTGCTGGCCCTCGCCGCCCGGCACAACACCGTCGTCGACGGACACCACGACGCGATGCGCACCATCCTCGCGTGGCTCGACCGCTGGCAGGAAGAGACCGGCCACGGCCCCGCCTGGCCGTACTGGGTCACCATGGCCGAACTTCGCGACGACCGACTCGCCCCGTCCACGCCGCGGCGACCGTCGTGGTGCTACGGCACCGCCGGCCTGGCCCGCGCCCAGCAGCTCGCGGCCCTCGCCTTGGGCGACAACCCCCGTCGTATCGCTGCGGAGAACGCGCTCGTGGCCGCCCTCACTGACTCCGCACAGCTCAAGGCCACCACGGACAACGGCCTGTGCCACGGGTTCGCCGGCCTCGCCCACATCGCCGCCCGGACCGCCGAAGACGCCCACTCCTCGACCGCCGGACAGCTCCAGGCCGTCATCCCGGCGCTCCTCGCCACGGTCTGCCCACCCGGCACCGACCCGGCAGCCGCCGCGCCCACCGTGGCGAACGAAGCCGGACCCGGGTTCCTCGACGGCGCCGCGGGCATCGCCCTGGCACTCCTGGCTCCCGCCACCATCACGCCGCCCCGCACCGCATGGGACGCCTGCCTCCTCATTGCCTGACCACCGCCGATCGAAGGAACGTCATGCCCCCGGACTGGCACCAGCACAACGTCGTCTTCGCCGACCGCGAGAGCGCGCAGCGCGCCATCACCGAACGCCTCGGCCCGGCGCTTTTCGCGGCCGAGGAAGCTGGGCAGGTCAGCGGCTGGTGGTTCATGAACAAGCAGCCGTGGCCGCTGCGTTACCAGGCGCCCGAGCCGTCCCCGCTCGTCGAACGGCTCCTGAGTGATTTGGCCGACGATGGGACCGTCCGCTCCTGGCCGCCCGGCATCTACGAGCCTGAGACGGTCGCGTTCGGTGGCCGGTACGCCATGGACGCGGCGCATGAGCTGTTTCACGCTGACTGTCGTCACCTGCTCAGCTACCCGCCCGGCCCGGGACGGCTGGGCCGCCGGGAGACGGCTGTTCTCTTGGCGAGCGCGATGATGCGGGCCGCCGGTCTGGACTGGTTCGAGCAGGGCGACGTCTGGGCGAAGTACGCCGCCCTCCGCCCGGCCGCCGGACCGATCCCCCCGGAGAGGACCGCCGCCCTGGCCCCGGCGATGCGCACGCTGATGACCGCCAGCACCCCAGCTTTGTGTCGCCCCGGGGGCCCGCTCGACGGCCATACCCCGTGGGTGGCCGCCTTCGAGCGGGCCGGCGCGGCCCTCGCCGGCCTCGCCACGGGTGGAGGACTCACCCGCGGACTTCGCGCCGTTCTCGCGCACCACGTTCTCTTCCACGCCAACCGTGCTGGCCTCTCTTCGGAGGAGCAGCACGCCTTGTCTCACATCGCGAAAGAGGTAGTCATGGGATCGAGTGAAAACAGCTCTTCATCAGCAGGATCGCCGCCCGCAGCCGATAGCGTCAGCGCAGTGAACACCGACACCATTACCACCGCCGAAGCCGATGCTGCCCGGCTCCGCAACGCCCTGGTTGACCAGGTCAAGGCCAACGGGCAGGCCCGCACCCCCGCCGTCGAGACCGCCCTGCGCACCGTGCCCCGGCACCTGTTCGTGCCCGAGGCGACGCTCGAGGCCGCGTATGCCAACAACGTGGTGGACGTGAAGCGCGACGCTGACGGCTCGTCGATCTCCTGTGCCTCCCAGCCGGGCATCGTCGCCCTCATACTGGACCAGCTCGAAGCCCAGCCGGGCGAGCGGATTCTCGAACTCGGCGCCGGAACTGGGTACAACGCTGCTCTGATCGCCCACCTCGTCGGCGAGAGCGGCCACGTCACCACCATCGACGTCGACGACGACCTGGTTGAGGGAGCCCGCGCGCACCTCGCTGCGGCCGGTTTCACCAACGTGGAGGCGGTCACCCGCGATGGCGCCCTCGGACACGCCGAGGGGGCTCCGTATGACCGGATCATCGCCACCGTCGGCGCGTACGGCATCCCCCACGCCTGGCTCGAACAACTCGCCCCCGGTGGCCGGCTCGTGGCCCCTCAGCGGCTCAAGGGCAGTGTCTCCCGCTCCATCGTCTACGAGCAGCATGACGGCCGGTGGGTGTCCCGCGGCAGCGAGATGAACACCTTCATGCCGCTGCGCCGAGGCATCGCCGACGACGACCGCCGCGACATCCCGCTCAGCACGGACGGCACCGTACGGCTCCACGCGCCTGCGGCCCAGAACATCGACGCCGACGCCATGGCCGGAGTGCTGGAGCAGCCACGCACTGAGGAGTGGACCGGCATGATGGTCCGCGCCATGGAGTCACCGGAATGGATGGAGCTGTTCGTCTCCTGCGCCATGCCGTCGGGCCTGGTCCGTATGCACTTCCCGCAGGCCGCCAAGGGCACCCTGCTGACTGAGGATCCCTACCCCTCGTCGACCGCGGCCGTCGACAAGGGCGCCGTGACCTACCTCGCCCGCCGCCTGTCCGACCAGAAGACGTCCGAGGGCGGCAAGTTGTGGGAGTTCGGCGTCATCGGCCACGGCCCCGGGAGTGACGAGCTGGCCGCGAAGGTCGCCGACGCCATCCACACCTGGGACCGCGAGTACCGCGGACGGGAAGCAACCTTCGAACTGCAGACCCTCGACGCCCCCGCCGTCGAGGAGCGTCCCGGCCGGTTCGTCATCGACAACCCCCTGAACCGGGTCATCGTCGACTGGCACTGACACCCCGTCCCAGCGGTCGGTGCCCGTCGGCCACATCCCGGCGGGCACCGTCGTTTCCGCACCTCTCCGCTCTCGTCCCGGGGGGACCCATGGACCCGCACGGACCCATAGCCCAGCGCTTCCCGCTCGTCGCCCGCTTCCGGCCCGCCTGCCTGCCGCTGCCCAAGCGCGTGCGCGCCTTGACCGAACTGGCTGACAACGCCGCCGCCAAGGCGGACCAGGGCCTGGCCTCCGCGGTCTACAACCAGGCCGCCCTCGTCGCCTCCGACCTCCGCCTGCCCGAGCTGGCCCGCGAGATGTGCCACCAGCACGCCGCCGCCTACCTCCACGCCTGCCCCCTGCCGGGTATGACCGCGATCCGGGCCCTCGAACCCGTCGTCAACCTCGCGCGCCTCCAGATCCGCGCCGGGCACGCCGACGACGGCCGCCAGCGCCTACTCGCCCTGTACGACGCCGTCAGCACCGGCACCGCAGCCGACTTCGAGGGCATCACCGTCCCGGCCGACCTCACAGTGAGCACCGAGGATCGCCAAGAGGTCCGCGCCTGGCTGTGGCGGGTCCTCCTCGCCGACGGGACACGAACCCTGACGACTGCCGGCCGCTGGGCCGAAGCGCTCGCCCACATTGAGGAACACCGCGGTGTCGGGCAAAGGATGTTCGACGGCCGCCAGGTCGCTGTCCTCGCCCATCTCACCGCAGGTGACGCTCCCCCCGCCGAGGACCTCCTGGCCCGCACGGAGCCCGGGGAGCCGTGGGAGGACGCCGTCACGGGCTGCCTGACCGTGCTGAGCCGCCGGGCGGCCGGCCAACCGTTCCAACGCCACCTGCAGGACCTGGTGGCCACCTATCTCCTCCGCGCGGACGAGCAGGGCATGACCGTCTTCAACACCAGACTCGGTCTCACAGTACTGGACGCGGTCGCGTCCCCCGAGGACCCCGCCGCACGCCGGGTGGTTGCGGAACTCCACCGCCGGGCGACGGAGACGACCGACGGGTATGCCGCCCGGGAGATCCTTGCGCACCCATCGTTCACAGCCCTCGCGACCGATCGAGAGACGCGGGACTGCCGTGCCCTCCTCCATGCCTGTGCGCTCGGCGCGCGCGCCTTCCCCGCCGATCTGCACGACGAGGTGAAGGCCGCGATAGGCGTCAGCGACCGCGTCATCCGGAGCCGACTCCACCATTACCGGTAGTTCGTTAAATCCGGTGGTGGCGTGGGTTGACGGCAGGTCGGGTTGGTCCTAGGCCGGTGGTAGGCGTCAACTGCCTTGCTGGAGCATGAAGATGACCGCTCGCTGTACGTGTCCGCCTGCGCCGGGTCCGTTGGAGGACTACGCGGCCCGGTTCGACGACCTCTTCTTCAGCCTGGCCCAGCGGCGAGGGTTTCGCGAGTATCTGACCGGACTGCTGGCGCCGCGGGAGCGGAACAAGACGATCACCTGCCTGGCAGGGGCGGAGCCAGTGGCCGGTGCGGGGAAGCCGGGGGTGCAACGGCTGCAGTTCTTCCTGTCCGAGTCCCCCTTGGGGGGAGCCGAGCAGGTCAACGACCGGCGGCTTGAGCTGCTGCGCGAGGAGTCGGCGACGGCTCCGCACGAGGGTGGGGTCATCGTGATCGACGACTCCGGGGACCGCAAGGGCGGCACGGCGACCGCGCATGTGGGCCGGCAGTGGCTGGGCCGGTCCGGCAAGACCGACAACGGCATCGTCACGGTGACCACGGTGTGGACCGACGGCCGCGTGTAGTGCCGAACCGCCTCCCTACACCCCCGCCCACCACTTCGCCCGCGGCCGCTCGGATCCGGCCTTCCGCACAAAACCGCAGCTGGCCGCTGCCCTCGCGGCCCGCGGGAAAGAGGCGGGTTTCGGCTGCCGGGCGGTGGTCGCCGACTGCGCCTACTCCGTCAGCGACGACTGGTACCTCGCACTGCGCGAGGCCGGCCTGCCCTGCGTGGTCGCGCTCAAGCCGCACCGCGGCACCTGGGCTCCGGCCGACCAGCCTCACACCCCCATCGAAGCCGCCCACGCCCTCACCTGGAAGAATGCCAAACGTCCCGGCGAGTGGACGCCCGTGGAGCGTCACTTCCACGACGGGCACACCGAGACCTGGTGGGCCGCCGATGCCCGCCTGGGCGGGCTACGGACCCGACTCACCCTGCCGGCTGGTCGTGGCGACCACTGACCCGACGAGTCTGCCGTTGAAGGCCACCTGGTACTTGGCCACCAGCCTGCCCCATCCCGACGTAGCCCACGCTGCCACGAGCCCCCACCCGCCGGCCTACCTCGCCGAGATCGTCCGCCTATACGGCCTGCGACCGTGGATCGAGCAGAGCTACAAGCAGATCAAGGACGAACTCGGCTGGGCCGACTTCCAAGTCCGCTCCGACCGCGCCATCCGCCGCCACCAGACCTTAGGCAGGTCTGAGTGCCCGGTGGCCGTGGCGGTCGCCGGGTGTCCTGACTGTGGTCGGTCAGGCCGCGCCTTCCAGGGGGTTGAGGGTGACGGTGTAGCCGAGCTGGTTGAGTGCGGTGATCGCGCGGCGGGTGGCGCGTTCGGGGTCGCGCTGGGTGAAGTAGGTGCCACCGAGCTCGTGATAGGGGACGTCGTCGGTGAGCATGTGCCAGATCGCGGTGATGATCGAGTGCTCGACGGCGACCAGTGCCCTGAGCGGGCCGCGGCGGGCGGTGAGCCGCTTGTAACGGGCCTGCAGGTAGGTGTTGTTGGTTCTGACCGCCCCGAATGTGGCGAAGCCGAGGGCTCCTTTGAGGTAGGAGTTGCCGGGCCGGACTTTGGTGTTCTTGGTGCGGCCGGCGGACTCGTGGTGGCCGGGGCAGACCCCGGCCCAGGACGCGAGGTGCCTGGCCGTGGTGAACCGGGCCATGTCGCCGCCGGTCTCCGCGATGATCACTTCGGCGACGGCCTGGTTGATGCCGGGGATGGTGTCGAGCAGGTCCAGGGCGGGCCGAAAGGGGGCCATCGCCTCCTCGATCCGCTCGTCCAGCCGCTGGATGGCGGTGGTGAGCTGGTCGTAGTGGTCCAGGTGCAGCCGGGTGAGGAAGGCTTGTTGGTCGCGGAAGCGTCCGGTCAGGGCCTCGGTGAGTTCGGGGATCTTGTTGAGGAGCTTGCGTTTGGCCATCTCCGCGAGTGCCTGTGGGTCGCGTTCACCCGCGATGAGAGCCTCCAGCATGGCCCGGCCGGAGACGCCCATGATGTCGGAGGCGACCGCGGCCAGCTTGATCCCGGTGTCCTCCAGCAGCTTCTCCAGTCGCTGCACGATCTGCCCGCGCTCGCGGGTCATCTGGGTGCGGGCCCGGGTCAGGTCCCTCAGTTCGCGCACCGGCTGCGGCGGCACGAATGAGCGGCGGACCAGGCCATGGGCGCCGAGCTGGGCCAGCCAGGCGGCATCGGAGACGTCCGTCTTGCGGCCGGGCAGGTTCTTGACCTGCCGGGCGTTGACCAGGATCACGTTCAAGTCCTGGGCCAGCAGGTAGTAGAACGGCTTCCAGTAGTCCGAGGTCGCCTCGATCACGACGAGTGTGACCTGGGCAGCGAGCAGGTGATCCCGCAGGGCGAGCACGGCGTTCGTGGTCGAGCCCCAGGTCGTGGTCTCGTTGGTGAACGAACCCCGCCGTTTCGTACTCGGGCTGCGGACACACGCCTTGGCGTCCTTCTTGCTGATGTCCACACCGGCGCAGCGTTCGTGCAGCACGTCCACGGCCCCGCTCCCTCCCTCTCCGAATGGCAGAGCGGTACGCCGTTCCGGGAGGGCCAGGGTGAATCAGGAATTCTGACGCACGTGCTCACAGCAACACTCCACGGTTCCCGTGGACGGCCCTCAGCGCCACGCTGACCTGCGAGCTCACCGGCATCACAGAGGCATCGGCTTCGGCCGGAACGAACTCCACCAGCGTCCCGGACCGGCATCAGCCCACGTCAGGGCACACAAGAAGCACCTCGGCGCACGCCACGGCATTTACCACGCCCCCGGCGCGCACCGAAGGTGCGCTGGATCGCTGACCTGCGGTTTCGTGAACCTGAATGTCGGTGGACGCCGACATTCAGGTTCCGTGGGTGTCGGCGTCTGTCGGCGCCAAGCAGTAAAACTTGCGTTTCACCGCAAGTAGGCCTCGAAACTTGCGCTGAAACGCAACTTTCGCCCACGCCGCGTGTGCACCGTGTGGACGCCCTGGTTACAGGGAAAGGGTCGGCTACGCCGTCTCCGCTCCAGGGTTCGACGCAGCCGACCGAGGTCTTGCTCGGCATGGGCCAGATTCTGTGGGTCGCCCGCCAACTGGCGGAAGACATAGACCGCTTTGCTCAACACTGTTTGGGCCGCCTGGAGGCGCCCCTGCTCCTTGAGTACCTGGCCAAAACACATCAGAACCCGGCCCAGTTGGTCCTCGTGGTACAGGAACATCCGAGCCAGCCGAGCCGCCTCTTGGAGATGGTCCAGGGACTCCTGTGCTCGTCCGGCGCGGTGAAAGGTCAGACCGAGGTTGGACAGGTGGGCGATATGGCGCGCCAGGTCACGAGTGTGAGCCGTGTACTCAGTCGCAATCTTCAGTGACTCGACTGCCTCGTCGTGGTGACCCAACATCGACTGTGCCGTCCCCAGCGCGCCAAGCGCCGTGGCCTCCCCGCGGGTGTCGGTGGCCATTCGGTAGTAGGCCACGGCGGCCTGGTAGGCCTCCTCGGCTTTCTCGGGGTGACCGCAACGGAGCCACGTCTCACCGATCTGGCACAGGCAGTCCGCCAAGCGAGCCGGGTCGCCGTGCTGCCGGAAGAGAGCCTCTGCCGCCTCATAGGACCGCAGGGCTTCCTCAGGCCGGTCCGCCTCCCCGAGGACGACACCGCGCTGCTGGGCGACCAGCGCATGGGCCAAGCTGCCGAGGAACGGGGCCACCTCACGGGCATCATCCAGCGTGGCCAACGCCTTCTCAAACTGGCCCAGTCCGGCCAGCGCCTCCGAGAGGTCGCCAAGCGCCCGGAACTCCTGGTGCCGGTTGCCGTGCCCCCGACGGCACGCGTCGACGGCAGACTCGGCGAGGCGGGCCCACTCTGCGTAGTAGCGGCGTTTGCTAAGGAACTCCTCCAACGCCAGGGCGAGCTCCACCCGCCACGTTGAGGCAGGTGCGGTGGTCGCTGCGGCA
Organism: Streptomyces sp. V4I2; assembly: GCF_030817655.1. Taxonomy (GTDB): domain Bacteria; phylum Actinomycetota; class Actinomycetes; order Streptomycetales; family Streptomycetaceae; genus Streptomyces; species Streptomyces plumbiresistens. The sequence continues at coordinate 278,908 of NZ_JAUSZM010000003.1, forward strand.
ACCACGTTGACGCGCTCCGCCTCCAGCCAGACATCTGCCCTGCGATGAGCCAGGACCGCGCCCAGCGCGTCTTCCTTGCGCCGGATCACGGGAATTTCAGCGGCAAACCGGGCGGCGTCCCGGTAATGATGCATCAGCCGAAGCACCGCCTCCTCTCGGCCGTCCTCACTTGCATGCGCGCGCCCGAGCTCCTCGGCGTACAGGCGGATGAGGTCATGCATCGACCAGTGATCCCGTTCAGCCTCCGACAGTTCGTGGCCGCCTCGCCGGGACCGTTCCACCAGATGCATTGTCGCGAGGCCTCGCAGCGACAGACGGGCCGCATCTTCCGGGACGCCGAGCAGAACCGCGGCCGAAGCGGTGGAGACATCCTGGCCGGGCGCCGCCGCCAGCAGCCGGAACGCCTGTGCTCGGGGCGCTGGGAGATGCCGGTAGCAGAATGAGAAGCAGGCACGCACGGTCAACGGGCGCCCTTCGGCATCGGTGTCGTCGGCCTCCATGCCGTCCAGGAGGGTGCGGTCCAGTTCGTCAACCCGCTCGCGCAGGGAACGGTCGGGTTCTGTTCGCAGCAGGGCGACGACGATCCGCAGCGCGAGCGGCAGCTGGCCGCACAACTCGGCGACGCGGCGCACATCATCAGCGTGAGCAGCTTCAGTGTCGCGGTCCGGCGCGGCGACCTGGCCGTGGCCCGGTTCCGCGAGCCGGAGCCGGACGAACTGCTCAGCCTCCGCCGGCGGGAACGGGGCAAGGACAAGCCGCTGCCGGATCGCGTCCGTGTGCGTGTGCCGAGAAGTGACCAGTGCCCGGTGCGGAAGGAACGGGAACAGCTCCGTGATCTGCCCAGCCTGCCGCACGTTGTCCAGGACGATCAGCAGCCGCTTCTGCTGCGCGGCCAGTTCGTCCAGCAGCTTCCGCCAACGACGGACCTTCTCAGCCGGCACAGACGGCGGCTCCTCCCTCGGTCGCAGCGCACGCAGGAACGCATCCAGCGTCTCCTCCGGTATGGCGTCGTGGCCCGTGCTGTGGCCCCGCAGGTTGGCGAAAAGGACGCCTCCGGGGAACCAGCCGCGCTCCACCGCCTGCCGCGCAGCCTCGACCACCAGCGCCGTCTTCCCCACCCCGCCCATCCCCGTGACCTCCAAAACGGACGCAGCAGCCGTCGCGCGAGCGGGCATCTCAAGCCCCTCCCAGGGGCCCGGAACGTCCCTGCTCCCGCCTGCCGGATCCAGCCAGTCCATAAGCCCGCCCAGCGGCTCCTCCCGGCCCACGAACAAGCCATCAGCCGTGGGCAACTGCACCGGACCGGCCGCAGTTCGGGGTGCCCGCTCGGCGCGCGCCGCCGTGAGGAACTGCTCCCACCAGGGCTTGTCCCGCTTGGTCCAGAAGCCGCCCTCGCCCTTCGGCCGGGCAGCGGCACGCTCCTCAAGCCCGATCACCATGATCAGGAAGAACTCTGTGCTCGCCGTGCCGGGAATGGTGTTGCCCGACAGCCAGTCACTGACCGTGGACGTCGACGACTCCACCGGCGGCTTGCTGTCCCTGCCCCAGGCGAGCATCGCTTCCAATCCGGGAGTCCCCGCCGCCCGGTACGTCAGCGACAACTCCCTCCAGAACCTGTCGGCTTGACCGGCCACGCTGCCCCCCGCCCGGCGGGACCCCCCGCCTCACCCGGCCTCAAGTTCCGACTTCCGACCTTAGGCATCCCCGGAAAACCCGGAAATGACCCCTTTAGCAGGCCAGAGCGCCTTCCCCCCCTCAACAGGCCGCGCCGGAAGCCCTGTTGATGTGCAGGACTGGAGGCCACGCCGACCCAGCCCGCGGTCGGCCAAGCACATGGAGGTCCTCGTGCCGAACCCCTCAACCACCCCGGCGCCCCACGCCAGCCGCGACCAATTCCTGCCGGCCCTCGTGCGCATCGCAGCCGCGGCAGTCAGCGGCGCTGTGCGCGCCTGGGTCAGCTGGATCCTGGACCGCTAGGCCCCTCGCGTGGACGGCTCTCACAAACGCCGCCCGTCACCGCACCAACAGCAGCCAACCCGCACCCGCAGCACGTCCTATCCGCCCGCTCAGTGGGCGGTTCGTGAGTCTTTGAGGGGATCTGCTGTCGCCTGATGGTGTGGCGGCGTGGCGGAATCTGCCGGTCCGCGGTTGTTGATCTGGTGATGTGACCGGGTGAGTGAACGCAAGCCGTACCCGAGCGACTTGTCGGACGAGCAGTGGGCGTTGATCGAGCCGGTGATCACCGCATGGAAGGACCGGCACCGCTCGGTCAGCGGCCACCAGGGCGCCTACGACATGCGGGAGATCGTGAACGCGATCCTCTACCAGGGGCGGACCGGCTGCCAGTGGGCCTATCTCCCGCACGACCTGCCGCAGAAGAGCGCGACCTACTACTACTTCGCCGCCTGGCGGGACGACGGAACCGACCAGGTCATCCACGAACTCCTGCGCTGCCAGGTCCGTGAACGCGCCCGCCGATTAGAGGACCCGACCCTGGTGGTCCTGGACACCCAGAGTGTCCACGCGGCCGCCGGGGTCCCCGCCGCCACGAGTGGCCGGGATCCGGCCAAGCGGGTGCCCGGCCGCAAACGCGGACTGGCCGTGGACGTCCTCGGCCTGGTCATCGCAGTCGTCGTCCTCGCCGCGAACGCGCACGACAACGCCGCGGGCATCATCCTGCTGGACCAGGTCGCCGAGCACGCCGGCGACACCGTCCGCAAGGCCCTGGTCGACCAGGGCTTCAAGAACCAGGTCGTGATGCACGGCGCCGGCCTGGGAATTGACGTCGAGATCGTCGCACGCAACCCGCAGGACAAGGGGTTCGTGCCGCAGCCGAAGCGGTGGAGGGTCGAGCAGACCTACGGGATCCTGATACTGCACCGGCGCCTGGTCCGCGACTACGAGCACCGCCCCTCCTCCTCCGCCTCCCGCGTCTACTGGGCTATGACTCATGTCATGACCCGACGCCTCACCGGCGCGAACGCCCCCACCTGGCGCGAAGAACAGGCGGTGGCAGCGTGAACATCCAGCCCCTGCTCGATGCCCTGGACCTCCAGGAAGACGCCGCCCGGGCCCTGGCCGACGACCTTCGCACGCAGATCGACGGCCTGCAGACCCGGTTGCGGGAGGCCGGGATGCACCTGGAGCACCTCACGATCAACCGCAAGACCGTCACCGGCCTCGCCGACCGGCTCCCGGCCCTCGCGCCAGACCTGCCCGAGCACCCGGACTACCCCCGCATCCTCGCCGCCATCAACCACGCGACCGGGCCGCTACGGGCCAAGGACGTCTGCGAAGCCCTCGGCCACGAACTGCTGCCGAAGAACGTCGAAGGTACCCGCGCCAAGCTGAAGCGACTGGTCAAACTCGGCATCCTCACCGAGGCCGACACCGGCAACTTCGCCAGGAAGCAATAGCCGACGGAACCTCCACCAGCGTCCTTGCTCCCATTTCAGCCAGAAACAGACATTGCCTTACGAACCGGCCACTGAGATCACGGCGTTGTCGCTCACCGGTTCCAACAGGGCCCCGCTCCGCCATTTCCTGCCGCCCTCAGCGGCACGGATGCCCGCAGGTACAAGGCGGCAAGGGCACTCGGCGCGGTACAGCCGGCAGCGTCTGCGGTCGCGTGCCGCCAGGCCCGCCTACCCGCCCGGTGTCACCAGCCCCGTCTCGTACGCCACCACCACCGCCTGCGCCCGGCTGTCCAGGTCCAGCTTGGTCATGGTGCGGTTGAGGTGGGTCTTGACCGTCGCTTCGCTTATGGAGAGCCGGTCGGCGATCTCCGGGTTGGACAGGCCGCGCGCGATGAGCTTGAGGACTTCGACCTCGCGGGACGTCAACGTGCCCAGGTCCAGAGGGGGTTGGGCGCCCGGCTCGGACCGGGCCTGGTGGGCGAATGCTTCGACCAGCCGCCGGGTCACGGTGGGAGCGAAGAGCGCGTCGCCGCCCCCGACCGCGGCCACCGCTGCCAGCAGCCGCTCGGGGCCTGAGTCCTTGAGCAGAAAGCCGGACGCGCCGGCGCGCAATGCTCCGTAGACGTATTCGTCGAGGTCGAAGGTGGTCAGGATCAGCACCCGGGGAGCGGGGCCGGCCGCGTCCGCGATGATGCGCTTGGTGGCCTGGATGCCGTTCATGCCGGGCATGCGGATGTCCATCAGGATCACGTCGGGCCGCGTTTTGGCGGCCAGCCGCACCGCCTCCTCGCCGTCTCCCGCCTCGCCGGCGACCTCGAAGCCGGGCGCGGCGTCGAGCAGGCCGACGAGGCCGGCGCGGATGAGGAACTGATCGTCGACGACGAGCACTCTGGTCATCTCGTACGCTCGTCTCCCCACCGTGCGCCAGTCGCCGACGTCGGCAGAGTCAGGCGGACCGCGAAACCCCCCTCGGCGCGTGGGCCGACGCTGATCGTCCCGCCGTAGAGCTTGGCCCGCTCCCGCATGCCAATCAAGCCATGTCCGGCACCCGTCGCGACATTGTCCGAAATCACCTCCTCTCCGTCGTTGGTGACGCTGACTGTCAGTTGGTGCTGCCAGTAGTGGAGCCGCACCTGCGCATCGGCATGGCGGGTGTGTTTGAGGACGTTGGTCAAGGCCTCCTGGACGACGCGGTACGCGCACAACTCGACGCCGGGCGGAAGCGGACGCACGGTGCCCTCGACGCTCAGCTCGACCAGGACGCCTCCGGCCCGGACGCGCTCGACCAGGTCATCGAGGCGGGCGAGGGTGGGCATGGGCGCGGCAGAATCCGCGCCGCCCAGATCATGTTCCCGCAGGACATGGAGCATGCGCCGCAACTCCTCCAGGGCCTCCCCGCTGGTGTCCTCGATAGTGCTGAGCGCGCCCCGGGCCGTCGCGGCATCGGAGTCGAGGACGAACCGGGCCAGGCCCGCCTGCACGGAGATCACCGACATGTGGTGGGCGACGACGTCGTGCAGTTCCCGCGCTATGCGCCCGCGTTCGGCGGCGACCTCACGGCGGGCCCGCTCGGCCTGCTCGACGCGCAGCTGCTGGGCGAGTTCGCGGGAGCGGCGGGCCAGAGTGCCGAACCACACCAGCACGGCGCAGTACACCAGTGCCTGGGCCACGACCAACCCCATGGCCGGGCTGTCGCTGATCACACCGCTGTACACCCATTTGGCGGTCATCACGGCCGCACAGCCGATGGCGAGCCGTGCCGGGCGCACGGATGCCACCGTGTACAAGGCGAGCATCGAGCCGAACACGGACAACACCGGCCAGTACCCCAGGCTGATGTAGGCGACGCTCGCGCACTGCACGGCTGCGAAGACCACGAGCGGTGCCCGGCTCCGCAGAGCGACGGGCAGATGCGCCAGGGCGAGCAGCACGTAGGCATTCGCGTCGAGTTCCGGCCAGCCCTGCGCCACCGACTCCTGTCCCAGCCTGACGGCCGCCCAGACCATGACGAGCGCGACCAGCGTGTCGACGACGAACGGGCGGGGCGTACGCAAGCGCATCGCCGCAGCGTAACGCCGGCACCCGCGGGGCGGCGTCAACCTTTGGCGGTACCGCGGAAGTTGCAGGAACCCCTACCGCGAAAGTCGCCGGGTCCACGCGGCTACCGCGCGCGGTGGGGCGGGAGTTCCACCCACCGCGGGACGCGACAGCCGCGCCGCCGTCCCTACCGTCATGGCACAGGGACACATCAGCTCGTTCAACGGAGGAAACATGACCATTTCCACGAAGTTGGCAGCCGCGACCGGAGCCGCGCTGACGGCGGGCCTGCTTATGGCCGCGCCGGCTTCCGCTGGATCGACGGGGACGACCGCAGCATGCCCGGCAACTCTCTCCCCCGAGACCGACGGCGGCGCGGCCTCGTGGTCGATCGAGTGCGTGGGGAGCAAGGTCTACATCGACGGCTGGGTAAGGGACACGGATGCTGACGGAAAGTGCGCCTGGATCAAGGCCTTCGCCAGTTTCACGGACGGCAGCAGCCGCAAGGATGCCAAGGCGTGCCCGAAGAACACCACCACGAGGTTCAACTGGGTAGCCAACGGCACCGAGATCAGGGCGTACCTCTACGTGGCATAGCGCCGCGGACCGGGGGATTCAGGGACGCAGCACTGCTCGACCTTGCAGGGGAAGCGGTCCGGCCCCCTCAAGGCCTGAGCTGCACAAAGGCCCCGCACTCGTGGATCTATCGGGAGTGCGGGGCTCTTTTCCGTTCCTGCGTTGCGGGGTCACTGTGGTGACCCGGGGCCGGTGGCCGGCGAACCTTCCGAGTACGGTCCCAGCATCCGCATGCGAAGGGGACCGCCGTGGCCGAGTACCTGACCGTTCTGACCACGACTGACGCCCTCGACAAGGCCGAGGCTCTGGCCAGCAGCGCCGTGGAGGCGACGGTGGCGGTCTGCGCACAGATCGGGGGGCCGATCACCAGCGTCTACCGGTGGGAGGGCGCGGTACAGACTGACCAGGGGGCGGGTGCTGTATAACAGGTCATCTCAATTGGCTAGGCGGCGGTAGCAGATCGTGCATGTCTGCTGCGAATTCGGGGCTGTCCATGTAGGCGGTGGTGACCTCGCCGGGGTCGGCGTCGTCGGGGTAAGAGATCAGCGCGATCAGGCGGTGCGCCTCGGTGGCATGGTCGGTCCAGATGCCGTGCGTGGTGACGCCGAAGGCGCGCAGGCTGGGGATGTGTCGCGGCCAGTGCACGGTCGCGTAGTCGTGGAGCGCTTCGGCCGTGCGCAGGGTGTAGATCCTGAGCTGGTGATCCTTTCGGTCTGGGCGGTGGACTGCGGCATGGGGCGGAGTGCCGGGTCAGCTGATGAGGCTTGCGCCCAGAGCGAGGACGGCCAGGCCCTGCAGGACGGCTCGGGGGACGATGATGCGGTCCCAGTCCCGCTGCAGGCTGCGGGCGTTGGCAGGGGTTTCGTGGGCGTCGGCGGCCGCGGTGAGTTGGCGGTTGATGGGTGCGCTGGTGCGCAGGTAGAGCAGCACCCAGACCACCAGCAGCAGGAAGGCCGCTGCTGCGGTCACCGATCCAGCGGGTCGGCCGGCCACCGCGGCGAGCACGGACGCGGCGGCGGCTGCGACGACGCCGAGGATTCCGGGGACTGGCATGCGCCGGTCGGCGAAGCGGTGCACGTTGCCCATGACCGCGGTAAGAGAAGTGTCATCGACGCGCTCGAGCGCGTCGCGCTGAACCAGCGCGCAGAACACGTCGGTGCCGTAGACGATCCCCGTGCTCAGGATCGCCAGCAACGCGGCGAGTTGCGAGAGAAGTGTCATGCCTTCGCCTCCGGGCCGTCGAGCGGCGGCAGGACGCCGATCTGCTGGAACATCTGCATCAGGTTCAGCTCGTCCCAGTGCTCGACGAACATGCCGTCATCGACGCGCCAGATGTCGATGCTGCGCATCTCGACGCGTTGGCCGCTGGCAGGGATGCCCAGCAGGTCCCCGGTGTGGGTGCCGCGGTAGACGAAGCGGCCGACGACGCGGTCACCGGAGACGATCAGGTCTTCCATCGTGACTTTCACGTCGGGCAGGCCGGTGAAGAACGCGGCCCAGAACTGGCGGTTGGCCTCGCGTCCGTCGGCGACGAAGTTGTTATGGTTGATGTAGTCCCTGGCGACGAATCGGTCCACCAGGTCCGGGTTGTGGGTGTTGGTCATCTCGACGAAGAGCTCAGCAAGCTGGGGTCCGGAGGTGGTCACGCGGTCTCCTCATGGTGGTTGGCACCGCTGGCGGCCGCCGCGGCGAGGGTGGGGTAATCGGTGTAACCGCGGTGGTCGCCGCCGTAGAACGTGGCCGGGTCGGCCTGGTTCAGCGGTGCGCCCGAGCGGAGGCGGGCCGGGAGGTCGGGGTTGGCCAGTGCCGTCGTGCCGACCGTGATGACGTCCGCCAGGCCGGCGTCGAGGTCGGCGACGCGCGTGTCGATGTCGGCGCCCGCACGGTTGAGGAACAGGGCCATCGGCCACTGCTGCCGCAGTTGCCGCAGCAACTCCTCGTCGCCGCCGTGGATCAGGTGGAGGTAGGCGAGGCTCAGCGGTGCCAGGGCCGTGACGAGTGCCGGGTACAGGTCTCGGGTATCGTGCTCGGCGATGTCGTTGTAGGGGTTGCCCGGCGAGATGCGCAGACCGGTGCGTTCGGCGCCGATCTCGTCGGCCACCGCCGAGGCCACCTCGACGGCGAAGCGGATGCGGTCGGCGATCGGGCCGCCGTAGCGGTCGGTGCGCTGGTTGGTGTTGCCTGCCAGGAACTGGTGGACCAGGTAGCCGTTGGCGCCGTGGATCTCCACCCCGTCGAAGCCTGCGGCGATGGCCGCAGACGCCGCGTGCCGGAATTCGTCGACCACCCCGGCGACTTCACCGGTGGCCAGCGCCCGCGGGGTGGGCATGTCCTGCAGGCCTGCGGCCGTGAACATCGCGCCTTGGGGGCGGACGGCCGAGGGGGCGACGGGCTGGCGGTGGTGGGGGGTGTTGTCGGGGTGGGAGATGCGGCCGATGTGCATGAGCTGGACGACGATGCGCCCGCCGGCAGCGTGCACCGCGCTGGTGACCTCCTGCCAGCCTGCGATGTGCGCCTCGGTGTAGATGCCGGGGGTCAGCAGGTAGCCCTGGCCGTCGGCGGAGGGCTGGGTGCCCTCGGTGATGATGAGGGCCATCTCCGCGCGCTGACGGTAGTACGCGCGGTTGAGGTCGGTGGGGACGCCGTCCGGTCTGGAGCGGTCACGGGTCATCGGCGCCATGGCCAGGCGGTGCGGCAGCTGGAGGGCGCCGACGGTGATGGGGGTCCAGAGGGTCATTGCATTCTTTCCGTGCAGTGGGTGGCTGGGTGGTGGCGGTTCAGATCGACTTCAGGACCCGGATGCGGTCGGCGATGGCACGCCGGGCGACGTCGGAGGTGAAGGCGATGGAGTCGAACTCGTGCGGGGCGCCGGGGTGCAGGTGGTATTCGACCGGCACGCCGGCGCGGCTGAGTTTGGTCGCGTAGGCGGTGTCCTCGTCGCGGAACAGGTCGGGCTGGCCGACCTCGATGTAGGCCGGCGGCAGGCCGGTCGCGTCCTCGAGCCGGGCCGGGGCAGCCGTGGCCGGGACGTCGGGCCCGCCAGCAGCCTCGCCGAGCAGGGCCGGCCATGCGGTGAGGCTGTCGTCGTAGGACCACAACAGATAGGGCGCGATGTGCGGATCGGGAGTGGGGATGCGGTCGTCAAGCATCGGCATGATGAGGATCTGGCGGGCAATCGTCGGGCCGCCACGCTCGCGCGCCAGGATCGACACGGCCGCAGCCAGGCCGCCGCCGGCGCTGTCGCCCATCACACCGATCCGGTCGGAGTCGACGCCGAGATCGGATGCGTGCTCGTGCAGCCAGCGCAGCGCCGCATAGGCGTCTTCGAGCGGGGTCGGGAAGGGATGCTCGGGGGCACGGCGGTACTCGACCGACAGCATCGGCACGCCGCTGGCGGACACGTAGCGGGCGACCGGCCCGTCGAACAGGTCGATGTGGCCAAAGATGTACCCGCCGCCGTGGAAGAACACCACCGCCGGACCCGGTGTGGCGCCGTCCTTGGCGTACCAGCGCATCGTGATCTGTGCGCCGTCGTCGGCGATCGCGAAGTGCTCGCTGGTCTTGACGTCGGTCGGGATCGGCTGGGCGGTTCCCGCGGCGCCGATGATCGGCTCCCAGAGCGCGCGCTGCGCCGCGACGTCACCCACAGCTGGTGGCGTGGCGTCGGCCATTGCACCGGCCATCGGGGCCAGCGCTTCGGCGATTTCCGGATCCAGGCTGAGGGCCATGACTGTTGCCTTCCGGAGTCGGGGGTCAGGCGGTGGGCGGGACGACGATGGCCTTGCCGTGCACCGCGCCTGCGGCGGCGCGGGCGTGCAGCGTCGGCAATTCGGCCAGCGGCACCCGCTCGGCGACGGCGACGTGCAGTTCCCCGCGGTCGACCAGCGCCACCAACTGCGCCAGCTGCTCGGCGTCACTGCGGACGAACAGGTCAATGCCGCGCACACCGTGCTCCTCGTCGGAAGGGGCGGGCATCCACACCGTGGTGTTCACCAGCACTCCACCGGAACGGATCAGCCCAGGGAGTGCGGCCAACTGCGCCGGGTCGATCGGCGCGACGTTGAGTACGACGTCGACCGGTTCGGTCACCGCCGCGGTCACCTCGGTGGCGGTGTGGTCGACGACCTCGTCGGCACCCGCCGTCCTGACCTGCTTGCTGCTGCGCGGGCTGGCCGTGGCGATCACGTGGGCACCGGTGTTCTTGGCCAGCTGCACCGCGTAGCCGCCGACCGCGCCCCCGGCGCCGTTGATCAGCACGCGCTGCCCGGCGGTCAGCTTGCCGTGGTCGAACAGCGCCTGGTACGCGGTCAGTCCCACCAGCGGCAGCGCGGCCGCATCAGCCAGCGGGATGCCCTTCGGTGCCGCCGCGAGGATCTCGGCCGGGGCGAGGACGTACTGAGCCTGCGCCGCTAGTACAGCGCTTTCGCGCTCAGCCCAGCGGGGAATATTGATGGTCGATGGGCGCTACCGTGTTGCGACGCTACCAACGGGCCGACTGCCCCTCTGCGTCCTGGTGTTCGCCGCGGTGTACTCGCTTGTAGCGGGACTGTCCTATCTGGTCAGACAGTGCATTGCCCTCGTTCCGGTACCGTTTGAGGTGGACGACCACCCCAGCGTGGTGGTGGGTCAGGCGACGAAGCGCTTAAACCAGTCGAGCATCGGCTGCGGGTTCTCGGGCAGGTAATTGTAGCCGTCGAAACGCCGGTTCGTGCCCTCGACCCAGATGAGATCCTTCCGGTCGGTCGGCATGGCGTCAAAGATCGCCTGCACGTCATCGGGCGTGGTCAGCGTGTCGTCGCGGACCTGCAGCAGCAGCGTCGGAATGTCCACTGCCATGGCGTATTGCGGCATGTCCATGTCTTTCAGTTCCATGCTGGTTGCGCGGCGCAGGGCGTCCGCGACCTCCGGCAGCGCGTCTGGCATGCCCATGTGGCCGAGAATTGTGCGGTAGAAGGCGCTCAGCGAGATCGGTTGCGGCGCGACGATCGCCCGGACATCCTCGAACTCTTCAGGGTGCTTGGACATGCCGACCATCGTCGCGTTCATGCCGCAGCAGCGGCTGAGCAGGCCGATCTTCATGTTCTTGAGGTCGGGCTGCGAGCGGACGTAGCGCAGCGAGCCGATCACATCGCGATACTCGCGAATGCCGTTGCCGATCGCGCCGCCGCTGCCGACCGCGCTCTGGCCGAAATTACGCAGGTCGTAGGCCAGGATGTTGTAGCCGGCTTCGTGCAGGTGCTTGTAGTCCGGCATGAAGTTGACTTCGATGTTGTTGCCGCTCGCCTCCCAGGCGTCGCTGTAGGGCTTGAGGTGCCCGGGGAAGCCGTAGCGGTTTGCCCAGATGGGGTGGTTGGCGATAATCAGACGATCGCTGTCGGCCGGTATGAACCAGCCCTCGATCGTCACGCCGTCCATCGCGGGGAAGAAGACATCGGAGAAGGCGATGCCGTCGTCCGCCGGCGAGCGGAGGATCGGCGAGCGCGCTGGGTTCGCCATGGCAGAGACCAGACCGGCGACCAGCTCGGCGCGAGTCGGGAGAGTTGCTTCAGTGTCCGTAACTTGGGTTCATGTGCTGTCCCTAAGAATGTGAGGCGGTCCGGGAGGACCGGGTGTGGCTGCTGTGGTATGGCCGTTGATGGCTCGAAAGAAATGGCCGCCCGGTCCTCCGGGACGATCCGGCCACTGATTGAAAACTGCGGTCATCGCTGGTTAGGGACCTGTCGGCGGAGTGCCCTTCGGACCACGGCATGTGGATCACGAGGGATACGGAGCGACGAACTTGAGTACGCGGCAGGCACGGGCGGAAGATCGTCAACGGTCGGGACGTAGCCAAGAGTAGGAACGAGTGTGCATAGAAAGCGTGTACGTTTGCGACACCAGATGGGATCCAGGCGACGTCTTCATCGGCGCGGAGGGCGGATGAGCAGGAGACTTCATTTACTCGGACCGAGCGGCAAGGTGGGCACGTTCACCGCCGACGCCGACTCCACAGGCACCGGTCGGCGTACGTGGGAGTCGTTCGTCGACACCTGGAACGCCCGTATGGGAGACCTGTACCCCCTGCCGGAGTTCAGCTCCTCCACGCTCGACGGCTTCCAGGGAGTCATGCGCTCGGTGACCCTGCAGGACACCGCCGTCAACGAACTCTGGGGCTCCTCGTCCCTGCGCACCCAGACAGTCGGTACGCACGAACACGACCACATCAGGCTGTACGTAGTGCTCCGAGGTGCGATGACCCTGCGGGACCCGCACGACCAGGGCGGTGACGCCCACGTCTCGACCGGCACCTACTTCATGCACCACGTCGTGACGGAGAACCACTTCCACACGACGCCCGAGATCGGCAACCGCATCTTCATCTTCCCCGGTGACGACCTGCGGTCTCTGGTCTCCGGGAAACCACGCGCCGGGCAGGCCACCTCGCCCGCGGCGCAGGTCCTCATGGCACACACCACCATGATCCAGCGGACCGTGAGTGACCTCGGCCCGGCGGCCGCGCACGCTTCCCGCAACGCCCTGCTAGAACTCGCCAAAGGGTTGATCCTCGACCACTTCGACGACCGCGAGCCCACTTTCACCCCGGCACTGGCGCAAGCGGCCAAGGACCTGGCCGATGCCCGGCTCACCGACGCGGAGCTGTCGCCGGCCACGGTCGCCGCACACCTCCACGTCTCCGTCCGCACCCTTCAGCGGGCCTTCGCGAGTCTGGACGAGTCGTTCAGCGCCTACATCCGCCGCCGACGCCTGGAGAAAGCGGCCCAGGCACTCACCGCCCCCGGATCACGCCTCACCGTCTCCGAGGCCGCCGCACGCTGGCACTTCACCGACAGCAGCCACTTCATCCGCGCATTCAAGAAGCAGTATCAAGCGACACCGGCGCAGTTCGCACGCCGACCGGCCTGACGCCCAGCAACGGTGGCGGGCCGTGAACGCACCCCACCTCGTCGCCCTGGTCCGTGCCGGAGCCCGCTTCGAGCGTGGCCACCTCGTCGAACGCTCCGAGAGCCACGCGGCCTGGACGATCACAATTGATCCACGGGTCATGACTCCTGCCCCCTCAGCCCGGCAGCAGGCTGGCGCGTCGGGCCGATTAGTTTTGCCGGTTGGCTGAAGTCTCCCTTGTGACAAGCCCCCCCGTCGGCGGATCAGGAAACGCCGGATCCCGGTGTCATGGAGGAGAGATGGAGTACAGGATGAACAATCCGATTCGGCTGTACATGTCGATGTCGCTCGACGGCTACATCGCCGGCCCGGACGATCGGCCAGGGCAGGAGCTCGGACGCGACGGTGGACGGCTCTTCAACTGGCTCGACGACCGGGAGTCCGACGGTCCGAGCGGCCAGGTCTACCGCGAAACGCTGGCGACCGGCGCGGTGATCTCCGGCCGTCGGACCTTCGAACTCGCCGGGCGCTGACAGGGCGACCATCACGACGGCGTGCCGATCTTCGTCCTCACCCACCAGGTGGATGACGGGGACGTGCCACCCGGCCACGCGCGTTTCGTCACCAATGTCGAGGACTGTGCCCGTCAGGCTCACGCAGCCGCAGGGGACCGGCCGGTCATGGTCCACGGGGCGGGGGCGGCCCAAGCACTTCTCCGAGCCGGGCAGCTGGACGAGATGGAGATCCATCTGGTTCCGGTCCTCCTCGGGGACGGTCACCGCATTTCGGCACGCCATGCTCTACCAGGTCGCCGTCTTCACGATCACTGCGCTGATCAGCCTCCGGCTCCGCGACCGACCTGGCACCGTACCCGTGCACGGCCATCGCAGTCACAGCGCAAGGGCACGCAGGTAACGGCGCGCAGCTGAACTCCGGTGATGGCGTCGTTGCGCCTCTTCGGGAACTCACGTGGTGATCTCGGTGATTCCTAATGCGGTTTGTCAAGCCGCGAGTGTGCTTGGTGGCGCGGGTTCGTAGGTCCGTCCCTCGCGGAGGAGGGCCCAGAGGACGTTGACGCGGCGGCGGGCCAGGGCGAGGACGGCCTGGATGTGGCGTTTGCCTTCGGCTCGCTTGCGTTCGTAAAACCGGCGGGAGTCCTCACAGCTTCGGATGCTGAACAACGCGGAGATGTAAGACGCGTTGGAGTCGGCGGTTGTAGCGTCGCGGGCGGCGGAGGTTGCCGCTGATCTTGCCAGAGCCGCGGGGCACGGGAGCAACGCCGTCGAAGCCGGCGAGGCGGTCAGGAGTGCCGAAGAGACTCATGTCGCCGCCGGCCGCGGCCAGGAACTCGGCGCCTAGGATCACGCCCAGGCCCGGCATGCTGGTGATCACTTCGAAGTCCCGATGTTCGCGAAACCGGGCCTCGATCGCCTTGTCGAGTTCGGCGACCTGCTGGTTGAGAGCCATCACTTCCCGCGCGAGCGTGTACACCATCTGGGAGGTCAGTTTCTCGCGGGGCAGGCTGCTGTACTGGCGCCCGGCGGCCTCCCACGCTGCCTCGGCGATCCGGTCGGAGCGGAGGACCTTGCGGTTGCGCAGCCAGGTCTCGAGCCGCTTCTTGCCTGTCCGGCGGATGGCGGCCGGGGTCTGGTAGCCGGTCAGCAGCGTGAGCGGGCCGGTGTTGGTCAAGTCCAGGGCCCGCTCCAGGCCGGGGAAGGTATCGGTGAGTTGGGCGCGGAGCCGGTTGACGGTGCGGGTGCGGGCGGCGACCAGGTCCATGCGACGGCCGGTGAGAATCCTGAGGTCGGTGACGGTCTCGTCGCCGGGGCGTAAGAAGCCGTTGTCTTTCCGGAGTTGAAGACTGCGTTTCCGCTGGTCGGGCATAGGGCCGACGATTGACGATCGCCAGGACCAGGGCGAGCGTGGCCAGGCAGTGCTCGACGAGACTGCCGGTGTAGCCGCCATCCGCCCAGACCAGGGCCAGCCGGTGGTGCGCGTCGGCGACTTGGTGCAGCAGGACCTGGGCTGCGGCGCGGTCGCCGACATCCGCGGCGGTGACCATCACCGCGAGCAGCAGGCCGAGGGCGTCGACCACGACATGCCGCTTACGGCCGTTGATCAGCTTGCCGCCGTCGAAGCCGCGGCTGTCGGAGCCGACGACCGCGTCCGCCTTCACCGACTGCGAGTCGATCACTGCGGCCGTCGGCTCCGCGTCGCGGCCCGCCTTCTCGCGGACCTGCGCACGTAGCCGGTCATGGAACTCCTTGGCCAGGTAATGGTCGCGCCAGCGGCGGAAGAACGCGTACACACGGTCCCACGGCGGGAAGTCGGCCGGCATCGCCCGCCACTTGATGCCGTTGTCCACGAGGTAGCGGATTGCATCGAGTGCAGCCCGGTGGCAGTACGCCTCCGGCCGGCCGCCGCGACCGCGCATCCAGCCCGGCACCGGCAGCAACGGCCGGACGGCCGCCCACTCCGCGTCCGTCATGTCCGTCGGGTAGCGCGGCTGCCGCAACCCGTTGTCGGCGGCGTTTCCGAACCGGTGAGCCAGGCAGTCACACTCCCAGGTGACCGAGCTGGACTGCCCGGCCGTCGGCACGGAAGACTGCTGCTCGGTGATTCGACACCAACGAGCTGTTCAGGAGGCCTTGTCCATATGCGTCAAGCGCCCCACGATCACCCAATCGGGACTCCCGTTCGACGCGCATCTCTCAAGATCGGAACGACAACAACCACTTAGCTTGATCATTAACCTCGCTGCTGTTTCAGGCGGACGTATTCGGTGAGGGTTTCGATTCGCTTCACGGTCTTCCCGGGCTCGTGACGTGGGGCTGGCCTGCGGTTCTTCGAGCCGGGTGGGCGTCCGGGGCCGGGCTTGGAGGGTCTGGGCACATCGGCGGGACGGGCGGTCTTCACGCGGAGGTGGCGGAACCCCCGGCGGACCCGGGCAGGGGTGAGCCGACGCGGCTCGGAGGGCCGTTCCCAGGGGCGGCGGAGGTCCTCGGCGAGGGGCCGGGCGAGGCGGAGTTGGGTGTGGACGGCGATGATCAGCCAGGTCCACAGATCGGCCGTGTGCGGATCGCGGACCTTGGGGACGGTCCAGCCCAGGGTCTGCTTGAACAGCCGGAAGGTATGTTCAAGATCGAATCTGCGGAGGAACGCCTGCCAGCGCAGGTCGACGTCTGCTCCGGTCATCCCGGTGCGCGAGGACCACAGCCACACCGGCTTGGGGCCGCGGTCACCGGGCAGGTAATCGACCTTCAGCCGGATCAACGTGCCGTGGATCAAAGGGAGTTCACCGCAGTGATCGAGCCAGGGGCCACGGGCCTGCAATCGGGGGTGCATCCGGTCCCAGGCGAGAGCTTCGGCGGTGCCGTAGCGGGTGGTGTCGCACGTCGTGGCCTGGTCGGGGGTGTGCCAGGACTCCGGCTTGGAGAAGGTGAGGACACCGCCGTGCTTGCGGGGCTGCCCGCCACGCGGGGTGGAGCGCCGCGGTCCGGCATCGCGGAGCATGACCCGGTCCGAACGCAGTCGGCCAACCAGCTCGACGGGCAGGTCGGCCAGGACGTAGGCGAGGCGGGTGACGTCGTAGCCGGTGTCCATGACGACGAGGATGTCCGGGTCGCCCGGCCGCCACTGCCCGGCGTGTACCAGCCGGGTGACCACCTCGCGCAGCTGGGTGGCGGTCACCGCGGTGGCATCGTCACACGGCCCCAGCCGGATCGCGTCCAGCACGGCCGTCCACGACGTGCGCCCCGTCTCCAGGGCGGCGACGAAGGAATAGGGCCAGCCGGGGATGAACTGATCCGCGCTGCGGCCCCGCCCGTAGACGTGGCAGAACAGCAACTCCGGGCTGGTGGGGGCGTCGGGACGCAGCCAGTTGCTCACGTCAACGGCAAGGACGATCCGCCCGTCAGCGGCGCGCGGCAGCGGCGTGGAGGCCAGCAGCCTGCGCAGACGGCGCGGTTCCAGCCAGCCGTGGTTGACCGCGTCGTACATCGCCCCGTGCCCACGCCGGTGCTCGGCCGTGAGCGTCAACTCGACCAGCGACGTCACCGGCCCGTCCGAGCACAGCACCGCGTCGGTCAGCTCGAAGAGCGCATCCGCCCGGGTGTAGAGGCAGTCGTAGAACTGGACACGAAAGTGGGACAGGACGCCCAACGCGGCGTCAGCGGACTGTTCAGCGGCGAGACTCTTCACCAGCGGCCGTTCCTTCACGCGACGTTGCTCGACACCTCGAAGCGTGAAGAACGGCCGTCCTGCTGTCCCGAGAACGAACCAAGATCAGCGGGTCAGGTGAACGGCCGAGGTTAAACACCAAGTAGGGGTCCTTTCACAATGCCGGGTTCTTGCGGGCGAGGGTCATGCAGTGGGCGAGTTGGAGGAAGGCGTCGTGCATGTCGTCTCGGGCTTCCCAGCGGGTCCGTAGGCGGCGGGGGCCGTGGAGCCAGGCGATAGCGGACTCTGCGACCCACCTCACCTTGCCCAGTCCCGAGCCGTGCGGCTGGCCGCGTCGGGCGATCTTCGGGACGATGCCGCGCTCGCGCAGGCGGCGGCGGTAGATGTCGTGGTCGTAGCCGCGGTCGGCGTATAACGTGCGGGGTTTATGGCGGGGTCGGCCCCGCTTGCCCCGCACCGGCGGCAGCCCGTCGATCAAGGGCAGGAGCTGGGTGATGTCGTTGCGGTGGCCGCCGGTCAGCGACACCCGAAGCGGGGTGCCCCGGGCATCGGTCAGGACATGGTGCTTGGAGCCCGGCCGTGCGCGGTCAACCGGGCTCGGGCCGACTTTTGGGCTGCTGCGCCCCCGCTTGGCCTCTTAAGTTCTAGTGGTCGTCGCAACACCCCAGCTCAGGGGATGCGATGGACTTCGAGATTCGTGGGGAACGCCTGGGGCAAGGGCCGAAGAAGCTGTACCGGGAACGGGAGGCATACTTCGAGCTCGTGAACCGGGGCGTGAGCAACACGGAGGCGTGCCGGATCGTCGGAGTGAACCGACGGACCGGGAAACGATGGCGGCATGGCTCCCAGCCGACCGGCCGCAGGAAGTGGGTACCGCCAATCACGGTGGGGCCCACTTCCGGGCCGTCTCGGTACTTGCGAGAGGCAGACCGGATCTACATCGCTGATCGACTGCGGGAGGACGCTTCGATCCGTTCGATCGCCGCCGAGCTCGGCCGCAGCCCCTCCACCGTGAGCCGCGAGATCAGTCGCAACCGGCACCCAGGCAACGGCCAGTACCGCCCGTTCGCAGCCGATGCGCGTGCCCTGGCCCGCCGGCCTCGCCCGAAGCCGGGGAAGATCGGCCAGAAGGTGGAGCTGCGGGACTACATCCAGGAGCGCCTGGGAAGGCGCTGGAGCCCCGAGCAGATAGTCCACCACCTGCGCAAGGACTTCCCCGACCGGCCGGAGATGCACGTGGTCCACGAGACGATCTACCAGGCCCTCTACGTGCAAGGCCGCGGAGAACTTCGCCGTGACCTGGTGAAAGCGCTCCGCACCGGCCGCGCCCGCCGTAAGCCCCGCCGCCAGGCCCAGCAGCGCCAGCCGCGCTACTCGACGCCGATGGTCATGATCAGCGACCGTCCAGCCGAAGCCGTCGACCGTGCGATCCCGGGCCACTGGGAGGGAGACCTGATCATCGGCAAGGACAACGGCTCCGCGATCGGCACCCTGGTCGAACGCAGTACCCGCTACCTGATGCTCGTCCACCTGCCTGAAGGTCGCAGCACGGAACGTGTTCGCGACGCCCTCCTGGACACCGTCAGACACCTGCCACCCCACCTGAAGCGATCCCTGACCTGGGACCAGGGCAGCGAGATGGGCCGTCATCACGAGTTCGCTATGGCGGCCCGGATGCCGGTCTACTTCTGCGACCCCGGCAAGCCCTGGCAGCGCGGCTCTAACGAGAACACCAACGGCTTGCTGCGGCAGTACTTCCCCAAGGCCACCGACCTTGCTGTCCACGGCCGTGAGCGCCTGGACGCCGTGGCTGCCGAGCTGAACAGCCGCCCACGCAAAACGCTCGGCTGGGAGACCCCAGCCGAGCGCCTGCATAAACTGCTCGCCACCACACGTCAGTGATCATGTGTTGCGACGATCCCTAGAATTCGCCCCTGCACGTGGGACGCATCGATCGTGGCGCGGGAGAAGTCGAGGCGGTCCGCCGCCCGCAACCCATCCAGCAGGACCCGCTGGAGTTCCTCCCAGACCCCGGCCGCCTGCCATTCGGCCAGCCGCCGCCAGCATGTGGGCCCCGAACCGAACCCCAACTCCTGCGGCAGGAACTCCCATTGGATGCCGGTGTAGAGGACGAACAGCACACCCTGCAGCGTCTTGCGATCATCGATCCGCTTGCGCCCCGGATACCTGTAACGCCGTTCATGCTTCGGCAACAGCGGCTCGATCACCGCCCACAACTCGTCACTGACCTCCCACGGCTTCCGCCGCGCCATGGACACACCCCACAAAACACGGGATCACATAACCGTGCCACAAAAGGATCATCCCGCAAGGACCCCTAAGATGCCGTGAGCCCGCCACCATCACTTCTTAATTACCGCTTACGAAGACTCCCTGAAGGACCGAATTAAATCTCGAAACTTCGGGAGTGAATGCGGATGGCTACTCGTTTAACGCCTCCGGCCCATGAGTATAACCGTGAGCCCTCCGATTACTGCGCCCACGATGAGCGCTACGACCCAGACTGGTTCCATTTTCTCCTACTTCTCGCACCGGCCCGGCTGACGCCGCGGGGGTTGTAGGCGTACGTGTTGCTTCGTGCCCGCATCGTCGGCGAGGTCGACGATGCGGGAGTCGATCAAGGATCGAGCCGTCGTACTCGTCGTGCGCCAGTCCGAGTCGACGGGTCGGCGCTCATGCTGCTGTGGCAGTACCTCGTCCAGCGACGTATACGGGCCGGCTTCCTCGTGAGGAGACCGGCCCGTAACAGGTTGGCGACCGGCTTAAAGACCAATCGCTGACGGCCCAGGAGGAGGGAGGGAAGACCTCAGCCTTTTAGAGCCGACTGTAGTTTTGGCGCCGCTTATTTGCGATGCCGCCCAAACAGGAGAGTAGTGCCACCAAGTGCTACCGTCGCTATACCCACGACGATCAACACGATGCTCGCTCGTTCTCCAGTCGCCTTTGCGATTCCGAAACCGATTGCCACGAGTGCCAGGATTATTACGACCGCAGCCAGCTGTTTCCTGCGTTCAGGACTCATCAGAAAGCCCTACTGAAGAACTCGTACGAGGCCCCTACGGCACCGATTGTGGTTCCCCCAGCAATGATCGCGGGCGCACATCCGACGATGGTTACGCACGCCGGAGCGGCGGCGACAGTGGCAATGCCAGAGCCCACAGCCACCACGGCAGACCCGACGCCTCCGAGAAACGCACCCACGCTGAACTGACCGCTGGGGTCGATGCGGTTGACAGGGTCGCCTTGGGCATAGAGGTAGGGGTTCTTCTCCTGGCCGGAGGGGTCGGGCTGGTTGAAGCGGCCGATGTTGGGGTCGTAGTACCGGGCCCCGAGGTGGTACATGCCGGTGGGGTCCTGGTGGCCGCCGGCGAACCGGTAGGGCTGGCTGACGCCTGCCTTCTCGGTGGTTCCCGCGCGGGTGACGCCGCGGGGGCTGTAGGCGTACGTGTTGACCTTCGTGCCCGCCTCGTCGGCGAGGCCGACGACCGAGCCGAGGGCGTCGGTGAGGTAGTAGTACGCCTTGCCTCCACGGGTCATGGAGTTGAGCGTGCCCTCAGCTTCGCGAACAAATCCCGTATCGGTACCGGACGTTGTCTCGGCCGCCAGGCCGATCGGGCCGGGGTGGAAGTACGTATCTCCCAGGCGCAGGCGTTCGCTGCTGTCGGTGGAGCCGTACTCGCCCGCGTACGTCTTGCCGGCGACGGTGAGGGAGGTGAGCTGGGAGAAGTCCGACCACTTTTCCGCGGTGCGGGTCTCCTCGGGGGTGGAGGCGCCGGCGGTTTCGTTGCCGGCCTGGTCGTAGGACCAGTTGGTGGTCGAGCCGTTCTTCGACGTGAGCTGGGCCGCGTCGTTGTACGTGTACGTCGTACCGCGGGGGCAGCCGGGGTCGACGCCCTGGGAGGTGAGGTTGCCGTCGGCGTCGTAGCAGTACTGCCAGGAGGAGGTGAGGGTGGTGCCCTTCTCCTCCTTGGTGTAGCCGGAGCGGCCCGCGCTGTCGTAGCTGTAGGTCGTCTTGGTCGCGGCGACCGCGTCGGTGGAGGTGCGGATCTTCGTTCCGTCAGTGTTGGCGGCACCGTAGGCGTAGGTGTAGGCGAGGTTGACCAGGGTGCCCTTGGGCGAGGTGGTCTTGATCGTCTTGGGGCGCCCGGACTCGTCCGGGGTCACCGTCTGGACCGTGTTGCCGGGGTAGGTGGTCGTGGTGCGCACGTCGTTGTTGTTGTACGCGTAGCCGGTGCTGCGCCCGGCGGGGTCCTTCAGGGTTTTGAGGTTGTTCGCCGCGTCCCAGGTGTAGTCGACGGTGCCCTGGGGGTCGGTGTAGGTGTCGACGTTCCCGGCCGGGGTGTAGGCCAGCACCGTTTGCGAGCCATCCTGCAGGGTGCGGACCGTCTCACGGGACAGCGGGTCGAAATCGTACTTGATCGTCCCGATGTCGTCGGTGCGCTGCTTGATGTTGCCGTCGCCGTCGTAGGAGTAGGTAACGGTCGTGTTCGTGGTGGAGACTTCCCTGACCCGGTCGCGGTTGTCGTAGGTGTACACACTCATAATGCCGCGGCCGTCGACCGCTGTCTCCGGGCGCCCCAGGGCGTCGTAGGTGTAGACCGTCTTGCCCAGGGCGGCCGGCGGGGTGACCGTGTCGAGGTTGCCCTTGGTGTTGTAGTGGAACGAGGTCACCTTGCCGCGGCCGTCGGTGACTTTGCAACGCTGGCCCTCAAAACCACCACAGGTGGGGGTGCTCGTGTTGTAGTCGAACTTCTGCGTTCCCCCCTGCGCGCCGGAGACCACGACGGCTTTGATATTGCCGGCCGTGTCGTAGGTGTTGGTCGTCTTGTCACCGTCGGGGGTGGTGAGAGTTCCCGGGAGGTCGGTGCCCGCGACCGTCTGGTAGCTCGTGGCCGCGTTCGCCCCGGTGGGCAGGGCGGCGGAGATGTTGTTGTTCCGCGCGTCCCACCCGTACGTCGTGACGTTCGCACCCGTCCCGCCGACGCCCATGGCGTCCTGGGCGGTCTGAACATTGCTGTTCGCGTCGTAGGACCGCTTGCGGGAGTGGTTCAGCGGGTCGGTGACCTGCGAGACACGCCCCTTGCTGTCGTGCTCGTACTTCGTGGCATGCGTCTCGGGGTCGGTCACCGTCGTCGTGCCCGCGGCCTTCGGGTCGTCGGCCGAGTACGCGTAGCGGTACGTCGGACCGGTGAGCCCGGAACCGTTGAACTGCGTCGCCCGCAGCATCGAGGTGACCCGGTTCGCACTGTCGTACGTGAAGACCGTGACCCGGCCCTCCGGGGTCGTGACCTTCGTGAGACGGCGGGACGAGTCGTACTCGAAGAGCGTCGCCTTGCCCCCGGTGTCCGTCGTCTTGGCCAGGTCACCGGCGGGATTCAGGTCGAAGACCGCCGTGCGACCGGTGTGGTCCGTCGCCTGCCACTGCGAGGCGTTCGTCTTCAGCAGATCCACCGAACGACCCGAGCGGGACTCGGTCAGCTTGAAGCCCCTGTGCTCTGCGCCGTCATCGTGCTGCTCGACGGTGATCGTGCCCTTGTTACGGTCGGTGACCTTCGTCAGCGTCCCCGACGCGCTGTAGGTGTCCTTCACTCCGGACTTGCGATCGGTCAGGGTGAGGGTGTTGTCGGTGTTCTTCTTCAGGTCCTTGGAGTACCCGGCGGGCGTCGTGTACGTCCCGTCCGAGTTCTTCGTGAACGACATCGAGTTACCCGTGGCGCCGTAGAGCACCACGTCGGTGTCGCTGATCTGCGCGTAGCGCTCGTAGGTCTGCCACCAGCGCTGGGAGACCTTCCCCCACGGAGCGTCCAGGCTGTTGTAGGTGCGGGCCAGCTGGAGCTTCTGCCCCACGCCTGCCACATCGAAGTCCGTGGCGGCAAGCATCAGGTTGCCCGTGGAGTAGTCGATGCGGGCGACGAGGGAGTCACTGATGCGGAAGTCCGACATCTGATGCCACGGCACATCACCCTGCCCCTCAGGCACATAAGCGTCCAAAGCCTGCGCACCGGCCGCGACACCGGCCGAACGTGCCCCACCGGACGTGGTCGTGGCGCGCTTCTTCTGCGCATCCCGCCACTCAGCCCGCTCCGCGCTCAGTTTCGCCTCAGCGACCGGCGACACCGGCTTGGTCTCACCGACCTTCACCTCCGGCACCTTCGCGTCCGGGGCGCCCTTGCCCCACACGGACACCGGCTTCGGATCAGCGGACGGCGCACCGGCGGGCTGCGCCAGGGCCGGGAGAGCGGACGAGCCGAGCGCGAGCACGACCAAGGCGGCGGTCAGGGTGTGTTTGACGCGGTTGCGGGCGCGCCGAGATGGCACACCGGAAGCATTTGGAACCATGCGGATCCCCCCAGGGAAACGAAAACCCGGCAACCGCTTCGGTCACCGGGGATCCACAAGTTGTCACAGGTCCCACACAAGAAGCGCCAAGTGGCTGCACTTTGCATGGATACTCGCGAGAACAAGCCAGAACTTACGTCACCCTTCGTGCAGGTAACGCTTACTTCACGACACCACAGGCCCGCTGAGACGGGTGTTCGAATCGAAAGAAGCTTGGCCGAAGATAGCTGGTCTGGTGGCCCCCGTCGGCCGCCAGGTTCTGCAGTTGCACCTTTCCCGCGGATCCCGGACGGGTGTCCACGAGGCGTCCGGGTGTGTCAACTTAACGGCCCTGTCTCGCATTCGGTGGTGACGGAGAGTCGTGAGGTTCGTTGCCCTTCATGTGATGGATGTCAACGAGCTTGTGCAGACGGTGTTTTCGGGTCTGTCCCCGCTGGTCATGGAGGATGTGGCCGACGAGGGTGAGCGGATCGTGGTGCGGGCCCGGACGCCGCTGGACACCGCGGTTTGCCCGGTGTGCGGGGCCTCGTCGGGACGGGTGCACGGATATCACTGGCGGACGGTGGCCGACGTTCCGGTCGACGGGCGACGGGTGGTGGTCCGTGTGCGGGTGCGGCGTCTGGTGTGCCCCACGCGAGGCTGCCGCCACACCTTCCGCGAACAGGTGCCCGGGGTGCTGGAGCGATACCAGCGACGCACCGCTCGTCTGACCAGGCAGGTCAAGGCCGTGGTCAAAGAGTTAGCGGGCCGGGCGGGATCACGTTTGCTGGCGATACTCGCGGTGGGCCTGTCCCGTCACACGGCCCTGCGCACCCTGCTGCGCATCCCGTTGCCCACCGGGCGGGTGCCCCGCGTGATCGGCGTCGACGATTTCGCCCTGCGCCGGCGGCACCGCTATGCCACCGTGGTGATCGACGCCGAGACCCATGAGCGGATCGACGTGCTGCCCGACCGCACGGCCGACACGCTGGAAGCGTGGCTGCGCGGGCATCCGGGCATCCGGGCATCGGGGCATCGGGGCATCGGGGCATCGAGATCGTGTGCCGCGACGGCTCAGCCACCTACGCCGAGGCCATCCGCCGCGCCCTGCCCGACGCGGTGCAAGTCGGTGATCGCTGGCATTTATGGAAGAACCTGTGCGAAGCCGCCCTGAGCGAGGTGAAGGCACACAGTGCCTGCTGGGCCACCGTACTGAACGCGCCGATCTACGACGGGCCCCGCGCTCAGACCACCCTCGAACGCTGGCATCAGGTTCATGGCCTGCTCGAGAAGGGCGTGGGCCTGCTCGAATGCGCCCGCCGTCTGCAACTGGCCCTGAACACCGTCAAACGCTACGCCCGAGCCGACCGGCCCGAGCGCATGCTCCGCGTCCCCAAGTACCGTGCCAGCCTGGTCGATCCCTACCGTGAGCACCTGCGCAAACGCCGAAGTGAAGACCCCGGCGTCCCCGTCCAGCACCTCTTCGAAGAGATCAAGGCCCTCGGCTTCACGGGCTGCCTGAACCTTCTGCACAAGTACATCAACCAAGGCCGCGCGGACGCCGACCGCAGACACATCTCGCCACGCCGGCTCGCCCGGATGCTGCTGACCCGACCCGACAACCTCAAGCCCGAGCAGCACGAACTCCTGGCCAAGCTCACCGCCGCCTGCCCCGAGATGACCCAACTGGCCGCAGGTATCAGAGACTTCGCCCCGCTCCTTACGCCACACACCGACAACGCCGACGCGCTCACGCACTGGATCGCCCAAGTCCGAACAGCCGACCTGCCCCACCTACACGCCTTCACCCGGGGCCTGGACCGGGACATCCAAGCCGTGATCGCCGGGCTCACGCTTCCGTACAGCAACGGCCCCACCGAGGGCGTCAACACCAAGACCAAACGGATCGCGCGCCAGATGCACGGACGAGCAGGCTTCACCCTGCTCCGGCACCGCATCCTCCTCGGATAACAGCACGCTCCGTCACCACCGAATGTGAGACAGGGCCGTTAGTTGTACACACCCGCCGAGGGCGTGATCGTCCGGTTCGTCCGGCCGGTGGCCCCCCTTATCTGTTGAGGGGCCGGTCGCGGCGGCGTGCTGGTGGGCGCGGACGATGGTGGAGTCGATCTGCACCAGCCAGTCGATGTCGCCGGCCTCGTCGGCCTGGGCCTGGATCTGCGGCAGGGCTCTGGTGAACACGCCGTCCAGGGCGTAGCGGCGGTAGCGGGTGTAGACGGTCTGCCACGGGCCGTAGCGTTCCGGCAGGTCACGCCAGGAGACCCCGGTGCGGATCTTGTAGACCATGCCGTTGATGACCTGCTGGTCCGCGATGCGCGGTCGCCCCGTCGCAGCCCGAGGTATCAGCGGAGCGAGTAACTGCCACTCATGGTCGGTGAGTTCATGGCGGCGTATCACCCCACCATGATCCACCATCTGATGATCTTTGAAGACGGACTCTAACAGTCGTCTCAGGTTCGCTCGGTAAGAAGTAGGCGTCCAGATAAGCGATGCAACCCGTATGTAGGAGGCTAGTGATGGCAGTCAACGCAGCGCCGTCCGGGGAAGCGCCGGCCGGTCGGTTGGCAGGCCGGTGGGTGCCATGGTTAGTGATTGGCTTGTGGCTGGTGCTGGCGGCGGGCATGATGCCGCTGAGCGGAAAGTTGAGCTCGGTCACCACCGACAGCGTCGTAGACACCCTGCCGGCCAGTGCCGAGTCCACCAAGGTGGCGGTGCTGGAGGACAGTCTCCCCGGCGGTGACGACAACACGTTCGTCTTCGTGTACCACCGCGCCGGCGGCATGACCGACGCCGACCGCGCGACGGTCGAGCGCCACTACAACACCCTTGCCAAGCGGTACCCGCCGAAGGCGACGGCGGCGGCCGGCGAGGACGACGAGGGCTCACCGACGAGCCCCTCCACCGACCGCAAGGCGATGATGTTCACCCTCGAGGTGAGCACGGCCTACGGCGCACCGGAGGACATCGTCGGCCCGTTACGTGACGCCGCGAAGGACCGCCCCTCCGGCCTGGAACTCGACGTGACCGGCCCGGGCGCGATCGACGGCGACATGGATGCCGTCTTCGACGGCATCGACGTGCAGGTCCTCCTCACCACCATCATCGTCGTCACGCTCCTGCTCATCCTCACCTACCGCAGCCCGGTGTTGTGGATCATCCCGCTGGTGGCCGTTGGCGCGGCCGCACTGACCTCGATGGGGACCGTCTACCTGCTCGTCAAGGGCTTCGGCATCGTGGTCAACGACCAGAACTCGGCGCTGCTGACGATCCTGGTATTCGGCGTCGGCACGGACTACGCGCTGTTGCTCATCGCTCGATATCGGGAGGCACTGCACCACCATGAGAACGTCCGGGTCGCGATGGTCCACGCGCTACGCGGCGCGGCGCCGGCCATCGTGGCGTCCGCGGCCACCGTGGTCGCCGCCCTGCTCTGCCTGCTCGTCGCGGACCTGAACAGCACCAGCGGGTTGGGCCCGATCGGTGCGGCCGGCATCCTGTGCGCGCTGGTGGCCATGCTGACGCTGTTCCCGGCGGTGCTCGTGGTGCTCGGCAGGCGGATCTTCTGGCCGGCCATCCCGCGGTTCAGCACGGCCGTGGAGGAGAAGCCGGGGCTGTGGGGACGGCTCGGCACCGCCATCAGCCGCCGCCGGTGGGTGGCGACGCTCGGCTCGCTCGGAGTCCTCGGCGTGCTCGCCCTCGGGCTGGCGGGCAACACCGGCGCCCTGCGGGAGCAGGACCAGTTCCTGTCCGCGCCGGAGTCGGTCACCGGCTTCACCGTTCTCCGCCAGCACTTCCCGGAGCTCGGCGGCCAGCCGATGACGATCTTCACGCGGCCGGCGCACCAGGAGCGGGTGCTCGACATCGTCAAGGACACTCGCGGTGTGGCCCTGGCCATCCCGGAGCAGACCAGCGGTGGCTGGGCCAACATCTCCGTGTTCCCGAAGGACGCGCCGGACACCGTCGCAGAGTACGACACGATCAAGCGGGTGCGCACCGCCGTGCACGCGGTGAGCGGGGCGGAGGCGATCGTCGGCGGGCCGAGTGCGGAGAACCTCGACACCGAGGTGACCACCAAGCGCGACGAGAAGCTGGTGATCCCGCTGGTGCTAGCCGTCGTCCTGATCGTCCTCGGGCTGCTGCTGCGCGCGATCCTGGCCCCGCTGGTCCTGATGGCCACCGTGATCGTCTCATTCGCCGCAGCCTTCGGCGGCAGCGTGTTCGTCTTCGACACGATCCTCGGGTTCAAGGGGATCGACTATTCGGTGCCGCTGCTGGCATTCCTGTTCCTGGTGGCGCTCGGCGTCGACTACAACATCTTCCTGGCCAGCCGGGCCCGGGAGGAGACCGTACGCCTCGGCACCAGAGAGGGCATGCTCAAAGCCCTCTCGGCCACCGGTGGCGTCATCACCTCGGCAGGCCTGGTCCTGGCGGCCACGTTCGCGGTCCTCGCCACACTTCCGCTGGTGATGCTGATCGAGGTCGGGTTCCTGGTCGCCTTCGGCGTGCTGCTCGATGCCCTGCTGGTGCGGTCGGTCCTGGTGCCCGCCCTCACCCTGCTGATCGGCCGGCGGATCTGGTGGCCGAGCCGGCTGTCCCGTCCAGCGACGGAGCTGCCGGACGGTCAACAGTCGCTCGCCGACGACGAGGAGCCCGCGCTGCAACGGTGAGCGCGGCGGCACGGACGAGATCCGGGACGGGGGCCCAGGCCCGTCCCGGATTTTGGTTCTGTCGACGATCTTGTGATCCGGGCGGGTTGGACTCATCGCGCGAGCAGGACGCGTTTGCGAAGGAGATCGAGGCTGGCCCGGCCGAACATCTGCCGTTTCAGCATCAGTCGGTTGATGTTGCCTTCGACGGCGCCGGAACTGTGGGGAAGGGACGGTCCGTTGCGGACGGTGTCGAAGTCGCGGCGGAGGTTGTGGGCGAAGTCCGCGAGTGGGGCGAGGGAGTCTCGTTCGGCCTCGGCGATCCAGTTCCTCGAGGCGGTCGCCGTGGCGTGCGGTCATCATGACGACGAATTTCCTGACGTGAAGAGTAAGCCGGTCCAGTTCGGGATCGCGTTCATGCAGCCGATGAAGCTTGCCGGTATCCCCGTCCCGCAGGTGTTCGGGATGAGTCATGGTCCATGAGGTGACCTCGCGGACCGACGGAGGCTTCGGCCCGGGATCGGGTGCGTGTCCGCGCCCGGTGCGGTACTGCCGCAGATGACGCTGGACGGCCAACTCGCCTCCGGAGTAGCCCTGTTCCTGAATCTCGCGGTAGAGCTGGCTGACGTTCCTGACGCCATCGTTCCAGCGCCGGTGCAGGTAGCCGACATACGGGTCGACGACGTGCGCCCGCTGCAGGCTTCTGGTGACGCGTCGTCCACGGAGGGGGCCTTGACCAGTTTGCGGACGATGGCCTGGTGCAGTCCGAGTTTCCGGCCGGTCCCCGCCTTCGACATTCCCTGCCGCCACAACTCGTGGGCGGCAGCATGTCGCTCACGGAGCCGAGTCACGATCTTCAGTTCCGTCGGCAGCTGGACTACCTGCGGTTCGTCGGGGGTGTCTGCGGGTTGTAAAGGCGGTTCGGCCAGACGGGAGCGATGACCGTTCACTGTCTTTTCGACCGCCTGGCCGAGATTGGCCCACAGATGATAGCGATCAGCGACCTACTCGGCCTGCGGCGCTCCGATGCGTGCGCCTTCCGCGTAACCGCTGGAGCGGACCCTGCAGATCACCTTCACCTCGGGGTGGTCGCGCAGCCATGCGGCGAGGTCTTCGCCCTCGCGCCCCTCATAGAGACGCAGTGGGCGGTGGGTTGCCATGTCGACCGTGCCGTAGTGACGGCCCTTGCGGAAAGGGAAATCGTCGACGCCGAGGACTTCCACCTCGCCGACCTCCGGTTCGGGCAGGTCTCTGACCAGCCGCAGCAGCGTGTCCCTGCCCACGGTCATGTCGGCCGGGCAGAAGCCAGGCGGGCTCCTGCCCGGCCGGCCAGGGCCAGCCCGATCCGCGTCAGCACCCCGCGCAATAGCGGGGTCGGCCGACTGTGCGGGGTCGTCAGTCCCACGATCTGTTCCGCGAACGTCACCGCCGTGCAGGCAGTGTTCTCGCGGCGGAACCGGCGTATGCGTAACTCGATCACCACGCCCAGCCCGCCCACGGCGACGTCACGCAACTTGCGTACGTACCGGCCGTGCACCCGAGCGGAGCTTTGAATCCTCCCCCTCGTGAACGAGGGGGATTCCTGGCTCAGGCCGCCTCCTGGAGCAGCGCTCCGGGAGGTCTTACGCCCTCGACACCAGCCGGGTTGAGACCAGCCCGGACGAGCATCACCGCGGGCGGAGTTCTTGTCTCTCGGCGAGACGGCTCCGCACGCGGTGCAGGTGTAGGTACGTTCCGACAGCGGCAGTGCGTGCTTGGCTCTCGCTCCGCAATGCGCGCAGTCCATGGTGGTGTGTGCGGGGTGCACGAGCCGGACATCCCGCCCGTGCTTACGGCCCATCTCGGTCAGAGCCTTCTTGGTGGCGCCGATCGCGGCGTCGGCCGCCTTGCGGGCCATCGAGGACTTGGCGAGGAACTTCGGGCGGAAATCCTCCACCGCGATCGCGTCATGGTCGCGGACAACCTTCTTGGCCCACTTGCGGCCGGCGTCCTGCCGCTGCCGGGCGATCTTCGCGTAGGTCTTTGCGCGCAGCTTCTTGGCCGCGCGATAGCCCTTCGAGCCGGGCTGCCCCTTGGCGGGTTTGCGGCGGGCCATCATCCGGTCGTACCGCGACAGCTTCGCCTGGGCTTTCCTGCCGTGCTCGGCGTGCGGGAAGTCGTGGGCGTCCGAAGTGGTGGTGGCGGTCTCCTTCACGCCCCAGTCGACACCGATCACCTCGCCCGTCCCGGGCAACGGCTGGATTTCGGCCGGGACGACGAACGAGGCGTACCAGTGGCCGACACTGTCCCGGTACACCCGCACCGAGGAGGGATCGGCGGGCAGGTCCCGCGACCACACGACCGTCAGCACGATGTTGCCCGCCAGGTGCAGGAGGCCGTCCTTCAGCCGGAAGCCCCGCTTGGTGTAGTTCAGGCTCGGGTCGGCCCCGTGCTTCTTCTTCCATCTGGGCATCCCGGCCCGCTGCCGCTGGGGCAGACGATCCCGAATGTCCTTCTGTGCCTTCGCACGGGACTTGCCGAAATCGCGGATGATCTGCTGCTGCGGAACCGACGAGCCCTCTCGCAGCCACGGAGTGCGGGTGCGGGCCTCGGTCAGCATTTTGTCGAGCTGCGCGGGACCGCACGTCCGCTTGTCCTCGCCCTTCGGGCCGGTGCCGGTTCCAGGCATGCCCGGCCTTGGACTTGGCGACGCACTCGTTCCACACCCACCGGCACCGGCTCCACTCGGCTTCCAGGGCGGTGCGGGCGGTGGACGACACGCGAGTCGGTAGGTCCACCGGGCGTGCCCGGCCTCCCCCGCTTCACGTGATGTCATGATGCGGCTACCGTAGCATCATGATTCGTTTCGCGTTGCGCATCCCCGAAGACCTCCATGCCCGACTGACCGCGCAAGCCGCTGCGGACCGGCGGTCAATCAACTCCGAGATTCTGCACCTCATCGAGGTCGCCCTCAGCACTATTGAGGTGGACGACGAATCGCCCTGACGGCGATTCGTCTACTCCTGCCCCGCTACGCGGGAAGCCGGATACCTCCCCGGCCTGAAGGCCGGGGCATCCTCCGGTTGCCAGGTGACAAGGAACCGGGCCCGGTTCCTTGTCAGGCATCAGGGTCGCGGGCGTACTTCTTCCGTTCGGCGAGTATCTCGATGAGTTCGCCGGCGCTCGCCATGGTGTGGCGTTCCACCTCGGCATCGATGGTGGCCGGGTCGCCGTCGAGGATCGCCTTGATGAGCCGCTCATGGACGTGCAGGGCGCGGTCGGGATCCGAACGGGCGCTCTCGTCGACCGTGATGGCGATGTTGATCTGGGCTTCCACGGTGGGCCACAGGCGTTCGAGCATGGTGTTCCCGGAGGCGGTCCAAACGGTCCAGTGGAGGTTGACGTGGGCCTGGTGGAGGCGGTCCGGGTCCTGGACGGCGTGGGCCGCCTGGTACTCCTCCCAGCTACGGCGGAGCTTCTCCTTCCGGGAGCCGTCGGGATCGTCGGCCAGGGCCCGGGCGGCCAGTTTTTCCAGGGCGACCCGGACCGCGGCCACGTCGGTGATGAACTTCTCGTCGATGTCGGTGACGACGACTCCGCGGTAGGGCTGCTGTTCGAGGAGTCCTTCGTGGGTCAGCTGGTAGACGGCCTCACGCAGGGTGGGACGGCTGACCCCCATCTGCTGGGCGATCTGGACCTCCCGAAGCCGTTGCCCCGGTCCCAGCTCTCCGGCCAGGATGGCCCGCCGCAACTCGTTCACCACGGCGTCGCGGCGGGTCTGGTTGTTGACCGGCCGGGGCCCGGTGGTGGCTTGGGGGGCGTGGTCACTCATGGGTCCTCCGCAGATTGTCAGACCACATAGTAGCCACCGCCATGACATCCTTGCGGCCCGGAAGCCGGGAGAGTGGGCCGGCGGCTTCGCGGGTCGATCAGGCGCCGTACTCGGTCACGCGCTCGGCGCTGATGGTGACGACCACTCTTGGCGTCGTCGCGGCCTCCTGCCAGGGCTTGCCCTCGTACTTGTGGGAGAGTTCGTCGATCAGCTCCGGCCCGCCGTCCCGGGTGATGGTGACCGGTCCGCGGACGACGGCGTAGACGTAGGGATTGTCGCGGTCGGTGATCAGGATGCCGGCGCGGGGGTCGCGCAGCAGGTTGAGGTGTTTCACGCGGCCCTCGACGGTGGAGAAGGCGATCCCGTCTCCGTCGTCTGTGGCCTTCACCCAGACTATGGACTGCTGGGGCAGGCCGTCCCTGCCGATCGTGGCGAGCGTCGCGAAGTTGGGCTCGGAGGCCAGTTTCCGTGCCAGCTCGGTGAGTTGGGGCATGTCGGTCACCTTTTCGGTAGGAGACGAGCTTTCAGGGAGGGGGCGGTGGCAGGCCCCCCACGCGGGGAGGAGTGTGGGGGGCCTGCCACCGTACGCGGCCCCGCCCGGACCGGCGCAGCGGAGGCCGGCCC
Organism: Streptomyces sp. V4I2; assembly: GCF_030817655.1. Taxonomy (GTDB): domain Bacteria; phylum Actinomycetota; class Actinomycetes; order Streptomycetales; family Streptomycetaceae; genus Streptomyces; species Streptomyces plumbiresistens. Next base: position 311,439 of record NZ_JAUSZM010000003.1, read on the forward strand.
TGTGCGGTGGGCGGGGTCGCCGTTCCGGGTCGGCCGCCGGGGCCGTTCAGAAGCGGACGGCGTCGATGAATGCCTGAAGCCCTGGTGTCTGCGGATCGTTGAAGGCCCGGTCCGGTGGCACGTCCTCCTTGATCAGTCCGTCCTCGAAGAAGCAGATACGGTCAGCGGCTTTGGACGCGAAGGCCATGTCGTGGGTGACGATGCCGCAGGCGATGCCCTCTTCCTCCTTCAGCTTGGTGAGTACGCCCAGCACCTCGGCCGCCACCGGCGGGTCGAGCGCGGAGGTGATCTCGTCGCACAGCAGTAGACGGGGCCGCATCATCAACGCCCGTGCGATGGCCACCCGTTGGCGCTCGCCACCGGACAGCTGGGTGCAGCGGCTGCGCAGGTGGTGTGCCATGCCCACCTCGGTCAGGGCCTGCTCGGCCCGCTCCAGCAGCTGGGCCTTGGACTCGCCGAGGGCGAGGCGAGGCGCGATGGTGAGGTTGTCGAGGACGTTCATGTGGGGCCACAGGGTGTAGCTCTGGAAGATCATTCCGATCTGGCCACGGAGGTCCTTCCACGCGTCCTGGTACTCGCCGTCGCGTACGACGGCCTGGCCGGCGAGGTCGATGTCCCCGGCATCCGGCTCCTCAAGACCGGCGATCACCCGCAGCAGGGTGCTCTTGCCGGAACCGCTCTTGCCGATGAGGACGGCGATCTCGCCGCTGCCGATCCGGAAGTCGGCCTCCTTGAGGACGGGGCGGCCGTGGAAGGACTTGCTCACCCCGCGAGTGCGCAGAAACGCGCCGTCGAACCCCGTGTCGGTGTCCGGTGTCTTGTCGAGGGTCGGGTTGGTCTCTGTCATCGTGATCAGACACCTTCCGGCTTGGGTACGGACTTCAGGGCGGGGTTGGCCAGGGCGGGTGGCCGCTGTCCGGGGCGCAGCCGTGCGAGCGTGCTACGCAGCCCCGGCGTGGGCGGCTGGGCACCACGCGAGCCGCTGGTGAGCAGGCGCCGCTCGATGTAGCTGGTGAGCAGGGTCGCGGGGAACGCGATCGCGAAGTAGATGACGGCGACCATGGTGAAGATCTCCATGGGCCGGTAGGTCTGGCTGGCGAGGATGTTGCCCTGGAAGGTCAGGTCCGCCAGGCCCAGCGCGGAGACCAGAGAGGTGTCCTTGAACATGCTCACGTTCAGGGACAGGATCGTGGGGATCTGCTGGCGGAAGGCCTGCGGCACGATGACGTACCGCAGGATCTGCACCCGGTTCAGGCGCAGCATATGCGCCGCCTCGATCTGCTCGACGGGCACCGACTGCATGCCGGCGCGGTAGGTCTCCGACATGAACGCGGTCAGGTGCGCGGTGAGCGCGACGATGATCGAGAGCTTGCCGGGCAGGTTGATACCGAGGAGTGCCGGAAGGGCGTAGAACACCCAGATCAGCTGGATCAGCAGCGGCGTACAGCGGAACACCTCGATGTACAGCTGCGCCGGCCAGCGGATGACTTCGATCTTCGACATGCGGGCCACGGCGAGGGGGAAACCGAGGACGGCGCTCGCGACGATCACGATCGTCGAGATCTCCAGAGTCAGCCACAGCCCGTCCAGCAGGGTGGGCAGCGAGGGACCGATGACGCTCAGGTCGAATGAGTAGGCGAGGTTCACGGAATTCATCGCGGACTACCTCCGAGAGGACGGCGAGACCGGGTCAGGACTTGATCTCGAGGTCGCCGAGGGCGTCCACGTCGCGGTAGCCGGCTTCGGCGAAGGCGCGGCCGATCTCGCCGCTGGCCACCGAGTTGTCGACGGCGACGTTGAGGATGTCCATGGAGCGGGTGTCGATGCCGGCGGGGACGCCGTAGGCCACGTGGTGGACGAAGATCGCCGGGTCGGGGACGACGATGCCGAGGGACTTGTCCTTGGTGGCCATGTCGACGGCGGTGCCCAGGTCGGTGAAGACGGCGATGGCCTTGCCCGCCTTCACCCCGGCGGCCGCGTTCTGGTAGGTGTCCACGCGCAGTTCGTTGGCCTTGGCCTGCTGGAGGGCCGCGTCCAGCGCGGAGCCCTGCGTGGTGGCGATGGGCTTGTTCGCGTCGAGGACCTGCTTGCTGGTGCTGTAGTCGCTGTCACGCTCCACCAGGAGCACGCCCGGGTAGGACCACGAGCCGTGGGTGAAGCCGATCGCCAGGCTGCGCTCGACGGTCTGGTCGAGGTCGGCGGCGACGTCGTACTTGTCCGCCTGGAGTCCGGCGACGATGTTCTGCCAGGTGGTCGCCACCGTCTTGATCTTCACGCCGATGCCGTCCGCGAAGTTCTCCAGCGGAATCAGGTCGGGTCCGGTGCAGGTGCCGTCCGTCTTGACGACGATGGTGGGCGGGGCGTCGGCGCAGCCGACCCGCAGTACGCCCGCCTTCTTGATCTTGTTGACCCAGGCGGACTTGCTGGTGTCGGCGGAGGCGGCCACGGTCTGCGTCGAGCCGCCGTCCGAGCCGGCCTTCCCGCCGAAGTATCCGGCCAGCCAGGCCAGGATGAGAACTCCGGCCACGTAGAAGGTGTACCTGCTCTGCTTGGTGAGGGCCATGGCTGGTGCTCCAGTGCTAGAGGCTGAGTGGTGCAGGGCGCGGCAGGGGGATTCGGTCGGTCCGGGGCGCGCGGCGTTGCGATCGACAGTGGGTGAGCGGACTGCTCAGGTGACAAGGAAGGCGCCGCTGCAGGCGATGCCCCTTGAGGCGGAGCAGTCCCTTGGGAAGGTGCGCCGTAGATTGTCAGACAAGCAGCGAGATGTTGGAAGGTTAGGAACGCGACTCCGCCGCGTCAATAGCCGAAATCGTGATGTCCCGATGCGGCGATCAGTCGGCACCGCAACCCGTGACAGCGACCGCCCACGGCGCGAACAGGGCCTTGACCTGGCCGTAAAGGGCGATCCCGAGGCCTCCACCGGCGTCGGGCGTCGCGGTGTCCAGCTCGTACGAACGGGCCACGAAATGGGTGTGCGACCGCGCGGGGCCGGTCGATTCATTCACCTCCGGGCATTGACCGCACCGGGCGGCCCGGTCTAGCGTCAGCCGAGCCGCCGATTGTTTGACAATCTGCGATCCCGAAAAGACCCATGAGGTTCAGCCGCGCCTTGAACGTGGTGGACGCGCATGCCGAGGGCGAGTCCGGCAAGGTCGTCGTCGGTGGGGTCGGCCCGGCCCGCTGGTGAGAGGCGCCGCAGGCGCCCTGTGAGGAGGTATACGACTTCATGCGGACCATCGTTGTGGGAGGCGGCGCCGTCGGTCTGGCCGCCGCCTACCGGCTGGCCAAAAGCGGCTGCGAGGTGACCGTTCTCGACGCCCGGCGCGCGGGCTCCGCCGCCTCGCACGGCAACGCGGCCAAGATCGCCCTGGCGGAGAGCGGCCCGGTGCCGGCGCCGGGCGTGATCCTGCAGTCCCTGAAGTGGATGCTGAAGCCGGACAGCCCGCTCTACGTCAAGCCCTCGCTCAACCCCGCCTTCGTGAAGTTCATGCTGACCATGGCACGGCACTGCACCGCGCGGGACTTCCGCCAGGGCCTGGAGACGACCCTGCGCCTCGCCGAGGGCACCATGGACCTCCTCGACGACTGGACCCGGGACGGCATCGCCTTCGAGATGCACAAGGCGGGCGTCCTGCTGGCCTTCGAGACGAAGGAACGCTACGAGGAGCAGCTCGCCTCCCTCGACATCTTCGAGAGCTTCGGCATGATCGCCGAACACCTGCACGGAGACGCCGTACAGGCCAGGGAACCGGTGCTCAACAGCCGCATCAAGCACGGCCTGTTCTTCCCGGACGACCGCCAGGTCGAGCCCGACTCCCTCACCCGGGGCCTGCTCAAGCGGTGCAGCGAACTCGGCGTCGAGATCCACGAAAACACCCCCGTACGCCGCTTCCTGCGCCAGGGCGACACCGTCACCGGCGTGCTCACCGACAAGGGCGAGTACACGGGCGACACCCTGCTGCTGGCCGGCGGCGTGTGGACCGCCCGGATGGCCGCCCAGCTCGGCGTCCCCCTGCCGATCCGGCCGGGCAAGGGCTACAGCGTCGACTACTCGCCCTCCCCGGTGCCGCTGCGCACGCCCCTCACGCTGGAGGACGCCCGTGTCGCGGTGACCCCGCTGAACGGCTACCTGCGGCTGGCGGGCACCATGGAGTTCGGCGGCCTGGAGGAGAGCATCAACCCCAGGCGCATCGCCGCGATCAAGCAGGCGGCCGCCGACTCCCTCACCGGCTGGGACAACCCGCCGGGGGAAGCGAGTCCATGGGCCGGGCTGCGCCCGATGACCCCGGACGGCCTGCCGATCATCGGCCGCCTCGATCCCCTGCCCAACGTCTATGTCGCCTCGGGCCACGGCATGCTCGGGCTCACCCTCGCGCCGGCCACCGCCGAGATCATCACCGAGGCCATCACCACGCGCCGCCTTCCGTCCGTCGCCGAGGCGGTCTCGCCGCGCCGCTTCACCCGCCGGTGAATCGCACAGGCCTCCCACTGCCGACCCTTTTCCCTCATGCTGATATCAGGAGTTCCTTCATGAGCGCCCCCCAGTTCACCGGCATCCTCGCTGCCGTCGTCACCCCGCTGACCACGGACGGCTCGGCCGTCGACGCCGATGGCATCCGGCGCCAGGCCGACCACATCATCGGCGGCGGCATCCACGGCCTCGTGCCCGGCGGCAGCACCGGCGAGTTCACCACGCTGAGCCTCGGCGAACGCAAGCAGGTCACCGAGTTGTACGTCGAGGCCGCCGGCGGACGCGTCCCGGTCGTCGCGGGGACAGGCGCGCTCAGCACGGCGGACACCGTGGAGCTGAGCGTGCACGCGGAGAAGGCGGGCGCTTCCGCCGTGATGATCGTGCCGCCGTTCTACGACGCCCCCACCTTCGACGAAATGCGGGGCTTCTTCGGCGCGGTGTCGGACGCCATCGACATCCCGATCATGTACTACAACATCCCCTCGGCCACGGGCGTCAGCCTCGCGCCCGAGGAGCTGGCGAAGCTGGCCCGGGAGACCGCGATCACCTCCTACAAGGACACCGGCGGCGACTTCGCGTGGTTCTCCGCGGTCCAGCAGCAGCACGCACAGGACATCACCGCCCTCAACGGCTGGGACACCCTCACCTTCGCCGCCCTCGCGAGCGGCGCGAAGGCCGGGGTGTGGGGCACCGCCAGCGTGATCCCCCAGCTGTGCGCCGACCTGTACGACGCCCTCGCGGTCCGCGGCGACCTGCACGCCGGACGCGAGCTGTGGGCCAGGATCTTTCCGATCTGCCAGTTCCTGGAGTCCCACAACTACGCCTGCGGCATCAAGACCGGCCTCGACCTCGTCGGCGTCAGCGCCGGCCCCACCCGCCGCCCCGTCCTGCCGCTCGCCCCGCAGTACGTCGCCGAGTTCCGCGACCGGCTCATCGCGGCCGGTGTCACGGTGACTGAGGAGAGCGTGGCCGCGTGATGGCCTCGTACCGCCGCGTCCACGCGATCGACGTACACGCCGAGGGCGAGCCGGGCCGCGTGCTCATCGGCAGCCATCTGCACGTCAAGGGCGCCACGATGGCCGAGCGACTGCAGTACTGCGAGAAGCACCTCGACGACCTGCGCCGGCTCCTGCTCCGGGAGCCGCGCGGCTACCCGGCCCTGTGCGGCGCCCTGGTGCTGCCGCCGGCCGACCCGGCCGCCGACTTCGGCCTGGTAATCCTCGAACAGGGCGGCTTCCGCCCCATGTCCGGCTCCAACCTCATCTGTACGGTCACCGCGCTGGTGGAAACGGGAGCGGTACCGGTGAGCGAACCGGTCGCGGAACTCACCGTCGACACCGCGGTCGGGCTGGTCAGGGTCCGGGTGGACGTGTCCGGGGGCAAGGCCACCCGGGTCACCTTCGCCAACGTACCCGCCTTCGCTGTCGCCCTGGACCACGTGCTGGACCTGCCCGAGTACGGGCGGGTGCCGGTCGACATCGTCTTCGGTGGACAGTTCTTCGTACAGGCCCGGGCCGCCGATCTGGGCATCACCCTGGAGCCGGGCGCCGCCAAGCAACTCGCCCGCGCCGGAGCGGTGTTGCGCACAGCGGCCCAGCAGCAGTTCCCGGTCAGCCACCCCCATAACCCGGGTATCGACCAGATCGCTCTGACGATGATCCACGGCCCCTCGCCCACGCCCGGCGTCTCCGGCCGCAACACCGTCGTCCTGCCCAACGGCGAGGTGGACCTGGCCGACCCGGCCACCTGGACCGGCTCGCTCGACCGCTCCCCGTGCGGCACCGGCACCAGCGGCCGCATGGCCGCCCTGCACGCACGGGGCGACCTCCCCCTGAACACACCGTTCGTCCACGAATCGATCATCGGAACGACCTTCACGGGCACGCTGCTCGACACCACCCAAGTCGGGCCGCACGAGGCGGTGCTGCCGACGATCAGCGGACGCGGCTGGATCACCGGATTCAACCAGTACGTCCTGGACGACACCGACCCCTTCCCGCACGGCTACACCCTCGGCGACCTGTGGGGCGCCGCCGAACAGGAGCGCTGATGGAGACCACCGGAACGCAGTTCATCGCGGGCAAGCGACGCCCCGGCACGTCCGGCGAGAAGTTCTCGGTGACCAATCCGGCCACCGGAGAGGTCCTGGCCACCGACACCCTGGCCGGCGCCGAGGACGTCGACGAGGCGGTCGCCGCCGCCCGGGATGCCTTCGCGGACTGGTCGCGCACCACTCCCGCCGAACGCTCCGAGGCACTGCTGCGCTGGGCGGACCGACTCCAGGAGCGTGCCGAGGAGTTCGCCGACACCGAAAGCCGGATCGGCGGCAAACCGATCAGGCTGACCCGTGGCTTCGACATCCCCGGCACCATCGACAACGTCCGGTTCTTCGCCGGTGCGGCCCGCAACCTGGAGGGCCGCGCCTCCGGCGAGTACTCCGGCGACCACACCTCCACGATCCGCCGCGAACCCGTCGGCGTCATCGGCTCCATCGCCCCCTGGAACTACCCGTTGCAGATGGCGGCGTGGAAGGTGCTGCCCGCCGTCGCCGCAGGCAACACCATCGTCCTCAAGCCGTCCGAACTGACCCCGCTGACCTCGGTGATGTTCGCGGAGGCGGCCCAGGAGGCGGGCATCCCGGACGGTGTCATCAGCATCGTCACCGGCACCGGGCCCGTCGCCGGCCAGGCGCTGGTCACGCACCCCGACGTCGCCATGGTCTCCTTCACCGGTTCCACGGCGGTGGGGCGCCAAGTCGCCGCGCAGGCAGCCGGGCTGGTCAAGCGCGTCCACCTCGAACTCGGCGGCAAGGCTCCCTTCGTCGTCTTCGACGACGCCGACCTGGAGGCCGCGGCCCGCGGTGCGGTGGCCGGGGCCCTCATCAATGCCGGCCAGGACTGCACGGCCGCCACCCGCGCCTACGTCCAGCGTCCGCTGTACGAGGCGTTCGTGGCCCGCGTCGCCGAGCTGATGGACGACGTACGCCTGGGCCCGATCGACGACCCGGCCACCGACATGGGCTCCCTGATCTCCCTCCGGCAGCGCGACAAGGTCGCCGCCATGGTCGAGGACGCTCGCCGGACCGGCGCCACCGTCGTACGCGGCGGAAAGATCCCCGACGGACCACTCGGCCGGGCCGCCTACTACGAGCCCACCCTCATCACCGACGCCGCACAGGACTTGCCCATCGTGCAGCAGGAGATCTTCGGCCCGGTTCTCGTCTGCCTGCCCTTCGACGGCGACGACGAGGCACTCAGCCTCGCCAACGACACCCCGTACGGGCTCGCCGCCTCCGCCTGGACCACCAACGTCTACCGCGCCGGGCGGGCCGGCCGCGAGATCCAGGCGGGCTGCGTCTGGATCAACGACCACATCCCGATCATCAGCGAGATGCCGCACGGCGGCTACAAGACCTCCGGCTTCGGCAAGGACATGTCCGCCTACTCCTTCGACGAATACACCAACATCAAGCACGTCATGTCGGACATCACCGGCGCCCCGCACAAGGGCTGGCACGACGTGATCTTCACCAGCCGCTGAACCGTCCGAGCTGAGTCGTCCGGAGCTGAGCCGTCCGAGCTGAGCCATCGAAGAGGAGTGTCATGGCCGTCTCGGCCACTGCTTCACGCTTCACGGAGAAGGTCTGTGTCGTCACCGGCGCGGGCGGCGGTATCGGATCCGCGATCGCGCGGCGTCTGGCACGCGAAGGGGCCACCGTCGTGGTCTGCGACGTCGACGGCGCCGCAGCAGGCAAAATCGCTTCGGAGATCACAGGAGAGGGCGGGACAGCCGAGGTCTCACAGTTCAACCTCGCCGTCGCGAGCGCGTGCGTCCAGGTCGTCGACGAGGTGGTCGCCCGCCACGGACACCTCGACGTGCTGGTGAACAACGCCGGCATCAACCGACGCGGCGACCTCCTCGCCCTCTCCGAAGAGGGCTGGGAGACCAGCTTCGCCATCAACGTGCACCCGCTGTTCCACCTGTGCCGGGCAGCACTGCCGCACATGGCGTCCCACAGCGGTGGAGCCATCGTGAACACCGCCTCGCAGTGGGGCCTGCAGCCGACGCCGGGACATATCGCGTACAACGTGACAAAAGCCGCAGTTGTCGCCTTCACCCACAGCCTCGCCCGGGACCACGCCAACCAGGGCGTCCGAGTCAACGCCGTGTGCCCGGGAGAGATCCGAACACCGATGGTGGAGGCGAATCTCGTCCGAACGGGACGCACCGTCGCCGACCTCGACGCTCTGGTCCCGTTCGGCCGCATCGGGACACCGGAGGAGGTCGCGGCGCTGGTCGCGTTCCTCGCCTCGGACGAGGCGCCGTACATGTGCGGCTCCATTGTCGAGATCACCGGAGCGCAGGCAGTCTCATGAGCATCGAGACAACTTCCCCCGGCAGCCTTCTCCTTGCCGGAAAGACGGTCCTCGTCACAGGTGCGTCGCGCGGCATCGGACGGGCGACCGCACTCGCCGCTCACCGCGAAGGCGCATACGTCGTCGCGCACTGGGCCAACAGCGAACAGGCCGCCCTCGACCTCCAGCGCCGCCTGGGAGACCGCGGATGCCTGGTCCGCGCCGACCTTCGTGACGAGACCGGGACGGAGACCATGTGGCAGGAGGCTCTGGCCTGGCACGGCCGTGTCGACGTCCTGGTCAACAACGCTGGAGCCTGGCTCGGGTCGCCGCTCGAAGACCCGGCACAGTGGCGCCAGGGGTGGGCCGACAACCTGGCCGTCAACTTGACCCGGCCCTGAAGGGCCGGGCTTGGAGGTAGTGCCCAGCTGGCTGCTGGGGTGGACTCCTCCGTCCAGACACCCCGTTATGGGGTGGCAGGGACGCGTGACTCACGCCCCGCATTCCACACGCTCTCGCCACGGGTGGCGATGTTGTGGGAAGCATTCCGGTCGGCGTGGGCAACGACCCCGCACCCCCGGCAGATGAAAAGCCCCTGGTCGACACGGTTGCGTTTGTCGACGTGGCCGCACTCGGCACACGTCTGCGACGTGTACGCGGGATCAACGAAGACCAGGGGTACACCGGCCCGCTTGGCCTTGTAGACGATGAAGTCTCCGAGCTGGGCGAACGCCCAGGAATGGAGTGCGACCCGTTGGGGCTTGCGGAGCCGTACCCGGTTGCGGATGCCCCCCAGTTCTTCGAGGGACAGGCCGCGCCCGGTGCGTTCAGCCTCGGTCACGATCGTCTTGGAGATGATGTGGTTGGTGTTCGCGGCGTGCCGCGCTTCCTTGCGGGCACGTGCCTTGAGCCGCCGCTTGGCGCTCTTGGTGCGCTTCTTCTGGAGCTTGGCACGCAGGGCAAGCTGTCGCTTGCGGTACCGGTTGAGCCCCCGCCCGGCGGCGAGGTAGCCGGTGGAGGCGGTGGCGATGTTCTCGATGCCGAGGTCCACGCCGATGAAGCCGTCCGGCTCGTACTGCTCGGCCTCGGGCACGTCACAGGTGGCGACGAGGTAGAACACGCCGTCGCGCTCGATCAGGTCGGATTCGCCCTGCCGGTGCGCCTGGAGCATCTTGAGCGCGTCGGCGGAGCACACGAACGGCACGTTCTTGACCCGGCCGTCCACGGTCCAGATGGACACGGTCCGCTGGTCGTACTGCCAGCTCAGGCACCGGTCGTCATACGGCTGGGCGGCCACGGGGCGAAAGGTGATCGGCTTGGACTCGGCCTTGCGGCGACGCTTAGAGCCTTCCGTGCCGAGGTTCCCGGCTCGGATGTTGGCCTTGAGCGTGGTGTACGAGTCGCGCACCTTCTTGATGACGTGTTGCGCGGCCTGCGCTCCCAGCCCCCGCGCTTTGAGTTCGGCGTAGGTGTGCTTGCGCAGCTCGTACTCACGCGGCACGCCGTGCTCGAACGTCACCTCCGATACCCAGTTCGCGGCGTCATTGACCGTGCGCAGGGTGCGCTCAAGCACGGATGCCTGCACGGCATCCGGTGTGAGTTTGACCTGCGTCACGATCTTCACGGGCGTGATCGTAGCATTGATCTATGTCACCACGCTGGGAGCCAAACCCCGATATCCGCAGGGGCCGTAGCGTCGTCTACACCCTCCACGCGCACTTGGTCTTCACCCCCAAATACCGGCGCGGACCATTCTCCGACGAGATCCTTCGGCGCTGCGAAGAGGTCATGCGCGACGTGTGCACCGACTTCGGCGCGGAGCTGCGGGAGTTCAACGGCGAACGCGATCACGTCCACCTCCTCGTGCACTACCCGCCCAAGGTCGCCATCTCCCGACTCGTAGGCTCCCTCAAGGGTGTCTCCGCCCGGCGCCTGAGGCAGGAGTTCCCCGGCCACATCCGCAAGTACCTGTGGGGTGAGCACTTCTGGTCGCCGTCCTACTTCGCCGCCTCGTGCGGGGGCGCCCCGCTCGCTGTCATCAAGGAGTACATCGAGAACCAGAAACGTCCCGGCTGAGGTCAACAGCGCAGCCAAGTACACCCGCGCGGGTCAGAGCAGCGTTAAGAAGCGCTTCCTCCCGGGCGTGAACGCCCGGGGTTCCGCGCTAGATCACGCTGAACATGGTCTATGGAAAATGTCGATCGCTTCCAGGGGATAGCGTTCACACTGTCCGGCTCCCTGATGCCAAGGCGTCTGGGATCAAGACGCCGTTCGGTGACGGCACCCATTGGGCGGCGGCTGCATGGCCCCGAGACCGGGACCAGGGCGGAGCGCGTGCATCGCAGTGCACATCGAGTGCACTCGGGTGATCGACGGCTTCAAGTGCCCCAGGCGGACCTGAAGCGAGTCCCGGAGACTGTGAAGCGCGGGGCCGCCCGCATCGGCCCCACCGTGTAAGAGAAGGAAGGGCCGATGCCGGCTGCCTGAAGATCGAACGCGCTCAGCGCGATCAGGGCACCTCCGGGCCGCGGTACTCCCGTCGTGGCCGAGATGGGCACCGGTCCGGTCCAGGAGCTCTACGACGAGCTGCTTGATGTCGCGATGCTGGATACGCCCCGCCTCTGCCGGACGATCTGAAACCCGTCGGCGGGCGACGGGTCAGAGCACGAGACACTCGCTCCCGGCCGCGTCCTGGCCCCCGTGGCGCGCCCGCTGGATCACCGCCCAGGCGGCTGCGGCATCCTGTACGCCGATGCCGACGCTGCCGTAGAACACGATGTCGTCGGGTTGCTTCCGGGCGGTCGCACGGCCCACGACGACGTCCCCGAGGCCGACGAGGTCCTCCCGTAGGAGGTCTCCCGACCGCAGTGCCGCCACGACCGGCCCGCAGTGCCCTGCGGCGGTGGCGGGGTCGTCGACGACGACGGCTCCCGCCCGGCGCAGCACCTCGGGGTCGGCTTCGCAGCGCGTCGGCTCGACTGATCCGACGCTCACCACGGTGCAGCCCTTCGCCAGCCAGGCACCGAGGACGACGGGCGTCTCGCTCAGCGTGCATGCGGCGACGATATGGGCTTCCGCCACCGCCTCCTCGGCAGTCCTGGCGGCTGCCACCTCGATGCCGAGTTCGGCGGCGAGTTCGGCCGCTGCGGCCAGGCTGTTGCCCGGTGTGGGGCTCCAGATGCGCACCGTCCGCAGGGGGCGTACCCGGGCGATGGCACGTACGTGGGCCCGGGCCTGCACGCCGGAGCCGATGACCGCGAGCCGGGTGGCGTCAGGACGCGCGAGGACGGAGACGGCGAGGGCGCTCGCGGCGGCTGTGCGCAGGGTCGTCACCGTCGTCCCGTCCATCACGGCCACGGGGCGGCCGGTTTCCGGATCGAGCGCGGTGATCAGGGCGCTGACGTTGGGCAGTCCGCGCCCGCTGTTGCCCTGGTTGAGGCTGCCGAACTTGCAGACCGCGCCGGTGTCCTCCGACAGGCGGGAGGCGTAGCAGAAGACGATCGAGCCGTCGAAGCGGCTGGGATAGAGGATCTTTTCCGGCAGTTCGGCGGTCCGGTCGCCCAGGGCGGTGAACGCCACCCGCTGGGACTCGATGGCGGTGTCGGGATCGAAGAGCGCCGCCACCTGACGCTCGGACAGGAAGAGAATCTCCTGCGGTGCTTCCGGCATGCGCTCCTGCCTCTTCGTCACGGGGCTCGTTACGGTAGCCTGCCGCGGCGTTGGGCGGCGTGCCGGCGCTGCGGCGGCGACCGGGCCCGCGTCGGCCGCCGCGGAGGACGCGCCGAGCGACACACCGGCGGCGACGAGCAGGCTGCCCAGCAACTGCCCGGCGCCGAAGCTTCCCGTGCCCACGATGGGCGCCGTCAGTGCGGCCGAGACCGGGATCAGGCCGGACAGCAGTGCCATGCCCACCGCGCCGATCCGGTGGATGGCCCCGAACCACAGCACGATGCCCAGCACCGTCACGGCCAGGATCTGCCACGCCAGCGCAGCCGACTCCGCACCGTCGGGCATCCGCACCCACGCCGAACCGTCGAGGGCCAGGCCCAGTGCCGCAGCCTCCACCGAGGCGATCGCGCACGCGCAGGTGGTCAGCAGCAGTGGCCCCAGCACTCTCAGCACCGGCACGACGAACAGGGCCATGACCACCTCCCCGCCCATCGCCGCCAGCGACCAGAGCAGGCCGGCCGCGTTCGTCCGCCCGAAGCCCTGGACCACCGCGGCCCCCGCCGCCACGACCAGCGCCCCGCAGGCCACCCGGCCCGAGGGGCGTCTCGACTCCATCAACGGCGCCAGGATCGCCACCACCACCGGTGTGCACCCCACCACGACGCCCGGTACGGCGGGCTCGGCGGTGCGCTCGGCGCAGAGCACCGCCACGTTGAACCCGACCAGGCCCGCCGCCGACACCAGGGTGAGCCGCACCCACAGCCGTGGGGTGAGCCGGCGGACCGGGGCCCATCCACGCCGGGTGCACAGGACGGCCAGCAGCAGGAACCCGAGGGCGTAGCGCACCGACTGCCCACCCAGGAACGGGTAGTGCGCCATCACGCTGCTCGCCACGAAGGACACGCCCACCAGGACGGCGGAGACGGCGCCCATCAGCAAACCGAGCCGGTGCGACGGGGTCATCCGCGGCACGGCAACCACCGCACTCGTCACCACCGCGCCACTTCCCCCTGTTCATCCTCGTCGAAAACCGACACCCCGGGTGCGCGGGTGGCCGCGCCAGGTGGGCGCACCCGCGCGCCCGGGGTGTGTCAGCCGCCGAGATAGGCGCTGACGATCTCCTGGTCCTCGGCCAGCTCGTCCGCGGGACCATGGAGTTTCAGGGAGCCGGATTCCAGGACGTAGGCGCGGTCCGCGACCTCGAGCGCGGCCAGCGCGTTCTGTTCGACGAGCAGCACCGTGGTGCCCTGCTCACGGATCCGGACGATGGTTTCGAAGATGACGTCGACGAGCACCGGGGCCAGACCCATGGAGGGTTCGTCGAGCAGCAGCAGCTGCGGCCTCGCCATCATCGCCCGCCCGACGGCCAGCATCTGCTGCTCGCCACCGGACATGGTGCCCGCCTTCTGGCTGATGCGTTCCCGGAGCCGGGGGAAGAGCTCCAGGATCATCTCCCGGTCCTCGGCTATCCCCTCCTTGTCCTTGCGCAGGAACGCGCCCATGTCGAGGTTCTCGTCCACGGTCATCTTGGGGAAGATCCGCCGCCCCTCCGGAGAATGGGCGATGCCGCGCCTGACGACCTCGTGATCGGCCACGCCGTTGAGCTTGCGGCCCTGGAAGGTCACGGTGCCGCGCCGCACCGGCAGCAGGCCGGAGATCGCCCGCAGTGTGGTGGACTTGCCCGCGCCGTTGGAGCCGATGAGGGTGACGATCTCGCCCGGGTAGACGGTGAGCGACAGGCCCTTCACCGCAGCGATGTTGCCGTAGTAGACGTGGATCTCGTCGAGTTCGAGCATCGGCTCGCGCGTCTCGGTCACGCCGTTGGCGCCGCTCATATCTTCTTGTCCCTTCCGGACTTCCCGAGATACGCCTCGATCACCCGCTGGTCGTTCCTGATGTCGTCGGGGCCGCCTTCGGCGATCTTCTCTCCTCTGTCGAGGACCGTGATCCGGTCGGAGACCTGCATGACGACGCTCATGTCGTGCTCGATGAGCAGGACCGAGAGGTCCTTCTCGTCACGCAGCCTGTGCACGAACGAGGTGAACGTCGCCGACTCCTGCGGGTTCATACCGGCGGTCGGCTCGTCCAGCAGCAGGACGCTCGGGTCGAGCGCGAGCGCGCGGGCGATCTCCAGCCGACGCTGGTCGCCGTAGGAGATATTGCGTGCGTACTCGCCCGCGAACTTGCCGATGCCGACGAATTCCAGCAGCTCCCGGGCGGTCTCATGGGCCTCCCGCTCCTCGCGGCGCTGCCGGGGGGTCCGCACAATGGTGTGGAACGGCCCCGCCCGCAGCTTGGAGTGCATGGCGACCTTCACGTTCTCCTCGGCCGTCATCAGGCCGAAGAGCCGGATGTTCTGGAACGTACGGGCCATGCCGAGGGCGGCGATCTTGTGCGGGACCAGAGTGGTGATGTCCCGGTCGCCGAGGACCACCCGGCCGCTGGTCGCCCGGTACAGGCCGGTGAGCACGTTGAAGAACGTCGTCTTGCCCGCGCCGTTGGGCCCGATCAGGCTGACCACGGACTGCTCGGGGATGGTGAAACTGACGTCGTTGACGGCCACCAGGCCGCCGAACTGCACCGTGATGTGGTCGGCGCGCAGCTTCAGCCCGGTCTCGGTGTTCTGGGGTGCTGTCTGCGGAGTCGTCATGCCTTCTCCCCTGTTCCGTCGGCGGCGATGACGGGTTCCAGGTCCTCGTCCAGTTCGGGTGCCGCTTCCTCCATGTCGGCGTGCAGCGACTCCATGTCGGTCCGGCTGGGTTCCTTCAGGATCAGCCGGGTGCGGGATTCGGGCAGGATGCCCTCGCGCCGGAACAGCATCATCAGGACGAGGATGCCGCCGAACAGCAGGAAGTTGTACGAGGGGAAGTTGACGTTCGTCCCGAACTGGTCGTTGAAGGACGTGCCGAACTGCGGCAGCCCGGTGGAGTTGATCCAGGCGAGCACGAGCGCACCGAGGATGACGCCCCAGACGTTGCCCATGCCGCCCAGCACGACCATGGCCAGCAGGGTGATGGAGATCGAGAAGTTGAACCGGTCGGGCAGCACACCGTTGACGTGCGTGGCGAAGGCGACTCCGCCGAGGCCTCCCGCCACCGCGCCGACCGCGTAGGCCGCGAGCTTGGTGCGCATCAGCGGTACGCCCATCATGCTCGCAGCGAGCTCGTCCTCGCGGATGGCCAGCCAGGCGCGGCCCAGCCGGCCCTCGCGCAGCCGCAGCGTGATGAAGACGACGAGCGCGGCGATCCCTACGAAGATCAGGTACTTCCACACCAGGTCGAACGGTCCGAGCTTGGTGGAGCCGATGGCGATCGGGTCGACCGGGGTGATGCCCTGGGCGCCGTTGGTCAGGTTGAAGCCGCCGATGTTGTCACCGTTGAGGAAGACCTGCGGGATGATCTCGCCGAAGCCGAGCGTCACGAGCGCGAGGTAGTCGCTCTTCAGGCGCAGGGTGGGCGCGCCGATGATCACGCCCCACAGTGCGCAGAACGCTCCTCCGACGATCAGCACCAGCCAGAAGCTGATGTGGATGCCCGGCCCGGACGCGCCGCCGAGGAAGTTGAAGTTGACATCGTAGAACTTGCCGGACATCAGCCAGCCCGCGACGTAGCCGCCGATGGCCCAGAAGGCGACGAAGCCCAGGTCCAGCAGGCCGGCGTAGCCGACCACGATGTTCAGGCCGAGTGCGCAGATCACCCAGACGAGCGCCTCGTTGACCGAGGTGAGCGGAAGCCAGTTGCGGAAGAACGTCTGGGCGTCGGGTCCGAGGTTGGGGATCACGTAGTAGTAGGCAAGGAACACCAGGACCGCCACGGCGGTGTATCCCAGCGGCCACCGCAGCCGGTGCGGTACGGATACGGATTTGGAAGCCATGGGCTACACCTTCTCCGTGGTCGGTCGGCCCAGCAGGCCTTCGGGCTTGAAGACCATGAGCAGGATGAGGATGGTGAAGACCACTGTCTGGGACCACTTCTGGTGGAACCCGTAGGGCAGGCCGTCGTTGAAGCCCTGGATGACGCCGATCAGCAGGCCGCCCAGCACCGCGCCGGAGATGTTGCCGATGCCGCCGAGGACCGCGGAGGTGAAGGCGATGAGCCCCATCTGGTAGCCCAGGTTGTACGCCGTGGTGCCCACGACCTGCTGGTACATCACGCCCGCGGTGCCGGCCAGCGCCCCGCCGATCAGGAAGGTGAAGGAGATGGTCCGGTTCACGTTGACGCCCATGAGCCGGGCGGCGTCCTGGTCCTGGGCGACGGCCCGCATCGCCTTGCCCTGCCTGGTGCTGGTGACGACCCACTTCAGCAGCAGCAGGACGGGCACGGTCACCGCGACGACGGCCAGCAGGCTGTAGTCGACCTCGAAGCCGCCGAACCCGAAGGACCCCTCGGGAAGAATGGTCGGCCACTGCTGGGGCGTCGAGCCGTTCCACTTCAGGCCGATGAACTGAAGGATGAAGCTCATGCCGACCGCGGTGATCAGCGGGGCGAGTTTGGGAGCCCGCCGCAGGCGCCGGTAGGCCACGAACTCCAGGGTCACGTTGACGCCGCCGCAGAAGGCCATGGTGGCGACCAGCGTGACGAGCAGGAGCACCCAGCCGAGGAGAGTGGAGGTGGTCTGCCCCATGACGGTGGTCAGCAGGAATCCGCTGAACAGGGCTCCGAGCATGAACAGGTCGCCGTGGGCGAAGTTGATCAGCTCGATGATGCCGTAGACCAGGGTGTACCCGAGCGCGATGAGCGCGTAGAGCATCCCGTTGTTGAGTCCCTCAGCGCCCGCCGAGAAGAACTGTGCGGGTGCGTGGATCAGGTTGACGCCGAGCCAGACGACGACGCCGAAGAGGATGGCGTACGTGGCATAGCGTTGGAAAACCGCTTTGCGGTCGATCGTGGCTGGCACCACGACGCTGGTAGCAGTTGCTGCCATGAAGGGTCCTCGGGGAGGTGAGATCACGTGCAGGGGAGCCGGCCGGAAGGCGGTCCGGGGCGGGCGACACCTGGTCGGATGCCGCCCGCCCCGTAGGCCTCAGCTCAGCTGACGGGCCACGGCTTGAGGAACTTCTCCTCGTTGTCCTTGACGTTGATCACCGAGATGTCGAGGACATCGACATCACCCGTCTTGGGGGAGATGGTGAGCTTCTTGCCCACTGCCGACACGTCGGCCGGGATGCTGATCCCGCTGCCCGAGAACACCTGGTCCCGGATGCTCGCCCGGGTCCCGTCGGACCCCTCGATCGCCTTCATGATCACCTGCAGCGCCTCTACCGCGTACAGCGCGTAGTTGGTCGCCGGGTCGGCGCCGTACTTCTTCTTGTAGGCGTCGAGGAGCTTCGCGCCGACGCCGCCCTGCTCGCGCAGGCTGGTGGTGGTCAGGCCCGCGAAGGTGAGGTACGAGCCCTGGGCCTGAGCCAGCTTGTCGAAGTCCGGGTAACCGCTGAAGCCGTCAGGTGCTATCAGCTTCACCTTGGAGTTGTCGCCAAGGACCTTGACCTTGTCCTTGACCAGCTGACCGCCGTTGTTGTCGAAGATGCCGCCGAGGTAGACGCAGTCCGGGTTGGTCGCCTTGATGTTGGTGAAGAGCGCGGTGTAGTTCGGCTGCTTGAGGTCCCAGGCCTGGTTGCCGAGCACCTTGATGCCCTGCTTCTTCGCCTCGTCCACGAACGCCTTGGCGACACCGATACCGTAGGTCTGGTTGTCGTTGAGGACGTAGCAGCTCTTGACGCCGAGATCCTTGGCGGCGAACTGGGCTCCCGCCGCACCCTGGTAATCGTCGGTGGCGATGACACGGGCGTAGTTGCGCTTACCGGACGGGAAATACTTCTCGGGCTCTCCCGGGTCCCAGGACTTCGTGAGACCGGGATTGGTGTTCGCGTGCGACACCATCAGCATGGGGCCCTTCGGGTCCTGGTTCAGGACCGGGACCTCGATCTTCGCACAGCCGGAGTTGTACGTGCCCATGACCGCGACCTCTTCGGTGTTGGCCACGTGGTCCTGCGCGTTCTTGGCACAGGTCGCGTCGTCCCAGGCTCCCTTGGCGGCAGTCGAGTCGTCGTAAACCTTGAGCTTCACCTTGTACTTGCCGGCCTTGCCGCCCACCTGGTCCAGGTAGAGCTTCATCGCGTTGACCGTCGACTCGGACGCGTCCTTGGACGCGCCCTGGAGCGGCAGGTCAATACCGATGACCATCGTGCCGCTGCTCGAGCCACCGTCCGAGCCGCCCGAAGCGCTGCCCCCGCAGGCACTTGCAGCGAGCCCGGCCACCGCGACCGTTGCGAAAATCTTGGCTGCTCTGAACATTCCACTCCTCAACTCCGAAGGTAATGGGAAATCTGGGGCTTCCACGTCACTTACAGGTCACGGCAAAGTTTTCATCAGGTTTCGGCGTTGAATTGTTATTCATGCCGGGATGCGCCAAGAGGGCATGCGAAAACAGGGCGGACCACGTGGGCCACCATCTCGCGAGGAATTAACTCGCCGGAAACGAATCTCCTGTATTCAGTCGCCGAGACCGAAGAGTAACTTTCGGCGCCTTGGGTAACCTGCCGTTCCCGGCCGTGAGCCGATGCAGTCGGCCGTCACGCATTGCGCGGCGAACGCGCGTACTCCTATGTCCGTCGGCCCGTGCTGGACGGTCATGGGCATGTCTCCGTTGCGTGGCGGGACCTTTCAAAAGGGGTCAGCGGACGGCGATGCCGCCGCTGACGACAAGTGTTTCGCCGGTCATGTACGTGCCGTGGCACAGCTTCCAGACCCAGTCGGCGATCTCCTCTGGCTGGGCGGCCCGGCCCAACGGGATGGTGGAGACGGCCTGTTCCATGCGGCCGCCGGCGCGGGTGCCCGGGGTGTCGACCCAGCCGGGGGCGATCGCGTTGACGGTGATGCCGTCGGCGGCCAGCTCCTGGGCGAGGGAGCGGGTCAGACAGACCACGGCCGCCTTTGAGGCGCTGTAGATCAACTGGCCGGGCGAGACGGCGAAGGCGTCGATGGAGGCGAAGTTGACGACCGATCCGCCGCCCGCGCCGCGCAATGCGGGGACGGCTTCGGCGGTGACGTTGAGGGTGCCGAGGACGTTCACGTCGAAGATGCGCCGGTAGGTCGGCTCGTCGAAGTCGGCGAGAAGGGTGGGGGGATAGATGCCGGCGGCGTTGACGACGGCGCGCAGCCCCTCCGGGGAGCCGAGGGCCGTGGCAACGGCGGCACGGTCGGTGATGTCCACCGCCACAGGCCGAAAGGCGGCCCCGAGCTCGTCGGCCACCTTGTCGAGGGCCGTGGTGTCGCGGTCCACGCCGAGGACGGACCAGCCCTCGGCGAGGAACCGCTCCGCGACGGCCCGGCCCATGCCGCTGGCCGCGCCGGTCACCAGGGCCGTGGAGCGCGGGGGCCCCGAGTGCGGGGGCTCAGTGGGCGAGGAAGCCGCCATCGATGATCATCTCCGTTCCGGTGGTGAAGCTGGAGTCGTCGGACGCGAGAAAGGCGACGGCTCCGGAGATCTCCCGTACGTGGGCGCGGCGGCCCATCGGGGTCTGCGGGATCACGCCGCCTTCCTTCTCGTGTTCGTTCATGGGGGTGCTGACTCCGCCGGGGCAGAGGGCGTTGACGCGGATGCCGTCGGCGGCCAGTTCCAGGGCGGCGGTCTTGGTGAGCGCGATCAGGGCGCCCTTGCTGGCGCAGTAGGCGACGTAGCCGGCGGCACCGACCACTCCGAAGATCGAGGCGACGTTGATGACCGAGCCGCCGCCGTTCTCACGCATCAGGGGTGCGGCTGCCTGGATGCCCAGCAGCGGGCCGGTGACGTTGACGGAGAGGGTGGCGTTCCAGTCCTCGGCGCGTTCCTCGAGGAGCGGGTTGACGTGGATGATCCCGGCGTTGTTGACGAGTACGTCCAGGCGTCCGGTGGCCGTCCGGGCATGCTGGACGGCCCGGGCCCAGTCGTCGGGTGATGTGACGTCGAGGTGCATGTACTCCACGTCGAGCCCTGCCTCCTGGAGGCGGGTGGCAGTGGCCTTGCCCGCGTCGTCGAGGACGTCGCAGGCCAGGACCCGCGCCCCTTCGGAGGCGAGCCGTTCGGCGTGCGAGGCTCCCTGACCGCGGGCACCGCCGGTGATCAGGACGGTCCTGCCGGACAGCCGTGCGCCGGCCGGCGTGCTGGGATGCGTACTCAATGCCGTCTCCTGGGTGGGATGTACTGATCGGTGCGGCGGGCCCGGGCATCGCGGCTGGGTTCCAGGACCGATTCGCGGACTTGCTCAGGGGAGTTCCGCACGGGGAGACCTCCTTCTCCAGCCGTGAGCGGGCTGGAGGGGGACGAGAAGGCTGGGGACCTGTGAACTGGCTCAGTGAACGGGCCGGAGGGTGCGGGCTGGTCACGGTCCGGCGACGGTGATGTGCGTCCGGCCGTTGACCACCCCAGCGCTTGCGGAGAGTATGGAGATCTCCACGGCAATTGGTAAACCCTCGAAATTCCGAGGCTCCTCAAGGATCAGCCTTTGGCAAACACGATGACGCTGCAGCAGTTGACCTACTTCCTCGCCGCCGTCGAGCACGGCTCCTTCTCCGCGGCGGCGGAAGCGCTGTACATCGCGCAGCCGAGCCTGTCCGAGCAGATCCGGCGCCTGGAGCACTCGCTCGGCGTCCCGCTCTTCGTCCGCACCAATCGGAAGCTGGTGCGGACCGAAGCCGGACATCTGCTGCTGCCGCGCGCCCAGCACGTCCGCATCGCCACGAATGAGGCAGAGGAGTCGGTGCGCGGAGTGCGTACGCTCACCGGCGGCACCGTGGCCTTCGGCACCTTCAGCAGCGCGCAGCACCTGCTGCTGAGCGACCTGATCACCGATTTCCGCGCCCAGCACCCGAGGGTGAGAATCCGTGTCGTGGGGCTGAACTCCAGCGAGGTCGCCGACGCCGTCCGCGACGGCGCACTGGAGGCGGGGCTTGTCGCCCTGCCGGTGGACGACCGCGGCCTGGACGTGAGCGGCGTCGTATGGACGTGCGAGGTCGTCTACGTCAGCGCCTATCCGTCGCGCGTCACCGAGCCGCCCACGGCGCAGCGGCTGGCCGAAGCACCGCTCATCCTCCCCGAGGCGCGCTGGGGCAATATCGACCCCACCCGTCGCCAGCTGCTGGGGCGTGTCCAGAGGGCGGGCGTCTCCCTCAACCCCGTGGCCGAGGTCGAGTCCCCCGCCCTGGCCCTCACCCTCGCTGCCCGTGGCGTCGGCGACACCGTCATCTCCCTGCCCCTCGCCCGCTCGCTGGGGTATCTGGAGCGCCTGCACTCCGTCTCGCTGGACCCGCCCCTGCACGAGACGTTCGCGTTCATCACCCGGCGCGACGCCCACCTCTCCCCCGCCACGCGCGTGCTGATGGAACTGGTCACGAAGCACCTGGCGGCGCTGGAGACCTGTGACCCGGTGATCAGCCACACCGAGGGAGCCGGCGGCGAGTGAGACCCGGCCGCCCCTGAGGAGAGCGGGCCGACCATAGGAAAACCCTATGGGCATGGCGTAAATCACGCATTCACCTAGAGCAGTTGTCCCGTCAATACTTTGGTCATCCTGACGGGCGGACCCACTCACCCCTGACCGCGTCTGGATGCAACGAAGCCCTCGCTCCGCACGCCAACCCCGCCCCGGTCCAAGGCCGCCGGGTGACGGCTTCGGAAGCCACCGTCCCGGACCACGAAGGGAACCCCCATGTCCCGCTACTGCATCATCGGCGCCGGAGCCGCAGGCGTCTCCGCCCTCCAGCAACTGCGCCGGCGCGGCCACAGCGTCGACTGCTTCGAGAAGACGGACCGGGTCGGCGGCCACTGGCACACCGACTACGACGCCCTTCACCTCATCACCTCGCGCGACATGACGGCGTTCGAGGACTTTCCGATGCCCGCCGAGTACCCGCACTTCCCGCGCCGCGACCAGGTGCGCGCCTATATCGAGTCGTACGCACGCGAGCACGGCCTCTACGAGATCATCCGGTTCGGCACGGCCGTGACGAGCGTCGAGCCGGTCCCGGCCCCCGAAGGTGTCACGGACGCGCGGACGGGGTCGTACGGCTGGCGGGTGACCACCTCCGCCGGGGACGACGAGGTCTACGACGGCGTGCTCGTGGCCAACGGCCACCTGTGGGACCCCAGGATCCCGGACATCCCCGGCGAGTTCACCGGAAAGACGATCCACTCCGGCGTCTACAAGAACGTCTCGGAACTGGAGGGCGACCGCATCCTCGTCGTCGGCGCCGGAAACTCCGGCTGCGACCTCGCCGTCGACGTCGCCCAGCACCGCCTGGACGCCGACATCGTCATCCGGCACGGCTCGTGGTTCCAGCCCAAGACCTACTTCGGCGTGCCACGCCAGGAAGTCCCGTTTCTGGCCGACTTCTCGCCGCCGGAGCAGGACCTGATCAGCCGGCTCATGGCCCGCCTGTCGATCGGGGAGTGGAACGCCTACCCCGGCCTGCCCGAGCCCGAGGGAGCCACCCTCGCCGAGGGCCGCGCGGTCGTCAACGACCTCCTCCTGTACTGGATCCACCACGGCCGCATCACCGTCCGTCCGGGCATCGAGCGGTTCGATGGCAACACCGTCCACTTCGGCGACGGCACCTCCCGCGACTACGACACCATCCTGTGGGCCACCGGCTTCAACGTCCGGCTCCCGTTCCTCGATGACTCCCTCTTCCCCTCCGCCGCCGGGGCTCCGGTGCGCTACGCGGGCGGCATCGTGACGGAAACCGCCGAGAAGCTGTACTTCATCGGCCTCATCGCACCGCGCGGCCCGCAGATCCCGATCTACGGCGTGCAGACCAAGCTCGTGGCCAAAATGATCGAACTGCACGAGCAGGCGGGCCCGGGGGGCGCCCCGCTCGCCGGGTACCTGGCTTCCCTGCAGGACCCCGAGACGGGCATCGACGTCGTCCGCGACGGCTGGCTCCGGCAGATGGCCGACACCGAGCGCCTGCTCGCCGCCTACGAGAAGTCCTCGAGTAACGGGGCACCCTCGCTCCAGCCGATGTAGCCGCAGTCCCGGACGAGCGTCCGTCAGGCCCGCCCCCGGCACAGGTCCGGGGCGAGGCTGAGGGCGCGCGTTCAGAGGAAGCTGACGTTCTGGGCGAGGGCGAGCCTGCTGGAGTAGTTGATGGTGTTGGTGGCCGGGCGCATGTATGCGCGCCAGGCGTCGGAGCCGGACTCGCGGCCGCCGCCGGTCTCCTTCTCACCACCGAAGGCGCCGCCGATCTCCGCGCCGGAGGTGCCGATGTTGACGTTGGCGATGCCGCAGTCGGAGCCCTCGGAGGAGAGGAAGAGCTCGGCCTCCTGCTGGTCGCGGGTGAAGATGCTCGAGGACAGGCCCTGGGGAACATCGTTGTGCAGGGCGATGGCCTCCTCGAACGTGTCGTACGTCAGCACGTAGAGGACCGGGGCGAAGGTCTCCTCCCGTACGACGTCGGTCTGTTCGTCGACGCGAACGATGACCGGTTCGGCGTAGGCCGCCCCCGGGGCGGTGTCGGCCAGCCGGCGGCCGCCGCCCACGAGAACCTTGCCGCCCCGCGCCTGTGCGCGGGTGAGGGCGTCCTGCATGCTTTCGAGAGCCTTGGTGGAGATGAGCGGTCCGACGAGGGTGTTCTCGTCCAACGGGTCGCCGATGGGGAGCTTGGCGTACGCGGCCGTCAGCCGTGCGATGAGGGTGTCCGCGATGTCGCGGTGGACGATGAGTCGGCGCAGGGTGGTGCAGCGCTGTCCCGCGGTACCGGCGGCGGCGAAGACGATGCCCTGGACGGCGAGGTCGAGGTCGGCGGAGGGCGCGACAACGGCGGCGTTGTTGCCGCCGAGCTCCAGCAGAGTGCGCCCGAAGCGGGCCGCGACGCGGGGGCCGACCTCGCGGCCCATGCGGGTGGAACCGGTAGCGCTGATGAGCGCGACGCGGGGGTCGTCCACGAGCTTCTCGCCGATGGTGCGGTCGCCGAGCAGCAGACGGTGTACGTCGAGGGGGGCGCCGACCTCTTCGGCGGCTTGGGCCAGCAGCCGGTCGCAGGCGAGCGAGATGAGCGGGGTGAGCTCGGAGGGCTTCCAGATCACGGTGTCGCCGCAGGCCAGAGCCACGGCGGTGTTCCACGACCACACGGCGGCGGGGAAGTTGAACGCGGAGATGACACCGACGACACCGAGGGGGTGCCAGGTCTCGGCGAGGCGATGGCCCGGGCGTTCGGAGGCGATGGTGCGCCCGTAGAGCTGACGGGACAGGCCCACCGCGAACTCACAGATGTCGATCATCTCCTGGACCTCACCCAGCGCCTCCGAGCGGATCTTGCCCGCTTCGATGGTGATGAGGTCGGCCAGGTCGCTCTTGTGATCACGGAGCAACTCGCCCAGGCGGCGGACGAGTTCGCCGCGACGGGGCGCCGGTGTGGTGCGCCAGGTGAGAAAGGCCTCGCGGGTGGCGCTGATGGCCTCCTCGGTGTCAGCGGCGGTGGCGGCCGTCAGGCCGAAGAGGTCCTCGCCGGTGATGGGCGTACGGGCCTGGAAGTCGGTGCCTTCCTGAACGGTGACGCCGACGCGCTCCAGGGCGGCACGGGCTCGGGCGCGCAGGTCCTCGGTGGTGGGCAGGGTGGTGCTGGTCATGATGCTCCCTTGGGGGTTGAGGGGTGAGGACCGGATCGGCGGGGTCAGCCGATTGCGCCGTCGAGTCCCAGTTCCCTGGCGACCTGGGCGATGGAGCGGTTCTGCTGCTCCTCGTAGAGGGCGAAGGGGTCGAGGACTTCGCGGTCGATGGCGCCGGAGAGCCATGCGCTGTCGTAGGCGGCGCCTTCCTGGTCGTTGTTCCTGGAGCCCTCGCCGCTGAGGTTGGACTGGAAGATGCCGGCCGCGGAGCGGGGCAGGAAGTCCTCGTAGACAACGGGCTCGGCCCGGACCCAGCCCTGCCCCAGCAAGTCGCCGATGCCGGTCGGCGGGCGGCTTCCGTCCCGTGGCCGGTCGGTCGCGACCTGGTAGGTGAAGTACGCCAGCCCCTGGGTGGCGAGTTCTCGCTCGCTGCCGGGGACGTGCTCGGCCCACAGGGTGCGGGCGAGTTCGCTCCGGTCCGCCCGGGGGTGGAGGGCGGCCTGCTGGTCGACGAGGGCGAGCAGGCGGTCGTAGAGGGCCCGGCCCTCGCGGGTGACGGCGATGCCACGGGCTTCGACCTCGCCGAACCGCACGCGCAGGGCACCGGTGATCACGCTGCCGTCC
Organism: Streptomyces sp. V4I2; assembly: GCF_030817655.1. GTDB lineage: Bacteria > Actinomycetota > Actinomycetes > Streptomycetales > Streptomycetaceae > Streptomyces > Streptomyces plumbiresistens. The sequence goes on from NZ_JAUSZM010000003.1 coordinate 337,140, forward strand.
GGGGTGCGCAGGGCGCGGGGCTCGGCCAGCGCCCGGAAGGACGTCTGACGCAGCAACAGGTCGGGGCCCTTCCAGTCCGGGGGGCCCTGGATGGCGTCGATCATTTCGATGCCGCGCCCGGTCATGCGCCGGTAGAGCTCGTCGATGTCCAGGACGCGCGGGGTGAGGTGGTTGATATGGGTGCTGCGCACACCACCGATGTCCGCGGCCACGGCGGAGACCTTCTCCAGGGTCTCGTACCAGGCCTTGTCGATCGGCTCGGCCGACAACTCGAAGGCCTGCACGGCGAGCAGGAGGAAGCGTTCGGCTGCGGCGTCCGGCAGTTCCTTCTCCGCCTCGGCCCGGTCGGCCAGGGCGAGCAGCTCCGGCGGGAACAGCTCGCGGCCGGCGAGGAACGTCTCCAGGCGGGAGCGCAGACCGGCGTCGAAGAACCGCGGGTCCGCCGGGGTGAGCAAGGACGTGAAGACGCGGAAGGGGTTACGTGCCAGTTCCTCGCCGTCGATGGGACGGAACGCGGTCGATACGACGGGCACCGCGCTGGCGGCGGCCTCGCGCAGGTCGTAGAACCCCACCGGGTGCATGCCCAGGGCCCCGAAGATGCGGGCGACCTGCCGCAGTTCGCCGGGGGTGCCGACGCGGATGGCGCCGTGCCGTTCCGCGGTCACCCGGCTGATGGATCCCAGACGTTCCGCGTCGGCACCCTGCGCGCGCAGGACGTCCTCGTTGACCTCGCGCGAGACGTCCACGAGCGTGGTGTAGGCGGGGACCTCCCGCCCGTACATGTCCGAGAGCCGCGAGGCGAAGGCGGCGCGCAGTTGCCACTGGCTGATCATCGACGGGTCTGCCTTTCCATCGGGCTTTGGATCGGGCGGGCGGTCGGGCAGTCGGGCAGTTGGGCGGTCACGGGAATTCACACCACGTGGGCTTCGGGACGGATCTCGGCCCCGGCCCGGAAGCGGTCGGCGCTGAGGGGTGAGATGTCGATGAACGGTTCGCGGTCCAGGCAGAGGTCGCGCACGATCTCGCCGACGGCAGGGGCCTGCAGGAAGCCATGGCCGGAAAATCCGGTGGCGTACAGGAAGTTGGCCAGTTCGCCGGAGCGTCCGATCAGCGCGTTGTGGTCCGGGGTGACCTCGTACAGTCCGGCCCAGCCGTCGGCGATCTCCATGTCGGCCAGCGCGGGGGCCTGGCGCCGCGCGGCGGCACGGAACAGATCGAGCCAGTCGGGGGTCCAGGTGGTGTCGAAGCCGTCAGGCTGGTCGGGATCGGCCAGGCCGAACAGCAGACCGTCGTCGCTGTTGTGGAAGTAGGCCGAGGTCGAGAAGTCGATGGTGAAGGGAATGCGAGGTGCCGGAGGTGTCAGCGGCTCGGTGAAAGCCAGCTGGCGACGCACCGGCCGCACCGGCAGGTTGATGCCGGCCATGTCGCCGATCTGCCCCGACCAGGCGCCCGCCGCGCAGATGACGGTGGAGCAGGAAATCCGGCCGCGGTCGGTGTGAACAGCGGTGACACGGTCGCCGGCGGTGTCGATGCCGGTCACGGCGGTGTGCGGAGCGAACCTGACGCCGGCCCGGGCCGCGGAGTCGGCATATCCGTGGACGACCAGGGCGGGGCGGGCGTGGCCGTCGGCGGCTGAGTAGACGGCGGCCACGAGTCCGTCGGTGGTGATGTAGGGACACAGCCGGCGGGCCTCGTCCGGGCTGATCATGCGGCTGGGCACGTCCAGGCTGTTCTGGATCCGGACACTGACCTCGAAGTCCGCGGCCTGCTGGTCGCTGGTGAGCAGGAAGAGGTAGCCGACGCTGTCGAGACGGATGTCGGCGCCGGGGCGGTGCGCGAAGTCCTGGAAGGCCCGCAGACTCCGGTTGCCCAGTTCGATGTTGAGCGGGTCGGAGAACTGGGCCCGCACTCCGCCGATCGGTTTGCCGGAACTGCCGCAGCCCAGGTCGCCGCGCTCGACCACGACGGTGTCGGTCACTCCGGCCTCGGCCAGGTGGAAGGCGATGCTGGCACCCATCACGCCACCGCCGATGATCACGACATCGGCTGCCTGCGGAACGGTGCGGAGGGTGGATGAGGTGGGCAAGTGGCCGATCCCCTTTCCAGAGGCCGACGCCAGAGCCGAAGAGGCATCCGTTCGGGGCGTGGCTCGGGCTGTCAGTTTTGTGGTGAGACGTGCTGATCAGCTATCTGCCTGTCATCGTGACGGCCCCCAACCGTTGACGTCTATGAACAGTTAGTGCGTCTGATCTATTAGGATCTCTATATGGACTGGACCAGTTCCCAGCTGCGCTCCCTGGTGGAGCTGCGCCGGCGCGGAACCATCACCGCGGTGGCACAGGCCCTGGGATACACCCCAGGCGGGGTTTCCCAGCAGATCGCCGCGCTGGAGAAGGCAACCGGCATGGAGCTGCTGCAGCGTGTGGGGCGACGGGTGGAGCTCACCGACGCCGGGATGACGCTGGCCGATCACGCCGAGCGGATCCTGTCCACGGAGGCCGAGGCGGTCCAGGCCCTGGAGCGCAGTCGCAACGAGATCTCCGGGGTGTTGCTGGTCGGCCTGTTCGCCACGGCCGCCGCCGAGATCCTGCCGCAGGCCCTGCGGCGGGTGCGCGAGGCCCATCCCGGGCTGGCCGTGCACAGCCGCGACATGGACGTGGACGAGGTGTACGACGCAGTCGCCTCCGGCGGCGTGGACCTGGCGCTGGGCCTGGACTACCCGGATCTGCCCATCCGTCGTGATCCGGCCCTGCGGGTGGTGCAGCTCTACCGGGAGCGGTTCTCACTCGCGGTGCCCGCCGGGTCGATGGACGGCCGGGACGAGGTCGCCCTGACCGACACCCAGGACCTGGTATGGATCATGGCCTCGGCCGACAGCTACTACGGCCGCGCCGTGCGCACCGCCTGCCGGCGGGCGGGCATCGAGCCGGATGTACAACACGAGGTAACGGACACCGCAGCCACCCTTGCACTCGTCGAGGCGGGCATCGGGGTGAGCACCGTGACGGATCTGATGCTCAGACTGCGCGCCTCACGCTTCGACGTGGTGAGGCTGCGCGAGACGATCGAGCGGCACATCGTCGTGGTGTTCCGTTCCTCGGCCGAGCGTCGCCCCACGGTGGCGGCGCTGGTCGACGTCCTGCGGGCGGTGGCCGGGACCCGGCGCGGCATCCCGGCGTAGGCCTGGTTCAGGCCGGGTGCAGATACGGCTCGCCGGCCGGCACCGCACGCCGCAGGGCATCGAGCATCGTAGCCAGCAGGGGATTACTGTTCTCGGCGCGGTGCAACGCCATCACCTGGCGGTGCGCGGAGCGCTGCGTCAGGCATGTGGCCTCGATGTCCTCACTGGGTACGTGGCTGAGGGCCGGTACGACAGCCACTCCGAGACCGGCGGAGACCAGCTCCCGCACCACGTCGTAGTTGTTGCTGCGGAAGGCGACTGCGGCATCGAATCCGGCGGCGGCGCACAGCCGGGTGAGCGACAGGGCCCCAGCCGTGCCTTCCCGGCTGGTGATCCACCGCGCCCTGGACAGGTGGGGAAGATGTGCGCCCAGGGCACTGCCGTGCGCCCGCAGCAGGATGAGGTCCTCCCGCAGCAGGTGATGGCAGGTCAGTCCGTCGGGCCACTGCCGCGGGCTGAGCCCGTACTCGTACACCAGCGCGATGTCCAGGTCGCCGCTCCCGAGCGATGCGATGAGCTCTTCGGGTTCGCCCTCGTCAAGCTGGATCTGGGCGCGCGGATGCGTTTCGCCGAGCGCCGAGAGCGCGGCGGGCACCAGCCTGACGCTTGCCGTCGGGAAACTGCCCAGCCTCAGTCGGCCGGTGGCGCCGGTGGCGAGTTCCCGCACCTGGTAATCCAGATCGTCCATGGCGGCCAGCGCCCGCGCGCTGAGGTCGACCAGGCGGTGCGCCGCGGTGGTCGGACGGATCCCGTGCGCCTCCCGCTCGAACAGGACCAGCCCCGTCTCCTTTTCCAGGGCGGAGATCTGCTGCGAGATCGCGGAGGCCGTGTAGCCGAGGTCGCGGGCTGCGATGGCGAACGATTTGCTGGCGACGACGACCTTCAATGTGAGCAGATGCAGAGGCTTCAGCAAGGCGGGCTCCTGAGAGGTGCGGAGGCCTGAGCATAAGTAATCCTTGGTCTGGGGTGTCAATGCTTTCGGTCTGCTGGGCCTTGTGGCGTGGCCTGGCCGGCGGACATCGTGGGGTGGCCGGGTCGAACGCGACCGGTGAGCACGAAGGAGCGAGCACCAGTGGCCACGACAGGGCAAGGCCTCGGCAGCGTGGACGCGGCAGCAGTGACAGAAGCCCTCAGCCGGGGGAACTGCGGCGAGGTCGCCGGCGATGCCGGCCGCCGCGCACAGTACTCGGCCGACGCCTCCAACTACCGGCGGATTCCGCTGGCGGTGGTCTTCCCGCGCGAGCGCCTGCACGTCCTCAATGCCCTTGCCGTGTGCCGCCGCCTCGGCGTGCCGGTCACATCCCGGGGCGCGGGCACCAGTACCTCCGGGCAGGCCGTCGGTCCAGGAGTCGTGCTGGATTTCTCCCGCTATTTCAATCGCCTCATCGCCCTGGACCCCCAGGCACGCACCGCGACGGTGGAGCCGGGCATCGTTCTGGACGATCTCCAGACGGCCGCCGCCGGGCACGGCCTGCTGTTCGGCGCCGATCCCTCCACCCACAGCCGCTGCACGCTCGGCGGCATGATCGGCAACAACGCGTGCGGAACCCACTCCGTGGCCTGGGGCCGCACCGCGGACAACGTCATGGAACTCGAAGTGGTCACCTACCGCGGCACGGTGGTCCGTCTCGGCGAGATGACCCAGGACGAGATCGACGAGGCCATGGCCGCCGGTGATGAGCGCGCCCAGCTGATCGCCTCCCTGTACCGGCTCGCCCAGAGCAATCTGGCGGCGCTGCGCACCAAGCTGGGGCAGTTCCCCCGCCAGGTGTCGGGGTACGCGCTGGAACACCTGCTGCCCGAGCGGCGCTTCAACCTCGCCCGGGCCCTTGTCGGCAGCGAGGGCACGCTCGCCGTGATCCTCTCCGCGACCGTCCGCCTCATCTCCCCGCCGCCCGCCCGGGCCCTGGTCGTCCTCGGCTTCCAGGACGCCTGCGCTGCGGCCGATGCCGTGCCCGCCCTGCTCAAGCACCGGCTGCTGGCGCTGGAGGGACTCGACCACGCGCTGACCGACATCGTCACCCGGCCGGAGACCCGCGCCGCGATCGACAACCTGCCCGCCGCCCAGGCGTGGCTGTTCGCCGAACTCGGCGGCACAGCCGACGAACTGCCCCTGCGGGCCACTGAACTCGCCGAGACCGCCCGGCAGGCCACGGGCTTCACCGGCAGTGAGGTCGTCATCGATCCCGCGCGGGCCCGACAGCTGTGGCGGATCCGCGAGGACGGAGCGGGCCTGGCCACACGTCTGCCCGACGGCTCCGAAGCCTGGCCCGGCTGGGAGGACGCGGCCGTCCCGCCCGGTCAACTGGGCTCCTACCTGCGCCGGTTCACCCAGCTGCTCGCGCAGCACGATCTACGGGGCGCGGTCTACGGGCACTTCGGCGAGGGCTGTCTGCACGTCCGTATCAACTTCGACTTCACCACCGAGCAGGGCACTGCCGTCTTCCGCGCCTTCGTCACCGGCGCCGCCGAACTGATCGCCGCGCACGGCGGCTCGCTGTCCGGCGAACACGGCGACGGCCAGGCCCGCTCCGAACTGCTGCCCCTGATGTACGGGTCCGAGATCATCGCCCTGTTCGAGGAGTTCAAGAACATCTGGGACCCCGACAACGGCCTCAACCCCGGAATGATCGTGCACCCGCTGCCTGTCGACGGCAACCTGCGGGTCAGCCCCCACCGCACCCCGCTGCCCCTGACCACCGTCTTCCCCTTCCACGCGGACGGCGGTGACTTCGCCAAGGCCACCCGCCGCTGCGTCGGCGTCGGCAAGTGCCGCTCCGCAAGCCACCGCGGCGACGTCATGTGCCCCAGCTACCGGGTCACGCTGGACGAGAAGGACTCCACCCGTGGCCGTGCACGCCTGCTGTACGAGATGACCCAGGGCGAGGTGATCACCGACGGATGGCGGTCCACGGAAGTCCGCGACGCCCTCGATCTGTGCCTGTCCTGCAAGGGGTGCAGCGCCGACTGTCCCGTCGGCGTGGATGTGGCCACCTACAAGTCGGAGTTCCTGCACCACCACTACAAGGGCCGGATCCGGCCCGCCTCCCACTACACGATGGGCTGGCTCCCCCTGCTGTCCCGGCCGGCCGCCCGTGTGCCACGGCTGGTCAACGCGCTTACCTCCTCACGCCTGGCCCCCCTCATCAAGCGGCTCGGAGGGATCGCAGCGCAGCGCGACATTCCCCGGTTCGCCGACCGGACCTTCCTGACCTGGTTCCGCGACCGCGCACCCCAGGGCGATGGACACCTCGGCCCGGTCATCCTGTGGGTGGACTCCTTCAACAATCACTTCACCCCCGACGTCCTCAAGGCCGGAGTCGACGTGCTGGAGAGCGCCGGCTTCCGCGTCCAGGTCCCCGACGGCACCCAGTGCTGCGGACTGACCTGGATCACCACCGGACAGCTGGGCACAGCTCGCCGCATCGCCCGGCGCACCACCGCCGCCCTGGCCCCCGCCGCCGGCGCGGGCATCCCCGTCGTCGGCCTGGAGCCCAGCTGCACGGCCGCCCTCAGGAGTGACCTGCCCGAACTCCTGGACGGAAACGCCGACGCCCGCGCCATCGCCCGGTCCACCGTCACCCTGGCCGAGCTCCTCGTCCACCGGGCGCCCGACTGGCAGCCCCCACGGATCGAAGCCACCTCGATCAGCCAGACCCACTGCCACCAGCACGCCACCTCCGGCTTCGGCGCCGACAGTGCGCTGCTGCGCCGCATGGGGGTCGACAACACGACGCTGGACTCGGGCTGTTGCGGCCTGGCGGGCAACTTCGGTTTCGAACGCGGCCACTACGACGTCTCTGTCGCCGCAGGCGAACAGGTCCTGCTCCCCACCGTGCGCTCGGCCGCACCGGACACGCACATCCTTGCCGACGGCTTCAGCTGCCGCACCCAGATCGCACAACAGACGGACCGTACGGGCACCCACGTCGCGCAGCTCATCGCCCGCGCGCTGCCCCCGGCCGACACCTCCGCCTGATACCCGCCACCCCTCCCCTACCGACAAAGGAACACCCTTGACTGACGCACTCTCCCTCGTCGACGACTGGGGCCCCGAGAAGATCGTTGTCGTCTCCCAGCGGCGCACCGGCATGAAGGGCGTCCTGGTCATCGACAACACCGCCCGGGGCATCGGCAAGGGCGGAACCCGCATGAGCCCCACCGTGACCGTGGACGAGGTGGCCCGCCTCGCCCGTGTCATGACCTGGAAGTGGGCCGGCGTCGACCTCTTCTACGGCGGAGCCAAGGCCGGCATCGTCGCCGACCCCGCCTCCCGCGACAAGGAGGCGATCCTGCGGGCGTTCGCCCGGGCCCTGTCCAACGAGGTGCCCCGCGAGTACGTGATGGGGCTGGACATGGGGCTGACCGAGAGCGACGCCGCCATCATCCAGGACGAGCTGGGCGACCGCGGGGCCGCCGTCGGCACCCCCGAGCACCTCGGCGGCGTGGCGTACGACAAGCTCGGCGTCACCGGCTACGGGGTCGCCGAGGCAACCGATGCCGCGGCCCGGCGCCAGGGCCTCCCCCTGGCCGGCTCCCGCGTCGCCATCCAGGGCTTCGGCGCCGTCGGCAGCGCCGCCGCCCGGCGTTTCGCCGAACTCGGTGCCACCGTCGTGGCGGTCTCCACGGCCCACGGAGCCCTGCACGACCCCAGTGGCCTCGATGTCGAGGACCTCCTGGTCTCCCGTCAGGAGCACGGCGACCATTTCGTCACCCGCCTGCGCCGGGGCACCACGCTCGCTCCCGGGGCGGAACTCACCGTGGACTGCGACGTCCTGGTGCCCGCCGCACTGCAGGACGTCATCGACCACACCGCCGCTCACGAGATCAAGGCCAAGCTCGTCGTGGAAGGCGCCAATCTGCCCACGTCCGCGAAAGCCCAGGGCATCCTCGCTCAGCGCGGCATCACGGTGGTCCCCGACTTCGTCGCCAACGCCGGCGGCGTCGTCGCCGCCGCCTTCGCGATGGATGCCCGTTACTCCGGTTTCCGGCCGGACACCGCCACGATCTTCGAGACGATCTCGACCAGGCTGCGGGCCAATACGATCACCGTCCTCGACGAGTCCGAGCGCCGGGAGGTAACTCCGCATGCCGCCGGCCGCGGCCTCGCCGAGGAACGCGTCCGTACTGCGATGCTCAGCAAGGGGCGCATCCCGCGCGACTGATCACGCCCTGGCACCAGGTCGCGGGCGAGGTAGGCCGGGGCCCAGCCGACGTCCGCGCACATCACAGTGCACATCGAGTGCACTCGCGAGGGAGAATCCCCGAGGAACGGCGAGAACTATCGGGCTCTGTCGAGGATCTTGTGACGATCAGAGCGCCGAAGCCCCTACTGATTCGCTTCGGCATGAGCGCTGGCACCGACTTCGCGGAGTTCGGCCAGCATGGCCCTTGCGACCCCTTCCGGCACGTTCTCGAGGATGCTCGTAGGCAGTTCGCTGATGAGGGACTTGCAGTGCCACAAGCTCAGCCCGGTCCGCCTGTGAAGTAACTTCACGATCTCAATGGACCGGGGGCCAGAGTTGGTCAGAACCACTGTGTGCGGCGGGTCGTCGCAGACCAGTAAGAACGATTCGCTCACCGTGTCCGCTCCCTCCATCAGCCCGCAGCATAGGCGAGGTTCGGCGATCACGGGCTGTGGATGATGCGCTTGCGGAGGAGGTCGAGGTTGGCGCGGCCGAAGCCCATGCGCTTGAGGAGCTTGGCTCTGGTCACGTGTCCCTCGACTTGGCCAGAGCTCCAGTGCGTGGACAGGCCGGCGGTGACGGCGTCCAGGTCCCTCTTCATTCCGTTTACCAGGGAGTGCAGGGCGGGCAGGTCGTCCGTGAGGACGCGGTCCATCCATGCGGGCAACTCGTCGCCGCGCAGGTCGTGCATCATGTCCGCGAAGTCACGGACGTGGCGTGCGGTGGCGTCGAGGTGTGGGCAGGCGACCCGGATCTCTTTGAGCTCGGCAGCGTCGGTCTCGGCGAGGTGTCCGGGGTTGGTCATGATCCAGCGGACGACGCGCCGGGGTTTCGGTGCGGGCCTTGGCTCGGGAGCGGGCGCGGGCGGGTTCTTCGGCTTGGGGCTGTGCGGCTTTTTGAAGGGGCGGAAGTATCGGCGGACGCACTGGATGTCGCCGGTGAAGCCGTGCGCGCGCAGTTCGCGGTGTAGCTGTGGGATGTCGTGGCAGCCCTCCGACCAGCGCATGTGCAGGTAGGGCTTGTGTTCGTCGAGGATGGATGCCCGGTTGGTGGCCTTGACGAGCAGTTCGTCGAGACTCCGTGCGCGGGCGAAGCGCCGGACGGTGGAGTGGTCCAGCCGCAGCTGGCGGCTGATCGCGGCCAGGGACTTGCCCTCGGACAGCAGTTGCTGCACCGCTGTGTACCGCTCGGTGGTGCGGGCCACCAGCCGCCTCGGACGCCCGAGGACGTCCTGGGTGCCGTCCGGCAGGACGAACGGCGCTTTCTCCACGGGCGGCTCCCCCGTCCCGCTGGGCACCGCGAACGCCGAACAGGACCTTCGCGGGCTTGATGGCCAGTCGAACGAGCGGCGTGACGCCCCATCAGAAGCAGCGTCGAACGAGCGTCAAGACACGTCCCCCACCGCCCCCTCACGAAGCCGAGGCAGAGCGTTCATCGCCCGCACCCCGCTGTTCGAAGCAGCAGGTGAGGCATGTGGCGCGAGCCTGCGACGCACTCCACGCGATGGACTGAGGGAAACAGGTCGGGCACACCTCGACGCACCTGAGCAGTCCAAGAAAACCGCAGGTCAGAGCGCCTTTGAAGCCGGTTCGAGAATCGCCACACACTCCACATGCGAGGTCATCGGGAACAGGTCAACGAGACTCAGCAAGGTGACTCGAGCCGGTTACCGAGAGACGCAGGACTGCGTGACTACGACTTCGCGATCGGCACGGCCACCTGAGTACACCTCATGCCAGCGAGGAGCCCGACCGCAGCGAGGTCTCATACGTCCCGAAGTCGGCGGAGGGCATTCTCGGAAGCAGTGACGACATTCGACGGCGCCGCGGTTCAGCGAGGGAAAGCGGGCGGCGGCGCGGTCGGCGTCCGGAGCGGTCCGGTGCGCGACCCGTCCCGCTCCCCTCTGTTTGATACCTTTCACTGGACACGCAAATCGATCGGATGTTCGTTTCTGGGATCTCCGAGACGTCCGTTGTCGGCAGTAGACGCTCACGTTCTCCGACGTGCGGCGTGCCACACAATCGGACCGGGTGAAAGCTCATGGCAGGAACCGACCACAAAAAGGCGCTGGACACCGCGCTCGCACAGATCGAGCGGAAATTTGGCAGGGGCGCGGTCATGCGCCTCGGCGAGCGGCCCAATGAGCCCATCGAGGTGATCCCTACAGGATCGACCGCGCTGGACGTGGCGCTCGGCGTGGGCGGTCTGCCCCGCGGCCGTGTGGTGGAGGTATACGGGCCGGAGTCCTCCGGCAAGACGACCCTGACGTTGCACGCAGTAGCGAACGCACAGAAGGCCGGCGGCTCGGTGGCCTTCATCGACGCCGAGCACGCACTCGACCCCGAGTACGCCAAGAAGCTCGGCGTCGACACCGACAACCTCATCCTGTCCCAGCCGGACAACGGTGAACAGGCGCTGGAGATCGTCGACATCCTGATCCGCTCCGGCGCGATCGACTTGATCGTGATCGACTCCGTCGCGGCCCTGGTGCCACGCGCCGAGATCGAGGGCGAAATGGGCGACTCCCACATGGGTCTGCAGGCCCGTCTGATGAGCCAGGCACTCCGCAAGATCACCGGCGCGCTGAGCCAGTCCCAGACCACCGCGATCTTCATCAACCAGCTCCGCGAGAAGATCGGCGTGATGTTCGGCTCCCCGGAGACCACAACCGGTGGCCGCGCGCTGAAGTTCTACGCCTCGGTGCGACTCGACATCCGCCGGATCGAGACGCTGAAGGACGGCACGGACGCGGTCGGCAACCGTACCCGCGTCAAGGTCGTCAAGAACAAGGTCGCGCCGCCCTTCAAGCAGGCCGAGTTCGATATCCTCTACGGCCATGGCATCAGCCGCGAGGGCGGCCTGATCGACATGGGCGTGGAGAACGGCTTCGTCCGCAAGGCCGGCGCCTGGTACACGTACGAGGGCGACCAGCTCGGTCAGGGCAAGGAGAACGCCCGCAACTTCCTCAAGGACAACCCCGACCTCGCCGACGAGATCGAGAAGAAGATCCTCGAGAAGCTCGGAATCGGGGCGCCGGCGAAGGCCGCAGTCGCTGAGGACACGGGCGCCGTCCCGGTCCCTGGTGCTGCCGGGACCTCGGCGGGAAACGCCGCCTGACAGGCACGGGCGCGGCCTGGCCGGGGGCAGGCTTCCGACATGTTCAGCATCTGGGCGTCGCCGGTCAGCACGCTGCCGGTGAGGTCGATGGCGTCCAGTAGGGGCTGGAAGGCGGGGATCTCGTTGCTCTCGGCGGCGATCCGCCGCTGGGCCAGGACCACGCCGTGGTGGTCCATCGCGGCCAGCAGCTGGATCGCGGTCGTGGTGTGGGTGCGGGAGCCGCGGACGGTCTTGCCGTCGACCGAGATCGCCCGCAGCGCGGGCTTCGCAGGCGGTTCGGACGGTTGCGGTGGTGTTGTTCTGGCCCGCAGGTAAGCGCTGATCGCCGCGTCGAGCGCGTCGCCGTCGAGGCGTTGGAGCAGACGACGGATGGTGGCCGGATGCGGTACGGCCCGGATGCCGGTGAGCGGGTCGGGCGGGAAGCCGAGGTCGCTCAGGACGGACGGCGGGGCGTCGGTGGTCCATTCGCCGATCGCGACAAGGGAGCGGGCGCCGGCCAGCACGGCCGCGGCGGCCGCACACAACAAGGGCAGCATCGGATACCGCCGTCCTCGATGGCCGCGTGGATCGGGCACCCAGATCAGGAACCGACGCAGGTCAGCGGCATCCTGTGGGGTGCCGTGAAGGTTCGGGAGGGCCAGTTGTCCCAGCCCGGAGGGCATGGGTGATGATGTTCGGTCAGGCACGGTCTCGCTCGGTTCTCATGGGTCTTCGACAACCACATGATCACCAGCGCCGTGCCTGTTCTGCTTCCCGGAAAACATCCCTGCCCAGGCCGTGACATGACGTCACGTCATGCACGAGACCGGCGAACCGGACCGATCCCGAACATGCAATGATCCTGCTCCAGGGATGACACAACGCCGTAGAAAGGTCGGGATTGCCGACGTCCAGGTCGGCAATCCCGACCGCCCAGCTCTGTTTCCGCCGGCCATCTCCCGGCCTTCTCCAACAGCTTCGCCGCCGTCCGCAGGGCCGCGGCAAGGCCCTGCTGAGCCCAGCGCCGTACCCGGAGATCCGCAGGTACTCGCCCCTGCCGAGTGCTGTGACCGGGAACGTTCGCCGGGGTCAGCTCGATCAGTCCGATCGTGCTGCTTCCCACCTCCATGAGGTTTGGCGAGGGAGGCCGTCGAGTTCTTCGCGTCCGGTGCACCAGAGGAGTACCTGAGTGGGGTCTCCGTGTGGGGCGGCGGGGAAGAGCCGGTTGAGTACTGCTGCGCTCAGCGGTGCTGGTGGCAGCCAGTCCACGGACAGTCCCTGCGTGATGTCGTAGGTGTGCAGCAGGGTTTCGGCGACGCCCATCGCCGTGAACCCTTCGGGGTCGCACGGGCCCCAGTGCCAGGCCCTCAGGGTCGGGTTGGCTGTGGCCAGGGCGCTGCTGAGCAGTCCGCCGCAGGCGGTGACGGCCTGGAGTGCTTCGGCCGGCGAGGCAGTGGGGCGAACGTTCAGGTCGATGGGAAGGTAGGCGTCGGCGGGCTGTGCTGCCAGCTGCCCTGCGTAGGCCAGCAGGTCGTGGCCGATGTGGGCTGCTGTTTGCCAGCAGGTCCATTCGAGCGGCCCCGCCGGCACCGTCCAGTCCTCGGCGGTATGGGGGCCAAGCACCCGCAGCATCTCTGCCACGGCGGCGTCGACGTCCTGATGGTCCATGCAGAGCTCCTCGCGGTCCGTGTTGTGGGAGTGGGCTGTGCCGGTTGTCGATCCTTCACGCCGCAGGGCATCTGGCACGTCCGCCCCAGCGGATGCCTTTCTCGCTGCGGATGCGGACACGCCCTCGGCGTTGTGCGGCGAGTACGTCGGGGTGGCGGGCGTTGGCGTTGCGCCAGCGCAGGTAGCGGTGCAGGGCCCGGTTCTGCGTGGGATGGCTGCGATGGTGGGAGTTGGCCAGGGTGAACTGCCGCAGCGGTCCGAAGTGGGCCTCGATCGGGTTGGCCCAGGAGGCATAGGTCGGGGTAAAGCACAGCTCGACCTTGTTCTTCTTCGCCCAGGGGCGGATGTCCGCACCGGTGTGGGCTGAGAGGTTGTCCAAGATGATGTAGATCGGGGCGCCGTCGGGTCGGGCGGCGCGGATCGACTTCAGAGCGCCGCCAGGGTGTTGGCGGTGCCTTTGCGGCGGCGGTTGACGCCCCACAGACGGTCGTCGCCGACGGAGTAGCAGCCGTGGAAGTAGGTGACGCCGTGGGTGCGGCGGTAGGTCGCCGGCAGCCGGTTGGGCTTGCCCTGTTTCGCCCAGCAGGAGCCCCGGTGGGCCGGATCCCCAGCGGCCCGAACTCGTCGAAGGCGAAGACCCGGTCGGGGAAGCGCCCCAGCACCTGCTCGATCCGGTCGAGCTTGGCGTCGCGGTCGGGATCTGGGGACTCCTTCCAGGTCTTGGTGCGCTGGAAGGTGATGCCGCGGCGCGACAGCAGGCACCGTAAGGCTTCCCGGCCGATGCGGATGACACGTCCGTGTATGCGGCGCAGGTAGGCGGCGAGTTTGCGGATCGCCCAGCGGGTGAAGGGCTGACCGAGCTTGTTGGGGCGGGTGGTGGCCGTCCGGACGACGAAGTCCTCGTCGTCCGGGGTGAGCAGGCGGGGACGGCCTCCCGTCCATCGAGGGTCCAGACAGGCCAGGCCGATCTCGTTGAACCGGTGGATCACATCCCGGACGGTGTCCTCGTCGGCCTGGACCAGCTGGGCGATCACCGGGACGCGGTTCCCGCCGGCGGACGCCAGCAGCATCATCATCGCCCGCCGGTAGCGCACCGAGCTGGTACTTCCCCGGCGCACGATCTGCTGCAGCTTCTGCCCTTCCTGATCGGTCAGTCTGCGCACCCGCACGGGCTCAGCCACCACACCTCCACGGTCGGAACCGACGTCACCGCCCATCCAACCGCCCCAACCACCAACCCGGCGAACGTTCCCAGTCACAGCACGCCCGGGCGTTGTACGCCGACCGCGGGTACGACCACGACAACTACCGCCGGGGTCTGCGCGAGCGGGGCATCGTCCCGAAGATCGCCCGGCGCGGTCAACCACATGGCTCGGGCCTGGGCCGGGTGCGGTGGGTTGCCGAGTCCGCCATCGCCTGGCTCCACGGCCCACGCCGCTTACGCACCCGCTGGGAATCCCGAGACGACGTGCACGACGCCTTCCTCCAGCTCGCCCACTGCATGCCCCTCGCCCGCAAGGACCCAGCATTCTGAAAGGACCCCTCAGGCCTGGCCCGGGCCGGACAGCTGTGAGCGCAGGGAATCGAGCAGGTCGGCCGTGCCGGTCGCGCGGTCGCGGACCAGGGCGGCGACCGCGAGGACGAGGGCGTCCGTGACGACAGTGGCGGACAGGATCTCGCCGGTCAGCCGGGTCGGCGAGTTGGGGGCCTGAAGAACCGCCCGCACCCGGTCGTGCAGCTCCGGGCCGAGCGTGCTGGTCACCAGGACGGCGTCCGCACCGGTCCGTGCGGCATGGTCGAGGACGACCTCCAGGTCACGGCTCAGCCGCCCCGGACTGTAGAGGAGAACGGTGTCCTCGGCAGTCAGCGGCAACAGCTGGTCGGCGAGCTGGAAGCCGGTGGCACGGGCGCCGCGCGTCACGACGCCGAGCCGGCCCAGGCGGACCGCCGCGTACTCGGCGGCCAGCGCCGACACCCCAAGTCCCCAGCTGAGCACGGACCGGGCGCCGGCGACCGCTGTCGCGGCCGTATCGAGCTCGTCGGGATCGAGGAGGGCGGCGGTCTCCCGCAGCACCTCCGCGCCGTCGCCCAGCACCTTGTGCGCCAGGCTTCCGTCGGCGGTCCCGGTCCGCTCGATGCGCTCGGCCACGCGCGCGGAGGGCGGGGTGCGGTCGGTGAGGTCGCGGCCGAGGTGGCGTTTGAGCTCCGGAAGGCCGGAGTAGCCCAGGGACCTCGCGGTGCGGATGACGGTCGCGTCGCTCGTACCCGTCGCGGCGCCCAGGTCGGTGGCGGTCGCGAACAGGACCTCGCGCGGGCGCTTGAGAACGAACTCGGCCACCCGGCGTTCCGCCGGCTTGAGGTCGTCGAGCCGCGCGCTCATCCGGTGCTCGAACGTGTCGCCATGAGGGCTACTGGGGGGCATGCGATCACCCTAGACGTTGACTGTGTAGTAGTTGCTACTACATTCTTGCCTCTCGAGAGGAAGGCGAGCGATGAGCGACACGACTGTTCCGGCGGGGACGAGGGCCATACCGATGATCGAGATTTCGGGAGGGCCGAGGGAGCGGGGACGCGTCCACGGCGAGGCCGCCCGTCAGGAGATCGCCCGGTCGATGGCCTACTACGAGGAGGCCTACGGCGCGGCTACCGGGCTCACCTGGGAATCGGTGGTCGACGAGGCCCGCAAGTGGCGTCCGGTCGTCGCCGCGGCCTCCGAGGAACTGCTGGAGGAGATGGCGGGCATCGCGGAGGGGGCGGGGGTGTCCGAGACGGACATCCTCGCGCTCAACGCCCGCGGCGAGATCGTCAGAGCCGCGGACAGCCGTTTCGGCCGGTCGGGGTGGGAGGCGGGGGCAGACGCGGGCCACGATGAGGAAGGCTGCTCGACGTTTGCGATCCTGCCCGGCGGCTCCGGTGTCGACCGGGTCTTCAGCGGCCAGAACTGGGACTGGCGTTCCGGCACGGAGGACACAACGATCGTGATCCGCATCGTCCAGCCCGGAAAGCCGACGATCATCCAGCAGGTCGAGGCCGGACAGGTCGGCCGCCACGGCGCGAACTCGGCCGGCCTGGCCCTCCAGGCCAACGGACTGAGCGGCGACTTCGGCCGGTCGATCGGCCTCCCGCAGCCGGTCCTTCGCCGGCTGATCCTCGACAGCGCGATCATGCACGACGCGCTGCAGGCCGCCGTGACCGCCCGGTTGCAGATCGCCGTCAACCTGCTGATGGTCCACCGCGACGGGCTCGCCGTCGCCATGGAGACCACTCCCGGCAGCCATCGGTGGAGCACCACCCTGCGGGGCCGCGTCGTGCACACCAACCACTACCAGTACGGGGTCCCGGACGAGATCGGCAGCACCTACCGCCCCTCGTCGATGAGTTCCGTCTACCGGCTCCCCCTCATCGAGGCGGGCCTCGCGCGGCTCGACGACGTGGCGATCCCCGACAAGCTCCACCAGGTCGTGCGCGAGGTGCTGAGCGACCACTTCAGCTACCCGTGCTCGGTGTGCGAACACGACGACGACCGGCTGCCCAGGGTCGAGCGGTACAAGACGCTGATGTCCAGCCTCATCGACCTGACGTCAGGCGAGTACCGGGTGACGGGCGGCAACCCGTGCGCCAACGACTACACCCTCGTCCCCTGGAATCTCCACGACGGGCCGGGCGGGCAGTGACCTGAGCCGTCCGCTCAGGCCCGAGTCGTGCTCTCAGGCCGGAATCAGGCGGCGGCCGCGGCGGGTACCGGCCCACCGGCCGTCGCTGACAACGACTTCACCGGCCATCATCACCCAGGAGATCCCCGTCGGAGCCACGTCCGGTTCGAGGTAGTCACCGGGGTGCGAGACGGTCGCCGGGTCGAGGGCCACCAGGTCGGCGACGGCACCCACCGCCACCCGGCCGCGGCCGGGGACGGAGAAGGTGTCAGCGGGCAGCGAGGTCATCCTCCGTACGGCGTCCGCGAGTTCGAGGGTGCGCCGCTCGCGGACGTAGCGGCCGAGAACCCGGGGGAACGTTCCGAACAGGCGCGGGTGCGGGCGCCCCCCGGTCCCGAACGGGAGACCGTCCGAACCCACCATCGCTCCCGGCGCCGTCATGGCCACCTCGATGTCACGTTCCTCCATGCAGAAACCGACCATCGTCACCTGCAGCCGCTCCTCACACAGCACTTGGACCATCGCGTCGAACGGCGCCATGCCGAGCCGGGCACCGATCTCGTCGAGCGTGCGCCCCTCGTAGGAGTGGCTGCGGGTGCTCGACACCATGATCGAGGAGTAGCCGCCCGCGCCGGCGACGAGGTTCTCCCAGCCGGCGCTGTGCTCGGCCTCGACGGCCGCCCGGATCCTGCGCAGTTCGCCACGGTCGTTCAGCCGCCGCAGCAGGGCACCCGGCCCTCCTTCGTGCGCCCAGGGCGGCAGGCAGGCGGACAGATGCGTCGAAGCCGCCTCGTACGGGTACACGTCGTGCGTCACCCGGACCCCGGCGGCCCGGGCGTCGTCGAGCAGCCGGACCGCCTCGGGCATCCGCCCCCAGCTGTCCCGGCCACCGCATTTCAGATGCGACACCTGCACGCGGCAGCCGGCCCGCCTGGCCACGTCCAGCGTCTCCTCGATGCTGGACAGGAGCCGCTCGTTCTCGTCGCGCATGTGCGTGGCGTAGACGCGTCCGTCCGGCAACAGGCCGGCCAGGGAGGCGAGTTCCGCGCGGTCGCTGTACGCCCCGGGCGGGTAGATCAGGCCGCTCGAAAGCCCGAACACCCCGGCGTCGAGGGCCTCGTGAGCCAGCTCACGCATCACCGCCAGGTCTTCCGGGGTGGCTCGTGCGTCGCGCATGCCCATGGCGGCGAGCCGGAGGCTGCCGTGACCCATCAGCGGACAGTAGTTGGTGACGTACCCGCGTTCGTCGAGTGCGGTGAAGAGCTCCGTGAAGCTGCGGTAGGGGCGGCCGCCGTCCGGAAAGAGGAAGTTCTCAGTGTCTTCAGGGCTTTCCGGACTTTCCGGGTTTGCGGGGTTCTCGCCGTCGGAGCCGGGCCCCGCGGGCGCCGGCGAATCGCCGCAGTTGCCGACGATCTCGGTCGTCACCCCCTGGCGGATCTTGCTCAGGTCGTCGGTCTCCAGGAGCGGCGAGGTGTCGGCGTGCGAGTGCGCGTCGATGAAGCCGGGGCAGACCACGAGGCCGGTGGCGTCGACTGCGGCGTACGAGGATGTCTCGCGCGGGATACGTCCCGGAGGCTCGACCGCGGTGATCCGGCCGTCGACGACAAGGGTGTCGGCAGCTTGCGGCGGCGCCCCGGTGCCGTCGACGACCGTGGCGCCGTGCACGAGAGTCCCGCCGTGGACGAGAGCCGATGCCACGTCACATCACCCTTGCGAGGAAGGACTTGGTCCGCTCATGGGCCGGGTTCTCCAGCACCTGCCCCGGCGTCCCGAACTCCACGACCCGGCCCTCGTCCATGAACGCGACCGCGTCGCCGACCCGGCGTGCGAAGCCGATCTCATGCGTGACCACGATCATGGTCATCCCGTCGGCCGCGAGCCGGCCCATCACATCGAGGACCTCTCCGACGAGTTCGGGGTCGAGTGCGGAGGTCGGCTCGTCGAAGAGCATCAGCGTCGGCTTCATGGCCAGTGCCCTGGCGATGGCCACGCGCTGCTGCTGGCCGCCCGAGAGCTGTTCGGGATACGCGTCCGCCTTGGCGGCCAGGCCCACCCGGTCGAGCAGTGCCACGGCCTCCTCGCGGGCACTCGCCTTGGGTACGCCCTTGACCTTCACCGGTGCCTCCATGACGTTGCCGAGCGCCGTCATGTGGGGGAAGAGGTTGAACCGCTGGAAGACCATGCCGATCCGCTCGCGCTGCCTGGCGACCTCGCGCGGGGACAGCTCGTACAGCCGGTTGCCGCGCCGGCGGTAGCCGACGCGCTCGCCCGCTACGGTGAGCTTCCCGCCCGAGATCGGGTGCAGGTGATTCACGCACCGCAGAAAGGTCGACTTCCCGGACCCCGACGGTCCGACCAGGCACACGACCTCGCCGGACCGGACGGTGAGATCGATCCCGGTGAGCGCTTCGAGATCGCCGTAGCGGGCGCGTACCCCCTCGGCGACAACGGCGGGTGTCTCCGTCGTGACGTCGGTGGGTGTTCCCGTGGCTACGTCGGTGGATGTTCCCGTGGCTACTTCGGCGGGTGTTCCCGCGCTCTTGTCGAGGGCGCTCATGCTCCGTTCCTCCGGTTGCTCTGGCGGATGCGCAGGCCGGAGACCAGGGCGGCCGCCAGACTCCTGCGCTGCGGGGACGAGCCCCGGCCCCGGCTGAAATACGTTTCGATGTAGTGCTGGAGCACCGAGAGAATCGACGTCACCAGCAGGTACCAGAGACTGGCGACCATGAGCAGCGGGATGGTCTGGTACGTCCGGGAGTAGATGATCTGGACGGAGTACAGCAGTTCCTGCATGGCGACCACGCTGGCCATCGAGGACGCCTTGAGCATGCCGATGACCTCGTTGCCGGTCGGCGGGACGATCACCCGCATCGCCTGTGGCAGCACGATCCTGCGCAGGAGGAGCGGACGGCGCATGCCGAGAGCGTGCGCGGCCTCCTCCTGGCCGGGGTCGACGGACAGGATGCCGCTCCGGATGATCTCGGCCATGTACGCGGCCTCGTTGAGGCCCAGGCCCAGCAGTGCCGCCACGAACGGGGTGATGATCGAGTTGGCCTGGATGGAGACCAGGTCGGGCCCGAACGGGACGCTCAGACTGACCTGCGGGTACACGGCCTGGAGAAAGTTCCAGAACAGCAGCTGGACGAGGACCGGGGTGCCGCGGAAGAACCAGATGTAGACCGAGGCGGTCCGCGCCAGCAGCCGGTTCGGCGACAGCCGCATCACGGCGAGGACCGTGCCGCCGACGATGCCGATGACCATGGCGAGGGCGGTGAGTTCGAGCGTCATCAGCAGACCGCGCAGGACCGACTCGGACGTGAGGTACTGCCGCACGGTCGACCACTGGAAGCGGGGGTTGGTCACCGCGCTGACCAGCAGCTGGGCGGCCAGCACGACGATGACGGTGGAAGCGGCCCAGCGCCACGGGTGGCGGCGGGGCACCACCTGGAGGGATTCGTCGGGCGCCGCCGACGCGGTCGACGCTTCCGTGTGGAGCTGCGCCATACGGCCTCCCAGCTGGAATCGGGCGTGGTGGCCGGTATGAGGGCCCGGCCGACGGACGCGGCTCCATTGACGCCGGATCAGTATCCGAGGGCGCCGGACACCCTGATGATGTCTTCCAGCACCAAGAACGGGCGCTGAGTTTGAGCCTGAGGACAAAGCCCGTACCGGCGGTGAACAGCGAGTCTGCTGGGCGTGTCTTCCAGATCCCACCCCTTGCCCTCCACGACGCCCTCCACGACCGCCCGGCAGGACGCCGATGAGGCCGCGGCCGGTGCGGCCGTGACCGTACGACCGGTTTCGGAGGCCGACGACTGCGTCGACGCGAGCCGGCTTCTCGCCCGCGTCTTCGGCACCTCGTACGACGCGTCGCCCGTCCAGCACGACGTGCTGCGCAGCCTCGCCCACGCCGGCGGATGCGTGGTCGGCGCCTACCGGGACGGCCGGCTGGTCGGCACGGCCGCGTGCGTCGCGGGCGCGCCCCACTCCACCGATCTCTACTCCCTGATCGCCGGAGTCGACGCCGACGTGACGGGCGGCGGCATCGGCTACGCGCTGAAGCTCGCGCAGCGCGCGTGGGGACTCGACCGCGGGGCCACCGCCATGCGCTGGACCTTCGACCCGCTGCTCCGCCGTAACGCGTACTTCAACCTCACCCGCCTGGGAGCGGTGGCGTCCGCGTACATCCCCGACTTCTACGCGCCCCTGAACGACGCCGTGAACCGCAACGATCTCACCGACCGGCTGGTGGCACGCTGGGCCCTGGACCGACCGGTCGGCGCCCGCCCGCCGACAGCGGAGCCGGCCGACGCGTGCACGATCCTGCGACCGGTCGAGGGGCTGCCCGTCATCGGCGAGCCCGACGGCGAAGCCGTCCTCAAACTCTGGGTTCCCCGCGACGCCGAGGCACTGCGCGGGACCAGCCCCGACCGGGCGCGACGGTGGCGGCACGCCGTCCGTGAGGCGTTCACGGCCGCCGTCGACCAGGGCTACACGGCGCGCGGCATGACACGAGACGGCTGGTACCTGCTCGTACGGGACGCGCGGGCGGCGCAGGACGGCCCGGCACGGGACAGGGAGGTCGCGTGATGGCGGCGGCCTTCGAGTTCGCCCGTATCCATCGGCTGCGGATGCCCCTGGTCACTCCCTTCCGGACCTCCATGGCCACCGAGACGCACCGCGAACTCCTGCTGCTGCAACTGCGCGTCGACGGCGTCGACGGCTGGGCGGAGTGCGCGGCCGACCCGGAGCCCCTCTACTACGCGGAGTACATCGGCGGTGTCGCCGACCTGCTCACGACGCGAGTGCTGCCCATGATCGGCGCGCTTCCCCGGCTCACCTCCGCGGCCGTGGCGCAGTGCCTGACGGGCGTTCCGGGCAATCCGCTGCTCAAGGCGGTGGTGAGCGGTGCCGTACTCGACGCCGAGCTGAAGCGGGCGGCGATGCCGCTGGCCGACTTCCTCGGCGCGACCCGCTCCGAAGTTCCGGTGGGCGTCTCCATCGGCATCCAGCCGGACATCGGAACCCTCCTGACCTCTGTCGAGGGCTACCTCGCCGAGGGCTACCAGCGGGTCAAGCTGAAGATCCGCCCCGGTGCGGACCTGGAGCCGCTGCGCGCGGTGCGCCGGGCCTTCGGGGACGACCTCGCCCTGCAGGCCGACGCCAACCAGGCGTACACCACCGCGGACGTCACGCACCTGCGCCGGTTCGACGAACTCGGCCTGCAGATGCTGGAGCAGCCGTTCCCGGCGGAACAACTCCTCGCGCACGCCCGCCTCACCGAGGTGATCGACACCCCCGTCTGCCTCGACGAGTCCGTCACAGGACCGGACAGCGCGGCCACCGCCCTGGCCCTGGGCGCGGCAAGCATCGTCAACATCAAGCCCGCCAGGGTCGGCGGCTATCCGGCGGCTCGCGCCATCCACGACCTGTGCCGGTCCCAGGGCGTGCCCGTGTGGTGCGGCGGGGTCCTGGAGTCCGGTGTCGGGCGCGCCGGGAACCTCGCCCTGGCGGCCCTGCCGGGCTTCACCTTCCCCGGAGACATCTCGGCCACGCGCCGCTACTTCGCCGAGGACATCACCGCGGCGTTCGAACTCACCGACGGGCACCTCACGGTGCCCACCGGACCAGGTCTCGGAGTCAGCGTCGATCTCGAGGCACTGCGGCGGTTCACCGTCAGCACCACCGAAGTGACGGCATCGTCCCTGCCGGCCCCGTCCCCCGCTCATCAGTGAAGAGGCCCACGTGAACATCCCCAGACATCGATCCCCGCGCACCACGTACGGCTACCTCGCGATGGCGTCGGCCGGTACGTTCCTGCTCGCCGCCTGCGGTTCCGGAGGCAGCACGTCCGCCGCCCCCGCCGAGAGCTCCGAGAAGCTCGACGTCGACCCCGCCGCGGCGAAGCTGCTGCCCGCCGACATCAAGAAGGCGGGCGTCCTGCGGGTGGCGACCGATGCCACCTACCCCCCGTTCGAGTACTTCGACACGGACAACAAGACGATCATCGGCGCCGACGCGGACTTCGCGCAGGCGCTCGGTGACGTCCTCGGCGTGAAGGTCACGCTCACGAACGTGTCCTTCGACGGCCTCATCCCCACGCTCGACTCCGGTAAGGCCGACCTGGCCGCCGCGGGCATGGCCGACAAGGAGGAACGCCGCAAGCTGATCACCTTCGTCGACTACGCGCGCAACGACCCCGCGTTCCTGCTCAAACCCGGCGACACCTCGATCAAGACCTTCGCCGACCTCTGCGGCAAGAACGTCGCGGTGCAGAGTGCGACCTCGATGGCGGACAACCTCGTCACACAGTCGAAGCTGTGCACCGACAAGGGCGAGAAGCCGGTGGCCATCAAGGAGTACAAGGGCCAGGACCAGGCGATCCTCGCCGTGCAGAGCGGACGGGCGGTCGCGGCGGTCAGCACCGGCGGCTCGGGGGCCTACCTGGTCGACCAGGCCGAGGGACAGCTCGAGATCGTCATCCCTCCGGACGAGCTCTCCGAAGACGTACCGCTGGGTCTCGCCGTGCCGAAGGCGGACACCGAGCTCGTCAGGGCGGTGCACGCGGCGATGGCACGGCTCATCGACGACGGCACCTACGCGAGGATCATGAAGAAGTGGGGGCTGACGAAGTGCTGCTCCTACACCGAGAAGACCGTCGACAACGCGAAGTTCTGACGGCCCGCATCCCCGGCACGGGGCGATTCGTCACCGGAACGGGGCGAGTATGCGCATCTGCAGCCAGACGGCCAGCCGGAACTCCGGTTCGGACAGGTCCAGGTCGAACAGCTCGGACAACCGGCGCAGCCGGTACCGGAACGTGTTGACGTGGACGGTCAGCCGCTGTGCGGCGACGAGCGCGTCGCCGCCGGAGTCCAGATGGACGCGCAGGGTCGCGAGGTACTCGGTCCCGTGGACCCGGTCGTACTCGAGGATCCGGGTCAGCACGGGCAGCGGACGCGTCCGGCTGGCCCAGGCCGATTCGGCCAGCTCCTCCAGCGCGAGGACCTCCCGGCTCGCCGCGATGTCCAGGACCGGTCCGCGCTCCGGGCGATGCAGCAGCGCGCGCAGCCCCCGCTCGGTCTCACCCCGGCCGGCCGTCACCTCCTGCACCGAGGTGACGGCGTCGCCGACGGCCGCGATGAGCGTGACTCCCAGGCTGCTCCGCGCACTGTCGATGATCTGGCGTGCGAGAAAGACGAGTTGGTCCCGGGTAAGGAGCGCCGCGGGCAGCAGCGCCAGAACGGTGTCGTCGAAGGCGGTACAGGCGGCCTTCTTGTGGTGCGACTCGCAGAACACCGCGACAAGGTCCATGACCCGTGCGCTGTCGACGACCTCGCCGGGCCGCGCGTTCATCCTGAAACCCAGCAGGACCGCCGGCTTTTGGGGACTGAGCGGGAACTCCGAGGGCGTATCGCGGTCCGAGGCCCGCGAGGAGAGGAGGCCGCTCAGCCACTCGCTGCGGCGAACGCGCTTCAGATCGGTGGTCGTGCCGCCGTGCAGCAGGTGCATGGCCACGATGCCCGTGACCGAGGACAGGGCCTGCCCGGCCACGGCGGCATCGATGCCGCCGCTGTCGATCGCCCAGATCGAGCCGAGTACGCGGGAACCGGCCCGCACGGACACGGCGAGCCGCGCGAAGTCGCCCCCTTGCTCCGGATAGGCGGGGAAGCCGGCCGGCCCGTCCCGGTGCGCCAGGACCCGGTACTCGTCGGAGTACAGCGGGTCGTCGGGCACCTGCCGGCCGAGAATCGTACGACGCCGGCAGCTGTCGATGGGCTGTCCCTCGATGTTGGAGTAGGCCAGGAGCCGGCGGTCGACGTCCTCGATGGTGATCGCGCTCCCCACCATGGCCGCCACCGCGTTGGCGAGGGAGAACAGGTCGCCGATCGCGACCCGCGACAGATCGGGCACGTTCGTCCGGCCGGCCTCGCTCGCCACGATGGCGGAGATCAGGGAGTCCAGATGACGCCACGGCGTGTCATCGGGGGCGAGCAGCACGGGGATGCCGGCTTCGGCGGCGCACCGGCGCCAGCGGTCCGGGTCTTCGCCGTACGCCTTGACGACCGCGGCGGCGTAACCGAGCCGGGCTGCCTCGTGAAGGGCGCCACGAGCCGCGGCCACGCTCGACCGCCCGCCCACCATGAGGAGGATCGAGTGCGATCCGGGCGGCGGCTCGGACTCCGCGTCCCAGATGACAGGGTCACCGATCCACGGATCGGCGTCCGCCGGCAGGTGCAGCGGCCGCAGCAGTTCGGCACCGAGGGCCGCGACCAGCGACGCGACCCCGGGTTGGGTTGCGGTCATGGCCATGGCGGCACCTTATCGACTTGCTGTTACCGGCTTGTTTTCGGCCACGGCCGATCCTTCAGCCCCTCGAAAGACAGGACCGCCCCTTGACCTCGCAGACCTCCCTCCCCGCGACCGCCGACATCGTGTCCCTCACCCGCGCCCTGGTCGACACCCCTTCCGAGAGCGGCGAAGAGGCCGAACTCACCGACGCCGTCGAGGCCATGCTGCGCGCTCTGCCGCACCTGACGGTCCAGCGGATCGGCAACTCCGTCGTGGCCCGCGACCCACTGGCTGGAGCGCGGCGTCGCGGGCTGGCGCCTGGACGCCGCGTACGCCGTCCCGCAGGCGTTCTGGCGCAGACCGACCGGGTGCGCACCCGCTTCCCGGACGCCTGGCTGACCGGCGAGGTCCTCCACGGCGACTACACCGGCTTCGTGAAGAACGGCGGCTTCGACTCGGTCACCCCAGTACGAGCTGTGGAAGGCGATCTGGAGCTCGCTCAACGACCACAACCTCTTCGAGCTGGCCTGGGCCCTGGACCGCCACAACACCCTCCTGGAGACCTTCGCCCCGCAGACGTTCGTCGGCAACCACGACGTGACCCGCATCGCCAGCCGCCTCGACGACGAACGCCACCTCGCGCACGCCC
Source organism: Streptomyces sp. V4I2 (assembly GCF_030817655.1). GTDB lineage: Bacteria > Actinomycetota > Actinomycetes > Streptomycetales > Streptomycetaceae > Streptomyces > Streptomyces plumbiresistens. The sequence continues at coordinate 362,865 of NZ_JAUSZM010000003.1, forward strand.
TGGCGATCCTGTTCACGGTCGGCGGCGTACCCGCGGTGTACGCGGGCGACGAGCAGGCGTTCCGAGGCGTCAAGGAGGAACGGGAAGGCGGCGACGACGAGATCCGCCCGGCCTTCCCCGACCACCCCGACCAACTCGCCCCCCACGGCACGCAGGTGTACCGCCTCCACCAACAACTAATCGGCCTACGCCGCCGCCACCCCTGGCTGGTCCGCGCCCACACCACGGTCCATCACCTGACCAACACGGAACTGGTCTACGTCCTGGCCGACGACACCACTTTCCTGGCGGTGGCCCTCAACGTCGCCGACCACCCCGCGGATCTCCCCCTCCCCACCGCCGACTGGCGTCCCACCGCAGGCGACGGCCGCTTGACCGGAGGCCGGGCAGCCCTGCCGCCGACGGGCTGGATCATCGCGACAAGCACACGCTCCTGAGGGGCATGCTCAACCACGAACAACCCGCCACTCTCCCACTGGCGGGAGGGGGCGTGGGCCGGTGCGTCGTACGCCCGTCGCGTAGGTTCTGTCTCAGGCCACCCGCACCCTGTACCAACACCGGGCCGTATGCCCACCCGGCGACGGGCTGACGCACCGGCCCACGGCCCCACACCCCCCACCCACCCAGGGGCGCGGGGCTGTATCAATGTGCGGCTCCGCCGCGCAGGCGCGAGCAACCACAACGCACCCGCAGCTTCAAACCGGCTATCCCAGCGGAGCGCCGGGCGGATAAGGCGGCCGAGCCGGAATCCCCGCGCCGGAGGCGGACGGCAACGGCGGCAACGCCGTCTCGTGAAGCCGGGCTGCCGCCGGTGCGGGGCAAGCAGGGCCGGCCCCGGCGCAAGCCCCGGGCGTTGTACGCCGACCGCGGGTACGACCACGACAACTACCGCCGGGGTCTGCGCGAGCGGGGCATCGTCCCGAAGATCGCCCGGCGCGGTCAACCACATGGCTCGGGCCTGGGCCGGGTGCGGTGGGTTGCCGAGTCCGCCATCGCCTGGCTCCACGGCCCACGCCGCTTACGCACCCAGCGGGCTGTTTCGGCAACGTGAATGGGAACCACTGCGGCAACGAGGACGAGAGCCGCGTTGCGCCATCCGAGAAGGGGATGGACACGACACAGGTCCATGATCGGCAATGGGATTGGGAGCCACCTCTATCGGGTGACTTTTGACGCGGAGCCGAGCCTGTGCCCCTGGATATGCGGTACGCCTTGGCGACAGGTTGGAGGGTTCGTAACTCCTCAGGAGCTTGCAGCAGTACAGGGGGATACTGAGTGGAAACAACCGAACTCGCATCGTCGGTGGTGCAGATAATCGCAGGCTTGTCGGCCGGTGTGGTCGCACGCGCCGCCGATCAGGCTACGAACACAGCCGTTGACCGTGTCTACGCCCTGGTACAGGACCGGCTGGGCCGCTCCGCCGAGGGGCGCGCGGCGTTGGACGCGTTCACCGACCGGCCTGCTGAGCCCACGCTGGCGGAAGCCCTTCAGTCGGCGCTTGCCGATGCGATCAGGGCTGACCCCGACTTCGCAGGGCAGCTCGAACAGGCGGCGGCCGCCGCCTCTTCCACCACACAGAGCAGCGGAAACTCTGTGGGTAGGGACCAGAACAACGTCGTCATCACCGGTGGGATGCGGAGAAGCCAGTTCTCCTTCGGTCCGCTGACGATCCACAACACACGTACTGCGCGGATGTCACTGATGGGCATCGGCGTGGCCCTGCTGCTGGTGTTGTCCCTCGCCGGTTACGGGAGCTTTCAGTTGTTCACCGACGACGTCCCCGCGCCCGGTGCGGGTGCCGCGGTACCGGGGAGGGTTACCGACGGCATCGGAGACAGCCGGGCAGCGGCCGGTGAGGAAGATTCTGAGGCTTCTGCTTCGTCCTCAGGACTGCCCTCGCCGAGAGGACCGATCTTGCGCGGTAAGGGCGACTACCCGTTCACCGGCCAGATCGTTCGGGCCACGACCGAGTTCGCGGTCGGGAATCCGTCGGTGCGCGGGGGTGCTCGGCCGGCGCGCGCTGGCGAGGTGTACCTGCTGATCCTTGTACGGGTGGAGGGGGACCCGCCGAGCCGCCCCGTCGCGGCACCCACCGGCACTCTCGCCTGGACCATCGAGCACAAGAGTTGCCCCACCGGATGCGGAGTAGCGGACGTCGACAGCGCCGGAGCCTATACCGAGGACGAGCTCCCCAACGCTTCGTTCGGGTATGACGGCCACACCATGCTGGAGGCCAACCAGCACTACTACATCTACGTCTGGAAGCCGGTCAAAGAGTCCGAGGACCTGTCGAACGCCCGGCTGTGTCAACTCATCGATGCAGAAGACAAGTTGGGGTTTGAGAACAACTGCATCCCGATCGGCAAGGTCGAGCGGCAAGCAGGGTAGGCGGGAAGGTGGAGACGCTGGCTTCGTGCGTTTGAGTACCTGAACGGAAAGCCCCAGGATAACGCACCTGAGCACCGCCGAGGTCGCGGCGGGGCTCAGGTACTTCCTCGACCAAACGACCCAAAGCCACCCTTACGCCATCAGCAGCTTGTCACACGCCATCAGGAAGGGTGGCTCCCAACCTCGTTGCCGAAGCAGTGGCTCTCACTCTCACTGCCCCCACTGGCTCTGCTTCACCCTGTCGAATTCAAGCGGGCCGACGGCCCACAAATGAGAGAGCCTCGCCGAGGAGGAGGCTCAGACACCCCCGCCCTGGCAGAGCGGTGGAGAACAGGCGAGTTCACCGGCCTTCCGCTCCGATGCTCCTCGCTCCCGGCCTCAGCCGGTGGACCAGGCGCGCAGCTGCGCTGCGACCTCCTGAACGCGGGCGCCCTTGTGCTTGGCGCGCATAACCAGCGCGAGGGCTTCCTCCGGCTCGTAGTCCAGGGTCTGGCCGTTCGTGTTGAGGAACGTCTCGGCAACCAGCCAGGCGAAGAAATCGCTCTTCGCCTCCAGCGGCTCATGCAGCGCAACGGTCTCCAGCATGGCCGCGGCCTTCAGCCAGTCGCTCGCGTACACGTCGCGGCCCATGTAGTGGGCCTGGACCCGGGCACAGGCGGCGTCCAGCACGCCCAGGTCGAGACAGGCCGGGTCGCCCGGCAGGGTCTGCGCGATCTGCAGAAGCTCTTGCGGGATGAGAAACCGCGTCACGCGGCGTGACCGTGCTGCTGGATCTCCTGCAAGTCACGGCTGCCCATGGGAGCGGGGTCAGGCCAGGCGGCCGTACCGGGATCGGCTGCGCGGGCGTCCTGAGTGGCGAAGACTTCGGCGAGCCGCGGAACGCGGTCGCGGGCCTTGCCGAGGGCTTTGAGGAACGGGTCGTCGGCGGCCGCGAGCGCCGCCTCGCGGACGAAGTCCTCGGGGGACTTTCCGACGATGTTCGCGGCCGCCTCGACGCGCGCGTACTCCTCCGGCTCGAAGGGCGGCAGCTGGGGTCCGTTCTGGTCCATACGAGCGACGATACCAGCGAGCCTGACCCCTACCGAGGGCGTTCGGGCAGAAGAGAGGGGCAGCGGCGTGGACGGCGGGTGCCCCTTCAAGTCTCCAGCGAACGTACCAGGTGATCGTCGCCTTGCGGGTGGTGCCTGGCAGGATCCAATCGTCAACGCCGACGGGCTCTCCGTCGTCGATCTCATGGAACCCGTCTGACCGGCAGTACCGTTACGGCGTGGCGAGAGACGAGAGGCGAGCCTGGTCTTCCAGGTCATCTCCAAGCGATACGAGAAAGGCTCCATCGTCCTGACCTCGAACAAGACCTTCGGCGAGTGGGGCCAGGTCTTCAGCGACGAGGTCCTGGCCACCGCGATCCTCGACCGCCTCCTGCACCACTGCGAGGTCGTCCCGATCAACGGCAACAGCTACCGGCTCAAGAACCGCCTCCAGGCCACCGAGCGGGACACTGACGTGGCCTGAGCACCGGTGCACATAACTCCGTACTCGGTGATGCACTCAGACGAGTACGCGGACAGCACCCGCCCCCGAGCACCCGCTACCACCCCGCTACCACCCCGCTACCAGTAGCTATACCCACCGAAAGCGGAATTCAGCACTAGAGATCGACCGGCCCGACGCACTGGGACGCCGGCGGTGTGCGTATGCGGGGCTGAAACCGGCGTCGACGTCGCCCGCGACGCCTCCGGCCGGTGGCGCCACCCCGCACGCTGGCACCGCGCCCGCCCCGACCTCTCCTCCGCCGACGTCGCTCCCCCTGCAGCCCGCCGCTTCACGGCACGCTGTCCTCATCTGCGTGCAGATCGCAGCCTGCCTCGGACACTGCTTCACTCCGTGCACATTCCTTGGGGTGCCGGTGCGGGACCCGACTCCCAGTTGCCAGGCCGCTGACCAGGGAAAACCCAGACGTTCGGGTGGAGCCCTAGCCGTTTTGTGGAGTTTCATCAATACACGACACGCCAGCAGCAGTGTGAAGGACGTCTACTCAGTCCCCCGAGCGGCGCAACTTTCCCTCCAAAGGGCTTTGGCCGCAGCCTCTTTGATGAACCGTCAGAAGAGCATTTCTGACCTCTCGAACACCCGATCGGCCCCTATTCGTCATTCCCAGACATTTCTGAGGTGGCGACAGAAGTAGGCGCGACTAGGTTCGTTCATGGTCGGCCGCTCAGCTGACATCCCTGAGAGATGGAGAAACGGAATGCCTGAGAAAAGGAGAAACGGAACGCGTAGGCGTACCGTTGTCGCGATCGCAGCGTCCGTGGGCGTCGCGGTCTTGACTGCAACCGGTGTGAACTACGCCTCGGCTTCCAGCTCCGTCCCGCAGTCCGCCCCGTCGGTACAGGACGCCGATGCCTCTGTCCCCCTCGGAGGCGACGGCCAGACCCACGCCTACAGGAACGACGACGCTGGACGGATCCACGTCAACGAGCGCACGTATGCAGCCGAGCCAGGTGTGTGCACCGCCGTCATCAGCAGTCCCGCCACCAGCTTCAACATCCGAAACGAGAGTGACAGAACCGTCGAATTCTTCACTGGGATCACCTGCGACAACGGCGCCGCAATCGCCACCATCGGGCCCCGGAACTCCAGCAGCGCAATCCCCGGCACAACGGTCTTCGACGGCGTCGTGGTGCCATTCGCGCTCGTAGGCAGCTTCCGAGCCATCGACAAACACCACTGACCCTCACCCGGACCCAGAACAGCGACAGCCTGCCTGTCAGATAGGGACCCGCACCCGCCTTCTCCGCATCGTAGAGGGGGTGACTCTTTGAGCCCCCGCTGGCCCGGTGGACGCGACCCTTGCAGTTTGCCGCCCGCCACCACCGTCTGCCTGCGTCGCAGACCGACGGTGGTGGCGGGCTTTCAGGGCCGGGTGCGCCGCCGCCTCACCAGAGCGTTTTGCGGGTGCCCTCTTCAGCAGTCACCGGCACGCGGCCTTGAGCATCAGCGCTGGCGGTGCTCACCCCGGTCACCGCGCTCACCCCGGTCGTCGCCCCAGGAGGCCTCGTCGACGAAGCGGTCCCGGTGGTTGTGCAGGGTGGCGGTGTCGGAGCGGTTGTCCCACACGTAGTTGCGGCGGTCCTGGAACAGGTCGGTGGCGGTGTCGCGGCCTTCGCCGGTGTGGATGCGGACGGTCGCACGGCCGGCCAGGCGGCAGGAGTCGAAGGTGTAGGTGTGACCGTCCTCATCGGACAGCGTCCACCCGTCCAGGTTCACGCTGCGGCGGGTGGTGTTGGTGACCTCCATCCACTCCCTGTTCAGGGAGCGGTTGGAGCGGTCGTCACGGCGCTGTCACGTTGGCTATGGCGTGGGAGGATCTTCGGGTTAATCCTGCTGGAGGGGTGCCCGTGGAGAGCAGGTCGCCGTCGTACAAGGGGCACCGCTACTCGGTCGAGGTCATCTCCCACTGCGTGTGGCTTTAGCACCGTTTCCCGCTCAGCTTCCGCGAGGTCGAGGAGCTGACGCTCGAGCGCGGTGTCGTCGTCTCCTACGAGTCGGTCCGCCGCTGGTTTGTGAAGTTCGGCCCGGCCTACGCCCGCGAGCTGCGTCGCCGGCTGCCCCGGCCTGGGGACAAGTGGCATCTGGACGAGGTCTTCATCAATATCAACGGTGAGCAGACGTACCTGTGGCGGGCCGTCGACCAAGACGGGATGGTGCTCAACATCCTCGTGCAGAACCGGCGGGACCCCGCCGCGGCCAGGCGCTTCTTCCGCCGCCTGCTGAAGAACACGGGTGCGGTGCCGCGGGTGGTCGTCACCGACAAGCTTCGCTCCTACGGCGCGGCCCACCGCGAGGTCATGCCCTCCGTGGAGCACCGCTCCCACAAGGGCCTGAACAACCGGGCGGAAAACAGCCACCAGCCAACCAGGCAGCGTGAACGGGCGATGAAGGGCTTCCGCGGCGTTGGCGCAGCCCAGCGGTTCCTCTCCGCGTTCAGCGGGATCTCACCCCACTTTCGACCCAGCCGCCACCTGATGGCGGCCTCCGGCTACCGAGCCGAGATGACCCTCCGCTTCGCCATCTGGGACCAGATCACCCGCGCCGTCGGCCAGCCCACCACAGTCTGAACACACACCCGGACCGCGTGCCCACCGCGCCCCGACGCACCATCAGACAGTCACGCACCCAACAACATGACAACGCCTGATCGTGAGCTCCTCGCCTACAGCGGAAGCAGCGGCCACGCCCTCCAAGGCTGCGACCACCAGTACGCGAGGTTCATGTCGCCGGTCCGCCAGCGGCGCGGAGTGGTTGTGGCGAGCCGGTCCAGAGGTTCGACGCCGCCCGGCTGCCCGCCGTCCAGGGCGAGGCGGACGGCCGCGGTGAGGTCGGCGTCGGCATGAGGGGTGCGGGCCGCGAGTCGACGGAGACGAACAGGGCGGTGCCGGAGCGAGCCACGAGGTCGAGGAACTGACGGTTCAGCGCCCACTCGGTCGGGGGTGCACGGCACGCAGTCGGCGTCCACCGCGTAGAAACGGTTGTGCTGGGCGAGGCGGGTGGTGCCGCCAGCGCAGCGCCACCTTCGACAGGCCGGGCGGGCCCAGGGCTGCGAGAGTCAGCTCCAGTCCCCCGTCCGGCTGGTGACATGCCGTCACTCGGCGCCGGGCACGGTCCAGCTGCCCGGCCCCGCCGGTGTGGCGGAGCGCGGGGCCCCGTCCGCCGCGCTGATCACGTGGACGGCATCGGGCAGGGGAACTCGATCACGGACATGACCTGCCGCCTCTCTCAGCCCTTCACCGCGCCGGACGTGAGGCCTTGGACGATGTGACGGCTAGCGAAGGCGAACAGCAGCATCGTGGGCAGGATGGTGAGGACCGCCGCCGCGGACATGGAGCCCCAGTCGATGTTGAAGCTGGAGATGAATCCGTTCAGGGCCGTGGGGACGGTCTTGTTGGTGTCGCTGTTCATCAGCGTCACGGACAGGAAGAGTTCGTTCCAGCAGTTGACGAAGTTGAAGATGAACGCGGCCACGATCCCGGGACGCATCACCGGCAGCAGCACCCGGAACAGCGCCCCGAACCGGGACAGGCCGTCGATCATGGCGGCCTCCTCCAGCGCGTCCGGGATGTTCTCGAAGAAGCCGCGGAGCATCACCGTGCAGAACGGGATGCAGACGGCGATGTAGACGAGGATCAGCCCGAGCCGGTTGTCGACCAGCTTGAGGTCGGTCATCAGCAGGTACAGCGGTCCCAGCGCGATGAAGGTCGGGATCATCTGGGTGACCAGGGCGGCCATCAGCAGCGCGGACTTGGTACGGAACTCGAAGCGGGCCAGTACGTACGCCGACAGCATCGAGATCGCCGTGGCGACCGCGCCCGCGACGGTCGCCACGATGAGGCTGTTGGTGAGGTAGACGCCGAAGTCGGCCTTGCCGAACAGCCCGCTGTAGTTCTCGAGCGAGAAGCGCTCGGGCCAGTAGGCGATCGGGAAGGTGAAGATGTCGCCGGGTGCCTTCAGCGACGTGATGGTGATCCAGTAGAGCGGGAAGACGGTGAAGACCAGCCACAGCCCCAGGAAGGTGAACTTGGTGGCCCGGCCGGCCGTGGACTCCTTGCCGATCACGGCTTCACCTCTCGCTTCTCGCGCGTGGCCAGAAGGAAGAAGACCGCGAACACCAGCAGCGTGGCGACCACGATGAGGCCGAGCGCGGAGGCCCTGCCGTAGTCGCCCTGCTGGGTGATCTTGATCATCCAGGTGGTCACTATGTGCGTCTCGTTGTTGGGTCCGCCGCCGGTCATTCCGAAGATGAGGTCGGGAAAGTTGAAGATCCAGATGACCCGCAGCAGCACGGTCAGCGCGAGGGTGACCCTGATGTCCGGGATCGTGATCTGGAACAGCGTGCGCACCTTGCCGGCTCCGTCGAGCGCCGCCGCCTCGTACAGATCCTCCGGGACGGACTGCAGCGCGGCCAGGATCATGATCGTGAAGAAGGTGACCCCGTACCAGACGTTGGCGACCACGACGGCGAACATCGCGGTCTTCGGGTCGGCCAGCCAGGCGACCGGCTCGTCGATCAGCCCGGCCTTCTGGAGCAGGTCGTTGACGACACCGAACTCGCTGTTGAACAGCCAGCGGAACAGGATGCCGATGAGGAATCCGGAGATCGCCCAGGGGAAGAAGACCAGCGCCTGGTAGAGGCCGCGGAAGCGGAATTTCCGGCGCAGCCACAGGGCGAGGGCGAAGCCGATCACCAACTGGGGCACGATCGAACCGAACACCCAGACGGCGGTGTTGGTAAGGACGGTGCCCCAGGCCGGGTCGGCGAAGACGTCACGGAAGTTCTTCAGGCCCACCCAGGAGGTGTCGCTCAGGTCCGTCAGATTCCAGTTGCGGAAGGCCATCTGGCTGCCGGCGATCATCGGGTAGTACGTGAAGACCGCCACGAAGATCGCGGCCGGGGCCATGAAGGCGGCGATGAGCAGCCCGCGCCGGGAGGTGAACTCCGGCTTGCGGCGGCCCTGTTCGGTGCCTCGGGCGGGCGGGGCTCCCCTCTTCCGCTTCCGGGAGGAGCCCGCCGACGCCGTTTTCATCGTTTCCGTCGTACGTGTACTCGTACTCGAACTCGTCGTTTCGGACGCGGACGACATTTTGCCTAGTCCTCCTGCTGCCACTTCTCGGTCCAGTACGCGTCCCAGCCGGCCAGCAGCGCCTTGGGCTTCAGCTTGCCGAGCACCATCTTCTGCACATCGGCGTCGGCCTTCTGCTGCCACTCGGTCCACCAGGCGACGCCGCGCGGCTGGCTGACGTTGAGGTACTTCTCCGGCTGCTCCGTCATGGTGACGTAACTGGACCAGGGGCCGGTGTTGTAGAACGGGTCCTCGGTGGCCGCCTTCAGGATCGGAACCAGGCTGTTCTTCTTGGTGAAGGTCGTCGACGCCTCGCCCTCGGACAGGAACTCGACCAGCTTGACGGCCTCGGCCTTGTTCTTGCTGCCGTCCGCGACGCCCCATCCGGCGGTGGCCAGCGGCTGAACGGTCTTGCCGCTGGGACCTGCCACCAGCGGGGCGGTGTCCCACTGGTCCTTCGCGATCGCCTTGGACTCCGAGACCGTGGCGATCACTTCGGGATCCTGGAGCAGGAAGGCCGTGGAGCCGTTGGAGAAGCCCTCGACCATCTCCGGATAGCCCCAGGAAACGGACGACTTCGGGGACGCCTGCTTGAAGAGCTTGAGGTAGGTCTCCATGGCGTCGAGGGCCTCGGGCACGGAGAAGATCGTGCTGCCGTCCTTCAGCTTGAAGCCGTTGGCGGGGTCGATCTCGTCGGCGACGTAGGCCTCGATGACGGCGGTGGCGTTGCCGTTGGCGTTGGCCCCGCCGCGGAAGGCGTACCCGTAGCGGCGCTTCGCCGGGTCGTGGATGGCGGAGGCCTGCGTCAGCAGCTCATCCCAGGTGGCCGGCGGCGCGCTGAAGCCGGCCTCCTTGATCAGGTCGGTGCGGTAGAAGACGCTCAGGCCGTAGAAGCCGTACGGGACGAAGTAGGTCTCGCCGTCGTCGTCCTGGGAGGCCTTGACGGCGTTCTCCGTCATGGCCTCCCAGCCTTTCCAGCCGGTGAGGTCCTTCTTCATGTCGTAGAGCCAGCCGTTGTTCGACCACGGGCCCACGGTGGTGTCCCGCACCTCGAGGGTGTCCACACCGCTGCCGGACTGGAGCATCTGCTGGATCTTCTGGTCGGCCTGCTCGGTGGGCGGCGAGACCAGATTGACCTTGATCTTGGGGTTCTGCTGTTCGAAGTCCGCTATGAGGTCCTTCAGCAGATCCGTGCGGGCGGGGTTCGTCAGGCTCTCGACCATGTTGAGGGTGACCGTTCCGCCACCACCACCGCTCACGGTGGAGCATCCGGTCAGCACCAACGCGCCGGCCGTGCCGAGGGCGAGAGCTACCGTCCTTCTTCTCATCATGCCGACCTCTTCCGTGGATGCGGCCGCACCGGCGGCGGCTTCGGGGACGGGGGATTCGCGCCGCTACGGCGCGGCGGGGTGTTCGCGGGCCGCGCGGGCCCACTCGCCGAGGACGGGGACGCAGTCCTCGGCGAAGTACTCATAGTCGGCGGCGGTGTTGTAGACGTGTGCGGACAGCCGCAGATAACCGGTGCCGCCGAAGCTGGTGAAGGCCGTCTCCACGCCCAGTTCCCGGGTGGCCCGGTCGCGCAGCGCGTCGGCCTCGACGCGGCTGGCGCCCAGTCCCGCCGGCAGCCGCACCAGACGCATGCCGGGCACCGGCATGCCCACGTCGACGGCGCTGGGTTCGCCGGTGAGCTCGGCGAAGGCCGCGCCGACGACGCGCTCGGCGTAGCCGACCAGGTCGTCCATGTACTGGCGGGCGGTCCCCCAGCCCCAGGTGCGCTCGATGAGGTCCAGCGCCGTCGGCGCCGCCAGATAGCTGGTGAGGTCCACCGTGCCCTGCTGGTCGAAGCGGTCGGGATACGGATCGGCGGCGCCCCACGAGTCGATCAAGGGGTAGAGCTGCTCGCGCCGCGGGCCGCGGGCGACCAGCGCGGCGGTGCCTCGCGGTGCGCAGCCCCACTTGTGCAGGTTTCCGGCCCAGAAGTCGCACGTCACACCGTCGAGGGGGGCGGTGATCAGACCGGGGGCGTGGGCGCCGTCGACGAGAAGCGGGATGTCGCGCCGCCGGGCCTCCGCGCCGATCCGCTCCACCGGCATCCGCCGGGCGGTCGCCGAGGTGATGTGGTCGAGGACGATGAGATCTGTGGCCTCGCCGATCTCGGCGGCCACGGCCTCGTACGCCTGCTCCTCGTCCGCGTCCAGCGGCACCCGGGCGGTGCGGACCCGGCCGCCCCAGCGGCGTGCCAACCGTTCGGCGCCCATGGTCACAGCCCCGTAGCCGTGGTCGGTGACGACGATCTCGCCGCCGCGGCGGCGGGAGAGGCCGGCGAACACGACGCTGGCACCGGCACTCGCGTTCGGCACCAGGGCGAGGTCGTCCGGGGCAACCCGCAGGAAGGCGGCGAGTTCGACCCGGGTGGCGGCGATCCGCTGCGGCAGCGCCGGGAACCACACCACCGGGGAGCGGTCCATTTCCGCCCGCAGCTGGTTCTGCCGCTCCTGCGCCACCGAGGGGACCGCCCCGAACGAGCCATGGTTCAGGTGCGTCATCGCGGGATCCAGCGACCACGCCCGAGCGGCGGGCCGGCCGTCGGCCAGCAGGAGGGGGCGCGGGGCGGTGGTGACCTCGGTCTCGCTCACATCACTCCATATCTGCCCGGCCTGAGTGCCCGAGACATCAGACAGTGTCTGCCATTTTCCCGGAGACATATGATGACTCGGCATCCTGGCATGGCACTTTCGCGCCTGCAAGGCTCGCGCAGGGGAAAGTCATCAGATGAATCCTGGCCGATACATACAAGACATCTGATGACTCGGTACAGTGCACAAGAGCTTCGGTGATGCCGCCGGTCCGTCAGGAGGAGTCGAATGTCCGCAGTCGACAAGGCGTTCCACGGCCTACGACACATGATCGCGACGGGACGTCTCGGTGCGGGCGAGCGCATCCCGCCCGAAGCCGAGCTCGGCGAGGAACTCGGCGTCTCGCGGGGATCGTTGCGTGAGGCCGTGCGGATGCTCGCGGCCCTGGGAGTGATCGAGCCGCGGCACGGCTCGGGTACCTACGTCTCCCAGCTCAGGCCGGAGGACATCATCGGCAGCCTCTCGCTGACCCTCGAACTTCTGCCACTGCCCGGCCTGTTGGAGGTGTACGAGATCCGGCGGGTCCTGGAGGCTCATGTCGCGGCCAAGGCCGCCGCGCGCCGAACCCCCGAGACCGTGAAGACGCTCTTCTCGCTCATCGAGGCCATGGAGGCCACCGACGACCCCGCCGAGGCCTCGGAGCTCGACCACCGCTTCCACGCGGAGATCGCCCGGGCGGCCGAAAACCCCACCCTCGCTTCCCTGCTCGCAGTCTTCCGCGCCCGCTCCCGCAAGTACCAGGTCTTCACCCTCCCTGAGGGCCCCGAGCTGCGGCGCAAGAGCGACGCGGACCACCGCGTGCTGGCCACCGCGATCGCCGACCGCGACCCTGGCTCCGCCGCGGGCGCTGCCGAGGCCCACGTCACCCAGACGGAGCGGTGGCTGCGTGCCTTCATGCCTCCGGTGGAGGAGGGCGCCCAAGGCCGGGAGAAGAGCGGCGAGGCTGACGGCGCCCTGAGCTGATGGCACTCGGCCGTCTGCAGGCCGTACGCCGCGGCGCCCGTCACGGGGCGGGCCGGCCGGCCAGAGGGATTCGACGCGACAACCAATTGGGGCCTGGCCGTCAGACTCCCTCATTCCAAGCAGCTCTCACCCCGCCAGGGGCCGTACGCGCCGATGGAGAAGCCCCGCGCGTCGTCCCACTGCCCGGTGGCGCGGTCGAGCCACAGGGTGGGGCCGTCCAGGTCGAAGCTGAGCATGACGGCGCAGCGTGCCCCGCCCGGCCAATGGGGCGGCGGTTGTCGGTCCATGGGCGGTTCCGGTTCGCTTGCGTTCGGGTGCGGGGTGGGCTTCAGCTCTTGCGTGGCCGTGGCTCGGTGGGATCCAGCAACTGGCCGCGCAGAACGGTGAGTTGGTGGGAGGTCTCGACGGCCCGGTGCTCGTCCAGTGAGGCGAGGGCCAGGACGAGAGTGTCCATGACGACGGTGCCGGCCAGGGACTCGGCGGTGATGCCGGTGGGGGTGTGGGGGGCGCTGATCACCACGTCGGCGCGGTCGGCGAGCGGGCTGGTGGGTTCGTCGGTGACGAGCAGGACGCTCGCACCGACGGTCCGTGCCCTCTCGGTGAGAACGGTGAACTCCCTCAGCAGCCTTCCGGGTTGGAGGATCACCACGGCGTCGCCGCGGCCGAGGTCCAGCAGTTCGTCGGCCATGGTGAAGCCGGTGGCGCCGACGAAGCGGGCCCGGTGGCCGGCCCGGCGCAGCTTCAAGACCAGGTGGCGGGCGGCGAGTTCGGAGGCGCCGACGCCGTACGCGACCACTTCGCGCGCGTCGGCCAGGATCTGGACCGCCTGCTTGAGCACGTCCGTCTCCAGCAGCCGGCGGCACTGTTCGAGACGCTCCGCCGCCTCGTCGAAGACGCGGTCCTTGATCTGCTCCAGGTCGTGGCCGACATGGGCGATGCGCTGCTTGAGCCGTTCCTCGGGAGCGGTCGCGGAGGTGAAGTCTGCGGCGAGTTCCCGCTTGAGCGCGGGCAGTCCGGTGTAGCCGAGGCGCTGCAGGGCGCGTACGACGGTGGCGTTGCTGGTTCCGCTCGCCGCGCCCAGCTCCTGCGCGCTGGCGAAGAGCAGGTGCTCCGGCGGAGTGTTCGCCAGGTACTGGGCCACCACGCGTTCCGAGGCGGACAACTCACCCCATAGGTCGCGAATCGTGGCATGGAGTCGTGTCGCTCCGGTTACGTCTTCTGTTTCGCTCATTACAGCTATTGACTTCCTCGTAGCGTCCATTACTAACCTGGTGCCATCATTCCAGAAGCTCCGGATCCTGAAACGCACATTACAGGCCGTTGCGGGTCCGGGCCGTGGATCACATGCGTCGCAGAGCACAGTCGCAGAGCACAGGAGAGGCATGACAGCCAGCGCCATCCCGATCGTCGAGATCTCCGGTACGCCCGTCGAGCGCGGCCGCCAGTACGGCGAAGCCGTGCGCGGCAGACTCGGCGCCGCGCTCGCCTACTACCAGGAAGCCTTCGGCCAGTCGTCGGGGCTTACCTGGGACCAGGTCACCGCGCGGGCCGAGCGCTGGCTGGAGCCGGTGCGCACGTACGCCCCCGATCTCGTCGAGGAGATGAGCGGGATCGCCGAGGGTGCCGGGGTCGGTCTCCTGGACGTGCTCGCGCTGAACGCCCGGGGCGAGATCCTCTACGACGAGACCTTCGCAGGGATGCGCGGCCAGGAGGACTCCACGGACGACACCGTGGAGGAGAAAGGCACAGCCGACGGCTGCACCTCGTTCGCCGTCATGGGCGAGGCCAGCGGCGACGGGCACGTGTACTGCGGTCAGAACTGGGACTGGCGGGCGGGCACCGCGGACACCCTCGTGATGCTGCGGATCGTCCAGCCTTCGCGGCCCACGGTGATCATGCAGGTCGAGGCGGGCCAGATCGGCCGCCAGGGCGCCAACTCCGCGGGCATCGCCCTCAACGCCAACGGTCTCGGCGGTCGTTTCGACGACGCCGTGGGCCTGCCCCAGACCGTGATCCGCCGCCGCGTACTGGACAGCGAGTCGATCAGCGAAGCGGTCGAGGTGCTGTGCCGCACCCGCGGCCATATCGCCAGCAACGCCCTGCTGACCTGCCGCGAAGGCTTCGCCGTCGATCTGGAGACCACCCCCGGCGCGCACGGCTGGCTGTATCCGACCGATGGCCTGCTCGTGCACGGCAACCACTACCAGGCCGGCGTGCCCGTCCAGCTCGCCGCCAACTACCGCCCCGCGTCCTCCGATTCACTCATCCGCGTACCCCGCGCCGAGGCCGGCCTGCGCCAACTGCGCACGGCCACCGCGCCTGACGACTCCCGCAAGCTGATCCGCCAGGCCATGTCCGACCACCTCGGTCACCCCGAGGGCCTGTGCACCCACCCCGATCCGCGCCAGGCGGAGGTCAAGCGGTGGACGACGCTGCTGTCCTCCTGCGTGGACCTGACCACCGGTGACTACTACGTGACTCCGGGCACCCCCTGCGACCACGAGTACCAGTACCTGCCCTGGAACCTCTACGACGGCCCGCACGCGCCGAACTGACGCGCCATCATCCGCGGCCCGGAACGTCCCGCCACCCCGCGCCGACTCCCCCTCACCCCTCGAACCACCAGGAAGAGCCTGCTATGAGAACCAAGCTCTGTACCACCGCAGCCGGCCTCGCGGGAGCACTGCTGTTCACCGCGGGATGCTCCGGGGCCTCCACCGGGTCGGGCGGCGCGACTGCCGATGCCGCCGCGCTCAAGCTCACCAACACCACCGCCAAGGCGTCCGGCGCGGCCGCCTCGGTGAACTGGCTGGTGGAGCAGGAGCCCGGTTCCCTGGACCTGGACCGGCAGGGCAACACCAGCGGACGGACCGTGCTGGCCAACGTCTGCGAGCGGCTGCTCCAGCTCCAGCCCGACCTCACCACCGAGCCGCAGCTCGCGGCGAAGGCCGAGTACACCGACGACAGGACGCTCGTCCTCACCCTCCGCGACGGCGTCACCTTCCACGACGGCTCCCCCATGACGGCCGACGACGTGGTGTGGAGCCTGAAGCGGCACGCGCAGCCGGAGATGTCGGAGTCGGACGAGTACGAGGACGTCGACGAGATCACCAAGACCGGCGCATCCGAGGTCACCGTCACCTTCAAGGAGCCGAGTGCCCTGTTCATGAAGGCGCTGGCCGGTGACGCCGGGATCATCATGGACCGCGAGACGGTGGAGAAGCAGGGCGACGAGTACGGCACCCCTGGCCGGCCGGACGCCTGCACGGGGCCGTACCGGCTGAAGAGCTGGGATTCCGGTTCGTCGATCAACATCGAGCGTTACGCGGACTACTGGGACGACAGCAGCCCGGCGCTGACGAAGAACGTCGTCTTCCGCTGGGCGACCGGCAGCGCGCTGGTCAACGCCGTCTCCACCGGCGCGGCGGACGGCGCGTATCTGACCGCCACGGGCCCGGCCGCCGTGCTGGCCGAGAAGAAGGGCGTACGCGCCTACTACGGGCAGAGCACCACCGCCTGGTCGCTCAGCCCCACCGACAGCGGCGCGCTGAAGGACACCCGGCTGCGCAAGGCCCTGTCGCTGGCGCTGGACCGTGAGGGCATCGCCAAGTCCGGGTTCAGCGGGCTCGCCACGCCCTGGGCGACGCCCGTCGGGCCCGGCGCGTGGGGCTACGAGAAGGCCACGTTCCAGAAGGCGCAGACGGACCTGGAGAAGTCGACCGCCTACACGGCGTCGCCGTCGTCCGACAACATCGACGAGGCCAAGAAGCTGGTCGAGGAGGCCGGGGCGGCCGCGCAGCCGATCGTCGTGGCCAGTGACGGCGGTGAGAGCCAGACGGTCATCACCAACGCGGTGCGCGGCGCGGCCCAGAAGATCGGTCTCGAGGTGACTGTGAAGACCGTGCCGCCGAGTCAGTACGACGAGTTCTTCGCCGACCCGAAGGCGCGGGAAGGCTTCGATCTGATCGCGGTCGACTGGTACATCTCCAAGGCCGACCCGGTGGGCTTCTACGACAACGCCATGTCCGGCAACGCCAACAACTGGCTCGGCTACTCGGACAGCGGCTACGACGCCCTCGTCAAGAAGGCCCAGCAGACGATCGACGACAAGCAGCGGGCGAAGCTCGTCATCGAGGCGCAGTCGAAGTTCGCCGACGCCGCCGTGTGGATTCCGCTGGTGCAGGTGCCGTCGGTGCTGGTGCTCGGCGAGAAGTACACCGGCCCGCCCGCGTCCATGGTGTCGCTGTACTACCCCTGGGCCGCCGACCTCGGAACGAAGGGCTGAAGCCATGCTGCGCGGACTGCCGCGGCGCATCGCCGGCCTGCTCGCGACGCTGCTCGTCGCCTCGTTCGTCATCTTCTCCGCCGTCTACGCGGCACCGGGCGACCCCGCCGTCCTCCTCTCCGGCAGCAGGCAGGAGCTCACTCCTGAGAAACTCGCGGCGGTCCGCGCCGAGTACCACCTCGACGAGCCGCTCGTCGTCCAGTACGGGCGGTGGCTGTGGGAGAGCGCGCAGGGCGACCTGGGCCGGTCGTTCCAGTACCGCGACCAGGTGGCGGACCTGATCGGAGCGCGACTGCCGACCACCCTCGAACTCGTCGCCTACGCCACGGTGTTCCTCGTGGTCCTGGGCGTCGGCTCCGGGGTGCTGGCGGCGCTGCGCCGCGGCTGGGTGGACTCGGCCGTCGTCGGGGGCACCACGCTCGCCGCGTCCATCCCCTCGTTCGTCGCCGCGATCGCGCTGGTGTCGCTGTTCGGGGTGCAGCTCGGCTGGTTCCCGGTGACCGGCCAGGGCGAGGGATTCGCCGGCCGGCTGCACCATCTGACGCTCCCGGCGTTCGCGCTGGCGCTCGGCGCGCTCGCAGTGATCAGCCGGGTGACCCGGCAGGCGATGGCCGAGGCGTACGCCTCCGATCATGTGGAGGCCGCCCGGGCCGCCGGTCTGACGGAGCGTGAGATCGTCGTGCGGCATGTGCTACGCAACGCGCTCGGTCCGATCGTCACCATGTGCGGTCTCGTCATGGCGGGCATGCTCGCCGGAACAGTGGTCGTCGAGACCGCCTTCGGCCTCAGCGGCGTCGGCTCGCTGCTGGTGAGCGCGATCACCACGCACGACTTCCCCGTCACGCAGGCGGTGCTGCTGCTGATGGTCATCGGCTATGTCGTCGTCACGACGCTGGTCGACCTCGTACATCCGCTGATCGACCCACGGGTCTCGCTCGGAGGGAGGGCCGCATGACGACTCTGACAGCCGGGGCACTGCTCCCGGTCAAGGTGCGGGCCCGGCGGCCGGTACCGGTGATGGTGGCGGGCGGCTTCCTCGCCCTGGTCGTGGTGGCGGCCGTCTTCGCGCCCTTGCTCGCGCCGTACGCGCCCGACGCGGTCGATCTGTCCGCCTCGCTCGCCGGGACGAGCCCCGAGCATCTGCTGGGCACCGACGCCTCGGGACAGGACCTGCTCTCCCGGGCGCTGTACGGAGCCCGGTCGAGCCTGCTCGCTCCCCTGGCCCTGCTGGCGCTGGCCGCACTGCTCGGCATCACCATGGGCACCGTCGCCGCCTGGTACGGCGGCTGGGTGGACACCCTGTTGTCACGGGTGACGGATGTGATGTACGCCTTCCCGGGCCTGCTGTTCGTCGTCCTGGTGATCGCGGTGTTCGGCGACGGCCTCACCACCTCGGTCGTGGCCATGGGGCTCGCGTACGCGCCAACCATCGCCCGGTACACGCGCAGTCTCGCCCTGTCCGAGCGGTCCAAGCCCTACATCGACGCCTATCGGGTCCAGGGCATGGGCGGGGCGCGGATCTGCGTACGTCATCTCGTACCCAACCTGTCCGGTGCGCTCGTCGGCTACCTCGTGGTGCTGTTCGGCGAGGGACTGATGAGCCTGGCCACGCTCAGCTATCTGGGTTTCGGCGCCGGATCGCCCAGTATCGACTGGGGGTTGATGGTGCAGGAGGGCCAGGACGCGGTGGTGCAGGGAGCGCTGCTGCCGGCTCTCGTACCGGGCACGGCCATCGCCGCCGTGGTGGTGGCCTTCAACATCGTCGGGGTCTGGGTCTCGGACCGGCTGGGCCAAGGAAGGTAACCGTCCATGCTGCTGGACATCGAGAATCTCACCCTCCGGCTGCCCTCCGGGGCCGCCGCCCGGCCCCTGCTCGCCGAGGTGTCGCTGACCGTCGGACGGGGCGAAGTGGTCGGCCTGGTCGGCGAGTCGGGCTCCGGGAAGTCGACCACGGCGCGGGCGGTGCTGGGCATGCTGCCCGAGGGCGCGTCGGCCTCCGGCTCCGTGCGGGTGGACGGTGAGGACGTACTCGCCATGGAACCCGGTCGCCTGCGCGCCCACCGGTCCCGTACCGTCTCCATGGTCTTCCAGGACCCCCGCTCGGCGATGAACCCGGTCCGCCGGATCGGCGACTTCCTCACCGAGCCGCTCGTACGCGTCCTGGGGCTGCCCAAGCGCAAGGCGGCAGCGAAGGCCGTGGAGCTGCTGGCCGCCGTGGGGCTGCCCGATCCCGAACGCCGGATGCGACAGCGCCCGCACGAGCTGTCCGGCGGCATGCTGCAACGGGTGGTGATCGCCGCCGCGCTCGCCACCGACCCCGGCCTCCTGCTCGCCGACGAGGCGACGAGTGCGCTGGACGCGACCACCCAGGCGGAGGTGCTGGCCCTGCTGCGCGGCCTCCAGGAGGAGCGGCGACAGGCCGGCAGCGGCCTCGGCACGCTGTTCATCACGCACGATCTACCGCTCGCCGCCGCCTACTGCGACCGCGTGTACGTGATGTACGCGGGCCGTGTGGTGGAACACCAGCCCGCCCGCGGCCTGTTCGCCGACCCCCGGCATCCCTACACCCGCGGCCTGCTGGACTGCTCGCCCGCGCTGGGCGACGAGCGCGAACTGCGCCCCATCCCCGGCCGCCCGCCGTCACTGTCCGACACCTTCACCGGCTGCCCGTTCACCCCGCGCTGCCCGCGCGCCGAGGCGGAGTGCGAGAGCTGGACGCCAGTGACGGTGCCGTTCGGTGGCGCCAGCGGACCGGCGGACAGTGGATCGGCAGCCTGCCGCCGTCTGGAACTCGTAGCGAGGAGCAGCGCATGACCAGAGCCGAACCCGCACTCGTCGTACAGGGCCTGTACAAGAGCTATCCGCTCCCGGGCGGCGGCCGTACTACAGCCGTGGACGACGTCTCGTTCTCCGTGGCGGCCGGCGGTTCGCTGGGCGTCGTCGGTGAGTCCGGCTCCGGAAAGACCACGGTGGCCCGGATGCTGGTGGGCCTCGTACGGCCGGACGCGGGAACGATCGCCGTGAACGGGCGGGAGCGGACACCCGGGGAACGCGGCGGCGGAAAGCTGCCCAGGCTGAGTCGGCCGGGAGGGGGCAAGGCGGCACGTCTGCGCCGCGCCCGCGAGATCCAGATCGTCTTCCAGGATCCGTATGTCTCACTGGACCCCCGCCTGACGGCGCGTCAGTGCCTGCACGGCGCCTTGCGGCTGCACGGCCGCTGCGAGGGCGAGGCCGCCGCGACGCGGGTCGGCGAACTGCTCGATCAGGTGGGCCTGGGCAAGAGGGAGGCCGATGCCCGGCCCCGTGGACTGTCGGGCGGGCAGCGTCAGCGGCTGGCCATCGCCCGTGCGCTGGCCGTGGATCCCCAGGTGCTGGTTCTGGACGAGGCGGTGGCGGCGCTGGACGTGTCCATCCAGGCGCAGATCCTCCAGCTTCTCGCCGATATCCGCCGGGAGACCGGGGTGGCCCTGGTCTTCGTCAGTCACGACCTGGCCGTCGTACGGCACATCACCGACGACACGCTGGTGATGTGCCGCGGCCGCATGGTCGAGGCCGGCCCGACGGCCCGTGTCCTGGACGCCCCGGCGGACCCGTACACCCGGCTCCTGCTCTCCTCGGTACCACGCGAGGGCTGGGACCCCGCCCAGACGGTACGGCTGCGCGGCGAACTCGCCGCAGCGACGCGGGCGGCCTGACGTTGCGCTTGCCGGAAATCTCATCCGCGCAGTTCACGCGGCATGCTGGTACTCGTGGAGGATGCCGCCGAGGCGCTCGTGTTGTCGTATGTCAAGGCCGTGATCTGGTCTGGATCGGTGATCGGCGCGGGTAACGGGTGCAGCGGGCGGGCGTTCGCAAGGTCCTGGTGTGGCCGATGAGCGTTGTAGAACTGCTCGAACTCCCGTAGCGCGTGAAGCAGGTGCCGCTGGTTCCAGATCAAGGTCCGGTCCAGCAGTTCGCGTCGGCAGGTCTGCACCCACCGTTCCATGGTCGAGTTCATTCTCGGTAGCCGGACGCCGCTGAGCACGACCTCGATTCCCGCATCGGCAAGGATGGCGTCGAACAGGGCGGGGTCGGGAACTGCTGCCGGTTTATTGAGCATGAGTGCCTTCTGGTGAGCGTGAGTGAGTGCCGGTGCTGGATGCGGTTGTTCCGCTGTGCGTCAGAGGGCTCCCCCTGCCTGGGGTGTGCTGTGGTGTTGGTTCTTCGGGAGGGGAACGGGAGTTCTTGGGTCGAATGGGTGACCTTTGCGGAGGCTGCTCGTTGACTGCGGTGACGGGGATCTTCGGCCGGGCGGGGGTGAAGGGGTGAGCGCACTGCGGAAGGTGACGGCGTCGTTCGTGGTGCCCGGCCCGGCCGGGGTGGCTGTTCGGGACCGGCTGCGGGTGAGCGAGTCGGATGCGGCGGTCCTCGCCGAGGTCGGGACGTTCCTGGGGTCGCTGGCGGCGGCGGATCTCGCGGAGCGCTCCCGGCAGGGGGTCGGTGCATGATGCGGCCTCGTGGGCGGTGCGCAAGCGGGCGCTGACCGGGAGGTCGTCGGCGCGCTGGGCGGGCAGCATCACCAAGGCCACCCATGACCAGTGGGCGCTGGCCCGGCGCGGCCAGGCCACCCACCTGGCCTGGCTGCACAGGCAGATCGCGTCCATTGAGGCGCGGCTGGCCCGGCCGCTGGGCGCCAGGGCCGACAAGCGGGAAGGCCTGGCGCGCGGCTATGCCTCGCGTGGTGAGTGGCATGGCAAGTCCCGCCGCCTGCACACCCTGAAGGACCGCCTCGCGGTGGTGGAGGCGGACTGGAAGGCGGGCCGCGTACACGTGGTGCGCGGCGGCAAACGCCTCGCGAACACCCGCCACCACCTTGAGGCGGCCGGCCTGGAGGCAGCAGCGTGGCGGGAGCGGTGGCGGGCGGAGCGGATGTTCCTGACCGCCGATGGGGAGTCCGGCAAGCGGTTCGGCAACGAGACGATTCGCGTCACCGACACCGGACAGATCTCGGTCAAGCTCCCGGCCCCGCTGGTCCACCTGGCCAACGCGCCGCACGGCCGTTACGTCCTGGACGCGACGGTGGTGTTCCGGCACCGGGGGCAGGAGTGGCGTGACCGGATCACCGCCAACCGGGCGGTGGCCTACCGCATCCACCACGACACCGCGCGCGGCCGCTGGTATGTGACCGCGTCCTGGCAGCGCGCCGCCGCCCCCGTCCTGCCGCTTCAGGCGGCGCTGGCCCGGGGGATGGTGGGGGTGGACATGAACGACGACCACCTCGCCGCCTGGCAGTTGGACGTGCACGGCAACCCGGTCGGCGAACCACAACGGTTCTTCTACGACCTGACCGGCAGTACCGAGCACCGGGACGCGCAGATCCGGCACGCCCTGACCCGGCTGCTGCACCACACCCGGCGCTGCGGGACCGCCGCGATCGCCATCGAGGACCTCGACTTCACCGACGGCACCAGCCGGGAGAAGCACGGCCGCAACAAACGCTTCCGGCGCCTGCTGTCCCGCTTCCCCACCGCCAGACTCAAGGCCCGGCTGGTGTCGATGGCCGCCGAACAGGGAGTGGCGATCGTCGCGGTCGACCCGGCCTACACCAGTCGGTGGGGTGCCCAGCACTGGCAAAAACCCCTGACCACCCCACGACGCAAGACGTCCCGGCACGATGCGGCCAGCATCGCGGTCGGGCGACGCGCCCTCGGGCACCCGATCCGGCGACGGACGACACCGCCCCACCCCGACCAGAGCGATCGTGGTGGGCATCGGACCGCCCAGGCCCGACCGGACACCCGCAGGCGTGAGGAACCCCGCCCCCACCTGCCCGGACCACGCACCAGATGCGCGCCGCCCGGTGGTGGAGCGAAAGCGGGCGACCAGGGTGCCCAACACCGTTCGGGACACCCGGCTGAGCAGCAGTCCTGGCAACAGAACTCACTCCCGCTCAGTCTCTAGGAACGGTACTTTCCATCCGGTCCCGGATCAGGAACCGCATCCGGCAGCCCGCGTCGTCAAGGTCCATGACCATGTTCTTGGTGGCCTGCGCCACCCACGAGGCGGTCGGATGGGTGGTTGCGCCGAGGATCCTGATCCGTCGGCTGGCGTGCTCGATCACTGCCAGCACGTACAGTCGCACCCCGAACAAGGTGACTGTTTCGAAGAAGTCGCAGGCCAGCAGGGCGTCGGCCTGGGAGCCCAGAAAGTCGGCCCAGGTGCTGCAGGCCCGCTCGGGTGCCGGGTCGATCCCGGCCTCTTTCAAGATCCCCCAGACCGTGGACGCGGCGACCTTCACGCCCACGCTCAACCGGCTACACCACTTCGCGGGACACAATCGCAGCCTACAACTGCCCCGCCTCGCACCCGCCGACCACGACCTGCTCTGGCAACGCCTGACCCTCCGCTGAACCAACACACACCCCTCGCCGCCCCAGCCCTCACAAGACCGGCCAGCACCGGTACCTATAGGCGCGCCAACAACCCGTGCAAAAACGGCTGCCCCCCTCAGCTCACTGCGCAGCACCAAACAGCCAGCGCAGCCCACGCATTCTCCGGCGCCGGACAGTCGACTCTGCGTAAACCTCACCCACGGAACAGACCTACCGCTCAGTACAGTCAGGGACTTGGACGGCAACAATCTGGAGGCGGTCTGACACGTGCCGGACTGAGGCCGTTGCCCGGTACCGCCGGCAGTCGGCCGCGGTGGACCAAGGCTCACCGATCCACCGCAGCCGGCCACCTCGACCGGCCACCTCGACGGGCCTGATCAGACAGGCGCGTTGTCCTGGGCGGGCCCAGTCGGGGGCCTGGAGGGGTGCGCCGGCACCGCCTGGCGTACGGGCGCCTGTCCTGAGGCATGCCGAGCTGCTCACGCGCCTGAAGCCTTCGATGTCTGGACCAGGATGTCCGCTTACAGGATCTGGGGATCTACTTCTTGCTCCCCGCGCTCGCGAAGGGTGGGGACCGGCCTTCTCCTTTGCCATCCGCGCCAGGCGGCGAGCCCAGGGGCATTGCATGATCGAGATGTGTCCGGGTTCGTCACGTGAGCCCGAGGATCCGTAGGGGCCGGCGGTAGTCGCGACTTGTGTGGCGGAGGGCGGCAGCGATGTTGGTCTTGCCGTCCTGGCGGAAGACGCTGATGGCGGGGTTCCGCAGGCTGGCCATGGCGCGGGGCAGTGTGCCGGTACGGATCTTGGAGTCGTCTTCGCGAAGGGTGCGGTCACGCACGTGGTGCAGGAGGTTCTCGATGCCCCAGTGGCCTCTGATCCAGGTGGCGAGTTCGGCGCAGGTGGCATCGAAGACGCTCAGGCTCGTGATCAGGTAGACGCGCTCGATGGTCAGTTTGCCCGTGCTCATCTCCCTTCGCCAACGCACGACTTGGATCGCCTGGCGGGCGCCGGGGTAGTCGAGGTGAGAGAACGCGGCGCCTTTGAGACGGCGGACTTCGTCACGGTGGTGGGCCCGCTCACGGGCGCGGTGCCCGAGCGGGATGTCCCGCCAGGGCAGCTCTGCGACCTGGGCATACAGGCCGGGATGGTTCTTCTTGACGACAGCCACGTAGTGGGCACCACGGCCGATCAGATAGGCGCCGTGATCGTGCTGGGTGTGCAGGGCATCGGTGGTCAGCACGGCATTCTCCAGGTCGAGTGGGCCCAACAACGGCTGGAAGGAGGGGATTTCGTTGCTCTTGGCAGCGATCTGCCGCTGGGCCAGGACCACGCCGTGGTGGTCCATCGCAGCCAGCAGCTGGATCGCGGTGGCAGTCCTGGTGCGCGAGCCGCGGACCACCTTGCCGTCGACGGCGATCACTCGCCGCACCGTGCGCTTCGCCTCCGGCTGGGACACGAGCGGCGTTCGAGCCTGCAGATATGCGCAGAGTGCCGCGTCCAGCGCGTCGCCGTCGATGCGGTGCAGCAAACGGCGCACGGTGGCGGCGTGCGGCACGGGCCGGAAACCGGTGAGCGGGTCGATGGCGAAGCCGAAGGTGCCCAGGACCTGCTGCGGAGCGTCCGTGATCCACTCGCTGATCGCAAGGAGCGAGCGCGCTCCCGTCAGTACTGCTGCGACAGCCGCGCACAGCAACGCAGCCGCTGGATATCTCCGCCCGCGGACATCGCGTGGATCGGGCACCCGACTTAGGAAACGACGCAGGTCAACGACCTCGTCCGGAGCGAACGAAGCCGTCTGGGAACCCAGTTGCTCCAGCGCGGCGGGGATGAACGATGATGTTCGGGCAGGCACGGTCTCGCTCGGTTCTCATGGGTCTCGACAACCACATGATCACCGGCACCGTGCCTGCTCTGCTGTTCGGGTTCCCCTGCCACACAACGGACATGACGCCACGTCAATCACAAGACCAGCGAACCGGACGAATCCTGTTCACGCAACGCCCCTGGCCACGTCTCCTTGATCCACGTGGCCACGGCGTCCTCGTCGCGTTCGGCGGCCCGGCGCGCCGGGGCCTGCACCGTCCAGCCCATCTGGTACAGGATGCGCCAGGTCTGCGCCGCACTGAAGCGGACATGGAAGCGCCTCGCGATCACCATGGCGATGCGGTCCAGCGTCCACCGCTGGTCCTCCACCCAACCGTGCGCGGCCGGCCCCTTCTCCAACTCCGTGGCCAGCCACTCCCGCCAGATGGGCTTCATCCGGGAGGGCTGCCCCGACGGCCCCTTGGACCGCAGCGCCTCCACACCGCCCTCACGCCAGCGGGCATGCCAGGCGTAAGCGGACTTACGAGAGACCCGTAACCGCCGCGCGACCTGCGGCGGCGCCACCCCTTGCGTGAATAACTCGGCGGCCTCGAACCGCACTTGCTCCCGCTGAGTCCGCTGCTTCGCGGTCAGGCCACCCCCATCGGGATACCGCATGACACCGGGATACACCCACCGGCGAGATCACGGTCACCCTAGGACGGAAACCTCAGTAGCGGTAGTTGGTTCCGTAAGAAGTGAGCCGAACATGACGGAGAAACGACGCAGGAGTGATACCAGAGACGTCAGTGACCACTGAGCTTCTTCGAGTTGGCCACCAAACAGGTGACGGTCCATGCAGCGCAACGAGCGAGGCCCCCGGGCTGTTGATCGAGGTGTCTGACGTCTCAACCACGCTGCTCGGGGGCCTCGTTGGTCATCTATCCTGCCGGACTCGACCTGCCCCATGCACTCGTGGAATGGGTAACCATGCTCGCCGTCACCCGCGAGGGTGACCGGCGCTGCAAGCTCCGCCCGTCCCAGCGCGCGATGGTGGCAGTGGTGTACCTGCGCGAACACACCACCCTGGCGAAGATCGCTGCCGGGTTCGGGATCAGCGAGTCCACCGCCCACGCCTACACCAGCGCGGTCATCCACCTGCTCGCCGAACGCGCGCCGGTCCTGCTGAAGGTCCTGCGCGAGGCCGATGCGGACTTCGCCCTGCTGGACGGCACGCTCGCCGAGTGCGACCGGGTCGGCGACGGACGGGCCGACTACTCGGCCAAACACCGCCGGCACGGGGTGAACCTGCAGGTGGTCACGGATCCGGGCGGCCGGCTGCTGTGGCTCTCGCCCGCCCTGCCGGGCCGCACTCACGACCTGACCGCTGCTCGCACCCACCGGATCATCCGCATCTGTGAGCGCCAGGGCATCCCCATCCTGGCCGATCTCGCCTACCAGGGTGGCGGTCCCTGGGTGAGTACCGGCATCAAGCGCAAGCCCCTGCAGGAACTCGCCCAGACCGAGAAGACCGTCAACCGGGCGCTGTCCGTGGCACGGGCACCGGTCGAGCGCGGTGTTGCGCGGCTGAAGTCCTGGCGCATCTTCCTCAGATCCCGGTGCAGTCCCAACCGCATGACGTCAAACGCCAAAGCCGTCCTCACCCTGGAGCGGCAACGCTGAAGAAGCTCACTGACACGGAAGTGTCCGTCGACAGAGGTCCGTTCCTGCACCAACCCCAACTCCCGTCCCAAACAGAGCACTGGGACCGGGCCTGCCAGTGAGCCGGCGCCCCCGTTCGCACTGCTACCACCACCGCGAACGGCCCTGGCACCTCTCACCTCCAGGAGTTCAACCGTGCTCACGCCCAGCTGAAAACCCGGCGGCCGCTCCGGCGGGCCACAGGCTCCACCCGCCGCATCGACACTGTCACCCAGGCCGTCCACGCCTCCCTGACCTGCACATATTCAGGACAGAAGATTCAGTGCTCGCAGAGGGAAAATTCTCGTTCGTAGACCTGCTCGTTGTGCTCGTCGACGAAGAACTTGCGTTCCTGCATGAGTTGGTCGCGGTAGTCCTTAGCCTGTTCGAGCGTCATGGTCGAGGTGCCGGACCATGGTTGTTGCGGTGGCACATCGGACGTCGAGACGATCTTCTCCGATGGGTCGACCAGGAAGAACGCGAGAATTTTGCGATACCCCGGGCGGGTGGGGTCCGTGAGGCGGAATGAACCGACGCGGTGTTGCAGGACGTTCGGGAACGCCAGGCAGCGAACCGCTGGGGTCGAGGCCGATCCCAGCATCTGGTTCAGCGCGTCTTCGTCCTCCAGGCCGTAGACCTCACGCAGACCGTTGTCGTCGTTCTGTTCGTAGTTGGGGTCGTCAAGTGCCGCCCGAAAACTCAGCCGGCTCTCGGTGATGTTCTCGCTGTCCCAGTAGTAGATGCCGGTCGAGACGATCCGCTCGTTCATCATCCCCTCGACATGCCAGGAACCGCCCGGGTATTCCGGCTTGTCCGGGGTGAGTTGAATGGTGGCGAGCTTGACGATGACCTGGAGACGGCAGCCGCGCAGGTCGACACGAACGGATTCCTCGGGCAACGCGGGCGGGGTGAATTCCGGGGCGTCCGGAATGACCGGGCGGCGGTTCTCCCACCAGTCCTCATGGGCCTCTTCCCATGCACGGAGGGCTTCCGCGTAGGCCTCGTCATCACTGTGGGAGGACTTCTCCGGATACTCGGGCTCCGAGTCGTACCACCCGTAAGGATCGGCCTCGATCCGCAGGGGCCGCGGATGGCGCAGATCGGTGAGGACATTCTCCAACAGCGGGCGGAAGCGTGCGAACAAGTCCGGTAGGACGGAGGCCAGTTCGCGATGAGTCTCGGGATGGACGTTGTTGACGTACGAGCGGAAGGTGACATCGCCGTCGTCACTGACGTCGACGTCCGTGGGCAGCCACTGGAACTTTTCCGAGAACTCGTACTTCGAGTAGCGGTCCGTCGGGTTCTGCCAAGCCCGTGCGGGCGCACCGCTCATCTCTCTGACCAGGCAGAACAGTGAAGGATGGACCAGATCCAGTACCTGGCCGTCGGATCCGGGATGCCAGTCCTGCTCTGCTTCGGGGACCTGTTCCAGCACCTGAACCGCCTCGCGCAGCCGGGATCTGAGCTTGTCGTCGACCAAGGTGTCCGACTGCCACACCCCGTCAACGGCGGACACCTCGACACCGGTTCTTCCGTCCCGCAGCGCGGCGTAATGACGGAGTTCGGCCAGCACGTAACGAACCTGCGCTTCGGTTAGGCCTTGGGCGACCGCTTCTTGCGTCCACCTGGCGACGATGTCGGCATCGTGCATCTTGTCGAACCACCCCGGCTTCGCCCGGACGTGTGAGCTGCACTGCATCATCTGAAGTTCCCGCAGCGTTCGGGGTGTGGCAAACGATATAGAACGGGACGTACGAAAGGGCAGCGGGAAAGCAGACATGCCAGTCAATTCTCTTGATCCTCCCAGTCGGTGCGCGACGGCGGGAAGGATACTTCAGCCCACTGACACCGCAGTCGTGGTCCCTTCATCGCTGGTCCGGGGGCCAGGGCTTCGACGTAGTCGCGTGGTGTCCGGTTCGCGCTCATCCGAGGCCGAGGATGCGCGAAAGGGAAGCGGGAGTTGCAGGCGTTGCGGCGTGGCCGTGCTGCTTCTCCGCTCGTGCCGTGCGGAGGCCCCCGATGGCCGGCAGCTCCTGGCTGATCGGGCGGTTCAGAACCTCGATGATCCCGTTCGGCCGCATGGATCGGTTCCTCCTTCTCAGCGCAGCTGCTCGGCCAGCCCGACGATGATGCCCTCCGGACCGCGGACGTAGCAGAGCAGGTAGCTGTCCTCGAACCGGGCGATCTCGCCGACGAGTTCGGCCCCGTGAGGGCGCAGGCGGGCAACGGTGTCCTCAAGGTCGTCGACGGCGAACATGACGCGGTGCGTGCCCAAAATGTTGTGCGGCCGGTTACGCGGCCCGGCGCTGATCACCGCGGGGCTGAGGTACTTCGCCAGCTCGAGCCGGCTGTGACCGTCCGGGGTCCGGACCATCGCGATGTCACAGCGAACGCCGTCGAGTCCGGTGCACTGGTCGGCGACCAGCCCCTCGACCTCCGCCCGGCCCTCCAGCTCCATACCGAGTTCCACGAAGAACGCGATGGCGGCCTCCATGTCCTCGACGACGATGCCGACGTTGTCCATGCGCTGAATCGCCATGCTCGTTTCTCCTTCTTCCTCGTGCGGCCGGTGGTGGCCGCTGATGGGCCTGGGACGGAGCCGGTGGCACGTTCTCGACATCCTCAGACCGCCGAACTCCGAAAGTTCTGGATCGCGCCTCAGCACCGCTACAGCAGACCGCCCCGGAGCAAAGCTTCTTCACTCCACTCACCGGACCGCTCAGGAGAAGTCCGCGGCGGTGATGCCGTCGGGGTGTCCAGGCGGCCACTCCACCAAACTCGATCCGGTAGCCATCCGGGTCGGTGAGCCACGACGTCTTCGGACCGCGAGGCCCGCCCGGGTACTGGACAGGTCCCGGCTCCAGGCCGGCTTCGGTCAGCCTTTCCAGGGTGGCGGCCAGTGTGTCCACCTGGATCGCGAGGTGGTCGAAGCCGCTGCCCAC
Organism: Streptomyces sp. V4I2; assembly: GCF_030817655.1. GTDB lineage: Bacteria > Actinomycetota > Actinomycetes > Streptomycetales > Streptomycetaceae > Streptomyces > Streptomyces plumbiresistens. Next base: position 392,571 of record NZ_JAUSZM010000003.1, read on the forward strand.
GTCGACGCGTCCGTCACCGGGGCGGTGGACCAGTTCGAGGGAGGCCGCCGGTTCGCCGGGGAACTTGAGGATCACGAGGTGACTCCCGTCCCCGCCGTCGACCCTGCCCAGCTCGACGTAGCCCAAGGCCGTGTAGAAGGCGAGCGAGCGGTCCAGGTCGGTGACGCGGTAGCCGACGAAGAGCGTCTTCATGCGGCCTCATCGGGTCGGCGCACCCGGTAGCGGAGGTGCGTGACGTCTCGGTCCTCGAGCCGCCGGACGAGGTCGAGTTCGATGTAATCACCACCGAGGTGGTCGAACAGCCGTCGACCGTCCCCGAGGAGGACCTGCACCAGGTGGATCTCCATCTCGTCGATCTGTCCGGCTCGGAGCAGGGCTTGGGCCGCGCCCGCCCCATGGACCATGACCGGCCGGTCCCCGGCGGCCGCGCGAGCCTGACGGGCGCAGTCCTCGACGTCGGTGACGAATCGCGCGTGGCCGGGTGGCACGTCCCCGTCATCCACATGGTGGATGAGGACGAAGATCGGCACACCGTCGTGATGGTCTCCCTGCCAACGCCCGGCGAGTTCGAAGGTCCGACGGCCGGAGATCACCGCGCCGGTCGCCAGCGCCTCGCGATAAACCTGTCCGCTGGGACCGTCGGATTCCCGGTCGTCGAGCCATCCCCCTGGCAATGGCGAAAGCCCTCCACCGGCTTCGACACGTCCAGATCGGACCTCCACTCCAACCAGCGCGACTCATCCGCGCTGCTCACCGAGCGCACCGCCTTGATGAGCGCCCGCGGTCGCGGAGCGTTACCTCGGTGCCGATTGCGAGGGACTGCCTCTGTGATCCGTCTGCCGGTCCGGCGCTTCATCTGCGGCTCGGCGGATGAAGCGCCGGACGCTCGTCGAGCCGTTCGCGCAGTGGCCGCTCCGCACGCACGGTTCACCGCTCGGTTCAACCACGCCCTGGAGCGAGTGGGGCTCGCGCCGGCCGGGCGGGCCGGCGCTCGGCCGGCTGCCCAGCTGGGCTCTCGGTGCGGGAAGGAGAAGTTAGGCGGGGCCATGGCATTGCCCGATCCGCAGTTCAGTACTCCGCGTGTGCTGGGCGTGGACAACTTCGCGATCCGTCGAGGCCAGACCTACTCCACCCTCTTGACCAGCGTCGAAGACCACCGTGTGGTCGATGTGCTCCCGACGCGTGACGCCGGGCCGCTGGCCCCCTGGCTGATCCGCCACGCCGGCATGGAGATCATCTGTCCCGACCGGGCGGGCGCCTGCCCCGAGGGTGCCCGGCGCGGTGCCCCGAGGCTCTGCAGCCAAGTGATGTCCCGTCAACCGTTCGCGCTGCGCCCGGTGGCCGACCTGGTGGCTCTCGAGGCGACGTGCCGCTGGATCTGGCCGCTGTCCCATGGGACGTCTCACCGCCCGGGTCATCGGGCAGCCGCTCGGGCAGCGGGGGACGCTGCCAGGTAGGCGACCGCCTGCTGGGTCGAGCCCTCCTGGGTCGGGTGGTGGCCGGGGCGGAAGTAGCGCAGCACCGAGCGGGCGAACGCGCCCGGCCGGGGCAACAGGTCCTGCGGGCCGCGGCCAGGTAGTCGCGGAAACGGACCTTGACCCGGTCGTCGAGTTCGGGGTCGGCGCTCATCAGGAAGCGGACTCCGCGGATCCATAGCCGGGTCAGCACCGGAGCGGTGACGAGCATGCCGACCACTCGGCGCCGGTACCGGGGATCGAGGTGCACCAGCAGGTCGTACGCGACCGAACGGTCTTCGACCTCCTCCGCGCCGCGCCAGCGGAACAGATCGAGCATCGCGGGGTCCGCGCCGGCTTGGTCCAGGTGCCCGTTGCTGAGAATCCAGTGACCCATGTACGCGGTGAAGTGCTCGAAGGCCGCTATGAGGGCGAGCCGTTGGAGGAGGTGCGCGTGTGTGGTGGCCGGCGTCAGCTCCGGCCGGTCTCCGAGCACCCTTCGGAAGATCCATTCGGACTTCAGGGTGTACGGAGCCGGGTCCAGCCCCTTGGTGAGCAGGTGCTCCAGGACCTCCTGGTGCGCCTAGGCGTGCTTCGCTTCCTGGCCGATGAAGCCGCGTACGTCCTCGCGCAGCCGGTCATCGGTGATCAGTGGCAGTGCCTGCTCGAAGGTGCGCACGAACCAGCGTTCGAGCTCGGGGAGCATGAGGTGGAGCACGTCGCAGGTGTGGGTCGCGAAGGGCTCACCCGGCAGCCAGTGCAGCGGGGGGTGCCCCAGTCGAAGGTGACGTCCCGGGGTTGCAGCACCAGGTCGTGGTGGTCGATGGGCTCGGACGGACGTTCCGGGTGGGCATGTGCGGCGCGGAACATGACAGGTTGCAGCTGTGGACGGGTTAACCGGGCGGCCTTGGCAGGGGTGGGGGCGACTTTGAGGAGTTCGTGAGCCTCGGGGCGGCACAGACCGTTCTTCCAAGACTCGACAGCGGCCGACGCCGAGACCGTCACCGACCGCCTGGCGGCAGCAATGGACGCCCTCTGAGCCCTGGAGACCTGATCACGCCGGGCCGTGGGGCGGGCGCGCACGAGCTCGGGGTTCGCGTGTTGCGGTCGCTCACCCCGCTCGGGCGCATGCCTCCGCCTCCGCCAGGTAGCGCGCCACCGGGCCCAGCGTCAGCATTCCGCTGGCGGCGCCGGCGTGTTCGGCACGGGCGTTGCGCAGGGCAGCCTCGGCGCGTGCGGCGATTCCGCGCTCGCCGAGGCGTACGGCGGCGCGGGCGGTCAGGCACCACAGTGCCTCCTGCATGTGGTCTCGCGGTGGTTCGGGCACCGCGTTGAGGGCGGCACGGGCCTCCTCGACTCGCTCCTGGGCGAGCAGCACGAGGGGTCGCGCCCAGGGGCGGTACGGGCCCCAGTCGAGGTGCGGGTCGGTGGGCGCGGGCCGGTCGTGCAGGAGGCGCAGCCCCAGTAGGGCGAGCGGGAACAGGCCACAGTGCAGCCCCGGCATTCCGGCCGTCTGCAGGGCGTCCTCGGCAGCGCGGTAGTGGGCTGCGGCCGTGGCGGCGGTCGGTCCGCCGGGTTCGGCGCTGCGGGCGGCTGTGACCCGTGCCCGGAACCACCCGGTGAGGACCAAGACGAGGGGCGCCTCGATGGTAGCGGCGAGTTGTTCGGCTGCCTTGGCGTGCGAGGTTGCGGCGTTGAGGTCGCCGAGGGCCGAGGCGGATTGCAGGCGGACGAGTCGGCCGAGTACGGCGAAGTTCGGCAGCTCGTGCCGGGTGGCCAGGTCGAGGATCTCGGCGCCGATCCGGTCCCGTACCGCCGCGAGCCCGGGGCGGGTGAAAGAGTGCAGGAACACCCCGTTGAGGGCGAACGCCAGCAGGGCGGGATCGGCCAGGTCCCGTGCCAGCGCCTCGGCCTGCTGTGCCGCCTGCTGCGCGCGCTGCAGCTCGGTCCTGGACAGATCGGCGCTGCGGCTCTCGACGGCGACCGTGGCCAGGAGGCGGGCGGGCAGGTCGGCGGGGCCGTCGGGGCCGAGTGCGGTGAGCGTGCGCTCGGCAGCCGCGACGACGGCGCGGGACTGCTCGGGGTCGTCGGCCCGGCTCCAGATGGCGGGCACATCGTAGGCGCCGATGATCCGGGCGGTCAGGGAGAGGTCTCCCGTGCGTTCCGCCGCCTGGACGGCGGCGAGGCGGTCGCGCCGCGAGTGGACGAGGGCGTCGCCCCCCGCCAGTGCGAGGGTGCGGGCCAGATCCACGGTGGTGCGCGGGCCGAGACGGACCCCATGGCCGGTCCACGCGGTACGTGCGCCTTCGGGGGGCACGTACCCCTTGAGGATGTCCGTCTCCAGGCGTTGGAGGTCGGCACCAGGGTCGAGCCCGAGTTGATCAATGAGCATCGCGCGGGCCCGGCGGAGGGTGGCCAGCGCGTCGGCCTGGCGGCCCGCGCGATAGAGCGCGCGGGCAAGCAGCCCCCAGGCCGGCTCGCGCCACGGATGTTCGGTGATGTGGGCACCCAGTTCGGCGACGAGATCGGCCCCTTCCCCGGAGTCGAGGAGGATGCGGGCGCGCAGTTCCGCCCCCTCCAACCTCAGCTCCTCCAGTCGGGTCCGCTCGCGCTGCGCCCATGCGGAGCCGGTCACATCGGCGTAGGCGGGGCCACGCCAGTCCGCGAGTACCGCGCCGAGGTCGGTCACCGCGTCGGGGTTGCGCCGGGCTCGGGCCAGGGTGTCCTGGAACCGATGGACGTCCACGTCCTCGCGCGGCAGGCGCAGCGCGTAGCCGGGGCCTTCGGTGACGAGTACGCGCGGCGGATCGCGGGGCGGCCGGTCGGGTTCGAGGGCGCGGCGCAGCGCGGCGACGAACGTACGCAAAGCGCCCACGGCGCGGGCCGGCGGGTCGGTCCACAGGTCGTCGACAAGACTGTCGGTGGTGACCATCCGTCCCTCGGCGGCGACGAGCCGGGCGAGTACCTCGCGATGGCGGGGTCCACCCAGGTCAACCGGACTGCCGTCGTCGCGGAAGGCCCGCACGGCACCGAGCACGTCGATTCGCATGCCCCCATCCTCTGTGCCAGGGATCGGCTGCGCCCAACCGTACTGATCGGCTGCTGATCGCCGTCCCCCAGGCTGATCCGGTCCAGTCCCCCACCCGAAAAGACGGCCTTCCATGACGCTCACCATTCCCGGCTTCGATCACATCCGCCTGCCCGGTGCGGACGGTGTGGAGCTGGCTGCCGCTGTCGGCGGCAGCGGCAGTCCGGTCGTGCTGTTGCACGGTTTCCCCCAGACCCACCTGATGTGGCGACATGTCGCCGAGCGGCTCGCCGCCGAGCACACGTTGATCTGTCCTGACCTGCGTGGCTACGGCGCCAGCGACAAGCCGACGGTCACCGGTCCCGACGTGTACGCCAAGCGCACCATGGCCGCCGACGTCGTGACCCTGGCGGCGGCCCTCGGCCACGAGCGCTTCGCCCTCGTCGGCCACGACCGGGGCGCCCTGGTCGCCTTCCGGGCGGGACTGGACCATCCCGAGACCATCACGCACCTGGGCATCCTCGACATCGTGCCGACGCTCGACATGTGGAACATCCTGCACGGCGCCTCGGCGGCGGTCGGCTACCACCTCTTCCTCATGGCGCAGCCGCCAGGCCTGCCGGAGGCGATGATCGCCAACAGCGCGGACGCGTTCTTCGGCTCGTTCCTCGACGCCTGGGCAAACGACCCGACCGCCATGCCGGAGGACGTGCGTGCCGAGTACCTGCGGGCGAGCGCCGCGGCGGTGACGTCGATTGTCGCGGACTATCGGGCCTCGGCGGGCATCGACGTCGCGCACGACCAAGCGGACCTGGACGCCGGGTCGCAGCTGGCCATGCCCGTGACGGTCATCCAGCAGGACTGGGGCGCGCAGCTGGGCTACGACGCTGCCGCGGTATGGAAGGCGTGGGCGCCGGACCTGGACCACCGGCTGACCCGGGCGGGGCACTTCATGGCCGAGGAGGCACCCGACGAGATCACGGCGGCGATCCAGGACCTACTGGCCCGCTAACGGGCTCCCCCGCGATTGATCATGAGCCCGCGGCGGCCGGTGTATCGCTGGAGTGGGCGCCGCTGGCGTACTTCTGCATTCGCGTGCTCGACGCAGATCCGCCGGGAGGACTGACGGCGCTTGTGCTCGCGCCAGCCGTGGTGCTCGGTGAGCGGCCGCTCGGCCGGGTGAGCGCGATACGTCCGTCGGGTAGGCGTCCCGCGAGTGCCCGCGGCCGCGCGGCCGGTCCGGTGTTGCCGACGACGGCGGCATCCACGGTTTGCGCATGCCTGATCTTCTTCCTTCTCTGCACGTTGCAAGGCGACGCGGCGGGTGATGCGTGAGAGCGTAGGCTGCCCAAAGGATCGTCCATTGTGTTCATGCCATCAGCCCGACGAGCGGCTAGGTGTGCTGTTCGGCGGATCTTGGCTGATGGTCGCCAGCAAGCGTGTGACCAGAGGATTATGGTCGTTTTCGCGCCACGCGACGGCCACTCGTGTGCGGGCGGTGCCGGGTTCGATCCTGCGGAAGGCGACGCCTTTGAGGCGGATCCGTCGGATGCTCGCCGGGGCCAGGGAGACGCCCAGACCGGTTTCCACAAGGGCGCACACGGTTTGCCACTCCACTGCGTGCTGGACTACCTGCGGTATGAAACCTGCTGCGGTGCACAGGCCGATGATCTGGTCATGCAGTGACGGGCCGACCATGCGGGGCAGCAGCACGAAGGGCGAGTCCGCCAACTGTGCAAGCAGTACGGTCCGTTGGGCGGCCAGAGGATGGGTGGCCGGCAGCACGGCCACGAAAGGCTCGCTGAGTACCGTCCTGAAGCCGAGCTCCGTCTCGTCAGTGGGCGGTTCGCGTAGTAGACCGATGTCGATGGTCTTGCCATGCAGGGCGGCGATCTGCGGAGCGGTGGTCATCTCGTGGATGTCCAGGTGCACGCCAGGAAACTGTTGACGGAAGGTGCGCAGCAGGCCGGGCAGGATCGTCAGGGCGAGGGAGGCGGCGAAGCCGATCCGTAGGCGGCCGGCACTGCCACTCCCGACGGCCCGGGCTGCGGCCAGGCCGTCCGCGAGAGAGGTGAGCGCCCGCCGGGCGGCGGGCAGCAGTTCGCTGCCGGCTGGGGTCAGGGTGACACGCCCTGGGGCGCGGGTGAACAGCGCGTGGCCGACCTTGTCCTCTAGGCGGCGGATCTGCTGGCTCAGCGGCGGCTGGGCGATGCCCAGGCGGGCGGCCGCGTGGCCGAAGTGGAGTTCCTCTGCGAGCGCGACGAAGGCGTGCAGCTGCGGTAGGGGGAGTTCGGGGCGCTCCATACGCCTAGAGATATCAGGTCATGCATGCGGCTGTATTAGACGTACTAATGCTGGTCATTTAGCGTTCGGCGCATGACAGAGCGACGCGCGATCCTCAGCGGCTCGACCTTTGAGGAGCAGATCGGCTATGCCCGTGCTGTGGTCGACGGCGACTGGGTGCATGTGTCCGGGACGACCGGGTTCGACTACGTCACCATGACGATCTCCGACGACATGGTGGAGCAGGCCAAGCAGTGCCTGCGCAACATCGAGGCCGCCCTGGCCGAGGCGAAGTGCACCGTTGCCGACGTGGTGCGCGTGCGCTACCTACTGCCCGACCGAGAAGACTTCGAACCCTGCTGGCCGGTCCTGCGCCGCTACTTCGGCGATGTTCGGCCGGCCGCCACGATGCTCATGTGCGGTCTCGCCGACCCGCGGATGAAGATCGAAATAGAGGTGTACGCGCGGCGGCGCATCCCGCCTTACGGTGGCGCCATGAGTAATCGCGCGGAAGCGCCTGTCGTGCCCGTCCGGGCCTATGAACCCCCCTACTACGTGGCTGTCTTCACTACGGTACGAACCCAGGACCAGAGCGGCTACAGCGAGACCAACGCACGGCTGGAAGACTTGGTGAAGGACGTCCCCGGGTATCTGGGGATGGACCACGCACAGACTCCTGGCGGGCTGGGCATCACCGTCAGCTACTTCCGCGACGCCGATGCCCTCACGGAGTGGCGGACCAACACCGAGCACCGCGCGGCGCAGAAGCGCGGGCAAGACGAGTGGTACCAGAACTACACGCTGCATGTGGCGAAAGTGGAGCGGAGCCACGGGTTCACGCGAGCGCAGGTCCCGCAGAGCCCGACAGCTGGCTGACCAACCGAGACCACCTCAGCGACCGTCCCGCCACAAGCTCGCATCGAACGGGTCGGCCTGCCCTTCGCGAGCCCGATCTAACTGGCTGTCATTCGCGGTGGGGCCGGGGAGTCGGGAATCCGAGGGCCACCGGCGATCGGCTGTTGAGCCGCGCGACTTCGGCCTGCTTGCCTCGGATGAACGTCAGGGTCATGTCGATCCCTTCGATCTCGCCGAGCCATCGCTCCTCTTCCGCACGTTTCCGACGGAGCATCAGGTCTTTCTCGATCTCGGCGAGCCGGGACAGCATCCTCGGATTGACCTGCAGCATCGGACATCGGATGCAGGCGTGCTCGTGCTGACACGGTGATCCGTAAGGGCGAGCGCAGTTACCGAGCTCGACCTTGCGCTTGTCGAAGTGCTCCTCGAAGTCGGCCCATTCCTCGGGCGTGACGCCGCCGTATTCGCTACCTGCGGCTTGCGAGTGCATGCGCCGCTTCGCATGCTGGCGCTGAGAGGTGCGGCCAGGGGCTGCGCGGCCTCTGCCCTTGTCTTCTTCACGGTCGTTCTTCCGTCCCGCGGCATCGGCCGTTGTCAGTGGTGGCAGGCAGGATGACGGGCATGACAACACCTGCAGCTGTGATCACGGATGCCGCCGCCTATGCGCAGGCGGTCGAAGACGCGGTGACGGCGTCGGCCGCCTACTACACCGGTGGGACGTCGGCCTTGGACGATGACGCCTACGACCGGCTGGTGCGAGGCATCGCCGCATGGGAAACCGAACATCCCGATCAGGTGCTGCCCAACTCCCCGACAGGCAAGGTCGCCGGCGGTGCCGTGGAAGGCGATGTCCCGCACACAGTGGCGATGCTGAGTCTGGACAACGTGTTCTCCCCGGAGGAGTTCACCACCTGGAGCGCCTCCCTGGCCCGGCGCATCGGCCACGAGGTCGAGCGGTTCAGCGTCGAGCCGAAGCTGGACGGGCTCGCGGTTGCCGCCCGTTACGCAGGCGGTCGCCTGAGACAGCTGATCACACGCGGGGACGGGACGGCCGGGGAACATGTCTCGCATGCGATCGGCACCATCGAGGGTCTGCCGCATGAACTCGCCGAGCCGGTCACCGTGGAAGTCCGCGGCGAAGTCCTCATGACGACCGCTCAGTTCGAGCACGCCAACGAGGTGCGCACCGCGCACGGCGGGCAGCCGTTCGCCAACCCGCGCGGCGCCGCGGCCGGCAGCCTGCGCGCCAAGGAGCGCGCCTACACGGTGCCGATGACGTTTTTCGGCTACGGTCTGCTGCCCCTGCCCAACACCGAGAAGGCGCTCGCCCCGCGGCTGGGCGAGCTCGCGCACAGCGACCTCATGGTTCAGGCCGCCGCATACGGGGTGAACACCACCGCCACCACCGCGGTACCCGGCATCACCGCCGACACCGTCGAGCAGGTGCTGGCCCGCGTGCAGGAGATCGCCGCCCTGCGGGCCGAGCTGCCGTTCGGTATCGACGGGATCGTCATCAAGGCCGACCTGGCCGCCGACCAGCAGTCGGCAGGATCGGGTTCGCGTGCTCCGCGTTGGGCGATCGCCTACAAGCTGCCGGCCGTCGAGAAGATCACCCGGCTGCTTGAGGTGGAGTGGAACGTCGGCCGCACCGGCATCATCGCCCCGCGTGCCGTCCTGGAACCGGTCGAGATCGACGGCGCCACCATCACGTATGCCACCCTCCACAATCCGGCCGACATCACCCGCCGCGACCTGCGTCTGGGCGACCATGTCATGGTGCATCGGGCCGGCGACGTCATTCCCCGCATCGAGGCCCCCGTCGCCCACCTGCGCACCGGTGACGAACAGCCCATCGCCTTCCCCGAGGCGTGTCCGCGCTGCGGGGCCGGCATCAACACCGGCGAGCAGCGCTGGCGCTGTGAGAACGGACGCAACTGCCATCTGGTGGCCGCTCTGTCCTACGCAGCCGGCCGCGACCAGCTCGACATCGAAGGCCTCGGTCACACCCGCGTCGTCCAGCTCGTCGATGCCGGCCTCGTCGCCGATCTCGCCGACCTGTTCACCCTGACCCGCGAGCAGCTGATGGGCCTGGAGCGCATGGGTGTAACCAGCACCGACAACCTCCTCGCCGCCATCGCCGCGGCCAAGGGCCAGCCGTTGTCGCGGGTGCTGTGCGCGCTCGGGGTCCGCGGCACCGGCCGCTCCATGTCCCGCCGTATCGCGAGGCGCTTCGCCAGCATGGACAACATCCGCGCCGCCAACGCGGAATCGATGCAGCAGGTCGAGGGCATCGGCACCGAGAAGGCCCCCTCGATCGTCGCCGAGCTCGCCGAACTCGCCCCGCTCATCGACAAACTCGCTGCCGCCGGGGTGAACATGACGGAACCCGGCGCCACCCCACCCGCCTCGTCCGACGGTGATACCGGCGAGGCCGACGAGAACACCGAGGGTGTGGGCGGACCACTGGCCGGGATGACCGTGGTCGTCACTGGCGCGATGACCGGCCCCCTGGAGAAGCTCAGCCGCAACCAGATGAACGAGCTCATCGAACGCGCCGGCGGTCGCTCGTCCTCCAGCGTCTCCAAGAAGACCTCTCTCGTCGTCGCCGGCGACGGCGCGGGGTCCAAGCGAGCCAAGGCCGAGGATCTCGCGATCCGCCTGGCCACCCCGGACGAATTCGCCGCCCTGGTGGCCGACTACCTCAACTAGGCCTCACCCAAGGGCTCCCAACAAAAGTGGTGGGCTTGACGTCGTCGGCGGTCGGTGTCGCGCACGAGGCCGCCGGGTAGCGGGACGCGGTCGGCCGTGCAATCGCCCGCGATAAACCCGGCGACGTCGACGATCATCCCCGGGATACTGGTCGCCCATGGATGAGGTCAAAGTCGTCGTCGCCCATTCCGAGCGCGCGACCCTGCGCGTCGGCGACGTGTTTCTGAAGGTGGACGCCGATCAGGCGCGCATCGACGTCGAGGTCGAGGCGATGGCCCTGGTGCCGGTCCCGACCCCGAAGGTTCTGTGGCGCAAGCCGCCCGTCCTCGCGATCGCCGCGGTCCCGGGGACGGCGCTCGGCCGCCTCGGCGAGCCGTCGACCGCGTCTCCGGCGGCGTGGGCCGCGGCGGGTGCCGCCATCCGGAAGCTGCACGACGCGCCGTTGCCGCCCTGGCCCGGCCGGGCAGGCCGGGACCTCGACAAGTTGGCGGCGGATCTCGACGGCGAGTGCGAGCGGCTCGTGACGAACGGCGTCCTGCCCGCCGACCTGGTCACCCGCAACCGCCAGGTCGCCGATGCCGCGCTCCGGCCGTGGACTCCGGTGTTCACGCACGGCGACCTGCAGATCACTCACGTGTTCGTCGACGGCGACGAGATCACGGGCATCATCGACTGGTCCGAGGCGGGCCAGGGTGATGCCCTGTTCGACCTCGCCACCTTGACGCTCGGACACGAGGAGCACCTCGGCGACATCCTCGCCGGCTATGGCACCGACGTCGACCTCGACGTGATCCGCGCGTGGTGGTCGTTGCGAAGCCTGCTGGCGGTTCGCTGGCTGGTCGAGCACGGCTTCGACCCGACCGCGCCGGGCTGTGAAGTCGACGTACTGAGATCCCAGATGTGAGGCTGCGCGGGCCCGACAGCTACGAGAGCGTTCTGACACGTCGAGCAGGCCATCTCCTGGGGTGCATCCCTTGCTTACTCCCGACGAAGCGACGTCCGGGTCGTAAGCGTCCGGACAGTCGCAATGGTCGGAGCACAGGATCAGACGGAGGCCGTGTTCGCGTCCCGGTAATGCCCGTACGGGCGATCACGTTCGGGGCATCGTTCGAGGCCATCAGGTGAAAGCTCAGCCAGATGATTGGTAGGGCAGGTCAGCGACCACTTCGGCTAGCGGTTCACCCTCAGCACGCAGCAGTTCAGCGATCTCGGTAGCAGCAAGCTGAGCTCAGGGCGAACAGGTCGCCGTCGCTGACGACTTGGTGGGGCAGGGAGTAGACGGCCTCGACCAGTTCCTCGGCGAGCAGGGGTGCGCAGGTGGCGACGCGTCTCACGAGCGACACGTCGACCGGCGCTTCGCTCCTGGTGCCCAGGTCGGGCGCCCAGGAGGGCCGGACCTGGTAGGCGCGTGGACGGTGCGAGTCACGGTAGTTAGGTCGGGCGGGGCAGCTGACCGGTCTGGCACACCAACACCGCCGCTCGCTCACACAGTCTTGTGGCTTGTGGCTTGTGGCTTGTGGCTGATGCACAGGGCTTCGGTATCCGCGGCTCGAACCGTGCGTGGCTCAACCTCTCAAGGAAGGCCTCGGCGTGCGTCCCGCCATCAGGCCTGCCAGAGCTGCCCGCGATGAGACTCCCGTCTTGCGGTAGACCCGGGAGATGTGCGTCTCGACCGTGCGGCGGCTCAGGCAGAGTCGTTCGGCGATCGCCGGGCTGGTGAGGCCGTCGGCGACGAGGTCGGCGATCTCCCGTTCGCGGGCGGTCAGCTCGGCGAGGCGGCGTTCGGGCCCGTCGGCGGCGGCCACCGCCGGGCCGACCGCCTCGGCAAGACCGGTCAGCATCCCGCAGCCCCCGGCCACGGCGAGCCGCCGCCCCCGGTGCCAGGCCGCCTGCCCGCGCCGCGAACCGCCCGGGTCCGCCGCCAGCAGGGAGGCGCCGAAGAGCAGGGAGAACGCCTCCCAGAACACCCCTCCGCTGCGGGCGCTCTCGTCGGCCGCCGCCACGAACAGGTCCGCCGCCGCTCTGTCGTCACCGAGACCGAGGCGTATCTGCGCGGCGCTGCGCATGGCCGAGGCACGCTGCACGGGCAGATCGAGCCGCTCGGCCTCCTCGTGGGCCCGCTCGGCCCAGTCCTTCGCCGCGTCCAGGTCACCCATGGTGACGGCGGCGGTCACCAGGACCTCCAGGAACAGCGGACGCATGGAGGGCTGCAACCGCCGCAGGCCGGGGCCGCCGGCACGCAGCACCGCCTCCCGGGCACGAGCCGGGTCGCCGGCGGTGAGTGCCGCGTAGCCGAGTACACACCAAGCAATGGACGCCCACCAGTTGACGCCCAGACCCGCCGCGGCCACCGCCTCCTCGGCGGTGGCCAGTGGCCGCGGATCGCCGGGTGGGCAGGCGTCAACCAGGGCGTGGGCCCTGGTCGCGAGGACGAAGGCGAGCAGTTCGTCACTGCCGATGCCGCGGGCGATGTCTTCGGCCTCCTCGGACAGTTCCACCGCCGACGCGAGCCGGCAGGTCTGGGTGCGCACGTGTGTCTTGCACAGCAGAAGGTGGGGCAGGAGATAGAGCTGGCCGGTGCGGCGGGCTATGGCCAGACCGCGATCGGCGTGCCGCTCGGCGTCGGCGAAGCGCTCCAGGAACGCCTCCGCCCAGGCCAGCCGTACCAGCGGCTCGCACAGGCCGGTCAGATCGCTGTCCGGCAGCGAGTCCACGAGGGCCGCCGCCCGGCGGGTGAAGTCGTCCGCCGCGGCCGTCTCCCCCTCGTACGCCTCTCCCAGGGCCGCGACGCTCAGCGCACCCGCCACCCCCGTCTCGTCCCCGAGGGAGCGGGCCACCTCCAGGGTGTGTGCCACCTCGGAGCGCACCGCCGGGTAGGAGGTGTCGTGCGGGGCCGAGGAGCCCAGCTCCAGGCCCAGCGCCACCTGGTCGGCGAGCGACGGCACGGGATCAGTGCGGTGCAACTCGCGGCGGAGCAGGGCGACCGCCTCCGCGTAACGCCCCAGATGGCGCTCCATGACGGCGCACAGCACGACAGCGGACGCCCGCGACCCGGTCCCGTCGCCCGGGTCGGGCAGGGCGATCACCTGGTGCAGCAGGTCCCGGCTCTCCCGCAGCCGGCCGCCCACGCCCAGCGCCCGGGCCCGCCGGAGCATCAACTCGCGCCGTCTGCCCGCGTGTTCCGGCGTATGCGGAAGGTGCCGCAGCACCACCTCCAGCCAGTGGGCGCTGCTCGCGGGCGCCGTCTGCGCGGCCTGCTCGGCGGCCTCGTCCAGCACCGCCGCCGCCCGCGGGTCCCAGCCGGACAGCGACTGCTCGGCGTGGTGGGCCCGCTCGGCCAGCGGGGCGCCGGTCCGGGCGAGTTCGGCGCCGACGAGCCGGTGGGTCTCTGTGCGCAGCCACGGGTCGGTGCCGTCGCGGACGAGGCTGCGCAGCACGGGGTGGCGCAGCGTGATCCGCCCGTGCGTGCCGGTGCGCAGCAGGTCGCGCCGGGTCAGTACAGCGAGGTCCTCGGCCAGTGGTCCCGGCTCGTGGCCGGTCACCGGGCCGAGCAGCGCGGGCGTGGCGTGGTCGCCCAGCGCGGCCACCACTTGGACGAGCCGGCCCTGCGACGGCGTCAGCGGGGTCAGCTCGTCGAGCAGCAGCGCCCCGAGGCCGGTCGTGGACAGCCGGCTCACCGACGCGCCGTCGCGGTGTGCCTGGAGCAGGGTCAGCAGGTACAGCGGGTTGCCCTCGCTCGCCGTGAAGAGCCGTACGGCGTCGTCTTGGGCCAGGTCGGGGGTGAGCAGTTCGACGCACTCCCGCTCGCCGAGCGGGCCCAGGACCGTCCGCCGTACCGTGCCGGTCTCCGTGCCGCGGGTGAGGGTCGCGGCGAGCGGCGCGGGGCTCTGCCGGTCGCGGCGGGCGAGGACCAGCAGGACGCGGGCGCGCACGGGGTGCCGTACGAGATGGTCGAGGAGTTCCAGCGACGCGGCGTCCGCCCAGTGCATGTCGTCCAGGACCACGACCAGCGGAGAGGCGGCGGCGTGGGTCAACAGGGCGGCCGTGGCCCGGTGCAGGTGGAAGCGGTCCGTGCTGCGGGAAGTGCCGCTGAGCACCGGGGCGACCTCGGCGGCCGCCGGGAAGGATTCGACGGTCTCCGGGGCGAGGTCGGAGAAGGCGTCGGTGAACGGCTGGAACGGGATGTGGCGTTCGTACTCTGTTGCCCGGCCGCGCAGCACCGCCGCCCCGCGCCGCGCTGCGGCCAGGCACAGCTCGTGGACCAGCCGGCTCTTGCCGATGCCCGCCTCACCGCCGACGTCCAGCACCGCCGGGCGGCCGGGCACGTCCCCCACCAGATCCGCCAACAGCCGGTCGAGCCGCGCGAGTTCCGCCTCTCTGCCGACCAGCGGTGTCCGTTCCGTCGTCATGCCCTCACACCCCCGCGACAGTTGGTTCCCCCGCACATCCTGTCGTACGCCACTGACAACCTGTGGGTTCATGTCCTCGATCTCACACCGCGTCGACGGCCACGCGTCGACGGTGAGCCGCCGGCCCGAGCGGGTGAGCGTCGATCAACGTGGGACGGACAACCTCCTCCGGGTGAGACGGGGCGGACGAACGGATGCGGAAACTACGTAACCGATCTACGTAACAGCACGATCGTCCCGGCCCGACGCACGCGGAAAAATCAAGTCCCGTAGGGGCCGCGGCTGTTGCCGCATCTGGAAGGCTCCGGGGATTTCGGGGAGGACGGATGTTGATCGTCGGCATAGTGGCAGGGATCGTCCTGCTGATCGTTCTGATCGTCGTATGGGTGGTCCGGCGGTCGGACGGCCGGTTCCGGTTCCGGCCGTCGTTCGAGGCGGCCTGCGAGGTCACGGTCGGGGGCCAAAGACTCGTGGCGTACTCCGGGCACCGCAAGGTGATCCGGCTCGCGGACCCGGCCACGCTCGAGGACACGGCGGTCCTCACGGACTCGCGCACCTGGATCCGTACGCTGTGCGAGGTCCACGTCGACGGCAGGCCCCTACTGGCGTCCGGCGGCCGGGACGGGGTCGTCCGGCTCTGGGATCTGGAGAACCGAGGCGCGCTGGTGGCCTCCCTCCCCGGTCATCGCGGCTGGGTGTACGCGCTGTGCACGGTGCGGGTCTCGGGGCGCGACCTGCTGGCCTCGGCGGGCCGGGACGGCGTAGTACGCATCTGGGACCCACGCGACGGCCGGCTGGTGCGCACGATCGACGCCGGCCCCCGGAGGGGGTGGACCTTCGCCCTGTGTCAGGTGCGTACGGGCGGGCGAACACTGCTCGCGTCCGGGCACGGCAACGGCACAGTGACCCTGTGGCACGCCGAGTCCGGGCATGCCGCACTGGAGCTGACTGCGCACAACCGCGCCGTGTGGACCCTGTGCGAGGTGTCCGACGGCGACCGCACGCTGCTCGCCACCTCCGGCTGGGACGGGGTCGTGCGACTGTGGGACGTGGAGGCACCGCAGGAGGCACGGGCGTTCACCGCCGGTGTCGGGCCCGTGTACGCCCTGTGCCAGGCGGAAGCCGGGGACCGCACGCTCCTCGTCGCCGGCGGAGACGGACCGGGCACCGCCGTCTGGGACCCGTTCACCGGCGAGCGCGCCGGCGACCTGGGCATGGACCTCGCCGGCCTCCTCAGCGGCCACGGCTGGGTACGCGCCGCCTGCCAGGTCCGACCGGCGCAGGGCCCACCGCTGATCATCACCGCGGGGTACGACGACGGAGCACGTGTGTGGGACGTGGCGAAGGAGATCGGTTCGCCTCCTCCAGAGAGAACAGCGTCCTGATCGCCCACCCGTAACCGGCCCTACTCGCCGACAGCACAGTTGAGGACAACCTCATCGCGGTCACGGAGCATGCTCCCTCGAAAGGAGCCGCACCCTTCTTGGGTTAGTGCTGTCAGCCGCGCGGGACATGAGCGCATGGTCGGTACGCAGTGGGATCACAGAGCTGGTGCTGCGACCGTGAAGGTTCGCCGTTACCGCTCGCATCTCCCCCGCTACGCCGCCGGCGCGATGGCACAGCCCTTGCGAGTGCTCAGGTTGACCGATGAGGACGGGCAGCGGCTGTAGCAGATCCTGCGCCGGGGCAACCAGTTCCGTGCGCTACCGGCGGGCGATGATGCTGGCCTCGGCCGGCGGGAACAGCATGCCGGTGATCGCTCAGCTGATCCGCTGGGAAGCCGGCTATCGGACTGGGAGTGATCGCGGTAGCCCGAACGATGGGAGGACGCTGTTTTCGAAGCGGGTCATCGCACAGATCCGGTCGCCGGTGAGGGTGAGGACGTAGAGGCCGGTCCCATGACTGATGCCGTTGGGGGCGCGCAGGTAGGAGCCGAAGGCCGGCTGACCGTTGGCTCGTGTGGGGACGAGGTCAAACCTGCGACCTGCGCGGAAGATGCCGGCGTAGAAACGGGCCACGACATCCCGGCCCTGGTATTCGAAGGGCATCGGTGGCATCGATATGAAGACGTCGTCGGTGAGAAGGGCCACCAGTGCGTCGACGTCGGCGGACTCCCACGCGCGGACGAATGTCGCCACGATCGCATCCTCGGAGGGCGAGTCGGGGGCGGGCGGCGGTTGACTGTCGTCGCTCGTGGGGCGCCGGTGCTGCAGGCCGGCGCGCGCCCGTTTGAGGGCGCTTTTGACCGACTCGACGCTGGAGTCCAGCATGTCGGCCACCTCGTTGGCGTGGAATGCGAGGACGTCGCGCAGGATCAGAACGGCGAGTTGGCGCGGCGGCAGGATCTGGAGGGCGGTCACGAAGGCCAGGGAGATGGATTCCCTCTGCTCGTACCGGGCCTCCGGGCCGAGCGGTGCGTCGACGACACCCTCGAGGAGGGCGTCGGGAATTGGCTCGAGCCAGACCACTTCGCCGAGCCGGGTCGGCT
The DNA here is from genome assembly GCF_030817655.1 of Streptomyces sp. V4I2. GTDB lineage: Bacteria > Actinomycetota > Actinomycetes > Streptomycetales > Streptomycetaceae > Streptomyces > Streptomyces plumbiresistens. The sequence continues at coordinate 409,797 of NZ_JAUSZM010000003.1, forward strand.
CGGGGGGTTCAACATTGGGCACGTCCCACTCCTTGGCCCGGCGTCGGCCGGCCGACCGGCGCGCGTTGAGGCACCGGTTGGTGGCGATCCGATACAGCCACGTACGCAGCGAGGCGCGTCCCTCGAACCCGGCGAAGCCTTGCCAGGCGGCCAACAGCGTGTCCTGGAGTACGTCTTCGGCGTCCTGGAACGATCCGAGCATCCGGTAGCAGTGCACCTGCAGCTCCCGGCGGTACGGCTCGGTGAGCTCCCGGAACGCCTCGCCGTCCCCGGACCGCGCCCTGGACATCAGATCACTGGTTACCACCCTCGCGTCACCTTCTTCCCGAACGTTGTGGCACTTCCCTCGTGTACTGACACCGGCCGGAGCAGGAAAGAGGCGGTCAGCGGGCGCCCCTTTCCCGACGCCGCGGTGTCTACCTCACTGGTAGCTGACAACGCCGACCAGGGAGAATCACCATGGGAAAGATCGTGATCACCACGAATGTCTCGCTCGATGGAGTCGTCCAGGACCCGGACGGTCAGGAGGGCTTCAGACTGGGCGGCTGGTTCGGTCAGTTTGGCAGCAAGGACCTCGAAGTGTGGGCCAAGCTCGAGACCGACGAGGCGCTGGACGCAGATGCCTTGCTCCTGGGCCGGCGGAGCGAGGAGTGGTTCGCCTCGCGGTGGTCGTCCCGGAAGGGCGAGTGGGCGGACAGGTTGAACAGCATGCCCAAGTACGTCGTGTCCTCCACCCTCGAAGAGCCCACGTGGAGCAACGCGACTGTGCTGAAGGGCGACGTGGTGGACGAGGTCTCGAAACTGAAGCTGAAGCTCGACGGGGAAATCCTCGTCTACGCCAGCTACCAGCTTGTGCGCGCACTGATGGAGTACGACCTGGTCGACGAGCTGCGACTGGTCGTCTTCCCGGTCGTGCTCGGGGACGGCGAACGCCTCTTCGGCGAGACGAGTGACAAGAAGCCCCTGCGACTCCTTGGCGCGCGGACCATCGGTGACGGCCTCGCCTTCCTCACCTACCAGCCCGTCCGAGACGCCTAGCCCGCCTGAAGCGCTCAGATAGGTCCAGAACCAGATACGCCTTCATCGACGCGCGGCCCGTACTGCTTCGGCGAGCGTGGGTGCGAGGGCAGCCAAGAGCTCGACGGCCTCGGTTACCTACCGGCAGACGGTGGTGGTGCCGATCCCGAAGCTGGCCGCGAGCTGGGCATAGGGCTGGCCGTTGCGGAGGTGGGCGAGGACAGCAGTGGCTGACAGCGCGCGCTCAGGCGCCACCGCTTGCCGAGAGCTGCAGGCGCCCTGCCGTCGGTGCTGCGGGTCCTTGAGCTCGTCGGCCTGCACCAGGTCATCGGCCGCCATTCCACCGTCGAGCGGGCCCTGGTCCCCCTGGCCCATCCCGAACCCGGCCACGGCGCTCTACGGGGCTTCCGCGTCCGGGGCGTCCTGCCGGCGGAAGCGCGGCTGCACGGCCGCGTCCAGTTCCGCCCCACCGGAGGCGGCAGCGGCTGGCGCGGGGTTGGACGACCGGGCGGCCTTTCCGAGTGCGGCTCGCTCCTGCGGGGTGCGGTGCCTGGTGCCGCTGTCGCCAGGTGGCCGTGGATCATTGCAGTCGCTCCGCGATGTGCTCGCCGACGCGCAGGGCGTTGGCGATGGCGGTCAGAGACGGATTGACCGCTCCGATGCTCGGGAAGAAGCTCGTGTCGACGACGTAGAGGTTGTCGAGATCGTGGGCCTTGCAGTTGACGTCGAGGGCGGAGGTCTCGGAGTCATGGCCGAAGCGGACCGTGCCCGCCTGATGCGCGGTGGCGCCGATGGGCATGCCCTTGTGCAGGTAGATGCTGTGCGACAGGAGGCGGTGTTCGTGCATGCCCAAGTGGCCCAGCATGTCCTGCAGTTTGTGCCGCAGGCGTCTCAGCCCGGCGACGTTGTTCTTCTCGTCGAGGGCCAGGTGTATGCCGCCGTCCCCGTCCAGGGTGACGCGGTTGCCGGCGGCGGGCAGGTCCTCTCCGCACAGCCAGAAGTCGACCGCGTGGTGGGCGAGTACCTCGAAGGGCATGTCGGGGGCTACGGCCCCGGCCCAGCGGGGCGCTTCGCCGTGGATCTGCTCAGCGTCGGACTTGCCGAGCATCTGGATGCCGCCGAGAGGGTAGTCCCAGTCGTCGGATCCCAGGTACCAGTCGTGCAGCGCCAGGGTCTTCTGGAACCTGGTGTCGTTCGGTTCCTTGGACACGGCCATCAGGGCCAGGTTGTTGTGTCGCATGTAGTGCCGGCCCACCACGTCCGAGCTGTTGGCCAGGCCCCGCGGGTGCCGGTCGCCCGCCGAACGCAGCAGCAGGACGGCGGAGTTGACGGCACCGCAGGCGACGACCACGATGTCGGCGCTGAACTCCACGGTCGAGGCGTCCCCGTCCCCCACTGTCGCGACGACCGAGGTGACGCTGCGGCCGGTCGCGTCTGTGTCGAGACGCCGCACGTCCGCATGGGTGACCATCTCGACGTTGGGATGTTCGAGGGCGGGGTCGACGCAGATGACCTGCGCGTCGGACTTCGCGCCGACCAGGCAGGGGAAGCCGTCGACGCGGTCGCAGCGGATGCAGGCGCTGGTGTGGGTGGCCCGGCCCCGGTCGTCCTGGGTGAGGTTCACCCCGATGGGGAGGTGGAAGGGGTGCAGGCCCTGCTTCTCCAGGTCGTGGCTGAGTTGCTGGATGCGCGGCTCGTGCTGGACCGGTGGGTAGGCGTACTGCGCGCTGGTGGGGCCCTCGGTGGGGTCCTCGCCGTGCCGGCCGTGGACGCGGTAGAGGTGCTCGGCCTGCGTGTAGTACGGCTCCAGTTCCTCGTAGCTCAGTGGCCAGGCGGGGGATACGCCGTCGTGGTGGCGGAGTTCACCGAAGTCCTCCGGGCGCAGGCGGAAGAGTGCGGCTCCGTAGAACTTGGTGTTGCCGCCCACGTAGTAGTTGACCTCGGGCGGGAACTGGTTTCCGTCTTTGTCGTACCAGAACTCCGGTGCGCGGTATTTCCCCTTGACGAAGACCGCGGTGGATTCCCAGTTGTCGCGTTCGCGGGGCAGGTAGTCACCGCGTTCGAGAAGGAGGATCCGTTTTCCGGTGGATGCCAGCCGGTGGGCGATGGTGCCACCACCCGCACCCGTTCCGACAATGATGACGTCGTAGTGCTGAGCATCGGTCATGCCGGCCACCGCCCTCGGAACGTGCTCCGGTCCTGCCGGTTCGAAAGGGGCATCAAGCCCGACCACCAACGTATCTCCGGGGCATGGCTGCGGCGAGTTGGACTATTCGGGTGAGCTGAGGCGACGGGACACGGCGGGTTCCCGCGCGATGACCGCTCCGGCGGTGATGCCGGCCGGCCCACCACGACGGGCCGGCCGTCACAGGATCGCGAGAGGATTGACCGGGGAGCCGGTCGCCGCAGACAGCCGGAGCGGGGCGATCACGCAGAGGAACGACCAGCGGCCTTCCCGTGCGCAGATCGGTGTGAGGTCCTCGAACCGCAGGTGGTCGAGCAGATGCAGTCCCATCGCGTGCACGGCGAGCACATGTACCGGGAACGCGACCCCCCGTACGGCACTGGGGGCGGTGTCGTTGTTCCCGTCGCCGCCGAGCACGGCCACCTCCCGTTCGGCCAGGAACTCCATCGCGGTCGGATGGAGACCGGCACGCGCGTCGGCGACGTCCCAAGGGCCCAGCTCCTCCCGCCGCCGGCGGTGTCCGACCCGTACGAGCAGAATGTCGCCCCGCCCGACCCGCACCCTTTGCCGTGCCTCGGCGGCGGCGAGATCCTCGGCGCTCACATGCGTTCCGGGTTCGAGCCAGGGGACGCCGTGCAGCCCGGGGATGTCGAGGAGGACCGTTCCTAAAGACTGAGTGGGAGAAGCTCCTATAGACCGTCAAGCGGCTTGTTTGAGCTGTTCGGCGGTGATGTGAGGGCGGGGTAGATGCTGGTAGACCTCGCGGGCGACGAACCGTTTCAAGCAGCGCATGATGTCCTTCTTGGTCATGCCTTCGGCGGTGCGTCTGGCGACGTACTCGCGGGTGCGCTGGTCGTGGCGCATGCGGACCAGCACGATCGTGTGCAGGGCCCGGTTGGCTTGGCGGTCTCCGCCCCGGTTGAGGCGGTGCCGGTTGGTGCGGCCGGAGGAGGCCGGCAGCGGGGCGGCACCGCACAGGTGGGCGAAGGATGCTTCCGAGCGCAGGCGGTCCGGGTTGTCGCCGACGGTGGTCAGCAGCTGGCCCGCGCTCTCGGGGCCGACGCCGGGCAGAGCGATCAGCCGTGGTGCGGCCCGGGTGACCAGCGGGCCCAGGTCCGCGTCGGCTTCGGCGATTTCCTCCTCCAGCCGCTGGCAGCGGCGGGCGAGCCGTCGCAGCGTGATCCTGACCGCGCAGTCCGGATCCGCCAGGTCGCCCACGGGCCGGGACCGGGCCAGGGCGTCTATCAGCTCGCCGGTGGCCAGGCCGCGCAGCCTCTCGCGCACCGCGGCCGGTGCGGTGATGATGAGCGTGCGGATCTGGTTGATGGTCTGGGTGCGGGCCTTGACGGCCGAACTGCGGGCCACCCGCAGGGTGCGGATGGCCTCCACGATCCCGTTGCGGGTCTTCGGAATGCCCGAGGCCCGGCCGGACAGCACGGCGGTCGCGGCGGCGTAGGCGTCAACCGGGTCGGACTTGCCATTGTCCCGCCTGGCCTTGCGGTCGGGTCGGTCGACCTCGATGACGGTGACACCCTTTGTGGTCAGGAAACGGGCGATCTCGGCCCCGTAGGCGCCGGTGCCCTCGATGCCTACCGCCAGAACCTCGCCGTGCGAACGCAGCCAGTGGAGCAGCTGCTCATAGCCGGCGGGACCGGTCGGGAACGGCTCGGTGGCCAGGTGCCGGCCCACGGTGTCGATCGCGGCCGCCTGGTGCAGGTCGGTGTGGGTGTCGATCCCGCCAATGACCGCTATCTCATCTGCTGCCATGCTGGACGTGCTGTCCTTCCGTACGACGCATCAGGGAGGGCACGCGCCGGTCGGGCGGACGGACAAGACAGTGATGGGACCTTTGGCCGGGCTCCTATGAGGTCACGAACGCCTGACCGGCACGCGCGCGCGGTGGCACCGCCCGACAGGCCGACGGTTCTCCCGACAGACAGCCGAAGCGCCAGTGAGTCCTTGAGTCAGACCTCCGAGCGGTGCCACCGCAATCATCACTGTGAGTCCTGTTGCCAGGACTGCTGCTCAACCGGGTGTCCCGAACGGTGTTGGGCACCCTGGTCGCCCGCTTTCGCTCCACCACCGGGCGGCACGCATCCGGTGCGCGGTCCGGGCAGGTGGGGGCGGGTCTCCTCACGCCTGCGGGTGTCCGGTCGGGCCTGGGCGGTCCGATGCCCACCACGATCACTCTGGTCGGGGTGGGGCGGTGCCGTCCGTCGCCTGATCGGGTGTCCGAGGGCGCGTCGCCCGACCGCGATGCTCGCCGCATCGTGCCGGGACGTCTTGCGTCGCGGGGTGGTCAGCGGTTTCTGCCAGTGCTGGGCACCCCACCGGGAGGTGTAGGCCGGGTCGACCGCCACGACGGCCAGGTTCTGTTCGGCGGCCATCGACACCAGCCGGGCCCTGAGCTTGGCGGTGGGGAAGCGGGACAGCAGGCGGCGGAAGCGTGTGTTGCGGCCGTGCTTCTCCCGGCTGGTGCCGTCGGTGAAGTCGAGGTCCTCGATGGCGATCGCGGCGGCCCCGCACCGCCGGGCGTAATGCAGCAGCCGGGTCAGCGCGTGCCGGAGCTGCGCGTCCCGGTGCTCGGCGGTGCCGGTCAGGTCGTAGAAGAAGCGCCGTGGTTCGCCGACCGGGTTGCCGTGCACATCCAACTGCCAGGCGGCCAGGTGGTCATCGTTCATGTCCACCCCCACCACCCCGTGGGCCAGGGCCGCCTGAAGCGGCAGGACGGGGGCGGCGGCCCGCTGCCAGGACGCGGTCACATACCAGCGGCCACGTGCGGTGTCGTGGTGGATGCGGTAGGCCACCGCCCGGTTCGCGGTGATCCGGTCACGCCACTCCTGCCCCCGGTGCCGGAACGCCACCGTCGCGTCGAGGAGGTAGCGGCCGTGCGGGGCGCGTTGGCCAGGTGGGACAGCGGGGCCGGGAACTTGACCGAGATCTGTCCGGTGTCGGTGACGCGGATCGTCTCGTTGCCGAAGCGCTTGCCGGACTCGCCGTCGGCGGACAGGAACATCCGCTCCGCCCGCCACCGCTCCCGCCACGCCGCTGCCTCCAGTCCAGCCGCCTCAAGGTGGTGACGGGCGTTCGCGAGACGCTTGCCGCCGCGCACCACATGCACCCGGCCCGCCGCCCGGGCCGCCTCCACCACCACGAGGCGGTCCTTCAAGCCATGCAGGCGGCGGGACTTGGCATGCCGCTCACTACGCGTGGCATAGCCGCGCGCCAGGCCTTCGCGCTTGTCGGCCCTGGCGCCCAGCGGCCGGGCAAGCCGCGCCTCGATGCGCGCGATCTGCCTGTGCAGCCAGGCCAGGTGGGTGGCCTGGCCGCGCCTCGCCAGCGCCCACTGGTCATGGGTGGCCTTGGTGATACTGCCCGCCCACCGCGCCGACGACCTCCCCGTCAGCGCCCGCTTGCGCACCGCCCACGAGGCCGCATCATGCACCAGCCCCTGCCGGGACCGCTCCGCGAGATCACCCGCCGCCAGCGAACCCAGGAACATCCCCACCTCGGCGAGCACCGCCGCATCCGACTCCGACACTCGCAGCCGGTCCCGGATCGCCACCCCCGCCGGGCCGGGCACCACCAACGACGCCGCTACCTTCCGCAGTGCGCTCACCCCTTCACCCCCGTCCGGCCGAAGATCCCCGTCACCGAAGTCAACGAGCAACCTCCGCAAGGGTCACCCATTCGACCCGAGAACTCCCGTTCCCCTGCCGAGTGCGAAGGACCACAGCACAGCCCAGGCCGGTGGAGCCCTGACGCCAGCGGAACAACCGCATCCAGCCCCCGGCACTCACTCACTCTCACCAGAAGTCACTTCTGCTCAGTACACCGGCAGCAGTTCCCAGCCCCCCACCCTGCGGCAGGCAGGAGGTCCTCGCACTCCGAGTCGCCGGCCTACGGGACCGCCGCGCCAATGGATGAGCGCCGGGCCGTGCGTCCTGCACCTGCTCCGGCAGACGGTCGGGCAGCGTACGCAATCCCGACGGTGACGCCGTCGATACGGCGCTGCTCGTGGTTCCTGCCGGCCCTTGCCGCGGCCTTCCTCTTCGCCCTCCTCATCCTGGGGTTCGCGCTGCATCCGAAGGCCTTCGTGGGGCTGAGACCCGTCTCGAACCTGGTCAATACCCCCAACTTCTTCTCAGCCGTGGTAGCGGTGCTGGCCGGCATCGTCTCGCTGGCCGAGGAGCCCGGCCGAGCGCACTGCTCGGCGTCTTCATTTCGCTGACCACCATTCCGACGGCGGCCGACATCGGGGTCTCGTCGGCGTTCGCCGGCTGGGGCGATGCCTGGGGTTCGCTGCTCCAACTGCTGCTCAACCTCGTCGTGCTGATCGTGGTCGGCACCGGCACGCTCAAGTGCCGGCGCGCAATCTGGCACCGGGTAGGCGCACGCCGCCGCGAGCGCGCGGTCAGGCGGCCGGCGTCGAAGGGGACGGCGTGGCGGCGGACGGCGTGTCAGGAGTGCCGCTGTCCAGGAATTCGCGGATCGCGAAGGCGACCAGCACGATCACCAGCGTCCACACCACGACCGCCACGGTCGGGTAGGTCCAGGTGAACAGGACGACCGCGGCGACCACGAGGATCACACCGCCGATCCACCGCTTGTAGCGGTGGACGAACCGGCCGACCGCCCCCAGCGGGAGCCCCGCCGACAAGGAGACGTCCCGCAGGGCACCGATGGCCCTGCGGCAGCCCGTACGGGTGAGGACGGCGACCCGGGACGGGCCCACGAGGAAGGCACCGGCGGCCGTCACCAGAGCGACCGCACCGACCGCCCGCACACCGGCGCGCAGGAATCTGACCAGCGAGTCGAACACCGCACCGGCGGCAGCGTCGGATGCCCCGGCGGGCAGATGGTCGAGGTAGACGGATCGTAGGACGGTGAGCGCGATGCCGAGCAGCAGCATGGCGGTGAACACCCCCAGTGCGGCCCCGATCAGGGCCCGGCGGCGGTGCACGGCCAGATAGACGCCCGCAGCGGCGATCAGTACGACGATGAGGGGGAGCCAGCTGCCCATGATCTCCAGCACCCTCAGATACCACTTGATCTCGTCGACGTCTTCCGACGCGAACACCAGGAACTGCGTGTGGACTGCCGGGATGCGAGCGGCCGGCTTGAAACCGGCGCTGACCAGTCGCTCCTTGACCTGGGCCACGATCGGACCCAGGTCGATGGCGACCTGACCGTTCTTCACGGACACCGCACTGTCGGACTCGCCCGTGAGGGCCTTGTCGATCGCGCTGTGTGCCCTGCGGTTCGCGTTCACCCAGACGGTGTCGAAGGCACTGCTGGAGACCACCCGCTCCACGGTGTCGCCGACCAGGCTCTTCAAGCCGCTGGTGATCGGGCCCTTCAGGTTGCCGAGCAGCTCGGCCGCCTTGGGCGGAGCTCCCCTCTGTGCGGCCGCCTGCTCCAGCTCCTTGACCAGTTTCTCCACGTCGACCTGTGCCAGAACCGCTGTGGTGACCCGGTCGGTGACCGCCTTCTGTACGTCCCGGCTGCTGGCCAGCGGCCCGACGGTGGCAACGTAGCGGTCTGTGTCCCGCACGATGCTGTTCGCCCAGACCGAGACGACGGCCAGCAGCGACAGCAGCGAGGCGAGGAGGATCAGCAGGAACGACCCCGTCGGCCGGAACCAGTGGCGCCTCGTGGCGGGCGACTGCCCGGTGCTCTCCAGGGCCCTCACCCTGTGCCGCAGCTCGTCCAGCTCGTCGCGTTCCCGCGCCGAGGCCTGCGGGCCGCCGGACGGGCCTGCGGAGGGCTCGTCCGGGTCCGGCGGAGGTGCGCTCGTCATGGTCACAGGAGACCGGCGCTGATCCGGCTCCGCGACCTGAACGGACCCGACGGGTTGAATACCGCACTGAGGTGCGGCCGCTTCCGTCCGGTGATGCAATGGCTTTTCGATGCCGGGGGAAATATCCATGTCATGACCACCCAGAGGTGAAGCCATGAGCGATGAATCCGCTGAAACGATGGGACCGATCGACTATGTGGTCGTCGAATTCCCAGGCAACCGGATGACGGGCGAAGGGTTTCCCCTCCTGGTCGACCTGGTGGATCGCGGCCTCATTCGGATCCTCGACCTGCTGTTCGTCAGAAAAGAGGAGGACGGATCCGTGGTCGGCCTGGAAATCGCCGACCTCACCGGCGACGGGGCCCTGGACCTGGCCGTCTTCGAGGGCGCCTCCTCCGGCTTGTTGGGCCAGGACGATATCGAGGAGGCGGGGACCGCCCTGGAACCCGGCCACTCCGCCGGGATCCTGGTCTACGAGAATCTGTGGGCCGCGCCCTTCGCCACCGCGCTGCGACGCGGCGGTGCGCAGCTGGTCGCCTCCGGGCGGATCCCGGCGACGGCCGTCCTGGCCGCGCTGGACGCCACTGATCCCGGTCGGCCCCGGGCGTAGCGGCTCCGCCCCTGGCACGACGAGACGGAGACGGAGACGTCGCAATGCTCTCAGCGACGGACCGGTCAAGAGGCCGTGGGGTCGCCGAAGCGTGCGACGGCGGCCCTCACCCGGGTGAGGGCCGCCGGGAGGCCGGCTGTGGCGTCAAGAAGTCCCTCGCCGGCCTCGGCGGAGTGACGGGTACGGTCGCCGAGGGCACGCAACCAGGGCTCGCGGTCGGCGACGTCCAGTGCGTGGCCGGCGCTCATCTTGGCGACGTCCGCGGCGGGATGGAAGGCATCGCCCTCGACGAAAGGCAGTCCGATCAGCTCGGCGACCGCCTTGCCGACGGTGGTCTTCCTGGACCCCGTCACGCCCAGGACCAGCACGATCGGCGGCCCTTGGCCGGCTCTGGCACCGGTCACGGGCCTCCGGTTCCCGTCCGGCCGCTGTCTGCCGCAGAGCCGCCTCGGTACCGCCGACCGGAAGGCAGCCGCCCAAATCGGCGGCGTCGCAGCGGCGGGCGTCGGCGAAGAGGAACATTGCTGCGAGGTACTCGGCTACTCGGCCGCGCCGATGGTCAGCAGCGCGGCGATCACGGAGTTCCGTAGGACCAGGCACCGGCGCCTTCGTTTCCACTCGAACTCGTATCTGCCTTGAGTGCCGATGCCTCGGATTGCTCGGAACGGCGCAGTCGACTAATCGCTGCTGGCCTCTCGACCTTTCCCGACGCACAGTGCCCAGATGACGAAGGCGTCCACGGCGATCAGCACGATGGCCCAGACGGGTTGGTACGGAAGCCACATGAAGTTGGCGATCATCGCCAGGCCGGCCAGGGCGATTCCGACCACCCGGGCCCACACCTCTCCACGGAACACGGCGGCGCCCGCGAGGACCACCAGGACACCGAGGACGAGGTGGATCCAGCCCCAGCTCGTCAGGTTGAAGTTGTAGACGTAGTCGCGGGTGGCGACGAAGACGTCGTCCTCGGCGATGGCGGCGATGCCTTGAAATATCGCCATCAACCCACCGAAGATCATCATGACCCCGGCAAAGCCGGTCCAGCCGGTCACCCACGCCCCTGCGCCGCTACTCCTGGCTCCGTGTCGGTGGTGCATTCCAGTCGTGGTCATTCGGGGCTCCTCCCACGCAGAACTTTGATGTGGCTGCGATCAATTGGCCCACTTATCAGGTTGCCATGAAAGCCGCAGACCGGCAGAACGCCGACATTTACGCAGGACAGCGCCCAAGCCGAAGTGCGAGGAGATTCATACGGTGTTCCCATGGAAGGGTCCGGTGCGCTGGCAATCGCGTGTCGGCCGGGTGGGCTGTTTTCCCCTGTGCCTCCTGCGAGCGAGAAAGGAACCGCCGTGCCAGGTCTTCTCCGCGGGGTCGCCCGCACAGCCGTCGTGGCCAGTACAGCGACCGCCGTGTCGAACCGTGTGTCCCGCCGCCAGCAGGGCCGATGGGCCCAGCAGGACTACCGGGAGGCCGCGCTGCAGCCTGCGGCATCCGCCGCGCCCGCTGCCGCCCAGGCCCCCGTCGACATGAGCAGCAAGATCGATCAGCTGAAGCAACTCGGGGAGCTCAAGGCTCAGGGTGTCCTCACCGAGGCCGAGTTCAACGAGCAGAAGAGCAGGCTGCTCGCCTCTTGAGTGATTCCGATCCCGGACTCGGCGGGTCGCGTTTTCGGCAGCAGTGTCCGACTCGGCCACGTCGAGCGCGGCCACGATGGCATGGACCGTGACCCGGCGTCTTCCGCTCTCGACGTCACCTGCAAGGGCTGTGCCCTGGACAGCCTGTGCGTCGTCGGCACGAGCTTCCTCCCCGGCATCGGTGCGGTCAATCCGTCCTAGACGGCCATCGCCGACGCTCTACGGATCGGCGACCACCTCTGGGACCGGCTGGGCTGGGCCGACGTGCGGTGTCGGTGGTCCGACCGGGGGAATTGTTCCGCCGGACGGCCCAACGGCGCCTTGCCCGACCGCCCGCTCTCCTTCAGCAGGTGATTGCTTTGGCCCTTGTGCCGGGCCGGGTGCGACCAGGCCCCGGAGACGGCAGCGAGGAGACAGTGGATCGTGGCTTCCACCGCGGCAGTAACGCAGGGCGTCATTCCGGTAGAGCTTCTGAAGGGCCAGAAGGCACTGGTCACCGGGGCCAACTCAGGGATCGGCAAGGCCACCGCCATCGGGCTGGGCCGGGCCGGCGCCGACGTGGTCGTGAACTACGTGTCCGGCCGCGACGCCGCCGAGGAAGTGGTTAAGGAGATCACCTCGTTCGGGGTGCGTGCGGCCGCCTACGAAGCGGACGTGTCCCAGGAGGACCAGGTCACGGCCGTGATGGACCGGATGGTCCAGGAGTTCGGGACGATCGACATCCTGGTCGCCAACGCCGGCATGCAACGCGACGCGCCGTTCACCGAGATGGCGCTCGAGCAGTGGCAGAAGGTGCTCGACGTCAATCTCACCGGCCAGTTCCTGTGCGCCAGGGAAGCGACCAAGGAGTTCCGGCGCCGCGGAGTCGTACCGGCGGTGTCCTCCTCGGCCGGAAAGATCATCTGTATGAGTTCGGTGCACCAGCTCATCCCCTGGTCGGGCCACGTCAACTACGCCTCGTCCAAGGGCGGCGTGCAGATGATGATGGCGACCCTCGCCCAGGAACTCGCCCCGCACAAGATCCGGGTCAACGCGGTTGCCCCGGGAGCCATCCGGACGCCGATCAACCGCGGTGCCTGGGAGACGCCGGAGGCCCGCGAGGAGCTGCTGCGGCTCATCCCCTACAACCGGATCGGCGACCCTCAGGACATCGCCCATGCCGTCGTCGCACTCGCCTCCGACCTCATGGACTACGTGGTGGGCACGACGCTCTACGTCGACGGCGGAATGACCCTCTTCCCCGGCTTCGCCACCGGCGGCTGACCTTCTCCTGTATGTCCTGAACAGTGAAGGCCTTCATGCACACTTCGGTCCATCTGCTCGCGGATGCCCCCGCTCAGCTGCTGCCCGCCCGGGAGCTCATGGCCTTCACCCTGACCTCTCACATCATCCTGGTCCCCCTGGGTGTGGCGCTTCCTCTCATCACCTTGGTCATGCACTTCCTCGGGCTGCGCCGCAACGACGCCACCGCCCTCCTGCTGGCGCGGCGCTGGTCGGCCGTCATGGCGGTCCAGTTCGCGGTCGGTGTGGTCACCGGCACGGTGCTCTCCTTCGAGTTCGGCCTGCTCTGGCCGGGCCTGATGGGCAGGTGGGGTGATGTCTTCGGTATCGGGTTCGGTGTCGAGGCATGGGCGTTCTTCCTCGAAGCCGTGCTCATCGCCATCTACCTGTACGGATGGCGCCGGCTGAAGCCCCGTACGCACTTCCTGCTCGGGCTGCCGCTGCCGATCACCGCCCTGCTCGGGGCGTTCGGCATCCTGGCCGCCAACTCCTGGATGAACACGCCCCAGGGCTTCTCCCTGAACGCCGACGGCGATCCCGTCGACGTGAACGTGTGGAAGGCCATCTTCACGCCGATGTTCGGGCCGCAGTACTGGCACTTCGTCGTGGCGATGCTGCTCACGGCCGGGTACATGGTGGCCGGGGTCTACGCCGTCGGCTGGCTGCGCGGCCGCCGGGACCACTACCACCGGCTCGGCTTCGCCGTTCCCTTCACCATCGCCGCGGTCGCCACGCCCGTCCAGTTCGTCCTGGGTGACGCCATCGCCCGGTCGGTGTTCCACAAGCAGCCGGTGAAGTTCGCCGCGATGGAGATCGTCTGGAAGACCGACACCCGGGTACCGGAGTACCTCTTCGGCCGCCTGCACCCGGACGGATCCGTATCGGGCGGCATCAAGATCCCCCTGCTCGACTCCTTCCTGGCCGGCTTCAGCCCGAACACCAAGGTGGTCGGGCTGACCTCCGTGCCGGCCGACGAACGGCCGACTGCCACGCAGGCAACCATCGCCCACTGGGCCTTCGACATCATGGTCGGCGTCGGGTCCGCTCTGGTACTCCTGGCTCTCTTGTACGGCCTGGTCTGGCTGCGGCACCGCAGGCTTCCGGCCTCCAGGTGGTTCTATCGCAGCGCGGCCTGCGCGGGCGTCGCCTCCGTGGTGGCGGTCGAATGCGGCTGGATCGCCACCGAGGTGGGACGCCAGCCCTGGATCGTGTACCAGAACATGAAGGTCGCCGAGGCTGTGACCTCGACCCCGTCCCTCACCCTGTGGATCACGCTCGGCGTGGTGATCGTGGTGTACCTGCTCGTCTTCGGCTCGCTCCTCGGCATCCTGCTCAAGATGCGGACCCGCTGGCGGCTCGCCGACGAACAGCAGGCGTCCTGGCACCCGGCCCATGCGCCGGAGGCGGACGGTCCCTACGGGCCGCGGGTACCTGTTCCCGGCGGCGACGCCACCACCGGCAGCGGACCCGCCCCGTCCGAGGACGGCCGACCGTGACCGCCGACCTCGTCGCAGTGGTGCTGCTGCTCGCCGTCGCCGCGTACGCCGGCGCCGGCGGCACGGACTACGGGGCCGGATTCTGGGACCTCACCGCCGGGGGCACGGACCGCGGCAAGCGCCCGCGGTGGCTCATCGACCATGCCATGGCGCCTGTGTGGGAAGTCAACAACGTCTGGTTGATCTTCGTCTTCGTCATCTTGTGGACCGGCTTCCCGTCGTTCTTCCAGACCGTGTTCTCCGCGCTGTGGCTGCCCCTGGCGCTGGCGGCCGTGGGCCTCGTCCTGCGCGGTGCCGGCTTCGCCTTCCGCAAGGCCAGCCGCCGGCTGGTCGGCCGACGCGTCTACGGAGCCGTGTTCGCCGTGTCCTCGCTCGTGACACCGTTCTTTCTCGGCACCGCCGTCGGCGCAGTCGCCTCCGGCCGGGTGGCCGCCGGCACCGAGGCAACGGCGGACGCGTGGTCCAACCCCACCTCGCTCCTGATCGGGCTGCTGGCCATCACGACGACGGCCTTCCTCGGCGCGGTCTTTCTCTCCGGGGATGCCCGCCGGTTCGAAGTCTTTGAGCTGATCGGCTACTTCCGGCGGCGCGCGCTGGCCAGTCTCGTCGTGCTGGCCGTCCTCGCGGTGATCACCCTGTTCGTCCTCGCTGACGACGCCCCGCACGTCTCGCACGGGCTCACCCACGGAGCGGGGCTGCTGTTCGCCGTCATCGCCGGAGTGGCCGCGCTCGCCACGGCCTGGCTGATGCTGCGGACGCCGGGAAACTGGGCCCGCGTCACGGCCATCGGGGTCGTCGCCTCCGGTGTCATCGCCTGGGGCATGGCCCAGCGTCCCTATCTCGTCCCCACCTCGCTGACCGTGGCCGACGGGGCGGGCGCATCGGGCACGCTGACCTGGCTCGTGGTGGTCACCCTGGTGGCCCTGGTGCTCGTCGTGCCGGCGGTCGTCCTGTTGTACTGGCTCGACACCCACGGCGAACTGGAAGCACTCACCGACGCCGACCTGCGCAAGGGAAACGGCCCGGACGGCGACGGCACGGCAGGCACCGTCTGATGCCCCGGCTCGCGGTCGCATCCGATCGGGCAGCGCTCCGCAAGGAGGCGCCGTGACCGACGACCAGATTCTTCTCGGACTGGCACTGACCATGGTGCTCGCCACCGGCTCACAGATCCTGGCGAGCAAGCTGCGCGTACCTGCCCTGATCCTGCTGCTGCCCGCGGGATTCGCCGCCGGCGCCCTCACCGATGTCGTCCACCCCGACAAGCTGATGGGGGCGAACTTCTCCGCCCTGGTGTCCCTGGCCGTGGCGGTGATCCTCTACGACGCCGGTCTGGGCCTCAATCTGCGCAACCTGACCGGTCCGACGCGGTGGATCGTGGGCAGACTGCTGCTGTACGGGGTCCTGGTGACGTTTCTGGTCACCGCCGCGGTGTCACCCGCCCTGTTCGACATGCCGCTGCGGGTGGCCGCGATGCTCGGTGTGATCCTCGTCGTCTCGGGGCCGACAGTCGTAGGTCCGCTGCTCGACTACGTACGGCCCAACGACAAGGTCCGACGCATCCTGATCTGGGAAGGAACGCTGACCGACCCGATCGGCGGCATTCTCGGCGCACTCACCTTCCACGCCATCGCGTCGTCCCACCAGGTCGACATCGGCCGGGGCTACCAGCTGGGCCAGTTCGGTATCAGCCTTGCCGTCGGCCTGATCGGCGGAGCCGTCGGCGCGATGCTGCTGTGGTGGACGCTGCGCGTCCTGCGCCTCGGCGAGACGCTGGGCACGCTTGCACAGCTCGCGACGGTGATCGCCGTGTCGGCCGGCTGTGACATCGTCCGGGACGACACGGGACTCATCGCCGCGATCGTCACGGGACTGGCCGTCACCAACATCCGCGGCTTCGACATGCCCGCTCGCCGGCCCTTCTTCGAGACCCTGGTCCAGCTGATCATCGGCGTGCTGTTCGTCTCCATCTCGACCACCGTCACCCCGTCCTCGCTGGTCCCCGTACTGCTCCCCGCCCTCGCCCTGATCGCGATCCTCGTACTGGTGGTGCGTCCCCTGGTCGCCTTCGCCGCAACGGCACGTTCGGGCCTGACCCGGGGAGAACGGGCATTCATCGGGTGGATGGACCCGCGCGGCATCGTCGCCGCCGCCACGGCGTCGGCCTTCTCGGCCGGGCTCGTCGACCAAGGGGTGACCGGCGCCTCCAGGATCCTCCCGGTGACCTTCCTGGTCATCGTGGGAACCGTCCTGCTGTACGCGCTGACCGCGGTCCCGGTGGCCCGACGGCTGGCCGTCGTCAAACCGTCGGGCACACGCATCCTCCTGGTGGGCGGAGAGCCCTGGGTGGTCGACCTGGGGCGGTCCCTGCAATCCGCCGGACTCGACATGCTGATGTGGGCAGGGCTCGACGAGGAGCGGCAAAGGATCAAGGATGCGGGGATCCAGCTGGCCAGGGGCGATCTGCTGGCCACGGCCACCAACCCCGGGGCACGGCTGGAGGGGGTGACCGCCGTGTTCCTGGCCACCGACGACGACGACTTCAACGCCCTCGCCTCGGTCGTGATGCAGGACAACGTCGAGGGCCCTGTCTACCGGGTCGGACCTCCGCACGAAAGCCACGGCGTCGTCGCCCCCTACACCGGCGGTGCCATCCTCTTCGGCAGTACACTCGTCCGGCACGCCCTGGCAGCGCGTTACGAGGCGGGAGCCCGCTTCCTGGTCCAGCCTGCCTCCATCCCGGTGCCCGCCGGCCGCCACGACACGCTCTTCGTGGTGCGGGCCAACCACCGGCTCGAACCGGTCACCCGCACCGGCCCCGTCACGCCGCAAGAGGGCGACAGCGTCGTACTGCTCGGCTCCGCCCCTCCCCCGCCGTAGGCCTCGACCAGCCGCCGCCCGGGCTACGTCGCGCCCGCATGGGCCCGGTTGAGCGTCGCGTCCAGGGTGATGGCCGCATCGATCAGCGCGAGGTGCGTGAACGCCTGTGGGAAGTTGCCGAGCTGTCGCCCCGTCAGGTCGATCTCCTCGGAATACAGCCCCAGGTGGTTGGCGTACGTGAGCATCTGCTCCAGTACGAGCCTGGCCTGATCGGTCCGCCCGGCTCGTGCCAGGGCATCGACGTACATGAACGTGCACAGGGAGAAGGTCCCTTCGGAGCCGCGCAGTCCATCGGGCGACACCTCCGGGTTGTAGCGGTAGACCAGGCTGTCGCTGACCAGCTCGCGGTCCACGGCGTCCAGCGTGGAGCCCCACATCGGGTCGTCCGGGGTGATGAAGCCGACCGTCGGCATCCGCAGCAGCGAAGAGTCCAATACGTCACTGCCGTAGTGCTGCACGAAAGCCTCGTGCTTCGGATCCCATCCCTGTGTCAGCACCTGGTCGTAGATCCGGTCACGTTCGGTCGCCCAGCGCCCACGGGCCGCCGGACGGCCACTCACCGAGGAAAGCCGCAGGGCCCGGTCGAAGGCGACCCACGACATCACCCGGCCGTAGGTGAAGTCCTTGCGTCCGCCGCGGGTCTCCCACAGTCCCTCGCCGGGCTGATCCCAGTGGTCGACCAGCCAGTCGAGGAGTGTGTGCAGTGCGGTCCAGCCCTTGATGTCGAGCTGGATTCCGTGTTGGTGCGCGAAGTAGATGCTGTCCAGCGCCTCGCCGTAGATGTCCATCTGCATCTGGTTCGCGGCCCCGTTGCCGATGCGCACAGGAGCGGAGCCCTCGTACCCCGCCCAGTGCTCCAAAGTCTCCTCCACCAGGTCGGAAGAGCCGTCGACCCGGTACATGATGTTCAGCGGTCCCGTATCGGTGTCTCCCCCGGCCTCTTCCCTCACGCGATCGCGCAGCCAGCTGATGAACGCTGTCGCCTCTTCCTTGAAACCCAGGCCGAGCAGGGCGTAGACCGAGAAGGAGGCATCCCGGATCCAGGTGAACCGGTAGTCCCAGTTGCGCTCGCCGCCCAGCTGCTCCGGCAGGCCCGCCGTGGGGGCCGCGACCAGGGCTCCACTCGGCGCATAGGTCATGAGCTTCAGCGTCACGGCCGAGCGTTCCACCGCCTCGCGCCACCGGCCCGAGTAACGGGACTGGGCGAGCCATGACCGCCAGAAGCGGATCGTCTCCGCGTGGAGCTGCTGGAACTCCGCGACACGGATTTCATGGGGCGGCCCATCCGGCGACGACTCCAGGACGACGCCGCGCTGCTGTCCGGCCCGCAGGGGCAGGGTGAAGTGAAGATCCCGGTCACCCGACAGCAGGTTCAGCAGCCGCTCGTCCTCCGGCTCGCGGACGGCGTGCACGGCCACTTCCAGTCCTGGTGAGGTGAACACCGCGCCGTGCTCCGTGATGTGCAGTTCGTGCGGTGCGCGGCCGTAGTCGAACCGGGGGGCGATGTCCCCTTCGAACGTCATGCTGCCACGCACACACCGCAGCATGCGGACGAGACGATGGCGGTCGGTTGCGACGGCTCCGGTCACCGGCATGAAGTCGACCACTTCGCCGGTGCCGGACTCCGTCATGAAGCGGGTGACGAGAATGGCCGTGTCGGGAAAGTACAGCTGCTTCGTCGTGTAGGTCGTGTTGGCAGGCCGGACAGTGAAGTGACCGCCCTTTTCCCAATCCAGCAGAGCGCCGAACACACTGGGCGAATCGAATCGCGGACAGCAGAACCAGTCGATGGTGCCGTCAGTGGTCACCAGGGCCGCCGTCTGCAGATCACCGATCAGGCCATGGTCTTCGATCAACGGGGATTCATTCATCAACAGCCTGCTTTCACCCAGAAGCGAACCCCCAGCCGGTCCGGCGTACTCCGCGCATGTCATCGGGCGTCGACCGGACGGCGGAAACGCCGCACGAGGACTCGTAGCAGTGGTTCACCTGTCCAGCCTATGCAAGAAGGTCCCGTCGGTCCTGCTGAACGAATCCAGCGGCTGCACTGCTGATGCCGTGCCGCTGCGCACGTCCATTCATTGCCATACGGTGGCCGTACCTGCAACGAAGGCCCTCCCGGCCGAGGGAAAGGTACGGGCATGCGCAGCATGATGTCCTGGGCCTCCGTATTCCGACTGCGGCAGTACACAAAGGCCAGCTTGTGGATCGTGCCGCTGTTCGGAATGGCGCTGGGCGTCGTCCTCGCCGAATTGGCCATTGCCGCCAACGGGGCGGACTGGCCGCCGAGCCAGGGCTGATGCGTTCTCAGCTTGTGAGATGGGGCAGGTCGAGTACGTGCTCGGGCCGTGACCGGTAGTGGTCGGTGGCAGCGGCGAGGTTCGCCCAGCCGGCTTGGCGCATGAGGCCGATGGCGAGGTTGCGCAGGGTCGCCATGACGCGGGGCGCGTTTCGGGTGCGGACGCGGGAGGCATCCTCGGCGAACGTGACATCTCGTAGGTGGTGCAGGGCCTCATCAGGTCTTCTCGACGAGGCATCGCAGCTCGTGGACGTCGGTAGGGTGTCTGCTGTGAATCTCCAGGAGTTACTCGACAAGCAGGTCGATCTTCGCGGTGCCCCGGCCGTGATAGCGGGGCTTTCCGCAGCGGGGGCAAGAAGCGTGGCTATGCGCGGGGCGGTTCGGGTGACCTCGGATTCGTGCTTTCGAATCGCGTCGTTGACGAAGATCTTCACCTCTACTGCGCTCGTGCAGACATTGCGGGAGAACGATGTCCCGCTGAGCACACCCGCCATCGAGCTGCTTCCAGGCCTCGCGCCTGACTGGCGAGCCGATGTGAGCCTCACCATCGAGCAGATCCTCGGGCAGGTCTCGGGGCTGCGCGAGTCCGTGGACGCGACCACTGTGTCCGCTTTGGGCGACGGACGTCACGCGCTCAACGAGGCAGCCCGACTCGTAGTACGCGCTGGGCACGAACTGGAGCCCGGGACGCGCTGGTCCTACTACAACGGCAACTACTTCCTGGCCGGTGCGATCCTCGCGGCCCTCAGCGGCGCTTCGTACGAGAGGGCATTGAAGAAGAAGCTGCTCGAACCTAGCCTCGCGCTTTCACGAGGTGGGCTGTTCCAAGAGTTGATCAGAAACACGGAAAGTGCCCTTGACCTGCAACGATAGGACTTGCTGAGGGTCCTGTTGGCTGCAAGGAAAAGAGCACTTTCCAGGTGAGAGAGCCTATCTCGTCGTACCCACGTGTCAGTGTCCAGGGAGACGGTCGGCAGGTGGTCTCGCAGGCCGGTGCGGTCCTGCTGCTGGAGACGGTCCGCAAGACGGGCCTTGACCAGGCGATATCCGCAGCTCTGGCTCCGTGGCGCAAACCGCGGGCCGTCCACGATCCCGGCAAGATCCTCCTGGACGTCGCCATAGCGGTCGCACTGGGCGGGGACTGCCTCGCGGACGTCACCATGCTGCGGTGTGAGCCGGCCGTCTTCGGCCCGGTCGCCTCCGACCCGACCGTCTCCCGCCTGATCGACACCCTCGCCGCATCCGGCGAGAAAGCCCTGCAGGCCATCCGGTCCGCACGCTCCGAAGTCCGCCATCGTGCCTGGTCGTTGGCCGGCGAGAACGCCCCGGACGCCGACGGCCAGGTCACCGTCGACCTCGACGGCGTCCTCGTGCTCGCCCACTCCGACAAGCAGGACGCGGCCGCGACCTGGAAGAAGACCTACGGCCATCACCCGCTGACGGCCTTCGTCGACCACGGACCGGGCGGAACCGGAGAGCCCGTCGCCACCCTCCTCAGACCGGGAAACGCGGGCTCCAACACCGCCGCCGACCACATCACCACCGCCCAACTCGCCCTGGCCCAACTGCCCAAGCGCTACCGACGAGGACGGCAGACGCTGATCCGTACGGACTCCGCCGGCGGAACCCACGACTTCGTGTCCTGGCTCGCGAAGCAGGGCCGATGGCTGTCCTACTCGGTCGGTATGACGGTCACCGAAGCGATCCACGAGCATGTGCTGAAGGTCCCCGCCTCGGCCTGGACCCCGGCCGTCGAGGCCGACGGTGAGGCCCGGGACGGGGCCTGGGCCGCCGAGCTCACCGGCAGGCTCCTGGACGGCTGGCCCAAGGGCATGCGGCTCATCGTCCGCAAGGAACGGCCCCATCCCGGCGCCCAGTTGAGGATCACGGACGCGGACGGCATGCGGATCACGTGCTTCGCGACCAACACCACCGGCCGGCCGATCGCCGAGCTCGAGCTGCGTCACCGGCTCCGGGCACGGGCCGAGGACCGGATCCGGGCCGCCCGGGCCACCGGCCTGCGCAACCTGCCCCTGCACGACACCGCCCAGAACCGGGTCTGGATGGAGATCGTCCAGATCGCGCTCGACCTGCTGGCCTGGATGCCCATGCTCGCCCTGACCGGCCAGGCCCGTCTCTGGGAACCCCGCCGCCTGCGATTCCGCCTGTTCTCCGCAGCCGGCCGGCTCGTCACCACCGGTCGGCGCAGGATTCTCCGCCTCGCCCGGCACTGGCCCTGGACCGGCGAGATCACCGCTGCCCTCGAACGACTCGCGCTCCTGCCCGACCCCGGCTGACCAGCAACCCACCGTCCCTGCGACAGCATCACCCGCCCCGGGCAGTGGAACCCGGCGCCCACCCGACGCGACAGCCGGGCCACCGGGCTACCCGGTATCAGCTCCGGAAGGCAAAAGGGTCCACCGACTCCGTCGGCGGACCCTCAAGAAAGATCGAGGCTAGGCATCTCTCTCGAACGAGTTTCGACACACCGCGCGATTCGGTCACCGGTTGGGACGGTCCGACCGAGCTCCCACTACTCGGTTACCCACGCTCGCGCCGCCCCAGCGGAGGTTTGTGGTCGTCTGTCTCGGATCTCCTGGCACTTGGTGAAGGACTGCTCGCTGATCGCGCCCTTCTGGAGGACATCCGCCGACCGCGCACCACGCCGGACGACCCCATGGCGTACGGCCTCGGATGGGCACTTGGTCCTTCAGGCCAGATGTATCTCAATGGGCGTCTGCCCGGATACCTGGCCGCGATGCTTCTGGTTCCCGACAAGGACTACGTGAGCGTTCTCGTCACCAACCAGCAGAGGGCTCTCCCCTCGGTGGCAAGAGCCCTCAGCGACATGCAGCAGCCTCTGACTCGAAATGACCTCGCAACAGCGATTGAACGCTTCGCTGCCTGAGAGGGCGGTATGTGAGTTGGTAGGTGATTCGCCGTCACCTGAACGTATGGGAATGCGACATCCCAGCAGGTCGGCGGGCTCGGGCGTGCTGGGCTGAACACCGTGAGCGAGCGCAAGCCCTACAAGAGCGGC
The DNA here is from genome assembly GCF_030817655.1 of Streptomyces sp. V4I2. Lineage (GTDB taxonomy): Bacteria > Actinomycetota > Actinomycetes > Streptomycetales > Streptomycetaceae > Streptomyces > Streptomyces plumbiresistens. Next base: position 432,039 of record NZ_JAUSZM010000003.1, read on the forward strand.
CGTCGCAGGTAGTCTGGCCCCGCCAATGACACCGGGAGGCAGCGTGAGGCTTCTTCTTACTTCCGCCGGCATCAAGAACACGAGCATCCACAACGCGCTGGTCGACCTACTGGGCAAACCGATCGCCGACTCCAACGCCCTCTGTATCCCCACTGCGGGGTACGGGCACCCCCAGGGCAGTCCTGCTGGGACATGGCGTTTCATCACCGGTCAGTCCTCCACACCCATGTGTGAGCTGGGTTGGAAGTCCTTGGGAGTGCTGGAGCTCACCGCGCTGCCCAGCATCGACGAAGAACGCTGGGTCCCCTGGGTCCGAGAGGCAGACGTCCTGCTGGTGAATGGCGGCGACGCCCTGTACCTGTGCCACTGGATGCGGCAGTCCGGGCTGGCGGATCTCCTGCCGTCGCTGCGCGAGACCGTCTGGGTGGGTCTGAGCGCCGGGAGCATGGTGATGACCCCCCGTATCGGGGAGGACTTCGTCGAGTGGAAGCCGCCCACCGGTGGCGACAGCGCGCTGGGCATCGTCGACTTCTCGATCTTCCCGCACCTGGATCACGAGCTCCTGCCGGAGAACACCATGGCCGACGCCGAGAGATGGGCGGCCGAGATCCCGGGTCCGGCGTACGCGATCGACGACGAGACCGCCATCACAGTGACCGGCGGCACCGTCGACGTCGTCTCCGAGGGGCACTGGAAGCTGTTCTCCTCCTAGCCGCCAAGCAATAGCGATCGGCAAGCGCCCGCTCATGCCGCACTCAGGGCGAACGAGGGTACAAGACGGACAGCGCGATCGAGGGGACGAGGAATGGCTGGCCTGCCCTCTGAGACGCTGCAGGTAGGCATTCCACGCGGGTAGGGCGGCCTTTCGCGTGCGCAGCCAGGTACAGCAACCTACACAGCGGCCAGCGGTAAGCCGACGAGATGACAGGAAACGCGTGCGATGCCCAGCCGTTTGGCAAGACAGCTGGCGAATTCGGCGAAAGCCACGAGACTGACGGCTCTTGTCGCGGCGCAGCCTCGATCGAGCAGTTGCATCCGCTCCTGCCGATGAACGTGCTGAGGTCAAGTAGCCTGCGTGGGCATGGCGACACATTGGACGCTCGGCTGTGACTCCGCCGATCCGCACCGGCTTGCGGCCTTCTGGGCGCTGGCCCTCGGGTACGTGGATGAACCTGGCTACGAGGACGCCGACGGGGCATCGCTTATCGACCCGGACGGCAAGGGCCCAGCCATCGGCTTCCTCAGGGTGCCCGAGCCAAAGACGGCCAAGAACAGGATGCACATCGACATTCGGGTAGCCGGAGAGCCGCCGTGGGACATGGGCGAGCGCGAGCAGCTCATCCGCGCCAAGGTGGCCGAACTGACGGCCGCCGGAGCGAAGACCACGCGCGAAGAGCGTTACGGTGACGACCTCGGGCATGTCGTGATGCACGACCCCGAAGGCAACGAGTTCTGCGTTGCGTGACGCGGACCAGGGGCAGGGGTGATGCGTTCTCACGCTGTGAGTCGGAGCATGGCGGTCGCGTGCTGGGGACGTGACCGGTAGTGATCGGCTGCGGCGGCGATGTTAGTCCAGCCCGCTTGGCGCATGAGTCCGATGGCGAGGTTGCGCAGGGTTGCCATTGCGCGGGGTGCAGTGCCGGTACGTATCCGCGAAGCGTCCTCTCTGTAGGTGACGTCTCGGATGTGGTGCAGGGCTTCAACTGACCAGTGATCCCGCACGAGTTCGGCGAGTCGTGCCGGGCTGGCCTGCTCAGGCGGCAGGCTGGTGACCGCGTGGACGGTCTTCGTCTCGACCTTGCCGGTCTTGCGGTGGGTGCGGCGGCGCTTGATCTCCATGGCCTGGACGGCATACGGGAAGAGCAGGCCGGTCTGGACGGTGCAGACCTTCAGGCGGCGGACCTCGCGGCGGCCGTGCCCGGCCTCGGTGGTGCGGGCCTGCAGCGGGATTTCCCGCCAGGGCAGGCGCCGCAGTTGCTTGCGCGGCTTCTTCTGGTTGCCCTTGACGACCAGGAGGTAGTGGCCGCCGGCGTTGATGACGTACTCGGCGTGGGCGCGCTGGGTGTGCATCGCATCGGCGGTGACGACGACGCCGCGCAGGGCGATCCGGTCCAGCAAAGGGGCGAAGGCGGGGATTTCGTTGCTCTTCGCGGCCACCTGGCGCTGGGCGATCACGGTCTGGCAGGCGTGCAGTGCGGCGGCGAGCAGGTGGATGGCCTCGCCGCCGGTGCGGGATCCGCGCACGGTCTTGCCGTCGACGGCCAGGCCGACCAGCCTATCGCCGGGTTCGTTAACCGGGTCGGCGGCGAACCGGGTGAGCCAGGCGCCCACGGCGTCGTCCAGGGCGTCGCCGTCCAGGCGGGACAGGAGTCGTCCCAGCGTGGAGGCGTTCGGTGTGCTGGAGGCCAGTCCCGGTGCCTCGCGCAGGTCGGAGTCGGTATCGGCGGCGAAGCGGGCGATGGCGGCCAGGGACGTTGCTCCGCCGAGGACGGCGACCAGGCACAGCGCGAGCAGGGAGCCCAGGCGGTAGCGGCGGCCCCGGACCCGGCGTGGATCGGGTATCCGGCCCAAGGCCTCGGCCAGGGACATGAGTTGCGACGGTTCCGGATCCGGGCAGGCGGAGTCGATGTCCTCGCAGGGGCGCTGCAGGACACCGATCAGAGAGGATGGCACGCGAACGCGACCCCTGTTCGTGATCAAAGGCTTCGACAACCTTGATCATCAGGGGTCGCGTCTCTCGTTACCGAACCAGACGAACCGCCCACGGCGGCACGTACGCAGGCGATCAGCTCATCTCGCCGACTGAGAACGCATCAGCCTTGGCCGCCGAGCGGCTGGCGTTACTCCGCGACCACCGCGAGCGGCGTGCTCAGTTCCATCGTCGGGGCGACGGTGGCACTGCTCGGTTTCGTCGTGACGATCGGTGTCCTCGTCATCCAACAGGCGACCGGAGCACTGTCCCCGCGGTACATGCGCCTCTGGTACCGAGACCGACTGCAGAAAACCGTCCTTGCCACCTTCACCGGGACGTTCGCGTTCGCCTTCTCGCTGCTGCGCAGCATCGAGTCGGACTCGGTTCCGGACCTCGGAGTCACCCTCGCCGGCGCGGCTGTGGCCGTCAGCCTTCTCCTCCTGCTCGTCTACCTCAATCGCTTCACGCACAATCTCAGGCCGGTGGCCATCGCCGACCTCGTCGGGCGCATGGGAGAAGGCGTCTTCGCCCGCGGGGCCATGGAAGTTGGTGCGTCGGCGCCGTCCGACGGTGCATCCGGGCCGGCGCGCGGACCAGTGACGCTCTTCCGCTCGCCCCGCGGCGGGGCCATCCAGGCATTCCACGTAGCAGGCTTGGTGACTGCCGGGGCGCGCCACGACTGCATGTTCGTCGTGCTCCACCTCATCGGAGACTACGTCCCTCCCGGCGCCGTACTCGTCGAGGTCCACGGCGGTACCTCCGCGCCCGACTCCCGCCAGGTGACCGGACTCATCGCCCTGGGCGCCGAACGCACCATCGAGTAGGACTCGGCCTTCGCCCTGCGGGTTCTCGTGGACATCGCCGTCCGTGCCCTCTCCCCGGCGGTCAACGACCCCACGACAGCCGTTCAGGTGCTCAATCACATCGAGTCGTTCCTCACCGTGGTCGGCAGCGCGCAACTGCGGGGCCGCTACGTGATGGCGGACGACCGTGGCCGGCCTCGTCTCGTCCTGCACGGACGTGCCTGGGAGGACTACCTGCAGCTCGCCGTCTCCGAGATCCGCGACTACGGGGCGACCTCCATGCAGGTCTGCCGACGACTACGTGCCCTGCTCGACGGCCTTCGCGAAAGCGTTCCGCCAGCGCAACGTCCAGGTGTGGAAGCGGAGTTGGAGCTACTGCGCCAGTCGGTGGAGCGGGTGTTCGCGGACCCGGCCCATCGAGCCGTCGCGGAGTGCGCCGACCGCCAGGGTATCGGAGGCCGGTCGCGGTCCCACCAGTAGAGGAGAGCATCGGCCGCGCGGGTCCCGCCGCGTTCTCAGCCGGCGCCGGAGTCGGCCTTGCCGACTGCCCGGGACTGCGCGGTCGACGGTTCCGCGGGCTTGCCCGCTGCCGGAACGGCTCGGCCGGGAGGCAGCAGGCGGGTCGTCACGAACCCCCAGCCGCCCGGCGGGCCGTGCGCGAGGGGATGTGCAGACTGTGGCCCCCGCCCCGCGTGCTGTCTCAGACGCCGGTTCTCTTGGCGCGGGGGGCCACAGCGTCATGCAGGATCCTGTCGGGCGTGCCATGTGGAGCGGTCACGCGCCCGACCGGAGACCCTCGACGGCCCCCGGCGTTCCCAGGTCATGCTCGGCCGGGAGTCCGCCGGGCTGCCAGCGCCGCCACGCGGGCGTGGCCTGCTTGACCAGCCGGGCCTCCGCCTGCAAAGTCGGGATTCGGCACCGCAGCACCGCCTCACTCTGCCGACCAATCCGCCCGTCCCCAGGTGGCACACAGCCCTGACATCCAGGAGCAGCTGATCCGATGGTCCTCGACCTGGTTGTGATCGGTACGGCCGTCACTCTGGGGCCTTTGCACAACAGCGCCTTCATCCTGCTGCTCTCCTCGCGGCACGGCGTTCGCCAGGGCCTGGCGTTCCTGTTGTCGTGGCTGGCCAACCTGATTGCGGTGATCGCCTGCGTGATACTGCTGACCGGCGGTCAGCCCCCGGCCCGGCACAGCGCCCCCTCGACTGCCGCGATCTGTGCGAAACTCGCCGTCGGCCTGGCACTGGTGTTGTACAGCGCACACCGGCACCGCCGACCGTCCCGCCCACACGGCCCGCCACGCTGGACCGCCCGGATCGACAACGCCTCCCCGGCCGCGGCAGCCGGCCTGGCATGGCTGCTGCAGCCCTGGGCACTGGTCGGCGCCGGCGCCGCAACCGCCGTCGACGCCAAGCTCTCCACCCTCGCCGACTGGCTCGCACTGACCGGCTACTGTCTGCTGGCCACACTCAGCCTGATCGTCATGGAGATGTATGTGGTCTGGGCGCCCACGGTCGCAAACGCCCGGTTGAACGCCCTACGGAGCTGGCTCGCGCAGCACCAGGAGCAGCTGATCGTCACGCTCGCCCTGGTTCTTGGCCTGTGGCTGACGGCCCGGAGCATCGCGGAGCTGGTCGCCTGACAGGGACGCCCCCCAGCGGCGGCACGACCCCTCACATGCGTCTTCGACGGTGGGGTGACCTGCCGGAGTATTTTCTGGGAGGGCTTCGGTCGGCTGACCGTGTTGGTTGTGAGGGTGCCGGGCAGCGGTAGCGCGCCGCAGTCTCCATCGCTGGAGTCGTCGGTGCCCGGTCGCCCGAAACTACGCTCCGTCACAGTGCGTCAGTAGCCGGTGCCACGCTTGACCTGGGTCCGCTCGATCCCGTGGGCAGCACCCTTGTCGTCCAACGTGTGACACGCGTCGGCAATGTCCTGGCTCAGGCGATCGATCTGCTCGCGGCTCACAGTCTCCTTGACCAGAGCTCGCAGGATCTTCACCCGCTCCGCGTTGGGCGGGAGTGTGTATGCCGGCACCATCCAGCCCCGCTCGGCCGACAGCTGCCAGGCGATGTCGGACTCGTCGTAGGCGTGCTTGCCGACGAGACGGAAAGCGACTAGCGGCAGCTGCTCGAGGTCGCTCCCGATCACTTCGAAACGGTCGCTGCTCCGCAGCTGGTCTGCCAGTGCGCGGGCGTTCTCCTGCATCATCTTCATGACGTAGGTGTAGCCCTGGCGACCGAGCCGCACGAAGTTGTAGTACTGCGCGAGCACCATCGACGCACCTGTCGAGAAGTTCAGCGTGAACGTCGCGTCGGTCTTGCCCAGATAGTTCTCGTAGAACACGAGGTCCTTGGCCAGGTCGGACTCCTCGCGGAAGACCAGCCAACCGATGCCGGGGTAGACCAGGCCGTACTTGTGACCCGAGACGTTGATCGAACGGACCTGCTCGAGCCGGAAGTCCCATTTCGAGTCCGGGTAGAGGAAGGGCCACACGAATGCGCCGCTGGCGCCGTCGACGTGAATCGGGATGTCGAGGTCCCGCTCTTTACGGACGTCCCGCAGGAGCTTGTCGATCCCGACGACATCGTCCTTGTGGCCGGTGAACGTGGTGCCGAGGACGGCGACGACGCCGATCGTGTTCTCGTCGAGGAGGGGCTCCACGTCCTCCGCGCCGATCGTGTACTTGCCCTCGGCAAGCGGCACGATCCGCGGCTCGACGTCGAAGTAGCGGCAGAACTTCTCCCACACGACGTGGACGTCTCCCCCAAAAACCAAGTTGGGCCGGTCGATCGACAGGCCGGCTGCCTGGCGGCGCTCGCGCCACTTCCACTTCAGCGACAGCGCGCCGAGCATGATCGCCTCGGATGAGCCCTGAGTCCGGCATCCCGTCGTCCTGCCCGGCGCGTGAAAAAGGTCGGCGAGCATGCGCACGCAGCGCTGCTCGATCTCGGCGGAAATGGGGTACTCCGCATGGTCGATGAAATTGCGGTGGAGGTTCTCGGCGATCAGCCGTTGCGCCTCCGGCTCCATCCAAGTGGTGACAAACGTGGCGAGGTTGCGCTGCGGGTCGCCCTCCATGGCGAGATCCACATCCACGAGTCTCATTGCGTCCGTCGCGGCCATACCTTCCTCGGGGAAGGTCTCCGAGGGAGCGGGCACCGTCAGGAATCGATTGCCGAAAAGATCCGAATCATCACGTTTATTCATGCGGTGATTCAAACAGCTCCGGAGCCTGCCGCGGGCGCGAGACACACCGAGACGGAACTGCACGCCGGTCCTGGAAGCGGAGTTGGAGCTACTGCGCCAGTCGGTGGAGCGGGGGTCCGCGGACCCGGCCCATCGAGCCGTCGCGGAGTGCGCCGACCGCCAGGATATCGGAGGCCGGTCGCGGTCCCACCAGTAGAGGAGCGCATCGGCCGCGCGGGTCCCGCCGCGTTCTCAGCCGGCGCCGGAGTCGGCCTTGCCGACTGCCCGGGACTGCGCGGTCGACGGTTCCGCGGGCTTGCCCGCTGCCGGAACGGCTCGGCCGGGAGGCAGCAGTTGGGTGGTCACGAAGGCCACGACGGACGCCAGAATGATCACGGGGATCATGGCGGTGCTGTCGAGCAGCAGGACAACGAGCACCACGCTGCTGATCGGCAGGCGAAGAGCACTGGTCACTGCCGCCGCCATGCCCACGGCCAGTCCCGGCACGACTCCCAGGCCCGGCAAAGGCGCGAGCAGTACGCCCACCGCACCGCCCAGGAACAGTGTAGGAAAAACAGGGCCGCCACGCAGACTGCCCAAGCACAAGGTGTACGCGACACCGGTGCAGAGCAGAACGGCGATCAAAGCACCGACCCCCCAGGCGTGGGGGTCGGCGGCCAAGCGGCTCAGAGTGGCCTGCCCCGACGAGGCCACGTCCACCGGTGACCGGCCGGTGGTGAGTGTGTACACGGCGGCGCAGGCGCCGGCGGCCAGCGCGCACCCGGCCATATGGGCGACCGGACGTCTCGCGACGAACACTGCGGTCAGCCGCCCGCCCTGCAGGATCAGGTGCACAGCAGCAGCGATCGCCGCCGCCATGAATACCGACCACACCACGTCCCCGGTGTCGAGACGCGGGACGGGCACACCCAGCGTCATGGACAGGCTGTCGCCCTCCAGACCGGTCCAGCGGCCAAAGCCGGTGAACACCAGGGAGCCGACCCCGCTCGACAACAGCGCGGGCAGCATGACGGCGAAGAGCCGCGAGCCGCCCACCCCAGCCACTTCCATCAGCATCACGGCCGCGATCAGCGGGCTTCCGAAGATCACAGAGACGGCCGCCGCAGCTCCGGCGGTGCCCAGCAGAACGGTACTTTGCGCGGTGACGGGGACTCGGGCCAGATTGCTGATGAGCAGTGCCAGGCCACCACCGAGAGCGATCAGCGGCGCCTCAGGGCCCAGGGTCGCGCCCAGCGGAAGACTGGCCAGAGCGGCGAGCATCACGCCAGGCAGGGCTCGCGGCGCGCCACCACCCGCGTGCAGCCCCGCGGCAGGGATGTGGCCGCCACCGCCGGGCAGGTGGGTGACCAGAAGACCCACGGCAATGCCTGCGGCGAGCAGCAGCGGCAATGGCCACCACCACGGCGGGGCCTGCCAGCCCAGAGCATCCGGAAGATCGGACCACATGAGGTGGTTCAGCTCGCGGAGCGCGACGAGGAAGAAGAAAGCCACCAACGAGACCGGAATACCGATGAGGGCGCAGAACACGAGCGCCTTGAGGTAGCCGGGACTGCGCAGCAGTTCCCGCAGCCGGTCCGCCTCCTCGGGCTGTGTCTTCCCGGCGGGCGCGTCGGGCTGGGAATCCGGGTCCCTCATGGGGGCTCCCTTTCCGCTCGTCCCGCAGGCTCTAGCCGAGAATTCCGGCCTTCTGCACCGCGAACTCCTCTTCTGTCAGGACCCTCGGGCTTTCAGTTCGCCCAGCTGTTTGAGCTGATCCAGGACCCCGAAGGCAGCGCCGGGAAGAGGGACAGGTCGGCCCCTCCTCGACGTCTCTCAGCTCCATGTCCCAGCGTCGCCATACGCTCGCCGCGTCATACGACTGCAGCCCGCATCTGCATCCATTGCAGCACCGGGCCGGAGGCTTCGCATGTCCGAACCCCATGCTCGGGCCCGCCATGGTGGTCATCAGAAGCCGTGGACCGCAAGCCCAACCCAGGCGCGTCCCAGGGCCCTACCTGAGTCGCCCCTGGTAGCGTCGTCGGCCGAGCGCCAATACGTAGAAACTGTCCGCATAAGCGGTGATCGCCGCGGTGGCGTACGTTGCGAGCGCCGACCGTGACCAGGCCTCGGAGCCAGACGGCCCGGTTGCAGCCGGCCCGCGGCACCGGCGCTCCGAGCGCGATGAGCTCGGCTTCTGCATACTCGTGGCCCTGCTCCTGGCGGCGGACATTCTCTGCCGCCCGGTCGGAAGCGCGCGAATTCGTCGATTCCTGGAGGGGTCCTCGGGCGAACACGTACGCAGGTGCGCGATCCGCTGCTGATCAGGTTCGGGTTCCGGCTTGACCTTCGAGTCGAGTCGAAGGTTTACCGTCGGCAGTGTGACGACCTACCGCATTTCGCAGCTGGCCGAGCGCTCCGGCGTGCCGGCCACGACGCTGCGCTTCTACGAGGACGCCGGGCTGCTCCCCGCGGACCGCACGCCGTCCGGGTACCGCGTGTACGGCGAGGACGCGGTGGAGCGTCTGGCCTTCATCTCCTCGGCCAAGCTCTTGGGCCTGGCCCTGGAGGAGATCCGCGAGCTCCTCGACGTCCGCGAGGACGGGGTGTGTGCCTCAGTCCGGGCGCGGATGCTGCCGCTGGTCGCGGGCCGGATCGCTGAGACCGACGGCCGGATCGCCGAGCTGCGTGCGTTCTCCGCTCACCTGGCCGCCGTCCACGTCGACCTGTCGGGTCCAGCGCCCGCTGGGGCGTGCGGTCCGGACTGCGGCTGCACGACCAGTGCAGCGTCGGCGACCGGGCCCGTGCCGATCACGCTGTCCACCACTCGCCCGAGCCCGGCCGCCGAGGCATGGCGGGACACCCCGGTGGCGTGCACGCTGGGCGGTGCCGAGCTGGGCGAGCGCACCGAGCAGTGGCATCAGCTGGTCGGAAAGGCCGAACAGCGTGAGGAGATCGACGACGGCGTGCGCCTGTCCTTCCCCACCGGCGCCGAGCTCGCCAGTGAGGTCGCCGCTCTCGCCGCGGCTGAGCAGGGCTGCTGCGCATTCTTCGACTTCCGTCTGCACCTGACCCCGACCACTCTCCAGCTGGAGGTGCGGGCGCCCGAGTCCGCCGCCGCGATGCTGGCCGACCTCTTCGGAGCGACCGTATGACCACCGTCCCGTCCCGCGCCGCTTCCCGTCCGTCGCGCCCCTGGGGCGCCCTCGGCGCCGGCGCGGCCACGATCGCCGCCTGCGCGGTGTGCTGCGCGGGCCCGCTGCTGGCTGTCCTCGGCGGCATCGGCATCACCTCCGCGATCGGCGCGGTATGGATGCCCGCCCTGGCAGTGCTGGCCGTAGTCGCCGGACTCGGCGTCCTCGTCGTCCGACGCCGACGCCGGACGGCAGGCTGCCGGACTTCCCCGGCACCAGCCGACCTCGGCATGCCGACCATCGGTCTGCGGCCCGGGGCGGACGACCACGCCTCCGACCGCTGAGCCGGAGGCGTGGTCAGGCCGGGCACGGTGGCCTGTGAGGATGAACGCGCGCGGCCGCCATAGGGCGGCCGGCACCGTATGAAGGAGCAGTTCGGGTGTCGCAGCAGGGACCGCAGGGCCTGGTCGAGCGGATGGAACACCACCAGGTCGCGATCTACCTGGCGGCGATGGCCGCCGGAGGACTGCTCGGCTGGGCGGCCCCCGGCCTCGGGCCGGGACTGGAGCACGCGATCAATCCGGTCCTCGGGGCGCTGCTGTTCGTTACCTTCCTCCAGGTCCCGGCCGCCGAGCTCGTCCGCTCGCTGCGCGACGGCCGCTTCCTGTCCGCCGCGGTCGTGGTGAACTTCGTGGTGGTGCCCCTGGTCGTGGCCGCGATGTTCACGTTCCTGCCCGCCGACCAGGCGGTCCGCCTCGGGGTCCTGCTGGTTCTGCTGTGCCCGTGCGTGGACTACGTCATCGTCTTCTCCGGGCTCGCCGGCGGCTCCAGCCGCCGTCTCCTCGCCGCCACTCCCATCCTGCTGGTCGCGCAGATGCTGCTGCTCCCGGGATTCCTCTACCTGTTCATGCGCTCGGAACTCGCCGACATCGTCGAGGTCGGACCGTTCGTCGAGGCGTTCGTTGTCCTGATCGTCATCCCGCTCGCCCTCGCATGGGCCCTGCAGGCGTGGGCCGGACACCGCCCGGCCGGACAGAAGGTCTCCGACGCGGCGACCACCACGATGGTGCCGCTGATGGCCGCCACCCTGCTGACCGTGGTCGCCTCCCAAGTCCCCAAGCTCGGCGGTAGCGTGGCCGACGTCGGCGCCGTCATCCCGTTCTATGTGGTGTTCCCCGTGGTGATGGCGTGCGCGGGGAAGGCCGTGGCCCGTCTGTTCCGCCTGGACGCGCCCGCCGGGCGGGCGATCGTCTTCACCGGCGCGACCCGCAACTCCCTCGTCGTCCTGCCGCTGGCCCTGGCTCTGCCCGACGACCTTGCCGCCGCCGCGGTCGTCGTGGTCACCCAGACCCTGGTCGAGGTGATCGGCATGGTCACCTACGTCCGACTCGTGCCTCGCCTGGTGCCTGCGGGGCAACCGGCCGGGGCCGCCGCGCGCTGACCTCGTCATGGCGGCGGCGCTCACCGGGGCAGCTTGCTGGTGCGCTCGGGGTGGGCGGCGGTGACGTAGCGCATGGCGGTCTGCTCGGTGATGCCGAACAGGCGCATCAGCCGGAGCGGGTCGGCGCTTTCGGCCGCTTCGTTGAGGATGCGGTCCTGGCGCAGGCCGCTCAGCGTCAGCCCGCGGGGAAGGGCACCGCTCAGGGTGCCATGCTGACGGCCGGGTGGTCGGGGTCGACCGCGGTCTTCTGGCTGACCAGGAGGTGGGGATTGGACGAGGCCGGCCAACGGTGGTGGCGGTAGGCCGTCCAGTCGGCGGCGAGCTGGTGAGTGAGCCCTTCCAGGTAGAGGGTGTGCCGCAGCAGACCTCGTCGAACTTCGAGGGTGCCCCGGGAGAGATCCAGGCCCGTGGTGTGCAGGGTCCGGATCTCCTTGCCCGGCAGCGCGTGAACGGCGGCGAGAGCCATGACCAGGCGGCCGAGCGGAGTCGTCGCCTGGTCGAGCAGCCCCATCAGGAGGTCGGAGGGGATCGACTTCGGGATGCCCTTGATGTCGCCGACCGGGAGGTCCCGGGCGGGGTTGTGGAAGATCACGCGTTCACGCTTCAGCGCGCGGAAGAGGCTGCGCAGTGCCGTGGCGAGCCCTCGGCGTGCATAACCGGACACCCCGTCCACGGCGTCCTCCACCTGCTCCTTGGTGATCTCCCTCAGCGAGGTCGCGCCGGCCGTCGTGGTCCAGACGGTAAGGGCGGGCTGGAGGTTACTGAGGTAGCGGCGGATGCCGTCGTAGCCGCGCGGCTCGCCCTCGCGGGGGCCCTGTTCGCGCATGACCTTCACCCAGGTGCGCACTTCGCTCGCGACCGGCTCCGGCAGCGCTGCGAGGGCTGCCTCGATCCACACCTGATCCGCGTCCCGGTGCAGGTCGGGGTCCTCCACCAGCAGGCCGCGCAGGCGCAGGAACTGGCAGACGGGCTTGGCCGCGAGGTTCACGTCGATCCGGGCGAGGTCGTACACGTCGCGCTCGAAGACGGCCGTGTCGGCGCCGAGCCAGTACAGCAGGATCGTGAGCGTGCGGGTGTTCTTCTTGTAGTCCGGCCGTTGCGCCGGTCGATCGCGGGTGAACTCCTCGACCAAGCGGCGGGCGGTCGCGGTCAGCGGCGGCTCGCCCGCAGGCGCGCTCCGCAGTCGGGCCAGCACTGGGGCCCAGTCACGCCGGATGGTGAACAGCGCCTCCTGCCCGCGGCTCGTGTGCAGAGCAGGTCGCCGCTCGTCGTAGTCCGGCACCTCCCTGTCGCCGACCGGAATCGCCTCGAACGGGCCGCCCTTGCCGGTCGGCAGCGAGATCACCAGCTGCGTGAACCGTCGGGAGGCGGGGCGGGCTTTGTCCAGGAGGCGGTAGAGGTGGCAGCTGCGGCAGCGGTCGTCGCGCAGGGCCAGCCCGTCGCGACCACAGCGGCAGCACCGGCCCCGAGTGGGTCGCGTCCACGAAGCCCCAGCTTCGTCCTATCGCCGCGATGGTCCGCAGCCCGCCGTTCGGGCCGGCCAGCTCTCGCCTGCATTCGGCCAGGCGGCGGGTACGGATCCAGTCTCCGAGACTGATGGCCGACCGGGACAGCACCGCGTAGAGGTGACGCACGGAGATGCCGTGCGCGGCGGCTATCTGTGCCGCCGACAGATCGGGATCAGCCAGGTGGGCCCGGATGTACTGAGTGATCCGCAGGCTGAGGGTTGCCTTCAACGGCCCCTTGGCCAGGCTGGTGTTGTCGTGCTGGGACGTCAGGACGGCACGGAGGAGTTCGACGCTGGGTTCCACGACGGCGTCGGCATGCACACCCTGGTGCAATTCGTCGCTGCCGGCCAGTTGGGAGAAGTAGGTGAAGGCGAGGCGCGCAACGGGGTTGTCGGATCCCAGGGGGACCGCGGCGATGTCTCGTAGCAACCGGTCAGGGAGCGCAAGTGCCGCGCGGGGGAAACGGATGAAGCGGTAGTCGACACCCGCGTCGAAGAGATGTGTGTAGGGAGCGATCGATTCGTAGACGGCGAACTCCCCCGACCTCAGCAGGCACTCGCGACCGTTCTGCACCACCAGGCTGCTCCCCGTGATCTGAACACCGAGAGTGACGGCCGGCTCCTCGTCCTCCCGGGCCAGCCGCTCCGTCCGACGGAGAGTGGCCGGGGGCGCCCGCGCCGAACAGATCCTGATGGGCCACGGTGCCGAGCCCTAGGCGAACGGAGATGTCCTCAGCCGCATGACGGTGGTCGATATCGACTGCCACCATGGATTCCCACACCGCGTTCCGGATCACTTCCCACGCAGAAGATCAAAAGCCTTCGTCCAGCGGGCACTTGCGCAGCACCCGCATGGCACCCGTATGCGGAAACGAACTTCTCGCCAAAAATCGGCCCTTGGTCCCTGAGTGGAGCCGATTATGAGTGGCGAGTCGCCGTCAAAATCTGTGGATCGATGGCTATCTGCGAGGTCTCACGGTGGTCTCGTCGTGACCGCCCCACAGTTCTCAGGCAAGGCCCTCGAGGAAGTCCGATAGAGCGGTGTACAGGATTCCGGGCTGTTCCAGGTGCAGGTCGTGGCCGGTGCCGGGGATGCTCATGGCCAGGGTGGCGGGGCGCCGCCGGAGCATCTCGTCGGCTTCCTGCGCGGGGATGAAGCTGGATTGAGCCAGGACGACCAGGGTGGGGCACGCGACCTGCCCCCATTCGTGCAGGAAGGAACGCCGGGCGGTCTCCGCCAGCGAGCGGACCATCACGTCCCGGTCGAAGCGAGGCCACCATCCGCCTTCACGTTCCTCCAGCCCGGCCGCCCAACCCGCGCCGACCGGTCCGCCGCCGAGGAACGCGGCCGCTGCCTCGCGTGAGGGGAACGGTGTCGGCCACGAGCCGAGCCATCCGCCGATGTCCACGGGGCTGTTCGGGTTTGGACCGCCGGGGCCGGCCTCGATGAGCACGAGCGCGCGGACCAGTCCGGGATGTGCAGCGGCGGTGAGCATGGCCGTGTGCCCACCCAGCGACTGGCCGACCAGGACAGGCCGCCGCAGCGCCAGCTGATCAACAACAGCGATGACGTCGGCGACGTAAGCGGCGCGGGAGACGTCCAGCGGGTGGCGCTCGCTGGCGCCGTGCCCGCGCTGGTCGACCGCGACGACCCGATGCCCAGAGCTCAAGCGCCGTGCCAGCACGTCCCATTCACCCGCGTGACCGGCCAGGCCGTGCAGCAACACGATGGGCCGCCCCGGCCCGCCCCAGTCCCGGCAGGCAAGCCGGACGCCGCCTCGCACCACCACATGTTCAGACCCCGCCACGTCGGATCCTCCAGGGAATCGGCTGGCCTCGATCATGCCGCAACCACCTCGGGGCGTTCGATGAGTCGGCCGCATCCAAGCGGGCTCCAGCACCGACGAGCGCGACGAGGCGGGGTGCGTTCACGGCCCACCAGCGGGCCTGGGCGGACTCGGTCAGCTTGAAGACCATCGAGAGGGCAGCGGTGCCGAAGTCGGCACCTCAGGTGACGTTGGTCCGCAGCCGCACGGTGGTGAAGGTCGACTCGATCGGGTTCGTGGCCCGCAGACGGATCCAGTACTCGACGGGGCATGCGCGCCCCGGTCCTGGCGGTTGGCGACGGGGCTGGGCACTACCTGCAGTGCTGGATGGGCAGGATCCTCCAGGGGTTGGGAACTGCTGCCGTTGTACTGAGTAGGAGCGACTTCTGGTGAGCGCGAGTGAGCGTCGGTGCTGCATGGAGTTGTTCCGCTGTGCGTCGGGAGGTCTCTTCCGTCCTGGGGTGTGCTCCGGCCTTTCGTTCCCCGAGAAGGGAACGGGAGTTCTTGGGTCGAATGGGTGACCTTTGCGGAGGCTGCTCGTTGACTGCCGTAACAGGGATCTTCGGCCGGACGGAGGTGAACCGGTGAGCGGACTGCGCGAGTTGGCGGCATCGTTCGTGGTGCCCGGCCCGGCGGGGGTGGCCGTCCGGGACCGGCTGCGGGTGAGCGAGTCGGATGCGGCGGTGCTCGCCGAGGTGGGGATGTTCCTGGGGTCGCTGGCGGCCGGTGATCTCGCGGAGCGCTCCCGTCAGGAGCCGGCGCACGACGCGGCCGGGTGGGCGGTGCGCAAACGGAAGCTGTCGGGAGGTCGTCGGCACGCTGGGCGGGCAGCATCACCAAGGCCACCCACGACCAGTGGGCCCTGGCCAGGCGCGGACAGGCCGCCCATCTGGCCTGGCTGCGCGGGCAGATCGCCTCGGTCGAGGCGCGGCTTGCCCGGCCGCTGGGCGCCAGGGCGGACAAACGTGAGGGGCTGGCGCGCGGGTATGCCACGCGCCGCGAGTGGCATGCCAAGTCCCGCCGTCTGCAGGCCCTCAAGGACCGGCTGACTGTGGTGGAGGCGGACTGGGCGGCGGGCCGGGTGCATGTGGTGCGTGGTGGCAAGCGCCTCGCGAACACCCGCCACCACCTTCAGGCGGCCGGCCTGAGCGAGCAGACCTGGCGCCGGCGGTGGCGGGCGGAGCGGATGTTCCTGGCCGCCGACGGGGAAACGGGCAAGCGCTTCGGCAACGAGACGATCCGCGTCACCGACACCGGCCAGGTCTCGGTCAAGCTCCCGGCCCCGCTGGCCCACCTGGCCAACGCCCCGCACGGCCGCTACCTCCTCGACGCGACGGTGGCGTTCCGGCACCGGGGGCAGGAGTGGCGCGACCGGGTCACCGCCAACCGGGCGGTGGCCTACCGCATCCACCACGACACCGCGCGCGGCCGCTGGTATGTCACCGCGTCCTGGCTGCGCGCCGCCGCCCCGGTGCTGCCCCTGGAAGCGGCCCTGGCGCGCGGGGTGGTGGGGGTGGACATGAACGATGACCACCTCTCCGCCTGGCAGCTCGATGCGCACGGCAACCCGGTCGGCGAGCCGCAACGCTACTTCTACGACCTCACCGGCACCGCCGAGCACCGGGACGCACAGATCCGGCACGCCCTGACCCGGCTGCTGCACCACACCCGGCGCTGTGGCGCTGCCGCGATCGCCATCGAGGACCTCGACTTCTGCGACGGGAAGAGCCGGGAGCGGCACGGCCGCAACAAGCGCTTCCGCCGCTTGCTGTCCCGTTTCCCCACGGCGAAACTCAAGGCCCGCCTCGTCTCGATGGCCGCCGAGCAGGACATCGCGATCGTCGCGGTGGACCCGGCCTACACCTCCCGGTGGGGTGCCCAGCACTGGCAGAAGCCCCTGACCACCCCGCGACGCAAGACGTCCCGGCACGATGCGGCGAGCATCGCGGTCGGGCGACGCGCCCTCGGACACCCGATCAGGCGACGGACGGCACCGCCCCACCCCGACCAGAGTGATCGTGGTGGGCATCGGACCGCCCAGGCCCGACCGGACACCCGCAGGCGTGAGGAGACCCGCCCCCACCTGCCCGGACCGCGCACCGGATGCGTGCCGCCCGGTGGTGGAGCGAAAGCGGGCGACCAGGGTGCCCAACACCGTTCGGGACACCCGGTTGAGCAGCAGTCCTGGCAACAGGACTCACAGTGATGATTGCGGTGGCACCGCTCGGAGGTCTGACTCAAGGACTCACTGGCGCTTCGGCTGTCTGTCGGGAGAACCGTCGGCCTGTCGGGCGGTGCCACCGCGCGCGCGTGCCGGTCAGGCGTTCGTGACCTCATAGGAGCCCGGCCAAAGGTCCCATCACTGTCTTGTCCGTCCGCCCGACCGGCGCGTGCCCTCCCTGATGCGTCGTACGGAAGGACAGCACGTCCAGCATGGCAGCAGATGAGATAGCGGTCATTGGCGGGATCGACACCCACACCGACCTGCACCAGGCGGCCGCGATCGACACCGTGGGCCGGCACCTGGCCACCGAGCCGTTCCCGACCGGTCCCGCCGGCTATGAGCAGCTGCTCCACTGGCTGCGTTCGCACGGCGAGGTTCTGGCGGTAGGCATCGAGGGCACCGGCGCCTACGGGGCCGAGATCGCCCGTTTCCTGACCACAAAGGGTGTCACCGTCATCGAGGTCGACCGACCCGACCGCAAGGCCAGGCGGGACAATGGCAAGTCCGACCCGGTTGACGCCTACGCCGCCGCGACCGCCGTGCTGTCCGGCCGGGCCTCGGGCATTCCGAAGACCCGCAACGGGATCGTGGAGGCCATCCGCACCCTGCGGGTGGCCCGCAGTTCGGCCGTCAAGGCCCGCACCCAGACCATCAACCAGATCCGCACGCTCATCATCACCGCACCGGCCGCGGTGCGCGAGAGGCTGCGCGGCCTGGCCACCGGCGAGCTGATAGACGCCCTGGCCCGGTCCCGGCCCGTGGGCGACCTCGCGGATCCGGACTGCGCGGTCAGGATCACGCTGCGACGGCTCGCCCGCCGCTGCCAGCGGCTGGAGGAGGAAATCGCCGAAGCCGACGCGGACCTGGGCCCGCTGGTCACCCGGGCCGCACCACGGCTGATCGCTCTGCCCGGCGTCGGCCCCGAGAGCGCGGGCCAGCTGCTGACCACCGTCGGCGACAACCCGGACCGCCTGCGCTCGGAAGCATCCTTCGCCCACCTGTGCGGTGCCGCCCCGCTGCCGGCCTCCTCCGGCCGCACCAACCGGCACCGCCTCAACCGGGGCGGAGACCGCCAAGCCAACCGGGCCCTGCACACGATCGTGCTGGTCCGCATGCGCCACGACCAGCGCACCCGCGAGTACGTCGCCAGACGCACCGCCGAAGGCATGACCAAGAAGGACATCATGCGCTGCTTGAAACGGTTCGTCGCCCGCGAGGTCTACCAGCATCTACCCCGCCCTCACATCACCGCCGAACAGCTCAAACAAGCCGCTTGACGGTCTATAGGAGCTTCTCCCACTCAGTCTCTAGGAACGGTTCCCCGCGGCCACCCTCGTGTATGCCTTCGCGGGTCTGGCTCCGGCGGCGCAAAGGGAGAACGGTTGATGCCGAGTTCGGGCAACAGGTGTTGATCAAGCGGATCCGCAATGTTGCCGAGTACGGCGAACGCTCGTCGGCCTGTCGGGGTGTGGAGCGGGCTGCTGAGCAGGGACGGCTATCGTCCGGGCATGACACACGGGTTTGATCTTGCCGCGTCTCTTGCCAGAGGCGTCGAACGCCGCAGTGGTGCGTGGAGCTTCATCCAGGGCTTGGCTGCCCACTGGGGCCGTGCCCTGGAGAACGGCGACGGGTGGGCGGAGGCAGACCTGGTCGCTGCCGAAGAGAGGCTGGGTGTCCGCCTGCCGACAGCACTGCGCGAGGCGTATCTACTGTTCGGGCGCCGCGGCGATCTCACCAGCAACCATGATGTGCTGCTCGGCCCGGCCGAGCTGTATGTGGATGACGCCAAGGAGGCCCTGGTCTTCCGGCACGAGAACCAGGGAGCCGCATCCTGGGGGCTCCTCCTCGACAGCCTCCAGGACGACGACCCCGCGGTGTGCGTGCGGCCTGACCTCGCGGACAAGAGCGCCGAGCGGTGGGAGGACTGGCTGGAGCGCCTTTCCCTCTGCTTCGTCGAGATCATTCTGTCCGAGTCCTTGCGGGCAGATGAAGATCTCTGCGCCTTCCTCGACCCGGACGAAGACAGCATCGAGCTGCTGGAGGCGAACGCTGTCCGGTTGCCGTTCCCGGTGTATCCCACCGGTCAGGAACACGGATCCCGGTGGTTCCTTGGTCAGGACGTCCTTTTGCGAGACGATGACGGCGCGGCCGTCCTGGCCCGCGGACGGACGGCAGAAGACCTCGATCGCGTTCGCGCGTTGATTCCAGGCGACTGGCTGAACGACTAACCTCGTCAACGGCTCCACCGGCGTAGGCCGGGGCGGAGGGTGCACGGGTGGTGACGATATGCTCACACGGTGGGCCGGAGTCCCCGTCCGGCCGTCGTCTGGGCTGTCGGAGGATGGGGGCAGGAGTCGGTCCGGTCGAGTGCGGGATCAGGGGGAGGTCATGGGATGCGGCAGGCAGGTGTGCTCGACGTCGGGTGCCACAGTGCTCTGCTGACGGTGGTGCGGCGGCGCCCGGGTACGGTTCTGGAGCCGGTGTTCTCCCGCAAGGTGCGGCTGAGCTTGCACGAGACTCTCGACGGTAAGGGGCGGCTGGGCAAGGCCGGCATGGAGAGCGTCGAGCGGGCAGTGGCTGAGGCCGTCGCCGCCGGCCCGCGTCTGCGCGGGCCGGAAGTGTTCGCGTTCGCGACCTCGGTCATCCGGGACGCGCCCAATCGCGACGAGATCGTCGCGCGTGTAGCACGCACTACTGGCACCCGCCTGCGCCTGCTGACCGGCGAGGAGGAGGCGCGGCTGGCGTACGTGGCCGCCCGTCAGTGGGCGGGTCCGACGGCCGGGCCGCTGCTGGTGCTGGACATCGGCGGCGGCACCGTCGAGATCGCCTCCGGCACCGGGGACCAGCCTCGCGCGGTCTACTCGCTGCCGCTGGGCGCCCGCAGGATCACCCGGGACTGGCTTCCCGGCGGCACCGTGCCGTCCCAACGCCGCCTGGCCGAGATCCGGCAGCACCTCCGCCGGTCCTTGGAAGCTGTCCCCGGCCTGCCGCAGGCCGAACCGGGCGGGCGGGTGCTGGCCTGCTCCAAAACCTTCGAGCAGCTCGCTCGTCTCGCCGCCGCCCGGGCCAAGTCCCCCCGGTCCAAGTGGCAATTGGCGCTACCTCAACTGCGCAGGTCGGTCTCCCTCCTGGCCGACGCGGGACCCTCCCGTCGGGCGAAGCTGCCGGGCATCTCCCGGCACCGCGCCGAGCAGTCCCTGGCCGGAGCCCTGATCGCACAGACCCTCATGGAAGCCTGCGGGGCCAAGGAGGTCGAGATCTGCCCCTGGTCGACGCGGGAAGGACTACTGCTCGAGCGCCTCGGCGTGTCCCACGCCACAGGTGGCCGCGCCCGCCGCGCCGGCTGAATCAACGGGCCTCGTTCGCGCGCACTTCCGAGCCATCGGGTGCCGCTCGCCCAGGTGCGGTTGTGAGAGCCCTGGCTCGACGGGATCAGCGGCATTGATGCTCCTGAGGTTCCCGCCTTGCCACACGTCGCGTATCCGCTCATGCACGGTGCCCCGGGCTTCGGCATAGCTGCATGATGTCCGTTTCGTGATCACGTGAGGCCGAGTAGTGCGGGTGGGCGTTTTGGGTCGCGGGAGTTGGCGCGGAGTGCACCGGCGATGTTGTGGGTGACGGCGATGCGTAGGGCGCCGATGGCGAGGTTGCGCCAGGTGGCCATGGTGCGGGGCGCGTTGCCGGTGCGAAATTGGGAGGCGTCCTCGGCGAAGGTGGTGTCCCGCACGTGGTGCAGGGCCTCGATCTGCCAGTGCGAGCGGATCATGTTCGGGAGCTGGGCGGGAGTGGCCTGCCCGGCACTCAGGCTGGTGACCGCGTAGACGGTCTTGATGCTGACCTTGCCGCTCTCGCGGTGCAGGCGGCGCCGCTTGAGCTGAACGGCCTGGCGGGCGCCGGGGAAGAGCAGGTTGTTCACGGTGCACACCTTGATGCGGCGGATCTCGCCACGGCCGTGACCGCTCTCGCGGATGCGGCTCTGGAACGGAATCCGCTGCCAGGGAAGGGCTTTGAGCTGCTTGCGGAGCTTCTTCTGATTCCCTTTCGCTGGTCACAACGGTGTTCGGCCGGGACGGCGAGAGTGTCCAGTAGGGGTTGGAAGCAGGTGATCTCGTTCGTCTTGTCCCCGACGTCCAGCTGGGCGAGGACCAGGCGGCTGGTGTGGTCGAGTGCGGCCAGCAAGTGGGGCAATGGACTACTCGGCCTCACATGATCATGACGGGCATCCACGTGCCGGCGGGCCCGGTGCGCGATCTGACGGACGGCTGCCGGGGTCTTGCCGACCGCCGCCGCGATCTCGTCGTAGCCGACGTCGAAGACCTCGCGCAGCACGAAAACGGCCCGCTCGGTCGGCGACAACGTTTCCAGGACGAGCATCACCGCCATTGGCACACTCTCGGCGAGCTCGACGTCCTGGGCCACGTCCGGCGCGGTCAGCAGCGGGTCCCGCAGCCACGGGCCCACATACGACTCCCTGCGCCGCGACATCGTGCGCAGCCGGTCGAGTGCCTGCCGGGTCGTGATCCGGACCAGGTACGCGCGCTGGTCGCGCACCTGCTCCAGGTCGACCTCGACCCACCGCAGCCAGGTCTCCTGCAGGACGTCCTCGGAATCGGCCGCCGAGCCGAGCATCTCGTACGCGACGGTGAAGAGCAGATCGCGGTGGGCGACGAATGTCTTGGTCGCCCAGTCAATGGCGTGATCATCACGGCTCGGCACACGACCTGACTGCTGCGCGAACCCACGGCGTCATCGCCGCGTTGACCGACGCTGAGGTGATGACCTTCGCGGACAGGGCGTCTCAAGGCGCCGGCGGTTTCGTGTCTATCCCGTTCAAGCGGCACCGCTGCCGGTCGAAGCTGTCGCGCCGGCAGAAGGCCGTGGAAGGCCCACGCCCGGATCCGCTGCCGCGGCGAAGGCGCCGTCGCCACCCTCAAGACCTGGAAGATCGTGACCAAGCTACGCTGCAGCCCCTCCCGGACGACCGCAATGGTGCAGGCCGTCCTCGTTCTCCACCACGTCGAAGACCCGACCTGCCAGGGATGAGAGAACGCTCAGCCATGCCGACCGACGCTGGTGATGAGTTTTCGCGCCGGCAGCCGTCACACCTACGACGGAGCACGACGAGGCGGAAGGATGACGTGATGAGTGCGGACACGCGGCTGGAGGAGTTGGGCGTGAGCGGGTTGGGCGAGGTCGACGAGCCGGCGTTCTCGGGGCTTGCGGAGCGGCACCGGCGGGAGCTGCACGTGCACTGCTACCGGATGCTCGGGTCGTTCGAGGACGCCGAGGACACCGTGCAGGAGACGTTCCTCCGTGCCTGGCGGCGGCGGGAGACCTTCGAGGGGCGGTCGACGTTCCGGGCCTGGCTGTACCGGATCGCCACCAACGCCTGCCTGGACCTGCTCGCCAAGTGCCGCCCGGAGCCTGCGACCGGCGGCGAGGTGCTGTGGCTGCAGCCGTACCCGGACCGGCTGCTCGACGAGCTGCTCGCGGGCGACGCGGACGAGCCCGAGACCGTCGCCGTCGCGCGGGAGACGATCGAGCTGGCCTACGTGGTCGCAGTCCAGCATCTCGCGCCGCGCCCGCGGGCCGTGCTGATCCTGCGGGACGTGCTCGGCTGGCCGGCGAAGGACGTCGCGGAGTTCCTCGGGGACTCCGTCAACTCCGTGAACAGCGCGCTGCAGCGCGCCCGCGCCGGCATGCGGGAGCACCTGCCCGCCGAGCGGCAGGACTGGACCGGCGGCGAACAGGACGCCGGGATGCGCGAGCTCGTGCGCCGCTTCACCGACGCCAGCGTGGCCACGGACATCCCGGCGCTCGCCGCGATGCTGCGGGACGACGTCCGCTGCTCGATGCCGCCCACACCGGGCCTGTACGTCGGCCGCGACGCGGTGGTGAACGACTGGATCGAGGACGGCTTCGAGGGAATGAAGGGCCTGCGCGCCGTCCCCACCTCCGTGAACCGGCAGCCCGCCGTCGCCTTCTACCTCTGGCAGAAGCAGGAGGGCGCGTACCTGCCACTGACAATCGACGTCCTGCGCGTCACCGGCGGGGCGATCACCGAGATCGTCATCTTCCACGACGACCAGTTCCCGCGGCTCGGGCTGCCCGAGCGCCTGCCGGCGGACGGCACGGAGTAGTCCCGGTGTGGACGCTCGTGCTGCGCGGTGGCGCGCGTGTAGCGGTGGTCACGGCCCAGTGGTACGACGCGTTCGGCGTCGTCACCCGCGGGCGGGTGCAGCTGGAGCTGCGCGACGGCGAGCCCGGGCCGGTCCTCGGACACGACGCCGGGTTCTGGCTCCGCGGCACCGGGGTCCGCGCCCTGCGGAACCCCGGCCGTCGCACGGCGAAGGTGCGCATCGTCACCCCCATGGCCAGGACCGTCACCTGCCAGTCAGCACGCCCGGAGCGCCAGTCACTGACGGAGGAGCGACATGAACAGCACGAATGACACCGGGGGCGTCGCAGGCCCGGCATCAGGCCGGACCAGCCGCACCCACCGACTCCGCGGGCTCGCCGGCACCGGCATCATTGCCACGCTCGCAGCGATGGTGGCCACCGCCCTCGCCGCTGCGCTTGCCCAGGCCGTTGGCGTCGACTTCGAGGTCCCCGATGGTGGCGAGACGATCCCGTTGTCCGGGTTCGCCGTGGTGACCGGCTTCTTCTCGGTCGTGGGCATCGTCATTGCCGCCGCTCTTCTTCGTTGGAGCGCTCGCCCCGCCGAGCGATTCGTGTGGACGGCAGTGTCGCTGACCGCGATCTCGTTGCTCCCGCCCCTCCTCTCCGGGGCAAGCGCCGCCACCACTACCGCCCTCCTCGGGCTGCACCTCATCCCTGCGACGGTGATGATCCCCACCCTGGCGCGGAGCCTCCGTATCCGGACCGAATGACGATCCCTCAAGGGGAGGGCGGAAAGTACCTCTGGCCAGCAAGAAGGAGGATTGTCAAGGTCCTTGTTGCCGCCACCGTCGGAGGCACTTCTCAAACGCGTCCCGCGCGCGCAGAGGAGAAAGTCAGCGCCTCCGCGCGTCCCGGCAGCCCAATCTCCTGCCCCGAAGGGCAGTACCGCCTCGGTCGAACGGCCGGGCCCCCTCGGGCCCGGACCGCTTCTGTGCTGGCCGAGAGGTGCAGGAGGGGGGTCTGTGGAGGACCGCCCACTGACACGTCGTCAGAAACTAGTCGGATGTTTTTCCAACCCGACGCCGCCCCCGTCCGTCTCTTGGTGCGAGCCGTCGGCGTACGCGGGACGGCCACTGTCCGATGTCGAAGTGTCAGGAGTTCAGGTGGAGTTACACGCGAGACCCGCGACACCCGCGAGACCCGCGAGACCAAGGCGTGCGGCCGTGGCGGCAGGGGTGGCCTCCACGGCCCTTCTGCTGGCCGGTGTTCCGGGCGGGGTGGCCCAGGGCGCGAGCGGCGCCAGTACCGTCATGACCGCCGAGGCGGCCGGTATGTCCAAGGCGCCAGGTACCGCCCAGGCAGTGAAGACAGTGACCCTCGTCACCGGTGACCGGGTCATGCTGGACGGCGCCGGAAAGGTCACCGGCGTGATGCGGGCGGAGGGCCGGGAGCGGGTGCCGTTCTCCGTCCGGGTGGTCGCCGGACACACCCAGGTCGTGCCCGGTGATGCCGAACTGCTGCTGGCACAGGGTAAGTTGGACGCCCGGCTGTTCGACGTGACGCAGCTGGTCGCCGACGGGTACGACGACGCCGGCCGCGGCGACGTACCCCTGATCGTCACCTTCCGGGGCAAGAAGGCGCCCTCGATGACCCCCTTCACCGGGGCCGGGGCGAAGATCGGCCGCTCGCTTCCGGTCGTCAACGGCAAGTCGATACGTCCCGTGAAGAAGCGCGGCGCCGAGTTCTGGAACGCGGTGACCGGCACCGGCACCGCCGACAAGGGCGAGGGAACGACGGAGTTCACCGCTTCCACCGCCGTTGAGAAGCTGTGGCTCGACGGCAGGCGCAAGGCGAGCCTCGACAAGAGCGTGCCGCAGATCGGCGCGCCCACGGCCTGGGCCGCCGGTTACGACGGCACCGGTATCAAGATCGCCGTGCTGGACACCGGCATCGACACGACCCACCCCGACCTCGCGAGCCAAGTGATCGCCGAGCAGGACTTCTCCGGGTCCACCGGTACCGGCGACTCATTCGGCCACGGTACCCACGTGGCGTCCACCGCGGCCGGTACGGGCGCCAAGGACGGAGGCAAGTACAAGGGTGTCGCCCCGGGTGCCAAGCTCCTGAACGGCAAAGTCCTGGCCGACGACGGCTTCGGCTCGGACTCCGGGATCATCGCGGGCATGGAGTGGGCGGTGGCCCAGGGCGCCGACGTCGTCAACCTCAGCCTCGGCGGCACGGACCTGCCCGGCATCGACCCGATGGAGGAGGCGGTCAACCGGCTCTCGGCCGAGAGCGACTCCCTCTTCGTCATCGCGGCGGGCAACGACGGCGAGTACGGCGAAAAGACCGTCGGTTCACCCGGCAGCGCCGACGCCGCGCTCACCGTCGGCGCGGTCGACAAGGCCGACGAGCTCGCCGACTTCTCCAGCCGTGGCCCGCGCGTCGGGGACGGCGGGGTCAAGCCCGACCTGACCGCGCCCGGCGTCGCCATCACGGCCGCCGCGGCCGCCGGCAGCGCCCTGGAGGAGTGGTACCCCTCCGACATACCCGGCTACCTCACCATCGAGGGCACCTCCATGGCGACCCCGCACGTCGCGGGCGCCGCCGCGATCCTCGCCCAGCAGCATCCCGACTGGACCGGCGAGCGCATCAAGGCGGTCCTCACGGGCTCCGCGAAGCCGGGCTCGTACAGCTCCTTCCAGCAGGGCACCGGCCGTACCGACCTGGGCCGGGCGCTGGAGCAGCGCGTCGTCACCGAGCAACAGCCGCTCGACTTCGGTGTCCAGCAGTGGCCGCACGGCGACGACGCTCCGGCGACCAAGCAAGTGACGTACCGCAACCTCGATACGGAGCCGGTCACCCTCGACCTGTCCGTCGACGCCTTCTCCGTGGACGGCAAGCCCGCCGCCGAGGGCATGTTCGCCGTGTCGCCGCAGCAGGTCACCGTCCCGGCGGGCGGCGAGGCGAGCGCCTCCGTCACCGTCGACACCCGCGCCGGCACCGCCGACGGCTCCTTCGGCGGCTCGGTGGCCGCCGTCTCGGCCGACGGCAAGGTCCAGGCGCGTACCGCTGTCGGCGTGGAGCGCGAGGTGGAGTCGTACAGTCTGACGCTCAAGCACCTCGACGAGAACGGCGAGCCGACCGGCGACGCCGCCACCTCCGTCTCGGCCTACGACGGCGACTTCTACGAGACCTACGCCGACGAGCAGGACGGCGCGCTCACGGTGCGGCTGCCGAAGGGCGACTACACCCTCACCGGGGTGATCCACCCGTCCTTCGACTCCGCCACGCACGCCATGCTGGTGCAGCCGAAGCTGACGCTGGACGGGGACACCACCGTCACGGTCGACGCACGGCAGACGCGGCCGGTCGAGGTCACCGTGCCCGACGCGGCGGCGGAGAACACCGAAGCCATGGTCCTCTACACCTACGACCGGGGCGAGGGCCTGCGCGCGGGCATCATGCAGTTCATCCTGCCGACCTTCCAGGGCGCGGGCTTCGGACAGCTCGGACCCGAGCCGTCCGCCGACCAGGCGTCCGCCGTGTTCGCCGGCGACTGGACCCGCGAGGACGACGAGGGCCGGCCGGTCACCTACCACCTGGCCTGGAACCGCCCCGGCAAGCTGGAGGGCTTCGCCGCCGACATCGAGCGGAAGCAGCTCGCCGAGGTCGACCTCCAGGTCGGCGTACCCGTCGAGGGCAGGCGCGTCCAGGTCGAGGTGTCGCCCCACGCACCCGACGGAAGCCTGGTCTTCGGCTCCCACGACCTGCGCGGCGACCTGCCGCTGAGCACCACGGACTACATCCTCGCCAACGACGTCAAATGGTCCTTCCGTACCTGGCAGACCAGCGGCGACGGCCGCGAAACGGTCTGGGAGAACTTCCTGATGCGGATGCCGAGGACCTGGCAGGCCGGTCGGAACTACACCGAGCGGTTCAACGTCGGCGTCTTCGGCCCGGTCCTGAACGGCACCGGACACCCCGGACCGGAGGAGGGATTCCCCGGCATCGTGCGGTACGGGAACGTCATCAGGGCCTATCTGCCGCAGTTCGGTGACGGCTCCGGCCACTGGGGCATCAGCGGCTACACCTCGGTGAGCAGCAAGCTGGAGGCGGACGGCAAGGAAATCCCCGACGAGTACGGCGTCCCGGTGACCGAGCTCACCGAGTTCACCGTTCCCGCCCAGGACAGCGCGTACAAGCTGACCGTGGACTCCTCACGTGATCCCGCGGTGTATCCGGTCAGCACCCGTGTCCGGACGGAGTGGACCTTCCGCTCCGCCACGACCCCGGAGGACGACATCACCGCGCTCCCGCTGTCGGTGATCCGCTTCTCGCCCGACCTGAGCCTGTCCAGCACGGCGAAGGCCGGCAAGCGGTTCACGGTGCCCTTCACCGTCGCGGGCGCGGCGGCCGGCCAGCGGCCCGCCAAGCTCGCCTTCGACGTGTCGTACGACGAGGGTGCCACCTGGCAGCCCGCCAAGACGGTCGGCGGTACGCACCTGTCGCTGACCCACCCGGCGAAGGCGGGCTCCGTCTCGCTGCGGGCCAAGCTGACCGACCGGGCCGGCAACACGATGGTCCAGACGATCGAACGGGCCTACCTCACCGTCGCCCAGTAACTCCGTACCGCTCCTGAGGACTGAGCGGGAGTGATCCCGTTCAGCCCCGGCGTACTCCAGACCCTGTTGGCGCATCCGGCTGCGGGATCTTGGGTCGGCCCCCCGAGACTTGTGTCTCGGGGGCCGACGTCGTGTTGGAGGTCGGCGACAGTGCGGGTAGCGCGGGCAGCCTTCCGGCGCCGGAGCCCGGCGATCAGGCTCCGGAACCAGTCCCCGTACGGGCAACATGTTCGGCGGCACCATTCGACCGCGCCGACGGGCGCTACCGCGTGGTGAAGGCGCCTCCGTTGACGTGGACAGTCTGGCCGGTGATGTGCCGGGCCCCTGGCGACGCGAGGAAGTATGCCGTCTGTGCGATGTCATCCACCGTGCCCGGTCGTTTGTTGTGCGTCTCCTCCACCAGCTCGCGATGACGTTCGTCGCTCAGCTGACCGTTGAAGAAGTTGGTGCCGGCGATGTAGCCCGCCGAGATGACGTTGCACGTGACATTCCGTGGGGCGAGTTCGGCGGACAGCGAGGCGTTCCAGGCGCCCAGAGCGGCTTTGGCCGCGCCGTAGGATCCTCCTCCGCGCTCGGCACCGATCGAACCGATGCTGACGACGGAACTTCCGCCGGTGAGCCTGTCCTTGACCGAGGCCGTGGTCAGCACCGCGGTGAGCAGGTTCTGCGCCAGGTTGGCATGCCACAGGGCGAGCACCTCGTCCAGGGTCATTCCGTCGCCGGTCGGCCGAGACAGGCCACCGGCGGCGTTCACCAGGACATCCACCTCGTCGAGCCGGGCGGCAAGCTCCGCGACCTGCCCGGTGACGGTCGCGTCGCAGACGACGCCATGCACCCCCAACTCCTTGGCGGCCACATCGACGGTGTCGGGGTTGCGTCCGGTGATGAAGACCTCTGCCTGGTCGGCGGCGAACCGTGCGGCGATGGCTCGGCCGATGCCGCTGGTGCCTCCGGTGACGAGAACAATGCGAGTCAAGATTCCTCCTGCCGGTGCTACGTTTAGATCTAAACGTAGTCGACGCGGACAGAGGATCGCACCATGGCCGACGCCCTCCCCTCCTCGCCGCGAGGACCCGGACCCGCCCATTCCCCAGCCGAGATCGCCGCATCCTGGAGACGGGAGAGACCCGGCACCCCCACCGAGTCGATCGAGATCGTCACGCCTATCTGGTGGCTGGCCAAGCTCTTCGCCGACGACCGCAACCGGGCCCTGCGGGATGCCGGGATCGACGCGGCCACCCTCGACCTGCTGTCCGTCATCCGCCGCTCAGGTCCGCCCTACACCCTCAGCACCCGCGAGCTCGCCCGGCGGACACTGGTGACCGCCGGAGCGATCTCTCAGCGCGTCGCCCGGGCCGAACAGGACGACCTCGTCGAGCGCACCCCAGGGCCCAGCGGCAGCCGAACCGTCCTGGTGCGGCTCACGGCCGAAGGACACGCACTCATCGAACGATCCGTCGACACCGTGCTCGGCCGAGAGGCCACCCTCGTCAGTTGCCTGTCAGCCAACGAACGCGCCTCGCTCATCGAGTTGCTGGACAAATTGATGGCCGACGTCCGACAACGCACGGTCCACGAAGCAAGATGAACCCTTCGGCTCCGCCCATGAGGACACGTACCAAAGAGCAGGCTCAGAGCAGCCGCCGTAGAAGAGGTCGGCAGCGGCCCACAAGGGGCTCCGTGCAGGAGGCAGCCGTCAGGTCCCACAACACCCGCCCAGCGGCGGCGGTCTCCTTCACCGGGCGGGCTACCGCGATGAACTGCCGGTCGACAACTTCGGTCGCATCAATGCCCCGGTGAGCCGCTGGTCAGGGAAAGGCAGGGGAGCGGTCAAGAATCAGCCAACCGGTCGGGCAGGCCGCACGCCTCCATCGCGCCACCCCGTCATACAACTCCCCTGGCAGGCAAGTGAGTGAACGGACCTCGTAGGTCCTGTGCATGCCATGTCTAATGACCAGGAGTCCGGCGAAGAGGCACAAAAAACTGCTCCCGCCGTGAACGCACAACCATCAGCAGGGAATGCACTTCGTGGCACAGTTGCCAGGCCGCTCCCGTCTGCCGTCTGCCGTCTGCCGTAGATCAACGTGAGGGGGGCTCATGCGTCTCAGAACCATGGGTGCTGCCGTTTCAGCTGTGGCGGCGGCCGTCAGTTCGGCCGTTCTTTACGCGGCCGGTCCGGCTGCCGCAGCGACCACCACGCAGGACGTCAGCTCCGGGCCGGTCGCCCCGTCGCGCACGTTGCCGATGAAATGGGCGTCAATGATCGGCAAGACGTCCCCCAGGACGACCGGATACAGTGCGCGGGTCGGCAGTCTGGTTACTTGAGGAGGGGAAGCGTGACCGCCACCAGCGAAACCCGATCCGCGGACGGTGCGGCGCATGCGCCCCAACAGGGCCGACTACGCCGCCTGATGCGCTACATCCCTTTGATCGCTCCCGTCCTGCTGTGGACCGTGCCCTGTTGGGTGCTGCTGCACGCCGGCCAGCACTGGCCGCTCCCCGTGGCGACAGGCGGCACAGCCCTGTTCGTCCTCGGTCTGATCGCTATGCCACTCGCGATGGTGCGCGGCCACGGCCGGCGGCAGCAGGACTGGGCGGCGATCGTCGGAGACACCCTCCTTGGGACCAGCTGGGTGCTGTTCACCTGGTCCGTCCTGCTCGGTGTCCTGCTGCGCCTCGCCCTGACGGTGGCCGGCGTAGGCGGCGGTCAGGACCGGGCCCGGATCGTCACTTGGGCGGTCCTCGGCGTAGCCGGCGTGCTGCTCGCCTGGGGGTACGCCGAGGCCCGCCGGGTACCACGGGTGCGCCAGCTCGACGTACAACTCCCGCGCCTGGGAGCCGGATTGGACGGCACCCGCGTCGTCCTCATCACCGACACCCACTACGGCCCGCTCGACCGCGCCCGCTGGTCGGCGCAAGTCTGCGCGAAGGTCAACACCCTGGAGGCCGACCTGGTCTGCCACACCGGCGACATCGCGGACGGCACGGCCGAACGCCGCCGCGCCCAGGCCGCTCCGCTCAGCACCGTGCGCGCCACCCGGGCCCGGGTCTACGTCACCGGAAACCACGAGTACTACAGCGAGGCCCAGGGCTGGGTCGACCTTATGGACGAGCTGGGTTGGGAGCCGCTGCGCAACCGTCATCTGCTGCTCGAACGCGGCGGCGACACCCTTGTAATCGCCGGCGTGGATGACGTCACCGCCGAGTCCTCCGGCCTGGCCGGCCACCGCGCCCACCTCGCCGGAGCCCTGAACGGCGCCGACCCCGACCTGCCCGTCCTGCTCCTGGCCCACCAGCCCAAGTTCGTCGACCGGGCGGCAGCAGGCGGCATCGACCTCCAACTCTCCGGCCACACCCACGGCGGCCAGATCTGGCCCTTCCACCACCTCGTCCGCCTCGACCAGCCCGCCGTCGCCGGCCTCAGCCGCCACGGCACCCGCACCCTCCTCTACACCAGCCGCGGCACCGGTTTCTGGGGCCCGCCGTTCCGCGTCTTCGCCCCCAGCGAGATCACCCTGCTCGTACTCCGCTCCCCGCAGCGGCCTCCCACGCCGTAACACGGAGCGGGCCGACCATCTCTCATGGACCGGTTCACCTGTCTCGTCCTCCCATGCGCGGACGCCGGCGGTCGGCCATCTCATCCCAGAACGCGGTATCCAATGCTGGGCAGTTCGGCGTCGTTCGGCCACCGCGGCGGGATCCCCGTACACCTAGACCGCCATGCAGCGTCAGATACGCGAGTCGACAACCATGCACACCCTGGCCGACCAGCTGCCCCAGCAGAAGGTCAGGTAGGTCGACCGGGCCTCTATGGTGCTCACTGAGGCCGATTTCCCGCGAGTGCTCAACCCGTTCCAGTGCGAGCCGGCCACCGGGGTCGCCGAGCCGTCCGGCGACGCCGTGATCGCCACGGCGACATGTGTCGCGCAGCAGAGCAGGGTGGAGGTCACCTGACGGGTCGGCGACACCGGGCGGGGCTCCGAGGGCAACGGTTCGTCTACGGCGACGGCCTGGTGATGGCCAACGCCCATGTCGTCGCCAGCGCGGACCGTCCGTGGATCCGCTCGGCGGACGGGACAGTGGCTGCCCGCGACCGTTCGTCCTGTACGACCCGGGCACCGGCGCCGCGGTGCCACGCGTCCCCGGGCTGAATGCCACGGCCTTCTCCCTCGCCGAGGACGACGCGACGCAGCTCCGCCGTGGCCGCCGGATACCCGCAACGGCGGCCTCGACCTGCGGGCCGCGAGGGTGGCGACCCGACGGACACCGCCGGCTTCGATGTCTACGAGTTCTCGGTCACCTCGCCGACGTCTACCAGATCCGCTCTCCCGTCCGCCCCGGCGACTGGCCTACCTCTGATGACCACGGACGGGCAGGTGTACGGGATGGTCTGCGCCCGCTCGGCCACCCACCCGGACATCGCGGGCGGGCGCCGTCCCGGCTTCGGCGCGGGGTGGTCGCGGCGGGGGCGGCGGTTCAGCTGGCGTCTGGCGGTTCCTTCGCGGTAGCCGGATCCGAAGGTGGCGGAGGGCTCTGGGAGACCACCCGTCCCGACAGCGGGACGCTGGCTGTCGCGAACGACTCGACAGAGGTGTTCTTCTTCGACGCGGCCACCGGCAAGGAGAACGGCAGACCGCTCACCGGGCACATCGGCTCCGTCGCCGGCCTCGCCTACAGCACGGACGGCAAGAGCGTGCTCACCGCACGACTACGCGGGCTTTCGTGTCTGGAGCGCGTGCACCCACGAAGGCCGGGCCATCCTGGAGGCCCTCTGTGGAGGCGATCAGCCAACTCGCTTTCAGTCCCGACGGCCGCACCCGGGCCACCGTCGGCTTCCAGCACCGCACGATCCACGTGTGGCGCTTGGATTGACTTGCACCTCGGGCTGAAGCCCGAGGATTCTGGCCTTCTCGACTTGTTGCTGTGCCGCTAGGCGGCACGGGCTTGGGTCGGGAATCCGTGGCTTCCTGTTTCTTCGCGCTGTGCCGGGATTGCTCCCGGTCTTACCGGCGCTCCGCAGGCCGATGCCGCCAGTCCGGCGGCCGTCTTCACATTTTTTGCGGCATTGTGGTCCCAGTCGTGGACCGTGCCGCAGGCGGCACAGGTCCATTCCCGCGCGTTCAGGGGTTTGGGCCCGTCCTTGACGCCGCAGGTGGAGCAGGTCTGGGAGGTCGGCTCGAACCGGCCGATCTTCACCAGAGTCCGCCCGTATCTTGCCGCCTTGTACTGGAGCATGTTCACGAACGAGGACCATCCGGCGTCGTGCACGGACTTGGCCAGCCTGGTGCGGGCCAGTCCCGCCACCGACAGGTCCTCCACGGCGATCCCTTGGTTCTCGGAGATCAGCCTGGTGGAGAGCTGGTGGTGGAACTCGCGGCGGGCGTCGGTGACCTGGGCGTGGGCACGAGCGACCTTGAGCCGGGCCTTTTCGCGGTTCTTGGATCCCTTCTGTGTGCGGGACAGCTCCCGCTGGGCCTTCTTCAGCTTCTTCTCCGCGCGCCGCAGGAACCGCGGGGAGTCGATCTTCGTGCCGTCGGACAGTACCGCGAAGTGGGTCAGGCCGAGATCGATGCCGATGGTGCGGTCGGTTTCGGGCATCCGTGCCGCGTCGGCGGCGGGGTCGGTGTCGATGACGAAGGACGCGAAGTACCGCCCGGCCGCGTCCTTGATGACGGTGACCGAGGTGGGGATGGTGGGCAGGGTGCGGGACCACGTCACCTTCACCGCGCCGATCTTCGGCAGGTTCAGCCGGCCACTGTTGGTGATGTTCCAGCGGGCGTTGGCGGTGAACCGGATCGACTGCCGGGCATCCTTGCGGGACTTGAAGCGGGGCGAACCGGTCTTCGGCCCCTTGTGGGTGCCCTTGAGGGAGGCGAAGAAGTTGCGGTACGCGGTCTCGGCGTCCCGCAGGGACTGCTGGAGGACGACGGCGGAGACCTCGCCCAGCCAGGACCGTTCCGCTGTCCGCTTGGCCTGGGTGATCAGGCGCGTGGACAGCTCCCCGGCCTTGGGGAACGGCTGCTCGGCCTTGCGGGCGTCTTCACGGGCACGCACCGCGTCGTTGAACACGACGCGGGCGCACCCGAACGCCCTCGACAGCGCGATGCGCTGGCCGGTGTCCGGGTACAACCTGAAGGCGTACCTGAGCTGCATGACGATCACACTGGACATGTCGCAGGCACACCGTCACGACGGAACATTCGTGCGAACCCTCACCGCTCCCGCAGCCCAGTCCGGCTCCGCCGGAAGGACACCGCGACGCTCCGCGTCGCAACCATCAGATTCGCTTCACCCCCGGCGTGAACGCCGGGGCAATGCGAATGAATCCCGGTAGCGGAGACCGTGCTGTAGCCGTTTCCAGTTGAGCATGTCCGCGATCATTGAGCCTCCTCCTGTTCGCCTTGGCGGACTTCCCCGATGGGCAGCATGGTGACGGTCGCGGGGAGGCCGAATCCCGGTGCGGTCTGTACGGGGTCGATGGTGATCGGCTCCGGCGACTGTCCGTCGGCGGAGCACAGGCGGCGGCCGGCCGTCGCTCGGTGAGGGTGAAGGGCGCACGACCATCCGGGCGTCGACCGCGTGGCGTGCCGTTGGCTGTGGTGCGTGTGGTGTGCCCTGAGATCTCGTGACGGCTCACCTGTGAAGGAGACATACGGCATGTTCGGACAGTCGCAGGCGTTCAGCGGCTTCGCGGTCGACGACCTTGGCGAGGCCCGCCGGTTCTACGGTGAGACTCTCGGTCTCCAGGTGGAGGAGACCGGGCAGGGGGACATGGCGATGCTGACCCTCACACTCGGCAGCGGCGCGCGTGTCTTCGTTTACCCGAAGGAGACCCACACCCCCGCAACGTTCACGATTCTCAACTTCCCTGTGGACGACATCGAGGCCGCCGTCGATGAACTGGAGCGGCGCGGCGTGAGCCTTGAGCGCTATCCCGGATTCGACCATGACGGGAAGGGCGTGGTCCGCGTCGGTGACGGCGGCCCTGCGGCGATCGCCTGGTTCACCGACCCCGCCGGGAACGTTCTCTCCGTACTCCAGGAGCATTGACGATCGGGGCCCGGTCCCGCATTGCTCGGATGTCGCTCTCCGGCTGCGGGAACAGGTCGGGTACCCCACGGTGCCGCAGAGCCGCTCTGGTTCGAGTGCCGCTCTGGGCGGCGGGCACGCGTGCTGGGGGTGGAGCGCGCGTGCCCACCGTGGAAGCGCTGCGGGACCTCTGAGCGATCGGCGTCACCGCCCCGGCCGGGACATCGGGGGGTCAGGAGAGGTCGAACCGATCGAGGTTCATCACCTTGTCCCACGCGGCCACGAAGTCACGCACGAACTTGTGTCCCGCGTCCTGGGACGCGTAGACCTCCGAGACGGCTCGAAGCTGGGAGTGTGAGCCGAAGATGAGGTCGACCGCGGTAGCGGTCCACTTGAGCTCGCCTGTGGCGCGATCCCGGCCTTCGAACACGTTCTCGTCCGAAGTCGACGCCTTCCACTCCGTGCCCATGTCGAGCAGGTTGACGAAGAAGTCGTTGGTCAGTGTCTCCGGCCGGTGCGTGAAGACGCCGTGTGAGGATCGCTGGTAGCCGGTTTTCAGGATCCGCATGCCGCCGATCAGCACCGTCATCTCGGGGGCGGTCAGCGTCAACAGGTTGGCGCGGTCCAGCAGGAGTGTCTCCGGCGACAACTTCTCTCCCGCGCGGACGTAGTTCCGGAATCCGTCGGCCCTGGGTTCGAGCACGGCGAACGACTCCACGTCGGTCTGTTCCTGCGAGGCGTCCGTGCGCCCCGGTGCGAACGGGACGGTGATGTCGTAACCGGCGTTCTTCGCGGCTTGCTCGACGGCCGCGCACCCGCCCAGGACGATCAGGTCGGCGAGCGAGACCCTCGTGCCGCCGGCATGTGAGAGATTGAAGTCCTGCTGAATCTGCTCCAGCTTCTGCAGCACCTCGGCCACCTCGGGCAGGTGGTTGACCTCCCAGTCCCGTTGCGGCGCGAGGCGAATCCGTGCCCCGTTGGCCCCGCCACGCTTGTCGGTGCCGCGGAAGCTCGCCGCGGACGCCCAAGCGGTGGTGACCAGCTGGGAGATGGACAGTCCTGCGGTGACGATCCTGCTCTTGAGCGCAGCGATGTCCTCGTCCACGACGAGTTGGTGATCGACCTCAGGGACCGGGTCCTGCCACAGTTGCGGCTCGGGAACCCACGGGCCGAGGTAGCGCGTGACGGGTCCCATGTCGCGGTGCAACAGCTTGTACCACGCCTTGGCGAAGGCTTCCGCGAGCCTGCCCGGATTCTCGTGGAAGCTCTTCGAGATCGGGCCGTAGATCGGATCCAGCTTCAGCGCGAGGTCCGTCGTCAGCATCATGGGAGCGTGCCTCCTCGACGGATCATGAGCATCGGGCACCGTGCCCTTGGCCGAAGGATCCGTGGGAGTCCACTGCTTGGCACCGGCGGGGCTCGTCGTCAGCTCCCATTCGTACCTGAACAGGTTGTCCAGGTACCCGTTGTCCCACCTGGTCGGCTCGGCGGTCCATGCGCCCTCGAGCCCACTGGTGAGCGCGTCGGCGCCCTTTCCGCTGCCGTACGAGTTCCGCCAGCCGAGGCCCTGTTGCTCGATGGGTGCGGCCTCGGGTTCCTGGCCGATGTACGCGGGATCGACCGCACCATGGCACTTGCCGAACGTGTGGCCACCGATGATGAGCGCGACCGTCTCCTCGTCGTTCATCGCCATGCGCCCGAATGTCTCGCGAATGTCCCGGGCGGCGGCCATCGGATCCGGGTTGCCGTTGGGCCCCTCCGGATTGACGTAGATCAGTCCCATCTGCACGGCACCGAAGGGAGCGGCGAGTTCCCTGTCGCCGCTGTAGCGCTCATCTCCGAGCCAGATGTCCTCGGGCCCCCAGAAGATCTCCTCGGGTTCCCAGATGTCCTCTCGCCCGAATCCGAACCCGAACGTCTTGAATCCCATTGATTCCATGGCACAGTTACCGGCGAAGACCAGAAGGTCGGCCCAGGAGATTTTCTGACCGTACTTCTGCTTGACCGGCCACAGCAAACGGCGTGCCTTGTCGAGGCTCGCATTGTCCGGCCAACTGTTGAGGGGGGCGAAGCGCTGAGCGCCGCTGCCGCCACCGCCCCGGCCGTCGGCGACACGGTACGTGCCCGCGGCGTGCCAACTCATCCGGATGAAGAGCGGCCCGTAGTGGCCGTAGTCGGCAGGCCACCAGTCCTGTGACGTCGTCATTACCTGGAAGACGTCCTGCTTCAGCGCGTCGAGGTCGAGGGTCGCGAACTCTCTCGCGTAGTCGAAGTCCTCGTCCATCGGATTGGAGTGGGACGAGTGTTGGTGGAGAATTTGAAGGTCCAGCTGATTCGGCCACCAGTCCCGGTTCGTCCTGGGCCGAGTCGGCGTGGGGGTCGGGGAGGCGATTGCCGGGTTCTCGCTTTCGCTACCGGACACGTCGTCCTTCTTTCTGTCTCGGTGATTCCACGCACCATGCCGATGAATGTGATGTCGGCGTCCGTATGGTCGCGCACCGCAGACGGCACCGCCACGAAACACGCAGAGCACCCCGCATGACAAACGTGCGAGCAAAGGCTTCTTTCCTGCTTGGAAGTCGATTTCCGAGCCGACGGGGCCAGGCGCCTGACCTCACACCCGTGGAGCAGACGGCCCGGCACACCGGCGAGTTCGGCCATGCAGCCGGGGTGTTGTCGATGCCCTCCCCGGCCGCGTCACCGCTCCCTCGCCCCGCCCGGCCCGTTCCGCGAGCGGGCGGGGTGCGTGATGAGATGGCGGAAGGGAAGCGTCGGGCCAGGTCCGGGACACTTTTTTTGGGTTGAGGCCGTGGGTGGGTGCGATCCCTGTGCGCCCTCGTAGTGGCGGGCGACTTGGTTAATCTGCACCCGTGACCACCGACCTGACCCTTCTGCCGCGTGTCGCCCATCGCGGACAGGAGATCACCGCGCCCCGGCTCCGCGGCCTCCTCGCGCTGCTCGCCGGCGACTTGCGCACGGGCTGCAGCACCGAGCGGCTCGTGGCGGGGCTGTGGCCGGACGAGTTACCGGAGCGGCCGGCGAAGGCGGTGCAGGTCCTCGTGTCCAGGGCGCGGGCTCAGCTGGGCGCCGACGTCATCGCCGGCACGCCGACCGGATACCGTCTCACCCTCGCCGAGGACCAGGTCGACAGCTCCGCTCTGCTGCTGCACGCCGCCGCGAGCGCGGACCGGGCCAGGGCCGGGGACCACGCGGGATCGCTGGCCGCGGCCGAGGCCGGGCTCGCGCTGTGGGAGGGCACCCCTGACGAGGCGTACGACCCCGGCGACCCTGTAGCCGCGCTGCGCACCGAGCGCGCCCCCGTCCGCCGCACGCTCATTCGCGCGCGGGCGCTCGCGCTCGCCCGCCTCGGCCGGCACGCGGAGGCGGCAGGGCCGTTGGCCGTGGCCGCCTCGGAGCATCCGCGCGACGAGGAAGTGCTCGCCGAGCTGCTGCGCGGCGAGGCAGCGACGGCGGGCCCGTCCGCCGCGCTGACGCGGTACGAGGCATACCGCCGTGAGCTCCGCGACGAGCTCGGCACGGATCCGGGCGCCACGCTCAAGGCCGTACAGCGGGAACTGCTGCGCGGCGAGGCACCCGTGGTCCGGCACGGTGTGCCGCACGAGCCGAACCCGCTCCTGGGGCGGGACGAGGACATCGCGGCGGTGCAGCGGCTGCTGCGCGCCTCCCGCGCCGTCAACGTCGTCGGCCCCGGCGGCCTCGGCAAGACCCGGCTCGCGCACGCCGTCAGCCGCCGGGCCGAGCAGCGCGTGGTGCATTTCGTGCCGCTCGCCGGTGTCACCGCGGACGCGGACGTGGCCGCGCAGGTGGCCTCCGCGCTCGGCGTGGGCGAGGGGCGGCACGGCGCCATGAGCAGCCACGCCTCGGCCGACCCGGTGTCCGGCGTCCTCGGCGTACTCGGCTCCGGGCCCGCTCTGCTGGTCCTCGACAACTGCGAGCAGGTCATCCGGGGCGCCGCCGACCTCGTACAGGCCCTGGTCGCGTCCTCGAAGGACCTGCGGGTGCTCGCCACCAGCCGGGCCCCGCTCGGTCTCAGCTCGGAGGCGGTGTACGCGCTGCCGGAGTTGGCTCTCGACACCTCGGTCGAGCTGTTCACACAGCGGGCCCGGGCCGCCCGGCCCG
Organism: Streptomyces sp. V4I2; assembly: GCF_030817655.1. Taxonomy (GTDB): domain Bacteria; phylum Actinomycetota; class Actinomycetes; order Streptomycetales; family Streptomycetaceae; genus Streptomyces; species Streptomyces plumbiresistens. The sequence goes on from NZ_JAUSZM010000003.1 coordinate 470,766, forward strand.
GCGTGGAGCTGCCACCGGACGCGGTGGCCGAGCTGTGCCGCCACCTCGACGGGCTGCCGCTCGCCGTGGAGCTGGCCGCGGCAAGGGTGCGGGTCCTTTCAGTGCCGGACATCGCCCGCCGCCTCGGCGACCGGTTCGCGCTGCTGCGCGGCGGGGCACGGGACGTGCCGGAGCGCCACCGCACGCTGCACGCGGTCGTGGACTGGAGCTGGAACCTGCTCGCCGAGGACGCCAGGGCGGCGATGCGTACGCTGTCCGTCTTCCCCGGCGGCTTCTCGGGTGAGGCGGCGGAGCAGGTGCTGGGCGAGGACGCGTTGTTCCTGCTGGAGCAGTTGGCCGATCAGTCGCTGCTCACCGTCGTCGACACCCCGGCCGGCGTGCGGTTCAGGATGCTGGAGACCGTACGGGAGTTCAGCGCGGCCCGGCGTGCGGAGGCGGGTGAAAAAGAGGAGGCCATCGGCCGGTTCCTCGCCTGGGCGCGGGACTTCGGGGTCGCGTACCACGACTGGCTCTTCCGCGCGGAACCGCTGACCGCCTGGGAGCGGATCAGGGCCGAGCAGGACAACCTCGTGCTGGCCCTGCGGCACGCCCTGGCCCGTACGGACGGCCCCACCATCGCCGCCCTCACCGCCGTCCTCGCCGCCCTGTGGTCCATCGGCAACAACTACCCCCGACTCACCGCCCTCGCCGCGGACACCGGCCCGCCGCTGTCGCACTACTACCCCGAGCCCGAATACGTCGAAGTCGCCCGCGCCGCCGCGGTGTTGTGCACGACGAGCCTGTTCATGGGCTACGGCCCGCACGTCGTACGCCAACTCGTCACCCTCAGGCGGCTGCCCCCGGCCCCGCCGGACACGCTGCTGCGCGCCATCGCGGTAGTACTGAACGCGTTCCCCGAGATGCTGCCTCCCGACTACGAAGTGCTGCACGAGCTCTGTGAGAGCGAGCAGCCGCTGCTCGCCGGCATAGCGGAGTGCGTCGCCACCTACGTCTGGGAGTACGAGCACGACATCGACCGGGCGCTCGCCTCTGCGCGCCGGATCATCATCGCACTGGCGCCGGTCGACAACCCGTTCCTGCGGGTCATGGGCTACGCCCGGCTGGGCGAGCTGTGCTTGAAGACGGAGCAGGGCGAGGCCGCGTACGGATACCTCAAGGCGGTGCTCGAGGCGCTGCCGCGGCTCGGCGGCGAGCACGACTTCCACGACTTCATCGGCGTCCGCTGGGGCCTCACCCTCGCCTGCCTGCAGCGCGGCGACCCCGATGAGGCCGAGTACTGGCTGCGGCAGGCGGAGGACGGCAACACGCCGCAGGACGACGACTTCTCCGACCTCGGCGGCCGTGCCGAGATCGCGCTCGCCCGCGGACTGACCGAGGTCGGGCTCGGCTTGTGGCGCAGCGCCGCGGAGCAGGTAGCCGGGTTCGGCTCGATGCACAGCGGCGACCCCTTCCTCGACCGATGGGCCCTGCAGATCCAGTCGGTGGCGGTGACGGCACACGCGCACGCCGGCCGCCTCGAGCTGGTCGCGGAGCCGGTCCACCGGCTGCGGCAGGGGCTGCGGACCCTGCTCTCCGGTCCGTCCGCCTCGCCCATGGATCTCCATCTGTTCGGGACGGTGCTCCACGCGCTCGGCATGGCAGGGCTCGCCTCCGGCGAGGCCCGTGCCGTGCGGATGATCGCGCTGGCAGAACGGCTGCGGGTGTTGCGCGAGTTCCAGCCGACGATGTCGGCGGACCGCGCCCGGAAGGCGGTCGGGGCGGCCGGGAATACGGCCAGGGCGGCGTACGCCGATGCGGTGTCGGAGTACGCCGCCCTGGAGCGGGATGAGCTGCGGGAGGCGGCCCGCGCTGTCGTAGCGGCTACTTCGGGTCTCGGTTGAACAGCGAGGTCGACCAGCGGTAGCCGAGTGCGGTCAGGCCGAGACACCAGGCGAGCGCGAGCCACCCGTTGTGGCCGATCCCGGTGCCGAGCAGCAGGCCGCGCAGGGTCTCGATGGCGGGCGTGAAGGGCTTACTCGGCGATCGGCTGGAACCAGCCCGGGATCGCGTCGATGGGGACGAAGGCGGACGAGATGAGCGGGAGGAGGATCAGCGGCGTCGCCATGTTGCCGGCCGCCTCGGGGTTCGAGCTGGCCATGCCCATCCCGACCGCGATCCAGGTGAGCGCCAGGGTGAACAGTGCGATCAGTCCGAACGCCGCCAGCCACTCCAGGGCGGTGGCGTCCGTGGACCGGAAGCCGATGGCCACGGCGATGGCACCGACGAGGACCAGGCTGGCGAGCACCTGCACCGCGCTGCCGACGACGTGCCCGACCAGCACGGACCCGCGGTAGACCGCCATCGTGCGGAAGCGCGCGATGAGCCCCTCGGTCATGTCTATGGAGACGGAGATCGCGGCGCCGATCACGGTGCTGCCGATGGTCATCAGCAGCAGGCCCGGGACGAGATAGGCGATGTAGTCCGAGCGGTCGGCGCCGCCGCCCCCGATGCCCGCGCTCATCACGCCCCCGAAGACGTAGACGAAGAGCAACAGCAGCATGATCGGCGTGAGCAGCAGGTTCAGCGTCATGGACGGGTAGCGGCGCACGTGCAGCAGGTTGCGGCGCAGCATCGTGGACGAGTCGCGCACGGCGAGGGAGATCCGGGTCGGGCGGGCGGGAGCCAGGGGAGCGCTCATCGGACAGTCTCCTTGGGCTGATCAGGGACGCCGGCACCGTCGGTCAGGGCGAAGAACACGTCGTCGAGGTCCGGGGTGTGCACGGTCAGCTCGTCCGCCTCGATACCGGCGGAGTCCAGCCAGTCGAGGATGGCGCGCAGCTCGCGCTGGCTGCCGTCACTGGGGATCTGCAGCGCCAGCGCCTCGTCGTCCCGGGTCACCTCGCGCAGCGCGACGGCGGCGGACTGGTAGGCGGCCGGGTCAGTAAAGCGGAGCCGGACATGTCCGCCCGGGATGAGCCGCTTCAGCTCGCCGGCGCTCCCTTCGGCGGCGATCTTGCCGTCGTTGAGCACCGCGATGCGGTCGGCGAGCTCGTCCGCCTCCTCCAGGTACTGGGTGGTGAGGAAGACCGTCACCCCGTCGGAGACCAGTTCGCGGATGATCTGCCACATGTTGTGGCGGGAGCGCGGGTCGAGACCCGTGGTCGGCTCGTCGAGGAAGATGATCCGCGGGTTGCCGACCAGCGTCATGGCGAGGTCCAGGCGGCGCTTCATGCCGCCGGAGTAGGTGGAGACGGGCTTCTTCGCCGCCTCGGTGAGGTCGAAGCGCTCCAGCAGTTCGACGGCAGTACGGCGGCCCTCACCGCGCGACAGGTGGTGCAGGTCCGCCATGAGGAGCATGTTCTCCTCGCCGGTGATCAGCCCGTCCACGGCGGAGAACTGCCCCGTGACACCGATCGCGGCCCGCACGGCCTGCGGGTCGGCCGCCAGGTCGTGGCCGCCGACGTGCAGCTCGCCGGCGTCGGCCCTGATGAGGGTGGAGAGGATCTTCACGGCGGTGGTCTTGCCGGCGCCGTTCGGGCCGAGCAGGGAGAAGACGGTGCCGGTCGGCACAGCGAGATCGATACCGTCTAGGACTGTCTTGTCCCCGTAGGCCTTGGCCAGCCCCTTGGCCGCGATGGCGAGTGAGCGGGATGTCGTTGTCGTCATGGCGCAGAGGTTGGGGCAGCGTGCATTCAGCGCGGTTTCAGGGTGCATTCAGCGCCCTGAAACCGGGGGTTGCCTCGGGTAGCTGTGGCGTGTCGCTGTGTCTTTGACCTGTGCGGACGGGGCGAGCAGTGGCGCAGGGCTGCCGGTCGGCAGGCTCACCGTCTGCCGGGCGGGTGAGCCTTTCTGCCCTTCCGCTCCCGCGATCGCCCTACTGTAGCTAGTGCCGCGTCAGGCAACGTTCGCCCTGTCGACGACGGCGCGTAGGCGCTGGTCGTCGGCGTGGTGGTTTCGCCAGATGATGTAGCGGCGGATCATGCTGCCCTGTTCCTTGTGGGTGGCGTGGTCGGTGCCGTCGAGGGTGAAGTAGCGCAGGGCGGTGAACTGGGCTTCGATGCGGTTGAGCCAGGAGCTGTTGGTCGGGGTGTAGGCGATTTCGACGTTGTTCGCGGCCGCCCAGGTGCCGACCCGCTGGCATTTCTTCGTGGTCAGGTGCGGGGAGAAGTTGTCACAGACGATCGCGATGCGGACGTCGACCGGGTAGAGGGTGCGCAGGTAGCGGCAGAACTCCAGGAACTGCGTCCGCCTCTTGATCGGCTTGATGTGGCCGTAGAGCTTGTCTTTGGCCAGGTCCAGGGCGGCGAACAGGTGCCGTACTCCGCCGTAGCGGTTGTAGGTGGCCCGGCGTCTGCGGCGGGGGTCGCGGTCGGGGTCCTTGTGCCTGCCGCCGCGCTCGGCCCACTGCCGGCCGGGGTGGGGCATCAGGTTGAGCGGACCGAACTCGTCCATGCAGAAGACCACTTCGGGCTCGTCGTCCTCGGGTATCACCTCGCCGTCGGCGATCGCGTAGAGGTGCTCGACGCGGGCCTTCTTGGCGGCGTAGTCCGGGTCTCGGGAGGTCTTCCAGGTCTTCAGGCGTTGAAAGGAGACGCCTTCCTCGCGGAGCAGGATGCGCAGGCCCTCGTGGCTGATGTCGTCGACCACCCCCTCGGCGACCAGGAAGTCCGCCAGCTTGGTCAGGCTCCAGGTGGAAAACGGCAGGTCGTGCTCGGTGGGCTTGGACTTGGCGATCTTCTTGATCTCGCGGCGCTCGGGCAGCGTGAAGGTCTTCGGCCGGCCGCCCTTGTACTTGGGGTAGAGGGAGTCGAAGCCATCGGTGTTGAAGTTGTGGATCACATCGCGGACCCGGTCGTCGCTGGTGAACGACACTTCGGCGATCCTCGCCACGGGCATGCCCTGCGCGGACAGCAGGATCATCTGGGCCCGCCGCCAGGTCACCACCGACCCGGTGCCTCTGCGGATGATCCGCAGCAGCCGCCGGCCCTCGTCGTCATCGATCTCCCGAACCTGTACTCGTTCTGCCACGAGGACAGCATGGCGTGTCCGCGCCGCCCGGACCGACACCCGGACGGCGCGTCACAACAGGGCGAACGATGCCTGATGCGGCACTAGACGCCTGGCAGGCCCTGTTCGGCACGGAACTCGTCGAGCAGCTCAAAGAACAGCTCGATCGCGGGCCGGTCCGTGGCCTCGGCCGTGCGCTCGATCTCGATCGCCCAGCCCAGCGAGCTTTGGTACTCATACCCCAGCCGCGGCCACAGCCAGTCGGCGAACGGGCCGCCCTGCCGGAAGTCAAGCTCTTCCTCGGCGCCGTGAACCTTCAACGCCACGTGATAGCCGAACAGCATGGAACTCAGATGCTGCAGCGAACTACCTCGCACCCACATCCCCGGGCGTAGTCGCACCTCCTCCAGGAGGTCGTACACATCGCGCATCTCGGTGAGCTGTCTGGGCGCCCGCCGGGCCATCTCCGCCTCCGCCATGGGGGAACACTACTGTCGCTTCGAGGACCACCCAACGGGGCAGGGGACTATCGAACAGCGAGACGAAGCCGCCCTGCGGCATGAGATCGTCTGGGTCAGACGTCAAGCATCACCCGACGCCGAATTGTCAAGCTTCACGCTGAGACTCGACAAAGCACGTCGGTGCTAGTTGCGGAACCGTGGTCAGTGCCCGAGGAAATGACATGACCGTGAGACAGAAGGCATGCCACCGGTCGTGGGACACCCCGAGAAACCGCAGGTCGAGGCATCGGGCAATGCCACGGGCTGCGAGAACCTATATCTGTAGGCTCTCAAATTCCGTGTCCGGATCTCGGGCCTGGTGCCGGATCGAAGCCGGATCCGACGTGGCGCTGAGACGTGCAGGTACCGCCTGTACCTCGTTCGCGTGGGAACGCCGATGCCTGGAAGGCCAAACGGCCGCGTCGGGAACAGCCGGTCCAGCAGGCACTGTTGCATCGACCGAGGCACCGCGCCGCACGGACGGGGAACACGGAGACCACAAGGTCGTCCGCCCACCGGGGTCCGGGCTCCAGAATCCGGCCCCGGGATCGCGGTAGGCCCGCCGCGCACTCGGACCAAGACGTATTTCTGCAGGAGGACTTTTTCATGACTGACCGGCCCTTGACGCTCATGGCAGTACACGCCCACCCCGACGACGAGGCCACCGGAACCGGAGGGGTCCTCGCGCGGTACGCGGCGGAAGGCATCCGCACGGTTCTCGTGACGTGTACCGACGGCGGTTGCGGTGACGGACCGGGTGGTGCCAAGCCGGGCGATCCCGGGCACGATCCGGCGGCCGTCGCTTCGATACGCCGTCAAGAACTCCAGGCGAGCTGTGACGTCCTGAAGGTCAGCGATCTGGAGATGCTGGACTACGCCGACTCCGGGATGGCGGGCTGGCCGAGCAACGACGCCCCCGGATCCTTCTGGCAGACCCCCGTGCAGGAAGGCGCCGCCCGACTTGCGGAACTCATGCGGCACTACCGACCCGATGTGGTCGTCACCTACGACGAGAACGGCTTCTACGGCCACCCCGACCACATCCAGGCCCACCGCATCACGATGGCGGCGCTGGAGATGACCGCGCTGACACCGAAGGTGTACTGGACGACGATGCCCCGCTCGATGATGCGGCGGTTCGGGGAGATCGTGCGCGAGTTCCATGAGGACATGCCGGAGCCGGATCCTGCCGAGGCCGCCGCGATGGCCGAGATCGGTCTTCCCGACGATGAGATCACCACGTGGGTGGACACCACCGCGTTCAGCGGCCAGAAGTTCGATGCGCTGGCCGCGCACGCCAGTCAGGGCGAGAACATCTTCTTCCTCAAGATGGGCAAGGAGAGGTTCGGTGACTTGATGGGCATAGAGACCTTCGTACGTGTCAAGGACGCCACCGGCGCCGCCGTACCCGAGAACGATCTCTTCGCCGGACTGCGCTGATCCGCCCGTCCGACCCGGTCCCGGGAAAGCTCATCGGCCGCACAGCGCGATCGAGCGCGTCACACCCCCGGAGGCTTACGGAGGCTTCCACGCGACCGAGCACGGCATTCCGCACCGCGTCTCCTGCCGCGCTCTGGGCGTAAGCGAGGCGTGGTTCTACAAGCACCGCACCCGCCGGCCCACCCGGCGTGAGCTACGCAGACAGCATCTGATCGAAGCGGTGAGGGAGGAGTTCGACGACTCAGCGGCACCCACGGCTCGCCGAAGATCTGGATCAGGCTAGTAAGGCAGGGCTGGCGGGTCTCGGTGAACACCATCGCGAAGATCATGTCCGAGTTCGGCCTGGTCGCGCGGAAGGTGCGCAGACGGCGGGGGCTGACTCGGTTGGGGAAACGGCAGGCCGCCCCGGACTTCGTGCGGCGGGACTTCACCGCCGAGGCACCCGACCTGGTCTGGTGCGGGGACATGACGGAGATCGACACCGGTGAGGGCAAGCTGTACCTGGCCACGGTCATCGACCTCTTCTCCCGCCGCCTGCTCGGCTACGCGATGGGGGCACATCACGATGGCGAACTGGTCGTCGCCGCCCGCACATGGCGGCGGCCACCCGCGGCGGGAACGTGCGCTGCGTCATTTTCCACACGGACCGCGGCAGCGAGCCTGGACTCAACCGGTCGTTCCGGCAGCTGTGCGGCCGCTGGGGCGTGGTAGTCGATGGGACGCGTCGGGTCGGCGCTGGACAACGCCGCCGCGGAGTCGTTCCACTCGGTCCTCAAGGTCGAGTACGCCCACCGGCACATTTTCGCCACCCGCGCCGAGGCGAGGCTGAAGACCGCCACGTGGATCGCAGACTTCTACAACACGAAACGCCGTCACAGCACGGCCGGCGGGAGGCCACCCGTCGAGTTCGAACGGATCATCCAGGAGGCGCGAGCGGGGACCGATCAGGAAGGCCGGGCTGCTTAACCAAAGTCTCTACGCAACCAGGGGATTGACAGTCAACGCGACCAGCGGCATCGGCTACATGATGGAGCTCGCGCGAACGTACGGACAGACCGACATCATCCTCGTCGGCCTCGTCGCGTACGGACTCCTCGGGCTCTTCTCCGACGCCCTGGTACGGCTCGTGGAGAGGAGGACGCTGACATGGCGGCGCACACTGGCGGACTGACGACGGCCAAAGACCTCGCGCCAACCGTGCGGATCGAGAATCTGGTGCGCTCCTTCGGCGCGCGCCAGGTGCTGGACGGGCTCGAACTGAGCATTGTTCCAGGGGAGTTCGTGGCCCTGCTCGGGCGCAGCGGCTCAGGCAAGAGCACGCTGCTGCGGGCCCTGGCCCGACTCGACCACGAAGTGGCGGGGAGCGGCGAACTCGCCGCCCCCGACCACGTCTCCGTGGTCTTCCAGGACGCCCGGCTGCTGCCCTGGAAGCGACTGCTCGACGATGTTGTCCTGGGCCTGACCGGACCGGACGCCGAACAGCGCGGCAGGACCGCCCTCGCCGAAGTCGGTCTCGACGGGCGCGAGCGGGCCTGGCCCGTCGAGCTGTCCGGAGGGGAGCAGCAGCGCGTCTCGCTCGCGCGTTCTCTCGTACGCGAACCCCAACTGCTGCTCGCCGCCGAACCGTTCGGCGCGCTGGACGCCCTCACCCGGATCAGGATGCACATCCTGCTGCGCCGCCTGTGCGAGCGGCACCGGCCCGCCGTGCTCCTGGTCACGCACGATGTCGACGAGGCGATCGTCCTCGCGGACCGGATGGTGGTGCTGGACCAGGGCCGGATCGCCGCCGACCTCCCCGTGGAGCTCCCGGCACCGCGCCGCCACGGCAGCCCCGAGTACGCGGCCCTGCGCGACCGCGTGCTCGCCCAGCTGGGCGTGGACCTCGTGGAGGAGGGCAGCCCGGCACGACCGAGCGACGGCAACTGCACCTGAACCTTTGAAGGCGCAATTCGATCGGGGCGACATTACGTCTGGTCAGTGCTCTTAAGCCTCATCTCCGGCTGCAGGCCAGCCTGCTTCCTCCTCCAATCCAAGATCCGGACCATTCGCGGGCCAAGGCACTGCGCAGAGCGGCACCGCACGCGAGGCAACCGTATCCTCGTCATACAACAACGACCGAGGATGCCGCGAGGCGGCGGAGAGGCCTTTGACGCCCTCGGGTGTGGGACCTGACCGCGGTGCAGGACCGGAACCGCGCCCCGCATGCCCCACCGCGGACGGTGATGCAGAGCCGGAACTGACCACTTCTCTGTGGGCGTCGCGGAGCACCACGCTCGCCGCCCCGGCTCGGCGGCGATGCGCGGCTCTGGAGCGTGCGGTCGAGCCGGTGCCCGACAAACCGGACGCGCATCCACGCCCAGTAACAGCCGACGGCTGCCGAAGCTGCCGCGGCGGGGCCTACGAAGGCCCTCGACACGCGCCGCCGGGGGGGGCGTCCACATCGGCCGCCCATGTGTCGTCCGTTTGAACATCGCGAGACGATGGCCGAAATTCTCCTACCGGAGCCCGAGGCCGCTGGGTTGTACGATCGCCTTACCGTATCCTGATCAGCGTGACCGTATCAGGGAACTCAGCACCCCGTAGCAGCTCGGCCGAGACCACCGACCTCGCCGCCCAGGTGGGCCGCGTCGCGGCGCCTCTGCGTCAGCAGGTGCTGGATGTGCTGCGTCAGGCCATCCTCAGCTTCCACTACGCCCCCGGCCAGCGGCTGATCGAGCGCGAGCTGATCGAGGAGATCGGCGTCTCGCGCACGACCATCCGTGAGGCACTGCGCGAACTGGCAGCGGAAGGCCTGGTCAAGACGATTCCGCAGAAGGGCGCCGTCGTCGTGGTGCCCTCGCCCCAGGAGGCCGTGGAGCTGTACGAACTGCGCGCCGTGCTGGAGGCACTGGCCGTGCGCCGGTTCACCGAGCTGGCGTCGGACGAGCAGGTGGCGGAGCTGCGCGAGGCGTTCGAGGCACTGGCCGAGGCCGCCACCGGTGCCGGCGACACACTCCGGGTCCTCAAGACGAAGGACCGCTTCTACGACGTCCTGCTGCGCGGCTGCGGAAACCGCTCGGTGCACTCCACGCTGGGCGGCGTACAGGCCCGGCTCAGCCTGCTTCGGGCCACGTCGCTGGCGCAGCCCGGGCGTACAGGCCGCAGCGTGCAGGAACTGCGCACGATGATCGAGGCGATCGAGGCACGCAACGCCGACGCCGCGGTGCGTGCCTGCAACCACCACATCGAACAGGCGAAACGCGCAGGGCTGGAGGGTCTCTCCGCCACCAGCGGGCTGCCGTTCAGCGGCGCCACGCTCTGAGCCGCACTCCTTCGTAAGCGCTGCGGTCTTGGAGCCCACTGCGGCCCTGCGGCTCAGTGCATGACGTATCCGCCGTTCGGTGACAGCGTCTGTCCCGTGTAGAACGCCGATTCGTCGCTTGCCAGGAACAGAATCGTGTGCGCGATCTCCTCCGCGGAGGCAGCCCGGCGCAGCACCCCCATCTCGACGACGGCACGGCGGATCTCCCGGTCCTGGGGCAGCATCGGTGTGTCCGTCGCCCCGGGCGCCACCGCGTTGACGCGAATCCCGTCGGTCGCCACCAGCGCGGCCACCGCACGGGTCAGCCCCAGCACGCCGGCCTTGGACGCCGGGTACATCGCCGGCAGGGGAAAGTTGGCCAGCGCTCCCACGCTGGAGAGGTTGACGATGGAACCGCTCGACGGACGGTTGCGGCGCATCGCGCGCACCGCGGCCCGCACGGAGTAGAACGTGCCCGCCAGGTTCACCGCGATGACGTCGTTGAAATCCTCATCGCTGAGATCGCAGATGTCTGCCTGCGCACCCGAGACGCCCGCGGCATTCACCACGACGTCGAGCCGTTCGTACTCGTCGAGAGCGCGCTCGTACGCCGTGTCGACCTGACCGCTCTCCCGTATGTCGGCACCGACCGGGACCACGCCGTCGTACCCGGCCACCGCTCTGGCCGTTCGCTCGGCATCGAGGTCCACCGCCACCACCCGGGCGCCCTCGTCGACGAAACGACGGACCGTGGCCAGGCCGATGCCCGAGGCGGCGCCCGTGACGAGAGCGACCTTGCCGGCGAGGCGGCCGCCGGAAGACTCCCGGCGGCCGTCGCTTGATGAAACGCTCATGCGCGCCCTGCCCTCAGTTCTTGGCAGGGTTGTCGAAGAACTGGGCGAGGTACTCCTCGGGCATCCACGGCTCGCCGTCCTTGACCTCTCCGAGGTCGCTCGGCTTCGCACCCTGCGGGAGGTAGTCGGCCAGGTTGTCCTTGGTGATCACCGACGGCTCGCGGGTGATCGTGCCGACTTTGGGGCCCGCTCCCTGGAGCACCAGCATCCCGACGTCGAACCAGGCCTTCGCCTGCTGGGTGCCGTTGCCACCCGTGCCGGCGGTCTCGTAGCCATCCGCTGCCAGCTTCTCCCAGGAGGCCAGCGAGGAGGCGGACGCACCGGCGTCCACGACCTTGGGTGTGTCCCGCCCGGTCGACTCGAAGGCGGCGTAGACCCCGGAACCCATCACGCCGAGCTGCGCCACCATGTCGATCTTCTGCGGGTGGCTGGACAGGAACTTCAGCAGCTCGCCCTTGGCCACCGGCGGCACGTAGGCGCCGTTGACCTCGCCGATCACCTTCATGTCAGGGCATGCGGCGAGGACGTCCTTGACCGCCTTGTAGCCGATCGTTTCCGCGGACAGTCCTTGGAAGCCGCGAACGACCGCGACGTTGCCCTTGCCCTTGAGCTGCTCGGCGACCAGGGCTGTCGGCTCCGCGATGTTCAGGTAGGAGTTCTCGGCCACGTTGACGGCGTACTTGGAGCGGATGGTCGAGGAGAGCGCGACCGTCACGATCCCCTTCTTGCCGGCGGCGTCAACCGCGGCGACCATCGCGTCGCCGGAGAGCGGCGTGACGTAGATGACGTCGACGCCGGAGTCGACCAGCTCGTTGTAGCCGCGGATCTGCTCGGCCGGGGTCATGGTCGCCGGGTCGGTCATGATCCGCTTGACCAGCTTGCCCTTGACCAGGCCATCGGCCTTGGCCTTGGCGAAGCTCGCTTCCAGCTGCTTGACGACTGCGGCGGCGTACGCGTTGGAGGTAGGCAGGTACGAGAAGCCCACCTTGGCGGGCCGGCCCAGCGCCTTCCTGTCCCGCCACGCGCTCGCGAACACCTCCTCGCCGTAGGCGTTGTAGGCCTTCTGGAGCTCCGCGGGCAGTTCCTTGACGGCGCCGTCGGGGTCCTTGGGGGCGATGGTCGGCACCTGGCCGCAGTCGGCGGACGCCTTGCCCTTGGCCTCCGTCGTGCCGCCGCCGGCTGCGCCGTTGCCGACGGAGCCGCTCGATCCGCCGCAGCCGGCGAGCAGGACCGTGAGAACGATGCCGGAGGATGACGCCACGACGCGCGTGCGGGCGCGCCGGTGGGTGGATCTGTTCATGGACTGCCTTTCATGGAGGGTACTCAGGTGAAGGCCCCGAGAGAGACCTGGGCCGGGCCGGTCAGACCCGAGGGGGACTGCTCGGGCCGGCCGGCTCCCGGGAGGAACTGGCCGGGCTCGTTAGACCTGGTCGCGGAGCCTTCGCTCCCGGCCGTAGACGGCCATCGCGGCGAGGATGACGACGCCGTTGAGGATCTGTTGGTCGGCTTCCTGGAAGCCCATGCCGACGAGCACGGTGGAGACGACGGTGAGCAGCAGCACCCCGACCGTGGTGCGTGTGTAGCTCCCGGGCCCGCCGAACGCTGTCCCGCCGAGGACCACCGCGGCGATGCTCAGGAAGAGATAGGGGTTGCCCAGCCGGTTGTCGACATTCCCGGCGAAGCCGGCCAGCACGACGCCGGCGAGGACCGCGAGCGCCGCGGAGATGGCGTACACGGTGACCCAGACCTTCCGCGTGCTGATGTGCGCGAGATCCGCGGCCACCGGGCCGGCGCCCGTGGCCAGGAGCCGTCGGCCGGGCAGGGTCCGGTGCAGCAGGACGGAGACCACGGCGGTGGCGAGGACCCAGATGACCACGACCGGCGGCACCGGGATGCCGAAGGTCGACGACATGGGAGAGCTCAGGCGGGTCGCCCAGCCGGGCGCACCGGCGCCGTAGCCCCCTCCGCTGAGGACCGCGGTCACGCCGACAGCGATCGAGCCTGCGGCGAGAGTGACGATGATCGGGTGGATGGCGAAGCGGTGGCACATGTACCCGACCAGGCCGCCCGCCGTGGCGCCACAGGCGACGGCGACGGCGAGCATGACAGGGAGGGGTACGCCGGGAACGTCGCTGAACCGGGTCACGGTGACCGCTCCGACGACGATGAACCCGGCGAGGGACAGGTCGATCCCCCGGATCAGTACGACCAGTGTCTGCCCGATCGAGGCCAGGCCGGCCAGCGCGCAGAGCACGAGGACCGACCGGATGCTCGTCGGCTCCAGAAAGCCCGGCATGGTGGCCGCGCCCCAGGCGAACACGGCCACGGTGAGCAGGACCTGGACGAGCGGGAACCGCCGCTGCAGGGAGAGGAGCCATTGTCCGGCCGAGGGGGTCGGGCGGACTTCTGCCGAGTCGGCTCCTGACGTCGCGGCGTCGACGCCGGGGGCGGCCTCGGCCGCGCTGAGCGAGTCCTGCTGGGTGGTCATCATCGCCCTGCCTTCAGTTCTCGTGCCGCGATCGCGCCGAAGAGCACCGCGCTGATGAGCAGGGCCCCGTAGATCACCTGCAGCCAGGTCTGCGAGACCTGCAGCACTCCGAGCAGGCTCTGCAGCAGGTAGATCGCGGCGGCGCCGGCGAGCGCGTTGGCGATCCCGCCGCCCCCGCCCTGGAGCGGGATGCCGCCGAGTGCGACCGCCGCGATGGCGATGAGGGTGTACGCGGAGCTTGTGCCGGCCTCTGCCGTCGATGCCAGGCCGATGAGCACCAGGCCCCCCACGGCCGCCATCGCGCCGCCCATGGCGTAGGCGAGCACGCGGACGGCGCCGACGGGCACGCCGCTGGTGAACGCCGTGACGTCGTTGCCGCCGACCGAGCGCAGGAGACTGCCGTATGTCGTCAGCCTGGTGATCAGCAGCCAGACGGCCACCGGGATGGCGAGCGCGACCAGCCCTCCCGGGACCGGTCCCATGGACCCGGCGAAATTCGCCATCCAGGTGCCGGAAACGGTGGTCGGGCTGGGAGCCAGCTTGAGGTCGACGCCGGTGAGGACGAAGAACATCGCGAGGGTGACGACGATCGGCTGGAGCCGGCCGACGACGATGAGGAGACCGGTGAGGGTTCCGACCAGCGCACCCGTGACCATGAGGACTGGCAGTGCGACGTACCCACCGAGTCCGATCGGATGGAGCTGGGTCGCGTAGAGCAGAGCGCTCAACGTCATCAGTGGGCTGATCGACAGGTCGATGCCCCCGCGACCGCTCATGATCGAGGGCACGCTCGCCATCGCGGCTATGCCGAGCGGAGCCAGGTTGGCCAGCTGGGAGGTGGCCCCGAAGTTGGGCTGGTTCACGAGGTTGGCGACCAGCAGCGCCAGCGCCAGGCCGAGCGCGAACAGGTAGGTGTGCCGGGCGAACAGGGATCTGAGGCTGCGCCGGGGTGCTGTCGTGGCCGTGGTCTGCGGGCCTGGGTCCGGGACTGGGGTAAGGGCCGGGTGGTTGGTCGTGCTCATGCGGTCACCGCCGCTCCGCCGAAGAAGGCGTCGACGAGCCGTTCCCGGCTCAGTTCCTCATGTGCGAGCTCAGCGGCGAGCGAACCTTCCCGGAACACCAGGACGCGGTCCATCAGCTCGACGTGCTCGTCGACCTCCGAGGACAGCATGACGACGGTCAGTCCGAGTCGGGACAGCTCGCGCAGCAGCCGGTAGAGGTCGCGTTTCGCGCCCACGTCGATACCCCTTGTCGGGTCGTTGAGCAGCAGGACCTTGGGTTGGGAGGCCAGCCAGCGGGCGATGACGACCTTCTGCTGGTTGCCGCCGCTCAGCGTGGTGATCGCGTCCGACGTGCGGCCGTACTTGATGTTGAGCCGCTCGACGTAGTGGCCGAACCGCTTCTCGGCGGAGCGTCCGGACAGCAGCCCCCGCCTGACGTCCTGGCCGGCGGTGGCGATCGCGAAGTTGTCCAGGATGGAGAACCACGGCAGGATCGACTCCCCGCGCCGGTCCCTCGGGACGTACGCGATGCCGAGGTCCCGGGCTCTCCTGGGGTCGGTCACCCGGTGCTCCCGGTCACCGTCGATCCGTACGACCCCTTCGGTGTCGCCGTGCCCGAGGAGGAGCCGGAGGAACTCGTCCTGGCCGTGGCCCTCGAGGCCGGCGAGGCCGACGATCTCGCCCTGCCGGAACACCGCATCGCACGGGGCGCCGCCCGGACGGAGGCGGGAGCCCCGCACCCGTTGGACGACCGGGCGCTCGGCGGTGTCGGCGGCATCGGCGGCCACGCGCACCGTGTCCTGAACCAGGTGCGCGCCACCCGTCATCAGCCGGATCATCTCGTCGTGGTCCCAGTCGGCGTCCAAGGTGGCCACCGTCTCCCCCGACCGCAGCACGGTGACGCGGTCGGCGATCTCGCGGATCTCGTCCATCCGGTGCGTGATGAGGACGATGCTCATGCCCTGCGCCGCTCGTTCCTTCAGCAGCGAGAACAGGCGGGTGCGGGTGTCGTAGTCGAGCGCCGAGGTCGCCTCGTCGAGGATCAGTACCTTGGGGTCGCGCAGCAGTGACCGGGTGATGCAGCAGGTCTGGCGGTCGCTGAGCTGGAGCGCGCCGAAGGGGATGTCCAGCGGCGGAGGCGTGACGAGCAGCGCGGTGAGGATCTTCTCCGCCTTCGCGCGTCGGCCCGCGTCCCGTGACACCGGGCGCAGCAGGCCGTCCGCGCCGAGCCACAGATTGTCGAGCACGGTCCTGTTCTCGACGCCGAGCACCTCTTGGAACACCGTGTCGATACCCGCCCGCAAGGCCTGGGCGGGCATCCGCGGGGCAAAGGGCCGACCGCCGACCTCCATGGAACCGACGTCGGGGCGGTGCACTCCACTGAGGATCTTGACCAGTGTGCTCTTCCCGGACCCGTTCTCCCCCACGAGGGCGTGCACCTCGCCCGGGAGCAGGCGGAGGCCGGCGTTTCGTAGAGCGACCGTCGGACCGAAGTGCTTCCTCAGACCGTCGACCGCCAGGACGGTGTCCGGCTCGGCTGTGAGCGGGTGGGTCGCCACTGACCCCTCCTGACTATGAGGACTTGGATTCCCAGACTGTGTGATTGTCGTCTGGTCATACAAAGCTGAGCGAGGGAGACAGTAGTGTCTGCCGAAACCGACGTCCATAGGCGGAAACCCATCTCATGAACCGGATTTCTCGGGGCATCACACCGCCATCGGCCGTCAGAGTCCCGTGACGGAGGGCCGCAACGGGCCCCGACAGCAAGCCGACGCGGGCCATGGCCGGTTCCACCGCAACGCGATCGAGGTGGCCGTGGGGCGCCGGAGGTCCGCACCCCGTCGCTGTCACCAGGAATCTCAGCCCAGCGATTGTCGTCTCGTCATACAAAGAGTAGCGTCTACTGAAACGCCCAGCCGTAGAACGCCCCACCCAGCGGGTTCTGACGGGGTCGTCACACCGTCCGGGCGGGCCGGGCCGGTGAGCACATAAGGAGCGCGCGTGTACCTCATCACCGGTGCCAGCGGAGAGCTGGCACAGACCGCAGCAGAGCTGCTGCTCGAGTCGGTTCCCGCCGACCAGGTCATTCTGACCACGCGGGCTCCCGAGAAGCTGCAGTCCTTCGCCGACCGCGGCGCGCAGGTGCGGTACGCCGACTTCGCCGAGCCGGACAGCCTGGAAACCGCCTTCACGGGGGCGCAGCGCTTGCTGATCGTCTCCACCGCCCAGGTCGGGTCGCGGATCGGGTTCCACCGCAACGCGATCGAGGCGGCCGGGCGCGCCGGGGTCCAGTACATCGCCTACACGTCGATCGTCGGCGCCGGTATCGAGGAGAACGACGCCGTCGTCTGCGTCGAGCACCGCGCGACCGAGGCGATGCTCCGCGACTCGGGCCTGCGCTGGAACGCGCTGCGCGACGCCCAGTACGCCGAGGCGGTGGCCTACTTCATCGCTCCGGGCGCCGTCGCCACCGGGAAGATGATCGGGGCCTGGGGTGAGGGCACGGTCGGGTTCGTCGCGAAGGAGGACTGCGCGGCTGCCGCCGTCGGCGCGCTGCTCGGCCGGGGCGAGGACAACCGGGCCTACGAGGTCACCGGTCCGGAGAAGCTGACCTACCGTCAAGTGTGCGCCATGGCCGCCGAGATCAGCGGCGCCGCCATCGAGTACGTCCCGATCAGCGACGAGGACCAGTACGCCATGTTCGACGCCATGGGTGTACCCCGGGAGTACCAGGACGACATGTCCTCCTCCCCCATCCCGTGGAACAGTGACGACATGGTGTCCTTCAGCCGCGCGATCCGCGTGGGGCACATGTCGTCCCTCAGCGACGCCGTTTTGACCCTGGGCGGGCGGGCCCCGCGCTCGATGCGCTCGGTGCTCGAAGCGGCCGCGCCCACCTGGCCGCCCGCGGGCGCCGCCCCGCAGCCGGCCCCGGTCGACAGCGTTGTGGAGGCAGCACGATGACCAGCGCGCACACCGGCGAGGACACGACGTACCTCGGCGAGAAGGCGTTGCAGGCCTTCACCGACGTACTCGGTGAAGACGGTGTCGTCCTCGGAGAGGGCCGCTTCCACGAGCAGTACCGCGACAAGTACTGGCACCGCGACGACGACACCTACGACCCGGCCGCGGTCCTGCTGCCCCGCAGCACCGAGGAGGTGCAGGCGGTCGTCCGGATCGCAGGCGAGTTCGGAGTGCCGATCTGGACGTCCTCGCAGGGCCGCAACTACGGGTACGGCGGCTCCTCTCCCCGTATCAAGGCGACCGTCGTGGTCAGCCTGACCCGGATGAACCGCGTCCTCGAGATCAACCGTGACCTGGCCTACGCGGTGGTCGAGCCGGGCGTGCGATGGTTCGACCTGCATGAGGCGTTGAAGGAGTCCGGCAACGAGGACCTGATGGTGACCGTTCCCGACCTCGGCTGGGGAAGCGTCATCGGCAACTCCCTCGACTGCGGGATCACCTACCAGCCCTACGGCGCCGACTTCATGGCGCCATGCGGGATGGAAGTCGTGCTGGCCAACGGCGAGTTGCTGCGCACCGGCATGGGTGCCATCCCGGACAACAAGTCCTGGCACACCTACAAGCGCGGCCTCGGCCCGGTCCTCGACGGCCTGTTCATGCAGAGCAACTACGGCATCGTCACGAGGATGGGCTACTGGCTCATGCCACGGCCACAGGCCTACGCGCCGTTCTTCCTGACGGTGCCACGGGACGAGCACCTCGATCAGGCGATCGACATCATCCGAGGGCTCCGCCTGGACGGCACTCTGCGCGGCGTACCGAGCATGTACAACACCGTGACGCTGGCGGCCCAGTTCCCCGACGTGATGGGCCGGTTCGCCGGCGCGGAGGGGGCGTTCAGCGAGGAGACGCTCGACGAGCTGGCCGACGCGACGGGTCTCGGCCGGTGGGCCATGCGCGGGGCCCTGTGGGGTGACACCCCCATCGTCGAGTACCAGCTGGACAAGATCCGCAAGGCGTGGAGCGCGATTCCCGGCGGCAAGGTTCTCTTCGAGCGGACGTACGGCCCCGACGAGTACGACCAGCTCCACACCATCCCCGACAAGTGCCAGGCGGGCCTTCCCACCGTCGAGCTGCTCGACGCCATCCCGGAAGGCATCGCCCACATCGGCTTCTCCCCCGCCATCCCGCTGGTCGGGACCGACGTACGGGAGGTCGTCGACCTCTTCGACCGGATCGTCAGGGAGAAGGTCGGCGTCAACGTCGCCGGAGGGCTGCTGATCATCAATGAGCGGACGGCGCTCTACGTCACCGGCCTCAACTACGACTACCGCGACGCGGAGCAGTGCCGGAAGGCCTACGACGCGGTGAAGGTGCTGGTGGCCGAGGCGGGCAAGCGTGGCTACGGCGAGTACCGCGCCCACCTGGACTTCATGGACCTGGCATCGGCGCAGTACTCCTTCAACGACCACGCCTACCGGCGGTTCTGCGAGACGATCAAGGACGCGGTGGACCCGAACGGCATCCTGTCGCCCGGCCGCCACGGCATCTGGCCGGAGAGGCTGCGGCACCTCGCCGACCGCGACTGAGACGGTCTCTGACATGCGGTGAGGCCCCGGCAACAGCCGGGGCCTCAGTGCTTGTTCCTGCTATCAGGGTCGGTGCGCGGCCGGCCAGATTCCCTGCTTGCCGGGGGCGAGGATCCCGACCGGGTCGATCGCGTCCTTGAGCTTTTCGGTGAAGCGGCGCATCGCGTGGTCGTTGAAGTCGTACTGGTCGGCGACCAGGTCCATCGCGTCGAGGTGGGCCCGGTACTCGCCGTAACCGGCCTTCGCCGTCTCGAGAATCAGTTCCCGGCAGCGGCGTCTGGGCCCCGGGCAGGTCGTACGACATGATCGTGTAGGTCAACTACCCGGGACTAAAGTCCCGGGCTTGCACAACGGGCATCACTGGCTGTGATGCTGCGTTTGCGTCCAGCCCCACCCTGGGAATTCCGGAGTGGGGCGGGGGCCGTTGACTGGGCCCCGCGTCGCCACAACTCCCACGCGCGGGCGCGGATGTTGCGGGAGCCGTTCCGGTCTGCGTGATCAACGAATCCGCAGTTCCGGCATGCGAAGAAGGCCTGGGAGACCCGGTTCGCCGGGTCGATGTGCCCACATTCGGCGCAGGTGCGCGAGGTGTACGCCGGGTCGACGTGCACTACTGGCACCCCGGCCTTGCGGGCCTTGTACGCGATGAACTCTCCGAGCTGGTGAAACGCCCAGGAGGAGTGGGTGGCCCGTTGGGGCTTGCGAAGCCGTACCCGCTCACGGATGCCCGTCAACTCTTCCAGGGCGATTCCGCGACCGGTGCGTTCTGCCTCGGCCACCACATGTTTCGCGATCTTGTGGTTGATGTCCTTGGCCCGCCGCGCCTCCTTGCGCCTGCGTTTCTTCAGGCGCCGTTTCGCGGACGGGGTGTTCTTCTTCCGCAGTTTGGTGCGCAGGCCGCGCTCACGGACCCGGACGCGGTTGAGCTCGCGCCCGGCCATGATCTCGCCGTCGGATGTGGTTGCGATGTTCACGATGCCCAGGTCGATGCCGAGGAAGTCCGCCGGAGCCGTGTTCAGCTCCGCCTCGGGAACCTCGCAGGTGGCGCTGAGGAACCACATGCCGTCGCGTTCCAGCAGGTCGGACTCGCCCTTGCGGTACAGGGCGAGCGTGGCGAGCTGCTCCACCGAGGCGGTGAAGGCCACGTTCTTGACCCGCCCCGACGTGGTCCAGACCGACACCGTGCGCGCGGCGATCTGCCACGAGAGCATCCGGTCGTCGTAGGGCTGGGCGCCCTGGGGGCGGAAGGCGACCGGCTTCTCGGTGGCCTTGCGGTAGCGCTTCGAGCCGGGCTTGCCGAGGTTGCCGGCCTTCAGGTTCGCCTTCAGCGTGGTGTACGCATCACAGGTCTTCTTGATCACGTGCTGGGCGGCCTGCGCGCCCAGGCTCCACCTCGACTTCACCTCGTCGTAGGTGTGCTTGCGCAGGGGGAAGTTCTTGAACTCCCCGCGCTCGAAGGCGATCTCACTTACCCAGGTGGCGGCCTCGTTACAGGCGTGCAGGGTCGCCTCAAGCGCCGCCGCCTGTCCGGGCGTCGGCTCCAGTTTGACCTGCACCACCAGCTTCACGATCACTGATCGTAGGCACCCGTACGAGATGCCACCACGCGTTCGGCCGCGTTCATCACATCGAGTGACTCAACCGACCACGCGCTCGCATCACCCGGCCGCTCCCCGGCCGAGCCGACACAGTGATGCTGCGGCGCTCCGCGCCGCAGCCACGGGGATGCGATTCCTCCCGAGCGTAAACGCCCGGTGTTCCTCGCAAGAATTCGCTGAAGTCCGGGGTGATCAGCCCGCCGACACGGTCCCAGTCCTGACGGTTGAGGGCGTCAACGAATGCGCGGACGACGTCCTTCGGGTCTGTGGGCATCAGAGTTCTCCTGCGGTGACGGCGGATGCGCGGCCGAACGCCGCCTCGATCCTGGCCGCGCGCTCGGCGACCATGGGGTACCACTCGGGATGGGTGACGATGTGGGTCTCGCCGCGCGCGAGGCCGGCGAGCACGATGTCGCCCACCTCGGCCGGGTCCAGCCAACGCAGCGCGGCGAGCTCCTTGTTCTCGGAGATGTCGTTCTGCACGAAGCTGCTGTCCTCCACCCCGGCGGGCCTGGTACGCAGGCTCCGTGCGATGTTGCTGCGGACCGTCCCCGGCGCGAGCACCGCGGCGCCCACGGTGGAGCCCTCCCGCTCCAGCTCGCAGGCCAGCGCCTCGGTGAGCGCCATGATGGCGAACTTGGTGGTGGCGTACGCCCCCAGTCCTGGCATGTCGGCGACGAAGCCGCCCATGGAGGACGTGTTCACCATGTACGCCGGCTCGCCGTGCTGTTTCAGCAGCGGCAGGAAGGCATTCACGCCGTGGATGACGCCGTGGAGGTTGACGTCGATGATCCACTTCCAGTCCACGACAGTCATGTCGGCGATGGCCGACTCCGGGGCCACGCCGGCGTTGTTGAACACCAGGTGCACCTTGCCGAACCGGTCGAGGACCTGGTCGGCCAGCGCCTGCACGCTCGCGGCGTCCGAGACGTCGGTGCGCACGCCCACGGCCGCGATCTCCGCGGCCGTGGTGCTGAGCGGACCCTCCTCGATGTCGGCGATCACCACGTTCGCGCCGCGCTCCGCCAGCCGCTGCGCGATGCCCTTGCCGATGCCCGAAGCGCCGCCGGTCACGACGGCGACGAGGCCGCTGACGTCCTTGATCGCGGTCATGGGCGAGCCTCCCCGTTCGTCGTGAGGTCAGTCGAAGGGCCGGTCCGGTGGGCGCTGGGCCATACGCCGTGCCGTCCGGGCGACAGGATGCCGTTCGGTCCACAGCGTCCTTGATCTTCTCGACGAAGCGCCGGTAGGCGTGGTCGTTGAAGGAGTACTGGTCGGCCGCGAGGTCCATGAAGTCCAGGTGCGCGCGGTACTCGCCGTATCCGAGTGCGCCCACCTCGCTCACCAGCATCTTCGCGGTGTCCACCGCGGCCCGTACCTGCTTCTCGTCGCGGGTGTCGAAGCTGAGGCTGCTGCACACGATGGCGCTGCGGTCGTTGATGGGAAAGATCGCGCACACGAAGTTCGTGCCGGCCCGCTCGGTGACGAGCCGCTGGATCATGTCGACGACGCGGCGCACCTCGCCGCCGGTCAGAGGTACGACGGGCGAGAAGCCGATGTGCCCGAGGAACTCCGGGAGAACCTCCATCATGTCCATGCTCGGGATCCCGGCCTGGACCTTCTCCATGAACGTGCTCAGCTCGCCCCACTCGTCCCGCAGGAAGGTGCGGTTGTGGTCGACACGCGATCCGTCGATGGCCGCCCACGCCGCACGGATGCGCCGCAGCTGGTGCTCGACGACGGGCACGTCGCCCCACAGTGCGGTGCGCAGCCCCCATCGCCCGACGCCGGCGCGCGTGGCGAGCTCTTCGAGGGCCTCCTCGCTCATCGGGCCCTCGGCGCCCATGAACTCCCCGAGGAGCTCGGGGAACTGAGCGGACATGGTGATCGTGTTCTGCAGGTTCGGTACGCCCCCGATCACGCCGTCCAGGCGGAGCTCGCGGATGATGTCGACGGCCTGCGCGAGCTGGTCGTCCCGGGGAACGGTGAGATAGACCGGGGCGTACGCCTCCTGACGGCGCTGCAGCCACACGCCCGCGCGCGTCACGACGCCGTAGTTGGACTGCATGAACAGCGGGTCGAGCACCGGACCGAGACCACGCGGATAGACGTGCCAGGACGGGTTGCCCGGTACGGCGCCCATGCCGGTCCGCAGCAGCTCCCCGTCGGCGAGGACGACCTCCATCCCGCAGATCTTCTGGAAGCCCGACCCGTTCGGGCCGTAAGTCACCCCGTTCTCGAGGGAGTTGCCGATGACGCTGCCCCAGCCGATGTCGGGGATGGAGCACCACAGGTCACCGTTGCCGGAGGCCTCGAGCGCGTCGTACAGGTCGAACCACCGGACTCCGGGCTCCACGACGGCGTACGCCAGCTCGCGGTTGATCTCCAGTACCCGGTTCATCCGGCGGAAGCTGATCAGGAGCGAGCCCCGAACGCGGGGGGACGGGCCGCCGTAGCCGTTGTTGCGTCCCTGGGAGGACGTCCATACCGGGATGCGGTACTCGTTCGCGACCCGGAGGATTTCCCGCACCTGCTCGGTGGAGGTGGGGAACACCACGGCGGAGGAGTCGTAGGTGCGGTCGCCCTGGAACCAGTACGGGTCCCGGTAGGTGTCCCGCTCGTCGTCGGACAGCAGGACCGCGTCGGCGCCGACGATCGCGACGAGGCGGCGCACCGCTTCGTCCGGCAGGCCTTGGGCGGTCGGGCTCGTGCGGTCTTCCGCGGCGGCCGTCACAGCGACACCCCCGTGGAGGAGAGGTCTGTCTCCAGCCGCTCCAGCCACGCGATGACCGGCTTGACCGTGTCGGAGGAGTTGGCCTCCAGGATCAGCCCATGGCCGTTGCCGACGATCCCGGCGTCGGCGAGCGCCAGCAGCGCGGCGTCCGCGCCCACCGCGCGGAGGAACTCGACCAGCGGCGGCGACTGGGCCGCGCTGCCGGACGCGCTGCCCGTCACGACGCCGACCGGGGTGCCGCTGAGACCGGGGATGCGGTACTGGGAGGGGTCCGCCTTCAACTGCTCGGGGGACTCGATCGCCGGCTCGGTCGCGAGCTCGGCGTAGGTCAGGCCGTAGGTGATCTCACCCAGGCCCGGGAACTCGGCGTACGGCGGCCCCATCGGCTCCACCGCGACGATCCCCTTGACCAGCTCGGGGCGCCGGTTCGCGGCGAGCCACCCGCCGGGGCTGCCCGCGGAGTGCGTGATCAGCACAGCCGGGCCGATGCGGTCGAGCAGTGCGGCGAGCCGTTCGCCGTCCAGCCGCTGCGCTTCGGCGAAGTCGGCCATGAAGAAGCCCATCGCCGAGGTGAGCTGCTGGAACTCCTCCCCGTCGAGCGTGCGGTCCCAGGGCCACTGGGTCTGTGTTCCGGCGGCTTCCGGCGGAGCGAACAGGAAACTCGCGAACTCCAGCGGCAGCGGCGGGGCCACGTCTCCCAGCACGTCCGGGTGGTGCGGCGAGCGCCCGTGGCCGGGCCGGTCGACGACGTACACGGCGTACCCGGCGCGGACCAGGTCGTACGCCCAGCCCTGCCGGCCGTCGGGTGTGGTGAGCCAGTCGGTGCCCTGCCCGCCGCCGCCGTGGACGAGGAGGAGCGGGTAGGGGCGGGTGACCTCGACCGGTGACATCCACTCGACGTAGAGCGGTCCGCGCGGGAGGGTGCCGTACGGCGTGGAGATCTGCTCCCCCGGAACCCAGAAGGACCCGGTGCGGACGGTGATCGGCTCGACCCTGTCGTCGAGATGGGGTGGTGTCTTGCTCATGGTCGGGTCCATGGTCGGTCCTGTCTCGCAGCGGCGCGGGGAGGGACGGTGGGGCAGGTTGGGGGGACAGGTGAGGCAGGAGGGGAGGGTCATCGGGCCTCGGGCGCCGGAATCTCCAGCAGCAGGTTGGCGGTGTTGCGGAACGCCTGCTCGCGCAGCATCGGGTTCCGGTGGGTGACGAGCGAGGTCATGTCACGGAAGATCCGGTCGAACCTCTCGCCCTGCCGCATGGAACCCGACCCGACGGTGCGGAGCAGGTCGTGCTCGAGCGTTTCCCAGAGCTGGACGATGATCTCGCGGACCACGCAGGCCAGGCTCCAGTCGTCGACGAAGGTGTACTCCCGGCTGCCGTCGACTGTGCCGCGGCAGTACTCCATGTGCTTGGCGATGACTCCGTCGAGCGCCAGCTCGGCGGTCTTGATCTTCGTCCAGGCGGAGCCGTAGTGACGCTGGTAGTCCACGTCGTACAGCCGAAGCTGTACGGGCGGCAGCGGGGTCTTGCGGGTGCGCATGAGCCGTTCGAACTCGTCGAGAGCGTGGTAGAGGCCGCCCACGGCCAGGCTTGCCAGCGACACCGTGAAGGTGAGCAGGCCGCGGCCGGCGTACATGGGGTTGCCGTGCAGCTGGGAGCCGACCGTGCCGTCCTTCACCGGGATGTCGATCATGTTGGCGTCCTCGATGACGAGGGCCGTCTCCACGAAGGCGTCGGTGAACTTGATGCTCTCCGAGCCCGTGGCCTTGAGTCCGGTCGACTCGCCCCAGTTGTGCAGGCGCTCGAAGGTCTTCTCCGGGGCCAGGAACATGCCCATCACCGGAGCGGAACCGTCCTCCTGCGCGACCATGCACTGGCCGAGATACCACGTCGAGTAGGGGATGCCGGAGCAGTAGTCGACGACGCCGTTGAGGACGTAGCCGCCCTCGGTCTTCTGGGCCTTGACCGTCGGTGCGGACACCGACGCCGCCCTGAAGTCACGGTTGTCGAACGCCCGGTCCTGAACCTCCTTCGGGTACCAGGAGGCGACGTGGAGGGCGTGGTTCGCGGCGAGCGCGAAGCACCAGGCGCTGCCCATGTCACCTCGGGCAAGCTCCTTGCACACCTCGAAGAACGTCTTGGGTGACGTCTCGAGCCCGCCGTACGTCTTCGGCACGAACATGTCGTAGAAGCGGTTCGCGAGGAACTTCTCGTGGATGTCCGGCGGGGTGTGGGTCAGCCGCTCCGCCTCCTCCTGGTGGGCGAGCAACTCCTCCCGCATCGCCCTCGCCCGCTCGACGAGCTCCTCTTCCGACGGCGCGGCCAGGTCGGTCTGCGCGGCGGCGTGTGCTGTGGTCATCGCATCTCCTAAGCGCCCGGAGGCACACATCACGTTTGCTGCCGTCGCAGCGGCAGAGGTGGTTTTGAGGGGTTCAGTCGACGGCGGTCACGTGGATGCCGCGGCGCAGCTCGTCCTGGCCACGCATCTCCAGCGGGCGCTGCGCGTGCTGCCCGAGTACGGCGGCGACCCGGGCCAGATCAGCTGCCTCGTAGCCCTCGACGAGCTCGCGATGGTCGTCGAGGAGCGAGTTGGAGGCATAGCTTCCGCGGTCCAGTGCACGCAGGTTGAGCCCCGGCAGGCAGAGGCGGCGGTAGGTGTCCAGCAGGATCGCGGACCCCGCGAGCTCGACCATGCACTCGTGGAAGCGCTCGTTGGCGCGCACCCACCCCTCGGGGTCGGTGAAGTGGCCGTCCTGGACGAAGCCGAGGGTGTCCTCCATGAGCTCACGCAGTCGCGCCAGCTGCTCCGGCTTCGCCTTCCCGACGGTCAACTGCGCGACGCCGATCTCGATGGCCAGCTTGGCCTTGTACACCTCGTCGATGATCGAGTTCGGGACGGGCGCGATGAGGTACTCCCCTCGCTCTCGCCGAATGAGCCCCTCGTCGGCCAGCGCGGCCAGAGCGCGGTGGATGCGGTTGGCGTCCACCCCGAACTCCTCGGCCCACCGGCCGGTTTCGATGGCCTCCTCGAAGTCGCTGCCCATGTCCAGCACGCGGGCACGGACCTCGCGCAGGACCGAGGCCTCCGGCGCCGTCTGCATCCGGCCGAAGCGGCCGCGGAAGTAGGCGAGCGGATGGCCGGAGTACGACGTCGCCTCCTCGACGTGGGCGAGGAACACGTAGTGGGTGCCCGCCTCGACCTGCTCGGCGACCCGGCAGATGAGGTGCGCGATGGCGCCGACCAGCAAGGGCGAGCCGTTAGACGCGGTTTCGGTGGGCACCCCGTCGTACTTGTCCGGGACGCGCGAGGCGAAGCGCGTGGCCAGGTCCACGTGGTCCTCGGCGAGGACGTTCACCGCGAAGGCCCCGCTGTCGCGCACCGCCGCGGCGGTGGCCGAGTTCCGGTTGAGACAGATGAGCAGCATCGGCGGGTCGTCGGTCAGCGAGCTGACCGCGCTCGCGGTGCTGCCGTACCGGGTGCCGTCGCACTCCGTCGTAATGACGGTGACGCCGGTGGCGAAGCGCCCGATGACGTCGCGGAACTCCCGCGAAGTGACCGGGCTGGGGCCGGCCTGCGTGACGGATGACGGCGTGGACATCACAACCAACTCCTCTGGAGGCCCGCCGGGCAGGGCTCCGCGTGAACTCTGTGTGAACTCGATACGGGACTGTATGACGATCGCACAATCGCGTAAAGAGGGGATAGAACGTGCCGACCAGAAGGTTCGGCAAACCAAGGTCGCCACTGGCGCTGATTCCCTGCCTGCCTATAGTATCGTCATACAAAGTTTCATGTCGAGAGGAGAGCTCGATGGCCGCAAGCCTGTACGCCGCGGACTCCGCGCCCCACCCTGCGGCGGAGGGCACGGTCGACCACCTCCTCGGGGTGGCCGCCAGACTTCGCCCCGCCCTCCGGGCCGCGCAGACAGAACACGAAGCGCTCGGCGGCTACTCGGAGGTGATCCACAAACAGCTCCTCGACGCCGGCTTCTACCGAATGCTCCAGCCGAAGCGGTACGGCGGCCTGGAGTTGCCCCTTGAGGACTTCCTCCGTGTCGGCACAGAGATCTCACGCGGCGACCCGGGCGTCGGCTGGTCGTTCATCCTCGGCGCCGGACACGCGTGGCACATCGCGTCCTTCTTCCCCGAACAGGCGCAGGCGGAGCTCTTCGCGGGCGACCTCATCGCGCCCGGTCGCACCATTCCCCGTGGTCGGGCGGTCCGCACCGCGCACGGCTACCGGCTCTCCGGCACGTGGGACTACTGCTCGGGATCGATGTGGAGCACCCATGCGATGCTCGTCGCCCCGACCTTCACCGATGCGGACGAGGCGCTCGGGCTGCGCGTGTTCATCGTCCCGCGGTGCGACTACGAGATCCTCGACGACTGGGGCGGCGACCGCATCCTGGGGATGCGGGCCTCCAGCTCGAACTCCATCCACGTCCCGGACGCGCTGGTCCCCGAACACCTCAGCGTGGTCTACGACTTCAAGGAGCAGGTCCTGGGCGACCAGGGCACGATCGGCTACCAGCTGCACCGCAACCCGATGTACCTGGGCCGGACGATCGCCTTCTTCAACTGCGAGCTCGCCGCCACGCAGATCGGCGCCGCCTGGGCTGCCGTCGACATGTTCGAGGAGCTGATGACGGAGCGCCCGACAAGTTTCCCGCCCATGATGCCGAGGACCGAGTCCACGGAGTACCACCGCTGGTACGGCAAGATGCTCGCGCAGACCGACGCCGCCGAGACCCTGCTGCTCGGCGCGATGCGCCAGTACACCGAGCTGGGGCGGCGCTGGGAGCGCACACGCCAGGAGTTCACGCCCGAGGAGGACGCCCGGCTGCGTGGCGTGATCCTTCAGGGCGCTCAACTGGCCAACGACGCCGTCGACTTGGCCTTCTCCTCGGCCGGGTCCAGCTCGGCGCGACTCGGATCGCCGATGGCGAAGTACTACCGGGACGTGGCGATGTTCAGGACGCACATCGCCGCACAGTGGGACGTCACGTACGGGGCGCTTTCGCGCTACCACTTCGGGCAGCCGCTGACGTTCTGAGCCACCACGTGGCGACGGCGTTCCAGCCGGCATGCACCGCAGTGGGACCGGACTGGGTTACCGAGCCCCTGTCAAGAGGCTCGGAACCACGGTCCTCGCCGCCGCCGGCGCCCGGCTCCTCGGCCGTCTGCCGTCTGCCGTCTGCCGTCTGCCGTCTGCCGTCTGCCGTCTGCCGTCTGCCGTCTGCCGTCTGCGCGAGCCTCACCGGTCCTGTATCTCCTTCAGGCTCTGGAGGACGTTGGCGGCGACGCGCCGCGTGTGCTTGGTGGAGACCTCGGCCGCCGTGTCCGCGTCCCGCTCCCGGACGGCGGTGACGATGTCGCGCAACTCCTGGATCGCCTCGGTGTGGTCTGCCGACATGCCCTTGACCCGCAGCACCCGCACCTTGGCCTGGACGCTCTCCACGAGCTGCCTCAGCACCCCGCTGCCGGCACCCGCCAGCAGGATGTCGTTGAAGTGGTGACGCGCCTTCAGGACCTTGCGCGGCTCGGCGGACTCCTCCGACGCGACTTCGGCGAACCGCTCCGCCGCCACTCGCAGGGCGTGCACCTGCGAGCGCGTCGCCTTCTCGACGAACCGTCTCACCAGCAGGCTCTCCAGGGCGGCCCGGATCTCGTAGAGGTCGCGCGCCTCGTCCAGGGTGGGCACCGCGACCACGGCGCCCTTCTGGGGCACGACCTTGATCAGACCTTCGGAGGTCAGCTCCCGGAGCGCCTCACGCACGGTCGTTCGCGAGACGTTGAGCTTCTCGACCAGCTCCCGCTCGACGAGACGCTGGCCCGGCTCCAGGCGAAAGTCCAGGATCGCCTCGCGCAGGGCCGTGGCAACCTGCTCGCGCAGCGGTGCGGCGACACGGCCGACAGGGCTCGTTGTCCAGGCCGAGGCGAGCGAGTTGGAGGTCATGGACATGACCCGACCCTTCTTGAATGGCGATCAGACCGTCCTACAAAGATACCCGGTTCTCCAGACCGAGAACCCACGCCTGCGCCGGTGAGTGCCAGATCGGTCAGGTCGCGAGACGCGACCTGACCGATCTGGCACGAGAGGGCGGTCCACGACGTCGGCCGCGCCGACCGGGCGAGTGGCAATGACGACGCCGGCTGCGCCGTACCGGTGGAGCCGCCGGGCTGCCCGCGCCCGAGGTCCCCTACGACGCGCCGTCCGCCTCGGCCGTGAAGGTGGGTGCGACGCCTGCCGGCAGAGCGGCTCGCATCGCCGTCACCCGTCACCCGTCACCCGTCACCCGTCACCCGTCACCCGTCACCCGTCACCCGTCACCGGGAGGCATCCCCCGCGCGATGCCGCTCGAGGAGCGCGTCGTCCGTCACCGAGACGTCCCACAGACCCGCTCCCCCGCCGCGGCGGTTGGTGTTCTGGACACTGGCGCCACCGTCGACGGAGAGGATCTCACCGGTGACGTAGGTGGCCTCGTCGCTGAGCAGGAACGCCACCGTCGCAGCCACCTCGTCCGGCCTGCCGGCGCGCCGCAGCGGCGACGTGGCCGCGCGCCGGCGCATGTCGGCCATGCCGGCCTCGCCGAAGATCGGCGTGGGCACAATGCCCGGAGCCACGGCGTTCACCCGCACTCCGATGGGCCCCCCGTAGACGGCGGCGCCGTGGACCAGCCCAACCGTGCCGTGCTTCGAGGTGGTGTACGCGAGCAGGTCGTTGCTCCCGCGCAGGCCTGCGATGGAGGAGGTGACGACGATGGACCCGACACTGCCGCGCTCGAGGTAGTGGCGGAATGCCGCCCGTACGCCGAGGAACGGGCCCCGCAGGTTGACGGCCATCACCTTGTCCCACTCCTCGACGGACACGTCGACGAGGTCGGTCAAGGAGCCGGCGATCCCGGCATTGAGATGGTGCAGGTCCACCTGTCCGAACGCGGCAACGGCAGCCTGCATGTACGCGTTCACGCCGTCCTCGGTGGCCACGTCCGCACCGACTCCGACGGCATCTCCGGGCACCGCCGCGGCGACCGCCTTGGCAGCACCTTCGTCGAGGTCGACGGCGACGACCTGCACCCCCTCCTCGGCGAGCCGCTCCACCGTGGCACGTCCGAGGCCGCCCGCGGCCCCCGTGACGACGGCGACCTTCCCAGCCAGTCCGCGCAGTGTCATCTCGTTCGCCTCACGTCTGTCGTAGGTGTCGTGGTTGTCGTAGGTGTCGTGGTTGTCGTAGGGGGGTCGGGACTCAAGCTCTGCTTGAGGTTGCGCAGCGCCGTGACGGACGCCGCCTGGATGTGGTCGCGGTACAGCGACGCGGCGGCCACGGCGTCCTTCGCCTCAATGGCCGCGGCGATCGCGCGCAGCTCGTCGACGGAGGCGTCGGCCCGGCCGTCGGC
Source organism: Streptomyces sp. V4I2 (assembly GCF_030817655.1). Lineage (GTDB taxonomy): Bacteria > Actinomycetota > Actinomycetes > Streptomycetales > Streptomycetaceae > Streptomyces > Streptomyces plumbiresistens. The sequence continues at coordinate 501,594 of NZ_JAUSZM010000003.1, forward strand.
GGACATGGAGGTGGCTCGGAGCATCCGCACCCGGGCCTGGATACCGTCGGCGATCTGCCGCAAGGCCGCCGAACCGGCGCCTTCGACGAGCACCTCGTATATCCGGTCCTTCGTCACTAGGACGCTACGGATGTCCTGCCGCTCGGCGACGGACTCGGCGAACCCATCGACGGCCGCCCCGAGGCGCAGGACCTGTGAACGCGCGGCCCGCGCACAGAATCGTTCAACGATCAGCGACTCCAACGACGCGCGTACGTCGTACAGGTCGCGGGCGTCCTCCAACGAGGGAGCAGTGACCACCGCACCCCGGTTCGGCACGACGCTCACCAGCCCCTCGGCGGTCAGCTCGCGCAGGACCTCGCGGACGGTGGTCCGCGAGACGCCGAGCTGGTCGACCAGCTCGCGTTCCACCAGCCGCTGTCCCGGCACCAGACGGAGGTCCGCGATCGCCTCGCGCAGGAGGGCGCCCACCTGTTCACGCAGGGGCGCTGCCACCCGTCCCAGGGGCTTGGAGTTCCACCCCTCGGAGGGCGGAGTGGCCGGTGGCATGGGTCACCGGCCCGCCGGAGCCGTCCTGGTGAGGAGCTCCTCACTCAGTACGGGGAGTGCCTGGAGCGCGCTCTGCATGCCCATGACGCTGGCGATCTCCATGACCTCCAGCAGCTCACCGACGGTGGCGCCGTAGCCCAGCGCGTTGTCCATGTGCGCCTTCCAGCCCTTCACGTACAGGTGCGTGGAAGCGCAGTCGAACGCCGTGTAGATGAACTCCTTGACCTTGGGCTCCAGCGAGCCGTTCTGCCAGGACACGGACGAGAAGTCGGTGTAGGCCTCGAACAACTCGGGGTCGAGTTCGAGGATCTCGTCCCAGAACTCGTGCCAGTAGCCGCGGTTGGCGGTGAACCGTTCCTTCAGCTCGGTCCGGTACGCGTCGAGCTCACCGGGCCCGTGGCGCAGACCGCGCTCTTCGAGGAGCTCGGCGAGCAGGGGCACGCCGATGTTCATCGCGTGGATCCCCACGGTCGTTGTGAGCTCGATGACCTCGGTGATCTCGCCGGGGGTCGCACCGAGATCGAGGGCCCTGCGGATGTGTCGGCGCACGCCGGGGGCGTACATGTGCGTGGCCGCCGCGTCGACGGCCAGGTAGACCAGCTCGCGGGTCTTGGCGTCGAGGTGGCCCTTGCGCTGGGGCACACCGGCCAGCCGCACGTACGCCGCGAGGAGCCGCGGTGCGAGCTCGAGCACCGCCTCCCACTGCTTGTCCCACGCGCCATGCAGCTCGACGACGGCGTCTTTGAGCTCCTGTGCCGCTGGGAGCTCCTGTCCGGATGGGAGCTCCTGCGCCGACGGGTGCTCCCACTCCGACGGCAGCTGAATCTCCGTACTCATCCCGTCACCAGCTTCCGGTCGGCTGTTCGCTCAAACGTCCACCGGGCGATCTCGGTGTGGTCCGCAGTGTCGGGCAGCTCCTCCACTGCACGCTCCCAGATCTCCACGGCACTCCCGGAGAGCGGGCTCGCGACGCCGAGCTCTTGGGCCAGGTCGACGGCGATACGCATGTCCTTGACCATCAGCTTCATTCCGAAGCCGGAGTCGTAGGTGCCGGGCAGCACGAAGTTCGGGAACTTGTTGTCCGTCGAACCGCTGCGCCCGCTGGAGGCGTTGATCAGTTCCACCATGACAGCGGGGTCGAGCCCGAACCGCTCGCCTGCCAGGACGCCCTCGGCCGTGGCCAGCAGGTGCGTGGCGGAGAGCAGGTTGTTGATGGCCTTGAGCGCGTGCCCGGCGCCCACCGGGCCGGCGCGACGGACGGTGCCCATGGTCTCCAGCAGCGCGGACAGGCGCTCGACGTCATCCTCGGCGCCGCCCACCATGATCGTGAGCTTGCCCCTTTCGGCGCCTTTGACCCCTCCGGAGACCGGCGCGTCGACGAGGGTGACACCACGGCTCCCGAGACCGGCGGCGAGACGCCTGGTGGAGAGCGGGTCGGAGGAGCTCATGTCCACGACGGTGCTGCCCTCGGCCAGGGCATCGGCAACCGTCGGGTCGCCGAGCACCGCCTCGACGACCGTGCTGCTGGGCAGCATGAGGATGACGACATCGGCGCCTCGAACAGCGTCGGCCGCGGTCTCGGCGGTCCGGGCGCCGGCGGCGGCCACCGCGGCACGGGCGTCCTGGCTCAGGTCGAACCCGGTCACGGCGTATCCGGCGCCGACGAGCCGCACCGACATCGGCGTGCCCATGTTCCCCAGGCCGACGAAGGCGACCGAGGGCCGATCGGAACGGTCAGGCATCGCCCTTGACCTCACCGATCACACGCTCGGCGACACGGAAGGACTCCAGTGCGGCCGGCACGCCGACGTAGATGGCCGTCTGGAGGAGTACTTCCTGGATCTCCTCGACGGTCACCCCGTTCGTGAGGGCTCCCTTGACGTGGACGCCGAGCTCGTGATTGCGGCCCAGCGCGGTCAGCATGGCGAGGTTGACCAGGCTGCGCGTCGCCCGCTCGAGCCCGGGACGGTTCCACACCGCGCCCCAGCAGTACTCGGTGACCAGCTCCTGGATGGGGCGCGAGAACTCGGTGACCTGGGCGAGCGAGCGCTCGACGTGCTCGGCGCCCAGCACGGCCTTGCGCGTGGCCAGGCCGGCTTCGTAGGTGTCGCTGTGAGGGGTGTCGCGGATGGGGATGTCCGTTGTCATGGGATTTCAGTCCTCTTCGGTGACGGGGGCGGGGTACTGCTCCGTGCCGACCTCCTCGGCCCAGGACGTCGTCCCGAGCGAGATGGCGGTGTGGGTCATGAAGGAGTCGGGGGCGGCGCCGTGCCAGTGCCGCTCACCGGGTGGGCACCACACGGTGTCCCCGGCCCGCAGTCGGCGGATGCCTTCCTGCTCTGTCCCGACGTAGCCGCTCCCCGCAAGCACCTGGAGGATCTGGCCGTGCTCGTGGACATGCCAGTACGTGCGGGCACCAGGCGTGAAGTTGACAGTGTTGATCGTCACGCCGTCGGTGGCCTGCATCGTGAGGTAGGCGTGCACCGTGCCGGTGAACTGCGAGCCGGTCTTGGTGCCGACGCCGTGCTGGGTTGTTCCGTGGATCAGCTTCACGGCCTGTCCTTCCCGGCGTCGTACACACCGTCGTGGATACGGACCCGCCCCGAGACATCGCCGATGGCGTCGACGACGGTGTTGCTGATGTCGTCGGCGTAGCCCAGTTGGAGGGCGAGGCCGAAGGAGGCCATGGGGGCGGAGGAGTTGGGACTCGCGACGCCGAGCCCTGTGAGGAGGTCGAGGTAGGCGAGGACGTCCTTCATCATCAGCGCGTTCGTCAGGCCGCCCTTGAGGTAGTCGCCGTTGATGATCTTCGGGAACCTGTTCAGCGTCGCGAAGTTCACCCCCGAGCTCGTGTTGAGCACATCGAGGAGCACTTGAAGATCGAGCCCCGCCTTGCGCCCGGCGACCATCACCTCGGCTGTCGCCGACAGCGCGACGGCGTTGAGGAAGTTGTTGAGCAGCTTGGCCGTGTGCCCCGCTCCGACGGATCCGCAGTGGAAGACGTTGGAGGAGACGGCCATGAGCACCGGACGCACGCGTTCGAGAGTCGCCCGCTCCCCGCCGACCATGAGGGTGAGCGCCCCCTTCTCCGCCGCCGCGGCACCGCCGGAGATCCCGGCGTCGAGCAGGGTTGTGCCGCGTTCGGCGAGCCGTTCGTGCAGGCGCAGGGTGGAGGCGGGGGCCGAGGTACTGAGGTCGACCACCACCTGACCCTCACGAGCCCCGGCGAGCACTCCCTCCTCGCCCAGTACCACCGCCTCGACGACCTTGCTCTCCGGCAGCGAGAGGAGGACGACGTCGCAGGTACGTGTCACCTCGGCGACGGACGCCGCCCTCGTGGCACCACAGGCGGTGACGTTCTCCGCGCGGGTGTCGTAGCCAAGGACGTCGTACCCGGCGGAGACCAGACAGCGGGCGATCCGCCCGCCCATGTTGCCGAGGCCGATGAAGCCCAGCTGCGAGACCGGCGAGGTCGTGTCCGTCATGCTGCTCCTCCACCTTGTGGGCCGCCGATGACCGCGACGAACTCCCCCATCGGACCGTCGAGCCGCCGGTGGCGGTCGAGCACGGCCGGATCGTGGCCGGGGACGAGGATCGCGTCACGGTCCGCGATGAGTTGGTTCATGTGGTCGAAGCCCCGGTACATCGCTTCCAGGTCGGCGACGACGAGGAACGGCAGATCGCGCTCGAGTTCCTCGTAGTAGTGCGTCGCGTCGGAGGCGAGGAGCACCAGGCCCTCGTTCGTGTTGACGGTGAGGATCGCCTGCCCCGGCGAGTGGCCGCCCAGCTCGATCATCTCCACACCTGGCGCGATCTCCTCGTGGCCGCGGTGGAACACCATGCGGCCCTGCTCGTGGACAGCCCGCAGGTGGTCGATCTCGCTGTCCTCGACGGTGTGGTGGAAGTGGAACCGCCGGGCGCAGTCGCCGGTCCAGAAGTCGAACTCCGTCCGGGGCACGATCACCCTCGAGTCCGCGAACAGGTCCACATTGCCCACGTGGTCGTAGTGGGCGTGGGTGAGAACCACCGTGGCCTCCGCCCGATCGATCCCCAGGCGGCTGAACGCCTCCCCGGGATGGATGAGGTGGCCCCGCTTCCGGTTGCGCCCGCCGAGCTCGCTGTAGCCGGTGTCGACGACGAGCGTGCGCCGTTCGTTGCGCACGACCCAGACGTAGTAGTCCATCCCGATCGGGCCGTCCGGCTCGCCGGACAGGTGGTGGTTGAGGAAGACCTCGCCGCGCGTCGTCGTACGGGACGCGTAGCGGACGATGAGGACCTCGTACGTCTCGTCGGCGTTCGGATTACTCACGGAAGCCTCGTATGATCGTCTGACAATCGGTTGGTGGGTCACGTTAGCCCAGTTCAGTCGCCGATCGCAATGCAGTCGGGCGGAGCCACATAGAGGGCCGACCTCAGCCTCGGTGCCGCTCCAACATGCGCCTGGCGATTCCGGTGACGACTCTTGACCTGCCCATAATATCGTATGACAATCATACGGCTTGCCGGGCCACTCCGCTCCGGCACGACCTGAGAAGGAGAACCGAGCACATGACGTATCTCGTCGGCTCCCACCACGTGACGCTGTCCGTGGGTGGTGCGCAGGAGGACGTGGATTTCCACACGAGGGTCCTCGGCATGCGCTTCATCAAGAAGACCGTGCTGTACGACGGCTCCACGCCGATCTACCACTTCTACTACTCCAACGCGAACGGTGACCCTTCGTCGGTGGTGACCACGTTCCCGTGGGCCCAGGCCGGGCTGTACGGCAAGCGAGGCACCAACCAGGCGCGCGAGGTTCTCCTCTCCGTCCCGGCCGGCTCGCTCGACTACTGGGCGCAGCGACTGGGCGAGCACGACATCGAGACCAAGCGCTTCGAGGCCCTCGGCCGCGGCCGGGTCGCCTTCCTCCACCCGTCCGGCATCGAGTACGTCCTGGTCGGGAACGAGAGCGACCCGCGCGAGGGCTTCACCGGCAACGGTGTGTCCCCCGAGGCCGCCATCCACGGCATCCACGGCATGGGCATCCACGTGTACGACCAGGACCGCATGGTCGACTTCACGAACGAGACGTTCTTCTCCCAGGGCAAGGTCGAGGAGGATGGTGACCTCGCCTGCGTCCAGGTCGGGACGCAGGAGTACGGCAACTTCATCGAGCTGCGCGGGAACCGGTCCGACGACCAGGGCACGTGGCGCTACGGCGCGGGCACCTACCACCACTTCGCCTGGAACCTCGACACCCTGGAGAACCAGTCCGAGGTGCGGTTCGAGGTCGAGGGCGCCGGCTACACCGACATCTCGGAGCTGAAGAACCGCACCTACTTCAAGTCCCACTACGTGCGGACCCCGGGCGGCGCCCTGTTCGAGCTGGCGGTCACCGACGAGGAGGGCGGCTGGGACTGCGACGAGTCTCCCGAGGAGCTCGGCAAGAACTTCATGCTGCCGCCGCAGTTCGAGAGCGAGCGGGAGGACATCCTCTCGCGCCTCGAGCCGGTCACGACCGACTGACCGACGCCCGCGACAGCGGTTCGGGGCCCGGGCGCTTCCTCCGCACCCGGGCCCCGGCGCAGCATCGGCCGTCCGGGCCGGCGCCGCCTCGGCCTTTCGATCCGGCGCCTGCCGCAGACGCCACCGCCCCCTCCACCCGCCCCACACCAGGGAACGAACAGTGAGCCTCAGCTTCGAGAACGTCACGCTCGGCCAACGCGTCCTCTTCGGGTACGGCCGCGCCGCCCGGAACCTCAGCGCGGAGGCCGAGCGACTGGGCGCCCGCAGGGTCATGGTGATCGCCGCGCCGCCCGAGGCCGAGATCGCCGAGCGCGTCACCGCCGACCTTCCGGTGGTGCTCCGGCACAGCGACGTACGTCCTCACGTACCCGTGGAGAAGGCCGAGGCCGCCCGAGCCGCGGCGGCCGAGTGCCGAGCCGACCTCCTCGTCTGCGTGGGCGGCGGATCCACGACCGGGCTGGCCAAGGCCGTGGCGCTCACGACGCGGCTGCCGATCGTGGCCGTACCCACGACATACGCCGGGTCCGAGGCCACCAACGTCTGGGGGCTCACCGAGGCCTCCCGCAAAACCACCGGCGTCGACGACGCCGTCCTCCCGGCCGCCGTGGTGTACGACTCCGAGCTCACCATGTCGCTGCCGGTCGACCTCTCCGTGGCCTCGGGGCTCAACGCCGTCGCCCACTGCGTCGACTCCATGTGGGCCCCGCGCACCAATCCCATCAACCAGGCCTTCGCGATGGAGGGCCTGCGCGCCGTCGCGGACGGGCTGCGACGCATCGCCCGCAAGCCGGACGACGTCGACGGGCGGGACGCCGCGCTCCACGGCTGCTACCTGTCCGGGGTCGCCTTCACCTCCGCGGGCTCGGGGCTCCATCACAAAATCTGTCATGTGCTGGGCGGCGCGTACGACCTGCCGCACGCGCAGACCCACGCCACCGTGCTCCCCTATGTACTGGAGCTCAACGCGCCGGGTGTGCCGGACACGGCGCACCGGATCGCGGGCGCTCTGGGCAGTGCCACGCCGGTGGCCGGACTGAACGATCTTCGGTGGGAGCTGGAAGCTCCGCGGGCGCTGGCCGACTACGGCATGCGGCGCGAGGACATCCCCGAGGCGGTCCAGCTGATCCTGCCGTATGTGCCGCCGGACAACCCCGTCCAGGTCGGTGCCGAGGAGCTCACCGACCTGCTCACGCGCGCGTGGGCCGGCGAGCCCGCCCAGGACCGGAAGGCGGCCTGACATGGATGACATCGACACGACGGCGTTCACCACCTCGTCCGAGAACCCGCACCTCACCGGCCCTCCGGTCCTGCACGGCGCACCGTTGGCCGAGGCGGGACTGGTGGTGTACGCGGTGCACGGGCGGACCCAGGGCCCGCAATTCATGGTCGAGCAGGCCGACCGGGTGGGTCTCCCCGGGGTGGCATGGGTGGCCCCGCGCGCTGACGACGACACGTGGTACCCGCAGAGCTTTCTGGCGCCGCTCGACGAGAACCAGCCGCGCCTGGACAACGCGCTCGACACGGTTCGGACCCACCTGGCCGACCTCGGGCGGATGGGCTGGGCGCCCGAGGACGTCATCCTGTTCGGCTTCTCCCAGGGAGCCTGCCTGCTCGCGGAGTACCTGCTGAGGGATCAGCCGTCGTGCGCCGGCGCGTTCCTCCACACCGGCGGTTACCTGGGCCCGGAGGCCCGGCCCTGGCCCGCCGTCCCGGGAACCGGCGTGCCCGGAACCGAGACCGTGCTCCTGTGCGCGGAGGAGGACGAGTTCGTCCCGCTGACCCGGGTGGAGAGGACGGCCGGCGCCCTGGCCTCCCTCGGGGGGAAGATCGAGCTGACGACGTACGACGACCCGCTGCACCACCTCAACGAGGACTCGATCGTGCGTCTGCGCCGGATGCTCCGCACTCGCCTGCTCGAACGGGTCCAGGTCGTCACTGAGACCGGGCGCCCGGTCGGACACGACGGCGGGAGTTGACCGGCAACGCCCCCTGGGGCAGGTTCGACGACGAGGCTCTGAGCACCGACGAAGGCTTGGGCAAGCTGCGCGGATACGTCGAAATTGACATCGCTCCACCATTGATTGTATGACGAACTGGCCGTAGCCTCACTCGCGTGGAGCACGAAGGCTCGTGGGCAAGGAAGCCCTCATGGCAGCTGAAGTCGGCCGTAGTCACGGCGGACTTGCGACAGCGTGTCCTGCGGACAGTGCGCGAGGACATCTACACGTCCCAGCTGAGGCCGGGACAGCGGCTCGACGAGAGCCTCGTCATGGTCCGGACGGGTGTTCCGCTGAGTGTGGTGCACCAGGCCGTCCGTGACCTGTCCGAACAGGGCTGGCTGACGACCGCGGCCGAGGGCTGCGTGGTATCCGTGCCCTCGCCCGAAGAGGCCGCCGAGATCGACGAGGTCCGGCGAGCACTGGAGGAGGTCATGGTGCGCCGCTTCGTCGCGCTGGCCTCCGACTCCCAGCTGCGGGCGCTGCACCGCACGCTGACGGCGTTCGAGACGGTCGCGGAGCTCCCGCCGGATCCCGGTGCCCTGATGCAGGCGAGGGACAACTTCTACGGTCTGCTGCTGCGCGCCGCCGGTGTGATGGCCACGCTGGACGAGCTGGTCAAACTGCGGGCCCGGATCATCGTGCTGATGTGTGCCTCGCTGCGTCTGCCGGGCCGCGCCCGGGTCGCGGGCACCGAGTTGCGCGAGATCTACGAGGCGCTGGCCGACCGGGACGCCGAACGAGCCGTCCGGGCCTGCGCCACCCATCTGGACCGGTCGTACGAGTCGGGTTTCGAGGCGCTGAAGGGGTGGAGCGGGTGACGACCGGCAGTAACCGCTGCGCCCTATGACGCGGTGCCCGTGAGCAAGGGCAATGCCCCACCTGCTCCGGGCGAAGGCCCATGAGTGTCGAGGGAGTGGCCGCCTTCCGGGGCGGCCACTCGCCTCTTGCCGGGACTTGCCCGGGACTACAGGGCGGGGATGACGAGGCCACTCAGGTCGTTGTGGTCCGCGGAGGCGGTGAGGGCTTCGTTGATGTCTTCGAGCGCGTAACGGGCGGTGATCAGAGGGCCGGCGTCCAAGCGGTCGTCCTCGAGCATCCGGACGTACGCGGGGATGTCGCGCCGCATGCGGACGCGGCCGTTCTGGCAGCCGAGGACCGTGCGGCCGTGGATGGCGTACTCGATCTGAGGAACCGTCACCACGGTGCCGAGCGGTGCCACTCCGGTGAGGACGACGGTTCCGGCCCGGCGTGTCATGAGCAGCGCCTGGGTCTGTGCGGCCGCGGGTCCCGCCGCTTCCAGGGCGTAATCGGCACCGCGACCGAAGGTCAGGGCCCGGACCTGCTCCACAGGATCGGCCTCGCCCGGATCCACCAGGTCGGTGGCGCCGAGCCGGGCAGCCGTCTCGCGCCTCGCGGCCAGCGGCTCGACGGCGATGATCCGCTCGGCCCCGGCGAGACGGGCGGCCTGCACCATCCACAGACCCAGTTGCCCACAGCCCACCACGGCGACGGCAGTGCCGGGCACGACGCGCGCCACGTTGAAGACCGCACCGAGGCCGGTGGTCACTCCGCAGCCCAGCAGGGCCAGGTGTTCGTCCGGCAGGTCGGTCGCCACGGGCAACACCTGGGCGGCGGAGACGCACATGAACTCGGCATAGCCGCCGACGTTGCCGGCGGCCGTGACGGGTTCACCGTCGGACCGGGCGGCCACCACCGGCGGCCCGTCCGGGCGGCCGAAGATTTCGTCGCACTGATCGGGACGACCGATGCCGCAGTAGAAGCAGCGGCCGCACTCGGCGGTGCCGTGCACTACAACCCGGTCACCGATGCGGAGTCCGGTGACTCCGGGGCCGAGTTCTTCGACGACCCCGGTGGACGCGTGGCCGAGGATGGTGGGCGGCACCTTTCCGAACAACCCGCGCGCGTTCATCACATCGGTCGCGCAGAACGGGGTCGCACCGGTACGGACGATAAACCGGCCGGGGCTCGGTGGGAGCAACTGGAGCTTCTCCACCACCAAGGGTCCGGCCGGGTCGGCGAATACGGCTGCCTTCATTGTTCAGGGCCCCTTCTGCTGATATTGTATGACGATCGTACACGAGTTAGGCAGGGCCGCAAGCTGGCATCTTGTTCAACTTCGACCAATCGGCAAGGGGCTTTTCCCTGATCAGAGACATGCCCCATCTGAGACCGAGGGCCAGGTAGTACGAACATATTGTCTGACATGTCGAGTGGCGACCGCGGCTTCGCCGTGTGCGTCCCCGTCGCCCGTCTGTCCCCCGACCCGCAGGAGCCCATTGATGAGCACCGGTACCTCCGCAGCGGCCCCGACCCTCGTACAAGGACCCGCCCTCCGCCGGTCCGTGCGCCGCCGTCGGCTCGCCTTCTACGGTCCCGCCTTTGTCGCCGCCGTCGCCTACGTCGATCCCGGCAACTTCGCCACCAACTTCCAGGCGGGCGCCCGGCACGGCTATCTACTCGTGTGGGTGCTCGTCGCGGCCTGCGCAGTCGCCATGTTCATCCAGTACCTGTCCGCCAAGACGGGCCTGGCCACCGGCCGCGACCTGCCGACACTGTGCCGGGAGAGTTTCCGCCGCCCGGTCGTCATGGGGCTGTGGGCGCAGGCCGAGGTCGTGGCCATGGCGACCGACCTCGCCGAGTTCGTGGGCGCGGCGATCGGGCTCTACCTGCTCTTCGGCATCCCCATGCTGCCCGCCGCACTGATCACCGCCGTGGTCAGCCTCGCGATCCTCGCCCTGCAGCGACGCGGCTACCGCCCCTTCGAGCTGGCCATCGTCTTCCTGCTCGCCATCATCGCCCTGGGCTTCGTGTACACCCTCCTCGCCGCCGGCGGACAGTCCCCCTCCGGTCTGGCGTCCGGGATGGTGCCCATGTTCCACGGGACCGACTCCGTCGTGCTGGCCATCGGCATCATCGGGGCGACGGTCATGCCGCACGTCATCTATCTGCACTCGGCCCTGACCGCGCAGCGGCAGGCGCCGGAGGGCCCGGCCGAGCGCAGGCGGGCGCTGCGCACGCTGCGCATTGACACCACGCTGGGCCTGAGCATCGCCGGCCTGATCAACCTCTCGATGCTCTGTGTGGCGGCCGCCGTCTTCCACGGCGCTGCCGGAGGGTTCGACGGCAGCCTGAGCGGCGCCCACGAGGGGTTCACCCGGCTCATCGGCGGCGGAGCCGCGCTGGCTTTCGCCGCCGCGCTGCTGGCGTCCGGGCTCTCCTCCTCCGGCGTGGGCACGTACTCCGGGCAGGTCATCATGGAGGGCTTCCTGAAGGTGCGGATCCCCCTCTTCGTCCGGCGGGGCATCACGATGGCGCCGGCGCTGGTCGTCCTCGCACTCGGAGTGTCTCCGGACAAGGTGCTGCTGATGTCGCAGGTGGTGCTCTCGTTCGGCATTCCGTTCGCCCTGATCCCGCTCGTCCTGATCAGTCGGCGGCGGGACCTGATGGGTGACCTGGTCAACCGGCCGGTGACCACGTTCCTGGGCTGGGTGGCGGCGCTGCTCATCTCCGGGATCAACGTCTATCTGCTGCAGCAACTGCTCTTCGGCTGAGCCGCGTTGATGCGACTGAGTGAGCCGGATTGATGCGACTGAGTCCGCGCCCGGTCGGTGGCCGCTTCCGTCGCGGGAGTGACACTCGAGAGGGATCACCCCCGCGACGGGACCCGGGACCCGTCCGGGCCGAGCAGGCTCTGCCACCCGAACAGGCTCGGCTAGCCCGTCACGCGCTCGAACTTCGTCGTGATGCGCCGCCACGAGCCGCGCTCACTCACCGGTTCGCTCGATTTCTGTACGTCCCCGGGCCCCGACCGCGCGCTCGCGGACGGCATCCGGCCTTTCGGCGCGGGCGTCACCCGCGTCATCACCGAGCTGGGCATCCTGGCTCGCGGCGGGGTGGGCAAAGAGCTGCGCCTGACAGCGGTTCACCCGGGAGTCACCGTGGACCGGGCGCGCGCCGCGACGGGCTGGGACCTGGAAGTGGCCGACGACCTCGCCCTCATCGAGCCACCGACCAGCACGGAGCTGAGCCTGCTGCGCGACACCGTCGACCCGGACCGGATCTATCTGCGCTGACGCCCGCCAGGTCGTGTGGTTCGCCGGCCTGTCACCGGACGTGACCGCCGGAAGCAGCTCCGGAGGGCGCCACGCGCGCCCAGCCGAACGCCCTGCGGGCGAGCGTGCCCTGGCCATGCCGCTGGACGTCACCCGGCCCGAACAGGTCCTCGGCCGCAGTCACCGCGGCCGAGGACCTCTTCGGTGGCATCGACGTGCTGGTCAACAACGCCGGCATCGGCTATTTCGCCGTCGTCGAGGAAAGCACCGACGACGAGATCCGCCGCATGTTCGAGATCAACTTCTTCGGCCTGTCCACCTCACCCGCACCGTCCTGCCCGGCATGCGGCGTCGCCGCAAAGGCGCCATCGTCAACTTCTCGTCCATCGGCGGCCTGCGCGCCTTCCCCTCGGTTGGCTACTACAACGCCACCAAGTTCGCCGTCGAGGGCCTGTCCGAAGCCCTGTGGCAGGAGATCGAACCTCTCGGCCTGCGCGTCCTCCTCGTCGAGCCGGGCCCCTTCCGCACGGACTGGACAGGCCGCTCGGCAACCGAGACCCTGCCCGGCCACGAGATCGCCGACTACGCGCCCACGGCCGGCGCACAGCAGGCCGGCCTCCGCGCGGGCACCGGCAAGGAACCGGGCGACCCCGCCCGCGCCGCCGCCATCATCACCGCCGTCGAAGCCGACAACCCACCGCACCGGCTCCTGCTCGGCGGCCTCGCCCACTGCCTCGCCCTCGACAAGCTCGACCAGCTCCGCACCGAGTTCACCTCCCTGGGAATCCCTCTCCCGCTCGGCCGACTTCCCCGACGGCGAGTAACCACCGCAGGCAGCCACGCACCTCGTCAAACTCGACCAGTCCCGACGGCACGGATCTGCAACACCCACCCCGCCCACTCCAGTGCGGTCACCGCCGCCCTCATGAGACGGAGGGCCGGAGGTGCGGAGAGCCGCCGGGGTGCGGAGGGTAGATATGAAGCCTCGGAAGGCTAACCGCCCTGCGGCGGTAGGGCATTGCCGGGTACGGACCCTGAGGCGGCGGAGGCACATTGCGCCCGTGAGGGTCGTACGGCGACGCCCTGCGGGTTCCGTGCGTGTATCCCTCCGGCTCCCCGATTCGGGACTGAAGTGACGAACGCGTCTCCGCTGATTGCGGACGGGAAACACTTCTGCGGGGACGGGGCGACCGGCGGAGGTCACTCCCAGACCACGACGTTGCGTCGCACGGGCACCGTCGAGGCGCCGGTGGCGAACAGTTCGGGCGAGTGTGCGCGGATGCGTTCGATGTCACTGAAGACGGCCCGCAGGTGGGTACGCATGGCCGTGCGGGCGAGCGGGACGTTCCCGCCGACGATCGCCTCGAAGATTTCGTGGTGCTGGGCGGCGAACGCGGCCGGGGACACGTTCTCGTGGAGGCCGAGGCGCCGGGCCCGGTCCAGGTGGCCCTTGGCCGCGGCGACGGTGGTCCAGACATTGCCATGACCGCTCAACCGCATCAGGCCCTGGTGGAACGCCTCGTCCAGATCGAAGAACTCCTCCAGGTCGAGGTCCGCGCACTGCTGACGGTTCAGATTGCCCCGCAGTTCCTCGACTACCGCGGGGTCGAGCCGCTCGGGAAGATCATTGAGTGATGCGAGTTCCACCGCCTCCCGCAGGAACTGCGCGTCAGCGACCTGCGCCGGATCCACCCGGGACACGAACGACCCGATCTTCGGGAAGACCTGCACCAAGCCCTCCTGGGCCAGCAGGATCAGGCTCTCCCGCACGGGCGTGCGACTGACGCCCAGTGACGCGGCGAGCTCGTTCTCCGAGAGGGCCGCACCCGGGGCGAGTTCGAGGGTCAGGACCATCTGACGCAACTTCAGGTAGATGTCGCGCCGACTCGTCCGCCCATTCCTTTGAGGCATGTGGACATCGTACGTAGGGCCACGACACAAGTATTGCCACACTAAGCGACAGCTGCTTGTATACAAGTACTTCGCGACCAAGGAGTACCTGTGAGCAAGATCGAACGCGTCGAGGTGTTCGTCGCCTCCCCCGGCCGTACCTTCGTCACGCTGCGCATCACCACCACGGACGGAGTGACCGGACTCGGTGACGCCACGCTCAACGGTCGTGAGCTGGCCGTCGCGAGCTACCTGCGCGACCACGTGGTTCCCCTGCTGATCGGCAGGGATCCCGCCCGTATCGAGGACATGTGGCAGTACCTCTACAAGGGTGCTTACTGGCGGCGCGGGCCGGTCACCATGACCGCGATCGCCGCCGTCGACACCGCGCTGTGGGACATCAAGGGCAAGACAGCAGGGCTGCCCGTCTACCAGCTCCTCGGCGGCCGGTCGCGCGACGGCGTCCTGGTCTACTCGCACGCCAGCGGCACCGACACGCCCTCGCTGCTGGACGACGTCGAGCGCTATCTGGAGCTGGGCTACAAGGCCGTCCGGGCGCAGGCCGCGGTGCCCGACGTCGGCGGCACGTACGGCGTACGCAAGGGCACGGTCTACGAGCCGGCCGCGACCGAGCTGCCCGACGAGCAGCCCTGGGACACCGAGGCCTATCTCGGTTTCGCGCCCGCCTACCTGGAGGCGGTGCGGGAGCGCTTCGGCTTCGGCTTCCACCTCCTGCACGACGTGCACCACCGGCTGACCCCGATCGAGGCGGCCCGGTTCGGCAAGAGCGTCGAGGGGTGCCGGCTGTTCTGGATGGAGGACCCGACTCCGGCCGAGAACCAGGAGTCGTTCCGGCTCATCCGCCGGCACACCACGACACCGATCGCGGTCGGCGAGGTGATGAACTCGATCTGGGACGTCCAGCACCTGATCACCGAACAGCTCATCGACTACGTCCGCACCACCGTCGTCCACGCGGGCGGCATCACCCATCTGCGGCGGATCTTCGACCTCGCCGCGCTCTACCAGGTGCGGACCGGATCCCACGGGGCGACCGACCTCTCCCCCGTCAGCATGGCGGCCGCCGTGCACGTCGACATCACCGTGCCGAACTTCGGCATCCAGGAGCACATGGGCCACCCCGCCGAGACCGCCGAGGTGTTCCGTACGGGGGTGACCTTCGCCGACGGCATGCTGCACCCCACCGAGGAGCCGGGCCTCGGCGTCGAGTACGACGAGAAGGCCGCCGAGCGCTTCCCCTACCAGCGGCGCTACCTCCCGGTCGCCCGCCGCCTCGACGGGTCGGTGCACGACTGGTGAGCGCCGACGCCCTCTCTCGGCTGGACCGCGCGGCGCTCCCCCGGCTCTCGCCCGAGCTGCGGCCCGCGGTCGACCCCGCCGAACTGCGCACCCGTGTCGTCCACTTCGGTCTCGGCGCCTTCCACCGGGCGCACCAGGCCGTGTACACCGAGCAGGCCGCCGCCCGCTCCGGCGAACCCTGGGGTATCACCGCGGTCGCGCCCCGGTCGGCCGGGACCGTACGAGAGCTGCGGAGCCAGGACTGTCTGTACTCGCTCACCGAACGCCGTCCGGACGGTCACCGTACGCGCGTCGTGGGTGCCGTCGTGGGTGCGCTGGCCATGGGACCCGATGCCAATGCCGTCGATGCCCTTCTCGCCGACCCCGAGGTGACGGTGGTGACCCTGACCGTGACCGAGAAGGGCTATCACCGTTCCCCGTCGACCGGCGGGCTGGACACCGCGGCTGGACCCGTCACCGCCGACCTCGCGGCGGCCCCCGACGGGCCCCTCACCACGGTGGTCGGGCGGCTGGCCACCGGGCTGGCCGCGCGGATGCGCGCAGGCGCGCCCCCGGTCAGCGTCGCGTCCTGCGACAACATGGCGGACAACGGCGCCGCCCTGAGGCGCGTGGTCCACGATTTCGTCCGTGCGTCGGCCTGGCCGGACCGTGCTCAGATCCTGGACCGGATGACCGAAGCCGTCTCCTTCCCCGCGACGGTCGTGGACCGGATCGTGCCCGCGACGAGCGAGGCCGACCGGACGGCGGCCGGCGCCGCGCTCGGGATGCGCGACGCCCTCCCCGTGACGGGCGAGCCGTACCGGCAGTGGGTGCTGGAGGACTCCTTGGCCGCGCCCCGGCCGCCCTGGGAGCTCGACGGCGCCCTGTTCGTCCCGGACGTCGCGCCCTACCAGCTCACCAAGCTGCGGCTGCTCAACGGCTCCCACTCCGCGCTGGCCTACCTCGGTACGGCCGCGGGGCTCTCCACGATCGCCGAGGCCATGGCGGCGGACTGGGGCGAGCGCCTCGTCCGGGCGCTGTGCGCGGAGGTCGCGCCCACCCTCCCGGCCGACGGCCCCGATCCGGTCGCGTATGCCGACGATCTCGTCGCACGTTTCCGCAATCCCGCCATGCGCCATCTACTGCGGCAGATCGGCTCCGACGGATCGCTGAAGATCACGGAGCGCTGGTTGCCGGCCCTGCGCGAACTGCGGGCCCGCGGCACGAACACCCCGGTCCTCGAACTCGCCCTCGCCGCCTGGGCGCACAGCACCCGCCAGGCCGACGCACCCGCCGATCCCGCCGCCGAAGCACTCACCGCCTGCTGGGACGAGCCCGCGACCCACCCCGCCGGGACCGTACGCGCGCTGCTACGCGTGCTCGGCGCGGCGGACCTGGCGGACGACGACGCCCTCACCGCCGCCGTCGCGGACCGGCTCCCCGCCCTGCGCGCCGGACGCGTCGAGATCTGAACCCCCTCCGCGCCCACCGTCCGAACCCCTCTCCGTCCCCTCACATCTGAGCCTCACTTCAGCCCCCGAACAACGGAGTTCACGATGAAGGACAGCGTCATGGCCGCTCAGCAGACGCCATCCGCTCAGCGCACCACACGCGATCTGACCCGGGCCGCCGTCTCGGGCTGGCTCGGCACAGCCATGGAGTTCATGGACTTCCAGCTCTACTCGCTGGCCGCCGCGATCGTCTTCAACAAGATCTTCTTCCCGGACGTCAGCCCGGCCATCGGACTGATCGCCGCGATGGCCACCTACGGCGTCGGGTACGTCGCCCGGCTCGCCGGCGCCGTCTACTTCGGGCGGATGGGCGACCGGCTCGGCCGCAAGAAGGTCCTCTACCTCACGATCCTGCTGATGGGTGCCTCCACCACCCTGATCGGCGCCCTGCCGACGTACACCACCATCGGCATCCTCGCGCCGGTGCTGCTCGTCGTGCTGCGCCTGGTACAGGGTTTCGGCGCGGGTGCCGAGATCGCCGGGGCCACCGTGATGCTGGCCGAGTACGCGCCCGCACAGAAGCGCGGCCTGATCTCCTCGCTGGTGTCACTCGGCACGAACTCCGGGACACTCGCCGCTTCCGGCCTGTGGGCCGTTCTGCTCGCCGTGCTCAGCGAGGACCAACTGCTCTCCTGGGGCTGGCGGTTGCCCTTCCTGCTGAGCTTCGTGCTGATGATCTTCGCGGTATGGCTGCGCCGCAGTCTCAAGGAGAGCCCGGTCTTCGAGGAGCGCCCCGACGTGGTGGACGGTGTGGCACTGGCCCGTGACGAGGTCGAGTCCGCGATCGCCACGGCGGACGAACACGAGGGCAGCGTCCTGGCAGCGGGTATCCGCCAGCGCAAGGGCAAGGCGTTCTTCCTGGCGATGGGGCTGCGCTTCGGCCAGGCGGGCAACTCCGGGCTGATCCAGACGTTCCTGGTCGGCTACATCGCCACCAACCTGGCGGTCGGCCGGTCCGTCCCGACGGACGCGATCGTGTACGGCTCGCTGGTGGGCTTCGCAACCGTCCCCGTGATCGGCCTGCTCGGCGACCGCTTCGGACGCCGCGCGGTCTACCTCGCCCTCTCGCTGCTGACCGTCGTCCTCGCCTTCCCGGTGATGCTCCTCATCACCTCAGGGTCCACCCCGGGCGTGATGATCGGCATGGTCCTCGGCCTGAACGTCGGCGTCCTCGGTCTGTTCTCGCTCGAAAGCGTCACGATGGCCGAACTCTTCGGCTCCCGCACCCGGTTCACCCAGCTCGCACTCGCCAAGGAGATCGGCGGCATCCTCGCCACCGCGATCGGCCCGGTCCTCGCGGCCACGCTCACGGCTGTCACCGGCAGTTGGTGGCCCATCGCGGCCATGCTCGTCGTCTACTCGCTCATCACCTTCGTCAGCGCGTTCCTCGCGCCCGAGACACGCGGACGCGACCTGGTCCGGCTGGAGGATGCCGTATGAGGGCGGTCGTGGTGCACGGTCCCGGCGACGTACGGGTCGACGAACGGGCCCGGCCGGTGCCGGGCCCGGGCGAGGTGCTGCTGGCCCTGGAGTGGGGCGGGATCTGCGGATCCGACATCGCGTACTGGAAGAAGGGCGCGTCCGGCACCGCTGCCCTCGCGCACCCGCTCGTGCTCGGACACGAGGTCGCCGGCCGAATCGCCGCGCTCGGCAACGGGGTCACCGGCCTCCGCGAAGGGCAGCCGGTCACCGTGCACCCGGCCCAACTGGTCGGCGACGGCGTCCTTCCCGAGCGGATCGCCGGACGGACCAACCTCTACCCGCGCGTCCGTTACTTCGGCTCGGCGGCCTTCGACCCGCACACCGACGGCGGGTTCAGCGAGTACCGGGCGGTCCCCGCGGCCCAGATACGGCCGCTGCCGGACGGCGTCGGCACCGAACAGGGCGCCCTCGCCGAACCGTTGGCCGTTGCCCTGCACGCCGTCGGCCGGGCCCTCGAGCTGCGCGGCCGTACAGTCCTGGTCAACGGCTGCGGACCGATCGGCTGCCTGGTCATCGCCGCCGCGCGGTACCGGGGAGCGGACCGGGTCGTCGCCGCCGATCTTGCCTCGTCCTCCCTCGCCGTCGCCCGTGCCATGGGCGCCGACGAGACGTACAACCTCTCCGCAGGCGACGGGCTGCCCGAGGACGTGGATGTGGTCTTCGAGGCGTCCGGCGCCCCGGCCGCGCTCGGGCCGGTGCTGCGGGCCACGGCCCGAGGAGGCACGCTCGTCCAGGTGGGCAACCTGCCCGGTACGGCCGCAGCAGCGGCTCTCGGCGACCTGGTGACCCGGGAGATCACCTGGATCGGCTCGTACCGCTTCGTCGAGGAGATCGACGAAGCACTGCGCGCGCTCCGGGACGGCCTGGACGTGACCCCGCTGATCACCCACCGCTTCCCGCTGGAACGGGCCGAGGAGGCCCTCACCGTCGCCGCCGACCCGGGGAGCGGGAGCGGCAAGGTCATGCTGCGCCTCGCCCCCGAGGCCCCCGAGGCCCCCGAGGCCACCGAGGCCCCCAAGGCCGCCGGTCTGTGACGCACGGCGGGTCCTTGAGTACGGGCCCGCCCGCCGCACCGGCGCCTTCGCGCCGTCCCTGCGCACTCCCACCATCAGGCCACCACGTCCGCGATCCCGCACCGTCCGCCAGGAGAATC
This sequence comes from Streptomyces sp. V4I2, assembly GCF_030817655.1. Lineage (GTDB taxonomy): Bacteria > Actinomycetota > Actinomycetes > Streptomycetales > Streptomycetaceae > Streptomyces > Streptomyces plumbiresistens. Next base: position 521,056 of record NZ_JAUSZM010000003.1, read on the forward strand.
CCGTGCCCTTGCCGTCCCTTCCCCACGCCGCCGACAGCCGGGAGCCAGTGGCCGACGTCGTGTGCGTCGGCGAGACGATGGCCGTCCTCAGCCCGCCGGACGCCCGCCCGCTCGCCGAGCAGCCCGTGCTCAGCATGGCCATCGGCGGCGCCGAGTCCAACGTCGCCTGCGGACTGGCCGGACTCGGGCACCGCGCCGCCTGGCTGAGCCGTCTGGGCGACGATCCGTTCGCCCGTCGCATCCTGGCCGAACTCGCCGCGCGCGGCGTGGACGTGAGCGCCGTCGAGACCGATCCCGACCGGCCGACCGGCATCTATTTCAAGGATCCGGGTCCGGACCGCACCCGTACGCACTACTACCGCGGCGGCTCGGCCGCGACCCGGATGGGGCCCGAGCTCGCTCGGCGGCCCGCGCTCCGCCGGGCCCGCATCGTGCATGTGTCGGGCGTCGCCGCGGCCATCTCCGACAGTTGCGCCCGCCTGCTGGAGGCGCTGCTCTTCGGACGGGAAGGACGCGCCACACGTGGTCCGGTCGTCTCCTTCGACGTGAATCACCGCCCCGCCCTCTGGCGAGGCGGCAGCGCGGACGCCGCACGAAGCCTGCTGGCACTCGCCCGCGCCGCGGACATCGTGTTCGTGGGACGGGACGAGGCCCAGGAGCTGTGGGGCACCGCCCGTCCGGACGACATCGCGGCCCTGCTCGATCCCTCGCCCGTTGTGGTCGTCAAGGACGCCGAGCACGGAGCGACTTCGTATGCCGACGGAGTACGGACGTTCGTACCCTCGCTGCCCGTCAAAGTGGTCGAGCCGGTCGGCGCGGGCGACGCGTTCGCGGCCGGCTACCTGACCGGCGTCCTGGAGGATCGCGACGAACGCTCACGGCTGCGCCTCGGCCATCTGGCGGCCGCCGCCGCGCTGCGGACCAGGGACGACGTTCCCGTCATGCCGCCGCGCACGAAGACCGACCGGTGCCTCGCCCTGGACGACGACGCCTGGGCCGCCACAGCACCCCGCTGAGGGAAACCACCCCGCAACAACCCGAGTCCGGCCCCGCCGAAGGAGAACTCCCGTCCATGACCGCCTACTTCCTCTCCCAGCTGTCAGAAGACCGCGTGATCGCCGTCGTCCGCGCACCAGCGATCCCCGACGCGGCGGCGTTGTGCGCGGCCCTGCGCGCCGGCGGCATCCACTGGATCGAGTTCACCCGCACCACCCCCGATCTCGCCGCGCACCTGCGACGGGCGGTGGCCGACGACGGGTACGGCATCGGCGCGGGCACGGTGATGACCGCCCAACAGGCCGAGGAGCTGATCGACGCGGGAGCCCGGTACCTCGTCACCCCCGGCTGCCGCCCGGAGGTGGCCAAGGCGGCGTCAGCGGCCGGAGTGCCGGTCGTCCTCGGCGCCCTCTCCCCCACAGAGGTCGGGCTGGCACTCGACCTCGGAGCCGACGCGGTGAAGATCTTCCCCGCACGCGCCTTCGGCCCCGGTTACCTCCGGGATCTGGCCGGCCCGTTCCCGGGCGTACCGCTGGTGGCGTCGGGAGGCGTCAGCGAGGACAACGCGGCCGCTTTCCTCGCCGCCGGGGCGCGTGCGGTGTGCGCCGGTTCGAACGTCGTACCGCCCTCCCTGGTGGCCGCCGGGAACTGGCCGGAGATCACCCGACGAGCCCGTGCCTTCACGGACGCTTGTCGATGAGCCCGGCGCCTCCTCGGGCCAGGGCAGCAGCAACGATCCGATCGGCGCCCACAAGTCGTCGTCGCCGCGGCGGGTGTGGCGGCACCAGGGGAGCGATACGCGTCCACAGACCATCGGGCACAAGATCGTTATTCACGCCAGGAAGCGTGACGGGAGATCTCAGTTGAGGTCGGCCGATTGGCCCGCTAACGATCAACTACTGGCGCAGGACACTAGCTCGTGATCACCTACGAGGCGAGCCCGAGCTCACAACCATAGGCCCAGGAAGTGCCACGTTCGTGAGCCTGAGTCGTCTGCCATCGCCCCGAGACAGCTTGAAAACCGCAGTTCAGAAGCTCGGCCTGTGCCACGAGCCGCAAGGTCCTACACACGATGCCCTGCTGACCACGCTGACACCCCTGGACGCACAGCGCACGCCGGGATCACCCGATCACGGCTGGACGCCGCCGACCATCACGCCCACCACGGCAGGTCAGCGCGCTGCGGCGACTCCCCGGCCCTGTGCTTGTTCGGTGCTACGAGTTCGCTCCTGGCGCACGTCCAGGTAGCAGCTCAGCCAGACGCCGGGTCGGGTCGTACGGTCCACCGTCGCGGTCGCCCACCACTGCGGCGTCTTCTCCAGCCGCTCGGTGACGACCTGGTCGTAGTCGACGCCGTCGACCGGCCGCACATGCTCCGGGGCGCACCCACACCCGGTACCCCGCAGCCTCCGCACTGCCGTCCAACTGGTGGAGAGGCCGGTATTCCGAGGCTCGATGATGAGCAGCACCGCTGAGGCTGTTGCGTCGAGGATCTCGTGAACAGAACCAGCTGCCCGGTGCTCTGCTTCTGTGAGGAATCCTCCGCAGCCCCGGGATGCGTGGCTACGCGTCGTGGGTGAGGCTGGTGCCATGTCCGAGCGCCGCGTGATCGTCTACCCGCCATTGGAGACCGGTGGCCGCAAGGTGGGAATTGACGATCGGACCCTCGGCACCGCGTACAGCCTTCACGACCTCACCGTGTTCCTGCAGAACGCCGGCCTGACCGGCTGGGACGAACTGGATGTCGCCGACTCTGGCCTGATCGAATGGCATGAGGGCGGGCCAGAGGTGTGGAAGCGCTGAACGTACGAGCGCCTCTTCGCCGCGCGGTGACGATCACGCACGCAGGCAGAGGAGCAGTCGGCCCGCCTGCACGGGTCGCGTCAACGCGAGGTGCGCCTCTTCGAAGCGGTTGCGGCAGCGGGCCCGGGGGTTCTCAGGGGGACAACCGCCGGTTCGGCCGCGCTATTCAGCGCGTTTCTCAGCGCCCGTCTCCAGGGAGCCGGGGTCGTCACCGGAGACCCGGCCCACGAACGTGTCGTTGGGTGTCGTCCCTGTCGTGCTGTGCTGGTCCGGTGCGTCGGCCTCCGGTTCGCCGCCCGTGTCCTGTGACTTGCCGGAGCCGACTTCTGCGGTGTCTCCAGCCCTGGAGGGTCGCTCACCGCCTTTGTGCCGCGAGTGTTCACGGATCCACGACCAGACAGACATGGTGCCTCCCATGAGGAGGTAGGTACCGATGTCGACGACGTACCCGTCAATGCCGTCGGCATTCACCCGCGCTGTATCGGTCGGCGGGGAGACACACGCTTCATCCCGACCGAGCATCCTGTCGTCGGGGCCACATGATGCTCAGCTCTCGCTCCTCGTCTTCGGCCTTCAGCGTCATCCAGCTGAGCCGTCCGCAGTCGGCGGTGCTGCCCGCGTCGGCGCCGCTGCCGGGCCGGGCTGCCGACGGTGCGGCGGCCGGGTGACGCGTCCGGCTCCGATATCAGCCCCGCGTGCCGGTATGGCGCCAGTGCTCACATACCCGCCGAAGACGGTCCTACGGGCGTCAACGGCCGCCCGCCCAAGCACGGCCCAGGACCGGCCGGCGCCGACCGCGCACCCCTCGTCGCTCACCGAAGCCGACCGTCACGAGTTCTGCGTTTGACGACAGCCCGGCACGGGGCTGCACTGGATTCATGGACGCTGCGGCGACTCCGTCCTAGGGAGAGCAGCGATGACAACCATAGAGAGTTTCAACCTTCTGCAGCCGTACAAGATCGCCGAGGAGACGTTCGTCATCCCGTGGGCCCTTGAGGCCCCGCCGGTCGGCCACTTCCCGATGAACTCGATGGTGATCCGGGGAACCGAACCGGTCCTCGTGGACACCGGGGCGCCCGCAGTGCGCTCCCAGTGGCTGGAGGCAGCCTGGTCCATCGTGGATCCCCTGGACGTCCGGTGGATCTTCCTCACCCACGATGACCGCGACCACGCCGGCAACCTCCTGGCGGTGCTCGCGGAATGCCCGAACGCGACCCTGCTGACGACATGGTTCTCCATCGGCCGCATGGCCGACGAGTGGGAGACTCCCATCAACCGGTGCCGCTTCATGACCGACGGCGACACGATCGACGCGGGCGATCGCACCCTGGTCGCCAAGCGACCGCCCCTGTACGACAACCCCACAACCCGCGCCCTCTTCGACCCGAAGGCCAACGTCCTGTGGGCCGTAGACACCTTCGCCACGAACGTGCCGACCCCTATGCCCGAAATGGCGGCGCTGTCGCCAGACGAATTCCGCGACGGCCAGTTCTTCGGCGGAAGCCTGGTCTCCCCCTGGGTCGCCCTGCTGGACGTCCAAAAGTTCGGGGCGGTCGTCACCGACTTCCAACAGCTGAACGCCGAGGTCATCGCCGGCTGCCACTGCCCGGTCCTCCGCGGAGCCCAGATCCCCGAGGCCTACGACCTCCTCCGCCAGCTCCCCGGGATCCCACCGTGGGCAGAGTTCACCCAGACCGACCTGGACCAGTGGATGGCGGTTGCCGAGACCTCAGTTCCGCCGGAGCAGCCGCGGCCGTCGGGGACGTGAGCGGCGCTGCCGCGCGGCGTTGGGATCTGCTGCACTCCGGCGCCTACGACCAGAAACCTGCCGCTCGGCTGCGCCGTGCTGAGAACTGGGGTCCGTGTCTCGCCTAGTGCCGTGATGATCTCGGTGTGGGGCGAGGGGATCTTTCAGATGACCAGTGGGCGGTGTTGGGGCCGTTGGTGCCGGTCGCGGTGTTGGGCAGGCCGTCGGTATGTCGGCGGCGGTTGATCGACAGGATCCGCCGGGTGTGGGCTGAATGGGTGGTGATGGCGGTTGCGCTGTGTCGAGACTCTTGGTCACGCGTTGGTCCGGGCGTGAATCCTCGCGTTGACGACGCTGTGTCACATGCGGCACTGCTCGGCCTTACTGGCTCCCAGCCCGAGCGGGAGGGTCTGGGTGCGGGCGTCAAGCGTGACGGCGGGTGGAGCCGGGCCGTGATGGTCGTCTACTCAGCGGTGATCGTTGCGGCTGCTGCGGTCCTTGCCGTAGCGGACCGGCTCGCTTGAGAGATGCAGAGATGGGCGGTCAGGTGGGGCCAGATGGCCTGCGGGCGGCCGGATTCGATGCGGGTGCGTGCCTGCGTGACCAGCTGGCCGAGGCGATCGCCTCCCTTCGCTGGCAGACGGCGGTGATGCTGTCGCACGCCCCCAGCCGTGTGAGTGCAGCCGGTGCCACCGGGCCGGAGGATGAGTGCCACCTGGCCAGCCGCCCAGGTGACCAAGACCGCGGGAAGCCCCGTGATGCAGCTACGTGACGGGCTGTCCCTGGATGTGCTCCACGGCCATTCCGCCCGGTCACGCGAGAGGCAGCCCCCGCATCAGCCGGTGGGCCGGTTCCCCGGTGCCGTCGCTGGATTGGCCTTCTCCGTCTTCTTCGCCCGCGCCCTCTTCCTCGCGGCCGGGCTGGTGCGGCGCCGCTCCTCAACCTCTTCCACGCTCTGTTCCAGGACCGCCATCAGATCCACTACCGCGCCGGTCACCGGCGCGGGGGCGTGGGCGTGGGGCGGCTTCGAGCCCGCAAGGCGGGCGGCGACGACTTGCTCCACGGCGTGCCGGTAGTCGTCATGCTGCTCCTCCAGGCGGAAGTCGGTGCTCATCGCGTCCATGAGTGAGCGGGCCATGTCCAGCTCCTGGCGGCCTGGAGGCTCGGTGCGCGGCACGGCGATGTCCTCGGTGGGGCGCAGCTCATCGGGCCACAACAGAGGTTGCATCGTGATCACTTGTTCGCGGACCCGCAGCAGGGCCAGGGACTCACGACCGCGGAGCGCGAGGCGTACGACGGCCACCAGGCCGTTTTCGCGCATCGCATCGCGCAGCAGGGCGTAGGGACGCGCGGCGGCCGGGCCGCCCCTGACGCCGAGGTAGTAGGGCCTGTGCAGGAGGAGCGGGTCGATCCGGTCCGCGGGGACGAAGGCCAGGACCTCGATCGCCCGGGGCGAGTTCGGCAGCGGCAGATCGGCGAGGTCGGCATTCGAGAGGACGACCACCCGCCCGTCATCGGCCTCCCAGCCCGGCGCCACTTCGTCGTACGGAACCTCCACGCCCTCACGCTCGCAGAAGCGATGCAGCCGTACCCGGCCGCCTCCGCACCGGGTGTGGACCTGGTGCAGGGGGACCGGATGCGGCGCGGTCGCGGCATGCACGGTCACCGGGATCGCCACCAGACCCCAGGAGATCGACAGCTTCGCGATGGCCTGCGGCATGATTCCATCGCACCCCTGACCAGCAGTGATCGCACCTCGAACGCTGCCGTTCACTCGCCTTTGGAGACGGGGCGACCGCAGGCCAGGCGCCTGCCGGCCTCCGGAAACGTGCTGCCAGGGCTACAGGGGGCGGATGCGCTCGGCCTGCGGGCCCTTCGGCCCCTGGGTGATGTCGAACTCGACTTTCTGGCCCTCCTGCAGTTCGCGGAAGCCCTGGGCGTCGATGTTGGAGTAGTGGGCGAAGACGTCGGCGCCGCCGCCGTCCTGCGCGATGAAACCGAAGCCTTTCTCAGCGTTGAACCACTTCACGGTGCCGGTAGCCATAGCTTCTCCTTCAAGACGGCTCGGAACGGACTCGCGTAGTCGAATCCGGAGGTGATCGCCTGGCCCGGAGGAACACTGAGAAAGCAAAGTCGCCCGCGATCGTGATCACGGGCGAACGGACACTTCGGAACCACGACTGCTGAATTTCGACGCTACACCGCTCCTCCGCCGGCGACTACACGAAACGGTGCCAAGCCTGGCAACGGGCGCCACCGCGGTCACGATCGCGGCCGGGCGCTGATCGCACGTCCATCACCGGCACGACTCCAAGGGACCGTCAGCGTGGACCCTCGCACTGGACGAGCGGATCAAGGACACCGACCAGGAGATCGGGCGACACCTTCCGCTCGACGAACGCGCCGAGATCATCGAGTTGCTCACCGGCATGGGGTCGATCCTCAGCGCTGAACTGGTCGCGATCGTCGGCGACTTGTCCGGTTACGTGAGCGCCGGCCGTCTGGCCTCTCACGCGGGCCTCGCTCCGGTGCCACGTGACTCCGGCTGCCGCACCGGCAACAACCACCGGCGACAACCACTGGCCCAAGCGATACCACCGCCGCCTGCGCTGGGTGTTCTGCATGGCCGCACAGACCGCGATGATGCGGCGCGGCCCCTCCCCGAGGCTGTTCACTCCCGTCCCACCGTCGGCTGCGCCGACCGCTTGACATGATCACTTGACGCGGTCATTGAGAATCCCTCCCCGGCGTGAACACCGGGGCATCCTCGCAAGAGTCCGGTGAACTCCATGACCGATGGACGAAGGCGATCGTGCGGACCGGCTGTCGGCTGGACCGGCTCGCGGGACCCCCTCAACGGCACGAGCGGAACCCGGCCCTGACGCTCACCGGTCCTGGTGGCCGGCAGGGTGACTGGTGGGCTCGGCGACTTCGGTGGCGGCCCAGGCGGCAAGGAGCTGCAGGGCGTCGTGCTCGGGTGTGCCGGGGGCGGCGCTGTAGGCGGTGAGGGTCAGGCCGGGCTGGGCCGGCAGTTCCATGGCGTCGAAGTCGAGGGTGAGAACGCCGACGGCCGGGTGGCGGAAGGACTTGCGACCGGTGTGGTGCAGGCGCACGTTGTGCCTGGCCCAAGCGGCGCGGAACTCCTCGCTGAGGGTGACGAGTTCGCCGACGAGTCCGGTCAGCCCACTGTCGTGCGGGGCGCGGCCGGCCTCGGTGCGCAGCAGGGCGACGGTGGTGTGCACCGACTGTTCCCAGTCGGGAAAGAAGTCGCGGCCGTTCGGGTCGAGGAACTGGAAGCGGGCGATGTTGGCCGTCGCAGTGGTGGGGTCGGGGAAGAGCGGGGAGTACAGGGCGCGGCCGAGGCGGTTGGCGGCGAGTATGTCCAGGCGGCCATTGCGGATGAAGGCCGGGGAGTCGGTCATGGAGTGCAGGACGCGCAGGACGCTGTCGGCCAGCGGGCCACGGGCGCGCTTGCGCCGGGTGGGGCGTTTGGCGGCGGCGCGGGCCAGATCGTCAAGGTGGGCGCGTTCGGCGTCGTCGAGCTGGAGAGCATTCGCGACGGCGTCGAGGACTTCCTCCGAGGCTCCCGCGAGGTTCCCGCGCTCCAGGCGGATGTAGTAGTCGACGCTGACGCCGGCGAGCATGGCGACCTCCTCGCGGCGCAGGCCCGGCACGCGCCGGTTGCCGCCGTAAGCGGGCAGGCCCGCCCGCTGGGGAGCGATCCTGGCACGGCGGGAGGCCAGGAACTCGCGGATGTCGCTCTCGGTACTCACACGGTCCAGGCTAAGCCGGACCGCACAGGTGAGGGGGCCCTGTCAGTACCGGTAACGACCGACCCTTCCTCACCTCTTTGAGCTGCGGTTTCATCGACTGTGACGGAGGTCGGGGACCGGGCACCTCTCAGCTGCTGAAGGTCGCAGGCCAGGACCAGCCCCCGCTGCGGTTCGTGGCAGGCGACGACTGCCTCGCAGCCGTCGGGGCAAAAGCCCAGGAGCTCCTCGCCCAGGTCGACGCCTTCCGCGCGCTGGGCTCGGCCTCACCTACACCGACGCCGCTTGATCCATCCCACATCCCTGCACTTCTGAAAGAGACACCATGGAATTCGTCAAGCAGCAGGCCACTGTCAAGGCTCCCGCGGACTGGTTCACCGGCGACGTCTGGTTCGACGTGATCTATGCGGGCAAGGAGCCGTCCCGGATGCGTGCCAAACTGGTCCGCTTCTCCCCGGGCGCCTGTACCCACTGGCACTCGCACGTGCTGGGGCAGACCCTCCATGTCGTCTCCGGCACCGCCTGATCGGCACCCGCGACGGCACCGTCTTCGAAGCGCACCCCGGCGAAACGGTCACCTGCCCTCCGAACGAGGAGCACTGGCACGGCGCCACCCCCGACCGCTTCATGGAGCACATCGCCATGTGGGAGGGCAAGGGCGACGGCAGCACCGAAACCACTTGGAACGAGCCGGTCACCGACGAGCAGTACAACCGCGCCCGCAGCCGCTGACACCGCAACGGTCCCCGATTCAGCACGAGTTCCCTCGGCTGTGCCCCGGGGGCCGAAGTAAGGACTTTCGATGACCGACCAGCCCAAGCAGATCGGCGGCGGACGCCGCATGCTAGGCGACTTCGCTCCGAAGCTCGCCGAGCTGACCGACGACGTCCTGTTCGAGGACGTGTGGAATCGCACCGAGCTGGCCGCCCGCGACCGCAGCCTGATCACCGTGGCAGTCCTGATCGCGGGCGGCGATGCCGACCAGCTGCGCTTCCACCTCGGGCGGGCCAAGGAGAACGGCGTCACGGAGACTGAGCTCATCGAGGCCATCACGCACCTCGCGTTCTACGCCGGCTGGCCCAAGGCCATGACGGCGATCACCGTTGCGAAGCAGGTCTTCTCGGCCTGAGCTGCGAGGAGGAGCCGTCGAGCTCCTCCCCTCTCGGCGGGCCCTGGGCAGCGATCACGAACGGAAGGACACTCTCCCCATGCGAGAACCAGTCATGAGCCTTGCCGACAACCTCCGCGTCGACCAACGGGACAAAGCAACCGGCCCAGCGCCTCGCGGCGTGACCACGCTCCCGGCGACGGTGTGCGCGGGACTCAGGCTCGCTGCCGTGGCGCCCGCCGGGGCCTCGTGCGTCGAAGGGATGGTGCGATCGTGAGCCGGATCCTGGTGACCGGTTCCGCGGACGGCCTCGGCCGGGCCGCAGCCGATGCGCTGCTGACCGCCGGACACGACGTGGTGGTGCACGCCCGGAGCCAGCAGCGTGCTGCGGGCCTCGACACGCTGGTCGACCGTGGGGCGTACCTCGTGGTGGGCGACTTCACGGAACGCGACGCCGTGCGGCGCATCGCCACCGAGCTGAACGACGCGCAGCCGCTCGACGCCGTCATTCACAACGCGGGCGTGTGGAGCGGACCGGCGGTCATGCCGGTCAACATCGTCGCGCCGTACCTGCTGACGGTCCTGCTGCGCGGGCCGCGCCGGCTGGTGTACCTCAGCAGCAGTTCGCATTTCGGTGGGCAGCCCTCGCTCGACGGGGTCGACTGGCAGGGCAAGAACGCAGGCTCCTACTCAGACAGCAAACTGTTCGTCACGGCGCTCGCCGCCGCGGTGGCTCGCCTGCGCCCAGAGGTGTTGAGCAATGCGGTCGATCCGGGCTGGGTACCGACGAGGATGGGCGGACCGGGCGCCCCGGACGACCTGGAGCTCGGCCATCGGACGCAGGAATGGCTCGCTTCCAGCGACGAACCCCAGGCCCTGACTACCGGCGGGTACTGGTACCACCGCGGGCGGCTGCAACCGCACCGCGCCGTCCAGGACGAGGCGTTCCAGGACCGCCTCCTGCGGACGCTGGCCGAGGAAACGGGCACAGCGCTCTGAGCGGTCAGGAGCGTTGACGGCATGCCCGCAACACCCTCATCACCCACCTGGTCTTTGGGGCACCCAGGGCCATCGCTCGGCTGTCGTAGGGACCGGTCCCAGAGACCTGGCGATAGCGTCAGTGATGTGGGTTCGGTCTTCAGCGAGTTGACGGAGCGGGATGGTCAGTGTCGGGGTGCTCGTCGAGCGGGTGAGGTCGGGCGGCTGGTGGGAGCGCCGACGGGCCGTGCGGCGGCTCGCGAAGCTTCGAACGCCGGTCTCGGTCCGGGCTCTTGCGGGGATTGCCGTGTCCCTCTTGGTCTCTCACAGGGACCACAAGGTCGTGGACATCGCGCGGACGGCGTTCACCGGCCTTGACGAGCAGACGCTGGTGGACGCGGCCTGCGATGTGCTGTTGGAGACAGGCGATCCGTGGCTCGCTCTTCTGGTCGAGGCGGCCGGCTACCGGCATTCGGATGGTCCCACGCGGTGGTGTCGTTCCTCACCGGCGACGTCGAGCGATACCGCGGGCTCGACGCGACGGGGGCGGCGCTGCGCGAGGTGCACGACCGCGGCGACGACATGCTCCGCTTCCGCCTGGCCGAACGCGCCCGCGCCGAGACCTGCCTGGAATGGGTGCGGGCGGTCGTGGGCGAACGGCCGTCCGGGCAGTTTGCCGTGGTGACCGATCGGGACTGGTCGGCCATCGCCGGCATTCTCGGCGCGACCGGGCGGTGGGAGTCCCTGTGGCGGCTGGTGTTCGCGGCACCGCCGGCGTGGGGAGCGCGGATGCTGCGCATGGCAATGCTCGTCGACGCCGAACAGAACCGGCAGACCGCACAGAAGAAACTGGACATCCCGGTCCTGGCCCTCGGCGGATCCGCGTTCATCGGCGACCGCAATGAGTCCCAGATGCGGCTCATGGCCCACGCCGTCACCGGACACACCTTCGCCGCCGGCCACGACCTTGCAGAGGAAGTACCCGACGAGATGGCCGACGTCGTCCTGCCGTTCCTGGCCACGCACCAGTAACGGCACCCGGCCCGCCGAGGTTGGCGATCTGAAGCGGCCCGGCACGGCGCGGGGCGGGCCGCTCCAACACTCCTGAGCGAAACGAAATTGAGCACATTGCGCAACCGTAGAAACCCGGGAAAACAACCATCCCGTGCTGATCACTGCCGTGCTCTCCTGTGCAACGTTCACGGCCGGAGTCGCCGAATACGTCCTGGCGGACAGTTCGGCCTCGTCGCCCAAGGTCTCGGAGTCAATGGGGCGACCGCAGGCCAGCTCGTCACCGAGGGCCGCGCCTTCATCAACGTCCTCGGCAACGCCGTCGCCACCATCGTGATCGGCAGGTGGGAGAAGGACCTCGACATGGACAGCCCGTATGAGCGCGCCCGGTGTCTCCTACTCGATCACCGTCCGGCTCGAAGTGCCCGCGGGCGGCAGTGCCGTCTCGCAGCTGACAGCCACCATGGAGGCGCGCTGGGCGGCTCGGTGACGCCCTCGGTGTCATCCGGTCCGCCTCCGACGCCTCCGACGCCGCCTCCGACTTCAACGGCGACGGCGACGGCGATCTGGTCGTCACGGACTCCGGCGCCACCGGCCAGGACGTCCACGACGCCGGAGAGGTGGTCGTGGTCTACGGCTCTGCGACGGCCCCGACACCGCCCAGTCGCAGGTCACCGACCAGAACGACCTGGGACTGGGCAAGGCCGGGCAGGGCGACTGCTTCGGCTCCCACTCCCTCAGCGCCGATCTCGACGGCGACGGCCACGCGGACCTCATCGCCACAGCGGGCAGCAAGTCCCTCTTCGTCGTCTGGGGCGGCAAGAGCGGCCTGTCCGGAGCGGCGGCCCGGCCGACCGGCGCGTCACCCGTGACCGGCGACTTCAACGGCGACGGCCACACCGATCTCGTCGCCAGGGACGCCGAGACGAACGTCGGCACCACGGACGCGGCCGAGGGCGCCGCCACACTGGCCCTCGGCCCCTTCACCGCGCGGCAGACCGCACAGCACCGTCCCGTTCGACCTCACCCCGGGCGGCAAGCCCGCCAGGGACTACTACATCGCCACCCCCTCCGCCGCCGGGGACGGCCGCGACGACCCCGTCGTCACCTGGTCGCACGTCTACGCCGACGAAGCGCTCACCCCCCGCGCCACCGTCCTGTATCCGGGCACACCCGACGGCCACCTCACCGCGGGCCCACGCCTTGAGCAGGTGTTTTTCTTCTTCGTGTCAGCAAGTTGCCGTGGGTTCGGATGCCGGAGTGTGCCGATGGCCATGTGGATAGGCTGGTCGGGTGATCGAGACTGAACGGCTCTTGCTGCGGCCTCTTCGGGTTGAGGACGTCGACGCGTTCGTTGAGCTCCATGCCGATGAGCGGGTAAACCGGTTCGTCGGCGCCTACTCACACCAGCAGGCGTTGGAACGGCTGGCCTCCGTGGAACAGCAGTGGGCGGAACGCGCCCACGGGCTGTGTGCCGTCGAGCTCAAGTCCACCGGTGAGTTCATCGGTCGGGTCGGGTTGAACTACTGGGAGAATTTCCACGAGGTGGAACTCGGCTGGACTCTCAAGGCTGAGACATGGGGCCACGGCTATGCGACCGAGGCGGCCCGCGCATGTCTGGACTGGGGGTTTGCGACCTTGGACGAGCCCTACTTCATCTCCATGATGCGCCCTGGGAACACTGCCTCGGTGCGTGTGGCGGAGCGGCTTGGCTTTGCCCCTCTGCGTGAGGACGTTCTCTTCGGAATTCCGGTCACGGTGTACTCCTTGGACAAGCCGACCTTGCTCTGAAGCGCGTGTGCCTGCGGCTCTCTCGCAGGTCAACGCGGCTTCTTCGCCCACTGACTTGTGTGGGGGCTCTTGCGGGTCAGACGCCGGGTCATCATGGTGATGTGCCCAGTTCAGATGTGCTTCGGAGTGCTGGGGCAGCCGTTCGTAGTCGCGGGCATTGTGGCGGGCGTTCATGCACCAGCCGATCGTCCGCTCGATTTTCCAACGCCGGGGCAGGACGACGAAGCCCTTGGTGCCCTTGGGCCGGGAGACGATGCGCAGGGTGAGCCAGAGGCGTTCGCGGGACCAGTCCACGAGTTCGCCGGCGTAGCCGCGGTCGGCCCAGACCTGGGTGATCTGCGGTTGGGTCAGGCGCAGGTGCCAGAAGACGTCGCAGGCCGGCGTCGCGGTCCTGGATGTCGGCGGGCGTCACCGTGATCATCACGGGCAGGCCGAGCGTGTCCACGGTGATATGTCGCTTGCGGCCGTTGATTTTCTTCGCGGCGTCGTAGCCGCGGCTGCTGCGGCCGACGGTGGAGGAGCCCTTGACCGACTGGGAGTCGACGATCAGCGTGACCGGGTGCAGGCAGCGGCCTTTGCCGGTACGGATCCTCCGGCGGAGCTGGTCACGGATGTAACGGATGTAGGTGACGACCCCGATCCGGTTCCACCTCCAGAAGAACCCGTAGACCGTCTCCCATGGGGGGAAATCCGCGGGCAGGGCCTGCCTTATGTGGAATCGAGCCGGGCTAGTAGTGCGGCCGATTGCAGAGGAAGCAGCCGTCCCAGAGCGGGAGCGCGCTGAGGACGCGGTGGCGCACGCACGAGGCCATCGCGGCCTCGTCCGGGCCGGGGAAGCCGCGTGCGGCGCTGCTGTCGGCGGGCGGGGTGCAGGACTCCACCATGGTCGTGAAGCGGTGCAGGTAGTCACGCACGCGGGGCGGGTGATAGCCCAGTTCGCTCCAGCGATGTCCGCTCGCCGCGAGTGCTGTGGCACGCAGCACGAAGTCCTTCGCGCGGGCGCGTTCCCGCTCCGTCGCACCCCAGTCGAACTCCGCCAGGTCGAACCCGACGGCACCGCGCCACATGACGTTCTGGTCCTGCAGGGTCAACAGCGCCGCGAAGCGGAAGTCCCAGTCCTCGGAGGCGAGATCGGACACGGCCAGCATCAGCACGTCGATGAACACCGCGGTGGCGCCATTGGACAGGTCCAGGTCGTGGCTACCGCCGGAGAAGATGTTGCTCACCGACCTATGATGCGATCTGGGCCCTCCACCTGCTTGGAGAAGACGCATGACGGATGCGAGCACCGGCAAAGTGGTCGTGAACAGGGTGATGTCCCTCGATGGGTTCATCGCCGGTCCCGGCCACACGATGGACTGGATCTTCGAGCACATGACGTCGGCGACGTTCCCGGAGGTCATGGCGGCCACGGGCGCCATGCTCATCGGCCGGGGCACGTACGAGATCGGCAAGCGCATGTCCGACGAGAACACCGGCTACGACGGCGGGGCGCAGTTCGTCCTCACCCACCGCCCGCCCGACGAGCCGGACCCCAACGTCACCTTCCTCACCTGCGACATCGAGGAAGCCGTGGCCACGGCACGCCGCGCCGCCGGCGACAAGAACCTGGAGATCCTCGGCGCCGACGTGGCCGCCCAGTGCCTGCAGCGCGGCCTCGTCGACGAGATCCTGGTGTACGTGCTGCCGGTGCTGCTCGGCGACGGCGTCCGCTTCACGCCGCCGGGCCTCGACCGGATCGACCTGGAACCGTTCAGCAACGTCCAGTCGGGCGGGGTCACCATGCTGCGCTTCCACGTGCACAAGTAGGCACGGTCGCAACTACTGGCCTGCTGTTATGGCCCCCATCCCGTGGGGCAAGATCCCCACTCTCGCTGAACATCAACTGGCCCGACAGTTGCTGCAGTTCATGGCGAACATCGGTCGGGTTTCCAACACGATCGACGCGTACGGGCGGGCGGTCGAGGACCACCTGCGGTTCTGTGCAGTTGAAGGCACAGATCCCTTACTGGCCGGTGCGGACACGGTTGCCGCCGGATCGGGGACATGCTCGACCGTCCCCGCCAGCGATCAGCGAAGGCGCCGCTGCATCCGGAGACGGCACTGGCGAACGCGACTGTCCAGCAACGTGTGGTGGCCGTGCGGTGCTTCTACGAGTACCTGGTGGAAGACGGACTGCGCGAACGGAATCCCGTACGTCGAGGGCAGTCGAGCCGCCGTGGCCGTCCTCCTCGGCAGGGGCTCGTGCGGCGCCTCGAGCAGGCACCTTGGATCCCCAACGAGGACGTCTGGCAGTGGATCCTCTTTGCGTGCGCCGAGCAGTCACTACGCAACCGGCTCATGGTCACGCTCTCCTATGACGGTGCCTCGCGCCGAGAGGAGTTGGTCCAACTCGATGTCGGGGACTTCGAGCACGCGCACCGCCTGATCCATCTGCGGGCAGAGACGACCAAGTTCCAGCGGGCCAGGGAAGTCGCCTTCGGCGTCACCTCGTCTCAGCTGTTCTTTGCCTACCTCAACGAACGACGCGGCATGTTCGGCCGTATCGACGGACCGCTCTTCCGATCCGCCTCCAACCGCAACTACGGCAAGCCGCTGGGGCCTTCCACCTGGTCAAAGACCGTCGAAGGCATCGCCCGCAGGGCCGGTGCCGCACGGCTGTCCACTCACACCTTCCGGCATCTGAGGCTGACCGATCTGGCCCGCGCCGACTGGACCATCGACCAGATCGCCCAGTACGCCGGCCACCGAGACTTGGCGACCACCATGCGTTACATCCATCTGTCCGGCCGGGAGCTTGCTGCTCGGCTGCACCGCGCGTCCGCATCGATCCAGCAGGACAGGGAGAACCTGCTGGCAGCAGTGGCGGCAGTCCGGTGAGCGCGACCGAACGGCCAGCACCTGCCTCGCTTGCGCAGTACTGCGCCAAAACCGCTGCTCAGAGCCCAGTTCTGACTGCAGAAGAACGGGCGGCCCTCGGCCGCCTGGCCGGGCTGAATCATCAGGTGATCCACGAGCGAAACCGTGTCGCTCTGGCCCGGCTGATCGATCCGCTGGAGGGGGTCTCGGCTCGGTGGGGCAACGCGCTGACCGACTCGGCCCGCAACATGCACCGACGTCGTCATCACCGGCACGGTGACACGACTACGACGACGGCCGACCCACCGTCATCCTGCTGCTGGGCAGCGCCAAAGGACTGACCACGCGCGGCGCCCGGCTCTTCAGCCAGCTCTCCCCGGGCATCCCCGGACCGGACGACATCCAGGCCGGCTTCGGCGGCGACACCGCCCTGCTGGACACCAACCGGGACGGCGCGGCAGGACTGGCGATCAGCGGCAGCCAACTGCCGGGCGGCACCGACGCCGCGATCGTCTGGGTGCTGCGTGGCTCCGCCCGTGGCATCACGACCTCGCTCATCGTCACCTTCGACCAGGACAGCCTCGGCATCGCGCTCACCGCTGGCCGCGGCTACTACGGCTTCGCCCGGTGAGACCGCTCACGGCGGTTGGGGCCGTCCGCGAGGCCGTGCAGCGGTGCGCTCGCGGCCTGTCTCAGCATGCGTCCGAACTCACATGTCATCGACGCAATTTCAGCGCAGCGCTCAGGACGGAAGTGCCCTGTTTGCCTGGGTGCCGTCAGTCGTGACGGGCGAGTTTGGCTGCGGAAACGAGCAGGATCACGGCCAATCCGGGGATGAGCAGCAGGTCTGGGAACACGCCGAGGAGTAGCCCGCCCAGCACCGCGCCGGCGATCGAGCCTGCGGCCATGATCATGGTGAAGCGGAGGTTGGCGCCCAGGACGGCGAAGCTGCCGTCGCGGCTGTAGCGGGCGAAGGCCACCAGCATGGTCGGCAGGGAGACGAGCAGGGAGAGGCTGCCCGCTGTCTTGATGTCCTCCCCGAACAGCAGCACGATCGTCGGGATCAGCAGTTCGCCACCGGCTACGCCCATGATCGCTGCGACCACCCCGATGCCGAAGCCGGCCGCGACTCCGCAGGGCACCTGCGCCCAGAGCGGCAGCGAGAGCGAGTCCAGGGTGCTGGTGTGCGTGATCAGGAGGGCCGCGGCCATGAGCACCATCAGAGCCGACAGCACTTTGTAGAGGGTGCTGCTGCGCATCCGCACCGCCCAGGATGCTCCCGCCCAGGCCCCCACAAGGCTGCCGGCGAGCAGGTTGACCGCGACCGGCCAGCGTGCGGCCACTTCGGCGGCCGGGACCGCGGACAGCCGGGCAGGCAGCGCGACCAGGACCACGACCAGGCTCATCGCCTTGTTCAGGATGACCGCCGAAAGCGCGGCGAACCCGAACAAGCTGACCAGCAGCGGCAGGCGGAACTCCGCACCGCCCAGACCGATCATCCCGCCCAAAACTCCGATGGCCCCTCCCACGCCGAACACCACGGGCACTGAGCGCGTCGAGCGGAGGGGAACGAGGGTCTGGTCAGTGGTCATGACGGGCATCCTCGCTCGTGGCCATCCCTGTTTGCTACGGCACGATGCCACCTTCAGGGACCTTCAGGGGCCTTCAGGGGCCTTCAAGGACAGGCACCGGGTGCCCACTCAGGATTTCGTTCGAACCTTCAGGCGCCGACAGCGGAGCGATTGCTCTCCGTCGCAGGGGTTGCCTCAAACAGGCGCTCAGTCGGTGATCACCGGGTTCGGACGGTCCCCTGGTGCGCCTTGGTCGACGAGGCACAGGGGTTGTGAGCCTGGCATGTCGGAAGCGGCCAGTAACCTCAGACACCATGGGCATTCAGATCGATGTAGTGGCGGGTTACCCGATCAACGATGAGATGGAGAGGGTGCTCGGGTTGGCCGAGGCGGTCGGCGAGCCCGTCACTGTCACGTTCATGTGGGAGGGGCGTGAAGAGGCGGAGCGCGCGGTGCTGGTTCCCGCGGCCACGTTGGCGCTCTGGGAGCATTGGGCCCCGACCGCCTACCCGAAGGGTGGCGCTGGGGACGAGAACCGCGCTGTGACGGAGGAGCCGGAGCTGGCCCACCCAGCGGAATACGGCGCGTTCACGCTCTTTCGTCGTCGCGTAGGAGGGCGCACGGCGGTTGCTCGCAAGGGCGTGGTGGTCGCCGAGCTCCTGGACCCCGACGAGGCGCACTGGCTCCAGGAGCAGGCCCGCAATGTCCGCCAAGGCTTCATGGATCCGAAGCAGAAGGCGGCGTTCGAGGAGTTCCTTGCCCGGCAGCCATCCCCGGATGAGCAGTGAGGCGCCGATCCATGCTTCGTGGCTTTGTAATTGTTCTTCAGGCTCTGGTCCAGGCAGTCGCTGCGGGGCCAGACACCGCTTGTCGGCCCTAGCTGGCAGCACCAGGCACCGAAGTACAGTGGCCCGAGATGTTGCCCTGAGGAGCCAGCGTCAGCCGGGCATCCTCGCATGCGTGCGCCGGGCGGAGGCACAAGCAACTCGTCCTGCTGCCGGCGGACGAGGCTGACTGGTCCAGCAGGCCGCAGAGTTGGACGTCACCGTCAACACGCTGATGCAGGCAGGTGGGCCTTGATACTGGCGGGGCTGGGAGTCACGATCTTCCCCACCTGATCTGGCCCGGGTCGGCTCCTGGTCGGCTTGAGGCTTCCAGGGCCTGTCAGTTGGTCGAAAGGCCCTGGAAAACGGGGGGCTCCGCGCGGAACGGAACCTCATACACCACTGATACGACACACTCGTGCACAGGTGCCGTGTCGACGTGGCGCACCATGTACTCCACCGAACCGTCCCGCGGACGGGAACACCGGCCCCGGGCCACGGCCTCCGGGGCGCGGCGAGCCGGACCGGCTTGCGAGCCCGCAACTGTGCTTCGTGCCCAGGTCCGTCGGGCACGGCGAGGCCGAGCCCGACGGGAAAGCGGCAGGCCGCGTGCACGATGAAATCCGGGAGCCGGACGGTGGCGAAGTGCAGTCGGCGGCCGGCTGGGGAACGCACCCAGGGGCTCTGGGTACGGCTGTCATGCGGATAGCCGTCCGATGGCTGGAAAGGCTTGGCCGCCCGGAGCCCCGCGACGACTCGACCGCCAATGGGGAGATGCGACTCGATCGCTGGGCAGGGCAACGTCGGCGAGGTCGTCTGCTGGGCTTCACGAGTGCCTGCTTTCGATCGCTGGCGAGCGTTTGGCCAGCTCAGAATTCGAGCGTGACCTTCGAAGTGTGGTGAGGGCCGTGCAGACTCAAGATCGGCGTCGCTGTCACGGGCAGCGCGTCGACCGGGTGCAGGATCCGAGGTGTCAAGCAAGATTGTTCTCGCGAACAGCGGCGTGGCCTGGGGAGGGCTGGCATCGATCCTGTCCGGTGGGTTACGTTGTGCGGCGATGACTACCGGGACGGCCTTGCGCCACGCACGGATTGGTGACCCGGTGCTCTCCTGAGCGCCGTACGGGCCGACACCGGCCCGCTGTTGGATCGGGGATCCGGCGCTGCTGCGCGGGCTCCGCCTCCTGTCGTGTTGATCACAGCTCGACACGTCAACCACGACAGGAGAACGCATGCCCACCAACACGCTGCACATTCCCACCGCGGACGGCCAGGCCGACGCTTTCGCCGCCTTCCCCGACGGTGGCGAGCGGCACCCAGGGGTGCTGATGTACGCGGACGGCTTCGGCATCCGGCCCGTGCTGCGGGAGATGGCCCGCGAACTGGCCGGGCACGGGTACTACGTGCTCGTCCCCAACCCCTTCTACCGGCACGGCCCGGCACCGGTGATCGAACTTCCCGAGCACATCGGAGAAGAGGCCCGGCCCCAGGTCATGGCCCAGCTGATGCCCTTGATCGAGGCGCACACCGCCGAACGTGTCCTCAGCGACGCCGACGCCTACCTCAGGTTCCTCACCACCCAGCCCGAAGTCGGCGCCGGACCGTTCGCGGTGACCGGCTACTGCATAGGCGGCCTTCTGGCGATGCGCACCGCCGCGTCCCACCCCGGCCAGGTGGCCGCCGTCGCCGCATTCCACGGTCCCGTGGGCGCCGACGGGCCCGACAGCCTCGCCAAGATAACTGCCCAGGTCCATCTCGGCCACGCCGAAGGTGACATGACGCCCGTGGCGCTCGCCGAGCTCAACCAGGCCCTGGATGCCGCGGGGGTCGACTACACCTCCGAGATCTACCCCGGCACCGTCCACGGCTTCACCATGTCCGACACCGACACTTTCAACCCCGCCGCGCTGCAGCGCCATTGGGACCGCCTGCTGCCGCTCCTCGACCGCACCCTGGCCAACAGGTGAGGCTCCAGCTCGGAAACCAAACCTGAAGTACCTGGCTTCGGATTCCTGGCGATGTTTCGAAGCGCGTGGTGAGGGCGGGCGCAGCCCGCTCTCACACCGGCTGGGATACTCGTTTCCCTCAGCCTTCCGTGCCTTCTCACCTGTGCTCAGGTCCGACGCGTCCCACCGTACGCGTGTGCCCCGAGGGCGGGTACCGGTCTTCCTGGGGATCCAGCATGTACCGGATCGTAGAAGACCGCCCGGTTACAGCGGGCAGGAACTGGTGAGCCGACCGTCCCGCCAGAGCGTGGTTTCAGGCTGCTCCGCGGCCTCCCACTCCTGGTGTGCGGTGTGGACGCGGCGCCACAGCGCCGCCCGCGCGGGGGCGTCGACGTCGGTCAGGTTCAGATGGAACACGTCGGCCAGTACGTCGTACCAGTCGTCGGACGAGTCGATGGTCCGCTCGTACGCGCCTTCGGCGTCGATCCGGCGCAGCACACAGCCGCGCAGCATGTCCACGCCCTTGGCGTCGCGGAGCTGGGCTTGGAGGACCCGGACGAATCCGGACTCGGGGGAAGTGGACAGCCGCTGGTGCTCCGCGGCGAAGGAGGACAGCTCCACGGGCTCCGGCGCGAAGACCATCGCCGTGAAGGCGCCGCGGGGGTCATGGGTGAACCGCCAGCCGCCGGGCACCACCACCGACGGGGCCATCATGTAGGTGAACGGCCCCTGGGTGTAGGTGCCTTCGCGCAGTGGCAGTGGCTCGTACATCCCGC
This sequence comes from Streptomyces sp. V4I2, assembly GCF_030817655.1. Taxonomy (GTDB): domain Bacteria; phylum Actinomycetota; class Actinomycetes; order Streptomycetales; family Streptomycetaceae; genus Streptomyces; species Streptomyces plumbiresistens. The sequence continues at coordinate 542,235 of NZ_JAUSZM010000003.1, forward strand.
CGGCGAGCCCGGTGTCGACCAGCCACCGCTCGCCGTCGAGCCCCACGGTGAGCGCGAGATGGTCGCCGCCCGGGCCCTCGGGATCCTCGACCTCGTCCTGCACCCCGGCCCGGTGCAGGGTCACGTCGTAGCCGAGGGCCGTCAGCAGCGCGGCGAAGGCCCCGTTGAGGTGGAAGCAGTAGCCGCCGCGCCCGCGCAGGATCCGGGCCACGGATTCCGCGGCGCCGATGCCCGTCGACCGTCCCAGTTGGTTGTCGAGGGTCTCGTAGGCGACCCGTTCCACCTGCGCCCTGTGCAGTGCCCACAGCGCTTCGGCCGTCGGGGTCGCCGGCCGGGCCACCCCCAGCACGGCCAGATATCCGTCGACGTCGATCATGCTCCCCCTCAACCGTTCGAACGGATGATCAGCCTAGTCGAGGCGGGAGACCTGGTAGTGGCTGATCAGCCAGCCGTCCTCCACCCGCTGCACCAGGACGGAGAGCTTGACGCCCAGGGTGGGGCGGTCGGTGAAGGAGAAGTCGACGTCCAGATAGCCGAGTACGAGGTCGCCCGCGTACCGTCTGGTCTCGAGGATCCGGTATTCGGCGGTGAGGCCGAGGGGTTGGGAGTCATAGTAGCCGGCGATGCCCTTCCGTCCGACGCTGTAGGGGTGCAGTCCCTGGAAGATCGCGTCCTCGGTGAAGAGGGAGGCGACCCGCTCCGGGGCGTGGGCGTCGACGGCCGCCTTCCACTGGTCGAGGACGCCGCGCAGGACCGCGTGGTCGTCGGTGGTGCCGTTCATGGTGTTCCTCCTGTCGGGCGTTTCAGCATGATCTAGCGCGGAACCCTGGGCGTTCACACCCGGGAGGAAGCGCTTCTTAACACTGCTCTGACCCGCGCGGGCGCGCAGGTCTGCACTATTGACCTCAGCCGGGACGTTTCTGGTTCTCGATGTACTCCTTGATGACAGCGAGCGGGGCGCCGCCGCACGAGGCAGCGAAGTAGGACGGCGACCAGAAGTGCTCACCCCACAGGTACTTGCGGATGTGGCCGGGGAACTCCTGCCTCAGGCGCCGGGCGGAGACACCCTTGAGGGAGCCTACGAGGCGGGAGATGGCGACCTTGGGCGGGTAGTGCACGAGCAGGTGGACGTGATCGCGTTCGCCGTTGAACTCCCGCAGCTCCGCGCCGAAGTCGGTGCACACGTCGCGCATGACCTCTTCGCAGCGCCGAAGGATCTCGTCGGTGAACGGTCCGCGCCGGTACTTGGGGGTGAAGACCAAGTGCGCGTGCAGGGTGTAGACAATGCTACGGCCCCTGCGAATACCAGGGGTTTGGCCCCCAGCGTCGTGACATAGATCAATGCTACGATCACGCCCGTGAAGATCGTGACGCAGGTCAAACTCACACCGGATGCCGTGCAGGCATCCGTGCTTGAGCGCACCCTGCGCACGGTCAATGACGCCGCGAACTGGGTATCGGAGGTGACGTTCGAGCACGGCGTGCCGCGTGAGTACGAGCTGCGCAAGCACACCTACGCCGAACTCAAAGCGCGGGGGCTGGGAGCGCAGGCCGCGCAACACGTCATCAAGAAGGTGCGCGACTCGTACACCACGCTCAAGGCCAACATCCGAGCCGGGAACCTCGGCACGGAAGGCTCTAAGCGTCGCCGCAAGGCCGAGTCCAAGCCGATCACCTTTCGCCCCGTGGCCGCCCAGCCGTATGACGACCGGTGCCTGAGCTGGCAGTACGACCAGCGGACCGTGTCCATCTGGACCGTGGACGGCCGGGTCAAGAACGTGCCGTTCGTGTGCTCCGCCGACGCGCTCAAGATGCTCCAGGCGCACCGGCAGGGCGAATCCGACCTGATCGAGCGCGACGGCGTGTTCTACCTCGTCGCCACCTGTGACGTGCCCGAGGCCGAGCAGTACGAGCCGGACGGCTTCATCGGCGTGGACCTCGGCATCGAGAACATCGCCACCGCCTCCACCGGCTACCTCGCCGCCGGGCGGGGGCTCAACCGGTACCGCAAGCGACAGCTTGCCCTGCGTGCCAAGCTCCAGAAGAAGCGCACCAAGAGCGCCAAGCGGCGGCTCAAGGCACGTGCCCGCAAGGAAGCGCGGCACGCCGCGAACACCAACCACATCATCTCCAAGACGATCGTGACCGAGGCTGAACGCACCGGGCGCGGCCTGTCCCTCGAAGAACTGGGGGGCATCCGCAACCGGGTACGGCTCCGCAAGCCCCAACGGGTCGCACTCCATTCCTGGGCGTTCGCCCAGCTCGGAGACTTCGTCGTCTACAAGGCCAAGCGGGCCGGTGTACCCCTGGTCTTCGTTGATCCCGCGTACACGTCGCAGACGTGTGCCGAGTGCGGCCACGTCGACAAACGCAACCGTGTCGACCAGGGGCTTTTCATCTGCCGGGGGTGCGGGGTCGTTGCCCACGCCGACCGGAATGCTTCCCACAACATCGCCACCCGTGGCGAGAGCGTGTGGAATGCGGGGCGTGAGTCACGCGTCCCTGCCACCCCATAACGGGGTGTCTGGACGGAGGAGTCCACCCCAGCAGCCAGCTGGGCACTACCTCCAAGCCCGGCCCTTCAGGGCCGGGTCAAGTTGACTGACCCGCGCTCATGCCGCCGTCGACGTGCAGGATCTCGCCGGTGACGAAGGGGCCGTCTCCAGGTACAGCACGGCGTCGACGATGTCGCTCACCTCGCCCATCCGCCCGACCGGGTGCAGGGCGGCGAGGGAAGCGTGGGTCTCCTCCGTGTGCCTGTTGCCTCCTCTTCCCCCGCCGCCGTGCCGCCGTGCGGGCGCGCTCCCGCGATGCGCAGGGCGATGTCGCCGTACTGGTAGGCGAGTTGGTCGACGGAGAACTCGCCGCCCTCGTGGAACCAGCTGGCGACGCCGATGCCCATGTCGAGGATCGAGTACGAGGCGATGCGGGCCGACTGCACGTGGAAGGCGCCCTCGGCGGCGCCCTGCTCGATGAGTTCGCGGAAGCGGCGCTCGTAGTCGCTACGGCGGCCGAGCACCCGGTCCTGGTCGGGCTGGTCCAGGCTGCCGATCTCGCGGTTGCCGACGAAGGCCTCCAGGCGGTGGCGGGCGTGGTAGCGGATGTGCGCCTCCACGGAGCGGCGCAGCTGTTCCCGGACGTCGTCGGTGCCGGAGACGGCCACGATGTTGTCGGCGATGAGCTGTTCCATCGTGCCGATCATGATCTCGGCCAGCAGTTCGTGCTTGGAGGCCACGTGCTTGTAGAGGCTCGGGCCTCGGATGCCCACGGCGGCTCCGATGTCGGCCATGGTGGTGGACCGGTAGCCCTGTGCGGCGAAGAGACGCAGCGCGGCCTGACGGATCGCCGACCGGCGGTCGGTGACGGGCGTGCCCTCGGCCCGGGCCGGCCGGTGCGGCCGCTCGTACGACCCGCTGCGCGGTCCGCTCTGCGACCTGCCGCGCCCCTCGCTCTGGGCTGAGCTCACGTGCACTCCTGAAGCTATCGACCGTTAGCCGATTTCGTCTACTGAGGTGTCCACTATAGCCCGGACCCTTGACAGGCCGACCCCTTCACCTCTGAGATGGCTAATGGTCAGTAGCCAAGCTCGGGAGTGAACATGCCCATCGGGTTCGAGATCGACGAGAGGGTCGCCTCTGTCGCACGGCGCACCACCGCGTTCGTACAGGACGTGGTGATACCCGAGGAGCGGGCGTGCGACGGGAACGTCCACGCCGGTCCCGAACCACTGCGCCGCCGGCTCCAGCAGGCCGCCCGCGACGCGGGCGTGTTCGCACCCCACGTCGGCACCGAATGGGGCGGGCTCGGGCTCGACCTGTGCGGCCAGGCAGTGGTGTTCGAGGCGGCCGGGTACTCGCTGCTCGGGCCGCTGGCGCTGAACTGCGCGGCCCCCGACGAGGGCAACACGCATCTGCTCGAAGTGGTCGCCACAGACGAACAGAAGGAGCGCTATCTGCGGCCGCTGGCCGCAGGTGAGATCCGGTCCTGCTTCGCGATGACCGAGCCGGCGCCCGGGGCCGGATCCGATCCGCGTGCCCTCGCCACCACCGCGGCCAGGATCGACGGCGGCTGGCGGATCGACGGACGCAAGTGGTTCATCAGCGGCGCCGACGGGGCGGCCTTCGCCATCTGCATGGCCCGCACCAGCGGCGGACCGGGCGACGCGGGCGGCGCGACGATGTTCCTCGTCGACGCCGACAACCCGGGAATGAAGATCGTCCGCAATATCGACACGCTGGACCAGGGTCTGTTCGGCGGACACAGCGAGATCGTCTTCGAGGGCTGCGAAGTCGCCGACAGCGCCGTCCTGGGAGAGGTGGACCAGGGATTCAGGTACGCGCAGGTGCGCCTCGGGCCCGCCCGGATGACGCACTGCATGCGCTGGCTCGGCGTGGCGCGGCGGGCCCAGGACATCGCCCTGGAGCGCGCGACGGAGCGCCACGCCTTCGGCACACCGCTGGCCGAACTCGGCATGGTGCAGCAGCTGTTGGCCGACTCCGAGATCGACATCGAGACCGGCCGTGCGGTGCTGTGGCGGGCCTGCTGGGAACTGGACCAGGGCCGCTCGGCCGCCCAGCACACCTCGATCGCCAAGACGTACGTCTCCGAGGCGGTCAACCGGGTGGTCGACCGGTCCGTGCAGGTGTGCGGCGCGCTCGGCATCTCGGGGGACGCCCCGCTGTCCCGGCTCTACCGGGAGGTGCGTCCCTTCCGGATCTACGACGGTCCTTCCGAGACCCACCGGTGGGCCATCGCCAAGCGTGCGGTACGGGCGGCGCGGGAGCGGGTGGCCGCACAGTGACCGCAGCCGAGGCTGCCGTGGTCGGCGTCGAACTGCCCGCGCTGCAGCGCTACTTCGAACAGCATGTCCCCGAGTGCGCCGGTCCGTTGAGGATCAGGCTGCTCCAGGGCGGGCGCTCCAATCTGACGTACGAGGTGACCGACGGGACCCACCGGTGGGTGCTGCGCCGGCCCCCGCTGGGGGTGCTGACCCCCACGGCGCACGACATGGACCGCGAGTACCGCGTCGTCGCCGCCCTCGGCGGCACCGGGGTGCCCGTCGCGCGTGCCGTGCTGTCGTGCCGGGACCCGGAGGCGATCGGCGCGCCGTTCTGCGTCGTCGACTTCGTGGAGGGGACCGTACTGCGCGACGGCGACGACGCTGCCGTACTGCCGCCCGGCGAGGCACGACGGGCCGCCGACGCGCTCGTGGACGCGCTGGTGGCACTCCACTCGGTCGACGCCTCCGCCATCGGGCTCGGTGACTTCGGTCGGCCGAACGGCTATCTGGAGCGTCAGGTGCGGCGCTGGCGCGGGCAGTGGGAGAAGGTCGCCACGCGTTCGCTGCCCGACGTCGACGAACTGCACACCAGGCTCGCCCGCGCCGCGCCCGTAAGTGGCGCTCCCGCGATCGTGCACGGCGACTACCGCCTGGACAACACCATCCTGGCGCCGGACGGCTACGGCCGGATCGCGGCGATCGTCGACTGGGAGATGGCCACGCTCGGCGATCCGCTCGCCGACCTAGGGATGCTCCTCATGTACTGGGACCCGACCTGCGAACCGGTCCTCGCGGCGCGCCACGTCCCGACGGCCAACCCCGGCTTTCCCACCGGCCCCGAACTGGCCGAGCGCTACGCCGCCAAATCCGGCCGCACCATCGACGCCCTGCCCTACTACCAGGCCCTGGGCTGTTTCAAGCTCGCCGTCATCGCGGAGGGCATCCACGCCCGCTACCTCGCGGGACAGACCGTCGGCACCGGATTCGAGCGGGTCGGGTCCGCGGTCCCCGCGCTGCTGCGCTCGGGGCTGGAGCTGCTGCCATGACCGTGACCGCGCACACGCCGAACCGAGGAGAGCCCGTGGGAGACCGACTGTCCGGACAGATTGCCCTGGTCACCGGCGCGACCGGCGGCATCGGACATGCCGTCTCGCACCGGCTCGCCGCCGAGGGCGCGACGGTGGTGGTGACGGACGTGGACGCCGGTCGCTGCAACGACCTGGCGAAGGAGCTGACGAGTGACGGGGCACGGGCGCTCGGCCTCGCGCTGGACGTCAGCGACGAGGAGGCGTGGCGCGGCGCGGTCGAGCGTGTGGCCGCCGAGCTGGGTGGCCTGTCGGTGCTGGTCAACAACGCGGGCATCGCCGAGATGCGGACCGTCGAGACGGAGACCCAGGAGTCCTGGGACAAGGTCATCGCGGTCACCCAGGGCGGGGTGTGGCTCGGCATGAAGCACGGCGGCCCCGCGATCGAACGCTCCGGCGGCGGCTCCATCGTCAACATCGCGTCGATCTTCGGTACCGTCGGCGGCTTCGGCAGCCAGTTCTCGTACCACGCCGCGAAAGGCGCGGTCCGCCTGATGACGAAGAACGCGGCACTGCACTGGGCCGCGCGCGGCGTCCGCGTCAACTCGATCCACCCCGGTTTCATCGAGACGCCCCTGTCCCGGGAACTGTGGCGGGGCACGCCCCGGCACACCGCCATGGTCGAGGGCACCCCGATGGGGCGGCTGGGCAGGCCCGACGAGGTCGCGGGCGCGGTGGCCTTCCTGGCCTCCCAGGACGCGACGTTCATGACGGGATCGGAGCTGTACGTGGACGGCGGCTGGACGGCCCGCTGACGAGGTTCCTGACGAGGTCCCCGACGGGCTCCCCCGACATGGTCCGCTGACACGGAAGGACAAAAGAAGGGGCTCGGCGATGACCGAGCCCCGCCCCCTGTACACGTGCCGTGTCAGCGCACACGCGTGTACTGGTTCACCCCGCCCACGAACGCCACCGTGGCGCGGCCGCGCAGCACCAGGACGTCCAGGTGGGCCGCCGTCTCGTTCACGGCGAGCATCTGGTTGAAGGCGTTGAGGTCGCCGAACGGCACCTCGCGGCGCGTCCAGCCCAGCTTGCGCGCCACCGCGTGCGCGTCGAGGGTGTCCTCGCCCAGCGCTGTCAGGCTCTTGGCCAGCCGGTCGTCGTGGTGGGTGAGCAGTTCGGCGACGCGGGTGTGGGCGCTGTCGGTGACCGGCCCGTGCGCGGGCAGCAGACGGGTGTCGGCGTACCGCGTCATCAGCCGCAGCGAGTCCAGGTAGTCGGCCAGGGGGCGCCCGCCGGCTTCGGTCAGCTCGAAGCCGATGGACGGGGTGATGTGCGGAAGGACGTGGTCGCCGGCGAACAGCAGCCCGCGCTGTTCGTCCAGGAAGACCACATGTCCCTTGGTGTGCCCGGGAGTCGGTACGACGCGCAGTTCCTGTTCGCCGAAGCGGAGCGTTTCCGCGCCGAGCCACTGGTCGGGAGCCTCCCACACGCTCGGGTCATAGCCACCGTGGTCCATCGCCGCGATCTCGTCGGCGAGTTCGGCCGCCCCTCCCCTGCGCAGCGTCTCCAGCGAGCCGGCGGGTTCGTCGCTGCGCAGCCGGTCGAGCAACTCCAGACCCGGCCGCTCGCCCGCGCCCAGGTAGACCCGCGAGCCCAGCAGCCGGCGCAGCTCCACGGCGTTGGTGTAGTGGTCACGGTGGATGTGGGTGACCAGGATGTGGCTGATGCCGCCGAGGTCGCGCCCGATGGCGGCCAGCGCCTCCTCCAGCGCCTTGCGCGCCTCGGGGATCGCCCAGCCTCCGTCGATCATGACGATGCCGTTGTCCTCCGCGAGGTTCTCCAGCAGATAGACGTTGACGGCGTGCAGGCCGTCGTTGGGCAGTGGCAGGGGAACGCGGTGCACTCCGGCCTGGACGGTCTGGACTCCGGCTGCGGCCCATGGGCCCTGGTCGAACCGCGCTGTCATGATTCTCCAATGCTGCTGTTTCGCTGGGGACCGGACCCGGCGGGGTGCGGGGGGGTGCGACCCCGCCAGGTCCGTCCTCTGGTCAAGCCGGATCGCCTTTGATCAGGCCAAGTCGGGTGTGCCCGTGCGTAGCCGGTGGGCGAGTTCGCGGGCTCCGCTCCGGTCGAGTTTGCCGACCTTGGTCTGGGGCAGCTCCTCGACGTCGTACACGAACTCGGGCCACTTGGACTTGGACAGTCCGACGCTCTCCAGGTGTCCGGTCACCTCGGCCAGGTCGATGCCGTGTCCGTCCTCGGTGACGACCAGCAGCGCGACGCGTTCGCCGAGCACGTCGTCCGGGACCGCGGCGACGCAGGCCCTGGCCACCCGCGGGTACCCGGCGACCGCCCGCTCGATCTCGGTGATGTCGATGTTGCGGCCGCCACGGATGATGATGTCCTTCTCCCGGCCCATGATGCTGACGGTGCCGTCCTCGTGGGTCAACAGCAGGTCACCGGTCGGGAAGAAGCCGTCCTCGGTCAGCGTGGGCCGCTCGACCCGGCCGTCGCGGGCGTAGCCGACGAACAGGGAGGGGCCGCGGACCTGTGCCCGGCCGGTGACGCCCGGTCCGGCCTCGGCACCGTCGGGGGTCAGCGCGCGCAGGTGCGTGCCCGAAAAGGGGCGGCCGTCCCTGCCCAGTCTGATCTCCTCGGGGTCGTCGGGGCGGGGCGAGGTGTGGCCGAGGCACTCCGACATGCCGAAGACGCGCAGGATCTTGGTGCCCAGTGACCGTTCGGCACGTGCCAGGGCGCCACGGTCCATGGGACCGCCGCCCACGGTGATGGCGCGGACGTGCGACAGCACGCCGGATCCGGCCGCCTCGGCCCCCAACTGCAGCGCCATCGTCGGTACGCACATGGTCCAGCGGACCTGGGTCTGGGCCATCCGCCGCAGCGCGACGGCCCGGTCCCACTTCGCCGTCAGGACGAGCGGGCCGCCCAGCAGAAGGGAGAGGTACACGCCGAAGCAGTAGGCGGCGGTCGATGACAGGGGCACGATCGCGGCCACCGCGTCGCCGGGGGCCAGGCCGTTGATGTCGATCGTGCTCGCGCCGGCGTAGCGCAGGGCCTCCTCGGACTGCACGACGCCCTTGGGCCGCCCGGTCGAGCCGGAGGTCAGTCCGATGAGGACACCTCCCGACCACCGTGACACATCACGCGGGCTGGCCGTGGCACGGCAGGTCCAGCCGTCGAGCACCGCGTCCACCGGGCCCGGCAGCAGTTCGGGGAGCCCCCATTCGTCGCTCGCCGAGGCCTCGGCGACGACCGCGTCCGGACGGATGTCCTCCCAGGCCGCGGCGAACTCGGCCTGGGTGGTGTGCCGGTTGACCAGCGCGAGGACCCCTCCGCGCAGTCCCACGGCAAGGGAGCCGGCGACGGTACGCCAGGAGTTGTCGGCCTGGAGCATGACGGTGCCGCCCGGGCCGGCGGGGAACATCGCTTCGGCGAGCCGGCCGGCCTCGGCGAGCAGCTCGCGCGCCGTATGACTGCCCTCGTCGTCGATGACAGCGACGAAGTCCGCCTGCTCTGCCCTTCGTTGGAACTCCCGCACTACCTGTCGCATCCCGCTTCCTCGCTACGTGGCCGAACTCCGTGAAGAACTCTGTGATGAACGCGGTGGTGAACTCTGTGATGAACGCTGTGGTGCCTGCCCGGCGCATGCCGTGCTGACGGAACGGGTGGACGCTCGCTCCGGCGGTCTCAGCCGCCGAACAGCTGCGCCTCGTGCCCCATCACCGCGATGCGGCGGCCCTTCATGTTCCCGACCTGCGCGATCGCGTCCGCCCACTCCTGGCTCGCGAGGGCCTCCTTCAGGTCCTGCGGGGAGTCGAAGCTGAGCACGGAGATCCCGTCCCAGCCGTCCGAGCGCGGCTCCAGCGCCTTGTCGATCTCGGTGTGCCGCCAGGCGCGAAGACCGGGCAGGCGGTAGGTCAGCTCGGCGTGGTCGCCGCGCCACCAGTCGATGAACTGCTCGTGCGTCCACTCCGGGGGCCTGGCGGCCAGCAGGACGAGGTTGTACATGACGGTCCTCCGTGGGTGTCCGGTCGAAGCGGAATTTGCATGTCCAATTGCATGCGGCCTGGTGGGTTCAGGTGAAGCGGATCTCGGACGACCGGCCGATCAGCAGGCGCTGCAGACGCCCGTGGCCGTCCACCCGGCCCGCGGCGACGAAGCTCGCCTCGGGCACTCCCGCGCGCCGCACCTCGCCGAGGAAGAGCTCGTCCTGGCCGAGGGTGGTCGCGGACAGGAGATGGTGGGTGCGGGTGCCCTTCTCGCGCTGTTCGAGATAGCCGACGAGGGCTGCACGGTCGCCGGCGAAGTCGGTCGCGTTGCCGTCGCCGGTGGAGAACAGGATGGAGAGGGTGAAGTCGTCGCTGATCAGGTCGAAGATCCGGGTCGGTTCGTCGCTGTCGAGGATGTCGAACCAGGCGGTGAGGAAGGGTGCGGGGGCGGCGTCCGTGGATGTGTCCGTCATGTCGGCTCCCGGGAATCGGTGGGTGTGTGCCGGGGTGGGTCGCGGCTAGTGCGGCCGGTCGATGAGGTCGTAGGTGGTGCTGAAGTACGACTGGTAGCGCGCCATGCGTCCGTCGGGCGTGACGACGGCGGCCGACAGGAAGGAGCCGACACTCTTCCCGGACTCGGTGACCACTCCGTACACGGTCTCCAGATCGCCGTCGGAGCTGTGGCGGAGGATTTCGTGTCCTCTCTCGACTGCGTTGCGGCCGGCGATGTAGGCGGCGAAGTCGTCCCTGGAGGTTCCCGTTGCCTCGCGGCCGGGCAGTGCGATCAGGAATCGGAAGTCGGGCACGAGCAGTTCGAGTGCCTGACGGGGGTCGTCGCTGTCCATGCGGGCCATGTAGTCGGGGATTATGCCGGCCATGGGAGTCCTCTCCATGCTGGGAACGGCTGGTTTCCGTCGCGGACGAGTCAGTCACGCGTGGGATTCAGTCACGGGCGGGCGGAGTGAAGAAGTCACCCTGTGACTCCCAGCGGCCGTCTCTGACGACGACCTTCTGTACGTCACGGGTGCCGAGGTGGTGCCCGGCGGAGAAGTTCAGGACCGGTGCGACGCCGGTGTCGACCGCTCGGGCCTTCTGGTACGCGGCGGTCAGCGCCTGGGAAGTGACGGGGCCATCGATGGTTTGGGCGATCTCGACGAACGCCTTGGCCGCGGCCCAGCCCCACAGGGTGATGAAGTCGGCCGGCTGCCCGCGCTCGTACTTCGCCATCGCGGAGCGGAACTCGTTGATGGCCGGGTCGTCGTCGTTGGGTGACTTCACCAGTTGCACCGCCTTGACGCCTTCGGCCGCCTTGCCCGCGAGGGTGAGGGTGGACTGTGCCGCGACCGGAGCGTAGCCGTACACGGGGGTGGACAGCCCCTGCAGCTTGGCTTCCTTCAGGTAGGACGCGGCCTCGGCGGCGGCGAGGATCACCACGACGGCGTCGGGTTTCTCACGCTTCACCTTGCTGATCACCGGGCTGTAGTCGGTGGTCTGGAACTTGACCGACAGGCTTTTGACCCGGACCGACGGATCGGTCTTGCGGGCGGCCGGACCGATCTCCTTGGCGACGTTCACGAACGCCGCTGGGTCGCTGTGCACGACGAGCACCTTCTTCGCCCCGTCGCGTGCCGCCCACTGCCCGAGCGCCGATGCCTGGTCCTCGTAGAGGGTCTGCATGCCGAACAGGCCGTCGCGGGCCGGCTGGTACCAGGACTTGTCTCCGCCCAGGGTGTTGAGGACGGGGACCTTCGACTGCTCGAGTACGAAGGGGAAGGTGGCCTGGGACTGGGCGGTGCCGTTGGTGGCGACGATCGCCACCACTCCGTCCTGGTCGACGAGCCGGCGGGCGATCTGCACGGTCTGCTGCGGATCGTAGGCGTTGTCCTTGACGATCCAGTCGATTTTGCGTCCGTTGATCCCGCCACGGGCGTTGACCGACTTGAAGTACGCGTCGGCACCGGCCCTCTCGGGAATGCCGAACGAGGCGAGAGCTCCCGTGAGCGGGTACCACGCGCCGATCCTGATGACGTCGTCCTGCGCCGCGGGGCGGCCGGCGCCGCAGGCGCTCGCCGTCAGGGCGAGCAGGGCGGTGGCTGCGGCGATGAGCGAGCGTGTCATGCGTCGTCGCAAGACCCCTCCTCAGATCAACCTGAGTTAAGTTCAGTTCAGTTTGGATTTTAATCCCGCGGAAACAGCCCTGGCAATGGCTCGTCACGTACTCGATCTCCGTGACCGCGCAGGATCACCCGCGACCACGACCGATCACGGCGGGTCACTGCCGGAGAAAACAGTGCGGCCCTCCGACGGGGTATCCGTCGGAGGGCCGCGAGGCGCGGTGACCGCTCAGCGCGTCAGGAGGCGACCATCCGGACGCACGCGCCCTCGATCAGCTCGCTGACCTCCGAGAGCGGGGTCGGTCCTGACGGCCGGTACCACCGCCACACGCTGACGATCAGCCCGAGCACACTCGCACCGAGCAGCTGCGCGTCACGCAGCGGGAAGGAGCCTTGGGACATGCCCTTGACCAGCAGCGTCGTCCAGTCCCGTTCGACGACCTGGACCAGCTGGCGGGCCGCGACGCGCTCGTCCTCCTCGCGCTTGGACCTGCGCGAACCGGACAGCAGATCCATGTGGTTCTGCAGAATGCGCATCTGCAGGACCTCCTGCGGGGACACGTCGTAGGCGGCACGGACCGCGGCCCGCAGCGCCTCGACGGGGTCCGCGGCGTCCTTCGTCGCCTCCACGAACCGGTCATGGGAGCGCTGCAGTTCAAGCCGCATGATGGTGAGCAGGCAGTGGGTCTTCGACTCGAAGTAGTGGTAGAGGGCCGTCTGCCCGATGCCGACGCGCTCCGCCACCGTCGACCACTTGGTGGCCTCGAAGCCGGTCTCACCGAAACAGTCCACCGCGGCCGTGAGAATGGCCGCGCGCTTGGACCGCGGCCCCGCCTCCGGTTCAACGATCCTCGTCATGCTCCCTCTCCATGGCCGTCACCCACCGTGTCCGTACCCGAGAGTAAACCCAAGCTGAACTCAGTTGCCAATCGGATCCGGTCAGAGGCGTTCGAGCATGGCCGGTCAGAGGCGTTCGAGCACCGTCGCGTTGGCCATCCCGCCGCCCTCGCACATCGTCTGCAGACCGTAGCGGCCACCGGTCCTGCGCAGCTGGTGGACGAGCGTGGTCATCAGCCGGGCGCCCGTCGCGCCGAGCGGATGCCCGAGCGCGATCGCCCCGCCGAAGGCGTTGACCCGCTCCTGGGCGGCGCCGATCTCCTTCTGCCAGGCGACGACGACGGAGGCGAAGGCCTCGTTGATCTCGACCAGGTCGATGTCGTCGTTGCACAGGCCCGCCTTGTCCAGGACCTTCTCCGTGGCCGGGATCGGGCCGGTCAGCATGTGGATCGGGTCGGCGCCGACCACCGCCATGGAGTGCACGCGGGCCAGGGGGGTCAGACCGTGGCGGCGGACCGCGTCCGCGGAGGCGATGAGCAGGGCGGCGGCACCGTCGGAGATCTGGCTGGCGACGGCGGCCGTCAGCCGCCCGTCCTCAGTGAGGGTCTTCAGTCCCGCCATCTTCTCGAGCGTGGTGTCGGCGCGCGGGCCCTCGTCGACGGCGAGCCCGAAGGCCGGGGTGATCTCCTCGTCGAAGGCTCCGCCGGCCTGCGCGGCGAGGGCCCGCTGATGGCTGGTGAGCGCGAACCGTTCCATGTCCTCGCGGGAGACGCCCCACTTCTCGGCGATCAGCTCGGCGCCACGGAACTGCGACACCTCCTGGTCCCCGAAGTGTTCGCGCCAGCCGTCCCCCGCGAAGGGACTGCCCATCCCCGCCTGTTCGCCCACGAACATGGGGCTGGCTATCGGTACCAGGCTCATCACCTCCACCCCGCCCGCGACCACCAGGTCGGCGGCACCGGAGCCGACGGCCTGGGCGGCGAAGTGCAAGGCCTGCTGGGAGGAGCCGCACTGACGGTCGATGGTGGTTCCGGGTACGTGCTGGGGCAGCCCCGCCGACAGCCAGGCGGTGCGGGCGATGTTTCCGGTCTGGGCCCCGATCTGGCTGACACAGCCGAAATACACGTCGTCGACCGCGCCCGGGTCGGCTCCCGTACGTTCCAGCAGGGCACGCAGCGCATGGGCGCCGAGATCGGCCGGGTGCACGCCGCTGAGCGTGCCCTTGCGGCGGCCGACCGGGGTACGGACGGCCCCGACGATGAATGCTTCCGACACGGTGGGCTCCCTTGGTGCGGAGGGCGAGTTGAGTGATCAGGGCCTGGACGAGTTGAGTGGTCAGGGCCGGGACGGGATGCGCGTGAAGTCGGGCGCCCGCTTGTCGAGGAACGCGGCGACGCCTTCGCGGCCCTCGTCGGAGGCGGCCGCGGCGGCGAGCGCACGGGCCTCGTCGTCGAGATGCCGGGTGAGATCCGCCGTCTGACCGGAGGCGACGAGGCGGCGGGTGGCGCCGAAGGCGCGGGTGGGGCCGCGGCGCAGGGCCTCGGCGGTCCGCTCGGCCTCGGCGGCCAGTTCGCCGGACGGGACGACACGGCTCACCAGACCGATCGTGGCGGCTTCCGCCGCCGGTACACGGCGGTTCGTCAGCAGCAGCTCCACCGCCCGCTTGGGCCCGACGAGGCGGGGCAGCTGCCAGCTCACGCCGGCGTCCGGCGAGTAGCCGATACCGGTGTACGCGGCGGTGAACGTGACGTTGTCGGCCGCGAGTGTCACATCGGCGGCCGCGGCAAGGCCGATGCCCGCGCCGGCGACGGCTCCCTGGACGGCGGCCACCTGGGGCGCGTCGATCGAGGCGAACGTGCGCAGCGCCTCGTGCAGCGCGTCGGTCACCGCGACGAGGTGTTTCTCCAGGGTCTCACCGGTCAGCCGGGAGAACTCCCTGAGGTCGCCGCCGACGCAGAAGGACTTCCCCTCACCGGTGAGCAGCACGGCGCGTACGGCCGCACGTTCGCAGGCCCTCGCCGCGTCGAGGAGGCCGCGCGCCGTCTCGAGGTTGATGGCGTTGCCTGCTTGGCCCCGGCGCAGCGTGACGCGGGCGAGGCCGTCGTCCTGGATCTCGACGCCGACGCTCGCCGCGGGATCCGCTGCACGTCGGCCGACACTCGCCGCGGGATCCGCTGCACGTCGGCTGACGCCCGTCGTAGCGCGATCCGCTGCACCCGGACCGACATCCGCCGTCGCGCGGCCCCCCGCACCCGATCCGGCGCCCGTCACCCCGCGGTCCCCCGCACCCGATCCGGTCCCCGTCACCGCGCGGTCCATCCGCCGTCGACGGTCAGGACCTGTCCGGTGCAGTACGAGGACGCGTCCGAGGCCAGGAACAGCAGTGCGCCGTCGAGTTCATGGCCATCGCCGCCGCGGTGCAGCAGGGTGTTGCGTTCGACCCAGCGGCGGGAGCGCTCGTCGCCGAAGAGGTCCTCGGTCATCTCGGTGCGGAACCAGCCCGGGGCGAGCGCGTTGACGCGTGTCCCGCTACGGCCCCACTGTCCGGCCAGCTCACGGGTCAGGCCGATGAGGCCGGCCTTGGACGCGGAGTAGCTCGCGCCGCCGAGGGGTGCGGCCGAGACCAGGCCGAGGATGGAGGAGACGTTGATGATGCTCCTGCCACCGCTCGCCGGGGCCGGGGCCTCGGCCGTCAGCCGGGCCAGATGGAACGGCGCGGTGAGGTTGACGCCGAGGACGTCGGTGAAGGCGTCCGGGGACTCGTCCTCGGCACGGGTCTGGCCCGAGGTCGCGGCGTTGTTGACGAGGATGTCGATGCGACCGGTGGTGGCCAGCGCCGTCTCGATCAGCCTCGTACGGTCGGTCTCCACTGCGACGTCGCAGGCGACCGGGTGGATGCGCGCGTCGGAGTCGGCAAGTTCCTTCAGCCGGTCGGCGCGGCGGGCGGCGGCGAACACGGTGGCGCCGGCCTGCGCGAGGACGCTCGCGAACCGGGCGCCGAGCCCCGCGGACGCGCCGGTGACGATGGCCGTCCTGCCCGCCAGCGAGAACAGTTCACCGGCGGGGCGCGGCGTGCTCGGTCGTCCCGCTCCGTCGGCGGGTCGCGGCGCGTTCACTCGTCCACGCCGATCGGCAGGGCGGTCGCGCCGCCGTCGAGCACCAGGGTCTGGCCGGTCATCCAGGAGGAGGCGTCGGAGGCGAGGAACAGGGCCGCGTTCGCCACGTCCTCCACTGTGCCCAGGCGCCGCATCGGCAGTTTGGCGGTGAGGACGGTCTCGCGGACCTCCCACACCGCACGCGCCAGTTCGGTCTTGATCAGGCCGGGGGCGATGGCGTTCACGCGTGCTCGCGGCCCGAGTTCGTAGGCGAGCTGCCGGGTCATGTGGAGCATGGCCGCCTTGGTGGCGTTGTAGTAGCCGATGTGCGGGTCGACGATCAGTCCGCCGACGGAGGCGATGTTGACGACCGCTCCCCCGTGCTCGGCCATCCAGGCGCGCCAGGCGCAGCGGGTCCAGGCGATCATCCCGTACTGGTTGACCCGTACCGTCTTCTCCGCGCGTGGCAGGTCCAGGTCGAGCAGGTCGCCGTGGTACGGGTTGGTCGCCGCGTTGTTGACGAGGATGTCGACGCGGCCGAAGCGGGTCATGGTCTCGTCGACGCAGGCCTCGGCCTGGTCGGGTTCGCCGGCGTTGGCCACCACGGTGTGGAGGTCGCCGTCGCCCTTGACGCGCAGCAGTTCCTCGCGCGCCTCGGCCAGTCCGGCGGCCTTGCGCGCCGCTATGACCACGTGCGCGCCGGCGGCCCGGTAGGCGGTGGCGATGCCGAGGCCGATGCCGCGGGATCCGCCGGTGATGACGGCCACCTTGCCGTCGAGGGTGTTGGCGCTCACGCTGCCCCTGCCTTCGTGTCGGCCGTCTGCCGTTCGGCCTTCGGGTCGGTTTTCCGGTACCGGGCGAGTTCCTGGCGGGCGACCGTGCGCAGGTGCACCTCGTCGGGCCCGTCGGCGATCTTCAGTGCCCGGGTGATGGAGAACAGCCGGGCCAGTACGGTGTCGTCGCTGACGCCCGCCGCGCCGTGTGTCTGGACGGCGCGGTCGACGACCTTGTGGGCGACCTCCAGCGCCGCCACCTTGATCGCGGCGACCTCCATCCGGGCGGCGGCGTTGCCGACGGTGTCCATCAGCCAGGCCGACTTCAGCACCAGCAGCCGCAGTTGTTCGATCTCGATACGGCTGCGGGCGATCCACTCGCGCACCACGCCGCGATCGGCGAGGGGCCCGCCGAAGGCGACGCGCTGGGTGGCACGTTCGCACATCAGCTGCAGGGCGCGCTCGGCGAAACCCACGGCGCGCATCGCGTAGTGCATGCGTCCGGGGCCGAGCCGCCCCTGGGCGATCGCGAAGCCGTCCCCCTCACCGCCGAGGATGTTCTCCACGGGCACACGGACGTCCTCGAAGAGCACCTCACCGTGACCGCACCGGTCGGTGTAGCCGAACATCGGCAGGTCGCGCACGACGGTGACGCCCGGCGTGTCGCGGGGGATGAGCAGCATGCTCTGCTGGCGGTAGGTGGGCGCGTCCGGGTCGGTCTTGCCCATCAGGATGATCAGCTTGCAGTCGGGGTCGAGGATCCCGGAGGTGTACCACTTGCGGCCGTTGACGACATAGCTGTCGCCGTCGCGGGTGATGCGGGTGCGGATGTTACGGGCGTCGGAGCTGGCTACCTCGGGCTCCGTCATCGCGAAGCAGGACCGGATCTCGGCCTCCAGCAGGGGCCGCAGCCAGCGTTCCTGCTGTGCGGGGGTGCCGTACAGCGCGAGCAGTTCCATGTTGCCGGTGTCGGGCGCCGAGCAGTTGAACACCTCGGGGCCGATGATGGAGCGGCCCGCCAGTTCCATGAGAGGTGCGTATTCGAGGTTGGTGAGCCCCGCGCCCCAGCCGCCGTGCGCCATGAAGAGGTTCCACAGGCCCTCGGCGCGTGCCTTCTCCTTCAGCTCGGTCATCACCGGCGGCAGCGCGTGCGGGTCGTCCGCCTCGGCCAGCTGCCGGTCGTAGACGGCCTCCGCGGGGAAGACGTGCTGTTCCATGAACGACCGCATACGGTCCTGGAGTTCACTCGCCCGGGGCGAGAATCCGAAATCCACGAGTTGCTCCTCATGCTGGGGTGTGCCTGGCGGGTCCGGATCAGCCGAGGATGTCGCGCGCCGTGCGGATCATCGCGGCGATGGTGGGCGGCAGTCGCTCCTGGTCCGGGTCGTGGTGCTTGCCCTCGCGGTGCCGGCGCAGGTTGTGGCCCATGATCGCGGCCATCTTCATGCGGCCCAGGGCGCGGAACCAGTCCATCGCGGGCAACGCGGGCCCGCCATCGCCGTAGGCGTCGAGGAGTTCGGCCTCGGTGGGCAGTCCGGGCACGGCGCGGCCCAACTGCGGGAAGTTGCGGTGGTCGGCGAACAGCAGGAACCAGCCCAGGTCGATGCGCGGGTCGCCGACGCTCCAGATCTCCCAGTCGACGACCGCCACCGCGCGCTCGCCGACGCACAGCACGTTGCCGAGCCGGAAGTCGCCGTGCAGCAGCACCGACGGCAGTCCGTCGGGCACGTTGTCGGCGAGGCGCTTGAGCAACTCCTCGCCTCCCGGCCGCAGTTCGGACGGTACGGCGTGCAGGGTGCGGCTCCACCGCTCCAGCTCGCCGACGGCGTCGAGTGGTTCGGGCGCGTCGAGGCCGGGAGCGTCGACGTCGGTCTCGTGCAGCTGCCGCAGCACGGAGGCGATCCGCAGCATGCGCGCGCGGGCCGTGGCGGCGGGTACCTCGGGTTCGTCGAGGACGGGCTCGACGGCCTCGCCGGCGGCGAAGTCCATGGCGAACCAGGCCGGTTGGCTCTCGTCGACGGCGGCGACACCCGGCACCGGCACCGCGGTTGCGGCGAGTGCGCCCAGGACCCGTGCCTGACGCAACACGTCGTTGCGCCCGACGGGCCGCTGGCCGGGAGGCACCGCCTTGATGACGTACGCCGCCTCGCCCGCGCTCACCGCATACGTCAGCCCCGAGTGGCCGCCGGGCAGGGTCCTCAACTCGCCCACGGGCGCCCCCGGATGGCGGCGGGCCAGAGCGTCACGGACCCGTGCGGCCAGCTCCGACACCTGCGTGGCCGTGCTCATCGGACGGGCTCCTTGGGCAGGCCGAGCACCCGCTCGGCGAGGATGTTGTGCTGGATCTCGTCGGTACCGCCCGCGATGCTGTAGCCGGGCGCGCCGAGCAGGTGCTCCGTCCAGGCGTACGTGCCCCACTCCCCCGTGTCGGCGACGAGGCGCGGTCCGAGCAACTCGGACACCAGGTCGCTGGTGCGGCGCATGGTCTCGGTGGCGTACAGCTTGCCGACCGAGGCCTCGGCTCCGGGTTCGCGTCCGGCGACGAGGGCGCCGGTCACCCGCAGTCCGATGAGCCGCTGCACGAGGGCGCGGAGGTAGAGGTCGGCGGCCTGGCGCTGTTCGCCGCCGGTGAGCGGGCGAGGCAGGTTCCTGGCCAGGTCCAAGGCCCGGTCGGCGTTGTCGAGGCCCAGGTTTCCGGAGTCGAGCCGTTCGGCGGCCAGCACACTCAGCGTGACCCGCCAGCCCTCGCCGACCGGTCCCAGCCGGTCGGTGTCGGGCACGATCACGTCGTCGAGGTAGACCTCGTTGAAGCTGGCCCCGCCGGTCATCTGCTGGATGGGCCGTACGGTCACGCCCGGCGCGTCCATGCGCACCAGGAAGACGGTGATGCCGGCGTGCTTGCGTACGTCCGGGTCGGTGCGGCACACCGCCACCCCCCAGGTCGCGACCCCGGCCCCGGAGGTCCACACCTTGTGGCCCCGCAGCACCCAGTGGTCGCCTTCGCGCACCGCCTTCGTCCGCACCGCGGCGAGGTCGGATCCCGCCTCGGTCTCGGAGAAGAGCTGGCAGGCCAGCTCGTCCGTGCGCAGCATGGGTCGCAGCCAGCGCCCTTTCTGCTGGTCGGTGCCCCAGATGCCGATCGCGGGGGCGACGAGCTGCTGGGTCACGGGGAAGATCTCGGTGCGGTGCGGCACGTCGAAGGCCGCTTCCTCGGTGCGGTAGAGCTGCTCGTAGTACGCGGGCAGCTCGCGGCCTCCGTACGCGGTCGGCCAGTTGAGGGCGCCCCAGCCCTGGTCGTACCGGGTGCGTTCCCATTCCTGGGTGCGGGCGGTGTGCTCGCGTTCCTGCTGCTCCGTCCAGTTCTCGAACACGGCGACGGAGTCGGAGCCGCTGCCCCACGCCCCGTCGGCGGTGCGCGGGCGGGCGACCGTGGCGAGCCACTGCCGGGCCTGCGCGCGGAACTCGCCGGGGTCCGGGATACCGCTCATGTCCTTCCTCTCCTTCGTCCGTCGCGGAACCTTCCGTCGCGGATCAGCGGGACAGCACCGTGCAGGCGCTCACACCCGGGGCGCCGTACACATGGGTGAAGCCGACCCTCGGTTCGCCCTGGACCTGGCGTTCGCCGGCCCGGCCGCGCAGTTGCTGGACGACCTCGTAGACCTGGCGCAGTCCCGAGGCGCCGATGGGTTCGCCGTTGGCGATGCAGCCGCCGTCGGTGTTGACGGGCAGGGTGCCGCCGATCTCGGTGGCGCCCGAGGCGATGAGCCGCTCCTGTTCGCCGTTCTCGCAGAACCCGCACTCGGCCATGTGCATGATCTCGGCGCCGCTCTCGGTGTCCTGGAGCTGGCACACGTCCACGTCCCGGGGACCGAGCCCCGCCTCTTCGAAGGCGGCGGCGGAGGCGTCGCGGCTGACGCTGGTGAGCTCGCCCCCGGGGATCCAGGGGCTGAACACCTCGAACGAGCCGAAGCGGCGGGTGCGGACAGCCGCCGAGCGCAGGGTGACCGACGGGCCGTCCAGGGTGCGGGCGACCTCGGGCGAGCAGAGGACGAGCGCGGCGGCGCCCGCTCCCGGCGAGCAGAACATGAAGCGGGTCAGGGGATCGCTGACCATGCCGGAGTCGAGGATCTCCTCGGCGGACACCGGCTTGCGCCGCCATGCCTCGGGGGTCAGCCCTCCGTTGCGGTACGCCTTCTCGGCGACCAGGGCGAGGGTCTGCGGCGTGATTCCGTGGTCGTACATGTAGCGCTGGATCTTCATGCCGAAGAACTGGGTGGTCACCATCAGTCCGTCGCTGCCGTACTCGGCGCCCAGTCCCCAGTCCTCGGGGCGTGGGTCGAAGGCGCCGCGCGGGTGTTTGTCGAAGCCGACGGCGAGGACGACGTCCGCCATGCCGGAGCGGATCGCGTTCACGGCGGAGACCAGGGCGCTGCCGCCGGTCGCGCAGCCGTTCTTGACGTTGACGAACGGCAGCCCGGTGAGGCCGAGTTGGGCCACCAGGGTGTCGGCGAGCCCGGCGCTGTCGCTGCCGCCGAAGGCCGCTTTCACCCGCGACCACTCGATTCCGGCATCCGCCAGAGCGCTGTTCACCGCGCCGACGGCCAGTTGGCGACCGCTTGCCTCCGTGCGGCCGAACGGGGTGCGACCGGCACCGCAGATCAGGACGTCGGCGCTCATGAGTTCCCCTTGTGGGCGGTGGTGGGGCGGGCCCGGGGAACCCCTTCGCCCGCGGTCACCGTGAGGGGCATGCCGATGCGGATCTCCTCGAGGTCGTCGACGTCGAGGACGGCTGCCACCCGTACGCCGTCCGGCAGTTCGACGTAGCCGAGCGCGAACGGTACGAAGCCGCCCGGTGGGGCCTGGTACGGCGGTGACTTGGGTGCGTAGCGCTGCACCGTCCAGGTCCACAGGGTGCCCGCGCCGGACAGGGCCGCCGGGTCGGCCGGTCCTCCGCAGCACGGACACGCGTCGTCCGCGGGGTAGACCGTCACCGAGCAGCCGGAGCAGCGTGAGCCCTGGAGTGCGGTCGCCGGACTGCGCGGATCCGTGGTCATGCGGATCAGCGCCCCTGCCACTTGGGCTCGCGCTTCTCCAGGAACGCCGAGACGCCCTCGGCGGCGTCCTCGGAGTTGAGCGCCACGCCCACGGCGAGGTGCTCCATCACCATCAGCGACTGGGTGTCGGCGTCCAGGCTGCGGTCGATCGTCATCTTGGTGAGCCACATCGTGAACGGGCTCTTGTCGGTGAGGTCACCGATGAAGTCCTCGACCGTCTCGTCCAGCTTGTCGGCCGGGGCGGACTTGTTGATCAGGCCGAACTCGGCGGCCTCGATGCCGGACAGCAGCTTGCCGGTGAGCATCAGCTCCTTGGTCTTGCGGATGCCGATCATGCGCGGCACGCGGTAGATCGGGCCGGCCCCGCCGAACAGCGAGCGGCGGATGTGGAAGTCGCCGATCTTGGCGTCGTCCGCGGAGATGGCGAAGTCGCAGGAGATCATGATCTCGAAGCCGCCCGCGGTGACGTAGCCCTCAAGGACCGCTACGGAGGGCGTCTTCATCGAGTAGAGGCGGTCGCACACCTTCGCGGACTTCACCGCGACCTCGATGGCGGTCGACTTGCCGACGAAGTCCGCCTTGAGGCTGTCGAGGTCGAACCCCGAGCAGAAGGTGCCCCCACGGCCGCGGAACACCAGGACCCGCAGCTCGGGGTCCTCGTCGACCTCGGTGATGATCTCGTCGAGCCGGTCCAGGATCGGCACCGTGACGCAGTTCTTCTTCCACGGTCGGTTCAGCCAGACGCGGGCGACATGACCGTCACGCTCGAACTGGATTTCGTCTTCCACTGCCATCTCAGATCCTCCAAACTGAACTGAATTCACTACGAGTCTGCGGAGGCGTTGATCGACTGTCAACCCCCTGTTCGAGATTGCGCCGGCGGACATCCGCCGTCCGCCCGACTCAGCTCCCGCTGTCGTCCGGAATGTCCACGAGCACCTTGAGCCGTCGGCCGTCCCGGACGTCGTGCAGCCCGGCGAGGGCGTCATGGAGGGGGATGTGGTCGAGCCAGCCGTCCGTCGGGTAGTGACCGCTCGCCATGTGCTCGATAACCCTCTCGAAGACCCCGTCCGGGTAGGCCTCGCAGCCAAGCAGGGCGAGTTCGGCCAGGCGCACGACGGACGCGTCGATGGCGACCGGGCCGGAGTACAGGGCCACCATCACCACCGGCGCCCGGGCGGCCAACGAGCGGATCGCGGCGTTCAGCGCATCGGCCCGCCCCGAGCATTCGACGGCGGCGTCCACGCCACGGCCCCTGGTGAAGGCCATCACCTCTTCGGCCACGTCGACCGCGCCGGGGTCGAGCACCCGGGCCCCGTGCCGTGCGGCCGCCGCACGGCGTGCCGGCGAGGGTTCCACCATCAGCACGTCCGCGACACCGTGCGCCCTGAACGCGAACAACGCGCCCATCCCGACCGCACCCGCGCCCGTCACCAGCGCGCTGCCACCACGGGGCACACGGGCCCGCTCCACCGCGTTCAGGGCCACCGCCATCGGCTCCACCAGGGCGCCCTGCTCCAGCGGGACCCTGTCCGGGAGTTGATGCACGGAGTCGGCCGGCACGACCACGTACTGGGCGAGCCCGCCGCCCGGGGCGGTCACCCCGATCGCCGCCAGGTCCTTGCACAGATGGGACAGCCCCGACGTGCAGCGCGGACACACTCCGCAGGTGCGGATCGGCCGTACACAGACCCTGGCCCCGGGGGCGACCCGGTCGACCCCTTCCCCGCAGGCCACCACCGTCCCGGCGAACTCGTGCCCCAGTGTCTGCGGGAGGGTGGCGCCGGTGAGCGGGTTGGGCACGTGCGTGGCCCGCGGCGTCTCGAAGTACTCGTGCACATCGGTGCCGCAGATCCCCGCGTACGCCACGCGGATCTTCACCTCACCCGGTCCCGGCTCGGGCTCGGGCATCTCCTCGATCCGCAGATCCTTGGCTCCGTACAGCCTCGCAGCCAGCATGCTTCCTCCGTAAGTTGTCGGTCCCGTACGACCCTCCCGAGGTTGCCACTGAACTGAACTGACTTCAATAGACTGCTATAGACCCTCGCCTACTTCGGTTCAGTAGGGAAAGGCTCAATCCGGCCCACATCCGCTTCCGGCTTCCACCGACCGAAAGATCACACCTCGACCGCGTCGGCGGCGGCTCACTCCGCCCACCCCTCCAGAAAAGAACCTTCATCCCTGTCATCTCCCGCTTCGGCATCGCCGGCTGCGGACTCATGGGCTCCGGCATCGCCGAGGTGGCCGCGCTACGCGGCCTCGACGTCACCGTCGCCGAGTCGACTCCTGAGCTGGCCGCGGCCGGCCGCGAGCGCTTCACGGCGCCCCTGGGCCGCGGTCTCCGGCGCGGCAAGCTTGCGAGGCCGACCGCGAACAGCCCCTGCACCCCCTTGGGGTGGCCAGTCGTTCCGGATGTGTAGAAGATCGCCGCCACGTCGTCGGCGGCCGCCGTGCCCTGCGCGAACGGTTCCCCATCCGGCAGGGCAGTGCCGGATCCGAGAACGACGTGGGCGCCCGAGTCGGCGACGACGTGATCGACCTCCGGCTTGGTGGACCGGGTGTGTGTTGGCCGGCCGCTGGTAGTCCAGTGGCCGGCTCATACACGAGGAGTGTCTACGATCGCTTGCTCACAGTGCCCACCGTCGCGACCGCCTCCGCAGCCGCACGCCCCTCCGCGAGGGCGTGCGCGATGCGGCGCGGCACGACGCAGTCGCCGATCGCGCGGACGGTCTGGCCGTCGGCCGCGGTGAAGTCCGGGCGGCGCGGGCGGCGTTCGCCGACCGTCACCAGGATGTCCGCGGCGAGGGATGCCTCGTGGCCGTCCATGACGTTGCGCAGGCGCAGTTCGCCGGCTGTTGTGGCCGTCACGGTGTTCATCGCGGCGATGCGGAGCGGTGCGCCGGTGAGGCGGTTCATCAGCTGGGTCCGGTTCTCCGGTGACAGGCCCGTCGCGAACCCGGTGCCGGGGGTGACGACCGTGACTTCGCGAGCACCCGCCGCCAGCGCGCTCTCGACGGCGCTGATGCCCTGCCACCAGCCGAAGCCGTCGTCCAGGACGGCCACCCTGGGCGCACGCGGCACGATGTCGGCGTACTGCTCGAGGAAGTCCGTACTGGTGAGCGTGCGCAGCTCGCCCGGCACGGTGACGACCGTCTCCTCGGCGCCGGTGGCGAGCACGAGCTGGGGGTACTCGGCCAGTTCGGCGGAGGTCACGGACGTACCGAGCCGCAGGCGCACGCCCAGGTCGGCCAGCTGGTCGCACTGGTATGCGACGAGTTTCCGCCAGCCGGACCGGTGCGCGGCGCGTGCGGCGAGACGCGCCTGGCCGCCGGCCTCCCGGGCGCTATCGAAGACGACGACCTCGGCGCCGGTACGGGCGAGGGCCATGGCGCACTCCATGCCCGCGGGGCCCGCGCCGAGGACGGCGACGGATCCGGTGCGGGATGCGCGCCGGGTCAGCAACAGCGGTACGGCCGGGCGGGACGCGGCTCCCGGCGGGCCGAGCTCCGGGTTCACCGAGCACGACCCGGTGGGCTCGATGGTCCGGCAGCCCTCGTTGCAGCCCGTGCAGGGGCGTACCGAGCGCTCGTCGCCCGCGATGACCTTGCGGGCGAAGTCCGGGTCCGCCATGAAGGGCCGTGCCATGCCCACCAGGTCGGCCCCAGAGTCCAGCGCCCGCTCGATGTCGGCCGCCGACCGGAATCCCTGACTGATCAGCAACGGCACCGTGATTGCCGTACGCAGCCGGGCCACCGACTCCAGCAGGGGCGGGCGGGTGGTGGCCATGCCGGGGACGTAGGTGTTGCGGACGCCGGTGGTGACGTTGGCGTAGGTGAAGGGCGATGCCTCGTACAGGCGCGGAAGCAGCTCGGTCAGGTCGTCCAGGCCGAGCCCGGAGTTGTCACCGGGCTCCACCGACACCCGTACGCCGATGGGGAGTCGGCCGATCTCGATGCGGATGGCGTCGATCACCTGGGCGAGCAGGGCGATACGGTCGCCGTACTCGTCGTCGCGGGTGTTGTTGACGCGGGAGAGGAACTGGGCGAGCAGGTAGCCGTGGCCCGCGTGCAGTTCGACGCCGTGGAAGCCGGCCTGCACACTGTTCGCCGCCGAGACGCGGAAGGCGTCGACGACTCGGCGCACTTCCTCCGTGCTCAGCGGGTGGGGCGCGGTCGCCTCCCGGGGGGAACGGACGGTGGCGGCGGAGACCGGGGGGTAGTAGGTGCCCGCGCCGAGGGTCTCGCGGCCGAGGTGGACGAGCTGGGCGACGGCGACGGCACCGCCGTCGGTGATGGCCTCGGCCCGGTGGCGTACGGCGTGCTTGATCTCGGGGCGCCACGCCTCGGTCAGGTAGCGCTGCGGCAGGGTCGACTCGGGGGCCACGGCGGTGCCTCCGGTGATCACCATCCCGGCACCGCCCCGGGCCAGTCGCCGCCAGTAGGCCGCGTCGGTGTCGGTGGGGGCGCCGTCGACGACGGCGGCGGTGGCGTGGGCGGTGGCGACCAGGCGGTTGCGGAGGGTGAGATCACCGAGGGTGAACGGCGTGGCGAGGGTGAGGTCGGTACTTGGCGTTGGCGTCATGGGGCTGTCCGTGCCCGCTCAGGCCGCGGGTCGCGTGGTGAGGCCGACGAGTTCGGCGAGCCGGGTGCGGTGGTGGTCCGCGGTGCCGAACAGCACCTCGCTGCTGCGTGCCCTGCGCACGTACAGGTGTGCCGGGTGTTCCCAGGTGAAGCCGATCCCGCCGTGCAACTGGACGTATTCGGCCGTGGCCAGACGGTAGGTCTCGGAGCAGACCGCGGCGGCGGCGCTCGCGGCCACCGGCAGTTGCGGCGATGCCAGGGCCACGCAGGCGGTCGCGTACGCGGATGCCGAGCGTGCTGCCTCGAGGGCGACCAGCACGTCGGCCAGCCGGTGCTTGACCGCCTGGAAGGAGCCGATGCGACGCCCGAACTGCTGTCGCTGGGCGACGAATTCGACGGTGGCGTCCAGCGCGTGGCCGCTGCCGCCGACCTGCTCGGCGGCGAGCGCGGCCCGCCCGGCGTCGAGTGCCGCCGTCACCTCGCCCGACTCGCCCACGGGTGTGGCGGGTGCGCCGCGGAACTCCACCAGCGCCTGGCGGCGCGTCTCGTCCAGGACCCGGCGAGGTGTCCGCGAGCAGCTGTCCTCGGCCGGCTCGCAGGCGAACAGCCGGGCGCCCTCGGTGGTTCGGGCCCGGACCACGATCAGATCCGCGCCGGCTCCGTCCAGTACGAAGTCGGCGGCCCCGCGCAGCACCCACCCCGGCCCGCGCCGCTCGGCGCCGACGCCGGGCTCGGCCTCGTCGAACCCGGCCACCGTCGCGGTGAGGGTGCCGTCCGCGATACGCGGCAGATAGCGCTCGCGCGCCTGCTGGTCCTGGCTGTTCAGCAGGGTGTGCGCGGCGAGGACCACCGTGGGAAGCAGCGGCGCGCAGTACAGCGCACGCCCTGCTTCCTCCATCGCCACGGCGAGTTCGGCGAAGGTGAAGCCGGATCCGCCGAACTCCTCCGGAATCGCCAGCCCGTGCACCCCGATCTCGCCCGCGAGCCGCGCCCACAGCGTCTCGTCGTGTCCGCGCGGGGTGGCCAGGTGCTTGCGGACGTCCTCGGGGCCGCTCTCCTCGGTGAAGAAGTCCCGCAAGACCGTACGCAGTTCGCGCTGTTCCTCGGTCTCGGACAGCAGCTGGGGGTCGATGTCGGGGTGACGGTGGTGGTGCATGGGGTCTCCATCGTGCTCGGGTGGCGGAGAGGGAGTGGGCAACTGGACGGGGGCTGAGGTCAGCCGGCGGAGCCGCGCGTCCCAGGTCCGGTTCCGCAGGGAACGTTCCTGGTGACCGACTCCGGAAGCTCCTGGCCCGGATCGATCGAGATCGTCTTCGTCTGGAGGTACTCCTCCACCGCGTAGGGACCGTGCTCGCGGCCGATCCCCGACTTCTTGAAGCGGTCCACCAGCGCGCGCTTCAGAGCGCGGTTTCCGCGCGGCTGTGCTGGTCCATGACCTGATGGCTCGGGGCGGTCCACGCGTAGCCGGCGAAGCGTGCCGAGCCGCCGACGTCCGCGGCGATCTCCACGATCGCGACGGACAGGCCGCTTCGGACGGCGCGGGCGCCGGCGGTCAGCCCCGCCATCCCCGCCATCCCCGCCATCCCCGCCCCGATGATCAGCAGATCCACGCCTTCTGTGTGCACGCCACTCTCCTCGGGCCAAGGGAAATCCCGCTACGGAATCCGCGCTGTCTCAGCCCTGTGGGACAGGTACGGCGGCATCGTCCTGACCGTCGAAGTAGGCCTGTTCGGCGCGGGCGAGGAAGGTCGGGTCGGCGGGTACGCCACGGACCGCGATGGCGCCTTCGTGGAGCACGACCACCTCGTGGCAGGCCGAGGCGGCGCGGCCGAGGGACTGCTCCAGCAGGACGATCGTCATGCCCTCGCGGGCGAGGCGGCCGATACGGGCGTACACCTCGTCGACCATCGCGGGGGACAGTCCGAGCGCCGGTTCGTCGACGATCAGCAGGTCCGGCCGTGCCATCAGGGCCCGGGCGATCGCCAGGACCTGCTGCTCGCCTCCGGAGAGCCCGGCGGCAGGCATCCCCATGCGCTCGCGCAGTCGAGGTGGCAGCCACTGCGTGGTCTCCGCGAGCCGTGCTCGCAGTTCGGCCCCCCGGATGCCGGCGGCGTAGGCGGCGACCTCCAGGTTCTCGCGCAGGGACAGCGTCTTGAACAGGGCGCGGCCCTCGGGTACCAGCGCGGTGCGCAGGTCGTCCGCGGCCTTGCGGCGGCCCCGGGTGGGCGGGAGGGTCCCGTGCAGGATCCGGCCCAGGGTGCTCTTGCCCGCGCCGTTGGCGCCGACGACTCCGAGCACGCTGCCCCGGGCAACGGTGAGGCCGACCTCGCGCAGCGCGGTGACCCCGCCGTAGGCGTGGTCCACTGCGTCGAGGTGCACGGCGGGGCTCTCGGTGCCGTGCCGGGCGGGGAGTTCGTCGCGTGTGCCTCCCTGGCCGAGGTAGGAGGAGCGCACTCGGGGGTCGTCCAGGATCTCGCCGGGGCCGCCCTCGCCGATCGGCCGGCCGAAGTCGAAGGCGACCACCCGATGGGCTACGGCGAACAGGTCGTCGAGGACGTGGTCGATGATCACGACGGCTGTGCCGTGTTCCTGTTGCCGCACGATCTGCCGCGTCAGCAGTGCGCGCTCGGTGGCGTCGAGGCCGCCGAACGGCTCGTCCAGGATGAGCAGTCCGGGTTCCTCGGCGAGCGCCCGGGCCAGATCGAGGCGCTTGTGCAGGCCGAACGGCAGGTCGGCCGGGTAGCGGTCCGCGACGTGCGCCAGACCGAAGCGGTCCAGGAGTTCGGCGGCCCGGTCCCGGTCGTGCGCGGTGATACGGCGACGGGTGCAGAGCACGTTCTCCAGGACGGTCAGCTCGGGGAACGTCTCGGCGTGCTGGAAGGTACGCCCGATGCCGAGCCGACGGCGAGCGGTGGCGCGGCTCTTCAGCAGGGACTTGCCCTCGTAATGGGCGCTGCCCGCCACCCGTCCGCCGCCGACGAGCCCGGACAGGACGTTCAACAGGGTCGTCTTGCCCGCGCCGTTGGGCCCGATGATGGCGAGGGTCTCACCGGCCCGCACGGACAAGGAGGCGCCCTCGAGCGCCTTGAGCCCGCCGAAGGTGACCGCGATCTCCTCAAGTCGCAGCAGTTCGTCCGCGGTTGCTGCCGGTGCCGGCACGCGCTGCGGGGACTCCTCGGGCGGCTCCACCGGTGTCGCGGGGCGCGCGGACGGACGCCGCAGCAGCCGACGCGCCGTGCGTCCGAGGAAGAGCACCACTCCGCCCGGCAGGAACAGCAACGCGGCGATGAGGACGACCCCCTGAAGGATCGGCTGCGCCACTCCGGCGCTTTCGGCCACGGTCGGGGCCCAGGTCAGGTAGGCGCCGCCGACGACCGCGCCCAGCAGCGTGCCCGCGCCGCCGAGCACGCACGCGGAGATGAGGGCGATCGCCAGGGCCAGGGAGAAGGGGTCGGGGCTGACGAATCCGACGACCAGGGCGAGCAGCACACCCGCCAGCGCTGCGAACACGGCGCTGACCGCGAAGGCCAACGCCGACTGGGCCTCGGGGGCGATCCCGATCGAACGGGCGGCCATCGGATGGGACTTGGCGGCGACCAGCCGCATCCGCAGGGCACTGGGACGGGCCACCGCGGCCACGGCGAGCGCGATCCCGGCGGCACCTACCGCGAGGTACTGCGCCTGAGTGCCGGCACTGGCCAGCGTGCCCAGACCCAGGGCACTGTGCAGTTCCTCCATCGGAATGCCCTGGTCGCCACCGGTCACTCCGGTCCACTGGCCCATGACCTCCAGCGACACCATGGTGAACGCGAGCGTGAGCAGCGCGACGTACAGCATCGAGAAGCGGGCCCCCGCGGCCCCCAGGAACGCCCCGAAGGCCGCGGCGCACCCGGTCGCGCCGAGCAGCACGAGCTCCAGCGACCAGCCGTGCGTGCTGCCGTACGCCGCGAAGTAGGCGCCCAGGGCGAAGAACGCGGGGTGGGCGATCGACCAGATGCCGGCCCACCCGGCGAGCAGATTCACGGAGAGGACGAGGATCGTGTAGATGGCCGCGAGACCCACGGAATAGGCCTGGTAAGGCGGGATGGCGCCGGTATTCAGCACGACGAGGAGCACGGCCGCGGCGAGCGGCCCGAGCGCCGCCTTGGTGACGGTGGAGCGACTGACGAGCGAGAGGGTGGAACGGCTGACGAGGGAGTTGCTGGAACGACTGACGACGGACATTGGACCGCTCCCTCAGACCCGCTGGAAGGTGCGCACGCCGAACAGCCCCTGCGGGCGGATCAGCAGCACGAGGATGGTGAACGAGAAGACGAACGTGTCGCGGTAGCCGGCCGAGACATAACCTGCGGCCAGGTTGTCCAGGACGCCGACCGTCAGTCCGCCGATGACGGCCCCGTACATGCTGGTCAGACCGCCGAGGAAGATCCCGGCGAAGGCGCGGAACAGCGGCGCGCTGAGTACGGTCGGCACCAGTCCGGCCCGGGGCGCGTACAGGAAGGCGGCGAGCGCCGCGAGGCCGAGCCCGAGCGCCCAGGCGATCCGGGCGATGCGCTGGGAACCGAGGCCGAGGATCCGTGCGGTGTCGGCGGACTCCGCGACGGCGCGCATCGCGGTGCCGATGCTGGTGCGTCCGAAGAGATACGCCACCAGAGCCATCGCGACGGCGGCCACCGCGATGGTCAGCAGGCTCTGTGCCGGTATCGCGGCGCTCCCGAGGGAGACGGAGCCCTCCACCAGGCTCGGGAAGAGCCGTGGCTGGTCGTCCCAGACCGTGCTGATGACGCTCTCCGCGATGAGCGAGACGCCCATGGTCATGACGAGCGCCGAGAGGAGTTCCCCCTGTGCGAGCGGCCTGATCACCGCTTCCCGGGCCACCAGGCCGACCGCGGCGGTCGTGACGATCGCGGCCATGGCGGCCAACAGCAGGGGCAGACCGCGCTCGTTCAGCGCCAGCGCCGCGTACAGCCCGACGGTCGCCAGGCTGGCGAGGGCGAAGTTGACCACGTCGGTCGCCCGGTAAATGATCACCAGCCCGAGGCCCATCAGGCCGTACACCGCACCACTGGCGAGACCGCTCACCAGGATGAGCAGGAACTGATCCACGTCGACCGTCTCCTCGCATCCAAGACCCGCGCGCCCGGCACACTCAGCAGCACTCGCGCGCATTGCAAACTGAACTCAATTCATGCACCGTAAGCAACGGGCCGGGGAGGGGCAATACCCGTGCACGAGTTGGTTCGAGCGCTTTCGACCATGGAGAGTCGGGACCGGCGCCCCCGGCCCTGACCGGTCCGGACCGGCCCGGTCAGGCCGTGAAGCGGCCACCGTTGGCCAGCAGCACCGCGCCGACCAGGTTCACCGAGGCCTCGCTCGCGAGGAACAGGGCGATGTCGGCGATCTCCTCGGGCGTCGCATAAGGGCGCACCCGGGGGTCGGCGAAACCGCTGCGCAGGACCTCGGGCGTGCGCGCCGCCATCCCGGTCTCCGTCGGGCCGGGCGCGACCACGTTCACCCGGATCCCGGACGCGATGACCTCCTTGGCCACCGCCTGACTCAACGCGTGCACCCCCGCCTTGGAAGCCGCGTAATGGGGATAACCGACCGGGGTGTCGAAGGCCGAGGAGGAGCCGATGACGACGATCGCACCCGCCCCCACCGGCCGCATCGCCCGCACCGCGGCCCGCAGCACATGGAAGGTGCCGTCCAGGTTGACGCGCGTGACGCGCCGCCAGGCCGCGTCGTCGAGCCGGTCGGTCACCTCGATGGGCCGCCCCTCGACCAGGGCGTCGGCGATGAGTTGCTTGGCCTGCGGGTCGTCGACGCCCGCTGCGTGCACGACGACGTCCAGCCGCCCGTGTTCGCGCAGTACGTCCTCGACGACCGCGTCGACCGCGGCGGCGTCCGCCACGTCGAGCGGCACCGCACGGCCGGCCGTCAGCTCCTTGGCGACGGTCTCGACTCCGTCTCCGTTCACGTCCGCGACGACCACGGCCCGCGCCCCCTCCGCGGCCACCTGCCTGGCGATGGCCGCCCCCATTCCGGAGGCGGCCCCCGTCACCAGTACGACCCTGCCCTCGAACCGGACCCCTTGCTCATTCCCGTCCATCCCGCGCTCTCCCTCTCGGCCGCGTTGCGGCGTCGGCCAGTCATTCCTGAACTGACTTCACCTCTGTTATCGTCTCCGGCGGCCGACTGACAAGACCCGGGACGGTGTGCATGCAAGCGGTGCGACTGACTGAATGGGGCCGGGAACCGGCGCTCGCCGAGCTGGAGCGCCCGGTCCCGCGCGGGACCGAGGTGCTGGTGCGGGTCGAAGCCGCAGGGCTGTGCCAGTCCGACGTCCATGTCATCGACGCGGCTGAAGGGGCACTCCCCTACCGGCCACCGTTCACCCTCGGCCACGAGGTCGCCGGCCACGTGGCGGCGCTCGGCCCCGACGCCGAAGGAACTGCGGCGGGTGAACGCGTGGTGGTCTACGGCCCGTGGGGCTGCGGGAACTGCACCCGTTGTGCCGCCGGTCGGGACAACTACTGCGACCGCCGGGGCGACCTCGGCTGGCACGGGGTCGGGCTCGGCCGGGACGGCGGGATGGCCGACCACCTCCTCGTCCCCTCCGCCCGCCACCTGGTGCCGATCGGTGACCTGCCCGCCACGCAGGCGGCACCGCTCTCCGATGCGGGCCTGACGTCGTATCACGCCCTGGCCGGAGTGCGGCACGCGCTCGGCGAGGGCACCGTCGCCCTGGTCATCGGTGTCGGCGGGCTGGGGCACCTGGCCGTGCAGATGGTGCGTGCGACCACGCCGAGCCGGGTGCTGGCGGTCGACATCCGCGAGGAGGCGGTGGACCTCGCCCTGCGGTCCGGCGCGCATCTCGGCGTCCCGATGGGGGCGGACACGGCCAAGGTGCTCCGGGCGGAGACCGGCGGCGTGGGGGTCGACGCCGTCCTCGACTTCGTCGGCAACGAGGCGACGTTCGCCCTCGCCGTCAGCCTGCTGCGCCCCGGCGGGGAACTGGCGGTGGTCGGCAGCGGCGGCGGCCGGCTGACGGTACGCAAGCCGGGCTTCCTTCCCGCGGGCTTCCGGCTCTCCCTGCCGTTCTGGGGCACCCGCCCCGAACTCGCCGAGGTCATCGCCCTGGCACGCGCGGGCTCACTCCACGTCGAGACCGAGCAGTTCCCCCTGTCCGCGGCACCCGAGGCATTCGGCCGGCTGCGCCAGGGGCGGGTACGAGGCCGAGCGGTTCTGCTGCCCGACTCACGCGTGCCTCCTGCCCTCCGCGCTGATGGACGCTGATCAACGCTGACGACGCTGACGACGCTGACGACCGGCAAAGTCCGGCCCCTCCCTCAGCGTGGACACCCACCATGCCGAGCTGGTGTCTGGCGACGGCACCGCAGGTCTGCGGCGACTCAGGGTCGCCCTGCGGTGCGGACCTGGCCGAGGCGGTAGGCCCCGCGGCAAGGGTGGCGGCCCAGGAGCGGCGCCCCTCGCCCCAGTGCTGGACCAGATCCAACTGGGCGCGCTGCTGCCCGTCCTCCACCATCCCCGCGACCACCCGAACTTCCGGCCAAGGGCGTGGCGAAGACAGTCAGTCAGTGCACTGGTCGTAGCAATTCCTGGAAACTGTGGCCCGGATTGGGCACTCATGCACCGTTTACGGCTTGGAGGAACCTATGAACCTGAGAATCCACTGAGCATTCGGCGCGCACATTCGTATCTGAGGATGCGCTGCACCCATGCCGGAAGTCCTGCCGACTCCGGAGATGTCCTTGAGAGGCCTGATGAGACGCAACACGCGAAAAAGATCGAAGACTGCCCGCCGGGCGGTAGGCGCGGCGGCCGCACTGGCCATAGGGGCCGGTGGCCTGGTGGCGGTCAACATCTACGCCTCGGCCGACGAGACCAGCGCATCGAAGGGCTCTGCCCAGAACCAGGTGCTCGCGGCCGGCACTTCCACCATCGACTGCCCCGACGTCGGCCAGCAGTTGACATCAGTGCCCGCCCAGGCGAAGGCCCAGGTCGACAAGGAACTGGCACTCCTGGACAAGCAGATATCCGAGGCATACCAGCGCCTCTCCACCTCCCAGAAGGCGATTCAGCAGGACCCCAACTTCGCCCAGAACGCGATCGTGGGTCCGCTGAAGGACAAGCGGAAGGCGACGATCGACCGGATCGCCACCGCCATCGGCCGTGTGGCAGCCAAGCCGCAGGGCCTTGACGCTTTGGCGGCCTGCACACTGCGCGCCACCGGCAACCAGCCCACCCCCGGTCAGGGCGGCAACAACAACCAGGGGGGCAACAACACCAATGCCGGAGCGACCGGCAACGGCCCCGTCTCCGCCGACTTCGTGGACATCACCAAGGTGAAGTCCAATGTGCGCACGCCCGCCAAGTCGGCGAAGGCTTCCAAGGGTGTCTTCGTCAGCAAGTGCGGGGTGAACGCCAACAAGCTGTACAACAGCGACAACGTCATCGTCGCGCCCGGTGTCACCAACGGCGCACACCACGTGCACGATTACGTCGGCAACCAGGACAACGACGCCTTCTCGAGCGACCAGGACTTCGCCAAGGCCGGGACCAGCTGCCAGAACAAGGGCGACAAGTCGTCCTACTACTGGCCGGTGCTGCGCCTGCAGGACGGCACCAAGGAGTTCGACGCCGACAAGCAGGGCGGCGGCGCCGAGGGCAACACGGGCCGGATTCTGACGGCCAAGAAGGCCACCTTGGACTTCGTGGGCAGCCCCCGCGGCAAGGTGGTGGCGATGCCCAAGCTCCTGCGCATCATCACCGGTGACGCCAAGGCGTTCGTCAACGGCACGGCCAACGCCAACGCCTCCTGGAGCTGCACCGGCTTCGAGAACAAGGTGCAGTTGAAGGACAAGTACCCCCTCTGCCCGTCAGGCAGCGACGTGGTGCGCACCTTCAAGTTCCAGAGCTGCTGGGACGGCAGGAACATCGACAGCGCCAACCACCGTACGCACGTGGCCTTCGCTGACGCGGGTGGGAACTGCCCGGCCGGCTTCAAGGCCATTCCGCAGTTGGTGCAGCGTCTCGTGTACGACGTGGACGCGCCCAGCGTCAAGGACAACGGCAAGACCCGTCCGTTCTTCTCGTTGGACAGCTTCCCCGAACAGCAGCACAAGCCGGTCACCGACCATGGTGACTTCATCAACGTCTTCGACGCGAAGCTGATGAACAAGGCGGTCCAGTGCATCAACACCGGACGTAAGTGCAGCTGAGTCCGAGTATCGAGCGGTGGGCGTCGTGCTGACGACGCCCACCGCTCCGCCGTGAACGGAATCGCTGGTCCCCCGTCATCCGGCGTGTCTCCCGGACGTCGCGCTCCGGTCAGGAGTGGCTGACCTCGATGTCAAAGATGCGGACCTCGCCGTAGTTGTCGTCGCCGCACGGCTCGGAGTTGGTGCAGTTGGCCTGCGTGTAGGCGCCTGTCTTGAAGTAGTTGGTGTCGCCGTCGTGGGAGATCGTGGTCTGTAGCCGACCGTTGTAGTACGCCTTGATCTTCCCGTCCTCGGCCACGAACCTGGCCTCGAACTCGGTGCCCAGCTCGTAGTCGTCGGTGACGAGATAGTGGTGGCGGTCGTCGCCGTCGGTGACGTAGAGGCTGCTGCCTTCGAGGCGGAAGACCGTGACGTCGTCGTCCCCGCCGTGGACCTGCGCGCCGACCAGCCACGGCCGCTCCTCGGGCAACGCCGTGAACGCCTCCCTGACCACGAGGGTGTGGGTGCCGTCCGTGGTGGACCATTCGGCCTCGTCCTCGCCGCCGTCGGTCATCTCCCGCAGTTCGGCCCGCGGGTAGCTGGAACCTCCCGTCGTCACGCCGTTCACGGCGGCCCGGAATCCGACCGCGTCGCAGCCGGCTTCGGCCCGGAACCACGGATCGGCGGAGAAGGTCGCCAGCTCGGGCTGGGTGATCTCGGTGGGGTCCTCGTCCTCGCCGATGGGCAGGGTCAGTTTCCAGTTCGTCAGGTCGAGGACCTCGGAGGGGTACGTGCATGCGGCGGCCGCCGGCTTGTGCGCGGCGGAGGTGTCCGCGTGCGCGGGCAACGTGAGTGCGGCGGCCGAGACAGCCGCGGTGATGCCGGCCAGTACGACGGTCCGAGTGCTTGGCATGGAGGGTCCTCCCGGTCGGGGTGTTCGGTGGGTGCCGATGCGTACCGTAGGCGTCCTTGCCGGGAGGGGTCCCGGAACCCTGCCTGCTACGCATGAGTGCGACTGTTGACTTCCTCCCCCTCGTGAACGAGGAGGGGTTCCTACGGCTCGCGCCGTGGGGATTTCTGCTTCACCGCCGACTGCCCGCCCGGAGAACTCCGTTAAGGTCTTACACCAGCTCCACAGACAGATACCGCCAGCCCGGCGGCCAGAAGGTTCTTCGCCGCGTTCACATCCCGGTCATGCGCTGCACCGCACGCGCACGTCCACGTACGGACGCTGAGCGGCATCTTCTCCTGCACGGTGCCGCACACGGAGCACAGCCGGGAGGAGGGGAAGAAGCGGTCCACCGCAATCACTCGACGCCCGTACCAGGTGGCCTTGTACTCCAGCATCGAGCGGAACTCGCCCCAGCCCGCGTCCGAGATGGCCCGGGCGAGTGTGCGGTTCTTGACCATGTTGCGCACGGTCAGATCCTCGATCACGAGCGTTTGATTTTCACGCACGAGCCGAGTGGTCAGCTTGTGGAGCATGTCCCGGCGCCGGTCGGCGATCCGGGCCTGGATTCTGGCGACCTTGCGCCGGGCTTTACGGCGGTTGGCTCCGTCGCCCGGGGCCTTGCGGGACAGTTTGCGCTGGGCCTTGGCAAGGCGGGTGCGGTCACGGCGTTCGTGCCGGGGGTTGGCGATCTTCTCCCCGGTGGAGAGGGTCAGGAGATGGTCCAGGCCGACATCGATGCCGACCGCGCCGTCGGTGGCGGGAAGCGGCTTGACATTAGGATCCTCGCACAACATCGAGACGAACCAGCGCCCGGCCGCATCCTGCGACACGGTCACCGTGGACGGCTTCGCCCCGTCGGGCAGCGGCCGGGACCACACGATGTCCAACGGCTCCGCCATCTTCGCCAGCGTCAGCCGGCCGTCCCGGAAACGGAACCCGCTCGCGGTGTACTCCGCCGACTTCCGCGACCTCTTCCGCGACTTGAAACGCGGGTACCTCGCCCGCCTGGCAAAAAAGTGGGTGAACGCGGTCTGTAGGTGCCGCAGCGTCTGCTGAAGCGGCACCGACGACACATCGTTCAGGAAGGCCAGCTCCTCGGTCTTCTTCCACGCCGTCAGCATCGCCGAAGTCTGGCTGTAGTTGACACGCTCCTTGCGCGCCCACGCCTCGGTGCGGGCGGCGAGCGCCAGGTTGTAGACCTTCCGCACACACCCGAACGTGCGCAACAGCTCTACTGCCTGCACATCACTCGGATAGAAGCGGTACCTGAACGCCCGCTTCGTACGGTTCGCGGCCACGCCCACAAACTAACCAGACCGCAGGTCAACACCAAACCTGCCGGTCAGGGCACTGCGATCCGCCCGGCGGCACATCCCAGCTCCTTGCGCCCTGCTCCGCAGGGATTTCGTTTCCCCCCGGCTAAAACCGCGGGAGGAAACGAAAGGAATCCGATGAAGGCTCTGGGTAGACACTGCGTACGGTCCGCCGTACGCAGTACGGTTCGACCCATGCGCGCGGCCCTTGAACCATGGCCGTCTGCGTTCCGGACTCGACCGAGGGGGAAGATCCGTGCGTTCCGGGGAGGAGTTCGCCGACCGCTATGTCCTCAAGGAGGTCATCGGCGCGGGGCGCGGCGGCGATGTGTGGCTGGCCCACGACACGGTGGTGGGCCAGGACGTCGCGCTGAAACCGGAACGGACGGACGGCGGGGGCGAGACCGCGGTGCGGCGGCTGCTGGGCGAGCCGCGCGCCATGGCCAAGTTCCGGGGTCATCCCCACGTCGTGACCTTGTTCGACGTCGTGACCGTGCCGTTGGCCGAGGGCGGGGACGGAACAGACACGTACTGGTTCGTCATGGAGTACGTGCCCGGCGGCGGTCTGGACCGGCAGCCGACGGTCTCTCCCGCGCGGGCGGCCCGTATCGGTGCCCAGCTCGCCGACGCGCTGGCCGCTCTGCACGAGGAAGGCATCGTCCACTGCGACGTCAAGCCCGCCAACATCGGCCTCACCCGGCGCGGTGACGCGA
Organism: Streptomyces sp. V4I2; assembly: GCF_030817655.1. Classification (GTDB taxonomy): domain Bacteria; phylum Actinomycetota; class Actinomycetes; order Streptomycetales; family Streptomycetaceae; genus Streptomyces; species Streptomyces plumbiresistens. The sequence continues at coordinate 580,702 of NZ_JAUSZM010000003.1, forward strand.
AGTTACTGGACTTCGGTGCCGCCTACCGTGCCGGCGGCAGCGAGACCATCACGGTCAACGGCCCGTACAGCTACACCCCGGACTACGCCGCCCCGGAACTGGCCCGGGGCAACATCCCCCAGCCCGCCTCGGACGTGTTCTGCCTGGCCACCACCCTGCACGCCCTGGTCACCGGAGTGCCGCCGCGTGGCGGCGAGCCTGTGGAGAACGACGGCCACCCGGAGGATCCGGACTCCTGGGAGAGCGCCGAGCGGCTGAGGCACTGGCAGGCCGAGCAGGGTGCCGTCGAGATGGACGCCGACGCCGTGGGACCGCTGCACCCCGTGCTCGCCGCCATGCTCCGACGCGACCCCCGGCAACGCCCCGATGCCACCGAGGTCAAGCGGCTGCTGGAGGACATCGCCGGAGCCGGTCCGAAAACCCCTGGGGACACATCCACCCCCGGCACCGTCACCGTGCGCCGACGCCGGCGCCGGCCACTGGTCGCGGCCGCGCTCGGCATCGGCGCCGTACTGGCTCTGGGGCTCGTCCTCATCCCCGGCCATGGCGACAGCGACGACGGGAAGGCCACCCCCACACCCGGCCAGAGCCGACAGGAGAAGACGCAGGCCCTGATAGGCGATCCGCACACGGCCGAGGTGTGCGCCCTGGCCGACCCCGCCGCTCTCGACACGTTCGGCGACGGCGATGTCCGCAAGGACGTGGACTACGGGAACTTCGACCGCTGCGACGTGCTCGTGGGCATCGACGACAAGACCCGCATCGATGTGTCGATCCGGGTCCTCAAGGGCTCGCCGCCCGAGGGGTCCAAGCCCTCCCGCACCGTCGGGCGGATCGGCATCCGCGAGGACGAGGCGGAGAGCGACGAGTGCAAACTGCTGCTGACCGCGGGCGGCGACACCGAAGACACCCTGGTGGAGGTCCGCGCCAACATGGGCAAGGGCTCGGTGGTCGGCGGCAACGCGACGCTGTGCACGGTCGCCAACGAGGCCGCCACGAGCGCGGCCGAGGTCCTCGACCGGGGTCCGGTCCCCCGCCGTTCACCGGCCTACCCACGCAGGTCGCTCGCCTGGGCTAACGCCTGCAAGCTCCTCGACGCCAAGGCGCTGTCCGTCGTTCCCGGCCTCAAGGTAGACGTGCCGGACGTCGGCATCGCGAACTGGAGCTGCGAGTGGTCGAGCGACGTCGACGAACTGGACGCGGAGGTGAGCTTCTTCCGCGACCAGCCCAAGTCGGCTCAGGACGGCACGGCCCTCACGCTCAGCGGATACCGCACCGTCGTCGAACCGAACGACGACGGTGACACCTGCACGGCCTTCGTCGAGGACCACAGGTACAGCGGTCAGGGCGCCGAGACCGCCGCCGAGATGGTGCGCCTCGAAGTCGGCGGTGGGCGGCCCGCGGTGGAGCTCTGCGCGATGGCCAGGAGTCTGGCGGCCTCCGCCGCGGCCGAACTCCGCGCGCGATGACACAGGGGGCGTTCGCGCCTCCTCACGGCGCGGAGTCCGGCCAGGCGGTGTCGTCCTCCATCCGGTCCAGATCCGGTGGTACGAGCGTCGTCGACTCCACCAGTCCCTTGATCAGGTTGTGCAGCAGGCGGTTGTCGCCGGGGCGGCCCTCGGACTTGTCGTGCAACAGCGGGTACCTGAAGCCGTCGCGGTCCAGACGGCGGCGTACGGCCTCGATCCGGTGCTCGATCCTGCGCTCGGTCCAGCGCGCGTCCGGGCGGAGGTAGGCGAGCTGCTTGGCAGCGACGGCGTACGTCAGGGGGCGCGGGTCCTCCTCGTACAGCAGATACCGCTGGCCCAGGACGACCAGCAGCAGCCGTTCGTCGTCGTCGAGGGGCCAGATCTTCGGCGACACGGTCTTGGCGGTGCGTCGCGACACCGGCCCCTGGTCGTCGTGGCCCGAGACGTACAGCTCGACCAGGTGCTCGCGGTAGCCGGAGCCCTTCACGAACAGCGGGGTGTAACCGGTGTCGAGGGGAATCGCCTCCGTGCTGAGGTGCATCATCCCGCCGCGCGGCAGCCGGACGAGCTGCTGCCCGGTGTTGCGCAGCCACCACAGCCCCTGGCGGTACGACAGCTCGCCGTGCTGTCGGCTCACCCCCAGGTCGTCCACGCCGACTCCCAGGTCCACGTCCGGCTCCTCACCGCGCCCGAAGCGGAGGGTCAGACCCGGCCTGGGCGGGGCACTGAGCTCACCGGTGACCGTGCGGGCGTGCAGGGTCCCGGGGATGGTGGGCGTGACACCGCGCGCGAGGCTGGCGGAGTAGGGCATCGCTGGTTCCTCGGTTTCTGGGATCGTCGGTGTGTGGGCTTCTCGGCACGCGCACGGCGCTCTGACCAGTGTCCGCACCCGCTGCGGGACCCCTCCCCAATCCTGGCCCGTCTTAGAAGTCATCTCAATTGGCGGATCTGGTCACCGGTGCAAGTGGTCCAAGCCTCCTTCGGGCACTGGGTAGGAATGCTCTGCGGGTAGGAGACGTCGTGCTGCAGTCAGGTCCCCGTCCCGTACGTGGTCGTGAGTCGTGTGCGCAAGTGTGGTGATGTCGGTGATGGAGACCGTCCACTCGTCCGCGTAGCGGTGTGCGGCTTCTCCTGTGAGACCGAGCTGTAGCGAGCGGTGAGGAAGCGGTTGTAGGTGCAGGTCACGTTCCGGGTCCCACTGGACCCGAGCTGGAGAGCGCTTCAACTGGCGTTTCCAGGTTGCGCGGTCAGGATGCAGGCCGTGCTCATAGTGGGCCAGGCAGGCATGTTCCAGTGCCCATTCGAAGCCTTCGCGGATGATCTCGATCGCGAGGACAGTTTCCTGGCCGTCCTTGGAGCCCCATCCGCAGCGGTACATCATCCAGAGGAAGGAGGGCTTGATCCACGTCAAGCCGCGCTCACAACCCTTTTTGCACAGAGATTCCGTTCGGCTCGGTGGTTCCACTTCCGCAGATACCCGTCCTGGTGACGAGGATTGAACTCCACGCGCGGTCGGCCGGGGCAGGCCGGGTGTGTTCCGGCCTGCCCCGTGATCCACGACCGGTTGTGGTTCTGAGCGGAGTTCAGTTCCTCGCCTCATCGGCAAGAAAGGCGCTCAGGCTGTCGAGGAGCATGGTGCTGCCTTGCTCGGCCATGTCGCGTTCCTCGGCGGTGTCGCAGGTCTGGTGGAGCACGATCTGCGTGTGGTGGTCGTCCTGCTCATCGAGTTCCATGGTCATGGCTGCGGGCACGGGCTTGCCGGGTACGTCCATGCCGACCACCAGGAGGCGGTTCTCGGCGACTTCAAGATAGGAGCCGGTCAGCGGGAACCGTCCGCCGTCGGGCGTGACCATCGTGGCCTTCCACGCTCCGCCCGGCCGTACGTCCATCTCGACGGAGCCAGGGGCGGCGTAAGCCCACTGTGCATACTGCTCGGGAGTGGTCCACGCCCGCCACACCTTCACCGCGGGGGCGTCAAGCGTTCGGGTCAGCTTGTAGGAGAAACCGTTGGCCGGCGTGGTCTGCTCGGTACTCATGCTTCGTCTCCTCGTTTTCATGCCTGGTCGGCACTGTCGCCCCTGTAGACACGCGCGGGCGCGAAGACTCATCGGTTTGCTGGGGCTTCTTTTGACCAGGGCGAGGATGCGGGTAGGGAGAGATTCGAATGACCGTCGCGCAAGCGCTTGTGCCCAAGTGCCTGGCCGGCCAAGTCGCAGGCCCGAAGGTTGGCTCGATCAGCGCTCAGTCCGCGCTGTCCGAGCATCGGGCGGCCTCGTCCCGAGCGCGGACGGATCGCCGTACTCGCCTGTCTGCGGCTGCGGTTACAAGAGTCTGTCAACGCGGCTTGATGACCCACGTCAAGCCTCGCTGACAAACCTCACTGGGCCGCGGGCAGCCAACCGCTTACGCAGCGGAAGGCACCATCCGACCGTCATGGAAGATGTGCGCATGGTTGATCACTCTTCCGCGGTACCTCTCATGTCACTCCTGAACGACATGCAGGCGTCTGCGCTCGCCGGTGACGCGGCGACCAGGGAGAACTACACCTTCGGCAGCGCCACCGCCGTCATCGGCAACGCCGGGACGGTGATCATCGTGGAAGCGGGGGACGCACGCGACCGGAGCAGCGTGTGGAACGCCGAGGAGGTCCGTCTCCTCGGGCCGGCACCGACGCCGGTCAGGCAAAGACTTGTGGATCAGCCTTGGGAACCCGGCACGGCCGACGTGAGGCTGCCTGTCCATCTGACGGCCCGGGTACCGGAAGGCCTCGTGTATCTCGGCACCGGCAGCGTGGCTCGGGCCGGAACGGAACTACGTCCGGGTCACGCCGAACACGTTCTCACCGATTGCGTCTTTCGGCTCGACACCTCGTTGAGCAGGCCCGACCTGGACCGTGCCACGACCGACAGCCTACCGACCTTGCCAAATGAGATGGCCTCTTAAAGAGGTTGAGGGGTTGACCCAGCCGGTTCGGCGCCAGCCATGGTCAGTACGCCGGTTTCAGCGCTCCTGCGGGAAGTTTCTTCTCGTCCTCCCGGGCCACGGTGCACAGCACGTGGCGGAACCCTGCTTCCCACTCCTCGTCGGAGGAGGACCAGGCCCACATCTCGTGGCCCTTGCCGCGAGCCCAGTTGAGGCCGTATTTCTCGTCGCACAGGTCCGCCTTGTCCACACTGTCCGACGAGCCGTCGCCCGAGGCCCAGGTCCAGCCGACGACCTGCGCGTGGTGCGGCTCGTCGCAGCTCACCAGGGTCTGGGTGTACGAGCCGTCCTCGTCCTCCTCTTCGTCGAAGCAGTCACCCGGGCCCAGCTGTGTGACGTACACCTCGTCGCCGAACTGCCGGTAGTCGCCGAGCGGGCCGCCGAGGGTGGCGTTCTTCAGGAAGAGCAGGCAGGCGGAGGCGGGCGGTTCGCTCTGCCCCGTCTCGGGGGTGAGGACGGACAGCACGGGGGCGGCCATGGTTCCGCGCAGTTCGGCGGTGCGCCGGGCGCATTCGCTGCGTACGGCCTCAGTGCCGGATGCCGACGCGGTGCTGTCGGCGGCCACGGTCGCGATGACCTGTCCCTCGGGGTCGTCGTCGTGGCAGTCGACGAGCTTCAGGCCGGGCCGCCCCTCGAACTCCCCGTCCTTCCAGTCGGCGTCGACGCACTGGCCCGGTGTGAGCGCCTCGCGCAGCCCCACCTGCCTGCCGTACGGGTACGCGCTGCGGGTCACGGTCGGGGAGGGAGTCGGGGAGGAGCTCGGGGCGGCCTTCGCCCGGACCTCCGAGCCCTGTGCCGCGGGCCCTTCGTCGTGGTAGGCGACGGCCCCCAGCGCGAACCCGCCACCCCCGACCAGCACGGCGGCGAGCGCCAGCAGCGCGGCCGCCAGCCGGCCCGGCACCCGGCGCGCCTCGTCCGAGGGGCCACGGCGGGCACCGGCGGCGCCGGAGTCCGTCGCGGCTTCGGCGCCGGCCGAGCCGTCGGGCCGATCCGTGCGCACGGGATCGTCGGAGCCCAGGGTCTGCCCCGGCCTCGATCCGTCGCTCGCCGCTCCCTGCTCCGGCTCGCCCGCCGTGGCGTCCGCCCCGGCCGAGGCGGACGGAGCACCACGGGTGGTGGCTCCCGCTGCCTCGGCAAGGAGTTCGCGCGCCTGCGCCGCCTGCATCCGCTCGGCGGGATCCTTGGCCAGCAGCCCCATGATCGCCCGGCAGAGTGGGTCGCCGGCCCGCTGCGGCACGTCGGGTTGCGAAGTCAGCGCCGCCATGAGGGCGGCGTCGAGCGTGTCCCGCTCGAAGGGGGCGGTGCCCTCGACGGCGAAGTAGAGGGTGACCCCGAGGGAGAAGAGGTCGGTCGCGGGCGTCGCCTCTCCGCCGGACAGCCGCTCCGGCGCCACGAAGCCCGGCGTGCCGACCACCATGCCGCTCTGGGTGACCCGGGTCTCCCGGGGCCACAGCGAGATGCCGTAGTCCGTGAGCAGGACCCGGCGGTCGGCTGCGCCCGAACGGTCCGGCGCCAGCAGGATGTTGGAGGGCTTCACGTCCCGGTGGATGATGCCGAGCCGGTGCCCGGCGCAGAGCGCGTCGAGGGCGGCCGCGCCGATCCCGGCCACCTCGCCGCTGGGCAGCGGGCCGTGCTCCGTCACCACGGCGCGCAGGTCCCGCGTACCCGGCAGGTACTCCATCACGATCCACGGGCGGTCGTCGTCCTCCACGACGTCGTACACCGTGATCACGTTCGGGTGCTCGCGCAGCTGTGCCGCCTTCAGCGCCTCCTTGTGCCCCCGGGCGGCGGGGTCACCGCCGGACGCGTCCGGCTCCCGCGGTACGTCGATCTCCTTGACCGCGACCTGGACCCGGAGCTGCTCGTCCTCGGCCAGCCAGACGTCTCCTCCGCCGCCGGACCCCAGCCGCTGCCGCAGCCGGTACCGCCCGGCGACGACCCGTTCATCGCGTGGCACCAACGTCCCCTTCCCTGCCGCGTTTCCGGACCGGCCGCCCAAGGCTCCTTGCGGCCGCCGGCCTCATGCTCACTCGCCCCGCCCGGGAGCGGTCCCGGACCGCTCATTCGCTGAAGGCATGGTCGGCGCCACGGTCACCGGACGACCAGCGGCTTGAACGCGGACCGCACGTCGGACTTGGATTCCGATACGTACTCGCTTGTCGAGTCCGCGGTGGCGAAGATGGACGACGGGCAGCCCGTGCCGTTGATCTGGATCGTGCGGTCGGCGACGAGCTTGCCCGTGCGCAACTCGTACACCTTCACCGGGACCGCGATCTTGTGGAAGGTCACGTTCGAGGTGGCGCCGGAGGAGCCACTCTTGTAGTACGAGCAGGTCTCGACGCCGTCTCCGTACGTCTGCTCTCCCGCGCAGACGACCAGGACGGCATGGGCGGCGTCGCCCGCCTTCCAGGAGCCGGGGAGCTGCTTGGAGAAGTCGGTGTTGTACTCGTCGTAGGCGTAGAACAGCGCGCGGTTGGTGCCCTTGCCCATGGGCTTGGCGCCGCTGTACTTCGCCGGGTTGGAGCAGTACTCGGGCTGTGAGCCGTACCCGCCCGCGAGCAGACTGCGGACGTTGGCCAGCTCGATGCTCAGCGTGGCCTTCCGGGCGCCCTTGCGGGCCTCGTCCGTGAGAGGGCCGTCGGGGTACCGGTTGATCAACCTGTCGTAGTGCTTGCGGGCCGCGTCCCAGCTGTCCTCCGCCATGAGGTCGTCACCGCATTCGACGAGCGCGGCGGGCTCGGTCCGTGCGACCGTGTCGGAGGTCCGGTCCAGGACGTCGTTGCTGGGCTTGCGGTCGCGGAGCCAGTCGGTGACGGTGACGGTGTCGCAGGGATCCTTGGCGGGCAGGTCGCGGAGGAATCCGTTCAGGGTCGTCTCGACCGTCTTCTCGTTGCCGGGTTCCGCGAGCACCGAGGCGAGCGTGCCGAAGCCGTCCTCCAGGGCTTCGGTGTCCCCGCCCAGCGCGGTGATCAGCTCGGCCCGGGCGGTCTGGAGTCGCTCGCAGGCCCGTACGGCTTCGTCGCCGCGGGCGGCGAGTGGCGCGTCGGCGATGCGGTGCCCGAACCACACCTCGTCCTGGGCGCTCGACACCCCTGCGCAGTCGCCGCGTTCGCGGGCGTCGGTGACGCTCTGCCCGATGCCGAAGGCGTCGAACCGCAGGAGCCCCGCGGTCAGCAGCACCGGCAGCGTGACCCCGAGCGCGACCAGGCGCTGACGGCGTACCGCGACCCGCTCGCCGCCTCTGCCGGCCAGGTACCACCCGTGGATGATGACGGCCGCCCACCACAGGAGCACGGCGATCTCGTACGACGTCTCTTCGGTCGAGAGGAGCCGGGAGACGAGCACGACGGTGACGGCCACGGAGGCGACGGCGAGTCTCCACCGCCGCATCAGCAGATAGCCGACGCCGAGCAGGGAGGCGTTGCCCAGGGCGACGGCCAGTGGGTCGTTCGCCCGGCCCCCGTCGGGCGCGGGCACCGGCACGACGGGCTCGGCATACGTCGGGTTGCTCATCCTGATCTCCCCCGGTCGCACATCGTTTGGGTGACCGCATGGTGCGGCCCCGCTTCCGGGACGGGTCCCGGAAGCGCACCGCCGGCTTCCCTCGGGACCCCTCCCGAGTCCCGCCCGGCACAGTGGGCGGAGTCATTTCCCCGCGGGCGAAGGGCGAGTTGATGGCGGAGGAGAGCGTCGAGGTCGTGATCTCGGCGGACGGCACCGTGGAGGTGCATGTCCAAGGGGTCTCGGGCACACGGTGTCTGCAGGACACCGACGAGTTGGTCCGGCTGCTCGGCGGGGATGTGCAGCACCAGGTGCTCACCGAGGAGGCCTACCAGCAGAACGCGGACGACGAGCAGGACCGGCTGTGGCAGGGGTGAGCGGCCCGGGCACGCCGTGGCGGCTGCATGCCGTCGTGCCCCGAAGCAGCGCCAACGGTCCGGGTGTTCGGTACGTCGTCTGGAGCCAGGGGTGCGCTCTGGGCTGCCCGGGGTGCTTCAACCCCGAGACCCACTCGGCGGCGGGCTCCGCTCCGGTTCGCACGGCCGGCGAGGTGGCCGAGGAGGCGCTGGCCGACGCGGCGCATCTGGAGGGCGTCACCCTGACCGGCGGCGAGCCGCTGGAGCAGCCTGCCGCGGTCGCCGCGTTCTGCGCCGAACTACAGGCCCGCAGCGGGCTGTCGGTGATCGTGCTCACCGGGTTCACCCGCGCCGAGATCGAGACGGACCCGGCACGGTCGGCGGCCGTCGCCGACGCCGATCTGGTGATCGCCGGACGCTACAACGCGCGGCTGCGGCTGGCCCGGGGGCTGCGCGGCTCGTCGAACAAGGAGTACTGGACGCGCACCGGGCGCTACACGGCGGACGACCTGGCCGCCGTACCGGAGTTGGAGATCACCGTCGCGGACGACGCGACGCTCACATTCACCGGCATGGCCGCGCCGGGAGGGGAGTTCTTCGGTGGGCACCACGGGCATCGCTGACGAGATCCGGCTGTATCTGCGCGCCCGGGTGGCGCTGATCGTGCTCGTCACGGTCGAGGAACAGCGCGCCCTGGACGTACTGGACCAGGTGCGGCGGGACCGGGACCCCTCGTCCGACCTGGTCACCTGGGACATCGCCGACGGCATGCAGTCCGCGGCGGGCCGGCAGCTGCCCGAGGTCAAGCAGGGCAACCCCGTGGACGCGCTGACGAAGATCCAGGAGCTGGCGCAGAAGGAGCCGCGCCGCCGCGACCTGTACGTGCTCAAGGACTTCCACGCCTTCTGGGAGCGCGACCCGGCGGTACGCCGGCGCCTGCGCAACCTCGCCCACAAGCTCGTCTTCACCGGCTCCTCCCTGATCGTGACCACCCCGGTGCGCACCCTCCCCGTGGAGCTGGGCGACGACGCGGTGGTGGTGGAGATGCCGCTGCCCGAGGCCGACGCCCTGCGCCGCGAACTCGACCACCTCATCGACAGCACCAAGGGCGTGAAGTCCACGCTCACCCCGGCGGGCCGCAGCCGCCTGGCGCAGGCCGCCCTGGGCCTGACCGCCGCCCAGGCCCGCCGGGCCTTCGCCAAGGCCATCGTGCGCGACGAGGTGCTCGACGACCGCGACATCGAGGCCGTGCTGGCGGAGAAGAAGGCCGTCATCCGGGAGAACGAGGCCCTGGAGTTCTACGGCGCCGAGGAGAGCCCCGACGACCTGGGCGGCCTGGACGTGCTCAAGGAGTGGCTGCGGCTGCGCGAGCGAGCCTTCGGCGACGCCGCCCGCGAGTTCCGCCTGCCGGCGCCCAAGGGCATCGCGCTCATCGGCATCCCCGGCACCGGCAAGAGCCTCACCGCGAAGATGATCGGCGGACTGTGGCGGCTGCCGCTGCTGCGCCTGGACGTCGGCGCGCTGTTCGGCTCGCTGGTCGGCGAGTCGGAGGAACGGGTACGTCGGGCGCTGCGGCTGGCGGAGACCGTCTCCCCGTGTGTGCTGTGGATCGACGAGGTGGAAAAGGCGCTGGCGTCCGGCGGCCACGACGGGGGCACCTCGCAGCGCGTGTTCGGCACCGTCCTGACCTGGATGCAGGAGAAGACCGCGCCGGTGTTCGTGGTGGCCACCGCCAACGATGTCAGCGCGCTGCCCCCGGAGACGCTGCGCCGCGGCCGGTTCGACGAGGTGTTCTTCCTCGACCTGCCCACCGAGGAGGAACGCCGCGAGATCATCACCGTCCATCTGCGCAAGCGCGGCCGCAAGCCGGAGATGTTCGACGTGCACCAACTGGCCCGGGACTGCGACGGGTTCGTCGGCGCCGAGCTGGAACAGGTCGTCGTGGACGCGATGTACGAGGCGTTCGCCGAGGAACGTGACATCACGACCGACAACGTCGCCCGCGCCGCCGCCCGTACCGTGCCGCTGAGCCGCTCCCAGCGCGAGGTCATCGAGGACCTGCGCGCCTGGCTGCGCGAGGGCCGCGCCCAGTCGGCGTCCTTCGCGGGGGCGGCGCAGGCGGCCGAGCACCAGGTGCCGGTGCTGGAGGTGTAGGGGGGTGGCACGCCTGACGGAGGACGGCGCGGCCCGGCTGCTGCGGCGGGCCGTGCGACGGCGGGACGCCTCGCAGGGAGCGCGGGCCCGGCGGGCATGGCGGCGGCTGGTACGGGCGTGCGCCGCCGGGGACGCGGCGGCCCAGGAGGCCGTGCGGACAGCGGAGTTGACGGGCCGTGAGGTGCTGGAGCTGCTGGCGGCGGGGCCGCAGGAGCCGGCGGACCGGGCGGCCTGGCTGACGCTGCTCGGGCAGCGGGCGCAACGGCAGGCCCTGGACCCACGTGCGGGAACTGCGGACGAAGATCGGCGACCCCGCGGTGCGCAAGGCGCTCGGCCTGCTGACACACGCGCTCACCGACCGGTTCGGCACGGACCTCTCTCTCGGCAGCAACGCCGCGGTCACGGCCGGCCCGCACGACCTCGCCCTCGACCCGGACCGGACGGAGTGAGGCCCGTGCGGGTACGGACCGCCGTGCTGGTGCTGCGGCTGCCGCTCGGGCAGCACTCCCGACGGCGTCGCGAGGCGCTGGTGACCGTGTTGCGCGCGGCCGACGCCGGTACCCCGGCGGCCCTGCGCGCCGTCGCCCGCGCTCTGGAGTCCCTGGGCCCCGAGACGGTGTGGCGGACGTGGGCCGAGTCGCCCCGGCGCCCGTGGGCCTCCCCTCTCGCGGCCGAGCTGCTGGCCGAAGATGCGGCGCGGGTTCCCGACGTGCTCGTGGACGCCGGCTGGCACGACTGGCTCGACGCCCACCAGGACGAGCTGTGGTCACTGCTGAAGCGATGGAACCGGACCGCGACGGCCACCGCCAAGCCCCGGGTGCGCGCGCTCAGCCGTCTGGCGCTCGACGACGGCGACAGCCGCGACGGGGCCGTCGACGCGCGGGTGCTGGCCGACGCCGCCGCACGCTTCGGCCATCCCCTCGGTGAGCGGGCCCGTGCCCGCCTCCTGGCGCTGAGCGACGCCACGGCCGTCGACCTGTTCTGCCGTACGGCACTGAAATCGCCGGAGGCCGCGGCCTTCTGCGTCGAACACCACCTGGCGCCCGCCGATGACGTGGAACGGGCGGTGTTCTTCGTCCGGACCCGTCAGCGCGAACAGTTCCGGGCGCTGGATCCCGACGGGTCGCTGCTGGCGCTCGGCTACCGGGGCTCGTCGGCCGAGGCGCGCGCGGCGCTGCGGGCCGAGATGACGGACATGGGCGACGTGGATGTGCTCCGGGTGCTGGCGGGGCAGCGTGTCGCGCAGGACGACTTCGGCCGCCTCACCAAGCGGGAACGTGCCTATCTGGTGGGCCAGTTCACCGAGCGGGGTGACTGGGACCGCCTGTGGAGCTGCACCCTGCTGATGCCGCTCACCGAGGCGGTGAAGGCGGTCCGAGGCTGCGGCGACGACTGGCGGCCCTCCGACGAGGACGAGCGCGGCGTCTTCGAGGCCTTGCGTGGAGCGGATCCGCGGGCTGTGGCCGGCTGTGTGAAGACCCTGTCCGAAGGGTCCGCGTCGGCGCCCGCCCCGCACGTCCGGATCCAGCTCGTCGGCCTCCACCAGCGGCTGGGTGCCGTCACCGACCTCGACTTCTCACCGGACGGCACCCAGCTCGCCCTGGTCGGCGCGCTCCGCGTTCGCAGGGCGATCGACAGCCCCGACCCGTTGCACGAACCGGTCGCCTGGGCCGGGGTCGTGGATCTCGGCAGCGGAACGCTGTCCCAGTTGCACTGCGACTTCCAACGCCCTCTGGAGCGCGTCGCGCATCTCGGCTCCGACACCGTCGTCACCGCGGAGAAACTGACGTACGACACAGCGGGCGAACGCCTCCACAAGCTGAAGATCCACTACATGGACCGCGACGGCGTGCGGGCGCTCGACCCGGAAGCCGACGTGATTCTCGGCCTGAAGCGCACAGCCGGAGACCGTGCCTTCGTCGTGACCGCATGTGACTTCGAAACGTCCGACCGCAGGCGGAGGTTGCTGGTCGGCGTTCCCGATGGGTTCCTCGTCCCCGCCGGGCTGCTCGACGGCCTGGACCGTCTGGACGACTTCGAGCCCGTGATCGCCGCGGTGGATCCCGACGGCCGGCTGATCGCCCTGGTCGACGAGCTGGAGGATGCCGTGGTCGTCGACCTCACCGGTTCCGTGGTGAACAGGCTCGACGACGGCTCGGGAACACTGGAGAACGTCCCCACGACGACCGCCGCCCTGTCGCCTTCCACCCTGATCTGCTGCACCGCCACGGGTGTCCTCAAAGCGTGGCACGAGCCGCTCACCGCCAAGAAACCGACGGCGACGATTCCCGCCTGGTCCCCGGCGACCCGTCCGGACTCCCTGGCCTGGTCGCCCGCACTGAACCGATTCGTCGGGGTCCACCTCGTCCGCCGACCGCGCTTGGAACTCCTGGAGGTGCCACCGACCCGTGACGTCCCGGTGCCGGACACACTCGTGTCCGCGTCGATCGCGCTCGCCGGCGCCACCCACCTGGCACCCGTCGCCCGGCTGTCACCGAAGGGCGACACGCTGGCCGTGGCACACGCGAGCACACTCGACCTCTACCGCCTGACCACCCTCTCCCTGCGCCCGTTCATCGCCCGGCCCATGGCCCTGATGGCCCCCCAGAACCTGGCACAGGTGGTCAGGGTGCTGGGAGACCCGGCCCTCGACGAGGGGACCCGAACGACGCTGACCCTGCTGCGGGCATGCCTGGAGCGCCGGCTCAGCGACGACATCGGGATCGGCCACGCCCGCGACGGGGCGGTCGCGGGGAGCCACGAGATCGAGCTGGGCGGGTGAGGGGTGTCATGAAGGTGATCCATGCAGAGGAGGCCGCCCGGCTGGCCGGGCGCGCCGGTCTCAGGCGGGACGACGGCTCCCGCGGGTGGCGCGCCTGGCGGCGGCTGGTGAGCGCGTGCGCGGCCGGGAACGCGGCGGCCCAGGAGGCCGTATGGACAGCGGAGTTGAGGGAACCGGACGTGCTGGAGCTGCTCGCAGCGGCACCGGCCGAGCCCGCCGACCACGCCGCCTACCTCGTCCTCATCGGCCAGGGCGCGCAGCACCAGGCCCTCGATCCCGACGGCTCCTTGCTGGCGCCGGCCTACCGGGCGGCCGCGCCCGAGACGCGTGAACGGCTGCGTACGGCCCTGGCCGCCGAGGGTGACACCGAGGTGATCCGGGTGGTGGTCACCGGCGAGCAGCGCGACCGGCTCGCCGAGATGTCGTACGACGAACTCGCCTACCTCGGCCACCATCTGGCCGAGCGCCGGAGCTGGGACGAGCTGCGCCGCCTCGTCCGCGATCTCCCGTTGGCCAAGGCGGCCGCGGCTGCGCTGCTGCTGCCGGACGGGGTCTCGACGGCGTCCGCGCCGTCGCCGGGACAGCTGCGGGCGGTCGTCGAGCGGCTGCCGCGACGGCGACTGGTCAGGCATGACGTCACCACGTCGTTCGAGGGCGCGTCGTTCTCTTTGGACACCTCCGAACCGGCCCTGCGCTACCGGCCGTTGAAGCGGCCCAGGATCAGGGAACTTCACCTGGACATTCTCCGGATCGACACCGGAACGGTCACCCGCGCTCTCAACGGAGACGTCCTGACCGACAGGGACATCGGCGATTCGGTCCTGCACCTCGGCGACGAGATCCTCGTCAGGCTGAAGACGAGGAAGGACCTTCACCGGATCATCCGGGTCTCTCCCGACGACGAGGCCGTCGGCCCGCCGGCCCCCTTGTCGGTCATGCGAAGGTCGAGCGGTGGTGCGGCGGACTTTCGGGCGGTATCACCACGTGGCGAACGAGGACGGCGACCTGATGCACCTGATGCCGATTCCCTGGGAGTCCCCCGGTTCGGGCCCGCGCTGTCCTTCCTGTCCCCGAATTCGTCGGCGGTGCATCGCAGAAGCAGCCGGCACGATGAACAGTCGACCCACGTCTGGGAGTTCGGGCCGCACGCCGCCCCACACCTCACCGGCAAGCACCGGGGCCCGATCCGGAAGCGGTGGCCCCTTGAGGAGTGGCGCGGGTTGGTCCTGGACGATGCCTTCGCCGCCCGCGTCCATTCGGCCGAGGGGCGCCGGCTCGACCGTGACGTGCCCTGGCTGCAAGCCGACCCCAAGGACCCCCTCCAGTTCACGCGGTTGCGCCGGCTCCTCGCCCTGTCCCCGGGACAGGACGTGTTGGTCACGAGTCCCATCGCCAGAGGCCGCGGCTTCGCAGTGCACAGCCCCCACCTCCCCGCCGCCCGCGAACTCCTGGAGCGCCCCCTGCTGCACGCCACACCCGCGGACCTCCAGCGGATCCGGGAACTGCGGAACACGATCGGCGCCCCCGACGTACAGGCGGCTCTCGACCTGCTCTCGGCCTGTCTCACCGACCGCATCGGCGGCGACATCGCCCTCGACGCCACGGACTCCGGCCCCTTCGGCGGGCCGCACGACCTCGCCCTCGGCGAGGAGGGGAAGCGGTGAGCCCGATGCGCACGCGCACCGCCGCGCTGCTGCTGCGGCTGCCCCTGGGCCATGGCCCGCTGTGGAGGCGGGCCCTCGACACGGTGTGGCAGGCCTGGCTCGCCGCACCTGATCAGGCCCTGTGGGCCCTGCTGGAGAGACAGGGATGCGCGGCGAGCGGATCCGACCCCTCGGCGCACACCCTCAGCCGGCTGGCGCTCGGCGACGCGGACGTGCAGCTCGGCCCAGGGCTGCTGGCCGGGACCGCCGCCCGCTTCGACCACCCGATCGGTGAGCGGGCCCGCGCCCGGCTGATCGCCGTGAACGATGCCGAGGCCGTCGACATGCTGTGCCGTACGGCACTCACGTCGCCCAGGACCGCGGCCTTCTGCGTCACGCATCACCTGGCCCCCGCCGACGAGGTGGAACGCGCCGTCTTCTTCCTGCGGACCGGGCAACACGAGCAGTATCAGGCGCTCGACCCCGACGGGGCCCTGCTGGCGCTCGGCTACCACAGCGCGCCGTCCGAGGAGCGCAAGGCCCTGCTGGAGACGGTGAGCGAAGCGGGCGGCGCCGATCTGCTGCGGGTGCTGGCGGGCCGGCACTCCGGACCCGACGGCTTCGCCGCGCTCGGCGGAACGGAACGCAGGCGGCTGCTGGAGCAGTTCGCGGCCCGGCACGACTGGGACCACTGGTGGGCGCTGGTCCAGCTGATGCCGCTGCTCGACGCCGTGCGGGCGGTCAAGGATGTCGTCGACGCGGCCTGGCGGCCTTCGGGTGAGGACGACCTTCGGGTGTTCGAGGCGTTGTGGGGCGTAGGAGCCGCTGCCCTGGAGGCGTGGACGGGTGACGGTGACGGGTCGTCCGGGCTCGTTCCGGCCCGGATCACCATCCCCGGGCTCGACGGGCCGGACACCTTCGTCCGCGACATGGATTTCGCGCCGGACGGCACTCAACTCGCCTTCGCCGGACACGCAGGGGGCCGCGGCCGCGCCGGGATCATCGACCTGGCCGGCGGGCGGCTGTCGCACCGGTATCCCGACGCCGCGCGCCCGCTGGCCCGGGTGGCGCACCTGGGCGCCGACACCCTCGTCGTCGTCGACGCGGAGGAAGCCGGCGACATGAACCGTCCCAAGCACATCCACCGCTTCGCCCCGGACGGCGTACGCCCGACAGGTTTCTCGGCCACCGTGGTCAGCGCCCTGCAACGCGCCACCGCCGAAGGCAAGTTCGTCGTGTCCTCCAGACACATAGACGGGTATCGCTGGCACGCGAGGGTCTCCGTGGGCGACCGCGACGGCTCCCTCACCGACAGCGGAATCCTCGGCGGGCTGCCCGACGTCTCCCCGCGGGGCGTCACCGTGAGTCCCGGCGGCCGTCGGATCGCCGTGGTCAACGGCGACACCGTCGTGGTCGCCGACCACGGGGGAACCCTCGTGAACGTTCTGGACAACGGCCCCAGGAAGATCACCGGCTCGACGCCACTCAGCGCCATGTCGGACTCCGTCCTCGTTCGCGCCGATGCCCTGGGCGGCCTGGACATATGGCACGAACCGCTCGTGTCCGACCAGGCACCGGTGTCGAGAAACGTCTGGTTGAACACGACGTCCCTGTACGCCCTCGCCTGGTCACCCGCGCTGAACCGGTTCCTGGCGGTCGGGAGACAACACTCCCGATCGATGACCCTGTGGGTCCTCGACATACCCGAAACCCGCGACAGTCCCCTGCCCGACGACCTCGTGGCCCGTCAGATCCGCCTTCCCGGCCACCCGCATCGCGTGCGGCTGTCTCCGAAGGGGGACGTCCTGGCCTCGCTGGACTCCATAAGCCGCAGCCCGGCCGTCGACCTCTACTACCTCCCCCTCCTCACCCTGCGGTCACGCGTCGCGGGACCCATGGGTCTGATGAGTCACCAGGATCTGGCCGAGGTGACCGCGGCGGTGAAGAGCCCCGCCCTGGACCACAAGTCCCGGCCGATACTCCACGCGTTGCGCAGCTGCCTGGAACACCGGTTCCGGCACGACATGGGTATCGGGCGGACGGCAGGTGCGACCGACGCGGGGGACTTCGAGATCGAGCTGGGCGAGGTGTAGGGACGATGGTGCTCAGCACGGAAGACGCCGCCCGGTTGGTGCGGCAGGCCACGCGGCGGCGGGCCGACGGCTCCCGCGGGATGCGCGCCCGGTGGGCCTGGCGGCAGCTGCTACGGGCGTGCGCGCAGGGCGACCCGGTGGCGCAGGAGGCGCTAAGGACCGCCGAACTGCCCGCTCCCGATGTCCTCGACCTGCTGGCGGCGGCCCCCGAGGAACCCACCGACCAGGCCGCCTACCTGACCTTGATCGGACAGCACGCCCAGCGCCAGGCTCTGGACCCCGACGGTTCCCTGCTGGCCCTGGCGTACCGGGCCACGCGTCCGCAGATCCGCGAGCGGCTGCGTACGGCGCTGGCCACCGCGGGCGACAGCACGGCGATCCGGGTCGTGATCACCGGCGACCGGCGCGACCGCCTGGCGACACTGTCGTACGACGAAGCCGACTACCTGAGCCGCCAGTTGGCCCACCACCACGACTGGGACGAGTTGCGCCGGCTCGCCACCGACCTGCCCCTGGCCGCTGCGGCGACCGCCGCCGGCCTGCTGCCGCCGCACGAACGCACCGGCCGTCACGCGGCCGCGCTCACGCTGCTGGCCGGACAGCCGGTGCCAGGGCTACGGGCACTGACCGAACGGCTGCCCGCCGACCGGCTCGTCCGGTACGACGTCGGGAAGGTACACGAATACCATCACGTAGGGGCGTCCTTCTCCCCGGATCTGTCGGAACTGGCCGTGGTCCGCGCCAGTTCGCGGCGACCCTGGTCCGACTACCCATACCAGTTCGACCTCCACACCCTGCGGGTCGGTTCGGACAACCTGACACACCGACGCCGCTGGATCCGGAACGCGCGTTCCGTCCTGTACAGCGGGGCCCTGCACCTCGGCGACGAGATCCTCGTCCAGATCTGGGGCTACGGACCCCCGGAGCAGATCGTCCGCACGCTGCCGGACAAGCGTGTGTTCGAACTGCCGGAGCCCGCCGTCTCCATCATCCGCAGGGCGAGCGGCGGGGCCGTGATGCTCGGCCCCGAGGGACTGGTGTTCGCCGACCGGGGCGCGAAGGCCCTGCGGTATCAGCCGATTCCCGGCTTCCAACGCATGACCGGCCCCAAGGAGTTCGCGGCGTACGTCCGCTCCTGCGCCCTGGCGACACTGCCATCCGCCCGGCTCATCGCGTTCCGCCTCGGGACAAGCATCCGTGTGGTGGACGAGGACGGGAGGCCCGTGCACCAGATCCCGGCGCGCCTCGAGCGTGCCGAAGACGAGGTGACCAGCCACGGCCTCCTCTTCCGCGCGCCGAACACACTGGCGGTGCGCTACGGCAAGCACATCCGCACGTGGGAGTTCTCGCCGCAGAGCGCGAAGCGCGTCCCCGACGTGCCCGTCGGCCCGTTCCAGTGGACGCCGGAGACCAGCTCGCCTTTCGCCCAGAGCCACGGGACCTGGTTCGGCTGGGACGTCGCCGATCAGTCCCCCTGGGGGGACATACAGGCCCTCACCACGGTGGTCGAAGGGCAGGCGCGCCTCGAAGTGGTGAGCCCCCACCTGCCCACCGCACGCGAACTGCTGCGCCAGCCGCCGGCGCACGCCGATCCGCAACAGCTACGGCGAGTGCGGGAGTTGTTGCCGAAGATCGGTGACCCGACGGTGCGGGACGCCCTCGACGTGCTGCGGCGCTGTCTTGAGGAGCGGTTCGGGCATGACATCGCGCTGGGGCCCGCCGGTCCCGTGCCGGCGGGCGGCCCCACCGACATCGCCCTCGCCCGCCACCCCGACCAACCCCAGGGAGACGCATGACCACCCGGATCGGCATCGACTTCGGTACCGCCAACACCGTCGTGGCGGGCTGGGACCACGAGAGGGGCCGCGGCGTCCCCGTCCCGCTGCCCGGCGTCGACGTACTGCGCGAGGCCGGCCCCGGCCCCACCCAGCGGGTGGTGCCCTCCCTCATCGCCTACGCCCACGACGGCGGACCCCGCCGCCTCGGTGCCCAGGTCACCCCCGTGATGGACGACGACCCCCGCCACACCGTCTTCGCCTCCACCAAGAGCAACGTCGCCGGACACGCCTACGATGCAGCCCGCACCGTCGGCGACCGCAGGATCACCGGCCGGGAAGCGGCCACCCAGTTCCTCGGCGACATCATGGCGCTGGCCGTGCTCGCCATCGAGGACGACGACCTGGAGATCGTCGCCACAGCACCCGTGGAGTCCTTCGACGGCTACCGCGACTGGCTGGTGCGCGAGGTCCGCGACGGCCTGCCCACCGCCCGGCTGCGGGTCGTGGACGAGGCCACCGCGGCAGCCGTCGGCTACAGCGCCCGGCTCAACCCGGGTGACGCCTTCGCGGTGATCGACTTCGGGGCCGGCACCCTCGACGTCTCCGTCGTCCGAGTCCAGGAACCGGACGAGGCGGGCTCCGGCGCCGGGGTGCGCACGATCGCCAAGCGGGGCCTGGACCTGGGGGGCAACACCATCGACGCGCTCCTCGCCGAACACGCCATCGACCGCCTCTCGCTCCCGCACGGCGATCAGATCGGCCGCAACCAGGTCTTCCGCCGCCTCCTGGCCTCTGCAGAACGGGCCAAGCGGGAACTCGCCACCGCCGAACAGGCCGTCATCCGCGCCGCTGACGCCCGCACCGACCGTACGCACCAGGTCACCGTCACCCACGGCGAGTTCGACGCGCTGCTGCGCGACAAGGGCGTGCTGCGCCGGATCAACCAGGCCCTGCGCTCCTGCCTCGACCTGGCCGGCACCCGCGGCTTCGGCACTCAGGACATCCGGGAGGTCTTCCTCGTCGGCGGCAGCTGCCTCATCCCCGCCGTGCAGGACCTGGTGCATCTGCACTTCGACCCCGACGTGGTGCGCCTGGACCGGCCGCTGGAGGCGGTCGCGGCCGGCGCCGCCTCCATCGCCGGCGGCAGCGAGCTGTTCGACCACATCCAGCACGACTACGCCATCCGCCACGTCGATCACGACACCGGCGCCTACGAGTTCGAGACCCTGGTCGAAGCCGGCACCCCCTATCCCACCGAGGAGCCGGTCAGGACGCTCACCGTCAGGGCAGTGCACGAAAAGCAGCGCAAGCTGGGCCTGGCGGTCTACGAACTGGCCCACGCCACCTACCGCGACGCCGGCGCCGAACTGGAGATCGCCTTCGACGCCGGCGGCGGCGCCCGCGCCATGACCGTCACCCCGCAACAACGCCAGCAGCGGTCCATGCTCTGGCTCAACGAGGACAGCCCCACCTTCCTGGAGGCCGACCCTCCCGCCACCGCCGGAGAGGACCGCTTCCACCTGGAATTCCGCATCGACGCCCACAAACGTCTCACCGTCACGGCCTAC
Organism: Streptomyces sp. V4I2; assembly: GCF_030817655.1. Classification (GTDB taxonomy): domain Bacteria; phylum Actinomycetota; class Actinomycetes; order Streptomycetales; family Streptomycetaceae; genus Streptomyces; species Streptomyces plumbiresistens. The sequence goes on from NZ_JAUSZM010000003.1 coordinate 601,028, forward strand.
GACCTGCGCCGCCACACGCTGGTCCTGGACCGGCAACCGGTCGTCCGCCTGGCGTGACCAGCCGGCGCTGCCTTTCCCGTCACGACATCCGATCCGTCACGACATCCGAGGAGTCCTCATGTCCCACTTCACCCGTGTCCGCACCGCGTTGCGCGACCCCGACCTGCTCGTCCAGGCCCTCGCCACGCTCGGCTTCACCACCGTCGAGAGCCACGACACCCCGCAGACCCTCTACGGCTACCAGGGCGACGCCCGCCCCGAACGCGCCGAAGTGATCATCCGCCGCCGCCACATCGGCCGCCACAGCAACGACATCGGCTTCCGCCGCCGCACCGACGGCACCTTCGAAGCCGTCATCAGCGAGTACGACAGGTCCGGCTACGACCAGCCATGGCTGACTGAGCTGGCCCGCGCCTACGGCCACACCGCCGCCCTGCGCTACGCCGAGGACAACGGCTACGAGGTGGACTCCGACGTACTCGAGGAGAACGGCCAACGCCGCCTCGTCCTGCGCCGCTACACCTGAAGGCACACCCTTTAGTAGGTACCGCTCCCGCTCTGGTCACCAGGGCGAGTCTGCGCAGTCAGCGCCGCGGTGCCGCCCCGGCGATGTCGAGGGCGAGGGTGAGGCCGCTCGGCGCCGGCGTCGAGAGTAAGTCTGTCTTGCCCTGGCGGCGGCTTCGGCGATCAGCCATTCCAACAGGGCGGTTAAGACACCGGCGTTCCGCCAGACCCGGAAGCGTCCGTAGACGGTCGGCCAGGGCCCGAACTCTCCCGGCATCTCCCGCCGCTGCGCGCGTGTCCTGAACCTCCGGATCACACCCTCGAACTGATCCCACAGCCGCTCGGGGTACAGGCACAGGCCGTACTCGCCGGTTCTTCATGGGCGGGTCCTTGGCTCCAGGCCGCGCGCGGTGGACGTGGAGAGCGGCCGGGTGTTCATCAGTCGGTGACGCCGCCGTAGGCGATGACCTTGGTGGGGTGCAGGCGGACGACGAGTTCGCCGGGGACGGCGTTGCGCTTGCCGAACTCCTCAGCCTTGTCCGCGCCCATGTACCGGGCACCGGCCCTGGTGGCGACATGGAGGAGTTCGTCGAGGTCCTCGCTGAGCGTCACCTCGCCACGCGCTTCGACGTAGGCGAAGGGAGGCGCGTCGTCAGCGACGCAGAGGGATGCGCGGGGATTGCGCCGCAGGTTGCGGGCCTTGGCCGTCGCGCCACCCGTGGTGAACAGGAATGCCTCGCCGTCGAAGACGTACCAAACGGGGGTGATGTTCGGCGTGCCGCCGGCCCCGACGGTGGCGAACCGTCCGGTGGCCGCGCCGCGGGTGACGAAGGCGTGCCATTCCTCGGTCGACATGGTGTGCATGGGCGGTCCTTTTCCGTGGTTGGCCGGTTGGTCGGTTGGCCGGTTGGTCATTCGGGACGGCGGTTGCGCGGAACCGTCTCCAGGACGAGGTGGTAGGAGTGGTCGACGAGTTCGGCGACGAGGTCCGCGGTGATGCCCCGGCCGGCTCCTACGGAGATCCAGTGCCGCTTGTCGAGGTAGCGGCCCGGAGTGAGCGAGGGGTACTGGCCTTGCAGCAGCCGCCCGTACTCCGGTTCCGCCTTGAGGGTGACGATGAGTTCGTCCGGGTCGTCGGTGACGATCAGGAAGACCTTGCCCGCCACCTTGTAGACGTCCAGCTGCTCGGTGAACGGGCGCCCGTGGCCGACTCCCGCCAGCGCGAGTGCGGTGCGGCGCGCGGTGTCCTGGAGCTTCGTGCCGCTGAAGGACATGCCGGAGGTCAGACGCGGCGGCCGTAGGTGTGCGGGTCGACGGGCTGCTGGGACTTGGCGAGCCCGCTGACGACAAGTCGGTAGGAGTCGGTCACGAGCTCCTTCACCAGCGTCTCGTCGATCGTGTTCCCGCCTTCCAGCGTGATCCAGTGCTTCTTGTTCATGTGGTAGCCGGGGGTGATCTCGACGTGCTCGTGACGCAGGGCGGCCGCCTCGTCGGGGGCCGATTTGAGAATCACCATCGGCTCACCCGTCACCTGCGTCATGAGCATGAAAACCTTGCCGCGCACCTTGTACACCTCCCACTCGGGCCCGAACGGGTGCTCCAGCCCGGCCCCGGGAAGTTCCTCGGCACAGTCGGCCGCGGTCTTCTGCAGCGTCTCTCCGTCCATGGTCATCAGCTCCTTCATCGATCGAACGCCCCGACCGGCGGTCAGGGCGCGGATTGTCGCTTCCAGCATGATCAGTACGAACAGCAGTCGCCCTGCATCCGCGCTGTCCCGCGCAGGGGGCCCTCCGCGGGAAAGGCGACGGGCGATGTCCAGGAGGATCTCGCTGCCGTCGCGTCCGGGGAGCTCGTTGCCGGTGCGAGCCATCTGGCTGACGGCACGCATGCGCGGGCCGCGGTCCCCATCCTCTTCCCGCGGACGACAATGCGGCCGGTAAACTGCGGACACATGATGGTCGACAGGCGACACCCGCCGAGGCCGGAGCAGGCTTCCGCCGCCCTCTTCGTCTCGCGGCCCGACTCCGCCGCACGCGCAGAGCCCGCGTCCGTCCCGCTGTACGGCTTCCAGCCCCCGGTCGGTACGCCGTACGGCCTGGAAGTGACCACCGTCGAGGACTTCCACGCCGACCACGACGACTGGCCGTGGAATCCGCCCCGTCCGGGCCGGGCCACCTTCCACTACCTGATCCACGTCACGGAGGGTGAACTGCGGCACGACGTCGATCACGTCACACGCACCGTCGCTCCCGGCCAGTGGCTGTGGGTGCGCCCCGGGCACGTGCAGTGCTGGCACGACCCCAGCACCGCCCGTGGCCCCTTCATCCTGTTCGAACCGGAGGCGCTCCGGCCCGACATCGCCCGCCGGCTGGCTCCCGTCACCTCGCACGACGCCCCCGCCGTGCTGACCCCGCATCCCGACGACGCCCCCTGGCTGGAACAGACCGCGCTCCAACTCCTCGACGAACACCGTGCGTTGGGACGCCGCCCGCTCGCGACCCATCACGCCCTGCGGTGCAGCCTCCTCGAAGCCCTGCTGCTACGTCTCGCCAACTCACCGGACATCGCACACACTCCGGTCACCACCGGAAACACTTCCTCGGCCAACAACACTGATGCCAGGAACCCGGGAGACATGCCGGTCTACGAACGATTCCTGGACGCCTTGGAGATGCACTTCCGCGAGCTGCACCACGTCGACGACTACGCCCGGCTGCTCGGCTGTTCCGTACGAACCCTCAGCCGCGCCACCCGGGCCGCCGCCGGCACCGGAGCACGGCAGGTCATCGACCAGCGCCGCCTGCTCGAAGCACGCCGACTGCTCGGCCACGCCCGGTGGACCGCCCGCGCGGTCGCCGACCACCTCGGCTTCACCGGCACGGCCAACTTCGGCCGCTTCTTCCGACAGCACACCGGCCTCACACCCGCCGCCTACGCGGCCCGTCAGACCACCCCGGATCCCTGAGAGCACCCCCGCCGGTGGATATCCCAAAGCATCGCGTGCCGTGTGATGAGGATTCCACTTCAGGCCCGCGCCAGAGGATCCCTAGGCTCACAGGCATGGACAAACCGAGTGCCGAGGCTCTCGAGGTCTTGGGCCGGATCGAGGGGAGCCTCACGCGGGCCGCAACACATCTCGGCTGAGGGACCGCACGACGGACCGGAAGTCGCCATGCGGATCGGGGCTCAGCCCGCTGCCTCGGCCGGAGCCTCAGGCACTGGCGGAGCAGGTAGAGGGCCAGGATCAGTCGGAGGAGCGTGGCGGCTGTCTCGATCAGGGAGGAGACACGGAAGCCGTGCACGGCCGCGATCTCGACGTCGCCCACGCTGTCCGCGGCGCCGGCCAGGACCGGAGCGGGTGGTCGGACCAGGGTGCTGCGGCCCCAGGTCATCGCGCAAGCGGTGCCATAGGTGCTGCACAGCGCCGGAGCCCTCCTCCGCCTCCATGCCGTGACCGCCAACAGCGACCTCGACGCCTCCGACGCTGACGCGTCACCCATCGCCACCGGCCCCGCCCCGCCCCGCCCCACGCCTGACGAGGAGGGGCCTCCGGCTCCGACGTCCAGGACAATGCGAGGGCGCTCAGCGGCCGAGGAGCACTGCGGTGGGCCCAACTATCGCTGCGCGTCACAAGACCCGGGTCACCGGCCCTGCCGACGCGGCCGCAGGCCCGTGCAGCCGCTCAGGCGGGGTCCTCGTCCAGCTTCGCCACTACTCGGTCGGAGATGTCGGCCAGAGTCCGCAGCTCCGCCGGGGTGACATGGTCCAGGAACAGCTCTCGCACAGCCTCCACGTGCAACGGAGCCGCCGCCTCGATCGCCACCCGCCCGGCGTCCGTGATCACCACGAACGCTCCCCGGGCGTCCTCGGGGCACTCCTCGCGGATCACCAGCCCTCGTCCGGCCATCCGTGCGATGTGGTGGGACATCCGGCTCTTCTCCCACTCGAGCGCCCGACCCAGATCCTGGTAACGCTGCCGGCCGTCCGGCACATCCGTGAGACTGACCAGCACGGCGAAGTCCGCGGCCGAGAGCTTCGACTCGCTCTGCAACATGCGTGACAGACGGCCCCCCAGCCGCTCATGCAACCGAACAAAGCTCCGCCAGGCGTGCTGCTCCTCCGCCGTCAACCACCGCACCTCTTCATCCATACAAGCGAGTGTAAATGAGTTGATAGGTCATCCAGCTTGGCGAAGGGCGACCCATCAGGACACCGGCCCGCGCACGGCGTCCGGGCCTCCGCTGGCAGGACGCGTATCGCGGTGTCCACTGCGTCGCCCAGATCGCGTCGCGCAGCTCGGCCTCCGTGGCCTCGGGGGCGACACCGTCCTCCACCGCGGCCTTCGCCACGGCCAGGGCGATCTTGCGGGCCGCGTCCCGCATGTCCGCCAGCTGTGGCAGCAGCGGGGTCGCCCCGTCCGTGCCCGCTCGTACCACGCACTCCCCCACGGCCCGCGGCGTGGTCCTGGGCGCGGGATCGGCGGCGGTCCGGCCCGCCGCGAAGGCGAACCCTTCACCTGGCCGGCCGAGATGTGCGGCGGGACTGCAGGTCGAGCACCAGTTTCTGACAGGTCGGGAAGTCGGGCCGAGGGCGCGCTGAACTCGAAGGGGACACCGTCGTTCCCCGGACGGCGTCCTCTTCGGTGTTCTCGGTCAGTCCCCGGTGAACTCCGGAGCAGGAGCGGTCAGTTGCCCCACAGCGACTCCAGGCGCGTTCGCAGCGTCGCCGCGAGATGTTCGGCCAGGAGAACATGCTGCACGGCCGCATCGCCCAGGACCAGGAGTCGGCCTCCGGCACCTCGGTGGCGTCGGCCGCGACGACCTTTGCTCATACGGCGGGCTGCGGCTGCTGACAGCCGCAGCTCCCCGCGCCGACCTCAAAGCGGCTCATGTGCGAGGCGGCAACCGATGACCGGCTTCCGCCTCGCTTCGTTCGCCACGGCGGTCCGTGGCAGGAGTCGGTCGACACGACGGCGTGAGCGTGCCGTCCTCGCTGTCGGGGATCGCGCAGGCGGGTCATCACATCGGGCGTACGCGTGCCACGAGCCGGGCGGCGTGCGCCTCCGCGCTGCGGCGGACGGTGTGTTGGGCATCGCGGACGGCCACGACCCGCCGAGGGATCCTCAGGTGTGGGTGCACAGCAAGTTCTCTTCGCGCACTTATTCGTCGTAGCGGCGATGGTTCTCCCTGAACGCGACCGCGGAACAGCAACGAGCATCTCGCGCCAGGTCACGCCTGAGCCCAGGACGTAGACGATGCCGGTCAGCACGTCCAGCCGGCCGCCTGAGGCGAGCCGGAGAGGTCACACGAGCCTGACCGGCCCGGCGTCGATCGGCAGGCGGACCAGGAGATAGGGCTTGCGGCGCAGGTCCTTGCCCTCGTGGAAGGGCGACAGCCGGTTGAGCTGGTTGGCGATGGCGTACAGGTGCCGGTCCGGGGCGACGGACAGGGTGTCGACCCAGATCAGGTCGCTCCCCTGCGCGAGGGTCCGGTAGGTGCCGTTCGGGCTCCTGCGCCAGAGGGAGTTGTGTTCCAGGTCGCCGCCGTAGAGCCGCCCCTTGTCGTCGCTCTCCAGGCCGTCGGCCATCGGCTTGAACCCGAGGTCCTCGACCGTCGCCGCCACCTCGGTGTCCGTGGCGTCCGGGTCGGCGAGGGCGTCGGTGGACACGCTGTGCAGCCGGCGGCTGGACAGCGGGCAGTAGTACAGGCGCGTGCCGTCGGCGCTGAGAGCGATGCCGTCGGAGCCGGTCTCGTAGTACGTGGGCTCGCCGCCCGCGGGGCGGACCATGAAGGGCTCGCCCTCGATGACCGGAAGGAACTGCTTGTCCGCGAGCGCCGAGGGATGCCCGGCCAGTCGCCGCCAGGAGCGGCCCGTGGCGAGGTCGACCACGATCACGCCGTTCGAGCCGCCCGAGTCGGTGATGAACGCCATGCCCTCGGCGCCGCGCCGCAGGTCGAAGCGCACGTCGTTGGGGTAGCTGTTCGCCGACACCACCTCGGGCGGGAAGAGGATCTTCCGTACGATCCGGTCGGTGCGCAGGTCGACCGCCACGAGCTTGGGACCGCCGTAGGAGGACCCGGCGAACAGCGGGCTTCCGGTGTCGAGGATCCAGAGCCGGTCGGCCGGGTCGACGACGACGCTCTGCACCGACTGGAAGTGCCCGGCCAGGTCGGAGGCGTCCTCGCGGTTCACCTCGGCGTCGGGGTAGGCCACCGGTTTCCCGCCGCGCAGTTCGGCGACGGTGATGGTGAGCGCGGCCGCCGCGTCCAGCAGCCGCTCTCGGGGACTCTGCTTGCCTCGGCTTTCGTCAGGGCAGTTCGGTCACACGGTCCGTGCCGGGTGGGGCGACCGGGCTGTGGGCGGTGAGGTAGTCGGTGAGGGCCGCGATGTCGTCCCCGCCGCCGACGGTGTCGGTGCCCTCGGCGAAGGTGGTGAAGCCGTCGCCGCCGGCGGCGAGGAAGGTGTTGGCGGTCACCCGGTAGGTGGCGTCCGGCAGCAGGGGTTCGCCGTTGAGCGTGATCGACGCCGGGTCGATGCGGTCGCCGACCGGCGCGCTGTGGGAGAAGGAGTACGTCAGGCCCTTGGAGACGCCGAGCATGAGGGTGGGTGCCCGGGTGCCGGAGTCGTTGAACTGCTCCTCCAGGATCTTCTCGATCTGCGCGCCCGTCAGGTTCACGGAGACCAGCGACCCGGCGAAGGGCTGTACGGCGAAGGCCTCGGCGTAGGTGATCTCGCCGGGTGCCTCCCCGCCAGTCGACGACCCGTGCACCAGGTCCGCCCGCACCCCGCCCGGATTCATCAGGGCGATCTGGGCCCCGCCGCGCTCCGGTGCCGAGGTGGCGGCGAGTTGGGCGTCGGCGACGAGGTTCGCCAGATCGGACTCGGCGTCGCGGGTCTCGGAGCGGGTGATGTCGGCCGTCACGCTGCCGACGACCCGGTTCGCCAGCGGCGCCGACAGGGACTTCCACTTGTCGATGACGGCGGTCTGATCGGCGTCCTTGGCGCCGCGGGTGACGAGGTGGTTCATCGCGGCGACCTGCTCCCGTACGACGTCGCCGGTACGGCGGTCCACCGGCAACCGGGTCTCGGTGACCACCCGGCCGAACGACGACGCCGAGGTGACCAGGCGGGGGTTGCCGGCCGGGTCGGGCAGGGAGCAGATGTAGGGCTGGTGGGTGTGGCCGGTCACCACGGTGTCGATCGCCGGGTCGAGGCTCTTGGCGATGTCGACGATCGGGCCGGAGATGCCGTCGCACTGCCCGTACGATCCAGCCTGCACGCCGCCCTCGTGCAACAGGACGACGATCGCCTCCACACCCTGGCGGCGCAGTTCACGGGCGGAGGCGTTGGCGGTCTGCACCTCGTCGAGGAAGCATACGGACGTGATGCCGGACTGGCCGGTGACCTCGGGGGTGCCCTCCAGGGTCATGCCGATGAAGCCGACCTTCACCCCGTCCACCTTCTTCACCCAGGTGGGCGCCAAGAGGGGCTTGCCGGAGTCTCTGTCGATGACATTGGCGGCCAGCCAGGGGAACGCCGCGCCGTCGTACGGCTCGCCCTCGATGAAGCAGCCGTCCTCGGGGTGGCAGCCCCCGTGCTGCATCCGCAGCAGTTCCTCGGTGCCCTCGTCGAACTCGTGGTTACCGACGCTGGTGACGTCCAGGTGGAGCTTCTCCATGGATTCGACGGTGGGTTCGTCGTGGAAGAGGCCGGACAGGAAGGGGCTGGCGCCGATGATGTCGCCCGCGGCGACGGTCAGCGAGGTGTCGGTGCCCTGCCGGAGCTGGCCCAGCCGGGCCGCGAGGTACTCCGCGCCGCCGACCGGTGTGGACTTCGGGTCGAGCTTGGAACCGAGGTTGGCGTCGCGCCCGGTGGGCGGCTCCAGGTTGCCGTGGAAGTCGTTGAAGGACAGCAGCTGGACGTCGACGGTGGACGGCGGCTTCTGGGCTGTGGGGAAGGCGCGGGTGTACGAGATCCACAACCGGACGTCGGCGGCGTCCGTACGGCCGTTGCCGTCGAGGTCTCCGGCCGGGCCGGCGGTCGGGACGGCTGCCAAGTCCTTGGCGTTCACAGAGCCGTCGCCGTTCACGTCCGGTGTGCGGTGCGCCAGTAGCCCCGAACGGACCGACAGCAGATGGAACTTGGTCACACTGCCGTTGAAGCCGAAGTTGTCGTCGGCGACGAGGACGAGAGAGCGGGAGCCGTCGGGCAGCCGCGGCCCCCAGGTGATGCCCTCGACGTTGTCCGCGTCGGTACCGGAGGTGGTGAAGTCGTACAGCAGCTTCTTCGGCATCGGCTTCTCGGTGCCGGACAGGGCCTCCTTGCCGCCTACGTCCGTCGCGCCGATGGTGCTGGTCCAGTAGAGGCGGATGGAGAAGCCGACACCGGAGGCGAAGGACCGTTCGACGGTGAGGTAGTCGGTCTCGTTGATCGCGAGGATCTCGGAGACTCCGCGGTCAGCCGAGTACGTGCCGACCGGGGCGGGCAAAGGCGCGGTGGGTGCGTCGGAGATCGGGTCGACCTCGTAGACGTGCTCGGCTTCCGGCTCCCCTGTCTTACGGTCCATCAGCAGGAGCCGGGACGGGCTCTTGGCGGTCAGTCCGGCCGCGGGGCCGTCCTGGACGAGGGCGTTCTCGGTGATGGTGGCCACCTTGCTCCCGTCCGGGGAGAGGGTGAGCCCTTCGAGGGCCTGGTTGTTGCGCACTCCGGCGGTGAGGGTGCCCGAGGCCGAGCGGACGGGGGCGTACGCCTTGGGCAGCGGCAGTTCGCGTACATACCCGCCGGAGGTGTCCGCCTCGCGGACGAATGCGGGCTGCCCGGCGGAGGAGGCGCCCTCGCTGGTCCACAGCAGGCTCTTGCCGCCGGGGGTCCAGCGGATCGCCTCGGGGTCGACCGCCTTCGGGGCGAAGGGGTCGCCGGTGGTGTCGGCGAGCACGGTCAGGCCGTCGAGGTCGGGCTTGTCACCGGCGAAGGCCGCCCCGTCGAGCGGGAGTCGGAGGCGGTAGAAGCGGGCCTTGCCGTTCTCCGAACGGTCGTCGCTGAGGGCGACGTACTCGCCGGACCGCGGGTCGTAGTCGATTCCCGACAGCCCGCCGAACGGCATGCCGAACTCCGTCGTCCCGGCGGGCACCGTGAGGGTGTCGAGGAGCCGGACGTCCTGCGGCTTCCCGGAGGCATCTGCCTCCGGTTCCGCCGCGAAGCCGTTGGTGAGGGCCAGGCTGCCGAGGAGGCCGGCCGCGGCGAGGGAGGCGAGGAGCGCGCGTCTGCGGCGTACTGGGGATTTGTGGCGCATGAGTGTCCTTCCGAAGGGAGGCGTGCGGGCATGGCTCGCCGACCCGTTCTCCCGGCGAGGTGCGGGCGGGCGAGTGGGAGAGCCCGGTGAGAGGGGGGTTGACGAGGCGTCAGAGTGAGGCGGCCGCCGGCACGGCGCGGCCCCGGCGCTTGCGGCGCCACGCGTACAGGGCGAGGGCGACCAGCGTCATCACGTACGGAATCGTCGACACCAGCTGCGGTGGTACGTCGAGGGTGCCGAGCTGCACGGCCAGTGCCTCCGCCGCTCCGAAGCCGAGCGCGGCGAGGAAGACACCCCACGGCCGCAGGCCGCCGAGGAACACGGCGGCGAGGGCGATGAAACCGCGGCCGGCCGTCATGTCCCGTACGAAGAAGGAGACGTAGCCCATGCTGAGGAAGACCCCGGCGAGTCCTGCGAGGGCCCCGCTGAGGGCGAGTCCGGTGTACTGGACACGACGTACCGCGATCCCGACCGAGGCCGCGGCGTCCGGCATCTCGCCGACCGCGCGCAGGTGGAAGCCGAAGCGGGTGCGGAAGAACAGCCAGGCCACGAACGGCGCCGCCAGGAAGGCCAGCCAGGTGACCATGTTCTGGCCGCTCAGCACATCGCCGACCACCGGGATGTTCTCGATACCCGGCAGGGTGACCGTCGGCAGGCTGCCGCTCTTCAGGCCGGTGGTGCCGCCCTTGTCGTCGAGGAGGCTGTAGACGGCGTAGGCGGTGCCGCCGGAGGCGAGGAGGTTGAGGCCGATGCCCGCGATGATCGCGTCGGCGCCCAGCTCCAGGCGCAGCGCGGCGAGCAGCAGGCCCAGGAGTGTCGCCATCGCGACGCCGCTGACCGCGCCCAGCGCGACGGAGCCGCTGTAGCCGGCGACCAGCGCCCCGGTGCAGGCGGCGGAGAGCATCTGGCCGTCCAGGGCGATGTTGCTGATGCCGGCGCGTTCGGCGACCAGCCCGCCGAACGCGGCGAGCAGGTACGGCGTGGCGATCCGCAGTACGGCCGCCAGGAAGGCGCTGCTGAGGACGACGTCGAGCACGGAACTCATCGGACGCCCACCTGCCTCCGCGCCATGCGCCGCTTGAGGAGGTTGGGCAGGGCCTGGGCGGTGACCAGGAGCACGATGACCGCCTGGATGACCACCACGATCTCGGTGCCGACGTCCGTCTGCTGTTCCATGATGTCGCCCCCGGCGCGCAGGTAGGAGTAGAAGAATCCGGCGACCACGACGACCAGCGGGTTGTTCCTGGCCAGCAACGCGACCACGATCCCTTCGAAGGCGAGGCTTCCGGCGAGCCCGGGTTCGAGCCGCCCGTACACGCCCTGGACGAGATGGGCTCCGGCCAGCCCGGCGACGGCGCCGCCGATGACGAAGCTCCACTCGATGACCCGGGGCACGCGGATGCCGCCGTAGGCCGCGAAGTCGGGGTTGGCGCCGGTCATGCGGATGCGGTAGCCGAGCGGGGTGCGGGTGATGAGCAGCCACAGCGCGACGGCGGTCAGCAGCATGACCCCGAGGCCGATGTTGGCGCGGCCCAGTGGGATGCCGAAGACGTCGCTCAGCGGCGTGAGCACGGAGTCCTGCTGGATGGACTCGGAGTGCACGGCGCTGCTGCCCGGCTCCTTCAGCGGGCCGTTGACCAGGTAGTCGTAGACGCGGACGACGATGGCGTTGAGCATCAGCGTCGCCACGATCTCGTTGGCGCCGAGGCGTGCCTTCATCGATCCCGGAATCAGGCCCATTCCGGCGCCCGCCGCGGCTGCCGCGGCCATGGGCACGATCACGGCGACGACGGGCGGCAGCGGCAGGAAGATCGCGACGGTCGCGGCCGCCAGCGCACCGGCGTAGACCTGGCTCTCGGCGCCGAGGCTGATCTGGCGGGCGCGGAAGGGGATGGCGACCGACAGCCCGAGCAGGGTGAGCGTGGTGGCGTCCTCCAGCCAGCGGCCGACGCGGAAGGAGCGGTCGAGCGGGCCGGTGAGCATCGCCTCGTAGGCGCGGATCGGGTCGTTGCCGGTGGCGAGCATGACGAGGAAGCCGATGGCCAGGGCGGCGAGGATAGTGGCCAGGGCCATGCTGAGGTCGACGGCGAAGTCGCGGCGCCGGGTCGCGCGGTACTGGCTCCGGTCCTCGATCTCGATCGCGGTCATGGGGGTGGTGGTCACGGCGTCTCCCCCAGGTTTTCCAGACCGGCCGTCAGGTCGTCGTGGTCGTGCTCCTCGACGCCGAGCATGTAGAGCCCGACCCGCTTCTCGGTGAGGCCGCTCGTGTCGTCGAACCGGGCGACCAGGCGGCCGTCCTTGAGGACGAGCAACCGGTCGGACAGGGCGAGGAGTTCGGTGAGGTCGGCGGAGATCAGCAGGACGGCGGCGCCCGTGTCACGTGCGGCGACGAGGCGCTCGTACATGAACCGCATCGCGCCGATGTCCACCCCGCGGGTGACCTGCGAGGCGATCAACAGGCGTGGTCCTGCGGAGAGTTCGCGGGCGACGATGACCTTCTGCATGTTGCCGCCGGACAGTGCGCGCACCGGGACCGACGGGTCGGGGGTGCGGATGGCGTACTGGTCGATCAGACGGTCGGCGTGGGCGCGTACGGCGCCCGGGTGCAGGATGCCGCGTCGGGCGAGGGGCGGGCGGTCGTGGCGGTCGACGACGAGGTTGTCGGCGATGGACGCGTCGAGGGCGGCGCCGTTGTGCAGCCGGTCCTCCGGCACGTAGCCGATGCCGGCCCGGCGGTGTCCTGCCACGTCGAGGCCGGCCGTGTCGGTGCCGCCGACGTGGACGGTGCCCGTGGTGGGGCGGCGCAACCCGGCGAGGATCTCGGCGAGTTCGCTCTGGCCGTTGCCCTCGATGCCGGCCACGCCGACGATCTCCCCGGCGGCCACGTCGAAGTCGAGGCCGTGCAGGGACTGGCCGGTCGGGGCGTCGTAGCGGAGGCTTCGGACCCGCAGGGTGGTCTCCGTGGGGCGGGCCGGGGTGCGGTCCACGTCCAGGGACATGTCGCGGCCGACCATCATGGAGGCGAGCGAGCGCTCGGTGGCGTCGGCGGTGGCGACCGTGCCCACGAGGGAGCCGGCGCGCATCACGCTCACCTTGTCGCTGATCTCCCGTACTTCGCGCAGCTTGTGCGAGATGAACAGCACGGTCATCCCGCCGTCGCGCAGCCGGCGCACGGCGGCGAAGAGATCCTCGGTCTCCTGCGGGGTGAGCACGGCGGTCGGCTCGTCGAGGATCAGCACGCGGGCCCGCCGGTGGAGTGCCTTGAGGATCTCGGTGCGCTGCCGCATGCCGACCGACACCTCGTCGACGCGTGCCTTGGGGTCCACGACGAGTCCGGACTCCTCCGCGAGCCGGGCGGTCGTCTCCACGGCCGTCTTCGGGTCGACCATTCCGCGACGGCCCGGCTCGACGCCGAGGACGACGTTCTGGGCGACGGTGAAGGACGGCACCAGCATCAGGTTCTGGTGCACCATGCCCACGCCCAGCGCGATCGCCGAGGCGGGGCCCCGCAGCACACGGGGCCGTCCGCCGACCAGGATCTCGCCGGCGCTCGGCTGCTCCAGGCCGTAGAACAGCTTCATCAGCGTGGACTTGCCCGCGCCGTTCTCCCCGACGACCGCCCGGATCTCGCCCGGCGGGACCTCCAGGTCCACGGCGCGGACCGCGCGCACCCCGTTGGCGTAGGTCTTGGTGACCTGGCGGGCGGCGACGGCCGGTCCGTCCTTGCCCCATGGCTCGTTCATCATCAAGGCCGTTCGATTAGAGGGCGCTGGGCACCGTGACGGAGCCGGACTTGACCTTGTCTGCGGCTTCCTGGACCTCGGTGCGGATCGTCTCGGGCACCAACTCCTTGAAGTGGTCGTCGTTCACGTAGCCGACCGCGTCCTCGGCGAGGCCGACGGTGGAGACGGCGCCGTACTTCAGGGAGTCCTTCTGGTCCTCCTGCGCGGCCTTGTACAGGGCGTTGCCGACGTTCTTGAGGATGGAGGTGACGACGGTGTTCTTCTGCGCCTGGTCGGTGAGGGTCTGGTACTGGTCCGAGTCGACACCGAACGTGTACCGCTTGGCGCCGACGGCCGACTCGAAGGTGCCGAGTCCGGAGAGCCCGGCGACCGGCCACACCAGCGCGGCGCCCTGGCCGTACATGGCGGTGCTGATCTCCTTGCCCTTTGCGGGGTCGCCGAACGGCTTGTCGCCGCCCACGTACTGCACGAGGACGTCGGAGTTCTTTCCGCCGGCGGCCTGGAAGCCCGACTTGAAACCGACGACGAAGTCCTCGATCAACGGGATCTTCACGCCGCCCATGACGCCGACCTTCTTCAGCGATTCGGTTCCCTTGAGTGCTTTCGCGGCCACCAGCTTCTCGGCCAGGAATCCCGCGAGATAACCACCCTCGTTCTGCTTGAAGGTGACGGAGTAGACGTTCTCGCACTTGTTGGAACAGCCGCCGTTCTTGCCGCTGTAGTCGACCGGGGCGTCGAACAGCCAGAACTTCTTGTCCGGGAACTGCGGGGCGAGTTCGCCGATGTACTCGGTGACCTCGAAGGTCCCGGCGGCGAGGATGTCGTAGTCGTCGGCCGAGGCGGCGTCCTCGAATCCGGGCTCCCACTTGGTGCGGTCGGAACCCAGCTCAACGACCTTGAGCTCGTAGCCGAGGTCCTTCTCGGCTTTCTTCAGACCCGCGTAGGCGGAGTCGAAGAACGACTTGTCGCCCAGCCCGCCATTGATCACCAATTTGATACGCGGCTTGCCGGAGGATGCCGCTCCGGAATCGTCTCCGCCCGACCCTCCGCACGCGGCCAGCGCGAGCATCCCTGTCACCACGAGGGCGGCGCTTCTTCCGTATCGCATCATCGGTCTCCTGATCATTTCGTTGCTGAGTGAGCGGCTGCGTTGACAGTAGAAAGTGCAAAACGTTTTGGCTACGTTGCCCGGTTTCTGTTTGATTTCCGGTGTGGGAATTTCAGACATCGGTCATCAGACATCGGTCAGCAGCGCGGACGCGGCGATACGCAGCGTCCGGTCGAAGTCCGTCTCGCGTTCCTCGGCGGTGAGGGCCTCACCGGTGCGGAGGTGGTCGGAGACGGTCAGCACGGCGAGGGCCTCGGCGCCCTCGGCACAGGCCACGGCGTACAGTCCCGCCGCCTCCATCTCGACCGCGAGCGTGCCCCGGCGCTCCAGGGCGTCGAAGAGGGCGGGGCGGTCGAGATAGAAGTGGTCGCTGCTGAACACCGGTCCGATGTGCACGGCGGTGGGCTCCTTCTCGGCGGCGTCCGCGGCGGCGCGCAGCAGCCGGTAGGAGGGAGCGAGCGCGAGGGTCACGCCGTCGATGAGGACGCGGCTGAGGCTGGAGTCGGTGTGCGCGGCGGAGGCGATCACCACGTCCCGTACGGACACCGAGGCCGGGATCGCGCCGGCTGTGCCGACCCGGACGATCCTGCGCACGCCGTAGTGACGGAACAGCTCCGTCGCGTAGATCGTCACGGACGGGATACCCATGCCGGAGGCGAGGACCGACATCGATACGCCCCGGTGGCTTCCCGTGTAGCCGAGGATGCCGCGTACGTCGGTGACCTGCCGTGCGTCCTGCAGGAAGGTCTCGGCGATCCGGCGGGCGCGGCGCGGATCGCCTGGCATCAGCACAATCGGCGCGAAGTCGCCCGGCCGGGCCGCGATGTGAGGGGTGCCGGTGACCGGCCTGCTCACCTGTCCGGGCGTCACAGCTCCGCCCCCGCGAGCCAGCGCACCAGCCGGTCCCACAGCTCGGGGTAGCCCTTCCAGTCCAGGAAGGGCGGCGGCGCCCAGTGCGGTGCCACGTCGGAGGTGAACGCCGCTGATCTGCCAGTGCCGTGGCCGCTGCCGACGACGAGCAGGGGGTGCCCGGCGCACTCGGCCAGCAGCGTCGCCTCCGGTCGCGCGGTGACCTCGTTGAGGCCGAGGAGCGCGGGCCAGGACCGGTCCAGTCCCTGGACGACGGCGTGCTCGCCCACCACCTCGGGGACGGCGCCTGCCGGAAGCTCCACCCGGTCGTCGCGGTCCAGCATCGTCACCGGCAGGGCGGCGGCGAGCGGGGAGCGTCCCCATCGTGCGCGGGCGTCGATCCCGCTGAAGGTCAGATAGCCGCCGATCATCAGCACCCCGCCGCCCCGCTCCACAAAGCCGCGCACCAGCTCGGACCGGTCGAGGGAGGGGACGGAGTGGTTGAAGGTCTCCGGCGGGAGCTGGAAGCTGTTGGCGCCCACATCGCTGATGACGACGACGTCGTACGCGTCGAAGCCGTCGGCGGTGGCCGGAACCCGGGTCGGGATCTCGTGCGAGGGCACATAGGTCACCTCGTGGCCGCGGGAGCGGAGCGCCTCGAGGAAGGCGCCTCCGCCCTCCGTGTACTCGGAGCTGTGGAAGGCGTCGAAGCCTTTCTGGTGGACGGTGTAGGTGAACCAGGACTCGCCGACAACGAGCACTCTGGGCATGGCGAACCGCCTTTCGAGGCAGGGGGCATTGCCGCGCGGCACGGCAACTCCGTGCGGCGCGCGGACAGTTGGGGTCAGGTCAGGGTCAGCGGGTGACTGGTGCCGTGCTGCCGCGGACCTTCAGTTCGACGGGAAGGGTGTGCCGGGAGGCGGGCGGGACCTCGCCCCGGGTGACGTACTGGAGGAGTTGGGCGGTGGCCGTGCGGCCCACGTCGTAGGCCGGCTGGTGGACGGTGGTCAGGGGCGGATGCGCCAGCGAGGCCGCCCGGATGTCGTCGAAGCCGACCACCGAGACATCGTCCGGCACGGACAGCCCCGACTCCCTCAGCGCCAGGAGGGCACCGAAGGCCATCAGGTCGTTGGCCGCGAAGACGGCCGTGCAGTCCCCGGGGAGACCGCCGTCCTGGAGGAGTTCGGCGACGAGGCCGTGTCCGGAGGTCTCCTTGAAGTCGCCGACACGTTCGACGACCTCGCCGCGGAAGGCCCGCACAAAACCGTTCGCGCGGGCGTTGCTGCTCTTCAAGGCACGCGGGCCGGTCAGCATCAGGGCCCGGCGGTGGCCGAGCGACCGGAGGTGCTCCCCCACCAGTCGCCCGCCCGCCTCGTGGTCGGCGGTGGCGATGAGGGCGCCTTCCAGGCCCTCGACCTCCTCGTCGGCGAGCGCGATGGGGAACTTGCCCATCAGTGCCTCCAGCCGCCGCCGGGACGGCGCGGACCCCGAGGCGTACACCATGCCGTCGATGAACCGACTGCGGATCATGCCGAGGTAACGGTCCTCGCGGTCGGCGTCGAACTCGGTGTTGCACAGGATCAGGCCGTAGCCGAGGTCGTGGGCGGCGTCCTCGGCGCCCTTGGCGAGTTCGGCGAAGAAGGTGTTGCTGATGTCGGGGATCAGCAGGCCGATCACCGAGGTGGAACCGGCCTGGAGGCTGCGGGCCAGCGAGGCCGGGACATAGCCGAGCCGGTTGACGACGCTGCGGACCCGCGCGGCGGTGTGCTCGTTGACCGGCCGGTTGCCGCTGAGGACGTGGGAGACGGTGGTCGCGCTGACGCCTGCCGCGGCGGCCACGTCCTTGATGGACGCGGGTCGCCGGACGGCCGCCCGGTTGTACGGCTCAGGGGTCATAGTGCTGCACCGCCCCGCCGTGCGAGGTGTCGAGGATGCGGGCCACCCGAGTGTCGGCCTCGGCCAGCAGCGCCGGCTCGTCCACGGTGAGCAGCCGGCCGTCGCGCATCAGGACCCGGCCGTCGACGACGACCGTCCGTACGTCACTGGCGCGGGCGCTGTAGACCAGCGCGGCGCGCGGATCGTGCAGCGGACGGCAGTGCAGCCCGGACAGGTCGGTGAGGACGATGTCGGCGCGCATGCCCGGCTCCAGCGCCCCGATCTCTCGCTGCAACCCGAGAGCTCGGGCCCCGCCGCGCATGGCCAGGCGCAGGGTGTCGGAGACGGTCATCCAGGTGGCGTCCCGTACCGCCTGCTTCTGGGTGAGGGCGACCAGCCGCAGTGCTTCCCACACGTCGAGCGTGTTGTGGCCGGCGGCACCGTCCGTGCCGACGGCGACCGTCACTCCGGTGGCGAGCAGGTCGCGGACCGGGGTGAGCGGGGACAGGGCGTGCTTGAGATAGACCTTTGGACAGCAGGCCACGGCGGTCGTTCCGGCGTACTCGGCCAGCAACGGCAGATCCTGCTCGACGATCCCGCAGCCGTGCGCGATCAGCGCGCCGGCGTCCAGAACCCCGGTCTCGTGCAGCACCCGGATCGGCGTGACACCGCGTCGCTCCAGGCTGGACTGCGTCTGCTCCAGGTGCTCGGCGGCGTGGATGTGCATCCGCAGGCCGAGCCGCCGGGCGTGCCCGGCGAGGGTGCGCAGGTCGCCGTCGTCGACCGTGTACGGCGCGTGCGGCCCGAGCGAGACGGTGACCCGGCCGTCGGCACGGCCGTGCCAGGCCTCCGCGAACTTCACCGTGTCCGCCAGGGCCTCCTCGCCCCGGCTGCTGAAGTACGTGGGCGCGATGTCGGCCCGCAGCCCGGTCTCGGCGACCGCCTCGGCGATCTGCTCGGGGAAGAAGTAGTGGTCGGCGAAGGTGGTCACACCGGAGCGGATCATCTCGGCGCAGGCGAGCCTGGCCCCGATCCGTACGTCGGCGGGGGTGAGGTTGGACTCCATCGGCCAGACCCGGTCGTTGAACCAGCCCTCGACCGTCACGTCCTCGGCCGCGCCGCGCATCAGCACCATGGGGCTGTGCGTGTGCGCGTTGACCAGACCGGGAACGGCCAGCAGCCCGCGCCCGTCGATCACGTCCACCGCGTGGCCCGCACCGGAGGGGCCGGTCGGGCCGGAGACGTCGAGCGGACCAGAGGCGCCGAGCGGGCCGGGAGTGCCGGTCGCACCGAGGGTGCCGGTCGGCCGCACCTCCTCGATGACGCCGTCCGCCACCACGATGTCCTGTGCCCGCAGGATCTCGCACTCGCCGTGGGACGGGACCCGCAACACATCACAGCCCCTCACCAGGAGGCGGCCGGTCCGCGGAGGCGTTCTGTCGCTCATGGCGCACAAGCTAGATATCCAAAACGTTTTGCACAACCATCGGACGCCGGACCGGGCGATCGGCGATCCCATGCCGGTAAAACCAGGGTGCCTCTACGGGCATCAGCCGGGTACCGTGCGGGCCATGTCGAGTCCTGAGTCAGACAAGGTCGGGGCTTTCGGTCACGCCGTCAGCCCCCTGAACCACTGAGCTCGTAGCCCTGTCGTCGCGCCGCGTTCTGCGGCCGGGCGAGGGTGCCCTTGGGGCTGGCCGCGGTGACGAGATGACCTTCTCGTGCTTCTCCTCACCTCGGAGCCACTCGATATGCCTCTCCCGCTGTATCTGCTTGCCATGGCGGTCTTCGCCATGGGCACCTCGGAGTTCATGCTCGCCGGCCTTCTGCCGGACATCGCCTCGGATCTCGACGTCACCGTCGGAACAGCAGGCACGCTCACCTCGGCCTTCGCGGTCGGCATGGTCGTCGGTGCTCCCCTGGTGGCCGCGCTCGCCCGCACCTGGCCCAGGCGCTCCGGCCTTCTCGGGTTTATCCTCACTTTCGCGGCAGCTCACGCCGTGGGCGCCATCACCACGAGCTTCCCGGTCCTGTTCGCCACCCGGATCGTCGCCGCGCTCGCGAACGCGGGGTTCCTTGCCGTCGCTCTGACGGCTGCCGCCACGCTGGTCTCGCCCGACAAGAGGGGACGTGCGCTGGCCGTGCTGCTGTCAGGCACGACGGTGGCCACGATCGCCGGTGTCCCCGGTGGGTCGGTACTGGGCACTGTGCTCGGCTGGCGGGCCGCATTCTGGGCCGTCGCCGCTCTCTGCCTGCCGGCGGCTCTCGGCATCCTGAAGGCGATCCCGGCGGAACGTGTGAACGAAGAGGCGACTGGCGGACCAGCCTTGCAAGCGGAGCTCGCCCAGCTCACAAGGCAGCCACTGATTCTGGTGATGCTGCTCGGCGCGCTGGTGAACGCAGCCACGTTCGGCAGCTTCACCTTCCTCGCCCCCGTCGTGACCGACACCGCCCGGCTGGGAGAATTGTGGATCTCTGTCGTTCTGGTGCTTTTCGGCGCCGGTTCCTTCGCCGGGGTCACCGTCGCCGGCCGGCTGTCCGACCAGCGTCCCGGTCTGGTCATCGCAGTCGGCGGCCCGCTGCTGCTCGTCGGCTGGCCGGCCCTGGCGGTGCTGGCCGACGAGCCGGTCGCCCTGTTCGCCCTCGCGTTCGTGCAGGGCGCCCTGTCGTTCGCGCTGGGCAGCACCCTGATCACACGGGTCCTCTATGAGGCCGCGGAAGCCCCCACCATGGCCGGGTCGTATGCGACCGCGGCACTCAACGTCGGCGCCGCCGTCGGCCCCCTCCTCGCCGCAACCACCCTCAGCACCGCGGCCGGGAACCTCGGACCGCTGTGGGCAAGCGGGCTCCTGGTTGCGATCACACTGCTCATTGCGTTCCCCTTCCGCGCCGTGCTCGCGGCCGGCCGACGCGCCGAGGTGCTCCAGTGACGAAGCGAATTTCGCCCCAGCGTCCCTGGCCTTGCCAGCCTTGAACCGTGTGACTCCAGAACGCTTGGGGCGCTCGTCCCATCACCTGCCCCACAGCCCGCACGGACACGTTGCGCAAGTGCCCACATGGCCGATCGGTCCAACTTGGGCTGCTATCACGAGAGTTTGACGTGGTGTTCAGGCTGCGGTCTTCCCTCTGAACCAGGGTCAGGGGCCGCTCGGCTCGGCTCGAGTGCGAGGCCGGGGCCCGTGGTCGGCCGCACACGTCAGGTGTAGTAGGTGTCGAACGATCCGATCCACCATGCCGCCAACGGCAGCACGCACACCTGTACGCCGGCTGTGATCCAGCACCGGCACAGGACCGCGATCCCGGAGGTCCACCACGCCATCGTCCGCAGTGCGTGCACCACTCCCGCCTGATATCCCTGCCCGGAGGGATCCGTCATGCCGGGGTACCCCATCCAGTCCTCGGTGAAGACGCCGTCCGAACCGAACACGATGGCCGCCGACACGAGCCACAGGTCGACCAGGAAGGCCAACACGGCAAGTGCCACGTCGAGGCGCACGTACACGGGCGTCGGCACCAGTAGCCGTACCGCCAGGTGTCCGTCGTGCCGCACCCAGTCCCGCGGCCAAATGCGCACCAGCGTGACGACGGCGTACACCAACGCACCGATGGCCGCCGCCCACCCGCCCATGAAACACAGCCCGAAGAACAACATCACTAAACCCATGCCGGGCCAGATACCGCACCGTGGCGGAACGGTTCCCTCCGCAGCGAGGATGCTGGAAGCCCGGCAAGAACTTCCGACTTGTGCTGTCCAAGACACAGCCGACCGAAGCCGCCCTCGTCGACGGCGCCTCGGTGTGGCGCATGTACTGGCAGATCGTGCTGCCGCTGTGCCGCCCGGCGATGGCCGCCCTGGCCACACTCCTGTCCATCTGGATCTACAACGACTTCTTCTGGGCCCTGGTCCTCATCTCCACCGGCGAGAACATGCCCATCACCTCCGCGCTGAACAACCTCACCGGCGCGTACTTCACCGACCCCAACCTGGTCGCCGCCGGCGCCCTGCTCACCGCCATCCCCACCCTGATCGTCTACTTCGTGCTCCAGCGCCAGTTCGTCAGCGGACTGACCCTCGGCGCCAACAAGGGCTGACAACCCGTCCTGTCACCTGTTTCTCCTACCTCTCCCGGAGCACCACCAGTGAGTACCGCACGCCGTCTTCGGATTCCCGGAATCGCCTACGGAGGTGACTACAACCCCGAGCAGTGGCCCGAGGAGACCTGGGCCGAGGACACGCGCCTGATGCGCGAGGCCGGGGTGACCATGGTCAGCGTCGGCATCTTCTCCTGGGCGCTGCTCGAACCGTCCGAGGGCGAGTACGACTTCTCGCGCCTCGACAGGATCCTCGACCTGCTCCACGAGAACGGCATCGCCGCCGACCTGGCGACCCCGACCGCCTGCCCGCCCGCCTGGTTCTTCAGGGCGTATCCCGAGGCGCTGCCGGTCGACCGGGACGGCCGGCGGCTGTCGTACGGCAGCCGCCAGACCTTCTGCCCCAGCAGCCCCGCCTACCGCAGAGCGGCGCTGCGTATCGCGAAAGCCCTCGCCGACCGCTACGCCGCCCACCCGGCCGTCGCCATGTGGCACATCCACAACGAATACGGCTGCCACAACGCCGCCTGCTACTGCGACACCAGCGCCGCCGCCTTCCGTACCTGGCTGCGCACCCGCTACGAGGACGACCTGGACGCGCTCAACCGCGCCTGGGGCACCACCTTCTGGAGCCAGTGGTACTACGACTGGGACGAGATCATCCCGCCCCGCGCCACCGGTGCCGTCCCCAACCCCACCCACCAGCTGGACTGGCGCCGGTTCTGCTCCGACGAACTGCTCTCACTGTGCACCGCCGAACGCGACGTGCTGCACCGGGCCGCTCCGGACATCCCCGCGACCACCAACCTCATGGTCCTGCGCACCTTCGACGCCCTCGACTACTGGCGCTGGGCACCCGAGTTGGACATCCTCTCCAACGACCATTACCTGATGTCCGACGACCCGGAAGCGGAGATCGACATCGCCCTCAGCGGCGACCTGATGCGGTCGCTCGCGGGCGGCCCGTGGTTCCTCATGGAGCACTCGACCGGAGCCGTCAACTGGCAGCAGGTCAACCGCGCCAAGCGCCCCGGAGAGATGCGGCGCAACGCACTGGCCCACGTGGCCCACGGCGCCGACGGCATCGCGTTCTTCCAGTGGCGTGCGTCGAAGGCGGGAGCCGAGCAGTGGCATTCGGCGATGCTGCCGCACGCCGGCACCGACAGCCAGATCTGGCGGGACGTCGTCCAACTCGGCGCCGACCTGCGAGCGTTGGCCGAGGTGCGCGGCAGCAGCGTGAGTGCGGACGTGGCGATCGTGTGGGACTGGGACGCCCGCTGGGCGCTGGAACTGCCCGCCCAGCCCAGCGGCGAACTGCGCTACCAGGATCTGGTGCGCGACTGGTACGCACCCCTGTGGCGGGCGGGGGTCGCCGTCGACTTCGTACGCCCCGGCGAGCCCGGGCTCGACCGCTACAAACTCGTCCTCGCGCCGTCGTTGTACCTGGTGACGGAGGCAGCCGCCGCGAACCTCGCCCGGTTCACCGAACGCGGGGGCACGCTGGCCATCGGCTTCCACAGCGGCGTGGTCGACGAGAACGGCCATGTGTTCCTCGGCGGGTATCCCGGCGCGTTCCGCGATCTCCTCGGCGTGGTCACCGACGAACTCTTCCCCCTGCTTCCCGGAGAGACCGCCGGCCTGAGCGGCGAGGTACCTACGGGCGCCACGGCCGACCTGTGGTCCGAACGTGTCCGGCTCACCGGCGCGCAGACCGTCGCCTCCTACGCCGACGGCCCACTGGCCGGCCACCCCGCCGTCACCCGCCACCACCACGGCGACGGCACCGCCTGGTATCTGGCCACCCACCCCGACCAGGACACGCTCGCCACCCTGCTCCACCACGTGCGCCGGGAGGCCGGCGTCACACCGGAGCACGAGGCGCCCGCCGGGATCGAGGTGGTCCGGCGCCGCGGCACGGAGGCCGACTACCTGTTCCTCATCGACCACGCCGGAAAGGGAGCCGAAGCACCCGCCGACGGCGTCGAACTCCTCACCGGCACACCGATCACCGGAACCGTCACCATCCCACCGGGAGGCGTCGCCGTCGTCCGCGAGCCACGCTGACCCGTCTGCCGAAGTGACCGGACCGCGCTACCACACCAGGTACGCGGCCTGGCCACCTAGGCTGTACCGGAGCAACTGATCGAGGTGGCGTCAGGGCTGACCGTTGCCCGCAATCCCGAGTGCTGTACGAGTCGCCGCGGGTTCGTACTCCGGGGCGACGTCCGCAAGCACGCTCAGAGCGGTGCGCGCCAGATGGCGGGCGATCAAGCGTGCGGCTTCGGTCGCGTCGCTCAGGCGCAGTGCCTCCAGGAGCGCTTCGTGATCCGCGTGTGCCCGGCCCCATGAGCCGGGCACGCCCAGCTGAGCCAGGCGGATGTAACGATCGCTGTGTTCGCCGAGCGACACGAGCATGCGCCGCAGATGCGGCCCCACCGCCCGGGTGGCGATGCGGTGGAACTCCCTGTGCGCGGCATGCCATTCGTCCGGCCGGTCGCCGCCCGCCAGCTCCTGCATCCGCTGCAGGACGTCGCTCATGCGTTTGAGGTCCTCAGCCGTGAGCGACCTGGCCGTCATGCTGACAGCGAGCGTTTCGAGCATGATGCGAGCCCCGTAGACAGCGTCCAGGTCCTCAGGGTCCACCGCCCGCACCCGGGCCCGCTGGTCGGGCCGCGCGTCGATGAGCCCCTCTTCCTGGAGCAGCCGGAACGCCTCCCGCATGGGCGTGCGGCTGACGCCCAGATTCCGCGCCATTTCGGCCTGGAGCAACACCGACCCCGGAGGCAGCTCACCGCTGAGGATCATGTTTCGCAACCGCCCGTGGACGTCGAGAGCAAGGCGGCGACCGCCCGCGGCGACCGCGGGGCCTTCGTCCGGCGGCACGGAATCGGCCTGCCCTTCGCTGCCGACGTCGGCCGACCCCTGGTCCTTGGAGGACGTGTTCCTGCTCCTGCTCACGCCGGGAGTCTACCCAGTGTGTATGCAGCCGATACGGAAACCCCTCCCAACTGCCCAGTCATGACTCGCCTGACTGCGCCCGGCCACGTGCAGACAGCGCGTCACTGTATCCACCTGGGCCTGCGGGTTCCGGGTCGTCAGGCAGGAGCAGGAGACCTGGTCCCACGCCGATGCACAGGGTCGCCACACCGACACTCGAGCTTTCGGCGGCCGGCTGGTGGGCGACGGCCCTGGCTGGCCGCGCGCCGGGCGCGCCCGGCGGATGGCCGATGGCGATGGCCCCGCCAGGCGGACTGAGATCGCGGGGATCGAACTCGGTCCCCGCTTGCTTCAGCGTCCCCGACCGGGACCGATCAGGGACGTGAGCGGTCCGGCGGGCTGCCAGTCCGGATCGAAGCGGCGGCGCAGGCCGGCCACCGCCTCGATGCCGCGCAGGGTCACCTCGGGAGAAGCCGACAGGCCGGCGGGCCCGAGGAGACCGGGGACGGCGGCCCGGACAGCGGCCTCGGGCAGACCGTGCCGCAGCAGAGCCGCCTCGTGTCCGCAGCCCGGCACGGGACTGCGCGCCGACGCCGAACGCAACCGCTGCCGCATCCTGGCCGCCGCCCGCCGCCTCTACGCCACCGAAGGACTCGGCGTCTCCATGGCCTCCGTCGCCCGCGAGGCAGGCGTCGGCAAAGCCACGCTCGGCCGGCGCTTCGCCACCCGGGAGGAACTCGTCAACGCGGTCTTCGCCGACCGCATGGACGCCTACGCCGACGCCGACCCCGATCCCTGGCACGGCTTCACCGGCTACCTCCACGCCGTCTGCGCCATGCAGGCCGCCGACCGCGGCTTCGCCGACGTCCTGACCATGACCTTCCCCGCCGCCAAGGCCCTGGAGGCCCGCCGCGCCGAGGCGTACGACCGGCTGCTCGAACTCATCACCCGCGCCAAGAACAGCGGACACCTGCGCGACGACTTCACCCACCAGGACGTCGTCATCCTGCTCATGGCCAACGCCGGCGTCATCGCCGCCACCGGCGACGCCGCCCCCGACACCTGGCGCCGCCTCGTCGGACACATGCTCCGCTCCTACGCCGCCCCCGACGCACCGATCCCCGCGCTGCCCGAAGCCCCCAGGCCCACGGCTCTCTACCGCGCCATGGTCCGCCTGTCACGACCCGGCGCGGGACAGCACGCCTGATACGGAGTGGGTGGGTGTCCAGCGGGCGTGCGGGGGGATCCTGCTCGCCTGTCCTCCGCCGGGAGCTGTCGTTCAACGCGCCGGGCAGGCGCGAACCCTTCCCGGCACGCAGGGCGACCGCGCTGCGGAGCTGCTTCCAAAGGTCCTGAAGAAGGGCTGAATGCCGCTCAACCGGCCCGGGGCGGGCAACCTTCGCACACGCCGTCCGGGTCCCTCCCGTTGTTCGCCATCAACGAAGGGACGGCGCATGACAACTCGCACCATGCGGTTCGGTTTGGCGGGCACGGCGGCGGTGGCAGCCATGACGGCATCGTCGTTCACAGCGCCCGCCGTGGCGGACCCCGCTGCCCCTGCCTCCGCCCTCGTCACCGAGAAGGATCAGCACCGGTCGACCCAGCGGGCCATGGACGCCGCCGTCAAGGACGGCGTGCCCGGAGTGACCGGCCAGGCGATGGACAAGTACGGGACCTGGAACGGCACCGCGGGCGTCGGAAACCTGAAGACCCAGCAGCCGCGCGGCGCCCAGGACCGCTACCGCATCGCCAGCATCACCAAGACCTTCGTGTCGACCGTGCTGCTCCAGCTGGAGGCGGAGGGGAAGGACAGGTAGGAACCGTTGATGTCGAGCGCGGTCACCTCGTGCTCACCGGGCGGCAGTTCGGGCTCGTTCTGCGGGGTCTGCCGGGCGCGCCCCCGGCAGACCCCGCCGCAGGTCGCCGATGGTTCAGGCGGCCAGCGTGGAAACCCGGCCGCGGGCCGGTTTCGGTTCGAGGACGCGTTCGGCCAGGTAGCCGAACAGGAGCCCGAACGCCGCCCACAGAACGGCCTGGACGCCGATGGAGGCCAGGCGGAATTCCCACAGATCGGTGGCGGGGAAGCCCTTCGGGGTGTTCTCGCCGGACGGCAGGACGACCATGGCGACGGCCACTGCCGCGACGAAGGCCCCGCCGGCGGCGATGGAGGCGTTCCAGTTGCCCCACGCCGGTGCCAGGCGACGGCCCAGCAGGATGGCTCCGATGCCCAGCAGAACGCTCAGCGCGATCATCAGGACGAACAGGATGGTGCGCTTGTCGAGCGTGTCGGGGTTGCCGACGGCAGGCGGATTCGCCGGGTACTTCACGATCGGTACCAGGTAGACGAGGAGGAATCCGACGAGCCCGGTGAGTGCCGCCGTCGCCCGGGCACCGAACCGGCCGATCCGGCCCAGCGCGAAGCAGAACGCCAGCGCCGCGATGCCGCCGATGGCGACGCCGAAGACGAGGACGCCCGTGGCGAGACCGGCCGTCGACTGCAGGGAACGGCTGACGAGTTCCTCGCCGCCGTGTTCGTGGGAGTTGGCCTCTTCGAACGCGATGGCCGCATCTACCGGGCCTTCTCCGACCAGGTAGGCGAAGACGAAGGCGAGCAGGCCGGCGGCGACGCCGGCGAGCATGCCGCGCACCAGCAGGGTGCGTACGGTGACGGAGTTCATGGATGAGGACCCGTCAGTGGCAGGGGAAGCCGAGGAGGTGGCGGGCGTCGTGCACCCACTCGTGCACGCCCTCACCGGAGACCAGCGCGGTGGCGCCCTGCTCGGCGCCGACGAAGTACAGCAGGACCAGCATCAGGACGCCGAAGAAGACCGCCCACGGGGCGATCGCCCGCAGCGGCAGCGGCGTGAGGGTCTGGGTGGTGGGGGTGGGGGCGGCAGTGGACTGCGCCATGGCGAGACCTCCTCGGGAACATCGCGTCCCGCATCGTGTGGAGCACGCGACGACGGCGTTGGGTCTGACTCACCACCACCTCCAGGGAGGGGGCGGCACACAGTGGCGCGACCGTGCCGGGCTTGCACCGGCTTCCGTGGCGCCGTCGTCCTTGTCGCCCCAGAGCGTAGGGGCAATAAGGGCTTCAGCCAACATGGCGTACGCCACCTACGATGAACCGACCTCAGCCACCTGGCGAAAGAGCCCTCATGACCGTCCGCCTCACCCTGCTGTGCGCCGCCGCCCGCGCGGAGCGAGACGTGCGCTTCGCCGACGTGCCCCTCGACGAGCGGGCGCTCCGGCAGGCGAAGACGGTCGCCGGAACCGTCCCCGCGGCGGCCACTCTGTACACGGCGCCGTCCCAGCGGTGCACGCAGACGGCCCAGGCCCTGGGGTGGGACGCCGTCACCGTAGAAGCGGCGCTGCGGGACGTCAACATGGGCTCGTGGCACGGCCGGACACTCGACGAGGTCGCGGCGAGTGACGGGCCGGGCCTCGTCGCCTGGATGTCGGATCCGGAAGCAGCGCCGCATGGCGGCGAGTCCGTGGCCGAGGTGTGCGAGCGGGTCTCCAGCTGGCTGGACGGGCTGTCGAGCGATGCGGGGCGGGTACTGGCCGTGGTCGAGCAGGCCGTGGCGCGTGCTGCGGTGGTCCGTGTGCTGGACGCGCCGCAGCGGTCGTTCTGGAAGGTGGACGTTCCGCCCCTGACCGCCGTCCAGCTCACTGGCCGGGGCGGCCGCTGGAATCTGCGGATGGGTGCCGTCGCCGATGGCTTCCTGTGAGCCTGTCCTGGGGCCGCATCGGGCAACGTTCGCCCTGTCGACGACCTTGCGCAGCCGTTCGTCGACAGCGAGCTTGTGCCCCCGGTGCGGATGATCAGCAGCAGGCTCTGTCCCTCGTCGTCATCGATCTCGCGGACGCCTACTCGCTCAGCCTCCGGCACAGCTTCCCTGCCGGGCGCTGTCGGCGAGTGTCATTCCGTCGGCGTGCCGATCCGCAGCTGGTCCGGAGTCGCCGCATGTGCCGCCCGGCCGGTCTCGCCATGGACCTCACCCCGCTCATTGTCAGTCGCGGCTTCCGGCTCCTGTACGCACGACGGGTTCATCGGAGCGATGTTCGCCACGCTCTCGACGAGCGTGGCGGTGGCCGTCCAGATCTACGAACTCACCGGTCGCCGCTGCACATCGGCCTTGTCAGCCTCGCGCGAGCCCTCCCCTTGGGGGCCGGCGTACTGGTCGGCGGGGTCCTGGCCGACCGCAACGACCGCCGTCCGCTGATGCTGGCCACCCGGCTCCCGCTGACGCTCGCTCCGGCGGCCCTGGCCGCCAACGCGCTGCTGCCGGACCCGCAGGTGTGGCTCGTCTACGTCGCCACCGCGTCGACCGGGCTCCTCGCCCGACTCGGCGGACCGGCCATGCCGGCGGCCATTCCGTCCCCGGTCGGCACCGAACGCCTCGCTGCGGCAGGCGCGTTGACCTCCGGTTCCACCCAACTCGCGGCGCTGCTGGGCCCCACCGCGGGCGGACTGCTCATCGCGGGCTCCGGCCTGGCCGCCTGATACGCCGTGGACGCGGCAGGGCTCCTGGTCTTCTCGGCCGTTCTTGGTCGCGGGCCCACCGGCACGACCAGGCGCTGCATGCCGGCCAGGTGCTCCGCTCCTGCTTCGGCCGGAACCCCGCGACCTCCACCATCCCTGCCAGAGCGCACCCACCACATCCTCGAGCAACTCGCCGGACAACTCCTGCCGGCCGAGGCGCGTGCCCGCCCTCTCGGTGCGCCTTCTCGCCGTTTCGTCCGCTCCTGTGCCCCACCGCGCCAGCGGGCCCGGCAGCCCCCCTCAATCCACCTGACGGCCGACCGCCGAAGTCGTCCGGCTGTACGGTTCTCCCGGCGGCAAGATCGCGTTCCTCATCTGGCCGTACGCACGACAGGAGGAGGCGTTCTCGATGGGGACCGTTGTGCACGTCCCGCAGACCCGGGACATGATCGGGGACGAGCTTTCCGGAGACGAGGCGCTCACCGCGCTGAGGCACTACGGAGGCCGCCGGCTGCTCCTCGACGCATTCGCCCGGTTCCGCTACGCCGACGGCTTCACCAACTCTCGTTCCCTCGCCTTCCAAGTGGTCCTTGGCCTGGTTCCGTTCACCATCGCGCTGGTTGGCGTCGCCACCACCGTGCACACGCAGAGCGTGGGGCGGATCATCGAACTCACCCTGGGACAGATCGTGCCGGGCGCCAGCGCGAGCCTGGTCGAGGACGCTGTGGACGCCACCGCGCGCAGCGCCGGCTCCGGAGTCTGGAACGCCGTCGCCATGTGGCTGGGACTGGCCTTCGCCGTACTCAACCTCGCCTCGGCGATGGGGCAGGTCGAGCGAGGCGCCAACCGCATCTACGGCATCGAACGCGACCGGCCGTTCCTGGCCAAGTACGGACGATCCCTGCTCCTCGCCCTCACAGCGGGCATGCCGATGGTCCTGGGATTCCTCGTGCTCGTCGCGGGCGATGCCATCGGCAACGCGGTCGTGGAGGCCCTCGGCTGGCCCCGGGAGTGGCTCGACTGGTGGCGGCCCCTCGAAGTGCCAGTGGGCACGGTCCTCGCGTGGGCCGCGTCGGCAGTGATCTTCCGCTGGGCTCCGCGCAGGGACCAGCCGGGCTACACCTGGCTCGCGTTCGGCTCCGCGGTCCACCTGGTCCTGTGGATCACCGCCACGTGGCTGCTGGCTCTCTACGTCGCCAAGAGCGGATCATTCGGCGCCGTGTACGGACCGCTGACGGCGTTCGTCGCCCTGTTGCTGTGGGCCAACCTGACCGGTGTGGCACTGTTCCTGGGCATCGCGTTCGCAGCACAACTCGAAGCGGCCCGGGCCGGAATCACCGACGCCGTGCACCCGGACCCAGGCCCCGGGCCATGACGCCCACCCGCGACAATGTGTGGCGGGCCGAGGCTCACTGACGTGAGCCGCGCGGGCCGACCAGGACAGCGCGGGCTGCCGTGCGGATCCCCGTGCCCGGGCGCGGCAGCGACTCCCCGGGCGACTCCGCCTTAGCCTCGCCGTTTCGCTTGGGTACGACGGCTGTTGAGGCGCAAACGCGAAAGTGCCTTCCTGACCTGGGACGATGAACCTTGCTGAGGGGTTCTGTCGGTCCAGGAGGAGGGCACTTTCTACGTGCAGGGTATCGGGTGGCGTCCCAAGGTCCAGGTCAGTGCCGATGGTTCGGGGGTGGTTGGGCATGCGGGGGCACGGCTGCTGGCGGATCTCGCCGATGCCACCGGGCTGACCGCCGCGTACTCCACTGCGCTCAGACCGCTTCGGCCGCGCGGGACCGGACATGACCCGGGCCGGATCGCCACCGACCTGGCGGTGATGCTCGCCGACGGCGGCGAGGCCATCGCGGACCTGGCCGTACTACGGGACCAGGCAGGGGTGTTCGGCCCGATCGCCTCGACACCGACGGCCTGGCGGCTGCTCGCCGACGTCGACGAGACCGCCCTCGCTTCGCTGGCTTGTGCCCGCGCCCAGGCCCGGGAAGTCGCCTGGCTGCAGGCCGCCGAACACGGTGAGGGCATACCCGCCGTCCGCACGGCGGGGCGCGTGCTGCCCGGTCTGGTTCTGGACCTCGATGCCACCCTGATCACCTGCCACTCAGAGAAAGCGCAGGCCGCACCCACCTACAAGGGCGGCTTCGGTTTCCACCCGCTGCTGTGCTTCCTGGCCAACACCGGCGAGGCGCTGTCCGGCCGACTGCGGCCCGGGAACGCCGGCGCCAACACCGCGAGCGACCACATCACGGTGCTCGACCAGGCGCTCGCGCAGATCCCCGACGCCCACCGCCACGGCACCGACTTCCTCGTCCGCACCGACAGCGCCGGATCCGCGAAAGCCTTCCTCGCGCACGTCCGCGACCTGCGCAACCGAGGAATCTGTACCTTCTTCTCGGTCGGATACGCCATCACCGAACCGGTCCGCCGCGCTGTCCGGGCCATGCCCGACCACCTCTGGTACCCCGCCCTGAACCAGGACGGAATGCTGCGTGACGGTGCCGAGGTCGCCGAACTGACCGGCATGGTCGACATGGACGGCTACCCGGTCGGCACCCGCATCATCGTGCGCCGGGAGCGGCCGCACCCCGGAGCCCAGTTGTCCCTGTTCGACCAGGACGAGGGCCTGCGGCATCAGGTGTTCCTCACCCACACCCCTTACGCCGATGGTGGTTCCGCCCAGTTCCTGGAGGTCCGCCACCGCGGCCATGCCTGCGTCGAGGACCACATCCGGTGCGGCAAGACCACCGGCTTCGGCCGCTTCCCCTCCCGCGACTTCAACGTCAATGCCGCCTGGCTCGAACTCAGCCTCACGGCGATCGACCTGCTGTCGTGGATGCGCGTCCTGCTGCTGGACGGCGAACTCGCCTCTGCCGAGCCGAAGAAGCTCCGCTACCGGCTGCTGCACGTCGCCGCACGCCTCACCCGCGGCGGCCGGCGTCTGCGCTTGAGGATCTCGGCGACCTGGCCCTGGAGACACGAACTCGCCACGGCTTTCCACCGCCTCACCGCACTACCCCGTCCCGCCGGCTGACCGGCAAACCCCTGCACGCCCACGACCCGAAAGACCTTGGAGAACCCGGCCACCGCGCCGGGACTCCGCCATGCCCAAGCAGCGAAAACACTTCGGCCACCCGACAGTTGGCGATCAGCGACGTCTCATCACCCCAACCGAAACGGCGAGGTTAGGCGGCCACAAGGCCATCGGCGTCAGCGTCGGCACCGCACATACCTCGGGCAGTTCTTCTCCCGTGACGTCCGCCTTCGGCGCCGGGCGCCCGTTCATGGCCCGGGGTCGGCGCACGCCATCCTCGCGCAGGGCATGAACTCCCCCCACAGGGCCTGAGGGCAACCGGGATACCCGAGCGCCTACACGGACGGCTTCCCCGCTTAACGGCCCGCCGCACTGCGGTGAGCGCTGGAAGCAGACGGTCGGCGGCAGCCGATGCCCAGGCCCCGATGGAAGGAGCCCTGTTGATGTCCGTGGCGGGGATGCCGCGGCTGGAAGGGCTCGGGAGAACACTCTACGAGATGCCATCTCTCATCGCGAGAGATAGCTCCCGCTCGACGCCGAGGGTCACCTCCGCGCCGACTTGTCCGCCAGGTGGGCAGCAAAGCGGTGCCCACTTCCCGATCGCACCTGAAGTGAGCCCTCGATGCGTCGTATCGCCCTGTCCGCGGCCGCCACCACGATCTCCGTCTCGCTCACGGGCTGCGGCGCGCTCAACGCGACGGCGAACAGCGACGACGCGAGCCCGACCAAGGGCAACGACATCACCGTGGGACTGCTGCTGCCGGAGAGATCGAACCGCCGCATCCGACTCGCTCACCCGCAGCCGGTCCCGAACAGCCACCCCGGCCGGGCCGGGCACCACGAACGACGCCGTCACCTTCCGCAGTGCGCTCACCCCTTCACCCCCGCCCGGCCGAAGAGCCCCGTCACGGCAGTCAACGAGCAGCCTCCGCAAAGGTCACCCATTCGACCCAAGAACTCCCGTTCCCCTCCCGAGAGCCAAGGGCCACAGCACACCCCAGGCAGGGGGAGCCCTCTGACGCACAGCGGAACAACCGCATCCAGCACCGGCACTCACTCACGCTCACCAGACGGCACTCATGCTCAAGAAACCGGCAGCAGTTCCCGACCCCTCACCAGTAACTCGCTGCGCGCGCGGAATGGGGCTTGCATGGATGACGCGATGCTTTCCGGTTGGCCGTCACCGGTGGTGCGGCGGGTGCGCCGACCGGACGGTTTCGTCCGGGACACGGACGCGGGTGACGTCAGGGCCGACACCGCGCAGCAGCCGATCGGTCCATCAGTCGCACGCAAACGGCCGAACGAGCCCGAGGCAATGATTCGGGACCGCAGGCGCCGGTACACGCACAGCAAGTGAAGCAAGAACAGCAAGGAG
This sequence comes from Streptomyces sp. V4I2, assembly GCF_030817655.1. GTDB lineage: Bacteria > Actinomycetota > Actinomycetes > Streptomycetales > Streptomycetaceae > Streptomyces > Streptomyces plumbiresistens. The sequence continues at coordinate 634,326 of NZ_JAUSZM010000003.1, forward strand.
ATCCAGGTATGCGTGGCGTAGTCATGTACAAGGCCGGCGACGTCCGGGTCGAGGACCGTGACGTCCCGAAGATCATCGAGCCCACCGACGCCGTCGTCCGGCTGACCGCAACCTGCATCTGCGGCTCCGACCTGTGGCCGTACCGTGGGGTCGAGCCCGCCGATCACACGGCCATGGGACATGAGTACGCGGGCGTGGTCGAGGAAGCCGGCTCCGACGTGAAGAGCGTCAAGGTCGGCGACTTCGTCGTCGGGTCGTTCGTGATCTCCGACAACACCTGCGAGATCTGCCGCTCGGGCTACCAGTCCGGCTGCGTGCACCGTGAATTCGTGGCGCAGACGGTCGGCACCCAGGCCGAGAAGGCGCGTATCCCCCATGCGGACGGCACCCTGGTGGCCACGCCGGGGCAGCCGGACCCGGAGCTGATCCCCTCGCTGCTGGCCGCCTCGGACGTGCTCGGCACCGGCTGGTACGGCGCGGTCGCGGCCGGGGCCGGCCCTGGAAAGACGGTGGCCGTCGTCGGCGACGGCGCGGTCGGCCTGATGGCCATCCTCGCTGCCCAGCAGCTGGGCGCGGAGCGGATCATCGCGATGTCCCGTCACCCCGAGCGGCAGGAGCTGGCCAAGTTCTACGGCGCGACCGACATCGTCGAGGAGCGCGGCGACGAGGGCGTTGCCAAGATCAAGGAACTCACCGGCGGGCTCGGCGCGCACTCGGTGGTCGAGGCCGTCGGCACCCAGGAGTCGACCATGCAGGCGATCAACTCCACCCGCCCCGGCGGCCACCTCGGCTTCGTCGGCGTCAACTACGACGTCACGATCCAGGGCATCGAGCTGTTCTTCGCCGGCATCCACGTGGAGGGTGGCCCCGCCCCGGTGCGCCGGTTCCTGCCCGACCTGATCCAGCTCATCTGGGACCGCAAGATCGACCCCGGCAAGGTCTTCGACCTCACCCTGCCGCTGGACGAGGCCGCCGAGGGTTACAAGGCCATGGACGAGCGGCGCGCCACCAAGGTGCTCCTCACCCTCTGACCGGCGCCTGCCACACTGCCGGCCCGCCCCCTTTCGCAGCACCGGGGCAGGCCGGCACCTTCACTCGCTCGCCCTCGGCAGTGCAGCACCGATTCGCTCTCGGCGCCGGTGACGTCGGCGAACGCTACTTCGGGCGGGAGAGCCCTCCGCCCTGCGCTACATCGATCCTCCGCGATCCGGCGCACGCACTGAGTCCTCAGTCCTGGGCGGGGATGTCAAGGGCGGTGCCGTACAGGCGGGAGACCCGGATCAGGATCACCATGCGCCGGTCGGGCAGCGGCTGCTCGCCGGGGGCCGCCCCGTCGGCCAGGTCCACTATCTCCGCCTCGCCCTCCGCCACGGCGAACGACCAGACGTCCGGGCCGCTGACATGCAGTGACGTGTGCGGGTTGCGGCGCAGCTGGCGGACCTTGAGGCGGTCGGCGGTGGAGGAGACGCGCAGTACGCGCTCCTCGGCGTTCCAGTCGTACAGGACGGTCGACAGGTGCGGGTGGCCGGTGCTCCTGACGCTCGCGAGTACGCCGAACTGCTGCTGCCGCAGCAGCTCGGAGAGCTCCTGGTCGGTGAGCACGCGGGGGGCCGGGCCGTCGTTCTTGGTGGTGGTCTCGGTGGCGGTGTTCTCGCTCATGGGATGAGTCTTTCGGTGGTCGGGGTGTGGGTGGGTGAGAGGGCGGGTCAGACGGCTGTGGCGGGGGCGGGAGCCGGTGTGTCGGCGGCCGGCTCCTGGGCGGTCTGCCGCTCGGGGCGGCGCAGCATCATGAAGGCGACGGCAAAGGCGGTGACCAGGAGCCCCGCGCCCACCGCGAAGGCGAGCCGGTAGCCGCCGGTCAGTGCCTCGGCCACTGTCCGGCCCTCCGCCGCAAGGCTCTCGGTGCGGGAGGCGGCCAGGGTGGACAGGACCGCGACGCCCAGCGCCATGCCGATCTGCTGGGTGGTGTTGAACAGGCCGGAGGCGAGACCGGCGTCCTCCTCGTTCGCGCCGGACATACCGAGTGTGGTCAGCGCCGGCAGCGCGAGGCCGAAGCCCGCGGCGAGCAGCATGACCGGGAGGAGGTCGACGGCGTAACTGGCCTGCACGGGGACGCGGGCGAGGAGGGCGAGGACGCCGATGAGGAGCACGATGCCCGCCAGCAGGACGTTGCGCTCACCGAAGCGGGCGTTGAGACGGGCGGAGACTCCCAGGGAGACGGCACCGATGACGGCGGCTGCCGGGAGCATCGCGAGGCCGGTCTCGGCGGCGCCGTATCCGAGGACCTTCTGGAGGTACAGGGCGACGAGGATCTGGAAGGAGAAGAGCGCGGCGACCATAAGGATCTGGACGAGGTTGGCGGCCAAGACGCTGCGCGAACGGAAGATCCGCAGCGGCATCAGCGGGTTCTTCGCGGTGGCCTGACGGACGAGGAACGCGGCGAGCAGTACGGCGGCGAGGGCGCCGAAGCCGAGGGTGCGGCCCGAGGTCCAGCCGAACTCCTCGACCTTGACGACGGTGTAGATGCCGAGCATCAGACCTGCGGTGACCAGCACCGCGCCGACGACGTCCGCGCCCGCCCTGAGGCCCAGACCGACGTCACGGGGCAGGACGCGGACGGCGATCGCGAGGGCGGCGATGCCGATCGGCAGGTTGATGAAGAAGATCCAGTGCCAGTTGAGCGTGTCGGTGAGTACACCGCCGAGGACCTGGCCGATGGACGCGCCCGCTGCGCCGGTGAAGCTGAAGACGGCGATGGCCTTGGCGCGCTCCCTGGGCTCGGTGAACAGCGTCACGAGGATGCCCAGGCTGACGGCGGAGGCCATCGCGCTGCCGATGCCCTGGAGGAAGCGGGCGGCGATCAGTACGGCAGGCGAGGTGGCCACGCCGGCCAGCAGCGAGGCGGCGGTGAAGACGGCGGTACCGGCCAGGAACATGCGCCTGCGACCGATCAGGTCGCCGAGTCGGCCGGCCAGCAGGAGCAGGCTGCCGAACGCGATGAGGTAGGCGTTGACGACCCAGCTGAGGCCGGCGGGGGTGAACCCCAGGTCGTTCTGGATGGCCGGCATCGCCACGGTCACGATGGAGCCGTCGAGGATGATCATCAGCATCGCGGTGGCGATGACGCCGAGGGCGAGCCGACGTGAGCGCGGAGCGGCGGGAGATGCGAGTGACGGCGCGGAGTCGGATGCGGCAAACATGCGGTCTCTCCTGTCAGTTGGGGCGACAGGAGAGACCGTAACAGATGGTTTTGTTGCAGACTATTTCTTTCGGACTTACTTTCGGGCTTACTTTTGACCCGCTCCCCCAGCTACCTCGACTGGCGCGCCCGGCGGGCGGCGCGCGGGGTCTCGGCAGGGGTCGCCAGACCGTCGTCGACCAGACGATTCAAGGCCCGCAGGAGGACCTCCCTGTCCCCCTCGGGAAGCGGGGCCAGGGCGTCGCGGTGCACGCGGTCGACGATCTCCTGACTCTGCCCGGCGACGCGGGCACCCTCCTCAGTGACGGCGATGACCCGGGCCCGCCGGTCCGTACTGGAGGGGCGACGCTCGGCCAGACCCGCCTTCTCCAGAGCGTCCACCGTCACCACCATCGTGGTCTTGTCCATGTCGCCGATCTCGGCGAGCTGGATCTGGGTGCGCTCCTCCTCCAGGGCGTGGACGAGCACACAGTGCATCCGGGCGGTCAGGCCGATCTCGGCGAGTGCAGCGGACATTTTGCTCCGCAGGACGTGGCTGGTGCGGTCAAGCAGGAACGACAGGTCCGGTTCGGTGCGTGCGGGCGTCATGGCGGTCATACCTGCCAGCGTAGAGCAGATCGATCCGAGGCGGATTATCCAGAAGCGACCTTAATGGGGCCCGCCAGAACAGATCGTCCAAGCCAGCGCTACCTGCGGGCGGTCGAACGACTCTGCGTGAGGTGGACCTCGCGCAGAGTGAGCTGATCAGAGCACTGTGCGCACCGAGCCGTCCGCGCCCAGACGTCGAGAGGACTTGCGGCTGTGCGCCGTGCGCTTCGGACCGGCCAGCGGCAACAACTGGATCATGCTGCTGCCCTGGGTGGCGACGTTGCCGGTGCCGAGGACCTTTCCGCTGCAGGCTGCCCTTGACGAGACGAACCGTCTCGTCTAACGTATGCTCGTCGGTCAGCAGCTCATGCGCCTTCTGCTTGCCGCACTATCCAGGTCACCCGGCAAAGGACTGCCCTTGCACTGTGCTTCCGTCGACACCACCGTCACCGCTCTTCCTCTCACGACGTCTCAGATCGCTCTCGCCGAGGTGACCAAGCGCTACGGCGATCGCATGGTGCTGGACCGCGTGTCTCTCACAGTCCGACCGGGCGAAAAGGTCGGGATCGTCGGGGACAACGGCTCTGGGAAGTCCACGCTCCTGCGGCTGCTAGCAGGACAGGAGCCTGTCGACAACGGCAGCCTGACCGTCATGGCACCGGGCGGGGTCGGCCACCTGAGCCAGACTCTCGATCTGCCCGGTTCGGCGCGCGTGGGCGATGCCGTCGATCACGTACTGGGCGAACTGCGCGCCCTGGAGCACCGTATTCGTGTCGCCGAGGCCACACTGGGCACGGCTGGCCCCGCTGAGTTCGAGCGCTACGCCGCACTGGTGGCCGAGTTCGATGCGCGGGGCGGAAACGGAGCGGATCGCCGGGTCGAGGTGAGCCTGCGCCGGCTCGGCGAGCACGCGCCACTGGACCGGAAGCGTGTGCTGAGCACCCTCTCCGGGGGGCAGCGCTCCCGGCTCGCGCTCGCCGCGACCCTTGCCTTGGCCCCCGAACTGCTGCTGCTCGACGAGCCGACCAACGATCTGGACGACGAGGCCGTGGCCTGGCTCGAAGGACATCTGCGCCGTCATCGGGGCACGGTCATCGTGGCCACACACGATCGGGCGTTCCTGGAACGCGTCACCGACACCATCCTGGAAGTGGACCACGATCAGCGCACGGTACGGCGCTACGGCAATGGATACGCCGGCTTTCTGGCCGCCAAGGCGGCGGCCCGGGCCCGGTGGGCGTGGGATCACGAGCAATGGCGCAATGAGGTCGCCCGGCAGGAACACCTCGCCGACTCCGGTATCGGGCGGCTGGCCGAGATCCCCCGCAAGGCGCCATGGGCGTTCAGCGGCGCCGGCGCTTTTCGAGCGCGCTCACGGGCACACGGCGCACAAAGCCGCATCCGGAACGCACGCGAGCGGTTGCAACGGCTCACGGAGCACCCCGTGCCGCCGCCTCCGCAGCCACTGCGGTTCACAGGCCGCGTCGAAGGCACGCCGACCGCCGGGGAAACACCAACGGCAGCACACCTGGAAGGCGTCCTGGTCAAAGGGCGGTTGTACCTTCCGTCCCTGAAACTCGCCCCTGGTGACCGACTCCTCGTCACTGGCCCCAACGGTGTCGGCAAAAGCACCCTCCTCCAGCTGCTGGCAGGGGAACTGACGCCTGACGCCGGCATCGTGCACCGACCGCGGCGGGTCGGATTCCTACGTCAGCAGAGCGCGCCCGACGACGCCTTCGATGCCCGAACGCTGCTCGCGGCATTCGCAGCCGACAGGGCGGGGCAGCCCGACGAGCACGCCGACGCACTCCTTGCGCTCGGCCTGTTCCAGGCCGCCGACCTCACTGTTCCCGTACGGAACCTGTCGGTCGGGCAGCGCCGCAAGCTCGAACTGGCCCGTCTCGTGACGGCCGGCCCACTCGATCTGCTCCTGCTCGACGAGCCGACGAACCACTTGGCCCCCGCCTTGGTGGAAGAGATCGAGGCAGCCCTGGCCCACTACACCGGCACGCTGGTCGTGGTGACGCACGACCGGCTCCTACGCGAACGCTTCCACGGGCCCCGCCTGGAACTACCTGCTTCGTAGGCGAGTTCTGAGCTCATGCGTATGGTCTGACCTGGTCAAATCCGGCGATGGTCTCGGGTCGCGGGACGGTTTTCCCCACGTCATGGTGGGTGGCTGGATGTCGGTTCTTCGAGCCGAGTGGCTGCCGGGGCCAGGCCGGTTGGGTCTCGGTGCACGGGCCGGACAGGACAAGTCCGGGCGGAGGTACTGAACCCCCGGCGCCCCGGGCGGGGTGAGCCGGCCCGGGCTCGGCTGGCTTCTCCCAAGGGCGGCGGAGTTCCGCGGTCAGCGGCCGGGCGAGGCAGCGTTGGTGTAGGCGGCGACGACAAGCCACGTCCACCGGCCCGCCGCCTGGGGGCGTGCGGAGCTTCGGGGTGGTGTCCGGCCCAGCCTCTGTTTGATCATCTGGAAGGCGTGCTCGAGATCGAATCAAGAACGCCGACCAGCGCACGTCGACGTCCTCGCCGGACAGCCCGGTGACCGACGTCCGCAGCCAGACCGGGAGTGCATCGTGGGCGCCGAGCAGGCGGTCGTCTCCAGGCGGATCAACGTACCTTCGATCAAAGGGAGTTCGCCGACATTGTCGACCTACACGCCAATCGGGTGGTCAGACAAGGACAGATGCGGCTCCCAGGCCATCGCGCGAGCGGTGCCATAGCGGTTGGTGACCTGCACGGTCGCGGCGTCAGGCTCACCCCAGGTGTCGGGCTCGGCAAAGTGGAACTCCTTGCCGCGCTTCGGCGATCGTCCGCCCTGTCAGGAGGCGAATCAGGTGTCGCCGTCAGTGTCTGTGAACAATCCCCGGCCTTCGCGCCACCCCGTGCCGCCGGTGACCGCACGGGGCGACATCTGCTGCTCACGGAGGTATCGAGCGATGGGAGCAGAATGCGCCCGAGCCCCTCCCCCGCTCGTCGCTCTTTGATTTCAGAGCATGATGAGCAGACGCGTCTTCGGCTTGAGCTTCCTATTCACCGAACGACTTTGTACGTACACCTCCAGCTTGGGGTTGTTCCCCGCCTTCACGGAGACGGTTCCCTGGACACCCGTACCGAACAAAAGGCTGCGCGCCGCGTCGCCCGTATAGGCGCGGTCGGTGTCCTTCTCAACCACGATGACTTCCTTGTTCTGCTGAACCTGAGCCCGAGCGCCCAGCTGGTAGTAACACGAACCACGTTCGTACGTCACGCCCGGATGTGAATCGACGAAGGGGCGAATCTCGACCTCCTTGTCAACTTTCAGGAGCCGGTACTTGTCGGCCGGAATCGGTTCGAGCTTCGCCCGCACCTCGTCAACCGATATGTCCTGACCGACGGCGAACAGGTTCTTCGTGCCGCGCACCCCCTGCTCTCGTCCGCGGAGGAAGCTCGTGGCGGCAGCGCGCACGGTGCCGATCGCCTCCTCGACGCCCTTCTGGGAATCCGCATCCCAGATGGCGATGTTTCCGGCCGGGAAACCGTAGTTCTGGGCGGTCCGCTTGGCCAGGGAGTTCGGAACGAGGATCGCGGAGGTCCAGTGGCCCGGAAGCCCGCTCATCTTCGCAGTGATCCTGTCGAGCCAGGGGCCGAGGATGGCCATGTCGCCGTCGTGCCGCCGATCGCCGCCGGAGGCGTTCTCCTCGCCGTCCGTCACCACGATCTGGAGGAAGCTGTGCTCGCCGTATTCCTCCCAGATATGGCCCAGGTCGTCCAGGGACTTCAGAGAAGCCTCAATGAGAGCCGTAGCGCCATTGTTGACCTGGTACAGCCCTCGCATGGACGGCAGATGCTTCACGTCCATGTCCCAAACCAGGTTCTCCACCCTATGGTCGAAGGAGTAGAGGCTGATCCGGGTTTCGTGGCCGAGGCTGTCCGATTCGGCCTTCAACCCCGCCACGAACTCGTCCACAACGCGAATGAGTTGACTCTGGTGCGGACGCATTGAACCCGAACAGTCCACTACCAGCGCGACGTGATTCACCTTGTGCTGGATCTTGTTTGCGGACATGCTTCTGCTCCCCCTCCGAGGCTCCCCGAGCGATGTCTCCACTCTATGGGGAGGCACTGACAACCGAGTTGACGCTCAATCACCTGGCTTCGTCAGTGCTGTGTCCGGCATCCAGGAGATGCCCACGACCGTTCCCCAACCTGCCGATCAAGTTGGTCACCGGCGGCGGCGTGGCCCCGATCCTCGCTCAAGCGGCACCGGACGGTGGCCACTCGCCGTGACAAGCTTGCTGTCCGCTACGAGGCCACCATCCTCATCGCCGTTCTCAACGAATGGCTATGACACCCGCACGATCGCTCAGCATCATGGTCGCTATGGACACGCCGAGCACCGACTTGATCACCATCGCGGCATACGAAAACCTCGGCCGCCTCCACCCGATGGCGGCCGCACGCGCTTGACTGCGCGACCGCGGCATCGACTGGATGCCGTTCGGCCCGGACGAAATCCGTTGGGACTTGTCCTGCAGCATCGGTCCTGACGGCCACTGGCACGGCTGGTTCAACGTCCGCGTCCACCCAGATGCACTACGACGACTCGGGCTCCATCCCGACCAACCCACCGCCGAGATCACTAGCGCATCCCCGCCCGGCTGGTGGCACGCCGCCGCTACCGCAACGAGGTCGAGCGGACGATCAACCGCCTGAAGAGCTTTCGCGCCGTCGCGACCCGCTACGACAAGCGGGCCTACGTCTTCCACGGCACCGTCACGGTGGCCACGATCAGCTCTGGCTCCGAGCGTGATTCGCCGGAGACGCCTCAGTCGGTGAAGGCATCTTCCACCGTCGGGATGCACGGAGACAGCAGCGCCGCCGTGTGCTGCGTGACCACGCCCCGAACGAGCCTGAGCACGCGTACCTCGTTTTCGTGGTCCGGTTCTTCGTCATCGCGAACGTGGAGGAGCCCGTAGGAACCAGGGGCAACTACGGCCACATGCTCGAACAGTTCGACAACATCCGGCGAGGAGCGGTGATTGGAGTAGCCGCCGAGGTGGATGAACGGCTGGCCGTTCATCCACCTGAGGTCAAGCAAGTACGGGCTGTCCATCTGGGCGATGCGAAGCCGAAGCTCATCGACAATCTGCCGCAGACGGGACTCATCGTCGTCATCAGCTGCTGTCTCCCTGACCGTGATCCAACCGTGGTACTCAAACATCCCGTGATCGTAGTGAGATGGCCTGCTTCACCGTGCCGATCGCAGCATGGTCCGCCGGACACGCCTTAGAGGTCACAGACTCAACTGGACGGCGTGACCGGGGACCACATGCCGAGCCACTGCTCGGCGCCCCAGGCCTCGAACCGCTCTACCTCAGTGAACCCCAGCTTCGCCGCGAGACGCATCGAGCCGACGTTGGCGGTCTGGGTGGCGAGCACCACCGGCTCGCCGGGCAGCGCGCCGGCGAGCCAGCCGAGTGCCGCCGCGCACGCCTCGGCGGCGTACCCGAACCCCCACGCCCGCGGCAGGAACATGTAGCCAAGATCGGTCTTCCCCACGGCCGCCGGGCGACGGTGCTCCGTTGCTCTCCTGAGCAGGATCTGGCCGATCATCGACCCGTCGAGATCAACGACGAAGCTCCCGGGCCACCGCTCGGGCGCCCCGGACATCTCGCGCTCAAGCTCGTCACGCGGCCGAGGGCCGCCGAGGTAGGTGTGCACCTCTGGCGAGGCGAGCAGCTCGATGAACGCCGCACGGTCCCGGGTCTCGGGCTCTCGGAGCACGAGCCTCTCGGTCCTGATCGGCTCAGGCGGCCAAGCCACGGGTCCCAGATCATCCACCCGCGCACGCTAACAGGTGGTCAAACCAACCGAACGGAAACGCTTAACTCCACCTGGACCCAAACCACCCCAAACAGCACCTAGCACCTCAGAAGAATCACTTCTGTAAACAATCCACGCCAAGGTGAAGATTGCTGTTGCACCATTGTCGCCGATCTCCATGTGCGTCGACTCAGTAGGGGTGGGGCCAGGGTTCGGCCTGGCGCCGGGTGGCGTGGATGGAGCCGAGGAGATTGAGGGCCTGGGCGCTGGGGCTGCCTGGTTCGGCGTGGTAGATGACGAGTTGCTGGCCGGGGGCGTCGCGTACGTCGAAGGCCTGGTAGGTGAGGGTGAGGGGGCCGACGTCAGGGTGGAGGAATTGCTTGGCGTCCTGGGTCTTGCCGCGCACGGTGTGGGCGTTCCAGAGGCGGGTGAAGTCCGTGCTGTGCTCGGTGAGGGTGCGGACGAGTTCGCGCAGCCGTGGGTTGTCCGGGTCGAAGCCGGCCGCCTGGCGCAGATTGGCGACGGTGGCCTGGGCCGCCCGGTTCCAATCTGAGTAGAAGTGCCGGCCCGCGGGGTCGAGGAAGGTCATGCGGGCCAGGTTGTCCGCCGGTTCGAATGGGGCGTAGAGGGCGTCGGCCAGGGCGTTGGCGGCGAGGAGGTCCAGAGTCCGGCTCATGACGAACACCGGTGTGTTCGGGTAGCCGTCCATCAATTGGCGCAGAGCGGGACTGACCCGCTCGGCGGCGTGAACGGCAGGCCGGTCGCTCGGTGCGGCCCCGGCCAGCCGGTACAGGTGCGCGCGGGTATCCGCGTCGAGGCGCAGCGCACGGCTGAGCGCTTCGAGTACCTGGGGTGAGGGGTTGCGCTCGCGCCCTTGTTCCAGGCGGGTGTAGTAGTCGGCGTTCACTCCGGCCAGGACGGCGACCTCCTCGCGGCGCAGTCCAGCGACTCTGCGGGCCCCGTAGCTCGCCATGCCGACGTCCTCCGGCCGCAGGCCGGCACGGCGTGAGCGCAGGAAGTCTCCCAGGTGGTTGTCGTCCATGAGTTCAGGCTAGGCGGCGGTCCGGTGTGCTGCCTGGGTGTGCCACACCCAGGCAGCACACGTCCTGGTTGATGGCCGCCGACCTGCCCAGACTCGGTGGAGCGGGAAGGACCGCACCAACCGAGGAGAGGAGTCCGCCATGGCCGGGACCGCTGAGAGCGACCACGTCGACGTGGTCGGGATGTGGGTGACCGCGGACGGTCACATCCGCCAGGAGCTGCTGCCGGACGGCCGCTACAACGAAGCCCGCGGCGAGCGGCGCAGCGCGTACACGGGCCGGTACACGGTGACCGGCAGCCACCTGGACTACATCGACGACACCGGGTTCACCGCGACGGGCGACATCCGGGACGGAGTGCTCTACCACGAGCACCTCGTGCTCTACCGGGAGCAGAAGTCGCCGTAACGGAGGCCGCGCCAACGTCCTCCTGGTCACGCGCCAAGGTCCTCCTGGTCACCGCAGCGAGCAGCGAGATCGGCGAGATCGGCGAGATCGGCGGCAAAGAGAAGCCCGACACAGCAGTCAGCATCAGCGAGAATCAAAGGAAATTTCCATGCCAGGACAACGACTTGACGGCAAGGTCGCGCTGATCACTGGCGCGACCGGCGGCCTCGGCACAGCAACCGCCGAACTCTTCGCCCGCGAAGGCGCCCGGATAGTGATCACTGATGTCGCCGGAGACCCCCTGAGGGACTTGGCTCATCGGATCGAGGCCCACGGCGTGGAGGTCCTCGCTGCCCGCCTCGATGTCTCCTCCGCGCGGGAGTGGGACGAAGTGATCACCGGCGTACGGGACCGGTTCGGAACGCTGGACGTGCTCGTGAACCTCGCCGGCATCCTGGACTGGCCGGGTATCGAGGAAACGCGGGAGGAGGCTTGGGACCGCGTCATCGACGTGAACCAGAAGGGCACATGGCTCGGCATGAAGGCGGCGATGCCGCTCCTGCGTGCGAGCGGCAACGCGTCGGTGATCAATACGTCGTCGGTGCTCGGCCTGGTGGGAAGCGGCGCGGCCGCGGCTTACCAAGCGTCCAAGGGCGCGATACGCCTGTTGAGCAAGACCGCCGCGGTCGAGTACGCCCGGCAGGGGGTGCGGATCAACTCGGTGCATCCCGGGGTGATCGCCACGCCGATGATTCAGGAACTCCTGGACGACCAGGGCGACCAGCAGCCGGACATCCGACGCACCCCCATGCGCCGAGCCGGCCGCGCCGACGAGGTCGCACCCGCAATCCTCTTCCTCGCCTGCGACGACTCCTCGTTCGTCACCGGTTCGGAGCTTGTGGTCGACGGCGGACTCACCGCGCACTGAGCAGCCGGACGGTACGACGTCCAGGCGGCCTGTCGTGAAGGCCGCGCAGTTCTGGAGCAGGCGGAGCATGCCGACGACCTTGCCGAGGATCTGCGCCTGCTCGCCGGGGGTCGGCTCGTAGGCGGGGGCGGGGCATGAGCTCCACCTGTCGCTCCTGCCGGCCCAGTACGTTGACGGTTGCTTCGTCTTCCAGGAGCGCGGCGATTCCCTCGGCGGTCGACCGGACGCGGGTGCAGCGTCAGACGGCCAGGACCGCGCGTACCCGCTTGCCGCCCCCGGTGACCGGAGTGACGTCGAAGCGCTCGGCCAGGCACCGCACCATGGCCAGGCCCCGCCCGCTCTCGGCATCGGCCGCGGGTGGCCGCAGGCGGGGCCGGGCCGGGCTGTCGTCGGAGACCTCGACTGTCACCTGCCCATCGCTCACCCGCAGGCGCAGGCGGCAGCCACCGTGGCCGTGCCGGGTGGCGTTGGCGACCAGTTCGGACACGATGAGCGTCGCGTCGTCGATCTGCTCGGCATGCACCGGCGCCATCCGGTGGCGAGGCCGGGCGAGAAACGCTGAGGTCAGCCTCCGCGCCAGTCCGGCCGAGGTGGCCTCATCGGGCAGCAGATACTCCACTCGTACGGAACGCCGATGGGTACGCCGATGCGTACGCATGGCGGATCACTTCCCCTCCTAGGACACCCGGCATGCCCGCGGCCTGGCCGCTCGCCGGGGCCGCGCCATATCTTGGGCGGCCGGTCCTGCCCAGTCCTGATGCCCCTGGAGGGTGATCGCCAACCCGCAGGCGTGCGGGCGACTTGACGGGGCCGGCCTGACCTCGTTCCCCTCCGCCGGGATGAGCTGGACAGTTGCTGGTGTGATTCCGGTGGGAGCTCGACGACGAATGCATTGGGGACCAGGACGCGTCGCCATTCCAGGGTCAAGGCGCGGTCGTCGCACTACCGGTGCAGCATTCTGACCACGTCGGCGTGATGGCGCTGGTGATGCTGCTGGTCGAACTCGTCCAGCGCGCCGTGATCACCGGGCGGGCCTTCGACGTCGACGACGTCCTGCTCAACACGTCGGGCGCCTTGCTGGGCTACCTGCTGATCGGTCGTCAACTGAGCCGCGCCCTGTACCCGGGCGCCGCCACTGGTGGCACCGCTTCACCCAACGATCGGCCATTGCCGCCGACTGAGGGCCCGCCGACAGACGGATAGAGGGGCTGCTTCAGGTGCGGTCCGTCTCGTCTGCCACGGGGGCATCGGCGGGACCGAGCCATCGGCAGATCAGGATGGTGGCATCGTCCTGGAGCTGGCCGTCGTGGTAGTCGCGGAGTGTGTGGATGAGGCGGCGCAGGGTTTCGGGGACGGGCAGTCCGTCGGCGTGGTGGCGTGTGTTGCGGCAAGTCCCCATGGCCAGGGCCGCGGTCAGGCCGGCAGCGGTGTCGTGGCCCATCGCGTCGAAGATCGAGACGTGCACCACCGAGCCGGCGGTGGCGTAGTCATAGGCGTCGCCGCTGACGTGGTGCGCAGGCTCCATCGCGGCGGAGATCGCCACGCGGCTGTCGGCGTAGGTGGGAGGCGGCATCAGGTGCCATTGCATCTCGGCGGCGATGTTCAGCGGTTCGGTGCGCATCAGCCGGGCATAGGAGTCGCTGCTCTGCCGTTTGCTCACGATGATCAGTGCGAGCAGGGAGGCCAACAGTTCCATGTTCTCGCGCGTGCGCGCGTCGTCCGCCTGCGTGGTGAGGCGCAGTACGCCCAGGCGCTCGGTGCCGTTGAGCAACGGCACCCACCACTGCTGTTCTTCCGGATCCGAGCGGCCACCGTGCAGTATCTGCCCGTACTGGTAGGCCCGGCCCGGCAGCGTGCCCTCGATCTTGATCCCGGCTTCCTCACCGCCGGGCTCACCTGCGGCGTCCAGTCCCTGCCCGGTCAGCAGGTGCAGCGTCTCGCGCTGCAGGTCCGCCAGATAGATCAACGCCTGCGAAACCTGCGGACGCCGCATGCTCGACCGTCTTGGCCGGCAACCACTCCAGGGGTATCAGCTTGCTCGAGGCCAGCAGACCGGCCAGCATCTTCCCGCCGCCCCGGTCCTGATCGTTCACAGGAGTTCTCCCCCACCCCGCGTCCTCAACCGACCCCGGCACGGCGCTGTGTAGGGGGCTCGCTCACTCTAGTCTTCCTGGCCCGGCGAACCTCCATCCTTTGCGCACACGCAGCTGCCTGGCCGGGCGACCGGCCCAGCAGAGGCAGCGCACGGGGCGGATCATGTCCTTGCGGTGTTCTGCCCAGCCGGGCAGAGCCTGATGTCCTGCATCACTGGTTGCATGACGCAGCCTTGGGACGTAGCGGGCCTGCGGGGCATGTGCGCGGGCCGCGCTGGAGCGCCTCGCCTTCATGCCGCAGGCAGTCGGCCTCGGCGTCATGACGGTGGCTGGGGCAGCAGGGCCATGCGGCTGCCGCCCCGGCCAACCCGGCCGGGGGAAAGTGATCAGGTCCCGAATTCGCCACGCCCGAGGTCTCGGGCCTGCGTCGTGACGGGGAGTCCCGCGGCAGCCGTCAGGCCGGCGCCGGTGCAGCGGTGCGGGCAGCTTCCTGGACATCCCGCAAGGGCAGTGCCAGAGCCTCGGCGAGCTCCGACAGTTCCTCCGGGGTGGGCCGCACGGGACCGTGGGCTCCGTCCGCGGCGAAGACGCGGATCCGCGGGGTGCGAATGCCCGTACGGTCGGCGAGGTCCTCTGCGTTCAGGTGCCTGCGTCGCATGGTCTGTTGCAACAGCTGTGAAAGTTCGGCCATTTGTTTCACCTGCCCTAAACTATCCGACTTATAGCCGCCCTCACCTGCATGCGTGACTCTGAGGCACGGCGGTGAGGACCTCGGGATCACCAGATGCACGTCTCCCGCATCCTGACCCGCACACTGAACCGGCTCGAAGCGAAGCTCTCCGCGCGGCAGTAGGCACCACCCCGGGCAACCACCACAACACGGACCGGTGGGGCGCAAGGAAGCTCTGAGGCGGGAGGTCGGCCACTGCTCGCACGCCACCTGGCCAACTTCCCTGCCGTGGACCTCGCGCATCTCACCCGCGGAGTCGGACAGAGGCTGCGGGAAGCTTGTCCCGCCGTCCCCCAGCCCGAGTGGTGCGGCCCGCAGGCCGGCGGCGACAGGGTCACGTCGTCTTCGGTGAGTCCGTGCACCAGAACAGCGCCGCAGTGAGGCATCGATGTCCGTCCGGCGGTGTTCGACCAGATCGTCGGTGTACAGCGGGAGCACCTCTCCGGGCGGCGGATGATGACCCGCGCCGGAGATCATGCCGGTGTCGGAGCCGGGGTCGATGAGGGCCGGCGGACAGGTGGCCACCCGGTCGACGCCGATGCCCGCGACCCGGTGGTCTGCCTCTTCCAGGATCCGCTCGCCGGGGCGCCGGAGACGGCCAGTGCTTTCCTCGTCGGTTCACCGTGCCACGGTTGCGAGGACATCGTGGCCCAGTCGCTGGATGACGTCCGTGGCGAGCCGGTGCCGCACCAGTTTGCCGTCTCGGGTGGAGCACACCAGGCCCGCGTCGCGCAGGGTGCGCAGGGCGCGGGAGACCTGTGGTTCGCTGGAGCCCAGCCGGGCGGCGAGTTCCGAGGTGGTGATGGGCTCGCCCAGCAGATGGCGGCACAGCTCCATCCGGGCGGGCGAGGTCAGCGCCATCAGCCGGTGGTGCAGATCCCGCAGGGTCAGCTGTCCGGCCGGGGCTGCGCCACGCGCCGCGTACTGCACCACCACGCACGACGGGTGCTCGTTCTTGACGGTCAGATGCGGCCACACCCGCGCGGACGGGACGAGGACGAGGGGGCGCGGAGCCACCTTCACTTCGTCGATCTGCAGCTTGTCCAGCCGTATCCGCTCCCCCGGCCCTACCCGGGCCGCGGTCGGCAGCAGTTCGGCTAGTACCTCCGCGGGCGGCCGGGCCGTCAGCCGGCGACGTACCTCCCGCGCGTGGTCCTCCAGGGCCGGCCGCAGGGTGCGCCAGTCCTCGGCGAAGAAGGCGGTGTCGGCGGCCCGCAGCACCTCCAGCAGCCGGTTCCGCAGCTCCAGCGGTGCCGCCACCAGCTGCCGCGCCAGCTCACCGCGGGCGTAGGAGCGGCGCAGACAGCGGCGTGTGTAGTCCTCCGCGGCGGCGGTGCCGGGCCGCAGCTCGCGGGCCTGCGGCACGGGCTGCGCGCTGGTGCCGAGGACTCCGGGCGCCACCAGCTCGAGGAAGTCCCCCTTCTGCAACTCCCCTATTGCTGCCAGTTCTTCGTCCAGGTTCGCCGTGAGCGGCACGGTACGGGGAAAGAACAGGCGGCAGCGGAAGCGTGCCCACAGCGGAGCGAACACGGACAACTCGTCGCGCAGTTCGGGTCCCGCCGCGGCGGCGCGGGCCGTCCAGCCGGCGGCCTCCGGGTGGTGCTCGGGTTCGGCGAGCACGTGCAGGCTCGCCATCAGTTCCGACAGCGCGGAGGGCCCGACCGCGAGGTCCGCGGGGCCGAGCCCTCCGAGGTCGAGGACGATGCTCACGCCGTCAGCGTACGGCGGAGTTCACCGTACGGGTGCGCCCGGGCCGAGCGGGATGCCCAGCAGGTACCAGGCGAAGAACAGCAGTACCCAGACCACCAGCATGATCATGGCGAGGGGCAGGGTGAAGGAGACCAGGGTGCCGATGCCGGCCTTGCGACGCAGGGTCTGCAGGTAGCCGACACAGAGCATGAACGAAGTACTCATCGGGGTGATGGAGTTCGTGCAGGAGTCGGCGATGCGGTAGAGCGCCATGGTGGTGGCCGGACTGGTGCCGAGCAGCATCAGCATCGGCACCAGTGCCGGGGCCACCAGCGTCCACAGGGCGGAGCCGGAGGTGATGAGGAGGTTCATCAGGGCGACCGCGACGATCAGCAGCGAGAACAGCACCAGCGTGGGCGCGCCCAGCTGCTTGAGGAAGTCCGCGCCTTCGACGGCGACGACCGTGGCGATGTTGGTCCACTTGAACAGGGCGAGGAACTGCGACACGGCGAAGAAGAGCACCAACAGCGGTGCGATGGAGCGCACTCCCTCGGCCATGAACTCCGGTATCGCGCGGCTCCCCCTGATCCGCCCGGTGAGCCGCCCGTACACGGCGCCGATCAGCAGGAAGAAGACGGTGAGGAAGACGGCGATGGCGTTCATGAAGGTGGACTCCACGATCGCGCCCCCCTCGCCGCGCAGTGGTGAGGAGGCGGGCAGCATCGTGAGCACGATCAGCGCGGCGTAGCCGAGCACGACCAGACCGGTCAGTTTCAGGGCCCGCACCTCGGTGGCGTCGTCGATCTCCGCGGCGACGACCCGCTGTGCCGCGGCGGCCTCCAGGTCCGCGTCGGGGGTCAGATGATGCTCGCGTTTGGCGAGGATCTTGTCCACGACCAGGGCGATGGTGCCGGCCAGCACGAACGCCGAGACGGTGGTGAAGTACATGTTGTCCGTCGCGCGGACCACCACGTCCTTGTCGACGAGCTGCGCGGCCTCGGTGGCCACGGAGGCGAACAGCGCGTCCCCGGGCGCGATCAGCGGGTTGGCGTCGCCCGCGGCGTTGATGGAGACGAACGCGACGATCATGCCGAGCAGGGGAGAGCGGCCCACGGCGCGGAAGGCCACCGCCCCGAGCGGGATGAGGACCACGTACGCGGAGTCGGACAGGAACTTGCCCAGTACGCCGCCCAGGGCCACGCCCAGGACGACCTTGCGCGGGGACAGGCCGGACAGCATGCGGCGGGCCAGTGCCTCGAAGAGTCCCGACCGCTCGGCGACCGCGACACCCAGCATCACCATGAGCACGGTGCCGAGTGGGCCGAAGGTGACGAAGGATTCCTCGGCGCCGGTGATCAGGTCCCGTACGGCGTCCGCCGACAGAGCGCTGCGTACGCCGACCAGGTCACCCGAGGAGGGGTCCTCGACCCGCAGGCCGGAGGCGTTCAGCGCCGAGCTGACGAGGGCGACCACCCCGCACAGGATCCAGAACAGCCAGAACGGATGCGGCAGTGCGTTTCCCGCGCGCTCGACCAGGTCGAGGAGCCTGGAGCCACGGCCCCCCTCGTCGGGCTCCGGGGCCTGCACCTCCTGAGGGCGTTGGGCAGGTGTGGTCATGGCGGCCTCCTGTGAGGACGGTGAACGAGGGCACGACGCGGCCGCGTGGCGAGCGTTGTGTGGGAAACCAGGGACCCGGAACCGTGCACGATCCGTCGCGAGGTACGTGGCGTGTTGCCGGGTTGCGCTGCACAGTAGGTCCCGTGTCCGATCCCGTCACCGTCCGACGGAACAGTTGACCTGATGACGTCAAGTGATCGCCATGAGGTGAGCCACTGCTTAGCGTCACGGGAATGACCTCGTACGACACCTCCCACACCTGCCGGCCCGAACCCCTCCAGGACGGCGCCCTGTGGCGCCGCACCCTGCGCATCCCCATGCGGGACGGCATCCATCTCGCCGCCGACCTGTACTCCGCCTCACCCGAACCGAAGGCGACCGCGCTTCCCGTGCTCCTCGAGCGCACCCCGTACGGCCGGCGCAGGCAGCGCGGCTCGGACCAGGACCACAGCGACGCGCCGGTCCCGCAACCCGAGGACATCGCCCGGCACTTCACCGACGCCCAGTACCACGTCGTACGGCAGGACTGCCGGGGCCGCGGCGACTCCGAGGGAACGTTCGTGAAGTACCTCGGCGAGGGCCCGGACGGGGCGGACACGATCGCCTGGCTCAGGAACCAGCCGTGGTGTGACGGCAGGGTCGTGATGACGGGGGTGTCCTACTCCGCCCATGTCCAGGCAGCCGCAGCCGCCGAGGGGGCGACGGGACTGGCCGCCATGTTCCAGGACTCGGGCGGATTCTCCTGCGCGTACGACGCGGGGATGCGGATGGGCGGCGCCTTCGAGCTGAAGCAGGTGACCTGGGCGCTGCGGCATGCGGTGCAGAGTCCGGAGGCAGCGGCGGACCCTGTGCTGGCCGAGCAGCTGCTGCGGGTCGACGCGAGGGGCTGGTTCGGTGCGATGCCGTGGCGGCCGGGCTGCACGCCGCTGCGGCACCTGCCGGCGTACGAGGACTTCCTGCTGCAGCAGTGGCGCCAGGACACCTTCGGGGACTATTACCGCAACCCGGCGATCTACGGGCGGGGCTTCTACGGGCGCTTCCCGGACGCGCCGAGCCTGCACATGGGCAGCTGGTACGACCCCTACGTCCGCTCCACCATCGAGAACTTCACCGCCCTGCGGGAGCTGAAGTCGGCACCTTCCTACATGGTCATGGGCCCGTGGACACACGGGCACCGCTGCGAGACGTACGCCGGAGACGTGGACTTCGGACCGCGGGCGACCTTGGACGGCAACCTCGCCCCGTCGTACCTGGAGTTCCGCCGCCGCTGGTTCGACCGGGCGCTGGGCCGGGAGGACGAGGGGAATCCGGAGAGCGGAGACCTCCCCGCCGTCCAGTACTTCCTGATGGGCGGCGGCGACGGCCGAAGGGATGCGGCCGGGCGGATGCGGCACGGCGGCGCATGGCGCACCGACGCCCAGTGGCCGCCGGCGTCGACGGCCCCGGTCTCCCTGTACTTCACCGCCGCAGGCGCCCTCGCCCTCTCCCCGCCCACCGTGGCCGCCGCGTCGGTGACCTACGACTTCGACCCGCGCCGGCCGGTCCCCACCATGGGAGGCCAAGTCACCTCGGGCGAACCGGTGATGACGGGCGGGGCGTACGACCAGAACGCCCCGGACGGCCGGGTGTACGGGGCGCGCGCACCGTACCTGCCGCTGGACTCCCGCCCGGACGTCATCAGCCTGAGCACCCCGCCACTCAAGCATGACGTGGTGCTGGCCGGCCCCGTGTCGGCAAGGCTCCACATCTCCACCACGGCCCCGGACACCGACTTCACCATCAAGCTGATCGACGTCCACCCGCCCAACGCCGACTATCCGCACGGCTACGCCATGAACCTCACCGACGGCATCGCTCGCTGCCGCTTCCACCGTTCCTACGAGAAGCCGGAGTTGCTCACTCCGGGCACGGTGTACGAGATCGAGGTCATCGCCCCCGACACGGCCAACCGCTTCGCCGCCGGCCACCGCATCCGGCTCGACGTCTCCTCCAGCAACTTCCCCCGTTTCGACATCAACACCAACACCGGCGAACCGGAGGCAACAGCCCGCCGGACCGCCATAGCCGCGAACACCGTACACATGGATGCCGAGCACCCCTCCCACCTTCGAGTGTGGCTGGAACGAGGAGCGGACGCGTTCCCCTAGCCGGACAGCCGGTGCAGCCGGGCTGCCCCAGGGATCAGCTGGAGCGATCGGTTTATGGCGGGCAGCACCCGGGTTACGGCCGGGAGTGACACGCTGTGACGGCGCGACGTTTCGCGACCGGCCCGGAACTGCTCGAGGGGATGTTCCCCTGTGGAGACCACAGCATCGCGGCCCTGACCGAGGTGCTCAGGAGGTCAGCACAGATGGTGCAACGACCCAACTGGGACGCGCTGGTGGACTGCCTCCACGACTGGCACGGCCCCGGGCACGGCAACCGAGATGTCGCCATCCTGATCGACAACGCCGACGACCTCTCGGCGCGGAGTTCCTGGGACTGTTCGTCTCGGTTCTCTGTCAGGCGGCCTGGGCCGCGAACTTCCAGCTCGACGCCGACGGCATCCCGTACGAGGACCGTCCGCCGTTCGCTCTGCACTTCGTCCTACTGCTGGACCACACCCCGCCCGCCGCCTTCACCGGCGAAAACTTTCAAAGCCGCGCGTCCAGACTCCGACGCGGGGCTGTGGCAGCCTGCGGACCGCCCGCACGCCACGGAGGCGTATCTGTTCCTCAACGGGCGGCGGCTCGACCATCCGCCCAAGTCGGCCGTGGTGCTCGTCCGCGATGCCGGCTCCGGAGCACTCGGCGTTGCCCTGCTCGCCCGACAGCTGCACGACTGGACCGTCGCCTGAACTGTGCCGTGGCCCGGGGCACCAAGGCTCACCGGCCCCGTGACCGGTGACCGGTTACGCCGCGAGTTGGATCAGGCGAAGGCCGACGCGGAGCGTCTCCGAGCGACAGTGGCGCTGCCGCTCGGAGACCGCTCCGTGGCGAGGGCCCCAGCGGCCCGGCCGGCCATGCGGCACTCCCCCTTGCTCAGCGGTTCCCGCCGCTCCCCTCCGGCACAATGCCGGTGCGGGCCACGTCGGCGTACCACCGCGCGCTGGCTTTGGGGATGCGCTTGCCGGTCGGGTAGTCGACGTAGACGGCACCGAAGCGCTTGCTGTAGCCGTAGCCCCATTCGAAGTTGTCCAGCAGGGACCACAGGAAGTAGCCCCTCACGTCGGCGCCGGCGCCGATCGCTCGGTGCACGGCCGACAGATGGCCGTGGAGGTAGTCGATGCGTTCGGGGTCGGCCACCTCGCCCTGCGGGTTCACGTAATCGTCGAACGCGGCCCCGTTCTCGGTAATCATCAGAGGCATCGCGGGGAAATCTGCCTTCAGTCGCATCAGCAGGTCGTACAGGCCGCTGGGGTCGACCGCCCAGCCCATCGCGGTCGTACGGCCCGGAGGACGGTGGAAGGCGACCTTGTCGGCGCCCGGCCAGGGGCTGTGCTCGCTCTGCCCGTGGCCGTCGGAGCCGTGGCTGGCCTCGCCGGTGGCGGCGGAAACGAGCGTGGGTGTGTAGTAGTTGACGCCCAGGAAGTCCAGCGGCTGGTGGATCGTGGCGGTGTCGCCGTCCCGTACGAAGGACCAGTCGGTCAGGCTCGCCGTGTCCTGGAGGAGATCCTGGGGGTACTGGCCTTCGAGCACAGGGCCGGTGAAGACGCGGTTGGCCAGTGCGTCGATCCGGCGGGCCGCGTCGAGGTCCTCGGCGGCCTCGGTCAGCGCGCGGACGTGGTGGATGTTGAGCGTGATGGACGCCTGCGCCCGGGCGGGCAGTTCGGCGCGCAGCGCAGAGACGGCCTTGCCGTGGGCGAGGTTGAGGTGGTGCGCCGCGCGCAGGGCCGCGACCGGGTCGGTGCGCCCGGGCGCGTGGACACCCGAGCCGTATCCGAGGAAGGCGCTGCACCAGGGCTCGTTGAGGGTGATCCAGGTCTTCACCCGGTCCCCCAGCGCGCGGGCCGCCAGCGTCGCGTAGTCGGCGAACCGGTCTGCGGTGGCGCGCTCCGGCCAGCCGCCCGCGTCCTCCAGCTCCTGCGGCAGGTCCCAGTGGTAGAGGGTGACGACCGGTTCGATGCCCTTCTCCAGCAGTGCGTCGGTCAGGGCGCGGTAGAAGTCGAGTCCCTTCTCGACGGCCGGGCCCCGGCCGGTCGGCTGCACGCGCGGCCACGACACGGAGAACCGGTAGGCGCTGACGCCCAGATCGGCCATGATCGCGATGTCTTCGCGCCAGCGGTGGTAGTGGTCGGTGGCGACGTCACCCGTGTCGCCGTTGCGCACTCTGCCGGGCGTGTGCGAGTAGGTGTCCCAGATGGAAGGGGTGCGTCCGTCCTCGGCGGCGGCGCCCTCGATCTGGTACGCGGCGGTCGCCGTGCCCCAGGTGAATCCCTGCGGGAACCTGAGGGCGGCGGTGTTCTCCGGGGCGGGCGCGACAGGTCGGGCTGCGGTGGTGGTCACGTGGGTCCTTCCAGATGGACTGCTAGGCGGGGCGAGAGCGGCGAAGCGGGGTGGCCGGCGTCGATGGGCCTCGGCATCGGGGGAACGGCAGGGTGCTCATCCCTTGACCGCTCCCTGCATGATGCCGCCGACGATCTGACGGCCGAAGACGATGAACAGGGCGAGCAGGGGCAGCGTGCCGAGGAGCGCGCCCGCCATGATCAGCGACTGGTCACGCACGTATCCCGCGCTGAGCTGGGTGAGGGCGACGGGCACCGTCGGATTGGTCATGTCGAGCACGATGAAAGGCCAGAAGAAGTCGTTCCAGGCGTGCACGAACGTGATCATGAACAGCACGGCCATGGGAGGCCGGGCGATCGGCAGCACGATGCTCCAGAAGATGCGCAGGGAGTGCGCACCGTCCACGCGCCCGGCCTCGACGAGTTCGTCGGGCAACGCCTCGGACAGGTACTGCCGCATGAAGAACACGCCGACGGCGCTGACGAGCGTGGGGAAGATGACGGCGGGCAGCTTCTGGCCCCAGCCCAGTTCGGTCATCATCATGAACAGCGGTACGACGCCGAGCTGCGGCGGCACCATCATCGTGCCGATCACCAGCATCAGCAGGATGTTGCGGCCTTTGAAGCGGAGTTTGGCGAACGCGAAGCCGGCGAGGGTGGCGAACAGCACCGTGGACAGGGCGATCACGCCGGCCACGATCAGGCTGTTGAGCATGGCCTTGCCCAGCGCGGCGTCCTGCCAGGCCTTGCCGAGGTTCTCCAGCAGGTGGGGTCCCGGCAGGAACGGCGGAGGCGTCTGGGTGACACGCGTGTTGTCGGTCGACGCCGCCACCATCGTCCAGTAGAGCGGGAAGAGCGAGAACAGCGCCGCGATTCCCAGGAGGATGTAGGCGACGGGACCCGCGTGGTGCTGTCGTCCGGCGCCCGGGTGCCGGAACAGTCCTCGGCGTCGTCGGCCGGACGGGGTGGTCTTGCGGGCGTTGCGCTCGGTCCCGGGGCGCGCGTCCGCCGTCCGGACCGGGATGCTGTCTGTGGTCATGGAAACCTCCCGGTCAGGCCTTGCGCGCCAGGACGCGCTTGACGACTCGTTGGACGACGAACACGAGGATGAGCACGAGGAACATCGCCCAGGCGACCGTGGCGGCCCGGCCCATCTGGTAGTTCTTCCAGCCCTCCTCGTACAGCAGCAGACCCAGCGTCTGGTACTGGTTGTCCGCTCCCCCGGTGATGCCGTTGGGACCCTGGCCGAAGATCAGGGGCTCACCGAAGAGCTGGGTGGCGCCGATCGTGGACAGGACGATGGTGAACACGATGGTGGAGCGGATGCCGGGGACGGTGACCGTCAGGAACTGCTGCCACCGCGAGGCGCCGTCGATGGCCGCGGCTTCGTACCGGTCGCGAGGGATCGCCTGCATCGCGGCGAGATAGAGCAGGGCGTTGTAGCCGGTCCAGCGCCAGATGACGATCGAGGAAATCGCCGTCTGTGCGGCCCACTTGTTGTTCTCCCAGTCGATGTTGTCGACACCCACCAGGCTCAGCATCCAGTTGATCATGCCGAAGTCGCGTTCGAAGAGCATCGTGAACACGAGGGCCGCGGCGCCCACCGAAGTGGCGTACGGGGTCAGGGCGGCGACGCGGAAGAACGTCGAGCCGCGCAGCCGGTAGTTGAGCAGGTGTGCCAGCCCGAGCGCCATCAGCAGCTGCGGCACGGTCGACAGGACGCCGATGGTGATGGTGTTGAGCAGCGCGTTCCAGAAGCGGTCGTCGTCCCACAGGGCCGTGTAGTTGTCGAAGCCGACCCACTCCATGAGGTTCAGGGTCGACAGTTCGACGCGGTGCAGCGAGATCCACGAGGTGTAGATGAGCGGGTAGAAGCTGAAGGCGGCGAAGACGATGAAGAACGGGGCGACGAAGGCGTACGGGGCGCCCCGGAGGTCGATGCGGTGCAGCAGCGTACGGCGCCGCTGACGGTCCCCGCCGGTCCCGGCCGGCGGGGCGGTGCCGGCCGCACCGTGTGGGGGTGTCGAGGTGGAGATGGCCACCGGAAGGCGTCCTTCCTGGAGGGTGAGAGAGGCGAGCAGGGGCCCGGCGGCCCAGACAGGCAGTGCATGGGGCGCCGAGCTGCTGCGGAGATGGGCAACAGGGCCCTCGGTCAGCCGGCGGCCTTCTCGATGCGCGTGTCAGTGGTCTTCCATGCCTCGTTCGGGCTCTTGTTCTGCGCCTCGATCAAGGTCAGACCCTGCGAGAAGATGTCCTTGATGGTGCCGTCCTTACGGCCGAGCACCTGCTCGTCGGGGATCTCCTGGGCCGCGGCGCTGAAGATCTTGCCGATGGGCGCGCCACTGAAGTAGTCCGACTTGGCATCGACCACTTCGGGCAGGGACAACGCGGTCTGCGACGAGGGGAAGTTGCCGATCTCCTTGAAGAGGTAGGCCTGCTGCTCGGGGGCGGTGAGCCAGGCCACGAGCTCCTGCGCCTCTTTCTTGACAGGGCTCTTGTCCATCACGCCGAGGAACGCTCCGCCCCAGTTGGCGCCCTTGGGTGCCTTGGCGACGTCCCACTTGCCCTTGTTCTTCGGGCCCGCCTTCTCGCTGATGTGGGCGAGCATCCATGCCGGGCAGACGGTGGTGGCGAAGGTGCTGTTGGCCAGGCCGGGGTCCCAACCGGGCTGGAACTGGCGGAGCTTCGCGGTGAGATCGGACGTGGCCGCCTCGGAGGCCAGCTTCCACGCGTCCTTCACGACAGGGTTGGTCTTGTAGATCAGCTCGCCCTGCTTGTCGTAGAACTGCTGGGAGTTGCCGTAGATCATGGCGTTGAACAGTCCGCTGGAGCTGTCCATGTAGGCGACCTTGTCGGCCTTCGAGTTCTGCTTGAACCGCTTGCCCGTGGCGACGTACTTCGACCAGTCGCCGTCCCACAGCTTGGCGACCTCGTCGCGGTTGGTGGGCAGGCCGGCCTGCTCGAAGAGGTCCTTGCGGTAGCAGACCGCCATCGGGCCGATGTCGGTGCCGAGGCCGATGACCTTCTTGTCCGCGGTGGTGACCTGGCTCTGCTTCCACGGAAGGAAGTGGTCCGTCCCGGCCACGCCGGCCAGATCGACGAACTTGTCCTTCTGGGTGTCGGACAGTTCCTTGGCCCTACCAATTTCTATGCCCTGGATGTCCTTCAGTCCGCTGCCGGCGGCCAAGTGGGTCTGCAGGGCGGTGTAGTAGGTCTGCTCGTCGCCCGCGACGTCCGCCTTGATGACGACGTTCGGGTGTTCCTTCATGTACTTGTCGAGCAGACCGGTCTCCTTGAAGCCCATGACGCCGAACAGCCCCATGGTGATGGTGACCTTGCCGTCCTTCTTCCCCCCGCCGGTCCCCCCGTCGCTGCTGCCCCCGCAGCCCACGACCAGCCCGAGAGCCGACGCGGCCGACACGGCGGCCAAGACTCTCGTACGCAACTTCCTTCGGAACTTGTCCATTTCGTCCTCCTAGCGGCGGCGCTGACGCACCGGAGTTCGAGCCCCACGGTCCGCTCCGCAGGCCCCATTTGTCCGGTGGGAACGTTCCCAAACGGCGATGGGAACGTGCCCACTCAGGAGCCCGAAGCCTGGCCGCCGCGAAAGGTGTCTGTCAAGAAGTTGAATCCACTTCGTTGCGGGAAGATGTCCCGCCCTCGAGATCAGACCCTGCGGACGCGCCGCGGCGGTCTGGCACAATGCGCAGGTGAAAGCCGTCTGGGCAGCGCGGATGCGAGGGAGGCGTCATGGGGGGCAGGCAACGCCCGACCATCAAGACCGTGGCCGCGCGCGCCGGCGTCGGACGCACCACGGTTTCACGAGTCATCAACGGCTCGGAGCTCGTCAGTGACAAAGCCAGGGCCGCCGTCCTCGCCGCCATCGCCGAGCTGAACTACGTACCCAACTCGGTTGCCCGGGGGCTGGTGACGAGCAGGACGAACTCCGTGGCCCTGGTCATCCCCGAGTCGGAGAGCAGACTGGGCTCCGAGCCCTACTTCTCGGCGGTGATCCGCGGGGTCAGCACCGCCCTCGCAGAGACCCGGACCCAGCTCCAACTGATGCTCGTACGCGACCAGGCCGAGCGTGACCAGCTCACCGAGTCGGTGGCGGAGCGGCGCGTCGACGGAGTGCTCCTGGTCTCGGTGCACGAGCACGATCCACTGCCGGGGCTGCTGGAGGACATGGGGCTGCCCACGGTGCTCGCCGGGCGCCGCTCCCCCGACGAGTCGCTCAGCCACGTGCACTCCGACAACGCGGGCGGGGCCGCGACGGCCGTCAGCCACCTCCTCGCGCGGGGGCGGCGGACCGTCGCCACCATCAGCGGCCCCCTCGACATGGACGTGGCGCGCAGCCGGCTCCAGGGCTGGCGCGAGACCCTGGAGAAGGCGGGGCACGAGGCCACGGACCGACTCGTGGCCTCGGGCGACTTCACCGAGGAGGGCGGCGAGGCCGCGATGCGTTCACTCATTGAACAAGTCCCCGAGCTCGACGCCGTGTTCGTCGCCTCGGACGTCATGGCGGCCGGGGCGCTGGTGGAGCTGCGCAGGCAGGGGAGGGGCGTCCCCGACGAGGTGGCGGTGGTCGGATTCGACGACTCCATCATCGCCCGGCACAGCAATCCGCCCCTCACCACCGTGCGTCAGCCCGTCGAGGAGATCGGCAGCATGATCGCCCACATCCTGATGGAGGAGATCGGCGATCCCGAGTCACCGCGTCGGCATGTCACGCTTCCCACCGAGCTCGTCGTGCGTGAATCGTCATGAGCCGGTGAGGGGTGCTGGTGGTTCAGGCGGAGCGCGTTGCCTCGACACGCGTCCGCGGCAGGGCCGGCCCAGATGCTGTTGCCCACGGCGTCATCCCAACCGCACCGAGTGGCTGCGGGGACAGGTCCAATCCGGCGCACTGCGGCTCGGCGCGGGCTGGTTCACGGCCATCAAGGTCCCCCACCCGTGGACGAGTTCGCACGTTCCTTGACCGGGCATCGTCTGCACCTGGCCGGAGCGGGAGGCCCCGCCCTCGCATCGCATCACAGTCGCCTGCAGACGGCCGTCGGCAGCGCCAGTCGGCCACGTCGACGGACGGCGGAACAGAGCGCCCGAAGCGGCCATGAACACCCTTTCGGGCGTCGGTCACAGGCTCGTGACGAGGTCGTCGAGCGGGGCCGGTACCTGCCCAAGGTCGAGCGTCTCCACCAGGAGACGGCCGTAGCGGATCTTGCGGCCCTTCTTCGTGCCGAGGAAGCGCCGCAACTGCTGGTGCCGGGGCCGACCGTGCTGTGCGGGCTGGTGCAGGAAGGTCTGCCAGGCCCGCAGGTCGCCCTCCGCGCGGATGATCTCCTCGACCCGCGCCGTGCCCAACGCGCGGATGAGCTCGTCCTCCAGGTCGGCCACACACACGAAGAAGCCCCGGTGCGGCGCCCGGGCCCGTTTCAGGCCGCGTTCGTAGAAGGGCTGCTCGCGCTCGTCGCACAGTCCTGCCAGGCGCAGACCAAGACCGGGTGGGCCCAGAAGGCCGGCGTAGCGGCCGACGCTCATCGCCCCACCCATCGACACGACGCACACTCCTTCGGCGGCCAGGTCCCGGCCACGCCGTGCGGCCAGCGCCTCGACGGCCGCGAGGTCACTCGGTCCTTCCAACAGCACCGCCGTCCGTACCCCCAGCTGTACAGCCAGATCAGTCGCCGGTTCGCCGGGACCGCCGGCCGCCCAGCGACCGACCGCGTCCCGGAATGCGCGCATGTCCGCCATGGGACGAGTCTGCACGTCCGACGACCGCCAGGGCATGGAATATTCGACGCCCCGTTCGGCATGCCCACGGTTCAGGGGCGCGGCCTGCCGGACCCACGGTCCCGGCTTACGGCGGACTGGATCCGCATGCCGGGCCGGCGGCGGTGAACGGTCAGGTACGACATACCGCGCTCGCCCGCCTCCAGGCCGCGGGTGGAGCCGTGGGGCAGCCAGACCAGGCTGCCTTCGCCCAGCGCGTGCGGTCCCTCCGGGGTGAGCAGGGTGCCGTCTCCCGCCACGACCAGCAGGAGTACGTCCAGGTCCGGCTCGGCATGGGCTTCGACGCGCTGCTCGGACACGAGCCGGACGATGTTGGCGTCGATCTGCCGGCCGGGCTCGGACAGCCTCCACACCGCGCCCGTCGATGCCGGGCCGAGCGCCTCCAGCGCCTCGGTGTCGAACAGAATCCGAGGCACCGGCGCGCCATCGGCCGGGCCCGGGGAGTCGCCGTCTGCCACAGTCACTGCCACCATCCGATCTCGCCTTGCCTTCTCCGTCGCCGGCATGGGCCGGCCCTGTGCCGGGGGAACGCCGGACGCAGCCGCCCGTGACGCACTCCACACGGTCACACCATCCATCAAATAGGAATCTAGCATTCGCATTTGCTAGCGTCCGGGCTGTGAGACTGACGAAGTTCACCGACCTGGCGCTGCGCTCCGTCATGCGTCTGGCGGTCTGCGCCGACGACGAGGTGCTCACCACCCGCGAGGTGGCCGAAGCCATGGACGTGCGGCACACCCACACGGCGAAGGCGATCACGCGCCTGCAACACCTTGGCGTGGTCGAGGCCCGGCGCGGCCGCGGCGGCGGTCTCGCCCTGACCGGCCTCGGCAGGCGAGCCTCGGTGGGCTGGCTGGTGCGTGAACTCGAGGGCGAGGGCGAGGTCGTCTCCTGCGACGACCCACCGTGTCCCCTGCGCGGGGCCTGCCGTCTGCGGCGCGCACTGCGCGACGCCCAGGAGGCGTTCTACGCCACGCTCGATCCGCTGACCGTGGCCGACCTCGTCACCTCGCCCACCGGGCCGGTGCTGATCGCTCTGGCCGGCCCTCCCGCGGAATAGAGCCAAGCCCTGGCACCCACCCCGGCCGTCACGGCCATCACGCTCCCTGGGGTGCGGTCACACACGCCTCAAAATGCGAAGATCACTTACCTATTAGGAGTCCCAGTGCTCTCCGAACAGTCTGTCCCCGTCGTCCGGGCCACCCTTCCGGCGGTCGGAGCCGCCATCGGGAACATCACCGAGCTGTTCTACCGCAAGCTGTTCGAGGCCCAGCCCGAGCTGCTGCGGGACCTGTTCAACCGCGGCAACCAGGCCAGCGGGGATCAGCAGAAGGCACTGGCCGGCTCCATCGCCGCGTTCGCGGGCCTGCTGCTGGAGAAGCCCGACACCCGCCCCGACTCGATGCTCGCGCGGATCGCGAACAAACACGCCTCACTCGGCATCACCTCCGACCAGTACAAGATCGTCCACCGCCATCTCTTCGCTGCGATAACCGAGGTGCTCGGCGACGCGGTCACCGACGAGGTCGCCGCGGCCTGGGACGAGGTCTACTGGCTCATGGCCAACGCGCTGATCGCCATCGAGGCGCGCCTGTACCAGGAGGCGGGCGCCGCGGACGGCGAGGTCCGGCAGCGCATGGAGATCGCCGAGCGGCGCCAGGAGACGTCCGATGTCGTCTCCCTCCTCCTGCGGCCCGCCGACGGGTGCCCGGCTGCCCCCTTCCGACCGGGCCAGTACGTCAGCGTCCAGGTCGAACTCCCTGACGGCGCCCGGCAGATCCGCCAGTACAGCCTCTCCTCCGCCCCCGGTCGGCAGAATTGGCGTATCAGCGTCAAGCGCGTCCGCGACGAGGCGAGGCCGGACGGCGAGGTCTCGACGTGGCTCCACGAACACGCACAGCCCGGCGACACGCTCACCGTGTCGGCACCGTTCGGAGACCTGGTCCTGCCCGCGGGCGACGGCCCACTCCTGCTGGCGTCCGCGGGGATCGGCAACACCCCCATGCTGGCCATGCTCGACCACCTGGCCTCCACCGGCTCCACCCGCCCGGTCATCACGATCCACGCCGACCGCTCCCCCGCCGACCACGCGCACCGCGCGGAGCAACTCGGCCTGGTGCGGGCACTGCCCAACGCCCGGCACCACCTGTGGTACGAGGTGCCCGGCGACCAGGCATCAGAGGCCGCGGCCGGCCAAGCCGACGTGAGCAGCCTGCACCTCCCGGCCGACCTGACCGCCTACCTGTGCGGGCCGCTGCCGTTCATGCGGGCGGTGCGTGGTGACCTGCTGCGGTGCGGCGTGCCTGCCGAGAGGATCCACTACGAGGTCTTCGGCCCGGACCTCTGGCTCGGCCAGTAGGAACTGATTCCCCACGGAGGCGGGACAGGGCCCGCGGACCCGGCCGACACTTCGGCGGCCATACGGGAACAGCGAACGGCGCACGGCGCACGGAAACCGTGCCCGCCGCAACGGGAAACGATCACACGAGAGAGGGGCTGGGAACTGCTGCCGGTGTACTGAGCAGAAGTGACTTCTGGTGAGAGTGAGTGAGTGCCGGGGGCTGGATGCGGTTGTTCCGCTGGCGTCAGGGCTCCACCGGCCTGGGCTGTGCTGTGGTCCTTCGCACTCGGCAGGGGAACGGGAGTTCTTGGATCGAATGGGTGACCCTTGCGGAGGTTGCTCGTTGACTTCGGTGACGGGGCTCTTCGGCCGGGCGGGGGTGAAGGGGTGAGCGGACTGCGGGAGGTAGCGGCGTCGTTCGTGGTGCCCGGCCCGGCGGGGGTGGCGATCCGGGACCGGCTGCGAGTGTCGGAGTCGGACGCGGCGGTGCTCGCCGAGGTGGGGATGTTCCTGGGTTCGCTGGCGGCGGGTGATCTCGCGGAGCGGTCCCGGCAGGGGCTGGTGCATGATGCGGCCTCGCGGGCGGTGCGCAAGCGGGCGCTGACGGGGAGGTCGTCGGCGCGGTGGGCGGGCAGTATCACCAAGGCCACCCATGACCAGTGGGCGCTGGCCCGGCGCGGCCAGGCGGCCCATCTGGGCTGGCTTCGCGGGCAGATCGCGTTGATCGAGGCGCGGCTGGCCCCGCCGCTGGGTGCCAAGGCCGACAAGCGCGAAGGCCTGGCGCGCGGCTATGCCTCGCGTGGTGAGTGGCATGCCAAGTCCCGCCGCCTGCATGGCTTGAAGGACCGGCTCGTGGTGGTGGAGGCGGACCGGGCGGCGGGCCGGGTGCAGGTGGTGCGCGGCGGCAAGCGTCTCGCGAACGCCCGTCACCACCTTGAGGCGGCTGGACTGGACGCGGCGGCGTGGCGGGAGCGGTGGCGGGGGGAGCGGATGTTCCTGTCCGCCGACGGGGAGGCGGGCAAGCGGTTCGGCAACGAGACGATCCGCGTCACCGACACCGGCCGGCTCTCGGTCAAGCTTCCGGCCCCGCTGGTCCACCTGGCCAACGCCCCGCACGGCCGCTACCTCCTCGACGCGGTCGTACGGTTCCAGCACCGCGGGCAGGAGTGGTGTGACCGGGTCACCGCGAACCGGGCGGTGGCCTACCGCATCCACCACGACACCGCACGTGGCCGCTGGTATGTGACCGCGTCCTGGCAGCGCGCCGCCGCCCCCGTCCTGCCGCTTCAGGCGGCCCTGGCCCGGGGGGTGGTGGGGGTGGACATGAACGATGACCACCTGGCCGCCTGGCAGTTGGATGTGCACGGCAACCCGGTCGGCGAACCACGGCGCTTCTTCTACGACCTGACCGGCACCGCCGAGCACCGGGACGCGCAGCTCCGGCACGCGCTGACCCGGCTGCTGCACCACACCCGGCGCTGCGGGGCCGCCGCGATCGCCATCGAGGACCTCGACTTCACCGACGGCACCAGCCGTGAGCAGCACGGCCGCAACACACGCTTCCGCCGCCTGCTGTCCCGCTTCCCCACCGCCAAGCTCAGGGCCCGGCTGGTGTCGATGGCCGCCGAACAGAACCTGGCCGTCGTGGCGGTCGACCCGGCCTACACCTCCCGGTGGGGTGCCCAGCACTGGCAAAAACCCCTGGCCACCCCGCGACGCAAGACGTCCCGGCACGATGCGGCGAGCATCGCGGTCGGGCGACGCGCCCTCGGACACCCGATCCGGCGACGGACGACACCGCCCCACCCCGACCAGAGCGATCGTGGTGGGCATCGGACCGCCCAGGCCCGACCGGACACCCGACGGCGTGAGGAACCCCGCCCCCACCTTCCCGGACCGCGCACACGATGCGCGCCGCCCGGTGGTGGAGCGAAAGCGGGCGACCAGGGTGCCCAACACCGTTCGGGACACCCGGCTGAGCAGCAGTCCTGGCAACAGAACTCACTCCCCGCTCAGTCTTTAGGAACGGTACCGCGTATGAACGACACTTCGGCGGCCGTGGCCGCCGCGGCTGTTTTCGTCTGGCTCGGGATGGTGCTGGCCATCTCCTTCCTGGAAGCGCCGCTGAAGTTCCGGGCGCCCGACGTGACCGTACGGATCGGACTCGGCATCGGCCGCCTCGTCTTCCGCGCGCTCAACCGCGCCGAAGTCGTCCAGGTCGTCGTGGTGGTCGCGGCCGTCGCCGTCGGCGATCCCCCGGTGACGGTCCTGGTCCTGACGGTCCTCGCCGTCGCACTGCTGGCGGTGCAGATGGCCGCGGTCCGGCCCGTCCTCAACCGCCGCTCCGACCGGGTCCTGGCCGGAGCGGACGTCCCGCGCTCCCGCGCTCACCTCGTCTACGTGGCCTGCGAGTCGGTCAAGTTGGTCGCGCTCGTCGCGCTGGGGACCGCCACCCTGGCCGCCGCCTGAACGACACCATCGCACCCCGGTCAGCACAGTCCCCGGCCTCTCGTCATCGGTGGGGCTGATCGGCCGCACCATTCGGGTGACGCTGACGGACGCAAGGAAGTCGCCCGGCACGAGCGTCTGATCGCCAAGGGCCAGGCCCGCCTGGAGCTCGACCATTACCTGGCGGCTCTGGTTCGCAAGCCCGGGGCTTTCCCCGGCGCGACCGCGCTGGAACGGGCCCGCTCCGCAGGCAAGTTCACCCCCGTCCACGACGCGTGGTGGACGGCCGCCT
This sequence comes from Streptomyces sp. V4I2, assembly GCF_030817655.1. Lineage (GTDB taxonomy): Bacteria > Actinomycetota > Actinomycetes > Streptomycetales > Streptomycetaceae > Streptomyces > Streptomyces plumbiresistens. Next base: position 667,756 of record NZ_JAUSZM010000003.1, read on the forward strand.
GCAAGGCCCACAGTGACCGGGACGGCACCCGTGCTCTGGATCCTGCTGCTGGGCCGGCATCTGCACCACGAGTACCTGGTGACCGGGCTCGCCGCCGCTCTGCGGGCCGGCGCATTGACCGCGGACGCGGTAGCCCTGGAGGCACGCAAGGCCGCCGAAGCCGACGAGGCACCGCCCCCCACGACTGAACCGGAGCCGGACCGGGCGAGTGTGACGTTCCTGACCGAGCGGCGGCTGGCCCATCTGCCGCCCGATAACCGGCCGCTGCCGTCGGTCGCAGCTTACGACCAGCTGCTGCGACCCAGGCAGCGGCCGAACCGTTTTGCCGCCGAGGGAGACAGGCCATGACGACGTTCAAACGCCACCGCGGGCTGACCGAACAGGCCGCCGATATCGCGGTCGACCAGGCATTCCGCATGCTGCGGCTGCCCACCATCCGAGCCCAGTTCCCCGAGCTGGCCGAAGCAGCCGCCCGTGACCACATGTCGTATCGCGGGTTCCTCGCCGAACTGCTGAGATGGCCGAGTGAGACGACCGGGCTCGCCGCCGTTCGGAACGACGGATCAAGGCCGCCGCCTTCCCCCGTGAGAAACCACTGCGGGCCTTCGACCTCGACGCCAACCCCAGCGTGGACCCGGCGGTCATCCACACCCTGGTGACGTGCGAGTGGGTCAGGAAGGGCCTGCCGCTCTGCCTGATCGGCGACTCGGGCACCGGCAAGTCGCACCTGCTGATCGCGCTGGGCACCGAAGCCGCGATGGCCGGCTACCGCGTCCTCTACAAGCTCGCCACCAAACTCGTCAACGAACTGGTCCAGGCCGCGGACGAGAAGGTGCTGACCAAGACCTTCACCGATCCCCGGCTCTGCGCGGCCATCGTCGACCGGCTCACCTTCGGCGGCAACTTGATCCAGACAGGCACCGACTCCTACCGCCTCGCCATCACCCAAGCCCGGGCAGCTGCCCAGGACGGCAAGGCAGGCTGACCGCTCTGGGATTCACTTCACCAGGAGTCATCGCTCCCGTTGAGGCCGGGAGCCAGGCCCGGAGTTGTGTTCTGCTCGTCGGCATGTCGGGCCAGACAGTGGCGTTGCGTAAGCGACTGGCGGCCGTCTCACTTGACCGGTGACCGCAAGTGTCACGCCTGGACGGTGGGGCGAACATTGATCTCGCCGATCTCGACGTCGCCGGGTTGCTCGATGGCGAAGGCCACCGCGCGGGCGACTGCCGCCGGAGGGATGCCCATCGCGTCCATGTTCTTGCGCGTCTGCTCGCGGATTTGCGGATCTGCCATGGAGTCGGCGAGATCGGTGCGGACGTATCCCGGCGAGATGGCTGTCGTGCGCACCACCCCGTCGGTGGACTCCGCGCGCAGCCCCTCGTGGACGGTGCGCACTGCGTTCTTGGTCGCGGCGTAGACAGCCATCGAGGGGGACGCGCCGTGCAGGCCGGCCACGGAGACGATGCTGACCAGGTGGCCCGACCCTTGCTCGCGGAAGACGGGCAGCACGGCGGCGACGCCGTTGAGCATGCCGCGAAGGTTGACATCGATCATGGCCGACCAGCCTTCGGTGTCGAGGTCGGCCAGCGGACTGATCGGGGCGATGCCGGCGTTGTTCACCAGTACATCGATACGGCCGCACTGGTCGATGGTGGTGGACACCAGGCGCTGCAGGTCTTGGGCCTTGGTGACGTCGACGACGCACGTGGCAGCACGGCCCCCCTCCTCCCGGATGTCCTGCGCTATGGCGTCGATGCGCTCGCTGCGGCGCGCTGCGAGGACGACTGCGGCGCCGCGGCCGGCGAGCAGGCGGGCCGTGGCTTCGCCGATGCCGCCGCTCGCTCCGGTGATAGCGACGATCTTGCCGTGCAGAGAAAGCACTACTACCTCCAAGTAAAGTGGACACGTGTCCGCTGCTTGGTTCACCCTACCGGACACGTGTCCACTTGTGAGAGGCGGAACATCAGGAGATGCCTATGAGCGCGCCAGCACGCCGTCCGGACGCGGTGCAGAACCGAACCCGCATCGTCGAAGCCGCCCGCGCGGCCCTCGCCGAGTCCAACCACGTCCACCTCAACGAGATCGCCAAGCGCGCCGGCGTAGGACAGGGAACGCTCTACCGGAACTTTCCCAACCGCGAAGCGCTCCTCGCCGAGGTGTACCAGCGCGACGTCGAAGAACTCGTGACCGCCGCCTCCGCTCTGCTGGCGGAACACGAGCCCGTGGAAGCCTTGCGTCACTGGCTCGACCGAGTGATCGACTACGCCGAGATCAAGTACGGCGTCCTGGCAGCGCTCGAGCCGGCTGCATGGCAAGACCTTGTCGCCCACAGCCAGAACCCCATCGAAAACGCCCTCGGTCACCTGCTGGACGCCGGGAAAGCAGCCGGTTCCATCCGCGCGGACGTGGACGCCCACGGGGTCCTCCTGCTCATCGCCTACCTCGGCCGACTGGACCGGGATGAATGGGAATCAACGGCGCGGCCTCTGATGAACGTCGTCCTCGACGGCCTTCGCCGACAGGACGCGGACCGGTGAGGCAGCAGAACACCGAGGACATCCTGAACAGCACCCCAAACATCACCAAATAGCAGCGGAGAGACATCGACTCCGCCACCGAGCGATGTCAGTTCTCACCCACCTACGAAGCCAGCGGGGAGACGGACTTCCGGCGTTCACGGCACACTCGGAACGACTGTGTCACACGCTGGCGTGGTTCATGCCACAGCCGTCGCCCTGGCCGAGTCAGGAGCCCGGGTACTCGGCGGGGGCGCCGAAACGCTCTGGAGCGGACTGCTCGCGCACACAGGCATCGAGATCCTGCCGCTCGACACCTGCGCGGTGGGCGCCGCGGAAACGGTCGTCGGCAGGGCCTGGAGTCAACGTGTCCAGAACGTACGGCCACCCCCCATGGCCGGTGGGACGGGCTACGCGGCCACCAAGACGGATGTCCTGGCCGCGCCAGGCCTTCCCGATCACACCATCGACGAGATGTACGCCTACGAGCGCGAGCGCATCCCAACGGCCTGCTCTGCGATCGGACAGGTGCTGACGGCCGACGGAGGACTCGAACTCGTCTGACTCCGCCGGAGTTCGGCCGTCGCACACCAACACTGCCGCAGGCCGCATCGACGAAGGCTTTCTGGAGAGTACGACGTGCCCGCCCTCGGCGGAGATGAGCTGGGTGTTCAGGTGCACGTGCGCACCACGGCGTTCCAGGGAGCGCACCACCCAGGCTCCGGGTTTGCCGGTCACCTCGGGCAGAATCCGGTCCCGAGCCTCCACCAGGTGGAAGGACAGGTCGTCGAAGCTCAGTTCGGGATAGGCAGTGAGCATCGCGGTGGCCAGCGACAGCAGTTCGCCGAAGCCCTCGACACCGGAGAACCCGCCGCCCACGAACGTGACCGTGGGCAGCCTCTGCCGCTCGGCGCCGGGCGGCATCGACGCCGCCTGGTCGAACGCAGTAAGAAGTCGGTCACGGATGGCTAGGTAGACAGAACAGAGTCGGCCGGTGTGTCATGCGGTGCGGCGCCGACGGAGCTGCATCTGGCCTGTGGTGTGCAAGGAGAGTTGAGGCGGTCACGACCGGCGGCCCGCTGGTCAAGCTCAAGAAGGGCGCCGCCCGGGCGCGTGACTGCCGGCGATCCCTGGGACGAGCTGGAGTGCGAGATGTACCCGCCCGCGCTGAAATACCCGTACAAGAAACGCCGTTCTGCCTTCGGCGAGCAGCGCTACGGCGCACTCGGGACAACGTGCGAGGACTGGGAGGCGCGCCTGCGGGCCGCTGCCGCCAACTGTGAGTGCTTCGGCGCGACCGCCGCCCTCTTCTGCTGCATCGACCGCTCCTTGGGCCCGGCCCAATGGTCCGACGTCGGCATGTATCTGCAGACCGTCATGCTGCTGCTGCGCGCCGAAGGGCTGCACAATTGCGCGCAGACGGCGTGGTCGGTGTGTCGCAAGACCGTCGCGGAGGTCGCCCCCGGACGAGCTCACCCTCTTCTGCGGCATGTCGATCGGGTTCGAGGACGTCACGATGGATCACGCGCGTACGAGTCGGGCGCCGCTCGAGGAGACTGTCACGTTCGTCGGGGTGAGTTCGTCGCGGATCGAATCATGGCGCCACTGACGGGCATCGGCATTGCCAGGCCACCGCTGTGGTTACCCCTGTGCGGTGATGGCCGCCCCGCCACCCCTGCCTGTGATGGTCACTTCGTGATCCTGGACTGATCGTTTCCCGTCAGACGGTTGACGCGGTACACGTCCGGCACGCAGAGATTGACGACGGCAGCGGCAGCGATCATGCCGGCGCATGCCAACAGCACGCTCTGGCTGTCCCACGAGTGGGCTGCAAGGGCCGTAATGAGGTAACCGAGGGGGATGGCGAGGCGCTCCCCGACTCCGTTGAAGGCACTCATGCGGCCTTGTTCGGCGTGGGAAACGTGCTGTTGGAACGCGGTGGTCCAGGCGACGATCGCGATGTCGAGCCCGATCCCCGCGACAAGGGCGGTCAACAGGACGACAAGCAGCGGCAGGCCCCGTCCCATGGCGGCCAGGGGAAGCGCGAGAGCACCGCTCGCCGCGACTGCGACGGTGAGCAGGCGGTACGGCTTCCAGCGCAGACACACGAGTGTCCCGGCCAGCAGACCGCATGCGAAGGCCGCCTGGACCAGGCCCCAGTCGCGTGCCCCGGCATACTGTCGCGCCGCGACGAGAGGGCCGAGGAGTTGGAAGCCGGCCAGCCACGCGGCAACGAGTACGGTCCCGGCAGCCGTATAGGTCCACAGCCAGGTACGCGACCAGAAGCCGGTCCATCCGGCCCGCAGATCGGCGAGAACGCCGCTGGTGGTGAGCGGGGCGTCGAGGCACAGGCCGAGAAGCAGGAAGGCCGCGGCGGTGAAGGTGAACGCGTCCCAGGCCAGGGCCCACGCCGCACCACTTGCGGCGACGACAAATCCGCCGACGACCGGGCCCAGCACCTTGACCACGTTGCTCGGCAACCGGAGCAGCGCGTTGGCCTGTTGCAGGTACTCGGCGGGAACGATCTGAGCGACGGCACCTTGTGTGGCAGGCACGATAAAGGACACCGCGGTTCCCGAGACGAAGCCGCATACGGCGATCGACGCCGTCGTCGCGTGACCGGTGGCCACGGTGACCGCCAGCGCACCCTGCGCGCCCGCCGCCAGCAGGTTGCCGAAGAAGAGGATCTTGCTGCGGGACAGGCGGTCTGCGAAGAGGCCGCCTGCGAGGAGGAACACGATCGTCGGGACGGTGTTCATGGCCAGCACGAGACCGAGGGATCCCGCTCCCCCGCCCTGCTCGATGACGGAGTAGGCCAGTGCCAGAGGGGCCATCGCGGACCCGGCGGTCGAGATGAGATTGGCCGACACGAACCGCCGGAAGGCCGGGATTTTCAACGGTGTGCTGATCCTTGACGGCGAGTCAGCAGCGGTTCTCATGATGTTCCTTGTGCTCGGCCAGCGAGCACCCTAATGCAGGAGTACACCGAGCCGAGCACCGGTAGAAGAAGTCGGCCGACAGCCATCCGTCCTGGCGGCAATGCGGCGCAGGGCCATGGCTGTCCGGGCTGGAGCTGTGAGCCTCGGGCGGCGCCGATGCCAAGGGCGTACAAGCGCACGTCGTGCCCGCCGGCGGGCAGCCCAAAGGCGAACTCCCGGCCCAGTCGCGGGCAGGACCGGGTCTTGCGGTCGTCGGTCACTCCGGCGGACGACCACCGGTCGCGGGCGGCCCGTACGAGAAGGCGAGACCCCGGTCCGAGGCAGCGGTCAGTCCCCGGCGACCGGACACAGCCCCGAGAACATCAACTACGTAGATCAGGTGCCCTCTTGTCCGGAGAACCTCCTCGCGAGGTCCCGGTGCCATTCCGCGACCTTCGCCGCCTGGTCGCTGGTGATGTTCATGCCGGGCAGGCTCAATCGCTCGATCTGGTCGGCGCAGCGCAGGTGCTCCCGGTGGGCGTGTTCCCGGCAGGCCAGGCAAGTGACGCTGTCCGGGCGGGGAGAGGTCATCACATAGGCCACCTGGCGTCCGCAACCGGTGGTGACGACGCTCGGGGCGTCGGTTGCGCGGCCCAACGTCGACGCAATCACGTTGCGGACGGCGGCACCGGCCTGCGCCACCTTCTGCTCCACGTGTATGTGCGGATCGGTCTCGCTCATCTGCGCCCGCGCCTCCGTCCGAGTCGTTCGGAACCAGGCTAGCGGTGCGACGTCAGGCAGTCTGTCGGCAGCGTCGGTCGGCGGGCTGCTGTCGTGCACTCCGTCGGCCCAGGGGTCGCGCGTCGCGGGGCAGGCAGCGGACGGCGAGGAACAGGCGTGTGACGGTGACAGGAACCACACAGGACCGCTTGTCGAGCATGGCGAGCCCCCAGATAAGGTGAGCCTGGCCTAATGGCCAACAAGTGGTGTCACAAAGGAGTTCTGGCATGTTCCCTCGGCGTCGCGGCCCGTCCGCCCTCGCTTTCGCCGTCGCCGCGGCGCTGATCCTCGGGGCGTGTGGCGGTTCCGCCGACGACGGCAAGGACACGGGATCCGGAGGCGGTGACAAGAAGGCCGTGGCGCAGGGCGGTGAGGACTTCGGGTCCGCCGCACAGAAGACCGCGGCGATGGGCACCGACGCCAAGCCTGGCGAGTGGCCGCGCACCGTCCGGCACTCGATGGGCAAGACCGTGATCGAGGCCCAGCCCAAGCGCGTGGTCGTCCTGGACGTCGGCGAGCTGGACAACGTGGTGTCGCTGGGCATCGAGCCGGTCGGACTCGCCCCCACCGAGGGCTCCCCCGAGCTGCCGTCGTACCTGAAGAAGGACGCCGGCACGCCGAAGAACATCGGCACCATCAACAACCTCAACCTCGAAGCGATCGCCGGTCTCCAGCCGGACCTCATCCTCGGCAGCCAGCTGCGCGCCGCGGACAAGTACGACGAGTTGTCGAAGATCGCCCCGACCGTCTTCTCCATCCGGCCCGGCTTCACGTGGAAGGAGAACTACCTCCTCAACGCGTCGGCCCTCGACAAGACGGCAGAGGCCAAGGCGAAGCTCGCCGCGTACGACACCAAGGTCAAGGCACTCGGCACCGAACTCGGCACCGACAAGCCGACCGTCTCGATGGTGCGTTACCTGCCCGACGGCCTGATCCGCCTCTACGCGAACGCCTCCTTCATCGGCACCATCCTCAAGGACGCCGGCATCCCCCGCCCGAAGAACCAGGACATCGAGGACCTGGCCGCCGAGGTCAGCGCCGAGAACATCGATCAGGCCGACGCCGACTACATCTTCACCGGCGTCTACGGCGACGCGAAGGCCACGGACAAGTCCCGTGCGCAGGGCAACCCGTTGTGGAAGAACCTCAAGGCGGTCAAGGCCGGGCACGCCTATGACGTACCGGACGAGACCTGGTACCTCGGACTCGGTGTCACCGCGGCCGAGCGGGTCGTCGCGGACCTGGACAAGTACCTGACCAAGTAGACGACCGGGGCTCCGGCCCCGGCGTTCGGTCGTCAGTCCGTCCGTCCGTCCGCGTGAACCACTGAACCACCTCAACGACGTGAACCACCTGCATCAGACGTGAATCACATGCATCACATGAAGAGGTAGCGCATGTCCCGTGCCACCCGGCGCCCGGTCGTCCGGCTGGTCGCGGGCGTGCTCCTGCTGCTTCTCGCCGTCCTGCTCAGTCTCGCGGTCGGCAGCCGCCAGATCGCCCCCTCCGAGGTGTTCGACGCGCTGCTGCACGGCGGGACCGGCGACAACGCGCAGGTCGTGCGGGCCCTTCGGGTGCCCCGCACGCTCATCGGCGCGATGGTCGGCCTCGCCCTGGCGGTCGCCGGCGTGGTCATGCAGGGCCTCACCCGCAATCCGATCGCCGAGCCCGGCGTCCTCGGCGTCAGCCAGGGCGCCTCGCTCGGCGTGGTCTGCGCGATCGCGTTCTTCGGGGTGCACACGCTCAACGGATACGTCTGGTTCGCCTTCGTCGGCGCCGGGCTCGCGGCGGTGGCCGCGTACGCCGTCGCCAGCGGGGGCCGCGGCGGCGCCTCCCCGGTGAAACTGGCCCTCGCCGGTGCCGCGATGAACGCCTTCCTCGCCTCCGTGGTGTCCGGAATCGTCACCACCGATGCCCAGGTCCTGGACGAGTTCCGCTTCTGGGACGTCGGCTCGATCAGCGGACGGGACGGCTCTGTCGTGGCGCAGACGTGGCCGTTCCTGCTCGCGGGACTGCTGCTGGTCGCCATCACGGTCCCCGGCCTGGACGCGCTCGCCCTGGGCGACGACGTGGCCAGGGGACTCGGCCACCACGTCCTTCGGGTGCGGATCCTGGGGGCCCTCGCCGCGACCGTGCTGACCGGGGCTGCGGTGGCCGCGGCCGGTCCCATCGCCTTCGTCGGGCTCGCCGTGCCGCACATCGCCCGCGCTCTGGTGGGCTCAGGCCATCGCTGGGTCCTGCCCATGGCCGCCGTACTGGGTCCCTCGGTGATCCTGGTCTCGGACGTGCTCGGGCGTGTCCTCTTCCCGCCCTCGGAGGTCCCGGTGGCCGTGATGACGGCCTTGTTGGGCGTGCCGTTCCTGGTCGCGCTCGTACGGCGGAAGGCGACGGTGGCGGCATGACGCAACTCGACCGGACCGGCACGGCGACGGCCCGCCCCGTCGGCTACTCCGTCGTCCGCGTGCGCGACAACAGCTTCTTGCTGCACCGCAGGGCCGTCGTGATCGCCGCCGTCCTCACGGTCGCGCTGGCGGTGACCGTCGTCGCCTCGCTGTGCATCGGCGAATCCTTCGTCTCCCCCACCGAGGTCGTCCGCGTACTGCTCGGGAAGCCGAGCCCCGACGAGCTGGTCGTCGGCACGCTGCGGCTGCCCCGCCTGGTGACGGGTCTGCTGGTCGGCGCCGCCTTCGGGATCGCGGGCGCGCTGGTCCAGACGGTCGCCCGCAACTCCCTGGCCAGTCCGGACGTCATCGGCGTCACGCACGGCGCGGGCGCGGCGACCGTGACCGCGATGACCTTCGGCGTCACGTCCCCCACCACGCTGCCGTACGTCGCGATCGTCGGCGGGCTGTCCGCCGCCGTGCTCGTCTATGCCTTCGCCTGGCGCAAGGGCCTGCACGCCACGCGGTTCGTCCTCGTCGGGATCGGTGTCTCGATCGCGCTGGGCTCGCTGACCCGGCTGTTCCTGACCAAGGGCGACTATCTGGTGGCCCAGCAGGCCAAGGTGTGGCTCACCGGCTCCCTCAACGGACGCGGTTACGACCAGGCGACGCCCCTCGCCCTGACCCTGCTCGTCCTGCTACCGCCGCTGCTGTGGGCCGCCCGGGCCCAGCGGGCGGTGTCCCTGGACGACGACACCGCCACCGCCTTGGGTGTCCCGCTGGATCGCGTACGGCTGGGTCTGACCGCCCTCGGCGTGGTGCTGGCGTCGGTGGCGACGGGGGCGGCCGGGCCCGTCGACTTCGTCGCCCTGCTGGCGCCCCAGATTGCCCGTCGCCTCACCCGCACCGCGCAGATCCCTCTGCTCTGCTCGGCGTTGACGGGTGCCCTGATCGTGACCACGGCGGATCTGCTGGCCCGGCGCGTGTTCTCCCCCACCGAACTGCCGGTCGGCGTGCTGACCGCGGCGGTCGGCGCGCCGTATCTCATGTGGCTGATCGCCCGCACGCGGAGCCGCGGCGGGGCCACTGCCTGAGCCTGTCCCGTCTCCTTCCGGTACGGCCGTCGCCATGGGTGTCAGGTCGGCGGTCAGAGCGGATCGGCTGCGGGGGCGGGCGGGGTCCAGCGGTGGGTGCGGGGCATGGTGGAGGAGACGCCGTAGTCCTTCTTCAGTTGCTCCGGAATCGCGTAGTGCATGACGCGGCCCCGGGTGAGCGAGGACAGTTCGAGGATCGTGGTCAGGTGACCGAGGCGGTCCAGGGCCCAGGCGCCGAGCGGGGAGCGGTCTTCGATGGTCTCCAGGACGCCGAGCAGGTGGGGTACGGCTTTGACGACGGTGTCCCAGGCGGTGCGCGGGACGTCCAGCCAGTCGGCGCAGGTGTCGCCGACGAGATGACGGATCAGGGCGGAGACGACCGGGTCGAAGAAGGTGCCGGGGACGACTTCCTCGTACAGATCGATCAGCTGCCGGGTGAGATGTGCGCCGTCCTCGCTCGGCCCCATGTGGCGGACCATGTACAGGTCGAGGAACTGGCGGGCGGACTCCATGTCCTTGGGCACTTGGCTCTGGTCGACGCCGAGCATCGCACCGACCACCCGCCAGGCGTACAGGTACGCCTCCGCGCCCTCGATGCTCATGTGGATGTTCAGCCGGTGCAGGGAGTCCAGCACCAGCAGCGAGAAGAGCATCTGGCCGCCCATCATGTCTTCCTGGCAGATCGGCACCCCCAGACCGTCGGTGTCCCAGCGGTTGTCCTTCTTGAGGTGGTGGCGGATGGACGCGTGCAGCAGACGGACCTTCTGGGCGGCGGGGATGAAGCTGCTGCCCGCCTCGAACGCCCCGGGCTGCATGAGGTAGACGGTGAACTGCCCGGTCTCCGCCATCCGCTTGGAGGGGTACTCCAGCGAGTGCGTCGTCGCCAGCAGCTTCGCCACGTGCGGGATGACGTAGCAGGCGGGCATGGAGGCGAAGGACAGCGCGGTGGAGATGTGCACGTTGTTGTCGATGAAGAACAGCCTGGCCTTCTCCATCTCGGCCCAGTCGACCCACGCCGGTGGTGCGGCGGTGGCGTGCAGGTACTCCCGCGCCACCTCGGGAAGACCGTCGGGCAGTGGTGCGCCGGCGGTCGACACGTAGCGCATCAGGGTGTTGAACGTGCCCACCTCCCCGCGTTCGAAGAGGGTGGCCACCGTGGCGTCGGCGAGTTCGTCACCGCTGTTGCGCAAGGCGTCCATCGACGCCTGGGTGTACGTCATCACGGGCTTGTTGTCTCCAGTCGGAACAGGCGGGGCCGGACAGGGACGAGGCGTGGCGCCGGCCACCGGCGTTCAGCGCCATGGGAATTCAGTGGCACCGGAATTCAGTGGCACCGGAATTCAGTGCCGGCGGACCGCGGCCGCATGCGCCAGGCCGGTGAGGGCTCGTGAGGCGGGTGCGGGGATGTCCAGGTCGTGCAGAGAGCGGGTTGCTTCCTCGACCCGGGCGGTGATCATCTGTTCGATGCGGTCGGGTGCATTGAGCCGGCTCATCACCTCGCGCACCGCCTCCAGGCCGGGCGTGCCCACCTCCCGTCGGCCGAGCAGCGCGCGCAGGCGCTGTCGGTCGGTCTCGTCGGCCAGCCTCCAGGTCTCCGCCAGCAGGGCGGTGGGCCGGTGAGCGTGCAGGTCGTCCGTGTTGGCCTTGCCGGTGAGGGCCGGATCCCCGAACAGACCGAGCAGGTCGTCGCGCAACTGGAAGGCCTCGCCCAGCGGCAGCCCGTAGCGGGAGTAGCCCTCTCTCAGCTGATGCCCGGCGCCGGCCAGCACGCCTCCGATCAGCAATGGCTGCTCGACGGTGTACTTCGCGGTCTTGTAGCGGATCACCTTCAACGACTGCGCCGTGTCCGGTTCGCCACCGGTGTGCAGGAGTTCCAGGCACTCGCCCGCGACCAGCTCCCGGGCCAGGGCCGCCCACAGGGGGCGGGCCCGGGCCAGGTAGGCCGCGGGCAAGCCGCTGGTGGCGAACAGCTGCCCGGCCAGCGACATGAGCCAGTCCCCCACCAGCATCGCCAGTGCCCGGGCTGTCGCCGTGGCACGTGGACGACCACGTAGCGCGGCTTCAAGGGCAACGTGCGTGGTGGGCCGGCCGTGCCGCACTGCGCTGTCGTCGATGATGTCGTCGTGTACGACCGCGGCGGCGTGGACCAGCTCCATGGACGCTGCCGCCCGCACCAGCGCGTCGCTGTCAGGCTGGCCCGCCGCCCGCCAGCCCCAGTAGCAGAACGCCGCCCTCAGCCGCTTTCCGTCCGACACGGCGGCCTCGACCTGGTCGGCCACCGGGCCCAAGTCCGCATCGATGGCGAGCAGTTGGTCCGACTCCTGCACCACGAACCGGCTCAGCACCTTGTCGACGCGTAACTTGAACACGGCCGCCTCGTCCCGGTCAGCCACCGTCGGCAGCCCGCCGGGCCAGGACGCTCTGGGCGAGGACCTCCAGATGGGCCGGCGGCACCACCGCGTACCGGTCCACAGCCAGTCGCCCGCGCACCGTGAGATCCCGCTGCGCGTCAGCCGCCAACTCCGCCGCGTCCGAGCGGCTCAGCAACCCCCGCACGCTGCCCACGGCCGAGCCGAGGCAACTCACCGCCAGGTCGACAAGCCCCGCCGCCAACAGCACCGCCTGCTCGGCTGAACCCCTGTCAGACCCGGCCTCTTGCGTCATCCCGTCCCCTGCCCACTCATCGCCGAGGCGGCGCCGGTCACGCACCACCGCCCACAGCGTCGCGCCCCGCCGACCGGGAGCGAGGACGAACTCACCATCGGGTGATCGCATCGCAGATATGTACGACGCCTGCCCCGGAGTGGTTCGCGGCCGTCCGCGCCGACGACCGGCCGGCGGTTCCGCGTCGTAAACGAAGTAGAGCCTGCGCGGCTGCGCGGCTGCGCGGCAGACCTTGATCAGGTTCTGGCGCCGATCAATTCGTTGCACAGGGTGCCAACTTCCCGACGGAAACCCACGCCACTGCGGCCCCGCCGGGGAGGCGGGCTCAGTTGCCCACGCCGAGGCTGGACATGAAGGCTGACGGGTATCGGTCGCCGCGCGCCGCGCCCGGCGGCACCGCCTTCTCGATCTCGGCGAGGTCGTCCGCGGTGAGTTTCAGCTCCGTCGCGGGCAGCGCCTCCGCCAGCCGCTCGCGGGTGCGGGCGCCGACCAGCGGCACGATGTCGTCGCCCTGTGCAGCCACCCAGGCGATGGCCAGCTGGGCGACGGTGCACTCCTTGGCCTCGGCGACCCGGCGCAGTGCCTCGACGAGGGCGAGGTTGTGTTCGACGTTTGCGCCGGAGAATCGGGGACTGTGGCTGCGGTTGTCGCCGGGGTCGGCGCTGCGGGCGGCCGTCCAGTGCCCGGAGATGAGGCCGCGGCCCAGGACGCCGTACGCGCTCAACCCGATGCCCAGCTCCCGCAGTGTGGGCAGAATGTCCGCCTCCACCGCGCGGGAGATCAGCGAGTACTCGATCTGCAGGTCGGCGACCGGGTGCACGGCGTGCGCCCGGCGGACGGTCGCCGCGTCGACCTCCGAGAGGCCGAGGTGGCGCACATATCCGGCGTCGATCATGTCCTTGATCGCGCCCACCGTCTCCTCGATCGGTATGGCCGGGTCGAGGCGGGCGGGACGGTAGATGTCGATGTGGTCGGTGCCCAGCCGGGTCAGCGAGTAGGCCAGGAAGTTCTTCACCGCCTCGGGACGGCCGTCCTGCCCGCCGAACTCGTGCCCCGGGCCCCGCAGCATGCCGAACTTGACGCTCAGCCGGTAGCTGTCCCGGTCCCGGCCGCGCAGCGCCTCGGCGAGCAGCAGCTCGTTGTGGCCCATGGCGTAGAAGTCGGCGGTGTCGATCAGCGTGACGCCGGCCTCAAGTGCGGCGTGCACGGTGGCGGTACTCTCCGCGCGGTCGGCCGCGCCGTAGGCGCCCGACATGCCCATCGCGCCCAGTCCCAGCGCGGAGACGGCCGGGCCGGTGCTGCCCAGGGTTCGTGTCTGCATCGTGTTCTCCCTCGTCGTCGGTCTGCCACCCACCTTGCGTTGGGGCCGCGACGTGCGGGAGCGGAGCGTTCATCCTGGGAGAGCCGCTCCCTGGCTCGGCCCGCCCGCCACGAGGGACCATCGGGTCATGCAACGTGAGCAGCTCGCCGACTTCCTGCGCCGCCGCCGTCAGGCGATTCGCCCGGTCGATGTCGGGCTCGCCGACGGCCCCCGTCGGCGCACCACCGGCCTGCGCCGGGAGGAGGTGGCCATGCTCGCCGGCATGTCGGTGGACTACGTCGTACGCCTCGAACAGGGCCGCAGCAGTCAGCCCTCCCCCCAGCTGCTCGGGGCTCTGGCCCGGGCACTGCGTCTGTCCGACGACGAGCGCGACCACCTGTTCCACTTGGCCGGGCATCGGCCCCCGCCGGCCGACGGGGTGGCTCGCCTGGCCCGCGCCGGCCTGATCCGCATGCTCGACCTGCTCGGCGACACTCCAGCCCTGGTGCTGTCCGACCTGGGTGAGGTCCTCGCCCAGAACCGGGCGGCCCTCGTGCTCATGGGCGACCACACCGGCTTGTCCGGCGACCGCCGCTACATCGCATACCGCTGGTTCACCGACCCTGCGGTCCAGGCCGTCTCCCCGCCCGAGGAGCAGGAACGCCACGCCCGCCAGCTCGTGGCCGACCTGCGTGCGGCCGCCGGCCGCCGGACCGGCGATTCCACGGTCGCCGGACTCGTCGACCGGCTGCAGGCCGCGAGCCCCGACTTCCGCCGGCTCTGGGCCGAGCACGAGGTGGCGGTCCGACGCGTCGACCGCAAAACCGTCCTGCACCCACGGGTCGGCCGCGTGCTGATGGACTGCGAGACCCTGCTCACCCCCGACCAGGGCCAGCAACTGCTGGTTCTCACCCCCGCTGACGCCGAGGCCCGCGAACGGCTGGAGCTGCTGCGGGTGGTGGGCATCGAGGAATTCCCCACCGGAGCAACGGGCACACCCGCACAGTGAAGCGGCCGGCCACGCGGTACCCGACCGGTCACAGTGAAGTGGCCAGCCATGTCACCGGTCCGGTAGCCGACGCTCCGGTCCGACGCGGTGGCCGTCCCGAACCGCAGGACCGCCGGGCGGAGGGCTTGCGGGTCCGCTTCAGCCGCCGCGGCTCCGGCTGCGGCTCGACGACGTCCGAGTCTGCTGAGGGCCGCCACCGTCGCGGTTCCCCGGCGCGCCACCTGTCGTGACGTAGGCGCTGAGCATGATCAGGCCGCAGCCGAGCCACTGCGCGGGCGTCGGCCGCTCACCCAGCACCAGAGCGCCCAGGGCCAGTGCACCGACCGGAGTGAGGAGCAGCAGGACCGCCCCGATGTGGCTGGGCAGCCGGGGCGAGTTGACGGCCACCAGCAGCCAGCCGACGATCTGGCTGCTCAGCGCCACCACCGCCAGCCAGCCCAGAGTCCGCCAGGACGGTGCGAGGCCGAGGGTGCCCCAGACGGCGCCTCCCAGCGCGGAGACGACGGACGAGACGCAGATCACCAGCGTGTACGTGGTACGGACGTGCCCCGCAAAGCCGCCGCGGCGCAGCAGGAACAGGAAGCCCGAGTAGCTCAGGGCCGCCAGCACCGCCTGCACCGCGCCCGCGGTCGGGTCGCCGCCGCTCGCGCCCTGCTCGAAGAGCCCGCCGGTCAGCACCACGCCCGCGAGCAGCACCGGCAGCCAGAGCAGGAATCGGCGCGGCACGCGCTCGCGGTCCACCGCCCGGGCGAGGAACGACACCAGCACCACCTGCACATTGACCAGCACGGTGGACAGTGCCGCCCCCACTTCGGTGATCGCCTTCGCCCACAGCAGCATGTCCCCGGCGAACAATGCCCCGCCGGCCAGTCCGTACAGCACCTGTGGCCGAGGCGGCCGGCCTGCGCGGCGGTACTCGGGGAGCGCCAGCACCAGGGCGGGTACGGCCGGCAGACACCGGTACGCGGAGGCCGTGCCCGCGTCCGCGCCGGACAGGTCAATACAGACCAGCGACACAAACAACGCGAGCGCACCGGCCGCCTGGCCCCAGCGAGGCCGGGGCAAGGGCCGGGCACACGCCGACGATCCACGAGTGACGGCTGCCGCCTGCCGCGACCACCTGGCCTGGAGGCGCAGGGAGAAGGTCTGACGCGGTCGGCGCCGAGTCGGAACCCACCGCGTCAGACTTTGTGGTCGGGGACAAAGCCTCAGTCCATGTGGCGGTCGAGCAGTTCCCTGACCCCCTGAGCCGTCAACGCCAGCTCTTCCGGCGTGCCGGCGTCGATGACGAGCGCCAGATCCTCGGACGGCCAGCCGTGGGCGAGCGCACCGAGGAGGATCCGCCGGTGCTCCGAGATCTGCGGGAACGCGTGCCTCATGCGGGCCTGCGAGGTGAACACCGGCACCAGTTCGGTGCCGTCCGGCTGCTCGTAGACGGGAAGACTCACCGTCCCGGCAGGCTGGTCCCCGGCGGCGGCGCCGGTCGGGACGAGAACCTCGCTGCCGGCAAGGGTGTCCAGTTCCGCTTCGTCGGCGTCGCCCTCGACAACCGCCCGCAGGGCCAGTTGAACGGCAGAGGCGGCGCCATTGGGAAAGTGGTCAGTCACGATTGGCCAGCCCTCTCGGATGGGTCGAACGTGGCCGGGGAGACATCGCGGAAACTCCCCGGTACCTCCCTCGAGATTCGGAAACCCGAGTACCCCGACTCCCTCCACAAACCCGGCGCCGGATCAGCCGGCGCACCGTGCCAGGCACCCTCGCCGCTCATGTCGGGTACGCAACGCCCCGCCGGCCCGCGGGCCGTGCTCAGCTCCCGTCGTCGGGCCGGGCGCCGCCGTTACCACGGCACTGCGGCGGGAACCCGGTGACGCGGATCAGCCACGTCCAAGGAGGTGAGTCACATGCCCGGCCGACAGGAGCTGCCGTCGACCCTCGAGCGCTCCTCGAACGAGGCCCAGCGCACATGGGTCAAGGCACATGACTCCGCCGTCGAGCAGTATGGCGAGGGAGAGCGGGCCCACCGGGTCGCCTACGGCGCGCTCAAGCACACGCACGAGAAGGTCGGCGATCACTGGGAGCGCAAGGAGGGCGGCCGCAAGGGCCCCTCTGACCCGCGGTCGGCCCGTCCCCGCCGGCAGGGCGGCCGCAGTGGCGAGGGCCTCGACGAGCACGCCACGAAGGAGCATCTCTACGATCTCGCGCGGCGACTGGACATCGACGGACGGTCACGGATGTCGAAGTCTGACCTGCTCGACGCGATCCGTAAGGCCAACCGATCCCGCACGCGCGCAGCCAGTTGACGCGCCGACGCAGTTTGGTGTGCGGTGGAACAGGAAACCCCGGACAGGGACAGATGACGTCTACACGGACCTGCACTTCGTCCGCGGCACCATGCCCGGCCTGCAAGAGAGCCGCATCCTCGGTCATGAGGCCGTCGGTCTCGTGGAGGAGAGGGGATCCGGGGTGCGCACCTTCGGTCCCGGCGACCGCGTGGTGGTGACGTCCACCATGCCGTGCGGGACATGCACTCGCTGCCGTATCCCGGCGCCCTTCAGCAGGCGGCCCCTGCGTCGGCGCGGCGACAAGGCCCGTCCGCCGGACAGAGCTCGCCGACCAGAGGACACACAGCACATCCCCTCGTGGAGGAAGGCAGGCATCAGGTCATGCGATTCCACGACCGTCGCCACGCCGGCCAGGAACTCGCCCTGCGGATGATGGAGTGGGCGGCCGACGGAGATCTCGTCAACACCGTCGTACTCGCGCTGCCCCGAGGTGGCGTCCCGGTGGCAGCCGAGGTGGCCCAGACCCTCAAGGCGCCCTTGGACGTACTGGTCGCGCGGAAGATCGGCATCCCCGGCCGCCCGGAGACCGGCGTCGGCGCGATCGTGGGTGACGACCCCCCGCTGTTCGACCGGCGCTCTCTGGAGATGCTCGGCCTGAGCGAGGAGCGGCTCAGCCCGGACGTGGCCCGGGAACGAGCCGAACTGCACCGCCGGGAACAGCGGTACCGGGGCGGCCGCTCCGCGCCCGACGTCAAGGACCGGGCCGTGA
Source organism: Streptomyces sp. V4I2 (assembly GCF_030817655.1). Taxonomy (GTDB): domain Bacteria; phylum Actinomycetota; class Actinomycetes; order Streptomycetales; family Streptomycetaceae; genus Streptomyces; species Streptomyces plumbiresistens. Next base: position 685,469 of record NZ_JAUSZM010000003.1, read on the forward strand.
TCCTCGTCGACGACGGGCTCGCCACCGGTGCCACCGCGCGCGCCGCTCTTCGGTACCTGCGCCGTCGGGGCCCCGCCCGCCTGATCCTCGCCGTGCCCGTCTCCGCTCCCGAGACAGCCGCCGCGATGCGCTCCGAGGCCGATGACATCGTCTGCCTGCACCAGCCGCCGGACTTCTGGGCGGTAGGCCAGTGGTACGACGACTTCGACCAGGTCAGCGACGAAGAGGTCATCGAAACCCTGCACGCGCACAGCACCCTGCACGCGCACAGCACCCTGCACGCGCACAGCGCCTCGCCGTCCAAGAGCGGACGCCGGTAGCCGGAGTCGGCCGGCGTGTCTGCCCCACGGCGCGGCTCGTTCTCACTACCCGGCGTCGCCCCTACCCGGCGTCGCCGGCGCCTCGTCGCCTTCCCTCTCCTTTCGGGCGTTTCAGCGGTCCAGCTCTTCCTCCACCGGCGTCTTGGGCACCTCCCGCATATGCTGCGACAGACCGGGCTTGCCACCCTGACGAGCCTGCTCACCACGCTGCGCCGCAGTGTGCCCCAGATCCGAATCGGGATCCGTCCGGATCGACCGGACGATGTCCTCCCGATTCGTGTACCGCTCCGGCGGAATACCACGCAGCGCGGACATCACCCCACCAGAGGCACCAGCGGAACGAGCCGCCTCCACAAGCTGCGCCTTGTCCGCAGGGAAATCCACATCCTCCAGAGCGCCCAACACCTCATCCACCGTCGCATGCGCCATGGATAACACCGCTCACACAGATCGAAGACGGCCACCGCGTACCCACGCCGACACCTGACACACGAAAATCCACAAACCCGACGCACGCACCCCACCCCAATCCCCAATCCCCAATCCCCAATCGCGATCCCGGCGCACGACGCGCTCCCTGGCACCTGAAATTCATCAAGTGCGGCCGCAGGGGTACTCACTGTTGGGTCGAGGCAGAGATGGCTGTCGCCGACAGCCGAATCGCTCTCTCTGCGTCGGCGGAGAACGAACGGACCGGCCAGGACATAGCCGGTACCGACGGCGGCCGCCCGCACGGGCCCACGGGTGGTCGCGGAAGGTGACGGACAGCCCGGGACGGCAACCCGCGCCGCCCGGTGCGGTGAACGTTGTCCTGAGAGGGAGGCAGACCGTGCGTCAGCGCCTGCGGACCGCTCGTTGCCTGTGCGACTTCGATTCCTCGGTGGCAGCGGTGCGGGCGGTGAGCCGGTTCCTGCGGGGCCGGGACTTCAGAGGGCTCGGCGTCGGTCCCGGATCCGCGCGGCTGGCCGACCTGGCCTCCCACCTGCCCTCACCCGCACGACGGCGACTGTTCGTTCTGGCCGCACATCTGCAGGGCGCGCCACTCCCCCGAGTACGCCGGTTGAGCGGCGACGACCTGGCCGCATGGACCACCGCCCAGTACGGCCCCGGCCCCTACCCCGCGGCGTTCATCGGGGCCGGCAGCGGGGCCGCGGTACACCTTGCCGCCGCCCTGCGCGCACCCGTCCTGCCACAGACCTACCTGGTGCCGGTGCGCGCCCGGCTCGACCCCGACCAGCCGCGCGCGGCACTCAAGGCCGGTCAGGAACTCGGCCGGCAGCTGGTGAAGGCCAATCCCGACCTCGCGCTGTGTCACATGCACGACCCGAGCCAGGACCGGGCGATGCTCGTGCGTTTCATGTACTTCCGGTTCAAGCGGCTCCGGCTCGGCGCCGTGCTGGAGCGGTTCCTGGAGCAGCGCCTCGTTCCCGGCGCGACCATCTTCATCGTCGACTGCACCCTCACCTGGCCCGTGTCGGTACTGGGCGACCGGCACCGTTTCCAGTTCGGCGCCCTCGGCGGCATGTCGGCCGACGAGTACGCGGGCGGGAGCGAGCGCATCGCCCGGCACCTCGCCGAGCAGAACGCGCAGGTCCGCCAGTGGGACGCCCCGCCACCGGACGAGCAGTATCCGGAAGCGGAATGGGGGTACGACGACAACCTCACCCCCGACATCACGGCACTGGCAGCCCGCTGCGGCTACCAGGTACGACGGATCACCATCGGCGAGCCGGAGCACCTCAGTCCGCTCGTCGCCGACCTGTACCGCTGGTGGTACCGCCGGCGAGAGCTGCCGGCCGACCGGCTGCTCGTCGAGACCTACAACCAGTGGGAGCCGCACTGGGCGCTGCGAGTGGGTGCCGTTCCGTTCTGGCTGCAGTTCACCGCCGAGTCCTCCCATCGCCTGCTCGACGAGTACCTGCGGCACGAGGAGCAGCCGTACCGGCGTATCCACGTGAACCTGTTCTCCAACGGCCTGCGCTCGGTCGGTCAGGTCCCGGCCGGGACGTGGAGCGAGCTCGCCCGCCGGTACGCCGACGCGGAGGGAGGGCTGCTCGGTGTGGACGACCGGGCCTATCCCGAGGACATCGGCAGCACACTGCGCTACCAACCGGCCCTGGCGGCCCTTCCCGAGCGGCATCCGCTGCCGCCCCCGCTGCGCCTTGAGGAGCTGGACGAGTTCCTCGGCGAGGAGCGGCACACCGGCGTCCGCAGACTGGCCCGGTTCGACACCCTCGGTCCCGCCGAGGGAGGACCGGCCGCGTCGGGCGAGCAGACCGGATAAGGATCGGACCGGAAGGATCGGGCTGGCGGAGGTGCGCAGGCCATGGGTTCCCGACACGAACATCAGCCGCCGTTTCCGGAACGGACCGTCACGACGTACCACGACGGTGCCCTCGGACGGATGCGGAGCCGCGCCGTCGGCGACGTACACCCTGGCACGCCTCAGGTCGTACTCGTTCAGGGCATGGGGGTGGCCGACTACCTGCTGCCCGGTCTCGCGGCGTTCGGCCGGTGGACGCGGGCGCACCTGGTGGAGTTGCCGGGGTTCGCGGGCAGTGGCGATCCCCCGCACGAGCTCGATGTGCCGGAGTTCGGCCGCTGTGTCGCCGACTGGATCACCGAGCGCGACCTGGGGCCGGTAATTCTCGCCGGGCACTCCAGTGGAACCCAGGTCGCCGCCCAGGCCGCGCTGGGGCATCCCGGCGTCGCGGGTGTGGTGCTGGCCAGTCCCACCGTCGACCCGATGGCCCGCGGCTACGTACGCCTGCTCGTCCACTGGCAGCTGGACGGACGACGGGAACCGTCGGGACTGTCCGAGTCGCATCGCCCGGAGTGGAAGCGAGCGGGTCTTCGCCGGCTCCTGCACACGGCGCGGGTCCACCTCGACGACGCCCTGGAGGACTCGGTGGGCCGGCTGCGGGTGCCCCTGCTGGTCATCCGGGGCAGGGACGACCGTATCGGCACCGCCCGCTGGGGCCGCCGGCTGACCGGCCTGGTTCCGGACGGGGAGTACGTCGAGGTTGCGGGGGCGCACACGTTTCCCTGGCTGGACCCCGAGGCGTGGTCGCAGCCGGTGCGCGGCTTCGCGCACCGCGTCGTCCCGGACGGCGGTGAGCGGCAGGCACCACCGCACGGTTGAGCCTTCAGAGTCGCCCACTTCGCACATCCGGCATCGCAGAAGGACAGGTCAGGCCCGACCCAGGAGTGCCGGGGTGATACGGGCCAGTTCCGCCGGAGCCGAGTAGTTCAGGGTGTGCCCCGCTCCGGGCACCTCGGCGAAGCTGCCCCGCGGCAGCAGTGCGACGACCTCCTCTGCCCAGGCTCGCGGTACGACCGGATCGCGGCTGCCGCGTACGACCACCACCGGGGTACGCAGGTGACAGAGTTTGCGTTCGACCGGGTCGTGCAGCTGGTGGCGGAACGTCCGCCAGGCCCGCGGCAACCCGCAGTCCGCATAGCTGAGCGCGAGTGCGACACCCAGGCCCGGCCGCTCCCAGCGTGCGTCGCGCAGCAGGCGGGCGGCCTGCCGCCAGGCCGACCGCGCACGGCGGTCGAAAGTGGGGCCGTTCAACACCGCCGGCCCGATCCGCCAGCAATGCGGGAGACCCAGGCACGAGCCTCACCGCAGGCTGTCCGGCAAGGCGATGGTCATCACCGGGGCGGCCTCGGCATCGGCCGCACGACCGCCCAGGCCTTCGCCGCACAGGACGCGCGCCTCGTCCTCGCAGACATCAACGCCGCACACATCCACCGAAGACCCGCAGCGTGCCTGCACCCGCTGCTGCCACCAGCCGACGCCGGCCAGTACGCCAGTACGGCGGCGACGAGCAGCACCCACCAGTGGGCGAGCAGCCAGTTGACCCCCATCACCGCCAGACTCACCACCGCCACGGCCACCACCAGGAAGACGGCGAGCTGCACGTCCCGCTGCTGCCGTTCGGTTCGCCGATGGGCCCCGCCTCGCCGGCTGCCGCCGCCCATCGCGGAGAAGCCGTCCGCGCACTCGTACCTGTCAATCCACGGCATCTACTGCCTCCCCCTCGTCGTGCCCGCCCCGCGCAACAGTCCATGTGGCATCCGCCGTCGGCAGCGCATTACCTCCAACTCCACGTATTAATACGGCAGTTGGAAGCCAGAGGCGCAGGCCACCCTGCGCGCAGCCTTGGATGTGCCGACTGCCCGCGTGGGAGTCGTCTGTACTCACGACCATCCCAGTCCGGCTACACATGTGACAGTGTGAGGGCCACGCCGTGTCTGCACCCTCAGCTCACCGCCCGCAGGCTTTGCGCGGACCCACTGAGGGATGAGCTCGGCTCAGACCGTTCAAGGGAGGACACCTCACTTCCGGTTGTCCGTACCATCGCTACGACAGGGCACTGTGCATGGGTACGGCTGCCGCCCGGAGACACCGGTGCGGGCCGGCACACACGTGGCAGGCTCTTCAACTACGGCCCTTGGCCGAGGAAAGGTTGTGCATCCCATGTCCGAGAACGCTTCCGCTACCGAACTGACATCGCAGTACACCGCTCAAGTCAGTGCCGACCTCGAACGCAACACCAAGGAGCAAGAACGTATCGGTGGGGAGATTGCCGCCCTGCAGGAGCAGTTGGCGGCCCTCGAGAGTGACCACAAGGTCCTCGTCAGCATTCAGCGCGCGCTCGGCACAGCGCCGGCTTCCGCCGAGCCCGTGGTCCCGTCGGACAGTGTCCCGGTGCCCGCCCCTCGCAAGAAGACCACCGCCAAGACCGGTCCGGGCACACGGGCCCGGACGAAGAAGTCCGCCACCAAGTCCCGCCCCGCCGCGACGGCCAAGCCGGCCGCCGAGAAGCAGGCAGACACCGCCGAAGCCGCCAAGACCGCGCCGCCGACACTGGTCGAACTGGTCCGCCGCCACCTCGCCGAGCAGAGCGAACCGCGCTCGGCAGCCGAGATCGCCACCACACTCGGCCAGACCCATCCCGACCGCAACATCAAGACGACCGTGGTGCGCACCACCCTCGAAGGGCTGGTCGCCCGCAACCAGGCACAGCGCTCCAAGCAAGGCGCCTCCGTCTACTACACCGCACCCGACGCTCAGGCGGCATCACCGCAGGCCGAGGAGCAGCCCGCACCAGCCGACGCCTGAGCTGACAACGCCGATCCGCGCAGGCGGTCGGTGATCCGCCTGATCCCGGCCGCCACCGCGTCCCAGCACCCCCGCCCGGCTCTCGTACAGCGGCCTGACCTTGGTGCGGGTCGGATCCAACTCGCACAGGGCCAGGGTGCGCATGCCGCCCTCAGCCGCCTCGTCGTCCGGAGGGGGTCGAGCATGCCCACCCACCCGGTGGAGCACTTGTTCAGCATGGAGCTGAGGGCAGGTGGGCCAGGACCGCCGGCAACCAGTCTCGATCAACTCTCCGAGGTGTCGGCGAGAGAGACCGCAAAGCCGGAGGGCCTCAGACCCGCTCCAGGGGCCGATGCGGCCCGCTGGGAAGCTCCGTCTTGACCGTGTCACCGGGGCGCACCGTGCCGCCTTCCTTCACGATGCTCATGATTCCGGCCTTGCGCACGATGTTCCCGGCTTCGTCCCGCCCGACGACCTGTTTCAGGAGCCCGTCCTGGAAGTTGTCGATCTGCAGGCAGGGATTGCGCAGTCCGGTCACCTCGAGGACTGCCTCGTCACCGATGTGAAGCAGGGTGCCAACGGGCAGGCCAAGCAGGTCAATGCCGCGCGTAGTGATGTTCTCGCCGAGCTCACCGGGTGCCACCGGGAATCCTTCTTCGCCGACCTCGGCGAAGAGCTCCTCGTGGATGAGGTGGACCTGACGCAGGTTCGGCTGCGTGGGATCCTGCGCGACCCGCGAGCGGTGCTTCACCGTCACACCGGCATGTACGTCGCCTTCAACACCGAGCCCGGCGAGCAGCGTGATGCTGTCCCGGTTCGGCTTGGTGAATGAGTACTCGCCGTTGCTGCTGACCGCCGTCACTATTGCGCTCATACCTCGCGACCCCCTCCTGACCGACACTGATCAGTCACGACCCTACCCTCGGATCTCCAGGCGCAGCAGCCGTCAAGGGCAGGTCAGGCCGAAGGCCGCGGAGCCTCGTCCGTCCGCATGCGCCAGTGAAGACGTTGTGACTACCTGCGCCACCCGTCGGCCGACGCCGGACGCGGACGCGGTCGTCACCGATGATGCGGATCCTTCCGCGTCCGTCCTCCACGTACGACGCGGGGCTACGCCGTGAAGGCGTCCGCGTGCTCCGCAGCCCACCGGGCGAAGGTGCGGGCCGGGTGGCCGGTGACCTTCTCGACGGTGTCGACGACCGTACGGCCCACTTCCGGGGTGTTCCCGTACGCCTCGAGCAGGAAGCCGATGACGTCCTGCGGGTGCCCTGCCGCCCGCCATTGTGCGACGGCCTGCTCCTCGGTCAGCTCCACCAAAGCGATCTCCCGGCCGCGGGCGGCGGCGATGGTCGCCACCTTGTCGCCGACGGTCAGCAGCTCAGGGCCGGTGATCACGTACTCCTGGCCCGCGTGGCCTTCCTCGGTGAGCGCGACCGCGGCGACGGCACCGATGTCGCCCTCGTGGACCATGGCGCTCAGTCGGGCCACGAAAGGCTCGCGGACCTGGTCCGAGGCCACGATCTGGTCCGCCCACTCCAGGGCGTTGGCCATGAACTCGACCGGCATGAGCACGGTCCAGTCCACGCCGTCGTCGGCCCGTACGGTGTCCTCCAGCAGGGACGGCCCGCCACCGTGCAGCACGGTGACCCGGCGTACGCCGGCCGCGCGGGCCAGCTCCAGGATCCGCGGGCCGGTCTCCAGCGGGGCGAAGTAGGCCCCGCCGAAGGTGATCAGATGGAGGCCGGTGACGCCCTCCAATGCCGGGATCAGGCTGTCGGGTTCGGTCAGATCGCCCTGGACGACCTCGACACCGGCCGGGAGGTCTGCCCTGGCCGCGTCCCGGGTGAGGGCGCGGACCGCGTGCCCGCGGGCGAGCAGTTCGGCGACGACCTGACGGCCGACGGTTCCGGTGGCGCCGGCGACAAGGATCTTCTGTGTCTGTGTCATGCCACGACCGTAGGAAGCCTTGCGGTCAGCTTCTGTCCGCAAGGCTTCGCCTGGTTGGCCCACGGTGTTACAGCGCGATCAGACCGGCTGATTGGGGTACGCCCGCTCCGCCCAGGTCCCCGGCGTCTCGTATGGCTCGTCGGAGAAGACGCTCACGGCAAGGGGTGGGCAGTGTGGCCTCTCCGTGGCGGCCGACGGCCGACCGAAGGTTCAGCCGCCATCGACATGGCCGGTGGGCGCGGGCTGGGTGGCTGCAGGGGCCTTGTGGCTGTCCCAGGGCATGGGCGCTGCCATGGCCTGCGGGGCGAGGGCTCCGAGGGCGGTCGCCCCTACGAACACCACGGCGGTCGCACGCTTGCGAAGACGCATCTGTTGTCCTTCACCGGACGGGATGTGAGGCACGACCGGCCCACTTCCGGACGGTCGGCACCGCGCCCAAGTCTCGCTGCCGCGGCGCGCACAGACCACCAGGAGCATCCCCGCAGCATCCCACGGGCAACTGCCCGGGCCGTCGGCCGCGCCGTCGAACTGACCTCAGCGACGGGCCAGCGCCAGCACACTCAGACCGAACATCAAGACGCCCAGGGGGAGATGGACCGACGGGACGTGCGCGATGCCGAGCACCACCTGGGCCGAGGCGAGTACGAGGAAACCCGACGCGTGCCAGACAGGCCGGGGCGAGCCGCCGCCCGGCTTCCACGCCAGGACCGCCGCGAGCACGTACAGCATCGACGCCCCGTACATCACACGGGCTCCGACACTGTGCAGCACTTCTCCGTAGGACGAGGTCAGCAGCAGACCGGCAGAGACCGCCTGAAGGAAGATGGTCAGGGTCTGCAGGGCGATGGCTATCTGCATGAACGAGGAGCTGCGCTGTGCGTTCGCCGTCGCCGTCGCCTGAGTAGTCATGCCACAGTCCCCTTTTCCGCCCTCGGGCAGCAGATCGATAAGGTCTCACCAGCCCGACGACGCGGGCCCGCGAAAGGTAAGGCGAGGGGGCGGCCGGAAGCATGGGGACTGTCGGGACCAGCGGAGATGAGATATCCGGCGAGCGACGCCAACTGATCAACGTGGCGTACCGGTTGCTCGGTTCGGTCACCGAGGCCGAGGACGCCGTGCAGGATGCCTACACACGCTGGTACGGGCTGCCCCGCAGCCGGCAGGAAGAGATCCTGTCCCCCGGTGCCTGGCTGACGACGGTGACCAGCCGTATCTGCCTGGACCTGCTCGGCTCGGCGCGGGCCCGCCGTGAACGCTATGTCGGCGCATGGCTGCCCGAGCCGCTGCCCGACCGCACCGAGTGGGACCACGCGGGCGGCGCCGGTCCCACCGGCCCTGCGGATCCCGCCGACCAGATCGTCTTGGACGAGTCGGTGGCCATGGCCTTCCTCGTCGTCCTGGAGTCGATGACGCCTGCCGAGCGGGTGGCGTTCGTCCTGCATGATGTCTTCCGGTACCCGTTCGCCGAGATCGCCGACGTACTCGACCGGACTCCGGCGGCCTGCAAGCAGTTGGCGGCCTCCGCCCGGCGTCGGGTGAACGTCGCGCGCGCTCCGGTGGCGGCGACCGGCCGGGCCGACGTGGTGAGGCACGTCAAAGAGGCGTGGGAGGCCAAGGACATCGCAGCCCTCGTCGGTCTGCTCAACCCGACCGCCGTGATGACCGCCGACGGCGGCGGCATGGTCGGCACCGTCCTGCGCCCCGTGGAGGGCGGCGCGCGTATCGCCCAGTACATGGTCGCCATTGCCGACAGGGCTCCGGGGCTCGAACTCCTGGAGCGGTCGGTCAACGGTGTGCCGGGCCTGGTGGCCCAGCGTGCCGGCGTCGTCATGACCGTAGCCTCGTTCGACGTCTCCGACGGGCGCGTCACCCGGATCTGGGCGGTACGCAACCCGGAGAAGCTGCGGCTGTGGGCCGGGGGGGCCGGGTCCGGTTTTCGCGAGGAGTCCGGCGAGTAACTCCGGCCGGTACTGCATGCGACGCAGCCGGTGTTTCACGATGTCCCGGAGTTGGTCCCTGGAGGGTGAGGGATCTTCACCCTCCAGGGACGGGAGCAGTCAGGGGCGCGCCACGGCCTGGACGTACGGCACCAGGCGGACCGGGCCCATGAGGCCGTACGCCTGACGGGCGGCGGCGCCGAAGACCGTCGGCTGGGCGACCCGGAGGCGGTTGATGTGCGGGGTCGCCACCTCGACCTCGATCACATTGTCGCCGCGCCGCAGATGTCCGCCCAGGTCGACGACCGGGTGGAGCCGGTCGGCGGGGGCCAGCCGCGTGCCGTTGACGGTGACCCGGAAGGTGTCGCTGACCTGGCCCAGTTCGAGGTATGCGCCGTGGGCCGAGGTCCAGCGGTGGGGCAGGACGACGGTGGTGCGGTAGCGGCCGATGCCTGCGGAGTCGGCCAGTTCGGGGATCTGGGACCAGGGCAGCAGGGTGTCGAGGGTGAGTGTGCGCCGCACGATGTCGGTGCTGGTCGCGTCGGCGCCGGGGTGCCAGTCCTCGACGTCGAGCCGCCAGCGGTCCGGTGTCACGGCGTCGGGCACTGCGGGCACGGTCGTGACCGCAGTACGGCCATCGGAGAACCGGGTGGTGTACGTACCCGAGGCCGCGGCGCGCACGGCCAGGCCGCGGTCGGTGAACAGCACCCGGTCGGCGTCACCGGAAACGGCGTGCGGGCGGCTGCCGTTGCGGTCTCCGAAGAGTCCGGGTCTGCCGAGCGCGATGACGGTGGCCTGGCCGGGGACGAGGGTGACGCGCACGGTGACCGTGTCGCCGTCCTCGGTGTAGCGGGCGATGCGGGTCGCCTCGCCCGTCCACGGGTCGAGCAGGTAGGGGACGGTGGTGCCCCGCCGGGTGCGGCGCAGGGTGACATCGTGGTCGATGGCCGCGACGGGCGGCTTGACGGTCTCGGCATGCTTGCCGTTGCACAGGTAGTAGAAGTCGGTGTCGCCGCTGACGCGGTGGTTGTTGAGGAGGGTGGAGGGTGTGGCGTAGCGGGCGTCGGGGGTGATGCCGAGGGTGGTGAGGGCGTCGCCGACGGCGGCCTTGTCCGTGACGGCGGTGACGTGTTGCAGGGCGAGGAGGCGGGCCAGTACCTCGCGCAGCGCGTCCGTCTCGTCCTGGTCGGGCACGCCCGGGGTGAGCGCCTGGTCGAAGGCACCGAGCAGGACCATCGGCAGTCCGGCCCGGGCCAGCCTCAGCAGCTTGCGGGCGTCGTCGAGGGCGAGGGTCGGGGTGGAGCCGTAGAAGAAGTCTCCCTCGACGAACAGGGCCTTGTAGGCGGGGCCGTCCGGGGCGAGGCGGCCACCTGAGACGTGGGCGCTGGGGAGGTCGAGGAGCGGTCCGCTGAGGAACTGGTGGGTCCAGCCGAGCGGTACGCCGGTCGCGGTGAACCAGGAGGCGCCGATGCCGGTGGCGGTGTAGCCGGTCTGTCGGAAGACGGCGACGTCGGCGCGCGGGGTGCCGGTCTGCAGGACGTGGTGCACGCGGCCGAGATAGCCTGCGATGTCCTCGGCGTGCCGCCAGGTGGGCTGTCGGGGCCCCCAGGACTCGCCGTAGCCGGCCGCACCGTTGTAGGGGCTGAAGGCGGCGAAGCCGGGCCAGCTCACCCCGGGGGCGGTGGCGTACGAGAAGCCGTGCACGACCGTCTGGTTGACGCCGGCCGCGTAGGCGCCGCCCATGGTGCGCAGGAACCTGTCCCAGGTCGTGCTGTACGCGGAGCCGTTGTAGGCGCCCGATTCGCAGGACAGCACCGTGTGCCCGGCCATGTCCCGACCGCCGGCCAGACAGCGGTAGTCGTCCAGGTTCTTGAAGCCGAGCGACTCCCCCTCGGCGATGTCGAGGATCGCTGCGGAGGCGATGGCGTCGGTCTGCAGGCCGTACGGCTGCGAGCGCAGCGACATGCCGAGCGAGTGCGCCCAGTTGCGCAGGGCGGTGACGTGGTGGGTGTTGAACAGGTGGGAGACGGTCTCCCAGAAGTCGTGCCGGATCTGCCGGGTGAGCTGCGCCTCGAACGCGAAGACCTGGTTGCTGTTGTCGAGGACGAGGGCGGGCAGGTACGGCAGGAGGGAGCGGCCGGTGCGCTGTTCGAAGGCGTCGGGCAGGGCGGAGGTCCACACGAGGGAGTCGGTCTCGAGCTCGATGGAGTCCTCGAAGAAGGCGCCGCCCGCGGCCTTGAGCAGTCGCCGCATGGTGCCGGTCAGCACGGCGCGTTCCCAGAAGCCGGTGACGGCGGCGGTGCCGGCGGGGCTGAAGTGGTCGACGACGTGGGCGGCCGGGGAGGAGTGCGGGCCGGACTCGGGCTGTTGGCCTGAGCCGCGCTGCCAGTAGGAGATCAGCACCCAGTCGCCCTCCGCGGGGGCGGTCCAGGTCAGAGCGCCGTCGCGGACGGTGGTGGTGAGGTCTCGGACACTGGCGAGGTCGAGGCCGGTCTCCTTGCGGGTGGCGTTGGCCGGCTCGACGCGGGCGGCCTGGACGGCGAGCAGGCGGCGCCGGGTGACTGCGGAGGCGGCCTCGTGCACGGGTTCGGGAACCGGTCCCCGGTAGGTGGCGCCGGCGGCCACGAAGGTGCGGCCGTAGGCGAGTTCCTGGGCGGCGGTGTCGTCGTCGGGGGTGACGCCGGGCACGGCGACGGGCCAGCTGGGGCCGAGGGTGAGGTCGATGGTCAGGCCGCGTCGGGCAGCCTGGCGCAGGGCTGCCTGGACGCCGTCGCGCCAGGGGGTGCTGCCCCAGCCGTGGTGAGCGGTGTCGAGGACGGACTTGTCCTTGATGCTGTGGTGGACGGCGGCGATCTCGGCTCCCCCGAAGCCGGCGTCGGCGATCTGGTCGATCTCACGGGCGATCTCCGCCGGCTCGACCAGACCGTCCGGCCACCACCAGCGGAACTTGGGACGCACGGACCGCGGTGAGGTGGCGAACCAGTCCCCGGACAGGTCCTGACGACCGGTCAGGGGGGCGGCGCCGGCTTCCATCGAGCCGACTGCGGCGAACGCCGTGGCGGCGCCGGCGGCCACGGAGGCCGTGAGCACCGTGCGCCGGGATATCCCGCCACGCTGCGGGATGGGCTTCTGCATGTATCACCCCAAGTGGTTGAATCGTTTCAATCCCCTGTAAACGCGGGAACGTTAAGCCCGGGATCCCCGAGCGGTCAAGATCGGCGCCGCAAATCCCCTCCGTGCGCGCGGGTCGCCTACGGGCTGAACGTCTCGCACGGCTGACAAGGCGCCGCGTGACCGGGCTCCGGGCTCGTCCCCCTTCGCGGGAATCACCCGACCCGTCATCGGCGGGGCATCCCTGCGATGCCCCGCCGATGCCTGTCGTCACTCGTCACCGCAGTCCGGCGAGGAACGGTGCGAGGGTGTGGGTCAGGGTGTTGTGCCGCGCGGCGGCGAACAGCGGGTCGAGATGGTTCATCCCCTCGTCTGTCTCGTACCTCCCGTACGGGATACGGGAGTTGGCCATGACCTCGCGCGCCGACGACACGACCGTCCCCTGCGCGTAGCTCGTCTCGAAGACGTAGAGCGGTGTGTCCAGGCTCCCGGTGTGCAGCAGCCGCAGCCCCAGTGAGCGGGCCAGGTCGGTGTCGGCGTAGGGATCGACGACGTCGAGGTCCACCGACAGCCGGGACGGCCAGTACCACTCCCACACGGCCGGCTTCGGGCCACCCGCGTACGCCGTCGCGACACGGCTGATGGGGGTGATACCCGTGTCGACCCAGCCGCGCGGGTCGCCGCTGTAGGCGAGGTGCCCCGAGTGGACACTGATGTCGTTCGGCCAGCCGAACCCGGCATCCACCAAGGTGCCCAGCAGACCGGCGTTGGTGACGGGATACGGCGGCCGCAGCGCGTCGGGCATCCGGGGCTGGAGGACCGAGCGGCCGTCCGGGTCGCGGTGTGCGTACCAGCCGGCGAGCTGGTACCAGATCTGTGTGCTCTCCGCCCGGCTGCCCAGCCCGACTCCGCTCAGGGTCATGTCGAAGACCGCCCCGCCTTCAATGCGGGCCAGCCGCGCCCGCACCTCCTCCGGAGAGTTGTGCACCGGCTGTCCGGTCCCCTCGAACGCCCCGTGCACGCCACCGTCGACAAGTACGAGCGCGGTGAGGTCCCGGTACCCCGGGCGGCCGTCGAAGTCCCAGGCCGCGTAGGCCATCGCGGTGGTGGCGCCCCAGGAGTGGCCGCCGAGCACCACCCGCCGCCGGCCGCCACCGGCCGCGGCCCGTACGACCGTACGCAGGTCCTCCACGGTGCGGGCGAGGCCCCAGCGAGCGGCGAAGGCGGAGGCTGCGGGATCCTGAGTGCGGTAGTGGCCGTCCAGGTAGTACCCGGCGGGGTCCTCGGTGGTGAAGCCCGAGCGGTCGGCCAGGTTCTCCTCGCGTCGGTCGAACGCCCACACCTGCACACCGGGCACCGCCTGCACGAGGTCACGGGCGAACAGGCGGAAGTCGCCCGCCGCCCCGAACATCCCCGGAACCAGCACCACCACCGTGTGTGCCGTGTCCGGACCGACCTTGAGCACGTGGACCCGGTCCGATCCTGCCGGACCGCCCCCGCCGGCCACCGCCAGCGGGACGTACGGCTCGCGCTCCCGCCCGGTGGCGACGGCCGGGCCGGTCGGCAGGGACGTGAGGGCGAGCCCGCCGACGAGCCCACCCAGCACCGCCCTGCGGGGAAGTCCTCCGGTCATGAGGCGCACCCGCCGACCCGCTCGGTGCTCAGCGCCACGTCGTCCATGCGGACGTCGTACGCCGACGGCGTGGGGTCGGACTGGTACAACTGCCAGCCCAGCTTGAGTGTGTCGAAGGTCGGGAAGACGAAGTCGTCGGTCGTGCCGCCGTGTTCCTTCGTGGACACCGTCAACTCGGACTCCTCCACGCCGTCCAGGTAGACGGTGACGCGATTGTCACTCGCGTCGAGGTGGAACTCGACGCACTGCCAGGTCGCGGCCGTGGCGGGAGCGGAGGTCTTCCAGGCGGTCCAGTCCCCCGTGGCACCCAGGTCGGAGCCGACTCCCCGGAAGTTGGTCTGTGAGGTGGGCACGTACTGGCCGCCCAACGGGCGTACCAGCGTGGGGACATCGGAACCGGATGCCTCCGCGATGGTCCAGTGCGCCCAGTCCGGTGCCGTCGGGAAGTCGTTCACACGCAGCCGCAACCGGGCCCAGAAACTGTTGCCGGGGGGCGCGAGGTCGGACAGGACCAGGAAGGCACGGCCGTTGCCTTCTGTGTGGAGCCGTAGTTCGCGGCCGTGACCGGTGGTGCTGGGTTCGACGGTCAGTGAACCGTCGGCGGTGTCGGTGGTCCAGCCACGGCCCGCGGTCACGGGGCCGACAGGAAGGCGGTCGAAGCTCTCCCTGAAGAGGGTTGAGTGCGGGGTTGGACTTGCGGAGGCGGTGGGGGTATCGCGAGCAGCGCGGCCGATGCGGCGAGCAGCGCGGCGGCGATCTTCCTCGTGCGAGTCATGCGGTCAGTCTGCAACATCCGTCACAGCGTTCACATAGGCGCTCTCCTGTATCAGCGAAGGCCCAGTGTTGGTGTTGCCGAGCACTGGGCGCTCGACTCTCTCGCTCATGTCCTGGTCTTCGTCAGCCGATGTGGTAACTGTCCCCGTACAGCTTCCAGTCCAGGGGTGGGTTCAGGTCGAAGTTGCCCTGGCGCAGGAAGACGCGTTGCGCGGTGTCGACGCGGCTGGTGTCGCTGTGTGTGGGCGCGCCGACGGATGTTGCTGAGGCTGGTCCAGTCGCCGCCGTCGCCGTGCATGACGATGGCGTCGTAGTAGGCGAACTGGCCGAGTACACGCAGGCCGTCCGTCCTGCCCTGCCTGACGGCGGGGTTGAAGTAGACGCGGTCGCGTTCGTCGTTCTGCGCCTGCTCGAACGCCGTGTCCTGAGCCGCCCTGCGCCAGGCGTCGGTGAAGTGCGGGTCGAGGCCGTCGTGCGAGTCGGTGCCGTTGACGCGGCGCAGGGCCGGCAGGTACTCGGCGAGGACGTTGTCGGGCCTCCGGTCGGTGTAGAGCTCCACGAGGTCGAGCATGTCTCCGGTGCCGGAGCAGAAGCCGATGATGCCGGCGGTGTAGCCGCGGCCGTCACCGATGTCCTCGATGTACCGGTACTGGGCCTTCCAGACGAGCGTGGAGTTCTCCGCGCTCGACACCAGTTGCATGGCGATCTCCTTCGTCGCCGGGTCATCGAGGCCCGGTGCGGCTGCCGTCGCTGCAGCGACGGGCAGAAGGCCGAACACTGCGGCGGAGGTCAGCGCTCCCCTCAGGGCAAGGGCAGTGCGACGCGAGGTGCGGGCGGCTGGAGCTGTTGTCTCAGGTTCCACGGAGACTCCAAGCAAATGAACGGAGCCCATGCCGACAGCGATACCGCGATCGCGACCGATACGCCTCAGGCGTTTTGCACTGACGGGTTCGACGGGCGGTCGGGACAGGTCGCCCTCGGCCGGGTCGCGCAAACGTTACGCCTCGTCATCTTCCTGGCGGTGACACCGGCCGGCACCGTAGTCGAGGCGTCGCGCCGTCTCCACCAGGGAAGCCAAGGGATCCCCCTCAAAGGGGCGCCCACGCAGTGAAGCCCACGCCTTCCGGCACTGCTCCCGCCACGCTCGCCGACACCGGGCCCATGAGCCGACCATCTTCATGATGTCGAAGGACTGGCCAGGATTCGGAGAACATCTGCTCCATCGGCGAACGTTCCGAAGCCAATCGCCACGGTTCGCCACCCCTTCCGCCACATAGAAATATATACAAACATCAGCATGTCGGCACCGCGGACAGACGGATCCGGAGGAACGCATGCGATCAGCCACGCGTCAGGCCATGGAATGGCTCGCTGCAGCCTCCACCGACCCACGCACCTGCAAGCGGCAGTGGCACGGAGACACCGGGGTCGCGGTACTGGCCTGCGGGCGGTTCTGGGACGTACTCAGCGTGCCGGAGGACCTGGGCATGCCGGCCCTTGACACCCTGTTGTGCATTCCGCAGCCTCCCGGTCCCGCGCTCGCGGACACCGCCGCCCGTCGGGTGGCCTTCTTTCTGCCGCCGGATCCCGAGGGCCGCTGGATCGGGTCGGGCATCCAGTACGCGGGCCAAGGAACGTGGCTCGCCGTGCCCGCCCCGCATCGGGCCGCAGGACGGCTGCGCTGGCTGGTCCCGCCCGACGGAACCGGGTCACTGTTCGTTCCGGCCACCGTGGAACTGGCGCTTCAGGTGGCGCTGGGAAGGCTCACCGGGCAGTCCAGTACGAAGCGGCGCTGTCCGACGTGCGGGGCACCGACCGCAGGGGCACGCAACCAGAGCGGTGACCGGCCGGGCTGACCGCAGGCAACCGCCGCCAAGGACGCTGCGGCACACGAGCTGACACACCGCCATACGGCTGCTTCAGCGAGTCGTGACCAGTTCGGTCTCGCGCCCTGGTGGCAGTTCGCCGTCGCGTTCCCATCGGCCCGGACCACACGGGATGGCCGGGTGCCGCTGCAGCCTGGTCGTTGCGGTGCCGACGGAAACGGGCGAGGCACCCTGCGAACCCCGGCTGTCCGGAACCGTCCGGCCGCTGGCCCGCCACTCCCTGACGAGCGCGGCGAAGATGGGCGGATCTCCCTGGGCCGTCCTGGTGAAGTCGCCGTGCGGCGCCTGTCTGCCGTCGTTCTTCCAGAGGAGACGCCCGGTGGTGACGTTGCAATCCATGCTGATGCAACGCGACGGCGTGCGCGGCTGGTACGCCCTCGGACCGGCATGGCCCCATCGGGTGAGGCCGCTTCCTTCGTTCGGGGGCATGCGTTTATCAGACGAAATCGTTACCGAGACTCCCGGCCCTCCCGCCGCCCGAGCCGCTCACCGACACGTGACGGACGGGCGACGGGCAACGGTCATCGACCCCGGCGGGTCATGGGCGTACTGCGTGAGGAGCAGGGGCGATGTCGTCCGTGCGGTCCGCCCTGTCGTACTCGTCCGGCCCGCGTCCCGGTCGGCGCCGTACGCGCGCAGCAGGCCCGGCGCCGCACCGAGACGCCCGGCCGTGGTGCGCAGGTGCCGTCGCTTCGCCTTCGACAGCCCCTGCCCGCCCGACTCGGCGGCCCACACCACGGCCAGGGCCTCCAGGCTCTCGTGCCCCGCCATCACCGGCACGGAGGCCGAGCCGAACGGGTAGGGCACGGCCACGGCCGGCTGGGCCAACGGGTGAGGCGAAGGCAGTGAGCGCGTCTCTCGTCGGACACGCGGATGTGGTGGACTCCGACCAGTCTCGCTCGCACCCCCACGGGGCGGGCTGATCGAGCGGCCCCTGGCACGGCTCCGCCCCGCGGGTCGAGCCGTGATCCGTTCGGATGTCGGGGGGAGATGGACCGCGGACGTGGCCGCCGACTCGGCGAACCGGGCGGGTTAAGCGGGTGAAGCTTGAGCCCGCGTCTCCACTGCGGGGCATGCATGAAGCTCGCGGCCGCATCCGGCCGACTTGGCGGACACGACGCGCTGGAGGCGAGTGATGAACCAGAGAGCCGATCGAACCGACCACACAACCCACCGGGTCCCGGTCCTCATCGTCGGCGGTTCCCTCGTCGGCCTGTCGACCTCTCTCTTCCTGGGCCGGCTGGGGGTGCGGCACACGCTGGTGGAACGCCACGCCGGGACGTCCATCCACCCCCGCGGCCGCGGCAACAACGTCCGTACCATGGAGCTGTTCCGGGCGGCCGGCGTCGAGCCGATGATCCGGCAGGCCGCCGCCACGCTGGCCGACAACCACGGGATCCTGCAGACACCCACCCTGGTCGGCGACGCGGGCGAGTGGCTCTTCCGTGAGATCGACCCGGGCGGCGGACTGGCCCGCTTCAGCCCCAGCTCATGGTGCCTGTGCAGCCAGAACGACCTGGAGCCGGTGCTGCTCGACCACGCCGCGCGGCTCGGCGGCGACCTGCGGTACGCCACCGAACTGATGTCGTTCGACAGCGATCCCTCAGGTGTCACCGCGATGGTGAAGAGCCGTCAGACGGGCGAGCACACCGCCATCCGCGCGGACTACCTCGTCGCCGCCGACGGTCCCCGCAGCCCCGTCCGCGAGCAGCTCGGCATCGCCCAGAGCGGTCCTGGTGACCTGTTCAGCAACATCAGCATCACCTTCCGCTCCCGCCGCCTCCCCGAGGTCGTGGGCGACCGCCGTTTCATCGTCTGTTATCTGACCAACCCGGACGCCGACGGCGCGCTGCTGCCCGTGGACAACCGTGAGAACTGGGTCTTCCACGCTCCCTGGCACCCGGAACACGGCGAAACCCTGGAGGAGTTCACGGACGAGCGGTGTGTCGAGCACATCCGCCGCGCGGTCGGAGTCGCCGACCTCGACGTACAGGTCACCGGCAGGGCTCCCTGGCACGCCGCCCAACGAGTTGCCCGGAGCTACCGCGCAGGACGCGTCTTCCTGGCCGGCGACTCGGCCCACGAGATGTCCCCCACCGGGGCCTTCGGCTCCAACACCGGTATCCAGGACGCCCACAACCTCGCGTGGAAGCTGGCCGCGGTGGTCGGCGGCTGGGCCGGGGAGGGACTCCTGGACACGTACGACGCCGAGCGCCGCCCGGTGGCGGAGGCGACCAGCGCCCGCGCCGCCGCACGGTCGGTCGAGCACAGTCATCCCGGCTTCGCCCCGCCTCCCGGAGCGGGCGGTGCCCCGCAGCGCGGCATCCTCAACGTGGCCCTCGGCTACCGCTATCCGCAGGGCGCCGTCGTCGGCACCGACCCCACGACTCCGGTCGTCCCGGAACGTCTCGACCTGTCCGGTGAACCCGGCAGCAGGGCACCCCACTTGTCGGTACGGCACCGAGGCGAACAGATCTCCACGCTGGACCTGTACGAACGGTCATTCGTCCTGCTCAGCGACGCCGATGACCCGACTGGCTGGCACAAGGCCGCCCTCCGCCTCGCCGAAGAGATGTCCATCCCCCTGATCTCGTACCGGATGGGCGACGGACCCGATGCCGAGCTGACTCCCGAGGGCGATACGGACTGGTCGGCCGCCCACGGCACGACACCTGCAGGCGCCGTACTCGTCCGTCCCGACGGGTTCGTGGCTTGGCGATCGTCAGAGCCGACCCCGGACGCCGAGTCGGCACTGCGCCACGTCCTGACCACACTGCTGGCAACGGTCTGACTTCAGCAGACGGTCCCGGCCCCCTCGCCGCGAGGGGTCCGGGACCGAAGCATGTGGCAGGTCCGGTCCGTGACCGCCAAGTCGGTGATGTCGACGGCCCCACTGCGGTGGCTCGGCTGCCAGGGCGCAGCCGCGGACGGCGGCCTGTTGCACCGGAGTTGACGAGGCGACAGATCGCGCACGGGGCTGCAAGGGGCTCGGCGATGGATCGCCGGGACCTGGGGCGGTTCACCCGAGTGATCCCCTTGAGTGGTGGCGGGCGGGCCGCTGGCTGACGGTGGATCACGTCGGAGGCGGGTCACATCAGCTGACGAAGCACCAGCTGCCCGGCTGTCGACGGAAGGAACGTCAGATGCACTCTGCTCGCATGCTCCTGGCCACTGCGGCGGCTTCGACAGTCCTCGCTCTCGGCGCACCCGGCGCCTATGCGGCCGGGGACGACTGGGACCACGCGGACTCCTCCTACAGCAAGGAGCACGACAAGCAGCACGACAAGGACAGCAGCCACGACTCGCCGCGCGGTGGCATGCACACGGGTGGCGGTGCACTGACCGCGGTGAACGAGGACGACTGGGGCACCACGAAGGACCCCAAGCACGACCCGGAGACGTACAAGGAGAAGGACAGCGAGCAGGGCAAGGAGTCCGGTAGCGGTAAGCAGGACGAGAACTCGTGGAGCGGGAAGCAGGACGGCAACTCCTGGAGCGGTGACCACGAGAAGCCCAGCGGCGGGATGCACACCGGAGGCGGCGCGTTGGCCTCTCCTGCCGTGACCGCGGGCGGGCTGGCCGTCCTGGCCGTCGCCGCGACCGGTCTGTACGCGGCGCGCCGCAAGAAGACGGCGGGAAGTGTGGCCTGACCCATGCCGGATGAGATAGCCGCCGGGGCCGTCACGCGTGTGCCGCGTGGCGGCCCGGCCCTTTTCCTGTGCCGGCGGCCGTCGGCCTGTTCGGCAGCCACGGGACGGCTTGAGCCGCGGCGGCCGTGGTCGCCGACCTCGGCGGCGATACGGCCAGGTGCAGCTCCGGCTCATCACCTGTACGGGTGACCGCGACCGTAGGGCCAAGGACCGCACGGACAGCCTGAGCAACTGCCGGCTTTCGGGCCGGCCGGTCACCCGCGTAGTGCATACGAGTCGCGCGCCGCCGGGGGCGGACTCAGGATCGAGGCACGCCGACGTCACACCGAAGTGGCCGACGCTCGTCCGCCTCTGCCCCCACGAAGGAGATGTGCACAGGATGACCACCACGTCTGAACGTGTTTCGGAACCGCTGACGCGACAGCCGTCGCAGCGTGTCTCCCAGTCCGTGTTCGACGGCTCCAGGCTCCGTGTCGTCCTGCTGGTGGACGTCTACGACGGCGCCCAGCAGCAGTTCCTCGAGGCGTACGAGCAGCTGTGCAACCAGGTCGCGTCCGTCCCCGGGCATGTCAGCGACCAGCTGTGCCAGTCCATCGAGAATCCCTCCCAGTGGCTCATCACGAGTGAGTGGGAGAGCGCCCCGCCCTTCCTCACCTGGGTGAACAGCGAGGAACACGTGCGGATGGTGGAGCCGCTGCACAGTTGTGTCCGGGACACCAGGTCGCTGCGCTTCCACATCGTCCGCGAGACCGGCGGTCCGACGGACGCCGAGCCCGGGAAGCGCCGACTCCAGACGTCGCCCAGGATCGGTGACGGCCTGATCCGTCACGCGCTCACCTTCACGGTCAAGCCGGGCAGTGAGGACACCGTCGCCAAGATTCTCGCCGGCTACTCCTCACCGGAGCCGCAGGTCGACGACACCACCCGGCTGTGCCGCACCTCCCTCTTCATGCACGGCAACCGGGTGGTTCGGGCCATCGAGGTGCGGGGCGACCTGCTCGCCGCGCTGCGCCACGTCGCCCGGCAGCCCGAGGTACGGGCTGTCGAGGAGGCCATCAACCCCTATCTGGAGCAGGACCGGGACCTCGATGATCCCGAGTCCGCCCGGGTCTTCTTCACCCGCGCGGCGCTGCCCGCCGTACACCATGTGACGGCGGGCCAGGAGAGCCCGGACGCCGTGCGGCACGCGTTGTACTACCCGGCCCGCGAGGGTTGCGGTCTGCGGCTGGCGGAGTTGCTCGCCCGGCAGGACGAGGCGGCGGCGGACGATCCGAACGGGCCGGTGCTGCGCAGCACGATTTTCCAGCGCGACGACGTCGTGGTGCGGCTGGTCGACGTGCGCGGCGGGCTCGACACCGATCCAGGCCCCGTGCTCGGTCTCGCGGGCCGCGGTCAGGCGGCCGAGCTGACGGAACTCCTCGACGGCGAAGCCCTCGGGGCGGACGCCTCGGCGCTGAGGGACGGCACCCCCGCTCGCCTCCTCACGGTCTCCCGTATGGAACTCGTCACCGACCGCCGCGCGCCGGACGCCTGAATCCCAGCGCCCGGGCGTGACGGCCAAGCCCTCATGTCGATGCAGCACATGTTCGGAGGAACGTCGTGATCAAACGCCATCCCGGAATCGTGGATGTCAGCGAGGTCGAGCCCAACACTCGGCGCGGTGGCGATCTGCGCGCCATGCTCACCCCCACCACAGTGGGCTCCACCAGCGGTTTCATGGGCGTGGCCATCGTGCAGCCCGGCGACCGCATCGCTGAGCACTACCACCCGTACTCCGAGGAGTTCATCTACGTCGTCTGCGGGCAGCTCGAGGTGGACCTGGACGGCGAGCCCCACCCGCTGCAGCCCGAGCAGGGTCTCATGATCCCCGCCCACATGCGGCACCGCTTCCGCAACGTCGGCAATGTGGAGGCCCGCATGGTCTTCCACCTCGGCCCGCTGGCTCCCAGCCCGCCGCTCGGCCACGTCGACACGGAGGACGCCGACGGCGTACCGATCGCGGTGGAGGCGGCCCACGCCGGCGGGGGCGGAACGGCCGAGCGACGTCAGGTGCATTCATGACGAGGCGCGTGGCGGTCACCGGCATAGGCATCGTCGCCCCGGGCGGTATCGGAGCACCGGCGTTCTGGGATCTCCTGGCCAACGGTCGCACGGCGACGCGGGGCATCACGTTCTTCGACCCGACCGGACTGCGGTCGCGGATCGCCGCCGAGTGCGACTTCGACGCGGCGGCCCACGGGCTGGACGCGGAGCAGGTCGCACGGTGCGACCGGTACATCCAGTTCGCCCTGGTCGCCGGGGAGGAGGCGATACGGGACTCCGGTCTCGACCTCGCCGTGGAGAACCCCTGGCGGGTCGGGGTCTCCCTGGGCACCGCGGTCGGTGGCACCACCCGGCTGGAGCACGACTACGTCCTGGTCAGCGATCGTGGGCAGCGCTGGGACGTGGACCATCGCGAGGCCGGCCCGCACCTGCAGCGCGCGTTCTCCCCCAGCACCCTCGCCTCGACGGTGGCGGAGCGGTTCGAGGCGCGCGGGCCGGTGCAGACCGTCTCAACCGGCTGCACCTCGGGGCTCGACGCGGTCGGGTACGCCTTCCACACGATCGAGGAGGGCAGGGCCGACGTCTGCATAGCCGGCGCCTCGGACTCGCCGATCTCACCGATCACCATGGCCTGCTTCGACGCGATCAAGGCCACGTCGCCGAGCAACGACGACCCCGCCCACGCATCCCGCCCCTTCGACGCCGACCGCAACGGCTTCGTCATGGGTGAGGGCGGTGCGGTACTCGTCCTGGAGGAGCTGGAACACGCCCTGGCCCGCGGCGCGCACGTGTACTGCGAGATCAGCGGCTATGCCACCTTCGGCAACGCCTACCACATGACCGGTCTGACCAGCGAGGGCCTGGAGATGGCCCGGGCCATCGAGGACGTCCTCGACCAGTCCCGGCTCGACCCCACAGCGATCGACTACGTCAACGCTCACGGGTCGGGCACCCAGCAGAACGACCGGCACGAGACGGCCGCGGTCAAGCGAGTCCTGGGCGCGCACGCCTACGACACGCCCATGAGCTCCATCAAATCCATGGTGGGCCACTCCCTCGGCGCGATCGGGGCGATCGAACTCGTCGCCTGTGCCCTGGCCCTGACTCACCAGGTCGTCCCGCCCACCGCGAACTACGAGACCCCGGACCCCGAGTGCGACCTGGACTACGTTCCGCGCGTCGCTCGCGAGCGAAGACTGAACAGCGTGCTCTCCGTGGGCAGCGGGTTCGGCGGCTTCCAGTCCACGGTGATCCTGACTCTGCCGAGGGAGAAGACACGATGAGCGAACCGCATCCTCGGCGCGCGGCCGTCACCGGAATCGGCGTGGTCGCGCCCAACGGAACCAGCACCGAGACCTTCTGGAAGTCCACCCGGGAGGGCATCAGCGTCCTGGACCGGATCACCCGGGAAGGGTGCGAGCACCTGCCGCTGCGGGTGGCCGGCGAGATCCGGGGCTTCGACCCGCCGTCGGCGATCGAGGAACGCTTCCTCGTCCAGACCGACCGGTTCACGCACTTCGCGATGGCCGCGGCCGACCTGGCACTCGACGACGCCCGGCTCCCCCGCTCCGACACCGACGCCTCGCCGTTCTCCGTGGGCGTGGTCACCGCGGCCGGTTCCGGCGGCGGCGAGTTCGGGCAGCGGGAGCTGCAGCAGCTGTGGGACAAGGGCAGTCGCTTCGTCGGGCCGTACCAGTCCATCGCCTGGTTCTACGCCGCGAGCACCGGGCAGATCTCCATCCGCCGCGGCTTCAAGGGCCCCTGCGGGGTGGTCGCCTCCGACGAGGCCGGCGGTCTGGACGCCCTGGCGCATGCGGCGCGGGCCGTGCGGCGCGGCACCGATGTGATGGTGGCCGGCGCGACCGAGGCGCCGCTGGCCCCCTACTCGGTGGTCTGCCAGCTCGGCTACGAGGAGCTGAGCACCGTCGAGGACCCGGATCGCGCCTATCGCCCGTTCACCGCCGCGGCCTGCGGATTCGTGCCCGCCGAAGGCGGCGCCATGCTCGTCGTGGAAGCCGAGACCTCGGCCCGGGAACGGGGAGCGCCCGTGCGGGCCACCCTCGCGGGACACACGGCCACGTTCACCGGTGCCTCCCGCTGGAAGCAGTCCCGGGAGGGACTGGCCGAGGCCATCCGGGGCGCCCTGCGCGAGGCCGACTGCGCCCCCGAGGAGATCGACGTGGTCTTCGCCGACGCGCTCGGCGTACCGGAGGCGGACCGTGCCGAAGCGCTGGCGATCGCGGACGCCCTGGGCCCGCACGGCACCCGCGTCCCCGTCACCGCGCCGAAGACCGCCATCGGCCGGGGCTACGGCGCGGCGCCCGTGCTGGACGTCGCCGCGGCGGTGCTCGCGATGGAGCACGGCGTGATCCCACCCACCCCCAACGTCTTCGACGTCTGCCACGACCTCGACCTCGTCACCGCCCGCGCCCGTGCCGCCGAGCTGCACACGGCGCTGGTCCTCAGCCGAGGACTCATGGGGTCGAACTCAGCGCTGGTGCTACGGCGCGGCGCCACCGACGCCCCGTAGCGAGGCATCCCCAGCACCCATCACGAAGCAAGGAGAAACCACATGAGTGACCGAATCACCGTGGAAGAGCTGTCCGAGCTCATGAAGAAGGCCGCCGGAGTCACCGTCGCCCCGCAGGAACTCGAGCAGCGGTCCGACTCCGGCTTCGACGCCCTCGGCATCGACTCGCTCGGTCTGCTCGGCATCGTGGGCGAGCTGGAGAACCGGTACGGCACGCCGATGCCTCCCGACGCGGAGAAGAGCAAGAGCCCCCGGCAGTTCCTCGAGCTCGTCAACGGCGCACTTCTGGCAGGAGCGTGACATGACCGGACACACGCAGAACGAGATCACCATCGCCGCACCGGTCGACCTGGTCTGGGACATGACCAACGACGTCGAGAGCTGGCCGCAGCTGTTCAGCGAGTACGCCTCCGTCGAGATCATGTCCCGGGAGGGGAACAGGGTCACCTTCCGGCTGACCATGCACCCCGACGAGAACGGCAAGGTGT
This sequence comes from Streptomyces sp. V4I2, assembly GCF_030817655.1. Taxonomy (GTDB): domain Bacteria; phylum Actinomycetota; class Actinomycetes; order Streptomycetales; family Streptomycetaceae; genus Streptomyces; species Streptomyces plumbiresistens. Next base: position 710,895 of record NZ_JAUSZM010000003.1, read on the forward strand.
GGAGCTGGGTCTCGGAGCGGGAGACGGACTGCGACGCGCTCAGCGTGCGGGCTCGCCGCATCGAGACCGGGCCCTTCGCCTACATGAACATCGTGTGGCAGTACGAGAAGGTGCCCGAGGGCACCCGGATGGTCTGGACCCAGGACTTCGCGATGAAGCCGGACGCACCGGTCGACGACGCCTGGATGACGGACAACATCAACCGGAACTCCAAGACCCAGATGGCCCTGATCCGGGACCGTATCGAGCAGGCCGCCATGGAGCGTCGGGCCGTGCCGACGCTGTCCGACTGAGCCGGACGGAGAACAGACGATGCACCAAACCCTGATCGTCGCCCGTATGGCTCCGGGGTCGGCCCTGGACATCGCCAAGGTGTTCGAGGAGTCGGACCGGGGAGAACTGCCGCACCTGGTGGGAGTCGCCCGGCGCAGCCTCTTCCAGTTCGACGACGTGTACCTGCACCTCATCGAGTCCGAGCGGGACCCCGGACCCGCCATCGCGAAGGCGGCCGGGCACCCCGAGTTCCGGGAGGTCAGTGAGCGGCTGTCGGCGTACGTCACCGCGTACGACCCGGCGACCTGGCGTTCGCCGAAGGACGCGATGGCGCACTGCTTCTACCGCTGGGAGCGGGACGCCACCTCCTGAACCACCCATGGGAACGCCGGTCGCCGGGCACACGAGGATCGTGTGCCCGGCGACCGGCGGTCTACGGGATCTTTCCGGGGGACGTGGTCACCCGGGGACGGTGCAGTCGAACGCGTGCAGGTAGGGGTTGACCGGGCGAACGTCGTCGATGACCAGGCCCGCGTCCGTCAGCCTGCCGACCATGCTCTCGGTAGTGTGCTTGGCCCCTCCGACATTGAGGAGCAGCAGCAGGTCCATGGCGGTGCTGAACCGCATCGAAGGCGTGTCGTCGACGAGGTTCTCGATGACCACCACCCGTGCTCCGGGACCACCCGCCTCGATGACGTTGCGCAAGGTGCGGGTGGTGCTGTCGTCGTCCCATTCCAGGATGTTCTTGATGATGTACACATCAGCCTGGACCGGGATGGCCGCGCGGCAGTCACCGGGCACGATGCGCATCCGGTCCGCGAGCGCGCCTCCCGCGCGCAGCCGTGGGTCGGCCTTGTCCACCACGCGCGGCAGGTCGAGCAGGGTGCCGTGGAGCGACGGGTACTTCTCCAACAGGCTCGCCACCACATGCCCCTGACCGCCCCCGATGTCCGCGACGGACTTGCTCCCCGACAGATCGAGGAACTGTGCGACATCCCGCGCCGACTGCACGCTGGACGTCGTCATAGCGCGGTTGAAGACGTCGGCCGATTCCGGGGCGTCCTCGTTGAGGTACTGGAAGAACTCCTTGCCGTACAGGTTCTCCACGACGTTGCGGCCGGTGCGCACCGCCTCGTCCAGCATTGGCCACGCGTCCCAGGTCCACGGCTCGGTGCACCACAGTGTGATGTCGCGCAGGCTGTTCGGGTCGTCCTCGCGCAGCAGGCGGGACATATCGGTGTGCGTGAACGTCCCGTCCTGCTGCTCGGCGAAGATGCCGTAGCAGGACAGGGCTCGCAACAGCCGTCGCAGCGGCTTCGGTTCGGTCTTCACCGCCGCCGCGAGGTCCTCCGCGGACAGCGGGCTGTCGCCGAGGGCATCGGCGACCCCCAGCCGGGCGGCCGCGCGAAGGGCGGCGGCACATGCCGCCCCGAACACGAGCTCCCTGAGCCGCATGGACGGCGGTGGGGCGGCCTGCGCGGCCTGCGTGACCTGTGTGGTCTGTGCGGTCGTCATGTGCCGCCTTCCTTCTTCGAGTTCATGGGCGACCACGGCCGGTCAGCACAGTCCGGCGGGCTTGGACGCCCCGCAGGAGTTGCCTTCGAAGGTGTTGCTCTTGCCGGTGTCCGCGTTGACGAGGTCCGCCGGGGCGTTGCCGCTCAGCTGGTTGCCGGTGATCCGGTTCCGCTCGCCGGGGGTCCCCACGAAGCTCTTGACCAGGACGATGCCGCCCGACATCGAGGATTTACCGGCGTTGTCCGTGACCCGGTTCCCCGTCACCAGGGTGTCCTCGGTGCCGGTCAGGACGATGCCGGAGCCCTGCAGGGCGTCCAGCCGTTCGGTCTTCGGGCAGGACTTGTTGTTCCGCTCGACGAGGTTGTCGCGCACGGTCAGGGCGCCGGCCCTCGGCTTGTTCTCGTCACCCACGACGAAGACGCCCGCGCAGTTTCCGGTCATGAGGTTGTCCGCGACGGTGAGGTTCCGCAGGCGCCGGACGGTGATGCCGATCCGGTTGCCCTCCAGGCGGTTGCGTGCGACCACCGTTCCTTCGGTGTCCGCGGCGCCTTCCTCGGCCTTGATGGCGTTGGCGAGGAACAGGCCGGCGTCGCCGTTGTCCCGGGCGATGTTCTTCCGGAACACACCGCGGACCGAACGCTCTTGGGCGATGCCCCACACGCCGTTCTTCACTGCGGTCACGTTCCGCACGGTCAGCCCGTCGGTCGCCAGAGCGAACACTCCGCTCTTGGCAAAGCCGGTCACGGTCAGGGAAGCGACGGTGACGCCCTCGACGTTGCGGTCCTTCGTCCCGACCACGCAGATGCCGTTGCCGTCCTCGGCACAGGGGTTGGCGGTCTTCTTCGTGCCCGGTGCGATGACAGTGTTGCGGCCCATGCCGCGCAGGGTGAGCCCGGACGTACTCACCCGGACGCTCTCGCGGTACGTGCCGGGGGTCAGGAGAACGGTGTCTCCCGATTCGGCGGCGTCCACCACTTTCTGGATCGACTCCCCCGGAAAGACCACGTGGGTCCTGTGGGCGGCAACGACCGGCGGGGCGGCCCCAAGCCCCGTCCCGATCAGCGCTGCGGTACACGCCAGGAAGGCGATATGGCATTTCGTCATATTCCGCACGGTATGACCTGAAGGTCCTTAAACAGGTCGGATAGTCCATCCGGTGGCGTGTCATGCGCGTGACGTCGACGCAGGCAGCGTGATCCGCTACGACCACCGCGGCACCGGCCGCTCCACCTGGGCGTACGACCGGCGGCCGCAACTCCTCATCGCCGACCATCCCGACGGGTTGCTCAGCGGGACCCTGATCGGCACCAGCGCACTCAGCACCGTCCCGTACATCCAGCCGGGCGGAAGCCGGACCGCCCGAGGAACTCCCGGCGATCAGCTTCCTTTCGACGCCGAGTGTGCCCGCGCGCTGGAGCGGAAGGTCATCGCGCACACCGGGCACCACACCGCCGGCACCGCGCATACCTGCGCCGACGCCTCCTACAGGGACCGCACCGAGCAGCTCGCCCCAGCGATCCACGGCGCACACATTGTCGACATCCCCGGCATGGGGCACGCGCTCCCCCTGAGGCACCCTCTTGGACCGTGAAGCGCCGCTCAGGTGACCGTCGAAGCCGGGCAACTGCGCGGCCGGCCCGACCCCGCGTGCAGGGCAGGCCGGCCGGCTCAACGGGGCAGCTTCAGCCCTGGCGGGCCTTGAAGCGCGGGTCCTTCTTGTTGATGACGAAGACCACGCCCCGGCGGCGGACCACCTGGGCCCCCGGTCTGGACTTCAGTGAGCGCAGGGACTTGCGCACCTTCATGGGTCTGCTCTCCTCTTACTCTCGCGACAGCCCGCGGTCAGTGCTGGGCCGCGGCCGGGCGGCCGTAGCGGCGCTCGAAGCGCTCCACCCGGCCGGCGGTGTCCACGACCCGCGAGGTCCCGGTGTAGAACGGATGGCTCGCCGAAGAGATCTCGACGTCGATGAGCGGGTAGTTGTTGCCGTCCTCCCACTCGATCGTCCGAGCCGAGCTCGCCGTGGAGCGGGTCAGGAATGTGGCGTCCGCGGCGCGGTCGCGAAAGACGACCGGCCGGGAGTCGGGATGGATGCCAGACCTCATGGTGTTTCCTTCCTTGTGGTCACCTGATGGCAGAGGTGTGGTTCAGCGTTGCTCCCGGAAGGGGACGTGCTGCCCGGCCACCGGGTTGTACTTCCGCAAAACAAGCCGGTCGGGGTCGTTGCCGCGGTTCTTGCGCGTCACGTAGGTGACGCCGGTCCCGGCCGTCGACCTCAGCGTGACGACGGGACGCGCGGTGTTGCGTGCCATGAGGTCCTCCTTTCGCCCACATCACCGATATTGATCGGTGCATGTCAGCTTCGAGTCATGTAACAACGACTCCCGCCGCCTCATTCCCGACCCGGCCAAGCGCCCCCTGCCGCACGGCGTCTCCCGCGTGTGGTGCACGAGGTCGCCGACGATGCACCCCTTCTCCGCTAGGTGATCGACGGCGCGGATCCCTTGGAGCCAGGGGGAGTTGGCGCGCCGTATGCTCCGTCTCGGGTCGTTGTTCGCCGCCAGTCACCGCGTACGAGCAGACGGAGGACGTCGCCGATGAACCTGGGCAGTCACCTCATCCAGCGCCTGCTGAGCCTTCCTCCGCCGCTCACCAGGGGATCCTGCCGGTCCGACCGCCCATCGATTGGGCCCCCTCACTTCACCGACTTCATGCGGAAAGCAGGCCCGGCGACGCGCTCGACGGCCTTCAAGGGTGCCTACGGCGCCTTCCTGGTCACCAACTTCTGGGCGCACGCCTCGGCGGCCAAGGAGACGGAGGAGATCAACGTCCTCGTGCGGTAGTGGAGTTCGCCCGACAGGGCTGATGACCTGACCTCTGGGCATTTCGGTCGGATGTCAGTGGTGTCTGGGACCGTGTGCGTCGTGGATGAACTCGTGGAACGTGTCGATGCTCAGGACCGAGTGCTGGGAGTGGTCAGCCGGAGGGGGGCCGTCCGGGAGGGCTGGCTGCACCGGGTTGGCGTGGTGGTGTGCCGCGACAGGCAAGGTCGCTTTCTCGTCCATCGGCGTGCCGAGCAGCTGTCCCGTTTCCCAGGGCACTACGAACTCGGTGTCGGGGGCGCCGCGGGAGTCGGCGAGTCCTATGAGCAGGCGGCTGCCCGCGAGCTCAGTGAGGAGCTGGGGGCGCGGGCGACAGTGTGCCTTCGGTTCAAGTTCCTCAACCGGGGTGGGCTCAGCCCTCACTGGCTTGGGGTGTGCGATGCCGTGCTTCCGGAGATCGGCGCCGCCGACCCGGAAGAAGTGGCCTGGCACGGGTGGCTGACCGAGTCCGAGCTGCGGCGGACTCTGCAGCAGTGGACCTTCACTCCTGACAGTCAGGAGATTTTCGGTCGGTATCTTGCATGTCGCGCTGACCCGGCGTCTTCGCGGAGAGGGTGTTCGTGAGCTGGGTCAAAGAAATGAAGCCGCTGGTCGTACCGAGCTCTCTGGGGGTTGGGCCGGCGGGTGTGGGGGTGTCGGCGAGGCGTTCGGCAAGGGCGGTGACCGCTTCGCGGTCGCCTTCGCGAGCATCGCGTTCGTCGTCGGTGAGATCGAGCTGTTCGAGCATCTGGTCGATGCCGTCCTTCACGGCCAGAAGCTGGCCGCGGGCGGACTGTTTGGGGACGTAGAACGGGCAGCGTGCGCAGGCCGGCCGGTGGGGGCACTTGGCGAGAAGTCGTAGCTGCAGTAGCCCTCGCCCAGGCTGGATGGTGCGGACGTTGCGGGCGAAGTAGTCGGCCTTCTTGTAGGCGGCGGTGAGGGTGCGCCGCAGGATCTCGGCGTAGTACCGGGTGCTGGCGGGATGCTTGTGCCCGAGCCATTGCTGCAGGCCGTTGACGGTCAACGGCTCGCGGGCGTTGAGGAGTTGGGTGGCGATGGTGGCGCGGGCGCGATGGCTGGTCAGCGCGCCGTGGGAGTCGGCGACCAGCAATTCACCGGCGCCCGCGATCTGGACAAGGTGCGCGAACTCAACCCGGCACTCAAGAACTTCGACCACTGGCCGGCCGAGAACGCCTCCAAGTTCCACATGAGCTGAGCGGGTCTCGAAGGCGCTCTCTCGCCACCGGGCTTGCGGGTCAGACCCGCACAGAGATGCGGCGGCCGGGTTCAGGGCCGCGGAATGTTGCGCAGGTTGGTCCTGGCCAGGTCGAGCATCTTGCCCACGCCTCCGTTGAGTACCGTCCTCCCCGCCGAGAAGGCGAATCCCTTCACCTGTTCGCCGGAGATGTGCGGCGGGATCGACAGTGCGTTGGGATCGGTGACCAGATCCACCAGACAGGGGCCGTCGTACGCCAGCGCCTCTCGCAGGCCTTCGCGGATCAGGCCGGGTTTCTCGATGCGGATCGAGTGGATTCCGACCCCCGCGGCGATGGCGGCGTAGTCCACCGGCTCGTGGTCGGTCTGGTAGTCGGGCAGGCCGTCGACCATCATCTCCAGCTTGACCATGCCGAGGGAGGAGTTGTTGAAGACGATCGTCTTCACCGGCAGCTTGTGCAGCTTGACCGTGAGCAGCTCGCCCATGAGCATGCCGAGCCCGCCGTCCCCCGACATCGAGATCACCTGACGGGCGGGATGGGCGAACTGTGCACCGATGGCGTGCGGGAGTGCGTTGGCCATGGTGCCGTGCAGGAATGAACCGATCACGCGGCGGCGGCCGTTGGGCGTGATGTAGCGGGCCGCCCACACGTTGCACATGCCGGTGTCGACGGTGAACACCGCGTCGTCGGCGGCGAGTTCGTCCAGGATCGACGCGGGGTATTCGGGGTGGATCGGTACGTGGTGCTCGACATTACGGGTGTAGGCGGAGACCACGTTCTCCAGGGACTTGGCGTGGTGGCGCAGCGTCCGGTCCAGGTACGAGCGGTCGCGCTTCGCCTCGACCAGCGGCAGCACCGCGCGCAGCGTCTCGCCCACGTCGCCGTGCACGCCCAGCTCCAGCGCGGTCCGCCGCCCGATCCGCCCCGCGTCGTGGTCGATCTGTACGGTGCGGGCCTGCGGCAGGAAGTCGTCGTAGGGGAAGTCGGTGCCGAGCAGTACCACCAGGTCGGCCTCGTGCATGGCGTCGTAGCAGGCGCCGTAGCCGAGCAGTCCGCTCATGCCGACGTCGTACGGGTTGTCGTACTGGATCCACTCCTTGCCGCGCAGCGTGTGCCCGAGGGGCGCGTGCACCCGGCCCGCGAGCTCCATCACCTCGGCGTGCGCGTCCCGTACGCCGGCACCGCAGAAGAACATCACCTTCTCGGCCGCGTTGAGCTTCGCCGCGAGTTCCCGCACCTGCTCGGCCGGCGGTACGACCCGGCCGCGGGCGGTGACGAAACTGCTCGATCCGGTGGGGTTGGTGGCGGGCGCGTGGGACAGGTCCCCGGGCATGACGAGCACCGACACCCCGTTGTCGGCCAGCGCACGTTGTACGGCGATCCGCACCAGGCGGGGCATCTGCGACGGCTGGCTCACCATTTCGCAGTACTGGCTGCACTCGGTGAACAGCCGTTCCGGGTGCGTCTCCTGGAAGAACCCGGTGCCGATCTGCTTCGACGGAATGTGGGAGGCGATCGCGAGCACCGGGGCCCCGGAGCGGTTCGCGTCGTACAGCCCCTGGATCAGGTGGGTGTTGCCCGGGCCGCAACTGCCCGCGCACACCGCGAGCCGCCCGGTCAGCTGCGCTTCGGCCGCGGCGGCCAATGCCGCCGCCTCCTCGTTACGCACATGGATCCACTCGATGCCGTCGGTACGCCGGATCGCATCCACGACGGGATTGAGGCTGTCGCCTACGACGCCGTAGATCCGTTCCACCCCTGCTTGTCGCAGAACATCGATCAACTGCTGTGCCACGGTCGGTGCACGCACCAGGGACCTCCTTGAACGGGTTTGTCGACAGTTCTGGTGCCCCATTGGGTGGTGGAAGCGGGCGAGATTTGCCGTAGTGAGGGGCTTCACGACGGGGTCACCAAGACACCTTGCGCCGCCGACGCCCCCGGCGTCGACCGCCTCGCGGACCGGTGTCCGGGTTTCCCCGAGTCGGCCGCCGACACCACCGTCCTGGGCCGTCAGAGGCGAAGTCGGCGCCGACCTCCCTGGCCGCCGCCGTGAGTTGACACGTCACCTACCATGTCCATTCGAGGGCCGCACCAAGGCCGCGAGGTGCAGGCCGAGTCCGGCCTGTCCACCGCCGACTACGGAATACTCGTCCACCTCGCCGAAGTCCCCGAGGGCCGGCTGCGCGTCCTGGAGTTGGCCAAGGCGGTGGAGTGGGAAACGAGCCGGATGTCCCACCACATCAACCGGATGGCCACACGCGGCCCGGCCGTCCGGGAGGACTGCCCCACCGACGCACGCGTGGCGTTCGTCGCCGTCACGCCCACCGGCCGTGAGGCCCGCGCGATGACGGCGCCCCGCCATGTCGAAGCAGTCCGCCGCCTGTTCATCGACCCGCTCACCCCGGCAGCGCTCGCCATGCTCGCCCAGACCTCCGACCACATCATCGAAAGGCTCCAGAAGGACTACCCATGAGCAAGCGGCGCGGCACTCAGCCATCACGGTCCGCCCGGGGCGCTTCCCAAGCCACTCCGCCCCGGCCGTTTCGCTTCACCATGCCGTGATCCGACGACACGCGAGACTCGGATCAAGAGCCGAGCCCTGCCCCACGGCGCACCAGGAGTATGGCCATGGAGAGATGGCCGGCACCCTCCGAGCAGACGCGCAGGGCGGCGCCGCGGCAGGCCCCGCGGCCCACCCACACGTGCCGCAGAGGCAGAAGGGCATCGGCAGCCCGGCAGAACACCTCGTTCACAGCCATCACGCCGGCGCGTGGGGGATCTCCCGTGGTGAGTGTTTCGCCAGTCGCCCACCAGTCCTGACGGCCGGAACCGGCGGACGGAGGATCTCCTGCTCCCGATCGGGCAGAACCGTCGGACAACGGGTACGCAGGAATCGAGCGGATGGTCCAGAGCAAGGGACGCTGTCACATCGCCAAGGTGAGAGTGACAGCTGCGGCAACCGCGACGAGGACGAGAGCGAAGGGAGCCATCGCGTTGCCTCGGGTCTCGGGGTTGGCGTAGTCACCGACCTTGGCGTGGAAGCCGATCGCCCCGATCATCGTGATGGCGAAGCCGACAGCGGCGGCGATCCCCAGGGGCTGCCAGAAGAGCCCCACGACCAGTCCGACGGCTGCGGCCACCTCGGCGAGCCCGATGAAGCGCACGAACCCGGCACTCAAGCCCATGTGCGACTGCAGACCGGCGGAAACGTCCCCCTTGAGCTGGGCCTTGGGTGCGCCGGCAGCGAGTGCCACGAGAGCCAGGATCACACTGAGGACGGCAGCGGCGATGTACATGGGGGCGGATTTCCTTCCAGCTCGACGCATGTCCCGGGCTAGGCCACACGCCATTGGTTGATGAATCAACCGAGAGCATAGGACGCGATGGTTGATGCGTCAATGCACCCCCAGGGGCGCGCCACCTCCCTCACTGGAATAGCAACCTCAGCCCTCACGTTCCGCATACAGTTGATCCATCAACCCCATGGAAGAGGCTGAGGACGATGCGGTCCGGGACCTTCACTGTCGGCGATGTCGCCACCGACTCGACCACGGGACGGACACCGACCGAGCACGAGAGGATCAAGGCGCTGGTCACCATCGCGCAGAAGGCGGAGGTCACCTCCTCCCCCACCACCATGCCGGGCTGGATCGCCGCCCGTACCGACCGCATCACCCTCTCCACCGCCACGACGCTGATCACCACCAACGACCCGGTGAAGATCGCCGAGGACCATGCAATCCTCCAGCACCTGGCCGACGGCCGCGTCGACCTGATGATGGGCCGCGGCAACACCGGACCGGTCTATCCCTGGTTCGGCAAGGACGTCCACCAGGGCATCCCGCTGGCCATCGAGAACTACGCACTCCTGCACCGCCTGTGGCGCGAGGATGTCGTGAACTGGGAGGGAAAGTTCCGCACGCCGCTGCGGGGCTTCACCTCCACGCCCCGCCCGCTGGACGGCGTGCCGCCGTTCGTCCGCTACCGCGAGCGCTACGAGCACTACGGCCACGGCACCGCCGAACAGGCCGTCGTCAGCCTCGGCGGCCACGTCTTCATGCGGAAGAACTCCCAGGACGCGGCGCGAGAGTTCCGCCCGTTCTTCGACCACTCGCCGCAGATGGGCGGCGGTCCCTCGCTCGAGCAGTACATGGAGCAGACCCCGCTGACGGTCGGCAGTCCGCAGGAGGTCATCGACAAGGCGCTGACCTTCCGCGAGCACTTCGGCGACTACCAGCGCCAGCTGTTCAACATCGACGGCGCCGGAGTCCCGCTCAAGAGCGTGCTGGAACAGCTCGACCTGCTCGGCGAGGAGGTGGTCCCCGTCCTGCGCAAGGAGTTCGCCGAGAACCGCCCCGCGAACGTGCCCGCCGGCCCCACCCATGCCGCACTGCTCGCTGCGCGCGAGGCCGAGGCCGAATCCGCGGGCTCGGCGACGGGAAGCGTGGGATATGCTGTTGATGCATCAACCAACCATCTCCGATCAGTCATCTCCGTGATCGTAAACTCGCAGCCGAGCGCTGGGACGGCGGTTGCCTCCAGTCGCCGGATTCCCAAGGAGGACAAGTGACGGTCAAGGTCATCGACGTACCCGAAGCGCGCCGCTACGAGGCCACATTGGACGGGTGGTCCGAGGTCGCGGGCTTCTCGCAGTACATCCGTACAACGGAACTGATCGCGTTCCTGCACACGGAGGTCGATCCGAGGTTCGAGGGCAGAGGGGTCGGTTCCGCTCTGGCTCGGACCTCCCTCGACGAGGCACGCGCCGCGGGGCTGAGAGTGCTGGCCACCTGCCCCTTCTACGCGGCCTGGATCGGCCGCCACCCCGAGTACGCCGACCTGCTGTACCAGGCCCGGAGCAAGGTCAGCGACTGAATCGGCCGACCGGCCGAAGACGCAGTGAGGAAGACCGGTATGAGCGGCAAAGCCCAGGTGAAGGCCTACACGGCGCCCGAGATCACCGTGACCTTCGAGGCGAGGCGCTGTCTGCACGCCACCGAGTGCATCAACGGGCTGCCCGAAGTCTTCGACCCGAGCAGGCGTCCATGGATTCAGCCCCAGGCCGCCTCCGCGGATCAGCTGGCAGAAGTGGTGCGCCGCTGCCCCTCGGGAGCGCTGCAGTACGAACTGACGGACGGCGGCAGGGAGACCCCGGACCGGCCCACCCACATCACCCGGACCCCTGCCGGACAGCTGCTGGTGCGCGGCGAGATGTCGCTGGACACGCGGGAGGGGACGCACACCGAGACCAGGGCCGTGCTGTGCGGCTGCGGGAACAGTCAGCTGCAGCCGTACTGCGACCACTCCGGCCCCTGCGGCCAGTGACACCGGCGGCGACCGCCGCCCCACCGCTTCCCCGAACCGTTTGCCCCGGCATGAATGAGGAGCTGAACAGAATGTCCCTTGCAGCGCAGTTCTCCGAGTACGGCACCAGCGAAGTGCTGCGCGTCGTGGACGTTGCGGCGCCCGCCCCGGGCCCCGGGCAGGTGCGGCTCGCGGTACGGGCAGCGGGCGTCAATCCGTTCGACTGGAAGGTCATGCACGGGTTCATGAGCCAGATGCTGCCTCTCGATCTCCCGGCGGGTCTCGGCTCCGACGTGGCCGGTGTGGTGGAGCAGGTCGGGGAGGGAGTGACCGCTTTCGCCGTCGGCGACGAGGTCCTCGGGACTTCGCGCACCCCGGCCTATGCCCAGACCGCGGTCGCCGACGCCGCCGCGCTGGTCACCAAGCCGGCCACCCTTGCCTGGGACGTCGCCGGAACTCTTGCGGGTTCGGGCGGAACCGCCTGGACGGTCCTCGACCGCCTCAAGGTCACCCAGGGCGAGACCCTGCTGATCCATGCCGCCTCCGGTGGCGTGGGCGCGTTCGCCGCCCAGCTCGCCGTGGCCCGGGGCGCGCGCGTGATCGGCACCGCGAGCCAGGACAACCACGAACGGCTGCGCTCGCTCGGCGTGATCCCCGTCGCCCACGGCGACAGTCTGGCCGACCGGGTACGGGCGATCGCCCCCGACGGAGTCGACGCCGTACTCGACGCCTCCGGCCGCGGCGAGATACCGCTGTCGATCGAACTCGCGGGAGGCCCCGAGCGCGTCCTCACCCTCCTGGCCTTCGACGCCGGCCATCTGGGCATCCAGGTCCACACGGACGGCCCGAGCGGCAACGGCATCAGGGCGCTGCACGACATCCTCGCCCTCATCGAGGAAGGACGGCTGCACGTCCCGATCTGGCGCGCCTTCCCCCTCGCGGAGGCAGCCGCCGCACTCGACCTGAGCCGTACGGGACACGTCGGCGGCAAGATCGTACTGCTACCGTAGCCATCGCTTTCGCCCCAGCACCCCTCCCGGAAGAACAGATCCATAGCAGTTGCCCGAGGAGCATGCCCTGATGCAGTGGGCCATGACCATGCTGATGAGGCGACGGCCGGCTCGGCTCACGGCGGCGCTCGCCGCCGCCTCCGCCGAACGGCCGTGATCCGCGCCGCGTTCCTCCCGCGCCCGGCAGTCGGTCAGCCGCCGATCAGGCGCCTCCCGCGCCCCGCCGTTCAGGCGCTTCCCGCGTCCCGTCACCGGTCAGGCGCTCCAAGGAACCTCCGGCCGCACCGCCGACCGCGAGGCGCCGCTCCAGAGGTCGGATCGCCATGCTCGCCGTCAGCGCCAGGCAGCCGACGACCACCCACGGCAGCACCCGGTTCACGCCGTACAGGACGCCGAACAGGCCGGGCGTCACCATGTCCGCCGTCGCGAACGAGTACTGGAAGGCCGCCAGATAGGTCCCTCGCACCCCCGGAGGCGCCGCCTCCGCGGAGAGCGCGTTCGAGGCCGGCCCGTGCAACATCTCCGCTGTCGCCCACAGCAGCATCACCAGCGCCAGGTAACCGACCAGCAGCGGCCCCCGCGGCAGCAGCACCGCCATGGCGGCGGCCACGCACCAGGCCGCCCACAGCCGGCCGCCCCAGGCCATCGCGCCGCCGCGGGAAGTGCGCCGTCGGGAGCGGCGGGTGACCTCGGCCATACAGGTGGCCACGACCACCGTGGTGATCGTGAGGAAGGCACCAACCGCCCAGTCCGGCGCGCGCAGCCCGCGGACCACGTAGACCGGTACGCCCACGGCCAGGAAGACCGTGCAGATGTTGAACAGGACGTTCACTCCGATCAGCCCCAGATACGGCCGGTTGCGCAGCAAGTGCCGTACCGCCTCCGGCGGTTGACCGCCAGGCCCGCCGGCCGGCCGCCGTGCACCACGTACGAACAGCCCGACGGTCACCGCCGCGACGACGAAGGAGATCGCATCCGCCAGCACCATGCCCCGGTACGCGTGCTGCGAGGCGAGCGCGAGCAGCACGCCCGCGAGCACCGTGCCGGCGCCGGTGCCGGCCGCCCGGATCATGCCCGCCCGGGCGAACCACTGGTCCCTGGCCGCCCCGTCCGCCTGCTCGGCGATGAGCGCGAAGACCGACGACCAGTACACCCGCAGCCCCACCGCCTCGACCAGCGCCGCCAGGAACAGCGACACCGGACCGGCCACTCCCAGGTACAGGAAGAACCCGGCGGCCTGCAACGACAGCCCCGCGATCACCACCGACCGCGGGCCGACGCGGTCGACGATCCGTCCGACGAGCAGCGGCAGCAGGAGCGAGCAGGCGGTGGCGGCGGTCAGCAGCAGGCCGACGCCGCTCTCCGGCAGGTCGGTGACGGCGAGGAAGTAGACCATGGACAGCGGGAGATAGAGCCCGGTGCCCACCGCGTCGATGACCAAGGCCGTCGGTATCGCCCAGGCGGCGCCGTCGCGGGCTCGCGGCCACCTCACGGCTTGCCGGGTGCGGCGAACGCCGCCACTCGGCGTCCGTCCGGTACGCACGGGGCAGCCTCCATTCCTGTCGGGCACCGGGATTCGTCGGAAACGCCTCTCGGCCGGCCCGGCGCCGGGCCGCCGCCTCCTCCCCCTGCCCCGGGCGCGCGTGAGCATGCCAACGCCGCAAGATCCGCGAGTCCCACGTTCTAACCGCCGACGCACTCTGAAGTCAACGGCGTTGGGCGGCAGCCCCGTCAGCACCCGCGGGTCCGGTGTCCGAGTCCCTCGGCCTGCGGCCCACTTTGTACGCGATGACTGTTCTCGCCGTCCCCGCCGCTCTCGCGCTGCTGTACGTCCCAGCCGTACGACGCCTCCCGGCGCAAGCCCAAGACACCGCGCGTGGCAGTGGAGGCGTTGACGCTGTGTCAGAGGCAGCCGGGTGAAGTGAGCCGGGAACTGAAGGCGCGCGCTGGGCGGGTGTACGCCTCATGCAGGTGTCAGCCGACCGATCTCGGTGAGCAAGGCTTCTGTGTGGGGACGTACGCGCGCCTTCAGTTCCCGGCTCCAGTTCTCTTCGGAGTAACGGCAGTTGAGGTACAGCTCTCTGGCGTGTTCCAGGACAGGGCGCTGATCCGGAGGGAGCCGGACGAGGGCCCAGTCGGCTGCGGCGTCCTTGGGTCTGATCTCACCGGTGGCGAGCGTGGTCCAGATGCGCGCCAGGGTCAGGACGACGTTGCGGGTATCGCTCTCCAGGTCGTCGAGCAGGCCAGGGATCCCCGACACACTGGCCCGGACCAGGTCGGCATGGGGGACGCGATCCAGGACCCGCGCCGGCGGCGGGCCGCTGACGGCGTGGTCACCGGCGAGCACCATCGAAATCAGCAGGGCAAGATCCGGCATCGGCCCCGCCTGAGGGGGCCCGCCTGACTCGAACTCGTCGCGCAGCCACTCGCCGTAGAGAAAGTCACCGTTCGGCGGGAACCGCCATGGGCGGACTTCGGACTGGACGACAACAGTGAGCTCGACCGGGCGGGCTGTGTCAGGTGCACCGGAACCGGAGATCTTCAGCAGCCCGTCGAGGAGCGACTGCCGTTCCCGACCGTTCATGCGCCGCCGTGAGACGACAAGGATGTCCACGTCGCTAGCCGGTTTGAGACCGCCAAGCACGCAGGAGCCGTGGAGATACGTTCCGATGGCCTCGGGCCCGAGCACCTGGCCGACCAGGTCCACGATCTTCCGCAACTGGTCCATCGCACAAGCGTGGCACACCGGCTCGTGCGGCCGCACCTGCCTGCGCATGGCTCGTCGATCAGTCGGGTGTCTCGGCCGATTCGGAGTCGGACGGCGCGGACCGCTCGATGTCGTCGTTGGTCGCGGCCCAGCTGGCCAGCAGGTTCAGGGCGTCCTGCGAGGCTGACGCGGGCTCGGCGGTGTAGGTGAGGAGGAACTGGCTGGGATCCGCCCCGAGTGGGAACGTCTCGAACGGAAGGTCGAGGTCGCCGACCACCGGGTGGTGGAGGCGCTTGACGCCGGTGGTGTGGATCCGCACGTTGTGGGCCGCCCAGCGGCGACGGAAGTCCTCGCTGCGGGTGGACAGTTCCCCGATCAGGTCCGTCATCCGGCGATCGTAGAGGTCGCGGCCGGCCTCGGCGCGCAGCATGGCGACCGCGTCGTTGGCGACCTGGTCCCAGTCGCGGAAGAACTCGGTCGCGTGCGGGTCGAGAAAGACGAACCTGGCGTTGTTGGGCGGCCGCAGCGGGTCGGCGTAGACCGGGGAGAACAGGGCGCGTCCGAGGGGGTTGGCGGCCAGGATGTCCCCGCGACCGCTGAGGACGAACGCGGGTGTACCGGTCATCGAGTCGAGGACGCGCTGCACCGCGGGCCGTACGCGCTGCTGGGCGGGTCGGCGGCGTGGCGGGCGGGTGGTGCCGGCGCCGCGCAGGAGGTCGAGCAGGTGGATGCGTTCGGCCTCGTCGAGCTGCAGGGCTTGCGCGATGCCGTCGATGACGCTCTCGGAGACGCCGGTGGCGTTGCCGCGCTCCAGCCGGGTGTAGTACTCGCTGGAGATGCCCGCGAGCAGGGCGACCTCCTCGCGGCGCAGCCCGGTGACCCGTCGGCGGTCTCCGCCGTACGAGGGCAGTCCGGCCTGCTCGGGGGTGACCCTGGCCCGTCGCGTGCCCAGGAACTCCCGGATCTCCGCGCGGAAATCACCGCGGATGTCGCGGTTGGTGCCGTGAGGGTCGTTTCTGCCTGCCATGCGTTTCACTCTACGAGCGCTTCCGCCGGGTTGGGGGTCCCTGTCAGTGACCCCCTCATCAGGGACTCCCACGCTCCCGTGACAACCGGTTCTGTTGGTGGTGCACCGCCCACGGCGGTGTGAATGGCCCGGATACGGCGCTGCTTGTGCCGCCGGTCTCCAGCCCCTTCGCGGCGCCGTCGGCGCCGCGATCACCGTAGTCAGAAGGACGAACATGCGTCGTTACACCAAGCCGGCCGCCGTAGCCACGGCGCTGGGAGCGCTCAGCCTCGCGGCCTTCGGATCAGGAGCCGCGGACGCGGCCGGCACGGCCGACCGGAATACCGGCTCCTGGTCGGAGTCCCGAGTCACGGCGGTATCCGACTCGTGGAACCACCGGACCGCTCAGGTGAACAAGCGCATCATGGAGCGCTACACCAGTGAGTACCTGCCCGGTCGCGACCCCGCTCTGGCGAGCAGGTTCGTCAGCCCGGACATCGTCGTGCACTCCGGCGGCCAGACGTGGCAGGGCCGGGACACCTATCTCGGCATCGTCGCCGCGAACCTGAAGGCGTTCCCCGACCTCAAGTGGACGGTGGAGGATGTGCGGGCCGAGGGCGACACCGTGGCCATCCGCTACTCCATGACCGGCACCCACGAAGGACCGTTCGCCGGGGTCGAGGCCACGGGCAAGGCCATCCGCTCGGAGAGCATGGCGTTCTACCGTCTGTCCCACGGCAAGATCGTCGAGGAACGCGCCCAGCTCGACATGCTGGGCATCCTCCGGCAGATGGGCGCCGTCCCCGTCGCATAGCGGCGGAGCTCTGTACGGCACCCGCATCCACTCCCCCACGCCGACGCGATGACCTGCCCTCGCCGCGCCCTCGGCACGTACGGGTCCGCCCCCGCCGACCCTGTGCCGCACATGCAGGGAACCGAAGAAGCGAACCAAGGACGCAGGACACAGGACACCCCCATGGCAACGAAACTGACCGGCACCGTCGCTCTCGTCACCGGTGCGAGCAGCGGCATCGGCGCTGCTACCGCCCGTCGGCTCGCCGAGGACGGCGCGTCCGTCGTCCTCGTGGCCCGCCGCAAGGACCGCCTGCACGGCCTGGCCGCCGAGATCGAGAGGGCGGGCGGTAGCGCGCTGGTGGTGGAGGCGGACATCACCGACCGCGCCCGGGCCGAGGCTGCCGTCGAGCAGACTGTCGAGCACTTCGGGCGGCTGGACACCCTCGTCAACAACGCCGGCCTGATGTTGCTGGGCCCCGTCGTCGGCGCGGACGCCGCTGAGTGGGAGCGCATGATCGCCGTCAACGTGCGGGGCCTGCTCCACACCACACACGCCGCCCTCCCGCACCTGCTCAAGGCTGCCGAGGACGGGCCGCGCCAGGTCGCCGACATCGTCAACATCAGCTCCATCGCCGGCCGCGTCGCCTGGAACGGCTATGCCGTCTACAACCTCACCAAGTTCGGCGTGAACGGCTTCACCGAGTCCCTGCGCCAGGAAGTCACCCAGCGGCACCTCCGCGTCGGTGTCCTGGAACCGGGCGGCGTGAACACCGAGCTGGACTCGCACAACAAGCCCGAGATCCACAGCGAGATGATCCAGCCCTTCCTCGACACGACCGAGATCCTCGCCCCCGAGGACATCGCCGACGGCGTCGCCTACATGGTCACCCGGCCCCGCCACGCCTCGATCGCCGAGCTGTGGATCATGCCCACCGACCAAGCCTGACGCCGTTCGGCCACGCCCCGTCCGCTTCCCTCCCCCATCCACCGCCCGGCCGACCGCCGGGACGGGCACGACGCACCATCCCCGCACACACCCGGTGCCGGATCACGGCACCTGAAAGGAAACCCCACATGAGCACGGTCATTCTCGTCACCGGTGCCGGACGCGGTCTGGGCACGGACATCGCCCGCGAGGCCCTCGCCGCCGGCCACCAGGTCGTCGCTACCGGCCGCCGCCCCGAAGAGGTCGAGAAGACCCTGGGCGGACCGCAGGACAACCTGCTGGTCACCAAGCTCGACGTCACCAGCCTCGAAGACGCCGAGGCCGCCGCGCAGGCCGCCGTCGACCGCTTCGGCCGCATCGACGTCCTCATCAACAACGCCGGGAACCTCTTCACCGGCTACTTCGAGGAGATCTCACCCGCGCAGATGCGCCGCCAGTTCGAGACCAACCTCTTCGGCCCGATGAACGTCACCCGCGCCGTCCTGCCCATCATGCGCAAGCAGCGCGACGGCCACGTCATCACCATCACCTCGACCGCCGGCCTGGTCGGCATGGAGTTCACCTCCGCCTACGCCGCCTCCAAGTTCGCGGAAGAGGGCTGGATGGAGTCCCTGCGCTACGACGTCGAGCCGTACAACATTCGCACCACCGTCGTGGAGCCCGGCTACTTCCGCACCGAACTCCTCGTGGACGGCTCCACGAATTGGCCCGAGCTGTCCATCGACGACTACGCCCCGCGCACCGCCCCGCGGATCGAAGGCATGAAGAGCATGAACGGCAAGCAGCCCGGTGACCCCGCCAAGCTCGCCCGCGCCCTGCTCACCCTCGCCGGCCAGAACAAGCCCCTGCAGCGCTTCGTCGCCGGGGCGGACGCCATCGAGGCTGCCGAGGCCAAGGCGAGGGAACTCCTCGCCCAGGCCGAAGCCTCCCGCGAACTGGGCGACAGCCTCGCCTACGACGACACCACCGTCTGAGGGGGGCAGCATGCCACTGAAAGGTGAGTACGAGCCGAGCACGGCGCAGTTCGTGCGGGACCAGGTCGCCCTGTACGAAAGCTCCGGCGGTACGCAGGGAACGACGCTGGGTTTCCTGGTCACACGTGAAGAAGACGAGGAACTGGGGGGCGTGCCCGTCGTCATCCTGACCACCCTGGGTGCGAAGAGCGGCAAGATCCGCAAGTCCCCGCTCATTCGGGTGGAGCACGACGGCTCCTATGCCGTGGTCGCCTCCGCGGGAGGAGCCCCCAAGCACCCGGTCTGGTACCACAACGTGGTGGCCGACCCTCGAGTCGAGCTTCAGGACGGGCCGGTGCGCCAGGACATGCTGGCACGAGAGGTGACCGGGGACGAGAAAGCCGCGTGGTGGGCTCGAGCCGTCGAGGCGTTCCCGAGCTACGCCGAGTACCAGAAGAACACGGACCGCGTTATCCCGGTCCTCGTTCTCGAGCCGACAGCCCAGAAGCACTGACGCGCAGGGCGACGTTCCTGCGGCACGCCGCGGCGGAGGACTTCGCGGGCATGGACCTCCTGTACCTCACCTGACGCTCGTCGAGGGGGAGCCGCGCCGCCTGTCGTTCCGCTGATCCGCTGCCGGACGCCCTTACGACTACGAGACATGGCGTCCGCAGCGCCGGAACTCGACAGTCAGGCCGCTCGCGCGCACGCGGATACGCCAACGCGCCACCGACGGCACCGACGGCACCGACCGGAGGGCAGGGTCGACCGGCGGCCACTTCGCCGCCATGGAACAACCCGAACTCCTCGTCGGCAACATCCGTGCCTTCTTCCCCGTTGCGGTGCTGCCGTCGGGGCGTCACGCGGTCCCTCGTACGGCTGGTGAAAGGGCGTCTGCGCCAGGGCGGTGGATGGGTCCGGTGGCGCGGGAGAGGGGCAGGCCGGTGCCGTGGTGGGTGTGGGCGATGATCTCGGCGGCGATGGAGATGGCGGTTTCCTCGGGGGTGTGGGCGCCGAGGTCGAGGCCTATCGGGGAGTTCAGGCGGGCGAGCCGGTCGTCCGGTACACCGGCTTCGCACAGTGCGTCGAGGCGGTGGTCGTGGGTGCGGCGGGAGCCCATGGCGCCGATGTAGCCGACGGGGAGGTCGAGGGCGAGTCGGAGCAGGGGGATGTCGAACTTGGCGTCGTGGGTGAGGACGCAGACCGCGGTGCGGGAATCCACTTCTGCGCGCTCCAGATAGCGGTGCGGCCAGTCGACGACGACCTCGTCGGCGTGCGGGAAGCGGGCTGCGGTCGCGAAGACCGGACGGGCGTCGCAGACGGTGACGCGGTAGCCGAGGAAGCGTCCGACCTCGCTCAGCGCACCGGCGAAGTCGACGGCGCCGAAGATGAGCATCCGGGGGCGGGGCGCGTGGGTGTGGACGAGGACGGACAGTTTCTCGGGGCAGGTGTCGGCGTCGCCGCCGACTTCGGTGCGTCGATGAACGCCTTCTGCAGCGGGTGCAGTTCACCGTCCTCACCTCCGGGGGCGAGACCTTCGATCGTGGTGACCTCGGCGCCCTCCAGACGGACCGCGAGCGTCAGGCACGAGATGACCCGGCGCCCGTCGACCAGCACCGTGCACGCGCCGCAAGCACCGGCGTTGCACCCAAGTGCTCGCGCAGCAGGTCCAGCAACGAGGTCCGGTTGTCGACCGTGACGGTGTGCCGTCTGCCGTTGACGGTCAGCGAGACGTTCCCGCCCGGCGGCGCCTCAGCGGCGGCTGCCTCCTCGGAGCCGAGCAGGGGTGTTCCCGCGATCAGGCCGCCGGTCACGACGGCACCGCCGACAGCGGTGGTCGTCGCGATGAACGCCCGTCGGGACGGTGTCGAGGAGGATTCAGGGGGTTCGGCAGGAGGAGGAACAGCAGACTCGGTGAGTTCAGTGGACATGTCTACGCTTTCGGATCGGCGGAAGGTCGATGGCCTTGAAGGTCGATGGCCTTACTCGTCGGCGTTCCCGGAGGCAGAACCCGTGTCGTCGCAACCCATGTCGTCCGCCGGCGCTCGGCGACCTGGAGAGCTTTCATCACCCCGGCTTCGGATCGACGAGAGCGGCCGCTGTCGGTCTCCCACCGACCGGCCTGCCTGCCCGCCGACATCCGACACCTCCTCCCGCCACCCGCAACGCCAGTGTCCGAAGGCATGGGAGCCAGTCCGGCCCCGCGAGGTCCTGGAGCCGGTGAGGCTGCCGCGAGCCGGAAGAGCGGTCCCTGTCGCCCTGCCCTGAAATCACTTGATGCATTCGGTGCGCGCTGGCAGCGTGGCTCCTCGTGCCCGAAACAGAAACGCCCGAAAGTCGGGACACCGAGCCCTCCGAAAGCGATGCGACGCGGGCATCCACCACCGGCCTCGGGGCCGAACAGCCCCTTCGCTCCCCCGCCTTCAGGTGGTTCTTCGCCGGCCGCGCGATCTCCATGACCGGCAGCGCCATGTCGCCCGTCGCCCTGGCCTTCGGCGTCCTGGAGCTCACCGACAGCGCCACCTGGCTGTCCGCGGTCACCACCGCCTCCTTGGTCCCCATGATCGCCACGATGATCCTCGGAGGCGGCATCGCCGACCGCTACCGTCGCGACACCGTGCTGCGCCTCACCAGTCTGGGTGCCGGCCTCAGCCAGGCCACCGTGGCGATCCTCCTGCTCACCCACCAGAACCCCGCGCTGCTGCTGCCGCTGTCCGCTCTCAACGGCATCTTCCAGGGACTGACCACGCCCGCGCTGCGCGGCATCGTCCCGAACCTGGCGGCGGGGCGCGGCTTCCAGCAGGCCAGCTCGCTGCTGGCCTCCGTCAGGAACACCACCCGGATCCTCGGCCCGACCACCGCCGGCCTGCTGACCGCCTCTGTCGGAGGCGGCTGGGCGATCGCCGCCGACGCCGCGTCCTTCCTGCTGGCGGCCGCCTTCTTCGCCCGGATCTCGCTGCCCGACCTGCCGCCGCGCGCCAAGGGCGGCCCCACGATGCTCGCCGAACTGCGGCAGGGCTGGGCCTACTTCAGCTCCAAGCCGTGGATCTGGACGGTCACGCTGGCCTTCGCCGTCTTCAACTCCGCGAACATGGGCGTCTGGCAGATCCTCGGCCCGGTGATCGCGAACGACACCATCGGCGCGGAGGGCTGGGGCCTGGTGCTGAGCGCACGCGGAATCGGGGCACTGGCGGCCAGTGTGGCGATGGTGAAGCTGACGGTGCGGCGGCCGATGGTGCCGGCCCTGTCCTCGATGGCCCTGGGCGCCGTCCCGCTGATCCTGCTCGGCACCGGCGCGCACACCGTCTGGCTGGCCACAGCGGCGTTCGTGTCGGGAGTGGTCGCCGAGTTCTTCACCGTCGTGTGGGAGACCGTCAATTACACCCACGTCCCCGAGCGGCTGCTCTCCCGGGTCGGTGCCTACGACGAGTGCTTGTCGTTCGCGTCCGTCCCCGTCGGCCAGCTGTCCGCGCCGGTCCTCGCTGCGGCGTTCGGGACGGCGGCGGTCGCCGTCACCGGCGGCGGGGTGGCGGCGTTGGCGATGCTGATGCCGTTGCTCGTGCCGTCGCTTCGGCGGATCGAGGTCAACCGGGACGTCGACTGAACGCCGACGACTGACCGAGCCTCCGCGCCATCACCGCCTGCGCCTGGTGCCGCTGTCGCTCAGTCCCGCGACCGGCGCGCGAGCATGCCGCCGCGTTTCAGCGAGCTGAGGACGAGCGAGACGTCCATGGAGGCCACGTCCCGCAGCCAGGGGGCACGGGTGACGAAGTCGTACAGGGCCGACTCGCTGGGCAGCGCGGCCAGCACCAGGATCTGGTGCTCTCCGGTGACGAAACTGGCGTACCGGACGTGGACGTTGTCCGCCAGCGCCGCCGCCACCGCCTCGGCCCCGGCCGGAACGGTGCGTACCCGGAGCATCGCCTCCACCGGCAGTCCGAGCAGCGCGGGCTCGATCACAGCGCGGATGCGCACCCTGCCCTCCCGCCGCAGCGCGCCCAGGCGCCGCCGCGCGGTGGCTTCCGAGACGCCCGCGACCCGGCCGAGTTCCTCATAGGTGCACCGCCCGTCCTCGGCGAGCGCGTTCAGGAGCAGCCGGTCCGACCGGGAGAGGTCGTGTGCCACGTCGGCGGGCGGCATCACATCCCCGTCCGTCGGCGAGGGTGCGGGCGCCCCGGACGGGCCCTCCAGCGTGGCGATCTCGTCGTCGGTGAGCAGCCCGGAGTGCCACTCGCGGATCGTGCGGATGTGGCGCAGCACCGGCAGTGTGAAGGTCTCCAACATGCCGGGCAGTCCCGGCAGTTCGTCCATCACCAGGCTCGCCAGCTGGTCCCGGGGGCAGAGCAGCTCCGCGACACAGTCCGGGGAGCCGGTCAGCACATGGGTGAAAACACAGTCGGGCCGGCGGGCCAGCGCGCTCGCGACCATCCGCGCCTGCCCCGGGGCGCAGCGCACACCGACCACAGTGCTGCGGCCGTGCAGCGCCATGGCGCCGATCCGCACCAGCCCGGAGTCCAGCAAGCGGGTTCCCCGGCGGACGACTGTGCGTTCGGCCTCGCCGAGCGCCGCCGCGATGCGGTGCCACGAGGCCCTGCCGTCGATCTGCAGTGCGCTGATGATGCGGCGATCCAGCGAATCCGCCACAGGACCGGGCTGCTGTGCGTTCATCGCACCAAGTTTATGGCCGATTCCGTCATCTCGGCCGAGATTCTTGTTCCCTTCCGTCAGGGTGCCCGAACCTGCACGACATGAGCCGCACGAACCGATGACTCCCCGCTCTCATCACCACGTACGGAGATGGTCGACGTGACCACGACGCAAGGAACTCCCCTTCGGCAACAAGCGGTCGAGCCCGCCCAGGCCCCCACCACGAGGCGCGGCCGACTGGCTCTGCTGGGCCCCGGCCTGGTCCTGGCGGCCGCGAGCGTGGGCGCCGGCGACATGGTGACGTCCCTGGCGGGCGCCTCCGGATACGGGATGGCGCTGCTGTGGGCGATCCTCATCGGCGTCGTCCTGAAATTCGTCCTCACCGAGGCGGTGGGACGGCTTTACATGGCGACCGGCCAGACCGTGATCGCCAGCCTGCGCTCGGTCGGACGCTGGCTTCCTCCGGCGTTCTTCCTCTTCGTCCTGGTCATCGGACTGCTGTACGGAGCCGCCCTGAGCTCGGTGGCCTCGCTGGCCCTGTCCACGCTGTTCCCCGCGCTCCCCGCGCGGCCGCTGGGCATCGCGATCGCGTTGGCGTCCGCCGCGCTCGTGTACGTCGGCCGGTACGCGCTCTTCGAGCGGGTGATGAGTGTCTTCATTCTCGTCAAGTTCCTCGGCATGGTCGTCCTGGCGGTGGCCATGCTCGCCACCGTCGACGACCTGCCGGGCCTCGTCTCCACGATGCGCCCGAGGCTCCCGGAGGGGGACGTCGTGACGGTGCTCGCCCTCATCGGCGGTGTGGGCGGCACGGCCGGGATCGCCTCGTACAGCTACTGGGTACGGGAGAAGCGCTGGCAGCACCGGAGCTGGCTGCCCGTCATGCGGGCGGACTCGGCGGTCAGTTACGCCGTGACCTTCCTCTTCGTGCTCTGCACCACCGTCGTGGGGACGGGCCTGCTCTACGGCACCGGCAACACCATCAGCGGCAACGACGGGCTGGCCGCACTCGCCGACCCGCTCGGCGCGGACCTCGGGTCGGCGGCCCGCGTCCTGTTCCTGCTGACCTTCTTCTTCGTGACGCTCAGCGCCCTCGTCGGCGGGTTCAACGCCCTGTGCTATCTGCTGGCGGACTCGCTGCGGACGATGCGCGGCATTCCGGAGACCGACGCCGAGCCCCACATGGCGCAGAACAGCCGGCCCTTCCGCGCCTTCGTGGTCTATTGCGCGGCCGCGTCGATCGCCGTCACGTTC
Organism: Streptomyces sp. V4I2; assembly: GCF_030817655.1. GTDB lineage: Bacteria > Actinomycetota > Actinomycetes > Streptomycetales > Streptomycetaceae > Streptomyces > Streptomyces plumbiresistens. Next base: position 735,378 of record NZ_JAUSZM010000003.1, read on the forward strand.
ATGGGGAAGCCGGTCGCCCTGGTGCTGACCTACGCCGCCTTCGGGTCCCTGATCCTGCCGCTGCTGTCCGGGGCGCTGCTGGTGCTGCTCAACCGCCGGGGCATCGAGCCGCTCTACCGCAACAAGATCATGTCGAATGTGCTGCTGTCCGGCGCCTTCCTCCTCTTCGGGGTGCTGGCCGTCGTACAGGTCAAGGAAACGTTCTGAGAGGCGTGAAGCCCGCAGTGAACCCCATGGATGAACTCTGCTTCCGGAGTGCCACCGATCTCGCCGCCGCGATCCGGCGCCGCGAGGTGTCCGCCCGGGAGGTCGTCACCGCCCACCTGGAACACATCGAACGCGTCAATCCGGCGGTGAACGCCATCGTCACCCTGGTCGCCGATCAGGCGCTGGAAGAGGCTGCCAAGGCCGACGCGCGGCTGGTGTCGGGTGCGGAGGTGGGCCCGCTGCACGGTCTGCCGGTCGCGCACAAGGACCTGCACGACACCGCGGGCATCCGGACGACGTACGGTTCGCCGGTCTTCGCCGACCGGATTCCCGACCGGGACCACCTGGTCGTCGAGCGCCTCAAGAACGCCGGGGCCATCACCCTCGGCAAGACCAACGTCCCCGAACTCGGCATGGGTTCGCACACCGTCAACAAGGTGTTCGGGCCCACCCGCAATCCGTACGACCTCTCCCGCAGCGCGGGCGGCAGCAGCGGCGGTGCGGGGGCCGCGCTCGCCTGCGGAATGCTGCCGATCGCCGACGGCAGTGACACGGGAGGGTCGCTGCGCAATCCCGCCTCCTTCAACAACGTCGTGGGGCTGCGCCCCTCCCCCGGGCGGGTTCCGTCCTGGCCCGACAAGGCGCCGTGGGCACAGCTGTCGGTGAAGGGGCCGATGGCCAGGACCGTGCCGGACGTGGCACTGCTCCTGTCCGCGCTCGCGGGCCCCGACCCGCGCAGCCCGCTCGCCCTGGAGACGCCGGGTTCCGCCTTCATGGGACCCCTGGATGGCGAGGTGCGCGGCCTGCGCGTGGCCTGGTCGCCCGACCTCGGCGGGACCGTGCCCGTCGACGCCGAGGTGCGGGACGCACTCGAGCCGGCGGTCGAGGCGTTCGCCTCCCTGGGCTGCGAGATCGAGGAGGCCTGCCCTGATCTGTCCGGGGCCGACGAGGTCTTCCTCGTCCAGCGCGCCTGGCAGATGGAACTCGCCTACGGCCCCCTGCTCGACGAACACCGCAACCGGATGGCCCCGGACGTGGTGTGGAACATCGAGGAGGGGCGAGGGCTCACGGGCCCGGACCTCAGCCGGGCGCAGCTGCTGCAGGCCGCCCTCTTCCACCGCGTCCGGGAGTTCTTCGAGACGTACGACCTTCTGCTGCTGCCGGTCAGCCAGGTCGCCCCGTTCGACATCCGGCTCCCCTACCCCGCCTCCGTGGACGGCACGGCGATGGAGACCTACTTGGACTGGATGCGCTCGGCCTACCTGATCTCCGTCACCGGTTGTCCCGCGCTGTCGGTGCCGGCCGGTTTCACCCCCGAGGGTCTGCCCGTCGGGCTTCAGGTGGTCGGCCCGCACCGACAGGACCGGGCGGTGCTGCAAGCCGGATACGCCATCGAGCAGGCGCTGCGGACCGGCGAGCGCAGGCCGCCCGTCGCCCTCAAGGACAGGAGCACCGTATGACCCCGCGCAAGACCGTCGTGCCTCCGCGCACCGCCCTCGTGATCGGCGCCGGCATGACCGGCCTGGCCACCGCCTGGTTCCTCCAGGAAGCCGGCGTCGAGGTCACCGTCGTCGACCGCCGGCAGGTCGCGGCCGGCGCGTCCTGGGGGAACGCCGGCTGGCTCTCGCCCGCCCTCGCCGTACCGCTGCCCGAGCCGGGCGCCCTGCGGCTGGGGCTGCGCACCCTGCTCTCGTCGGCCTCGCCCCTCTACATCCCGCCCCGCGCGGACCCGCGGCTGGCCCGGTTCCTGCTGTCGTTCAGCCGCAACTGCACTCCTCGGCGCTGGCAGGTCGCGATGAGCGCCCTCGCCCCGCTGAACCGGCAGGCGCTGGCCGCGTACGACGAACTCGCCCGAGGCGGCGTCGCCGAACCGACCCGGGCGAGCGACCCGTGCCTCATCGCCTTCACCACCGAGGCCGCCCGCCAGCCGTTCGTTCATGAGCTGGAGGCGGTGCGCGCGGCAGGCCAGTGCGTCGACTACGACCTGCTCTCCGGCGCCGAGGCCCGCGACCAAGAGCCGGCGCTGTCGGAACGGACGGGCGCCGCCGTACGGCTGCACGGCCAGCGTTTCCTGAACCCGGGGGCCTATGTGGCGGCGCTCGCCGACGCGGTGCGCGAGCGGGGCGGCAAGGTCGTCGAGGGTCTGCGTGTCACCCGGGTACAGGATCACGGGAGCGAAGTCGCCGTGCTGGGCTCCGACGGCACGGATTTGCGCGCCGACGTGGCCGTCCTGGCCAACGGAGCATGGCTGAACCGGCTGGCGGCACCCTTCGGCGTCCGCGCCGCCGTCCAGTCCGGCCGCGGCTACAGCTTCACCCTGCCCGCCGGGGGACTGCCCACGGGGCCCACGTACTTCGCCGCCCAGCGCGTGGTCTGCACACCGCTGGGCGCCGATCGGGTACGGGTCGCCGGAATGATGGAGTTCACCGCCCCCGACCGGCCCGCGGACCCCCGCCGCGTCCAGGCCGTCATCGACGCGGCCCGCCCCATGCTGCCCGGCGCCGACTTCAGCCGCCGTAGCGACGAATGGGCGGGCCCACGCCCCTGCACCGCGGACGGGCTGCCCCTCGTAGGCCCGACCCGCTCACCGCGCGTCCACGTCTGCGGCGGCCACGGGATGTGGGGCATCGCCCTGGGCCCGCTGAGCGGCAAGCTCCTGGCCGAGTCGATCGTGACCGGGCGGAGCGCCGCCGAGCTCACTCCTCTGCATCCGCTGCGCTGACCGCTGGACGGGGCTCCAGTGCCCCGACAGGCAACGCTCGCCCCGTCACGACGCCCGGCACGCTCCCCCACTGCCTCAAGGGCGTGGGCGGTGCCCCCACTCGCCGCACCGGACGCCGCTCCTTGACGGGCGAACGTTGCCTGCAGCGGCCCTAGTGTGACGCGCCGGAAATCCTGAGGGTTAGTTCTGCTCTGTTTTCTGGCCGGTGGTTCCGACCTTGGTGAGGTAGTCGGCGAGGGAGTTGAGGATCTCGTCGGCGGTCTTGGTCCAGGTGAAGGGCCGCGGGTTCTCGTTCCAGGTGTCGATCCATGCAGTGATGTCGTCCTCCAGCGCCTTCACGGAGGTGTGGACGCCGCGGCGGATGAGCTTGTCGGTGAGCAGGCCGAACCACCGCTCGACCTGGTTCATCCAGGAGGAGCCGGTGGGGGTGAAATGGACGTGGAAGCGTGGGTGCTTACCGAGCCACGTCCTGATCTCGGCGGTGTTGTGGGTGGCGTAGATGCCCCTATGTTTCGTCAAGTTGCGGGAGAGGGATTTGGGGTGACCGTCTTCGGCTGGATCTGGTGGTAGATCTCGCGGGCGACGTAGCGCTTGAGGCAGCGGATGATCTCACGCTTCGACATGCCCTGTTTGGTGCGTCGCTCCAGGTAGGAGCGGGTGCGCTCGTCCCAGCGGATGCGGGTCATGACAATGCGGTAGAGGGCGGCGTTGGCCTGCCGGTTGCCCCCGCGGTTTAGCCGTCGGCGCTGGGTCTTGCCGGAGGACTGTTCGACCGGGCTGACGCCGCACAGAGCGGCGAATGACGCCTCGGTGGCGATCCGGTCGGGGTTGTCGCCGGCGGCGACGAGGAGGGCTGCGGCGCTGTCCGGCCCGATGCCGACGATCTCCAGCAGCTGCGGGCGGTGTGCGCGGACGGCCCGGGTGACTCGGCGGGCGAGATCCTTAACCTCGCAGGTCAAGTGCTGGATGCGGCGGGCCAGGAGCCGGAGGGTGAAGGCGGCCGCGTCGTTGCTGTCGGCAAGGCCGTCCGCGCACCGCGCGATCAGCGCCGGGTTCCTGAGTCCGGACAAGGACTCGCGCAGTACGGGGTCGACGCCCAGGAGTACGGCTTTGAGCTGGTTCATCGCCTGGGTGCGGGCCTTGACGGCCGATTCCTTGGCCAGTCTGAGGACGCGCAGGTCCGCGGCCGGGCCTTCACCCGTCTTCGGCGTGGTGGTGGCGCGTCCGGACAAAACGGCACGGGCAGCGGCGTCCGCGTCGACGGCGTCGGTCTTGCCCCGCTTGCGCCGGGTGGCACGATCAGGCTGGTTGACCTCGATGACCTGGATGTTCTCCTGCCGCAGGAAGCGCGCCAGGGCGGCTCCGTAGGATCCGGTGCACTCCACTCCGGCACGGTGCAGGATGCCGAAGGAGCGGGCCCAGGCGAGGAGTTGGCGGTATCCGGCAGCGGTGGTCGGGAACTCCTGGTGAGCCAGCAGTGCGCCGAGCACGGTGATCACTGCGGCGACGTGCACGTCCTTGTGGGTGTCGACCCCGAGGATCACGTCCTCCGCGGGCTGTGCTGCCCGCTGTGCGGGCAGGGTCGGCTGGGGCATGCTGGTGACGGTCACGCGGCTCCTTCATCGGCTGGGGCTGATGGCCGACGCCGGGCCGGGTGGGCGGTCAGAACTGTGATGGTGCCTTGTAGGGCAAGGCCCCTATCGGGACACGCCCGCCGGTCCGGCGGCAGCAAGCATCGCCGGGGGGCCGGAACCGACAGATCTACTCCAAGGCAGCTGAGGCCAGTTGTCGCACGGGTCAGGCTCCGGCCCCCGGCGGCACCCCACGAGTCTCACAGTTGTCGCAGACGAGGTGGACGTCGAGGCCGGCGGGCACCGCCTTGTCGATCCGGATCAGGAACTTCTTGAACTCGATCGCCCGGTGGCGGCGGTGCAGTGCCGATATGACGGTGCCGTCGGCGATGTTGAAGGCGGCGAACAGGCTGGTGATGCCGTGCCTCAGGTAGTCGTGGGTACGGCGTTCGGGCATGCCCGGCATCATCGGCAGGACCGGCTGTGAGCGGTCCAGCGCCTGGATCTGGCTCTTCTCGTCCACGCAGAGCACAACCGCCTTCTCGGGCGGGTGGTGGTACAGGCCGACCACGTCGACGACCTTGGCGACGAACTGCGGATCCGTGGACAGCTTGAAGGAGTCCTGCAGGTGGGGCTTGAGGCCGAACCGCTTCCAGATCCGCCCGATCGTCGACTTCGACAGGCCGGTGCGCTGGGCCATCGAGGCCCGTGACCAGTGCGTGTCCTGGCCCGGGACCGACTCCAGGGTGGCCACGACGACCTCCTCGACCTGGTCGAGGAGGATCGACGGCGGCCGGCCCGAGCGTGGCTCGTCCTGCAGACCATCGAGGCGTTTCGCGATGAACCGGGCCCGCCAGCGGTCCACGGTCGACCTGTCGATGCCGAGGTCGGCCGCGGCCTGCTGGTTCGTCCCGCCCTCCGCGCAGCGCAGCACGATCTTGGCCCGCAACGCGAGGAACTGAGCGGTCTTCGCCTGCCGCGCCCACTGCTGCAGCTGCCTGCGCTCAGCATCGTCGAGGATCAGGTCGGCCTTCGGCCGGCCGATCCAGCCGGCGTCCTCAAGCCCAGCCATCCGCTCTGCGGCGAAAGCCCGACGCCACTTGCCGACCGTCTTGGCCTGGACACCGACGAGCCGTGCGACACCCGCGTTTGACATGCCGTCAGCGCACGCCAGGATGATGCGGGCCTTCTCGGCCGAGCGCCGGTGCGGCATCAGCGTCCGGCGCACCAACTCGGCACGCTCGGCCTCGGACAACGTGATCTCTGCAGCAGAAGGCCCCGAATGCGACATGACGACAGGGTACTTACTAACCCTCAGGATTTCCGGCGCAGCACACTAGTGCTGAATTCCGCTTTCGGTGGGTAGAGCTGCTGGTAGCGGGGTGGTTGCGGGTACTCGGGGGCGGGTGCTGGACGATGGTGTTACGGGTACGGCCGGGCCGTGACGAGGGCGAGCAAGCGGTGGTCCACCGTCTGGCGGCTGCCAGGAAGGCGCCGAAGGTTCTGGTGGAGCGGTGCCGGATGGTGGAGCTGAGCTGGGACGGCTGGCTGGTCCCGCAGATCGCCGACGAGCTGAGGTGCAGTCAGAAGACGGTGCGCCGCTGGCTGCACCGGTTCAACCGCTTGGGGCTTGAGGGCCTGGAAGATCTGGGCGGGCAGGGCCGCAAGCGAAGGATCACCGAGGCCGAACGCTCCCGGATCATCGCGATGGTCAAGCAGACCCCGCCCGGTCGGCTTGAGGTGCAGCCGTCGAACGAGATGTGGGCCGCGGACGAGTCGGGACCCTCGGAATGGACCTTGGACGCACTGGCTGCCGCGGCCCGGGACCTGGGAATCGAGGTAAGCCGCTCCCAGGTGCGCCGCATCCTGCTGGCCGAGGGCGTGCGCTGGCGGCGCACACGCTCGTGGACGCGCCCGAGAGATGCAGACTTCGAGGGAAAAGGACGCGGATCGTCGAGCTCTACACCAGCCCGCCCGCCGGTGCGACGGTCGTCTGCGCCGACGAGCTCGGCCCGGTGATCCCACGCGCCTTCCCGCCGGCACCGGGCTGGTCACCGGACGGACACCGCATCAAGAACGAGATCGACTACTCCCGCGGACCGGAGAAAACCTGGGTCTACGGCGCCTTACGCGTCCGCGACGGCCAGGAGCTCACGATGACCGCCACCTCCCGCAACAGCGCCTTCTACCAGCAGTTCCTTCAGCTGGTCGAGGACGCCAACCCCGTCGGGGACATCTATGTGATCACCGACAATCTGTCCTCGCACAACAGCGTGTCCACCCGAACCTGGCTCGAGGACCACCCCCGCATCAGGCACGTGTTCATCCCGGTCGGCGCCTGCTGGCTGAACCTCCAAGAGGGCTGGTGGCGCATCTTCCGCAAGACCGCCCTGGCCGGACGCTCCTTCGGCGACCGCGACCACATCACCCACGCCACCGAAGTGGCCACAGCCCAGCTCAACGCCCGCGCCCGACCCTGGATCTGGGGCAGACCCGCACCGCCCACACGGCGCTTACGCCGCCGATATGTGTACGTCCTTTGAGGAACGAAGCACTAGTTCTAGAAACAGCTGGATAGGTCTGTAGAAGCAGTGGACGTTCGGCGGCCTGAGGGCTCGGCCGGCATCTCAGACGGTGCGGTGCATGCCGATCGAGGCGGGCATGGTCGGTGTGAAGCCGAACTTCTCGTACAGGAAGCGGGCATCACCGTCCGCGATCAGTGACACATACGCACCGGCCGGTGCTCGATGCTCCAGTTCTTGCATCAGCTCGGCCATGATCCGCTTGCCCAGGCCTCGGCCTTGGTGCTCGGGCGCGACGCAGATGTCGACGATTTGGAAGAAGCAGCCTCCGTCGCCGATGACACGTCCCATCCCGACCGGCTCGTCCCCGCAGAGCACGGTCACGCCCTGCCACGTGTTCGGCAGCCCGGCCCGAGCCGCCTCAGCCGTCTTGGCGCTCAGGCCGGACACGGACCGGAGTCGGAGATACGTCTCCACGGAAGGCGTCATCGCACGCACCACGTAAGGACTGATATCAGCTTTCACCTGCTACAGATTAGAGATGGAGGCAGGTGGAGGCAATGCCCGTGGAGATCGCGGGGCGTTGAAGCGGCGCAGGCGCCCGAGCCAGGACGTGCGTGCCACCCTTCACGCGCGCGGGGTGTAGGCCGCCAGGACGATCTGCGTGACGAAGCGCGGGGCGTCCTCCGGATCCAGCGTTCCGTTCGCCACGTCTGCCGCCGCACCCTTGAGGACGTGATGGAGGGCGCTCGCCAACCAGCTCGCGGGGAGGTCGCCCCGGAAGACGCCTTCCGCCTGGCCGCGCGTGATCAGGTCACGGACACGCTGCTCGGGCCTGGCGTGCAGGGCGTGAATCCGTCCGGGGGGCAGCACCGTCTGCGCCGCTTCGAGGACGGCGCTCGCCTGCGCGATCAGGAGCCAGCTCGACCTGATGAGGGTGTCCAGCGCGGTGCGCGGATCACCCGTGAGGTCGAGGTCCTCCAACACCTCGTCACCTTGGGCGAGCAGGCGGGTCAGCGCCGCCTCGATCAGGCTGTCCCGGGACGGGAAGTGGCCGTAGAGGGTGACCCGGCCGACCCCTGCGGCGTGTGCGATCTGGACCACGCTCGCGTCTGAACTGCGGCTGAGGCAGTCGATGGCCGCGTCGACGATCTTCTCCACGTTCTGCCGGGCGTCGGCCCTGCGGGTGGCTCCGGGCACTGAGCGAGACATGCAACCCCTAACTCAAACAGTGGTGTACGGGTTAGAGTAGCGCCTATAACTCGAACACTGGTGTTTGACTTACCGTGAAGGGGTCTCCGTCATGACCGAACCGATGGCCTCCACCAGTCGCAGCGACGGTCCCGACCCGCGCCGTTGGAAGATCCTGGGACTCGTGGGCGTCGCGCAGCTGATGCTGATCCTGGATGTCACCGTGGTCGCCATCGCGCTGCCCCACCTGGGCGCCGACCTCGGCCTGGAGCGCGAGGCGCTCACCTGGGTCGTGAGCGGCTACACCCTCGCGTTCGGCGGCCTGCTCCTGCTCGGAGGCCGCGCCGCCGACCTGTTCGGGGCCCGGCGCCTGGTCCTGGTGGCTCTGCTGCTGTTCGCCGGCGCCTCGCTGCTGGCGGGCCTGGCCACTTCCGGCCCCCTGCTGCTCGGGGGACGCGTGGTGCAGGGACTTGCGGCGGCCATGCTGTCCCCGGCGGCCCTGTCGCTGATCGTCACGCTCTTCGACGGCGAGGAGCGGAACAAGGCGCTGGGAATCTGGTCGTCACTGGGCGGCACCGGAGCGGCGTTGGGCGTGCTCCTGGGAGGGCTGCTCACCGCGGGCCCCGGGTGGCCGTGGGTGTTCTTCCTCAACGTCCCCGTGGGCGTGGTGGTCTTCGTCGTCCTGCGCACACAGCTCCCGCCGCAACCGCGCGCGGCGACGCGGGGCCGGCTCGACGTGGTGGGCGCGGTGCTGGTGACCGCCGCCACGGGCACCCTGACCTACGCCCTGATCAGGGCCGGCGACAAGGGATGGCTGACGATGGCGACAGCCGGTCTCGTCGCCGCGGCGGCGCTCCTCTACGCAGCCTTCGTCGTCCGTCAGCACCGGGCGGCGTCTCCGCTGATGGACGTCAGGCTTCTGGTCCGCCGGCCGGTCGCGACGGGAACGCTGCTGATCCTCGTGGCCACCGCTTTGATGATCATGGTGTTCTTCCTCGGTACGTTCTCCCTGCAGGACCACCGTGGACACGGGGCGCTCGCCACCGGTCTGCTCTTCCTGCCCGTCGCGCTGGCGACGATGGCCGGGGCGACCGCGGCGGGCCGCGTGATCGGGAGCACCGGGCCCCGGACGCTGGGGGTGTCCGGTCTTCTCGTCGCCGCCGCCGGCATGTCGATCCCCGCGCTCTGGGACAGCACGCCCGCTCTGGTGACCGGCATCGCGGTGGCTGCCGCCGGCACCGGAGTGCTCTTCGTCGTCGCTTCCGCCACCGCGCTCGGGCAGATCGAACCGCACGAGGCCGGCCTCGCTTCCGGAATCGTGAGCACCTTCCACGAGTTCGGCGCCTCGCTGGGCGCCGCCGTCGTCTCCAGCATGGCCGCGGCGAGCATCGCCGGAAACGAAAGCGACGGCTTCTCACGCGGATTCACCACCGGCGCCGTCGTGGCCGCCGCCGCAGCGGTCCTGGCACTGATACTGACGCCCGGTCGCGGTCCCCGTGAGCTCGCCCAACAGCCCGACCCGGCGTGAGGGCACGGTTGAGCAGACGGCCGTGACAGCCGGCGAGGCGTTCGAGGAACTCAACTGCCGTCTGGTGGTGGACGCCTCGCCCTGTCTGCGTCTTCGTCCACTCCACCAACCACCGCTCCATCAGGTGCCCAGTCCTGAGGAACGGTTCATGACGGCCGCCCGCCGAACTGCCGGGCGTGTACCTCGGCATCGGCGTATCGGTCCGCGCTCAGGACGGCGCGTGCCGTGTCCGGGTCCGAGACCCGGACCAGCACCGCCGTACCAAGTCAGGTGGTGCCGACGTCGCCCCGAGCCGAGGCCCAGCACGAGGCACCGGTAGCCACCGGTCGCGCCACCGGGAACGAGCGGGCGGCAGCAGGATCTGGCAGGTCGACGATGTGCACGCTGCCGGTGGGCGTTTCACCGTCGCCGGTGAAGGTCGGACCGCGGGCGATCATCTCCGTCGTGTGCTGTCGTTGCCCAGGACGGGCGCCAGACGGTCTCGGGGAGCGGTGCCAGGCTTCCCAAGTGGTTGATGACTGCCCGGAGTCCTGGGTGTGGATTCGCTCGGGGGAGGATGAGAAAGAGCGGGTACGCGAGCGTCGGATTCACGATCGGGATGCGCCGCAGGTCGTGGTTCGTCGGCCAGATGTACCGGTCGCGCGAGCCCACGAGGGTTGCCACGTCCGCGGAGTCCGCGAGGATGTCGAGGAGTACCTCGTCGCCGAAGTGCGGACCCGCGGCGTCGATGCGTAGGTCGAAGTCGGTGGCAAGCTGATCGTAGAACTCTGCCCATTCGCTTCGCGGCGCGATACCCGGCACCCAGATCCGGTGCCGGCGCAGCTGGGACGGTGTGAGTGTTCGTGCGGAGGCGAGCGGGTGCCTCGGGCCGACGAGGAGTTCCAGCGGTGAGTCGAAGGCGTGGATCATCTGTACGTCGCGCGGCAGTGTGGCCGGGTCGGTGACCGAGCGGAACGAGGCGTCGATATCGCCTGCTTGGACGGCGGTGACCACCAAGCGCGGGTCGTTGACCCTGAGGGTCACCACGTCGAGGTCGGTCTCGGGATGCGACCGCCAGTAGTCGTGCAGGACGACGGCCTGCGCGGATCGCAGGCCGAGAACGTCGATCCGGAGCGCCCGCGAGCCCGGCCTGATCGCGGTGATGGCGCGATCGACACCCGTGACGATGTCCCGGGCGTGCGGCAGGAGAGCCTGGCCGTCGAGTGTCAGCTCGACCCCTCGGGCGGTTCGGGTGAACAACCGGACGTCGAGTTCGCGCTCGAGAGCGGCGATCCGCTTCGACACGGCCTGTTGCGTTACGCCGAGCTCGTCGGCCGCGTGCTGCAGCTGTCCGAGCTCGGCCGCGCGGACGAACGATCGCACCGCCTCGGTATCCATTGATCGAGCATAAGCGTGCCCAACCGATGGTTGTGGCTCGCCCGGGAGTCGGTTGTTTGATCCCGCGACGCAGCGGCCGGTGTGATGCGCAGACCCGAACATCGGTTGTCGCGAGGGAGTCGCATGCGCGTACAGTTGGGGCGCAGTTTTGATTGGCTGTGGTCGGCCTACGCGGTCAGTACATACGGGACATGGATTGCCTTCGGCGCGTTCCCGTTGATCGCGGTTCGAGTGCTGCACTCGTCGGCACTCGCCGTGTCGGTCCTGGAGGCGGCCGGGCTTGCCGTCGCGTCGCTGGTTGCGTTGTCGCTGGGGCCGTGGGTCGAGCACCGGGCCAAGCGTCCGGTGATGATCGCGATGGACCTGATCCGGTTCGTCGCGACGGCAAGCGTCCCGATCGCGTACGTCCTCGGCCTGCTCTCGTACGGCCAACTGCTGGTCGTATCGGTCATCTCCGGGACCGCGAGCATCGCCTTCACCGCCGCGTCCGGCGCGTATCTCAAGTATCTCGTCCGTGGCGATCACCTCCTCGTGGCGAACGGGAGATTCGAGGGCACGAGCTGGGTGGCGACCGCGGCGGGCCCGCCCCTCGGTGGTGCCCTCATCGGGTTGCTCGGCCCGGTCGTCACTGTCCTGGCCGACGCCCTCAGCTACCTGCTGTCCGCGCTCGGGGTCCTCCGCATCCGCGGAGGCGACGTCGCGGTACCCCGCGACCGGGCCAAAAGGTTGCGCGGAGCCGACCTGCTTGGCGGCTGGCGGTTCATCCTCCGCGACCGGGCACTGAGGCGCCTGTTCCTCAACTCGATCCTGGTCAGTGGCCTCATCATGGCCACCGTCCCGCTCCTGTCCGTCCTCCTGCTGGGCCAGTACCACTTCCCGGCCTGGCAATACGGTCTTGCCTTCGGTATCCCGGCACTCGGCGGCTTCGTGGGCGCCCGCCTCTCCGCGCGCCTCGTGACCCGCTACGGCCGGCACCGGGTCATGATCGTCTCCGGCTGGCTGCGATCGCTCTTCCCGCTGGGTCTCGCGTTCGTCCGTCCCGGCATCCCCGGACTGCTCACCGTGATCATCGTCGAGGGCCTGCTGATCACCTGCATGGGCATCTTCAACCCGATCTACGCAACAGAACGCCTGCAACGGACTCCCGTGAACCACACCGCCCAAGTCCTCAGTACATGGAGTGCCGTCAGCAAACTCCTGCAGGCTGCCCTGATGGTGATCTGGGGCATTCTCGCCACCCTCACCAGCCCGCTCGCCGCGATCACCATGTCCGGCGTCCTCCTGCTGGCCACCCCGCTCCTGCTGCCCAGACGGATACATCTGTCCGCCCCTGAGCCCGCCTCGTCGGCCGAAGACGTCCGGGTCGCATGACTCACGGCAAACGCCCCGCTCGCCCCGGAAGGGTGCGCGACACACGACGACGGTGCCGAGAGGTGATCGTGCCTCAGAACTGTGTGAGCGCCGACCGACGGAGCAGCGCACGGCAGTGCGCGGTGCCGAGCGCTGTCACGCCACCCGGTGGGCCACCTGGCCACCCGTCACGGTGAGGCGCACCGGGGCCTGCGCGAGTTCGTCCGCCGGTGCTTTCACCGGGTCGAGAGCGAAGGCCGTGAGGTCGGCCCTGAAACCGGGTGCGATGCGCCCGGCGGTATCGGACTCGCCCGCGGCGAGCGCCGCGTGTGTCGTGCAGCCCTCCAACGCCTGCAGCCCCGTGAGGCCGCCGCGCGAGGCCGCGGCGCCGAGGGGGCGCGTGCGGTCGCCAGGACGCCGCGCACGTCGTAGAGGGATCGGCCAGTCCGAACCCAGCGCCACCACCGCACCCGCGCCCCGCAGGTCGCGGGTGCGCCACGCCCGACCGGCTCACTCGGGCCCCAGCCGCCGCGACCACTCGTCGTCCTGGTCGGCCCGGGTGTACGCGGTGTGCGGTGGCTGCATGGACGCGATGACCCCGAGCCGGGAGAAGCGGCTGAGCATGTCGTCCGGCACCGTCTCGATGCGCTCGATCCGGTGGGCGAACCGCCCGCCGTCGGCGAGCCCCTCCACCGTGTCGAGGACATGCCGCACGGCCGCGTCCCCGATCGCGTGCGTGGCCGTGCGAAGACCGGCCGCGTGCAGCTGCCGTACGGCGGCGGTGTACGCGGCCGGGTCCGGCCAGAACGCGTGCGTGCCCTGCCCGTGGCAGTCCGCTTGCTGCAGCCAGGCCGTGCCGCCCTCCACTGACGCTGCCCCCCTGGGACACGGCCCTGGCCGCCTGGGCCCACTCCTACCGCGCCGCCTTCGCGGCCCACCCGAGGAGCATCCCGCTCCTGATGACCTCACCCGTGCGCGCGCCTCGCGTCCTGGAGCAGTAGGAGCGTGCCGTCACGCTGCTGCTGGACGCCGGCTTCGCCCTCCCGGACGTCATGCCGCTGATCACGGCCCTGGAGAACCGGGTCCTCGGCTCGGCCCTGGACCTCGCCGCCCCGGAGACGATGTGGGAACTCCCGGACGAGACCACGACACCCCGTGCACAACAAGGGGGCCGACTTCCGTCGTAGGCTGAATCCCGCCCGTGATGGACAGGGAGGCTGAGGTGTCCGAGACCACGCTCACCGAGACGATGGTGGTCGAGGTGATGGTGGTCGAGGTGATGGCCGAACTGGCCGAGCTGGAGGACCCGAAAGCACGCGCGGTGAACGAGAAGCACGGTGACGATCACGGTGTGAACCTCGGCAAGCTGCGTGCACTCGCGAAGCGGCTGAAGACGCAGCAGGACCTCGCGTGCCGGCTCTGGGAGACGGACGACACCGCGGCGAGACTGCTGGCGATCCTGATCAGCCGCCCGAAGGCGTTCGAGCGCGACGAGTTGGACGCCATGGTGCGCGCAGCGCGCGCACCCAAGGTGCACGACTGGCTCGTGAACTACGTGGTGAAGAAGAACCCGCACTCCGAGGAGCTGCGTCTGGCCTGGTCCGCCGATCCGGATCCAGTGGTCGCGAGTGCCGGCTGGGCGCTGACCACCGAACGCGTGGCGAAGAAGCCCGAAGGACTCGACCTCGCAGGACTGCTCGATGTCATCGAGGCGGAGATGAAAGACGCCCCGGATCGCCTGCAGTGGGCGATGAACCACTGCCTGGCTCAGATCGGGATCGAGCACGCCGAGCACCGCGCCCGTGCACTCGCCATCGGTGAGCGCCTGGAGGTGCTCAAGGACTACCCGACCGCACCGGGCTGCACGTCTCCGTTCGCGCCCGTCTGGATCACCGAGATGGTGCGCCGACAGCACCAGTAGGGCCTGTCCGGCGGATCCTGCCGGACAGGCCCTGTCCCGGAGGACTCAGCGCTTGAGCGTGAAGGTGAAGTCCCCGGAGAGCCTGCCGCTCAGGCAGACTGCCGAAACGAGATTCCCCTCGGTGATCAGTCTCTCGACCTCGGCTCGCGAAAAGCCGAAGCCTTCAGCGATCAGTCGTACCGGCCGGACAGGGATCCGCGCCGCAAAGCGGACCAAGACCTCGATCGCCTCCCCCTCCAGCTGATCCGATCCGCCGGTGTCGAGGCGCCAGGCGTGGTCCCAGTCGAGGGCGATGCGATTACGGCGCCGCACGACCGGATCCTGGAGCAGCTCGGCTGCAAGGCCAAGGTCGTTGCCGTGGAGCAGGTCCAGGAGGTCTGGACGTACGGAGCGCACGTGCAGCCGTTCCAGGACAGTGAGCTTGGTGGTCGCCCCGCACACGGTGCACAGCGCGAGGAGCCAGGCGTCGATGAGCTTGTGGTTCGCGTTGACACGGAATTTGCCGCTTGACCGGAAGCGCTCGGAGGCGCACGCGTGGCAACGGCGGAGAACGAGCGGCAGGCGGGTGGGCACGACCACCCAGATTTTGGACACAGAAATACACCGGTTCCAGTGAGAAGTCCGCAGCGAAAAGGAGCGCGGCGCACCTGCGCGACGCGCGACGAATCAGCGCTCAGGAGGTCTCACTGGGTGTACAACGGCATGTCCTCAACAAGGCGACAGGGGGCGGGAGCACGGTAATCGCGCACGGAGGTGCGGCTCCACTGGTTTTCGCGCGGGTGGCGGTGCCTCGCCGCTGCGGAGGCGGTTGCTGCACCGCTCGACGGTGAAACGCTTGCTTGGACCCCTCGAGGACGAAGGCCGAGGACTCGGTCAGCGCCGACACCGACGACCTCCTCGCCCTCCCCCAACTCCTCGGTGCCCGCACCGAACGCGCACGCGAAGTCGTGGCCCTGGCGGCACCGATGGCCGTCGGCCGTCCGCACTTCAATGCTCCGGAGCTCGGGATGTAGGTGCCGGGGCCGCGGCACGGCGGAGTGCTGCCCCGAGTGCCCGTACCGAGCGGGCGGCTTCCTCGGCATCCGCGGCGGAGACGCACAGCCGGGTGAAGGGAGCGGAGCGCCACAGGTCCACGCGGACCACTGGCGTGCCGGCACGTACGGCGATGAAATCCAGGCCGTCGCGGTGCCGCCACTCTCCCAGGCAGAACCGGCCGGGGCGCCACCGCCCGCGCCGCCTCACGCCGCGCAGGGCACGCCACCAGTCCGGCTCGACCTTCACGTCCTTGACCGCCGTCAGTGGTATGCGTACGTTCCGGCATCCAGTCACAGCCCTCTCCTGGGAGTCTCGACCCGAACCGTCACGAGGCCCTGACCCACCACGTCGCCCTCTCCGCCGAGCACCTGACCTGCACCGGAGTCCTGCGCCCCGGTTACCGGCCCGGTGACCGACTGCTGCGCCCGGCGCACGTGGAGGTCACCGGGCCACCTCCGCCCGGCAGGCAGCCGGGCCCGGCTGAAGATGAGTAGGCGTCGTCGGCCACATGGGCCGGTATCGTCGGGCGACGCATACTGACGGCGGGAGCTGGTGGAGGTACGGCCGGTCCGGTGGGCCGGGGTGTCGCCGGGCCGGACGGATGACGATGTCCCGGTCGGGCTGTCGTCACGGGCGCCACTGGTGGCTCATTGTTGCTGTCCGTACCACCGGGCGGAGGTGATGACGATGCGGTTGGCGGACGACGACAGCGACGAGCCCCCTGAGCACGTCGACCCCTCCGTCCTGGAAGACCGGCGCACTGTCGCCGACACCTTCACCTCGGCAGCCGCGGCCGCGGACGTACGGCAGGTTCCGGCGCTGCTGTGCCAGGCATGCGTGGAGCTGCCCCCGATCACCGGCGCCTCCACGTCCATCACCGACGGCACCACCGTCCGTGCGCTGTGGTGCGCCAGCGACCGTACGGCCTCCCGCCTGGCCGAAGCCCAGTACACGCTCAGCGACGGCCCCTGCCAGACCGCCCTCGCCCGGACGGCACCGGTGCCGGCGGCCGATCTCACCCGCGGTCCGGACGCCCGCCGCCGGCCGGTCTTCGCCCACCAGGCCACCGAACTCGGCGTGCGGGCGGTCTTCTCGCTGCCCCTGGGCACCAGCGCGCTGGCGATCGGCACGCTCGACCTCTACCGCGCCACCCCGGGCGCTCCCTCCGACCGGGACGACCGGGATCTGCGGATCGCCCTGCCGGCGCGGGACGCGGTCACCTTCGCCATGCTGAAGCTCGACTCCGGAACGGACGACTACGCTCCCGCGGACGGAGCAGGAGTAGCGTCATGGGTGGAGGCCGCGGAGGCAGACCCCACAGAGTCCACCAAGCCGTCGGCATGGTCATGGTGCAGTTGGGAGTCGACCCGCAGCGGACCCTGGACCGGCCGCGGGCACGCGCCTTCACCCAAGGGCGAACGGTCACCGAGGTGGCCGAGGACGTTCGCGCGCGCGCCCTCCGCTTCCGGCCGGAAGCGGAGGGCGAAGAACGTCCAGAGGGCCCCGGTCGGTTCAGGAGCGACGAAGGAGACGGTGACCGGTCATGACCCGTGAGGAACAGCTCACCAAGGCGTTCGTCGGGCTGGCCGACACCCTCGCCGACGGCTTCGACCCGGTGGTCCTCCTGGACCGCCTCGCCGGGCACTGCATCGACCTCACCGGTGCCGACGCGGTCGGTGTCACCATGGCCACCACCCGCGGCGACCTGCGCATCATGGCCGTCGCTCCGCACCAGCAGGAGACCCTGACCGAGCTCGTCCGGCTGCAGGCCGGAGAGGGCCCCGCCCGGGACTGCTACCGCACACGCCGACCGGTGAACGCCACCGACCTGTCCGGCGACGCCGACAACTGGTCCGAGTTCGCTCCCCGGGCGCGGCAGGCCGGCTACCGAGCCGCGCACTCCCTGCCACTGCGCGTCAACCACCATGCCATCGGTGCCGTTACCCTCCTGCTCACCGCCCCGGGCGGCCTGCCCACGACCGACCTGCGCCTGGCCCAGGCCCTCGCCGACGTGGCGGCCGTGGCCCTGGTCCACTGGAGTCCGGACCCGGCCCGGCCCATGGACATCCTCACTCAGGCCCAGGCCGCCGTCGCCGCCAAGGCGACCGTCGAGATGGCCCAGGGCATGCTCGCCGAGTACGGCCGCCTCGATCCCGCGCAGGCCATGGACGCCCTGCACGCCTACTGCTGCCGCGACGGCGACCGCCTCACCGAGGTCGCGCAGGCCCTTGTACGCCGCACTCTGGCCCCGGAGACGGTGCTCGCCGCCCTGCGGTAGCCGGTCCGGCGCCCAGCCTTCTGCCTCTGGTCGCTTCGCGTTTCGGTCAGGGCGCCGCCCCGGCTGCGCGCACTGCGCCCTCACGGCAATGTCAGTCGTTCTTCCCGCGGCCGGTGAGCATGTCGCGGACCCGGTCGACCATTCCGGCCCCTGGAGCCAGGAGTTTGTTGAGCGGCGGGGTGTCCGGGGCTGCGGGATGCGGGCGGGTCGGGGCGGACTCCTTGGCCCTGCGTACCTTGTCACCCAGCTCGTTGAGGGTTTCCGCGGGGCAGGCGTCGGCCAGCAGGGGGAACAGGCGGTCTTCTTCGTCCCTGACATGTGCGGTGACCGACGACTTGAGCTGCGCCACGAGGGTGTCGAACTGCGCGTCACCGGGCCGACAGGCTTCCAGCTCCTTCAGCAGGCGCTCCACCTCGCTGTGGTCGGCGATCTCCATGTCGGCGAGGTCGTCACCGCCGTCGACGTATCGGCGGACCGCCGGGTAGAGGTGCTCTTCCTCGGCCACCGAGTGCCGTACCAGCTCCATGGTCAGCTGGTCAGCCAGCTCACGGCGCCTGTTCTCGGCTGCGGCGTGGGTTTCCATCTCAGCGAACAGACCGTCAACTTCCCGGTGATCCGCTGTCAGTTCCTCAATGACGTTTCCTCCGTGCCCCATGTGTGGGCGCTCCTTCCTGTCATCTGGCGTGGATGCACTGCCATGGCCGGTGTGAGGGCTCGGTGGCCGCCGATGACCGGATGGGGCGATACACCTGGCGGCCGGGAGGCGAGAGCCTGCGGGGCCCGCTTCCAGGAGCCTGTCACAGGCCGGGGTGGGTCGCCCGGCGGCGACCGCAGTGGCCCGCCGAACGGGGGACGGCAAACCTGAGGGCGGCCGTCTCTCGGGCGCCCCGGCTTCGATCGGACCTGCGCGCCACCGCAGTTACTCACCTCCGCGCCACCGCAGTTGCTCATGCCCTGGCGATTTATGGGACTCACATGGGGTACTTCCGATATGGACGGACTGGCCCGTGGGAGGAATCCGGACATGCTGTCTCATACACTCGAGCGTGGCGTTCTGGTCATCACTGTGCACCGCGATCCCGGCATCGGCGGACGCGCCACCCTCGCAGCGGAGATCAGCAACCTGATCCGTGCCCACAAGCCGGCGCCCGTCGTCATCGTCCTGGACGAGCCGGCCCCAGGTGGCGCAGCGATCAGTGCGGTCCTGCGCGCCCATCGCACCTGCAGCAACCTCTGTGTCCTGATGTCGGTGGCAACCCCCAGTGCCCCCGCCCGACGGCTCCTCGAGGCCAATGCCGACACCACCGGTCCCCGACTGGTCATTCACGCGCGGACCGACACCGCCATCACCGCGGCGTTCACGGCGGCAACCGCCGCATGACGCCGTGAAGCCCTACGTGGATTCTCCGTCGTCGTCCGGCTCCCGCCGGGCGCGCTCCTCGGTATCGACACCCTCCAGGGGCTTGCCCGCCGCCGTGCCCTTCTCCGCCTGGTAGCCCTCCTTCGCGCCGGCCGTACTCGGTACGGATCGCTCCTGTGCCTGGCTCTCCGCGCCCGAGTGCGCCCCCGGCTCGTCATGGTCGCGTGCCCGGTCGAAGCGGTCTCCGCGGTGACTCTTCCGGCTGGTCATGCCCGCCCTCCCATCGGCAGTGGGGCTTTGCCGGGTTCCCCCGGGGCGGCACCTGAAACGCCTGGGGCAGACGGGGCAGGAGGCCGCCGCTGGGTGGAGGGCCGTAACGGCATAGTCGTGCCGCGCCGACGCCGTGCGGTCCCGACGCCGTGCGGTCCCGCATCGAGCCAGGTGCGTGCGCTTCGAGGACCGGGCGACCCGCAAGCCGCGGCGGCAAGTACCGTACGATCACGACTCGTTGGGCGGTCGATCGGAGAGCTGCGGATGCCGGGTGGACTCCTCGCGCTGGCACTCGGCGGTTTCGGTATCGGCCTGACCGAGTTCCTGATCGCCGGGCTGCTGCCTCAGGTAGCGTCCAGTTTCTCGGTGTCCGAGGCCGCCGCCGGCTGGCTGATCTCCGGGTACGCGTTGAGCGTCGCGATCGGCGCGATCGCCCTGACAGCGGCGACGGCGCGACTGCCCCGCAAGGCGGTCCTGGTCGGCCTGGTGGCGTTGTTCGTCGTCGGCAACCTGTTGTCCGCTCTCGCGCCGACCTATCCGGTGATGCTGCTCGGGCGGATCGTCGCGGCGTTGTGCCACGGTTCGTTCTTCGGCATCGGCTCGCTGGTCGCTCGCAGTCTGGTCGCGCCGGAGAAGAAGTCCCGCGCGGTGGCGCTCATGTTCGCCGGGCTGACGGTTGCGAACGTACTGGGTGTGCCGTTCGGCGCGCTGGTCGGTGAGCGCTGGGGCTGGAGAGCGGCCTTCTGGGCGGTCACCGCGATCGGCGTACTCGCGCTGGTGGGCATCGTCACCCTCGTCCCCGGCCGGGCGGGAGAGACGCGGCCGTCGACAGTGCCGGGCCGCGCGGACCCGATGGCGGACGGCGGCCTACGGGCCCAGTTCCGAGCGTTCCGGTCCTGGCAGGTCTGGCTGACCCTGACGGCCACCGCGCTCAGCTACGGCGGGATGTTCGGTGCGTTCAGCTACATCGCCTACACGTTCACCGAGGTCGGCGGCTTCTCCCCGGCCGATGTCGCCTGGTTGCTGATGGTGTACGGCGTCGGCCTGGTCGTCGGGAACCTGGTCGGCGGGCGAGCGGCCGACCATGACCGTGACCGCGCCCTGGTCCTCGCCTTGCTCGGACTCACCATCACCCTGGCCGCATTCGGTCTGCTGGCCGGCAGCCCCACCGCGTCGGTGATCCTGGTGTTCCTGATGGGGCTGTTCGGGTTCGCCGGCGTCCCCGGCTTGATCACTCGCGTCACCGACTTCGCCCACGGAGCGGCGCTGGCCGCCAGCGCCAATGTGTCCGCGTCCAACATCGGCAACGCGCTCGGCGCCTGGCTCGGAGGCCTGGCCATCACCGCGGGTCTCGGCTACACGGCGCCGCTCTACGTCGGCGCCGGTATCGCCCTGATCTCCGTCATCGTCATGGCCGTCGCCGCACACCAAGCCAGGTCACCCGCTCAGCAGCGGACTGACCACCGCGTGTAACCCCTCCCCTCTCTGGGGGAAGGGGGATTCCTCCGCAGCAACAGGCAGCCCGTCGACCGGCACGGCCCCGGGTGTGGCCGTCGGCAGCGTGGGTACTTCGTGTGGCCGAAGAGGGGAAGTGCGGGACGAGACGCTTCCGCATCGAGGGCATGCCTCACCGACGCCACAGCGGCCTACGGGATCGTCGCCGGTGTCGTGACGGTGCGTAGCCGCCGCCCCGGCAAGACGGTGTACTCCCCGGATGCTCCCCGGACGGGCCCTGCCGAGACCGTGTCGCAGACGAGGAAGGCCGAAGCCGTGAACCAATCACAGAACCCCGCCCACCAGCATCCGCAGCCCGAGTTCCCCTCCCAGGATCAGCCTCATCCCGGCTGGACCGGGCCCATGGACCCGCCGCCGGACCACGGTGAGGAGTCCTACCGGGGCAGCGGCCGCCTCGAGGGCCGCAAGACCGTGATCACCGGCGGAGACTCCGGGATCGGACGGGCGGTGGCGCTGGCTTTCGCCCGTGAGGGAGCCGACGTGCTCTTCACCCACCTGGACGAGGAGAAGGACGAAGCCCGCGAGACCGCCCGGTGGGTGGAGGATGCCGGCCGCCGCGCGATCCCCGTCTCCTGCGACATCCGTGAAGAGGACGCCTGCCGGTCCCTGGTGGACCAGGCCGTCACCGAGTTCGGCCACATCGACATCCTGGTGAACAACGCGGCGTACCAGATGTCGCAGCCGGAGGGCATCGAGTCCATCTCCACCGAGCAGTTCGACCGCGTGCTGCGCACCAACCTCTACGGCATGTTCTGGCTGTCGAAGTTCGCTCTGCCGCACATTCCCGAAGGCGGCAGCATCATCAACTCCACCTCCGTACAGGCGTACAAGCCCAGCCCTCATCTGCTCGACTACGCGATGACCAAGGGGGCCATCGTCACCTTCACCCAAGGGCTGGCCCAGATGCTGGCCGACCGGGGCATCCGCGTCAACGCCGTCGCCCCGGGACCGGTCTGGACGCCGCTGATCCCGGCGACGATGCCGGACACGGTCGAGTTCGGCAAGCAGGCACCGCTGGGCCGGCCGGCCCAGCCCGCCGAGATGGCGCCCGCCTATGTCTTCCTGGCCTCGCAGGAGGCGTCCTTCATCACCGCCGAGATCGTCAACGCCACGGGGGGTACACCGCTGCCGTGAACGCGACGGGCTGGACCGGCGCCCGGTATGCCCGACTCATGCCGGGTACTCCGGGAGACATGGCTGGTATCGAGTTGCGCAGCAGCGCATTCAACGATCACTCCGTCATCGAGCGCCGGTACGCGTATGAGGGCGACAACGTCTCCCCTCCCCTGGCCTGGAGGGGTGTGCCGGACGACGCGACCGAACTGGTGCTGCTCTGCGAGGACCCCGACGCCCCGTCGGGCACCTTCGCGCACTGGATCGTGGTCGGCATCGATCCCCACAGTGAGGGCGTCGCGGCGGGGCAGTGCCCGACCGGCGGCACCGAACTCGTCAACGGCTACCACGAGCGGGGCTGGGGCGGGCCGCACCCTCCTCCCGGGGACGAAGCGCACCGCTACTTCTTCCGGCTCTACGCCCTGTCGAAGCCGTGCGTGCTGCCCGACGCGCCCAGCGCCCAGGAGGTGCATCAGGCGGTGGACGAGCAGCAGCTCGCCAGCGGCACTCTGGTGGGGCTGTACCAGCGCTGACGGTACTGACGGCACCGACAGCGCTGTACGTCCGTGAGCCGTTCGTCCGGGACGACGGAGGCTTCAGCCGGAACGCTCGTCATCGGGCGCCTCGCCCAAGTGATCCCGGAACCAGTCGGCGGCGGCCTCCGCGGCCTGCCGCAGCGTGCCGGGTTCGGGGAAGAGGTGGGTCGCGCCGGGCACCACATGAACCTTGTGTGCCACGGACAGCTTGCCGGCGGCCTGGTGGTTGAGGTCGAGAACCGTTTCGTCGTTGCCGCCGACGACGAGCAGGACCGGGGCCCCGACCAGGGCCAGCGCGTCGCCGGCCAGGTCGGGGCGTCCGCCGCGCGACACGACCGCCGCGACCCGCCTCGGACGCTCGGCGGCCGCCACCAAGGCCGCGGCCGCTCCCGTGCTCGCCCCGAACAGGCCCACGGGCAGGTCTGCGGTCTGCGGTCGTTGCTCCAGCCAGTCGATGGCATCGGCCAGGCGCCGGGCCAGCAGGCCGATGTCGAAGCGGTGCTCGCCCGTCACGACGTCCTGGTGCTCTTCCTGCTCGGTCAGCAGGTCCAGCAGGAGGGTGCCGATGCCGGCGCGCTGAAGCTCGGCGGCGACGGCACGGTTGCGGGGACTGAGGCGTGAACTGCCGCTGCCGTGCGCGAACAGCACCATCCCACGTGCCCCGAAGGGAATCACGAGGTCGCCGTGGAGAGCCGCCTCCCCCGAAGGAACGATCACCGCTTCGGAAACCATCGTCGTCATCTCCCCTGAGGCTGTACGAGGGCTTGGACGGGTTGGGTTGGGTTTGACGAGTACCCCGGTGTTCCGGTTTTGGCGCTGCCCGATAGGTAACCCCGGAAGAAACACCGGAATCGGACACGGGAGACGGGGACACCGGGGCGCACGAACGGAGGGTTCGCATGAAGGCTGTCGTGTGGCACTCACTCGGGGACATACGTCTGGACGACGTGCCGGAGCCGAAGATCGAGGACCGGTACGACGCGATCGTGCGGATCACGACGTCCGCCGTCTGCGGCACCGACCTGCACTTCGTCCGCGGCACCATGCCCGGCCTGCAGGAGGGGCGGATCCTCGGCCATGAGGCCGTCGGCGTCGTGGAGGAGACAGGCTCAGGGGTGCGCAACTTCCGCCCCGGCGACCGGGTGGTGGTGCCGTCCACCGTGGCGTGCGGGACCTGCAGTTACTGCCGTGCGGGCTACTACGCGCAGTGCGACAACGCCAACCCGCAAGGGCCGCGGGCGGGCACGGTGTTCTTCGGTGGTCCGGAGGCCGCAGGGGGCCTGGACGGGCTCCAGGCCGAGTACGCCCGCGTTCCGTTCGCCCACGTCGGCCTGGTGCCGTTGCCGGACACGGTCGACGACGCCCAGGCCATCCTGCTGTCGGACATCTACCCCACCGCGTGGTTCGGGGCGAAGCTGGCCGAGATCGGCGACGGCGACACCGTGGCGATTCTGGGCGCGGGGCCGGTCGGGCAGGCCGCTGTCGCGTGCGCCCGTCTGCAGGGCGCCGGGCGGATCATCGTCGTCGACGGCGTGGCCGACCGGCTGGACCTGGCCCGCGACCAGCATGCCGAGACGGTGGACTTCAACGCGGAGGATCCGGTCGAGGCCGCTCTGGAGCTGACCGGCGGCATCGGCGTCGACCGAGTGATCGAGGCCGTGGGCGTGGACGCCCAACGACCCGCCCACGGGCCGGCCGCCGAGGCACTGCGGGAGCAGGCCGAGCAGTTCGACCACGAACGCCAGGAGACGGCCCCGGAGCGGAATCCGGACGGGGAGACGTGGGTGCCGGGCGACGCCCCGACGCTGGCGGCCCGCTGGGCGGTGCAGCTGGCGGCCAAGGCCGGCACGGTCGGCACCGTCGGTGTCTATCCGCCGCAGGTGCAGCACTATCCGTTCGGCGAGGCGTTCATGAAGAACCTCACCCTCAAGATGGGCAACTGCAACCACCGCCGCTATCTGCCCGACCTGGTGTCGATGGTCGCGTCGGGCCGCCTTGACCCCACACCGCTGATCACCCGCTGGGTGGGTACGGAAGACGCGGTCGACGCCTACCGCACGTTCGACCGGCGCGAAGCGGGCTGGACGAAGGTCACGCTCGGCGTGGCGGACGACGGCTCGGTCGCCCCCGGCCTCGGCGAGGCAGCCGGTACCGGCGCCGCCACCACCGCGGGGACCCAGGGACCCGTGGCAACGCAGGAGCACGACGGGCGTGACCGACGGTGACCGCCACAGGGGGCGAGAAGGTTCACGTGGCACCCCGCCGTCGCATGTTGATCACATCGCGAGATGCCTTTGCGTCATGCCCCTGACCAGGCGTTGTCTCGAACGGTGAGTGCCGAACGATCCGAACACTACGAACAGACCCAACAGACCCAACACACCCAACAGTCAGAACACCATGGCGCCGACGCCGAGGGCGACCGCTCCGCGCGACGCGCCGTCACCGTCTTCCCGGTCCTCGTCCTCGTAGCCGGCGCCGTCGGGCTTCTGCTCCCGGGGAGCTTCACCGGCTGGGGCGAGGCGGTGCCGTACCTGCTGGGCGTGGTGATGTTCTGCATGGGCGTCACCATGACCCCCGAGGACTTCCGGGGAGTCGCCAAGCGGCCCTGGGCAGTGGCCCTCGGTCTGGTCGCGCATTACGTCATCATGCCGGGCCTCGGCTGGGCCGTCGCCCACCTGCTCCAGCTCCCGCCGCAGCTCGCCGCGGGCGTGATCCTCGTCGGTTGTGCCCCCAGTGGCACCGCTTCCAACGTGGTGACGTATCTGGCGCGTGGTGATGTGGCGCTGTCGGTCTCCGTGGCCACCGTCTCCACGCTCGTGGCCCCGCTGGTCACCCCGCCCCTGACGCTGTTGCTGGCGGGCGAGTACCTGCCGGTCGACGCCGGCTCCATGGTCACCGACATCCTCAAGACGGTGCTGCTGCCGGTGCTCGCGGGCCTCGTCGTGCGGCTCCTGGCGGCCCGCCACGTACAGCGGGCCCTGCCGGTGCTGCCGTGGCTGTCCGCCCTGACCATCGGCGTGATCGTGATCGTGACCGTGGTCGTCGCGGGCAGTGCCGATGCCATCAAGTCGGCGGCGCTGCTGGTCTTCGTCGCCGTCGTGCTGCACAACGGCCTCGGCCTGGCACTGGGATACGGCGCGGGACGGATGGCCCGGCTGGGCGAGCCGGGGAGCCGTGCCATGGCCTTCGAGGTCGGCATGCAGAACTCCGGGCTCGCGGCCTCGCTGGCCACCGCTCACTTCAGTCCGCCGGCCGCCCTGCCGGCCGCGGTCTTCTCCGTCTGGCACAACATCTCCGGTGCCCTGGCCGCCGCCTGGCTGTCCCGCCGGGCGCGCTGACGGTGCGCGGACGCCGGCAGCCACCTTCGCGCCGGCCGGCGTCCGTGCACCGCTCCGGTCGGTTGTCCACGCCGTAAAGAGGCCGGCCAGGGCTGCCGGCAGCCGTAACCCGCAGCATCCGGCCGACGGTGTGCGCGGCGACGGGCCGTCCCCGCGCACGTCCCTGGGTCAGTCCACGATCACCGTGGTGCGGGCAGCCGGCGCCGGACGGGCAAGCGCGGCGTCGAAGTTGCCCTCGACCTCCGCCTTCTCGGCCGCGTCCGGGTAGGGGTTCGTGCACGCGACGCCGGCGCTGGAGCCCGACATCAGGCTGGTGCAGGGGCCGGGCTTGCGGTCCGGCAGGCCGAGGATGTGGCCGAGTTCGTGCGCCGAGATCCGCACCGTGTCGTAGCCCTCGTTGACGGCCTGCCGCCCGATGTAGACCGTTCCGTTGCCGAGCGAGGTGGTCAGCGCCCGGGGCCAGCCGTTGTCGGCCAGAATCCGGATGTTGGCGCGCTGCCCGGCGGCCGCCGGGCGCAGTTCGACGGAGTCCACGCTCTCGTTCCAGATCGCCGCGCCCCGATCGACAGCGGCCTTGAACTCCGCCGAGGCGCCGGCGTCGTAGGTGACGACGCGGGCGGCGAGAAGCTGATCGCCGGAGCCCGGCGCAGCCGCGTAGGCCTGGCCACCGGCCAGGGTGAGAGCCGCCGTCAGGGCAGCGGTGCAGCCACGGACGAACACGTGCGAGTACATGGTCTACCTCCTGTGGGGGTGAGGAAGGCAAGGAAGGCATGCTCATGCCAACCCTGCCAGGCTCACTGCCCACACCGGGCAGACCGCAATCCGTCAAACTGCGCCACCACCGACCCTCCCTGCCCGACGGGTGCCGGGCGGGCCTGCGGCGCGCGGAGGAGGACCACACCCTGGCCTTCCTGACCGCATCGTCCATGGCGGCGCTCAACATGGGCGCCTACTACGTACTGGCCTCGCTCGCCGACTGGAAGGCGTTCTTCCGCTGGACTGTCCCCTTTCGCCTACTGACCTGCGCCGTCTTCACGTTCGCGGTGCTCGGCGGTCGCGCCCCGTCCGGCTTCTTCGGCGTGGGCCTGTGGTAGGGACTGGGCGCTGTGACCACGGGTGCGGCTCTGCGTCACGAGAGGCGGCGCGCCATTCCTGCGGCCGCCGGCGCCACCGAACGAACCGGGTGATGAGTTGTCCGTGGGCGCATTCACGGCCACGGACAGGGAAGACGCGCAGCGAGTACGTGCCGGTCGAGGGTGCACGAGAGTCACGAGGCGCGTGCCGCAGATTCGAAAGGAGTCCCGGTGACCACATACGTCATCACCGTCCCCGGCACATTCCTCCGAGGAGTTCCCGACGACGTCTGCTCGGACATCGAGCGCAGGCTTCGGCCCCAGGACCCGAAGAACACGGATCTCGGGGAGAGCGAGCAGTTGAGTCTGCTGACGGTGGACGAGGACGGCATGTTCGCCGCTCGGGTCGAGGTCGAGGCCGCTGATCAGTCGGGAGCCGAGGCCGAAGCCGTGCGGCTGGTCTCCCGGGCGCTGCGCGACAGCGGTTTCGCCCAGGAGGACGCTCCGTTGGGCGCGGCGATCGTGACCGGCATCGACCGCGAGTTCTGACGAGGTGTGTCCTGCGTGGATCTCCGCACGACGTGGGCCTTGGAGAGATGCGCGATCACTCAGCTCAAGTCGCGCGCCGGCTACGGCGGAGCATGGACGTCCGGTTCACGGCTCGCTCTCAGGGTGGCGCCGCACGGGCCCGCACGCGAGGATGCTCCTTCGGGACGACGGCCGGCCGCTGAGCCTGAGGGAGCCTTGGGATGGGTTCACACGCAGCGCCGCACGAACACGTCAGTAAGCGAATTCTGTTGATGTCCGTGGGCCTCGCGCTCGTGGCTGTACTGCTGGGGCTTCCCCGGGCCGACGGGGCGCCCGCTGCGCCCGCCGCTGCCGACGCCTGCCGCAGTACGGGCGTGACTTTGCCCCGCGGTGACTGTGGTCCCTTCTGGCAGGTCCTCGCGGAGGACTTCAACGGCGACCGGGTGCCGCTGGGCGCGTTCAGCGACTGCGACCACCATGTCGACACGTCCGCCGCTTACTGCGGGGGCCTGAGCGGAGAGTTCCGCGACAACTGGTGGGCCTATCCGACCGGTTGGCGTGACACGGCCAACAGCCGAGGTCGGGAAGTGGTGGGTGTCTATCACCCGGAGGACACCGTGAGCGTCGGTCCTGCGGCGAACGGCGACGGGAGGATGTTCGTACGGATGTGGCGGCCCGGCAACGGAGGTCCGGTGCATGCCGCCGCGGTGGTGCCGCGTGCGGTCATGCAGATGAAGTACGGCAAGTACAGCGCACGCATCAAGGTGACGAAGCTGGCTCCCGGCTACAAGTCCGCCTGGCTGCACTACGGTCGGGGCTGCGAGATGGACCACCCCGAAGGCGAGTGGACCGGCTCCCTCACCGCCTTCCACCATCCGTGCGGCGGCGGCGAGCAGGGCTACTTCCCGGGAAGCGACGACTGGACCGAGTGGCACACCGTGTCCACCGAGTGGACACCGGGGAACGTACGGTTCTTCGTCGACGGTCGGCAGACCGGGCACGACACCCGCAAGGTGCCGGATCACCCTCTGTCCTGGGTGCTGCAGAACGAGAGCGCCCTGGAGGGCCCCGGGGCGGCGCCCGGCAGCAGCGCACAGCTCGACATCACCTGGGTGGCGGCGTACGCGTACGGCTGGAAGTGAGATCGCGCCGGATGCTCCCGGGCGGGTGCCGCCCAAACCTGGGCCTTTCGCTCACGGCACGGACCGCAGGGGCGGGTGCTGTGTCGTTGTCCCTGAGGGCTGAAGCAGTGGCGGGGGCTCGGGACCGGGATCCTCTGCGACGACGACGCCGGCGGCGGCCGCGTGGTCGAATCCGGCCGGCCAACGAGTGTGCTCGCTGCCCACCGCGCCGGTCAGACGTGTCTGGAGGAGGCCGGCCGTGCTCAGGTCGGAGCCCCGCAAGTCGGCCACGCGCAAGCCGTCCTGGCTGACGCGCAGTTGCCGCCAGGTGGCGTACGCGCCGAAGAGCAGGACCATGCCGCCCCCGGCCTGCAGAAGTGTCGTACGGACGTCGTTCACCGCTTTCAGCCGGTCCTGCGCGGCGACGCTCGCCCCGGCGAGATCATGGTCGACCACCACACCCGGCAGGACGACGAGCACCGCGCCCAGAACGGCCGGCCCCGCTGTCCCGGCCAGCAGGCCCGCGATCGCACGAGGCCTGACCAGCCGGTCACGCCACGCCCTGCGACCGCGGTCCGGCTCCCCCGTCTCCATGGGCATGGGAGCCTGTGCGCCGCTCAAAAGACGATCAAGATGCACGACTTGGAGCGGCGGCGCCGGGCATCTCCTCGTCAACGCGTGTTCCGCGCCCTCGGTCGGAAACCATCAAGGTTGCCCATACCGCGTTGCCGCCGGTGAGCGGGGACCGGTCGACTCCCCAGGTGTGCGCGATCTCCTGGACCAGGAGCAAGCCGCGGCCGCCTTCGTCCTCGGGCCCGGGCTCGCATCGGGGCAGACCGCCGGCCGCACGGCCGTGGTCGTGCACCTCCACGCGGAGGCAGTCGCCGGCGATCAGTCCGATGCCGCACAGGATGCGCACGCTGAGGGTGTGACACACCGCGTTGGTGACCAGCTCCGACACCAGGAGTACCGCGTCCGCGGACGTCTCGGCAGGCAGCCGCCAGGCTCTCATGCGCGCGTCCGTCGAACGGCGGGCGACTGCGACATGGGATCGGTGCGCGGGGAGCTCGATCCAGTGCCTACGCTCCGGGCTCGCAGCAGTTAAGAGTTGGGGGGAAGAAGTCGTGTGGGGGGACACGCTTGTCGCCTTCCGGCAGGAGGGGCGCAGTGGGGGGAGAGGAGCAGTGGGGGGGCAAGCAACGGACCTGCCGGGAGAGGGGGTGTTCCCGGTGTGACAGTCACGTGGATTCGTCGTGTCGGCGCGCGTCAACCCCGCGTAGTGGCGCGATGGTTGACAACGATGCCTTCGCGTCCGAAGGAATCGTTTGCACAAGTCACTATGCTCGCAGCTGAGTTCACACTGCAACCGACTCCCTGATAATTTCAGCAAGACGGTATCCGCTTGGCTGCATCACCAAGTCGCTGCACGTACAGCACTGGTGACGGCTCCTCAGGAGGTGGCGCGGTGGGCGACAATCGTTCAGGTACGGGCACCAGCGCTCCGACCGTCCTGCGCATGATCCTGGGCCGCCGGCTCCAGGAGAGGCGGCTCGGCGCGGGCGTGTCCCTGGAAGATGCGGCAAAGGCGCTGCGCGTGACGTCGTTGACCATCCGCCGCTTGGAGAAGGCGGAGGTCGGCCTCAGACCCCTGTACGTGGAGAAGTTGCTGCAGACCTACGGGGCCGACCAGCAGGAGATCGACGAGTTCGTCGAGCTCGCCGAACGGGCCAACGAGCCCGGCTGGTGGCACGCCTACCGCGACGTGGTGCCGAGCTGGTTCACCGCCTACGTGAGCCTGGAGAGCGGGGCCAAGACCCTGCGTACCTATGAGCCCCAGTACGTCACCGGGCTGCTGCAGACGTACGAGTACGCACGCGCCGTCCTGCGCGGGGGCTTCCCCCATGCCGGCGAGGAGGACCTGGAGCGCCGTGTCGATCTGCGGCTGCGCCGCCAGAGCCTGCTGGAGAAGGCCGACGCCCCCACGCTGTGGGTGGTGATGGAAGAGGCCGTCCTGCACCGGATGGCGGGCGGCAACGAGGTCATGCGGGAGCAGATCGACCGGCTCCTGGAGGTCTCGGAGCTGGATCACATCAGCGTCGACATCGTGCCTTTCGGCGCAGGCGCGCACGTCGGAGCGTGCGCGCCCTTCACCTACTTCCGGTTCGAGGAACCGGAACTGCCCGACGTCGTCTACAGCGAAATCCTGTCCGCCTCCGTGTACCTGGACCAGCGTTCCGATGTCGCGGCCCATCTCGAGGCGCACAACAGGATGTCTCTTCTGACCTCCTCCGCGGACAGCAGGGCCCTGCTGCATCGCATGCGCAAGGAGTACTCATGACCATCGCCGACGGCAGTGTCTACAACGGGATGCCCGCCTCCGACCTCGGCGAACAGGGCTGGGAATGCCCCTGGAGCGGCCCCAACGGGGGCCAGTGCGTGGAGACCAAGCAACTCGCCGACGGCCGCATCGCGTTGCGGCAGTCGACCGATCCCACCGGTCCGGCGCTGATCTACACGTCCGATGAGATCGCCGCTTTCGTCCAGGGGATCAAGAAGGGTCTCGCCGATCACCTGACGATCCAGGTCCACCAGACCGAACCGCAAGCGGGAGAAGTCCGAGCCTGCCCGGCCGCGACCCGCCCGGCACACCGCGCCCACCACTGAAGGGGACAGGATGAGCAACACCCACGCCGCACGGGGCATCGACACCAGCAGGCCGCACTCCGCCCGCATGTACGACTTCTACCTCGGCGGCAAGGACCATTTCGACATCGACAAGCAGGCCGCCGAGACGGTCGCCGCCGCCTACCCCGGCATCTTCGTGTGCGCCCGCGAGAACCGGGCCTTCATGCACCGGGCCACCCGAGTGCTCGCCCAGGAGCACGGCATCCGCCAGTGGCTCGACATCGGGACCGGCATTCCCACCGAGCCGAATCTGCACCAGGTCGCCCAGAGCGTGGTTCCCGAAGCGCGCGTGGTGTACGCCGACAACGACCCCCTCGTTCTCAAGTACGCCGAACGCCTCATGCGCAGCACTCCCCAGGGCCGCACCACGTACATCGAAGCGGACGTCAACAACCCGGAGGGACTGCTCAGCGCTCCCGAACTGGCCCAGATACTGGACCTGAACCGACCCGTGGCCCTGTCACTGAACGCTCTCATGCACTTCGTCACCGACGCGCAGGATCCGTACGGCATCGTCGGCCGCCTGCTCGACGCCCTCCCGTCGGGAAGCGCCCTCGCCCTCAGCCACTGCACGCCCGACTTCGACCCGCCCACCTGGCAGAAGGTCACCGACATCTATACCGGTGCCGGGACGCCCGTGCAGTTCCGCTCCCAGAAGGACGTCGCGCGCTTCTTCGACGGACTCGACCTGCTCGACCCCGGCGTCACCGTCGGCCACCGCTGGCGCCCCGACCTGTCGGACAAGGACGAGCCCACGCAGCCCCTCACGGACGCCACCGTCAGTTTGTGGACCGGGGTGGGCATCAAGCCCTGACCGTGACGGCAGGAGCACCTCGGTCGTCGCCGGCATGGCGATCGGCACCGCGGGGGTCCTCCTGCTCACGCAGGTCGACAAGAGCTCGACGTACACCGACTTCCTGGCGCCGATGATGACGCTCGGTTTCGCGATCGGGCTGAGCGTGTCCCCGGCCACGGACGCCATCATGGACTCCTTCCCCGAGGCCGAGCTGGGCGTCGGCGGCGGCGCCAACGACACCGCGCTGGAACTCGGCGCCTGACTCGGCATCGCGGTCCTCGGCTCACTTCTCGGCACGCGTTACCGGGACGAGCTGACGGACCTGGTCGGCGGGCAGTTTCTTCCGCAAGGCGTCCGGCTCGGTCAGCGGCCCGCAGGACACCGTCGTCCGGCCTTCCCATGTGGAGTTCCTGGACTACGAGATCGAACTCGGGCTGGTCATGGGCGCTCCCCTGCCCGTGGGCACCGTCGTCACCGAGCAGGACCTGCCGTCGTACGTCGCCGGGCTCGTGGTGACCAACGACGTCAGCGCCAACTCGCCTGCACGCCGGTGCCGTTCGACCACCCCCTGTGGGTCGTCTTCTCCTCCGGCACCACCGGCCTGCCCAAGGGCATCGTCCACGGCCACGGCGGCGTCCTGCTGGAGCACTTGAAGACCCTCGGCCTCCACTCCGACCTGGGCTCCGGCGACCGCCTCCTCTGGTACACCACCACCCACTGGATGATGTGGAACCTGGTCGCCTCCGCCCTCCTCACCGGCGCCACCACCTGCACCTACGACGGCAGCCCGGCCCCCCTCGCCCGCCCGGACGTCCTGTGGGACCTGGCCGCCCGCCACCGCGTCACCCTCTTCGGCACCAGCCCTCAACACCTCCTCGGCATGGCCAAGTTCGGCATCGACCCGTCCGTGCACGACCTGTCGTCGATCCTCGCCGTCGGCTGCACCGGCTCCGCGCTGCCTGCCTCCGCCTACCCTTGGGTGCGCGACCACGTGGGCGAGCGCGTCCAGTTGGCCTCCATCACCGGCGGCACGGACGTCGTCTCCGCCTTCGCCGGCAGCGCCCCGACCACGCCCGGCTGGGCCGGCGAACTGTCCGCGCCTCATCTGGGCGTGGCCCTGGCGGCGTACGACGACGAGGGCTCCCCTGTGGTCGACCGGGTCGGCGAGCTGGTCGTCACCCGGCCCATGCCGTCCATGCCGCTGTACTTCTGGAACGACCCCGACGGGACCCGCTTCCGCGACGCCTACTTCAGCGCGTACCCGGTGTGTGGCGGCACGACGACTCGATCACGCTCACCGGTCATGGCTCGGTGATCGTGCACGGCCGCTCCGACTCCACCCTCAACCGCAACGGCGTACGCCTGGGCAGCGCCGACATCCACGACGTCGTCGAACGCCTCCCGGAGATCACCGAAGCCCTGGTCATCGGCACCGAGGAACCGGACGGCGGCTACTGGATGCCCCTGTTCGTCGTCCTGGCGGCCGGAGTCACCCTCGACGACTCCCTCCGCGACAGGATCCGCCACGCCGTCCGCACCGGCGCGTCACCGCGTCACGTCCCCGACGAGATCCTCGCCGTCTCGGGCATCCCCCACACGCGCACCGGCAAGAAACTCGAAGTCCCCGTCAAGCGCCTCCTCCAAGGAGCCCCGGCCGACCGGGTCGTCGACCCCTCGGCCGCCGACAGCCCCGAACTCCTCGCGTTCTTCGCCGGTCTGGGCGCCGAACGCCGGGAGGCGAGGGACAGCACCTGACCGCAGGACGCGCCCCGCTCACCTGGACCCGCCGACGCATCCTCTGCCCACCACAGGAGGTCATTCCGACATGCTGCTTCCGTTCACCACCGATCCGTTCACGGCTCCGACCGACCGGGACATGCTCCCCTCGGAACGAAGGGAGTTCGTCCGCACGCACCGCACCTGCGTGTTCGGCTACCGGCGCCGCAGCGACGGCCCGGCCATGTCGGTCGTGTACTACGTGCCGACCGACAACGACGAGTTGCTCGTGTCGACGCAGGCGGGACGAGGCAAGGGGCGCTTCGTCCAGCGGTACGGCAAGGTCGGTCTCTGCCTCCTCGACGAGCGGTGGCCCTTCACCTACCTCCAGGTGTACGCCAACGCGGTGGTCGAGCGTTACCGCGGCCTCGTGGTCGACGTGATGACGGCGGTCGGCGAGCGCATGTCCGGCGGGCAACTCGGTGCGGACGCCCGGCCGTTCGTCGAAGCGATGGCCGAGAAGGAGGACCGCGTCGTCATCCGCTGCCGGCCCTACGCCACCTACGCGACTCCGCCACGCCACCTGGCCGGCCATGACCAGGCGGAAGGGCTCACCCACTGGGTGTCGGGCACCGTTCCGTGGGACGCGCCGGACCCGTCCTGCTGACGTCCCCGCGCCCGGCAGCCGTTGTACCGGAGGGATATCCGGTGACCACAGCTGTACTGCCCCCTCAGTAGTGAGGTGCCAGTCAGGGCATCGAGGCGCAGCGCTTCCCCGGGGCCACGGCCGACAGCGGAAGCGCGCGGGTCGTGTTCGTCGCCCCGGACGGGCAGAAGGTGACCGCGGCCGACCACAGGACGGCCATCGGGAAGGCCGTCACCAAGCCGGCCGACGGCCCTCAGGACGACAGCGCCGGTGATCCCTTCCGGACCCGGTCGCCGCCGGACTGCCGCTGCTGACCGCGATCATCGGTGTCGCCGTGAGCCTCCTCCCGATCACAGTCGTGGCCGACATCTTCGGACTGTCGGACCGCTCCTCGCGCAGCCATCGCCCCATGTCCGGAGTGCGCCGACCGGACCGGCGGACTCCCGCGCCGCCGCTGGTAAAATGGGGGCACGCTTCGACACCGCCGGGGCCCGTACCACTCGGTACGGGCCCCGGCGCGTTCCGGGCGCCAGATCAGGAAGGTTCCCCATGAACGCGAAGCCGCCGGCCCCTGGGCTCTCCCGCGCCGGCAAGTCCCAGCGGGCGGCAGCGCCGCTGGGCGAACTCCCGACGCCGCAGACGGTGTCCCCGGGCCTGCCGCCGGCCGGGTCCTTCGACGCGCTCGGGCTGCCGCCGGAGCTGGTGAGGACGATGACCGGCCTCGGGGTGACGGAGCCCTTCCCGATCCAGGCGGCGACCCTTCCGAACGCGCTGGCCGGCCGCGATGTCCTCGGCCGCGCGCGGACCGGCTCCGGCAAGACGCTGGCTTTCGGGCTTGCGCTGCTCGTGCGGACGGCAGGCCTGCGAGCGGAGTCGAAGCGGCCGCTCGCTCTGGTCCTGGTGCCGACCCGGGAACTCGCACAGCAGGTGAGCGACGCGCTGGCACCGTACGCGCAGACGCTGAAGGTACGCCTGGCGACGGTCGTCGGCGGGCTGTCGATCAACCGGCAGTCGGCGGAGCTGAAGACCGGCGCCGAGGTGGTCATCGCGACGCCGGGGCGGCTGGCCGACCTGGTGTCGCGTCGGGACTGCGTCCTGAACCATGTGCGGATCACGGTGCTGGACGAGGCGGACCAGATGTGCGACCTGGGGTTCCTGCCGCAAGTCTCCGACGTCCTGGACCAGGTCCCCTCCGACGGGCAGCGGCTGCTGTTCTCGGCCACGCTCGACCGCAACGTCGACCAGCTGGTGCGGAGCTACCTGCACGACCCGGTTCTCGCCTCGGTCGACCGGCTCGCGGGCTCCGTCACGACGATGGAACACCACGTGCTGAACATCCACGGCGCCGACAAGTACGCGACCGCGACCGAAATCGCCGCGCGCGACGGCCGGGTCCTGATGTTCCTGGACACCAAGGCGGGCGTGGACCAGTTCACCCGTCACCTGCGGGCCAGCGGTGTACGGGCGGCCGCCCTGCACAGCGGGAAGTCGCAGCCGCAGCGCACGCACACGCTCGGCCAGTTCAAGGACGGTGAGATCACCGTGCTGGTGGCCACCAACGTCGCGGCGCGGGGCATTCACATCGACGCGCTCGACCTCGTCGTCAATGTCGACCCGCCGGCCGACGCCAAGGACTACCTGCACCGTGGCGGGCGCACGGCGCGCGCCGGGGAGTCCGGGAACGTGGTCACCCTGGTCACCCCCAACCAGCGCCGCGATGTGAACCGGATGATGTCCGAGGCGGGCATCCGGCCGACGGTCACGCAGGTGCGCTCCGGCGAGGAGAAGCTGACCGCCATCACCGGGGCGAAGCGCCCGCCGATCGAGTCGAAGGGCAGCGGCAACGCCCCTTTCCGTGGCCTCGGCACCCGTCCGGGCCGCCCCGCGAAGGAGTCCCGCAAAGCCGCCGAGGCCCGCAAGACCGCGGAGGCCCGCGCGGCGGCCCGGGTACGCAAGGGCCGCTGACGCCGCACCACTCGGTGATCTGCGCGAGCCGGGCGTGCAGGACGTCGTCGTCCACGGCGAGGGCGTCCGGCTCCTGACGGGTCCCGTGACGGTCACGCCGACGCGCGTACCACGATGCGGCCGGGCGCGGGCGCCGGAACTCAGTCGTTCTGGCCCTGGCGCACATCCCTGCACAAGGCCGCGCACACGCCACCTCAGGGTGCGTGTCGCGCTCTCCTCTCCCCGTGTTTCTCTTCGGCCGACTGCGGAGGTCTCATCCGCGCTCGCGGAGGTACGCCTCCAGCGCTGCGGCACCTGTCAGCATCGCCCGCCCGCGGGCGGACAGCCGACCGTGCCAGTCGCGCAGCGCGGCCTCCAGCGGCTCCAGCCCGCCGGCCGCCCGTACCTGGGTGATCAGCGGGGCGATCTGCTCCAGCAGGTAGCCGCCCCGCCTGAGTTGGTGAGCCAGCCGGGCGTCCCGTACGTCGGCCTCGTCGTAGACGCGGTACCCGGTCAGCGGGTCGCGGCACGGGCGCACCAGCCCGGCGCGCTCCCACTTGCGCAGCGTCGCGGGCCGGATTCCGAGTTCCGCCGCCAGCGGCCCGATGAACGTGCCGCCGGCCCCGGACACCGCGGCCGGCTCGGACACTGTGCCGGGCGCGGAGGCCGTGGTGGGCTGCAGGCCGCGGAGGGCGCTCTCCACGGCCTGGAGCGTCCGCCGATCGTCGAGGAGCTGGGCGTGGCTCTCGTCGATGAGCCGGAATGCCTCATCGACCGTGCCCTGGTTCACGGCCCTCATGATCGACGTCGCCGTCCGGTGACTGTGGCCGGGTACCAGGGCGAGGAACGCGCGCAGTGCCCCCGCGTGCAGCGAGGTGTAGGTGCGGTAGCCGTGGGGTGTGCGACCGGCGGCCGGAAGGATGCCGGCCTCTTCGTAGTTCCTGACCGCCTGCGTGGACAGGCCGTGCTCGCGCGCCAGGTCAACCGGCCTGAGCTGCCTGCCGCTTTGAAGGTTCTGTCCCACGGACCTGACCATATCGCGGGAAAGTTTCAACGGAAGGTTCAACGATACCGTTGAAGGCATGGCCACTGACATCAGCGACACCACTCATGCCTTCGAGGCCGCCGCCGTCATGAAGCTGCTTCCGGCCCGGCCTCGGCTGCTCGCCCTCGGCGAGCCCACCCACGGCGAGGACACTCTGCTCGACCTGCGCAACGAACTCTTCCGGCAGCTCGTCGAGCAGGAGGGCTACCGGACGATCGCGATCGAGAGCGACTGCGTGAGGGGCCTGGTCGTGGACGACTACGTCACCTCGGGCACGGGCACCCTCGACGAGGTCATGGAGCACGGATTCAGCCACGGGTGGGGCACGTCCGCGGCCAACCGCGAGCTGGTGCGCTGGATGCGCGCCCACAACGACGGCCGGCCCACGTCCGAGCGGCTCCGCTTCACGGGTGCCGACGGCCCGCTGGAGATCACCCACGCCGCGAGCCCCCGGCAGACCCTCACCGCACTCCACAGCTACCTCGCGGCCCACCTGGACGCGGTGCTGCTCCCCTGCACCGCGGAAACACTCGACCGCCTGCTGGGCACCGACGACCGGTGGACCCATCCCGGCGCGATGACGGACCCGTCCCAGTCCGTGGGGCAGTCGGCCGAGGCCAGTCGGCTGCGGCTGCTCGCCGACGATCTGGTGGCGCTGCTCGACGCGCAGACGCCGCACCTGATCACGGCGACCTCGCGGGACGGCTGGGACCGGGCCCGCCTGTACGGGCGTACCGCTGTCGGCCTGCTGCGCTACCACTACTGGATGGCCGACACCTCACCGGCCCGCATGACCCGGCTGGTGGGCCTGCGGGACCAGATGATGGCCGACAACCTCCTCGCCGTCGCCGAACGGGGCCCGGCACTCGTCCACGCCCACAACTCCCATCTCCAGCGGGCGAAGAGCACGATGCGGATGTGGGACCAGCCGCTGCTGGAGTGGTGGAGCGCCGGCGCAATCGTGAGCGCCCACCTGGGCGAGGAGTACGCCTTCCTTGCCACGGCCCTCGGCACGATCCGGCACCAGGGAGTGGGCGCCCCGCCGCCGGACACCGTCGAAGGACTCCTCTACGCACTCCCGGAGGACCGCTGCGTCATCGACGCTCCGCGGCTGGCCACCGCCCTCGACACCACGCGGCCCGCGCTCCGCGTATCCCCCTGGTTCGGCTACGCCCCGTTCGACCCAGCCCACTTGGCGGGCAGCGACGGCCTGGTGTTCGTCAAAGACGTCCCGCAGAGCTAGTGCCACGATCAGCAGTCCGGCGTGTCGGGGCGCCTCGGACTGCGCGAGAGGCTGTCCGGCCCCGTCAACGCGCATACGCCTACGACCGGTAAGCGCCTGCCGCCCCGGGTGCCGGCAAGCTGGTGGCTTCCGCGATGCGATGGGCTCCGGTGACGACTTGAAGCAGCGCTTCACGTTCTCCGGATTGTCGTGCCTCGCTCAGCCAAAGGCATCAGCAGGCTCGTTCCGGCTCCCGAGACGGTCAGGCCGGAGCGCCTCCCTTGGTGCAGGTCCCAGCCGGTGCCCCGCCCGGCCGGCGCGGATTGCGGGTCCGGCAGCGGGCGGGCCTGCCCGTACGACACCGCGCCGGCCCGGTGCACGAGCACACATCTCCGGGCGAGACGGCCTGCCCGGTCGGGGGCCACGCGTGCGGCCCTTGATCAGGCCGGGCAGCAGCAGCCCAGTGTCGGCTTCCCAGAAGTCCGTCTCCGATACGAAGTCCTCATGCCCGGCCCGGTCCAGCTCCTCGATGTCGACGCCCACGATCTCCTCAGCCCGCGGGGTGGACCTCCCGGCCAACGAGCAGCCGGTCTACGGCGACTTCGAGCGCGCCGGGTCTGGAAGTCCTGCGGCGTCATGCGCTTGGCCCGGTCTGGGACCGGCGGACCGTCGTAGCCGTGCTCGGCGCACCAGCCGGGCGCTCCCCAGGTATGCGGGTCGTAGTTCCGCACTCGGTGGTCAACAGCAGGGAGTCCAAATCGCTCAGGACTCGGACTCCGGTTGAACTGCGTCATGCCAGTTCAGTGCTTGCGTCACCTGGTGGTGCGTCTCTTCGGCCACCACGCGGGCTTCCGCCACGGCATCCCCGCGTTCACGCACCAAGCTCTCGTAGACCGGCAGGTGATCGTTTTCGGCTGAGTTGGTTTTCACTGGGCTGATCCTTATCGGTGTCGTACTCCGGGCGGCCTGGCCGCGCCGCGAAATTCTGGGGGCTCTCAAGGCCGGTAATGCGGTCATGCACGGTTGAGCCGCGCGGCGATCCCGTGACCGACGAGCAGATAAAGCACGGCGGGCAGACCGTAATTGAGGAACACTCGAAGGCCCTCTGTTTCCATGGTGAAAATGTCCTGCGACCACCAGGCCAGCCAATCGGCCGTTCCGTGCACGAACTCGACGAAGACATTCGCTTCGTTGGCCCCGAGCAGGTGGAGCAGAATCCACAGGCCCAGGAAGCCGGCGGCGATGTCAGCGATCGTGTGGATGGCCAGGGCTGCGCGTCGGGCACCGGCCTGGTCCCGTTGGTAGGGGCGCGGGCCGGTCGGGGGCTGGTCGTAGGAGTGGTATCCGGGCACCGGGTCGGGATTGCTCACTGATTTCCCATCTGACTCATGATCTTGCAAGCCGGAGTACGGCAATGTCTCCGCGTTTCCCGCGCAACTCGGCACACGGGTACGTGCATGTCTGCGTCATGGGTCCGCCGCCGTGTTACACGCCCCAGAGATATTCAGCATTCGGGCACACGTGCTGCAGATTTCCCACTCAATGTGCGAGTGAGGTGCTCCTTGATGCGCCAAGATCGCGCTCTCTTGCCCTGCGCTACGCCAGCCGGGTGGGCGGCTGCCACTCGAGCAGCAGGATCGTCGCATCGTCGCGCAGGTGACTGGACTTCGCGTCCAGGATGGAGTGGATCAGACGCCTCAGCGTTTCGGATGCGAGTTCTCCGGCGGCCGTCGCCCGGATGACATAGTCGGCGAAGCGTTCGAGGCCGAAGAGGTTGTTGTCGCGGGTGCGCGCCTCGGTGACGCCGTCGGTGTAGAGCAACACCCGGTCGCCCGGTTGCAGGGCGCATTCGTGAATCCGGCGCGGTCGTCCTGCCAAGAGGAACGGCAGTCCCATCGGCGGGTCCGGCTCACGTTCGAGCGCGTCGACAATCAACTGCTGGTCACGGATGAGAAGGGGCGCGGGGTGACCGCAGTTGGCCCACCGCAGCATCCCGGTGGCGCGGTCCAACTGGGTCAGTACGCCCGTACAGAACTGATCGGGAAACACTCGGCGAGCGCCTGGTCCACGAGGTCGACCAGTTCGGACAGATCCGCGCCGGTGCGCCGGGCGTTGCGGCATGCGGCGAGGGAGACGGCGCTGGTCAGTCCTGAGGCGAGGTTGTGCCCCATGGCGTCCAGGACGGTGGCGTGCAGCGTCGTGTCCGTCAGGGAATGGTCGAAGGCGTCGCCGCCGATCTCTTAGGCAGGCTCGAGTACGGCCGTGGAGATGACGTGCCCGTTGCCGATCGTGCGCGGAGGGAGAAACGCCCGCAGCAGTTCGGCGGGCAGCAGCATGGGTTCGACGCGCGTCCGGCGGACGAAGGAGTCCTGCTGAGCAGTGCGCCGAGTGCTCTGCCGCGAGTGAGTGATGCCGCCGTGAGCACACGGGCGTGCACGGCGAGGACTCCAAGGCGCTCGGCTCCGTCGAGCAGTGGGAACCAGGCCGTCATCCCGTCCGTCCCCGACTCCTCGACCCGGAGTGACTGTGTGCGATAGGTCCAGCCCGCCAGCGAGCCGTCGATCGGCAGGGTGGAGGCAATGTCGGTCAGCGGGACGAGGCTGCGTTGTTGCAGGTCGGCGAGGTACACCACGGCGTGCTGAAGTCCCAGTGCCTTTGTGCAGCGGGCCACCGCGGTGGACAACTCGAGTGTGGAGTTGACAGGGTCGGCGAGGAATTCCCTGAGCTGCTCGTCGCTGACCTCGGCCGTCACGTCATCACCGCCTAGTGGACTGATCGTCTGGCCCCAGCCTCACACCCGGCGCCGTGATCCGCAGGTCGAGGTCGGCCCACGGCACGAGGAGCCGGCGGGCGTCGGCCGTGGCTCGCCGTATGGGGCTCGACGTGTGGTGCCGGGTTCAGTCCCTGCGTACGTCGACGTCACCGTTGACCGTGGTCAGCGTCATGCTGGGCCCGTGGGGAACGTCCCGCGTGGGGACGGCGACCGTGGCGCGACCGTTGTCCGTGCCCGCGGTGACCGCGTAGGCAGGGGCGTTGTGCGGGACGGTGACGCCGACCGAGCCATTGGTGGTCGTCGCGGTGACGCTCGACGGGGCGGTAGCGCAGGCGAGCTTCACATCGCCGTTGGTGGTCGCCGCGTACAGCCGAGGCGTGTCGAGGGCCGTCGCGCGCACCGAGCCGTTGCGGGTGGACAGCCGTACCGCGGCATCGTCGTCTCCGGATCGGGTGACCGTCACGTCGCCGTTGAGGGTCGTCAGGTCCAACGCGGCAGCGATGTCAGCCGCGTCGATGCCCGCGTTGCGGGCACTGACCGTGACGCTCACGCCGTCCGGGACCTTGACGTAGGGCATGCGGGGACACGCTCCCCCGCCCCGGGCCCGGTCCGCACACGAGAGGTCGAGGGTCCATGTGCCGTCGCGGTGCGACCAATCGGCACCGGCACGGTCGTCCACGATGGCCCGGTGACCGTCCGCGGGGCGCAGCAGCAGCCCGTTGTCGGTCGTGATGACCAGGTGACGACCGGAGGCCCCAAGGGCGGGTCCCGCCGCGACCGAGCCGTTGGACGCCCCGCCCCCATGGTCACCGCACGACACGGCGACGGGAAGAACCGTCAGCACGACGGTCACGGACAGCACCCGCCTTGTCGGTATCGCCTTCATGCCGCTACGAATGCCCCGACCCGGCACCGTCATGGCCAGGCCACCGGTCAGTACCGAAGCCGGCTGCCGGCCCCGCCCCCGGGCGAAATCCACGCGCGGCGCGAAGGGCTCCCGCAGTACGGTCTGGCGATGGACGATCAGGACGGTTACTTCGGAGAACGGGTCGCGGCGGCCTACGACGAGTCGTCAGCGGACATGTTCGACCCGAGTGTCGTGGAGACGACGGCCGGCTTCCTGGCGGAGCTGGCCGGCGGCGGCCGGGCCCTTGAGCTGGGCATCGGGACGGGACGCATCGCCTTGCCGCTGGCACGTCACGGAGTCCCGGTCCACGGCATCGATCGGTCACGGGCGATGGTGGCCCGGCTGCGTGCCAAACCAGGCGGTGCCGCGATCGGCGTCACGATCGGTGACTTCGCGACGACCAGGGTGGACGGGACGTTCTCCGTCGCCTACCTGCTCTTCAACACGATCATGAATCTGACGACGCAGGCGGCCCAGGTGGCCTGTTTCCGCAATGCGGCGGCTCACCTGGAACCCGGGGGCTGTTTCGTCATCGAGGTCATGATCCCCGAACTGCGCAAGCTCCCGGCGGGGCAGAGCGTCGTGCCGTTCCACGTGAGCCCGACGCGGTGGGCGTTCGACGTCTACGACGTCGCCACCCAGGCGACGAGTTCGAACTACGTCGAAGTCGTCGACGGCCGTGGTGAGTACCGGTCGATCCCCTTCCGGTATGTGTGGCCGTCCGAACTCGACCTAATGGCCCAGCTCGCCGGGCTGCGACTGCGCGAGCGGTGGGAGGGATGGACGCGGGAGCCCTTCACCAGCGAGAGCGGCCGGCACGTCTCGGTCTGGGAGAAAACCGCCGACTGACCGGCCTTGTTCACGCGTCGTGACGTCAGGGAGTGGCGAGGAGTTCCAGCGTGTCGATCACACGGTTCGAGAAGCCCCACTCGTTGTCGTACCAGGCGACCACCTTCACGTGGCGGCCGTCGACGCGGGTCAGGTCCGAGTCGAAGATCGCCGAGGCCGGATTGCCCGTGATGTCGGAGGAGACGAGCGGGAAGTCCGAGTACTCGAGGATGCCGGCGAGCGGCCCCTGTGCCGCGGAGCGGTACGCCTCCAGCACGTCGTCGCGTGTGACGTCGCGGGCGACGGTCGTGTTGAGCTCGACGATGGAACCCACCGGAACCGGTACCCG
The DNA here is from genome assembly GCF_030817655.1 of Streptomyces sp. V4I2. GTDB lineage: Bacteria > Actinomycetota > Actinomycetes > Streptomycetales > Streptomycetaceae > Streptomyces > Streptomyces plumbiresistens. Next base: position 778,848 of record NZ_JAUSZM010000003.1, read on the forward strand.
GATCGAGTCGCCCGACAGCTTGCCGTCCAGGTTCGGAAGCACATGGCCGATCGCCTTGGCGGCGCCGGTCGTCGTCGGCACGATGTTGACGGCGGCGGCCCTGGCACGACGGGCGTCGCGGTGCGGACCGTCCTGCAGGTTCTGCTCCTGCGTGTAGGCGTGCACCGTCGTCATGAAGCCGTGCTCGATACCGGCGAGTTCGTCGAGCACCGATGCCAGTGGTGCGAGCGCGTTGGTCGTGCACGAGGCGTTCGAGACGATCGTGTGCACGGCTGGGTCGTACGCGTCCGTGTTGACCCCGAACGCCAGCGTGACATCGGCGCCGTCCGAGGGCGCGCTGACGAGCACCTTCTTCGCACCCGCGTCGAGGTGAGCGCGGGCAGCCTTGGCCGACGTGAAGCGGCCGGTCGCCTCGAGGACGATGTCGACACCGAGTTCGGCCCATGGCAGCTGCGCCGGTTCGCGCTCGGCGAGCACCGTGATGCGACGGCCGTCGACGACGAGGGCGTCCCCGTCCACGGTCACCGGACGACCGAGCCGGCCGGCCGTGGTGTCGTAGGCGAGCAGCCGCGCGAGGGTGGCGGGCTCCGTGAGGTCGTTGACGGCGACGACCTCGAGGTCGCTGTCGCGTTCGAGCAGTGCGCGCAGCACATTGCGCCCGATGCGGCCGAATCCGTTGACGGCGATGCGAGTCATGAATGGTCTCCCTTCGGTTCCCCACCAGGTTCGCTCGCGGCTTCCGCCCCTGACAGTGGCGCGATCGCCACGGTTCGCAAGGATCGCGCCAGTGGCAGGGCTACTCGCCCGGGGCGAAGGTGCGCCGGTACTCACTCGGTGTGGTGCCGAGGATGCGCTGGAAGTGCAGCCGCAGATTCGCACCGGTGCCGAGGCCGACGTCGGCGGCGATCTGCTCGACGCTGCGCTGCGAACGTTCCAGCAGTTCGCGGGCCAGGTCGATGCGTGCGCGCATGACCCACTGCATCGGCGTGTACCCGGTCTCTTCGACGAAGCGCCGCGAGAACGTGCGCGGCGAGACCGCGGCCTGCCGCGCGAGTATCTCTAGGGTGAGGGGCTCGCCGAGCCGGTGCAGCGCCCACTCTCGGGTGGCGCCGAAGCGCTCGCCGAGCGGCTCGGGCACGCTGCGCGGCACATACTGCGCCTGACCGCCGCTGCGGTAGGGAGCCGCGACCAGGCGCCGGGCCGCGTGGTTCGACGCGGCCACCCCGAGGTCGCCGCGCAGAATGTGCAGGCACAGGTCGATGCCCGAGGCGGCGCCGGCCGACGTGAGCACGCTGCCCTCGTCGATGAACAGAACATTCTCGTCGACCTGGACGAGCGGATGCTTCGCCCTGAGTGCCCGTGTGTAATGCCAGTGCGTCGTGGCGCGCTTGCCGTCGAGCAGGCCCGTCGCGGCGAGCGCGAAGGCGCCCGTCGAGATGGCGGCGAGCCGTGTACCCCGCTCATGGCCGGCGACCAGCGCGTCGACGACGGCCTGCGGCGGATCGTCGCGGTCCGGGAACCGGTAGCCGGGGATGAACACGATGTCGGCCCACGCAAGCGCGTCGAGGCCGTGGGCGACGTGGTAGGAAAGGCCGTCGCCGCCGGTCACCAGACCAGGTGCCGCACCGCACAGCCGTACCTCGTACGGCATGCTCGCGCGCGTGGTGAACACCTGGGCGGGGATGCCGACATCGAGGGGCTTCGCGCCTTCCAGCACGAGAACGGCGACGCGACGGAGGCGGGAGGCTGACACGGGGACAGGGTACGCACGGATGAGGGCTGAGCCCCCGGAAGAGTTCCTTCGAGGTCAGGCGTTGCGTGGGGTGACCAGGCCGGATTCGTAGGCCAGGACGACGAGTTGGGCTCGGTCACGGGCGTGGAGCTTGGCCATGGCCCGGTTGATGTGGGTCTTCGCGGTCGTCGGGCTGATCACCATGCGGTCGGCGATCTGGTCGTTGGACAGGCCCTGCGCGACCAGGGCGACGGCCTCGCGTTCGCGGTTGGTCAGCTCTTTCAGTCCCGCGCCGACGTCGGTGTGGAGCGGCTGGGTGACGTACCGGTTGATCAGCTTGCGGGTGATCGACGGTGCGAGCAGGGCGTCACCGCGCGCGGCGACGCGTACGGCATGGAGGAAGTCCTCCGGCACGATGTCCTTGACGAGGAACCCGGCTGCGCCGGCGCGCAGTGCGTCGAAGACGTACTCGTCGAAGCCGTAGTTGGTCAGGATGACGACGTGTACCCCGGCACAGGGCCGGGTCGGCGGCGATGCGCCGGGTCGCCTCGATGCCGTCGACGACCGGCATCTGGATGTCGATGAGCACGATGTCGGGCAGGTGTTCCTCGGTGAGGACCAGGGCCTCCTCACCGTCGGCGGCCTCGGCCACCACCTCGATGTCGTCTTCGAGGTCGAGGAGCGCGCGGAATCCGCTGCGCAGGAGCGGTTGGTCGTCGACCAGCAGGACTCGGATCATGACGTCCGGTCCACGGGGAGTTCGGCCTGGACGGTGAAGCCGCCCTCGCCACGCGGCTCCGCTCGCAGCCGGCCGCCGAGGGCGGTGACGCGTTCGCGCATCCCGAGCAGGCCGACGCCGGGCACCGCGGCGGTGTCCGGTGTGCCCCTGCCGTCGTCGTCGACGCGTATCGCGAGGGAGTCCGGACGGCAGTCGATCCGGACCGACGCGGTAGCGGCGCCGGCGTGCCGGGCGATGTTGGTGAGCGATTCCTGGACGATCCGATAGGCGGTCCGGTCCACCGCTGCCGGCACGGCGTGCCGCTGTCCTTCGATCGTCAATGTCGCGTCCAGGCCGATCACACGGGCCCGTTCCACCAGGTCCGGGACATGGTCGAGCCCGCGCGGCGGGGTCGTGACGTCGTCGCGCAGTGCTCCCAGGGTGGCGCGCAGCTCCCGGGTCGCCTCACGCCCGGCCGCCTGGATCGCCAGCAGTGCCTGCGGCACCTCTTCGCCGCGCTTGCGGGCCACGTGGACGGCGACTTCGGCCTGCACCTTGATGACCGAGATCTGGTGGGTGAGCGAATCGTGCAACTCCCGCGCGATGTGCAGCCGCTCCTCGTCGGCGCGGCGCCGCGCGGTCTCCTCCCGGGTGCGCTCGGCTTCGTCCGCCCGCCGCTCGGCCTGTCGCAACGCTTCGCCCGCGGCGCCGGCCGCGATCAGCCAGGCCAGCTCGAGGGCGCCTCGGGCCTGCGCGAACGCCTCGCTCGCATCGTGCAGGGAGACGAGGGCCGCGAGCGGGAGAGCGGCCAGCATGGTCACGCTCGCCGCCACCGTGAGGGTGCGGTGTCCCGCCCGTACGGCCGCGTACACCGCGAAGAGGTACGCGACGGCGGGCACGTCGAAGCCGGCCGCCTGATAACCCACCGCGCACAGCCCGGTGACGGCCAGGACGGGCACCGGAGCCCGGCGGCGCGCGGCCAGCGCCAGGCCGCCGGCCACCAGCAGCGCGTAGCCGAGCAGGTCGAGGCCCGTCACGGAGTGCTGTCCGGACAGCCCGGTGACCAGCAGCGTCGCCGCCACGCCGACGGCGATCGCCCAGTCTCTGACGCCGGCCGGAACACCGGACCGTCCTGTACTCATGCGCGCACCCTAGCCGGATGCCGCCAGCCGCGAGTCCCGCTCGCGGACGAGCGGCCGACTACCGCGTACGCAGTACTTTCACGGCGCCAGCGGCGTCCGCGGCAGCCGGGCGCGTCCTCGGCGGCAGCGCGAAGTGACTCCGTCTGACGGACGACCGGCGGCCCGTCCGGCGACATGCTCGAGCCACCTCCGAACCTCGGAGACGAGACGTACGAAACGAGACACAGGAAATAGGAAAGAGGAGAGGGACATGAGCCCATCAGGAGCCCTGACGTCAGTCGGACTGGTGATGGCCGCGTCGGCGGCCGCGAGCATGTCGGTCCAACCGGTCGCCGCCGGTGTCTACGCCATGAGTGCCGGGCGCCTCGGGGCCTCCTCGGCCGCCGTGCTGGGGCTGGTCGGCGTGGTCATCGGCGGACTGGCCCTGGCCCGCCCCACCGGCCGTTTCGGCACCGGCACCGGCTCCGGCTCCGGCTCCGGGCGGCTCGGAACCACCCTGGCGCTGGCGGCCGGACTGATCGCCATGGCCCTCGGTGGGCTGGTCGTGGCCACCTCCGACGGTGGTATCGGCACCGGCAACGGGCTGGGCGGGGCCATCGTCGCCCTGGTGGTGGGGCTGATCGCGCTGGTTCTCGGCGGGCTGGCCCTGGCCCGCTCCCGCCGCACCGCCTGACCGCGAGCTGCTCATCCAGGTGGGCCAGGGGCAGCGACGCGAAGGTCGAGGAGCTGTTGGGTGTGCCCCGGTACGTGGTCCGTGGCGAGGCCATTGATGAGGGCCGCGAGCGGAATCGGCTGGTCCAGCACCAGGGCCCCGTTGGACTGGAGGAACGTCGGAACCAGAACCGCGGCGGTTTCCTCGTTGAGCTGATCGGCGATATCGCACAGGACGGTGGCCTGGTTGCGGACGTGGCCCATCAGGTCCGCCCTGCCGGAGTGCTCGGCGATGATCCGGTCGAGATTCCAGGGGTCGAGGGAGACCCGGTTGTCGAAGGCGGGGCGCGAGCCGGCGACGACGGCGAGAGCGGCCGCTGCGGTCCCGGCATCGACGCTGAGGACATGGGCCAGAATCTGGTCGGCGTTCCATCCTCCGTCGTCCGCGTCGCCGAGGTCGGGGCCGGCCGCAACGTCGAGCAGCCTGTCGTAGGCGCTGCGCAGTGCTGTCGTGTCCACAGCGTGCTTCCCTTCGGTCGGTTCGTGTCGAGTCAGTCGGGTGGTGTCGAGCGCGAGTCCCGCTCCGCTGCCTCGGCGACGCGTTTGATGTTCGCCAGGCGCCGGTCCCAGTCGGCCGCGAGTGAGGCCATCCACCGGGCCGTCGCGTCCAGTGCCGCGGGCCGTACCGCGTAGCGCATCTCGCGTCCGACCCGGCTGCCGGAGACCAGACCGGCGGCGTCCAGGACGGCGAGGTGCTTGACCACTGCCTGCCGGGAGACGGGGAGTGGTTCGGCGAGTGTCGTCGCGGTGGCCTCGCCCCGTGCGGCGAGCAGGTCGAGCAGCCGGCGTCGGGTCGGGTCCGCCAGCGCGGCGAGGACGCTGTCCACCGCCTCGCCGGCGGCGGCACGTTCGTCCGTCACGCGGAGGGCTGTTCGGCGCGCGTCTTGAGCGCGTCGAGCTCCAGCGGCCAGCCCGCGGTGTGGTCCTTCAGGTTCTGGCTGCGCAGTTCCTGGGACCCGGCCAGTGCCGCGAAGCCGCTCTCGACGACGCGCAGCCGGGTGCCTTCGCCTTCCTGGGTCAGCGTGAACTCCACGAGGGTGCTGTTGTCCTCGCGCAGTTCCTCCCCGGGGAAGGCGCTGGTCCAGCGGTACGCCAGGTAGGTGGGCGGCTCGACCTTCTCCACGCGCACCGGGAAGTCGCCGTGCTCCGCGTTCTTCGCCACCATCGACTCGCCTTCCCTGGCCACGGTGCCGGGCAGGCTCGCCTTGTCGGCCACCCAGAACCCGGGCTGGGCCACCAGCGACCAGACCCGCTCCAGGGGTGCCGCGATCAGGGTCTCGCGCTCGATCCGGTCCTCGCTCATGAGGTGACTCCATTCGTTGCCGTCGTTGTGTGCAACTCCAGAGTTGCACATCGCGATTCCAGGTGCAACCCGCGAGTTGCACTCCGATCCAACGGTGGTGGCCCGCAGCAGTAACCCCGTCGCCCCCCGGCGTACCGGGATCATCCCGCTCGGTCACCGTGGGCCGCCCTGCTGGTCTCGATCTCCGTGATGTGCTCGATCGCCCAGCCGGCGAGCCCGAGCGCCGGCGGCATGAGGCTCCGCCCGGTGGGAGGCAGGTCGTACTCGACTCGCGGCGGGACCTCGGCGTACGCGGTCCGGGACACGAGGCCGTCGCGCTCCAGGTTCCGGAGTGTCAGCGTCAGCATCCGTTGCGGATCCCCGGTACCTGCCGGTGCAAGTCGGTGAAGCGCAGGCGTCCCTGGCGGCGAGGCCGGGCGGTGCCGTACCTGCTGTACGCACTGTGGGCGGGGCGCCCGGGCCAGGGGGCTCAGCCGTTGCTCTTCTGCCGTGCCGCACGGTCGAGTTCGCGGGTGAGCGCGTCTTCGCCCCGGCCGATCATGGATTTCTCCAGGCTGTGGTCGTCGTACCGTGAGACCCGCTCGCCCTCGGCGAAGCCGTCGGTATCCAGGACGTCCCCGCACCACTCCCCACGGCCCACGACCTGGTCGTCGAACGGTACGACCGCGCCCTCACCGAGGGCCACCCAGCGGTCGTCCTGCCACCGCAGGGCGAGGATGTAGGTATGGCCGGGGACGACCCGCGGGGCGTCTCCCACGAGGTCGTCGACGCGGGTGCTGCCGTCGGACCGGAGGATCTTCCAGCCGGGGGCGATGTAGTCGACGGCGGCGCCGACGTTGGGGTGCGAACGGGCGGGAGAGGTGAACGGGAGGGACTCTCGCGTCAGTTCGACGGTGCGCTCGAGCTGGTAGAGGTAAGCACCGGCGGCCAACTCCCTGCGGCCGCTCTCCCGTTCCCGCACGGCGCGTCCCACGATCACGACGTCGGCGTGGTCGACCCAGTCCCGTGCGGTTGCGGACGGGTACCGATCGACGGGGAACCCGCAGCCGTTGACGGTGTCGAAGGCCGGCCAGCCGGTCAGTACGCCGGCGACGACGCCGACCGCGGCGAGCACCGCCACGACGGGGCGGCTTGGTGCAACGAGTAAGGGACGTCTGGGACTTGTGAGGTCTCTGGGCATCCGTTGATCTTGGTCCGGCGGTGATCCGTCCGGCGTGGTGGAAGCCACACCTCCGGCCACAGTCGTGTCACAGACGGAACAGGCCTACAGCAGGCCCGAGCCGGACCTGGCCGACTACGCCGTCCTCAAGGCCGACTACGTCACTCCCCTGCCCGCCGGGCTCGACCCAGTGGCCGCCGCTCCCCTGATGTGCACCGGCCTCACCGCCTTCAACGGTCTGCGCAAGGGGGGCGCGACGGCCGGCTCGCGCGTCGCGGTCATCGGCGCCGGCGGCATCGGGACCCTGGCCATCCGTTACGCGGTGGCCATGGGGGCACGGGTCGCGGTCGTCGGCCGTTCCCGCCGCGGCGAGGACAACATCGAGACGACCATCGTCGTGCCCGGCTCCTTCACCTCCGGCACCAACCACTTCACCACCGGCGGCCACCCCGGCGACCAGACCGTCACCCCCGACTACGAGGCCGAGTACGCCGGACTGATGGAGCAGGTCTCCCAGCGCCCGGCCGCCCTCGCCCCGGCCGACGCCGACGTGTCGCAGGTCGACCACGCGATCGTCGAGGTCGTCGACACCGGGCACGGCAAGCGGCCCTTCCGCGTGCACAATCGCCCCGGCCGACGACGGCCACGAGACCGTCAGCGCCAAGACCTGCTGCACCCGCACGACTGACCGCCCGGGCGGTGCGGGCGGCCCGGTGCCATGCCCTGCGGTCAGCCGATCGGCTCGGGCATGGGGACCACGTCGTAGGAGAGCCGGATGCTGTCCCCGGTGACCGGGTCGCCCAGTTCCACCCGCCAGCCGTCGGCGAACTGGTCCACGCCCTCGGCCATGGGGATGGTCCCCGAGATGAGGACCGTGCCCGGCACCAGGTCACCTCGGGAGCGCAGTACGTCCGCCCAGTAGGCGGGGGTGAGCAACTCGGCCAGCGTGCCGTGCTGGATCTCGCTCTCCTCCCCGTCGTGGCTGACCCAGGCCCGCAGGGTCAGCTCGTCGAGCCGCTGCTCGACGTCGGCCAGGCGCCAGGCACGGCGGGCGAGCACATCCGGACCGGCGTTCTTGCTCCAGGCCACGCCGTGCACTTCCAGATCGCGATCGGTGTGGTCGCAGGCCGCGGTGAGCAGCAGTTCCCCGTCCGCCGCCACGACCAGGGCCCACTCGGCCTCACCGGACGTGCGGGCGTGCTGGGCGGCCACGCGGTCGGTCTGCTGGGCCAGGTAGGGCGAGACGGGGTAGAGCGCGGGCGTCACGGTGGGGGCGGGGACTCCGAGCTCGGCGAGTTCCGCGACGTGCGCGGCGACGTCGTCCTGGCTGCGCCCGGCGTAGCCGGCGTTGAGTACCCGCTGGACGTCGACATCGCGGGTGGAACCGTCGGGCAGCTCGAAGGTCAGCACGGCCACAGGATCTCCTCGGGGGGCGTTTCGAAGCGGTTAACTTCCGGCGCAGGGGTTGCGCATACGACCTGTATACAAGAAGTATGCCGAAAGGTCGATGTCCCCTCGACGCAAGGATTCGGACGTATGCAGCACACCCCGCAGGGCGATCAGGCGGCTCTCCCCGACCGTTCCGGCATGCGCCGGGCCTTCTTCGCCAGCCTCACCGGAACCGCTCTGGAGTGGTACGACTTCGCCGTCTACTCCGCCGCCGCGGCACTGGTCTTCGGTGACCTCTTCTTCCCCTCGGAAGACCCTCTGACCGGCACACTCCTGGCGTTCTCCACGTATGCCGTCGGCTATGTGTCCCGCCCGCTCGGCGGCTTCGTCTTCGGCCGTCTCGGCGATGTGATCGGCCGCAAGAAGGTCCTCATCGCCACCCTGGTCCTCATCGGGGTGGCCACGTTTCTCATCGGCCTGCTGCCCGCGTACGACACCGCCGGCGTCGCCGCACCGATCGCGCTGGTCGTGCTGCGCTTCGCGCAGGGCGTCGGGGTCGGCGGCGAGTGGGGCGGGGCCGTGCTGTTGTCGAGCGAGTTCGGCGATCCGCGCCGCCGCGGCTTCTACGCCTCCGCGGCGCAGGTCGGACCGCCCGCTGGAAACCTCCTCGCCAACGGTGTGCTGGCGGCCCTCGGCGTCCTGCTCACCGAGGACCAGTTCCTGTCCTGGGGCTGGCGGGTGGCGTTCGTGCTGTCCGGAGTACTGGTCGGCTTCGGTCTGTGGATCCGGGCCAAGCTGGAGGAGACACCGGTCTTCAAGGCCATGGAGGCCGAGCAGTCCCGCCCCGAGGCGCCGATCCGCGAGGTGTTCACCACCCAGCCCCGCGCCCTGCTCGCCGCGATCCTCAGCCGGGTCGCACCCGACGTGCTGTATGCGATGTTCACCGTCTTCGTGCTCACCTACGCGACCGACAGGCTGGACATGTCGCGCGACTCCGCGCTGACGGCCGTCCTGGTCGGCTCCTCGTTGCAGGTGTTCCTCATCCCGCTGGCGGGCGCCCTCTCCGACCGCGTCAACCGGCGTCTGCTGTACGGCTGTTCCGCCGTCGCCGCCGGGGTGTGGCCCTTCCTGTTCTTCCTTCTGGTCGACGGCGGCAGCTGGATGCTGCTCATGTCCGGCGTCGTCGTGGGCCTGGCCATCCACTCCTTCATGTACGGACCGCAGGCGGCCTTCGTCGCCGAGCAGTTCTCGCCCCGGCTGCGCTACACCGGCTCCTCGCTGGCCTACACGCTCGCCGGACTCATCGGCGGCGCGGTCGCTCCGCTGCTGTTCACCGCGCTGCTGAGCTCCTACGACAGCTGGGTCCCGCTGGCGCTGTACATCGCCGTGGCGGCGGTCGTCACCGTCGGCGGGCTCTGCCTGGGCCGGGACTCCGCCCCGGCCATGGAGGAGGACGCCCGACTCGCCGCCTCCCGGCGGGCCGAACCGGCCCAAGTGGTGTGACGGCCTCCCGTCGCCCCTGCCCCGCTTCCCTCCCGACGCAGAAAGGCGGTGCCCCGTGCGCATCGCGTTGAGCCAGCTGACCACCGGCGCCGACCCCGAGAAGAACCTCCGCCTCATCGAGGAGTGGACGTCACGTGCCGCGGAAGCGGGCGCGAGCGTCGCCGTGTTCCCGGAGGCGTCCATGGCCTGCTTCGGCACCGACCTCACAGCCGTCGCCGAACCCCTGGACGGCCCGTGGGCCACCGCGGTGCGCGAGATCGCCGAGGCGGCGCACATCGTGGTGGTGGCCGGCATGTTCACCCCGGCCGCCGACGGGCGGGTGACCAACACCCTGCTGGCCACAGGGCCGGGCGTCGAGGCGTCGTACGACAAGATCCACCTCTACGACGCCTTCGGGTATGCCGAGTCCCAGACGGTCGCCCCGGGCGAGCGGATCGTCACGATCGACGTGGACGGCGTACGCCTCGGGCTGGCCACCTGCTACGACGTGCGCTTCCCCGAGTTGTTCCGCGCCCACGCCGACACGGGAGCGGTGGCCACCCTGCTGGCGGCCTCCTGGGGGGCCGGCCCGGGCAAGGCCGACCAGTGGGAGCTGCTGGTGCGGGCCCGGGCGCTGGACGCGACGGTGTGGGTCGCCGCCGTCGGCCAGGCCGACCCGGCCGCTGCGGGAGTCGTCGCCCGCGGCACGGCACCCACCGGCATCGGACACAGCGCGCTCGTCGGCCCCGACGGGACTCTGCGCCACCGCCTCGACGCGGAACCCGAGCTCCTCGTGGCCGACGTGGACATCGACGAGGTGGCCGCGGTCCGGGAGAAGATCCCGGTACTCGCCAACCGCCGACTGGGGGTATAGCCGTGCCCAAGCCGGAACTGGAGTTCCACCTGCCCGCCGGGCCCTGGACGGCGCCGCAAAACGCCGCCCCCGGGGTGGCCGAGCGGGTACTGGCCGAGGACGCGCGCAGGGCGCGCCGTACCGTCCTCGTGCGCTGGGATCCGGGCACCGACAGCTCCGCCCAGGGCGTGGCACGGCACGCGTTCTGGGAGGAGGTGTACATCCTCGACGGCGCCCTGCACGATCTGACCCTCGACGAGACGTTCGCCCGGGGCACCTACGCGTGCCGACCGCCGGGCATGCCGCACGGCCCGTGGACCGCGCCCGAAGGCGTCACCATGCTGGTGATCACCTACCCGGACTGACCCACGGGGCACGTGTTCAGCCGGCGAGCAGGACCTTCAGCGTGGAATCCAGATGGTTGTCGATCGCCAGGCAGGCGGCCGCCGCGTCACCGGCGGCGAGCGCCTCCACGATCGCCCGGTGCTCGTCGAGCACCCCTTCCTGGCGCCCCTGCTGGTTGTACAGCGCGACCACACCGGCCCGGACCTGACGGCTGCGCAACCCGTCGTAGTGCCGCTCCAGCAGGGTGTTCCCCACGGCCGACACCAGCGTCGCGTGGAAGAGGTGGTCCACCGCGATGAACTCCTTGGCCTGCTCGGGCCCGTCCAGGCCGGCCTGACGGTCCAGCAGTTCGTTGAGCTGCCGGAGCGGCACCCTGTCCGTGGCGATGACCCGCTCGGCCGCGTACCGCTCGACCATCCCGCGCAGCTCCATCAGCTCGGAGATCTGCCGGCCGGACAACGGCGCCACCCGCGCCCCGCGCTTGGGCACCAGCTCGACCAGATCCTCGGCCGCGAGCAGCAGCAGCGCCTCCCGGATCGGGGTGCGCGAGACTCCGATCCGGTCGGCGAGGTCCTGCTCGGAGAGGAACTCCCCCTGCATCGCCGGATCTGTCAGCACCGTGTCCTTGAGGTACGCGTACGCCTTCTCCCGACCGGACGCCACCACTACCCCCAACCGTCGCATACACCTTGTATACGGAAGCTACCACGAGGCCCGGGACCGGGCGGGCCTCCGAACAGAGCCTCGTCCCGACTCCCGGCGGGAACAGGCCTCCACCTCACCGCCGGCGCCGGGAGTCGGTGGCCGGGAGGTGGATCATCGGCCGGCGGCCGGGAGACGGGTCGGCTCGTGGGGCTGGAGGGCCCAGTGCTCGGCCGCGACGCGCAGCGCGGTGTTCATCATGCCCGCTTCCAGACGGACAGCGAGGTCGTCCGCGGAGCGATCGGTGCCCTCGGCGATCAAGCCGGCGAGAATGCCCTCGGCGTCGAAGTGCGCCTCCAGCCAGACGGCACGCAGTCCGGGCTCGTCACGGCTCAGGCGGACGAGCCTGCGCAGGGTCTCCAGGCGCTGTGCCACGTCCACACCGGAATCGTCGATGGCCGAGAGCGCTTCGGCGAGGACGTCGCGGCCAGGGCCCGGCCTGCGCCGGCGGACCCGCCGACGGCGGCCGCGCCGAGGTCGTGGACTGTTGCCCGGCGGAGCGTGTCGACGCACGGTCCGCCGCAGCGTTCGCCGCGACGAGTCGCGCACCCCCGGCTCCCCGCCCCAAGGCGCCTGGCAGCAATGTCCCGTTGACAGGGCATATCGGGACTCACACAATCAACACCATGACCGGACACTGGTTCGACACGACGGGGCCGTTGCGCGTCCCGGATCGGACCGGCTGCGAGCGTTCAGGCCGCTGACCGGACTGCCGCCGAGCCGTGTGCTCGCCGCGCGCCGCAGCCCAGGCCGTGCCGGTCATCTTCCTTCCCCACGCTCCGGATGACTCCCGGCATACGTCCGCACTGGATCACGAACTCCTTCGTACACGGCCCGCGAGAGCACGCGCCTTGAAGCCAACTGCCGTCTGCCACCTGCAGAACATGTACAAGGAGATGGATGCGATGACTGTCGTGAACGCCGGGCCGCAGCCCACACTGCGCGAGGCCCGCGTGCCAGAAGGCGGGATGTACGAGGGTGTCCGCGTGCTGCGCCGGCTGCCCGAGGGGTGGGAGGAGCGCCCGTACGAGCATGTCGAGCTCGTGCCACAGGGGTGCACGATCGGGGCCGAGGTACGGGGCATCAGTCTCGCGCGGCCGTTGGGGGACGCGCTGCGCGAGGAGTTGAACCGCGCGCTGCTGGAGTGGAAGGTTCTCTTCTTCCGCGGCCAGCGGCTGACCTCCGCGCAGCAGCGTGACTTCGCCCGGCGCTGGGGCGAGTTGGAGACGAACCCGCTGCTCGCCCAGGGGTCCAGCGAGGACGTCGTGCGCTTCGACAAGGGCGACGGAGCCATGCCCACCTTCGAGAACGTGTGGCACGCCGACGTGACCTTCCGGGAGCGGCCGGCGCTCGGCGCGGTGCTCCAGTTGCACGAGGTCCCGCCGTTCGGCGGGGACACCATGTGGGCGGACATGGCCGCCGCCTACGACAATCTGCCGCAGGAGGTGAAGGACCGTATCGACGGGGCCACCGCCGTGCACGACTTCATCCCCGGCTTCGCCCGCTTCTATCCGCCCGAGCGGCTCATCCCGCTCCAGTCCGCCTTTCCGCCCGTGGAGCATCCGGTGGTGCGCACCCACCCGGAGACGGGACGGCGGCTGCTCTTCGTCAACACCTCGTTCAGCACCCGGATCACCGGCATGGAGCGCGAGGAGAGCGATCGGCTGTTGCGGTACCTCACGCAGCAGGCCCATGTGCCGGAGTACCAGGTGCGGTTCCGATGGCAGCCGGGCGACATCGCGTTCTGGGACAACCGGGCCACCCAGCATTACGCGGTGAACGACTACGGACCGCACCGACGGGTGGCGGAACGGGTCGCCATCGCGGGCGACCGCCCGTTCTGAGGAAGGGAGCCGCGCGGCGGAACACCGGCCGCGCGGCTCACCGCTGTGCGAGGTCCGAGCGCCTGGATCAGAGGACGGACACCAGCAGCGACACGGCAGACTCCTGACGGCCGATGCTCGCCCGGTCGAACGGACCGGACCAGCTCAGCCCGTACTGGTCGGAGCTGTTGCGGTCGTACTGGTAGGCGGAGCGGGCCTGGGTGAGGAGGTAGCCCCGGTAGGGACGGCCGGGCAGCAGGGCGTCGAGTTCGCCGAGGTTGCGGGCGAAGATGCCCTTGAACGCCGTGCCGTCGGACCCGCAGGTGCCACTCGCCTCGCAGGGCTCCGTCAGGATCCCCTTCGGTGACAGCTGAGGGCTGTCGACCACGGCGTCGGCGATCTTCCGTGCGTCCCTGAGCAGTCCGCGGTCGCCGGTGGCCCTGTACAGCTCGGCCAGTCCGCCGAGGACGACTCCCTGGTTGTACGTCCAGGTGATGCCGCCGTTGTTGGCGCAGCCGCCGCCCTGTGTGTTCAGCCCGTCGTTGACCAGGTTGTCGCCGTTGATCATGCCGCTGCTCTTGAGCCACTTCCACGCGGTGAGCGCGCGCTTCAGATAGACGGTGTCACCGGGGATCCGGTTGTGCAGGGCCGCCGCGAGCTTGATGTACAGCTCGACGCTGATGGCGTTCTTGTAGGTCGCGGCGGGGATGTCCCACCAGACGCCGCCACCGCAGACGTCGTCCCAGTACTTGTACATGTACTCCTCGTCGAGCTTCGCGATCGTCAGGTACTCCTGGTCGCGGGTCAGGTCGTACATGCTGGTCATGGCGAGTCCCCACCAGCCGGTGTCGTCCGTGGAGTCGGCGCGGAACTCGCCGCCGCCCTCCGGCCACCAGGGCAGGGGCTTGCGCTGTTGTTCGACGGTGTTCTCGATCTGCCGCAGATATCTCTTGGACCGGGTCTTCGCCGTGTAGTCGAGCAGTGCCTGGAGCGCGTTGCCAGACTGCCACCACGGGGCGTCCGGATCCCAGCGGCCGGTGTTCTCGTCGTAGAACCCCATCATCGCTTCGACGGCCGCGGTGGCCCGGTCGCGCGCGTTCACGGCCGCTCCCGGTGCGCTCGAGGTACTCGGTGTACTTGCCTGCGCGGGCAGGGCTCCCGCCACCAGCACCAGAGCCGCACCGAGGGCGAACGCCCCCACCGCCGCCCGGGCTCTTCGCAACTGTGCCAACATCCCAGACGCTCCTGAGCAGTTAGGGGGACATCCTCGGATGCTGCTCAACTATGAGCGTGCACGCCATGACATGACAAGAGTCGGTCAGTAACGAGCCTGTTTCCTGGGCCGGATGACCGAAGTCGGTCATCCGATTAAGCTTTCCCTGTGACTTCGAGCAAACGACACGCGCGGATCGTCGACGCCCTCCGTACGACCGGAGTGGCCTCCGTGCGCGAACTGGCGGAGCGCCTCCACGTCAGCGAGTCCACGATCCGCCGGGACCTGAAGCTCCTGGACCGCAACGGCGAACTGATCCGTACCTACGGGGGCGCGGCGCTGTCCCTGCGCGCGCCGGCCGAGGAAGAGCCCTTCGGCATCTCGGCGTCCCACGACGGAACCATGAAGGACGCCATGGCCGAGCGCGCCGCGGCGCTCGTGCCGGACGAGAGCGTGGTCGTGCTGGACATCGGTACCAGCACCCAGCGGATCGCCCGCCGGCTGAAAGGCCGGCCCGTCACCGTCATCACCAGCAACCTGGCCGTGGTGGATGAACTGCGGGACGACGAGGCCGTCCGGCTGATCCTGCTGGGCGGAGTCCTGCGCCGCAACTACCAGTCCTTCGTCGGCTCGCTGACCGAGACGGCCCTGCGCCAGGTCAGCGCCGACCTGGTGATGCTGAGCTGCACGGGCGTACGCACCAACGGGCACGTCGTGGACGACATGGCCGTCGAGGCGCCGATCAAACAGGCCATGATCGAGGCAGCCGACCGAGTCGTCCTCATCGCGTCCGAGGCGAAGTTCCCCGGCACGGGCTCACTGCGCATCTGCTCGCTCGCCGATGTGGACGCCCTGGTCACGACCGGCGGCGCCGACCCGCACACCCTCGACCTCTGCCGGCAGGCCGGGGGCGAGGTGATCGTCGCGTAACCGTGTGCGGGATGTACGGCCGAGTCACCCGTCGAACTCGGTGAGGTCGATGGCGTGAACGTGCAGCGGAAAGCCGTACACCGGGTGTTCGATCTCGCGCTCCAGCGCCATCCCGAGCTTGCGGATGACGTTCTCGGAGGCCTCGTCACCGATCCGGACGACGCTGATGACCCGGTCGAGGCCACGGTCCTGGAGTGCGAACTCCAACGTGGCGTGGGCCGCTTCGGACGCGTATCCCTGGCCCCAGAACGGTGAGCCGAGCCGCCAGCTGATCGCCACTTCGGCCGCCAGTTCCGGCAGGGACTCGGGCACGGACAGGCCCGTGAAGCCGGCCAGCTCGCCCGAGGCCAGCAGCTCGACGGCGAAGAGGCCGAAGCCCTCGTCGTCCCACTCCTCCTCCCACCGCTCGATGGCCTCCGCCGTGTACTCCAGGTCGCGCACCGAGCCGTCATCGATCCACCGCATCACCTGCGGGTCCGCGTTGATGTCCGCCATGGGCACGAGGTCGTCGTCGCGCCAGCGACGGAGCAGGAGGCGGGGCGTGCGAATCTCGATCATGGCGTCCATCCTGCCGAAGGCAACGGCCACATTGGTAATCCGCGCTCGTCGGCGTTGCGTCGACTGCCTGACCAGTCCGCCATTCCACCCGCTTTAAGTACCCTGAATTACAGTCAGTCGACGAGTGAGGCGCACGAGTCGCACCGGAACCCGCACCGGAACCCCCGAACGGCACAGGACATTAGATGCACTGAATCGTTGACTAGACCGCACGGTACAGGTAACTACACCAATCACCCGGGGGCACGTTCTGGAACGAACGACGAGGTTCGGAAAGAGGTAAGCCCTGTGTTCAAAGAGTTTGTCGTGTCCGGCGACTCGCACATCATCGAGCCGGTCGATCTTTTCAAGACCCGCCTGCCCAAGCTTCTTCGCGAACGGGCCCTCCGGGAAGAGGAGTTCACGCTCGAGGAGCCGATCGTGGAGGGCGGGCACACCGAGTTCAAGAAGCTGCACACCATCGGGTACGACGGCTGGACCATTTCCAAGTACCGTCAGTTCGGCGGGGAGACCCCGGACGGCGAGCCCGAGCACATCATCCGGGACATGAACCTCGACGGCGTCGACGCCTCGGTGATATTCCCCAACCTGTCGCTGTTCGTCCTGTTCACCGACGACCACGAATTGTCGATGGCGCACGCACGCGTATGGAACGACTACATCGTCGAGCGGTTCCTCCCGTACAAGGACCGGCTGCGCCCGACAGCGGCGATCCCCATGACAGACATCCCCGAGGCCGTCGCCGAGATCGAGCGGTGCGCGCGCCTCGGCCTGGGCGCGATCCTGATCCCGGAGACCCCGCCCGTGCCGTACGCCTCCCGCCTGTACGACCCGGTGTGGGCGGCCGCTCAGGCGAACGGGATGCCGGTGTTCATCCACGTCGCCACCGGCGGGGTGAAGACCAAGGAAGACACGTCGGAGACGGCGATGACCGTCCGGAGCATGATGACGGCCGTCAACACGGGCAAGGGCCAGTTGACCGACGACATGGTGTCGGGCCGGCTCCAGCAGTCCGCGGCCGGGTTCGCCAACCCACAGCGCATCATCGCCGACCTCGTCGGCGGCGGTGTCTGCGAACGGTACCCGAACCTGCATTTCAACCTGATCGAGTTCAGCGCCGGCTGGCTGGTCTCCTACGTGACTCCTCCCCCGGCTGAGGCCGGGGGCTTCTCGTTACGCTGGGTTGGCGTCGCGACGGACCAGCCCGGCCCGTAGAACGTTGGTGGCTGCCACTGTGTCGGCGTGGGCGGTGTGGCCGCATGCGACGCAGTGGAACTTTTCCTGTGTGGGCCGGTTCTCCTTGGCGGTGTGCCCGCATCCGGGGCAGGTGCGGGAGGTGTTGCGGGGGTCCACGGCGATCACTTCCCGTCCGGCGCTTTCAGCCTTGGCGTGCAGGATCGTCAGGAACACCCCCCAACCGGCATCGTTGATCGACTTGTTGAGCCCGGCCTTCGCCGCTGCCCCGTTGGGCAAGAACACGCCCGGCTGGTCCGGGTCGGGTTTCGGCGTGGGGGCCTTGCTCATGTTGCGGATCTTGAGGTCTTCGTGCGCGATGAAATCGTGCGCGCGGACCAGGCCGAGGGCGGTCTTGTGGGCGTGGTCGAGGCGCTGACGCCGTACCTTGCCGTGGAGCTGGGCGACCTTGTCCACGGCCCGCTGGTGGTTGGCGGTGCGGTCCTTGGCCTTGCGGCGCGGGAACCGGGACAGCGCCTGCTGCGCTGCCTGGAGCTTCTCGGCCGCACGGCGGCCCTGGCGTGGGTTGGGCACGAACTCGCCGCTTGAGTCGGCGAGGAAGTTCGCGATGCCCAGGTCGATCCCGACCACGCTGCCGGTCGCGGGCAGCGGTTCGGGCTGGTCCTGTCCGGCGGTGAGCACGACGAACCACTTACGGCCCTCGCGCTTGACCGACACGGTCCTGACCCGGCCGGCCACCGGGCGGTGCTGGTTGACCCTGACATGGCCGACGCCCTGGAAGCGGACGCGGGTGAGGGGGTCGTGCGGGGTGGAGTCCCACCGGCAGCCGTCCCCCTCCTTCGGGAAGTCCACCGTGTCGAACCAGTTCACCCCGCGAAAGCGCGGGTAGCCGGGCGTCTCACCGGACGTGACCCGGCGGAAGAACGCGGCGAACGCCTTGTCGAGACGGCGCAGGGTGGCCTGCTGCGAGGAGAACGACCAGCGGCCCTGACGCTCCGGATCCAACGCCCGGATCTCCTTGAGCTGCGCGGACTGCATCCCGTATTTGACGCTGGTCTTCGAGACGTGCCGCCAGGCGTCGCGGCGTTCCTGCAACGCACCGTTGTAGAGGGAACAGTGGTCCCGCAGCATCTCGCCGAGCGCCTGTTCCTGGCGGACGGTGGGCCGCAGGAGGAACTTGTACGCACGGATCAACTCAGCCCACCCCCCTCCGGTCGAGTCCGCTTGATCCTACTACACTTGGCGCATGTCACCACGCTGGGAACCAGATCCCGATATCAGACGGGGAAACCACGTCGTCTACAACCTCCACGCACATTTGGTGTTCGTCACCAGGTACCGGAGTGAGGTCTTCAACGGCGAGATGCTGACACGCTGCGAGGAGATCATGCGCGACGTGTGCGAGAGCTTCGGCGCCCAGCTGCGGGAGTTCAACGGCGAAGGCGATCACGTCCACCTGCTCGTGCACTACCCGCCGAAAATCGCCCTGTCCAAGCTGGTCAACTCCCTCAAGGGCGTCAGTTCGCGATACCTGCGGGCGGAGTACACCGGCCGGATCAACCGGATCGGGACAGGCTCGGTGTTCTGGTCCCCGTCCTACTTCGCCGCGTCCTGCGGCGGCGCACCCCTGAGCATCGTCAAGGACTACATCGAGAACCAGAAGCGCCCAGCCTGACCGTCACCACCCAGGCGCAGAGATCTCCGCCGCTTCGCGCCTCCGGGCCGAGGATCGCATTCCCGCCCGGCCTGAAGGCCCCGATTCCCTGCGAAGATCAAGGGATGGACAAGTCCTTCCGGACCGGTATCGGCCAGGACCTCGACTGGTGGCTCGGGTTCTGGGACGACAACCGCTCGCCGAAGGAGCAGTCGGCCATGGGGCTGCTGTTCACCATCAACGACAAGTGGCCCTACCCCCTCAAGCCCAGCGAGTACATCCGGCGCCAGATCCACGTCCAGTTCGCGGACGACCCCACGGCCGTCAAGGCCCGCCACATCACCGGGGTGTCGACGATCATGTGGGGCAACGACTACCCCCACGCCGAGGGCACCTTCCGCAGCAGCGCCGACTGCATCGCGTACAACTTCGACGACACGGTGTCCGACGAGGACCGCGCCGCCATCCTGGGCGGCACGCTGGCCGACGTCGTGGGCTTCGACAAGAGCAAGAAGCTGGCTCCGGTCTCGGAGGACGCCTGAGGCCCGACCGAGCCGCGGGCCGGGCCCGGAGCGAGATCGCTCCGGGCCCGGCATCCATCTCACAACGCATGGAACGGGAGTCACGTGAGAGCCAAGGCGGTCAAGGGATCCCCTGCGGCTGAGTCAGAGGCTGTGTCCGAGTCCGAGTCCGAGTCCGAGTCCGATGGTGCACAGCCCGCCCCTCCTTCCGCCGAAACTGCCGGAACTGCCGAAACCGGCGGCGGATCCGATCTGCGAACCGCGGGTCTCAAGGCCTTGCGCGAGTTGTTGCCGGGCGTGTTCCCCGAGGGGGACGACATCGACCTCCGGGACGGTCGCCTCGGCGAGGAACTCGTCGAGATCGGCGTCACCAGTGTGTTCGGCGCGCTGTGGGCGCGCGACGGGCTCAGCCGCCGTGACCGCAGCCTGGTCACGCTGGGCATCCTCATCGCCCTCGGCGCGGAGAGCGAGCCGGCGACCCACGTCCGGATCGCGCTGACCAACGGCCTGACCGAGGACGAGCTCGCCGAGGTCATCTACCACGCCACGGGCTACGCCGGTTTCCCCCGGGCGGTGGCGGCCCGCACGGCCGCGCGCGAGGCGCTGGGCCAGTAGCGCCGACCGCCGGCACGGCGCGGGCCCGGACCACGTAGGGCCGGGAGACGACCGTGGCGGCAAGGGAGACCGCGGCAAGGACGGTCACCGCAGTGCCGGCAGTGAGGTACTGGGCGACGCCGCCGGCGATCGCGGCACCGATGCCCTGCCAGGTCATCCGGCCGGCGGACTCGACGCCCTGGACCTGGCCACGGACCGGATCGGGGGTCAGCGCGAGAAGCTGCTCCTGCAGGGGCAGGGTGGCGGCGTATCCGGCACTGGCGACGAACACCGCGGCCGTCGCCACCACCATGGGCGGATGGAGTGCGAAGACCAGGTACGGGGCGGCGAGCAGCAACCGCAGGGCGAAGGCGCAGCGGCGTCTCTGGTGGGCGGTGAGCAGTCGTCCGATGGCCAGGTCCCCGAGGAGCATGCCTGCCGATCCGGCGGCGAGGAGAGCGCCTGCGTGTCCCGGGGCGTAGGAGATGAACAGAGCCGCGCAGCCGACGATCAGCCCGTTGGGCACCCACAGGTTCAGCAGCAGCGCCCGTCGGCCGGGGTGGGAGAAGAGCGCGATGTTCGTCGTCCAGGTCTGACGCAGTCCGGGGCGACAGGTCGGACGGATCGAGTGCTCCCGAACGGTCGTCGCCACCACGACCGACCCGAGTCCGGTCAGGGCCGCGGCGACGAGGAAGACCTCGTGCGGGCCGAGGTGCCGCAGCAGCACGGCACCGACGGCATAGCCGAGGACGGCCATGCCTCCCGAGGTGATGTTCATGAGCGAACGTGCCAGGGCATAGGTGGAGGTCGGTACGACCTCGGCGATCAGCCCCATCCGCGTGCCCGTGCCCAGGGACTGGAAGAATCCCAGTACCAGGAGCAGACCGAACCGGGCGGCCAACGGCAGCCCCGGAACCGCCTGCGCGGCGACGCCCCCCAGTGAGACCCCCTGGAGCGCGACGAGGGTCCGGCGAGGACGGCGCCCGTCCGCGACCGACATCAGCGTCAAGGCACCGAGCACCGTCGCGAAGGTGGCGCCGTACATGCTCACGGCCGTCAGGAACGGCGAACCGGTCTGGTGGTCGACCAGGGTGCCGAGCGCGAAACCCGACAAGGTGGTCGCGGCGACCGTCAGTGTGAAGCTGATGTACAGGCCTGCGAACTCGCTGGTGCGGAGCAGGACGCGGTAGCTGGAAGGGGGCGGCGCGGCGGGCGCCGACGTGTCGGAAGGCATGAAAAAAGCCTCCGCACGCACCGGTTGGGGCGCCGAAGGCCAACGCGCTCATTCTAACAGTCGAGACGGGCCCGAGTCGGACCGTGAGCGGAACGTGCGGCGGTAGGTGTCCGGGGGCACGCCCACGGTGCGGTTGAAGTGACGGCGCAGCGTGGTGGAAGTGCCCATGCCGGTGGCCGTCGCGATGGCGGCGACACCGTCGTCGGTGCTCTCCAGCAACTCCTGGGCGCGGCGGATCCGCTGGGTCAGCAGCCACTGCAGCGGGGTGGTGCCGGTGGCCGCCCTGAAGTGGCGGCCCAGGTTGCGTGAGCTCATCCGTGCCTGGCGGGCCAGGTCCTCCACGGTCAGCGGCTGGTCGAGGCGTTCCATCACCCACGGGAACAGGGCGGCGAGCGGGCGGTCGTCCCGGGCGGGCACCGGGGTGGTGACGAACTGGGCCTGGCCGCCGGCCCGGTGCGGCGCCACGACCAGGCGGCGCGCGACGGCGTTGGCGGTCGCCGAGCCGTGGTCGAGGCGGACGAGGTGCAGGCACAGATCCAGCGCGGCGGCCTTGCCGGCGGAGGTGAGCACGCTGCCGTTGTCGGCGTAGAGCACGTCCGGGTCGACCCGCACCTCGGGGTAGCGGGCGGCCAGGGCATCGGTGTGCGCCCAGTGCGTGGTCGCGCGCCTCCCGTCCAGCAGGCCCGCGGCGGCCAGCACGAACGCGCCGGTGCACAGAGAGGCCACGCGCGCGCCCGCCGCGTGGGCCGCGCGCACCGCGTCGACCAGGTCGGCGGGCGGGTCCTCGTCGACGTCCGCCCAGCCGGGGACGATCACGGTGTCGGCGCGCCGGAGCCGGTCGAGCCCGGCGTCGGGTTCCAGCAGGAACCGTCCGACCCGCACGGCGTCCGTCCCGCAGAGGGCGATGTCGTACCAGGGGGCGGTCACGCCGGCCGGGGCGGCGCCGAACACCTCGTACGCCACGGACAGTTCGAAGTGGAGCATTCCGTCGGTGACGGCCAGTGCGACAGTGCCCATGTCCGGAATTGTACGGGGCGTGGCGTTCCAGACACTCACAGCGGACCGCGCTCCCTCTGCCAGGATGTGCGCACTAGATCATTTCGATCAGGGGGAGACGTCATGGGATCAGGGCACAGAGTCGCGGTGTTCGGCGCGTACGGGCACACCGGGCGGTTCGTGGTGGCGCAGCTGCGGGATCGCGGGTTCGTCCCGGTTCTCTCCGGCCGCGACGCCGGCAAGCTGCGGGCGCTGGCGGCGTCCGAGCCCGGCCTCGACGCCCGGCCGGCGTCGGTGGCCGACCCGGCCTCGCTCGACCGCGCACTGGCCGGCACCTCGGCCGTGATCAACTGTGCCGGGCCCTTCGGCACGACCGCAGCCCCCGTGATCGAGGCGGCACTGCGGGCCCGGATCCCGTACGTGGATGTGGCGGCCGAGATCGAGGCCAATGCCGACACGTTCGCGCACTTCGCGGACCGTGCCCGCGCCGCGGGAGCGGTGATCGTCCCCGCGATGGCCTTCTACGGCGGCCTCGGCGACCTGTTGGCCACCGCGGCGATGGGCGACTGGACGACGGCCGACGAGGCGCACATCGCGTACGGGCTGAACAGTTGGCACCCCACCGCCGGGACGCGCGCCGCGAGCAAGGCCGTCCAGGAGCGGCGCAACGGCCGACGGGTCCGCTACACGAACGGGCGGCTGGAGTACCACACCGACGAGCTGCCCACCCTGGAGTGGCCCTTCCCGGAGCCGATGGGCACCCGGGCCGTCCTCGGGGAGTTCACGATGGCCGATGTCGTCACCATCCCCAGCCACCTGTCCATCCCCGAGGTGCGCACGTACATGACGGTCGAGGCGGCCAAGGACGTGTCGGCCCCCGACACGCCGACGCCGGCCGCGGTCGACGAGCGTGGGCGGTCCGCACAGACCTTCCTCGTCGACGTCGTCGTGCGCTCCGGCGGCGCCGAACGGCGCGCTGTGGCCAGGGGCCAGGACATTTACGCGGTCACCGCGCCGCTCGCGGTGGAAGCGGTGCACCGCATCCTCGCGGGGCAGACCAAGGCGGTCGGGGTGGCGTCCGCCGGCGAGATCTTCGACGCTCCCGACCTCCTGCGCGCACTGTCCGCGCACATTTCCCTGGAACTGCGTCAGTAGGGGACAGCCCGCCGGCGGCCGCAGGTGCGGCGTCAGCGGGCTCCGGCCGGGCTGTGGGGCGTCTTCGAGGGGGTCGGCCGTGCACGTACCCATCCGAGCAGCACCACTGAGCACACCGCCGCGAACGCGCACCAGGTCGAGACGAACTCCAGCCGCCACAGGGCCCAGCAGGCCACTGCGCCGACGGTGACCAGAATCCCCAGCACCAGCAGCCGCCGGTCGCCGGACAGCAGCAGCGAGCCCACGGTGGCCAGCAGGTAGCCCGCGACCAGGAGCTCCGGATGGGAGAGGCCGACCGCATAGCCGACGGTGCGGCCGCGGATCTCGGCCGTCACCGGTCCGGTGGCAAGGCCGTGGGCAAGTATCGCGGCAGTCGCGGACCCGACTGCGAGCAGGAGGATCAGCCGCGGCCGGGCGTGCGGCGGGGCGGCACACAGGACGCCCGCAGGCACCCACACCGCCAGCAGGGGCAGCGCGATGACGGCCCAGAGGACGGTGGCCGGTCCGCTGCCCCCGTCCGAGGCCCAGACCACCGACTCGGCGATCTGGTGGGCCCCGAGCAGCAGCGGCAGTGCGGCCAGCGGCAGGTCTCCGATGCTGCGCACCCGCGCCACGCAGGCCGCCCCGACGCCCGCGACACCGACGCCCGCCACGAGGTCGGCCGTCGCACTCCAACACATCACGCCACCATAGGGTCGACCGTCGTGCGGATCCGTCCTGCTGTGCGGGTCACGCTACGTCCCGCTCTCACCCGGCAGGGCGGATGACACGAGGGCCGCGTCTCAGTCCCCTCGGGCTCACTGCTGGTGGCGCAGTCCCTCGGCGTCCCGCGGTGGCCGACTGCGGGGAGAGTCGCCCGCGGTGAGGTGTTCCAGGACCTCCACCAGGTCCTGGCAGGCCTTTTCCACCGAGCGTCTGGTGTTGCGCTGCTCGGTGATGACGGCTGACAGCAGCAGCGCCGTCAGGGCCATGGAGCCGTTGAACGCCTGGAGCTTGAACATCACTTCCATATGCGACAGCCCTTCGAAGGGACCGCTCTGGTCCGTCGCCGCGATGGTGGCAGCTGTGGAGGCGAGGAGGGCGCACAGAATGCTGCCCGCCAACTGGAAGCGCAGGGCGGCCAGGATCAGCAGCGGATAGACGAGGAACAGCAGGCTGAGGCCGCTGTACGTGGCCAGCGGTACGAGGCCGCAGGCGATGAGGGCCAGCCCCGAGGCTTCCTTCCATCGGGACACGCGCGGTGGCAGGCGTGCTGTGTGGAGCAGCAGCAGGATGGGGGTGACGATCAGGACGCCCATCGCGTCGCCCACCCACCAGGCCAGCCAGACGGGCCAGAAACTGGACGCGTCGAGCTTGTCCAGGAGGACGAGAAGCCCCGCGCCGGCGGTCGCGCTGATCAGCATGCTGGCAAGGGCTCCCAGGAACACCAGCGCGACGCCGTCCCGCAGTCGGCTGAGGTCCGTCCGGAACCCGACCCGGCGCAGCATCAGGTACGCGCAGACCGGTGCCGCGGTGTTGCCCGCCAGTGTTCCGAGCACAGCGGGCTGCAGTGTGGTGATGGACGTGATCACGAACAGCACACCCAGAGTGATTCCGAGCAGGGACCGCAGCCCGAAGATCAGCAGGCAGGCCACCGCGACGCCCGTGGGGGGCCAAATGGGTGTGACCACGGCACCCTGGACGACGAGCTCACGCACGAGGCCCAGCCGCCCCGCCGCGAAGTAGCAGGCGGCGACCGCCAGCGTCTGGACGGCGAAGAGGGCAGGCCGACGCAGATCCTGGATACCCACCACAGCAGCCATCAGATACCGACGCCGCCCGGCCTGCGAGCCGAGAGACGCGGCCCTGCCCGCCTACCGCCGGACGTCGGGTGCGTCGTGGCCGACGACCAGTACGGCCGCGTCGTCCTCGTGTCCCACCCACTCGGCGCCCTTGATCACGGCGGCGGCGAGCGAGCCGGCGTCCATGCCCGCCACGGCGGCGATGCCCGCGAGCCGCACCACCTGGTCGAGCCCCTCGTCGACGTTCAGCAAGGGCCCCTCCACCACGCCGTCCGTCAGCAGGACGAACACTCCACCCGTGCTGAGCCGGTACCGGGTCACCGGGTAGTCCTGCCCCTCCTGGATGCCCAGCGGCGGCCCCCCTTCGTCCTCGGCGATACCGGACTTGCCGTCCGCGGTGGCCCAGACGCAGGGGATGTGTCCCGCCCGGGCGCTCTCCAGCACCCCGGTGGACGGGTCGAGCCGCATGAACGTGCAGGTCGCGAACAGGTCGGTGCCGAGGGACAGGAGCAGCTCGTTCGTTCGGGACAGGAGTTCGCCCGGCTCGCTCGTGACGGAGGCGAGCGCGCGCAGTCCGACCCGGACCTGTCCCATGAACGCGGCGGCCTCGATGTTGTGGCCCTGCACATCACCGATGGACAGCCCGATGCACCCGTCGAGCATCCTGAAGGCGTCGTACCAGTCGCCCCCTACGTTGAGACCGTGAAAGGCGGGTGAGTACTGGACAGCCAGGTGGAACCCGGGGGCGACAGGCAGGTCTCCGGGAAGCATGCCGCGCTGCAGGGCGACGGCCAGCTCGACCAGGGACCGCTGGAGCTCGGCTCGCTCACGCGCCTGAGCGGTCAGCGTCCCGAGCCGGGCGAGCAGTTCGTCACCGTCGTCGTTTGAGGGCTTGCGGGACATCGACCACTCCGGAAGGTTAGCGTCCCTATGAGTATAAAAACCTATTTGACCCATTAGGGTGGCTCGGAGCCACTCGGGCCCACCGCGGGCTCGGCGTACGCCGGGACGAGTACGCGCGGTTACTCCCGCCGCCGGACGTCCTCGCCGCTCGTACCCGGCACCGTGTTCCAGGTGAAACTCAGCCGCCCCGCACGCCGGGCCTCCCTCGTCGTCCATGTCGCCGCCTCCGCCGGCTGGCTCGGGCTCACGCTCGGGCTGCTCGCACTCGGGATCACCGCGACCACCACCGGCTCCGCGGTGACCGTGGAAGCCTCCGTCAGAGCCATGAAGCTCTTCGCCGACTGGCTGCTGCTCCCCCTCGCCTTCCTGACCCTCCTCAGCGGCCTGGTGCTCTCCCTGGGCACCCCGTGGGGACTGGCGAAGCACCGCTGGGTCTGCACGAAGTTCTGGCTCACCCTGGCCACAACCACCGCCACGGTCTTCGCACTGCGCCCCGGGGTGAACTCCGCGGTGTCGGCCGTCGCCGCGGGCGGGCCGCTGCCCGATGCCGGCGACGTCCTGTTCGGGCCGGTCGTCTCGCTGTCCGCCTACCTCTTCATGACGGTGCTCTCGGTCCTGAAGCCCTGGGGCCTGACCCGTCGTGGCCGGAACCTGCGTACGTCAGCCCGCACGCCCGCCGGGTCCGTGCCCCGTGACGCGGGTCAGATGTCCGCCACGAGGAGCCGGTAGCCGACATCGATGGCGTCGAGGACCAGCAGCTCGGCGTGGCGCTCGTGCCAGCGGCCCGTGGCCAGGTCGTCGGCGAGTGCTGCCAGGCCGGGCGCGAGGGCGTCCTCTCCGGTCTGGGCGAGCATGGAGATACCGGCCCGCACCCGTGGGTCGAGGTAGGCACGGGGGCGCCGCCAGTACGCCGCACCGAACCCGTCCGTGCAGTCGTGCGGGACGGGGACGGTTTCCTGACGCGCCCCGCCGAGCAGGGCGACCAACCGGCCGATCGGGACGGCACGGGTGTCGTCGAAGGCGGCGGCCCGCGGGAGATAGTCGCGTACGAGCCAGAACCGCTCGCGGAAGATCTGCTGGTCCCACGTCAGGACGACGACGCGGCGCCGCGCGACCCGGCGGAGTTCGGCGATTCCGGCCGCCAGGTCGGTCCAGTGGTGGATGGTGAGCAGCGCCATGACGGCGTCGGCGGCGTCGTCGCACAGTGGGAGACGCTCAGCGACCGCGCGTACGGCCGGCGCGGAACGGGGCGGGCGCTGGGCGAGCATGACGTGACTGGGCTCGACGGCGAGGACCGTCCGCGGCGGCTCGTAGGCGCCGAGCGTGTCATAGACGGCCATGCCTGCCAGTATGCCCAGCCGGGCCCCGGCAGCGGGGCGCTTCGTGTGAGGCTGTACTCCTTCCCTCCGCCCCCAATTGGCGCGCATGACACAGGCGTTGACCAGGATCTGACGCAACAGCACAATGAGGGCGCGCGTGTGAGAGCGCTCTCAGTGCCTCCATGTCATTCGCTTCGCCCCACACCTTCGAGGAGACCAATGACCGGCAGCCCAGGCCCGGGACTCAGCCGCCGTGCGCTCATCGGGACCGGGCTCGGTGTCGGCGCCGCGGTCTTCACCGCGGCCGGCTCCGGCGCGGCCCTGGCCGCGGAAGGCTCGTCCGTTGGCGCCGGCTCCGCGCAGCGCCGGGCGTACGCCTTCCTCGCCGCCGCCATGGACGCCTATCCGGACCACGGCACCGTCCGGCTGGCCCAGAGCTACACCGACCAGGCCGGTCTGTTCAGCACGGCGTTCACCTACGACAACGCCCTCGTGATCCTGGCCGCGCTCGCCTCCCGCACCACGGACGGCCGCTCCAGAGCCGTGGCCCTCGGCGACGCGCTTCTCTACGCCCAGGCCCATGACCCCGTGTACGACGACGGCAGGCTGCGCCAGGCCTACAACGTCGGGCCGTACACCTTCTACGACGGTTCGCCGCAGCCGGACGGCTTCGTGCGAGCGGACGGTACGGCCAACGTCGGAACGCAGTTCGGCTTCACCGGCACGGCCGTGGGTGACATGGCCTGGGCCGCCGTCGCGCTGGGCGCACTCGCCCGCCGGACCGGACAGCGCCGCTTCCTCACGGGTGCCGTGTGGATCGGTGAGTGGATCGAGCGGGTCGGCCGCACCGACGAACCCCTCGGCGGTTACAAGTTCGGGGTCAACGGGGCCGACGAGAAACTGCCCTTTACCTCGACCGAGCACAACACCGACCTGATCGGCCTCTTCGGACAGCTCGCCCGGCTCACCGGCGATTCGGTGTGGCTGCAGCGGCGGGCGCGCGCCAAGGCCTTCGTCATGAAGATGTGGGAGCCGTCCGGGGGCTTCTTCTACACCGGCACCAACGACGGTGTGACGATCAACAAGTCGCCGATCCCCGAGGACACCCAGACCTGGACTCAGCTCGCCCTGTCCTCCCCCGCCCATTCCGTGTCGCTGGACTGGGCCGCGACCGAACTGGCCGTTCTGGACACGGCCGACCGGCCCAACAGCTCCGTTCCCGCGGGTCAGTCCTACGAAGGCGTCACCTTCAGCTCGGCCGCCCTCCTGGCGAACGAGGACGCCCCGATCGCGGAGGGCCAGCCCAAGCCGAACCGCAACGGCGTGTGGTTCGAGGGGACGGCCCACCTCGCACTCGCCCTGCGGAACCGGCACGCCCGCGGAGACGAGACACGCGCCCGGCGGCTGATCGCCTCCATCGAGCGGGCCCAGGACCTCCTGGGCGGCGACCAGACCATCGGGAGCAAGGCGGTTGCCGAGAGGTCCGGAGTCGTCTCGGCGAGCAGCCCGCTCGACACCGGCTTCGGGTTCGGCTACTACCCCTACCGGCATGCGGGGGCCACGGCCTGGTACCTGCTGGCAGCGACACGCACCAACCCGCTGCGCGCCTGAACGAAGCGGTGGCACAGGCAGCACGACGGTCGAAATGTCGCGTTACGAGTAGCGCGTCCCGGCTTCCTACCGGACTCTTACTCGTCCCCCAACTCCCCTTCTGAGCTGCCCATTTGACCGGTCACCGGGAGCTGGGTGCCGCGAGATCCCATCGAGGGACCATCGTCATGGCTACTTAGGTTTGCCTACACTCAGCCCGCCCTGGCACGTGATCGTACCGGGGCGTGCCTGAGAGGAGTTCCCCGGTGTGGGACAACGCGCTCCCGAGCTTCCTGATCGGCCTGCGTGAGGGCCTGGAAGCCGGCCTGGTCGTCTCTGTTCTGGTGGCCACCCTCGTCCGCTCCGGCCACCGCTCCCGGCTGCCGCACGTGTGGACCGGGGTCCTCGCCGCGGTGGGGCTGTCGATGGGGTTCGGCGCGGTGCTGACGTTCACCTCGGCCGGCCTGTCCGGGCAGGCGCAGGAGGCGTTCAGCGGTGCGCTCAGCGTGGTCGCGGTCGCCTTCGTCACCGCCATGGTGTTCTGGATGCGCCGGTCAGCGCGGAGTTTCTCCGGTGAGATCAAGGAGAAGGTCACCGCGGCGCTGGGCATGGGCTCGGGCGTGCTGGTCGTCACCTCGTTCCTCGCCGTCGGCCGCGAGGGGCTGGAGACCGCCCTGTTCCTGTGGACCACGGGACAGACGGCCTGCGAGTCCGCCGGCCCGCTCGTCGGTGCGGGGGCGGGCCTGCTGCTGGCCACCGTCGTCTGCTGGGGCCTGTACCGGCGGGTGCTGCACCTCAACCTGACCCGGTTCTTCAACTACACCGGTGCCGCACTGATCGTGATCGCGTCCGGGGTGCTCGGCTACGGGTTGCGCGATCTGCAGGAGGGCGGAGTGCTGCCGGGGGCGACGGCGTACGCCTTCGACCTGTCGGCCGGCATCGATTCCGGCTCCTGGTACGCCACCTTGCTCAGCGGCACACTCAACCTGACGCCGCAGATGACGTGGCTTCAGGTGATGGCCTACGGCGCGTATCTCGTCGTGGTGATGACGCTGTTCGTCCGCGGAGTGCGCGGCACGGACGCGCCCGTCGCCGCCCCGCCCGTAGCGGCGGCGCCTGCCTCCGCGTCCGTGGCCGATCCGGCCGCCCCTCGTCCCGCCGCCGCCTGCGGGCGACGCCTGCCCCGGTGGGTCCTACCGGTGGCCGCGCTCGCCGCTCCCTCGCTGATCGCGGGCGTCCTGGTGGCGGTCGGCGACTCGAAGCCCGCCTCCGCGGCCACCGTCACCGTCTCCGCCGCGCACTGCGGCAAGGGATTCACCACGCCCAAGCCCGGACGGCAGTCCTTCCAGGTGCGCAACAGCGGCAGCCGTACCGTCGAGGCGTACCTGATCGACCCGGCCACGGCGGCCGTCTACGGCGAGGCCGAGGGCATCGCGCCCGGCACGACCCGCACCCTGATCGCCACGATCGGCGGCGGGAGTTACGCCTGGCGCTGCGTGCCGACCAGCGGGCAGGCCGTCACCTCCGCGGCGGTCCGGGTCACGGGCGGCGGCACGGTGAGAGCCGTACTGCCCGTCTCCGAGAAGGATCTCGCAGCGCCGCTCGCCTCCTACCGCGCTTACGTACAAAGGGGTCTGGCCCTCCTGCTGACCAGAACCCGGACCCTGCAAGACGACATCGAGGCCGGCCGGCTCGACCGGGCGCGCAGGGACTGGCTGCCCGCACACGAGCAGTACGCCTCGCTCGGCGCCGCCTACGGCACGTTCGGGGACTTCGACGCGGAGATCAACGGGACGACGGCCGGACTGCCCGACGGGGTGAAGGACTCCGGCTTCACCGGTTTCCACCGGGTCGAGTACGGCCTGTGGCACGGCGAGCCGGCCGGCTCGCTCGCCCGGGCCGCGCGGCAGCTCACCGCCGACGTGGCCGCCCTGCGGAAGGACTTCCCCCACCAGGACTTCGACCCGGGCGACCTGCCGCTGCGCACCCACGAGATCCTGGAGGGCACCCTCCAGCAGGAGCTGACCGGTGCCACCGAATACGGCAGCGGCACGGGTCTGGCGACCGCCGAGGCCGACATCAAGGGCACCCGGGAACTGCTCGGCCTCCTGCGCCCCCTGATCGACAAGCGTGACCCCAAGGTCTCCCCCGCGGTGGGCAGTTGGCTGCGCCGCACCGAGCGGCTGGTGCTCTCCGCCCGTCGCGGTGACGGGAGGTGGACGCCGGTCGGTGAACTCCCCGCCGCCACCCGCCAGAAGCTCGACGGCGCGATGGGTCAACTGCTGGAGGAACTCGCCCCGATTCCCGACCTGTTGGAGATCCGCAAGTCAGCCTGAACACCCTTGCGCCTCACCACCGCCGCACCGCCGCACGCCGCACCACCAGGAAAGGACCATCCCGATGACGCCCCAGCAGCCGGGCCCCGAAGGAGGTCACGAGGGTGTCCGCCCCGCGGGCCGTCGTACGTTCGTCAGGACCGCACTCGGAATCGGCGCGGCCGGAGCGGCGCTGGCCGGAGCCGGGTTCGCCGGTGCGGAGCTCACCGGCGGGCGTGCCGACGCGGCGGAAGGCGTCACCACGGACGGCGACAAGGTGCCGTTCCACGGCGTGCACCAGGCCGGGATCACCACCTTTCAGCAGACC
The DNA here is from genome assembly GCF_030817655.1 of Streptomyces sp. V4I2. GTDB lineage: Bacteria > Actinomycetota > Actinomycetes > Streptomycetales > Streptomycetaceae > Streptomyces > Streptomyces plumbiresistens. The sequence continues at coordinate 810,492 of NZ_JAUSZM010000003.1, forward strand.
GCCGCCGCCTTCGTCTCCTTCGACGTCGTCGCCGACAACCGCGCCGAACTCACCGACCTGCTGCGCACCCTCACCGCGCGGGCCCGGTTCCTGACCGCCGGCGGCACCCCCGAGGACCTGGGCGTGGGCGCGCCGCCGTCCGACAGCGGCATCCTCGGCCCGGACCTCCCGGCCGACGGTCTGACCGTCACCGTGGGCCTGGGTTCCTCGCTCTTCGACGACCGCTACGGTATCGCCGCCGCCAAGCCACGGCGCCTCACGCCGATGCGCACCTTCCCCAACGACGACCTCGACGCGGGCCAGTGCCACGGCGACCTGTCCCTCCAGATCTGCGCGGGCCACTCGGACACCGTGCTGCACGCGTTGCGTGACATCGCCCGGCACACCCGCGGCGCCATGCAGGTCAAGTGGCGTATCGACGGCTTCCAGAACCCCTCACGTCCGTCCGGCAGCCAACGCAACCTCCTCGGCTTCAAGGACGGCATCGTCAACCCCGACACCGCCTCCGCCCGCGAGATGAACAAGCTGGTCTGGGTCGCCGAGGCCGACGGTGAGCCGTCCTGGACGGTCGGTGGCAGCTACCAGGTGATCCGGATCATCCGGATGCGTGTCGAGTTCTGGGACCGGGTCTCGCTCACCGAGCAGGAGCAGATGATCGGCAGGCGGCGGGACACCGGCGCCCCGCTCGACGGTGCCCGGGAGACCGACGCGCCCCACTACGCCAAGGATCCGCACGGCCGGGCGATCCCGCTCGACGCCCACATCCGCCTCGCGAATCCGCGTACCGCGAAGTCGGACTCCTCACGCATCCTGCGCCGCGGCTACAACTACGACCGCGGCATCGACCAGGTCGGCGACCTCGACATGGGGCTGGTGTTCTGCTGCTACCAGCAGGACGTGGCCCGCCAGTTCGAGGCCACCCAGGAACGGCTCGTCGACGAACCCCTGGTCGACTACATCACTCCCACCGGCGGCGGGTACTTCTTCGCCCTCCCCGGCGTACGCGACCGATCCGACTGGCTCGGACGCGCCCTGCTGTACGGGTGAACACCGGGACCGGGCGAGGCACGCCCGGGCCGGTCCGCGGTTCGTCGCATCAACGGTCGGTTCGGCGAGCCGGCTCGCTGTTCGCGGTCGAAGGCGACGGGGTCGAAGGCCGGGTCGGCCATCGCGGTGTCCGGCGGCATGGTGAGGACGATGAATCGGGTACCGCCGGGCCGACGATCGTCGCGCAGGACCGCGCCGGCTTCGCGGTGAACTCCCCGCTGATTCCCTATCAGCCTTCCACGCCGGTGGCGCCATGGGCGGATCCGACCGGCTTCGACTCCGGTGAGCCTCGCTGCCTGAGGTAGATCGACAGCACCGCCATCGAGGCGACGGCCAGCAGTTCGGACTGCCAGTTCTGCAGCGTACGGTTCCAGAAGTCCGCGGCGCCCAGGTACTGGGACCAGCTGATCGGGGCCTGGAGCTGCCTCAACTGCTGTTCGTTGTAGGCGGCCACGCCGGTGATCGACTGGACCAGCCAGGACAGCAGGAAGATCGCCCCCATCACCAGCAGCAGAGAGTGCGAATAGACCGCGCGCCGCCATCCGCCGACCCGGGCCCATGCGGGCGCGCCCTCCTTGGCGTACTTGCCGACCAGTTGCTGCTTGTCGGACTCGGTGCCGCCCTTGTGCAGTTCCTTGGACTCCGGGGACCCCCGCTGCACCAGCCAGACGGTCACACCGATGAAGAGGAAGAACTGGAGATACTCCGACTGCCAGTTCTCCGCCACGTCGACCGCGAAGTCGGACGACGTCAGATACTCGGCGAGACTGATCGGCCGCAGCTGGTCGGCGACCAACTGGTTGTTGAAGTCGGCGTGCCCGGCGATCGCCTGCCCGGCCAGGGCCAGCAGGAACGTGACGGTGAAGAACAGGCCGAGCCCGTTGTCCCGCACGAAGCCCCGCAGGCCACGGTGTTCGGGGGGCGTGGTGCGGGACGAGTGCTGGGTCATCGCTGCATCAGTCCCACCGCGGCGAGGTAGGCGAGGCCGACCGCGATGATCAGGACGACCGTGGTGAACATGACTCTCATGGCTCACCCGCCCTTGACACGGCACTGGTAGGGCTGTTCCGGCCGCGGGCTGCACCCGGCGGCCACGACCTTCCACCCGGCGGCGAAACGGGAGAGGAACAGCGTGTCCGTGGCGAGCACCGCCCGCGCCTGGTTGCCGTAGACGTCCACCACGCGCACGGCACCACCCGAGGCCAGTGATTCCTCACTCAGCGCCTTCGCGCACGGGCTGCCGGCCGACTGCTCCAACTCCTCCACGGTTCCGGGCGCGAGGGCCGTGCACATGCGGCCGTACGCGCCCGCGGCGACCGCCTTCTCGAACGCGACCGCGGCGTCCCGCACCTCGTCGCGCCGCTCCGACACCGTGCCGCATGCGCTCACCGCGCCGGCAAGGACGACGGTGACGGCCACCCGGCCCGCTCGTCCGGTCATCCACGCACCTCCGCACCGGCACGCCAACCCGGCCTGCCACCGGCAGTAGACAGCAAAGTACATCCCCCGAACGGCTTCCACGCCCACCGTTACCCCACCCGGCCGACCTGGCCGTCTCAGTGGCGAACAAGGTGGTTTACATCCCGGAGAATTGGTGAGGCGCGCGGAATGCTGTCTTCCCCCACAACAGCCTTGACTCCAGTAACACGCGTCGGGAGCGCCCCCGCGCCGACGAAGCAGCGCGACTCGTTCTTCGACAACGCCAAGTACCTGGCGATCGTGCTGGTGGCGATGGGGCACGCCTGGGAGCCGCTGCGCTCCGACAGCCGCACCGTCACCGCGCTCTACACGCTCGTCTACGCCTTCCACATGCCGGCGTTCATCGTCATCTCGGGGTACTTCTCGCGTGGCTTCGACGCGAGCCCGGAGAAGATCAAGCGCCTGATCACCGGTGTGGTCGTCCCCTACGTCGTCTTCGAGACGGCGTACACGCTCTTCACGCGGTGGACCGACGACGTTCCGGACCGGCCGGTCACCCTGCTGGACCCGCTCTATCTGACGTGGTTCCTGGCGGCGCTGTTCATCTGGCGGCTGACCACGCCCCTTTGGAAGAGCGTGCGCCATCCGCTGCCGCTCGCGCTCGGCATCGCGGCGCTGGCGACGCTGTCACCGTCCATCGGCAGCGACCTCGACCTGCAGCGCACTCTGCAGTTCCTGCCGTACTTCGTGCTCGGTCTGTGCCTGAAGCCCGAGCACTTCCGGCTGGTACGGCGACGTGAGGCGCGCGTCCTGGCCGTGCCGGTCTTCGCGTGCGCTCTCGCCGTGGCGTACTGGGCCGTCCCGCGGATGGACTACGCCTGGTTCTTCCACCGTGCCAGTGCCCAGGAACTCGGTGTGCCCGCGTGGTACGGACCCCTCATGACGCTGGCTCTCTTCGGCTGCTCCCTGACTCTGGTCGCCTGTTTCCTCGCCTGGGTGCCCGGGCGCCGGACGTGGTTCACCGCGCTGGGCGCGGGCACGCTGTACGGCTATCTGCTGCACGGCTTCGTGGTCCAGGCCGCCAATCACTGGCACTGGTCCCGCCTCGACTGGACCCACCGGCCGCTCGGCGAGATCGCCGTCACCCTCGTCGCCGGCGCGGTCGTCACCGCGCTGTGCACCCCGCCCGTCCGCCGGGTCTTCCGAGGCGTGATGGAGCCGACGATGGCGTGGGCGTTCCGGCGGGATCCGAACGCAGGGGTCGCCCGGGCCCGCGCCGGGACGGGGTGATCACACCACGCCCGTCCTCACCTCCACGGAGAGGTCGTTGTCGACCGTGTAGTAGGGGCGCAGGACGGCGCCGTCGACCGTGGCCGTCGGGTAGACGTACACATCCTTGCGGTCTGCCACGTCGTCCAGGAGTCGGGCGATCCGGATGGCAGGTGCTTGTACGGCGGGCTCGACGAAGGCGTTCCAGACGCCGCTTTCGGTGCCCGTCGCTGCGGCCAGCTCGCCGTGGTCGACCGTGAAGGAGAAGCCTCGGCCGTCCTGTGCTACCTCAGGCTCCAGGGTGAGGACGGTGCCACTACTGCCCCGTCGGCGCAGGCGCACGACGGCGCCCTCCTGGAACGTGGCGCCGTGCAGACGTGCGTCGACGGTCATCGATCGGTCGGTGAGATCGAGGGCACCGACCTCCGCGTGGGCGGGGCGCAGCCAGGCCCGTACGGCGAGATAGCCGTCCAGGGTGGCGTACGGAATACGGACGGCCAGCGGAGTCTGCCGGTCAGGCGGGTGTCCGTCGACGAGGGTCCGCAGGTCGCGCGGGCCCGGACGCAGACGCTGCCGCCCGGAACCCGGTTCCGGGATCAGGTACACGTCCCAGCGGCCCTCCGTGAGAACGGGCTGCGGCCCGAGGACGACGCGTTGGCGACCGTCGTCGACGGGTTCCAGGTCGAGGAGGTGGAGGTCCTTCTCGGGCTGTCCCTTCTTCGGGCGCAGCCGCAGCAGCAGCTGCTGCCCCGGGGCCGAGCCCGGCGGGAGGTCGAAGGTGATCCGGCCGTCCGCATCCACCACGCAGGCAACGCGTGGCGGCTCCCTGTGCTGTTCCACGCTCACCGCTGTCCCTTCCGTACGATGCGCAGCGCGCCGCTGGCCGCGCCGAACGCGGCGTCGCGGGCGGCGAAGCCCTGGCTGACCAGGACACGGCCGGCGCGGGCGCGTTCCTGTGCGGCCGGTCGCCCTGCCTGTCGTGCCGTGACCGCCTCGGCGAGCAGCCGTTCGGCCTGCTCGACCACGGGGCCGGGCGCGAATCGCCCCGCGTTCTCCAGGGCCGCGCGGCCCATACGGCGGCGCCGGTCGTCGTCACGGACGAGGTCCAGCAGGGCGGCGCCGAGCGCGTCGCGGTCCCCGACGGGCACGAGCCGTCCGTCGACCCCGTCCTTGATGATTTCACCGGGTCCATAGGGGCAGTCGGTGCTCACCACCGGCAGGCCGCAGCGCATCGCCTCGACGATCGTCATGCCGAACGGTTCGAAGTTGGAGGCGGCCGCACCGATCGAGCCCTTCACCCACTCCGCCTCCATGGGTGCCGCGGCCCCCATCAGGAAGACGTTGTTCCACAGGCGCAGGTCCACGATGAGCTGGCGCAGCCGATCGTGTTCCTCACCCTTGCCGTAGATGCGCAGCTGCCAGTCCGGGCGTTCGGCGGCGACCACGGCGAAGGCCTGTATGAGCAGGTCGTACCGTTTCACCGGGACCAGCCGGCCGGCCGCTACGACCACCTTCGCGGTGCCGTCGGCGGCCGGGAGCGCGGGGTCCGGCACGCTGTTCGGGAGGGCCTCCACCCGCACGCCGGGCAGCCTCATCTTGCGCCGGTAGGCGGCGGCGTCCGCCTCGGTCACCGTGGTGAGGACGTCGAGCCGACGGTAGGCCCGGCGCAGCGCGTTGCGCAGCCTGGGCGGATGGTTGTCCAGGGTGAGGTGCTCCTGCCCGATGCGTCCGACATGGCGCGGAGTCTGGAGCGCGAGATGGACGTTGAGCCCCGGCCTGGTCCCGATCACCACGTCCGCGTCGATCGTGGCGAGGCATTCACCGATCCGCTGGTCGGTCAACTCGCTGTACTGGCGGTATCGGTACTCGGCCCGCGGGAACACCCTCGCCGGTCTCAGATGTAACGGATGCTCCTTCTCCTGCCTGAGATCCACCAGAGGCCGCAGCGACACCTTCGGGTCCAGGGTGAAGTTCGGGCGCTCCCGGTGCCGCAGCACGGAGACGATCTCCACCTCGTGCCGCTCGGCCAGTGCGTGGGCCAGGTTGAAGGTGGTGGCGATCGTGCCTCCGATCCCGTAGGCGTTGTGGATCAGGAAAGAGATCTTCATGGCGGACTAGACCATGCCAACTGCCCTTAGGGTTGCCGCCCGTTACCACTTCGTAGTGAACATTTGTGCTGCTTGAACTGGCCAAACGGTATGAGGAAGGTGAAAAGGAGTTGCTGCGCCTACGAGGGCGTGGATAACGTCGCCGCGCGAGAAGCGCGTGATCACAGTGCGGCAAGGGAGGTTGATGAGTATGGCTGCCGTCGGCCGTGTTCAGCATGCCCTTGTCCGGTCCGCGCCCCTGTCGAGGAGCACGGTCCGGGTCGCGTCGACGACCAGGAGTGTCACGTGTCTTCCTTCCTCACACCCACCCACGCAGATCTGCTGACCGACCGCCTCGTCCTGCGGTCGTGGGCCACCGCCGAGATCGATGCCGTGCTGCGCGGGGTCCGGCTCTGCCATTGGGCCGAGGACTTTCCCGCCGAAGGCGATCAGGTCGTCGCCGGCCTGTTCGCCGAGCATCCCGAGTGGCTCGGCGAGTACGGCCACCGTCAGGTTCTCGAACGCGACAGTGGTCCGGTGGTGGGCTCGGTCGGTCTGTTCTGGCCGCCTGCCGATGGCCGACTCGAGATCGGCTACGGAATCGTGGCGAGTCGCAGAGGGCTGGGCTACGCCGCTGAGGCCACCCGGCGCCTGACCGCGTTCGCCCTCGCCGCGCCCGAGGTGCACACCGTGTACGCCGACGTCGCGTCGTCCAACCCGCCGTCGGTCCGGGTGCTGGAGAAGGCCGGCTTCCATCTGGCGGGTTCCGAAGCGGAGTTGCTCCGGTTCCGGGCCACGAAGACGGACCTGGCCCGGCGGTAGTCCACGGCCCGGGAAGCGGCGGCCCCGTGGGTCGGGGCCGCCGCCTCCGGGCTCAGGCCAGCGGAGCCGGGTAGGTCGGGTACTCCACCCCGGAGACGTGCTGGACGACGCGGATGACCTGGCAGGAGTAGCCGAACTCGTTGTCGTACCAGAGGTAGAGGATGGCGTTGTCGCCGTCGACCTTGGTGGCGCCCGCGTCGATGATCGAGGCGTGGCGGGAGCCGATGAAGTCGCTGGAGACCGCGTCGGGGGCCGTGGTGAAGTCGATCTGGCGCTTGAGCGGCGAGGTCAGCGAGACGTCACGGAGGTGGTCGAGGACCTCCTCGCGGTTGGTCTCACGGCCGAGCCGCAGGCTGAGGATCGCGATCGAGACGTCCGGCACCGGGACACGGATCGAGCTGCCGGTGATCGGCGCCTTGAGGTCCGGCAGCGCCTTGGCGACGGCGGAGGCGGCACCGGTCTCGGTGATGACCATGTTGAGCGGCGCGGAGCGGCCACGGCGGTCGGCCTTGTGGTAATTGTCCAGCAGATTCTGGTCGTTGGTGAACGAGTGGACGGTCTCCACGTGGCCGCGCAGGACGCCGTACTCGTCCGCCATCGCCTTCAGCGGCGGGACGATCGCGTTGGTGGTGCAGGAGGCGCAGGAGATGATCTGCTCCTCCGGCTTGATGGTGTCGTGGTTGACGCCGTGCACGATGTTGGGCACGTCGCCCTTGCCCGGCGCGGTCAGGACGACCTTGTCGACGCCGGGGCGCAGGTGCTGCGACAGGCCCTCGCGGTCGCGCCACTTGCCGGTGTTGTCGATGAGGATGGCGTCCTTGATGCCGTAGGCCGTGTAGTCGACCTCCGACGGGTCATTGGCGTAGATCACCTTGATCTCGTTGCCGTTGGCGATGATCGTGCTGTTCGCCTCGTCGACGGTGATCGTGCCCTGGAACTGGCCGTGGATGGAGTCGCGGCGCAGCAGCGAGGCGCGCTTGATGATGTCCTGCTCGCCGCCGCCGCGGACGACGACGGCACGCAGCCTGAGGCCGTTGCCGGAGCCGGACTTCTCGATGAGCAGGCGGGCGACGAGGCGGCCGATGCGGCCGAAGCCGTACAGGACGACGTCGCGTCCTTCCCGGCGCTCGATCTTGTTGGCGCCCGTGGCACCGGCTACGGCCTCGGCGGTGAAGGCCGCCACCGACAGCCCTCGATCGTCGGTCCGGTACGTCGCGGCCAGCATGCCTATGTCGATCTGGGACGGGCCGAGGTCCAGGGTGGTGAGGGCCTGGAGGAACGGCAGGGTCTCGGTGACGGACAGTTCCTCCCCGGCGATCTGCCGGGCGAACCGGTGGGTCTTGAGGATGCTGACCACTGACTTGTTCACCAGGGAACGGCTGTGGAGCAGCACGGTGACGTCCTGCTCCCGGTGCAGCCTCCCGATGATCGGGATCATCGACTCCGCGATCTCCTCGCGGTTCTTCCAGTTGGTGAACGAGTCCTCGTTGACAGTCACAGTTTTCTCTTTCGAGCTAGGTGGCGCTCATATGCTAGTACCCCTCTGTTCTGATCAAGCGGGGGGATCCACCTGCGGCCGCGATGCTGTCCGGCTCAGCGTGCGCAGCGCCTCGCCGAGTGCCGCTACGCCTTCGGCTATGGCGCCGGGTGCGGTGGCCGCGTAGCCGAGGACGAGGCCTGGGCGGCCGGGGAGTTGGCGGTGCCAGGACAGGGGCTGGCACTTCACGCCCCGGGCGAGCGCGGCGGCGGCCAGATCGGTGTCGGGTACCTGCGGCTCGTACGTGACGGTCAGATGCAGACCGGCCGCGGCGCCGTGCACGGTCGCGCCCGGGAGATGCCGGGCGATGGCGTCGATCATCGCGTCCCGGCGGCGTCGGTGACGGCCGCGCAGCAGGCGCAAGTGGCGTTCCAGGTCGCCGGAGTCCATGAGCCGGGCGAGTACCAGCTGGGGCAGGACCGCGTTGCCCAGGTCCGTGAAGCGCTTCGCTTCGGTCAGCGCGTCGCGGTAGCGGGGCGGGGGTACCAGCCAGCCGATCCGCAGGGCGGGGGCGAGGAGTTTGGAGACGCTGCCCGCGTAGCAGACGTGGTCGGCGAGCAGGGCGCGCAGTGCAGGGACCGGCGGCCGGTCGTAGCGGTGTTCCGCGTCGTAGTCGTCCTCGATGATCAGGCCGCCGTCCTCGGCCCAGCGCAGGAGGTCGCGGCGGCGTTCGCCGCTCATGACCACGCCGGTGGGGAACTGGTGGGCGGGTGTGAGCAGCGCCGCGCGGGCGCCGGTGGCGCGCAGTGCGTCCACGCGGACGCCGTCGTCGTCGACGGGTACCGGTGGGGTGGCGAGGGCTCCGTTCGCCAGGTGCTGGCGGGTGCCGAGCGAGCCCGGGTCCTCCACCGCGATGCTGTCGATGCCTGCCGCCCGCAGCACGGGGTGCAGCAGGGTGAGCGCCTGCGCGGTGCCGGCGACGATGAGTACCTCGTCCGGTTCCACCCGGATGCCTCGGCTGCGGGCCAGCCAGCCGGCCACGGCCCGGCGCAGTTGTGGGGCGCCACGCGGGTCGCCGTAGCCGAGCTGCTCGGAGGACAGGCCGGTGAGTACGGCCCGCTCCGCGCGCAGCCAGGCGGTGCGGGGGAACGCGGCGAGGTCGGGCTGACCGGGGGTGAAGTCGACGCGGGCGCGGACGGCGCGCAGGGCGTCGAAGACCTTGGCGCCGGGTTCGCCGACGAAGAGGGTGCCCGGTGCGGAGTCGTCGACCGCACGGGCGTGGCCGGTGGGGGACGCGGACGGCGGCAGGGCCGGGGCCGCGACCACCACCGTCCCGCCGCGCCGACGCCCCTCGACGTGACCGTCCTCGGTGAGCCGCCGGTAGGCCTCGGTGACCACCCCGCGGGAGACCCGCAGTTCGCCGGCGAGCACGCGGGTGGGCGGCAGCCGGCTTCCCACCGCGAGCCGACCGTCGGCTATCGCCTGGCGCAGCCGCCGAGCCAGCCAGTCGGCCTTGCCGGAACCTGATGCGTCACCGGCATCGAGCTGGAGGAAGTCGGAGCCGTAGGGCGGTGGGTCGGGGTCTGACTGCGGGGCTTTGCCGGAGCCGTAGGGCGATGGGTCGGGGTCTGGTTGCGGGGCTCGGCCGGAGCCGTAGGGCGGTCGGTCCGGGCATGACTGCGGGACTCTGCCGGACCCGTAGAACGGTCGGTCCGGGTCTGACTGCGGGACTCTGCCGGACCCGTAGAACGGTAGGCCGGGGTCTGGCGGCGGGACTCTGCCGGAGCCGCGGGACGTGGAGCCGCCGTCCGCCGACGGGGCCTCGTCGGAGCCGCGAGGCAAGGGGCCGGGGCCCGCCGACGGGGCCGCATCAGAGCCGTACGCCAGAATCCCGCCGTCCCCCGGTCGGGCTGCATCACAACCCTGGACCGGAGCGCCGCCGTCCGCCGGCGCGGGCTCGGCGGAGTCGAAGGACGGGAAACCCAAGCCCGCCGACCCAGACCCATCCGAGCCGTACGCCACCATCCCACCGCCCACCGACCGAGCCGCCTCAGCACCCCGGCCCGGAGCCCCACCACCCACCGACGAAGAACTGGCGGAGCCGAAGGACGGGAAACCCAGACCCACCGACCCAGACCCATCCGAGCCGTACGCCACCATCCCACCGCCCACCGACCGGGCCGCATCACAGCCATGCGCCGGGATCTCGCCGCCCACCGACCGGGCCGCGTCAGAGCCCTGCGTCGGAGCGCCGCCGTCCGTCGGCGTGGGCCTGGCGGAGCTGGGTTCTTGCGATGTTCGGTCCCCCTCATTCATCGGGTCCATGGTGTCACGGGTCCTCTGAGCGTCTCGCGCGGAATCTAGTCGCCGAAGACGAACTCCGGTGCGGAGCGGGTGAGGACGGCCGACGCCGTGGTGGTCGGCCAGTGCGCGGTCAGTTCCTCGGCGGCGGTCTTCAGGAGATCCGATACGGTCTGCGCGCCGCCCTCGTGCATCGCTTCCGTGACCACGAGGATCCGGCCGGTGTGCTCGCCGACCGCGGAGTGGCCGCTCTGGCGGTTGGTCCAGCGGCGGGCGTGTGCCCGGCCGGCGGAGTCGACGAAGGTCACCTCGCCGGGTGCGGGGTGTTCGGTGTCGCCGCCGAAGGTCGTGTAGTGCTCGTCGCCGAGAGCGCGGCGCACCTCGAGCAGGGGGCCGGAGATGCGGTCGACGTCGAGGGCCGCGACCGGTACGCCGTAGGCGACCGAGAGCGCGTTGCACAGGTCGACCACCGGGTGGATGCGGGGCAGTTCGCCCTCCTTGCGCAGTCGCCGCAGCAGTGATTCCGAGGCGCACCGGTACTGCGTCGGCTTGAGCCCCATCCGAGAGAAGGTCCGCCGCCAGGCCAGTACCTCGGGGAACGCGCTCTCGGAGGCGCCGGCCAGCCGGGCCGTGGCGCGGGAGGTGTACTCGGCGACGCGCGCGGTGACGTCGGCGGAGATGTCGATGCCGGTGGCGTGGAGCGCGCCGGCGGAGAGTTCGGGATGGTCGGCCCAGAGGGCGTCCGCGTGCCGGAAGCGCATGCTCACGCCACCGCCAGTCGTGCGCTCAGACCCACGAAGCAGACCGCGAACACCCGGCGGATGCCGGTCATCACCTGGGGCCGGGCCAGCACGCGGTGGCGCACGGCGGCGGCGCACATGCCGTACGCGGCGAAGACGACGAAGGTGAGGGCCATGAACACCGCGCCGAGCCGGAGCATCGCGCCGAGGGAGCCGGACTCTCCGGCAGGGACGAACTGCGGAAGGAACGCGACGAAGAACATCGTGAGCTTCGGGTTGAGGAGATTGAGCAGCACCCCGGAGGCGATCACGCGGGACACCGGTCGTGGCTCGGATTCCGTCTCGACCGTCAACGCGTCCTTGTCGCGCAGTGTGGCCCACGCCATGTAGAGGAGGTATGCGACGCCGAGGTACTTCACCGTCTCGTAGGCGACGGCGCTGGTGTGCAGCAGTGCGGCGAGGCCGGTGATCGTCGCGATCAGGTGCGGCACGATGCCGAGGGTGCAGGCGAACGCGGCGACGATGCTCGCGCGGCGGCCGTGGGACAGCCCGGCGGCGAGGGTGTAGACCACGCCGGTGCCGGGGGTGACCACCACGACGAGGCTGGTCAGTAGGAACGCGATGCTCAAGGAGGGCCTCCGCAGGGTTCGTTGTGCTCTCACCCTGTCGCGGTCTTGGTCCGGCCGACAGAGCCAAAGTGTGCGGGGTTGAGTGGTCCATAAGTCCATAGCCGGTTCGCGCGAACGCCGCGTCCTGACGCCCAGCAGGTCGCCTGCGTCGGGATCGCGCCGTGAGCCTGCGTGCCGCCTTCCTCCGGGCGGCCCACGATCGCCGGCGTTGCGCCGTTCGAGTGGTGCGCCGCCGGTCACGGTCGTAGCGTCGAGGCAGGGACGGGTGCGGACGGCGGCCGGGAGCGGACATGCCAGGACTCGCGGTGACCAAGGCGGCGGCGCTGTGTGCCGCGGTGGCGTTCGTGGCGGCCATGGGCCCGGCCTCCGCCTCCCCCGCGGCGGCGCCGTCGTCGGCGGTGCAGGCCGCGGCGCAGCCGGTCAGGGACACCGTGCTCGTCGACTGCTCCTCGAAGCCGCAGGTGCGTCCGGCCGACTTCATCCTGGCCTGCGGCGACGGCAACAGTCGCCTGGCCTCGCTCCGGTGGACGCACTGGGACGCCGATTCCGCGAAGGCGAGGGGCGTCAACTGGGTGAACGACTGCGATCCGTACTGTGCGGCGGGGACCTTCCACTCGTATCGCGTCGTCGTCCGGCTCGACCAGCCGCAGAGCTGGAACAAGGATCCGCAGCAGCAGCGCTACGGGCGGATGACGCTCACCTTCCCCGGTGACCGGCCGGAGCGGCTGGCGCGCACGGTGACCTACTCGCTGTGGAACTGAGCGGCGCCTTGGCCGGTCGTCACGCGGCCTCTTCCGGGCCGCGCCCGAGGAGGTCGGCGAGCAGTTGGCCGCTGGTCACGCTCCGGTCGTCCTTGTGGGCGTGCCAGCGCTCGAAGGTGTCCGCCGCGGCGTCGGCGAAGGAGCCCGTCAGACCGCTCCCCCGCCAGGCCTCGGCGATCTCCCGCATCTCCGGCTCCCAGCGCCAGGCCCTGGGGCCGGCGCTCGCCAGTTGTTCCGGCCGGGCCAGTGGGGTGTCCGGCAGCAGGTGCGCGGCGACGTCGAGGAGGTCGTCCAGGACGCCGTGGTCCTCCGCGAGGGCGCAGGCCTCGGCGGCGAGCGCGTACGAGATCTTGTTGTAGGCGGCGAAGGCCAGCTTGAGCGCCGAGGCCCGGCCGACCGGGCCGGCCAGGACGACCGGCGTCAGCAGAGTGGCGTCGAACAACGCCCGGATCCCTGATACGACCGTGTCGTCGCCCGACAGATAGAGCCGGGTGGTTCCCGCCTCACGGGGCGGCGGTCCGGTGATGCCTCCGTCGACGAGTGTCGCGCCGGTGCCGTGCAGCGCCTCAGCGATCTGTGCCATGCGCCGGGGACTGACCGCGTTGGCATCGACGTAGACACCCTCGAAGCCGGCGGCCGCCGTCTGACGGGCGACGTCGAGGGCGGCGGCCGGCGGACACACACTGAGGAGCAGGGTGCACTCGGCGGTCAGCTCCGCCATGCTCCCGGCAGGCAGCAGCCCCAACTCCGCGGCCCGCCGCCGCGTTTCGGCCGAGCGTCCCTGCGGCAGCCACCAGACCCTGCTGCCCGCGGCCCTCACCTGTGCCGCCACCTGTGCACCCATGGCTCCGGGGTGCACGATCCCCACATCGGTATGAACCATGCCGGGACCCTATCGCCGTCGGCGGGCCGCCTGGACACTGGCAGCTTCACATTTCCCACACGTTCCCATCACGTCACGTTCATCGACGGGATAGACTCCGGGCGCTCCATTCGCACCACAGGGGGGATTTCTCATGCGTATACGCCATGTGCTGGCGATGTCCGCTGCCGTCGGGGCGATAGCCGCCGTGTCGGCCGCGCCCGCGCAGGCCGCCGAATACACGTCGGCCTTGAAGCTCAAGGGCGTTCAGTACGACGCACCGGGCGCGGACTCCAACAGCTGCTCCACCGGCAACACCAAGAGCGAGTACCTGACGATCAAGAACTACTCGGCCTCGAAGACCGTCAACCTCAAGGGTTACGTCGTCAAGGACGCCACGGGCAACCGCTTCGCCTTCACCGCCAACCACTATCTCCAGCCCGGCGACTACGTGAAGCTGCGCGGCGGCAAGGGCACCGACTCGGACGCGAACAACGTCGTCTACCGCCAGAACTGCAACTTCATCTGGAACAACGACAAGGACACGATCTACCTGTACAAGCCGGGCGGAAGCCGGGCGGACGTACACGCGTACACCAAGAGCGGTTCCGACCCCGACCGCAACGGTTACATCACCTTCCACGGCTGACGAACCGTCACGGCCGTCCGGTCAGCGGCGAGTGCGCCACTTGCTCAGCAGGCGCTTCGCCTGGGCGCGGCGGCGCGGGTCGGATGCGGCGCGCCGCGCCTGCTCAACGGTGCGACGGCCCTGAGGACTCCGCGTGTACTGCTTGATGCGCTGGATGACGCTCGGCATGGTCGTCTCTCCTCCGGTCGGCGGGTTTCGTTCCCTCGTTGCTGCGCCTACCCGGTGCCGGACGATTCAGGCCACGGCCCGATTCCCGGTCCCCTCAGGACCGGGAACCGGCCTGTTCCAGCACTCCGGACAGCGCGGTCGCCGCTTTAGAATTCTGGCGACCGACACGGGGGATGAGTGTTATGGACACCGTTATCGTGCAGTTGCCCGACGAAACAGAGTCTCGTCCGGGAGCAATTCATCAAAAGCCGCGGCTTCTTCACATGGGGCCGGGTGAGACCAGGGACTTCGGGCGGGGAGCCCCGGGCAGAGCGCTGCCCATTGCCCTGCCCGATCCCGGTGTGTCGCGGCACGCGGGACGCATCGAGGCAGCCGGGGACTTCTGGCGGTTGTCGAACTTCAGCGCGACCTCCACATATGTCGTGGAGAATCTCGAAGGGGCCGGCGAATACGTCAAGGTGGCTCCGGGGCGGCTCGGCGCGCCCGTGCCGTTCGAATTCTCCCGGGTGGTGCTGCCCGCTCTGGACAGCACCGCGAGTTTCAAAGTGTTCGCGCCGCAGCACGCCTATGCGCAGGACGGCGCCGGGCCCGACCACGGGGAGCGGACCGTGAGCCCGTTCTCCCTCGACCGACGTCCAAGTACTTCCTCGTCCTGGTCGCGCTGTGCGAGCCCCGGCTGCGCACCGCGTCCGGCGTGGCGCTGCCCGGCGCCGGCGAGATCGTGGAGCGGCTGCGGCCCCTGGAGTCGTGCCGGGATCTGACCCGTTCCGCCGTGAACTACCACATCGACTACCTAACGTCCGCCAAACTCCGGCTGCGGACCGGGAACGAGGACGAGACGCGGGTGGGTGCCAAGCGGGAGGACCTCGTCACGCTCGCGCTGCGCTTCGACCTGGTGCGCGAGGAGCACCTGGCCCTGCTGCCCCAACGCCTCCTCGGGTACGCGCACTGACCCTGACATCTGTCAGGGACCGCGGCACCACACCTTTCCCTAGAGTCCTGAGTGCCGGCCAAGTGCCGTGCAGCAGCAGATCAGTTCAGGGGGAAACACACATGAAGAAGCTGATGCAGCGCTCCGCCGTCGCGCTGGCCGTGGCCACGCTCGGCGCGGGAGTCCTGGCCACCACGGCCGCGGCCGCGCCGGCCGCGGTGAGCGGCGGCGACCCGACGCTCACCGACGTCTACATCTGGGCCACCAACGTCAATCTGCGCGAGCAGCCGACCAGCGAGTCCAACCGCCTGGCCGTCCGCTCGAAGTACTGGCTCGACGCCGTGTGCCAGACGCCGGGCCAGACCGTCACCGACCCCGCGGTCGGCACCAACAACTGGTGGACCGCGGTACAGGAGTTCGCAGGCAGCGACATCGCCTGGGTCAACAACCTGTACCTCCGCGGCGGCGTGAAGATCGAGGGCGTCCCGGACTGCTGACGTCCGTCGGCCACCGCGTGCATGGGGCTTGCCCGGCGAGGTCGGGCAAGCCCCATGCGGCTGTCTGTCTCAACGACCGCCGTCGGTCAGCAGCGCGCAGACGAAGTTCTCCTGGATGGCGCGCAGTTGGCGCAACTGCGCGGGGGCCGCGGTTTGGTTGATCTGGGTAGTGACGGAGAAGGTCAGCGAGCGGCTGCCGTCCGGGGTGGCGGCGATCAGCTGCGTGTAGCCGGGGATGTTGCCGGTGTGCCCGAGCACGACACCGCAGCGCGTCGCGTAGCGGAAGATTGCGAGGCCCGCGGAGTTGCGCCCCGGCCCCGCGGGCTCGGACGCGCCGTCGATCCAGCGCCGCTGCGCGCGTACGACGCCCTTGCCGTACAGCGCTCCCCCGGCGTAGCCGCGGATGAAGCGGGTCATGTCGGCGGGGGTGGAGACGATCCCTCCGGACGCCCACACGCCGGAGGCGCTGAGGAGCTCGCTGACGTCCTCCGGGGGCGCGGGCGGGCTCACGTCGTATCCGTGCAGGTAGGGCTCGGGGAGCCGGTAGCCCTGCGGAAGGCTGGTGTTGCGCAGGCGCAGCGGCTCGTAGACGAGTTCGCGCAGCAGTTGTTCGTACGGCGTGCCGGTGACCGCCTCCGCCATCAGGGCTACGGCGATGTTGTCGGAGTTGGAGTAGCGGTACTGGCTGCCGGGCCGGAACCGCAGGGGTTCGTCGGCCACATAGTCGAGGAGGCGACGGGAGTCGAAGCGGTGCCGCGGGTCGGCGATCACCTCCTCGAGGAAGGCGGGGTCGTCCGTGTAGTCCGGCAGGCCGCTGGTGTGGTTCAGGAGTTGCCGCAGCGTCACGGAGCCCCAGGCACGGGGCAGCCGGGGCAGGCGTTTGCGCAGGGTGTCGTTCAGACGCAGGGCGTGTCGGTCGACCAGGGTGAGCGCCACCGCACCGCTGAAGGCCTTGGCCGTGCTCGCGATGCGCATGTGGTCGTCCGTGCGGGGCGGCCGGCCCGTGGCGAGGTCGGCGACGCCGGCCCGCAGGACCTGCTTGTCGTGGCCGCGGCGGAGCACGGCGATGATGCCGGGCGGGCCGCCCGGGCTGCGTACGAACTCGTCGAGCTGGTTCTGCAGCGTACGGTCGTCCGGCGGTCGCGGGGTGGCGTCGGCGGCGCTGCTGACGGCGGCCGGGGCCAGGCCCGCCAGGCAGATCGCGATGACGAGCGCCGGCCGTAGCCGTGGGCGACGGAGGGGGGTGCGGGGCGGTGCGGGGCGCAGAGGCATGGCGGCTCCTGAGGGTGAGCTTCGGGGCTGATCCAGCCTCACCTGGTGCGCAGGCCGCCTGCTCCTCGTGCTGCTGCATACGGCGCAAGGACGCACCGGCTCGGACCGTCGGACAATCCGACTCCGCCGTGCCCAAGAACCGCGCAGAGGCGTGACACTGCTCGTGACACCTGTGACACCTCTGACACCTGTGGCCGCTGTAACGGGGCAAGGGTCTTCGAGCGAGGGAACGCCATGGCGCGCATCACCGGCAGGACCATCCTGATCGTCGGCGCCTCGTCGGGCATCGGCGCCGAGGTGGCGCGCCACCTCGCCCCCGGCGGCAACCGGTTCGTCATCACCGCACGCCGTGCCCCCGAGTTGGCCGCCGTCGCGCAGGAGATACGAGCCGCGGGCAGCGCCTGCCTGCACATCGCCGCCGACGCCCTCGACCCGCAGGCAGCGGCCGACGTCGTGGCGGCCGCGGCCGCGGAGTACGGGACCATCGACATAGCACTGCTCAACGCCGGCCAGGGACCGGACATGTCCATGGACCAGGTCACCGGGGGCCGTACTCGGCGGCGAAGGCGGCCGCGCGCACGCTCATCGACGCCGCGCGCGTCGAACTGGCTCCCCGGGGCATCCGGTTCACCACGATCCACCCCGGCTTCGTGGCCACCGAGCGCATCAGCGAAGACGGACTGCCCAAGCCCTTCCAGGTCAGCCAGGAGCGGGCGGCCCGGCACGTCGTACGCGCCCTGGAGAAGGAACCGGCGCAGGCGTGCTTTCCCTGGCCCACAGCGGCGCTGGTCCGCACACTGCGCGCGCTGCCCACACCCCTGTCCGCACTGCTCCTGCGGAAACTGGCCGCCCCGTAGGGAAGCTCGCCGCGCCCGTCACGCGGCCGGCGCACGCGCTGGAGTGGCCACGGGCTCCAGTGGGCGCACGCGGAACCGGTCGCGGCGCAGCAAGGGCCGCTCGACGAGGAGGTACGAGGCGAGGGCCGCCGCTACCGTCGCCACGACACCCGCCGGGAGCAGCCGGCCGCCGTCCACGCCGAGATCGGAGAGCAGCCGGATGACGGGGTAGTGCCACAGGTACATCCCGTAGCTGAGGTTGCGTCCGACCCATGCCAGGGCGGACACCGACAGCAGACGGGAGGGCCACGACCGGGGGCACAGGTCCAGGGCTGCCACCACCGTGGCCGACAGGACGGCGACGGCGAGGAATCCGACCGTGTACCACACGGGGTTCCACCGGCTCGGTTCGGTGATCGGGACCTGCCAGGCGATCAGCCCCAGCAGTGCGAGCGCGGGCCAGCAGAGCCGTCCCGCCCATCGGCGCAGCAGTGCCAGTCGGGGGTCGTCGGCACGCAGCCGGGCCAGGACGACGGCCAGCAGAGCTCCGACGAGGAGCTGGTCGGCGCGGGTGTCGGGGCCGTTGTAGATGCGGTGCGCCGCCGTGGGGTCCCAGAGCACCGCCCGCCAGAGCACCGGCAGGACGCACAGCGCCGCGACCCAGCCCAGCACCGACCGCGCCTTCGCGTGCCGCAGCAGCACCAGCAGCAGGAGCGGCCAGGCCAGGTAGAACTGCTCCTCCACCCCCAGCGACCAGGTGTGGCTGAGCGGCGCGGTGAGGTCCGAGTACGGCCCGGACTCCCCGGCCCGTACGAGATTGACCACCGACGCCGCGGCCAGAGCCGCCGCCACCCATGCCCCGTCGAACAGCGGCAGCACAAACGCCAGGGACAGCAAGGTGGTGACCGCGCACATCACCAGCATGGCCGGCACCAGCCGCAGCCACCGCCGCCGGTAGAACGACCCCAGGCCGATCCGGCCGGTACGGGCGTACTCGGCGACCAGCAGCCGGGTGATGACGAAACCGCTGAGCGTGAAGAAGACGTCCACGGCCACGGAACCTCCGGGCAGCGGATCCGGCTCCACGTGATACACGATCACCAGCATCACCGCGACCGTCCGCAGTCCGTCCAGCCCCGCCACCCGCCCACCACGCAGTGCCGACGAAAAGCCCCGCCCGCCACGTCTGCGCCGGTGCGCCGGTGAGGGGACGAGCGGCAGCGCCGCTCGCACGTCCGGGCTCTGCCACTCCGTAGCCTCGCCGGCCTCGTCTACCGTGCTCCGATGGGGGGTGCTCATGACGACGGCGCCTGCCCAGCGCGGCAGAGTTCACACAACTTCTCAGGTTCCCCACAGGTTCAGCGCCGCTTTCCGGCCGCCGAAGACATCGCGGAGAACGAGCGGGCGCCGCCTTCGCTGACCTGTCAGTCCCGGGGGCTCACGAACCAGTCGAGCGCCACGGTGAGTTCCGCGGGCTTCTCCACCGGGAGTTCGTGGCCGGCGTCCAGGATGCGGATGACCGCGTCCGGGTAGCCCTTCGCCATGCGGAGCATCTGGGCGACGGGCAGTTGGACGTCGTGGTAGCCGTGCACCAGCAGGGTGGGGGTGCGGATCTCGCCGACGCGGTCGAGGACGTCGAAGGCGCGCATGGCGGAGTAGAGCGTCATCACCACCTCGCGCGGGGTGGCCGCCGAGGCGCCGATGTAGGCGCGGATCTCCTCGCGCGGGTAGCCGGGGGCGAAGGCACGCTGGATGTTGGCTGCGACGAAGAGCTTGAAGGGGACCAGGGTGGAGGCCGCCATCAGCAGGCCTCTTCCCCGGTTGTAGGTCATCTTGCTGATGGAGTTCACCAGCACCATGCGGTCGACCCGGTCGGGGTGGGCGAGGGCGATGGTCTGCGCGATCATGCCGCCCATGGAGTGACCGACAGGGATGAAGCGGTCCACCTTGAGGTGGTCGAGGAGGGCCAGGACGTCGTCGGCGAGGTCCTCGATCGTGCGGGCGCCCGATCCGGTGCTCTCGCCGTGGCCGCGCAGGTCGAGGCGGATCACCCGGCGTCCCGGGGCGAAGTGGGCCATCTGGTGGTCCCAGCGGTGGCGGTTGGCCGTCCAGCCGTGGATGAACACCAGCGGGGTGGCCTCACCGTCGCGGGAGCCCTCGTCGTCGTACGTCAGTGTGGCGGCGTCGAGAGCGAGCGTTGGCATGGGGCCTGGCCTCCTGCGATGGCGATGGCGATGGAGTTACTGCCGAGTACGGTAATGGGCCCGGGGGCCGCCGTCACCGTAGCGGCCCGAGGAAATCGAGGATGTGGCCGAACACGTCGAGGGCGGCGCCCCGGCCGAGGAACGTGTCGAGGTGACCGTAGCCCGGGATCTCCGTGTAGGTGACGTCCAGCTGGGGCTGCCGGTGGGCGAGGACGTCGTGGCAGAGCTTCTGGGAGTCCTGCCACAGGCCGTTCTCGCTGCCGGAGAGCAGCAGGACGGGGGTGTCGATGCGGGCCGCCGCGTCCAGGGCGTTCGGCGGCAGGGACCGGTAGCGCAGGTCGGTGTCGTGCCAGCGGACCACCGTGCGGGCCAGTTCGATGCGGCGCAGGTGCGGCAGGATCCACAGGGGCGCGGGGCCGAGGAGTTCGGCGAGGCGGTCGTGGGTGGTCTCGGTGAGGTGCTCGTGGACGAAGAGCGAGGCGCCCGTGCCCCAGGCCGAGTTGTGCAGGATCTGGCAGGTCGGGTCGGGGCAGCTCGCCTTGCGGGAGGCCAGCGCGAACAGGGGGGTGTACTTCGACCACAGGCCGACCTTGCGGATGTCGACGGGGATGTGGTCGATGCGGGACTTCAGCAGCTCTCCCGCCAGGGTCATGCGCAGGGAGGTGCGTCCGGCGAGCTTCGGCGTGAGAAACACGCCCTGGGACACCACCCCGGCCAGGCCCGGCACCAGGCCGGCCGTCATGCTCAGCGAGAGGGTGAGCGAGCCGATGCAGTGGGCGACGACGAACAGGGGCCGGTCGCCGATGCGGGCACGGATGTGGGCGACGGCTTCGGGGATGTCGTACAGGGCGACGTCGTCGTAGGTGTACTTCTGGCCGGTCTCGTTGTACGGCAGCCGGCAGCTGCCGCGCCAGTCCAGCAGCCACGGCTCGTAGCCGTCGTCGAGGAGGACGTCGACGAGGTTGCGGGTCTCGGGCAGCAGGAACATGTCGGCGGAGGCGGTGTGGCCGTGCAGGAGCAGGACGGCGGGACGGTCCGTGTCGCCGCCGTCGACGCGGGTCAGGCCCAGGCGGACCCCGTCGCCTGCGCGGAAGGGGATCTCCTCGACGCGCGTCGGGTCGAGGCGGTGGCGGAGCGGGCGCAGGGCCGTGGTGGTGCGGACCTTGCGGAGAGTGGGCCTGGCACTGATGCCGGTCGCCTTGAAGATCATCGGTTGTGCTCCGTGGGAGTCTGGGTGCGGCGCAGGTCGAGCAGGTCGGCGGCGGCCCGGGCGAAGGGGCCGAGCAGGCCGCGGCCCATCTCCAGGCCGAACCAGGCCAGCCAGGTCAGCTTGGCGGCCCGCTTCTCCTGACTGGTGAGGCGCGGGTCGACCTTGATGCCGTCGATCTGGTCGCGTACGTAGCTGTCGGCGGGGACGACGATCTCGCCCGCCAGGTGGGCGCTCTCGCCCTCCCGGCCGATCTCGACGGTCAGCGCGCGGGTCTGGCGCCATACGTCGCGGCGGGCGCGGGCGTACTTGCGGCCCTCTAGCCACCAGCGTCCGCCGTCGGTGTCGCGCAACTGGAGCCGGTAGCGCAGGAGTTGGTGGCGCAGGCCGTGCTGCTGCGGGATGCCCTCCTCGGGGCGGATCCAGACGTCGCCACGCTCCACGAGGAGCGGTTCGGGGTGTACGGCGGTGCAGTGGAGCCCGCCGCGCACGTCTACCCGGCGCTCGGTCACCAGTTGGTGCATGCTCGCGATGGAGAGGGTGAGCTCCGTGGAACAGGGGGTGGCGGGGGCGGACGTGCCGATGGGGCGTACGGCGCCCTCGGCGGTCTCCTTGAACCACAGGTAGGGCTGGTCGTCCTTGTGCGGCAGCCGGGCCAGGCCGTCGCCGGCGAGCCGCTCGAACGTCTTCAGCTGGGCCCGTGCGTCGTAGCGGGTGGCGGGTTCGAGGCCGAGCGCCTCGACGAGAGTGGCGGTGCGATCCATGGTGGCGGCCGGGCCCGTGAGCGTCGCCTCGCACAGTTTGAGGGCGGTGGGGCTCTGCAACACGCGGGTCAGGAAGGTCAGTTCGGGCACCGGGTCGGCCTGGAGGCGGGCGAGGGTGTCCGTACGCCACTCCTCCCAGTCCTGGACGCGTACGTGCATGCCGCCGAGGGTCATGTCGCGTACGACGTCGTCGAGGGTGTTGGGCACGCCGGTCAGGTTGTAGTCGTAGCCCCAGGCGTCGGGCTCGCAGACGGCGGCGACCGCGGCCCGGCTCACCCAGTCCACCGGGGCGGCGTTCAGATGACGGAAGGCCGGTACGGTCCGGAAGCGGGCGAAGGCCGAGAACAGGCCGCTGCTGAGGTCCTGGGGGTTGTAGGCGCCGGTCTTCGTGTGGCCGCCGATGCCGCCGGGGCGCAGGGCGGTGACGACGAGGCCGTGGTCGCGGGCGCGGCGCAGGGCGACCTCGGCGGCCCACTTGGTCTGGTCGTAGCCCGCGACGAGGCGGTCCACGTGGGCGAGCGGGTCGTCCTCCCCCATGGCGGTGATGCCGACCTCGTTGAAGACGGCGATCGAGGAGATGTGGTGCAGCGGCTTGGGGCGGCCGGTCGCGGCGAGTTCGGCCAGGGTCAGGGTGCCGAGGACGTTGCTCTGCCGCAGTGACTGGTAGCCGCGCAGAAAGTCCACGGCGGCGGCGACGCCCACGACGCTGTCCAGTTCCTGGGCGAGAGTGCCCCACACGTCGTCGGACAGGCCCAGGTGCGGGCGACGGATGTCGCCGGGCAGCACGGTGATCCGACGGCGCACCTCCGAGGACCAGGGCAGGCGGTAACTCCTCAGCGCCTCACCGAGTCGGACGACGGCCGCGTCCTCGTCGGCCGCGCGGACCAGGCAGTAGACGTGTGCGTCGCTGTGCCGCAGCAGGTCCAGCAACATGTGACTGCCGAGGAAGCCGGTCGCGCCGGTCAGCAGGATCCGACGGGGCGGCAGCGGCTCGGGGGAACCGGTGAAGGGCAGACGGTCGACGAGGGCGAGGTCGGCGAGGATCTGGTCGAGGTCCTCGCGGCGAGCGGTGGTGTGGGGTGTTGCCGGGGCGGGCGTGGCCAGAGTGGTCGAGGGTGCGGGTGTGGGTGTTCGCTGGATTGTCGCGGGCGTGGGCATGCGGAGCCCTGCCGCGGGGGCGGCCTTGAGCCAGCGCTGGGCGAGGCTGCGCGGGCGGGCGTCCGCGAACACCTCGTCGAGGTCGATCTCCAGGCCCAGTAGGTCCTCCAGCTCCGCAACGAATTCCACGGCGTTCACGGAACTGCCGCCGACGTCGAAGAAGTCGGCGTCAGCAGAGAGGCGCCCGCCGGGGAGGTGGCGGCCGGCGGCGGTGGCGATCAGGGCGGCCAGGCCATCGACGTCCGGGAGTGGGGTTGAGGCGGGCGTGGGGTCGGATGCCGCGTCGGTCATCGGTTCGGCGGCGGGATCCGTTCCCGGCGCGGACACCTGACCGAGCACGGGATCGGTGCCCGGTGCGGGCACCGTGCGGGGCGCAGGCACCGTGCGGGGCACGGACTCAGTGCTGGGCCCGGGCCCCATGCCATGCGCGGGCACTATGCCGGGCACAGGCTCAGTGCTGGGCGTGGGCTCCATGCCAGGTGCCGGCGCAACCCTGAGTTCGGGGACATTGCCGGGCGCCGCCTCAATCCCGAGCGCAGCCTCGACGCCCGGCCCAGACGCAATGCCAGGTGCAGGCTCAACGCCGGACGCAGGGACACTGCCAAGCGCGGCCTCCACGCCAACGCCGGGCTCCATGCCAGGCCCAGCCTCCACCCCGACCCCGCGGTCAACACCAGGCGCAGGCTCAACGCCCGGCACCGGACCACCCCCCGACCCGGACTGCGGACCGGCATCCGGCCCCGCCGAGTCGGCCGCTCGCGCCACCTTCGCCAGCAGCTCGCTCACGCTGAGTCCCGTCCCGCCCCGCTCGATCGCCTCGGCGGTGGCCCGCTGTGCGGCATGTGCCGCCGCGGCCTCGTTCACCTCACGCATGAGTGCCCTTCAAAGATGTGCGCTGTTGTTTCCCACGCGGCCACCGGTCCGATCACCGCTGCCGATCCCGTCACCGCTGCCGCCACGACCGGAACCCCCGAAGCTGCTCCGGCGTGACCACGGTCTCCAGTCGCTCGTCGTCCTGGTCGCCACCACCTAGCGCGGCCACCAGACGCCGGGCCGGTACGTTGCGTGCGGTCCGTTCCGCCGTCAGTCGGATCTTGGTGCAGCCGAGTTGTTCGGCGCGGTCGGCGAGCCACTGCAACAGGCGTTCTTCGACGCCCCGGCCCAGGGCGCGGCAGCTCATCAGCCAGGCCAGTACGTCGAGCCGGTCGCCGTCGGCCCGTACGGCGAGGAGGCCGATCTGGCCGTAGTCGCCGAACCGGTCCCGCGCGGCGGCCGTCCACACCTCGCCGTGCTCCCGCCACCGGGCAAGGTCGCCGCCGTCGGCCGACCGGGCGCGAAGGGTGAACTGGTTGGTGCGGCGTACGAGTTGCTCGGCCCGCTGCACGTCCGCCTCGGACAGGGCGCGGATGTCGACCTCCAACTCCAGCCGCGCGAGGAACTCTTCGAAGCCGGCCTGTTCGCGTGCCGCGTCCCGCTCCCGTTCCTGCTCGTAGAACCGGGCGCGGAGGGTGTCCTCGGCGGTCGTCGCGGCCGGGACGAGCGGCCACAACCGGCCGAGGAACTCCTCCAGTCGGTCCGTCGGCGGGCAGGTGAGCGACAGCACCTGCGGCACAGCGGAGCGGACGCCGGCGATCTCCACGGGGTTGTCGTCGAGGAAGAGGAAGCTGTCGAGCCCGAGGCCGAGCGTGCGGGCCGCGTCCGCCAGGCGGCCGGACTTGGGTCCCCAGGTGGCGGAGAGCACGCTGAAGTGGTCGGCCTTCAGCAGGCTGTCGGGGCGGTCCAGGACGGCCCGTACGGTGTCCTCGTCGTTGTTGCTGACCAGCGCCAGCAGCGTGCCCGCCTCCCGCCACCGCAGCAGTCTGCGGGTGAGCAGGGCGCGCGGACCGGTGAGGTCGACCGCCTCCGGGCCGATCTCACCGGCGACGCCGCCCCACAGGGTCTCGTCGCCGTCGACCGCGATCACCTTCGGCGCGGGCCGGCGGACGGCCCGTACGACTTCGGCGAGGCGCAGGGCCACCGCCGCCTGGAAGTGCGGGGTGAACGGCAGGTGGGCCAGCCGTTCGGTCCGCTCGTCGAAGCGTTCGTCGACCTGGTGGTGGCGGGTCCAGTCGTCGGGGCCGAGCACCGCGATATCGGGCAACTCGGCGAGTTCGGCGGCTACTTCGCGCTCCCAGCGGGTGAAGCGGTCCGTTGTGCGCGCGCACGGCAGGAAGCCGACGAGCAGCGGCTTTCGGGTGCGCTCCACCAGGGCCCGGAACGCCGCGGGGTAGGCGGTGCGGAGCTCGGCGAGCAGCTCGTCGTCCACCGGACCGAACCGCTCGAAGTCCGCCGCCCGCAGCAGCACCGTGCCCACCGCCATGGCGGGATCGGCGAACGCGCCGGACGGATCCTGAAGGCTCGCGAGCACGTGGTGGTACGGGGCTTCCGCGACCGTCGGCCCACCGTCCTGCGCGTCCTCGTCGACCGCCGCCTCGTACAGCGGCGGCAGGTTGCCGAGGGCGAAGGTGGCGGCGAGGGCGAGCGTGCCGTGCGCGACAACGAGGGGAGTCGTGGTCCGCACCGGCGCCGTCGGCTCGTCGGCCGTCTCCTCCAGCAATCGCACCAACTCCTCCCCCAGCTGTTCCGCGCTCGCCGCGTCCAGGATGTCGAGGTTGTGGTCGAGCCGGATGCGGCCCGCGTCCGGGGTCATGGTGATCATCAGGTCGAGGTCGGAGTAGCCGGTCCCGGCCGGCAGGACCTCAAGGTGGGTGAGACGGCCGGCGCCGGAGCGCACGTAGTTGAAGTACACCTCCACCAGCGGCGCGTTCGCGCGGTGGAGGCCCTGCTTGGCCAGGGTCGCCAGGACGTCCGAGAACATCGCGCCCTTCGCGACGATCTTCTCAAGGCGGCTGTCGGTGCGGCGCAGTACGTCCTCGACGCGTTCGTCCGAGCGGGCCTCGGCCGGGAACGGGACCGGGACGCCGTAGAAGCCCACCGCGTCGAACGCGTCGGCGTGGATGCGGGTGTCCACGGGCACGGCGAGCACGAAGCGCTCCCGCTCCCGCAGCCTGGCCAGCAGGACGGTCAGGGTGCCCAGGCAGAACGCGGCGGGGGTGACGGCGAGTCGGCTCGCGGTCGCGGCCACGCGTTCCATGAGTCCGTCGGGGATCGTCACGGTCACGCTGCCGGCGCGGTACGACCGCGTCGCCGGACGGGGGTGGGCGAGCGTCAGGTCGAGCCGGGCACTGCCCTGGAACGCCTCGCGCCACTCGGCCGCGCCGACGCCGGGGTCGACCGTCTGCTGAGCCTTGATCAGCAGGTCGATGTCACGGTTGGTGACGGTGCCGTCCAGTGCGGTTCCGGACAGCTCGGCGTCGATCTCCCCGGCCACCAGCAGCAGCGACTGGAGGTCGCTCACGGCGTGGTGCGCGCCGAAGACCAAAGTCTGGCCCTGCGCACCGGCGTCGAGGAGTTCGAACCGCCACAGCGCCGGGGTCGTCAGGTCGAACGGTGGCTCCAGCAGGCGGCGCAGCCGGTCGGCGGCATCGGGAGTCCCGTCGGTGACGGTCGTCCAACGCAGCACGGGCCGCACCAACTCCCGCTCGACGAGCAACTGTCGCCCGATTTCCGGGCTCGTGACGATCGCGGTACGCAGTGCCGCGTGCCGTGCGGTGAGCCGGTCGAGGATGCCGGTGAGGGCGTCTGGGCCGGTCGGCGTGGTGAGCCGTAGCGCGAGGCCGACCGCGTGGGCCGCGTCCGGCATGCCGGGCTGGGCGCTGCGCAGGAGGCGTACGACGTCACGGGTGGCGGGCCACAGTGCGGTCTCGGGTACCTCTGCGACGGCCTCGGCCGGCTGGTGCTCGCGTTCTCCCTCGGGCAGGGCGGTGGCCAGGGCGCGGGCCAGGCCGCGGATGTCGGACGCCGAGAACACGGTGGCGGCCGGGAGTTCGGCGCCGAGTTCGCGGGCGAAGGCGTTGCGCAGGCGGACCAGCATGAGGGAGTCCAGGCCCAGTTCCTTCAGGGCCGTGGTCGCGGACACGTCCCCGGCTCCGCCGGCGACCTGGCCGACCCGGGCCCGTACGTACGTTTCGAGCCGTTCGGCGCGTTCCTGGTCGGTGGTCGCCGCGAACACGCTCTTGACGAGGTCGTCTGAGCCGGCCGTGGGCGTCGGGGCGCCGACGAGGTCGGCGAGGATCGGGCGGGTGCGTGCCGCGTCCGGGTCGAGGGCCAGCAGCTCCCAGTCCAGGGCGAGGGGGGCGAGCTGGCGGCGCTCGGTGCCGAGCACCCGGTCGAACAACTCGCCGCCCTCCTGCGGGGAGAAGGCGACCAGGCCGGACCGGCCGGTCTCGGCGGCCCGGGTGCCGGACGCGGCGACCATGCCGACGCCCGCCCAGGCGCCCCAGTCCAGGCTCAGCGCCCGGCGGCCGGTGCGGGACAGGTGGTGGGCCCATGCGTCGAGGAAGGCGTTGGCCGCCGAGTAGGGGCTCTGTCCGGCCGAGCCGAGGAGGCCGGCGGCCGAGGCGAACAGGACGAGGCTGTCGGCCTCCGGGACCAGTTCGGTGAGCAGGGCGGTGCCGAGGACCTTGGGGGCGAGGACGCCCAGGACGCGTTCGTCGTTCAGGTTGGTGACGGCGGCGTCGTCGAGCACACCGGCCGCGTGGACCACCCCGGCGATGGGCCCGGCCTCGTGTCGTACGGCGTCCAGGGCGGCCGTCAGGCTCTCACGGTCGGCGACGTCGGCGCGGGCGAGGTGCACGGTGATCCCGCGCTCCTCCAGTTCCGCGATCCAGTTCGCGGCGTCCTCGCCGGGCGTGCCGCGGCTCAGCAGGGCCAGTCGGCGGGCGCCCCGGCCCGCCAGTCGTTCGGCGACGACCCGGCCCAGGCCGCCCAGACCGCCGGTGATCAGATACACGCCGTCCGGGGTGATCTCGCCGTGGCCGCCGTCGTCGGGGCGGGTGCGGGTCAGGCGCGGGACCAGGCGGCTGTCGCCGCGCAGGGCGACGAGGCGTTCGTCGTCGGCGTGCCGCAGCTGTGTCCACAGCGCGTCGACGCCGTCGGCGGGCGGCAGGTCGATCAGTGTGGTCGACAGTTCCGGGTGCTCCTGGGCCACGGCGAGGCCGAAGCCCCAGGCGAGCGCCTGCTCGGGGTGGGTGACCCGGGTGCTGTCACCGGCGGCCTGGCTGCCCCGTACGACGACGAACAGGCGGGGTGCGCGCCCCTGGGCCCGGTCGGCGAACGTCCGTACCAGATGCAGGGTGTTCAGGCAGCACAGCCGGGCCGCCCGCTGTGCCGTGCCGGCGTCCTCGACGGGCGGGGCGTCGAGCGCCGACAGCTGGACCACGCGCTCGGGCGGTGCGCCGGCGAAGGCCTCGTCGAGGAGTCGGGTCAGCTGGCCCGGATCGGCCGCGTCGAGGACGTAGCGGCCCGGGCTCTCCATGGCGTACGCCGATCCGCTGCGGGCGATCACATGGGGCACGTCGGCGGAGCGCAGGCGCTCCCCGAGGGCGTCGGCCACGCCCGTCCCGTCGGCCAGGATGAGCCAACTGGCGCGGGTCGGCGGTTCCTTGGCGGCCGGGCGCGGCTGCCAGCGGGTTTCGAACAGTGCGCCGTCCAGGGGTGAGAGGGCGGCGAGTGCGAACTCCTCGGCCTCCAGCAGGAGTTGTTCGTCCTCGTCGTACAGGCGCAGGTCGAGGGTGGCCGTGTCTCCGTCCAGCGAGCGAAGAGTGCAGGTCGCCCAGGTGGGTACGGTGCCGCGTCCGGTGAAGCGGAGCCGGCCGACTCCGGCGGGTACGAACGCCCGTCCCTGCGGTGCGTCACCGGGCAGGGCGGCCGTGTGGAACGCGGCGTCGAGGACGGCGGGGTGCAGCAGGTGGCCGTCGGCGGGCCTGCGGGTCAGCCTGCCGAGCGCCGCTTCGGCGGTGTGCCGGCCCTCCTCCAGGCCGCGGAAGGCGGGGCCGTAGTCGATGCCGAGGGCGGTGAGTCCGGCGTAGACGGCCGGGAGGTCGGACGGTTCCTCGCACCGCTCGCGCCACGCGGCGAGGTCCTCGCCCGTGCCCTCTCCAGGTGCGGTGACCCCGATCCGGCCGACCACGTGCCGCTCCCACGGTGTGCCCGTGGCCGCCGAGGCGATGGTGAAGTCCCGGAAGCCGTCCGCGGCCGGCTGGAGGACGAGTTGCAGCCGTACGGGCGTCTCCGCGTCCAGGCGCAGCGGCTGTACGAACCTGACGTCGGCCAGCCGCACCTCTCGGCCGTCCTGCACGGCGGTGGCGGCTTCCAGGGCCATGTCGAGGAAGGCGGCGCCGGGGAGCCAGACCTCGCCGGTGACCCGGTGGTCGGTCAGGTAGGCGAAGCGCGGGTCGCGCAGGTCGATGTCGGTCTGGAAGAGGTGGCGGTCGGGTTCGTCGCTGGTCTCGACGTGGGTGCCGATCAGCGGCGAGCCGCTGCTGGTCGGGGCGGGTGCGAGCCAGTGGCGTTCGCGGGTGAAGGCGTACGTCGGCAGGTCGACGCGGCGCCCGGCCGGGAACAGCGGCGACCAGTCGGGGGTGTGCCCGGCGGTGTACAACTCCCCCAGTCCGCGCAGGAGGGCGTCCGGTCCGCCGTCCCTTCGGCGCAGTGACCCGACGCCGACCGCTTCGACGCCTTCCTCGGCCGCCACGGCCTCGATCGACGCGCCGAGGGAGGGGTGCGGGCTCAGCTCGACGAAGTAGCGGTAGCCGTCGGCCAGCATCCGCCGGACGGTGTCGGCGAAACGGACCGGCTCGCTGAGGTTCGCGAACCAGTACCCGGCGTCCAGCCCCTCCCCGGACACCGGCTCAGCCAGGACCGTCGAGTACAGCGGGGTCGGCGTCGCGGTTCCCCGGACGGCGGCGAAACGGCCGAGGAGTTCCTCGCGCAGCGGATGCATCAAGGGGGTGTGCGAGGCGAACGGCGTCGACAGCCGGCGGGCGGGTATGCGTCGCTCCTCCAGGTGCCGGGCCAGGTCGGCGAGGGCTTCGGTGTCGCCGGAAACGGCTGTGGAGTGGGCGCTGTTGACCGCCGCGACGAACAGCCGGCCGGCGTAGGGCGTGAGCAGTTCCTCGACCTGCGGGCGGGCCAGTTCCAGGGCCAGCATGCCGCCCCGGCCCGCCAGCGGTACGACGGCCTGAGCCCGCCCGGTCACCACCGTCACGGCGTCGTCCAGGGTGAGCGCGCCCGCGCTGTACGCGGCGGCGATCTCACCGAGGCTGTGCCCGGTCACCGCGTCCGGAGTGACGCCCAGGGAGCGCCAGGCGGCGGCCAGTGCCGCGTTGACGGCGAACAGCACCGGCTGGAGGATCTCCGTCCGGTCGAGGCGTGCGGTGTCCTGCGGGTCGCGCAGGACGTCGAGCACGGACCAGCCGGCGTGCCGGCCCACCGCCTCGTCGATCCGCGTCAGCTCGTCCCGGAACACCTCCGACTCGGCGAGCAACCGCTCACCCATGCCGGGCCATTGACCGCCGTGCCCCGAGAAGACGAAGGCGACCTTGCCCGCGTGCTCCTCCCGGACCGGCGCGATCGGCGTCCGTCCCTCCACCAACGCCTCAAGCCCCGCGAGGAGTTGGTCCCGGTCGGCCGCGACGAGTGCCGCGCGCCGCTCGAAGTGGCTGCGGTGCCGGGCCAGAGAGTGAGCGACGTCGGACAGGTCGGTGTTCTCGGTGAGGTGCGCGGCCAGACGGGCGGCCTGTTGCCGTACGGCGGTGTCGTTGCGCCCGGACAGCACGAACAGCCGCTCGCCCAAGGCGCTTTGGGGCTTGGGCTCGGCCTTGACGCGTGAGGCGGGGGCCTCCTCCACGATCACGTGCGCGTTGGTTCCGCTGATCCCGAAGGCGCTCACCCCGGCCCGACGCGGCCGCTCGGCCGACGACGGCCACGGCACCGGCTCTTGGAGCAGGCGCAGCCCGCTGTCGTCCCACTCCACATGACGGCTGGGCAGACCGGCGTGCAGGGTGCGCGGCAGCGTCTCATGACGCAGCGACTGCACCATCTTGATGAGCCCGGCGACACCCGAGGCGGCCTGTGCGTGCCCGATGTTGGACTTCAGCGAGCCCAGGTACAGCGGGCGGTCCTGGGGGCGTGCGTCGCCGAAGACCTCGGCGAGGGCGTTCGCCTCGATGGGGTCCCCGAGGGTCGTGCCGGTGCCGTGCGCCTCCACATAGTCGATGTCGGCGGGCTCCAGCGCGGACAGATCCAGGGCGCGCCTGATCACCTGTGCCTGCGCGGGACCGTTCGGCGCGGACAACCCCTGGCTGCGGCCGTCCTGGTTGACGGCGGTGCCGCGCAGCACGGCCAGCACCTCGTCACCGTCCCGGCGGGCGTCACCGAGCCGCTTGAGTACGACCATCCCCGCACCCTCGGCCCAGATGGCACCGTCGGCCGCGTCGGCGAAGGAGCGGCAGCGGCCGGTCGGGGACAGTCCGCGCAGCCGGCTGAACTCGACGAAGGTCTGCGGTGTCACCATCAGGGTCACCCCGCCGGCGAGCGCGAGGTCGCACTCGCCCGCCCGCAGAGCCTGGGCCGCCAGGTGCACCGCGACGAGGGACGACGAGCAGGCGGTGTCGACGGTCAACGCGGGACCGCCCAGGCCGAGCGTGTAGGCGAGCCGGCCGGAGGCGACGCTGAGGGCGGTGCCGGTGCCGACGTATCCGTCGAGCTGTTCCAGCCGGGAGCCGGACAGGTAGTCGCTGCTGAACATGCCGACGTACACGCCGGTGGTGCTGCCCGCGAGCCGGGACGGCACGATTCCGGCGCGTTCCAGCGCCTCCCACGTCGTCTCCAGCAGGAGTCGCTGCTGAGGGTCCATGGCGGCGGCCTCCTTCGGGGTGATGCCGAAGAAGCCCGCGTCGAAGGACTCGATGTCGTCGAGGAACCCGCCTTCGCGGGCGTACGACTTGCCCATCGCCTCCGGATCCGGGTCGTACAGCGACTCGACGTCCCAGCGCCCGGCGGGGAACGGACCGACCGCGTCACGGCCCTGGGTGACGAGGTCCCACAGGCCCTCCGGGTCGTTCACGCCGCCGGGCAGGCGGCAGGCCATGGCGACCAGGGCGACGGGCTCGTCGGTCGCCGATGTCGTCGCCGGGCGGGTCGTCGGCCGGGCCGGGGCCGTGCGGCGGGTTGCCGCGAGGACCGTGGTCAGGAGGTGGTCGGCGAGGCGGGTCGGTGTGGGGTGGTCGAAGAGGAGGGTGGCGGGGAGTCTGGTGCCCAGGCGGGTGCTGATGCGGTTGCGCAGTTCGACCGCCGTCACCGAGTCCATGCCGAGGTCGCGCAGCGGCTGGTCGGGGCGTACGGCCTGCGCCGAGCGCAGGCCGAGCGCGAGGGATGCCTCCTCCCGGACGAGGGCGAGGACACGGGCGGCCCGTTCCTCCTCGGGCAGTCGGGAGAGGCGGTCCGCGAGGCCCTGGCCGGTGTCACGACCGGCGCGGGGAGCGGGCAGCAGCGAGCGCCAGAAGGCGGACGTCGGGCCGTCCGTCGTGGCCGCGTTCTTCCGCAGACGCGGCAGATCCAGGGCCCAGGCGACCAGGTGCGGGCTGCTGCGGCGCAGGGCGAGGCCGACGAGGTCGCGCCCCTGGTCCGCGGTGAGGGCGTGCTGGCCGAGGCGGGCCATGCGGTCGAGGTCCGCGTGCGCGGCGGCCAGTCCCTCGCCCGCCCACGCGCCGAACGACACCGAGACGCCGGGCAGGCCCAAGGCGCTGCGGTGGTGGGCGAGTTGGTCGAGGAAGGAGTTGGCGGCCGCGTAGTTGGCCTGGCCCGGGTTGCCGAGGACACCGGCCGCCGAGGAGACCAGAAGGAAGAGGTCGAGCGGCAGGTCGGCGGTGAGGCGGTGCAGGTGGGCGGCGCCGTCGACCTTGGGGCGCAGGACCTGGGCGAGGCGCTCGGGGGTCAGTTCGGCGACGATCCCGTCGGCCAGGACACCGGCGCAGTGCACGACACCGCGCAGGGGCAGGTCGTCCCCGACCCGGGCGAGCAGGTCCGCCACAGCCCCCGCGTCGGCGATGTCGCACGCCGCCACCTCGACCCGGGCGCCGAGGGCGGTCAACTCGGCGACGACGTCGGCGGTTCGAGCGTCTGTGGGCCCCTGACGAGACGTCAGCAACAGGCGAGGAACGCCGTGTTCAGCGAGCAGCCGGGCGATGTGGCGGCCTACGGCGCCCAGCCCGCCGGTGATCAGTACGGTGCCGTCGGCGGGGATCTCGTTCGGGATGCTCGCCGCGTCGACCGGGCGGGCCCGCACCAGCCGGGGGGCGAGCAACACGCCTTCGCGGGCGACG
The DNA here is from genome assembly GCF_030817655.1 of Streptomyces sp. V4I2. Taxonomy (GTDB): domain Bacteria; phylum Actinomycetota; class Actinomycetes; order Streptomycetales; family Streptomycetaceae; genus Streptomyces; species Streptomyces plumbiresistens. The sequence continues at coordinate 843,857 of NZ_JAUSZM010000003.1, forward strand.
AGTTCGGGCTCGTCCGTGGACGCAAGGGTGGCGGTCAGAGCGGCGGCGGGGTCCGACGCGTCGAGGTCCAGCAGGGTGAGTCCGAGGTCGGGATGCTCGGCGCGGGCACTGCGGGCCAGGCCCCAGAGCACCGACTGGGCGAGAGCGGGCACGGTGTCGCCGTCGCCGGCCGCGACCGCACCCCGGGTCACCCACACGGTCCGGGCCGGCGCCTCCTCGGCCGGCAGGGCGATCAGCGCCTGCAGCTCGGCGAGGGCGGTGGCCGCCAACTCCTGCGCGACAGCGGCGGTTTCCTCGTCCGCCGCCGGGCGCGGCCAGAACCGTACGCGAACGTCGGTGCCCGCGCCTGACGTCAGGAGGCCACTCAGTGCCTCGGCGACCTGCGGTTCGGCGCGGTCACCGACGACGCTCCCCACCGTGCCGGGCGCCTCGGCCTCCGGCACATCGACCGCCGTCCACGCCACCTCGTACAGATGCCGCCCGTTCTCCGAACCGCCCCGCAGGTCCGCGGGGCTCGCCGCGCGCAGTCGTACGGACTCCAGGCGGCCCGCGAGGAGACCGTCGGTGTCCCACAGCGTCACGTCCAGGGTCACGTCGGTGCCCGAGCCGCCGGTCCGCCGTACGGACGCGGTCAGTTCGGTGGCGCCGCCGGGCGGCAGGACGCAGCGGCCGACCGCGACCGGGAGCAGGACCCGGTCCTCGGACGCGTCGAACGCGGCGGCGACGTGCAGCGCGGCGTCCAGGAGCGCCGGGTGCACCGGGTAGGGGTCGTCCGCTTCCCGGGCCACGGACGGCAGGGAGAGCCGGGCGAGGAGTTCGCCGTCGCCGGTGGCCACGGCCTGCCGTACGCCCTGGAAGGAGGGGCCGTAGCCCAGACCGAGGCCGGTCAGGCGTTCGTACGTCTGCTCGCTCCAGGCTTCTTCGACGGTCTCCGGCCACACCGGTGGCTGCCCCGCCGTCGCGGAGGCCGGCTCCGCGGCCGACGCCGTGGCGTGCAGCGTCCACCCGACGGACTCGTCGCCACGTGGGCGACTGTGCACGGTGATCTCCGGTACCGGACCGGCGGTGGTCACCTCGACGGACACCTCGACCGTGCCGACGGCGGGCAGGGCGAGGGGGGCGAGGAGGAGCAGGTCGGTGAGGTCACCCGGGCGGGCCACCGCCAGCGCGGCGCGGCACAGTTCCATCAGGGTGGTGCCCGACACCACCGTGCGGCCGAAAACGGTGTGGTCGGGCAGCCAGTCGGCGGTGGCCGTCGACCATTCGTTGCGGAACGTCCAGCGGGTCTCGTCCGGGGACTGGAGCTGGATGCCGAGCAGGGGGTGGGCCGCGCGGTCGAAGAAGCCGGGGCTCCCGGTGGCGGTCGCGGGCTCGATCCAGTGGCGTTGCTGGTCCCAGGCGTACGTCGGCAGGTCCGCCGGGGCGGTGTCCGGCACCAGGCGGCGCCAGTCGATGTGCCGTCCGTGGACGTGGAGTTCGGCGGCGGCGCGGTCGAGGCAGGCGGGGCCGTTCTCGTCGCGGCGCAGTGAACCGACGGCTATGAGGTCGTGGTTGGTGTCCTCGGCGACCGTGCGCAGGGCGGTCAGCAGGGCGGGATGGGGGCTGAGTTCGACGAAGTGGCGGTACCCGTCGGCGGCCATGCGCTCGACGGTGGGCGCGAAGCGGACGGGCTCGCGCAGGTTGGTGTACCAGTAGTCGGCCTCGAGTTCCCCGGTGACGGGTTCGCCGGTGACCGTGGAGTACCAGGCGACGGAGGTCGGGTAGGTGGTGACCCCGTCGAGTTCGTCGAGGATCGCCGTACGGACCGGCTCGACCTGAGCGCTGTGGGAGGCGTAGTCGACGTCGAGGCGGCGGGCGAACACCTGCTGCCGGACGAGGTCGGCGAGCAGGGACTCCACGGAGTCCGGGTCACCGGCGATCACGGTCGAGCGGCCGCTGTTGACGGCTGCGACCGAGATACGGCCGTCGTGCTCGGTGAGGCGGGCGGTCACCTCGGTGTGCGGGAGGGCGACGACGGCCATGGTGCCGGTGCCGGACAGGTCGGTCAGGGCCTGGCTGCGCAGCGCGACCACGGCCGCGGCGTCGTTGAGGCTGAGTGCCCCGGCGACGCAGGCCGCGGCGACCTCGCCCTGGCTGTGCCCGATCACCGCGTCGGGGCGTACGCCGCGGGCCCGCCATACGGCCGCCAGGGACACCATCACGGCGAAGAGGACCGGCTGGACGACGTCCACCCGGTCCAGGGAGGGGGCGCCCGCGTCGCCGCGCAGGACGGACGCGACCGACCAGGTGGTGAAGGGGCGCAGCGCGGCGTCACAGCGGTCGAGTTCGTCGGCGAAGACCGCGTCGCTGTCGAGCAGGTCGCGGGCCATGCCGGTCCACTGGGAGCCCTGGCCTGGAAAGACGAAAGCCAACTTCCCGTGCGGTCTGGCCTGTTGGGGGCCGACGATCTGATCCGGCTCGGGCTGTCCCTCGGCCAGCCGACGCAGTGCGGTCAGCAGCGCGTCGCGGTCGCCCGCCTGCACGACGGCACGGTGCTCGAAGTGCGTGCGGTGGTGGGCCAGCGTGGCGGCCACGGACGACAGCGGCGCGTACGGCTCCCCGGCGAGGGCCCGGTGGAGCCGGTCGGCCTGCCCCTGAAGGGCGGGGAGAGTACGGGCGGAGAGCGGGAAGAGGCTCGGGGCTGGACGGTCGTCGGCGCTCGGACGGGCCGGGTCCTTCGAGGGCTCCTCGCTCGCCCGAACCGGGCACCGCTCCGGTTCCCCGCCCGCCCGATCCGGCTCCCGCGGCGCCTCCTCCAGCACCACGTGCGCGTTCGTGCCGCTGATGCCGAACGCGCTCACGCCGGCCCGCCGTATTCGCTCGTCGTCCCGGGGCCAGCTCCGGGCGGTGGTGAGCAGGGTCAGGCCGCTGTCGGGCCAGTCGATGTGGTCGGTCGGGGTGTCGGCGTGCAGGGATGCCGGGAGTTGCTCGTGGGCGAGGGACAGTACCGTCTTGATGACGCCGCCGATGCCCGCGGCGGCCTGGGTGTGGCCGAGGTTGGACTTCAGCGAGCCGATGCCGAGCGGGCGGTCGGCGGGGCGGCCGGGGCCGAACACGGCGGCCAGTGCCCGCCCCTCGATGGGGTCGCCGAGCGGGGTCCCGGTGCCGTGGGTCTCGACGTGGTCGAGGTCGTCGGGCCGGAGGCCGGCCGCGTCGAGGGCGGCGCGCACCACCCTTTCCTGCGCGGGCCCGTTGGGGGCGCTCAGGCCCTGGCTGCGGCCGTCCTGGTTGATCGCCGAGCCCTTGACGACCGCGAGGACCCGGTCCCCGTCGCGTCGGGCGTCGGCCAGCCGCTTGAGCAGGACCAGGCCGCAGCCCTCGGCCCACACCACGCCGTCCGCGCCGGCGGAGAAGGGCGCGCACCGCCCGGACGGCGACAGTCCGCGCAGCCGGCTGAACTCGACGTGCCCGCGCGGGGTCACCAGCAGCGTGGCCCCACCGGCCAGCGCCAGGTCGCACTCGCCGCCCGCCAGCGCCCGCGCCGCCAGATGGAGGGCGACGAGGGAGGAGGAGCAGGCGGTGTCGACGGTGACCGCCGGGCCCTGGAGGCCGAGGGTGTAGGCGATGCGCCCCGAGGCCACGCTGGCGGCCGAGCCGGTGCCGACGTGCCCGTCGAGCTGGTCCAGCGGGGCAGAGGCCAGATAGCCGCTGTCGTAGAGGCCGACGTATACGCCCGTGGAGCTGCCGTTCAGTGTCTCGGGGACGATCCCGGCGCGCTCGATCGTCTCCCAGGCGGTCTGCAGCAGCAGCCGCTGCTGCGGGTCCATGGCGGCGGCCTCGCGCGGCGAGATGCCGAAGAAGGCGGCGTCGAAGCGGTCGATGCCGTTGAGGTAGCCGCCGCGCAGGGAGTACGCCGTGCCGGTGGCCTCCGGGTCCGAGTCGTACAGGCCCTGGGTGTTCCAGCGGCCCGGCGGTACCTCGGTGACGACGTCCTGGCCGGCGGACAGCAGCCGCCACAGCGCCTCCGGGTCGTCGGCGCCGCCCGGGAAACGGCAGGCCATGGAGACGATCGCGATGTCGTCGTCCGCGCGTACGGGAGTCACGGACGGAGACTCGACGACGGCAGGAGCCGGGGCGTCGCCGAACACGGCGTCGGCGAGTGCCGCGACGGTCGGGTGGTCGAAGACGAGGGACGGATTGAGGGTCCGGCCCGTCCGCTCCGAGAGTTCCGCGGCCAGGGTCACCAACTGGCGGGAGCCCAGGCCGAATTCGGCGATCGGCCGGTGCGGGTCGACGGCCAGCGGGTCCAGCCCGGATGCCTCGGCCACGGCGGACACCAGCCACGCCCGCACCCCCTCGGGTGTGGTGACGGACTGCTTCGGGGACTCGTTCGCAGGCATCTGGGGAGGTGTCCTCGTGACGTCGGGCTCGGGCTGATTCCCGTACGGGCGAAAGGGGCGATACGGCCGGCAGGGCGGGGGTACGACGGGTGATCTCAGCTGGTGGCGAGCACGGCGAGAGTGCCGCCCAGGTGGGCCGCTCGGGAGGCGTGGCGCTGGATCTTGCCGCTGGACGTCTTGGGGATCGTGCCGGGGTGGACCAGGACGACGTCCCGCACGGGCACGCCGTGGGCCTCGCCGATCGCGCTGCGGATCAGGTCGGTGATCTTCTCCGCCTCGCCCGCGGCCTCCGGGGCCGCCTCGGCGACGAGGACGACCTGCTCACCCTCCACTCCGCCGTCTCCTCCGTCGACGGAGAAGGCGGCGGTGCAGCCGGGGCGCAGGGCGGGGTGGGCCATCTCGGCGGACAGTTCGAGGTCCTGCGGGTAGTGGTTGCGGCCGTCGATGACGATGAGGTCCTTGAGGCGGCCGGTGACGAACAGTTCGCCCTCGCGCACGAATCCGAGGTCACCGGTGCGCAGGAAGCGGCCCGCGCGGCCGGCGAGGGTGGCGCGGAAGGTCTCGCGGGTGGCGAGGGCATTGCGCCAGTAGCCCTTGGCGACGCTCGCGCCGGCCACCCAGATTTCGCCGACCTCGCCCTCGGGGAGTTCCTCGTGACGTTCGGGGTCGGCGATCACGAGGGTCACGCCCGGGCCGGGCCGGCCGCAGCCGACCGCCGCCGCGTCCGCCTCGCCCGCGTGCGGTCCGGTGTCCGCGGCGGCGGAGGAGGCTGGGCGGAGTGTCCACCCGGCCGCCGGTGACCATCACGGTGGACTCGGCCAGGCCGTAGCAGGGGTAGAAGGCCTCGCGGCGGAAGCCGGCCGGGGCGAAGGTCTCGGTGAAGCGCCGCAGGGTGGCGGGCCGTACCGGTTCGGCGCCGTTGAAGGCGACCTTCCAGGACGTCAGGTCGAGTTCGTCGACGAGTTCCGGCGTGGCGTGCTTCAGGCACAGCTCGTAGGCGAAGTTGGGGCCGCCGCTGCTGTGCGGGCGGTACCGGCTGACGGCCTCCAGCCAGCGGTCGGGGCGCTGGAGGAAGTGCAGCGGGGAGAAGAGGGTGGCGGTGACGCCGAGGTAGAGCGTGTTCAGGACCGGGCCGATGAGGCCCATGTCGTGGTACATCGGCAGCCAGCTGACGATCAGTTCGCGGCCGTACTCCTCGATGATGTCCGGGGTGTGGCCCATCCGTTCGGTGATGATCCGCTCGTTGTCGAGCAGGTTGCCGTGGGTGACGACCACGCCCTTGGGGGCGGAGGTGGAGCCGGAGGTGTACTGGAGGAAGGCGACCGAGTCGGCGGTGAGGTCGGGTTCGCGCCAGGAGGCAGCCAGACCGTCGGGGATGTCCTCGGTGGCCACACAGGTGATGTCGGCCAGCTCGGGCAGCTGCTCGGCCATGCCGGTCAGGGCGTCGATCACCTCGCGGCCGCCCAGGATGACCTTGGCGTCCGCATCGGCTATCAGACGTCTCATCCGGGTCAGCGCACGGTGGTTCTGCGCGCGGCCCTGCGGGGGCACGCCCGGAACGGCGACGACCCCGGCGGACAGGCAGCCCAGGTAGCCGGTAATGAACTCCAGGCCGGGCGGGTAGAGCAGCATGGCCCTGGTCCCGGTCAGGCCGCACTCCTGGAGCCAGGCGGCGACGGCCCGGGCGCGTCCGGCCAGACGCCCGTAGGAGATCTCCTGGATCTCCCCGCCGCAGTCGCCCGTGACGAGGAAGCGGTACGCGGTCCGGTCGGGCTGGTGCGAGGCGTGCGTGGTCAGCAGGTCGACCAGGGAACGAGCCATATGTACGTGTCTCACCTGTCTGGATAGGTGGCGAGGAACTGGAGTTCGAGGGCCACGGCAAGGGTGCGCACGCAAGCCGCGGGCGGACCGGCCCCCTTGCCCGTCCGTCCCTCTCGACCGCTCGCTCGAGGTGCCGCAACACCACTTGCTACCGGCGAGTAACACGCTAGCAAGCCCGACGGCCCCGGCGGGCCGCCACAGTGTAAACCCTGTGCATCAAACGGAATTTGAGAGCTCAACGACATGCCCGCTCATCCAGGGATGGCTGCACGCAAAAGGCCCCGACACCGAGCATCTCGGTGTCCGGGCCCTGCGGGCCGGTTGCCGTCAGCCGCCGTCGAGTCGGGCGCGCAGAAGCCCCTTGCCCAGTTCGGCACCCTTGCGGCTGTCCGCCTGGGCCTTGCGGAACAGGTCGGCGACCTCGGTGTCCTTCTCGCGCTCCGCGTCCTGGACGTAGCTCTCCAGGCGCAGCGCGTTGCTCAGGCACGCTTCCACATACCAGATCAGGTTGTAGTCCTTGTCCGGCGTACCGGTCACGCCGCCGGTCTCCGTGCTGCTGGTCATTCGGGCCTCCTCCAGCGGTAGACGTTCCGGGACCGCCCGGGTACCCGCCCTCCGGCCGGGCACACCGCCCAGCAATTCCGACAGTTGCCACAGAAGCGAACAGAGCCCGGGCACTTTCGAAGCGATGTTTCCATCGACCGTGCGAGACCGGTCGATGACGGTGTGTACTGTGCTGCGGGTGCCTCGCGTGAGGGCTTCGTGCTCTCCGCTGCCCGGTTTCCCCCCACCTCCTCCCGGATCTCTCCCGACTTTCCCTTGGAACCGATTCGATGATCGAATTACCGGACCTGGTGGCCGGCGGTCTCGCCGCCGGCACACTGTCCGCGCTCGTCCTCGGCGGCGGGTTGCTGCGGTCTCGGCGCCAACAGGCCGCGCAACGCACGGAGATCACCGCACTGCGCGCCCAACACGACGGCGCGACACGGGTGTTCATGGCGGAGGTGGAGCATCTGGCGGCGCAGCGCGTACCCGCCGCCGCCCGCCGACTGGCCCATCCGCACGTGGTCGTCCCGGGCCCCCTGGATCCGCAGATCGCCGGGGCGCCGCTCGGCCTCGCGCTGGAGAACGTGCTGAGCGGGCTGCGGGCCGAGCTGGCCGAGCAGCGCACCCGGATCGACGCGGCCGCGCAGGCCGGGATGCGCGGGGCCACCCGCGAGATCCAGGCCGCGCTGTACCGGCTCCAGGACGCGCTGCGCGGACTGCAACAGCGCTATGACGATCCCGAGTTGGCACAGACGCTGTTCCAACTGGACCACGAGAACGAGCAGTCGCTGCGGCGCGCGCAGGTCGCCGCGGTGGTGTGCGGGGCCTGGGTGGGACTCGCCCGCGAGGAGTCGCATCTGGTGGAGGCGGTGACCGGTGGCCAGGCCAGGCTGGCGGGCTACCACCGGGTCCGGGTGCACAACCATCTGGAACCGGGCACCGCGCTGGTCTCGCACGCCGTCGAACCGGTCGCGATCATCGTCGCGGAGCTCCTCGACAACGCGCTGCGGCACTCCGCGCCGGACACCGACGTCCTGGTCAACCTGGAGCACGTCCATCACGGCGTCTGCGTCACCGTCGACGACGCGGGCCTCGGCATGACCCAGGACGAACGGGCCCGTGCGCAGCGGCTGGTGGCCGGTTCCGAGCCGATCCTGCTCACCGACCTCGGCGATCCGCCGCGCATGGGGCTCGCCGCGATCGGCCGGCTCACCCGGCAGTTCGACCTGGGCGTGGACCTGTCCTCGCCGTCGCCCTACGGCGGGGTGCGCGCGGTGCTGCGGGTCGACAGTCACCTCCTGAGCCGCATCGACCCGGTCGAGCACCCGCCGGCGGCCAGCACGCCGCGCTCGACCCGCAGGTCCGCGCCACAGGCACCGGCCGCCGTCTCCCACGGCCACGACGGTGGCGAGCAGAGCCACGGGTACGGGGCCGAGCCGAGCGACGACGCCTCCACCGCCGTACCGGGCCATCAGGCATCACAGGCCGACGCGGGCGGTCTGCCGCGGCGGCGGCGCCGGACACGGGGCGCAACCCCGGCCCCACCCGCGCCGGAGCAGCCGGCACTCCGCCCGGAAGAAGCCGCGGCCGCGCTCGGCGCACTGCAGTCCGGCACCGCCGCGGCCCGCGGACACACCGAGAGCGCGCGGATCGCCGTACCGGAGGAAACCGCTGTACCGGGCCATCAGGCATCACAACCCGACGCAAGCCGACTACCGCAGCGGCGCCGCCGGACACCGGGCGCAACCCCGGCCCCACCCGCGCCGGAGCAGCCGGCACTCCGCCCGGAAGAGGCCGCGGCCGCGCTCGGCGCACTGCAGTCCGGCACCGCCGCGGCCCGCGGACACACCGAGAGCGCGCGGATCGCCGTACCGGAGGAGACCGCCGTACCGGACATGACCGTGCACGACACCGAACAGACCGACTACGAAGGGGGAGCGGCTCGATGACCAGCCGCGATGCGGGCGACACGGCGTGGGTGCTCGAACCGATCCTGCAGGTTCCGCATGTCGTCGCCGCCGTCCTGCTGACCAGGGACGGACTGGTGACGGGTTACACGGAGGCGCTGTCGCAGGCCTCGGCCGAGCGGGTCGCCGCGATCACGAGCACCGTGCAGGGCGCGTGCCGTGCCGCGGCCGCCGCGTTCGCCGACGCCGACCGGGCCGAGGTGCGGCAGGTCGTCGTCGAGTCGGACCACGGCTACGTCCTGATCGTGCCGACGGACCACGGCACCTGTGTGGCCGCCTACGGGGACGGCGACGTGCGCCTCGACCTGCTCGCGCACCGGGTGCACTCGCAGGTGGCACGGCTGGGCGAGAAGGCGATGGCCGCGGCGACCCGAGGGGCCGACGGCGGCACACCGGCATGACCGGCCGCCGGGCCGGCCGTCCCTTGGTTCCCGCGTATCTGTCGACGGGCGGTGTGGCCCAGACCGGCCGGCCGCCATTGGAACGGCTGTCGGTGCTCACCCGCAGCGGTGTGCCGGTGGCGACAGGGCTGTCCGCCGATCTGCCCGCCGCCGCGCACGCCCTGCTCGACGCCCTGGAGGACGGGTCGCTCACGGTCGTGGAGGCGGCGGCCCTGCTGCGGCTGCCGGTCTCGGCGGTCCGGGTCCTGGCCGCCGACCTGATCGACCAGGACCTGGTACTGGCCCGCCCGCCGATCCCGCCCGCCGAACGCTTCGACCCCGACCTGCTGAAGAGAGTGGCTGATGGCCTCCGCACCCTCAAGCACGACTAGCGGGATCCACCTGCCCGACACGGCTCGTGACCTGGTGAAGATCCTGGTCGCGGGCCCCTTCGGGGTGGGCAAGACGACACTCGTCGACTCGGTGTCCGAGATCCGTCCGCTGCACACCGAGGAGCCTCTCAGCGAGGCGTCCGCGCAGGTGGACGATCTTGAGGGGGCGCGGGACAAGTCGACGACGACCATCGCCGTCGACTTCGGGCGGATCAGCCTGCCGGGCGGGATCGTGCTCTACCTGTTCGGCACGCCCGGCCAGGAGCGGTTCCGGTCGGTGTGGGACGACATCGCGTACGGGGCACTCGGCGCCCTCGTGATGGTCGACAGCCGCCGGATCGACGCGTCGTTCGACGTGCTCGGGCTGGTGGAGGAGACCGGGCTGCCCCACGCGGTGGCCTTCAACGCCTTCCCCGACGCGCCGGGCCACTACACCGAGGCGCAGGTGCGCGCCGCCCTGGACCTGGAGCCGGGCACGCCGATCGTGACGTGCGACGCCCGGGACGCCGACTCCTCGATCGACGCGCTGCTCGCGCTGGTCCACCACCTGATCGACCGCCACCCCCCGGAGCACCGGTGACCACCTATCCCCCGCCCCAGCAGTCCTTCTCCCGTTCGACGCCCGTGCGGCTGTGGGAGAACGGCTTCGCGCTGGACCCGTACCGCTACTACGCCGCCCTGCGCGCCCAAGGCACCGTCGGCTGGGCGGAGTTGGCGCCGGGCGTGCCGGCGTACGTCGTCACGGACCGGCGGGCCGCGCTGGATCTGCTCAACGACACGGACGCGTTCTCGCACGACCCGCGGCCCTGGGAGTCGACGGTCGCGGACGACTCGCCGGTGCTCGGCATGATGCGCTGGCGGCCCAACTCGCTGTTCGCGGACGGCGCCGCCCACCTGCGCTACCGTGGTGCGCTGATCGACACCTTCGAGCAGGTCGAGCCGCACGACCTGCGGGCGCGGGTGCACCGGGCGGTACGTCTGCTGGTGAGCCGGATCGGGCCGCGCGGGGAGGCCGATCTGGTGGGCGAGTTCGCGCGGCCGCTGATGGCGCTGGTGTTCAACAGCCTCTTCGGACTGCCGGACAGTCGCAGCGACCGGCTCGACTCGGCGCTCGGCAAGATGATGGAGGGCGGCGCCGAAGCGGCCCGGGGCGAGGTGGAGTTCAGCAGGTACGTCCTCGGGCTGATCGCCGCCAAGACGGAGCGGCGCGGCGACGACCTGCCGAGCCGGCTCCTGGACCATCCGGCCGGGCTGACCCCGGAGGAGGTCGCCTGGCAGGTGTTCCTGACGCTCGGCGCCGGGCACGAGCCGACCGCGAACCTGGTGTCCAACGCGCTGTCGCGGATCCTCGGCAACCCGCTCTACTACTCCACCCTCACCAGCGGTGCCCGGACCGTGACGGACGCCGTGGTCGAGGTGCTCCACCACGAGACGCCGCTGGCGAACTACGGCATCCACTACGCCCGCCGTCCCGTGACCCTCCACGGGGTGTGGATCAGGGCGGCCGTCCCGGTCGTGATCTCCTACGGGGCGCTCGCCCACAGCGCCGAGCAGGAGGTCACCAGCGGGCGCCACCCCAAGGACGCCTCGCACCTGTCGTGGTCGGCCGGCCCGCATGCCTGCCCGGTCAAGCAGCACACCCTGCTCATCGCGACGGAGGCGATCGAACAGCTCACCCAGTGGCTGCCCGGCCTCGAACCCGTTGTGCCTCGCGAGCGCCTCAGCTGGCGGCCCGGGCCCTTCCACCGCTCGCTCACCTCACTGCCCGTCCGGTTCAGCCCCCGCTCCCCCGACCAGCCAGGAGCCCCGTCGTGACCGTGACCGACCGCATCGACCGCTTTGTCATCGACCCCTTCGGATCCGACATCGCCGGCGAGAGCGCCCGGCTGCGCGCCCTCGGCCCGATCGTGCCCGTGGAGCTGCCGGGCGGCATCCCCGCCTGGGCGCCCACCGGCTACGGCGTCCTCAAGGGCCTCATCCTCGACCCGCGGGTCAGCAGAGATCCCCGCAAGCACTGGCGGCTGTGGCCCGAGCTCGGCGAACACCCGTCCTGGGGCTGGGTCCTGGGCTGGGTGGGCGTGGTCAACATGCTCTCGACGTACGGCGCCGACCACGCCCGGCTGCGCAAGCTGGTCGCGCCGAGCTTCACGCACCGGCGCACCGAGGCGATGCGGCCGCGGGTGGAGGCGATCACCACGGAGCTGCTGGACGCGCTGGAGGCCGCCGACACCGACGTCGTCGACATCAAGGCGGGGCTCGCTCAGCCCCTGCCGATGCAGATCATCTGCGAACTGTTCGGCGTGCCCGAGGAGTTGCGTGCGGACACCGGGCGGCTGATCGCGGCCATCATGGACACCTCCGACCCGAGCCCGGAGCACGCCGCGTTCGTGCAGCAGCAGATCGGCACGGTGCTGCCCGCGCTCATCGCGCACCGCAGCGAGCACCCCGGCGACGACCTGACGACGGAACTGATCCGGGTCCGGGCCGAGGACGGCGACCGGCTCAGCGACGAGGAACTCCTGTACACGCTGCTGTTGGTCATCGGCGCCGGATTCGAGACGACGGTCAACCTCATCGGCAACGCGGTCGTCGCCCTGCTCCGGCGTCCCGAACAGCTGGCGGCCGTACGGTCCGGGGAGATCGGCTGGGACGCGGTGGTCGACGAGACGCTGCGGGTCCACCCCTCCATCGCCTCGCTGCCGCTGCGGTTCGCCGTCACCGACCTCACCGTCGGCGACGTCACCGTTCCGGCCGGGGACGCGATCATCACGACGTACGCCGCCGCGGGGCTGGATCCCGCGCACTACGGGCCGGACGCGGACGCCTTCGACGCGGCGCGCGGGGCCGACGACCACCTGGCGTTCGGGATCGGCGTGCACCGGTGCATCGGCGCGCCGCTGGCCCGTACGGAGGCTCTGACCGCACTGCCGGCGCTGTTCGAGCGGTTCCCGGACCTGCGGCCGGCCGTGGACGCGGACGAGCTGCGGCAGGTGCCGTCGTTCATCGCGTTCGGCTGGCAGGAGATTCCGGTACGGCTGCACGGCTGACCGGAGGGTCAGTACGGCTGCACGGAAGTGAGGCGCGGGAGCGCGACCGGTCCCCCGTTCCGGTCGGGCCCCCGCGGTGCCTAGAACTTACGTGTGAAACGGAACAGATGTGAATCGCGTCGATGCCCGCTGTGCCGTGCACAGGGCTCACCCGTGCACAGGTGAGTCCGGATGGCCCGGTTTCGCCCGGTCGAGGACGGGCGGTTCGAGGTCGCCCAGGACCAGGTGGGCCAGGACGACCTCGTAGAGATCGCTGCCGGCGGCCAGCAGTCGGCGTTCGAGAACGGGTTCCGCGCTGCGGACGTGCTCGCGCACGGTCTGCGCGTGCATCCCGAGTGTCTGGGCGGCCCGTTCGGAGTTCCCGCCGGCCGCGATCCAGGTGCGCAACGTCCGGCGCAGGTCGCGGGCGTCGGCGTCCAGCCGGCCGAGGAGGTCGTGCGCCCACGTGTGGACCGCGGTCCCGGCGAGAAGGTCGGCGAGCCGGGTGGGGGCGGTTTGCTCCGCGCCCCGCGCGGCCGGGATCTCGGCCAGGCCGACCTGGGTGTTCAGGGCGAGGTGGGCGGCGGCGCGGACGGTCAGGTCGGAGAAGTCGGTGCCCAGCATGCCTTCGACGCGTTCCATCCGGGCGCGGACGGTGTTGCGGCTGACGCCGAGGACCTTCGCCGCGTTGACGGCGGTGAACTCCAGCCCGAGCCGCGTGGTGGCGAGGAGTTCGGCGCGGGTGTGGTGCGGCAGGGTGTCGAGCGGGCGCAGCACCCGGGCGGTCCAGTCGCGCAGGGCGACGGGGTCCATCAGGCGTTCGGGGTGGGTGCGTTCGGCGTAGACGGCCGCCTTGTCGGGCCGGAAGTGCGCGACGGCGAGGGCGCTGACGGCCTGCCCGTAGGCGGTGGCGGTGCGGGCCAGGCTCTGCCGGACGCTGCCGCCGAGGAAGACGCCGGGGTTGCGCCCGATGAACGATCGCAGGGCCTCACCGACCGCGTCCCCGGGGGTCACGACGATCACGTGCCCGTCCATGGCGGGGCAGCGCACGACGAGGGCCTGATCCTGGATCGCCGCGAGGCACTCCTCGGCGATGCGGTCGCGTTCCTCGGCGTCGCCTTCGAGGACGTAGACGCAGGCGGTGTCCGTGTCGAGCAGCCCCGGCCACAGGCCCGCGGCGACCCGGCGGGCGGACACGGTGTCCTCCACCATCAGCAGTTGCAGGATCGCCAGCCGCAGATCGGAGGTCGCCCGCTCCAGCCGGCGTCCGGCGACGGTCGACTCACGTGCCCGCAGCAGCAGCTCGACGACCTGCGCGGTGTGCGTCACGATGTCGGACGCCCGCCGGTCGAACGGCGTCGTGCGCGCCACCGCGAGGACGCCGGCCGACGACGGGACCGACCGCTCCACCCTGACCAGCCGCAGGTGCCGGCCCTCCCCCTCCCATGCGGCGGAGGCGATACGCCCGGCGACTATGTCCGCGACCAGGCCCGCGTCACGATCCGCGTCCAGGCGCACCGGGGTGCCGCCGAGGAGCGCGCCGGCGCCGTCCTGGAGGGAGGCCTCGCCGCGCACGGCGTCGGCGAGCCACGCGACGACCCGGCGTACGTCGCGCCCGGTCGGCCGCAGCTGGTCGAGTAACTCCTGCGCCCATGCCGCGTCCGTGCCCGTCACCTCCGGGTGACGGAATCCGTCCTCTCGGCCAGCCACGTCGGCCCTCTCCTCGCCCATCGCATCACCCGGCATTTCGGTCAGGGACGTTACCTCACCCCTGCCGGACGCCCGCCTGTGCGAGCGCTCGTCCTGTCGCCCACGCGAACGTGCCGGTGGTCGTCGGGAGAGTCAAGGCCGCTCGCCGTGGCTGGGTTCAGGTGAGCACCGAGCCCGTTCCCTGGGGGGCGAAGCCGGCCAAGGCCTCGTCGACGCGTGCGAGAGTGTCGTCGTGCAGGTCGACGCGGGCGGCGGAGAGGTTCTCGGCGATGTGGGCCGGGGTGCGGCTGCCGGGGATCGGCACCACGTGGTCGTCCTGGTGCAGCAGCCAGGCCAGCGCCAACTGGCCCGGCGTCAGCCCCAGGTCGGCCGCGATGCCGCGCAGCGGGGCGTAACGGTCGTTGTTGGTCCTGAGGTTGGCCTCGTCGAAGCGCGGGATGTTGCGGCGGAAGTCGTCCTCGGCGAGGTTCTGCACGGTGCCGGCCAGGAAGCCGCCGCCCAGCGGGCTCCAGGCCACGATCCCGACGCCCAGTTCCCGGGCGGCGGCATGCAGTTCGGGCTCGACGGGCTGCCACATCGACCACTGGGTCTGCACCGCGGCGACCGGGTGGACCGCGTGGGCCCGGCGCAGCTGGTCGGCCGTGACGTTGGACAGACCCAGGTGGCGCACCAGGCCGTCCTTCACGAGGTCCGCGACGGCGCCTACGGTGTCCTCCAGCGGGACCTGCGGGTCGGGGAAGTGCGGGTAGTACAGATCGATCACGTCGGTGCCCAGGTTGCGCAGCGACTGCTCGGCGTACCCGCGTACGTAGCGCGGCTCGGCGTTCACGGCGAGCTCGCCGAAGGCGTACGACACCGGGAAGCGGTGGCTCTCGGCGCCCTCGGGGACGCGGAAGCCGAACTTGGTGGCGACGGCCACGCCGTCCCGGCGGCCCTTGAGTGCCTCGCCGACGACTCGTTCGTTGTGGCCGTCGGCGCCGTAGCCGTCGGAGGTGTCGATCAGGGTGGCGCCCTCGTCCAGTGCGGCGCGCAGTGCGGCGACGGCTCGCTCGTCGTCGATCTCGCCGTACATGCCGGGTGACAGCACCATCGCGCCGAAGCCGATCGCGGAGGTCTCGAGGTCGCCGAGGAAACGGCGGGGCAGGGTGGTCATCGGGTTGCTCCTGGTGTCCGGTCTCTTGTCGTCTCGGCCACTTGCTGTGACTTGCGGTCTCTTATGGCCCCAGCCTGTCCCCGGTTCCCTGCCGTCGTCCAAGACCTAGCGCTATAACCGTTGGTTATGGACGTTCATCTGCGCGACCTTCGGTACTTCACGGTGCTCGCGGAGCATCTGCATTTCACCGTGGCGGCCCAGAAGCTCTTCATCTCGCAGCCCGCGTTGATGCCCCTATGGATGTCAAGCGGCGTCTCGGGCTGGTTTCGTGGGGTGTGCCGCGGTGTTTGCGGGGGCGATATGCCGGTAGATCTCTCGTGCCACGTACCGTTTGAGGCAGCGGATGATCTCGCGTTTGGTCTTGCCCTCCGCGAGGCGTCGCTGCAGGTAGTCCTGGGAAGGGCCTGCCCAGCGCAGGCGGCTGAGGACGATCCGGTAGAGGGCGGCGTTGGCCTGGCGGTCGCCGCCGCGGTTGAGTCTGCGGCGCTGGGTCTTGCCGGAGGATGCCTCGACCGGGCTGGTGCCGCACAGGGCGGCGAAGGATGCCTCGCTGTCGAGGCGTTCGGGGTTGTCACCGGCCGAGATGAGCAGGGCTGCTGCGGTGTCCGGGCCGACGCCGTGGACGTCGAGCAGGCCCGGAGTTCTTGCTCGGATCGCTTCTGTTATCCGCTTGTTGAGGTCGTTGATCTCCTCGGTCAGGTGCTGGATGCGGCGGGCCAGCAGTCGCAAGGTGTGCCGCGCGGCCCCTGCCGGCCCGGAGACTTCCGACTGCGCGAGTAGAGCGCACTGTTGGAATAGTTTCGGGTTGCTCAGCCCTGCCAGGGACTCGCGAAGTTCGGCATCGGTGCAGACCAGAACGCTCTTGAGCTGGTTGATGGCCTGGGTCCTGGACTTGATCGCGGACCCCTTCGCCAGCTTGAACAGCCGCAGCATCTCCACTGGGCCGTCACTCGTCTTCGCTGCGGCGGTGGCGCGACCGGACAGCACGGCGCGGGCGGCGGCTTCGGCATCGACGGCGTCGGTTTTGCCGTGGCGCCGCCGGGCGGCCTTGTCGGGCTGGTTGACCTCGGTCACCTCGATGCCCTCGGCCCGCAGGTGTCGCGTCAAGGCTGCGCCGTAGGAGCCGGTGCACTCGACCCCGGCTCGCCGCAGCCTGCCGAACGAGCGTGCCCAGGACAGAAGTTGACGATATCCCTCGGCGGTCGCCGGGAAGCTGCGGCCGTCCAGAACGGCGCCGAGCGTGGTGATGACGGCCGCGGCGTGGACGTCTTTGTGGGTGTCAACACCGAGCAGGATGTCCTCCTCGGCTTCGGCTGGGACGTGACATGGGGCCGTGGGCTGCGTGATCCTGGTCAAGGCCGCTGGTCTCCTGATCGCCTCGGGTGCCGGTGGCCGTCGCCGGGCCGGGGCGGTCAAGACTGTGACGGTGCCTGTCGCGAAGGCCCCTATCGGGACACGTCCCCTGCCCGGCGGCAGCGAGTACCGCTCCAGGCAGTGGCCGACAGATCAACGCCAAGGCAACAACGCCAGTCGAAACACGGGTCAGGCCACCGCCCGGAACGGCACCCGATCATCCTCACAGTCGAAACAGATCCGGGTGCTGGAGCGGCAGTTGGGCTTTCCGCTGTTGGAGCGCAGGCCTCGCGAGGTCGTGTTGACGCCCCAGGGGCAGGCTCTGCTGCCGAAGGCCCGGAAGTTGGTGGCGGCCTGGGACGAGGCCTGGCGGGAGGCGCGGGCCGCCGGTCCGACGTTCTCGCTCACCGTCGGCATGCAGACGGCCGTCGGCCGTGACCTGCAGCGCGAGGCGCTGGCCCGGTTCCGGGACCAGGGCTGGCGGATCTCCCTGCGGCTGGTCAGCTGGGAGGATCCGACCGCAGGTCTCGGCGACGGAGGGTCTGACGTCGCGTTCCTGTGGCTGCCGCTTCCCGTGCCCGGCCTCGTCTCGCGCACGCTGGTCCGCGAAGACCGCTGGGTCGCCCTGCCGGCCGGCCATCGGCTCGCCGCCCGGCCGGCGGTGGACCTCGCCGACCTCGCCGACGAACCCTTCGCGGCGCTGCCCCGCTCGGCCGGACCGGTGCGGGACTTCTGGCTGGCCACCGACGCGCGCGAGGGCCTCGAGCCCCGGATCGGCACCGAGGTGACATCTCCCGCCGACACCTTCGAGGCCGTCGCCTCCGGACTGGGCGTGGCCCTGCTGGCGGAGGGCAACGCCCGGCTCTACCCGCGCCCCGACGTGATCTGTCGCCCCCTGCGGGGCCTGGCACCGGCGGAGCTGGCCCTGGTGTGGCGCGCCGACGACGCCCGGCCCGAGGTGGCGGAGTTCGTGGCCGCGTTCACACCGCTCCCGTGACCGGCACACCATCCCACCCACACCAACCCCCCGACCCGCACACCATGCCGCCCCGGCCCCGCGCTGCCCTCATAGCCACGCTCACACCGCTGCCACGACCGGCACACCATCCCACCCACGCCAACCCCGCGACCGGCACACCATGCCCGCACCCGGGCCTGCGCGGCCCGCAACCCCGCACGGCATAAGCTCGAGAGATGGCCAAGTACTTCGACGTGCACCCCGACAACCCGCAGCCGCGCACCATCTCCCAGGTCGCCGACAGCGTCCGCTCCGGCGCGCTCATCGCGTATCCGACGGACTCCTGCTACGCACTGGGCTGCCGACTGGGCAGCCGCGACGGCATCGACCGGATCCGGACGATCCGCCGGCTGGACGACCGGCACCACTTCACCCTGGTGTGCCAGGACTTCGCGCAGCTCGGCCAGTTCGTACGGATCGACAACGACGTCTTCCGCGCGATCAAGGCGTCGACGCCCGGCAGCTACACCTTCATCCTCCCCGCGACGAAGGAGGTGCCACGCATGCTCCAGCATCCGAAGAAGAAGACGGTCGGCGTGCGCATCCCCGACCACGTCGTCACCCAGGCCCTGCTCACCGAGCTCGGCGAGCCGCTGCTGTCCAGCACGCTGCTGCTCCCCGAGGAGGAGGAGCCGATGACGCAGGGCTGGGAGATCAAGGACCGGCTGGACCACGTGCTGGACGCGGTGGTCGACTCCGGGGACTGCGGCACCGAGCCGACGACGGTCATCGACTTCTCCAGCGGCGAGGCCGAGATCGTACGAAAGGGCGCGGGCGACACGTCACGGTTCGAGTAACGGGTTCCTCAAGCGGTGTTCACGGCGAGGTCAGGGGACCAGGGGCGCGGAAGGTGCCCCTGATCGGGCGTGTCACGATGCCCATGATCCGTTCGGTCGCCCGGACGGTTCAGCCGGCCGACACTCCCCCAGAGAGGCAGCCCCAGCCATGACCGCCGTACAGGGAACCGCAGTGGACATCACCACGGACGACGGCACCGCCGACGCCTATCTGGCACATCCCGGTGACGGCCGCCCTCATCCGGCCGTGCTGCTCTACATGGACGCCTTCGGGCTGCGGCCGCAGCTGACGTCCATGGCCGACCGGCTGGCCGAGGCCGGTTACACGGTGCTGGTGCCCAACGTCTTCTACCGGGACGGGCGGGCGCCCGTGGCGGAGCTGCCGGAGTTCATCGACGAGGGGACGCGGCCGAAGCTCTTCGAGCGGATCGGCCCGATCATGGCGGCGCTGACCCCGGAACTGGCGATGCGGGACGCGGACGCGTATCTGCGTCTGCTGGCCGACTCGCCGGTGGCCGCCGACGGCCCGATCGGTGTCACCGGCTACTGCATGGGCGCCCGGCTGGCTCTCCTCACCGCCGGCACCTACCCGGACCGGGTCGCCGCCGCGGCCGGCTTCCACGGCGGGCGGCTGGCGACCGACGCCCCGGACAGCCCGCATCTGGTGGCCGGCGACATCACCGCCGAGCTGTACTTCGGGCACGCAGACCAGGACCCGTCGCTGCCGGTCGAGCAGATGGAACGCCTGGAGGAAGCGCTCACCGCGGCCGGCGTCCGCCACACCTGCGAGGTCTACTCCGGCGCGCACCACGGTTTCACGCAGGCCGACACCGACACGTACGACCGCGCGGCCGACGAGCGGCACTGGGCGGCCCTGCTCGACCTCCTGAAGCGCACCTTCTGACGGCGGTGTCACGCGGGGTAGGTGTGTTTGGAGCGTGTCCCACCCGGGCGCTCCCAAGAGCCGGTTTGGCCGGAACTCGCCCTTGCCTGACCGAAGTTCAACCCTGCCGCAGGTGAGTTGACCCCTTACCCCGGGTTACCTTCAGGAACCGCTTGCTATACGCAGCCATTACCCGTAACTCTTCCCCCCTCAGGCCATGACTCGGGGGGAGTTGGCATATGGAAGGCACGGTTGACGGGTTCCGCTATGGGTTAGTGACCCCGGTGGTGGCCTATGTGATGGCATGTCTGGGAGGCGCGCTGGGGCTGCGCTGCACGGTCCGGTCCCTGCTCGACACGCAGTCGTGGAAGGCCGGCTGGCTGGCGCTGGGCGCGGCCGCGATCGGCTGCGGCATCTGGACGATGCACTTCATCGCCATGATCGGTTTCCAGGTCGAGGAGACCCGGATCCGCTACGACGTGAGCCTGACGGTGCTCAGTCTGGCCGTGGCGATCGTGGTGGTCGGCATCGGCGTGTTCATCGTGGGCTATCGCGGTGCGAGCCCGGTCGCGCTGTCCGCCGCGGGCGTCGTCACCGGACTCGGTGTCGCCGCCATGCACTACCTGGGCATGGCCGCGATGCACCTGAACGGAGACGTGCGCTACGACCCGCTCGTCGTCGCGCTCTCGGTGCTGATCGCGATCGTCGCCGCCACGGCGGCCCTGTGGGCGGCCGTCACGATCCGCGGCTTCCTGACGAGTCTCGGGGCCAGCCTGATCATGGGCGTGGCCGTGTCCGGGATGCACTACACGGGCATGGCCGCCGTGAGTGTTCACCTGCACGGCACCGGGAGCGGCACCTGGGCCGGCGACTCACCCCACTCGCTGCTCTTGCCCATGCTGCTGGGGCCGGTCGTCTTCCTCGTACTCGCGGGTGTGGTGGTGATGTTCGACCCGCTGCTGGTCCTGGGCGACGGCGACTGGAGCCGGTCCGCACGGCTCGGGCGAGCCACGCCGCCCGCGCCCGCCGAACCGCCGCGCTCCGTCTTCGGGAGCACGGCCGGTGCCGTACCGCGACCGCGACAGCCGTACGAGACTCCACCGCGCACCCGCCGCCGGTGAGCTGACCCAACTCCCGTCCGATTCTAGATCGTTGTTACGGTGCACCGGTGTCTGATTCCTCACGTGATACCGCCGAAGGCGCCGGCTGGGGCTCCGCGGAACGCGGTGCGTACCAGCAACTCATGCCGCAGAAGGTCGAGAAGATCTCCTGGCTCGACCCGCGGATGCTCTGGGCCGCCCGCAACGGCGTCGTGGCCTCCTGGTTCGGGGACCCCACCGCCCGTACCCGCAACCGGTGGGTCGAGCAGCGGGCGGCGGCCGGCGCACCGGCCGACAAGGTGATCCGGCGAGACGACCCGGACCGGTTCTCCTTCATGGTCATCGGCGACACGGGCGAGGGCGACGATCCCCAGTACGCGGTCGTGCCCGGATTCCTGAAGGTCGGTCAGGACACGCGGTTCGCGGTGGTCGCCAGTGACGTGATCTACCCGGTGGGCAGCGCGGACGACTACGGCACGAAGTTCTTCCGCCCGTACCAGGACTACCGGGCGCCCATATACGCGATACCCGGCAACCACGACTGGTACGAGGACCTCGGCGCCTTCATGCGGGTCTTCTGCGACGACGCCCCGCCCCTCGAACCGGAACGCAGGCCCCGCCCCCTCACCCGCGCCTGGCTGCGGTCCCTGCTGTGGCACCGGCCTCGCGCGAACGACGGCCAACGCCTCGACGAGGTACGGGCGTTGCGTTCCGCGGCCGCCCAACAGGCCGTCCAGCCCGGCCCGTACTGGGCCGTCGACGCCGGACCGGTGCGGATCATCGGCATCGACACGGGCCTGCTGGGCACCCTCGACGCCGAACAGGGCGCCTGGCTGCGCGAGGTCTCCCAGGGCCCCCGCCCGAAGATCCTGATCACCGGGTCGCCCCTGTACGTGGACGGCGAGCACCACCCGTGCGCGATCGACGGCGGCGGCACGGTCGACGACATTGTGCGCGACCCCGACCACCACTACGTGGCGGCGATTGGCGGCGACATCCACAACTACCAGCGCTACCCGGTGCAGGTGGACGGCCGCACCATCCAGTACGTCGTCGCGGGCGGCGGCGGCGCGTTCATGCACGCCACCCACACGATCCCCCACATCTCGGTCGCGAACGTCACCGAGAAGGACTTCCGCTGCTATCCGCTGCGCGGCGACTCCCTCGCCTTCTACAGCAGGCTGTACGGCCGTCGGCTGCGCCTGCGCCGCTTCTTCACCCTCACCGAGGCCGAGGCGACGGCCGTGATCGCCGAACGGCTCGGCATCACACCGACCCGTACCCCCGGCGAGCCCACGCGGATCACCCGGCGCACCCGTCTGGTGGCCGGCCTGCTGGGCGCGGGCGGCCGCCCCGACCGGACCTCGCGGTTCCGGCTCCCGGTCCGCAAGATCTACACGCAGCTGTTCTCGCCCAGCTCGGCCACGTACAGCCCGCCGTTCTTCAAGTGCTTCCTGCGCCTGGACGTCACGCCGGAGACGATCCGGCTGCGCTGCTACGCGGCCACCGGCAACCGCGCCCAGGAGATCGATCCACCGGTCGAGGACGAGATCACCATCCCGCTGACCTGATCGCAGCCGTCCCTTCACCGCCTGCGACAATCCAGACCCGACCGCTGTACGACACGACCGCTGGAGGAGCCCGTGCCGCCGACTTCTCGACCGCTGCGCAAGCTGGGCTTCCTGACCATCGGGCTGTTCGACGAGGCGGATCCGCGCCGGGGCCACGAGTCCACGCTGGAGATCATCGAGCTGGGCGAGCGGCTGGGCTTCGACAGCGCATGGCTGCGCCACCGCCATCTGCAGTACGGCATCTCGTCGCCGGTGGCGGTCCTGGCGGCGGCCTCGCAGCGCACCCGCCGGATCGAGCTCGGCACCGCGGTCATCCCGCTGGGCTGGGAGAACCCGCTGCGGCTGGCCGAGGACCTGGCGACCGTCGACCTGCTGTCCGGCGGCCGCCTCAACCCCGGGGTGAGCGTGGGCCCGCCCATGCACTACGACCAGGTCAAGGGCGCCCTGTACCCGGACACGGCGGAGGCCGAGGACTTCAGCTACGAGCGGGTGCGGCGGCTGCTGGGCTTCGTGCGCGGTGAGCCGGCCACCGACTTCAGCGGGGTCGAGGGGTTCGAGGTGTTCAGTGACCGGGTGCAGCCGCACTCCCCCGGGCTGGGCCGCCGCCTCTGGTACGGCGGCGGCAGCCTGGGCTCGGCGAGGTGGGCCGGCGAGCACGGTATGAACTTCCTGGTCAGCAGCGTCGTCAAGGCCGAAAGGGCCGAAGGGGCCGAAGGGGCACCGGACTTCGCCGAGATCCAGCTGTCCCACATCCGCGCCTTCCGCGCCGCCCACCCCGACGGCGAGGCCGCCCGCGTCTCCCAGGGCCTCGTCGTCATCCCCACCGACTCCGCCTCGCCCGAGCAGCGCGCCAAGTACGAGGAGTACGCGGCCAAGCGCACTCCTCGCACGGCGACGCCGCAGGGCCCGGCCCGTCTGATGTTCGCCCCGGACATCGTCGGCACGTCGGCCGAGATCGCCGAACGGCTGCACGCGCACGCCGCGTTCCGCGAGGTCGACGAGGTCGCGTTCGCGCTGCCGTTCACCTTCGAGCACGAGGACTACGTGCAGATCCTCACCGACATGGCGACGAAGCTGGGCCCGGCGCTGGGGTGGCGACCCGGCGTCTGAGCACGGTCACCAGCGCCCGGGCTCGGTGCCGGTGATCGGCTCCGACGGCTTGCCGTCCACTCCGACCGGGACGTCTCCGGTGAGCATCACCCGGTGCATGGTCCGCGGGAAGCCGAGGTGGGCGTTGTCACCGGGCGCGAGATGGATGGTGGCCCGGTTGTCCCAGAAGGCGACGCTGCCCGGCTCCCAGCGGAACCGGACCGTGTACTCGGGCCGGGTCGCCTGCTCCAGCAGCATCTCCAGGATCGCGGCGCTCTCGGCCCGGGAGAGGTCGGCGATCTGCTCGACGTAGTAGCCGTTGACGTACAGGATCCGCTCCGCCGTCTCCGGGTGGACGCGCACCAGGGGGTGCAGGGACGCGACCTGATGGTCCAGCAGATGCCGCACGTACGCGTCCTCGCCCGGCCGCGGCTGGTAGCCCACGCCGAGCCGGTGCTCGGCGCGCAGCCCGTCGACGAACTCCCTTACCGGGCTTGAGAGTCCGGCGTAGGCGACCGCCAGGTTGGACCAGGTGGTGTCGCCGCCGTACGGCGGGACGGTCTCCGCGCGCAGGATCGTGGCGGCCGGCGGGTCGACGCGGGCGCCGTGGTCGCAGTGCCAGCCGCGCAGCAGGGTGTGCCGTCGGCGCTGCAGCCATTCGTCGTGCTCCATGCCGAACCTGCCGCCCAGCTCCAGCCGGTCGGCGGTCGTCTCGATCTCCGGGAAGTCCGGCGTCGAGGCGCCGCCGCGCTTGCGCAGCACGACCGGTTCGCCGAAGCGGCGAGCGAACGCGATGTGCCCCGCGTGATCGAGCCGCTGCCCGCGGAAGAACACCACCTTCCAGCGCAGCACCGCCGCCCGGATCGCGGCGACCACGGCGTCGTCGAGGCCGCCGGCCAGGTCGACGCCGGTGATCTCGGCTCCGATGTGTCCGGCGACCGGTTTCACCTCGATCCCCTCGTGCGAGCGGTCCGCGGTGGCCCTGTCCGTCGTCATGCGCGCTCCGATGGTCCGTCCCCGCCGGCCCGGGTCGGGCCGGTTCCAGGGAGATCGTGACAGCGTTCGGCGGGCCTGGCGACAGGGCCTCGTCCCGCCTGTACGACAGCCAGCACCGCGTCCGCCACGCCCGCGACGGAGCGCCCGGACGTGTCGATGTGCGCCAGGCCGTGGCCCTCGTCGCGCATCAGCTGCTGATAACGCCGGGTACGGGACAGGAACTTGTCCACCAAGTACTGTTCCCGGCCCGGGTGCGCGGGACGGTCAGCCGGGTCACGCGGGTGGGCCACAACGCGGAGCCCTCCAGGACCAGGCCGGGGCCGTCGCCGGTCGCGCGGTCGGTGATCAGTTCCTCGATGCGCGGCCACAGGCGGGCGTAGTGGTCGAGGACCGAACGGATCAGGTCGTCGACGTCGAGAGTCGCGTAGTGCTCGGCGACGTGCGGGTGCATCTCCCACTCCGCCTCTTCCCGGCGTGGGACGTCCCCCGATCAGCACCACCCGCACATCCCACACGCGCGACACCTCCCTGCACCCCGCCCGTCCGGTTGATCATTGCTGTCCCTGTCCCTGACCCTGGATGCACGACACAGTCAAGGGAAGGTCCCGCAGTGATCAGCATCCCGACCCACACCCTCAACGACGGTACGACGATCCCCGCCCTCGGCCTCGGCACCTGGCCGATGGACGACACGCAGGCGGAGCAGGCGGTACGCGGCGCGCTGGAGTCCGGTTACCGCCTGGTCGACACGGCGACGAACTACCGCAACGAGACCGGCGTCGGCCGTGGCGTGGCCGGCAGCGGCGTGCCCCGGGAGGAGATCGTGGTGACGACCAAGCTCCCCGGCCGCCATCACGGCTACGAGGAGACCCTCGCCTCCTTCGAGGAGTCCCGCACCCGCCTCGGCCTCGACCAGGTGGACCTGTACCTGATCCACTGGCCGCTCCCCCGCGTCGACAAGTACGTCGGCTCCTGGAAGGCCATGATCAGGCTGCGCGAGGAGGGGCTGGTCCGCTCGATCGGCGTCTCCAACTTCACGGCAGAGCACATCGAACGGCTGGAGAAGGAGACCGGCGTCCTGCCCGCCGTCAACCAGATCGAGCTGCACCCCTTCCTCCCACAGGACGAGCTGCGCTCCTTCCACGCCGAGAAGGGCATTGTCACCGAGAGCTGGAGCCCGCTGGGCCGGGGCACAACTCTGCTGGACGACCCCGCTGTCGTCGCGGTCGCCGAGGCCCACGGGGTGACGCCCGGGCAGGTCGTGCTGCGCTGGCACGTCCAACTCGGCGCGATCCCCATCCCGAAGTCGGCGGACCCGGAGCGGCAGCGCCACAACCTCGACGTCTTCGGCTTCGAACTGGACGCCGCCCAGATGGCGGCGATCGCCGACCGCGCCCCTCGGCGGATCGGCGGTGACCCTGAGACGCACGAGGAGTTCTGACTCGTCGGCGGGGTACTCGGAGGCCCGCACGACAGGGCGGCCCGGTGGTACGGGACGCCCGGGAAGGAGCCGACGGTGGGCGAGCGCGACCGGCTGCGGGACTACCACGGCAAACGGGACTTCGGCCGGACCGCCGAGCCACGCGGGCGACAGGCCTCGTCCGGCGAGGAGCCCCGCTTCGTCGTGCAGATCCATGACGCGAGGACCCTGCACTTCGACTTCCGGCTCCAGGTGGACGACGTACTGAAGTCCTGGTCGGTCCCGAAGGGCCCCTCCGCCGACCCGAAGGACAAGCGGCTCGCCGTGCCCACCGAGGATCACCCGCTGGAGTACGAGGAGTTCGAGGGCGTGATCCCGCGGGGCGAGTACGGCGGCGGCACGGTCATCGTCTGGGACCACGGCACGTACGAGCCGCTGAGCCACGACCGGAAGGGCCGGCCCGTCGACTTCGGGGAGTCGCTGGAGCACGGGCACGCGATGTTCCGGCTGCACGGTGCGAAGCTGCACGGCACGTACGCCCTGACCCGGTTCCGGGGCGACGACGAGTCCTGGCTGCTGGTGAAGAAGGCCGAGGGGCGCGCCCAGGGGCACGGCACGCCGGATCCGCGCCGGGCCCGTTCCGTGCGCTCCGGCCGCACGCTCGCCCAGGTCGGCGCCGAGGACCGGGAGGACTGAGCCGCTCGCGAGACTCACTGCCTTTCGAGTGATCAGTGCCTTTCGACTGATCACTCCGGAGTCAGTGTCTGCTCGGCCCAGATGGTCTTGCCGCTGCCGGTCTGCCGGCTGCCCCAGCGCTGGGTGAGCTGCGCGACCAGGAGCAGTCCGCGGCCCCCTTCGTCGAAGGCGTGGGCGCGGCGCAGGTGCGGGGAGGTGGAACTGCCGTCGGAGACCTCGCAGATGAGGGTGCGGTCGCGGATCAGCCGTAGCTGGATGGGCGGTTCGCCGTAGCGGATCGCGTTGGTGACCAGTTCGCTGACGACGAGTTCGGTGACGAAGGCGGCCTCGTCCAGTCCCCACTCGGTGAGTTGCTCGGTGGCGGCCTGCCGGGTCGCGGCCACGTGGGCCGGGTCCGGCGTCACGTCCCAGGTGGCGACCTGGTCCGCGCCCAGCGCCCGGGTGCGGGCCAGCAGCAGGGCCACGTCGTCGCCGGGCTCCTCCGGGAGTACGGCCTTCAGCACGGTGTCGCACAGGGCGTCGAGGGTCTCGGTGCGGGCGGTCAGGGCGCGGCACAGTTCGTCGATGGCGTGGTCGATGTCGCGGTCCCGGTCCTCGATGAGCCCGTCGGTGTAGAGGGCGACGACCGAGCCTTCGGGCAGTTCCACTTCGCTGGCCTCGAAGGGCAGGCCGCCGACACCGAGCGGGGGACCCGCGGCCACGGGGATGAGCTGTGTGGTGCCGTCGGGCAGCACGAGGGCCGGCGGGGGGTGTGGCCGGCGGCGGCAACGGTGAGACGGCGGGAGACGGGGTCGTAGACGGCGTAGAGGCAGGTGGCCCCAAGTTCCGCGGCCTCCTCGTCGGTGTCGTCGGACGCGAGGTGGGTGACGAGGTCGTCGAGGTGGGTGAGGAGTTCGTCGGGCGGCAGGTCGACGTCGGCGAGGGTGCGGACGGCGGTGCACAGGCGTCCCATGGTCGCCGAGGAGGGGATGCCGTGGCCGACGACGTCGCCGACGACCAGGGCGACCCGGCTGCCGGAGAGCGGGATCACGTCGAACCAGTCGCCGCCGATGCCGGCGATCGACCCGGAGGGCAGATAGCGGTGGGCCACCTCGACCGCGGCCTGGCCGGGCAGGCCGCGGGGCAGCAGGCTGTGCTGGAGGGCCAGGGCCATGGTGCGTTCGCGGGCGAAGCGGCGGGCGTTGTCGATGCAGACCGCGGCGCGGCTGGCGAGTTCCTCGGCGAGGACGGCGTCGTCGTCTCCGTAGTCGTCCACGTTGGCGATCCGGACGCCGACGGCGACGCCCAGCGTGGTGCCGCGGGCGCGCAGCGGCACCGCCATCATCGAGTGGACCCCTCTGCGCTGGGGGCGGCCGGCGGGGGCCCGCGCGTTGCGTTCGGCGACCCACCGCATGAAGTCCGGTTCGCCGGCCTGGCTGAGGACCGCCCTCCCCTGCCTCAGCGCCCGCGCGGGCGGCGAGTACGCGGGATAGATGTCCGCCCCGCCCAGACGTACGGCGGCCTCCGGTGTGCCCTCGGTGGCGGAGCCGTGCGCGATGCGGCGCAGAACGAGGTCGCCGGTGAGCATCGTGGGCGGTTCGTCCGCCCCGAGGACCCATTCCAGGAGATCCACGCTGGCGAAGTCGGCGTAGCGCGGGACGAGGAGTTCCACCAGTTCCTCGGCGGTGCGCACCACGTCCAGGGTGGTGCCGATGGCGGCCGACGCCTCGTTCAGCAGCGCGAGGCGCTGCCGGGCCCAGTACTGGTCACTGCTGTCCAGCGCCGCCAGGGCGACTCCGGTCACCTCGCCCGAGGCGTCCCGCACCGGCCACATCTCGATGTTCCAGGCGTGCTCCCGGTTGAGGGCGGGCGCGCCGGTGAAGCTCTCGTAGTGGACCGGCCGGCCCGTCTCGGCGACCTGGCGCAGATTGCTGTGGAAGCCCCGGCTGTGCTCGGCGTCCTCCACGGTCTCCGGGAAGGGTCTGCCGAGCAGGACGTCCTCGGACACGCCCATCACCCGGCAGGCCGTGTCGTTGAGGCGCAGATAGTGCTGCCGGGTGTCGAAGACCGACATGGACACGGACGCCTGCTGGAACGCCTGCCCGGCGAGCGTCGTCTCGCCGGGCGGGTCGGCGGTGATCACGTAACCGTTCGCCGTGCCGTCACCGCCGAGCACGGGGTGTGCCGTCAGGTGGAGCGGGACGGGGGAACCGTCCCGGTGTCTCAGTACGACGGTGCCGGTCAGGGCCGCCACGGCCCGGTCCGGGGGGTCCTCGGCGAGCAGCTCCCGTGCCGCGCGTCCCACGATCTCCTCGGCCGGGTGTCCCGTCAGGCGCCGGGCACCGTCGCTCCACCCCGTCACGATGCCTCGGGCATCGGTGGTCGCCGCAGCGGAGGCGTGCTCCATATCGTCCAGGATGGTCCCTTTGCGGCACGGCATCAACCGTGGTGCGGCCTTTGGGTCCCCGTCCGTGCGGCCTTTGGGGTCCCGTCCGTCAGGCGCGGTGGGCGCGGAGCGCGTCGAGGGCCCGGTCGGCGTGGGTGTTCATCCGCAGTTCGCTGCGGACGACCTCCAGGAGCGTCCGGTCCTCGGCTATGACGAAGGTGATCCGCTTGGTGGGTGCCAGGGAGAAGCCCCGCTTCACCCCGAACAGCTCCCGGACCGTCCCGTCCGGGTCGGACAGCAGGGGCATGCCGAGGTTGTGCTGTCCGGCGAACTCCTGCTGGCGTTCGACGGCGTCGCCGCTTATGCCGACGGGCCGGGCGCCGACGGCGGCGAACTCGGCGGCCAGGTCACGGAAGTGGCAGGCCTCCGCGGTGCAGCCGGGGGTGAGGGCGGCGGGGTAGAAGAACAGCACGACGGGACCGTCGGCGAGCAGGTCGGTCAGACTGCGCGGCGTGCCGGTCTCGTCCGGCAGCGTGAAGTCCTCGATCTTGTCGCCGATCTCCACACGCTTGCTCATGACCGGGCCTCCGCGCTCTGCGCGACGCTGCGGGCCCACAGGACGAGGGGCACCTGGAGCGGCAGCCGTCCGATGGCGGCGGCTTTCAAAGGGGCGGGGCGGTGTCGCCAGTCCACGGCCATCTTGATGTTGGCGGGGAACACGCCGACGAAGAACGCGGCGGTGGCCCGTGCGGCCGCCCGCCGGGTGCGCGGTGCGGCGATCCCGGCGGCCAGCGCCAGTTCGGCGACTCCGCTGGCGTACGTCCAGGTCCGGGGCGTGCCCGGCAGGCTGCTCGGAACGGTCGCGTCGAACGAGCGCGGCGCGGCGAAGTGGGCGACACCCGCGGCGGCCAACAGGCCGGCGAGTAGCAGGGGCGAGCGTTCGGACCGTGACACGGTTTCTCCTCTGGTGACCTGCCGCGCGATATTACTGGACGGTAGAGGTGTGTGGGCCCGCCGCCCCCTGCTGTCTCCTCGAGGGCGACTCCCTTCGAGGGCGCGCCGGGAGGGTCGCGCGCATCGCCGCGCCTTCGGACGGGGTTGTCATACCCGGCTCATACAGTGTTTGTCATGAGCCGATCAGAGTTACCCAAGGCCGCCATCACCCCCGGCGAGCCCGCGGTTATCTACTGCCGGATCTCTCACACCAGGGACGAGGATCAGACCGGCGTCGACCGACAGGAACGCATCTGCCGGGAGATCGCCGAACGCCTCCAGCTCCGTGTCGAGCCGACGCACATCTACGTCGACAACAACCGCTCGGCATGGCAGCGCGACCGGAAGCGCCCCGGTTGGGAAGCGATGCTGAGGGCGATGGGGGCCGGAGAGATCCGGCACGTCATCGTCTACCACCCCGACCGTCTCATGCGGCAGCCCAAGGATCTCGAAGAGCTGCTCTCCATCGCCGACGACAAGCGCGTCCTGCTCCATGGCGAGGCGAACCGCCGCGATCTCTCGGACCCCGATGACCGCTTCATCCTCCGCATCGAGGTCGCGCACGCGTGCCGCTCCTCCGACGACACGTCCCGCCGCCTCAAGGACGCGCTGAAGGACCACGCCCGCGAAGGTCGGCCACACGTGGGTAACCGACCGTACGGCTACACCCGAGACGGCCACGCGATCGTCGAGGAAGAGGCGGAGATCGTCCGTGAGGTGTACCGCCGCTACCTGGACGGGGAGTCGCCGCACGTCATAGCTCAAGACCTCGTCGCCCGGGGCATCCCCACGTCGAAGGGGAAAGCGTGGAACCCCGAGAACGTTCGGCATCTGCTGGCGTCCCACTTCGTGGCCGGGCTGCGGTTCCACCTGGGCGAAGAAGTGGCCGTCGGGGCATGGTCCGCAATCATCGATCGGGGGCAGTGGGACGAGGTCCAGCGGCTCCGGGAGTACCGCGCCCAGCAGCACCAGGACACGAAGAAGCGCCCTGCTCGGAACTACCTCCTACGCGGAGTCGCCACCTGCTCGTGCGGCGCACGCATGGGCGGCACGAACAGCGGCCGGTACGCCTACTACCGCTGCACCCGCTCCGACAACACCGACCAGCAGAAGTGCAACCGCTCCGTCTCGGCCGGGCCGTTGGAGGACTTCGTGCGGGACGTCGCGATCACGGTGCTGACCAAATTGGACACCTCTGGCTACGAACCCGCCGCGACCACACGCCCCGAGGCCGATGTCATGGCGGACGAGATGGACCGGGCCAAGCTGAACGAGCTGAAGGAAATGTGGCTCAACGACGACGACTTCACGACCGCCGACTTCCAGGCCATGCGCACACCGATCGTCAAGCGGATGAAGGAGCGGCAGCGGAAGACCGTCAACGACCTGTCGCTGTCCTGGAAGGGATCGCCGGCCCAGACGCCGAAGCCAACTGGGAGAGACTGGAGAAGGAGCAGAACTACGCACGCATGAACGCGATCTACCGCTTCCTATTCGCCGCCATGGTCGTCTGCCCCCCGACGAGGAAGGGCCGGGGGTTCGACACCGACCGAGTGGACATCAAGCCGAACCCGCTGGACTAATCGGCTCCCCGCGGCCGCTAGTACTCCAGCTGTAGATCGTGATCTTCATGGGTGATGGGTGGCCTGCCGTTCGTAGTGGCAGGCCCGGGACCGGGCCTGATGGCGTCGTCGCCAGTCGGACCAGCCGAGGCGATGTGCGGCTGGTGGGACGGCGGTGATGAGTGCGGTGAACAGGTGCTGGATCTCGTTGCAGGTCAACGGGATCAACCCGTCCGGGGCCGGATGGCGGCCGCGTTCGTGGGCGGTGGTCGCGGCCAGAAAGGCATGGGCGAGCATCGTGAGGGTGACCCAGCGGTGCCAGGACGTCCAACGCCTGACCTGGTGTTCGTCCAGCCCGGCCAGGCCCTTGGCGGTCTGGAACGTCTCCTCGACGGTCCATCTGCGCCCGGCCACCCGCACCAGCGTGGTCAGCGGAACAGGGTCGGCCGAGTAGCAGCGGTAGAAGGCGAGTTCGCCGCTGCTACGGTTGCGGCGAACGAGCAGATAGCGATGACCGGGACGGTCGTCGGCGACGTCGGCCAGGGCCCAGTCGTAGAAGCGGTGCCCCTTGGCGCCGGCGCCTGCGGAGAGCTTCTGCCAGGCTCGTTTCGGCAGCTTCTTGACCAGGGCATCGGCCCGTACCTTGCCCGCCCGGGTGGCGATCCGGTGATCGCAGGCGACCGCGAGGACGTAGCCGACCTGGCGGTCTTCCAGCGCGCCCCGCAGTTGCGGATTGCCTCCGTAGACCTCGTCAGCGGCCACCCAGGGCGCCTGGATCCCGGCATCCAGGGTCCGGTTGATCATGCGTGCGGCGAGTTGAGGCTTCGTGGCGAAGCCGACCTCCTCGGGGATCCCGGCCAGCCGGCAGCGGGTCGCATCCTGCGTCCACGAGCGCGGCACATACAGTTCCCGGTCGATCGCCGCGTGGCCGCGCGGGCTGGAATAGGCGAGGTAGACGGCGACCTGGCTGTTCTCGATGCGTCCGGCGGTGCCGGTGTACTGGCGTTGCACGCCCACCGTGGCCGTGCCCTTCTTCAGGTCCCCGGTCTCATCGACCACCAACACGGCGTCTTTGTCGTGCAGTTCCTCGACGACGAAGCCGCGCAGGTCGTCACGGACCGCGTCGGCATCCCACTTCGCCCTCGACAGGAGATGCTGCAGGCCGTGCGGGGTCGCATCCCCGGCGTGCTCGGCCAGCGTCCAGCAATTCTTGCGTGGCAGGTCCGACAGGAGCCCGAGCACGAACTCCCGTGCCCGCCGCCGCGGTTCCACCCGGGCAAACCGCCCCGCAATACGGCCCATCAGGACCTCGAACGTGTCCTGCCAGCGGGCAGGATCTATGCTGTGACCTGCGGCCACCTTCTGATCTTCTGTCTTCACACACCGATGATCACCGGTGGCCGTAGCCGTTCCAGGACCGGCTCCGACCAGCAAGATCACGATCTAAGCTGGAATTCCAGGAGCTTGATGCGGTCCGTGGCGGCGGCCTTCGATTCCACGGACTGGGCTTGCCTGTAGCCCGGGGACCACCTACGCACCGCCGTCGGTCGACTCAGAACCGGCCCGGGCGGTTCAGGATCTTGTAGCAGGTGAACGCGCTGGCCAGGGTGAGCAGAGCCGTCATCGTCGTCTCGCGAACGCGGAGCTTTCTGGTCCTCGCTCATAAGGCCTCAGCCTCCGGCCGACCAGGACACGATGTGGTCTGGGATGATCGTGACGATGGTGCGTAGGTCCGACCAGCGGGCAACGTAGCCCTCAACGTCCTCGGGGGCGAGGTAGCGGCGGGCGATCGCCCGAGCCTGCTCGACCGTGGCGGCGTCATTTGCAGTCGCGACGGTCGCGCCTCCGCGCATCATGACTGCTGGGTAGGGCTCCTCGAAGGTCTGGACGGAGAAAGCAAGCCTCGGGTCACGCAGCAGGTTGCGCACCCAGACGCGTGTTTCGGTCGTCCAGATCGTCACGGCGCCTGAGTCCCACCGAAACCAGACCGGGATGACGTGTGGTGATCCGTCACGACGCAAGGTTGCAATGACACCAAGTGGGGTGGGGAAGGTCTGGGCGAGGAATGCTTCCAGTTCCGCTTCGCTCATGCTCATGATCTCGTACCTCTCAGGAGTCCAGGCTTGCTGTCTCGACACGTGCCCGTCTCAGTGCGCCTCGTGCAGGTTCAGGACCGCGACGCCGACGATGATCATCGCGATCCCTGCGACCTTGGCCAGGTCGAGGCGCTCTTGGAGGAACAGCACGCCGATGACCGCAATGCCGGCGGTGCCGAGGCCCGACCAGATCGCGTAGGCGACCGAAACCGGGATGTTCTGGATCACCATGACCAGCAGCCAGTACGACAGTGCGTAGCCAAGTAGCACCAGCCCGGTCCAGAGGGGGTCGCGGAAGCTGTCGGTGCGTGGCAGCGATGCGGTCGCGGCGACCTCGACGCCGATGGCCGACAACAGCAGCACCCAGGCCAAACCCATGACGCACCTCTTGTGTAGCGACTGCTACGACTGTAGCAGTCGCTACAATCGGGCTCAACGGGACGAGGAGGCGTCATGGTCCGAAACACCGCGCGACGTGAGGAGCTGGCCGCGCTGGCGACCGACTACGTGCTCGACCACGGCCTGATCGGCCTGAGCCTGCGACCCCTCGCCGCAGCGATCGGCACCAGCGACCGGATGCTGCTCTACCACTTCGCAGGCAAGGACGACCTCGTCGCCACCGTGCTCCGGATTTCCAACGACCGGTCGGTCGAGGCCGTCCGGGCGCTGCCGCGGTCCCAGAGCGTGCGCACGGCGGTCCTGGACCTGTGGCGGGCCAGCACCTCGGACGAGTCCGACCACTGCCACCGGGTGTACGTCGAGGCCGCCGCCCTGGGTCTACTCGGGCGTGAGCCCTACGTGTCGGTTGTCCGCGAGGCCAACGAGCGCTGGGTGGAAGCCCTCGCCGACCATCTGGTCGCTGCGGGCTGCACGCGGGAACGGGCGGGGCGCGCGGTGGCGCTGCTGGACGCCGCGTTCATGGGCCTGCAGTTGGACCTGCCGCTCGATCCCCATGAGTCCCACCGCAAGCGCGTGGTCAGCGACCTGGCGGACGCGATCGCCGCATTCGCGGGAGGCTGACCAGCACTGGTGATATCCGTCCACAGCGGGTCCCGCCGACTGTGTGCCAAAGGCCCCCGTGGCCGCGGTCCGCCAGTCCGGGCCCTCGTCACGCCCGTCCTCGACGGGCCGCCGGCGCAGGGAGCCGATCCAGCCGTGTCGCACATCAGCTGGCGGACCCGTGTCGCACATCACCCGACGGAGCACAGCGATGTCTGGGTCGATGTGGTGAATCGCGTCTTCTCTCGGTCAAGCCCGGTCCCGGTCCCGGTCCCGGGTCTGCCACTACGAACGGCAGGCCACCCATCACCCATGAAGATCACGATCTACAGCTGGAGTACTAGTCACTCATACGTTCAAAAGGGAAGCCCCCACCGTGATGGTGAGGGCTTCCCAAGTTAACCTCGATCTTTCGTGACGGTCCGCCGATGTCCCAGGACATGCCGCCCCATGCCGAGAAGTTCCGCCTGGCGACCAGCCTGCTCGACCACCGTCAGGTGTCCGCACGGCAGTTGGCCCAGCTCTACCACCAACGCTGGGAGATCGAGAACGGCTTCGCCGAACTCAAAAACCGACTGCGAGGCGCCGGCTTCATCCTGCGCTCCGCTTCTTGAAAGCGCGAGGCTAGTGGGCATGGATGGCAATGTGTTGAACAAGACGCGGTTTCATCTGTTTAAGAACTCACGAAATGAAGGTTCAACTACAAGTGGATGACCCCGTTTGCAGGTGTGGCACCTCCGTAGCAGGATGGAAGTAACCCAAACCGCCGACTCGTTGAAAGGGGTAGTGGCATGGCTGTTCGCTCTCTCGTGGGCAGGGTTCGCTGCGACGGCAGGGATGCTGAGACCATCGGTTCGGACGAGTTCATACACGAGGAGCGGGTCGTGGATCACCTGCTCTTCACCGATCAAGCCGTAAACCTTCCCCAGCGTTTCACGTGGGGAGGCGAGTGCAGGGTGGAGGTTGACGTGAATGCCAAGCTCCTTGCCACTGGAGATGAAGCGATGGAGGTGTGGGGTGAGTGCCGGTTCTACGAGGGGGAGTCAACGAGCAGTAGCGATTTGGAGGACACCCAGCCATTCCGCTTCGTCGTTCCAAAGGCCACGGTCGGATCACAGCCCATCGTAAATGAAACACGGCTGGTCAACTCCGAGGTCGTCGGCCAGGACGATTGGGCCATCGTCCGTTTCGGCCTGAAGAACAGGTCTGCGGATTGACTGACTCGGGGTGCCGTCGTCCTGGACGCGGACACGGGGGTACAACCCGATAGCGCGCTTCACCTGGGAAGTGCCTCCGGCGGTGGCAGGAACAAGGGCCTCGACAATCCTCATTCTTGCTGGTCAGAGGCACTTTCTGCTTTCCTGACCACCTGCCGGGCTGCCGGACAGCCCGCTTCATGAAAGCGTGAGGTTAAGCAGCCTCGGTCTCGTCACTTCGCTGCGAGCCCGGCTTAGTCGGAGGTCGATCGGCATTGTTCTTCAGCTCCTCACGCACCTTGCGGAATGCACGAATGACGCGGATCAGGTCCGTGCTGAGAATGACCAACTGACCGCAGACGTACCGGAGGACCAGAAAGGCACCACCTACGAGGACGGTGATCGCCGAGACCCAGCCCACGGTGACCATGGAGGCTCACTCTCCACCCCGGCAGCTGTCAGCCAACGGCCGACGATCAAGCCACCCCGAGACTCCGTTACCGGAGCCCGCCCATCACAGGGATATGACTATGCGCGAAGGGGCACAGAGCGGGACGGACTTGGCGCAGTAAGCGAGTTGGCTCACAGCACTCTCCTCGTCAAGGGTGATACCGTTTATCCTTTCCGTGCAGGGCCGAGAAGCCGTGCGAGTCGCGTAGCGCTCTTCGGCCCTACCCGTGTGGGGAACTTGGCCGCCTGGCGCTCGACAGCCCGCGCCCACTGCTCGTTGTGCCGTCTCGTCACCGGGGCACCTCACGCTCTTCACGGGCGATCTCGCGGTTAGCGGCGAGGTCTTCGCCAAGTCCGGCGGCGATCAGTGCGGCACCGGGCGTGTGGCCGGAGCCGACGTAGCGCCAGTGGGCCTCCGTGATCGTATCGGGTATGTCGAGGTGGCCGACGTGGTGGGCGCGTTCGACGCGGAGTGCCGCGTACGTCGTCGAGTACGCGCGCGACTTGGTCAGGATGTGGCCCCGGTAGCCGAGCGTGTGGGCCCAGGTGCGCAGGTGCAAGGGCGCGTACTCGAGGAGCCCACCGAGGCGCCAGCAGGTGCGCATGAGGGCGCGAACGTGTGCGCTCACGGGTGCCGTGTCGACGTCTGCCCAGGTGGTGAGCCTGTGGTCGGTGCCGGAGCCTGTCTCGTCCGCCCCTTTGGTGACGTACTTGGCGACGTAAGCCGCTACGGCGTCATCGTCGGGCCCGTCGCCGTCCGCACGTAGCTGCCGGACGTCGATCTGAGCGCCCCAGCGCAGCACCAGCTCGCCCACGGCAGGGCTGTACAAAGTGCGGACCAGGACCCGACCGGCCGAAGCACGCACGGCATCGGTGAGCCGGTCGGCAGTACCCCAGGCCGGTGGGTCATCAGCCGGTCCGTCCGGGCCGTCGAGCCGGACGACGGCGTGCACGTGGACGGCCGCCCGCTTCTGGTACTCGGCGACGCGGGCGAAGGACAACCGCGTGTGCTGGGCGAAGCGGGACTGCACGATGCCTGCCGAGGTGGCGAGGCGGCGTCTGACGTCGATGACGAAGCGATCCCACAGTTGGGAGACGTGTGCGTGCCACAGCACGTGGCCGGTGTAGTCGTAGCAGTCCGGGCAGAGCGGTTGGCCAACGAGGGAGTCAGCCGGGCCGTGAACGGCGCCGCAGCCGAGGGATCGGCCGTGCTCACACGTGCCGCCACCGCGGCGAGGCCGGCACAGTTCCCCAGTCCTGTGGACCGGCCCGAAGGACGGGGCAGTGAGGGTGACGAACAGGCGGGGCCGGGTACGCCCGGTGGCGGGGACGTTCTTGCCGCCGAGGAGGCCCGCGCGGACGAGGTGGAAGGTGTCTCCCGCGTGGAGCCGGGAGCAGGCCGGGCAGATGGTTGCGCGGCGGTTGCTGCAGCGGATCAGGAGGCGTTCGCCGGGTTCGGTGCGGGTGTCGTAGTGGCGAAGGATCTCGCCGGTTGCACCGTCCAGGATGGTGGTGGAGCCGGTCAGGTGGACGGGGTGGGAGCAGCCGCCGGTTGCGGTGATCTGCTCCAGCCAGCGGCGGAATTT
Source organism: Streptomyces sp. V4I2 (assembly GCF_030817655.1). Classification (GTDB taxonomy): domain Bacteria; phylum Actinomycetota; class Actinomycetes; order Streptomycetales; family Streptomycetaceae; genus Streptomyces; species Streptomyces plumbiresistens. Next base: position 881,401 of record NZ_JAUSZM010000003.1, read on the forward strand.
GGGGTCTTGGGCGATGCGGATTGCGTCGCGGTCTGCTTCGGGGAGCTGACGCAGGCGCGCCGCGCGGTCGAGGGCGGCGCGCCGGTCAGCCGGGGTGAACTCCGGGGTGATGGTGGTGACCTTCCGGGGTGGGCCGCCGTAGCGGCACGGATGGTTGGTGGTGCGCCGGTGGTCATGGGGACCACGTCCTTCCTGATCAGGTGTGGTGCGGTGGGTTCATCGGATGGTGCCGGCGCCCCGGCAGACGCGGCAGCGCCGCAGCCGTCCGGTCCAGGTCCTCCGGGCTCCGTCGCCCTTGCAGTGCGGGCACCTCACGCGAGGCATAGGCATTGCGTCGTGTCCTTTCTGCTCAGGTGTGGGAGAAGCCGCTGATGACCCAGGTGACGAGCCCGTGGACGGTGTAGATCACGGGGGTCTGGCCGAGGTAGACGCCGAAAAGGCCGACGCAGACGGCTTCCCAGGCGCGTACGTCGCGGGAGCGGACGAGGAGGACGGTGATGATCCCGAAGATCACCGCGAACGTGAACGCCGTTCCTTCGCTGATCACTTGACGTCTCCTTCCAGCACCGCAAGGGCGCGGTCTATGGCGGGCAGTTCCGGGGTCAGGGCGGAGTGCTTCCGGGACGTCGCCACGGCCTCATCCGTCGGCGTCAGATGCGAGCGGGCACGGCTCCAGCCGCCGTCCGGGCCGGTGCACACGGCCACGCCCCGTTCCTCCGCCGTGATCGCCTGCGCGACCGCGACGGCGTCCTTGTTGAGGTCGCCCAACGTCATCTCGGCGGTGCCGGGGTCGTTGACGCGGTGGCAGATCCGGCCGCCGAGCTGTGCGCGCAGGGCGGTGACGCCGGGGCCAAGGTCGGAGCCGACCCGTTGCCCGGCGACGACCAGGTGCAGGCCGAGGGCGGCACCGAGCTGCGCAAGCCGCAGCAGCAGCGTGGAGCACTGTTCCGCTTCCGCCTTGCCCTCACGGGTGCCATCGGACAGGTACAGCTCAGCGATCTCGTCGACCAGGACGACGACCGGCACCGGTCGCAGCTTGTCCGGCAGCTCCCAGATCGAGCGGACCCCCGCCGCCCGGCACGCGCTCATCCGGTCCTGCATGTCGACCACCAGAGCCGCCAGCACCGCGACCGCTTCGCGCCGGCACGTGGCCAGCGCGCTCAACCGTCCGGAGAACAGGCCGAGTTCCATGCCGCCCTTGCAGTCGATGCCGACCAGGGCGACCGGTTGCGGGGCGAGTTGGGTGATGAGCCGGGCCAGCAGGGTGGACTTGCCCGAGCGGGTACCCCCGGCGATCAGCCAGTGCGGGACCAGCCGCAGGTTCATCACACACGCGCCCCCGGTCTCCAGCGCGCCGATCAGCGCCGACAGCAACTCGGTCGGTGCCGTGGCTAAGCCGGGCCGCTGAAGCGGATCAGCACGTGGCTGTGGCCGTTTCTTTGGCGAACAGCGAGCGAGGTGTTCGGCTCAGTCCCAGTCGGACGTCGGCTGATCGACTCGGCCGCCCTTGTGTGGTGTAGGGATGTAGTCGCGAGCACCGCCGGGCAGCGCGGCGACACACGCCGATGAGCAGGCGCTGACCAGCAGCGGCAATACATCAGTGGCCACGCGCAGTGAGATCCACACCTGATGGAATCCGTGCTGTTCGATCGGGCGGTCGCAGACGCTGCAACTGCGGATGGCGGTGGCTCCCCAGCGCCGGGGATCCAGGTTTCCCAGATCGATGTCCGCGACGGAGTCCGGGGAAGGCTGCAGACGCGGGAACGGCGGTCGCATCTTGTAGTTGCCGAACAACGCGCGCGTGCTCACAGTGCTACGGGTCAGCTTCCGGCATCGGGTGATCTCGTAGGGGAACCAGTGCAGCCGGTAGGAGGTGTAGGGGGTGAACTCCTCCAGGTTCGTCATGGCCCCGATCTCGGGCGGGATCCGGACCAGGTTGCTGCCGTAGAGCACGAGGTGCTTGACCGCCGTCAGCGTGGCGATGCTCGGTGGCAGGGTGATGATCTGCCGTCGCTCTTCTGGGCTGAGTTCGGTCAGGGGGCGAAACTCCTCGCGCCTGTCGGCGGCGGCTTCGTCGATCAGCTCCAGCAGATGCTGCCAGCCCGGAGCGGAGGTGTCCTGTCGCTCGGCGTGAAATCCAACACGGGCTCGCGGACGCGGCCTGGACTGGTCGAAGCACGAGCAGATGTCCCTGTAGGACCCGCGCCGTCCTGGGGCCGGGTCCGACGTGTCGCCCCAGCGGTTCACAAAGAGCGCCGGCTCTCCCTGGTTCGTCATGGCGCCAAGATACGGAGGTTGTCGCAGGCCGTCTCAGCGATTATTCGGGCGAGAGCACAGACGACATCCGTCGCCGTGCTCGAACGTCTGGCTGGGGAAGCTGATGCTACTCATGGGGAATTGCGTGGCGTTCCGCACGCGCACCCGACGCGCCTGATCAGCCAACCGCGGCACCCACGGGTGAGCAATCCCGACGTGCCCCGAACACGGCTTCAACCTTGCTGAGGATTCATGGCGCAGGACGAGGCCGTGTGTACGGAATCACCTCAGCCAACTCCCTGACCAGCGACGTTATTACCGCATGAGCAAGGCTTGACCGACGTGCCCCTCTGAGCGCGTTCGAGACCTGCTGCTGCACCAGACCTGGCCGGGTAGCTTGATCGCATGGACCAGGGGCGGGTAGTTGATGCGTTTCGTATTGAGGCTGGGCAGCTCGCACGGGCCATGACCGGGGTCTCGGCGGCCGAGTGGCATCTGCCGACGCGGTGCACGCCGTGGACAGTGAGCGACTTGCTGGCCCATGTCCGAGTAGTGATTGCCTGGTTACCGGGCATGCTGGCCGCGCCGGCGCCGATCCGTGCCGAGGTCTCGGCAGTGGAGTACTACCGGCCCGACGACCGTTTCGCTCCGGATGCCAACGCAGCTCGGATCGCTCTGGCCCAGGATCATGCGGCCGATCAGCTCAGCGGTGCTGCGCTTGCCGAGGACTTCAACACCACCTGGCAGCAAGTGGATCAACTGTGCCAGGCCGAGCCGGAAGGTCGTGTAGTTCGCACCCGACACGGCGATCCGATGCTTCTGTCGGAGTTCCTGCTGACGCGGGTGGTTGAGGTAGCCGTGCACGGCCTGGACCTGGCCGACGCCCTGGGGCGCGAACCATGGCTGACTCCTCAGGCCGCAGATGTGGTGCAGGATCTTCTGCTAGGTGGCCCGGATGGGGCAGCGGCGCTGGGGAAGTTGGGCTGGGGACAGCTTCGCTTCCTACGTAAGGCGACGGGGCGCGAACCGATCACCAAGGAGGAAGCGTTGGAGGTCGACCGCCTGGACGGCCGATGGCTGACACTGGGTTAAACACATCCTGAGTTCCGCGCCCGACCTCGGTTCCCGGATGCGTTGCCAGGAGCACGGACGTCGAACAGCGCGGGTGAAACCTGCGCCCTGGCAGGACACACGCAATCCGAGCACCCGACGCGCCTTGATCAGCCAACCGGCGCACGCCTACGGGTGACCAATCCCGACGTGCGCCGGACACGCTTCAACCGCACTGAGGATTCCTGGCGCAGGCCGAGGCCAGGTGTACGGAATAGCCTCAGCCCCCCTGACCAGCGAAGTTGTTACTGTATGAGCACGGCTTGACTGACGCCTTCGTCTCCCTGGCCTGCGGCCTCACCTGCTGGCGACGCCTCAAGAAGCACCGATCATCATCCTTTAAAGAGAACCATGAGGATAGCGCTGACGACGGCGATGAATGTCCCCAGGGCAATGGCTACGTTTCTTACTTCCCTCCGACGCCGCGAAAGCGCCCGCCCTGCCGCTGCAGACGCGAAGGGCTTCTCGTTCAGGGGCTGCGGCGTCTTGGGGTCGGACGTCGTGGGCTGTGGTGCCGTGTGCTGGACAGCTGTGTCTTGCCGCGGCTCGTCGGTTCTCTCTTGTGGGGTTGCAGTCGCGGTCGCGGCCCAGCGATTGCGTGTCAAGGCAATGCTGTGTCCGGCGTTGCGGGCCCGCTGTTGCGGCTCCGGCCGTCCCTTCGCCTTCAACTCCCTGCGCACATGGCGGAACAGGGAGTCCATCTGCAGAGGGTCCGGCGCACCGGGGATGCCTTCTGACAGGGCCTTCACCAGTTCGCCAGAGAAGGCGGTGAACTCCTCGCCCTCCGGGGCCCAGGCGAGTTTGGTTTCGGACGACGCGGTCATCAGATAAGTACCGTCGGCGTCGGCCAGGTCCGCCAATTTGACTGCCGGATTCATGTATCCCTTCAGCGCGCGTCCGCTGTAGCAACAGTCCAGGATGACCACCCGGCTGAGCGCGGTACATGTGACGACTATTTCGTGTGGCAGCGAGTCATAGGGAACGGCCCGGTACAGCCGCTCATTGTCCGACCTCGGTAGCGCCAGATGCAGGTCGCCATTCAGCGACAGCAGCCCGTGGCCCGCGAAGTACACGACGAACGCCTCCTCCGCGGCGTTCGCCGCCTTATGCACTTCATCGAGCAGTTCCTCGTAGGACTCGGGGTTGCGCAACTCCACGCAGTGCTCTGCGGGCAGGCCCCATACCTCGGGATCCCTCAACAGCCCAGCGAGATGGCTGACGTTATTGCGCACCCCGGGCAGGTTCTCCAAGTGCTGGTAACGGTCCACTCCGATGACGACCGCACGGGATCTCGCAGGATTGGGCAAGTCCATCAGTCGTTCCTGGACCGCAGCAGCTCCACGATCTGGCGTACCGATTCGTCAGAACCGTCCCGTACCGTGACCGACACTCCATCAACCGTGATCGTCACCGCAGGAGCCGCGGGCCGTCCGGCGCGCCAAGCGGCGTAGGCCAGCGCGAAATTGGCTGCCGCGAAACCTTGGCTGAGGACCAGGTCAATGACCTCCAGAGCCCCCATGAAGCCGCCCGTCTGACGCGGTGGCCGCAGCCGCACCTCGGCATGGCGCCGAAGATCGTCGTCCTCCCGGAACCAGCGGTAGAGATCGGTGAGCGTCGTACCGCCGTCATCTTCGGCAACCTTGATCTGGACCTGCATGGCACTCCCCTGCGCTGCCTCTGCTACCGCGCCCACGATAGAGACTTCCGATCAGTCTCGCGGTGGCAACGGACTGGTTGCGTCGCGTAGTAGCGCGGCGTGTAGGGCGGGTGCGTCGGTCCGGGTCATGTTCGGACCGTTGCCCGACGGCTCGCGGGTCCGGGGCCGATGCTGTGAGGCCGACAATCAGAGGCAAAGCGAGCAGGACCATCAGACCGCCACGTGCCTGCCACGCTCTCGCTGGCCCCGTACTGGACCCCGACGACGACTGGGCCGACGAGCCGTCAAACTTACAAGATCGCGTTGCGGACTCTTGCGGGGGACCTCCATGGGACGGTTGATCAGTTGTAGACCGTGCCGAGGACGCATGGCGAGGGACTACGCCGGAGTGCACGGGGCGACCTCATCCAGCCGCCTGACCAGCCCAGCTATTACCGCATGAACAGTAGTTGACTGAGTCCTCGGGGACGGCGGCGATGCGGGGGACGGGCGTGCTCAGGCGGTGCCGGCCGGTGCCGTGGGTTGCCGCTCGGCTTCGTCGTCGACGGCGTGCGACAGGAAGTCGTCGACCATGCGGTGGAAGAGCGTGGCGAGCTCGCGCAGATCCTCGGACGCCCAGTCGGACAGCGCCAGCTGCATGCCGCGGGCGCCGGCCTCGCGGATGCGGTCGATGGCCTGCTGGCCGGTCTCGGTGAGCTGGATGCGCTGGGCGCGGCGGTCGTCGGGGTCGGGTACGCGGGTGACGTATCCGGATTTCTGCAGTTGCTGCACGGTGCGGGTGACGTGGGAGGCCTCCACGCCCAGCCGGGCGGCGAGCTCCCCGGGCCGCAGCGGCTCGGAGTCGGCGACCTGTCGCAGCAGGGCCACGGCAGCGCGGTCCAGGGGGACTTCGGCCAGGGCCATCAGCCGGTCGTGCTGCCGGGCACGCGTGCTCAGATAGGTGATGCGGGTGAGCGCCCGCTCGATCTCGATGACTTCCGGGGACGCGGGGACGTCGGGGAGCGGTGATGTGGACATGGGCTCCACTTTACCATCTTGTTGCGTAACTCAAGTAATTTACTGCCTGAGTTTCGGATGAGTACTGCACCTGTACTACGTCTCACGGCTTGCGGCCGACACCGCCGAAGTCGTCGACCTCCGGGATGTCGGTTCCGGCGGCCGGTCCCGGGCGCCAGCGGGTGACCGAGACCACACCCGGTTCGAGCAGCTCCAGACCGTCGAAGAAGCGGGCCAGCTGCTCCGGGCTGCGGTTGATCCGCGGGTTGTCCCCCGCCTCGTTCCACTGCTCGATCATGGTGCGCATCGCCTCCGGATCGATGACCTCGGTGTCGTCGCAGAGCACGAGGTGGCTCCCGGACGGCAGTGCGTCCACCAGGCGGCCCACGAGGTCGTACGCGGCGTCGTCGACGATGTGGGCCGTGATCCCCAGCAGCACGAGCGCGATCGGCTCGCCGAAGTCCAGCGTCTCGGCAGCCCGCCGCAGGATCGTTTGCGGGTCCCGGAGGTCGGCGTCGATGTACGCCGTCGCGCCCTCGGGCGCGCTGGTGAGCAGGGCCTCGGCGTGGGCCAGCACGATGGGGTCGTTGTCGACGTAGACGATCCGCGTCTCGGGGGCGATCCGCTGCGCCACCTCATGGGTGTTGTCGGCGGTGGGCAGTCCGGTGCCGACGTCCAGGAACTGGCGTATGCCGGCCTCGCGGACGAGGTGCTCCACCGTGCGCACCAGGAACGCCCGCTGGGCCCGGGCGATGTGGAGGATCTGCGGATTGGCCGCGACGATCTGGTCGCCGACCTGCCGGTCGATCTCGTAGCAGTCCTTGCCGCCCAGCCAGTAGTTCCATATCCGGGCGGAGTGCGGCACGCTGCTGTCGATGAGCGGGACGTCAAGTGGCATGGAAACTCCCCGAGTTGATCTGGCGTGCTGCCACCCCACCGCCTGGGGGGCGGGTCCGTCAAGCGCCGGAGGGACACCGCCCACGAGACGTTCCCTACACCCGGTCCGCCTTGCGCTCCGCCCGCAGCAGCCACGCCAGATACGCGCCGCCGCCCACGCCCGTGACCACGCCGACCAGCAGCAGGGCGGAGCCGGTGACGCGCTGGGTGAGCAGATCGGCCGCGGACACCAGCAGGGCGCCCATCCACGCGGCCGGCAGGACAGGTCGAGGCGACCTACGCCCCGCCGGTCACCGACACCACCACCGGCGCCGTGGAGGCCGTCTACGGTGTCGCCGTCGACGACGAGCACAACACCATGTGGACGACGAACACCCGCAACAACACCGTCGCCGTCTACAGCCGGCGCACCGGCGAGCACCTCGCCACGCTGCCGGACGTGAACCACGCCCGCGACATCCGCGTCGACGAGAAGCACAACACGGTGTGGGCGAGCGGTTTCGGCGACGGCACGCTCGTCGCGTACGACAGCCGGACCTTCAAGGAGAAGGAGCGGATCACCATCGAGGGCGCGGGACCGGCGGGCCTCGCCGTCGACGAGCGCACCGGCACGGTCTACGCCGCCGACCTGTCCAACGACCGGATCATCGAGGTCTCCCCCGGCTCCGCGACCCCCCGGTTCGTCCCGGCCGGTGACGGCGCGATCGCGGTCGCCCTCTCCGAGAACGGCCGCACCGCGTACACCGCCGACCAGACGGCCGGCACGATGTCCGTGGTGGACCTGCGCACCGGCACCGTCACCAGGTCGGTGGTGACCTGTGCGGGCGCCCTGTCCGTGGCCGCGGACGACCGCTCCGGAGACGTCCTGGTCGTCAACCGCACGGCCGCCAATGTCACCGTCGTCGACCCGCGCACGGGCACGGTCGAGGAAACCGTCCCCACCGGCGCCAACCCGAACCATCTGGAGTCGGTGGACGGCACCGCCTACGTCGTCGACAAGTCCGGCGCCGGCGCGGCCGGCGAGAACCAGGTGACGCGGGTCCGTATCGGCCGCTGACCGGGGTGGGATGCCGGCGGCCCGCCGGTCGCCGGCACCCCCCTGAGGCCCTCAGTGCCGACGTACCCAGGCGCTCTGCCCGCCGTCGACCACCAGGTCGGTGCCCGTGACGTACCGCGCCTCCGGCCCCGCGAGGAACGCCACCACGTCGGCGATCTCCGCGGGTGTCGCGGCGCGGTCGGCACCGCAGTCGTCGAGCATCTTCCGCAGGTGCTCCCCGTACACCGAGTCGGCCTCGGCCGTCGTCATCGCCGTGACGACGGCGCCCGGGCTGACCGAGTTCACCCGGGCGCCGCGCAGGTTCCAGGCGAGCGCGGCAGCCTGGACCCGTACCTGGACGGCCCGGTTGGAGACGATGTACGCGGGCACGGCGTCGTCCCCGGCCGCGGCGACGACGTCCAGGTCGAGGAGTTCCTCGGTCGGCGTCGTCGCCAGGGCGGACTCGTCCTCCTCGGACAGGGTGGCGTAGTGGCCGGCGACGCCCGCGATGCACACCAGGGACGTGCCCCGGGTGGCGACGGCCTCGAAGCAGTCGATCACATGGGCGGTACCGACCATGTTGACCTCGAAGTTGGTCCGCGCGGAGGCGATCGCGGCGCAGGCGCCCGCGGTGTGCACGACGGCCGCCAGCGGCCCTTCACCGGCGGCGGTCTCGGCGAGCTTCCGTACCGACGCGCGGTCGCACACGTCGATCACCACGCCCTGCGCCTCGTACCCTTCGGCGCGCAAGGTGGCGACGGTCCGGTCCAGCTGTCAGCGCGCGGCGTCGGCGAGGAAGAGGATGCGGCCGCTGCCGAGCCGGCGCGCGACCGCCGTTCCGATGCCTCCGGCCCCGGTGACGACCACCACCTCGCGGCGTACGTCGTAGGGAAGACCCGCCATGGGACAACCTCCTTGTTGTCAGGCCCCGGTTGCCGGGACCTCCGTGCGCACGCTCTCGCTCCAGGCCGCGCCCGCGGCGATCGCCTGCCGCCACAGCCGGATCGCCTTGGGCGGCATGCCGACCGCGAGGGCGCCGCTCACCCGGTCCCCGGTGCGGTACACGGCGACGAACCGGCGCTCGGCCAGGTCTCCGTCCACCACGGCCACCTCGTCGTGGCCCCGCAGGAAGCCGTACGCCTGGATCTTCATGTCGTACTGGTCGGACCAGAAGTACGGCACCGGCGCGAACGGCTTGCGTGCCTTGGGGTGGAGGAGGTTACGGGCGGCGGCCATGCCCTGTTCGGCGGCGTGGGTGCGGTGCTCGATCCGCATCGAGGTGCCGAACAGCGGGTTGTACCAGCGGGCGACGTCACCGGCCGCGTACACGTTGCGCGCGGCCTCGCAGAACTCGTCGCACACCACGCCGTCGCCCACGGCCAGTCCGCTGCCGTCGAGCCACTCGGTGTTGGGCAGCGAGCCGACGGCGACGAGCACCTCGTCGGCGTCGATCACCTCGCCGTCCGCGAGCCGCACTCCGTCCTCGGTCACCTCGATGACGGTGACACCGCAGCGCAGGTCCACGCCCCGGTCCACATGGGCCCGGGACAGTACCTGGCCGACCTCCGTGCCGACGGCGTGGGCCAGCGGCACGGGGGCGGGTTCGAGGAGGGTGACGTGGGCGCCCAGGCGCCAGGCCACGGCGGCGGCCTCCGCGCCGAGGAAGCCGGCACCCACGACGACCAGACGCCGCCCCGGCGTGAGCCGTTCCCGCAGCATCAGGGCGTCGTCGAGGGTGCGCAGCACGTGCGCGCCCTCACCGGGCAGCCGGCGCGGCCGGACGCCGGTGGCCACGATCAGTCCGTCGTACGGCACGTCACTGCCGTCGGCCAACGTCACCGTCCGGTCGGCGAGTTCGAGGCCGGTCGCGGCCACACCCAGCCGCAGGTCGAGGCCGAGTCCGGCCAGGTCGTCCGGGGTGCGCAGGGCGAGCCGGTCCGGCTCCCACTCCGCGGCCAGCAGTTGTTTGGACAGCGGCGGGCGGTCGTACGGCGTCCACGGTTCGTCGCCGACGAGGGTGAGCGTGCCGTCGTAGCCCTCGCGGCGCAGTGTCTCGACCGCCGCGAGCCCGGCGGCCGAGGCGCCGACGACGACGATCCGCCTCACTGCTCGACCAGTCGGATGGCGGCGGCCGGACAGATCGCCACGGCCTCGCGCACGTCGTCGAGGGAGTCCGCCGCGGGTTTCTCCTCCAGCAGGAAGGCGATGCCGTCCTCGTCCCGCTGGTCGAAGACCTCAGGGGCGGCCATCACGCACTGCCCCGACGCGACGCACTTGGGCTCGTCCAGTTCCACTCGCATGATCGGTACCTCGTTCGTTTTTTCTGTGGGGGGAGTGACGGTCTGCGGTGGCTTCACCAGGTGACGGGCAGTTCGTAGACGCCGTAGACCGAGCCGTCGTGCTTGAAGGGCAGTCCGTCGACCTCGGCCGCCAGGCGCAGGGTCGGGATGCGGCGGTAGAGGGTGCTGTAGACGACCTGGAGCTCCATGCGGGCCAGCGGCTGGCCGAGGCACTGGTGGACGCCGAAGCCGAAGGCGACGTGGCGGCGGGCGTCGCGGGTGAGGTCCAGCCGGTCCGGGTCGGCGAAGGCCTCCGGGTCGCGGTTGGCGATGTCGTTGGGCATGATGACGCCCTCGCCGGCCCGGATCACCTGTCCGGCGATCTCGATGTCCTCCAGGGCCGCCCGACGCCGTCCGCCGTGCACGATGCTCAGGTAGCGCAGCAGTTCCTCCACCGCCGACGCGACGAGTTTGGGGTCGTCGGTGTCGCGCAACAAGGCGAACTGGTCCGGGTGTTCGAGGAGCGCGAGCGTGCCGAGGGCGATCATGTTGGCGGTGGTCTCGTGACCGGCCAGAAGCAGCAGCACACCCATCTGGGCGACGTCCTGCCGGGACAGCTCACCCGACTCGACCCTCCCCACGAGCCCGGAGAGCAGGTCGTCACCGGGATCGGCCACCTTCTCGCCCATCAGCTCGTCGAGGTAGCCGAGCAGCCTGCCGTGGGCGGCCATCCGGTCCTCGATGGCCGCGTCCCGCGTGATGAGGGTCTTGCTGTTCTCCTGGAAGAAGTCGTGGTCCGCGTACGGCACTCCGAGCAGCCGGCAGATGACCAGCGAGGGCACCGGCAGGGCGAACGCCTGCACCAGGTCGACGGGGCCGCCGACGGTGAGCATGTCGTCGATGAGGTCGTCCACGATCTTCTGCACACCGGGCCGCAGCGCCTCGACGCGTTTCACCGCGAACGGGGCCGTCACCATGCGGCGCAGGCGGGCGTGCTCCGGGTCGTCCATGAGGATGAAGCTGATGTTGTTCTTGCCGTTGCTGGGAGCCTGGAGCGGATATCCGGGACTGGTGATGTCGGCGCTGACCCGGGGGTCGAGGAGCAGGGCGCGCTGGTCCTCGTAGCGGGTGACCAGCCAGGGCGTGCTGCCGTCCCAGAGACGGACCTTGACGAGCCGGCCCTCGTCCTGCTGGGCCTGGAGGGCCGGGGGCGGGTCGAAGGGACAGCCCGCCGCCCTCGCCATCGGGAACTCGGGGACGGGTGCGGCCGTTTCGGGCGCGGGGCCGGTCAGGGTGTCGGCCATGGCTCTCCTCGGTGTGGGGGTGCTCCGCTCGACGGGCGGAGCGCCGGGGTGAAGTGGTCGAGGACATCGATGAGCACATGCAAACAGAGGGGGCTGACGCCTTCCCGCCAGTTTCCTGACAGAAGGCTGACGTGACCCAGATCACACCGCATGCGAGCCAGGCAACTCCCCCGTGCAGTAAGGGAGTTGTAGAGATTCGCGCCGCGCGGCGGCCTCAGGCCTCGGCGTCGGCACGCCCCAGCCAGTAGCCGAACCCCCGGCGCGTGTGGATCAGCACGGGAGTCTCCCGGTCCACCTTGCGCCGCAGCCGGGAGACAAGTTGCTCGATGGCGTTGTCACCGCGGTGGTCGCCCCAGACGTACCGGCCGATCTGCTCCTTGGACAGCACCCGGTGCGCGTTGACCAGGAGATGGCGCAGCAGGCGGTACTCGGCGGGCGTGAGGTCGAGCGTCCGTGTACCGCGGCGCGCCTCGCACAGCGTGTCGTCCAGCACCAGGTCGCGATAGCCGAGTGAGCCGTCCCGCGGCCGGCCCGGCCCCACACCTCGCAGCAGGACCTGGACGCGGGCCAGGACCTCCGGCATCCGGAAGGGCTTGGTGACGTAGTCCCGCTCACCGAGGCCCAGTTCGGGAATCAGCCGGTCCAGGGCGTCGTACGCGGTCAGCAGGAGCACCGGCGGGCGATGGGCCAGGACCGGACGATCCCTGCCGATGCTTTCCACGTCCGGCAGACCGGCGTCGAGGACCACGAGGTCGTACCGTCCCTCGCCGAGCCGGGCCAGCGCCTCGGTTCCGGTGCCGGCCAGGCTGATCCGGTATCCCGCCAGTTCCAGGGTGGTGGAGAGCAGTTCGGCGACGTCCGGCTCACCGACGACGACCAGGAGGTGCTGACCGGCCCCGCGGGCGAGCGCCGGTCTGTCACGGGTGCTGCCGTACATGCGCCTCACCCTACCGCCCTGCTTGCCTGACTCAATTAATTTCAGGCCAGTTCAAGGCAAGGCACCACAGCGGTCAGGAACCTGACGTGACCGGCGCCAGCCACATGCCGACCACCGCGTCGACGAGGCCGGTGGCGGCGTCGTGCCAGTTGGACCGGGGCGTGCGGGCACCCTCGGCGAGGGCCCGCTCCCGTTCGGCGGACATGTGCAGGATCAGATGACGGACCATGTCCCCGCGTTCGGCGCGGACCTCGGCCGGCAGCTCGGGCAGACACCGCTCGAGTCCGTCGAGGATCTGGCGCAGGGACGGCGAGGACAGGGACTCCTCCACCATGATCGGCCGGAGCGCCGGGTCGGTCATCACCTGGGCACAGAACCGGGCGTACCAGGTGGGGCTGCCGAGCGCCCCGAGGTGCTCGGGAACCGGGCGCACCAGACAGCCCACCCAGTCGCGTACGTCCGTGGAGTCGCCGGTCGCGGCCAGCAGCCGGGTGCGGATCTCCTCGACGGGCGCCGCGTGCCTGCGGATGATCGCCCGCACCAGGTCGGCCTTGGTACCGAAGTGGTAGCCGACCGCGGCGTTGTTGCCCTGGCCGGCGGCCTCGCTGACCTGACGGTTGGACACCGCGTACACACCCCGCTCGGCGAACAGCCGCTCCGCCGAGGTCAGGATCAGCTCCCGTGTCGCGCCGACCTGTTCGGCCCGTACCGTCCCGCCCGCCATGACCACCCTCACCACCGCACCGGGACTTCCCGCGTCTCCGTGGCGGCCAGTCCCTCGAGCCGCCGCGGGTCCACCGCCTGAGCAGCGGTTCCAGGACCGAAGCCTACGCAAGCAAGCGAAGCCATTAAAGTAAGTCAAGCGGCTGACTTATTTCTTGCCGAGACCCTTTCACGACGCCTACGGAGGCTCCGCATGTCCGACGCCCTCGCCAGACCCGCCGACGCGGGGAGCGACGCCCCGCCGAGGTCGAACGCCGTGGTGGCGGTGCTGGCCTTCGCCGGAATCGTCGTCTCGCTGATGCAGACCCTGGTCATCCCGATCGTGCCGGACCTGCCCCGGCTCCTGGACGCTCCCGCCTCCGACACCGCCTGGGCGGTCACTGCGACCCTGCTGGCCGCGGCGGTGGCCACCCCGGTCGTCGGACGGCTCGGCGACATGTTCGGCAAGCGCCGGATGCTGCTGGTCAGCATCGTGCTGCTGGTGACCGGCTCGGTGGTCTGCGCGCTCAGCGACGCCCTGGTGCCGATGATCGTCGGCCGGGCGCTGCAGGGGCTGGCCTCCGGTGTCGTGCCGCTGGGCATCAGCATCATGCGGGACGAGCTGCCCGCCGAGCGGCTGGCCGGGTCGACGGCACTGATGAGCGCCTCCCTCGGAGTGGGCGGCGCCCTCGGTCTGCCCACGGCCGCGCTGATCGCCGACAACTTCGACTGGCACGTGCTGTTCTGGGCCTCCGCCGCGATGGGCGTGATCTCCTTCGCCCTCGTCGTGTCGTTCGTACCGGAGTCGAAGGTGCGCACCGGCGGCCGCTTCGACCTGGTCGGCGCCTTCGGCATGGCGACGGGCCTGGTGTGCCTGCTGCTGGCGATCTCCAAGGGCGCCGACTGGGGCTGGACCAGCGGCACCACGCTCGGCCTGTTCACGACCTCGGTTCTCGTGCTGCTCGCCTGGGGCGTCTTCGAACTGCGCACCTCGCAGCCGCTGGTGGACCTGCGCACCACGGCCCGCCGTCAGGTGCTGGTGACAAACCTCGCCTCGATCGCGATCGGCTTCTCCATGTTCGCGATGTCCCTGGTGCTGCCGCAGCTGCTCCAGCTGCCCGAGCGGACCGGCTACGGCCTGGGCAGGTCCCTGCTGACCGCCGGCCTGGTGATGGCTCCCTCCGGGCTGGTGATGATGGCGACCGCGCCGGTCTCCGCCGCCGTGTCCAAGGCCAAGGGGCCGAAGATCACTCTGATGATCGGTGCGGTGATCGTGGCCTGCGGGTACGGCCTGAACATCGTGCTGATGTCCGAGGTGTGGCACCTGGTGATGGTCTCCTGCGTGATCGGCGCCGGCATCGGCTTCACGTACGGCTCGATGCCCGCCCTGATCATGGGCGCGGTGCCCGCGAGCGAGACGGCCGCGGCGAACAGCCTCAACACCCTGATGCGGTCCATCGGTACGTCGGTGGCGAGCGCCATCGCGGGCGTCGTCCTCTCGCAGATGACCATCAGCCTCGGCGGTTACGCCCTGCCGTCCGAGAGCGGCTTCAAGACCGTCATGGCCCTCGGCGCGGGGGCCGCCCTCCTCGCCTTCGCGATCGCCTCGTTCATCCCCGGCCGGCGGCCCGAGGTCACGGCCGTGTCGGCGCCCGCGGCCGCGGAGCCGGCGGCGGGCGCGCCCTCGGTGAAGTGAGGGCGCGCGACTGATCCCGCCGGGTGGGCTATCCCCGGGTGCGCAACAGGCTCACGCCCGCTCCCAGCGAGACGACGCCCATGCCGACGCTGGTCATGACGCCCTGGTCGCCGTCGACGACAAAAGGAGCGACGGCGGCGACCGCGAGGTTGAACAGGAACAGGAACCAGAGCACGGGCCTGGACGACAGCATCGGCTTCATCGGGGGTTTCCTTCCGGGACGGTGAACGCGCTCGGTGGGTATCGCGTGACCTTGCGCCGTCCACGATTCCGTCGCGTGCCGCCCGACTCGATGGAGTGCGCTACCGGACCGGTGGTGTAGCCCTCTGCACCACCGGCCGTGCCCTCCTGCCCGAGGATGATGCGCAGGCCGCCCGTACTGCGTTCTACGTAGCCCCGATTGTCGGCAGACGAACGACGACACGGCGGCCCGGTACCGGAAGGCTGTGGAGGTGGCCGAGACCAGCCGGGGAGACCTCCGTTCCATGGCCGTACTTCTGTGTCGACCGGGCCGAGCGGCCTTGCGCCGACGCCTGCCCGCCCTCCCGCTGTGGGTCGTGGTGCCGGCCGGTGTCGCCGTCGGGGCCGGCCCGAGCGGGGGCGCGATCCTCACGCCGGCCGTCTCGGCTCCCATATACCCGGTCGGGCGGGAGGCCTCTCTCGCCTGACGCCTCCCTCCCCGAGAGGGTCGTCCGTGTTGCAGGACACGGGCGACCCTCGCCCGTCGTTGCCGCCGGCATCGCCCACCATGTCTCCAGGACACCGACCGGAGAACCCGATGAGCTTCCCTCTGCAGCGCTACGCCGACGACCACGTCGGTACGGTCGACACTATGACGGCCGCGCTGCTGTTCGCCGCCTTCCTGTTCGGCAGCGAGATCAGCGTGCCGGGCACCCGGCGGCCGGACGCCATGGGGGCCACGATCGCCCTGGCGGCCGTCTCCGCGGCCGCGCTGCTCTGGCAGCGCAGCCGCCCCCGCGCCGCCGTCGCCGTGACCGCGCTGGGCGCGGCCGGTGCCGCCACGCTCGGCCATCTGCTCACGCCGCTGCTGCTGGGGCCGCTCATGCTGGCGCTCTACCGGCTGGCCGTCGCCTCCGACCGCAGGACGGCACGCCTCTCCTTCCTGGCGGCCCTCGCCCTGCTGGTCGCGGCGGCCCTGCTCCTCGACCCCCTCGACCATCCCTGGCAGCTCGACACGCTCAGCCCCGCCGCCTGCCTCCTGCTCCCGGTCGCGGCCGGCAACGCGACCCGGCTGCGGGGCGCCTACCTGGAGGCCGTGCAGGCCCGCGCCGAGTACGCCGAGCGCAGCCGGGAGGAGGAGGCGCGGCACCGGGTCGCCGAGGAACGCATGCGGATCGCCCGTGAGCTGCATGACGTGGTGGCGCACCATCTGGCGCTGGCCAACGCCCAGGCGGGCACCGCGGCGCACCTCTCGCACACGCATCCCGCGCAGGCCCGGCGGATCCTCACCGACCTCACCGGTACGACGTCCTCGGCGCTGCGCGAGATGAAGGCCACCGTGAGTCTGCTGCGCCAGGCGGACGCGCCCCACGCACCGCTGGCACCCAGCCCGGGGCTCGGCCAACTCACCGAGCTGACGGACGGGTTCGGGTCCGCCGGTCTCGCCGTCCACGTCAGCACCGAGGGCAGGCCCAGGCCGTTGTCGCCCGGCGTGGACCTGACGGCGTACCGGATCGTGCAGGAGGCGCTGACCAACGTCGCCCAGCACGCCTCGGCCGAGGCGGCCCGGGTACGACTGCGCTACGGCGAGGACCAGCTGACGATCACCGTCACCGACGACGGCACCGGCCGGGCCACCGCCGGAGCACCCGAGCCCGGCCACGGCTTCGGCCTGATCGGCATGCGCGAACGCGCCCGGTCGGTCGGCGGCGCCCTCCAGGCCGGCCACCGGCAGGGCGGCGGCTTCGAGGTCACCACCCGCCTTCCCCTGTACCCCACCGCTCCGCACCACCAAGAACGGACCCCATGACCATCCGTGTGCTGCTCGCCGACGACCAGGCCCTGCTGCGGGCCACCTTCCGCATCCTGATCGACTCCTGTGAGGACATGGAGGTGGTCGCCGAGGCCACCGACGGCGCCGAGGCGGTCGACCTGGCCCGGATCCACCGCCCCGACGTCGTCCTGATGGACATCCGCATGCCCGGCACCGACGGCCTGACCGCCACGTCCGTGGTCTGCTCGGACCCGGACCTGGCCGGCACCCGGGTGCTGATCCTCACCACGTTCGAGATCGACGAGTATGTGGCGCAGGCGCTGCGGGCCGGGGCGAGCGGCTTCCTCGGCAAGGACGTCACCGCGGAGGCACTCCTCGACGGCGTCCGGACGGTGGCCGCCGGCGACTCCCTCCTCTCCCCCGCCGCCATCCGCACCGTGATCAGCCGTTTCCTGGCCGCTCCCGGGCTCGGCACCCGGCTGGCGGCGTCCGAGGACCTCGGCATCCTGACCACCCGTGAGCGCGAGGTGATGGCGTGGGCGGCGGAGGGGCACTCCAACGAGGAGATCGCCGGGAAGCTCTTCGTCAGCCCGCTGACCGTACGCACCCATGTGCACCGTGCGATGACCAAGCTGGGCGCCCGCGACCGCGCCCAACTCGTCGTCATGGCCTACCAGTCGGGCCTGGTGCAGGCCCTGCCGCCGACCACCGACCGCTGAGCCGGGGGCGACGCCCGTTCAGGGGAAACCTGCCCGGAGGGCGCGTGGCGGTGGGCGGGCCGGTCGACAACTGACCCGTGAGCCTCCCGCTGATCCCTCCCATGCTCGCCACCCCCGGCACCCTGCCGCCCGGCGCGCAGGACGCGCGGTGGGCGTACGAGACCAAGCAGGACGGCCAGCGGGTGGTGGTCTATCTCGCCGGGGACGGCAGCGTGGTGTTGCGGGCCCGGTCCGGGGAGGTCGTCACCGTCGCCTATCCCGAGCTGCTGCCGCTGGGCCACGCGCTCGGCGCCACCCCGGCCGTGCTGGACGGGGAGGTCCTGGCGCTGGACGAAGAGGGCCGCGGCGACTTCCAGTTGCTCCAGTCCCGGATGGGGCTGGTGCAGGCACCCGGCAGGGCGGCGCGCCGGGCGGCGGAGGTCCCCGTCCATCTCGTGCTGTTCGACGTGATGCACCTGGCAGGGCGCTCCCTCGTCGCGCTCCGCTACGCCCGGCGGCGCACGCTGCTGGAGGAGCTGGGTCTGGCCGGTCCCCACTGGTCGACTCCGGCCGCGCTCGTCGGCCACGGCGAACAGGCACTGCGGGCCACCCTTGAGCACGGTCTGGAGGGCCTGGTCTGCAAGCGGCTGGACTCGGCGTACGAGCCGGGCGTCCGCTCCCGTGCCTGGATCAAGATCCGCAACATGCGCAGCGAGGACGTCGTCGTGGGCGGCTGGCTGCCCGGCAAGGGACGGCTCACCGGCCTGCCCGGCGCCGTACTGGTCGGCCAGCGCGCCGCCGGGCGGCTGCGGTACGTCGGCGGTGTGGGCACCGGCTGGAGCGAGGCGGAGCGGGAGCAACTCGCCGCGCTGCTGCGGACCGCCGCGACGGACGTGTGCCCCTTCGACCCGGTGCCGCGGGTGCCGGGTGCGCACTGGGTGCTGCCCCGGCTGGTCGGCGAGGTCCGCTACAGCACGCGTACCCGGGCGGGGATGCTGCGCCAGCCGTCCTGGCTGCGGCTGCGGCCGGACCTCGCGCCCGAGGAGTCGGCGGCCGATCTGCCGGACGACCTCGCCTGAGCACCCCATCTGACAGCTCGTCAAGTTCCGACTGTTGGGGCGGCCGTTACCAGAGAGTCGCCCGCGCCATCTTGGCGCGGACATGAAAAGCGGCCAAGCTGAACTGCCCTAACCCCCCACAGCCGTTGGGCTGCGCCCGGACCAGAGGAGGACGCAGTGTCGTCACCGTCGTTCAAGGCACACCGCAGGAGATGGACCACCGTCCTGGGCGGCGCCGCCGCTCTCGTCATCGCCTTCCCCACCGCCGCCTTCGCGGCCCCGCCGACGGCGTTGCCCGGCAACGCCGAAGCCGCCGAGAAGACGTTCCAGCCGGCCTTCGACTACGACACGGACGGCTGCTACCCCACTCCCGCCATCGGCCCCGACGGCACGGTCAACGGCGGCCTCAACCCGACCGGCGCCCTCAACGGCAACTGCCGCGACGCCTCGGACCTCGACAACACCAACAGCTACTCGCGCTACAAGTGCAACAACGGCTGGTGCGCCTACATGTACGGCCTGTACTTCGAGAAGGACCAGGCCGTCGCCGGCAGCAGCATCGGCGGCCACCGCCACGACTTCGAGCACGTCGTGGTGTGGGTGCAGAACAACCAGGTCCAGTACGTCTCGACCTCCAACCACGGCTCGTTCACGGTGACCGCGGCGTCCGGGGTCCGCTTCGACGGCACACACGCCAAGATCGTCTACCACAAGGACGGCGTCAGCACGCACTGCTTCCGGCTGGCGAACTCCAATGACGAGCCGCCGGAGAACCACAAGGGCAGCTGGCAGTACCCGCCCCTGGTCGGCTGGAACGGCTACCCCGCAGGCGTGCGCGACAAGCTGAGCGCGTACGACTTCGGCAGCGCCAACTTCGGCCTCAAGGACGGCAACTTCGCCCCCCACCTGTCGTCGGCCAAGCCGTCGGGGATCGCCTTCGACCCGGCTGCCTGAGCCCGCGCACCACGGTTCGGGCCCGGGACGTAGGACCCGAGGCACCTGCGGCCTACGTCCCGCGCCCGATCCCCATGCGCTCCGCGCGGCATAGCGTCCTGTGCATGGACACGAGCGACATGAGTGACACGAGCGGGCGGCTCGAGGAAGCGCTGGAACGCCTGCACACGTCTGGCCCGGAGCGCCTGGGCCGGCTCACCAACCACGCCCCCATGGTCGTCGAGGCGCTCGCCGCGCACGGGCAGGCCGGCGCCGTGCACCGCTGGCTGGACCTCTACCGCGGACAGCTGGAGGCCTTCCCCGACCGGGTGGCCCCCGTCACCGACGACAACTGGCCCTCGGCGCTGGGTGATCCACGCCGGGCCGCCGACTGGATCGCCTACTTCAGGCGCGCGCTCGCCGAACACACGTGGAAGGACGTCCTCGCCGTGTGGTGGCCGCGCCTGCTGCCCGGCATCTACGGCGGCTCCACGCACCCGGTCATCCGGGTCGGCCACGCCGTGCGTGCCCTACAGGCCGAGGAGAACGCGCCCCGCCGCACCGAACTCGCCCACGGCCTGGGCTACTGGGCGGCCCGCCACCACCCGGCCTCCGGCATCACCCCGCTGCCCGGTGCGCGCTCCGCCGCGCGGTCGCTCGACGCCGTGCCCGCGATCGACCCGGCCGAGGGCGGATTCCCGGCCCGGCTCGCCGCCGTACGCCGACTGCCCGACTGGGCGGACGACGTGAGCGACCCGGACACGGCCAGGGCACGGCTCGCCGAACTCGTCCGTGCCGCGACGCACCGCTACGCCACCCACGGCCACGGCGAGGAGACCATGCTCGTGCACGCGGCGACGGCCCCCAACGCCGTGCTGCGCACCCTGGGCGCGCTGCCCCGGGAGATGTGGGTGCCGAGTCTGCGCGCGGCCTGGACGGCATCGGCGGCGGTGACCGCGATGTACGCGCCCGCGGAGCCGGTCGCGTACGCGCCGCCCGCCCGACTGACGGCCGAGGAGGTCCTGGAGCGGGCCCTCGCCCACGGTGACGAGCACGTCATCAAGCTCACCGACACGGCACTGGACGTCGGCGACGAACGGGCGCTCGCCGCCGCGCTCCGCTCGGTCGAACTCAGTGCGCCGCTGTCCTGAACGACGGCCGGAGCACCGCCGTGGAGGGGCGCGGATCCGGCGGCCCCTGATGTCCGGATGGATCACCTCGAGCAACTGCTCGTGGCCGTCGACGCCAAGGCCCTGACCGCCCTGAGCGAGTCCCCTCACGCCCGCGCCGCCCGGGCCGCTCGGGACCGGATCGCGTGCCGCTGCCGGGCGCCTCCAGCGCGTACCCCTTCACCAGGTGGCCGACCACCTCCCGGACCCGCCCCGCGCTGCCGAAATCTCCGGCTGGGCGGGGTGCGAACACCTGCACCCGACCGCCTGTTCCTGGAGCCCGGCCACCGCGGTCTCGGCGTCGGCGGCCTCCTGATGGACGCGGTGGTCGCCGAGGCGCTACAGCCCGCGGGGCGTGCACGAGTCGGGCGGTACGGCACTGAGAGAGTGCCGGGAGGGTCTATCGTGGCCACATGTCGGTGCCCGAACTGATCCGTATCGTCTCCCGCGACTCACCCATGGCACTCGCCCAAGTGGAGCGTGTCCGCGCCGAGTTGGCGGCCCTGTATCCCGGGGCGCGCACCGCGGTCGTGCCGGTGAAGACGACCGGTGACAAGTGGATGGGGGATCTGTCCCAGGTCGAGGGCAAGGGGGCGTTCACCAAGGAGGTGGATGCCGCGCTGCTGGCCGGTGAGGCGGATCTCGCGGTGCACTGCGTCAAGGACGTGCCGGCCGACCGGCCGCTCCCGGCGGGCACCACGTTCGCCGCGTTCCTGAAGCGGGACGACATCCGCGACGCCCTCGTGCACCCCGGCGGCCTCACCCTGGACGAGCTCCCCGCGGGCACCCGGATCGGCACCTCGTCGGTGCGCCGGGTCGCGCAGCTGGCCGCCACCCACCCGGAGCTGGAGTGCGTGCCGTTCCGCGGCAACGCCAACCGGCGGCTGGCGAAGCTGGCGGCCGGGGAGGCGGACGCGCTGCTGCTCGCGGTGTCCGGACTGGAGCGGATCGACCGGCAGGACGTGATCAGCGAGGTCCTCTCCCCCGAGACGATGATGCCGCCGATCGGCGCGGGCATCCTCGCCCTGCAGTGCCGGGAGGGCGACACCGAGCTCATCGACGCGGTCAGCGGGCTCGGCGATCCGGACACGCATCGCGAGGCGACCGCGGAGCGCATGTTCCTGCACGTCCTACAGGGGCACTGCAACAGCCCGATCGCCGGGTACGCGCGCGTGGACCGCGGCGGCGAGCTGTCGCTGCGGGCGTGTGTGTTCACGCCGGACGGCAAGACGCGGCTGAACGCCCACGAGTGGGCGGGCCGTCTCGACCCGGCAACGCTCGGCACCTCGGTCGCCGTGGCGCTGCTGCGTCAGGGCGCCCGCGAGATCATCGACGGGATTCCACACTGAGCGGCGGGGGCCCGCGTCAGGCGGTGCCCTCTTCGGCCTGGTCCCGCAGGAAGTTGCTCACCTGGCAGGCGAGGCCGTCACGCACCGCGCCGGTGCCGACGGCTCCCTCCTTCAGTCCGATGCCGCCCGCCCACAGCCGGCGCTCGGCCCACTCGTCGTCGGCCCGTAGCTGCACCTGGACGTCCACCTGGCTCAGTGACGCCTCCGGACCGGCCGCGTACAGCACGGCGGTCGCCCGGCGCAGCGGGTAGACGTCGAAGCCCTCGATGAACTGCGAGTTGCGCCAGTCGATGAAGGCGCTCTCCCCGTCGGGCCCGATGCGCACGTCGATCTGGCCGTCCTCCAGGTGCACGGTGGCGTGCCGGCTGCCGCGGTTCTCGACGGTCACGCGTACCCGGAAATACGTCAGCCCTTCGGCGGCGTCGTCCCGCCCACGCGGCGGCTCGGCCGCTTCCAGGCGGTGGACGCGGACACGCAGACCGGCATGCTCGTCGTACTCCTGCCAGTCCCCGACCACATTCGGCTCGTACACAATCCACCTCTCGACCTCAGAGAGCTGCTTCTTATCTGTGTGCTCAGCGCACTGTCAAACGAGCAGAATGCGCTGTGGCCAGCGAATTCGTCCCCTTGATCGGTGATCAAGCCGTGCGCAGGAACAATTCGCCGGCCGGCCGGGCGGCCGGATTCGCGCGCGTGCCGCACATCACTTTCCGGACGGGTGGTCAACGGGCCAGCCGGCCCAGCAGCGAGGAGGCCGCGGTGATGCCGAGCGCGGCAGCGACGATCAGCACCGCGAAGTCGAGTGTCAGGTGGGCGGGCGTACCGATGAGGAGGCCGCGCAGGGCGTCCACCTGGTGGCTCAGAGGGTTGACCGTGCTGATCGCCTGGAGCCAGCCGGGCATGAGGGACACCGGGTAGAGGGCGTTCGAGCCGAAGAAGAGCGGCATGGTGATCGCCTGGCCGATGCCCATCAGCCGGTCGCGGCTCAGGACGATGCCGGCGATGGTCATCGACAGGCAGGAGAAGAAGACGGAACCGAGGATCACCACCGCCGCGACGCCGAGCAGCTTGAGCGGGTTCCAGGTGAGCGCCACGCCGAGCAGGGCGGCGATGACGATGACGACGGCGGCCTGGATCAGCGACTTCACACCGGCCGCGAAGGCCTTGCCGGTGATCAGCGCCGAGCGCGGGGTCGGTGTGACGAGGAGCTTGTTCAGGATGCCGGCGTCCCGCTCCCAGATGATCTGGATGCCGTAGAAGATGGCGATGAACATCGCTGACTGGGCGATGATGCCGGGCGCGAGGTAGTCGATGTAGGGGACGCCGGGGGTGGGGATCGCCTTGATGCGGGTGAAGGTCTGGCCGAAGATCAGCAGCCACAGGGCGGGCTGGACCGCGCGGGTGTACAGCTCGGTGCGGTCGTGGCGCAGTTTCTGCAGTTCGACGGTGCACATCGCCACGACCCGGGTGGGCAGCAGCCGCCAGCCCGCGCGGGGCTCGGGCGGGCGCAGCAGCAGGCCGATGCCGCTCTCGCGGGCGCGGTCAGCCGACGCGCCTTGCGGTGCGGCGGGTGCTTCGGACATCGCGGAACTCTCCTGACTGGTCGTCGAGACCGCTGCCTGCCACGTCACGGAAGACGTCCTCGAGGGTGGGCAGCGGGTCCGTTGCCTTGGCGCCCCGGCGCTCACCGAGTCCCCGCCGCAGTTCGACGGGGGTTCCGAGAGCCCGGATGCGGCCGCGGTGCATCAGGCCGACCCGGTCGCAGTACTGGTCGGCCTCGTCCATGTAGTGCGTGGTCACCAGGACCGTCATGCCGGTGGCGGCGCGCACGGCGTTGATGTGCTCCCACACGTCGGTGCGGGCGATCGGGTCGAGCCCGATGGTCGGTTCGTCGAGGATCAGCAGCCGGGGTGCACTGACCAGGGCCTGGGCGAGTTCGAGGCGGCGGATCATGCCGCCGGAGTAGGTGCCGGCGAGCCGGTCGGCGGCCTCGGTGAGGTCGACGGCGGCCAGGGCCTGTGCGACGCGCTCGGCGCGCTCGCGGCGGGGCACGTCGAAGACCCGGGCGAACAGGGCGATGTTCTCCCGGCCGGTCAGGCCCGCGTCGGCGGACAGCTGCTGCGGCACGTAGCCCAGCAGGCGTCGTACGGCCATGGCCTCCTCGGCGGCGTCGCGGCCGAAGACATGGACCATCCCGGCGGGGACGGGCAGCAGGGTGGTGATGCAGCGGATGGCGGTGGTCTTTCCGGCGCCGTTGGGTCCGAGCAGCCCGAAGACCTCGCCCCGCGCCACCGACAGGTCGAGCGCGTCCACCGCGTTGGTCTCACCGAAGGAGTAGGTGAGCCCCGTGCAGGCGACGGCCCCTGGATCGTCCCGCGTCATGACTCCTCGGCCTCCTCGTGCAGATTGACGGCGAGCTCGCGCAGGGCAGGGATCGCCGCGTGCAGCGCTTCCTGGTCGGCGGCGTCGAGCCGGGCCAGCTGGCGTCGTACGAGGTCGGCGCGGCGTCTGCGCCACTCGCTGAGCCGGGCTTCGGCCGCCGGGGTGGGCAGCAGTCGCGCGGCCCGCCGGTCGGCCGGGTCCGTCTCGCGTACCAGATAGCCCTGCCGGGACAGCTGGTTGACCAGCGTCGAGACCGAGTTGCCTGCCAGATACAGCTCCTTGGCGGCGTCCGAGATCCCGATGCCGGGCCGGTCCACGACGAGGCGCAGCAGCTCCACCTCGGCGCCGCGCAGCCGGGGATCGGGCATGTCCCGCCGCAGCCGGCGCCGGATCAGCCGCTGGACACCGACGAGCGCGTCGGCCAGTTCCTCGGGAAAGGTCTCCGGTTCCACACCGAGGAGGTTACCTCTGTAGCAGAGGTAACTGACCCAAGGGCCGGTCAAGAGCTACGGGTTCGGGCGAGCGCCCCGGGCGCGAATATCACTCAGTGAATTCCAAAGATTTCGGAACGTGCCCCGTCGGCAGTAATTCCGGTGCCTTTTCAACCTTCCAGAATCACGTGTTCGCACGCCCTCGTCATATTCAGCAGAAGTACTCACGGGATTGTTTCGACGCCGGCCGTCCCGGGAATGCGCAATTCAGTGCTTCGGACAGGAGGCACGTCTGTGGGAGCCGGGCCGTGCGACCCCGGTGCCTCCGCCCGGTCCGAGCCCGCGCCCCCACGGTTTCTGTCCCCACCAGCACCCTGCTGAGGGAGGCGCGCACCATGCCTGTCACTGGCAGAACGAAGCCGCACCCGCACGACGACGCCCCCGACACCGCCGCCGACTTCGCCCGGCTGGCGCGCCTGCCCGCCGGCCCGGCACGCAAGGCGCTCCGCGACGAGCTGGTCGAGACCTGGCTGCCGATGGCCGAGCGGATCGCCGTCCGCTTCCGGGGGCGCGGCGAGTCCCTGGAGGACCTGTACCAGGTCGCCGCCCTCGGCCTCGTCAAGGCCGTCGATCACTACGACCCCGCGCGGGGCTGCGCCTTCGAGGCGTACGCAGTGCCGACCGTCACCGGCGAGATCAAGCGGCACTTCAGGGACCACATGTGGACGCTGCACGTGCCGCGCCGTGTCCAGGACCTGCGCAACCGGGTGCGTCAGGCCACGAAGGAGCTGTCCCAGACGACTCCGGGCCGGGCGCCGACCCTCGCCGAGGTCGCCGAGTTCGCGCGCATGACCGAGGACGAGGCGCGCACCGGGACGGAGGCCCTGGAGTGCTTCACCGCGCTGTCGCTGGAGGCCGAGATGCCCGGCACCGAGGGGTACGCCCTGGGTGACGCGATCGGCGGCCCGGACCCGGCGTTCGACATCGTCGTCGACCGGGTGGCCGTCAGGCCCTGCCTGGAGGCGCTCCCCGAGCGCGAGCGGACCATTCTCTATCTGCGGTTCTTCCGGGGCATGACCCAGAGCCACATCGCCGAGCAGCTCGGCATTTCCCAGATGCACGTCTCCCGGCTGCTCAGCAGCTGCTTCGACCGGCTGCGCGAGGAGATCCTCACCGAGGCCAAGTGAACCGAGGCCGAGTGAGCCGCGCCGTCACTCCGGCGGCACCCCGGGAATCTGCGTGGGGCCGTAGCGGTCGAGGGCCTCTTCCAGCTCGGCGCGGATTTCCGGGGGCATCTGCCCGGCCCGCCCCCACAGGAGGATCAGTTCGGCGACGTTGCGCAGCTTGATGTTGGTGTGCTGGGAGACGTCCTTCAGCACTTCCCACCCCTGGTCGGGTGTGACCCTGCCGAGCGCGACGACCATGCCGATCGCCTGGTCGACGACGGCATGCGAGGCCACCGCCTCCTTGAGCTGGTCGATCTCTGCCTGCAGCTCGAAGATGCGGTCCGACTCGTCGGCGGGTTCGCCCGGTACTGCTGACACGCTTCCATCCTGTCACTCGTCCGGCCCCGCGCCACCGGACGGGACGCGGACAGGCCACCGTTTCGGTGCCGCCTCCGGGGTACTCGGCAGGCGCCCCGAGCGGTTCCGGTCGGACACTGGGAGGAAACCTGTGGCCCCCGGCCGACGAGAGCAGGACAGGAACGCCATGAACCACGACCTGAAACGACCCAGCGCCACCAAGAAGGTCCTGTCCACGCACTCGGTGTTCGGCGCGCCCTGCTGGGTGAGCCTGACCAGCCGCGACCAGCAGACCACGGAGGAGTTCTACGGAGCCGTGCTGGGCTGGGAGTGGCAGCCGGCGAAGCTCGGCGACCGCTTCCGGGTCGCGCTGGCGGACGGCACACCGGTGGCCGGGATCGCCGCGGTGGCCTCCATGTGGCAGATGGCGGTGGCCTGGACGCCGTACTTCGCCGTGCCCAGCGCGGACGAGGCGGCGGCACGGGCCCAGGAGCGCGGTGGTACGGCGGCGGTGGGGCCGCTGTCCTTCCCGCCCGGGCGGGCAGCGCTGCTCGCCGACCGGGACGGCGCGACCTTCGGAATCTGGGAGGGCGAGCTCGTCGCGAACTGGGAGAGCTGGCGCGAGGCCCAGCCGGCCTTCATCAAGCTCCACACGCGTGATGCCTTCGACGCCGCGATCTTCTACGGCGAGGTCCTCGACTGGGCGTCGGACCGTCCCGGCTGCTGCGAGGTGCACTACGAGGGCGGCGAGGTCGTCCTGCGCAGCCGGGGCGATGTGGTGGCGCGCATCGAGTCGGGTGCGCTGGGGTCCGCTCCCGATCCCGCGATCCGGCCGCACTGGCAGGTCCACTTCGCGGTCTCGGACGTGGCGGCCTGTGTGCGGGCCGCGGAGGTGCACGGCGGCAGCGTCCTGTCCAAGGGCAGCGAGGAGGCCGTCCTGCGCGACCCCGACGGCGCGCAGTTCACGGTGACCTCGCGACGCGAACGCTGACGGACAGCAGAACGCGGCCCCGGGCACATGGCCCGGGGCCGCGATGATTGCGCGCGCGGAGCGTCACTTGGCCTTGCGCGAGGGCCTCGACAGCAGGACGAGACTGCGTGCCTCGACCGTCATCTCCGTGCCCGCCTTGTGCTCGGCCTCGTCGGCGCCCTGCGGCTCGGCGGTGTCGATCAGCGTCGTCCAGCGTTCGCCGTAGGTGACGTCCGGCAGGAGGAAGTCCACCGGCTCCCAGTAACCGTTGAGCAGGAGCAGGAAGGAGTCGTCCACCACGGGCTCGCCGCACGGATCGGGTTCGGCGATGGCGTCGCCGTTGAGGAAGACGCCGACGGAGTGGGCGTCGGAGCGGTCCCAGTCCTCGTCGGCCATCTCGCGTGCGTCCGGCAGCAGCCACACCAGGTCGGGCAGCGGCTGGCCCGCGTGCGTCACGGTCTCGCCGCGGAAGAAGCGGCGCCGGCGCAGCACGGGGTGGGCCGCGCGCAGCCCGATGACGTAGCGGGTGAAGTCGGCCAGGGCCTGCTGGTCCTCGGTCAGCCGCCAGTCGAGCCAGGAGACTTCGTTGTCCTGGCAGTAGGCGTTGTTGTTGCCGCCCTGGGTACGGCCCAGCTCGTCGCCGTGGCAGAGCATCGGGATGCCCTGCGAGAGCAGCAGGGTGGCCAGGAAGTTGCGCTGCTGACGGGCGCGCAGGTCCAGGACGGCCGGGTCGGCGGTCGCGCCCTCGGCGCCGCAGTTCCAGGAGCGGTTGGTGCTCTCGCCGTCCTGGTTGTCCTCGCCGTTGGCCTGGTTGTGCTTGTCGTTGTAGGAGACGAGGTCGCGCAGGGTGAACCCGTCGTGCGCGGTGACGAAGTTGACGCTGGCGCGCGGGCGGCGCCGGCTGTGCTGGTACAGGTCGGCGGAGCCGGTCAGCCGGGAGGCGAACTCGCCGAGCGTGTGCGGCTGGCCGCGCCAGAAGTCCCGTACGCAGTCCCGGTACTTGCCGTTCCACTCCGACCACAGGGGCGGAAAGTTGCCCACCTGGTAGCCGCCCTCGCCCACGTCCCACGGCTCGGCGATCAGCTTGACCCGGCTGATCACCGGGTCCTGCTGGATCAGGTCGAAGAACGCCGACAGCCGGTCCACCTCGTGGAACTGCCGGGCCAGCGTGGCCGCGAGGTCGAAGCGGAAGCCGTCGACATGCATCTCGGTGACCCAGTACCGCAGCGAGTCCATGATCAGCTGAAGGACGTAGGGGTGGCGCATCAGCAGGCTGTTGCCGGTGCCGGTGGTGTCGTAGTAGTGGCCCCAGTCGCCGTCCACGAGGCGGTAGTACGACGCGTTGTCGATGCCGCGGAAGGACAGGGTCGGGCCCTTCTCGTTGCCCTCGGCGGTGTGGTTGTAGACGACGTCCAGGATCACTTCGAGGCCGGCCGCGTGCAGCGCCTTCACCATCGACTTGAACTCGGTGACCTGCTGGCCGCGGGTGCCGTGGGCGGCGTAGGCGTTGTGGGGCGCGAAGAAGCCGATGGTGTTGTAGCCCCAGTAGTTGGACAGGCCGCGGTCCGTGAGCACACCGTCCTGCACGAACTGGTGCACCGGCATCAGCTCGACGGCCGTGACGCCGAGCGAGGTCAGGTGCTCGACGACCGCCGGGTGCGCGAGACCCGCGTAGGTGCCGCGCAGGTCGGGCGGGACGTCGGGGTGGGTCCGGCTGAGGCCCCGTACGTGCGCCTCGTAGATCACGCTGTCGGCGTACGACCGCCCGAGCGGCCGGTCGTCGCCCCAGTCGAAGGCCGGGTCGGTGACCACGCCGAGCATGGTGTGCCCGGCGCTGTCGGCGGGGGTCGGGCCGTCCGCCGCGCGCTCGAAGAGCGAGGCGTGGTTGTCGACCTGCCCGTCCACCGCTCTGGCGTACGGGTCCAGCAGGAGCTTGGCCGGATTGCACCGGTGGCCGAGGGCCGGCTGCCAGGGGCCGTGCACCCGGAAGCCGTAACGCTGCCCGGGCCGGATGCCGGGCAGGTAGCAGTGCCACACGAAGCCGTCGACCTCGTTCATTTGGACGGCGCGGTGCGCGCCGCGGTCGTCTACGAGAACCAGGTCGACGCGTTCGGCGACCTCGCTGAACAGGGCGAAGTTGGTGCCGTTCCCGTCATGGGTGGCGCCCAGCGGGTAGGGGCGCCCGCTCCACACGGGCACCCCTTTCCGCTGCGGTCGGCGCGCGGTCACCGCGCGTCCTCCAGAACGCCGTCCGGTGTGCTCGCGGGCCCGGCCAGGGCCGCGACGGGGACCTCGCGGGGCACCTGGAGCACCTCGGGCAGGCTGGGCCACGGCGTCGTGGGAACGAGCGGGACACGCTCGCCGGCGCGGGCGCGCTGCGAGAACCAGATGACCTTGCTGCCGGTGTCGGTGGCGCAGCAGCCCCAGCCGTCGCTCATCGCGGCGATGTGCTCCAGACAGCCGCGCAGGTCCTGGTCCGGGCGCAGTTCGCAGTCGTTCTCACCGATGGCGGTGATGAGGTGCTGGCCGTTCCACCACATCTCGATCGACGTGTTCTTGTCCGTGGCGTGCTCGTCGATGGCCTTCAGCAGCATCTCGGTGCCTCGACAGACGGGCTCGACCAGGATGTCCAGGTCCCAGTACCGGAGGTGAGCGGCCAGGATGCGCCTGACCTGTCGGACCCGTTCCGGGCTGACCTCCACGTCGAGGTGGTAGTAGCAGGGCGATGCGGTCTTCATCGTCGTTCGCTCCTCACCGGCGAAGCTCTCGCTTCCCCTCACCCCCTGCGGGGACTGGGCCCCGAACACGAAGCGTGAGCACTGATCGCTTCTGAGTCACCTCAAGGGTGGATGGCCTACGCCATTCGTGCAACACGAGAGAGGCGGCGAGGTGACCGAGGTGGATGGGCCTCACGAGGTGGTTGAAGCTCCAACAAGACGCTGAGTCGTGACGCGTGCACCATGTGTGAAGACCTCGATGCCCGTAACGGATCCGTGCGCGCCCGCGCATGGCCACCGCCCGACGGTCGGGAGACGCGCCATCGAGCCCCTGGAAGGTGAACGGCACCATGCTGCTGCCGGCCAAAGCCGAAGTGGCCCGCCAACTGCGGCGGTACCGGGCGTGGGAACGCATGATGCTGGCGGCCCCCACCGACCGCAGGGTTCGGGCCACTTTCGAGAACTCGGGCTACACCCTCTGCGTGCTGATGGGGAAGCGCTGCGCGCGTGAGGCCGCGGACGCCGCCGAGCGCTATCTGCGGACCACTCTGACCGCCTATCTCCGGGAGGAGAGCGAGCGGCCCGGGACCCGCGTCCGGGACAGACGGGCCCCGCCGGCCACGGGCCGGCGTTCCCCCGCGGGGAGGTAGACACCTTCCGGCGCAGCTTGGATCCCCGACCGGGCCACGAGCCCGGCCTCGAGCACGGCGGAGGTGCATCCCATGAGTTCGAACCAGGTCATCGGCCGCATTCCGGTGCGGGACGTCAGGCCCGCCGTGGAGTGCGGCAGGCGTCCGGCGAAGGCCGTCGTGGGCGAGACGTTCGAGGTCACCGCGACCGTGTTCCGCGAGGGCCACGACGCGGTCGCCTGCAACGTCGTCCTGACGGATCCGGAGGGCCGACACGGCCCATGGACGCCGATGCGGGAACTGGCCCCCGGCACCGACCGCTGGGGCGCCGAGGTCACCCCCGACGTCGAGGGCCGCTGGACGTACCGCGTCGAGGCGTGGAGCGACCCGCTGGCCACCTGGCGCCGCACGGCCGGCATAAAGGTCCCGGCCGGCATCGACACCGGGCTGGTCCTGGAGGAGGGCGCCGACCTGTACGAACGGGCGGCGGCCGGAGTCCCGCAGGGCCCGGAGCGTACGGCGGTGCTGGCGGCCGTGGAGACCTTGCGCAACGACATCCTGCCGGTCGCCACACGTCTCGCCGCCGCGTTGACGCCGGAGGTGGACGCGGTCCTCACCCACTATCCGCTGCGGGAGCTGGTGACGGCGTCGGAGACGCTGCCGCTGCTGGTGGAGCGGGAGAGGGCCCTGTACGGCTCCTGGTACGAGTTCTTCCCCCGCTCGGAGGGCACACCGCAGCGGCCGCACGGCACGTTCCGCACCGCGGCCCGCCGGCTGCCGGCGATCGCCGCGATGGGCTTCGACGTGGTGTATCTGCCGCCGATCCACCCGATCGGCCACACCTTCCGCAAGGGCCGCAACAACACGCTCTCACCCGGACCGGAGGACGTCGGGGTGCCCTGGGCGATCGGCTCCCCCGAGGGCGGCCATGACGCGGTGCACCCCGACCTGGGGACGATCGAGGACTTCGACTGGTTCGTAGGCCAGGCTCAGGCCCTGGGCATGGAGATCGCCCTGGACTTCGCGTTGCAGTGCTCGCCCGATCATCCGTGGGTGCAGAAGCATCCGGAGTGGTTCCACCACCGCCCGGACGGCACGATCGCGTACGCGGAGAACCCGCCGAAGAAGTACCAGGACATCTACCCGATCGCCTTCGACGCCGACCTGGACGGTCTGATCGGCGAGACCCTGCGGGTGCTGCGGTACTGGATGGACCACGGGGTGCGGATCTTCCGCGTGGACAACCCGCACACCAAGCCGGTGGTGTTCTGGGAGCGGGTTATCGCGGACATCAACCGCACCGACGCGGACGTGATCTTCCTGGCCGAGGCGTTCACCCGGCCGGCGATGATGCACACGCTGGCGCAGACCGGTTTCCAGCAGTCGTACACGTACTTCACCTGGCGCACCGGCAAGCAGGAGCTGACCGAGTACCTGACCGAGCTGTCCGGCGAGGCGGCCGCCTACATGCGGCCCAACTTCTTCACCAACACCCCGGACATCCTGCACGAGTACCTCCAGCGCGGCGGCCGGCCCGCGTTCGAGGTGCGCGCGGTGCTCGCCGCGACGCTGTCGCCGGCCTGGGGCATCTACAGCGGGTACGAACTGTGCGAGAACACCCCGCTGCGGGACGGCAGCGAGGAGTACCTCGACTCGGAGAAGTACCAGATCAAACCTCGCGACTGGGAGGCGGCCGACCGCGAGGGCCGCTCCCTGACCCCCCTGATCACCCGGCTCAACACGATCCGGCGCGCCCATCCGGCCCTGCGACGGCTCAGGAACATCCGCTTCCACCCGACCGACAACGACGCGCTGATCGCGTACAGCAAGCGCACGGGTTCGGACACGGTTCTGGTGGTGGTCAACCTCGACCCGCACCGAGCCCAGGAGGCCACGGTCTCGTTGGACATGCCGCAACTCGGCCTGGAGTGGCACGAGTCCCCGTCCGTCCATGACGAACTGGCGGGCGAGACCTACCGCTGGGGCCGGAACAACTACGTGCGGCTGGAGCCCGGTCGGGCGCCCGCGCACGTGTTCCACGTCCAACGGTTTTCCGCCGCGCCGCAGATCGGAGAGTCCCCCGCATCATGACCGTCAACGAGCCCGTCCAGGACACCTTCGAGGACACCCCCGTCAAGGACCGGGATCCCGAGTGGTTCAAGCGCGCCGTCTTCTACGAGGTCCTCGTCCGTTCCTTCCAGGACAGCAACGGCGACGGGGTGGGCGACCTCAAGGGACTGACCGCCAAGCTCGACTACCTGCAGTGGCTGGGCGTCGACTGCCTCTGGCTGCCGCCCTTCTTCCAGTCGCCGCTGCGGGACGGCGGTTACGACGTCTCGGACTACACCGCCGTGCTGCCCGAGTTCGGCGACCTCGCCGACTTCGTGGAGTTCGTCGACGCCGCCCACCAGCGCGGCATGCGCGTGATCATCGACTTCGTCATGAACCACACCAGCGACCAGCACCCGTGGTTCCAGGAGTCGCGCAAGGACCCGGACGGGCCGTACGGCGACTACTACATGTGGGCCGACGACGACAAGCAGTACCAGGACGCCCGGATCATCTTCGTCGACACCGAGGCATCCAACTGGACCTTTGACCCGGTCCGGGAGCAGTACTTCTTCCACCGGTTCTTCTCCCACCAGCCGGACCTCAACTACGAGAACCCGGCCGTCCAGGAGGAGATCCTGGCCGCCCTCCGCTTCTGGCTGGATCTGGGCATCGACGGTTTCCGGCTCGACGCCGTGCCCTACCTGTACGCGCAGGAGGGCACCAACTGCGAGAACCTGCCCGCCACGCACGAGTTCCTGCGGCGGGTGCGCCGCGAGATCGACGCGATGTATCCGGACACGGTGCTGCTCGCGGAGGCCAACCAGTGGCCCGAGGACGTCGTCGACTACTTCGGCGACTACCGGGCCGGCGGCGACGAATGCCACATGGCCTTCCACTTCCCGGTCATGCCGCGCATCTTCATGGCCGTGCGCAGGGAATCCAGATATCCCGTCTCGGAAATCCTCGCCAAGACACCGGCAATTCCCTCGAATTGCCAGTGGGGCATCTTCCTGCGCAACCACGACGAGCTCACCCTCGAAATGGTCACCGACGACGAACGCGACTACATGTGGGCGGAATACGCCAAGGACCCCCGCATGCGCGCCAACATCGGTATCCGGCGGCGGCTCGCGCCCCTTCTCGACAACGACCGCGACACGATCGAGCTGTTCACGGCCCTGCTGCTGTCCCTCCCGGGCTCGCCGATCCTCTACTACGGCGACGAGATCGGCATGGGCGACAACATCTGGCTCGGCGACCGCGACGCCGTACGCACGCCCATGCAGTGGACGCCGGACCGCAACGCCGGCTTCTCCACGGCTGATCCCGGTCGCCTGTTCCTGCCGACCATCATGGACCCGGTCTACGGCCACCAGGTCACCAACGTCGAGGCGTCCATGGCGTCGCCCTCCTCGCTGCTGCACTGGACCCGCCGCATGATCGAGATCCGCAAGCAGAACCACGCCTTCGGCCTCGGCTCCTTCACCGAGCTGCAGTCCTCCAACCCGGCGGTGCTGGCGTTCCTGCGGGAGTACGAGGATGACCTCGTGCTGTGCGTGAACAACTTCGCCCGGTTCGCGCAACCGACGGAGCTGGATCTGCGGGAGTTCGCAGGGCGGCACCCGGTCGAGTTGTTCGGCGGGGTCCGGTTCCCGGCCATCGGTGAACTGCCGTATCTGCTGACCCTGGGCGGCCACGGCTTCTACTGGTTCCGGCTCTCCCGAGTGGCATCCCGCATCGGTCGACGACTTTGAGCGTGCCGACGAAAGGACGCGTCACCATGCCGAAGACCGCATTCCTCCGCCCCAGACGTACGGTCGTCGCCGACCCGATGGTCTCGCTCGGCGGCCTGTTGCGCGACTGGCTGCCCAGGCAGCGCTGGTTCGCGGGCAAGGACCGGCCCGTCACGGACCTCACCCTGCTGTCGATGACGGAGCTGTTCCCGGGCTGTCTGCACCTGCTGGTGCAGACCGACCACGCGCCCGTGCCGGTCCCCGGCGGCGGCACACCGGCAGGTGACTGCTACCAACTGCTGCTCGGCGTACGGCAGCATCTGTCGCCGCGCCTGGGACGGGCGCTCGTCGGCCGTGCGGAACAGGGCCCGTTCGCGGGCATGACGGTGTACGACGCGCTGCACGACCCCCGGTCGGCGCAGCTGCTCCTGGAGCGGCTGCGGCATCCGGGCTCGGCCGGTCCCCTGCGGTTCGAGTGCGACCCGTCCGTGTCGGTGCCCGCCGGGCTGCCGCCGCGGCTGCTGGACGCCGAGCAGTCCAACTCCTCGCTGGTGTACGGCGACGAGTTCATCCTGAAGCTGTTCCGGCGCATCCAGCCCGGTGTCAACCCCGACCTGGAGGTGCCGGGCGCGCTGGCCGGACAGGGCTGCCGCCGGGTGCCCGCGCCGGTGGCCTGGTTCCGGACGACGCAGCCGCAGGAGGCGACGCTGGGCGTGCTCCAGCCGTATCTGCGCGACGCTTCGGACGGCTGGACGCTGGCGCTGCGCGCGCTCTCCACCGGTGACGACTTCACCGCGCAGGCGCACGAGCTGGGGCAGGCCACGGCGGAGGTGCACCTCGCGCTGGCCGCGGCCTTCCCGGCCGGTACGCACGGCGAGAGCGGTCGCACGGCGGAGGCGATGACCGAGCGGCTGGACTCCGCGGCACACTGCGTGCCGGCGCTCAAGCCCTTCGTGCCCGGTCTGCGGGCCGCCTTCGGCGCGCTGGCCACCTGCGACGCCGGGCCACCGGCCCAGCGCATCCACGGCGACCTGCATCTGGGGCAGGTGTTGTGGGCGGGCCGGGAGTGGTTCGTCATCGACTTCGAGGGCGAACCGTCCCGTCCGCTCAACGAGCGGCGCAGCGCCCACTCCCCGGTGCGGGACATCGCCGGCATGCTGCGCTCCTTCGACTACGCCGCCCGGCAGCGCCGCCCCTGGCGTCCCGAGTGGGCGCGGCGCTGCCGGGAGGCCTTCTGCGCGGGCTACGCGTCCCGCGCCGGCTGGGACCCGCGCAAGAAGCACGGCCTGCTGCGGGCCTACGAGACCGACCGAGCTGTGTACGAAGTCCTTTACGAGGCCAGGCACCGACCGGACTGGCTCCCTGTACCCATGGCGGCGATCGAACGTCTCGCCGTGAGAGGAGACTGACCCGTGGCCCTGCGCGACGATCCTTCGCTGCCCGAGCCGTCCGGACCTGGCCGGTGCGGTACGGCCCCTCCGCTCGACCCCGCCGACCGTGGACGTCTGCTGTCGGGCGCCCACCACGACCCGCACGCGCTGCTGGGCGCCCACCCGGTGCCGGACGGGATCGTGTTCCGGGCGCTGCGCCCGTTCGCCCGTTCGGTGAGCGTCGTGGTCGACGGCGAGCGCAGAGAGCTGGCCTCCGAGGGCGACGGGCTGTTCTCCGGCGTCCTGCCGCTCGACGCGATCCCCGCGTACACGCTGCTGGTGGCGTACGCGGACGAGGAGCAGGAGGTGCACGACCCGTACCGCTTCCTGCCCGCTCTCGGCGAGACCGATCTGCACCTCATCCGCGAGGGCCGGCACGAGCAGTTGTGGAAGGCGCTCGGGGCCGAGCCGATGACCCACCAGGGCGTGACCGGCACCCGCTTCACGGTGTGGGCGCCGAACGCCCAAGGGGTGCGGGTGGCCGGGGAGTTCACCTTCTGGGACGGCAAGGCCTTCCCGATGCGGTCGCTGGGTTCGTCCGGCGTGTGGGAGCTGTTCCTGCCGGGCATCGGAGAGGGCACCCGGTACAAGTTCGAGATCACCTCCCGGTACGGCGGCCGGTTCCTCAAGGCCGACCCGATGGCCCGCCGCACCGAGGTGCCGCCCGACACGGCGTCCATCGTGACCTCCTCGCAGTACGAGTGGGGCGACCGGGAGTGGATGGCCGGGCGCGGGGACGTACCCGTGCACGAGGCGCCGTTCTCGGTGTACGAGGTCCATCTCCCGTCGTGGCGACCGGGACTGACGTACCGACAACTCGCCGACGTGCTGCCGCCGTACGTGAAGGAACTGGGCTTCACGCATGTCGAGCTGATGCCGGTCGCGCAGCACCCCTTCAGCGGTTCCTGGGGCTACCAGGTCACCGGTTTCTACGCGCCGATGCCACGGCTCGGCACGCCGGACGACTTCCGGTACCTGATCGACGCCCTGCACCGGGCCGGCATCGGCGTGATCATGGACTGGGTGCCGGCACACTTCCCGAAGGACGACTGGGCGCTGGCCCGCTTCGACGGGGACCCGCTCTACGAGCCGGGAGACGACCGGCGGGCGGAGCACCCGGACTGGGGGACGTACGAGTTCGACTACGGGCGCACCGAGGTGCGCAACTTCCTGGTCGCCAACGCCGTGTACTGGTGCGAGGAGTTCCACATCGACGGCCTGCGGGTGGACGCCGTCGCCTCGATGCTCTACCTCGACTACTCCCGCGACTCCGGCCAGTGGGCACCCAACGCGTTCGGGGGCCGCGAGGACCTGGCCGCGATGGCGTTCCTTCAGGAGATGAACGCGACCGTGTACCGGCGGACGCCCGGAGTGGTGACGATCGCCGAGGAGTCCACGGCCTGGGGCGGGGTGACCCGGCCCACCGACAGCGGCGGCCTGGGCTTCGGGCTGAAGTGGAACATGGGCTGGATGCACGACTCGCTCGGCTACATCAGCCACGAGCCGGTCCACCGCAAGTACCACCACAACGAGATGACCTTCTCGATGATGTACGCGTACAGCGAGAACTACGTCCTCCCGATCTCGCACGACGAGGTCGTCCACGGCAAGCAGGCCCTGGTGTCGAAGATGCCCGGCGACTGGTGGCAGCAGCGCGCCAACCACCGCGCGTATCTGGGCTTCATGTGGGCCCACCCCGGCAAACAACTCCTCTTCATGGGCCAGGAGTTCGCGCAGGGCGCCGAGTGGTCCGAGGCGCACGGCCCGGACTGGTGGCTCCTCGACCCCGCCTACAGTGCGGAGCCGGACCACCGTGGGGTGCGGGACCTGGTCCGCGATCTCAACACCGTCTACCGCCAGAGCCCCGCCCTCTGGCAGCGCGACACCGATCCCGGCGGGTTCCGGTGGGTGATCGGGGACGCCGCCGAGGACAACGTCTTCGCCTTCCTGCGGTACGACGCCGAGGGCAACCCGCTGCTCGCGGTCTCCAACTTCTCCCCCGTCGTCCGCCACGACTACCGCCTCGGCGTCCCCGACGACGTCCCCGTCTGGCAGGAAGCCCTCAACACCGACGCGGCGAAGTACGGCGGCAGCGACCTCACCCTCCCCGACCCCGTCAAGCCGGAGGACGGGGCCCTGCGGCTGACACTGCCGCCGCTCGCGACGGTGTGGCTGGTACCGCAGCCCGGCTGAGGCTCCGCGGCGGCGGCAGGTGTTCGAACGGCCCCGGAGGGGCAGTCGGGGTCGTACACGAGCGAGCAATCCTCGTCGCCGCCAAGGGGCCACAGAAAGGCTTGATCAGGTGCGCACCGTCGGAGTGGAGGAGGAACTCCTCCTGGTCGACCCGGAGACCGGCGAACCGCAGGCGCTGTCCGCCGCGGTGCTCGCCCGTGCCGCGCAGGACGACGCCGAACAGGACGTCTTCGAGAAGGAACTGCACAACCAGATGCTCGAGTTCGCGACGCATCCGCAGTCGGGCATGGAGGCACTGCGGGCGGAGATCGTCCGCTGCCGTAAAGAGGCCGCCCGGCATGCCGGGGAGATCGGCTGCACCGTCGCCGCGCTCGCCACCTCGCCGCTGCCCGTCAGCCCCTCGGTGGGGGTGGGCCGCCGCTACCAGTGGATGGCGGAGCAGTACGGGATCGCCACCCAGGAGCAGCTCGTCCTGGGCTGTCATGTGCACGTGTCCGTGGAGTCCGACGAGGAGGGCGTCGCCGTCATCGACCGGATCCAGCCCTGGCTGACGGTGCTGTCCGCGCTGAGCGCCAACTCCCCGTTCTGGCAGGGCAAGGACACCTTCTACAGCAGCTACCGCAGTCGGGTGTGGCAGCGGTGGCCGTCGGCCGGTCCGACCGAGCCGTTCCGCTCGGCCGAGCGCTATCACCGCCGGGTCGCGGACATGGTGGCCACCGGGGTGATCCTCGACGAGGGGATGATCTACTTCGACGCCCGGCTGTCCCGGCGCTACCCGACCGTGGAGATCCGGGTCTCGGACGTCTGCCTGCACTCCGGCACCGCCGTCCTCGTCGCCACCCTCGCCCGCGGCCTCGTCGAGACCGCAGCGCGTGACTGGCGGGCGGGCCGGGAGCCGCTGGGACACAGCGTGAGCCTGCTCCGGCTGGCCGCCTGGCGTGCCGCCCGCTCCGGGCTCACCGAGGAACTGCTGCACCCGGCGACCATGCGGCGCATGCCGGCGGAGACGGTGGTGCGAGCCCTGCTGGACCACGTCGGGGAGGCCCTCGCCGAGACCGGCGACCTCGACCGTGCCCGCGCCACCTGCGCCGAGCTGCTGCGCATCGGCAGCGGCGCCGGAGTGCAGCGGGCACTGATGAAGGAGACCGGCAGCCTGCGGGACGTGGTCACCGAGTGCGTGCGCATCACGCAGGCGTGAGAGGGCCGGACGTTGAGAGGCCGGACGTCTCGTGCTGCTGTCGTACTGCTGTCACAGGATGAGGACGATGGCGTACACCAGGAAGAACGCGGCGATCAGTACGGCGAGACCGAGGATCAGCGTCAGCGGTGCCTTGGCCCAGCCCTTGGGCGGATTGTGTGTCTCCCGCGGGCCCGCCTCGGGCAGGCTGCTCTCGGCCGGCGGGGTCTCGCCCGGGGGCACGCCGCCGCCGGGTTCCAGGCCGGGGGTGCGTTCGGGATCGGGGTCGGGGTTCGTGTAACTCATGCCGTCCGAGTCCCCCGAATATGCCGAGATCATCGACGGTCGGCCAGTTCTCCGTTCCCGGGCACCGGGCGCCCCACACCTGGGCTAGATTCGAGCACCGCGGATAACCGTGCTCGTCCGCGACGTCACACCCCGTACACATCAGGAGCAGTGCATGCGCGACTTCGCCCTCGCTCCCCCGGCCGTCTCGCACCTGACCGGCGGTCTCGCCGACAGTGTCTTCGACAGGGCGGCGCACAGCCCCACCCTGCCGATGCTGGCCCGGCGCCCGGACGCCGCCTCCGAGTGGGAGGAGGTGACCGCCGTGGAGGTGCGGGACGAGGTGGTGGACGTGGCCAAGGGGCTGGTCGCCTCCGGGATCTCGCCGGGGCACCGCGTAGCGATCATGGCGCGCACGCGGTACGAGTGGACGATCCTGGGGTACGCGCTGTGGACCATAGGTGCCGAGGTCGTGCCCATCCATCCGACCTCCTCGCGCGACCAGGTCGAATGGATCCTGCGTGACGCCGGCTGTGTGGCCGTGGCCGTCGAGGACGAGCAGAGCGTGATGACGGTCGGTTCCGTGTGTGCGGGACTGCCCCGGCTGCGCCACGTCTGGCAGCTCGACGCGGGGGCTCTCGGGGACCTGGTGCAGCGGGGCGAGTTCATCCCGATCGCCACCGTCGACTCGCTGCGCCGCATCGTCCTGCCGGACTCCACCGCCGTCGTCGCCTACACCTCCGGCACGAGCGGGCACCCGCTCGGCTGCGCGCTGAGCCACCGCGGCCTCGCGAACCCCTGCGACACCCTTCTGGAGGGCTGGGGACACACGGCCGCGCCGCCCGGGGAGCAGGGGTCCGTCCTGGCGTTCCTGCCGTTGTCCCATGTGTACGGCCTCATGATCCAGGGCATGTGCGTGCGCGGCGGTCTGCTCATGGCCCATGAACCCGACCTGAGCGCCGAGGCGCTGACGTCGGCGCTGCGCTCCTTCCGGCCCACCTACTTCTACGGCGTGCCGTCGCTCTTCGAGAAGATCTACAAGACCTTCCTGCGCACCGCCCAGCAGATGGGCCGCGGCGCCCTGTTCGAGCGGGCGGCCGAGACGGCACGGGACTACGCCGCGGCGTGCGAGCGGCATCGGCTGGGCGCAGGGCCCGGACCGGGCTTCGATCTCCGGCTGCAACACGCCCTGTACGAACGCACGGTGTACCGCAAGCTGCGGGGCGCCCTCGGCGGCCGGGCGCGCCGCGCCACGTCGGGAGGCTCCCCCCTCAACCGTGACCTGTGCCTGTTCTACGAGGGCATCGGCATCTACGTCCACGACGGGTACGGGCTCACCGAGACCAGCGGCGGGATCACGATGCAGCCGCTCGGGCGGGAGAAGTCCGGCACCGTCGGACAGGCCCTGCCGGGCACGGACATCCGGGTGGCCGACGACGGCGAGATCCTGGTGCGCGGGCCGTCGGTGTTCCAGGGCTACGTGAGCGACGACGCGGCTACCCGGGCCGCGCTGCACGGCGGCTGGCTGGCCACGGGGGACATCGGGCAGCTGGACCCCGAGGGATATCTGACGATCACCGGGCGCAAGAAGGACGTCATCATCACCAACAGCGGCAAGAGCGTCGCCCCGGCCGCCCTGGAACACCGCCTGCGGATGCACCCGCTCATCCACCAGGCGGTGATCGTCGGCGACAACCGGCCCTGCGTCGGGGCGCTGATCACGCTGGACCCGGAGTTCCTCGCGCACTGGCGGGCCGGCCTCGCGTGGCAGAGCGACGCGCCGAACCGGGAGGCGCGGGAGGAGAACGCGCTGCGGGAGGAGATCACCCGGGCCGTGGCGGCGGCCAACAGTGCCGTGTCGCGCTCGGAGTCCATCCGGGTGTTCCGGGTGCTTCCGGAACCGTTCGACCTGGCCAACGGGCTGATGACGCCGTCGATGAAGCTGCGCCGGGACCTGATCGTGCGGGCGTACGCGTTCGAGATCGACGCGATGTACCAGGCGCGCTCGCGCGGCGGGCGGCAGGTCGTGCCGGACGACTCGGCGAGCTGGGACGACGCGGACAACGTGTTCCGGTGAGGGACCTGCCGCCGACCCGACGTCCCGAGAACGCGTAGGCTCCGCGCCCTCGGGAACACGAACCCTGCGACACATGAGAAAGGACGACAGCCCTGCTGATCCGGGGCCGGAAAGGCGACATGGCAAGCGAGCCGCGTTGGGACAAGACACTGGCTTCCGAGGCGATCCCGAGCCGCAGCACCAGTTTCGCGGGCGAGCCGCAGAACGTGACGGGTGCGCGACTCGC
This sequence comes from Streptomyces sp. V4I2, assembly GCF_030817655.1. Lineage (GTDB taxonomy): Bacteria > Actinomycetota > Actinomycetes > Streptomycetales > Streptomycetaceae > Streptomyces > Streptomyces plumbiresistens. The sequence goes on from NZ_JAUSZM010000003.1 coordinate 923,257, forward strand.
CGCGGAGCAATTCCTCCGTGACCTCGCACGCACCGCGCGTCCCGCCGCACCCGAGTACTGGGACGACATCCTGCTGGTCGTCACGGAGCTGGCCGCCAACGCGGTCCAGTACGCTCCCGGCCCGTTCGCCCTGCGCATGCGCCGGACCTTCGACGGCGTCCATGTGACCGTCCACGACACCAGCAGCACTCCGCCCGCGCCGCGCCCCTTCGATCCGCGGCACGGCGGTGGCGGCATCGGCTGGCATCTGGTGCACGCGCTGTGCGACCAGGTGAGCGTGGTCACGGACGACGGCGGCAAGGACATCCACGTCTTCCTGCCCTGGTGAGCCGACGCCGCCCGGTCACGGTGCCGGTCGCAGCGGCACCAGCACGCCGATGGTCTTGCCGCCGCCGGGATGCCGGTCGACGGTGATCTCGCGGGCCAGCCGGATGATCAGGGGCCAGCCGTACCCGTTGCCGTGGTGTCCGACCGGGAAGGCGCCGGCGCCCTGCGAGACGTCGGGGACGAGGTCGCTGTGGTCGCGGACGGCCACCCGCAGGCCTTCCTCGGTGGGTGTCACGTGGAAGCCGGCCACCCCGTCACCGTGCCGGACGGCGTTGGTGACCAGTTCGGAGACGACCAGCAGCAGGTCCACGATGTCCTCGTCCCGCGCCCCGCGGGAGGGGGATTCCCAGCGCTCGCGCACCACCGACCGCGCGTAGGCGCGGGCCGTCGCCGGACTCGTCACCGTAGCCCGTGGCAGGTCGCCGGAGGGGTGGTGGTCGAAGAGCGCGGTCGCGGCCGCGTCGATGTGTTCCATGCGTGTCGTGTCCCTGAGATCCGCCCGGCCGGTGCGTCCCGCACCCCGGCCGTCAGACCGTGGTCGTCTCTCGCGGCGGCAGCCGGTGGTAGTAGTCGCCGACGGCGGTCAGATACGCGGGATCCCTCGTCTCGCTGTCCGTCTTGAAGCGGGGTGCTGCCTTCACTTCTCCCACCGTGCAGGCCAGCGTGACCCTGCGGGCCCCGGCGTCGATCCCGGTGACGACGCCGACGGGTACGAGGACGCTCCCGCCGAACAGCCAGACGCCGGTGTCGACCACCAGGTGCCGCATGCCCCGGGGGTCGGCCTGCCGGTCCACCCGGCCGAGGGCGCCGTCGCCGGCGGCGACGGTGAACCCCGTCAGGTCCTGCCCCTCGACGTACCCGCTGTCCGGCCCGTACGACCAGATCCTGTCAACAGCCACGCTGCTCCCTCCTCCGGCCTCCACAGCAGCAGTTACCCGCCTCCCGCACGTGCATTCGGCGCCGTTCGGCACAGTTGCCCGTGAATGGGGGGGTGATTCAGGGGTATGCGCGGGGGCGCGGTGGAAGACCGGGCGACTGCCAGGCGACCGCGTGAACGACTGAGCCCGGATGAGAGGTTGATCACCACCCAGGAACCGAACCGGTGTGCATCGAAGTCGCCGCCAGGGGTAACCGGCCCTGGCTGTCAGCACCTGTTGGAGGTACCCGTGCCCCTTGCCCAGAACCCGCTGTCCATCGAGGTCACCCTGCCCCGCGAGGACGTGGCCCTGATAACGGTCGAAGGCTACTTGGACGTCGACACCGCGACCGAGTTCCAGCACCATCTGGCGAACCAACTCCACCACGGCCGACGGCACTTCCTGCTCGACCTGTCGGCCGTGCCGTTCATGGACTCCTCCGGCATGAACATCATCCTGAGGGTGTACCAGGAGGCCCGCACCCTTCCGGGGAGCGTGCACATCATCTCCCCCACACCGGCCGTGCGCCGGATCCTGGACCTCACCGGCGTCAGCATCACGGTCCCGGTCTCGGAGGGGCTGGAGGAGGCGCTCGCCCGCGTCGACGCCCACGACGAGGACCCGGACGAGGACCGGGACGAGAGCCAGGCCGGTTCGGACGGGCAACGGGCCTGATTCCCACAGCGGTTGGGTACGACAAGACACCGACGAGCAGGGCTAGGAGCAGACAACAGGTGCCGGAGCACGCATCGACAGGGCAGCACGGGTCGCCGGCACGGGAGGTCGGGGCCTTCCTGCGCCGCCGCGCCGAGCAGATCTCCCAGCGGTGGGCCGACGAGCCGCTGTTCCGTACGGTGTTCACCGTCTCGCGGGACGAGGCGGTGGAAGCGGGCAGGATCGTCGTCGACGCGCTGGCCCAGGTCGCCGACACGGATCAGGTGCACGATCCCGACGCCGCCGGATTCACCGTGGTGCGCGAGCAGTTGTCGCGGATGGGCGCGGCCCGCTCCCGGGCCGGCTTCACCACCGCGCAGGTCTCGAACGACGTGGACGCGCTGCGCCCGCCCGTCGAGAACCTCCTGGTCGCCGACCTCCCCGACGAACCGACCGAGCTGGTCCGGGACTGCACGACGGCCCTGACCGTGCTCATGGGGACGATGCGGCTGGTCGTGCTGGAGACGGCGCTGAGCGAGGGACAGGCCCTCATCGAGCGGCAGCGGCTGCAGCTGATGGAAGTGGCCACGCCGGTCATCAAGCTCTGGGACGGCATCGTGGCCGTCCCTCTGATCGGGACGCTCGACAGCGCCCGCAGCCAGGTCGTGATGGAGACGCTGCTGGAGGCGGTCGTCGACCAGCACGCCAGGTTCGCGATCCTGGACATCACCGGTGTGCCGACCGTGGACTCCCTGGTCGCCCAGCACCTGATGAAGACGGTCGCGGCCGCCCGGCTGATGGGCGCGGAGTGCGTCGTCTCCGGCATCCGTCCGGCGATCGCGCAGACCATCGTCCAGCTGGGCCTGGACCTGGGCACGGTGATCACCCGGGCGAGCCTGGCCGACGCCCTGGCCTACGCGCTGCACGAGTTGGGGGCGGACATCATCAACGCGACGCCCGGTGGTGCGGGGCACCGGTGAACCACGACCTCTCCGGCCCCGTCACGGGGCACGTGCCGGTCCTCAGGCTCGGCGACGTCCTCCTGGTCACCCTTCAGGGGGACCTGCACGACAGCACGGCGCAGCAGCTCCAGCAGGACATCGGCGAGACCGTCGCGGGCACCGGGGTGAGCGGGCTGGTCATCGACATCTCCGGTGTCGAGATGGTCGACTCGTTCCTCGGGCGGGTGCTGGCCGAGATCGCGGCACGGGCCTCGCTGCTGGCCGCGCGGACCGTGGTGGCCGGCATGCGTCCGGCGGTCGCGATCACGCTGGTGGAGCTGGGGCTGACGCTTCCGGGGCTGCGCACCGCGCTGTCCACGGAGGTGGCCATGGACCTCCTCGCGGGGTCCGATCCGGCCTCCCGCTCCGGTGGCCCGCGCCAGGAGAGCCGGTGATGGAGACAGCCGCGGGCGTCGACGCCTGCCTGCCGATCCGTTCGGACATGGATCTGGTGTGGGTGCGCCAGCATGTGCGACAGGCCGCTGGCCTGCTCGGTTTCGGCCTGGTGGAGCAGACCAAGCTGGTCACCGCGGCCAGCGAACTGGCCCGCAACACCCTGGTGCACGGCGGGGGCGGCCGGATGGAGACGGCGGGCCTGACCAACGGGCACACGCGCGGGCTGCGGCTGACGTTCTCCGACGAGGGGCCGGGCATCCCGGACCTGGAGCGGGCGCTGGGCGACGGCTACACCTCCGGCGACGGGCTGGGGATGGGCCTGGGCGGTGCGCGCCGCCTGGTGCACGAGTTCGCCGTCGACAGCACTCCGGGGGTCGGCACCAAGGTCACGGTGGTCTCCTGGGCGGACCGGTCGCCGCGCCCGCGCGGGGAGTTCTGATGCCGCGCGTGTGGGAGGTCCCGGTCCACGACTCGACCCGGGTGCGGGACGCGAGGGTGGCCGCGGAGCGCGCGGCGGCCCTGGCCGGGCTCGACGAGGCGCGTACGGCGGCCGCCGCGCTGGTGGCGACCGAGCTGGCCACCAACCTGCTCAAGCACGCCGGGGGCGGCCGGATGCTCGTCGACCTCGTGGCCCCGCCCATGCCCTCGGACGGCGCCTGTCTGGTGCAGATCGCCGCGATCGACCACGGTCCCGGCATGGCCGATGTCGCCGCCGCCCTGCGCGACGGTTTCTCGACCACCCGTTCCCTCGGGGCCGGGCTCGGCACGTGCCGCCGTATCGCCGACGGCTTCGGGCTGCACAGTGCGCCGGGCCGGGGCACGGTGGCGCTGGCCCGGGTCGGTGCCCGCCCGAAGGACCCGGCGCCGGTCGCCGTGGTGCGGGCCGGCGGGGTGAACGTGCCGTTCGCCGGGGCGGAGTACTCGGGCGACGCCTGGGCGTGGGCCCGCTCGGGCGACCGGCTGACCCTGATGCTGGCCGACGGGCTGGGCCACGGTCCGCAGGCGGCCCGCGCGTCGACGGCGGCCGTTCAGGCCCTGCACCGCGCCGCCCACCTCCCGCCCGCCGAGGCCCTGGTGCACCTCGACACGGCGTTGCGCGGCACGCGGGGCGCGGCCGTCGCCGTCGCCCAGGTGGACACCGGTGCCGGGCTGTTGCGGTTCGCGGGCGTCGGCAACATAGGGGCCCGGTTGCGTGAGGGCGAGAGGTGGCGTTCCCTGCTGTCCCGGCCCGGCATCGTGGGCGTCCACCGGCACGCGACGCTGCGGGAGGACCGTTTGACCTGGGCGGCCGACCGGCTGCTGATCCTGCACAGTGACGGCCTGCCCAGCCGCTGGACACCGCCGTCCGACGCGGACCTGCCGGCCGCCGACCCGGCCGTCGTGGCCGCCGTGACGGTGCGCGACGCGAGCAGTTCCGCGTGGCCGGTGCGGGACGACACGGCCGTGGCGGTACTCGCCCCGACTCCGGCGGAGGCTCCATGACCCGCAGTCTGCAGATCACCACCGTCGTCGACGCGGCCCGGGCCCGGATCGCCACCGCCCGCCTCGCCGCCGCGTACGGCGTGTCGGCCCTCGACCGCACCCGTCTGACCACGGCGCTCAGCTCCCAGCTGCGGCAGTGCCTCACCAAGGGCGGCACCTGGCGGCTCACCCTGGAAACGACGGCCGCGCCCGCCGAGGAGGGGCTGCTGCAGGTGGTGGTGACCCCGTGGCACGGCACGGGTGCCGCCGCCGCGCAGCCGCCGTGGCGTACGACGGTCCGCTGCGACCGGGCGGCGGACGCACCCGACGGCACGGCGGTGGCGAACGACCCGGCGGTCCTGGCGGAGGCCCTGCTGGGCGCCGACGAGGACACCGCGCTGGTGCTGGAGCGGCTCAGCGAACAGGAGGAGCTGGTCGCCTTCCACCGGGAGGAGCTGCACCAGACCAACCAGGGCGTGCTGGCGCTGCACGCCGAGCTGGACGCCGCCGGGCGGGCCCAGCGCGACGCGTTCGCCGCCGAGCGCAAGGCCCGCACCGAGGCGGAGAGCGCCCGCCGCAGGCTGACGTTCCTGGCGGATGCCAGCGCGGTCCTGACGGCGTCGCTGAACCACGACGAGATCGTGCGCCGGCTGCCGGATCTGCTGGTGCCCGAGTACGCCGGCACCGTCGACGTCTGGCTGTTCGACGGCGACGACGACCGGCATCCGCCCGCCCCGCACCCGGCCGCCGCCGTACTCGCCGCCCGCACCGGCCGCCCGCAGTACGCGGCCGACCATCCGGGCGGCCTGCCCGGCGTCGTGGACCGGCCGCCCTCCGCGCTGGATCCGGCCCGGCCCCTGCTGTGCATCCCGCTGCCGACGCGGCGCACCCCGCTGGGCGTGCTGACCCTGTCGCCGCCCGGCGACCGCTGGGACCCGGACGACGCCGTGATGCTGATCGAGCTCACCAGACGGGCCAGCATCGCCATCGACAACGCCCGGCGCTTCGAGCACAACCGGGACATCGCCGAGACGCTCCAGCGTGCCCTGCTCACCGACCTGCCCAGCACGCGGGGCCTGAGTCTGGCCGCCCGCTATCTGCCGGCCACGCGCGGGCTGAACATCGGCGGCGACTGGTACGACGCGTTCCGGCAGCCCGACGGCAGCCTGATCACCGTCATCGGCGACGTCACCGGACACGGTCTGCACGCGGCCGTGATGATGAGCCAGCTGCGCACCGCGCTGCGGGCCTACGCCGTCGACGGCGGCAGCCCCGGACGGCTGCTGACGCAGCTGCACACGTTCCTGCACCATCTCCAGCCGGATCTGTACGCCACCGCGGTCATCGCCCGCTTCCGCCCCGGCGACCCGACGCTGACCTGGGCGGCCGCGGGCCATCCGCCGCCGGTGCTGCGTACCCCCGACGGGCAGGTGCACACGCTGGACGCCAAACCGGGCGCCATGCTCGGCATCCCGCTGCGGCAGGAGATCCACGACCACACCGCGCCGCTCACGCCCGGCTCCACGCTGGCGCTGTACACGGACGGCCTGGTGGAGCGGCGCGCCCAGGGCATAGACCCGGGCATCGAACGCCTGGCCCGGGCGCTCGGTTCGTTCGACTCCGCGGAGCTGGACGCGGACCTGGAGGGTTCGGCCGACCGGATCCTCGACCCCCTGCTCAGCGACTCCGAACGGGACGACGACGTATGCCTGCTGCTGTGTCATCTGGCCGCCTGAGGCGCCGTCCACGGCTTCTGTCCCACGATCTTCACGAGCGCCCCGGTGCGCAACGGCTGCCGGGCGGGCATGGTGGTGCTCGACGCGTTCGTCCGCCCGGGATCGATGAGGTGCCAAGCAGCGATCCACGGGCAGGCGAAAGGCGTCCGAGGCATACCGCCTGGAGCCGCAGAAAGGGATGAACACCGTGACACGACCCAGGATCCTGGTGGTTGGCGCAGGCTTCGCCGGCGTGGAGTGCGTTCGCCGTCTGGAACGCAAACTCTCCCCCGACGAGGCCGACGTCACCCTGGTGACACCGCGCGCCTACCAGCTCTACCTCCCCCTGCTGCCCCAGGTCGCCTCCGGCGTGCTGACGCCCCAGTCGATCGCCGTCTCGCTGCGCCGCAGCAAGAAGTACCGCACCCGGATCATTCCGGGCGGTGCGATCGGCGTGGACCTCAAGGCCAAGGTCTGCGTCATCCGCACCATCACCGACCAGATCGTCGACGAGCCGTACGACTACATCGTGCTGGCCCCCGGCAGCGTCACCCGCACCTTCGACATCCCCGGCCTCACCGACAACGCCTTCGGCATGAAGACGCTCGCCGAGGCCGCGTACGTCCGCGACCACGTCATCTCCCAGCTGGACCTCGCCGACGCGAGCGAGGACCCGGCCGAGCGCGCCGCGCGGCTGCAGTTCGTGGTGGTCGGCGGCGGCTACGCCGGCACCGAGACCGCGGCCTGCCTGCAGCGCCTCACGCACGCCGCCGTCAAGCGCTACCCCCGCCTGGATCCGGGCCTGATCAAGTGGCATCTGATCGACATCGCCCCGAAGCTGATGCCGGAGCTGGGCGACAAGCTCGGCCGCAGCGCCACTCAGATCCTGCGCCGGCGCGGCATCGAGATCTCGCTGGGGGTCTCGATCGACAAGGCGGGCCCGGAAGAGGTCACCTTCACCGACGGCCGGGTGATCCCCACCCGCACCCTGATCTGGACCGCGGGTGTGGTCGCGAGCCCGCTCATCGCCACGCTCGGAGCGGAGACCGTGCGGGGGCGGCTCGCGGTCACGGCCGACATGAACCTGCCGGGCCAGGACGGGGTGTTCGCGCTCGGCGACGCCGCCGCGGTGCCCGACGAGGCCAAGGGAGTGGAGGGCGCGGTGTGCCCGCCGACCGCGCAGCACGCGCTGCGGCAGGGCAAGCACGTCGCCGACAACGTCATCGCGACGCTGCGCGGTCAGCCGACGAAGCCGTACGTCCACAAGGACCTCGGCCTGGTCGTCGACCTCGGCGGCACGGACGCCGTCTCCAAGCCGCTCGGCATCGAACTGCGCGGCCTGCCCGCCCAGGCGGTGGCCCGCGGCTACCACTGGTCGGCGCTGCGCACCAACGTCGCCAAGACCCGGGTCATGACGAACTGGGTGCTCAACGCGGTCGCCGGCGACGATTTCGTCCGCACCGGTTTCCAGCACGGCAGGTCCCTCAAGCTGAAGGACCTGGCGGCCGTCGACGCCTATCTGACGCCGGAAAAGGTGCGGGCCCATGTCGAGGGCTCCGAGCGGATCGAGCAGTGACCCTTCCCCGAACGTGACGTGAGTCACTTTGGACCGCCGATCAGTTGCCGGCCGGTCGGCGGTCCAAGGAGGGACAGGACAGCGTCACAGCGAAAGGGCAACCGCCATGGCCGAGAATGTGAAGGGCCCCGCGAGCTACTTCCCCTCGATCGAGAAGAAATACGGCCGGCCGATCGCCGAGTGGCAGGAACTCATCCGTTCCTCGCCGCTGACCCGGCACATGGAGCTGGTCACCTGGCTGAAGACGGAGCACGGCCTCGGCCACGGCCATGCCAACGCCCTCGTGGCGTACACCCTGGCCGAGACCCGGGACCGGTGAGGCCCGCCCCGCCGTGGCATGCTGATGCCGGAGATCATGACGGGACACGGGAGTGAGTACGGCGGCGTGAGGGCAGCGGGACGATCGGTGCGGGCACGACTGCGGGACGGCATCGCCGCGTCCGATCCCGGTCTGCTGAGACTGACCGCCGGTCTGCGGACCGTGGGCGCGATCGCGCTGACGCTGGCCGTCCTCAGTTTTCTCGACGTCGACGTCACGCATCTGGTCGCTGGGGCCATGGCGGCGATGGTCGCCACCTTCGCGATCCGCGAGAAGCAGCGCGGGCAGCAGGCCGTCACGCTCGCGCTGGGGCTGCCGGTGGCGCTGACGTCGGTGACGCTGGGCGCGCTCCTCAGCTCCCGTGTGGTGGCCGGCGACCTCTTCTTCGTCGCGCTCATCTTCTTCGCCGTCTACGGGCGCCGGTTCGGCGACCGCGGCACCGCGCTCGGCCTGATCGGGTTCCAGGTCTACTTCCTGTCCCTGTTCGTCGGCGCCACCGTCTCGGGACTGCCCGAGTTGTACGGCGCCATCGTCGTCGCCTTCCTCAGCAGCGCGCTGGTGCGGTTCGTGCTCGTGCCCGAGACGCCCGCGCACATTCTTCAGCGGCTGCGCGAGGCCTTCCGCGCGAGGCTGGCCCAGCTGGTGTCGGCGCAGCTCGACCTGCTCGACGCCGGGCCGGACGAGGTGGAGAAGGCGCTGGAGGACGTGCGCAGCGGCACCGCCCGCCTGAACGAGACGGCGATGATGATCCAGGGGCGGCTGGAGGACGGCACGTCCGACGAGGCCGCGGCCCGCCTCGTGCAGCGCCGTATCGCGGACGCCGAGATCGCCGCCGAGCGGCTGGGCCTGTTGCTGCTGACCGCGCGCAGCGCCGAGCGGGCGACCACCCTGACCCTGCATCTGCCCGGCGCCCCCGTCCCGGCGGGAGGTCATCTGCCCGTGCGGGACGAGGCGAGTGCCACCTTGCGCCGCGATCTGGACGCGCTGCGCATGCTCGTGCTGCGGCCCGTCACCGGGGAGTCCGGCACGGCCGTGTCCCATGTCCGCAACCGGCTGCTCGGGTACCGCGACGAGGAGAACCTGCCGCCCGCCTCACCCGCCGTCCAGGACGTCTTCCGAGGCATCGGCGAGGCCTCCCGGGCGGTCCTGGGCCTGCGGATCGCCCTGGACGGGCCTCAGGACGACTCGGACGACACCCCGGCGACGGCCCGTTCGCGCGAGGAGCTCGACGCCGAGGACGCCGCCATCGACGCCGGCGAGGACGACACCGGCGACGAGGAGCAGACCGGGCTGCGGCGGCCGACCACACGGGCCGCCGTGCAGGTCGCCGTGGGCTCGTCGCTCGCGATCGTCGGCGGGGAGTTCCTCTCCAGCCACCGCTGGTACTGGGCGGTGCTGACCTGCTGGATCGTGTTCCTCAACACCGCGTCCACGGGCGAGATCCTGGTCAAGGGCTACCGGCGGCTGCTGGGCACGGTGTTCGGGGTGGTGGCCGGGATCGTGCTGGCCGCGCTGGTCGGGCAGCACACCTGGACCGCGTTCGCGCTGGTGCTGCTGTGCGTGTTCGCGATGTTCTACACGGCACCCTTGTCGTACACCCTGATGTCCTTCTTCGTCACCGCGGCGCTGGGCGTGCTCTACACCCTCCTGCACACCTACAGCGCCTCGGTGCTGTTGCTGCGCGTGGCGGAGACGGCGCTCGGCGCGGCCTGCGGGATCGTCGCGGCGGCGTTCGTGCTGCCGGTGCACACGGACCGCCGTACGAACGAACTGCTGGTCACCGTCCTGGACCGGCTCGCGGACGTCACCGAAGGGGCGGTGGACCAGCTCAGCGGCGGTCCGCCGGTCGAACTGCTGGACAAGGCGCGCGACCTGGACCAGGCCCTGGCCGACCTGCGCGCCGCGACCCAGCCGCTCACCCACCCGGTCACGCCGCTGCGGGCCCGCCGGGACACCGCCCGCTATGTCGTCGCGCTGCTCGAGACCTGCGCGTACCACGCGCGTTCGCTGGCGGCGACGGCCGAACTGCTGCCCACCCACCCCTCGATCGCGGCGGACCCGAGGCTGCGCCGGGCCGGGCGGCGGATCCAGCACAACATCGGGGCGGTCGCCGCGCACGTCGCCGATGAGCGGGCCGCCGTCGAGATCGAGACCGGCCCGAGCATCGCCTCGCTCCTGGAGCCGGACGTCCCGGGCACACCCCGGTACGGCCGGGTCACCGACCGCGTGCTTCGGCATCTGCAACGCCTGGACGAGTCGGTGGCCGGGCTGGCCCGGCCGCTGGGCATGCCGGTGCCGGCACCCCGGCGGTGACAGCGGGGCGCTCGCCTCAGATGTCCGTCGGCAGGTCGCTCACTTCGGCGATGCCGCGCAGTTCGTCGTTCATCCGCTGTCGTTCGCGGATGTAGTCGGCGATCTCGCCGAGGCGCACGGGGTCGGAGGCGGTGGCCGCGTCGGTGACGACCCGGACCGGGCCGGTGTCCTCAACGTGCAGTTCGACCACCTCGTTGTCCAGTCGGCCCGTGACGGCGGTGGCGATGACCAGCGCCGCCTCGTCGCGGACCTCCTGGGGCAGCCCCTCGGCATGCGTCTCGTCGAGGGCGAAGTCGAGTGCCGGCAGGCGTTCTTCCTCGATCGCCCGCAGAACCGGTTCGACCACGCTGAGCAGGAGACGGTAGTCCTCCGTCTCCATGCGAACGCGCAGCAGGTCGAGGTAGACGTCCACGGGCCGGCCGTCGGGCGGGAGCTCGGGTTCGTTCATCTGGTCCGTCTTCCCCGTGTGACGGATCTCAGACGCGATCCCGGCTCCCGGAACCCTGCGCCGCCTCTCAGACCCGGCGCCAGCGGGCCATCGCGAGGGAGAACAGCCCGAAGAGCACGAGGCCGGCCGCGACGCAGACCAGCAGCCACGGCCCGAGCGGAGTGTCGGCGAACGAGCGGAGGGTGTCGTCGAGGCCCTTGGCTTTGTCGGGTTCGTAGTCGACGGCCGCGCGCACGGCGAAGGCACCCGCCACGGCGAACACCGCTCCGCGCGCCACGCCGCCGGCCACGCCCGTGACGTCGACCAGTCGCCGGGTGCGCAGCGACATCTGGCCGAGCCTGAGCTTGTCGTGGTACTTGCGCAGCGCCGCCCGCGCGGCGATCCACACGCCGGCGACGGTGATCGCGGCGCCCGCCCCGCCGACCAGCCACTGCCCGGCGGGGACCTCAAGCAGCCGCGCGGTGACGTCCTTGGACTGCTCGTCGCTGGAGCCGCTGCCGCCCGAGCCCGCGGCGAAGGACAGCACGGAGTAGGCGACGAAGGTGTAGAAGGCGCACCGCACGGCCGACAGCAGTCGTTTCCTCGCCTTACGGCCGTCCGGCCCGACCGAGCCGAAAAGGACCTCGGACAGCCGCCACAGGGCCATACCGACGAGGCCGATGCCGAGCGCCCACAGCAGTGCCGCGCCGAACGGCTGGTCGGCGAGTTCGGCGAGGGCGCCGCCGCGGTCGGCCTGACGCCGGCCGTCGCCGAAGGCGATCTGCAGGGCCAGGACTCCGACCAGCAGGTAGATCACTCCCCGCGCTGTCAGTCCGGCCCGCGCGGCCCCTTCACGTGCCGACCCGTTCGCTACCCGGCGGGCTTCCATCCGGGGGGTTCGCGCCGTGGCACTCGTGTTCATGTCGACCTCCTGGAATCCGAATGCCCTGGTCCCGGACGAGCACACCCCGGCGAGCGGGGCGGGCTGTGCCACGGCGCGGGCGGCTCGGCGTCGCGCCGTGGCGACGCCCGGTACGGCGGCGCAGACGCGTCAGGAGATCGCCATGCGGGCCCCGTCACTCGGCCAGCGGCGCGGACCCGGACTCCGGCACCGCCCTCAGCAGGCGGTGTGCCGTGTCCAGTGCCAGTCGCACGTCACGCGTGCCGGTCGACACACAGAGCGTGTAGGCGAGGTCGAGGGAGCGCGGGCTCGGTGCGTCCGGGCCGCGCGCGGTCTCCTCGGCCCGGAGCGACTCGTACTGCTCGACGAGTCGGCGCAGGAACTCCGGATGGGGCCTCAGCATCCGTCTCGCTCCCTTCACGCTCACCGTGCCCGGCCGCCGGGGCCGCCCCGGTTCGCCCGCTGGCCCAGCACCTCGTCGCGCACCCGCGCACAGCTGCGGCTGATCAGCCGGGAGACGTGCATCTGGGAGATGCCGAGCCGGTCGGCGATACGGCTTTGGGTCATGTCCTCGAAGAAGCGCATGTAGAGGATGGCCCGCTCACGCTCGGGCAGTCGGCGCAGCCCCTCCTTGGCCGACTCGCGGTCGACGACGACGTCGTAGGACGCGTCGGACGAGCCGAGTGTGTCGGCGAGGCTGTAGCCGTCGTCACCGGCGGAGAGCTCGGCGTCCAGCGACAGGGTGCTGAAGCTTTCGAGCGCCTCCATGCCCGCGGCGACCTCCTCCTCGGTCAGACCGGTGTGGGCGGCGATGTCGGCGGCCGACGGCTCGGGGGAACCCGGGTTCTGGGTCAGCTCGCGCCGGGCCACCCGCACCTTGTTGCGCAGTTCCTGCACCCTGCGGGGCACCCGCAGCGCCCACATCCGGTCCCGGAAGTGACGCTTGACCTCGCCGGTGATGGTCGGCACGGCATAGCTCTCGAAGGCGCCCCGCTCCGGCTCGAACCGGTCGATCGCCTTCACCAGGCCGAGCGCCGCCACCTGCCGGAGGTCCTCGACGGACTCCCCTCGGTCGCGGAACCGGCCGGCGATCCGGTGGGCCATGGGCAGCCAGGCGGTGACGAGTTCGTCGCGGAGGGCGTCCCGCTCGGGGCCGTCGTCCAGGGCGGCCAGTCGGGTGAACAGGGCGGTCGTGTCGGGGGCGTCGTCGTGCCTACGCCGGGTGGTAGTGGTCTGCCGAGCGGGCGTGCCGGGACGGCTTGTCGACATATCGATGAGCATGCGGAATCGCTCCTGAACGTCGTTTCAGGTGGTTACCGCGGGAGGTGAAGGCGCTGCCCGGATGACCGGGAAGGGCCCCGGGGCAGCCATACCGCTCCCGCTGGCGCGCCTCCGGTCCGAAGCACGATTCTGCGTCTGCCCTGCCCCCCTGGGTGCAAACTCCGGTTCCGAAAAGTCTTCAGGACAGGGGCACCACGGCGGTGATGCACTTCCCGCCCGCGGGCAGGTCGGTGACCCGGACGTCGCGGGACAGCCGGCAGACGATCGGCCAGCCGTGGCCGCCGACGCGCCGTCGGCCGTACCGGTCCACCGGCGGGTCGACCACCGGCAGTTCGTCGCTGCGGTCACTCACCGACACGCGGACGCCGGGCCCCACGATGTCCACGTGGAAGTCGGTGATGCCGCCGCCGTGCAGGATCGCGTTGGTGGTGAGTTCCGAGGCGACGAGCAGGGCGTCAGAGAGGGCGTTCGCGTCGCACGGGGTGTGGTCGGCACGGCAGCGTTCGGTCACGGCCCGTTCGACCGCCCGGCGGGCGTCGGCCGGTTTGCACAGCCTTGGCTGCCCGCGCCGGTCCGCGGCGAACGACGACTGGAGGACGTATTCGGTCCTGTGCTCCTCGCACATCCCTGTGCTCCCTGAATCGCTGAAGAAGAGAACCGCGCCCGGTGCCGGCCGCGGCGATCGCGGCCGGGCGCGGACACCTCACAGGCCCCCGCGGACAGACGGCCGGACTGCCCCGGCTGCGAGCGGCTCCTGTGTCACGCTGCGTGAGCTTCCGCAGGTCTCTCCTCTTCGGCTGACCCTTCCCCGGCGTGCCAAACCTCTCGTGCCGGGCGGGAACCCGTGCCATCCCTGCGCCTGAAGCGGGTACGCGGATGCCATGACCGATGTGGTGGACTCAGACGAACTGCTGCGACGTATCCAACGCGCCCGGGCCTGTGCGGCCGAGGAGGAACGGACCTGGCGTACCCGCAGCGACGACCTTCGCCGGGCGGACCCGGACGGGGCTCGTGACGCGGGCGTACGAACGCTGGCGTTCGAGGCCGTGGTCACGGTGCTGGACGAGATCCTGACGCCGGGCAGGCACAGCGCGCAGGAGTGACGGGCACAGTCGGCGGATTGGCGGGCGCCCGGTCCGGGAACCCGTCGTCCATGGCTGCCGATCACACCCGCGCACCGGTTCTGGAAGCCCTGGCCGACTATCACCGCCAGGGCCGGATGTCGTTCGCGCCGCCGGGTCACAAGCAGGCCCGGGGCGCCGATCCCGCGGTGCGGGAGGTACTCGGTGACGCGGTGTTCCTCGGTGACGTACTGGCGTCGGGCGGGCTGGACGACCGGCTCACCCGGGGCCGGGTGCTGGAGCGGGCCCAGGAGTTGATGGCCGACGCCGTCCATGCCGACCACACCTTCTTCACCACGTGCGGGAGTTCGCTGTCCGTCAAGGCGGCGATGCTGGCTGTCGCGGGCCCGCACGAGAAGCTGCTGATCGGGCGGGACGCCCACAAGTCCGTGGTGTCGGGGCTGATCCTCTCCGGCATCGAGCCGGTCTGGATCGAACCCCGGTGGGACGCCGAGCGTCATCTGGCGCATCCGCCGTCCACCGCGGACTTCGAGCAGGCCTTCGAGGCGCATCCGGACGCGAAGGGCGCGCTGATCACCAGCCCGACGCCGTACGGTGCCTGCGCGGACCTGAGCGCGGTCGCCGAGGTCTGTCACCGCCGCTCGGTCCCGCTGATCGTGGACGAGGCGTGGGGCGCGCATCTGCCCTTCCATCCGGTTCTGCCGTCCTGGGCCATGGACGCGGGCGCCGACATCTGCGTGACCAGCATCCACAAGATGGGCAGCGGTCTGGAGCAGGGTTCGGTCTTCCATCTGCAGGGGGATCTGGTCCCGGCCGACCTGTTGCAGATGCGCGCCGATCTGCTGGGCACCACCAGCCCGTCGGTGCTGCTGTACGCGGGGCTCGACGGCTGGCGGCGGCAGATGGCACTGCACGGCGAGGAACTGCTGGGCGCCGCACTGGATCTCGCCGCCGAGGTGCGGACCGCCGTCGAGGCGATCGACGGGATGCACGTCAATGACCGCGACGACTACTGCGGCGCGGGGATGGCCTACGACCTGGACCCGCTGCCCGGCATCATCGACGTCGACGCGCTCGGGATCACCGGGTACCAGGCCGCGGACTGGCTGCGGGAGCACCGGAGCATCGACATGCATCTGACGGACCACCGTCGTATCGGCGCGCAGATCACGCACGCCGACGACCGGGAGACGGCCGGCCAACTGCTCGCCGCGCTCAAGGACCTGGCCGAGGCCGCGCCGGAACTCCACCCGGGGCCCCGGGTGGAGGTGCCCTTGCCGTCCGAACTCCGGATGACCCAGGCATGCCTGCCCCGGGACGCCTTCTTCGGTCCCGCGGAGAAGGTGGCGGTGTCGGAGGCCGCCGGGCGGATCGCGGCGGAGATGATCACGCCGTATCCGCCGGGTATCCCCGCCGTACTGCCGGGTGAGCGCCTGACGGAGCCCGTGCTGCGGTACCTGCTCACCGGCCTGGAGGCGGGCATGAACCTGCCGGATGCCACCGACGCCGGGTTGGAGACGATCAGAGTCGCCACGCGGGTCGCTGAGTAACGATTGAGTGAAACAGGTCACGTGACCCGGATCCGGTTTCGCGCTACCCCCACGTATGGTTTACCGTTCATTCATAGTGGCTACGGAGTCGACCACAGCGTCCTCCCTGTGCCACCCCTGAACTGCCCTGGCTGGCCTCCCCCGTCCAGCCAGGGCTTTTTCTTGCCCTCGGCACCCCTTCGCGCTCATGGCTCCCGGACGCCCCGCGATCGATTCTTCCGTCCGCCGAGGTGCCCGGGGCGGCGGCAGCCGCTGAAATGGGCGTAGGGAAAAAACCGGAATCCATCGCCGGCGAGGAGCCCCGCGTCATGACCAAAGCGATCAAACTGCTCACCGCCCTTCCGTCGCCCCAGCGCCAGCGGCTGATGTCGCTCGCCCGGGAGGTCTCCTTCCCGGAGGACGCCCGGATCTTCGAGGCGGGCGGCACGGCCGACCGCTTCTGGGTCATCCGCTCCGGCGCCGTCTCCCTCACCCAGCAGGTGACCGCCCACCGGCGGGTGACCGTCGCCGGGCTCGGCGCGGGCGACCTGCTCGGCTGGTCCTGGCTGTTCCCGCCGTACCGGTGGGACTTCGGCGCGGAGGCCTTCAGCCCGGTGCGCGCCCACGAGTTCGACGCGGCGGCGGTACTCGGGCTGTGCGAGGAGGACGCGCAGCTCGGCATGATCCTGGTGCGGTCCGTCGCCGAGATCCTCGCGCACCGGCTGGAGACGACCCGGGGCAAGCTCATGGAGCAGTACACGACGGGCCGGCGGAGCGTGCTGTAGGGCCTGTCCGGCGGATCAGGCCGCAGGAAATCGGCGGCGCCTCATCAACGCAGGTGAGCGGGGTCTGGTGCGTCCAGCTGCAAGGCGGAGGAGGGCGTCGACGCGATGGGGGAGTCGACAACTGACGACAACGCCGCAGATGGGCGTGCCAGACCCCGCGTCTGCGGCATGGTCCGCCGGACAGGCCCTAGGACATCAGACCCGGTAGCGACGCAGCGCCGGCACCGCGAGGGCCAGGCTCAGCATCACGACCACCACCAGGATCCCGCCGCCCGCCACCGCCGTACGGGCGCCGAAGGCCGAGCCCGCCGAACCGTGCAGGACGTCGGCGAGGCGGGGTCCGCCCGCGACCACCACTGTGAAGACGCCCTGCATACGGCCGCGCATCTCGTCGGTGGCGGCGGACAGCAGGATCGCCCCGCGGAAGACCATCGAGACCATGTCGGCGACCCCGGCCAGGGCGAGGAACACCACGGCGAGCCACAGGCTGTCGCTGAGGCCGAAGCCGGTGATGGCGGCGCCCCAGGCGACGACCGCGCCGATGACCATCCAGCCGTGCCGGCGGGCCCGGGAGAACGTGCCGGAGAACAGTCCGCCGAGCACCGCGCCGATGGGGATCGCCGCGAAGAGGAGACCGAGGGCGAGCCCCTCGCCGTAGGGGGCGTATGTCTGGGAGGAGAGCTGCGGGAACAGGGCGCGGGGCATGCCGAAGACCATCGCGATGATGTCGGCGAGGAAGGACAGCAGCAGCACCTTGTGCAGGGAGATGTAGCGGAAGCCGGCCGCGATCTCCCGCACGCCCGCGCGGCGCGGCGCGGTGCCGGCGAGGGGCGGCAGCGAGGGCAGCCGGTGGACCGCCCACACCGTGACGCACAGGGCGAGGGCGTCGATGAGGTACAGCTCGGGCAGGCCGATGACGGGGATGAGGACGCCGGCGAGCAGTGGGCCGACCACCTGGCCGGTCTGCATGACCGTCGAGCCCAGGGCGTTCGCGGCGGCCAGTTCCTGCTCGGGGACCAGTCGGGCGATGGAGGCGTTGCGGGCGGGGGCGTTCAGGCCCCAGAAGGCCTGCTGCACGGCGAGCAGGAGCATCAGGACGACCACCGATTCCAGCCCGGTGACGGCCTGGAGCCAGAACAGCACCGAGGTCACGGCTATGCCGCTGTTGGTGATCAGGAGCAGCTTGCGGCGGTCCATGCTGTCGGCGATCGCTCCGCCCCACAGGGCGAACACGATCAGGGGCAGCAGCCCCGCGAGACTGGCGGCGCCGACCCAGGCCGAGGAGCCGGTGATGTCGTACACCTGCTTGGGCACGGCGACCGCGGTGAGCTGGCTGCCGACGGCGGTGACGATCGTCGAGGACCACAGCCGGCGGTAGGCCGGCCGGTGCAGCGGGCGGGTGTCCATGGCCCAGCGGCGCCGGCCGCGCCGGGTCCGCTTCCCCTCGTCCGCGGCCGGTGTCTGTGGTTCGCTGCTGCTCTCGCTGGTGTCCACGGGCTTCCTGGTTGTTCGATACATCTTTCGGACCAGGGATCACTATGGCAGCACCGGCCGGGCGTTCGGGATCCGCATGCTCAGCTTCCGCCGGCAGGCGTTTGGGACCTCTCAGGCTCCGGCGACGAGCATCAGGCCCATGGTGATCATGGTCGCGGCGACCAGGCCGTCCAGCACCCGCCAGGCGGCCGGCCGGGCCAGGAACCGGCCGAGCAGCCGGGCCCCGAAGCCGAGCGCGGTGAACCAGCACAGGCTGGCGAGGATCGCGCCGAGCCCGAAGGTCCAGCGCTGGGTGCCGCGGTCGGCGGCGACGGAGCCGAGCAGGAACACGGTGTCGAGGTAGACGTGCGGGTTGAGCCAGGTCATCGCCAGACAGGTGAGCACCGCCCGCCGGACCGACCCCGCCGCCTCCCCCTCGGTGTGCAGGGCGCCGCCCGGCCTGAGGACCCGGCGGGCGGCGAGGGCGCCGTAGCCGAGCAGGAAGGCGCCACCGATCCAGCCGACCGCGGTCAGCGCGCCCGGCCAGGCCACCACCACGGCGCCGACGCCGCCGACGCCCAGGGCGATGAGCAGGGCGTCGGACAGGGCGCAGATCCCGACGACGGCGAGGACCGCGTGGCGGCGGACCCCCTGACGCAGGACGAAGGCGTTCTGGGCGCCGATGGCGACGATGAGCGAGAGGCCGGTGCCGAAGCCGGCGGCCGCGGCGCTGAGGGAGGCGGTCATGACGTCGACGCTAGGGAAGCGATGACCGGGAGTACAGCTAAAGATTCTTACGTATCATTAGCTGTCGTGATGATGACCGCACTCCCGCTGGACCAGGTCCGGACGCTGCTCTCGGTGGTCGACGAGGGCACCTTCGACGCGGCGGCCGCCGCCCTGCATGTGACGCCGTCGGCGGTGAGCCAGCGGGTGAAGGCGCTGGAGCAGCGCACGGGGCGGGTGCTGCTGGTGCGCACCAAGCCGGTGCGGCCGACGGAGTCCGGTGAGGTCGTGGTGCGCTTCGCCCGGCAGCTGGCCCGGCTGGAGCGGGACGCGCGGGCCGAGCTCGGCATGCGCGGGGAGGGCGAGCCGACCCGGGTGTCGGTCGCGGTGAACGCGGACTCCCTGTCCACGTGGTTCCTGGGAGCGCTCACCCGCGTCCCGCAGGAGCCGCCGCTCTGCTTCGAGCTGCGCCGCGAGGACGAGACCCGCACCGCGGCGCTGCTGCGGGAGGGCCTGGTGATGGCCGCGGTGACCTCGTCGCCGGATGCCGTGGCGGGCTGTTCCGTGCGGGCACTGGGGCGGATGCGGTACCTCGCGGCGGCGAGCCCGGCGTTCGCCGCGAGACACCTCGGCGGGCCGCTGCGGGAGGCCCTCGCCCAGGCACCCGTGATGGCCTTCGACCGGAGCGACGACCTCCAGGACGCCTTCGTCCGGCGGCTGCGGCGGGGCCGGGGCGGGGCGAGTCCCGTACGGCACTCGATGCCGACCTCGGAGGGGTTCCTGGACGCCGTCACGGCCGGGCTGGGCTGGGGCCTGGTGCCCGAGGTGCAGGCGGACCGGCTGCTGCGCGAGGGCCGCCTGCTCTCCCTGGCGCCGGACCGCCCGGTCGACGTACCGCTGTACTGGCAGCAGTGGAAGCTGGACTCGCCCGCGCTGGCCGCCGTGGCCGATGCGGTCGCGGCGACCGCTGCGGAGGCACTGCGCGGCTAGGGGAGCCCTAGTGCTCCTGGAGCTGAGCCTGCGCGCTGTCCAGCAGCATCTCCAGCGCCGTCGGATAGGCGCTGGTGACCATGCGGGTGGCCAGGAGCGGGGCGGCCTCGGCGATGCGCGGGTGGGTGGTGCGGGGCAGGCGGGCGTACGTGGAGCGCCACATGTCCTCGTCGGCGTGGAGCGAGTCGCTCGGCAGGGCGAGCGAGGCGGCGTCGAGGGCGGCGAAGGCCAGGGTCTGGTCGATGAAGGCGTGGTAGATGCGCACGGTGTCCGGCAAGGGGAATCCGGCGGTGCGCAGGACGCCCAGGACGGCCTCGTCGACGGCCAGTTCGTTCGGGCGGCCGGTGACCCGGCTCGTGGTCAGCAGGGCGGCCTGAGGGTGGGAGACGTACGCGGCGTGGATGCGCAGTCCGACGGCGCGCAGGTCCGCCCGCCACTCCCCCGTCGGCCGCCAGCCCCTCAGCGCCTGGCCGATGAGCGCGTCGCCGATGGCGAGCGTCAGGTCGTCCATGCCGCGGAAGTACCGGTAGAGCGTGGACGGGTCGGCGTCCAGGGCGAGGCCGAGACGGCGGGCGGTGAGGCCCGCGCTGCCGTGTTCGCGCAGCATGCGCAGCGCGGTCTCGACGATGAGCCGCTCGGACAGCACGGTGCCGCTCTTGGTGGGCCGGCGCCGCCGCCGCTTCTCCTCGGGGACCACTGGTTTCGGCACGACCGTCTCCCTCCGGACCTTATGCCAACGCCATTGACCTTATGTGAGGAGGCGGCGTTGTATCTGCCCCGGGCCCGCCCGACCGAGTGTCGACCGAGGGAGTTCTGTCATGCGTGTACTGCTCGTGGGAGCCGGTGGTGTGGGCACCGCCATCACCCGGATCGCGGCCCGCCGGCCGTTCTTCGACACGATGGTGGTCGCCGACCACGACCCGGCCCGGGCCGAGGCGGCCGTCGCGGCCCTCGGCGACGACGGCGGCCGGTTCCTGGCCGAGCGCGTGGACGCCCGTGACGAGGCGGCCGTGGCGGCGCTGCTGGAGCGGCACGGCTGCGACGCCCTCCTCAACGCCACCGACCCCCGCTTCGTGATGCCACTGTTCCGGGCGGCACGCACCGCCGACGCCACCTACCTGGACATGGCGATGTCACTGTCCCGACCGCACGCCGAACGTCCGTACGGGGAGTGCGGGGTGAAGCTCGGCGACGAGCAGTTCGCGCAGGCGGAGGAGTGGGAGAAGGCGGGGGTGCTGGCTCTGGTCGGCATGGGGGTCGAGCCGGGGTTGTCGGACGTCTTCGCCCGGTACGCGGCCGACGAACTCTTCGACGAGATCGAGGAGATCGGCATCCGCGACGGAGCGAATCTGACGGTCGACGGTTACGACTTCGCACCCTCCTTCAGCATCTGGACCACCATCGAGGAATGCCTCAACCCGCCGGTCGTCTACGAGGCCGACCGGGGCTGGTTCACCACGGAACCCTTCAGCGAGCCCGAGGTGTTCGACTTCCCCGAGGGCATCGGGCCGGTGGAGTGCGTGAACGTGGAGCACGAGGAGGTGCTGCTCGTGCCACGCTGGATCGGCGCGCGCCGCGTCACCTTCAAGTACGGCCTGGGCCGGGAGTTCATCGAGACCCTCAGGACCCTGCACCTGCTGGGCCTGGACCGTACCGGCCCGGTGACCGTGCCCAGCGCCGCCGGGCCGGTCGCCGTCTCGCCGCGGGACGTCGTCGCCGCCTGTCTGCCGGACCCGGCGACGCTGGGTGAGCGGATGCACGGCAAGACCTGCGCGGGCACCTGGGTGCGGGGCGTCAAGGACGGGGCGCCGCGCGAGGTGTACCTGTACCACGTGGTCGACAACCAGTGGTCCATGGCGGAGTACGGCTGCCAGGCGGTGGTGTGGCAGACCGCCGTCAACCCGGTCGTCGCCCTCGAACTCCTCGCCGGCGGCGCCTGGTCCGGCGCGGGCGTCCTCGGCCCGGAGGCGTTCCCGGCCCGCCCCTTCCTGGATCTGCTGACCGACTACGGCTCGCCGTGGGGCGTGCGCGAGCAATAACCGCTCCCCGGCCGCGTCCTTTCCGTGTCCCACAGGACTCGGTTGTTTCACCCACGCATCGACAGGTGACCCGGAAACGAGTAAAGCATCCCCGAGGGCACACGACTTTCGATCGCAGGTGACATTTCATGGACAACTGGCGAGACCACGCCGCGTGCCGCCACGAGGACCCCGATCTCTTCTTCCCGATCGGCAACACCGGCCCGGCGCTGGTGCAGCAGGAGCAGGCGAAGGCCGTCTGCCGCCGCTGCCCGGTGCAGGAGCAGTGCCTGCGGTGGGCGCTGGACTCCGGGCAGACCCTCGGCGTCTGGGGCGGTACGAGCGAGAACGAACGCCGTGCGCTGAGGAGGCGTGCGGGCTCCCGGCGGAACTCCGGGTGACGCGGGACGGGCGAACACGGGACGGGTGAACAGGGCCGCGTCAGCGGCCGGGGCGGCGCAGTGGACCCCAGGCGTTGTCCTGGCGGTCCACTGTGTCGCGTGCCTCGTCGATCGTGCGGGCGTCGAGCCGGCACATCGGCCGGACGTCCGCGACCAGCGGCTCGTTGTCGGGTCCTCGGCTCGTCTCCCGGCCCCTGAGGACCCAGGGGTACACCCCGGGGCCCTTCTCGTGCGGCAGATGGGAGTAGTCGTACAGGCGGCGGGCGACCCACACCTCCACGGGCCGGTCGTCCCACCAGTCCTCGACGTCGAGCGGGTTCGCCGACAGCCCCGACATGCGGACGCCCGTCAGGTCGTCGGTGCTGGAGGCGTCGGCGAGATCGGCTTCGGGGCCCTGGGACCAGCGGACGTAGAGGCCGTGGTGCCGCTCGACCATGTCGGCGAGTTCGGCGAGCGTCCGTACCACTGGCAGGTCGTCCGCTGTGCTCATGTTCCTGACCTCCCTCTTTGCCGTCGCGGTGACGGAGTACCCCGCTCGGCGGGAGCGGAATCGGACCGATCGCTACCGCGCCGGGACCACGGAGGTGGTCGGCTCCCCCGGCGGTCCGTCCTGCCCCGCCGTCCCGGGCAGCCGCAGCGTGAAGACGCTGCCTTTGCCGGGTTCGCTCGTGACCTCGGCGGTGCCGCCGTGCGCGGCGACGAGGTGACGGACGATCGGCAGGCCGAGACCGCTGCCGCCGGTGCGGCGGCTGCGGGACTTCTCCGCGCGCCAGAACCGGTCGAAGACGTGCGCGAGATCGTCCGGCGCCATGCCGGTGCCGGTGTCGGCGACCTCCAGCAGGACCGAGTCGCCGTCGCCGCGCGCGGCCAGTGTGACGGTGCCGCCCGCGGGCGTGTGGCGCAGCGCGTTGGACACCAGGTTGCCCAGCGCCTGCCGCATCCGCACCGGATCGGCGTTCAGCCACGGCGTGCCGTCGACCGCGGTGCGCAGGCTCACGCCGGCGGCGTCGGCCGCGACGCGGTGGGCCGCGGCGACCTGGTCGAGGAGTTCGTCGCAGCGCACGGGCTCGGGGTGCAGGCGCAGGGTGCCGGCGTCGGCGTCGGCGAGGTCGCGCAGGTCGTCGATGACGCGCTGCAGCACGAGGGCCTCGTCGTGCAGTGAGGCGAGCAGGGCGGGGTCGGGGTCGACGACGCCGTCGCGGGTGACCTCCAGCCAGCCGCGGATGTTGGTGAGGGGGCTGCGCAGTTCATGGGCGATGTCGCTGACCATCGCCCTGCGCTGGGCTTCCAGGCGTTCACGGCGCTCGGTCAGTTCGTTGAAGGCCGCGGCGAGGATGCCGGTCTCGTCCCGGGTCGTGACGGGGACCCGGACATGCCGGTCCGGTGGCTGCTGGGCCGCCTCGGTCAGCGCGCGCAACGGCCGTACGAGCCGCGTTGCGACCACGGCGGTCACGGCGACGGTGACGGCGAGGACGAGCCCGGCGGTGCCGATGACCTTGGTCTTGTTGGCGGGTGACATGTCGAAGCGCACGGCGGGGGTGTCCCCGCCGCCGCCCAGGAACAGCTCGGCGGCGGGGGCGACGTACGGGTCGAGCTGGGCGCGGCGGGCGTCGTCGAGGCATGCCTGGGCCGTGCGCCAGGCCTTGTCGTCCCCTGCCTTGGCGAACGCGGGCGCGCGGGTCGGCGTCTTGGCAGGCAAGCCGATGAAGTCGGCCCCGAGTGCCAGCGGCATGCCGGGATCCAGGCCCGCCCGGGTCAGGCAGCCGCGGGCCTGCTTCTGGAGTGCGATCAGCGCCTTCTCCTCCGTGGGCACCGGGGTGTTGAGCTTGCCGTCGGCGCACGGCTCGGGCACGTAGCCGGGGTCGGCGACACCGTCCGCCGTGGTGAGGACCGGGCGGCCGCTCGGCGTGCGGGTGAGGGTCGTGTCGAGGCCGTAGCGGTCGAAGCACCGCTGCCGTTCCCGGGCCACGGCCTCGAGTTTCCCGCGTTCCGGCCCTGTGAGCCGGTAGGGGCCCACCACACGCGGGTCGGTGCCGCCCAGTTGGGCGCCGCGTTCGCTGAAGGTGTCGGTGCGCAGGGGGTCGACGGTGGCGGCGGCGCTCCGCGGCAGCGAGGTGCCGGGCGGCGCGGAGTCGGCGATCGGCGTGCGGTCGGCGGTGGTGAGGGCGATGCGCCGCCCGGTCTTCGCGGACAGTTCCCGTACGGTCTTCTCCACTCCCGTCCAGTCGGGATGGGTGGCGGCATAGCCGCTGAGCCGGGAGAGGACGTCCATGTCGTCGGCGAGGGCCTGGCCCTGTTCCTCCCGCAGCGCGCGGGTGGTGGTCTCGACGGCGAGCCAGGCGGTGGCCGCCACCGAGCACACGGCGATGAGGCCGGAGGTGATCAGCAGCCGGACCAGCAGGCGCTTGCGCAGCGGTATCCGGCCGCTCATCCGCGGCCGCCGCTGAGCTTGTAGCCGACCCCGAAGACGGTCAGCAGCCGGACCGGACGGCGCGGGTCCGTCTCCGTCTTCCGGCGCAGGTTCATGATGTGGACGTCGACGGCCCGTTCGGTGGAGGAGCGGTCGGTGCCTCGGGTGACTTCGAGCAACTGCCGCCGGGAGAAGACGCGTTCGGGCTCGGTGGCCATGGCGAGGAGGATCTCGAACTCGGCCGGCGTGCACTCCACGGGCACTCCGTCGCAGCGCACCTCGTGCCGTACCGGATCGACGGTGATTCCCCCGGCGCGTACGACGGGGTCCTCCCGCCGGTCGACGACGACGCGCCCGCTGCGCCGCAGCACCGTGCGGATGCGCGCCATCAGCTCGCGCGGGCTGTAGGGCTTGGTCATGTAGTCGTCGGCCCCCAGTTCCAGGCCCAGCAACAGGTCGTCCTCGGTGGCGCGGGCGGTGAGCATCAGGACGGGCACGTCGTCGTCCCGCCGCAGCACCCGGCACACGCCGAAGCCGTCGATCACCGGCAGCATCAGGTCCAGCACGACGAGGTCCGGCCGGAGCCTGCGGGCCGCGTCGAGGGCGGCCCGGCCGTCGTGGACCACCGTGGCGGTGTGACCCTCCGCCAGCAGGGAGCGGCGTATGAGTTCGGCCTGCATCTCGTCGTCCTCGGCGACCAGCACATGTGCGCACACGCGGCGGATCCTAAGCGGTCGGGGAGACTTCAGGGGCCTCAGCGGGCCAGCGACTTGGCGTCGCCCATGACGACGACGGGGTGCAGGTCCGGGTCGAGTGCCAGCAGAAGTTCCTTCATGTCCGAGCGGGCGATGCTGACACAGCCCTGTGTGGGGCCGTCGTGGTCGACGTGCAGCCAGATGCCACCGCCGCGGCCCGCGCCGAGCGGGCGCGTCCAATCGAGAGGCGAAGTGCCCGGCTTGCGGTTGTAGTTGATGGCGATCACGTAGTCGAAGGACCCGGCCAGCGGCTCCCCCTCGAATCCGGTGCCGGTCGCGGTGAACCCGCTGCCGCGGTCGTACGGCAGTCGGGTGCCGGGGTCGCGGAGCCGGCCGCCGGCGTCGGTGAGGGTGTAGACCCCGATGGGTGAGCGCAGGTCACCGGCCCGGTGATGGTCGGTCCAGCCCTTGAGCGCGTTGTGCGCGGGCCGGCTCTGGCCGGCGGCCTCCCAGCCGGCCGCGGTGCGCTCGTACAGCGTGACCGTGGACAGCGGGGAATCCTTCCCGCGGCCGGTCACCACGACCGCCTGCCGGGCCCGGGACGGCACCTGGGCGAGGGTCTTCGGCCCCAGGCCGGGCAGGTGCCGGGGAGCCGCCGGAGCTGCCTCTGTGGAGATCTCCGGGGAGGGTGGGGGTGTGCTCGTCGTCGGGGCGGCCTCGGGCCGGTGGTCCGAGATCGCCGCCGCGCCGCTGCCGCACCCGGTGAGCAGCAGGGACGCGGCGAGCAGTGCGGCGGAAGGTCTGTGTCCGATCATCACGGATCGACTCTGACCGACACTTGTGAGGAAGTCGTCAGGTTCGAGGGCTGTGCCATCCCGTCGCGTTGCGCAGACCGGACATACCGGGTACCCGGCGGTACGCTCCCGGCACCTTGATCCACTCGAGAAAGGCCCGCCCGTGAGTGTGCGCGTGCGCCGCGTGTATGAACCGCCCGAGCCCGAGGACGGCGTACGCGTCCTGGTCGACCGGCTGTGGCCGCGCGGCCTGTCGAAGGACGCTGCACGTGTCGACGAGTGGCCCAAGGCCCTCACGCCGTCGACCGAACTGCGCCGCTGGTACCACGGGAGTGAAGGGTCGTACGAGGAGTTCAGCCGACGGTACGAGGCCGAGCTGGCCGCTCCCGAGGCGGCCGAACTCCTCGATCAGGTGAGGGAGTTGACGGACGAAGGTGCCGTCACGCTGCTGACCGCCGCCAAGTCCCCCGAGCAGAGCCACGCCGCCGTGCTGGCCCGTCTCCTCCAGGGATAAGGAGACGGGCCGTCGCGGTCAGGCCGTCTGCCGGGCGGCGGCCCGTCCCGCCGCCCGCCCGGAGAAGAGGCAGCCGCCGAGGAAGGTGCCCTCCAGCGCGTTGTAGCCGTGCACGCCACCACCTCCGAAGCCGGCCACCTCGCCGGCCGCGTACAGGCCGTCGAGGGGCTTGCCGTCGGTGCCGAGGGCACGGGAGTCGAGGTCGGTCTGGATGCCGCCGAGGGTCTTGCGGGTGAGGGTGTGCAGCTTCACGCCGATGAGGGGCCCGGCGGCCGGGTCGAGAATGCGGTGCGGGGTGGCGACACGGCCGAGCCGGTCGCCGATGTAGCGGCGGGCGTTGCGGATGCCCTGCACCTGGGCGTCCTTGCTGTAGGAGTTGGCGATCTGCAGGTCGCGGGCCTCTACCTGACGGCGGATCTCGGCCGCGTCCAGCAGCGCCTTGTCGGTCAGCCCGTTCATCTTCTCGACGAGCTGCTCCAGGTTCGGCGCGGTCACGAAGTCCGCGCCCTTGCGCAGGAACGCGTCCACGGGGCCGGGTGCCCCCTTGCCGAGCACCCGCGTGCGCAGGAAACCGGCCCGGTCCTTGGCAGTGATGTCGGGGTTCTGCTCGGAGCCCGACAGCGCGAACTCCTTCTCGATGATCTTCTGGGTGAGAATGAACCAGGAGTGGTCGTGGCCCGCGATGTCCTCGGTGGTGCGCAGGTACTTGAGGGTGCTGAGGGTGTCGTAGCCCGGCAGGCACGGCTCGGGCAGCCGGCGGCCGAGGGCGTCGAACCACATCGAGGACGGGCCCGGCAGGATGCGGATGCCGTGGCCGGGCCAGATCGGGTCCCAGTTCTGCAGGCCCTCGGTGTAGTGCCACATGCGGTCGCGGTTGACCAGGCGCACCCCGGCCTCGGCGCTGATCTCGAGCATCCGGCCGTCGACGTACGCCGGTACGCCGGTGACCATCTCGGCGGGCGGCGTGCCGAGCCGCTCGGGCCAGTAGCGGCGCACGATGTCGTGGTTGGCGCCGATGCCGCCGGTGGTGACGACGACGGCCCGGGCGGTGAGTTCGAAGTCGCCGACGCGGTCCCGGTTGGAGGCGACACCGCGGGGCGAGCGGTCCTCGGCCAGCACGGTGCCACGCACTCCGCGCGCGGTGCCCTCCTCGACGACCAGTTCGTCGACCTGGTGGCGGTGGTGGAAGGTGAGCAGTCCGTCGCGCGCCGCCTGCTTGGCGTACTCGACGAACGGCTCCACGACCCCGGTGCCGGTGCCCCACGCGATGTGGAAGCGGGGTACGGAGTTGCCGTGCCCGTGGGCCGTCAGATCGCCGCGCTCGGCCCAGCCGACGGTGGGCAGGAACTTGATGCCGTGCCCCTCCAGCCAGGACCGCTTCTCGCCCGCCGCGAACTCGACGTAGGCGCGCGCCCAGCGCACCGCCCAGGAGTCCTCGTCGTCGACCCGGTCGAACTGGGCGCTGCCCTGCCAGTCGTTCCAGGCGAGCTCGAAGGAGTCCTTGATGCCGAGGCGCCGCTGTTCCGGGGAGTCGACGATGAACAGCCCGCCGAAGGACCAGAACGCCTGTCCGCCGAGGTTGGCGGCGTTCTCCTGGTCGACCAGCGCGACCCTGCGGCCCCGGCTGGTGAGTTCGTGTGCCGCGACCAGGCCCGCGAGTCCGGCTCCGACGACGATGACGTCCGCATCCATGGCGACCGTTGCCCTTCTCATTGGGGTCTCACTGGGGTCTCACTGGGGTCTCACTGGGCTTCATTCGGGTGTGCCGCTGCCGTCGGTCAGCAGGGCGGTGAGCAACTGCCCCAGCCAGACGCGGGCGCGCTCGACGTCCTTGTCCAGCAGCAGTTGGGTGGTGACTCCGTCGTACGCGGCGACGACCGCGCGGGCGGCGCCGTCGACGCCGCCGAGCACGGCGGGCAGTGCGGTGCGTCCCGTGGCCCGGCCGAGCCGGTCCTCGATTGCCCGCCGCAGCCGCCGGCGGTGCTCCAGCAGGGTGTGCGCGACGGCCGGGTCCCGGGCCGCGTGCACCAGGAAGTCCGTCTTCACCAGCAGCCAGTCCACGTCGAGCAGGAGCACCTCGGTGACCCGGTCCACGGACGCCGGTACGTCGAGTTCGGGGCCGTCGAGCGCCAGGGCCTCGGCCACCTGCTCGGCGATCAGGTCGGCCCGCTGCCGGTACAGGGCGAAGAACAGCTCGTCCAGGCTGTCGAAGTTCGAGTAGAAGGCACCCCGGCTGTAGCCGGCGGCCTCGCAGACCTCCTCGATGGAGACCCGCCCGAAGCCCTTGGCGGCGAACACCTCGAAGGCGGCGTCCAGCAGGTTGGCCCGCGTGCGGACACGGCGCTTGGTGACGCGCCGGGTCGTCTGCTCCACCGCCATGTTCGGACCTCCGTTCGATACGAGAATGTATCCGATACAGCGATGTATCGAAAGGCCGGGCAGACATCCCTCGGGTGTCCGAAATTATATGGGAACAGATTTTCGAATAAGAGGTACGCTGGATCCATGACCAGGCACCTCCAGGGCTCCCTCTTCGGCCAGACCGACGAGCTCCGCCTCGGCTCCCTCGACGGGATCCGCCGGACCGGGCTCGGTCTCGGCGCCTGGATCGACGTACTGCCCGGTTGGCTGAGCGGCTCGGACGACCTGTTCGAACAGCTGGCCGCCGAGGTGCCCTGGCGTGCGGAGCGCCGGAAGATGTACGACCAGGTCGTCGACGTACCCCGGCTGCTGGCGTTCTACGGGGCCGACGACGCGCTGCCGCACCCGCTGCTCACGCAGGCGCGCGAGGCGCTGTCCGCGCACTACGCCGAGGAGCTGGGCGAGCCCTTCACCACGGCCGGACTCTGCTACTACCGCGACGGCCGGGACAGCGTGGCCTGGCACGGCGACCGGATCGGGCGGGGCGCCCGCGAGGACACCATGGTCGCGATCCTCTCGGTGGGCGCGCCCCGGGACCTGCTGCTGCGGCCGACGCGCGGCGGGGACACGGTCCGACGGCCGCTGGGGCACGGTGACCTGATCGTGATGGGCGGATCCTGCCAGCGGACCTGGGAGCACTCCATACCGAAGACCACGCGCGCCTCGGGGCCGCGCATCAGCATCCAGTTCCGGCCGCAGGGCGTGCAGTAGGGCCCGGGGACGGCGTGCACCGAGGCGGAGAGGCGGCCGCTTCGGCAGCACGCGGGGGCTGCCTCCGGCGGACGGTGCCGGAGGCAGTCCCGTTCCGGCGGAACGCTGTCGTCCCCGCCCCCTCTCCCCCACACTGGCGCACATCTGGGGAGGGGGCCGGGATGAGTGCGGGGACCGGGCAGCCGCCGGCCGTCCGTCGGCGCGTCGAACTCGACCTGCTCCGTGCGCTCGTCGTACTCGGCCTGGTCTTCTTCCACGCCGCGCTGGTCTTCTCCCCGGACGACGACTTCTACGTCAAGAACCGGGAGACGACCGACGTCGTCACCGTCGCCTCCGGGCTCGCGGTGGTGTGGGCGATGCCCCTGCTGTTCCTCGTCGCCGGTCTCGGCGCCCGCCACTCGCTGCGCCGGCGCGGACCGGGCGGCTTCGCCCGCGAACGACTGCTGCGCCTCGGTGTTCCCCTGGTCTTCGCGACGCTCGTCCTGTGCCCTCTGCCCCAGTGGCTGCGGCTGCGCGCCGCCGACCCCGGCTACGACGAGTCGTACTGGGAGTTCTGGCCGCGCTTCCTCACCGTCCACCCGGACCCCGGCGACTTCCCGTTCGTCCTCGAAGGCGAACACTTCGAGACCGGCCACCTCTGGTTCGTCGTCCTCCTGCTGGCCTTCAGTCTCCTCCTCGCACCCGTTGCGGGACCCCTGGAGTCCGCCGCCCGGCGCTCCGGGGACGCGGTGGAGCGACGGCCGGTCCTGCTCCTGCTGCCCGCGCTGCCGCTCGCCCTGATCAACTCGCTGCTCGGCATGGAGGAGGGCTTCGCGGGCTGGAACCGCTGGGCCTACCTGCTCTTCTTCCTCTTCGGGTACGCCCTGGCCGACGACGAGCGGATCCGCGCGACCATGCGGCGGCTCACCGTTCCGGTCGGGATCCTGGGGATCGTCCTGTTCCTGGGGACCGCGCCCGGATTCCTCTCCGAGGACGATCCGTTCACCGCGTGGAACGCGGTCGCGTTGTCCACCCGGGCACTGTTCGGGGCGGCGGGCTGGTGCTGGGTGGTGGCCATCCTGGGGCTGCTGGACCGGCCGCGCCGGCGCAAGCCGCGCGAGGCCGGTCCGCCTTCGCGCGTGCTGCCGTATCTCGCCGTCGCCGCCCTGCCGTTGTACGTGCTGCACCAACCCGTGGTGGTCGCGTTCGCCTATGGAGTCGTGGGCTGGTCCGCGCCGATCGTGGTGAAGTACGCGGTGATCGTGGCCTGTTCCCTGGCGGTGATCCTCGTCGCGTACGAGTGCCTCGTACGTCGCACCCGCTTCACCCGTTTCCTGTTCGGCATGCGAACGGACCCGCCGACTCCGCCCGCCTCCTGATCTGCTTGGCTGGGTCCGTCGGTCAGGGACCTCACCACGCGGGGACGTGTCATGCGCTTAGCTGTCCAGCAAGTCGCCGACGGCACCTATCTGGTGCACGGCAGCAACACGAACTGGGTGATCCTCACGGACGGGGACGCCGTCACGCTGGTCGACACCGGCTACCCCGGCGACCGGGAGCAGCTCCTCACCTCCCTCACAGAGGTGGGCAGTTCGCCCGAGGCGGTCACGGCCGTGCTGATCACCCACGCCCACAACGACCACCTGGGCTCCGCGGAGTACCTGCGTGCCGTGTACGGCATGCCCGTGTACCTGCACGAGGCCGAAGTACCGCACGCCCGGCGGGAGTTCCCGCACCAGGTGAACGTCGCGACGGTCCTGAGGAACGGCTGGCGGCCCGGTGTCCTGCCCTGGGCCGTGCACGCGATCCGCTCGGGCGGCACCGCGCACGTCCCGGTCGCCTCGCCCCAGCCGTTCCCGACGGCCGGTCCGCTCGACCTGCCCGGCCGGCCCGTCCCGGTGCACACGCCCGGCCACACCGACGGGCACACCGCCTACCACCTCCCGGACGTCGGCGTGGTGATCTCGGGCGACGCCCTGGTGAGCGGGCACCCGACTTCGCGGGTCAAGGGGCCGCAGCTGCTGCCCGACATGTTCCACCACGAGCGGGCGCGTGCCGTGGCCTCGCTGGACGCGTTCGAAGAGCTGAAGGGCGACCTGCTGCTGCCCGGCCACGGGCCCGTGCATCGCGGTCCGATCCTTGAAGCGGCACTTCAGGCCAGGGAGCGCGCGCTTTAGGGTGAGGTGACGATCACCAGCGAAGCAAGGACACGCGACCCATGGCACTGCAGATCAGCGCGACCAACCCGGAGCATCCCGCGCTCCTGCTCGAACTGCCGTGGCACCTCCCCCTGGAGGAGTGGCCCGAGAAGTACCTGGTGCCGCTGCCGCGCGGCATCTCCCGCCACGTCGTGCGCTACGCCCGCGCCGGCGACGAGGTGATCGCCGTCAAGGAGCTCGCCGAGCGCCCGGCGCTGCGCGAGTACGAGCTGCTGCGCGACCTGGACCGGCTCGGCATCCCCGCGGTCGACCCGCTGGCCGTGGTCACCGGCCGCACCGACGCGGGCGACGCCCCGCTGGAGCCGGTGCTGATCACCCGGCATCTGGGCGGCTCGATGCCGTACCGGTCGATGTTCGAGACGACGATGCGGCCCGCGACCATGCACCGGCTGATGGACGCGCTGGCGGTGCTGCTGGTGCGGCTGCACCTGTCCGGGTTCGCCTGGGGCGACTGCTCCCTGTCCAACACTCTCTTCAGGCGCGACGCGGGCGCGTACGCCGCGTACCTGGTGGATGCGGAGACCGGCGATCTGCACGCCCAGCTCAGCACCGGGCAGCGCGACTACGACCTCGATCTGGCCCGGGTGAACATCAGCGGCGAGCTGCTCGACCTGGAGGCGTCCGGGGCGCTGCACCCCTCCGTGGACCCGATCGAGTTCGGTATGGAGATCTGCGCGCGCTACGGGCGCCTGTGGGAGGAGCTGACCCGGAAGTCCGTCTATCCGGCGGGCAAGTACCACTACATCGAGCGCCGCATCCGCCGTCTGAACGAACTCGGCTTCGACGTGGCCGAGATGCAGATCCAGCACTCCTCCAACGGCGACACGGTCACCTTCGTGCCGAAGGTCGTGGATGCGGGCCACCACCAGCGCCAGCTGCTGCGCCTGACCGGCCTGGACACCGAGGAGAACCAGGCCCGCCGGCTCCTGGGCGACCTGGAGTCCTGGATGGCCACCCAGGACGACTACGCCCCGGGCGACCCCCTCGCGGCCCGCCCCGAAGTCCTCGCCCACCGCTGGGTGCGGGACGTCTTCCGCCCCACCGTGCGGGCCGTGCCCCTCGAGATGCGCGGCTCCATGGACGCGGCCGAGATCTACCACGAGCTGCTGGAACACCGCTGGTACCTGTCCGAGCGGGCCCAGCACGACATAGGGCTGGACACGGCCGTCGAGGACTACATCAACAACATCCTCCCCAAGGCGCGCGAGACCCTCCAGCCCACGCCCTCGGCCGACTGACTCAGGCCTGCGGCACCACGGCCACCGGGCAGCCCGCGTGGTGCAGCACGCCATGGGCGACCGAGCCGATGCGGGCGCCGACGGCCGTACGGTGGGCGCGGCGCCCGACGACCATCAGCTGGGCCGCTTGGGCCACCGACAGCAGCACCTGCCCGGCGCTGCCCATCTCCACGTGCTCGACGACCGGCACCTCGGGGAAGCGGCCCCGCCAGGGTTCCAGCGCCGCCGCCAGGGCCTTCTTCTCGTACGGCTCCAGTCCCCCGGCCTCGTCGAGCAGCTTGAGGGAACCCGGGCTGTAGGCGAAGACCGGCGGCAGGGTCCAGGCCCGTACCGCGCGCACGGTCGCTCCGCGCGCCGCGGCCGTCTCGAACGCGAACCGCAGCGCCTCGGCGCTGTCCAGCGGGTCGCCCTGCTGGCCCACGACGATCTCGCGCCCCGCGGCCTCGCCGGCGGGGTCGTCGTCCGCGCGCACCAGGACGACCGGCCTCGGCGCCTCGACGATCACCTGCTGGCCGACCGAGCCGAGCAGGAAGCCGACGACCCGGCCGTGGCCGCGCGATCCGAGGACCAGCATCTCGGCCTCGGCCGCCGCGGCGACCAGCGCCTCCACGTCGGCGCCCTCCACAACGTCCGTGGACACCTCGAGGTCCGGGTGCCGCTCGGTGACGGTGCGGGCGGCCTCGCCGACCGCCTCCCGGGCCCAGCCGACCTGGACGTCGGGGTCCGCCGCCTCGATCGCCTCGTGCCGCTGGTACCGCCAGGCGTGCACCACGCGCAACGCCAGCCTCCGGCGGACCGCCTCCCGGGCCGCCCAGGCCAGCGCGGCCAGGCTCTCCTCGGTTCCGTCGACCCCTGCCGTGATCGGGCGCGTCATGCTGCCGGCCTCCCTGCGTCGTGATTCGTGACCGGTACCCAGTCTTCACTACTACGCTCACGACATGACCTTGGAATGGGAACAGGTTGTCGTGGACTCGGCCGACCCGGTCGCGCTGGGCCGCTGGTGGGCCGAGGCGCTCGGGTGGGTGGTCGTGGGCGATTCTCCCGACGAGTTCGAGATCCGGCCGGAGAAGGACCGTCTTCCCGGGCTGCTCTTCGCGCCGGTGCCGGAGGGCAAGACGGTCAAGAACCGCCTCCATCTCGACTTCCGGCCGGACGACCAGGAGGCCGAGGTGGCTCGCCTCCTCGCCCTCGGCGCGCGACACGCGGACGTCGGCCAGGGCGAGCAGCCGTGGGTGACCCTCATGGATCCCGAGGGCAACGAGTTCTGCGTGCTCGGGCCGCGCAGGGGCTGACCGCCCGGCGGGCGCCCCGTATGGCTGAGCGAAGCCGGACGATCGAACATACGATGGGCTGAAACCGGCCGGTGGCCGCATGCCTGGCTGCAGGACTGCGGGGCACCGCGCCGTGAGTCCGACCTCGGGGTGGGAGACGTATGGCACAGGCCGCGGACGCGACGCGGACCGTCATCTTGACCGTGGACGACGACCCGGGAGTCTCCCGGGCCGTCGCCCGGGACCTGCGGCGCCGCTACGGCGAGTCGTACCGCATCGTGCGCGCGGAGTCCGGCGAGTCCGCGCTGGAGGCGCTGCGCGAGCTGAAGCTGCGCGGGGATCTGGTGGCCGTGATCCTGGCGGACTACCGGATGCCGCAGATGAACGGCATCGAGTTCCTGGAACAGGCCCTGGACGTGTATCCGGGCGCGCGGCGGGTGCTGCTGACCGCGTACGCGGACACGAACGCGGCGATCGACGCGATCAACGTCGTCGACCTCGACCACTACCTCCTCAAGCCGTGGGATCCGCCCGAGGAGAAGCTGTACCCGGTCCTGGACGACCTCCTGGAGGCGTGGCGGTCCAGCGACTACCGCCCGGTGCCCGCCACCAAGGTGGTCGGACACCGCTGGTCGGCGCGTTCCTCGGACGTACGGGAGTTCCTGGCCCGCAACCAGGTGCCGTATCGCTGGTACTCGGCGGACGAGCCCGAGGGGCAGCGCCTGCTGGCGGCGGCCGGGCAGGACGCGCAGCGGCTGCCGCTGGTGATCACCCCGGACGGCACGCCCCTGGTCGAGCCGGAGGCGCCCGAGCTGGCCGCGCACGTGGGGCTGGCCACGACGCCCGCGGCGGACTTCTACGACCTCGTCGTCATCGGCGGCGGCCCGGCCGGGCTCGGCTCGGCCGTGTACGGAGCCTCCGAGGGGCTGCGGACCGTGCTCGTGGAACGGTCGGCGACCGGCGGGCAGGCCGGGCAGAGCTCCCGTATCGAGAACTACCTCGGGTTCCCCGACGGCGTGTCGGGGGCCCAGCTCACCGACCGGGCCCGGCGGCAGGCGACGAAGTTCGGCGCCGAGATCCTCACCGCGCGAGAGGTCTCGGGACTGGAGATCAACGGGGCCGCGCGGGTCGTGCGGTTCTCGGACGGTTCGGCCATCGCCGCGCACAGCGTGATCCTGGCGACCGGCGTGTCGTACCGGCAGCTCCAGGCGCCCGGCACGACCGACCTGACCGGCTGCGGGGTCTTCTACGGCTCGGCACTGACCGAGGCGGCCTCCTGCCAGGGCCACGACGTGTACATCGTGGGCGGCGCCAACTCCGCGGGGCAGGCGGCGATGCATCTCGCCAAGGGCGCCAAGTCGGTGACACTGCTGGTGCGCGGGGCGTCGCTGTCGGCCTCGATGTCGCACTACCTGATCCAGCAGATCGAGGAGTCGTCCAACATCTCGGTGCGCTGCGGCACGGTCGTCGAGGCCGCGCACGGCTCCGAGCATCTCGAGCAGCTCACGCTGCGCGACGTCGGGACCGGGGCGACCGAACTCGTCGACGCGCAGTGGCTGTTCGTGTTCATCGGCGCGGCCCCACTGACCGACTGGCTGGACGGCACGGTGCTGCGGGACAAGAACGGGTTCATCCTGGCCGGGCCCGACCTCACCCCCGACGGGCGGCCACCGGCGGACTGGGAGCTGGACCGGCCGCCGTACCACCTGGAGACCAGCATTCCCGGCGTGTTCGTCGCGGGCGACGCCCGTGCCGAGTCGGCGAAACGGGTCGCGTCCGCCGTCGGAGAGGGAGCCATGGCCGTGATGCTCGTCCACCGTTATCTGGAGCAGTCGTGAGCGGGGACCTCATGCCCTGCAGCCCGCAGGAGATCGGGTCGCTGTTCCTGTTCGAGAAGCTG
The DNA here is from genome assembly GCF_030817655.1 of Streptomyces sp. V4I2. Lineage (GTDB taxonomy): Bacteria > Actinomycetota > Actinomycetes > Streptomycetales > Streptomycetaceae > Streptomyces > Streptomyces plumbiresistens. The sequence continues at coordinate 959,701 of NZ_JAUSZM010000003.1, forward strand.
TCCCCCGAACAGCTCGGGCGACTGTGCAGCGAGGGGCGGGTGGAGAAGTTCGAGCCCGGTCCCGTCTACACCGAGGGCGAGCCCGCCACCTGCTTCTACGTCATGCTCGAGGGCACGGTCGTGCTCTACCGCCGGGTCGGCCACGACGACGTCGAGGTCAGCCGGACCTCCCAGCGCGGGGTGTACGCGGGGTCCATGCAGGCGTACCTCGGTGACCGGGTGCAGCAGATGTACAACAACTCCATGCGCGTCACCGAGCCGACGCGGTTCTTCGTGCTGCCCGCGGACACCTTCGCGAACATCATGCGGGAATGGTTCCCCATGGCGGTGCATCTGCTGGAGGGACTGTTCTTCGGCGCGAAGAGCACGCAGCGGGCCATCGGGCAGCGCGAACGGCTGCTGGCACTGGGCTCGTTGTCGGCCGGTCTCACGCACGAGCTCAACAACCCCGCGGCGGCGGCCGTACGGGCCACCGCGACCCTGCGGGAACGCGTGGGCAAGATGCGGCACAAGCTGCGGGTCATCTCCGCGGGCTCGTTCTCGCCGGAGACCCTGGCGAACCTCATCGACATCCAGGAACGCACCGCCGAACGCGTCGCCAAAGCACCCGCGTTGAGCCCCCTGGAGGCCTCGGACCGCGAGGACGTGCTCTCCGACTGGCTCGACGACCACGACATCCCCGAGGGCTGGCGGATCGCCCCCACCTTCGTCCAGGCCGGGCTCGACAGCGACTGGCTGGACCAGGTCGCCGCGGCCGTGGACGAGGAGCTCCTGCCGAGCGCGATCGGATGGCTCAACTACACGGTCGAGACCGAGCTGTTGATGGACGAGATCGCGGACTCCACCACCCGGATCTCCCATCTGGTCGACGCCGCCAAGCAGTACTCGCAGCTCGACCGGGCGCCCTACCAGGTCGCCGACGTGCACGAACTCCTGGACAGCACCCTGCTGATGCTGTCGGGCAAGATCGGCCCGCGGATCAAGGTCGTCAAGGAGTACGACCGTACGGTCCCGAGGATCCCGGCGTATCCGGCGGAGCTCAACCAGGTGTGGACCAACCTGATCGACAACGCGGTCCAGGCCATCAACGGCACGGGCGACGAAGGCACGTTGACCGTGCGGACCGCGCTCGACCACGACCGGCTGCTGGTGGAGTTCCGCGACACCGGGCCCGGAGTACCGAAGGAGATCCGGGGCCGTATCTTCGACCCGTTCTTCACCACCAAGCCGGTGGGCGAGGGGACCGGCCTCGGACTGGACATCTCCTGGCGGATCGTCGTCAACAAGCACCACGGCACGCTCCAGGTCGAGTCCGAGCCGGGCGACACCCGCTTCCAGGTCCTCCTCCCCCTCACGGCCGCGGAGTCCGACACAGCACCAGAGGAGACGGCATGACCGACAGGGCGATCGAGGGAGTCGACACCGGCGTTCCGCCGACCGGTGCCGGGTGCGTGGAGTGCGACGCGGCCGGCGGATGGTGGTTCCATCTGCGGCGCTGCGCGCAGTGCGGACATGTCGGCTGCTGCGACTCCTCCCCCGCGCAGCACGCCACCGGGCACTTCCGGGAGACCGGGCATCCGCTGGTGCAGAGCTACGAGCCGGGTGAGGGCTGGTACTGGAACTTCGCGACGAACGAACTGTTCGAGGCCGGGCCGGAGCTGGCCCCTCCGGTCAGTCACCCCGCGGACCAGCCGACGCCCGGCCCTGCGGGGCGGGTGCCGGATGACTGGGCTCGGGTGTTGCGGCAGTGACGCCTAGGAGCTCGGGGTGTTGCGTTCGACGGCGGCTGCCGGTTGTGGGTGGCCGGTCGCGCCCACGCGGCGGAGCCGCATACTGATACAGCCCCGCGCCCCTGACGGTCGGACCAGTGGCCCTTGCTCGCAGAGGTGCTGTCAGTGTCACGTGCCAGGATGGATGTGTGTCGCATACCTCGCTCACCACACCGCTCATCGGCCGGGACGAAGAACTCGCCCGGCTCTCCGGGTTGCTGGAGCGCGCCCGAGGCGGTGAGGCCCGGGCGGTGCTGGTCGCCGGGGATGCCGGGGTCGGCAAGACGCGGATGCTGGACGAGGTGGCCGGGCAGGCCGCCGCGGCCGGGATGACGGTCCTCACCGGGCATTGCGTGGACCTCGGTGATGTCGGCCTGCCGTATCTGCCGTTCACCGAGGTCCTGGGCGTGCTCGCGGCCGACGAGCGGTTCGCGGACGTCCTCGCCGGGCATCCGGTGGTCGACCGTCTGCTGGGCGGCGGCACCGACGCCGTGCGGGACATGGGCGGACGGCTGCGCTTGTTCGAGGGCATCGCGGCGCTGCTGGCCGACGTGGCGGACATCGCTCCCCTGCTCCTGGTCCTGGAGGACCTGCACTGGGCCGACCAGTCCTCCCGGGATCTCCTGCGGTTCCTGCTCAGCCGGGGCATCCTCCAGCGGTCGGCGGGCGGCGCGCCCACACACCGGCTGGCGGTGTTCGGCTCCTACCGCGCGGACGACCTGCACCGTCGCCATCCCCTGCGCCCGCTGCTGGCCGAGCTGGTGCGGCTGCCCGCCGTGGAGCGGCTGGAGCTGCGTCCGATGGCCGACGTCGAGGTGGCGCGGCTGGTGCGCGCGCTGGAGGACCGCCCGCTGCCGGATGTCACGGTCCGGCGGATCGTCGAGCGCGCCGAGGGCAACGCCTTCTACGCGGAGGAGCTGGTCGCGGCCACGGAGACGGACGTCGGCGGGGTGCCCAGTGGTCTGGCGGACGTCCTCCTCATCCGCTTCGAGCAGCTGTCCGAGACCGCCCAGCAGGTGCTGCGCACGGCCGCGGTCGCCGGGCGCCGCGTCGAGCACGACCTGCTGAGGGAGGCCGTGGGGCTGCCCGAGGACGAGTTGGAGTCGGCTCTGCGCGAGGCGGTGGGCCGACAGCTGCTGGCACTCGGGGACGGCGACACGTACGCCTTCCGGCACGCCCTGGCCCGCGAGGCGGTGTACGCGGACCTGCTCCCGGGGGAACGGGGCCGACTGCACGGCGCGTTCGCCCGGCTGCTCGCCGGCCGGGGCCGCCGGGCCGAGAGCGCCGCCGAGCGGGCCCACCACTACCGGGCGAGCCACGACCTGCCCGAGGCGCTCGCCGCCTCGCTGGAGGCCGCGGACCACGCCCAGCGGGTCGGCGCCCCCGCCGAGGAGCTACGGCACCTCGAAGCCGCCCTCGACCTGTGGTCGGCGGTGGAAGCACCCGCCCGGCCCACGGGTGAGGGCGTGGACCGGGTGGCGCTCACGCTGCGTGCCTCGGCGGCGGCCGCGCACGCCGGGGAGGCGCACCGGGCGGTCTCCCTCACCCGGGCGGCGCTCGCGGGCATCGACCAGGACGCGGATTCCGAACTGGCCGCCCGGGTGCGGTACACACTCGCCGGGAACCTGATCACCGTGGACAGTCTCACCGCCGCCTTCGCCTACAGCAGCGAGGCGCTGGCCCTGATCCCCGCCGATCCCCCGTCCCGCACCTGGGTGTGGGCGGCGGCCACACACGTCCTGGCGGCGCGTCAGGTCGGTGCGCACGAGACGGCGTTGCGGGTCGCCCGGCAGGCCCTGGCCGTCGCCGACCAACTGGACGCGGCGGACGCCCGGGCCGACCTGCTCGTCTCCCTGGCAATTCTCGAAGGCGGTGGCCGCCGTACGCCGGAGGCCCGGGAGCGGTTGCGGGAGGCCCGGGACCTGGCGCGCAGTGCGGGCAACGCGCAAGTGGAGCTGCGCGCCCTCTTCAATCTGGCCATCGGCTGCTTCGAGTCGGGTGAGCTGGACGAGTGTCTGCCGTGGCTGACCGAGGGGCTGGACCGGGCCCGGCGCGCGGGGCTGCGGTCCTCGCCGTATCCGCTGGAGATGCGTTATCTCCGGCTGCTGGTGCTGTACACGCTGGGCCGCTGGGACGAGTGCGTCGACGCGGCGACCGCGGACGCCGCGGTGCTTCCGGCGGCCGGCGGGTACACGGTCGGGCCCGCGTTGTACGTGGCACTGGCGCGCGGCGACCTCACGGCGGCCGACCGCGCCCGCGCCCTGCTGGAGGGGCCGTTCGACTGGATGGGCACGCTCATCGCGGCCATCGTGCTGACCGACGCGGCGGCGCAGCAGGGGGAGCCGGAGGCGGCCGTGGAGCGGATGCGGTCCACCGTCGCGGCTCTCACCGACGACGCGGGCACCCCGCCGGACGTCACGGTCCGGCTGGCCGCCCTCGCGCTTTCGGCGGTGGCCGACCGGGCCGCCGCACTGCGCCGCGCCGGCGACGAGAACGGGGCGCGCGGCTGGGCGGCCACGGCGACCGAACTCCGCGACCTGGCCCGGGTCACGGCCGTGCGCGGTGACGAGGCCACACCGCAGGGTCCGGAGGGGCAGGCGTGGCTCGCCCGCGTGGAGGCGGAGTGGGCGTGGGCGGTGGCCGGGCCGGACGCGGCGGCCTGGGCGAGGGCGGTCGAAGCCTTCGACTTCGGGGACATGTACGAGCGGGCGCGCTGTCAACTTCGGTTCGCCGAGGCACTGTTGGCGGAGGAGCGACGTGAGGAGGCCGCCGTACAGGCCCGCGCGGCCCGGGAGACGGCCGTCCGCTTCGGAACGGCTCCGCTCCTCGGCCGGCTGGACTCCCTGATCCGCCGCGGCCGCCTGTCGGACACCGCCTCCACCGCCGACCGCGCCGCGATCCTCACCGCCCGCGAACAGGACGTGCTGCGGCTCCTCGCCCTCGGCCGCAGCAACCGGCAGATCGGCGAGGAGCTGTTCATCAGCGGCAAGACGGCGAGCGTCCATGTCTCCAACATCCTCGCCAAGCTGGGTGCGGCGAGCCGTACGGAGGCGGTGGCCGTCGCCTACCGGCAGGGCCTGATCGCTCCGGAGCCGAGCGGATCGGGCCGCGGAGTGGCGTCCTGACCTACGGCAGCGGGTCGCCGCAGTCGAGGCTCTTGAGGTCGACGGCATCGGCCATCGCCTGCATTCCCTTGTCGTTGGGGTGCAGGTGGTCGCCGCCGTCGAAGGTGGGATGGATGCGCTCGTGGTCGTAGGGGCTGCGGAGGATGTAGTCGAAATCGGTGACGGAGTCGAACTCGCCGCTGGTTCTGATGAATTCGTTGACTTCCCGGCGTACGGCTTCGGCCTCCGGGTCCCATTCGGACCAGCCCTTGAAGGGGCCGACGGTGGCCGCCGCGACGCACTTGCCGGCCGTGCGCGCCCGGTCGACGATCTCGCGGTAGCCGTCGATCAATTCGTCCGCGGTGACGCCGGTGTGGGCCTTGATGTCGTTGACGCCCTCGAAGAGGAAGACGGTGCGCAGGCCGGGCTGGGAGAGCACGTCCCGGTCCAGTCGGTTCAGGGCGCTCTGTCCGGCGCCATCGGCGAGGACCTTGTTGCCGGAGATGCCCTCGTTGGCGACACCTTTCACGGTGGTGTCCGCCCGGTGGAGGCGGCGGGCGAGGTAGTCGGGCCAGCGGCGGTTCTGGTCGCTGGTGGACTGCCAGCCGTCGGTGACGGAGTCGCCGAGGGCGACGACGGCTCCGATGTCCGCGCCCGCCCGGACGGAGACCGCGTCGAGGTAGAACCAGGAGCCGGTGGTCTCCGTCCAGTTCCCGGCACTCTCCTCGGCGGTGTGGTCGCCCCGGGTGGCGTAGGACGTCTGCATGGCCATCCAGTGGCCGGTCGCCGGGCCGGCCGCGTCGGGTGTGTGGAGACTGATCACCAGGTTGACCGCTGCGGGCAGCCTGCCCGGCAGCGGGTCGCTCAGTACGGTCTGACCGGCGGGGACGGTGACGGAGCGCGCCCCGCCGAACGACAGCCTCCGGTTGCTGCCGCGGACCAGTTCGGCGCCCTGCTTCTGAAGGCCGGCGTACACGCTGTCGAAGGTCACCGGCCGGTCCCCGAAGGCGTTGGAGAGCCGGATCCGCGCATCGTGGCCCCCGACGCTGGTGTGTACGACGAGCCGGTAGCCGCGGTCGGCGGCGGCCTCGCCGAAGCGGTCTGCGCTCGCTGCCCAGGTGACGACGCCGGCGGGGACGTCGGGTGCCCCCGCAGGGGTGGCCGTGGACTGGCAAGCGGAGGCCAGCAGCAGTACGGCGACGGCGCGGCCCGCACGCGCGAGACGGGCCTTCACCGAGCGAAGTCCTTCAGCGTCACGGACCCCCCGGGCTGCAGACTCACGGTCCGGATTTTATCGCCGTACGCCACCGTCGTGGTCCGGCCGCCCACGCTGCGCAGCCGCGCCCGGGTCGGCCTGCCGTCCCGCCAGTCCAGGTCGACGACGAAGCCGCCGCGGGCGCCGGCCCCGGTGAGGGAGCCGGACTCCGCCCAGGCCTCCGGGAGGGCCGGGAGGAGTTCGATGTGGCCCGGGCGGGAGTAGAGGAGCATCTCGAGCATCGCCGCCGGGGTGCCGAAATTGGCGTCGATCTGGAAGATGCCCCGGCCCGGTGACACTTCGTAGATGTCGAAGAGGTTGGGGGCGGTGCCGTTGCCGCCGCCGGTCGAGGGGCGGAGGTTGTTGACGACCAGCTGGTAGGCGTTCTCGGCGTTCTTCAGGCGGGCCCAGCACAGGCTGCGCCAGGCGTTCGCCCAGCCGAAGCTCTCCATGCCGCGGGCGGTGAGCAGGGCGGTGGCGCCGTCGACGAGGTCGGCGGGGGTGGAGCCGTCGGGGCGGATGCGGTCGCCGGGGAACAGGCCGACCAGCGGGGACAGGTGGCGGTGGGTGGTCTCGCCGAGGTTGTCGGGAGACATCCACTCCTCCAGCCAGCCCGTCTTCTCGCTCACCTGCGGCAGGTACAGCTTCCGCCGCAATGAGGCGATGGTGTCCGCGTACCCGGTGTCCTTCTTCAACTCCGCCGAGGCGGTGCAGTAGATGCCGAACAGCGCCCACACCAGTTCCTGGGCGTAGGTGATGCCCTTGGCGTCGAGCGGTCCGTGTTCCGGCGACCAGTCGCTGTCGGCGACGAGGACCTCCCCCGAGGTGCCCGGCAGGGTCGTGGTGAGCAATCGCGCCTCCCAGAACTCGCACGCACCCTTCAGCAGCGGGTAGATCCTCTCCAGATGGGATGACGACCGGGTGAACTCGTAGTGCTCCCACAGCGTGGTGCACAGCCAGGCGTTGCCCGCGGGGTGCCACCACCAGCCGTTTCCGCCATGGGGGTTGGTGGAGATGGCGACGGTCCAGCCGGCGTTCTCGCCGGTGGAGTTGCGGTAGCGGTTGCGCGGGTCGTTGAAGTGTCTGCGGGTGAGGTCCGTCCAGGACGGGAGCTGGGCGAGGCAGTAGTCGGTGAGCGCGTCGAAGCAGGCGGACAGACCCGCGCGGTCGGCCATCCAGTAGTTCATCTGGATGTTGATGTCGGTGTGGTAGTCGCCCATCCAGTCCGGGTCGTTGCCGTCGAGCCAGAGTCCCTGGAGGTTGAGCGGCAGGCTGCCACGGGACCCCGAGATCATCAGGTACCTGCCGAACTGCAGGTAGGCGGCCTCCAGTTCGGGGTCGGGTGCCCCGTCCCGGGCCCGCGCCTTCAGCCGCTCCCAGGTGTTCAGGGAGCGCTGCTCGGCGGACGACGTGCCCAGGCTGACGTCCAGCTGTCCGAACAGGGCTCGGTGGTCGGCGACATGGGTGCGCAGGAGCGAGTCGGCCGAGTGCGCCGCGGCCGCGCGGACCTTGGTACGGGCCAGTCGCTCGGGGTCGAGGGAGGGGTCCCGGTAGCCGGTTTCGGCGTCGGGCGCGTAGTTGGTGCCTCCGCTCACGACCACGGTGAGCTCCCGGCATCCGGAGAAGGAGACACGCGGCCCCTCGACGGCGACGCGGCCGCCGCTGCCGTACGCCGTGACCGCGGCGCCGTAGCGCAGCCCGTTGGGGAAGGCGGCGCCGAACGAGGTCGCGGTGCCCTCGCCGTGCGTGCCCTCCAGCGTGAGGGTGCCGGTGTGGTGGCCGCCGCCGCTCTGCGTGAAGTGCAGCACGATGACGTCGTCGGGGCGGCTGGCGAAGATCCGCCGTCGGTACGTCACGCCGGAGCGGACGTACGAGGTCGTCACCACGCCCTGGTCGAGGGCGAGGGCGCGGCGGTAGCCGGAGACGGCGGACAGGTCGTGGTCGGGGAGGTCGACGGTGAGGCGGGCGAGCAGGGTGAAGGAGCCGAAGTTCTCGCGGTCGTAGGGGAACTGGCCGTCGGCGTCGAGGGAGTCGTTGAGGCCGCCGGTCCACATCGTGGCGTCGGTGATCAGGAGGACCTCACGGCCGGGGTCGTTGCTCGCGAGGGCGCCGAGGCGGCCGTTGCCGACGGGCAGCCCCTGTTCGATCATCGAGCGGTCGTCGGCGGGGGCCTGCCACCACAGCTCGTGGCGTGCGTCGCCGCCGGGCAGGAGCGAGTCGGCCGGCCGCTGCGGAGCGGCGGTGGCGGTGAACGTCGGCAGGCCGGCGAGTGCGCCGGTCATCGCGGCGAGGGCGATAAGCCTGCGTCTGGGCAGCTGGTCCGAAGGGCGGTCGGTGTCCATGGGTGCTCCGCTCCGGGGAGGTGGTTCAGGACGTTTTCGGAACGTCGATGCGGTCGATGTCGGGGGCGTAGCCCGTTCCGCTGTCGAAGGTGACCGTGTTGCTGCCCGCCTTCAGGGGCACCGGCACGCTGACCGTCTCGGAGGTTCCCCAGTCACCGGTGGAGGGGAGCTTGTGGCGGGTGGCGCCGCCGGTGTTGGTGGAGACGTCGACCGAGCGGGCCTCACCGCTGACATAGGCGACCTTGATCCAGTAGGTGCCCGCCTTGCCGACGACGTCATCGTTGAAGCGGAGCTTGCCGCCGAGGTACAGGTTGCCGACCTTCTTGCCGCCGGAGCAGTCGGAGCAGTCGGCGAGGGAGGCGTTGCCGCTCAGGGTGTTCGCCGGGGACTCGGCCTCGTAGGCGGTCGTGGTCAGCGCGCTGCCCTGCGGGGTGACGGTGAACAGGCGGGAGCCGTGGGCGGGCAGAGCCTGGGTGATCTTGTTCTTGTACGTGCCGAGGTTCTCGTGGTTCCAGAGGTCCCGGACGGCCGCCTTGCCGGTGAAGCCGAGGGTGGACCAGTCGGCGGTGACGGCGGCGGGCGCGTCGGCGAGGTTGAAGAGGGCGACGGTGTAGGTGCCGTCGGGGTTCTTCGCGGCCCACACCTGCTGGGGGTCGGAGGGCGTGACGGGGCGCGCGGGCGGGGTGGCGCCCTGGTTGACGGCGATGACCTCGCGGTTGGTCAGCAGGGACAGGCCGTAGGAGTCGAGCCGGGTGAGGTCGTCGCCGGTGTAGAGGGGGGACTTGGCGATGGCCCACAGGGTGGCGTAGCTCTGCCGTTCGGCTTTGGTGAGGCCGTCCATCTCGCCGTTGCCGACGTTGAGGGCGTCGAGGTCGTTCCAGCCGCCGGGGCCGGCGTGCCGGGTCCAGCCGGGGGCGTCGTCCCAGCGGTCGTCGACGGAGTTCTCCCAGCTGACCAGGGTGTTGCAGTAGCACTCGACGTCGGTGTCGATGCGCCAGCCGTTGGAGTACTTCTTCCAGTCGGCGACGCGGCCGATGTCGAGGGACCAGGACAGCTCGAGGTGGACGGGGCGGCCGGTGGCGGCGATCGCCCGGTTCCAGGCGGCCACGTCGGCAACGTTGTCGTACTGGTCTCCGCTCTTGCCGGAGCCGGGGCCGACGCCGTCGAGCTTGAGGAAGTCGTAGCCCCAGTCGGCGATCAACTGCGCCTGGGAATCTATGTACTTCTGCGTGCAGGGGCGGGAGAAGTCGAGTTTGTACGAGCTGTCCCAGCCGTTGGTGGTGCGCAGGTCGTCGTAGACGATGTCGGCGGTCGTGCAGCCGTCAGCGTTCCGGACCGGCACCTGGCCGGCGCCGTACGCCTCCTTCTCCAGGCCGGCGGGCAGGTAGATGCCGGCCTTGAGGCCCTTGGCGTGGATACGGTCGGCGACGGACTTCATGCCGCTGGGGAAGCGGACCGGGTCGGCCTGCTGCCGCCCGTACGCGTCGAATCCGGGCTTCCAGGTGCTGTCGCGCCACCAGCCGGCGTCGATGTTGACGTACTCGTAGCCGTACTTCTTGAGCTTGGCGGCCATGGCGTCGGTCTGCTTGAGGACGTTCGCCTCGGTCAGGTAGCTGTAGTCGCCGTCCGGGTTGAGGCCGGGGTACTTGGACGACTGCATGCTCCAGCTCGACCAGCCCATGTAGGGCTTGGCGGCGAGTTCCGGGGCGGCTGTGCCGGCCTCGGCCACCGGGGTGGCGGTGACGGCTCCGGCCGCGAGGGCCAGGACCACCACGGCTCTGAGGGCGCGTGCGGGCAGGACGGAGTACGAGGATGACCCCATGGGTCGTACCTCCTGGGTGTCGGCTCTGCGGGTGGGGGATCGGGGGCGCGTTACGGCGCGCCCTGGGTGTCGGCTCGGAGGAAGGACTGGATCGCGGTGGCCGCGGCCCCGCGCGCCCACTCCTCGAAGGGCAGCGGGCGGGTCTGTACGTCGCACTGCGCGGCGGAACCGAAGGCGGCCGCGGTGAAGGCGTCGCGGATCTGCTCGGCGAACAGGTCGTGGGCGGCCAGTCCCTCGCCGGAGATGATCACGCGCTCGGGGCCGAGCAGGTTGGCGACGGTGGCGATGCCGCGGCCGATCGCCTCGCCCGCGCGCGCGTACGCCTCGCGGGCTCCGGGAACCCCACGGCGGGCGAGCCGTACGGCCGACGCGGTGTCGGTGACGTCGACGCCCGTGGTCTCGCGGATCCGCCGCAGGATCGCGGCGTCCCCCGCGATCGCCTCCACGCAGCCGCGGTTGCCGCAGTGGCACAGGGGTCCGGCCGGGTCGACGGTCACATGGCCGATCTCGCCCGCCACGCCATGCGCACCGGCGACCACCTTGCCGTGCACCACGAGACCGCAGCCGATGCCGGCGCCGACCGTCACCACGGCGAAGTCGGACAGGCCGGCGCCCGCGCCGAACCACTGCTCGGCGACGGTCAGCGCGCGCACGTCGTTGTCGACGGTGACCGGCAACCCCGTGGTGGTGGCGGCGAGTTCGGCGAGCGGGACGTCGCGCCACTCCAGGAAGGGCGAGTAACGGACGACTCCCGCGCCCCGGTCGACGTCGCCGGAGACGGCGATGCCGAGACCCAGGACTCCCACGCCGAGGCCGTCCGCCTCAACGAGGAGTTCCTGGACCACCTCCGCGGTCGCGGCCAGCACCACCTTGAGGTCACGGTCCGTCAGCGGTACGTGGCGGGCGGCGCGGATCCGGCAGCACAGGTCGGTGAGCACGCCGATGATCTCGTCGCCGGTCACCTTGATCCCGAGGAACAGCGCCCGGCCGCCGTCGACCCGCACCAGGTTCGCCGGCCGCCCGAGCGCGGGACGCGCCTCCTCGTCGGCGTCCTCCACCAGGTACCCGGCCTCGATCAGGGGCCGGACCGCCTTGGTGACGGCGGCCGGGGACAGTCCGGCGCGCCGCGCCAGCTCCAGGCGGGTGAGGGGGCCTTGGGACAGGACGACGGTGAAGATCTGTGCGGCGGCCGGGGTGTTGACGGGGAAGGTCTCGGCGCGGTGGGTGAAGCGCATGGCCGGGAACCTAGAGGGGTTCTTTTCCGTCGTCAATAAAAGAAGCAGAATTGACGGCCCGCTGGATGGCCGGTCCCTGCGGAACGACAGCGAACCAAGGGCCGAAATGGTCGATTTCATGCGATTAAGCGGCAATACTGCGCGAATCCGCATCGCGCAGTGATCAGCGAATCTCCAACCGTCTGTCCGCTGTGCCGATGTGACTCGTCGACAGGAAGAGAGAGCAGTCGCATGGCATCAGCAACGGTGCGCAGGGGCACGGTGGTGGGGGCGGTCCTGCTGTCCCTGCTGGCGGTTCCCGCACAGGCCGCACCCCGGGAATCGACGGCCTCCGAGACCGGGACCACCGCGCCGGGCGCGCTTCCGGAACCCGACCTGACCGGTCTGCGCGGAGTCCTGCGCACGGCGTTGAAGCAGGGCGCACCCGGCGCGCTGGCCCGGATCGACCACGCCGACGGCACGGTCCGTCTGGCCGTCGAGGGCGTCGCCGACCGGAAGACACAGCGGGCCATCGGCGAGACCGACCGCTTCCGCATCGGCAGCGTCACCAAGGTCTTCACCGCGACGGTGCTGCTGCAACTGGTCGACGAGAAGAAGCTGACGCTCGACTCGTCGGTCAACCGCTATCTGCCCGGCCTGCTGCCCGACAGCCGGATCACGGTGCGGCACGTGCTGAGCCATCGCAGCGGGCTGTACGACTACACGAACGAGATGTTCGCGAGGACCGTCCCCGGGTTCGAGGCGGTCCGCACCAAGGCCTTCACCCTCCGTCAGCTGGTGGAGCGGTCACTGCGCCGGCCGCGGACCGGCGCGCCGGGCGCCGGCTACTCGTACTCCAACACCAACTTCGTCATCGCGGGGATGCTCGTCAGGAAGCTGACCGGCCACTCCCTGCGGACCGAGTACCAAAGCCGGATCATCGAGCCGCTGAAGCTGCGCGACACCTTCTACGTCCATCCGGCCACAGAGATCCCCGGCCGCCACGCCCGCGGCTACCTCACCCCGGACCAGGCGGGCTCCGCCATGGTCGACGCCACCAGGCAGACGGCGTCCTGGGCCCAGAGCGCCGGCGCGCTCATCTCCAGCACCCGGGACCTCAACACCTTCCTCGCGGCACTGCTCGGCGGCCGGCTGACCTCGGCCGCGCAACTGGCGCAGATGCAGCGGTGGGTGCCGGCGGGCGGTTCGCAGGCCTACGGGCTCGGGCTGCGCCGCCGCACCCTGTCGTGCGGTGTGTCCGTGTACGGCCACACGGGGGCCGTCCAGGGCTACTACACGTACGCCTTCACCACGAAGCACGGCGGGCGCAGCCTCAGCGCGCTCGCCACCACGTCCAACAACGGGACGGTCCTCAACACGATGCTGGGCACGCTGGAGTCGGCGTTCTGCGGCAAGCGGTCGAAGGCTGCGCGTGGTTCCGCCACGCCGGTCGAGCGGCACGAGGACATCGCTCCGGGAATCGCCCTGGACTGACCGCGGGACAGGCGGGCGGGGAACGCTCACGCGCCTGCGCACGTTGTCCGGACGACCCCCAGGGGTCCCGAGCGACGACAGCAGGGCGGCACGATGAGCGAGTTGGTCCCCGGGGGCAATCTGCCCCTCCCGGGCGGTGCCGTCACCGTCCGGGTCCCCGGCCCGTTCGACGTGTCCGCGCTCATCACGGACGACGACGGCAAGGTCGGGGGCGACGACGACTTCGTCTTCTACAACCAGCCGGCCACTCAGGGCGCCCGCCTGCACGGCGACACCCTGATCGTCGACCCGTCGCGGCTGCGCGCCGGCGCCACCCGCCTCACGGTGGTCGTCAGCCCCGCCGATCCCGCCACTCCCCTGGGCCGGCTGCCCGCCCCCACCCTCCACGTCACCAACGCGAGCGGCCGTCCCCTCGCCCGGTTCGTCCCGTCACGCCCGAGCCAGGAGACCGTCCTGCTGCTCGCGGAGATCTACCGACGCGGCGACGGCTGGAAGCTGCGGGCGCTGGGGCAGGGATACACCGACGGCCTGGCGGGCCTGGCCCGCGACTTCGGAGTGGACGTCGCCGACGCCCCACCAGCGCCGACGACCCGCCCGACGCCGCCCGCCTCCTTGCCGACAGCCCGGCCGCCACTGCCGTCCGTACCGTCGCTGCCGCCACGGACGGCACGCCAGATCGTGTCGGCACCCGACCCCGACGGCTTCCTCGGCCTCGTCAACTCCGCCCGGGCCGCGGTCGGTGCACCGCCGGTCGCCCTCGATGCCCGCCTGGCCGCCGCGGCACGCGCCCACGCGTCCGCCATGGCCTCGGCGGGGCGGCTCGGCGTCGAGGGCGCGGACGGGGTCTCCGTCCACCAGCGCGTCACCGCCGCCGGATACGCGTATGTCACCGTCGGCGAGCACCTGGTCTCCGGCCCGCGCACGCCGGCCGAGTTCGTCGCGTACTGCCTGCGCACCGAACAGCCGCGGCGCACCCTGCACAACCGGGCGTTCACCCACACCGGTCTGGGGTACGTCACCGACAGCCGCTCCGGTGACACGTTCTGGACCGCGCTGTGGGCCAGGCCCCTCACTCCGGCCGAACTGGCGCGCGCGCAGGCCGATGTCGTCGAGCTCACCAACCGTGAGCGCGCCCGGGCCGGGCTGCCGCCCCTCGCGCCGGACCCGCCGCTGACCGCCGCCGCGCAGGCCTACAGCACGGACATGGCGGCCCGCGCGTTCTACTCCCACACCTCGCCCGAAGGCACCCAGCCCTGGGACCGGGCCGCCGCGGCGGGTTCCACCCGGCGCTCGATCGGCGAGAACATCGCCTGCGGCCAGCGTTCCCCCGTCGACGTCGTGGAGGGCTGGATGAACAGCCCCGGTCACCGTGCCAACATCCTCAAGCCCGGCTTCACCCACATAGGGGTCGGCTTCGCGGGCGGCGGCCCCGCGGGCACGTACTGGACACAGCTGTTCGGCGCCTGAGGCAGGCGCCCCCAGCCGTCCCCAGCCGTCCCCGAAGAAACGCCCCGTCCGCGATCTTGGCGGAAGGCGTCCCTCCGGGCCAGGATGCCTGCATGAAGGGTGACCTGTTTTCAAGCGAGCACATGGTGCAGCCGGCCACAGCGCCGGGCATGACGGTCGAGAACTCCAAGTGCATCAGGTACGCGGTGCACGGCGAGATGCTCGCCCGCCAGGGGGCGATGGTCGCCTACCGCGGCAATCTCCAGTTCGAGCGCAAGGGCCAGGGCGTGGGTGGCATGCTCAAGCGCGCGGTCACCGGTGAGGGGCTCCCCCTCATGGCGGTGCGCGGGCAGGGCGAGGCGTGGTTCGCGCACGAGGCGCAGAGCTGCTTCGTCGTCGAGATCGACCCCGGCGACGAGTTCACCGTCAACGGCCGCAACGTCCTGTGTTTCGACGCCTCGTTGTCGTACCGCATCGCCACCGTGAAAGGCGCCGGCATGACCGGTGGTGGTTTGTTCAACAGCGTGTTCACCGGGCACGGCAAGCTCGGCCTGGTGTGCGACGGCACTCCGCTGGTCATTCCGGTCTCGCCGCAGTACCCGGTGTACGTGGACACGGACGCGGTCGTCGGCTGGACGGCGGGCCTGAAGACCTCGCTGCACCGCTCGCAGTCCATCGGGTCGATGCTGCGCGGCGGTTCCGGCGAGGCCGTGCAGCTGATGCTCGAGGGCCAGGGATATGTCGTGGTCCGGCCCAGCGAGGCCACGCCCCAGAAACCCCAGCAGCACTGAGGCCCCATGCAGTGATCTGCGCCTCAGGCCGCCGGGAACATCGCTGCGAGCTGGGCGAGCGCGACGGCGACACCAGCGGCCGGCGACCTGCGGTCGCTGCTGGGCTTCCTGGTACGGCGCGACCTCTGAGACCGGGTTGACCCGCGCCCGCCCCGCACGTCAGGGTGCGAGTCGGCGTGGATCATCGCCCCGCGCCGGGAGGATGACTGCCTTGATCGGGATCACGGACATCGAGAACGCGGCCGAGCGGATCGCCGGACACGTCGTACGCACCCCGACGGTGCCGAGCCCCGGCCTGTCCGCGCTGCTCGGTGCCCCCGTCACCGCGAAGCTCGAACTGCTCCAGCGCACCGGCTCGTTCAAGGCGCGCGGGGCGACGGCCAGGCTGCTCGCGCTGAACGGGGCCGAGCGAGCCGCCGGGGTGGTGGCGGTCAGCGGCGGCAACCACGGGATCGCCCTCGCCGTCATGGCGGCGGCCCTCGACGTGAAGGCGACGGTCGTCATGCCGCGTTCGGCGCCCGCCCGCTCCGTCGAGATCGTGCGGGAGGCGGGCGCGTCGGTGCAGCTGACCGACGACATGGACGGGGCCTTCTCACTCGTGACCCGGCTGCGCGACGAGGGGCTGACGCTGGTGCACCCGTTCGACGACCCCGTGGTGATCGCCGGACAGGGCACGGTCGGGCTGGAGTTCGCCGAGGACTCCGACGACCTCACCGACGTGCTGGTGAGTGTCGGCGGCGGCGGGCTGATCGCCGGTGTCGCGGCCGCGTTGCGGGCCCGCCGTCCGGGCCTGCGGATCTGGGGCGTGGAGACCGAGGGCGCCGAGGCCATGTCCCGGGCGCTGGCGGCGGGCGGTCCGGTGCCGGTCCCGCTGTCGTCGATCGTGTCCACGCTGAGCGCGCCCTCGGTGTCGCAGCTGACGTACGACCATGTGTCCGCCCTGGTCACCGAGGTGCTGGTGGTCCCCGACCGGGAGGCCGTGCGAGGCTCGCTGGAACTCGCCGACCACGCCAAGGTGTGGGCCGAACCGGCTGCCGGGTGCCTGCTTCCCGCGGCCCGGCGGGTCCTGGAGCGGGTCGGTGAGGGTGCCCGGCTGGGGCTCGTGGTCTGCGGGGGCAACGCGACGACCGGCGACGTGCTGGACTGGTCCGAGCGGTTCGGGCTGCGCTGAGTCGGGTCAACTCCGATCGCCGGACGGACAGTTCTTACTGAGCTGTCGTACAGCGGGTGAACAAATGAAAAGAGACGCCGTTCAGTTGAGAATTCATTGAACACATCCCGCCGCGGGCGCCGTACCTCTGTGAAAGGTGAGAGCCAGGGGTTCAGCGAGGGATGACATGGTCAAGGCGCACGTCTCCACACACGAGTTGGTCGCCGGAAGGTACCGGCTCCTGGAGGTCCTCCACCGCGAGACCAACCGTATCTGCTGGTACGGCGAGGACATCCAGGTCGAGCGCCCCTGTCTGCTCACCCAGATCGGGCTGCCGGCCGACCCGGACGGGGAGAGCACGCGCCGGGCCACCGCGCGGGTCATCCGTATGTCGGAGACCATGGCCCTGCTGTGCCCCGGCCGGGTCGCCCCGGTCGTCGACGCCATGGTGGAGTCCGACACGCTGTGGATCGTCACCGAGTGCATCGACGGCATCCCGTTGGGCGAAGTGATCGGCCGGCAGGGCTCGATCAACTACGTACGGGCGGCACGCATCGGTCTCGAGTTGCTCGACGTGCTGGAGGCGGCGCACGGCGAGGGCATCACGCACGGCGAACTCAGCCCCGGCCAGGTGTTCGTACGGGAGGGGGGCACGGTCGTCGTCACCGGCTTCGGCCTGGCCGGCGCGACCCTCGCGCCCCGGGTCACGGTGCCGTCGTACGCCTCCCCCGAGCAGGCCCGTGACGAGCGCATCGGGCCGGCCGCGGACCTGTGGGCGCTGGGCGCGATCCTCTACACGATGGTCGAGGGCCGTCCGCCCTTCCGGGACCGGGACCGGCCCGAGAGCACCCTGAAGGGCGTGGACCGGCTGCCGCTGCGGGCGCCGTTGCGGGCGGGGCCGCTCACCCGCACCGTGCAGGGGCTACTGCGCAAGAACTGCCAGGAGCGGCTGACCCGCCCGGTGGTCCGCGAGGCGCTCACCCGGGTTCTGAATGAGGACCCGGACATGGCCGTGAGTCCGATGCCCCGAACCCGGCTGCGCGGGATGTACACGGCGGGCCCGGGGTGGAGCAGGCGCACCATGGTCGCCGGAACCGCCCTGGCCGTCGTCACGGTCGCCGTCGCCGTCCTGGCCGTGACGCGCCAACTGCCGGGCACCAGCACCGCCGCGAGCGACGCGCCGCCGAGTCCGGCCCCCTCCGCCTCGGCCGTCGCGCCCGGCGGCGGCACCGACGGACAGGCCTCCCGACCACCGACGACGCCGACAGCCACACCACCGACGCCCACCCCCACACCAACTCCGACTCCGACTCCGACTCCCAAGCCGACACCGACGGCAACCCCCTCGGGCAACGCGCTGCCTTCCGGATACAGCGTCTACAGCTCCCCCGAGGGCTTCTCCGTGGCCCTCCCAGAAGGCTGGAAGCCGTTGGACACCACGCGCGCGGCCGACCTGGCGTACCGCGTGACCTTCGGCGCGAAGGGCGACCCGCGCACGCTCGCCGTCACCTACAGCGAACGCGTGGGCGAGGACGCCGTCGCCGTCTGGCGGGACGACGTCGAGCCGGAGCTCAAGACGTCGGGCGACTACCGGCGGATCGGCGAGATCAGCGCGACGACGTACCAGGGGCGCGAGGCCGCCGACATGGAGTGGCTGGCCGACGTCGACGGCACCCGCGTGCGCACGTTCGGCCGCGGCTTCCTCATCGGAGAAGGCCGCGGCTACTCGCTGCGCTGGACGACCCCGGCCACGGACTGGAACGACAGCGCGAACCGGGAGGCGCTGAACACCTTCCTCAAGACGTTCCGACAGCCCTCAGACTGACGGCCGTCGGGGAGCCTTCATCGAGCGGAGCCGCCCGCCGCTCAGCGGCTCCGGGCGCCATCGTGCCGTGAAGGTACGGTCCGAGAGCGAGCACGTCACCACCAGATGGTGCGGTGTCTCCAGGCAGGCCAGGTCGACTGCGAGGGTGTCCGCGTCGGTCCATCCCCCGCCCGCCGCGACGGGAAGCGGCTCCTCGGTGACAGTCCAACCACCCTGTCCCAGCGGCAGTTCCAGCCGGTGGCCGTCCTCGACGAGCGTCAGGCGCCAGCCGTCCCCGTCCACCGAGACCTGAGCTCCGGTCAGCGCAGGCAGGCTCTCGCGCACCACGTCGTCCGGGGCGAAATCGGCGCCGGACCAGGCCTCCGCCCGGTCCGGCGGCGCCGGCTTGCCGGGGAGGGTCGGCAGCGCCAGGTGGGCCATCCGTTCGGCCAGGGCCGCGTCCGTCGCCTGCCGGCCGGGCAGCGGTTCGGTCCCGAAGGCGGGCAGCAGATGCTCCCAGGCCAGGTTCAGGATCTGCGGCATGTCCTCGCTCGCCGAGGTCATCGCGACCACCACGTCGTACTCGGGCAGCACCAGGCAGTACTGCCCGTACGCCCCGTCGCCCCGGTAGCCGTGCCGCGACCGCCAGAACTGGAAGCCGTAGCCCTGCTGCCAGTCGGACCGTGCGCCCTCGGGCGTACCGTCGTCGTTCGCTGTGTGCACGCGCGTGGCCTCGGCCGCCCACCCCTCGGGCAGCAGCCGCTCGCCCTCCCACACGCCGTCCCGCAAGTAGAGCTGGCCGAGCCGGGCGATCGCGTCGGTGGTGGCGTGCAGCCCGCTGAAGCCCAGCTCACGGCCCGCCCGGTCGCGCGTCCAGGCCACCTCGCCGATGCCCAGCGGATCCAGCAGCCGCGGCCGCAGGTACTCGGTCAGCGACTGACCGGTCACACGTTCGATGATCGCGGACAGCGTGTAGGTGGTGGGCTGGTTGTAGGCGAACACGGTCCCCGGTTCCCGCTCCGGCGGCAGCAGCAGGAAACCCCGGACCAACTCGTCCCGGTCCAGTGCGCGCGCCCGGTCGTAGGTCTCGTCGAGGTGACCGCTGGACATGGACGCCACATGCCGTACGAGCATCGCGCGGCTGCGCGGATCGGTGATGTCGGCGTCGAACTCCGGGAAGTACGAGATGACCGGATCGTCCAGACCTATGAGCCCCTCGGCGACCGCGAAGCCCACGGCCGTCGCCGTGAAGCTCTTGCTGAGGGAGTACAGGAGGTGGAGGCGGTCCGGGGTGTACGGCGCCCACCAGCCGGACGCCACCACGTGATCGTGCCGCAGGATCATCAGGCCGTGCGGCTCGATGCCCGGGGCGGCTTCGAGGGCGTCGAGGAAGGCGTGGACACCCGACGCGTCGACGCCCTGGGCGGCCGGGGTACTCGTGGGCAGCGGGCGAAGGGACTCACGGCCAGTACTCATGAGGGCATCCTCTCCCGAGCCCTCGTCGTGATCGAGAGGCGGCGGTCGGCCTGTTTTCCCTGCCGCTCACCGGGGACTCAGGCCTTATGGTGCAAATCGGATACACGATGATGACCGAACAGGCCGGCCCCCGTGAGCTCGTCGACCATGTGGTCCGGGCCGAGGAGGCGGGCTACGACTTCTCGGTGACCTCGGACCACTACTTTCCGTGGTTGCGCACCCAGGGGCACTCGCCGTACGCATGGAGTGTGCTGGGCGCCGCGGCCCAGGCGACCTCGCGCATTCCGCTGATGACGTACGTCACCTGTCCCACCGTCCGCTACCACCCGGCGGTCGTGGCGCAGAAGGCGGCGACGATGCAGTTGCTGTCTGAGGGCCGGTTCCGGCTGGGGCTCGGCTCGGGCGAGAACCTCAACGAGCATGTGGTGGGCGGCGGCTGGCCGTCCGTCGACACGCGGCACGAGATGCTCGAGGAGGCGGTCGAGATCATCCGCGCGCTCTTCAGGGGCGGCCATGTGAACCACCACGGGACGCACTTCGACGTCGAGTCGGCCCGGCTGTGGGACCTTCCCGACCAGCCGCCGCCGATCGGCATCGCCGTCTCCGGCGAGCAGTCCTGCGCCCTCGCGGGCCGGCTGGCCGACCTGGTCATCGCCACCGAGCCCAAGGCGGGGCTCCTCGATGCCTTCGACCGGCACGGCGGCGCGGGCAAGCCGCGCGTGGGCCAGCTGCCGGTCTGCTACGACCCGGACCGGGACGCGGCGGTCAAGCGCGCCCACGCCCAGTTCCGCTGGTTCGGCAACGGCTGGAAGGTCAACTCCGAGCTGCCGCACCCGGATTCGTTCGAGTCGGCCACGCAGTTCGTCACCCCCGACGACGTCGCCGCCTCGATCCCGTGCGGCGACGACCCGGAGGACTTCGTCGAGGCGGTACGGCCGTACGCGGAGGCCGGTTTCACCGAGATCGCCCTGGTGCAGATCGGCGGGGAGTCGCAGCCCGAGTATCTCGACTGGGCGGGCAAGGCCCTGCTGCCGGAGCTGCGCGACGCGTTCGCCTGAGCGAGCCCGGGCCGCCCCGGCGGCACCCGCGGGTGCCACATAGGCTTCTGACCTGCACCGTGTGCGGTCCGACCAGCCTGCCCAGGAGAATCACCCGTGACCCTTGCGATCGTTCCGTCCGAGACGTCCCCCGTGCCCCTGTCCGACCTCGTGGCGCGGGACGCGCGCGAGTTCGGCGTCTACGCGCGAACCGGCGGATGGGCCTTCGGTCTGATGGTGGCGCGCAGCGTGCGGCCCGGCGGCCAGAGCGCGGACGAGACGCCGAAGGTGTCGGCGAAGGAGTTCGCCGAACTGGCCGGCTGTTCGCCCGAGCGTGTCATGCGCTACTACAAGGCCTGGGACCGGGCCGCCGACGACGGTCTCGTCCCCCACTTCGAGGCGCTCGCGCCCGGCCAGGAGGTGGAGCTGCCGGACGCCGACCTGTGGCTCGGCTACTACGTCTCCCGCTCCAGCGCCACCTCCGAGCGCGGCACCGCCATCACGGAGGCCGCCGAGGCCGAGGGCATCCGGCCGACCAAGGCGCTGGAGGTCGCCGAGAACCCGACCGCGCTGCGCGCGGCGATCCTCGCCGACCCCTCCACCGCCCGCGCGGCCCGCAGCGCGCTCCTGGACCGGCTGAGGGAGGACCCGGAGCTCCAGGCCGAGTTGGCGCGTGACGTCGTCCGCACCGACGACCTGAAGAAGGCCGTCGCCACCGAGAGCCGGGCGGCCGACCGGATCGGATACGTGCGCCAGATCGCCGAGTCCGGTCAGGTCAGGACGCCCGCCGGGCAGACGATCGACGCGCCCGTCGACCTCCGCCAGGAGGCCGAGCGGCACCTGTCGCTCCTCGACGAGCTGGAGGAGGACGAGGACACCGGCGAGTGGGCGACCGAGGCCTACGACACCATGAAGTCGCTCGTCGCCGATGCCGTGGAGGCCGACCCCGAACTGCGCGTCCTGGAACGGCGGACGAAGTTCTACAGCAGCCTGCAGAAGGCCACGAAGGTGTTCGAGGAGCTCACGTTCGACGACGCCCAGGAGTTCTACGAGGACGACATGGTCCAGCGCCTGGAGGAACTCCAGAACGCCATCGCCCTGTGCATCACGGAGCTGCGCGGAGCGCGTGGGATTCACCCGTAGGGCTGAGCATCTTGTGCGCGACGGGGGTACTAGAGGGCTCTACGACTGTTCCTTCCGGAGGCCCTCTCGTGAACTCCTTCGTGCACAAGACCCTCGTCGTGCAGCTCCAGGCCGGCGCCTCGGACCGCTTTCCGGTGCTCGCCCACCTGAGCTATGACGCGGCGGACCCGTTCGCCGTCACCGTGGTGTTCAGCCATGACGGCCGTGTGCTGGCGCGGTGGCGGCTGGACCGCGAGATGCTCACGGACGGTCTGGGCCGCCCGGTCGGCGTGGGCGACGTGCGCATGCGGCCGGTCTCGACCGGGGTCTGGGAGGAACTGCGCCTGGAGTTCCTCGGCGATGCCCGTCCCGACGGAGGCCGCCAGTGCGCCGTGGTCTACGCGTGGGCTCCGGCGCTCGCGACCTTTCTGCGGGAGACCCGCGAGGTCGTGGCGCCGGGGCGGGAGGAAGTGCGGATCGACGACTTCCTGCAGGAGGTCATCGCCGGGAGCTGACCGGGGCACCCGCACCGGGCGCCGTCACTTCGTCGTATGACGGAACCGCACCAGCAGCGGTACCAGGAACCAGCACAGCACGTACCAGACGACCACGCCCGCGACCAGCCAGGGCACGTACCCGTCGTGGGTCGCGACGCGCAGGATCAGCAGCAGGGCCGCGGTCAGGGTGGCGAGCAGCAGGATCAGGCCGACGAAGGTCAGCCGGGCGGCCCATTCGACGGTCTGCGGTTTGACCCTGCGCCCGACCACCAGACGGTGCAGGGACACCGGTCCGATCAGCGCACCGGTGGCGGCGGCGCCCAGGACGACCGTGACGATGTAGATGGTCTTGTCCGTGTCCGACAGGTCCACGTACCTGGGGGTGAACACGACGGTGAGCAGGAATCCGAACAGGATCTGCACGCCCGTCTGGGCGACCCTGACCTCCTGGATGAGTTCCGCCCACTTCCGGTCGGCTCTCTCCAGTTCGGTCTCGTGGCGCCCGGTGTTGGTCGTGTCCGCTGTGCTTCCGGTGGCCGACAAGCTTCCTCCCTGGCCGATCGAACCGCTTCGTTCCTGCCCCGCTTCGTTCCTGTGCACCGGCCCCGCTTCGTTCCTGTGCACCGGGTTCCCTGTTTCGCGCGTTTCTGACCGGTCGTGGCAGCGGAGGAAACGGCCGTGACGGAACGTGTTTGCGGACCCGTCGAACGGCAATCCGGATCCCATGACGGAATCGGACAAGGACACGAGCAAGAACTCAGCAGCCGCCAGGACCGCCGCCTCCAAGGCGCGGCAGAGCGCGGACAAGGCGACGGCCCCGGCCTCACAGACGGCGCGGGCGGCAGCCACGAAGACCGACGAGGCGGCGTCGACCGCCAAGGCAGGTGCGCAGCGGGCGGCCGACGCCACGAGCGCGGCCGCGCACACGGCGGCCAAGAGCGTCGAGGCGGGCCGGCAGGCGGTCGTCTCGGCCTCGGGCCAGGTCGCGGCCGGCGCGAAGACGGCGTGGACGGTGCTCAGCCACCGCAAGCTCGTCGCCGCGGGCGTCGGGGCGGGCCTGACCGCGCTGGGCGCCGCGTCCTTCGCGGCGGGCCGCCGGGCCGAGCGCCACACATACGGGCCGGTCACCCGGCTGACCGGCGGGCGCATCTGAGGGGCGGCTGTTTCGACGATCACCGGGCGGTTACACGGAGCCCGAGGCGAACGGCGTGACGGCCACGGCCGTCACGCCCCGCCCGATGACATCCAGCACCCGAGGAGTCCCGTTGACCACGCCCCGCACCGAACTCACCGTCACACTGTCCGGCGGCAGCGCCACCGACGCGCAGCAGGTCGTACGGGCCCTGGAGCCCGCCTTCGGCTCCCCCGACCGGCTGCCGACCGACGAGAACGCCACCGTTCACACGGCCACGTTCGCCGTCGGTGGGGCCGGGCATCCTCAGGGGAGCGTCGGCCGGCTGTCCACGCCGGTCACGGTCACCGTGCAGGGCACGCCGGAGGCCGTCGACAAGGCGAGCGAAACCCTGGCCCACGCCTTTTCCGCGCACGACCAGGGAACCGCGTCCGGCGACCAGGAGCAGGAACGCCAGCTGCTGCTCACGCCCTGAGCTACCAGCGGGTCTCCACCTGGTCCTTGATCCGCCGGTCGTACAGCTCGCGGATCGCGGCGAGCGTGGCCTCGGACAGTTCCGGCAGCTTGGCGGCGGCCGCGTTGGCGCGGGCCTGCTCGGGCGAGCGGGCGCCGGGGATCACGGTGGTCACCCCCGGCTGCTGGACGATCCAGCGCAGCGCCAGCTGGGCCGGGGTGCAGCCCTCGGGCGCGAGCGCGGCGAACTCGGCGGCGGCCTCGACGCCGGTCGTGTAGTCCACGCCGGAGAAGGTCTCGCCCTGGTCGAAGGACTCGCCGTGCCGGTTGTAGGTGCGGTGGTCGTTCTCAGGGAAGACGGTGTCCTTGGTGTACTTGCCGGACAGCAGGCCCGAGGCGAGCGGGACGCGGGCGATGATGCCGACGCCGGCCTCCCGGGCCGCCGGCAGGACCTCGTTCAGGGGCTTCATGCGGAACGGGTTCAGGATGATCTGGACGCTCGCCACGCCCGGCCGGGCGATCGCGGTCAGCGCCTCCTGGCAGGTCTCCACGCTGACGCCGTAGGCGGCGACGCGCTCCTCCTCGACGAGGGTGTCGAGGGCGTCGAAGACCTCGTCCGTGGAGTACACGGGCGTGGGCGGGCAGTGCAGCTGGACCAGGTCGAGGCGGTCGACGCCGAGGTTGCGTCGGGAACGGTCGTTCCATGCCCGGAAGTTGTCCAGGACGTAGTTCTCCGGGATCTGGTCGACGCGGCGGCCCATCTTCGTCGCGACCAGCACGTGCAGGTCGGGCCGGCTGCCGAGGAAGGTGGCGATGGTCTGCTCGCTGCGCCCGTCGCCGTACACGTCGGCCGTGTCGAAGAAGGTGACCCCCGACTCGGCCGCCGCCTCCAGCACCGTCAGGGCTTCCTTGTCGTCGACGTCTCCCCAGTCGGCACCCAGCTGCCAGGTGCCGAGACCGACGACGGATGCGTGCTGCTGCGACCTATCGAATGTGCGCTCGTCCATGGCGTCAGTCTGTCACCCGCCGTCACCCCGCGCGGAACCGGCTGCTCCGGCCGGTGACCTGGACGTCGTTCACCCACACGAGTGATTGGACGACCGGGAAGGCATGCACGTGTCAACGGGCCCCTAGCGTGAGCCCGTGACTGATCGTTCAGTAAGCAACCGCCCGTCGGAAGACTCGTCCTGGAGCCGCCGGGGCTTCCTCAGCTCCGCCGCCGCCCTGGCCGCCGTACCCGTCCTGGTGGCCGCCGATCCGGCGGCCGCCGCCGAGGAAGTGCCGGACTTCCCGGCGGGCGTCGCCCTGTACCGCTCGGCGTACCGGAACTGGGTCGGCGAGATCACCGCCGACGGGCTCTGGGCCTGTGCCCCTCAGGACGGCGAGCAGGCGGTCGCCGTCGTCAACTGGGCCTGGCGGCACGGCTGGACGGTGCGGGCCCGGGGTTCCTCGCACGGCTGGTCGCCGCTGACCGTCACGGAGGGAACGGCGTCGGATGCGCCGGTCCTCCTCGTCGACACCGCCTCCCACTTCACCGGTCTGGCCCTGGAGTCCGACTCCTCCGTCCGCTCCGGCACGGGCGTCACGCTGGAGTCGCTGCTCACCTACCTCGAGGACCACGGCCTCGGCGTCACGGCCGCGCCCGCGCCCGGCGACCTCACCCTGGGCGGCGCCCTGGCCGTCGACGCGCACGGCACCGCCGTACCGGCAAAGGGCGAGCGGCGGCTGCCCGGGCACACGTACGGCTCGCTGAGCAATCTGGTGCTGGCGCTGACGGCGGTGGTGTGGGACGAGGACGGCGGCGCCTACGTGCTGCGGACGTTCCGCCGGGACGAGGCGGACTGTGCCACGCTCCTCACTCATCTCGGGCGGGCCCTGGTCGTCGAGGTGGTGCTGCGGGTGGGCGCGAACACCAACCTGCGGTGTGTGAGCCGGGTGGACATCCCGGCGGGCGAGCTGTTCGCGGCGCCCGGCGAGGACGGTCGGACCTTCGCGAGCTTCCTGGAGGAGGCCGGGCGGGTCGAGGCGATCTGGTTCGCCTTCACCGAGTTCCCCTGGCTGAAGGTGTGGAGCGTCTCCCCCACCCGGCCGCTCACCTCGCGCCGCGTGACGTCGCCGTACAACTACCCGTTCTCCGACAACGTCCCGACCCTGGTGGCGGACCTGGCCGGGCGGATGGTGTCGGACGCGGCCTGGTATCTGGCCCCGGTGCTCGGCAACGCCCAGTACGACGCGGCGGCGCTCGGACTCGTGACCACGCTGTCCGCCGACATCTGGGGACCCTCCAAGAACACGCTGCTGTACCTCAAGCCCACCACCCTCCGGGTGACCGCGAACGGGTACGCGGTGCTCACGACACGGGACCACGTGCAGCGAGTCGTCGCCGAGTTCACGTCCTACTACCGGGAGCGGCTCACGGCGTACGCGGCCCGGGGCCGGTTCCCGGTCAACGGCACCGTCGAGATCCGGGTGACCGGCCTCGACGAGCCGGGCGACGTCGCAGTGGACCAGGCCCGCACCCCGCTGCTGTCGGCGCTGCGGCCGAGCGAGGAGCACCCCGAGTGGGACACGGCCGTGTGGCTGGATGTGCTGACACTGCCCGGGACGCCGTACGCGGAGATGTTCCTGCGCGAGATCGAGCGGTTCCTGCTGGACACCTACGACGGCGGGCATGCCCTCACCCGGGTCGAGTGGTCCAAGGGGTGGGCGTACACGGACGAGGCCGTGTGGAGCGACGAGGAGGTGCTGGGGACGGTGGTGCCCGCCTCCTTCGGCGAGAGCGTGTGGGGGCAGGCGGCCGGCACACTCGACCGGCTCGACCCGCACCGCGTCTTCGGGAACGGCTTCCTCGACCGGTTGTTCCGATGAGGCTCGCCGGCGGAGCTACTCGCGGGACGCCAGGGTCCGCGCCTGCACGGTCCGCGCCACCTTCGGTCCGAGCCAGCGCTTGAACCTGCGCAACGCCTCCAGCCGCCCGGCAGCGCGGTCGATCCGGTAGTACAGCTGGGGCGGGACGTGGGGCAGCAGGGGCGAGTGGCGCTGGCCGAGCAGGGCGAACATCCGGTCCGGGGGGAGGTGGATGTAGCGCGGCAGGTTCTCGTACCACTGGGCGCTGTAGCGGGCCGCGCTCTGCAGGGACAGGAGCTGCGCCTTGCGTTCCCGCTCGAAGCGGGCGAGGGCCTGCGAGAGGGTGGAGTGCGCGCCGAGGGCGTCGGCCAGGGCGGCGGCGTCCTCCAGGGCGAGGGTGGTGCCGGCGCCGATGGAGTAGTGCGTGGTGTGGGCCGCGTCGCCGAGCAGGACGAGGTTGTCGCGGTGCCAGGTGCGGTTGGTGAGGGTACGGAAGTTCAGCCACTGGGCGCCCGCCCGGGCCGAGGTGCGCCCGATCAGGGGGTGGCCGTCCAGCACGTCGGCGAAGAGCTTCTCCAGGAGGGCCAGGCCGTCGGGCTCGTTCGCCTCGTCCAGACCGAGGCCGGTCCAGGTCTCCGGTGCGCACTCGACGACACACGTGCTGCGCTCGGGGCCGAAGGCGTAGCCGTAGCACCAGATCCAGCCGTGGTCGGTCTCGACGAACGCGAAGGTGAAGGCGTCGAAGACCTTGGTGGTGCCGAGCCAGATGTAGCGGTTGCGGCCGGTCCTGATCTCCGTGCCGAAGTGGTCCGCGTGGCGGGTACGGAGGGTGCTGTGCACGCCGTCGGCGGCCACGACCAGGTCGGCTGCGGGAACGTTCGCGTCCGTGATCCCGTGCTCGAACTCCAGCCGTACGCCGAGTGAGCGGGCCCGTGCGGCGAGGATCTCCAGCAGGCGGTGACGGCCGATGCCGAAGGCCTCGTCGCCTTGCTGCCGGGTCGCCGCCTCCCCCACGTGGGCGACGCCCTCGGCCCAGCGGACCGAGTGTTTCTCCAGGGCGCGGGCCGACTCGGGGTCGTACTCGTGGAGTCTGTCCAGCAGTCCGCGCCAGTACGTCACGCCCCAGCCGTAGGTCGAGCCCTCCGGGTCGCGTTCATGGACGGTGATGTCGTGGGACGGGTCCCGTCGTTTCAGCAGGATCGAGAGATACAGGCCGGCGGGCCCGCCGCCGACGCAGGCGACCTTCACGCACACCCCTAGTGGTTACCCATGGCGGTCGATTGGCAACGCAGGGTAGCAGCCTCGAGGGTCTACTCCTGAGGCCTTCCTGATCGCGTCACCTTCCGCAGGTGAGACAGCCCACAGGGGGCACACCGGTCCGCGAAGGACCACCGGAAACACCGCATCCACGAGAAGGAATTGCCCCTTCCGGGGCGCCGCGAGCCCTCTCCACGGCAAAATCAACTTCATTCAACTTTGTACGACATTTTGGTAATTGTCCGGACCGGAGCCAACCGGCCGCCGGGGATTTCTCCCCCTCTCGCCCGGGCCGATAGGCATGCCGGGTCACCGACCGAACACACCCCAGGAGGTCCCGCATGCCCGAACTCAGCCGTCGCGACTCCCCGCACCCTTCTTCGAGGTCTACAAGGGCCGCCGGATACAGGGCCGGCCGGCCGCCGGGGGCGGTCACCACCACGGCACCGGACACGGCACCGGACACGCCGTTTTCGTCGACGGCGTGGAGCTGCACGTGATGCGCAACGCCGACGGCAGCTGGATCAGCGTCGTCAGCCATTACGACCCGGTGACCATCCCGCGTGCCGGCGCCCATGCCGCGGTGGACGAACTGCAGGGCGCCGCGCTGCTCCCCTTCCCCGCCAACTGACCTGATCCGCCCGTTCGTTGGGAGACCCGCACATGACCGTCCGCACAGCGCCGGCATCCCGGCTCCGGATACGCCCCGGCCGCCGGGACGCCGGAGGTGGTCGACCTCGACGAGACCATGAAGCCCTGGCACGACACGCGTCCCGCCGACCTGCTGGACCACACCGCCCACTACACCTTCGACACCGACTGACGGCCGCCGGTCCGGGGTTGGCTCCGCAGGTCACGGGTACTCGCGCCGGACAACCCGACGAGACGAAGGAGGCGATGACCTGTGTCGCAGGTCGAAGAATCCATCGAGGTCGGCGTCCCCGTGCACACGGCCTACAACCAGTGGACGCAGTTCGAGACCTTCCCCGAGTTCATGAGCGGGGTGGAGCGCATCGAGCAGCGCACGGACACGCTCACCCACTGGGTGACCAATGTGAACGGCGTCCACCGGGAGTTCGACGCGGAGATCACGGAACAGATCCCGGACGAGCGGGTCGCCTGGACCACGGTCGCCGGCGAGGCCGAGCAGGCCGGCGTGGTCACCTTCCACCGGCTCGACGACCAGCACACCAAGGTGATGCTGCAGATGGACTTCCATCCGGACAAGGTCACCGAGAAGGTCGGTGACAAGCTCGGGTTCGTGAAGCGGCAGACCAAGGGTGACCTCGAGCGCTTCAAGAAGTTCATCGAGGAGCGCGGCCAGGAGACCGGGGAATGGCGCGGTGTCGTCGTGTGACAGCCGTCGTCGTGTGACAGCCGCCCCGCGCTATCCGGCGGCAGCCGTACGGCACTCCGGATGGCCCCAGCCCTGATCGTTCTTGGCGATGGGTTCCCCGGCCGCGTACGGGCGTCCGCAGACGCAGCGGCCGGGGAACTTCGCCTTGATGGTCCGTGCGGAGCCGCCGCTCTTGCCGGACGCCTTGGGCCCGCCGGGCCGCTTGCGCGGGCCGCGGGCCACCGGTGCGTCCGGTGCGGGCGGCGGCTCCGGCGAACCGAGACCGCTGCCCGCGGGCTCCTGCACGATGGCCGCCTGGCTGGCGGCGCGGTCGGCGAAGTCGTTGAGCCGGTCGCCGTCGACCTGGTGGGCGGGCACGTAGCGGAACTCGACCGAGCGGCCGTCGAGCAGTTCGTCGATGCGTACGACCAGGTCCTGGTTGGCGACCGGCTTGCCGCCGGAGGTCTTCCAGCCGTTGCGCTTCCAGCCGGGCAGCCAGGTGGTGACCGCCTTCATGGCGTACTGCGAGTCCATCCGGATCTCGAGCGGTACGTCCGGGTCGGTCGACGCCAGCAGGCGTTCCAGCGCGGTCAGTTCGGCGACGTTGTTGGTGGCCTTGCCGAGCGGCCCCGCCTCCCAGCGGGAGGGAGTCTCCGACTCGTCCGCGACCACCCAGGCCCAGCCCGCCGGTCCCGGGTTTCCCTTCGAAGCCCCGTCGCACGCGGCCACCACACGTTCACCCATGCGCCCGATCATGCCATGGCCGCGCGGGGCGTTCGGACGGTGCTCAGGACAGGTCCGTGACCTGCGGCATCTCTCCCGAGGTGGTCGTGACGTCGATCACCGAGAAGCTCGCGCCCTGCGGGTCGCTGAGGGCGGCGAAGCGGCCGAAGGGGGTGTCCATGGGGCCGAAGCGGAGGACGCCGCCGAGCTTGGTCGCGCGGGCGACGGCGTCGTCGCAGTCGTCGACGGTGAAGTAGACGTTGATGTACGGCGGCACCTCGGGCGGGAACTCGTCCGTCATCTTCATACGGCCGAGGACCGTGTTGCCCTCGACGTCGAACATGCGGAAGTCGACCGCTTCGTCCTGCATCTGCTTGGCCGTGTACGGGAAGACGGCCGGGAAGAACGCGTCCGACTTCTCCGGCTCACGGGTGAAGACCTCGGCCCAGCAGAACGCGCCGGGCTGCTCGGGCGGCGCCTCGAAGCCCTCGTGGACGCCGGCCTGCCACACGCCGAAGACGACGCCGCTGGGGTCGCGGCCCAGGCACATGGTGCCGAAGTCGCCCACCTGCATCGGCTCCATCACCACCTCGCCGCCGTTGTCACGGATCTTGCCGGCGGTGGCGGCGGCGTCCGGCGACGCGAAGTACAGGCACCACTGCGAGTGCCCCTCCTGGCCGGACATCGGCGGTACGACCGCGGCGACGGCCTTGCCGTCCGCGTAGGCCTGCGTGTAGTTGCCGTACTCCGACGACGCCTCGCCGAAGGTCCAGCCCAGGACGTCGCCGTAGAAGCTCTTGGCTCCCTCCACGTCCCTGAACATCGCGTCGGCCCAACAGGGGGTTCCCTCAGGTTGTACGGCCATGGCTGCGGCCCTCTCCGAGTCGGTGGGTGGTCCGTTTCCGGCTGTCCGCTTCCTCACGCTAGCCATCGCTTCGCCGGACCGCGCGTCGAACGGTCGGGTCCGTTTCGGAGTGGACAGAAGAGGGCGGCTTTCGACAGAACGTGACGAGATCTGCGGCGCGACGGGAGCGGTTCGGCGGACAGAACGAGGCGTGCGGGGTCGCCGGGGCGGTAGGGGTTACGCGGTGTACACGACCGTGTCCGCCGCCTTCTCCCACGGGTGGACCTGACGGCCGCGACGACGTGCCCGCCGACCGGCACTGCAGGCGCGGCGGTCTCCGGCTCGCCGACGAGGATTGCGCTCCGCGCTGTCCGCGCAACGGTCCGGATCATCAGCGGAGAGCGGCCGGCAGGGTGCGGGAACAGGTCGAGCCGGCGGGCCCAGGCCTCCAGTCTCACCCACTACATCTGCGACATCCACCCGCGCTCGGAGTACTTTCGCGCCATGGCCAGGAACCGGCTGGTGCCCGTCCACGTGGAGGATCTGACGGAGGCGGCCCTCCCGTACTGGGACCTGCGCAAGGAGGCGGACCACCTGGTCACGGGCATCGAGGACACTTTTCTGACCGCCTACCGGAACGGTAGCTTCCAGTACCTGCTGATCGCGGCCGACCGGGTGTGAGTCACGGTCGGACCTCGGCCGGTCCGGTGTCTTCCGCCCTGCGCCCGGCTGTGCTTGCCTGGGGAGCCGTTTCGTCGGCCGGGGCGGGGGGGCTCGTATGCGCAGGGTGTGGGCCGTGGGGATGCTGCTGGCCGGGCTGCTGCTCGGCGCGTGCACGGATCCGGCGTCCGGTCCGGAGGATGCGCCGCCGTCCCCCGACGTACCCGTCTCGTCCCCCGCCACCGAGCACCGGCGGCCGCCCGCCTCGCCGCGCGCACCGGCGAAGGCGCCCACCGTGCTGTACCTGGGCGACTCCCTGGCGATGGAGAACCAGCGGGTGCTCGGCGAGGAGCTGCGCCGCGACTTGGGCGCCAAGTACACGAGCGCGCCCTACTCGGGGACCACGGTGTGCGACTACCTGGAAGGCACCGGGGCGCGGTCGCTCGTCCCCGACCGGGACAAGGCGGCCGCCCTGGTGCGGTCGCTGCACCCGGACTTCGTGGTCCTGCAGTTCTGGGGCAACGCCTGGGGCTACACCTGGTGCATGGACGGGATCACCCACAACGACTCGCCCACTGACTACTTCGAGCGGTACGCCGCGGACGCCGAGCGGCTCACCGAGCAGATCGCGGCGGCCGGCGGGGCGAAGCGGCCGAAGATCGTCTGGGTGCTGCAGGGCCCGGACCCGATCACCCCCGACCGGGTACGGCGCGTGAACAGCCTCTACGAGGATCAGGCCGCCGCCGCGGGCGATCTCGTCGCCGACGCGGGAAAGACGGTCAGCCCCGCCGGTGCCCGGCAGACCTGGGTCCAGTACCTGCCGTGCACCGCCTACGAGCACGACCACCCGGACTACTGCACCCAGCCCGACCGGGACCGCACCGCCCTCCACCTCGACAAGGACTACCTGCACTTCTGCCTGGCGCCCACGACGGCCACGCCGAAGCCCTGCCCGGTCCGCTCCCCCGGCATCCTGCGCATCGCCCGGGAGGTCACGCGGGTGATCGGCGAACGAGCTCGGTCTCGATGAGCCGGTTGAGGTGACGGCGCGCGTCCTCGGTGCTCAGCGCGGGCACCTGGCGCAGCCGTTGCAGGGCGAGTCCGTCCGCGAGGGCGGAGAAGCGGACGGTGAAGCCGTCGAGGTCGTCACCGGTGAACTCGCCCTCGGCGACGCCCCGTTCGGCCAGGGCGCGGATCTGCTGATGCCAGGCCTCGTACCGCTGGGCCTGCCCGCGCGCGAAGGCCTCGTCCGTACCCTGGTCGCCGGCGTTCCAGTAGTCGAACCACATGCGCCAGTGCCGGTCGGTGTCCTCGGTGAACAGGGCGTCGACCAGCAGCCGCAGCGCCTCGGCCGCGCTGGAGGCCTGCTCGGCGGCCTCGCTCAGCTCGGCGTAGTACCGCTCGATGTGCAGCACCATCGCCTCGGAGAGGATCTCCTGCACGCTGCCGAAGTGATAGGTGACGGTACCGACGGACACTCCGGCCGCGGCGGCCACGTCCCGCACCCCGACCGAGGCATAGCCGCGTTCGGCGATCAGCGGGACGGCCGCCTCGACGATGAGCCGTCGGCGCACCTCGGTGGGCTGGCGGGTACGGTCGGCGGCGGCGACGGCACGACGTGGGGACTTCGCGGCCTGGGAGGGCTTCGCGGGCGTCATCCGGACGTCCTCGGGGTGGTGCGGTGCCATGCGCGCTTGGCCACTGTCTCTCCGTTCGCCCGTGCTTCGACGCGGCTGTCCATGACGAAGTCCGCGGCCGTGGCGCGCAGCTCCGTGCGCACCATGATCTCAGCGGCCCAGTCGGCGCTGTCCTCCCCGCGCCGCAGCCTGATGTGCCACTCCGACACGGCCCGCGCGGACAGCGGGTCGTCGCTGCGGATGCGGTACGTCTCCCGCGCGCTCTCCTCGTACCGCAGTCCGTCCGGGTACGTCCGCGATCCCCCGTAGTTGGGGTCGACCTCCAACGTCCACTCGCCCTTCGCCACGTCGTGCGTGACGAGCCGCTCGGGAGCCGGGTCGGCGGGCCGGTCGTAGGTGACGGCGAGCGGCGGGGCCTGTTCGGGTTCCTCGAAGCGGATCGGCGGGCCGTCGACGGCTTCCCGTACGGGGAGGAGTACGGCGCTCTCGGCGGGGACCACCCGCAGTTCGCCGCGCTGTCCGTGCGGCCACACCCACGGCCAGTACGCGTCACAGACGGCGACGCGGACACGGTGGCCGGGCGGGAAGGCGTAGCCGATGCCGTTGAGCTCGACCTCGACGTCCTCGTACGTCCCCGGGGTCCACTCGACGGCCCGCTCGCGGCCCTGCCTGCTCAGCAGGTTGAGCACACCGCGGCTGACCAGGGTGGACGAGCCGTCCGGGGCGACGTCGCAGAGCCGGGCGATGACGTGGGCGCGCGGGGTGGCGCTGTCCAGGCGGAGCCGTACGCGCGGGCGGCCGAGGATCTCGACGCGCTCGGCGAGGGGGTCCGAGTCGAAGCAGACCGAACGGCCGTCCTCCTCGCGCTGGTCCGGCGGCAGGTCGCTCGCGTTGCCGAACGGGAAGAAGCGGCCGGCGTCGATGCCGGTGTGCTGCGGGGACCGTACGAGCACCGGGTGGGCGCTCGCACCCAAGGCCCGCTTCTCGAAGGTGACGTGCGCCGAGGGCCAGTCGGTCTCGCCGACCCAGCGTCCCGGCATCACGTCGTACGAGGTGGCGGGCGGCACCGGGTCGTTGATCCAGGCACGCAGGAGGGGTTCCTTCATGACGCCCGTGTCGGTGCCCTTCAGGTGCTGGTCCCACCAGCGCAGGGTCTCCTGGAGGAAGCCGATCGCGGGGCCCGGCGGGAGGCCCCGGTCGGGGTACTGGTGCGACCAGGGGCCGATCAGTCCCCGTACCCGGTCGGCGGGCAGGTGCTCGACGAGCCGGAGCACGGCGTCCCGGTAGGGGTCGTGCCAGCCGCCGACGGCGAGGACGGCCGCCCGCAGCGCCCCGTAGTCCTCGCAGACGCTCCCGTGCCGCCAGTACGCGTCGCGCTGCTGGTGGTCCAGCCAGGTGTGCAGGAAGGGTTCGAGGGCGTCCAGGCGCTCGCGCCACATCGGCAGCCAGCGGTCGGCGCCGACGGTCGCCGGGTCCGGCGGGCGGGAGGCGAAGGCGAGCATGGTGCCGGCCCAGGCGGGCATGTCGATGCCGAGGACGGCGCCTCCGGTGTAGTGGACGTCGTTGTCGTAGCGGTCGTCGGTCGAGCAGACGGTGACGATCGCCTTCAGCGGTTCGGGGGCGAGCGCGGCGATCTGGAGTGCGTTGAAGCCGCCCCACGAGATGCCGAACATGCCGACCTTGCCGGTGCACCAGGGCTGTGCGGCAAGCCAGTGGACGATGTCGACACCGTCCGCGAGCTCCTGCGCGTCGTACTCGTCGCCGGGCGTGCCCTCGCTGTCGCCGTGGCCGCGGATGTCGACGCGGACGGAGGCGTAGCCGTGACCCGCGTACCAGGGGTGGCGCTGGGCGTCGCGCGGGGCGGTCCAGTCGCTCTTGCGGTACGGGAGGTATTCGAGCAGCGCGGGCACGGGGTCGGACTCGGCGTCGGCGGGCCGCCAGACGCGGGCGTGCAGCCGGGTCCTTCCGTCCCGGGTGGGGATCCAGACGTCCTCGCGGATCACCTGGCGCTCGAACTGCTCGCGGTACCTCACGAAACTCCTTCGGCGATCGGGGCGTTGACGGGGCTCCAGCGGCGGACGCGGTGTCCGTCGCCGTGGTCGGTCCACAGGTCGTCCGGTGCGGCGGCGTCCTCCCACTCGGCGACGTCCTCGACGAACGTCGGCGCGTCAGGGTCGGGTTCGAGGGCGGCCGCCATCAGCTGCCGGGTGTAGGGGTGCCCGGGCGCGGCAAAAACGGCTTCCGTCGGGCCTTCCTCGACCACTACGCCGTGCCGCAGGACGAGAACCCGGTCCGCCACGCCGCGTACGACGGCCAGGTCATGGCTGATGAACAGGCAGGCGAGAGCGCGTTCCCGGCGCAGGTCGTCGAGCAGCCTGAGGACGTCGGCCTGCACGGAGACGTCGAGGGCGGTGGTGATCTCGTCGGCGATCAGCACGTCCGGCTCGCCCGCGAGTGCCCGGGCGATGCCGATGCGCTGCCGCTGGCCGCCGGAGAGCTGCGCGGGCAGGCGGTCGGCGAGGGCCGGGTCGAGGCGCACGTCCGAGATGAGCTGCCGGGCGCGCTCGGCCGCGTCCGTACGACCGGTGGCGGTGCCGAAGAAGCGCAGGGGCCGTCGGACCGCTTCGCCCACCGAGCGGCGGGGGTTGAGCGAGGTGTCCGCGTTCTGGAAGACCAGCTGGACGCGGCGGCGCAGGGGCAGTGGCCTCCGGTGCGCGGGCGGGTTCAGGTCGCCGGCCTCGTGCGTCATGGTGCCGCCGGACGGGGTGCGCAGGCCCGCCAGTGTCCACGCGAGGGTCGACTTGCCGCTGCCCGACTCGCCGACGAGCGCGAGGACTTCACCGCGCCGGACGTCGAAGGAGACACCGTGCACGGCGCGGGTCCTGCCGTAGTCGATGGTGACGTCCCGCGCACAGAGGACGACCGGGGCGTCTGCGGCCACGCCGGCCTTGGGCCTGACCTCCCGCTCCCCCGCCTCACCCACCAGCGCGAGCCCGGCGTCGTCGAGGCGCGGCACGCTCGCCAACAGCCGTCGGGTGTACGGGTCTTCGGGTGCCGCGAACAGCTTCCGCGTGGGCGCCGACTCGACCGCCCGGCCCGAGCGCAGCACGGTCACCTCGTCGGCCAGGTGCGCGACCACGCCCAGGTCGTGGCTCACCAGCAGGGCCGCCAGGCCGAGTTCGTCCCGCAGGGCGGCGATCAGGTCGAGGACGCTGCGCTGGGTGACGACGTCCAGGCCGGTGGTCGGCTCGTCGAGGACCAGGAGCTTCGGGCGGGCCGCGACGGCCATGGCGATGGCGACACGCTGCTGCTGGCCGCCGGACAGCTCGTGCGGGTAGCGGCGGGCCAGCTCGGCGGGGCGGGGCAGCCGGACCTGTTCGAGCAGCTCGACGACGGGGACATCACCGCCGACCTCCTCGATCTGCTTCCCGATCCGCATCGAGGGCGTGAGCGCATGACCCGCGTTCTGGGCGACCATCGCGACGGTCCCGCCGCGCAGCCGCCGCAACTCCCGTGCGGACAGGGCGAAGACGTCGCGGCCGTCCACGCGGACCGAGCCCCCGGTGATGCGGGAGCCGTGCCGCAGATGCCCCAGCAGGGTCGCGGCGACGGTCGACTTGCCGCTGCCGGACTCGCCGACCAGGGCAAGTGTCCGCCCCTCGGCGACCTCCAGGGACACCTCGCGCACGACGGGCACGTCCCGGCCGCCCGAACGGTAGGCCACCGACAGGGAGTTCACGGAAACGATCGAGGCCATCAGGAGCCCTCCCTGATCCGGTCCACGCCCCACGCCTTGGACAGGCCGTCGGCCGCGAGGTTGAGCCCGACCACGAGCGTGGCCAGGGCGATGATCGGCGCGAGGCTCGCCATCGGGACGACGGTGATGGCGGTGCGGTTCTCGGCGACCATCAGACCCCAGTCGGGGGTCGGCGGGTCGGCGCCGAAGCCGAGGAAGGACAGCGAGGAGATCAGCAGCACGACCCAGGAGGCCCGCATAGCGAACTCGACGTACACCACGTCCGTGATGTTGGGCAGGATCTCCCGGCGCAGGATCGACCAGGTGCCCTCCCCGCGGGCGCGGGCGGCGGTGACGTAGTCGGCGGGGACCACCGCGAGGGCGGCGCCGCGCACGACGCGGACGACCTGAGGGACGTACACGACGGCGACGGCGAGGACGATGACGGCCGGGCCGGTGCCGAGCGCGGTCACGACGACGAGCAGCGCCAGGACGGAGGGCACGGACAGCACCGCGTCCAGGACCCGTCCGAGCACGTCGTCGAACAGGCCGCCGCGCAGTGCGGCCGCACAGCCGATCACCGTGCCGAGGGCGACGGTCAGCACGGTCGCGGCGACGGACACGCCGAGCGCGTACCGGCCGCCGTACAGCACGCGCGCCAGGACGTCACGGCCGTACTGGTCGGTGCCCGCCCAGTGTTCCGGGCTCGGGCCGAGCAGGGCCTGCGCGGGGTCGTTGGCGATGGGGTCGTAGGAGGTGAGGAGCGGGGCCAGCACGGCGATCACGACGTGTACGGCGACGACGGCGAGGCCGAGGACGGCGGTGCGCGAGGTGCGCAGGGTCCGCCAGGCGCGTGCGGCCGCCGGGGCTGCGGCGAGCGTGGTCATCGGGTCCTCCCGCGCGTGCGGAGCCTGGGGTTGAGGGCCATCGCGCCGAGGTCGGCGGCGAGGTTGCAGACGACGTAGACGACCGCGCTGATCAGAGCGATGGCCTGGATGACGGGCAGGTCCCGGTTCTGCACCGAGGAGAGCATCAGCTTGCCGATGCCGGGGTAGTTGAAGACGTTCTCGACGACGGCGACGCCGCCCGCGAGCCAGGCGACGTTGAGGGCGATCACGTGCAGGG
The DNA here is from genome assembly GCF_030817655.1 of Streptomyces sp. V4I2. Classification (GTDB taxonomy): domain Bacteria; phylum Actinomycetota; class Actinomycetes; order Streptomycetales; family Streptomycetaceae; genus Streptomyces; species Streptomyces plumbiresistens. Next base: position 997,774 of record NZ_JAUSZM010000003.1, read on the forward strand.
TGGGCAGCAGAGCGCTCGGCAGGGCGTGCCGGGTGACGACCCGCCAGGTCGACAGGCCCTTCAGCCGGGCGGTCGTGACGAACTCGCCCGCCATCACGTCGATCACCGAGGTACGGGTCATGCGGACGATGTAGGCGGCCATGACCACGGCGAGCGCGAGGGCGGGGAGCCAGACGGCGGGCAGGAGTTGGCCGACGGTGGCGTCGGGGCCGTAGAGGACGACCGCGGGGAACCACGGCAGCGCCACCGAGAAGCACAGCACCAGCACGGTCGCCACGACGAACTCGGGGACGCTCATGCCGACGAGGGCGGCGGTCGAGATGACGTGGTCGGGCCAGCGGTCGCGGTACAGACCCGCGAGGATGCCGAGGACGACCGATCCGGTGACGGCGAAGAGGACGGTCACGAGGGCGATCAGCGCGGAGTTGCCGAGGTACGACGACACCTCGCCGCCCACCGGCCGGCTGGAGACGAGGGAGGTACCGAAGTCGCCGTGCGTGGCGCCCGCGATCCAGTCGGCGTAGCGCTCCCAGGCGGGCCGGTCGAGCCCGAGCTGCCCCCGCAGTGCGGCGACGGCGTCCGGGGTGGCGTCCTTGCCGAGGACCTGGGTGGCGACGTCACCGGGCAGGGCCTGGACGGCGAGGAAGACCAGCACGGAGGAGAGGAAGAGCGTGCCGAGGGCGGCCGCGATCCTGCGGGCCAGGAAGGAGAGCATGCTCAGGCTCCCTTCAGGCCGATGCCGAGGTAGTCGAACTCGAAGCCGTGCTCGGCGTATCCGCGCACCGCGCGCGAGATCCCGACGAGCCGGTCGGCGAACATCGGGGTCATCGCCCCGCCCTTCTCGATCACCGTCGTCTGCGCCTCGCCGTACAGCTCGCGGCGCCGCGCGTCGTCCGTCTCGGCGCGCGCCCGGTCCAGGAGGGCATCGAAGTCCTTGTCGGACCAGGCGGTTTCGTTGTACGAGGAGCCGCTTCGGAAGATCTGGGTGAAGAGCTGGTCGACGGGTCTGCCGGTGAACCAGTAGGTGGCCATCAGGGGCTTCTTCATCCAGATCTGCGTGTAGTACGAGTCCGCCGACGCCGTCTTGACCCGGATGCGGATGCCGGCCCGTCTGGCCGAGTCCTGGTAGGCGAGGGCCATGGGCGTGAACAGCGGGTCGTAGGAGGAGGTGTGGAGGTCGACGGCCAGGCCCTCCTGGCCCGCCTTCTTGAGCAGGTGGCGCGCCTGTTCCGGGTCGTGCTTGGGATGCGCGGGAATGTGGACGGGGTCGCTCGGCGGCACGGGGTTGTCCCAGCCGGCGGTGCCCGCGCCCTGGAGGGCGACTTTCACCACGTGCTCGGGGTCGTAGGCGAGCTTCATGGCCTGCCGTACCCGGACGTCGGTGAAGGGCTTCTCCGTGGTGAGCATCGGCAGCACGTACCACTGGGCGTTCTTCACGCGCGCGATGGTGGCCCGGTCGGAGGCGGCGACCACTCGGGCGGTCGCGAAGTCGAGGTTGGTCTGGGAGAGCAGGTCGACCTGGCCCGCGAGCAGGGCGTTCGAGCGGGCCGACATGTCCGCGACCGAGTAGAAGGCGATGGCGTCGAGGACGGGAGCGCCCGCCCAGTGGTCCCGGTACGCGGTGACGCGGCCGGGTCCGGCGGGCGCGAAGGACTCAAGCTTGAAGGGGCCGGTGCCGATGCCGGTGCGGCCGATCGACTTCGCGCTGCCGTCCGGGACGACATAACAGTTGTAGTGCGTGAGGAGGCTCGGGAACTCGGCGTTCGGGGACTTCAGCGGGACGACCAGGGTGTGGGCGTCGGGGGTGCGCAGCCGCTCCGGGTCGACGAGCGGGGCGAGTACGGCGGCCTGCGGGGACGCCGTCGCCTTGTCGAGGATGTGGCGGAGCGTGTAGGCCGCGTCGGCGGCGGTGAAGGGGCGGCCGTGGTGGAAGGTGACGCCCTTGCGGAGCCGGAAGGTCCAGGTGCGGGCCGTGCTGTCGGGCTCCCAGGACTCGGCCAGGTCGGGGGCGAGTTCGCCGTCCGCGTCGACGCGGACCAGCCGGTTGTAGAGGGCGCCCAGGTACTCGTACGCCGACAGGGCGCTCGCCGGGTCCAGGGTCTCGGCGTCGGAGGCGGGCGGCCGGGCGATGCGCAGGGTGCCGCCGCGGTCGGGGGCGCCCTTCGCCGCGACGGCCGGCAGGACGGGGGTGGACGCTGCCCCGGTACAGCCGGACAGCAGCCAGGACGCACCGAGCGACGCCGCCGAGGCCACGCCCGCGGCGAGCACCGACCGCCGTCCCGGGTGGTGGATGTCGGACATGAACCGACCGTCCCTCTCGCTATTCGTTCAGTGGAACGATTGAGTGAAGTGCGTGAACGATAACGAGGGCGCGGTGCGGCGCCAACCCTTCGGGCGCGGAAATTAACCTCGGAAACCCAGTGGTTACGCCGGTGACGGCGAACCGGCCGCGCCCCTCGGGGGCGCGGCCGGTTCGCTGTGGTGCGGGGAGGCGGGTGCGTCACTCGCCCGCGTAGGCCTTGTCCAGGGCGGCGAGGTCGAACTTGCTCATCGCCATGAACGCCTTGGTCACACGGGCCGCCTTCGCCGGGTCCGGGTCGGTGACCATGTCCTGGAGCCGGTCCGGGACGACCTGCCAGGACAGTCCGTACTTGTCCTTCAGCCAGCCGCAGGGGCCGGGCTCGCCGCCGTTCTCGGTGAGCTTGGCCCAGTAGTAGTCGATCTCCTCCTGGTTCTCGCAGAAGATCATGAAGGAGACCGCCTCGGTGAACTTGAACTCGGGGCCGCCATTGAGCGCGAGGAACTTGTGTCCGTTGGCCGTGAACTCGACGGTCAGCACGCTGCCGGCGGGCTGGGGCGCTCCCTCGGGGTAGTACGCCACCTTGCCGACGCTGGAGTTCTTGAAGACGGACACGTAGTAGTGGGCGGCCTCCTCCGCCTGGCCGTCGAACCAGAGACACGTGGTGAAACCGTCGGTTGCCATGGGTACCTCCTGGGGCGTGGAAACTTCAGTCATCTGTGTCGACTGATCCTCGGCCCGGAACTCATCGGTCGGGCCGCCCATCAATCCAGGTGGCCCCATGACGCTTCGGAACTACGCTCCGATTCATGACGTCATCGCCCGCAGACAGCAGCCGCAGAATCGATCCGTTCCGCATCGACATCCCGCAGAGCGAGCTCGACGATCTCCACGAACGGCTCGACCGCGCCCGCTGGCCGGATGACCTGTCCGCCACGGGCTGGGCGTACGGCGTGCCGGCGGACTACCTGAGGGAGCTCGTCGAGCACTGGCGGCACTCCTACGACTGGCGCGCGGCCGAAGCGGAGCTCAACCAGTGGCCGCAGTTCACGACCGTCATCGACGGGGCGAGCATCCACTTCGCCCACATCCGTTCCCCCGAGCCCGACGCCACCCCACTGATCATCACGCACGGCTGGCCGGGGTCGATCGTCGAATTCCTGGACATCGTGGGGCCGTTGACCGACCCGGCGGCCCATGGCGGCAACCAGGCCGACGCCTTCCACGTCGTGGTACCGGGCATTCCGGGATTCGGGCTGTCCGGACCGCCCGCGGACACCGGCTGGGAGGCGGGCCGGGTGGCACACGCGTGGGCCGAGCTGATGTCGCGGCTCGGCTACGAGCGGTTCGGCGCACAGGGCGGTGACTGGGGCGGGGCCATCTCCCGGGAGCTGGGCCGCGCCCACCCCGACCGCATCATCGGCGTCCACCTCAACCTGCTGCCGGGCGCGGCGGCGACCCACGAACCGACCGCCGGGGAACTCGCCGCGCTCGGCCCGGAGGAGCGGAAGAACACGCTCGAGTCGTGGCGCCGATGGAGCGCGTTTACGAGCGAGGGCACCGGATATGCGATCTTGCACTCCACCCGGCCGCAGACCCTCGCCTACGCGCTCACCGACTCACCGGTCGGCCAACTCGCCTGGATCGTCGAGAAGTTCCAGGAGTGGACGGACTCGGACCTGAGGCCCGAGGAGGCCGTGGATCGGGACCGACTGCTCACCAACGTGATGCTGTACTGGCTGACCGGGACCGCCGGTTCGGCCGCGCGGATCTACTACGAGCGCGGACACGCCAGGGGCGACCGGGTGGCCCGCCCCACCGAGCCGTCGACGGCGCCGACCGCCCTCGCCCTCTTCCCCGCCGAGATCCAGGTCCCCCTCCGGCACAAGGCGGAGCGCACCGAGAACATCGTGCGGTGGACGGAGTTCGACCGGGGCGGCCACTTCGCGGCGATGGAGGAGCCGGACCTGCTGGTGGGCGACGTGCGGGCGTTCTTCCGGCAGCTGCGCGAGAAGGGCTGAGCGCCCGCTCTGCCCTCGGCGAATCTGCCACGGGCAGAGAAAGCAGTGAAGAGTATCGTCCGAGGTCAAGAGTGGAGTGGACGGCATCCCCGCCACCACGAGGAGAACCGATGACTCCACGCACCATGCTCGCTCCGCGGGCCGAGGAGGGCGACACCGCGCCCACGCGCTTCGACGACCACCTGGCCGCCCAGTTGCTCGCACAGCGCATCGTCCTGCTGGGCACCCAGGTCGACGAGGTCTCCGCGAACCGGGTCTGCGCCCAGCTGCTGATCCTGTCCGCGGAGGACCCGCGCACCGACATCAGCCTGTACGTCAACAGCCCGGGCGGTTCCGTGCACGCGGGCCTGGCCATCTACGACACGATGCGGCTGATCCCGAACGACGTGTCCACACTCGCCATGGGCTTCGCCGCGAGCATGGGCCAGTTCCTGCTGAGTGTGGGCACCCCCGGCAAGCGCTACGCGCTCCCCAACGCGCGCATCATGATGCACCAGCCGTCGGCGGGCATCGGCGGCACCACCGCGGACATCGAGATCCAGGCGGAGAACCTGGAGCAACTGAAGCGGACCATGGAGCGGATCACCGCGGAGCACACCGGGCAGAGCCCGGAGACCATCTCCCGGGACGGCGACCGCGACCGCTGGTTCACGGCCGAGCAGGCCAGGGAGTACGGCATGGTCGACCGGGTCGTGGAGTCCTTCGCGGACGTCCGCCCGGGCGCCTCGAAGCGACGGATGGGGCTGTGACAATGGGGACCTACACGATTCCGAACGTCGTCGAGCGGACCCCGCAGGGCGAGCGGTCCTACGACGTCTTCAGCCGGCTGCTGTCGGAACGGATCATCTTCCTCGGCACCGAGATCGACGACGGCGTGGCGAACGTCGTCATCGCGCAACTCCTCCATCTGGAGTCGTCGGCCCCGGAGAACGAGATCGCGATCTACATCAACTCCCCCGGCGGCTCGTTCACTTCGCTGATGGCGATCTACGACACGATGACGTACGTCCAGGCGCCGATCTCCACCGTCTGCGTCGGCCAGGCGGCCTCCACGGCGGCCGTACTGCTGGCCGGCGGGGATCCCGGGCGGCGGATCGTCCTCGAGCACGCACGCGTACTGCTCGGGCAGCCGGCCAGCGGCGGACAGCGGGGCACGGTGTCCGATCTCGCGCTCCAGGCCAAGGAGATGGTGCGGATCCGCTCCCAGGTGGAGGAGGTCCTGGCGCGGCACACGCACCACGACATCGCGAAGCTGCGCGCGGACATGGACCGCGACAAGGTGTTCACCGCCGAGGAGGCGGTGGCGTACGGGCTCGCCGACCAGGTGCTGAGCCGGCGCCTCGTGACGGTCTGAGGCGCCGGCCGCGGGGTTCGTCAGGCGGCCAGGCAGAGCCCGTTGTACGGCGCCGTGGAGCGGCCGTGGCTCCTGACGGACCGGGGCGTCGTCCGCCGGACGAGCTCGCCCTGCGCCAGGGACAGCAGGTCGCCGAGGCCCAGGCCCAGGGCGCCGGCGGCGGCCGCGAGGACCTCCGAGGAGGCCTCCTTGCGGCCGCGCTCCACCTCGGAGAGGTACGGCATGGAAATCCTGGCCGTATCGGCGACGTCCTTGAGCGTGCGTTCCTGGGCGAGGCGTTCGCGCCGCAGGACGTCTCCGACGAGGTCGCGCAGGAGGGGTTCCTTGGCGGCGGGCTCGGGAGGGGCGGTGACGGGGCGTTCGGACACTGGGCCGGTGGTCCCGGGGCGCGCGGCGGGCGGGCGCAGGGGGATCACGCGGGCTTGGTTCGGCGCTTGGCTGCTCACCTCTTCAGACTAGATTTCCTGGACGCCAGGGGAAGAGGTCGGCATTCTGCCCTGGGTGGAATCGCGGCGGCCGAGGGGCGTGGGAACAGTGCTACGAGAAACGTTCAACGAGGTCGCGGAGCTGTACGACCGGGCGCGGCCCCGCTATCCCCGCGCCCTCGTCGACGAGTTGGCGCGCGCAGCGGGCCTCGGGCCGGACAGCCGGGTCCTGGAGGTGGCTCCGGGGACCGGCCAACTCACCGTCCCGCTGGCGGAGTTCGGCTGCCGGGTCACGGGAGTGGAGCTCGGGCCCGCCATGGCGGCCGTGGCCCGGCGGCGGCTGCGGGAATTTCCGCTGGCCGACGTGGAGGTGGCGGACTTCGAGCACTGGCCGCTGCCGCCCCGGCCGTTCGACCTGGTGGTGTGCGCCACCGCGTTCCACTGGCTCGATCCGGCCGTGCGCCTGCGGAAGCCGGCGGACGCGCTGCGCCCCGGAGGCCGGCTCGCGGTCGTCACCACCGAGCACGTGGCGGGCGGCAGCACGGACTTCTTCGCGCAGGCCCAGCGCTGCTACGAACGCTGGGACCCGGCCACCCCGCCCGGACTGCGACTCCAGGACGAGTCGGAGATCGCCACGGACACGGCAGAGTGGGAACGCGGCGGGCGCTTCGGGAACGTCGTGGCCACCCGATACCTCCAGGACATCACGTACTCCGCCGACGGGTACGTCGACGTGCTGCTCACCTACTCGGGCCACCGCGCGCTCGACGAGGCCCGTCGGGGCGGCCTCCTGACCTGTATCCGGGACTTGATCGAAAGCCGGCACGGCGGCAGCGTCACCAAGCGCTACCTGCACGAGCTGATCGTCGCCACCCGTACCTGAGCGGAATCCGCGGCCGCACCGCCACCGGTTTTTCGCCGCATGGACACAGAACAGGCATGCGCCGTCACAGCCCGGGTACGTGCCAGGAAGGACCTGCTCGGCGGTCGGCGTGCATACGTCGCCGCTGTCCGGGTACCCGCAGCCGACGAGCGCTGAGCAGGAACCGAGACAACCGAGGCCGAAGAGGCAGACGTCGAGCCGTGACTTTCGTGGGAGAGGTAATGGACACCGCCGTGATCCGGTCGGAGGCACAGGTCGTCGAGGAGACCGCCGGGACCAGGACGACGGGTGACGGACCGCTGCCGGGAGTCGAGAATCCGCGGACCGTTGCTCCGCGCGACGCGCGAGAGCTGTCCCGCCAGTTCTTCCAGCGCCTGACCGAACTTGAGGAAGGCACGCACGAATACCAGTACGCACGGAACACCCTCATTGAGATGAACATGTCCCTCGTGCGCTTCGCGGCCGGCCGGTTCCGCGGCCGCGGGGACGACATGGAGGACATCGTCCAGACCGGGATGATCGGTCTGATCAAGGCCATCGACCGCTTCGAACTGGCGCGTGAGGTCGAGTTCACGTCGTTCGCGCTGCCCTACATCGTGGGTGAGATCAAGCGGTTCTTCCGTGACACCACCTGGGCGGTGCACGTGCCGCGCCGGCTCCAGGAGCTGCGCGTGGAGCTGGCCAAGGCCCGCGAGGAACTCGCCAGCCGCCTGGACCGCGACCCGACCGTCGCCGAGCTCGCCACACTGATGAACATCGCCGAGAACGAGGTCGTCGAGGCGCAGATCGCCTCCAACGGCTACAACTCCTCCTCCTTGGACGCCGCGCTGACGGGCGACGGCCCCGAGGGCGGCGAGTCGGTCCTCGCCGACTTCATCGGCGTGGAGGAGGACGGGCTGCGGCTCGTGGAGGACTTCCAGTCGCTGGCTCCGCTCATGGCGGAACTGAGCGAACGCGACCGGCAGATCCTCCACATGCGGTTCGTGGAGGAGGCCACCCAGGCGGAGATCGGCGAACGCCTCGGCTGCTCCCAGATGCATGTGTCGCGGCTGATCAAGCGGATCATCATGCGGCTGCGCCAGGGCATGCTGGGGGAGCTGGGCTGCGCCTGACCCGAACACACACCGCGCAGCGGGTGCCGCCCCACAGGCAGGAATCACAGGAATCAGGAGTGGAGCGGCACCCGCGACGGGCGGCTCAGGCCCAGTGCGTCACTCCGTACCCAGGTCCACGACGGCGCGTACGCGTTTGCCGACCGGCACCCGTTCGAAGGCGAGGTCGGTCGCGAGCACGTGGACTATCTCCAGGCCGTGCCGGCCGACGCGTTCGGGATCCTTGGGGAAACGCCGGGGCAGCGCGGCGCTGCTGTCGTAGACGATCACCGCCACCGCCGCGTCCGTGCCCTCCAGCTCCAGGATGTACGGCCCGTTGCTGTGCCGGTCGGCGTTGGTGACCAGTTCGCTCACCACGAGGAGCACCGCGTCCTCGGCCCGGCTCTCGACCTCGGCGCACCACTCGGTCCTGAGCTGCTCGATGAAGCCCGCGGCGAAGGACCTCGCCTCGGCTATGCAACCCGGTTCGCCCGTGTAGTGCGCCGCCCGCCGTAGCGGTTCCACGGGCACGTCGAAACCAGTCGGTACCACTGCCCCGTCCAGATGCTCGATCATGCGTTTCTCTCTCGGAAGCCGGACTGGCCGGACGCTGCTGCACCAGTGCTCGTACCCCGAGCCGCGCTCCGCAGTCCCCCAGCCCCCGTGACGGCGCTTACGCCCTCGTCGAACAACCCGGACGGGTCACAGCGCCGGGAAGGTCGTAGCCGATCCGAGGGACGCGGGCTATGTCGTCGAGTCGGAGGTCAGAGGGGGCGGCGGAGGCGAGGACTCGGGCGACGGCGGCTCGGTCGTGTCCGGGTCGAGCGTGGGCGGCTCGGAGCTCGACGGCGAGGACGGGGCGGTCGACGTCGAAGTGGCCGGGCACGGAGTCTCATCACCGGTGGGCGTCCGCGTACTGCCGGCGGAGAGGGAGACGCACGGCTCCGGGGAGCCGGTCGTCGGGGACGTCGGCGTGGACACGCTCACCGACGGAGTGGGGTGGCGCGCCGGCGGGTCCGTCTTCTTGTCCTTCTCCCCGGTGTCGCCGCGGTGCCGGGCGAACCAGTCGCCGCGGTCGGGGTCGTAGACCACGAAGGTGTTGACGACCCGCGCCGAGGGGGCGACCACGACCACGTTCGAGGGCTGGTACGACGGCCAGGAGTCGCCGGTGCGGCGGAGCGTGGTCTGCTGCGCGACGGGCGGGGTGAGCGGGTTGCCGCATGCGCAGCGGACCCGGGGCACTCCGTGGCCGTCGACGAGGACGGCGGTGCCGGACTGCAGGACCGCCTGGTAGCTGGTCGCGGCGCCGTCGCGGTAGCCGTGGTTGGTGACGCGGGTGTCCATGCGCAGTTGCAGGGGGGTGAGGGAGCGGAGGTGGGCCGGGACCTCGGCCGGGTCGACGCCGGCGACAGAGGCGAACGCCCGGTTCTTCTCCGGGGCCCCCTTCAGGGCGGTGATCTGCTTCTCCACGTCGCAGCTGGCGACCTTGCGGGTGCCGCCGTAGAGGCCGGGAGCCCCGCCGTCGACGCCGCGCACCGCATTGGCGGGGGCCGACTCGGTGGTCGGGGAGGCCGAGAGCGGTGGGGCGGAGCTGTCCGTCGCCGTGGACTCGGTGAAGGGGTCGGGGCCGGACTTGCCGGCGGCCTGCAGGAAGACCTCGCCGCCCTTGGCCGAGCCGCCGCCGTCGGACCGGGTGAAGACGACGGTGAGGACCACGGCGGCCACGACCAGGGCGGCGAGGATCGCGACCCGCGGGACCGACCGCCACCAGGGGCGGCCCGGTTCCGGCGCGTGGGCTCCGCCGCTGCCCGGAGGCTGTGAGGGCGGGCCCGAGGGCGGCTGGGAGGGACCCGACAGCGGGCCGGAGGGAGGTCCTGTGGGACGGCCGGAGGACGGCGGTTCGACTCTCACGAGCTCTTCTTCCCTACGAGGATTTCCAGCGGCTTTATCAGGTTTTCGCAGCTGATTTCCGCAACATCCCCATTGTGTGCTCCGATCCCGTGCCTCCCGCAAGCCGACGCGGACGGCCCTCCCGGCAGGCGCGTCCCCCGGGCGCTGCTTAGCGTGGCAGGGTGAGTGTCCGAACCCGCTCCGACCAGGCAGTCCTCGCCCGCCACGGCTGGGTGCAGGCGGTGGCCACGGTCCTGGGCGCGCTGATCGCCATGGGGGTGGTCGCCGCGCTGGGGCTGTGGGCGGCCGGTGCGGCGGACCTTCCGGACAACGCGTTCCCCCGGGTGGTGGCGGCGACCGTCGTCACGGCCGTCGGCGGCACGATCGAGCTGTCGGGGAACGCCGGCGGGCTCGCCGACACGAACGCGGGACTCACCGTGATTCCGCTCTCGGTCACGCTCGTCGGGGCGCTGGCGCTCGGCGCGGGCTTTCTGCGGCCGCTGCGGCACCGGGCGGTCACGGGTGCCGGGGAACTGGCCGGGTGGGCGGCGCGGATCGCCGTACTGTGGCTGCTCGCGCTTCTGGGGCTGGCTCTGGCGGCCCGCCAGACGTTCCGGCTCTCCCTCGGGGAGGGCACGCTGAGCGATCTCGGCGAGCTGTTCGGTGTGTCGCCGGAGGTCGGTTTCACCACGGACGTGATCCCGACCCTGTTCTTCGGTCTGCTGTGGCTGGCGGGAGTGCTGGTGGTGGCCCTGGCGGTCTCGCGCGGGGCGCCACTGCCGGCCCGGCTGCTGCGGTTCCAGGCGTCGGTGCGGCCGGCCGCGTACGCCATGGTCGTGCTGCTGCTCGCGTACGTCGTCCTCGGCGTCCTCATCGCCCTCGTCGTCGCGGCGACGCGGGGCCATGCGCCTGAGACGCTCGCGGTGATCCTGCTCGGCATGCCCAACCTGGTGTGGCTCACCCTCACGATCGGCCTCGGCGCCACCTGGAACGGCCGGGTGGAAGGGCCCTTCGGGCTGCCCATGCCGCACGTGCTCGACGAGGTGCTGCGCTCCTCGGACACCGCCACGCTCGATCTGAGCACGCTCGCCGAGCACGACGGCAGGGTGTGGTGGCTCGTCGTCGTGGACGCCGTGCTGCTGCTGGCCGCCGCCTTCGTCATGGCGGCCCGCTCACCGGCCCGGATGCGCGCCTGGCAGCACGCCGTGCACATGGCGGTCGCCCTCGCGCTCACGGTGCTCATGATCTGCCTCGTCGGCCGCATCTCCGCGCACTACGGCCTGTCCGTCCTCGGCATCGGCGACCTGGGCGGCGACTTGGGCGGCGACCTGTTCCTGAAACCCGAACTGTGGTCGGCGGTCGGCCTGGCCCTGCTGTGGGGGCTGGTCACCGGCTTCCTGGGCGCGCTGCTGGCCAGGCCGGTACGGCGGCGGGGCGCGGCCGGAAACGGCCGGCAGCGGTGACGTCGGGCATGGGAAGGTGCGTGCAGTCGAAGAAGGGCAGGACATGAAACTGGCACTCGAAGACCGCCTGGCGGTCACCGAGTTGATCAGCCTGTACGGGCACCTGGTAGACGCCGGGGAACTGGACCGCTGGGCCGAGGTCTTCACGCCGGACGTCGTCTACGACGTGTCGGACTTCGGCCAGGGCCGGCTCACCGGGCTCGCCGCCCTCACCGAGGCGGCCCTGGCCCAGGGCGCGGCGAATCCCGTCGCACACCACATCACCAACGTGGTGATCGAGGAGGCGACCGACGACCGGGTGCGGGCCCGGTCCAAGGGGCTCGGTGTCATGGCGGACGGCTCGTGCGGGTCCGCGACGTACGAGGACACCGTGGTGCGGGTCGGCGACGGCTGGCGCATCTCCCACCGCAGAGTGCTGGCGCGGCGCGTACCGCTGAACGGTCTGGGCCAGGGCTGAGCGCCTACCTCTGCCGGAAGACCGGCTCGGCCCAGCGCGGCGGCGGCTTCGGCCGGTCGTGAGCCGGTTCCACGACACCCCGGTCGACCTCGGTCGGCGGGTGGCCGGCCGCCGGGGCGCCGCGCAGGGCCGCGACGAAGGCGAGGCAGGAGTCGTAGCGGTCGTCGGGGCTCTTGGCCAGGGCCTGGGCGAACACGGTGTCGAGGTACGGGGCAAGGTCGGAGCGGGACTCGGTCAACGGGGGCGGTTCGTCGTACTGGTGGGCCCACAGCAGGGCCATGTCGTCGTCGCGGCGGAAGGGCGGGCGGCCCGCGAGGGTCTCGTAGACGACGCAGGCGAAGCCGTAGACGTCGCAGCGGCCGTCGACGGGGCGGCCGGAGATCTGCTCGGGGGCGACGTAGTCGAGCGTGCCGACGAACTGGCCGACCGTGGTGAAGCCGGTCAGGGACAGGGACTTCTTCGTCAGGCCGAAGTCGGTGAGGTAGACGTGCTCGGGGTGGTCGCTGTCGGTGCCGCGGGCCACCAGGATGTTGCCGGGCTTGACATCGCGGTGGACGAGGCCGTGCTCGTGGGCCGCGTCCAGCGCGGACCCGACCTGGGCGGCGATGCGGACCGCGGTCGCGAGCGGCAGGGGGCCGTCGCGGTCCAGGAGGTGGCGCAGGTCGCTGCCGGGGACGTAGCGCATGGCGATGTACAGGACGCCGTCCGTCTCGCCCGCCTCGAAGACCGGCACGATGTTGGGGTGATCGATCGCGGCGGCCACATGGGACTCGTGGGTGAAGCGGCGGCGGAAGGTGTCGTTGCGGGCGAGTTCGGGGGCGAGCAGTTTGAGGGCGACGGTCCGGTCCAGGCGCAGGTCCCGGGCGCGGTAGACGACGGCCATGCCGCCCCGGCCGATCTCGTGCTCGATGCGGTAGCCCGCGACCTGCCTGCCGATCAGCTCGGAGGGCCGGCCGGAGAAGAGGCTCGCCTCACGCGCCATCGGGCGTCACGACCTGGGTGGGGGCGTGCCCGGGATCCGCGGCGGCGGCTCGGGGCCCGTCGTCCGTGACATAGGTGCTCAGCCGTGCCCCGTCCGCGTACGCCCACCGACCCTCCTCGGCGTCGTACAGCCACATGGACTCCCCGTCCACGACGACGCCGAGCCGCAGTCCCCGGGTACGCACGCGGAAGGCCTCGCCCGCAAGGCCCCCGGCCGCGAGTTCCTCGACGGCGGCCCGGTATCGGGCCAGCGTCCGTTCGGCGCGGGTGAGCAGAGGGCGGGGGTCGGCGGTGCGGGTGAGGGGGCCGTCGGCGAGCGGTGGATCCTGGGGTACGGCGACCAGGTGGCGGCCGTCGACCCAGGCGGACCAGCCGTTGGCGCACAGGACGTGACCCCAGTCGCCGCGTCGCTCGACGAGCTGCACCGGCAGCAGCGCGTCGAGGGGCACGGTGGGGCGGGCGGGGTCGGGGGCCTCCCAGGCGGGCATCCCGTTCTGGGGGACGACGTGGGTGGGCCGGAAGCCGACGGTTGTCATCGCGGCCCCTACTTCCGCATCACGGCGGGTTCGCGCCGGCGCAGCAGCCGGGAGACGACGTACCCGAAGACCGCCGACAGCACGACCAGCATGGCCACGTTCAGAAGCCACACCCCGGACGAGTGCTCGAAGAGCGGATCGCCGGTGAGCTCGCCGGGCACGATCCGGGCCAGGCCGACGGTGCCGGCCATCGCGCCGAGCGCCCACCGCGAGGGCACCAGCCACGCCAGCTGTTCCAGGCCCGGCACGCCGTCGAGCTTCAACAGGGCGCCGCAGAAGACCACCTGGACGATGGCGAGCAGCACGAGCAGCGGCATCGTCACCTCTTCCTTGCGCACCAGCGCCGAGACCAGCAGGCCGAGCATCATCGCGGTGAACGCCAGCAGGGCGACGGCGACGGTGATTTCGGCAAGGGGCGGCATCAACACGCCTTCGCCGCCGGGCGCGTTGAGATCGACGCCGAGCAGGGCGACCAGGGTCAGCACCACGGCCTGCAGCACGGTGATCGTGCCGAGGACGACGACCTTGGACATCAGGTACGCCGATCTGGACAGGCCGACCGCCCGTTCACGCTGGTAGATCACGCGTTCCTTGACGAGTTCGCGCACGGCGTTGGCCGCGCCGGTGAGGACTCCGCCGACGCACAGGATCAGCAGGGCGTTCATCGCCGTTTCCTGGGTCAGCTTGCTGCCGGCCAGGGCCCGGCCCATGGCGCCCATCACGAACGGCAGCGCGATCATGATGGCGAGGAAGGTGCGGTCGGCGCTGAGGGCGGCCGCGTACCGGCGCACCAGGGTGCCGAGCTGAGCGCCGCGGCTGCGGGGCCGGGCCGGGGGCGTGATGAGGACGGGGCCCTCGCGGGGCCGCCGGGGCTGTGCGGTGGCGTCCAGGACGTACTGGCGCTGGGACAGGGAGGTGCGGAACTCCTCCGCCCAGTCGCGCTCGCGGTCCCGTTCGAAGGCCTCGAAGGCCTCCGGCCATTCGGCGAAGCCGAAGAAGACGAGGGCGTCCTCGGGCGGGCCGTAGTAGGCGATCTTCCCGCCGGGCGCGAGCACGAGGAGCCGGTCGCAGACGTCGAGGCTGAGGACGCTGTGGGTGACGACGATGACGGTGCGGCCGTCGTCGGCGAGGCCGCGCAGCATGTGCATCACCGAGCGGTCCATGCCGGGGTCCAGGCCCGAGGTCGGCTCGTCGAGGAAGAGGAGGGACGGCTTGGTCAGGAGTTCCAGGGCCACGCTGACCCGCTTGCGCTGGCCGCCCGAGAGGCTGTGCACGGGCTGGCCCGCCCGCTCCTCCAGCCCGAGCTCCCGGATGACCTCGTCGACCCTGGCCCGGCGCTCGGCCTTGGCGGTGTCCTGCGGGAAGCGCAGTTCGGCGGCGTAGGACAGGGCGCTGCGGACGGTCAGCTGGGCGTGCAGGATGTCGTCCTGCGGGACGAGGCCGATGCGCTGGCGCAGCTCGGCGTAGTCGCGGTAGAGGTCGCGGCCGTCGTAGAGGACGGTGCCGTGGTCGGCGGGGCGCTGGCCGGTCAGGGCGTTGAGGAGCGTGGACTTGCCCGCTCCGCTCGGGCCGACGACCGCGAGCAGGCACTTCTCCCCGACCGGGAACGACACGTGGTCGAGCAGGGTCTTTCGGCCGCGGTCGACGGCGACGGTGAGGTCCTGCACGTCGAGGGAGACCTCGCCGGTGTCGACGTACTCCTGCAGCTGGTCGCCGACCAGGCTGAACGCCGAGTGGCCGATGCCGACGATGTCGCCGGGTCGGACGAGGGCGCGGGTGATGGACAGGCCGTTGAGGAACGTGCCGTTGTGGCTGCCCAGGTCGACGATCTCGTACGTCTCGTTCGGCAGGGCGCGCAGCTCGGCGTGCCGGCGCGAGACGACCAGGTCGTCGATGACCAGGTCGCTGTCCTCGGCGCGGCCGATGCGCACGGTGCGGGTGGGCAGCGGCCGTACGCTGGTCGGCTGCCGGAAGGTGCCGGTCAGCGCGGGCTTCGAGACCGCGGACGGGCGCTCCGGGGCCGGGGGCGGCAGGCCGGCCAGGACGGCGCACGGGCCGTCGGCGGGGCTGCCGAAGCGGATGACGCTGCCGGGGCCGACGCCCCACTCGTGGACGCGGCGGCCGTCGGCGTAGGTGCCGTTGGTGCTGTTCTCGTCCTCGAGGGTCCAGTGGTCGGCCTCGGGCCGCAGTACCGCGTGGTGCCAGGAGACCCGGGCGTCGTCGATGACGATGTCGCACAGGGGATCGCGACCGACGTGGTAGTCGTGGCCCGGACTCATCACCGTGGAGCCGGTCTCGGTCTCCACCACGAGTTCGGGCGCCGTCGGTGCCACCGGCTGCTGCGCCATACCGGAATTCTATCGATTAGTACCGGTCTGCGCCCGGCGTCGCCGGTCAGGCCACGGGCGTGAACAGGGTCGAGGCGGTCCGCTGCATGCGCAGGGCGTCCACGGACTCCGCCAGCAGTTCGTACTCGGTGGTGTCGTCGCTGGCGGCGATCCTCACCAGCCGCCCCGCGGCCAACTCGTCGGCGACCAGGGCCTGTTGGTCCCGGTCTCCGCACCAGGAGCGGAGCACGGCGGGCACGTCGAGCACCGTGTCCGCCACCGGGACGAGCGCGCCCGCCGGTAAGTGCTCGGACTCCGGCTGGGGGTCGAGACGGTCGGCGATCCAGGCGGCGCGGTCGCGCAGCCACCACAGGGCGAGGGCGAGGGTGGGAGCCCGGTAGGTCCCGAGCGGCACGCCGATGCGCCGCCCGCCGCAAGTGCCGTACCCCGTGACATGGCACAGGAATTCGTCGTGCACGATCCACTCCCCCGCTACTTCGCTAGCCTGTCGGCCGGGCCTCGCTTTCCATGCGGCTCATGTGCTGTGCGTGACGGGTGCTTCGCTGGATGTGAAGCCCTAACAGTCGAGTATGTTCACTACTGAAACACTGTCACCACGACTTTTTGGCCAGTCTCCTGGCATATTCACGGCCCTTCCTGGCCGAAAAATGACGAGTACATGGTGACGCCGTCATTACCTGAGGGGTAATCGACCGCCGGGAGCGATCCGGGCATGGTTCCGGTATGAACTCAGACCGATACGAGAATGCCGTCGCCCGCTACTTCGAGGCCTGGAACGCCCGGGAGACCGAGGCGCGGGCCAAAGCGGTCGCCGCCGCCTGGACCGCGGACGGCGGCTACACCGACCCGTTCAGCGAGGCGGGCGGTCACGAGCAGATCGCCGCTGTCATCGCCGGGACCCACGAGCAGTTCCCGGGCTTCGCCTTCCGGCTCGCCGGTGCGGTGGACGGGCACCACGACACGGCGCGCTTCTCCTGGGAACTGGTGAGCGAGACCGACGGCTCGGCGCCCGTGGCCGGCTCCGACGTGATCGTCCTGGACGCGGACGGCCGGATCAAGGCCGTGCTCGGCTTCCTCGACCGGGTGCCCGCCGGGGCGTGAGGGACCGGTCCGCGATGAGTTTCTCCGCTCCCGGCGGTCTCTTGAGAGAAGACCACCAGGAGCGGAGACCATCATGGGTACGACCGGAAAGCTGGACACGGAATTCACCGCCGTCCTGCGCAGGAGTCCGCAGCAGGGCGGCTGGACCTATCTGGTCTGGCCCGACTCCGTCGCCTTCTTCGGCACCCGAGGGCTGGTCAAGGTGCGGGGCACGATCGACGGGCACCCCTTCCGCAGCTCCTTCATGGCCCTGGGCGACGGCACGCACAAGCTGCCCGTGAAGGCCGAGGTGCGCAAGGCGATCGGGAAGGAGGAGGGCGACACCGTGACCGTGCGGCTCGAAGAGCGGATTACGGCTTGATCACCGCGTCGATCCGGGCCAGTTCGTCCGCGTCGAAGTCCAGGTTCGCGAGGGCGCCGACGCTGTCCTCCAGCTGCTGCGGGCTGCTCGCGCCGACCAGGGCGGAGGTCACCCGGCCGCCGCGCAGCACCCAGGCCAGGGCCAGCTGGGCGAGGCTCTGACCGCGGGACTTGGCGATGTCGTCGAGGGCGCGCAGCCGGCCCACCAGGTCCTCGGTGACCGCCTCCGAGTTCAGGAACGGGCTGTCGCTCGCCGCCCGCGAGTCCTCGGGGATGCCGTCGAGGTAGCGGCCGGTCAGCAGGCCCTGCTCCAGCGGGGAGAACACGATGGAGCCGACCTGGAGCTCGTCCAGTGCGTCCAGGAGGCCCTCGTCCTCAGGACGACGGTCGAGCATCGAGTAGCGCGGCTGGTGGATCAGCAGCGGGGTGCCCAGCTCGCCCAGGATGCGGGCGGCCTGACGGGTCTGCTCCGCGGAGTAGTTGGAGATGCCGACGTAGAGCGCCTTGCCCTGCTGGACCGCCGAGTGCAGGGCGCCCATCGTCTCCTCCATGGGAGTCTCAGGGTCCGGGCGGTGCGAGTAGAAGATGTCGACGTAGTCCAGGCCCATCCGCTTCAGGCTCTGGTCGAGCGAGGACAGCACGTACTTGCGCGAACCCCATTCGCCGTACGGACCGGGCCACATCAGGTAGCCGGCCTTGGTGGAGATGACCAGCTCGTCGCGGTACGCAGCGAAGTCGTCCTTCAGTGCCTCGCCGAACGCGGACTCGGCGGCGCCGGGGGGCGGGCCGTAGTTGTTGGCCAGGTCGAAGTGGGTGACGCCGAGGTCGAAGGCGCGGCGCAGGATGGCCCGCTGCGTCTCGACCGTGCGGTCCGCCGGGCCGAAGTTGTGCCACAGGCCGAGCGACAGCGCGGGAAGCTTCAGTCCGCTGCGGCCGGTCCGCCGGTAGGGCATGTCGGCGTAGCGGTCGGGGTGTGCGGTGTACAACGCGACTCCAGAGGGGTTGGGCACGGTGGAACCAGGTTCCCTGAGAACCGCTGCCCACTCTTTCGCGACCTGGGGTCAGTGGTCCAACAGAAGAATCCGATGGAATTCAGCGGATAAGCTTCTCAATCATGGAACTACGCCATCTTCAGCACTTCGTGGCGGTCGCCGAGGACCAGCATTTCACCCGGGCCGCCGAACGGCTGCTGGTGTCGCAGTCCGGTCTGTCCGCCTCCATCCGCGCACTGGAGCGGGAGCTGCAGACCCCGCTGTTCGTCCGGACGACCCGGCGGGTGACGCTCACCGAGGCCGGGCGGGCGCTGCTCGGCGAGGCCGAGCGGATCCTGGCGCAGGTGCGGTCGGCGCACGAGGCCGTCGCGGCCGTGCAGGGCGTTCTGCGCGGCACGCTGGCGCTGGGCACCGAGCAGTGCATCGCGGGCGTGCACGTGGCGCGGCTGCTGGCCGCGTTCCGGCGGCTGCATCCGGACGTGGAGATCCGGCTGCGGCAGGCGGGGGCGGGGGCGCTCGCCGAGGAGGTCGCCGCCGGCCGCCTCGACCTCGCTTTCGCGGTCCGTACGCAGGCGGACTCCGACCAGCTGCGTTCCGTACCGCTGACCAGCGAGCCGATGACCGTGCTGTGCCACCCCAGCCACCGGCTCGCGACCGCCGGCGCGGCGGTGACGCCGGACGAGCTCGGCGGCGAGATCTTCGTCGACTTCCACCCGGACTGGGGGCCGCGCCGGATCACCGACGCCGCGTTCGCCGCGGCGGGCGTCAGGCGGACGGTCGCGCTCGAGGTCAACGACGTGCACAGCCTCCTCGACCTGGTGGACGAGAACCTCGGCATCGCCGTCGTACCTCGGCACTTCCGGCACAAGCGGGAGACCCTCACCGCCCTGCCGCTGAAGGGCACCGGCGAGGCGGTGTACGAGACGGTCGCTCTGCTGCCGCCCCCACAGGCGGCCAGCCCGGCGGCACGGGCGCTGATGACGCTTCTGGAGACAGAGGGCGCATGACGGACGCGGATGCGCGATGGTGGACCGTATGCATGCCAAGGACATCCTCATCGACGCGTACAGCCGCATCCAGGAAGAAGTCCATGCCGCCGTGGAGGGCCTCGGGCCCGACGATCTCCACGCCCGCCCCGGCGCCGACGCCAACTCCGTCGCCTGGCTGGTCTGGCACCTCACCCGGGTCCAGGACGACCATGTGGCCGACGCCTCCGGGCTCGACCAGGTCTGGTTGTCACAGGGCTGGGAGAAGCGCTTCGGACTCGACCTGCCGCGCCTGGACACCGGCTACGGACACAGTTCGGCGAAGGTCGCCAAGGTGCGGGTCGACTCCGCCGACCTGCTGACCGGGTACTACGACGCCGTGCACGAGCAGACCCTCGGGTACGTGCGCGGGCTGGCCGCCAAGGACTTCGAGCGCATCGTGGACGAGCGCTGGGATCCGCCGGTCACCCTGGGCGTACGGCTGGTCAGCGTCCTGTCCGACGATCTCGAGCACGTCGGACAGGCCGCCTATGTCCGCGGGCTGCTTCAGAGCGCCGCCGCGTAACCCGGCAGGACGACGTCCTCGATGAGGGCCTCGCGCTCGTCGAACGGGATGAACGCGCTCTTGAGGGCGTTCACCGTGACCGTGCGCAGGTCCTCGACCGTCCAGCCGGCCTCCTGGACCAGCAGGGACATCTCGCGGGTCATGGTCGTGCCCGAGACCAGACGGTTGTCGGTGTTGAGGGTGACCCGGAAGCCGAGGTCCTTCAGCTCGGTGATCGGGTGCTCGGCGATCGAGGTGGCCGCGCCGGTCTGGAGGTTCGACGTCGGGCACATCTCCAGGGCGATACGGCGGTCGCGCACCCAGCCCGCGAGACGGCCGAGCTTGCCGTCCACGATGTCGTCGGTGATGCGGACGCCGTGGCCGATGCGCTGGGCGCCGCACACCTGCAGCGCCTGGTGGATGCTGGGCAGACCGTGCGCCTCACCGGCGTGGATGGTGAACGGGACACTCTCCCCGCGCAGGTGCTCGAAGGCGGCCAGGTGGTCGGCGGGCGGGAAGCCGTCCTCGGCGCCGGCGATGTCGAAC
Organism: Streptomyces sp. V4I2; assembly: GCF_030817655.1. GTDB lineage: Bacteria > Actinomycetota > Actinomycetes > Streptomycetales > Streptomycetaceae > Streptomyces > Streptomyces plumbiresistens. Next base: position 1,018,051 of record NZ_JAUSZM010000003.1, read on the forward strand.
CCGACGACGCCCGCGTCGCGGAAGGCGACGGCCAGGTCGGCGGCCTCCCGGACACGGTCGAACATCCGCATGCCGCACAGCAGGGTGCCGACCCGCACCGGGGTGCCCGCGGCCGCCGCCTTCGCCATACCGGCCGCCAGGCCCTCCTGGACGGTCTCGACGACCTCGGGCAGCGCCAGCCCGCCGTTGACCAGCAGCTCGGGGGCGTAGCGCACCTCGCCGTAGACGACGCCGTCCGCGGCGAGGTCGAGGACGTACTCCTCGGCGGTGCGCAGCAGACCCTCGCGGGACTGCATGACAGCCAGGGTGTGCTCGAAGGTGGCTATGTAGCGGACCAGGTCACCGGAGTTGGCGGCCTCGAAGTACCAGGCGGCCAGGGCGTCCGGGTCGGTGGTCGGCAGGGTGTGGCCGACCGCGTCCGCGAGCTCCACCACGGTGGCGGGGCGCAGGCCGCCGTCGAGGTGGTCGTGCAGCACGGCCTTGGGCAGCCGGCGGAGGGTGTCGGTGTCGATGCGGGGCGCGGTCATGTGCGGTGTGTCTTTCTCGGGCTCAGGCGGTGATGGTGGGCTGAAGCAGGTCCCAGCGGTTTCCGTACAGGTCCTGGAAGACCGCGACCGAGCCGTACGGCTCGTGGCGCGGGGCCTCCAGGAAGGTCACGCCGGCGGCGAGCATGCGGGCGTGGTCGCGGGCGAAGTCGTCGGTGTGCAGGAAGAAGCCGACGCGCCCGCCGGTCTGGTCGCCGACGCGGGCGCGCTGGCCCTCGTCCTTGGCGCGGGCCAGCAGCAGATCGGTGCCGTCCTGATGAGCGCCCGGCCGTACGACGACCCAGCGGGAGCCGTCGGGGCGCGGGGTGTCCTCGACGAGCCGGAAACCGAGGGCCTCGGTGTAGAAGCGGATCGCCTCGTCGTAGTCGTCGACGACGAGCGTGACCAGGGCGATGCGTCTCATCGGGGCCTTTCCGGAGGGGTGATTGACGCGAGAGGTTATACGTAAAACGTCGCGTGCGCCAGTCAGCCGGGAGGGGGCGTCGATGCGGCCCGGTCGGTGCATGACAGGCTGGAGATCACGTCGGGGGCTGCGCCCCCACCCACGAACTGCCGCACAGGAGTCGAGTGCCATGACCGAACTGCCGAAGTCGACCGGTGCCCCGGCCCGTCAGAACGTCACGTTCCCCAGTGGCGGGACCACCGCGCACGGCTATCTGGCACTGCCGCCGTCCGGGCGCGGACCGGGCGTCATCGTCATCCAGGAGTGGTGGGGTCTGACCGACCACATCGCCGACATAGCCGACCGGCTCGCACGGGAGGGTTTCGTCGCCCTCGCCCCCGATCTCTACGGCGGCAATGTGGCCCACGAGAGCCAGGAGGCCCTGCGGATGATGCAGGCCCTCCCGGTGTCGCGCGGTGTCGAGCTGCTGTCCGGCGCCGTCGACCATCTGCTGTCGCTGCCCGAGGTCACCTCCGACACGGTCGGCGCGGTCGGCTTCTGCATGGGCGGCGGCTTCGTGCTGTACCTGGCCGCGGCCGATCCTCGGGTGAGCGCCGCCGTGCCGTTCTATGGCGTCATTCAGGGCGAGCTGCCCGACTTCACGGGGCTCAAGGCGCAGGTGCTCGGGCACTTCGGCGAACTCGACCAGAGCATCCCGGCCCAGACCGTCGACCGGTTGGCCGAGGCCATTCAGCGGCAGTCGGGGGTGACCCCCGACTTCCGCCGCTACCCGGCCGACCACGCCTTCTTCAACGACGGCCGCCCGGTCTACCACGCCGAGTCGGCGGACCGCGCCTGGCGAAGCACCGTGCCGTTCCTGCACGAGCAGTTGGGCTGAACCGCTCCTGACTGAACCGCTCTACGGGTACAGGACGGCGAACAGTCCCTGTGGGCGTGCCCCGTCCGGCGTGGTCCACGGGGCGGCGACGTGTCCGGTCGCGCCCTGCGGTGGGAGGGGCGCGTCGTCCGGGGCGGGGTGCAGGACCCGGTGCAGGCGGAGCGTCGCGCCCTCCGGCAGGGACAGTTCGGTGCCCTCGTCGGTGTCGGTGACGGTGAGGGCGGCCGAAGGGGCGGGGACTGCGCCCGCGCAGGAGCGGATGACGTCCGGGTCGGGCGTGTCGTTGATGCTCTGGGCCTGGGCCTGCGCGCGGCCCTCGATCAGGGCGAGCAACTCGGCCACCAGCACCGGGTCGTGGCAGCCGTCGTAGGCCCACCGCTGCCCCAGGACCCCGTGCTCCATGGTGCCCACGAGGGCGTCCTCCGCCCCGTCGAGCGGGGCGCCGCGATAGGTGAGCGGCACCAGATAGGTGACCGGGTGGGTGGCGGACGTGTCGGTGACCACCATGAACTCGATGCCGACCTCGCCCTCCGGATCGTCGAGGCGGAACCCGCCGACCTTGGTCAGCTCAGGGTCGCCGGGACCGCCGGAGTACCAGGGGCGGGTGGGCAGCCAGGCGGTGAGCAGTTCGAGCTTGGTCGGCTTGAGGGTGGTGCGGTGGATGACGGCCATGCCGAAGGCTCTCTTTCCGTTGCTCGGATGCGGGCCTCCACACTCTGCCACCGGCGCGGCACCGGGCGGACGGTCACCCGACGAGATCCGGAAAGCGGGCCTAGGTCTCCGGCCCGAGGCGGCGAGAGGGGCGGGCGGGTACCGTCCCCGGCATGAAGATCACCGAGCCGCCCCGCACCACCGAGCAGCGCAAGCGTGACGTACTGGCCCGTCTGGAACGGGAGTTGGACGTGTGGGTGGCGTCGGCGGGCTCCGACGGGCTGCCGTGTCTGGTTGCGCTGTGGTTCGTCTGGGACGGCGAGGCCGTCTGGGTGTCCACGCGGCTCACCAATCCCACCGGGCGCAATCTCCGCGACGGCGGCCGGGCCCGGCTGGCGTTCGGCGACACCCAGGATGTGGTCCTTCTCGACGGGGAGGTGCGGACGTTCGAGGGGCGGGAGGTGCCGGGCTCGGCCGCCGACGCGTTCGCGGCGAGGACGGGCTGGGATCCGCGCGCGGACAGCGCGTCGTACGCGTTCTTCCGCATCCTGCCGTACGCCGTGCAGTCCTGGCACGGGGAGCATGAGTTGCGCGGGCGGCATGTGATGCGCGACGGCGTGTGGGTTGCCTGAGCCGGTCAACCGGCCTTTTGGTGCAGCGCGTTGAGCGTGGCCAGCTCGTCGTCGGTGAGGCGGATCGCGCCCGCGGTCACGTTCTCGGCTAGGTGGTCCGGGTTGCCGGTGCCCGGGATGGCCAGCACGTGCGGGCCTTGGTGCAGGGTCCAGGCGATTCTGACCTGGGCGGGGGTCGCGTCGTGGGCCCGGGCGACGGCGAGCACCGCGTCCTCGTGGTGGGTGGTCGCGCCCATGGGACCGGCGTCGCCCGCGACGGCGAAGAACGGCACGAAGGCGATGCCCTGTTCGCCGCACAGCCGCAGCACTTCGTCGGTGGCGGGGTCGTGGGAGTCGAGTCCGAACCGGTTCTGCACGCACACCACCGGCGCGACAGCCTGCGCCTCGGCCAGATGCCGGGGCTCGATGCCGGAGATGCCGAGGTGCCGGATCAGGCCCTCCGCGCGAAGGTCGGCGAGGGCACCGAAGTGCTCGGCGATCGAATCCTGCCCGGTGCGGCGGAGGTTGACGACGTCGAGGTGGTCGCGGCCGAGCTGGCGCAGGTTCTCCTCGACGTGGCCGCGCAGTGCGTCGGGGCGGGGGGCCGAGGTGCTCCACTCCCCCGAGCAGTGGCGGAACGGACCGACCTTGGTGACCACGACCAGGTCGTCGGCGTACGGCGACAGCGCGCTGTTGATGAGTTCGTTGGCGGAGCGCAGGGCGGAGAAGTAGAAGGCGGCCGTGTCGATGTGGTTCACACCGAGCTCGACCGCCTTGCGCAGGACGGCGATCGAGCGTTCACGGTCGCTGGGCGTCCCATGGTGGAAGGCGGCGCTGCCCGTCAACCGCATCGCGCCGAAGCCGATGCGGTTGACGGTGAGGTCGCCGAGTTTCCAGGTGCCCGCGGCGTCCGCGACGATCGTTTCGGAGGTCATCGGCGGAGTCTGGCACACGGGCGGCACACCGCCGTATGCACTTTACGAACTCCTTTACGGCACCTCAGCAGTACAGATTGCCGCCCGGCGACACCCCGAGGATCTGGGTGAACTGCTGGTACTTGGTCACCCGGCTCTGCACCTGCGCCGGGTTCTTGCCGTCGCACTCCAGGGAGCCGTTGATGCTGCGGATCGTCTGGCCGAAGCCGGCGCTGTTGACCATGGCGTTGTGCGGGGTCATGGTGCCGGGGCCGCTCTGGGTGTTCCAGTACCACAGGGCCGTCTTCCAGGCGACGGCCGCGTCGTTCTGCACCAGCCAGGGGTTGTTGAGCAGGTCTATCCCCAGGGCGTCGCCCGCGGCCTTGTAGTTGAAGTTCCAGCTGAGCTGGATCGGGCCGCGCCCGTAGTAGGCGGCCTGCCCGGCCGGACAGCCGTAGGGCCGGCTCCAGTCGCAGTAGTGCGGGTAGTTGGCGGTGTTCTGCTCGACCACGTGCACCAACCCGCCCGTCTCGTGGCTGACGTTGGCGAGGAAGGCGGCCGCCTCCTGCTTCTTCACCGTGTCACTGCCGGTGTTGGCGAAGCCGGGGTAGGCACTGAGGGCGGCGGTCAGGCCGCTGTACGTGTAGAACGGGTTCCGGCTCGGGAACATCTGGTTGAACTGGGCCTCGCTCACCACGAAGGTGGCGACGGAGCCGCTGTCGCAGGCGTACGGCTCCCAGTACCAGGTGCTGATGGTCGGGTCGTAGCCCGGGTTGTCGTGTTCGGCGATGTAGGCCTTGCCGTCGGTGTACCGCACGACGTTGCCGGTGACGTACGACTTTCCCGCCACCCAGCTCGGATAGCTCGAGCAGGCGGCGGCGGACGCGGGCGAGGCCGGCAGCAGGACCGGCACAGCGCCGCCGAGGACGAGAGCGGCGACCACGGCGGAGATACGGCGTCTCGACACAGGATCAACTCCTTTGCGGAGCACGGCCGCACCCGGACAAGGGCAGGGCGGAGCCGGGCCTTGAGCGCACGTGCCGGTCGGCCCGGCACGGCGTGGGCGCGGCCGTGGTGGGGGGTGGTGGTGGCACACTCAACTCCTTTGGTCTGTACCAGTCAAGGGTGTAGACCAGTCAACTCACGTGGGGCGCGGGGAATGGCGGGTCGGGGCTCGGTCGGAGAAGGTGAGGAGATGAGCGAGCAGCAGGTCGACGTGTGGGCCGCCGGTGATGCCTACGAGCGGTACATGGGCCGGTGGAGCCGGCTGGTCGCGGCCCGGTTCGTGTCCTGGCTCGGCTGCGAGGCCGGTCTGCGGTGGCTGGACGTGGGCTGCGGCTCGGGGGCGTTGACGCAGGCGGTGGCCGCCCGCTGCCGCCCCCGGACGCTGCTGGGGTTGGAGCCGTCCCCCGGGTTCGTGGCCACGGCCCGGGCTGCCGTCTCCGCACCGGCGCGCTTCGCCCGGGCGGACGCACAGTCGCTGCCGGTGCCCGACGCCGTGTTCGACGTGGCCGTCAGCGGACTCGTCCTGAACTTCCTGCCCGAGCCGGGCAGCGCGGTGGCCGAGGCGGCCCGGGCGGTGCGGCCGGGCGGGCTGGTCGCCGCGTATGTGTGGGACTACGCCGAAGGCATGGGGTTCCTGCGCCGCTTCTGGGATGCCGCGATCGCGGTGGATCCGTCGGCCGGGGCGCTGGAGGAGGGTGGCCGGTTCCCGCTGTGCGGCCCGGAGCCGCTGCGGGAGCTGTGGAGTGGGGCAGGGCTGGTGGAGACGGCCGTCGCCCCGATCGAGGTCCCGACCCGCTTCGCCGGGTTCGCCGATCTGTGGGAGCCGTTCCTGGCAGGCCAGGGCCCGGCTCCCGGTTACGTGGCAGCGCTGTCGCCGGACGTGCGAGCCCGGCTGCGGGAGACCCTGCGGGAGGCGGTGCGGACCGGTCCGGACGGAACGATCGAGCTAGCGGCCCGCGCCTGGGCGGTCCGCGGTCGCAGGCCCGCCGCCGGCACGGAACCAGCGGGCCCGGACCTTCACCTGCGTACGGGCCCAGAACCTTCACCTACGTAGGTGACGCGTGCGGTCGGCGATCAGCGAGCGGACTCCGCCGACGCCCCGTCGAGGGTGTCGACCAGCCGCTCCAGCAGGCCGCGCAGCAGTTCGTCGTCGCCGTTGTTCATGACCGGCCAGCGCTCGCGCACCTCGCGGCTGATGCGCCGCCAGTAGCTCTGGCCGCGCGGGGTGAGGTGGGCGAGGATGCGGCGGCGGTCCAGGGGGTCCACCCGCCGGTAGACGAGGTTCTGGTCGACGAGGTGGTCGACCAGCTTGGTGAGCGTCGGCGGCGGCAGGAACACCGCTCCGGCCACCGCCGTCATGTTGTGCCCCTCGCCGTCTGCGAGCAGGGCCAGCACCCGCCAGGAATCGAGCGAGCAGCCGTCCTCGTCGAGGACGGTCTGAAGCCTCCGCGCGGCCAGTCGTTCGGCCCGCGTCAACAGCTGCATCAGATCCTGGGGCTGGCGCGGAGGTGGGGTGGGCATCCTTCTCCTCGGTCCCGGGGTCCGGTCATCGTACAAGTGCCGCTCCCCAAAGAGCCGCCCGCTTCCCGCGCCTCCCCCCGCTCCCTCACCCCCACCGACCCCAGAGACCCTCACGACCGGTCCACGAGACGGGCTGGAGTTCACCGGGCCGACCCGGAATCATGACCGCATGCTCGAGCTCGATCCCCACCCGCTCGACTGGTTCACAGTCGACGACTCAGCGATCAGCGTGGCACTGGTGTTCCCGATGCAGGGAGCGGCGGGGATCTTCGGGCCGGCCTGTGAACTGTGCGCGCGGCTGGCCGCGGAGGAGATCAACCACGCGGGCGGGGTGCTCGGCAAGGAACTGCGGCTCCTGCCGGTCGACGGCGGCGCCGAGCCGCAGGAGATCGCCGACCGGGTCGAGGCCCTGGTGGAGCTGGGCGTCGTCCAGGGCGTCACCGGCTGGCACATCTCCTCGGTACGCCAGGCGCTGGCCCCGCGGATCGCGCACCGTGTGCCGTACGTCTACACCGCGCTGTACGAGGGCGGCGAGCACACCACGGGCGTCTTCCTGACCAGCGAGACACCCGACGACCAACTCCGCCCGGCGATGCGCCTGTTGGCGGGTGAGCGCAGGGTGCGGCGCTGGTTCGTGGTCGGCAACGACTATGTGTGGCCGCGCCGCACCGCGCGGGCCGCCCGCGCCTACGCGCGCGAGTCCGGTGGCGATATCTGCGGCCAGGCCTATCTCCCGCTGGGCACCCACGAGTTCGACGCGGTGCTGCGCCGCATCGAGGAGTCTCAGGCGGATGCCGTCCTGATGCTCCTGGTGGGCAGTGACGCGGTGCGCTTCAACCGGGCGTTCGCCGCCGCCGGGCTCGACCAGTGCTGTCTGAGGCTGAGCACGCTCATGGACGAGAACATGCTGATGGCCAGCGGCCCCACGGCCACGGCGGACCTCTACAGCACCGCCGGGTTCTTCGCCTCCCTGGCGAACCAGGACACCCTCGACTTCCACGGCCAGTACGCCGGGCGGTTCGGCGTCGAGGCGCCGGCCGCGGGCAGCCTCGGCGAATCCTGTTACGAGGGCGTGCTGTTGCTCGCCGCGCTCATCGCCCGCGCCCGCACGCTGGACGTGGCGGCGATCGGCGCGGCGGCCGACTCCGTGTCCTACGAGGGACCGCGGGGACTGTTGCGGCTGCGGGGCAGCCATGTGCGACAGCGGATCTACCTCGCCCGGGCGGACGGCGTGGACTTCGACGTCCTCACCCAGCTCGACCTCGACCCCGCCCGCCCTTGACATGTACCTACCCCACCGAGATACTTCACGCAGGAAGTAATTAGAATGCCTCGGGCGACGTGTGAATTCCGGTGAGGAATGCGGCCCGAGGTTTTTTTGTGTCCCGTTTCGTTTCCTGCGGAGAGCCGGAAGATACAGCCGGGTAAGTCACGCGAAACGCAACGGCAACAGGCTGACTTGAGGCTGTGGACCGCACTTCAGGGAACCAGCCGGTACGCCACCAGGGGAAAGCTGGACGCTCGCGTCACCACCGCGACTGAAGGGCTGCTGATTCCTTCCCTTTCAGTTGTCCTCCCCGGGACAAGGAGGTTCTTTTGTCCAGCGTTCCCAGCATTCACCGGCGTCGGCTTCTGGCCGGTACCGCGGCGCTCGCCGCCGTCGTGGCGCTCTCCGCGTGCGGCGCGAAGACCGACGCGGCAGGCTCGTCCGACAAGGCCGCGAAGATCGACTCAAGCGGTGACACGGTCAAGGTCGGCCTGCTCAACTCGCTCTCCGGCACCATGGCGATCAGCGAGGTGACCGTACGCAATTCGCTCCAGCTCGCCATCGCGGAGATCAACGCCAAGGGCGGTGTCCTCGGCAAGAAGATCAAGCCGATCAGCGAGGACGGCGCCTCCGACTGGCCGACCTTCGCCGAGAAGGCCACCAAGCTGATCAAGGAGGACGGCGTCGCGGCCACCTTCGGCTGCTGGACCTCCGCCAGCCGCAAGGCCGTCAAGCCGGTGTTCGAGAAGAACAAGTCGCTGCTCTTCTACCCCGTGCAGTACGAGGGCCTGGAGGAGTCGCCGTACATCTTCTACACCGGCGCCACGACGAACCAGCAGATCATCCCGGCCCTCGACTACCTCAAGAGCCAGGGCAAGAAGAAGCTCTACCTGGTCGGCAGCGACTACGTCTTCCCGCGGACCGCCAACAAGGAGATCAAGGCGTACGCGAAGGCCAACGGCATGACGATCCTCGGCGAGGACTACGCGCCGCTGGGCTCCACGGAGTTCAGCACGATCGCCAACAAGGTGAAGGCGTCGAAGGCGGACGCCGTCTTCAACACCCTCAACGGCGACTCGAACGTGGCCTTCTTCAAGGAGTACAAGTCCGCCGGGCTCAGCGCCGCGACCATGCCGGTCGTCTCGGTGTCGATCGCCGAGGAAGAGGTCAAGTCGATCGGAACGCAGTACCTGGAAGGGCAGTTGACGGCCTGGAACTACTACCAGACCACCCCGGGCGCCGCGAACACCACGTTCGTGAAGGCGTACAAGGCCAAGTACGGCGCGGACAAGCCGACCAGTGACCCGATGGAGGCCGCGTACACCTCGGTCTACCTGTGGAAGGCGATGGTCGAGAAGGCGAAGTCCTTCGACCCGGAGAAGGTGAAGGCCGCCTCCGACGGCATCACCTTCGACGCGCCCGAGGGCCTGGTCACCGTGGACGGTGCCTCGCAGCACATCTACAAGACCGCCCGGATCGGCAAGGTCGGCAGCGACGGTCTGATCGAGCAGGTGTGGGACTCCGGAAAGCCCATCAAGCCGGACCCGTTCCTCAAGGGCTACCCCTGGGCCGCCGGCCTGTCCTGACCGCTCGTCACGCGGGGGCCTCGGACGCCGGGGCCCCCGCTCCCGCCCGCACCCTCCCGGGAGCCGCCGAATGACCGTGATCCTCGGTCAGACCTTCACCGGCATCAGCATCGGTGCCGTCCTGCTGCTCATCGCGCTCGGCCTCTCGCTCACCTTCGGCCAGATGAACGTCATCAACATGGCCCACGGCGAGTTCATCATGGCCGGCGCCTACACCACGTACGTCCTTCAGAAGTCCATTTCCAGCGCGGGAATGTCACTTCTTCTCGCGCTGCCCATCGCCTTTCTCGTCTCCGGCGCCCTGGGCGCGCTGCTCGAATGGGTCTTGATACGACGCCTGTATCTGCGGCCACTTGACACGCTTCTCGTCACCTGGGGCGTCTCGCTGATGCTTCAGCAACTCGCCCGGGACATTTTCGGTGCGCCGAATGTGCAGACCCGGGCGCCCGACTGGCTCACCGGGAACATCACCGTGATCGGCGGCGACGATCCGCTCACCTTCGCCAACAGCCGGCTGTTCATTCTGAGTCTGGCCGTCGCGGCGGTGGTCGCGCTGTCGCTGACCCTGCGGCTGACGCCGCTGGGCCGCCGGGTGCGGGCCGTGGTGCAGAACCGGGACCTCGCCGAGGTGTCGGGCATCTCCACGAGCCGGGTCGACCGCACCGCGTTCTTCATCGGGTCCGGGCTCGCGGGCGTCGCCGGGGTGGCCCTGACGCTGGTCGGTCCGATCGGACCCACGATGGGCACCAACATCATCATCGACGCCTTCCTGGTGATCGTGGTCGGCGGCATCGGGCAGCTCAAGGGCACGGTCATCGTCGCGTTCGTGCTGGGTGCGCTGCAGTCGGTCCTCGAGTACTCCACCACCGTGAGCGTCGCCAAGGTCCTGGTGCTCGTCGCCATCGTCGCGTTCCTCCAGTGGCGGCCCCAGGGGCTGTACACGCTGCGTACGAGGAGTCTCGTATGAACCTGCTGAAAGGCCGTTCGGCGCGGGCCGCGGCAGGCTTCGCGGCTGCCGCCGTCGTGCTGTTCGCCGTCGCCCCGCTCATGCTGTCCGACTTCCGGCTCGGGCTGCTCGCCAAGTACCTGTGCACCGCGATGGTCGCCGTCGGCATCTGCCTGGCCTGGGGCCGCGGCGGGCTGCTGACACTCGGTCAGGGCGTGTTCTTCGGGCTCGGCGGTTACGCCATGGCGATGCACCTGAAGATCGCCGACGCGGGTCCCGGCAACCTCCCCGACTTCATGCAGCTGTACGGCACCGCCACCGAACTGCCCTGGTGGTGGCAGCCGTTCGCGAACCCGCTGTTCGCGATCGCCGCGACCGTGCTGCTGCCGATGACGGTCGCCGCGCTGCTCGGCCTGTTCATCTTCCGGCGCCGGGTCAAGGGCGCCTACTTCGCGATCCTCAGCCAGGCCCTCGCCGCCGCGTTCGCGATCTGGCTGATCGGCCAGCAGGCCACGACCGGCGGTACCAACGGACTCACCGACATCCAGGGCTTCTTCGGCTACTCCCTCGACGACCCGGTCAACCAGCGGATGGTGTACTTCGTCATCGCCGCCGTCCTGCTGCTCCTGATCGCCCTGGCGCGCCAGCTGATCCAGAGCCGCTACGGCGAACTCCTCGTCGCCGTACGGGACTCGGAGGAGCGGGTGCGCTTCCTCGGCTACGACCCGGCCAACGTCAAGCTGGTCGCGTACGTCGTCGCCGCGGGCATGGCGGGCCTCGCGGGCGCGCTGTTCGTGCCGGCGGTCGGCATCATCTCGCCCGCGCTGATCGGCATCGTGCCGTCCATCGAGTTCGTCATCGGCGCCGCCGTGGGCGGCCGGGCGAGCCTGGCCGGCGCGGTGCTCGGCGCGGTCGCGGTCGCCTGGGCCAAGACGACCCTGTCGGAGGAGTTCCCGGCGGCCTGGACGTACTTCCAGGGACTGTTGTTCATCGTCGCCCTGGCGTTCCTGCCCGGCGGTCTGGCCTCGCTGGCGGTGTACGTCCGGCGGCGCGGGGCCCCGAAGGCGCCCGAGCAGAAGGCGCCCGTCGTACCGGTGGGAGAAGCGGCATGAGTGAGCTCTCGGGTCTCGAGATACGGCAACTGCGGGTGTCCTTCGACGGGTTCACCGCCGTCGACGGGGTGGACCTCGACGTCCGCCCGGGCGATCTGCGCTTCCTCATCGGGCCGAACGGCGCGGGCAAGACCACCCTGGTCGACGCGGTCACCGGGCTGGTGCGGGCGACGGGCTCGGTGCGCTTCGGCGAGGAGGAGCTGCTCGGGCGGAGCGTGCACAGGATCGCCCGGTCCGGGATCGGCCGTACCTTCCAGACGGCCACCGTCTTCGAGGAGTTGACGGTCCTTCAGAACCTGGACATCGCGGCGGGCGCGGGCCGGAGCATGTGGACGATGCTGCGGCGTCGCAAGGACGTCCCGGAGCCGGTCGCCGAGGCGCTGGAGACGGTCGGGCTCACCGAACTCGCCGACTCCCTCGCCGGAACCCTCGCGCACGGTCAGAAGCAGTGGCTGGAGATCGGCATGCTGCTCGTGCAGGACGTACGGCTGCTGCTGCTCGACGAGCCGGTCGCCGGCATGAGCCACGACGAGCGCCAGGCGACCGGCGAGCTGCTCCAGCGGATCAGCGAGGAGCGGACCGTGGTGGTCATCGAGCACGACATGGACTTCATGCGGTCCTTCGCGCGCAGCGTCAGCGTGCTGCACGCGGGCAAGGTGCTCAGCGAGGGCACGGTGGCCGAGGTCCAGGCCGATCCGAAGGTGCAGGAGGTGTACCTCGGGCACGCGGCGAACGCGTCGGCCGCCGAGGACGTCTCGGACACCGCGGTCGTACAGGAGGCGTGATGCTGCAGATCGAAGACGTCCGGGTCGGCTACCACCGCAGCAGCGTCCTGCACGGGGTCACCGTCGAGGTGCCGAAGGACGGCGTGTCCGCGGTGCTCGGGCACAACGGCGCCGGCAAGAGCACCCTGCTGCGGGCCGCCGTCGGACTGCTCACGCCGAGCAGCGGCACGGTCCGCCTCGACGGCGAGGACATCACGCGGCGCAAGCCGCACGAGCGGGTGGCGCGCGGAATGGCGTACGTCCCGCAGGGCCAGCAGGCGTTCCCGCACCTGACCACCGCGGAGAACCTCCAGCTCGTCGCGGACGGCCGCAAGCGCGGCAAGGCGGCGATCGGCGAGGCACTGGACCTGTTCCCGGCGCTGCGGACCCTGTCCCACCGCCGGGCGGGCCTGCTCTCCGGCGGGCAGCGGCAGCAACTCGCCATCGCCCGCGCCCTGGTGACGGAGCCTCGGATCCTGCTCCTGGACGAGCCGACCGAGGGCATCCAGCCGACGGTGGTCGCCGAGATCGAGGAGACGATCCTGGCATTGGCCGCCCGCGGCGGGCTCTCGGTGCTCCTGGTCGAGCAGCATGTGGGCTTCGCGATGCGGGCGGCGCAGCGGTACTACGTCCTGGAGGCCGGCCGGGTCACCTCCTCCGGCGAGGGCGGCCAGGATGCCGAGCGGTCCGTTCGTGAGGCGCTGAGCGTGTGATGCGGCGGCGGTGTCGTGTGGCGGTGGGCCGCCGGACTCAGGCCAGGTCGAGGGTCCGCCGGACGCGGTCGAGGTAGGCGCGTTCGGCCGGGTTCTCGCTCAGTGCGACGGCGGTCGCGTACGCGGCGGCGGCCTCGGCGACCCGGCCGAGGCGCCGCAGCAGGTCGGCCCGTACGGCGTGGAAGACGTGGTAGCCCTCCAGGTCGAGGGCGTCCACCAGGTCCAGGGCCGGCCCCGGCGCCTGGACCTCGGCGACCGCGACGGCCCGGTTCAGCGCCACCACGGGGCTGGGCGCCACCGCCATGAGTTGGTCGTACAGCTGGAGGATCTGCCACCAGTCGGTGTCGTCGGCGGTCGGCGCGTCGCTGTGGACGGCCTGGATAGCGGCCTGGATCTGGTACGGACCCGGCCGGTTCCGGCGCAGACAGCGGCGCACGAGCGACTGCCCCTCGGCGATCAGGTCACGGTCCCAGCGCCCGCGGTCCTGCTCGGGCAACGGCACGAGCACCCCGTCGCCGTCCTGCCGCGCCGGCCGCCGGGACTCGACGAGGAGCATCAGCGCGAGCAGCCCGGTGGCCTCGGGCTCGTCCGGCATGAGGTCACCGAGGACGCGTCCGAGGCGTACGGCTTCCGCGCACAGCTCGGCCGAGCCGTCGTAGCCCTCGTTGAAGATCAGGTAGACGACGGCGAGGACCCCTTTGAGGCGGTCCGGGAGATCCGCGTCGCGCGGCACGCGGTACGGGATGCGCGCATCGCGGATCTTCGCCTTGGCCCGCACCAGCCGCTGAGCCATCGTCGGCTCGGGCACCAGGAAGGCACGCGCGATGCGTGCCGTGCTGAGGCCGCCGAGGAGGCGCAGGGTGAGGGCGACCTGTGCCTGCGGTGCGAGGGCGGGGTGGCAGCAGGTGAAGATGAGCCGGAGCCGGTCGTCGCGCACGGGTCCCTCCTCGGGCTGCCCGTCCCAGGCGTGCAGCAGGGCGGCCTCGGCGTGGCGCGCGTCGCGCCCGGCCTCGCGGCGCAGCCGGTCGATCGCGCGGTTGCGTGCGGTGGTGATGATCCACCCGGCCGGGCTCGGCGGCACACCGGTTTCCGGCCAGCGCTGCACGGCGGTGGTGAAGGCGTCCTGCACCGCTTCCTCGGCGAGGTCGATGTCGCCGAGGAAGCGGACGAGGACGGAGACCGCGCGCCCGTATTCGGCGCGGAAGACGGCCTCGATGTCGGCGGTCACTGATCCGCTTCCCCCATGAAGGGGCGCACCTCGATCGGCAGCGTCGTCGCCAGCGCCAGCCTGCGGCCCCAGTCGAGGGCGGCGTCCAGGTCCGGCGCCTTGATCAGGGAGATCCCGCCGAGCATCTCCTTGCCTTCGGCGTACGGCCCGTCAGTGACCAGGACGTCGCCGTCGCGCGGCCGCAGCACGGTGGCGGACTCGGGGCCGTGCAGTCCCCCGGCGAACACCCAGGCGCCCGCCTCCCGCAGCTCCCGGTTGAGGGCGTCGAGGTTCTTCTCGATGCCGGCCAGAACCTCCGGGCCGGGCGGCTCCCCCACGGGCTGCATCACGCTGAGCAGGTAGTACTTCATGACGGCCTCCTTGACGCTGCGCTGCGTGCCTTGCCTTCTCACCTCCTACACGAACGGCAGACCCCCGGATCGACACCGCGCACGACGACACCGGGAGAATTTCCTCCATGACCATCGCCCCGCACCCCCTCGTCGTCAGCGCCCGCCGGCTCGCCGACGACCTGCTCGCACCGCACGCCGAACGGGTCGACCAGGAGGGCGTGCCCGCCACCCACATCGAGGCATTCCGGCGATCGGGCCTGCTGGGGCTGAACGCGCCCAAGGAGTACGGCGGTGCGGCGGCGCCCGCTCCGGTGGCAAGGGAGGTCGCGGAGATCCTGGCCGGGGCGTGCTGCTCGACCTGGTTCGTGCAGACCCAGCACCACACGCCCGTGATCACCCTGTCCAAGAGCGAAGGTCCGGTGCGGGACCGTCTGCTGGGCCCGCTGGCACGCGGCGAACTGCTGTCGGGCGTGGCCTACGCCCATCTACGGGCGTACCCCCCGGACCCCGGTACGGGTCACCCGGGAGCGGGGCGGCCTGCGCTTCGACGGCACCGTGCCCTGGTACACCGGCTGGGGCCTCAACGACGTCATGCTCCTCGCCGGGGTGACGGACACCGACGAGGCCCTCTTCGCCTTCACCGAGGCACGCGAGCAGCCGGGCCTGCGCGCGTCGCCCCCCATGCGTCTCGCGGCCCTCACCGCCGCACGCACGGTGTCGCTGGAACTGGACGGCCTGTGGCTGCCCGAGGAGGCGGTGGTCGTCCGGCAACCGTACGCGCGGTGGGCCGCGGCGGACCGTACGAAAACGGCGAACGCGTCCCCGGCGGTCTTCGGAATCACGGAGACCGCACTCGCCCTGCTGGACGACACCACGGCCGACCCCCTGCGCGCCCGCCTCACCGACATCCGCGCTCACGCCTACGCCCTGGCCGACCACCCCGCACCCGACGAGCACCGGAAGGAAAGCCTGGCCCTGCGCACGCAGGCGTACGAGCTGATGCGCGCAGCCACCACGGCAGCGGTGGTGGCAGGCGGCGGCAAATCCTTGACCCTCGCCAACAAGGCCCAACGCCTGGCCCGAGAGGCGTTGTTCCTGTTGGTCCAGGGCCAGACGCCCGAGTCACGCGCGGCTCACCTCAAAACGCTGGCCAGGTGAAACCCCCCAGGGGCGCGGGGCTGTGACATATGCGGCTCCGCCGCGTGGGCGCGACCGGCCACGCACAAACCCGCACACGCCGGACAAGCAGAAACCACCCCTCAGCTGGCGAACGGCACCTGCGCCGAGGGAACTGCCTGATCACCGTACGGATGCCGCCACACCCCCTCCGCAGCAAGCCGCGGCAGCACGCCCTCCCCGAACCAGTACGCCTCCTCCAGATGCGGATACCCGGAGAAGATGAACTCCTCGATCCCCAGCGCGTGATACTCCTTGATCCGCTCGGCGACCTCCTCATGGCTACCGACCAGCGCCGTCCCCGCGCCCCCACGCACCAGCCCGATGCCGGCCCAGAGGTTGGGGTGGATCTCCAGCCCGTCCCGGCCCCCGCCCCCGTGCAGCGCCAGCATCCGCTGCTGCCCCTCGGACTCGCTGCGGGCCAGCCCCGCCTGTACGGACTGCACGGTCTGCGGGTCGAATCCCGCCAGCAGCCGGTTCGCCTCCGCCCAGGCCTGCTCGGAGGTGTCGCGGGTGATCACGTGCAGCCGGATGCCGAAGCGCACCGTACGCCCCTGCTCCGCCGCCAGCCCTCGAACCCAGGCGATCTTCTCGGCGACCTGCGCGGGCGGCTCCCCCCACGTGAGGTACACGTCGGCATGCCGGGCGGCGACCTCCCCGGCGACCGGCGAGGACCCGCCGAAGTACACCTCGGGCACCGGATCCGGCACACGCGCCAGCTTCGCGTCCTCGACCTGGAGGTGCTCGCCGTGCAGATCGACGGTCTTGCCCTCCCACAACCCCCTTACGATTTCGAGGAATTCAGCGGTACGGCGATACCGCGCGTCCTTGTCGAGGAAGTCGCCGTAGGCCCGCTGCTCGTGGCTCTCGCCGCCGGTCACGACGTTGAGCAGGAGCCGTCCGCCGGTCTGCCGCTGGAAGGTGGAAGCCATCTGCGCGGCGAGCGTCGGGGAGACGAAGCCGGGCCGGAAGGCGACCAGGAATTTGAGGCGTTCACTCTGCTGGGCGACCATCGCGGTGGTCAGCCACGCGTCCTCGCACCAGGCGCCGGTGGGGGTGAGCGCACCCTCGAAGCCCAGGTTCTCGGCGGCGCGGGCGATCTGGCTCAGGTAGGCGACCGTCGGGGGCCGGTCCCGCCCGGAGGCGGTGGCCGGGGTGCCGTGGCCGCCGCCGACGACATGGCGGCTGTCGCCGTTGGTGGGGAGGAACCAGTGGAAGGTGAGGGACACGTGGGTCTCCGTTCCGGAAGATCTTCTAAAGGAGGCCGTGGCGAGGCGGCCGCGTGCCGTTCAGCACGTACCTGCCGATGTGCTGGACCTTCCAGCGGGCGGGGTCGTGCAGAGTGTGGGTGCGGGCGTCGCGCCAATGCCGGTGCAGGTTGAGTGAGTCGAGGGCGGCACGGGTGCCGGACACCTCGAACACGGCGCTCCCGGCCTCCACCGCGGTCTGCGCGGCGTGCGCCTTGGCCGTGGCGACCGCGATGGACGCCTCGGCCGCCGTGTCGTCAGTGAGGTCCGCGCGGGCCGCGTCGACGGCGCGGGCGGCCTCCCGGAGCAGCGCCTCCGACGCCCGTACCTGAATGGCGAGTTCACCGAACCGCTGGATCAGCAGCGGGTCCTCGGCGGCCGTCTCGAATCCGCTCTCGAACCAGGGCCGGCTCTTGGTGCGGACGAACTCGGCGGCCTCGTTCAGCGCTCCCCGGGCGATCCCGGCGTCGATGGCCGCGTGCAGCAACTGGGCGACCGCTCCATGGAGTTGAGGTCCCTGGAAGGTGAGGTGGTGCGGCAGCACCCGGTCGGCCGGTACCGGCACCTCCTCCAGGCGTACGGTGCCGCTGGCGGTCGTGCGCTGGCCCATGCCGTCCCAGTCGTCGATCACCGTGAGTCCCGGGGCACCCCGGGGCACGTACGCCACCCGCAGGTTGTCGTCCTCGGCGCGGGCGAGCACCGGGATCCAGTCGGCGAAGAGGGCGCCGGTGGAGTAGTGCTTGACGCCGGTCAGCGTGTAGGAGCCGTCGGGGCGGGACTCCAGGCGGGTGCGGATGTCCTGGACGTGTTTGGTGCCCGCCTCCGACTGGGCGTTGCCGAACCGGCGCCCGGAGAGGACCTCACCGAAGAAGAACTCCCGCTGCTCCGGCGTTCCCTGACGGCGGATCACATTGATGTACACGAAGTGGCTCTGCGGGATCTGGGCGAGGCTCGCGTCGGCCCAGGCGAGCAGCCGGAAGATCTCGGCGAGGGTCTCCTGGCGTACGTCCGCTCCCCCGTGCTCGGCGGGCACGGTGACCGCGAGCAGTCCGGAGGCGGAGAGCCGGTCCAACTCCCCGCGCGGCAGACGGCGTTCGGCGTCCCGCGCCGAGGCGCCGGCGCGGAACTCGTCGGCGAGGGAGCGGGCCACGGTCAGGGCCTCGACGTCGTCGGCGATGACTTTCGCGGTCATGTCCGTCAGCCCGCCGCGGCCAGCAGGGGCGTACGGCCGAGAGCCGTCGAGAACTGGTCGAGCACCTGGGTGAGGGCCTCGCTCGCGGTGGGGGCGACGGTGAGCGAGCCGTCGTCGTGGGCGGTGATGTCCTTGTCGAGGGTGAACCAGCCCTGCACGATGTGCCCCGCGCCCATGGAGCTCAGCACCGGTCGCAGGGCGTAGTCGATGGCCAGCACATGGGCGGTCGAACCGCCCGTGGCCAGCGGGAGGACGGTCTTGCCGGCGAGGGCGTACTGCGGGAGCAGGTCGAGGAGCGCCTTGAGGACGCCGGAGTAGGCCGCCTTGTAGACGGGGGTGCCGATGACGAGGCCGTCGGCGCGCGCGAAGAGCTCGGTCGCCTCGACGATCGCGGGATGCCGGAAGTCGGCACCGAGCAGGGCCTCGGCCGGGATGGTGCGCACGTCGAGCGGGATCACCTCGTGGCCCTGGGCGGCGAGGCGGCCGTCGAGGTGGCGCAGGAGCTTCGCGGTGCGGGAGGAGGCGGAGGGGCTGCCGGAGACGGACAGGACGGTGGCCATGGGCCCTCTTTCGGGGAGGAGGGGCGCCTCCGCACGGGAGGCGCCCCGGTGGTCAGGAGTACCAGGTGGGTTCGGGCAGTTCGCCTTCGAGGACCCAGCGGCCCACCTCGCGCCGCTTGTAGGCGACGGGGTCGTGGAGCGTGTGGGTGCGGACGTTGCGCCAGAAGCGGTCGAGGCCTTCCGCGGTGGCCGTGGAGCGGGCGCCGGTCACCTCGAAGACCCGGTTCGCGATGTCCAGGGAGACGTCGGTGGCGCGGGCCTTCACCGCGGCCACCCGCACCTCGAAGTCGCCGCGGGTCTGCTCGGTGACCGCGTCGGGGTCGTCGTGCAGCTTCTGGCCCTCGGCGGCCACGGCGTCGGCGAGCGCCTCGGCCGCCCAGAGCTTCGCGGTGAGGTCGCCGTAGGTGTCGATGACGTACGGCTCGTCGACCGCGCGCTCGTGCCCGCCGTGCAGCCAGGGCCGGGCCTTTTCGCGGGTGTAGGTGGCGGCCGTCTCCAGCGCGCCGCCCGCGATGCCGAGGTAGAAGTTGACGAAGATCAGCTGGATGGTGGGGACGTTGAGGGTGTTGTAGGTGCGCGGCTGGAAGACCTTGTCGACGTATCCGGCGGCCGACGCCCACGGTGTGCGGACCCCGTCGATCGTGACGCTGCCGCTCTCGGTGAGGCGCTGGCCGATGTTGTCCCAGTCGTCGTGGAAGGTCAGGCCCTCGGAGTCGGACGGCACGATCGCGAAGACATGGCTGTCGGTGCCCTCCAGAATGCCTTCCAGGACGGTGACGTCGGAGACCTTGCTGCCGGTGGAGAAGGACTTGCGGCCGGTGAAGACCAGGTCGTCGCCGTCCTCGGTGACGATCACGTCCTTGTCGCGCGGGTTGACGGCCCCGCCGAAGAACCAGCGGTTCCGCGCGGCCTCCGCCTCGACGTGCTCCCACTGTGCGCGGGTGCCGACCAGGCGGGCCGCCCAGTTCCACAGGTAGTGGTAGCCGAGGAGCTGGCCGATCGAGCCGTCGGCCTTGGCGACCTCGCGGACCACCCGGTAGGCGGTCGGCCAGTCCTGGCCCGCGCCGCCGCGCTCCGTGGGGCCGAGCAGGGTGACCAGGCCGGAGTCCTTGAGGAGGCTCTTCTGCCAGTGGGTGGGCGTGACGGTGCTCATGCTGGGGCGACCTCTTTCGCAGTGCGGTGCGGAAGGCTGTGGGGGCGGTCAGGCGTGGGCGTGGACGGACTCGGGTTCGCTGTCCGGGAGTTGGGCCTCCAGCTCGCGGACGAGGGGCAGCACCCGGCGGCCGAAGTACTCGACCTCCTCGTGGTAGTGCAGGAATCCCAGGAGGAAGAGGTCGACGCCGAGCTGCTTGTAGGCGACGATGCGCTCGGCGATCTGCTCCGGAGTGCCGATGAGGCCCGTACGGAAACCGTCGTTGTACTGGACCAGGTCCTCGAAGGCGGAGTCCTGCCACATGCCCTTGCCGTCGGCGGCGGACTGCCCCGCCTGCTTCACGGCGGCACCGAAGCCCTCGACCGCCTCGGTGTCGGCCTGCGCGACGATCTCCCGGAGGGTCTCGCGGGCCTCGGCCTCGGTGTCGCGGGCGATGAGGAAGCCGTTGAGCCCGAACTTCGGTGCGACGCGGCCGACTTCGGCGGCGGACTTACGGACGTCCTCGATCTGTTCGACGACTCCGTCGAAGTCCTTGCCGTTGGAGAAGTACCAGTCGGAGACGCGGCCGGCCATGGCGCGGGCGGCGGTGGAGTTGCCGCCCTGGAAGATCTCCGGGTGCGGGCGCTCGGCGGTGTTGAGCGGTTTGGGCTTGAGGGAGAAGTCCCGCAACCGGTAGAAGTCACCGGCGAGTTCGGTGTGGTCCTCGGTCCAGATCTGGCGCAGGGCCTGGATGAACTCCTCGGAGCGGCGGATGGGGGTCCCCCCGGTTCGAGCGAAGCCGAGAACTGGGGGAGCTCGTCGTGCTCCAGCCAGGGCTCGCCGAGGGCGGTGAACTCGCCCTTGAACCAGCCGGAGACGACGTTGACGGCGAAGCGGCCCTTCGACAGGTGGTCGGCGGTGGCGCCCAGCTTGGCCAGGACGCCGGGGTGCCACAGGCCGGGGTGGACGGCGGCGATGACCTTCAGTCGCTCGGTGGCGAGCAGCAGGGCGAGGCTGAAGCTGGTCGACTCGTGCTGGTACTCGGCGCCGTAGCTGGCCATGTAGCGGACCTGGCTGAGGGCGTAGTCGAAGCCGTTGTTCTCGGCGAGGACGGCGAGTTCGCGGTTGTAGTCGTATCCCCAGTCGGTGCGCTGCTCGATCTTGCTGGTGACGAGGCCGCCGCTGACGTTGGGGACCCAGTAGGCGAATTGGAGGGGTGCTGCGGGCATGCGGAACTCCTGTTGCGGAATGGGGACTCACGCCGAATTCGAAAGGCATGCGTGATCGCCGAGGCGTGGTCGCCGAATTCAGGCGCTGAGGTGAAAACGCGGCACATGCCTGACCGGTGACAGGTACGGGTGCGGCGTGGGCAGGGGACGGCGGCGGATCGGAGGGATCAGGCCGCGCAGCAACAGGAGGCGCTGGAGACGCGCGCGAGGTCGACGTGGCGTCGCCGCGTGAGGTCCAGTCGCATCTTCATGCCGTCGATGGTCGCAGTCGGCCGCGACGGCCGTCAAGGAAAACCCGACCGGTCTCGTATCGCGGACCATTGAATTTCACGAACGTGTGACAGGGAAACCCTTGAACGTCCCGTGAAATCAACCGCATTCTGCTGGGGTGCGGACCGAACAGCTGGAATACATAGCGGCGGTGACACGGCTCGGTTCCCTGCGCCGCGCGCCGGAAAAACTGCGCCTGTCACAACCCGCGTTGAGCGAGACCGTCAGAAATCTGGAGCGGGAGCTGGCGGTCGACCTCCTGGAGCGCAAGCGGTCCGGGGCGACGATGAGCACGGAAGGCCGGGAGCTGTTGCCGTACATCGTCCATGTGCTGGAGGCGGTGGACCGGCTGCGGGTGGCGGCCGGCGAGCAGCACCGCATCAGCCGTATGGTGCGCGTCGGCACGGTGAACGCGGCGACCGTGCCGTTACTCGTCCCGGTGGTACGGGACTTTCGCGCGGCGCATCCGGTCACCCAGGTCGCGGTGGTCGGCGCGCAGCAGACGGAGATCCAACGGGCGCTGTCGGAGGGCGGTTTCGACCTCGGTCTGGTGAACGTACGCCCCGACAGCCCGCTGGCGTCCCGGCCCGCGGTGACGGTGGACGAACTGCTCCACCGACGGCGCCGAGATGGGCAAGCTGATGGTCGCCGAGGGGCTCGGCGCGACGGTGCTGCCGGACTTCAGTGTGGCCGGTGATCCTCCCCCAGCCTTCGGCCGGGGGGACCCCCATTCGCTGCGCTCGCGGCTCGGCACGATCACCTACCGGCGATCGAGGGCGACACCACCCGCGTCCTGCTGATGCTCCAGCGCCGCAAGGCCGAGTCGGTGCCCCGGGCGGCGCAGGACCTGTACGAGGTGTTCCTGCAGAGAGCGCGGGAGCTGGGCGGCACGCTGCCCGAGCGTCCCCTCAGTCCTCGTCCCGCCTCGGGACGATCACCAGGAACGCGTCCGACTTCAGGTCCATGACGACCGTCGCGGGTTCGCCCGCGGCACGCCGCGCCGCCGCGTACTCCTCCGCAGGCCATGATCCGCGTGGAGATCCCGCAGGAAACCGCTCCAACACCTTCGCGCCCATAAAGGCATCCACCTCCAGCATCGACCGTCGGCACGGAACGCCGACGTCCGTCACCATGCGCCTGCCCCCGATCGAGCCGGACATGTACCTTTCAGGGCTGGTCAGGTACGGAAGGCCCGCCGGAGCGCCCCAGCCGTCCCGCCGGGCCCCCTGACCACTACACATAAGGATGAAATAAGCGCAGAATGAACCTACGCGGCGCTTCTACCGCATACCGCACCAGACGCGGTCAGGCCTGCAAGTCAAAGGAGACGAGTCATGGCCAACGTCTCGCACACCAGAGGGGACATCACCACCCACCCTGATGCTCCGGAGATGCGGGATCGCTACGCCCGCATGCTCGGCGGTCGCGACGTGGCACTCGTGGACGGACCGGTGTTCCTGCTCGGTCTGTACTGTGCCGTGTCCCCGTGGATACTCCACTACACGACGAGCCAGCCCGACCTCGTGACCCACAATCTGATCGTGGGGATAGCGATCGGCCTGCTGGCCCTCGGATTCACCAGGGCTCCGGAGCGCATGTACGGCCTGAGCTGGGCCATGTGCGCCATGGGCGTGTGGATGATCGTCTCGCCGTGGATCGTCGGCGAGAGCCCGGACGCCGGGGTCATCTGGAACAACATCATCATCGGTGCCCTCGCTCTGGTCCTGGGGCTGATGTGCATCGGTACGGCGGCGAGGAGCGCCCCGAAGGCGTAGGAGCCCGCAAGGAGGAACAGGCAGAACACACAGGCCGGTCCGCACCCGCGCGGACCGGCCCTCTCGCACCCGGTCAGGAGGTGGGGACCTGCCACGGCTCCTGCGGCAGCGGACTGCCGGTCTCCAGCAGTGACTTGAGGTTGGACAGCACCGCCGGCCAGCCTGCGGCGATGTCGGCGCGCTCACCCTCGTCGTTGAGGTCCTCGTGGGTCACGGTGAGACGCACGATGTCGGCGTGCGGCCGGATGTCGAAGGTGACCCGGGAATGCCGCTCCGGCCGGTCCTCCTCGTCGGGCGACGCCCAGGTGGTGACGAGGCGCGTCGGGCGCTCGCTCTCCAC
This sequence comes from Streptomyces sp. V4I2, assembly GCF_030817655.1. Taxonomy (GTDB): domain Bacteria; phylum Actinomycetota; class Actinomycetes; order Streptomycetales; family Streptomycetaceae; genus Streptomyces; species Streptomyces plumbiresistens. The sequence continues at coordinate 1,041,447 of NZ_JAUSZM010000003.1, forward strand.
GACGGTGCCGACGACGTCGGCGATGCCGGAGTCGTCCGTCCGCACGTGCTGCCAGCGCGAGCCGGTCCGCCAGTCCGAGACGTTGCTGTGCCCCCAGTAGGCGGCGGTCAGGTCGGCGTCGGTGAGGGCATCCCAGACCTTCTCGGGTGTGCTCTCGATGTACGTGACGTACACGTAGGTGGGCTTGTCGGTCATGGCTTCCTCGGCTCGTCGCTTCACGGCGCCGAGCGCGCTGAGGCGCGGGCGCTCGAACTTGTCGATCCACCGCTCCTGCATCTCATGGAGCGGGACGGGGTTGAGGTAGTGCAGCTTCTCCCGACCCCGCCGCACGGTGCTGACCAGGTTGGCGGCCTCCAGGACGGCGAGGTGCTGGGTCACCGACTGACGCGCCATCTCGATGCGTTCGCACAGCTCTCCCAGCGTCTGACCGTTGTGCTCGTGCAGCCGGTCCAGCAGCCGCCTGCGGGTCTCGTCGGCCAGCGCCTTGAAGACCTTGTCCATCCCCGAGTCGTCTCCTGATCGCACACTTATAGTCATGCAGGTAATTACCTGCATGTCAATGCCGGACCCTCAGCGCAGCAAGGCCCCCAGCTCACGACGATGCCCGGCGACCCACTCCCACGCACCCCGCACCTCCTCGACGGCTCCGGCCTCGCGCAGCGCGACCATGGCCGGTTCGCCGCGGTCCGCGGCAGCGTCGATGCCCCGCCAACAGCGGTCCTGCCACCACAGGACGGTGTCGACGAGAACACCCCGCTCGTCGAGGCCATAGGCTTCGCACACCAGACGGATCCGGCGGGCCGCCTCCGGCACGTCGGTCACCCCGGGGCCCAGGTCCAGGTACTGCCAGCAGAGGTGGGCGACGTCATGCACGCGCTCACCGGGGGCGGCCAGGTCCCAGTCGACGAAGGCCAGGGGCCGCCAGTCGTCGCCGCGCACGGCGTACACGGTGTTCTTCGGGGCGAGGTCGTTGTGACAGACGACGTCCCGGTCACCGGCCGACGGCGTGCCGTGGGTCAGGTCGTGGAAGGCGCGCACGAGTCGGGCGACGCGGCCCAGGTTCGCGTCGGTGCGGGCGGCGGCCCGTTCCTCTGGGGTCACGGCCGCCCGCCCCTCGATGTAGCCGAACATCTCGCGGCCCCGCTCGTCCGTCCCGAGGTGGCGCGGGGCTCCCGGCCACCCTCGCCGCTCGAACAGCGCGAGCAGGTCCCGCACGTACTCCGACCGTTCCGTCGGCCCGCGCCGCACGGTCGCGCCGATCCGCACGACCTCGTTGACGGCCCCGCCTTCGAGGGACGTCTCCTCCACCCCGACCGCCTCCGCCTCACCGCTCGACTCCCAAAAGGAGTATCCGGGCACCGGTGCCGACTGGCACGCTGCCCGCATGGATCAGGCGGAGGTACTGCTCATCGGCGGACGCGCCGGGGTCGGAAAGACGACGGTGGGCTGGGAGGTCTCGGCGCGGCTGCGGGCGGCCGAGGTCGGGCACGCCGTGATCGACGGCGATTTCATGGGACAGGTGCATCCGGCGCCGCCGGGCGATCCGCACCGGGCCGCCATCGGCGAGCGGAACCTCACCGCGGTCTGGGCCAACTACGCCGAGCTGGGCTGCCGACGCCTCCTCTACACGAACACCCTGAGCGTGCTCGAGGAGACGGCGGGCATGTTCCGGCGGGCGATGGGGGACGACGTACGGATCGTACGAGTACTGCTCACCGCCACCGACGAGACCGCCCAGCAGCGGCTGACCGGGCGGGAGTTGGGCTCCGAGCTGGAGCACGAGCTCAGGAACAGCGCCCGCAAGGCGCGACTGCTGGACGCCCGTGCGCCCGTGCGCCCGCCGGTACCCTCCGCGTGGTGACCGACGGGCGCACGGTGCCCGACATCGCGGCCGAGGTACTGGCCGCGACCGGCTGGACGGCGCTGCCCGTCTTTGGCCATTGATTGAAGCGTCAGCAGACTGTCCGCGGTTTCAGGGGGCACACGCACTGTTACGGAGGTCTTGACAAAAATGCGTGGGTTCTGACGAAAAGGGGCGGAGATGGAGATCGACGGCATCATCAGTGCCATCGTGATCGGCATCGTCATCGGTGTCCTGGGCCGGCTCGTGGTCCCCGGGCGCCAGCGCATCGGGGTCCTGTGGACGATCCTCGTCGGCATCGTCGCCGCGCTGATCGGTTCCGCGATCGCCGGCGCCTTCGGCGTGGCCGACACCAAGGGCGTGGACTGGGTCGAGTGGCTCATCCAGATCGGCCTCGCCGCACTCGGCGTGACCGCGCTGGACCGGTCGAAGACCCGACACCGCTGAGACGAGGGCGGCGCGCGCGAGGCCGGGCGCCGCCCTCGCATTGCGTTGCGCACGGCACCTCCCGACGGCTAGCTTCGGCCGTTCGCGCCCGCATCGACCGTGACGGAGCTCCGTTGACCCTGCGCATCACGCCGCTCGCCGATCCCGAGGCCGGTGCCTCCAGCCGTCGGCTGGCCTGGCTGGCCTCCGGAGCCGACGGGTTTCCGCTCGGGTCGGCGTTCCTCCGCCTCTTCACGAGGGAGGGCCAGGAGCACCTCGCCGAGCTGGAGATCGCGGTGCACGGCGCGGAACGGCGGCGTGGCGTCGGCACGCGGCTGCTGGACGCCGCGGTGGCCGCCGCACGCGAGGAACAGCGGCGGTCGGTTCTCGCGGAGGCCGAGCAGGATTCCGCCGCCGATTCGTTCCTGGCGGCGCGGGGCTTTCGCCGGGTGCTGGGGCTGACGTACGCCCGGCTGCCGCTGGCCGACCCCGACCTCGCGGGGCTCGAGAAGCTCGTCCGACTCCCCTGTCCCGGCTACCGGTTGACGGAGTGGGACGGCACGGTTCCGCAGGAGCTGGCGCGGTCGTACGCCGACTCGCGGCGGGCCATGGACGACATGCCGATGGAGGACACCGACTACGGCACGGTCGTCTGGGACGTGGAGCGGGTGGTCGCGGCGGCCGAGGCGGTCGCGCAGCGCGGGGAGCTGCTACACACCGTGGCCACCGTGGACGCATCCGACGGATCCGTGGTGGGCTTCTCCGAGTTGGTCGTCCCCGGGGACGGCCGGGGCGACGGCCGGCACTACGGTACGGCGGTCCTCCCCGAACACCGCGGCCACGGCCTCGCCCGCTGGATGAAGGCGGCATCGATCCTCCGGGCCCGCGCCCGGCACCCCGAACTCGCCGGGCTGTGCACCGACACGGCGGACAGCAACGCCCCGATGCGCGCGGTGAACGACGCGCTCGGTTACGTACCGACGCATCGGGCGGTGGAGTACCAACTCGACCTGTAGAGGCTCACCCAGCCGTGACGTTCATCGCCGCGAGGCCGTCCCGGGTGGACGGATACACCGGCGTCCACCCCAGTTCCCGCTCCGCCTTCGCCGTGGAGACCCGCAGCGTCGTCGACATCACCGTGTGGGCGTACGACGCGGGCCTCATCAGCCACAGCGGTACGGTCATGGGCTTCGGCAGCCCGAACTGCTCGGCCACGCACAGCACATGGGCCCGGAAGCCGAGCGGCGTGCGGTCCGCGACGTTGTACGCCTGGCCGGGTCGGCCGCGTTCGACGGCCGCCACCACCGCCCGTGCCGCGTCGGTGAGTTCCACCCAGGGCAGCACCCGGCCGCGGTCGTCGGGAACGGGCAGCTGTCGCTTGCGGAGCATGGGCACAAGGGCGTCGGTGCCGCCGGGGCCGTAGAAGAGGCCGAAGCGGAGTGCGATGCCTTCCAACCCCGGGGTTTCGAAGGTGAGGCGCTCCTTGGTGCGCATGGCCGCGAGGTGCCCTTCCAGTTCCGGTGAGGTGCCGTGCGGGCCGAAGGGGTCGTCCTCGGTGACCGGGTGGTCGCCGTGGTCGCCGTAGCCGTACCCGAAGACCATCGACTCGGTGACGAAGCGGCGGGCGCCGACGGTCTGTGCGGCCTCGACGAGGTGGGCGGTGCCCTCGGTGCGCAGGGCGTTGGTGGCGTGCATGCCGCGGTGGCGCATGGGGGCCCTGCGCAGGGCGGTCGCGGCGTGGATCACCGTGTCGAAGCGGTGTCCGTCGACGGCGCGCAGCAGCCCGTCGCGGTCCATGAGGTCGGCGCGGAGACCGGCTGCCGGTCCGCGGCCGAGCCCGGTGACCTTGTGACCGGCCTCGGTCAGGGCGCGGGCGAGGTGCCGGCCGAGGACGCCGGTCGCGCCCGCGAGGAGAATGCTCCGGTGCTGGTGGTTCGTGTCGTTGGTCGCCATGTACCTGCGACGGATCGGGCCGCCGGGGATGTGACATCCCGGCGGCATCGCCCCCCGCCCCGCGTCACTGCTGCGCGAGCCACTCGCCGTACCAGGCCACGGTGGCGTCGACCGTCTCGGTGAGCGGTGCCGGCGTGGCGACGAAGGCCTGCTCGAAGGCGGAGGAGTCCACGATCTGGGGCTCGGTGTGCTGGTAGAACATCTCCGCGTACTCGGCGATGAACTGCTCGTCGAACGGCCCGAAGGGGCGGAGCTCCGCCAGGACCACGACGTCGAGCGGCCGGCCGACCCGCTTCTCGATCATGGCGTAGATGTCGCGGGTGCTGACGGCGGGCGCGGTGGGCAGATGCCAGACACGGCCGTCGCCCTCCGGGTTCTCGCCCAGGGTGGCGAGCCCGGCGGCCACGTCCTGGATGCTCGTGTAGCTGTGCGGCAGGTCGATGTCGCCGAGCCCGAGGACCGTGCCGCCGGTGAGCGCTCCCGGGAACGTGGTCGCACCCAGGGTCGAGTTGAGCACCCCTGGGCCGACGAAGTCGGCGGAGCGGCCCAGGGACACCCGGACCCTGCCCTCGCGGTGCGCGGCGAGGTACTTCTCGTCGAGTTCGGCGCGCATCCGGCCCTTGCGGGTCGTCGCCTTCCAGGGGGTGTCCTCGGTCATCACCGCTCCCCCGGTCTCGCCGTACGGGTAGAGGGTGTCGAGCACGACGAGTCGGGCGCCGGACGCCTTTGCGGCGCCGAGGACCGCGTCCTGGATGCGCGGCATCACCTCGACCTGGAGGTGATAGCCGACGTTGACGCAGTGGTACACGACGGCGGCTCCGGCCATGGCCTCCAGCGCCCCCTCGACCGTGCTGACGTCGGCGGCGTACCGCTCGGCCCCCTCGATCGCCGGCCCCTCGCCCTTCCGGTCGACGAGACGTACGGCGTGGCCGCGGCGCACGAGTTCGCGGGCCAGCGCGGTGCCGGCGGGGCCGGAGCCGAGGACGGTGTGCAGGGAGCGAGCGGGGTTGGCGTGGGCGGTCATGGTGATCCCTTTCCCTGAAGGAGCGATTGCCTGTCACTTCTGTTAGAGACTGTAACTCTTACGATGGCCGCTAGCAAGAGTGGGTTACTTGGACTGCCGTTAGGATCTGTCACAAAAGAACGGGGGGCACGACGGCCGTGGCCCTGAGCCGGATCGCCAAGGATTGGTCTGTCGGGGTCGGCGCTGTACCGCTGCTTCGACAGCCGTACCGGGACACACGGCGCCCCCGACACGCTCGATGGCCTGGGGGGACGACGACCCGGCGGTGGGGGCGAACGGGCAGGTGGCGGCCGGGGCCGAAGGCACCGCGCGCCGGCCGGAGCGGTGCTCGCGTGGGCTCACCTGTATGGGGCGGTCAGCCTGGAAGTGTCAGGTCAGTTCGCACTGGCGGACGAGTTCGGCCTCGACTGAACCGCGACGGCGCCGCGGAAGACCGTACGGATCCGCCGAGGACCGTACGGAAAGGGCCGGCCTACGGCACGTACACGTACGGCGTCGTCGTGCTCAGCGGAGCGAAGCCGAGGCGCTCCAGGATGGGGCGGCTCTGGCTGGAGGCGTCGACCTGGAGGTAGCGGTAGCCGCGGTCGACGGCGGCGCGGGCCCGCTGGGCGACCAGCGCGCGGTAGATGCCACGGCCGCGCCAGGCCTCGACGGTACCGCCGCCCCAGAGGCCGGCGAAGCGCGTGCCGGGCACGAGCTCCATGCGGGCGGCGCTGACCGGCGTGTCACCGGCGAGCGCCACGACGGCGACGACGGTGTCCGGGTCGTCCGTCAGCCGGGCGAGCAGCTGGTGGCGCAGCCGGGAGCTGTCGGTGCCGAACGCCTTCTCGTGGACCTCCGCCACGAGGTCGACGCCCGCGCCATCGGTGGCCGGAAGGAAGCGGATGCCCTCGGGCGGCTCGGCGTCCAGGGTCAGATCGGCGACCTCGGCGATCATCAGCGTCTCCTCGGGCTCGGGCGTGAACCCGGCGGCGCCGAGCCGCGGCCCGAGGTCCATGGGCAGGTCGTGCCCGTAGAGCTTCCACTCGAAGTCGAGGCCGAGACCGGAGTAGTGGGCGACCTGCTCGGCGATCGCCGCGTCGGCGCTCGCCTCGTCCAGGTCCGACCAGACGACGCCGTTCCAGCCGTGCGCGGCGGCGACCTGTCGGACCACCCGCCCCGCCCGCTCGATCCGTGCGCCGGGGCCGTCCGGCTGAGCGCCTTCGCGCATGTCCCGGTCGTAGAGGGCGAGCACCGCGGCATGATCCATGCGTTCACTCCAGCACCCGGGCCCGGCCGGGGCAACAGCTTTACAAGTCCTCCCCCTTCGTCTGTACGACCGGCTGTACGACCGGCTGTACGACGGTGAGATACGCGCGCAGCCGGTCCCGGTTGCGGGCCAGACAGTCGATGCGCGCCTGGATGCGGTCGATCTCGCCGCGCAGCAGCGCGGCGGTCTGCGGGGTCAGGCACTGCGGGGGCAGGTGGATCTCGTCGGGGCCGGACAGATAGGGCAGGATCGCCCGGATCATCTCCGTGGTCAGCCCGGAGTCGAGCAGCCCGCGGATCTGCTGGACGTCCCGGACGTCCGTCTCCCCGTAGTCGCGGTAGCCGTTGACGGCCCGGTCGGGATGGAGCAGGTCCTGTTCCTCGTAATAGCGCAGCAGCCGGGTGGGAACGCCGGTCCGACGGGACAGTTCGCCGATCATCATGGCTTCCTCCGGAAGTCGGCCTTGCCTTCACACTGATGTGAGGGTTTCAGCATGGTCGCATGTCCACCTCATCCATGGCCGGATCCATGGCCAAGGGCACGGCCATGCCCGCCCCGCTGCCGTGGCCGGGCCTGCTGGCTCTCTCCACCGCCGCCTTCACCGCCGTCCTGACCGAACTGCTGCCGGCGGGGCTGCTCCCCCGCATGGCAGGCGACCTGGGCGTCTCCGAGGCACGCGTGGGGTTCCTCGTCACCGGCTACGCCCTCGCCTCCTTCCTGGCCGCGATCCCGCTCACCGCGCTGCTGCGCGGACTGCCGCGCCGGCCGGTGCTCGTCGGCACGCTGCTGGGGTTCGCGGCCGCCAACGCGGTGGTCGCGCTGTCCTCGTCGTACCCGCTCACCTTCGCGGCGAGGCTCGTCGCCGGCTGCATGGGCGGCACGCTGTGGGCGATGCTCGTCGGCTACGCGGCCCGGATGGTGCCGGCCGAGCGGCGCGGCCGGGCGATCGCGGTGGTGCTCGCCGGGATCACCCTCGCGCTGTCCCTGGGCGTGCCCGCCGGGACGGCGCTGGCCGGGGCGCTCGGCTGGCGCACGGCGTTCGGTGTGCTGTCCGGGCTCGCGGTGCTGCTGGTGGTCGGGGTCCGGCGGTGGGTGCCCGGTTTCCCCGGGGAGGCGGCCGGTACGCGCATGCCGCTCGCCCGGGTGGCGGTGCTGCCGGGGATCCCGGCCGTCCTGTCCGTCACGCTGTTCCTGCTGCTGGGGCATCAGGTGATGTACACGTACGTCGCCCCGTTCGCGGCGCATGCCGGGTTCGGCCGTACGGGCCTGGTGCTGCTGGTGTTCGGGGCGGCCACGGTGGCCGGGATCTGGGTCACCGGGGTGCTGGTCGACCGGCGGCTGCGGCCGACCCTGCTCGCCGCGCTCTCGCTCTGCACCGCCGTGATGCTCACGCTCGGCCTGTACGCCGGCACGCCCGCCGTGCTCCTGGTCAGTGTGGCGCTGTGGGGCGTGGCCTTCGGCGGTGCGCCGACGCTGATCCAGACCGCGCTGGTCGACGCCTCGGGGCCCGCCCACGGGGACGTGGCCACCTCCCTGCAGACCACCGTGTACAACGCGGGCATCGCCGCGGGTTCGCTCACCGGCGGTGTCGTCCTGGAGAACCTGGGCGCCGGGGCGCTGCCCTGGACCGCACTCCCGCTGGTCGCCCTCGCGCTGGCGACCGTGACGCTCGGCCGCCGGTACGCCTTTCCGGTCGCACGCCGGCGACCGTAGTCTGCGCCACGGAGATCACATCGCGAGGAGGGCGCCACACCATGGTCGTGAAGGACGCGGAGCTGCCGTACCTGCGCCGCTGTGTGGAACTGGCGGCCCGGGCGCTGGAGGTGGGGGACGAGCCGTTCGGTTCGGTGCTGGTGGGCGCGGGCGGCACGGTGCTCGCCGAGGACCACAACCGGGTGGCTTCCGGGGACCGCACCCGCCACCCCGAGTTCGAACTGGCGCGCTGGTCGGCGGCCCGTCTGACGCCCGAGGAGCGGGCGGCCGCGACCGTGTACACCTCCGGCGAGCACTGCCCGATGTGCGCGGCCGCGCACGCCTGGGTGGGCCTCGGCCGGATCGTGTACGTCGCCTCGTCCGAGCAACTGTCCTCCTGGCTGGCCGAGTTGGGCGTGCCCGCGCCACCGGTGCGGACCCTGCCCATCAACGGGGTGGCGCCCGGCGTGCAGGTGGAGGGCCCGGTTCCCGAACTGGCCGAGGAGGTGCGCGCGTTGCACCACCGCTTCCATCGCGGCGAGCGCTGACGGCGGCACCGCCGGTCACCGGTGCGACACCGCACTGATCCGCCCGAGATGCAGGCGGCGCCCTGCGGTGCCTACGATCGATGAAGACCCAGGCCAGGTGACCGCCCGGTCTCCTCCGTCGGGGGGAGGCGCTTGCCTTGCTGCCGGCACATCGGCTGATGGCCGCTCATCTCACGCTGGTGACGGCCGCCACGTTCGTCTACATGACGGTTCCCGTGGCGCGAACCACCTCGTGGGCCGTCATCGGCCTCACCGGTGTCGCCGCCATACTGACCGGCACCCACCTGAACCGGCCCGCGCACCGCTGGCCCTGGTGGATCCTCGCAGCCGGACTGCTCACCTTCGTCACCGGCGACACGTACTACAACGTGATGGAGGAGTACTTCCTCGCCTCCAACCCGTTCCCCTCTGCCGCGGACGCCTGCTATCTCGCCACCTATCCGCTGTTCGCCGTCGGACTGTACGGCCTCTTCCGCTACCGGTGGGCAGGCCGCGACCTGCCCAGCCTCCTCGACGCGCTGATCGTCACCGCGGGCCTCGCGCTGCCCGTGTGGGTCTACCTGGTCCAGCCGCTCACTGAGGTCGAGGGGCTCACCTGGCAGCAGCGGGCCATCAGCATCGCCTATCCCCTCGGCGACGTGCTGGTCCTGGCGCTGCTGGCCCGGCTGCTGAGCCCACGCCCACTGGACGGGCGGAACCGGTCGGTCCAGCTCCTGGTCGTCGGCACGTCGACGCTGCTCGGCTTCGACATCGTCTACGGCACCCTGCAGCTCAACGCGATGTGGCAGACGGGGACGCTGCTGGACGCCGGGTGGATCGCCTTCTACACCGCCTGGGGCCTGGCCGCGCTGCATCCCTCGATGGTGGAGCTGACGGCTGCCATGCCGCAGCAGGCGTCCCTGCTCCCGCCGCCGCGCCGACTGGTCATGCTCGCCGTGGCGACGCTCATCGCACCGGGGATCCTGCTGTACGAGGGCCTCACACAGAGGGCGCACGACGCCGCCGTGATCGCCGCCTTCTCCGGCCTGCTCTTCCTGTTGGTCATCCTGCGCCTCGCGGGAATGGTCGTGGCACACCGCCGGGCGGTGGCGCGGGAACGCGCGCTGCGCTCGGCGGCGGCGTCGCTGGTGTCGGCCGTCCGGCAGCAGGAGGTGGCACGGTCGTGCGAGGCGGCCGTCGACACGCTCCTGGGATCCACGGTCCGCCACCGGACACTGCTGCTGCCCGCGGAGCGGGCGGCGGAGCTGGCCCCGGGCAGCACGCGATTCCTCGCCGCCGACGACCTCGGCCCCGACCTCGCCGCCGAGCTGGCCGACCTGCCGAGCGTCCTGGTGTGCCCGATGACCCCGCCCGACCGTCCGCCGGCCACCGAGGTCCCGGGCGTGCTGCTGGTCGCCGGTCCGCCCGGGGCGCTCACCGAGACCTGGGGCTCCCTGGAGATCCTCGCCTCGCACGCGGGACTGGCGATGGAACGCGTCGTGCTGCGCCGGGAGGTCGTACGCCGGGAGAGCGAGGCGTACTTCCGCACCCTCGTGCGCAACACCTCGGACGTCATCCTCATCCTGGAGGACGACGACACCATCCGGTACGCGAGCCCGTCCGCGGCATCCGTGTTCGGCACCGTGGACCTGGCCGGCACGTCGCTGCCCGACCTGCTGGATCCCAGGGACCGGCAACGGGCGACCCGGGAGCTGGCCTCGGTACGGGAGCACGGGCCGCGCACGCGGCACGACCACTGGTGGGTGCAGCACCGGGGCGACCGGGCCGAGGTTGAGGTGCGGTGCAGCGACTTCCGGGACGAACGCACCGTGGCCGGGCTGGTCATCACCCTGCGTGACGTCACCGAGCAGCGCCGGCTGGAGCACGAGCTCACCCAGCGGGCCTTCCACGACTCGCTGACCGGGCTGCCCAACCGGACCCTGCTGCTGGAGCGGATCGAGCGCGCCCTGCTGCGCGGCCGCCGCGAGTCGTCGCTCACCTGTCTGCTCTTCGTCGACCTGGACGACTTCAAGATGGTCAACGACACGCTCGGGCACTCGGCGGGCGACCACCTCCTCACCGCCGTCGGGCGGCGCCTGACCGGAGCGCTGCGCCGCACCGACACCGCGGCCCGGCTGGGCGGCGACGAGTTCGCGGTACTGATGGAGGACGCGCGGGAACCGCTGGACGCCGAGCTGCTGGCGGCGCAGGTGATCCAGACGCTGTCCCGGCCGTTCACGCTCGACGGGGAGTCGGTGACCGTGTCCGCGAGTGTGGGCGTGGCCACCGCGCACGACAGCGCGGACGCGGAGGAACTCCTCAGCCACGCCGACCTGGCGCTGTATGCGGCGAAGACGGCCGGCAAGCGGCAGTGGCGGCGGTTCCAGCCGCTGCTGCGGGCCCGGATGGTCGAGCGGCACGATCTGCAGAGCCGGCTCGCCCGGGCGGTCACCGAGCAGGAGTTCGCCCTGCGCTACCAGCCCGTGGTGGACATCGCCGCGGGCGAGGTGGTCGGCTTCGAGGCGCTGGTGCGCTGGCCGCGTGCCCCGAGCCCGCCCGTGCCGCCGGAGCAGTTCATCACCCTGGCCGAGGAGACCGGGCACATCGCGCCCCTGGGGTCGTGGGTCCTTGAGAACGCGGTCCACGACATCGCGGAGCTGCAACGGCTGCCCGGGCCGGGCGGACCGCCGTACGTCAGCGTGAACGTGTCCGCCCAGCAGTTCCGCGACACCGAATTCGTGGACCAGGTCGGCCAGGCGCTGAGCACGCCGGGGCTGGCTCCGGGGTCGCTGCAGCTGGAACTGACCGAGACGGTGCTGCTGCGCCGCGACGGCCAGATCCAGGCGATGCTGCGGGCCCTCAAGGATCTCGGCGTGACCATCGCGGTCGACGACTTCGGCACCGGCTTCTCCTCGCTGCGCTATCTGCGGGACTTCCCCATCGACGTACTGAAGATCGACAAGACGTTCATCGACGACATCGCGCACGACCCGCAGCAGGTCGCGCTCGTCGAGGGCATCGTCCGCCTCGCCGACACCCTGGGCCTCCAGGTGATCGCCGAGGGCATCGAGGAGACGAGGCAGCGGGATCTGCTGGCGGGCATGGGATGCCGGTTCGGGCAGGGCTTCCTCTTCGCGCGGCCGATGACGGTGGAGCAGAGCGAGCGGATCCTGCGGCAGCGGGACGGAAACGGAAACAGGCGCGCGGCCGGGGCCGGGGCCGGTGTCGCACGCAAGGCCGCGCGCCACCGGCCGCCGGGGCGGGAGGCGCGCTGGGCCGACCTGGAACACCTGCGGCGGACCAGCCCGATGACCGACGCGGTCATCGACGAGGTGCGGGGCCGGCACATCCGCAGCGGCGGTCACCCCCTCATAGACTTCGCCTCCTGCAACTACCTCGGCTTCGACTGGGACCCGGAGATCGCCGCGCGCATCGAACCCGCCGTACGGCGCTGGGGCACGCACCCGAGCTGGTCGCGGCTGCTGGGCAGTCCCCGGCTGTACCCCGAGATTGAGGAACGGCTCGCCGCGCTGCTGGGCGCGCCGGACACGCTGCTGTTGCCGACACTGACCCTCATCCACTCCGCGGTGATCCCCGTCCTCGCCGACAGTGGCCATGTCTTCGTCGAGGCGACGGCGCACAGCACGGTGTACGACGGCTGCGTCGTCGCCCGCGGACGCGGCGCCACCCTGCGCCGCTTCCACGCCGAACGGCTCGAGGAACTGGACGCGTTGCTGTCCTCGGCACCCGCGGGCGCGCCCCGCCTTGTCTGCCTGGACGGCGTCAACAGCATGAGCGGGAACGTCTGCGACCTGCCCGCACTGGCCACGGTCTGCCGCGACCGGGGCGCGACCCTGTACGTCGACGACGCGCACGGCTTCGGCGTGATCGGGGAACGCGGGCCGGGCGAGCCCTGTCCGTACGGCTCGCGCGGCAACGGCGTGGTGCGGCACACCGGCGAGTCGTACGAGGGGATCGTGCTGGCCGGAGGCTTCTCCAAGGCGTACTCGTCGCTGCTCGCGTTCCTCGCGCTGCCCACCGACCTGAAGAACCGTCTCAAGACGGCCGCCGCACCCTACCTGTACTCGGGGCCCTCCCCCACGGCGTCCCTGGCCACCGCGCTGGCCGGGCTGGAGGTCAACGACCGCCGCGGCGACGCCCTGCGCGCCGACCTGTACCGCAAGACGGTCCGGGTGCTCGACCATCTCGACGGCCTCGACGTGGACACCCTCAACACGGACCGGCTGCCCATCGTGGAGATCCCGCTGGGGAACCCGGCCGACCTCGACGCGGTCGCCGGGTTCCTGTGGGAGGAGGGGATCTACGTGACGCTGGCCGCGTATCCGCTCGTACCGAGGGACCGGGTGGGCTTCCGCGTCCAGATCACGGCCCTCAACTCCGACGAGGACATCGACCGCCTGACCGGCACCCTGACCCGGCTGGCGGCACGGTTCCCCCTGCGGCCGAAGGAGCGAGAAGGCCATGTCAAGGGCTGAGAGGACCACGCCTATGGCGGCGAGAGCCAGGCCGACGGCCGGCAAGGCCGTGCCGACCCACAACGACGACGTGGACTGGGACAGCTGGCCGGTGGCGGACTACCTCGCCGAGAACTACCGCGAGGTGCATCCCTCGGACGCGGCGGTCATCGCCCACCACTCCGCGTTCTACCGGCGGCTCACGCCGGGCGGCCTCGGCCGCTCGGTGGAGTTCGGGGCCGGCCCGAACCTCTACCCGCTGATCCTCGCGGCCGCGGCGAGCCGCCGTATCGACGCCGTCGAGGCGGGGGCCGGCAACGTCGCCTATCTGCAGCGGCAGATCCTGTCCGGGCCCGACGCCAGCTGGCTGCCGTTCCACGCGCTGTGCCGGGAGCTGAACCCTGCCCTGCCCGCCACCCTGGCCGCGTCGCTGGCCCACGTCGACGTCGTCCACGGCGACGTACGGGGCCTCCCGCCGGGCGCGTACGACCTCGCGTCCATGCACTTCGTCGCGGAAGGGGCGACCGAGGACCGCGCGGAGTTCGCCGAGTTCTGCCGGGTCTTCGTGCGCTGTGTGGCACCGGGGGGCTATCTGGTGGCCGCGTTCATGGAGAACATGCCGACCTATCGCGTCGGGCCCGCGTCACGCTGGCCGGGCTGCCCGGTCAACCCCGAGATCGTCACGGAGGTGTTCGCACCCCTGACCCGGGAGCTGGCTGTCACCCGCATCGACGCCGACCCGACACTGCCCGATTACGGCGACTCGGGGATGGTGCTGCTCACCGCCGTCTCGGCGGCGTGAACGCCTGTGCGGCTCAGGCCAGGCCCCACCGGGCAGGACCGGTGGGGCCTTCGCGCTCATCGAGGGTGCGGTCAGCGCATCGCGCGCGGGCGAAAGCGCCGGTGCACGGCCGCTCCGCCCAGGACCAGCGCCGCGCTTCCCAGTACGGCGGGCAGCGTCCGGTCCGTTCCCGTGTCCGCCAGTTGTCCGGCGGTGAAGTGCGGCCGCGGGGCGGGCGGGGCCGCCTCCGGACCCGGGTTCGCCCTGGGCGGCTCAGTCGGCCTCGGCGCCGGCTGCTCCGGTCGGTCGGGGCGCTCGGGGCGCTCGGGGCCGTCGCCGGAGGTGTTGACGGACTCGTTGCCGACGGCCGCGTTGCCGACGCCGACGACGCTGACGCTGTTGCCGCTCACGTTCACCGGAAGGTGCACCGGGAGCTGCACACCGTTGCCGGAGAGCACACCCGGCGAATCCTTTCCGCCGCTGTTCGCGGTCGCCCCGCCGGACGTCCCGGCGGCGTCGCCACCGACATCGCCACCGGCGTCCTCGTCGGCGCAGCTGTTGCCCGCCGCCGGGTTGAGCAGCCCCACCACGTTCACGGTGTTCCCGCACACGTTCACCGGGACGTGCACCGGGAGCTGGACGGTGTTGCCGGAGATCACTCCGGGCGAGCCTGCCGCGGCGCCGTCCGCGCCGGAGTCCGCGTACACCGGCATGGTCACTGCCATGGCGCCGGACGCGGCGGCGACGGCGATCACACCGTTTCGGGTAACCCGTCTCATAGGTTCCCTGCCTTCCAGACATGGTCACGGGCACTCGCCCGCACCGGATAGAACGCGGGCGAACCATCCGAGTTATGGCTTATCGGCCTTTCACCCCATCGAGCGTCATGGTTGTCGAACTAACGGCAAAACAGTCGGAGCCGCCTCGAAAGCCTCGTACCGCGCATCGTCGGGGGCACAGGGTAGGGCACCTTCCGCGGCCCCGCTCGTCCGGAGGCGAGCCCTGCGAGCTGCACCTATCGTGATCGAGGGCGCCCGGAAACGGGCGCCGGTCCCGGTCCGCGGCAGGCTCCCTGGAGGCATCCATGCCGGCCAAGCTGTCGACTCGGCCCCTACTCGGGCGCTGCACGATCACCGGAGGCCTCGGCCTGGTTCTGCTCGGCGCGGGCCTGCCGGCGGTGGCCGCGGAGGACTCCGAGGCCGACCTGTCGCGGTTCTACCGCCAGAAGGTCGTCTGGTCGAAGTGCGACGGCGTGGAGATGCCCGAGGACCTCCAGTGCGGGAAGGTCACCGTCCCCCTCGACTACGCCAGGCCGCGGGCGGGCACCCTCGAGCTGGCGCTCGCCCGCTACCGGGCGACGGGGAAGTCACGCGGCTCCGTGCTGCTGAACTTCGGCGGTCCGGGTGGCCCGGGCGTCAGTGAACTCGCCGCCGGCGGCAAGGACTTCATGAGTCTGACCAACGGCTACGACGTGGTGTCCTTCGACCCTCGCGGTGTCGGCCGGTCCTCGCCGGTGACGTGCGGGACCGGGCCCGCGACGGCGCCGGACGAGGAGGCCGACCTCGACGACGATCCGCAGGCCGTCCTCAAACAGCTGCGCAAGGTGGCCGACACGTGCACCAAGCACTCCGGCCCCGTCCTGCCCCACATAGGCACGGTGAACGCCTCGCGCGACCTGGACATCATGCGCCAGGCCCTCGGCGACAAGAAGCTCAACTACCTCGGTTTCTCCTACGGGAGCCGGCTCGGCGCGGTGTACGCGGCCCAGTTCCCCGAGAAGGTCGGCCGGATGGCGCTCGACGGCGTGGACACGCTCACCGAACCGCTGACCGAGCAGGGCGTGGCGGGCGCCGCGGGTCAGCAGACCGCGCTGGAGGACTTCGTCGACTGGTGCGTGAAGGACATCGCCTGCCCGTTCGGCACGGACGCGCGCACGGCCCGGGAGGAGGTCGTACGCCTCGTGGACTCCCTCGACCAGGATCCGGTGCCGACGGACTTCGGCGAGGACTTCACCGGCCAGGACCTCGTGGGCGCCATCGGCCAGGCCCTCTACAGCAAGGAGTTGTGGCCGTCCCTGGAACGGGCGCTCGCCTCGCTGGTCGAGGACGGCGACACCGGGCCGCTCCTCTGGTTCTCCGGCGGTGGAACGACGTTCCGTGCCGGTGGAGGCATCGCCCTGCGCGCCGACAACGGCACGGACGGCGGCCTGGTCGACCAGGAGGACGTCCCGCTCGACAATCTTCCGGCGGCGCTGATGGCGATCAACTGCGCGGACGATCCCGACCGCCCCAGCGCCCGCCGGATCACCAGGGAACTCGGCCGGCTGCGCGCCGAGTACGAACAGGCGTCGCCGGTGTTCGGCCGCTACCGGCTCACCGAGGTGCTGACGTGCTACGGCCGCCCCAAGGGCACCGACTTCATCCGCGACGAGGTGCGTGACGTCCGCACCCCGAAGATGCTCCTGGTGGGCACCCGGGGCGACCCGGCGACACCGTACCGCTGGACCGTGGAGACGGCCGAGCGCCTGGGCGACTCGGCCGTGGTGCTCGACAACAAGGGCGCGGGCCACACCGGTTACGCCTCCTCCAAGTGCGTGCACCGCAAGGTCGACGCGTTCCTGCTGTACGGTTCCCTGCCTCCCGACGGCAGCTCCTGCGGGCCGGAGGACGACGGCCGCTGAGGTACGCCCGCCGTGCCCGGGTTGCCCGACTTGGCTGCACCTAATGCCCGATCGGCGATTCAGCCCTATCGTGCTGTTATGGAGCACGCACTCAGTCCCACCACTCTCACCGAGCTGCGGCGCCCGCGCCCCTATCCGGCGGTCTCCGTGCTGACGCCGACACATCGCCGGGAGCCCGAGAACGCCCAGGATCCGGTCCGGCTGCGCAATGTCGTGGCCGAGGCCAAGAAACAGCTGGAGGCCGATCCCGCGGTCCCCCGGGATCGGCGCCTGGACGTCGCCCGGCAGCTCGACCAGGCCCTCGCCGAGGTCGATCTGTCGCACGCCGGGGACGGCCTGGTCATCTTCGCCGCTCCGGGTGAGCACCAGGTGTGGTCGCTCGCCCGCCCCGTGCCCGAACGCGTGGTGCTGTCGGACACCTTCCTGACCCGCAACCTGGTCTCCGCGCAGGCCGCCGAGCGGCCGTTCTGGGTGCTGTCGGTCTCCGCCGACCAGGTCACCCTGTGGAGCGGCGGTACGGAACGTGTCACCGAGGAGCGCACCGGCGGCTTCCCGCTGTCGCGGAGCCGCGAGAACTTCGACGCCGAGCGCCAGCAACGGATCGGCGATCTGCGGAGCACCTTCCGGGACGAGGGCACCCGCCAGTTCCTGCGCGAGGTGGACACCGCGATGAGCACGCTGCTGCGCGAGCAGCCGAGGCCGCTGTACGTGACCGGCGAGACGGCCGCGCTGTCCCTGCTGGACGAGGTCGGCAGCGTCACCAAGAACGCCGTCCACGTACCGCACGGCGGGCTCGCGCACGGCACCCCCGACGCCGTGTGGCAGGCGATCCGGCCGCTGGTCGCCGCCGAGGCGCGCAAGAGCACCGACTCCGTGGCGCGGGAGCTCGAATCGGCCCGCGGCCACCGGGCGTTCGCGGCCGGCGTCGACGAGCTGTGGCAGAACGCGCGCGAGGGCCGCGTACGGCTGCTGGCCGTCGAGGAGAACTACCGGGTGACGGTCCGCGACGACGGCGGCGACCATCTGGTCCCGGCCGAGGGCGGCGACCTCGACGCCCGCGAGGACATCGTGGACGAGATCGTCGAACAGTGCCTGGAGACCGGCGCCGAGGTGCGCTTCGTCCCGGACGGCGCGCTGGGCGACGCGGACGGGATCGCGGGAGTCCTGCGGTACTGAGGCCCGGCGAGGCACGTCAGACGCCGCCGAAGAGCGAGGCCAGCCCCTGCTCGACGGCGGCGCCGACGTCTTCCCGCCCGGCGCCCACCACCGCGAAGGTCCGCACCAGGAACCGACGCAGCGCGGCCGTGTCGAACTGGAGCAGGGCCAGTCCGCACGGCGAGTGCAGTTCCAGGACCGTACGGGCCCGGCCGCAGGGCCATACGTGCACGTCACCGCTTCCCGCCGGGCCGGTCAGCCCCTCCTCCAGCAGGGCGCGGGCGAAGGTCCAGGTGACTCGTTCGCCGTCCAGGGCGACCTCGGGCGGGAAGTCGATGTGCACGGCCAGCGGGTCCGCGCCGGTGTAGCGGAGCGTGGCGGGAACAGGCAGTTCCTGGTCCGCGGCGATGAGACGGGCGCGGGCGGGCTGCTCGAGCGTGATGTCCATGTCTTTACGAGCTCGCAGGTGCCGTTCGCAGTACACCCGAACCCTCATGAATTCATGTGACCTGCGTCACGCCTCGGCGCCGCGCCACGGCCCCCTGGCCCGGCCGATCCACCTGTGCCACACTCCCTAGAACACAGTGCCGTCGCACACACAACCGAACACCGCGTCGACCACCTCATCGGTCCGTCAAGTCACGTACCTCGCCTACGACTTGAACCGCCCGGTGCGCCACGTCAGACGTACACCGAGCCCGCCCCTGAAGACTGTGGCATATGCCAGAAGCACCCCCGTATCGGGTGTTGCCAAATCCCTTACAGGGCGTCGCGGGCTGTGCAACAGTCGTAACGGTCCTTCCGTCCGCCTTGGTCGTACCGTCCCCGCATCGGAGTGCGTCATGCCGTCCCATCTCTCTGCGGACCGCCCAGCCGCCCAGCCGCCCGGACGCGGCTCGGTCGACGCGCTGATATCGCAGGCGCGCCGGCTCAAGGGCGACATGGACGCCGTACGCCGGGGCACGCAGAGTGACGGTTCCGACCCGCAGGAGCGGTGGCAGCGCGCGCTGTACGACCTCGCGCTGCACCAACTCGACGATCTGGACGAGCACTTGGCACAGCTGCGGGACGGCCCGCCGCCCGTGCCGGCCTCACCGGAGGCGGCGCCCGCCGCCCGGGCCGTGCCGTCCGCTCCCCGGCGCGGCTCGCTCCTCAGCCGGGTCGGCAGCGCGGAGTGGAACCTGCTGACGGACGAGGCCAGTTGGTCCGGTGAGCTCTACCAGATCCTGGGCCGCGACCCCGCCGCCGCTCCGCTGACCCTCGACGAGCTGCCGTCCCTGGTCCTCGACGAGGACCGCCCGAGGCTGACGGCGATGGTCACCGACTGCCTCGTCGACGCCAAGCCCATCGACGGCGAGTTCCGCGTGCTGCGCCCGGACGGCGACGTAAGGACCGTGCACATGATGGGCGAGCCCGTGCTCGACACCGACGGAAGCACCGCGTCCATGTGGGCGGTGCTGCGGGACGTCAGTGAACTGCGCCGCAGCCAACGGGCGGTGAGCGAGACCCGTGACTCGTTACAGCGTCACCGGCACCGCGCGCAGGCCGAGCACCGGCTCGCGGTCGAGCTGCAGGAAGCTGTGCTACCGCCGTGGCGCGGCTCCCTGCGGCTCCCGCACCAGGGCCCCGAGACCCTGGATCTCGCGGCCCACTATCTGCCGTCGTCGGCGAGCGCGCTGATCGGCGGCGACTGGTACGACGCGCTGGAGCTCGCCGACGGCGAGACCCTGCTCAGCGTCGGCGACCTCACCGGGCACGGAGTCGCCGTGACCTCGGGCATGGCGACCCTGCTGGGCGCCGTACGCGGCATGGCCATGACCGGCACCCCGCCGGCTCAACTGATGGCCTGGCTCAACCAGTTGCTCGACGCCACCGTGCAGCCGGCCCTCGGCAGCGCGGTCTGCTGCCGCTACCGGCCAACGACCCGCACCCTGGTGTGGGCGCAGGCAGGACACCCCGCCCCGCTGCTGTTCCGCGACGGGACGGGGCGCCGGCTGCACGCGCCGGCCGGCGTCCTGCTCGGCGCGACCTCGGGGGCCGTGTACGAACAGGCCGAGGAAACCCTCCGACCGGGCGACCTGCTCCTGCTGCACACCGACGGGCTGGTGCCCGGGCACAGCGGAGAGGAAGAGGGCGCCGTGAACCGTCTCCTCGACCTGGCCCCCCGGTTCGGCGAGGCGCGCACCGCACAGGACTGCGTACGGATGCTGGTGGAGGAGTTCGACGAGGCCGAGCGCGAGGACGACGCCTGTGTACTCGTCGCCAGGGTGACCGCATAACTCCAACGGCAGGTCAGGGGCACAGCCCCGGCGTTCTATGCCCTGGCGCTGCTGCCGCCCTTCCCCCTCGTCTTCGGCAGCGCCAGCCTGATCTCCTCGCGCAGCTCATTGATCTTCGGATAGGTGGAGTACTCGGCGGTGAGCCGGTACATCTGGCCCAGCCGGTCCCAGGTACGGCGCGAGGAGTTCGACCCCATCGCCATCAGTGCCAGCCGTGCGTACCGGTCCGCCTGTTCGGGGTCGTCCGCGATGAAGCAGGCGGAGGCCATGGACAGGTGGTCGAAGATCTTCGACCGCTCCCGTCCGTCGGTGCGCAGGGCCAGGGCCTTCTCCGCGTAGTGCTGGGCGTGCACGGCCGCGCCCGGCTCGTGCTCGGCCAGCGTGCGGTAGGCCAGGGCCTGCATGCCGTACAGATCCTCCTCCTTGAAGGTCTGCATCCAGCTCGGCGGCGGCACGTCGCCCCGGTCGGAGACGAAGAGGTCCTCCGCCTGTCCGAGGGTGCGGCGCATGGCCTGGCCCTTGCCCATGGAGGCCTGTGCCCAGGCCTCGATGGTGTAGAGCATCGCCCTGGTACGGGGCAGCACCTGGTCGCCGGAGCCGGATTTGGCCAGCTTCATCAGGTCGAGTGCGTCGTCGGGCCGGCCCAGGTGCACCATCTGGCGAGCCGCCCGGGAGAGCGCCTCCCCGGCGCGGGGCCGGTCACCGCCCTCTCTGGCGGCATGGGCGGCGATGACGAAGTACTTCTGGGCCGTGGGCTCCAGGCCGACGTCGTGCGACATCCAGCCCGCGAGGACGGCGAGGTTGGCGGCGACGCCCCACAGGCGTCGCTGGAGATGGTCGGGGTGTCGGTAGGCGAGCATGCCGCCCACCTCGTTGAGCTGGCCCACGACTGCCTTGCGTTGCAGTCCGCCGCCGCGGGCCGCGTCCCAGGCCCGGAAGACTTCGACGGAGCGCTCCAGTTCCTCGATCTCCTGCGACCCGATGGGGGCGGCCTCGTAGCGGTCGAGCCCAGCGGGTTCGGCGTGCAGGGGGTCGTCGAACTGGGGAGCGTCGGCGGTCAGGGCCGGATCGGTGTGCAGCCAGTCGTGCATGGCATTGCTGAGGGCTGATCCCGCGGCGAGCGCGGCACCCGCGCCCACCAAGCCGCGTCGGTTGAGCATGAGGTCCATTCCCGTGAATTCGGTGAGGACCGCAGCAGTCCGCTCGGGCGCCCACGGCACTCCGTCGGGATGTTCCGCATTCCCGTCGCCCTGCCGTTTCCCCGCACGCCCGTGCCGGACCAGACCGAGGTCCTCGATGGTCACGACACGGCCGAGACGCTCGGTGAACAGAGCCGCCAGCACCCGCGGCACCGGATCGCGCGGGATCTCTCCCGTGTCGATCCAACGCCGCACCCGAGAGGTGTCGGTCGAAAGCTGGGGGTGGCCCATGGCCGCCGCCTGCCGGTTGACCAGCCTCGCGAGTTCACCCTTGGACCAGCCGGCCAGGCCGAACAGGTCCGAGAGACGGGTGTTGGGTTGTCCGCTCACATCAAGCCCCCAGGTTCTCGGCTGAGTTGAATGTAGCCCGGTGAGAGTTGCCGGGCGACTATTCGCCAGGGTTCGCCAGGCCTCGCCAGATGGTGTGCCACTGGGCATCTGGTGTCAGGTAGGAAAGCGCCACCCCGACCCGGTCGCCTTCTTGGAACTCTTCCTGGAACTCTTCCTGGAACAAGGGATGCATTCCCCAGGGTGCACCCGGGTGACCGGGCCGGGCAGCGCACTGTCGTCGCAGGCACACGAAGGGATCTGTTTCGCCCATGTACGCAGCATCGTCCTCCGTGTCCGCCCCGCCCCGGTCGCCGCACCCCCGTCCGGTGGGTGGCGGCCCCTACCTCGACCCCGCCCGTCCGGCGGCGGCTCCCGTGCTCGGCGCGGGCAGGCCGCGGCGCGCACCGGGGGTCGGTACCCAACCCCTCAGCGGGAGACTCGACTTGTCCGGCCCTCAGGGCGCCCAGCTGCGCACGGCGATCGCGTCGGTGCACCGGATCTGCCCGGAGTTCGCCCCGGTGCAGGTGCTGCGCCGCAGCGGACGCTCCGTACTCCTGGTCGGCACGACAGGACGCAGCACCGCCGTCGCCAAGTGTTTACTGGACCACTCCCCCGCATGGGCCGAGCGGATCCGCCACGAGATAGCCGCATACCGCTCGTTCGTCCGGCACCGCCCTCCGGTGCGCGTGCCGAGACTGATCGCGGCGGACCCGGACAACTGCACGCTCGTCATCGAGCGGATGCCGGGGCGGGTGGCGGCACTGCACCGGCACCCGGCTCAGGCCCCGCCCCGCGCGGACATCAGGGCGGCACTCGGCGCGATCTGCCGGCTGAACGCCTGGCGGCCGCCGGCGGGCACCTTCGACGCCCCGCTGGACTACGCCACACGGATCAACCGGTACCACGAGCTGGGCCTGCTCACCGACCGGGATCTGGGCGACCTGCAGAAACTGCTGCACGGCATCGCGGCGACCGCGGGCCGGCACGGCATGGGCCAGTTCTGCCACGGCGACGCACTGTTGTCGAACGTTCTCCTGTCACCGGCCGGTCCAGTGCTGGTGGACTGGGAGCACGCGGGCTGGTACCTGCCGGGCTACGACCTGGCGACGCTGTGGTCGGTCCTCGGCGACGCGCCGGTGGCCCGGCGGCAGATCAGCCAGATCGCCCAGTCGGCGGGCCCCGCCTCGCGGGACGCGTTCCTGGTGAACCTGATGCTCGTGCTGACCCGGGAGATCCGTACCTACGAGATGGCCGTGCAGCGTTCGATGCACGACACGACCCCGGCGGCACCGGGAACGGCCCACCCGGGTGCTGCGCCGTCCGGCGAGGAACAACGGCTGCTGCTCAGGCGGCTGCACGACGACTGCCAGCTGGCCCGCCGGGCCGTGCGCGCGGCGGTCGGCACTCGCTGACGGGGACGACGGTCCGCGGTGCGCCGGTCAGCGGCGCACCGCGGACCGTCGTATGTCCGGGTGCACGGGGCGCCTCGTACGGCTCATTGGTGTACGCCACTGACGCATCGCAGGCCCGCGGGGCCGGTCCGCGAAACTCGCCGCCCACCTGGATTGACGAGGGAAGTCGCCTGCTCCTGGGCATCATTGACGGATCGTCGGCAGGCCGGTACCACTGACGGACACCCGGCCCCGCACGGCGCATCGCGCTCGACCGTCCCAGGAGGCTGCATTGCGAGGATCCGCCACCGACCCCAACAGAGCCGCCGGGTACAGCGGCAGGCGAGCGGTCGCGGGGGCGGTGGCCACCGCGGCCCTGCTGCTGCCGCTGCTCGGCGCCGCTCCGTCCGACAGCGCCGCACAGTCCTCCGCGAACCGCCTTCAGCTGGCGTTCGCCTCCGCGGCCGCCGAGTACCACGTGCCGCAGAGCGTGCTGCTCGGCGTCTCCTACCTGCAGTCCCGCTGGGACGCGCACGCCGGGGCGCCCAGCGTGACCGGCGGGTACGGCCCGATGCACCTCACCGACGCGCGCACCGCGCTCGCCGAGGCGCCGCCGCACCACAGCGAGGGCACGGAGGACGCGCGCGGCGACAGCGCCCGCACCCCGCTGCACCCCGAGGCGAAGCTGCCGGAGAGCTCCGAGCTCCCGGCCCGCCTCACGACCCTGCCGAAGGCGGCCGAGCTCACCGGCCTGCCCGCCGAACACCTGCGGACCGATCCCGCCGCGAACGTGGCCGGCGGCGCAGCGCTGCTCGCCGCCGCGCAGAAGGATCTCGGTGAACCGCTGAGCAAGGATCCGGCGGACTGGTACGGGGCGGTGGCCCGCTTCTCCGGCGCCGACGACAGCGCGACGGGGGCGGCGTACGCGGGCGACCTCTTCGACGTGCTGCGCACCGGCGAGGAGCGCGTCACCGACGCCGGCCAGCGGGTCGCCCTGGCTCCCCAGCCGGACCTCGCGCCCGACACCGGGCAGCTCGCGCGGACAGGGCTGCGCACGCTCGACACGACCGGCATCCAGTGCCCGGCCACGGTGTCCTGCGAGTGGATCCCCGCTCCCTACGAGGAGTTCGGCGAGGGCGACTACGGCAACCACGACCTGGGGAACCGTCCGGCGTCCCAGAGCATCGACTACATCGTCATCCATGACACGGAGGGCGCCTGGGAAGGCGTCCTCAACCTGGTGCAGGACCCGACCTATGTGTCGTGGAACTACTCGCTGCGCTCCACGGACGGCCACATCGCCCAGCACGTGAAGGCGAAGGACGTGGCCTGGCACGCGGGCAACTGGTACGTCAACGCCAAGTCGATCGGCCTGGAGCACGAGGGCTTCCTGGCGAATCCGGACGCCTGGTACACGGAGGCGATGTACCGGTCGTCGGCGCGGCTGGTGACGTACCTGTCCAAGAAGTACGACATCCCGCTGGACCGGCAGCACATCCTCGGCCACGACAACGTGCCCGGCCCGACCGCGGGAACCATCGGCGGCATGCACACCGACCCGGGCCCGTACTGGGACTGGGCGCACTACTTCGCGCTGCTGGGCCGCCCCTTCGAAGCCGCGGCCGGCAAGAACGGCGGCCTGGTGACGATCCGCCCCGACTACGCCGCCAACCGGCCGGGGTTCACGGGCTGCGTCGCCCAGGGTGAGCCGTGCGCGGCCCACGGCTCGAGCGCGGTGCGCCTCTACTCGGGGCCCGGCGAGTCCTACCCCCTGATCAAGGACATCGGTCTGGGCACGACGCCGACCACCGGGGTGAACGACCTGTCCTCCCGGGTCTCCACCGGCCAGCAGTACGCGGTCGCGGAGCGCGACGGCGACTGGACGGCGATCTGGTACCTCGGCCAGAAGGCCTGGTTCAAGAACCCGAAGAAGAACCCGACGGCGGTGAACGCGACCGGCCCGGTGGTGACGCCCAAGGACGGTCCGGCGAGCATCCCGGTCTACGGGCGCGCCTACCCGGAGGCGTCCGCGTACCCGGCGGGAGTGCCCGCCCAGACGGTGTCGCCGCTGCCGTACAAGCTGCCGGCGGGCCAGAGGTACGTGGTCGGCGACAAGGTGCCCGGCCAGTACTACTACGCGGTGACCTTCGACGAGACCTACCACCAGGTGGTGGTCGGCAAGGACCTGTACTACGAGATCCAGTTCGGCCACCGGGTGGCGTTCGTGCGGGCGGCGGACGTACGCGTGGAGGGGTCGGCCGGGTAGGTGCCTCAGCCCTGCTGGAAAAGCTCCGCGGGGAGCGGCTTCAGCAGGGCGTACAGGTCGTCGGTGATGGGGCGGTCCCAGGCGGCGATGGTCACCAGGACGTTGTCGCTGCGGTCGAACTGCACGCAGGAGATCCGGCTCTCCGACAGCTTGAGGCGGCGCACGATCAGGAGGTTGTCGCCCTGCATCACCGGCATGTCCTCGACGCCGACGACGGTGACCTCCTCGTCGTTCTCCAGCGCCAGCAGCAGCTGGCCGACCTCGAAGGGGATCTCGCCCTCGGTGACCTCGCGGGCCGGGGAGCCCTCCGGGAGGTTGCCGATGATCATCGCGGGGCCGCGGCCGCCGAAGAGGTCGTAGCGAAGGTAGACGCCCTGGCAGCTGCCGTCGGGCGCGGGCAGCAGACCGGCGCCCAGATTGCCGGGCCAGTCGCCCGGGTCCATGGCCAGTACGTCGAAGTCGGGCCCGGCGGGCGTGGCGCTACGGCGGCGGAGGAACGACATGCCGCAATGGTACGTGCCCGAGGCCCTCGCGTGACGTGCGGGCGGCTCTTGCGGGCTAGGCACTCCTGCGATGCCGTTCGTGGTGACGGGCGACGCGGGCACGGTTGCCGCAGGACGGCTTGCACCACTCCTGGCGCGGGTGCTCCTTGAGGAAGTACCGCACACAGCGCGGCGCGTGGCAGGCCCGCAGCCGCTGCCGCTCGGGACCGTCGAGAAAGGCGATCGCGGCGTGCGCGAGCAGCGCGGTGAGCTCGCCTCCGCCTCGCACGGCCTCATGCCGTACGACGGGTTCGGCGTCCTCGGCCCAGTGCAGCACGGGAACGGTGGGCGTACGAGCGGCCGCCTCGTTGAGCCGCCGCACGGCCTCGGCGAGGGGCAGGAGGCGGGCCGCGTCGGCGGGGCTCGGTTCGGCGGGCCGTACCGCCCGGGCGAAGAGGGCGCGGACGGCGGCGCGCAGATCACGGACGGCGGCGAGAGCGGCCTCGTCGGCGACGAACCCGGCTGCCTCCGGCAGGGCGTCGGGGCGGGCCCGGACCCAGGCGGAGAGACCGGCGGGGTCGGACAGGTCGTCGGCGACTTTGCCGTGGCCGTCGTGCCGGATGGTCAGGGCGAGGTCGAGGACGAGGCGGGCATCGCTGCTGATCGTGGCCTGCATGGGGCTAATGATAGGCACGGCGAATTCCATTAACTGGGGGTGTCTCAGTCCTCCGGCGGCGCCGGCGGCACCACCGCGACCGGGCTCGCCGCGTGCAGCAGGACGGCCTGGGTGACGGAGCCC
Source organism: Streptomyces sp. V4I2 (assembly GCF_030817655.1). Lineage (GTDB taxonomy): Bacteria > Actinomycetota > Actinomycetes > Streptomycetales > Streptomycetaceae > Streptomyces > Streptomyces plumbiresistens. The sequence goes on from NZ_JAUSZM010000003.1 coordinate 1,068,016, forward strand.
ATCATGCGGGCGGGTGCCAGCAGGCGGCGTCGGTGGCGGCCGACGACGACCAGGTCGGCGTCCTTCGAGGCGGCGACGAGGTGACCGGCCGCGTCGCCCGGTGCGATGTACGGCTCGGCCCGGACGTCGGGGTGGCGGGAACTGTGCGGGGCGAGGAAGCCCTCGGCGAGGGCCCGGGTCTCACTCTCGACGGCGTCCTGGTCGATCATCGCCGGGACGAGTTCGCCGGGGGCCGCCCAGCTCTGGACGGGCCACGGGTAGGCGGCGACGACCTGGAGGCGCGCGCCGCGCAGGGCGGCCTCGGTGAAGGCGAAGGCGAGCGTGGCCTCGTCGGGGCTGTCCACCTGGAGGCCGACGACCACACGGGGACCGGGCCCGGCCGGCGCGTCGCCGTGGACCTCGCGGCCGGGCCGGGGCACCACCACGACGGGGCACTCGGCGTCGCGGGCGGCGGCCATGCTGGTGGAACCGAGCAGCAGGCTGGCGAAGCCGCCGCGGCCCCGGGAGCCGAGCACCATCAACTGGGCGGTGGAACCGAGTTCGGGCAGCAGGACGCCGATGGCCCCGTCCAGACCGACGTACTCCGTGTCGGGCAGGTCGGCCCGGTTCTCCAGATGAGCGCGCACGTCCGCGAGCACCTGGTCGTCCGCCGGCGCCGCCACGACCGGGGCTCCGGGCTGGGTCCAGGCGGCGTACTGCCGCACATGGGCCACCCGCAGCGGCGCCCCGCGCCGACGGGCGGCGTCGAGGGCCCAGTCCAGAGCGCGCAGGCTGTCGTCCGAACCGTCGACCGCCGCGACCACCGGCAGAGTACTCATGCGTTCCTCACCTCCGGAGACGACCTTCGCTTCCAGGGGTCAGCCTTGCTCAGCATCGGCCTTGGGAGAGCGCTCAAGGTCGCGTGTCCGGAAAAACGGTCGGAACACAGCCGGATCGGCCCGTCAGCTCACGCAGGTCACGTGAGGTCGAACTCCCCTTCCCTCGCTCCCGACACGAACGCTCCCCACTCCGCGGGTGTGAAGATCAGGGACGGGCTTTCGGGCCGGCCGCTGTTGCGCATCGCGATGAATCCCTCGACAAAGGCGATCTGGACATCCCCCAGGCCACGGCTGCTGGAGTGCCAGTCGGCGTTGCTGAGGTCCAGCTCGGGCTTGTCCCAGCCCATGAGCGGCTGCTGCTGGATGGTGGTCTCGGCCACGTCCGTGCTCCTCCCGATTGCGTCGTCCGCGGCCAGCCTAGCGATCGGCCCCGGGCGCCAACAGGCCGTGTGAGGGGGACCTTTCAGGAGGCGGGGGGCTCGGACCCCACCAGCCACATGGCGAAGAACTGCGATCCGCCGCCGTAGGCGTGCCCGAGCACCCGACGTGCCCCCTCCACCTGGTGTTCCCCGGCCTGACCGCGCACCTGGAGCGCGGCCTCCGCGAAACGGATCATGCCGGAGGCGCCGATCGGATTCGTCGACAGAACGCCGCCGGACATGTCGACGGGCAGGTCCCCGTCCAGTTCGGTGACCCCGGACTCGGTGAGCTTCCAGCCCTCGCCCTCGTCGGCGAAGCCGAGGTTCTCCAGCCACATGGGCTCGTACCAGGAGAACGGCACGTACATCTCGACGGCGTCGATCTCCCGGCGCGGGTCGGCGATCCCGGCCTGCCGGTACACGTCGGCCGCGCAGTCCTTGCCGGCCTGCGGCGACACGGCGTCCTTGCCCGCGAACAGGGTGGGTTCGCTGCGCATCGCGCCGCCGTGCATCCAGGCGGGCGGCCGGGGCGAGCGGGCGGCTCCCGCGCGGTCGGTGAGGACCATCGCGCAGGCTCCGTCGGAGGAGGGGCAGGTCTCCGAGTAGCGGATCGGGTCCCAGAGCATGGGCGAGGCCTGGACCTTCTCCAGGGTGATGTCGTGCTCGTGCAGGTGCGCGTACGGGTTCTTCAGCGCGTTGCGCCGGTTCTTGTACGCGACCAGGGAGCCGACGGTGTCGGGGGCGCCGCTGCGTCGCATGTAGGCGCGTACGTGCGGGGCGAAGAACCCGCCGGCCCCGGCCAGCAGCGGCTGCTGGAAGGGGATGGGCAGGGACAGTCCCCACATGGCGTTCGACTCGGACTGCTTTTCGAAGGCGAGGGTGAGCACGGTGCCGTGGACCCTTGCCGCCACCAGATTGGCGGCGACCAGCGCCGTCGACCCGCCGACCGAGCCCGCCGTGTGCACCCGGAGCATGGGCTTGCCCACGGCACCCAGCGCGTCGGCCAGGTACAGCTCCGGCATCATCACGCCCTCGAAGAAGTCGGGCGCCTTGCCGATGACGACGGCGTCGATGTCCGCCCAGTCCAGCTCGGCGTCGTCCAGGGCCCTGCGGGCGGCCTCCCGCACGAGCCCCGCGATGGAGACGTCCCGGCGTGCCGCCACGTGCTTGGTCTGGCCGATGCCTACGACGGCCACGGGCTCCTTGCTCATCGCGGATCCCCTTCGAGTACGGCGACCAGGTTCTGTTGGAGGCAGGGTCCGGAGGTGGCGTGGGCGAGGGCCCGGTCGGACTCGCCGCGGTGGATGCGGGCGGCGGCCTCGCCGATGCGGATGAGCCCGGCGGCCATGACCGGGTTGGCGGCGAGGGCACCGCCGGAGGGGTTGATCCGCACGTCGTCGTCCAGCCGGAGAGCCTTGCGCAGGACGACCTCCTGCGAGCTGAAGGGTGCGTGCAACTCGGCGGTGTCGACGGGGCGTTCGAAGGCGCCGGCCTTCTCGGCGGCCAGTCGGGCGGACGGTGAGTCGGTGAGATCGCGGACGCCGAGGCCGTGTGCCTCGATGCGGTGGTCGATGCCGCGGATCCAGGCGGGCCGCGCGCACAGGTCCCGGGCCCGGTCCCCGGCCGCCAGGACGACCGCGGCGGCGCCGTCGCCGACGGGTGGGCAGTCGCCGGTGCGCAGGGGCCGTACGACGTAGTCCTGCTGGGCCGCGGTGTTCGTCTCTGAGTTGCGGCTGCGGGCCGCCACGGCGGCCAGGGCGGGCTCGTCCGTCGCGCCCGTGTCGATGAGTGCCTGCGCCTGGAGGGCGGCCAGGGCGACGGAGTCGGGCCACAGGGGTGCCACGTAGTACGGGTCGAGCTGTCGGGTCAGGACGTCGCGGACGGAGCCGGGTGACGACTTGCCGTAGGAGTACACGAGGGCGGTGTCGGCGTCGCCGGTCAGGATCTTGGTCCACGCCTCGTACAGCGCCCACGCGCCGTCCATCTCGACATGGGACTCGGAGATCGGCGGCCAGGCGCCGACCCCGTCGAGGGCGAGGGTGAAGGAGAAGGCCCGGCCGGCGAGGTAGTCGCAGGAGCCGGAGCAGGTGAAATCGATGTCCGCGGTCTTCAGGCCGGTGCGGTCGAGCACCTCGTGCAGGACGGGCATGAGCATCTCCACCTCGGAGAGCTCGTCGGCGGTGCGCAGGTGGCCGGTGTGCGCGAAGGCGACGACGGCGACATCCCTGAGTGGCTGCATCTACAACAGCTCCTTGTACGTCTCGTAGTCCGCGTCGGGCTCGCCGGTCGGCCGGTAGTGGTCGGGGTGGCGGGATCCTTCCGTCCACACGGGTTCGACGCGCAGGCCCATGCGCACCCGGTCGTAGGGGATGCCTCCGATGCGGCCGTGCAGGGCGAGGTCGGCACCGTCGAGGGCGATGTGCGCGTAGACGTACGGCACCTCGATGTCGAGGTTCTTCGCCTTGATGTTGACGATGCAGAAGGTGGTGACCGTGCCGCGGGGACCCACTTCCACCTGTTCCGATGTGGCGAGACCACATGTGGGGCACGCACCCCTCGGCGGGACGTACACCTTGCGGCAGGACGGACACCGCTCGCCGACGATGCGCCGGTCGCCGAGTGCGTGGATGTAGGCGGACTGGGCGCGGCCGGGCGTGTAGGTGTAGTCGAGGCGGGCCGGGGCGACGATGCCGGTGACCGGGTTCTCGAACTCTCCGGTGTGGCCCGCCGGTTCGGCCCGGTCGCCGTCGTACGGCTCGAAGCAGGCGATGTCGGTGATGGCGCCGGTGCGTTCGTCGGCCCAGCGGATGCGGACGCGCATGCCGGTGTGCACGGCGTCGGGGCCGGGGGCGTCGAGGGCGTGCAGGAGGGCGGTGTCGGCGCCGTCGAGGCGGACCAGGACCCAGGCGAAGGGGGTGGACAGGGGCTGGCCGCGGCGGGGGGCGTGGTTCCAGGCCCAGGTGGTGACCGTGCCGGTGGGGGCGACCTCGACAAAGCTGCCGAGGTCGCGGATCTCCTCGGCGGTGACGGGGTCGTACTCGACGGGCGGGACGAGCACGCGGCCGTCGCCGGTCTTCACGCCGAGGACGACGCGTTCGCGCAGGCCGGTGAGGAAGGCGCTCTGGACGGGGCCGAGGGAGCGGGTGAAGGGGAACTCGACGACGAGCGGCGCTTTGAGGACTTCGGGCATCCCGGATGTCTCCTTCTGGGGGAGGTCGGACGCGCTGGTACGCGTGGTCAGGCGCGCTTGTACTCGGGCGGTCGTTTCTCCGCGAAGGCGCGCGTGCCCTCCTTGGCGTCGGCGGTGTCGAAGATCGGCCAGCCGCGCTTGAGTTCGGCGGCGAGTCCGTCGGTCTCGGTCATCTCGGCGGTCTCGTACACGGACGCCTTGACGGCCTCGACGGCGAGCGGGCCACAGGCGTTGATCCGTTCGGCGATCTCCAGGGCCTTGTCGAGTGCCATGCCGTCGGGGACGACGTGGCCGATCAGGCCGATGCCCGCGGCCTCGCGGGCGGTGTAGGGGCGGCCGGTGAGGAGCATCTCCAGGGCGTGGGTGCGCGGGATCTGCCGTTGCAGCCGGACGGTGGAGCCCCCGATCGGGAACAGCCCGTGTTTGACCTCGAACAGCCCGAAGGTCGCCGACTCGCCGGCGACCCGGATGTCGGTGCCCTGGAGGATCTCCGTGCCGCCGGCGACGCAGTACCCCTCGACGGCGGCGATCACCGGTTTGCGGGGGCGGTGGTGGCGCAGCATCGCCTTCCAGTGCAGGTCCGGGTCTGCCTTGAGGCGGTCCCGGTGCTGCTCGCCCTCCATTCCCTGCCCGGCGAGGGCCTTGAGGTCCATGCCGGCGCAGAACGCGCCGCCCGCGCCGGTCAGCACGATCGAGCGGACCTCGTCGTCCTCGTCGGCCTCGAGCCAGCCGTCGTACAGGCCGACGAGCATGGACAGCGAGAGCGCGTTCCTGGCGTCGGGCCTGTTGAGCGTGAGCACCAGTGTGGCGCCTTCGCGCCGCACGGTGAGGTGTTCCGTCCCACCCATTGCCCATCTCCCCTCTGAAAGAACGAGAACAGGTTGCAGGAGGCGCCTGGGCACTTCAAGGGTTTTCTGACACTCAGTCAGATTTCTTCGACGCGGACCCTTCACAGTTGCGGCCCCCTTTGCTCAGATGGCGGCGAACCGTCGAAGCACCAGGGCCCGTCCGAGGTCAGGAGGAGCGGTGGAGTACAACCTTGCCGACCTGTTCGAGTCGGTCGTCGACGTGGTCGCGGACCGCGAGGCGCTCGTGTACATCGACCATCCCGGTACGGGTGCGGAGCGCCGGCTGACGTACGCGGAACTGGACGCCGCCGCCAATCGCGTCGGCCACCATCTCCTCGACAGCGGGGTACGTCCCGGCGAGCATGTCGGGCTCCACCTGTACAACGGCGTCGAGTACCTCCAGACCGTGCTGGGGTGCCTGAAGACGCGGATCGTGCCGGTCAACGTCAACTACCGTTACGTAGAGGACGAGTTGGTCTATCTCTACCGGGACGCCGATCTGGTGGCCCTGGTCTTCGACGCGGAGTTCACCGACCGGGTGGCGGCGGCGCTGCCGCACACGGACGCGCTGCGGCATCTGGTGCGGGTGGGGACGCCGGTATCGGGGGCGGCCGAGGTGGCCGCCGTGGATTTCGCGGCGGCGGAAGGCTCCGGCTCCCCGGAGCGCGGGTTCCCCTCCCGGTCGGGCGACGACCAGTTCATCATCTACACCGGTGGCACCACGGGGATGCCCAAGGGCGTGATGTGGCGCCAGGAGGACCTGTTCTTCTCGGGGCTCGGCGGCGGCGCGCCGACCGGCGAACCGGTGAAGAAGCCGGAGGAACTCGCCGAGCGGGTCGCGGCCGGCGGTGCGGGGATCACCTTCTTCCCGGCTCCCCCGCTGATGCACGGCACCTCCACGCTCACCGCGTTCATCGGGTTCAACTTCGGTCAGCGGGTCGTGCTGCACCGCAAGTTCGTGCCCGAGGAGGTGCTGCGGACGATCGAGAGGGAGAAGGTCACCAGCATGTCGCTGGTGGGCGACGCGATGCTGCGGCCCTTGATCGACGCGCTCGAAGGTCCACTGAAGGGCACCGACATGTCGTCGATGTTCAGCGTGTCGTCGTCGGGGGCGATCATGTCGGACACGGTCCGCCGGCAGTTCCAGGCGCTCGTCCCGAACGTGATGCTGCTCAACAACTTCGGCTCCTCCGAGTCCGGCTTCAACGGCACCGCGACGGAGGACTCCGGCCCCGAGCGCGGCTTCCGCGTCCGCGTCAACTCCCGTACCCAGGTGGTCGATCCGGCCACGTACCAGCCGGTCGCGGTCGGCGAGGTGGGCCGGGTCGCGCAGTGCGGCCATGTGCCGCTCGGCTACTACAACGACCCGCACAAGAGCGCCGAGACCTTCTTCGAGAAGGACGGCGAGCGGTGGGTGCTGCTCGGCGACATGGCCACCGTCGACGAGGAGGGCGTGGTCACCGTCCTCGGCCGGGGCTCGCAGTGCATCAACACGGGCGGCGAGAAGGTGTATCCGGAGGAGGTCGAGCAGGCGCTCAAATCCCATCCGGACGTGTACGACGCGCTGGTCGCCGGGGTACCGGACGTGAAGTGGGGCCACCATGTGGCGGCCGTGGTGCAGTTGCGCGAGGGGGCGGTACGGCCGTCCCTGGAGGACGTCCAGGCGCACTGCCGGTCCCGGCTCGCCGGGTACAAGGTCCCGCGTCAACTGGTGATCACGGAGGCCGTGCGGCGCTCGCCCAGCGGCAAGGCGGACTACCGGTGGGCCCGGGAGGTGGCGGTGGCCGCGGCCGGGTGAAACTCCGACCCGTGCGATTGAACCGAAGGTGACGTGCGGACGTACTGGTGATGGCAGGCTCGGCCCCAGGGCCATGTTTGCCATGCCATTGCACGACCGCACGGAAGGACCATCGGGTGTCGCTCTTCACTCGCTCTCGTCAACTGCCGGACACCGAGGGCGGGGCCGAGGCGGACGGTGACACCGCCGCGTCGGCAGAGGAGACGAGAGCGCCTCAGGAGACGGCACAGGAGACGGGAAAGCAGGCGGGAGAGGACGTCGTCGAGCAAACCGACGCCGTCGAAACGGCGGACTCACCGTCACCCGGTTGGTTCGGCTGGCGCCGTCGCTACCCCCGTACGGCACGCGGCGTGAGCGCGGGGACAGGTGTGCTGGCCGGTGTGCTGGTCTTCGGCTCGCTGCTCATGCCCGCCCGGCTCGACCGGCTCTCGATCCACTCGTTCCTCCGCATCCCCGCGGAAGGAATCCTGCTGGCGGGCCTGTTGCTCGCGCTGCCTCCGAAGCCACGGCGGATCGCGAGCGTCGTCTCTGGGGTGGTCCTCGGACTGTTCACCGTCCTGAAGCTTTTCGACATCGGCTTCCGCCAGTTCCTGGCCCGGCCGTTCGACCTGATCTTCGACTGGATTCTGCTGGACGATGCGACGGACTTCCTCAGGGAGTCGTTCGGCCGCTCGGGTCAGGTGCTCGCGGTGACCGGGGTGATCGTCCTGCTTATTGCCGTGCTCGTGCTGAGCACGCTCGCCATGGTGCGGCTGACGAACGTGATGGCCCGAAACCCCGTGGCCGTCCCTACGGTCCTCGTCCTCGGCACCGCATGGATCACCTGCTTCACTCTGGGCGTGCAGTTCGGCGGTCTCCCGGTCGCCACCAAGGGCTACACCGGGTACCTCGCCAACCGTGTGCAGCAGGTGCGCGACGGCCTCGGGGACGCCCAGGTCTTCAAGAAGCAGGCCGCCGTCGACGCCTTCGCCGACACACCGCCCGACCAGCTGCTGACCGGACTGCGCGGCAAGGACGTCCTGTTCACCTTCGTCGAGAGCTACGGCCGTGTCGCGATCGACGACCCGCAGATGGCACCGGAGATGGACGCGACCCTCAAGGAGGGCACGAGCAGGTTGGAGGCGGCCGGGTTCGCGTCGCGCAGCGCCTGGCTCAAGTCGCCGGTGACAGGGGCCGGCAGCTGGCTCGCCCACTCGACGTTCCTGTCCGGCCTGTGGGTCAAGAACCAGCAGCGGTACGGGAGTCTGACCACCGGCGACCGGGCGACCCTCACCAGCTACTTCCAAAAGACCGGTGCCTGGCGCACGGTCGGCATCGTCCCCGGTGTGCGGAAGGCCTGGCCCGAGGGCAAGTTCTTCGGCCTCGACCACATCTACGACTCCGAGCACCTCGGCTACCAGGGCCCGTACTTCAGCTGGACGCCCGTGCCCGACCAGTTCAGCCTGGAGGCCTTCGAACGTCTGGAGCACGGCAAGAAGAACCGTGACCCGATCATGGCCGAGATCATCCTCGCTTCCAGCCACAACCCCTGGTCCCCCATCGCGCACATGATCGACTGGGAGGACCTCGGTGACGGTTCGGTCTTCCACCAGATCAAGAAGGAGGGCACGAACCCCAAGCAGGTGTGGAAGGACCAGAAGCGCGTGCGCACCGAGTACCGCAAGGCCGTCCAGTACTCCGTCGACAGCCTGACCGAGTGGGTCGAGCGCTACGGCGACGACGACACCGTCCTCGTCTTCCTCGGCGACCACCAGCCCGTCCCGACCGTCACCGCGGGCGACACCAGCACGGACGTGCCGATCACGATCGTCGCCCGCGACCAGAAGGTGCTCGACAGGATCTCCGACTGGGGCTGGTCGGAGGGCCTCAAGCCCGCCGAGAACGCGCCGCAGTGGGGCATGGACAAGTTCCGCGACCGCTTCATGACGGCGTACGCCAAGTGAGCTTCACGCCGCCAGGAACGCCTTCAGGACGGTGAGGAACTCCGCCGGCCGGCTCTCGTGCACCAGATGCCCGGCGTCGATGGTCACCAGGCGGGCGTCGGCAAGCGGTTCGGCGAGCGCGGTGACCTGGTCCTGCGGTATCAGGCTGGTCGGCCCGCCTGCGATGAGCAGCGTCGGCATGGTGATCCGCGCCATGTGGTTCCACCACACAGGATCAGGGGCGTTGCGCTGTGCGTCGGTGGCCCGCACCATGGCCCAGTCGAACGGCAGGGCTCCGTCGGGTCGTTCGGTGGGCGCTCGGGGTGGATCGAGGGGCAGCGGCGCGGGTACGTCCTCCAGGACGAGGCGGCGCACCACCTCGGGCGCGTGCTGCGCGAGCAGGTAGGCGACGGCACCGCCCAGCGAGTGCCCGACGACGTCGACGCGGCCGATGCCGAGGCCGGTGAGGAAGGCGAGGACGTCGTCGCGCATGGCCTCGTACGCGTACGCCTCCCGCCCGGCACCCGGTTGCGTGCCGGGCCAGTCGCTGTGCCCGTGGCCGCGCAGGTCGGGGGCGTAGACCCGGCGCGGGCGCGATCCCGTGGCGAGTCGCTCGGCGACCGGCGTCCAGTCGGCGCCGTCGGCCCCGCGGGAGTGGAGCAGGAGGACGGGCGGCGCGTCCTCGGGGCCCCAGGTGCGGTACGCGAGGGTGATGCCGTTCACCTTGACGGTGTCCATGCCGGGCAACGTAACCGGAGGGGCACCGGATCACACGGCTACTCTGCCGAGGGCAGAGAGACCTCGGCTCCGTCCAGGAACGCGACGGCACGCCGTACGAACCACTCCGGGTCGTCCAGCCAGGGGTAGTGCCCCGCGCCGGGCTGGACCGCGAACTCGGCGTCCGGGAACACCTCGGCGGATCGGCGGGCGAGTTCGGGCCGCGGACCGCCGTCGAACTCGCCGGCGAGGACGAGGACGGGCGAGTCCAGGCGCGCGAGGGCGGTCCGGGTCGCCGGCGGGTCGTAGGCGCCCTCGGAGCCGTACCTGTCGGCGGCCTCGTCGTTGCACTGCTCGTCCGCGCGGGCGTCGTGGTCCTTCGCCGTCTCGTCCCAGCGCCCGTAGAAGAAGGACGCGAACGCCGGGTCGAAGTCACCCTTTCCTGCCACCCAGGCCTCGAACGCGGGGAAGGCCTCCTCGAACCACGGCTCACCCGCCCGCAGCCGCGCCGCGGCCAGCCGGTCCTCGCCCGTCGCCGGCATGCCCAACGCCCAGGGCGTCGCCGTGACCAGCACCAGTCGCCCCAGCCGCGCCGGGTACCGGGCCGCGTACAGCATGGCCAGACTCCCGCCCGCCGAGTGCCCGAGCACGTCCATGTGCGCGAGCCCCAGATGGGCCCGCAACGCCTCGACATCGTCCACGAGCCGGTCGCACCGGTAGGTCGCCGGATCCGCCGGCACCGCGGAGTCACCGGTTCCGCGCAGGTCGAGCAGCACCAGCCGCCGATGCACGGCGAGTCCCCCCAGATCCCCGAGATAGCCGGAGGCGCGCATCGGCCCTCCGGGCAGCACGACGAGCGGGGCGCCCTCGCCCCGGACGTGGTAGGCGAGCACGGTCCCGTCGGGCGCGGTGAAGGTCGCCATGGCACCGATCATGGCGACCGCCCGCCGCACCCGCAACGGAGTTCCTCAGAGGGCGAGGGGCCGGTAGGCCAGAGCCGCGTCGACTATCCGTTGTGCCGAGGCGCCCTCGAGGTCGGCGGGCGGACGGAGGATCAGGTCGGCCGCCGCCGGGTGCGCCACGTTCGTCGCGAACAGCCGCAGGAAATAGTCCGACTCCGGCTCCGACTCCGACTCCAGAACTCTGCGGACGATCTCCACGAGTGCGTCCCGCGTGATGTCCAGCACCCGCGGACACACCGGACGCCCCGCCTCCACCGCGAAGTCGTGCGTGCTTCGTGATCCGGAGTGGGCGAGGAAGTCGTACGGCCCGCACTCGTGCCCGGTGTCCGCGTTGAACGCGGCGATCGCCGCCTGTGCCCTCACCCGTTCGCCCGAACGCAGGAGTTCCTCGATCCGCTCGATCTCACGGCCGAGCGCTCGCACTCGCGCCTCCGGCACCGTGCCGGGCAGCAACTCCGGTCTCAGATCCACGGCTCCGTTCTCCGCCGCGCCACGCCGAGAAAACCCGAACCGCCCCCTTGCCTCGGCCCGAGCTGTCCTGGATTACTGATCCCGAACACCTCGACCGAATGATCGGTCGCCTGGATTGTCATGCTTGGTGAGGGTGAGGTGCCGATGGTGGACGCGACGGATGTGTCCGGCTCGACGGACCTGTTCGACTCGGGAGAGCGGCTCGACGAAGCGGCGTTGCGGGCACTGCAGTTGGAGCGGTTGCGGAGATCGCTGCGGCACGCCTACGACAACGTGCCGTTCTGTCGCGAGTCCTTCGACAAGGCCGGTGTCCGTCCGGAGGACTGCCGCTCCCTCGCCGACCTGGCCCGCTTTCCGTTCACGACCAAGGCGGACCTGCGCGAGAACTATCCGTACGGGATGTTCGCCGTGCCCCAGGACCGGATCCGGCGCATCCACGCCTCCAGCGGCACCACCGGACGCCCGACCGTCGTCGGTTACACCGAGGGCGACCTCTCCCTGTGGGCCGACGTGGTGGCCCGTTCGCTGCGCGCGGCGGGCGCGCGGCCCGGGGACACGGTGCATGTGGCGTACGGGTACGGGCTGTTCACCGGAGGGCTGGGCGCGCACTACGGGGCCGAACGGCTCGGCTGTACGGTCATCCCCGCGTCCGGCGGTATGACGGCCCGCCAGGTCCAGTTGATCCAGGACCTCGGGCCCGAGATCATCATGGTCACGCCGTCGTACATGCTGACGATCCTCGACGAGTTCGAGCGGCAGGGCGTCGACCCGCGCGGCACCTCCCTGCGGGTGGGTGTCTTCGGGGCCGAGCCCTGGACCGAGCGGATGCGGCAGGAGATCGAGGAGCGGTTCGCGATCGACGCGGTGGACATATACGGGCTGTCGGAGGTGATGGGCCCGGGGGTCGCGCAGGAGTGCGTGGAGACCAAGGACGGACTGCACGTGTGGGAGGACCACTTCTTCCCCGAGGTCGTCGACCCGATCACCGGTGAGGTGCTGCCGGACGGCGAGCGGGGCGAGCTGGTCTTCACCTCGCTCACCAAGGAGGCGATGCCGGTCGTGCGGTACCGGACGCGGGACCTGACGCGGCTGCTGCCGGGTACGGCCCGGGTGTTCCGGCGGATGGAGAAGGTCACCGGCCGCAGCGACGACATGGTGATCCTGCGCGGGGTGAACCTCTTCCCCACCCAGATCGAGGAGATCGTGCTGCGCACACCGGGTGTCGCCCCCCACTTCCAGCTCCGGCTCACCCGTGAGGGCCGCCTCGACGCCCTCACCGTGCGGGCGGAGGCCCGGGCCGACGCCACGCCCGAGGACCGGGACACGGCCGCGCGGGCCATCACGGCGGCCGTGAAGGACGGCATCGGTGTGTCGGTCGCCGTCGAGATCGTGGCTCCGGAGTCGCTGGAGCGGTCCGTGGGAAAGATCCGGCGGATCGTGGACCTGCGATCGCGTCAACAGCCGGAGCACCGCGGTTGAGCGAGTGGCGGGAACCCCCACCCGGGCAGTAGTCGGGCTCAGCCACATGGATGAGCCCGCAATGGCGTTCGCGACGACTCGGTGCGCGATTGTGGCCGGTGCCGCCGCCTCAGCCGGAACGGGGTGGCGAACCTGCTGCCACGATGGGGACATGGTGGATTCGGGGGAGCACCGGTGGGACGCCTTCCTGTCCTACGCCCGCGCCGACGATCCGGACTTCAGGCGGGCCCTGTCGGACGGCCTTGCCCGGGCGGGATGCCGGGTCTGGCTCGACCGGGAGGCGATGCCCAATCGCGGGACCACGTTCGGGCAGGAGATCCGGCGTGCCATCGAGGCATGCGACCGGCTCGTGCTGCTGGTCGGACCCGGAGCCCTGTCGTCCGAGTACGTCGCCCAGGAGTGGCAGTACGCGGACGACATCGGTAAGCCCGTCGTGCCGATTGTCCGGTCGACCGCCTTCCATGATCTTCCCGAACGGCTGCGCCACTACCACGGAGTAGACGCACGGCAGCTGGCGGTGGACACGGTGGTGGCCGACCTGGCCAGGCTGCTGGACGAGCCGGTGCGGCCGCTCGGACCGTGTTTCCACCTGCCGCGACAGCCCCCGCACGCCCGGGACCGGGTCGAGCTGACCGACCACCTGTCGCGCACGCTCCTGCCGGACCAGATGCGCCCGCAGGACGCCGGCCGGGCTCCGCGCGCGGCCGTGCTGTACGGCGTCCCGGGATCCGGGAAGAGCACGGTGGCCGCCGCCTTCGCCGCGGCCACCCGCACCCGTCGGGTCTTCTCGGACGGCATCGTCTGGCTCACTGGAGGACCCGAGTTCCAACCCCTGGCCGCGGCCCGGGAACTGCTCCGGCTGGCGGCGCCCGGTGCCCGCTTGCCGGAGACCGAGACGGAGATCGACGTCCGACTCGCAGCGGCACTCGGCGACCGGGAGCTCTTGATCGTCCTGGACGACGTGCGTGACCCCGACTCGGCGCTGCCCTTCGTGAACGCGCTCGGAGCAGGGGCACGGCTGTTGCTGACCACCCTCGACCAAGCCGTGGCGACGGCGCTCGGAGCGGTGCGGATCGCAGTGGGCCGGTTCCACGAGGCCGCCGCCCGGGAACTCCTCGCGGACTGGGCGGGCGGCGGCCCGCTGCCGGCCGACGCGGAGGTCGTCCTCCAGGCTTGCGACGGGCTGCCGTTCGCCCTCGCGATCGTCGGCGCGATGATCGCGAACCGGACGCCCTGGGCGGATGTGGCCCAGGCGCTGGACGCACGGCGACTCGACGAACTGACGGGGCGGTTCCCTGGTTACCCGCATCGCACGGTACTGGGGGTGCTCGCGGCCTCCTTCGAGGCGCTGACCGCCGACGATCCCCGGGCTGCCGAGTGCTACCTGGAGCTGGCCGGATTCCAGCCGGGCGCCGTTCTGACCCGAGCGGTGCTGGTCCGGCTCTGGTCACGGCCGGGCCGGCTCGCGCCGCTGGAGGCAAAGCTCGTTCTCCCGGTCCTGGAACGCCGCCTGCTGCTCCAAGGCCTGCCCGACGGCAACGGGTTCCGACTGCACGGCCTCCACGAGGACTTCGTGCGGATCCGGCACCCCGATCCGACGAACCTGTCGAAGGCGCTGGTCACGAGCTACCGCGACGACAAGGGCGTGGCGGGCTGGGCGGAGCTGGCCGACGACGGTTACGTCTTCGACCACCTCGTCGGCCACCTGGCCGCACTCGACGACCGGTCCACCCTCTTCGAGGTGGTGACCAGGCAGTGGATCCAGCGACAGTGGGGACGCCGCGGCGACTTGGGCCAGGCCCTGGACGACGCCCGCCGGGCGATCGACGTCGCGGTGCAGCCACCCGTCGACCTGGTGAACATCGCCCGGCTGAGCGTGCTCGCCGGGCAGATCACGGCGACGCTGCGTGAAGCCTCACCCGGGTTGATCGGTGCGCTCGCCGAGGTGGGGGACGTGGACCGGGCCCTGCGGTGGGCCGGTGACCATCCCGACGCACCGGAGCGCTTCGCGGCGCTGCTGGAGGTGGCTCGGGCTCTGCTGGACAACGGCGCGCTCACCATGGCCCGCCGGGTCTGCCGAGTCGCGGCGGAGACGATCCCGGGCCTCGGAGGCAGAGTGGAGAGCGGGAGCCTGCCGGGCCTCGCGGGCCTCAACGCCGTACACGCGCTGGTCCACTTCCCGCATCCGGAGGAGTGGGAAGGCACCGAGGACGCCCTGATCGCCGTCGCCCGGCTCCCACTGGACGCCCTGGTGTGGCTGGCTCCGCTCGCGTCGCAGGCCGGTGCCGTGGCCGATCTGGTGACGGTCACCAACCCGTCCTGGGAGCTGTACGGTCATCTGCTCCCCTTGGTGGCGGTCGAGGAGTTGGCGCAGCGGGGCGAACCGACGGTGGCGCGGGAGCTGCTCGACGCCTACCCGGAGCCGCCGGGGGGCGAAGGGATCGACGACGATCTGGTCAACGCCGCTCGCTACCGGTACGCCGTCGCCATGGCGGCCGTCGGCGATTTCGACGAGGCCCGCATCCTGACCGACAGTCTCTCCCACCACTATGAGCCGGTCGGCCGCCGCGGGCTGGCACGCAACCTCGCGCGGGCCGGGCGGATCGACGAGGCCGTCGGACTCCTCGACTCGATCGATGACGAGACGGTGGCGGACCAGGCACTCGTCGACATCTTCGACGCGGCTCTGGATCGGGGCGTCCCCGATGAGTGCCGGCGCCTCGCGGCCGTCGCGGAGGCCTGCGGCAGGCCGGACGCGGCGGACATGCTGTCGGCGATGTCCGGCGACCCGGAAGCGGGGCGCCGGTTCCTGGAGGCCGACGACACGGCGCTGGCGCTCGCCGTGGGCGTGGGTGTCGCCGGCATTCACTGGGATCGCGGAGCGCACGGGTCGGCGGTCGAGATGGTGCGGGCACTGGTGGGGATCGCCGAAGAGGTGCTGGGGCCTCAGTGGTGGGCCCCGGGCCTGGTCGAGGTGGAGCAGGAGCTGGCGCATGCGGCCGCCGCCCTGGCCTCTCTGCTGGTGCGGAGCGGTGAGCCGATGCCCGAGGACTTCGACGCCGTGACGCCCGGGGTCGAGCATCTGTGGGGCAGTACGCCGGCCTTCAAGCTCACCTTCATCAGGGATCTCGCGGCGAGCGGGCGTTTCGCCGAGGCGTTGGAACTGACGGATCTCCCCTCCGTGCCCGGTGGCCGGGCGATGGGCCTGGCGAACGCGCTGGCCGCCACGGAATCTCCCGCCACGGATCCGGACCTGGCCGACCGGGTGCGAGACGCGGCGCGCGAGCTCGCCGCGGAGCTGAACGGGATCGCCGTGGGCAGCCGGGCGCTCGACGAGGCCCTGTCCGCCGTCCTGTTCTCTCACGGCCTCGACGGCCCGGTCGCACCGCTCGTGGAGGCTCTGGGTGCTCGGACGGACCTGCCGCTGACGCTGGGAGCCCGCGCCGGGCTTCTGGCCGAGGCGGGGCGGTCGGAGGACGTCCGACGGCTGGCCCGCCAAGTCCTGGAGAGGCGGGCACTGGCGGTTCCCGAGGCACGGGCACGCGCGATGGTCCTGACCGCGGTGGCAGCCCGACGGAGCGGATTCTCCACCGAACTCGCCGCCGTGAGGAGCCTGTTGGCCGACTTGCGGGAGGCTGCGGGAGCACTCGACGTCCTGGCCGAGGTCATCGATTTGTACGGCACGCACGTGTCGCTGGACGCCGCCGCCCGCATTGCCCGGTCCGTCCCGTCCGGACCGGAGGCGGATCTCGCGGACACGTCGCTGTCCAGCGACAGGCTGGAATACCCGATGGAGATCTCGGACCGGAACATCGCCGCCGCGGCGGCGGCCCGGGCCACGAGCGCGGCCGCCATGGCCCTGGTCATGGCACGCGCCGGCGAGGAGACGGAGGCCCGGACGTGGTTGCGGACGTGCGAGCGGTTCCTCGAGGCAGCCGACTGGGTGTCCCCGTCCTCCCGCGCCGCCGATGCCGTGGCCCGGTACCTGTGGGCCGCTCGGTGCGCGCTCGATCCGACGACGGGTCCGGAGGCCGCGGGGCCGGCCGCCCTGGTCGCCTGGTACCTGTGGGACCGGGGGCATCGTCCGGCGGCCGTGCGCTGTGCCCGTGAGTTCCTCGACCGGCTGCGCCATCCCCTCGACCTGTCCCCCCACGAGCCGGGAGACCCCGTGTTCCACTACGCGGAAGACTTCCTGCGCGACATGGAGATGTACCGGGCCGGCCGCACCTCGCTGGTCGCGCTGCTGGCGACGGCGGCCGCCGCGGACGGCGATTCACGCCGGGCCGAGGAGCTCGCCAAGGATGTGGACCTGCTCGAAATGAAGGCTCTGCCGTCGCTCACCTTCGCCGAGGGAGCCGAATACCGCGCCGCCGTCGCCATCGGGCTGAACGCCGCCGGACGGTCGGACGCGGCGATGGAACTCCTGCGGTACGCGGCTTCCGAGAGCCTGACCATGGCCCGGCGCGGCGAACTGACCCCCTTCGAACGCCTGTGCCAGGCACTGGTGGAGCTGCTCCCGGCCGGCGATGCGCACGCGGTCTGGGCTTACTGGCTCCAGGCGGCCGCTCAGTCGGGCGCCTACCCCGCGCTCGGGATGATCGCCGCTTATCTCCGTCGGCTTCCCGCGGAGACTCTGCAGGACATCGTGGTCAACACGGAGACCGGTGATCTCGGGACGGTCCGTCCCCCGGCAGTCAGCTCAACCGGTCCCGCAGCTCCCGCTTGAGGATCTTCCCGCTCGCGTTGCGCGGCAGCTCGTCCACGAACAGCACCCGCTTCGGTGCCTTGAAGTGGGGGAGCTTCTCACGGGCGTGGGCGATGAGGTCCTCCTCCGTGACCTCGCCGCGCGGGACGACGACGGCCGTGACGGCCTCGATCCACCGCTCGTCGGGCAGGCCGATGACGGCGGCCTCGGCGACGGCGTCGTGGGTGTAGAGCGCGTCCTCGACCTGGCGTGAAGCGATCACCACGCCACCGGAGTTGATGACGTCCTTCACCCGGTCGACGATCGTGAAGTAGCCGTGTGCGTCACGCACCGCGAGGTCGCCGGAGCGGAACCAGCCGTCGCGGAAGGCCTCGGCCGTCTCCTCGGGCTTGTCCCAGTAGCCCTCGCACAACTGCGGGGAGCGGTAGACGATTTCGCCGGGCGTGCCGTCGGGCACGTCCTTGCCGTCCTCGTCGACCACGCGGGCGTCCACGAAGAGGACGGGACGGCCGCAGGAGTCCATGCGGCCCTTGTGCTCGTCGGGAGCGAGGACGGTGGCCAGGGGGCCGATCTCGCTCTGCCCGAAGCAGTTGTAGAAGGCGAGTTTCGGGAGGCGTTCGCGCAGCCGCTCCAACACGGGCACCGGCATGATCGACGCGCCGTAGTACGCCTTGCGCAGACCGCTGAGGTCACGGGTCGGGAAGTCCGCACGGTTCGTCAGGCCGATCCACACCGTGGGCGGGGCGAAGAGGCTGTCCGCGCGGCCGGTCTCGATCAGTTCGAAGAGGCGGTCGCCGTCCGGAGCGTCCAGGATGAGGTTGGTGGCTCCCACCGCGAGGTAGGGCAGCAGGAACACGTGCATCTGCGCCGAGTGGTACAGCGGCAGGGAGTGCACCGGCCGGTCGCCCGCGCTGAGGTCGAGGGCGGTGATCGCGCTCAGGTACTCGTGCACCAGGGCGCGGTGCGTCATCATCGCGCCCTTGGGCAGCGCCGTCGTCCCGGAGGTGTACAGCAGCTGCACCAGGTCCTCGCTGCGCGGTTCGGGACCGTCGTACGCGGGTGTCGTGGCCAGCCGTGCCAGCAGGGAGTCCTCGGCGTCGCGCAGGGGCAACGTACGGACTTCGCCGGGGAGTTGTGCGGCCAGATCGGGGTCGGTGAGGACCAGGCTGCTGCCGGACTGGTTGACGAGGTACGCGAGGTCGTCGCCCGTGAGGTTCTGGTTGACCGGCACGTGCACGAGGCCCGCGCGGGCGCAGGCGAGGAAGCCGATCAGATAGGCGTCGGAGTTGTGGCCGTAGGCGCCGACCCGGTCGCCGGGGTCGAAACCCTGGTCGAGCAGGAGGCTCGCCGCGCGGGACACGGCCTCGTCGAGTTCCTCGTACGTCCAGGAGCGGTCGCCGTACTCCACCGCCACCCGTGCCGGGGTGCGTCGGGCGCTGCGTCGCAGCACCCCGTCAACCGTGCTGCCGTGTCCGGGCGTCATGACACATGATCCTCGGTCCGCGGAAGAAGGAGGTCAAGCACCGGGGGACCGCTGTCGAACTCGCCGCACTTCACGACCGGGCCCGGTTGTTCTCCGGCCACCGCTGATCGTGTGGTCCCGTCCCGCCCGGGGCGGGACCACACGTCCCGTCAGGCGGGGACGTGGCCGAGCTTGTCCGGGTTGAGGACCACGTAGATGCCGTCGATGCGGTCGTCGCGCACGTCGATGGTGACGAGCTGGGCGATGCCGTCGACGGTGATCGCAAGGGCGGGGCGGCCGTTGACGTCCACGCGGCGCGGTGTGCCGTAGGGGTAGCGGGCGACCAGGTCCGCGGCGAAGGGGATGACCTGCTGGCCGCCCTCGATCGGCCACAGGGCCGCCCGGACCTTGCCGCCGCCGTCGTTCCAGGCGACGGCGTCCTCGGTCAGCAGCCCGGTCAGCCGGGACACGTCGCGGCTCTGCGCGGCCTCCAGGAACCGCGCCAGCAGCTTGGCGTGGTCCTCCTCGGAGAGCGCGAACCGGTCGCGTCCGGCGGCGAGCCGGCGGCCGGTGCGCAGATGCAGCCGGCGGCAGTTCGTCTCGGTGGTGTCGAGGATGCGGGCGATCTCGCCGTACGGAAGTTCGAGGGCCTCGTGCAGCACGAAAACCGCGCGTTCCTGGGGTGACAGACGCTCCATCAAGTGGACGGTGGGGTAGGCGACCGTGCTCCGCAGCCCGGACGTGTCCAGCGGGCCCAGGGCGTCGGTGGCCACCGGTTCGGGCAGCCAGGGCCCGGTGTACGTCTCGCGGGTCACTTGGGCCGACTTGAGCCGGTCGAGGGCGAGCCGCGCGACGACGGTGACGAGGAAGGCCCGGGGGGCGTAGGTCTGGGCGGGCTCGGTGCCGGTCCAACGCAGATGGGCGTGGTGGACAATGTCCTCGGCGTCCCTCATGGTGCCGAGCAGCCGGTAGGCGAGCCCCAGCAGCAGGGGACGGTAGGTCTCGAACTGCTCGGTCGCCGGCTCCGGGGTATCCAATTTCCGTGTCCTTCCCAGTCGTTCGGTGCGGTGGTCGCCGTCGGTGCGGGGTCCCAGTCAACTCCGCCGCGTCCCCGTCGCGCCACTCGGCGTAACGGGAACGCGGGTCGGGAGTGCGGGCGGCGTGCGCGGTCCGCCCCGCGCACGCCGTTCATGACGGCCGGCCGCCGACGAGAGGTCGGTCGGCACCGCAGCTCGACTCAGGAAGGCCGGGCAGGTCACACGGGGCGCGTACGGCCCTCCCAGTACGGCTCCCGCAACCGGCGCTTGTACAGCTTGCCGTTGGGGTCCCGGGGCATCTCCGTGATGAAGTCGACGCTCTTGGGCCGCTTGTACCCGGCGAGTTGCCCGGCGCAGTGGTCGAGGAGCGCGGCGGCGAGGGCGGGGCCCGGCTCGAAGCCGGGGGCGGGTTCGACGACGGCCTTGACCTCCTCGCCCCAGTCTTCGTGCGGGATGCCGAAGGCGGCGGCGTCGGCGACGGCGGGGTGGGCGAGCAGGGCGGACTCGATCTCGGCCGGGTAGATGTTGACGCCGCCCGAGATGATCAGGTCGATCTTGCGGTCGCGGAGGAAGAGGTAGCCGTCCTCGTCGAGGAGTCCGAGGTCGCCGACGGTGAAGAAGTCACCGATGCGGTTCTTGCGCGTCTTGGCGTCGTCCTTGTGGTACGAGAAGCCGCCGGTGTTCATCTTCAGGTACACCGTGCCGAGTTCGCCGGCCGGCAGCCGGTTGCCGTCGTCGTCGAAGACCGCGAGCTCGCTGATGGGCCAGGCCTTGCCGACGGTGCCGGGCTTCTTCAGCCAGTCCTCGGTGGTCGCGAAGGCACCTCCGCCCTCGCTGGCCGCGTAGTACTCCTCCACACTGTGGCCCCACCAGTCGATCATGGCTCGTTTGACGTGGTCGGGGCAGGGTGCGGCGCCGTGGATGGCGTGCCGCATGGACGAGACGTCGTAGCGCGCCTTGATGTCGTCCGGGAGGGCCAGCAGCCGGTGGAACTGGGTCGGGACCATGTGGGTGTGCGTGCACTTGTGGGTGTCGATGAGGCGGAGCATCTCCTCGGGTGTCCACTTGTCCATCAGGACCAGGCGGTGGCCGATGTGCAGCGACGCGCCGGCGAACTGGAGTACGGCCGTGTGGTAGAGCGGCGAGCAGACGAGGTGCACGTTGTCGTCGAACGGCCGGATGCCGAAGATGCCGAGGAAGCCTCCGAGATACGCCTCCTCGGGGGCTTTGCCGGGCAGGGGGCGCCGGATGCCGCGCGGGCGGCCGGTGGTGCCCGAGGTGTAGTTCATGACCCAGCCGAGGGTGCGGCCTGTGGGCGGCGACTCCGGTTGTCCGTCGAGGAGTTCGGCGTACGGCCGGAAACCCTCGACATTGCCGACGGCGTACCGGTGGGTGGCCGGGAGGCCGGCCTCGTCGGCGGCGTGGCGGGCGGGGCCGGCGAACCGTTCGTGGGTGAGGAGCACCTTGGCGCCGGAGTCGGAGACGATCCAGGCGATCTCGGGGCCGACGAAGTGGTGGTTGACGGGGACGAGGTAGAAGCCGGCCTGCGAGGCGGCGAGGTACGCGGTGAAGAACTCCACGCCGTTGGGCAGGACGACGGCGAAGGCGTCACCGCGTTCGAGCCCGGCGGCGCGCAGCCCGTGCACCAGCCGGTTGGCCTCGGCGTGCAGCCGTCCGGCGGTCCACTGCTCGCCGTCGGGCGCGACGAGGACCCCGCGCTCGGGGTCGGCGGTGGCCTGGGCCCAGAATCCGATGGGGGGCTGAGTCACTCCTGGCTCCTTCCGGCGATCCGGTTGACGCGGTCGACGGCCTCCTCGAAGCCGCGCGTGAGGTCGTCGAAGACCTCCTGGACGCTCCGTTCGCTGTTCATCCGGCCGACGATCTGCCCGACGGGTGTCCCGAGAAGCGGCTCCACCTCGTACTTCTGGATCCGCGAGACCGCGTCGGCGACCAGCAGTCCCTGCAAGGGCATGGGAAGCGTGCCGGGACCGTTCGGGTCGTCCCAGGCGTCGGTCCATTCGGTACGCAGCTGTCGTGCGGGTTTCCCGGTCAGCGCGCGCGAGCGGACCGTGTCGCCGGATTCGGCCGCGAGGAGCTTCTGGGTCAGGGCACGTGAGTGCAGGTCGGCCTCGGTGGTGGTGAGCCACAGGGAGCCGAGCCACACACCCTGGGCGCCGAGGGCGAACGCGGCGGCCACCTGCCGACCGCTGCCGATACCGCCGGCCGCGAGGACGGGCAACGGGCCGACGGCGTCGACGACTTCGGGCGTGAGCACCATCGAGGCGATCTCGCCGGTGTGGCCGCCCGCCTCGTAGCCCTGCGCGACGACGATGTCGATGCCCGCCTCCGCGTGCTTGCGGGCGTGCCGGGCGCTGCCCGCGAGCGCGGCGACGAGGACGTCCTGGTCGTGGGCTCGCTCGATGACGTCGGCGGGCGGTGAACCGAGCGCGTTGGCCAGCAACTTGATCGGATAGTCGAAGGCGACGTCGAGCTGGTTGCGGGCGACCTGCTCCATCCATCCGGTGATGCGCCAGCCGGAGGCCTCGCCCTCGGCGAGTTCGGGGACTCCGTACTTGGCGAGGGTGTCCTTGACGTACTGGCGATGCCCCTCGGGGATCATCGCCTCCACGTCCGCCTCCGTGACGCCCTCGACCTTCTTGGCGGGCATGACGACATCCAGCCCGTAGGGCCTGCCGTCGACGTTCGCCTCGATCCAGTCCAGGTCGCGTTTGAGGTCGTCGGGGGCCGTATAGCGGACCGCGCCGAGCACTCCGAAGCCGCCGGCTCGGCTGATGGCCGCGGCGACGGCGGGGAACGGCGTGAAGCCGAAGACGGCGTGCTCGACTCCCAGTGTCTTGCTCAGCTCCGTCTGCATGGGCGCAGGATGCCGCAGTCGCCCCGACGACGGAAGACTCTTTCTGATGCTCCGTCAGATTTCTGGACTTCCGCACCCGCCCGCACCGATGCCCGCACCCGCCCGCACGCCCCGTTGACACACCGCACACCTGACACGAAAGTTTCACAGCGCAAGGTGATCCCGGAAAGATACTTTCAGGCAGCGGGAGGTACACCCATGACGGAAGACGCGGCGGGCAGAGGGACGGGCAGCGCGACGAACGGGCCCAGGCCGGGGCTGAACCGCCGTCAACTGGGCAGACGCGCCCTGGGGGCGGGGCGCTGGCCATCGCCCCCTTCCCCGCGGGCCCGGCGGCCGCCGCCCCGCGGACAGCCCACCCAACCCTGCGCCGCGGTTCCCCCGAGAGAGCCGGCCTGCTCCCCGCCCACCTACGTCAACTCGTCACCGACGCCGAGGCGTTCCTCGCCCCCTCCCCCAAGCACCCCTGGTACGCGGGCGCCGTGCTGCTCGCCGGGCGCGGCTCCACCGTGGCGCTGCATCAGCCCATCGGCATGGCGGTGCGCTACCGGGCGTACGACGAGAAGACCGACACCGGCGTCGAATTCCCTGCCGCCGAGCAGATTCCCATGGCCGAGGACACCGTCTTCGACCTCGCCTCGGTGTCGAAGCTGTTCACGTCGATCCTCGCCGTGCAGCAGATCGAGCGGGGCGCCCTGGAGCTGGAGGGGAAGGTCGCCGCCTACCTCCCGGAGTTCGGCGGGGCGGGCAAGCAGAGCATTACGATCCGTCAGCTGCTCACCCACACCTCGGGCTTCCGCGCCTGGATCCCGCTGTACAGCGCGCCGACCTACGAGGAGAAACTCCAGCTCATCTGGAAGGAGGCGCCGCTCAACCCGCCCGGCTCCGCCTACCTCTACTCGGACCTGAACCTGATCTCGCTGCAGCTGGTGCTGGAGCGGATCACGGGCCGCCCGCTGGACACGCTGCTCCACGACGAGGTCACCGCCCCGCTCGGCCTGCGCCACACCCGCTACAACCCGCCCGCCTCCTGGAAGCCGAGGATCGCCGCCACGGAGGACGCGCGGGCGCCCTGGTCGGGGCTGGACCGGGGACTCGTGTGGGGCGAGGTGCACGACGAGAACGCCTTCAGCCTCGGCGGTGTCGCGGGCCACGCGGGCGTCTTCTCCCACGCGTGGGACCTGGCCGTCCTGGGCCGCACGCTGCTCAACGGCGGCACCTACGGCCGGACCCGCATCCTGCGGCCGGAGTCGGTGGAGCTGATGTTCACCGACTTCAACACCGCCTTCCCCGGCGACGAGCACGGCCTCGGCTTCGAGCTCTACCAGCACTGGTACATGGGCGCGATGGCCACCCCGCGCACCGCCGGGCACACCGGCTTCACCGGCACCTCTCTGGTACTCGACCCGACCACCGACTCCTTCCTCGTGATGCTCGGCAACTCCGTTCACCCGGTGCGGAGTTGGCGGTCCGGTTCCGCTCCCCGGGTCGCCGCGGGGAACAACATGGCGCGCGCCGTGCCGGTCCGCCCCGCGTACGGACGTACCGCCTGGTTCTCCGGAACGGCGAGCTCCACCACCGCCACCCTCGCACTGCCCGCGCTCGACACGAACTCGGGCACCGCACGGCTGCGCTGCGCGCTGTGGTGGGACACCGAGCCCACGGCCGACGTGCTCGTCCTGGAGGCCACGACGGACGGCGGCACGACCTGGCAGTCCGTGCCGTTCACGACCACCCGCCACGGGGACGAGCCGCGGGAACACCCGGCAGGGACCGTCACCGGCTGGTCGGGGCGCGTCTGGCACCGGCTCACGGCGGCCCTCCCGGCGGCCCGGCAGCTGAGCCTGCGCTGGCGGTACGCCACCGACCGGCTGTACGTCGGCCGCGGCGTCTACGTCGACGGGCCGCGGGTCGAGACGGCCGACGGTGTCCTCTTCGACGAGGCACGTCCGGCGGACGCGGCGCGGATCGAGGCGAAGGGCTGGACCTCGTCCGCGGACTGACGGCTCAGCCGGGAACGTCCAGGCGCTGCGTGCCGATGACCGACAGCAGCCGTAGCGCCTCCTCGGACGGTGTGCCCGGGGTGGCGGTGTAGATGACGACCCGCTGGTCGCGGTCGGTGATGTCCAGGACGTCGCAGTTGACGGCGAGGGGGCCGACGACGGGGTGGTCGAAGGTCTTGCAGAGGGTGGGGCGCGCGGCCACCTCGTGGGTGGCCCACAGGCCTGCGAACTCCTCGCTCCCGGCGAGGAGTTCGTCGATCAGTGCCTGCACTTCCGGGTCGTCGGGGTAGCGGGCGGCGGCAGCCCGAAGGTGCTGGGCCGCGGTCCGGGCGAACTCGTCGGCGTCCGAGACGCTGTACAGCCGTCGGCCGCTGCGATACGGCTCGAGGAAGGTCCGCCGGACCAGGTTTCGCTCGTGGCGCGGCACGGCGGAGAAGTCCTCCATGAGGGCGGCCGCGAGGTCGTTCCAGGCGATGACCTCGTAGGTCGCCGACACCACGATCGCCGCGGCCTGCGGCAGCCGGTGCAACAGGTCGACGATGCTCTGCCGCACCTCGCGGGACGGGCCGGGCGGCGGCCCCGGCGGAGTGCCGGCCAAGTGGTGGAGGTGGTCGCGTTCGGCGTCCGACAGGCGCAGGGCGCGGGCGAGCTGGGCGAGCACCTCGCGGGACGGATGCGGGCCGCGGGCCTGCTCCAGGCGGGTGTAGTACTCGGTGGAGATGTACGCCAGCTGCGCGACCTCCTCTCTGCGCAGTCCGGGGGTGCGGCGGCGCGACCCGGCGGGCAGCCCCACGTCGGAGGGGCTGATGCGCTCGCGCCTGCCGCGCAGGAAGTCGGCCAGTTCTCGTCGGTCCACGCTCCCAGTGTGCGCGGACGCCGGCACCTCGTATCCAGGTACCGCCGGTGCCTGGATACGAGGTGCGGCCGGGCGCAGGCTCGTCGGCATGACCGACACATCCATCACCTCCCCCTCCACCTCCGCCACCGCCGGCCTGCTGGCCGACAAGGTCGCCTTCATCACCGGGGCGGGGCGCGGCATCGGAGCCGCGGCGGCGCGGCTGTTCGCCCGGGAGGGCGCCCGCGTGCTCCTCGCGGCCCGCACCGAGACCCAGCTCAAGGCGGTCACCGAGGAGATCCGGGCGGCCGGCGGCATCGCGGAGTACGTGCGGTGCGACATGGCCGACCCGGCGAGCGTCCGTGCCGCCGTCAACAGGACCGTCGAGCTGTACGGCAGGCTCGACGTCGCCTTCAACAACGCGGCGACGATCCAGCGGCCCGGCCCGATGGACCAGCTGCCGGAGCGCGAGTTCGACCAGATCTACGCGGTCAACCTCAAGGGCCCCTGGCTGGCCATGAACGCCGAGATCGCCGCGATCCGGGCCATCGCGGGGACCGGGGCGATCGTCAACACCTCCAGCGTCGGCAGCCTGATGGCCAACCCCGCGCTGCCCGCGTACGGCGCGGCGAAGCGGGCGCTGAACAGCCTGACCGCGTCGGCGGCGGTCACGTACGGGCCGGAAGGCATCCGCGTCAACGCCATCGCGCCGGGCACCACGCTGACCGAGATGATCGACGAGTGGGAGGCGAACTCCCCCGGCATCGTCGAGCAGCTCAACGCCCGGACCCCGCTGGGCCGGTCCGCCGCCCCGGAGGAGATCGCCGAGGCCGCGGCATGGCTGCTGAGCGACCGCGCCTCCTACGTCACCGGCACGGTCCTGCGGGTCGACGGGGGTACGCAGTCCTGACCGTCAGCCGTCGAGTTCCTCCAGCACGGCCATGGCGGCGTTGTGCCCCGGCACCCCGCTCACCCCTCCCCCGCGTACCGCGCCCGCCCCGCACAGCAGCACGTTCGCGTGCCGGGTCGCAACGCCCCAGCGGCCGGTGTCCTCCTGGGCGTAGGGCCAGGTCAGTTCGCGGTGGAAGATGTTGCCGCCGGGGAGCCGGAGGTCGCGCTCCAGGTCCAGCGGCGTCTTCGCCTCGATGCAGGGGCGTCCGTCGGCGTCGGTGGCCAGGCAGTCGGCGAGGGGCTCGGCGAGGTGGGTGTCCAGTTGCGCGAGCGTCGACTTGAGGAGTTCCTCGCGTACGGCGTCGTTGTCCCGGTCGAAGAGCCGGGCCGGGGTGTGCAGGCCGAACAACGTCAGTGTCTGGTAGCCCTGTTCGACGAGGTCCGGGCCGAGGATCGTCGGGTCGGTGAGGGAGTGACAGTAGATCTCCGAGGGCGGGGCGGCGGGCAGTTCGCCGGCGGCGGCCTGGGTGTGGGCGGTGGCCAGTTGCTCGTAGCCCTCGGCGATGTGGAAGGTGCCGGCGAACGCCTCGTGCGGGTCGACGGAGTCGTCGCGGAGCCTGGGCAGCCGAGTGAGGAGCATGTTCACCTTGAGCTGGGCGCCCTCGGCGGCGGCGGGCGGCTCGTCGCCGGTGAGTGCCGCCAGCTCCTGCGGGGAGGCGTTGACGAGGACGTGCCGGGCGGTGGCGACGCCCTCCCCGTCGGCCGTCCGGTAGCTGATCTCGGCGGTACGTCCGTCCGTGTCGATCCGCACGGCCTCGTGACCGGTGGCGAGGACGGCGCCCGCGTCCCGCGCCGCGCCGGCGAGAGCGTCGGTGAGGGCGCCCATGCCGCCGACGGGCACGTCCCAGGCGCCCGTGCCGCCGCCGATCACGTGGTAGAGGAAGCAGCGGTTCTGCGGAAGGGCGGGGTCGTGGGCGTCGGCGAAGGTTCCGATGAGGGCGTCCGTGAGGACCACGCCCCGCACCAGGTCGTCGCTGAAGCGGTCCTCGATGGCCGCCCCGATCGGCTCCTCGAAGAGGGTCCGCCAGGCGTCCTCGTCGTCGATGCGGCCGCGCAGCTCGTCGCGGGTGGGCAGCGGCTCGGTGAGGGTCGGGAAGACCCGCTGGGCCACTCGGGCGGTCATGCCGTAGAAGCGCTGCCAGGCCTCGTACTCGCGCTCGCCGCCGGTGAGCCGCGCGAACGCCTCCCGGGTGCGGCGCTCGCCGCCGCCGACCAGGAGTCCGGTCGGCCGGCCGTCCCGTTCGACGGGGGTGTACGAGGAGACGGTGCGGGTGCGGACGCGGAAGTCCAGGCCGAGATCGCGCACGATCTTCTTCGGCAGCAGGCTGACCAGGTAGGAGTAGCGCGACAGCCGCGCGTCCACGCCGGCGAACGGGCGGGTGGAGACGGCTGCGCCGCCCGTGTGGTCCAGCCGTTCCAGCACCAGCACGGAGCGTCCGGCCCGGGCCAGGTAGGCGGCGGCGACGAGGCCGTTGTGGCCGCCGCCGACGATGACGGCGTCGTACGTGCGGAGTCCCTCGTGTGCAGGCATGGTTCTTGGTAACACGGGGTGATCTAGGTCGGCCAGAGATGGACCGTGCCCGCGTTCAGTGAGTACCCGTGGCCCGCTGCTGCCGCAGCACCGCCACCCGCCGGTACAGCTCGACGGCCTCCGCGCCCCGCCCGAGCTGTTCCAGGCAGTGCGCCTCGTCGTTGCGGCTGGCGAGGGTGTCCGGGTGGTCGGCGCCGAGGACGCGCTCGCGGGCGGCGGCCACCTGGCGGTACTCGGTGAGCGCGTCCGCCCAGCGGCCCAGCCAGCCGAGGCCGACGGCGACCTCGCGGCGGCTGACCAGAGTGTCCGGGTGGTCGGGGCCGAGGACACGCTCGCGGATCGCGCACACGTCGCGGGACTCGGCAAGGGCCTCCTCCCAGCGGCTGAGGCGGCCCAGGTTGACGCCGAGGCCGTGGCGGGCGCGGAGGGTCTCGGGGTGGGCGGGGCCGTGCACGCGGGTGCGGTCGTCGATGAGGTCGCGGTAGAGCTGGAGGGCCTCCGTGCTGCGGCCGAGGCGGCCGAGGCTGATGCCGATCTCGTAGCGCGCGGCGAGGGTGTCGGCGTGGTCGGGACCGAGGGCCTGCGCGCGGGCCTCGGCGACCTCGCGGTAGGTCTGCAGGGCCTCCGGCCAGCGGCCCAACTGGCCCAGCGCGTAGGCGACCTCGTAGCGGGTGACCAGGGTGTCGGGGTGGTGGGGGCCGAGCACGCGGGCGCGGGCGGCCGCCACCTCACAGGCCATGCGGTACGAGTCCTCCAGGCGGCCGAGCCTGCTGAGGTTGAAGGCGAGGTTGTGGCGGCAGCGCAGCGTGTCGGGGTGGTCGGCGCCCATGGTGCGCTCGCGGGCGGCGAGGACGGAGTTGTAGACCTGGTGGGCGTCGAAGTGGCGGCCCAACTGGCCCAGGACGTAGGCCATTTCCTGGCGGGCGGCGAGGGTGTCGGGGTGGTCGGGGCCGAGCGCGATGCTTCTGGCCCGGGTGACGTGCTTGTACTCGCGCAGGGCGTCGGCGGCGCGGCCGGTGCGGCTGAGGGTGAAGGCGACCTCGTAGCGGCTGGCGAGGGTGTCGGGGTGGTCGGGGCCGAGCAGGTGCTCGCGTTCGGCGGCGACCGCGCGGTGCACCTCGCCGGCCTCGGCCCAACGGCCCAGCCGCCCCAGACTGAGCCCGGCGTTGTGCCGTCCGGCCAGTGCGGTGACCGCCTCCACGGACGGGGTGGGCACCTCGGCCGGCACGGGCTCCTCGGCCCGGCCCGTGAGAGAGCGCGGGATCCACTCGCCGGTCAGGCCCGCTCCGGCGTCCGGGGGCGTGGTGCCGAGGCCGGCGCCGGTGGCCTTGTGGCCGGTGGTCATGCCGCGGGTCCAGGACGGCAGGCGCACCTCGCGGGGCGGTACGGGCTCGGGCGGGCGCAGGTCCGGCTGCGGGGTGACGACGGTCGGGACGTACGTCGGGGTGGACCGGCCCGCCGTGATCCGGCGACCCAACTCCCTGGCGTCGTGCGGGCGTTGCTCCGGCTCCTTGGCCAGCAGGTCGAGGATGACCTGCTCCAGGTAGGCGGGCAGCTCGGAGCGGTGGCTGCGCGGCGGGCGGGGCGGTGTGTCACGGTGGCCGATGAGGATGGCCCAGGCGTCGTCGAGGTCGAAGGGCGGCGCCCCGGTGGCGATCTCGTACAGCACGCAGCCCAGCGAGTACAGGTCGCTGCGCTGGTCGACCTCCGAGCCGCCGATCTGCTCCGGGGACATGTAGTGCGGGGTGCCCATCGCGATGCCGGTGCCGGTCAGCCGGGAGGTGAAGCCGATGTCCGCGCCGAGGCGGGCGATGCCGAAGTCACAGATCTTCACCGTGCCGTCGGTGAGCCGCATGATGTTCGCCGGTTTCAGGTCGCGGTGCACGATGCCCTGCCGGTGCGTGTACGCGAGGGCGGCGGCGACCTGGTCCGCGATGTCCACGACGTCCGCCACGGGCAGCGGGTGCTGCTGGTTGTCCTCCAGGAGCTGGCTGAGGTTGCGGCCCTCCAGGAGTTCCATGACCAGGTAGAGGACGCCGTCGTACTCGCCGAAGTCGTGGACGACGGTCACGCCACGGTGCTGGAGGGCGGCGGCCACCCGGGCCTCACGCCGGAACCGCTCTCTCAGGACCCGGGTGAAGGCCTGGTCGTGCTGCGCGCCCAGCGGTTTGAGGCACTTCACGGCGACATGCCGCCCCAGCGACTCGTCCCGCGCCCGCCAGACCTCGCCCATGCCACCGCGCCCGATCAGATCGAGCAGCCGGTACCGGCCCTGGATAAGCCTGCTGTCCCCCATCTCCTGCGACCGCCCCCGTCGTCACCGCGTCCCGCCCTCCCCTGGCATGTCCAGTATGGCGAGCCTTCGTCAGAGTTTGTACGGTGCCGGGCGGGAGCCCGGGCCGAGGCGGGCCATGGCCCTCAGGATGTGTTTGGGCGGGAGTTGCCAGCGCAGACGTGCGGGGATGCAGCGCAGCAGGGTGCCCGTGGCACGCAACTGGCGGGTGACGGTGGAAGGTTCCGGGGCCGGTCTGCCGTACAGCTCGTGGGCGTACGGCGGCAGGGCGGCGTACGCCAGATGCGCCACACGCCGCCACAGCACCTCGCGCGCCGGGATGAGAAGGGGGTGCGCCGGAGGGCGGAGGAGGAAGTCGTCCACCGCGCGTGCCTCTTCTGCGACGGCGAGTTCGGGCCGCACCTTCTCGAAGTAGGCGTTCATCTGTGCCTGGCTGGCCGGTACGGCGTCCGGGTCGAGACCCACCAGGCGGGCGCTGACCCGGTGTTCGGCTATGTAACGGTCGGCCTGCGCGTCGGTGAGCGGGATTCCGGAGCGGCGTCCGACATGCAGATACGAGTCGATCTCGGCGCAGTGCACCCACAGCAGCAGCTCGGGTTCGTCGACGCCGTAGCGTTCGCCGGTGTCGGGGTCGGTCGCCCCCAGCTTGCTGTGGATCTTGCGGACGCGGGCGCCCGCGTTCTCGGCGGCCTCGGTGGTGCCGTACGTCGTGGTACCGACGAAGGTGGCGGTGCGGAACAGCCGGCCCCAGGCGTCGTTCCCGAAGTCGGAGTTCTGCGTGACGCCCCGGACCGCGCGCGGGTGCAGGGCCTGGAGGTAGAGGGCGCGGACACCGGCGACCCACATCATCGGATCACTGTGGACCTGCCAGGTCACCGAGTCGGGACCGAACAGGCCCGGGTCACCTGCCTGGGGATCCGCCATGTCGACAGTGTAACTATGATCGCAAATTGACACCGACTGCCGTTACTGCTCTGCATTAGGCGTTTTCCAACCTCAACGTGAGCAGCTCAGGTGCCGTGTGAGGGGTGGCCAGGACGAGGCAGGTGATGCGGGTGGTGGAGCAGCGCAGCTTGCGTATGAGCCGCCATGCCTTGAGGGCGGCCGCCCGGGTCGTCCGGCGACGGGCGACGGGCGTTCGCGATGATCACCGCCACCTGGCCCTCGTGGCCGGGTCCTCGAAACCCGGCGTGCTGACCGAGAAGAACCCGACCACGAACCCCGCGAGCACCAGGCCGCTGGCGGCCCGCCCGACACCGCGCGGATCGTCCCTGAGCCGACGCGCAGCCAGCAGCCGGCAGCATGGCCGGGCGGATGGCGCGGCGGCCCACGATCCGGCCCAGCGCCGTCGCCCGTGGTCGTCCAGATATAGCCCAGGACCGCGATGAACAGCACAGGCGGATCTCGCGGA
The DNA here is from genome assembly GCF_030817655.1 of Streptomyces sp. V4I2. Classification (GTDB taxonomy): domain Bacteria; phylum Actinomycetota; class Actinomycetes; order Streptomycetales; family Streptomycetaceae; genus Streptomyces; species Streptomyces plumbiresistens. The sequence goes on from NZ_JAUSZM010000003.1 coordinate 1,099,743, forward strand.
TGCGGCGCGGGTTGGCCTGCTGGGCCACGCCCAGGGGCGAGGTGGCCACCTGGCGCAGCATGGTCACCGCGCTGAAGGTGCTCAGCGGGGTGACGGCCAGTACCACCGCCGCGAGCCCCAGCAGTCCCACCCACACCTTCCAGCCCAGGGAGCGTCTGACGACCGCTCACGCGCTGTGGGACCTGCTGAGCGCGCACCGGGAAGACCTGCTGACCGAGCGATTCCTGACCACCCTGATGATCGCCTGGGCCTGAGGCCGGCCGCGCTTCAGCGAGGCAGGAGGACGTCGACCTGCCTCCGGATGTCCTGCACGATCTCCTCGACGCTCAAGGCGATGTTCACGCTCGCCGCCGTGCTGAGGAACATCACGGCGGACACGATGTGTGCCAGCGTCGCCGCGTCGCCCTCCGTGACCCGCTCGTCTCGGCGCAGCGCGGCGGCGATGGCCTCCTCGGCCTGCGCGACGATGGCGAGTGCCGCGCCGTGGCGGGGCTCCTCGGGGTCGCCGAAGACCATCTCTCGCAGGTAGGTACGTCCGTTGTCGATCTGGGTGCGGTTGCACTCCACGATCGGCCGGACGATCGCCATCACCGCGTCCAGCACGCCTGGGGTGGCCTCGGCGTCCGCCCGGCCCTGCTCGAGTGCTTCGGCGTACTTGGCGTTCTGCACAAGCAGGAGGAGTTCGCCTTTGGTCTTGGCATAAAGGAACAGGGTCCCGGTGCCGATGTCGGCCTTGTCGGCGATCTGCTGGGTCGTGACCTCGTCGACGCCGTGTTCGGCGAACAGCTCAGTGGCGGCAGCGACAATGCGGTCGAATTTCTCCTGCTTGTTCCGCTCGCGCCGTCCGACCGGCTGGGAGGCGACAGACATGGCGGTGTCCTCCAGGAATAGATTCTGACTGCAATCAGTTATGATTGCAGTCAGTACCGTGTGGGCTCGAATGTGGCTCCGCTCATTCTCCCATGGCGGGGCGAGGAGTCATTGCTCCATCCGTGCACAGCCACGCACCTCACATCCCCTTGGAAAGAAGGAACCAATGCCCTCTCTCGATGGAGCAGTCGTCCTCGTCACCGGCGCCAATGGCGGCATCGGCACCCACTTCGTCCACGACGCCCTGGCTCGCGGCGCCGTCAAGGTCTACGCCACCGCCCGTTCCCCCCGCGCCTGGGACGATGACCGCATCGTCCCCCTGACCCTTGACGTCACCGACCGCGCGTCGATCGACGCAGCCGTCGCCGCCGCGGCGGATGTGACTGTGCTCGTGAACAACGCGGGCGTCACCCCGCCGAGCGCGAGCCTGCTGGACGTCACCGAGGCGGACATCCGGGCGAACATGGAGACGAACTTCTTCGGACCGGTCTTCCTCGCCCGCGCCTTCGCACCGGTCCTCGCCGCCAAGAAGGGGTCAATCCTCATCGACGTGCACTCCGTTGCCAGCTGGTATGCCTTCGGCGGCGCCTACAGCGCGTCCAAGGCCGCACTGTGGTCGGCCACCAACTCGCTGCGCATCGAGTTCGCACCCATGGGCGTCCACGTGACGGGTGTGCACATGGGTTACGTCGACACCGATATGGCCGCGCACGCTGACGGACCCAAGATGCTGCCGACGCAGCTGGTGACGACGGTCTACGACGCCGTCGAGGCCGGAGAATACGAGGTCCTGGCCGACGAGTTGACCAAGGGGGTCAAGGCGGCTCTGAGCGGCCCGGTCGAGGCGCTTTACCCGGACCTGCACAGCACGAACGCCTGAGCTTGTTCTTCGGTCCCGACGTGATCTCTTCACGCCGGGGCCCCGTGATCCATCGCGTTCGAACGGTTGGCCGGCGTCGAAGAGGCGTGCACCGTCACGGTCGTCGAGCCGCCGATGATGTCGGCGGTCGACCCATCAGCAGCCCGACCAGCAGCGCGGCACCACCGTGATGACAGACCATCGCGGCTGTCGGCCACGGGCTCAGGCGGTGCCAGGCGCCGCGAGTTCGGCCCGGTCGGTGTCGGTGAACTCGGCCATGGACGTGCTCGGCGAGCACTTCGTCGAGCACGTCCATGTAGTTCGTCCAGCGACCGCCAGGGCACTGCCCCGAACGCCACCCGCAGTAGTGTCGGCGGGTACGGGCTGCGCCGCTGGGGGGTGAGTCCTGGCCGATCGGCCTGTGCCCCGAAGCGGCAAACGAGCACGGCCGCGGCATCCGCTGCGTCCGTGCTCGCTTTCTGATGGGTGTCAGCGTTGCTGGTTGGCGATGCCGATGTGGTGCCCGAGACGGTATTCGAAGTCGATGCCGGCCTGCTCGGCGATGGCCTGCGTACCGGCGGCGCGGGCGAGGAACCCGGGGAGAGTGAGGGAGTGGGCGAACTCGCCGTAGGCGGCGACCAGATCCGCGTCCGGGGGCAGGGTGGCCCGGTTGATCTGAGCTTTGGCCGAGGCGAGTGAGGTGCGGTCGAAGGAGGCGAGCCGGGCGGCGACGGTGCCGACGAAGGCGTCGAGTTCGCTGTCGGGGAGGGCGCGGGTGACCCAGCCCCAACGCTCGGCGGTGTCGGCGTCGTAGTCGTCGCTGGTGAGGATGGCTTCCAGGGCGCGGTCGCGTCCGATGGCGCGAGGGAGGCGTTCGGTGCCGCCACCGCCGGGAAGCAGTCCGCTGCCGACCTCGGGCTGTCCGAAGATCGCCTTCTCACGACTGGCGTAGCGCAGATCGAGGGCGAGGGCGAGCTCGTTCCCGCCGCCGCGGGTGCGTCCCCGGATGGCCGCGATGGTGATGTAGGGCGCTTTGGAGAGTTCCAGGACCAGATTCGTCCATGCCGGCACCGCGTCCGGGTCCTCGGGGGCGGGGAAGTCGGCGGCGGCGGCCAGGTCGAAGTGGTTGTAGAAGAAGTCGGGGGTGGCGCTGTCGAACACCACGACCTGGATGTCCGGGTCGGTGGCCAGTTCCTCGACGATCTCGATGAGGCGCAGGACGGTCTCGCCGACGATGAGGTTGACAGGCGGGTTGGCGAAGGTGATCTTCGCGATCTGCGGTGAGGTGCGCTCGTAATGGATGGTGCTGCGCTCGCTCATGGCTGGCTCCTGGCTACGGATACGGATTCGGACGCGTGAGGGGTGTCAGACGGCGACGGGGGCGCGAGAGGGCCAGGAAGCGTGGGGCGGATGAATTGCTGAGTAGATCCGGCGGTCCGCTTCTCGCCTGCGCCGCTCACTCCTCGTAGTGCGGGAGGATGCCGCCGTTCTTGACGTAGGTGAGGGCGGCGGTGACGTCATAGGCGTGGATCGCGGAGACCTGCGGTGCCAGCCGGTTGGACAGGTCCTGGATCACCTGGCCGGTGAAGAAGGCGTTCCGTGCCTCTGTGTCGGTGAACCCGAGGATGAGGGAGGCGTGGAAGTGCTGGTCGTGGGGGTTGTCGTGGGCGACATTCGGGGTGTCCCAGAGCTTTTCGGGCCAGGGCAGGAAGGTCTGCGTGCGCAGTTCCTTCAGCACTCCGGTGCCGGCGAGCGCGGGGGCGAGCTGCTCGTTGACGAACTTCCGGAAGTCGCCGGCGCCGACCCCGTCTCTGCGGCGCAGGTAGACGAGAGTGCGGGCACCGACCGTCTGTCCGGGGCCTGCGACGTCGTACCAGCGGGATGAGTTCGGCGGGCCGGCGTAGAGCAGGGTGCGGCGGAACACGTTGATCTCGTCGGCGTAGGCCAGCTTCGTCTGCTTGCGCCCTTTCAGGGGTGCGAGCGCCGATTGGAAGGTGACTTCCGCGACGCCGTCGATCTTCCGGTCGGCGGGGATCGCGGTCTGGACCCCGTCGGTGGTCGGCCACCGGCCCGGGTTGTGCTCGGCGAGGTGGATCTGCCGGTACTCCTCCAGGCCCGGGGTGGCGGAGATGATCCCTGAGTGCGGGCCCTTCCAGTGGTCCATGCCGGTCTGGCGGGGCTGGTCGGTGCGCACCCACAGCAGGATCGAGGAGGTGAGGTGCTTCTTCACGTCCAGGGGTGCGACGGCCGGTGACGTGCTCATGGTGTTGCCCTTCTCTTCCTGGTCAGGTGGTGGTCATCGGGCCAGGAACTCGACCGCTACGGGGGCGAACTCCTGGTGGTACTGGAAGATGCCGCCGTGCCCGGAGTCGGGGTACATGACCAGCTCACTGCCCTTGATGCGCCGGTGCAGGTCCTCCGACAGGACCGACGGCACCATACGGTCGTTGTCGCCGTTGGCGATCAGCGTGGGGTGGGTGATCTTCGACAGGTCGTCGGGGGCGGAGAGCCCCCACTTCTTGATCGCCTTCAGCTGTGTCTGGAACGCCTTGACCTTGATCTCCGCGTCGCGGTCGACCGTGCGCTCCTTGAGCCGGTTGACGAACGCGCGCGCGGCGGCCTTGCCGGTGGCGTTGCGGTTGAAGAACAGGAACTCCTTGGGGTCCGAGCGGGTCACGGTGGCGCGCAGCGTGTCCCAGTACGTGGTGGCCACAACCTTCTCGATGTCCTTGCCGCCCTTGGGGCCGGTGCCGGTGAGGACGAGCTTGCGGACGAGCTCGGGGTGCTTCACCACCAGGGCCTGGGCGACCATGCCGCCGAGGGAGAAGGAGAAGATGTCGATCTTGTCGTACCCGAGCGCCTTGATGAAGGTGTAGGCGTCGTCGGCCATCGCCTCGACACTGTCCGGCACCTGGCCGGTGGAGGCCCCGACACCGCGGTTGTCGAAGGCGATGACGTGACGGCCCTTGGCGATGGGGTCGACGATGCGGGGGTCCCAGTTGTCCAGGGTCCCGGCGAGGTGGACGAAGAAGACGACGGGGATACCGCCCTTCGGTCCCAGCTCGCGGTAGGCGTAGGTGACGCCACCGGCGCTGACGGTGCGGGCCGGGGCCTTCGCGTAGGAGGTGACGACGGCTTCGTTCGGGGTGCCGGTGCTGCTCATGACGGATTCTCCTCGTGTGTTTTGTGTCGCCCGTCGCGGTTGCGGCGGGTCAGCTGTTGCCGATGACGGCCTTGCCGCGGATGCCACCCTGGGACAGGGACTGCAGCGCCTGCGGGGTCTGGTCGAAGCCGACCACCTTTCCCACGACCGGGCGCACCACGCCCTGGTCGATGAGGGTGGTGATCTGGCGGAGCTGGTCGCCGCCGGCGCGCATGAGCAGGAACTCGTACGTCACCCCGAGCTTCTTCGCCTGCCTGCGGATCTTGCCGCTCAGGCCGGCGACCGCCAGGCGCAGCAGCGGGTTCAGGCCGGCCTCGCGGGCGAACGCGGGGTCCGGGGGACCGGCGATCCCGATGGCTTTGCCGCCGGGCTTGAGCACCCGCAGGGACTTCTCGAGATTCTCACCACCGAGGCCGTCCAACACCAGGTCGTAGCCGGTCAGGAGCTGCTCGAAGTCCTGGGTGCGGTAATCGATCACCGTGTCCGCGCCGAGCGCGCGCACGAAGTGCTCGTTGGAACCGCTGGCGGTCGTGGCGACGCTCGCACCGAGGTGCGCGGCGAGCTGGATCGCGATCGAACCGACCCCGCCGGCGCCGGCGTGGATGAGAACCTTCTGCCCGGGCCGCACCCTCCCGCGCTCCACCAGCGCCTGCCACGCCGTGAGCGCCACCAGCGGCAGCGAGCCGGCCTCATCCATGCTGATCGAGGCGGGCTTGAGCGCCACGTCGTCCTCCGCGACGGCGATGCGCTCGGCGAACGTGCCGATGCGGTCCTGGGCGGGCCGGGCGTAGACCTCGTCTCCGGGCTTGAAGCCGCGAACGGCCGTCCCGACACCGATGACGGTGCCCGCGACGTCGTTGCCCAGGATCAGTGGCAGCTTGTAGGGCAGGATCTGCTTGAACTCACCGGCGCGGATCTTCTCATCCAGCGGGTTCAGCCCGGCGGCCTCCACCCGGACCAGCACGTCGTGCTCCCCCACGGTGGGCTCGGGGACTTCCGCCTCCTGCAGCGGCTCCTTGTACTTGGTGACGACGAACGCTCTCATGGGGCGCCATTCCTAGTCTTGTCTTATTTATCCAGGTTTGAGATTGGATCGGCAAACTCTGTGCGGCATCCAGGGCCTCGCCCCCACCCGACCAATCCGAGTACACTCAATAATGAGTCCACTCGGAAATATTGTCAAGGGAGGTCCCCATGGGACGCGGCCACATGCCGATCGGGCGCCGCGAGCGGGCCAAACAGGCCAAGCGCGAGCGCATCATGACCGCGGCCCGCGAGCTGTTCGCCGAACACGGCGTCAGCAAGGTCACGACGCAGCAGATCGCCCACCGGGCCGACGTCGCGATCGGCACCCTCTACCTGTACGCGTCCACGAAGGCCGAGCTGCTGATCATGGTGCAGAACGAGAAGTTCGCCGCCGCCATCGATTCCGGCCTCGCCGCCGCGAACGACGCCGTCGGGCAGGGCGTACTGGAGCCGGTCGTCGCTCTCATCCGTCCCGTGGTGGAGTGCCTGAGGGAGCACGTCGAGAACGGCCGCACATACCTGCACGAACTCGTCTTCGGCGACCCGGCCGAGCCCTACCGGCAAGCGGGTCTAACCCTTGCCGGCCGCCTCGAGGACGGCATCACCGGCCTGCTCACCCGCAACGAGCACATCGGCGCCGCCGACGCGGCAACGCTGGCGCGGGTGATCACCGCGATCATCCACATCAGCACCACCGCCACCGTGTACCTGCACCGCAGCGACGAAGCCGTCCTCGCCGACATCCGCGACCAGATCCATGCCACTCTGGCGCCCCACCACCGCGCCGCATGACCGCTCGCTCCACGAGCCAACCATCGCGCAGTGTTCAGCTGATGTCGAAGCCCTGGCGGCCGAAGCGGCGGGCGACGGCGGCGCCGAGTCCGGTTCCGGCTCCGATGAGGGCGAACGTGGTCACGAGGTACTCCCTGCGAGGGACTGACTGGGTTCGGTCAGCGGGGGGTGAGCTTGAGGGTGGTGGCGCGGGCCCGGTCGGCGACCATCGGTGGGACGTAGGCGCTGGCGGCGGCGTACTTGGTGCGGTAGGCGCCATCGATGCGGTCGTTGAGCGCGCCGTCGTGGATCGGGGTCAAGGTGACGTCCTGGTCGATGCCGCCGCAGCGGATGTGTCCGGTGCCGCTGGCCTTCGCGGTGCGGAACCAGGCACCGTCGGGGCCGTTGTAGGAACGCACGTAGAGGTCGTCTCCTTCGCGCACCACCCAGATGGTGGTGGGCGTGCGCAGCCGGCCGTCGGCCCGCTGGGGCTGGATGTGCAGTTCGCCGGTCTGCTCGATCGCGTTGAGCTGGTCGCTGGTCCAGTGCGTCATCGCGGTGTCTCCTTCTACGCGCGGTTGTCCGTGGAGGGGGGAGCCGCAGGCCGGGGAACGGCCGACGGATCGGCGGGGTCTTCGTCTTCTGGGGCGCCCGCTGGTGTGGGGCGGAGGTAGAGGCTGGCGGTAGCGGCGGCCAGGGTGGTCAAGGCGGCGAGGACGAGGCTGATACGCAGCCCGGGTAGGAAGTGCGCCTGGTCGGCGATGAGGGCGCCGAAGACGGCGACGGCGAGTGCGCCGCCGAGCTGGCGGCTGGTGTTGAAGACGCCGCTGGCGGTGCCGGTCTGGTGGGCGGGGACGCTGTTGACGAGCAGCGCGGTGGTCGGGGGCATGGCGAGCGGGCCGCCGAGTCCGACCGGCAGCATCAGCAGGGCCAGCGCCCACGTCGGTATCCCGGCCGGCACCAGGGCCAGCGAGAGCAGGCCGCAGGTCATGAGGTACATGCCGCACCCGATCGGCACCCGGGGCCCGAAGCGTTCGGCGGCGCGGGCGGAGAGCGGGTTGACGAACGCGGAGAGCACCGTCATCGGGACGAACGTGAGCCCGGTCGCGAGCGCGGACAGACCGCGCTGCTGCTGGAGGTAGATGCTGAAGACGAACACCATGCCGTAGAAGGCGGCCATGAACGCGAACCCGGCGCCACAGGAGATCAGCACGGTCCGTCGGCGCAGCAGCTCCAGCGGCACCATCGGATGCCGGCCGCGGGCCTGGGCCCGGACGAACACCGCGGCTGCGCCCACCGTGAGCAGGGCGGCGGCCCAGACCTGGGGTGCGGCGAATCCGGCGGAACCCGCTTCGATCGCGGCGAACGTCAGCGCGCCCATCGCGAGGACCGCGCTGATCTGCCCGGTGACGTCGAAGGGCACGGCGCGGCCCGGTGAGCGGGCGGCGAAGGCCAGCAGCACCAGCGCGGCGGCGCCGACCGGCAGGTTGATGAAGAAGATCGTCCGCCAGCTGATCAGGCTGGCCGCACCACCGGCGACCGGCCCGGCGGCGGAGGCGACCGCGCCGCCCACCGCCCATAGCGCCACCGCCCGGCCCCGTTTGACCGGATCGGAGTAGGCCTCGCGGATCAGCGCCAGGCTGGTGGGCATCATCGCGGCCGCTCCGGCACCCTGCACCAGGCGGGCGGCGATCAGGGCGGGCAGGCTGGGGGCCAGCCCGCACGCGGCGGAAGCGGCCACGAACACCACCAGGCCCAGAGCGAACGCCCGGCGCGCGCCGACGCGATCCGAGAGCGAACCAGCCGACAGCAGCAGAGCTGCGAACATCAAGGTGTAGCCGTCGACGACCCACTGCAGGCCCGTCATCCCGCCGCCCAGGTCGGTCCGGATGGCGGGCAGGGCGACGTTGACGACCAGGGCGTCCAGAGTGATGACGAAGAACCCCAGCAGCGCCGCTGCCAGCGCCGCGCCCGGCCGCACCCGCAGCACCGGCCCCGTCCCGGCACGGATACGCCCGGTGACCGGCTGCCCGAGGACTGAGCCTGTGTCGTCGGCCGGCTTACGCCGGCGCAGAATGGAGTTCTTCAGCATGGTCGTTGCTCCGCCCTCGGGGCGGCTCATCCTTTCTGTTCGCGGCGAGGATTCAGCGGGCGACGTACCCGCCGTCGACCGGCAGCGCGGTCCCGACGACGAAGCCTGCCCCGAGGCTGCACAGCCACAGCAACGCCGTGGATCCGGGGTGGGTGCCGACCAAGATGGGCGGACCGGGCGCACCGGACGATCTGCAGCTCGGCCATCAGGCACAGGAGTGGCTCGCCTCCAGCGACGACCCCCAGGCCCTGACCACCGACGGGTACTGGTTCCACCGCCAGCAGTTGCAGCCGCACCACGCAGTCCACGGCGAGGCGTTCCAGGACCACCTCCTGCGGAGGCTGGCCGAGGAGACGAACACCGCGCTCTGCTGATCGTGGCCATGGGTGCCTGCGCTCAGAGTGCTGGTGAACTCTTCCATGGACGGCTCCTGCCCGCAGCTTTCTGCTCCGGGATCGTTCGCGGCTACTCGTCGGGGTACGTACGGAGATGCCACCGATCCGCCGTGTCCCGCATGGTGCGGCGGGATCATCCGTTCGGGTCTACCAGGCATACGCTTCGGGGGCTTCGCCGCCGGGGCCGGGCCAGATCTCGTCGAGCTTGTCCAGCGTTTCCTTCGACAGGTGCACGTTGAGGGCGTGCCGACTGGTCGCGAGCTGTTCGGGGGTGCGGGGGCCTACGATCGTGGCGGTGAGGACCGGGTTGTGCAGCAGCCAGGCCAGAGCGACGTCGGCGGGCTGTTCGCCGATCTCGGCGCACAACGCCTCGTACGCCTCCAGCTGGGGCCGGTACCGCTCAATGGCGTCCTGCGTCTTCGGCGTCGCGCGGCGGCCTTCCTGTGCCTTCTTCAGTGCTCCGCCGAGCAGCCCGCCGCCCAGGGGGCTCCACGGGATCAGGCCGAGCCCGTAGTGGCGAAGTGCCGGGATCACTTCGAGTTCGATGGTGCGCGCGGACAGGTTGTACAGGCTCTGCTCGGACACCAGGCCGAGGAAGCTGCGGGAGGCGGCGGCGTTCTGTGCGGTCGCGATCTGCCAGCCGGCGAAGTTGCTGCTGCCGACGTAGATCACCTTGCCCTCGCGTACCAGCTGTTCCATCGCCTGCCAGATCTCCTCCCAGGGAGTCGACCGGTCGATGTGGTGCATCTGGTAGAGGTCGATGTGGTCGGTCTGAAGACGCCGCAGGCTGTCCTCCGCGGCTTTACGGATTTTGTACGCGGACAGGTACTTGTCGTTCGGGCCGGTGCCCATCGGCTGGTACACCTTCGTCGCCAGCACGATCTGCTCCCGCCGGCCGCCCTGGGCGAGCCAGCGCCCGATGATCTCCTCGGACAGCCCGTACCCCTGCTCCATGTCAGGAGACTGCGGCCCGCCGTAGACGTCGGCGGTGTCGAACAGGTTGATGCCGGCCTCCAATGCGGAGTCCATGATCTTGAAACTGGCGGCTTCGTCCGTCGCGTCGCCGAAGTGCCCAGCGCGAGACGGCTGACCTTCAGGCCGGTGCGGCCCAGGTGTGCGTACTGCATGGCGTTTGCCCTTTTCTTGTGGGGGGCGCGGACGGCTGCGTACCCGTACCGCGAAGAACTGATGGGTCAGGAGTTCGCCGTCACACGGTCGATCGGTCGCCCCGTGGCAACGGTGTGCTCAGCCACCCGTCCCGAGGCGGTGGTAGGCCGACGCAAGCTCAGCGGCTCCCGTTGACCACGGTCAGCGCCCGCTACCGTGCGACGTAACGCCGTCGGCCGGTAGGGCCAACTCCGGCGTCCGGTCAGGGCTTCGGGAGGGCCTTGACGGCTCGGGCCTCGTCCATTGCCTTGTAGAACTCGGCCGGTGGATCGGGCCGGTGATCCGGGTCAGGGGCCGGCCCGTTCCCTGGTTGGCCTGGGCGATGATCTCCGCGGTGATGGAGACCGCCGTCTCCTCGGGCGTACGGGCTCCGAGGTCGAGGCCGATCGGAGAACGCAGCCGCGCCAACTCGTCTGCCGTGACGCCCTCCTGACGCAGGAGGCGCAGGCGCTCGTCGTGGGTGCGCCGGGAGCCCATGGCGCCCACGTAGGCGACGGGCAGGCCGAGGGCCAGGCGCAGCAGGGGGATGTCGAACTTGGCGTCGTGGGTGAGGACGCATACGGCGGTGCGCTCGTCCACTTCGGTGCGTTCGAGGTAGCGGTGGGGCCAGTCGACCACCACGTCGTCCGCGTGGGGGAAGCGTGCGGTCGTGGCGAAGACGGGGCGGGCGTCGCAGACCGTGACGTGGTAGCCGAGGAAGTGGCCGGCCTGGCTGAGGGCGGCGGCGAAGTCGACCGCGCCGAAGACCAGCAGGCGGGGCCGGGACGCATGGACGTGGACGAGGACGGACAGCCGTTCGGGGCATTCGTCCCCTGTCCCGCCGATATCGACGCGGGCGGTGCGGCCGGCCCGCAGCAGGGCCCTGGCCTGGTCGGCCGCTGCCCGGTCCGCCGGGCCTCCGTCCACATGCCCGTGGGCGGCATGGTCACCGCCGAGCACGCTCAGCGTGGAGCCAAGAAGGTGCTCCGGGCCGTCCACGACCTGTGCCACGGCGACCGGACGCCCTCGATCGATCTCGGAGAGGGCCGTGACCAAGTGCGGCTGGGCTGCGGGATCGATGCGCTGGACGAGGACGTCGAGTTCGCCGCCGCAGGTCAGTCCTACGGCGAAGGCGTCGTCGTCGGAGTACCCGAACCAGGCGCGCTGCGGGGCGCCCCGGTCACTGAGCACCTGCCGGCACAGTTCGTAGACGGCGCCCTCGACGCAGCCGCCGGAGATGCTGCCGACCGCGGTGCCGTCCTCGTCCACCGCGACCGACGTACCGGCGGGCAGGGGTGCGCTGCCGTGCACGTCGACGACGGTGGCCAGGGCGAAGGGACGTGCTTCGCGGCACCAGCGGTGCAGTGTGTCCGCGATGTTGAGCATGGCAGTTCTCCATGGCAGGACAGGATCGGAAGGTGAGCGGGCCGCCGCCACGACGCCGGGGAAAGCGTCATGCGGCGGCGGCCCTGGAAGGTCCGGCCGCCGGACGGAGCGCGGGCTGCCGGACGTGCGGTGTGCCATGCGCCGAAGCGCATGGGTCAGAGCAACGCCTCGGCGGTGATGGGCAGTTCGCGGACGCGGCGGCCGGTGGCGTTGAAGACCGCGTTGCCGATCGCGGCCGCCACCCCCACCTGGACGACCTCGCCGAGCCCCTTGACGCCGAGCGCGTTGCCGTCGTTGTCCTCGCCGTCCAGGTAGATCGCCCTGACCTCGGGGACGTCGGCGTTGACGGGGACGAGGTAGTCGGCGAGGTTGGCGTTGACGATCCGGCCGTCGCGGTGGTCGGTGGCCGTGTGTTCCAGCAGGGCGGTGCCGATGCCGCCCACGATGCCGCCGATCGCCTGGCTGTCGGCGAGCTTGGGGCTGATGATGCGCCCCGCGTCGTACACGCCGAGCATGCGCCTGACCCGTACGAGGCCCAGGGTCGCGTCGACGGCGACCTCGGCGAAGGTGGCGTTGTAGGCATGGTAGGAGTGCCGCTCGGGACTTGGCGGCCCGGTGTAGGAGCCGCCCGCTTCGAGGTGGGTGCGGTCGTTGCGGGCCAGGAGCGTCCGGTACGTCTCCCCGCGGGCCGGGTTGGCCTGCACGTGCAGCCGGCCGCCGCGTACGACCACGTCGTCCGCCTTCACCCCGTACAGCGGTGACTCGCGGTCCTCGACGGCCAGCTCGATCGCCTGCTGCCGCACCTGGTTGCAGGCGTCGTGGACGGCGGTGCCGACGCTGGCCATGGTCGCCGAGCCGCCGTGCGGCGAGGTCCGCGGGTAGAGGGAGTCGCCGAGCCGGAAGGTGACCGTGCGCATGGTCAGCCCGAGGGCGTCGGCCGCGACCTGGGTCTGGGAGGTGTAGGTGCCCGGCCCCATGTCACTGGTGGCCGCCTCGACCACGGCGGTGCCGTCGGCATCGAGGCGGGCCCGGGCCTGTGCGGGGTAACGCCCGGGGTCGTAGACGCCGGCGGCCATACCCAGGCCGATCAGCCAGTCGCCCTCGCGCCTCGAACGTGGCCGGGCGGAGCGGCGCTGCCAGCCGAACTCGCGGGCGCCGACGGTGTAGCACTCGCGCAGCCGACGGGTGGAGAACGGCAGGTTGCTCGACTCGTCCTCGTTCGGTTCGTTGCGCCGGCGCAGCTCGATCGGGTCGACGCCCAGTTTGTGCGCGAGTTCGTCCATGGCCGACTCGATCACGAACGACGCCGAGGCGAAGCCGGGGCCGCGCATCCAGATCGGGGTGTTCACGTCGAGGGGGACCGTCCGGTACGCCTGGCTGACGTTCGGCATGCTGTAGAGCATCTGCCCCGCGCCCATGACGGACTCGGTGAACGTCTCGTACGAGGAGGTCTCGGCGTCGATGTCGTGGATCGCGGCGGTCAGCCGGCCGCGCCCATCGCTGCCGAGGCGCAGCCGGTACTCGTACGACGGCCTAAAGCCGGTGCCGAAGTACATCTGTTTGCGGCTCAGCACCAGCTTGACCGGACGCTTCGTCTCCCGCGCGGCCAGGGCGGCGACGACGCTGTGCGGCCAGCAGCGCAGCCCGCTGCCGAAGCCGCCGCCGACGAACGGGTTGATGACGCGCACCGACTCCGCGGGCAGGCCGAACACGGCCGCGAGCTCGTCATGCGTGCCCATCACCCACTGCGTCTTGTCCCACACGGTCAGCTTGTCGCCGTCCCAGCGGGCGATGGTGGCGTGCGGCTCCATCGGATTGTGGTGGTTGCGGGCGAGTTGGTACGTCAGATCCAGCCGTACGGGAGCGTCGCGCAGGCCCGCTTCCGCATCGCCGCGCGCGTAGTTCGTGGGCTTGTCCCGCTCCGCATCGTGCAGATCGGTCGAGGGCCGCTCGGCGTCGTACTCGACCTTCACCAGGCTCGCGCCGTGCTGCGCGGCCTCCAGGGTGGTGGCGACCACGACGGCGACCGGCTGGCCGTGGAAGAGCACCCGGTCGTCCTGGAAGACCCGCTGCCGCCGGCCCGGCGGGTTGTTCGACCCGGCGTTGTCGCGGTACGGCAGCTTCGGTGCGTTGCCGTGGTGGATCACCCGCAGCACGCCCGGCTGGGCCTCGGCGGCGCCCGTGTCGATGCCGGTGATACGCCCGCGGCCGATGCTCGCGTCCACGATGACGGCGTGCACCGCCCCGTCGACATCGAACTCGGCGGCGTACTGCGCCTTGCCCGTGACCTTCAGCCGGCCGTCCACCCGGGACAGCGGCGCACCCACGGCTGCCTGCGGCTGGGGGCTCACTTGGTGCCTCCTACGATGCGCAGCTGGCGTTCGACGGTCCGCTGGAGCAACTCGACCTTGAACCGGTTGTGTTGAAGGGGACGGGCGCCTTCCGCCGCCTTGGCGGCAGCGGCCGTCCACAACGAGTCGGAGGGGCGCTCGCCGACGAGGTGCCGCTCGACGGCCGGCAGCTTCCACGGCACCGTGCCCACCCCTCCGGCGGCCACTCGTGCCTCGCGGATCAGCCCGCCGCGCACATGCAGCGCTACGGCCGCCGAGGTCAGGGCGAACTCGTAGGACTGCCGGTCACGCACCTTCAGGTAGCCCGACTTCAGGGGACGCGGCAATGCGGGGATCTCCACCGCGGTGATCAACTCGCCCTTCCTGAGGGCCTGTTCACGGTTCGGGGTGCTGCCCGGCCGCAACAGGAAGTCTGCGAAGGGAACCTGGCGCTCCCCGTCCGGACCCAGCAGACGCACCTGCGCCTCGAGCGCCGCGAACGCCACGGCGACGTCGGAGGGGTGGGTGGCCACGCAGGCGTCGGAGGTGCCCAGGATGGCGTGCGTACGGTTGACGCCCTCCAGCGCCGCGCAGCCGGAACCGGGCTCGCGCCTGTTGCAGTCGGCGGTCACGTCACGGAAGTACGTGCACCGGGTGCGCTGCATGATGTTGCCGCCGATGGTGGCCATGTTCCGCAGCTGGGCCGACGCGCTCAGCTCCAGCGCCTCGGAGATGACCGGGAACAGGGTGCGCACCTTGCGGTGGGCGGCGGCCTCGGACATGGTCACCAGCGCACCGATACGCAGCCCGCCGCGCTCGGTGACGGTGACCTCGTCCAGCGGCAGACCGCTGATGTCGACCAACGCCTCGGGGCGCTCGACGGTCTCCCGCATCAGGTCGACCAGCGTGGTGCCGCCGGCGATGTAACGCCCGCCGCGACGACCGGCGTTGAGAGCTTCCCGCGTGTCGGACACGCGTATGTAGGTGAAGGGATGCATGACGGCCGCTCCTTACTTCCGGGCGGCGGTCTGCTCGACCGCGCGCACGATTTTCACGTAGCAGCCGCAGCGGCAGATGTTGCCGCTCATCCACTCCCGGATCTCCTCCGGCGAGCCGGTGTGGCCCTCCTGGATGCAGCCGACACCGGAGACGATCTGGCCGGGTGTGCAGTAGCCGCACTGGAAGGCGTCCTCGTCGATGAACGCCTGCTGCAGCGGGTGGAGTCGGTCGCCGTCGGCCAAGCCCTCGATGGTGGTGACCTCTGCGCCCTCCAGGCGAACGGCCAGCGTCAGACAGGAGTTGACCCGCCGGCCGTCGACCAGCACGGTGCACGCGCCACAGGCCCCGGCGTTGCAGCCCTTCTTGGAGCCGACGAGACCGAGGTGCTCGCGCAGCAGGTCCAGCAGCGACGTGCGGTTGTCGACCGTCACGGTCCGGCGGGTGCCGTTGACCGTCAGGGACACGCGGCTGGAGGGCGGCGCCTCGGCGGCGGCCACCTCCTCCGGGGCCGCGAGGAATGATCCTCCGATCACGCCGCCCGCGACGACCGCACCACCGACCGCCGTGCTGGTGGCGATGAAGGTGCGCCGAGTGGGCGCCGACGAGGACTCGCCGGCGTCGGTGGTGGGTGGAACGGCAGACTCAGGGAGTTCAGTGGACATACGTACGCCTTCGTATCGCGGACGGATCGGCCGTACTCAACAGCGGGACGGGAGACTGGATCGTCGTCACCGCGGGGAACCGGGTAACCGCGCGCCTTGGCAGCGGAGGCCGGTCACTCGGGAGTCTCGCACCACCAGCGACGCTCGTGGCAGGGAGACTTTCCTCCCCCTTTACGCTCCGTCAGGAGCGACTGGCCGACATGATCGGGGGCACTTTCGCGCGGGGAGGCAGAGGCAGGACAGGCCGCGCCGCCTCCCTGGTCGTGGGTGCGTCCGCGTCGCTCACCACTTCGTTGTGCGTGGCGGACCGACCGTCCGCTTCGAGCAGTTCGCCGACACGGCCCTCGTGCGGGACGCCCTGGCGCCCTGAGCAAGCCCCGGTTGCGTGTTCGATAATTGGCCGGAGCTACTGGTTGCGGCTGCGGGGGCCGTTGTACTGCTGGTCGGTGACCGGCTCGGCCCAGGTGGTCTCGGGGGTGCCGTCGCCGGTGCCCTCCCACAGGGCGATGTGCTCCATGAACCGGTCGGGGGCGGCGCCGTGCCAGTGTTCCTCGTTCGGCGGGCAGGCGACGGTCTCGCCGGGGTGGGCCTCGAAGACGGTGCCGTCCCGGGTGCCGATCAGGGCGATGCCGGCAACGACGTGGAGGGTCTGACCGACAGCGTGGGAGTGCCAGTTGGTGCGGGCGCCCGGTGAGAAGCGGACCAGGTTGGCGCGCATCCTGGACGGCTCCTGGCCGGCCACGATGACGTCCCACCACACGTCGCCGGTGAACCAGTTGGCCGGGGCCTTGCTGCTGGGCTGCTGCTTGATGAATTCCATGGTGTCTCTCCAGGGTTGCTGGTGCGCGGAGCGCCCTAACGGGCGACGTAGCCGCCGTCCACGGGGAGAGCGACGCCGACGACGAAGCCCGCTCCGGGGCTGCACAGCCACAGGACCGCCTGGGCGATCTCCTCGGCGGTTCCGAGCCGATTGATGGGCTGGTTGGCTTCGGCCTCGGCGCGGTCGAGTTCTCCCTTGGCGATCATGTCGCTGACCATGGGGGTGTCGATGGTGCCGGGGCAGACGGCGTTGATGCGGATGCCGCGTGGGGCGTACTCGAGGGCGGCGCTGGTGGTCAGGCCGATCACACCGTGCTTGGAGGCGTGGTACGAGGCACGGCCGGGCAGGCCGACGAGGCCGCCGAGGGAGAAGCAGTTGACGATGGCGCCGCTGCCCTGGGCGCGCATGTGCCGCAATTCGTGCTTCATGCAGGCCCACACGCCGCGGAGGTTGACGGCGTTGACGCGGTCGAACCTCTCGGCGGGTTCGTCGGCGGCGTCGCTGGGCGGGATCTGGATGCCGGCGTTGTTGTAGGCCATGTCCAGGCGACCGAAGGTCTCCACGGTGCGGTCGACCGCGGCGGCCACCTGGTCCTCGTCGCTGACGTCGCAGGTGAGGGCGAGGACTTGGTGGCCTGCGCCGGTGAGTTCCTTCGCGGCTGCGTTAGGGCCGCTTCGTCGATGTCGGTGAGGGCGACCGCGGCTCCGGACTCGGCGAAGGCGCGGGCGGTCGCCAGGCCCATACCGGCGCCGGCGCCGGTGACGAAGGCGACCTGGCCGGTGAAGTCGCATGTCGGGTTCATATGGTGTTGTCCCTTCGAACGTTGAGCTGTGGGAGCGCGCGCGTGGTGCCGGGCTGCTTGGCTTCCGCCTTGCCGCGGTGGCACTGCGCCTTGCCGTGGGCCGCCGTCACACGGTTTGGCCGCCGTCGACGACCAGGGCGTGGCCGGAGGCGGCGGTGGCGCAGCCGATGCCGGAGTCGGCTCCGGTCACGAAGGCCGCCTTGCCGGTGAGGGCCGCGTTGGTCACGGTCATGGGCGGAGTCCTCTCGCTTGCGGATACGTCGTCGGGTTCGCACTCGGCAGGACGCGGATCGGGGCTTGGGTCAGTGCTGGGAGGGCACCTGCGCGGGTTCGTCGCGCCGCTCGTGAGTGGGAGCGCTGCTCTGGGCCACGATCCGCCCCTTGTGGGAGGCGCCGTGGACGGCGAGGACGATCAGCGGGAGGAGGGTGAGGGCGGCGATGACGGTGCCGACCAGGGGCGGGCCGGTCAGGCCGAGGGAGGAGTCCAGGGCCGTACCGGCGATCGCCGATCCGGCGGCGACGCCGACGTTGAAGGCGGAGGTGGTCAGCGCCGAGGTGAGGGTAGGTGCGTCGCCCGCGAAGCGCATGGCGAGGGCGGTGACGACCGGGTTGACCGTGAAGCCGGTCAGGCCCATGAGGAAGACGAGGACGGTGACTGTCACCGGGTTGGTGGACAGCGGGATCATCAGGAGCAGAACCAGAGCGGTGGCCGCCGCGGCGGTGATGGTGGTGACCATCGGACGTCGGTCACCCAGGCGGCCGCCTGTGGTGGTGCCCCCCAGGGCGCCCACGCCGAAGGCGATGAGGACGAGCGGCACCGCGCCTTCGGGGATGCCGGCGCGGTCCGTCAGCAGTGGGGCGACATACGTGTACGTCGCCAGCACACCGCCCATGATCAGCATCGCGGCACCGAGCGCCAGCCACAGCCGGCCCTGCCGCAGCGCCCGGACCTCTGCCCTGATGGACACCTCGACGCGCTGCTCCTGTGCCGGGATGAAGCGGCCGATGAACACGGCGGCGAGCCCGGAGAGGACGGCCAGGGCCCAGAAGGGGCCGCGCCAGCCGGTGAACTGGCCGGCGAAGGACCCGATCGGCACGCCGACGACGTTGGCCAGGGTCAGACCGCCGATCATGACACCCGTGGCGCGGGTGGCGTTGTGCGGGCCCGCGGCGGTGGTGGCGACGACGAAACCGACGGACCAGAACGCGCCGGTGGCCAGGGCTGTGACGACGCGGGCGGCGAGGACGATCGTGAAGGAGGTACTCAGGGCGGCGACGAGGTGTCCGAGGCAGAACACGGACAAGGCCAGGATCAGCGTCCGTCGCTGGGGAAGACGCAGGGTCGCCAGGGCCATGGTCGGCGAGCCGATGATCATGCCGATGGCGAAGGCGGTGATCAGCAGGCCGGCGTGGGAGACGCTGACTCCGAGGTCACCGGCCAGTTCCGGCAGGAGGCCGGCGACGACGAACTCGGTGGTCCCCATCAGGAATGTGCCGGCGGCGAGCACCCAGACGACGAAGGGGAGCTTGCCGGGGGTGGTCCCGGACGCGGAAGGCATAGGTGTGGTCTCTCTTTGCGTGGAATTCGGCGGATCATGGTGGCGGCTGAAGCCGTCGCGGCGGACAGTGGACGGCGCGGCCACGTCTTTCACGGTTCCACGGAGCGCACCGGCCGAAAAGGGGAGGATCTCCTCCCCCCTTCGTGCAGGGACGAACGGTGGCGCGGGTCAGGGCGCGGCTTCGATGGTGATCTCGTCGGCGGTGGCGAGCTGCTCGGCGCCGCCGTCGGCCATGTGCCCGAGGATGACCAGGCCGGTCGCGTACGGGGCGTCGCGGTAGTAGGTGGCGAGATGGTTCCAGGGCGCGTAGTAGGCGAGATCACCGACCTGAGGGTCGGCGCCTTCCGGTGCGCCGGTGGTGGACAGCTTCCGGGGCAGATCGGCGGTCTTCTCGGCTTGGTTGAAGTCGCTCACAGACAGGGTGAGAGGGAGCTGGGCGGCGAAGTCGCGGGCGGTGGGGCTGTCGTTCAGGGTGGCGTCGATGCGGTGGCCGTTGATGGTGAGCCGGATGTTCATGGCGGTAGTCCTAGCGGACGGTGAGGTGATGGCCGGGGCTGTCGAAGCCTGCGGCAACGGGGGCTTCGATGAGGAGGATGGGGAGTCGTTGGTGCAGGCGGTCGCAGCCAGCAGCAGGGCGGTGGCCATGACCACGCGGGCGAGGGTGCGCAGGGGTGCCGGGTTCACGAGTTCGTCCAGGGGATTAGTCAGGCAGGGGCTCGGCGTAGTGGCGGAAGCCGTCCCGCCGCTGGTGGATGTCGAGCAGGCGCTGGGCCAGGACGTCGGGGCTGTTGTGCTCGGCGTCGGGCCGGATGGCTCCCGGGATGATCAGCTGCGCCGCGTGGATGTTCTCCGGGGCGAGCGCATCGTGCAGCATGCGGGCGTAGGCGCTCTCGGCGGCGAAGGCGACCGAGGTGCCGGCGACCTTCGGGTTGGGACGTACGGCGCTGGAGCCGTTGACGAACAGCACGGTGCCGCGGCCGAGTTCGCGCATGCCGGGCAGGACGGCGTTCACGGCGGTGACCGGGCCCTTGACGGAGAAGGACAGGGGCGCGTCCAGGTCGTCGGCGCTCGTGTCGAGGACCGGCTTCATGAAGTCGGCGCGGGGCACGGGGCTGTACTGGAGAATCTCGACGGTGCCCAGGTCGGCCGCGGCTGCGTACAGGGCCGAGGTCAGGGACTCGATGTCGAGGACATCGGCCGTGTAGCCGCGCGCCTGGACGTCGTCACGGGCCAGTTCGGCGGTCAGGCCGTCCAGCTTCTCCGCGTCGCGGGCGATGAGGGCGACGGTGTGGCCTGCGGCTCCGAAGCGGCGGGCGGTGGCAAGTCCGAGACCGGGTCCGGCACCGATGAGGGCGAAGGTCGTCATGGTCAGTCCTTGTGCGAGCGGGGGGTGGGTCGCCGGTCCTGGGGCCGCACCGCGTCGGTGCGGCCCCGGGTGTGGACGCGTCTGCGCTCAGGGCTTGAGGAGGGCCTTGATGGCGCGGCGCTCGTCCATCGCCTGGTAGCCCTCGGCGACCTGGTCGAGGGGCAGGGTGAGGTCGAAGACCTTGCCCGGGTTGATCCGGCCGGAAAGGACCCGGTCGATCAGGTCGGGCAGGTAGCGGCGCACGGGGGCGGGGCCGCCGCGCAGACCGACGTGCGAGAAGAACAGCTCCTGGCCGTCGACGGCCACGTCGTGCGGCACGCCGACGAAGCCGACGTTGCCGCCGGGCCGGGTGGAGTGCAGGGCCTGGCGCATGGACTCGGCGGTGCCGACGCACTCCAGCACGGAGTCGGCGCCGATACCGCCGGTGAGGTCCTTGACGCGGGCGATGCCTTCGTCGCCGCGTTCGCTGACGATATCGGTCGCGCCGAACTCCAGGGCGAGCTTCTGCCGGGACTCGTGCCGTGACATGGCGATGATCCGCTCGGCGCCGAGTTCCTTCGCGGCGATGACGCCGCACAGGCCGACCGCTCCGTCGCCGACCACGACGGCCGTCGAGCCGGGCTTCACCTCGGCGGCGAGAGCGGCGTACCAGCCGGTGCCCATCACGTCGGAGACGGCGAGCAGGCTGGGCACCGCCTCGGCATCTGGGTGCTCGTCGGTGGCGACGAGGGTGCCGTGGGCGTTGGGGATGCGCACGTAGTCGGCCTGGCAGGTGCTCATGAACTCACGGTGCAGGCAGGAGGACTGCCAGCCGCCCAGGCAGTTGGCGCAGGTGTTGTCGGAGGTGGCGAAGGAGCCGACCACGAACTGGCCCGGCCTGACGTTGGCGACCTCGCTGCCCACCTCCTCGACGACGCCGACGTACTCGTGCCCCATCGGGTGCGGGTCGCCGATCGGTTCCGCGCCGCGGTAGGGCCACAGGTCCGAGCCGCACACACAGGTGGCGACCGTACGGATCACCGCGTCGGTCGGGTTGATGATCTTCGGGTCGTCGAGGGTTTCGAAGCGTACGTCGCCGGGGGCGTAGATGACTGCTCCGCGCATGGGGTCTTCCTTCGGTGTGAGGGTCGGTGTGCGGGCAGCCGGTGGTCATGAAAGCGGCTGCTAGATATGGAGCCTCACACGCGAGGGCTGGCGCGAAAAGCGGAGAAATCTATCCTGGGAGGAGAACATCCTGGGAGTAAATTGTCCCCCCTTTCCCGAGTGGAATCGGTGTCATGCTGGGAAGCATGACCGCCAACGTCCCCCTCAATGAGCTGGGAGAATTCCTCAAGAAGCGCCGCTCGGAACTGAGTCCGCGCACGGTCGGGCTGCCCGAGAGCGACCGGCCTCGCCGGGTGGACGGGCTGCGCCGCGAGGAGGTCGCCCAGCTCGCCAGCATCAGCACCGACTACTACACCCGACTCGAACAAGGCCGCATGCAGGCATCGGCCCCGGTACTCGACGTCCTCGCCCGGGTCCTCCACCTGGACGACGACGAGCGCGGCTACCTCTTCCAGCTCGCCGGCAAAACCAGCACCCGCACCAGGCGCCGCAGCCGGCAGAAGGTCCAGCCGCAACTGCAACGGGTCCTGGACGACCTGACCGCCACCCCAGCCATCGTGCAGGGCCGGCGCGGGGACATCCTCGCCTGGAACGCACTGGCCGCCGCCCTGGTCACCGACTTCTCCCACCTCCCGGAAAAGCACCGCAATTATCCCCGGATCATCTTCACCGACCCCGCCATGCGCACCCTGTACGCCGACTGGAAGACCTCCGCGCACATCGCCGTGGCCCAACTGCGCATGGAGGCCGCGAAGTACCCCGAGGACCCCCGCCTGATCGAGCTGGTCGGCGAACTGTCCATGCGCGACAAGCAGTTCGCCCGATGGTGGGGCGAACACCACGTCGCCGCCCGCACCGTGGGCACGAAGACCCTCAACCATCCCGTCGTCGGCGAACTCGTCCTGGACTGGGACACCCTCACCGCCAACACCGACCCCGACCAGAACCTCACTGTCTGGACCGCCGCCCCCGGCTCCCCCACCCACGAACGACTGCGCATCCTCGCCTCCTGGGCCGCCGACCAGCACCTGCCCGCGTCGTCACCACTCACCTGACCCCGTCGGCCGCTTCCACGACTCCGGCGACAGACGGCCGAAGGCGTTCACCGTGCCCCTCAGCCACTCTGACTCTCGCGCCATGAACGGGCGCTTCCCGCGCCTGAGCCGGGCTTTCATTCACCCTCACCCGCCACCGCGCAAAGAGCACCACGATGCACACCCGCACACTCGGCCAGGGCCTCGAGGTCTCGGCGCTCGGCCTGGGCTGCATGGGCATGTCCCAGAGCTATGGCCCAAACCCCGGAGACCGGCAGGACATGATTGGTGTGCTCCGTGCCGCCGTCGACCGCGGCATCACCTTCTTCGACACCGCCGAGGTGTACGGCCCCTACGTCAACGAAGAACTCGTGGGCGAGGCGCTCGCCCCGGTGCGCGACCAGGTCGTCATCGCCACGAAGTTCGGCTGGCGCATCGAGGACGGCACGCCGGTCGGGCTCGACAGCCGGCCGGAACAGATCAAGAAGGTCGCCGACGCCTCGCTGCGCCGGCTGCGCACGGACACGATCGACCTCTTCTACCAGCACCGGGTCGACCCCGACGTCCCCGTCGAGGACGTCGCGGGCGCGGTCGCAGAACTCGTACAGGCGGGCAAGGTACGCCACTTCGGCCTGTCCGAAGCCGCCGCGGCGACGATCCGCAGGGCCCACGCCGTCCACCCTGTGGCCGCCGTGCAGAGCGAGTACTCCCTGTGGACCCGCGACCCCGAGTCCGAGGTGCTGCCCACGCTCGCCGAACTCGGCATCGGATTCGTGCCGTTCAGCCCGCTCGGCAAGGGCTTCCTCACCGGCACCGTCGACACCACGACCGCGTTCACCGAAGGCGACATCCGCACCACCATTCCGCGGTTCAACGAGGACAACCTCGCCTCCAACCGGGCCCTGGTCGACCACGTCGCCACGCTCGCCCGCGCCAGGAACGCCACCCCCGGACAGATAGCCCTGGCCTGGCTCCTCGCCCAGCACCCGTGGATCGCCCCGATACCCGGCACCCGCCGGATCGAACGCCTTGAGGAGAACGCCGGCTCCACCCAGGTCGCTCTGTCCGCCGACGACATGGCCGACCTCGACGCCACGGCGGCCCGCATCGGCGTGCACGGCGACCGCTACAGCGACCAGCACATGCGCCTCGTCGGCAAGTGAGATGATCGCATGCTGGGGACGTTGGTCGAACTCGGAGTCACGAGACGACATAACCGTGACGGGTGAGGACCTCCGGGAGTCAGGGTGGAGCCGTCTGACGGCCTCCCACCGACCTCCAGGAGGTCTTGGCGTCCCACGCTGACGCGGCTCCGAACCCACGTGCCCGTCTGCGGCAGGCACGTACGGTCGCGACGACGTGTGGTTGAGCCCTCTGTGAGGGTAGGGGAAGTCCTTCGTCGCCCTGGGCCGCACCCCCGCCTTGCCCGAGGAGTTCATCCGACAGTTCACCCTCGAAAACGCTGCCCTGCGCGCCGACGGCGAGGGCGCCGCGTACATGTGTCAGTGCGGCGGCGCTGACCCCTCCGATCGAGCCCATGTTCGCGGCGCCTGGCGGGCCCTGCCCCGGCGAGTGGATCTTCACCAGCAAGCTGTTCGTCACGACCCTCGCTGCTGCCGTAACCCGCCTGCGCCCCGACGTGCTGAGCAACGCCGTGGACCCGGGCTGGGTGAAGTTGGTCGAGGGCCGCCCGCGGGTCCCGGACCGGCAGGCGCTGTGCGGGATCTTGTTCGTGCCGCGTACGGGCATCCAGTGGGAGTGCCTGCCGCAGGAGTTGGGCTTCGGCTCGGGCATGACGTGCTGGCGGCGCCTGGCCGCATGGAACGAGGCCGGCGTGTGGGACGAACCGCACCACGCGGAGCGGGCCGCCGACATCCTCCTGATGCTGAGGGACGAGCTCGCCGTCGGCCTGACCTCGACGATCCCGCACGGGTCAGGGCCACCGTTCAGGAGACACTCTCCAGGGTGCTCGGCCAAGGTGGCGCGACGTCGGAACGGGGCGCGACAGCCGGGCAGGGGTGACCGGTTGCACCGCTCGAAGTCTTCCGGCCGTGCGGGTGGGAGTCAGCCTGTCTCGGGTAGCCGTGGCGTGCGCCGCGCCTGTCGGAAGCGGCCGGGGGCCACCCCGAAGGCGCGCTTGAAGGCGTTGGCGAAGGCGAATTCGGAGGTGTACCCGACCCGTCGGGCCACGACGCCCAGGGAATCGTCGCCGGCACGCAGAATTCGTGCCGCCGTGCTCAGTCGCCACCACGTCAGATAGGCCATCGGAGGCTGCCCCACAAGGCGCGTGAACCGCCTCGCGAAGGCGGTCCTCGACATGCCGACACGACGGGCGAGTTCCTCCACCGTCCAGGGGTGCGCGGTGTGGCGGTGGATGTGGTTGAGGGCTGCGGCGACCGGCGGATCGGCCAGGGCGGCACTCCAGCCGGCGGACTGGCTGCGGGAGGTCTCCTCTTCCAGCCATGCGCGAAGGATGTACACCAGCAGCAGATCCAGCAGAGCCGGCAAGGCGGCGTCCGCTCCGGGGCCTGCGTCCTTCAGGTCCGCGCCGAGCAGGTCGACGGAGGCACGTAGCGCCGGGTGCCTGCCGGGGCCGGCGGGAATGTGAATCGCTTCGGGCAGTGCCTGCAGGAGGGGATGTGCCTGTCCCTCGTCCAGTTGGTACATGCCGCACAGCAGGGCCACCCCGCCCGAGCGCTGTCCGGGTTCCGCAGCTGCGTCCGGGAGCGCTTCGCCCCCGTCCGGGGCTGGGTGAGGTGGCAGAAGATCCGCCACCTGATCCGGGGCACTGCTCAGGCCGTGCATGGTTCCGTGCGGCAGGAAGGCGACGTCTCCTGCGGTCAGTAGCTTCGCGGGGCCACTGGGAGCAAGGAACCAGCAACTTCCTCGCAGCACGATGTGAAAGCCCGCGCCCGAATAGGGGCCGAACCGGTTGCCCCACTCACCATCACGCCGGGTCTGGGCGAACATGGCCTGGCCGACCCTCATCGAGGCGATCACATCACTGACGACGTCCATGGGATGACTCTAGCGATCCAGGCTTCCCTGGGACGATGACGTATGGTTCCGGTCCTCAGGCGTATAGGGAGGAGCGGTCAGGACGCCATACCGTCGTGACCAGTAAGTCCCGGACACGACACGATCGGATATCGACCATGCCCGCATTCATCGTCATCGACATCGACGTCACAGACCCCGCCGGGTTCCAGCAATACGTCGCCGGCATAGTTCCGCTCATGGAACGGGCCGGCGCCCGAAGGGTCCTGGCCGCCGGCGACGCTGTTGCCTTGGAGGGAGACTGGAAGCCCTCGATCCTGGTCGTCCTCGAGTTCCCGTCCGAGGCCGCGGTGCAGGAGTTCTGGGACTCGGAGGAGTACCAGCCGCTGAAGGAGCTGCGCCGCAAGTCCTCGACGGTCGCCGGGATCGCTGCGCTGCAGAGCCTCCCCGAGTCCTGACAAGGTCGTGCAGGGCCGTTTGCACGGTCGCGTCCCGGCGGATGCTCCGCCGCGGCCTGTCGGCGGACGCAGTCGGAGAGCTCCGTGGTACAGCTGCGGATGGAGATGGTCCAGTGCCTGGTGAGGGCCCGGGGCCGAGTGGTCAGTGGGTCGACGCTGCCGGACGAGTAGTTCAGCCAGTCCTACGTTGTTGGCAGGTCGGACGAACCGTCGAGAGGTCCAGAGGCCCAGAGACGCCGGGTACGGCCTTCAGCCGGACTCGGCCGCTGATCAAGAGCTGCGAGCCCCTGCGGTGTTTCGCTGAGCAGGACCACGCCGCCGAGGTCGTCCGGAGCGACAGCGCATGTCGAACGACCGGAGGACAGGTGGCCCGGATCTGGGTGGAACGGACATCACCGCCGAACCACCCACGCAGGACGCCCTGAACCTGCTGGCCAGCTGGGCCGCGACCGGCAACGACATCGAGCGGTCCACACCGGCCAACGATTCCGAGCCGGCCGACTCGGCCGAGACACCCGACTGACCTACGAGCAACGCGGGACAAAGGGAGCCGTCAGCGCGGCCGCCGGTCCCGGCGCGATTTCCAGGGTGCCGGGGCCGGCTTCCCACTTCGCGAGGCCCGCAGTGCAGAGCCGGCGGAGACCGAGGGCGGCGGGGTCAGGCTTTCGCCAGCCGCAGCAGAAGCAGTTGTTCCGGGTGGAGGTTGGGGATCTGGATGCCGACGTGTTCCAGGACTGTGCCGGGCAGGGTGATGCCGCCCTTGGTGCACCATGCGGGGGTGCCGCGTTCCATGCCGGGTGCCTGGTCGGCGGGCGGCAGCGGGCGCAGGCGGTAAGTGGCGTTGGGATCGAGGCCGCGCAGTCGTAGCGTGCCGGGCTGGGCGGAGATCGGGGTGGCCATGGCGGTGAGGGCGAAGATGGCTTCCGTGCGGTCGTGGGAGATGACGCCGTGTGCCCACAGGGCCGGGTCGGGGTGGTCGATGCGTACGACGCGTCCGGTGTGCAGCAGCCCGCGCAGCTGTTTGTACAGGGTGATCCATCCGGCCAGTTCGGTGCGTTCGGTCTCGGTTGTGCGGGTGAGGTCCCATTCGATGCCGAGGTGACCGAAGAGCGCGGTGCCCGCCCGGAAGGCCAGGTCGTGGGTGCGACCGGTGGTGTGAGAACGGGCGGCGCCGACGTGCGAGCCGATGAGTTCGGGCGGCAGGAGCAGCTGGGTCCAGCGATTGATCGACTGGCGTTCCAGGGCGTCGTTGCAGTCGCTGGCCCAGACGCGGTCGGTGCGCTCCAGGATCGCGAGGTCGACGCGTCCGCCGCCGCTTGCGCAGGACTCGATCTCCAGGCCGGGGTGGCGTCGGCGCAGTTCGTCCAGCAGGGCGTAGACGGCGAGGGTCTGGGCGTGCACGGCGGGCTCGCCGCCCGGTGCGTGGCCGGCGTCGACCAGTTCGCGGTTGTGGTCCCACTTGAGGTAGGCGATGTCGTACTCGCTGAGCAGGGCGTCGAGCCGCTGCAGGATGTGGGCGTACGCCTCGGGGTGGGTGAGGTCCAGGACCTGCTGGAAACGGCGGTCGGCGGGGGTGCGGCCACCGGTGGCCAGGATCCATTCGGGGTGGGCCCGGGCCAGGTCGGAGTCGGGGTTGACCATTTCCGGCTCGATCCACAGGCCGAACTCCATGCCGAGGCCGCGAACGTGGTCGATGAGCGGATGAAGTCCCGTCGGCCAGACGGTCTCGTCGACGTACCAGTCGCCGAGTCCGGCCCGGTCGTCGCGACGGTGGCGGAACCAGCCGTCGTCCAGGACGAAACGCTCCACGCCGACCTCGGCGCCGCGGTCGGCCAGGTGGGTGAGCCGGTCGAGATCGTGGTCGAAGTAGACGGCCTCCCAGGTGTTGAGCACCACCGGGCGAGGGCGGTTGGGGTGGCCGGGTCGGGAGCGGAGGTGCTCGTGGAAGCGGGCGGAGAGGCCGTCGAGCCCCTGGCCGCTGTGGGAGGCGTACAGCCACGGGCCGCTGTACTCCTCGCCCGGGCCGAGGATGACCTCGCCCGGCAGCAGCAGTTCGCCGGCAGCGATGACCGGACGGCCGGTGGGAAGGCGCTCGGCCAGTACGCGGTGGTTGCCGCTCCAGGCCAGGTGCAGGCCCCATACCTCGCCGGTGCCGAAGCCGAAGCCGGGTGTGCCGGCCGCCAGGACAAGAGGAGCGTCGTGGCCGGTGCGCCCACTGCGAGTCTCGCGCAGCCAGGTGCCGTGGGTGAAGGGCCGGCGCTGCGGGGCGCGTTCGCGGCACCAGCGGCCGGTGAGGTCGAGCAGCTCGGTGGCGGAGTCGGGTACCGGCAGGGCGAGCAGCAGGCCGTTGAGGGTGTAGTTGCGGTTCGGGTCGTCGTTGCGTACGGCGGCTCGCATGCGCACGAGTCCGGACGTGGTGAGTCCGGCTTCCAGTACCAGGCTGAGCCTGGCTGCGGCGTCGGTGGCCCGCACCTTCACGGATTGTGCTGTGGTTTCCAGTTCCAGTGAGTCGCGGGTGAACAGGGGTGACCAGTCGGCTCCCTGACGGTGTCCCGTGAGTCCGGGCTGTCCGGGCCAGCCGGTGCCGTGTTCGGGCAGCAGTGCGGCACGCGGTACGGCGTCGGGGAATCCCGCGATCGGCGGCATGGTGACGGCCTCGGCCAACCGGTGCAGGTCCTGGCGGCTGAGGTCACCGAGGTCGGCGCCCCAGTGCAGAACGGCGGGCAGACCGTTGCCCCGCAGGTCGAGTACCAGGCTCACACCTGCTGCGCGGAGATGAATGATGCCCTCGGCTGCGGCTTCGGTCGGAGTGGTCACGGTGGCCCCTCTCGGCAGTCTCACTACGGGGATCTGTGGGTGTGGCTTCGTCACCCCACCCGGGCTCGACCACGGGGTGAAGGGTCGCTGGCGGCTGCGTGGTCGTCAGATCGGGGGGCGCGCATCAGCGCGAGCGCGGTCAGCGGTACGAGGGTCAGGGCGGCCGTCACCGTGCCGACCAGCGGTGGCCCGGCCTGTCGCAGTGGTGAGGCCAGGGCGATGCCTGCCGCCCAGGAGCCGACGGCGACGCCCACGTTGGACGACGAACTGGCCAGCGCGGAGGCGAGCGTGGGCGCGGAACCGGCGAAGCGCCTGACCAGCGCGCCGAGCACCGGGGAGGCGGCGAACGCGGTCACCCCCATGACCGTCACCAGGACGACGGTCCCCACGGGGCTCGTGGAGAAGAACACCAGCAGGAGCAGGATCAGGCTGGTCGCGGCGGCGGCCGTGATGAGGGTGGCGAGCGGCCGACGGTCACCCAGGCGCCCGCCGACCGTGGTGCCCAGCAGGGCGCCCGCACCGTAGCCGGTCAGGACCAGGGGCACAGCCGCGGCGGGGATCTGGGCCCGCTCGGTGAGCAGGGGCGAGATGTAGGTGTAGGTCGCCAGGACACCTCCCATGAGCAACGCGATGGCACTCAGCGCCAGCCAGACCCGGCCCTGGCGCAGCGCGGCGAACTCAGCCCGGACAGAACGCGCTTCGCGCTGCTCCTCGTCGGGGATGTACCGGCCGATGACCGCCGCCGCGGCGGCCGACAGGGCGGCCAGCACCCAGAACGGCCCCCGCCAGTTGGATACCTGCCCCAGCCACGAGCCCAGCGGTACGCCGGCGATGTTGGCCACGGTCATGCCCCCGAGCAGCATGCCCAGGGCCCGGGACGTCATTGCCGGTCCTGCCGCGGTTGTCGCCACCACTGCGGCGACGCACCAGAAGGTACCTGTGGCCAGTGCGGTCACCACGCGAGCCGCGAGCACGACCGCGAAGGACGGACTGAGCGCGGCGACCACGTGGCCGAGCGCGAAGACGGTGAGCGCGAGGACCAGCGTGAACCGCCGCGGCAGGCGCAGCGTCGCGATCGCCATCGCCGGTGCGCCGACGATCATGCCTGCCGCGAAGGCCGTGATCAGCAGCCCCGCGTGGGACACACTGACGCCCAGATCGTCCGAGATCTCGGGCAGCAGGCCCGCGATGACGAACTCGGTGGTGCCCATCAGAAAGATCCCGGCTGCCAGCACCAGGACGACGAAAGGCAGCTTGGCGGATCGGTCGTCGGTCAGGGGTGGCATCTGAGTGGTGTTCTCTTTCCGGAGCGAACCGCGACTGGCCGCGAGGAGTGCTGACGCCGCACAGCCTCGCACCGGATATCCGTTCTGTGAGGGGGAGGAAATTCTCCCTTGACGGATGCAAAGAGTCCGCGTATGCGAATTTATCCGTCCAACAGTTACTGGGAGAGCGTCAGGAGTGGCGTCCCGCCAGGGGCGTAGCCGGGCAGCGTCGCGGCCTCTCGTGGCGGCGATGGGCCCCACACCGGGGCGTCAGGGCGCGCGTGCCCGCCCTGACGCCGTACGCCGCCCCGGCCCATGCGGTCGGCGCGGCGGAGGATCTCGCCGGGCCGGCTCCGACGCTCATCGATGTCGGCTCGGCGGAGACCTTCCGCAACGAGGACGACGGGCCTACGCAAGCCGGATGGCCAGGCGGGGTGGGCTCCACGAACAACCACCTCCCGAACCGCAACAGTGGCAAGTGCGCCGACGTCTGGTACGCGAGCACCAGCGACGGTGCGGCCGTGAACTCAGGGAACTGCAACTCCGGAACCAACCAGCAGTGGGTGCCCGTCCCCGTCGGATCCGACTACCGGCTGGTCAACGTCAACAGCGGGAAATGCCTGGAAATCCCCGGTGACTCCACCGCCGACGGTGCGACGGCCGATCAGTGGACCTGCGACGGCGGCAAGACCTTCGCCGAAGCGCTGACGGAGGTCGAGGAGTACTTGGAGATGCCGTACCGCATACGGCGCCGCCCCGAATCCTCGTCCGCAGTACGACAACAACTCACCGACGAGGTCAGCAGTTTGCTGGCACGAATGGCCTTCCACCAGGCATGGCTCCAGATCGAGGCCACAACCGTCGCAGGCCCCTACGCAACCCTCGTGGCCACGGCGCGAGCGGAAGCCTGCGCGCAGATGAGCCTCGCCTGGCAGCAGCCACCGATCGACACAGACAGCGGCATGAACCTCGGAATCCCGTACTCCCGGTACCGATCGAACGCGGCCCGAGCCAGGTGCATCGAAGTGATGCGCCGTCACCTCTGAGAATGACGGTGATCTTGATGCCAACTATCCCTCTTTTGTGCCAACTATAAATCCTCGTCACAAGTCGGCTAACGCCGTACCCTCGGCATCCCCAGACCGATCCACGAGATGATCTCCCGCTGGATCTCGTTGTTGCCGCCGCCGAAGGTGAAGATGACCGCCGAGCGGTAGCCGCGTTCCAGTTCGCCGTGGAGCACCGCGCCCGCCGAGCCCTCCTTCAGTGCGCCCGCGGCGCCGACGATCTCCATCAGCCAGGCGTACGCGTCCCGGCGGGCCTCGGAGCCGTACACCTTGACCGCGGAGGCGTCCTGCGGGGTGAGGGTGCCGTCCTCGACGGCGCCCACCATCCGCCAGTTGAGGAGCTTGAGGGCGTCGAGCCGGGTGTGGGTGCGGGCGAGGAGGCGGCGTACCCAGGGCAGGTCGACGACGCGGCGGCCGTCGGCGAGCTTGGTCTCCATGGCCCAGCGCTGGACGTCGTGCAGGGCGCGGATCGCCATGGTGCCGTGTGCGGCGAGGGTGACGCGTTCGTGGTTGAGCTGGTTGGTGATCAGGCGCCAGCCCTGGTTCTCCTCGCCGACCCGGTGGGAGACGGGCACGCGGACGTTCTCGTAGTAGCTGGCCGTGGTGTCGTGCGAGGCCAGGGTGTTGATCACGGTGCACGAGTAGCCGGGGTCGGTGGTCGGCATGAGGAGCATGGTGATGCCCTTGTGCGGCGGGGCGTCGGGGTCGGTGCGGACCGCGAGCCAGACCCAGTCGGCGGTGTCGCCGTTGGTGGTCCAGATCTTGTGGCCGTTGACCACGTACTCGTCGCCCTCCCGGACAGCACGCGTCTTCAGGGAGGCCAGGTCGGTGCCGGCGTCGGGCTCGCTGTAGCCGATCGCGAAGTCGATCTCGCCGGAGAGGATCTTCGGAAGGAAGTACGCCTTCTGCTCCTCCGTGCCGTACCGCATGATCGTGGGGCCGACGGTGTTCAGGGCCATGAGCGGCAGCGGGACGCCGGCCTGGGCGGCCTCGTCGAAGAAGATGAACTGCTCCATCGCGGTCAGGCCGCGGCCGCCGTACTCCTTCGGCCAGCCCACGCCGAGCCAGCCGTCGCCACCGAGCCGGCGGATGGTGGTTCGGTAGAAGCGCTTCTGGGCGGCTCGGTCGGTGAAGCGGGCGTGCGCGTTGTCCGGCACCAACTCGGCGAAGTAGACGCGCAGTTCGGTGCGCAGTCGCTGCTGCTCGGGCGTGTGATCGAGATGCACGGCGCCTCCAGGCTCCCGGACCGGTCCTGACGGCGCACACGGTAGAACGTGTTCCAGAAATTGGGAATGGGCATGCGCGGGCGGGCATGCGCGGGCGGCCCCCGGACGCCCGGCCGCCGGACCCTTGGACCGAAGGCCCTCAGACCAGGGTGGCGATGAAGTCCGTGCAGGCCTGCGCGCACTCCCGGCACGCCTTCGCGCTGTCCTCGGCGCCCGCGTACCGGTCGAAGACGTGTGCGCACTCCAGGCACACGGACCGGCACCACTCCAGCTGGACGCGGATGCTCTCCTCGTCCAGGCAGTTCTGTTCGGAGAGCACCCGGCAGGTCGCGTCGCAGACCTCCGCACACATGATGCCCTTGCGTCGTACGAGTTCCTGTACCTCGGTGCCGTCCGGATCCACGAGGCTGGCGCGCAGGGCACACGCCCGCGCACACTCCGTGCATGCCTGGGCGCAGGCGAACCTGTCCTCCAGGAACCGGAAGAGCTCCTGCTGGGATGTCGTCGATGTCACACCGAGCGGGTAGCCGCCCCCGACCGGCCCAAACCCGGTGTTTCCAAGGGTTCCGGCCGGTTTCCGAGGCCCGCCCTCTGCCCTGTGGGGCGCCCGGTTCGCTCACGGTGCCAGGGGTACTCGCGTGCCATGAATACCTCATGGATGGACATCGCCGCAGGCCGGGGCGCTCTCGGCGTCGGCCTGATCGTGGCGGGCGTGGTGGTCGTGGCGGTGCTGATCGGCGCCTTCGCTCTCGGTGTCCGCGTCAAGCGCCGGGAGCCCCCGACGCCGACGCCGGAGGAGCAGCCGAGGCTGCCGGAGGACGGTCCGGTCCGCGAGGTCCGGGAGAGCCGGGAGCCCGACGAGGTGCCGCGGAGCGACCACCGTCTCACCCCGCACCAGCTCCCCAAGCACGGCAACGCCGGAACCCGCACCAGCTCGTCGACGGACCGGCCCCGCTGGGACGAGGGCAGCAGCGGTTCCTTCGGGAGTGGCGGGGCGGGCGGGCGCTGACACCGGACGGCGCCCGGCCGGTCGTAGCACCGCGTTCACAAGGCCTCTCACGACTCGTGGAGGCCATCGCACAACATCGCACAGAGGGAAGTGAGACCCATGGCCGACTCCGGCCGCGACAGCCTGCCGCTGCCCGACTACGACCAGCTGCCGATCGGCGGCCTGGAGAGCCGCGTACGGTCGCTGAGCGCACAGGACGTCGAGGAGTTGCTGGCATACGAGCGGACGCACGCCGACCGCGTCCCGGTGACCGAAGTGCTGACGGCCCGCCTGGAGCAGCTGGAGGCGGGCGCCGAGCCGACGTCCGGCGACCCGGGCGCCCTGCGCCCCGAACAGGTCGCGCACGCCGGCGGCTCCCGGGTGTCGCCCGCGACCTCGCCGGAGCCCTTCAGCCCGCCGCCACACGGCACACCGGACCAGCGGGGCAAGCCGAAGGGTGATCGGACCTGACGGTTTCCGGCACCGGCGCGCGGGCACCCGTGCGCGGTGCTGTGGAGAGGGAGAAGGGCCCGGGCAGGCGCCCGGGCCCTGGCCGCGGCGGATTCAGGCGAGCTTCTTGAGCAGTTCGGCGGCGAGCGGGGCGGAGGAGGCCGGGTTCTGGCCGGTGACGACAGTGCGGTCGACCTCGACGTGCGGCGTCCACGGCTCGCCGACCTCGACCTTGATGCCCGCCTGCGTCAGGCGGTCCTGGAGCAGCCACTTGGCGCGCTCGGCGTTGCCCGCGAGCTGCTCCTCGGTGTTGGTGAACGCGGTGATGCGGTAGCCGACGTAGGCGTTGGTGCCGTCCTCCTTGACCGCGGCGAGCAGCGCGGCCGGGCCGTGGCAGACCACGCCGACCGGCATGCCGCTGCCCAGCGCCCGGGTGAGGATGCTGCCGGCGTCGGCGTTCACGGCCAGGTCCTCCATGGGGCCGTGGCCGCCGGGGACGTACACCGCTGCGTAGTCGTCGAGCCGTACGTCGGTCAGTGCGATGGGGGCCTCGAACTCGGGGGCCGTCTCCACGACGGCGCGGATCCTTGCGGCCTGCTCCGGTCCGCCGTTGGCGTCGGAGCTGAGGCTGCCCTCGTCGACGGGCGGGACCACACCGCCGGGGGTGGCCACGGTGACCTCGTGTCCGGCCGCCTTGAAAGCCTCGTACGGGGCGACGGCCTCCTCGGCCCAGAAGCCTGTGGGGTGGGTGCTGCCGTCGGCCAGGGTCCACTGGTCGGCGCCGGTCATCACGAAAAGGATCTTCGCCATCGTCATCTCCTGGGGCACGGTCCGTCTCGGACCGGTGGGGTGCTTGATGCTGCCGTGACAGACGGTGTTGTGTCGGCTCTCCTGGCTGAATCATCACCACCCACGCGTGCTGCCGCCACCCGGATCGGACGCTTCAGGCCGTACCGCCGAAGTCGACGTCCTTGGTCCCGACGGTACCGGCCGTGCGTCCCGGCGCGGTCTGGTAGGTCCAGTACAGGTTGGTGTGCGCGATGACCTGGTCCGGCGGCGGCGCTCCCCATGCCGTCTGGTCGTCCGTCGTGTGGGCGTCGCTTACCAGGATCGCGTCGTACCCCCTGACGAGCGCACCGTGGAGCGTCGAGCGGATGCACACATCGGTCGATGCGCCGACGACGACGAGTCGCCCGACTCCAAGACCCGACAGCACGGTCTCCAGCACGGTGTCCTCGAACGAGTCGGCGTAGTTCTTCTCGACGAGCGGCTCGGCGATGCCCGGAGTCAGCTCGGGGACGATGCGCCAGTCGTCGCTCCCCTTCACCAACTGCTCGTCGGAGTGCTGGACCCAGACGACGGGGATCCGGTCCAGCCGCGCCTTCTCGACGAGACTGCCGACGTTCGCGACGACCGCATCGCGCTCGTGAGCCGTCTCGACGACGCCCTTCTGCACGTCCACGACGACGAGTGCCGTGT
The DNA here is from genome assembly GCF_030817655.1 of Streptomyces sp. V4I2. Lineage (GTDB taxonomy): Bacteria > Actinomycetota > Actinomycetes > Streptomycetales > Streptomycetaceae > Streptomyces > Streptomyces plumbiresistens. Next base: position 1,134,874 of record NZ_JAUSZM010000003.1, read on the forward strand.
TCGGACGGTTGTCGAGTGTGGTCATGGGCTCCCCCTGCTCCGCATGGGCTTCGATGTCCAAGCAGAGTAGACCCACCCACTGACAACCGGCCCGGCACGCACTCCGCCGCACGCCCTCATCCCGGCCCGGCGGCCACCCCTCCCAGGACAACCGCCTGCCCGGCGCCGGAGAAGATGACGCCGGGGTCGGCGGGGGCCTGGTTGAGAACCCACAGGCCGATCAGCGTGGCCAGGGTGAAGACAACAGCGATCAGGACGGCCAGGACGAGTCGGCGGCGGCGTTCGCGGCGCAGCCACTCGCCACGAGCCGTGCGGTAGGCGTCCGGCGCGGCCTGTACTCCGCCGGCCAGCGTCTCCAGAGCCTCGCGCAGCTCCCGTTCCGTCCGGCCCACGTCCGCCGCGCCTTCCGGCGCCCGGCCGCCCTCAGGTTCCATGCGGTGCCTCTCCGTGCCGTCCTTCTCCGTGCGTTCGTTCCCGGTGCGTTCGTTCCCGGTGCGCCCCCGACCGGTGTCGTTCATCGCCGAGCCTCCATCGCCTGGCTCAGCGCGGCGATGCCGCGCGCGGTGTGTGTCTTGACCGAGCCGCAGGAGATGCCCATCGCGGCGGCGATCTCGCTCTCCTTCAGCCCGAGCCAGTGCCGCAGCACGAGCGCCTCGCGCTGCCGGGCCGGCAACTGCTGCAGTGCGTCGATCAGCACACGCTGGTCGTCGTGCAGGAGGGCGGTGCTCTCGGCGGAGGCGACGACCTCCTCCGGCGGGTTCTCCACATGTCTGCGGGCCACTTGCAGGTGCCGTATGCGCATCCGGGTCAGGTTGCAGACGGTGGAGCGCAGGTACGCCTCCGCCGCCTTGGTGTCCCGCAGCCGCCGCCACTTGCGGTAGATCTGGTAGTACGCCTCGGCCACCACGTTCTCCGGGTCGTCCGCGCCGAGCAGCACGGCCAGCCGCAGCATGGAGGCGTAGTTCAGCTCGAACAGGCGGGCAAGGGCGGCCTCCCGCTCCAGGTCGGCCGGGTCGCTCGCCGCGGGTATGAGCGAATCGGCCGGAGTGGCGGGCGGCGGCACGGGCGGCAGCGTGAGGGGGATGTTCTGTCTGCGTCTCACGGGTTGTTCGCTCCCGTCTCGGGGCGCCGCCTGACGGTCAGGCGGGTCGGTAGGTCGGTGAGGTCGGTGCCGCGCGGGACGCCGAGTCGTTCCAGGGCCAGGGTCGCGGCCACGGCGACGGTCAGATTGAGCAGGAGGGCGACGAGCCCGGCGTAGATCTCCACGGCGGGGCCGCCGAAGCCGACCGGTACGACGGACGAGAAGCCCTCCCGCACCACCAGGACGGTTCCGGCCGCCATGCCAACGGCCCAGCCGGCCAGCAGCGCCCGTGGATGCAGCCGGCCGGTGAACAGTCCCACGGCCATGGCAGGGAAGATCTGCAGGATCCAGACCCCGCCGAGCAGTTGGAGATTGATCGCGTCCTGGTCGCGCAGCCCGAACACGAACGCGACCGCGCCCACCTTCGCGGTCAGCGACACCGCCTTGGCGATGCGCACCTGCCGCTTCGGCGTGGCGGTGGGGTGGACGTACTCGACGTACACGTTCCGGACGAAGCTGGTGGCCGCGGCGATGGACATCACGGCGGCCGGGACCAGCGCCCCCACGGTGATCGCGGCGAACACCAGCCCGGCCAACGGCCCCGGCATCAGCCGGTCGACCAGCATCGGTACGGCGGCCTCGGCGCCGCCCTCCGGCGCCCGTACGCCCACCGCGAGGGCGGCGACGCCGAGGAAGCCGAAGAGCGCGAGCAGCGCCGTCCAGGCGGGCAGCGCCACGGAGACCTTGCGCAGGGTGCGCGGGCCGTCGGCGGCGAAACCGGCGGTGAGGACGTGCGGGTACATCAGCAGGGCCAGCGCGGAGCCGAAGGCGAGCGTTGCGTAGGCCGGCTGCTGGGCTGGGGAAAGCAGCAGCGCGGAGTGGGCCGCGTCCGTTCCACCGAGCCGCCGGGCGGCGCCGTCGAAGACGGGGCCGGGGCCACCGAGCCGGGCGAGGACCAGCCAGCACACGGCGGTGAGGGAGACGAACACGGCCACCGCCTTGAGCGCGGAGATGACGGTGGGCGCACGCAGCCCGTGCCGATAGGTCGCCACCGCGAGCCCCGCGAAGAGGGCCACCATCACCAGGTCCCCGCCCGCGCCGCGCGGATACACCTCCCCGGCTGTCAACACCGCGCGTATGCCGAGCAGTTGCAGTGCCAGATAGGGCATCGTCGCGAGGATCCCGGTCAGCGCGACCACCAGGGCCAGGGGCGGCGAGCCGTAGCGGCCGCGCACGAAGTCGGCCGCGGTGATGTAGCCGTGCCGGCGGGCCACGGTCCACAGGCGGCTCAGCAGCACGAAGGCGAGCGGGCAGACGATCACCGTGTACGGCACCGCGAAGAAGGCGGGCGCGCCGTTGCCGTACGCCAGTCCTGGAACGGCGGTGAAGGTGTACGCGGTGAAGATCGTGCCGCCGAGCAGGAACCAGGTCCACACCGGGCCCAGACTCCGGTCGGCCAGTGCCCAGCCCTCCAGGGAGGGCAGCCGGTCGCTGGGACGCAGCCGGGTAGCGGTGACGGCGAGCAGCGACGCTCCGCCGATCACGACGAGGAACGTCGCGGTCATGGCGCCGTCGGCCATGGGTCACCGTCCTTGGTGTGCCTGGATCTCACCGGTTGGTTGCGCAGACGGCTGGTTCGGTTGACGGAACACCGGCGGAAATCTTCTGGAAATCCGCTGTCAACCACTTCCGGCGGGTGGGCAACTCTTGCACAGACCCACAGCGAGCGGGAGAGGAGCAGAGGTCATGGCACGGACCGGTCATCCCCGGCTACGGCGCGTCGCCGTAGCCGTGCTACTCCTCGCGCCCGCGGCGGGGCTGCTGTGGGTTCCCTGGTACGCCGGTGCGAGCCCGGCGCTCGCGGGCACGCCGTTCTTCTACTGGTACCAGCTCGCCTGGGTGCCGGGCTGCGGTCTCTGCCTGCTCGGGGCGTACGCGCTGACCAGGCACGAACACCGCGATCCCTGATCCGGGCGAACGGGAGTCACGTCCCGGTCGCTGATCTTCACGCATTTCCTTTCCCGACATCACCCCCGAGGTGAGGAGCCGCCATGCCTACGTCAGTCATGCCCGAATCCGGTCTCCCGGCGCCACAGGAGCCGCCGCCCGTAAGGTCCCGCCTGTCGCCACGGTCGGTCCTGCTGTGGGGCACCGTCTCGCTGCTGGGCGCCGTCGCCTGGGGCGTCCTGGCCCTGGCCCGCGGTGAGGAGATCTCCGCCGTCTGGCTGGTGGTGGCCGCGCTCGGCTCGTACGCCATCGCCTACCGCTTCTACTCGCGCTTCATCGCCCGCCGGGTGCTGAAGCCGGACGATCGTCGGGCGACGCCCGCCGAGCGTCTGGAGGACGGCGTCGACTTCCAGCCGACCGACCGCCGGGTGCTGCTCGGCCACCACTTCGCCGCGATCGCCGGCGCCGGTCCGCTGGTCGGACCGGTGCTCGCGGCCCAGATGGGGTACCTGCCCGGCACCCTGTGGATCGTGGCCGGGGTGATCTTCGCGGGGGCCGTGCAGGACATGGTGGTGCTGTTCCTGTCGATGCGGCGGGACGGCAAGTCGCTGGGGCAGATGGCCCGTGACGAGATCGGCCGGGCGGGCGGCGCCGCTGCCCTGGTCGCGGTCTTCGCCATCATGATCATCCTGTTGGGTGTGCTGGCCCTGGTCGTGGTCAACGCCCTCGCGCACTCCCCCTGGGGCACCTTCTCCGTCGCCATGACCATCCCCATCGCCCTGTTCATGGGCTTCTGGATGCACCGCATCCGCCCCGGCCGGGTCGTCGAGACCAGCTTCATCGGGGTGGCGCTGCTCCTGCTCGCCATCGTCGGCGGCGGCTGGATCCAGAACTCCTCGCTCGCGGACACCTTCACCCTCAGCCCGACGACCCTCGTCTTCTGCCTGGTCGGATACGGCTTCGTCGCCTCGGTCCTGCCGGTGTGGATGCTGCTCGCGCCGCGCGACTACCTGTCCACCTTCATGAAGATCGGCACCATCGCGCTGCTCGCGGTCGGCGTCGTGGTAGCCGCCCCGGTGCTGCGCGCCGACGCGGTCAGCGAGTTCGCGAGCTCGGGCGCCGGTCCGGTCTTCGCCGGCTCCCTGTTCCCCTTCCTCTTCATCACCATCGCCTGCGGCGCGCTGTCCGGCTTCCACGCCCTGGTCGCCTCCGGCACGACCCCGAAGCTGATCCAGAAGGAGTCCCAGGTCCGGATGATCGGCTACGGCGCCATGCTGATGGAGTCGTTCGTGGCGATCATGGCGCTGATCGCCGCGGCCACCCTCGAACCCGGCCTGTTCTACGCGATGAACGCCCCCGCGGGTCTCCTCGGCACGACGGCCGAGTCCGCGTCCCAGGCGGTGGCCGGCCTCGGCTTCACCATCACCCCCGACCAGCTGACCCAGGCGGCCAAGGCGGTGGAGGAGCAGACCCTGATCGCCCGCTCGGGCGGAGCGCCGACCCTGGCCGTCGGCATGTCGGAGATCTTCTCCGGCGTCTTCGGCGGTACCGCGATGAAGGCTTTCTGGTACCACTTCGCGATCATGTTCGAGGCGCTGTTCATCCTGACCACGGTCGACGCGGGCACCCGGGTCGGCCGGTTCATGCTGCAGGACATGCTCGGCAACGTCTGGAAGCCCGTCGGCCGGGTCAACTGGAAGCCCGGGATCTGGCTGTGCAGTGCCCTCGTCGTCGCCGCCTGGGGCTACTTCCTCTACACCGGCGCCACCGACCCGCTGGGCGGGATCAACCAGCTCTTCCCGCTCTTCGGCATCGCCAACCAGTTGCTGGCCGCCATCGCCCTCACCGTCTGCACCACGATCCTGGTCAAGTCCGGACGGCTGCGCTTCGCCTGGGTCACCGGCACCCCACTGGCCTGGGTGGTCGTGGTCACCTTCACCGCCGGCTGGCAGAAGATCTTCTCCGACGACCCCAGGGTGGGCTTCTTCACCCAGCGCGCGCGGTACGCCGACGCCATCGACGCCGGTCAGATCCTCCCGCCCGCCAAGACCGTCGACGACATGCACACGGTGGTCACCAACTCCACGGTCGACGGCGTACTCATCACCCTCTTCCTGCTGCTGGTCGCCGTGGTGATCGTGAACGCGGCGGTGGTGTGCGTACGCGCCCTGCGGTCCCCGTCTCCCCTGCCGACCACCGAGGCGCCGTACGTCGAGTCACGCCTCGACGCGCCCGAACAGGTCGCCGAACCGCTCGCAGGAGCCCGCTCATGAACGTCCGGCGGTGGGTCCGGGCAGTGCGCTGGTATCTGCGCGAGCTGACGGGCGAGGCCGGGTACGACCGCCACTGCGACCGACACCGACGCCACCATCCGCTCGCGCCGGTACCGACGCGCCGCGAGTACGAGGTACTACGCGCACGTCACCGGGAGGACCACCCCCAGAGCCGCTGCTGCTGACGGCCCGGTCACCGACCGGGGGGCGGGTGCATCTGTCAGCCGTGAGGCCGGCACCCGCCCACACGCCTTCGCGCCCAGCTCAGCGCATAAACTGTGCCCCTTCTGTACGCGATCCGGCCGGAGGCCGCCGCATGAGGATCTCGCAACGCGCTCAGGCCGTCGCCCCGTTCTACGCCATGGAGTTCGGCAAGCATGCCGCGGCGCTGGAGGCCCAGGGCCACCACGTCGTCAAACTCAGCCTCGGTGAACCGGACTTCGGCGCGCCCCCGGCCGTACTGAACGCGATGCGCGAGGCCATGGACGGCCGGCCGATGGCCTACACCGCGGCGCTCGGGCTGCCCGCCCTGCGGCAGGCGATCGCGGGGTTCTACCGGGACCGGCACGGTGTCGAGGTCGACCCCGCCCGGGTCGTCGTGACCGCGGGCGCCTCCGCTGCCCTGGTGCTGGCCACGGCGGCCCTCGTCGACACCGGCGACGAGGTGCTCATCGCGGATCCGTCGTACCCCTGCAACCGGCAGATCGTCGAGAGCTTCGGCGCGGACGTCACGCTCGTTCCCACCACCGCCGAGACCCGCTTCCAGCTGAACACCTCGTCGGTGCGGTCGAGTTGGACGGACCGGACCCGCGGTGTCATGATCGCCACCCCGTCCAACCCGACGGGTACCTCCGTTCCGGCCGAGGAGCTGGCGGCGATCTGCGCGTTCGCCCGCGAGCGCGACGCGTGGCGCATCGTCGACGAGATCTACCTCGACCTCAGCGACCACGACGCCCAGGGCGAGCCGCCGCGCAGCGCACTCTCATACGACCCCGATGCCATCGTCATCAACAGCTTCTCGAAGTACTTCGGCATGACCGGGTGGCGGCTCGGCTGGTGCGTCGTCCCCGAGGCTCTTGTGCCGGCGATGGAGCGACTGGCCCAGAACTACTTCCTCTGCGCGTCCACTCCCGCGCAGCACGCGGCGCTGTCCTGCTTCACCGCCGAGTCCCTCGCGGTCTGCGAGGAACGCCGCGTCGAGTTCACCGATCGGCGCGCGCTCGTCCTCGACGGCCTGGCAAGGATCGGACTGCCGGTCCCCGTCCCGCCCGACGGCGCGTTCTACGTCTACTTCGACGTCGGCCGCACTGGGCTCACCTCCTGGCAGTTCTGCGAACGAGCGCTCCAGGAGGCGCACGTCGCCCTCACCCCGGGCAGGGACTTCGGCGTGCACACCGCACAGACACACGTGCGGCTGTCCTACGCGGCCTCGGCCGACGACCTCCGCGAGGGGATCGCACGGCTCGGGAAGTTCGCGGCCACGCTTCCATAGGCGAAGCCGACAGCCGCGTACTCGTCGGTCCACTGACGCGCGCCTCCCGCCAACGTGACCCGCGCTGCCTCAGCACCGATACTTCCAAGAGGTCAGAGGCTCAGTTCCCGTGTCACCAGGAGGTTCCCATGAGGATGCTCATCAACGTCCCCGAGACCGTGGTCACCGATGCGCTGCGTGGCCTGGCGGTCGCCCACCCCGAGTTGACCGTCGACGTCGAGAACCGGGTGATCGTACGGCGGGACGCTCCCGTGGCCGGGAAGGTCGCCCTGGTCTCCGGCGGGGGTTCGGGGCACGAGCCGCTGCACGGTGGGTTCGTGGGGCCCGGGATGCTCTCGGCGGCCTGCCCGGGTGAGGTGTTCACCTCGCCGGTGCCGGATCAGATGGTGCGGGCGGCGGCGGCCGTGGACAGCGGTGCGGGGGTGCTGTTCATCGTGAAGAACTACACGGGGGACGTGCTCAACTTCGACATGGCGGCCGAACTCGCCGAGGACGAGGGCATCCAGGTCGCCAGGGTGCTGGTCGACGACGACGTGGCGGTCACCGACAGTCTCTACACGGCCGGGCGGCGCGGCACGGGTGCGACGCTGTTCGTGGAGAAGATCGCGGGCGCGGCGGCCGACGAGGGGCAGCCCTTGGAGCGGGTGGAGGCGGTGGCCCGGCAGGTCAATGAGAACTCCCGCAGCTTCGGGGTCGCGCTCAGCGCGGTCACCACGCCGGCCAAGGGCAGCCCGACCTTCGATCTGCCGCCGGGCGAGCTTGAGTTGGGCATCGGCATCCACGGCGAGCCCGGCCGGGAGCGGCGGGCGATGATGACTTCGCGGGAGATCGCCGACTTCGCGGTCGGCGCGATCCTGGACGACATGACTCCGCGCAATCCCGTCCTCGTCCTGGTCAACGGCATGGGCGCGACCCCGCTGCTGGAGTTGTACGGCTTCAACGCCGAGGTGCATCGAGTGCTCGCCGAGCGCGGTGTCGCCGTCGCCCGCACCCTGGTCGGCAACTACGTCACCTCCCTCGACATGGCCGGCGCCTCGGTCACCCTGTGCCAGATCGACGAGGAGCTGCTGCGTCTGTGGGACGCGCCGGTGAAGACGGCGGGGCTGCGCTGGGGAGTGTGAGCAGGACGGGGCCCACGGGTCACAACGTACCGACCACGCAAGGAGATCCAGTGCTTGACGCCGATTTCTTCCGCCGTTGGATGACGGCGACCGCCGCCTTGGTCGACCGCGAGGCGGACCGGCTCACCGCCCTCGACTCGCCCATCGGGGACGCCGATCACGGCAGCAATCTGCGGCGCGGGTTCACCGCGGTCACCGCGTCCCTGGAGAAGGAGGCGCCCGACACTCCGGGTGCGGTCCTCATGCTCGCCGGTCGCACGCTCATCTCGACCGTCGGCGGCGCGTCGGGGCCGCTCTACGGCACGTTGCTGCGCCGCACCGGCAAGGCGCTCGCGGACGCGGGCGAGGTCAGTGAGGAGCAGTTCGCCGCGGCGCTGCGCGAGGGCGTGGACGCGGTCATGACGCTCGGCGGTGCCGCGCCCGGCGACAAGACCATGATCGATGCCCTGGTGCCGGCCCTCGACGCGCTCGGCGACGGCTTCGCGGCGGCCCGGACGGCCGCCGAGGAAGGAGCCCTGGCGACCACGCCGTTGCAGGCCCGCAAGGGCCGGGCGAGTTACCTCGGGGAGCGCAGTATCGGGCACCAGGATCCCGGTGCCACGTCGGCGTCGCTGCTCGTCACGGGACTTGTGGAGGCGGCCGGTGAGTGACGGGAAGCTGGTCGGGATCGTCTTGGTGTCGCACAGCGCGGCGGTCGCCGAGTCGGTGGCCGAGCTGGCCAAGGGGCTGGCGGGCGGCGGCACCGAGGTGCCCGTCGCACCGGCGGGCGGCACCGAGGGCGGCGGGCTCGGCACGAGCGCGGAGCTGATCGCCGCCGCGGCCGCCGCCGTGGACCGGGGTGCCGGGGTGGCCGTCCTCACCGACCTCGGCAGCGCGGTCCTCACCGTGAAGGCGCTGCTGGCCGAAGGCGACGAACTCCCGGGCAACACCCACCTGGTGGACGCCCCGTTCGTCGAAGGAGCGGTGGCCGCGGTCGTCACGGCGGCGACGGGAGCCGGCCTCGCGGCGGTGGAGGCCGCGGCGGCGGAGGCGTACTCCTACCGAAAGGTATGACGCCCCCTCGGGCAGCTAGATGACCCCTTCCGCCGCGACGGCGAGGGCCGAGCGCAGGGTTGCCTCCAGCTCGGCCTTCGCCGTCGCGCGGTCGGTCGACGCGTCGGCGCTGCGCCAGGCGTAGTACTCGACGGCGGCGCGCAGGGCGGCGTTGAACATCGCCGCGCGGATCGTCGGCCGCAGGTCCTCGGCGGGCAGCCCGGCCCGGTCGGCCAGGGCGCGGGCGAACGCCGGCTCGGCCTCGTCGTACGTCTGGAGCCAGACGGCGCGCAGTCCCGGCTCGGTGCGGGTCAGGCGGACCAGCGCGCCGACGGTGCCGCCGTCGGGACCGCCGACGACATTGAGCCCCCTCGCGAGCGTCCGGTCGAAGAGCTGCCCCAGGGGCTGTCCCGGGGGCCAGTCACGCAGACAGGCGGCGATCACCTCGATGCCCTCCGAGAACAGCGGTCGTACGCAGCTCTCCTTGCTCGGGAAGTAGCGCCACACGGTCCGTGCCGAGACGCCGACCGCCTGTCCTATCTGCTCGCCGGTGGTCGCCGTGACGCCCTGGGCGACGAACAGGTCGACCGCGGCCCGGGCGATCTCCAGCCTGATCTCGGCCTTGCGCTCCTCGGTGAGGGGCGGTCGTCCCGTACGTCCGCGGGGTGCGGTCATCGGTTCCTCCGGCTGGGGGGCGATCACTCTCCCGGAATTCTCCACCAAGAGTTTATGTCACTCACAGACATTAAATCGTAAAGTGAGGTCACAGCAGTCACCTCGCCTGCGGAGACACGGACAGGAGCACGTCATGGCCAGCGGACTCGACGGACGCAGCGTCATCGTCACGGGAGCGGGCTCGGGCATCGGCCGGGCGGTCGCCCTGGCCTTCGCCGCGGAGGGCGCGCGCGTGGTGGTGGCGGATCTCAACGCGGACGGCGCGGCGGCGGTCGTCAAGGAGATCGAGCAGGCGGGCGGGACCGCTGTCGCCGTCACCGGCGATCTGAGCGAGCAGGCCGTCGTCGACCAGGTGACCGCGACCGCCGTGGAGCGCTTCGGCGGGGTGGACGTCCTGGTGAACAACGCCGGGATCATGGACCGCATGTCGGCGCCGGCGGACGTGAGCGACGCGGAGTGGGAGCGGGTCATCCGGGTCAACCTCACCGCGCCCTTCCTGCTCACACGGGCGGTGCTGCCGCACATGCTCGAGGCGGGCAGGGGTGCCATCGTGAACACCGCGTCCGAGGCGGGTCTGCGCGGCAGTGCGGCGGGCGCCGCGTACACGGCCTCCAAACACGGGGTGGTGGGGCTGACGAAGAACCTCGCGGTGATGTACCGCAAGCAGGGCATCCGGGCCAACGCCATAGCCCCGGGCGGTACGGCCACCTCCATCGTCGTGGACGCCGACCAGGAGGCGCACGGCCCGGCGGCGCTCGGACCGCACTTCGTCAACATCGGCCGCGTCGCCCAGCCCGAGGAGCAGGCCGCCGCCATCGTGTTCCTCGCCTCGGACGCGGCGAGCAACATCAACGGCGTGGTCCTGCCGGTCGACGACGGCTGGTCGGCGGTCTGACGCAGGCCGGGCGTCGTCGACCGGCTCGCACCAACTGCCTTGCCGGGCACGCCCGGCGGCTCTGCACCAACTGCCTGCCAGGCGCGCTCAGCGGCTCTGCCCGAAGGGCCTTGCCGAGCGCACAGGGACCCCGTACCGCATGCCACGCCAGGCGCTCAGCGGCCCGTACCGCATGCCACGCCAGGTGTTCACCGGCTCCGCACGAACTGCCTCGCCAGCCGCTCGCCGACCATCACGGCGGCCGCGTGGTCCTCGATGGGCGCCACCCGCGTGTCCTTGAAGACGATGTAGGTGACGCCGGAGGCCGTGCCGCCGCCGCGCGGGTCGGGGCGGATGCCGAGGGCCTCGGCGGTGGCGTAGGACGCCTCGCCGATGAGATCGTGCGGGCCGACGTCGCCTACGACCGCGTACCGCACCCTGTCGTGGTGGACGACGGCCGCCACCGATCCGCCGCGCACACCGTCGTCGCCGTGGTCCCAGATGCGGCTCGGGCCGGGAACGACGACGTACGGGAGGCGTTCGGCGTCCAACTGCTTGCCGTCGGACTGCTGGTAGGCCGTGGTGCCGGAGAAGAGCGGGTCGGTGCGGTCGTTGCAGCGGCGGCCGGGCCGGCCGTCGCAGTCGATGTCCAGGTCGGCCTTCCAGAACACGGCCTCCCGGGTGCCGCAGACCGGGGTCGTCGCGGGCGCGCCGTCGTCGTTGCGGTACCGCCCGCGGGATACGGGGGCACAGTCACGCGCCCTGGCCAGCAGGTCCGCCGCACGGACGTCGGCCGCGTGCCGCAGCACCGAATCCTGCCGGACGACCCGGGGCCCGGCGGTGAACGCGACGACCGGCGTGATGCCGGGCGGTGTCGGCGGGGCGAGCAGGGCGGCTCCTGCCGCGGCCACGGTCAGCGACTGGGCACGCACGATAAGGGACCCTCTCCTGGGGGACAGGTGACGCACACCCAGCCCAATCTGGCGCGGTACCAACCGTGCGGCCACCACTGGAGGGCCGGACGGTGCACGTCCCCAGGGTCGCGACGGGGGGCGGGAGTCCGGGCCCGCGAGGGGCTCCGGCCTCCCGGCCACCCGCGCCGGCGCGGGATCAGCGACGACAGCGGCCCGCGCGGCGGCATGAACTCCCCATTCGTCCGGGTGAGTTCGGCCGCGAGGGGTTCAGCATACGAAAGCCCCGACGGGCACCGACCCCATACCCCGACAACGGCCCTCGACCGGCAGGCACCACGGACCGCCCTCTTGATGTGATCGCATCAGACGCGTCATATTGGTCCGGACCAATATGACCTGTGTCCTGAGGGAGGCAGTCGTGCGACGCGTTCCCGTCCCCGCTTCCCTGCCCCGCCGCCTCGCGCTCTGCGGAGCGCTCACCCTGATCGCCTCCTGCGGAGGGGGCGGGACGGACGGCGGCGAGAGCGGCCGGCTCCCCGCCGCGCCGACGGGCATCACCGCCACCGCGGGGAGCGCGACGAGCGTGCACGTCATGTGGAACGCGGTGTCCGCCGACATCGACGCCTACGAGCTGTATCGGGGCACCACGAAGGTCGAGGAGGTGCCGGGTTCGCGGCACATGGTGGATGTCACCAGGCTCAGCCCGTCCACCAGGTACGTCTTCACCGTGCGGGCACGCGACACCGGGGGACGCCTCGGGCCACCCAGCCGTGAGGTACGGGCGAAGACCCCGGCGGCCGTGGCGGCGGACCGCTCGGCCCCGACCCGGCCGGGCGGGCTGCGCGGCCGAACGGCCGGAAGCCGGGCGGTCCAGCTCTCCTGGGACGCCTCGACGGACGACCGGGACGTGGCGTCGTACGACATCCACCAGGGCGCCACGAAGATCCACAGTGTGGGCGGCGACCAGACGGCGGCCGTGGTAACGGGGCTGCGTCCGGGCACCCGCTACTCCTTCACCGTGCGGGCGAGGGACGCGGCCGACAACCTCTCGCCGGCCGGCGGCGCCGTCCGCCTCACGACTCCGGGCACCGACGACGGACGCGACACCGCTCCCACCGACTTCCGCGCGAGCACCCGCCCCGCCGACGGGGCGTACCACCTCGACCTCGCCTGGATTCCGCCGCGCACGGACGGGGTGATCACGGAGTACCAGGTCCACCTGGACGGCCGCCCGGCCACCTCGCTGGTGTTCGGCGGGACCGCACCGCGCGACCGGGCGACGTACAGCTTCTACCTGGGACGGGACGCCGGGGTCAGCCACCGGGTGCGGATCCGGGCGAAGCTGCCGGACGGCACCTGGGGCGGGTTCTCGACGGAGTGGACCGTGACCACGGGGGCGAGCCCGCAGCCGGAACGGCCCTGACGACCGCTCCCGCTTCCCCCGGACGACGGAACCCGTCACCTGCACGGGGGCCGTCCGCATGCGGGAATCGCCGCGTGCACGTTGGCTTCCCCTGAGGGCAGCACGGTCCTTCCCCGATCCTCGGCGGCGCAAGGGATGTACCGCCGACCGTGCCGCCGGAGGACAGGTCCATGCACACTACTCAGCTACTCCTCCGCTCCGGCCTGACCGTGGCAGCCGCCGCGCTGCCGCTCGCCCTGACCGCAACACCGGCCGCCGCCGTTTCGGGGATCTCCGTGAGCACCACCGGCTCCACGGTCTCCGTCACGACCAGCGCCTGCACTCAGGTCAACGGCAGCTGGGGCACCGCCTCGCTCCTGAACAGCAGTCAGGCGAACTTCTCCCAGGGCCGCCAGGTGGCGCTGTCCGGGACGAGCAACCTCCAGTCGGCGGCCTGGTCGAGCGTGAGCGCGGGTACCTACACCGTCATCGTCCAGTGCGCGAACAACACCACGGCGGGCACCCAGTCGGTCATCGTCACCCCCGTGTCCACTCCCACGGTCTCCCCCACGGCCTCGCCGTCGCGCGGCGTCATGGGCGGCATGGGCGGCACCACGAAGGACTACGGCACGCTCACCCTGGTGGCGGGCGGGACGCTGGTGGGAGCGGGCGCCCTGGCCACGGCGTGGTTCCTGCGCCGCCGCTCGAAGCCGTACCGGCTCTAACCGGGCCCGTCCTCCAGGACGGGCAGCTCCTCCAGGGCCTCGGTGAGCCACTGCGTCCAGAAGGTCTCCAGTTCGATGCCCGCGCGCAGGGACCAGGTGCTGGAGCCTGGCCTGCGCGCTGTCGTTGCCGGGCGGGAAGTCGCGCTTCTCGATCTCCTCGTACTCGGCCAACTGCAGCCGGTGCAGATCGAGATGGCGGCGCAGGTCGGCCTCCAGGCCCGCGGTGCCGACGACGGCCGCGGCCCGCAGGCGCAGCAGGAGCGCGTCGCGGTGCGGCTTGGGGTCCTGCGCCGCGGCCGTCCAGCGCCGGAGTTCGGCGCGGCCCGCGGGCAGGACCTCGTAGCTCTTCTTCTGGCCGCGCGTCGGCTGCTCGGCGGGCAGCGCCCGGATGTGCCCCTCGGCCTCCAGTTTTCCCAGCTCGCGATAGATCTGCTGATGCGTCGCCGACCAGAAGTAGCCGATCGACCGGTCGAACCTGCGGGTCAGATCGAGGCCCGACGACGGCTTTTCGAGCAGAGCGGTGAGGATCGCGTGCGGGAGTGACATGGAGTCATCCTAGGGAGGCCGCCGTACGGCCCCTACAGCGTCGCCGCCAGCTCGGTGCCCTGCTTGATGGCCCGCTTGGCGTCCAGTTCGGCGGCGAGGTCGGCACCGCCGATGAGGTGGACGCTGCGGCCCTCGGCGAGCAGTGTCTCGTACAGGTCGCGGCGCGGATCCTGTCCCGTGCACAGCACGACGGTGTCGACCTCAAGGACCGTGCTCGCGTCACCGACGGTGACATGCAGGCCGGCGTCGTCGATCCGGTCGTACCGCACACCGGGGACCATCGTGACGCCGCGGTGCTTGAGTTCGGTGCGGTGGATCCAGCCGGTGGTCTTGCCGAGGCCCGCGCCGACCTTGGTGGTCTTGCGCTGGAGCAGGTGGACGGTGCGCGGCGGGGCGGGGCGTTCGGGGGCCGCGAGTCCGCCGGGCGCCGCGTAGTCCATGTCGACGCCCCACTGACGGAAGTACGTCGCCGGGTCCTCGCTCGCCTTGTCGCCGCCGTCGGTGAGGAACTCGGCGACGTCGAAGCCGATGCCGCCCGCGCCGAGGATCGCGACGCGGTCGCCGACGGGGGCGCCGTCGCGCAGGACGTCGAGGTAGCCGACGACGCTCGGGTGGTCGACGCCGGGGATGTCTGGGGTACGCGGGGTGACGCCGGTGGCGACCACGACCTCGTCGTAGTCGGCGAGGTCCTCGGCGGCCGCCCAGGTGTTGAGCCGTACGTCGACACCGTGGGCGTCCAGCTGGTGGCGGAAGTAGCGCAGGGTCTCGTCGAACTCCTGCTTGCCGGGGACCTTGCGGGCGACGTTGAGCTGGCCGCCGATCTCGCTCGCGGCGTCGAGGAGGGTCACCTCGTGGCCGCGCTCGGCCGCGCTGACGGCACAGGCGAGACCCGCCGGGCCTGCGCCCACCACGGCCACCCGCTTGCGCAGCCGGGTCGGGGCGAGGACCAGCTCGGTCTCGTGGCAGGCGCGCGGATTGACCAGGCAGGAGGTGATCTGGCCGCTGAAGGTGTGGTCGAGGCAGGCCTGGTTGCAGCCGATGCAGGTGTTGATCGCTTCGGGGCGGCCGGCCGCGGCCTTGGCGACGAAGTCGGGGTCGGCGAGCATCGGCCGGGCCATGGACACCATGTCCGCGCACCCGGAGGCCAGCAACTCCTCGGCGAGTTCCGGGGTGTTGATGCGGTTGGTGGTGACGAGCGGGACGGACACCTCGCCCATGAGCCGCTTGGTCACCCACGTGTAGGCGCCGCGCGGCACCGAGGTGGCGATGGTGGGGATACGGGCCTCGTGCCAGCCGATGCCGGTGTTGATGATCGTCGCCCCGGCGGCCTCGACGGCCTTGGCGAGCGTGATCACCTCGTCGAGCGTCGAGCCGCCCGGGACCAGGTCCAGCATGGACAGCCGGTAGATGATCACGAAGTCCTCGCCGACGGCCTCGCGCACCCGCCGGACGATCTCGACGGGGAAGCGCATGCGGTTCTCGTACGAGCCGCCCCAGCGGTCGGTGCGGTGGTTGGTCTGCGCGGCGATGAACTCGTTGATCAGATAGCCCTCGGAGCCCATGATCTCTACGCCGTCGTACCCGGCCTGCCGGGCCAGGCGGGCGGCGCGCACGTAGTCGTCGATCGTCCGCTCGACGTCGGCGTCGGTGAGCTCGCGCGGCACGAAGGGGCTGATCGGCGCCTGAAGAGGGCTCGGGGCGACGAGGTCCCGGTGGTAGGCGTACCGGCCGAAGTGCAGGATCTGCATCGCGATCCTGCCGCCTTCGCGGTGCACGGCCTCGGTGATGGCCCGGTGCTGTTCGGCCTCGGCGTCGGTGGTGAGCTTCGCGCCGCCCTCATACGGCCGTCCCTCGTCGTTGGGGGCGATACCTCCGGTGACGATGAGCCCCACTCCCCCGCGCGCCCGGGTCGCGTAGAACTCCGCCATCCGCTCGAAGCCCCGCTCGGCCTCCTCGAGGCCGACGTGCATGGAGCCCATGAGGACGCGGTTGGGCAGCGTGGTGAAGCCCAGGTCGAGCGGGGTCAGCAGGTGCGGGTAACGGCTCATCGGGCCCTCCGTGCGCGGCGGTGTCGTACCCCTTGTTGTAGAGGACCCCACCCGCTTTATGCAACTAGTTGCATAACCGAGGAAGGGTGATGCCTGCCACGCTCGGCGCCGCCGGGCCGTCGTATGGTCCGGGACGGCCCGGTTGGCGTGGATCCCGTGGGAGAAGCCCGGGCGGGGAGGGCGGATACCCGCTGCCGCCGAAGCTGTCGCTGACCTCCTCGACGCCGCCGCCCCGGAGGGACTGCGCGTGCGGGCGAAGACGGCAGGGCCCTCCAACATCGGCAACCCGCCGGCGGGCGAGGGCATCCCGGCCACCGGGGGTTTCAGCGTGCGGTACGAGGGATTGCGCGGTCTGGACGAACGGCCAGCCTCGCGGACCTGCCCGGCGTCCACGCCGTCCACCGGGGTGCGGTGCTCAGCCTCCTCGGCGCGGACGGGTCGCGCTCACCGGCTCTCCAGCCGTACGTGCAGTTCCTTCTCCTGGTCTCCGGAGGCCGAGGACAGGTCGTGCACGGAGAACAGGGAGTCCAGGGTGGAGCGGAAGCGGTCGATCGCCCAGTACCCGCCCTGCACGTCGGCGATGACGGAGGACGAGAGCCGGGCGGGGCGGGCGCCCTCGTGCGGGTCGGCGACGTCGAAGGTGCCGAGCCATACAGTCGGACGGGTCTCCGAGAGCTCCTGGGGTACGTCGTCGGCGCACCGGTCGGACGAGAAGCAGGCACACAGGGTGTCGAACACGATCCGGGCGTCGTCCTTGTCGCATCCGCTGATCTCCACCGAGACGGCTTCCGGGTGCGGTCGCTCACCGTCCATCGTGATCGCTCCTCTCGTGGCCGCGGCGCGGTACCACGGCCGCTCCGTGAAACCGCCCCGTATCCCAAGAAAACCACCACATGCCGTGGAGCACTACCGGCCGAGGTGCCCGTTCTGTTCCGCGACCGGGTCGCGCCGGTGGAGGATCGAGTACGCCGAGCGGTGTCAGGGCCGCGGTCGGCCGCGATGGGGGTCGAACAACTCGGCGGCGATGCCGGTGAGGACCAGGCCCGTGGCGATGAGGAGGCCGGCGGTCAGGGCCACGCCGGTCGTCAGCGCGGTCACGGCGACGGCCAGCGTCCACCAGGCGCCGGTGCGCCGGTACTCGCGAGGGCGAGCGGGTCGGCCGGCGCCCAGCGCCCGAGCGAACCGGGGATCGTCGCGCTCGAGCCGCGCTTCGAGATCGACCAGACGTTCGTCGTCGGACTGGGGCATGGTTCCTCCGTGTCGCGCTGGCAGGCCGGTCGCAGCGGGCCGGGCGTCGGGCCCTCCGGGGCGACCGCGGCGGCCGCGGCGGCCGCGGCGGCGGTGACGCTGCCGGAGACCGTCGTGGAGGCGCCCCACCGCCCCGGCGGGCATCGCTCGGCTCACTCCCCCGCGCCGTTCCGTCCCTCCTGCGGCCTCCGGCCCACCCTCTGCGGCCCTCTCGGCCGGACTCCCGACCGTCCGTCTCCGCGGCCCCGCCACGACAGCGGGCACCAGGGGTGCTACCGGTCAGCCGCCTCCGCCGGCCGGGTGCCGGAGGCCGACGCCGGCATGACGTCGTCGTCCGTCCGGTACGAGTCGGCGGCGTCGGCCGGTTCCTGCGCCGGGCCGCCGGGCCGGGCGCCGTTGCCCCGGGCCAGCCGGGCGGGCGTGGAGCGCAGGGCGCGGGCGAGCAGGTGGGAGCGTCCGGCGGCGACGGGTCCGAGAACCGCCAGCACGAGGACGTAGCCCGCGATGAACGGGGCCAGGCGTGCGTCGAGCCCCGCGCTGGTGGCCATGGCGGCGAGGATCAACGCGAACTCGCCGCGGGCCACGAGCGTCGTGGCGATGTCCGCTGCGGGCTCGGCGCCGTAGCCGTACAGGCGGGCGACGAGCAGGCCCGCGACCACGTTCATCACCAGGGTCAGCGCCGCCGCGGCGGCGACCGGTCCGGCGACGGACGCGACGACTGAAGGGTCGATGGCGAGCCCGAAGGCGAAGAAGAAGATCGCCGCGAAGGCGTCGCGCAGCGGATGCACCAGCTCGCGGATGCGCGGCCCGGACGGCGTACCGGCCAGGATCAGGCCCACCATGAAGGCGCCGATGGCGTCGGCGACCCCGAGCACCTCGGAGACACCGGCGACGAGGACCGCGGCACCGAGGAAGCTGATGACCAGCAGTTCGTCGTCGCGGACCTGGATGAGCCGGCCGACCCACCGGGTGCCGTACCGGGCCGCGGCGGCCAGCACCAGCAGGAAGGCGAACGCCTTGCCCGCCTGCAGGACCACTTCCCCCATGTCCTCGGCACCGCTGAGGACCGGCTGCAGGGCCGCGAGGTACAGCGCGAGGAAGATGTCCTCCACCACGATCACGCCCAGGATCAGGCGGGTCTCCGGGCGGCCGATACGGCCCAGGTCGATGAGGATCTTGGTGACGATGGCGGACGAGGAGATCCCCAGGACACCGGCGAGGACCAGCGCCTCCCGCGTCCCCCAGTCCAGCGCGAACCCGAAGCCGAGGCCCGCGCCGACGTTCAGCAGCAGATACGTCCCGCCCGCACTCAGCAGGCGCTTGCCGCCGCTCCTGAGGTCGTCGAGATGGAACTCCAGGCCCAGGTAGAACAGCAGCAGCACCAGCCCGAGCGCGGAGAGCATCTCGAAGTCGTGGGCGTCCTCGACCAGGACCAGGCCCGGCGTGTGCGGGCCGAGCAGGATGCCGGCGAGCATGAACAGCGGGATCGTGGGCAGTCCGATCCTGCCGCCGAGGCGGGCGAGGAACGCGGCGGCCAGGAAGGCCCCGCCCATGGCGAGCAGAGTGTCAGCGTGTCCCACGGGTCACCTCCTCGGACCACGCCGAGCGGCGGTCGGGCTTCACTTCACGGGGGTGGATACGGGTCCTCCTTCGTCCGAGGTCGTGCCGGGTGCCGTCGATCGTCGGGCGTCCCGGGGACGCGAGATCTCGGCCTTCCCCGCCACCGTCGCATCTCCGCGACGGGCGTCACCATCGGTGCCGACACTCATTTCCGGACGGGCCGCCGAGGGTCACTCCACCGCTTCGACGGGCCTCAACTCCGCGTGAAACGGTACGTCTTGCTGTCGGTCAGAACGCAGAATCCAGGCGATACGACGATCACGCGCAGGGTGCCCGTACGGCGGTCGTAGTCGATGCCTTCCGCCTCGAAGGTGCCCGAGCAGGAGCTGCGCAGGGGCAGCTGGCGCAGGGCGGTGACGTGGCCGGTGACGTCGGACGTGCCGTTCGGTTCGGCGGAGAGGTCGATCTGGAGCAGCGGCTTGGTGATGCCGAACAGCGTGCCCGCCGGGTCGTCGGAGGAGCACAGCAGCCGGGTGGCGCTGAGGAAGTCGCAGCCCTGTACGTCGCGTACGGCGTGATCGAGGCGGACGGTGGACGCCTGCGGGAGGTTCACCGAGGGCGAGGTGCCCGGATTGACGCCGGGGGTGGGGAAGACCAGCAGCCGGCTCATGGTGCCGTACTCCCCGGCCAGCATCCACTGGCCGCCGGGCGAGACGGCGACCCAGGAGTTGTTCAGCGCCTCCCCGGAGCTCAGCGTGTGGACGTACTCCGCCCAGGTCCCGCCCGGCGACTGCACCCGGAACATCTTCGTGGTGCCGGAGTCCCGCTGGTAGGGCTCGATGTAGTGGCCGTCGTAGGAGGCGTCGGGGTCGCCCACGTGGTTCCAGCCGCGGCCGCTCAGGTCGACGGGGATGGCGCCGATTCCCGTGTACCGGTTGGCGGCCCCGGCCGGGACCTCGACCGAGGTGAGGCCCTGGCTCTCGGTCAGCGGGTCGGCCCGGTCGGAGCCCACCTCGGTCCAGGTGTCGGCGGCGGAGGCGGGCGACGCGGTGGCCAGTAGGGTGGCGGCGAGGACGACGGCGGCGGTGAGGACCGTGTGACAACGTTGCCGGGCACGCAGGGGCATGGAGGGGCTCCTCGGGGGGTGGACGTGATCGGGGGCGTGATCGGCGGACAGTCTGGCCCGACTGGGTGGTCATGTACAGACCAAAGTGAGAACGCTGTGTGTCGGCTCGGTCACGGTGCCGCGATCCGGCTTCACCGGACGGCCGCCGCCGTGTTGAGGGATGGTGGAAGAAGCCGCCGGGTGACGTCGCAGAGACGTCCGGACGCGGTAGAACAGGGGAGTCGGCACGGGGGAACGACGTGCCGCGAGGACGGCCGAAGGCGGTGCGTGCAATGAGAGCAGCCGGGAGAGTCCGGTGACCGAGGGCGGCGAGCAGCAGGAGCTGCCCGGCGGGCCCGTCGACGGGCCGGTGCGAGGGCCGGTCCAGCCGAGCGGGCTCCTCGACGTGCTCGGAGTGGCCTCGATCGTCCTGGACACCGACGGGCGCATCGTGCTGTGGAGCCCGCAGGCCGAGGAACTGTTCGGCTACCCGGCGCGGGACGCACTCGGGCAGTACGCGGCCCAGCTGATGATCCACGAGCAGCACGTCGACCTGGTGGTCAAGCTGTTCGCCGATGTCATGGAAACCGGTCAGGGCTGGGCCGGAGCGTTCCCGGTCCGTCACAAGGACGGCAGCACCAAGCTGGTGGAGTTCCGCAACATGCGGCTGCTGGACGACCAGGGCGACGTCTACGCCCTGGGGCTCGCCGCCGACCAGTCGACCGTACGGCGGCTGGAGCGGGACGTGGCGCTGTCGACGCGGATGGTCGCGCAGTCCCCGAACGGGCTGGCCGTCCTGGACACCGATCTGCGGTACGTCTCCGTCAATCCGGCGCTGGAGCGGCTCAACGGCCTCCCGGCCGAGGAACACGTCGGACGCAGGATCGGCGACCTCCTGCCGGACATCGACGCCGCGGCCCTGGAGTCCGCGGCCCGCCGGGTGCTGGAGACCGGACAGCCGCTGGTCGACCAGCAGAGTGTGGGCCGGACGCCGGCCGATCCGGAGGAGGAGCACGCCTGGTCGGTCTCTCTCTACCGGCTGGAGGACGCGCTCGGCAACGTGCTGGGCGTCGCCTGCTCGGTCGCGGACGTCACCGAGCAGCACCGGTCGGCCGTCGAGGCCGAGGCCGCGCGTCGCCGCCTGGCGCTCGTCGCGGACGCCTCCGCCCGGATCGGCACCACCCTGGACCTGGACCGCACCGCCCGGGAACTGGCCGAGGTCGCGGTGCCCGACCTCGCCGACATCGCGGCCGTGGATCTGCTGGAGGCGGTGGTGCAGGGCCGGCCCAGCACCCTCGGCCCCGCCGAACCCGCCGTCATCCGGGCCCTGGCCGTCGAGGCGGACCGGGCCCCGGACGCCCTCCTCGCGGCCGACCCGCCCGGAGAGGTGGCCCGGTACGCTCCCGACCGCCTGGTCACCGAGTGCGTACGCACCGGACAGCCGATCCTGGTCGCGCAGGTCGAGGCCGCCGACCTGACGCGCATCGCCCGCTCCCCCGAGGCGGTCGAACTGCTGACCCGTGCCGGGGTGCACTCCTATCTGGCGGTGCCTCTGATCGCGCGCGGCGAGGTGCTCGGCGCCCTCGATCTCAAGCGCACCCGCAACCCGCTGCCGTTCACCGACGACGACGTGCTGCTCGCCCGTGAGCTGGCGTCCCGCGCGGCCGTGCAGATCGACAACGCGCGCTGGTACCAGAACGCCCGCGACACCGCCCTCACCCTCCAGCGCAGCCTGCTGCCCAGCCATCCGCCCGTCACCGGCGGTCTGGAGGTCGCCTCGCGCTATCAGCCGGCGGGGGCCACCACCGAGGTCGGCGGCGACTGGTTCGACGTGATCCCGCTGGAGGGCGGCAAGACCGCGCTCGTGGTGGGCGACGTGATGGGCAGCGGCCTCAACGCGGCGGCGACCATGGGCCGGCTGCGCACCGCGACCAACACCCTGGCCTCCCTCGACCTCGATCCGGCCCGGCTCCTGGAGCACCTCGACCGGATCACCGACAACCTGGACCACTCGATCGCGACCTGCGTGTACGTCGTCCACGACCCGGAGCTGCGGCAGTGCCGGATCGCCAACGCCGGGCACCTGCCGCCCGCCCGGCTGCGTCCGGGACGTCCGCCGGAGCTTCTCGACCTGCCGACCGGGGCCCCGCTGGGAGTGGGCGGCGTCGCCTTCTCCACCACCACCGTCGACCTCGAACCCGGCGACCGGCTGGTGCTCTACACCGACGGCCTCGTCGAGACCCGGCAGCACCCGCTCGACGAGCGCCTGAACGCGCTGTTGGCGCTGCTGGAGGGCCCCGACCGCCCGCTGGAGGAGGTCTGCGACCTCCTGTTGCGCACGCTGCACCAGCCCGACAACTCCGACGACGTGGCGTTGCTCATCGCGCGGGTGCAGACGGCGCCTTGACCTGAGGGGCGTCAGGCGCGGCTGGGATCGGGGTCCGGCCCGTGCCGCTGCCGCGCTGTCGCGCCCCGGTCGCTACAGCCGGGTCCCGACGACCACGTTGGCGTACCAGTCCTCCGACACGGCGAGGCGCGGCGTCAGCCCGCTGCGGGTGAACGCCTCGACGGCCGCCGGCGCGCTGGCGTTCGCTGGTCTCGACCAGGAGACAGCCGCCGGGGGCGAGCCACCGGGGTGCCTCGGCCGCGACCCGGCGCAGGACGTCCAGCCCGTCCGTGCCGCCGTCCAGGGCGACCAGCGGCTCGTGGTCGCGGGCTTCGGCGGGCAGGAGGGCGACCTCGCCGGTGGGGACGTACGGCACGTTGGCCGCCAAGATGTCGACGCGGCCGCGCAGTTCGCCGGGGAGGGCGTCGAACAGGTCGCCCGTGTGGACCTGACCGCCGGCGCCGGCGACATTGCGGCGGGCACAGCGTACCGCGGTCGGTTCGATGTCGGCGGCGTGCAGTTCGACGGGGCCGAGCGCGGCGGCGAGGGCGGCGCCGACGGCACCCGAGCCGCAGCACAGGTCCACCACGACGGCCGCGTCGGGGACTTGGGCGAGCGCCTGCTCGACGAGGAACTCGGTACGGCGGCGGGGTACGAAGACGCCGGGTTCCACGGTGATGCGCAGTCCCCGGAACTCGGCCCAGCCCAGGACGAGTTCGAGGGGCCGGCCCAGGACACGGCCGTCGACCATGGCGGCCAGTTCGTCCGGAGTGCGGGCGGCGGCGAGGATCAACCGTGCCTCGTCCTCGGCGAACACACAGCCGGCGGCACGCAGCGCGGCCACGACGGAGTCACGGGACACGGGCGAGGACTGCGGTGAAGAAGGCGAGGAAGGCGAGGGGGACGAAGACGGAGAAAGTGGAGGCATGAAGCCGAGGGCCTTTCGGAAGCCGAAGGGCGCTCTCGCGGCCGCCTACTGGCGGTGGTCCGCGCCGGTTCGAGGAGAGAGCACCCGACCTGACACAGCGGTAATGGGTCTCACCTCCTCGGTCGTTCGCGACGGACACAGCGCGGCAACACTACCCCAACGATCAGTCGCCGAAGCCTCCCCCCGTCGCGAGTTGTATTATGCAACCAGTGACGCGAGGAGGGGCCGTGAACGCATCCGCACCGACCGGCGACGACGCAGCCGTGGAGACCATCCACCGCGAACTGACGTCGTTCGCGCGTCGGGCCCGGGCCTCGGCCGGGCGCATGCACCCCGAGCTGTCGCTGGTGTCGTACACCCTGCTCGGGCATCTGGAGGAGAGCGGCGGCTGTCGCGCCACCGACCTGGCCGCGCACTACGCCCTCGACAAGTCCACGGTCAGCCGCCAGGTGGCCGCCCTGGAGCGCGCCGGGCTCGTCGAGCGGCGCCAGGACCCGGAGGACCACCGCGTCCAGGTCCTGGACCTGACCGACGCCGGCCTGCGCATCCTTGCCCAGGTCACGGTGAGCCGCCGGGCGGTCTTCCGGGAGCGGCTCGCGGGCTGGCCGGCGGAGGACCTGGAGCGGTTCGCCCGGTATCTCGTGCGGTACAACGCCGGGTCGGCGACCGGCTCAAAGGGCGACTGACCGACTACGCCACCGGTACGGCCGTACGCCCCTCCGGCAGGCGTTCCGGTGCTCGCGCCGCCATGAAGGCGGTGGTGCGCCGCAGGCGGAAACCCAGGGACTCGTAGAGCCGGATGGCATTGGTGTTGCCGGCGCCGGTGTGCAGGAAGGGGGTCTCGCCGCGTTCCCGGATGCCGTGGGCGACGGCGAGGATCAGCCGGGTCGCCAGTCCCTCGCCGCGGAAGGCCGGGTCGGTGCAGACGGCGCTGATCTCGGTCCAGCCCGGCGGATGCAGCCGCTCCCCCGCCATGGCGACCAGGGCACCCTCCCGCCGTATGCCGAGGTAGGTGCCGAGCTCGATGGTCCGGGGCAGGAAAGGGCCGGGCTGGGTCCGGGCGACCAGGTCGAGCATCTCGGGCACGTCGTCGGGGCCGAGTCGGACCGCCTCGGGTTCCGGGGCGGTGCTCAGGCCGTCGTCCACGAACTGAACGCCCTCTATTCGGAACGTGACCTCCCAGTCCTCGGGGACCGGCCCCCGGAACCCGAGCAACGGCACCTCGGCACCGGGCCCCGCGAAGGCCGCGAGGTCGGCCCAGTCGTCGGCATCGGGCTCGTCGGGCAGGGCCAGCCACGGCGTGACGTCCACGGGATAGCGCAGGATGCGGCCGTGCCGCTCGGCGAAGTGGGCGTGCGGGCCGGTGAGGGCGGCGCGGGCCGGGTTGTCCAGGACGTGGGGTACGGCGGTGGGCTGCGGCTGGCCGGGGCTATGGGGGTGGCCGAGGGCCTGCGGCTGACCGGCGGCCTGCCGTTCACCGGCGGCCTGCGGATCGCCAACGGCGCGCGGCCGCCCCGTGCGCTGCGGCTCGCCGACGGTCCGCAATCCGTCACCGGCCTGCGGCCGAGCGACAGCCTGGGATCCGACAGTGGCCTGCGGACCACGGACGGCCTGCGGCCGGCCGGTGCGCTGCGGCTTCTCGGCGCGCCTCGCCTGACCGGCGGCCTGCGATTCGCTGGTCATCTTCGGTCCGTCGTCGGCCCGCGGCCGGTCGACGGCCTGGTCTTCGCCGGTCGTCTGCGGTGCTTCCGCGGCGCTCATCGGGCGACCTCGATCACGACCTTGCCGCGGGCGTGGCCGTCCTCGACCGTGCGCAGGGCCTCGCCGGCTCGGTCGAGGGGGAACGTTCCGGTGATGTGCGGGGTGAGGTCGCCGTTCAGTACGAGGTGGGCCACCGCCTCCAGGACGGCCGCGTTGCGGGCCCGGGCCACGCGGGTGCCGCCCAGCCGCTCGGCGTCCTCGGGCGGGGCACCGGCGGTGATCAGCTTCGTGCGGTCGGTGAGGAGTCGGGCAGCCTCGGACAGCACCTCACCGCCCACGAGGTCGTAGACGCCGTCGACCCCGCCCGGTGCGGCGGCCCGCGCCCGCTCGGCCCAGCCCGGCCCGGAGGGGACGTGCACGGCGCCGAGCGACTCGACGAAATCCTTCTTGCTCTCGCCGGCGACACCGACGACACGCAGCCCGAAGGCCCGGGCGATCTGTACGACCGCCACGCCCACGCCACCGCCCGCGCCGGTGACCAGCACGGTCGCGCCGGAGGGCAGGTCGAGCTGGCGGATTCCGTCGTACGCGGTCGCGGCGGCGACGGGCAGGGTCGCGGCGACGGTGAAGGACAGTTCGGCGGGCTTGTGCGCGGTCACCGCGGCGGGCAGCAGGGTGTACTCGGCGTAGCCGCCGGCCGCTGTGTTGCCGAAGACCTCGTCCCCGACGGCGAAGCCTTCGACGCCGTCGCCGAGCTCCTCGACGACCCCGGAGGCCTCGCTGCCGAGGACGGCGGGGAACACGCGGTCGCCGCTCTCGCCCGGCCGGCGGAACCCGGTGCGCAGCTTCCAGTCGACGGGGTTGACCCCGGCGGCCCGCACCGCGACCAGGACCTGGCCGGGGCCGGGCACAGGTCGGGCCACCTCGACGAGGGCCTCGGTCTCCGGACCGCCGTACCGTGTGAAGACGTATGCCTTGGGCACTGCTCCCACTCTCCTTCGCTGCCGCCGGTCAGACGGTTGTATGGGCCACCGGTTGCGACATCAGTCGGCAAGGAGGATCGGCGGTCCGCTATTCCCGGGGCGGCGGAGAGTTCATGCGGCCTTAATGATCGTGGGGCCGCCCCGGAGGCGGGGCAGGTGTGACGTGCGCGTACGGTTGAACGCGTTAGCCATTGCCGTCGCTGTCACGTTGGACCCATATGAACGTCACCCGAGGCTTCACCGGACGCGCCCGTGTCCACAATCCGGGGCTGCCGCCCGGCCAGTACGACGCGGGCGACGACTGGCCCGTCCTGTCCGCGGAGGTCACACCCGACCTGGCGGCCGCCGACTGGACGTTCCGTGTCGACGGGTTGGTCGAGGCGCCCCGCACCTGGGACTGGGCCGAGGCGCACGAGCTGCCCGCGTCGGCCTACGAGGGCGACATCCACTGCGTGACGAGCTGGTCGAAGTTCGGGGTGCGGTTCGGGGGCGTGTCGCTGGACGCGTTCCTGGATGTGGTGCGGCCCCATGGGTCCGCCACCCATGCCGTCGCCTACTCGCACACCGGTTACACCACGAACCTCCCGCTCGCCGACCTGGCCGGCGGGCGCGCCTGGATCGCCTGGGAGTACGACGGGAAGCCGCTCGCCGCCGAGCACGGCGGGCCGGCGCGGCTGCTGGTGCCGCACCTGTACTTCTGGAAGAGCGCCAAGTGGATCGCCGGCCTGCGGATCCTCGACCACGACGAGCCGGGTTTCTGGGAGCAGAACGGCTACCACGAGCGTGGCAATCCCTGGGAGGAGCAGCGGTACTCCGGTGACTGAGACGTCCGCTTCCCCCGGCTTTGCTTCCCCCGGCTTCACTCCTCCCGCTTTCGCTCCTCCCGGCTTCACTCCCGCGACGCGCTTCGCCGTGCCCGGGCGGATCGCCGTGAGCAAGCGGGCCGCCGCGGTGTGGCAGACCGCCACGCTCACCGAGATCCGCCGCGAGACCGCGCACACCGCCACGTACCGGTTCGCGGTGCCCGCCTGGGCGGGGCACCTGCCCGGCCAGCACCTGATGCTGCGGCTGACCGCCGAGGACGGCTACGCGGCGCAGCGCCACTACTCGATCGCCTCCGCGCCCGACGACTCGGGGCACATCGAGCTGACCCTGGACCATGTCGAGGGCGGTGAGGTCTCGGGCTGGTTCCACACGGTGGCGGAGCCCGGGGACGAGGTCGAGGTACGCGGTCCGCTGAGCGGCTTCTTCGCCTGGCCGGGCGACCGGCCCGCGCTGCTGATCGGCGCCGGCTCCGGGGTCGTACCGCTGATGTCGATGGTGCGGCATCAGCGGGCGCGGAGCCTGTCCGTGCCGTTGCGGATGCTGGTGTCCGCGCGCAGTCCCGAAGAGCTGATCTACGCCGGGGAGTTGGGCGCGGAGACGACACCCGTCTTCACGCGGAGCGCGCCCGAGGGTGTGCCGGTAGGACGTATGACGGTCGCACATGTGGCGCCGCTCCTGGCCGAGCAGCCGCCTGGTGGGTGGGAGGCCTATGTGTGCGGCTCCAACGCCTTCGCCGAGCATGCCTCGCGACTGCTGGTGGAGGCCGGTCAGCCGGTGGACCGTATCCGGATCGAACGCTTCGGCTGACGGCACGACCCATCAGACGACGCGGCCGTAGCCGTTCCGGCCGGCCCGCACCGCCCCAGCGTTTCGGCACTCCCTTGCTGGGCACTTGTCCGGCGGCCCCGGACGGGGCCGTCGGTGAACGATGCCGGTGGAACGGGTACTAGATCGTTGGGGGCACTCGCAGTCGTGCGCGGTGCGGAGGTCGACATGCGAACCCGGGTGCGCGGCTGGCGCTGGCGGCGCAGCCCGCTGCGGCGTCGGTCGGACGTCGTCGAGGCGTGGACGGTCCTGGCCGTCACGGTGCTGCTGTGGGTGGGCGCTCCTCTCGTCGGGGCGTTCGCCGCCTCATGGGCACACTCCGAGGCCCGCGCGGTCGCCGAGAAGCAGCGTGCCGATCGTCATCGGGTCCGCGCCGAGGTCGTCGGCAGGACCGCCGGCTCGGTGCCCGTGGTACAGGGCGGCCGCCAGCACGCGTACCGGGCGACCGTGCGCTGGACGGAGCCGAACACCGGTGCGCGGACGGCCTCGGCGCGGGTCCCTGGGGGCACGCGCCAGGGTGACGTGGTGGACGTGTGGTTCGACGCCCGGGGTCGCAGTGTTTCCCCGCCGCCGGACGGGACCGCGGTGTGGCAGCACACGCTGGCCATCGGCGCGTGCGCGGTGGGCGGTACGGTCGCGGTGGTGCTCCTCGGTCACTCCGTCGTACGGGGTGCGGCCAACCGCCGCCGGATGGCCGAGTGGGAACGTGAGTGGGCCCTCACCGAGCCGCAGTGGACGCGCCGCCGGGCGTGACCGGCGCCCGCAGCCCGACTGTTATTTCTGTTGCATCCGCTATTTCTGTTGCATCCGCCGCGCGATTCCCCCGTGCGTCCGCAGCGCGTCCGTCAGTCCCGGCAGGACGGGTTCACCGCGGTCGACCAGCACCTTTCCCGCGACCACCGTCGTCCACGCCCGAGCGGGACCGCAGCGCAGCCACGCCTCCACCGGGTCGCTCAACGCACCGGCCAGTGCCACCTGGTGCAGGTCCCAGACGACCAGGTCGGCGCAGGCGCCGGGCCGCAGGTGGCCCAGTTCGTCCGCGCGGCCGAGGCAACGGGCCGAGCCGCGGGTGGCGATGTCGAGGGCGTCCCGTGCGGTCATCGCGCCGGGTCCGCCGCGGTAGCGCCCGAGGAGGAGAGCCCCGCGGGTCTCCATCCAGAGCGAGGCGTGGTCGGTGGAGGCAGAGCCGTCGCAGCCGATGCCGACGGGCAGGCCCAGTTCACGCATCTCCCTGACCCGGGCCGTGCCGCCGCCGATGAGCATGTTGGAGCTGGGGCAGTGCGCCACGCCGACGCCCGCGGCGGCGAGGCGGCGCAGTTCGTCGTCGTTCGGGTAGATGCAGTGGGCGACCCAGGTGCGGTCGCTCATCCACCCGGTCTCCTCGAAGTACTCCACGGGCCGGCAGCCGTACGTCTGCAGACAGTAGGTGTCCTCGTCGTGGTCCTCCGCGAGGTGCGTGTGCAGGCGTACGTCGTGGCGCTCGGCGAGTTCGGCGGTCGCCGTCATCAGCTCCTTGGTCACCGAGAACGGCGAGCAGGGCGCGAGCGCGACCCGGACCAGCGCACCGGGTTCGGGGTCGTGGTGGGCCTTGATGAGGCGCTCGCTGTCGGCGAGGACCTCCTCGTCGGTCTGCGTGACGCTCCTGGGCGGCAGTCCCCCGTCCTCGACGGAGCGGGTCATCGAGCCGCGGGTGGCGTGGAAGCGGAAGCCGATGTCGCGGGCGGCGCGGATCTCGGCGTCGACGAGGCGGGGGCGGGGGTGGACGTAGAGGTGGTCCGAAGACGTGGTGCAGCCGCCCATCAGCAGCTCGGCCATGCCGACGTACGCCGAGACGTAGGCGGCCTCCTCGTCGAGGGCGGCCCAGAGTGGGTACAGGGTGGTCAGCCAGTCGAAGAGGGAGCCGTTCACGGCGGGCGCGTAGGAGCGGGTGAGGTTCTGGTAGATGTGGTGGTGCGTGTTGATCAGGCCGGGAGTGACGAGCCGGCCGGCCGCGGAGACGGTCGTACGGGCCTCGGGTTCGGTCCCGGGGGATCCGACGCCGGTGACCCGACCACCCGTGACGGCCACCCAGCCGCCCGAGATCTCCCGCTCCCCGTCCACGACGAGCAGTCCGGCATCCCTGACCAGCAGGTCCGCTTCCTCGACCGGCGCTTCGGCGGCAGATGTCATGGCGTCATCGTAGGCGCGTGACGGGGCAAAGACCTGGCGAGTCGTCCGACCATCCACGTACGGTGTGATCATCCGCACCCACTGTTCACAAAGGCGGTCCTACATGGCCCTGTTCGACCTTCCGATCGACGAGCTCCGCGAGTACCGCAGCAGGTCCGCCGAGCCCGAGGACTTCGACGCTTTCTGGACGAAGACCCTCGAGGAGGCCCGCGAGCACGACCTGGACGCCCGGTTCGAGCTGGTCGACACGGGTCTGACCACGGTGAAGGTGTACGACGTGACGTTCGCCGGTTTCGGCGGGCACCCGGTGAAGGGCTGGTTCACGATCCCCGCCGAGGTCTCCGCGCCGGTCCCCCTGGTCGTGGAGTTCGTCGGGTACGGCGGCGGGCGCGGTCTGCCGCACGAGCATCTGCTGTGGGCGTCCACGGGCCGGGCGCACTTCGTGATGGACACCCGCGGTCAGGGCAGCGCCTGGGGCGGCGGTGGCGGCACCGCGGACCCGGTGGGCGGCGCGCCCGCGTACCCCGGTTTCATGACGCGGGGCATTGACGCTCCGGAGAACTACTACTACCGCCGGGTGTTCACGGATGCGGTGCGTGCGGTCGAGGCCGCCCGCTCGCACCCCCTGGCCGATTCCGCGCGCACGGTGGCGATCGGCGGCAGCCAGGGCGGCGGCATCACGATCGCGGTGGGCGGGCTGGTCCCGGACCTGGCGGCCGTCGCGCCGGACGTGCCGTTCCTGTGCGACTACCCGCGCGCGGCCACGCTCACGGACCGTCACCCGTACCGGGAGATCGGCCTCTACCTCAAGACGCACCGCGGCCGCGCCGAGGACGTCCTGCGCACGCTCTCCTACTTCGACGGCGTGCACTTCGCGGCCCGCGGCCGGGCCCCCGCCCTGTTCTCGGTGGCCCTGGAGGACCAGACCTGCCCGCCCTCCACCGTCTTCGCGGCCTTCAACGGCTGGGCGCACGACCAGAAGGCGATCGAGGTGTACGACTTCAACGACCATGAGGGCGGCGGCCCTTACCACGAGGCGGCCAAGGTGCGCTGGCTGCGGTCGTACGCCTGAGGAGCCGCGCGTGGAGACGGGTGAGGCCGCGGAGCGGTTCGTGCGGGTGTGGGAGCGGGCCTGGGCCGTCCACGACGTGGAGGCGCTGCTGGAGCTGTACGCCGAGGGCTGCGTGCACCGCTCGATGCCGTTCCGCGCGCCGCACCGCGGCCGGGCCGGGCTGGCGGAGTACCTGCGCCGGTCGTTCGCCCAGGAGCAGGTGACGGATGTCCGGTTCTCGCCGCCCGTCGTCGGCCGGGACGGGGTCGCGGTGGCCGAGTTCCGGGTGTTCGCGCGAGAGGGCGGCGAGGCGTCCACGCTGGCCGGTTGCGTCTTCGTGCGGTTCGACGGAGCCGGGCTGGCCGTCGAGACCCGCGACTACTGGCACACGCTCGCGGGCCATCAGGAGCCGGAAGGGGCCCTCTTCTTCCTCTGAGGCCTGCGTGTACGACGCCTTCCACCCGGTCCGACCAGTCGGTATGTTCAGGGTGCCCGGGTCGCAGTGCCGCGCCCCGGGCTTCCGGCGGACGACGGAGGGTCCATGTCCCAGAACGAGTCGGCGATCCACGGACACTGCGACGAGCGCTTCGGCGCGGTGCGGACGGCGTTCGAGGAGAACTTCCGGGACCGCGGGGAGCTGGGCGCCGCGGTGACCGTCGTGGTCGACGGCGAGACCGTGGTGGACCTGTGGGGCGGCTGGTCCGACGCGGCGGGCACCCTCCCGTGGGAGCGCGACACGCTGGTCAACGTCTGGTCGACGACCAAGGGCCCGGTGGCGCTGTGCGCGCACATACTCGCCGACCGGGGGCTGCTCGACTTCGACGCGCCGGTGGCCGTGTACTGGCCGGAGTTCGCCGCGGCAGGCAAGGAGAAGGTCCTCGTACGGCACCTGCTGTCGCACCGGGCCGGGCTGGCGGGCCTGCGCGAGCCGCACACACTCGCCCAGCTCTGCGACTGGGAGGTGACCGTGGAGCGGCTCGCCGCGACGGAGCCCTGGTGGGAGCCGGGGACCCGGTCCGGGTATCACGCGCTGACGTACGGCTTCCTGGTCGGGGAGGTCGTACGACGTGTGTCTGGACTGCTGCCGGGGGCGTTCCTGGAGCGGGAGGTGACCGGGCCGCTCGGGATCGACTTCACCGTCGGGCTGCCGGAGCAGGAGGCCGGGCGGGCCGCCGAGCTGGTGCATCCGCCGGCCGCCTCGAGCAGTGAACAGGCGGCGGTCTTCAGCCAGTTGGCGCCCGCCGCACTCGCCTCGCTGGCCAACCCCCTGGTGGGCGCGACCGAGGCCAACACGCCCGAATGGCGGGCCGCCGAGATCCCCGCCGCGAACGGCCACGGCACCGGGCGGGCCGTCGCCGCGCTCTACGGCATCTTCGCGGGCCGCGGCTCGTACGACGGTCACCGCGTCCTGTCCCCCGACGCCGCCGAGCGGGTGCGCGAGGGGCAGGGCAGCTGCCGTGACCTGGTGCTGGGCGCCGGCTTCGAGAACGAGACGGAGATCGGCCTGGGCCTGTGGCTCAGCGGGCCGAACGGGTCGTACGGGCCCAACCCGCGGGCCTTCGGACACGACGGGTTCGGCGGCTCGTGCGGACTGGCCGACCCGGAAGCGGCGGTGTCACTGGGGTACGTGATGAACCGCATGGGACCGCACATCGCCGACGACCCGCGGAAGATGGCGCTGATCGACGCCCTGTACCGGGTGCTGTGACCTCACCCGTGCGCGCTCAACTGCCGTAGCAGCCGCGTCCCGTGGCCGTTCGCGGCGCGCTGGGCGGGCGGCAGGTGGCCGGGAAGCACGTCATCTGCGAGGTCTCCGACAGGGGAGCGCACGGCTCGGCCGCCCCCGCCGGGCTGCAGCACGGCCACGAGGTCGGGCGTGCGCTGCTCGGACCCAGGCGGCGGGCGCGGGCGGCGACGGCGCGGTGGACCGCTGCCGGACTCCCGCGGGCGAAGGGGATGTCGGCCGGTCCGGCGGGCAGCCGTGCGCGGCCCTCGCCGTCGTGCTGCGCGGGTGCCCCTTCGTCCGGAGCTGACGCCCGGCACGGCTACGGCAGCCTGCGGGCCACGACCATCCGGACCCGCGGGCTGCCGTCCCGCCGGTGCCCGAACTCGGGCAGGGCGTGCAGGTCCACCTCGAAGCCGGTCCGCTCCAGCTCCCGGCGTACGTCCGAGAGCCGGAAGGCCCGGTAGTACATGACGAACGGCGGCCGCCACACGGCGTTGCGCACCCGCATCACCGCGTCGAAGCCCAGCAGCATCCAGTAGGCGCGGGACGCGGGGCGCGGCGGGGCGAGCACGGGGAAGGCGAAGCTCCCGCCGGGTCGCAGCACGCCGTGCACCTGGGAGAACAGTCCCGGCAGCTCGCGCGGCAGGAAGTGCCCGAACGCCCCGAAGCTCACGACGAGATCGAAGGCGGGGCCGAACGGCAGGGCGCGGGCGTCCGCGCGCACCCAAGAGACGCGCGGCCCGACGGGCTCGGTCCGTTCCCGTGCGACATCGAGCATGCCCGCGCTGAAGTCGACCCCGGTGACGCGGTGCCGGCACACCCGGCCCAGCACGGCGACGCCCGCGCCGGTGCCGCAGCACAGGTCGAGGCCGGTGTCGAAGGGGCCCATGCGGCGCAGTGCCGAGGCGACGGCGTCGAGCACCGCGTCGGGCGTACGGAAGGGGGTGTGGTCGAACTTCGGGGCGAGCAGGTCGTAGCCGCGCTCGACGGACGACAGTGCCTGGACGGCGAGTTCGCGGAGACTGGGGCCTTCGGGGCTGAACATCCGGGTCAGCTTAGGCCTCCCAGGAGGCTCAGGCGCGGCTCGGGTGGCAACACGTGGTGCTCGACGGCTCATGAGCCGCGCGGCAGGGGCTGCTCGGTCCAGATGATCTTGGCGTTCGGGGTGTAGCGGGTCCCCCAGCGCTCGGTGAGCTGGGCGACGAGGAAGAGGCCGCGGCCGCCCTCGTCCTCGGTGCGGGCGCGCCGCAGCCGGGGAGAGGTGCTGCTGCCGTCGGAGACCTCGCAGATGAGCGCGCGGTCGCGGAGCAGGCGGAGCTGGACCGGGCCGGTGGCGTGGCGGATGGCGTTGGTGACCAGTTCGCTGGCGATGAGTTCGGTGCAGAAGGCGAGGTCCTCCAGGCCCCAGGCGGCCAGCTGCTCGGTGACCGCCGCGCGGGCACGGGAGACGACCGCCGGGTCGCTGGGCAGGTCCCACTGGGCGACCTGCTCGGGCCCCAGGGCGTGGGTGCGGGCGACGAGAAGGGCCACGTCGTCGCTGGGCCGCTCAGGCAGCAGGGCGTCGAGGACCGCCTCGCAGGTGTCCTCGGGGGCGCGGTCGGGGTGGGCGAGGACGGTCCGCAGCCGGTCGAGACCGGAGTCGATGTCCCGGTGCCGGTCCTCGATCAGACCGTCGGTGTAGAGCACGAGTTGGCTGCCCTCGGCCAGCTCCAGTTCGACGGTCTCGAAGGGCATTCCGCCGAGTCCGAGCGGCGGTGCCGAGGGCAGGTCGACGAACTCCACCGTGCCGTCGGGCGCGACGACCGCGGGCAGGGGGTGCCCGGCGCGGGTGAGGGTGCAGCGCCGGGACACCGGGTCGTAGACGGCGTACAGGCAGGTGGCTCCGACGATTCCGGAGTCGGCCTGGGTGTTCTCCACCGCCCAGCCCTCGCCGCGGTCGAGGCGTCCGACCAGGTCGTCGAGGTGGGTGAGGAGCTCGTCGGGCGGCAGGTCCAGGGAGCAGAAGTTGTGGACGGCGGTGCGCAGCCGGCCCATGGTGGCGGCGGCGTGCAGTCCGTGGCCGACGACGTCACCGACGACGAGGGCGACCCGGGCACCGGAGAGCGGGATGACGTCGAACCAGTCGCCGCCCACTCCGGCCTGCGCGGGCAGATAGCGGTAGGCGATGTCGACGGCGCTCTGCTCGGGCCGGCCCCGGGGCAGCAGGCTGCGCTGCAGGGCGAGGGCCGTGTTGTGCTCGCGGGTGTAGCGGCGGGCGTTGTCGATGCAGATCGCCGCGCGGCCCGCCAGCTCCTGGGCCAGGGACAGGTCGTCCTCCTCGAAGGGGGCGGGCTTCTGGGAACGGTAGAAGCTGACCACGCCGAGGGTGGCGCCGCGCGCCCTGAGTGGCACCGTGATCAGGGAGTGGATGCCGGCCGCGAGGACACGTTCGAGCCGTGCCGGGTCCTGGGCGAGCCAGCCCTCGGCCTCGACGAGGACGGGTTCGAGTACGGACTGCCGGTGCTCCAGGCTGCGGGCCTGCGGGGTGGTCGGGACGTAGTGGACCGGGTCTCCGACGCCGTACAGGTGGGGCACCTCATGGACGGAGCCGAGCGCGATCCGGCGCAGCGGGGTGCCGGATCCGAACGGGCCCGGCTCCTCGCCCTGCAGCACCGCGTCCGGGAGGTCCACGGCGGTGAAGTCGGCGAACCGGGGGACGGCCACCTGCGTCAGTTCCTCGGCCGTGCGGGCGACGTCCAGGGTGGTGCCGATGCGGACGCCCGCGTCGTGCAGCAACTCCAGGCGCCTGCGGGCCAGGACGGCGAGCCGGCCGACCCCCGGCTCGCCGACGAGGAGCAGTCGGTCGTCGACGCGGGCGCGGGTGGGCGGTTCCTCGCCGGCGCCTGCGGGAGAGCCGGTGCCTGCGGGAGACAGAGGCGGCGGCGCAGACGGGATGGTCACGGCGACCGGCTTGGCGGACGCGGCGGACGCGGCGGGCAGGAGTGTGGCGGTCCCCGCGGCCGTACCGGCCGTACCGGCAGGCGCGGCCACCGGTGCCTGTCCGGTCGGCGCATCCGCGAGGGCCCGAGCCGCCGCCGGCGCCGCTTCCGGCGACACATCCGTCACCTTCTCGACAAGACGGGGTTCGACGCGGGTCGCGCCGGTCGCGGACGGTGCCGCCGCGGTCGATCCGGCCTGGCGCAGTCGGGGCCCGCCGAGGATCCGCGCCTCGACGACCACGCCCGTCTCTCCCTCCGCGCCCATGACCGGGCGGCGCAGCAGGGTGGCGACGCGGCCGCCGGACAGGACGACCTCGTCGAGGGTGCGGTGGGGCGAGGCGAGGAGTTCCTCGGCCTTCTCCCGCAGCACGGCAGCGTCGAGCCGGCCGAGGCCGCCGTAGCCGTGACCGTCTCCTTGGTCGGGGGCCGCGAGTCGGGGCTGGCGCGGCCACCCGCCGACGTCGGGGCCGGCTCGCCGGTAGGCGGCCAGCAGCGCCCGTTCGCGCTGGGTGGACTGCTCCAGCAGCCGCGCCTCGATGCTGTGGGCGGCCTCGCGGACCAGCCGCAGCATGGCGGGGTCGCCGTCGTCGCGCAGGCAGGTCAGGTCGAGGACGGCCTCGATGCGCCCGCTGAAGGGATCGCGCACGGGTGCGCCGGCGCAGGAGAAGGGCTGGAGGCAGTCGGCGAAGTGCTCTCGGCCGGCGACGTAGACGGGGCTGCGCTCGGCGAGCGCGGTGCCGACGCCGTTGGTGCCGACGACCCGTTCGGAGGCGTCGAAGCCGGGGGCGAAACTCACCTCGTCGAGGCGGTCGCGCAGCTGCCGGTTCCCGCCGAGCCGCTCGACCATACGGCCCCGGGCGTCGCAGAGCGCGATGGTGATGCCGACCTGGGTGAGCGACGCGCTCAGGTCCTTCAGGACGGGGTCGGCGGCGCGCAGGAACCGGTCCTCCAGCGTCAGGTCCGGCGCGTAGGGGACCAGCAGCTGGTGCGGCTGAAGCCCCGCCGACCTGCACCGCTTCCAGGAGTCGAGCACCGAGTCCCGGACGGTGGAGTCGACGAGCGCACCCGCCAGAAAACGTTCATGGGCATCGACGAGACCGCCGATGTCGTCCCAGGCGACGGACAAGGGGATCACTTCCCTCACCCGGAGACGGGCCGGGTCGCGTGGCGCTGCTCGACGCGCCGCCCGGCGAAGTACTCCAAGCGACTTCACCGTAGCCCTTCGGTGACTCACATCACAACGTTCAGCCGCCCAGCCGGAGCCCCGCCAGCCAGACATCGGGGGTGCCGGGTCCGTCGTACGGGCCGGGGTCGGCGGGTGCCTGGGGCCGGTCGGCCCGGCGGCCGGGGAGCAGCGGGGCGAGGAGCTGCCGGATCCTACGGGTGCGAGGCGGTCGTACGGGGGCGGTCATCGGAACCTCCGGTAGCCGGTGTGAGCAGGTCACCCCACCGACGAACGGCTCCTACGCGGATCGACACTCCGCGAGCCGCCGCTCCAGGAACCTCCTCTCGGCGTCGTTCTCCACGAGCTCCAGTGCCCGCTCGTAGGCCTCGGCGGCCTCCCCCTGGCGCCCGGCGCGGCGCAGCAGGTCGGCTCGGGTGGCGGGGAGCAGGTGGTAGTCGGCCAGTTCGCCCTCGCGTTCCAGCCCGGCCACCAGCGCGAGGCCTGCCTCCGGTCCCTCGGCCATGCCGACGGCGAACGCACGGTTGAGGCGGATCACCGCCGACGGCACGAACCGTTCCAGTTCGCCGTACAGCCCCGCGATGTCGGCCCAGTCGGTGTCCGCCGCCGTGGGAGCGGTGGTGTGGCAGGCGGCGATGGCGGCCTGGATCTGGTACGGGCCGGGGCGGCCGCGCCGCAGGGTGGTCTCCAGCAGGGCCGCGCCCTCCTCGGCCTCCGCCCGGTTCCACGCCGTACGGTCCTGGTCCTCGAGGCTCACCGGATCGCCGGCCGCGTCCACCCGCGTGGCCCGGCGGGCGTCGTGCAGCAGCAGGAGCGCGAGCAGGCCGAGCACCTCGGGCTCGTCCGGCATGAGCCGGGCCAGGACACGGGCCAGCCGGATCGCCTCGGCGCACAGGTCGGCACGGACCCGATCGGCGCCGGACGTGGCCGCGTACCCCTCGTTGAACAGGAGGTAGAGCACGCCGAGCACGCAGGTCGTGCGTTCGGGCAGGAGATGGGCGGGCGGCACCCGGTACGGAATGCCGGCGTTGCGGATCTTCCGCTTGGCCCGCACCAGCCGCTGCGCCATGGTCGCCTCGGGGACGAGGAAGGCGTGCGCGATCTCCGGTGTGGTGAGTCCGGCGAGCGTGCGCAGGGTCAGCGCGACCCGGGCCTCGATGGGCAGCGCCGGGTGGCAGCAGGTGAAGATCAGCCGCAGCCGGTCGTCCTCCACTCCGCTGTCGTGGCCTTCGACGTCGTACGACGGTTCGTTCCGCGCCGACACCGCCACCTCCCTCAGTTTCTCCGCTCCCACCGCCTCGCGGCGCAGCAGGTCCAGGGCGCGGTTGCGGGCGGTCGTGGTCAGCCAGGCGCCGGGGCGGCGCGGTACGCCGTCGCGCCGCCACCGGTCGAGGGCCTGGGCGAAGGCGTCCTGTGCGCACTCCTGGGCGAGGTCCCAGTCGCCGGTCACCCGGATCAGGGTGGCAAGGATCTGGCCCCATTCCTCGCGGAAGGCGGCGGCGACGGCTGCCTCGACGCCGCCCGCCCCGGAGATCCCGTTCACTCCCAGACCGGCCGCACCTCCACCGGACCGCCGCCGACGAGGGCGGAGTGCTGTGCGGCGAGCGCGATCGCCTCGTCCAGGTCGCCCGCCTCGACCAGGTCGACCGCGGCCACGTACTCCTCACCCCCGGTGAACGGCCCGTCGCTGAGCAGGACTTCGTCGCCCCGGACGCGCACCGTGGTCGCGTCGTCCGGCGGGCGCAGGCGCACGGTGGTCCCCTTGCCGGGCCGCGTGTCCTCGTCACTCGCCGGCAGACAGACGAACAGCAGGTACTTCACGGCCGTCCTTCGAGCGCCGCCGACACGTGCTCGTGGACGATCACCCAGCGCGGCCCGATGTTGCGGTAGCCGGTGGTCACGCGCATCACCTCGTCCAGTGGATCGCCGTCCCTACGGGTGGCGCGCATCCGGAGAAGAGCGTGACCGAAGGCGATGCTCTCGTCGACGTGGACGCGGAACTCCAGCACCTCGCGGGTCACGGGCCCGGTGACGGACGCGAACATGGCGTCCACCGCCTTACGGAGGGCGTCAATGCCGTGCTGCTCGTGGCCGGTGGCGCGAGCGAACGTCTCGGCGTCCGGCGCGTAGCAGGCCAGCAGACGGTCGACGTCATGCTCGGCGGCCGCCGCGGTCAGTTCGGCGTCGAGGCGGCGGATCTCTCCCTCGGCGTCCTCGTCCTCCCAGAACGGGCGGACCTCCATGGCCCCGATGGCCGCCACCGGATGCCTGGCGGCGGCCTCGACGGCCTCCTGAAGGCTGTCGCACTCCAGGACGTCGAATCCGGCGACGTACTCCTTCGTCTCCGCGAACGGCCCGTCGGTGCGCAGCACCTCACCGTCACGCACCCGGACGGTGACGGCGTCGGAGGGCAGGGCCAGCCGGTGGCCGTGCAGTCGTACGCCGCGGTCGCCGAGCTCCTCGACCCAGGGCTCGACGGGCGTCATGCCCGAGGCGTCAGCGGTGTCGTCGCCGCAGACGAGCAGCATGTACTTCATGGGTCCTCCCGGTCATCAAGAGCTTCCTACACCCCACCGACGAACGGGACCCGGCCGAATCGACATGCCGTTGGCGACAACATGCCATGAGAGTTGGTTGGATACCGTCATGACCACCGACGAGCACGCGCGGCTGATGCGGGTCAACCAGGCGAACTGGGACGCCCGTACCCCCGTCCACCTCGCCAGCCGGTTCTACGGGCTCGACCAGGACCTCGACCCCGAGCGCTGGTTCGCCGCCTTCGAGTGGGACGACCTCGGCGAGCTCACCGGCCGGGACGTGCTCCATCTGCAGTGCCACCTCGGCACCGAGACGCTCGCCTTCGCCCGGCGCGGGGCCCGGGCCGTCGGTCTCGACTTCTCCGAGGCGTCCGTGACGGCGGCGAACGACATCGCGGCGAAGGCGGAGCTCGACGTCGGCTACGTGTGCGCGAACGTGTACGACGCCGTCGAGGCCCTGGAGGGACGGCAGTTCGACGTCGTCTACACCGGCAAGGGCGCCCTGTGCTACCTGCCCGACCTTGAGCGCTGGGCGGGTGTGGTGGCCCAACTCCTGCGCCCGGGCGGCCGTTTGTACATCGTGGAGTTCCATCCACTGCTCAACTCGCTGGGCCCCAAGCCGGCTCCCGGCGAGGGCCCCGAGCTGCTGCTGCGTCACGACTACCTGGGCGGCGACGGCCCCGTCCACCGGGACGCGACCCACACCTACACCGACGGTCCGGCCGTCGAGGGCGCCACCGACAGCTACGAGTGGATGCACGGAATAGGAGAGGTCATCGGTGCGTTGACGGGGGTGGGGCTGACCGTCCGGCGTCTTCGGGAGAGCGACGAGCTGCCCTGGCAGCGCTGGCCGCGGATGGTCCGTACGCCGTCCGGATGGTGGCGGCTCCCCGAGCCGCGTATCCCCCTTCTTTACGGACTGCTGGCCGAGCGCTGAGTCCGAATCACAGACGTGAGCGCGCATCGCGTGGTACGTTACGGCTAGCACTTGTGTACGCCCCGTTCCGGGGGCGCCGGTGCCAGTTCCTCTTCAACCAGCCTGATCCGCCCCTCCTTCTCACGGTCGGCGCGGACGGCTTCCCAGCACCACCTCGTCGAGGGCTTCTTCCGCCCTACCCGAGGTGTTGTTCCCGCCGCCGAGGCGTGTTCTTCGCTCCGCCTCCTCTTGCGGCTTCTCCCCTTCCTTGTTCCGCATCCCGAATGCCGAATGCACTTCCGTCCTTGAAAGGACCACCCCTGATGACCACCACACTCGAACACACCCCTGTCCAGCAGCAGGCCCCGGCCCGGGGTCGCCACCGGCGTCCTCGACATCGACGCGCACGGGAAGGGGCATCTGCGCCCCCTGGACCTCCTGCCCTCGCCCACCGACCTCCAGGTCCCTCCCCAGCTGATCCGCAAGTACGGCCTGCGCAAGGGAGACCTCGTCGACGGCGTACGCGGCACCCAGCGCGCGCTCACTGAGGTCGCCCGGATCAACGGGCGCACCGCCGAGCAGCAGCGCAGCCGTCGCCACTTCCGCGACCTGACGCCGCTGCACCCGCAGGAGCGGCTGCGCCTCGAACACCCGGCGGCCGGGCTCACCGGCCGCGTCACCGACCTGATCGCCCCCGTCGGCAAGGGACAGCGCGGGCTCATCGTGGCCCCGCCCAAGACCGGCAAGACCGTCCTCCTCCAGCAGATCGCGGCCGCCGTCGCCGGCAACCACCCCGAGGCCCGGCTGATGGTCGTCCTGCTCGACGAACGCCCCGAGGAGGTCACCGACATGCGGCGCTCCGTGCGCGGGGAGGTGTACGCCTCGACCTTCGACAAGGCGCCCAAGCAGCACATCGCCCTCGCCGAACTCGTCATCGAGCGGGCCCAGCGGCTCGTCGAGGCGGGCGAGGACGTCGTCATCCTGCTCGACTCCCTGACCCGGCTGTGCCGGGCCCACAACAACGCGGCCGCCGCCGGTGGCCGCACCCTCAGCGGCGGCGTCGACGCGACCGCGCTGATCGGCCCCAAGCGGTTCTTCGGCGCCGCCCGGCTGGCCGAGGAGGGCGGCTCGCTCACCATCCTCGCCACCGCCCTGGTGGAGACCGGCTCCCGCGCCGACGACTTCTACTTCGAGGAGCTCAAGAGCACCGGCAACATGGAGCTGCGCCTGAGCCGCGACCTCGCGAGCCGCCGCGTCTTCCCGGCCGTCGAGATCAATCCCTCCGGCACCCGCCGCGAGGAACTCCTGCTTCCCGCCGCCGAGTTGACCGCCGTACGCGGTCTGCGCCGCGCCCTCCAGACCCGCGACGGCCAGCCCAGCACGGAAACCCTGCTGGAGCGGATGCGCGAAACCCCGGACAACGCGACCTTCCTGCGGCGCATCGTGCCGACGCTGCCCGTCGGCTGACACCCCGCCGGCTGACGCACCACGCCGGCCGAGAGCCGTACCGACCGGCGGTCCATCCCGGAATCGCCCGCCTCACGTGTGGCATCCGGGTGCTCGCAGCCCCCTCTCGGCCAGGGCAGCGCCGTGCGGGACCGGACCCGTTCCTACGTTTGCGGTATGACGATCAGATTGGCTTCCCGGGCTGTTGCGTCAACCTGCGCGATCTGCGCGGCGGGCCTGCTCGCGCTCGTGCCGGCCGCTGCGGCGGCCCGTGCCGGGGCGGAGCCCGGTACGCCCGGTGCATCCGGTGCACCCGGTGGGCCGCGGACGGCGGCGCCGCATCCCTCCCTGCTGTACCGCCCCGGCACGCAGGTCCGGCCGCGGGCCGGGGCTCCCAAGGTTCCGAAGGTCTCCGCGAAGTCGTGGCTGGTGGCCGACGCCGGCAGCGGTGAGGTCCTCGCCGCGCACCACGCGCACCGGAAGCTCCCGCCGGCCAGCACGCTCAAGACCCTGTTCGCCCTCACCGCGCTGCCGGTCCTCCCGGGCGGCATCCGGCACACGGTCCGGGAGAGGGAACTGAGAGGCATCGGGTCCGGCAGCAGCCGGGTCGGGGTCGCCGAGGGGCGCACGTACCGGGTCGCCGACCTGTGGCGCGGGGTGTTCCTCAACTCGGGCAACGACGCCGTGCGCGTGCTGGCCGAGCTGAGCGGCGGCTGGCGTTCCACGGCCGCGCGCATGCAGGCCAAGGCCCGCTCCCTCGGTGCCCGCGACACGCGCGTGCTGTCTCCCGACGGGTACGACACGCCGGGGCAGGTGTCGTCCGCGTACGACCTCGCCGTGTTCGGGCGGGCGGGGCTGCGCAACGCGGACTTCGCGCAGTACTGCGGCACGGTCGAGGCACGTTTCCCGGGCGGCGGCGGATGGTCGTACAAGATCCGGAACACCAATCGGCTGCTGTCGGGCGAGAACGGCGTGAAGCCCTACCCGGGGCTGGTCGGCATCAAGAACGGCTACACCAGCAAGGCCGGCCACACGCTCGTGGCCGCCGCCCGCCGGGGCGGGCGCACGCTCGTCGTGACGGTGATGAACCCTCAGGCGGGTGGCAGTTTCGCCGTGTACGAGGAGGCCCGCGAGCTGCTCGACTGGGGTTTCGACGCGGACGGGCGGGTCGATCCGGTGGGCTCGCTGGACGCGCCGCGGGTCACGTC
Source organism: Streptomyces sp. V4I2 (assembly GCF_030817655.1). Lineage (GTDB taxonomy): Bacteria > Actinomycetota > Actinomycetes > Streptomycetales > Streptomycetaceae > Streptomyces > Streptomyces plumbiresistens. The sequence goes on from NZ_JAUSZM010000003.1 coordinate 1,177,779, forward strand.
ACAACCGGGGCCCGCCACGCTGCCCGCGGCCGTGGCCGAAACGCCGCCGGCCGAGGGCGGCGGGGCCGACTGGTCGAAGACGGGCGCGATCACCGGCGCCGCCGGGCTGGGTGCCGGTGCCATGGCACTCGTGCTGCGGCTCAAGGGCCGTGGAGCGGCACGGAGTTGACCGACCGGCAGCCACACCAGCAGGCCGAGCGTGATCCACGTGTACGTGTTGCTGCCGAGGAAACCGTCGACGCCGGACGCGTCGTCGAACCACAGCCACACCACGCTCGTGCACAGCACCGCGTACAGGGCGCCCGCGAGCCGCGGGTGCCCGGCGCGGACCAGCACGGCGAAGGACGGCAGCAGCCAGACCAGGTGATGCACCCAGGTGATCGGGCTGACGAGGCAGGCGGCCAGGCCGGTGAGGGCGAACGCGGTCGTCCACTCCCCCGCGGCCACCGCCCGGCGGGCGCGGACCGCCCACACGCACAGCACCAGCAGCACCGCCCCCGCCCACACCGCGCGGTCCGGTTCGCCCAGCCTGGCCAGGATCCCCTGCAGTGACTGGTTGGAGACGTAGTCCAGACGGCCCACCCGGGTCGTGTCCCACAGCGCCTCGGTCCAGTAGAAGCGTGAGGCGTCGGGCGCCACGCAGGCCGCGAACGCCGTCGCCGCCGCGGTGACGGCCGAGGCGACCGCCGCGGCCCGCCGGCGCCGGGCGAGCAGCAGCAGGCCGATGAAGATCAACGGAGTGAGCTTCACCGCCGAGGCGAGACCGATCCCCACCCCCGCCCAGCGGCCTGGGCCGGTGGCGAGCAGCCGGGCGTCGGCGAGCACCAGGGCCAGCAGCAGGATGTTCACCTGGCCGAAGCTGAACGTGTCACGGAGCGGTTCGAACAGCGCGAGCGCGCAGACGCCCAGGGCACAGCCGTACCAGCCGTAGCGCCGCCAGTCCGCTCCGACGAGGATGCGCAGGACCACCGCCAGGGCGGCCAGATTGAGCAGCAGGGCGGCGGCGATCGCGGCGCGCAGCGGGAGCAGCGCCATCGGCAGCATGGCGACCGCCGCGAACGGCGGATAGGTGAAGCCGTACGGCGTGCCGGGCACCCGGTAGTCGTAGAGCCGTCCGCCGTGGTGGACCCAGCTGTCCACGGCTCCGTGGTAGACGCGCAGGTCGAACCAGTCGCGCAGCAGCGGCACGGTCGCCGTGAAGGCGGTGACGGCGGCGGCGAGGGCGAGCACGAGCAGCAGTCGGCCGCGGTCGGTGCGGGGGCGAGGGCGGGGCAGTCTCATGCCGTACGTCCCGACGCCGGGGCCAGCTCCGCCTGGTGGGCCTGCCACAGGACGACCACGGCGAGTACGCCGCCCGAGACGGCCAGGACCAGCTGCCCGGCGTCCGCGGCACCGCCGCTCGGCAGGGCGGCGAGCGCGAGCACCCCGGTCACGGCCGCCACCCGGTGCCGTATCGACGTGCTGGGCGCGGCGGCGGCGATGAGGAACAGCCCCCACAGGGCGTACCAGGGACGGATCGCCGGGCCGAGCGCGGCCACCGCCAGCAGGCTCAGGCCGAGCGCGTACACGGGACGCAGACGCAGCCGCAGCCATATGGCGAGGACGGCGACCACCGCGGCCACGATGCCCAGGGTGTGCCACACCGGTACGGCCAGCGGTGCCAGGTCGCTGCCCAGCCGCTCCAGAACGGCGCGAGTCGCGCGGCCGAGGAGGCTGGTGAGGGCCCAGTTCTGCGGGGAGGCGGGGGTGTTGAGGGCGCTTATCCAGCCGTATCCGGTCCCGGCGGCCGCCGTCGCGGCGGCCGTGGTGGCCGCGGTCGCGACGACGGTCGTCACCACGGCCCGCGCCGGGCTCCGGCCCGCGCGCACCTGGAGCACGACGACCGCCGCGAGCCCGAGCACGGCGGGTGCCTTGACCAGGGCGGCGAGTGTGACGAGCACGGCGCCCAGGACCGGCCACCGGCCCAGCGCCGCGACCAGGCCGAGGCCCAGCAGGCCGAGCATGATGGCGTCGTTGTGGGCGCCCGCGACCAGGTGCAGCAGGACCAGCGGGTTGAGGGCGCCGAGCCAGAGCGCGGCCGACGGATCGGCACCGCTGTGCCGGGCGAGGCGGGGCAGCGCGGCCGCCATCAGGCCGACGCCGAGCAGGGCGACGAGGCGCATGCCGACGAGGCCGGCCGGGAGTTCGCCCCGGGTCAGCCCGGACAGCGCGGAGGCGAGGCCGAGGAAGACCGGGCCGTACGGCGCTCCGGTGTGCCGCCACAGCGGGGAGACCTCGTCCGCGAGCGGCCCGCCGAGCTGCGCGGGGCCGTGTGCGTAGACGTCGATGTGCGCATCCACCATGGCGCCCTGCGCCAGGTAGCTGTACACGTCACGACTGAACAGCGGCGGCGCGACCAGCAGAGGGACCGCCCAGACCGCGAGCACCACCATCAGCGCGCGCGGGCTCGGCGGCTCGGAGCCGCGGACCAGCCGTCCCAGCAGGGCCCAGGCGGCGATCAGCAGGACGAGGCCGAAGTACACGCCCACCAGGCCGAGAGCGGCATGGACGGAGGACGGGGAGAGCAGTTCCCGCACCGGCAGGGCGCCTGCGGTCTCGCCTCCTGCCGCGAGACAGGCGGTTCCGGCCAGACCGAGCACCTGGCAGCGGCGGAGATCGACGGGGAAAACCATGGCCAACACTCGGGAAGCGTGTCACCGCCGGATGGCCGGAAAACGACGCGTGACTCTCCTGGCGGCGGACTGCGTGTGACCGGCGTGTGCTCCCGCGGAACCGATGAATTCCGCACGGCCCGCCGGTCTACCTGGTACCCGATTCCCACAGACCGGACGTGATGACCATGCCGAGCAACGCCGCCTACGCCGAGGTCGACGGCCTCACCATGTACTACGAGGCGCACGGCACCGCCCGCGACACCGGGCGCCCCCTGGTGCTGCTGCACGGCGGTGTCCTCACGGTCGGCCTCGCCTTCGGGGCCGTGCTGCCCGCCCTGTCCGCCGCCCGGCACATCGTGGCTCCCGAACTCCAGGGCCACGGACACACCGCCGACATCGACCGTGCGATCACGGTGCCGAACCTGGCCGGTGACGTGGTGGCCCTGCTGGACGAACTCGGCATCGAGCAGGCCGACTTCCTCGGCTTCAGCCTCGGCGGACTGACCGCCCTGGAGGTCGCCGTGCGCCATCCCGAGCGCGTCGGACGGCTGGTGCTCGCCTCCACCCAGTACGCCCAGGACGGGTACCACGAGGAGATCCTCGACCCCGCCGCCGGCTCGCCGCTGCTGCCGACCGAGGCCGACTTCAAGGAGATGGCCGACGCCTACGCGGCGGTCGCGCCCCGACCGGAGCACTTCGCGGACTTCATCGCCAAGTGCTCGGTCGCCGCGCACGGCCCGCTGCCCTGGACCGCCGACGACCTGCGGGCACTGGCCGCGCCCACCCTGCTGGTCATCGGCGACACGGACTTCGTCCGCGTGGAGCACGCCGCCGAGATGCAGCGGCTGATCCCCGGTGCCCGGCTGGCCGTCCTGCCCGACACCACGCACATGGCCCTCATGGGGCGGACGTCCCTGCTGCTGCCGATGCTGGAGGAGTTCCTCGGCTGAGCCGCCCGCTCGGAACGCTCGGCATGCTCGGAACGCTCGGAACGCTCGGAACGCTCGGAACGCTCAGAACACAGACACCCCGGTCAGCGTGGTGAAGCGGTCGAGGGCCGCCATTCCCGACACCGAGTTCCCCCGCTCGTCCAGCCCCGGACCCCACACGCACAACGTGCACCGCCCCGGCACCACGGCGATGATGCCGCCGCCCACGCCGCTCTTGCCGGGCAGGCCCACCCGGTAGGCGAACTCGCCCGCCGCGTCGTACGTCCCGCACGTCAGCATCACCGCGTTGACCTGCTTGGCCTGGCTCTGGGTGAGCAGGCGGGTGCCGTCGGCGCGGATGCCGTGCCGGGCCAGGAAGGTGGTGGCGAGGGCGAGGTCGGCGCAGGAGGCGGTGACCGAGCACTGGCGGAAGTACTGGTCGAGCAGGACCGGGACAGGGTTGTCGATGTTGCCGTACGACGCCATGAAGTGGGCGAGGGCGGCGTTGCGGTCGCCGTGGGCGGCCTCGGAGGCGGCGACCTCCTTGTCGAAGTCCAGCGTGGGGTTGCCGGACTCCGAGCGCAGGAAGGTCAGCAGTTCCCCGGCCGCGTCTCCGGTACGGGTCTGGAGGCGGTCGGTGACGACGAGCGCGCCCGCGTTGATGAACGGGTTGCGCGGGATGCCGTTCTCGTACTCCAGCTGGATGAGCGAGTTGAAGGGGTTGCCGGAGGGCTCGCGGCCCACGTGCTCCCAGAGTTCGTCGCCCTCGCGGGCCAGGTCGAGGGCGAGGGTGAAGACCTTGGTGATGGACTGCGTGGAGAACGGCTCGCGCCAGTCCCCGACTCCGTACACCGTGCCGTCCAGCTCCGCGACGGCCATGCCGAAGCTGCGCGGATCGCAGGCCGCCAGCGCCGGGATGTAGTCGGCGGGCCGGCCGCGGCCGGGCGTGCGGCCGATCTCGTCGGTGATGCGTTCCAGGACCGGCTGGAAGGTCATGGCGGAAGTCATGATCGCTATTGTGCCTCCGGTCCGGTCCTGGTGCGCGTCCGCGGCTCAGGCCAGGGGTGAGCCGGTGCCCGCGACGATCTCCGGCCGCAGCAGGTCGGCGAGGGTGTCCGCGGGCAACAGGCCCTTCTCCAGGACGAGTTCGGCCACGCCCCGGCCGGTGACGAGGGCCTCCTTGGCGATGTCGGTGGCCGCCGTGTAGCCGATGTACGGGTTGAGGGCGGTGACCAGGCCGATGGAGTTCTCCACGCTCGCGCGCAGCGCCTCGGTGTTGGCGGTGATGCCGTCGACGCAGCGTTCGGCGAGGGTGAGGCAGGCGGCCCTGAGGTGGGTGATGGACTCCGACAGGGAGTGCAGGATGATCGGCTCGAAGGCGTTGAGCTGGAGCTGTCCGGCCTCGGCAGCCATGGTGATGGTGACGTCGTTGCCGATCACCTCGAAGGCGACCTGGTTGACGACCTCGGGGATCACCGGGTTGACCTTGCCGGGCATGATGCTCGAACCGGCCTGCACCGGCGGCAGGTTGATCTCACCGAGGCCCGCGCGCGGCCCGGAGGACAGCAGCCGCAGGTCGTTGCAGCTCTTCGACAGCTTGACGGCGATCCGCTTGAGCACGCCGGACATCTGGACGAATGCACCGCAGTCCTGGGTAGCTTCGACCAGGTTGGCGGCGGTGACCAGCGGCAGACCGGTGATTTCGGCGAGATGGCGGCGGGCCGACTCGGCGTATCCGGCGGGGGCGTTGAGGCCGGTGCCGATGGCCGTGGCGCCCAGGTTGATCTCATGGATCAACTCGACTGCCTCGGCGAGACGGCTGCGGTCCTCGTCCATCATGACGGCGTATGCGGAGAACTCCTGACCCAGCGTCATGGGCACCGCGTCCTGCAACTGTGTACGGCCCATCTTGAGGACCTCGCGGAACTCGACGGCCTTGCGGGCGTAGGCGTCCTGCAGCACGGACATCGCCTCGAGCAGTCCACGTACCGCGAATACCGTCGCGATCTTGACGGCGGTCGGGTAGACGTCATTGGTGGACTGGCCGAGGTTGACGTCCTCGTTGGGGTGCAGGTGGCGGTACTCCCCCTTGGCGTACCCGAGCAGTTCCAAGGCCCGGTTCGCGACGACCTCGTTGGCGTTCATGTTCGTCGAGGTGCCGGCGCCGCCCTGGATGACGTCGACGACGAACTGGTCGTGCAGCTTGCCGTCACGGATCTCCCGGCACGCCTCGACGATCGCGGCGGCCTTCCTCGGCTCCAGCAGCCCGAGCTCCTCGTTGGCGAGGGCGGCGGCCTCCTTGACGGCGGCGAGGGCGTCGATCAGGTGCGGGTAGGCGGAGATGGTCATGCCCGTGATGGGGAAGTTCTCCGTGGCGCGCAGAGTGTGGACGCCCCAGTACGCGTCGACGGGGATGTCGCGGTCGCCGAGGAGGTCGTGCTCGGTGCGGGTGGCGGCGGTGGTCATGAGGGTAGAGATCCTCTTTCCAAGGGGTGAGGGTAAGCGCCCCGAGAGGGGCGCGGGGAACTGCGCGAGCAGCCACGTTCGGCCCGCAGATCCATGGCGGCCCGTCCGGCGAAGCGCTACGCGCAGGCCGACAAAGGGACCGGGTCCAGCGCCCGCACCGGCCGTACGCAGCCGACCGGTTCGCCTCCCCCGAGCACCGGCTCCCCCGCGAACTCCGCGAGCAGCGAGGGATCAACGCCCGCCCGGGCGAGGGCAGCCGCAGCCACCGGAACCCGCGCCCGATTCGCCCCGTCAGCGATCTTCACGGCCACCGCTCTGCCATCGGCCAGCGCAGCGACGTGCACGCCCTCGAAGCCGTCCTTGGCGAGCAGCCCCGGCACGGCCCGCATCTGCGCGGCGACGTCCCGGCCGGACCCGGACGCCATCTCGGCGTGCTCGCGCATCGCGTCGGCGACACGCGCCTCCGGGGTGCCGGACGGGGCCGTGGTGATCCGGGCGGCGGCACGCGCAAGGCCGTGCAGCGAGACGGAGAACAGCGGCGCACCGCAGCCGTCGACGGTCACCTGCGCGATGCGCTGCCCGGTGAGGTCCTCGACGATCTCGGCGATCGCCTGCTGGAGGGGGTGCTCCGGGTCGAGATACCCCTCAAGAGGCCAGTCGTTGAGCACGCACGTGTAAAGCATCGCGGCGTGCTTGCCGGAGCAGTTCTGGGCGAGCCGTGAGGGCATCCTGCCGTCCCGGACCCAGTCGTCCCGGACGACGGGGTCGAAGGGCAGGTCGGGGACGTTGCGCAGGTGGTCCTCGGTGAGTCCGGCGAGCTCCAGGATGCGCCGGGCGCCGGCGAGATGGCGTTCCTCGCCGGAGTGGCTGGCCGCGGCGAGCGAGAGCAGCTCGCCGTCGAGCGGGAGCCCCGCCCGGACCATGGCGACGGCCTGGACGGGCTTGAGGGCCGAGCGGGGGTAGAAGGCGGCCTCGATGTCGCCGAGCTGGAAACGGACGTGGCCGTCGGTGTCGAGGACGACGACGGAGCCGTAGTGGATGCCCTCGACGACCCCGCCGCGTATGAGGTGGGCGACGGGAGCGTGGAGGGGTTCGCGGATCAGGGGTGCGTCCGCAACAGAACTGCTGTACATCACTGCCTGCTTCTCGGGGAGCGGCGCGTGCCTCACGCGTCGGCTCCGGTGGTGGACGTGCGGACGGCACGGCGGCGGATGGCGAACCATCCGACGACCAGCGCCCCGACGATCAGCGGGAGGCACAGCACGGTGGTGCGGCCGGCGCCGCCGTCGGCGTACATGAGGACCAGGACGGAGGCAAGGAAGGCCAGCGTCACGAGTTCGGTCCAGGGGGAGCCCGGCAACCGGTAGCTCGGGCGGGCGAGTTCGCCCTTCTGGGACTTCTGCCAGAACATCAGGTGGCAGATCATGATCATGCCCCAGGTGGCGAGGATGCCGATCGCGGCGAAGTTGAGCACGATCTCGAACGCGTCGGCGGGGACGACGAAGTTGAGGCCGACGCCGAGGACGCAGAAGCCGCTGGTGAGCAGGATGCCGCCGTACGGGACCTTGCTGCGGCTCATCACCGACGTGAACTTGGGCGCGGAGCCGGACATCGCCATGGAGCGCAGGATGCGGCCGGTGGAGTACAGGCCGGAGTTGAGCGAGGACATGGCCGCGGTGAGGACGACCAGGTTCATCACGCCGCCCGCCGCCGGGATGCCGATGTTGGACAGCACGGTCACGAAGGGGCTCTCGCCGGACGTGTACGTGTTCCACGGCAGCAGCATCGACAGCAGGACGACCGAGCCGACGTAGAAGATGCCCACGCGCCACATGATCGAGTTGATCGCCTTCGGCATGATCTTCTCGGGGTTCTCGGTCTCGCCCGCCGTGACGCCGACCAGTTCGACGGAGGCGTAGGCGAAGACGACGCCCTGGATGATCAGGAGCATGGGCAGCAGGCCGTTGGGGAAGACGCCGCCGTGGTCGGTGATCAGGGACGGGCCGGGGGTGGTGCCGTCCACCGGGTGCTGCGTGACCAGCAGGAAGATGCCGATACACATGAAGATGACCAGCGCGCTGACCTTGACGATGGCGAACCAGAACTCCAGTTCGCCGAAGATCTTCACCGAGATCAGGTTCACGGTGAGGACCACGGCGAGCGCGATGAGTGCGATCACCCACTGCGGGACGTCGGAGAACATGCCCCAGTAGTGGGTGTAGGTGGCCACCGCGGTGATGTCGGCGATGCCGGTGGTGGCCCAGTTGAGGAAGTACATCCAGCCCGCGGTGTACGCGCCCTTCTCGCCGAGGAACTCCCGGGCGTACGACACGAAGGCGCCGGAGGACGGGCGGTACAGGACGAGTTCGCCGAGGGCACGGACGACGAGGAAGGCGAAGAGGCCGCAGACCGCGTAGGCGATGAAGAGGGAGGGCCCGGCGTCGGCGAGGCGGCCGCCGGCGCCGAGGAAGAGGCCGGTGCCGATGGCCCCGCCGATGGCGATCATGTTGACGTGCCGGGACTTCAGGGACTTGCTGTAGCCGGCGTCTCCGGCGTCGACGTGTGCGGTGTGTTTGCGGGTCGCCTCTTGGAGGTGCTGCTCGCTCACGCCTCGGGTCCGCCTTCCGTGGGGGTGTCCGTGCGCGGGGAACGCACGATGTCGGTGAGGGTCGTCTCGACGCGGTCGAGGTGGTGGGACATGGCCTCCACCGCGTCGGTCTCGGAACCGTCCATCAGCGCCTCGACGATCGCCCGGTGCTCGCGATTGGACTGTTCGCGCCGGCCGCCCAGTTCGTTGAGGAACGCCGACTGGCGGGCCAGTGCGTCGCGGATCTCCTCGATGACCCGGCGGAAGACCGGGTTCTGGGCGGCCTCGGCCACGCCGAGGTGGAACAGGGTGTCCATCGCGACCCAGGCGGTGGTGTCGGTCTCCCGTTCCATCCGGTCCAGGAGGTGGGCCAGGTGGTCGAGGTTCTCCGGGGTGCGGCGCCGGGCCGCGTACCCGGCGACCGGGATCTCGACGTGGCGGCGCACCTCCAGCAGGTCGCTGGCCGCGTAGTCGCCGAAGGTGGGGTCCTCGACTGAGCTCGCGACCACGAAGGTGCCTTTGCCGGTCTTGGAGACCGTCAGCCCCATGGTCTGCAGGGCCCTGAGTGCCTCGCGCAGCACGGGGCGGGAGACCTCGAGGGTGCGGCACAGCTCCGCCTCGGAGGGGAGCTTGTCGCCGATCGCGTAGTCGCCGCGCTCGATGGCGCCGCGCAGATGCCCGAGCACCGCTTCCATGGCGCTGACGCGCCGCGGGCCCTGACTGGCTGTCTGGCTGTCTGACAGGTTCACGGGAGTGATACTCCGCGGAGCGTGAGGTCTCTGTCAAGGCTGCTGAAACAAGAAATTCACGGGGCGTGAGGCCGGAAAGAGACCTCACACCCCGCCGGGGCGACACCCCCGCCCACGGAAGGTCAGCTGCTCAGCGCACCCGTGCCCAGCAGCCCGAAGAGCACCACACCCACGACGATCCGGTAGATCACGAAGGCGTTGAAGGAGTGCTTGGCGATGAACTTCAGCAGCCAGGCGATGGACGCGTAGGCCACGCCGAACGAGACGAGGGTCCCGACGGCGAGCGGCGCCGCGCCCACGCCGGTCCCCAGGGCGTCCTTGAGTTCGTACAGGCCGGCCCCGGTCAGGGCGGGGATGCCGAGGAAGAACGACAGCCGGGTGGCGGCCACACGGTCGAGGTCCAGGATCAGCGCCGTGGACATGGTGGCACCGGAGCGGGAGAAGCCCGGGAAGAGCAGGGCGAGGATCTGTGAACTGCCCACCAGCATGGCGTCCTTGAACGAGGTGTCGTCCTCCCCGCGCTTGTGCCGGCCCATCTGGTCCGCCGCCCACATCACCCCGCTGCCGACGATCAGCGAGCCCGCCACCACCCACAGCGAGGCGAGCGGTCCTTCGATGAGCGGCTTGGCGGCCAGGCCCACGGCGACGATCGGGACGGTCGCGCAGATCACCCACCAGGCGAACTTGTAGTCGTGGTGGTAGCGCTCCTCCTTGTCGACCAGCCCGCGGCCCCACGCCGAGACGATCCGCACGATGTCCTTGAAGAAGTACACGAACACGGCGGCGATCGCCCCGACCTGGATCACGGCCGAGAACCCGACGACGGAGTCCTCGTCGACGGGGATGCCCATGAGCCCCTCGACGATCTTCAGATGGCCCGTGGAGGAGACGGGCAGGAACTCGGTCACCCCCTCGACGGCTCCGAGGACGACGGCCTGACCGACGCTGATGACGCTCATGGGATCCAGTTCTGCTCAAGGGACACAGGGGGTGGGCTGGGTACGGCGAGCTCCGTCTTACTACACGCAGACGAGAGCCGAGCCGCACACAATCGCGACCCGAGGGCCCTACGCCCACACCGCCTGCGCCACCGCCACGCCCACGAAGGCGGCCCCCAGACCGGCGGCCACGCTGCCGATCGCGTTGACGGCGGCATAGAACCCCGCCCCGGCCTCGGCCAGCCGGAGGGTCTCGTACGAGAAGGTCGAGTACGTCGTCAACGCCCCGCACAGCCCGGTGCCCAGGAGCAGCTGGAGGTGGGAACCGGCGGCTCCCGAGGCGGCCGCGCCGGTCAGCACGCCGAGGATCAGACAGCCGGTGACGTTCACCGCGAAGGTGCCCCAGGGGAAGACCGAGTCGTGCCGGGACTGCACCGCCCGGTCGGTCAGGTAGCGCAACGGGGCGCCGACCATGGCACCCGCGACGACCAGCAGCCAGTTCACAACGAGTTCTTACCCTTCGCGCCCGGATTGCCCTTTTCGTTCTCCCGTCCGACATACCTGATGACCTCGCAGTCGTCGAGGATCACCAGTCCCTCGGTGACGAGTTCGTCGAGCTGCGGCAGGAACGCCCGTACGCGCTCCTCGTCGTCCACGATCACGACGGCCACCGGCAGGTCCTCGCTCAGCGACAGCAGCCGGGAGGTGTGGATCAGGGAGGAGGCGCCGAAGCCCTCGATGCCGCGGAAGACGCTGGCGCCCGCGAGGCCGGCCGCGTGGGCGCGGTGCACGATCTCGCTGTAGAGGGGCTTGTGGTGCCAGGTGTCGTGCTCGCCGACGAAGACGGTGACGCGCAGGGCGTGGCCGGTCAGTCTCGTCATGGCCGCCTCCACTTCAGGACCCGCCGGGTGGCCGCGACCGCGAGCCACACCGCGGTGAGCGCAGCGAGCAGGGTCGCGAAGAGGTACGCCAGCCCGGTGCGGGGATGGCCGGAGTCGACCAGCTTCTGGAAGTCGACCGCGTACGTCGAGAAGGTGGTGAAGCCGCCGAGCACCCCGGTGCCGAAGAAGGGGCGGACGAGCCGGTGGGCGGCCCACACGTCGGTGATGACCACCATGAACACGCCGATGACGGCGCAGCCGACGACATTGGTCCAGAAGGTCGCCCAGGGGAACCCGGCCGGCTGGGCGGGCCACCACAGGGCTGCCGCGTACCGGGCGGTGGCGCCCAGGGCACCGCCGAGCGCGACCACCGCGACGACCGGTGCCTGGCCGCGCCAGGCGGGCTGTCGGGGGGCGGGGACGCGGAGGCTGTCGGTCTCCTGGGCTGTCATGGTCGTGCGTCTCCTACTCGCCGGGGCCCTGGCATGCGGGCGTGCTCCATCGCAAGTAGGGACCGTTGGCGGCACCTGAGCCGCGGTTCGGGTACGGCGGGCCCCACCGCCGCGCCGCGAGGGGATCGCGGCTGGAAAACAGGTTAACCCCGGGGTGCGCCCGGGTCATTTCGTGCTCGGCGCCTCGCAGACGGCCACGCCGGGTTCCCACAGGCTGCCCAGGATCAGGTGGCCGGCGCTCTCGCAGACGCTGGTGACCATGCGGAAACCGGAGCGGCGGCGGGTGAGGTGGTGGACGATCCCGCCCTGGTCGTCGACCGCGAGGACGCCGGTCGTGCCGGGGGGACGGAAGGGCGCGCGCACGGCGATGCGGGCGGCGGTGCGGCGGATGTCGGGGGTGCCGCGGTGCAGCAGATCGAGGGGCGGGACGCGGGGGCCGGCCAGCGAGACCCAGATCGGGGCGTCCGGTGCGCCGCGCCAGAGGTTGTCGGGCATGCCCGGGAGGTTCTCGACGAAGGGTTCGCCGCGGCCGGCCTTCGGACCGGTGAGCCAGTAGCGGGTCAGCCGGCAGGCGCCCGTCTCGGCGACGACCAGGAAGGTCTCGTCGGCGCTCGGGGCGAGTCCGTTGGCGAACTGCAGCCCCTCCAGCAGGACTTCGGGCTCGTCACTGCCCGGGGCCAGGCGCAGCAGCCGGCCGGTGCCGGTGTGCTCGACGAGATCGCCGATCCACTCCTCCAAGGGGTAGCGGCGGCTGGAGACGGTGAAGTACACGGTTCCGTCGGACAGGGCGACCACGTTGCTGCAGAACCGCAGCCGCTCCCCCGCCACCGAGTCGGCGATCACCCGTACCGTGCCGTCGGTGAGGTCCACCCCCAGCAGTCCGCGTTCCGCGTCGCACACCAACAGGGCGTCGTCGGGGAGGAGGTGGAGGCCCAGTGGCCTGCCGCCGGTCCTGGTGAGCACCTCGACGCGGGCCGCGCCGGGGTCTGTCAGGCCCTCCAGGCGCAGGATCCGGCCGTCCTCGACGCCGGTCAGCACCCGGCCGCGGGCGTCGACCACCACGTCCTCGGGGCCGCGGCCGCCGATCGCGACGTAGTGGCGGGGAACCAGAGCCGTGGGACGGTTCATGCACGCCTGCCCTTCGCTGCCGGAGGACGATCCTCCTCGCAGGCGTGTACCCGCGCCGGCCCGGCGCCTACCAGCCCTTCTCGAACATGCGTGCGTACCTCGTCGCGCCGGTAGTGGGTGCGGCGCCGGATCCGCCTGGTGCGCAGCAGACCGAGGTCCGCGAGCAGGCCGAGGTGGGTCTCGGCGACGGCGCGGCGCACTCCGAGTTTCTCGGCGACGGCGTCGGCGGTCACCCCGTCCGCCACCGGATCGCCGTGCCGCTGCGGCGGGAAGTGCGCGGCCGGGTCCTTCAGCCATTCCAGGATGTCCAGGCGCCGCTCGCCGGTGGGAGTCCTCAGCATCGCGTTCCCCTCCGTCCGGGCTCCTCGTACCGCGTCTTCCCACTGTGGCGCAGCCGATGCCGCCGCGTACGGGACTCCGCAACGTTGTCCGGTAGCGAATTCCCTTGCGAAGCCCGGTCTTTCGGTACGCGGGCGCACCCTGCGGGTGAAAAGCCCCCTCCGCCCGCGGCTCGCGCGCTCGCACGGGCGGAGGGGAGTCGGTTCAGCCGTCGAGCCGTACGACGCGGACGGCTCCCGCCGGGACCGCCAGTCCTCCCGCGGCGCGCTCACCGGTCAGCAGTTCGGTGCCGTTCGCGTCCAGCGGCACCTTGACGTCCGTGGCGGTGTGGTTGATCGCGAACAGGTAGGTGCCGGACTCGCCGGTGCGGCGCACCACCTCGACGTCGCGGGGCAGGTCGGCGCGGGTGCTCATGTCCGCGTCCTCGACGGCCCAGCCCAGCAGCGCGTCCAGGCCCTCGGTGGTCAGCCGGGTGGAGACGTACCAGGCGGTGCCCTCGCCGAGGCGGTGCCGGGTGACGGCCGGGTGGCCGGCGGCCGGACCGTCGGCGTACGTCCACACGGTCTCGGCACCGCGCGGCACCACGAACTCGGTCCACACGTCCGCGGCGAGCTCCGAGCCGTCGGGGCCGGTGACGCGCACGAGCTGGTCCTTGAGCAGCGGCGAGAACTCCTCCACGGTCAGGCCGAGCACGTCCCGCAGCGCGCCGGGGTAGGGGCCCTCGTGCACGGCGTCGTGCTCGTCGACGATGCCGGAGAAGTACGACACGACGAGGGTGCCGCCGTTCTCGACGTACTCCGTGATGTTGTGGCCCGCCGCCTTGGTCGTGAGGTACAGCGCGGGCACGACGACAAGGGGATACCTCGACAAGTCGGCTTCCGGGTGGGCGAAGTCGACGGTGAGGTGGCGGTCGTAGAGGGCCTCGTAGAAGGCGTCGGCGCGCTCGCGCGGGTCGTGGGCCTCGCTCGGACGCCACTGGAGGTTCTGCGCCCACCAGGACTGCCAGTCCCACAGGACGGCCACGTCGGCGGCGGTGCGCGTGCCTCGGACGGTGCTCAGCGAGTCGAGCGAGGCACCCAGTTCGACCACTTCGCGCCACACGCGGGTGTCCGTGCCGCCGTGCGGGACCATCGCCGAGTGGAACTTCTCGGCGCCGCGCCGGGACTGGCGCCACTGGAAGAACATGGCACCCTCGGAGCCGCGTGCCACGTGGGCGAGGGAGTTGCGGGCCATCTGGCCGGGGGCCTTGGCGGGGTTGCGGGGCTGCCAGTTGACGCCCGAGGTGGAGTGTTCGAGCAGCAGCCAGGGGGCGCCGGCCGCGACCGAGCGGGTGAGGTCGGCGGCCATCGCGAGGTTGACGTGGGTGCGGCGGCCGTCGGTGATCAGGTAGTGGTCGTTGGTGACGAGGTCGACCTCGCGGCCCCAGGCCCAGTAGTCGACGGAGTCGCACTGGCTGAGCGCGGTCATGAAGTTGGTGGTGACCGGGATGCCGGGCGAGAGGCGGTGCAGGATGTCCCGCTCCGTCACGAAGTTCTCGCGCATGGTGGCGTCGGCGAACCGCTTGTAGTCCAGCGCCTGGCCCGGGTTGCCGACGGTGGGCGCCGTGCGCGGCGGGTTGATCTGGCCGAGGTCGGCGTAGCGCTGCCCCCAGAAGGCGGTGCCCCAGGCTTCGTTGACGGCCTCCACGGTGCCATAGGTGGTGGCCAGCCAGCGGCGGAAGTGGGCGGCGCAGGAGTCGCAGTAGCAGGCGGAGACCGGGACGCCGTACTCGTTGTGCACGTGCCACATGGCCAGGGCGGGATGCCCGGCGTAGCGCTCGGCGAGCCGGGTGGTGATGCCGGCGGCGGCCGAGCGGTAGTCGGCGTTGCTGTGGCAGATGGCGCCGCGTGAGCCGAACTCGTGGCGGATGCCGTCGGCCGTGACGGGCAGCGCGTCGGGGTGGTCGCGGTAGAACCAGGCCGGGGGCACGACCGTGGGGGTGCCGAGGTCGACGCGGATGCCGTTGTCGTGCAGCAGGTCGAGGAGCCGGTCGAGCCAGCCGAAGTCGTACGTGCCGGGTGCGGGCTCCAGGAGCGCCCAGGAGAAGATCCCGACGCTGACCATGGTGACGCCGGCCTCCCGCATCAGCCGTACGTCCTCCTCCCAGACGCTCTCGGGCCACTGCTCCGGGTTGTAGTCCCCGCCGAAGGCGAGCCTGGTGAGGCCCCTGGGGGTGGTCTCCGGCATGGGTCTCTCCCGTTTCTGATGGTTGGGAACGTGCACACACGGCGTCAGCAGCGCGCGGCCCAAGATAACCGTACGAGGGTGAGCCTTGCCAAGTATTCGAATGCCGTGCGCGCTGTGCACGATCACACACCGTCGCCGGACCTAGGGAACCTACCGTGGTCAGGGCGGCCGCCATCCGCCCGCGAGGGCCTTAAAGTCATGACCATGAACAACGCGGGGGGCCGACGCAGAGCGCCGACGATCCACGACGTGGCGCGGGAGGCAGGGGTCTCACGCGGCACGGTCTCACGTGTGCTCAACGGCGGGCACTACGTCAGCCCCGCCGCCCAGGAGGCCGTGAACGCCGCCATCCGCAAGACGGGCTACGTCGTCAACCGGCACGCCCGTTCGCTGATCACCGGACGTTCCGACTCCGTCGGCTTCCTGCTGACCGAGCCGCAGGAGCGGTTCTTCGAGGACCCCAACTTCAACGTCCTGCTGCGCGGCTGCACCCAGGCCCTGGCCGCCCACGACATCCCGCTGCTGCTGATGCTGGCCGGGACCGAGGACGAGCGGCGGCGCATCACGCGGTACATCACCGCCGGGCACGTGGACGGGGTGCTGCTCGTTTCCAGCCACTCCGGGGACCCGATCGCCGAGGAGCTGCGCGAGGCGGGTGTGCCGCTGGTCGCGTGCGGCAAGCCGATCGGGCTCCGGTCCCGGGTGAGCTACGTGGCCGCGGACGACCGCGACGGCGCCCGGGACATGGTGCGCCACCTGCTGTCCCTGGGCCGCCGCCGCATCGGCGTGGTCACCGGCCCGCTGGACACACCTGGCGGTGTCGAGCGCCTCGCCGGGTACAAGGAGGTGCTCACCGAGGCGGGCGTCGCGATCGACGAGCGGCTCGTCGTCTCCGGCGACTACAGCCGGGCCAGCGGCGAGGCGGGCGCCGAGCGGCTGCTCGCCCGGACCCCGGACCTGGACGCCGTGTTCGTCGCCTCCGACCTGATGGCGCAGGGCGTACTGACGGCACTGGAGCGGGCGGGGCGACGGGTGCCGGACGACGTGTCGGTGGGCGGCTTCGACGACTCCCCCGCCGCGCTGGCCTCCCGGCCCGAACTGACGACGATCCGGCAGCCCTGGGACCGCATCAGCGCCGAGATGGTCCGGGTGCTGCTGGCGCAGATCGGCGGCGAGGACGCGGCGGCCGTGATTCTGCCCACGGAGCTGGTGAAGCGGGAGTCCACCTGAGGGGCACGTTCAGCTGCGCCGGATAGGCGGCGACAGCGGTGCTCGCGCGGTGCGGGGCAACCGGTCAGGATCGAAGAAGCGGCTCCCGCTCCCCCGGCCTAGCGTGAGATCACCGGCGAGATCCGTCGGTCCGCGCACCACCGAGGAGCACACGCCATGACCGCCGGACTCAACACCATCGTCTACCCCGTCAAGGACATCGCGCGGGCGAAGGCCCTGTTCAGCGCCCTGCTGGAGGTCGAGCCCTACGCCGACGAGCCTTACTACGTCGGCTTCAAGGACGCCGGCCAGGATGTCGGCCTGGACCCGAACGGACACGCCAAGGGCATGACCGGTCCCGTTCCCTACTGGCACGTCTCCGACATCAGGGGCCGGCTCGCCGCCCTCCTCGACGCGGGCGCCGAGCTGCTCCAGGACGTCCAGGAGGTCGGCGGCGGCAGGATGATCGCCTCGGTCAAGGATGCCGACGGAAACCTCGTCGGGCTCGTCCAGGACGCCTGAGCCGCTTCCCCCGTCCGCATGTCGATGCACACGCATTAACATTCGGTGTATGGCAGTGAACGCGGCCGGCACCCGGCTCGAAGAACAGTGGCGGGACATCCTGTCGGTGCACGCGCGCACGATGTGCGAGATCGACCGCGTGCTGCACCCTCACGGGCTGGGCGCGAGCGACTTCGAGGTGCTCGACGTCCTCGCCTCCGAGGCGCCCGAGGAGGGCGACCTGTGCCGGGTGCAGAACCTCGTCGGACGGGTGCATCTCAGCCAGAGCGCGCTGTCCCGCCTCATCGGCCGCCTGGAGAAGGACGGTCTGGTGGAGCGCTCGGTCTGCATGGAGGACCGGCGGGGCGTGTGGGTCGCCCTCACCCGCAAGGGCCGCGACCTGCACGCCGAGGTGCTCCCGCTGCAGCGCGAGGTACTGGCCCGGACGCTGGGCTGATCCCGCTCCGCACCCCGCGTCAGCGCAGCAGATCCCGTACGGCCGCGAAGGCCGCCTCCACCGTCGCCGGATCCGCCCCGGGACGGGCCAGCGCGCTCATCGGGATCGGCGTGACCGCCGGAAGCCCCTCGTACGGGGTCAGCCCGTCGGGGGCGGGGCCCACGGCGGCGAGCAGGGCCACGCCCTGGCCGGTGCGGGCGATGTCGAGCACACCCGCGAGGTAGCCGGCGTCGCCGACGACCGTGGCGGGGACGCCCCGCGCGGCGAGGGTGGCGATGGCCCGGCGGCGGATGGCGCAGGGGTCCTCGATGGCGACCAGGGGGACGGCGGCCGGTGCGGGCGGCGGCTCCCAGCCGGGGACGGCGTGCCAGGTGAGCGGGAGACCGCCGACGGGCGTGCCCTCGGTGGCGGCGGCCTCCGTGACGTACACCGCCACGTCGACGCTGCCGCGTTCCACGGCCTCCACGAGGCGGGCGGAACGGTCGATGCGGAACCGGACCCGGCAGCCGGGCCGCACCTCCTGGACGGCGGCGGTGAGCCGGGGCAGGAACTGGTCGGCGGCGTGCTCGGTGGCGCCGACGGTGACCGTGTCGCCGTCGGACTCGAGCAGGGTCCGTACGGCCTCGTCGTGGACGGCGAGGACACGGCGGGCCTGTTCCAGCAGCCGGCGGCCCTCGGGGGTGAACCGTGTGCCGCGTCCCTCGCGTTCGACGACGGGCCCGCCCAGGATCTTCTCCAGTTTGCGGACGTGCTGGCTGACCGCCGACTGGCTCAGGGACAGGGTCCGGGCGGCACGGTGGAAGCCGCCGCAGTCGGCGATCGCGGTCAGACTGCGCAGGGCCACGATGTCGAGGACGGGTTGGGACATGCCGTGACAGTAGCGCCCCCGGAGGACCGATCGCGATGTCTGATCGGTTTCGATGCGGAATCGTCGTTGGACGCGGTCCGCCGCCTCCGGTCATGATGGGCGCATGTTGCACGCGACCGCTTCTGCTGCCCTTCTGACGCAGCGCCGAGTCATCGACTTCGGCGTGGCGTGCAGCGCGCGCTGTCGCTGACCTCCCGCCGCTCACCGGCGTCCCTCCGCAAGCCGACTTGATCACGTCTCTTCCTCGCTGACACGTGACAGTCGCTGTCGGCTGCCCTTTTCCGCGCGCATCCCCTGCCCGGAACACCCATGCCCCTGCCCGAAACCGGGAGCTGCCCCATGCCCTCATCCTTCTCCTCGGACTCCTCCTCCGGGAAGTCCTTCTCCTGGGACGAACCCGAAGGCCTCGCCGCGCGCGGCACGTTGATCGTGCTGGCCGGACGGGGTGAACACGGCGGTGTGTACGAGCGGTTCGGCCGCCGGCTCGCCTTCGACGCCTATCGGGTCCGGGCCCTCGGCGACCCGTCCGCCGATCCGTCCGTGCTGGACCAGGCGGCGAAACTGCTTGCCGACGAGTCGCTGCCCGGCCCGAAGGTGCTGGTCGGCTCGGACACGGGCGCCCGCTACGCCGCCCAGCTGGCCGCCCAGCAGACCCCGGGCCTCGACGCGCTGATCCTGGGGGGCCTGCCCACCACGCCCTGGGACTCGGGAAGTTGGGAGTCCGAGATCGAGGCCCGCACCGCCTGCCCCACCCACCGGTCCCGCCTCACGAACGACACCGCCTTCCGGCGCGGGGCCCTCGACGAACACCCTGACCTGCCCGAACTACGTCTCGACCTGGTGCGCGTTCCCGTACTGGCGCTGCACGGCCGGGAGGACACCGTGAGCCCGCTCGCCGAGGCGGCCGGCGTGTACGCGGGGCATCCGGGCGTGCGGACGGTGACGTTCAACGGCGGCCGGCACGACGTCCTCAACGACGCGCTGCACCGCACGGCCGCCGCCACCGTCGTGCTCTTCCTGGAACGGCTGCGTCTCTCCCCCGAGCTGCCCGCGATCGCGGAGGGCCCGGCATGACCGTGACGACCACCGTCTCCGAACTCCGCGACCTGCTCGCCTCCGACGCTCCCCCGGTCGTCCTCGACGTCCGCTGGGCGCTGGGCGATCCGCACGGCCGCGACCACTACGCCGAGGGCCACATCCCGGGCGCGGTCTACGTCGACCTCGACACGGAACTGGCCGCGCCACCGAGCCCGGAGGGCGGCCGGCATCCACTGCCCCGGATCGCGGATCTGCAGGACGCGGCACGCCGGTGGGGTATCACGCAGGACCGACGGGTCGTCGTCCACGACGACCTGGGCAACACCGCCGCCGCCCGTGCCTGGTGGCTCCTGCGCTACGCGGGTCTGGCCCAGGTCACGCTCCTGGACGGGGCGCTCGGCGCCTGGCGGGCGGCCGGGCTGCCGCTGGAGTCCGGGATCCCGGCCGACCCGCCGCCCGGCGACGTCGTGCTGAAGCCGGGCGCCCTGCCGGTGACCGACGCCGACGGTGCCGCCGAACTGGCCGTGTCCGGGCTGCTGTTGGACGCGCGGGCCGCCGAGCGGTATCGCGGCGAGGTGGAGCCGGTGGACCCGCGGGCGGGACACATCCCGGGCGCGGTCTCCGCTCCCACCGGGGAGAACCTCGCGGCGGACGGCACCTTCCTGCCGCCCGAGGAGCTGCGCGAACGGTTCGAGGAGAAGGGCGCCGCCGGGGCGTCGCGCATCGGGGTGTACTGCGGCTCCGGCGTCACCGCCGCCCACCAGATCGCCGCGCTGGAGCTCGCCGGATTCGAGGCGGTGCTGTTCCCGGGCTCCTGGTCCGCCTGGTCCGCCGATCCGGCCCGCCCGACCGCGAAGGGAAACCACCCATGACGACGAAACCCCTGGACCCGGCCGTCCTGCCGCACCAGGCAGAACCCACGGACCGAGCCCCGCTGCCGAACCGCGTCACCATCCGCGGCACCGCCAAGACCGGTCGACGCCTCACCGTCCCCCGTTCCGTACGCCGCTCCGCGGGCCCGATCGGCCTCGTCCTCCTGTGGTTCCTCACCTCGGCCACCGGCGTCCTCCCCGAGACCGTGCTGGCCTCCCCCGTGGACGTGGTCCGCCAGGCCGTGGAGCTCACCAAGAGCGGCGAACTGCCCGACGCCATCGCCGCGTCGGGCCGCCGGGCGGCCGTCGGCTTCCTGATCGGCGCGACCGTCGCCCTGAGCCTGTCCCTGGTGGCCGGGCTGTTCCGGCTCGGCGAGGACGTCATCGACTCCTCGATGGGCATGTTCCGGGCGATCCCCTGGGTGGGCCTGATCCCCTTGTTCATCGTCTGGTTCGGCATCGAGGAGACCCCGAAGATCGCGCTGGTCGCGCTCGGCGTGACCTACCCGCTGTACTTCAACATCTACGGCGGCATCCGTTCCACCGACTCCCAACTCGTCGAGGCGGCACGGATGATGGGACTCGGCCGGCTCGGGTTGATCAAGTACGTGATCCTGCCGAGCGCGCTGCCCGGGGCTCTCGTGGGACTCCGGTACGCGCTGTCGACCGCGTGGCTGGCCCTGGTCTTCGCCGAGCAGATCAACGCGGACGCGGGGCTCGGCTACCTGATGAGCAACGCCCAGCAGTACTTCCGTACGGACGTCATCGTGCTGTGCCTCGTCGTGTACGCGCTGCTCGGGCTGGCCTGCGACTTCGCCGTACGGATCCTTTCGCGCCGCCTGCTGACCTGGCGCGCCAACTTCGAGGGCGAGGCGTGAACGTCATGGCCAACAGCGTGGAAACACGAGGGCTTTCGCGGGCCTTCGACGGCAACACCGTCCTGCACGACCTGGATCTCGACATCCGCGAGGGCGAGTTCGTGGCCCTGCTCGGCCACAGCGGCTGCGGCAAGTCGACGCTGCTGCGCATCCTCGCCGGGCTCGACGACGAGATCGGCGGCGAGGTGACCGTACCCGCCCGCCGCAGTGCCGCCTTCCAGTCGCCGCGGCTGCTGCCCTGGCTGAAGGTGTGGCGCAACGTCGTCCTCGGACTGCCTGGGCGGCCCGACCGGGAACTGGCCGGCAAGGCCCTCGCCGAGGTGGGCATCGCGGAGCGCGCGGCCGTCTGGCCCAAGACCCTCTCCGGCGGCCAGGCCCAGCGCGTCTCCCTGGCCCGCGCCCTGGTCCGCGAGCCCGAACTGCTGCTCCTGGACGAGCCGTTCGGCGCCCTCGACGCCCTCACCCGGGGCAAGGTGCAGCAGCTGGTCGCCGAGCTGTGGCAGCGCCACGGCTGCGCGATCCTCCTGGTCACCCATGACGTGGAGGAGGCGCTGCTGCTCGCCGACCGCGTCCTGGTGATGGACGAGGGCCGCATCGCCCACGAACTGACCGTCGACCTGCCCCGCCCCCGCGACCTCACCGCCCCCGAGTTCGTCACCCTGCGCGCCCGCCTCCTGGACTGGCTCGGCGTGACCCGCACCCTGGAAGGAACCCCCTCGTGACACACCGATTCGCAGCAGCCACGCTGAGCTTCTCCGCCCTGCTGGCGCTGACCGCCTGCGGCGCGGACTCCTCGGCGGACGCCTCGTCGAAACAGGTCACCCTCACCATCGGCGACCAGGCCAAGACCCTCCAGACCATCGTCGCGGCGTCGGACGCCCTGAAGGGCGCCACGTACAAGGTGAAGTGGGCCGAGTTCGAGGGTGCCGCGCCCCTCTACCAGGCCGTGCAGGCGGGCGCCGCCGACACCACGTACTCCGCGGATCTGCCCGCGCTCCAGGCACTGAGCGGCGGGGTGAAATTCAAGAACGTGGCCGCGCTGAAGAACGACGGCCGGCATGTCGGCATCGTGGTCGGCAAGAACTCCGGCATCGACAGCGTCAAGGATCTCAAGGGCCAGAAGGTCGTGGTGTCCTCGGCGAAGGGCAGCATCTCCGAGTACCTGCTGGCCAACGTGCTCAAGCAGAACGGCCTCAGCTACTCGGACGTGAAGGTGCAGTACCTGCTGCCGACCGACGCGCAGGCCGCCTTCGCCTCCGGGAAGATCAAGGCCTGGGCGACCTTCGGCGTCTACCAGGCCGTCGGTCTGCAGCAGGGCGGCAAGCTGCTCGTCGACGGTGCCGACGGACGGGTCAGCGGCTACGGCTTCATCGGCGCCTCCGACGAGGCTCTTGCCGACTCCCCCAAGAAGGCCGCGCTCGCCGACTTCCTCAAGCGCCTCGGTACGGCCCTTCAGTGGACGAGCACCCACCAGGACGCGTACGCCAAGGCCATCGAGACCCGCAACGGCGCCGACGCCTCCGTCGCCAAGACGCTCGCCTCCGCCGCGTACAGCAAGGTCCTGCCGGTCTCTTCGGACGTCAACAAGACGGTCCAGGGCGTGGCCGACCTCATGAACGGGATCGGTGTGCTGGAGCCCAACGTCGACGTGGCCGAGTCGGCCGACACGTCCCTTCTCAAGTAGTCGCATTCATCAGGGAGTTCTCATGCCTGTCGAGTTCATCAGTGCCGTCCACACGGACTCCGCGGCCTCGGGTCCGGCCGCCGCGAGTCGCACCGGCTTCGACCCCGACCACCTGCGCAGGTACGCCCGCACCCTCGACGACGGCGGTTTCGACCACACCCTCGTCGCCTACCACTCGGCGTCCCCGGACGCCTTCCAGGTCGCCCAGTTCGTCGCCACCCACACCGAGCGGATCCGCCCGATCCTGGCGCACCGGCCGGGCGTCGTCTTCCCCACGCACGCGGCCCGAGCCCTCGCCACCCTCGATCAGATCAGCGACGGCCGGCTGACCGTGCACATCATCTCCGGTGGCAGCGACGAGGAGCAGCGCCGGGAGGGCGACTACCTGGGCAAGGCGGAGCGGTACGAGCGTTCGGACGAGTACATCCAGATCCTGCGGAAGGTGTGGCAGGCCGACGGGCCCGTCTCGCACGAAGGCAAACACTTCACGTTCGAGGGCTACTACTCCGACGTGAAGCCGGTGAACGGGCTGGTGCCCATCTCGGTGGGCGGCTCGTCCCAGGACGCGTACCGGGTCGGCGGTCAGCAGGGCGACATCTTCGGGCTGTGGGGCGAGCCGCTGAAGGAGACGGCCGACCAGATCGCCGCCGTCAACGCGGTCGCGGACGCCGCCGGGCGCCCCCGCCCCCGTATCTGGGTGTCGTTCCGCCCGATCATCGCGCCCACCGACGACCTGGCCTGGGAGAGGGCGCACCGCACCCTGGGCGTGCTCAAGGACCAGGCCCGCAACACCGAGCTGCTGCGCCACTACCGCACCACCGGCCGTCCGGCCAACGTCGGTTCGCAGCGGCTGCTGGACATCGCCGAGCGCGGCGAGGTCCACGACCGCTGCCTGTGGACCGCTCCGGCGGTCGCCACCAACGCGGCCGGCGCCTCCACCGCGCTGGTGGGCACGCCCGAGACGGTGGCGAAGGCCCTGCTCGACTACGTCGACATCGGCTGCGACCTGCTGTCCATCCGGGGCTACGACCCGCTCAACGACGCGATCGACTACTCCCGTCACGTCCTGCCGCTGGTGCGTCAGGAACTCGCCCACCGCGCCACGACCCAAGCCGCCTGATGGAGATCCCGTGTTGTTCCGCCGCACCCTCCGCACGTCCGCCGCCACCCTCGCCCTGCTCCTGCCCTTCGCGGCGGCGTGCGGGACCCAGGCACAGGCCGGATCCTCGTCCTCCGTCACCCTCCGGGTCGGCGCCACCGGCTGGAAGCTCGAAGAGGCGATCCTGAAGTACGCCGGTCTCGACGACACCCCTTACCAGGTGAAGTGGAGCCAGTTCCAGGGCGGTGACCAGCAGCTCCAGGCGATCCGCGCCGGCGCCCTCGACCTCGCCTCCTCCAGCGAGATCCCACCGGTCTTCGCGGCCGCCGACGGCGACCCCAACTTCAAGGTCGTCGCCGTGCAGCGCGGGGCGACCCTCAACCAGGAGGTCGTCGTCCCCAAGGGCTCCAAGGTGACCGGCATCGCCGGCCTCAAAGGCAAGAAGATCGGCTACGTCAAGAACACCACCGCCCACTACTTCCTGTACGAGCTGCTGAAGCGGGCGGGCCTGCAGTGGTCCGACGTCGACGCCAAGCCGCTCCTTCCCAACGACGGCCTCGCCGCCCTCAACGGCGGCAGCATCGACGCCTTCGCCTCCTACGGCACCTCGATCATCACCGCCCACCAGCAGGGCGCGACGACGGTCGGCTCGGGCAAGGACATCCTGTCCGGCAACTTCCTGTGGTCGGCGCGGGACAGCGTTCTCAAGAGTCCACAGCGGAAGGCAGCCGCGGCCGATCTGATCGCCCGGATCACCAAGGCGTACGCCTATGTCCGCGACGGCCACGAGGACGGCTTCGCCCAGGTCACCGCCGACGCCACGCACCAGCCCCTCGCCCAGGCGAAGAAGGACCTCGTCGACGCCCAGGCCCAGCGTCCGACACAGGCCCGGACCGTCGGCGCCGACACCATCGCCTCGCAGCAGAAGGTCGCCGACGTCTTCACCGGACTCGGCGCACTCAAGGAGCACTTGGACGTGAAGTCGTTCTGGTCCACCGCGCTGAACGCCGACCTGAGGAAGGCCCTGTGACCGACCGCATCGCCGATCTCCCAGACCTCCCAGACCTCCCAGACCTCCCAGACCTCCCAGACCTCGCCGAACTCGCCGCCGAGTACGACCGTTCGGCCGCCTTTCCTGCCGCGTCCCTCCGGATCGCCCACGAGGCGGGGCTGCTCACCGCGACGATCGGCGAGCGGTACGGCGGCCGGGGCGCGGGTGTCGAGGAGACGGCCCGCATCCTGCACACGCTGGGGCGGTCCGACCCGTCCGTCGCCCTGATCACCGCGATGACGCTGACCACCCATGCCCGGCAGGCCGCCGCGCCGCACTGGCCCGAGGAGCTGTACGCGCGGGTGGTCAAGGAGTCGTTCGAGCGTCCCGTTCTGATCAACCACGCGCGCGTGGAGCCCGACCTGGGCTCCCCCGCCCGGGGCGGGCTGCCCGCCACGCTCGCGCGGCGCACGGCCGACGGCTGGTCCCTCAGCGGCACCAAGCGGTTCGTGACCGGCGCCGAGGGGCTCGACTGGTTCCTGGTGTGGGCGAGCACCGACGAACCGGAACCGCGGGTGGGGACATTTCTCGTGCCCGGCGGCTCGACCGGAATCGAGATCACGGGTCGCTGGGACCAGTTGGGGCTGCGCGCCAGCGGCAGCCACGACGTGACGTTCCGGGACGTGGCAGTCCCGTACGAGCACGTCGTCGGCATCGGCCCGCACGGGCCGGCCGCCGAACAGGACAACCGGGCGGGCGCCGCCATTCATCTGCCGCTCGCCGCGCTCTACTTGGGCGTCGCGCGCGCCGCACAGGACTTCTTCCACACCTTCGCCCGCACCCGCGTACCCGCCAACCTGGGCCGTCCGGTGGCCCGTACCGAGCGCTTCCGGCGCACAGCCGGGGAGATCGAGGTGCTGCTCGCCGCCGCCGAGCAACTGGTGTTCGACGGGGCCGCGAAGGTCGGCGCCGGCGACAGCTCGTACAGCCCGGAACAGGCCTTGGGCGCACGGGTGCTGGCCGACCGGCACGGGGTGCGGGCCGTGGAGCTGGCCGTACGGCTGCTGGGCAACCCGGCGCTGGCCCGCGGCAACCCGCTGGAGCGGCACTTCCGGGACATCCAGTGCGCGCCCGTGCACGCGCCCCAGGAGGACATCTCACTGCTCGCGATCGGCACGAAGGTGCTGGACGAACCAGTGGCCGCCGCACCGGAAACGAAGGGGTCGGACCGATGACCATCAGCCCCGGAACGAAGGCGTTGGACCGATGACCATCACTCCCGGAACGAAGGTGCTGGACCGATGACGACCGCACCGGAACGAACCGCCTCCGCCAGGCTCCTCGGGCTCCTCGCCCGCGATCTGCCGCCCGACCGGCTGAGCACGGACCCGGCGGTGCTCGCCGCGCACGCCACCGACCGGTCCGGCAGCCGGCCCGCCGGCGAGGCGCTGGCCGTGGTGCACGCCCGGCGTACGGAGGACGTGACCGTCGCCCTCCGGCACGCGCACGCGCTGCGCGTGCCGGTGGTGCCGCGCGGCGCGGGGACCGGACTGTCGGGCGGGGCCACGGCGAGCGAGGGCTCCCTGGTCCTGGACCTCTCCGGGATGAACCGCATCCTCGAACTCGACGCCGACGACCAGCTCGCCGTCGTCGAACCCGGGGTCATCACGGCCGACCTGGACCGGGCGGCAGGCGCGCACGGACTGCGGTACGCGCCCGATCCGGCGAGTGCGGCGCTGTCCACCATCGGCGGGAACATCGCGACCAACGCGGGCGGCCTGCGGTGCGCGAAGTACGGGGTCACCCGGGACAGCGTCCTGGGCCTGGAGGCGGTCCTCGCCGACGGGACGGTGGTCAGGACCGGCCGCCGTACCGTCAAAGGCGTCACCGGCTACGACCTGACCGCCCTGCTCACCGGCTCGGAGGGCACCCTCGCGGTGATCACCTCGGCGACACTGCGCCTCAGGCCGGTCCCGGTGGCGACGGCCACGCTCGCCGCCTACTTCGCCTCCTTCGAGCAGGCCGCCGATGCCTCGTACGCGATCACCCGGGCCGGGGTCGAGCCCGCGCTGGCGGAGCTGGTCGACGGGCCCGTGCTGCACGCCATCGACCCGGCGCTGCGGGAGCGGGGCGCCGCGTTGCTGGTGGTGCAGTGCGACGGCGCGGGCGCGGCGGCCGAGGCCGCGGCGGTGGCCCGGCTGATGGCTCCCCTGGCCACGACGGTTCAGACCACGGAGGACCCCGCCGAGGCCGAGGCTCTGCTGGCCGCCCGCCGCCTCGCCCTGCCCGCGCTGGAGCGGCTGGGCCGCCCGCTCATCGAGGACATCGCGGTCCCGCGCTCCCGGCTGGCCGAGGCGGTCCGCGAGATACGGGCGATCTCCGCCCGCCACGACGTGCCCGTGTTCACCCTCGCCCACGCGGCGGACGGCAACCTGCACCCGATCGTGGTCGTGGACCCGTCCCTGGACCGGCTGCCGGAGGCCGCGTGGGAGGCGGCCGGCGAGATCTTCGCCCTGGCACTGCGGCTGGGCGGGACACTGACCGGCGAGCACGGGGTGGGTTTGCTGAAGCGTCAGTGGGTCGCCGAGGAGCTCGGCCCCGCGGCCCACGCCTTGCAGCGCAGACTCAAGGAGGTGTTCGATCCCCGGGGGATCCTGAACCCCGGAAAGTGCCTGTGAGCGGGCCCGGCCGCTCCCCTTGCCGCTCCACGGTGGCCGGGCCCGTTCGGGTACGTCCCTACGGCCTCGCCAGCAGGGTGCGGACGCCCTCCGAGGTGAGCGTCAGCGGATGCGCGGAGTTCGCGTCGATGGTCAGGGACAGGTCGTCGGCCGGCCACTGCGCGGCGAGGGCGCCCAGCGGGACCAGACGGTAGCGGGAGACGTAAGGGAGGAGCTCGGCCATCTCCGGCTCGGAGGTGAACACGGGCACCACCGGAGCGCCGTCCGGCTGCTCGAGGACCGGCAGCGCCACCACGCTGGAATCACCGGCCTCCTCCTGAGCGGCATCGTCGGGCACCGGCACCAGCACCTCGCTGCTCGCGAGGGCCGCCAGCGCCGCCGTGTCCTCGGTGTTCTCGGCCAGCGCGTCCAGCGCCCGCCGGGCCGGTGTGGCGGTGTTGTCGTACGCGGGTGTTTCCATGGCTGATGATTCCCCTGGTAGCGGCGGTCGTGCGGCCCGCCCGGGGCAAGATCGCCCCAAGTGCGGTCCTGCTCGCGTACCCGACCGCGGCCGGAGCATTCCTATGGTTCTCCGCAGATCACGGAAGGGCTCAGCGGCACCGGGTGTCTCCGTTCGTCAGTCTCCGGTCAGATCCTTCACGGTGACCACACGAATCAGCGGCGCGTACAGCTCCATCACCTGAAGGGCCCTCTCGTGCGAGGCGTCGTCCGCGCCCGCGCACGCGTCGGACACCACCAGGACCTCCACTCCCGCGTCGGCGGCGGCCAGGGCGGTGGACAGGACGCAGCAGTCGGTACTGACCCCGGCCAGGACCAGGCGGCCCTCGGGGCCGAGGCGGGCGGCGAGTGCGGGGGTCCACTTGCCGAAGGTGGGAGCGTCCAGCACGTGCCGTGCCCCGGCGGCGAACTCGTCCGTCAGCTGCCAGAGCGGGGCGTCGGGCGGCTGCAGGGCGAAGGGCCACTGCTCGTAGTACCTCCGCCAGGCGCCGGTGGGCTTCTCGGGGGCCAGGAAGCGGGTGAACGTGACGCGGTCCCCGAACGCCGGCAGCAGTCGTCGTACGCCCTGTGCCGCCTCCGTGAAGCGCGGGGCCGCCCACGGGCTGTCGGGGTCGGCGAAGACGCGCTGCATGTCGATGACGGCGAGCGAGCCAGTAACCATGCGATCGGCGGTCACGCGACCGCCCCCTCCTCCACCGTCGGACTCGGCGCCTTCGCCTCCTGCTCACGCACCCGCCCGCGCCCCGGTGCCAGGGTGCCCAGGAAGCCGATCGCCAGGGCGGCGAGGACGCCGAGGTTGGCGTACGCCCATGAACCGGACTTGCCGCCGAGGCCCAGGGGGTCGAGCAGATAACCCTGCCACTCCAGCCAGCCCGCGGCCGAGTTGGTGACCAGGCCCCAGCCGAGGGCGGTGGCGGCGAGGGTGAGCAGCAGCGGAGTGGGCGGGACGTCGCCGTAGCGGCCCCGCGGGCGATAGAGGTCGCCCTCGTCGTAGTCGCGGCGGCGCAGGAGCAGATCGGCGAGCATGATGCCGCACCAGGCGGCGATGGGAACGCCCAGCGTGGTCAGGAAGCCCATGAACTGGCCGAGGAAGTCGTCGGCGACGAACACGATGTAGACCGAGCCCGCGATCATCAGGACACCGTCGACGAGGGCGGCCAGATAGCGGGGCACCCGCAGACCCGCGGAGAGCAGGGCGAGGCCGGAGGAGTAGATGTCGAGGACCGCGCCTCCGACCAGGCCGAGCACCGCGACCACGGCGAACGGCACCAGGAACCAGGTCGGCAGGATGGTGGTCAGGGCGCCGATCGGGTCGGCGGCGACGGCCGCGTTGAGCGCGGTGGAGGAGCCGGCCAGCAGCAGCCCGAACACCAGCAGGAGCAGGGGCGCGACCGACGCGCCGAAGGTGGTCCAGCCGACCACCCCCCGGCTCGACGAGGTGCGGGGCAGATAGCGGGAGTAGTCGGCGGCGGCGTTGACCCAGCCGAGGCCGAAGCCGGTCATCATGAACACCAGCGCGCCGATGAACTCCTGCGCGGAGCCCGCCGGGACGGCGCTGACGGTACTCCAGTGGATGTGGTCCGCGACGAGCCCGATGTAGACGAGGGTCAGGACGCCGGTGACCACGGTGATGACGGTCTGCAGCCGCATGATCAGGTCGAAGCCCATCACGCCGCCGACGACGGTGAGCGCGCCGACCACGATCAGCGCGACGAGCTTGGTCTCCGTACCGCCGCCCCAGCCCAGCCGGACGAAGACGGTCGCGGTCGCCATGGTGGCGAGGGAGCACAGCACGGTCTCCCAGCCGACGGTGAGCATCCAGGAGACCACCGACGGCAGACGGTTGCCGCGCACTCCGTACGCGGCGCGGCTCAGCACCATCGTCGGTGCGGAGCCGCGCTTGCCGGCGACGCCGACGAAACCGCACAGCAGGAACGAGAAGACGATGCCGATCACTCCGGCGACGAGCGCCTGCCAGAAGGAGATCCCGAAGCCGAGCGCGAAGGCGCCGTAACTGAGCCCGAGGATGGAGACGTTGGCCCCGAACCAGGGCCAGAACAGCGTCCGCGGAGTGCCCTTGCGC
The DNA here is from genome assembly GCF_030817655.1 of Streptomyces sp. V4I2. Classification (GTDB taxonomy): domain Bacteria; phylum Actinomycetota; class Actinomycetes; order Streptomycetales; family Streptomycetaceae; genus Streptomyces; species Streptomyces plumbiresistens. The sequence continues at coordinate 1,207,984 of NZ_JAUSZM010000003.1, forward strand.
TCGGCGTCGCCGATCACGTCGAGCCCGTGTGTCTCCACCTGGAGTTGTCGGCTCGGTGCTCTTCCTCCGGTGGAAACCTCGGCCTTCGGAGACTCTGCCATCGTCGACCTGCCTGTCTGTACCTGTCGGGCGGAGGCGGGGTGGGAGGTCGAGAGTGACTCGAACGCTCGTCGCATGCATACCGTTCGAGACCAAGGATCATGCCTGCACGCGCCGGCCCTCTGGGAGCCATGACAGTCGTCCGGCAGTCGTCATGGGCGCAGCGTGCGCACGTCCATGACGACTGCGGACGAGAAAACGGGTCCGGCACTGGATCAAGCGGTGGTGCAGGCCGAACCGTTGAGCGTGAACGCGGTCGGAGCGGTGTTCGTGGTGCCCTTGCCGGCGATGAAGCCGAGGGTGACCGATCCGGCGGCGGGGATGGTGGAGGTGTAGGAGGCGGGGGCGACGCTCACCGTGGCGCCGGTCTGGGTGGGGGTCCCGCCCCACATGTTGGTGATGGTCTGCCCGTTGGCGAAGGCGAAGGCGAGGGTCCAGCCGCTGATCGCGGTGGTGCCGGTGTTGCGGATGACGATCTCGCCCTGGAAGCCGCCGGACCACTCGTTGGTGGCGCGGTACGCGACGGAGCAGGCTCCGGCCGGGGCGCTGCCGGTGGTGACGTTCACCGTGGCCGAGCGGGCCGAGCGGTTCCCGGCCGCGTCCCGGGCGTAGACGGCGAAGGTGTACGCGGTGTCGGCGGTGAGGCCGGTCACCGTCACCGAGTTGGTGGCGGAGGCGGCGGCCTTGGTCTCGGTGCTGCCGCTGACGCGGACGACGTCATAGCCGGCGATGCCAACGTTGTCGGTGGACGCGGTCCAGGAGAGGGCGGCGGACGTGGCCGTCACCGCGGAGGCGGTCGGGGTGCCGGGCGCGGTCGGGGCCTGGGTGTCCCCCGGGTTTCCGCCGCCGAAGACGGTGGCTTCCTCTGCGGTCTGGGCGATGCCGTTCGCGCCATGGAAGATGCGCTGACCCCACGAGCTGAGGTTGTCGGGGTCGAAGCCGATCGACAGGTCGAGGATCGGGTCGGTGTTTCCGCTCCAGGACCAGGCCAGATAGCCGAGGTCGAGCTGCTCGGCGGTGGCCATCATGGTGTCCTCGTCGGGGTCGCCCCACTGGTCGGCGGGGCCGCCGAACTCGCCGATGAGGATGGGCAGTCCGGCGTCGACGAAGGCGTTCAGGTAGTCGGTGATCTCCTGGGCGGTGTCGTAGACGCTGTACATGTGGATCGAGAAGATCAGGTTGCCGGTGGTGTCGGCGTCGTAGACGGACTGGGCGTTGGCGCGCATGACGCCCTGCCAGTCCTGGCCCCAGTTGGGTGCGTCCACCATGATCGTGTGCTCGAACCCGGCGGTGCGCAGTTTCTTGATCGCGGCGATCGTGGGGTCGGTCCAGCCCGCGGGGTCGGTGTTGCCCCAGGGCTCGTTGCCGATGTTGACGATGACGTAGTTCTCTTCGCCGGCGAGCACGTCCTTGAGGCCGATCCAGTAGTCGGCGGCGTGGTCGAGGGTGCCGGCCGCGGTGTCCTCGCCGTAACCGGTGGTGTCGTGCACCTCCAGGACGCAGATCAGCCGGTTGGCCTTGCACTGGGCGACGACGTTCGCCACGTCGGCCGGGCTGTTCTCGGTCCAGCGATGGCCGTCGGAGAGGACGCCCCGGACGCTGTTGGCGCCCAGCGCCTTGATGTCGGCCAGGGACTGGGTCTCGCCCGGGTACCAGGTGTGGGCGTGGTTGACGCCGCGCATGACGAAGTCGTTGCCGTTGCCTTCGAGCAGTCGGCCGTCGCTGATGTGGAGGCCGGTGGCCCGGGCGCCGGGCGCCCGGGGCTCGGCCTGAGCCAGGGCGGCGGTCGGACAGAGGACGCCGAGGACGACGAGTCCGAGCAGTGCGGCGAGGCCGGTCAGCAGACGGGCCAGTGGGTCCTTTCGTGTCGTACTTCTTGCTGTTCTCACTGCGACTCCAGGGGTGAGCGCCGAGGAACTCTGGCATGAGTAGTGTCGTGGGAGCGCTCCCATGAAGCCACCATGCCAAGTACACGTCAAGACATCGCGCACGCATCGTCACGTGGCGTCGTAGGCGGGCAGACGCCCGAGGGGGTCGTGGCCCCGCCGACCGGGACCACGACCCCTCGCTCACAACCGCGTCGAATCAGGCTGCGTCACGCGACTCAACGGCGCGTTCCCGTGCCCAGCAGATCGGGCAGCGGGTTGACGAGACCGCCGCTCGGCGACTGGCGCTGGGCCGAGGGCCCGGTCGGCCAGACCGCGGGGCAGTGGGTGCCCTTGCGCGGAGTCTTCAGGGTGACGAGATAGGTGTCGATGGCGTCCCGCGCGCACGGGCTCAGCCAGTAGTCGCCGTGGCCGGCACCGTCGTACGTGAGGAACACGGCCTCGCGGCCGATCTGGCGGGCCGCGTTGGAGCCCCAGGAGTGCGGGGTGGCCACGTCGTAACGGCTGTTGGTGACCAGGATCGGTGGGGTGCCGTCGACCCGGAGCCGGTGCGGCGGGTTGGTCACCTCGGTCGGCCAGTTCTGGCAGCCGGTCAGGTCCGTCCAGGCGAGGGAGTTGAGCCGGGTGAGGGGGGCGAGGCGGGTCAGCGCGCGTTCGAAGCGGGCCAGCGTGCCGTACGAGGGCAGGTCGAAGTCGTAGTCCTGGCACATCACCGGGAGGTACGCGAATTCCGTCGGCTCGCCGCGCTTGCCGAGGGACCGGTCCGCCGCGGGCTCGGGGGCGTCCAGGTAGGCGAGGTCCTCCGCGAACTGGAACCAGGTGGCCGGGTCGTACATGTAGCCGAAGGCGAGGCCCTGGAGGTCCTGGGTGGTGAAGGTGTAGGGCGGGTCGCCCGGCAGGACCAGCTCACCCGCGTCGGCCCGCTTGTAGAGCGAGTCGAACAGGGCGCGGGCGTCCTGGTCGTGGAGCACGCAGGACGCCGTACGAGCGCACCAGTCGGCGAACTGGCCGTAGGACTCCTCCATCGCGACGGTCTCGGTCTTCTGGTAGGTCCACGGGTCGAGGCTGTGGTCCATGTTGGAGTCGAGTGTCATCGCGCGGACGCGGTGGGGGTAGCGCTCGGCGTACTGCTGGCCGATGCCGGTGCCGTAGGAGACGCCGTAGTAGCTGATCCGCTTCTCGCCGAGGCCGGCGCGGATCGCGTCCATGTCGCGGATGACGCTCGCGGTGTCCATGTGGTCGACGAGCGGACCGGTGAGCTCGCGGCAGTTCTCGCCGAGCGCCTGGTTGGCCTCACGGAGTGCGGCGAAGGAGGCGGCGCTGTCCGGGTAGAGCAGCGCACCCTGCGCGGCCACCCGGTCCCCGTCGCACTTCACCGGGTTGCTGAGGCCGACGCCGCGCGGGTCGAAGCCCACGATGTCGAAACGCTCCAGCAGCGCGGGCGAGAAGGAGTCGGGGGCACTGAACGCGAAGCCCACACCGGAGCCGCCCGGGCCACCGGGGTTGATCAGCAGCGAGCCGATCCGGTGCTCGGGGTCGGTGGCCAGGTGGCGATTGAGGGCCAGGTCGATGGTGGCACCCCGCGGCCGCTTCCAGTCCACGGGGACCTTGATGGTGGCGCACTCGAAGGTGCCCTCGCCGGAGGGCGATTCACAGGGTTCCCAGGCTATTCGCCCGGGTGCCGGCGTCTTGGCCGCGGGGGCCGCGACGGCGGTCCCGGCGAGCAACTGGCCGAACAGCGCGGTGACCAGGGCTCCGACGGCCAGTCTTCGGCGGCCTCTGCGACGCGGGGACAGTGGGGGGTTGGACAGCACAGATGTTCCTTATGGGTCAGGAGTACACAGACGGATCACAGCATGACCCGAACCTCCTTGCAGGACAAGGAAACTGATGATCGGTCAGCGAGCGGGCCGACGGCGCCTCGCCGACCTGGTGATCCACTGACTGTGCACGTACCCAACCCACTGACGTGACGGCCAAGCCCACCACCTGGCCGAAATCCCCGCGACACACATATTTACAGCCCTTGTTACCTCCCTTACTGTGAACGTTCACGGAACCCGCTACATGCGCATGTCAAGCCCGACAGCTTGGCTTCGCCACGTCTCGATCAAAGGAGTTCGGGATGACCGTGATCGGTCCAGGTCGCACAGTGAAGGCCGCCCTGCTCATGGCAGCCGTCGCCCTGCCCGCGTCCCTGCTCACCACCCCCACGACCGCCTCCGCCGCGGGCACGCTCACCATGCGCGGCGCCGATGTGTCGACCGCGCAACGTGCGATCGACCTCGGTGCCAAGTACTACGACGCGAGCGGCACCGCCAGGGATCCGCTCGACATCCTCAAGGGTGCCGGCGTCAACTACGTCCGCCTGCGCGTGTGGAACAACCCGGCCAGCGGCTACAACAACAAGGCCAAGGTGCTGTCGTACGCGAAGCAGGTGAAGGCCAAGGGCCTCAAGCTGCTGGTCGACTTCCACTATTCCGACACCTGGGCCGACCCGGGCAAGCAGTACAAGCCGGCGGCCTGGTCCAGCCACAACATCAGCCAGCTGCAGACGGACGTCTACAACTACACGTCCGACGTCTGCAACAGCCTCAAGTCCCAGGGCACCACCCCGGACAGCGTGCAGATCGGCAACGAGATCAACGTCGGCATGCTGTGGAACGAGGGCAAGGTGGTGAACAACGACTTCACCAACCTCAGCCTGCTGCTCAAGTCGGGTTACAACGCGACCAAGGCGTGCAACAGCGGTACCCAGGTGATCATCCACACGGCCAACGCGGACAGCGACGAGCACGCGCGCTGGTTCTACGACGGCATCAAGGCCAAGGGCGTCAACTGGGACATCACCGGGCTGTCGTACTACTGCCCGTGGCACGGCACACTGGCCAACATGGGCAGTGTCGTGTCCGACATGAAGTCCCGTTACGGCAAGGACGTGGTCATCGCCGAGACGGCGTACCCGTTCACCTCGGGGAACGCGGACAGCACGAGCAACTCGATCACCACGGGCTGTTCGGGCTACCCGCTCACCTGGCAGGGCCAGGCCGACAACTTCACCGCCGTGCAGAACACGGCCCGCAACGCGGGCGCGATCGGTGTCTTCTACTGGGAGCCGACCTGGTACGCGGTCAACGGCAACGGCTGGGACCCGGCCGACATCAACAACAGCGGCAACGGCTGGGACAACATGGCCATCTTCAACTGGACCGGTCAGGTAAACCCGAACGTCAAGTGGACCCCGTAGTACTTGGTAGTTCTTGGTGCCCGGGTGCTTGTCGCCCGGTGACGAACGGCACCGTCTTCGGACGGTGCCGTTCGTGTGTTCGCCGCGCGGGAAGGTGCCACCGTCCTCCGACCCCGGCCTCTGTTACAGAATGGAGGACATGAGCATCGTCAAGATCAACGTACTCACGGTTCCCGAGGACCAGCGCGAAACGCTGGAGAAGCGGTTCGCGGCTCGCGCGGGTGCCGTGGAGAGCTCGGACGGTTCGAGCTGCTGCGCCCGGTGGAGGGCACCGACACCTACCTCGTCTACACGCGCTGGCGCACCGAGGAGGACTTCCAGAACTGGATGTCCGGACGGGGCCAGGCGGCGCACAGCGGTGGTGGCGAGGCGGGCGGCGAGCGGCCCAAGCCCGCGGCGAGCGGGGCGACGCTGTGGTCCTTCGAGGTGGTGCAGCAGGCGGCGCCCAAGCAGGGCTGAGGCAGACCCGGGGCACGCCCTGGGGCCGGCGAGCGGAGAGGCAGTGCCCTCCGTCGGCCCCGGGGCGTGCTTTTTCGTTTCCTGCCGCGCCGCCTGCGCAATGTCTTGACGTGTTCATTTCTGTCGTCAAGCATGCGGTGAGCTCGATTGCTTCTGGTCGATTCTGTGCCTCTGTGCCTCTGTGCCTCTGTGCCTCTGTGTTCTGTGTTCTGTGTTCTGTGTTCTGTGCATCTCCGCTGTCATGGAAGGAAGTTCCGTGTCCAGTCGACATCGCATCGCCCGGGCGTTGGCGCCGGCAGTCCCCCTGGTCCTCGGCGCGAGCCTCGTCACCGCCCCCGCCGCCGTCGCGGACACCCCGCCGCCGGGCGCGGTCACGGTGCGGGTGGATCCGTCGTACCAGCAGCAGGAGTTCGAGGGCTGGGGGACGAGCCTCGTCTGGTTCGCCAACGCCACGGGCGGCTACCCGGAGCCGATCCGAAGACGGCTCGTCGACATGCTGTTCGGCGCGGACGGGCTCGCCCTCAACATCGCGCGCTACAACATCGGCGGTGGCAACGCCCCCGACATCCGCAAGGACTACATGAAGCCGGGCGCGACCATGGACGGCTTCTGGAAGGCTCCCGAGGGGACCACCCAGAAGGACATGGACTGGTGGGATCCGAACAACCCGGACCACTGGGACTGGAACGCCGACGAGGGCCAGCGCTGGTGGCTGGACCAGATCAAGGAGAAGGTCACCCGCTGGGAGGCGTTCAGCAACTCGCCGCCCTGGTTCCAGACGGTCAGCGGATATGTCTCCGGCGGCTTCGACGCGAGCGCGGACCAGATCCGGGCCGACCGCGTGGACGACTTCGCCGCCTATCTCGTGCGCGTGACCGAGCAGTTGGAGAAGGCGCACGGCATCACCTTCGACACCATCGACCCGCTCAACGAGCCCAACACGCCTTACTGGGGAACCCAGTTGGGGGCCGACGGTCAGCCCACGGGCGGGCGCCAGGAGGGCGCGCACGCCGGTCCCGCACTCCAGCAGAAGGTGCTCCTCGCCCTCGACGAGGCGCTCGACGGCGCGCGGACCGGCGCCGGTATCTCGGCGATGGACGAGACCAACCCCGGCATCTTCACTCAGAACTGGAACGCCTACGAGACCGCCGCCCGCACCGCCGTCGACCAGCTCAACGTGCACACCTACGGCACGGGCATGCGCACCAGCGCCCGGGACATCGCCAAGGGCGCGGACAAGAAGCTGTGGATGAGCGAGGTCGAGGGCACCTGGGGGACGGGCACCGACTTCACCAGCATGGAACCCGGACTCGGCATCGCCACCCGGATGGTCGACGACATGCGCGAACTGGAGCCCTCCGCCTGGGTGTTCTGGCAGCCGGTCGAGGACTCGATCCCGCAGGCCGCGGCGGGCAAGAACTGGGGCAGCATCCACGTCCCGTTCAACTGCACGGCCGAGGACACCCTGGAGACCTGTCCAGTCCGCGCCAACTCGAAGTTCCACACCATCCGGAACTTCACCCACTACATCCGCCCCGGCGACCACTTCGTGAAGACCGACGACCCGTCCAGCGTGGCCGCGGTGAAGCAGTCCGGCCGCGCCGCGACCGTCGTGCACGTGAACGGCGGTACGTCCGCGCGCTCCGTGACCCTCGATCTCTCCCGCTTCGGCAAGGTCATGCCCGGTGCCTCGGTCACTCCGGTGGTGACCAGCGCGGACGGTGCGCTGGTGAAGGGCACCCCGGTCCGGGTCACCGACCGGTCGGCCACCCTCGTCGTCCCCGCGAAGTCGGTCACCACCTTCCTGGTTGAGGGCGTCGGCGGTGTGGCGAAGGACGCCGCGCTCGTGCAGCCCGGCCATGTGTACCGGCTGCAGGGCGCACAGAGCGGGAAGTCGCTCGCCCCGTCGGCCGACGGCACCGGCGTCGCCATCCGCACGACCGACGCGAGCAGCGCGGAACAGCTGTGGTCCGTACGACAGTTGACGCCCGGCACCGACCACCGCGAGCGCTATGCCCTCACCAGCCCCACCACCGGCAAGCGCCTCGCGGTGCACGACAACCAGGCCGTCCTGGAAGACCCGGCAGACAGCGAGCCCGGTGAGGCCGCCCAGTGGATCCTGTCGACGACCGGCGACGGCACCTGGACGTTCGTCAACGCCGCCACGGGCCGCCTGCTCGACGTCACCGGGCAGTCCTCCGCCGAGGGCGCCAGGGTGTCGACGTACACCCCGACCTCGGCGGCGAACCAGCGCTGGACCGTGACCGACGAGACCGTGCTGCGCACCGAGCGGCCCGAGGTGTTCACCGTGCCCGGTCTGCCGCCGGTGCTCCCGGAGACGGTGACGCCGGTGTACCGGGACGGCGCGCGCGGCTCCCTCCCCGTCGTCTGGAACGTCCCGCCGGACCGGGCGTGGCGCGATCCCGGAACGGTACGCGTCACGGGACGGGCGACCGACCCGCTCGGGCGGGAGATCCCGGCGAAGGCGGTCGTCACCGTCGACACCATCGCCTCGACACTCCCCGGCCGCGCCAAGACCTACGTGGGTGGACGTCCGGAGCTTCCCAAGACCGTGGTCGGCGTCGGCAGGAACGGCGGCAGGGCCGATCTTCCGGTGACCTGGGACCCGGCGCCCGAGGGGGCGTTCGACAGGACCGCGGTCGTGACGCTCCGAGGCTCCGCCCGGGTGGTCGACGGCAGCACGGTCGACGCGACGGTGCGTGTGCAGGTCACCGAACCGACGAAGACCAACATCGCTCCCGACGCCGGCGTCTCGCTCGCGGCCACCTTCACCGAGAGCGGCTACTCGGCCGACCGCCTGCGCAACGGCGACACCGCCGAGAAGGCCTGGTCCAACTGGAAACCGGGCACCAAGAACCCGTCCGACACCCTCACCTTCACCCTGCCGACCGCCCGCGACCTCGATCGGGTCGTCGCGCACTTCCACCGCGACGGGAACAACGCCTCCTTCCCCACGAGCCTGAAGGCGCAGGTGCGCAGCGCCGCCGACGGAACGTGGATCGACGCGAGTGACGACATCGCGGTCGAGACCGAGGGCACTCCGGTGGTCGACGTGCCGCTCGCAGCGGGACCCACGACCGGGGTACGCGTGGTCATGACCGCACGGCCCGGCGGCTACATCACCATGAGCGAGATCGAGCTGTACGCCAGGACCCCCGGGGTCTCCTCGGACGCCGCCGCCGCGTCGGTCGAGGTGGCCGGGGTCCCCGTCGCCGCGTTCGATCCCGACACCGCCGACCACCGTGTCGTCACCGCCGATCCCCACCGGGCCGTGGTCACCGCGACGGCCTGCGACCCCTATGCGACCGTCACGGTCGAGAGGACCCACGAACCCCGCCGGACCCTGGCCGTCGTCTCCGTGACCAGCGAGGACGGGTCACGGACGAGGCAGTACCGGATCGAACTCGTACGGCGCTGATGCCCCTGGCCCCAGAACGCGAGCACGCCCTCACGGCCGACGATCCGGCTCGGCGGCCCGCCGTCACCTCGGCTTCTACGGCCTTCTCACCGTGGGACAAACGCGTGTGCGGGCGGCCGGGCCCGCGCAGGACAGGCCATTGTCAGTGCCCCGCGTTAGTGTGCGCACATCCGGCCTTCCAGCCTCAATGAGGAGGTTTTCATGGCTTCGCGCCTCAACCCCTACATCAGCTTCAGCGGTGACGCCCGGCAGGCGATGGAGTTCTACAAGGATGTCTTCGGCGGCACGCTGAGGCTCAACACCTACGGGGAATTCGGCCAGCCCGACGTCCCCGAGGCCGACAAGATCATGCACGGCATGCTGGAGACCCCGAGCGGCTTCACCCTGATGGGCGCCGACAACCCACCGGGCATGGAGCAGACGGCGGGCACCAACTTCTCGGTGAGCCTCAGCGGCGACGACGACAAGGAACTGCGCGGCTACTGGGAGAAGCTGTCCGCCGACGGCTCCGTGTCCGTCCCGCTGGAGAAGCAGATGTGGGGCGACGTGTTCGGCATGTGCACCGACCGCTTCGGCATCCCCTGGATGGTCAACATCACCGAGCAGCAGAGCTGATCGCACTCACACTCGGATCACCCCGGCATCCACCGCACGCCCTCGTTCCCGACGGGCGCCGCGCGGTGGGTGCCGGGGTGCCGTCGGTTCGGGGTCCCTGCTGTGAGCGGGCGGGGCGTGCACGGCTCGTAGCTCCAGTCGATCAACGCGCGAAGGGTGCGCTGCCGGCGGCGGGGCGGTCAGGGTGTACCACTCGTCGACGTCGGTCCACTGGGCCGTACCGATGGAGCTGCCGCACAGCATGTGAGAGGGCAAGGGCTATGAGTGGTCGAAGGACCGGATCGTCGCCATCAGTGATACCGAGCTGCGGGAGCAACCCGTCAAGCGTCCGGACTTACCGTGTGCGGGCTTACCGCCGTGGGCCTTGCCGTCGTGGGTGACCGCATCAGCTGTGGGCTGCCCAGCAGCGTTGCCGTCAGCGCGACCAGCCCCACCACGGCCGACACGAGCATCGCCAGCCGGGTACCGAGCAGGCCGGCCGTAACGCCAAGGATCACCATGCCGGACGGCAGCGCGAGGCCGATCGTGGTGCTCAGCAGGCCGAGCGCGGCAGTGCGTTCGTGGGGGGCGACGGCGTCCACCGACAGGGTCGCCTGCATCGTGCCGAAGTAGGCCTGACCGATTCCTGCCGCGCCGAGTGCGAGCAGAGCCACCGCCACTGCCGGGGCGTAGGACAACACGCCCAGGCAGCACAGGCAGAGCGCTACCGCGAACGCGTACGAAGCGCCCGGCCGCCGGGCCGGCCAGATGACCAGCGCCGCCGCCGTCACCAGTTGCACCGTGCCGGCGGCGGAGCCGATCACCCCGGCCATCGCCGCCCCGGCGCCCAGGCCGTTCGCGATGACCGGGACAAGGGGCATGAACGCGAAGTAGGAGAGGTTGCAGATCACCGTCACCAAGAGGACCACCCTGAGCGCCGGCGAGCGCCGCAGCAACTGCCAACCCGTCGGGCCCGGCGCGGCCGTGGACATGGTGTCCGGCCCGGCGGTCGCGGGCGCGTCGGCCGGCATCCCGCGGGTCGCGTGCCACAGCAGCGCGGTGGAGCCGGCGAGCAGCACGGTGGGAACAGCGAACGCGGCGCCGAGGCCGAACACTCCGATGGTGACGCCGCCGATCAGCGGGCCGAGCATCGTCGCGCTCGCCAGGCCCGCCATCTCGGCGCTGACTGCACGATGCGAGTGCTCAGGCCCGGCGATGCGGAACAGCAGCTCGCGCTGCGCGGTCATGTTCACCAGACCGCCGAACCCGTACGCGAGCTCGAACAGGTACACCATCCAGGTCTGGACGGCACCGGTGCTCACGACCGCGATCATCACCGCCGAGATCGGCAGCAACGCGAGTTCGGTGAAGAGCACCAGCCGGCGCGGCTCCACGTCGCGTCGCGTCCTGGAGGCGACGTAGGCACCCAGCAGCATGGGCGAGAACATGGCGAACCCGGCGAGCTGGTTGTCGATCGGACGCCCGCCCAGGTGAGTCACCAGGTATGTCCCGAGGAAAAGCCCGTCCCAGCGCGTCAGATGCCACAGCCACGAGCTGATCAGCACCTTCGGGAGGGATCCACGCCGGTCTCCACGCATAGCCATGTCCACACGGCTCACCCAAGGACACTGCCGTCACCTGGGAGAGTCCGCCCGATGCCCGGCCGATTGCGCTGGTGTTCGGGGGGCTTTCACTCAGACGGCGACGCGCGGGGCGGCGACCGATGGCACGGCGTCGACGGTGATGTCCGTAACCATATGGAACACACCCATCACGAGCGTCACCACCGGCGATCCCGCTGAAGTCCCCGCCGTCGATCGCTGCGCGGCGAACAGACCGATGCCTGACGGGCGAAGGTCGGCTCCACGAGCACATGCACGATCAGGGTCCGCTCCCCGCCCAGGCGCCCGCAGGGTGAGCGTCGACCGCCTTCAACAATGCGTGCCGGGTCCCCTTCAGCCGGGACCCGGCGCCAGCGCTCCTGGTCAGGCAGTGCCCCGGGCCTGACCAGGGCTTGATCAGGTCCTCTTCAAGGCCTGCGGCCAGAAGATCGCCGGGTAGAAGGAGTTGTTCTCGATTCCGCTCACGTAGCTGTGCGCGATCGTGGAGTTCGGCGTGATACACAGCGGGATCCAGACGGCGTCGTCGAGGATGATCTTGCTGCAGGTCGCGTACACCGCTTCCGTCGCCGCGGCCGTCGGCTGCTTGATCGCCCGGTCCATCAGCTTGTCGAGCGTCGGATTCGAGTACTGGAAGAAGTTCAGCGGCTTGGCACCGGTGCGCAACAGGATCCGCAGTGTGGTGTCGAGGTGCAGCGCGTCCCCGCCGAGGAAGGTGACCAGGATGTCCGGGCGCTTGTCGGGCGGCTGGTTGGGCAGGTCGAACATCTGTGACGCCGGCATCTCGCGGACGGTGACGTCGAGGCCCAGCGCAGCCAGCTGGGTCTGGACCAGCTCGGCCATCTGCTGCCGCGGCGCGCCGCCGTCGGAGCCCCAGGCCAGATCGATCTTCTTCCCCTTCAGGCCCGGCACCAGCGCCTTGAGCGCGGCGGTGTCCACCTGGGCCGGGAACGGCGCCAGCGTCGAGGAGAGCGTCCGCTCCGGAAACAGTCCCTTCTGGACCTTGGTGAGGCCGCCCCACGCCGTGTCGACGATCGATGCGCGGTCCAGGGCGGTGAGCATGGCCCTGCGCAGCGCCTTGTCGGCGAAGACGCCGGCCGTCGGGTTCAGCCAGATCGCCTCGCCCACGCCGCCGTAGGAATTGACGACCCTGAACTGCGAGTTCTTCTGGTATTGCAGCACGTCCCGGATCGCGAAGCCCTTGGTCACCATGTCGAACGCGCCCGCGTCGAGCTGTAGCTTCTGCGTCGCGATACTCGGCGTGATTTTTATCTGGATGGTCTTGAACGCGGGCTTCTCGCCCCAGTAGTCCGGGAATGCCTCAAGCGTGTAGTGGCTGCCCGGCACGAACTCCTTGAAGATGTACGGCCCGGTGCCCGCGTCATGCGTCTTCAGCCACCCCTGCGCGAGATCGCCGCCGACGGCGTGCTTCGCCACTGCGGCGGGACTCGTCGCCAGCGGTTGCCATGGGCAGGCCATGTAGTGCAGGAACGCGTTGTTCGGCGACTTGAGCGTCACGACGAACGTGGTGGGGTCGGGCGCCGCGGTCCTGGCCACTTCCGCGACCATGTAGGCGGGGCCCTGGGCGATCTTGCCGCGCCGCTCGAAGGTCTTCCGCCACGACTCCGCGTCCGCGGGGGTACCGTCGTGGAACTTCACGTTCGGCTGAAGCTTGAACGTGTACGTCAGCTGGTCCGGCGAGAGCGTCCATGACTTCGCCAGCCCCGGGAGGAACTCCGAGCTGCCTGGCTTGTAGCGGACAAGTCCCTCGTAGGCGGATTCCATGACCTGGACGCCTTCGCCCTCGTACATGATGTCCGGGTCGGGAACCTGCATATCGGCCAGGAACGGAATCCGCAGGGTGAGCTTCGAACCGCCCGCCCCGCCGCCGCTGCCGTCGGGGCCGCACGCGGCGATCAGCGACGCGAGGCTGACACCGCCGATAGCGAGACCGCCGGCCTTCAAGAATCCGCGGCGGTCCAATCCAGCCGGAAAGTCCGGCGATCTCCGCTGTTGGTCTGCCGTTTTATCCACCACTGACTCCTGCTCTGCTTCCACCGTCGGCTGAAAGCACGGCATGCGCTGGCGTGCCTCCACTTTTCCGAGCAGTAGAACCGCGTCAGGTGACGCAGTCGCGTCGCATCAGTACCTCTCCTATTGCGCCGTCAGAACTCGAGGAGGTTCTCGCGGAACGTGCTGTGGTTGTAGCCGTCCCTGATGAGTCCGCGCTTGCGCAGGGCCGGTGCCAGACCGTCCGCGATCTCGGCGATGTTGCGCCGCGTGACGGTCGGCGACAACAGGAAACCGTCGCCGCCGATCTCCTCCATCGCCTCGCCCATCTTCGACGCCACGGTGTCGGGCGAGCCGACGAACGCGAGGCCGGCGTGGGTGTCGACGGTGGCGACGGCCTCGCGCAGCGTCTTGCCGCGGGCGCCTTCGATGAACGTACGCAGGGTGCTCGTCTCGCCGTTGCCCCAGACGTCGGGGACCTCCTTGTCGAGATCGAACGTGGAGAAATCGAATTCTCCGCCGGAGGTGTAGCTCAGCCCCCACAGCTTCCGCTCGATCGCCTGGTCGCTCCAGCGGGCGGCCTGCATGTCCTCCACGCGCGCCTGCGCGACGCGATCGGTGTCACCGAGTACCGGGTCGATGAGGAAGAGGATCTTCAGCGTGCTCGGGTCGCGACCGTACTCCTTCATGCGGCGGTGCATGTCCTGCCGGAACGCCTTCATCTGCTCGATGCTTGTGCCGTGCGCGAGCATCGACTCGGCGTACTTTGCGGCCAGGTCACGGCCCGCTGGCGAGGCCCCGGCCTGCACGATGACCGGACGGCGCTGTGGCCCGGGAATGGTGTTGAGCGGCCCGCGGGTCCTGAAGTACTTCCCCTCGAAATCGACCGGGTGCACCTTCGTGTGGTCGGCGTAGCGCGGCGTCTCCTGGTCGACGAGGACGGCACCCTCCTCCCACGAGTCCCACAACGCCCCGACGGCCTCCATCCACTCCTTGGCCATCTCGTACCGCTCGCTGTGCTTCATCAGCGTGTCGTACCCGTACTGCTGCGCCGCGCGCGACGAGCTCCCGGTGACCACGTTCAACCCGACCCGCCCCTCGGTGAGGTGGTCGAGGGTGGTCATCGTCCGGGCCGCCATGAACGGGTGGTAGAAGCTCGTCGACAAGGTCACCGCGATGCCGAGGTGCTTGGTCCGCTGTGCCAGCAACGGGATCAGCGGGACGGGATCGCTCTTCGGGGCCAGCAGGCCGTACTTGAGCGTCGTCTCCATCGAGCGGCCGTAGGCGTCCTCGACCATGCTCGTGTCCTCGACCAGCAGGTAGTCGAAGCGAGCCCGCTCCAGCGCCGCTGCCAGGTCGACGAACAGGTCGCCCTTCATCCAGTCGTGTCCGGTATTACCCGCCCACGGGTCCATCGCCCAGGTCTGAACGCTGAAGCCGCTGCCCATGAACCAGCCCAAATGAAACATGACCCCAACCTGACTTTCCGATGTTTCCGCGCACCGAGTCACGCAGTTGCGCCCGCATTGCGCTGCCGGCGTGTCCCGTCACCAGGCAAGTGGCCCGTACCGGAGATCGCTCCGAAGACGACTTGTGGAGACCTCGACCTCGTGGGCGAGGCCTGACCGTTGACGGAGGAGTGGCATCCCTCGGCGGGGCGACTGCCCTCACCGCTCCGGCCACCGGTCCGGTGCCCGCGGGGTGCCGGCCGGTGGGCGTGCCTCCGGACCGGAGCGCGGGTCAGGTGGAAAGCGATCGGAGTGCGGACAGGTCGGCGGTGGTGGGATACCGCCAGACGAGGTAGCCGAGGGGGACCCCTGTTCGGTCGGCCAGCCACTCGTGGTCGAGCTCGCTGGGGCCGGCCTGCCGGGCGGCATCGATCAGCAGCCGGATGCGGCGAGTGGCCCGCTCGGACGCGATGACGCGATGGTCGCGCGGCCTCTTGCGGCTAGCGCCGTGCCAGCGCCCGTACCTGGTGCCTTGAGCCTTCATGCCGCGGAGTCAAGCGCGCCGCTGTTGCCCGAGGGTCACCCTCCGGTTGCGGGTCCTTTGCGCTGGCCGTTGCGCTTCGGAGAGATCAGAGGGAGGGGAAGGCGCGCCGCGACCCTTTGCCGACGTCCGGAGGCGCGCCGGTGGGGATGCGCATCGCGGCACCGCAATCGGCGCAATCCAGACGTCACCGTCGGCACGTTCGCCCGCAATGGGGATCCGTCGCACTGGTACTTGCCCCGACTGTCCCCCCGTGCCGAAGGAGCAGCCACGATGGACTCGACCTTGGACAGCATTTTCCTGCGCGTGCCGTTCGGCGCGCGCATGAGACCTCGCCAGGACTCGGACAGGTCAGTGCCCAAGCAGGTGGGGGTCATCGAGGGACGGGTCGAGCATGGCGACCGGCGGGGCCGCGAACTCGGCTTCCCCACCGCCAACCTCGTACTGGGCGACGAGAGCGTGAGCGACGGAGTGTGGGCCGGTCTGGTGCGACTGCCCGACGGCGCCACACACGGCGCAGCCGTGTCGGTCGGCCGGAGGGCCACCTTCTACGGCCGTGACGGGATCCGCCTCCTCGAAGCACACCTGTTGGACTTCTCCGGTGATCTCTACGGCCAGTGGCTGCTCGTCCGGCTCGATCACCGGATCCGACCGCAGCGCCGCTTCACCGACGTCAAGGCGCTGGTGCAGCAGATGCACCAGGACATCGCCGCCGCCCGCCTCTGGCTGCACGCGAACGCGCGCCCGCAGGTGTCCGACGGCATCGCCGACCAGCCCTGAGTGGCGCTCTGCTGCCCGAGAGTCACCAGAGCGCAATACGTACGTCGCATTCGAGGACGATTCAGGCAACACTCCGCTGCTTCCATGCTCAAACTGGTGAACGCCTCTTCGAAGGGGGTTTCCTCGTGGCAGATGACCTGTTGCCCCGTCAGGCCGCACAACCGAGGCTGCCGGCGGTGTCGAACCACCCTGCCGGGCCGGTGCGCCCCGAGACGGTGTACCAACGGCATCGACAGACTCCGGACCGGCTGAACAACTCCATGCGCAGGGCCTACGACCTCCTGCGTTCCTCCCTGCAAAGCAGTCCCGAAAGCCTGTACCTGGTCGAGAGTGAGCTGACCGAGTCCTTGTCGGCGAGCCGCAACACCGTGCGTGCGGTCCTGCAACTCCTGGCCAAGGACGGTCTGGTTACGCGCAGCCCGAAGCGCGGGACGCGCTCTGCCCACGTGACCACCTTGCGGATCAACCAGATCGCCCCCGTCGAGGCGTTCGGCGGCGAGAGGGCCGTCCACACCCAGCTCCGTGCCCTGGATTACCAGATCCTGGGCTGTCCGGGCCTGGTGCGCGAGAGACTGCAGCTCGTGGGCGACTGGACCGTGCTCATGATGGAGTCGCTCGTCCTCCGGCACGAACTGGTGCTGGGCATCCTGGTGAGCTACGTCGCGCTGAGCCCCGAGCAGTCTCGGGACATCGTCGTCGACGAACCGGACGCGATCTTGTTCCTGGAGAAGCACTTCGACGTCAGGATCCGCGGAACCAAGTCGACGACGATCGGTGCGACGGCGGCCGACGAGCAGTCCGCGCGGTTGGTGGGTGTGGAGGTCGGAGCGCCCATGCTCTTCCTGGAAGACGTCCTGGAGGACGAGCAGGGCCAGCCCAGGGCGCTGTCGCAGTTCCGGCTGCGGAGCGACCTGATCGCCTTCCAGACCCACGCCGTCCGATCGGCCTGACCCACGCCGATCAGCCTGCCGAGGACGCCCACGACCCCACCCGCCCTGCCGCCGACCGTAGCGGCAGGGCGGGTGGGGTCGTGGGCTGTCGTCACTCGCTGTGGGCGGCACTCGTCACCATCGCCGCCCACAGCGCCGCGTACTGGCCCCCGAGCTTGAGGAGTTCGTCGTGGGAGCCGTCCTCGACGATCAGCCCGTTGTCCACGACCAGGATGCGCTGGGAGGCTCGTGCCGTCTGGAGCCGATGCGCGATCAGCAGCGTCGTACGCCCCCTCGCGACCAGTCCCATCGCTCGCTGCACGCGTGCCTCCGTGGCGAGGTCCAGGTTGGCCGTCGCCTCGTCGAGCAGCAGGATCGCGGGGTCGACGAGGAGTGCCCGGGCCAGGCTCAGCAGCTGGCGCTGGCCGGCCGACAGCGACCGGCCCTGCTCGCTCACCGGGGTGTGGTAGCCGAGCGGCAGTTCGGCGATGAAGGCGTGCGCCCCCACCGCGCGGGCGGCCTGTTCCACGAGGAGGTCCGGCGCCTCGGGGTTCCCGTAGGCGATGTTGGAACGGATCGTCCCCGAGAACAGGAAGGGTTCCTGGGGGACGAACCCGAGCTGGTGGCGGTACGCCGCCAGGTCGAGCTGCTTGATCGGGATGCCGTCGACGCTCACCGTGCCCGCGGACGTGTCGTAGAACCGGGCCACCAGCTTGACCAGAGTCGACTTGCCCGCACCCGTGGTGCCGACCAGGGCGACGACCTGCCCGGGCGGGATCTCGAGGCTCACATCGTCCATCGCGACCAGGCCGGTGCTCTCGTAGGCGAACGTCGCGTGGTCCAGGGAGATCCGGCCGGACAGACGCTTCGGGGCGACGGCGTCCTCGGCGAGCGGGGTACCCGTCGGCGTCTGCAGGAGCTCTCGCAGCTGGACGACCGCGACCTTCGCCTGCAGCCATTGGTCGAAGACGAAGGACAGTTGCTGGATCGGCGTGAAGAACTGGTCGAGGTAGAGCAGGAAGGCGATCAGCAGCCCGTAGGACAGGTCACCCGCCATGACCCGCGGAGCGGCGACCACGAGCGCGATGGCCTTGGCGACGGTGCTCAGCAACTGGAGCAGCGGAAAGAACCGGGCCATCAGCTCGGCCGAGCGAATCCGGGCCTCGCAGTAGGAGTCGGCCAGCACCTCGAACCGCTGTTCGTTCGCCTGCTGCTGGGAGTAGGCCTGACTGACCGCGACGCCGGCGAGGCTCTCCTGCATGTCGGCGTAGAGCACCGACACCCGGTCGCGTGCGATCAGGTACGTCCTCCCCGACGCGGAGCGGAACCACAGCGTGGAGACCAGCAGGACCGGCAGCACCGCCGAGACGGCGAGGGCGAGTTGGGCGTCGAAGACGACGAGTCCGACCGCGATGCCGGCACACGCCAGCAGACTCACCATCGCGGTCAGCAGTCCCTGCTGCAACAGCTGGGCGAAGGCCTCGACGTCGGAGGTCATCCGGGTCATGATCTTGCCGGCCATGTGCTGCTCGTAGTAGTTGAGCGAGAGTCGTTGCAGGTGCGCGAACGTGCGCACCCGCAGCCCGAACAGCATGCGTTCGGCGATGAGCTGGGCGAAGTAGATCATCACCCTGCTGTTGACCCAGATGACGCCCTGGATGGCCAGGAGGGCCACACAGATCCAGGCCAGCGTCCGATGGGAGTGCTGGAGGACGCCGTGGTCGATGCCGAGCCTGATCAGCACCGGCGTCGAGATCCACGAGACGGCGTCGACGACCACCATGACCGAGGCCAGCAACAGCGGCTTGGTGAAGGACCGGAAGACGCTCCCCATGGTGAACCGGTCGTGCGGCGCGACTGCCTCCGCGAGGTCGATGTCGGGCTCGCCGCGCAGCTCGGGAAGGCGTTCCACGGCCTTGAGCAGCGTGGGCGACACGGTGGCCAGGCCGGCGAGGGTCGAGGTGTCGCCACTCATACCGGGGCCGTGCGAGCCGGACGCCGCCCGCGTGGCGGCCTCGCTGGTGTGACTGCTGATCTTCGGCGCGCCCAGCCGTGACACGCCCTCGGGCCAGGTGGTGGGGTCCAGCTCGGTGACCGGTTCCTCAGGGCCCGCCTCGAAGTCCGCGTCGGGTCCGGTCAGCAGCTCACGGAAGAGCGGGGAACTCGCGAGCAGCTCTTCGGTGGTTCCGACGTCGACGATCCGGCCGCGGTCGAGCACGATGATCCGGTCCGCCAGACGCAGGGTCGAGTGCCGGTGGGCGATCAGCACGGTCGTCCGGCGGGCGAGGACCTCCCCCAGCGAGCGGTGGATGGCGTGTTCCGTCCGTGCGTCGATGGCGGACGTGGCGTCGTCGAGAATCAGCACCTGGGGGTTGGTCAGCGCCGCCCGGGCGAGTGCGAGTCGCTGCCGCTGCCCACCGGACAGGGTGAAGCCGCGTTCGCCCACGGCGGTGTCGTAGCCGTCGGGGAGTCCCGAGACGAAGCCGTGCGCGCCTGCCGCGACCGCCGCGTGCTCCACCTCGTCGATGGTGGCCGTCGGTCTGCCGAACGCGATGTTGTCGCGGATCGTCGTCGAGAAGAGAAAGCCCTCCTCGAACACGATCCCGACCGCGGCGCGCAGCGAGGTCAGGGTGTACTCGCGGATGTCGCGGCCGTCGATGCGCACCACGCCCGACGTGGGGTCGTGGAACCGGGCGATGAGGTGGGCCAGAGTGGACTTCCCCGAACCCGAGGCGCCCACGATGGCGATCCGCTCTCCCGGGTTCACCCGCAGCGAGATGTCGTGCAACACGCGTTCGCCGCCGGGGTAATGGAAGTCGACATGCTGGAGCTCGACCAGGCCTGCGGGGTCCTCCAGCGGGACGGCGTGGGGACGCTCCCGCACGCGGGCCTGCGTCGACAGCAGTTCGACGACCCGCTGAGCGCCGGCGCGCGCCTGCTGGCTGGTGGCCATCAGACCGGACAGGAAGCGCACCGGGGCGACCAGCTGGAGGACGTAGCTGGAGAAGGCGAGGAACACGCCGAGTGAGACCTGGCCCTCCATGACGAGCCAGCCCCCGAAGCCGAGGATGGCCAGCTGGGTGAGACCGGGGATGGCGTCCATGCCGGCGCCGAACACCGCGGTGATCCTCGCGGTGCGGAGCCGGGACTGGAAAAGCTTGCGCGCCTCGCCGTTGAGCGATGCCTGCTCCTGCTCCTCCTGCCCGAACGCCTTGACGACCCGGACTCCGGTGACCGCCTCCTCCACGACCCCGGCCACGCCGCCCTGGAACCGCTGGTCCATCCAGCTCGCGGGGAACGACCGGCTGCGGAACCTCATGGCCACGGCGAGGAACACGGGTACGGCCACCACCATCACCGCTGCCAGCAGCGGGGAGAGGGCGACCATCACGGCCAGCGACACGACGAGCAGGGTGACGTTGCCGTAGGCCAGGCCCAGTTGCTGGAGAAACATCTGGATCAGGGTGAGGTCCGATGTCGCGCGGGACATCACGTCCCCGGCACGCATCTCGTCGCGCCGCGAGGCGTCCAGGTACTGCATGTGCCGGTGCAGCTTGATCTGGAGGTCCCGCTGGACGTGCACGGCGGCTCTGCCGCCGATCGTGCGGCGCAGGTAGTTCGCCACGAAGCTGACGAGTCCGGTGACGAGCAGGAGCACGATCCAGACGGTTCGGGAACGCTTCTCGGAGAGGATCGTGTCGTCGAGGATGACCTGCTGGATCAACGGTATGAGGCCCATCAGGCCCATCGCGGCGACGGCGAATCCGACACCGAGCCATATGCGGAAGCGCACCCGCCGGCCGAGCACGGGTGCCAGCAGTTGGAGGGTCCCGCGCGCGTACACCGGACGACGCTGGTTCTCCACCTCCGCCTCCGCCTCCACCTCAACGTCGGGCTCGGGCTCGGGCTCGGGCTCGGGCGAGTCTGCTTCGCGCATGTCGAGTGGAGCGGTCATGGGCGTATGAGAGTGATCGTGGTCATGGGCACAGGAGAAGGGGCGCGGATTTCCGCGCCCCTTCCCATGCGTTGCCGGCCGATTGCGCCCCTGGCCCCCTCTAGACGGCGATCCGCGGATCGGCCGCGGCTTGGAGGACGTCGACGACGATGTTGGCCACGACGTAGAGAAGGCCGACGACCAGCGTGATTCCGGCGATGGTGTTGAAGTCTCCCTTGCTGATCGACTGGGAGATGTACAGGCCGATCCCGGGTCTGGCGAAGATCGCCTCGACCAGGATGCTGTTCCCGATCATTCCGGCGAGTTGCAGTCCCATCAGCGCGAGCACGGGGCCGAGGGCGTTGCGGAGTGCGTGCTTGACGAGGACCTCGGTCCCGCTCAGGCCCTTGGCCCTGGCAGTACGGGCGTACTCCGCTCGGAGGGTGCCCTCCAGGCTGCTTCTCAGAACGCGGCCGACGGCCACCGCGGGTCCGATCGCGATGCACAACGCCGGGAGGATGAGATGTTTCAGGTCGTCGAAGAACAGGCTCGGCCGGCCCGCCACCAGGCTGTCGACCAGAAGGAAGCCGGTCGGGCCCGATGGTGCGTCGTACGACGATGTCTGGCCGGTGACGGGCAGGATGTCGAGCCAGCGGTAGAAGACCAGCATCGCGATCGGGCAGGCCAGGAACACGGGCACCGACGCGCCGGAGATCATCACCACCCGCAGCGCCCCCGATCCGGGCCACCGCTGCGCCGTGGCCAGCCCCAGGAAGAACCCGATCACGGCGATCAGCACGAGAGACATGAACACGAGCTCCAGCGTGACCGGCAGGAACTTCACGATGTCCGACGCGACCAGCGTGCGCGTCACCGAGGAGGTCCCGAGGTCACCCTGGACCGCACTCGCCAGGTAGTGGAAGAACTGCACCGGCAACGGCTTGTCGAGTCCCAGTTGTTGGCGGGCGGCCTCGTACACCTCCGGCGGTGCCTTCTCCCCGACCAGGGCGACGACGGGGTCGACCGGCGCCACCTGTTGCAGGACGAAGACCACCAGGACCAGGGCGATCAGGACAGGCAGTGCTCCGAGGAGCCGACGACCCAAGATCAGCAGCATGATGTCACCTCCACGTTCGTCTGTACCGGTCAGCGGTCACGGATGCGGTCCCTGAGTGCGTCGCCGGCGAAGTTGCTCACGATGGCGATCAGTGCGACGGCCGCGGCGGGGAACACGGGGATCCACCACGCGCTGAAGATGTTGGTCATGCCTTGTGCGCTCATCGCTCCCAGCTCGGGCGCGGGCTGCGGTGCCCCCAGACCGAGGAACGACAGGCTCGAGAGCATCAGCACCAGCGCCGACACGTCCAGGCTCGCGGTGATGATGGTGGTGGGGACGGCTCCGGGCAGCAGGTGCCTGGTGAGCCGGCGCACCGGTCCGGCCCCCGAGATTTTGGCCGCCTCCATGTGCGGAGAGGCCCGCAGCTTGCGTACTTCGGCGCGGATGATGCGCGTGTACAACGGCCACCACACGAGCGAGACGCCGACGAGCGTGTGGAAGTAGGACGGGCCGAGGGCCGCCACCACCGCGACCGCCAGGATCGGTCCGGGCAGGGCCAGGAACACGTCGGTGATCCGCATCAGGACGCTGTCGACGATGCCGCCGGCAGCCCCGGCGACGAGACCGACCAGCCCGCCGAAGAAGACACCGGAGGCGACGACCGCCAGGGCGCCCCACCAGCTGGTGGCCATGCCGACGAGAACGCGACTGAGTACGTCACGTCCCACCGTGTCGGTCCCCAGGAGATAACCGGATCCGGGCGCGGACATCGGTGTCCCGGCCGGCACCAGGGGGTCGTAGGGCGCGATGGCCTCGGCGAAGACCGCGATGAGGAACATCGCTGCCAGCGCGGTGAAGGCGACCCAGCCGGCTACCGGCGTGCCCTGGAAATACTGTCTGAGGCCTTGACCGAATCTGGTCCCGACCGGGACCAGATCCTTGGCGACGTAGGGCTCAGCAATGGCCATGGCTCCTCCGTGACTGAACGGCCCGCTCGTCCTCGACCCTGCGGTTCACGGGCTTCTGATGGGATCCGTCGGGAGGCAAGTCCATCTCCCGGTGGTATCATTGAAAGTTCACTCAAGTTGCTGGTTCATTGCGCGCGGGTGGCGCGCGTTTCCCGCAGGGGTCTCGACCCGGCCAGCGCAGCCGCGGACAGCAGGACGAGTCCCCCGCCGACCACGCACCCCGTGGTTCCCAGCGCCCCGAAGAGCAGATTGACGCTGCCCGAGCCGCTGAACGAGCCCACGCCGCAGGCGATCCGGTAGTTGGCCACGGCGATCGACGGGTCCGGGCTGGTGGCGACGACCAGCACCGGTGGTGCCGCCAGAGCGACTCCGTCGACGAGGCCGAACAGCACAGCCGCGGTGAGGAAGCCACTGAGCGAATGTGCGGCCAGAAGGGCGGCCAAGGCGACCACACCGAGCGCGAGCGCCCACACGAGCGCTCGAGCGGGACGGACCTTCTCGAACAGCGTGCCCGAGGTGCCGAGGACCACGATCTCCACCATGGAGAGCACGCCCAGGGAGATTCCGATGCCCGCGGGAGTGAGACCCGCCGCGTCCCCGATCAGCGGGAAAGCGGTGTTCTCGATCCCACTGCGCAGGTAGTTGCCGATGAGCCCCAGCGCGAGCGCGACGCGGACGGCCCGGCCGACCGCGAGTCGGGGCAGACCGACCCGGGGGCGGCCGAGTTCGTACGGGGCGGGAAGGCGCGGTAGCAGCAGGACCACCAGCGCGCCCGCCACCAGCCCCGCGCCGCAGCAGACCGCGAAGGCGAGCCGGTAGCCGTCGACCCCCGCGGACTGAGTGGCCAGGAGGCCGCCGACCGGAGCTCCGACGGAGCCGCCGAGCATCTGCAGGCTCGCGTTCGAGCCGAGAGCGCGGTGCGGGCGAGCGCGCATCCGCACCGTCACCTGCAACGCCGCGCCGGCGACCACCGCGCTGGCCAGCCCCTGGAGGACCCGGGCGGCGATCAGCTCCGGCGCGCGATCGGCCAGCCCGTAACAGGCCTCGCTGGCCGCGAAGAGCGCCATCCCGACGACGGTCGTCGAGCGGGCGTCGATCCGGGTGACGACCCGCGTACCCAGGACGTCGACCAGCATGAGTCCGGCCGCGGAGCTCACGATGAAGACGGTGACGAGGACCGGGCTGAGTCCCAGCTTGATCGCGTAGAGCAGCTCGATCGGGGCGGTCATGGCCATCACGAATCCGACCAGGACCATCGTCAGCTGATGCCCGGCCGACTGCCGGAACCGGGCCAGCGGGCTGCCGTGGTAGGCGTGCGGTGCCGTCACGCCCGCACACGATCAGAACTCACGAAGCGTCTCGCGCAGAGTTGACCTGGTGTACTCGGTGCGGGTGAGGCCCTGGCGCTGGAGCGCGGGCATCAGTCCGTCGCAGATGGAGCTGATGTAGTTGCGGGACAGGTCCCAGCCGGGCTTGCTGATCAGGAAGCCGTCGCCGCCGACCTCCTCCATCGCCTCGCCCATCTTCTTGGCGACCTGCTCCGCGGTGCCCACCAGTTCAAGTCCTCGCTTGGCGCGGTGCAGCACCAACTCGCGCAGAGTCTTGCGGCCGGGGCTCCCGTCGCCCCGCATGAAGTACTCGAGGGATCCTCGTTCGCCGTTGGTGGTCAGGTCCTCGGGGAGCGGCTCGTCCAGGTCGAACTGCTTGAAGTCGATCTCGGTGTTGGAGGAGATGTTCACCAGCGACTTCTCGATGTACGACGGGTGGTTGTGAAGCCGCTCGACCTCGGCGCGGGCTTCGGCTTCAGTGGCGGCGACGGTGGGAGAGACGACGAAGAGCAGCTTGATCTCGTCGGGGTCACGGCCGGCCGCTTCGGCGCGGGCCCGGATGTCGTCGCGGTACTCCTTCATGCCTTCGATGCCGGTACCGACCGCGATGATCGCGTCGGCCGCGCCGGCGGCGAACGCGCGGCCCCGAGGGGAGGCCCCGGCCTGGAGAAACGCGGGGCGGTGCTGGGGCGAGGGCACGGTGTTGAGCGGCCCGCGGGACTTGAAGTACTTGCCCTCGAAGTCGATGGTGCGGACCTTGCGATAGTCGGCGAAGGTGTTGGTGTCGCGGTCCATGACGACCGCGTCGGGCTCCCAGGAGTCCCACAGCTGGTTGACGACGTCGAAGTACTCCTCGGCGACGTTGTAGCGCTCGTCATGCTCGGGAAGACCCTCAAGGCCGAAGTTCTGGGCAGCACGGTCCTCGGCCGAGGAGACGATGTTCCAGCCGAACCGCCCCTCGGCGATCGAGTCGACAGTGGAACAGGCACGGGCCAGCAGGTACGGCGGGTAGAACGACGTCGACATCGTCGCCACCACGCCCATCCTGGCCGTGTTGGCGGCGATCAGAACGGCCAGCGGGATCGGGTCCTGCTTGGGCGCGAACGCCGAGTGCTTCAGCGCGCCTTCCATGGTGCCGCCGTAGGCATCGGCCACCATGACGGTGTCCTCGATCATGATCAGGTCGAAGCAGGCCCGCTCCATCGACCGGGCCATGTCGACGTAGAACCTGCCGTTGGCCCAGTTCTTCACGTCCGGGGAAGCCCACTCACTGTCCCACTCCGGCGGGATGAAGTTCATGAACCAGCCCATATGGAACTTCTTCGGCATGATGTCTCCTACTCGGTCGCGACGCGGTTCTCTTGAAAAGTGCGGGGATGTCTGCGGTGGGCTCAGAACTCGCGGAGCGTCTCGCGCAGGGTGGACTTGGTGTACTCGGTGCGGGTGAGGCCCAGACGCTGGAGCTCGGGGACCAGGCCGTCGGTGATCGAATGGATGTACTTCCGGTTCAGATCCCAGCCGGGCTTCATGATGAGGAAGCCGTCGCCCCCGATCTCCTCCATCGCCTCGCCCATCTGCTGGGCGACCTGCTCCGCGGTCCCGACGAACTCGACGCCTGTCTTGGCCCAGTCGATCGCGAGTTGACGCAGGGTCTTGGGGCCGGGGGTCCCGTCGCCCCGCATGAAGTGCTCGAGGGATCCGCGTTCGCCGTTGGTGGTCAGGCCCTCCGGGAGTGGCTTGTCCAGGTCGAACTGCTTGAAGTCGATCTCGGTGTTGGCCGAGATGCTGACCAGGGTCTTCTCGACGTAGGCGTCGGACGAGGTCAGCCGTTCCACCTCGGCGCGGGCTTCGGCTTCGGTGGCGGCGATGGTGGGGGAAACGCAGAAGAGGAGTTTGATGTGGTCGGGGTCGCGGCCGGCCGCTTCGGCGCGGGCGCGGATGTCGTCGCGGTACTCCTTCATGCCCGCGGTGCCGGTACCGACCGCGACAATGGCGTCGGCGGCGCCTGCGGCGAACGCGCGACCACGGGGAGAGGCTCCGGCCTGGAGGAACGTGGGGCGGTGCTGGGGCGACGGCACGGTGTTGAGCGGGCCGCGGGACTTGAAGTACTTGCCTTCGAAGTCGATGGTGCGGACCTTGCGGAAGTCGGCGAAGGTGTTGGTCTCGCGGTCCATGACAACCGCGTCGGCATCCCAGGAGTCCCACAACTGGTTGACGACGTCGAAGTACTCCTCGGCGACGTTGTAGCGCTCGTCATGCTCGGGAAGACCCTCAAGGCCGAAGTTCTGGG
Source organism: Streptomyces sp. V4I2 (assembly GCF_030817655.1). Classification (GTDB taxonomy): domain Bacteria; phylum Actinomycetota; class Actinomycetes; order Streptomycetales; family Streptomycetaceae; genus Streptomyces; species Streptomyces plumbiresistens. The sequence goes on from NZ_JAUSZM010000003.1 coordinate 1,234,612, forward strand.
CAGCACGGTCCTCGGCGGAGGAGACGATATTCCAGCCGAACCGGCCCTCGGCGATCGAGTCGACAGTGGAACAAGTGCGGGCCAGCAGGTACGGCGGGTAGAACGACGTCGACATCGTCGCCACCACACCCAGGTGGGCGGTGTTCGCGGCTACCTTGACCGCCAGTGGCACGGGGTCGTGCTTGGGCGCGAAGATGGAGTTCTTCAACGCGCCTTCCATGGTGCCGCCGTACGCGTCGGCCACCATCACGGTGTCCTCGATCATCATGAAGTCGAAGCAGGCCCGCTCCATCGACCGGGCCATGTCGACGTAGAAGTCGCCGTTGGTCCAGTTCTTCACGTCCGGGGAAGCCCACTCGCTGTCCCACTCCGGCGGGATGAAGTTCATGAACCAACCCAGGTGGAACTTCTTCGTCATCGTGTCGATCCTCAGAACTCGCGGAGTGTGTCGCGCAGGGTGGACTTGGTGTACTCGGTGCGGGTGAGGCCCAGGCGCTGCAGCGCGGGGACCAGGCCGTCGCAGATGTCGGTGATGTACTGCCGGGAGAGGTCGCGACCGCCCTTGTTGATCAGGAAGCCGTCGCCGCCGATCTCCTCCATCGCCTCGCCCATCTGCTGGGCGACCTGCTCCGCGGTGCCCACCAGTTCCAGGCCCCGCTTGTTGCGAGCCATGACCATCTGACGCAGGGTCTTGGGGCCTGGGGTGCCGTCGCCCCGCATGAAGTGCTCGAGGGATCCGCGTTCGCCGTTGGTGGTCAGACCCTCGGGGAGCGGCTCGTCCAGGTCGAACTGCTTGAAGTCGATCTCGGTGTTCGACGAGATGCCCACGAGTGCCTTCTCGATGAAGGAGTCGGTCGCGATGATCCGCGCCTCTTGCTCCCGGGCTTCGGCTTCGGTGGCGGCGATGGTGGGGGAAACGACGAAGAGGAGCTTGATCTCGTCGGGGTCGCGGCCGGCTGCTTCGGCGCGGGCGCGGATGTCGTCGCGGTACTCCTTCATGCCTGCGGTGCCGGTGCCGACCGCGATGATCGCGTCGGCCGCGCCGGCGGCGAAGGCGCGGCCCCGGGGGGAGGCTCCGGCCTGGAAGAATGCGGGCCGGTGCTGGGGCGAGGGCACGGTGTTGAGCGGGCCGCGGGACTTGAAGTACTTGCCTTCGAAGTCGATGGTGCGGACCTTGCGGAAGTCGGCGAAGGTGTTGGTCTCACGGTCCATGACAACCGCGTCGGCATCCCAGGAGTCCCACAACTGGTTGACGACGTCGAAGTACTCCTCGGCGACGTTGTAGCGCTCGTCATGCTCGGGAAGACCCTCAAGGCCGAAGTTCTGGGCGGCACGGTCCTCGGCCGACGAGACGATGTTCCAGCCGAACCGGCCCTCGGCGATCGAGTCGACAGTGGAGCAGGCGCGGGCCAGGAGGTAGGGCGGGTAGAACGAGGTGGACATGGTCGCCACCACGCCCATTTTGGTGGTGTTGGCGGCGACCATGACGGCCAGCGGGATCGGGTCCTGCTTGGGCGCGAAGACGGCGTTCTTCAGCGACCCCTCCATGGTGCCGCCGTACGCGTCGGCCACCATCACGGTGTCCTCGATCATCATGAAGTCGAAGCAGGCCCGCTCCATCGATCGGGCCATGTCGACGTGGAACTTGCCGTTGGCCCAGTTCTTCACGTCCGGGGAAGCCCACTCGGACTGCCAGTCCGGAGGCGTGAAGTTCATGAACCAACCCAGGTGGAACATCGTCATGTGCGTCTGCCTTTCAGAACTCGCCGAGGGTCTCGCGCAAGGTGGACCCGGTGTACTCGGTGCGGGTCAGCCCACGTCGTTGGAGTTCGGGGACGAGGCCGTCGCAGATGTCGTTGATGTATTTGCGTGTCAGGCCCCTGCGGTGGATGAGAAAGCCGTCGCCGCCGACCTGCTCCATCACTTCCTGCATCTGGTCGGCGACCTGTTCGGGAGTGCCGATGAACTCCAGGCCGAACGAGCTTGCCGCGATCGCGAGTTGGCGCAGGGTCTTGGGGCCGGGGGTGCCGTCGCCGCGCTTGAAGTGTTCGAGGGATCCGCGTTCGCCGTTGGTGGTCAGGCCTTCGGGGAGCGGTTCGTCCAGGTCGAACTGCTTGAAGTCGATCTCGGTGTTCGACGAGATGCCCACGAGCGCCTTCTCCACGAACAGCTCCGACTGGCCGAAGCGTTGATGAGCGGCGGTCGCTTCGGATTCGGTGGCGGCGATGGTGGGGGAAACGACGAAGAGGAGCTTGATCTCGTCGGGGTCACGGCCGGCTGCTTCGGCGCGGGCGCGGATGTCGTCGCGGTACTCCTTCATGCCTGCGGTGCCGGTGCCGACCGCGATGATCGCGTCGGCCGCGCCGGCGGCGAAGGCGCGGCCCCGGGGGGAGGCTCCGGCCTGGAAGAATGCGGGCCGGTGCTGGGGCGAGGGCACGGTGTTGAGCGGGCCGCGGGACTTGAAGTACTTGCCTTCGAAGTCGATGGTGCGGACCTTGCGGAAGTCGGCGAAGGTGTTGGTCTCACGGTCCATGACAACCGCGTCGGCATCCCAGGAGTCCCACAACTGGTTGACGACGTCGAAGTACTCCTCGGCGACGTTGTAGCGCTCGTCATGCTCGGGAAGACCCTCAAGGCCGAAGTTCTGGGCAGCACGGTCCTCGGCCGACGAGACGATGTTCCAGCCGAACCGGCCCTCGGCGATCGAGTCGACAGTGGAACAGGCACGGGCCAGCAGATACGGCGGGTAGAACGAGGTGGACATGGTCGCCACCACGCCCATTTTGGTGGTGTTGGCGGCGACCATGACGGCCAGCGGGATCGGGTCCTGCTTGGGCGCGAAGACGGCGTTCTTGAGGGAGCCTTCCATGGTGCCGCCGTACGCGTCGGCGACCATGACGGTGTCCTCGATCATCATGAAGTCGAAGCAGGCCCGCTCCATCGACCGGGCCATGTCGACGTGGAACTTGCCGTTGGCCCAGTTCTTCACGTCCGGGGAAGCCCACTCGGACTGCCAGTCCGGAGGCGTGAAGTTCATGAACCAACCCAGGTGGAACATCGTCATGTGCCTTGTCCTGCCTCTCCTGCTGCCTCCGCTGCCTCGAACGAGATCGCCGGGCAGGTCGGCACCGCTCCATTGCGTGCCTTGGTCCGTGGTGAACCCATGACATCCAGCGCCGGTGTCACGACGAATGCGCCGTCATGGCACTCGCATTGCGCCGCTGCGACCGTGGTCCGCCTCTCGGTGGACGGGGTGAACCACGCCTGGTCATCCCTGGTTCGCGGGAACCCTGATGAGATGACACGAGGCCTCCCGGCCCCCGACGCCGTCAATGGAGTAGAGGAACGGCGCCTCGGTGGAGCATCGGTCGATCCGCTCGCGGCAGCGCGGGTGGAACGAGCAACCCGACGGCACGGAGAGCGGGCTCGCCGGCTCGCCCGGCAGTCGCACGGGAGCGGCCCCAGGGGTGGGGATCGCGGCCAGCAGGGCTTTGGTGTAGGGGTGTTTGGGGGAGCTGATGACTTCCTCGGTCGGCCCCAGCTCGACGATCTGCCCGAGGTACATCACCGCGGTGCGGTCGGAGATGAAGCGCGCGGCGGCCAGATCATGGGTGACGAACATGACGGCCATCCCGAGCTCGCGCCGCAGGTCCTGAAGCAGGTTGAGCACGGAGGCGGCCAAGGAGGCGTCCAGAGCGGAGGTGGGCTCGTCGCACAGCAGCAGCTTCGGAGGGACGATGACGGCCCTGGCGAACGCCACCCGCTGGCGCTGACCGCCCGAGAGCAGGCCCGCCTTGATGCCGGCCACGTCAGGGGGAAGCCCCACCTGGCGCAGTGCCCGGTCGACCAGCTCCCGGCGGTCTGCCCTGTTGTTCTCCTTGAGCAGCCGCTCGCCCACGATCTCGCCCACGGTCAGCCAGGGCGTGAGCGAGGCACCGGCGTCCTGGAACACCATTTGAGGCCGGCCGCCGGGTCGCTCGACATCCCCGCCGTCGGGCGCCATCAGCCCCGCGACGACGCGGAGCAGCGTCGACTTCCCCGACCCGGACTCGCCCACGACGGCCATCGACTCGCCGGGAGCGATCTCGAGAATCACGTTGCGCAACGCGTGGAGCTCGTCCTTCTTGAGCATCCCGCGTCTGACCGTGAAGTGCTTGTCGACGCCGTTGATCCGCAGTGCGGGAGCGGTGTCGTCGACCTCGGCCATGGGCCGGAACGACGGTGCGGCGGCGAGTATCGCCTCTTGGCTCGTCACTCCGGGGATGATGCAGGCCGCCACCCCCGAGTGCGTGGCCGCGGGGGTCGGCACCGGCAGAACCTCGGCGCAGTCATGGACCGCCGCCGAGCACCTCGGCGCGAAGGCGCAGCCCTGTGGATGTGCCCGAGGGTCCGGCGGTTCACCAGGGAGCGCGGGGATCGGTCGGCCGGTCGGCAGGTCGAGATCCAGCCGGGCGTTCAGCAGGCCCACGGTGTAGGGATGTGACGGTGCTCGCAGGACCTCCTCCGTCTTCCCGATCTCGGCCACCCGACCGCCGTACATGACCGCGATCCGGTCCGCCACCTGCGAGGCCACGCCGATGTCGTGCGTGACCAGGATGAAGGAGGTGCCGAGCTTGTCGCAGAGGTCGCGGATGAGGGCGAGGACCTGTGCCTGCACCGTCACGTCGAGTGCCGTGGTCGGCTCGTCGGCGATCACCAGGTCGGGCTTGCCGGCGACTGCCATGGCGATCATCACGCGCTGCCTGAGCCCACCCGACAGTTCGTGGGGGAACGCCTTCATCCGCCGCTTGGGGTCCGGGACGCCGACGAGGTCGAGAAGCCGCAGCGCCTCCTCCTCGGACCCGGCCGCCTCCACCACCTGGCGACCGATGCGCATCGTGGGGTTGAGCGAGGTCATGGGGTCCTGGAACACCGCGCCGAGGTGCAGCTTTCGCATGCGGCGCCGCTCCTCGTCCGACGCGGACACCATGTCGACGCCGCACACCTCGGCCTTTCCGGTGACGACGGGCATCGGGTCCCCGGCGAGCAGCCCGAGGAGGGCCAGCGCCATCACGCTCTTGCCCGAGCCGGACTCACCGACGACGGCGAGGATCTCGCCGGGGGCGATGTCCAGGGTGACGCCGCGCAGGGAGTGGACGGGCACTCCTCGACGCCTGAACGTGACCGTGAGGTCCTCCACCCGAGCGCGTGACGCGGTCGGTGGTTCGGCGAGTGCCGCGGCGCTGTTCCCGGGAGTGCTGGTGCTGGTCATGGTTGATGCCCTCCTCAGCCTGGTGGTGGTGACGATGTCGGTGAGGTAGGAGTTCTGCTCCAGCCCCTCCAGGTACGTGCGCGAGGTGAGGTACCGGTGGCGGGGCGGAACGGGATCCGGCGCTTCGTCGGGCAGGACCTCGCTCACGCCGCCGCCGGCTCACACTCGTTTGATCTTGGCCGGGTTGAAGACGTAGGGGAGGTACGAATCGAGCTCGATCCCCGCGAGGTCGGAGTGGGTGACGAAGTTCTGCGGGATACGGCACAACGGGACCCAGAGTGCTTCGTCCGCGATGATGTCGGTGATCTTCAGGTAGACGTCGTTGGTCTTGTCCTCGGTGCCCTTGGTGATCGCCTCGTCCATGAGCGCGTCCACCTTGGGGTTGCCGTACTGGAACGCGTTCAGCGGCTTCGCGCCGGTGCGCAGGAAGATCCGCAGCGCGGTGTCCAGGTGCAGTGCGTCACCGCCCATCGACCCCAGGAGCAGGTCCGGCCGCTTCTCGGCCGGCTGGTTGCACAGGTCGAACCACTCCGCCGAGGGCATCGCCCGGATGGTGATCTCCAGCCCGGTCGGGGCGAGCTGGGTCTGGATCAGCTCGGCCATCTGCTGGGCCGGCGCGCCGTTGGACGACACCCAGGCGAAGTCGATCTTCTTGTTCGACAGCGAGGCGATCTTCTTGGTCAGCGGCGCGAGGTCGACCTTCGGGTCGAAGGGTGCGAGCCCCTTGGGGAACATGTTCTCCGGCCAGAAGTTCTCCTGGACCGTGGTGAGCCCCTTGAAGGACGTCTCGACCGCAGTGGCGCGGTCGATGGCGGTCATCATCGCCTGCCGCAGGGACTTGTCCTTGAACATGCCCGCGCCAGGGTTCATGTAGAGCGACATCATCGACGCGCCGAGGTTCGTGGCGACCGCGAACTTCTTGTTCTTCCGGTAGCTGAGCACGTCGGCGATGGCGAACCCGTGGCTGACCAGATTGAACGCGCCCTGGTCCAGCTGGAGCTTCTGGGTAGCGATCTCGGGGGTGATCTGGATCCGGATCGTCTTGAAATAGGGCTGCGCGCCCCAGTAGCCGTCGAATCGCTCCAGGACGTAGTGGCTCCCCGGCACGAACTCCTTCATGACATAAGGGCCGGTGCCCGCGTCGTGGGTCTTGAGCCACGTCTGGGCCAGGTCGCCGCCCACCGCGTTCTTGGTGACCGCCGTCGGGCTGGTCACCAGCATCTTCCACGGGCAGGCCGCATAGTGGAGGAAGGCGTTGTTGGGCTCCTTGAGCTTGATGACGAGGGTGGTCGCGTCCTTCGCCGTGGCCTTCTCGATCCCCTCCACCATGTAGGCAGGTCCCTGTTTGACCCCGGCCCGACGCTTGAAGCTCTTCAACCACGCCTCGGCGTCGGCGGGTGTCCCGTCGTGGAACGTGACGTCCGGCTTCAGCTTGAAGGTGTAGGTCAGCTGGTCGTCGGAGACCGTCCAGGAGTCCGCCAGCTGCGGGATTATCTCGGACGTGCCGGACTTGTAGGTGACGAGGCCGTCGTAGCACGCGTGCATGACCTGCACGCCCTCGCCCTCGTACATGATGTCCGGGTCGGGGACCTGCATGTCCTGCAGGAACGGCATGCGCAGGGTGAGGTTGCCCGCGCCGTCCTCGCTGGCCCCATCGGTGCCACAGGCCTCGAGCAGGCTCATCAGGCTGACGCTGCCGAGCGTGATGCCGGCTGCCTTGAGCAGGCTGCGACGGCTCAGTTGGGTGCGCGGTTCCGGTCTGTGCTGGGCTTCGATCTTGGTGGGCACGGACGCCTCCTACGGCGGGACTCACGAAGCAACTTGGACAGTGCGGTGAGGGATGAGGCGAGGCGTTCGGCTCGTCTCCACGCTGTTCGCCAGATCAAAGCGGCGGTGTGTGACACCGCAGCGTCGTCATCGTGGCTTTCCTATTGCGCCTGGTTCGTAACAGACAGTGTTTTAGTCACGGAGCGGCCGAAGCCATGCGGGGCACTCGGAAGGCCAGAGGTGCGCGGCACAAAGGGCCAGGGGCGCGCGTCACGACGCGGGCTCTGGCAGGCCCTCTGTGCCGGCGCGGAGGGAGGCGTACTCAGGTCCCGGGAGCGGGGCGGAGAGCGGTCTCCGGGGCGGCCAACAGCAGGTCGCGCAGGCGCAGGACGACCGTCAGTACCGCGGCCATCCCGACCAGGGACGACAGCATCAGGGCGTTCCTGGTGCCGAGCAGTTCGGCACCCGCTCCGATCAGCACCATTCCTATCGGCATCGCGCCGATCGCCGTACTGAGCACCCCCAGGGCGACGCCGCGTTCGGTGTCGTGTGCGGACTCGATCGCGAGGAGACTCTGCATGGACCCGAACGCGGCCTGTCCCATCCCGGCCACGAACAACGCGATGAACGCGAGTTGGAACACAGGGGCGATGGAGAAGCAGAACAGGCCGAGCAGAGCGACCATCGAGCCGACCGCGAAGACCAGTCCGCGCCTCAGGAGGGGCCGGGTGCTCAGGACGATTCCGCAGAGGATCTGGCCGCCGCCCGCGGCGGCGCCCAGGGCACCGGCGAGCACGGCGTCGGCGGAGAACTCAGCGGCCACGAGAGGTACCAGCGGAATGTAGCCGAACATGAACAGGTTCATCGCCACGGTCACACCCAAAGTGGCCATCAGGCGCCTGCTGCGCCGGGCGAGCCTGATGCTGGCGGCGGCCTGCGTGACGATCGACACGCGCACACCGCGGTCGCGCGGGGTGGCGTAGCGAGGACTGGGGACCAGCCGCAGCAAGGCCGCCGAAACGCACAGCAGCACGCCCATCCCGGCGAATCCCGCTCCCATGCCCACGTGGTCGATGAGCGCACCACCGGCGAGCGTGCCGAACATGGCCGACCCCGCCTGTGCGGTGGCCTCGATCGTCATCGCCTGCCCGGCGAAACGCGGACCGACGGTCTCGTAGATGAGGGGGCGCTGCGCGGTCATGTTCACCAGCCCCCCGATTCCCAGGGCGAACATGAAGGGAAGGGTCATCCAGACCTCGACCTGTCCGGACTGGACGAGTCCGAACATCGCGAACTGGACGGGGATCAGCACCAACTGGACGCGACGGACGAGCTTGCGGCGGTCAAGTCGGTCGCTGATCACCCCCGCCACGAAGCCACCGATGAGCATCGGGAGGAAGACGAGCGCGCCGACCACCTGGTTGAGGATGGGCGACCCGGACATCTGGGCCAGCAGGTAGCTCGTGGTGAACAGGCCGCCCCACCGCGTGGTGTGCCAGACGAAGGAGCTCACGCAGAGGTAGCGGTAGCCGGGGACCTGGAACAGCGCCCGCAACGAGTACGACGGCGCCGGGGCGGCCGGGTGTGCCGGGGATCGTGCTTCGTCGGTGGTCATCCGGTGTTCACCGCTGCCTTCTCCCGTCGCCGCAGACCGGACACCCCGAGGAGGATCAGCAGGCTCAGGCACGCGGAGCCCAGGGCGAGCGCGGAGAACCCGATCCAGCTGAGCAGGAACCCGCACAGGATTCCGGCGACTCCGCCGGAGACAGCGGTGACGAAGTCCGCCGCGCCCTGGACCTGCACTCGATCACCGGAGGTGACGGTGTCCACCAGAAGCGTCGAGGCGCCGATGAAGACGAGCGCCCAGCCGAGCCCCACGGTGAACATCGAGACGAACATCATGGTGACGTTGTCCGCCACCGTCCCTGCGCAGCCGGCGAGAACGAGCACGAACGCACCGTTCCGCATCGTCACGAGCCGCCCGAAGCGGTCCGCGAAGCGACCGACGAGCGGGCTGAAGGCGAACATGCCCGCCATGTGGGCCGAGACCACGAAAGGGATGATCGCCTCGTGGTGGTGCGTCTTCATCTCGATCGGTGACATGGCCATCACGCCGACCATCACGGCTTGGGCGACAACCATGGAGAGCAGAGCCAGCCGGGCCGCGGGTGTGGTGGCGATCACCCGCAGTGAGCCGGTGACGCGGATCGACCGGGCGGCGACGGTCGCGACATTGCCCTCCGCCCAGACCGCCAAGGGGTCGGGGCGTAGTCGCACGCCCACGTTGACCATCGCGCAGACGAAGAAGAACGAGCTCAGGAGCCAGGGACCGGCGTACTTCTCGAGCCCGAACGCGGATTGGCCGAGCGCCTCGGCGGGTCCGACGAGAGTCGGGCCGAAGATCGCTCCGAAGGTGGCCGCGAACAGGATCCGGCCCATCGCCCGGCTTCGCTGGTCCGGCTCGGCCAAGTCGGTCGCCGCGTACCGGGCGAGGAGGTTGGTGGCGGAACCGGCGCCGTACAGCAGGAGGCCGCACACGAAGAGCGTGAGGGACGAGATCTGCACGCCGGCACACGCGACAAGACCTCCCGAGGCGGCGAGTGCGTAGCCCAGCTGCATGCCGACCCGCCGTCCGCGTAGCGCCATGACCCGGGCGAGCACCTGCGCCATGACTCCCGAGCCCGCGGTGACGGCAGCGGTCGACAGACCCACCCACGGTGTGGCGACGCCGACGATGTCCTCGACCACGAAGCCGCCGATCGTGACGGCCGCACCGAGCGCACCGGCGCCCACCACCTGGCCCAGGGTGAGCACGCGCAGGCTCCTGCGTTGGATCTCCGCGCGCTCGACCGGAGTTCGGGACATCCCCCAGGACGGGGAAGCCACGTCAGAACTCGAGCAGGTTGTCGCGGAACATCTCATAGGAGTACGAGGTCCGTGTCAGCCCGCGCTTCTGCAACTCGGGCACCAGCCCGTCGCAGACCTCGCTGATGGAGCGCCGCGTCAGAACGTCCTGGGTGAGCAGGAACCCGTCGCCGCCCACCGTGGCCATGACGTCACCCATCTGGTCGGCGACTTCGGACGGCGTCCCCAGCAGCTCGACGCGCTGTCCGGCGCTGGTGGACGACTGGGCGGCGACCTCGCGCAGCGTGCGGTCCCCGTTGTGGGCGACGAACTGCTGCAGCGAGCTCTGGTGGCCGTTGGTCACCAGCTGGGACGCCAGATCCTTGATCGGGGTGTCCAGGTCGAACACGGAGAAGTCGATGTCCGTGGCGTAGCCCATCCCGGCGAGGCGGGTCACCGGGTTGGCGGCCGCCTCCTGTTGGGCCTGCTGCCGGCGGTCCACGGCCGCCTGATGGGTCTCGCCCAGGACCGGTGAGACCAGGAACAGCACCTTCACGGAGTCCGGGTCGCGACCGTGCGCCTCGGCACGGGCCCGGACATCGTCGCGGTACTCCTTCATCTGCTCGACCGTGGTCGCCGAGGCGATGATCGAGTCGGCGTACTTCGAGGCGAAGGCACGGCCCTTGGGCGATCCGCCCGCCTGGACGATGACCGACCTGCCCTGCGGGGAGCGGGCCGAGTTGATGGGGCCCCGCGACTTGTAGAACGTCCCCTCGAAGTCCACCGGGTGGACCTTGGACGGGTCGGCGAAGATGCCGTCCTGGTCGACCACCATGGAACCGGGCTCCCAGGACTCCCAGAGCTTGACGACCAGCTCGGCGAACTCCTCGGCCATGTCGTAGCGGACGTCGTGATCCGGCTGGGCGTCGTGGCCGTAGTTCTGTGCCGCTCGGTCCGAGCTCGCGGTGACCATGTTCCACCCGGCCCGGCCCCGGGAGACGTGGTCCATCGTCGAGACGAGCCGTGCGAGCAGATACGGGGGGTACTCCGTGATCGCCAGCGTCGCGACGATCCCCAGGCGCGAGGTGTTCTGGGTGAGGATCGAGGCCAGGACCGACGGGTCGAACTTGGGGACCGCGTACGCGTTCTCCAGGTAGAAGTCGTGCTTGCCCTGCCAGGCGTCGGGCACGAACGACGAGTCCTCGAGGATGAAGTAGTCGAAGCACGCGCGTTCCAGGGAACGCGCCATGTCGACGTAGAAGTCCGGCAGCATCCCCTCGGACTTGTGCGTGCCGATCCACTGGTCCCGCCAGCCGTGCACGCGGTAGCCGTTCATGAACCAGCCCAGGTGGAACTTTTTGGCTTGCAACCCGGCCTCCCGCTCTCTTCCTGCGACGACGGCGTACGGTCCTGCCGCCGGCCTTCGTGCTGGAAGCTAGCCAGGCGGCGTGACACCGGCAGACCACAACCGTTCCGAGGCGATTGCGCCGACCAGGCGCTTGGGCCGGCGAGGTGGCAGCGGCGCAATGGAAGGTTTACTGCCCACACCTGACCGGGAAATCCGCCGCTCCTTCACTGACGGGGTCAGCATTCGTCCGCTGCTACGGAGGACTCATATGACGGTCGTTGTCGTTGGTAACCCCAAGCCGATGTCGCGTACCCGGGCTGCCGCCGAGCTGATCGCTCGGGAACTCAGCGGGAGCGCGCCGTCCGCGGTGGTCGACGTGGTGGATCTGGGGGCCGGCCTGCTCGGCTGGGGTGACCCGAAGGTGGCTGAGGCAAAGGCCACGGTGCTGGGCGCCGGCTCGCTCGTGGTGGCGTCACCGACGTTCAAGGCCACGTACACAGGTCTCCTCAAGCTGTTTCTCGACCAGTTCGGACAGGGCGAGCTGGGCGGGATCCCGACGTTCCCCGTGATGCTCGGGGCCGGACTCCAGCACGCGCTCGCACCCGAACTGACCCTGCGTCCGGTGCTGGTCGAGATCGGAGCCAGCTGCCCCGCGCCGAGCCTGTACCTGATCGACTCGGAGTACGAGACCTCGCCGGACCTGGCCATCTGGCTCGAGTCGGCCAGGAAGTACGTCCCGGCGGTGGTGACGCCATGATCCGGGCATCCGACATGCGGTTCGACGACGGCCTGCTCCGGCAGGCGTTCGGCTGCTTCCCCAGTGGCGTGACCGCCTTCTGCGCGATGGTGGACGGCGTCCCGGAGGGGATGGCCGCCAGCTCGTTCACCTCCGTCTCGCTGGATCCGGCCCTGGTGTCCGTCTGCGTGGCGAACACGTCCTCCACCTGGCCGCGGCTGGCTGAGGCGAGTCGCCTGGGGGTGAGTGTGCTGGCCGGCGAGCACGGTTCGGTGGCGCGTTCGCTCGCGTCGAAGAACGGTCAACGCTTCGCCGGCGTCGACTGGGTCGCCACCGAGACCGGGGCGGTCCTCGTGCACGGCGCCACGCTGTGGCTCGAGTGCTCCATCTACGAGGTCGTCGTGGCAGGCGATCACGCGATCGTGCTGCTGAAGATCGAGGCGCTCGACATCTATCCCGACGTTCCCCCGATGGTCTTCCACCGCAGCGGCTTCCACGAGCTCGCATCGAGCGCATGAGAGCGGGCCGCCGATTCGAACTCTCGGGTCGGCGGTCGGTCTCGTGCTCACGTCCGCGCCGGATGGCTCGCCACCCCTGAGTCTCCCGGCAACGCCGGCACTCGGGTTCCCGCCGATCACCCGCGCGTGGTCGCCACCAAAGGGGCGCTCACCGAACACCTCAACGCGGCGACGGCCTGCTGGACGACCTCGTAGGCCAGGTGTCGGCGGAGCCTCATACCTGTTCGGGTAACTCTGCTCCTTCGCGAACCTGCTCGGCTCGTTCGTCGAGCAGAGCGACGCACCCGTTCGGCTGGTGCGGCCGCCGAACAGACCGAGCGGTCCCCCGGCCCGCCACGGCCGGCGCAATCGCGGTGACCGCCCGGTGACCATCGCCTTCGTGCTCATCGGCGCCAAGTCAACTGCTGCCAGGGCGAGTTACGGCCAGTGATATTCCGCGAGGTCCCGGCCGAGGGTGCCGGAGACCTGGAAAACCCTGCCGACGGGGGTCGTCACGGGCGGAGAAACAGTGGACGGCGAGGGCCGGGGCGCCTCTGACTCCCCGGCCCTCGCCGTCCACCCTGCACGTTGAAGCAGGCGGACTGCTCGTCACTGGGCGCCGCCTAGTTGACGTTGAGCCTTGGCCAGGGGTGTCGTCCCGCCTCAGCAGAGCCTCGATCATCAGCACCGAGGGTCGGGGCGGCAGCCGCAGCCGGTCGCGGACCATCGGCGGGCATCCGAAGGACTGTCCAGCGGGCGCGCGCCTCGATCCGGCGGGACGACTCGTCGCCGAACCGGGCCACCCGGCTGAGCTCGTCGATGCACAGCAGCCACGCGCCCGCCGCGCGGATTCCGGTCTCGGGTCCGCGGGTGACCAGCCCCTCGCGGGCCGGCGGCTACGTGATTGCCATGCGACGCCCGACGAAGTGAGTGAGCTGTACGCTGCCCAGCAGGACGATGGCGATGAGCCCGAAGAGCGCGGCCATCCCGATCTGCGTGCCCAGCACAGCGCAGCCGACGGTCCCGGCGAGGACGCCGATGCCGGCGGAGATGCGGAATTTCGCCAGGCCGGCCGAGGAGTCGCCGACCTGCGCGACCACCAGCACGGGGAGGCTCGCGGTCGCCCCGGCGAGGCTGACGCCGAACAGCACCGACATCGCCAGGTAGACCGTCAGGTCGGAGGTGAGGGCGAGGACGGTCGCGCATACCGTTCCCAGCGCGAACGCGGTGAGGAGCACGGCGACGACTCCGACGCGCCGGATGAGGCGGTACGCCACGGTGAGGACGGCGATCTCGAAAGCGGACATGAGGGCGATCGCGAGGGCGATCGTGACGGTGGGGTACTGGCGTGCCGCGCCCGCGAGCGGAAGAGCGGTGAACAGCACGCCACCGCGGAGGAATTCGCCGCACATCGCCAGCACGAGAGCGGCGCCGCCGCCGGTCGACTTGCCGAATCGAGGCAGGCCGAGCCGCGGTCGCGACAAGCCGGGCGGCGGCGCCAGGTTCGGCAGCGCGGCGGCGAGCGCGGCGGCGACCACCAGCGCGCAGACACCGGTGACGACGAGCGCGATCCGATAGCCCGCCTCGCCGCTGATCACCCCGGCGAGCAGCAACCCGCCGGGCGACCCGACCGCACCGCCGAAGAGGAAGGCGGCGTTGAACCGCCCCAGGGCGCGGGCGGTGTCCCCGGCTGCCGGGCGCACCCGCACGGCCGCCTGCAGGCCGGCGCCGAGCATCATCCCGCCGCCGAATCCCTGCACGACCCGGGACGCCATCAACAGCACGTTGTCTTGCGCCAGTCCCATCCCGATGGACGAAGCGCCGAACAGGGACAGCCCGACGGTGAGGGCGACCCTGGCGTCCAGGCCGGGGACGAGCCTGGTGCCGAACACGTCGATGAGGATGACGCCCACTGCCGAGGTCAGCATGAAGATGCCGATGTACACGCTGCTTCGCGAGAGCTCACGGCCGAACAGCACCTCCAGCGGAGCGGTGAAGCTCATCGTCACTCCGGCCGCCGCCATCAAGGGCAGGAACCACCGCACCCGACGCGTCCATACCGCACCACGTTCGGCGTACTCGATCGACAGTCCCACCGGCCACCTCCCGACGCTGGGCAGTGGGAGCACCGACGGTTCGACGCCCCAGAGATCCGCCTGCGCCAGGAGACCCCGCCGACATGACCCCGGCGATTCCTTACGGTTCTGGATGCATTGCGCGGCCACGTCGGCACAGGCGTCAGCCGGACACCGGCGCAATCACCAGCGCCGACTCCCGACACGCGGCGAAAACGATCTCCCGCTTCGATGGCGTAAAACCAAGGAGGTACGTCATGACCCGCGACAAGCGCATCCATCTCGCATGGTTCCTCGGGCACGGCTTCGGGGTCAGCGACTGGCGCAGTCCGTGGCACGGCACGGGCGGGCATGACTGGATGCGCCCCGACTTCCACCAGGACTTCGCACGTTCCCTGGAGCGGGCCTGCTTCGACTACCTGATCATCGAGGACAGCAGCTTCGTCTGCGACGCCTACGGCCAGTCGTCGGAGATCTACCTGAGCAACGCGATGACGGTGCCCAAGCACGATCCGGCGGTGCTCGCCTCGGTCATGCTGCTGGCGACGCGGCGCATCGGCATCGTCCCGACGCTGACCGTGACGGAATACCCGCCGTTCCTGCTCGCCCGCCTCGTCGCCACACTGGACGGTCTCTCCGCCGGTCGCGCGGGGTGGAACATCGTTACCGGCAGCTCCGACCGGGCGGCCCAGAACTACGGCAAGGATGCCCAGCCGCCGCACGACCTGCGCTATGACATGGCGCAGGAGATGACGGACCTGGTGAAGCAGCTGTGGGGGTCGTGGGAGCCGGACTCGATCCCGGCCGACATCACCGCCGGGGTCTTCGCCGAACACACCAAGGTCAACCCGGTCGACTTCAGCGGCACGTACTTCAAGTCCCGTGGTCCACTGAACACAGCCCCCTCCCCGCAGGGCCGGCCGGCCCTGATCCAGGCCGGTGGGTCGGCGCGCGGACGCGAGTTCGCCGCGCGCAACGCCGACAGCGTCATCGCCTCGGCCAATTCGCCGGAAATGATGAAGGAGTACCGCGACGACGTGCGGGCCCGCGCGGCGACCGCCGGACGCGACCCGGACGAGATCAAAGTCCTGTTCCTCATCACCCCTTACCTCGGCGAGACCACGGCCGAGGCACGCGACCGCAAGGCGCGGCACGACGACGAGGCGTGGCAGCACCCGGAGCGTGGGCTGGCCGGCATGGGGTTCATCACCGACATCGACTTCTCCGGCTACGACGTCGACACGCCGCTCGGGCAGCTCGAGACCTCGTTCAGCACCAACGGCCACCAGAGCTCTCTGGCGCTGCGACTCGGCAAGGGCGAGCGGGCGACGTTGCGTGAGGTCGCGGCCGGGGGGTACGCATTCGAGCCGGTCGGCACCCCCGCCGAGGTCGCCGACCAGGTGGACGCCGTCATGGCGGAGGTCGGCGGCGACGGGCTGTTGTTCAACGTCAACCCGCTCAACCGCCGCACCATCGCCGAGATCGCCGACGGGCTGGTTCCCGAACTCCAGGCCCGCGGCCTGTCCCGCACCCGCTACGACCACCCGCACCTGCGAGGCAACCTGCGCGCCTTCTAGGGCCTGTCCGGCGGTTCAGGGCGCAGCGAAGCAAGGCGCCCAATCAGCACCGGTGAGCGGGGCGAACGGGGCTGCCCCCGCGCGAGGTTGTTCGAGCGTGGGCGAGCGTCCGGCTGCAAGGCGGAGGAGGGAGTCGACGCGATGGGGCCCCCGCTCGAGCGAAGTCGAGAGTGAGGGAGTCGGTGACCGACGACAACGCCGGAGATGGGAGTGCCAAGCCCCGCGTCTGTGGCATGATCCGCCGGACAGGCCTAAGCCGGCAGCCGGGCGAGCAGTTCGTAGGACCGCAGCCGGGCGGTGTGATCGCCCACGAAGTCGCAGATCATCAGCTCCTCCGCTCCGCTCTCGGCGCGGATCAGCGCGAGCTGCTCCCATATCCGCTCCGGTGCCCCGGACAGGTGGCGTGGCCACTGCCCCGGTTTGACGGCCACCGGTGCCGGAACGTGGCCGAGCTCGGCGAGGGCCCGCTGCGGGGTCGGCAAGGGCAGGTCGGCGGCGGGGTCGCGGTCCGCGACACGGCGGGCGTGCAGTTCGGCGCCCGCGCGCAGCAGGTCGGCCTCTTCGTCGGTCGGCGCGCAGACCGCGCTGACGGCGAGCATCGCGTACGGCACCGCCTCGCCGGAAGACGGGCGGAACGCCGAGCGGTAGATCGACAGGACCGACGGCGCGTCCAGCGGATTGAGGAACGCGGCGAAGCAGTACCGCATCCCGAGCCGGCCGGCCAGGACGGCGCTCTCGGCACTGGACCCGAGCAGCCATGGCTGTGGCCCGCCCGCGACGCCGGGTGAGAGCGGATACGCGGCATAAGGATGCTCCGGCGGGAAGTCGTGCGAGAGCCACGCCAGCAGCTCGACCAACTGCTCCCGATACGCCATCAGCGAGGTGGTCGCGGCCAGCGCGGCGAACATGGGGTCGTCGTCGTAATCATCCGCGCCACCCAGGGCCGCCTCCACCGGCGGCGGGCTGCTGCCCCGCCCCATGCCCAGGTCGATGCGGCCGGGGAACAGGGAGTGCAGTACGCGGAAGATGTCGGCCACTTTGTACGGACGGTACTTGTCGATCAGCACCGCCCCCGAGCCGACGCGGATCCGCGAGGTCAGCGTGGCCAGATGCGCGATCAGCACCTCGGGTGCCGACCCCGCGTTGCGGTGGCCGATGCCGTGGTGCTCGGCGAGCCAGTACCGTTCGTACCCCGCTCGCTCAGCGATCGAGATCAGCTCCGCGCTCTGCCGGAAGGCATCCGTGCCCGTCCCGCCGGGCGGGACGGGCGAGATGTCCAGGATCGAGTAACGCACATCAGAACTCGCGCAATGTGTCGCGCAGGTGCGAAGCCGTGTACTGGGTGCGGGTCAGCCCGCGACGCTGCAGGGCGGGGATGAGCCCTTCGCAGATCTCGGTGATGTACTGCTTGCTGACTCGCATGTACGGGGCGCTGATCAGGAAGCCGTCTCCGCCGCCCATCGCTTCGTTGGCCTCCCCCATCTTCTCGGCGACCTGATCGGGCGTGCCGACCAGTTCGATGGAGTCCGATGTCCCGCCGTTGTCGAGGACGAGCTGACGCAGCGTCTTGTTGCTGCCCCACTGGGCGAACTTGTCCAGCGAGCCTCGCTCACCGTTGGTCTCCAGACGAGGGAGCGGCTTGTCGAGATCGAACTGGGAGAAGTCGATGTCGGTGACGGACGACAGGCCGGCCAGCGACTGCATGATCGCGTCGGGATCGGCGTCCATGCGCTGCTTCTTCGCACGCGCTTCCTCCTCGGTAGCGCCGAGGACGGGGCCGATCACGAACAGCACCTTGATGTCATCGGGGTTGCGGCCCTGCGCCGCGGCCCGGGCCCGCACGTCGTCCCGGTACGACTTCATTCCCTCCACCCCGTTGGCCACGGCGATGATCGAGTCGGCGGACTCGGCGGCGAACTGCCTGCCGCGCGGCGACCCGCCCGCCTGGACGAAGACCGGACGGCCCTGCGGCGAGCGCACCGTGTTCAGCGGGCCGCGGGACTTGTAGTACGTGCCGGAGAAGTTGATGGGGCGGACCTTCTTGAAGTCCGCGTATGTGTTGGTCTCCCGGTCGCGGACCACCGCGTCCGGCTCCCACGAGTCCCAGAGCTTGCACACCAGGTCGACGTACTCATCCGCTTT
This sequence comes from Streptomyces sp. V4I2, assembly GCF_030817655.1. Classification (GTDB taxonomy): domain Bacteria; phylum Actinomycetota; class Actinomycetes; order Streptomycetales; family Streptomycetaceae; genus Streptomyces; species Streptomyces plumbiresistens. The sequence goes on from NZ_JAUSZM010000003.1 coordinate 1,252,849, forward strand.
GTCGTAGCGCAGGTCGTGCTCGGTGAGCTTGTCCATGCCGAAGTTCTGCGCCGAGCCGTCCTCGCCCGAGGTGACGATGTTCCAGCCGAAGCGCCCCTCGGCGATGCTGTCCAGCGTCGAGCAGAGCCGGGCGAGCATGAAGGGCGGGTAGAAGGTCGTCGACATCGTCGCGACCACGCCCATCTTGCTGGTGGCCGCCGCCATGATGGCGGCCAGCGGCGCCGGGTCGCCCTTGGGCGCCATGCTGGCGTACTTCAGGTACGCCTCGGAGGTGCCACCGTACGCCTCGGACACCATGAGGGTGTCCTCGATCATGATGTAGTCGAAGCAGGCCTGCTCCATCGCCTGGGCCATCTCGATGTAGAACTTCCCGTTCCAGGGCATGCCGTCGTTCCCGAACGGCGTGTTCCACTCGTTCGTCGTGAAGTTCATGAACCAGCCCATGTGGAACTGCTTGCCGGCCATGTCAGAACTCCCGCAGGTGATCGCGCAGCATGGTGGTCGTGTACTCCTGCCGAGTGCGGCCCATCTTCTGCAACGCGGGTATCAGTCCGTCGGTGATCTCGGTGACGTAGCGCCGGTTGAGCCGCATCACCGGGCTGGTGATGAGGAACCCGTCACCACCGACCTCGTCCATCACCGCGGCCATCTCCGCGGCGACCTCCTCGGGCGTGCCGGTGAACTGGACGTTGCCGCTCAGGCCGCTGCCGGTGACCAGCTCGCGCAGCGTCTTGTCCTTGCCGCGGGAGATGAAGCTGTTCAGCGCGCCGCGTTCGCCGTTCGTCCACACTTCCGGCAGCGGCTTGTCGAGGTCGAACTGAGCGAAGTCGATCTCGGTGATGGACGAGATTTCGGCCAGCATGTACTCGATGTAGCGCGGGTCGTTGAACCACCGCTCCCGCTTGGCCAGCGCCTCCTCCCTCGTGTCGGCGACGATCGGGGCGACGATGTAGAGCACCTTGCAGTGCGCGGGGTCGCGGCCATGGGCGCGCATCCGGGCGTGGATGTCGTCGCGGTAGGCCTTCATCGCCTCGACGCCGTCCGAGGGGGCGACGATCGTGTCGGCGTGCTGGGCCGCGAGCTCGCGCCCCGGCGGTGACGCGCCGGCCTGGGCGATCGAGGGGCGGTGCTGCGGGGACGGTGCGGTGTTCAGCGGCCCTCGGGACCTGAAGTACTTTCCTTCGAAGTCGATCGTGTGGACCTTGGTGTGGTCGGCGTACGTACCGGTCGCGTAGTCGCGCACGATCGCGTCCGGCTCCCATGACTCCCAGAGCCTGCTGACAAGCTCGAGGTACTCGCTGGCACGGACGTAGCGCTCGTCGTGCTCGTAGAGCTTGTCGAGGCCGAAGTTCTGCGCGGCCCGGTCCTCGCCCGACGTCACGACGTTCCAGCCGAACCGTCCCTTGGTGATGTGGTCGATGGTGCTGGACAGCCGGGCCAGCAGGAACGGTGGGTAGAAGCTGGTTGACATCGTCGGGATGACGCCCAGGCGAGTCGTGGCATTGCCCATCAGCAGGGCGAGCGGAACCGGGTCGTGCTTGGGGTTCACCCCGTGCTTGAGGTCGTGCTCCATCGTGCCGCCGAAAGCCGTCGACACCATCAGCTTGTCCTCGATCAGCACGTAATCGAACTTGGCCCGCTCCAGGTCCTTGGCCATCTCGACGTAGAAGTCACCGGTGAAGTCCCGTCCGCCGTCGCCCCAGTTCCCGTTCCATTCGTCCGCGACGAAGTTCAGAAACCACCCCAGATGAAACTTACCCGCCATGCCGTGCCTTCCTCTCGATGTGCTCATATCGAGAGGACCAGCGGGCGGTTACCTCGCAATGTCTGCCCGGTACCCCCGGCATTGCGCTGCCGGAACCACGATAGAACTCAAGCCTGGACACTCTGCTCACAGCTCCTCGGCCGCGCGTCACGGCGCTGTGGGGTCGGCCATCACCCGTTGTCGGACAGTGGCCGTCACTGTCGATGGCCGCCGATCTGGTCGAAGGCCCAGATCAGGGCGTCAGCTCCTGAGCGACCCCGCACAGGTTCGCGTAGTGCGCGTCGAATTGGGCCGGTCCAGGAGCGCCCATATCAGCTCGCCCTCGACCCGGCGACAGGCTGACTCGCCTCCTCCGCACCTCCACAGGGCCGAGGACGGCCACCTGACCGACCTCTCTCGTAGAGGCTCCGGTGAAGCCGTCATGGTGCTCTCACGCACCCCCGCACGCAGAACTATGGTGCCCCACCACATGTGCCGCTGTTCTGCGGATTCCTACGGTATGGCGACACGAACACGTCCCCGCCAACCGCCAGGAAGTGGTACCGATGTCCTCCCCCGCGACCGCTCCCCCACCCCCCGCCAGCCTCAAGCGCATCGTCGCCGCCAGCCTCATCGGCACCACCATCGAGTGGTACGACTTCTTCCTCTACGGTTCCGCCGCCGCCCTTGTCTTCAACAAGCTGTTCTTTCCCGGCTCCGATCCCCTCGTCGGCACTCTCCTCTCCTTCCTGACCTACGCCGTCGGATTTGCCGCACGTCCGCTCGGCGCGCTCGTCTTCGGGCACTACGGCGACCGGCTCGGGCGCAAGAAGCTGCTGGTGCTGAGCCTGTTGCTGATGGGCGGGGCGACCTTCGCGATCGGCCTGCTGCCCACGCACGCGACGATCGGAACGGCCGCTCCGGTGCTGCTGACCGTGCTGCGTCTGGTGCAGGGCTTCGCACTGGGCGGCGAGTGGGGCGGGGCGGTGCTGCTGGTGTCCGAGCACGGGGACGCGCGCCGCCGCGGCTTCTGGGCGTCGTGGCCACAGACCGGGGCGCCCGCGGGGCAGCTCCTCGCGACCGGGGTGCTGTCCCTGCTGACCGCGGTTCTGTCGGACGCCGCATTCGGCAGCTGGGGCTGGCGGATTCCGTTCCTGCTGTCCGGTGTGCTGGTGATCGTCGGTTTGTGGATTCGTCTGTCTGTCGATGAATCGCCGGTCTTCAAGCAGGCGTTGGCACAGGCCGAGGCCCGCAAGGCGGCACGCCCCGGTGACGTCGAGAAGCTGCCGCTCGTCGCCGTGCTGCGCCACCACTGGCGGGACGTCCTGGTAGCGATGGGCGCACGCATGGCGGAGAACATCAGCTACTACGTGATCACCGCGTTCATCCTCGTCTACGCCACCACCTCGGCCGGCGTCTCCAAGCAGACCGCGCTCAACTCGGTACTCATCGCCTCGGCCGTGCACTTCGCCGTCATCCCGGGCTGGGGCGCGCTGTCGGACCGGATCGGCCGCCGCCCCGTGTATCTGCTGGGCGCGGTCGGTGTAGGCCTGTGGATGTTCCCGTTCTTCTCACTGATCGACACCGGCGGCTTCGGCAACATGATCCTCGCGGTGACCGTGGGCCTGGTGCTGCACGGCGCGATGTACGCGCCCCAGGCCGCCTTCTTCTCCGAGATGTTCGCGACCCGGATGCGCTACTCCGGCGCCTCCATCGGCGCCCAGTTCGCCTCGGTCGCGGCAGGTGCCCCCGCACCGCTGATCGCCACGGCGCTGCTGTCCGACTACGGGAGTTCCACACCCATCGCGCTGTACGTCATCGGCGCGGCCGTCCTGACGGTCATCGCCGTGGGAGTAGCCAAGGAGACCCGCCACCGGGACCTGGCCGAGGTCGATCCCCCGGCCGACGCGGAGCCCGCATCGGCCCGGACCGCGGACGCCCGTACGGTCTGACCCCCTCCGGAACCGGCCCCCGTACGTCCGTGCGTACGGGGGTCAGTGGTGTGCGGGGGTGAGTGGTATGCCGGGGTCAGTGGTGTGCGGTTCCCGACAACAGGTGCAGCCGCAGGGCGAGTTGGATCTCCAGGGCACGCGCGGGGCTCTGCCAGTCGTCACCGAGGAGACGGCCGACGCGTTCCAGGCGCTGGGCGACCGTGTTCACGTGGACGTGCAGCTCGTCCTTCGTGCGAGCCGGGCTCATCCCGCAGGCGAAGTACGCGTCGAGAGTGCGCACCAGGTCAGTGCCGCGCCGTTCGTCGTAGGCCACGACCTGGCCGATGGTGCGGTCGACGAAGCCGGCGATGTCCCGGTCGCCGGCCAGCAGCAGCCCCAGGAAGCCGAAGTCCTCCGCGGCGGCCCCGTCGCCGGAGCGGCCGAGCAGCCGCAGGGCGTCGAGGCAGCGCCGTCCCTCCGCGTAGCCGACGGCCACGGCGTCCGGGTGGGCGGCGAGGTCCTCGACCGGGGCGGAGGCGCCGACCGTGACCGCCTCGTGCACGGCGGTACCGAGGTGACGGGCGGTGCGGCGGGCCAGCTCCGTCGCGGTGTCCCCCGGTTCCAGGGGCAGCAGCAGGACGGTGCCGCCGTCGCGGGCGGCCGCCAGTCCGTGCCGGGTGGCGGCGAGGTGGGACGCCGCTGACCACAGGCGTCTGCGGGCGGCCGCTTCCTGGTCGGCGTCGGCCGCGGCGCCGACCAGGCGGGCGGCGAGTACGACGTGGCCGGCGTCGAGGTCGGCGTGCAGCCGGGACGCGCGCTCGCGCAGCAGGCGCGGGTCACGGTCGCGGGCGTCGAGCAGGTCGTCCAACAGCTCACCGCGCACGCGTTGTTCCGCTTCCGCGGCGGAGCGCCGGGCGAGCAGCAGCAGCGAGGTGACCATGGCGGCGCGCTCCAGGGTGCGCTGGTCGACGGGGTCGAGCCCCGGGTGTCCGCGCAGCACGAGAGCGCCGAGGAGTTCGCCGCCGGCGGAGACGGCGGCGATCCAGTCGTCCGCGTGCCGCACCGCGTGTCCCTCGGCCCGGGACACCTCGAGGGCCTCGGCGGGTGCGGTGGCGGCCTCGGTGAACTCGACCGTGCCGTCGAGGACTTCGGAGACCGCGGCGGCCACGTCGTGGACCCCGCCGCCGCGCAGCACGAGTTCGGCGAGCCGGTCGTGGACGTCGGAGGCACGCTCGATGACGCCGCTGCGGTCCTGGATGATCTCGTTGGCCCGCTCCAGGTCGGCGAGGGCCGAGCGGGTCTCGGTGAGGAGGTTCGCGGTGTCGATGGCGGCCGCGGCCAGCGCTGCGAAGGAGCCGAGCAGCGCGATCTGCTCCCGTTCGAAGACCCGGGCTCGCCGGTCCGCCGCGAAGAGGACCCCGATGACGTGGTGCCCCAGCATCAGGGGCACACCGAGGATGGCGACCAGGCCCTCGTCCCGCACGCCCGCGTCGATGGCGTGGGTGTGCTGGAAACGGTCGTCCTCGAAATAGTCGTCGGTGACGTACGGCCGGGCCGTCTGCGCGACCAGGCCGCCGAGGCCCTCCCCCATCCCGAGCCGCAGCTGCTGGAAGCGGGCCGCGACCGAGCCCTCGGTGACCCGCATGTAGGTGTCACCCCGCACCGGGTCGTTCAGGCTGAGGTAGGCGACGTCGGTGCCGAGCAGCGACCGGGCGCGTTGCACGATCGCCTGCAGCACCGCGTCCAGGTCGCGCAGCCCGGCCAGGTCGTGGGCGGTCTCGAAGAGCGCGGACAGTTCGGCCTCCCGCCGACGCCGCCCCTCCAGCTCCGAGCGCACCCGCAGCGCCAGCAGCTTGGCCTGCTCCAGCGCGCGGATCCACTCGGCCGGCCGCCCCTCGGCACGGGCGAGCAGCACCGGCTGCTCATAGGTGTCGGCGGACGCGCCGCGGGCGAGCAGCTCGAGGAACGGCGCCTCGGCGCCGGCTGCGGACGCTGCCGCGGCGGCGTCGGAACGCTCGGCGGACTGCACGTGATCGCGGGACATGTTCACAGGATTCACCATCACCCGACCGGCCCGTCAGCCCTGTGGAAAACTTCGCGGGCGGCCGACGCCGCCCCCGCTCAGTGCGCGGTCCAGCCGCCGTCGAGGACGAGCGAGGTACCGGTCACGAACGACGCCTGCGGGCCGCACAGGTAGGCCACGGCCTCCGCGACCTCCTCGGGCTCGATCAGCCGTTTGACGGCACTGTCCTGCAGCAGCACCTCGGCGAGCACGCGTTCTTCGGGGATGCCGTGCGCTCGGGACTGGTCGGCGAGCTGCTGCTCGACCAGTGGGGTGCGCACATAGGCGGGGTTCACACAGTTCGAGGTGACGCCATGGGGTGCGCCTTCGAGGGCGGCCGTCTTGGACAGCCCCTCCAGGCCGTGTTTGGCGGCCACATAGGCCGACTTGTAGGCCGAGGCGCGCAGACCGTGGACGGAGGACACGTTGACGATACGGCCCCACCCCTGCCCGTACATGTGCGGCAGCGCGCCTCGGATCAGCCGGAACGGCGCCTCCAGCATCACGGTGAGCACCGTGTGGAACACGTCGGGCGGGAACTCCTCGATGGGCCGCACGAGTTGCAGCCCGGCGTTGTTGACGAGGACGTCGGTGCCCGCGGCCGCGAGTTCGGCGGCGTCCAGGTCGGTGAGGTCGAGGACGTGCGGTTCGAGGGTGCCCGCGAGGCCCCGGGCCTGGTCGGCGAGCGTCTCGAGACCCGCCGCGTCCCGGTCGACCGCCCGCACCTTGGCGCCGGCGGCCGCGAGCCGCAGCGCACAGGCACGGCCGATACCGCCGGCGGCACCGGTGACGAGGGCGGTGCGGCCGCCGAGGTCGAGCAGGGAGGCGGGAGCGCCGAGGGGGCCCGGGTGGGCACTGCTAGCGGTCATGTCCCGACCCTAGGCAGCAACCAAGCCCCGCCCCATGTGGTCACCACCCACACTTCACTCGGAACTCGTGGGGTCGAACCATGTGGGTGCGTCCGACAGTGCCTGCTTGATCCGCTGGTGCGCGAAGTCGCTCAGCTCCGGCAGGGCGTCCACCGCGAACCACCCCACCTCCAGTGACTCGTCGTCGTTCACCCGAGCCTCACCGCCGAGGGCCCGACAGCGGAACGAGATGTCCATGTACTGGCAGATGTCGCCGTTCTCGTACGTGACGGGCTTCAGCGACTCGACGACGATCACCCGCTCCACCTCGCAGTGCACCCCCGTCTCCTCCTCGACCTCGCGCACGGCGCAGGCGGCGGGCTGCTCCCCCGGCTCCGGGATGCCGCCGATCAGTGCCCATTTGCGGGTGTCCGTACGGCGGTTGAGCAGCACTCTGCCCTCGTCGTCGAAGACGACGACGCTGACGCCGGGCAGCCACAGCAACTCGTGGCCGATGGAAGCCCGGAGCGTACGGATGAAGTCAGGAGTAGCCATGGCCCCGACCCTAACGGGCGGGTTCCGTTACCCCGGCGTTCTTGACCGGGCGTCCGACGGGCGTACGGCTACACGCCACCGGCGCGCCGCCCGCGCACTCCGGCACCGATCGCCCAGCCGAGTCCGCCGGCCGCGATCAGGACCAGGGCGATCTCGGGCAGGATCCCCAGCTGCGTGGCGGGGGTCTGCGAGGACCGCAGCGGCACCTTCTGGACCAGCGAGTCGGCGACGAACATGCCGGTCTTCTGTGTGATCCTCCCGTCCGGCATGATGATCGCGCTGACGCCGCTGGTCACCGGAACGGTGACGGTCCGGCTGTGCTCGACGGCGCGGACCCGGGACATGGCGAGCTGCTGGTAGGTCATCTCGCTGCGGTCGAAGGTCGCGTTGTTGCTGGGCACGGAGATCATCTGCGCGCCGTCGGTGACCTCGGAGCGCACGGCCCAGTCGAAGGCGGCCTCGTAGCAGGTGACCAGGCCGACCTTGGCGCCGTCCATGTCGAAGACGCCCGGCTTGCTGCCCCGGCTGAAGTCCTGGCTGACCATGGAGGTCCAGTTGTCGTTGATCGCGCCGATGAGCGAGCGCAGCGGGAGGTACTCGCCGAAGGGCTGGATCTGCCGCTTGTCGTAGGTGTCGACGGGTCCCTTGACCGGGTCCCAGAGGATCTGCTCGTTGTAGAGCTTGCCGTCCCGCTCGACGACACCGCCGACGGAGATCGGCACACCGATCGCCTTGACCGCCTCGTCGATGACGGCGCGCGCGTCGGCGTTGGCGAACGGATCGATGTCGGAGGAGTTCTCCGGCCACAGGACGAAGTCGGGCTTGGCGACCTTGCCCGCCTTGACCTCGGCGGCCAGCCGTTCGGTCTCGCGCGCGTGGTAGTCCAGCACGGCCCGCCGCTGGGCGTTGAACTCCAGTCCGGCACGGGGCACGTTGCCCTGGATGACCGCGACGGTCACGGTGCCGTCCTCGGCCTTGTCGCTCACCAGCGGCCGGGCGGCCACCGCGCCCACCACGGGTACGGCCACACTCAGCAGGGCGACGGCCGCCGCCGACCGCCGGACCACGCGCGTGCGCCGCCCTTCGACGGCCAGGCGTACGACCTCGTAGAGGCCGAAGCCGCACAGGACGACCGCGAAGCCGAGCACCGGAGTGCCGCCCACCGCGGCGAGCGGCAGGAACACGCCGTCCGCCTGGCCGAACGCGACCTTGCCCCAGGGGAAGCCGTTGAAGGGCACACGCGCGCGTGCCGCCTCGCCGGCGACCCAGATCGCGGCCGCCCAGACGGGCGAGCCCGGGAGTCTGGACACCGCGGCGACGCCCGCGCCGACCAGCGCGACGAAGATCGCCTCGATCACGACCAGCGCGATCCAGGGCCCGGGGCCGACCTCCACGCCGGTCCACACCAGCAGCGGCAGCAGGAAGCCCAGGCCGAAGAGGTAGCCGAGACCGAGGCCCGCCTTCCAGCCACGGCCGCGCAGCACCCAGCCGAAGACGGCGAAGGCGGGCAGGGCCAGCCACCACAGGGTGCGCGGCGGGAAACTGACGTAGAGCAGCACTCCGGAGAGCGCGGCTGCGGCGGCCGGGGCGAGACGACGCAGGAGCCGCGCCCCGCGTGCTGCGGGCGCGGTCGGGGGCTGCACCTGGTCCGACTCGTCCACGGAAGTTGCGGTGACGGTCACCTGGGGAGTGTACGGCGGGTGACCTCGGCACCGACAGCACGGTCCGTCCGGTCACAGAGGATGCATTCCCGCACATCGGACGCATCGTTCCTGTGCAACTCGGTCCAACTCGTCCACAAACCGCTCATCAGCCGTTACGGTGTGCCGGAGTCTTTGGTCGTACGGGCCGGTAACGCCCGCGGCGGCCAGGACCGTCACAGGTCGGGGGCGACCGGGTTCGGGGGGCGGGGTGGGTTCCACGGGGATGACGGCTGTGGCCGGACCGGATGAGGACGGCGACAGACGAAACCTTTCTGACGCGATGGGGGTCGTGGTGCTGGCGGCCTGCGCCGTCTGGTCCCTGGTCACGGCGGCCGCGCACGACGGCCGTCCCGAGGGCGTCCTGCTCGCGGTCCTGGCCGTGGCGGCCGGTTACGCCGCGGGGCGGATCTGCGGATCGCTCCTGCCGGTCGCGGCGCCCTGCGCCGGTGCCCTGGCCGGGCTCGGCCTCACGGTGGGTCGGCCGCACCTCTCCGCCGGTCCGGAGATCGTGGCGCCGCTGGGGCAGGAGGGCGCCACCGCCGCCCTGCTGACCCTGGCCGCCGGCGCCGCGTGCTGCGCCGCCTGGTCCGCCACAGCGCCCGCCCTCCGGCTCGCCCTGCGGGCCCTGGCCGCCGGAACCGCGGTGACCGCGGCCGTTCTCGGTTCGGTCGCCGGGTTCCTCGCCTGCACCGCGGTGCTGCTGTGCTCGCTCGCCGCGGGCCGGATGCGCCGCCGCGGCCTCGGCCTCGCGGGACTTGCCCTGTCCGCGGCCCTTATGACGGGGCTGACCTGGGCGGTCGCCGGGAACGCGATGCCGGACGGGCTGGAGGTGTCCCTGGAGGGACAGCTGACCCAGCACCGGCTCGGACTGTGGCACGACGCGCTGCACATGGCACACCAGGAGGCGGGGCTGGGCGTCGGCCCGGGACGGTTCGGGGAGCTGAGCCAGACGGCGACCCAGACACTGCTGTCCGACGGCAAGCCCCACTCGGCGCCGCTCCAGCAGGCGGCCGAACAGGGAATCGTCGGCGTGGTCCTGCTGGCGACGGTCTTCTGCTGGGTCTTGTACGCGCTGTGGCGGACCCGGCAGCCGACACCGGTCGCGCTGACCGCGGGCGCGGCCCTGACGGCGTTGGCGGCGATCGCTTGTGTCGGCAACGCGCTGAGCTTCACCACCGTGTCGGCGGGCGCGGGGCTGCTGGCCGGACTGGCCACGGCACGCCCCTTCGCGCAGGAGCCGCCGGGGCACGAGAAGGACGTACGTCCACGTGGTGACCGGCTGACCTCGTGAGCCTCGGCGGCGTCAGCGGTCTGCTCGACCGGACGGCCTCAGGGCCTGGCGCCGGCGGTGCCCGACCTCAGCCGGTCACGGATGACTCGTACGGCCGCCTCCGCGTCGTCCACGGTGATGGTGAACGTGTGGCCGTCCCACAGCTGCAGGACCACGCCCTCGCCGCGTCGTACGACGACCGCGGTGCCCTTCTCGGGGCGCCAGCGGTAACCCCAGCCGCCCCAGTGCCGCGGGGTGACGAGCGGTTCGAACTCGGCGCCCGCGACGTGTGCCAGGGGGATGCGGCGGCGCGGCACGCCCATGTGGCCGCAGCGCACCTCCAGGGACTCCTTGTCGACCTTGAGGGCGACGTGCACGAACGCGAGGGTGCCGAAGAGGACCAGCAGTCCGGCCGCGATGCAGCCGACGACGGACATGACGAGCGGGGCGATGCCGGACGTCCACGCCGAGTCGACGGCCAGCTCGATGCCGAGCGCCAGGCAGGCGGCTCCGGCGAGCGCCAGCAGCCACTGGATCCGGTTGGAGGCCCGTCCGGTCCAGACGTCGGGGTGCGGAGTGTTCTCGCCGCGGGGGTGGTCCCTCATGCGTACGAGACTACTCAGAATTCGCTGCGCGGGTAGCGCGTCGCGGAGAGTGACTGCTCCGGGTGGGGCAACGGAGGCCGGACGTCCGCTTTTGTCCGCCCCGGCGTACGCGCCGCATACGGAGGACGTCAGAGGACGTCTGCGTGGTTACCGCGCGGGGCTGACCGTCGCGAGGAGCCGGCCCTCCTCGTAGGCCAGCGCGGGCTCGGGCAGGCTCCCCTCGCGTCCGCTCAGCAGCACCGTCAGGGTTCCGTCGGCCACCGCCCGGGGGGCGGGCTGCTCGCCGAGCCGGCGCAGCGCCTGGGCGGCGACCGCTCCCGCGGAGCCGTGCAGGACGAGCGGCGGGAAGCCGGGGCGCTGCACCGCGGCGCGGATGCGCTCCGAGACCAGCTCGTAATGGGTGCAACCCAGGACGACGGTCGTTACCTCGTCCGGGGTCAGGGCCGCGGCAGCGGCGACGGCGGCCTCGATGGCCGCCTCGTCGGCGTGCTCGACGGCCTCGGCAAGACCGTGACAGGGCACCTCGGTGACCGCCACGCCGTCGGCGAAGTCCTCGATGAGGCCGCGCTGGTAAGGGCTGCCCGTCGTGGCGGGCGTCGCCCAGATCGCAAAGGGGCCGCCGCCGGCCGCGGCCGGCTTGATCGCGGGGACCGTGCCGATGACCGGGATGCCGGGTTCGAGGCGGGCGCGCAGGGTCGGCAGCGCGTGCACGGTGGCGGTGTTGCAGCCGATGATCAGGGCGTCGGGCCGGTGCGCGGCGGCGGCCTCGGCGACGGCGACGGCACGCCGGGTGAGGTCCTGAGGGGTCCTGGGGCCCCAGGGCATGCCGTCGGGGTCCAAAGAGAGGACGAGATCTGCGTCGGGTCGCAGACGCCGTACCGCGGCGGTGGCCGCCAGCAGCCCGATCCCGGAGTCCATGAGCGCGATCTTCACCCCGCCACGATAGACGATGCGCCCTTACGGGCCGGGCCCGTGGGGCAGACTGCGCCTGTGAGCGCCATCGTGTGGACTGCCGCCGGATCACTCGCCGCCTGGCTGTGGCTGCTGCTCTGCCAGGGCTTCTTCTGGCGCACGGACGTCAGACTGCCGCCCAGGACCGACCCTGAGGACTGGCCGCCGGTCTGTGTGGTCGTACCGGCGCGCGACGAGGCCGAGGTGCTGCCGGCGAGTCTGCCGTCGCTGCTCCTCCAGGACTATCCGGGGCGGGCGGAGGTCTTCCTCGTGGACGACGGCAGTTCGGACGGCACCGGGGAGATGGCGCACGAACTGGCACGGCGCCACGGAGGGCTGCCGCTGACCGTGACCTCGCCCGGCGAGCCGCCCGCGGGCTGGACCGGCAAGCTCTGGGCGGTGCGCCACGGCATCGGCCTGGCACGCGCGCGTGCCCCCGAGTACCTGCTGCTGACGGACGCCGACATCGCCCACGCCCCGGACAGCCTTCGGCAGTTGGTCGCGGCGGCCCGCACCGGGGGCTTCGACCTCGTCTCCCAGATGGCCCGGCTGCGGGTGGCGAGCCTGTGGGAACGCCTTGTGGTGCCGGCCTTCGTCTACTTCTTCGCGCAGTTGTACCCGTTCCGCCGGATCGGCGTCCGTGGGGCACGGACGGCGGCCGCGGCGGGCGGCTGTGTGCTGCTGCGCACCGAGGCGGCCGAACGGGCGCGGATCCCGGACGCCATCCGGCAGGCCGTCATCGACGACGTGGCACTCGCACGGGCCGTCAAGGGCGGCGGCGGACACATCTGGCTGGGGCTGGCGGAACGAGTGGACAGTGTGCGCCCCTACCCGCGGCTGCACGACCTGTGGCGCATGGTGTCGCGCAGCGCGTACGCGCAGTTGCGGCACAACCCTCTGCTGCTGACCGGAACGGTGGCCGGGCTGGTGCTGGTGTATCTCGTGCCGCCCGTGGCCCTGGTCGCGGGTCTGGCGACGGGACGTACGGCGGCCGTGGTCCTCGGTGGCCTCGCGTGGCTGGTGATGACGGGGACGTACGTCCCGATGCTCCGCTACTACGGTCAGCCGCTGTGGCTCGCTCCCCTGCTGCCGTTCACCGCGTTTCTCTACCTCCTCATGACGGTCGACTCGGCGGTGCAGCACTACAGGGGACGCGGTGCGGCGTGGAAGGGCCGTACCTACGCGCGGCCGGACGCCGTGGTGGGCGACGAGACCTGAGCGGTCACTTCCTGCCCGGGGTCCAGTTCATGCCCCACCCGTACGCGTAGTCGACGGTCCTTTGGGGGCTCACCCCGCGTTCGGGCACCAGGTAGCGGGCCTCGCGCTGGACGACCAGGTCGCTGCCGGTGTTGGTGATCAGGGCGAGCGCGCACACCGTCGACGGGACGGTGCACTCGTCGAGGGAGAAGTCGATCGCGGCGCCGTGCTGCGGCTGGAGCGTGACGGTGGCCTTCAGCTCGGCGAAGGAGCGCGCTCCCTCGTAGATGGTGACGAAGACGAGGATGCGGCGGAAGGCCCGCTGGTGGTCGAGGTTGACGGTGAGGTTCTCACCGCTCGCGACGGCGCCGGTGCGGTCGTCGCCGTCGAGATGGATGTACGGGGGTTGGTGCAGGGCGCCGAAGGCGTTGCCGAGCGACTGCACGACTCCCTTGCTGCCGTCGGCGAGTTCGTACAGGGCGCACAGGTCGAGGTCGAGGTCGGCGTGCATCGCGACCGCCCGGCCCAGTTTGCTGCCCCAGCCCGAGAACTGCTTGCGCATCTCCCAGTTGAGGTTCACCCGCAGGGCGCCCGAAGTGCCGCCCTGTTTGGTGAGCGACACGGAGGGGGCGGCCTTGGTCAGAGTCACCTTGGTGAGACGGACCGGGGATGCCGCGGGAGGGGGCGGCGGCGCGGCGGCGGGGACCGTGACGGGTGCGGCCTGCTGCGGTTCGTCGACGGTGATCCCGAAGTCCCTGGCGAGGCCTTCCAGGCCGCTGCCGTAGCCCTGTCCCACGGCCCGGAATTTCCAGGCGCCCTGACGACGGTAGAACTCACCGAGAACGAAAGCGGTTTCTACCGTGGCGCCCTCACTGTCGAAACGCGCGACCACGGTGGATTGAGCCTCCTCACGGACCTCGATATAGAGGTCCGGCACCGCTGCGAAAGTGCCACCGTCCGCGGAGGCGGCGAGGACGACCGTCTCGATCGCGGGCTCCACGCGCGCGAGGTCGACGAGCAGGGTGTCGGTCACCCGGCCGCCCTCATCACGTTTGCCCTCGTGGCGGACGGCGCCGGAGGCGTGCACCGGCTGGTTGTAGAAGACGAAGTCGACGTCGGAACGGACCTTCCCGCCGACCAGCAGCAGCGCCGAGGCGTCCACGTCGGGGACACCAGCACCCGAACGCCACCCCAATTCGACGCGCAGCGCCATCGACGGCACCGGAACATTCGACCCTTTCGGCATTGACATGTCCGCCCCCATCGCGTGTCACCGCGCCGGGTACGCCCCGGCACTCGCCTCGTGCTGCCTACCCGCCAACCTATTCCCCGAGCCGGCGAACTCCCATGAACAGCACAGGAAGACCGGTGATCAACCGCCGGTAACCCCCCGGGAACTCGGCCTTTACATGAGAATCACCCTGTCCGCCGTCCCTTTTTGCCAAGTTCGCTCGCATTGGGGATCCCGCGTCACTGCCGACACGGAAAACAACCCTCTTATCGGTCTCCCCAACCAGCACATCGTGGGCTTAACTTATGTGCCATGACCTCCCCCCGCTCCACTTATGGCGGCGGCTACTACTCCGCCTCCTTCCCGGACACTCCGATCTACGACAGGCTCGTGGCCGAGCGGGGGACCCCGCAGATCGCTCCGATCCGGGTCCCCGCCGAGTACGACACGCCGCGCAGCTATCTGCCCGCGCTGCCGTCGGCACTCCCCGCCCTTCCGGCGGGGCCGTCCCAGCAGCCCTCCTACGGCTATCCACAGGCACAGCAGCCCGCACCGCTCCAGCAGGCGCCCGCGGCGTACATCCCGCAGCAGGCCGCCGCGCCACGCGGCTATCCCGGTCCGCAGGCGCAGCAACCGCGCCAGCCGGGCCCGGGGATGGGCACCGGCTACGAGGCGATGCGCCCCGCGGCTCCCCGGCCCGCACCGGCTCCCTACCAGGACCCGTACAACAACCAGCACAACCAGCAGTACCGCGGCTACTAAAAAATCCTTTCCGGGCTGTCGGTGCCGACTGGCACGATGGCCCCATGGGGAGCGCACAGCTGCAGTCGATTCATGTTCATCCGGTCAAGGCGTTCCGGGGCCAGGCGCCCCGGGAGGCCGTCGTGGAGCCCTGGGGGCTGGCCGGTGACCGACGCTGGGTACTGGTCGACGACGGGGGAAAGGTCGTCACGCAACGCGAGCAACCGCGCCTCGCGTTGGCCGCCGCCGAGCTGCTGCCCGGCGGCGGCGTTCGTCTGTCCGCGCCCGGCATGGACACGTTGACGGTGCCCGTGCCGCGGCCGGACGTCAGCGTGCCGGTGAACGTCTTCCGCGACAAGGTCGAAGCGGTGCCGGCCGACAGCGACGCCGTGCATGCCTGGTGCAGCGAGTACCTCGGCGCCGAGCTGCGCCTGATCCACATGGCCGACCCCGCCACCTGCCGGCCCGTCGACCCGGAGTTCGCGCTGCCGGGCGAGACCGTGTCGTTCGCGGACGGCTATCCGCTGCTGCTCACCTCGGCGGCCTCTCTCGACGCCCTCAACTCCCTGATCGCCCAGGGTGACCACGCGGCCGAGGGCCCGCTGCCCATGAACCGCTTCCGGCCCAACGTCGTCGTGTCGGGTACCGCCGCCTGGGCCGAGGACGAATGGTCGCGCCTCTCCATCGGCGACGTCGTCTTCCGGGTCGCCAAGATGTCCGGGCGGTGCGTCGTGACCACGACCGACCAGAGCACCGCCGACCGCGGCCGGGAACCCCTGCGCACCCTCGGCCGGCACCGGCGCTTCGGCGGCAAGCTCGTCTTCGGGCAGAACCTGGTGCCCCTCTCCCCCGGCACGATCAGGGTCGGCGATCCGGTGACCGCTCTCGAGTAGAGCGCACCGAGCGGAGCCGGATCGGGCGGAGCGGATCGGGCGGGAAGCCGGATCACGGGAACCCGGTCCGGGGGCCCGGGCGTTGGGTTCGTGAGAAGTTCATGAGAGGACCCGGCCACAGGTGATTTCGCTCTCTCTTTGACCGGGCCCGCGCGTGAACGGCTCCGCCGGGGGTTATCACGGAGCGGGAAGGGGGTGCGGGACGGTGCGAGCGATCAGTGGAGTCTGGCGCTGGCGGCGCAACCCGTTGCGCCGTGCGACCGATCTGGCCGAGGCCTGGGTGGCCCTCGTGACCCTGCTGCTGATCCTGGTCGTCGGACCCGTCATCGGCGCACTCGTCGGCGGCGTCGCCGAGGACGCGCTGCAGCGGTCC
This sequence comes from Streptomyces sp. V4I2, assembly GCF_030817655.1. Taxonomy (GTDB): domain Bacteria; phylum Actinomycetota; class Actinomycetes; order Streptomycetales; family Streptomycetaceae; genus Streptomyces; species Streptomyces plumbiresistens. Next base: position 1,268,953 of record NZ_JAUSZM010000003.1, read on the forward strand.
GTGCGCGAGCAGCGCGAGTCGCGCCACCTGGTGACAGCCACCGTGGTCCGCAAGCTGGACCGCTCTCCTCTGGACGCCGACCCGGAGTCCTCCTCGGGCCGGGATCTGCGCAGCCGGGTGGAGGCCGACTGGACCGCCCCGGACGGCACCGCGCACCACGGCACGGTCGTGGCCGCCCTCGAGAGTCCGCACCGCGGCGACCACTTCACCCTGTGGGCGGACGAGCACGGCCGCCTGGTCGCCCGGCCGCTCGACTCCGCCACCGCGACCACCCATGCCGTCCTGGCCGGCTTCGGCGCGGCCCTGCTCACCGCGGTCCTCGTCGGGGCGGGCAGAAGGCTCGCACTCTGGCGCATGGTCCGTCGCCGGTACGCCCGTTGGGACCAGGCCTGGGAGCGTGCGGGCCCGGACTGGGGCAGGACCGGCACCGGCAGCTGACAGCCTTCCGGCTCTGGTCAACCCACCGCCTGCGCGCACGCTACGGTGGACCGGCCGAACGCATTCGGCATCAACCCGCGTACCACGAGGTGGGGGCACAGCAACGCCATGGCACAGGGCACGGTCCAGGTGACGCACACCGGCACATCGCGCTGGCGGCGCCGCACAGGTGAGTACGCGTCGCTCGCCGCCGCCCTGGAGGCCGCGGCCGAAGGCGACGTCCTCACCGTCGCCCCCGGCACCTACCGGGAGAACCTCGTCGTCCAGCGGGCGGTGACCCTGCGCGGCCCCGAGGGTTCCCCGGGCTCGGTGCGCATCGCCCCCCTGGACGGGGTGCCGTTGACCGTGCGTGCCTCGGCCGTGGTGCAGGACCTGCACGTGGAGGGCCAGGACGCGGCCGCGCCCGCCCTGCTCGTCGAGGAGGGCACCCCGGAGCTCACGGACATCAGGATCGTGACGCGGTCCGCGGCCGGTATCGAGGTCCGCGGCGGTGCGCGGCCGACCGTGCGGCGCTGCACCGTGGACAACCCGGCCGGCATCGGCATCGCCGTACTGGACGGCGGGGGCGGGGTGTTCGAGGAGTGCGAGGTCGTCGCGGCGGGCCAGGCGGGCGTCGCGGTGCGCGGCGGCGGGCACCCGCGGCTGGACCGCTGCCGTGTGCACCACGCCTCGGGCGTCGGCCTGTCGGTGACGGGCGAGAACTCGGCGTTGGAAGCGGTGGGTTGTGAGGTCTACGAGGTCCGGGGCAGCGGCGTCCAGGTCACCGGCCGGGCCACGGCGCACCTCACGAACTGCGATGTGCACCGCACCACGGCGGACGGCGTCACCCTCGACACGGACGCGGTGCTGACCCTGGCCGACTGTCGTATCCACGACATCCCGGAGAACGCGGTCGACCTGCGCTCCCGATCGGTGCTGACCCTGACCCGCACGACGGTGCGTCAGTTCGGGCGCAACGGCCTGTCGGTGTGGGACCCGGGCACCCGCGTGGACGCCAACCAGTGCGAGATCTTCGACAGCACGGGCGACTACCCGGCCGTCTGGGTCAGCGACGGCGCCACCGTCGTCCTCGACTCCTGCCGGGTGCACGACGTGCCGGACGCCCTGTTCGTCCTCGACCGCGGTTCCCGCGCGGACGTCGTCGACAGCGACCTGTCCCAGGTGCGCAACACCGCCGTGTCCGTGAGCGACGGCGCCACCGCACAGCTCGACGACTGCCGCATCCGGGACGCGGCGACGGGCGCCTGGTTCCGCGACCACGGCAGCGGCGGCACCCTCAACAACTGCACGGTGTCCGGCACCCAGACCGGCGTGATCGTCACCAAGGGCGCCGACCCGACGATAGAGCGCTGCACGGTCGACTCCCCCGCCGAAGCCGGCTTCTACGTCTCGGCGGGCGGCCGGGGCAGCTTCCTGAACTGCCGGGTCACGGGCAGCGGAGGCTACGGCTTCCATGTGATCGACGGCTGTCGTACGACGCTGAAGAAGTGCCGTACCGAGCGGTGCGCGCGCGGCGGATACGAGTTCGCGGACGTCGGCCCGGACGCGGGGTCCGGCGCGGGCCCCGTGGTCGAGGACTGCACGAGCGACGAGAGCGGCGGTCCGAGCCGACCGTCCGCGGCCCAGACCGCCGTACAGACGGCGTCCGAGTCCCCCGGCCTGCTGGGCACGATTCCCGGGCAGCGCACCACCGAGCAGGAACCCCTGGTCACCGGCGCGCAGCCGGAGAAGCCGGCGCGGAACTCGAAGGCCGTGCTCGGTGAACTGGACGCGCTGGTGGGCCTGGACAGCGTCAAGCGCGAGGTCCGGGCGCTCACGGACATGATCGAGGTGGGCCGGCGCCGGCAGGAGGCCGGCCTGAAGGCGGCGTCGGTCAAGCGCCACCTGGTCTTCACGGGCTCCCCGGGCACCGGCAAGACTACGGTCGCCCGTCTCTACGGCGAGATCCTCGCCTCCCTCGGCGTGCTGGAGAAGGGCCACCTGGTCGAGGTGTCCCGCGTCGACCTGGTCGGCGAGCACATCGGTTCCACGGCGATCCGCACGCAGGAGTCCTTCGACAAGGCGCGCGGCGGTGTGCTGTTCATCGACGAGGCGTACGCGCTGTCACCGGAGGACTCGGGCCGGGACTTCGGCAAGGAGGCCATCGACACACTGGTCAAGCTGATGGAGGACCACCGGGACGCCGTCGTGGTGATCGTCGCGGGCTACACGGCCGAGATGGAGCGGTTCCTTTCGATCAACCCCGGTGTGGCGTCCCGCTTCTCACGGACCATCACCTTCAGCGACTACAACCCGGAGGAGCTGCTGCGGATCGTGGAGCAGCAGGCCGAGGAGCACGAGTACCGGCTGGCGCCGGGCGCCTCGGAGGCCCTGCTGAAGTACTTCACGACGCTCCCCAAAGGACCGGCCTTCGGCAACGGACGTACCGCCCGCCAGACCTTCGAGGCGATGGTCGAGCGGCACGCGAGCCGGGTCGCCCAGGTCGCCGACCCGAGCACGGACGACCTGACGCTGCTCTACGCGGAGGACCTGCCCGAGTCGTCCTGAGGCCGCTGCGCCGGTACGCCGGGGTGCAGCCGGGCCAGCAGCCGTGCCCGTTCCTCCGCGAACGCCGGGTCGGCCTGGTAGTCGGAGTGCCCGAGGATCGGCGCGGGCAATGGGTGTTCGTCGGTCCTGCCGTAGGCGAGCGGGTCCTTGAGCGGCTCGCGGTCCACCTCGGGGCCGCAGTCGCCGGTGAGGCCGACCGGGCCGCCGATCGGGTCGGTGGGCCGGTGCAGGTTGCGCCAGCAGTCGACGTCGTGGTGCAGGGCGCTGAGCGCGGCCGGGCCGAAGTGGGCGGGGAACCAGCGGCCGTAGAGGCGCTCCAACGGAGAGCCGTACGTCAGCAGGCCGACGCGTTTGCGGACGGACGGGGTGAGTTGCCAGGCGGCCGCGGCGGCGAGCACGCTGCCCTGTGAGTGGCCGGAGATGACGAGTCGTCCTGCGGCGGTCCGGGTCCAGGTCTCCATGCGCCAGGTCAGGTCGGGCACCGCGCGTTCGGCGTAGCAGGGCGGTGCGAAGGGGTGGGCGGCGCGCGGCCAGAAGGTTCCGACGTCCCAGAGGATGCCGATGGTGCGCCGTGCGGAGGGGTCCTTGTAGGCGCGTCGGCCCCAGGTGACGAACAGTATGAAGCCGAGTCCGATCAGCCAGGAGCCCAGCGCCTGCGCGGTCTCGGCGGCGCCCTCGACGAAGGCGTGCGTGTGCTGTCCGGCCTCGGCGGGTGCCTTGTCGGTGGTCATCGCGCCGACGAGAGCGGCGGCGCCGAGGAGGAGGGTCGTGGTGGAGGTGACAGCTACGAGCAGGGGCGCGCGGTCGGTGAGGGTGGCCGCCGCGCGGGCGCGGGCGATGCGGCGGGTGCGGGTGGTGTCGGTGTGCCGGCCCGGGTAGTCCTGTTCCACCGTGGCCATTTCGGCGCGGCGCAGCAGCCAGGTCCGCCGGCCCAGCCAGCCGCCCAGCACCAGCAGGACGACGAGCAGCGGCGGGATCACGGACGCCTGCCAGGTCAGCAGCACCGGCGGGCCGGGGATATTCGTGCCGGTGCCGTCCAGCCAGTCGGCGACGCGCTGGGAGACTCCGCCGGACATGACCCCGCCCAGTGCGCAGGCCAGCATCGCGACGGCGGGCCCGGCCAGGCCACGCATCGCGGCGCGCGGGTCGGGATGGGTGCGGTACAGGACATGGGCGACCGCGCCGAGGGCGATGACGAGCAGTCCCTGGACCAGCGCGATGCCGCCGAAGGTCGCGTCGCCCGGCAGGCGACCGGCCGATTCCCATCCGGGGCGCTCCCACCCGGCGTAGCCGGCGGCGAGGACGAGCAGGACGAGGGCGGCGAGCGGCAGCCGTCGTACGAGATGGGCGTCGAGCTCCCGGTCGAGGCGGCGTTCGCTGCGGCCCCGGCGGCAGACCACCCACGCCACGCCCACCGCGGCGGCGACCAGCGCCGCTTCCAGGAGCCGGCCCAGGACGTCGAGGAGCGCGGGACCGCCGGGCCGGTGGTCGAACCGGGCGGCCGAGGTGCCGACCGCCGCGGCGACGGTGAGCAGTCCGGCAGCGGTGTGGGCGGCGCGCAGCCGGGCCACCAGGCGGCGTCCGTACCAGAAGCCGGGCCGGCCCAGTGCGGTGCGGCCGGTCTCCTCGTCGGGCTCGGGCGAGCGGGACATCGGCTCCTGGGACTCGTACGCGCTCCAGGTGCGGTGGGACAGGTACCACAGCAGCCAGGTGAGCGCGGCCGGGACCAGGGCGGCGAGGGCGAGGCGGCGGCCGGGCCTGCTCCACCAGCCGCCGTCCGAGACGGTGGGCGACAGGAAGCCGAGCCAGGAGTGCCGCTCCGCACACGCGGGCGTGCCCGCGCACTGCCAGGCCGCGAGGTCGAGGGCGACCTCACAGACGGCGGCGACGAGCAGGACGGTCAGGGTCAGTCCCGTGAGCCGCACCAGCAGCCCGTACAGGCGCACGGTCCGGGTGCGGCCGCGCGCGGTCGGACGCATCCAGTGGGCGAGGTTGACGACCATGAACGGCAGCAGCAACAGCCACAGGGCCCGGGTGCCGTTGCCGGAGGTGAGGTTGCACCAGACGTACGCCTCGGGCACCGGACGGCCCCGGTGCTCGTCCGGTGCCGATTCGGCGTCGACGTCGTCGGCGCGCCGGAAGACGGCCGCGGTGTCGTCGCCGGTGATCCGGACCGTGCGCGGATCGTCGAGCATCTCCTCGGGTGTGGTGCCGCCGACTCCGTGGACCAGGAGTTCCAGGGCGGTTCCGGATTCCTCGGGCCGCGTGGCGGAGCCGTCGGCTCCGGTGGTCGAGACATGTCTCTGCGCACGTTCCACTGTTTCGCACTTCCCCCGTGACGCGCTGTCGGCATCTGTCCGTGCGGGCACAAGGATCGCCGTTCGGCGCGTGGCGTACACCTCTCGTCACGGAATCTCCCCGATCCGTGTGACAGCCGTGGGCCCGGATGTCACCCCGGTGACATGCGTGCGTCGGGACGGTCAGTGGCGCCACCGGCCCCGGCCCATGCAAGGATGGGACGTCCGCGCACCAGGGGAGGGCAAAATGTCCTTGTCACAAGGGGTGCGCAGGGTGTGTCGGACGGGTTGAGGCGAAAGGACCGGAGCGTACGTGAGCGAGAATCAGAACCTCCTCGCGGAGCAGCGACGTGCCCTGATCCTCGACGAGGTCCGGCGCCGCGGTGGCGTCCGCGTCAACGAGCTGACGCGCAAGCTCGGCGTGTCGGACATGACCGTACGGCGTGACCTCGACGCGCTCGCCCGGCAGGGCGTGCTGGAGAAGGTGCACGGCGGCGCGGTCCCGGTGGTCGAGGCGAGCACGCACGAGCCGGGCTTCGAGGCGAAGTCGGGTCTGGAGCTGACCGCCAAGGAGGACATCGCGCGGGCCGCGGCGGAGCTGGTCGTGCCGGGCAGCGCGATCGCGCTGTCGGGCGGCACGACGACCTTCGCGCTGGCGCACCGGCTGGTCGACGTGCCGGACCTGACCGTCGTCACCAACTCGGTGCGGGTGGCCGACGTGTTCCACGTGGCGCAGCGCACCTCGGGCCCCCGGCAGGGGGCGGCCACGGTCGTGCTGACCGGCGGGGTGCGCACCCCGTCCGACTCGCTGGTGGGGCCGGTGGCGGACCAGGCGATCGCGGCGCTCCACTTCGATCTGCTGTTCCTCGGTGTGCACGGCATATCGCTCGAGGCCGGCCTGTCCACGCCGAACCTCGCGGAGGCCGAGACCAACCGTCGCCTGGTGCAGTCGGCGCGGCGGGTCGTGGTGGTCGCCGACCACACCAAGTGGGGGACGGTGGGCCTGAGTTCGTTCGCCGCGCTGGAGCAGGTCGATACACTGGTGACGGACGCCGGGCTGCCGGGCGAGGCGCGCGTGGAGATCTCGGAGCATCTGCGGCGACTGGTGGTGGCGGGCGAGCCCGACGAGGGTGCAGACGACTGACTGGCCGTCAGCTAAGGTGACGCTGCCCGGTCAACGCCCGCTTCCCGCGAGGGGGTTCGCCCATGGCCCGTCAACTGCGCCCGGTGGGGATCGAGTTCGTCGAGGCCGCCCCCGTACGCCAGGTCTTCGCACGGGAGATCTCCGCATCCCCCGCTGCCGTCTTCCGCGCACTCGCCGAGGACGTGCCCGGCTGGGCCGACTGGTTCGGGGCGGTCACGCTCGCGCGGGCCGTACAGGAGGGCGCCCGGCGCGAGGTCCGGCTCAAGGGCGGGACGCGTTTCCTGGAGACGGTCCTCGTGGCCAAGGAGGCCGAGGTGTACGCCTACCGCGTCGACGAGACCAACGCTCCCGGCCCCCGCGCGCTGGTCGAGGAGTGGCGGCTGACCCCGGCGGGCACCGGCACCCGGGTGCAGTGGACCTTCGCCGCGGACGGGCCGGCGGCGTTCCGGCTGGCCCTGACGTTCGCGCGCTCGGGCCTGGGGAGGTCCTTCCGGGACGCTGCGACCGCCCTGGACCGGCGGCTGACAGCCCACTAGTCGGGCCAGATGCCCGACTCCAGCAGCGAGGCGATCGCCGCCGTGTACGGCGCGATGTCCAGGCCCTGTTCGGCGAGCCAGGCGTCCGAGTAGTACTTGTCGAGGTAGCGGTCCCCGTGGTCGCACAGCAGGGTCACCACGCTCCCCTGCCGGCCCTCCGCGACCATCTCGGCGACGATCTTCAGCGCGCTCCACAGCCCGGTGCCCGTCGAGCCGCCCGCCTTGCGGCCGATGGCCTGCTCCAGGGCGCGCACGGCGGCGACACTGGCGGCGTCCGGGACCTTCATCATCCGGTCGATCGCGCCGGGCACGAAGCTGGGTTCCATGCGGGGCCGGCCGATGCCCTCGATGCGGGAGCCGCAGTCGCACGTGACGTCCGGATCGCCGGTGGTCCAGCCCTCGAAGAAACAGGAGTTCTCCGGATCGGCGACACAGATGCGGGTGTCGTGCTGCATGTAGTGCACATAGCGCGCGATGGTCGCGGAGGTGCCTCCGGTGCCGGCCGTGGCGACGATCCACGCGGGCTCCGGGAACCGCTCCAACTCCAGCTGGCGGAAGATGGACTCGGCGATGTTGTTGTTGCCGCGCCAGTCCGTGGCCCGTTCGGCGTAGGTGAACTGGTCCATGTAGTGGCCGCCGGTCTCCACCGCGAGGCGGGCGGCTTCCTCGTACATCTTCCGGGAGTCGTCCACGAAGTGGCACTGCCCGCCGTGGAACTGGATCAGGCGGATCTTCTCGGCGCTCGTCGTGCGCGGCATGACGGCGATGAAGGGCACGCCGATCAGTTTCGCGAAGTACGCCTCGGACACGGCCGTCGAACCGCTGGACGCCTCGATCACCGGGCGGGCGGGCCGGATCCAGCCATTGCAGAGGCCATAGAGGAAGAGCGAACGGGCGAGCCGGTGCTTGAGGCTGCCGGTCGGATGGGTCGACTCGTCCTTCAGGTACAGGTCGATGCCCCACTTCTCCGGCAGCGGGAAGCGCAGCAGATGCGTGTCGGCCGAGCGGTTGGCGTCGGCCTGGACCTTGCGGACCGCTTCTTTCAGCCAGCCGCGGTAGACCATGTCCGTGTGGTCCACGTCGAGGGTTTCGCCGGTCCGGGTCTTCTGCGGGGTACTCACGGCGGGGCTCCTTAGGCTGCGCGCCGACGGCGCGTCACGCGGCCGCCACACCGATCATAGACATCTTCCACACGCTTCTCACCTGCATAAACACACCTTTGAGCGCCTCAAAGGCACGCCTGGGGCAGGGCGGTGCACAGGCGTGGGGGCGCATTCGCGCGAGTGCTCCGGGCGCTCTCGGCGACAGGCCGTGCGTACTGGTGCTCGACGTCGGTGGCGGGCAGACTGCCGGACGGGACGAAGGTCCGCACGGGGGCGCACACTGGATCACGACACGAGCAGGACGACGGCCCGCATGGGAGCGCGGGCCGGCACCCACACGCACAAGGGGGCGGGACGGGATGGCGGAGCCGGAGTTCACAGCCACGGGCGTGCGGATCGGGAAGCGGCTGCGCTCGCTCACCCGGGCCGGACAGGTCCGGATCAGCGGCGGCCGGCTGGAGCTGCTCACCAGCTATGGCAGCGAGATCGACAGCGCGCCGGTACAGGCCGTACGCGCCTCCAAACCCTGGTTCGCCCCCGAGGACCGGGCACTGGCCGACCTCAACGGCAACCGCTACCTGCTGACCTTGGGCGAGCACGACCCCGCCCCGGGCGAGCCCGGCCCGCCCGCGGCACGCCGGTTCATCGAAGCCGTACGGCAGGCTGCAGGGCGTAGCGACTGAAGCACCGCGAGTTGCGGGACCGCGCCCCCTGGGCCACGCTGGTCTCGCATCACTCTCGGTTTACCGGCGATAACGCTGCGAACCAGCCGCCGGCCACGACAGCAGGCGGCCGTGTCACGCAGGCACTCTGCTGGATCGATCCGAACCCAGTGTTCTTCCGGACCTCTATGTCGGGGAGTCGCAGCCGTGATCAGTCACCCAAGCAGGCACTGCGCGGTAGAGCTCCAAGCCCTGCCGTCGCGGATCGGCCAGGTCCGCAGAATCGTATCGGCGCAGTTGCGCTACTGGCATCTGGATCCCCTGATAGACCGGGCCGCGCTCGGTGTGACGGAGCTGTTGACCAACGTCCACCTGCATGCCCGGCCCGACAAGACGTGCACCGTGGAGATCGAGCTGCTGCTCGACCGCCTGATGGTCTCGGTGCGCGACCACGACCCGCGTCTGCCGGTCGTGGAGGACGCCGAGGCGTTCGCGACGACCGGGCGAGGGCTCGCGATGGTCGCCGCGGTCAGCGAGAGTTGGGGTGCGCGGCCGGACGGAGAGTCCGGCAAGGTCGTGTGGTTCACGCTGCCGACGCCCTCGTCCGCGCGGCCGGCTGCCGCGCGCCCGCAGCGGCGCAAGGTGGCGGACAAGCCCGCACACCGGTTCGTGGAGGTCGCGCACACCGTCGACCTGCGCAGGCCCGAACACGCTCCCGCCCGGTCCGCCGTTGCAGGCTGACCGGGCGGTGACCGGCTGGATGGGTCGTTCGCCTTCGGGGGCGCCTCAGCCGGTGTCGAGACGGCGAACGTGCTCGGCGCTTCGGGCCTCCGCGCGTTCGCCGTCTCGACACCGGCGCGCCCCCTACGGCTCTCTCCCGGCCGGAGGTCACTCGGTGGCGATCGCCCGCAGCACGTCCAGGCGTGCCGCGCGCCGGGCCGGGCGCAGGCCCGCGAGGGCGCCCGCCGCGAGGCCAACCAGCGCCACCACCGCGAGTTGCAGGGGCGGCATCGCGAAGGCGAAGGAGCTGTCGCTCGCCCCGTCCGAGGCCTTGACCAGCACCCAGCCGAGGAAAGCGCCGAGGGCCAGCCCGCCGACCGTGCCGAAGGCGGCGACCAGGACCGACTCCCAGCGGACCATGGCCCGCAGCTGGGACCGGGTCTGGCCGACTGCCCGCAGCAGGCCCAGTTCGCGGGTGCGCTCGTGGATCGCCAGCGTCAGGGTGTTGGCGATGCCGAGGAGCGCGATGAGCACCGCGAGGGCGAGCAGGGCGTAGACGAGGGTGAGCATCATGTCGATGCCGCCGGCCGAGGACTGTGCGTACTCGTCCCGGGTCTGCACCTCGGGGTTGCCGTACCGCTCGGCGACCTTCTCCACCGCTGCCTTGCCGGTGTCCGTGCTCACGCCGTCCTTGAAGGAGACGGCGACGAGCGTGTCGGTGTCCTGGGTGCGGTGCGGGGCCCAGGCGGCGCGGGTGATGACGTACTCGCCGGCGAGTTCCGACTGGCCGTAGACCGCGCGGACGGTGAAGGTCCGTGTCGTGCCGTCGGTGAAGGTGAGGCGTGTTGTGTCGCCGGTGGTGAGGCCCTGCTTGTCGGCCTCGTTCTCGGTGATGGCGATGCCGTCGGTGCCGAGGTCGCGCAGGGAGCCGTCGACCGTGCCGAGGTCGAAGGTGCGCTCCAGGGCGAGCGGGTCGGTGACGGTCAGTGCCCGTCCCTTGCCGTCGACTTCGGCGACGCCACGGCCGAGTCCGACGGCCGTGTCCACCTCGGGCAGTTCCTGGACCGCTCCGGCGAGCTGAGGGCTCAGGCCGCTGCCGCCCGCGCCGAACGACGGGGTGCTGACGGCGACGTCGCCCGCGAAGGACCGGGACACGGTCTGGTCCATGGTCGCCTTCAGCGAGGCGCCGAACACGGTGAACAGGGAGACCACGGCCACCCCGATCATCAGGGCACTGGCGGTGGCGGCCGTCCGCCGGGGGCTGCGCAGGGCGTTGCGCCGGGCGAGGCCGCCGGTGACACCGCGCAGCCGGTCGAGCGGGCCGCCGAGGACGCGTACGGCCGTCGTCGAGGCGACCGGGCCGAGCACCACGAAGGAGGCCAGAGCCAGGACGGCGCCGGTTCCCGCCAGCCAGAGGGACGGCGACACCAGGACACCGGTGAGGGTCACGGCGACCGCCAGGGCGGCGAGGCCCATGCCGGTGACGGCGCGGACGCGGGAGGCGCCGGTGGTGTCGAGGGCCGTCTCGCGCAGGGCGGCCAGGGGTGCGGTGCGGCCGGCGCGTACGGCGGGCAGCAGCGCGGAGCCCAGGCAGACCACGATGCCGACCGCGAGCGGCAGGGCCATCGACACGCCGCTGATCACCAAGTCGCCCTCGGGGAACGGGAATCCGATCGCCGGGAACAGGGCCTGCAGTCCGGCGGCGACACCGATGCCGCCCGCCAGGCCCGCCGCCGACGCGAACACGGCCACGACACTCGCCTCGACCAGGGTCGCCGCGGTGACCTGTCGGCGTGAGGCGCCCAGGGCGCGCAACAGGGCGTTCTCGCCGGCGCGTTGGGCGACGACGATGGCGAAGGTGTTGTGGATGGAGAAGGTCGCGACCAGCAGGGCGACGCCGGAGAACACGAGGAGGAAGGTAGTGAAGAGGGTCAGGAACTGGCTGGAGATCATGTCGGTGTTCTCCTCGGCCGACTCCTGGCCGGTGATGGCCTCGACTCCCTCGGGCAGGACGGGAGTCAGCCGGTCGACGAGCTCCTGCTGGCTCACCCCGGGTCCGGCCCGCACCTGGATGCTCGCCGCCTCGCCCGGCCGGGCCGTGAGGTACTTCTCGGCGTCGGCCCGGGTCATGCCGGTGAAGGTCACCTGGGCCATGCCGTCCTCGCCGCCGAAGGTCGCGAGGCCGACGATCGTCACCTTGACGGGGTCGGGGGTGCGCAGGGTGGTCGTGTCGCCGATCCTCAGGTCGCCCTTCTCGGCGGTGCCGCGGTTGACGACGACCTCGCCGGACCGCTCCGGGGCGCGGCCCTCGGCGAGTCGGTAGGAGTTGAGCTTCTCGTCGGCGATCCAGTTGCCGGCGAGGGTGGGCGGGCCCTGGCCGCCGATGGGCTTGCCGTTCGCGCCCACTAGCTGGCCGGCGCCCTGGATGTTCGGGGCGGCGGCCGCGACGCCCGGGACCTGCTCGACCGCGTTCACCAGGTCCGTGGCGACCGGTTGCCGCACTCCCTCGCTCTCCCCCGGCGTGGTGATGGCGTCGGCGCTGCGCACGACGGCGTCGGTGCCGCTGGTCGCGTTGCCGAACATGGTGTCGAAGCCGGCGCGCAGCGTGTCGCCCATGACGAGGGTCCCGGCGAGGAAGGCCACGCCGAGGAACACCGCGAGGAACGTTCCCGCGAAGCGCCGCTTGTGGGCGCGCAGGGAGGACACGCTCAGACGTACGGAGGCGTTCATGAGGGCACCTCGAGGGCTTTCATCCGGTCCAGGACCTTGTCGGCGGTCGGCGATTCCATCCGGTCGACCAGGCGTCCGTCCGCGAGGAAGACGACCTCGTCGGCGTGGGCGGCGGCCACCGGGTCGTGGGTGACCATGACGACCGTGCGGGCCGTCCGGCGCACGGCGCGGCCGAGCAGCCCCAGGACCTCCCCGCCGGAGCGGGAGTCGAGGTTGCCGGTCGGCTCGTCGGCGAAGACGACGTCCGGCCGGCCGGCGAAGGCCCGCGCCACGGCGACGCGTTGCTGCTGGCCGCCGGACAGCTCGGAGGGCCGGTGATGGAGGCGGTCGCGCAGGCCGACGACGTCGATCAGCGAGTCGATCCACTCCTGGTCGCCCTTGGTGCCCGCGAGGTCGAGCGGCAGCCTGATGTTCTCCGCGACGGTCAGCGTCGGCACCAGGTTGAAGGCCTGGAACACGAAGCCCACACGGTCGCGGCGCAGAAGGGTGAGGCGGCGGTCGTCGAGCGAGCCCAGTTCGGTGTCGCCGATGTGGGCGGCGCCCGAGGTGAGGGTGTCGAGGCCGGCCGCGCAGTGCATCAGGGTGGACTTGCCGGAGCCCGAGGGCCCCATGATCGCGGTGAAGCGGCCGACCGGGAAGTCGACGCTCACCCCGTCCAGGGCCCTCACGGCGGTGTCGCCGCTGCCGTACACCTTCACGGCGTCGACGACCCGGGCGGCCGGCAGTGTGCCGGTGGCGGTGGTCGTGGTGGTCATGCCGCACCGCCCTTGCCGGTACGGCCGAACTGCTCGTCCAGGACGGACAGCCGGCGCCAGTACTCGTCCTCGTCGATCTCGCCGGAGGCGAAGCGGTGGCCGAGCACCGTGATGGGCGAGTTGTCGTCGACGGTCGAGGTGTCCTTGACGGTCGGGCGCCGCCAGGGCCCGCCGCGTCCGCGCCACACGGTGCGGCGCAGCAGGGTGATGCCGCCGACCACGACGGCCGCCCAGATGAGGGGGAAGAGCAGGATCCAGGGGCCGGGGCCGCCGTCGCCGAAGTGCGCCAGGGTCTGCATGTCGATTCATCTCCTCGGTGGGATTTCCGTGATGCCTCGACAGTGGCTCCGGGGAGGGGTCCGGGTCGTCGTACGGCCAGCGGTAATGCGTCTACCTCGCGGGGAGTACACGGGTGCGCCGACGCTGCTCCCCAGGAGCTCGACTTCTGTAACTACTAGTATGTACAGTGCCGGTATGAGCACCTCGGAGCGACTGATCGACGCGACCCGTGAGCTGCTGTGGGAGCGCGGCTATGTGGGCACCAGCCCCAAGGCCATCCTGGAGCGCGCGGATGCCGGGCAGGGCAGCATGTACCACCACTTCAAGGGGAAGCCGGACCTCGCCCTGGCCGCGATCCGGCGGACGGCCGAGGAGTTGCTGGCTACCGCCGAGGGAGTACTCGACGGTCCCGGGACGCCGTACGAGCGGATCGAGGCGTATCTGCGGCGCGAGCGCGACGTGCTGCGCGGCTGCCCGGTCGGGCGGCTGACGATGGACCCGGACATCATCGCCAGCGACGAACTGCGCGCACCGGTCGACGAGACGCTCGACCGGATCCGTGAGCGGATCGCCGCAATCGTCGAAGAGGGCAAGGAACAGGGCCAGTTCGCGCCGTCGCTGGACGGCGAGGAGATCGCGGCGGCCGTCCTCGCGACCGTGCAGGGCGGCTATGTCCTGGCCCGCGCCTCCGGTTCGCCCGGCGCGTTCGACGCGGGCGTCCGTGGCTTGTTGTCGCTGCTCGCGCCCGCCCGGCAGGCTTGAGGAGGCACCGATGCACGCCATGCAGTACGAACTCACGCTGCCCGCCGACTACGACATGGACATCATCCGCGACCGGGTCGCCCGCAAGGGGCATCTGCTCGACGACTGGGACGGCCTCGGCCTCAAGGCGTATCTGATGCGCGAGCGGGGCATCGACGGGTCACCGGTCAACCAGTACGCGCCGTTCTACCTGTGGGACACCCTGGAGGGCATGAACACGTTCCTCTGGGGCGGCGCCTTCCAGGGGATCGCCGACGACTTCGGGCGGCCCTCGGTCCGGCAGTGGGCGGGGCTGGCGTACGAGGAGGGCGGCGCGGTCGGTCACCCCGCGCGGGTGGCGGTGCGGCGGCGACAACGGGTGCCGGACGGGCCGCGGTTGGGGGAGGTCATGGAGGACGCGGTACGGGAGGCGGAGCGGCTCGCGGCGCGGGACGGCGCGGTGCTTGTGGCGGCCGCCGTGGACACGAGCCGCTGGGAGCTGGTCCACTTCTCGCTCTGGGGGCACGAGGCGCCGAAGGCCGAGGGCGACGTGTTCCAGGTGCTGCACCTGTCGTCGCCGGGGCGGGACCGGCTGCCGCGGGGGCGGCGATGGTGAGCGCGGTGCGTACGGTGCTCGGGGACGTACACCCCGCCGCCCTGGGCGTCTGCGACGCGCACGACCATCTGTTCTTCCGCAGTCCCCGGCTGCCGGGGCAGGAGCTCCAGCACGTGTCCGCCACCCGCGCGGAGTTGGCGGCGTTCCTCGCGCAGGGCGGCGGCAGCGTGGTGCAGTGGACGCCGTACGGGCTGGGGCGGCGGGCCGCCGATCTGCCGCCGCTGTCCCGGGAGACGGGAGTGCTCGTCGTGGCCGCGACCGGGCTGCACCAGGCCGTCCACTACGACGACGAGACGCTCGGCCGGTTACGCGGCCGGCTCGCCGAGGTCTTCGTCGCCGAACTGACCGAGGGCATCGGCACATCGGGCGTACGCGCGGGGCTGATCAAGGTGGCGGGTGGTTTCCACGGCCTCGACGGGCACGCCCGCTGGACGATGAGAGCGGCGGCCGAGGCCCACCATGCGACGGGAGCGCCCATCGCCGTCCATCTTGAGCTCGGCACCGGCTCCCTCAACGTACTGGACCTGCTGTGCGGCGAGTTGGAGGTGCCGCCGCACCGGGTGATCCTGGGGCACCTCAACCGCTCCCCCGACGGCGCGGTGCACCTCCAGGCCGCGGAGGCGGGGTGCTATCTCGCCTTCGACGGGCCCTCTCGCGCCCACCACGCCACGGACTGGCGGATGCCCGGCGCCGTCCGGGCGCTCGCCGACGCCGGGCACGGCGACCGGCTGCTGCTCGGCGGCGACACCACGACCGCCGAGGCGCGCTCGGTCGACGGCGGCCCGGGGATGCCGTATCTGCTGCGGCGGGTGCGGCCTCGGCTCGAAGCCGAGCTGGGCGGGGAGGTGGTGGAGCGGATCCTCGTACAGAACCCGAGCCGGGCCTTCGCGGTGGAGTGGCGCTGACCTGGCGCCCGGGCCCGGAGGCGACAAGGAAGGCGACGACATGGCACTGGGCGTACCACCGCCTTCACCCCGCGCGGCCTCTAGGCCACCGCGATGTCCACCGACGGCCGGAGCTTCGCCGCAGCCGCCAGGGCCTCGTGGACGGGGTGAGTGTCGAAGGCCGCCACCAGGGACGCGTCTGCCGGGCCCTCGGCCGCGGGGTAGGCGATCTGCTCGTACGCGGCCTGGAAGCGCGGGCCCCAGCGACGGGCGCCGAGGCGGGCGGTGCGGGAGCAGTTGTCGACCATGTGGGCCACGTCCCGGGCGTGCATGTAGGGCAGCAGCGAGTCGACGGCCTCGATGACGGACTCGTTGACGATCTCCGACCACGGGTGCCCGCGCTCGGCGAACTCGTCGACCTGGGCCAGCATGGTGGCGACGAAGACCCCGGCGGTGAACGGGTCGACCGGCAGCTCGCGTCCGGCGCGCCGGGCCCGCACCCGGTCGCCGGCCGACCACATCGGCGAGCCGCCGATCTCGGTCATCGGGCGGGCCCCGAGCCGCCGTTCGGCCAGGATGACGCTGCGCAGCTCGGTCCCGTCGGCGACCTCGTCGTAGATCTCGGCGACGATCTCGCGGGCGGGTGCGTACGTCGCCGTGTACGCGCGGTCGAACACGTCCCGGCCGGCCGCGTCGAGGCTCTCGCGCACCGCGCGCAGTCCGGCGCGCGAGATGGTGCGGGCGATCGGTCCGGTGACGTTCTCGCAGGACCTCTCGTACGCGGTCACCTCGTCGTCTCCGGCCAGGCGGTGGCGGCCGTACAGGCTCTCCACGATGCCGTGGACGGCGCCGAGCAGGATGGCCCGCTCCCCCACGATGTCGGAGAGGTACTCGCTGTCGAGCGTGGTGCGGAAGGTGTACGGCGAGCCCAGCGCCACCGACCAGCCGAGCGCGAGGTCGACGGCCCGGCCGTCGGGGTCGGCGTGCACGGCGAAACTGCTGTTGATCCCGGCGCCGTTGACCTCGGCGCCCTGCTGGTACAGGCGGCGCACGGAGTCGCCCATGCCCTTGGGACAGACGGCGATCACCGGATGTCCGGGCGGGAAGTCACCGCCGGTCTCCCGCAGATGGCCGAGCAGGAATCCGTGCGAGAGACCGATCGCGGCGCCCGGTTCGAGGACCGCGAAGACCTCCTCGTGGTGCGCGGCGAGGGCGGCGTCCGCGATCAGCAGGATCACCAGGTCGCTGTCGGCGGCGACGGCGAGCCAGTCGCCGAGCGTGCCGTCCTCCTCCGTGAAGCCGTGGGCACGGGCGTCGGCGGCCGAGCGGGAGCCGGGGCGAAGGCCCACGGTCACCCGGATGTCCGTGCCGGCGAGGGAGTCGCGCAGGTTGCGCGCCTGGGCGCGGCCCTGCGGGCCCCAGCCGAGGACGCCGATGCGGCGGACGCCTTCGAAGGCCTGCGGCAGGAGGGAAAACAGGTGTCGGCCGCCGCGCAGGGTCGTCTCGGTGCCGCCGGGCACGTCCATCGTTTCGAGGGCGAAGACACGGGAGGTGTACGTGGTCGAGGTCATGGTCGAGTTGTAGGCTCCGCCCGAGTGTTGCGGCAAGCGCAACCTTTGCAGCGCGGTGTTGCGTGAAGTGAAAGGGCGAGGTCAGGACAGTGCGGGAGGACCACCGGGAGCTGCGACTCTTCCTGCATCTGGCGCAGACGCTCAACTTCGGCCGGACGAGCCTGGACTGCCATGTCAGCCCGGCGACGCTGACCCGGACTGTGCAGCGGCTGGAGGCCGATCTCGGCCACCGGCTGTTCGACCGAGGCCCGCGCGGGGTGTCACTCACGGCGGAGGGGCACCGCTTCCGCGCATACGCGGTGCAGGCGCTGGAGTTGTGGCGTGCCTACCGCGAGGAGCACCCCGACCCGGCCGAACTGACCGGTCGGCTCGCCGTGTTCGCGACGGTCACCGCCTGTCAGGCGCTGCTGCCCGACCTGTTGGCCCCGTTCCGCGCCGCCCATCCGCAGGTACGGCTGGACCTGCGCACCGGTGACGCGGCGGCGGCGCTGGCCCGGCTGGACGAGGGCGAGGTCGACGTGGCCGTCGCGGGGATCCCGGCCCGGCTGCCGGAACCCCTGGTCAGCCGCACGGTCGCGGTCACCGAGCTGGTCCTGGTCACCGCACGCGACCGCCCCGACCCCGGTCTCGACGGTCCGTTCGTCCTCCCCCACCGAGGGCTGGTCCGCGAGGCCGCCGACCGCTGGTTCCGGATGCGCGGCACGGCACCCGAGGTGGCCTGCGAACCCGACGGCCATGAAGGGCTGTTGACGCTCGTCGCCCTGGGCTGCGGCACGGGCGTGGTCCCCCGTCTCGTACTGGAGCACAGCGCGGTGCGCGACCGGCTCGCCGTGCTTCCCGTGGAGCCGTTGCCGGAGCCGTTCCCGATCGGGTTGTGCGTACGGCGGGTCGATCTGCGCCGGCCGCTGGTGGCGGCGTTGTGGAGCCTCACGGCGCCGGAAAGCCGGTGGCTATCGCGGCACTAGGCCCTGCCGAGGTCGAGGCGTCCGATGCGGGCCACGTTCTCCCGGTCCTCGGTGTCCGTGCCGGCCTCCGCGGCGAACCAGGCGTCGAGGATCTCCTTGAGCAGCGGCTCGGACGTCAGCCGCAGGCTGAGGGCGAGCACATTGGCGTCGTTCCAGCGGCGTGCGCCGTCCGCCGTGTAGGCGTCCGTGCACAGGGCGGCCCGTACGCCCGGCACCTTGTTCGCGGCGATCGAGGCGCCCGTGCCGGTCCAGCAGCACACGACCGCCTGGTCGGCGGTTCCGGCGGCGACCTCACGCGCGGCGGCCTCCGAGCAGACGGCCCACTGGGGGTCGTCGCCGGGGCTCAGCGCGCCGTACGGCACGACCTCGTGGCCGCGGTCGCGCAGTTCGGCGACGAGGCCGCGCGCCACGGGTTCGTCCATGTCCGAGGAGACGGAGATCCGCATGTCACGAGCCTACCCGGGGCGTGTCCGAAGACGCCTTGCGCGGGTGCGTGAGCTCACTGGGCCAGCGCGCTCAGCGGATCGTCCAGCACCGGCTGCCAGGCCAGCTCGGCCGCGCCGACCAGGCTGTTGTGGTCGAGGGTGCACGCCAGGATGGGGACGCCGCCGCTCTGCCCCCACAGGCTGCGGTCGGCGACGACCGCGCGGAGTCGGCCCGGGTCGGCGTCCAGCAGGGTGCGGTGCAGGCCGCCGAGGATGATCCGGTCCGGGTTGAGGATGTTCACCAGGCCGGCCAGGCCGAGGCCGAGGCGGTCGATCAGGGCCTCGGTGGCGGTGCGGACGGACGGGTCGTCGTAGTGGTTGCGGACCAGGTCGTTGGCCTGCTGAAGGAGGGACACCTCCGGACCCGGGTCGCGGCCCGCCGCGGTGAGGAAGGCGAGCGGGTCGGCCTCGACGTCGAGGCAGCCGCGGCTGCCGCAGTGGCAGGGGCGGCCCTCCGGGTTGACCGTGAGGTGGCCGACTTCGAGCGCCAGCCCGGAACTCCCGGTGTGCAGACGCCCGTCGAGCACCAGCGCGCCGCCCACGCCCCGGTGGCCGGTGGCCACGCACAGCAGGTCCCGGGCGCCGCGGCCCGCGCCGTGCCGGTGCTCGGCGAGCGCGGCGAGGTTGACGTCGTTGCCCGCGAAGGCCGGTCCGCCGATCCCGGCCGAGCGCACGCACTCCGCGAAGATACGGCGCACCGGGGCGCCCACCGGCCACGCCAGGTGCAGCGGGTTCAGGGCGAGTCCGTCCGGCTCGGCGACCGCCGACGGCACGGCCAGCCCGGCGCCCACGCACCGCCGTCCGGTCGTGCGCAGCAGTTCGGCGCCGGCCTCCACGACGGACACGAGGACCTTCGCGGGATCTTCTTCGACGGTTTCGCAGCCGGGCGCGGTGGCGACGATACGGCCGCCCAGACCGACCAGCGCCGCCCGGAACCCGTCGGCGTGCACCTGTGCGGCCAGCACGACGGGCCCGTCCTCGGCGACCGCGAGCCGGTGCGAGGGCCGCCCCTGCGAACCGGCCGCCGCGCCGGGCCGGGCGTCGACCCGGATCAGCCCGAGCGCCTCCAGTTCGGCGGCGACCGCGCCGGCGGTGGCCCGCGTCACGCCGAGCTCGGCGGTCAGCACGGCACGGGTCGGCGCGCGTCCGGTGTGCACGAGCTCCAACGCGGGCCCGAGCGCACCGCGCCCCCGGTCCAGCCGCGCCCTCGAGGGGGTCCCTTCCCCCGCCGTCCGGGGGTCCACCTTGCCGCTCATGAGGGCGAGTCTCCCATGATCCGCAGACTCCGCGGCCTACAGACCACTGGCCCGAAGCGTGATGTTCAACCGCCCGACCAGACCCAACTCCGGCGGTGCCGTACCCGCCTGGACCCGGGGCACCCCGTGGTACGCGAGCCGGGACGGCCCGCCGAACACGAACAGGTCGCCGCTGCGCAGCTCGACGTCCGTGTACGGCCGGATCCGGGTCTCGGGGTTGCCGAAGCGGAAGACGCAGGTGTCGCCGAGGCTCAGGGACACCACCGGGGCGTCCGACTTCTCGTCGCTGTCGCGGTGCATGCCCATGCGGGCATCGCCCTCGTAGAAGTTGATCAGTGCGATGTCGTACGGATCCGATGCGGCACCCAGGGCCTCTCTCGCGGCACGCCGGCCCAGCTCACCCAACCAGCCCGGGAACGGCTTCACCGGTGCGCCGTCGCCGTCGACGACCGTGCGGGCGTAGGCGTACGGGTACCAGTGCCAGCCCAGACACACCTGGCGGGCGGTCATCGTGCCGCCGCCGGGGGTGCGGACCGTCCTGAGGCCGGCCGGCGGGCGGGCCCACTCCCGGCAGGCCTCGATCAGGTCGCGCTGGCGGGCCGTGTCCAGCCAGTCCGGCACGTGCACCGCGCCCGGCGCGACCTGCGTACGGGTCCTCGGGAACAGCTCGGTGTCCATGGTTCCATCCTGCCCGACAGCGCTGAGCTGCGGCTCGGCTAGCCTGGACGCACGATGAACGACCGTATGACGACTCCCTGGGGCGAGCTCGCGCTGTCCCGCTTCCCCGAGGACCCGCGTGAGAGGCTGCGCGCCTGGGACGCCTCCGACGAGTACCTCCTCCGGTATCTCGCGGACCAGGACGTCCCGCTGTCCGGCACGGTCGTGGTGGTCGGGGATCGCTGGGGCGCGCTGGTCACGGCGCTCGCGGCGCACCGGCCGGCGCAGATCACCGACTCGTACCTGACCCAGGAGGCGACCCGGGCGAACCTGGCGCGGGCCGGCGTCGAGACCGGTGCCGTGCGGCTCCTCACCACGCAGGATCCGCCGCCCGGTCGCGTCGACGTGCTGCTGGTGCGGGTGCCGAAGAGCCTGGCGCTGCTGGAGGACCAGTTGCTGAGGCTGGCGCCCTCGGTGCACGAGGGCACGGTCGTCGTCGGCACCGGCATGGTGAAGGAGATCCACACCTCGACGTTGCAGTTGTTCGAGCGGATCCTCGGTCCGACCCGCACCTCGCTCGCGGAGAAGAAGGCCCGGCTGATCTTCTGCACGCCCGAGCCGTCGCCGGAACGGGCCGCCAATCCGTGGCCGTACAGCTATGAGCTCCCCGACGGCATCGGCCTTGTCTCGGGCCGTACCGTCGTCAACCACGCCGGCGTCTTCTGCGCGGACCGTCTCGACATCGGCACCCGGTTCCTCCTGGAGCATCTGCCGGACAGCCGCGGCGGGCGGCGCGTGGTGGACCTGGGGTGCGGGAACGGGGTCGTCGGTACGGCGATGGCGCTGGCCGATCCCGAGGCGGAGGTGCTGTTCGTGGACGAGTCGTTCCAGGCGGTGGCCTCGGCGGAGGCGACGTTCAAGGCGAACGGCGCGCCGGGGCATGCCGAGTTCCGCGTCGGGGACGGGCTGGCCGGAGTGCCCGCGGACAGCGTGGACCTGGTGCTGAACAATCCGCCGTTCCACTCGCACCAGGCGACCACGGACACCACGGCCTGGCGGATGTTCACCGGGGCGCGGCGCGCGCTTCGGCCGGGCGGCGAGCTGTGGGTGATCGGCAACCGTCATCTCGGATACCACCTGAAGCTGCGGCGGTTGTTCGGCAACAGTGAACTGGTCGCCAGCGGCCCGAAGTTCGTGGTGCTCAAGGCTGTCAAGAGGTAGCGGTCGGTCCTGTGAGGGCCCGGATGATCCCCGCCACCGCCCGCACCATCGCCTCCCGTCCCACCCCCAGGTACGTCCGTGCGTCGACCGCCTCGGGGTGGGCGGCCAGGAACTCGCGGATCGCGTCGGTCATGGCGATGTTGAGCGCGGTGCCGACGTTGATCTTGGTGATGCCGCCCGCGACGGCCTTGGCCAGCTCGCCGTCCGGCACTCCGGACGAGCCGTGCAGCACGAGCGGGACGTCCAGGGTGTCGGCGAGGTGTTTGAGGAGGGTGTGGTCGAGGGCGGCGGTGCGGGTGGTCATGGCGTGGGAGCTGCCGACGGCCACCGCGAGGGCGTCGACGCCGGAGTCCGCGACGAAGGCCCGGGCCTCCCCGGGGTCGGTGCGGGCCCCGGGTGCGTGGGCGTCCAGCGGCGACTCGCCGTTCTTGCCGCCGATCCGTCCCAACTCCGCCTCGACCCACAGCCCTTGGGCATGCGCCCAGTCGGCGGCGGCTCTGGTCGCGGCGAGGTTCTCGTCGTACGGAAGTCGGGCCGCGTCGTACATGACGGAGCTGAATCCGGCGTCGGGTGCCTGGCGGAGGAGGTCGTCGCTCTGTACGTGGTCCAGGTGCAACCCCACGGGTACGGTGGCTCGTTCGGCGGCGGCGACGGCGGCGCGGGCCAGCGGAAGCAGTCGACCGTAGCGGAACTTGACGGCGTTCTCACTTACTTGGAGGACGACGGGTGCACCCACCGACTCCGCCCCGGCGACGACCGCCTCGACATGTTCCAGCGTGATGATGTTGAAGGCGGCGACGGCGGACTGCGTGGCGGCGGCGCGGGTGACGAGCTCGCCGGTGGTGACGAGGGGCACGGACTGTCTCCTGTCTCGGCGCGTCAGGGGGCGAGGATCACTGAGCGGGTGAGGTGGCGGGGCTGGTCGGGGTCCAGGCCGCGGACCGCGGCGACGGCTACGGCGAGCCGCTGGACGCGGACCAGCTCGGCGAGCGGGTCGAGGCCGCCCGCGACCCACAACGCGCCTGTGTCGCGGACCTGTTCGGGCAGGCCCTCGGGTGCCTCGCCGAGCATCCAGGTGGCGGTGCCGTGGGTGGTGATGCTGATGGGGCCGTGCCGGTACTCCATCGCCGGGTAGGCCTCGGTCCAGGCGAGACAGGCCTCGCGCATCTTCAGTCCGGCCTCGTTGGCCAGCCCGACCGTCCAGCCGCGGCCGAGGAAGGTGAACTGGGTGCAGTCCACGAGGCCTTGGGGCAGCGGGGAGACGAGTGCGGTGCGGGCGTCGGCGACGACGGCGTCGGTGTGCAGGCCGAGGTGCGCGCGGAGCAGGGTGAGCGCGGTGGTGGCGAACCGGGTCTGCACGACCGAGCGTTCGTCCGCGAAGTCCAGGACGACGAGGTCGTCGGCGGCTTCCATGACGGGGGTACCGGGGTCCGCGGTGATGGCGGTCGTGCGCGTGTGTCCCCGCACCTCACGCAGCAGCTCCAGCACCTCGGTGGTGGTGCCGGAGCGGGTGAGGGCGACGATCCGGTCGTACGAGCGGCCGTACGGGAACTCGGAGGCGGCGAAGGCGTCCGTCTCGCCCTGGCCCGACGCCTCGCGCAGCGCCGCCACCGCCTGCGCCATGAAGTACGAGGTGCCACAGCCGACGATCGCGACCCGCTCCCCCGGCGCCGGCAGCGTCCCGGCGTGCTCCGGCGCCCGTACAGCCGCGCGCGTCCAGCAGTCGGGCTGGCTGGCCAGCTCGTCCTCTACATGGGTCATGCCGCACCCCTTCGTCACTTTGCTTGTTTGTGCAAGATATAGCGAAGTTTCGAGCACAATCAAGCATTCGAGCAGAAGGGTGGGTGCGCTAGGGTCGCCTGGAGATCGAGGAACGGAGGGCGCGGATGTCACGCGACGCCCGTTGGAAGGCCCTGCTGGAACTGCTGGTCGAGCGCGGCCGGTTGGACGTCGAGGAGGCGGCCGCCGAGCTGGCGGTGTCGTCCGCGACGATCCGGCGCGACTTCGACCAGCTGGCCGAGCAGCAGATGCTGGTGCGCACGCGCGGCGGCGCGGTCGTGCACGGGGTGTCGTACGAGCTGCCACTGCGCTACAAGACGGCCCGCCACGCCTCGGAGAAACAGCGCATCGGGAAGGCGGTGGCGAGTCTCGTCACCCCCGGCGAGGCGGTGGGACTCACCGGCGGGACGACCACGACCGAGGTGGCGCGGGCGCTGGCCGTGCGCGGTGACCTGTCGTCCGGTTCGCCCGCGCTGACCGTGGTCACGAACGCGCTCAACATCGCCAACGAGCTGGCCGTGCGCCCTCAGTTCAAGATCGTGCTGACCGGCGGGGTCGCGCGCCCGCAGTCCTACGAACTCGTCGGACCGCTCGCCGACGGCGTGCTGAGCCAGATCACGATCGACGTGGCGGTCCTCGGTGTCGTCGCCTTCGACGTCACGCACGGCACGTCCGCGCACGACGAGGCGGAGGCGGCGATCAACCGGCTGCTCTGCGAACGCGCCGAACGCGTGATCGTCGCCGCGGACTCCAGCAAACTGGGGCAGCGCGCCTTCGCCCGGATCTGCGCGACGGCGTCCGTGGACACGCTGGTCACGGACACGGCGGCCGGGCCGGACACCGTACGGCAGTTCGAGGAGGCGGGGCTGCGGGTCGTCGCGGTCTAGCCCTCAGGGCGGTCAGGGCGGTCAGGGCGGTCAGGGCGGTCAGGGCGGTCAGGGCGGTCAGGCGACCCTGCGGTCACGGAAGGCCCCGTCGGTCGCGAAGGCCAGCTCGGCGAAGCGTTCGCCGATGTGGCGGTGGGTGGTGGCGTCGGGGTGGAGGTTGTCGGGCAGCGGGAGCTCGGCGGAGTCCGCCTCGCCGTAGAGGTCGCGGCCGTCGAGGTAGTACAGGTTCGGGTCCTCGGCCGCCCGCTGCGCCACGATCCGGGCCAGCTCGTCCCGTATGACGCCCAGGGTCAGCTTTCCGACCGCACGCTCGGCCGGATCGCCCATGGCCACGAACCGCAGCCGCCCCTCGGCGAGGCCCGTGAAGTCCGGGGCGCTGGGCCCGGGCGTGTCCTCGTGGATGGGACACAGGATGGGCGAGACGACGAGCAGCGGGGTGGTGGGGTGCCCTTCGCGGACGGTGTCGAGGAAGCCGTGGACGGCGGGGCCGAAGGCGCGCAGGCGCATCAGGTCGGCGTTGACCAGGTTGATGCCGATCTTCACGCTGACCAGGTCGGCGGGGGTGTCGCGCAGGGTGCGGGCGGTGAACGGATCCAGCAGGGCGCTGCCGGCCAGTCCCAGGTTGATCAGTTCCACCCCGCCGAGGGACGCGGCGAGCGCGGGCCAGATGGCGGTGGGACTCGCGGCGTCGGAGCCGTGGCTGATCGAGCTGCCGTGGTGCAGCCACACCCTGCGGCCCGGGTCCGGGGCGGGCTCGACGGGGGCGTCGGTGCGCAGGGCGATCAGTTCGGTGGTCTCGTTGTGCGGCAGCCAGAGCTCGACGTCCTTGGCGCCGTCGGGCAGACCGGTGAAGCGGAGGGTGCCGGGCGGGCCAGGCCGGTGCTCGGCGGTCCCGGCGGCCATGTCGATGATCACGACGTTGCCGCCCGTGACGCTCCCCCGGCCGGCCGGGCGGCCGTCGACGAGCAGGTCGTACACGCCGTCCGGGCGGGGCGGGGCGCCCACGTAGCTGCGCTTGGTGGGCAGCGTGTCCAGCTCGATGGCGGTGGCCCGGGTGCGGAAGACCAGCCGTACGCCGGAGGGCTGGGCCTCCGCCATGGCCAGTTGGGCGTCGGCACACTGGGCGCGGGCCCGGGCGGGCAGCCGGTGCGGCAGCACGCCGTGCTCGGTGCGCTCCACGTCGAGGGCGCCGCGCAGCAGCTCCGCGGTCACGGGTGTGGTGGTCCAGTTGTCCTGGGTGTGCATTGATCTCAACCTGTCGGTCATCGTGTGGGAGGCTGCGCCGCGGGCCAGTTGCGCAGCAGGGCGTCGAGGGCGTCCAGGATCCGCGACCAGCTCTCCTGCGAGTCGGGGGCGCTGTGGCTGAACCCGCCAGCCAGCTCCAGGCTGACGTAGCCGTGGAAGACACTGCCCAACAGCCGGACGGCATGCGTCTGGTCGGGCTCGGTGAGGTCGTAGCCGCGCAGGATCGCCCGTGTCATCCCGGCGTGTCTGCCGCCCGCGCTCGCGGCCGCCTCCTCCGGAGTGAGCCGCCACTGGGCGGCGGAGTACCGGCCGGGATGCTCCCGCGCGTAGTCGCGGTACACGTTCGCCAGGGCGGTCAGGGCGTCCTTCCCGGCCCGGCCGGCCAG
The DNA here is from genome assembly GCF_030817655.1 of Streptomyces sp. V4I2. GTDB lineage: Bacteria > Actinomycetota > Actinomycetes > Streptomycetales > Streptomycetaceae > Streptomyces > Streptomyces plumbiresistens. Next base: position 1,294,857 of record NZ_JAUSZM010000003.1, read on the forward strand.
CGCGGCGGCGCCCCGGTCGGCCAGCTCCTCCAGGGCGAGCAGGGCGATGCCGCTCTTGAGGTCGTCGGAGTTCCTCACGTGCGAGTACAGGCTCGCGACCTTGACGTCGAACCGCCTGGCGAGCTCCGAGACGGTCACCTGGTCGAACCCGACCTCGTCGGCCAGCTCGGCTCCCGCCCGGACCAGACGTTCCCTGGTCAGCCCTACCCGTGCCATAACCTACCCCTCGTTCACCTGAATCCAGTGTGCACCTGCCTAATAGCTTTAGGCAAATTCGCATATCCCTTTCCCCCCGCCGCCCCGCCCGCTCCCCCTAAGCTGAGGCTGAGTTGATCGTGTGTCGGGCCCGGGAGGCTGCGATGGATGCAACAGAGCAGGTGTCCGGGGCCGCGCGCTATCTGCCGATCGCCGAACACGGTCTGATCGGCGATCTGCGGAGCGTGGCCCTGGTGGGGACCGACGGCACGATCGACTGGTACTGCTGCCCCTCCTTCGACGCCCCGAGCGTCTTCGCCTCGATCCTGGACGCGGAGAAGGGCGGCTCTTTCGAACTGGCGGCGAGCGTGCCGGCCCGCACCAAGCAGTTCTACTTCCCCGACACCAACGTCCTGATCACCCGGTTCTACACCGAGGACGGCGTCGGCGAGGTGCAGGACTTCATGCCGGTCGACGGCAGCTCGGTGGAGATCGAACGGCACCGGCTGATCCGGCGGGTGGTGTGCGTGCGCGGCTCCATCCCGTTCCGCACGCGCGTGGCGCCTCGCTTCGACTACGGCGCCCAGCCGCACACGGTCCGCATGGTCGGCGACGTCGCGGTCTTCGAGTCCGCCGAGCTGTCACTGGGGCTGACAGCGACGGTGCCGCTGGAGGTCGAGGGCCTGGACGCGCGGGCCGACTTCAAGCTCGCCGAGGGCGAGTCGGCGGTGTTCGCGCTGGACCAGGTGGGCGGCGAGGTGGCTCCCCGCCGATGTGCGCGGACGGAGGCCGAGGAGCAGTTCACCACCACGGTCGCGTACTGGCGGAACTGGCTGTCCGCGTCCAAGTACCGTGGCCGCTGGCGGGAGATGGTGCACCGCTCGGCCCTCACTCTGAAGCTGCTGACCTACGCCCCGACCGGCGCGATCGTGGCCGCCCCGACAACCAGCCTGCCGGAGGAACTCGGCGGTGAACGCAACTGGGACTACCGGTACGTGTGGGTGCGCGACGCCGCCTTCTGCGTGTACGCGTTGCTGCGGCTGGGCTTCACCGGCGAGGCCGAGGCGTTCATGGACTTCGTGACCCGGCACATCAGTCCCGGCGACGGCAAGCCGTCGGGTCCCCTGCAGATCATGTACGGCATCGACGGCCGCACCGACCTGCCCGAGCGGGAACTCGACCACCTGGAGGGACATCAGGGCTCCGCGCCGGTACGGGTCGGCAACGGCGCGGCCGAGCAGCTCCAACTCGACATCTACGGTGCGCTGATCGACTCGATCTACCTCTACGACAAGTGGGCCAAGCCGATCTCCAGCGGCCAGTGGGACGACGTGTGCGCACTGGTGGACTGGGTGTGCGAGCACTGGGACCAGCCGGACGAGGGCATCTGGGAGACCCGCGGCGGCCGCAAGAACTTCCTGTACTCGCGGCTGATGTGCTGGGTGGCGATCGAGCGGGCGATCCGCATGGCCAACCGGCGCGGCCTGCCCGCCGATCTGAACCGCTGGCGGGAGTGCCGCGACACGATCTACCGGCGGATCATGAAGCGCGGCTGGTCCGAGACCCGCCAGGCCTTCGTGCAGACCGAGGACGGTGACGTCCTCGACGCGGCCGTCCTGATGATGCCGTTGACGAAGTTCATCGCCCCCACCGACCCCAAGTGGCTGTCCACTCTGGACGCGCTCACCCACGACCTGGTGTCCGACTCACTGGTCTACCGCTACGACCCGCAGGCGAGCCCCGACGGACTGCACGGCGACGAGGGCACGTTCTCCATCTGCTCGTTCTGGTACGTCGAGGCCATGGTCCACGCCGGGCGGATCGACGAGGCGCGGCTGGCCTTCGAGAAGATGCTCACGTACGCCAACCATCTGGGCCTGTACGCCGAGGAGATCAGCCACACGGGCGAGCAGCAGGGCAACTTCCCCCAGGCGTTCACGCATCTCGCCCTGATCAGCGCCGCGTTCAACCTCGACCGTGCCCTCGGCTGACCGCCGAGGGCACGCGGGGCGGGCGTCAGGACGACAGACCCTGCCAGAAGTCGAGGTTGTGCTCCGCACCGAAGTCCCGGGTGGCCCTGGAACAGGCCGCCGGGGGCTCGGAGCCCGCCGGTGCGGTGTCACAGGCGACCAGTGACATCAACTCCTGTGTCCTCGCGCCGTACTTGGGCCAGACCGGGGTGCGGGGGCCGTTCGGGTCCGCGTCGGCGGCGAACCGGCCCCAGTAGGTGATCATCTGCCGGGACAGCTCCAGCTGGTCGTCGTCGTACGGCATGGTCTGGCCCAGGTAGTCCCAGAGGTAGCCGAGGTCGTCGACATGGATGGCGCCGCCGAAGGGGAAGGCGCGCGCGGACTCGCTCTTCTGCTGGATCAGGAAGATGGACGTGAAGTGCGGGGTGTCGCTCTCGGCGAACTCGTAGGCGTACGTGGGGACCCACTTCGACAGCGCGCTCATCAGCTGCTGCCGGGTGGAGGACGTCGAGTCGTTCTGGGCGGCGGTGAACGCCTCGCCAGGAGTGTCATAGGCGCTGAGCGGGTATTCGGCGAGCACCTTGTCGGCGTTCGCGCCATAGGCGGAGCGGACTGCCGTCTCATACCCGGCGGCCGTCATCGGCGCACCGAGGTAGTCGTAGTTCTGGAAGGTGAACAGGCCGCGTTCGCTGTTGGTCTGACCCAGCATCACCGGGACGCGGTTGAACTTCCCCGTCTGGACGGCGGTGCCTGGGTTGACGGGGAAGGCGGAGCCGCCGACGGACGGGGAGACGCCCGCCTTCTTCTGGGCGGCCAGCAGGTCGGCGGCGGGCTTGGCGCGCAGACAGGCGACGACCTCGGAGGCGGCGTCGCAGCCGACGGCCTTGACGAACGCCTCGCTCTGCGCCTGACCGGAGGCCACGGACTGCAGGTTGCAGCCGCCGCTCATGATGCCCGCCCGGGCGAACAGCCCCTTGGCGGTGGGCGAGGCGAGGTGGTCGCAGACCGAACCGGCACCGGCCGACTGCCCGGCGATGGTCACGTTCCTCGGATCACCGCCGAAGCGGGCGATGTTGCCGTGCACCCAGCGCAGGGCCGCCTGCTGGTCGAGGAGCCCGTAGTTGCCGGGGCCGTCCTTGCTCTCGGCCTGCAACTGGGGCAGGTTCAGCGTGCCGAGCACGCCGACGCGGTAGTTGACGGTGACGACGACCGCGCCCGTCTGCTCGACGAACCTGCGCGGATCGGTGTCCTGGCCCGCGCCGCCGGTGAAGCCGCCGCCGTGGATCCACACCAGCACCGGGGCGTTCGCCTTGGCTCGGTCGGGGACGTAGACGTTGAGGGCGAGGCAGTCCTCCGAGGTGATGGTCTTCTCGTAGCCGGGGTCCCAACCGCTGTTCTGCGCACAGCGGTCGGAGAAGGAGGTGGCGTCGCGCACGCCGGACCACCGGGCGGCCGGCTGCGGCGGCTTCCACCGGCCCGCACCGGAGGCGTCGGCCGCGTACGGGATGCCGAGCCACTCGTCGTAGCCGGTCCGGTGGGCGCCTTTGACCTTGCCGTTCGTGGTCTGTACGAGGGTGGAGGCGGGGCGGGCCGACTGCGTGGGCGCGTCGTCGGACTGGGCGGCCTGGGCGACGACGGGGGTGATCCCGAGGCCGAGGAGACTCACGGTGGCGAGGGTGGCGCGGACTCTGCCGCGCAGGGCGGTGATCGCTCTCATTGCTCCCTGCTCTCTGCGTGCGGGCGTGCTGAGGGAAGGTGGCGGGGGTGTGGTGTCAGGTGAGCCAGAAGTCGCAGTGGTGGTCGGCCGCGAACGTGGTGACGACCTTGCTCGCTCCTGCGGTGCGCAGCTGCAGCACCTTCTGCTCGGGGCCGTACGTCGGCCAGGCCGGGGCGCCCTTGACGTTCGGATCGCCGTGGTGCGCGAAGGCGCCCCAGTACCGCATCATCTGGTCCGAGAGTCGCTCCTGCCGTGCGGTGAGGGGCTTCTCGCCGAGGGTGAAGTCGAAGAGGTAGGCGAGTTCCGCGCTGTGGGCGTTGGACATGTCCTCGCCGGGGACGGCGAATCCGTAGAGGGTCGGCGAGGTGGGGTCGTTGAACTCGTAGCGGTAGACGGGGGTCTTGGCCGCCATCACCTGGGCGGTCTGCTGCATGGAGCAGGCCCGCTGGGCGTCGGTCTGGACCTGGGTGATGGCATCGTAGGGGCTCTTGAAGCGGCTCAGGGGATAGAGCTCCAGGACGCGTTCGGCACGGTCTCCGTACGTTGTGCGGACCAGGTCCTCGTAGCCCTGCGCGGTGATGCCGGCGAGTGCGGTGGACAGCAGCCGGTTCTCGGAGCGGGTGGTGCCCGTCATGACCGGGACGGCGTTCCAACTGCCGTCCTCGAAAGCCTGCTTGAAGGCCTTGGGGAGCAGGGAGCCGCCCACCTTGGAGCTTCCGCGATAGTCGGCCTGGTGGGCGATGAGTGTGCCGGGCCAGGCCTTTCGCAGGCAGGCGACGACGGCCTCCGAGGCCGCGTCGGTGCAGCCCACCGCCTGGGCGAATCCGACGCCGCTCTGCTCCCCGGCCGACAGTGCGGTGCGGTCGCTCAGACACGTGGCACTCTGCACGATCGCCTGATCGAACAGGCCCCGCGCCGACGGCATGGCCATCAGGTCGCAGACGGCGGAGCCGCCGGCCGACTGGCCGTAGATCGTGACGTTGCCCGGGTCGCCGCCGAAGCGGGCGATGTTGTCCTGTACCCACTCCAGCGACGCCCGTTGGTCCATGCGCCCGTAGTTGCCGGAACCGCCGGGTGTGACGGCGCTGAGGGCCGGGTGGGCGAGGAAACCGAGGGCGCCCAGGCGGTAGTTGACGGAGATGACGATGGTGTCGGTCTTCGCGGCCATGGTGCTGCCGCCGTAGATGACACCGGTGCCCTGGGTGTGGCCGCCGCCGTGGAACCACACCATGACGGGCAGTTTCGCGGTGGTGGCCGTCCGGGCCGGGCGGTACACGTCCAGATACAGGCAGTCCTCGCTGACGGCCCGTTCCTCCCGTACACCGGTGGGCTCGAACTGCAGACAGGCGGGCGACTGCCGGTCGGCCTCCCGAACGTCCTTCCAGGACTCCGGCGCGGCGGGCGGTGCGAACCTCAACTCCCGTACCGGCGGCGCCGCGTAGGGCAGACCGAGGAACCGGTCGGCACCCGCCTCGGTGATGCCGCGGACGGGTCCGCTCTCGGTCCGCACGACCGAGGTGCTCTGCTCCTTGGAAGGGTGTCCGGTGGAATCCGCCGCCACGCGCGCGGCGCCCAGCGCCAGGGCGGGAACGACGGCCGCCGTCACCAGGGCGGCCGAAAGTTGCCTGAAGCTACGTCTCATCAACTCGTCGCCTCTCAGAAGAGGACCGCGCAGGTGGACGGCCGGTCCGCGGCGCCTGCGAACGTAACCGCGCGGCAACACTGTGAGCAAGATGTGCGACGAGATTGTTTACAATACTTGAAACGGTTGCGCCCGGCTGCCGGTGAACGCGACAGCCGGGCCCGACCAGGTGTCAGTGCCCGTGACCGCCAGAGGACTCGTGTACGTCCGTCGGCTCGCCGTCCGGGGCTGTCGCCGGCGCCTCCGCCACTCCCGCCCGGACGGTGAACGCCGCGGTGCGCACCTTGCCGTCGTGCTTGAAGTCGAGGAAGAGCCGGTAGGTGCCGCTGCTCGGCGCCGTGGCCGTGAAGGAGACGGCCGGGCCGGGCTCGGTCGTGCCGTCTCCGGGTTCGCCGTTGGGGTGGACGTGGAGGTAGGCGAGGTCGCCGGAGCGCAGGGCGACCAGATGGCCGTACGCGCCGAGGTAGGGCTGCAGGTCGGTGACCGGCTTGCCGTTGCGGGAGATCTTCAGGGTCAGCTCGCCCGCCGTGCCCGGTCGCAGGGCGCCGTTCAGCGCGACCTCGTAGCCGTCGATCCGGGCGGTGGTGTTCGGTGCCGGCACGGGCTGCGGCTCGTAGGGGCCCGAGGCCGCGAGATCCGCGCCGAGGGTGAGGTTCTCGGCGTTCTTCTTCTCCGGGGTGAAGTCGGCGAAGACGCGGTAGCCGCCCGCACGGGGCAGGTCGACGGGGATGCTCCAGGCGCCGTCGGCGGCGCGGGCGGGGTGCAGATGGCGGTAGGTGCCCAGGTCGCGCGAGGCCACGATGAGGTGGAGTTCCTTGTCGTGTTCCCGCCGGTAGGAGGTGACCGCGCGGCCGCTGTCGTCCCGGATGACGAAGCGCAGGCCGGCGGGGCGTCCGGCGGCGACCCTGGGAGTTTCGAGGTCGAGGGTGTAGCCCTTCTCGGAGATCTGCAGCCCGCCCGCCGGTTCCGCTTCACGACCTGCCCGGCCGCCCCCTCCGTCTGGAGACGGTGACGCCTCGCTGTGGCTTTCGTGGCGCGGGGGCGTGCTGTCCTCGACGACCGGGCCGAGACCCTTGCCCACGCCGTACGCGGTGCCGAAGGTCGCGGCCAGCGCCGCGGCGAACGTGGTGATCTTCAGTCCAGCGTGCATGGTCGACTCCTGGGAGACAGGGGCCCCGGGCTTCGGTGCGAGGCCTCGATACAGCTCACCATACCCCCTGGGGGTACCTAGTCAAGCACTGGGAAGACTTGCTCTCGATACGGGGTGGGGGTATACAGAACACGAGACGCACGATACCCCCTCCCCGTATCCGCGTCGACAGATCCACGGATCCACGGCAGGGACGATCCCAGGAGCAGCGATGACCACCACCACGACCGGCCCCGCCGCCGAGACGGAACTCGTCATCGGCGGCATGACCTGCGCCTCGTGCGCGGCGCGCATCGAGAAGAAGCTCAACCGGATGGACGGCGTCACGGCCACCGTCAACTACGCCACCGAGAAGGCCAGGGTCAGCCACGGCGGTGAGGTCTCCGTGCGGGACCTGATAGCCACCGTCGAGAAGACCGGATACACAGCGCAGGAACCCGAACCGCCCGAACCGCAGCACGACGACACGGCGGCGGCGGACGACGAACTCCGGCCGCTGCGGGAGCGGTTGGTCACCGCCGTGGTGCTGGCCGTGCCCGTCGTCGCGATGGCCATGATCCCGGCCCTGCAGTTCGAGTACTGGCAGTGGCTGTCGCTCACGCTCGCGGCGCCTGTGGTGACGTACGCCGGATGGCCTTTCCACAAGGCCGCGTTCACCAACGCCCGGCACGGCGCGGCGACGATGGACACGCTGATCTCGATCGGTACGGCGGCCGCGTTCGGCTGGTCGCTGTGGGCGCTGTTCTTCGGGACCGCGGGCACACCCGGCATGACCCACCCGTTCGAGCTGACCGTAGCCCGCGGCGACGGGTCGGGGAACCTGTACCTGGAGGCCGCCGCCGGTGTCACCGCCTTCATCCTGGCCGGGCGGTACTTCGAGGCCCGCTCCAAGCGCAAGGCCGGTGCGGCGCTGCGGGCGCTGCTGGAGCTGGGCGCGAAGGACGTCACCGTCCTGAACGACGGGCGAGAGGAGCGCATCCCCGTCGGTGACCTGAAGGTCGGCATGCGCTTCCTGGTCCGCCCCGGCGAGAAGATCGCCACCGACGGCACCGTCGTCGAGGGCTCCTCCGCCGTGGACGCCTCCATGCTGACCGGCGAGTCCGTGCCCGTGGAGGTGGGTGTCGGCGACCCGGTCACCGGCGCGACGGTCAACGCGGGCGGCCGGCTCGTCGTCGAGGCGACCCGGGTCGGCGCCGACACCCAGCTGGCCCGGATGGCGAAGCTCGTGGAGGACGCGCAGAACGGCAAGGCCGCGGCGCAGCGGCTCGCCGACCGGATCTCCGGGGTGTTCGTGCCGATCGTGATCGCGCTCGCGCTGGGCACGCTCGGGTTCTGGCTCGGCAACGGCTCCGGCGCCACGGCGGCCTTCACCGCAGCCGTCGCCGTACTGATCATCGCCTGCCCGTGCGCCCTGGGGCTGGCCACGCCGACCGCGCTGCTGGTCGGCACCGGACGCGGCGCGCAGCTCGGCATCCTCATCAAGGGACCCGAGGTCCTGGAATCCACCCGCAAGGTCGACACCGTGGTCCTCGACAAGACGGGCACCGTCACCACCGGCCGGATGGCCCTGACGGCCGTACACACGGCGGAGGGCGCCGAGGAGACCGACGTCCTGCGGCTGGCGGGGGCCTTGGAGCACGCCTCCGAGCACCCGATCGCCCGTGCCGTCGCCGAGGGCGCGCTGCAGAAGCTGGGGTCGCTGCCGGCGCCCGAGGACTTCGCGAACGTGCCGGGTCTCGGGGTGCAGGGCATCGTCGACGGTCACGCGGTCCTCGTCGGCCGCGAACGGCTGCTCGCCGACTGGGCCATGGAACTGCCCGAGAAGCTGGGGCGGGCCAAGGAGGAGGCCGAGGCGGCCGGGCGTACGGCCGTCGTGGTCGCCTGGGACGGAGAGGCGCGGGCGGTCCTCGTGGTCGCGGACGCGGTGAAGGAGACCAGCGCCGAGGCGATCACGCGGCTGCGCGCCCTCGGTCTGACCCCGATCCTGCTGACCGGGGACAACCGGGCCGTGGCCGAGTCCGTCGCCCGTGAGGTCGGCATCGCGCCCGAGCACGTCGTCGCCGAGGTGCTGCCCGAGGACAAGGTCGAGGTCGTCAAGCGGCTTCAGCGGGAGGGCCGTTCGGTCGCGATGGTCGGCGACGGTGTCAACGACGCGGCCGCTCTCGCCCAGGCCGACCTGGGGCTGGCGATGGGCACCGGCACGGACGCCGCGATCGAGGCGGGCGACCTGACCCTCGTACGGGGTGACCTGCGCGCCGCGGCCGACGCCATCCGGCTCGCCCGCCGCACCCTCGGCACGATCCGCACCAACCTGTTCTGGGCCTTCGCGTACAACGTGGCCGCCCTGCCGCTCGCCGCGGCCGGTCTGCTCAACCCGATGCTGGCCGGGGCAGCCATGGCCTTCTCGTCGGTGTTCGTGATCGGCAACTCGCTGCGGCTGCGCGGCTTCCGGGCAGCGGTCTGAGCCGTCCGGTCGGGGGCAGCCTCGGCGCCCCGACCGGACGTGTCACTTCAGCCGAAGGCCTTCACGGCCTGGTAGTACGTCCACGCCGTGCTGTTGCAGGCGGTCTTCGTGCCGCCGCCGTAGCCGGCGCACACCCGCTTGAGGTCCTCGTAGAACGCGCTGTCGAGGCGGGTCTTGTTGGCGCTGAAGGCGCCCGCGGCCTTGTAGTTGCGGTAGCCGAAGTCATGCCGGGCGCAGGACATCCGGAAGGGGAAGCCGAGCGGGTTGTCCGGCGAGGAGGAGCAGTAGTCGGTGCTCCAGTCGAACGCGTACGCGCCCCAGGCGGACTGGTTCGCGCGGGCAGTGGCCCAGGAGTTGTAGCTCGACGCGCTGGTCTGGGTCCAGCTCGCAAGGACCTGGGGCTTGTCGGCGGGAGCGGCGTCGGCGGCCGCGGCGGTGCCGACGACGGTGATCAGGGCCAGAGTTGAGGCGGCCATTCCGGTGGCGAGTCTGCGGTGCATCCCACACCTCCATGAGACTGCGGCCCGCCCGTCGGGCCGCAGGTCCATGACAAGATGATTGACACCCCAAGTGCCCTTTCACACCCCAAGTCCTCTAATGGACCATTAACTCTGGGATATACCGGCGAAACGGACGTCGACGGCGGTCAGCGCCAACGCCAGCGGCCCCGGCGCCAGGAAGGCGAGCGGCACCAGCATCCACGCACACAGCACCGCCGTCGCCACCGCGAGCAGCACCAGGGCGGAGCCACCCGGATCCGCTACGACGTCCCGCGCGGCCGCGCGCAGGGCGGCCGGCCAGTCGGTGAGCGACTCGGGGCGGGCGCAGGCCCGCAGGCCCACCACGAGGGCGCCCGCGCCGATCGCCGCGGCCACCACCGCGAACAGCGGCGCCCCCGGCAGACCGACGCGGGCCAGCGCCAGGTCCGCGGCGCAGAGCAGCGCGCCCGTCAGGGCGAGCACGCCCACCGCCAGGTCACCGGCCCACAGCCGTCGCCGTAGCATCGCGAAGTACCGTCCGGCGGTGGCGGGTTGCCCCTCCCCCGCGCCCCGCAGCACCGCGCACGCGGTCGACAGCGCGGCCGGGACGGTCACCAGCGGAAGGCAGGCCAGGGAGGTGGCGAGGCCGACGCTCAGCACGTCGGCGAACAGCGTCATGCGGGGCCCGAAGACCTCACCGGGTTCTCGCGAGCGCATGCCGTTCACCCCTTGAGTCCGGAGCTGGCCATGCCCTCCACCAGGAAGCGCTGGAAGGCGAGGAAGAACAGCACGATCGGCAGCAGCGCGATCACCGACATCGCGAACATCGGGCCGAAGGACGACTGGCTGGAGGCGTCCACGAACGACCTGAGGGCGAGGGTGAGGGTGAACTTCTCCGGGTCGAAGAGGTAGATGAGCTGGGTGAAGAAGTCGTTCCAGGTCCAGATGAAGGTGAAGATCGCCGTGGTGATCAGCGCCGGCCGGGTGAGCGGCAGGACGACCTGGAAGAAGCTGCGGAAGGGGCCGCAGCCGTCGATGCGGGCCGCCTCCTCCAGCTCGCGCGGCAGACCGCGCATGAACTGCACGATGAGGAAGACGAAGAAGGCCTCCGTGGCGAGGAACTTCGGCAGGATCAGCGGCCAGTAGGTGTTCACCAGGCCGAGCTGGTTGAAGATGATGTACTGCGGGATCAGCACCGCGTGGTGCGGCAGCATGATCGTCGCGATCATGAAGGCGAACAGCGGGCCGCGGAAGCGGAAGCGCAGCCGGGCGAAGGCGTAGGCGGCGAGCGAGCAGCTGATCACGTTGCCGAGGACCGCGCCGCCCGCGATCAGCAGCGAGTTGGAGAGCAGCCGCCAGATCGACACGTCGTTGACGCCGTCCATGGCCGTCTCGTAGTTGGACCATTCCAGGTGGCTGGGCAGCAGGTCGAGGCTGGCGATGACCTCGTCGGCGGGCTTGAGCGAGGTCGCCAGGAGCCAGGCCAGCGGGTAGAGCATCACCAGCAGGGCGGCCAGGCAGCCGAGGTGGAGAGCGATCCGGCCCCAGCGAACCGGCTTACGGGTGACGGCGGTTGTGGTCATCGGTCCCCCTCGGACGCGTAGAAGACCCAGGAACGCGAGGTGCGGAACAGCACCACCGTGACGATGCCGATGACCAGCAGCAGCACCCAGGCCATGGCGGAGGCGTAGCCCATGTGGGAGGCGACGAAGCCGCGGTCGTAGAGGTACATGGTGTAGACGAGGGTGGAGTCGGCGGGGCCGCCCTTGCCGGCGCTGACCGCGAAGGCGGGTGTGAAGACCTGGAAGGCCTGGATGGTCTGGAGCACCAGGTTGAAGAACAGCACCGGGGACAGCATCGGCACGGTGACGGACAGGAACTGCCGCCATTTTCCGGCTCCGTCGACGGCCGCCGCCTCGTACAGCTCGGCGGGTATCTGCTGGAGGCCCGCGAGGAAGATGACCATCGGGGCGCCGAACTGCCACACCGTCAGCAAGGCCACCGCCAGCAGCGCCCAGCCGGGCTTGTTGACCCAGCCGCCGGTGCCGAGCAGGTTGTCCACCGTGCCGCCGTCGTTGAAGACCGCGCGCCAGACGAGGGCGATGGACATCGAGGCGCCGAGCAGCGAGGGCGCGTAGAACGCGGACCGGTAGAAGGCCTTGCCGCGCCTCATGGACTTCAGGGCCAGCGCGACGACCAGCGCGAGCGCCAGTTGGAGGGGCACGGCGATGACGACGTACGTCAGGGTCGTCACGACCGAGCGCCAGTAGCGCGGGTCCTCGGTGAACATCTGCGTGTAGTTGCGCAGGCCGACCCAGCGGGGCGGGTCGAAGAGGTTGTAGTCGGTGAAGGAGAGATAGAGCGACACAGCCATCGGGAGCAGGGTGAGGACGACTGCTCCGAGGACCCACGGGGACAGGAACACCCAGGCGGCGCCCTCGCGTTCGCGTTTGGGCCGGCGCTTCGGTGCGGGGGGCGTGGCGCGCTTGGACTCGGCGGGGATCGCGGTGGTGGTCATGACCTCAGCTCCGCCTTCGCCTCGGTGACGTAGTTCTCGGCCGCCTCACGGGGCGACATGCGCTCGTAGGACACCTGGTCGTAGTCTCGCTGGAAAGTGGTCTGGAGGGCGTTGTCGCCAGAGGGCGGGGCCTGCGGCGGATCCTTCAACTTCCCTTCCAGGGAGGCCTGGTAGTCGGAGACGGTCCTGTCGAAGTCCTTCAGGAGCGGCGCGGTCTCCTTGCGGATGGTCTCGTTGACGGGGATGCCACGGGTGGCGCCGAGGATCTTCGCCGCCTCGTCGTCGTTGATCAGGAAGTCGATGAGCTGCGCCGCCGCCTTCGGATGGCTGGTGCTCGCGCCCACGCCCAGGAACATCGACGGCTTGAAGTACTGGCCGGGCGTGCCGTCCGCCCCGGACGGCATCGGGGCCAGCGCGACGCCGCTCGGGATGATGGCGAGGTAACCGCTGGCCGGGGCGTCCCAGTTGGTGTCGCTGAGGGCCGTACCACGGCCGAGGGGGGTGTTCTCCACGGTGCCGTCGATCTGGGTGGTCTGCTCGGCCGAGGAGACGGCTCCCGCACGGCGGAGCTTGTCGGTGAAGGTCCACCACCGGGTGAGGTCGACGGCGGTGAAACCCAGTCCGCCGTCCTCGGTGTAGAGGGACTTGCCCTGTCCGCGCAGCCAGACCTCGAAGCTGTCCTCGCTCTGCCCGGGGTCGGTGGCGCCGGGTTTGCCGGTCCGCTCCTTGAGGGCGCGCACGGCCTCGGCCCAATCGTCCCAGGTCCACCCCCACTTCGGGAGCGGTACGCCGGAGTCCTTCCAGGCCTTGACGTCGTAGACGACGGTCTCGGTGCCCCGGCCCTGCGGGACCGCGTACTGGACGCCGTCCACACGGCCCGTGTCGAGCAGTCCGGGATCGATCTCGGAGGTGCGCAGAACCGTCTTCTGCTTGGCCAGGTCGAACAGGACCCCGCCGGAGGCGTACTGGTCGATCTGGCGGTAGTCCAGCTGCATCACGTCGGGGGCGTCGCCGCCCGAGGCCTGGACGGCGAGTTTCTGTTTGTAGGCGTCGTAACCGGAGAACGAGGTCTGCACCCGTATGTCCGGGTGCTGTTTCTCGAACAGCGCGACGGCCTGCTCGGTGCGTTCCGCGCGGTCGGGGTTGCCCCACCACGTGTAGCGGAGGACGACCTTGCCACCGCCCACCGACTCCCCGGATCCCCCGCAGCCAGCCAGTAGCGCACAGAGCACCAGTGCGGCGGCCGACGCGCAGAACCCCTTTGTCCTGTGTCCGGGCATGCCGAGGTCACCTCTTCTCTCCTCGGACCTTCTGTTGTCCCCCCTGGACTCCCCGTGATCTCCCCTTCAGCGGCCCCCTGTTGAGGGCCTGCCGCTACTCGCCGCCGTACGGCAGTGTCGTGCCCGGCAGGTTGTACTCGTCGCGTCGGCCGCACATCCCGAAACCGCCGAGCCTTGTGGGCGCGGTTTCGTGGGCGGTCGCCTCGTCGAGGTAGGCCGGTTCGCCGTCGGCCAGCGCGTCCAGCTGGGCGCCGGTGCGTTCTGCGGTGGCCAGCGCGCCGGCCCGCCACAGCTCGCGCCAGTTCGGCACCTTGGCGCGCACCAGCCGGGCGGCGGCGCGCTGGAACTCCCGGTAGGGGCCGTTGTCCCCGGCGACGAGGGACTCGCGCAGGGCGAGATAGCCCTGGACGGCGAGGTCCCTGCGACGCCGGGCCGCCGCCGCCGTGTCCTCGCCGGTGCCCGGGGGCAGGGTGGCGGACGCCGCGTACCGCTCGGGGTCGGCGAGGATCTCGGGCGGGAAGGTGAAGACGGCGTCTCCCGCCTCCGGCAGCCCGCTGTTCTGCATCAGCACGGTGATCCGCAGATCACCACCCTGCACCATCCGGTGCACGGTGCCCGGCGTGAACCACGCGACCGAGCCCGGCTCCAGGGGAATGTCCCGGTAGCCGTCGGGGCTCAGCGTCTGCACCGCGCCCCGGCCACCGGTGACGACGTAGGCCTCCGTGCACACCAGGTGCAGATGCGGGCTGCCGCCGCACACGCCGTCGGCGGCCTCCCAGTCGTAGGCGCTCAGGTGGGACAGGCCGACGGCGCCGGGAAGCGGGTGCGGGAGAGTCGGTTTGGACTCGCTCACCACGGCAGGCCCTCCAGGTACGTGCCGACGCGCTCACCGTCCCAGGCCCCGTCGGCGACGACCACCCGGTAGCGATACGCGAAGGACTCCCCCGGCGGCAGCTCGAACTCCTCGAAGAACGCCCAGGAGAACGCGACCGTCGGGAACGGCTCGGAGCGCACGAACCAGTGCGACTCGTGGACGGCCGTCTGCGCGTCGAGGTTCTCCGGCGCGTGGGCGAAGACGAGCGTGGAGTGCCCGTCGGCCTCGTCGTGCTCGGTGCTGAAGGCGAGCCACGGGCTCTGGCTGCCCATCAGCTTGTCGGCGTCGGCGTCGGTGTCCGGGCCGAAGACGGTGCCGCCGGTGAAGTCGCGCGGCCCGCGCCACTGGAGGCCCGTGTAACCGGCCATCTCGCGGCCCGCGGTGGTCGGGGAACCGAAGGCCAGGGGCTGGTCACGGATGTTGGTGAGGCGGATCGACCAGTCCAGCGCCCAGGCGCCGGTCTCCTCGTCGACCGAGTGGACGGCGAGACCCCGCTCCTCGCGCGCCCACTCCGCGCCGCCGTTCTCCACCCAGGTGAGTTCCTCGGCGAAGGTGAGCCGGTCGTCCTCCACGGCGAACACCGGGAAGCCGTCGTGCCGCATCGAGCCGACCCGCTCGGGCAGGGGAAGGTAACCCTGGCCGTGGACGTAGCAGTTGCCGCCCCAGAAGTTCTGGCCGGACAGATGGCTCGCGGTCATCTGCAGGCCCTTGTGCCAGCGGTGGTCGTTCGGGCGGTAGCCGGTGACCGTGCGTCCGGCGAGGGTGCGGACCGGGTGGGCATACGGCTTGCGGGACTCGAAGGCGTCGGGGTCGGGGCGGTAGACGTACCGGAGGATCTCCGTGCCGTCCGCCGCCTCGACCGCGATGTGCTCGCCGTGGACGTGGCTGACGCGGATGCTCATGCGCGCTCCTTGGGGGCCCAGTGGGGGTGGTCGCCGTGCATGGCCGGGTAGAACGGGTCGCCGGGTGCGATCTCGCCCGCGTGCACCGGGCTGCCGGTGAACGCGGCCTTGTAGAGCGCGGCGGCGAATTCGAGGGTCGCGCGGGCCTCGGTGCCGCTGTTGGGCGGCCTGACACCGTTGTCGAACGCGTCGAGGAGCGCGCCCAGCTGCGCCGTGTGGGAGCTGGGCACGTCCGAGGCGGGCGTGCGCCAGGCCTCGGCGCGCTCGGCGGCCACGTGCGGGGCCGGGGTGTAGGTCCAGTCCTGGTTGCGGTGCCCGTACAGGTGGGTGAGCTCGACCGTCGCGTCCGCGCAGTCGATGCGGATGCGGCTGACCTCGTCCGGGGAGAGCACGCTGTTGACGACGGTGGCGAGGGCGCCGTTCTCGAACCGGACCAGGGCCGTGGACACGTCCTCGCTCTCGGTGTCGTGGACCAGCCGCACCGCCATGGCCCGGATCTCCGTCCACGGGCCGAGCAGGTGCAGCAGCAGGTCGTACTGGTGGATGCCGTGTCCCATGGTCGGCCCGCCGCCCTCCGTGGCCCACTTGCCGCGCCACGGCACGGCGTAGTAGGCGGCGTCCCGGTGCCAGGTGGTCTGGCAGTGCGCGACCCGCGGGGCGCCCAGCTCGCCGCTCGCGATCAGTTCCCGGGCGTGCACCGCGCCGGAGCCGTAGCGGTGCTGGAAGACCACGGAGGCGTACGCGCCCGAGGCCTCCTCGGCCGCCGCGATCTCGTCGTACTCGGCGAGTGACAGGGTCAGCGGCTTCTCGCACAGCACCCAGGCGCCCGCCTTCAGCGCGGCCACCGTCTGCTCCCGGTGCAGGGACGGCGGCGTGCCGATGAGCACCAGGTCGGGGCGTACGGCGTCCAGCATCGCGTCCATCGACGTGTGTCCGGCGACCTCACCGCCCGCGAGTGCCCGGAACCGGTCGAGCCGGTCCTGGTCCACGTCGACGGCGGCGACCAGTTCCACCCGGTCGGCGTGAGCTCTGAGGGCGGGCAGGTGGCTGCCGCTGACGATGGCACCAGTACCGACCACGGCGACGCGGCGACGGGCTGGGAGCGGGGGCATGCAGTTCTCCTGGTACGGCCGACGGACGCGCAGAAAGCGCTTGCTCCGAGCGAGCCTAGGTGCCGAGGAATGTCCGGACAACCCCCCTGCAGTGATGTTGGAAGGCCTCGGCTGCCGTCGGCTCCGGCGACCGCGGCGGATCCGCGGCGGTGCAGCGGCCTACACCTCGGTTTCGGGAGCGCGCTCTCTCGTGACCGCGGGCCGATGACGGGATCGTTGATCTCACCAGGGCCGACGCACCGACCGGGCACCCGAGGCCCCCTGTGAAAGGAAACTCCCATGAAGGCTCTGCTCTCCTCCGAGCCCGCTCTGTGGTTCCTGTTCCTGTTCAACCTCACCGTCGCCGCGGCCGCGCCGTTCCTCGTCGACGGTGCGCAAGGGCTGATGACCAGCGTCGGCATGGGTGTCGTCTCGATCGGTGCGGGCGCGAGCCTCCTGCGCGGCCGCGGACAGCGGCAGCACGCCTGACGCGATTTCAGGTGGCACACCTGGCCGTGGTGCCGCTGGAATGTGCGCGGCTGGGAGCAGTTCACCACCGCCGTACGGACCGTCCTCGACTCCGCCCGCCGCGTGCAGCCGCTGCGTCCACCCGCGGACGCGCCGGGACCAGAGGGGAGACCTGCCGCCGATCCACCGCCGCGCAGAACGACGACGCCACGCTGAGCCGTATGAAGGACGGCGTCTGCACCGGCGTGATCCGGCCCGCCCTGCCCGAGCACGACGTGATGCGGCTGCGCGGCTGCATCGAGGACTCGAGCACGAACCGCACCAGCGCTGCCGTGCTGGGCGAGGGCAGGTGTACTCCCGGGACTGAGCCATGTCGACGTGGCAGAGCAGTCGCTTCAGGGTCCGTGGGTGACACGGATCTTGGACTGGCCGTGCGGGAGTTCCTCCCAGTCGTCCATGAAGCGGGCCCGCAGCCCGTGCTGTTCGGCCAGGGCCACGAGCGTCTCGGTGCGGTAGTAGAAGTCCTCCCGGAGGACGTGGTGCTCCTCGCCCTCGGTGCGGTCGAAGGTGAAGTCGAACCAGCCGCCCGGCGCGAGCACGCGGCCGACGTGGCCCAGGCACTCGTCGATGACCGGGAGCGGCGAGTGGGAGAAGACGCTGTGTGCGTGCACCACGTCGAAGTGGGCGTCGGGCAGGAACCGCAGCGTCAGGTCGCGGACCGGGGTCAGCGTCGGGAGCCGCTTCTGCAGGCCCATCTCCACGATGGTGGCCTGCGCGGCGACGAGGATGTCGGGCGAGATGTCGATGCCGTGGTAGTGCCCGGGCTCCAGGTACCGGATGAACCGCCAGCCGCCCCGCAGGTTGCCGCAGCCGATGTCCAGCATGCGGTGTTCGGGGCGCAGCCCATGGCCGAGGAGATAGTCGAGCTGCATCGCGCCGAGCGCGAGCCACCGCTCACGGCTGCGGCTGCCGACCGCCGCGTCCGGGTCTGCCCGGGTGTCGGACCGCATCACGGCGCGGTAGTAGGAGACGTGGTCGGGGTGGCGGCGGCGCAGCCACAGGTCCCGGGCGGCGCGGGCCAGGTGGCGGGGCACCCGGTCGGGATGGCGCAGGGCGTAGCCGACACGGTGGCCGAGGGCGGCGCGGTTGGAGTTGAGGTTCTTGGCGGGCATGTGGATTCTCTGCCTTTTCGAGCGGTACGAGGTCTGGGTACCAGCCTCGGCGCGGGATCGCTGCGGTCGCCTCGGTCGACAGTCTGCCGTCCTGAGGCGGTTCGGGCGACCGGTGGGTCAGCCGATCGGTTGATGCGGCCGCGCGCCGGACGCGTTAGACACGGAGGATGAGAGACACCGATCCGGACGAGCGCTGGCTGGGCGCGGTCGTGCACGCCGCGTTCCTCCTGCTGCTCGGCTCCTCGTTCGCCCGCTTCCTGACCCGCGACCAGGGCGGCGTACACACCGGGTGGGTGGTGGCGCTGTTCGCGGTCTTCGGGCTGCTGTACGTCCTCGGTCGCTTCCTGGCTCCGGCGCCGCGCCCCGGCTCGCCGCCGACCAGACGCCATCTGGTCTGGCTGGGCTCGGTGTCCGCGGTCTGGCTCGTGCTCCTCGCCCTCGCGCCGAGCGCCACCTGGTGCGCGATGCCGCTGCTGTTCGCCGGTCTGCACGCGCTGCCCCCGCGGATCGCGGTGCCGGTGGCGGCCGCGCTCACCGCGCTGGTCGTGGCCTCCGAAATACGCGTCGCCGAGGGCACGTTGAACCCCAACATGGTCGTCGCCCCGCCCGCTGTCGCCGCGGTCGCCACCGCCGTGATGGTGCATCTGCAGCGCCAAGGGGCCCGGCAGCGCGTCCTGATCGACGACCTGGTCCGCACCCGTCACGAACTCGCCGTCACCGAGCGCCGGGCAGGTGTCCTGGCGGAACGCCAGCGGCTGGCCACGGAGATCCACGACACCCTCGCGCAGGGCCTGTCCAGTCAGCAGATGCTGCTCCAGGCCGCCGGGCGCGTCTGGGGGACGGACCCGGAGGCGGCCCGCGCACACGTCCACCGGGCGGCGGAGATCACCTCCCGCAGCCTTGTGGAGGCCCGCCGGTTCGTGCACGACCTCGCCCCGGCCGACCTCGCCGCCCACACGCTGCCGGGCGCGCTCGCCGTACTCGCCGAACGGGAGAGCGGCCCGGGACTGACCGTGGAGTTCCGGCTCGACGGCGAGCCGGGCCGGCTGCCGGAGCGGGTCGAGGCGGCGCTGCTGCGGATCGCCCAGGGAGCGCTGGCCAATGTGCGCGAACACGCGGCGGCGACCCGGGCCGCGCTCACCCTGACCTGCCTGGACGACCAGATCTCGCTGGACGTCGCCGACGACGGGCGCGGATTCGAGGCGGACCCCTCGCGCACCCGGTCCGGCCCGGCCCCGGACAGCGCGCGCGGGCACGGGCTGCCCGCCATGCGCATCCGGGCGCGGCAGGCGGGCGGCACGCTCACCGTGGAGTCCACGCCGGGCGAGGGCACCGTCGTGTCGGCGGCGATCCCCCTGGCACCCTTGGCCGCCACGGTCCGGTCCGCCTCGGACACCCCGAAGGAGCCCGCCCTGTGACGCCCGTCCGGCTGCTGTTGTGCGACGACCACGCCGTGGTGCGTGCGGGGCTGCGCGCCCTGCTGTCCAGCGCCGACGGCATCGACGTGGTCGGTGAGGCGGCCACCGGCGAGGAGGCGCTCGCCATGGCCGCGCGGCTGCGTCCCGACGTCGTACTGATGGACCTCGAGCTCGGCGGCGGGATGGACGGCGTGACGGCCACGCGGCGCCTGACGTCCGACGGTGCCCAGGGGCCGCGTGTTCTGGTGCTGACGATGTTCGACACCGACGCCGACATCACCCGCGCCGTCGAAGCGGGCGCCACGGGCTACCTGCTGAAGGCCGAGCACCCCGACGAACTGTTCACGGCGATCCACAACGCGGCCGCCGGACGCACGGCTCTGTCGGGCCCGGTGGCCGACCGGTTGATGACCCGGCTGCGCAGCCCGCGTCCCGCCCTGTCCACGCGCGAGCAGGAGATCCTCGGGCAGCTCGCGCGCGGCCTGGGCAACCGGGAGATCGCCCGGGCCCTGTTCATCAGCGAGGCGACGGTCAAGACCCATCTCGGGCGGATCTACGGCAAGTTGGGGGTGGACACGAGGGCCGGTGCGGTGGCGGTCGCCAAGGAGAGACGGCTGCTGGCGTGACGGCCTGGAGGTCCCTCGGCGTACGGCGGCCGGGAGGTTCCCCGGCGTACGGCGGCCCCTCGTCACCGGCGCTGGGCGCGGGCCGCCTCTCCCGTCCGCAGTCCCTCGGACCGTCCGCGGAACCGGTAGCGGCGCTCGGGCCGCCCCGTCGCCCCGTAGCGGAGGGACACGTCCGCGCTGCCGATGGTGTGGAAGTGCTCCAGGTAGCGGCGGGCGCTGACGCGGGAGACGCCGGAGAGGGTCGCGCACTCGGCGGCGGACAGGGAGCCATCCGCCTCCCGCAGCGTGCGTTCGATCAGCTCGGCGGTCTCCACGCTCATGCCCTTGGGCAGCGCGCCGACGGCCGACGCCGGTGCGGCCGCACCCGCCAGCACCCGGTCCACGTCAGCCTGGCTGCGGACGACGGTGGCGAGCAGCCGGCCCCGCTGCACGGCGTAGCGCTCCAGGCGGACGCGCAGGTCCTCGAAGTCGAAGGGCTTCAGGAGGTAGTCGACGACGCCGTGCCGGGCGGCGCCGCGCACCGCGTGCGCCTCCCGGGCGGCGCTGATGACCATGACGTCGCAGTCGTGGCCCGCGGTACGCAGCCGGGGAATCACGTCCAGACCGAAGAGGTCGGGCAGATACAGATCGAGCAGGACGAGGTCCGGACCCAGTTCGTCGACGGCGAGGGCCGCCTGCTCGCCGGTGTGGGCCACGCCGACGACCCGGAACGGCGCGACCCGCTCGACGAAGGCGCGGTGGACTCTGGCGACCATGAAGTCGTCGTCGACGACGAGCACGTCGATCGTGTCGGTCGTCCCGGTCGAGGCAGTCATCGAGGCGCTCCTTCCGCCACCGCGTCGGTGAGGTGGCTGACGGTCATGCGTGCGGTGAACATGGCCCCGTCCGGGGTGTTGGTCACCGAGATCTCACCCCCGTGACGCTCGCAGACCAGGCGGGTGAGCGCCAGACCGATGCCGCGCTCGCCCTCCCGGGCGGCCTTGGTGGTGAATCCGTGCGCGAACACCTCCCGGGCGAGTTCCGGTGCGACGCCCGGGCCGGAGTCGCGGACCACGATCTCCACACTGGAGGCGTCCTGACGCAGTTCCACCTCGACCCAGGCACCGTCACCCTCCTGGGCGGCAGCGGCGTCGACGGCGTTGTCGACGAGGTTGCCCACCACGGTCGCCACGTCGGCGGCGTCCTCCGGGGTGAGCCGGTCCAGCGCGGTGCGGTCCGAGATCCGCAGGCTGACCCTGCGTTCGGCGGCCAGGGAGGACTTCGCCATGAGCAGGGCGGCGACGGCGGTGTCGCGGACCCGGCGGCTGAGGGAGACGTCGAGCGACTGGCGGCGGCGGTTGAGCGCGCGGATGTAATGCACGACCTCGTCCTGCTCGCCGATCTGGATCAGTCCGGAGATGGTGTGCAGCTGGTTGGCGAACTCATGGGCCTGGGCGCGCAGCAGTTCGGAGGAGCTGCGGAAGGATCCGATCTCCCGTTCCAGCCGGGCCAGTTCGGTGCGGTCGCGCAGGGTGGTGACGGAGCCGAGCGGGCGGCCGTCCTTGGCGACGGTCATCCGGTTCATCACCAGCACCCGGCCGTGCCGGACGACGACCTGGTCACGCCGGTCGTCGGCGGTGCCGACCGGGTCACCCCCGTCGCGCCGACCGCCGGCCGTGCCCTCCCGGTCACCGGCGAGGACGTCCCGCAGCCGTCCCTCGATGCCGAGTTCGGCGAGGCTGCGGCCCACACAGTCCTCGGGCAGGTCGAGCAGCCGCCGGCCCATCTCGTTGACGAGGGTGAGGCGGAGGTGCGGGTCCAGAGCGACCACGCCCTCGGCTATGCCGTACAGCATCGCCTCCCGGTGCTCGGCCAGCCCGGCGATCTCGCGGGGTTCCAGGCCGAGGGTCTGCCGTTTGACGCGCCGGGCGAGCAGCCAGGAGCCGGCCACGCCGAGTGCGCTGGCGATGCCCAGGTAGGCGAGGAGGTAGGAGGAGGCGCCGCTCAGACGCTGCCACACCGTCGGATCCGCCTCACCGATCATCACGGTGCCCAGCTGCTCTCCGAGGTGTTCCTGCGTGGCCCCGAGGACCGGTACCTGGGCGACGAGTTCACGTCCCCCGTCCACGGTCAGCGACCCGGACCAGCCCCGCCCCTCGTCCGCTCCCCCGCCGAGGGACAGCGGGGCGCCGATCGCCGTCGGGTTGGTGGAGCCGACGATCCGGCCGTCGCCGTCGGCGACCGTCACGGAGGTGACCCCGGACTGCGTCTGCGTGGAGTTCACCAGCGGAGCCAGGGCCCGCTGCGGTGCGGGCTGCACCAGCTGGCTGCGGACCAGGGGATTGGCGGCGAGCTGCTCGGCCAGCGCGACCACCCGCCGGCCCTCGACCCGGTTGAAGGTGGCTTCCGACTGGGCGAGGGAGACAGCGGCGACCGCACACAGCACGACCACGACGATGGCGAGCTGGAGCACCAGCATCTCGCCCGCGAGAGTCTGACGACGGAAGGTGGCGGTCACGGCCGCCATCATGGCGCCCACCTGCGGCCGGGGAAAGAGACGTGCGCGCCTTCGACCGGTGCGCGACTCCGCCCGGTGGTCACCTTCGCCCGGTGGTCACAACGACCACAACCTCCGTTGCTTCCGCAAGCGGGACATGTCGAAGAGGCGCGGGCACCATGTGGCCCACGTCACCCTCCCCCACAGGGCCTCCCGTATCCCATCGACGTACCGACAGGTGGTGGCACTCGTGCGCCTGCGCACCCCCTTGCCCTGCTCGGGGCCGCCGTGCTCGTCCTCGTAGGTCCTCCGCTGCTCACGGCCGGCGGCGGCGCCGAGACCGGCACACAGATTCCGGGCCTGCGCCTCATGGTCCCCAACACGCCCGGCGGCGGCTACGACATCACGGCCCGGACGGCCGCGAAGAACGCCGAGGACGCCGGACTCACGCACAACATCGAGGTGTTCAACCTGCCGGGTGCCGGCGGCACCGTCGGGCTGAGCCGGCTGGTGAGCGAGCACGGCAACGGCAAGCTCGCCATGTCGATGGGCCTCGGTGTGGTGGGCGCCGTCCGCTCCAACCACGCGCCGAAGACGCTGGACGACACCACCCCGATCGCCCGGCTCACCGAGGAGCAGGACGTCGTCGTGGTCGCCAAGAACTCGCCGTACAAGACGATCGACGATTTGATCGGCGCCTGGAAGGAGGATCCCGGCAAGCTCCCGGTGGGCGGCGGTTCCTCGCCGGGCGGGCCGGACCACCTCGCGCCGATGCTGATGGCGAAGGCCGCCGGGATCGCGCCGAAGCAGGTCA
The DNA here is from genome assembly GCF_030817655.1 of Streptomyces sp. V4I2. Taxonomy (GTDB): domain Bacteria; phylum Actinomycetota; class Actinomycetes; order Streptomycetales; family Streptomycetaceae; genus Streptomyces; species Streptomyces plumbiresistens. Next base: position 1,318,113 of record NZ_JAUSZM010000003.1, read on the forward strand.
ACTACATCCCCTTCGACGGCGGCGGCGAGCTGCTCGCCTCCATCCTCGGCAGCAAGGTCGCCTTCGGGGTGTCCGGGGTCGGCGAGTACCTCGACCAGATCAAGGCGGGCGAGCTCAGGGTGCTCGCGGTGACCGGCCCCGAGCGGGTCGGCGAACTCGACGCGCCCACGCTCAGGGAGTCCGGCTACGACGTCGACTTCACCAACTGGCGCGGGATCGTCGCCCCGCCAGGCATCTCCGAGGCCGAGCGCGACAAACTCACCCGGCTCATCGAGGAACTGCACGACTCGCCCGAGTGGCAGAAGTCGATGCAGCAGAACGGCTGGGACGACGCGTTCCTGACCGGCGAGAAGTTCGGCGACTTCCTGGACGCCCAGGACAAGCGCGTGGTGTCCGTGCTGAAGGAGCTGGGACTATGACGACGCAGACCGACAATCCCCCCGCGCCTTCGGACGAGCGGCGCTCCTGGCTGCGCGACCACTCCGAACTCGGCGTGTGTGTCCTGCTGTTGGCCCTCGGCGTGCTCGTCCTGACCGACGCGCTCACCATGGACGTCGACATCACCCAGCGCGGGCCGGTCGGACCCAAGACCGTGCCGGTGGTCGTCGGTATCGGCCTGCTGGTGGTCGCCGCCCTGCTCGCCGTCGACGTGCTGCGCGGCGGCCGCGGCCAGGCCGAGACCGGCGAGGACGTCGACCTGTCCGAACCGGCCGACTGGCGTACGGTCCTGCTGCTCACCGGGGTCTTCCTCGGCACGGCGATCCTGATCGAGCCCCTCGGCTTCCCGGTCGCGGGCGCCCTGTTGTTCTGGGGAGCGGCCTTCGCGCTCGGCAGCCGCCGCGTCGACCGCGATCCGCTCATCGCGGCCGTCCTCTCCCTCGTCACCTACGCCGTCTTCAACAACCTGCTCGGGGTGCCGCTGCCCGGCGGCCCGCTGATGGGAGTGCTGTGACATGGACGCCCTCAACTCCCTGATGGACGGGTTCGGTACGGCCCTCACCCCGGTCAACCTGCTGTGGGCCGCCCTCGGTGTGCTGCTGGGCACGGCGATCGGCGTGCTGCCCGGCATCGGACCCGCGATGGCGGTCGCGCTGCTGCTGCCGGTGACCTACGGACTCAACCCCGTCGCCGCGTTCATCATGTTCGCGGGCATCTACTACGGCGCGATGTTCGGCGGTTCGACCACCTCCATCCTGCTCAACACTCCTGGCGAGAGCGCCGCCGTGGTCGCGGCCATGGAGGGCAACCCGATGGCCAAGGCGGGGCGCGGCGCGCAGGCGCTCGCGGCCGCCGCCATCGGTCACTTCGCGGGCGGCCTGATCGGCACGATCCTGCTGGTCGCGCTGGCGCCGACGGTCGCCGATCTGGCGGTGGACATCGGTGCTCCGGACTACTTCGCCATCATGGTGCTGGCGTTCATCGCGGTGACGTCGGTGCTGGGTTCGTCGCGGATCCGGGGCCTTGCGTCGCTGCTGATCGGGCTGACGATCGGCCTGGTGGGCCTGGACCAGATGACCGGGCAGCAGCGGCTGACCTTCGGTTCGCTCCAACTCGCCGACGGCGTCGACGTGGTGATCGTGGCGGTCGGTCTGTTCGCGATCGGCGAGGCCCTGTGGGTGGCGGCGCATCTGCGGCGCACGCCGGGCGAGCCGATCCCGGTGGGCCGGCCGTGGCTGGGCCGTGCCGATGTGCGGCGGACGTGGAAGTCGTGGCTGCGCGGGCCGCTCATCGGCTTCCCGTTCGGCGCGATCCCGGCGGGCGGCGCGGAGATCCCCACCTTCCTGTCGTACGTCACGGAGAAACGTCTCTCGAAGCACAAGGACGAGTTCGGCAAGGGTGCCATCGAGGGCGTCGCGGGACCGGAGTCGGCGGCGTCGGCCTCGGCGGCGGGCACGCTGGTGTCCATGCTGACCCTCGGGCTGCCGACCACGGCGGTCGCCGCGGTGATGCTGGCCGCCTTCCAGCAGTACGGCATCCAGCCGGGCCCGCTGCTCTTCGAGCGCGAACCCGAGCTGGTCTGGGGCCTGATCGCGTCACTGTTCGTCGGCATGGTGCTGCTGCTCGCGCTCAACCTGCCGCTGGCGCCGGTGTGGGCCAAGCTGCTGCGCATCCCGCGGCCGTACCTGTACGCGGGGATCCTGTTCTTCGCGGCGGTCGGCGCGTACGCGGTCGGCGGCGAGGTCGTCGACCTGGTGATCCTGCTGGTCATCGGCCTGATCGGGTTCGGCATGCGGCGTTACGGCCTCCCAGTCCTGCCCGCCGTCATCGGCGTCATCCTGGGCCCGAACGCCGAACAGCAGCTGAGGCGGGCGCTGCAGATCAGCGACGGCAGTGTGAAGGGGTTGGTGAACACCCCGTTCGCGGTGACCGTGTACGTGGTCATCGTGCTGCTGCTGGCCTGGCCGCTGCTGAAGCGGCTCGTGGTACGGCCCCGCGCGGACGCCTGAGACGGGCGTCGGGGCGCGGTACGTCCGTGCGTATCGCGCCCCGGCGTTCTCAGTTGGCCGACATTCTCGGTGGCCGGCATTCTCGGTGGCCGGCACTCTCGGTGGCCATCGCTCTCAGTGGCCTCGGAACGCCTCCTCGAGCCACCACGAACCCCGGTCCTTGACCACCTTCGCGTCGATGAGCAGCGGCGCGGACCGTGGCCCGGCGACCCAGTCCTCCACGGCCTTCAGGTCCGCCCGCGTCCGCACGGTCACCGCCTCGAAGCCGTGGCCCCGTGCCACGGCGGCGATGTCCGTCGGCGGGAACTCGACCGTCTGGAGCGGGTGTCCGTGAGGGCCGAAGTGGTGGACCTCCGCTCCGTAGGCCTCGTCGTCGTAGACGACGACCACCATCGGCAGCCCCAGCCTGCGTACCGTGTCGAGTTCCGCGGCTCCCATCATCGCGCCGCCGTCCCCGAGCGCGGCCACCGGTAGCCGGTCCGGCTGGGCCAGCGCCGCGCCGATCGCGGTGGCGAGCCCCAGGCCGATCGACTGGAACGCCTGGGTGAAGCAGAATCCGCGCTCGTCCGGCACCGACAGGTACATGCTCGGGTAGCCCATGAAGTTGCCCGAGTCCACGCCGATCACCCGCTGGGCGGGGAGGATGTCGTCGAGCGCGATGCTCAGCGTGCGCGGGTCGATCAGTTCACGGGTGCTCGTGTCGTCGTACGGGACGTCCCGCCAGCGCACGCGTGCGGCGATGTCGGCCGCGATGCCGTCGGTCCGGTATCCCTGTCGTTTCCCGCTCGCCTTCTGCAGCACCTGCCTCGCCGTGACCGCCACGTCGCCGGTGATCCCGAGGTGCACCTCGCGGTGCGCGCCGAGCGCCGAGGCGTCGTCGTCGACCTGGACCACGGTGGTGTCGGGACCGATCAGTTGGCCGTGCCGCATGGTCCACATGTTCAGCGAGCAGCCCCAGCCGACGATCGTGTCGGCGGCCTGGATGAGCTCGGCCGTCAAGGGCGACGCGAAGCCTCCGGACACGTCGAGGGACCACGGGTTGCCGTGGAACAGACCGCGTGCCACGGCCGAGGTCGCCAGCAGGGCGCCGTAGCGCTCGGCGAGCGCTTCCAGGGCGTCCCGGGCGCCGGGCGGGCGTGATCCGCGGCCGGCCACGAAGACGGGCCGCCGCGACCGTTCGAGGACCTGCGCCAGCGCCGCCACGTCGGTGTGCGCGGGCTCGACCGCTGCCCGCTTCGGCAGCGGTGCGGCGGGCGGACCTTCGGGGGCGTCCAGCCCCTGTACCCCCAAGGGCAGGTTGAGCAGGACGGTACGTCGTTCGTGCAGGGCTCGTCGCAGCGCGGCGCGGGCCTCCTCCACCGCTGTCCCGGCCGACGTGACCCGTGCGGTCGGCACCCCGAGCGCGTGGGCCAGCGCCTCCTGGTCGACGTAGAAGTTGGACCTCGGCTCGGTCACCTCGGCGGCCAGGACGAGGAGGGGCGTACGGCTCTTGGCTGCCTCGGCGACTCCGGTGAGGGCGTTCGTCAGGCCGGGTCCCTGGTGGACGCTCAGTGCGGCCACCGTGCCGCTCATGCGCGTGTAGGCGTCGGCCATGGTCGCCGCGCCGCCTTCGTGGCGGGCGGCGACGAACCGTGAACCCGCCGCGATCATGGCGTTGGTGAGATGGAAGTTGCCCGATCCGACCACACCGAAGACCTGGCGGACCCCCGCCTCGGTCAGCGCCCGCCCGACCGCCTCCGCGACCTTCATGACCGCTCCACCAGCGCGAGCACCCGCGCGGGAGCCCCGGAGCCCGTGACGATGGGCAACGGTCCCGCGACGACGACGGAGCCGGTCGCCGGGAGCTCGGCGAGGTTCCGCAACTGGGTCAGCCCGTACTTGTCGCTGCCCATGAGATAGGAGTGGCACGGAAAGAGCGGGTCGAAGGCGTGCGCGCCTCCGGCGTCGGTGCCCACCGTCTCGACGCCGAGTCCGATCACCGGCGACTCCTCGGCCACCCAGCGGGCGCACTCCGGTGACAGGCCGGGGGTGTGCGGGCCGTTCTCGTCCGCGTTCAGGAACGTCTCCTGCGAGTGGGCGCGGGCGTGCCAGCCGGTGCGCAGCAGCAGCCAGCCGCCGTCGGGCAACGGCCCGTGCTCGGCCTCCCACGCCTTCATGTGGTCCACCTCCACGAGGAAGTCCGGATCCTGGGCCGCTTCGGCGGTGAAGTCCAGCACGGCGGCCGGTGCGATCAGCCGGTGCGCCGGCACGGACGCCACGTCGGCGAGGTCCTTGCCGGTGACCCAGTGGTTGGGGGCGTCGAAGTGCGTACCGGTGTGTTCGCCGCTGCGGAAGTTGTTCCAGTACCAGGCGGGACCCCGGTCGTCGTACCTGCTGATCTCCTCCAGCTCGAACACGGCCGTCTGGCCGAACTCCGGGGGCAGTTGGATCACCGGTGTCGACGACGACAGCGGCGAGGTCAGATCCACGACTTCGATCGACCCGCCACGCAACCCGGACACCAGCGCGGCGAGGACGGACGGCTCGGACATGAGGGCCTCCTGAGACATCGCGGAACTGACAGCATGCCAGCCCGGCATGACGGTTGTTCAGGTGCAGGAGCAGCCGTTCTCCAAGGGCTGGAACACGCGGTTCCGTGGTACGGACAAGCCAGTTGAGGCGATCGACGGGTGGGGGGCGCGGTGTTCGGCAGAGGTACGGCGGTGGCGTTCATGGTCGGCGTTCTGGGTCTGGCCGCCCTCCCCCTCCGTATCGGCCTCGCCCACCACGAGCCCGTTGCCCGTGCCCGTCCCCGGCCCCGACCCGCCGGATCAGCCCGGCCCGGTTCGAGGAACTGCGCACGCTTCTCGGTGACCCGGCGCTGGACGAGGTCCCCGCCTTCACCATGGACATGGGAGCGAGGGACATGTTCCAGTACACGCTCGGGTTCGACGGCCGCACGGTCGTCACGGACCGCTCCGCCGAGCAGCCCGCGCTAGACCGTCTCATCGACGCCCTCAGTGAGTGGCTGCCGGAGCAATGAACGTCCGGCCGCCGCGCTGGAACCGTCAGGACGACGACTCTCCGGCCCGGACGCGGGCCAGTACGTCCCGGATCATCTCGGCACTGATCAGGAAGTGGCCCCGGGCGATCTCCTCGGCGCGCTCCGGTTCGCCCGCCGCGATCGCCTCGTACAGAGCCGTGTGGCCCTCGCCCGCCCGGTGGAAGTGGGATCGCTCGCCCTTGCCCCACGGCTCGATCGGGAAGCCGAGGCTGATCCGGGTCAGCAGGTCCCGGCTGAGCAGGGCGATCTGCGGATTGTGGGTGGCCGCGCAGATGCTCTTGTGGAACGCGCTGTCGGCGGCCTGTTCCTCGCGGGGAGTGGACGCGGAGAGGTGCGCGGCCAGGGCCTCGCGCATCGGCTCGAGGTCCTCGGGCCGTCGGCGCCGGGCGGCCGTCGCGGCCACCATGCCTTCCACCAGGCCGCGCAGGTCGAAGAGTTGCTCGAACTCCTCCCACCGGGGCAGCAGCGTACGGCGGACCGCGGCGGCGGAGGACTCGCTCCAGGTGTCGCGGACGAAGGCTCCTCCGTTGCGGCCCCGGCGGATCTCGATGACACCCAGCGCCTGGAGGCGTCCGACGGCCTCGCGCACGGTGGGTCGGCTCACCCGCAGCAGCCCGGTGAGTTCGCGTTCGGCCGGCAGCCGTTCGCCGGGCAGGAAGTCCCCGACGGCGACCGCGGTGAGCAGCCGGTCGGAGACCTCGTCGACCGCCGAGGTCACCCGCACGGGGCGCAGCGACGACGACGGAGTTCCGCCGTGGAGCACACGGTCGAGCACGCGGGAGAACTCGTCTCCCGGTTCGGGTGACTCAGGTGCGGATGTCAGTTGTCCTCCCCATCGAGCGACGCCTCTGTAAACGGGCGCGGGCCACGTGAACACGTCGTTACGTCTTGCCCTGCCCCCGTCAAAAGGTCTTGTGCACTGACCTTTTGCCCAATCAGTATCTCACCCATCCGTCACACCCATCTCGTTTCAGACAGCGGCCGGCTGATTCCGGCCGGTCTGGGAGGCTTCCCCGTGGCGATCCCCGAACCGAACCACACCGGAACCGTCGACTTCAACGGCTGGTCCACCTGGTACCGGATCACGGGCGAACCGGGCAGGACACCCTTGGTCGTCCTGCACGGCGGACCCGGCGCCGGTCACAACTACACCCTCAGCATCGCGGGCATCGCGGGCATCGCCGGGCAGGGCCGCACCGTGGTGCACTACGACCAGCTCGGCACCGGACTGTCCACCCACCTGCCCCACGAGGGCGCCGACTTCTGGACCGTCCAGCTCTTCCTCGACGAACTCGACAATCTCCTCAAGTCGCTGGGCATCGCCGACGCCTACCATCTCCTCGGCCAGTCCTGGGGCGGCATGCTCGCCGCCGAGCACGCCGTACGCCGACCGCCCGGGCTGCGCGGCCTGGTCATCGCCAACTCCCCCGCGTCCATGGAGCTGTGGCTGTCGGCGGCGAACGAGCTGCGTGAGGAGCTCCCGCCGGAGGTCCAGCACACCCTGCTCGCCCACGAGACGGCGGGGACCACCGACCACCCCGACTACCGGGCGGCCGAGCAGGTCTTCAACGAGCGCCATGTGTGCCGACTTGTCCCCAACCCGCCCGAGGTACAGGCCACTTGGGACACCATCGCGGCCGATCCGACCGTGTACCACACGATGAACGGGCCGAACGAGTTCCATGTCGTCGGCACGCTCAAGGACTGGTCCGTGATCGACCGGCTGCACCTGGTCGAGGTGCCGACCCTGCTGGTGTCCGGGCGCTACGACGAGGCGACCCCCGAGACCGTCCGCCCCTTCGCCGACCACATCCCCGACGTCCGCTGGCACCTCTTCGAGCACTCCAGCCATATGCCGCACGTCGAGGAGGAGGAGCTCTACCTGCGGGTCGTGGGCGCCTTCCTCGACTCCACCGACTGACCCTCCGACGGGAGTTCCCCGGATGTCCCGCACCAAGAGACGCAGCGCGCTCGCCGCCGCCACCGTCGCCCTCGCCCTGACCGCCGCCGCCTGTTCGTCCTCCGACGACGGCGCCTCCTCCGACCCGACGACGTCCTCCTCCGGCTCCGGTTCCTCCGCCTTCCAGCCGCAGCACAAGGGCGGCACGCTGAAGCTGGTGGCCCACGCGGCCGCGGGCACCTTCGACCCGCAGGTCAACTACACGCTCCAGTACTGGCAGCTGTACCAGTCGATGTACGACGGGCTGCTCTCGTTCCAGAAGGTCGGCGGCCAGCAGTCGTTCACCGTCGTCCCGGACCTGGCGGCCGCGATGCCGAAGGTGACCAACGGCGGCAAGACGTACACCTTCACGCTCCGCAAGGGCATCTCCTTCTCCAACGGCAAGCCGGTCACCACCGACGACGTGGTGGCGTCCTTCCAGCGCATCTTCAAGGTCTCCGGTCCCACCGCGGGCACCTTCTACAACGGCATCGTCGGAGCCGACGCCTGCCTGAAGAAGCCCGCCGCCTGCACCCTCGCGGGCGGCGTCACCGGCGACGCGACGGCCAACACGGTCACCGTCAACCTCACCGCCGCGGACCCGGAGTTCCCGTACAAGCTGGCCGTCCCGCACGCCAGCGTCGTACCGAAGGACTCCCCGGCGAAGGACGCCGGCACAAAGCCGCTGCCGACCACCGGCCCGTACATGGCCGCCTCGTACGACCCGAACCGGGCGCTGAAGCTGGTGCGCAACCCGCACTTCAAGGAGTGGTCCCGGGAGGGGCAGCCTGAGGGCTACCCCGACGCCATCGACTACACCTTCGGCCAGACCGTCGAGTCCGAGGTCACCGCGGTCCAGAACGGCCAGGCCGACTGGATGTACGACCCGCCGCCCGCCGACCGGCTGAACGAGATCGGCACCAAGTACGCCTCCCAGGCACATGTGAACCCGCTCACCGCGTTCTGGTACGCCACGCTGAACGTCAACATGGCGCCCTTCAACAACAAGCTGGCCCGGCAGGCGATCAACTGGGCCGTCGACCGGTCCGCCGTGGTGCGGCTGTACGGCGGCACCAACCTCGCCTCTCCCACGTGCACGATCCTGCCGCCGGGCTTCCCCGGGCACGTCGACTCGTGCGACTACACCAAGGGCGGCGGCACGGCCTGGAAGGCCGCGGACCTGGCCAAGGCCAAGGAACTTGTCAAGCAGTCCGGTACGGCGGGGCAGGAGGTCGGCATCGTCGTCCAGGACGACGACGTCAACAAGTCGATCGGGCAGTACCTGCAGAGCCTGCTCACCCAGCTCGGCTACAAGGCGACGCTCAAGCCGCTGTCGGGGAACATCCAGTTCACCTACATCCAGAACACCAAGAACAAGGTGCAGCTCGCCCTGACCTCCTGGTACCAGGACTATCCGGCGGCCTCCGACTTCCTCAACGTGCTGCTGTCCTGCGCCTCGTTCCATCCCGGCAGCGACTCCAGCATCAACATCGCCGGCTTCTGCGACAAGGGCATCGACGCGAAGATGCAGACCGCGCTGAAGACCGGACAGACCGACCAGAAGAGCGCCGACCAGCAGTGGGGCGCCATCGACCAGGAGATCATGGCCGAGTCCCCGGTCGTCCCGCTGATCAATCCGAAGCTCATCGACTTCACGTCGAAGCGGGTCGGCAACTACCAGTTCAGCAAGCAGTTCTACATGCTCGTCGGGCAGCTGTGGGTCACATGAGCCACGCTGTGTCCCCGTCGCCCCCGACGACCTTGTCGACCGCTGAGGCCCGGCGTTCGCCGGGCCCCTGGCGGACGGCCGCCGCCGACCTGTTGCGCAACAGGTCGGCGGTGGCCTCGGCCGTCGTCCTGTTCCTCGTGGTGCTGGCGGCCCTGTGCGCGCCGCTGTACGCGGACCAGATCGCCCACACCGACCCGTTCCAGTCCCATGTCTCCGGCACCACGGTCGTCGATGGCAGGACCGTGCCGGTGCTCACCCCCAGCAGCACCGGCCTCGGCCTCGGGGTGACGCCCATCGGTCCCACCTGGGACCCCGGCCACTACTTCCTCGGCGCCGACAACCAGGGCCGCGACGTCATGGCCCGCCTGCTGTACGGCGGCCGGACGAGCCTGCTCATCGGCGTGACCGCCGCCCTGCTGACCTGTCTGGTGGGTACGGCCGTCGGAGTCGTCGCCGGCTACGCGGGCGGTGTCGTGGACGCCGTCATCTCCCGGATCCTGGATGTGGTCTGGGCGTTCCCGGTGTATCTGCTGGCGATCTGTCTGTCGGTCGTCCTGCTCACCGACGGGCTGCGCCTGGGGCCGCTCACCGTGGAGGCGGGGAGCCTCTGGCTGCCCGTCGCGATCATCGCGGCGATCTACGTGCCGTACATCGCACGGCCGTTGCGCGGCCAGGTCCTGGTGCTGCGGAACAAGGAGTACATCCAGGCGGCCGTCGGCTCCGGCGCGCCCACGGTGCGCATCCTGCGCCGGGAGGTACTGCCGAACGTCCTGCCCACGGCGATCGTCTTCGTCCCGCTGATGACCGCGCTGGCCATGCTCACCGAGTCGGCCCTGTCCTTCCTGTCCGTCGGCGTCCAGCCGCCCGACGCCAGCTGGGGCACGATCATCGAGGACGGTCTGGGGCTGCTCTACACGCGCCCCGCCGTGACGATCGCCCCGGGCCTGCTGATCGCGCTGACCACGGCGGCGCTCAACGTCCTGGGCGACGGCGTGCGCGACGCGCTCGACCCGAGCGCCCGGCTGCGCGGAGGGGTGTGACGCTCATGATCTCCTTCGCGCTCAAGCGGTTCGCCTCGGCGCTGCTGGTGATGTTCTCCATCAGCGTGCTGGTGTTCCTGATCTTCTTCGCCACGCCGGGAGTCGATCCCGCCGCCCGTATCGCGGGCCGCAACGCCGACCCGGCCACCCTCGCGCAGGTACGGCACTCCTTCGGCCTCGACCGGCCGCTGCCGATCCGGTATCTGCTGATGATGCGGCACCTGCTGATAGACCGGGACCTGGAGTCCTTCGTCAATCGCGGTTCCCGCGTCATCCCGCAGATCGTGCAGGCGATGCCGGTGACGCTGTCGCTCGTGGTGGGAGCGGCGGTCATCTGGATGACCGTCGGCATCCTCATGGGCACGGCCGCGGCGACCCTGCGCGGCACGGCGGTCGACCCGCTGATCATGCTGGTCGGCGTGGTCGGCGTCTCGCTGCCGGCGTACTGGCTCGGCGAGGTCGTCAACCTCGTCACCCAGAAGCAGTTGCACGACTCGGTGTTCTCCTGGGTGCCGCCACCCGGATACGTCGACCTGACCGGGGACCCGGGCCAGTGGGCGCTGCACCTGCTCTTCCCCTGGCTGACCCTGGCGCTGCTGTACGCCGGGATCTACGCCCGGCTGCTGCGCGGCGAGGTCGTGACCGCGCTGAACGAGGACTACGTCCGCACGGCCCGGGCCAAGGGCCTGTCCGAGCGCCGGATCCTCGTCCGGCACGCCCTGCGCTGCTCGCTGATCCCGATCGTGTCGTTGTTCGGCCTGGACTTCGGCGCGCTCGTGGGCGGCGCCGCGCTGCTCACCGAGGTGGTCTTCGGCCTGCCCGGCATCGGCAAGCTCACCTTCGACGCCCTGCAGAACCTCGACCTGCCCGTGATCATGGGGACCGTCCTGTACGCGGCGTTCTTCGTGGTCCTCGCCAACGCACTGGTGGACATCCTGTACGCGCGACTCGACCCGAGGGCACGTCATGCCTGAACCCCTGCCTGAACACCTGCCTGAACCCCTGCTGGACGTACGTGACCTGCGGGTGTCGTTCCGTACCCGCCGAGGCCCGGTCACCGCCGTCGACGGCCTGTCCCTCTCGGTGGCGCCCGGCGAAGTCCTGGGCGTGGTGGGCGAGTCGGGCTCGGGCAAGAGCGTGTCGATGCTGGCCGTGCTGCGGCTGCTGACCAACCCGAACGTGACCGTGTCGGGCCAGGTCCTCTTCCGTGGCCGTGACTTGCTGACACTCCCCGACAAGCAGATGCGCGCGATACGGGGCCGGGAGATCGCCATGGTCTTCCAGGACCCGATGACCGCGCTGACCCCCGTGTACACCGTGGGCTGGCAGATCGCCGAGCAGATACGGGCGCACGGGCAGGTGTCCCGCAAGGAGGCCCACGCCCGCGCCGTCCGGCTGCTCTCCGACGTCGGCATCCCCGACGCGGCCTCGCGGGTGAACGCCTACCCGCACGAGTTCTCCGGCGGGATGCGCCAGCGCGCGGTCATCGCGATGGCCCTGTCCTGCAGCCCCGCGCTGCTGATCGCCGACGAGCCGACCACGGCGCTCGACGTGACCGTGCAGGCGCAGATCCTCGACCTGATGCGCGAGCTCAACGCGGACGGCTCGGCGATGGTGCTCATCACGCACGACATGGGCGTGATCTCCCAGATCGCCGACCGGGTCCTGGTCATGTACGGCGGCCGGGCTGCCGAGGACGGCCCGCGGCGCGCGGTGTTCCACGGCCCGCGGCACCCGTACACCTGGGGTCTGCTCGACTCGGTGCCCCGCGTCGGCGGCCCCCGGCTGCGGCGGCTGCCCACCATCGCGGGCATGCCCGTCTCCCCGGGCAGCCTTCCGACGGGGTGCGCGTTCGCGCCGCGCTGCCGGCTCAGCCACGACCGGTGCGAGGAGCGGCCCGCGCTGGCCGCGGGCAACGGCGACGCCGCACACCGCGACGCCTGCTGGCTGCCGCCCGAGGACCGGGCGTCGCTGCGGCTGACGGCACGGGCGGCGGCGAGCGACGTACAGGACATGGACTCGGAGGCGGCGTCGTGACGGCACAGGACATCGTGGCAGTGGACAAGGGTGCGCCTCCCGGCGGCGACGTGCTGCTGCGCGCGTCGGACGTCACCAAGCACTACCCCCTGCGCACGGACACGCTGTCCCGGCGCCGCAGGGTGCTGCGCGCCGTGGACGGCGTGTCACTGGCGGTCCGCACCGGTGAGACCCTCGGCATCGTCGGCGAGTCGGGCTGCGGCAAGTCCACCCTCGGCCGCTGTCTGGTCCGGCTCACCGAACTCACGGGCGGCCGGGTCGAGTTCGACGGGCAGGACATCACCACCCTGTCCGCGCGCCGGCTGCGGCCCGTACGGCCGGGCATGCAGCTGGTCTTCCAGGACCCGCAGGCCTCCCTCAACCCCCGCCGCCGCGCCGGGGACATCGTGGCCGAACCGCTGCTCGTGCACCGGTACGGTGACGCGGCCGCGGTCCGCCGCCGGGTCGCCGAGCTCTTCGACGTCGTAGGACTGGCCGGGGCCCATCTGGACCGCTATCCGCACGAGTTCTCCGGCGGCCAGCGCCAGCGCATCGGGATCGCCCGGGCACTGGCCACCGCCCCGAAGCTGATCGTCGCCGACGAACCGGTGTCCGCCCTCGACGTGTCGATCCAGGCCCAGGTGCTGAACCTCTTCGCCGACCTCCAGGAGGAGTTCGCGCTCACCTATGTCTTCATCGCCCACGACCTCGGCGTGGTCCGCCATGTGTCGGACCGGATCGCCGTCATGTACCTCGGCGAGATCGTCGAACTCGCCGGGACAGAGGCGCTGTACGAGGCCCCCGCCCATCCCTACACACAGGCACTGCTGTCCGCGGTCCCGGACATCGACGACGGCACCCACGCGGCGGACGCACCGCGCCGTGAACGCATCGTCCTCACCGGCGAGGTGCCCAACCCGGTGGACAAGCCGACGGGCTGCCCCTTCCGCACCCGCTGCCCGTACGCCCGCGAGCGCTGCGCGCTGGAGCGCCCCCGTCTCACCCTCACGCCCTCCGGCCGCCACACCGCCTGCCACTACCCGCTGACCGTCTGACCGGGCCCGTTCCATCGAACGGTTGAAACCGAAGGCAGCGTACGGACGGCGCGGCCGGTCGGCAGACTTGCCGCGCCGTCGACAGCGCGCCCGGACGAGGCACCCGCGTCCGAGCCGTGCTGTCGGCCCAGGACCGCGTCCCCGCCGGTGCGCTGTGACCGAACCTCCCGGACCGCCGCTGCGGATCCTGATCAGGACGACCACACCGTCGTACGGGCGGGGCTGCGTGCCCTCCTCGAAGGCGAACCCGACTTCGACGGCCCTGGCACCGGAGGCCGCCGCGCGTGTCGTCGGGTACACGGCCGAGCCCGGTCCGGGGCTCAGCGAGCGGGAGGTCGAGGTCGTACGGCTCCTGGCGCGGGGGCACAGCAACCGGGCCGTCGCCGGCGCTCTGTTCCTGGCCGGGGCGACGGTCAAGACCCACCTCGTGCGGATCTACCGCAAGCTCGGCACCGAGAACCGCGCCGCCACCGTCAGCGAAGCGGTCCGACGCGGACTGATCGACGTCGACTGAGCCGGCGTGACCGGTGCGCGCGGACCGGTACGGCGCCGCGGCCTCACGGGCTGAGCCGGTCGAACCGGAACGGTGCCAGTACCTCCGGGCGGCGGCCGGTGCGGACGTACTCGGCGAGCCGGTGGCCGGTGACGGGGCCCAGCGTGACGCCGAGCATGCCGTGGCCGGTGGCGGCGAAGGCGTTGCCGTATCCCGGTACGCGGTCGATGACCGGAAGCCCGTCGGGGAGGAAGGGCCGGCCGCCGACCCAGGGGTCGCGGATCAGTCCGATCAGGTCGTCCGGGTCGTCGAACCAGCGGCCCAGATAGTGCCGGCTGGCGAGGGCGACGGCGACGACGCGCCGCCAGTCGAGGCGGTTGTTGTTGCCGCTGAGCTCCATCGTGCCGCCGATCCGGGTGGTGGGGCCGATCGGTGAGGCGACCGCCCTGCGCTCGCCGAAGTACAGCGTGTGCCGCGGTGCCGGATCCAGGTCCACCGAGAAGCTGTAGCCCTTGCCCGCCTGGAGCGGCAGCGGCTGTCCCAGCGCGCTCAGCAGGTCGGACGAGCGCATCCCGGCGGTGACGACGACGCCCGCGCAGGGAATCTCGCCCTGGGCGGTGCGCAGCGCGACAACGCGTTCTCCGGAGGTGCGGAACCCGGTGGCCTCGACGTTCTCGTGGACCTTCACCCCCGAGGCGACGAGCGCCTCGCCCAGCCCCCGGGCGAACGCCTCCGGGTCGACCACGCCCTCACCCTCGACGAGGTACGCCGCGCGCACCTTGGACGACAGCGCGTCGTCCAGCAGCCGGGCGCCGTCCCCGGTGACGACGTCGTCGGGGAGCGGGTAGCGGCCGTCGGCCATCTCCCGCTGCACGGCGAGGTGATGGCGGGCTTCGGCCGGGGACAGGAAGGCGTGGACCATGCCGGGACGGGTCAGGGTCGTCTCGACGCCGGCCTCGCGCAGGCCGTCGAAGAGGTCGAAGGTGGTCCGGTTCAGCTCGGCGACCGCGGTGTAGCCGCGCCGGAAGGCGGCCGGTGTGCTGCTGCGCCAGAACCGCCACAGCCAGCGTACGAACGCCGGATCGGGCAGGGGTCGTAGGTAGAGGGGCGAGTCCGGCCGTCCCAGCGAGCGGAGCGCGTACCGTACGACGCCCGGGGCCGGCACCGGCGTGGAATGGCTGAGGCAGACCCAGCCCGCGTTGCCCCGGGAGGCCCCGGACCCCAGGGCGCGACGCTCGACGATCTCCACCTCGAAGCCCGCCTCGGCCAGGTAGTAGGCGGTGCACAGTCCCACCACACCGCCCCCGACCACCACTATGGGGGCGGTCATGACGCCGACCCGTACGAGGCGAGGAACTCCCGGGTCCGGGTCTCGGCGGGATGGTCGAGGACGTCCTGCGGGGGTCCCTCCTCGACGATGCGGCCGCCGTCGACGAAGACGACGTGGTCGGCCACCTCGCGTGCGAAGGGCAGTTCGTGGGTGACGAGCAGCATCGTCATTCCGTCCGCGGCGAGTTCCCGCATGACGGCCAGGACCTCGCGGGTGGCCTCCGGGTCGAGGGAGGAGGTCGGCTCGTCGAAGAGCAGCACCTCCGGCCTGAGCGCGAGCGCCCGTGCGATGGCGACGCGCTGCTGTTCCCCGCCGGAGAGCTGGTCGGGCCGGGCGAGGCCGCGGTGCGCCACGCCGACCCGGCGCAGCAGCGCGACGGCCCGCTCCAGCGCTTCCGGCTCGGGGACGCCCGCCTTGCGCTGGGCCAGGACGACGTTCTCGACCGCGGTGAGGTGCGGGAAGAGGTTGAACCGCTGGAAGACCATGCCGACGGTGCGGCGCAGCCGGGGCAGGTCCCGGCAGACCGTTCGGCCGCCGTGGTGGACCACTTCGCCGGCCACCTCGACCGTGCCCCCGTCCGGCCGTTCCAGCAGGTTGACGCAGCGCATCAGGGTCGTCTTGCCGCCGCCGCTCTGTCCGATGACGCTGACGATGCGGCCGCGGTCGACCTCCAGGTTCACCTGGTCGAGCACCAGTCGGCCGTCGAAGGACTTGCTGAGCCCTTCGATCCGTACGACCGCGTCGGTGCGGGCCGGTGGCACGGCTTCCGCCGTGGTGACGGGCTCGGTCATGCCGCCGTCTCCTTCTGCTTGAGCTCTGCTGTGAGGCCGACGCCGAGGTCGACGGCGAGCAGGGCGCGGGCGGCGCGCACCCGTCGGCGCCGCCACGGGGACAGGGGGACGCCCGCCCGTACCTTCCGTTCCAGCAGCAGGAGCAGCTGGGAGAGCGGGTAGCACAGGGCGAAGTAGACGGCGGAGATGACCAGGTAGACCTCCAGTGCCCGGAAGGTGGCCGACGTGATGAGCCGCCCCTCGGACATCAGCTCGGCCGCGGAGACGGTGACGAGCAGCGAGGTGGACTTCAGCAGGTCGACCAGCATGGTGTTGGTGCCGGGCAGGGCCTGCCGGACGGCCTGCGGCAGCACGACATGGACGAAGATGCCGACCCGGCCCAGCCCCAGCGCCTCGCCGGCCTCGGTCTGTCCGGCGTGCACTCCGCTGATCGCGGAACGGAAGATCTCGGACAGGTAGGCGGCGTAGAAGACGACGAGGCTGAGGCAGCCGGCGGTGAACACGTCCAGCCGGAGTCCGGCCGAAGCGAGGCCGAAGTAGGTCAGGAAGATGATCGCGAGGAGCGGGATGTTCTTGAAGATCTCCGTGTAGACGGCGGCGAGGACGCGGAGTGGCCGCGCCTTGCTGATGCGGAGCAGCGCGACCGCCAGGCCGAGAAGGACCGCGCCGACGAAGCTCACGACGGTGTACGAGACGGTGCGCCCGAGTGCGTCGAGCAGGTCTGACTGGTAGTCGGACCAGGGGACTTGGAAGAGACCGGACATGTCATCCCCTCACTGGCCGACGGACGGCGGCGTCCAGTCCTGCGGCCGGTCCACGCCCCTGCGCGCGGTGGCGACGTCGGCGGACGGCTTCAGGAACTGCTCGGGGTCGCCGCCGTACTTCTCGACGAGCTTGGCCATCTCGCCGTTCGCGTACATGGCGTCGATCTGTGCGGAGATCGCCTTCTCCAGCTTGGTGGCCTGCTTGGGCAGATAGAAGCCCGTCTGGTACGGCTGGAAGTACTGGTAGTCGGGCTGGGCCTTGACCTCGGCCGCGGTCGGCGGTGTCAGGTACTGCGTGCTGATCTTCAGCTCCGGACGCTCCTTCTGCGCGGCGATGATGATCAGCGGGTCGAGGAAGCCGACGTCGACGCGGCCCGCTCCGAGGTCGTCGAACACCCCGGTGGCGTCCGGGTAGGCGTGCAGCTTGGCTTCGGGCACGGACTGGATGGACTTGACCCAGACGTAGCCCTCGACGGTGCCGAGGTCGAGGCCCTTGAGGTCGTCGACCGTCTTGTAGGTCTTGCCGCTGCGGACGGCCATCGCCGGGGGCGAGTAGTACGGCGGGTCGGTGAACAGGCCCTGTTTCTGCCGGTCGGCGGACCAGGCGACGCCGCCGATGGTGATGTCCACCCGGCGTGACTGCACTCCGGCGAGCATGCCGGCGAAGTCGGTGACCTGGGGTTTGATCTCGAGGCCCAGCTTCTTGGCCGCGTAGGCGAGGATGTCGCCGTCCAGTCCGACGATCTTGTCGCCCTGGACACTCGTGTAGGGCGCGTACGGCTGGACGGCCACCTTGATCACGCCAGGCGTGAGCGTGCCCAGGGCGGCGGCCTTCGCGGACACGTTCTTCGGGGTCTCCTCGCTGTCGGAGCCACAGGCTGCGACGGAGGAGAGCAGGAGGAGGGCGGTCACAGTGGATACGAGAGAACGCACACGAGTCATCGGCCCGGGCCTTCCGTAGGTGCGCTGAAAGGAGCCCGCCGTTCACCGCGCTGTGCCCCCGGCGGGGATGTGATTGGGCCCAAAGCTAGGGATCAACCTGCCGCGCGTCACCGTTCACTTCGTACGTAGTTGTGGCCGAAATCGATCGGTCCCCTGTACGGTGCGTCCAACCCGGCCCGCCCTCGACGGGAGGAACACCCGTGCTGAGCCCGTCCCTCGCGCAGGAGATCGCCGGGGACACCTCCGCCGTCATCGGCTTCAACGTGCTCATCACCGACGCCGAGGGGATGGTCATCGGCAGCGGGGACAGCAGCCGGGTCGGCAGCTTCCACGAGGCGTCCGTCGAGGTCGTCCGCACGCAGGAACCCGCCACACACAACGCCTCGCAGGCCCAGCGACTGCAAGGGGTACGCCCCGGGGTCACACTGCCGCTGGTCACCGGCGGGCGCGCGGTCGGCACCGTCGGGATCACCGGGACACCCGCCCAGGTACGCCGCTTCGGCCTGCTGGTCAAGCGGCAGACGGAGATCCTCCTGAGGGAATCCGTGATGCTGCGCTCCCGCCTGCTCGCGGAGCGGGCCGCCGAGACGCTGCTCGCCGACATCGCCGCATACGATCCCCAGGTCGTCGAAGGCGACTTCCTCGTCTTCCGGGCCGCCGAACTCGGCTTCGACCTACGGCTGCGACGGGTCGCCGTGGCCCTCGAAGTGACCGTTCCGGACGCGGCCGCGCGACGACGGGGCGCCCCCACGCAGGACATGGCCCTGATCCGTTCGGAACTGCTGCGCACCGTCCGCGAGGTCTTCGCCGACCCTCAGGACATCGTGGCCGGTACGGCTCCCGGATGGATCAGCGTCCTGCACCGGCTTCCGGCCCGGGGTTCGATGGCGTCCCTGGTCGCCGACTGCCGGCGGGTCGCCGATGTGATCGCCGCGCAGGACGGTCTCGCCGCCCGGGTGGGGATCGGCGAGCCGGCCACCTCCGTCGGCGGCCTGCACGACTCCTACCAGGACGCGTGCGACGCCCTCCGTCTGGGCGCCCGGCCGGCCAACAGCTCCCCCGTCCATCTCATATCCGACCTGCGGGTCCACCAGGTTCTCGCGGCGGTGGGCCAGTCCGCCCGCAACCGTCTGCTCGACCTCACGGCCGCGGACCTGCGCGCCCAGCCGGACTGGCCGGTGCTCCGTGACACAGTCACCGCGTGGTGCGAGAGCGGGTTCAACCTCGTACGGGCATCCGCGGCGCTGCACATCCACCGCAACACCGTCGTCTACCGGATGAACAAGATCGAGCAGATCACCGGTCGCCCGCTGCGCGACCACCGGGCGACCATGGCCCTGTACCTCGCCTGCCTGGCGGATCGAATGAGCGGCGGTTGAGCGGCGGTTGAGCGGGGGTTGACGGCCGCAGGCGGTGGCTTCGCTGGCCGAGGGTCTCACCTCCAGGGCCTCGTGGTGCTCCTCGGGTCGGGCGTGGTGGCCGCTGGTGGGCGAACATCAGCCGTATTCCGGGAGTGGCCGCGAGACGCCCAGGGCGCATCGCGGCGGCGCTGACCAAGGAGGTCTCCCTTTCCATGGCTAAGCCAACCGCCCGGCTTCGCCAGCAGTTCCTTCAGAGTCGCGTCGATGAACTCGGTGTCCTCGGAGTTGCTGCCGCGTCCGGCGAAGTGGCTCCTCCTCGTACTCCTTCTCCCATTGAAGTGCTCTCCCGGCTGAAGCCGGGAGATTCCTGCTTACCTTGCGGCAGCGGGCTTGACGCGCTTCGCGCGCCTGACGACTGCCCTCCCGGCAGCCGGGATGAGCACGAGGCCCATCCGGTAAAGGTGCAAGATGTTCCGGGCCGCGTTGTGGTCGGGGTTTCCTGACCATCCGCAGTCCGGGTTCTTGCATACGAACGTGGCCTGGTCTTCACGGCTGCCGGGCGTGATGAAGCCGCACGCGGAACAGCGCCGGGACGTGTTGGGCGCCGGGACCTTGTGCAGGGTGCCGCCGTACTGAGCGGTCTTGTACGTCAGCATCGTGACCACACGGCCCCACGCCTCGCCGGTGATGGAGCGGTTTAGCCCTGACTTCTGGGCGACGTTCTTTCCCGGCAACTCGACGGTCCCCCTGGCGGACTTGACCATGTTCGTGATGGTGAGTGCTTCGACCACCACCGTGCCGTACTGCTTGGCGATGGCGGTGGTCGTCTGGTGCCGCCAGTCCGAGGCCCGGCGCTTGGCTTTCGCGCGGAGTCCTGCGATCTGGTCATAGGTGTGGTGCAGACGTCGGCTGGTTCGTTCGCCGGGATTGTGGTGCTGCTTGCGTTGGGCGGCGCGCTGCTCCAGTCGCAGGAGCTTGGACGTCTCCTGCGGGGTCAGCCACCCGCCGTGGTTCTTGGTGACGCCATCCGAGAGGGCGATGGGCACGATGACGCCCACGTCGATGCCGACCTCCGGCCCCTGGTGAGGCTCGGGCATGGCTTCGAGGATCTGGATGCGGAAGGCGAGGTGCCAGCCGAGCGCGTCTTTGACCAGCCGCGCGCCGGTGATGCGGTTCTCTTTGTTGGCTTGTCTGCCCACGGGGAGGTCTTTGGTCCAGCGGAACCGGACGCGGCCTACCTTCGGGATGTTGGCCATGCCCCAGCGGCGATGCACACGGACGACGTTCAGGTCCCGTCCCTGCGGGATGTCCACGGACATCACCGACCGGAACCGGCCCTTGAAGTTCGGGGCTTCCGCCCGGCCGTCCCAGCAGTTCTTCCACGCCTGGAAGTACGTCTTCAACACGGCCTGCGCGGCCTGGGCGGGCAGTACGGCGAGGAAGTCGATGTCCGTACGCGCCTGACGGATCGCGGCGTCCGCATTCGCGAGCGTTCTCTTCTCCTTCGGCATCATCTGCCACCACGCGTGCAGGAGATTCCACATCGCGCGGGCTGCGTGCGCCTGGGCGTCGGCCTTGAGCTCACATGCAGGAGACAGCGCCAGTCGGGCGCGATGCCCGAACTGCCGCTTCCTGAGGCCATGTTCACTCATAGTGACCAACTATTACAGCCGGATATGTCACCGCGCTGGAATCCAAATCCCGAGGTAGGCACCGGTCGTCACGCCGTCTCCAACTTGCACGCCCATTTGGTTTTCGTCACCAGGTACCGGCGTTCAGCCCTCACCGGCGCCATGTTGACTCGCACCGAAGATCATGCGCGAGGTCTGCACTACCCGCCCAAAGTGCAGCTTTCCAAGCTGGTCAACAGCCTCAAGGGCGTCAGCTCGCGAAGACTCCGCCAGGAGTACGACGCGCATGTGCACCGGTACCTGTGGGGCGGTCACTTCTGGTCCGCCTGCTACTTCGGCGGGTTCTGCGGTGGAGCACCGTTGACCGTCGTCAAGCAGTACATCGAGAACCAACAGCGACCTGCCGACTGAGGGCAACACTCCTGCCCCATGCTCACGTTCGGGTCAGAGCACTTCTCAGCCCCCGCTCTCCGGATCGCAGCACCCGTCGCGTCGCATACGCCGGCTGACCTCCAGCCAGTCCTCGGCCGAAGCCGCCTGCTGCGGTTCGTAACTCCGCGTGGTGGCAGCCCCGAAGGCGTCGACCAGGTCCGCCTGCTCGATGAGGACACCGCCGCGGAGGACCGCCACGGTGCGGATCAGGCTGGCGAAGTCAGTGAAGGGGTCGCCGTCGATGACCGTGAGGTCGCCGAGTTTGCCCTCCTCCAGCGTGCCCAGGTCGGCGTCGGCACCGAAGACGCGCGCGGGCAGCACGGTGGCGGTGCGCAGCGCCTCGGCCGGTGACAGGCCGGCGCGGTGCAGTGCCCGTAGGGCCAGGTGCAGGTGCAGCCCGACCGGGACGAGCGGCTGGTCGGTGCCGAGCGCGATCAGTCCGCCGCCCGCGAGGATCCGCCGGTAGACGTTCAACTCCCTGTCCAACGTGGCCAGTTGGGAGGCTGTGGGCGGCTGCCCGGCCTGCTGGCGGACGAGCGCGGTGTCCCACGGCGGCATGAGCGTGGTGACACGCGGGTCGTCCGCGAGCGCGGGGTCGGCGCCGAGCAGAGGCTGTGCCGTGAACGGGGTGGCGACGAGGTGGAAGCCGGCGCGGGTGTAGATCTCCTCGACGTCCTGGTAGGCACGTCCCGTGGCCGAGGTCGCGTGCCCGAACTCCAGTCGCTGGGTGGCCTGCAGATGGGTCGTCAGGTCCTGGCCCAGCTGTACGCCCGGAGTGCACAGGTGGCTGCCGCTGCGCACGCCGAGCCGGTCGTGCGCGAAGTCGGCGGCCTCCTTCATCACCCAGCCGGGGGCCCGTACGTACGTCTTCACGAAGTCCCAGTCCAGCGCGGCCGCCCGCGCCAGCGAGCGGCGCAGGCCCTCGTGGGTGCGGTGGGCGCGGCCCATGCTGTAGGCGACGCGCGCCCCGTCAAGGAGTTCGCCGGTGGACAGGAGCCGGGGTCCGGCGAGGGCACCGGCGGCGACCGCCTCGCGGATGCGGGCCTGTTCGTAGGCGAATCCGCCCAGCGAGACGGCCGTCGTGATGCCGTACGCGACTTGGAGCGCGGTCTGGCGGCCGCCGTAGGTGCTCTGCCAGGGGTGGGTGTGTGCGTCCCACAGGCCCGGGATCACGGTGCGATCGCTCGCGTCGACCTGGCGGGCGGCCGGGCGGCCGGTCCGGTGCGGGGAGACCTCCGCGATCCGGCCGTCGCGGATCACGACATCGATGTCCTCGCGGACGTCCGGGCCGGTGCCGTCCCAGAAGCGGCCCGCGTGCACGACGGTGTCGGCCGGCCGCGGTCTGCGGTAGTCCAGCGGGACGCGGACGGTGCGGGCCTTGCCGCTGCCGATGTCGATCAGGCGCAGGGTGCCCGCGGACAGGTGGAGAAGGCTGCGGGCGTCGGCGGACCAGGACGGGTGGTCGGCGGGTTCGGTGGTGAGGAGGCGGGGGTCGCCGTCGGGGGTGCCGTCGGCGCGGACCGGCAGCAGCCACAGCGCCGACTCGGCGACGACGGCCATCCAGCGGCCGTCCGGGGACCAGACGGGGCCGGAGTCGTAGCGGTCGGAGAGCGAGGTGTGCGGGGCGAGGGCGTGCAGGACGGCCGTGCCGGTGGTGGTGTCGACGACCCGGATGAGGTTGTAGCCCTCGCGGAAGCGCTGGTTGAGGCGGTTGCGGTCGCACAGCGCCACATAGCGGCCGTCGGGCGACCAGCTGGGGCGGCCGGGCAGCCCTCCCCCGCCGAGCGGTGCGGCGAGGTTGCGTTCGCTGCCGTCGGACAGGTCGCGCACCACGAGGTTGCCGGACATGTCCAGGCAGGCCAGCCGGGTCCCGTCGGGCGAGAGGGCGGGGAAGACGCGGCCGCCCTCGGCGAGCACGGTCTCCTCGCCGGAGGCCAGGTCGCGGCGCCGTACGGCGAACAGGCCGTCGCGGTCGTCGGTGTACACCAGCGCCGTGCCGTCGGGTGTCCATCTCGGCGCCGACACATAGCGGGTCGAGGGCACTTGAACGACCTTGCGGGGTGCGCGGCCGCCGGTGGTGTCGGCGGTCCACAGCGCGTTGAGCGCGGCGAAGGCGACGCGGCGGCCGTCCGGTGACAGGGCGGGCAGGTGCAGCGCGCGGACGGGACGGGTGCCGGCGCCTTCGAAGTCGTACGCCTTCTCGCGGTAGTTGGGCCGGTCCACGGGCAGCGTCGCCGTGAACGGGATCTTCTCGCCGTCGCCCGGCGCGTCCGGGTCGAGCAGGCGGAAGTGTCCGTCGACCGTGAGGAGCAGGCGTTCGCCGTCCGTCCAGCGGGGCGGCGCCGGGAGGACGTCGCCCTCGACGGCGACCGGAGCGCCGTCCACCACAAGCGTGCAGGAGGCCGCGGGCGAGGCCGTGGTGCGCAGGTAGGCGAGACGGCCGGCGGGCGAGGCGGCGGGGGTCATGACCTGGGCGCCGGAGTCGTCGGTGTGCTCGGTGGTCACCGGACCCGAGCCGTCGGCAGGCACCGACGCGACGGTGGCCGCTCGGAGGGCACCCGCCGGGGTGACGACAGCGCGCACGAACAGCACGCGAGCACCGTCCGGCGACCACGTGGGGTCGAAGTCCTCCCAGGCGGCGTCCTGCCCGGGGCCCTGCTGGCCGTGGCGCCCGGTGAGCCGGGTCAGCGCGCCGGTGCGCAGGTCCAGGACCCAGATCCGGTACGGGGCGCCGGTCACGGTGTCGCCGCCGCGCTCGGACGCGAACGCGATCCGGGTGCCGTCCGGCGACCAGGCCGGCCCCCGGTCGTCCCACGGCCCGTCGGTGAGCTGCCGGGTCCCGGTACCGTCGGGCCGCAGCGTCCAGAGGTGGAAGCCTCCGCCGCGATAGGCGCACACGACGAGGCGGCTGCCGTCGGGCGAGAACTGCGGGCGGGTGGGTTCGAGGCCGGGCGGGGTCAGCGCGACGGCGGTGCCACCGTCCCGCGGAACGGACCAGAGCACGTTCTGGACCTCGGCGACCAGCCGGTCACCGGACGGGGCGAGGGTCGCGGAACCGCCCGTGGCGGCGGTGAAGGAGAGGGTGGTGGGACCGGAGGCGGCGGCCGCGCCCGGCGGGCCGACGGTGACGAGCGCCGTGGCCGCGGCGGTGGTCCGGAGGAATCCGCGGCGGGAGAGGGGACCGAAACGGGAGGGCTCTGAGGTGACGGAGGCGTCGTCGATGTCCAAGGAAGCTCCCAGTACACGGAGTTGGTGTGCCGGACAGAAGAGACCACGGGTGGAAACGTACGGGGCGGAGCCCGCTCGCGGACCCCGCCCCGGCACTTGTCCGCCGATCTTCACCCCTCAGCGCTTGCCGTACGTCGCGGTGACCTCGACCTCCACCAGCCAGCCCTTGACGGCCAGTGAGGCGACCTCCATCGTGGCCCGCGCCGGACGGGCCTTGTTGGCGAGCAGCGGCGCCTTGGGAGCGGACGTGCCCATGGGTACCGGCACGACCTGATGTGTCGTCAGGTCGATGTTCGCGAAGAACTGCCGGTACGCGCGGTTCCAGCCGGCGTAGTCGGCCGTCTCCGCGCCGGGCGGCTTCATCAGGTAGCACTTCATCGTGATGACGGCGGCCGGGCTGAGGCCCGCGGCCTCCAGGTTGGTCTTGATGTTGCGCAGCACGACGAGCGCCTGCGCCTCGGTGATCGTGACGCCTTCGGCGCCCTCGGTCAGGGCCGGGTCGGTGTAGCGCTCCGGAGTCCCGTCCGGCGCCGAGGGGTTGAGCGCGGAGGGCCCGAGACCGCTGCTCTGGTACCCGGCCACCTCACTGCCGGTCGCCACGCCGTTCGCGATGGCCGGGTTGGACTGCCCGGAGGGCAGCATGACCCGCACTTCCCTCGGGCCGGGCCACCAGCCCCGGGCGTCGGCGAGCGCGGTGCCGCCCGTGAGGAGCGAGGCGGTCAGGACCGTACCGATGACAACCTTCGTGCGCCGGCTCATGCGGCCATCACCCTCTCGTGGATGTCGGTCACGACCTTGCGGGCCGAGGTGAACGCGCCGTGCTGCCAGGCGATGACGTGGCTGAGCCAGTCCCCGGCGAAGTACACATGCCCGGCGGGCTGGTTGAGGAGCTTGTACTCCGGGCCGTCCTGCGAGGGCCAGCCCACCCAGCCGGCCTCGATGTGCGGGGTGCGGTGCCAGGCCACGCTGAAGGCGTGCTCGAGTTCGCTGCGGTACTTCTCGCCGTGGATCTTCACGCCGCGGCTCACCGCCCGCGCGACCCGCTCCTCGTGCGGCAGGGCGCTGTACGCGAGGGCGTTCGCGCCGAAGTTGTAGTAGCCGATGAGGGTGCCGCGGCGGCCGAAGTGGCCGTAGGACGGGTACCAGATGGTGGCCAGGTCCGTGTCGGTGGGCGTGATCCCGCCGTAGATGTGCTCGTCGGTCTCCCACCAGCGGCTGCCGTACTCCAGGCCCACCTTGCCGACGGGTGTCACGGCCGGGTACTTCAGCGCGGCGGTGACGTTCGTGCCCAGGTTGTGCTTGATGCGGGCCATGACCATGGGCGGTACGGCCGCGACGACGAAGTCGGCGTACCGGGTGCGGGTACGGCCCCGGTCGTCCTTGTAGGTGACCTCGGCGCCGTCCGGGAGGTTCCTGACCTCCAGCGCCTCGGCGCCGTACGTGATCCGGTCCCGCCCGACGGCCTCGGCGAGGGCGTACGGGATGGCGTCCATGCCGCCCACCGGCTGGAACATGAGCATGGCCTGGTCGTAGCCGAACTCGAAGGAGAAGCGCTGCCCGACGCCGCTCGCGATGACGTCCGACATCGAGGGCACCGGCCCCAGCACCGTGCCGTTCTCGAAGGCGGCACCGGGCTCGACGGAGTAGCCGCGCCGGTCGCTGCCGGTGTAGGCGTAGCCGTCCGCCTTGCCCTTGATGGCGCCGAAGTTCTGCAGGAAGGCGATCAGCCGTTCCTTGTCGGCGGCGGTGAGCTGCGCGTCCAGGGCACCCTGGTCGGTGGCCTTGGCGAGCAGCTCGGAGACATAGCCGTAGACGTCGGCCTTCGCGGTGCGCCAGCGCATCGGCTGTCCCGCGAGCGCGGCGCTGTTCTCGTGGTAGATGTACGCGTTGGCGTTCTGGTTGGTGAACACCTCGACGGGAACGCCGAGTTCCCTGCAGTACTCGAGCGTGACGTGCGACTGGGGCAGCCGGGCGGGCCCGGCGTTCATGTACTGGCCCTTGGAGAACGACGCGGTCTGTCTGCGCCCGTCCAGATCGGTCAGCGAAGTACCCCCGCGTACCGTCCAGTTGCGGCCACCGGGCCGGTCCTTGGCCTCCAGGATCCGGCAGTCGTAGCCCGCCTTGCCGAGTTCGTAGGCGGTGGCCAGGCCGGCGATGCCGCCGCCGAGTACGAGGACCTTCTTCGCGCTCCGCCCGCTGAGCGCGAAGTCGCTCCTGCCCGGCGCCCGGTACTCCGCGGCCCGTACGTCCGGCACCGGCGCGAGGCCCAGTGCCCCCATCGCCGAGTAGAGCACTCCCGCGCCGCCCGCGACCCCGACGGAACGCAGGAAGTCACGCCGAGATGCCGTGGATCTCTCTGCAGCAGCCATCCACTCCTCCTCACCCGCGCCCGCGTGCCCGGACGCGACGTCCGATCAACCCGGTCACGTGGGGGGTGAGCAACTGATGAGACCGGAGGTGCGAAGTGAGCCTCCGTCAGGAGTGTTACGGCGCAATACCGATGACGTATCCGTGACATGAGCATGCGAGCGGGGCGTACGTCTGTCTCATCCGGCCCCGGCGGGTACGCGCTGGGGGGCCACGCCTCGGGCGACCGCGGCGAGTACCGCGATGGACGCGGCGACCAGCAGTGGGTGCCCGACCAGTGAGGTCTGGAAGCCTTCGAAGGGGTCCGAGGAGGTCAGTCCCGCGCGTTCGAGCATCCAGGACACCGAGAACAGCAGGCCGATGACGGCCACCGCGACACGGAACGCCGGGTACACGGCCGTACGGGCGAGGACGAGCAGCGAGGGCATCATCAGCGCGACGACCAGCAACCGGGTCAGCTCGATGCCCAGGTTGAAGCCCAGCAGTGTGGTCACGAGGGATCCTCGGTCCAGCCCCAGCTCGCCGATGAGCGACGCGAACGCCAGCCCGTGGACGAGTCCGAAGCCACTGGCGATGAGGACCTCGCCGCGGGCCACCAGGGGGCGTAGCGCGTGGCGCGCGGACACCGCGATCGAGAAGGCGATCAGCGTCTCGACCGGCCGTGACGGTACGTGGATCACTCCGGCCGCCGCCAAGGCCAGGGTGAGCGAGTGGCCCACGGCGAACGCGGAGACGACATGGACGACGCGGACGATGCTGCGCCGCGCCGACGCACCGCCGGCCCGCCACCGCCCGCCCGCCGCCACCAGCGGGGCCGGGACGAGCAGCATCAGGAGGAACAGCAGGTGGTCGGCGCCCTCGCCGACGTGCTCGATGCCCAGGCCGGCGGTGGCGGCCCGAGGGTGCCCTTGCCGGTGTCCGACAGCGCGCGCCGCCTGGCCGCCTCCGGCGAGGCCGGGCAGTCGGACACCGCCGAGATCGTCGTGGACGGCCGCACCTGTCGCCGGCTGACCACCGCGCTGGGCGGGGACCGCGGGGCGTTGCAGGTCGCCGTCCGGATCGACCAGACCCACTATGTGCTGGGCGGCATGGCCCGGGAGATCGCCGCGGTCAGCGGTGCGTCAGGAGGCCGAGGAACCCGTGGAGCTGGCCGGGGTGGCCCGGCGCGCGGCGCGGCGCGTGTACCGGCGTACCGGCCGCCTGGTCCATGTCGACGCCGACGGTTCCGTGGTCCACGGCCGCCCGCAGGGGCTCGAACGCGCGCTGGGCAACCTGCTGGAGAACGCCGCCAAGTTCGACCCCGACGGCGAGGAGCCCATCGAGGTGCGTATCCGTCGGGGCCGGGTCACCGTCTCGGACCGCGGCCCGGGCATCGACGTCGACGACCTCGCCCGCGTCTTCGACCGCTTCTACCGGGCCGACACCGCCCGCGGCCTGCCCGGGTCCGGACTCGGCCTCGCCATCGTCCGCGACGTCGCCGGGACGCACGACGGCACCGTGTTCGCGGCTGCCCGAACCGGCGGCGGGACCGCGGTCGGCTTCACCGTGGACGCCTCGCGCCTGCTGCCCGGCGCCAACGCCGATCCGGCCTCTCGCTCGACGGCCCGCTCCGGCCGGCCTGCCGGCTGACCGACGACCACTCGGTATCAGACCCGTGGCTTCAATTCCCCCGTCCGGAAGCCGACCGCCCGCGGCTGAGACCCTACGGAACCAGGTCGACGCCGGGTGCCCGCGCCGGTTGTTCACCAGAAGGGCCCGGAGACCGGGCACTAGAGTGAGCGGTCCCTGTCAGAAGCGTCCGGATCGGAACCGTCCCGGCCACGAGTGGGTGAAGGAGACACGGTGACTCTGCGCGAGGACGATCCGCGGTCCGTCGGCGGTTACCGGATCGAATCGCGGATCGGGACCGGCGGCATGGGCGTCGTCTACCTCGGCAGATCGGCGTCGGGGCGGGCCGTCGCCGTCAAGGTCGTGCACACCCGGTATGCCGACAACGCCGAGTTCCGGGCCAGGTTCCGCCAGGAGATCGCGGCCGCGCGCCGGGTCAGCGGTGCGTTCACCGCACCGGTCGTGGACGCCGACCCGGATGCGGAACGGCCGTGGATGGCCACCGCGTTCGTCCCGGGCCGCACGCTCGCCGAGCGGGTCGACGAGGCGGGTCCGCTGGCCTGGCATGCGCTGCGCCGTCTCGGCACCGAACTCGCCGAGGCGCTGCGGGAGATCCACCGGGCCGAGGTCGTGCACCGGGACCTCAAGCCGAGCAATGTGCTCCTGGTGGAGGGCGAGGGCGACGACGGGGCGGTGCGCGTCATCGACTTCGGCATCTCACGTGCGGCCAGCAGTGACGTCCGTACCCAGACGGGCATGGTGATGGGCTCGCCGCCGTTCATGGCACCGGAGCAGTTCAGCCGCCCCCGCGAGGTCGGCCCCGCCGTGGATGTCTTCTCGCTGGGCGCGGTCCTGGTGTACGCGGCCACCGGGCACAGCCCCTTCGAGGCGGAGAACGCCTATCTCGCCGCGTACAACACCGTGCACAGCCAGGCCGAGCTGGGTGACCTGCCCGAGCCGCTGCGGCCGTTGGTGTCGGCCTGTCTGGCGAAGGAGCCGGAGAACCGGCCGACGTCGAGCGAGGTGCTGGACGCGCTGGCCGGGCTGCCGGAGGAGCTGCCCGACGAGGATGACCGTGCGGAGTCGTCCCGGATCCCGGTGACCACACTGTCGGGACACGCGACCTTGCCGTCCCCGGGCGACGGGCCGACCCGACAGAAGCCCCGTAGGAAAAAGCTGTGGACCGGCCTCGTCGGCGCGGCCCTCCTCGGCGTGGTCGTGGTGGCTTCGGTCGCCGTGGTGGCCGACGACCCGGCGAGCTCGGTCGACGAGGCCGGCCAGGCCGGCCCGCAGGCGACGGACCCGCAGGCGACGCCCAATGGTTCGGCACCGCCCGGCTGGAAGCCGTGGCACAAAACGCTGGCGCCGGACGAGGACGAGCCGATGGCCCTCGGCCCGGCGTGCACACCTGACCCGCTCGGCGTCTTCTGCTCCTCCTCACAGGTCGCCCTGACCCGGCTGAGCCCCGCGACCGGCCGGGTGGACTGGACGAAGCCCATGAGCCAGAAGGAGGTCAGCAGTTTCTCGCTCCGCGAGCCCGTCGTCCATGACGGTGTGGTGTTCGTCGGCAGCGCGGACCGCTCCGAGGGAGTGGACGCCTTCGACGGCAGGACCGGGGAGCGGCTGTGGCATCTGGACGGTCCGGTGGGCGGGTTCGAGTCACTGAGCGGGGTGCTGGTCGTACGACTGGACGAGCTCGGGCCCTCCGAGACCGCGCGCTACGCGGCGTACGAGCCGGGCACGGGTGAGGAACTGTGGCGCCGTGAGCTGACGTCCACCTCGTCGAGCCCCTTCTACGCGGGCCCCAAGGACACCCTCTACGCCGATCTGCGCGGCGGCTCCGGCGGAATCGCCCGCCTCGACGCACGCACCGGCAGGACGCTGGGCAGTGTCGAGGCGCCGAAGGGCGATCTGTGGCTGGCCACGGTGCACGACGACACGGCGTACTACGCGCGGTGGGAGGACGGCACCGGGGTCTCCGCCGCCTTCTTCGTCCAGGACCTCGGCAGCGGGAAGACCCGCCGCGTCGACTTCCCCTGGAGTGTCGAGCCGGAAGCGCCGCCGCTGGTGCACGGCGACACCATGTACCTCTTCGACTACGGCAACGAGACCCTGCTCGCCCTGGATCTGAAACGCGGGAAGCCGCTGTGGACCAGCTCGCGCGAGCTGCGCGTCTTCAGCGAACCGGCCTATCACCAGGGCCGGTTGTACGTCATGATGCCGGACACCAGCATCCTGGCCCTCGATCCGGGCACCGGCAAGGAGATCGGGCGCACCGCCCCGTCCTTCGACACGGAGGGCCGGTCGTTCGAGGAACTGACCCCGAGTTCGGTGCCGCCGCTGCTGGCGGGCGGCGTGCTGTACGGGGTCACCGGGCCGGGGATCTTCTCGGTGGCCGACGTTTCCTGATCGGCGAGGGCGGCTGGGTCGGCGGGCGGAGCGGGCACCCCGCCGGACGCGGCCCAGTCCGGCGGGGTCCGATGGTCGTGGGCATCCGCCGGCTCAGCGGAAGTTCACGTCGCTGCACAGGAAGTACGTCTGGTCCATGTGCGATGCCTGCCAGATCGTGTAGACGACGTGGCGGCCGCTGAGCCCCGACGTGCTCACGTCGATCGAGTAGTTCTGGCTGGGGCCGTAGCTGCCGGTCCTGGTGACCAGTTGGAGGTCGTCCCAGGTCAGTGGTTCGGTGGTGGGGTCGAAGCCCTGGCGTGTGACGTAGACCAGGAAGTAGTCCGCGCCATGGCTGGCCTGGTCGTACAGCTGCAGGGTGAAGTTGCCGGTGACGTCCGTCGTCTTCCAGGGACCCACGGCGTCCAGGGAGTTGTAACGGCCGCCCTCGGTCCGGCCGCCACTGCACAGTTGCCCGTCGGGGACGACCGCTTCGAAGTTACCGGCGGAGCCGTTGCGGTAGAGGCCGTTCCAGTTCCACATGGCGTTGGGGTTGTCCTGCCACGCCTGCCAGCACATGGGGTCTTCCTGCTCCATGGCCGGGTTCTGGAAGTCGGATCCCCAGCGGAGCCAGCAGCCGTAGTTGCGGGATGCCGGGTCGACGACCGAGCCGTGGGCAGCGGCGGTGCCGCTCCACGGGATCAGGCAGATCAGCAGCGCGGTGAGCGCGCTGAGGACGAATGTCGGGCGAGATCCCATTCTGTTGTCGCGATCATGCCAAGTCATGGTCTCCTGCTTTCCTGCGCGGCCGGTTCAGGTGTGCACGGGAGCCGTGGGAGCGCTCCCGCACTTCCAACTTGGGCCTCAGAAAACAGCGCTGCAACATTCGTTTGCGCCACTTTCGAGATGCGTCGGCCTGTCAGGACCGTGTTCCTGGTGACGAAAAACGTTCCAGGCGCCGTCGGGGTAGTCTTCCGTCGCCCATGAGGACCACGTCGTGCCTGGTCGCACGACTGCACAGCGGGGGGTGGACACCATTTTGGTTCGCCCCGCCCGCATTCAGGACGTCGCGGCCGCCGCCGGGGTCTCGGTCTCCACGGTGTCGAACGTCCTGAACCGGCCCGAGCGCGTCAACGCCCTCACCGCCGAGCGGGTCCGCGACGCGGTCGCCGCACTCGACTACGTCCCCCATCCGGGAGCCGCCGGTCTGCGGACCGGGCACTCGTCCTCCATCGGCCTGTGCTGCCCGACGTGGCCAACTCCTTCTACTCGCGCATCGCACGGGGCGCCGCGGACGCGGCGTACGACCACGGTTGTTCCCTCGTTCTCTGCGACAGCGGGGACGCGCCGGAGCGGGAGCAGGGCTACTTCACCATGCTCGTCGAGCAACGGGCCGTCGGCGCCGTGGTGGTTCCGCTCGGCGCCGACCCCACCCGGCTCACGCGGCTGCGCGAGCGCGGCATCCCGCTGGCGCTGGCGGACCGTGCGATGCCGGCCCAGGAGGGCTGTTCCGTCTCCGTCGACGACATCGCCGGCGGCCGGATCGCCGTGCAGCACCTCCTGGACCGCGGAGCCCGCGACATCCTCGTCGTCAACGGTGAGAACGCGGCGGAAAACCGGAACAGCCACCGGTCACGACCTCGAACACAGCCGCGGATCGTGCTCAGCCGCACGCTCCCAGGCCCGCTCGCCCGGGTCACGGAGACAGCGGAAGACCGGAACATACCGCCGGTCACGACCTCGAACAGCGCCGCGGATCGTGCTCAGCCGCACAGTCCCAGGCCCGCTCGCCCGGGTCACGATCGCCGCGCAGTCCGCTTCCTCGCCCCTGCGGCAGCCCGCGACGCGGCCGCCTTGAGGAGGCGGCGGAAGGTGGAGCATTCCATGTGGCTCGGCGCGGGGCAGGCAGCGGCGTGACGTAGCGAGTCGCGCAGAACGCCGAGTTCGCGGATCGTCCTGTCCAGCTCCTCCGCCTTGGCCGCGAGCACCTGCCGGTCGATGCGGGGCTGTCCGTCCGGCGCGAACATGCGCCCGATCTCGTCGAGCGAGAAACCGGCGGTGCGCCCTGCGCCGATCAGCGCCAGACGCTCCAGCACGCCGGGATCGTACTGGCGGCGCAGGCCCCGCCTGCCGATCGAGGCGATCAGGCCCTTCTCCTCGTAGAAACGCAGCGTCGAGGCGGGAACCCCGGCGCGGTGCGCCACCTCGGCGATGTCCAGGTCTGTCATCCTCTTGACCTCAAGTCGACTTGAAGTAGGACGGTGTCATCCCCACCCCGGCAAGGCAACCACAGGAGCAGAACATGAACGCCACGCGCAGGACCGACGACGAACAGGCGGCCCGCTGGAACGGGCCCGCCGCCCATGCCTGGGTCGACGCCCAGGCGGTGCTGGACGAGATGCTCAGGCCCTTCGAAGACCTGCTCGTCGAAGCGGCAGTCGCCGAACCCGCGCGTCACGTGCTCGACGTCGGCTGCGGTACGGGCGGCACCACCCTGGCCGTCGCGCGGCGACTGGGCGCGGAGGGCCGTTGCGTCGGCATCGACATTTCCGAGCCGATGGTCACCGCCGCCCGGGCGCGCGCCGAACGGGAGGGCGTCCAGGCTTCCTTCGTCCGCGCCGACGCGCAGGACCACGCGTTCGAGCCCGCCACCTTCGACACGGTCATCTCGCGCTTCGGCGTCATGTTCTTCAAGGACTTCGTCCGAGCCTTCACCAACCTGCGGCGTGCCGCGAGGGACGACGCCCGGCTCCGGTTCATCGCCTGGCGCGGCCCCGCGGAGAATCCGTTCATGACGACCGCCGAACGCGCCGCGGCCCCGTTGCTGCCGAACCTCCCCGCCCGCCGACCGGACGAGCCGGGCCAGTTCGCCTTCTCGGACGCCGGCAGGGTCCACCACATCCTGGAGGAGAGCGGCTGGACCGGCATCGACGTCCGGCCGATCGACGTGGCCTGCGCTCTGCCCGAGAAGGAACTGGTCGGTTACTTCACCCGGCTCGGTCCCGTCAGCCTCGTCCTGGGCGAGGCCGACGAGCGAACGCGACGGCGCGTCGTCGAGACGGTCCGCGCCGCCTTCGACCCCTTTGTGCAGGGCACGGAAGTCCGGTTCACAGCGGCCTGCTGGATGGTCGGTGCCCGAGCCTCGTCCGCGTCGTAGGGCGGGCAGCCCGCGTTCACGAAACTTTCGCGGCACCGGCAGCCCTTTCCCGAGCGCGGGTGACTGACGCATCCTCGATGCGAACACCTCCGATCAGACCGGGGCGGCGCCCCCATGAAAGGACCACATGACGCGGAAGAAGGCCCTGGTGGTCCGAGGCGGATGGGAGGGACACCAGCCGGTCAAGGCCACGGAGTTGTTCCTGCCCTTCCTCCAGCGCAACGGATACGACGTCCGGATCGAGGAGTCGACCGACGTCTACGCCGACGCCGCCGAGATGGCCGGCACCGACCTCGTCGTGCAGTGCGTCACGATGTCGGAGATCGCCGCGGAGCAGCTGTCGGGACTGAGCGCGGCGGTCGTGGCCGGCACCGGCTTCACCGGCTGGCACGGTGGCATCGCCGACTCGTTCCGCGCCTCCTCCGACTATCTCCACCTGGTGGGAGGCCAGTTCGCGACCCACCCGGGCAAGGAGCCGTGTGAACGCCGGGGGGACGCGGACGACAACTTCCTGCCGCACGTCGTCACCATCACGGAGCTCGGCCGCGAGCACCCCGTCACCGCGGGCATCGAGGATTTCGAGCTGAACACCGAGCAGTACTGGGTGCTCCACGACGACCTGAGCGACGTCCTGGCCACCACCACCCATCCGGCCCGGCCGTGGCAGCCCTGGCACCGGCCGGTCACCTCACCGGCGGTCTGGACCCGTCGGTGGGGCGCCGGGCGCATCGTGGTGACGACACCGGGGCACAGCCTCGACGTGCTCGAGCACCCCCAGGTCCGCACCATCATCGAAAGGGGCATGCTGTGGGCGACGCGCACCGCATCGGCGTCGTAGGTCTCGGAGTCATCTCCCGCGCGTACCTGAACACGCTCATCGGCCATCCCGCCGTACGCGTCACCGCGGTCGCCGACCTCGACGCCTCCCGGTCGGCCACGGTCGCCGCGGAACTGCCCGCCGCCGAGGCGCTGACCGTCGAGGAGTTGCTGAGCAGCCCGGACGTGGACACGGTGCTGAACCTCACCGTTCCCGCGGCCCACGCCGAGATCGCCCTCGGCGCCATCGGCCACGGCAAGAACGTCTACGGGGAGAAGCCGCTGGCCGCCACCCTCCTCGACGCCCACACCGTCATGGAGGCCGCCGCGAAGGCAGGAGTCGGTGTGGGGTGCGCGCCGGACACCGTCCTGGGCACCGGAATCCAGACGGCGCGGACGGCTGTGGAGGCGGGGAGCATCGGACGCCCCCTGTCCGCCTCGGCCGTCATGACCACCCCGGGACACGAACGCTGGCATCCCCACCCCGACTTCTACTACACCGCCGGGGGTGGCCCCCTGCTGGACATGGGGCCGTACTACCTGGCGTCCCTGGTCCACCTGCTCGGTCCGGTGCGAGCCGTGATCGGGGCGTCCAGCCGACTGCGCGCCGAGCGCGTCATCGGTTCCGGCCCGCGCGCGGGCGAGCGGATACCCGTCGAGGTGGACAGTCATGTCTCCGGTGTCCTCGAGCACGCGGACGGTGCCCTGACGACCATCACGACGAGCTTCGACGGCGTGACCACCACGGCGGCGCCGATCGAGGTCCACGGCGAGACGGGGACGCTCACGGTTCCGGATCCGAACCACTTCGACGGCGAGGTACGGCTCTTCGAACTCGGCGCCGAGCAGTGGCGCACGCTCCCGCCGTCGGCGGGCTACGTCGGTGGCGCACGGGGCATCGGTCTGCTCGACTTCATCACCGCCGACGAGCGGCGGCCGCCTCGCGCGAACGGCGACCTCGCCCTGCACGTGCTGGAGGCGATGAGCGCGCTCCTCCGCTCGTCGGCCGAGGGGCGCCGCATAGAGCTGACGACGTCGACGGCGCCGCCCGTCCCCGTCCCACTGACGGCCGCCGAGGAGTGGAGACGACGCTCCGCCCGCTGACGCACGCCGCCGTGCGGCCGAGGGGTGCGACCGCCGCCCTCAGCGCAAGGCCCCCTTGGTGGCGTCGGCGATGAACCCGCGGGCGAAGAAGGTGAACACCAGCACCAGCGGGATGACCGACAGCAGCACCCCGGCCATCACCATGCTGTAGTCGGTGGAGTGGCCGGCGTACAGCTGTGCCAGTGACACCTGGAGGGTGAGGCGGTCCGGGTTGACCAGCATCACCAGCGGCAGGATGTAGTCGTTCCACGCGGCGATGAAGGTGTAGATGCCGAGGAACGCCAGGGCCGGGCGGACGCACGGCAGCACCACGTGCCAGTACAGGCGGAAGAACCCGGCGCCCTCCATCCGGGCGGCGTCCAGCAGTTCGTCCGGGACGCCGCTGCTGGTGTACTGGCGCATCCAGAAGATGCCGAAGGCGTTGGCGGCGGCGGGCACGATGAGCGCCTGGAGGGTGCCCAGCCAGCCCAGCTGCACCATGATCTCGTACTGCGGGATGATCGCCAGCTGGGTCGGCAGGATGTACATCGCGAGCAGGAGGCCGAACAGGTACTTCTTGGCGGGGAAGTCGTACTTGGCGAAGGCGAAGGCCGCCAGGGAGTCGAAGAACAGCACCAGCAGGGTCGTCCCGACCGCCACGATCACCGTGTTGAACAGCGACCCGAAGAAGTCCATCTTGTCGAACAGGTGCTGGATGTTGGTTCCCAGGTTGGAACCGAACCACAGCTTCGGCGGGTAGCTGTAGATGTCCTGCGAGGTGTTCGTCGCCATGACGATGATCCAGTAGAACGGGAACACCGAGATGACGACACCGGTCATCAGGATGAGATGGACGCTCAGCCCGCGGACGCGCTTGCGGTTCTGGCTGTTCACGGCCGTCGCTCCTTACGCTGCACCAGGCGCCAGTTGATGGTGACGATGAGCAGGATCAGCAGGAAGAAGGCCCAGACGATCGCGGCCCCGTAGCCGAAGTCGTTGTTGTCGAAGGCCTGGTGGTAGAAGTACAGCAGCGTGGTCAGACCCGCCTGGCCCGGCCCGCCGGAGTTGGGGTTGGTGGAGGCCTCACTGCCGAACAGCACCTGTGGTTCGGTGAAGCTCTGCAGGCCGGTGACGGTGGAGATCACCACGGTGAACAGGATGATGGGCCGCAGCATCGGGATCGTGATGGAGACGAGGATCCGTGCCGGGCCGGCCCCGTCCATCTTGGCCGCCTCGTAGATTTCCGAGGGGATGGCCTGGAGGCCGGCCAGGTAGATGATGGCGTTGTAGCCGGTCCACTGCCAGGTCATCAGAGCCGCGATCACCAGCTTGATCGTCCACTCGTTGCTCATCCACGGCACGGCCGACAGGTGCACCGACTTCAGGATGGCGTTGATCAGGCCGAAGTTGTTGCTGAAGACCGCGCCGAAGAAGATCGCGATGGCCACCAGCGAGGTGATGCTGGGGATGAACAGGGCGATCCGGTAGAAGGCCGTGAGGCGCTTGGTGGAGTTCACCAGCACCGCGAGCACGAGTGCCAGCAGGAGCATCGGCACGGTGGACAGCACCCAGATGACGAGGGTGTTGCGGACGGACAGCCAGAACACCGGGTCGTCCCACAGGAAGCGGAACTGCTGGAACCCGACGAACTGCATGTCCCCGATGCCGTCCCACTTCTGGAACGCCAGATACACGGTGTAGAGCACCGGGAAGAGCATGAAGACCGAGAAGAGCAAGTAGTACGGCGAGATGGCCAGGTACTGCGGCCAGTACCTGGCGGCCTTCCGCCTCGGCCCGCGCCGAGCCCCGGCCGACACCGGCCGGACCCGGCGGCCGTGCCGGCCCGGACCGCGCGGGCGGTCCGGGGCCGGCCGGCCGGCGGGCCCGGTGTCGGGTCCGGAGGACGGTCCGGTCGCGGCCGGGCCGGCTACCGGGCTTGACGACATGTCACTTCACTCCCTGACGCTGGGCGATCTGCTTGGCCTGGCTGACGGCGTCCTTCCAGGCGGCGTCGGGGTCCTTGCCCTTGGCCTCGACGCTGGTCAGCTCGCTGAAGAAGGGCGCCGAGACCGCCGCGTCGGCCGGGGCCTCGTAGACGGAGGGGATCTTCTCGGCCGCCGGGCCGAAGATCTCGATGGTCTTCTGACCGCCGAAGAAGGGGTCGCCGCCGGTCAGCGCCGGCAGCTTGTACGCGGCCGGGGCGGTCGGGAACAGGGCCGCGTCGGTGAAGCCGCGGGCCTGGTTCTCGGGGCTGAGGATCCAGCTGATGATCTTGAAGGCCTCTTCGGGGTTGCCGCAGGTCGCGGGCAGGGCCAGGAAGGACCCGCCGAGGTTGGACGGTCCGCTCGGCAGGCCCGCCACCCGCCACTTGCCCTTGGTGCCCGGGGCGGCGTTGGTGATGTCCAGCGCGTGCCAGGCGGCGCCCAGTTCGGTGCCCAGGGTGCCGCCGCTGACGGCGGCGTTCCAGGTGTTGTCGTTGATCTTCGCGTCGATGCCGAGGGTGTAGGGCTTCACGGAGGTGGTCCAGGCGGCGCGGATGTGGTCCTGGTCGCCGATGAACTTGTTGTCCTCGTCGATGAACCGCTGGGTGCCCTGGCCGATGATCATCGAGAAGACGGCGCCGATGTTGTTGATCAGGAAGGTCTTCGGCAGGGCCTTGTGCAGTTCGACGCCGGCCTGGAAGTAGTCGTCCCAGGTGGACAGCTGGGAGGAGACCTCGGCGGGGTCGGTGGGCAGCCCCGCCTTCGCGAAGAGGTCCTCGCGGTAGTACATGGCGCAGGGGCCGATGTCGATCGGGAAGCCGATGAGCTTGCCGTCCTGGCTGGTGGCCTGCTTCAGCTTCCACGACAGGTACTGCGGGACCAGCTTGTCCGCGCCGACGGTCTTCAGGTCGATGAACCGGTCGGCGTTGGGCAGGAACGAGGCGATGTCCTCGCCCTTGATGCCGGTGATGTCCGGGGCGGACTGCGCGGCCCTCAGACCGGTGAGCAGCTTGGTCTTGAAGTCGCCGCCGACCATGGAGGTCTTGAGGCTGATGTCGGAGGAGAAGTGCTTCCTGGCGTCCGCGACGACCTTGTCGCTCAGGCCGCCGGACCAGTACCAGAGGGTCAGGTCCTTGTCCTTGCCGCCGCTCGTCTCGGCGCCGCCGCCGCACGCTGCGGTGGCACCTGCCGCAGCGGCCGTCAGTACGGCGGCCTGAAGGAATCGTCTACGGGAAAGGTCCACGGTCTTCTCCTGGTGTTCGACGTGTCCGGCTGGGACCCGTGAAGTCATGGGCGGTGGCGGGGAAAGGGGAGGTCCGGATGGCTGAAGGGCGACGGTGGCCGGCGAGCGCACCTCGCTGCCCGGATGTGTGACCTTGGTCTTCTCAGACGGTGCCGACGCGTGAATGGCGGCGAAAAGCGCCGTTGATCCGCTTCGGCCGACCGGAGTGGGGCCCGAGCCCGGCTCGAATTACGCAAGAGAGTGCACCCAGTGCGCGGTTTTGACAAGAGTCAAGCAGCGATCGAGACATTGCTGCGCAGGTTTGCTTGAGTTTGGCGAGTTCGCGAGTATGGTCGGCGCCATGCTCCCTGACCGAAGACATGAGCTGATCCTCCGCGTCCTGCGCGCAGACGGTCCCACCAGCGTGACCTTCCTCGCCGAGAAGGTAGGGGCGAGCCAGGCCACGATCCGGCGTGACCTCGTACAACTGGAGGACGAGGGACTGCTCAAACGCGTCTACGGCGGCGCCGCCCCCCTCCTCGGCGAGGACGACCCGTTCGCCGACGTGGCCGCGGTCCGGGTCGAGGCCAAGGACGCGCTGGCCGCGTGGTGCGCAGAACTCGTCAAGGACGGCGAGACGCTCCTGCTCGACATTGGCACCACGGCCCACCGGGTCGCCCGCCATCTGCACGGCCGGTCCCTGACCGTGATCACCAGCAACCTGGCCGTCTACGAGGAACTCCAGGACGACAAGGGCATCCAGCTGATCCTGCTGGGCGGCGTGGTCCGGCGCGACTACCGCTCGCTGGTGGGCTTCCTCACCGAGGACAATCTGCGGCAGATCCACGCCGACCGGCTGTTCCTCGGCACCAGCGGGGTCCGCCCCGACGGCCAGGTGCTGGACACCACGGCCGTCGAAGTGCCCGTCAAGCGGGCGATGATCGCCGCCAGCGCCCAGGTGGTGCTGGTCGCGGACGCGGGCAAGTTCCCCGGCACCGGGATGGCCCGGGTGTGCGGGCCGCAGGAGCTCGACGTCGTGGTGACCAACTCCGAGGCGGACGCGAAGACCTGTGCCCGGCTGCGCGAGGCGGGAGTCGAGGTGGTCGGAGTATGAAACTCACGCTCCTGGGCGGCGGCGGCTTCCGGGTCCCGCTGGTCTACCGGGCGCTGCTGGGCGACCACGGCGAAGGACGCGTCACCGAGCTGGCCCTGTACGACCTGGACGCCTCCCGGCTGGCGACCATCCGCAAGGTCCTCGCCGACCAGTCCGCCGGGCACCGCCACCCGCCCGCCGTCACCGTCACCACCGACCTCGACGAGGCGGTCACCGGAGCCGACTTCGTGTTCTCGGCCATCCGCGTCGGCGGGCTCGCCGGGCGCGCGGCGGACGAGCGGATCGCCCTGGAGGAGGACGTACTGGGCCAGGAGACCGTCGGTGCGGGCGGCATCTCCTTCGGGTTGCGCACCATCCCGGTGGCCACCGCCATCGCCCGCCGCATCGCCGCCCTGGCACCCGACGCCTGGGTCATCAACTTCACCAACCCCGTCGGCATGGTCACCGAGGCCATGACCGCCCACCTCGGCGACCGCGTGATCGGGATCTGCGACTCCCCCGTGGGCCTCGGCCGCCGGGTGGCCGGCACGCTCGGCGCCGACCCGGCCCACGTCCGCCTGGACTACGTGGGCCTGAACCACCTGGGCTGGCTGTGCGGCCTGTACGCCGGCGGCCGGGACCTGCTGCCGTCCCTGTTCGAGGACGAGGCGGCGCTGACCTCGTTCGAGGAGGGCAAGCTCTTCGGCGCCGACCTGCTGCGCACACTCGGCGCGCTGCCCAACGAATACCTGCACTACTACTACTTCAACCGCGAGTCGGTCCGCGCCGCCCGGGCCGCCGAACAGACCCGCGGTGCCTTCCTCCACTCCCAGCAGCAGCGCTTCTACGACGCCATGGGCACCGCCGACGGCCCGCCCGTACCCCGCGCCGCCTGGAACGCCTGGGACGCCACCCGCCTGGAACGCGAGACCACGTACATGGCCGAGAACCGTGATGCCGTCGGCATGGGCGAACGGGACTCCTGCGACCTGGAATCCGGCGGATACGAGCAGGTGGCCCTCTCCCTCATGCGGGCCATCGCCCGGGACGAGCGCACCACCCTCATCCTCAACGTCCGGGGCCGCGGCCGGATCCCCGTCCTCGACGACGACGCCGTCATCGAGGTTCCCTGCCACGTGGACGCCAACGGCGCCCGCCCCATCGCCGGAGCCCCGTTGCCCGACCACGGCACCGGCCTGGTGTGCTCGGTGAAGGCGGCCGAACGCTCGGTCATCCACGCCGCCGGCACCGGCGAACGCACCCAGGCGGTCAAGGCGCTCACCATCCACCCACTGATCGACTCGTACGCCGTCGCCGAACGCCTGCTGGACGCCTACCAGCGCCACTTCCCGGAACTTGCCTACCTGCGCCGCTGAGCCGCCCCCCGATCCCGGAGCGCCACCCTGAACTGCCTGGTAGCGATGCCACCAGCACAAAGCGCATCTGGATGACTTCCGGCAAGCACTTCAGGCTCGGTGGGACAAGCAGTGAGTGACTGGAGGCAGAAGATGCGTGTTGTGATCATGGGTGGAACGTCCGGCATCGGCCTGGCGGCGGCGGAGAAACTGACGGCGGCCGGAGCCGAGGTGATCGTCACCGGACGCGTCGCGGAGAAGCTGGCAGCGGTGAAGGAGCGGGTCGCTGGCGCCGAGCAGGTGGACGGCACCGACCAGACCGCCGTGGCCCGGTTCTTCGATGGTGTCGGCTCCTTCGACCACCTGGTGCTCGCCTTCAGCCCGGGCGCGCTCGGCCTCGGCCCGCTGGCCGGAGTGAGCCTCGCCGACATCAAGGGTGCCTTCGACGGCAAGCTGTTCGCCTACCTGTCCGCCATTCAGAAGGCGCAGGTCACCGGTTCGGTCACGGTGGTCTCCGCCGCCACCGCGCGCGCCGCCGCCCCCGGCACGGTGACGTTGGCCGCGGTCAACGGTGCCCTCGAGCGCATCGTCCCGCCGCTTGCCGCCGAGCTCTCGCCGGTGCGCGTCAACGCCGTGGCGCCGGGCGCGGTGGACACGCCCTGGTGGTCCTTCGTGCCCGAGGAGGCACGCGAGGGCCAGTTCACCGAGATGGTGAAGGACCTGCCGGTCAAGCGGATCGGGAAGCCCGGCGACCTGGCGGACGCGATCGCGTACCTCATCGGCGCGAGCTATGTGACCGGCACGATCCTTCCGGTCGACGGCGGGTTCACCGTCGCCTGACCGCGTGCTGCCCTGAGAACCGGCCCGCTCCCCCGAGCCCGGCCGCGCCGCCGTACAAGTGGACGACGATCAGCCCCTGTTCGTGGCAGTGTCCGCCACAGCGCGGGGCGATCCGCCGGCCCGTGGCGAGGGACTCGGCCACAGCCTGCTCCGTCGGCGCGCGGCCGGTCAGTCCGCCCGCTCCTCCAGAAGCTTCTCCAGGCGCCGCTCCAGGTCGGACCCGGGGTTCACGAGATAGGCCACGAGGGTCTTGTCGTCGTCCGCGACATGCATCTTGATGTACTCGAGCTCGATCACACCGAGGCGCGGATGGTTGACCGTGCGCGATTTGGGGACGAACGGTGCCAGCTCCTTGAGCTGCCACAGCCGGGAGAAGTCCGGGCTGGAATCCGCCAGCTCGTTCAGGAGCACGACGACGTCGGGATCGAGAATGCGCTCGCCCACCTGGGTGCGGAACAGCGCAAGGGCGTACGAGGCCTCCTCCTCCCAGTTCTGGGACATGGCCCTGACCTCGGGTGAGGTGAAGGTGAGCCACAGGACGTTGCGCCGCCGGGGCGGCAGGGCGCCCAGGTCGCCGTAGAGCAGCTCGCACCCCTGGTTCCAGGCCAGGATGTCGAAGCGCCGGTTGACGATGAACGCGGGATTCGGGTTCAGGTGGGTGAGCAGCAGCTCGTACTGCCGGGGGAGAGCGGCGCTCGGCAGGACGTCACTGGGCGGGACCTCACCGGCGAGCCGGAACAGGTGGTCGCGCTCGACCTGGTCGAGGTCGAGCGCCGTCGCGAGACTGCCGAGCACCTGCCTCGATACCTTGATCTCCCTGGCCTGCTCCAGCCACGTGTACCAGGTGATGCTCAGCCCGGCCAGAGTGGCCACCTCTTCGCGTCGCAGACCTGGTGTGCGCCGGTGACCGACGACGCGCAGACCCGCGTCCTCGGGTTTGCGACGCTCGCGCCGACTGCGGATGAACTGGGCGAGCTCGCGCCGCTGTTCCTGCGTGGCCACCTGATCCCCCTCCTCTTCCGTCCCCGTCGACCAGCCTGATTTCGCCACCCCGAACACGGCACCGACGTTGAGCTCCGGAAAGGAACGAACAAGCCAACAGGCCGCCGAACAAGGGCAGATGAGGGCTGCGATGCACATGAGTCGAGTCGGGGAGAATAACGTGGGCGTCCACGACGGTGTTCCACGGTTCTCGTGGTTCTCACTACGTACACACAGGAGCGTCCATGACTGATGAGGCAGAGAACTCCGAGCAGGAGGCGCTCTCCAAGATCGATACCACTGTGCCGCAGTCGGCCCGCATTTGGAACTACTGGTTGGGAGGGAAGGACAACTACGAAGTCGACCGTGTGGCCGGTGACGCGTTCCGCGAGACCTTCCCCGGAATCGAGACCGGAGCCCGTGCCGCCCGGTACTTCCTCGCCCGCGCCGTGCGTCATCTGGCCGCCGAGGAGGGCATCCGGCAGTTCCTGGACATCGGCACCGGGCTGCCCAACGTGGACAACACCCACCAGATCGCCCAGCGGGTGGCCCCTGAAAGCCGGATCGTCTACGTCGACAACGACCCCTTGGTGCTGGCACACGCCCGCGCGCTGCTCACCAGCACCCCGGAAGGCGTCACCAACTACGTCGACGCCGACCTGCGCGAGCCGAGCACCATCGTGCGGGAAGCCGCGAAGACGCTGGACTTCGACCGGCCCGTCGCTCTCATGCTGATGGGCATCCTGGGCCATATCGAGGACTACGACGAGGCGCGCTCGATCGTGCGGCAACTGGTGGACGCACTGCCGTCCGGCAGCTACCTCGTGCAGTACGACAGCACGAACACCAGTGAGTCCTACGTCGAGGCCATCCAGCAGTACAACGAGGGCGGCTCGATCCCATACATCCTTCGCAGCCCCGAGCAGATC
This sequence comes from Streptomyces sp. V4I2, assembly GCF_030817655.1. GTDB lineage: Bacteria > Actinomycetota > Actinomycetes > Streptomycetales > Streptomycetaceae > Streptomyces > Streptomyces plumbiresistens. The sequence continues at coordinate 1,362,175 of NZ_JAUSZM010000003.1, forward strand.
GCGCGCTACTTCGACGGTCTGGAACTGCTCGAACCGGGCGTGACGTCGTGCTCGCGCTGGCGTCCTGACGCCGACGCCTGGGGCCTGCCCGCGGAGGTGCATCAGTACGGCGGTGTCGCCCTCAAACGCTGAAACCCGTCGGCTGCCGGTCCACGTCCCGGATCAGGTCTCCTGAAGGATGCGATGGAGGATCGTCGGCGTCTCGTCCGGTGATTCGGCTTCGACCACCAAGCGGTTCATGACATCCCAGTAGCGCTCGATCTCGGACGGCCTGTCGGGATAGAGGGCAGTGACGAGCTGTTCGAGGTAGACGATGTCGGGCAACTGACCGCCGGGCAGGCGCAGGATGGTGACCGGACCGCTTTCCGCGGTGTGGCCGCCGGCGAGGAACGGCATGACCTGGATGGTGACCTGCGGCAGTCGGCAGATCTCGATGAGGTGCTTGAGCTGGGCGCGCATCGTGCTGATGCCGCCCACCGGGCGACGCAGGGCCGCCTCGTCGATCACGGCCCAGAGCTGGGCCGCCGGCTGCCGGTGCAGGATCCGCTGACGAGTCATCCGCAACGTGACGCGCCGCTCGGTCTCCTCAGCACCGGCACCGGGGTGGGCGAGCCGGACGGCGGCACGCGCATAGTCGGGGGTCTGCAATAAGGCGGGAACCCGTTGGACCTCGAAGCAGCGGATGAGATGCGCCGCCTGTTCGGCCCCGAGGTAGGCCTGCATCCAGACGGGCACCACGTCGTTGTACTGCTGCCACCAGGCGGTGGTGTTGGCCTGCTCGGCCAAGGCAAGCAGGGTGGCGCGTTCGGCCTCGTCCGTGACGCCGTAGAGAGTGAGCAGATCGGCCACGTCACGCAGCTTGAACCCGTGGCGACCGGCCTCCAGTCGGCTGATCTTGGACCGGGAGGCGCGGATGACCTGGCCCGCGGCCTCACGCGAGATGTGCTGCTCCTCCCGGAGCCTGCGCAGCCGTGCGCCCAGCACCAGACGCGGCATCATGGGGCCGGCCGACGGACCGTCCAAGACTTCGCTGCCGGACGGTGTATGTGCGGCCCCTTTGGCGCCCATGGCCATTCTCCCTGCGCTGAACCCAACTCCGCACGCGTACAAGCGCTGCGGCTCGCCATCCTAGGGGGCTGCCGGGTGCAGGATCTCCGAGTCGTGGGAATGATCTTTGCCTTCGCCACTGCCAACCCAGAAACGCCCGATGCCCACTTCGCCGAGCGGTGCGGCGAACACGTCGGCCCGCAGGTGCGGGGCAAGAACGGCCGCCCCCCGCGTCGCCGCTCGACGGGGTGTCGGCCAACCACGGCAACGATGACGAGGAGTACCGCGGTCCGGTCCAAACTCCCGGCCTGAAGCCGCTGACCGCCCGCTGGAGAGCCAAGCAGGACTACGGCCTCTCGGCATTCAAGGCCGGGTCGCGGAGCGTGCGTTCACTCATCCGCACTCGTTCCGCCACCTGCGGATCCGCTCGGAGAGACGCGACGACACCCACGAAACGCCCCTGGTCGAGGGGAGGCCCTGTTCACCGTGGCGAATCCCAGCCGGCCCTCGAACCCTCTCGCGACCAGGTACCCGTCAACGCCCTTGCCCCGCCACCGGCTCCCCCCTAGCCTGAGTTTGTGCCGCTAATAAACAAAACCCGAACGCACAACGCCGTGCCGGGCAACCCCCTCAGCCGGCTCCGCATCGCCCTCACCGTCTTCTTCGCCCTCGACGGCTTCATCTTCGCCGGCTGGGTCGTCCGCATCCCCGCGATCAAGGAGCAGACCAACGCCTCCGCCAGCGCCCTCGGACTCGCCCTCCTCGGCGTCTCCGCCGGCGCCGTGCTCACGATGATGCTCACCGGCCGCCTCTGCCGCCGCTACGGCACCCACCCCGTGACCGTGATCTGCGGCGTCCTGCTCTCCCTCAGCATCGCCCTGCCGCCGCTCACCCACTCGGCACTGACACTCGGCGCCGTCCTCTTCCTCTTCGGCATGGCATACGGAGGCATCAACGTCGCGTTCAACAGCGCGGCCGTCGACCTGGTCAGGGCCCTGCACCGCCCCATCATGTCCAGCTTCCACGCCGCCTTCAGCCTCGGCGGCATGATCGGCGCCGGACTCGGCGCGCTGGTCGCCGGCGCCCTGTCCCCCACCCAGCACCTGCTCGGCCTCACCGCGATCGGGCTGGTCGTCACCCTCTTCGCGGGCCGCACCCTGCTGCGGATCCAGCCCCCGGCGCCATCGGACAACGCCCCACAGCCATCGGAGAGCGCACTGCGGAAGGAGTCCGCGCCACGCCGCCTGAACACGCGCACCCGCGGACTCGTCATCACCTTCGGACTGATCGCCCTGTGCACGGCCTACGGGGAGGGAGCCATGGCCGACTGGAGCGCTCTGCACCTGGAACAGGACCTGGACGCCTCCCCGGGCATCGCGGCCATCGGTTACTCCTGCTTCGCGCTCGCCATGACCATCGGCCGCCTGACCGGCACCAGGCTGCTCGAGCGCCTGGGCCAGACCCGCACCCTGGTGGCCGGCGGCACGACCGCCGCGATCGGCATGCTCCTCGGCGCCCTCGCCCCCTCCCTGTGGGCAGCGCTCCTCGGTTTCGTGATCACCGGGCTCGGCCTCGCCAACCTCTTCCCCGTCGCGGTCGAGCGCGCCGGCACGCTGGCCGGCCCCGACGGAGTCGCGATCGCATCCACCCTCGGCTACGGCGGCATGCTCCTGGGACCGCCCGCCATCGGGTTCATGGCGGACTGGTTCTCGCTTCCCGCCGCCCTCACCAGTGTCGCGGCCCTGGCCGCCACGGCAGCCGTCATCGGCTTCGTCACACGACGTGCGGCAGAGCGCTGATCCCCGAGTTCCTCGCCCCTGTTCCGAACAACGGAGACAGATGGCAGTACTGAAGGGCCGCACGAGGGCGCATACTGGTGGCAATGACAAAGCCAGCTGCATCCAAGCGCTATTTGCCTACCAGCCCCTTCAAGGCCCCGGTCGCGCCGCCGCCCAAGGAGTTCGCCGTGGGCGACCGGGTCACGCACGACATGTACGGTCTCGGCCGAGTGATCGGCGTCGAGGACGGAATCGCGACGCTTGTCGATTTCGGATCGGCGCAACAGCGGATCATGAGCCCGTACACGAAGATGCGCAAGCTGTAGGACCGCGGTGCCCGGTCGCGGCACCCCGGGCCGCAGCATGCCCCTGACCGATTGGAAGACCTCTCATCGACCTGACCTCGTTGTTCTCCGCTCCGGAAGGGGCGACCCACGCCGCCACCGCGGCATCGCCGCCTCCGACGACGAGCCCCTTCCAGGCACCGGACTTCGGGGAGGACGAGACGTTCCTGCCCAATGACGGGCAGGCATCCGCCTCGGACACCGGTACGGCTCAGTACTAGGCCGCCCGGCCTCCCGCGGTACGGCCATGGCTCCACCCGCACCCTCGGCGGTCGCCCGACCGGCTCGCCCGGCCGTAGCGCGTACCGCTTCCGGTGTCGGCACCTCGATCTCCGCACACGCCCCATCAGCTGTCACCGCCCCTGTCAGCAACGAGGACGCTCCATGCCCCAGGGTTGGGGCAGGGGCCCGGTGCAGGCACATCCTCCGTGGGCGGAGGCCGTGCCGACCTGATGGTGACTCGTGTCAGGTACGCATGTAGGCCCTGCACACCCGAGATCCGCTGATGACTTCGCGAGCGTCCCTCGCAGGGCTTGCCCCGGTCGGTGAGATGCACCCGACCCGCGCGGCATGCGCCGGGACTCCCAGCGGTTCACGGTCTGGGACCTGACCCGCGAACGTGCCCGCACCGGCAGGTCAGCCGCACACCCTTCGACACCCCGCCCCCTGCACGTACGCCCGCCACTCCTCCAGCGGTACACCGTGGACGCCGCCCAGGCGGTCGCCCAGGTCTGCGCCCGGGCGAAGGACGCGGCCCTGACGCCCTGCGACGCTCCGGACGGAACCGCACCGCACCGTTCACCCCGCCTTCACCGCCAGGACGCACATGCCACTTTCGCCCCTCCGTGCGGCCTCCTGGCGTCGGGCCCGGCCAGGGCCGCCGTGCCTCGGCGACCACGGCCAGGCCCGTCGCTTCCTGTCCGTCCTGTGCCCCTCAGCGAAAGGCGAACGCCCACCTGCGCCCTGACCGGCTGCAAGGCCAAGGTCTTCGCCGAACACGCCACCTACTGGCGCAATGTCTTCACCCCCGAAGCCACCCCCGGCGCCGGCTACATCCAGGCCCGCCGGCTCGACGGCCCCTGGGTCACCCCCTTCACCCCCGCCGGTGACCTCGGCTTCGCCCAGGGCACCAGCGCCACCTACACCTGGATGGTGCCGCAGGACGTAGCGGGACTGGCCGAGGCGATGGGCGGCCGGGACGTGGCCGCCGCCCGGCTGGACGGCTTCTTCCACACGGCGGACGGCTCCTGGTCGGTCCGCGGCGGCGACCCGCTGCGCTACGACCCGATCAACGAGCCCGGGATCCACGCCCCGTGGCTCTACAACGCCCTCGGGCAGCCCTGGAAGACCCAGGCGACGGTGCGTCAGATCCTCGACACCGTGTACGGCACCGGACCGCGGGCCTGCCCGGCAACGACGACCTCGGCACCATGTCCGCCTGGTACGTCTTCTCCGCCCTGGGCCTGTATCCGCGGACTCCGGGCAGCGCGCCCCTGCTGCTGGGGGCGCCGGTCTTCCCCGTCGCGGTGGTGGACCGGCCCGGTTCGAGGGACATCACGATCAGCGCGCCGGACGCCGATGACACGCACGTGTTCGTGGACGCCGTACGCCTCAGCGGGCGGGCGTACCCGAAGTCCTGGACGGAGGCCAGTCCGACCCGGTCGGGAGGCACCCTCGCCTTCCGGCTCGCCGAGCGGCCGAACACCCGGCGGGCGACCGACCCGGCCGGTCTGCCGAAGTGACACGCGTGTGGGCCCGGCCGACCGGGCCCACACCGGTGTGCCGTGGCGGTCAGGCGGTGTGCAGGGTCAGGCCGTACCGGTTGAGGATCTCGTTGACGGGCTGGAACCAGGTCTCGCCCCCGCTGCCGCAGTTGCCCCAGCCGCCGGAGGTGACCCCCTGGGCCTGGTCGCCGCTGATGAACGAGCCGCCCGAGTCACCTGGTTCGGCGCACACGCTGGTCTTGGTCATCTGGCGCACCGCGCCCTGGCTGTAGTTGACCGTCTCGTTCTTGGCGAGCACCGTGCCGCAGTGCCAGTGCGTCGTCGATCCCGACCGGCAGACGGAGGCACCGACCGGCGCCTCGGCCGAGCCGCGCACGAGCCGGTCGGAGACGGTGCCCCAGCCGAGCACGACCGGAACCGTCCACCAGCCGCTGCCCACGTTGACCCAGGCGTAGTCGTTGTCCGGGAACGAGGAGCCCTGGAAGTTTCCGATGTAGGTGCCGTCCCAGCCCCTGACGCCGGCGCCCGTCCGGCCGCAGTGTCCGGCGGTGACGAAGCCGCCGTGCACGGAGAAGCCGATGGAGCAGCGGACATTGCCGGTGTAGTAGGGGTCGCCGCCGACGGTTCCGGCCGCGAAAGTCGTCGGTGCGGTGGCGACCCGCCGCACGGTGACGGGGCCCGCCTCGCGGGCACGGGCGACGAACCGCTGGACATCGTTGTCGCGTTCGTCGGCGCGGACGATGTTCACGACCACCGTGTTCGCTTCGGGGTCGACGTGCCAGCTGCTGACGCCGGCCGGTGCGGGGAGCTTGTCGAGGCGTGCCTGGGTGGCGGCGAGCTCCCGGGCACTGTGCGCGACGGTACGGACGCTCGCGCCCGTGGCCCGTATCTCCCGGAGGGCGGCGGCGGACGTGCCCGGGATGACCCCGACGGTCAGTGTGCCGCCTGCGGCGTCGAACCAGGAGCCTCCGAAGGACGTTCCGGCGGCCCGGCGGGCCTTGGGCTCCAGGGCCGTGGCCCGCTGTTCGGCGGCGAGCCTTTCCTCGGCGTCCGCCTCCGACAGACCAAGGTCCCGCTGCATGGCCGAGAGCAGACCGGCGGAGGCGGATGCCTCGGCGGAGGGAGCGTCGTCGGCGGTGGCGGGCACGGTGCCCGCGGTGATCCCGGCACCGAGCAGGAGCAGTACGGCCAGGCCCGCGCGCGTGAATCGGGTGCGTCTCATGGAGATTGCCCTTCGTCGTTCCAACGAGGTGGGGGTGGAACAGCAGAGTTCCTGAGAGCGCTCTCAGCGTTGTGGCGCAGCAGAGCCTAGCCGCTGATCATGGACAGGTCCATGCCAATGTCCGACGAGTCGTCAGAACCGCGCCGCCTCCCCTTGGAACGCACTCCATCCGGCACACTCACCCCATGGAGACAGCCGAGTTCGTAGCAATCCTCGACCGGGAGGGCCGACTGCTGGCCGCGGCCGCGGAGGAGGCCGGCACCGGCGCGAAGGTGCCGACCTGTCCGGGGTGGCAGGTGACCGACCTGTTGCGGCACACGGGGATGGTGCATCGCTGGGCGGCGACGTTCGTCGCCGAGGGGCACACCTCGTACCACCCCGACGCAGGGCAGCCCGACCTCGACGGCGCCGAGCTGCTGGCCTGGTTCCGCGAGGGGCACGGGCAGCTCGTGGACACCCTGCGCTCCGCCTCGCCCGACGTGCAGTGCTGGCACTTCCTGCCCGCGCCCTCGCCGCTCGCGTTCTGGGCACGGCGGCAGGCGCACGAGACGGCCGTGCACCGGATCGACGCGGAGTCGGCGAGGGGCGGCGCCCCGAGCGGGATCGCCGGCGACTTCGCGGTGGACGGCATCGACGAACTGCTGCTCGGCTTCCACGCCCGCCCCAAGAGCAAGGTGCGCGTCGAGGAACCCCGGATCCTGAGGGTGCGGGCGACGGACACGGACGGCGCGGTGTGGACCGTACGACTGTCGCAGGAGCCGCCGGCCGTGGAGCGGAGCGCGACCGGGGAAGCCGACTGTGAAGTGGCCGGTCCCATCACGCAGTTGTATCTGTCGCTGTGGAATCGGCTGCCGTTCCCGAGCGTGGCCGGGGATGCCTCGGTGGCCGAGCTGTGGCGTGACACGTCCGGTGTGACCTGGAGCTGAGCGCCGCTCAGCCGGAGGCCAGCATCCTGGTGAGTACCGCGCGCTGCAGTGGCAGCACGTCGCCGTGCAGCGCGCGCCCCTTCTCCGTGAGCGCCACGCGAACGCCTCGCCGGTCCTCCGCGCACAGCCCGCGTTCGACCAGACCGTCCTTCTCCAGCCGGGCGACCAGCCGCGACAGCGCGCTCTGGCTGAGGTGGACGTGCTCGGATATCTCCTGGACGCGGTAGGAACAGACGCCGTCGGCACGTTGTTCGGACAGGACGTCGAGCACCTCGAAGTCGCTGGCGCACAGGCCGTGTCGGTGCAGCGCGCGGTCGAGTTCGCACTGGGTGCGCGCATGCAGCGCCAGGAGGTCCCGCCACTGGTCCGCGAGCGTCTGCTCGGCCTTCTCCGCCGCCATGAGCGGCACCGTAGCAGAGGAACGGCTTTGTTGCATCGGAATTAAATGCGTTTGCATTCGATGCATGCGCATGTAGTGTCGGCCGCATGACCTCTCCGCTCACCACCCCCGCGGCCCCGTCCCCGGCGGTCAGCTGGACGCCCCGGCTGTGGGGCACCCTTCTGGTGCTGTGCGCCGCGATGTTCCTGGACGCGCTGGACGTGTCGATGGTCGGCGTCGCCCTGCCGTCCATCGGCGCCGATCTCGGCCTGTCCACCTCGACCCTGCAATGGATCGTCAGCGGCTACATCCTCGGCTACGGCGGTCTGCTGCTCCTCGGCGGCCGGACCGCCGACCTGCTCGGCCGACGCCAGGTCTTCCTGATCGCCCTGGGCGTCTTCGCGCTCGCCTCGCTGCTCGGCGGGCTCGTCGACTCCGGCCCGCTGCTGATCGCCAGCCGCTTCATCAAGGGCCTGAGCGCGGCCTTCACCGCCCCCGCCGGCCTGTCGATCATCACCACGACGTTCCCGGAGGGCCCGCTGCGCAACCGCGCCCTCTCCATCTACACCACCTGCGCCGCCACCGGCTTCTCGATGGGCCTGGTGCTGTCCGGCCTGCTCACCGAGGCCAGCTGGCGCCTGACCATGCTGCTGCCCGCGCCCATCGCCCTGATCGCCCTCGTCGCGGGCCTGAAGCTGCTGCCGCGCACCGCACGCGAGAAGGACCACAACGGCTACGACATCCCCGGTGCGATTCTCGGCACCAGCTCGATGCTGTTGCTGGTCTTCACCGTCGTACAGGCCCCGGAGGCCGGCTGGACCTCGGCCCGCACCTTGCTGTCCTTCCTCGCGGTGGCCGTCCTGCTCACGGTGTTCGTGCTGGTCGAGCGGCGCTCGGCGGGCCCGCTGATCCGGCTCGGCGTGCTGCGGTCCGGCACCCAGATCCGCGCCCAGCTCGGCGCGATGGCCTTCTTCGGCTCGTACGTCGGCTTCCAGTTCCTGGTCACCCTGTACATGCAGTCCCTGCTCGGCTGGTCGGCGCTGCACACCGCGCTCGCCTTCCTCCCCGCCGGCGCACTCGTGGCGCTGTCCGCGACCAAGATGGGCGCGATCGTCGACCGGTTCGGCACCCAGCGGCTGATCGCGGTGGGCTTCGCGCTGATGGTCGTCGGATACGCCCTGTTCCTCCAGGTCGACCTCGACCCCGTGTACGCGGCCGTCATCCTGCCGTCGATGCTGCTCATCGGCGCCGCCTGCGCCCTGGTCTTCCCGTCGCTCAACATCCAGGCCACCAACGGCGTCGAGGACCACGAGCAGGGCATGGTCTCCGGCCTGCTCAACACCTCGGTCCAGGTGGGCGGCGCGATCTTCCTGGCCATCGTGACGGCCGTGGTGACCGCGGGCGCTCCCGAGAACGCCACCCCGCAGGCCGTCCTCGACAGCTACCGGCCCGGACTGGTCGTGGTGACCATGGTCGCCGCGGCCGGACTCCTGATCACACTCACCGGACTGCGGCCCACGCGTCGCGCACAGTCGTCCGTCGTGGTCGCCAAGTCCACTGCCCAGGAGGCGGAGCGCGTCGCCGTACGCGACTAGGGGGCGCCTCCTACCGGGTGCCCGGCGGGGTCTGCTTGCCCCGCCGGGCACCCGGCTGTGAGACTCCCGGGATGGAGACGTACGGGGGACGGCGCGGTCAGACCGAACGGGACGCGATCACCGTCGAGATCGGGTACGCGCTGTTCAGCGCGGCGTTCGCGGCGGCGGTCCTGTTCGGGGCGGTCGCAGGTCCGGCACTACTGTTCGAACTGCCGTACACCATGGAGCTTCTGCTGCTCCGTACCGCCATGGTGCTCGCGCCCGTCCTCTTCCTCGCCCGGGTCGTCAGCGTGCTGGTCCGCTTCCGGCCCGGCCGGACTCAGCCCAGCCAGCCCGGCCGCACCAACCCCGACTCGTAGGCCAGCACGACGAGTTGGGCCCTGTCGCGGGCGCCCAGCTTGACCATCGTGCGGCTGACGTGGGTCTTCGCGGTGAGAGGGCTGACCACCAGACGGCGCGCGATCTCCTCGTTGGACAGACCGATGCCGACCAGCGCCATCACCTCCCGTTCCCGTTCGGTGAGGTGGACCAGGGCGTCGGCGGCGGCCGGTTCCTTGGAGCGGGCGGCGAACTCGGCGATCAGACGGCGGGTCACGCCCGGCGAGAGCAACGCGTCGCCCCCGACCACCGACCGTACGGCGCGCAGGAGTTCCTCCGGCTCGGTGTCCTTGACCAGGAAGCCGGAGGCGCCCGAGCGGATCGCCTCGAAGACGTACTCGTCGAGTTCGAAGGTGGTCAGCATGACCACCTTGACGTCCGCCAGAGCGGGGTCCTCCGTGATGCGGCGGGTCGCCGCGAGACCGTCCAGCAGCGGCATGCGGATGTCCATCAGCACGACGTCCGGGCGCAGTTCGCGCACCCTGCGCAGCGCCTCCTCGCCGTCGGAGGCCTCCCCGGCCACCTCGATGTCCGGCTGCGCGTCGAGCAGCGCCCGGAAGCCGGCCCGCACCAGTGACTGGTCGTCGGCGAGCAGTACGCGGATCACCGGTCGTCCTCCTTCGGCTTCACCTTCGACGGCAGTACGGCCAGCACCCGGAACCCTCCGTCGGCGCGCGGGCCCGCCTCGATCGTGCCACCCAGCGCGGCGGCCCGCTCCCGCATTCCGGCCAGACCGTTGCCGCTGCCGCCCGCCTCGGCGCCGGTCGCGGGTCCGTCGTCGTCGATGCGCAGCCGTAGCGCGCCGCCGTCGTGATCGAGCCGCACGCGCGCGTGCCGTGAACCGGAGTGCCGTACGACGTTGGTGAGTGCCTCCTGGACGAAACGGAAGGCCGCGAGGTCCGTCCCCGGGGCGAGCCGGGGAGGCTCGCCCTCGACCTCGACCGTGAGGCCCGCGCCCGCCGCCTGTTCCACCAGCTCGGGCAGCCGGTCGAGGCCGGGCGCCGGCGCGCGCGGCGCGTCCCCCGGCGTGCGCAGCGTGTCGAGGACCTGGCGGACCTCGCCGAGCGCCTCCTTGCTGGCGGCCTTGATGGTGGTGAGCGCCGTGCGTGCCTGTTCCGGGTCGGTGTCGAGGAGTGCGAGGCCGACGCCCGCCTGCACATTGATGACCGAGATGCTGTGCGCGAGGACGTCGTGCAGCTCACGGGCGATCCGCAGCCGCTCCTCGTCCGCGCGCCGCCGCGCCGCCTGCGCGCGCTCCGCCCGCTCCCGGGCCCACTGCTCACGCCGGGTGCGGGCGAGCTCCGACACCGCGAGGATCGCGACCATCCAGGTGGCGACCACGACCTCCTGCCCCCAGGAGGCGGCGTCGTCCCCGGACGGCGGCAGCCACCGGTACAGCCAGTGCGCCACCAGCACATGCCCGGCCCAGAGCATCCCCAGCGCCGCCCAGGCGGACCGGCGGTGCCCGGCGACGACGGCGTTGAAGCAGGCCAGCGCGACGGCCAGGAAGACCGGCCCGTACGGGTAGCCCGCCCCGAGGTAGAGCATCGCGGCGGCAGCCGTGCCGAACATGACGAGCACCGGATGCCGCCACCGCCACAGCAGCAGACCCGCGGCCAGGATCAGCAGCACGCGCGCGAAGGGGTCCAGGGGAGCTCGCTCGCCGGCCTGCTCGGCGGCCGCGTAGTTCGACCCGGCGAGCACGAACACGGTGAACAGCACGGTGGAGGGCCACGGCCACCGGGCCCGCCGCTCCTCCTCGCTGCCGCGGTCCAGCCACGGCGGCCCGTGCCGCCACCACTGCGGCGGGCCGCCCCCGCGTACGCGCTCCACGTCCATGACCGCCACGCTAGACGCCGGGGGCGGTCGGCGGCGTCAGCCGAGCGCGGTGATCACACGTACTCCCCGCGAAGTACGTCGGCCGCCTCGGGCTCCCTGATCCGCGGCCGCTTCGGCGCGCGGCCCACCTGTCGGTGCCGTCCGCTCCAGGGTCGATGCTCAGCCCTTCCCGGCGTCCCCGTGCTGCGGATCCACCAGCCCCACCCCGCGCGCCAGTTGCGCCACCGCCTGCCGGAAGAACGGCTCACGGTCCTCCACCACCCGGTTGAACTGCCCGAACAGCTCGAACCCGATCAGCCCGAACAGCTGGGCCCAGGCCGCGACGAGCGCCGTGACCGTCTCGGGCGGGAGGTCGGGGGCGAGGTCGGCGGTCATCCGGTCGGCCTCGGCCCGCAGTTCGGCGGGCAGCGGGGGCGTGACGAGACCGGGGCCCTGGTGGGCTTCGCGCAGGATGGCGGTCAGGACGAGGCCAATGCGGGAGGCGGCCGGGACGGTGGTCTGGGGCGCGGCGTAGCCGGGCACCGGCGATCCGTAGATCAGCGCGTACTCGTGTGGGTGCCCGAGCGCCCACGCGCGGGCGGCCTCGCACACCGCCGACCAGCGCCGCACGGGGCCGGCGTCGGCGGCAGCGGCATGCGCCTGCTCCACGGTCTCGCCAAGGGAGTCGTAGGCGTCGATGATGAGCGCGGTGAGCAGGTCGTCGCGGCTGGGGAAATAGCGGTACAGCGCGGAGGAGACCATGCCGAGTTCGCGGGCCACGGCACGCAAGGAGAGCTTGGCGGCGCCTTCGGCGGCGAGCTGTCTGCGCGCCTCGTCCTTGATGGCCGCGGTGACTTCGATCCTGGCGCGAGCTCGCGCGCCGTGTGTGGGGCTGCTCATGCCGTCAGTGTTCCACGAAAGGAGAGCGGTGCGCACAAACGAGAGCACCGAACAAAAAAGAGAGCAGCGCTCTTGCCCTGGATCACCGATCTCTGACAGACTGCACATCAAGCGAGAGCAGTGCTCACAAAGGTGAGCGGCACTCTTCTCAATCTCTGGGGGTCCCCATGTCCACGCACGTCAAGAAGCCCGGCTGGTTCACCGTCAACGTCTTCAACCGGCTCGTGGCATGGATGACCCGCCGGGGCATGAGCGTCTGGGGCTCCCGGGTCCTGGCGGTCCGCGGCCGCAAGAGCGGCGAGTGGCGGACCACCCCCGTGAACCTGCTGACCGTGGACGGACAGCAGTATCTGGTCGCCCCGCGCGGTCATGTGCAGTGGACGCACAACATGAGCGCGGCCGGCGGCGGTGAACTGCACCTCGGCAAGACCGTGGACGTGTTCACCGCGACCGAGGTCACCGACGACGACAAGGTTCCGCTGCTGCGCGCCTACCTCAAGCGCTGGAAGGCCGAGGTCGGCGTCTTCTTCAACGGCGTCGGCCCGGACTCGCCCGACGCCGAGCTGCGCCGGATCGCCCCCGACCACCCGGTCTTCCGGATCACGGTCACGAGCTGACGTCGGCGGCGTCACCGGCGGAACCCGCCTGGTGCCGGTCCAGCGCGGTCAGGGCACGCTGGACCATCGGACGGGTACGGACGATCTCACCCAGCGACGTGGCGCCGCGGGTGATGTCCATGAACGCCTTCCAGACCGGGCGAACACCGGTCAGCCCCGCGTGGAACAGGCCGGGACGCCGCTCGAACGCGATCAGGAGCCGCTTTCCGACGCTCATCTCGACGCCGAGCCCGGCCTTGATCGCGAACGCGTAGTTCAGGGCCTGGCGGCGGGTGTCCACCGCGTCGTGCGCCTCCGCGATCCGGACCGCCCACTCCCCCGCGAGCCGGCCGGAGCGCAGCGCGAACGAGATGCCCTCGCGGGTCCACGGCTCCAGCAGCCCCGCCGCGTCCCCGCAGACCAGCACCCGCCCGCGCGACAGCGGTGAGTCGTCGGCACGGCAACGGGTCAGGTGGCCGGAGGAGTTGCTCGGTTCGAAGCCGGCGAGACCGAGGCGGCCGATGAAGTCCTCCAAGTACCGCTTGGTCGCGGCGCCTTCGCCGCGCGCGGAGATCACACCGACCGTCAGGGTGTCGCCCTTGGGGAACACCCAGCCGTAACTGCCGGGGATCGGCCCCCAGTCGATGAGCACCCGTCCCTTCCAGTCCTCGGCGACCGTCTGAGGCACCGGGATCTCCGCCTCCAGGCCGAGGTCCACCTGGTCGAGCTTCACGCCGACATGCGCTCCTATGCGGCTGGCGCTGCCGTCCGCGCCGACGACGGCACGCGCGAGCACCGTCTCGCCGCCCTGCAGGACCACCGCGACCGTGCGCCGGTCCGGCACCGCCGAGCCGTGCTGCTCGACCCGCTGCACGGTGACGCCCGTGCGCAGCTCGGCGCCCGCCTTCTGCGCGTGCTCGACCAGCTGCTGGTCGAACTCGGGCCGGTTGATCAGCCCGAACAGCATCTGCCGGGAGCGGCGAGTGCGGGCGAAGCGGCCGTTGTGCGAGAACGTCACCGCGTGCACCCGGTCCCGGAACGGCAGCTCGAAACCGGGCGGCAGACTGTCCCGCGAGGGGCCGATGATGCCGCCGCCGCACGTCTTGTACCGGGGCAGCTCCGCCTTCTCCAGCAGGAGCACACGCCTCCCCGCGACCGCCGCCGCATAGGCGGCCGAAGCCCCCGCGGGCCCCGCGCCCACCACGACGACGTCCCACACCTGCTGCCCGTCGTCCGCCGAAGCGTCGTCCGCCGAAGAGTTCTCGCTGCTCACGATGGTCTACTGCTCCCGATCAAGCCGCTGCCGCACCTGTCCCCCGCATCCTACGGCCGACGTGCCCACAGATCGCTGTGGGAGGATCTACGGCACTCATCGGTACAACGTCGCACCCACAAGGAGCGTGCCCATGTCGTCGAATCCGGTCGCCGAGACCGTCGCCTCGCTGATGCCGAGGGCGAAGGCGGAGCTCACCGAGCTGGTGGCCTTCAAGTCGGTGGCGGACTTCGACCAGTTCCCCAGGAGCGAGAGCGAGGGCGCCGCCCGCTGGGTCGCCGACGCGCTCACCGCCGAGGGCTTTCAGGACGTGGCCCTGCTCGACACTCCCGACGGCACGCAGTCGGTGTACGGCTACCTGCCGGGCCCCGCGGGCGCCAAGACGGTCCTGCTGTACGCCCACTACGACGTGCAGCCCCCGCTGGACGAGGCCGCCTGGACCACGCCGCCCTTCGAGCTGACCGAGCGCGACGGACGCTGGTACGGACGTGGGGCCGCCGACTGCAAGGGCGGCGTGATCATGCACCTGCTCGCGCTGCGCGCCCTCAAGGCCAACGGTGGCGTCCCGGTGCACGTCAAGGTCATCGCCGAGGGCTCGGAGGAGATGGGCACGGGCGGCCTGGAGCGGTACGCCGAGGAGCACCCCGACCTGCTGGAGGCCGACACCATCGTCATCGGCGACGCGGGCAACTTCCGGGTCGGCCTGCCGACGGTCACCGCCACCCTGCGCGGCATGACCCTGGTCCGCGTGCAGATCGACACCCTCGAAGGGAACCTGCACTCGGGCCAGTTCGGCGGCGCGGCCCCCGACGCGCTCGGCGCCCTGATCCGCGTCCTCGACTCGCTGCGCGCCGAGGACGGCTCGACGACGGTCGACGGGCTCACGCCGGACACGTCCTGGGACGGGTTGCGGTACGACGAGGAGCAGTTCCGACAGGACGCCAAGGTGCTGGACGGCGTGCGGCTGATCGGCTCCGGCACGGTCGCCGACCGCATCTGGGCCCGGCCCGCCGTCACCGTCCTCGGCATCGACTGCCCGCCGGTCGTCGGCGCCACCCCGTCGGTGCAGGCGAGCGCCCGCGCGCTGATCAGCCTGCGGGTGCCGCCGGGCATCGACGCGGCCGAGGCGACCAAGCTGCTGGAGGCCCACGTGGCGGCGCACACCCCGTGGGGCGCCCGGGTGCGCACCGAGCAGATCGGCCAGGGCCAGCCGTTCAGCGCGGACACGGCCAGCCCGGCGTACGCGGCGATGGCCGAGGCGATGGCCGTCGCCTATCCCGGCCAGGAGATGCAGTACGCCGGCCAGGGCGGCTCCATCCCCCTGTGCAACACCCTCGCCGCCCTCTACCCGCACGCGGAGATCCTCCTCATCGGCCTGAGCGAGCCGGAGGCCCAGATCCACGCGGTGAACGAGAGCGTGCACCCGGACGAACTGGAGCGGCTGTCGGTGGCGGAGGCGCTGTTCCTGCGCACCTACGCGGCGAGCTGACCGGCCGATCGCCGAACTCGCCGACACCCTGGGGCACGTACGGCGGATCGTGCTCACCCACTTCCACGAGGACCACGTGGGCGGCGCCGCCGAACTGGCGGGGTCGACCGGCGCCGAGGTGCTGGTCCACCGCCTGGACGCACCCGTCGTACGGGGTGAAGCCCCCGGTCCGCCACCGGTGTTCGAGGACTGGGAGCGCCCCCTGCACGCGGCGGCCGTACGGCACTTGCCCCAGGGTGAGTACGCGCGACCGCCGCAGGTCACCGAGGTCGACGGCGATCTCCTCGACTTCGGCGGCGGTGCGCGCGTCGTCCACGTCCCCGGCCACACGCACGGCAGCATCGCGATCCACCTCCCGCGGCACGGCGTGCTGTGCACGGGGGACGCCGTCGCCGCGTCTCCGGTCGACGGGAGCGTGATGCTCGGCGTGTTCAACCTCGACCGGGCTCAGGCGATCGCCTCGTACCACCGGCCGGCGGCCCTGGACGCGGACGTGGTCTGCTTCGGGCACGGCGATCCGGTGCTCGGGCGGGCCTCGGTCGTCCTTCGGGAATCGGCGGACGGGTACCCGGCCCCGGCGTGAGGATGGGCATCATGTCCCGTCCCGCGCGCCTCGCCGCCCACAGTGAACTCGCCACGTCCCTCGCCCTGCTCAGCGACCACGAGCTCGCCGAACTGGTGGAGTCCGGCGTGCCCGTCGGCACCGGGATCGGGGGGCAGGTCCTGCACGTCGACGTGGACGGACGGCGGGTCTTCGTCAAGCGCGTGCCGCTGACGGACACCGAGTTGCTCCCGGAGCACGCGCGGTCCACGGCGAACGTCTCCGGCCTGCCGTCCTCCTGCCACTACGGCATCGGCAAGGGGCCGGGCTTCGGGGCCTGGCGGGAGCTCGCCGTGCACACGATGACGACCGGCTGGGTCCTCACCGGCGCCTTTCCGGGCTTCCCGCTGACGCACCACTGGCGGGTCCTGCCCGCCGAGCCCCAGCCGCTGCCGGAGGAACTGGCCGACGTGGACCGGACCGTCGCCTACTGGGGCGGAAGCCCGCAGGTGCGCGCGTGCCTCGAGGCCCTGCGGACGGCCACGGCGAGCCTGACCCTGTTCCTGGAGTACATCCCCTTCACTCTCCACGACTGGCTCGACGCACGGATCCGCACCGAGGACGCCGACACCGCGTGCGCGCTGGTGGAGCGGGGCCTGACGGAAGTCGCCGACTTCCTGGACGAACGCCAACTCATCCATTTCGACGCCCACTTCGAGAACATCCTCACCGACGGCCGGCAGCTCTACTTCGCGGACTACGGCCTCGCGCTGTCCTCCCGCTTCCGTCTAACTCCGCCGGAGCACGCGTTCTTCGACCGGCACCGCGACTACGACCGCGCCTACGCCACCTCGTACTTCGTCAACTGGCTCGCGACCGCCCTGCACGGGTACGGCCGTGACGACCGCGAGGCGTTCATCCGTGCCTGCGCCCACGGAGCGCGCCCCGAGGGGACGCCGCGGGCGGCCGCCCGGATCATCACCCGGCACGCGCCGCTCACCGCCGTGCTGAACGACTTCTTCCGGCGACTGGACCGGGAAGGACCGCTCATGCCCTACCCGTACGAGGAGATCCGGCGCGCCCTCTACGCCAGCGGTGCCACGCTCTCCGCGTAGTGGCAGGCGACCGGGTTGCCGTCGCCCCGGTCGAGCAGCTCGGGTTCCCGCTCCCTGCAAGCCGTGCGCTCCTCCTCGGTGAGCGCTGCCGCGAACTTCGGGCAGCGGGTGCGGAATCGGCAACCGGAGGGCGGATCGATCGGCGACGGAACGTCACCGGTGAGACGGATGCGCTCGCTCCGCACCACGTCCGGGTCGGTCTCGGGGACCGCGGACAGCAACGCGCGTGTGTAGGGGTGCTGCGGCCGCTCGTACAGCGACTCCCGGTCGGCCACCTCGACGATCCGGCCGAGGTACATCACCGCGACGCGCTCGGAGAAGTGACGGACGACGGCGAGGTCGTGGGCGATGAACAGGAAGGCGATGCCGAACTCCCGCTGCAGGTCCTGCAACAGGTTGACGACCTGGGCCTGGATGGAGACGTCCAGCGCCGACACCGGTTCGTCGGCCACGATGAGCTTGGGCCGCAGGGCGAGGGCGCGGGCGATGCCGATGCGCTGACGCTGGCCGCCGGAGAACTCGTTCGGGTAGCGGTTGTAGTGCTCGGGGTTGAGGCCCACCGTTTCGAGGAGTTCCTGCGCCCGCTTCTTGTGGCCCTGCGGCGGATGGATGCCGTTGAGCTTCATCGGCGTCTCGATGATGGTGCCGACCGTGTGCCTCGGATTCAGCGAGGAGTACGGGTCCTGGAAGATCATCTGGAGGTTGCGGCGCGCGTCCCGCAGCTTCGCCGAAGGCTGGTGGGTGATGTCCTCGCCGTCGAACACGATGGAACCGGCCGTGGGTTCCAGCAGCCGAGTCACCAGGCGGCCCGTGGTCGACTTGCCGCAGCCGGACTCGCCGACCAGGCCCAGCGACTCCCCGGCGCCGACCGAGAAATCGATGCCGTCGACGGCGTGTACGGCACCGACCTGCCGCTGGAAGACGATGCCCTGCCGGATGGGGAAGTGC
This sequence comes from Streptomyces sp. V4I2, assembly GCF_030817655.1. Classification (GTDB taxonomy): domain Bacteria; phylum Actinomycetota; class Actinomycetes; order Streptomycetales; family Streptomycetaceae; genus Streptomyces; species Streptomyces plumbiresistens. Next base: position 1,380,248 of record NZ_JAUSZM010000003.1, read on the forward strand.
TTCTGCAGTCCTCTGACTTCGAGCAGCGGCTTGTCGGCCGGTGGGGTCGGTGATTCCTGGACGGTGCTCACGGCATGCTCCTGTTCCCGCTCTCGCCGTGTATCTCCTGTTTCGCCCGTGCGGTGAGGTGGCACGCGGCGATGTGCGCGTCGGTCCCGGCGACCGGCCGCAGTTCGGGCCGCTCGACCGTGCAACGGCCCTCGGTCACCCAGCCCTTGTAGGTGCAGCGCGGATGGAAGGCACAGCCGCCGGGCAGGTTGATCAGGCTCGGCGGAGTACCGGGGACCGGGTTCAGCCGTTGGCCCACGTCCCCGGCGATGTGCGGCATCGACTGCAACAGGCCCCAGGTGTAGGGGTGTTCGGGCTGCTTCAGTACGTCGCGCTTGCTGCCGTACTCGATGCGGCGGCCGCCGTACATCACCAGGATGTCGTCGGCGACCTCGGTGACCACGCCGAGGTCGTGGGTGATGACGATGACGGCGGAGCCGAACTCCTCCTGGAGGTCGCGGATCAGGTCGAGGATCTGCGCCTGCACGGTGACGTCGAGCGCGGTCGTGGGCTCGTCCGCGACGAGCAGGGCGGGGTCGCAGACCAGCGACATGGCGATCATGGCGCGCTGCCGCATGCCGCCGGAGAACTGGTGCGGGTAGTCCTTGACCCGCAGTTCGGGCTGTGGGATGCCGACCCGTTTCAGCATCTCCACGGCACGCTCCCGGGCCTCCTTCCTGGAGACCTTGTGGTGCACCCGGTAGGCCTCGGCGATCTGGGCGCCGACGGTGAAGAAGGGGTGCAGCGCGGACAGCGGGTCCTGGAAGATCATGGAGACGGTCGTGCCGCGCAGCGCGCGCATCTCGTGCTCGGGCAGGGCGACGAGTTCCCGACCCTCCAGCCAGATCTCGCCGGAGACCTGGGCGCGCGTGCCCTTGTGCAGCCCGAGCAGAGCCAGCGAGGTCACCGACTTGCCGGAGCCGGACTCCCCGACGATGCCGAGGGTTCTGCCCTTCTCCAGGGTGAAGGAGACGCCGTCGACGGACTTGACGACGCCGTCCTCGGTGGGGAAGTGCACCCGCAGGTCCCGCACGTCGAGGAAGGCGGTGGACGTGGTCGTGACGTCCGTGGGCTGCGGGGAGGTGTGCAGGGTCACTTGCTTGTCCTTGCGACGCGGGGTGGCTCGGGCTGACTCAGGCGAGGCGTACGCGGGGGTCGACGAGGCCGTACACGACGTCGACGACCACGTTGGCGAGCACGACGAACGTGGCGGCGAAGAGCGTGGTGCCGAGGATGACCGGCAGGTCGGAGTTCTGCACCGAGTCCACCGCCAGCTTGCCGATGCCGTCGATGCCGAACACCGACTCGGTGATGACCGCGGAACCGCCGATCAGCGAGCCGACGTCCATGCCGAAGATGGTGATGATCGGGGTGATCGCGGCCCGCAGGCCGTGCTTGAGGACGACCGTGCCGGCGGACAGGCCCTTGGCCCGGGCGGTGCGCATGTAGTCCTCGGCGAAGACCTCCAGCATGGAGGAGCGGGTGAGCCGCGTGTACAGCGCGAGGTAGACGATGACCAGCGTGGTCCACGGCAGGACGAGCCCCTGGAACCAGGCGGCCGGGTCCTGGGTGAACGGTGTGTAGCCGGCCGCGGGCAGGATCTGCCACTTGTCGACGAACAGGAAGAGCAGCAGCAGACCGATGAAGTAGATCTGTACGGAGACACCGACCAGCGCGAGACCGACCGCTGCCTTGTCGGCGGCCCGGCCCCTGCGCACCGCGGCCACCGTGCCGAGGCCGACGCCCAGGACCAGGAAGACCACCGCGGCACCGAGGCCGAGCGACAGGTCCGCCGGGAAGTCCTGCAACAGGGTGGTGAGAACCGGCGTGTCGGTCTGGAAGGAGACCCCCAGGCAGGGCGCGCCGCAGTGCACGCGCACGCTCTGGTCGCCGAAGTCGCGGCCCAGGAAGAGCCCCTTGAAGAACTCCCAGAACTGCCTGAGGAAGCTCTGGTCGAGGCCCAGCGAGTGCCTGATCTCCTCCAGCCGGGAGGGTGAGCAGGTCTTTCCGCAGGCCAGGAGTGCGGGGTCGGAGGGCAGCGCGTAGAAGATGACGAAGGTGATCACGGTGATCACCAGCAGGATCGCGGCCGCCGCCAGCAGGCGTCGGATGAGATAACGGAGCATGTCGTCCCGGGACCTGACGTGAGGGGAGGCCCTCGCCGGCGGCGTACCGCCGGCGAGGGGGTCGGACGGAGGGGTGCGTCAGTGGGTGACGAAGGCGTGCACCAGGCTCGGCTCGGCGAGGATGGTGTCCGGGATGACACCGCCGACCTTGGAGCCCGCCAGTTCGCTGAAGTTCATGTACATCAGCGGCACCACGGCGGCGTCCTTCATGATCTGCTCGTCCAGGTTCCCGTAGGCGGTGTTGGCCTCGTTGATACCCGTCATCCTGCCGATCTTGTCGATCTGCGCGTTGATCTTCGGGTCGTTGAGGTACGACAGGTCCTGGTTGGACTGCGGCAGCTTCGCGATCTGCCGTCCGTCGAACAGGACGGGCAGGACGGTGGAGGCGTTCGGCCAGTCCGCGATCCAGTCGCCCCAGGTCAGGTCGTACTGGTTCTTCACGTTGTCGATGGTGTTGAAGTAGTTCGCCGCTTGGATCGGGGTGATGTTGACGGTGATGCCGATCTTCGCCAGCGAGGTCTTCACCGCGTCGGCGAAGTGCTCGTGCGTGGTGATGTTCTCCACCGCGAGCGACATGGTCGGCTTGGGGTTGCCCGCCTGCTTCATCAGGGCCTTGGCCTTGGTGAGGTCACCCGCGGGATCGGCGCTGTACAGGTCGAACTTCTTGTAGCCGCCGATGCCGGGGCTCAACACCGAGGTCGCGTAGTCGCCGTAGGCCGAACCGCCGAAGGCACCGCGGACGGTGGTCTTGTCGACGACGTCCTCGATCGCCTGGCGCACCCTCAGGTCCTTGACCCGGCTCGTGTTGATCGCCATGTAGTTGATCCCCGGGGCCGGGATCTTGTAGTAGCGCGACTTGAGCGACGAGTCGCTCGCGATCGGCGTGAGGTCGGAACCGGCGATCGGCGTCTGCATGATCGACGTCTGGGCGACGCCGGCGTCGGACTTGATCTGCTGGTCGATGGCCCCCTGGTCCTGCCCGAACTTCACGTCCATCTCGTCGACGTTCTGTTCGCGGATCGGGTCGGTCGACCGGCTCCAGTACTTGTTCCGGACGAGAACCAGTTCCTTGTTCTTGGCGTACGACTTCATCATGTACGGCCCGTCGGACCAGATGTGCGTGTCGTAGGTCGCGCCCGTGTCGTGGGCCTTGGGCACGGCGGACCATCCGGTCATGGCCGTCGTCTCGTTGAAGTCGGCGACGGGCTGGTTCAGATGGAAGGCGATCGTGTATTTGTCCGGCGTCTGGATGGAGTCGAGCTGCTGCCCCTTGTAGGGGCCCTTGTACGTGGAGCCGCCCACCAGCCACTGACTGGCGTACGGCGGGCCGCCGTTGATGTCGGGAGAGAAGCCCCGCTCGACGCCGTACTTGACGTCCTGCGCGGTGACCTCGGTGCCGTCCTGGTATTTGATCCCGTGGCGCAGATGGAAGGTCCACACGGTGGCGCCCTTGCTGGGCGCTCCGGTGTCGGTGGCCAGGTCGCCGACCAGCTTCGGCGTCGGGCCCGTCTCGTCCCAGCCGGTGAGGGTGCGGACGATCTCCTCGTCCATGCTCGCCCCCTCGGTCGTGTACGTCCGCTGGGGGTCGAGGTGGTTGAAGTCGGCGTCGTCGAGGATCGTCAGCGTGCCCCCCTTCGTCGGGGCACCGCTGTTCGTGGTGCTGGAGGATCCCCCGCATGCGGTGGCCCCCAGGGCTATCGCCACGGCGGACGCCGCGAGGGCGAGGGTGCGCGTTCTGCGCGTCATGGGCAAACACTCCGTTCTGGTACTGGTTCGGCTTCGGCGGTCCCTCATGGGGACCCGCCGGGCCGGTGCTCAGGGCCACGCGTCAGTTGCGGCCTGCGCGGGGATCGAGGGCGTCGCGGACTCCGTCTCCGAGGAGGTTGAGTGCCAGGACGAGGAAGAGGAGCAGGACTCCGGGGACGAACAGGTACATCGGGTCCTGCAGGAAGAACTGGGAGGCGTCCGACAGCAGGGATCCCCAGTCCGGGTTGGGCGGGATGACGCCCACGCCCAGGTACGACAGGGCCGCCTCGGTGGTGATGTTCTGCGGGACGGCGAGCGCGAAGGAGATCAGGACCGGCGCCCACAGGTTGGGCAGCAACTGGCGGAAGAGGATGTGGCGCCGCCCGGCGCTCATGATCCGCGCGGCGTCGACGAACTCCCGCTCGCGCAGGGAGAGCACCTGTCCGCGCACCAGTCGGGCGGTGTAGGCCCAGGCGAACACCGCGATGTTGAGGACCAGGACCAGCAGCCGGAGGTTCTCGTCGGTACCGCCGTGGCTGTTGGTCTGCAGCGCGCTCTGGATGACCGGAGTGAGCGCGATGATGAACAGCAGCTGCGGGAACGCCAGCATCACGTCCATGGCCCGCGACAGCACGGAGTCGACCCAGCCACCCGAATAGCCTGCCGCGAGGCCTGCCACCACGCCCACGACGGTGGACAGCACGGCCGACGCGAAGCCGACCACGAGGGAGGTGCGCAGGCCGTAGACGATCCGCGCGAACAGGTCGTATCCGGTGCCCGGTTCGACCCCCAGCAGGTGGGTGAGGCTGATGCCGCCCAGGGATCCGATGGGGAAGTTGCCCGTGTCCGGGTCGATCGCCTTCCCGTCCGGTGTGATGGGGCCCCAGCCGGTGAGGGCGGTGAGCACCGGGGCCAGCAGCGCGACCAGGATGAACAGGACGGTGACCACGAACGCGGCCATGGTCACCTTGTCCCGCCTGATGCGCTTCCAGGCCATGCGGGCCGGTGAGCGTCCGGCGATGGCGGGAACGTCGGGCCGCGAGGCCGACGGCTGTTCGTCGGCCGGGAGCGTGGTGCCGGTGCCGGTCGGGACCGGCTGGTGTTGCGTCGTCATCGTACGGACGTCCCGGGTATGAGCTGAGGCTGTCGCGGAGTTTCCGCGGTCGCCGAAGTGGAGGGACTCGTCATGCGGAGGTGCCCCTGAGTGAAAGGCATGGGCGGCGTTCGGTGTCGTCGCCGTGAGACTGAGCGGACTTTCGCAACGTGTGGTGAGTCCGGTCAAGACGGATATGCGGCTTAAAAGGGATTGTTTGCGCTCGTTGCCAAGAGTTGACGAGAGTGCGGCGTCCGGTTAGCTCTCACATAGAGGTATTGCTACGGTCTCGCGGGCTCCGCTTGGCACACGTTTCCCCGGGAGTTCGCCGCCAAGGGCACGACGAAGTCCCCGCCGTCACCGGAAGGCGGCGGGGATCCCACCACGGATCAGCCGACCGGAATCCCGGCCTCCAGATACATCGCCGCGCCGCGTTCCCGTGCCCGCAGGGCCCACCGCAGCCGCTCGTAGCGGACGGGCGGCAGCAGGTCGGCGGCCTCCTCCTCGGTGGCGAAGCACCAGCCGCGCAGCTCGGGGCCGGGCAGCAGGAGCCGCGCGGCGTCGGCGGAGTCGAGCCGGCCGCCGTCGAAGAGGAGGCGCAGACCGCCGTAGCCGGGCGGTACGGGCGGCTCCCAGTCGACGACCAGGAGCCGGGGTACGTCGTCCAGGCGGATGCCGGTCTCCTCCTCGACCTCGCGCATGCCGGCACGGGCGGGCGCCTCGCCGGGTTCGACGACGCCGCCGGGAAACTCCCAGCCGGCCTTGTAGGTCGGGTCCACGAGCAGCACCCGGCTCTGCTCGTCGAAGAGCAGGACGCCCGCCGCGAGGGTCTCGGCGGTGGGCTCGGGAGTCTGCACGATGTCGCACGCCGGCACGGTCCCGGCGCTGACGGCCTCCGCGATCCGGGCGGCGGTCTCGTACGGCGTGAGGGCACCGCTGTCGACGGGGTGGGCGTCGGCGGTCAGCCAGGAGGCGAGGGCGGCCTTGTACGGCTCGATGTGGTCGTACGCCCACTGCCGTTGCCGTATCTCGCCGTCGGGCAGGTCGGGAGGGATCTCCCGCCCGGCTATTCGCTCGCGCAGGATCGTTTCCGCCGGGGCGAGCAGGACATGCCGGACGGCGATCCGGCGCGCGGCCAGGCCGCCGAAGATCTCGTCCCGGTAGTCCTGGCGCAGCAGGGTCATCGGGACCACCAGGGTCCCGCCCAGCTCGGCGAGCATCGCGGCTGCCGTGTCGATGACGAGCCGCCGCCAGATCGGCAGGTCCTGGAAGTCGCCGACCTCGGCGAGGTGCTTGGGCGGCAGCAGGTGCCAGAGCGCTCCGCCGATGACCTCGGGGTCGAAGAGCGTGCTGTTCGGGATCACTTCGATCAGTTCCCGTGCGGTGGTGGTCTTCCCCACACCGAACGCGCCGTTGACCCAGACGATCACGTTGCCCCCTCTTCTACTGGCCCCCTGAGGCTTGCCCGCTCCACCCTGCCACGGAAACCAGCCGCAGTTGAGGGCGCACGAGCGGGCGCCGGTGCCCCCGCCTCGCGGGGGCACCGGCGCCGTGTCCTGCTGTGTCGTACCTCGTCAGCCGTTCTGCCCGAGGGCACCGTCGTCGACGTCGGCCAGGCTGTCGCTGGCGACGGTCGGGTCGAGGGTGCTGAGGGTCTTGTCGACGTCGAGGCCACCCAGTTCCTCGCCCAGGGCGTGGGACGGGGAGACCGCCGCGACGACGAAGCCGGTGGCGAGGGAGGCGATGGCGAGCATGCTGCGCTTCTTCATGCCGGGTTCAACGGGGGAACTGCCGCGGGGGTCACGCCCGGCGCTGGAGTGATCGCGGACGTGCGGGAAGTCGCCTCCGAAGGGCACGCCCGCCAGAAGCGCGCCCTTCGCGCAGCCGTCGTACCAGGTCGTCGGCGGCTCCGGGCCACTCGGCGTGGTCGAAGGCGAAGCCCGCTTCAATCAGGCGGCCCGGGACCACGCGGCGGCTCTTGAGCAGGAGTTCGGTGTCCGAGCGCAGCGCGAACGCGCCGATCTCCGCCATCCACTTCGTGGCGGGCAGACCTGCCGGTACGCGCCACGCGGAGCGCAGGGCGCGCATGAACGCGCGTTGCGGCAGCGGTCCGGGAGCGGCGAGATTCACCGGCCCGTCGATGTCGTCACGGTCGATCAGGAACTCGACGGCGCGGACGAAGTCCCGGTCGTGGATCCAGGACACGTACTGGGCGCCGCCCGCGACCGGACCGCCGAGCCCGAGCCGCGTCAGCCACGACAGGACGTCGAAGACGCCGCCGCGGTCCGGGCTCATCACCATGGCGGAGCGCAGGGCGACCTTGCGGGTGTGCGGGGTTTCGGTCTGCCGCTGGGCCAGTTCCCAGTTCCTGGCGATCTCGACGCTGTAGGCCCAGTAGTCCGGTACGCCGGGCTCCTCGCCCCCGATCACGCCCGTCGCCTCGTCGTTCGGCGCGTCGAAGCGGTGGGCGTAGACGGTGGCCGTACTCATCTGCAGCCAGATGCGGGGCGGCCGTGCCGCGGCCTCGATCGCCTCGCCGACGACCTGCGTGGAACGCACCCGCGAATCCATCATGGCCCGCAGGTTGGCCTCGGTGTAGCGGCAGCTGACACTGCGGCCGGCCAGGTTGATCACGACGTCGCTGCCGTCGATCTCCTGGGTCCAGGCTCCCGGCGTCTCCCCGTCCCAGGCGACCTCGCGCTCACGCCGCGGCTGTCGCGTCAGGACGACGACCTCGTGGCCCGCGGCGGTCAGCGCACGGTCGAGGACCGCGCCGACCTGCCCGGTTCCCCCGGGTATGACGATCTTCATCGGGCTCCCCCTTCGTGTGGGGCAAGCCTAGCGCGAAAAGTTGAACGTGTTCAAAATTGACGGTGTGCCGTACACCACGGAGCTCGGCCGACCCGCGTAGATCGACCGAGCTCCGAGTAAACGTTCCTGCCGAGCGCGTCAGACTCCCGCCGCGGCCGCCTCCGCCCGTCTGGCGAGCGCCGCCGCGGCCGCCCCCACCAGCCCCGCGTCCGTGCCCATCTGGGCGGGCGTCACCGTCAGCCGCTGGACGAAGGACAGGGTCGCGTACTCGCTCAGGGCCTTGCGCAGCGGCGTGAACAGCACGTCGCCCGCTTTGCCCACGCCGCCACCGATGACGGCGACGTCGATCTCCACGAGCGTCGCGGTGGCCGCGATCCCGGCGGCCAGCGCCTGGGCGGCCCGCTCGAAGGAGGCCACGGCGACCGGATCGCCGGCGCGTGCGGCGGCGGCCACCGCGGCGGCGGAGGCGTCGCCGTCCGGGCCGGGCCGCCAGCCGTTCTCGAAGGCCCGCCGGGCGATGTTCGGACCGCTGGCGATCCGCTCCACACAGCCGCGCGAGCCGCAGGGGCAGGAGTCGCCGTCGAGGTCGACGCTGATGTGGCCGATGTGACCGGCGTTGCCGGTCGGGCCCGCGTGCAGCTGACCGCCGAGGACCAGGCCGCCGCCGACGCCCGTCGACACCACCATGCACAGGGCGTTGTCGTGGCCGCGGGCCGCGCCCTGCCAGTGCTCGGCGGCCGTGATCGCGACGCCGTCGCCGATCAGCTCGACGGGCAGCCCACCAACCGCCGCCCGCACCCGCTGGACCAGCGGATAGTCCCGCCAGCCGGGCACGTTCACCGGGCTCACCGTGCCCGTGGAGGCGTCCACCGGGCCCGCGCTGCCGATGCCGAGCGCCGTGGCGCGTCCCCACAGAGGCGATGCGGTCAGCTCGGCAAGCACCTCCTCGACGGCCCGCATCACGGTCTCGCCGTCCTCCCGCGCGGGTGTGGCGCGCTGCGCGCGGGCCTGGATCCGGCCGTGGCCGTCGACCAGCGCCCCGGCGATCTTGGTGCCGCCGATGTCGAGCGCGGCCACGAGGTCGGTGTGCATCAGTGTCGGATCTCCCCGTCAGACATGAACAACCATGAGAACAACCATGAGGAACTGCAGGCCGGCCTCGCGGTGGGGGCGCAGGCCGGAGATTGCGGTGGACAGTGTCTCCCGCATCTGACAACGTTGTCCAGGCTCTATGCTCGACGCCACATCCTCATACACCATCATGACCGCCGCATCCCCGTGGACGACAGGACAGGACACCGCATCGTGCCCGAGACCCACAGCCGAGCAGACCGCTTCCCAGGGACCCGCTACGGCAACCGTCCGACCATGAAGGACGTGGCCGCGCGGGCCGGGGTCGGACTGAAAACGGTCTCGCGGGTGGTCAACGGGGAGCCGGGCGTCACGCCGGAGACGGAACGCCGTGTCCAGGAGGCCATCGACGCACTGGGCTTCAGGCGCAACGACAGCGCGCGGGTGCTGCGCAAGGGTCGCACCGCCAGCATCGGGCTGGTCCTCGAGGACCTCGCGGACCCGTTCTACGGCCCGCTCAGCCGCGCCGTCGAGGAGGTGGCCCGGGCCCACGGGGCGCTGCTGATCAACGGTTCCAGCGCGGAGGACCCGGAGCGCGAGCAGGAGCTGGTGCTGGCGCTGTGCGCGCGGCGGGTGGACGGGCTGGTGGTGATTCCGGCAGGTGACGACCACCGCTACCTGGAGCCGGAGTTGAAGGCCGGCGTCGCGACGGTGTTCGTCGACCGTCCGGCCGGGAAGGTCGACGCCGATGTCGTCCTGTCGGACAACTACGGCGGCGCCCGTGACGGCGTGGCCCACCTCATCGCCCACGGCCACCGGCGGATCGGGTTCATCGGCGACATGCCCCGCATCCACACCGCCGCCGAACGGCTGCGCGGCTACCGGGCCGCCATGGAGGACGCGGGCATAGCCGTGGAGGACTCCTGGATGTCCCTGGGCGTCACCGACCCCGGGCGGGTGCGGCGGGCGGCCGAGGAGATGCTGACCGGCCACTCCCCCGTCACCGCGATCTTCGCGGGCAACAACCGGGTGACGGTCACCGTGATCCGCGTCCTCGCCGAACAGACCCGTCGTATCGCCTTCGTGGGCTTCGACGACATCGAGCTCGCCGACCTGCTCCAGCCCGGCGTCACGGTCGTCGCCCAGGACGCGGCGACCCTGGGCCGTACGGCCGCCGAGCGTCTCTTCCACCAGCTGGACGGCACTCTGCTCACCCCGGAGCGGATCGAACTGCCGACCCGGCTGATCACGCGCGGCTCGGGCGAGCTGCCGCCGGCGGACTGAGCGGCCCATGGAGAACCGCACCCTCGAGGCGCTCGGCCTGGCCGAGGTGCCGCGCGATCACCCCCTCCGCTACCCGGGAGCCTGGCCGCGGGAGTCCGCACTCCTGGACCGGAACCACCTCCTCCCCCTCGACCACCTCGTGCACGCAGACCGCACGCCCGTCCTCGCCGTCGGCTCCAACGCCAGCCCCGCCCAACTCCGCCACAAGATGGCCGAGTTCGGGATCACCTCGCCCATCCCGATGGTCAGGGCCCGGGTCACCGGCATCGACATCGGCGTCTCCGCACACGTCAGCCGCTTCGGATACGTGTCCGCGTCGCCCTTCGACGCGCCGGGCACCGTGCGGGAGTTGTTCGTCATCTGGCTCGACGCCCAGCAGCTCGCGGTGGTCGACGCGAGCGAGGGCGTACCGCTGCCGAACGGCAACTACGGCCGGGCCTGGCTGTCCGCACCCGCGGTGCGCGTCGAGCCGGCGCCCGGGACGGTCCTCCCGGGCGTGTGCGCGTACGTCAACCGCCACGGCGTGCTGCATGACGGCACCGGCGCCCCGCGCACGCACCCGGGCCAGCGGCCGCTGCTCACCGAACTCCTCGTGGGATCGGCCCGGTTGAGGGAACTGTTCGGGGTCACACCCGAGGCGTTCTGCGCGCGGGCCCGTGCCGACCGGCGACTGTGCGAGCGGGGTACGCGGCTGTTCAAGGACGAGAAGCGGGTGACGGCTTCCGGCCTGGAGCGGTACGTACGGGTTCAGCAGACCGGCAGCCCCGGCACCGGCTCGTCGTTGTCGCCGCCCTCGACGTAGACGTCGCTGACGTAGACGTCCGTGTTGCCGCTGTCGTCGTCCGTCTTCGCCCACCAGACGTTGGTCCACTCGCCGTACGTCTCGCGGCGGCCCAGGTTCTGCTGGCAGTAGAAGTAGCTGGTGCCCGCGTTGAGGACGCCGACCTCGGTGCCGGAGGCGGTGTACGACTTGGCGGTGCGCCAGACCTCGCAGTTGTACTTGCCGCCGCCTATGGGCCGGCAGGAGGAGGCCGGGGCGGTCGTCGTACCGCCTGCGCCCGGCGTGCCGCCGTCACCGGAAGCGCCGCCGGAGGTCTTGGTCGGGGAGGGCGTGGGAGCCGGGCTGGTGGGCGTGGTGTCGGTCTTGCCGCTCGGGGAGTTGGTCGCCGTGGGGGGCTTCTCGTCGCCCTGTTCGCTCGGCTTGGGGGCGTCCGGGCTGCCGGCGGCGGCCTGGCCCGTGGCCGAGGCGGAGGTGGCCGAGGCGGTGGGCCGTGTCCCGGCTTCGGCGTCTTTCTGGTCGTTCAGCAGGGCCACGGAGACCCCGGCCGTGGCGAGGACGACGGCGACGGCCGCGGCGGCGAGGAGGGCACGGCCCTTGCGGCGGGGCGGGTTGGGGGTGGCCAGGAGGCCGGTGGGAGGAGAGGTTTCGGGTGCGGGCGCGGCCGCCGGTCCGGGCGGCGCCGCTTGCTCCGCGGGCCCGAAACCTGACGTACCTGGTGCGGCGGCCTCCACGGGCCCGAATCCCGGCATTACCGTCGGAGCACTCCGCTCCCTCTCCTCCTCCGGCGCCGGCTTGCCGGCACCCGCCACGCCCGCCACACCCCGCAACGTCGTCGTCGGCGTGTCCGAACCGCCCGAGTCCGCCACCGCCTGGAGCAGTTTCCGCGCCTCGTCCGCCTCCGGGCGGGACTCGGGCCGCTTGTCCAGCAGCCGTTGGAGGACGGGCCCCAGGTGACCGGCGCTGTGGGATTCGGGCAGGGGCTCGGAGACGATGGCGGTGAGGGTGGAGAAGGTGGACGTACGGCGGAAGGGCGCGGTGCCTTCGACCGCCGCGAACAGCGTGGCGCCGAGGGCCCAGATGTCGGAGGCGGGGCCGGGTGCGGCGCCCTGGGCGCGTTCGGGTGCCAAGTAGTCCAGGGAGCCGACGAGTTCGCCGCTGCGGGTGAGGTGGGTGGCCGAGCCGTCGCCCGGGTCCTCCATGGTGGCTATGCCGAAGTCGGTGAGGACGACGCGGCCGGAGCGCTCCAGCAGGATGTTGCCGGGCTTCACGTCTCGGTGCAGGACGCCGGCGCGGTGGGCGGCGGCCAGCGCGTCCATGACCTTGGCGCCGATCCTGGCCGCCTCGCGCGGGTCGAGGGTGCCGCCCTCGCGCAGGACGTCGTCCAGGGACGGTCCGTCCACCAGCTCCATCACGATCAGCGGACGGCCGTCGAGCTCGGTGACGTCGTGCACGGCCACGACGCCGGTGTGACGCACCCGGGCGGCCGCACGGGCCTCGCGCTGCATCCGCAGCCGCAGTCCGGAGAGTTCGGGGCCGTCGGCGTCCGTGTAGGTGCGCAGTTCCTTGACGGCGACCTCGCGCCCGAGCACCTCGTCGACGGCCCGCCACACCACGCCCATGCCGCCGCGCCCGAGTTGTGCCACGACCCGGTAGCGCCCGGCCAGCACCCGCCCGACCCCGTCCGTCTGTCCGTACTCCCCCGAAGACACCGCCGCCCCGTTCCTGTGACCCGTCCGTGCGTGGCGTACAGCCTACGGGGCCGGGGGGACAGCGCGGTGCGGCGGTGGCCGCTGTGACAGGTCCGCTACTTCCCCGAGGCCGTGAGGTCGCCTCGCCGCGGTGTCGCGAAGGCCTCCAGGTCCGCCCGGGTCAGGCCGGACAGGCGGGCGACCTCGGCGATGTCGAGGGCGCCGCAATCCAGGCCGCGCAGAAGGTAGCCGCTGAGGGCCTTGGCGGTGGCGGGTTCGTCCATGACGTCGCCGCCGGTGCGGTTGGCATAGCGGGCCAGGCGGGCGGCGGCCTGTGCGAAGCCCTCGCGGTAGAAGGCGAAGACGGCCGCGTAGCGGGTCGGGATGTGGCGGGGGTGCATGTCCCAGCCCTGGTAGTAGGCGCGAGCCAGGGCGCGCCGGGTGAGGCCGTAGTGCAGGCGCCAGGCGTCGTGGACCTTGGCGGTCGGGCCGACGGGGAGCACGTTCGTCGAGCCGTCCGAGACGCGTACGCCCGTCCCCGCGGCCGCTACCTGCATGATCGCCTTGGCGTGGTCGGCGGCCGGGTGGTCGCTGGCCTGGTAGGCGGCGGACACGCCCAGGCAGGCGCTGTAGTCGAAGGTGCCGTAGTGCAGCCCGGTGGCGCGGCCCTCGGCGGCCTGGATCATGCGGGCGACGGTCGCGGTGCCGTCGGTGGCGAGGATGGACTGGCTGGTCTCGATCTGGATCTCGAACCCGATCCGGCCGGGCTCGAGGCCGCGTGCCTTCTCGAAGGCCTCGAGGAGGCGGACCATGGCACCGACCTGCTCGGGATACGTCACCTTCGGCAGCGTCAGGATCAGCCCGTCGGGCAGTGGGCCGGCCTCCATCAGGCCGGTGAGGAAGATGTCGAGCGTGCGGATGCCCCGGTCGCGGACCGCCGCCTCCATGCACTTCATGCGGATGCCCATGTACGGCGCCGCCGTGCCGTTCTTGAACGCCTCGGCGATCAGGCGGGCGGCGCGGGCGGCCGTCTCGTCCTCCTCGGCGTCCGGGCGGGGGCCGTAGCCGTCCTCGAAGTCGACGCGCAGGTCCTCGATCGGCTCGTGTTCCAGCTTGGCGCGGACGCGGGAGTAGACCGGTTCGGCCAGTTCGTCGGACAGGCCGAGGACCGCGGCGAAGGAGGCGGCGTCCGGGGCGTGTTCGTCGAGAGCGGCGAGGGCCTGGTCGCCCCAGGAACGGATCGTGTCGGCGGCGAAGGCGTCGCCGGGGACGTAGACGGTGTGGACGGGCTGGCGGGTGCCGGGGTCGCCGGGGTAGCGGCGCTCCAGTTCGGCGTCGACCGGGGCGAGGGAGGCGCTGATCTCCTCGCTGACGGCGCCCGCGAGGCTCGTCGCCACCTGCTCCTGCTGGCCCTGACCCATCCCGAACCCTCCTATTTTCCGCTATACGGAATCAACAATCCGTAGAGCGAAGTTATCGGGCAACCTTCCTGCTGGTCAACACCGTCTTTCATTCGGTCCACCTCCGGCATCTCGGCATGTTCACGTCTGTCTGCCACCGTTCAACAGACAACTTCCCAAAGTCCACCGCGTCTTCACAGCACTCCCGTCCGACTCCCCCGTCCGACTCGCCCGGAAGCCGCCACAGAAGGAGCCCCTGTGCCGAACCACAGCCGAGTCACGCGCCGCACGGGCCTGAAGGCCGCGTTAGCCGCCACGATCTGCGTGCCCCTGTCCAGTACAGCACTCTCGCCCGGACCGGCCTCGGCGGGTGAGCCGGCCTCGGCGGGCGAGCCGCGAGACGGCCGCCTCCAGGTCATGTCGTTCAACCTCCGCTTCGCGAGCACCGTCGAGCCCCACAGCTGGACCGCCCGCAGACCGGTGATGCGCGAGCTGCTGCGCCGCGAGAGGCCGCACCTCATCGGCACGCAGGAAGGCGTCTACCAGCAGCTGCGCGACATCGAGAGCGACCTCGGACCGCACTTCGACTGGATCGGCACCGGCCGCGCGGGCGGCAGCCGCGACGAGTTCATGGCGGTCTTCTACGACGCCCGCCGGCTCGCCCCTCAGGAGTACGACCACTTCTGGCTCTCCGACACCCCGAACGTGATCGGCTCGAACACCTGGGGCGGCGCCCACATCCGGATGGTGACCTGGGTCCGCTTCCGTGATCTGCTCGACGGGAACCGGGAGTTCTACGTCCTGAACACGCACCTCGACAACGCCAGTCAGTACGCACGCGCGCGTGCCGCGTCCCTCACCGCCCTGCGGATCGCCGGGCTGGACCGGACACTCCCGGTCCTGACGACGGGCGACTTCAACGTCGCCGCCCACAAGAACGCGGTCTACGACACGATGCTGGGCGCGGGCCTGGTCGACACCTGGGACAGCGCGGAGGAGCGGAGCAGGCTGTACGGGACCTTCCACGGCTACCAGCCGCTGACGCCGGACGGCGACCGCATCGACTGGATCCTCGTCTCGCCGGGCGTCACGACCCACCGCGCCTCGATCAACACCTTCGCACTGGACGGCCAGTTCCCGAGCGACCACCTGCCGGTGCAGGCGTCGTTGACCCTGGGATGAGCCGAGGCCCCCGTGACCGCTGCGGAAGCGGTCACGGGGGCCTCGTACGCCCGGAGCGAGATCAGCCCTTGCGGGTGTTGATCTCCTCGGTGAGCTGGGGGACGACGTCGAAGAGGTCGCCGACGATGCCGTAGTCGACCAGGTCGAAGATCGGGGCCTCGGCGTCCTTGTTGACCGCCACGATCGTCTTCGAGGTCTGCATGCCGGCCCGGTGCTGGATCGCGCCGGAGATGCCGGAGGCGATGTACAGCTGCGGGGAGACGCTCTTGCCGGTCTGGCCGACCTGGTTGGTGTGCGGGTACCAGCCCGCGTCCACCGCGGCACGGGAGGCGCCGACGGCCGCGCCCAGGGAGTCGGCCAGGGCCTCGATGATCGCGAAGTTCTCGGCGCCGTTGACGCCGCGGCCGCCGGAGACCACGATCGCGGCCTCGGTCAGCTCCGGGCGGCCGCTGGACTCGCGCGGGGTACGGGCGGTGACCTTGGTGCCGGTCGCCTGCGCGGAGAAGGTGACGGCCAGGGCCTCGACCGTACCGTCGGCCGGGGCGGCCTCCACGGCGGCGCTGTTCGGCTTGACGGTGATGACCGGGGTGCCCTTGGCGATGCGGGACTTGGTGGTGAAGGACGCGGCGAACACCGACTGGGTGGCCACCGGGCCCGCCTCGCCGGCCTCCAGGTCGATCGCGTCGGTGATGATGCCGGAGTTGATGCGCAGCGCGAGGCGGGCGGCGATCTCCTTGCCCTCGGCGGAGGACGGCACCAGCACGGCGGTGGGGGAGACCGCCTCGTAGGCGGCCTGCAGGGCGTCCACCTTCGGGACGACCAGGTAGTCGGCGTACTCGGCGGCCTCGTGCGTGAGCACGCGGGTCGCGCCGTGCTCGCCGAGAACGGCGGCGGTCTCGGCGGCACCCGCGCCCAGCGCGACGGCGACCGGCTCGCCGATGCGGCGGGCCAGGGTCAGCAGCTCCAGGGTGGGCTTGCGGACGGCGCCGTCCACGTGGTCGACGTAGACGAGAACTTCAGCCATGGGAATGCTCTCCTGCGGATTGCGAAGTCTGAGGGGCGGTGAGGGGGTTGGGGCTAGATGAACTTCTGGCCCGCGAGGAACTCGGCGAGCTGCTTGCCGCCCTCGCCCTCGTCCTTGACGATCGTGCCGGCGGTGCGCGCCGGGCGCTCGGCCGCGGAGTCGACGACCGTGTAGGCGCCGTCGAGTCCGACCTCCTCGGCCTCAAGGCCCAGGTCGGACAGGTCCCAGGCCGCAACCGGCTTCTTCTTCGCCGCCATGATGCCCTTGAACGACGGGTAGCGCGCCTCACCCGACTGGTCGGTCACCGACACCACGGCCGGCAGCGAGGCCTCCAGCTGCTCGGTGGCCGAGTCGCCGTCCCGGCGGCCCTTGACGACCCCGTCCTGGACGGACACCTCGGACAGCAGCGTCACCTGCGGCACCCCCAGCCGCTCCGCCAGCAGCGCCGGCACCACACCCATGGTGCCGTCGGTGGAGGCCATACCGGAGATCACCAGGTCGTAACCAGCCTTCTCGACCGCCTTGGCCAGCACCAGCGAGGTACCGATCGCATCCGTACCGTGCAGGTCCTCGTCCTCGACGTGGATCGCCTTGTCCGCACCCATCGACAGCGCCTTGCGCAGCGCGTCCTTGGCGTCCTCGGGACCCACCGTCAGGACGGTGACCTCGACATCGTCATCGGAGTTCTCGGAGATCTGCAGCGCCTGCTCGACCGCGTACTCGTCCAGCTCGGAGAGCAGACCGTCCACGTCGTCCCGGTCGACGGTCAGGTCATCGGCGAAGTGCCGGTCGCCAGTGGCGTCGGGCACGTACTTCACAGTGACAACGATCCTCAAGCTCACGCCGGCTCTCCTACTGCATCGTCAGTTTTCGACTGCCTACTTGCAGGCAGCATAGGCGCCCCAAGCGGCCGATCCCGGTCGGAGCGACCCGCGCTCCGACCGAAATATTACTCGTCAGTACACCCAGTTCGTTCCCGCTAAGCAAGCGCTTTGAACTGTGACCTTTGCAACGCAGCGTAATCGGAACTCGACCGCTTCGCAGAAGAGGGGTCGCGCCGATCAGTCGCGCAGCCCGTGGAACCGCCCCTGGTGGTAGAGCAGCGGGCGGCCGGGACCCGTGGAGTCGCCGAGGACGACCTCGGCCAGCACGAGGCGGTGGTCGCCGGCGGGTACCCGGGCGGCGATCCGGCACAGCAGCCAGGCCTGGACGTCGTCGAGGACGGGAACGCCCTCGGGGCCCTCGCGCCAGGCGGTCGCCGCGCCGAAGCGGTCGGCGCCGCTGCGGGCGAAGGTGGCGGCCAGGTCCTGTTGGTGCTCGCCGAGTATGTGCACTCCGACGTGGTCGGTCTCGGCCACCGCGGGCCAACTGGAGGCGCCCGTGCCGATGCCGAAGGACAGCAGCGGGGGTTCGGCGGAGACCGAGGTGAGGGAGGTGGCCGTGAATCCGACGGGGCCGGCGTCACCGCGGGCGGTGATCACGGCGACTCCCGCCGCGTGCCGCCGGAAAACCGAGCGGAGCAGGTCGGGCGAGGCGAGCCGGGCGGCGTCGAGGTCGGGCGTGGCCGTCATGGAGCTGTCCTTCTGCGAGGAGTGGCGGGGGCGTCCTTGGCTGCTCAACAGCCCGGACAGCGCGCGCTCGCGTTGCGGGCCAGGTCGACGTGGACCCGCCCGAAGAGAAGGAGTTCCGACGGCATACGGTCAGGCTGACGATAGGTGGTGCGCACAGTCAAGTACGTCCCGGCATATGGGAGATGGCTCACCCCTGGTCTCCTGCCCTCAGACCGCCTCTCCCAACGCGGCGATCACGTCGGCCTTGCGCGGCTGTCCGACCGCCCGTCGTACGACCCGGCCGTCGGCGTCCAGGACCAGCACGGTCGGGGTCTTGAGGATGTCGAGTTCCCGGACCAGCTCCAGCCGCTCCTCGGCGTCGATCTCGACGTGGGTCACGCCGGGGACCATGCCGGCCACCTCGCCGAGGACTCGTCGGGTCGCCCGGCAGGGGGCACAGAAGGCGCTGGAGAACTGGACGAGCGTGGCGCGCTCGCCGAGCGGGCCACCGAGTTCGGCCACGCCGAGCCGTTTTCCGTCGTCGCGCCCGCGCACCCGTACTCTCCCGCTCCGCCGCCGATGCAGCACTCCGAAGGCGCTCGCCGCCGCGAGCACCGCCACACACACCACAAGTCCGGTCATCTTCTGCACCAGCATTCACGAGACTGCAAAGATTCCCGCCTCCCCTGAATCCGTCCGCTGCGGGATCCTTGATCCTTATGGACATCGATGCAAGGGGGCCGCGCTTCGGGGCGGCCGTGACGACCGTCGTGCTGGCGGTCGTGCTGATCACGGGGAGCGCCTGGCTGCTGGCCTGGCAGACCCTGGCGTTCGCGCTGGGCGCGGCGGGCGGCGTGGGGCGTTCACCGTACGGCTGGCTGTTCCGACGGGCCGTGCGGCCGCGGCTCGGGCCGCCCACCGAGTTCGAGGCGCCCGAGCCGCCGAGGTTCGCCCAGGCGGTGGGACTGGTCTTCGCGGGCCTGGGCCTCGTCGGCTTCGCACTGGGCCCCGACTGGCTGGGACTCGCCGCCACGGGGGCCGCGCTCGCCGCCGCCTTCCTGAATGCCGCGTTCGGGTACTGCCTGGGGTGCGAGATGTACCTGCTTGTACGTCGGGTAACGGTACGCACGGAGTAAAGGCGGCTTAAAAGCCCGAGGTGGATCACTGGGTGGACGTGACGAGAATCTCGCCCTTGACGGGCACGAAGACTGGCTCCCGGTCCGTTCTTGGGGCACGATCTGCGAGATGCCGTAAACCTACGGCTGCGTAGCTTTCCCGCCGGGAGTTTCCTTTTCCCAGGCAGAGAATGGAAGGGTCCACTCCGTCCATGGCAGAGCTTGTCTACCGCCCCGTCGTCGGTCTCGCCCAGGCGTTGTTCAAGGTGTGGGACCTCAAGATCGACTGCAAGGGTTCGGAGAACATCCCGCGCTCGGGCGGCGCCGTGCTGGTGAGCAACCACATCAGCTACCTGGACTTCATCTTCGACGGACTCGCGGCGCTCCCGCAGAAACGCCTTGTTCGCTTCATGGCGAAGGAGTCGGTTTTCCGCCACAAGGTCTCCGGCCCGCTGATGCGCGGGATGAAGCACATCCCGGTGGACCGCAACCAGGGCGAGACGGCCTACGCCCACGCGCTGGACTCGCTCAGGTCCGGCGAGATCGTGGGCGTCTTCCCGGAGGCGACGATCTCGCCGTCGTTCACGCTGAAGAGCTTCAAGTCGGGCGCCGCGCGCATGGCCCAGGAGGCGGGCGTACCGCTCATCCCGGTGGCGCTGTGGGGCACGCAGCGGCTGTGGACCAAGGGGCACCCGCGCAACTTCAAGCGCAGCCACACCCCGATCACCATCCGCGTCGGCGAGACGATCGAGGCCTCCCGGGACAAGTACGCGGGCGCGATCACCCGGCAGGTGCGCGAGCGGGTGAACGAGCTGCTGGAGGCGGCCCAGCGCGCCTACCCGGTCCGTCCCAAGGACGCGGACGACACCTGGTGGATGCCGGCCCATCTCGGCGGCACCGCGCCGACCCCGGAGCAGGTCCGCGAGGCCGAGGCGCGCTGATCCGCCACGCTCCGCCGGGGCGGATCAGGACACCGGGGACCCGACGGCGATCCGGGCTCCCGGACTGAACTTCTCCAGCAGCTCGGCGAGTTCGGCCGCCGCCGCCTCGACGTCGGAGGCCGGCATCGGGGCCAGGCTCTCCAGCAGGAAGATCCCGGAGACGGTGTCCTCGGTGAGCCGGGTGCGCGGCCCCTGGCGCCAGTTCCAGCGGCGGCAGGTCACGCCCGCGTCGTCGCGCCACACCACCTCGCCCGCGTCGGGGTGTTCGACGATCTCCGCGCCGCCGACGACGGTCACGAAGTCCTCATCTCCGGTGGCCCGCACGAGACGCATGCCTCCCTGGACACGGTCGACGTCCTCGCCGCCGACGGGGATCAGGTGGGCGACGCTGATCGCGTTGTAGAGGTCGACCAACAGGTTGATCCGCGGCAGCCCGCCCTCCGACAGGGCCCTCTTGGCCAGCGCCTCCGCCGAGTTGCGGGTCCGTGAGGGCTTCGACCCGAACGCCGTGTAGGCCTCGCGCCAGGCGGCCATGTGCGGGTCCTCGTGCGGGGCGCGCCCGTCCAGGCGTACGGCGAGCCGGCGGGCCGCGTCGTCGAGGAGGGCGGAACTGGCGTCGGTGCTGGGTCCGTTGACGAGGCCGTGCGCCTGGATCGCGAGGTGGGTGAAGCCGGGCGCGAGAGCGCGCACCTCGTCGGACACGGTCAGGGTGAGGGTCATCGCCTGCCTCAGAGTGCGGTGGGAAGGGTCTTCCAGAGGTACGCCCGGTCGGGGGCGGCCTGGAGTACGCCGAGGACGACCGGGTGAGGTTCAGCGTACAGGACCGGGTAGTCCAGCTCATTGGACTCCGGGTCGGGTGTGAAGGCCAGCTGCTCGCCGTCGAGGGAGAACTGGGCGTTCACCCCGGGCTTGTTGCCGCGGGGGTCCTGCCGATGCCAGGCACCGTTGAAGCGCACGGCGACCAGGCCGTGCACCTCCCCGAGCTTCTGGTAGCACAGGGCCGTCGGGATGTCCTCGGCCCGCAGCAGCGCGGCCAGCGCGTGCGCCTTCGCGTAGCAGATGCCGGTGCCCTGTTCCAGGACGTCGGATGCACGCCAGGTGACACGCGGGTCACCGCTGTCGGCGGAGTGCGGGATGGTGTCGCGCACGAACTCGAAGGCGAGCCGCGCATAGGCATACGAGTCATCTGCCTGCCTGGCGAGACACGCGGCCATGTCACGCACGATCGGGTGGTCATGGTCGATGACCTCGTCGGCAGCCAAATACGCGGACAGGTCGGGGGTGTTCTGGATCAGCTCCATGTCCGCAGAGCATAGGAAAGCGATCACCTGCGAGTCAATGACTTTTCAGGTTACCGAATATCTATGCATCCTCGCGCGTCCCGTCGGCTAGCGCGCCATTTCCTCCTTCAGCGCCGCCACGAACGCGTCCACGTCGTCCTCCGTGGTGTCGAACGCGCACATCCAGCGCACGACACCCGAGGTCTCGTCCCAGAAGTAGAACCGGAACCGCTCCTGCAGACGCACGCCCACCTCATGAGGGAGTCGCGCGAAGACCCCGTTGGCCTGCACCGGGTAGAGGATCTCCACGCCGTGCACGGCCCGTACGCCCTCGGCGAGCCGCTGGGCCATCTCGTTGGCGTGGCGGGCGTTGCGCAGCCACAGGTCCTTGGCGAGCAGGGCCTCCAACTGCACCGACACGAAGCGCATCTTGGAGGCGAGCTGCATGGACAGCTTGCGCAGGTGCTTCATGTGACTGACGGCGTCCTGGTCGATGACGACGACCGCCTCGCCGAACAGAGCGCCGTTCTTCGTGCCGCCCAGGGAGAGGATGTCGACGCCCACCGCGTTGGTGAACGTCCGCATCGGGACGTCCAGCGAGGCCGCCGCGTTGGCGATGCGGGAGCCGTCCAGGTGGACCTTCATGCCGCGCGCGTGGGCGTGGTCGCAGATCGCGCGGATCTCGTCGGGCGTGTAGAGGGTGCCCAGTTCCGTGCTCTGGGTGATCGAGACGACCTGCGGCATCGCACGGTGCTCGTCCTCCCAGCCGTACGCCTGCCGGTCGATCAGCTCGGGCGTGAGCTTGCCGTCGGGCGTCGGCACGGTGAGCAGCTTGAGGCCGCCCATGCGCTCGGGGGCGCCGCCCTCGTCGACGTGGATGTGCGCGCTCTCGGCGCAGATCACCGCGCCCCAGCGGTCGGTGACCGCCTGGAGCGCGACGACGTTGGCGCCGGTGCCGTTGAAGACCGGGAACGCCTGGGCCGTCGAGCCGAAGTGGCTGCGGACGATCCGCTGGAGGTTCTCGGTGTAGTCGTCCTCGCCGTACGCGACCTGGTGCCCGCCGTTGGCCAGGGCCAGGGCGGCGAGCACCTCCGGGTGGGCCCCGGCGTAGTTGTCGCTGGCGAAGCCGCGGACGTCCGGGTCGTGGTGGCGCCGGGCGTCGGTCCTCGGTGGGTTCACGGCTTCTCGCATCACGGCTTCTCGTATCACGGCTTCTCGGTCAGCCACAGACGCTTTCCGTTCACTTCTGCGGCGGGCTTCTCCCAGACCTCGACGATCTCCTCGGCCAGGTCCTTGACGTCGGTGAAGCCCGCGAACCTCGCGTTGGGGCGCTCGGCGCGCATCGCGTCGTGCACCAACGCCTTCACCACCAGGATGGCAGCGGCGGACCTCGGCCCGTCGCCGCCCCCGGCCTTGCGGAAGGCGTCGGCCAGCGCGAGCGTCCAGGCCTCGGCGGCGGCCTTGGCGGCGGCGTAGGCGGCGTTGCCCGCGGTGGGCTTCGAGGCGCCGGCCGCGCTGATGAGCAGGTACCGCCCGCGCTCGCTGCGCTGAAGACCCTCGAAGAAGGCCAGCGAGGTGTGCTGCACGGTGCGGATGAGCAGCAGCTCCAGGAAGTCCCAGTCGTCCAGGCTCGTCTTGACGAACGTCTCGCTGCCGCGCCAGCCGCCGACGAGGTGGACCAGGCCGTCGATCCGGCCGAACTCCTTCTCGGTACGGACGGCCCAGTCCCGGGTCGAGCCCAGGTCGAGCAGGTCGACGGTCTCGCCGGTGACGGTGGCGCCGCCGGCGCTGTAGCGCGCCGCGTCCACCGCCTCCGCCAGCCGCTCCGGGTCGTTGTCCGCGCCGACGACGGTCGCTCCCGCCTCGGCGAGCCTGAGCAGCGTCGCCCGCCCCGCGGGTCCGCCCGCGCCGGCCACGGCGATCACCGCACCGCTGAGAGCCCCATTCCCCATGATCTTCGCCTCCTGAGCAGTGTGCGCTGGTTCGCCGTGCACGCGATCGCTCACGCGGCGACCCGTTCGGCACTCTCCGCCGTGATGCCCTTGGTGGAGGCGATCACGTTCTTCAGTTTCTTGGAGAGGGCCTCATAGAACATGCTCAGGGGAAACTCGTCCGGAAGCACGCCATCCACGAGTTTTCGCGGCGGCTGGCTCAGGTCGAGGGCGTCGGGGCCCTTGGCCCAGCGGGAGCCGGGGTGCGGGGCGAGGTAGGTGGAGACCAGCTCGTAGCCGGCGAACCAGTGGACGAGCTTGGGGCGGTCGATGCCCTCGCGGTAGAGCTGCTCGATGTCGGCGCACAGCTGGTTGGTGACCTGGGGCGCGCGCTGCCAGTCGATGAACAGCTTGTTGTCGGTCCAGCGGACGACGTCGTGCTTGTGGAGGTAGGCGAACAGGAGCTGGCCGCCGAGGCCGTCGTAGTTGCGCACGCGCTCGCCGGTGACCGGGAAGCGGAACATGCGGTCGAACAGCACGGCGTACTGCACGTCACGGGCCTGCGGGACGCCGTCGGCCGCCAGCTTCACGGCCTCCCTGAAGGCGGTGAGGTCGCAGCGCAGCTCCTCGAGGCCGTACATCCAGAACGGCTGCCGCTGCTTGATCATGAACGGGTCGAAGGGCAGGTCGCCGTGGCTGTGGGTGCGGTCGTGGACCATGTCCCACAGCACGAAGGCCTCCTCGCAGCGCTTCTGGTCGTGGACCATGTCGGCGACGTCCTCGGGCAGCTCCAGGCCCAGGATGTCCACCGCGGAAGCGGTCACCCGGCGGAAGCGGGCGGCCTCGCGGTCGCAGAAGATCCCGCCCCAGCTGAACCGCTCGGGGGCCTCGCGCACGGCGATGGTCTCCGGGAACAGGACCGCCGAGTTGGTGTCGTAGCCGGCCGTGAAGTCCTCGAACGTGATGCCGCAGAACAGCGGGTTGTCGTAGCGGGTGCGCTCCAGCTCGGCCAGCCAGTCCGGCCAGACCATGCGCAGGACGACCGCTTCGAGGTTGCGGTCCGGGTTGCCGTTCTGCGTGTACATCGGGAAGACGACCAGGTGCTGGAGGCCGTCCGCGCGGCTCGCGGCGGGCTGGAAGGCCAGCAGCGAATCGAGGAAGTCGGGCACCAGGAAGCCGCCGTCCGCCCAGCGGCGCAGATCCTTCACCAGGGCCTGGTGGTAGGCGGTGTCGTGCGGGAGCAGCGGGGAGAGCTCCTCGACGGCGCTCACGACACGCCGCACGGTGCGTTCGGCGTCCGCCCGGTCAGGAGCGCCCTCGGCGTCGAAGTCGATCGATCCGTCCTTGGACTGCCATGGCCGGATCTGCTCCACGGCATCCTTGAGCACGGGCCACGCCGGATGCTCCACCACCCTGGCCGCGGGAGGAACCTGGTCCCCCGAACCCACCTGCACAAGAATTTCCGTCATGTCCCATCCTCCACGGGAGAACCTCGCGTCAGGACACCGTATGCACAGGGGGTTTCTCCCAGCAAGTCCGCACTCGGGAAATTATCCCGCGCCACCCCGATGGTCACAGGATATTTTCCTTCCTGACACGCGCGCGGCAACCGCTTCCGCTTCGTACACCCGCTCCCGTCGCCGGACCGGGTCCATCGCGGGGCGAGGCCGTTAGGCTGCGATCTGCCCGCGCGCCCGTCCGCCCCGGCCCGCGCGAGCTGCCGAGCCGCCCCCGACGGAAGCGAGTCGAACCTTGAACTTCCTCACCATCGGTCACCGCGGAGTCATGGGTGTCGAACCCGAGAACACCCTCCGTTCCTTCGTCGCCGCCGAGCAGGCGGGCCTCGACGTCATCGAACTCGATCTGCACCTGAGCAAGGACGGCGCCCTCGTCGTGATGCACGACACCGACGTGGACCGTACGACCGACGGCACCGGCCCGATCGCCGAGCAGACCCTCGACGAGCTGCGCGCCCTGGACGCGGGCTGCGGCGAGCGGGTCCCGGTGTTCGAGGAGGTGCTGGACGGCGTGCGCGCGCCCTTGCAGGCCGAGATCAAGGACGTGGCGGCGGCGCGCGCGCTGGCGGAGGTCATGCACCGCCGGGACCTGGTCGCACGCGTGGAGGTGTCCTCGTTCCACGACGAGGCGATCGCCGAGATCGCCCGGCTGGTGCCCGGCGTACGGACCGCGCTCATCGGCAGCCGGTTCGGCCCCGACATCGTGGACCGCGCGGTCGCGGCCGGTGCCGCGACCGTCTGCCTGAACATCCGCCGGCTCACGCTGGAGGTGGTGGAACACGCGCGCAAGGCCGACCTGAAGATCATCGGCTGGGTGGTGAACACGCAGGACCACCTGCGGCTCGTACGGGCCCTGGAGCTGGACGGCGCGACCACCGACTACCCGGAGATCAAACGCACCGGCCGCTTCACGGCGTGACGGTGAAAGGCGTGACGATGACCGGTCCGACGATGACCGGCGTATCGCCTATGACAGCTCCTTGACCAGCAGCTCGAACTGCAGGTCGTCGCGCTGCGGAATCCCGAAGCGCTCGTCGCCGTACGGGAAGGGGGTCATCTTTCCCGTACGGCGGTAGCCGCGGCGCTCGTACCAGGCGATGAGGTCGTCGCGTACGGAGATCACGGTCATGTGCATCTGAGTGACACCCCAGGTCTCGCGGGCGATCCGCTCCGCCTCCGCGATGATCACCTTGCCGAGGCCCGCGCCCTGGAGCACCGGGCTGACCGCGAACATCCCGAAGTAGGCGTGGGCGCCCCGATGTTCGAGCTGGCAGCAGGCGACGACCCGCCCGTCGCGTTCGACCGTGAGCAGCCGGCTGTCGGGCGACTTGATGACCTCCAGCACGCCCTCCGGATCCGTCCGCTGCCCTTCGAGGATGTCCGCCTCGGTGGTCCACCCACTGCGGCTGTCGTCCCCGCGGTATGCCGACTCGATCAGCGCGACCAGCGCGTCCACGTCGGCGTCGGTGGCATCGCGGAAGGTCAGGGCGGTTTCCATGGTCGACTCTCCGGTTCTCGGGCGGCTCGGGCACCGACGAGAGTAGCCCGCCGCCACTAGGCTCCGGATGCATGGTGCACGTACTGAGCGGCAGGATCCTGCTGCGCCCCACCGATCCGGAACGGTCCCGTGCCTTCTACGGCGAGCAGCTGGGGCTCGCTGTCTATCGAGAGTTCGGTACGGGGCCGCAGCGCGGGACCGTCTACTTCCTCGGGGGCGGTTTCCTGGAGGTGTCCGGGCAGTCCGACGCGGCTCCGTCGCCGGCCGTGCGGTTGTGGATGCAGGTCGAGGACGTGTCCGCCGCGTACGACGAGCTGCGGGCCAAGGGGGTCGAGATCGTGCGGCCGCCGGTGAAGGAGCCGTGGGGGCTGATCGAGATGTGGATCAGGGACCCGGACGGCACGCGGATCGCGCTGGTGGAGGTTCCGGCGGACCATCCGATGCGGTACCGGCCCGGGAGCTGAGCCACCGCGGAAGGCACTCCCGGCCCGAGGGACCGCTCCGCGCCGCCGGATGGCCGGGCCGGCGGACCGGCGCTAGCGTGCGAAAGGAGACGCCCGCGTCGGGAGGAAGGCCGTGACGTCATGAAACTCGACAAGCCGGTGGCCGGCGGGCCCTGCTGGGCCGAGGTGGGAGCGCCGGACCTGACGGCGGCCAAGGCGTTCTACTCCGCTCTCTTCGGCTGGCGGACGGAGACGGACAGCCGGGAGGAGATGGGCGGCTACACGATCGCCTACCTCGGGCACCTCCCGGTCGCCGCGCTCGTCCCGCTGGGCGAGGAGCCGCAGCCCGTCGTCTGGTACGTGACGTTCGCCGTGTCGGACGTGGACGCCACGGTGGACAAGGTGAGGTCGGCGGGCGGCTCGGTGGTCTTCGAACCCGGGGACGTCCCCGGCATGGGCCGCTTCGCCTCCGTCACCGATCCGCAGGGCGCCGCCTTCCATCTGTGGCAGGCGGGGGGCTTCGAGGGCGCGGGTCTGCTCAACGCCCCCGGCTCACTGGGCTGGGTGGAGCTGATGACCAGGGCTCCCGAGCGGGCCGTCGACTTCTACACGACGGTGTTCGGCTGGAGCGTCAACGCCTCGGAGCACTACACGCAGTGGGGCCTCGACGGATCGGACTTCGGCGGCATGGTCACGATGGACGACAAGTTCCCGCACGAGGTGCCCCCGCACTGGCTGCCGTACTTCGCGGTGCCGGACGTGGACGCGGCCTCGGCCACGGCGACCGAGGCGGGCGGCACCATCCTGATGGAGCCGATGTCGGTGCCGGACGGTCCGCGGATCGCGGTGCTGCGGGATCCGGCCGGGGCGATGTTCGGCGTGTACATCGCGGGCTACGAACACTGAGGGCCTGCGCTCGCTGAGGACCTGCCCTTGCGTTGAAGCGCGCTCCAGCTCCTAGCGTCGTACGCACGATCTGCCTGAAGGGGAAAGTGCGTGCGTTACACACTGTTCGGCAAGACCGGTCTGCGCGTGAGCGAGCTGAGTCTCGGGGCGATGACCGTCGGGGACGACCTGGGCTGGGGTGCCGACAAGGAGACCAGCGCCCGGATCCTCGACGCCTACGCGGACGCCGGCGGCAACTTCGTCGACACGGCGAACATCTACACGGGCGGCAGTTCG
Source organism: Streptomyces sp. V4I2 (assembly GCF_030817655.1). GTDB lineage: Bacteria > Actinomycetota > Actinomycetes > Streptomycetales > Streptomycetaceae > Streptomyces > Streptomyces plumbiresistens. Next base: position 1,407,959 of record NZ_JAUSZM010000003.1, read on the forward strand.
GAGCGGATCCTCGGGGAACTGCTCGAAGGGCGGCGCGACGAGTTCGTCCTGGCCAGCAAGTACACCTGCGGGATCCGCGAAGGGGACGTCAACGCCGCGGGCAACCACCGCAAGAACCTGGTGCAGTCGGTGGAGGCGAGCCTTGAGCGGCTGCGGACCGAACGGCTGGACGTCCTGTGGGTGCACGCCCGCGACAACTTCACGCCGGTGGAGGAGGTCATGCGGGCACTCGACGACCTCGTACGGACCGGGAAGGTGCTGTACGTCGGCGTCTCGGACTGGCCCGCCTGGGAGATCGCGCAGGCCAACACCCTGGCCGAGCTGCGGGGTTGGACCGCCTTCGCGGGCTCGCAGCTGCGGTACAACCTGCTGGAGCGGACGCCGGAGCGTGAACTGCTCCCGCAAGCACGGGCGTTCGACCTCGCCGTGCTCGCCTGGGCGCCGCTGGCGGCCGGGAAGCTCACCGGCAAGTACCGCAGGGGCGAGTCGGGGCGGCTGGACCTCTGGGACGACAGGCCGACCTCTCAGGAGGAGGACGTCATCTCCGCCGTCCTGGACATCGCCGAGCAGGGCGGCTGGAGTCCCGCCCAGGTGGCCCTGGCCTGGCTGCTCGGTCGCCCCGGCAACGTGGTGCCGATCGTCGCCGCCACCAAGGAGAGCCAGCTCGCCGACAACCTCGGCTGTGTGGACGTCCGGCTCGACGCCGACGCCGTGGCCCGTCTCGACGAGGTGAGCGCCGCATCGCTCGGGTTCCCGCACGACTTCGTACGGGAACCCGCCATCACCGGCACCATCTACGGCGACCGCTGGTCCGAGATCGACGACCGGCGCTCGACCTACCGCCGCACCGCCACCGAGATCCTCTAACGCAGCGCGGCCTCTAGAACAGGGGGGTCACGGAGACCTGGTCGACGACGGGCGCGTAGGCGGAACGCTGACCGTACTGGTTGCGCGACGCACCCCCGAAGTCGGGGAGTTCGTCGGCGGTGAAGGTGACCGTGTTGGTGCCCTGTTCCAGAGTGACGGGGACCGAGAGGTTCCAGAAGTTGTTGAAGTGGAAGGTGGTGGGGAACAGGACGCGGCGCGGGGCGGCTCCGTTGACGCAGATGTCGGCGTGGCGGCAGACGGGGTCGGGGTTGTAGTGCGTGGCGGGCGCCTGCTCGCCGTTGGCGTAGCGGACGGTCAGCGCGTGGCGTCCGGTGCGGTCCGCCGTCACGGTCAGCGTGAGCGCGTTGTCGGGGCCGCCGCCGATGCCGTCCACCGCCTTGCCGCCGGTGGCGTACGCGTATCCGGTCACCTTCGCGGTGCCGGTCAGGGCGCCTTCCTCGGCCGGGTGGGTTGTGCTGGGCAGCAGGTCACGGGAGGGGCCGACCCGCAGCCGGTCCACGACGAGGAGTTCCGAAGTCCCGGTGACGGTGAGCTTGTTGACGCCTCCGGCCAGGAAGAGCGGTACGGCGCCCCGCTCGACGCGGCCGACGTCCTCGCCGTTGACCGCGAGCAGACCCTCCCCCGGGCCGAGGACGTCGACGGTCACGCTCGCCTCGCCGTCGTCGGCAGCGTGCACCCAGAAGGTGACCGTGCCCCCGCGCGGGAGTACGGCGGCGCCGGGCCCCGAAGCCCCGCGGTGCGCGTGGCTGACGACCGCTCCGCCGCCGAGGGACGCGTACTCGGCCTCGTACAGGTCGGTGCCGTCGTCGTCGCGCAGGGCGAGGTCCAGTTTGTCGACGACCGCGTCGCCCTTCGTGACGCCGAGGTCCGGGTCCTGCGCGGCGAGCGTGATGCGGTGCCTGCCCGCGGTCAGCTCGACCCGGGTGTCGGTGTGGCCCCACACGGCCCACTTGTAGCCGAGCGGCAGCCGCAGCTCGCGCGGGGTCTCGCCGTCCACGCGCAGGAAGACGTTGGTGGGGCCGAACTCCCTTACCAACTCGGCCTGGTTGTAGGAGTTGGCGAACACGCTGGCGTCGTACGTCCCGTCGTGCGGGACCTCGACGTCGAAGGCGAGCACGCCGTCGGAACCGGTGCGCAGGCCGCCCACGTGGTAGCCGCCCGAGGTGGCGAACCTGTCGACGTCGGAGGGGGATCCCTCGGGTCCGTTCTTCGAGTGGCCGGTGCCCGTGTAGGTGGCGTCCTCGGCCTCGTAGGTCCGCCGCCACCGGATCGCGGGCGGCAGGGACGCGGCTCCGTTGCCGCCGGGCGACAGGACGGCCTGGTAGGCGGACATCGCGTCGAGGTCGCTCACCGGCAGGGTCACCCGGCCGTCCACGACCGGAAGTTCCTCGTCCCGCAGCCGCAACGGCTGGGCGCTCGCGCCGACTTGCCCCGTCCAGGGAATCTCATGGAGCCGTAGGTGCACGGTCGTGCCGAAGACATCGGGGTCGACGCCCTCGAAGACGACGTCCGCGGTGCCTGCCGCGCCGCCGAACAGCACGCGGGCCTGCCGCTTGGCCGTGTCCAGCGAGGCGACGCCCTGGAGGGTGTACTGCACGTTGGGATACGGGGCCACCACCCGGACGGTGTTTCCGGTCAACCGGCCGTAGGCGTTGAACAGCCACCACTGGCCGTTGGCCTTGTTCGCCTCCACCGCCGAGTCGTTGAGGTTGCCGGCGATGTTCCAGTACGCCAGGTCGGCGTCGACCTTGGACTCCTCGATGGCGGAGATCCACTGCACCATCTGGCCGGGGACGGAGACGTGGTAGTTGTGCGCGTACTCGTTGAGGTTGACGGGCAGCGGGCCAATGCCCAACCCACGCTCCATGTCCCGGTACTTGGCGACGTTCGTGCGAACCTCGGCCGGTGACGACAGCTCGTGCCAGGTGATCACGTCGGGCAGCACGTCGTGCTCCTTGGCGAACTCCAGGAAGCCTCGGACCTCGGGATACAGGATGCAGGTGTTGGGGCCGGCGATGCGGGCGTCGGGGTCGAGGCCCTTGATGAGGTGGTATGTCTTCTTCCAGGCCGCGAAGTAGTGCCGCGGGTCGGTGCGCCAGGAGACCCCGTCGTGGCTCCACTCCCCCTCGCCGAACATGTTGCCCTCGGGTTCGTTGAACGGGACGTACACGACGTGGGACCTGTCCGGGCCGAGGGTCAGGACGTGCTCCACCTGACGGCGGACGATCTCCAGGAAACCGGCCAGCCGTTCCTCGCCGTCGGCGCCGGGCCACTCGTACGGAAAGCCGCGGTAGAAGTCGGGCAGGTAGACGTACACGTCCTGGCCGCCGGCCGCGACAAAAGGCGGCAGGATCTCCAGGGCGTCGCCGCCGGGGTGCTGGATGCCGTCCTGGGCCTTGGTGGTGACCGTACGGGGGTACATGCCCTCGACCAGCGTGCGACTGGGCACCCCGTCGCCGTACAGGCCGTAGAGGGTTCCGCTCGCGCCGCCGTGGAAGGGGCCGGTCTCGGTGCCGAGGTCCACGGTGAGGGTGTCGGGGGCGGCGGGGGTCTCGGCTGTCACGGCATCCATCCTTCGTCCGGCATGTCGTACGCCGATCGATGATCCGAACCGGCCTGGTCGAACGTAAGAACCATGCGCTGCTGACGTCAATGGCGCGCCAGTCTCCGAAACTTCCGAAACCCGGGCTCGGGAGACGGGTTCAAGGGCGCAGTACCCCCTGGAGCCCCTCGAGCCGGTTCAGCAACCCGGAGAGCAGTTCGGCCATTTCGTCCTGCTCGGTGGAGTCCAGGACCGACAGCACGGCGGTCTCATAGGCCAGTTGCTCGGGCAGGATGCCGTCGACCAGGTCGCGCCCGGCGTCCGTGAGGCGCAGGTGGGCGACTCGGCGGTCGCGGGCGTCGCCGCGGCGCTCGACCAGGCCGCGTTCGGTGAGGGCCTTGAGGCGCTTGGTGACGGCGGCGCCGGAGGAGAAGGTCTCGCGGGCCAGTTCGCCGGGGGTGAGCTCGTGGCCGGTGCGGCGCAGCGCCCCGAGCAGGTCGAACTCGGGGCGGCTGAGCCCGGCCCGGCGCAGCGGGGCGTCCTCGGCCTGCTGGAGGAGGGCGGCGGAGCGGTTGATGCGGCCGATGATCTCCATGGGGCCGGTGTCGAGGTCGGGGTGGACGGACTGCCACTGCCGGACGACCGCGGCGACGGTGTCGCTCCTCGTCGCTCCGGGGGCGCCCGCTCCGCTGCTCGCCGTCATGGCCGTACGTCCTCCGTCGTCTCGTCCGTGCGCCGGTCCAGGTGCAGTCCCTGACGCCGTACCGTCGCCGCGAGCGTACGGTGTCCGGACTGCTCGGCGAGCACGACCCTCTCGTGCGGCAGGGCCCGCTGCCACCATTCGCCTGACGCGGCCTCAGCGGTGGCGCGCAGGTCGACGAGCGCGGCGGCGAGACCGCGGCGAGCGGATTCCAGGGCCGCGGACGCGGGGTGCGGCTCGGCCAGGAGGCGTGCGGCGCGCTCGCGGGAGCGCTCGACGGCGGTCAGCGCACGCTCCACGCCGGTGCCCGCGCGCCGGTTGGTGACGGCGACGGCCGCAAGGAAGCCGACCAGGGCGCCGACGACGGTGTCCACGATCCGCTCGGTGATCAGCCGGCCGGGCTCCTGGTGGCCGGCGAACTCGGTGATGAGCAGGGCCATCGGGGTCACGCAGACGCTGCCGAGCCAGTAGTTGCGGCTGATCAGCGCCTCCGCGCCGAAGTTGAAGGCGAGGCAGCACAGCACCAGGGCCGCCGGGCCGAGGTGGGCCAGCGGGGCCACGGCGGCGAAGAGGAGGACGCCGACGAGGTTGCCGACGACGCGCTGGACGCCCCGGCTCCAGGTGAGGGTGAGGTTGGCCTGGTAGAGCGAGGCGGCGGTGACCAGGGCCCAGTAGGGGCGGCCGACCCCGACGGCGAGCGAGGCGTAGCCCGCGAGGGCGCAGCCGAGGGCGGTGCGGACGGCGAGCGGGGTCAGCGGTCCGAGCCGGCTCCACCACGGGCGGGCCGGGGCGGCGAATTCGGCGTCCACGCCGAGGAGTTCGTCGGTCTCGGCGGGCAACGGGCCGGCCTGCGGGACCGGTCCGGTGCCGCGCAGGGCGCGGGCCCAGGTGCGCAGCCGCTCCGGGTCCGTGTCCGCGGGCGCCGCAAGGGCGATCTCGGCGCGTACGACAAGCCGCTCCAGGGCGCGCCGCGTCCCGGTGGGGGCGCCGGCGGAGAGCAGCGACTGCCAGGCGGCCTGCACGGCGGCGGCCGCGGCGGCGCGGGCCCGGGCGTGGCCGTCACCGGTGCCGCGCGTGGTGGCGTACGCGGCTGCCGCGTGCAGGGCGTGTGCGGTGGCGCGGCGCTCCGGGCCGTGCGGGCGCAGCAGGCCGAGCGCCATGCCGATGAGCCAGGCCCAGCCGCCCGCCGCGACGGCCAGCGCCAGGTGGGCCGGGATCTGCCCGAGGGACTGGGGTGCGAACAGGGCGGCGGTACTGATGAAGGTGAGGACCACATTGCCCGGCGGCCCGATCCGGGTGGCGTCGCACAGCACCTTCTGTACGGCCGCCAGGACGGCGCCGACGGCCACGAGAACGACGGCACTGGAGGTGAGGGAGGCCGCGAGCAGGGCGACGGCGAGGCCGCCGATCATGCCGAGGACGACCCAGGCCAGGGCGCGGGCCCGGGCGGCGTAGGGGCGGTTGTGGGCGTAGAGCGCGCACAGCGACCCGGCCATCGTGTACATCGCCAGGTCGAGCCGGTCGAGGGCCAGCAGGATCAGGTTGGGCGGGGCGACGGCGACGACCACGCTCAGGGCCGGCTTGAACCAGATGTCGGAGGGCCGGCCGAGACGCAGCACACCGGCGAGGGGGAGGCGGCGGGCGGGCGGAGCGACGGGAGTGGGGGCGGCACGGCTCATGAGGACAAGATTAGCAGGTGTTTTACATGTAAAAGATAGCCGCTCACCTGCTGTGCTCCGCCCAATGCTCCCCGCTTGCCCCCTTGCGCTCGCTTGCGCGCCCGCGTCGCCCGGGCATTCCTTGACCGACCGTCGAGCACCGACCGTCGAGCGGGGAGGTGGGCGTGCACGGACCGGCTTCGCCCGGCTGGCTGCTGGTGGCGCTGTGTGCGGCGGCCGGGGCGTACTGCCTGCTGCGGATGCGCAGCACCGTCGAGGAACAGCGCCGGGCCGCGGGCGGCGAGGCGCTGATGGGCTTCGGCATGGCCGCGATGGCCGTGCCCGCCACGGCGTTCACACCCCCGTCCTGGGCCTGGCCCGCCTACGCGGTCGTGTTCGGCGCGGCGGCGCTGCACGCCCTGTGGGCGGCCCGGGCGGGCGCCCACCATCTGCACCACCTCGTGGGGGCCTCGGCCATGGTCTACATGGCGGTGGTCATGGCCGCCTCCCCCGGACACCACGCCGCATCCGGCGGCGCCGGGATCCCGCCGCTGACGGGGGCGCTCCTCCTCTACTTCACCGCCTATGTGCTGCTGTCCGGCGTACGCCTGGTCCCCGGCCCCGTCCCCGTCCCCGTCACCGCCGGCGGTGCGGCCGGGGCGTGGCGCGACCGGCCGGAGCTCGCGCGGGCGTGCCGGCTGTCGATGGGGATCGGGATGGTGGCGATGCTGCTGACGCTCTGACGCGGGTGGCGCCGCGACGCCGGCCGCGCGGACCGTCGTACGCGCTCATGATGCTCCCCGCGGCACTGTTGCTGCTCGGCGCCCTGACCGCCGTCGTCGCTCCCCGGCTGCCGGCCCGGGCCGACTGGGCGGACCGTGAACCGGTGCCGGCGCTGTGGGTGTGGTTGGGGGGCCCTGGGGGAGCGTGGTGGCGGCCGTGCTGCTGAGGCGTACACGCTCGGTACGGCCGAACCGTGGGCCGCCGCGACCGCGGTGGCGCTCGCCTGCGGCGGGGTGTGGAGCGCGGCAATGCTGGTCCGGGAAGTCGTACGGGCGCGTGCCCGCCGTCGGCTGTGCCAGGCCGAACTCCTGCTTCGGGCCCCGTTGTGGTCCGTCGAGGAGGCCGCCGGCGGTCGGCTCGTCGTCCTTGAGGGTGAGCGGCCCGACGCCTGGTGTCTGGGGAGCGCGGCGCCGCGGCTCGTCATCACCACGGCCGCGCTGCGCCGCCTGAAGGGCCGGCGGCTGGACGCCCTCGTCGCCCACGAGGAGGGTCATGCGCAGGCCCGGCACGACTGGCTGCTGCACTGCTCGGCCGCGCTGACGGGCGGGTTCCCGCAGGTGCCGGTCTTCGCCGCGTTCCGGGACGAGATGCACCGGCTGGTCGAGCTCGCCGCCGACGACATGGCCTCCCGCCGCTTCGGCCGGCTGACCACCGCGCTCGCCCTGGTCGGGCTCGACGAGGACCGGGGAGTGTTCGGCCCCTGCCCGGCCCCGCAGGCGCAGGTGCCGCAGCGGGTCCACCGGCTGCTCGCGTCCCCGGACCGGTTCACGGCGGCCCGTCGGCTGCGGCTGACGGCGGCGGCCGCGCTGGTGCCGGTCGCGCCGGTGCCGCCGGCGTTCGTACCGGGGTCGCGGGCACTGGGATGTGGTGCCCGAAAGGGCGGGCGGGACGTGGGATTGGCTTCGTGCCCCACGGTTCGGCGAGGATCGCAGCATGCACACTCCGCCCGTCGAATCCCCGCCCCGCCCGCCGGCGTACCGCGGCGCCGCCCGCGCCGCGGGCATCCTCGCGCTGTGCTCGGCGCTGCTGATCGCTCTGGTCGCCGCCGAGTGGCATCCCCTGTCCACCCTGGACGGCGACATCGCCGACACCACTCACCGCTGGGCGGTGGACGACCCGGACGTCACCCAGACGTCCCGCATCCTGACGGACTGGGTCTGGGACCCGTGGACGATGCGCATCCTGTGCGCGGTCGTGGTCGTGTGGCTGGTGTGGCGGCATGCGGCCTGGTGGACGGCCGGATGGCTGGCGGTGACCGCCGCGCTGGGCACAGTGCTGCAGCAGGGTCTCAAGGCCGTGGTCGGGCGCCCGCGGCCCGTCTGGCCCGACCCCGTCGACTCCGCCCACTACGCCGCCTTCCCCTCCGGCCACGCCCTGACCGCCACGGTCGTGCTGGGCCTCCTCCTGTGGCTGCTGCACCACCACGGCGCCGACCGGATCCTGTGGCGTGCGGCCGTCACCGTGGCCGTGATCTCCGTCGTCGGCGTCGGCCTGACCCGCGTGTGGCTGGGCGTCCACTGGCCCTCGGACGTGATCGGCGGCTGGCTGCTGGGCGCGATGGTCGTGGCCCTGGCGGTGACGGTCCACCAGCGGCACCGCCGGTGACGGCCCACCCCGGCCGGCCTGCGACATCGTCCCCCTAAGATCGCCTCATGGCTGCCGTGCTGTTCGACTTCTCCGGAACCCTCTTCCGTATCGAGTCCACCGAGACCTGGCTGCGAGCCGTCCTGACCGAGGCCGAGCTGCCCCTCGCCGAGCCCGAGTTGCTGCGGATCGCGCATGCTCTGGACAGGGTGGGCGCGCTGCCCGGCGGAACCCACCCCGTCGAACAGATCCCTGACGAGCTCGCCCACGTCTGGGAGATCCGCGACAAGAGCGCCGAGCTGCACCGGGCCGCGTACACCGGTGTCGCCCGCCAAGTACCGCTCCCGGATCCCGCGTTGTACGACGCGCTGTACGACCGGCACATGTCCCCGGTCGCCTGGGCGCCCTACCCCGACGCCGCCGTGGTACTGCGGACGCTGCGCGAGCGCGGGATCGGCGTCGGCGTGGTCAGCAACATCGGATGGGATCTGCGACCGGTGTTCCGCGAGCACGGCCTCGACTCCTGCGTCGACACGTACGTCCTGTCGTACGAACACGGCATCCAGAAGCCGGACCCCCGGCTGTTCGCGACCGCCTGCGCCGCACTCGGCGTCGAGCCGCCCGACGCCGTCATGGTCGGTGACGACCGGCGGGCGGACGGCGGCGCAGCGGCCCTGGGCTGCCGGGTGCACTTCGTGGACCATCTGCCGGTGGCAGAGCGGCCGGACGGGCTGCGGCCGGTGCTGGATCTGGTGGGCTGAGCCCGTATCGGACGTGCGCGACCGTCCTGGACGATCCCCCGCGTCGCCCAGGACGGCAGCAGCCCCGACCAGGCCCTTTCGGGGGCCGGCCCGGACGCCTGAGTATAGTTGGCTGATAGCCAGTCAACGCAGGAGTTACAGCATGTCCCCGCGCAGCGCCTCGGTCAATGAAGAGTTGCGCCGGCGTTCCCGGGAACGGCTTCTGCAGGCGGCGGTCGAGCTGGTCAGCGAGCGCGGATACGAGGCGACGACCCTCGGCGACATCGCGGACAGAGCCGGCTCGGCGCGCGGTCTGGTGTCGTACTACTTCCCCGGCAAGCGCAGACTCGTGCAGTCCGCCGTGCACCGGCTCATGCACCGCACGCTGGAGGAGGCGCTGGAGCGCGAGCCGCGTACCGAGGACGGCCGGGAGCGGATGGCCCGGGCCATCGACGCGATCCTGGGTCTGGCGCGGGATCAGCCCGTGCTGATGCGCCAGCACATGGCCGGGATCCTGCAGGCCGAGGGTTTCGTGCAGTGCCCGGAGCAGCAGCGCCTGGCCCAGCTGCTGCGGGAGACGGTCGCCCGCCACGGCTGCGAGGATGTCGACGCGGACTACGCCATGCTGCGCGCCCTGCTGATGGGCGCGGTCTTCGCGGCCCTGGTGCCGGGGATGCCGATGTCCGTGCCGGTGCTGCGGGCCGAGTTGTTCGAGCGGTACCGGCTCGACTGGGAGCTGGGGGTTCCGCCGGACGCCGAGGCGGCGTCCGGCGGGACGTGCGACACGGATCTGTCACGGTTCTTCGCCACCGGGACCGCACCGGAGTGCGGTCCCGGGCCGCGTACGGCTCAGTCGAAGTAGTCCGGCTGCGTCTGGACGTTGAGTTCGCCCAGGCGCACCCACTTCGCCGGGTCGGTGCGCCGGTCGTTGAGCTTCAGTACGTCGAAGCCCTTGGCGATGTCGTTCGAGTAAATGTAGCCGTTGTAGTAGTACGCCGACCAGGATCCGGCCGTCGTGAGCCGCTCCGGGTTCACCGGGCCGCGCTCGAAGTAGGCGATCTCCTTCGGGCGGGCGGAGTCGGTGAAGTCCCAGACGGAGATGCCGCCCTGGTACCAGGCCTGGACCATGATGTCCTTGCCCTTGACCGGGATCAGCGACCCGTTGTGGGCCACGCAGACCTCCACGGCCGCCTGGTGGCGGGGGATCTTGAAGTAGCTGCGGAAGACGAGCTTGCGGTGGTCGCCCTTGCCGACGATGTCGTAGATGCCGTCGGCACCCTTGTTCGGGCCGATCTCCGCGTTGCAGGTGGCCGCACCGCCGCCGCCCAGCTCGTCGGTGAAGACGACCTTGTTGGCCTTCTGGTTGAAGGTCGCCGAGTGCCAGAACGCGAAGTTCACGTTGTCCTGCACCCGGTCGATGATCTTCGGGTTCTCCGGGTCCTCGATGGAGAAGAGGATGCCGTCGCCCATGCAGGCGCCCGCGGCGAGGTCCTTCGAGGGCAGCACGGTGATGTCGTGGCAGCCGGTGGTCTTGGAGACACCCGGGTTGGTGGGCGCACCGGGGTTGCCGCCGCCGTCCGGACCCTCACCGGGGAAGAGCACCGGGAAGCTGACGATCGCCGCCTTCTCGGGGGCGCTGCGCGGCACCTTGATGACGGAGATGCCGTCGTGCGGCGGCTGGCAGTCCGGGTAGGTGGCGTTCGGCGAGTACGAGGAGACGTAGATGTAGACGTTCTTCCGCTCGGGCACCAGCGTGTTGGTGTGCGAGCCGCAGGCGGTCTCGACGGCGGCGACGTACTTGGGGTTCTTCTTGTCGCTGATGTCGAAGACCTTCATGCCCTCCCACGAGGACTTCTCGGTCACGGGCTGGGTGGTGCTGCTGCAACTGCTGTCGCTGCGCGAGGAGTCGGTCGACAGGAAGAGCAGGTTGCCGGAGACGGAGATGTCGTTCTGCGAGCCGGGACACAGGACCTGGGAGACGGTCTTGGGCGCCTTCGGGTTGCTGATGTCGAAGATGCGGAAGCCGTCGTAGTTGCCGGAGAAGGCGTACTTCCCCTGGAAGGCCAGGTCCGAATTGGTGCCGGGCAGGACGTCCTTGGGGATGTTGACAAGGTGTTCGATGTTGGCCGAGTGGACGATCTCGTCCTGGCCGGGTATCTCGCCCTCGGCGATCGACGCGCGGACCTCGGCCTCGTCGCTCCTGGACACCTCCTCGCTCGTGGCCGGAGCGTCCCCCGGGTCGGGGGTCGCGGCCGCCGGTCCGGCCGTCAGCAGAGCCGCCAGGAGGCCCGCCGCTGTGGCGGCAACTCCCAGGCGTCTGTATCGCGTTCGGGGTTCTTTCAACAGGATCACTGCTTCCTCCCTAGTGCCGTTCGTGGGGGAACGGATCACGCACCCCCGAAGTATCGTCTTCACCATGCACATATCAACAGGGGGCAACGAACACGTAATAAAGGTTTTTGATCAGTTGCGCACGGAAGCGTGCTAGGACGGTCTTCGACACTCACGAGGTGTCCCCCACCCCGCCTGCCACAGGAGGTCGTTGTGCCCTTCCGTCGTGCGTACCGCGCACCCCTCGCCGCGGCCTCACTGGCCGCCCTGGCCGTACTCGCCCTCGGGGGCTGCGACTCCGGGTCGGAGGCCAAGTCGGCCTCGGCGACCGGGCCTTCGGTGCTCGTGCCCGGCAAGCCCGGTGAGGCGAACCGGACGATGTCCGCCGAGGACGCGGCACAGCAGCGCACCGACGACGACACTCCCAACTCGGCCGACGTCTCCTACGCGCGGATGATGATCGAACACCACACGCAGGCCCTGGAGATGACCGAACTGGTCCCGGACCGCGCCGGGTCGTCGAAGCTCGAGAAACTGGCCGAGAGGATCGGCGCCGCCCAGGGGCCGGAGATCGACAGCATGGAGGCCTGGCTGTCGGAGCACGGCGAGGACGAGAAGGGCGACGGCCACGATCACACCTCGATGCCCGGCATGGCGACCGAGGCACAGCTGAAGAAGCTGCGCGCGGCGAAGGGCGAGGCGTTCGACGAGCTCTTCCTCACCCTGATGATCACGCATCACCAAGGGGCGATCACGATGGCCACGGAGGTGAAGGCACAGGGCAACAACATCCGGGTCGAGGAGATGGCCGACGACGTGGTGGCTCAGCAGACCAGCGAGATCGCGCGGATGCGGGACATGCAGTGACCCAATAGTCGGTCACCACCCAACAGGACCGTTCAGCGCCGCGCGTGACGTGGCGTCAGGTAGCCCGCGTCACGCGCCTGGGCGATCAGCCGCAGCGACTTGCGTCGGCTGTGCCCGGTCGCGCACATCACCGCCAGCACGGGGTCGACGCCCTCCTCCTGGGCCGCCCGGTACTCCTGTGCGACGAGCCACCGCCCCTCGATGCCCCGCGGCCACGCGGGGCGGGCGCGGCGCGGCCCGGCCACCTCGGGGCCGGGCTCGGGCCCGAGTCCCGAGGCCTCGGCGAGCGGACCCTCGATCCAGTCAGCGAGCACGGCCAGGTCGTCCAGGGACAGCGCCGGCTGGGCCCGGACGTCCTCCAGTGAGACACACCCCTCGGCCACCACGGCGAGCACGTCGACCCGGGCGCCGTCGCCGAACTCCAGCCGGACGTCGAACCACGAGGTCGCGTTGCCGCCCTCCCGCACTTCCCACGCGGGCCACACGGACACCGTGCCATCCGTCGGACAGCGATCGGAAAGATTGAGAAAGGATGCTTCTAGCACACACGCAACGTAACCGCATGATCACACTCCATAAAAACGGACACGCGTGCCCGTCCTGCGCACAGCACCCTGTCAGCGGAGCGGCGGCGGTGCGATGCTGGAGGTGACAGCGTTCTCCCGTCGACCCCTCGGGTCCCCCGGTGAGGAGTTCCGCCGTGCTGCATGTCGCCGTCGTCGGCTCCGGGCCCAGCGGGTGCTACGCCGCCCAGAGCCTCGTCCAGCAGGACGCCCAGGTGCGTGTCGACGTCCTGGACCGGCTGCCCTGCCCGTACGGCCTGGTGCGGTACGGCGTGGCGCCGGACCACGAGAAGATCAAGTCGCTGCAGAACAATCTGCGCACGGTCCTGGAGCACGAACGGGTGCGCTTCCTCGGAGGGATTCAGATCGGCCCCCAAGGCGTGTCCGCCGCGCGGCTGCGGGAGCTCTACCACGCCGTCGTGTACTGCGTGGGCGCCGCCACCGACCGGCACCTCGGGATCCCGGGCGAGGACCTGCCGGGCAGCTGGTCGGCGACGGAGTTCGTGTCCTGGTACAGCGCGCATCCCGACTCCGCCGCCGACGGCTTCGTGGTCGGCGCCCGGTCGGCGGTGGTCATCGGCGTGGGGAACGTCGCCGTGGACGTCACCCGGATGCTGGCACGAGGCCTCGCGGAACTGAGCCCCACCGACATGCCCCAGACGGCCCTCACCGCGCTGGCCGCGAGCCAGGTGTCCCAGATCCACATGGTGGGGCGGCGCGGCCCCTCGCAGGCCCGGTTCACCACCAAGGAACTGCGCGAGCTGGGTGCCCTGCCGGGCACCGAAGTCGCCGTGGACCCGGCGGAGCTGGCCCTGGACCCGGCCTACGTCGACCCCTCCGGACTGCCCGCGGCGCAGCGTCGCAACGTGGAGGTGCTGCGCGGCTGGGCACAGGCCCCGGCAGGAGACCCCGCGCCGCACCGGATTCGGCTGCGGTTCTTCCTGCGCCCCGTCGAACTCCTCGCGGACGGGGGGCGGGTGGGCGCGGTGCGGTTCGAGCGGACGGCGCCGGACGGGCACGGCGGGGTGGCGGGCACGGGCGTGTTCGAGGAGATCGAGGCCCAGCTGGTGCTGCGTTCGGTGGGCTATCGCGGGGTGCCGCTGGAGGGGCTGCCGTTCGACACGGCGAGTGGCACGGTGCCCAATCTCGCCGGCCGGGTGCTGCGCGAGGGCGTGATCGCGCCGGGCGAGTACGTGGCGGGCTGGATCAAGCGCGGGCCCACGGGCGTGATCGGCACCAACCGTCCGTGCGCCAAGGAGACGGTGACCTCGCTGCTGGCGGACGCCCCCGCGCTCGTACACAAAGATCTCCCCGAGGACCCGCTCACGGCGCTGCGCGCCGACGGGATCCGGCCCGTCCAGTGGGCGGGGTGGCAGGCGATCGAGCGGGCCGAGGCGGAGCTCGGGGCCTCGCTCGGGCGGGGCGTGGTGAAGCTGCCGGACTGGGAATCGCTGCTGGCCGCGGCACGATCGGCCGCTCCTTAGCGGCTTCGCGGGCAACCGGGTGGGCATGACACACATCGGCAACAGCACCGAAATCAACAAACTGTTCAAGCCTCGTACGGTCTCGTGCTGTTCGCATGTTCCCAGCCATCCGCCGCTCTGGAGTGCCCATGGCAACGACCGCACCCGTGCATCCCGTCGACGAGGTCCCACCCGTACGGCAACTGGCCGCTTTCGGTCTGCAGCATGTGCTCGCGATGTACGCGGGCGCGGTGGCCGTGCCGCTGATCGTCGGCGGTGCGATGAAGCTGTCGCCCGCGGACCTGGCGTATCTGATCACCGCGGACCTGCTGGTGTGCGGGATCGCCACGCTCATCCAGTGCATCGGCTTCTGGCGGTTCGGCGTACGGCTGCCGATCATGCAGGGCTGTACGTTCGCGGCCGTGTCGCCGATGGTCCTCATCGGTACGACAGGCGGCGGGCTGCCCGCGATCTACGGCTCGGTGATCGTCGCGGGGCTCGCGATCGTGCTGCTGGCGCCGGTCTTCGGCAGGCTGCTCCGGTTCTTCCCGCCGCTCGTCACCGGCACGGTCATCCTGATCATCGGCATCTCGCTGCTGCCGGTCGCGGGGAACTGGGTCGCGGGCGGTGTCGGGTCGGCGGACTTCGGGGAGCCGAAGAACGTCGCCCTCGCCGCTTTCGTCCTGGTGGTGGTGCTCGGCGTGCAGCGGTTCGCGCCGGCGTTCCTGAGCCGGGTCGCGGTACTGATCGGCATCGTGGTGGGTCTGGCGGTCGCCGTCCCCTTCGGTTTCACGGACTTCGGCGGGGTCGGGGACGCCGACTGGGTCGGCATCAGCACGCCGTTCCACTTCGGTGCGCCCACCTTCGAGGCGTCGGCGATCATCTCCATGCTGGTGGTGGCGCTGGTGTGCATGACCGAGACGACCGGTGACTTCATCGCGGTCGGCGAGATGACGGGCCGGAAGGTGGACCCTCGCTCCCTCTCGGACGGCCTGCGCGCTGACGGCCTCTCCACGGTCCTCGGCGGCATCTTCAACACCTTCCCGTACACGGCGTACGCGCAGAACGTCGGCCTCGTCGGCATGACCCGGGTGCGCAGCCGCTGGGTCGTCGCCGCCGCGGGCGGCATCCTCGTAGTGCTCGGCCTGCTGCCCAAGCTGGGCGCGGTGGTGGCGGCCATCCCGGCGCCGGTCCTCGGCGGTGCGGGCCTGGTGATGTTCGGGACGGTCGCGGCGAGCGGCCTCAGGACGCTGGCCCAGGTGGACTTCAAGGGCAACAACAACCTGACCGTGGTGGCCGTCTCGGTCGCCATGGGGGTCCTGCCGGTCGGCGTGCCGACGATCTACGAGAAGTTCCCGGACTGGTTCCAGACGGTGATGAACAGCGGCATCAGCGCGGGCTGCCTGACGGCGATCGCACTGAACCTCCTCTTCAACCACCTGCCGACGAAGGCGGGTTCAGCCGACGCCGGAGTCACCGAGGCGGACGGCCTGCCGGCCGGCGGCGTCGAGGAGGGCGTCCAGAAGCCCCGGGAAGAGGTCGTCTAGGTCGTCCCGGCGCAGGCCGTTCATCTTGGCCGTGCCCCGGTAGATCTGCCGGATCGCCCCGGCCTCCCGCAGCACCCGGAAGTGGTGCGTGGTCGTGGACTTTCGCCGCGCAGGTGTAGGGGCCCGTGTCCTCCCGGAGGAGTACGGCACCCCCGGCGACTGCTCCCGCAAGGTCGGGGGCGATGTCTCCCCGGGCACGATGCGCCCGGCGCCGCGGGCGACGAGGCTGATGGCCTCAGGCAGGAGGAGAGCGCCATGAACCGCCAGACCCGCATCCGTGTCACCCGCCGGCCCAGCACCTCGCGCGACACCAAGATCGACCGCAGGACGCCCTCGGGGCGCATCCTGCCGTACTGATGGCGACACGGCGGCCGGGGAGCGTGCCCCGACCGCCGTGCGGCCCGAGACGTCAGCCCGTGCAGGCCTTCCCGTTGAGCGTGAACGCACCGGGAGCCGCGCTGTTCCCGGTGTGGTTCGCCTGATAGCCGATGGTGACGCCGGCGTTCGGGGCGAGCGTGCCGTTGTACGACACGTTCGTCGCCGTCACCGCTCCGGAGGACGGCGCGTACGTGGCACCCCAGCCGTTGGTGATGGTCTGGCCGGCGGGCAGGGTGAAGCCGAGTTGCCAGCCGTTGACCGAGGTCGTGCCCGCGTTGGTGAGGGTCACCGAACCGGTGAGGCCGGTGCTCCAGGCGTTGGTCGAGGCCGTCACCTTGCAGGCGCCCGGCTGCGGTTGGGGAGCCGGCCCCGAGGTGTCCAGGCCGAAGAAGGTGAGGGCGCGGGCCGCCATGCCGTTGGCGTAGAGGTTGTGGCCGACGCCCTGGAGGCTGATCGCCTCGACCGGGGCACGGTCACCGGTCGCGCCGTAGCGGGTGCGGATCCAGCCGGAGACGGGTTGGTCGGTGGCGGCCGGGGTCTGGCTGACGCCCAGGACGTTCGTCCACTGCTTGATCTCCTCCCCGAAGTTGGGGTAGCGCAGCACGTCGTCCTCGGTGCCGTGCCAGACCTGCATGCGCGGCCGCGGGCCGGTGTAGCCGGGGTAGGCGGCACGCACCAGGTCGCCCCACTCCTGCGGGGTGTGGGTCACCGTGCCGCCCGAGCACGCGCTGTTCCATTCGGAGCCGTCGGTGGTGGCGAAGCAGCCGAACGGTACGCCGGAGAAGGCGGCGCCCGCCGAGAAGACGTCGGGGTAGTCCCCCAGCAGGACGTTCGTCATCATCGCGCCCGACGAGATGCCGGTGGCGAAGATCCTGTCCGGGTCGGCGGAGTAGGTGCGGGTGACCCAGTCGACCATCGACTTGATGCCGACGGGGTCGCTGCCACCGCCCCGCTTCAGCGCCTGGGGCGAGGAGACGTCGAAGCACTTGCTGGCGCGGGTGACCGAGGGGTAGACCACCACGAAGCCGTAGCGGTCGGCCAGCGAGGCCCACTCGGTGCCGGAGTACATGGCGGGTCCGGAGCCGGTGCAGTAGTGCACGGCGACCACGACCGCGGGGTTCGCGGTGACGCTGTCCGGCACGTACAGGTACATCTGGAGGTTGCTGGGGTTGGTGCCGAAGTCCGTGACTTCGGTGAGCGTCGCGGTGGGGGCCGCGGCGGCCCGCTCGGGGCGTGCCGAGGCGGCCGGCGCGGTGAGGAGGGTGGCCGCGAGCAACGGCACCAGTGCCGCGAGCAGCGTCACGAGCACCGAACGCAGGGGCCTTCTTCGGGTGTTGCGGGGGGTGAGGGGCACGTCCTTGTCCCTTTCCGGTCGCGGCTCTTCGGACGTGGTGCGCGGTCGTCAGCAGGTGGAGTTCGTCTGGGTCAACAGGGCCAGTCGCCAGGGCAGTTGGGAGTAGTCACCGCTCGCTGCCGGGTCCATGCCCTGGTAGAGGTAGCGCAGTCGGCAGGGGTTGATCCTGAGGTTCTGGTCGACGCCGTCGCGGATCAGCTCGCCGTGGCTGAAGTCCTTGGTCCAGGCGGGTTGTCCGGCCTCGAAGGTCACGTTGTTCGCGCGGATGAACGCGTTCGCCTCGGTGTCCGCGAGCGGCGTCCACGTGCCGCCCAGGCTGTCGGCCGTCCAGGCCCGGAAGTAGCGCCGCCAGTCGGACTTGGTGGCCAGCGCCTCGACGAGCATCAGGTACTTGCCACTGTCGCCGAGGCGGTAGACGTTGCTCGCCTCGAACAGGTCGAAGCGGTTGGGTTCGGACAGCACGATCTCGGTGTCCCGGGAGCCGTTCGGGAACTCGGCGAGCGTGGTCCGGGAGCGGTACTGGTGGCCGTTGTCGTCGGAGAAGAACAGGTAGCAGTCGGCCTTGTCGCAGATCGTCCAGAAGTCCAGCCAGAACCCGTTGCCCTTGTTCTCCGTGACGACGGGAGGCTCGCTGGCGAAGAAGTAGCGCGGGGCGCTCCAGCTCTCCGGCTTGGAGGGGTCGGTGGTGGTGGAGTAGGACGGCGGGCCCGTCTGGTAGACCATGTACCAGAGCTTCTGCGGGGCGAAGTAGAACACCTGGGGCGCGGCCGCGTACCGGTTGCCGATGTCCGGGTTGGCGTCCAGGAAAGTCTGCGGTGCGGCCGCCGCCTGGGACCAGTCCGTGAAGCTGGTGTACGCCAGGCTCCACCGGCCGGCGGTGTCGGCGGTGGTCGCGTAGACGTGCCAGCGGTTCTTGTGGCGGAAGACCGTCGGGTCCTTCACGGAGACGATCGGGTGGCCGGCGTCCGGCTTGGGAGCGATCAGCGGACCGGTCGAGGACCAGGTGAAGGAGCCGGGCAGCGCGTCCTTCCGAGCCGTCCCGGAGTCGCCGGCGGCCGCCGGGCCGGGCGACAGGGCGGCCATGCCGACGGCCAGTAACGCGAGCACCAGCCCGCTGATGAACGTACGCATCCGTGGAGTCGTCATCGACCCGCCCCTTTCGGAAGGGAAGCATCCGCGGAGCATCGTGGCATGCACATGGCTTACGTGGAAGCGCTCCCACGTTTCGAAAGAATTCGCTCGCGCCACCTACCAGGGACGGCCGAACACGTTCTGCGCAAAGCGTTGACTAGAAAGCGCTTGCCCCCTACGTTCCGTTCAGCAGTGTGACCCACTCGCACCGCCCTGGCCCTACAGGGCCCACTCTGCCCGTGCACGGCGAACAACATGGCGTACGACATTCACGTACATGACCAACCCAGCACTCGCAGGCACCACCGAAGGGACGCACCCGCATGCGTACTCTCCCCCCACGTACACACGCGCAAAGATCCGTACTGGCGGCCGGCGCGGCCGTTCTCGCGACGGTGGCCGTGCTGACCCTTCCCCAGTCGGCCGGCGCCGCCGAGACCTCGCCGATCGGGTTCGGCGCCGGGACGACCGGCGGCGGCAGCGCCACGGCGGTCACCGTCTCGTCGTTGGACGCCTTCAGGACGGCCGTCACCGGCAACACGGCGAAGGTCGTCAAGGTCAACGGTCTGATCTCGTTGAGCGGTCAGGTCGACATCGGCTCCAACACCACTGTCCTCGGCGTCGCTTCGTCGTCCGGGTTCACCGGGGGCGGGCTACGGCTGAAGAACGTCACCAACGTCGTCGTCCGCAACCTGAACATCAGCAAGCCGCTCGCGCCCGCCGACGGCGTGACCGTCCAGGCGTCGACGAAGGTGTGGATCGACCACAACTCCTTCTCGGCCGACCGGACCCACGACAAGGACTACTACGACGGCCTGCTGGACATCAACCACGGCTCCGACAACGTCACGGTGTCGTGGAACACCTTCAAGGACCACTTCAAGGGCTCGCTCGTCGGTCACAGCGACAACAACGCGAGTGAGGACACCGGGCACCTGAAGGTGACGTACCACCACAACCACTTCAGCAACGTGTACTCGCGCATCCCGAGCCTGCGCTTCGGCACCGGCCACTTCTACGACAACTACGTCGAGGGCGCCGACACCGCCGTGCACTCCCGTATGGGCGCTCAGGTTCTCGTCGAGAACAACGTCTTCCGTGCGACGAAGATCGCGGTCACCACGAACCGCAGCAGCGACGTCGACGGATTCGCCAACCTGCGCGGCAACGACCTGGGTGGAGCCGCCACCGAGGTCTCGCAGGTCGGCACCTTCACCACCGCTCCGTACAGCTACACCGCCGAGCCCGCCTCCTCCGTCGTCGCCTCGGTGACGAGCGGCGCGGGCACCGGAAAGCTCTGACCAACCCCTCACAGCACAGAAGGAATCGGGACATGACTTCTGCAGCACCCTCGCGCGCCCGCGGGCGCGCACTCACCGGCTCACTGACCGCTCTCGGCCTATCAGGTGTCATGATCATGACATTCAACGCGCCCACAGCGAGCGCGGCGACCTGGCCGACCCCCTCCAGCAGCCAGGGAGTGAGCTCGACCATCAACGTGTCCGGCGTCCGGGACGGCGGCATGGTGCGGTACTACGGCAGCGGCGACCTGGCCGGTGACGGCCAGGAGGAGGGCCAGGACCCGATCTTCAAGCTCGCGGCCGGCGCGACGCTGAAGAACGTCATCATCGGCGCGCCCGGCGCCGACGGCATCCACTGCGAGGGCAACTGCACCCTGCAGAACGTCTGGTGGGAGGACGTCGGCGAGGACGCCGCGACCTTCCGCGGCGGCTCGACCTACACCGTGACCGGCGGTGGCGCCAAGAAGGCCGCCGACAAGGTGTTCCAGCACAACGGACCCGGCACCGTGAACATCTCGAACTTCGCCGTCAGCGAGTTCAAGACGCTGTACCGCTCCTGCGGCGACTGCTCCACGCAGTACACCCGCAAGGTGAACCTCAGCAACATCGAGGTCACCGGAACGGGCTCCACCGCACGGCTTGTCGGCATCAACGTCAACCGCAACGACGTGGCGACGCTGCGCGGCATCACGATCCTCAACGACTCGAGCCGCAAGGTCGTGCCCTGCCAGAAGTACAACAACACCACCGCGGTCGGGACGGGCCCCGACAGCACGAACTGCCTCTACAGCACCTCGGACATCACCTACAGGTAAGCCCGGTAACTCCGGTAAGCCCCCCACGGTAGGTGAGGCGGCCGTCCGAAGCGTCCCCGCACGGCGCTTCGTACGGCCGCCGTGTCATGCGCCGGGAACGTGCCGAGAGTGCTGAGGCACCGTGTCGGCCAGCTCTTCCTGGTAGTCCGTGTACGCCGTGCGCAGTTCCGTGCCCGGCCAGTCCTCCGGCAGCAGTCCGGGGGGCAGGACCGGGTCGGCGAGCAGGTGCCGCACGACGGCCGCGAAGGCGGTGAGCCGGTCGGCCGGCCGGTCCGGACGGGCCGGACGGGCCACGCGGGTGATGTGGTCGAGCAGTGCCCGGGCCGTGGCCGCCCAGGTGTCGAGGGGCCACAGGCTCGCCGCCAGCTCCGGCGCGGGCCGGTCGGGGCGGGCCCTGTAGTGCTGGGCCACCTCGTCGAGGTCGTCCGGGAGCGGCCGGAGCAGGTTGGCGGGCCGGAGCCAGACGCCTTCGCGCAGTTCGGCGAGCCTGAGGGCGCCGAGGCGAGCGCGCAGGTCGGCGCGTTCCGCGGGGCCGCGGCCGGTCGCGGTGATCACGACCATCTCCCAGTCGCCGTCCCACGCGCGCGTGCGGGGGTGTACGGCGTCGTCCTGGCGGCGCTGACGCGCGAGCAGCCGGTCGCTGAGGCGGTGGACCGAGTCCGTGCGCCGCAGGTCTCCGGCGGCCACCATCCGGCTGAGCGCGGCCCGCAGCGTGGAGCCGCCGACCCCGAAGGGCTCCACCGCGCGGACCAGGTCCTTCACGGGGAGCTCGGGCGGATGCGCGCCCAGGAGCAGGCTCAGCACGACCGACCGGGCGGACAGCGGCCGCAGGTCGACCCCGCCGGCCTGCACGTTCCTTCGCATGGTCACGTACTGTACGAGTTCTCTTCGTGTTGCATCATTGCTGCGATCGCAGCGAGAGTGCAACATGGTCCTATGGCCTCGATACTCGCGCACGAACGGTCCACCACGCACGAACGGTCCACCACGCACGACGTCACCAACCAGCCCCCTCCCCTGGTCCCGTACGACGCGTCCGAGGACACGGCCCTCATCGAGGGGCTGCGCCGGGAGGGTGCCGGGTGGGCCGAGGAGGGCATCCGGCGGCTCGGTCTGAGGGCGGGCAGCGCGCAGGCCCAGGAGTGGGCCGAGCTGGCCAACCGCCATGAGCCCGAGCTACGGACGCACGACCGGTACGGCAACCGTGTCGACGAGGTCGAGTTCCATCCGAGCTGGCACCACCTGATGCGGGTCGCGGTCGGCGAGGGGCTGGCGGGCGCGCCCTGGGCGGACGGCCGTCCAGGAGCCCACGTCGCCCGTACCGCCGGCGGGTTGGTGTGGGGGCAGACGGACGCCGGCCACGGCTGCCCGACCTCGATGACGTACGCGGCGATCCCCGCGCTGCGCAGGCAGCCGGAGCTCGCGAAGGTCTACGAACCGCTGCTGACCGGCCGCGAGTACGACCCGGAGCTCCGGGTGCCGAGCGAGAAACGCGGCCTGCTCGCGGGCATGGGGATGACCGAGAAGCAGGGCGGCTCCGACGTCCGCACCAACACGACGGCGGCGACGCCCACGGCCGAGCCGGGTGTGTACACGCTGCGCGGGCACAAGTGGTTCACGTCGGCTCCGATGTGCGACCTGTTCCTGGTGCTGGCGCAGGCCCCGGACGGACTGTCGTGTTTCCTCGTGCCGCGGGTGCTGCCCGACGGCAGCCGCAACACGTTCCGCATCCAGCGGCTGAAGGACAAGCTGGGCAACCGGTCCAACGCCTCCTCCGAGCCCGAGTTCGACGGGACCGTCGCCTGGCTGGTCGGTCCCGAGGGGCAGGGCGTCAAGACGATCATCGAGATGGTCAACTGCACCCGGCTGGACTGCGTGATGATGTCGGCGACGCTGATGCGCAGGACCCTCGTCGAGGCGGGCCACCATGTGCGCCACCGCAGCGCGTTCGGCGCGCGGCTCGTCGACCAGCCGCTGATGCGCAACGTCCTGGCCGACCTCGCGCTGGAGTCGGACGCGGCGACGACGCTCAGCCTGCGGCTGGCCGGTGCGGCCGACCGGGCGGTGCGGGGCGACACCGACGAGGCGGCGTTCCGCCGGATCGCGACCGCCGTCGGCAAGTACTGGGTCACCAAACGGGGTCCCGCCTTCACCGCGGAGGCCCTGGAGTGTCTCGGCGGCAACGGGTACGTCGAGGAGTCGGGCATGCCCCGCCACTACCGCGAGGCCCCTCTGCTGTCGATCTGGGAGGGCTCGGGGAACGTCAACGCGCTGGACGTAATGCGGGCGTTGCGGCGCGAGCCCGGCAGCGCTCAGGCCCTCTTCGCCGAACTCGCCCTGGCGCAGGGTGCGGATGCCCGCCTGGACGCGGCGTTGACGCGGCTCAAGGTGCAGGTGGCGCAGACCTCCGAGGCCGGTGCGCGGCGGCTGGTGGAGCTGATGGCCCTGACCCTGCAGGCCTCCCTCCTGGTCCGGCACGCCCCGCCCGCCGTCGCCGACGCCTTCTGCGCGACCCGGCTCGGGGGCGACTGGGGACACGCCTTCGGCACGCTGCCCGACACCGCCGATCTGGACACGGTCCTGGCCCGCGCGCTGCCCGACGGCGCCTGAACGTCCGCCGGAAGGACGCCATTCGGGTCTGCGTGCCGGTTCGCGGGCCCGCGGACCCGACGGTTCATGGGCCCGCGGACCCGAACGGTCAGCCCGTCGTACGCCCCCACAGCGGGCCGAGCAGTTCCCACTCCGCGTCCCACCGCTCCATGCGGCGGCGCTCCAGGCGGCCGCGCAGGACCCGGCCGCCCACGAAGGGGACGGCGCCGGCGCTCACCCCGATCAGGCCTCCGATCAGGGCGGCGCGCAGGCGGGCCTGGGACGCGGTGGCGGGCTTCGAGACGAGGCGGCCCTCCGGATCCGTCCACACCGTGACCGGCGACCCGAAGGTGCTGCCGGGCGGGACCCGGACCTGGCCCGTGTGCGCGGAGCCGTCCGCCATGCTCCAGCGCACCTCGGCCCACACCCGCTCGCCGCGCGGCTTCTCGGAGGGCGCGTCGGAGGTTCCGGGCGCCTGATCGGTGAGGCGGGCCACGACGGGCCGCCACTCGACGCGCTCGCGGGCCAGTTCGCGCTCCACGGACCAGGTCACCGCCAGACCCGCGAGTACTCCGGCGATGACGGTGAGCACCCAGGCGCCGAGCACCACCCAGGCCTCCAGCACGTCGGCCCCGCGTTTGAGCGGATTGCGCCGCCAGCGCCACAGCCACACCCTCGGACCACGGAACGCCATCGAAGGCATCCTCCTCATCAGCGCCAGAAGTGAGCGCACGACCGTGCCGTACCGCACTCCCATACGGGAGACGCCTCTTCGATGCTCACGCAGACCTCCGCGACTCGCCTCACGGCGGGTCCCTCGACGGTGCGGAATCTGCCCGAAACGGTCGCCTGGACCTGCCCGGCAAGCTACCCTCGCCGCCCTGACCTGCGGCGGAGCCGTTTCCAGGGGTGACTGTCAGTGGTGGGGTGCAGACTGACGGATGTCCTGAGACGAAGACGTCGCGGAGGTGGTCGGCATGACCGAAGTACTGCTCGCCGTGGGCACACGCAAAGGCCTGTTCATCGGGCGCAGGCGGGGTGGCGCGTGGGAGTTCGACGAGAGTCCGTACTTCAACGCGCAGGCGGTGTATTCGGTCGCCCTCGACACCCGGGGAGAGCGCCCGCGGCTGCTGGCCGGCGGCGACAGCGCGCACTGGGGACCGTCCGTGTTCCACTCCGACGACCTGGGCCGGACCTGGACCGAACCGGCGCAGCCGGCCGTCAAGTTCCCGCAGGACACGGACGCTTCGCTGGAGCGGGTCTGGCAACTGCACCCGGCGGCCGCCGAGCCGGACGTGGTGTACGCGGGCACGGAACCGGCCGCGCTGTACCGCTCCGAGGACCGCGGCGAGAGCTTCGAGCTGGTCCGCCCCCTGTGGGAGCACCCCACCCGGTCCCAGTGGGTGCCGGGCGGCGGCGGTGAGGGCCTGCACACCGTGCTCACCGACAAGCGGGATCCGCGTGCGGTGACGGTGGCCGTCTCGACGGCCGGCGTGTTCCGCACGAAGGACGGCGGCGCCAGCTGGGAGCCGTCCAACTCCGGGGTCTCCGCGGTGTTCCTGCCGGACCCGAACCCGGAGTTCGGCCAGTGCGTGCACAAGATCGCCCAGGACGCGGCGACGCCGGACCGGCTGTATCTGCAGAACCACTGGGGTGTGTATCGCAGCGACGACGCGGGCGCGCACTGGACGGACATCGGCGAGGGCCTGCCGTCCACGTTCGGTTTCGCGATGGCCACCCACCCCCGCCGCGGGGACACGGCGTACGTGTTCCCGATCAACGCCGACGCGGACCGGATCCCCGCCGGCCGGCGATGTCGGGTGTTCCGCACTACGGACGCGGGCAAGAGCTGGGAGCCGCTCACCGCGGGCCTGCCCCAGGAGGACCACTACGGCACGGTCCTGCGGGACGCGATGTGCACGGACGACGCCGACCCGGCGGGCGTGTACTTCGGCAACCGCAACGGCGAGGTGTTCGCGTCCGCGGACGACGGCGACAGCTGGCGGCAGTTGGCCTCGCATCTGCCGGACGTGCTGTGTGTGCGGGCCGCGGTGGTCGGATGAACCGGATGCGGTTACCGACCGGCTGTCCGGCCGGCCTTGGCCACTGGTTGATTCCCGCCGCCCGTACGGCAGTAGGGTGACGCCCGTGGCTCCACGACCCTTGCATGAAATCGTCGAACCGGGCTGGGCGCAGGCCCTCGAACCCGTCGCCGGACGGATCGCCGACATGGGCGACTTCCTGCGTGCGGAGATCGCCGCGGGACGCACCTACCTACCGGCCGGACCGAACGTTCTGCGGGCCTTCCAGCAGCCCTTCGACGAGGTGCGGGTCCTGATCGTCGGACAGGACCCGTACCCGACGCCGGGGCACGCGGTGGGCCTGTCGTTCTCGGTCGCGCCGGACGTGCGTCCACTGCCCGGCAGCCTGATCAACATCTTCCGTGAGCTGAACACCGACCTGGGGCTGCCGCAGCCGTCCAACGGCGATCTGACGCCGTGGACCGAGCAGGGCGTGCTGCTGCTCAACAGGGCGCTCACCACGGCGCCGCGCAGCCCGGGGGCGCACCGTGGGAAGGGCTGGGAGGAGGTCACCGAGCAGGCGATACGCGCGTTGGCGGCGCGCGGCAAGCCGCTGGTGTCGATCCTGTGGGGCCGCGACGCCCGCAACCTGCGTCCGCTGCTCGGCAACCTGCCGTCGGTGGAGTCCTCCCATCCCTCGCCGATGTCGGCCGACCGCGGCTTCTTCGATTCCCGTCCCTTCAGCCGGGCCAACGACCTGCTGGTCGGGCTGGGCGGACAGCCGGTGGACTGGCGCCTGCCGTGACCGGTGCGGGGGACGGGTTCCTCGCCGTAGACTCCGGCGGCTCCGGCCTCCGCGTCGTCGTCGGCGCCTCCGGGCGCGGCCCGCTCCCCCAGCGGGAGTCCCGGGAGCCGGTGCGCACCGGTGACCGGGGCATCGACGCGGGGCACTTCATGGAGCAACTGGTGCCCATGGTGCGTGCGTTGACCGCCGAGGCGGGTGTCGACGGGCTGGGCACGGCAGTTGTCGGCGCGGCCGGGCTCGCCACGCTGGGTGACGCACTGCGTGCCGAACTCCCGGACGCGCTGGCGCGGGAGTTCGGGATCCGTACGGTCGCCCTCGTCGCCGACGCCGTCACCGCCTACGCCGGCGCCCTCGGTCCGCGCGCCGGGGCGGTCGTGGCCGGTGGCACGGGGCTGATCGCGATCGGCACCGACCTGGTGCGCTGGCGTCGCGCGGACGGCTGGGGCCATCTGCTGGGCGACTGCGGCGGCGGCGCCTGGATCGGCCGGGCCGGGCTGGAAGCGGCACTGCGCGCCCACGACGGGCGGGACGGCGGCTCGGTACGGCTGCTGGCGTGCGCCGAGGAGGTGTTCGGCCCGATGACGGAGTTGCCCGGCAAGCTGTACCCGCGCCCCGACCGCCCCGCCGTCCTCGCCTCCTTCGCACCCCAGGTGTCCGCGTGCGCCGCCGGCGACCCCGTCGCCGCAAGCATCCTGCGTGCGGCGGCCCGGCACCTGGCCGACTCCCTGGCCGCCGTCTGCCCGGCCACGGGCGAGCCCCGAGTCGCTCTCACCGGCGGCCTGTTCAAGATGGGCGACCCGCTCGTCGTACCGCTGGAGGAGGAGTTGGTCAAGCGGCTGCCGCACGCGCGGCGGGTGGCGGCCGAGGGCGATCCGCTGCACGGCTCGGTGCGCATCGCGAGCGATCTGGCCGCCGGTGCGCTCACTCTGCCGGGTGACGAGAAGATGCTCTACGTGGTGACCGGGAAGGGTGATTGATCCTGCGGTGCGACAGGTGTCCGACAAGTTCCTCTTCGTGCCTCACGACTTGTGACTCGCGCCGGAAAAACCGCTGATCACTTCGGATCCGTACGTAACTCATCAGACAAAACAGGACGGATACCGCTCACCTGCACCCTCCCCGAACAGGGGAGCCCAGGAAGCCAGTAACATGCGACGCCATGAGCTCCCCCACTGGGCCCGCGTCCGGCCTGCCAGTACGAATGCCGCGACCTCGCCAGCCCGGGCGGCACCGCCGACCCGAGCCGCTGGCGGCACCCGAGGGCGCGCCCGCGCTCCTGCTCGCGGTGCCGGGCACGCCGGGCATCGCCACGCGCAGTCTCGCCGAGGAGGTCGTGAGCATCGCGCGCTCCGAGCTCCCCGGCCTCGACGCCCGGATCGGGTACCTCGACGGGGACGACGCGGAGTTTCCCACCCTGCAGGCCGTGCTGGTGCACGCCGCCGAGGTGCGCGCCGCCCGCTACGAGCAGGCCAAGGCCGCCGGTGCGGACGTCAAGGAGCCGGACGGCCCGGTCGCCGTCGTCGTGCCGCTGCTGGCCGGCCCGGACGGCTCGCTGCTGCGCCGGATCCGCCAGGCCGTGATGGACAGCCGGATCGCGGCCGACCTGACCGACGTGCTGGGCCCGCACCCGCTGCTCGCCGAGGCGTTGCACGTGCGGCTGTCGGAGGCCGGGCTGGCCCGTGCCGACCGTGCCCGCCTGTTCACCGTGGCGACCGCCGCGGACGGCATCAT
This sequence comes from Streptomyces sp. V4I2, assembly GCF_030817655.1. Classification (GTDB taxonomy): domain Bacteria; phylum Actinomycetota; class Actinomycetes; order Streptomycetales; family Streptomycetaceae; genus Streptomyces; species Streptomyces plumbiresistens. The sequence goes on from NZ_JAUSZM010000003.1 coordinate 1,435,750, forward strand.
CCTGGCCTCGGTGGGCGGCGAGGAGGCCGTGCAGGCGGCCGGGATCACGGGCATGCTGCTGGCCGCGCGCCTGGCCGTGCCGGTGATGGCCGCGGCGCTGGACCAGGAGGGGTCGATCTCGTCCGTCGCCGAGCAGCTCCGCTCCTCGGGTTCCCAGCAGCTGGCGCTGGCACCGTATCTGATAGGGCCGGAGATCGACTCCGCGCTGGTCGCGGAGGCGGCCGCGGAGGCGGGTTGCTCCGCTGCCGAGCCGCTCGGCCCGTATCCGGCCATCGGCAAGCTCGCGCTGGCCAAGTACACGACCGCGCTGGGCATCGCCCCGCCGCAGCCGCAGGGTGCGCCGGTCCGCTGACGCGGACGGCACGTTCGTACGGCGAAGGGCCCGCTCCGCATACGGGGAGCGGGCCCTCGCCATGTCCGGGGCCGGAGGCCGGCCCGTGCCCGGGGCCGGGCGGCGGCCTCGGATCAGCCGATGACCACGCACGAGGCCGCGGGCACCTCGATCGAGCCGGCCCGGCGCGGCAGTCCGGTGTCCGGGTCGACGGCGAACCAGGAGACGTCGCCGGAGCGCTCGTTCGCGGCGTACAGGAAGCCGCCCGCCGAGGTGATCGCCCGTGGCCAGTGGCCGCCCGAGGGCACCGTGCCGATCAGCCGCAGGCCCTCTGGCTCGACGGCGAAGGTGGACAGGACGTCCTCGCCGCGGGTGGCGATCCACACGAAGCGGCCGTCGGGCGGGACGGCGATGCCCGAGGGGTAGGCGTCGCCCGTCGGCGAACCGGGCAGGATCGGCGTCTCCGTCAGCGGCTTCAGCGTGCCGTCCGCGGCCTCCCAGCGGCAGACGGTGACGGTCGGGGTGAGTTCGTTGACGACGTAGGCGTACGAGCCGTCGGGGTGGAAGGCGAGGTGGCGCGGCCCGGAGCCGGGCCGCAGGGCGGTCTCCCGGTGCAGTACGGGAGCGCCGTCGGTCAGTGTGCACACGCGCACGGAATCGGTGCCGAGGTCGACGCTGACGGTCCAGCGTCCGCTCGGGTCGGGCTGCACCTGGTGCGCGTGCGGTCCCTGCTGGCGGGGCGTGTGCGGGCCCGAGCCGGTGTGCAGGAGGACGCCGGACGGGGCGGACGCGAGGGTGCCGTCGGGGCGGACGGGCACGGCGGTGACGCTGCCGGAGCCGTAGTTGGCGGTCAGGACGTGGCCGGCGTGGACGCTGAGGTGGGTGGGCCCGTTCGCGCCGACCGACACGGGCGGGCCGGCCGGCTCGGGCTTGTCACCGCTCACCCGGTACGCGGCCACCGCGCCCTCGGCCGTCTCGCTCACCGCGTACAGCGTGTCCCCGTCGGGCGCGAGGGCCAGGTACGAGGGGTCGGGAAGGCCGTCCAGGCTGCTCAGGACGGTGAGCGCGCCGGTGGCTCCGTCCACCTCCGCCGTCACGATCCCGGGGCCCCCGGCCGCCGTGAAGGACCCGATGAAGGCCCGCTGTCGCCGCCTGCCGCCGTCTGTCACCGCGGCCCCCTCTCTTCTCTCTTCCGGTGCCGTTCGGGGTGACGGTAGCAGCGATCATGCGAGGTCTAGACCAAAAGGGTGGATTATTCGGCTGCGGTCGGTCGGCTGCTCATGCGTCGACCAGCGGCGAACGCGACGGTGTCCGCAGGGGCATGGCGAGTTCGGCGAGGGCGCGCTCCAGGCCGTGCAGGTGGGCCAGCGCGGGTTCCGCGGCGGGCGGGCGGGGCGCCGGCACGGTGAGGCGCTCGCGCCTGCCCGCACGGAGCCCGTCGCCGATGAGCGCCTCGACCGCGGCCTCGACACGCCGGCAGGCGGCGGCGAGGCGGGCGTCGTGCGAGGCCTCCGGATCGGCGGCCACGGCGGCCAGGCCCCGGATCTCCCGGGCGCAGTCGTCGAGCAGGGCCAGCACCCAGCGGGCGCGCCGCTTGCGGCCGAGCACCGGGTTGAGCGGGTGCACCAGCGGGGCGACCGACAGCCGTACCCGGCCCAGCAGCTGCTCCAGTTCGGCCACGCGGGACACCGGGTCGGCGTTCGCGTTGCCCGCGAGGCGGGCGGCGGCCTCCGCGGTGCACGCGTGGACGCAGCGCAGCGCCCGCTGGATCCAGGCGTCGGTGACGGTGTGGGTGGTGACCGGCAGCACGAAGAGCACCGCCAGGACGGCGCCGAGCGCGCCGATCCCGGTCTCCGCGAGCCGCAGGGCGAGCAGCGCGGGGTCGAGGACGCCCAGGAGGCCGTAGAGCAGCTCAGCGAGGAGTGTCACGCAGAGCATCATCCAGGTGTAGGACACGGCGGCCGTGTAGAAGATGCCGAAGACGCAGGCGGTGAGCAGGGCGGCCGTGGGGAGCGCCGCCCCGTGCAGGGGGACCGCGAGGAGCAGGCCGAGGCCGATGCCCATCACCGTGCCGAGGACGCGGCGGAAGCCGCGGACCAGGGTCTCGCCGCGCGAGGTGGTGTTGACGAAGATCCACCAGGTGGCGCCGACGGCCCAGTACCAGCGCTGTCCGGACACCAGCTGGCCCACCACGAGGGCGAAGCCGGCGCCGGTGGTCGCCTGGATCGCCTGGCGGGTGGTCACGCGGGCCAGGCCGGTGCCGCCGGGCGGGGCGGGGACGGCGGCCGGGGGAAGACGGCGCTCGTAGCACCACAGGCCGAAGCGGACGGCCGCGGCGGTGAGCACGGCCAGCACGACGGCGGCGTACAGCTCGGGCAGCTGGTCGGTGGTGGCGTGCAGGAACTGGGCCACGAAGAAGGTCATGAACGCGAACACGCCGAGGCTGTGTCCGCGCGGCCCCCAGCGTCGCGCGTAGACCCCCGCGCCGATCACGGCGAGGAAGGTGAGGTCCCGGGCGACGGGGTGGTCGTGCAGTTCGGCGGCGGCGGCGAGCACGGGCAGGCCGACGGCGGGCAGCAGCGCGGTGGTCACCGCCTGGCCGCGCACGGTGGCGTCGGTGACGGTGAACAGGGCGAGCAGCGCGGCGAGTCCGCCAGTGACGGCCCCGACGAGCGAGTGGCCGGCCAGCCCGCTCACGACGACCGCCGCCGCGATGCCGAGCACGGCCCGCGCGGCGAACCGCAGCCGCGCCCCTCCCGGGTCCGGCGCCACGAACACCCTCTTCAGCACTGCTTCCCGCCCCCTTCGCCCTCTTCGGCCCCCGGCATGAGAAAGGCGCCGCGGGATCCGCAGCGCCATCGACGCGTCCATCACAACATCAAGGACCCATCTGGCTCAAGCGGCTCCTGGAATGCTGGACCATTGGCACAGGCACAATGGTTTTGGCTCGTCCACTGGCGAGCCAACGGACCAGGTACGAGGAGGCCGGACCGCATGGCCGTGGACGAGCTCGACACCCGCATCCTGCGACTGCTGCTGGAGCAGCCCCGCACGAGCGTGCGGGAGTACGCCCGCATCCTCGGGGTGGCCCGCGGGACTCTGCAGGCCCGCCTGGACCGGCTGGAGCGGGACGGTGTGATCACCGGCACGGGCCCGTCCCTCTCCCCCGCCGCACTCGGCCACCCGGTGCTCGCGTTCGTGCACATCGAGGTCACCCAGGGGAACCTGGACGACGTGGGGGACGCGCTGGCCGCCGTACCGGAGATCGTCGAGGCCTTCTCGATCACGGGCGGCGGGGATCTGCTGACCCGGGTCGTGGCGCGGGACAACGCGCACCTGGAGGACGTGATCCAGAAACTGATCAGCCTGCCGGGCGTCGTCCGCACCCGCACCGAGGTGGCGCTGCGCGAACGCGTTCCGCAGCGGCTGCTCCCGCTGGTGGAGTCGATCGGGCGTGCTGCTCGGAAGTGACCATTGAAATCATTCGGAAGTGACCTTTGAAATCATGAGGTCATGAGCACTTTCGGCGCCCCCGCGGTCATCTTCGATCTCGACGGAACGCTCGTGGACAGCGAGCCGAACTACTACGAGGCGGGCCGGCAGATCCTGGCCGAGCACGGTGTCCCGGACTTCACCTGGGCGGACCACGAGCGGTACGTCGGCATCAGTACGCAGGAGACGGTCGCCCACTGGAAGGAGCTGTACGGGCTGCGCGCGCCGGTGGAGGAGCTCCTGGCCGCCAAGAACCGCCGCTATCTGGAGCTGGCGCGCGCGTCCACCTCCGCCTACCCCGAGATGCGGACGTTCGTGGAGCTGCTGGCGGGCAAGGGCGTCCCGATGGCCGTGGCGTCGGGGTCGTCGCCCCTGGCCATCGACGCGATCCTGGCCGGCACCGGCCTGGACACACACCTCCGGACCGCTGTCTCGGCCGACGAGGTCGCACGGGGCAAGCCCGCCCCCGACGTGTTCCTGGAGGCGGCCCGCCGGCTCGGCGCGGACCCGGCCGACTGCGTGGTCCTGGAGGACGCGGCGCCGGGCGCCGCCGCGGCCCACGCGGCCGGGATGCGCTGCATCGCGATCCCGTACGTCGCCGCGCAGGCCGACGCCCCGGAGTTCGCCACGGCGGGCCTTCTCCTGCGCGGCGGACAGGCGGAGTTCACGGCGCGGGCCGCGTACGACTGGCTCGTACGGACGGCCTCGGAACGGCCGCGGTGACCGACCGGCGGCAATCGCATCCACTTACCATCTTTTGCGGAGCTGTGCAACGAATGCGAAGCTTGAGGGGATGAGTGAACTACCAGGAGAAACAAGTGACATCAGGGCAAGGTGACGCGTCCGAGGAGGAGTTCGTCGAGGCCCTGGTCGAGCTGCGGGCCGACGCTTCGGCCGGCGACCTGGTTCCGTGGTGCTCCCGTCATGGCATCGACGTGCTGCCGATGACCGCCGGAGCGCTGCTGACCGGATCGGGCCGGAGTCTCGCCGAGGCGTTCGAGGTCCCGCGTCTCGGGAACCGCTCACGTCCCCAGTCGCTGCCCGTGCCGCCGGCGCTCGCGAGTACCGCGAGGTCCGTCACCGTGCTGCCGACCCCCACGCCCGGAGCTCGTGACCGGCTGCCGTGACGCGTGCGTCCGGGCCTCCACTTCTGGAGGACAGATGACCAGCCCGACAACTCCCGCATACGGGCAGGACGTTCCGGACACCGTGTACGGCTATGTCTCCGCCCGCTCTCGGGGCGGGGTACCGATGACCCGGGCGAGCAGCCTCCGGTCGGCCGAGCCGTTCCACGCCGAGGGCGACGCCCAGGAGCGCGCCAAGGAGTACGCCCGGACGGCGGGACTGACCGTGACCGCCGAGAGCCGCCTGGGCTTCACCGTGGCGGGTACGCCGGCCGCGTACGAACAGCTGACCAGCGGACGGATCGCCAGCTACGAGGTGCGTCAGCGGGTGGCGATGAACCGGGTGCGTTCCGTCACGCATCTCGACATCGTCGGCGACCGTCAACCGGCCGCCCTCGGCGTCGGTGCCGCGCCCGGCGAGGACGCCATCGAGGCCGTCGCGCTGGAACGGCCCCGCACCCCCATGCGCGTGCTCCCGGCCGCCGCCGACCCGCCGACCGTCACGGCGTTCCACCTCACGCTTCCGCACGACGTGGCCAGGCTCCTCAACGCGAGGCCGGCCCACGGGGCGGGGGAAGTGGGCCGCGGAGTGCAGGTCGCCATGGTGGACACGGGGCAGGCCCCGCACGCCTACTTCGCCGCGCACGACTACGACGTCGGTCCGACCGTCGCGCTCGTGCCTGGTACCAGCCCCGCGGAGGACCCGATCGGGCACGGCACCGGTGAATCGGCGAACATCTTCGCCGTGGCGCCGGGCGCGCGGCTGCGCCCGTACCGGGCGAGCAACCGGCGGGGCGACCTCACGGCCGCCGTGGCGGGTTTCGTGCGCGCGAAGGCCGATCGCCCGCAGGTGCTCACCAACTCCTGGGGCGGGGACCAGAAGTTCCCTCCGATGGGGCCGCCGAGTCAGTCCGATGTGATCTTCGCGCTGGAGATCCTGGACGCCGTGGAGCAGGGCATCGTCGTCGTCTTCTCGGGCGGCAACGGCCAGTTCACGATCGAGCCGCAGGTGCCCGGTGTGATCGCCGCCGGCGGGGTGTTCGCTGGTCCGGACGGCCGGCTGCGGGCGTCGAACTACGCGAGCGGGTACGCCAGTCCCTGGATCGACGGCGTCGTCGTACCGACGGTGTCGGGTCTGGTCGGCATGCTGCCCCGCGCCCAGTACCTCATGCTGCCGGTGCCGCCCGGTTGTGAGATCGATGTCGACGAGAGCCTGCCGGACCCCGAGGACCCGGACGCCGGCCCGGACGGCACCAGGCAGGACGACGGCTGGGCGCTGTTCTCGGGTACGTCCGCCGCGGCGCCGCAGATCGCCGGAGCGGCGGCCCTGCTGCTCGGGGCCCGGCCGGGGCTCACCCCCGCCCAGGTCGCCGAGGCCCTCGCCAGGACCGCCACCGACGTCACGGCCGGCACCAGTCACCCGCGGTTCGGCAGCCGCGCCCGGCTCGGGCCGGACAAGGCCACCGGAGCGGGACTGGTCAACGTCAGCGCCGCGCTGGACTTCGTCCTCACGCAGAACCCGTAGCGCCGCTCAGGTACTGCGGTGGGTGGCCGCACCTCGTGGTGCGGCCACCCCATGGCTCCGACTTCAGGGCCGGGCCTCGTACCGCGGCTTCGGCGCCGGCTGGATGTTCTGGTTGAGGCGGAAGACGTTGTCCGGGTCGTGGGCGGCCTTGATCCGGGCCAGGCGGTCGTAGTTGCCGCGGTAGCTGGCCCGGACGCGTTCCTGGCCCTCGTCCATCATCATGTTCACGTAGGCGCCGCCCGCCGAGTACGGGTGCAGTGCCTCGAAGTAGTCGACCGTCCACCGCTTGACCAGCTCGGCGTTGGCCGGGTCGGGGTCGACGCCGGCGTACACGGACGCCCAGCGCGCCTCGCGGTAGGCCCAGGGCGTCTCGTCCGGGCCGACGTCGTGGGCGGCGCCGTCGATCGGGTAGAGGTGCATCGTCGACTGCATGGTGGGCACTTCCGCGCCGAACTTGGCGTGCAGGTCGACGGCCTCGTCCGGGATGTCGTCGACGAAGTCGGCGCGCCAGTACCACTGGTGGCCCGGCGGGTAGAGCCCGTCGAACATGGCCTGCATGTCGGGGTGCGGCATGGGCCCGGGCGCGTGCAGCATCGGCTGCGGCAGGGCGTCGAGCAGCGGGGCCATCTCCCGTGCGGCCGCCTCGGTGTCGTCGCCCGTGTAGCACCACACGACACCGGCCGTCTTGCGCAGCTGGAACTCCTCGGGGAACGGCGGGGCGGGCGGCACGGTGCCGAACAGGAAGAAGGCGTTGAGCTCGCGGGGCGCGGTCGGGAGGAAGTCCCGGTAGGCGGCGAGGACTTCGGCGCCGATCTCGACGGGCCAGAAGGTCGGCCCGGCGATGACGGTGCTCACCTCGTGCAGCCGGAACAGGAACGAGGTGGCCACGCCGAAGTTGCCGCCGCCGCCCCGGACCGCCCAGAACAGGTCGCTGTTCTCGTCTGCGCTCGCCCGCACCTGCCGGCCGTCGGCCAGGACGAGGTCGGCCGCCAGCAGGTTGTCGATGGTCAGGCCGCACCTGCGGGTCAGGTGGCCGAGCCCGCCGCCGGTGGCGAGGCCGCCGACCCCGGTGGTGGAGATGATGCCGCTGGGGGTGGCGAGGCCGTGTGCGTTGGTGGCGCGGTCGACCTCTCCCCAGACGCAGCCGCCGCCGACCCGGACCGTGCGGGCCTCGGGGTCGACGTGGATGTCCTTGAGGGGCGACAGGTCGGCGACCACTCCCCCGTCGACGGTGCCGAGTCCGGCGCCGTGGTGGCCGCCGCCGCGGACCGCGAGCGGGAGGTCGTGTGCGCGGGCGAAGCCGATCACCCGGGCGACGGCGTCCGCGTCGGCGCAGCGGGCGACGAGTGCGGGACGTTTGTCGGTCATCGCGTTGTAGACGGCCCGGGCGTCCTGGTAGCCGGTGTCGGCGGGGCCGATCAACTCCCCGGTGAAGTTCGCCAGTTCGCGTCGGGCTGCGTGGGCGGGTGTGCTGGTCATGCGGTTCCCCCGGTTGTCGTTTCGGGTCGATCCGCCCGTTCTACGCGGGTCGCGCAGGCGTAGGTATCCGTGACCGTCACCCAGCTCGGGCTCGGCGGGTACCTAGGTTTCGCGGCCCCCGGACAGGCCCAGCTCGGTCGCGCGGACCGCGACCTGCCGCCGCGTGGGCGCGCCCAGCTTGTCGAGGACCGCGCGTACGTGGTTGTCGACCGTACGCACGGATACGACGAGCCGGGCGGCGATCTCCGCGTTGGTCAGGCCGTCGACGAGCAGTCGCACCACCTGGAGCTGGCGTTCCGTGAGGCCGGCGGGGTTGTCGCGGGTCGCCGCGAGCGGGCCGCGGGGGATGTGGCGCAGGCCGAGGCGCCGCAGTTCGGCGCGGATCAGCCGGGCCTGCGGCTCGGCGCCCAGCGCGTCGAGTGCCGTGAGCGCGGCGAGCCGGTCGGCGGGGTCCGGGCTCTGCGCGAGGGCGACGGCGTGTTCGTAGGGGCAGCCCGCCGCCTGCCAGAGCTCCGCGGCCCGCTGCCACTGTCCGCGGGCTTGCAGGGCGTACGGATGCTCCGTGTCGTCGGCCGGGACCGGGCGGCCGGCCAGGGTGAGCCAGTAGCCGAGCTCGGCGCGGTAGGGGGCACCCGGCAGGTCACGGGCCTGGGCGTGGACGGGTTCGACGGCCGCGACGACACCGGCCGGATCCCCGCGCAGCCAGGCCGCCTCGGCACGGGCCACGGCCACCGGCCCGGTGCGCTGGAGTTCCCGGGTCCGTACGGCGATCTCCCAGGCCTCGTCGAGGAGTTCCTCGGCGCCGGGCGGCCCGCCGCGGCGGATGCGGACCCGGGCGAGGACGGTCAGGGCGGGGCAGCGGGCGGGGACGAAGTCATGCATCCCGAACTCGGCGTGTTTCTCGGCGTCGTCCCAGTCGGCGGCCGCGAGCCGCCGCATGGCCAGCTCGACGTGGAGGTAGTTGAGGAAGCCGAGGTGTTCGGCGCGGTCGGCCAGGTCCATCGCCGGGGGCAGGAAGCGGTCGGCCTCGGCGTACTGGAGGGTGTCGAGCAGGTTCCAGATCAGGTTGGCGTAGGCCCGGCAGGCGTGTTCGACCTCGCCGGCGGCGAGGGCGACGTCGAGGCTCTCCTCCAGCTGTCGGCGCCCGCCGGGGTCTCCGCCCCGCCAGCGGGCCGTGCCGACGTTGTTGAGGGCGTGCGACAGGATCGCGGGATCGCCCGCCTTCCGGGCCAGGGCGATGGCGCGTTCACCGTGCGTGACCGCCTCGGCGTAGCGCTCGGACAGCATCCGCAGCTGGGCGGTGTTGCTGACGGCGAGCGCCAGCAGCCGGTCGTCGCCCGCGTGTTCCAGGACGGCGACGGCCTCGCGGGCGGCTTCCTCGGCCGGGTCGGCGTCGCCTGCCCACCAGTGGATGCGGGACAGCCAGCGCAGGTCGGCGCCGAGGGCGCGGATGTCGCCGAGGGAGCGGCGCAGGGCGACCGCGTCCCGCTGGGCGACGACGGCGGCGGCCGAGTCGGCGACGGTGTAGCACTCCACCGCGTAGCGCTCGAGGAGGTCGGCGAGGTCGGCCGGGGCGTAGCGGTGCCGGTCCCGCAGGACGAGCCGCAGCTGGGCGGCGGCCTCGCGGTGGGCGCCCGCTCCCGCGGCGTCCTTGGCGGCGTCGGGCCCGTACCGGGCGATGGCGTCCCGGTCGCCGGCCTGGGCGGCGTGGTGGACGATGCGGGCGGTGTCGGAGCCGGGCCGGGCGACGAGGGCCGCGAGGACGGTGCGGTTGAGCTCGATGCGGCGGGCGGCGGGCAGGGAGTCGGCGACGGCCCGCCGGATCAGCTCGTGCCGGAACGTCACCCGCTCCGGGGCCACGGCCAGCAGGCCGCGCTGCTCGGCCGCCGCCAGGACGGCCACGCCGTCCGCGAGCAGGACATCGATGAGCGGGCGTTCGACGGCCGAGGGGACGACGGCGAGCTGTTCCAGGGCGGCCACGGTGGCGGGGTCGAGCCCGCGCAGTCGGGCGAGCACGGCGTCGACGACGGTCGGCGGCACGCCCCCGGTGCCGCCCGCGGCCACCACCTCGGCGACGAAGAACGGGTTGCCCGACGTCACGGCGTACACCTGCGCCGCGTCGAGCCGCCCGGCCGCGCTCAGCGTGCGCACGGCGGCCAGGGAGAGGCGGGCCAGCGGCAGCCGGTGGACGCGGCGCACGCGGGAGAGCTGGCCGAGGAGGTGGCGCAGGGGGTGCCCGCTGGTCAACTCGTCGTCCCGGTAGGTGAGGACGAGCAGGGCGGGCAGTCGCTCCACGCGCCGCACCAGGAAGCGCAGGGCGTCGAGGGAGGCCTCGTCGGCCCAGTGGACGTCCTCGACGACGAGTACCGCAGGATGCGGACTCCCGGCCAGCTCTTCGTGCAGGGCCTCGTAGACGCGTGGCCGGTCGCCGCCCTCCGTGACGGCCCGCGCCAGCTCGGCGCCGACGGAGCCGACGAGGTCGCGGAAGGGGCCGAGCGGCCGTCGCGTGGCGAGGTCGTCGCACTCCCCGACGAGCATCCGGGCCTGGTCCGGGAGCCGCTCCGGCAGGGCCTTGACCAGGCTCGACTTCCCGATGCCCGCCTCTCCGAAGACGAGCACCACCGATCCGGCCCCGTCCGCCGCCTCCCGGGCGGCCGCAGCCAGTCGCACCAGCTCGGTCTCGCGCTCCAGGATCCCCCGGTCCACGGGGCGATTCTGCCACCGGGGGCGCCGCCACGGGCCTACCTCGCGGGGTCACGACGGGCAGCACCGAAACCGGCATCCACGCCGACGCCCCGTCCGACGGCCGGAATTGACCACTCCAGAACCGTTGACGCTCCTCTGTCCCCTCCCTATCGTCTGGTCGATCACCCGCACGCAGTTCGATATGCCGAACATCCTTGAACGCCCTGAACCACCCGTGAACATGGCCCCGTGGAGGCGCACCCATGGCACCGCCCCTCTCCAGACGGCACCTTTTCCAGGCCGCGGCGCTCGCCACCGTCACCCCGGCGATCTCGTACGCCGCGACCGGCCGGGCAGTCGCCGCAGTCTCGGAGGAACCGTCCGTGTGGACCGTACGGCCCTTCGCGCTCGAGGACGTGAAGCTGGGTCAGGGTGTCTTCGCCGACAAGCGGCAACTGATGCTCGACCACGCCCGCGGCTACGACGTGAACCGGCTGCTCCAGGTCTTTCGCGCCAACGCCGGTCTCGCCACGGGCGGCGCGGTCGCCCCCGGCGGCTGGGAGGGCCTGGACGGTGAGGCCAACGGCAACCTGCGCGGCCACTACACCGGCCACTTCCTGACCATGCTGTCCCAGGCGTACGCCGGCACCGGCGAGCAGGTCTTCGTCGACAAGATCCGCACCATGGTCGAGGCGCTGACCGAGGTGCGCGAGGCGTTGCGCCACGACCCGGTCGTCCTGAACTCCCCCGGGAAGTTCGGGACTTCGGCGGAGAACGTGCGCGGCTCGTACCAGTACGTCGATCTCCCGGCCGGCGTCCTCGGCGGCGCCTCGGCGATCACCCTGTCCGCCTGGGTCAAGCCCACGCACGACGCCAACTGGACCCGGATCTTCGACTTCGGCGACAACACCACGCGCTACCTGTATCTGGCCGCGCGCAACGCGAACGGCGTACCCCGCTTCGCCATCACGACGAGCGGACCAGGCGGCGAGCAGGGACTCGACGGCACCGCCGCCCTCCCGCTGAACCAGTGGAGCCATCTGGCGGTGACGATCGCGGGCGGCACCGGCACGCTGTACGTCAACGGCACGGCGGTCGCCCGGAATGCGTCGATGTCCCTCACCCCGGCGGCCCTCGGCACGCTCGCCAACAACTGGCTCGGCCGCTCGAACTACTCCGGAGACCCGGTCTTCGCGGGCGCCTACGACGAGTTCAACGTCTGGTCACGCGCCCTGACCGGCGGCGAGATCACCCAGCTCCAGACCGCGCGGGCCGCCGATGCCGCGACGGGCCGCGGCGACCTGGCCTCGTACGCCTTCGACGAGACGACCGGCGGGACCTTCGCCGACGCCTCCGGCCGTGGCCTCACCGCGACCCTGCGCCGCACCTGGGGCGGGCCCAGCCATCCCGGGTTCCTGGCGGCGTACCCGGAGACGCAGTTCATCGACCTGGAGTCGAGGACCAGCCCCGACTACACCAAGGTCTGGGCGCCCTACTACACCGCGCACAAGATCCTCCGGGGTCTGCTGGACGCGCACAGCGCCACCGACGACGCACGGGCGCTGGGCCTCGCGTCAGGCTTGTGCGACTGGATGTACTCCCGGCTGTCCAAGCTGCCCGACGCCACCCTCCAGCGGATGTGGGGCATCTTCTCCAGCGGAGAGTTCGGCGGCATCGTCGAGGCGATCGTCGACCTGCACGCGCTCAGCGGAAAGGCCGAACACCTCGCGCTGGCCAGGCTGTTCGACCTCGACAAGCTCATCGACGCGTGCGCCGCGAACACCGACATCCTCGACGGCCTGCACGCCAACCAGCACATCCCGATCTTCACGGGGCTGGTCCGGCTGTACGACGCCACGGGCGAGGAGCGCTACCTCACCGCCGCGAAGAACTTCTGGGGCATGGTCGTACCGGGACGCATGTACGGCATCGGCGGCACCAGCACCGCGGAGTTCTGGAAGGCCTCCGGGGTGATCGCGGGGACGATCAGCGCGACGACCGCCGAGACCTGCTGCGCGTACAACCTGCTGAAGCTCAGCCGGATGCTGTTCTTCCACGAGCAGTCCCCGAAGTACATGGACTACTACGAGCGGGCCCTCTACAACCAGGTGCTCGGCTCCAAGCAGGACAAGGCCGACGCGGAGAAGCCGCTCGTCACGTACTTCATCGGACTCACGCCCGGTCACGTGCGGGACTACACGCCCAAGCAGGGCACGACCTGCTGCGAGGGCACGGGCATGGAGAGCGCGACGAAGTACCAGGACTCGGTGTACTTCAAGAAGGCCGACGGCAGCGCCCTGTACGTCAACCTCTACAGCCCATCCACGCTGACCTGGGCGGAGAAGGGCGTCACGGTCACCCAGACCACCGCCTATCCGGCGGAGCAGGGGACCACGCTGAGGATCGGCGGCAGCGCCGCCTTCGCGCTTCGGCTGCGCGTGCCGTCCTGGGCGAGTGCCGGGTTCCGGGTCACGGTCAACGGGCGTGCGGTGTCCGGTACTCCGACGCCCGGGGGGTACTTCACCGTGTCCCGGACGTGGCGCTCCGGCGACACCGTGCGCGTCGCCATGCCCTTCCGGCTGCGCGTGGAGAAGGCCCTCGACGACCCGTCGCTGCAGACCCTCTTCTACGGTCCGGTCAACCTCGTCGCCCGCAACCCGGCCACGGACCACCTGCCGTTCGGCCTGTACCGCAACGCCGGCCTCTCCGGCGACCTGCTGCCCACCCTCACGCCCGTGACGGGCAAGCCGCTCCACTACACCCTGGACGGCACCGAGTTCGCCCCGTTCTCCGAGGGGACGGAGGACCCGACGCACGCCTACTTCCGGCGCTCCGAACCGCGCGTGGTCCTCGGCACCGTCGACGCGGGCGTGGCCAACCCGGCGAAGGCCGACGGCACGACCCTGCTGGACGAGATCTGGGCCGCGGCGCCGTTCGCGGGCAAGGGGGCGCTGGTGTCCCGGGTGCGGTCGGTGGTGGACGCGTGGGTGTCCGCCGGGCTGCTCACCCGGGCCGACGGCGACAAGGTGGTGAGTACGGCGGCGAAGGCGTCCTTCGCGGCCTGACGGCGCCGCGGGTTACGACCGGCGGCGCGGCTTGCCGCGGCGGGCGCCCTGGGAGCCGCCCGCACCGCGGGTGCCGCCGGAACCGCCGCGGGAGCCCTTGCCCGTCGGCTTGCCCGCGGCCGGTTTGCGGCCGCCGCCCTTCTGTTCGGCCCGCTTGCGCTCTGGGCGGGCCTCGGGCTCGGGCTTGGTACGGCCGCGGGTGCTGTTGGCCGTCCGGCCGCGGACGATGCCGATGAAGTCCTCGACCAGGTCGGTAGTCGCGTCCTCGGGCCAGGCCAGGGCGACGCCGGACTGGGGGGCGTCCACGAGGGTGCGGTAGGTGAGGTCCTTGCGGTGGTGCAGGCGGGCCACGGACTGGGGGACGGCCAGGAGGCCGATGCCCGCCGCCACGAGTTCGACGGCGTCCTCGGTCGTGGCGGGGCGTTCCAGGGCGGGCTGGCCGGGGGGCCGCTCCCAGTCGAGGACGTCGTCGAGGGGGTGCAGCAGGATCTCGTCGGCGAGATCCTCGGCGGACAACTCGTCCACCGCCGTGACGAGGTGGTCCTTGGGGGCCACGACGACGGTCGTCTCTTCGTAGAGGGGGATCGCGCTGAAGACCGTACGGTCGACCGGGAGCCGTACCAGCGCCGCGTCGGCGTCGCCGGCCCGCAACACATCGGATGCCTCGGCGGCCGGCACCGCGACCAGCTCCAGCGGAACGTCCGGCAGGCGCTCCTGCCAGATCCGCACCCACTTGCCGGGGGTCACTCCGGGGACGTATGCGAGCCGGAACGAAGGGGATGCCGCAGAGCCTGTCACCACGCCAGGCTACCCGCCGTGGTCGGACCTCTCGCGCGCGGTCGATAGTCTGGACACCATGAAGTCGCACCAGACCACCCAGACGATGAAGCCCGCGACCGCGGCGAAGAAGCTGGGTGTGTACCTCCCGGCCACCCCTCAGGAGTTCCAGGACGGGGTCGTCACCCGCTCCGAGCTGAACGAGCTCCAGGCGAACCCGCCCGCGTGGCTGCAGGAGCTGCGCAGCAACGGCCCGCACCCTCGCCCGGTCGTCGCGGCGAAGCTCGGCGTCTCCATCGCCGGCCTGGCGCGCGGCGGCGTCACGGAGCCGCTGACCACCGAGCAGATCGAGGCGCTCAAGCAGGACCGGCCCGAGTGGCTGGAGAAGGAGCGGGCCACCCAGGCCGAGGTGCGCCAGGAAGCGGTGCGCATCAAGGAGAAGAAGGCCGAGCAGGACCAGCGCTCCTGACTCGAACACCGGTCGAAAACTCCGGTGCGGTGGCCTGTGCCGCTCTGCGATCATCCCGGAATGGTCGAGAGTCTGGAACCGCTGGTCGTCCGGCACACCCATCGCCTGCCCTCCCCCACCGGTCCCGCCGGTGAGGGCGAGGTCGCGGCGCGGCAGTTCGACGCCGCGCTGATGTCCGTCGGCTTCAAGCTGTCGGCACCGCTGCTGCGTCAGCTGTCCGGGCTGTCGGAGGACACGGTCGTCGACACCGCCGTACGCACGCTGCGCACGGTCCGCGAGATGGTCGGCGACCACGTCGGGCACAACGTCTACTTCGTCGGCTTCCCGGCCAACGTGCCGGACACCTTCGACTTCTGGATGCGCTGCATCACCGAGGCGCTCGACGACAGCAAGGCGCGTCCCGGAGTGCTCGATCAGCTGCGCCAGGGGGTGGTGAACCTGCTCACCCTCCCGTCGTACGGCCGCTACCAGCACACCTACGCCGAGATGCTCGCCGCCCACGACGAGCTGATCGCCGCGGCGGGCGACCGGATGACGGTCCTGCATCTCGGCGGCCCGCTCGACGACGAGGTCACCGGCCTGTACCTGGCGCTGGCCGGCAGCGCCACGCCGCTGGGCGAGGAAGGGCTGAGCGACCTGAAGGCGCTCGCGGGGCACTGCGTGAGCGGGCCCCAGCCGGAGGCGATACCGGTCCGGGAGAACCGTGCCGTCGTCAACGAGGCCCGGCTGAAGGTGGGCGCGGACCTGCTGCTGGACACCGTGACCGACGTGCTGCGCCTGGCGTGCGCGCTGTCGGGCGGTGACGTGACCCTTCAGGAGCCGACGCGGTTCCGGGCGCTGTCGCGACCCGTCCGTCGCGCGCTGCTCGCCGGTCTGGACGGCGTCGTCGCCGCGGCTGAGGCCAAGCTCGCCGACGTCCACGCGCACCGCGAGGAGTTCAAGCGTCTCGGTGAGCGGCTGCACCCGCACGAGTACCCGCGGTGGCCGCAGGCCGCCGAGGTGTTCGCCGTCGCCCGCGGCGAGCTGACGGCGCGGTCCTTCGACAGCCGGGTCGAGGAGCTGCTCGGCGCGGGCGATGTGGTCGCGGCGGCCACGTTGCTGAAGTCCGCTCCGGGCAAGCTGCTCCGGGCGCTGGACCGGCTGCTGCGTACGGCCGCCGGCGAGGAGGAGCGGGAGGCCGTCGTGGCCGCCGTCGAGGAGGTCGTCGGCTCGGTCGCCGGCCGGGTCGTGCTGTCGGTGCGCGAGCACCTGCACATCCGCGCCGACGAGTCCGGTCATCGGCGGGTCTTCATCAACCGGATGGGCCGTGCCTGGGTCGCCGCCGAGGACCGCCCGCCCCTGCCGGCACCGGAACGGGACCGTCTGATCGCCGCGCTCGACGCGGAGACCCGCCGCCGGCTCCCCGCTCCGGGGCACCTCTTGGTCGACCCGGACGTCCTCGACGTGGCGCTGCCGCTCAGCGGCAAGGCGACCGCGGCGGGCCTCGGCGTGCTGCCGCGCGGCTCGGTCTCCCCGGTCGACGGCGAGCTGCTGCGCTTCTTCGTGTACTGGAAGCAGACCGAGCGCAGCACCGACTACGACCTGTCGGCGCTGATGCTGGGCGCCGACTACGAGACGGTCTCCTGGCTGTCGTACACGAACCTCTCCGCCGTGGACGGCGAGCACTCCGGCGACATCGTCGACGCGCCCGAAGGTGCCTCGGAGTTCATCAACCTGCGGCTCGGCGCCGTGCAGGGCACCTTCGTCGTGCCGCAGGTCAACCTCTTCTCGGGGGAGGGCTTCGAGGAGGTCGAGGAGTCGTTCTTCGGGTTCATGCTGCGGGACGGCGAGCAGAAGGGCCGTCCGTTCGAGGCGCGCACGGTGCGGATGAAGTCGGAGCTGCGCGGGCCGGGGCGGGTGGCGCTGCCGCTGGCCTTCCTGCGGGGCGAGGACGGCCGGTGGCGGGCCAAGTGGCTGCACCTCTACCTGAAGGGCACCCCGACGTCGAACCGGGTGGAGGGCAACCGGGTCACGGTCGCCACACTGCTGCGCGGCATCGTCGAGCGCGAGCAGCTGACGGTGCGGTACCTCACGGAGCTGATGGCCGACGCCGCCACCGGCATGACGGTGTGGGACGGCACGTCGGTGCCGGAGGGGCCTGTCACATACATCGGTCTGGAGCGTCCCGAGGGGCTGCACCCGGACTCCCGGATCATCACCCTCGGAAATCTGCGCGACCTGATCCCCGACTGAC
The DNA here is from genome assembly GCF_030817655.1 of Streptomyces sp. V4I2. Taxonomy (GTDB): domain Bacteria; phylum Actinomycetota; class Actinomycetes; order Streptomycetales; family Streptomycetaceae; genus Streptomyces; species Streptomyces plumbiresistens. The sequence goes on from NZ_JAUSZM010000003.1 coordinate 1,452,930, forward strand.
TGCTAGCGTTGACCACGGCGAGGCCATGAAGGGGCTTCCTTCTCACACTCCTTGAAATTAGTCCCTTCGCTTTCCTCGCCCTGGACTTCACGCCGGAAGGCGTTGTTCGTACGACGGCCCTGGCGCGCGGATCAGCGCGCCAGGGCCGTTCGTGCTTGTGCCAGGGCCTGTTCGGCGTAGCCGCGGCCGAAGAGCACGGCATGCACCAGGAGCGGGAAGAGCTGGTGCAGGCTGATGCGGTCCCTCCAGCCGTCGGCGAGCGGCGCCGCCTGCTGGTAGCCGTCCAGCACCCGGTCCAGGTGGGGGCAGCCGAAGAGGTGGAGCATCGCGAGGTCGGTCTCGCGGTGGCCGCCGTGCGCGGCCGGGTCGATCAGCCGGGCCTCGTCGTCGGTGCCCCACAGGACGTTGCCGTTCCACAGGTCGCCGTGCAGCCGGGCGGGCGGTTCGGGTGGGCCAGCGAGCTCGGGCAGGCGCGCGCAGACCTCTTCGATCACGGCCGCCTCGGCAGGGCGGACGGTTCCGTCGTCCACCGCGTGGCGCAGGTAGGGCAGCACGCGGTGCTCGGCGTACCAGGACGGCCAGTCGCCGCCGTCGGTGTTCCGCATCGGGGCGAGTCCGATGTACGCGTCCCTCGGGCCGCCGGGCGGCGGGGCGCCGAACGCGGGGGCCCCGGCGGCGTGCAGGGCGGCAAGGTCGCGGCCGAAGCGGACCGCCGCGGCGGCGGTGGGCCTGCCTTGCGGAACCCGGTCGATCACCAGCCGACGTCCCTCGTGACCGTGCACCACCGGGACTCGGACCGCGCCCGCCGCGGCCAGCCAGCGCAGCCCGGCCGCCTCGGCCTCGACCGCGCCGGGCTCCTCCCCCAGCTTCACCATGACCACCCGGCCGCCGTCGAGGGTGACTTCGGCGAGCGTTCCGGACAGCGGGCGCACCGCGGTGACCGGGCGCCCGGTGAGGCGCGCCGCCACGTCACCGGGCGCCTCGCGCGTCACGCCGTACCGAACCATGCTTCGGCGAGCGAGGTCAGTGTTCCGTCGGCGCGCGCGGGCAGTTCGCGCAGGTACCAGGGCAGGTTGCTGTACACGTGCAGCAGTGTGTACGCGAGCAGGTCGGCGGGCTCGAAGGCGTGGCCGTACGAGGCGGTGAGGCGGGCCAGCAGTCGGGGGTCGCCTCGGGTGACGAAGAGGCCGACGCCGACGAAATCGTAGGCCCGGTCGCCGATCATGGCCGGTTCGAAGTCGAAGAGGCCGGTCAGTCTGCGGCCGTCCGGGTCGACGAGGAAGTGCTGGGCCATGACCTCGGTGTGCAGGAGGGCGGGCCGCGGGGCGCGGGGAAGGGCGACCGAGGCGAGGAAGCCGGGGATCTGCTCCAGCCACGCGGCCGGCAGCCCGTGCCGGCGTTGCTGTTCCACGGCGGCCGCGCGGCGACGGTCCAGGAACGCGCCCCAGTCCCCGGGCCCGAGGACGTCCGCGAGGGGTGCGGGGTCGAGGGCGTGGAGCACGGCGAGGGTCTCGCCGATGTCGGCGACGAACGGTTCCTGGTCGGCCCGCGGCAGCCGCCCCCAGACCTGGGCCAGGTTCTCGCCGTGCAGGCGGGACATCAGGACGTACTGCCAGCCGTTCTCGTACGGGCCGACGTCGTGCACCCGGGGAGTGGGCACGGGCAGCAGCCCCTGGAGGTGGGACAGGACCCGGCCCTCGGCGATGCCGTCCTGGGCGGCGGCCGCGGGGAAGAGCTTGAGGACGAGGTCGTCGCCCACCGCGTAGACCGGTTGTGTCCCCTCGGTGAAGCGGGTCAGTGGTGCGCCGGCCAACCCGAGTCGTGCGCACAGATCCTGCGCACCGGCCCGCATGACCGTCTCGTCCGGGACGACCGCGTCCCATTCCTCGTCCGTTTCCACCAGGGGCAGCACGCCCGAGACGGTAGGCGGCCGGTCCGCCCGGGACAACGCGTTTTCGGCGGAGCGCGACTCCGAAGGCCCGATCCGGCCTTGTGTGACGCTGGTGAAATGTTTCAGCTCCGCATTGACATACGGGTGAAACGATTCGTAGCTTGGGCGATCATTTAGATTCGTGAAGTAAGTTCACGAATATGAACGGAGAGTGCCCATGGGCGATCGCCGACGAAGTCGCCGCCTGGCTGCCACCCTGACCGTCGCGGGTTTGGTGTTCGGAACGGCCGCCTGTGGCTCCGGTTCCGACAGCGCCGATTCCGGCGGCCCGAACACGCTGGAGGTGTGGACCCGGAGCAATCCGGACGCCGCCGCGACCTACGACCGTGTGTTCGCCGCCTTCACCAAGAAGACCGGAATCAAGATCGACTATCAGCCGGTGGTCAACTTCGACCAGCAGCTGCAGAGCCGGGCCTCCACCAAGGACCTGCCCGACGTCATGATCAACGACACGGCTCTGATGGGCAGTTACCAGAGCCAGGGCCTGCTCAAGCCCATCACCCCGGACACGATCGCGGGCCACGACCAGATCACCGACAAGACCTGGTCCTCCACCGTGGGCATCGACGGCAAGCACTACGGCATTCCGTACTCCCGCCAGGCCATGACCCTGATGATCCGCAAGGACTGGCTGAAGAAGCTCGGCCTCGATGCGCCCACGACCTGGCAGGAGATGCTCCGGGTCGCCAAGGCCTTCGCCACCGAGGACCCGGACGGCGACGGCAAGGCCGACACCTACGGCATGGTCGTCCCCGGCAGCGCCCAGAACGGCTACGCCGCCTGGTGGGGCGCCAGCTACCTGTGGCAGGGCGGCGCGCGGATCATCGAGCCGGACGGCAACGGCCGCTATCGCCCCGCCATGGACTCGGCCGCCGCCGTACGGACCGTCACCTGGCTGAAGGACAACCTCTTCTGCGGCGCCAAGAACGTCGTCCAGCCGGGTGCCCTCACGGCCATCACGGCGAACGCCACCAACTTCCAGGACGGCAACGCGGGCATGTACCTCACCGGCCCGTACAACATCACCACCTTCGACGCCACGCCCGGCAAGGACACATACGAGGTCGTCGCCGCCCCCGCCGGCCCCGCCGGGTCCGACGTGCTGGCCGACGGCGAGAACGTCTACTTCGGCGCCAAGACCGGCAAGGCGAAGCAGGAGCAGGCGCTGGCCGCGTTCCTGATCTCCCCCGAGGGCCAGCGGATCGCCATGACCAGCGTCGACGGCCACCAGCCCGTCGTCCGCATCCCCGTCAACTCCGCCCTGGACGCGGCGAAGGTGCGCGACGACTCCCGCTGGAGCGTCGTACAGAAGGCGTACGAGGACACCTCACAGCAGTTCCCGAACGCGCCGGACTTCGCCCCGATCAAGCAGGACACCGCGGACAGCCTCAACGCGATCTTCACGTACTGCGGCAGCGACGTCGCCTCGGGCCTGAAGGAACTCAACGACACCCTCGCCGGTGACCTCAAGGACCAGGACCTGCTGAAATGACCGCGACCCTCACCACGCCCCGGCGGCGCGGAGTCCTCGCCAAGAGGTCGGTGCTCCCCTGGCTGTTCCTCGCCCCCGGCCTGCTGCTCGCCCTGGTCTTCAAGTTCCTGCCCATGGGCAAGGGCATCTGGCTCAGCTTCTTCGACGTACGGCCCTTCCTCGGCGACAAGTGGGTCGGCCTCGACAACTACACCCGGGTCCTGACCGACCACCGCTTCCAGGACGCGATCGGCCACACCCTCCTGCTCGGCCTCGGCCAGTCGCTGGGCGCCATCCTCGTCGGCTTCCTCCTCGCCCTGCTCCTCGAGGGCCAGGCCCGCTCCCTGAAGATCATGCGTACGGCCGTCTTCCTGCCGGTCGTCACGGCGACCGCGGTGGTCGGCGAGATGTGGCGGCTGCTGTACTACCCGACCTCCGACGGCCTGATCAACCACGGGCTGAGCTTCCTCGGCCTCGGGCCCGCGCAGTTCCTCGACAACCCGGACACCGCGCTGTGGGCGACGATGGTCATGGCCGTCTGGATGCTCGCCCCGTACAACATGGTGATCATCCTCGCCGGCCTGGCGGGCGTGGACCGGACCCTGTACGAGGCCGCCGCGATGGACGGCGTCTCGCTCTGGCAGCGGCTGCGCTACGTCACGCTGCCCGCGATCCGCCCCGCGCTCGGCATCGTCCTCACCCTCGCCGCGATCCGCGGACTGCGGGTGTTCACCGAGGTGTACGTCCTGACCGGCGGTGGTCCGGCCGGGTCCACCGAGGTCTGGATGACCCGCGCCTACACCCTCGGCTTCACTCGCAACGACATCGGCGGGGCCTCCGCGGCCTCGGTGGTGCTGCTCTGCGTGACCCTGCTGCTGACCGTCACGGTCAACTACTTCCGCAAGAGGGGAGACGTGCGATGAGCGCACCCGCCATCGACCCCGTCCGCACGTCCGTGCCCGGATCACCGGCCGGGAAGCCCTCGCTCAAGCAGCGAGCCACCCCCGCCCGCTTCGACACCGCCCTCGGCTGGAGCGACCGTCCGGGCGTGGGCTGGGCGTTGCGGATCCTGCTCTGCGCGATCGCGCTCGGCATCTTCGCGGCGCCGTTCCTGACGATCGTCTCCGGCGCGTTCACCACGCACGCCAGCGGCTCGTCGCTCTCCTTCCTGCCGCACGACAGCACGCTGCAGAACTTCAAGGTGGCCGGCGAGCGCGGGATCTGGGACTACTTCACCAACTCCCTCGTCATAGCGGGCGGCGCGCTGCTGCTCCAGCTCGCGGTGTCGGTGCTCGCCGCCTACGCGCTGGCCCGGCACAGGTTCCGTGGCCAGGCCCTCGTGCTGACCCTGTTCATGCTGACGATGATGCTCCCCGAGGAGGTCATCGCGATCCCGTTGTCCCTGGTCCTCGGTCATGTCCCGGTGGTCGGCCTGGACCTGAAGGGGACGGCGTGGGGTGTGATCCTGCCGCTCGGCGCCTGGGGCTTCTCCGTGATGCTGCTGACCGAGTTCATGAAGGACATCCCCACGGAGATAGAGGAGGCCGCCCGGCTGGACGGCGTGGGCGAGTTCCGGATGCTGTGGCAGGTCGTCCTGCCGCTGTGCAAGCCCGCTCTGGGCGTGGCCGGCGTGCTGGGCTTCGTCATGATCTGGGACCAGTACCTGCTGCCCCTGATCGCCTCCAAGGACCCCACCGACTACACGGTCACCGTCGCCCTGTCCATCCTGCGCACCGACCCCGAGGTCGGCTCCGGGGTGGTGCTGGCCGGGGCGGTCATCGCCCTGATCCCCAGCCTGATCGTCTACCTGCTCCTCCAGCGCTCGCTGGTCACCGGCATCGCCGCCGGGGCCACCAAGGGCTGATCCCGTCGAGGACCCGACCCCCCACACCCCACGTTACGAGGGAGACATGAAGTTCCACGGAGTGCTGTTCTTCCCGGTCACGCCGTTCGCCGCGGACGGCTCGCTGGACGAGGAGCGGCTCGCCCGGCACATCGAGGCCGGAGTCGCGGCCGACGCGGGCGGCGTGTTCGTCGCCTGCGGCACCGGCGAGTTCCACGCGTTGACGCCCGAGGAGATCGAGCGGGCGACCCGGATCGCCGTGACGACGACCGCGGGGCGGGTGCCCGTCTTCGCGGCGGCCGGCGGTCCCGTGCCGGTCGCCCGCGACCAGGCGGCCCGCATCGAACGCGCCGGCGCCGACGGCATCCTGCTGCTGCCGCCCTATCTGGTGAGCGCCCCGCAGCAGGGCCTGGTGCGGTACGTCAAGGAGGTCACCGAGGCCACCGGCCTGCCCGTCGTCTTCTACCAGCGCGGCACGGCCCGCCTCACCGAGTCCACCGCCGCCGAGATCGCCGCCCTGCCCGGGGTCGTCGGCCTCAAGGACGGGCTCGGCGACATCGAACGGATGCACCGCATCGTCCGGTCCGTGCGCGCCCTGCCGGACGGGCAGGACTTCCAGTTCTTCAATGGCCTGCCCACCGCCGAGATGACCGCGCCCGCCTACCGCGGCATCGGCGTCGACCTGTACTCCTCCGCCGTGTTCGCGTTCGCCCCTCAGATCGCCCTGGCCTTCCACCGGGCACTCGCCGAGAACGACGAAGCCCTGGTCAACACGCTCCTCGACGAGTTCTACGGCCCCCTGGTCGAGCTGCGTGACGAGGTCCCCGGATACGCCGTGGCCCTGGTCAAGGCCGGGGTGACCCTGCGCGGCCTGGACGTGGGCGGCGTACGGGCGCCACTCGTCGACCCGACGCCGGAGCACGTCGCCCGGCTCGGCAAACTCATCGACCACGGCCTGGAGGTGGTCGGCGCATGAATCCCACCAGGATCAGGGAGTTGATCGTCACCCCGATCGCCTTCCGCGACCCGCCGCTGCTCAACTCCAACGGCGTCCACGAGCCCCTCGCCCTGCGGGTGATCCTCCAACTAGTTCTGGAGGACGGCACGGTGGGCCTCGGTGAGTCGCCGGGAGGCACCGCCCGTCTGGAGCGGCTTCAGGCGGCGGCGAAGGTGGTCGTCGGCATGGACGTCTTCGACACGACGGCCGTCGCGGCCGCGATCGACGCCGCCCTGCTGCCGACCGTGCCCAGTTCCCACGAACGCGGCTGGACCACCTCCGCGGTGGAGGTGGCCTGCCTCGACGCCCAGGGCAGGCTGCTCGGGCGCCCGGTCGTCGACCTGCTCGGCGGCGCGGTGCGGGAGTCGGTGCAGTTCGCGGCGTACCTCTTCTACAAGTGGGCCGAACACCCGGCTCTCGACGGCCGGGCGGCCGTCGGCGACGACTGGGGGGAGGCGCTGGATCCGGCGGGGATCGTCGAGCAGGCCCGGCTGATGCAACAGCGGTACGGCTTCCGCTCGTTCAAGCTCAAGGGCGGGGTCTTCCCACCCGACGAGGAGATCGCCGCGATCAAGGCGCTGGCGGAGGCGTTCCCCGGGCAGCCGTTGCGCCTGGACCCCAACACCGCCTGGACGGTGGAGACGTCGACGTACGTCGCCCGTGAACTGGACGGCGTACTGGAGTACCTGGAGGACCCGACCAAGGGCATCCCCGGCATGGCTCAGGTCGCGCGGGACTCGCCGCTGCCGCTCGCGACCAACATGTGCGTGATCGCCTGGGAGCACCTGAAGCCGGCGATCGAGCAGAACGCCATCCAGGTCCTGCTCACCGACCACCACTACTGGGGCGGACTGCGCCGCACCCGTGAACTGGCCGCCGTCTGCGAGGCGTTCGGGCTGGCGCTGTCCATGCACTCCAACTCCCACCTGGGCATCAGCCTCGCCGCGATGACGCACGTGGCGGCCGCCCTCCCCAACCTCGACCACTCCTGCGACACGCACTATCCGTGGAACTCGGCCGACGACGTGATCGTCCCGGGGCCGCTGGAGCTGCGCGACGGAGCGGTCGCGGTCCCCACCGGGCCCGGTCTCGGCGTGGAACTCGACCACGACGCCCTGGACCGGCTGCACCGGCTGTACGTGGACTCCGGGATGCGCACCCGGGACGACACCGGCTACATGCGGCGGATCCAGCCGGAGTACGAGCTCAGACTGCCGCGTTGGTGACGGAGTCCGCCCAGTCCTCGACGAGGCGGACGGTGCGCCGCGGGTGTTCCTCGTGGAGGTAGTGCCCGGTGCCCGGCCAGTGGTCGACGCGTGAGCCGGGCACGTGCAGGGTGCCGCGTTCCCAGGCGGCGGCCTCGGCCGACGTCCATACGGTCAGCGCCGGCCGGGTGCGGTGGCTCAGGTACCGCTCGCTGTGCGGGCGTACGCCCACCGCGCCCGGGTCGGTGTACATCCCGGCGTAGGCCTGGGCGACGACGTGGTCGGGTGTGCCGAGCATGGTGCGGACGTGCGCGGTGCGCAGCCCTGCCGGGGCGTCCGGGGCGAAGGCCGCCGCCACGAAGTCGGCCGCGGCGCGCGAGCCGCGGGCGCGGTAGTCGGCGAGCCGGGCCGGGATCCGCTCGGTCTCCTCGCCGTGGGCGCCGTGGGCCGGGTCGAGCGCGATCACCGACCGTACGGTGTGCGGGTGGTGGACGGCCAGCAGGTTGACGACCTGCCCGCCCATGGAGTGCCCGACCGCGACCACCGGGCCGGTGCCGAGCTCGTCGATCAGCGCGGCCAGGTCCGACGCCATCTCTGCCGGGGTGTTGCTCTCGGCCGGTACCTCTGAGCGGCCGTGTCCGCGCAGGTCGGGCACGACCACCCGGAATCTGTCGGCCAGCGCCTCCGCGTGCGGCGACCACTCCCGGCCGTCCCCGCCCCAGCCGTGCACCAGCAGCAGGGCGGTCGCGTCGGCGGCGCCGAGACCGGTGCAGAACAGGCGGATGCGGCCGAGGTCGATCACGGGTTGCTCTCCCGGGTGGATGAGGACGGAGGGGGCACGCGTCTCAGACGTGCCCCTATTCCCTCGGGACCAACCAGCCGGTGTCAGGCGGTGCCGAGCACCGTGCGCAGGGTGCTGACGGCCTGGTTGATCGCGGCCTCGGCGGCGTGCGTCTCGCGCAGGGCGTTGAGCATCACGAAGTCGTGGATGATGCCCTGGTAGCGGACGGCCGTGACCGGGACGCCGGCCTGGCGCAGCTTGTTGGCGTAGGCCTCGCCCTCGTCGCGCAGGACGTCGGCCTCGCCGGTGATGACCAGGGCCGGGGGCAGTCCGGTGAGCTGCTCGGTGGTGGCCCGCAGCGGGGAGGCGGTGATCTCGGCGCGCTGTGCCTCGTCGGTCGTGTACTGGTCCCAGAACCACTGCATGCCGTCGCGGCGCAGGAAGTAGCCGGTGGCGAACTGGTGGTAGGAGCCGGTGTCGAAGGCGGCGTCGGTGACCGGGTAGAAGAGCACCTGCTGCACCAGCGGGACATCGCCGCGCTCCTTGGCCATCAGCGTCAGCGCGGCGGTCATGTTGCCGCCGACCGAGTCACCGGCGACCGCGATGCGGGTGGCGTCCAGGCCCTTGGACGCGCCGTGCTGCACGACCCACTGGGCGACCGCGTAGTTCTGCTCGATCGCGACCGGGTAGCGGGCCTCGGGGGAGAGGTCGTACTCGGGGAAGACCACCGCGGCGTTCGCGCCCACGGCGAGTTCGCGCACCAGGCGGTCGTGGGTGTGGGCGTTGCCGAACACCCAGCCCGCGCCGTGGATGTACAGGATCACCGGCAGGGTGCCCTCGGCGCCCGCCGGCTTGACGATGCGGGCCCGGACACTGCCCGTCGGACCGCCCTCGACGGTGACCCACTCCTCGTCGATCTCCGGCTTCTCGATCTCGCCGGACTGCACCTCGTCGACGGCTTTGCGACCCTCGGCGGGCGCCAGGTCGAAGAGGTAGGGCGGGTTCGCGGTGGCCTCGACGAAGGCCTGGGCGGCGGGCTCGAGAACCGGGCGGGTTTCGGTCATGACGATCTCCTCGGATCGGGTGCCGCGGGCAAACTCCGGCGGGGCTTCCGAAGCGGCGACACAGATGCACAGTAGCGCTCGATTCAGTCGTGCGCAACTTATTCGTACCCTAACTGTCTGTGCTCTACTTATTAGAGGACGATAGAATCGAGAGGACTTCAAGATAGGGTGGTGAGCATCGATGACCAGCACAGAGACCAGGAGCCGAGCCGTGAGCACAGCCTCCGAACCGGCCGAAGGGTCGCTGCTCCTGGACGACCAGCTCTGCTTCGCGCTGTACGCCGCCTCCCGCGCGGTGACGGCGCGCTACCGGCCGCTGCTGGACGAGCTGGGGCTGACCTATCCGCAGTACCTGGTCATGCTCGTGCTGTGGGAGCGGGACTCGATCTCGGTGCGTGAGCTGGGCGCCTCGCTCCAGTTGGAGTCCAGCACCCTGTCGCCGCTGCTCAAGCGCCTGGAGGCGAACGGCCTGCTGCACCGCGAGCGGCGGGCGGACGACGAGCGCTCCGTCGCCCTCCGCCTCAGCGAGGCCGGGGCCCGGCTCCGGGAGCGGGCGGGTACGGTCCCTCTCGCCATCGGTGACGCCATGGGCCTGACCCCGGAGCAGGACGCCCTCGCCAAGCAGCTGCTCCGCCTGCTCACCTCGAACGTCAGCGCCGGCTGAGGCCACGCGGTGAGGGCGGAGCAGTCGTGGGCCCTCACTCGTTGTGCAGCACCTGTGCGACCGTCAGCCGTGCCGCTCGGCGGCCCGGGATGTACGCGCCCAGGACCGCGATCACCACGCCCGCCGGGGCGAGGGCAAGCAGGGCGGAGGCCTGCCACACGTCCGTCATGTACGCGGGCAGGGTGATGTCCACGGCGTCCGCCATCCGCGGTACGACCAGTTCGTGGCCGAGCATGCCCAGCGGTATGCCGACCACGGTGCCGAGGGCGCCGAGCACCGCCATCGAGGTCACCGTCATCGCCGTCACCTGTCGGGGCGTCATGCCGATGGACTTGAGCATGCCGAGGTCGCGGCGGCGGTCGCGGGTGTTGAGGACGGCCGTGTTGAAGACGCCGAGGGAGGCGACGACGGCGAGCATCACGGTGAGTACCGATGCCGAGCCGACGATGGTCTGCGTGACGGTGTTGGCGCCGACCGGGTCCGGGCTGATCCCGGGGTCTGCGGCCCGGGCCGCGCGGGCGTAGGCGGCCGCGTCCGCTCCCTCGCGGAGTTTGACGTGGTAGGCGATCGGCTTCTCCTGGGGGGCCAGGGCGGTCAGCGTCGACTGGTCGGTGACGACGAGTCGACGGTCGTTGTGCATGTACTCCCCCACGATCGCCAGCGTCTCCTGCCGGTCGCCCTTCTCCAGCCGGACGCGGTCGCCGACCCGCAGGTCGTTGTGGCGCAGGAAGGCCGAGCCGGCGACGATCTCGCCGCTCCGGTGCATCCACCGGCCTTCGGTCAGCACGCTGTCCAGCGACGGACGGTCCCCCCGACGGCCCTCCAGCATCATCTCCTGCGCGGAGCCCGCCATCCGCACCTCTATGTCCGCCCTCGCGGTGACCTCTTCCGCACCGGGCAGGGACCGCAGCAGTGACTCGAGTTCGGGGTCGGTGTGCGTGGGCCGGATCTCCTTGCCGTTCTTGTACGCGCCGACGTACACCGTGACCTGGTAGGCGTCGCGGCCCGCCTCGCCGAACCTGGTCATCGACGTGGCCAGGCCGGTCGCGAAGGTCACGGTGGTCACGCCCAGGACGACGGCGGCGAGGGTGAGGGCACTGCGTCCGGGCCGGGCGAACGGCAGGCCGGCTCCCAGGCTCACCGAGCGTGGCAGTCTGCTGCCCGCCAGGCGCCGCTGGATGCCGAGGGCGCGTCCGGCGCGCGGGGCGCTGCCCGCGCTGATGGCCCGTGCGGCGGGCAGCCGGTGGGCGCGGGCCGCCGGGGCGAGTGCGGCGAGGAGACAGACGCCGGGCATGCCGAGCAGGGCGAGGACGTTCACCCAGGGCGCGATGCCCACGCTGTCGTGGAACACCCCCGCGTCCGGCCCCATGAAGACGAACTCGAAGAAGGGGCGGGCCAGCAGGTTCCCGGCGACGGCGCCGAGGACACAGCCGGCGACCGCGGGCACGGAGATCATCGTGAGGTACACGGCGAGCACCTGACCCGGGGTGAAACCGAGGGCCTTGAGGATGCCGATGTGCCGGAAGCCGGAGATCACCGCGCCGCTGACCACATTGGCGACGATGAGCACCGCCACCACGATGCCGAGGATGCCGAAGGCCATCAGGTAGGGGGTGTACGCGCGGGCCGAACTGCCGATCTGCTGCTTGAGGGTGAGGTACGACTGCGAGGCGGTCAGCGCGCCCGGCGCCAGCCCGTCGGTGACGGCGGCCAGGCTCGCGCGGAGCCGGTCCTGCGAGGAGGCGTCCGTGAAGCGGAAGAGCATCTGCGTGGCCGTGGGGTGCAGGGCCGCGATCTGCTCGGGGGCGACCCAGGCGTCCGCGGTCCCGGCGAGGTCGAAGGCGAACCCGACGACGGTGAGGTCCGGGCCCGAGGGCACGCGGAGCTTCTTGCCGAGGTCGTCGGCGGTCCAGTCGGACTGCCGGTTCAGGACGACCTCGCCCGGCCCGGTGGCCCAGCGCCCCGCCCACAGGTCCAGTCGGCCCACCGGGCCCGCCGGGTCGCCCCGGCCCACGACAGTGAGGTCGGTGCCGAGCCCGAAGTTCATGGTCTCGCGCGGCAGTTCGACCGCGGCCTGGGCGAAGGGCCCGGCCACGGCCTCGACACCGGGCTGCCGGGCCGTCCGCGCCAGCTCCACGTCCGAGACCCTGGCGGGATCGAAGGCGGCGGCGACATGCGCGCCGCGCTGCTTGCCGAAGGCCTTGTCGAAGGGCGCGGAGGCCGCGTCGAGCAGACCGAGCGCCACCACGAGCGCCGCCGTCGAGGTCAGCGTGACCAGGGCGATGACCAGGGTCTGGAGTCTGCGCCGCCGCACCGCCGCGCGGGCGGCCCGCCACACCGCCCTCATGCGGACGGCTCCAGGGTGTGCTCGCCGGTCACCCGGCCGTCGGCGAACTCGACCATCCGGCCGGCGCAGCGCCGGGCGAGGTGCGCGTCGTGGGTGACCAGGATCAGGGTCTGGCCGATCTGGTTGAGATCGAGCAGCAGGTCCATCACCTGCTCGCCGGCCCGGCTGTCCAGGGCACCGGTCGGCTCGTCGGCCAGCAGCAGGGCCGGACGGTTCATCAACGCCCGTGCCACGGCGACGCGTTGCCGCTCGCCGCCGCTGAGCACCGCCGGGTAGGCGTTGCGGCGGTCCGCGATGCCGAGTTCCTCGAAGAGCTCCAGGGCGCGGCGGCGGGCCTGCCGGGCCGGGGTGCCGGTCAACTGCGCGGCCAGCGCCACGTTGTCGAGCGCGGACAGGTCGTCGACCAGGTTGAAGAACTGGAAGATCATGCCGATGCGGCGGCGCCGGTACAGCGCCAGGCCCTTCTCGCTCAACTCCCCCACGTTCTCGCCGTGTACGACGACCGTGCCGCCGGTCGGCCGGTCCAACCCGGCGATCATGTTGAGGAAGGTGGACTTGCCGCACCCCGAGGGCCCCATCACGGCGACCGCCTCCCCCGCCCGGATCTCCAGCGACACTCCGTCCAGCGCGGTCGTCTCGCCGTACTCCTTGCGCACACCGTCGAGCCGTACGACGGCCTCTCCCCTGCTCTCCTCAGTGATCATGCGGAAAACGCTACGGAGGGCAGGGCCGCATGAACATCCCTCCAGGGATGGCAGATCGGGCGGCTCTCATCCTGGAGATGCAGGACCCTGTATCCACAGGCTGATGCGGACTCCGTGCCGGTCTGCCAAGGTGATGCTCGTGTGGAACGGGGAGACGAACGCGCTGATGACAGCGCTGGGGGTGGCGTGCGCGGCGGCCGTCGGGCTCGCGGTGGCGCTGTGGCGTACGCGGCGCCGGTGGCAGGCGGCCGTCGGGGAGCGCGGCTGGCTGCTGGAGCGGGAGCGGGAGAGTGCCGCACGCTCCGCGGTCGCGGCCGAACGCGACCGTATCGCCCGGGAGTTGCACGACATCGTCAGTCACAACGTCAGCCTGATGGTGGTGCAGGCCGGGGCGGCCCGCGAGGTGCTGGGCACGATGCCGGACGAGGCCGCGGCGGCGCTGCGGGCGGTGGAGGACGCGGGACGGGGTGCGATGACCGATCTACGGCACCTGCTCGGGCTGTTGGCGCCGTCGGCGAGCGGCGAGGACGTGGATCCCGGCCCGCCCGGCGACAGCGGCGACTCGGTGGAGCTGGCTCCGCAGCCCGGCCTCGACCGGCTCGGCCCGCTCGTCGACCGGATCTCCTTCGCCGGGCTGCCCGTCGAGGTACGGATCTCCGGGGAGCCGCGCCCGCTGCCGCAGGGCATCGACGTGACCGCGTACCGGATAGTCCAGGAGGCGCTGACCAACGCGCTCAGGCACGGTGACGGAGGGAAGGCCGAGGTGACCGTGCGGTACGCGGACCACGCACTGCGCGTGGAGGTGCTCAACACCGGCCCGAGCGTCCTGACCGGCGCCGCGCCCGCGCGGACGGCACCCCGGCACCGGGACGGCACGGGACGCGGACTGCTCGGACTGCGCGAGCGGGTCGCGGTGTACGGCGGAGACCTGGACGCCCGGCGCCGGCTCGGCGGCGGCTACCGGGTCCGGGCGCGCATCCCCCTGGACCGCCCGTGACGGCGGCCGGGCGGACGCCCCGCGTGCTCGTCGCCGACGACCAGAACCTGATCCGCACCGGCTTCCGGCTGATCCTCAACGCACGGGGCATCGAGGTGGTCGGGGAGGCGGCCGACGGCGCCGAGGCGGTGGCGATGGCCCGCCGACTCGAGCCGGACGTCGTGCTGATGGACATCCGCATGCCCGTCATGGACGGCCTGGAGGCCACCCGCCGCATCCTGGAACACGCCCCGGGCTGCCGGGTGCTCATGCTGACCACCTTCGACCTGGACCGCTACGTCTACACCGCGCTGTCGGTCGGGGCCAGCGGCTTCCTGCTGAAGGACGTCACGCCGGAACACCTGGCGGCGGCCGTACGGCTGGTCGACACGGGCGACGCCCTGCTGGCCCCGTCCATCACCCGGCGCCTGGTGGAGCGCTTCGCCTCCCAGGGCGAGGGTCCGTCCGCCGTGCCCGCGGATCTCGCCGCCCTCACGCCCCGCGAACTGGAGGTCCTGACCCTGCTGGGCCGCGGTCTGTCCAACACCGAGCTCGCCGCCGAACTGACCCTGAGCGAAGCCACGGTGAAGTCCCACGTGGCCCGCATCTTCGCCAAGCTGACCCTGCGCGACCGCGCCCAGGCCGTCGTCCTGGCGTATGAGACGGGGCTGGTCAAGCCGGGCGGGTGAGCTCCGCCGGGAGGACGGGTGACGTACTCGGCGCAGGGAAGGTGCGACTCCTGACGGACGGTCCACAGCTCCGGGTCCATGTTCCGCTTCTGGACCTCGCGACCGCTCAACCGCACTCCTGAGCAAGCGCCAGGAGCCCCGCGACCGCACCGAGTGCCAAGCCCGTAGGGGACCGCACCGAGCAGGTACGGGACGGCGGTGAGGGCCGCGACCGCCGCGATCAGCAGCACGCGGGCGCGCACGCCGGGCCGGTACCGCGACGGCCGGGGAATGGGCGTGGCGGCGAGTGAGCTGTCCGTCTCGCGGACCGGCGCGGCGCCACCGCGCAGCCAATGCGGCCGCGGCCTGCTGCTCGACCGGACCGGCCGGTGGAGCCGTCCCGAACGATCACAACTCGGTGATTGATGTTCCCTTTCGACGGGGACATGCCCGACGCTGACCGAGGGCGCGGATCGCCGTGCCCTCGGACCGACCTGTGACGGGGACTGAGGAGTGGGCGTGGGTGTGGGCGGAGGCGGGGAGAGAGCCGTCGCGGTGACCGGCGGCAGTGGGTTCGTCGGCGGTCACCTCGTCCGGCGGCTGCTGGTGCGGGGCTATGCGGTGCGCACCACCGTGCGGAGCCTCGCGCACACGGCGAAGGTGCGGCCGCTGCGGGAGATGCAGGAGGAGTTCCCCGGCCGGCTGGACCTGTTCGAGGCGGACCTGCTGCGCGAGGGGTCCTTCGACAACGCGATCCGCGGCTGCCGAGTCGTCTTCCACGTGGCGTCGCCGTTCTTCATGCCGGAGAAGATCAAGGACGGCAGACGGGACATGGTGGACCCGGCCCTCCTCGGCACGCGCAACGTGCTCGGCAGCCTGGAGCGGACCCCGACGGTCGAGAGACTGGTGTTCACCTCCACCGTCGGCGCGATCTTCGGCGACTACGCCGACGTGCTGGACATGGACGACCAGGTGCTCTCGGAGATGTACGTCAACACCACCAGCACGGTGCAGGACAACCCGTACCACTACGCGAAGACGGTCGCGGAGCGCGCGGCGTGGGAGGCGGAGGCGGCCCAGGACCGCTGGCGCATGGTCTCCGTCAACCCCGGCCTGATCCTGGGCCCTTCGCTCTCCCCCGCCTCGGAGTCCGGCAGTCTGTTCCTGCTGGAGGAGCTGTTCAAGGGCTACTTCTTCTACGGCGCTCCGGACTTCGCCTTCACGACGGCGGACGTACGGGAGGTGGCCGACGCGCACATCGCGGCGGCCGAGAACCCCGAGGCGAAGGGGCGTTACATCGTCGCGGCGCCGACGATGACGTCGTTCCACGACATGTCCCGCATCATCCGCGCGCACCACCCCCGCGACCTGCGGCTTCCGCGCACCGCGCTCCCGCACTGGCCGGTGCGCGTCCTGGGCCCCGCCTTCGGTCTGACCCAGGACTACATCCGGAAGCACCTCGGCATCCGCTTCCGGGTGGACAACAGCCGCAGCGTGCATGAACTGGGTATCACCTACCGCCCGATCGAGCAGACGGTGCTCGACCACTACGAGGCGTGGCGGACGCAGCGGGCCGCGCGGTGACCCTGTCGCCCTCAGGCGAAGGTCCGTCAAACCTCCATCGGAGCAACACGACGAAGGTCACAGTTACGTATCGGGCATTTTACCCTTCAATCTTCACATCAGTCACACAAGTTGGTTAGGTTGGCCGCCGGACCGCACGACTCCCTCCGGCGAACCCCGCCGTGTCGCGCGTTCCTCGGTCGAGTCACCCCCCGACCGGACCCGACGGCCGCCCAGGCGGCAGGAGTTCGGTGGTGGGGCTACGGAAGGAGTACCTCTTCCATGGCGTCGGAGCGAACCCCGCGCCCCGGAGGGATCAGTCTCCCGGGCATGCGCAACTCCGCACTCGCCACGGCGGCTCTCACCTCCGTGGCGCTGCTCTCCCAGACCGCGAGCGCCACGCCCGCGGCAGCCGAGGACGGGCCGAGCCGCGACGAGGTCCGGCAGCGGATCGACAACCTCTACGACCGGGCCGAGTCCGACACGGGAACCTTCAACGCCACCCGCGCGGGCACGAACCCGCGCAAACGCGCCGGTTCGCCCGCCGAGAGCGGACGCGAACGAGCGGGCTCGGCCACCGACGACGGCCGCGGTCGCACCGCCGCCGGTACTGGTACCGGTACCGGTACCAGTACCGGCAACTCGCCGCGCAGGCAGGGCGATCCGGCCCTCGACCAGGTCGCACGCCAGTGGTTCGACGCGGCCCGGGCCAAGCTGGGCCCGACCGTCCCGGCAGCCCTGCCGGCCGACCGGAGGCAGGCCCCGCCGGCAGCCTCCCGGCCCGCCCGCCCGGCTTCGGCCCCCGGCGTCCGTGAGCAGGCCACTGGCGACCGCCCCGCCCTGGAGCTGACCGCCGGGTCCGCCCCCGCGCTGCCACCCGCGCCGGGAGCACCGCAGGAGGCTCGGCAAGCGGACGCCCCCAGGGCACTGCCCGCCACCGCTGCCGAACCCAGGCCGTCCTCGCTGCGGACCACGAAGGAACGCGTCCAGCGTCAACTCGCCGCCGCCCGCGACCTGCTGACCGCCCACACCGCTCAGGCCGCCCCGCCGAGCACACCTCTCGCCGCGATCGAGTCCCGCCCGACCGAGGACACCTGGGCCGCCCCGGCCCCGCAGACCGGCCTCGGGACCGACGCGCTCTGGCAGCAACAGCAGCCGGCCGCCGCCACGATGAGCGCGCCGCTCACCATGGAGACGCCTCTCGTCACGGAGACGCCTCTCGCCATGGAGGCGCCGTTCGCCATGAACTCGTCCCTCAGCATGGATTCGTCGCTCAGCATGGACGCGTCCCTCGGTACAGCTACGTCCCTCACCATGGACACCCCGCTCACCATGGCTGCGCCCTTCATCACGGACGCGCCCTTCATCACGGACGCGCCCCTCATCACGGACGCGTCCTTCACCTTCGCCACTCCAGTCCCCACAGCCCCACCAGTTCCCACACAGCTCCCCTTCGCCGCACCGCCGCCCTACCCCACGACCGCACCCCTCCAGGCAGTCGACACCCCGAGCACAGGCTTCCCCCTCACCGCCGCAGCGCCGGCACCCGCCGGCATCACCCAGGCTCCGGAAGCCCCTGCGTACGAGACCAAGGCCACCCGCGCACTCGCCTTCGCCCGCGCCCAGATCGGCAAGCCGTGCGTCTGGGGCGCGGCCGGCCCGGGCTCGTACGACAACGCCGGCCTCACTCAGGCCGCGTGGCGGGCCGCCGGCGTCGAACTCCCCCGCACCACGCCCGGCCAGGCGGCCTCCGGCACGGTGGTACCCCTCGCCGAGACGCGCGTCGGCGACCTGGTCTTCTTCTACGACGACCTCAGCCACGTCGGCCTCTACATCGGCAACGGCACGATGATCCACGCGCCGGGCCCCGGGGCGTACATCCGTGAGGAGTCGGTCTTCTACGCCGGCGAGTCGGCGATCCGCGGAGCGGTGCGGCCCGCCTGAGCCGCGCCCCGACAGGACCTCCACGGTCGGCATCGTCGCCCCGCCCCGACGCGGCGGGCCCACGATGCCGACCTGCTCCAGCCGACGCCCCGTCACCCCGCGTTTGTGCCAGGCAGTTCCCTCATGCCCCCACAGGCACCCCAACCCCGCACGACTCTGGACTCCCCCTCCGGCCCTGCCCTAAGGTGCGACAGTAAGCGCTTTCTAGCTTCCCCATGGCACCGCACCGTTCCGTTTCGTCCCTCTTCGGCCTTCTCTCCCAGCCCCATGCGCCAGCCCCGTTCGAACGGCCCGCACGAGGGGCCGCCGAGCGTGCCCGGCGCGGAAAGGAAGCGTCTCGTGCCGCACAACGAACCGCAGGGCCCGTCGCAGCCGTCGGAGTCGTCGCAGCCGTCGCAGCCATGGACCCGCAAGTCCTTCCTGCGCGGAATGGCGGCCGCCGGCATCGCCCCGCTGCTCCCTGGGGTGTTACCCGGAACCGCCAGCGCCGCCGAGGCCGCCGCCTCGGACCGGCCGGACTTCCCCCTGGTCCGAGGCGGCGTCGCCACAGCCGTGTTCGTGGACACGGCGGACGACCCGGCCGTGGTCCGCGCGGCCGGCGACCTGCCCGCCGACATCGAACGGGTCAGCGGTCTGCGACCCCGACTGCTGCACACCCTGCCCACCCGCGCGCCGTACCTGGTCCTGGTGGGCACTCTCGGTTCCAGCCCGGTCATCGACCGGCTGGTCGCGGAACGGCGCCTGGACGTCTCCGGGGTGAGGGGACGCTGGGAGGCGTCGGTCACCCAGGTGGTGGAGCGGCCCGTGCCGGGCGTGGACCGCGCCCTGGTGATCGCGGGCAGCGACCGGCGCGGCACGGTCTACGGCGTCTACGACACCTCGGAGCGCATCGGGGTCTCGCCCTGGTACTGGTGGGCCGACGTGCCCGTCGTACACCGCGACACCGTGGCCGTCCCGGCGGGCCCTCTCAAGCGGCGTGAACCCTCCGTCCGTTACCGGGGCGTCTTCATCAACGACGAGCAGAACCTGACCACCTGGTCCCGCCGCACCCAGGAGCCGGACAAGAACATCGGCCCCGAGACGTACAAGCGCGTCTTCGAGCTGCTGCTGCGCCTCAAGGCCAACTACCTGTGGCCGGCGATGCATCCCTACTCCGACTTCTTCAACAAGCACCGCGACAACCCCGAACTCGCCGACCGGTACGGCATCGTCGTCGGCTCCAGCCACCCCGAGGCCCTGCTGCGCAACGGCGTCCACGAGTGGGAGCCGTGGGCGAAGGACCATCCCGGCGCGGACGGCACCCTGCCGGTCTACGACTACACCGTGAACCCCGGCGTCATCTCCGAGTACTGGAGAGCCAGAGCGCGGCAGAACGCGTCGTACGAGAGCAGTTGGACGCTCGGCATGCGCGGGCTGCACGACACCGCGCTGGAGACGAAGTACGCGACGACCATTCCGGAGAAGGTCGTGGTGATGAACGACATCATCGCGGACCAGCGCCGGATCCTGGCCGAGGAGGTCGGTGCCGCCGCCGAGCCGCAGATCTTCATCCCGTACAAGGAGGTGCTGGACCTCTACAACGCGGGTGTGCGGGTCCCGGACGACGTCACGCTGATCTGGCCGGACGACAACCACGGCAACATGCGCCAGCTGCCGAACGAGGCGGAGCGCGTCCGCGCGGGCGGCAACGGGATCTACTACCACCTGTCCTACTGGGGCCGCCCGCGCAGCTATCTGTGGCTGGACACCACCCAGCTGTCCAAGGTCTGGCAGGAGTTGCGGCGGGTGTACGAGCACGGCGTCGACCGGATGTGGATCTTCAATGTCGGTGACGTCAAGTCGATCGAGACCGGGTTGTCCTTCTCCATGGACATGGCCTGGGACGTGGACCGCTGGAACGCCGACAACGTCGAGGACTTCGTGGCCCAGTGGGCGGGGCGGCTGTTCGGGCGACGCCACGGCCCGGAGATCGCCGCGATCCGTACGGAGTACTACCGTCTCGCGGCCGAGCGGCGCCCGGAGTTCATCGACCGGGGGATGTTCTCCGTCGTCCACCACGGCGACGAAGCGGGACGCCGGACAGCTGCCTACGAGCGGCTGCTGGAGCGCGTGCGGGCGTTGGGCGCCGAACTGCCCGAGGCCTACCGGGACGCCTTCTACGAGCTGGTCGAATACCCGGTGCACGGCGCCTACTTGATGAATCTGAAGTACTACTGGGCGGACCGCAACGCGCTCGCGGTCCGGCAGGGGCGAGGAGCCGGCACCAACCGTTTCGCGGACCTGGCCGAGGCCGCCCACGCCGAGGAAGCGGCGATCACCAAGCGGTACAACACCGAGGTGGCGGGCGGGAAGTGGGACGGGATCGTCAATCCCTACCCCTCCCAGATCCCGAAGGCGCCGGGCCGGCCGGCCGTCACCAGGGTCGCCCGGCAGGAGACCTCAGGACTCGGGGTGGCGGCCGAGGGGAACGATACCGGGGCGGCCCGGCCGCTGTCCTTCTCCTCCTACACCCGCGACCGCCGTTTCGTTGACGTCTTCAACACCGGTTTCCTGAGCGTGGACTGGGCGGCGGAGACCGGTCAGCCGTGGATCCGGCTGAGTGCGACGGGCGGCTCGGTCACCGAGCAGACACGGGTGTGGGTGGAGATCGACTGGGCGGGTGTTCCCGAGGGTGCGCACGAGTCCACAGTCGTTGTCACCGGTGCCGGGCAGCGCTTCGAGGTGCCGGTGCGGGTGGTCAACGACGGGGAGCGGGCGCGTCGGCGGGCTCGCGGGTTCGTCGAGGCGAACGGGTACGTGTCCATCGACGCCGCGCACTTCGAGCAGCGGGTGGCGCGCGGCGGATCGCGCTGGCGGACCGTGCGGGGGCTCGGCCGCCGTACGGGCGCGATGGAGGCGGTGCCGTCGACGGCGGCCCCGGTCACCGGGGACTTCGCCGCCCGGGCGCCGGAGTTGAGGTACCGGGTGCGGTTCGCGAGCGCCGGGACCTTCCCGGTCACCGTGTTCCGGCTGCCCTCCCTGGACGAACGCGGCCACCGCCGGATCGCCGTCGCCCTGGACGACCAGCCGGTCACCGTGCTGTCCGGACAGTCCGTCGCCACCGGCAACCGGGGCGACGCCTGGGCCCGCAACGTGGAGGAGGGCATCGAGAAGCTGACCGCCACCGTGACCGTCGCCGCGCCCGGCGAGCACGTCCTGCGGCTCTTCATGGTCGACCCGGCGATCGCCGTCGACCAGATCGTCGTCGACACCGGCGGACTGCCCGCCACTTATCTCGCGCCGCCGGAGAGCTACCACCCGGTGTTCAATCCCGAACCGTTCCTAGAGGCTGAGTGGGAGAAGCTCCTATAGACCGTCAAGCGGCTTGTTTGAGCTGTTCGGCGGTGATGTGAGGGCGGGGTAGATGCTGGTAGACCTCGCGGGCGACGAACCGTTTCAAGCAGCGCATGATGTCCTTCTTGGTCATGCCTTCGGCGGTGCGTCTGGCGACGTACTCGCGGGTGCGCTGGTCGTGGCGCATGCGGACCAGCACGATCGTGTGCAGGGCCCGGTTGGCTTGGCGGTCTCCGCCCCGGTTGAGGCGGTGCCGGTTGGTGCGGCCGGAGGAGGCCGGCAGCGGGGCGGCACCGCACAGGTGGGCGAAGGATGCTTCCGAGCGCAGGCGGTCCGGGTTGTCGCCGACGGTGGTCAGCAGCTGGCCCGCGCTCTCGGGGCCGACGCCGGGCAGAGCGATCAGCCGTGGTGCGGCCCGGGTGACCAGCGGGCCCAGGTCCGCGTCGGCTTCGGCGATTTCCTCCTCCAGCCGCTGGCAGCGGCGGGCGAGCCGTCGCAGCGTGATCCTGACCGCGCAGTCCGGATCCGCGAGGTCGCCCACGGGCCGGGACCGGGCCAGGGCGTCTATCAGCTCGCCGGTGGCCAGGCCGCGCAGCCTCTCGCGCACCGCGGCCGGTGCGGTGATGATGAGCGTGCGGATCTGGTTGATGGTCTGGGTGCGGGCCTTGACGGCCGAACTGCGGGCCACCCGCAGGGTGCGGATGGCCTCCACGATCCCGTTGCGGGTCTTCGGAATGCCCGAGGCCCGGCCGGACAGCACGGCGGTCGCGGCGGCGTAGGCGTCAACCGGGTCGGACTTGCCATTGTCCCGCCTGGCCTTGCGGTCGGGTCGGTCGACCTCGATGACGGTGACACCCTTTGTGGTCAGGAAACGGGCGATCTCGGCCCCGTAGGCGCCGGTGCCCTCGATGCCTACCGCCAGAACCTCGCCGTGCGAACGCAGCCAGTGGAGCAGCTGCTCATAGCCGGCGGGACCGGTCGGGAACGGCTCGGTGGCCAGGTGCCGGCCCACGGTGTCGATCGCGGCCGCCTGGTGCAGGTCGGTGTGGGTGTCGATCCCGCCAATGACCGCTATCTCATCTGCTGCCATGCTGGACGTGCTGTCCTTCCGTACGACGCATCAGGGAGGGCACGCGCCGGTCGGGCGGACGGACAAGACAGTGATGGGACCTTTGGCCGGGCTCCTATGAGGTCACGAACGCCTGACCGGCACGCGCGCGCGGTGGCACCGCCCGACAGGCCGACGGTTCTCCCGACAGACAGCCGAAGCGCCAGTGAGTCCTTGAGTCAGACCTCCGAGCGGTGCCACCGCAATCATCACTGTGAGTCCTGTTGCCAGGACTGCTGCTCAACCGGGTGTCCCGAACGGTGTTGGGCACCCTGGTCGCCCGCTTTCGCTCCACCACCGGGCGGCGCGCATCCGGTGCGCGGTCCGGGAAGGTGGGGGCGGGTTTCCTCACGCCGTCGGGTTTCCGGTCGGGCCTGGGCGGTCCGATGCCCACCACGATCGCTCTGGTCGGGGTGGGGCGGTGCCGTCCTCCCCCAGTGCCTTAAGGGCCTGGGAGGTGCCCCCAGCCGGATCGGGTGCCCGAGGGCGCGTCGCCCGACCGCGATGCTCGCCGCATCGTGCCGGGACATCTTGCGTCGCGGGGTGGTCAGCGGTTTCTGCCAGTGCTGGGCACCCCACCGACTGGTGTAGGCCGGGTCGACCGCGACGATGGCCAGATTCTGTTCGGCGGCCATCGACACCAGCCGGGCCCTGAGCTTGGCGGTGGGGAAGCGGGACAGCAGGCGGCGGAAGCGTTTGTTGCGGCCGTGCTGCTCACGGCTGGTGCCGTCGGTGAAGTCGAGGTCCTCGATCGCGATCGCGGCGGCCCCGCAGCGCCGGGCGTAATGCAGCAGCCGGGTCAGGGCGTGCCGGAGCTGTGCGTCCCGGTGCTCGGTGCTGCCGGTGAGGTCGTAGAAGAACCGTTGTGGTTCGCCGACCGGGTTGCCGTGCACGTCGAGGTGCCAGGCGGCGAGGTGGTCGTCGTTCATGTCGACCCCCACCACCCCGTGGGCCAGGGCCGCTTCCAGCGGCAGGACGGGGGCGGCGGCGCGCTGCCAGGACGCGGTGACGTACCAGCGGTCACGCGCCACATCGTGGTGGATGCGGTAGGCCACCGCCCGGTTCGCGGCGATCCGGTCACACCACTCCTGCCCGCGGTGCCAGAACCGTACAGTTGCGTCGAGGATGTAGCGGCCGTGCGGGGCGTTGGCCAGGTGGGACAGCGGGGCCGGGAGCTTGACCGAGATCTGTCCGGTGTCGGTGACGCGGATGGTCTCGTTGCCGAAGCGCTTGCCGGACTCGCCGTCGGCGGTCAGGAACATCCGCTCCGCCCGCCACCGCTCCCGCCACGCCGCTGCCTCCAGGCCGGCCGCCTCAAGGTGGTGGCGGGTGTTCGCGAGGCGTTTGCCGCCGCGCACCACGTGTACGCGGCCCGCCTCCCAGTCCGCCTCCACCACCGCGAGGCGGCCCTTGAGGGTGTGCAGGCGGCGGGACTTGGCATGCCACTCACTACGCGACGCATATCCACGCGGCAGGCCTTCGCGCTTGTCGGCCTTGGCGCCCAGCGGCCGGGCCAGCCGCGCCTCGATGCGCGCGATCTGCCTGTGCAGCCAGGCCAGGTGGGTGGCCTGTCCGCGCCGGGCCAGCGCCCACTGGTCATGGGTGGCCTTGGTGATGCTGCCCGCCCAGCGTGCCAACGACCTCCCGGTCAGCTCCCGCTTGCGCACCGCCCACGAGGCCGCATCATGCACCAACCCCTGGCGGGAGCCCTCCGCGAGATCACCGGCCGCCAGCGACCCCAGGAACATCCCCACCTCGGCGAGGACCGCCGCATCCGACTCGCTCACCCGCAGCCGGTCCCGGATCGCCACCCCGGCCGGGCCGGGCACCACGAACGACGCCGCCAACTTCCGCAGTGCGCCCACCCGTTCACCCCCGCCCGGCCGAAGATCCCCGTCACGGCAGTCAACGAGCAGCCTCCGCAAAGGTCACCCATTCGACTCAAGAACTCCCGTTCACCCGACACACAGCGGAACAACCGCAGCCACACAGCCACTCACTCACACTCACCAGAAGTCACTCGTGTTCAGCCCGGATCCACCGGCTTGATGCCCGTGGATGGTTCTTCCAGAAACCAAGAAGTGTCTTGCGACCTGCGGTGATGGGGTTTTTCTAGGACCACATCAGGCACGATCGGCAAGGCACTTCCGAGATGCAGTCTTCCCATGCCGCGGCGGCGCTCTCATCCGCGTTCGATGATCCGAACCTGATCGTCGTTCCCCGTCGATCCGCCCGCCGACCCTGGGGCATCGCTTCCCACGACTGGCACGCGTTCGCCCAGGTCACCACCATGGTGGACCACTGGGACCGGCCGAACTGAGCTCCCGGAATGCATGCGTTCTACTGGCTGCTCACCTTCTCCTCGCCGCGTCTCGCCGACCACGCTCAGCAGTGCCAGGACGCCATCCGTCACCTCGCCTTCCACGAGATCAGCACGGAGAGCCTGCATCTGACACTGGGCCGAATCGGCCTCACGGATGGCCTGCCGCGTACTCGCATCCGGAGCCTCGCCGACGCCGTCCGCCGACAACGCCTCCCGCACGGTTTCCCGCTGAGCGCGTCACGAGGAGCGGTGCGCTACAGCGTGGCGCCCTGGGCGCCCGTACTCGCTCTCCACGCCCAGCTCGCCCGGGCGAGCAGCACCGTAGGGCTGCCGCCCATGAGCGCCAGCGGATATCTGCGACCTCACCTCGGTATCGCCTACTGCAACCGGTCGTTGCCCGCCTCCGAAGTCCGCGCGGCGATCGAGCCCTTGCGTCTGCTTCCGCCCGCGCCGCTGTTCGTGGACCGCGTCCAGATAGTCGAGATGCGGCGGGCGGACGGGGCATATCGCTGGCAGACCGTCGAGGAGGTCCTCCTGCAAACCGCCTGACACCGCCCGAGGCCGCGAGAAGGCGGAGCTGAAGGTCGTACACCACCCCGTTCCCCCGGGAGGGCGCCACCCCGCCGCAGATTCCGGCGGGGTGGCCGACTAGCTAAGCGGTAACGGCACCGCCCGGCTGGCGCTCGCTCGGGCCAGGAAGATACCCAGGGCCCTCGCTTGCTTTCGACTTCGTTTGAAGCAAACGACGACAACCACCGTCGCCAGCGGCAAACCACAGGCGGCGAAGCCCGCACCGAGCGGCACGAATTCCGCGTATACCTGCCAAGCCCGTGCGCCCCGGCGAGCAGCAGCGCCGCAGCGCAGGTCAGTCCTATTCCGCAGTGACGAACCGGGGGGGTGAGGCGGCCATGCGTCGAGGCGTCCGGCTTCACGACCATCGCGCTGCCTTCACTCGCGCCCTGGTCGAGAGCCGGATGTGCTGATGACGGACGAGCCGATCTCCGCCCCGACGTGCTGACCGCCGAGCGATCGACAGCACCGACGTCACGAGCCGGGGAAAGCCGACGTGTAGTGGAAGCGCACCCTGCTGCCGAGCCATACGGTCCGGGTCGTCTCCAACAGGCGGCCGTCCTCCAGGCGGGCCACCGACCACACCACGAACAGCGGCGCGTCGAGGGTCGTGTTCAGAAGGCGGGCCTCCTGGGAATTGGCCGCGCCGACTTCGAGGTAGTGGTTGGTGTCGGAGGGTGCGAGCTCGAAGATCTCGCGGAGGGTCCGGGAGAGCGAACCGTCGATGAGGGGCTGATCGGACAACCCGGGCGCCATGGGCTCGGGGACCCACGAGTCCGTGAGCCCGATGGCGCGGTCGTTGACCACGTGGAGCCGCTTGAGGTGGAACCGCTTGGCGGAGGCTTCCTCCGGGGTGATGAGCCTGGTCAGCTCATGGGGCTCGGGCTCGGTGGGGGCGTCGTGCAGGTGGATGGACTTCGCGGTCTGGCCCGCGGCGTGAAAGCGGTCCCGCCATGGCGTGGTGAGCGCGAAGTCGTGCTGGACCGGTTCCGGAATGTCGGCGACGAAGGTGCCGGCGCCCTGCCGGCGCTCGACGTAGCCATCCGCGGCCAGGGCACTGAGCGCCTGGCGGATGGTGATGCGGCTGACGCCGTAAAGCTCGGAGAGTTCACGCTCGGTCGGCAGCCGGTAGCCCGTCTGGAGTTCCTGGTCGATCTGCCGACGCAGATCGCGCTGTACCTGGGCCCAGGCTGGCATGGGCGACTTTCGATCCACCGGGTGCACGGACATGCGACCCCGGGCGGTCGTCGCGCCATCGACGACGGACACGGTCAGACTCCCCTCACCCTTCGCGCGCCGACAACCACGCCGCGCCACACAATTGGTCTCAAAGTTATCACCTATCGCTGGACTCGCGGCAACGGCAGGTCGCGCGAAGGGAGCGTCGCTCGCGTCAGGAATCGAGTTTGATGTGCCGCGCGTCCATGTTCACTGCTCCACCGCGGAAGGGCGGACGGCCCCACCGCAGCGCCGCACCGTGGGCAAACCAGGCCCCTGCCACCGCCGTGGCGATGTCACGCAGGATGGCGGCGTCCGGTGCGCTGGGGTTCGTGAGATCGCGGGTGTCGACCTGACGGACGGTCTGGCCGGTGGTACGCAGGGCATCGGCCAGGCGGTCGAATCGCGATCGGCCACGCGGACCCATGAGTTGGAGGGTGAGGTGCGCCTCGGGACCGATGAAGTAGTCGACGTGCCCGCTCTCTTCCAGGGGCACGTTGCGCACCGCCAGTCCGCAGGCCTCGATCAGCTTCAGGACCCAGAAGTCGGCTCCGCTGCACAGCTCCGGAAGAGACAGGACGGAGACGGCGGCCGGCGCGGACTCGGGCAGAGCCTTCAGCTGTGCGTCGACACTCTCGCGTACGCCGTCCAGGCTTTTCGCGAGGCCCCGGTTGAATTGTGAGGTGTCGACTCCGCACACGGCGGCCACCCCTTGGGCGAGCATGACGTGCCCGGCGCAGGGAACCACCTCCTCCACCCGCAGCGTGGGCACCAGCTGGACCTCGTCGGCCGCGTCCGCCAGTGGCGAGGACGACTGTGAGGTGATGGCGACGGTCTTCAGTCCGGCGGTCCGCGCCATGCGCAGGGCCCTGACGGTGGCGCCGGAGGTTCCGGAGTGCGAGATGCCCACAAGGGTGTCGCAGGCGGCGGGCAGGGTCTCACTCCAGGTGACATCGCCCGCGGACAGGGCACGGTGGCCGAATCCGGTGGCGATCAGTCCGGAGGCAAGGGAGTCCCCCGAGCCGACGAAGACCGCGCGTCCCAGGTCCGGGACGCTGCCGACGGCTACCGGGGACGCATCGAGCAGCGCGGCATGCAGCGCGGCGCTTGCCGAAGCAGAGGCGGACGCAGGAGCGGATTCGGGTGCGGAGGGCATGGTTCTAGATCTCCTTGCGGGTGGTGATGCCTGGGAAGGGGCGCGACATGGGGGCCGCCGCGGCGAGTGCCTCGTGGCCCCAGCCGGCGAGGGCGGTACGGGCGATGCTGGTGCCGAACACGGCGGCCTCGACCGGGTCGGCGCCGGCGGCGAGGGCGGCCACGACAGCGGCCGCGCAGGCGTCTCCGGCGCCGGTGGTCTCGACGACGGTGACCGCGCGGTCACGTATGGACCAGATGCCGTCGGCCGTGACGACGTAGCTGCCCTCGGCGTCGAGGCGGGCGATCACCGGCAGATCCAGCCGGGCCGCCAGTGACCTGGCGGCGCGGCGCGGATCGGAGTCCAGCAGGGTCAGCTGGACCCGGCTCGGCAGCAGTACGGTCGTTGCCGAGACCACCAGGCGCAGGTACGCCAGGCCCTGTTCGGCGACCAGGAGTTGGTGCGGGTCGAGGCCGACCAGGGTGTTCGGGTCCGCCGCGGGCCGCTCGGCCGGGGACGAGGCCACCAGCCCGTCGAGGCCGTCCTCGAAACCGGCCGTCGGCGCGGGAAGCGGGTCCTCCGACCCGGGCCGGTGCCCTGGGTTTTCGAGTTCGGTACCCGCTGTCGTGTCCTGCGTGACGATGCGCCGTCCGCGGGCGGAGTTCAGGATCCACAACCTCGGCACGGTGGGCACCTGGCGGCAGTGCCGCCGGTCGACGCCCAAGTCGTCGAAGATCCGCGCGAACCCGGGATCGTCCTCAGGCAGCGGGCAGCTCACGCGGACGTGCGTGCCGGCGACGAGACGTGCGCCGAGTGCGGCGAACAGCGCCGGCCCGCCGGGGCACGAGAAGCGTGCCCCGGCGGGTTCGGTGACCAGATGGTCGACCGACAGGCCCGCGTGGATGCCGACCAGCGTCACTGAGAGAACCGGGAGAAGGCGTACTGGACGGTGCGGTCGCGCGGCCCGTCCAGCTCCAGGAGGTAGACGCCCTGGCTGTGGCCGATCCCCAGTTGCCCGTCGACGACCGGCAGGGTCAGCGACTGGGCACCGAACACGCACCGGACGTGCGCGGCCGCGTCCTGCGGTCCGTCGTGCAGATGGACGAAGGGGCGGTTCACGGGTATCTGCCCCTCGATGAACAGCCGGATGTCGTGGAGCGTGGTGCCGTCGACACCCGAGTTGAGGATCAGCGTGCACGTGGTGTGCGGGATGTAGACCGTGAGCGTCCCGTCGCCCAGCTGCGGCGGGACGGCGTCCCTGAGCCGCGGAGTGAGATCGGTGAAGCCCACAGGAGCGGCGAAGCCGTCGGCGGGCTTGGTGTTCAGGCTGAAGCTCAGCCACTTGCCGATCGTGGGGGGAGTGCTCATCGATGTGCCTTTCTTGTCTGTTCATGGTGGTTCCATGGGTGGTTGCCCACGCCGTCCCGCCCGCCTAGGGCGCGGCGAGTCGTGAGACGCGTACGCCGTCGGCCGCGACGGCGCCGCGCTCGACGACGAAGCCCGTGCCACCGCCGAGGGTGTCGGCGGTGGTGCCGGTGAGCCGGGTCCTGCCGTCGACAGACAGCGCGAGATCCCTGCCACGACAGCGCAGTTCCACCTCGTACGGGCGGTCGCGCTCGTACGAGAACGGAGTCTCGGCCAGGACGTGGCGTTCGCCGTCGCGCTGGTGCAGCAGGCGCAGGCGGTCTCCGCCGGTGAAGGGCCCCCGCGTAGAAGCGGCGGTGGCCTCTGCTGCGGACCACCAGGCCGGCGGTCTCGTGCAGGGAGAGGGTGAGCCGGCTGGCTACGGCGTAGTCGGTCCACTCCCGGGTCCCGGTGGTGACTACGCCGAGGGCGTCCGGGTGGGAGACGGAGTAGGTGACGGCGAAGTCGGCCTCGAAGTTCTTCGCCGAGCTCACCCAGGGCGCGAGTGCCGGGGGTTTGGTGTCCCAGATGGAGGCGAGCAGGACG
Source organism: Streptomyces sp. V4I2 (assembly GCF_030817655.1). GTDB lineage: Bacteria > Actinomycetota > Actinomycetes > Streptomycetales > Streptomycetaceae > Streptomyces > Streptomyces plumbiresistens. Next base: position 1,482,745 of record NZ_JAUSZM010000003.1, read on the forward strand.
CCGCTCTGCTCGAACCGCTCCGGTGCGTCGCGCCAGTCCAGTTCGTGCAGGAACGCTTCCGCATCGGGGTCGGCGTCGGCTCCGGCGGTGAAGGCGAATCCGACCCGGAAGGGGACCAGGCCGCCGACGGGAGGAACCTGCCAGGTGACCGTACGAGGGGCGGGGCCGAGGAGGTGCGTTTCGCCGAGGACCGTCGTGGCCCGTCCCGCGTCGGCGTACAGGACGTAGGGGCGGACGCTCGTGCCGATGCGGGCGGCGGACAGGCGGGCGGTCAGCGTCTGGCCGGGGTAGAGCGTGGGGCTGGCGAGGGTGGAGAAGTTGCCGCTGGTGTCGGCGGGGTCGAGGAACGTGGGTGTGGAGACGTGGGCCGTGGCCGGTCCGTGCGGTCCGCCGTCGCCGAGCCGTACGCGCAGCGCGCCGCCGGTGCCCACCGGCGCCGGCCCGTCGGCGCCCGGCTGGTACGGGCAGGCAGTGAAGCCCTGGACCGAACCACGGTAGGCGAAGGTGAACCGGGGCCGGGGCGGCGGGAGTCCGCCCCCGGCGAGGACAGCGGCGGAGGCGAGGATCCGGTCGGTCTCGCGGGTGGCGTCGCTGACGCACTCGCCTCCGTCGGCGGTGACCACGAGCAGGCGGTCGGCCACCGGTGTCCTGAGGCCGGGGCCCTCGCCGAGCGCGTCGAGACCGAGGCGTACGCCGTTGAGACAGCCCACGGTCCCGGCGTTGCTGTCGGTGTCGAAGCCGACGGACGACGCGATCATCACCGAGGTGGGGAAGCTGTCGCCGGCGCCGAGGAGCGCGCCGAGTGACATCGCCAGGTTGGACAGCGCGTGGCAGGGGCCGGGGTACCGGGCGTATCCGTAGTGCCGGTCCACCCAGTCGCGGATGTCGCGCCAGTCGCGGTCGGCGGAGCAGTTGGCGCGGACCTCGTCCAGCAGGGTGCGTACCGCCGAGGAGCGCACGAACGCGGTGCCCGCGTCGAGTAGGCGGTCCAGGTCGGGCTCGTCGAAGGCCAGCGCACGCATGGCGGCGAGCAGACTGGCCGACTCCAGCGCGTCGCCGTCGTGGCTGACCGACGCGGCGGACCTGGTCAGGGCGACGGCGCGGTCGGGGTCGCCGGGGCACATCAGGCCGAAGGCGTCGCTGAAGATCTGGGCGCCGATCTGCTCGGCGAGGGTGCGGCCGTTGACGGCGATGGATCCGCTGCGCGGGGCCGGTATGCCGCGGCGCAGGTTGAGGAACGCGGTGTGCTCGGTGGACCGTCCCATGCCGCCCCACCACAGGATGGTGCGGTCCTCGATGACGTAGTTGAGCCAGGTGTCGCCGACGTGGGCCGGTTCGATCGTCAGGCCCGGGTTGTCGAGGACGACGCGGGCGAAGGCGAGGGTGCCGGAGATGTCGTCGTCGGCGACGACCAGCGGGACGCCGAGGTCGTCGTTGACGTACCTGCCGACATCTCCGAACCGGTCGGTGATGTCCTGGTAGGGCCAGCCCTCGACGGGGCGTCCGAGATAGACGCCGATGATCTTGCCGAGAACTCCGGCGTACACCTGCTCGGCGTACCGGTCCGCGGGATGCGTCGCTACGGGATGCGTCGTCATGTCACCCCTTGACCGCGCCGCCGGCCATGCCGTCCACGACGTACCGCTGCAGGGCGATGAAGACGCCGAGGACCGGGAGGATGAGGACGAGGGCGCCCGCCATCATGACGCCCAGCTGGGTGGAGAAGGTGCCGTTCATCGACAGGAAGCCCAGGGTGACGGTCTGGTCGGACGGGTCGTGCAGGAAGGTCGAGGAGATGAGGAAGTCGTTCCAGGCGCTGAGGCCGACGATGACGCCCACGGTGATCAGACCGGGCCGTACGACGGGGAGCAGCACCCGGTGGATCAGCTGGATGACGTTGGCGCCGTCGACCAGGGCCGCCTCTTCGAGTTCCTTGGGGACGTTGAGGAAGAAGGTGCGCATCAGGAAGGTCGCGAACGGCATGTTGATGGCGGCGAGGATCACGCCGACCGCGAAGACGTTGTCGAGGAGCCCCAGGGCGGCGACCCCGGCGTACAGGGGAAAGATGAACAGCTGGATCGGCACCGTCATGGCCATGGTCAGGTAGACCATGACGGCGGGCCACATGCGGATCTTCTGTCCGGCCAGCACGTACCCGGCCAGGGACGAGCAGACCAGCACGACGACGACCGTGGTGCCGGTGAGCAGGACGCTGTTGAGGAATCCGGTGCCGAACGCGCCGTACTGCCAGGCGGTCGTGAAGTTCGACAGGCTGAGCGACTTCGGCAGTGAGAACGGGCTGCCGGTGACGCCCGCGTTGGACTTGAAGCTGTTGAGAAGGACGAGGAAGAGAGGGAAGAGCGCGGTGGCGGCGAAGACCAGGAGCACGGTGTGGGCCATGACGCCCTTGCACCGGGTTTTCACGCTGTGGTTCCTGCTGTGGTTCCTCATGACGACAGTTGCCTCCGGCTCATCCAGGTGTAGACACACGAGGCGATCAGTCCGAAGAAACTCATGATCAGCCCGACGGCGGACGCCTTGCCGAACTCGAACGCCGAGAACGCGAAGGCGTAGGCGTAGGTGCCCATCACCTCGCTGGAGTGCGCGGGGCCGCCCTGCGTGAGCAGGTAGACGTAGTCGAAGGCGAGGAAGGAGAAGATCACCGTCATCACGCCCATGAGCAGCAGCGTGGGGCGGATGCTCGGGAGGTAGACGTGCCGGAAGACCTGCCAGGAGCCGGCGCCGTCGACGATCGCCGCTTCCACCTGTTCCACCGGTGTCTGTCGCAGGGCGCCGAAGTAGACGACGGTGAGGAAGCCCCAGAAGTGCCACATGTCGACGGCGGCGGCCGCGTAGATCGCGCCGTGCAGGCTGGACAGCGGTGAGTCGATGTGCAGGGCCCCGATGACACCGCCGTTGGGGTTGTAGATGATGTTCAGCCACACCATCGCGTTGACCACCGGCGCCAGGACGTACGGCATGAGGTAGACGACCTGGTAGAAGGTGCGCGTGCGGCGTCTGCGGAGCAGGAGCCAGGCGGTGAGCAGGCTGATGACGGCGGGGAGGCTCAGGAAGAGGGCGAGCCACTTGATGTTGTTGCCCAGGGCGGTGGTGAAGACGGGGTCGGCGAGGATGTCGGTGAAGTTGCGCAGGCCGACGTAGTCGGCGTGGAAGCCGATGCCGGTCCAGTCGGTGAAGGCGGCCATCGCGGTCAGGACGCCGGGTACGACGACGACCAGGACGGACAGGAGCAGGGCCGGTGCGACCAGTAGGTGGTTGACCAGGGACCGGCGCCGCTGGTAAGCGCGGCGGGCCCGGTGATCCGGCGCGGGGGTCCGGCCGGTCGGGTGGGGCGCCGGAGTTGCCGTAGCTGTCATGCTCGCGTTCCTCCGAGCGCCGGATGCCGCGCTGTGCGCTCGCGGCATCCGACGGCTCTGGGTCGGTGGGGCGGGACCGTTACCCGGCGGGCTCGGGCACCGGGGGCACCAGACCCTTGGCCTTCTCGGCGGCGAAGGTCGACTGGACCTTGTTCAGGAAGTCGGTCGTGCTCTCGGTGCCGAGCCAGACCCCGTCCACGTCGGTGAAGGCGGTGGCGGTGGCCGGCGGGAAGAAGGTGCCGGCGAAGAAGCCGTAGTTGCCCTTGCTGACGGTGGCGATGGTGTCCTTGACCGACTGGACGTACGCCTTGGACAGACCGGTGTAGGAGGCGGGGTCGAGGTCGAACTTCTTGAGCGGGACGCCCCAGTAGCCGGGCCAGGACTTGTTCATCTGCTGGGCGAACTTCTCGCTCATCATGAAGTCGATCACCTCGGCCGCGCCGTCCTTGTGCGCGGAGTGCGCGTTGATCGACAGCGAGGCGGTGGTGCCGAGGGTGCCGCTGGGCGAGGGCAGACCCGCGGTGACGTTGGGGAAGGGGGCGAAGCCGAGGTCCGAGGTGTTCCCGGCGGCGTCGTTGAAGGAGTCACTGGCGAACTGGAAGGCCAGGGTGGGGCCGAAGAAGAAGGGCGACTTGCCCTGGGCCAGCAGCTGCATGGACTCGACGAAGTTCAGGTTCGCGTAGTCCTTTCCGCCGAGGTAACCCTTCTTGTAGAAGGCGGCGGAGTCGTCGACGGCCTTGGCGATCTTCGGGTCGGTCCACTTGATCTTGCCCTGCAGCGCGTCGTAGACGGCCTTGCCGCCCGCCACGTGCGTCAGGAACATCGAGATGTAGTTCTGGTTGACCGGCTTCCAGCCCTTGTTGCCGGTGACCGAGGGGTACAGGCCCGCCTTGGCGGCCTTGTCCATGTCGGCGGTCAGCTCGGTGAAGGTGGCCGGCACCCCGACGCCCAGCTTGGCGAGGACCTTCTTGTTGTAGAAGACCCCGAGGTTGTTGAGCGAGTTGGGCAGGGAGTAGAGCTTGCCGTGCGCGGTCCCCGACTCGTACATCGGCGCCAGGATCCGGTCCTTCCACCCGTACTTCTCCGCGTACGGGGTCATGTCTGCCAGCTTGCCCTGGACGGCGTAGGCCGCTGAGAAGGCCGGCCCCGACCCATAGACGATGTCAGGGCCCTTGTTGGCCGAGAGCGCCACCTGGACGTTCTTGTCGACGGCGTTGTTGAAGGTGACCTTGAGGTCGTACTTGCTCTGCGACGCGTCGAACCCGTCGACGAGCACCGATTGCATGGTCTTCTGCTGCTGCGGCGACGCGCCCCAGAACCACAGCTGGAGGGTCTGACGACCGCCGGCGGACGAGGACCCGCCGCCGGAGCACGCCGAGAGTACGGCCGCCATTGCCACCAGGCCCGCGCCGAGCGCCCGGATCCCTGATCTGCTCATGTACCAGCTCCTTTTGCTTCCGCGCACCCGGCCCCTTGCGGGGCCGCCAGGAGCACCGTGAACCTCATCGTTATCGGCACTGTTGGTATTGGTACTGACCTCAGTACCATAGGACCACTGCTATGTAGTGTCAACGAGTTTCGGCCATGTCTTCGAGGGGCGTCGGAACCCTGTGGCCGCTGCCCGAGGCGGCCGTGGCGGCGTCGAGGCGGGCGAGCTGGACCACTCCGCGCAACGCAACGTCGATGGCGGCCACGTGACCGGCCCCAGCGGTGAAGAGCCTGTTGGCTAGGGCGTTGCCGACGACGGAGCGGACCGAGCCGCCCCGCCTGCCGAACAACCCGGCGAGCCTCACCACGGCGGCCGACTCTCGTTCTTGAGCGCGCCGGTCCAGGCCCAGGTTTCGAGGATGTCCAGATGGCGCGGCTGAAAGTAGCCGCCCACCCTGGGCGGCCGGCCTACCTCGCAGAAGTGGGAGTCACTTCGTCCCGGACGACGCCGATGGTGACCACCGCGTCCCCGGGGCTGGCGGCCTCGGGGGAGCCGCTACCGCCCGAGACCACGGTCACCGGAACGCCGCTGTAGCCGCCCGAATATGTCGTGAGCGTGCCATGAGGATCGATCCGCTCGGGTTCGTCGAGCCGCCGCGCGATCTGCTCGGCCGGATCCTCGTCGTAGGGCGCGGAGTGGATCGCGGACGGTGACCAGGACGTAGCGGGCCACGCGCTGCGGGTCCAACCCGGACAGTGCGGGCCTGCCGTTCCGCATCAGCCCCCGGCGGGGCAGGTGGTCGCCGAACCGGTAGTCGTGGTAGATCTGCGCGGGGTTCCAGCCGGGGTCTGCCATGGGGCTCCTCCGTCACGTGGTCGCGGACATCTCCACTACTACTGCTCGGGCGTGCCGCCGGATGCCGTCCCGGTCGAGCGGGCCGACGACCGGCGCGCCGTACTGGGCGATGACGTGGGACGCGGCAACTGCGGCCGCCCGCGCAGAGGCCGGGACGTCGCCGGTCGCGGCGTAGGAGGCCAGGAAGGCACCCGAGTACGCGTTGCCGCCTCCGGTGGGGTCGACCACCGGCCCGGGGGCCACCCCCACGTGCCAGCGCCGGTGTCCGTGCCGCACCAGCGAACCGGCCGCGCCGCACCGCAGCACGACGACGAGCCCGTGTCCCGGCAGCCGGGACAGCGCCTCCAGCGGGTCCGTCCGGCCGGTCAGGGCTGCCGCCTCCGTGACGTTGAGGGACAGTACGTCGACGAGCCCGGCCAACTCCATCACGCGGGAGCGGGCGTCCGACGTACAGGCGTTGGCGGCGATCTCCCACAGGACCGGGCCGTGCCATCGCGGGCGCACGGCAGCGACCTCCTGCCAGTACCGCTCGTCGGCGTCGTGGAAGAGATACACCCCCTCCAGCCGGTCCGGCCCGAGTGGCGACCGGCTGGGGAAAGGAGTGTGCGCGGCGAAGTGGGCGTCCCCGAACACGGACTCCTCGACGCGCTCCCCGTCGTCGAGATAACGGACGCGAGTGACCGGGCTGTGCTCGCCGACCTCGAACAGACCGACGGGGTCCACTTCGCGCCGGCGGAACCAGTCGCTCAGCCGCCGCCGGTCCCTGGCGCCCACGCCAGACACGATGGCCGTACCCCAGGGCGCCGAAACCAGGCTCGCCCCGACCGCGGCGTACGCTCCGGCCCCGCCCACCTCGCGGGCCGCAAGCCTTCCGTCCGCCGTGTACACCTCGTCGGTCACCGCGTGGGAGAACACCGCCACAAGCCGCTCGGACAACCTCGCTACCTCCGTGCGCCACCATCAGCCTTGAATCTTCTTGTTGTTATATCTACCATACCTTTGGGTCCGGGGCTCGGCCAGAGCACTTGAATGCCGGACGCAGGAAAGGCGAACATGAAGAACGTTCTGATCGATACCGACCCCGGCATGGACGACGCCCTCGCGATCATCATCGCGCTGAAGTCGCGCGAGCTGCGGACCCGCGCCGTCACCGCTGTCACGGGCAACCTGCCCTCGGACCGGACCGCCGCCAACGCGCTACGCGTCCTCGACCTGCTCGGCCGCGACGACATCCCCGTCGGCCAGGGCCCGCTGCTCCCACTGGACGGTGACTACCCGGTCGACCCCTTCTCGCACGGCACCGACGGCCTCGCCGAGTCCCACTTCCCCGTCTCGAAGCGCACCGTCGACCCGCGCAGGGCCCCGCAACTGATCGTGGACACCGTGAACGCCCACGCCGGCGACATCAGCATCGCCGGACTCGGCCCGCTGACCAACATCGCCCTCGCCCTGGAGATCGACCCGCACCTGCCCGAGAAGGTGACCGAACTGGTCATCATCGGTGGCTCCTACGGACTCACGCCCTACGCGTGGTCCCAGGCCACCGGCGACAACGCGGTCAGCGAATGGAACATATTCGTCGACCCGGAAGCGGCCCACCGGGTCTTCCGAGCCGGATTCAATCTCGTGGCCGTCGGACTCGACATCGCCACCCACCCCCGCATCAACTTCCGCGACGGCGACCTCGACCGGCTGCGCCACGCGCACACCCCCGAGGCCGCTCTCGCCGCCCGGGTCGTGGACTACGTCAATGGCCGCGGCTACCAGTCCTACTGCTCCCTCATCGACAGCGTCGCCGTCGCGGCACTGATCGACCCCACACTCATCGAGTGCGTCGAAGTCCGCTGCGACGTCGAACGGCGCGGCGAACTCACCCGTGGCATGACGGTCGTCGAACGGCGTGCACACCACGGACGCCAGGACCTGCCCCTCATCCGGACCGTGTCCGGCCTGGACTTCGACCGCTTCCTCGACCTGGTGACCACGCTGCTCAGCGATCCACGCACGTGACGGGACCAGCGGCCCGGAGGGCTGCAAGCCCATGGGGCGGAGGAAACGCGCGTCCCCCTGGTCTCAGGCACATCAGTCCACCGGCACCCCCACAGATCTGCGCGAGAGTTGCCGATGGCTCGGGAGGAGCGCGAAGCTAGCTAGCACTGGTGCTCCCAGAAACGTTCCGGGGTTCGAGCCCGTCACGGCCGATTCGGGAGCAGTCCGTACGTACACGTTCTAATTTCAGGGAACGGGTGCGCGGATGGCCGCCGACAGTTCCCACTCTCGCTTTATCGAGTGGACTCACCCGGTGAGGACTTGCCAGCACCCGTCCGAGATGTGACGGCGTTGAACAGGTATGACGCCAATCCGGGGCGCCGGGCCGAGTGAGGGCAGGAGAACCATGGGCGTGGTGAGTGCGGCCTGGCAAGTTGGAGTCGAGCGCGTCGCTACTCCCGCAGGACAGTGCCCTTGCGGGACGACGGACCGCCTGCCCGTGCTCCCTGGGTGCTGCCCGTGTCGGCTGCGTCGCCGCCTGATGCCGGGGGGCGTGGCGAGCAGGTGGCTCAGGGCCTCCTTCAGCTTGCCGTTGGGCTCCTCGGTACGGGCGGTCTCGGCTTTGACTCTGGTCCCAGGTGATGGTCCCAGAGGGGCGATGGCCGCCCAGTTGCCTACGCGGTTGCTCGGTCCGTGAGGCCGACGGGCTGCTGGGCGCGCACCAGTTCGACGAGCCATGCAGGGCCGCGCTGCCCTGATTCGTCCTCATTGCCCACAACTGTTCATGATCGAGGATCAGTTGAGACATCGTTAAGAATGTCCTGATACACCCGTCAAGCCTCTCCAGAGACTCTTCTGTCGCATATCTCCTGAGGCCACACATCACACGGTTCCGTCCGACAGGTCGCGGGTTCACGCGGCTAGCGCCCACGGGTCCAGCGAGGGGAACTCACGGCGGAGGGCCTGTATGAGCTTGCGGCGGGAGAGGACGATGAGCACCATGTGGTGGTCGCTGATGCCGGTCATGTCCAGCACCTGCACGGACTTGACGGCCTGGACCGTGAAGCCGTCCAGATAGCCCCGGTCGATCCGGCACAGGCCGCCCTGGCCGGCGGCGCCGGGGGCAAACCCGGCTGTCGGGTCCAGTGCGTGGGGCTGACCGCAGTGCAGCGCGGCGAACCGGGCGGCATCGTGCATTCTCTAGGACCACATCAGGCACGATCGGCAAGGCACTTCCGAGATGCAATCCTCCCATGCCGCGGCGGCGGTCTCATCCGCGTTCGATGATCCGAATCTGATCGCGTACGGCGGGCTGGAGCCGGTGATGCGCCTGGCCGAGCGGTGTGGTCTGCCGGCTCTGGCCGACGAGTTCATCGGGCTGCCGCGCTCGAAGGACGGCACCGGCGCCTTCCCTGCGGCGAAGCTGATGTCACTGGTGGGCGGCATGGTCGCGGGCGCCGACAGCATCGATGACATGGACCGGCTGCGGCACGGCGCGATGGGCCGCCTGTTCGCCGGGGTGCGCGCCCCGTCCACGCTGGGCAGCTTCCTGCGCTCCTTAACGCACGGGCATGTGAAGCAACTGCACGCCGTTGCCCGCAGGCTGCTTCCCCGTCTCGCTACGCACACCCCGCTGCTGCCCGGCGCGGACCAGGTCGCCTACGTGGACATCGACGACACCATCCGCCGCACCTACGGCTACGCCAAGCAGGGCGCCGGATACGGATACAGCAAGGTCAAGGGCCTCAACGCACTGCTCGGGATCGTCTCCACACCACTTGCCGCACCAATGATCGCCGCCACCAGGCTGCGCAAGGGCCCCACCAACTCCGCACGCGGGGCGGCCGCGTTCGTCGCCGAGACCATCCGCACCGCCCACGCCTGCGGCGCGAGCGGTCTCCTCGTGGTGCGGGCCGACTCCGCGTTCTACGGCGCCGACGTGGTGAGCACCTGCCGGTCCCTCGGCGCCCGCTTCTCGATCACGGTGCGGATGAACGCCTCCGTCAAGAAGGCCATCGCGGGCATCGACGAAGACGCCTGGACGGCGATCAAGTACCCCAAGGCGGTCTGGGACGAGGAGGGCCAGTGCTGGATCTCCGACGCCGAGATAGCCGAGACCACCTACACCGCCTTCACTCCAAGCCGAAGAAGCAGCAGGTCACCGCCCGGCTGATCGTGCGACGGGTCAAACGGCTCAACCCCGACAGCCTGCCCGCCGGGCAGGGCACCCTCTTCGACACCTGGCGTTACCACGCCGCGTTCACCGACTCCCCGCTCTCCCTCAAAGACGCTGAGCGTGATCACAGGCGGCACTCTGTCGTGGAACAAGTCATCGCGGACGTCAAGAACAGCGCCTTCGCGCACGCCCCGTCCGGCAACTTCCAGGCCAACGCCGCCTGGCTCACCCTCGCCGCCCTTGCGCACAACCTGACCCGCGCCGCCGGCACTCTGGCCGGTGTATTCCACGCCAGAGCGGCCACCGCCACGATCCGCGACCACCTGATCAACGTGCCTGCCCGCCTGGCCCGCTCGGCCCGCCGCCTCACCCTCCACCTGCCCGAACGCTGGCCCTGGGAAGGCGACTTCACACAACTGTTCACGGCCGTGCACGCGCCACCGCCGTCCGCCTGACCCTCCTTGACCGAGCCGCCCGAACGGGCCCGAGACCTGTGGACATGTGGAAGAGCTGGGCAGACCAGCGGATACTCCCTGCCCGAACCCGCAGATCAGCCGCCAGACCACTCGAACACACCCGAAGCGATCACTCCGAAACCAAGCCGGTGGATCCGGGTTCAGTAAACCGGCAGCAGTTCCCGACCCCACGTCTGATTGTTCGGCCCTTCCAGATTCGCCGCATACGAAGGCCGCATGCGAAAGAGGGCACGAAAGACGTTTGAGTGACAGAAGGCGACAATTCTTTGAGTGTATTACCCACCCAAGGTCGCTCACTCAATGCGGCTTCGTGCTCCCGTGCGCCCCCGCGCACGGAGGATTCGGGGCGCCGCGAGCAGTCTGGACTGGGCAGGACATGACTCGAACGCCAAGTCGGTGGACCGGCCACTGACTTTCGTGCGTCGACTGAGACAGGTGGTATTCGATGAGCAATGCCGTGCCTGATACAGAACGAGCATGGACCGTGGGTACTGCACCGGGCATATTCCCGTCCCTTGGCCACCCTATCGCCTTGTTACGCCGGCCGCTGGATTTTCTGAATTCCCTGCCGGCCCGTGGTGATCTGGTCGAGATACGCCTGGGCCCGCTGCACGCCTGGATGGCCTGCCACCCGGACGTGGCCCACCAAGTCCTGATGGACACGCGGACCTTCGACAAGGGCGGCCCGCTCTACAACAGGCTGCGACCGCTGATGGGAAACGGCCTGGTGACCTGCCGTCAGGACGTACACCGGCGCCAACGCAGGCTGCTGCAACCCGACTTCCGCCCTTCCCGCGTGGCCGACCACGCGGACATGATGCGCCGCGAAGCCGAGGTGGCCTGCCGGGAGTGGCGGGCAGGGGGCAAGGTCGACGTCAGTGCGGCGACGTTGGCTCTGACGACCCGGGTGATGAACCACGTCCTGTTCTCCGACTCGCTCGGCGGCGCGGCGGCGGCCGAGGTGGGCGAGCGCCTCGCGGTCATCGTCCGCGGCCTGTTCGTCCGTACGGCCGTGCCGGTCGACGCCCTGTTCCGCGTCCCGACGCCCGCGAACCGGCGCTACCGTCATGCGGTCGACCGAGTGCACGCGATCGTCGACGAGGTCGTGGCGCGGCGCCGCCGCGGCGGACCGGACGGCGAGCAAAACGACGTACTGGGAACGCTCCTGTCGGCCGCACGCGAGGGATCGTCCGGGGTCACCGAGCAGGAGGTCCACGACCAGCTCGTCACGCTGCTGCTCACCGGAGCCGAGAGCACCGCCCTGTGCCTGGCCTCCGCCCTCGATCTGCTGGCCCGGCATCCGGAGGCGGAACGCCGCCTGCACGCCGAGGTCGACGCCGTGACCGCCGACCGGCCACGGCCCGGCCCCGACGAACTGCCGTACACCCGCGGCGTCGTCGCCGAGACACTGCGCCACCGACCGCCCGGCTGGCTCTTCACCCGCATCACCACCCAGGAGACGACACTCGCCGGCCAGCGGCTTCCCCGGGGCACCACGGTTCTGTACAGCCCCTACCTGCTGCACCACGACCCCGCCTCGTTCCCCGACCCCGAGCGCTTCCTGCCCGAGCGTTGGCTCCCAGGGGCCACCGCCGATCCGCGCGGCGCGATGCTCCCGTTCGCCGCGGGCAGCCGGAAGTGCCTCGGCGACACCTTCGCCGTGGCGGAGGTCACGCTGGCCCTCGCGACCATCACCGGCCGCTGGCGGCTGCGCCATGGGCCGGGGTACGCCGAACGGCTGCGGCCGGCTGCGACGTTGGGGCATCGGTCGCTGGTGATGACGTGTGAGCCACGGACCAACGCGCCGAACCGCCCAGCGCCCCGGGCACGATCCCTTACTCCCCGAGCAACCGCAGCAGCCCGCTTTCAGGACCCCCGAACGGCAGGTGACAACGGTGTCGACGACGCATGAGGAACTCGCAGCTGCTCCGCAGGGCGTGACCACGTTCGGCAGCCTGAGGGATCTGATAGACGCCCACCTCTACATGCCCTTCCCGTTCCGGACCAACCGCCACGCGGCCGAGGCGGCGACAGGCGTCGACACCTGGCTGCACGCCTGGGGACTGACGGACGACCCGGCGGTGGCGGCGATGATCAACGCCACCCGACCGGCCGAACTCGCGGCCTACAGCAGTCCGTCCGTGGACCCCGGCATCCTTCAGATCATCGCCAACCAGATCTCCTACCAGTTCATCTTCGACGACCGGGCCGAAGAGGTCGGCCGCCGGTGGCCCGGCCGGCTGCTGCCCATGCTGAGCGAGAGCGTCGAGATCCTCAGGGACGGACGGCCACCCGGCACGGCTCTCGGCGCAGCCCTGGCCGACCTTCACCGACAGGTCCGGGAGCGCTGCACTCCTGACCAGGCGGCACGCTGGGCCTGGAACAGCCGTGAGTACGTGCACGGGCTGTTGTACGAGGCGGTGGCGCAGGCCGATTCCGTGCCGCTGGAGGCCGGGCAGTGCACCTCGATACGTTCGCTCACCGCGGGCATCGAGCCGTTCTATCCGCTGTACGAGGCGGCACAGCCCCGGGAACTCACCGCTCAGGACCTCCACCACCCTGTCGTACGGCGGCTGACGCGGCTGTCGGTCGATGCGGCAGTGTGGACGGCCGACCTCTTCTCCGCGGTCAAGGAGCAACGGGCAGGAGGTGTCATCAATCTCGCTCTCGCCCAGCAGCGTCTGCACCGGTGCCCGCTGCCGACCGCCGTGGTGAAGGCCATCCGGTTGATCAACAGCACGATCAGCGAGTTCGAGGCGCTCCACAAGGCGATCCAGCCGGAGTTGAGCCCTGCCGGAGTCGGCTACCTCGACGGCATGGTGGGCTGGATCCGGGGCTGCTACTTCTGGTCCCGCACAGTGCCGCGCTACGCGGACACCGCGGAGGTGTCCGCCGTGCGGTGAACGTGAGCGGGGCATTGTACCCGAGGGACGACCACCCATTGTGCCCTCATGGATATTTCACCCTCTCTGCCGTTCTCCTGTCCGAACTCGACCGCCGGGTGTTCATGAGGGCGTACGCTCGGCGCCGTCCCACGCGGATCAACGACAGGAAGCGGTAGCGCACATGGCGCCTGGGCTGCGGCAATCTCTCACCGAACACCGTCCGTTGCTCGAGCGCCACCGGGAACTTCGGGCGCTCGACTCCGCATTGTCCGAGCTCCGCGAATCGGTCGAGGGCGTACCTCGCACGCCGTCCGGCGAACTCCTCGTCTTCGCCGGTCCGGCCGGTATGGGAAAGACCACGCTCGTCACTGCCGCCCGCGTTCGCGCGATCTCGCGCGGATGCACGGTGCTTTCTGCCAAGGGCAGTGAGAACGAGCAGGGGATGGCGTTCCGCGTGGTGCGCCAGCTCCTGCAGCCCGCCTTGGCCGCGATGGACGAGGCGGAGCTCCGTGCCTTCCTGGGAAGTTGGTACGACATCGTGGCGGTCGCGCTCGGCCTCGAGGCGAAGGACACCGCCCATGTGCCGGATCCGACCGGGGTGCGCGACGGCCTCGACTGGGTCATGACCCGTCTGGCGGTGAAGAAGAAGCCGGTCGTGCTGCTCCTGGACGACCTGCACTGGGCTGATGCCGAGTCCCTCGGGTGGCTCGCCTCCTTCGCGCCACGCGCCGCCGATGTCCCCTTGCTGATCGTCGCCGCCTATCGGCCCGACGACATGCCGCCCGAGGCGGAAGCCATCCGCACGGTCTTCGAGCGCCATGGGAACCGCCCCCATTCGCTGGTGCCGCTCAGCGCAGACGGCGTCGCGCGGATCATCAGGGACGCGGTGGGCGAGCAGGCCGAGGACGAGTTCTCCGAGGAGTGCTGGACGGTCACCAACGGGAACCCGTTCGAGACCGTCGAACTGGCCTTCAGGCTCGCAGAGCGGCAAGTGCGGGGCATGCGGCACGAGTTGCCCGTGATGCGAGACCTCGCAGCGGCCGTCAAGGGCCCCGGCCTGCTCAATCGCCTGAAACGGCTCGGTACGAGCACCGTCCGCTATGCCTGGGCGGCCGCTGTGCTGGGCGGGTCCTTCTCGCCGGAACTCGCCGCGGACCTCGCGGTGATCGGCAACGAGGAGGCCGCCGAGGCCACGGAGCGGCTGCGTGCCGCCCGGATCCTGGCCGACAGTCAAGGGCCCGGGAGCGGCTTGGAGTTCGTGCACCCACTGATCGCCACCACTATCTACCGGGCCATCCCCTCCGGCCTGCGCGTCGGTCTGCACAACGCGGCCGCCGAGGCCGTCCGCGCCGCCGGACTCGGTCCCACCGCAGCAGCCCGGCATCTGTTGGAGGTTCCCTGCGAGGGCAGGCCGGAAGCCGTCGAATGTCTCCGCGCGGCCGCCCACGAGTACCTTCGTGCCGGGGCCCCGGAGGCCGCCCGGCGTGCCCTGACCCGGGCCCTGCGGGAGCCGCCGCCCGCGGAGGACCGGGCCGCACTCCTCCACGAACTCGCCTGCTCGACCTTCCTCATCGAACCCACGGCCACGGTCGGCTATCTCCAGGAGGCCCTGAAGGAGCCCGGAATCGAGCCCGATCTACGCGCCTCCATCGTCTACCGGCTGGCCCAGGCGCTGGCCCACACCGACCGGCTGGCCGAGGCCGCGACCGTGGCCGCCGACGAAGCACAGCAGGCGGCCAATCCGCGAATCCGACTGCGGATGCAGGCCGATCACTTCGTGTGGAGCGCGTTCCGCATGGACGAGCCGGACTCGCCCGCCCGCTCCCGCAAGCTGGCACGGCTGGCCGAGAAGCTGACCGGCCGCGGGCTCGAGGAGCGCTACATCCTGGGCCTGCGGGCGTGGGACGCGCTGGTGCGCGGCGAGCCGCGACGGACCGTCCTCGCGTGCGCCGAGGACGCCCTGCGCGGGGGCATGAGCTGGACCGACGAGAACCGCGGCTTCGAGGTGCCCGTCTCGGTCGCTCTCGCGTTCATGTACTGCGACCAGCCCCGGCGGGCCGAGGAACTGTTCATCAAGGGCATGGCCGAGTGCGAGGTCAAAGGCTGGCGAGGCTCGCACATGGCCGTCGGCCAAACCCTCTTCGGCTACATCCGCTACCGCCGCGGCTGCCTGGCCGAGGCCGAAGAACTCGCCCGCGAGGGCCTGCGCAACGCCGACCGGGTGGAGGGCGCCGTACCCGCCCAGTGGTTCGCCATCGGCATCCTGATCCAGATCCTGCTGGCCCGCGGCCGGACCGCCGCCGCCCGTCGGCTCGCCGACCGGTACCACTACGGCGAGGTGGTCCCGAACGCCGTCATCTACCCCGATCCGCGCACGGTGTACGCCGAGCTGCTGCTGGCCGAGGGGCGGCGCTCGGAGGCCGAGTGCATTCTGTCCGACGTCGGGGACCGGCTGGAGGCGCGTGCCTGGCGCAACCCCTCCTGGTGTCCCTGGCAGCTCGACCTGGCGTCCGCCGTCGCCCCCAGCGCTCCCGACCGGGCGGTCCGTCTCGCCCAGGACGCCGTCAAGCGGGCCCGCGACTTCGGGGCGGCGTCCGTGATCGGTCAGGCGCTGCACGTCGAGGCCGAGGTCACCGGCGGGCCCGCGGCACTCGACCTGCACACGCAGGCCGTCGAGCACCTGGAACAGTCCCCCGCCTCCTACGAGCTGGCCCGCGCCCTGGTCGGTCACGGCGCCGCGCTGTCCCGCAACAGCCGGCTCCAGGATGCCGCCGACCGGCTCTACCAGGGGCTGGAGACCGCCGTCCACTGCGGTGCCGAGGCCGTGGCCACCCGGGCCAGGGAGGAACTCTCCGCCGCCGGAATGCGCCCCCTGCCCCTGCGCTATGGCCAGACGGACACCCTCACCGCCCACGAACGCCGAGCCGCCGAGATGACGGCCCAGGGGCATCCCGTGACGGTGGTCGCGAAGGAACTGCGCCTGACCGAGCAGGGCGTCCGCAACCTGCTCTCCGCCGCCTACCGGAAGATCGGCACGGACGCGGCGGGGCTCGCCGGGGCGTTGAAGACCTTTCCGCGGCCTCAGCTGTGAGGACAGTGCCGACGACAGCCGTTACGAGGTCTCCCGGGCCGGCATGGACAGGACGTGCGCGTCCCACGCGTCCAGGGCCACGAACAGGCCCGGGCCGGTCAGTTCGTCGCCGTCGCGGTCGTACGTCCGGTCCGTGAGGAGGTCGGTGAGGCGGTGGTGGCCGCCTCGGAGGTCGTCCCACGGGAGGGGAAGCCGTGCCTGGGCCGGGCGGTCGGCGCAGTTGACGACGACCACGTGGCGGGTGTCCTCGTGCGTCCAGGTCCAGGCGAGCAGACTGCCGTGGGTGTCGTTGTCCGGCAGGCCCGTCGGGGTCAGCGGCCGCCACTCGCCCCTGCGCACGGCGGCCGCCGCCCCGAGCAGACGGCCGTAGAAGTCGCGCAGCGGCTCGTCGGCCGGTTCCGGTGGCCGGCGGGAGAGGAACACCGGTGGGCGAACCCGGCGGCCCTCGAACTGGCCCTCGTGCCAGAGCGTCGCGCCGGGGAGGGTCGCGACGGCGATGGCCGCGGCCTGTCCCCGTGCGCCGGGCAGGGTGGTGGCGGCCCGTGGCTCGTCGTGGTTCTCGAGGAAGCGGACGAGGCCGCGCTGGTACGCGAGGCCGGCCCCCAGATGTGCGCGGACGGAGTCGGCGTTCTCGTGGCACAGGCGGTCGTAGAGCCGCTTGTCGTAGCAGTGGTCGAAGCCCTGCTGCTGGAGGGGCTGTTCGAGGTCCCAGTACGCCTCGGCGACGAAGAGGAGGTCCGGGTGGCGTGCGCGGACGCGCGGGATGACGTACGGCCAGAAGTCCTCGGCGGGAACCGGTCCCGCCCGGTCGCCCCAGGTCTTGGCGAAGACGTCGTTCATCATCAGCATCGCCATGTCGCAGCGCACGCCGTCCGCCTGGTCGCCGATGGACACCAGGGTGTCCACCGTCGCGGCCCGCAGGCCGTCGGCGAAGGCGTTCAGCTGGACGACGTCCGGCCAGGGCGGGAAGTACGGGTCGCGGCCCCGGGCGTGGACGCGACCGCCGGCCTCGATGAAGGCGTCCGGCGCGGCGGCCAGGTCGTCCGGGGTGCCCTGGATCAGACGGTCGGGGTGTGCGGTGAGCCAGGGGTGGTCGGGGGCCACGTGGTTGGGGACGTGGTCCAGGATCAGCCGCAGTCCGCGTGCGGCCAGTTGGGCGCGGGCCGCGGCCAGGCCCTCCGGGCCGCCGAGGGAGGCGTCGACGACGTAGTTCCGTACGCAGTACGGGGATCCTGCGAGGTCCGCCTCGGTGACGTCGGGCAGGGCCGCGCGGAACGAGGCCATGAGGGTGTCGTCGCGCAGGGCGATCCCGAGGCCGGCGGGGCTGCGCTCCCAGACGCCCATCAGCCAGACGGTGTCGATGCCGGGCAGCGCGATCCCGTCCCAGACCTCGCCGGGCACCTCGCCCAGGGTGATGCGACGCCCGTGGCGGTCGCTCAGCTCGCGCAGCCAGACAAGGGTGTTGATCTCCAGGATCACCGTCATGACAGGGGTTCCTCCCGGTCGTCCGTGGGCCGTAGGAAGTCCCGGCCGCCGCGGTGCCAGTCGTCGGCGCCGACCACGTGGAACAGCGTCGCGGTGGCCGCGACCAGTCCGCTCCAGCCGGTCTGGTGGGCGGCGCCGAGCCCCGCGCCGTTGTCACCGTGGAAGTACTCGTAGAAAAGGATCAGGTCCTTCCAGTGCGGGTCCTTGGCGAACTTGGGCTGGGCGCCGTGCACCGGGCGGTGACCGTCGGGGTCGGGCAGGAAGGTGGAGGTGAGCCGGTCGGAGATCTCGCGGGCGACCTCGTAGAGGTTCATCCGCCGTCCGGAGCCGGTCGGGCACTCCACGGTGAAGTCGGGGCCGTGGTAGCCGTGCAGGTTCATCAGGGCGCGGATCAGGAGGAGGTTGATCGGGAACCACACTGGGCCGCGCCAGTTGGAGTTGCCGCCGAACATCCCGGAGTCGGACTCGGCGGGCAGATAGCCGACGCCGTAGGTCTGGCCGTGCACGTCGAAGGTGTACGGGTGTTCCGCGTGGTGGCGGGAGAGGGACCGGATGCCGTGCGGGCCGAGGAACTCGTCCTCGTCGAGCATGCGGGCCAGGATGCGGCGCAGCCGGTCCTCGCCGAACAGGGCGAACAGATAGCGGCCCTCGGCGCTGGGGCCGCCGGCGGCGTGCTGCGAGACGAACGCCTCGACGGCCGGGTGCCGTCGGATGAACTCCTGGGCACCTTCGACCAGTTCGGGAAAGCTGCGGTCCGCCCGGCCGCCGATCACGCTGGTCGCGGCGAGCGGGATCAGGCCGACCAGGGAGCGCACCTTCAGCGGGATCGCGCTGCCGTCGGGCAGCCTGAGGACGTCGTAGAAGAAGCCGTCCTCCTCGTCCCACAGGCTGGCGTTGTCCTTGCCGATGCGGTTCATGGCGACGGCGATCCACGCGAAGTGCTCGAACAGCATCTGTGCCTGCTCGACGTACACCGGGTTGTCGACGGCGAGTTCGATGGCGATGTCCATGAGGTTCTGGCAGTACAGCGCCATCCAGGCGGTGCCGTCGGCCTGGTCGAGGTGGCCGCCGGTGGGCAGCGGGGCGCTGCGGTCGAAGACGCCGATGTTGTCGAGGCCGAGGAAGCCGCCCTGGAAGACGTTGTTGCCGTCGACGTCCTTGCGGTTGAGCCACCAGGTGAAGTTCTTCAGCAGCTTCTGGTAGGCGTTCTCCAGGAAGGCGCGGTCGCCCTGGCCGGTGCGGTGTTTCTCCAGTTCGTAGACGAAGAGGGTCGCCCAGGCGTGCACGGGCGGGTTGACGTCGCCGAAGTTCCATTCGTACGCCGGGATCTGGCCGTTGGGGTGCAGACAGAGGCGGTGCAGGAGCAGGTCGAGCTGGGACTTGGCGAAGCCGATGTCGACCATGGCCAGAGGGAGGGTGTGGAAGGCGAGGTCCCAGGCGGCGAACCACGGGTACTCCCAGGTGTCCGGCATCGACATGATCTCGTCGTTGACCATGTGGTACCAGCCGCTGTTGCGGACGTTCGGGTCGGCGGCGAGGGGGTCGACACCGTGTTCGGCCAGCCAGCGCTGGACGTCCAGGTAGTAGTACTGCTTGCTCCACAGCATCCCGGCCAGCGCCTGACGGACCATGCGCTTCTCTTCCCGGCCCATGCCGTCCGGTGCGAGGACGTCGTAGAAGGTGTCGGCCTCGGTGCGGCGCAGGTCCAGCACCTGTCCGAAGTCCCCCCAGGGGGCGGTGAGTTCGGTGTCGGTCAGGCGCAGGCGGATGGTGACGCTGTCCTCGCCGGGGACGGTCAGGACGTGGTGGACGGCCGCCTTGGTCCCGGTGCGCTCCGGGTTCACGGCGTCCTGCTCGCCGTGCACGACGTGGCGGTCGATGCCGTCCTTGACGTACGGCGTGGTGTTGGGGCTGCCGAAGACGCGCTCGTTGTTGGTCTCGTTGTCGGTGAAGAGCGTGGGTGTATCCGTGTCGTGGTACAGCCAGCGCGGGCCGAGTTCCTCGTGGTCGGCCCGGATCGCGCCCGGTGTCTGCCGCAGGCCCGGTACGGCGGTGCCGCCGGCCCAGGACCAGGTGTGCCGGAACCAGATGGTCGGCAGCAGGTGGAGCGTCGCCTCGTCGGGTCCGCGGTTGTGCGCGGTGATCTCGACCAGCAGGTCCTCCGGTCCCGCCTTCGCGCCCTGCGGGTACTTGTAGAGGAACTTCATGTACGAGTGCGTGGGCGTGTTGTCGAGGTGGAAGTAGTACTCCTTGACGTCCTCGCCGTGGTTGCCCTCGGTGTTGGTGAGGCCGAACATGCGTTCCTTGCTTGTCGTCGCTGACGCCGGCGATGCCGTCCTCGCCCCAGCGGTAGGCGCGGGAGCGGGCCTGGTCGTGGGTGAAGTACGACCAGGCGTCGCCGTCGCTGCTGTAGTCCTCCCGGACGGTGCCCGACTGCCGCTCGCTCAGGTACGGGCCCCAGCGCCGCCAGGGCGCCGCACCCGCGTCGGCCTCCGCCAGCCGCCGCCGCTCTGCGTCGCGTGCGTCACCGTCAGTCGTCATCACCCAGGCTCCTCACACACCGTCCGACCTGCCCGACCCGTCCAGACTCGGGCGGGTCGGACCCGGCCGCACGCGGCTTCGGCCGAACGGGGGGGGACGCGCGTGGCGCGTGGCTCAGGCGATCTCCACCAGCAGATCGCCGCCTTCCACCTGCTGGATCTTGTTGATGGCGAGCCGGGACACCCGTCCGGCCTTCGGGGCGGTGATCGTGGCCTCCATCTTCATCGCCTCGATCGTGGCCACCGTGGCACCGGCCGCCACCTCGTCGCCCTCGGCGACCGCGAGTGTCACCACCCCGGCGAACGGCGCGGGGACGTGGCCGGGCTTGGAGCGGTCGGCCTTCTCGGTCACCGGCACGTCGGAGGACGCGGCGGTGTCGCGGACCTGGATCGGCCGCAGCTGGCCGTTCAGCGCGGACATCACCGTGCGCATGCCGCGTTCGTCGGCCTCACCGACGGCTTCCAGCTCGATGAGGAGCCGCACGCCCTGCTCGAGGTCGACGGCGTACTCCTTGCCCGGCCTGAGGCCGTAGAAGAAGGCCTTGCTGTCCAGCACGCTGGTGTCGCCGAAGCTCTGGCGATGCGTCTCGAACTCGCGCGTCGGCCCGGGGAACAGCAGCCGGTTGAGCGTGGCGCGCCGGTCCTTCTCCAGCCCCGTACGGTCCTCGGCGGACAGCTCCTGCACCGGCTTGGCCTCGGCGCGGCCCTGGAGCGCCCTGCTGCGGAACGGCTCCGGCCAGCCGCCGGGCGGGGTGCCGAGCTCGCCGCGCAGGAAGCCGATGACGGAGTCGGGGATGTCGAACTTGTCCGGCGTCGCCTCGAACTCCTCGGGCGCCACCCCGGCGCCGACCAGGTGCAGGGCGAGGTCGCCGACCACCTTGGACGAGGGGGTGACCTTCACCAGGTGGCCGAGGATGCGGTCGGCGGCGGCGTACATCGCCTCGATGTCCTCGAACCGGTCGCCGAGGCCCAGCGCCACGGCCTGGGTGCGCAGGTTGGAGAGCTGGCCACCGGGGATCTCGTGGTCGTAGACGCGTCCGGTCGGCGAGGCGAGGCCAGCCTCGAACGGTGCGTAGATCTTGCGGACGCTCTCCCAGTACGGCTCCAGATCACCGACCGCCCTCAGGTCCAGGCCGGTCGGCCGCTCCGAGTAGTCGGTCGCCGCGACGATCGCCGACAGCGACGGCTGTGAGGTGGTGCCCGCCATCGAGGCGACCGCGCCGTCCACCGCGTCCGCGCCGGCCTGGATCGCGGCGAGGTAGGTGGCCAGCTGGCCGCCCGCCGTGTCGTGGGTGTGCAGGTGCACCGGCAGGTCGAACTCGCGGCGCAGCGCGGAGACCAGTTTCGCGGCGGCGGGGGCGCGGAGCAGACCGGCCATGTCCTTGACGGCGATGACGTGGGCGCCCGCGTCCACGATCTGCTCGGCCAGGCGGAGGTAGTAGTCGAGGGTGTACAGCCGCTCGTTCGGGTCGGACAGGTCGGAGGTGTAGCACAGGGCGACCTCGGCGACGGCGGTGCCGGTCGCCCGTACGGCGTCGATGGCGGGCCGCATCTGGCCCACGTCGTTGAGCGCGTCGAAGATGCGGAAGATGTCGATGCCGGTGGCCGCGGCCTCCTGCACGAAGGCGTCGGTCACCTCGGTCGGGTACGGCGTGTAGCCCACGGTGTTGCGGCCCCGCAGCAGCATCTGGAGGCAGAGGTTCGGCACGGCCTCGCGCAGGGCGGCCAGGCGTTCCCAGGGGTCCTCGGCGAGGAAGCGCAGCGCGACGTCGTAGGTGGCGCCGCCCCAGCACTCCAGGGAGAGCAGCTCGGGAAGGGTGCGGGCGACGAGGGGGGCGACGGCGAGCAGGTCCTTGGTGCGGACCCGGGTGGCGAGCAGCGACTGGTGGGCGTCCCGGAACGTGGTGTCGGTGACGCCGATCGTCGGTGACTCGCGCAGCCACCGGGCGAAGCCCTCGGGGCCCAGTTCGGTGAGCTTCTGCTTGGAGCCGGCGGGCGGCTCGCCGGCGTCGGCCCGCGGCAGTTTGGTGGTGGGGTCGATCAGGTCGGGCCGCTCGCCGTGCGGCTTGTTCACCGTCACGTCGGCGAGGTAGGTGAGCAGCTTGGTCCCGCGGTCGGCGGAGTGGCGGGCGGTGAGCAGGTGCGGGCGCTGCTCGATGAACGACGTGGTGACGTTTCCGGCCTGGAAGTCCGGGTCGTCGAGGACCGCCTGGAGGAAGGGGATGTTGGTGGCCACGCCGCGGATGCGGAACTCGGCCACGGCACGCCGGGCCCGGCGCACCGCGGTCGTGAAGTCCCGGCCCCGGCAGGTGAGTTTCACCAGCATGGAGTCGAAGTGCGCGCTGATCTCCGTACCGGCGTGGGTGGTGCCGCCGTCGAGACGGATGCCCGAGCCGCCGGGCGAGCGGTAGGCGCTGATCCGGCCGGTGTCCGGGCGGAAGCCGTTGGCCGGGTCCTCGGTGGTGATCCGGCACTGGAGTGCGGCGCCGTGCAGGGTGACGGTCTCCTGGGAGAGGCCGAGGTCGGCGAGGGTCTCGCCGGCGGCGATGCGCAGCTGTGCCTGGACCAGGTCGACGTCGGTGACCTCCTCGGTCACCGTGTGCTCGACCTGGATGCGCGGGTTCATCTCGATGAAGACGTGGTTGCCGTCGCGGTCGAGGAGGAACTCCACGGTGCCCGCGTTGCGGTAGCCGATCTCGCGGGCGAACCGCACGGCGTCGGCGCAGATCTGCTCGCGCAGCGCCGGGTCGAGGTTGGGCGCGGGGGCCAGCTCGATGACCTTCTGGTGGCGGCGCTGCACGGAACAGTCGCGCTCGAAGAGGTGGATGACGTTGCCGTGCCCGTCGGCGAGGATCTGCACCTCGATGTGACGGGGTTCCACGACGGCCTTCTCCAGGAAGACGGTGGCGTCACCGAACGCGGAGGCCGCCTCGCGGGCCGCCGCCTCGATGGACTCGCGCAGCTGGGCGGGCTCCTGGACGCGGCGCATGCCGCGCCCGCCGCCGCCCGCGACCGCCTTCACGAACAGGGGGAAGCCGATGTCCTCGGCGGCCCGCACCAGCTCGTCCACGTCGGCAGAGGGCGCCGAGGACCCCAGCACCGGTACGCCGGCCGCGCGGGCGGCGGCCACCGCCCGGGCCTTGTTGCCCGTCAGCTCCAGGATCTGCGCGCTCGGCCCGACGAAGGTGATGCCCGCTTCCTCGCAGGCCCGCGCCAGCTCCGGGTTCTCGGACAGGAACCCGTAGCCCGGATAGACGGCGTCGGCACCGGCCAGCCGGGCCGCGCGGATGATCTCCTCGACGGAGAGGTAGGCCCGCACCGGGTGCCCCGGCTCGCCGATCTCGTAGGCCTCGTCGGCCTTCATCCGGTGCAGCGAGTTGCGGTCCTCGTGCGGGAAGACGGCGACGGTCCGCGCGCCCAGTTCATAGCCGGCGCGGAAGGCTCGAATCGCGATCTCGCCTCGGTTGGCGACCAGTACCTTGCGGAGCATTCCGGATCCCTTCGAACTGCCGGTGAGGGACACCATGGTCGCGGCATTACCGCCGCCTTGCCATGAGAGGCGGGTCACGTGGGGGTGTCGGTTTCGGGACGGTGTGCGCCGGTCACTCCGGTGACGGGGAGGAGAGCATCGGGGTGAACGGCGTGACGGGCCGCTCCTGGGGTTCGCCGTCGACGATGATGCCGACCGCCTCGTTGAAGAAGGCGAGGAGTCCCCTGACGGCGCCCACCGCGGGCAGCGGGTCCGGGTAGCTCCAGACGATGTTCGGCGGTACGTCGGCGCCGGCCCGCCACGACCAGTACCGGGCGGTGCCCTTGTAGGGGCAGCCGGTGCTGTGGTCGGTGGGCTCGAGCAGGTCGAGGCGGACGTCCTCGCGCGGGATGTAGTACCGCGTGGGCAGACCGGTCTCGAACAGCAGGACCGGGCGGCGGGTGTCCGCGACGACGGTGCCGTCGATCTGGACCACGACATGGCGGCTGCTGGGGATCGCGTCCACCCGTTTGTGCGGGTCGCGGGGGTGGATGAAGATCTCCTCCTCTTCCTCGTACCAGTGGTCGAGGCCCCGGCCGACGCGCCGGAACCACTCGAAGGCGATGTGGTCGGCGAGGTCGGCGGCGGGGAAGGTCCAGGCCGCGTTCTCCACGGTCTCGCCGTCGGCTTCGAGGTCGTAGAAGATCCGCGAGCCGGTGTGCGTGCCCGTCGGGGGGTTCTTCGCGGGGCACAGCAGGTCCTCGCGGACCTCTGCGCGGGGGAAGGCGTACAGCGGGACGGGGACGTCGGGTTCCCAGACGAGGACGGGGTGCCGGCTGTCGACGACCGTCACGTCACCCTTGAGGCCGCGGACCCAGCGTGCGCTGGGCTCCCACAGAAGGCCTTCCGGGGTGGTCCGGACGGCCCGGGCGGTGGGGAATGTGCTCATGCCCTGCTCTCCTTTCAACGGCTCAGCGGGATGTCAGGAACTCGGACAGCCCGGTCAGGAGCCGGTCGACGTCCTCCGTGCAGGTGTAGGGCGCGAGGCCGAGGCGGAGGCCGCCGGTGTCGCCGAGGCCCAGTCGGCGTGAGGCCTCGACGGCGTAGAAGGATCCCGACGGGGCATGGACGCCGCGCTCCGCGAGGAAGCGGTACGCGTCCACCGTGCCGTGGTTCTCGAACGTCAGCAACAGGGTGGGGGTGCGGTCGGCCGCCCTGGAGTGGATCGTGACGCCTTCGAGCGAGGACAGTCCCTTGTCCAGTTGCGTACGCAGGCTGTCCTCGTGCGCTTCGAGCGCCGTGTACGCCGCGATCAGGCGCTGCCGTCGGGTGCCGGCGGCACCCGTGTCCAGGCCGGCGAGGAAGTCGACCGCCGCGGTGGTGCCCGCGAGGAACTCGTAGGGCAGGGTGCCCAGTTCGAAGCGCTCCGGAACGGCGTCGGTGGAGGGCAGGAGTTTGTCCGGTCGTAGCGTCTCCAGCAGTTCCGGGCGGGCGGCGAGGACTCCGTGGTGGGGGCCGAGGAACTTGTACGGGGAACAGACGAAGAAGTCCGCGCCGAGCCGCTCCACGTCGACCGACGCGTGGGCGGTGTGATGGACGCCGTCGACGTAGGTGAACGCCCCTGCGGCGTGCGCCAGTCGGGAGATCTCGGCGATCGCGGGCCGGGTGCCGATCAGGTTGGACGCGGCGGTGACGGCGACCAGCCGGGTGCGTTCGGACAGCACGGCGCGGATGTCGTCGACGGTCAACTCTCCGGTGGCGGGGTCGAAGTCGGCCCAGCGCACGGTGGCACCGGCCCGGTCGGCGGCCTGGATCCAGGGACGGATGTTGGCGTCGTGGTCGAGGCGGGTGACGACCACTTCGTCTCCGGGGGACCACGTCCTGGCGAGGGTGCGGGAGAAGTCGTAGGCGAGCTGGGTGGCGCTGCGGCCGAAGACGATCCCCGACGGCTGCGCCCCCAGCAGGTCGGCCAGGGCCCGGCGGGCCTCGACGACGATGCTCTCGGCGTTGCGCTCCCCCGGCACCGTGTGCCCCCGGTTCGACAAGGGGTGCGCCAACGCGTCGGCGATGGCATCGATGACCGGTCGGGGCGTCTGGGTGCCGCCGGGGCCGTCGAAGTGGGCGGTGCCGGCCGCCAGGGCGGGGAACCGGGAGCGGATGGCGGTGATGTCGTACGTCACGAGATGCTCCTGTCAGGCAGCCCTGTCCCACAGCACGTGCAGGGCGGGGGGCTTGCGGAAGACCAGGCCGTACGGCGCGGTCGGGCGGTCCGGGTCGAGGCGCAGGGCGGGCAGGCGTTCGAGCAGGCTCCGCAGGGCGATGCGGGTCTCCAGGCGGGCGAGGTGCGCGGCGAGGCAGTGGTGGGGGCCGTGTGCGAAGGCCAGGTGGAGGCGGGCGTTGGCGCGGCGGACGTCGAACCGGTCGGGGTCGGGGAAGACGGCCGGGTCCCGGCCCGCGCCCGTCAGGGAGACGGTGACCAGGTCACCGCGGCGGATCGTGGCCGGGCCGAGGACGGTGTCGCGGGTGGCGTAGCGGTCCACGACCGCGGCGCCCGGTTCCAGGCGCAGCGATTCCTCGATCGCGCCGTCCAGCAGACCGGCATCGGCCCGGACGAGGGCGAGTTGGCCGGGATGGCTCAGCAGGTGCAGCAGCGCGTTGGTGATCATCGCCTCGGTGGTCTCGATGCCCCCGAACATCAGGACGGCGGCGTTGGACGCCACCTCGGGCAGCCCCAGCCGCCCGGCCGCGGAGCCGAGCAGCGAGGCAGCGTCCGGGTCGGAGACGGTGGCTTCCACGGCCGCGCGCAGCTGCGCGTACGCCACGGCGCCAGCGGGTCCGGCCTCGAGTCCGGCGGTGATGTCGGAGACCGACCGCACGATGGAGTCGTACCAGGAGAGCACCGTGGCCGCGGTGGTGCCGACCAGCCCGAGCGCCTCGGTCACGACGGCGACCGCGAGCGGGCCGGCGAAGGCCGTTCGCAGTTCGGCGGCGCCGGCCGGTTCCAGTGCGGTGATGAGCCGGTCGGTCTCCTGCTCGATGTACGAGGCGAAACCGTCGTGCGTCTCTCGGGGGCGGAACGGAGCGGCGAAGGGGTCACGGTGACGGGTGTGCTCGGCACCGTCCAGGGACAGCATGCTCGGCCCGACGACCTGCGCGGTGGAGAACCGGGGGTCGTCGACCGTGAAGGTCGCGGCGTCCCGCATCACGCCCATCGCGAGATCGCGCCGGGTCACCAGCCAGCCGTCCAGCTCGGGCAGCCAGGACACGGGCTCGTGCGCACGCAGCGACGCCAGGCGCGGATGCGGGTCCTCGGCGAGTCCGGCCAGGGTGGTCGCGGCACCGAGCGGGAAGGAGTCGACGACGCTCATCATGAACCCTGGCCGGGGACGACGGTGGGGACGACGGTGGGGATGGGTGCGGGGATGGGGAAACCGATCACAGCCAAGGCTAACAACCGCGCCCGCGGACGGACTTGTCCACCGACCCGGGAAGCTGAATCACTACTGACAGACCGGAGTGAGGGACGCTATGCTCCGCGACGATGACGACTCATTCTGTTGACAGATTGGGGGCCCCGTCCGCGCAAGGTGAGTGCTGATGCTCACCAGGACCGCGAACGAGGTTTCCCGCCTTTCCTTCTGGCCGCGCGTGCGAGAGTTCGCCGTGCCGCCCTCCATGATCGAGACCGCGACCGCCCGCCGGCACGTCGGCGACTGGGCCGGGGCGTGTGCCGCCGCGGGTGTCGATGTCGATCTCCAGTTGCGTTCCGTGGCGCGTACCCATGGCGGGGAACTCGCGGCCCGGATCCGCGCCGATCTCCGCCATCTGGCTCCGGACCTGCTGCGCTGGCACCTGCCGAGGATCGCTCCCGACGGGCTGCTGCGTCCGGGGCTGACCGTCTCGCTGGCCCGGTACGAGGCCGCCGGGCGTGACGGCCCGGTGCATCTCGTGGTCCGTACGCCGCCCGCCTGGGCGGACGCCGGCCAGCGGATCAGCCTCGCGCTGTGGGACGGCTCCCCCGCGCAGGGCGGCGCCGACCGCCATCCGCATCCCTGGCCCAGTCGGCGCTTCCGCCTGGACCTGCACCGCCACCTGTGGGACGTACGCAGGACCGATGAGCTGCGGACCCGGTCCGGGGCCGACGGGCCGGCCGACGGCGGCCGGCCTGTGGCCGTCCCGGATCTGCCCCGGACGGCGCCGCAGCCGCTGCCGCACGGGCGTCGCTGGGCCGTGGACCGGTGGGCGGCCGAGGCGGGGATCCTGCTGCACGCCGAGGGGCGGTCCTCCGGTGCCGTCGTCGTGCGGCTCGGGAGGCGGAATCGGCTGGTCCTGGAGGTGATGGACGACGTCGGGCCGCCGACTGTCCGGATCGCGGCGCCGAGCGGCGGGGACACCTCCGCTCTGCCGCTGCTGCCCGACGCGGCGACCTGGGTGCCGCCCGACCTGGAGCTGATCCGCAGCGGTGCGATCGAGGCCGAGCGGCTGCATCCACTGGTCGCCTCGGCACTCGTACCGGACTGGTCGCCGCCGGGCCCGTCCCGGGCCTCGGACCGGGCGGGGCACCCGCGTCTCGTGGAGTGTCGGGGCGCCCGGCACCGGATCGGCCTGGTCGACGGGGTGCTGGCCCCGCTGGACCACGACGCCGACGAGATCCGCCGGGAAGAGCTGCTGGTCGCGCTGACCGGCTCGCCGCTTCCCTGTCTGCGGGCGATCGACGAGGCACACCGACGTCCCGACTGCCTCACCGGCGTGCGCGAACGCCTGGACCACGGCGACATCGCCGGAGCGCTGGCCGTCGTCGAGGGTCTGCTGGGCCCCGACGCGGCGCTGCGCGACGGCGCCCTGCGGGACGAACTCGAGGCCGCCGCGGAGCGGCGGATCACCTACGGGCTGTTCAGGGCCGGCCTGGTCGGACCCGGACCGGACCGTATCCTCCCGGGGCTTCCCCGTCCTCGTCACCACCGCTCGCATCCCCGTCACACGACCGGCCGCTGACCTCGGGGACCACGGGTCCCCTCACGAGCACTCAATGTCCTGGGGGATCTCCCCCACCCACTGGCCAAAAGGTGATCACACATGCCCACATGCACGCTGTCCGCTGTCCCCTCCGCCCCTGTTCACGACTCCCAACTCGACGTCGCGGGCGACTTGTTGAGCCTGCTGCGCGACACCACCACCGAACCGCGGCCCGACGTCCAACTGGAGGCCCTGACCCTGGCCGTGGCCGCCGACCTGCCCGTCCTGCTGTGGGGCGAGCCGGGCATCGGCAAGACCGCCGCGCTGACCCAGCTCGCCGAGGCCCTGGACCTTCCGCTGACCACGGTGATCGCCAGCGTGCACGAGCCGTCCGACTTCTCGGGGCTGCCCGTCGTCGGGGACGACCCCGCGGAACAGGGTGTGCCGATGGCCCCGCCGGACTGGGCGGTGCGACTGGTGCGGGCCGGCCGGGGGCTGCTGTTCCTCGACGAGCTCTCCACCGCACCGCCGGCCGTGCAGGCCGCACTGCTCCGGCTCGTCCTGGAGCGGCGCATCGGCGCCCTGCGGCTGCCGCCCGGCGTCCGGATCGTGGCCGCCGCCAATCCGCGGTCCTCGGCGGCCGACGGCTGGGAACTGAGCCCGCCGCTCGCCAACCGCTTCGTCCATCTGCAGTGGACCCACGACCACGAGGTGGTCGTACGCGGCCTCGGCGGGACCTGGCCCCGGGCGACCCTGCCGCGGCTCGACCCGGCGAAGCTGCCGCAGGCCGTGGACTTCGCCCGGCGGGCGGTGTGCGGGCTGCTCACCGCCCGGCCCAAGCTCGTGCACCAGCTGCCCAGCAGTGAGACGCGCCGGGGCGGTGCCTGGCCGTCGCCCCGGAGCTGGGAGATGACGCTGTGCCTGATCGCCTTCGCGAACGCGGCCGGATCCTCCCGCGAAGTGCTCTCCCTGCTGGTCCGGGGCACCGTCGGGGACGGCCCGGGGCTCGAGCTGCTGGCGAGCCTGGACCGGCTGGACCTCCCCGACCCCGAGGAGGTGCTCGCCGATCCGGCGGGTGCGGTACTGCCCGAGCGGGGTGATCTTCGCCAGGCCGTGCTGGACGGTGTGGTGGACGCGGTGCGCCGGCGCCCCGACAGGGCCCGCTGGGACGCGGCCTGGGCGCTCCTGGTCCGGGCGGTGGAGACCGGAGCCCCGGACCTGGTGGTCGTCCCCGCGACCACCCTCGCCTCGCTGCGTCAGGAGGACTGGGACGTTCCGGCGTCGATCGAGCGGCTCGCCGGAGTGGTGTCCCTGTCCCGGCGGGCGGACCACGCGGCGGATCGCGCGGCCGCCCGGGGCGCGGTCACCGCGAAGGCCGGCCGATGAGCGCGGAGAAGGGCCGGCGACGACCGGACACAACGGCGGCACCGGACGCGCCGGGCGCGTCGAGTGCGCCGAGTGCGCCGAGTGCGCTGGACCTCGACAAGCTCTTCGCCGCCCGGCTGCACGCCGCCCGCGTCCGGACCTACTTGGCGACGGCCCTGTTCGCCCTGCACACCGTCGAGTCGCGGCGGGTGCCGACCATGGCCGTCGACCGGCACTGGCGGTGCTACGTCTCGCCGGCGTTCGTGGACCGGACGCCGGTGGAGGAACTGGCCGGCGTGTGGGTGCACGAGGTGTCGCACCTGCTGCGCGACCATCACGGGCGCAGCGACCGGGTCGCGCGGGAACGTGGGCTGACCGGCCCGGGGGAACGGCTGCGGATGAACATCGCCGCGGACTGCGAGATCAACGACGACGTGTTCGGTGACGGGCTGGTCCGGCCCGAGGACGTCGTCGATCCGGCGTTCCTCCGGTTGCCCGAGGGTCAGCTCATGGAGGAGTACCTGACCTGGTTCCGACTCGGGCCGCTCACCCAGAGCATCTCCTGGCTGGACTGCGGCAGTGGCGCCGACGGACTGGAACGGGAGTGGGACCTGGGGCCGGACGGTGCGCGCGGCCTGAGCGAGCAGGAACGGGACGCGGTCCGGTTCCGGGTGGCGCAGGGCATCACCGGCCGCCCGGGGCACGCCTCGAAGGGCTGGCGTCGGTGGGCCGAGGAGGCGTTCCATCCACCGCAGCCGTGGCGGGAGTTGCTGGGAGCGGCGATCCGCTCGGCGGCCTCCGGGCCGGGCGCGGGCGAGGACTACACCTACGGCCGGCCGTCCCGGCGCTCGGCCTCGGTGCCCGGGGCGGTCCTGCCGAGCCTGCGGCGCAGGCCGCCCCGGGTGTCCGTGATCATCGACACGTCCGGGTCGGTCAGTGACGCCGAACTGGGCAGCGCGATCCTCGAGGTCGCCGCCATCTCCCGTGCCGTGGGCGGCCGTCGTGACCTGGTCTCCGTACTGCCGTGCGACGCGGCGGCCAGGGTCGTGCACCCGCTGTGCCGTGGTGAGGGAATTCCGCTGATGGGCGGCGGGGGCACGGATCTGCGCACCGGTTTCGCCAAGGCGCTGCGGTCGCGGCCACGGCCCGACGTCATCGTGGTCCTGACGGACGGTCAGACACCCTGGCCGGACACGCGTCCTGCGTGCCGGACGGTGGTGGGTCTGTTCCCTCGCCAACCGGGGGCGTGGGACAACGAGGACGATCCCGACTACGTGCCGGACTCGCCGCCCTCATGGGCGCGCGTGGTGGACATCGGCTAGGCCCTGTCTGGAATTCGAATCACGAGTGTGGTGCGATGCTGCGGAGCCAGAGCATCGCACCACACAGGTGCAGTCCGGCCTCGTAGCTCTCCGGGGTCTTGTCGTACCGGGTAGCGATACCGCGCCAGTTCCGCAGCCGGTTGATGCACCGTTCCACGGTGTTGCGCTCTTTGTAGAGTGTCGCGTCGTGCGAGACTGGCCGCCCGCCGGCCCTGCCACGCTTCTTGCGGTTCGCAGCCTGGTCGGCCTTCTCCGGGATCACGGCTCGGATCCCGCGTTGTCGCAGGTAGCGGCGGTTGCGTCGGGACGAGTACGCCTTGTCCGCGGCCACTGCATCCGGCCGGGTCCGCGGGCGCCCGACCGGGCCGCGCACTTTCACCCGTTCCAGGACCGGGGCGAACTGCGGACTGTCGCCGGCCTGCCCGGGCGTGAGGACGAACGCAAGCGGGCGACAGCGTCGGTCGGCCGCCACTTGGATCTTGCTCGTCAGTCCGCCCCGGGAACGCCCCAGCTCGGCGGCTTTCAAGCGGGCCCGGTGTCGTCGGTGGACCCGTCGCCGCTCGACGCGCGCCTCGTCCTCGGCCTGTCCGTCCTGCGTTCTTTGCTCCTTGTCCTCGCCCCCTTTTCGGCCTCGACGGCCATTTCCAAGGCCGCCAACTGCTCGGGGTCCAGGGCCATCCCGGCGGCGTGGTGGTGGGCCCGGGCGGTCGCAGAGTCCACGCTGACCAGGCCCAGATCAGCCTGGCCGCGGGCAGCGGCCTCGGCGATCACTGTGTGCATCAGGTCCTGGAAGACGCCACGCGTCGCCCAGATCCGGAAGCGGTCGTACGCGCTCTGCCAGGGCCCGAACTCGGTCGGCAGGTCACGCCAGGGGCTACCGGTCCGGAACCGCCACATCACCGCGTTGAAATGTTTCCGCAGGTCGGGGATGGGCCCAACCGCGGCAATCGGGAGATGGGGCTCGATCAGGGCCCACTGCTCATCGGTGAGATCGCCTCGCGCCATGACTGACGGCCTATCAAGACCGAGCCCCCGCGCGCAGGCGATCTACCGAACTCCTGATCCGAGCTCCAGACAGGACCTAGTGCGGTAGCTCTGGAGGGATCTGTTGTGGCCGTCCTCGGCGCCGCTGACGTTCCCTCTACGATCCGGGCACACTGCAACCATCGTCACTCGGGAGACGCCAACACATGAATACGCCACCGTCGCCGCCTGGAGGCGAACGGACTGACGGATCGTCCATCAAGATCGGCGCTCTCGTTCCGCTGACTCGGCCAGGCTGGGTCGAGGCAGGCCGCCACCTGCTCGCCGGACTCGAGCTGGCCGTTCGCGAAGTCAATGAGGCCGGCGGGATCGTCGGAAGACCACTGGAGCTGGTGGTCCGGGACACCGCGGCCGACCCGCAGCGGGCCGCGGCGGCCGTGGACGAACTGGCTCGTCTGGGCGTGGCCGCCCTGGCGGGGGAGTATCACAGCGTCGTGGCTCGCGCCGCTGCTGCCAGGGCCGACGCCCTCGGCCTGCCGTTCCTCTGCTCGTCAGCGGTTCTCGACGCGCTCACCGAACAGCCGACGGAATGGGTCGCGCGCCTCGCCCCGGCGCAGTCCCACGGCTGGCGGATCTACGCGGATTTCCTCCTCGGCGCGGGCCACAGTCGAATCGCCGTAGCAGCCGAACCGAGTGTCTACTGGGCATCAGGGGCCCGCATTCTGCGCGACCACCTCGCTCCACGCGGCGGCACCGTCATCGAACTCGACATGCGTGCGCTCGCTCCCACGGCCGTGTGCGACGAGCTCGTCGACCATCGCGCGACAGCCCTCCTCCTTCTGGTCGGGCACCCGGAGCCGGCGGTGCCGATCGTCAGGTCCGTCCGCCGCGACCGGCGCCTCGCCGAGATCATGATCGGCGCTCCGGCCGGGCAACCGGAGTTCGCCGAATGGGCGAGGTCGCTGGGCGACGACGGGGCCGCGGTCCCGTTCTTGCGCTACCTGCCCGAGCGCCTCACCCCACTCGGCGCACGAGTCGGGGCGGCCCTCCGCGAGCGGCTGGCCGAGGCGCCCTCCTTCGTCGCCTTCGAGGGCTACGACACGGTCACCGTCCTCGCCGATGTGCTGCGTTCTCACGGCACGGACCGGGCGCGCATCGCCGAATCCTGGCCGCGCGTGGCAGTCGACGGCACCCGCGGGCAGCTCCGGTTCTCCCGCACGCCAGGCATCAGCGTCTGGCAATGGGCTTGGCCGCCGGTCCAGGTCGTTGATCAGGATCCGGCGGCACTCGATCGCTTTCGGGTCCTTCACGCCGGGTGAGAGAGCACGGAGCTTGTCCCGCCTGCCGGACCGGGCAGTGCGCGATGCGGTGTGCGAAGGCGCCGGCCCGACCGGACCCGTCGGTGCCGGCACCGTCGCTCATCGCGGGTCAGCTCGCGAGGCCGGCTGTGGTCAGCCAGTCCTTCGCGACGTCACTGGCGTCCTCCTTGTCGTTGACGAGCTTCTTCATCATGTCCAGCAGGTCTTCGGTGGTGAGCTTGGCCGAGACGCCGTTGAGTGCGCCCTTGGCCGTGTCGTTGACGGCGGACTTGTAGACCAGGGGCGTGACGTTCTGCGAGGAGAAGAGGTTCTTCGGGTCCTCCAGCACCACCAGCTTGTCCTCGACGATGGCGGGATCGGTGGTGTAGATGTTGGCGGCCTGCACCTTGTCGTCCTTCAGCAGCTTCAGCAGGGTGGCCTGGGCGCCCGCGTCGAGCGGCTGGAACGTGCCGAACTCGACGCCGTAGACGTCCTTGAGTCCGACGCCGCCCTGGGTGCGGGTCTTGAACTCCGAGCCGGCACCGATCGTCCAGTCGCCCGCGACCGGCTTGAGGTCGGCGAGGGTCTTGAGCTTGTACTTGGCGGCGGTCTCGGCGGTGACCGTGACCGAGTCCTTGTCCTGGGCCTCGGCGGAGTCGAGTATCTCCACCGACGACGGGAGCTTCTGCTTCAGCTCGGTGTTGATGTCGTCCGTGCTGGTGGCGGTGCTCTTGGGGTCGACCGCCACGGCCAGCAGGGCGCCGTTGTACTCGGGGAAGACGCCGATGCCGCCCTTGACGACCTGGTCGTAGTAGACCTCGCGGGCTCCGATGTCGAACTTGCGGGTCACCTTGAGGCCCTTGGCCTCCAGGGCCTGCGAGTAGATCTCGGCGAGGAGCTGGTTCTCGGGGAAGTTCGCGGAGCCGACGACGATGGACTTGCCGTCGCCGCCGCTACTGCTGCTGCCCGTCAGCGGGTTGCTGTCGCTGTCGTCGCCACCGCCGCAGGCGGTCAGCGCGAGTGCGGTGATCAGGCCGAACGCGGCGCCTCGGTACATGCCTCTCATGGGTGTTTCCTTTCTCAGTGCCCGGGGGCTCAAGAACTCAGGTTCTGGACGCCGAGACCCGCAGGCCCGGCGAGACGACGAAGCGCCGCAGCGCGGTGAAGAGGATCTGGACGACGAGCGCCAGGACGACGACGACGGTGGAGCCGCCGATGACCAGTTCGTAGTCGTTGCGGGAGAGTCCGTCGACGATGAAGCGGCCCAGGCCGCCGAGACCGGGGTAGGCCGCGACGGTCGCGGTGGCCACGACCTGGATCGCGGCGACCCGTAGTCCGAGGAGGATCAGCGGGAGCGCCATCGGCACCTCCACCCGCACCAGGACCTCCCACTCGGTCATGCCGACCCCGCGCGCGGCGTCCCTGGTGTCGGGGTCCACACCCCGGACTCCCTCGAAGGTGTTGATGAGGATCGGCGGGATCGCGAGCGCGACCAGGGCGACGAGCACGGGCGTGGTGCTGAGCCCGGCGAGGGTGACGACGAGGACCACCAGGCCGAAGGTGGGGACCGCCCGCGCCAGGTTGGCGACGCTGGCCACGGCGAAGGCCCCGCGGCCGGTGTGTCCGACGAGCAGTCCGAACGTCAGCCCGATCAGGGCGGCGAACAGGAGCGACAGGCCGCTGTAGGTGAGGTGTTCCAGGAGCCGATGGGGGATGCCGTCGTCACCGTGCCACTGCTTCGAGGACGTCAGCCAGTCCGCCACGAGCCGGATCTGGTTCAGGAGATCGTTCATGCGGCCGTCACCTTGTTCCGGGACCAGGGGGTGAGCAGCCGCTGGGCGAGGACCAGCAGGGCGTCGGTGGCGAGGGCGAGCAGCATGATCAGCACGATCGCGGTGACGATCGGGGTCGGGAAGTCGAGTTGGAGGCCCCGGGTGATGTAGTAGCCGAGACCGCCCTGTCCGATGAGCTGTCCGACGGCGACGAGGCTGATGGACGAGACGGCGGCGACGCGTACGCCGGCGATGACGACGGGTACGGCGATGGGCAGTTCGACCTGGACGACGCTGCGGATCGGGCCGAAGCCCATGGCGGTGGCGGCGAGCCGGACCGGTTCGGGGACCGAGGCCAGCCCGTCGACGACGTTGGGCACCAGGACCGACAGCGTGTAGAGCGTCAGCGGGATCATCACCGTGCGTTCGGTCAGCCCCGTGTACCGGACGAAGATCATGAACAGGGCGAGTGACGGGATCGAGTACAGGATGTTGGCCACGGTCAGGACCGGTGGGTACAGCCATCTCCAGCGATGACACAGGATGCCGAGAGGCACCGAGATGATCAGGCCGAACACCACCGGCAGAAGGCCCAGGCGCAGATGGACCCCGGTGTAGTCGGCCAGCTCGCCGGCATGGTCGGCTATCCAGTCCCAGCGGACGAGCGGCTCACCGTCGCTCATCGTTCACCACCGCCCGGTGCGTCGGCGCCCGCGTCGCCCGCGGCCGCTTCGGCGGCGACGGCTTCCGCGGCGGCCATCACGGCGGACAGCTCGTACGCGTCCGCGACTCCGACGACCGCGCCTTCCGCGTCCACGCCGACCGCGAGCCGGGACGGCGACAGGAGTGCCGCGTCGAGGGCGGCCCGGGCCGAGTCGCCCACGAGGCTGAACGTGTGGCCGAGCGGCGCCAGAGGCGCGTCCGCGAGCGTGCCGGTGTCCGGCAGCCCTGCGACCGCGGCCCAGCCGAGCGGCCGGCGGGCCTCGTCGACGACGAGCACCCAGGGCTCGTCCACCGTCCGGGCCCGCGCCACGGGAGAGGTCTCGGGCAGCACCGGACCCTCGCGCAGCGGCACCTCGGCCGCCTTGACGAAGGACAGCCGGCGAATGCCCCGGTCCTGCCCGACGAAGCCGGCCACGAAGTCGTCGGCGGGATGGGCGAGCAGCCGCTCGGGGGTGTCGAACTGGGCGAGCTTGCCGCCGGTTCGGAACACGGCGATGTTGTCGCCGAGTCTGATCGCCTCGTCGATGTCGTGGGTGACGAACACGATCGTCTTGTGGAGCTCCTTCTGCAGCCGGATGAACTCCGCCTGCAGCTCGGCCCGGACGATCGGGTCGACCGCGCTGAACGGCTCGTCCATCAGCAGCACCGGCGGGTCGGCCCCCAGCGCCCTGGCGACGCCGACGCGCTGCTGCTGCCCGCCGGAGAGCTGGTTCGGGTAGCGCTTGGCCATCTCGGACGGCAGTCCCACCAGTTCGAGCAGCTCCGCCGCCCGCGCCCGCGCCTTCTTGCGGCTCCAGCCGAGCAGCAACGGCACGGTCGCGATGTTGTCGAGGATGGTGCGGTGCGGGAACAGTCCCGCGTGCTGGATGACGTACCCGATTCCCCGGCGCAGTTCGGGGGCGTGGACCTCCCGGATGTCCCGGCCGCGCAGGCTGACCGTGCCGGCCGTCGGCTCCACCATGCGGTTGATCATGCGCAGCGTCGTCGTCTTGCCGCAGCCGGAGGGACCGACCAGGACCGTGATGCCACCCTCGGCCAGTTCCAGGGACAGCTCGTCCACGGCCGTGGTGCCGTTCGGATAGTTTTTGCTCACCGCGTCGAATCTGATCAAGACTGCCCCTTACCCGGCTGCATATGTTCATGCAGAGTTACGGGTGACTGAATGGCGGGTCAATGCCCGGCTGTAAACGCGACGTTACGTTCGCACGAAATCGGGCCAGAGGTGTCCGAAAAAGTCCCGGTCTGCGACGTATGCGCCCTTCAGAATCAGCCAGATCAGACGTAGGGAGACATCCATGAAACCGGTCTGGTTCACCTTCCTGAACGGCTCGGACATCGAACAGCTCGAGCCGACCGACATCGAGATCCTCGACGCCGTCGAGGAGGGGCTGCGCGCCCAGGGCCTCGGCGAGACGGTCGTCGAACCCCGGGTCCACCTGATGCCCGATCCCGCATTCAACGGCCACTTCAACGTCCTGCGCGGCTATGTCGCCCCGCTCGCCCTGGCCGGCGTCAAGATCGTGGGCGACTACGTGGACAACTACCAGGCCGGGCTGCCCTCCGAGATGGCCCTGCTCAACCTGTTCGACCCGCGAACCGGCATGCCGGTGGCCGTGCTCGACGCCACCGCCATCACCGAGATGCGCACCGGTGCCCTCACCGCACTGGGGGCGCGTCACCTGGCCCGCCCGGATGCCAGGGTGCTCGGTCACATCGGCGCCCGCGCCACCTCGTACTGGAACGTCCGCCTGCTCGACCGGATCTTCGACCTCACCGAGATACGCGTCCACTCGCGCCGCCCCGAGAGCCGCGAGGCCTTCGCCGAGCGGCTGGAGCGGGAGCTCGGCAAGCCCGTGATCGTGACCGAGGACTGGAAGACCTGCGTGGAGGGTGCGGACATCGTGGTGGAGGCGTCCCGACTCGAACGTCCCCAGCCGCTGTTGAAGACCGAGTGGATCGCCCCCGGTGCCCTGGTCGTGCCCTACGGAACGAACAGTGCGGTCGAGATCACCCTCACGGACATCATGGACAAGATCGTCGTCGACGACTGGGGCCAGGCGCACGCCGGACCGTTCGGCGCCCTGCGCGCGCACGTCGACTCCGGCAGACTCGACGAGGCCAGTCTGCACGGCGAGTTGGGCGAGATCGTCGCCGGCCGCAAGCCCGGCCGGGAGAGCGCCGACGAGACGAACCTGTTCTGGCACCGCGGACTCTCGCTCTCCGACATCGCGCTGGGCGCCGCCCTGCTCAAGAAGGCCGAAGAGCGCGGCCTCGGCCAGAAGCTGCGGTTCTCGTGACCGGGGTCGTCGTCGACGGGCGGACGCTGTCCTACGACCAGGTCGTCGCCGTCGCCCACCACGACGCCCAGGTGGTGCTCGCGGACGAGGTGCTCCCCCGGCTGGAGCGTGACCGGGCCGTCGTGAACGACATCGTCGACCGCCAGGTGCCGACGTACGGCCTCACGACGGGCCTCGGCACCCGCTCGTCGTACGCACTCCCCCGCGCCGAACTCGACGCGTTCAGCGTCCGTACGGTCCGGGGCCGGGCCAACGCGGTCGGCGCA
Source organism: Streptomyces sp. V4I2 (assembly GCF_030817655.1). Classification (GTDB taxonomy): domain Bacteria; phylum Actinomycetota; class Actinomycetes; order Streptomycetales; family Streptomycetaceae; genus Streptomyces; species Streptomyces plumbiresistens. The sequence continues at coordinate 1,521,500 of NZ_JAUSZM010000003.1, forward strand.
CCGCTGCCGGTCCCCGTCGTACGCGCCGCCCTCCTGGCCCGTGTCAACGGCATCGCGGGCGGCGGCAGCGGAGTGCGGCCCACGATCCCGCGGCTGCTCGTGGCCATGCTCAACGCGCGGGTGCATCCGGTGATCCCCGAGGTGGGGTCGATCGGCGCCTCCGACCTGTGCCAGATGGCCCATGTCGGGCTGGTCGTCATCGGGGAGGGCAGCGCCGAGTTCGCCGGTGAGGTGCTCGACGGCACCGCAGCACTGCGGCGGGCCGGTCTCGCCCCGGCCGAACTGGGTCCGCGGGACGGGCATGTGCTGTGCAGCGCGAGCCCGCTGGCGGCCGGACAGGGCGCTCTCGCCCTGCACGAGGCGGCCGCCGTGCTCACGCTGGCCCAGGCGGTCACCGCGCTGACCTACGAGGGCTTCCGGGCCAACACGAGCCCGCTCGACCCCCGGGTGCTGGGGCTGCGCCCCTCCCCCGGGCAGTCCCGCGCGGCGGGCGAGCTGCTCGCCCTGCTGGACGGCGGTGAGCTGGGCGACCCCCGGCACGCGCGGCGGGTCCAGGACCCCGTCAGCCTGCGCTGCTCGGCCCAGGTACACGGGGCGCTGCACGCCGCGCTGGACTTCGCCGACGACGCGCTCCACCCGGAGCTCAACGGCTGCGGCGACAACCCGGTGGTCCTGGCCGACACCGGCGAGATCCTCTCGTCCGGCAACTTCCACACCCCGGCCCTGGCCCTCGCCTTCGACACCCTCGCGCTGGCCCTGACGCAGACCGCCGCGATCTCCGCCGAGCGGATGCGCCGGCTGCTCGACCCCGCCGTCAGCGGACTGCCCGCGAACCTCTCGCCGTACGGTCCGGAACGCTCCGGCTTCGCACCGCTGGCCAAGACGGGGCAGGCCCTCGTCGCCGAGATCCGCATGCTGTCCGCACCGGTGAGCACCGACCCCCGCCACGGCGCGGACGCCGTCGAGGACGACTCGACCAATGCGGCCCTCGGGGCCCGGCGGCTGACCGCGATGCTCACCCGGCTGCGGCAGCTGCTCGCGGTCGAGGCCGTGGTCGCCGCGCAGGCCGTGGAACTGGCCGAACCGTCCACACTGGGGCGCGGACCTCGTCTGCTGAACCACGCGATCCGGGCGATCGTGCCCCGCCTGGACGACGACCGGCCCTGCGGGGTGGACGTGGAGGCGGTGAACCGCGACATCCTGGGATCCGACGACGTCCGGAGCGCGCTGCGCGCCCTGGTGGGAGGAGCGTCATGACCAACGTCGACGTACACCAACATCTGTGGACCCCTTCGCTGGTGACGGCCCTGCGATCCCGCCGGGAACCGCCGTTCCTGGACGACTGGACCCTGTTCCTGGACGGTGAGCCGCCCTACGAGATCCCTCCCTCCCACCACGACCTCACCCGGCGTACGGACCTCGCCGCCGCCGACGGCCTGGGACGGGTGCTCGTCTCGCTGTCCGCCCCGATCGGCGTGGAGTGGCTGCCCTCGGCCGAGGCGCGGCCCCTGCTCGACGCCTATCACGAGGGCGCGGCCGCCCTCCCCGAGCCGTTCGGGGCCTGGGCCGCCACCTGCGTACGGGACATCGACGCGGGCGCGACGGCCCAGGACCTCGACCGGGGGTTCGCCGGACTCCAGCTCCCGGCGAACGCCCTTGCCGACGCGGCCGGTTACGCGCGCTGTGCCCCGCTGCTCGATCTGCTCGAAGAGCGCGACCTCCCGCTGTTCGTCCATCCGGGACCCGCGCCCGGCGGGTCGGGGGGACCCGGCTGGTGGCCCGCGATGGTGCCCTACGTGCAGCAGATGCACGCCGCCTGGTTCGCCTTCCGCGCCTTCGGCCGGCCGCGCCATCCGCGCCTCAGGGTGTGCTTCGCCCTGCTCGCCGGGCTCGCCCCGCTGCACGGGGAGCGCTTCGCCGCCCGGGGCGACGGGGCGGCCGTCGGGGCGGACCCGGACGTGTTCGTCGAGACCTCGTCGTACGGGCCGACCGCCGTCGACGCGATCGTCCGCGCCCTCGGTGTGGACGCCGTCGTCCAGGGCTCGGACCGGCCCTATGCGGAGCCGCCGCGGCACCCCGGCTTCGGTCTGGGCGGTGCCGCGGCCTACGCCTTCCGCATCGCCAACCCGCGACGGCTGCTCACCGGAAAGGACTGAACGTTCACCGGAGCGGTTCAACTGCGCGCGTACTCGGGTGAGTTGGCTGAGATGACCGGGGACACGCCTACTCGGCGACTCGGCAATCGACGGTCCCTTGCCCACCCTGCACGAGGAGATGACGATGAACGCGACCCCGATCGACACCACCGCCCTCACCGAACTCGGCGTGTCCGACCGCCCGTTCCGGCCCGAGGAGTGCGCGGACCGGGCCCGCCGCGCGGCGGCCTTCGTCGACACCGGCGCGCTCGACCGCTCCGGCCCCGGCTCGTATCTGCTGCTGTGGCGCGACGAGCACTCCGAAGCATGGCTGAACACCTGGTGGGAATCGCGCGACACCGGCTACCACGACCACCAGGGCTCCTGTGTCGGCGTGCACGTGATCGAAGGGACCGCCTGGCAGGAGGGGTTGCCGGTGGGCGGCCCGCGCCGCGCCCGCCGGTACGGGCCCGGAGAGTCCTTCGGCTTCCCCGGCTCGGGCATCCACCGCATGGACCACGACGCCGGCGCCGTCACCGTCCACGTCTACTCGCCGCCCCTGCAGGCCATCGGCCACTACGAGATCATCGACGGCGAACTCCATCGCACGGCGGGCCCCGCCGACGAAAGCTCACCCGCGAGCCCCCGGCTGCTCGACGTCCTCAACGCGATCTGACCGACTGCGCGGGGCGTGAGATTCGCACAGACGGGCCGTGCGAATCTCACCTCCAGCCGGTGACAGACGAACGATGTCCAAGCCTCGCGCCCTGTCATCGTGGGAGGTGAGAAGCCCGGGAGGGCGGCCTGACATCCCCGTCTGGAGGCTGCCGTGGACAAGCGGGCTGTGGCTGCTGGTCACACTCGGCCGGATCCTGGAGGCGGCCGGTCGGGGGTGACGGAGGCGGCGCCGCCGCCCGAGACGCCGACAGCGGAGCAGGCATCAGCCCACTCGCAACGGCACACACGCCGGGCGGCACACTCCCCCGGGAAGCCGCGTCGAGCTTCGCGGTATCACCTTCGGCTATGCGCCCTCCGCGGAACCGGTCGTCCGGGATCTCGACCTGTCCCTCGCGCCGGGCACCCACCTGGCCGTCGTCGGCCCCAGCGGCGCGGGCAAGTCCACGTTGACCGCGCTCATCGCCGGGGTGCTCGAACCGCAGGCCGACCAGGTGGACCTGGGCGGTGTTCCGGTCCGCTCCCTGGGCATGGACCGACTCTCCCGGTCCCGTGTGCTGATCCCGCAGGAGGCATACGTCTTCGCCGGGACCCTGCGCGAGAACCTCGCCTATCTCCTCCCCACGGCCACCACGCCCGACCTCGACGCCGCGGTGCACGCCATCGGCGCGGACCCGCTCGCCGAACGCCTCGGCGGTTACGACGCGGCCGTGAACCCGGCCCTGCTCTCCGCCGGTGAGCGCCAGTTGATCGCGCTCGTCCGCGCGCTGTTGCCGCCCGCACGGCTGGTGCTTCTGGACGAGGCCACCTGCCACCTCGACCCGTCCGCCGAGTCGGTCGCCGAACGGGCCTTCGCCTCCCGCCCCGCCACCCTGATCGTCTGCGCCCACCGGATCAGCTCCGCCCTGCGCGCCGACCTCGTCCTCGTCATGGACGGCCCGCGCTGCCGCCTCGGCACGCACGAGCAGCTTCTGGCCGACTGCGCGCTGTACCGCGACCTGATCGGCCACTGCGACCGTGCGACGGCCGAGGTCCGGAACTGATCCGCGGTGGGGTCGGTGACAGGACCAAGGCGGAGAGGCCGCTGCCGAGCCCGACGGTCCCGCCGCTACAACCAGCCCGACTCCCGGGCGATCCGGATCGCGTCGATGCGGTTGCGTGCCCCGGTCTTCCTGGAGACCGCGTTCAGGTGATTGCGGACCGTTCCCACCGACAGCGCCAGCCGCTCGGCGATCTCACGCGTCGGTGTGCCGTCCGCCGCCAGCCGCAGAACCTCGCGCTCTCTCGACGTCAGCGGGCTCTCCGCCGAGCAGAGCGCCCGCAGCGCCAGTTGCGGGTCGATGAACCGCTCACCGGCCGCCACCTTGCGCACTCCCTGGGCCAGGATGGCGCAGGGGCCGTTCTTGCCGACGAGGCCTGCGACGCGCAGCGCCAGCGCCAGCGCCAGTCGCAGGAAATCGGGCGTCGCCGAGCCGGCCACCAGCAGGGTCCGGCACTCCGGCAGCCGGGTGGTCAGCTCCTGCGAGGTGCCGAGCGCCCCGTTCTGACCACCGTCGACGTCGATGACGACCACGTCGGGCCGGTACGACAGCGCCCGCGTGACCGTCTGATCGTGGCCCGGTGCCCCGGCGACCACCTCGATGTCCTCCTCCTCCGTACGAAGTATCTCCGGCTTTCCACCCAATTGCCGGAAGCCGCCCCCAGGAACCCGCGAGAAAGCTCACCTCAGCTGCGGCCGGATTGGCCCGCCAGCACCCGCCGGGTGACAGTCGACGAACAAGTCCTCTCAGTCGACGGAGAAGTCCTCGAAACCGGCGATCCCGCGGGTGCCGGTCCAGCCGTTGGCGGCCGTCATGAAGACGCCGATGTCCTGGGTGTCGGCGACGCCGCCCGGACTGGCGGTGCCGACCTTGGTCCAGGAGACGCCGTCCCGGCTGCACTCGCCGGTGTACGTGTTGCCGGAGCGCGTCAGCCGCAGATGCACCGGGGCGGCGAGAGCACCGGCAAGTTCGATGGCGTCGAACTGGCCGTTGCCGTCGGAGTCCCAGGACAGCGCGCAGCCGTTGGACGGAGTCACCGCCAGATTGACGTAGCCGGACGAGCCTCTGCCGTTCTCGGAGAGGTCGTTGCGGACGATCAGCCCGGCGCGGGCCCAGCCGCCCGTGGTGTCCTGGGAGGTGACCTTGACCGTGGCGGTCGAGGACGACCCCAAGGCGGCGGCCCGGTAGACCGTGCCGAACTCGTTGGTGCCGCCCCACAGGTCGGCGCCCGCACCCTCGATGGCGATCGCATCCCCCAACTGGCCGAAGACCGCGTCGTTGAAGGAGGCGGTGCGGTAGGGCTCGCCCACTCCGGTGCCCGCCATCAGACGGACCGACGCCGTGGCCGTGCCGCGCGTGCCGCCGCTCCGGTAGGACGCGCTCACCGGCACCCGGGAGATCAGCGCGCCGGTGGCCTGGGTGAGGGTGACCGTGAAGGTCGCCGAGAAGGTCTCGCCCGGGGCGACCGACGCCGTGGTGGTGGTGCCGGCCGGCTCGGCGGTCATGCCCTCCGGCACGTCGAGGGACAGCGTCACGTCCGTCGCAGGACCGAAGCCGTTGCGGTTGGTGAACGCCATGGTGACCGTGACCGGGCGGCCCTCCGCCACCGCGCCCCGGTCGGCGGAGGCGGTCAGCGTCACCTGGTCCGGATTGGTGGCAAGGGTGTCCCGGACCTGCCGGGCCAGCTTGTGGACGTCGCCCGACGTCGTCACCGGGTAGCTGTCGTGCTGGTGGGCCCAGCGGTCCTCCAGCGCGAACCAGTCGATCTCGGTGGGCTCCCGGCCGTCCGCGAGCGCGGCGGCCAAGTCGGAGAAGTACGTCTTCCAGCGCGTGTAGTAGAGGCCGCCGACCAGCCCCGCCCATTCCCGGTTGGCGTAGTCGTGCAGCCCTTCTTCACTGCTCTCCCGGCCGCCCCAGGTGGTGATGATCGACCGTGCGTCGTACTCCAGTTGGTCCTTCTCGGCCCTGGTGCCGCCCCAGGCCCGGGCGTCGGCAAGCCAGCGTCCGAGCAGGTGCTGCGGCGACGTGGCCAGCACCTTGTCCATCAGCTTCATCCAGCTGAGCCAGGTCTTGGTGAGCCGGTCGAAGCCGGCGCGGTCCCCGGCCTCGTACGCCGCCTTGATGCGGGGCAGCAGCACGCGGCTGCGGTTGGACAGCACCTGACGGGTCACGTCGGCGAGGTCGTAGGCGTAGGCGGAGCTGTCGCGCAGTCGCGGCGCGACCTGGAGCAGTTCGGTGAGGGCCGCGTCGAAGACCGTGGTGTCGTAGCGGTCGGCCTCCGGGCCCCAGGCGGCGGCCTTGTTGGCGCCCAGGCTCGGCCGCGCGCCGAACAGCCCGTCGGGCGCCTCGCTCCACGCGTCCTTGCGGGTCATGTTGTACGCGGTGTCGCGGATCGTCTTCCAGGCGGCGACGGCGTGCGGGTCCTCGCCGCCGTACCGGGACACGGCGTACGCGGCGAACCAGTCGTCGAGGTCGATGGTGCCGGGTGTCCACGCCAGGTCGGTGAGGAGCGCGAGCGCGGGCGCGTTGTTGTCGGCGGCCTCCGGCATCGCCGCGATACCGGCGAGCGCGCTGCCTTCCTTGTCACGCCACTTGGGGTACTGCTCCACCCAGTCCGGGGCGTTGGCGCCCATCGGGGTGTGGCCGCCGAAGTTCCAGATGCTGCCGAAGGCGTACGGGGTGCCGCCCCAGTCGCTCTCCCGGTCCGTGACGGTGGTGTAGCGGTCGGACAGGCCGTCCACGACCAGCATCCGGGACTTGTCGACCCCGTCGAGCAGCGCCTTGGAGGGGTTGGACTGCCAGCCCAGGATGGCCCAGATCGCGCCCGGGTGGGCCTTCTGGAGCGCCCCTTCGACAGCTGCCGCGGCCTCGTCCACCGGGACGTCACCGGGGTTGCCGCCCTCGTGCAGGAGATCCATCTTGTACATCGTGCTGTCGCCGAACCGCTCCGACTGGGCCCGGTAGAAGGCGGCGGACACCTCGTCGAAGGCCGTGGTGCGCGGGTCGAGCCAGTCGGGCCGCTTGAAGGCGCCCCAGGGGCCCTGGGGGACCACGGCCGCGTCCCCGCCGTGTTTGGCGACGAAGTCGTCCGGCACGGTGCCGAAGTAGCCGGGCAGCACCGGTGTCATGCCCAGTTCCCGCACCCGGTCGGTGATCTTCCGCGCGAGGTCGGCCCGGCGCTCGATGAGCTGCCGGGACACCGGACCGCCGAATCCCGACATGTTCTGCAGCAGCCACCACGGCTGATGGGCCGGTGCCGGAATCCACGCCCGCATCTCGGCGTCCGAGTAACCGAACTGCCGGAAGGTGTCGTAGTAGACGGCGTCGCCGCCCGTGTAGACCAGCACCCTGTTGATGCCGTGCAGCGCGAGCACGTCCAGCTCGCGCTCCCACGCGTCCCAGTCCCGGTAGGGGCCGGTGTAGCCGTCGTTGGTGTCGTTGAGGGCGAACCGGTGCGGCACGTTCGCCGATCCGGTGATCTCCCCTTCGGGGGCGGGCAGCAGCCTGGGGAGGTTCAGCTGTTCGCCGTTCCAGGAGATGTCGGCCTTCGCCGCCCGCGCGAGATAGGTGTTGAGGCCGGTGAGCAGCACCGCCGGGCTGGTGCCCTCCACGGTGATCGCCCCGGCGCGACCGGTGACCTTGAACCGGTCGGCGCCGCCGGCGGCCGGCGCGCGCAGCGTCACCTGCCGGTGGTGGTCGGGCAGCAGCCGTCGGACCGCGACCGACGCGGGGGTCGTGTCGAACGGCTTCGCGACCGTGTCCGCGGCCGCGGGTGCGGCCTGGGCGCCTGGCGGCGGGGTCAGCAGCACCACTGAGCCGAACGCGGCGGCTCCGGTCAGCAGGCTTCTGCGGCTGAGGTGTTGATTGCCTGTCATGAACGTCCTCTCAAAGCTTCTCGGGTCAGGCGACGGTCATCGCGAAGATGTGCAGAGCGGGGCCACCGCTCGGCAGGCCGTCGCTGACCTTCGGCAGCACGACGGAGTGCAGTTCCTTGTTCTCCAGATCGACGCCGAAGGTGTAGAGGCTGATGGGGTTGTTGTCCTGGCCCGAGGGGGTGTTGCGGTACGGCAGGACCACCGCGGCCGCGGGGTTCGCCCAGTACCAGTCGGGGACCTCGACGGAGAAGGCCTGCTCCGTGCCGTCCGCGTACACGACCTTCCCGGACCCTTTGCCGTCGCCCCAGGTGGAGGTGCCGAGGAAGGCCAGCCGCGACCCGGTGCCGGACAGCCGTACGGTCTGCCCTGAGGACACCACGTTGTCCTTGGCCCCGGGCTCGGTGTCCGGCCAGGTGAAGGTCGTCCCGCCGTAGGTGACCGAAGCTCCGGGAGTCAGTCCGACCGACGCCAGCGCCTCGGCGGACAGGCTGGAACGCGAGCCGTCGATGTCGGCGGTGGTGGTGGCGTCGTCGGAGGAGATGCCGGCGTTGTCGAAGGCACCGGCCAGCGACCTGTACGGCAGTCGCAGCCGCGAAGTGGCGCGAGCGCAGTCGGCCCCGTCCTCGTGCACGTCGAAGAGGGCGTGCGCGATGAGCGGGACCACACCCTCGGCGTCGTCGGAGAGCCGGGTCTTCCAGGTGCGGGTCACCGACTTGCCGGGCGCCACCTTGCCGAGGGCGAAAGACGCCTGGCCGGAACCGTCCACGGAGAGATACAGCACCGTGCCGCGCAGCGCGATCCGCGTGGTGTTGGTGAGCTCGGCCGTCAGTGTCACCGCCTGACCGGGCTCGGGGGCGGACGGCTCGATGGTGATCGAGACGGGAGGGCTGAGGAAGTCCTCCTCGGAGCGGTAGGGGCTCATGCTTCCTCCGCCGTGAAGTGGTCGAAGACCGCCTGGACGGTCGTGCCGGGGTAGTTGAGGTTGACCGCGCTCGCGACGACGCCGGCGTCCATGGCGCCACTCGCCGAGGGGACGTTCACGCTCGCGATCTCGGTCCAGGAAAGGCCGTTGTTGACGCTGGAGTACGCGGTGTACGTGGTGCCGTCGCGGACCAGGCGCAGCCAGGCGGGGTGGGTGGAGCCGCCGCCACCGGCCCAGGTGTCGAGCCGTCCGTTGCCGTCGCTGTCGGTCATGAACTCCAGGCCGAACGACTTCGACATGGTGAGTACGGCGTAGCCGCCCTTCTCGGGGGCGGTGAGGTCGTTGGCGACGGCGATGCCGTACTTGGCGGTGGGGTTGTCGCTGCCGGTGAGGCTGACCGTCTTGACCTGCACCACGCTCGACTCGGCGGCGGAGCCGGGAAGGAGGATGCCGCCCTTCTCGTCGGTGCCGCCGGAGAAGTCGCGGCCGCCCGCCCAGATCACCAACTGGGTGCCGTACTGGCCGAACTTGGCGTCATCGGTGGTGGCGAACGTCCGGTACGGGTCCCGCACCCCGTTGGGCTCGTAGGGCACGGTGAACGTCTTCGCGGACCGCGCGCAGTCGCTGCTTTCCCCGTCGACGTCGAAGACCACGTGCGCGGTGAACGACACGTTCCCGGCCACGTCGGCCGGCATCGCCGTCTCCCAGCGCCTGGTCGTCTTCGCGCCGCGCCGCAGGTCGCCGAGCGGGATGGTCTTCGCCGCCGTGGTGGCGCCGGGGTCGATCAGGTGGAGCACGGCGTTGCGGAGCGGGAAGGGGCAGTCGTTGGTGAGGACCGCGGTGGCAGTGACCGTGTCACCGCCGGCCGGCTCGGCGGGTTCCGTGGTGACGGTGAGCGTGGGCCCCAGGGCGTCGAACTGGGTGCCGTTACGAGTTCCCATGCCGGTCACCGGGCCCAGTCGACGGTGAAGACGTTGGCGATGTCGCTGGGCAGGTTGGACGGGACGGTGATGTGGATCTTTCCGTCACGGCGGGTCCACCTCAGACTGCCGCTCGTGCCGAGCAGGCGGATCCGGGACGTGGCGCTGATGGGGATGTCGCCGGGCACCGAGAGGGTGCCGCTGGGCGCGCCCAGCACGATGATGTTGAACTTGCCCGGGGAGACGGTGTAGCGGACGCCGAGCGAGCCGCCCTCCTCCTCCGCCCGCACCCAGGGCGTCGACCCGTAGATCGCCGCACCGTTGACCTTCAGCCAGGCGCCGATGTCCCGCAGCCGCTCCTGCATGATCTCGGGGATCGTGCCGTCCGCCCTGGGACCGATGTTGAGCAGCAGGTTGCCGTTCTTGCTGACCACGTCGGCGAGCAGCTGGATCAGGAACTCGGAGGTCTTGTAGACCTCGTCCGGCTCATGTTTGTTGTAGCCCCAGGAGTAGCCCATGGTCATGCAGCACTCCCACTTCTGTGGGTCCATCGTGGGGTTGGTGCGCTGCTCGTACGTCGCGAAGTCGAAGTGGGTGTCGAACCGGTCGTTGATCACGACACCCTTGGGGTTCTTACGGTTCTTGGCCTGGCTGTAGTAGTGGGCCATGGGTTCTTCGCTGCGCCACGGCGGGTTGCCGGTGGGCCGGAACCACTGTCCGTCGGCCCACAGCAGCTCGGGGTCGTAGCGGTCGATGATCTCGTAGAGCTGCTTGAGTTCGTAGTCGCCTATGTAGTCCTCGACCGGCTTGTAGCCGGTCATCGGGATTTCCTTGTCGGTGTAGAAGTTGCGCATCGGCCGGCCGATCGCCGGGTTGAAGTACTCGCCGAGCGAGTAGTACAGGCCCGGGCGCACGGTGCCGCGCTTGCGGGCCGCGGTCATCAGCTCACCGACGAGGTCGCGCTTCGGGCCGTACGCCACGGAGTGACGGTCCGTCACCTTGCTGGGGTAGAGGGCGAATCCGTCGTGGTGCTTGCTGGTCAGTGCGAAGTACTCGGCGCCCGCCTGCTCGAACAGCTTCACCCAGGCGTCGGGATCGTACTTCTCGGCCTTGAACTGCGGGATGAGGTCGTCGTAGGTGACGTCCTCGCCGTAGGTGTCGCGGTGGTACTTCCACTCGGCGGTGTCCTTGGTGCTCTGGTACCAGAGGTACCACTCGGAGGCGCTTTTCGGCGTCGCGCCGGCGATCACCGAGTAGATGCCCCAGTGGACGAAGATGCCGAACTTGGCGTCCTTGTACCAGCGCGGCACGGGATGGGTGTCGAGGGACGCCTTGGTGGGCTGGTAGTCGGGTATGCCCGGGGTCCCGGACACAGCGCCCTGTGCGAGCGCCTGGGCGGTGCCGGGCGGGGCGAGCAGCACCGCGCCGCCGAGGGCGGCCGCGGTGGTCATGAAGTGTCTGCGGTCGACTGCCATGAATGTGCCTTTCACTCGTGCGTGGAGAAGGAGTCGAAGAGTGCTGTCGTGATCTGGTCGGGGTAGTTGAGGTTGACGGCGCTCGCGACCAGCCCGGCGTCGCCGGTGCCGCTCGCGGAGGGCACGGTCGCGGTCGCGACCTGCTGCCAGGCGGTGCCGTCTGAACTGGCGTACGCGGTGTAGGCGGTGCCGTCGCGGACGAGCTTCAGCCAGGCGGGGTGGTACGAACTGCCGCCGCCGGCCCAGGTGTCGAGCTTTCCGTCGCCGTCGCTGTCGGTCAGGAACTCCAGGCCGAACTGCGCGGACATGGTGAGCACCGCGTAGCCGCCCGCCTCCGGCGCTGTGAGATCGTTGGCGACGGCGATCCCCGCCTTCGCGGACGGGCCGCTGCCGGTCTGGCCGACGACCCGGGCGGTCACGGTGCCGGACGGCGGCGCGGCGTCGGCGAGGTAGACCGCCGCCTTCTCGTCCTTCCAGCCGGAGAGGTCCTGGCCGCCCGCCCAGATGGCGAACTGGTCGCCGTTCTGGGCGTATTGGGGCTGCTCGGTGGTGGTGGCGGTCGTCAGGTACGGCGCCCGCACCTCGGAGGGTGTGGGGGTCACCGTGGCGTCCACGCTGTCGGAGTCGTGCCGTGTGCGGCCGTCCTGGACGAAGGACGTGCGTACGCCGATCTCGTGGGTGCCCCAGATCGCGTCGGCCGCGGGGGTCACCGTCCAGGTGACGGTGGCGCTGTCGCCCGGGGCGAGGGAGCGGATCCGCGTGCTGCCGGCCGGTTCGGCGGACCAGCCGTCGGGGAGATCGAGGCGCGTGCTGACCTGGGTGACCGCCCTGGGGCCGGTGTTGGTGACGGTCGCGGTGATCTCCGAACCCTTGCCGCCGGTCTGCAGGCTCGGCTGGTACGGGGTGAGCCGGACGCGCGCCGACGGGCAGTCGCGGGCCGCCCCCAGGGTGGTGAGAGGTCGATGGCGTCGGCGAAGGCCTTCATCCCGGTGTCGTTGGGATGCAGGTGGTCACCGGAGTCGAACGCGGCGGCGTACCGGGTGGGGTCCTCAGGGTCCCGTACCGCCTTGTCGAAGTCGGCGTAGCCGTCGAAGACCCCGCCGTCGCGTACGAACGCGTTGACCTTCTGCCGGTCGGCCTCCTTGGCCTCGGTCCACCAGTCGCCCCAGCCGCGGTACGGGACGACCGTCGCGCCGATCAGGCGCAGACCGCGGGCGTGCACGCGCCGGGCGATCTCCTTCATGCCGTCGATCACCTGATCGCCGGTGGCACCGCCCCAGCTGAGGTCGTTGACGCCCTCGAAGAGGATCACCGTCCGGGCGCCCGGCTGTGACAGCACGTCGCGTTCCAGCCGGTCCAGCGCCGACGGGTTGCCGTCGACACCGGCCGTGATCCGGTTGCCGCTGATGCCCTCGTTCAGCACTCCGGCGGTGGACGAGCAGGCCGACAGCCGCCCCGCCAGATAGTCGGGCCAGCGCCGGTTGGCGTTCGCCGTGGAGGACGCCCCGTCGGTGATGGAGTCGCCGAGCGCCACCACGGCGCCCGCCGCGTCACCGCCCTGTACGTCGATACCGGTCAGGTACGGGAAGGCGGAGTCGGTCCGGGTGAAGGCGTTCCCGGCGGCGTCCGAGGCGTGGTCGCCGCCGCCGTCGGGCGTCCAGTAGACGGTCTGGAGGCCCATCCAGTGCTGGCTGATGTGGGTCAACCGGCCGGGGAAGTACAGGCTCACGACCAGGTCGCTGCGGGCGGGCACCGTGAGCCGGACCTGATCGCTGGCGACCTGCTCGCCGGCCGGGATCGTCACCTCGCTCTTCCCGCCGAACCGCAGATGCTGCGGCTTCGTGACGGCGGAACCGCCATCCCGAAGTCCGACCGTCGCGTGCCCGATCGTCACCGCCTCGGTGGTGAAGTCATTGGTCAGGCGGATGCGCACGCTCGAACCTCCCGCGCTCACCCGCACCGGAATCCGTACCGTCACCTCGGAGGTGCCCGGGTCGTACGCGGCGTGCTGGGCGGTCGCCCACGTCCCCGTCCACTTCCCCGGTGCAGCCTCGGCCGGCGACGCCGCCGGGAGCGACAGCCCTGCCAGGACGGCCGCCATGGCCGTGGCCAGGGCCGCCAGCCTTCGGTGTCCAAGCACTGCGGTCCTCCTCAGGAACAGCCGCGGCCGAGGCCGAGCGACGTCAGGTCGATGGAGTCGGCGAAGGCCTTCATCCCGGCGTCATTGGGGTGGAGGTGGTCACCGGAGTCGTACGCAGCACCCAGCCGACGCGGATCCGCCGGATCCCGTACGGCCGCGTCGAAGTCGGCGTGGTCGTCGAAGACCCCGCCCGAGTCCCGCACGAACGCGTTGACCTGCTGCCGCCGGGCCTCCGTCTCCTCGCTCCAGCCGCCCCAGGTGAAGTCCTTGTACGGCGTGATCGTGGCGCCGACGACCCGCATCCCGCGCTGGTGTGCCCGGTCGGCGATCTCCGTCATCCCGGCGATGATCTGTTCGGCACTCGCCCCGCCGAGATCGTTGATGCCCTCGAAGAGGATCAGGGTCCTGGCCCCCGGCTGGGAGAGCACGTCCCGTTCGAGGCGGTCGAGGGCCGAGGGGTTGGTCGCGGTCCCGGCGGTGATCCGGTTGCTGGTGATACCCGCGTTGAGCACTCCGGCGCCGGGCCGGCAGGCGTTGAGGCGGGCGGAGAGCAGGTCGGGCCAGCGCTGGTTGGTGTCGGCCGTCGAGAAGGACCCGTCGGTGATCGAGTCGCCGAGCGCCACCACCGATCCGGTCCTCGGCGCGGTCACATCGACGCCGCTGAGGAACGGCCAGCTGGTGGTGGTCCAGGTGAAGGCGTCACCGGCGGTGTCGGCCGCGTGGTCACCCGCCCCGTAGTCCGTCCAGTACACGGTCTGCTGCGCCCACCAGTGATCGGTGATGTGCGTGACCTGGCCGGGCAGATGGAGGCTGACGACCAGGTCGGCCAGGGCCGGCACGGCGAGTCCGACCGGATCGCTGACCGCCTGGCCACCCGCCGGGATCGTGACCGCACGCTTCCCGCCGAACCGCAGGTCGTACGGGCGCGCCACGGCGGAACCGCCGGCGCGCAGGCCCACGGTCGCGTGCCCGATCGTCACCGGGTCGGTGGCGTAGGCGTTGGTGAGCCGGACGCGTACGGACGAACCGCCGACGCTGGTGCGCACCGGCATCCGTACCGTCACCTCGGACATCCCCGAGACCGCGTAGTGCTCGCTCGGGGCCGTCGCCCAGGTCCCGGTCCAGGCGCGCCGGTCGTCCTGCCGGCCACCGGCCTCGGCGGGTGCCGTCGTCCCCGCCAGGACGGCCGCGACCGCCAGGAGCAAAGCCGCGAGCCTGCCGCGTATCGCGTGCATGTGCCGCCCCTACCGTTCCGCGCCGGTGCGCGCGAGCGCCTGGTACGCCTTGCCGGCGCCCTTGGCCTTGAGGTTCACGAATGCCGGGGTCACTCCGAGCGGCGCCGCGTATCCCTTGAGCGTCACGGGACCGCGTACGACCTTGCCGTTGGTGACGTCGCGCCACGTTCCGGTCGGCAGGAAGACGTCCCGGGTGGAGCCTTCGTCGAGCTTGGGCGCGGCGAGCACGGCCGGGCCGAGCATCCACTCGTCGGTGACCGTGTAACTCGCCGCGTCCTTCGGGAAGTCGAAGAACAGCGGCCGCATGATCGGATCACCGGTCTTCAGGGTGCTCTGCACCTGGTCCCAGATGTACGGGGCCAGCCGTTCGTGCGTGGCGATGGCGTCGCGGTAGAGCTCGACCGTCTCCCGGTCGTAGCCGACCCACTCGCCCGTCGTCGCGTCCCGGACACCGGTGGGTGAGGTGGAGGCGTACATCAGCGGCATCAGGGACGCCGCCTGGGCCCAGCGGGCCAGGACCTCCTTGGTGGGTGGCGGGTAGCTCAGCGAGCCGCCGATCATGTCGGTCTCGACGAAGGGGTAACCGATCGTCGAGACCGCCAAGTTGGCCGAGACCGCGGCGCGCAGCCCGGCGAAGGTGGTCGGCTTGTCGGCCGTGCGGGTGGCGAACCCCTTGTCCTGCGCGGCGTTCCACGCGACCCGTAACCCGGCCCCCTGTTGGTCGAACTCGTCGGCCAGCTCGGTGCCGTACTTCACGTAGTCGGCGCGGCTGGCCCCCGGGTAGGGGGCGCACCGGTCGTCGAAGAAGGCGGTGTCGAACTTGAACCCGGCGACCCCCAACTCACCTGTCTGCGCCTTGAGGTCATCGGTGTACCACTGCCGGGCGGCCGGGTTCGCCAGGTCGATCAGCCCGGTCCGGCGGCCGTTCCACCAGGTGAACAGGCACGGTTTGGACGGGTCGGACGGATCCTTCAGCAGATAGCCGTTGTCGACGGCTTCGGAGAAGTTGGCGGCGGTCTCGGGCATGTACAGGCCCGTCCACATGCCCAGGTCGAAGCCGAGGCGGCCGAGTTCCTCCGACAGGGCGGGCAGATCGGGGAAGCGTTCGCCGAAGTCGGCGGCGATCACGCTCTCCTCGATCTGCACCGCGTGCCCGCGGAGTCCGGCGCCGGCCAGCGCGCGGGCCCAGTCGAGGATGTTCTCCTGGGTCTGCTCGCCGTAGAGCTGGGCCCAGGAGTTCCACAGCGGGGTGGCGTACTGCTCGTAGGAGGTGTCGGAGCGCTCGGGCTTGCCGACCAGCGCGATGTGGTCGTGGTACACCTCGGCGGGAGTGTCCTCGACGAACACCGTGGAGGCGGCGGGCCGGTCCCCGGTGACGGTGAACTCGCCGAGCCCGTTGCCGCCGGAGTTGATCCGCACGTCCATCGGGTCGTTCGTGTGCGCCCGCAGCCCGGTGGCACTGGAGGTGTACCAGAAGGGGGAAACCACCTGGTACGACGCCGGACTGAACCCGGTGTCCACCAGCTGCCCGGAGTCCAGCGGCCACGGCTGGACCGTCTGGTCACTGTTCTCGCCGTGCCCGTACCAGTGCCCGGCGCTGTTCAGGTCGTACGCCGTGCTGAGCGCGTCGGCCTGTGCGCCCGACAGGGACCAGTTCATGTCGTACCGGTCGGAGCGCAGGGTGATCCGCAGATCTACGGTGACACCGGGCAGGTCGGTGGCGGCTGTGACGCGCAGGGTGTTGCCGTCACGGGTGCTTCCGGTGACCTCCCGGACGATGTGCCAGTCGGCGCCGATCCGGAACCGGAACGCCGCGGGCGCGGTGGCCAGGACGGTCCTGCCCGCCCGTACCGTGGTGAGGGCCAACCGGTCTGTTGTGACGCGCAGTTCGTAGCCGGGCGTCGCGAGGGTGATCGGCCCGGTTTCGGCGGCGGTCGCCGGGGACGCCGTGCCGAGCAGCGGCGCGGCCAGGACGAGCGCCGCCGAGCCGCGTCGGACGGTTCGTGTCACTGCGGGCATCAGGCGCCGCCGCCGCAGGTCAGCTTGGCGTCGGCCCAGTCGGCGTGGTCCGTGGAGACATCGCCGTCGCCGTCGACGAGCAGGTCCAGCCAGCGGGCGTCGGCCACGTCCACGTCGATCGCGGTGCCGCCGTCGGAGCCGTACAGCACCGGGGTGGTGGCGAGGGAGCGGCCGTCGGCGATCACCTGGAAGGAGACGCTGCCGTTGTCGCCGACCTCGTCGTCCACCCCGGCGGTCGCGGTGAAGCGGGTGCAGCCGCCGCCGAGATAGACCCGGATCTGGCTGTTGGCGTGTACGCCGAAGCCCTTGGCGTAGGTGGTGCCACCGATGCTGAGAGGGCGTCCGTCGCCCGCCGCGGACTCCCCGTTGGAGGCGTCCTTCTCCACCGGGCCCCAGCCGTTGACCGCCTTGACGAGAGTCAGGTCGCTCACATAGGCGTCGGCGGACAGCCCGGGCGGTGGCACCTGCACGGCCCGTACGCCGGTCACGGTGCCCGGACGACCGGGCTGTGCGAGCGTGGCGGTCGCGGACAGGACGGCGTAGTGGACCGGGTCGCCGGGCGGGGTCACGGTGTAGGCCGCGGTCACCGTGTCGCCGGGCCGGACCCGGGCGAAACGGGTCGTGTCGTCGGTGGTCGCGGTCCAGCCGTCCGGGGCCTTCAGCGCCAGCTCGACGTTCCGGGCGGTCGGCACGTCCTTCGGCACGCTCAGGGTGACGGGGACCTTGGCGGCGGTACCGGTGCCCAGGAACGGCTCGGCGTCGACGGTGACCTGGGCGCCCGCCGTCGGCATGGCGTAGGTCCCGGCGTTGTACGAGGGTGCGGCCACCGTACCGACCTTGATCCCGCCCGCCGAGGCACCGAGGTCGACGAGCTTCGCGGAACCCGGGCCCGCTCCTGCCTCGGTCGACCACACGGCCAGGGCGATGGTGTTGCTGCCCTGCTCGCGCAGGATGCCCTTCGGGATGACGAACCGTGTCTGCGGCCCGGTGTCCGCCAGATAGCGGCCGACCAGCCAGCCGTTCACGAAGATCTGGGCGCGGTAGCCGGTGCCGCCTCCCTCGGTCTCGGCGAGATCGAGTGCGATCGCGTTGTCCTGGCCCTGCGGCAGATCGAGCCGGGCGGAGGTGCGGTACCAGCGCACACCGGGTCCGGTCTTCGCGCTCTGTCCGGCGAGGGTGGTGTTCTTCCAGCTGCCGTCGGGGTAACCGGCGAGGGACCAGCCGGCCCGCTCCCCGTACAGCCCGCCGTTGTTGTACGGGCCCCGGACGGTGTCGACCGGGTCCTCGCCGCCCCGGCTGCCCTGGATCTTCCAGGTGAGGGTGGAGGCCCCGCCGATCACCTCGGCGCCGAGCAGGCCGCGCGGCTCCTTGGAGTAGTCGTGGCCCCATTCCTCGTTGTGGCCCGCGTTCTCCACGAGGACGGACAGGACGTTGTCTGTGCTGTCTGCGCCGGCCTTCAGCGTGTCCGCCGGGATGTCGAAGGTGTGCGCTCCGTCGCCGGAGGAGCCGAGGTAGCGGCCGTTGAGCCAGACCGCGTACTGGCCGGTCGGGCCGGTGTTGGCGTTCAGCGTGAGCCCGGTGGCCTGGCCCGTGGTCTTGAACCGGCCGCGATACCAGACGTTGCCGTGGTGATAGCCGTACTCGTCCATCGCGAGGACCGGCAGCGACCCGGCCAGCTCCGGGTTGTTGGCGGTGAGGCGGTCGGCGGTGGTCCAGGTGGAGTCGTCGAAGCCGGGAGCCGCCTCCGGTGCCTCCTCCTTGTACTTCCATGTCGTCAGCGCGGGCAGCTCGACCGGGCGCGGCGCCTGGGTGACGGCGACCTCGCGGCCGTTCCAGGTCACCGTCTTGGCGTCCGCGATGACCTCGATCTTCGCGGCCTTGGTGGAGTCGCCGGTCAACTTCAGGGTTCCGCCCGCCAGTTCGGCGGTACGGACGAGGGACGGGCCGCGGACGAGGACCGGGCCCGCGACGGTGTCCTGCCGCCACCAGTGGGCGGTCTCGGCGGTGTCGGCGATCAGCAGTTCCATGCCGTTCACCAGGACCCTGGCCAGGCCCTTGTGGGTGTAGTTCAGCCGCAGGTCGCCGCGTTCGGCGTCCCAGGTGGTGGTGACATCCCCATCGAGGACGGTGACCTCGGGCCGCTCGGCGTACCGCAGCACGGTCTCGCCGGCCTCGCCGTCACGCCCGTACAGCAGCGCCACGTCCCGGTCATCGATCCGGGCGTGCGTCATGATCTCCGAGGTGGAGTAGACGAGCCGCTGGTCCTCGCCCAAGTCGTAACCCGCGACGAGGAGTTTGGCGTCCCGGCCGTCGACGGTGATCGTGCCCTGCTGCGGTACGCGCGGGTACTCGCCGTCCGCGCCCTTCAGCGACAAGGTCGTCTCGTCCTTGTCCTTCACGCGGGTGTCGGCGTGCCGGACGGTGAAGAACTGGGTGCCGTCGTCGGGGTTGACGCGCCGGTCGATGCGCAGGGCGTCGTCGGACGGGACGGGGGCCTCGGCCTTGTCGGTGCGTGCCAGCGGGGTGACGGAGTTGACCATGTAGCCGAGGCGCTTGAATTCCTGGTACTTGTCCGTCAGTTGGCGGGACTCGTTGATCGGGGCCCCGTAGTCGTACGACGTGTAGACCGCGTTGGGGTCGGCGAGCCAGCCCCAGTTGGTGCCGCCGTACGTCATGTAGAAGGACTGGCCGCTCACCCCGGCGGCGATGTTCATCTTGCTGAACACCCGGGTGAAGTCGGTGCCGGTGAGCTTCGCGCAGTCCTGGTATCCGGTGCCGCCCCAGGGGTCGAAGGCGCCGCCCTGTGCCTCCGGGATGATCAGCGGGGACTCGGGCTTCCACTCGTTGACGTACGAGTAGTCGGGCAGGTTCTTCCAGGTGTCGGGGTCCTTGCAGTCGAAGCCCTGCGGGTAGGCGTCGAAGCCGTAGATGTCCGGGGCGCCCTTGCCGCTGACCCAGTTCTGGTTGGCGCCGCCGTCGTTGACGAAGGTCGGGACGTCGATGCCGTCCTCGCGGGCCCAGTCGATGAGGGTCTGCATGTAGTCGGCGTCCTCGCGACCGCCCTGGTACTCGTTCTCGACCTGATAGAGGATCACGTTGCCTGTACCGCGCGTCAGTTGGTGCCGCGCGATGATCGGGTTGATCCGGCTCATCCACTCCCGGGCCGCCTTCAGGTACTCCGGCTCGGAGGTGCGGTTCACGCCGGCCTGCGTCTTGCGCCAGGCGGGCATGCCGCCGCCGGAGACCTCCGCGTTGATGTACGGACCCGGGCGGGCGATGACGTACAGGCCCGCGCGTTCGGCCTCGTCGAGCAGCCGCTCCACGTCGCGGATGCCGGTGAAGTCGTACGCGCCCGGCTTCGCGGAGTGGTAGCCCCAGTCGAAGTAGAGCGAGACGGCGTTGAATCCGCCCGCCTTGATCTTCTGCAGTACGTCACGCCACGCGTCGGGGCTGGGCAGGCGGAAGTAGTGGAACTCCGCGCCCCAGAGGTACAGGGGCTTGCCGTCGACCTGCACGGAGTACTGGTCGTAGGTGACGGTGTGCGGGGCCCGCGGTTCCGCCTCGACTGGTGCCGCGGCGGCACCCGTGCTGGTCAGAGGCATGACGCTCAGTGCCGCGGATAGCAGCAGGGACTTCCACTTCCCCCTCATGACGTCAGCGCCTTCACCACTGCCGCCCGCGCGGTCTCGATGTCGTTGACGTCCTTCGTCCGGCCGTCGAGGTTCCGGGTCGCGGTGGTGAGGGCCTCGGTCAGGGCGTCACTGTCAGTGCCGCCGTCCTTCTTCCGCAGCTGGGCGATGAGTTCGAAGTCCTCGATGCCCTCCTTCAGCTGTTCCCAGCGGATGCTGGACATCGGGCCGTCCTTGCCGGGGTAGACCAGGTACTCGTCGCCCTGCGTGAAGATGTGCACCGGCTGCTTGAAGGGGTCGCTGGTCCAGCTGTTGTACGACCAGCGCAGGAAACCGTCCAGGTTCCGCTGGGCGGAGATCCACGGCAGCATCCGCGACTCGACGGCGGGCGAGAACGAGAGCGTGTTGGGGTGGGCGGGCGCGCCGTACACGTAGAAGGTCGTGGTCTTGCCGGCCTTGCGCCGCTCCGCGACCTTCTCCTTCGTCATCGCGTCGATGCCGCCCCAGTCGACGGACAGGTTGGACGCGACGCCCTCGGTGCTGATCGAACCGGCCACGGAGATGCGGTCGTCGAAGACCGGCGCGACCTCGTGGACGAAGTCCTTGACGACCGTCATCGTGCTGATGGGCCGCTCGTCGAAGGACAGCCAGGTGTTCTCCAGCCAGCCCTTGGCCTTCAGGTGCTTCTCGAAGGCGGGCAGGAACGTTCCCCATGCCTCCCGCCAGCGGTCGCCGCCCAGATCGACGTTCTCGTACACGGTCTTGCCGGTGCGGGTGTCGGTGTAGGTGAGGTGCTCCTGGTCCTGGAACGCCAGCATGGAGAAGGCACCGATGTCCGGTCCAAGACCGGCGCGTCTGGCGGTCTGGACGTACTTGTCCCAGCGGGCGAAGTCGAAGTCGAACGTCTTTCCGTTCCAGGTCCAGCCCACCATGCTGGTGTACGGCGTGGCGGTCTGTGACTCCCGGGTGCCCAGCGACCACTGGTGGTGCCACGGGTTGTCGACGATGGTGGTGTTGATGACCTTCTGGCCGCGCGAGGCCAGATCGCGGTTGTACTTCTCGATCAGCTTCCAGTGCTGGTCGGACCAGAGTCTGACGCCGTGGTTCTTGGCGATCGTCTCCGGCTGGGCCCATACGTCGAGGAAGAAGTCGTAGTCCTTCGGGTCGGGCACGCTCGCGTCCGCGACCTCGATGGTCAGCGGGTAGGTGCTCTGGGTGCGGCCGTCGGCGTCGACCTTCACCGTGCCGGTGTAGGTGCCGGGCCTGGCCTTCTCGGGGATCTGGAAGGTGAACCACAGCGGCTGTGCCGCGTACGCGGGCACGTCCACGGAGGACCGCTCCTCCAGCGCGTCGCCGACCACGTCGGGGTTGCGGTCGCCGGACACCTCCTTGCCGGAGCTGACCTGGTCGATGGTGGCGGACCAGTCGACCTCGCTCTTGGAGCGCTGCACGGGCACGTACTTGACGAACCGGACCTGGGTGTCGGAGCCGGACAGTTTCGCGCCGCCCGGGCCGGTGAGGTCGCCGACCACGGCCTTGACGTCGTCGAGGTCCTGGCCGGAGGCGATCGCCAGCTGCGCCGACACCTGCTCGTTGCGGACGGCGGAGAGCTTGAGCTCCTTGGTGTCCTTGCCCTGGATGGCGGTCATCGGGTAGCGCGGGACCCGCTCCTCCGCGGAGCCGGCGAAGGAGCCGGTGGGAACCCAGGTGATGGTGTCCCTGGTGCCCATGGCGTCGGCGACCTTGACGGTCAGCCAGGTGGTGGTGGTCTTGGAATTGAGGTCGCTGCCGGTGGTCGTCGTACCGGTGACGGCGATCGCGGTGGTGCTCGCGGCCACGACGACGCCCGCGACGAAGCCGGCGACAGCTGAGGACATACGTGCCATGGGGGTGGGTTCCCTCTCTCATGGACGTGCAGGGAGTGGTCCCGTCCCCGGCAGGCCCCACGGGGAAGTGGGAGGCCTGCCGGGTGACGGGGGTGGTGCCGGTTGCAGCGGCTCGTCAGGAGGTGACGGAGAATCCGCTGAAGACGGCTTCGATGTTCTCGCCGGGGTGGTTGGCGTTGGCCGCGCTGGCGACCATCCCGGCGTCACCGGTACCGGCGGCCGACGGCACCTGCGCGGTGCCGACCTGCGACCAGGTCTCGCCGTCCTTGCTGGCGTACGCGGTGTAGGTGGCGCCGTCCCGGGTCAGCTTGAGATACGCCGGGTGGTAGGTGGAGCCGCCGCCCGCCCAGGTGTCGAGCTTCCCGTCGCCGTCGCTGTCGGTCATGAACTCCAGTCCGTAGCTCTGGGTCATGACCAGCACGGCGTAACCGCCCTTCTCGGGTGCGGTCAGGTCGTTGGCGAGGGCGACGCCAGCCTTGCCGACCGGTGAGGCGCTGTCCTGGGAGACCAACTGGGCCTGCACGGTGGCCTTCTCACCCGCCGCGTCGTCGCGGTAGATGACGCCCTTCTCGTCCTTCCAGCCGGACAGGTCCTGGCCGCCCGCCCAGATGGCGAACTGGTCGCCCGCCTGGGCGTATTGGGGGTCCTCGGAGGTGGTGTCGGCCGTGAGGTACGGCTCCTGCACGCTGCTGGGGGCCGCCTTCACCTGCGCCGGCACGGTGTCGGACACCTTCGTCGATCCGTTGTAGGTAGCCGTACCGATGAGGTTGTGGCTGCCCCATCGGGCGTCGGCGGCCGGGGTCACCGTCCAGGTGGTGGTGAGGGTGGCGCCGTTCCTGAGGGATGCCGCGGTGGTCGGGCCGGTCGCCTCGGCGGTCCAGCCCTCGGGCAGATCCAGCGCCGCCTTGGCGTTCTTGAGGGTCCCGGTGCTCCAGTTGGTCACCTCGGTGGTCACCTCGAACGGCTTACCGGCATCGGTGGACGGGGCGTCCGGGGTGATCAGCACCGAGGCGGCCGGAGCGTCGTCGCGCTTGAGCGCCTGTACGGCCTTGGCGGCACCCTTGGCCTTGAGGTTGACGAAGGCCGGAGTGACGCCGAGCGGCGCCGCGTACCCCTTGAGGGTCCTGGGCCCACGGATCACGGTGCCCTGGTTCACGTCGTACCACGTGCCCGGCGGCAGATGGACGGAGCGGGTGGCGCCGGTGCTCAGCTTGGGTGCGGCCAGCACGGCCGGGCCGAGCATCCACTCGTCGGTGACCGTGTAACTCGCCTCGTCCTTCGGAAAGTCGAAGAACAGCGGCCGCATGATCGGATCGCCGGTCTTCAGGGTGCTCTGCACCTGGTCCCAGATGTACGGGGCGAGCTTCTCGTGGGTCTCGATCGCCTCCCGGTAGAGGTCGACCGTCTCCTGGTCGTAGTCCACCTTCTGCCCGGTGGTGGTGTCGTTCGTGTCCACCGGGGAGGTCGAGGCGTACATCAGCGGCATCAGCGAGGCGGACTGCGCCCACCGCACCAGTACGTCCTTCGTCGGTGCCGGCTGGCCGCCGGAGCCGCCGATCATGTCGGACTCGACGAACGGGTAGCCGATGGTGGAGATGGCCAGGTTCTGGGTGGCGGAGGCGCGCAGGGAGTCCCAGCCGGTGCCCTTGTCGACCTGGCGGGTGACGAAGCCGGCCTCGTGGGCCGTCCGGTTCCAGTGCACCCGGATGCCGGCGCCCTGGAGGTCGAACTCGTCGGCGAGCTCGGTGCCGAGCTTCTGGTAGTCCGTGGCCTGGTGGCCCTCGCGCGGCGCGCACTTCTCGTCGAAGAAGCGGGTGTCGAACTTCAGCCCGTCGATGTCGTACGTGTCCATCAACTTCTTGAGGTTGCCCTCGTACCAGGCCTTGGCCTCGCGGTTGGCCAGGTCGATGATCCCGGCCTGGCCGTTCCACCAGGTCACTTCGCACGGCTTAGTCGTGTCCTTGGCGTCCATGAGCAAGTAGCCGTTGTCGACCGCGTACTGGTAGTTGTCGGAGTCCAGGTTGATCCACAGGGTGACCCAGATGCCGAAGTCGAAGCCCATGTCGTGGATCTTCTTGGAGAGGCCCTTGGGATCGGGGAAGGTCTTGGGATCCCAGGTCAGATTGCCGTAGTTCGACTCCCACTTGTCGTCGAGCTGGATGGTGTGCCCGTCCAGACCGTTGTCGTGGAGGTCGGTGGCGTAGTCGAGCAGTTTCTCCTGGTCGATCTTGGTGTAGAACTGCGCCCAGGAATTCCACAGCGGCTTGGCGTACTGCTCGTACGTGGCGTCGGACTTGGTCGGCTTGCCGACGATGCCGATGTAGTCGCGGTAGACCTCGAGCGGGGTCGACTCGACGAACACGGTGGCTTTGTAGGTGTCGGGCGACTCGACGGTGAAGGTGCCGAGGCCGCCCTTGCCCTTGTTGAGCGCCACGTCCATGACGTCGCCGGTGTCGACATGGAGACCGGTCGACTTGGAGGTGTACCAGAACGGGTCGATCATGTTGTACGACGCCGGGCCGAAGGTCTCGTGGTCGACCTCGCCGGCGTCCAGCGGCCAGGGCTGGTTGACACCGGGGCCGCCCTGCGGGGTTTCCGCCTCGCCGTGGCCGTACCAGTGGCCTGCCGATGACAGGTCGTAGGCGAGGCCGAGTTGGTCGGGGCTGCCGCCTTCGACGTCCCAGTCCAGCTGGTAGCGGTCGGCTTCGGGCGTGATCCGGGCCTTGACGGTGGCGCCGTCGAGGGTGGTGT
Organism: Streptomyces sp. V4I2; assembly: GCF_030817655.1. Classification (GTDB taxonomy): domain Bacteria; phylum Actinomycetota; class Actinomycetes; order Streptomycetales; family Streptomycetaceae; genus Streptomyces; species Streptomyces plumbiresistens. The sequence continues at coordinate 1,546,202 of NZ_JAUSZM010000003.1, forward strand.
CGGTGGTGAGGGTGAGGACGCCGCTCTGCCACGTCCAGTCGGTGACCTCGGTGGCGTGCTCCCACTTCTCGTCGGAGCGGAAGCGGAGTCCTCCGGTGTCGCCGCCCGCGGTGCCGAGCACGGTTTTTCCGGAGCGCTCGGTGGTGAGGGCGAGTTCGTCGGTGGCTATGTCGACGGCGTAGCCGGGGGTGTTCCTGGTGCCCGGCACGGACAGGGTGAGGCCGTCCGCGCTCTGGGTCACCTTCGGCCGGTCGGCGGTGTCCGCCTGGGCCTTCGTGGTGAGGGGTCCGGTGACGGACGGTACGAGCGTCAGGGTCAGCGCGGTGGCCAACAGCGTTGCGGGTCTACGGGATTTCCGCCGTCTGAGCGGTTGGATGCGCACTCACGACCTCCTGCGGGGCGGGGCGTTGCTTCGCGGAGCAGCACGACAAGATCATGCTCATTTCTGCTCATGTTCTGGCCAGAAACGTCAGCTGTCAACATTCACTTCCATGATTTCTCCGCAGCACCAGTGGCCACTGTCACCCCTGCTGACAGCGGCCCGACCGGGTCCGCGCCCTGCTCGGAGCGGGGACAGGTCCCGGAGAAACGGCTGTAAATTCTGTGTGAACCGCGTCCAGTTCGGGAGGTTCCGGCTCCTCTGCCCGGTCCGCGACGCCGACGTGGCCGACGGGCGCCACAGCCAGGGCGGGATCATTCAGCGGGTCGGCTGACGGGTCGTCCGGGCCAGGCCCGAGCGCCGCGGCCAACCGCTGCACCACGACCGGGTCGGCCACCGGGTCACTCCCGAAAGCACACCAACTGGCCCTCAGTCAGGGGACTTCCCCAGGCCGGCCATGGGGAACGGCTGCCGGATGATCGAAGTACCAGGCCGCCCGGTTCCGCCCGGTGCGGGGGACGGCCCGCGCCGGCTCCCCTCACGGGCAGGTTTGCACCCAAGCGCCCGGCACCTCGCGCCGCCGGGGCCGCCCGTGAGGCGGCCCCGCACGCCCAGCCCCCGCCCCCGGCAGGATCAACCGCTCTACTCCGAGGGGCCTTTCAGACCGCGACTCGGCAGGCACCCGGGACAGCCTCCGCCCGCAGGCAGCCCTTGACATCGTGCGCAATCAGTTGGGCATGATGGTGATTACTGCTTGAAGTAAGCCACTTTCGAGCAGAAACAATCACTGACTTGCAACGAAGGTGGTACCCCGTGAAACGGCACCTCATCGGCATCGCAGCAGGTGTGACCCTCGCCCTGGTCCTCAGCGGTTGCGGGAAGGGAGGTTCGTCCGGCGACAGCGACTCGGACGGGAAAACGATCAGATTCGTGGCCGCCAAGTACGACGACGACACCCAGCCCTACTGGGACAAACTCATCAAGACCTTCGAGGCCGAGAACCCCGGCTACCAGGTCGAGTTGGAGGTCGTCGACTGGGAGCAGCTGGATTCCAAGGTCAAGACATACATCCAGACCGGGCAGCAACCCGACGTCCTCAACTACAACAAGTTCTCCGACTTCGCCCGCGACGACCTGATCTACCAGGCCAAGGACGTCGTGTCGCCGAAGGTGCTCGACGACTTCCTGCCGCTCTTCGCCGATCAGGCGCAGTACGAAGGCGTCCAGTACGGCCTGCCGTTCATCTCCAGTGCTCGGCTCTTCTTCTACAACAAGGACATCTTCGACAAAGCCAAGATCTCCAAGCCGCCGTCCAGCTGGGCCGAGGTCGAGGACGCCGCCGAGAAGGTAAAGAAGGCCGGGGACATCCCGCTGGGCCTGCCGCTCGGCGCGGAGGAGGCCCAGGCCGAGTTCTACATCTGGGCGATGAACAACGGCGGCGGCTGGACCGACAAGTCGGGCAAGTGGACGGTCGACCAGCAGGCCAACGTCGAGACGCTGGACTTCCTGCGGAAGCTCACGAAGGCCGGGCTGACCCAGCCCAACCCCGAGGCCACCAACCGCAAGGACGTCTTCAACCAGTTCGCGCAAGGCAAGATCGGCATGATCAACGGTGCCGTCTTCATGCGCAAGGGCTTCATCGACACGGTCGACAAGAACCTGAACTACGGCGTCGCACCGCTGCCGAGCAAGGACGGCACGACGCACAACACGCTCGGTGTCCAGGACTACCTGGTGGCCTTCAAGAAGGACGAGGGCAAGAACCGCGAGGCCGTCAACAAGTTCCTCGACTTCTTCTACCAGAAGGAGAACGCCTCGAAGTTCCTGTCCACCGAGGGGTTCCTGTCGGTCACCAAGTCGGCCGGTGACGCGCTGAGTTCGGACGCCTCCTACTACAAGCCGTTCGTCGACGCGCTGTCGGGCGCGCGGTTCGCCCCTACCGACAACCCCAACTGGTCGGCCGTCGAGGGCGCCGTGAAGCAGCGCATCGGCACCGCCGTGTCGAGCGCCGAGCCCGAGAAGGTCCTGGGCGAAATCCAGGAGACCGCCGAGAAGGACGGCTGACCGGGTGGCCGTACAGGACTTCACCACGCGCACTGCCGGGTCCGGGTCCGGGTCCGGGTCCGGGTCCGGGGAAGAACGGACCACACCTGGGGCACTCCCACGCCGCGTCCGGACCGGTCACCGCCTGCGGGCACTGGAGCCGCTGCTGTGGCTCGGCCCCGCACTCGTGCTGATCCTGGCCGTGGTCATCTGGCCCGTCGTCGAGATGGTCCGCACGTCCCTGATGGACATCAGCTCCACCGGACTGACCCGCGGCTTCGCGGGTGGCGCCAACTACGCCGACCTGTTCGCCGAGCCGGACCTGCCGGGCGTGGTGCTGCGCACCCTGGTCTGGGTGGTGGGCGTGGTCACGGTCACCCTCACCGTCTCGCTGGCACTGGCGCAGTTGCTCAACTCACGTTTCCCCGGGCGCCGGATGGTCCGCTGGGCGCTGATCGTGCCCTGGGCCGCATCGGTTCTGATGACGGCGCTGACCTGGCGCTGGATGCTCAACAACTTCTACGGCGTCGTCAACCGCGTGCTGATGGACGTGGGAATCCTCGACAAACCGGTGAACTGGCTGGCCCACCCGGCCCAGGCGTTCGCCTGGATGATGGCCGTCGCGGTCTTCGTCTCCCTGCCGTTCACCGCGTTCGTCATCCTCTCCGGCCTGGGCACCATCCCGGCCGAGGTGTACGAGGCGGCCCGCCTGGACGGCGCGGGAACGGCCCGCACCTACCTCTCCGTCACGCTGCCGCTGCTGCGCCCCTCCCTGCTGGTCGCCGCCATCATCAACGTCATCAACGTGTTCAACTCCTTCCCGGTCATCTGGGCCATGACCCGCGGCGGTCCCGGCTTCGCCACGGACACGACCACCACCTACATGTACAAGCTCGCGTTCGACAACCAGGCCGTCGGCGAGTCGGCGGCCATGGCCGTCGTGAACTTCGCGCTGATCCTCCTGGTCGTGCTGGTGTACCTGCGCGTCGTCCGCGGGCGAGAGGAGACCGGCTGATGTCCGCCGTCACGGCCCGTTCCACAACGGCCCCGTCCGCAACGGTCCGGCGGCGGCGTCCGCTCCGGCTGCGCACCGTCCTACTCACCGCGGTCGGCTGGCTGACGGCCTTGATATTCCTGGCGCCGTATCTGCAGATGCTGCTGACGGCCCTGAAGCCGACACCGGAACTGATGAAGTCGCCGCCGTCCTATCTGCCGTCGCAGTGGGAGTGGTCGAACTTCGCCGACGTCTGGTCGCTGAAGGACCCGCCGGTCCCCGACGCGCTCCTGTTCTCGCTGTACGTCGCCGGGATGTCCACGCTCCTCGCCCTCGCCGTGGGGCTGCCCGCCGCGTACTACACCGCCCGCCACCGGTTCCGCGGACGCGGCGCCTTCCTGCTGCTGGTGCTGGTCACCCAGATGTTCGCGCCGACCGCACTGCTGGTGGGCATCTACCGGGAGATGGTCAGCCTCGACCTGACCGACACCGCGGAGGGGTTGATCCTGGTCAACGCGGCGTTCAACCTGCCGTTCTGCATCTGGATCCTCAACGCGTACTTCGCGAGCATCCCCAAGGAGCTGGAGGAGGCGGCATTCATGGACGGGGCCGGCCGGCTGGGTGCCATGGTGCGGGTCACCCTGCCGCTGGCGCTGCCCGGAGTGGTGACCGCGCTCGTCTACACGTTCATCGGGGCCTGGAACGAGTACGTCGTCGCCCTCACCATCACCTCGTCCGGCGACCGGACGACACTGACCAAGGCCATCCCCGGGTTCGTCACGGCGTACCAGGAGCAGTGGCAGTACCTCTTCGCCACGTCACTGATCGCGATCGTGCCGGTCGTCGTCCTGTTCATCTTCGTGGAGCGCTACCTGATCAGCGGTCTGACGGCCGGCGGCATCAAGTGACCGGCCTGCGACGCGCGCCGGCGCTCAGGCCCGCACGATCTCCACACCCGCCGCGGCGAACGGCTCGGTCAGCTCCGGGCCCGCCGCCTTGTCGGTCACCAGCACATGGACGTCTTCCACCGGGCAGATCCGGGCGAAGGCCCGCCGGCCCAGCTTCGAGGAGTCCGCGACCACGATCACCCGTTCGGCGCGGCGGGCCAACGCCCAGTTGATGCCTGCCTCGCCCTCGTCCTGGGCCGTCGCCCCGTGCCGGACGTCGATCGCGTCGACGCCGATGAAGGCATGGTCGAGCGTGATCTGCGCGAGCATCCCGGTGGCGAGCGGTCCGGTGAGCTCGTACGAGGCAGGGCGGGCCACTCCCCCGGTGAGGACGAGCTTCACATGGCGGCGTACGACCAGTTCGTTGGCGATGTTCAGGGCGTTGGTGACGACCGTCAGCGAGGGCCCGGCGCCCTCCGTGCTCAGCTCGGGCCTGATGGCCAGCGCCCGGGCGACCGCGGTGGTCGTGGTACCGCCGTTCAAGCCCACCACGGCACCCGCCTTCACCAGGCCCGCCGCCGCGTTGGCGATCCGTTCCTTCTCCGGAGCGTTGCGCGCGGCCTTGTAGCGGAGCGGCAGGTCGTACGCGATGGCGTTGATCACGGCGCCGCCGTGGGTACGGGTGACCATCTGCTGGCGTGCCAGCTCGTCCAGGTCGCGTCGGATCGTGGCGGTGGAGACATGCAGTACGTCCGCGGCGGCCTCGACCTCGATCCGCCCGTCGCGCGTCAGTATGTCCAGCAAGGCGCTCCATCGGTCCTGCGGTGCCGCCATGCGTCGTCCCCTGTCCCTGATGTCCGGGCCCGTGACAGCACGAGCCGTGTTCGATTCCCTGAAAAGCAATGCCTGTTTCAGCAGCTTAGATGCCCAAAGCCAGCACTTATGCGCACAGCGGCCACCCACGGTCCGGCCGTTCACGTGATCAACATCTTCCCCCCGGGACAATCGTCGCCATGAGCGACAGTACGGACAACGCGGAGAGCCGCCTGGCCAGGATCGAGCGGTTGCTGGAGAGCGGCGGGCGCGACGCGGCACCCGCATGGCGCCGGGCGACGCAGGGTGAGCCGCGCTGGGCGGTGACCGCCGTGATCCTGGTGGCGGTCACCCTCCAGCTCATGCTGCCGCACCGCCTCACCCCCCAGCCGCACTGGGCGCTACCGACCCTGGAACTGGTCCTGCTGGCCGGCCTGATCGCCGCGAACCCCCGGCGGGTCGAGCCCCGGACCCGGTGGCTGCGCTGGCTCGGCCTGGCCATGATCTGCCTGATCAGCCTGGCCAACGGCTGGGCGGCGGTCCGGCTGGTTGCGGGCCTGGTGAACGGAACCGAGGGGACGGACGCCGGGCCCCTGCTGCTGACCGGCGGCGGAATCTGGCTCACGAACGTCATCGTGTTCGCCCTGTGGTACTGGGAGTGGGACCGCGGCGGACCGCTGGCGCGGGCCCAAGGCCACCACCAGTTCGCCGACTTCCTCTTCGTACAGATGCAGAGCCCTCAGACCGCGCCGCCGGACTGGGAGCCGGCGTTCCCGGACTACCTGTACCTGTCGTTCACCAACTCCACCGCCTTCAGCCCGACCGACGTGATGCCGCTGTCGCGCTGGGCCAAGATGCTGATGATGGTGCAGTCCTCGGTCTCCCTGGTAACCGTGGTTTTGGTGGTCGCCCGGGCCGTCAACATCCTGCGATGACAGCGACGCCGGTGAGGCACCGTAGCCTCAATTCACCCGCCCGCAAGGAAGCTCAAGCGCACCTTTCGCTCGGAGTTGTCCCGGTTCGTGTCGACCAGACACACCGACTGCCAAGTACCCAGCTCCAGGCGCCCGTTCAGCACCGGCAGCGTCGCATGGGGCGGGACGACCGCGGGCAGCACATGGTCACGGCCGTGGCCGGGACTCCCGTGGCGGTGCTGCCAGCGGTCGTCGGCGGGGAGAAGGGTGTGCAGGGCGGCGAGAAGGTCGTCGTCGCTGCCGGCTCCCGTCTCGATGATCGCGATGCCGGCGGTCGCGTGGGGCACGAAAACGTTCAGCAGACCGTCCCGGCCGGCGGCCGCCTCCCGCAGGAAGGCCTCGCAGTCACGGGTCAGGTCGGCGATCCGCTCCGTGGAGCCGGTGGCCACGTTCAGGACTCGAGTGGTGAAAGCGTCTGACATGACTCCCATCCTCACCCACACGCCGCGTTTCACGCACGAGCGTTCGCCCGCCCCCTGACACCGGCGGTCCAGGTCGCGAGACACCATTGACCGTGGCCACGTCATCTGGCTACTTTCGACGGCATGTTGCGTTCAGCCCTGCTCACCACGCGCGGTCACATCGACCTGCTGCGGGTGGCTTCCGCCGCGTGTCGCCGCGGCTGCTGACGCCTTTCCCCTCGCCTCACCACTGGCTCGCATCACCTGCGCCTGCGCTTCGCCGTACCCGCGTGTTCTGACGCGCCGGTGATGTCGCGTCGCTGAAGCGCGCCTTCTTCCCCGGACGCTCACCTCCCGTGGAGCTCTCATGAGCATCAGCCATGCCCCGCCCGACTCCCACAAGGCCGATATATCGCCTAAATCATCCTCCGCCGCGTCCCCTCCGAAGCTCGATCTCGAGCCGATCGTCCCCACCTCCTCCCGCCGCACGCGCGTCCCCCGCTGGCTGCGCCGCACCAGCGGCCCGCTCCTGCTGCTGGCGTTGTGGCAAGTCCTCAGCAGCACAGGCGTGTTGACCGCCGACGTGCTCGCCTCGCCGGGGCGGATCGCCGAGGTCGCCAGGGAGCTGGTCGCCGACGGTTCACTGACCTCCGCGATGGGCACCTCGCTGCAGCGGGTGGCAGCCGGACTGCTGCTGGGCAGCCTCGTCGGCACCGGACTCGCCCTGGTCTCGGGCCTCTTCCGGGTCGGCGAGGACCTCGTGGACGCCCCGGTGCAGATGCTGCGGACCGTGCCCTTCGTGGGCCTGATCCCGCTGTTCATCATCTGGTTCGGCATCGGCGAGGCTCCGAAGGTCGCCATCATCACGCTCGGCGTGACGTTCCCGCTCTACCTCAACGTGTACGCCGGCATCCGCGGCGTCGACGCTCAGCTGATCGAGGCCGGTGAGTCCCTCGGTCTGTCGCGGTGGGGGCTCGTGCGGCACGTCGTCCTGCCGGGGGCGCTGCCCGGCGCCATGACCGGCCTGCGCTACTCCCTCGGCATCTCCTGGCTCGCTCTCGTCTTCGCGGAGCAGGTCAACGCGGACTCCGGGATCGGCTTCCTCATGGTGCAGGCGCGGGACTTCCTGCGGACCGACGTGATCGTGGTCTGCCTGATCGTCTACGCCTTCCTCGGCCTGCTGGCCGACTTCGTCGTCCGTACTCTCGAAAGGCTGCTGCTGCAATGGCGACCGACGTTCACCGGCCGGTAGACACCCCCTCGGCGGTCCGTGTCGAGGGGCTGACCCGGTCCTTCGACGGCCGTCCGGTCATCGACGAGCTCCGACTCGACCTGCGACAGGGCGAGTTCGTCGCCCTGATCGGCCGCAGCGGCTGCGGCAAGTCCACCCTTCTGCGCATCCTCGCCGGTCTCGACCGCGACATCGAGGGCACCGTCCTCGTGCCGCGTCGCAAGGCCGTCGCCTTCCAGGCACCGCGTCTGATGCCGTGGAAGAAGGTGTGGCGCAACGTACTGCTCGGCCTGCCCGGCAAGCCCGAGCGCGCCGTCGCCGAGCAGGCCCTCACCGAGGTCGGTCTGAGCAGCCGCTCCGATGCCTGGCCCAAGACCCTCTCCGGCGGTGAGGCCCAACGCGCCTCGCTGGCACGGGCATTGGTGCGCGAGCCCGATCTGCTGCTGCTCGACGAGCCGTTCGGCGCGCTCGACGCGCTGACCCGTATCAAGGCCCAGCGCCTGGTGGGTGAGCTGTGGCAGCGCCGTGGATGCGCCGTACTGCTCGTCACGCACGACGTCGAGGAGGCGGTTCTGCTCGCCGACCGCGTCCTGGTCATGGACGACGGAGTCATCGCGCACGAGCAGGAGATCGGCCTCGACCGCCCGCGCGACATCACCGACCCGCGGTTCGCCGAACTGCGTGCCGGCCTCCTGGAACGCCTGGGCGTCGACACCGCCGCCGCAACAGCCGCCTGAACTCCCCACCGGCCCCGCCATGTCCAACCGTCCCCCCGCGAACCCAGTCACCCGGAACGGATCCACCATGCGACGACGCCTCATCCCCGCAGCACTGCTCCTCCCCCTCGCCCTGCTGCTCAGCGCCTGCGGCGGGAACTCGGCCGCCTCGACGGGTGGCGACACCGACGGCACGGGCTCCCTCACCATCAACGTCGGTGACCAGAAGGGCGGTTCCGAGGCCATCCTGCGCGCCGCCGGCGAGCTCGAGAACCTCGACTACAAGATCAAGTGGTCCACCTTCACCTCCGGTCCACCGCTGCTCGAAGCCGTCAACGCGAAGGCCATCGACATCGGCGGCGTCGGCAACACCCCGCCGGTGTTCGCGGCCGGCGCCGGTTCGAAGATCAAGGTCGTGTCCGCGTGGCACGGCACGTCCAAGGGCGACGCCCTCCTCGTGCCCGACGATTCGAAGCTGACGAAGCCGCAGGAGCTCAGGGGCAGGTCGATCGCCGTGGCGCAGGGCTCCTCCGCGCACTACCAGTTGGTCGCCTCCCTCGAAGCGGCCGGGCTGAGCCTCGCCGACGTCAAGGTCAAGTACCTCCAGCCGGCCGACGCGCTGGCCGCGTTCACGTCCGGCAAGGTCGACGCATGGGCGGTCTGGGATCCGTACACCTCGCAGATCCTCCAGACCGGGCAGGGCCGCGTCCTGACGACCGGCGAGGGCGTGACGAACGGGCTGACCTTCCAGGTGGCGGCGCCGAGTGCGCTCGGGAACAAGAAGAAGGCCGCGGCGATCCGGGACTACCTGGACCGGCTGCGGCGGGCGACGGCCTGGGTCCACGACCACCAGGAGGAGTGGGCGAAGGTCTGGGCGAAGGACACCGGGCTGCCGTACGAGGTGGCGCTGGCCTCGGTGCGGCGGACCAACTCGACGCGGATCTCGGTCGCCGTCGACCGGCCGCTGGTCGCCTCCGAGCAGAAGATCGCCGACGCGTTCACCGAGCTGAAGCTCATCCCGCGCAAGGTCGACTTCGCCGACTTCGTGGACACCCGCTTCAACGGCGACCTCCCGGCCTCGACCACTCCGGCGCGCGCCTCCACCGGCTCCTGAGACCGGCTCCTGAGGGAGGCTCCCGAGGGTGGGCGACCGTACACGACTCGCGGGAAGATCCACGGCCTCCGCACTGTTGGTAGAACCGTGAACAACACACGCGAGGTCGATGTGGTCGTCATCGGCGCCGGTCAGGCCGGACTGGCCGGCGCCTTCCACCTGCGGCGCACCGGTTCGGAGCCGGATCGCGACTTCGTGGTGCTCGACCACTCCCCCGGTCCGGGCGGCGCCTGGCAGTTCCGCTGGCCGTCGCTGACGTACGGCAGGGTGCACGGGATGCACTCCCTGCCCGGCATGGAACTCACGGACGGCGATCCGACGCGGCCGTCCGCCGAGGTGGTCGCCGAGTACTTCGAGGCGTACGAGCGCGCCTTCGACCTGCGCGTACGGCGGCCCGTCGACGTACGTACCGTCCGCGAGGGCGTCGGCGGGCGGCTGCTCGTCGAGACCTCGGCGGGGAACTGGTCGACGCGGGCGCTGATCAACGCGACCGGGACCTGGGACCGGCCGTTCTGGCCGCGCTACCCGGGTCAGGAGACCTTCCGGGGACGGCAGTTGCACACCGCGCAGTACCCGGGGCCCGAGGAGTTCGCCGGGCAGCGGGTTCTGGTGGTGGGCGGAGGTGCGTCCGGCACCCAGCATCTGCTGGAGATCGCTCCGTACGCGGCCGCCACCACCTGGGTCACCCGGCGGCCGCCCGTCTTCCGCGAGGGCCCCTTCGACGAGAACGTGGGCCGGGCCGCGGTCGCGCTCGTCGAGGAGCGGGTGCGGCAGGGGCTGGCGCCGAAGAGCGTCGTCTCGGTGACCGGGCTGCCGCTCAACGACGCGGTCCGGCAGGGAATAGCGGACGGGGTCCTGGACCGGCTGCCGATGTTCGACCGGATCACACCCGACGGTGTGGAGTGGAACGACGGCCGTCGCGTGGACGTCGACGTCATCCTGTGGGCGACCGGCTTCCGGGCCGCCATCGACCATCTGGCGCCGCTGAAGCTGCGCGAGCCCGGCGGCGGGATCCGCGTCGAGGGCACCCGTGCCGTCGCCGATCCGCGGATCCACCTCGTCGGCTATGGCCCGTCGGCGAGCACCATCGGCGCCAACCGGGCGGGCCGTGCTGCCGTACGGGACATCAGGCGGCTGCTGGCGGAGGAACCGGTCGCCGCGTGAGTCCCCACCGGTCACGTCGTGGACTGCGGGCTCGCCTTGCGGTGGGCGTTGAACTCCACGACATTGCGCTGGTGCTCCGCGTAGTCGGCGGTGAAGCGGGTGTCGCCGGGCTTGACCGTGACGAAGTACAGCCAGTCGCCCGGCGTCGGGCTGATCGCGGCGCGCATCGCGTCCTCGCCCGGGTTGTCGATGGGGGTCGGCGGCAGGCCCATGCGCTGGTAGGAGTTGTAGGGACTGTCGATCCGCGTGTCCTCGACGGTGGTCTTCAGCGTGGAGCGGTTCAGCGCGTAGTTGAGGGTGGAGTCCATCTGCAGCGGCATGCCCCGCTCCAGGCGGTTGAAGATGACCCGCGCCACCTTGCCCATGTCGGCCTTGGTGGCCGCCTCAGCCTGGATGATGCTCGCGACGGTGACGGCCTGGTAGACGTTCATGGCGTTGCGCTGCGCGCCCGCCGCGATGGGGGCGCCGTTGAACCTCTTGTTGGCGGTGTCGACCATGAACGACAGCATCTGCTCCGCGGTCGCCTTCTCCTGGAGGGGATACGTCGCCGGGAAGAGGTATCCCTCCGGGTTGCCCTCCGCGTCGTTCGGCAGCTTCAGATTGGCCTTGGCCAGGGACTTCTTGGCCGTTCCCGCGGGCAGGGCGAGGGCCTTGTCGACGGCCTCGTAGACCTGGCCGGCCCGCCACCCCTCCGGGATCACCAGCGTCCTGGGCTTCGTCTCCTCGTCGCCTGCCAGGCTCAGCAGCGGCACCGCCACGGCGGTGCCGGCCACGACGGCCCCGGTCGCGATGAGGGCGACACGGCCCCGGCGCGTCAGTCGAATCGTGCTCCGTGGCGGAGTGTTCATGTGCATGCGGGCACGGTAACCCGCTAAAGCACACAAACCCGGCATATCGTCATTTTGTCGGCTCCAGTCGGGCGTCCTGGTGGACGAGCGCCGCGTACCGCCCGCCCCCCTCCAACAGCTCCTCGTGCGTCCCCTGTTCGGCCACGCGTCCGGCGTCCAGGACCACGATCTGGTCGGCACCCCGGATGGTGGACAGCCGGTGCGCGATGGTGAGCGTGGTCCGGTTGGCGGAGAGCGCGTCGATGGCCTCCTGGACGGCGTGTTCGGTGCGGGTGTCCAGGGCGCTGGTCGCCTCGTCGAGGATCAGCACCGGCGGGTCGCGCAGGATCGTGCGGGCGATCGCCAGCCGCTGCTTCTCGCCGCCGGAGAAACGGTGGCCACGCTCGCCGACGACCGTGTCGTAGCCGTCGGGCAGGGACGCGATGTGGTCGTGGATCTGGGCCGCCTTCGCCGCCTGCCGGATCTCCTCGTCGGTGGCGTCCGGCTTGGCGAAGCGCAGGTTCTCCGCGATCGTTGCGTGGAAGAGGTACGTCTCCTGCGAGACGACGCCGACCGCGCGGGCGAGGGTGTCGAAGTCGAGGTCGCGGACATCGACCCCGTCGAGGGTGACCCGCCCGCCCGTCACGTCGTACAGCCGCGGCACGAGATGGCCGAGGGTGGACTTGCCGGCGCCGGTCGGTCCGACGACGGCGAGGCTGCCGCCCGCGGGGACGGCGACGTCGATCCTGTCGAGGACGGGGCGGCTCTTGTCGTCGTACCGGAACTCGACGTCCTCGAAACGCACCTCACCCTTGATGCGGTCCAGATGTACCGGCCGCTCGGGTTCGGTGATGTCTATCGGCAGGTCGAGGTACTCGAAGATGCGCTGGAAGAGCGCCAGCGAGGTCTGGATCTGGACGCCGGTCGACAGCAGGCTCACGGCCGGGCGGAACAGGCCCTGCTGGAGCGAGACGAAGGCGACGATGGTGCCGATGGAGATCTGGGTGCCGCCCGTCGCGAGGGCGAGGCCCGCGGTCCAGTAGATGACGGCGGGCATGGCGGCCATGACGATCGAGATGACGGCCATGCGCCAGCGGCCGGCCATGTTCGACCGGACCTCGAGGTCGACCAGTTGCTCGGACTCGTCGGAGAAGGAGCGGGTGAGCGAGTCGGAGCGGCCCATCGTGCGGCCGAGCAGGATGCCGCTCACCGACAGCGACTCGGTGACGGTCGCGGCCATCACGGCCATCTGCTTCTGGCGCTGGGTGGTGATCTTCTTGCGCTCGTTGCCGACCCGGCGGCTGATCCACACGAAGACCGGCAGCAGGAGCAGGGAGACGACGGTCAGGCGCCAGTCGAGGGCGATCATCGCGATGATCGTGGCGACCACGCTGGTCAGGTTGGAGACCAGGGAGGTGGCGGTCGAGGTGACGGTGGCCTGCATGCCGCCGATGTCGTTGGCGATGCGGGACTGGACCTCGCCGGTGCGGGTGCGGGTGAAGAAGGCGAGGGACATGCGCTGCAGGCGGCCGTAGACGGCCGTGCGCAGGTCGTGCATGACGCGCTGGCCGACCGTGGTGGAGATCAGGGTCTGCAGCACGCCGAAGATGCTGGTGAGGACGGCGCTGAGGATCATGCCGAGCGCGAGCAGGCTCAGCAGTCCGGTGCGGCCCTCGGGGATGGCGACGTCCAGCGTCTCCTTCAGCAGGAACGGGGTCGCCACGGTGACCAACGACGAGGCGCCGACCAGCAGGCCGACGACCGTGAGCCGGCCGCGGTAGGGCTTGAACAGCTTGAGGATGCGGCGCACCTGCCGGGGTTCGTCGGTCGAGGTGCCGGAAGAGGGGGTCCACTTGATGTCGTCGCGGGGCATGGCTCCTACGGAGGGTGAGGGGATGAGGGCGGAAGGATGAGAGGGAAGGATGAGAGGGGAAGACTGACGGAGCTTAGCTCATTGTTACCAATGCTCACAATGAGCATGGTCCTGATATTGTTCCCGCATGACCACCCCCGATCCCGACGGCCTGCTCGCCGAGCAGCTACTGCGGCTGACCCGCCGTGTGCACCGCATCCAGAAGCACCATCTGGAGCAACGCGGCCTCGGCGTCACCCCGGCCCAGTCCCGGCTGCTGCGCACTCTCGCGCACTACGACTCGCCGCCGCGCATGGCCGACCTCGCGGAGCGGCTCGAGGTGGTGCCGCGGGCCGTGACGACGCTCGTCGACGGGCTGGAGGCGAGCGGCAAGGTGCGGCGGATGCCGGATCCGACCAACCGCCGGGTGATCCGTATCGAGCTCACCGACGACGGGCACAAGGCCCTGCGGGAGCTGCACGGCGCGCGCAGGTCCGCGGCGGAGGAGATCCTGGCCCCGCTGACGGGCGAACAGCGCGAGGTGCTGGGCGAGTTGCTGGACACGCTGGTGGACGGAGCACCGGAGCGCGGCCGGAGCTGCTGAGCAACTGCTGAGCAACCGCTGAGCAGCGCGAAACGGGCCGCGGTCCCCGCTCCAACAGTAAGGAGCGGGGACCGCGGCCCGTCGGGTCATGGTCGTCAACTGACCTCAGGGGCCGGTTCCTTGGCCGACTGGGCCGGTACGGCCGCGAGCTTGTCGTCGGGGTCGGACCCGACCGGCGTCTCGGAGGCTCCGCCACCCGGCGCTTGCGTCGCGGTCGGATCGCCCGCGTCGTCGTCCGCCGTCGGCACGATCTCGCCGTCCAGGACCCTCTTCGCCTTGTCGGCGTCCAGCGCGCCCTCCCAGCGGGAGACGGCGAAGACGGCGACGCAGTTGCCGAGCAGGTTCGTCACGACGCGCATCGAGTCCATGATGCGGTCCACCCCGAGCAGCAGGGCGACGGCGCCGGCGGGGATGGCCCCCAGCGAGGAGGCGGTCGCGGACAGGGCGAGGAAGGCCGAACCCGGGATGCCCGCCATGCCCTTGCTGGTCAGCATCAGCACCAGGACCACGGTGATCTGCTGACTCAGGCTCAGGTCGACGCCCACGGCCTGGGAGATGAACAGCGTGCCGATGGACAGGTAGAGCGAGGCGCCGTCGAGGTTGAAGGAGTAACCCGTCGGCAGCACCAGGCCGACCGCGTCGTCGCGGGCGCCGGCCTTGCGCAGCTTCTGCATCACGCGCGGCATGACGGACTCGGTGGAGGCGGTGCCGAGCGCGAGGAGCATCTCCTCACGGATGTAGCGCAGGAACTTCCAGAGGCTGAGCCCGGTGACCATCTTCAGGGCGACGGCGAGCAGCACGATGAAGAACGCCGCGGCCGCGTAGCACAGGATGATCAGCTTGGCGTACGTCTCGATCACACCGAGCCCGTACTGGCCGATCAGGACGGCCATCGCGCCGAACACCGCGATCGGGGCGAGTCGCATGATGAAGCCGACGACCGCGAAGATGATCTCCTGGGCCTGCTCGATGGCGGGCAGCACCTGCGGCACCTTGGTGTGGCCGAGGTGGAGCAGCGCGGCGCCCACCAAGCAGGCCAGGATGAGCACCTGGAGCAGGGAGTTCTCGGCGAAGGCGCCGATGAAACTGGTGGGGATCGCGTTCACGATGAACTCGGTCGTCGAGGGCAGCGAGCCGCCGCCCGTCTTCGCGTCGACCGCCGAGGTGTTCAGCGTGGACGGGTCGACGTTCATCCCCGAGCCGGGCTGGACGACGTTGGCGGCGACGAGACCGATGATCAGGGCGAGCGTGCTCGCGACCTCGAACCAGATCAGGGCCTTGAGCCCGATCCGGCCGAACGCCTTGAGGTCGCCGGCCTTGGCGATGCCGACGACGACCACACAGAACACCAGGGGCGAGATGATCGTCTTGATCAGGCGGGTGAAACCGTCGCCGAGCGGCTGGAGATCCGTGGCCACGTCGGGCCACAGCTTCCCGACGACGATTCCGAGCACCAGCGCGCAGGCGACCTGCGCGAAGAGAGAGGTACGCAATATGCGTGCGACGCGTCGCGGCAGGGACGGGACGGACGGCGGCACGGGCACTCCTTGTGGGGACGGTGACACACAGAGGCCGGGACGGGACTTCTGCGATACGGAAAGCGGATTCCGTGTTTGATCACTCTGGAGTGGTCGTTGATCGCCGACAAGACCGCCGCGTTGCGGCCATGTAAATCACGGCTGCATGTGACGCATCGCACACAACTCCCCTCAGCAGCCGCTGCGATCCTCGGTGAGCACCCCCTGCAGGGTGCTCAGCGAGCGGTCGTAGCACCCGCTCGACCCACGGATCCGATAGCGCTCGCCCGTGGTCCCGACCGCGTGCCGCTGGTCGCGCGGCACGTTCACCGTGTACGTCGCGTCGCCCGCGTACTCGTCGTCGAGCCGCGACCAGGCAGTACGTCGCCCGCCCACCGACTCGGTGACCGCGGCACGGTCACCGAGGGTCAGCACGGTACGCAGCCGGTCGGCCGCGCCGAGCGTGGTCGTGCCGTCCATGGTGTACGTCCGCTGGGTGCGTGTGGTGCGGGCCGGTCCGCGTCCGTCGACGGTGACCGACTCGTCGTCCGTCCAGATGGCGTCCAGCGCGTCCGTGGTCTCGCCGTCGGTCCAGCGGTGCGTGGAGGTGTTCGCGAGGGAGCGGCTGACGGTGGTCGTCACCCGGCCGTGCGAGGTGTCGACGTATCCGGCGACGGTCAGCCGGTGGTCACCCTCGGTGTCCACACGGTGTTCCGAACCGGGCGTGTACGTCGAGGAGTCGGCGAGGTCGCCGACCTTGTGCGCGGTGAGCTTCCCGGTGACGTGCGCGCTCTTCGCGTCCTGCCAGACGAGGACGTTCACCGGAGTGCTCCAGCCGCTCTGCCCCTCCGGCACACCGACGACGGAGACCTCGACGCGGTGCGGGCGGCCGTCGTTGAGAAGGCCGGCGAAGGGCGTCAGGTCGTATTCGATCGGCTTGATGTCGAAGGCGCGCGGCCCCGGGACGACGTACCAGAGAAAGGGGTTGGACCAGCCGCCGGTCCACACGGTCGGGAACGGGGCGGCGATACCCGCGAGTTGCCCGTCGACCTTGATCTGGACCTCGCGATAGGGGCCCCGGTCGGCTTGGCAGGAGTACGGGGCGTCGTCGGGAACGCTCAGGTACCAGTACTCTTCGCAGCCGCCGCCGGAGCCGGTGGCGTACACCTCGGCGACGATGCGTTCGCTGTTGCGCGGGGTGGTGAGGGTGGTGCCGTTGGTGCCGCCGCTGCCGTCTGTGCCGTCTGTGCCTTCGGCGAGGGTCAGGATCCGGTCGGGCGTGGCGGCCTGCCTGCCCGCGTAGAACGTCAGGGTGACCTTGACGTCGATGATGCCGGTGTACGTGTCGTCGACGACGTTCCCGATGAGCATCTCCACGTCCTGGCTGCGGCGGAGAGTGTCGCTGTAGCGCGTGACGTCCTTCTCCACGGACCACTCGATGCCGTCGGGCGAGGGCTGGGGCGTGGACGTACGGAAGATCTCGACCCCGCCCACGTGGAGATAACCGAGCCGGTCGAACTGCCGCCCCTTGACCTTGCCGTCCATGCGCAGCACGACCTTGCTCCAGCTGTCACCGCAGCCGTCCGGCGGGGTGTAGGTGCCCCTGTACGGGGTGAAGTCCCGGAACTGCGCCTCGGCTACGGTGACTTGGCAGGACCTGCCGGAGGGCCTGGTGACGGGCGGGGCGGCGATGATCGGGTCGTGCCAGTCGGAGCCGAACTCGGCGGGGACGTCGGCGGACGGGGAGAGGACATCGGCGGACGGGGAGAGGCCGTCGGCGGATTGGGCGGGTGCCGCGCCGAGGAGGGTGCTCGTCAGGAGGGTCGCTCCGGCGAGCATGGACATGACGATCCTTCTCTTCATGGCTGGTGTTCTACGGCGAGTGGGGCGTCCCCCGCAATGAGGCCTCCGCTGACGCAGACCTGAGGCCGTAGCCGATTCTGTGCGTCGGAGCAGAAAACCTGTTGCCCCCGACCACGTTCCGACGCGAACCTTTCACAGTTTGCTGCCGCCGTTCGCGGTCCCCTCCCCCCTGACACGAGCCACTGGGACGTCATGCAGATTCAAGACCTTCCGTATCCCGATCCGGGCGTGCCCGACGCGCGCTCGGGTCCCCGATTCCTGTGGTGGCTCTTCCGGAATCAACTGGGCGGCCAGCTCAAGTCACTGGCGTGGGGGCTGCTGCACTTCCTGTCCGTCTCCGCGCTGCCGTTCTGTGTCGGTATCGCCGTCCAGGCCGTCGTCGACCGCTCGGGCCGGCGGCTCGCCCTCGCGGGCGGGCTGCTGGCGCTGTGCTGCGCCGGGCAGGCGATCGGCGACACCTTCCTGCACCGCACCGCCGTCACCAACTGGATCACGGCGGCTGCCCGAGTCCAGCAGTTGCTGGCCCACAAGGCCGCCCAGTTGGGCTCGGCGCTGACCCGGCGGGTCGCGGCCGGCGAGGTCGTCGCCGTCTCCACGGGGGACGTCGAGAAGATCGGCTGGTTCGTCGAGGCCTGGTCACGGTTCACCGCGGCGGCGGTCACGGTCGTGCTGGTCTGCGTCGGCCTGGTCGTCTACGACCCGGCGCTCGGCGCGGTCGTCGCCGTGGGCCTGCCGGTGCTGGCGCTGGCGGTGCTGCCGCTGCTGCCCCGGGCGACCCGGCGTGCCGACTTCCAGCGCGAGAAGGCCGGACGGGCCACCGAACTCGCCTCGGACACCGTCGCCGGTCTGCGCGTGCTGCGCGGCATCGGCGGCGAGGAACTCTTCCTCGACCGCTACCGCCGTGCCTCCCAGGAGGTCCGCCACGCGGCCGTGCGCAGCGCCCGGATGTGGGCCCTGATCTCCGCCATCCAAGTGCTGCTGCCGGGGCTGCTGATGGTCGCGGTCGTCTGGTACGGCGTCCATCTGGCCCGCCAGGGCCGCATCAGCGTCGGCGAACTGGTCACCGTCTACAGCTCGGTCATGGTCCTCGCCTATCCCTTGCGCCACTTCGAAGAGATCGCGATGGCCTACTCCTTCTCGCGCCCGTCGGCCAAACGGGCCGCGCGTGTGCTGTCCCTGGAGCGGGCGACCGACACCGTCGGGTCGCGCGCCGCCGAGGTGCCCTCCGGCGACCTGTACGACCCGGCGACCGGTCTGCTCGCGCCGTCCGGCCGGTTCACCGCGGTGGTCTGCGGCGACCCGGACGCGGCGGGGCGCCTGGCGGAGCGGCTGGGCGGCCACCCCTCGGAGGAGGGCGCGTCGGTACTGCTGGGCGGTGTGCCTCTCGACGAACTCCCGCTCGACTCCGCACGGACGGCCGTCCTCGTCCAGGACAAGGACCCGGTATTGCTGTCCGGTTCGCTGCGCGAACTGCTGAACGTCCCCGCGTCGGGCGACGTCGACGCCGCGAAGGCGCTGGCCGCCGCACAGTGCGCGGACGTCCTGACTGCCCTCGTCCAGGGGTCACTCGGCGCCGAGGACCCGATGGACGCCCGCATCACCGAACGCGGACGCTCCCTGTCCGGCGGCCAGCGCCAGCGGCTCGCCCTGGCCCGGTCGCTGCTCACCGACCCGGTGGTGCTCGTCCTGGACGAGCCGACCTCCGCCGTCGACTCGCACACCGAGGCACGGATCGCGGAGAGCGTGCGCGAACTGCGGGCGGGGCGCACCACCGTGGTGTTCACCTCCTCGCCCCTGCTCCTCGACCGCGCGGACCGGGTCGCCCTGGTGCACGAGAACGAGGTCGTGGCGGTCGGCCTCCACCGCGAACTCGTCCACAAGGACCCTCGGTACCGGGCGGTCGTGACCCGCGAAACCGACGAAGAGGCCGCCCTGCACGGCGTACTCGAAGAGCTCGACGAACTCGAAGAAATCGAGGAGACAGCATGATGGGCGTGGCGCCACCGGCGTACGACCCGGCGACCCCGACCACAGCGAACACGCTGCCCGTCGGAGCCTCCGCGACCGTACGCGCCTACGTGGCCGAGCTGTTCCGCCGTCACCGCCGCGCCTTCCTGCTCCTGATCACCGTCAACACGGTCGCCGTGCTGGCCTCGATGGTCGGACCGTGGCTGCTGGGCGGCCTCGTGGAGCGGCTGTCGGAGGACGCGCGTGAACTCCATCTGGGGCTGACCGCCACGCTGTTCGTGGCTGCCCTCGTCGTCCAGGCCGTGTTCGTGCGCGAAGTGCGGCTGCGCGGCGCGATGCTCGGCGAGCGGATGCTGGCCGACCTGCGCGAGGACTTCCTCGTACGGTCGGTCGGGCTGCCGCCGGGCGTGCTGGAGCGGGCCGGGACCGGCGACCTGCTGTCCCGGATCACGACGGACATCGACCGGCTCGGCAACGCGATGCGCGAGGCCGTGCCGCAGCTGGCGATCGGTGTGGTGTGGACGGCGCTGCTGCTGGGCGGGCTGGTGATCACGGCACCGCCACTGGCGGCCGCCGTACTCCTCGCCCTTCCGCTGTTGGTCGTCGGCTGCCGCTGGTATTTCCGGCGCGCGCCGTCCGCCTACCGCTCGGAGGCCGCCGGGTACGCCGCTGTGGCAGCCGCGCTCACCGAGACCGTGGACGCCGGGCGCACCGTCGAGGCCCACCGGCTCGCCCGCCGCCGTATCGACCTGTCGGAACGCCGGATCAAGGAGTGGACCGCCTGGGAGCGCTACACGCTGTGGCTGCGGTCGGTGCTCTTCCCGGTCATCAACGTCACTCATGTGACCGTGCTCGGCTCGGTCCTGATGATCGGCGGCGTGTTCGCCCTGCAGGGCTGGATCGATGTCGGTCAGCTGACGACCGGTGCGCTGATCGCGCAGATGCTCGTCGACCCGGTGAACCTGATACTGCGCTGGTTCGACGAGCTCCAGGTCGCCGAGGTGTCGCTGGCCCGTCTGGTCGGTGTACGGGACATCGAGCCGGACGCCGGGGACGCCACGGTGACCCCCGACGGGCGAAACGTGCACGCGGACCGGGTGCACTTCGGCTACGTCGAGGGCGTGGACGTGCTGCGCAAGGTCTCCCTCGAGGTGGCGCCCGGCACCCGGCTGGCGCTGGTCGGCCCCTCGGGCGCGGGCAAGTCCACTCTGGGCAGGCTGCTCGCCGGTGTCTACGCGCCCCGGGACGGCCGGATCACACTCGGCGGTGCCGAACTCTCCCGGATGCCCGCCGAGCGGGTCCGCGAGCACGTGGCCCTCGTCAACCAGGAGCACCACGTCTTCGTGGGGGCGCTGCGCGACAACCTCCTGCTCGCCCGGACCGATGCCGACGACGCCGAGCTGTGGGCGGCGCTCGGTGCGGTCGACGCCGACGGCTGGGCACGTGCGCTCGACGACGGCCTGGACACCGAGGTCGGCTCGGGCGGTCTGGCGCTCACCCCCGCCCAGGCCCAGCAGATCGCGCTGGCCCGCCTGGTGCTGGCCGACCCGCACACGCTGGTCCTGGACGAGGCGACCTCCCTTCTCGACCCGCGCGCGGCCCGCCACCTGGAACGCTCCCTCGCCCGCGTCCTCGACGGCCGCACGGTGGTCGCCATCGCCCACCGCCTGCACACCGCCCACGACGCGGACGTCGTCGCCGTCGTCGAGAACGGCCGCATCAGCGAGCTGGGCAGCCACGACGAGCTGGTCACCGCGGATGGCGCCTACGCGGCGCTGTGGCGGTCCTGGCACGGGTGAGCGGGGCTCCGCCGGGGAGCGCGGGGTGTGCCGCGGCCGAGCTGTGCAGCCGCGGCGCGGCCGGGTGGGCCGAGATGTCGTCCCCGCGCGGGCCGTGCGGGGACCGGTCGGAGGTGAGCTGCCCGCGGGCCGCCGTGTCCGTGGCGTTGCGCGGTGCCGAAAAGGGGTGGAAGGCTGGAAACCGGCACCGGCTCGGGGAGCGCCCGTGGTGCATGCGGTTGGCGACGAGCGCCGCGTGTGCCTCGTACGCCCGCCGCCGGCCGCCGACCGCGGGGAGGACGCGCCCGCCCTCGTCACCTGGAGGTACCCGTGAACAGCGCCGACGGATGGGGCGACGACGTCTACCAGCCCGACGGATCCGAGATCCAGGACGACGCGGGGCTGCTGGACGCGGAGGACACCCTGGAGAACGACGGTGTCGACGATCCCCTCGACCGGGGTTGGTCCCCTCCGGATCGGCCCTGGGCGGTGGAGCACAGCGGCGTGACGGCCGCCGAGCGCCGGCGGGGCGAGACGCTGGACCAGCGGCTCGCCGAGGAGCTGCCCGATGCCGCCGCCCCCGAGGGCGACGGCATCGGCGACTCCGAGGGCACCGACGGGGAACTCCTGGACAACGAGGTCGGCTCGGCCCGCTCCGGCCGACTCGTGGCACCCGACGAGGGGGCGCACGAGGACGAGGAGAGTGCACTGGTCGCCACGGACGTGGGCATCGACGGTGCGGCGGCCTCCGCCGAGGAGGCCGCGATGCACATCGTCGACGAGGAGACCCTGTCCGGCTGATCCGGCTGATCCCGCCGTTCCCGCGCCCTCGGGCGCCTCACCGACGCCGTAGAAGGAGCATCCATGCAGCAGGACAAGCACCCCGACTACCACGAGGTCGTCTTCCGTGACCGCGCCGCCGGCTACGCCTTCCTGACCCGGTCCACCGCGAGCAGCGACCAGACCATCGAGTGGGACGACGGCAAGACCTACCCCGTGGTGGACGTGGAGATCTCCTCGGAGAGCCACCCCTTCTACACCGGCAAGGCACGGACGGTGGACACGGAGGGCCGCATCGCCCAGTTCGAGCGGCGCTACGGCGGCGGGGCGGGCTGAGAGCGCACCGGGCTGGGCCGGCCGGTCGTGTGCGGGCGCGAGGCCGGTCGGCTGCGGTGCCGACGGGATTCGAATCCGCGGACGAGAGGGGCAGGCCCGCCCGGTCTCGTCAGTCGGCATGAGAGAGGCCTCGCTCACGCCGATCGCAATGGGCCGCTCTGCCACGGCTCCGCAACCTGCGGGAACTGCGCAGTCCCGCTCCGGCAAGGGTAGAGACAGCGCCCCGCGCAGGGCGAGCCCTTTGTCCGGAGGGCCGGCGCTCAGATGAAGTTGAGTGCCGCCGCGCAGCCCACTCCCCCGAGCAGCATGAACGCCGGCATCAACACCTTCAGCTCGACCCAGCTGCCGGCCCGGAACCGCATGAACTTCGGCGGGCCGATCGGGTACCAGCGCTTGCGGCCCACCGGGATCGGCCACAGGACCGGGCAGCCGGAGACGGTCAGCGCGTCCCCGATGTCGTGCACCAGCGCGCCCAGCACGATCGGCAGCCCCAGCCACAGGTACTCCTGGCCCGGCGCCGTGAACAGCCAGTCCGAGCCGTTGCCCGGCTTGTCCAGGACACCGGCGAGGATCCACGAGCTGGTCGCGGCCAGCAGCCAGACCAGGACATCGGCACTGGAGCCACGGGTCGCCCGCCACAGCAGGCCCTCGATGGCCAGCACCATGTGCACGAACAGGAGCGCCAGCACCGCCCAGCGCCCGCCGGTGATCGCCGCGACCGAGCCGCCCGCGCCGATCAGGACGGCCCACAGCCAGGTGTGCGTGAGCGTGCGGTGCCCGCCGGAGCGACGCGGGTCGCCCTGCTTCTTCGTGGCCTTGTAGACCGCGTAGGAGAGCTTGTCGACGATCTCGCACAGCCCGCGGGAGATCGGCCCGAAGGCCCGCGAGATGGTGGCGGCCTTGTGGTCGAGGTCCGGGGCGAGCGCCGCGCCGGCGCAGATCAGGGCTCCGACCAGGAGGACCGGCCAGGGCATGGTGTGTCCCGCCGCGGCGGCAGCCGCGCCGACGCCGAGCCAGGCCGCGGCCCCCGACAGTGAGTGTGCTGGTCCCATCATGGCCGCTGCCCGCCCCATTCATCGTGTGCCGCTGTCCGGTTGACCGGGCGCGCTGACGCTCCGTCGGCGACACAGCGTAGCGTTCGCGATCTTCGTGCCCGCAGCCGATTCCCCTATAGGGGAGAAGGGCAGGCAAGATGGGTGGGTGACCCTCATCGATCAGTTGCCGCCGACCGCCGACCCCGACGCCCTTTACGACACCTTCGAGTCGTGGGTCCAGGAGCGCGGTCTCACGCTCTACCCCCACCAGGAGGAGGCGCTGATCGAGGCGGTGTCCGGTGCCAACGTGATCGTGTCGACGCCCACCGGCTCCGGCAAGAGCATGATCGCTGCGGGTGCCCACTTCGCCGCGCTGGCCCGTGACGAGGTCACCTTCTACACGGCTCCGATCAAGGCGCTCGTCTCGGAGAAGTTCTTCGAGCTGTGCAAGATCTTCGGCACCGAGAACGTCGGCATGCTGACCGGCGACGCGTCCGTCAACGCCGACGCCCCCGTCATCTGCTGCACCGCCGAGGTACTCGCCTCGATCGCCCTGCGCGACGGCAAGCACGCCGACGTCGGCCAGGTCGTCATGGACGAGTTCCACTTCTACGCGGAGGCGGACCGCGGCTGGGCCTGGCAGATCCCGATCCTGGAACTGCCGCAGGCGCAGTTCATCCTGATGTCGGCCACGCTCGGCGACGTCTCGATGTTCGAGAAGGACCTCACCCGTCGCACCGGCAGGCCGACGTCGGTGGTCCGCTCGGCCACCCGCCCCGTGCCGCTCTCCTACGACTACCGGCTCACCCCGCTCACGGAGACGCTCACCGAGCTCCTGGAGACCCGGCAGGCGCCCGTCTACATCGTGCACTTCACTCAGGCGCAGGCCGTGGAGCGGGCGCAGGCGCTGATGAGCATCAACATGTGCACGCGCGAGGAGAAGGACAAGATCGCCGAGCTGATCGGCAACTTCCGCTTCACCACCAAGTTCGGCCGCAACCTCTCCCGCTACGTGCGCCACGGCATCGGTGTCCACCATGCCGGCATGCTGCCCAAGTACCGCCGGCTGGTGGAGAAGCTCGCGCAGGCCGGTCTGCTGAAGGTCATCTGCGGCACGGACACGCTGGGCGTGGGTGTCAACGTCCCCATCCGCACGGTGCTGTTCACGGCGCTGGCCAAGTACGACGGCACGCGCGTGCGCACGCTGCGCGCCCGTGAGTTCCACCAGATCGCCGGCCGCGCCGGACGCGCGGGCTTCGACACGGCGGGCTTCGTCGTCGCGCAGGCTCCCGAGCACGTGGTGGAGAACGAGAAGGCGCTCGCCAAGGCGGGCGACGACCCGAAGAAGCGCCGGAAGGTCGTCCGCAAGAAGGCGCCCGAGGGCTTCGTCGGGTGGACGGAGAGCACCTTCGAGAAGCTCATCACCTCCGACCCGGAGCCGCTGACGTCCCGTTTCCGGGTGACGCACACCATGCTCCTGTCGGTGATCGCCCGGCCCGGCAACGCCTTCGAGGCGATGCGGCACCTTCTGGAGGACAACCACGAGCCGCGCAAGCAGCAGCTCAGGCATGTCCGCCGCGCCATCGCCATCTACCGCTCGCTCCTGGACGGCGGCATCGTCGAGAAGCTCGACAAGCCGGACGCCGAGGGCCGCATCGTCCGCCTCACCGTGGACCTGCAGCAGGACTTCGCGCTCAACCAGCCGCTGTCCACCTTCGCGCTCGCCGCGTTCGAGCTCCTCGACCCGGAGTCGCCGTCCTACGCCCTGGACATGGTCTCCGTCGTCGAGTCCACGCTCGACGACCCGCGGCAGATCCTCGCCGCCCAGCAGAACAAGGCGCGCGGCGAGGCCGTGGCCGCGATGAAGGCGGACGGCGTCGAGTACGAGGAGCGCATGGAGCGCCTCCAGGACGTCACGTACCCGAAGCCCCTGGAGGAGTTGCTCTTCCACGCGTACGACACGTACCGCAAGAGCCATCCCTGGGTGGGCGACCATCCGCTGTCCCCGAAGTCCGTCATCCGTGACATGTACGAACGGGCGATGTCCTTCACCGAGTTGGTGTCCCACTACGAGCTGGCCCGCACCGAGGGCATCGTCCTGCGCTACCTCGCGAGCGCCTACAAGGCCCTGGACCACACCGTCCCGGACGACCTCAAGTCCGAGGACCTGCAGGACCTGATCGAGTGGCTCGGCGAGATGGTGCGCCAGGTGGACTCCAGCCTGCTGGACGAGTGGGAGCAGCTCGCCAACCCGGAGGAGATGACCGCCGAGGAGGCCCAGGAGAAGGCCGACCAGGTCAAGCCGGTCACGGCCAACGCCCGCGCCTTCCGCGTCCTCGTCCGCAACGCCATGTTCCGCCGCGTCGAGCTCGCCGCCCTCGACCACGTGGAGGAGCTGGGCGAGCTCGACGCCGATGCCGGCTGGGACGCCGATGCCTGGGGCGAGGCCATGGACAAGTACTGGGACGAGTACGACGACCTCGGCACCGGACCCGACGCCCGCGGCCCCAAGCTGCTGCTGATCGAGGAGGAGCCGCAGAACAGCCTGTGGCGCGTCCGCC
The DNA here is from genome assembly GCF_030817655.1 of Streptomyces sp. V4I2. Lineage (GTDB taxonomy): Bacteria > Actinomycetota > Actinomycetes > Streptomycetales > Streptomycetaceae > Streptomyces > Streptomyces plumbiresistens. The sequence continues at coordinate 1,572,038 of NZ_JAUSZM010000003.1, forward strand.
AGATCTTCGACGACCCGAACGACGATCATGACTGGGGGATCAGCGCGGAGATCGACCTCACGGCCTCCGACGCCGAGGGCCGTGCCATTGTCCGCGTCACCGACGTCGGCCAGCTGTGAGCACAGGAGAATCCCAGCCATGACGAATCCGGCCGAGAGGCTCGTCGACCTGCTCGACCTGGAGCAGATCGAGGTCAACATCTTCCGCGGGCTCAGCCCGCAGGAGTCCCTGCAGCGGGTCTTCGGCGGCCAGGTGGCGGGCCAGGCGCTGGTCGCCGCGGGCCGCACCACGGAGGGCGACCGCCCGGTGCACTCGCTGCACGCGTACTTCCTGCGACCCGGGCGGCCGGGCGTGCCGATCGTGTACCAGGTGGAACGGGTGCGGGACGGGCGGTCGTTCACGACCCGCCGGGTCACCGCCGTGCAGCAGGGCCGCACGATCTTCAATCTCACCGCCTCCTTTCACAAGCCTGAGCAAGGGAGTTTCGAGCACCAGCTGCCGCCCGCCCGCGAGGTCCCCGACCCGGAATCCCTGCCGACGGTCACGGAAGAGGTCCGGGAGCATCTGGGCGCGTTGCCCGAGCAGTTGGAGCGCATGGCCCGCCGACAGCCCTTCGACATCCGTTACGTGGACCGGCTGCGCTGGACCACTGAGCAGATCAAGGACGCCGAGCCGCGCAGCGCGGTGTGGATGCGCGCGGTCGGGCCGCTCGGCGACGACCCGCTCGTGCACACCTGCGCACTGACCTACGCCAGCGACATGACCCTCCTGGACGCCGTCCGCATCCCGGTCGAACCCCTGTGGGGTCCGCGGGGGTTCGACATGGCGTCGCTGGACCATGCCATGTGGTTCCACCGGCCGTTCCGGGCCGACGAGTGGTTCCTGTACGACCAGGAGTCGCCGATCGCGACGGGCGGACGCGGGCTGGCCCGCGGCCGGATCTACGACGTGGAGGGGCGGCTGCTCGTGTCGGTCGTCCAGGAGGGCTTGTTCAGGGCCTTGTAGGCCGGTTCAGGGTCCTGCAGGCCGATTCTGAGCCTTGGCCGGGCCGGGGGTTGCCGCGGCGTAGCCATCCCAGCAGTTTTCGGGGTGGCCGCGGTTGCGGCTCCTCGGGCACCGGGGAGTGGCGGTGCGCCGCCCCGGGGACCGGTTTCGTCGCGGGGATCGATGGTGGCGCGGGGCGCGATTTCGTCGCGGGGCGGGGCGCGGGCCGGTGTTCCCGTGCCTCCTCCAGGGCTCGGGCCAGGTCCGCCCTCAGCCAGCCGATCTCGTCCGGGTCGTCCGCCGTCATGATCCTCTCGGCGAGGTGCGCGGCGGGCGAGCCCGGTGCGCCATGGGCGGGTGGCCCCGGCCTGAAGCGGTTCAGGTGGGAGCGCTCGTAGGGGTCGGGGACGATTTCCGCGATCTGGAGGGGGTCCAGGAAGGCGGCCACGGCCCCGGCCTGCTCCCACGGGTCGCCGGCCTGCCGGAGCAGGAATCCCAGGTGGCGTCCGCGCCAGTTGCGAACGCGCAGATCCAGGCCGGCGTCCAGCTGGTCGCGCAGCCCCTCGGGCATACGCGCCGTCAGCAGCCGGGTGTTCTTCTCGTCGGCCGCGAACTGCCGTAGTTCCTCGGCCAGGTACTGCCAGACCACGGCTCGGTAGCGGTTGAGATAGAAGGTGACCGGCACTACCAGACCCAGGCGCGCCAGGCGCGTGAACCTGCCCGGGGGAACCTTCATGACGGCCGCGCCCTCTGTGGTGCCCACGGCCTTCACGCGCTCCTGCAGCGACTCAGGAAAGCCTTCGTGCGTGCAGAGCCGGTCGATCTCGGAGCGGGGGACGCGACGACCCCCGCCCCCTTCGTCGGGCACGGTCTGGATGTGTCCGAGGTGGACGGCGAGGTCGAACTCACCTCGCCTCAGCCCCAGTTCCCGTGCGGCGCGGCTCGGCTTGCAGGACAGGCGGTGCGGTGTGCTGACGGTGTCGACGGACATGGTCGCTCTCCCCCGTGGAGTCGGTCGCTCACGCTGTGTGCGTTCGCCGTGACAAAAACCGTAGCCGGTCCGGCGGACACCGTGGCGAGCCTGTGGATAACTCCACGGCGGATAACGAAAGGGCAGGTCAGAGCTCTGCTGCCGGGCTCTGCTCGGGTTGGCGGGCGTCCACGCCGAGGTGCTCGCCGACACGGTTGACGAGCAGTGTCATCTCGTAGGCGATCTGGCCGATGTCGGCCTCGGCACCGCTGAGCACGCACAGGCAACTGCCGGTGCCCGCCGCGGTGACGAACAGTACGGCGTCGTCGAACTCGACCATCGTCTGGCGCACCCGTCCCGCGCCGAAGTGCCGTCCCGAGCCCTTGGCCAGACTGTGCAGTCCGGACGAGACGGCGGCCAGGTGCTCCGCGTCCTCGCGGCGAAGTCCCGTGCTCGCTCCGGTCACCAGCCCGTCGTTGGACAGGACCAAGGCGTGCCGCACGTGTTCGACACGCTCGGTCAAGTCGTCCAGCAGCCAGCCAAGTCCCTGGTTCTGCACCATGTTTCCCGTCTCCCCGTGTGACGTCTCCTCCTCGTTGGAGGATTCCCTGCCACCCTTCCCCACCGCCGTCCCGCGGGCAAGGAGGATAGGGGCATGGCACAGAAGATGACCGAAGCGCAATGGCGGGAGTTCGTCTCGTACGGCACCCGCACCGCAAAGCTGTCGACCGTGCGGGCCGACGGGAGCCCGCACCTGACACCGATCTGGTTCCTGCTCGACGGGGACGAGCTCGTGTTCAACACCGGAAAGACCAGCGTGAAGGGTCGCAATCTGGCCCGGGACGGCCGGGTCGCCCTGTGCGTGGACGACGACCGCCCGCCCTTCGACTTCGTGGTGATACAGGGCCATGCCCGGCTCTCGGAGGACCTCGACGAGGTCCGCCACTGGGCGGCTCGCATCGGGGCGCGGTACATGGGCGAGGAGCGGGCCGAGGAATTCGGCGCGCGCAACGGCGTCCCGGGCGAACTGCTCGTCCGTGTCTCGATCGACAAGGTCCTGGCGCAGAAGGCCGTCGCCCACTGAGATCGGCTGACGCCGACCGTCGGCGTCAGCTCACCGAGTCGAGCAGCCGGGCGGTGTGCATCCGCCCGGCGTACTCGACCAGCCGGATCAGCACCTCCTTTCCCGAGTCGCGGTCACGGGCGTCGCAGAGCACCACAGGCGTGCCCTGGTCGAGGTCGAGGGCGCGTGAGACGTCCTGTGCGCCGTAGGTCCGGGCACCCGAGAAGCAGTTGACGGCCACCACGAACGGGATGTGCCGGTGCTCGAAGTAGTCCACCGCGGGGAAGCAGTCCTCCAGTCGGCGGGTGTCGGCGAGCACCACGGCACCGAGAGCGCCCTGCGACAGTTCGTCCCACAGGAACCAGAAGCGGTCCTGGCCGGGCGTACCGAACAGGTAGAGGGACAGACCGGAGCGGATGGTGATGCGGCCGAAGTCCATGGCGACCGTCGTGGTGACCTTCTGGTCCACGCCGTCGGTGTCGTCCACCAACTGACCGGCCTCACTGAGCAGTTCCTCGGTGCGCAGCGGCCGGATCTCACTGACCGCGCCCACCAGGGTGGTCTTGCCCACGCCGAATCCGCCGGCGACCAGTATCTTCAACGCCAGCGCGGCTGTCTCGCCGTCCTGGACGTCGGAGTCATCGGAGACCATCGATCACTTCTCTCGGGAGGGCCGGCAAACGGGCGGCGGCAACAGGTGGGTCATGGTGACAACTTCGGTTTCTTTCCGAGGACGACTCTCGTCTACAGCGCTCGCAGTCCCTCGATCACCTCGCGCAGAATCCGTTCGTCGGGCAGTTGGGCGGGCGGCACCGGGCGGCTGACGGTGACACAGCCGAGTTCCAGCAGGTCGCCGAGGAGCACCCTGACCACGCCCACCGGCAGGTCGGCACCCGCGGCGAGTTCCGCGACCGACTGTGTCTCCGGGCGGCACAGGTCGATCAGGGCCCGGTGTTCCGGACCCAGCGCGGTGTCCTCGTCGACGCCGGGCGCACTCGCATCCAGCGTGACGAGGGCGATCAGGTCGAAGCGCACCCCGGTGGGGCCGGGTTTGGTGCGTCCGCCCGTCATCGCGTACGGGCGGACGAGCGGACCGGCCTCGCCGTCGTACCACTGGCTGCCCTGCTCCCGCGGGGCGCCCGTCATGTCCTCGGTCATGTGCGTGGGCCTTCTCGCCTCATCCGGCGGCGGGGGGCCGCGCGCCGACGCGGGTAGGCGTGTACAGGTGCTCGCCGACCCGCTTGACCAGTCGTGCCATCTCGTAGCCGACCAGGCCGATGTCGGCGGTCACGGCGGTGAGGACGGCGAGACAGGAGCCGTCACCCGCCGCGGCCACGAACAGGAAGCCGTCGTCCATCTCCACCATGGTCTGACGCACACCTCCGGCACCGAAGTGCCGGCCCGCGCCCTTGGCCAGGCTGTGGAAGCCCGAGGCGACGGCCGCGAGGTGTTCGGCGTCCTCGCGTCGCAGGTCGGTCGAGGCGCCCACGGCGAGTCCGTCGTTGGACAGCACCACGGCGTGCCGAACCTCGCTCACGCGCACCACCAGGTCGTCCAGCAACCAGTCGAGTTCGCCGGACCTCCCCCACTCTCCGCTTCGCTCGAGCGGGGGGACCCCCATGGCGGCTCTCATGCTCGGGTCCTGGATCATTCGGGGTCTCCTTCGATGCTGTCGCTGTCCGCCGGGTAGTCCGGGGCGGCACCGCGGCCGGGCTGCCTGCCGCCGCCGCGGGCCCAGCCGTCGCGGTACGCCGTCATGCGGTCGCGTACGAGTTCGGGGGTGCGTTGGTCGTCGCTCGGGGCGGCGGAGGCCTGGGCCGGCTCCTCGGAGCGCCGCTCGCGCAGTTGGGGGGCGAGGTTCGCCTGCCGTACCCGGCGTGGGAGGTCTTCGGAGTCCTCGGCGGAGTCGTCCGGGGGACGGTGCAGACGCAAGGCGGTGACTCCGGGTGGGGTGTCGGTCGTGGCCCGAGCCGCGGGCGGTGCCGGTGCCACCAGTGCGGGGCGGCCGGCCGGTGCCGGTACGGACTCCTGGTGCTGTGCGGCGGCGGCCACGCGCGCGTACTCGCGTTCCGCGGGCCGCTCCGCGTCCTCCACCCGACGGGGGGAACGTTCCGCCGCGCCGGCGTGGAGCAAGGACGTGGGCAGGAGAACGACCGCGGTGGTGCCGCCGTAGGGCGAGGTGCGCAGGTGCACCTTGATGCCGTGACGGGCGGCGAGCCTGCTGACCACGAAGAGGCCGAGCCGGTCGCTGTCGAACAGGTCGAGTGTCTCGGACTGTTCGATGCGTCGGTTGGCCTCGGCGAGGGTCTCCTTGCCCATGCCCAGACCTCGGTCCTCGACCTCGACGGCGTAGCCGTTGCCGACGGGCTCGCCCGTGATGCGCACGCGCGTGTGGGGCGGCGAGAACTGGGCGGCGTTCTCGATGATCTCGGCCAGCAGATGGGTGAGGTCGGCGACGGCCGCGCCGACGACCGACGCATCGGGGAGCTGACGTACCTCCACGCGCGCGTAGTCCTCGACTTCGGAGACTGCCGCGCGGACCACGTTCGTCAGGGAGACCGACATGCGCCAGGCGCGGCCGGGAGCGGCCCCGGAGAGGATGATCAGGCTCTCGGCGTGGCGTCGCATGCGCGTGGTGAGGTGGTCGAGCCGGAAGAGGTCGCTGAGTTCGTTCGGGTCGTCGGACCGGCGTTCCATGCTGTCGAGGAGGCTCAGCTGGCGGTGGACGAGGACCTGACTGCGGCGGGCGAGGTTGACGAAGACGCCGGAGATGCCGCTGGCGAGTTCGGCGCGCTCCACGGCGGCCCGCAGTGCGGCGCGGTGCACGGTGGCCAGGGCCTCGGCGACCTGACCGGTCTCGTCCTCCGCGGGCGGTCCCGGCGGGGCCTCGGCCTGGACGTCGATCTCCTCGCCGGCGCGCAGTTTCCGCATGGCTTCGGGGAGTTTGCGGCGGGCGATCTCCAGGGCGCCGTTGCGCAGGCTCACCAGCTCGACGACGAGGCCGCGTCCGATGCGTACGGAGATGACGAGGGAGGCGGCGACGGCGACGAGGCCCAGCAGCACCGCGGCACCTGCAGGGGTGAGCAGACCGCGGGTGAACGGGTCGGCCCGGTCAGCGACACCGCGCCCGGCGTCCTCCTCGATCGTCCGCATGCTGTTCTGCACGCGCGCGTGCGCCCTGGTCCACTTGGCTTCCGGAGCCGCCTCGATCGCGTGAGCGCCCGCGCCGACGGCGAGGATCTTGTCCTCGGTGGCACCCACCGTGGCGTAGTCGCTGCCTTCGGCGAGCTGGTGCCAGGCGGCGCGTTCGGAGCCGCGCAGATCGGCGACCGCGGACTCGGTGAGGGCGCGGCGGGTGTCGACGGCGCCGGTGAACAGCCGCAGTCGCTCGCCCGAGAGGCTGCCGGCAAGGCGCGCGGCGGCGAGGACGACGTCCTCCTGGGCCAGCGCTTCGCCTGCACGGGAGAATTCGAGCAGCACGCGCGCGTCGGAGCCGAGTTCGGCGTCCTGGATGCCGGTGAGGGCGCCGCCCACCGCGAAAGCGCTCCCGATGGCCTTCGTGTAGCGGCCATAGGTCTCGTCCCAGCCGGCGCTGCGGTCGAGTACGGCTGTGCGCAGTGAGCGCAGTTGTTCGGCGCCGGTGACGAACGCTTCGAGTCGCTGGGCCACTCCGGCCGGCAACTCCTCGCTGTCCGCGATGGTATTGGCGTCTCCGAGCCGCAGTTCGGCCACCGCCTTGTCCGTGCGGTCGGCGAGCGTCTTCAGGTCGTCGCTCCGCCCGGCCGACGGGTCGGTCGCATGGCGGACGGCGGCTGCCCGTTCGGTCTGGAGCGCGGCCACGGCCGCGGCGACGGGGGTCCGGATCCCTGCGTCCACGCGCTGCAACTGCCGCAGACGGGCAACGTCCTGGGCGGTGGTGACAGTGGCGTACGCCCACAGGGCGAGCAGGGAGACGACCGGCACCATGAGCAGGCAGACGATCTTGGCGCGGACCGTCCGCGGGCGCATCAGCCAGCGTCCCGCGCGCGCGGGTGCGTCGTCCGGTATCGCGCTCACAGAGTCGTCCGGGCTTTCGTCGGCCGGTGGTCCGGCGTGTGCGCGGCGGCCGCGCACGGTGGGCTGGGGCGGCGACTCGGCGCCGGTTGTGGGGGTCCTACGCGGTGTACGCATGGCCTCCTCGCTCGGGAGTGGTTCGGGGCGTGCCGTCCGGGCAGTGCGGGGTACGGGGCACCGCTAGTGGGCCGCGCTCTCGATCGGTCGCTGGGCCGAGGCGGATGCCTGGCGCTCCCCCGTCGTCGGCGACAGCGCGACGAAGGCCGAGGTCAGGAAGAGATAGGACCCGAGGCCGACGGCGAGGGGGAAGATGAACTGCATCGCCGTGGCCCCGGGCAGGGCCGCCCCGGAGGGCGCGACGCGCACGCCCACCGCGAACATCCCGGTGTAGTGCATGCTGCTCACGGCCGCCCCCATGATGAGGGAGGCGATGGTGACGGCGACGGGTGACTTGATGTTGAGGGCCGCCCACAGGGCCGCTGTCGCCGCGACGACGGCGATCAGGACGGAGAGCCCGACGAGCGCCGGGTCGTAGGTGACGTCGCCGTGCAGCCGTACCGCAGCCATGCCCAGGTAGTGCATGCTCGCGACACCGAGCCCGGTGGTCAGTCCGCCGAGGAAGAGTGCGCGGGTGCGGTCTCGGCTGTAGCCGACGGCGAAGACGCCGGCACAGACGACGATCATGGCGACCAGGAGGCTCGCGATCGTGAGCGGCACGTCGTAGCGGATGTCGGTGCCGCTGACACTGAAGCCGAGCATGGCCACGAAGTGCATGGTCCAGATGCCGGTGCCGATCGCGGAGGCCGCGGTCAGGAGCCAGTTGCGGCGCGAGCGTCCGGTGGCGCCGAGCGCGCGGACGGTGCAGCGCAGCCCGAGTGCGGCGCCTATGCAGGCCATCACGTACGACAGCACGGGGGTCAGCCACCCCAGGGCGGCGTGGTCCAGGTGTCCCATGGCTCCGGGACGCTAGTCCGGGCAGGGGCGTACAAAGGGGGCTCAGTTCGAAAACTGTTGGAATATGGCGCAACGGTGCATCTGAACGATCGCGGCACGCTCGAACGTGCGCGCCGCGGCGTCATCCGTGTCGGTGAGGGATCATGCGGAACATGAGCGACGACCACACACACGTCCAGGAGTTCTTCGCCGCCCGCGCCGCCGACTGGGACAGCCGGTTCCCCGACGACGGTCCCGCCTATGCCGCCGCGGTCGCGGACCTCGGACTGCGCGAGGGCGATCGTGTGCTCGACGCGGGCTGCGGCACCGGACGGGCCCTGACGCCGCTGCGTGCGGCCGTGGGGCCCGCCGGGGTGGTCGTCGGGATCGATCTGACCCTGGACATGCTGCAGGCCGCCGTACGGGCCGGACGGGACCGGGACGGGCGGTTGCTGCTGGCCGACGTGACCGCGCTGCCGCTGCGGTCACGGTCGCTGGACGCTGTGTTCGGAGCGGGCCTCATCTCGCATCTGCCCCATCCGGCCGAGAACCTGCGGGAGTTGGCGCGCGTGGTGCGCCCCGGCGGCACGCTGGCCCTGTTCCACCCGATCGGCAGGGCGGCGCTCGCGGCGCGCCACGGCCGGCAGATGACCCCGGACGATCTGCGCGCGGAGCCGAACCTCCGGCCGCTGCTGGCCGGTTCCGGGTGGCGCATGACGTCGTACGTCGACCAGGACGACCGGTTCCTGGCCCTGGCCGTCCGCGAGGGCGACGCCGTCAGGCCGGCCCGGCGACCGCGGCCACGAAGGCGTCAGGGTTGTCGAACATGACGTTGTGACCGGTCCCAGGCACGGCCACGACGCGCACGCCCGCGGCCTCGAAGGCCGGCCGGCGGCCGGGGCTCGGGCACCTTGCTCTCAGCCCCCCGGTTCCTCCGGAGTCGCCGGCGGTTCGGTGGGCGTCGGCCCGGGCGGGGTGAAGAGGACGGCCCGGGCCACGGGTGGAGCGAACAGGGCGGTGACGGGCGCTGAGAGGGTCAGCACGGAGCGGAAGGCGCGCCCCACGACCGGGTCACCGGGGGACCGCTCCATGACCCGACGCAGGTACCAGTCCGCGACGCGGTCCGCGGGCCCGTCGGCGACCGCGGTGCCGACCGCGCCCGGCATCTTGCGGTCCGCCCCGGCGGAGATGTCCCAGGCCTGCCGGGACGCCGCGAGGAGCACCTGCTGCACGCGTCGCGTGGTGGGCGTCCGGCGCCGGTCGGCCAGCGCGCCGCGCAGGGCGACCGCGGTCATCGCGGCGATGGCCATGCCCTGCCCATAGATCGGGTTGAAGGTGCACAGGGCGTCGCCGGTGGCGAGGAACCCGGCCGGGCGGCGGCCGGGCAGGTCGTAGCGGCGGCGGATGTTCGCGGTCCGCCGGTAGCCGAACGCCGGTGAGAGCGGTTCGGCGTCCTCGAGCCACCGGTCCAGGAGTGGATGCTGCAGCCGCTTGGTGTACGTCTCGAACTCGTCGTCGCCCGTGGGCGGTTCGTCGCCACGCAGCCCCGAGACGATGACGAGATGGCTGCCGTCCTCCAGCGGCAGCGCACCGCCGCCGTGGACCTGGTCGGGGCCGGGGTAGACGTAGTAGCCGAGGGTCTCGCCGTCGAGGACGCCCTTCCTGCCGCGGTAGACACGGGAGGCGTAGGCGAGCCCGGTGTCGATGGTCTCCTCGTACGGAGTCTCGGCACCGATCGAAGCGAGCCACTGCGGCGCCTTGGTGCCGCTGCCAGAGGCGTCGACGACCAGATCGGCCTCCAGGGCCCGGTGCTCCGCGCCGGCGCCGCCGGAGCGGTTCCGCAGCAGCACGCCCCGCACCCGGGAGGCATCACCGAGAAGCCCGACGGCATCGGTCCCCTCCACCACGCTGATCACCGGATTGGCGAGAACCCGCCGCCGCACCAGTTCCTCGAGCTGCGCACGGGAACCGGTGTAGATGTGCGTCGTCGCGGTCAGGCGGCGGAACCAGCGGCCGTTCTGCCACATCACCATGTCCGACGGCATGCCCACCCGCGGCGCCCCCGCGGCCCGCAGCTCCGCCAGGAAGCCCGGCAGCAGCGACTCCAGAGCCACCTGCCCGCCCTGCAGCAGAACGTGCGGATGCCGGCCCTGCGGTACGCCGGGCCGTGACCCTGTGCCGTCCGGGAACCGGTCGCGCTCGACGACGGTCACCCGGTCGGCGTATCCGGCCAGGACGTGCGCCGCGAGGAGCCCCGCGAGACTCCCGCCCACGACGACCGCATGCTGCCCGCTCCGACCGCCGCCCTCACCCCGACGGCCCGTTCCTACGGCAGACTTCACCGATCCACTCCCCTGGTCGCCAACGTCGTGAGAAGACACAAGTATCCCGCCCCGCAAGGCGGGTTGACCGCGTTCCGGCCCTTCTGTGCAGACGGATGTCGCCTTCGATCCGACCCCGGTGCGCCCTCACCTCGCCGACCGCTGACGCATCCGCCTGACTGCAGAAAAGCGCCCGGACCTCACCGCCGCGGCGTGGCGTCCTGCTCCGGGGCCGACCTCCGGATCTGTGCGAGCCGTTCGAAGCGCTTCACCGCGCCGTCCCCCTTCTGCCGCCGAAGCTCCAACTCTACGTTGAGTAGCGGAGGATGAACGATCAGCCATGGCAACCACAGGGGGAAGGTGGTCAGTATGTTCGGCAGAGTCCGCAAGTCCTGGGCCGGGTTCGTCAAAGCGTTGCGCGACGAGACGGAGACCGGTCGGGACGCACACTCGCACAACCTGTTCGAGGCAGCCGCCGCATACGTGTCGGCCTGCGCGGAGGACGACCAGGACCGGATCGACGATGCCGCCGGCTGGGTCTCGCCCGAGGCACTGTCGTTCGGGGTGAACGAACTGGCCTGCCGGGCCGTCATCGCGCTCGCCCGGGAGCGCGACGAGTCGCCTCGGACCGTGGCACGGGCGCTGTTGGGGCTTCCGGCGGCCTGACGCACCGGCAGCGGGTGGTCGATTCGCCCCGTCCGGTCCGAGAACTGCAGCTCCGGTGCGCCGGGGAGTCGTGACAAGCGCCTTCCGGGCGCACTAGGGTGCGCGCCGTTGGACGAACAGATGGGGAGACTGGGATGGCCGGGACGGACGAGGACGCCGTCGCCGCCGAGGACGACGCGCTCTATGTGCTGACGGCGGTGCTGCTGACGCCGGCGAAGTTCCCGAGCGTGCTGGGCGACGACTATCCGCAGGCCTGCGCGGCGCTCGGTCTCGCGCCGCTTGCCGACGGGTATGGCCTGGTGCTCGGCCAGGACGGCGAGGGTGCCCGGTGGACGGTCGTCATCGACGACGTGTCGCTGGTCGCCGTCGCCATCGCCTCCTGGGACTGCGGCATGGAGTACGACCTGTCGCCCGACGAACGCACCGTCGTCGCCGGCCTTCCCGGCTGGCCCCTCGCGGTCGCCGTCGCGGCTCCCGGCGTGCCCGCGCCGCACGATCCCGACCCCGAGGTCGCCGACCGTCCCCCGCTGGCGCCGCCGGACACCACCACCTGGGGGCCGGCCCAGCGGCGACTGGGCGCCGACGAGATCGCGCTCCAGTGGGCGATCTGGCGCGAGCAGATCGACGACGCGGCCTTCGCACGTTCGGCCGACGGGGCTTCCGGAACTGCGGCCGACGACGGGTCGCCCGAGGCCACGGGTGGCGCGGAGGAAGCCGAGAAGGAAGGACGCAAAGGGCACGGCGGCATCCGGCGCGTCATGGCGGAGGCCCGCGCCTACGTGGACACGCCCCCGCCCCTCGGCCGCGTGCGGTCGTCCTTCGCCCCCGGCGACGCGAGGATCCTGCGCGCCGACGGTCCCGGCTGGTCACTCGTGGCCAGAACCGACGACATCGCGTTCGTCCTGCTCGACGACGAGCCCGGCGAGGTGCTTCCGGTGGGTCGGGGCCCGGAGCTGCCGGGTCTTCTTGAGGCACTCGACAAGATGGCCGTACGCCCCATCTGAGCCCGGCCGGGCGGCGACGCGTCGGCGCCGGTCTCCTGGCTGACACGGGCACGTCCGCTCGCGGACCCTGCCGGTCGGCAGGCCCGCGAGCGGCTCTGAGGTGGGCTCCTTCGCGCCGGACGGCCCGACCGGGCCGACACGGTGGTGCGTCAGCGGCCGAGCTCCTTTCGCGAGACACGGCGCAGCCTGCGCCGCTGTGAGGGGTCCAGGGTGAGGTACGCGGCCGCCGGGACTCCCAGCACGATCAGGAGCGCGGCCCACCAGGGCAGCCAGATCAACAGGATGAGCCCGACCGCCACACCTCCTGCGGCGATCTTGGCGTTCTTCGACATGTGCGTCGCCTCCTCCGCGGCCACTGCCGCTCTCTGTCCAGAAAAACGGTTCCGCGCCTCCCACGGTTCCGAACCGCGACCCTGAGACGTCCCTGAGACATCCCTGACTCGCTCCCCTACAGCGTCCACCACTCCGTCCGCTGTGGCTGTGTCCGCAGGGGCTCTCCCACCTCGTGCATGTGGCGCAGAGCCTGTCGGTAGGAGTCGACGAGCCCGGTCTCCGCATAGGGGATACCCAACTCCCTGCAGTGGGCGCGCACCAGAGGCCGGGCCAGCCGCAGATGGGGGCGGGGCATGCTGGGAAACAGATGGTGCTCGATCTGGTAGTTGAGGCCGCCGAGGAACCAGTCGGTCACCGCGCCGCCACGGATGTTGCGCGAGGTGAGCACCTGCCGGCGCAGGTGGCCCCACGGCTCGCCGCTCGGGTCCGGCATCTCCATGCCCTTGTGGTTGGGCGCGAAGGACAGCCCCAGGTGCAGGCCGAAGAGGGCGTGGTGGAGGGCGGCGAACGCGAGTGCCCTGCCGGGGGACATGGAGGTGAGCAGCAGCGTCGCGTATCCCACGACATGGCTCACCAGCAGCACGGCCTCCACGGACCGCTCGCCGGGCGACTGACGCCGCAGATCCCGGAATCCCTGGACCTTGAGGGCCACGCCTTCGAGGAGGGTGAGCGGGAAGAACAGCCAGGCCTGGTTGCGGGTGAGCCAGCGCCTGAAGCCCTTCCGGTCCGCCGCCTGCTCACCGGTGAAGACGAGGACGTCGGCGACGACATCGGGGTCCTTGTCGATGTGGTTGGGGTTGGCGTGGTGGCGGTTGTGCTTGTGGTTCCACCAGGAGTAGCTCATCCCGAGCAGCAGATTGGCGTGGACGAGTCCGATGAGGCGGGCGGCTGTCTTGTTGCCGGTGATCTGTGAGTGACCGGCGTCGTGGCCTATGAACGCGGTACGCGCCGAGAACACGGCGAGCAGCGGTGCGAGGAGCAGCGTCCACCAGGAGCCACCGGTCAGGACGATGCCGGTGACGACGGCGGCGAGGGCCAGTGCGTTGAGAGCGATGCGCCGCGCGTACCAGCCGTACCGGCGCTCCAGGAGGTCCTGGCTCTTCACGGTGCGCAGGAGGGGCGTGAACTCGCTTCCGCCCGAGGTGGAGCGGGGCGTCGCCCGGGGGTTGGCTTCGATCGCGGCGGTCTGGGGCATGTCTGGACTCCGGCTCTCTCAGAAACGGGCTGACCTGAGGAAACGTACGGATCCGCGACCTGAGGCGACCATCCGGCAACCCCCCGGGTAGGGCCGGGGGCCAGCACCGCCCGGGGAGGGGGCTGACGACACCTCCGACGAGAAGTGACTCAGGCCACGTGCCGGACTTGCCGGGTGCGCGCTCGACGTGCTGTACCCTCGACGATCCACAAGTAGTCAAATTTGAGGAATACGGCATTTCTGTGCAGAGGATTTCCGCGGGACCCCCCTCCGAGATCTCCGAACTCACCCACTGTTGTGCCGTCTTCGTGCCCGGCGACCCGGCACGCACCGGCAGTGTCGCCTTCTGGCGGCCTGACGGCGAAGTTCCTCCTGCCGTCGAGGCGGGGTCCGTCGAGGACCTGGCCGTCGTCCTGCCCGGTGACGACGGTGTCGAGCTGGTGAGCGTGCCGGCCGTCCTGCTGCCGGTGCACGCCGCGCTGCCGGTGCTCACGCGCGCGCGTGCCTCCGAAGAGACACACCGGGCGCCCGCATTCTGGAGTGCGGCTGCCGTGCTGGCCCTGCACCTCGCGGCACGCGGCCTGCTGCTCCCCGGCCTCTCCCCGCTCGACCACGACGCCTGGCGCACGGGTCCCCTGGGCGCGGCGGACATGGAGCGCATCCGCCGGCTCGCCGCCGCGATGCCGCCCGAGGCGCACGCCGTGCCCTTGGACGGCACCGGCCCCCTGCGCCTGCCCGACCCGGAGCGGCTGCTGCGCGCCTTCCTGGACGCCGTCGCCGACACACTGCCCCGCTCCCCCGCGGCACCGCTGGTGACCGGCGGGCCCGCCTATGCGGCGCGGGAACCGCAGCACCTGCCGGAGCAGCGCGAGTGGGCCGCCGATGTCGCCGCGGGCCATGACTCGGGTGTGCGGCTCTCGCTGCGGGTCGAGGTGCCCGGTCTGGCCGAGGCGCGGGACGACGCGGTGCTGCCGTTCCGGGCCGTGGTGCAGGTGCACAGCGTGAGTGATCCCACGCTCGTCGCGGACGCCGTCGAGGTGTGGACGGGCGCGGCGGGCGGAAGGTTCGGCCCGCGCGCGCGGATGGACGCCCTGCTCGCACTCCGCCGTGCGGCCCGAGCCTGGCAGGCGCTCGCGCCACTGCTCTCGGCGTCCGTGCCGGATGCCGTCGAACTCGGCGACGAGGAGGTCACCGAGCTGCTCGGGGAGGGCGCCCGCAGCCTCTTGAGCGCCGGGGTCGAGGTGCACTGGCCGAAGGAACTGACCCGCGAGCTGACCGCCCGCGCTGTGGTCGGTCCGCCGGACGAGGCGACAGGTCCCGGCAAGGTCTCCGCGGACACACCGTCGTTCCTGTCCGCCGACGCGCTGCTCGCCTTCAACTGGCGGTTCGCGCTCGGTGACCAGCGGCTCACACGCGAGGAACTGGACCGGCTCGCCGAGGCCGACCGCCCCGTCGTACGACTGCGCGACCAGTGGGTCCTGGTCGACCCCGAGGAGGTGCTCCGCGCTCGCGCCCAGCAGGACCGCAAGGTGACACCCATCGACGCGCTGAGTGCCGCTCTGACGGGCTCCACGGAGGTCGACGGCCTCCGGGTGGACGTCCATCCCACGGGCTGGCTGGCGGCACTGCGGGAGCGTCTCGCGGACCCCGAGGCGCAGGAGCCGGTCGCACAGCCCGCCGCTCTCGCCGCCACGCTGCGGGACTATCAGCGGCGGGGTCTGAGCTGGCTGGCCCGGACGACCTCCCTGGGCCTGGGGTGCTGTCTGGCCGACGACATGGGACTCGGCAAGACCATCACCCTGATCGCGTTGCATCTGCACCGGCAGACCGACGCCGAGTCCGCCGGCCCCACGCTCGTGGTGTGCCCGACGTCCCTGATGGGCAACTGGCAGCGCGAGATCGAGAAGTTCGCGCCCGGCACCCCCGTGCGCCGCTTCCACGGATCGCGCCGCAGCCTGGACGACCTGGCCGACGGGGAGTTCGTCCTCACGACGTACGGCACGATGCGCCTGGACGCGCGCCGGCTGGGCGAGGTGCCGTGGGGCATGGTCGTGGCGGACGAGGCCCAGCATGTGAAGAATCCGTACTCCGCGACCGCCCGGGAGCTGCGCTCGATCGGCGCACGCGCGCGCGTGGCGCTCACCGGCACGCCGGTGGAGAACAACCTGTCCGAGCTGTGGGCGATCCTCGACTGGACCACCCCGGGTCTGCTGGGCCGGCTCGGCACCTTCCGAGCGCGGTACGCACAGCCCGTCGAGGCCGGCCTGGACCCGGCTGCCGCGCAGCGGCTCGCCCGGCTCGTACGCCCCTTCCTGCTGCGCCGCCGCAAGTCGGATCCGGGGATCGCTCCGGAACTGCCGCCGAAGACCGAGACCGACCGGGCCGTGTCCCTGACCCTCGAACAGACGGGCCTGTACGAGGCGGTGGTGCGCGAGACCCTCGCGGAGATCTCCCGCGCCGACGACATGGCACGGCGCGGGCTGATCGTGAAGCTGCTGACGGGGCTCAAGCAGATCTGCAACCATCCGGCGCAGTTCCTCAAGGAGGAGCGGCCGACGATCGCCGGGCGCTCCGGGAAGCTGGAGCTGCTGGACGAACTCCTCGACACCGTCCTCTCCGAGGGGGCGAGCGTTCTCGTCTTCACGCAGTACGTGCAGATGGCCCGGCTCGTCGAGCGGCACCTGGCGGCCCGCGGTACGCCCTCCCAGTTCCTGCACGGGGGCACGCCCGTCCACGAACGGGAGGCGATGGTGCAGCGCTTCCAGGACGGTGAAGTCCCTGTCTTCCTGCTGTCGTTGAAGGCAGCGGGCACGGGGCTGAACCTCACCCGGGCCGAGCATGTCGTGCACTACGACCGCTGGTGGAACCCGGCCGTCGAGGCGCAGGCCACCGACCGCGCGTACCGCATCGGCCAGACCCGGCCCGTGCAGGTGCACCGGCTGATCACGGAGGGGACCATCGAGGACCGCATCGCCGAGATGCTCAGCCGCAAGCAGGAGTTGGCGGACGCGGTACTCGGCGCGGGCGAGGCGGCGCTCACGGAACTGACGGACGCGGAACTGGCCGATCTGGTCGAACTGCGAGGGGGCGCACGATGAACGAGTACGAGGGTGACCCGGAGCGCACGTTCGCCGCGCTGCCTCCCGCGCACGGGACGGGTTTCGCGCAGACGTGGTGGGGCCGGGCCTGGCTGAAGGCCCTGGAGGACACGGCACTGGACTCCCAGCAGGTGAAGACGGGCCGCAGACTCGCGCGTGCGGGAGCCGTCGGCGCGGTGTCGGTGCGTCCGGGGCGCATCACCGCGGTCGTCCAGGACCGCGACGGCACCGCCCGCCGGGCGGACGTGCTGCTGGCGGAGCTGACCGGCGAGCAGTGGGACCGCTTCCTCGACATGGCAGTCGAGCGGGCCGGGCACGTGGCGGCGCTGCTGGATCGCGACATGCCGCCGCACCTGGTCGAGGACGCGGCAGCGGCCGGCATCGAGCTGCTGCCCGGCGTGGGCGATCTGGAGCCGGAGTGCGACTGCGACGCCTGGGACCACTGCGGACACACCGCGGCTCTGTGCCACCAGGTGGCGCGATTGCTGGACCAGGACCCGTTCGTGCTGCTGCTGATGCGTGGACGGGCCGAACGCGCCCTGCTGGACGCTCTCCAGGAGCGCAGCGCCGCGCCGGCCGAGGAAATCGCCGAACCGGTGGGCGTGGATGCCGCGGAAGCGTACGCGGCCGGGGAGGTCCTGCCGCCGCTGCCCGCTCTGCCCGAGTTCCCCGAGGAGGCCGGCCCGCCTCCGGCGCTGGACACCGAGGCCCCGCCGGCACCCGGCATCGAGCCGGCAGCCCTGGAGTTCCTGGCCGCCCGGACGGCTGTGGAGGCCCAACGCCTGCTCGCCGAGGCTCTTGGAGCCGGTCCGGAACCGCATGGGGGCGAAGCGGAGCTGGCGGTGGCTCAGGATGCCGTGCGCCTGGCCGCAGGCAGCCCCGGGGAGGCCGTGCTGGACCGGCTGGCCGACGGATCCGGGCGCGGCAGGGAGCAGCTGGCCCTGGCCGTGCGTGCCTGGCGGCACGGAGGCGCGGCCGCGCTGTCGGTGTGCGAGGAGGAGTGGACCGTAGAGGGCGAATCACTCGCACGCGCGCGTGCCGCCCTGGACTCCGCCTGGGAGGAGGAGGAACGGCCGACGCTGCGGGCGACGGCGAACCGGTGGACCGTCGACGGCGCGAACGGCCAAGTGCGGCTGGGCCGTGACGGCCGTTGGTGGCCGTATCGGAAGGAGGGCGGCCGCTGGGTGCCCGCCGGTGGGGCTGCCCAGGATCCCGCGACCGCGCTGGCTTCGGCGGCGGCCGGCTCCGAGGAAGAGCCCTCCTGAAGGGGCCGCCTCCGGAGCAGGGCTCCCTGGGAGCGGTGCGCCGCGGCGAAGGTCTTCGAAGGCTGCGGCGTGCGGCGTCGGTCCGACGAGTGGCCGACGTCGCGCGTTCACCTGGCGGTCGTACCCCGTTCCGTGCGAGGCCCAAATCTGGCCGCTGTCAGTGAACTTGCCCCTCAGGAGGCCCCATGTCCCCGTACGCCACCGGCCGGCGCCGAGTCCACCGTTCCGGCGCGGCGGGCGCACCCCTCGCCGTGCTGGCCGCTCTCGTGGTGGCCTCCCCGGCCGTCGGCGTCCCGGCCGGGGAGGCGCGGGTCGTGCGTACGGCGACGCTCGGCGACATCCCGCTGGGCGCGTTCAGCAACGCGTTGCTGCCCGGCACGGTGGGCGACGACCGGGGCGTGGATCTCGGCGGCATCGGCAGTGACATCTATCCGGCGGGCCGCCAGGGCGAGTTCTGGACGATCACCGACCGCGGACCCAACGGGCAGATCAAGGTGGACGGCGCCAAGCGCCGCACGTTCCCGGTGCCGGGCTTCGATCCTGCGATCGTGAAGATCCGCGTGTCCGGCGACTCCGTGAAGGTGCTGGACGCCATCCCGATCACCACCACCTCCGGCAAGCCGGTCACGGGCCTGCCGAACCAGGAGGGGCGCGACGAGGCGCCGTACTCCTATGACGCGCGGACTCCGGTGTCGTCCAACCCGAACGGCCTGGACACCGAGGGCATCGTGCGGGCCGCGGACGGGAGTTTCTGGCTCGCGGACGAGTACGGGCCGTCCCTCATCCACGTCTCCGCGCGCGGGAAGGTACTTACGCGGTACGTGCCCGAGGGACTGAATCTCACGGGGACGGACTACCCGGTGGTGGAGGCGCTGCCCTCCGTTCTGCTGCACCGCAAGATCAACCGCGGCTTCGAGGGGCTCGCCCGACTGCCCTGCGGTGACCTGGTACTGGCCGTCCAGAGCCCGCTGTCCCTGCCGGACACGGAGTCCGGAGAGGCCTCTCGCACCACCCGCCTGCTGCGTTTCTCGCCGAAGAAGAAGGCGGTCACCGCCGAGTACGCGTACCGCTTCGACCCCGTCAACGTGGTGGATCCGAGCGAGGACGACACCTCCGAGCTCAAGATCTCCTCGGTGGTGGCCGTGGGCGGGAACCGGCTGCTGGTCGAGGAGCGCACCGACAAGGCTGCGCGGCTCCAGCTCGTGCGCCTGGACCGCGACGCGAACATCCTGGGCGGCAGGTGGGACGACGACACGACATCTCCGTCGCTGGAGCAGCTCGACGACCCGGCGGCCTCCGGGGTACCGGTGCTCGCCAAGCGCCTGGTCGTCGACCTGGGCACGGTCGCCGGGGTGCCCGGGAAGATCGAGGGCGTCGCGCGCGTGGACCACGACACGCTCGCTCTCATCAACGACAACGACTTCGGGATGACGGACGGCGCGGGCGCGTTCGACGCGCAGGGTCGACTGGTCGACAGTGGGGTGGAGACGACGGTGACGTACGTACGGCTGCCGTATGGCATCTGACGTCGAACGAGGTGGGTACGGCCGTCCGACGTCGGCTTATTGCTAGGGGAGCACGTCCCCGAGTGACGGGATCAGCGATTCGAGGTCGCTCGGGAAGTCGCTCGGCAGCTCGGTGGGGAACTGCGACGGCAACTCGGTGGGCAGGGTGCTGGGGAGCTCGGTCGGGATGCTGAAGGACGGCGAGGGAGAGCGGCTCGTGCTCGCGCTGCTCTCGGCGGGCGGCTTCTCGTCGGGCGAGTCGTCGTTTCCCGCCGCCATGAGGACGACCGCTGCGACGGCCACGGCCGCCAGCACGAGCACGGCCAGCAGGACGAACAGCGGGTTCCGGCGCTTTCCGGGGCCACCCGGTGGTCCGCCCGGTTCGTCGGTCGGGTTCATCGGCTGAGTCGACGAGTAGCCACCGTGTGACGCATCGCCGTACGGCGACGAACCGCCGTACGAGGTCGGTGCACTGTGGGTCGGTCCGTTATGGCCGAAGCCTTCGGGTGGCGGTCCGAAACCGTCGCCCGGAGGCGGCGTGTCACCCGGTGGCCCGGGCGGCTGAGGCGGTACGGGCGGCATGGCCATACCGTCCAGAGTCGCCTCGAAGCGGGCAAGGCGCGAGCCCCGCGCGGAGGTTGATACGGCCTCATGCCTTGGATCGCATGATTCCGGAACATTCCGCGCGAGGTCGCTCAAGAGCCGACGTCCCTCGAGAACGGCAGCTCCGCCGAGAACCGCAGCTCCGTCAAGAACCGTGGCCCCTCAAGAGCCAAGGTTCCTCAGCAACTGAGGTTCTTCAGAAAACTGACGGCACGCGCGCGTGCGTTCAGCCACGCGCGCCCAGCAGGTGATCCATCGCCAGCTGGTCGAGGCGCTCGAAGGCCATCCCGCGCGCGGCGGCCGACTCCACGTCGAAGTCCTCGAAGGCGCCACGGTCGGCAAGGAGGGCCTTCAGGCCGTCGGCCGCGGTGGGCTGGGCCAGCTCGTCCAGACGCGAGGCGCGCAGGGCTTCCTGGACCTCCGGGTCGCCGCGGAAGGCGGCCGCCCGCTCCTTGAGGATGAGGTAGTTGCGCATGCAGCCCGCGGCCGACGCCCACACGCCGTCGAGGTCCTCGGTCCGCGGCGGCTTGAAGTCGAAGTGCAGAGGGCCGTCGTAACCGGCGCTCTCCAGGAGGTCGACCAGCCAGAACGCGGCGCGCAGGTCGCCGCCGCCGAAGCGCAGGTCCTGGTCGTACTTGATGCCGGACTGGCCGTTGAGGTCGATGTGGAAGAGCTTGCCCGCCCACAGGGCCTGCGCGATCCCGTGCGGGAAGTTCAGGCCGGCCATCTGCTCGTGGCCCACCTCGGGGTTCACGCCGTACAGCTCGGGACGCTCCAGGCGCTCGATGAACGCCAGCGCGTGGCCGACCGTGGGCAGCAGGATGTCGCCGCGCGGCTCGTTCGGCTTGGGCTCGATGGCGAAGCGCAGGTCGTAGCCCTGCTCGGTCACATACTCGCCGAGGAGGTCGAAGCCCTCCTTCATGCGGTCGAGAGCGACGCGTACGTCCTTGGCGGCGCCGGACTCGGCACCCTCGCGCCCGCCCCAGGCGACGTAGGTCTTGGCGCCCAGCTCGGCCGCCAGGTCGATGTTCCGGATCGTCTTGCGCAGGGCGTAGCGGCGCACGTCGCGGTCGTTCGCGGTGAACGCGCCGTCCTTGAAGACGGGGTGCGTGAAGAGGTTGGTGGTCGCCATCGGCACCTTCATGCCGGTCGCGTCGAGAGCCTCCCGGAAGCGCTTGATGTGCGCCTCGCGCTCGGTGTCCGAGGACCCGAAGGGGATCAGGTCGTCGTCGTGGAAGGTCACGCCGTGGGCGCCGAGCTCGGCCAGGCGCTGCACCGTCTCGACCGGGTCGAGGGCACGCCGCGTGGCGTCGCCGAACGGGTCCCTTCCCTGCCAGCCGACGGTCCACAGGCCGAAGGTGAACCTGTCCTCGGGGGTGGGCTGGTAGTTCATGCCGCGGCTCCTTGCGTGCTGAGACTATTTCGTCATGGCCGTTTACAAATTAGTATGCGAACGCATCTCTGGGAAGACAGACCCCGCAGAGCCGCGGAAAAACTTAGGGAGATCCCGATGTCAGCAGCCGAGGGTCCGCTCGTCGTCGGCGTAGACACGTCCACGCAGTCCACGAAGGCACTGGTCGTCGACGCGGCGACCGGGCAGGTCGTCGCGAGTGGCCAGGCCCCGCACACGGTGACCGCCGGGACCGGCCGCGAGAGCGACCCGCGTCAGTGGTGGGACGCCCTGTGCGAGGCCCTGCGCCAGTGCGGGGACGCGGCGCGCGAGGCGGCCGCGGTGTCCATCGGCGGACAGCAGCATGGGCTCGTCACTCTGGACGCGCGGGGCGAGCCGGTACGCCCGGCCCTACTGTGGAACGACGTGCGCTCGGCGCCGCAGGCCCGGCGGCTGACCGAGGAGCTGGGCGGCGCCAAGTTCTGGGCCGAACGCACCGGCTCCGTCCTCGCCGCCTCCTTCACGGTCACGAAGTGGGCATGGCTGGCCGAACACGAGCCGGAGGCCGTCCGGGCGGCCAAGGCCGTACGCCTCCCCCACGACTACCTCACCGAACGCCTCACGGGGCAGGGCACGACCGACCGCGGCGACGCGTCCGGGACCGGCTGGTGGGCCTCGGGGACGGAGTCGTACGACCCGGAGATCCTCGCCCATGTGGGGCTCGACCCGGCCCTGCTGCCGCGGGTGGTCCGGCCGGGCGAGGTGGCCGGCACCGTGCGCGACGGCCACGATTTGCCGTTCTCCAAGGGCACCCTGGTCGCCCCCGGCACCGGCGACAACGCCGCCGCCGCACTCGGCCTGGGCCTGCGTCCCGGCTCGCCGGTGATGAGCCTCGGCACCTCGGGCACGGTCTACGCCGTGTCCAAGCGCCGCCCCACTGACCCCACCGGCACCGTGGCGGGCTTCGCCGACGCCCACGGCGACTGGCTGCCCCTCGCCTGCACGCTGAACTGCACGCTCGCGGTCGACCGGGTCGCGACCCTGCTGGGCCTCGACCGCGAGGCGGTGGAGCCCACCGCCGACGTCACCCTGCTCCCCTACCTGGACGGCGAGCGCACCCCGAACCTGCCGAACGCCTCGGGAATCCTGCACGGGCTGCGCCACGACACGACCGGCGGCCAGCTCCTGCAGGCCGCGTACGACGGTGCCGTGCACGCGTTGCTCGGCGCACTCGACCTGGTCCTCGACGAGGACGCGGACCGCTCGACCCCGCTGCTGCTGATCGGCGGCGGGGCCCGGGGCACGGCCTGGCAGGAGACCGTACGACGGCTCTCGGGGCGCCCCGTCCAGGTGCCCGAGGCCAAGGAACTGGTCGCGCTCGGCGCCGCGGCTCAGGCCGCCGGCCTGCTGACCGGCGAGGACCCGGCCGCGGTCGCCCGGCGCTGGAACACGGCCGCCGGTCCGGTGCTCGACGCCGTGCAGCGGGACGAGGCGACGCTGGCCAGGATCACCGGGGTACTCTCCGACGCGGCGCCGCTGCTGGAGCGGGGGACGGGAGACCACTGACGGCGCCCCCGGCGTGCCCCCTCGACCGCCCGACCGACGGGTGACCGACACCGACACCGACCAAGGACGGACGGAGGCATGACCGCACCGCTGCACGAGGCCCACCCGGCCGGACCCGGCCGTACGCTGCCCGACACCCAGCAGGGCATGCGCCGCCGCAACCTGGCCCGCGTGATGCACACCGTCAGCGCCGAGGGGCCGCTGTCCCGTGCCGCCGTCGCCTCGCGCATCGGTCTGACCCGTGCCGCGGTGTCGACCCTCGTCGACGAGCTCATACGTTCGGGACTGCTGGAGGAGCTGGGCCCCGAGCGGCCCGGCAGGGTGGGCCGGCCGGGGTCGGCGCTCGCCGTCAGCGGGCACGGCCCCGCCGGGATCGGCGCCGAGATCGGCGTCGACCACCTCGCGGTCTGCGCGGTCGACCTGCGCGGAGAGGTGCGGTCCAGGGCCGTGCGGTACGGCGCGAACCGCGGCCGCGCCGCCGGACCGGTGATCGAGGAGCTCGTCGGGCTGGTGCGTCGGGTGGTCGGCGAGGCGGAGAGCGAGGGCCTGTGGCCCGCCGGGCTCGCCGTGGCCGTGCCCGGGCTGGTGGCGCGCGACGCCCGTACCGTCGTACGCGCCCCGAACCTCGACTGGAACGACACGGACCTCGGCGCTCTGCTGCCGTCCGACTTCCCGCTGGCCGTGGGCAACGAGGCCAACTTCGGCGCGCTGGCCGAACTCTGGCTCGGTGACGGCACGCCGCGCGACTTCCTTCACGTGTCGGCGGAGATCGGCATCGGCGCGGCGGTCGTGGTGGACGGGCGGTTGCTGCACGGAACACGCGGGTTCGCGGGCGAGCTCGGGCACGTGCCGGTCCGGCCGGACGGGCCTGCCTGTGCGTGCGGCGGGCGCGGGTGTCTGGAGCAGTACGCCGGCGAGGAGGCGGTGCTGCGGGCGGCGGGTCTGGAGCCGGGCGAGGACCGCGTCGGGCTGCTCGCCGGGCGCGCCGCGGACGGCGACGAGGACGTGCGGCGGGCGCTGCGTGACGCGGGAGAGGCGCTCGGCATAGCGCTGACCGGGGCGGTCAACCTGCTCGATCCGCAGGGTGTCGTGCTGGGTGGTGCGCTGGCCGGGCTCGCCCCGTGGCTGCTGCCGTCCCTGCGGGAGGAGCTGGCGCGGCGCACGGCGGGACCGGCATGTCCGGTGTCCGTGTCACGGCTGGGATCCGAGGGGCCGTTGCTGGGGGCCGCCCATTCGGTGATCCGGGCCGTCCTCGACGACCCGGCAGCCGTGGCCGAACGGGCCTGATTCGTGGCCGACTTCACTCGCAGGGGTGAGCGAGTTTTCCACAGTGGCGCCGTCGTCCACCGAAGCGCACTGTGTCCTTCTGCCCAACCGGCAAGGGCCGTACCGTGATTCACGCGAGGCGCAGCCCATCGGGTCATCCCGGCGGACAGCGGAGACCACGCGTGTCCACCTCGACGAACACCTCGCCGAACACCTCCACTGGCACCTCTACCGGCACCTCGACTGGCACCTCGACGAATCGGCGTCCACCAGCCGTCCGAAGAACGGAGCACCGCAGCGATGAACGACCCCAGGATCCTGACCGTGCGCCCCGAACCGGGCGAGTACGCCTGGACGTTCGGCGGGGCGCCGCCCGTGGCGCGTATCGCGCCCGGCACAGTTCTCGACCTGTACACGGAGGACTGTTTCGCCGGCCGGGTGCGGTCCGAGAAGGACCTGGTGTCCGAGGTGTGCGAGTTTCCCTTCCTCAACCCCCAGACGGGTCCCTTCTATGTGGAGGGCGCGGAACCGGGCGACACGGTCGCCGTGCACTTCGTGTCGATCGAACCGGCGCGGGACTGGGCCGCGTCGACCACGGTCCCCCTCTTCGGCGCGCTCACCTCGACGCACACCACCGCCACGCTGCAGCCCCCTCTTCCGGAGACCGTCTGGATCTGGCAGCTCGACCGCACCCGGCGCACGGCGTTGTTCCGCGCCCACGACAGCGACATCGAGCTCGAGCTGCCCCTCGACCCGATGCACGGCACCGTGGGCGTGGCTCCCGCCAACCTGGAGGTGCGTTCGGCGCTGGTGCCGGACGCACACGGCGGGAACATGGACACGCCCGAGATGCGAGCGGGCGTCACCTGCTACCTCGGGGTGAATGTCGAAGGCGCCCTGCTCAGCCTCGGCGACGGGCACGCCCGCCAGGGCGAGGCGGAAACCTGCGGAGTCGCCGTCGAGTGCGCCATGAACACCGTGGTGGTCGTCGAGTTGCTCAAGGGGCTGGCCACGCCCTGGCCGCGGATCGAGTCGGACACCCACATCATCTCGACGGGCTCGGCGCGCCCGCTGGAGGACGCGTTCCGGATATCCCAGCTTGACCTGGTGCAGTGGATGGTGCGCGACTACGGGTTCAGCGCGCTGGACGCGTACCAGTTCGCGACCCAGGCCGTGGAGTCGCCGTTGGCCAACGTCTGCGACACCAACTACACCTGCGTGGCCAAGCTCCGCAAGCAGTGGCTGCCGCCCCGCGAGACACACCGGGGAGTGCATGCGCGGCTGCGAGAGACGGCGGTGACTCTCCGAAGCTGAGCACCTCCACCAGACGTCGGGCGCCGGTCTCGCCACTCGGGCACGCCTCACCAACCCCCCGTCCTCGAAAGGCGATTCGTTCATGGAACGCGCAAGACCGCTCGTCAACAGGCGTCGGCTGCTGAAGGGCACCGCTCTCGCCGCCGTCCCCTACGCGCTGCTCCCCGACGCACGCGCCGGAGCCGAGCCCCAGGCCGTCGACTTCCCCGCCGCCGAGTGGCAACCGGCGACCACGTACAACTACACGGTGGCCGACCGGCCCACCGCCCACCCCGTCGACCACGTGATCATCCACGTCACACAGGAGACGTACGCGCAGACGCTGGCCATCTTCCAGAACCCGCCGAAGAAGGTGTCGGCGCACTACCTCGTCCGGTCGGCCGACGGCCACGTCGCGCAGTGTGTCCGCGAGGCCGACATCGCCTGGCACGCGGGGAACTGGGACAACAACACGCGCAGCATCGGTTGTTTCTGCTGACCTGCCGTGTCTCTTAGCGCGGTTGGATGCATCACTCGAGCACGTTTGCCTGCTGTGCGGAGCGGTGTCTCTCCGGACCGTCAGTGGGTATGGAGGTCGCGTTTACTCCAGTGAGGGCTGGGAGTCCTGGGGGCTGCTGGCGAAGCCTGTGATCCCCGAGGGGATGGCGATGCTGATCGACGACGACCTGCTCTTCGAGGACGGGCGTGGGCCGGGGGCTGCGGCGGTGGCCAATGAGTGGTTGCGGCTGCGGCCGTCGGATGAGTGTCCGGCGCCGTCGTCGTGGGGGACGTACGCGCGGATCCTGCGGGACTGGATCGTGGCCGCTCAGGTGCACGGAGTAGAGGTCTTTGACACCCGGGACCGGTTGAAGGCCCTGTTGAGTACCTACGCGGTGGATCGGTCGAGTGGTGATCCGAAGCAGTATTTGGGGGCGGTGACCTGGAACCAGCACATGAGTGTGCTGGGCAAATTCTACCGGTGGGCGGTGGACGAGCAGTACGCGACGGCGGTGCCGTTCACCTACCGACAGGCGGTGGCCATCTACACAGAGACGGCCCGTCCGATCCTGGTGAATCACGCCAGGCGGCGGGTACCGCACGCTCACGTGACGATCAAGTACCTGGAAGGCGACTTCACTGCCGCCTTTTCAATGACACCGCACGGACCCGCAACGAGGAGGCGATCAGGGCCGCTATGGACCGTCTCCTGCGCGGCGAACTCCCGCCCGGCGGACGGTGCGACCTCACCTCGCGGCCAAGGCCGGAGTGTCTCGCACCGGTTTTTGCTCGAAGAAGGACCGCGACGGCACTGTCCGCGATGGCCCCTACCAGCATCTGCGCCAGGAGTTTGAGCGGCGCCTGAACACCGAGCGAGAAGCTGGGACGGTCCTGGACCCACGAGACGCTCAGATCGAGCGACTCCAGGCTGAGAATTCGGCACTGAAGGCACGCATCGCCCTCCGGGACACAGCCGTTGATGAACTGACCGCATTCAAAAGGCTGGCGCTGTCCCGGCTCGCCGCCCAGCACGACGAGATCACCCACCTACGCGGATCTCAGCCCCAGCCCGAAGAACCCACTCCCCTGCGGCCAGTTCACCGCAACTAGCCACAGGACACCCTCGGTTCGGGAAGCTGCTCACCGCGCTGCTCACCGCGCTGCACGCCGGGAGGAGCAGAGGTGGGCACGGTGGAGCAGTCTGGGGGCCGGGTGGGCGTGGCTATGGTCGTGGGTGGTCATGGTCTGTATCCGGTGTCTGGTTCCGGCTCGCCGTCTGGGGCGTGTTGTGGGTCAGGTGCTGATGTCCGTGGGGGTTCCGGCGGGAAGCCAGCGGAAGCGGTTGCGGATGTCGGCCGGGGCGCGGGCGAGTTCGTCCTCGATGGCGGCGCGGCCTTCTCGGAAGTGGTGCCATCCCTCGTAGTGGACGGGAATGGCGGTCAGCGGCAGCAGCAGGCGGCACAGTTCGACGGCGTGGGCGGCCGTCATGGTGTAGCGGATCGGGCCGGTGACGGGGAAGCGCACACCGCCGAGGTGCAGCAGGGCGGTGCCCACCTGCATGCGCTGGGCCACCTGCCGGACGCCGCCGTAGAGGACGGTGTCCCCGGAGATCCACAGCACGCCGTGCCGCTGGCCTTCCCATTTCAGGCCGAACCCTGTCACCTGGCCGGTCAGCGGCCGTGACAGTGGTGGGCCGTGGCGGGCGGGTGTGGCAGTGATGTCGATCGTGGGGCGGTTCGGGGCGTGGAGGCGGGTGGCCTGCCAGGGGGTGAGGCCGCGGGCGTTTCCGCCGAGGCGCCGGGCTGCGGCGGGGGTGGTGATGACGGCGTCGGCGGCCTGGAGCAGGGTGCGTCCGGTGGTGTCGAGGTTGTCGCCGTGGTGGTCGTGGCTGAGCAGGATGGCGTCGATCGGGGGCAGGTCGGGTGCGGCGAGGGCGGGACCGGTGAGCTTGCGGGAGGAGGTGCCCCAGCCAAAGGGGTAGGTGCGGCCGGGGGGATCGAACGTGGGGTCGGTCAGCAGCCGCCAGCCGCCGATTTCGATCAGGGTGGTCGGGCCGCCGATGTGGGCGATGCGGACGTCGCTCATGCAGGATTCCTTCCGGGGCCCGGGACGGGCGGTTCTGTCCCGGGCCCACAACTGGCGGGCGTGCGGGTCAGGAGTGGCCGAGCGCCCAGTCGAGGGCGTAGTCGGCGACTTCTTCCCAGCCGTTCTGTGCCGGCATCAGGTGGGAGCGTCCTGGGTATTCGACGATCTCGGTCAGGGTGTTCGCCTTGTAGTGCTTGGCGTTGGATCGCTGGATCTTCGGCGGCATCAGGTGGTCGTTCTCGCCGGCGATGAACAGCAGCGGCGCGCGGTTGTCGTTGTGGTAGTCGACGTAGGAGTCGGCGTGGCCGGGGTGGATGTTGGCCAGCGCGCTGCCCCAGAACACATGGCCGGAGGCGGGAATGTGGTAGCGCTCGTACGTCGCCTTCGCCTGGTCTTCGGAGAATGTGTTGGTGAAGGCGTAGCGCCACTGGTCGTAGGTGAAACCGACGGCCTTGTGCCGGTTGGCGGGGTTCTTCAGCACCGGGAATGTCGCTTTGACCTGTGACAGGGGGACGACGGCGACACCTTCGGTGGGGGCGGAGTTCATCGCGACTCCGCAGGCGCCGTAGCCGTGGTCCAGGAGGATCTGGGTGAACACCCCGCCCGCGGAGTGCCCCATGAGGATTGGCCTGCTGTCGAGGCCGTCGATCAGCTTCTCCAGCGACGAGATGATCGCGGGGACGGTGAGCTGCTCGATGGGTGTGGGCTCGGCGTTGAGGGCCTCCACCTCCGCCTCGAAGCCGGGATAGGCGGGTGCGAGGACCCGGAAGCCCTTGGCCTGGTAGTGGGCGACCCAGTGTTCCCAGCTGCGGGGCGTGACCCAGAAGCCGTGGATGAGGACGATCGTGTCGGGTTTCACGGGTGTGCCCTTCAACGGGTGGCGGTGTAGGCGGCCTTGATGACGCCGGCGGCGGCTTTCGGGTGGGAGATCATGACGACGTGCGAGGAGCGGATCTCGGCCACCTTGCTGCCGGCCCGCTTGGCCATGAACCGCTGGGCGGCGGGCGGGATGACCTTGTCCTCGGTCGGGATCAGATACCAGGAGGGGATGGTTTTCCAGGCGGGTGCGCCGCTCGGGCCGCCGAGACCCTCGACCGAGCCGGGACGCTGGGTGGCCGCCATGAGACGCGTCTCGGCGGCGGGCAGATCGGCCGCGAACACCGCCCGGAACCTCTCCGGCGCGATGTAGCCGTCGGTGCCCTGGCCGCCGCCGGGCAGCGGATAGGGGCGCGGGATGAGCGCGGTACCCAGTTCGCTGCCGGGGAACTGCTGCGCCAGTTGCAGCGCGCTCTCGCCCTCGTCGGGCGCGAACGCCCCCAAGTACACCAGGGCCTTGACGCCCGCGTGCCCGCGGGCGGCATTGGTGATGACGATGCCGCCGTAGGAGTGGGCGGCCAGGATCACCGGGCCGGTGATGGTGTCCAGCACGCTGGAGATGTACGCGGCGTCGCTCGCGGTGTCCCGCAGCGGGTTGGCCGGCGCGATCACCGGAAAGCCGCTCTGCTGCAGCAGCCCGATGGTGGCGTTGAAACCGGAGGCGTCGGCGAACGCGCCGTGCACGAGGACGACCGTCGGTTTGGTTCCGCCGCCCGAGCGGGCGGTGTCGGCGGAGGTGGCCGACGCGGGGGTGGGGGCGCCGACGAGAGTGGCGGCGCCTGCCGCGAGCACCCCGCCGAGGACGCGGCGGCGCGGATGATGGCCGGGATTCATGATGTGACTCCTTCTGAGGCGGGCATGGCAGTGCAGGGCCGTGCGGGGACCGCGTGCCGGGGCTCGGTGCGGCGCCGGCTCAGGAGTTGAGGAATTCCAGCAGGTCGGCGCCGAGTTGATCCTTGTGGGTGTCAGTGATGCCGTGCGGGGCGCCCGGGTAGACCTTCAGCGCCGCGTTCTTGATGCGGGCGGCCGACGCCTTGCCGCCGACATCGAAGGGCACGACCTGGTCGTCGTCGCCGTGGATGACCAGCGTGGGCACGTCGATGGCGTCCAGGTCGGTGCGGAAGTCGGTGGCGGAGAAAAGTGGATCATCCGCCGCCGGCTCGAGAGCGCCCGCAGCGACCTCGCAGCCCTCGGACATTCGCACCGCACGATCGACGCCGTCGCCCGCAGTTGGGGCTTCACCAACCCCACCTTCTTCTCCCGCCGCTTCCGCGAGGCCTACGGCACCACCCCCAGCCAATGGCGGAGACTCTCCCAGCAGGGCCGACCCTTATCCCCACAGGACGATCTCTGACCAAACAGCGAGCAGGCGCCGACAACGTGCGCCTGGTATTCACCTGGCAGACACTGTCGTCTGGGAAGGCAGCATTCGATCCGCGCGCCCACCACGGAGGCCGCCGTGCTGTTTCTGGACACCAACGACCTTCCTGTCGCCGACCGGGTTGCCGAACCTCTCGTTCATCCCTGATGCGATGTAGGGGCGGAGCCTCCCCCTTCGGCCGGGCCACGATGGATCGCCGCAACGCGACACACGAACGGCTCCGGCCTCGTGTAAAGCGACACGACCTGTGTGGGACACGGTGTCTGCTGACACAAGCAGGGCATCGAGCACGAGGGCTGGGTGGACCGGACCGCCTACTTCACCGACGCCCTGTACGAGCGGTCGGCGCGGCTGACGGCGGCGATCTGCGCGAGGTACGGCATTCCGAAGGACCGCGCGCACATCATCGGGCACTACGAGGTGCCGGGCACCGACCACACCGATCCCGGGCCGAACTGGGATTGGGCGCGCTACATAAGGCTGGTCAACTTCGCCTGACGGAGCGGTGAGCGCCTCACCGTTCGGGTGAGCGCGGTCGAAACGGTTGTCGGGGCGGGCACCCGGCGTGACCATGTCCCCCCAAGCACATCGCTTTTCGGGGAGGCCGAGTTGTCCGATCCGTGGGTGGCCCTCGAGCCGGGGGCCGACCCTGCCGAGCACCTGCAAATGCTGCGTCGCGCGCACGAGACGTTCACCGAGGTGGGCATGGTGCCGCGGCCGGTCCGATCGGTGGTGGCCGATTCGTGGCGGCGTTCCGCACGGGCCGGTGTCGGGCCCGACGGCACCGCGAGCGTGGAACTCATGGACGGTGACCTCGGTGCCTACCGCGCCGAGCATCCGCTGGCGCGGGTGATGCCGCTGTTCCGTGAGCTGCTGGGCACGTTCGCCTCCGACGGCGAGCACCTGCTCGCGGTGTGCGACGCGCACGGCAGACTGCTGTGGGTCGAGGGCCATCCGGCCACTCGCGCACAGGCGGGACTGATGAACTTCGTGCCGGGTGCGCGCTGGGCGGAGACGGCGGTCGGGACGAACGCGCCGGGTACGGCGGTCGCCCTGGACCGGCCGGTGCAGGTGTTCGCGGCCGAGCACTTCATCCGGCGGGTGCAACCCTGGACCTGCGCGGCGGCGCCGGTCCACGATCCGCGCTCCGGGCGGGTGCTCGGTGCCGTGGACATCACCGGTGGGGACGGGCTCGCGCATCCGCACAGCCTGGGGTTCGTGCAGGCCGTGGCGCGGGCCGCCGAGTCCCACCTGGCGCTGCTCACACCCGAGCAGCCCGCCACCGACACTGCCGAGCTGACCGCGCTGGGCCGCGACGAGGCCCAGTTCGTCACGGGTGGTCGCAGGATCAGGCTCAGCCGTCGGCACAGCGAGATCATGGTGTTGCTGGCCCGCCATCCGGAGGGGCTGACCGGCGACGAGCTGCTGTGCACGCTGTACGAGGACGAGTCGGTGACGCCGGTGACGCTGCGCGCCGAGTTGGCCCGGCTGCGCCGGGTGCTCGGCCCGGGCCTGCTCGCGTCGCGGCCGTACCGGCTCACCGTCCCGGTCGAGTCCGATGTCGGGGTGGTGGAGCGGCGGCTCGAGACCGGCGCGGTCATGGCGGCCGCGACCGCGTACGCGGGACCGCTGCTGCCCGGCTCCCAGGCCCCGTCGGTACGCAGGCTCAGGCGCCGTCTCGCCGACGGACTCCGTACCGCGTTGATCGCCCGCCGCGATCCCGACCTGCTGGCGGACTGGGCGCACGCGCCCTGGGGCGAGGACGACCTCGACGTATGGCGGGCACTCGCGGCGGTACGACCGACGCCGGCGATCCGGGCACGCCTCGCCGCGCTGGAGTCGGAGCTGGCGGCGCCGCCGGCGTGGTCCCGTTCGCCGGGACACTGACCCAGAGGCCGAAGGACCCGAGGACCCGAGGACCCGCCTTGCGCCGGTTCACGCAACGTACCTGCAACCTCCCGCTGCCTAGCCTCGCGCCGAGAGCTGCCCAACGGCGGGCAGCGCTTCTGAAGGAGGCCGACCGGCATGACTCGTTACGCGGCGCCCGGAACCGAGGGCGCGATCGTCTCCTATCAGGCGCGCTACGACCACTTCATCGGGGGCGAGTACGTGCCGCCGGCCCGCGGACAGTACTTCGAGAACCCGTCGCCGGTGAACGGGCAGCCGTTCACGGAGATCGCGCGCGGCACGGCGGAGGACGT
This sequence comes from Streptomyces sp. V4I2, assembly GCF_030817655.1. Taxonomy (GTDB): domain Bacteria; phylum Actinomycetota; class Actinomycetes; order Streptomycetales; family Streptomycetaceae; genus Streptomyces; species Streptomyces plumbiresistens. The sequence continues at coordinate 1,604,587 of NZ_JAUSZM010000003.1, forward strand.
GGAGCGGGCTCTGGACGCGGCGCACGCGGCGGCGCCCGGCTGGGGTCGCATGTCGGTGACCGGGCGTTCCGACATCCTGCTGAAGATCGCCGACCGTATGGAAGCGCATCTCGAACCCCTGGCCGTCGCCGAGACCTGGGAGAACGGCAAGCCGGTGCGGGAGACGCTGGCGGCCGACATCCCGCTCGCCATCGACCACTTCCGCTACTTCGCGGGCGCGATCCGGGCGCAGGAGGGCTCGCTCGGCGAGCTCGACGACGACACGGTGGCGTACCACTTCCACGAGCCGCTCGGCGTCGTCGCCCAGATCATCCCGTGGAACTTCCCCATTCTGATGGCGACCTGGAAACTCGCCCCCGCCCTCGCGGCGGGCAACACGGTCGTCATCAAGCCCGCCGAGCAGACCCCGGCGTCCCTCCACTACTGGATGAGCCTGATCGCCGACCTGCTGCCGCCGGGCGTGGTGAACATCGTCAACGGCTTCGGTGCGGAGGCGGGCAAGCCGCTCGCGTCCAGTCCGCGGGTGGCGAAGGTGGCGTTCACCGGTGAGACCACGACGGGGCGCTTGATCATGCAGTACGCCTCGGAGAACATCAAGCCGGTCACCCTGGAGCTCGGTGGCAAGTCGCCCAACATCTTCTTCGACGACGTGTGGGCGAAGAACGACGACTTCCGCGACAAGGCGCTCGAGGGCTTCACGATGTTCGCCCTCAACCAGGGCGAGGTGTGCACCTGCCCGTCGCGCGCCCTCGTCCAGCGCGGCCACTACGCCGAGTTCCTCGAGGCGGCCGTGGCCCGCACCGAGCTGATCCGGCCCGGCCATCCCCTCGACACGGACACGATGATCGGCGCCCAGGCGTCCAACGACCAGTTGGAGAAGATCCTGTCCTATCTGGACATCGGCCGGCAGGAGGGCGCGAGGATCCTCACCGGCGGCGAACGCGTCGAGTACGACGGCGAGTTGAAGGGCGGCTACTACGTCCAGCCGACCATCTTCGAGGGCGACAACCGTATGCGGATCTTCCAGGAGGAGATCTTCGGACCGGTGGTCTCGGTGACGTCCTTCGACGACTTCGACGACGCGGTGAAGATCGCCAACGACACGCTGTACGGCCTCGGCGCGGGCGTATGGACACGGGACATGAACACCGCGTACCGCGCCGGCCGCGCGATCCAGGCGGGCCGCGTCTGGACGAACTGCTACCACGCCTACCCCGCGCACGCGGCGTTCGGCGGCTACAAGCAGTCCGGGATCGGCCGCGAGACGCACAAGATGATGCTGGAGCACTACCAGCAGACGAAGAATCTGCTGGTGTCGTACTCGCCGAAGAAGCTGGGCTTCTTCTAGACCCAGATAGACCCGGAAAGAACCAGATAGACCCAGAAAACGGCGCCTGGCCAGGACAGGTATCCGCCAGGCGCCCTTCTGTGCCTCCGCTTGGACAGCGAGTCGAAACGGGGCCGGGCCATTCCTGTCCCGCGCCGCCGCGGCTCGCGAAATGGCGGACCGTCAGCGAATCCGAACTCGATGCCGTACAGGGGAGCGAGCCTTGCCGCAAACAGGCCGATGAAGGCCACGCGGCGATGCATGGGCGAACCGGGTGCGACCCATGAGGCATCGGTCTCTTTCCGGGACCGGCCTGCCAACCGCCCACGTGATGTTCCATGATGAGCGAGTCATGCACCGACCAGCCACGACTCCCCGCGCGCCGCTGCCCGTTCTCCGGGCCGCGGTGTTCGCCATCGTCGGCACGGTGCTGGGGGCGAGCGCCCACCACCTGATCGCCGAGGGGCCCGTGCCGTGGGTACAGGGCGCGGCCGCGGCCGCCGTGCTCTTCGGTCTCGGGCTCGTCGGCACACGCCGCCCACGCGCCCTGCCTACGGTCGTCGCCTGGAGCGTCGTGGCCCAGTCCGGGCTGCACCTATGGCTGATGCTCACCGTGCACGCCCGGCACATGCCGGCCACGGCAGCACATCATCACGGTGGGCGCTCCCACAACGCCCACACGGCCTGGCACGAGCGCCTGCACGCCTCCGTGGCCATGACGGCGGCGCACGCACTGGCCGCCGTGCTCGTCGCAGTCCTGCTGCACCGCGCGGACGCGGCGTGCTGGACGCTGGCCCGGGGTGTGACGGCAACGCTCGATGGGGTACGGGCGCACCTCACCGCCGCCTGGACACAGGTCGCGGGGCGGTCACCGGCACCCAGGGAAATCCGCCTGCCGATTCTCGTATCGGCGAAGAGCGAGCAGCCACCGCCGATGGGACCGGGGCTCGCGCATGCGGTGGTTCGGCGGGGTCCGCCGCCGACGAGGGCAGTGCTCGTCAACTGACCCCGCCAGGGCACCGGTTCGACCCACCGTACGGCCGCCCCGCCATACCCCCATGCCTGGAGACACCCATGTCCCGCATCACCTTGCCGCGCACCGCGCGGCGCCTGACCGTCGCCGCTGCCGCCGCGGCGACCGCCGTTCTGCTCACCGCCGTTCCGGCCGCCGCCCACGTGGAGGTGGAGTCCGACAAGGCCCAGGCACTCGCCGTGAATGCCGAGCTCACCTTCGTGGCCGAGTCGGAGTCCGCCACCGCCGGGATCACCGAGCTTCGGGTGGTCCTCCCCGAGGGCGTGGCACCCGCCGACGTGACGTACGGAGAGGGCCCCGAGGGCTGGACGTTCACCGCGAACAACGACGGCTACACCGTCAAGGGCCCGGCGGTGAAGGTCGGCGAGGACGCCGAGTACTCGATCGTCGTCCGGCAGCTGCCCGACGCGAAGGAGCTCGCGTTCAAGACGTTGCAGACCTACAGCGACGGCAAAATCGACCGCTGGATCGAACTGGGCGAGTCCAGCGGCGGCGGCCACGGCAACGGAGCCCCGGTCCTCGAACTGGAGGCCGCCGCACCGGGCGCGAAGCCGGTCAGCCCGTCCGCCGGCGAGTCGGAGAGCCCTGCCGCGACGCCGACGCCGACGCCGACCGCCGAGGAGACGGCCGTCTCGCCCTCCCCGCAGGCGGCCGACACCGAAACGGACGGCGACGGCGGTCTGTCGGCGGGCGCCTGGACCGGCATCGTCGCGGCAGTGCTTGTCGCGATCGCGGCCGTGGTGTTCGTCGTACGCCGCCGGGGCAGCACCCAGCAGTAGTCCGGCTGCCCACTGCCAGGGCCCTTGCGCGCCGAGTCGTCTCGGAGTGCAAGGGCCCTCGTACGACTACGACCCGCCACTCGTGCGGAGCCTTCCCGACCACCCGGTGATCCGCTGGTTGAACGCCTCCACCACCAGGCGCCGCAGATGCCCGTCGCTGAGCCTGGCGCGCGAGCGGGGCGGCCGGCTCAGAAGTTCTCCACGAGCCAGGTCGCCGCCAACAGCAACACCGCGAAGGAGGCCAGCACCGCGACCGCCTGGGCGACCCAGCGGGGAATCCGGTTCATCACGTGCATCCTCACCTCGGGGTCCTGACTTGCTTGTACCCCGTGGCGTGGCTCCTACCTCATCATCGGCGGGCCCGGAACCGCCCGGATGAATCCGCCCGATCCGGGTGGTCCAGTCACACGGCGACCCCGAAGGCGGAGTTCCACAGCCTCTGCGACACCACGCGCGGTCTGGGCAGGGGCCGCTGCCCCGTGCTCTCCCTCACCGCCACCACCGCCGTCGTCGCCGTTGTTCAGCCCCATCTCGGAGGCGAGGGCGCGCCGCTGCGGGGAAGCGGCCTGCCAGGCGCGCGTGTGCGCGGGCTCCAGCCAGCGGTCTGCCTCCCTCAACTCCAGGTGGGCCCCGGCCGAACGCCAGGTCACGACGGAGTCGGGACGGCTGCACAGCCACAGGTGGCCTCGGCCGCGGACCACACCACCCATCGCGACGGGGAGCGCGTCCGCCAGCCGCCCGGGGTGCAGGGGCGGCGGGCGCGCCACAGCACCGTCTCCGGCCCCTGGGCCGGCGCCGTATCGCGTAGCCGGAACCGTCACCGGCTCCAGTCGCGCCTGCCACTCGCCCTCGGCGCCGGGGGGCGCGGCCCGGACCAGCGAGGCCCGCAGCTCGGGCCCGGATCCGTTGATGTCCGGAGATGTTACGAGGCGGGCACGTGGGTTGAGCCGGGAGGCCAACGCGGTTGCGGCACACGCCTGTTCGCCGTCGCCGCCCGCGGGGGCCGGCACGAGCAGTACGTCCGCCGCCTCCACCTGCCGAACGGCAGCCTCGGCCGGACTCAGGGCCTCCCCATGCTCACGCCCGCTCCACAGCCGTACCGCCTGATGAACGCAACCGACGTCCACCATGAACGACGACGGCTCCACTCCGACCACCACGGGTGCCGGCTCGTAGTGGTCCGCCAGCGAGCCGCTCGCCACGCGAGCACGCCACAACTCCACCAGGAACGGCAGGACCTCGACGTCCCCGGGCAGGGCGAGAACCACATGCACCGGGCCCGCACTGCGCCGTAGAGACACAAGGTCCTGACGGAGAATCACCACAGGATCTCCCGTCGCCCCCCAGGATGCCTCCCGCAGGGACGCGTCGACGCCCGACAGGAAACGCTGGACGACCGGGTACCCCGTCTCCTGACCCTGGATCGACACGGCCAGCCGCACGGCGCGCGGAGACAGCCGCCCTTCTGCACGCCGGCGCCCCTCAGTTGAGGTGGACGACTTGCTGCGGGGCGGGCGCCGCGCGGAGCCTGTCGGGCAACGTCCCGTCGTCGGGCATCCCGGCCCGCAGCCAGGCACCGACCGCTTCCGCGTCGGCCCCGGTGACGAGCGGGCCGAGCCGTACGACGGCCCCGGCCGGCTTGCGATCCGCCGTACATGGCTGCACGGCGGCGTGCAGTCCGCGGTCCGACCGGCAGTGCAGAACCTTCTCCAGGCAACCGGTGGAGACCATGACCCCGTGGGGACAGCCCCGGACGGCGCGACGCAGCCCGTCCATCAGCCCGTTGGTCTCGGCGTGACACGACGCGCAGACGACGAGGGTGAACGGGCGGCTCCTACGGCCGCGTGCCGCGTCACTCATATCCGTGCCCTTCCCCGAGTTATTGAAAATGGTTTCCATTTTTATAGCACAGTCGGGCGACAGTTGGGGGGCCCGTCAACTGTCACCAACTGCCGGGCCGGCACCTACACCTGGGCCAACCGGACCACCGACCTGGTCGAACGCACCCGCGACCGGGTCAAGGAGTTCCTGAACGACCCGCACCCGGAGCGCTCGGCCGTCCACTTCACCAGCGGCACGACCGAGGGCCTGAGCACGATCGCCCGCGACTGGCTGGCCGCCTTCCTCTCCGACGGCGACGAGTCGTACCGGTCGCCGACCACCAGGCCAACATCCTCCCCTGGCTGGAGACCCAGCAGTCACTCGCCCGCCAAGGCGTGCACGTCCGCGTCCGGCCCATGCCCTACCAGCCGAGCTCTGGAGACTACGACCACATCGCGCTCGCCGAACTGGCCGGCCCGCGGACCCGGTTCGTCGCCGCCACCCACGTCCACCACGTCTACGGCGGCGACATGAACCCGCTCCGCATCCGCCGGGCGGTCGGCCCGGACGCGGTCATCTGCCTGGACGCCGCCCAGAGCGTCGGCCACCTGCCGGTGTCCGTGGCCGACCTGGACGTCGACTTCGTCGTCTTCTCCGGGCACAAGGCCCTGGCCCTGCCCGGCACCGGCGCCGTCTGGGCCCGCCAGGCACGCGGGCCGGACTGCGCCCCCGGAGGCTGGAGCGGCACCCCGAACACCGCCGGCATCGCCTCCCTGGCGGCGGCGCTGGACTGGCTGGACGCCACCGGCGTCGACCGCATCGAACGCTGGACGGTCGCCCTGGCCGCCCGGCTCACCGAAGGACTGCGCCACCTGGACGCCTACGAGGTGCTCGGCTGTCCGCTCAGCCTGGCCGGCGAGAAGACCGACTCCGTGCGCGTGAGCCTGCACGCGTACAACACCCCGGAGGAGATCGACCGGTTGCTGTCCGTTCTCGCCGGACTCCAGTGATACGGAGTCCGGTGATCCGAAGCCCAGTCATGCGGACGATCAATCCGAATGGACGATGCGGGAGAATGGGAACCGTTTTCACCTGTAGCCTCGGAGCGGCAAGGAATGACAGGTGCGAGACGGCGAGGTGGCACGACCGGATGGGGCTGAGCATGGCGACGGCCGCGCGGTGGGTGGAGCGTTGGGAACGGCAGCAGCAGCGGTACGCCGTCGACCGCGAGGAACGGTTCACCGTGATCGCCGACGTCGTCGAGCACATCACCGCGGGCCGCGCGGCCCGGCCCTTCATCGCCGACCTGGGCTGCGGCCCCGGCTCGCTGGCGGCCAGACTGGCGCGGCGGCTGCCGGACGCGGACATCGTGGCCGTGGACATGGACCCCCTGCTGCTGGAGCTGGCCCGCACCCACCACGCCGACGCGGCCCGCTACGTCGACGCGGTGATCGGCGAGACCGGCTGGACCGAGGCGCTGGACCTGGACCGTCCACTGGACGCGGCCGTCACGACGACGGCACTGCACTACCTCGACACCGACGCCCTCCGCCGTACGTACCGGCAGCTCGCCGCACTGCTGCGGCCCGGCGGCGTGCTCGTCAACGGCGACCATCTCCCGCAGGACCACTCCGGCCCGGTGAGCCTCACCGCCCACGTCGGACGTCGCCGGGCCGACCGGCAGCAGGCGTTCGCCCACGAGGACTGGGCGTCCTGGTGGGCGGCCGTCGCGGACGACCCAGAACTGACCGACCTGCTCGCCGAGCGCCGCCGCCGGACGGCGGCCGGCACCGGCAAAGGCCGCGCCCTGTCCCTCTCCGGCCACCTGAGCCTGCTGCACGAGGCCGGCTTCGGCCAGGCGGGGCCGGTGTGGCAGTACGGCGAGAGCTACGTGGTCGTGGCCGTCCGATAACGCGGGCGAGCCCGTGAGAAGCGGCTGCTGTGGCCGGCCGACCCGCCATATCCGTCAGCCGCCGCTCCTCCCCGGCCCGTCCCTCAGTTCAAGCCGGCACCTTGCCGCGGAGCGAGCGCCGCGCGCATCCGGTCGTGCAGCGTGCCGCCATCCGTGACGAAAGGGCCGAGGCTCCCACGCCGGGCAGGGATTCGCGCCGCGGGCCCGCGTGCTCGGCGGGCGGCTCTTCGCGGACCTGGACCACGGGCTGTACTCGAGTGTCGAGGTGCTGCGCACCACCCCATCCGTCACGCACATCATTTTCAATAACAGTCCTGTCTCTTCCACGCCCGAGGGCCCCTCCGCGATCACTCGCGAAAGGGCCCTCGTTGGACTCACCGGCGTCCGACCGGCTCAGAGCAGCCGGTCCTTCGCCTTGTAGTAGGCGCCACCGAACGGCAGGAACCAGGGCGTGCCGTTGTAGAAGGGGACGGGCACCTTCGGGAAGCCGAAGCCGCGCAGGGGGTTGGCTTCCGGCTTGCCGTCCATCATCTCGGCCACGGCCCGGCCCATGTAGGTGGCCATCTGGACGCCGTGGCCGCAGTAACCCATGGAGTAGTACAGGCCGTTGACGTCACCCGCGTGCGGAACTCGGTCCCAGGAGAAACCGACCATGCCGCCCCAGACGTAGTCGATCCGCGTCCCGGCCAGCTGCGGGAAGATCTCCGTCATCTCCCGCTTGAGGATGTCGCCGCTCTTGACGTCGGAGGCCGGGTTGGAGGGGGCGAAGCGGGCCCGGCCGCCGAAGGCGAGGCGGTTGTCCGGGGTGAGACGGACGTAGTGGCCGACATTCTTGTGGGCGACCAGCAGGCGGCCGTTCGGGATGAGCTCCTTGGCGCGTGCCTCCCCCAGCGGCTCGGTGACGATGATGAAGCTGCCGACGTTGATCAGCCGCTTGCGGAACCACGGCATCGACTTGTCGGTGTAGGCGTCCGTCGCCGCCATGACCTGCTTGGCACGGATGGTGCCGTTCATGGTCTCCACCAGGAAGCCGCCGCCGGGGAGGCGGGTGAGGCCGGTGGCGGCGTTGCGCTCGTGGATCTCGGCGCCGGCACGCTCGGCGGCGTCTGCCAGGCCGCCGACGAACTTGCCCACGTGCAGGCCCGCGCTGAGCGGGTCGAGCAGGGCACCGTGGTAGTAGTCCGTGCCGAGCTCGGCCCGCAGTTCGCTCTTGCTCAGGACGATCGTCTCGTGGCCGAAGTTGTCGGCCAGGTCGCGCTGCTTGGCCCGCAGGCCGTCGAAGTGCCCGGGCTTGCAGACCGCGCCGAGGCGCCCGGAGCGGTTGAAGTCGCAGTCGATGTTCTCGGTGCGGGTGAGCTCCTCGACGACGTCGACCGCCTCGCGGAAGGCGTCGTACAGCTCACGGGCCCGCTCCTGCCCGTAGCGCTTGCGCGCCTCGGCGGGGCTGATGGTGATGCCCTGGGTGCACATGCTGCCGTTGCGCCCGGAGGCGCCCGAGCCCACCTTGTCCTTCTCGACCAGGACGACCCGGGCGCCCTTGCGGGCGGCGTGGTAGGCGGTGGACAGCCCGGTGAGACCGCCGCCGATCACCACCACGTCCGCCTCGTCGGGCAGGTCCTTTCCGGAACGGTCGGGGAAGGCGGGGGCCGTGTCCAGCCAGTAGGGGATCTGCTTCATGGCGTGCGTCCTCTGTGTTCTCGGTCTGTTTCGCCGGTGCGCCGTCGGTCAGCAGCCGAGCAGCTTCGGCAGGCCCGACAGGTCGGGCAGTTCGTCGTACGGCTGGTAGTCGGCGCTGCCGGGGCGGCCGTAGCGGTTGATCCACACCCGGCGCTTCAGGCCGAGGTCGCGGGTCGGGATGTGGTCGTACTCCCAGCCCTGGGCGGTGTGGATGACCTGCGACGGCTCGACGCCGATGGTCTTGAAGGCGTGCTCGAAGGTCTGGCGGTCCGGCTTGTAGGCGCCGGCCTGCTGGGCGGTGATGACGTGGTCGAACTCCACGCCGATGTTCTCGACGTTCCGCGCGATCAGGTTGTCGTCGGTGTTGGAGATGATGGCGATCTCGTACTTGGTCTTGAGCTGCCGCAGTGCCTCCGGGACCTCCGGGAACGGGCCGAAGGTGGGGACGGCCTCGACGAGGGCGTCGCCGTCGGACGCGCGGTACTCCAGGCCGTGCAGGCGCATGGCGTTGCGCAGGCTGGAGTGCAGGATCTCGTGGTACGGGCGGTAGGCCTCCAGGACGGCCTGGAAGCGCATGACCCGGAAGTCGTCGAGGAACTCGTCGACGTCCAGGTTGTCCAGGTCCAGCCGGCCGGAGTCGGCAAGGATCTTCAGCGTGGTGGGGCCGAGCTGGAAGTCGACCAGGGTGCCATAGGCGTCGAAGGTGACGATCTCTCGCATGGTTTTCAGCCTCGATTCGCGGGTTCCGTAAGGGAGTTGGGCTCTTCAGACGACGCGTTCGCCGGGGGTGACGATCGCGTCGAGGGCGGCCAGGTCGGCCGCGTCGGGGATCCAGTCGGCCGCCGCCGCGTTGGCGGTGACCTGTGCTGGGGTCATGGCACCGCAGATGACCGAGCCGACCGCGGGCAGTGCGGCCAGTCCGCCCACGGCGACCTGGAGGAGGGTCAGGCCGCGGTCGGCGGCGTACACGGTGAGTGCCTCGACGCGGTCAAGGGCCGCGTCGGTGAGCCAGCCCTGCCGCCAGGACAGCCGGCTGCCGGGCGGGGGTTCCTGGCCACGCCGGTACTTGCCGCTGAGCAGGCCGTTGGCCAGCGGGTAGTACGGCAGCAGGCCGATGCCGTGGCGCAGGCAGCCGGGGATCAGGTCGGTTTCCACGCCGCGGTCGAGCAGGTGATAGCGGGCCTGGGTGGACACGAAGGCGTCGGTGAGCCGCTCGGCGGGGAGGTTCGAGCAGCCGAGGTGGCCGATCTTGCCCTCGTCGACGAGCTCGCGCAGGGCGGCGACGGTCTCCTCCAGCGGGGTGACGCCGTCCGGCTCGTGGTACTGGTACAGATCGATCCGGTCGGTGCCGAGCCGGCGCAGCGACGCCTCGACGGCGTACCGGATGTAGGGACGCGCTCCGCGCCGACCGTACTGGTCCGCGTCGGACCCCATCTCCATGCCGAACTTGGTGGCCAGGACGACCTGGTCGCGGTGCCCCTTGAGGGCGGCGCCGAGCAGGCGTTCGCCGTCGCCGCGTCCGCTGCCGCTCTCGCCGAACCCGCCGTACATGTCGGCGGTGTCGAACAGGGTGATCCCGGCGTCGAGGGCCGCGTGCACGACGGCCTTCGTGCCGTCCTCGTCCAGACGGGAGCCGAAGTTGTTGCCGCCGACGCCGACGACGGAGACGGTGGGCCCGCGTTCACCGAGCGTGCGATATCTCATGACCGGTCCCCGAACCCGATGCAGACGTTCTTGGTCTGCGTGTAGCTGGCCAGGGCTTCGAGGCCCTTCTCCCGGCCCCAGCCGCTGTGCTTGTAGCCGCCGAAGGGGAGTTCGACGCCGGTGCCGATGCCGGTGGCGTTGACGGAGACCTGGCCGGCCCGGATGCCCTCGGCCAGGCGCATCGCCTTGTCGATGTCACGGGTCCAGACGTAGGAGGACAGGCCGTACGGGCTGTCGTTGGCGATCCGCAGGGCCTCGTCCGCGTCGTCGAAGCCGATGACCGTGATGACGGGGCCGAAGATCTCCTCGCGGGCACATCGGGCGTCGTTGGTCAGGCCGGTGAGGACGGTCGGCTCGACGTAGTAGCCGTCGGCCAGTTGGGGGTCCGCCGGAGCGCCGCCGCCCACGCGGACCGTGGCGCCCTCCTGCCGTGCCAGGTCCAGGTAGCCCAGCACCCGGTCACGCTGCCGGGCGGCGACCAACGGGCCGATGTCCGGGTCCGTCAGACCGGGACCGACCCGCAGGGTGGCGATCTTCTCGACCAGCCGGTCCAGGAACTCCTCGGCACCGCGCTGGAGCAGCAGCCGGGTCCCCGCCGAGCACATCTGCCCGGCGTTGCTGAACGACGCGCCCATGATCGCCTTCAGTGCCAGGTCGAAGTCGGCGTCCGCGAAGACCACGAACGGCGACTTGCCGCCCAGCTCCGTGACGGACGGCACCACGTTGGCGGCGGCGGCCTGGGCGACCTTGATGCCGGTCGGCACCGAGCCGGTGAAGGTGACCTGGTCGATGCCCGGGTGGCCGGCGAGGGCCGCACCGGTCTCGCCGTCGCCGGGGACGACGTTCAGCACGCCCGGCGGCAGACCGCACTCCAGGGCGATCCTGCCGATCTCCAGGGGGGTGAGCGGCGCCTCGGGCGACGGCTTGAGCACCACCGTGCAGCCCGCGGCCAGTGCCGGGGCCGAGCCCCTCGCGGTGTTCTGAAGCGGATAGTTGAACGGGATGATCTGGCCGGAGACGCCGATCGGCTCACGGACCGTGTAGTCGATCAGACCGGGCCCGAGGGGGATCGTGGAGCCGCCGAGCTTGTCAGCGACGCCCGCGTAGAACTCGAAGTAGCGGGCGGCGGACTCGACATCGGCCTTCGCCTGGCTGAGCGGCTTGCCGACGTCCTGGCTCTCCAGGCGTGCCAGGCGTTCTCCCTGGTAGCGGATCGCCTCGGCGATGCGGTGGAGCAGCCGGCTCCGGTCGGCGGCACGCATCCGGGCCCACTCGGGGGCCGTGAAGGCCGCCCTGGCCGCCGCCACCGCCTGGTCCACGTCCGCCGCACCGGCCAGCGCCACCTGAGCGATGGCCGTGCCGTCGGACGGGTCGAGGACGGTGAAGGTGCGGCCGTCGGCGGCGGGCACCTGCTTGCCGTCGACGACAAGCAACTGGATATCACCGCTCATGGCCGGATCTCCCCCTGCACCTCACCGAAGATGACGACCTCGTCGCCGGGACGGACCGTACGGATCCGGCGCACCCACAGCACGATGCCGTCCTGCGGGGCGCGGACCTCCTCCAGCTGGTTGCCGTAGTGGTCGACGATGGTCGCGATCAGGTCGCCTTCCTTGCAGGTCTCCCCCGGCTCGGCCTGGGCGACGAAGAAACCGCCGGCGTCGGAGCGGGCGAAGGTGCCGGAGACGGCGGTGTAGGTGTCCCGCAGCTCCGCCTCGCCGTCGATCATCTTCAACTGCCGCAGGATGTTGCGGATCGAGTGCATGTGCAGGGCGACGTTCTCCTCGCGGTACGTGCCGCCGCCGACCTCGATGGTGATGGCCGGCTTGCCCGCCGCGAGGGTGGGGTGGCGGACCGTGCCGCCCCACTTGCCGCCCTTCCAGACCAGGTCGTGCCCGGCCGCGAGGGCGAGGTCGGTCGCCAGGTCCTCGTAGCCGCCCTGGAGGATGACCAGCGGGGCGATCTCGCCGAAGGTGCCGCCGGTGTGCAGGTCGACGAGGGCGTCGATGGCGGGGACGACCTGCTCGACGAAGGTGGCGGCCAGGCGCAGGGAGTACGAACCGTCCGCGTCACCGGGGAAGATCCGGTTGAGGTTCAGGTGGTCGAGGCCGCTGGTGCGGGCTGCCGCCTCGAACGCCGGAGTGTTCATGCAGGGGATGGCGACGAGCGTGCCGCGCAGGGTGGCCGGGTCGATCTCGGCGAGGACGCGGCGGACGGCCTCCTGGCCGTCGTACTCGTCGCCGTGCACGCCGGCGTCCACACACAGGACCGGGCCGTCCTGGGCGCCGTTGACGACGATCAGCGGGATGCCGAGCTCCACGCCGTAGCTGCTGGTGCCGACGGGGATGAGGCCCTGGGCACGCTCGCCGGGGGCGACGGTCAGCGGACCGATGGAGTACATGTCGTTCCTTTCAGAAACGTTTGTGCCGGAAGCAGGTGTCACAGGCGGGCGGAGGCCTCGGCGAGGGTCTGCGCGAGGACGTCGGCGATCTCGTCGAGGAGGGCCCGGTCGCTGATCAGCGGGGGCGCTATCTGGACCAGCGGCGCTGCGCGGTTGTAGACGCGGGCCAGGAGACCGGCCTCGCGCAGCCGGCGCGGGATCAGGTCGACGATCAGGTCGGCCCGGGCGGTGTCGCTGAAGCCGCCGCCGTCGAGGTCGCCGACGAGTTCGCAGGCGTAGAAGAACCCGGCGCCGCGGACGTGGCCGACGATCGGCAGGTCCGTGAGGGACGCCATGCGGTGCGCGAGGTGGTCCTGGAGGCCGCGGACGTTGTCCAGGATCCTGTCCCGCTCCATGATCTGAAGGCTGCGCAGGGCGATGGCCGCACTCAGCGGGTGCCCGGCGAAGGTGTAGCCATGGTTGAGGACGGCGCCGGGCCGGTTGATGACCTCGACGACGCGGTTGCTGACCAGGGTCGCGCCCATGGGGGCGTATCCGGCGGTGATGCCCTTGGCGACCGTGACGATGTCCGGGCGGGCGCCGTAGCGGTCGCCGCCGAACCACTCCCCCAGCCGTCCGAAGGCGGTGATCACCTCGTCGGCGACGAGCAGGAAGCCGTACCGGTCGGCCAGGGCTCGAAGGCCCGGCCAGTAGCCCTCGGGCGGGGTGATGCAGCCGCCGCGGTTCTGCACCGGCTCGGCGATGAGCATGGCGACGGTCTCCGGGCCCTCGTCCAGGATCGCCGCCTCCAGTTCGGCGAGCAGGCGGGCGGTGTACGTGTGGTCGTCCATGTTCTCGGGGGCCTCGAGGGCGAGGCCGAAGCGGTTGGTGTTGGACACGAACCGGGTCTCGATCGCGCCGGGGCCGTATGGCTCGCGCAGCCCGGGGTCGTCGGTGAGCGACAGGGCGCCGATGGTCAGCCCGTGGTAGGCGCCGCGCCGGGAGATCGCCTTGGTACGGCCCGGCTCGCCGCGCAGGGCGTGGTAGCGGCGGGTGATCTTCCAGGCGGTTTCCACGGCTTCGGCGCCGCCGCCCGAGAAGAAGGTGTGCTCGATGTCGACCGGGGCGATCCGGGACAGCCGCTCGGCGAGTTCGATCGCCGTGGGGTGCGCGGAGTTGGACCACAGCGGGCTGAAGCACAGCTCGCGCAGCTGCTTCTCGGCGGCTGCGGCGAACTCGGGGGCGTAGGAGTAGCCGAGCTGGCAGCAGTACAGGCCGGAGAGGCCGTCGATGAAGCGTCTGCCGTCGGCGTCCTCGACGTAGGGGCCCTCGCCGCGCCGGACGACGAAGAGGTTCTCGCCGCCAGGGCCCAGCGAGCCGTTGGGGGTCATGTTGAGGAGCAGGTGTCTGGCCGCGGTGGCGGACAGGTCGTCGGCGGGGGTGCGGGTGCTGGTGGTCATGTCGCGGTCTCACTTCCGGCGGTGAGGCCGACGCCGGGCTCGGTCGGCAGGAGGCCGTCCTGCTTGCCGGAACCGCTCAGCCGGCGCACCGCGGCCACCAGGGCGAGGGCCACGACGGCGACCGCGATGAGGATCGCGCTGACGGCCGTCACCGACGGGTCGACGTCGTACTGGAGGACGTTGAACACCTGGACCGGCAGGGTCACGGTGTCCACGGAGGACAGGAACTGGGAGATGAAGAACTCGTCGAAGCTGGTGATGAAGGAGAAGATCCCGGCGGCGACCAGTCCGGGCATGGCCAGCGGGAAGGTGATGCGCCGGGCGACGGTGAGGCGGCCGGCGCCCATGCTGGCGGCGGCGTCCTCCAGCCGTTCGTCGATGCCCTGCAGCGTGGCCATGAGGATCATCACCGCGATCGGTGAGGCCAGCACGGTGTGGCCCAGCGCGATGGCGATCGGGCTGCCGAGCATCGAGGCCGGCTCGAAGAGCAGGAACAGGCCGAGCGCGAGGACGACCTGGGGGATCACCAGTGGGGCCAGGACCAGTCCGTAGACCGCCGAGCGCAGCGGCAGGTTGCTGCGGACCAGTGCCGTCGCCGCGGTCACCCCGAGGACCAGTGAGAAAACCGTGGTCAGGGAGGCGACCAGGGCGCTGAGCGACAGCGCGGCCGGCCACTTGCTGCCGTCGGCGAACAGCACCTTGTACCAGCCGAGCGTCCAGGAGCTGGGCGGGAAGGAGCCGAAGGCGTCCTTGCCGAAGGAGGTGACGACGATGACGACGATCGGCAGCACGAGGAACAGCAGGATCAGCGTCGAGCACACGACGAGCGTGATGCGCCCGGCCAGGGTGGAAGGGAGTCCGGTCATGATGCGGTACCCCGATTCCGGTACGCCTCGCCGGCCGACTTCAGCATCCTGAGCAGCAGCAGTCCGGCGAAGGTGAACAGCAGCAGGATGATGCCGAGCGCCGCGGCGCCGTTCCACTGGTCCTGCTTCATCACCTGCTCGTCGATGAGCGAGGCGACCATGGTCTGCTTCTCCCCGCCCATGAGGGCCGGGGTGAGGTAGTAGCCGAGGCAGAGGATGAAGCACAGGATGCCCGCGTTGACCAGGCCGGGAGCGACCAGCGGCAGATAGACGCGACGAAAGATCGTCACCCGTCCCGCGCCCATGCTGGCCGCGGCGGCCATCAGCCGGCGGTCGATGCCCTTCATGACCGCGTACAGCAGCAGCACCGTGTACGGCAGCATCACCGAGGTGGTGCCGATGACGACGCCGGTCTCGTTGTAGAGCAACTGGAAGGGCGCACCGGGGATGTGAAGACCGGTCAGGGCGTTGTTGATGACGCCGTGTTCACCGAGCAGGATGATCCAGCCGTAGGTGCGCACGAGCGCACTGATGAAGTGCGGGACGACCACGACCACCATCACCAGCCCCGCCCACAGGGGCTTGAGCCGGGACACCGCGGCGGCCAGGACGAAGCCGATGACCAGGCTGAGCAGCGAGGTCTCGGCGGAGATCCGCAGGGTGGTGAGGAGGATCTCCAGGTTGGCGCCCTGGAAGGCGTCGGTGTACCAGTGCAGCGTCAAGCCGCCGTTCTCGCCCTTGAGGCTGAGAAGCAGGGTGCTGAAGATCGGGTAGATGAACAGGACCAGCAGGTAGATGACGACGGGCGCGGCGTTGAACAGTCCGAAGCGAGTGCGCCGGTCGGACAGCGACACGCGGCTCCGTCGTTTCTTTCGGGGCACCGGAGCGGCGGAGCCCGACACGGGAGCCAGCACGGCCATGGTTCTCACCCCCCGTTTTCCGCGTCGGGAAAGACGCTGACGTTGCCGGGTTCCGCGCTGAGGCCGACGCGCTCGCCGAGGGCGGGGGCGCGGCCGGCCGGCAGTTCCAGCCGTACGAGTTCGCTGTGCGCGCCGCCGACGGGGCGGACGGTCGCGCGGACGAGCGTGCCGACGTAGGTGACCGTCTCGACGGTCCCGGTACAGAAGCCGTCGCCGGGGGGACACAGGGCGAGCCGGCCGGGCTGGACCGCCGCGCGTACCCGTGTTCCGTCCTGGGCGGCCTGGGGGCGGGCGGTGAGCAGACCGCCACTGTCGAGCCGTACCAGGGTGTGCTCCGCCGTCTGTTCCTCCACGTGGCCCGGGAGGAAGTTCGCGGCGCCGAGGAAGTCGGCGACGAACGGGGTGCGGGGGCGCTCGAAGAGCTCCTGCGGGGTGTCGAACTGGTCGATCCGCCCGTCCCGCATGACCGCGATGCGGTCGGAGAGGACCAGGGCCTCTTCCTGATCGTGCGTCACATAGATGACGGTCAGGCCGAGCTCCTGCTGGATGCGCTTGATCTCGGTCTGGAGCTGGTCGCGCAGTTTCTTGTCGAGGGCGCCGAGCGGCTCGTCCATGAGGATCACCGGCGGGCGGTAGACCAGGGCGCGGCACAGGGCCACGCGCTGCTGCTGTCCGCCGGACAGTTCACGCGGGCGGCGGCGGGTCATGGACGACAGGCCGGCCATCTCCAGGGTCTCGCCGACCCGGCGGCGCAGTTCCGCCTTCGGCACGCCGCGCAGTTGCAGTGGGAAGGCGACGTTCTCCCACACAGTCATGTGCGGGAAGAGAAGGTACTGCTGGAAGACGAAGCCCAGTCCACGCTTCTGCGGGGCCAGCCGGGTCACGTCCCGGCCGCCGACGACGACGCTGCCGGAGTCGGGCTCGCAGAAGCCGGCGATCATCATCAGGGTGGTGGTCTTGCCGGAGCCGGAGGACCCCAGGAAGGTGACGAACTCACCCGCCGCGATCTCCATGGAGACCTCGTCTACGGCGGTGACACCGCTGTAGGTCTTGCGCAGCCGGGTCACGGACAGGGGCTTGCCGCTGCCGGTCAGCGCCTCCGGCACGGTGAGCGACGGCTCGGGCATCAGGTCGGTCTCAGGCATGCGTCCACTCCTGCCAGCGCTTGGCCACCGCGTCACCGTTCTCGTCCCACCACTGGACGTCCATGTCGAAGCCGGACTTGAGGTGCTCCGGGGAGCTGGCGAGGTTCGCGGCGGTGGCGGGGACGAGCTTCTTGTAGGCGGCGGGAACCGAGGGAGCCATCGGGTACAGCTCGGCGTAGGCCGCCTGCACGTCGGGGCGCAGCGCGAAGTCGATGAGCTGGTAGGCGGTGTCCAGGTTGGCGGCGCCCTTGGGAATGCCCAAGGCATTGCTCTGCCGACGGGCGCCGTTCCACTGGTAGGCCAGCGGCGAACCCTGCTGGATCAGGGCGTCGAGGCGGCCGTGCCAGACGTCGGAAGCCACGACCTCCTTGCGGCCGAGGAGCACACCGGGGAGGGCACCGGTGTCCCAGTACTTCTTGACCGATCCCTTGATGTTGTCCAGGGATGTGAAGGCGCGGTCCACATCGAGGGGATACAGCTTGTCCAGTGGCACCCCGTCGGCGAGGAGGGCGAACTCCAGCACCGGCCGGTCCGCGTCCAGGCCCTGGAGGGAGCGGTCGCCTGGGAACGCCTTGGTGTCCCAGAAGTCGGCCCAGGAGGAAGGCTTCTGGCCGCCCCAGACGTCGGTGCGGTAGGCCATCACGCTGGCCCAGTAGTTCTTGCCGATGGCGTTGGAGGTGACCAGGGCCTTGGCGATACCGGCGTTCTTGAAGTTCTTCAGCCGGTCGTAGTCCAGGTCCTCGGTCGCGCCCGCCTTCTTGAAGCGCAGGAAGTCGGACATCGAGTCGTCGATGACGTCGAACTGCGGGCGGCCCTGCTGGACCTGGGCGAGCATCTGCGCGTATTGGATGTTCACCACCTGGATCTGGATGCCCGTTTCCTTGGTGAACGGCTCGTAGATGGCCTTCTGGTTGGCGTCGCCGTACGTGCCGCCGCTGTCGCGGACGACCAGCGTCTTGGAGCTCTTGCCGCCGCCGCTCGCGGCGGTCCGGCTGGTGCCGGTGCCGCAGGCGCTGAGGACGCTCGCGGCGGCGACACCCGCCGTGGCTCCGCCGACTCCCCGCAGGAACATTCTGCGGTCGATCCGGGCATCTTTCATCGTGTGCCTCCTGGTGGTGCTGGCCGTTGGAAGAGAAGCGGCTGGAGCGTGACGTGGGGGGGCCGCTGAGGGGAAGGTCTAGGAACGGGGATCCGCTTCGTCGGGTGCGACGCCCAGGCCGGGGGTCTGGTAGTCGGCCGGTCGCGTCGCCCGGTCGGGGTCCCACGGCGCGGCGATGGCGGCCAGTTCGTCGCCGGGGGCGACGGTCAGACCGTGCATGCCGTAGAAGAGCCGCCCGCCGGCCGGGGTGTGGACCTTGTGCTCCCGGTTGTCGGCCGGGTCGATGACGCGGCCGATGAGTGCGCCCTCCGCCACGTCGTCGCCGGCGGAGAACTCCGGGTACCACAGGCCGGTGGCCTCGGCCGTGACACCGGCGGCCCAGACCCATTCGCTCACGTCGCCGCCGGTCGCGCCGTCCGGGTCGAGCACGCCCAGGTGGCGCAGCGCCTGGAACAGGCCGTCGACGCGGCGTCGGGCCGTGGCCCCGTCGCGCTGCCCGAGTTCGCCGACCTCGACGAGGACCGCCGAGATGCCCCGGCGGGCGGCGGCCGCGTGGCTGTTGCCGCCCTCGGCGCTCAGTCCGAGGATGACGTCCTCGATACCGAAGGAGCGGGCCAGTTCGGACGTCGCCTTGTCGAGGTCCGGGTCGCCGGTGAGGCGGTAGCCGACGAAATCGCGCAGAACCTGGTCGATGCCGCCGCAGTGCAGGTCGATGTAGACGTCCGCGCCGTGGATGAGGTGGGCGAAGAGCCAGGCCGCCAGCCGCTCGGTGGGGCTGCCGTCCGGGTCGCCGGGGAAGACGCGGTTGATGTTCACGCCGTCGACCGGAGAGATGTTGAGCCGGCCCTGGTAGACGGCAGGGGGGTTGGCGACCGGACAGATGATCACCTGCCCGCACACCTCATCGGGTTCCAGCAGGGTCGTCAGGCGCGCGGCGGCGTCGATGGGGGTGAACTCGCCGCCGTGCACGCCCGCGGTGATGACGACGCGAGGGCCGGGGCGGGATCCGTTGACCAGGGTCAGCGGGAGGTCCGCGGTGAGGGTGCCGAGGTCGACGGAGACGGTACCGCGAGTCTTGGTGCCGGGCTCGGCACGCAGGGCACCGACGGTGAGCTGTTCGGTCATGCCGGTCAGGCCTCCGCTCGGTTCAGGGTGGAGATGAAGTCGATGGGCCGGGGCGAGGTGCCGTCCAGCGCGAGGTCGGCCGCGATGTCGCCGAAGGCGGGCGAGAGCTTGAAGCCATGGCCGGAGAAGCCGGCGAGCAGTACGACGTTGTCGGCACCGGGCAGCGGACCGACCAGCGGGCGGCTGCTCTCGGTGTAGCCCTCCATGTAGACCGACAGGCGGGTCGGGTCGGGGTGCAGGTCCGGCATGTGCCGCCCGATCAGGTCGGTGAAGATCTCCAGCTCTTCGGGCCGCACCGTGCGGTCCAGCTGGTTGGGGTCACCGGCGGGCCGGTGCAGGGCACGGGACAGGCCGAGCTTGACGGAGACGCCGTCCGGGGAGGGCAGGCCGTAGCAGTGGGTGGGGGCCGTACGGATGAAGGCGGGGCGTTCCTCGCCGAACCAGGCGTCGGTGGTGGGCACGTACCATGCGCTGACCAGCCGGCGGATGTCCACCTCCCACGGCAGGTCGGGCAGCAGGTCGTTCACCCACGGGCCGGGCGTGACCACGGCCGCGTCGAAGCGCTCGCTGCCCGTGTCCGTCCGGATCTCCACGCCGCCGGCGACGGGCACGACCTCGCGGACCGGTGTGTAGCGGTGGATGCGGGCGCCCAGTTGCTCGGCGCGGCGGGCCGCGGTCTGCACCGTCAGCTCGGGACGGATGAAGCCGGCGTGGCGGTCGAGCACGGCCGCGTCGCCGTCCTCCAGCCGGTACTGCGGGAAACGCTTGGCCAGCGCCTCGGCGTCGAGCACCTCGTGGTCGAGGCCGTGGTCGGCGATGGACTGCAGGACGGTGGCCATCTGGTGGTGCTCGGTGGGTCCCATGAGCAGGCAGCCGGTCAGTCGGCGCAACTCGCGGCCGGTGTCCTGCTGGAGCTGGTCCCACAGGGCGTCGGCGTGCTGGAGCAGCGGCACGTACCGGGAGTCCTCGAAGTGGGCGCTGCGGAAGATGCGGGTCTCGCCGCCGGCCGCACTGCGGTCGTGGCCCGGGGCGAAGCGGTCGTAGCCGACGACCTCGGCACCTCGGGCCGCCAGCCGCCAGGCGGCCTGGCTGCCCATCGTTCCGACGCCGACGACGGCGACGCGCTTCCTGGCAGCTGACACGGGGGGGGTTTCCTTTCGTTTCGCCGGGGCGCATGCTGAGCCGCGGCGCGAGGCTGTTCGATTCGAGAAGGCTTGAGCCTCGAGACGGTTGAGGCTTGATGGCTGGTTGAGGCCGGGGCTGGTCTCGTCTGAGGCCTGCGACGGGCTTCCGCCCGGGGCTCGGAGTCCGGCTCGCCGCGTTGGGGCCTTCCGGAGGGGCCGTGCCACAATGTGGAACGTTGTGCTAGAATCTGGCACAGAGAATGGCAGTGGCACGGAGGGGAGTCAAGAGGGTGTCGGACCGAAATTCCGAGGATTAACAGGGGGAAACCGGATGGAAATGAAGAGCGTCACCAGGTCGCTGCGCATCCTGGAGGCGGTCGCCCAGCACCAGCCGGTGACCGTGGGAGAGCTGACGAAGCTCTTCGGTCTGCCGAAGTCGACGGTGCAGCGCACCCTGGTCACGCTGGCCGAGGCCGGCTGGCTGCGGGCCAACCGCCGGGACACCACCCGCTGGGAGATCGGCGCCCGCGTGCTGGCCGTGCGACCCGCCGCCCTCCAGGGATCCAGCCTGTTCGCCGCCGCGCGCGAGCCCATGGTGCGCCTGCGTGACGAGGTGAACGAGACCATCCACCTGTCGGTGCCGGACGCCCTGCAGTGCATGGTGGTGGTGGACCGCGTGGACTGTGACCACGCCGTACGGACCTTCCACGCCATCGGCGACACCTCGCCCCTGCATGCCACCGCCGCCGGACGCTCCGTCCTCGCCCATCTGCCGAAGCGGGACATCGAGGAGCTCATCGCGCGGGGCCTGGAGCGCTACAGCGACACGACGCCGACCGACCCCGACGAGCTGCGCGCCGAGCTGGGCCGGATCCGCACCGACGGCTACGCGGTCAACCTCAACCAGTACCGGCCGGGCGTCTGCGCCATCGCCGCACCGGTCCTCGACGAGGACGGCACGCCGCTGGCCACGGTGGCCGTCTCGATGCCCGATTCCCGGTTCGACGTGAACCGGCTGCCCGACTGGGGCCGCATCGTCGCCGACACGGCCGCGGAGGTCACGGGGCGCCGCCTGAACGCCTGAACGGGAAGCTGCGGCTTTCGAGACACACACCGGCCAGGGCCGGCCTCCACGCGACCAGCGCGGAGGCCGGCCCTTGCGCGTTGGGCGGCCGCCGCCGCCGGGCGACTGCAACCAAACGAGTCATGCCACAATGTGGAACACTGTGCTATTATCCGGCACGTGCTGCGCTCGTGGCTCCGGGAGAGAGCCACGAGGTGAGCACGACAACCCAAAGAACTGACGGGGGCCCGGATGGAAATGAAGAGCGTGACCAGGTCGCTGCGCATCCTCGAGGCCGTGGCGCAGCACCAGCCCGTGACCTTGGGGGAACTGACGAAACTCTTCGGTCTGCCCAAGTCGACCGTGCAGCGGACCTTGGTGACGCTCAACGAGGCCGGCTGGCTGCGGGCCAACCGCCGGGACACCACCCGCTGGGAGATCGGCGCCCGCGTGCTGGCCGTGAGACCCGCCGCCCTCCAGGGATCCAGTCTCTTCGCCGCCGCCCGCGAGCCCATGTGCCGACTGCGCGACACGCTGAACGAGACCATCCACCTGTCGGTGCCCGATGCCCTGCACGCCATGGTGGTGGTGGACCGTGTCGACTGCGACCACGCCGTACGGACCTTCCACGCCATCGGAGACACCTCGCCCCTGCACGCCACCGCCACCGGACACGCGGTCCTCGCCCATCTGCCGAAGTCCGAGGTCGACGAAGTCGCGGCGGGCGTCCTCGAGGGCTACGGCGAGGAGACCATCACCGACCCGGCCGAGCTGCGGGCGGAGCTCCGCCGTGTCAGAGACCGCGGGTACGCGGTCAACCACAACCAGTACCTCCCGGGTGTCTGCGCCATCGCGGCACCTGTCCTGGACGGTGACGGCGTGCCCCTGGCCTCCGTGGCCGTGTCCCTCCCCGACTCCCGCTTCGACCCCGAACGGCTCCCCGAGCTGGGCCGGCTGGTGACGGGCACCGCGGCAGAGATCACCGCGCGCCACCAGGGCTGAACTCCGTCCGGCTGTGCGAAGGCGGGCCGGCGCCCGTGCCCGGCCATGAGGACGGTTCGGCCGGGGCACGGGGCGGCCCGCGCGGTGCGCGACGGGGCGTGTGTCAGGGCAGAAGTGCCGCCGTCATCGCACGGGCACCGCGACGTACTGGTACTCCAGGAACTCGTCGATCCCCACCCGGCCGCCCTCGCGGCCGAGCCCGGACTGCTTGACGCCGCCGAAGGGGGCGGCCGGGTTGGAGACGAGGCCGGTGTTGAGGCCGACCATGCCGACCTCCAGGCGTTCGCTGATGCGCAGGGCGCGGTCCAGGCCCTCGGTGAAGAGGTAGCCGACGAGGCCCCAGGGGGTGTCGTTGGCGCGGCGGATCACCTCGTCCTCGTCGTCGAAGGTGAGGATCGCCGCGACCGGGCCGAAGATCTCCGTGTCCATCAGGCGGCTGTCGGAGGCGACGTCGGTGAGCACGGTCGGCGGGTAGAAGCAGCCCGGCCCCTCGGGCGTACGGCCGCCCACGAGCACCCGGGCGCCGCGCTCCACCGCGTCGGCCACCAGTTCCTCGACCTTGGCCCGTCCGACCCTGTCGATCAGCGGGCCGACGTCGACGCCGTCCCGGGTGCCGGGGCCCACGACCAGCGCGCCCATGCGCTCGGCCAGGCGCCGCCCGAACTCCTCCGCCACAGAGCTGTGGACGAAGAAGCGGTTGGCGGCAGTGCAGGCCTCGCCCATGTTGCGCATCTTGGCGACCATCGCGCCGTCGACCGCCTTGTCCAGGTCGGCGTCCTCGAAAACGATGAACGGCGCGTTCCCGCCCAGTTCCATCGAGGTCCGCACGACCGCCTCCGCGCTCTGGGCGAGCAGCAGCCGGCCGACGCCCGTGGAGCCGGTGAAGGACAGCTTGCGGATCCGGCCACCGTGCAGGAGGGGTTCGCAGACCTCTCCGGCGCGGGAGGTGGTGACGACGTTCAGCACGCCGTCCGGCAGCCCGGCCTCCTTGAGGATCCCGGCCAGGGCGAGGCTGGACAGCGGGGTCTGCGGGGCCGGCTTGAGGATCATCGTGCAGCCCGCCGCGATGGCCGGGCCGATCTTGCGGGTGCCCATGGCCAGCGGGAAGTTCCACGGCGTGATCAGCAGACAGGGGCCCACCGGGCGGCGGGAGAGCAGCATGCGGTTGCGCCCGTCGGGCAGGGTGCCGTAGCCGCCGTCGATGCGGACGGCCTCCTCGGAGAACCAGCGGAAGAACTCGGCGGCGTACGCCACCTCCCCCCTGGCCTCGGCCAGGGGCTTGCCCATCTCGGACGTCATCAGGTGGGCGAGCTCATCGGTCCGCTCCAGGATGAGCTCGTAGGCGCGGCGCAGGATCTCGCTGCGTGCCCGGGGTGCCGTGCGGGCCCAGTCCACCTGGGCCTGGACGGCCGCGTCCTCCGCGAGGCGCGCGTCCTTGGGGCCGGCGTCCGCGACGTGGCAGAGGATCTCGCCGGTCGCGGGGTCGTCGACGGGCATGGTGGCACCGTCCGCGGCGTCCACCCAGGCACCGCCGATGAACAGCTGGTTCAGTACCTCGGTCATGATGTCTCTCCTGGTTGCTCGGGGGCCGGGTCGAGGAGTTCGGCGAGGTGCAGGGCCCGGATGTTCCGGTCACCGGCGAGGTGGTCGATCTGGGTGGCGCAGCTGAAGCCGTCCGCCACGACGGTGCGTCCGTCGAGGCTGTCGATACGGGGTTTCAGGGCGAGGTCGGCAACGGCCATCGAGGTGGCGTAGTGCTCCGCCTCGAAGCCGAAGTTCCCGGCGAGTCCGCAGCAGCCCTCGGCCTCGTCGACGCCGCGTACGCCGAGCCGGCGCAGCAGGTCGGCGGGGCGGCGGCCCTTGAAGGTGGCGTACTCGTGGCAGTGGGTCTGGAGCACGACGTTCTCGGGCAGCGGCGGCGGGCTCCAGTCCTGGTCGGCGAGGTCCGTGAGGGCCCCGGTGAAGGTGTGGACCCGGTCGGCGACGCGCCGGGCGGCCTCGGTGCCGAGCAGTTCGGGTACGTCGCGCTTCAACGCGGCGGCGCAGCTGGGCTCGGCCACGACGATGGGCCGGTCGTCGCCGTTGTCGAGGGCGGCGACCGTACGGGCCATGATCCGGCGGGCGACGTTCAGCTGGCCGGTGCTGACCCAGGTCAGGCCGCAGCACAGGCCGTCCTGCGGCGTGCAGGGGACGCCGGCGTCGGCGAGCACACGGCTCGCCGCTCCCGCGACCTGGGGGCGGAAGGCGCGGGTGAAGCTGTCCACGAACAGCACCGCCTTCGCTCGGTCCCGGGTCTTCGCCGCGCGCAGTGTCCTGCGCAGGGCGCGCCGGGAGGCGAAGGCGGGGATCCTGCGCCGGGTGGTCACGCCGCCCAGTCGGGCGAGCAGCCGCCCGACCGGCCCGCGCAGCAGCAGGTTGACGGGGCGGGCGGCGTATCCGGCCACCGCTGAGGTGAGGGGCAGCCAGCCCAGTGAGTAGTGGGATCGGGGGCGCAGGCGGCCCTTGTAGTGCTGGTGGAGGAACTCGGCCTTGTAGGTGGCCATGTCGACGCCGACCGGGCAGTCGCTGGAGCATGCCTTGCAGGACAGGCACAGATCGAGGGCGTCCTTGACCTCGGTCGAGCGCCAGCCGTCCTGGACGGCCTCGCCGCGCACCATCTCCTGGAGCAGGCGGGCCCGCCCGCGGGTGGAGTCGTTCTCCTCCCCCGTGGCCCGGTAGCTCGGGCACATCACGCCGCCGGAGTCGCTGCGGCAGCGCCCGACCCCGACGCAGCGGCGCACCGCTCCGGTGAAACCGTCCTCGTCGTGGGGGAAGCCGAACGTCGTGTCCACGAGCGGGAGCTCGCGCAGCGCGAGGTCGGCGTCGAGTGGTGCCGGATCGACGATGACGCCGGGGTTGAGCAGCCCGTCGGGGTCGAAGGTCTTCTTGAACGCGGCGAACGCGGCGATCATGCGGTGGCTGTACATGACCTGGAGCAGTTCGCTGCGGGCCCGGCCGTCGCCGTGCTCGCCCGACAGCGTGCCACCGTGCTCGACGACCAGGGCGGCCGCCTCGGTCAGGAACCGGCGCATGACCGCCCGGCCGGTCTCGGTGACCAGGTCGAAGTCGATGCGCACGTGGACGCAGCCCGCGCCGAAGTGCCCGTACAGCACGCCGGTCAGGCCGTGCGAGGCCAGCAGCTTGCGGAAGTCGCGCAGGTACGCGGCCAGGTTCTCGGGCGCGACGGCCGCGTCCTCCCAGCCGGGCCAGGACTCCCCGCCGTCGACGAGCCGGGCGGCGAGCCCGGCCCCGTCCTCGCGCACCCGCCACAGCGACCGCCGCTCCGCCGGGCTCTCCACCACCCGCCCTCCGGTCATCCGGCCCTGCGCCTTGAGCACGTCCAGCAGTTCGGCGGCGCGGGTGTTCACCGCCGCCTGGTCATCGCCTTCGAGCTCGACATACAGCCAGGCCCGACCCTCCGGCAGGCCCGTGACGGAGTCGGAGCCGCGACGGGCGCGCATGGTGGCGACGATCGCCTCGTCCATGCCCTCCACCGCGCTGGGGGAGAAGCGCAGGATCTCCGGCACGTCCTCGGCCGCCTCGACCACGTCCTCGTAGCCGAGGGTCAGCAGGGCTGATGCCTGTGCGGTCGCCACCAGGCGGACCGTCGCGGCGGTGACGACCGCACAGGTGCCCTCGGTGCCGACCAGAGCACGGGACACATCGAACCCGTTCTCCGGCAGCAGGTGGTGCAGCTGGTAGCCGGAGACCTGGCGCGGGATCCGGCCCAGCTCGGTGCGGATCAGCGCCAGATTCTCCTCGACCAGCCGCCTCAGGCCGGACTCGAGCCGGGCGACGCGCCGCACAGCCTCCGCGTCGCCCGGCTCGGCGGCACGCAGCCCGGAGCGGTCGGCGACGGCCCGCACACCGTCGGCCGTCACGATCTCCAGGGCCTCGACATGCCCACTGGTCCGCCCGTCACGCACCGACCGGTTGCCGCACGCGTCATTGCCGATCATGCCGCCCAGCGTGCAGCGGCTGTGCGAGGACGGATCCGGTCCGAAGTCCAGCCCGTGCGACGCGGTCGCGCCGCGCAGCACGTCCAGCACCGCACCCGCCTCGACCCGCGCGGTACGCGCCTCGACGTCGATGTCCAGGAGCCGGTTCATGTACCGGGAGAAATCCAGGACCACACCGACCCCGACCGCGTTGCCCGCCATGCTCGTGCCACCGCCCCGGGCCGTGACCGGGACACCCGCCTCCCGGCAGGCCCGCAGCACCGCGACCACGTCGTCGGCGGTGCGCGGGAAGGCCACGGCTCGCGGCAGCACACGGTAGTTCGAGGCGTCATAGGCGTAAGGGCCCGTCGCTCCCGGGCCGGTCCCCACCCGCAGGCCGGGCGCGATCTCGGCGATGCGGTCCATCAGACCCGCCAGGTCGCGGGTGGCTGTGGTCATCGGTCCGCCGCTCCCGACGTGCCGGCCTCGACGGCGTTCGCCCAGGCCTGGAGCCCCTCGTCCACGCCCGTCTCGTCGATCACGAGCGCCGGGATCATCCGGACCACCTGGTTCCAGGCGCCGCACAGCAGCAGGAGCAGACCCTCGTCGACCGCGGCCCGCTGCACGCGGGCGGCGGTCTCGGGGTCGGGGCCGCCGTCCTCGGTGACGAACTCGGTGGCGAGCATGAGGCCGAGGCCGCGGACGTCGCCGATGCCCGGGTTCCGGTCGGCCACCGCCGCCAGGCCCTGGCGGAGCCGCGCGCCCATCGCCTCGGCGTTCTCGACGAGCTTCTCGTCGCGTACGACGTCCAGCGTCGCGCAGGCGGCGGCACAGGCGACGGCGTTGGCACCGTACGTGCCGCCCTGCGAGCCGGGCCAGGCCTTGCTCATCAGTTCCTCGGAGGCGGCGATGCCGGACAGCGGGAACCCGCTGGCCAGGCCCTTGGCGGTGACGAGGATGTCCGGCGTGACGCCGAAGTGGTCGTGGCCCCAGAAGCGGCCGGTGCGACCCACGCCCGTCTGCACCTCGTCCAGGATCAGCAGGAAGCCGTGCCGGTCGGCGCGCTCGCGCAGCCCCTCCAGGAAGGTGCGGGTCGCGGGCACATAGCCGCCCTCACCAAGGACCGGCTCGACGATGACGGCGGCCGTGTCGGCGGGCGCCGAGATCGTCTGCAGCGTGTAGTCGAGCTCCCGAAGGGCGAAGCGGGTGGCGGTCTCCTCGTCCCAGCCGTACCGGTAGGCCGACGGGAAGGGGGTGACCACGACGCCGCTCATCAGCGGGGAGAAGCCGGAGCGGAAGCGGGTGCCGGAGGTGGTCATGGCGGCGGCGGCCACCGTACGGCCGTGGAAGCCGCCGTGGCACACGATGACGTTCGGCCGGCCGGTGGCCTGCCGGGCCAGCCGCAGCGCCGCCTCGACGGCCTCGCTGCCGGAGTTGGTGAAGAACAGGCTGTCCAGGCCGGCCGGCAGCACCTCGCCGAGCTTGTCGACCAGCTGCCGCAGCGGCCGGTGCATGACCGTCGTGTACTGCCCGTGCACCAGCGTGGCCACCTGCTCCTGCGCCGCCGCCACGACCCTCGGGTGGCAGTGACCGGTGCTGGTCACGCCGATCCCCGCGGTGAAGTCGAGATAGCGGCGGCCGTCCTCGCCGTAGAGGTGGATGCCCTCGCCCCGGGCCGCCACGACGGGAGTAGCCTGGCGAAGGTGCGGCGACAGTGCGGTCATGTTCGTCTCCCGGCGTGGGTCGTCGGACTGGTGCGGTCCTGAGAGCATCTCCGCCGCCCGGCAGGGAGCCAACACGCGATGTGTCCGGTGAGGGCATCGTGTCCGGACGTTGTGTCAAGCACGCGCCTGTCATGCGGCGCCCGCTGCCCCGCCGCCCGCGGCGGAACACCTCTTGCGCAGGTCAGCGAGGCTTGTCACAGTGACCGGGCACCAGGGAGACACCGTGAACGACACGCCCTCGACGGCGGGACCGCCGGACATGGACAACCCGGACAGCAGTCCGCCCGGCCGCGCCCTCACCCTCGCCGACGTCCTGGCCCTCCCCGTACTGGCCGTCGGCCAGCCCCAGGTCGTCACCGGTGTGACCGGCCTGGACCGGCCGGTCCGCTGGGTCCACATCACCGAGCTGACGGACCCCGCCTCCTTCCTCAAGGGCGGCGAACTCGTGCTGACCACCGGCATGCCCCTGCCCGAGGAGCCCGCAGGAATCCGACGCTACGTCGACGAACTCGCCGGCGTCGGAGCGGCGGCCCTGCTCATCGAACTCGTACGGCGCTACCATCGTCCGCCCGACGACCTCGTCCACGCCTGCCGCGCCCGCGGGCTGCCGCTGATCACCCTCGCCAAGGACGTCAACTTCCTCGAGGTCACCCAGGTCGTCCACGCCCTCATCCTCGGCAACCAGGCCGAGGCGATGCGCCGGACCCAGCGCGTCCACGAGGCGTTCACCACGCTGACGCTGCGCGGCGCCGGACCGGAGGACGTCATGCGCGCGGCAGCCGAGATGAGCGGCCACACGGTCGTCCTGGAAAACCTGGTCCACCAGGCACTGATCTGCGAACCCTCCGGCACCACCCTGGAGGAAGCGCTCACCGACTGGGAGCAACGCTCCAGAGCGACCCCGCCCGGCGACCGCACGAGCCAGTGCGGCCCGGAAGGCTGGCTCACCGCACCGGTCGAATACCAAGGCGAACGCTGGGGCCGCGTGGCCATGCTGCCCGCCCCCACCACCGATCGGGCCTTCGGACCGGAGCACAGCACCGTCCTGGAGAGAACGGCGATGGCCCTGACCGTCGCCCGCCTCATCCACCCCACACCCTGGGAACGCACCGCGCACCGCAACGCCCTGCGCGACCTCCTCGAGCAGCGCCACCGCTCCCCCGAAGACGCCCACGCCCGCCTGGCCGCACTGGGCCTGCCCACCGAGAACAGCCGCTTCCTCACGGTCGTGGTGGACCTCCCCGCCGAAGGCACCACAGCGAATCCCGAATCCCGCCTGTCCCAGGACCTGCAGACCACGGGAATCCCGGCACTCCTCGGCGAACTGGCCCCCGGCCGCCTGGGAGTACTGCTCGCCCTGAGCCCCTCACACCCCTGGCAACCCGCGGTCGAACGGCTGAGCCACGCCGCGCTCGCCCTCTCCCCGCGGGCCGTCGTGAGCGTCGGCTCCGAGGTCGCCCATCTCACCGACGCCCCCCGTTCCTTCCACCAGGCAACGCGCGTGGCCGAGGCCACCCCGCCCGACCAGCCCCTCCCGCCTGGCCGCTCCTTCCACGAACTCTGCGATGTCGACCTGCGCCGCCTGCTGTACGCGCTCCGCGAGGACACCCGGATCCAGGAATACGCCGAACAACAACTCGGCCGCCTCCTCGATCACGACACCCGACACGGCACCAACCTGCTGACGACCCTCCGCCACTACCTGGACGCCGCCGGCAACAAGACCAGCGCCGCCCGCCGCGGCGGCCTGTCCCGCGAGACGTTCTATCAACGCGTGCGTACCATCGAGCGCCTGCTCGACCGCGACCTCGAATCCGGCGACCAGCGCACCGCGTTGCACGTAGCCCTGACCGCGCTGGACGTCTTCCGCGTCGGCTGAACGGGGCCGACCTCGTATCTTCCAGACGCAGAAGAACGGTGCCGGGGCGGGCTGTCGCCCCGGCACCGTCGCGTCACTCCTCGTCGCGCAGCCGGGCCGCCAGGGAGATCAGCGGCTCGGTCTCCTCGGTGTGGCCCGAGGCGGTCAGGCGGGAGACCGCCGCGTCGAGGCGGGTGAGGGCGGGGTCGGGGCGTTCCAGGTAAATGCCCTCCACGGCACCCGCGAGGCGGACGCACTCGGCCCACTCGCCCGCGCGGTCGTCCTCCTGCGGCCCCGGCTCGCCGAGCAGGGCGAGGGCCTTCTCCAGGGCGGCGAGGGCGTCCTCGTACTCGCCGGCGTAGGCGTTGACCCGCCCGTGTTCGTAGGCCAGGGCCGACTCCAGGGAACGGTCGTGGGGCTCGTACTCGGCGGCGCGGGCCTCGTCGGCGATCCGGCCGGCGTCGGCGAGGAAGGCGCGGGCGTCGGCCAGGCCGTCGGCTCCCTGCTGCTGGGCCTGGAGGCGGGCGAGTTCGCGCAGGCAGTTGCTGAGCTGCTCGTAGCGCGGGGCCCGGGCGTGGGCGGCGATCGCCTGGTCCGCCGCCTCGCGGGCCCGGCCGAACTCGCCGGACTCGCCGAGGAGTACGGCCGTCTCCGCGGCGATCATGGCGTGGCTCCCCGGGTCGTCGTCCCAGCCGGCCGACTCGGCCGCGAGCGCGACGAATTCCGCCGTGGCGGCCTTGAGGTCCTCCCCCGCGTGCAGCGCGCGGGCGCGGGTCAGGCGCAGCTGAGCCACGATCCGGTCGTCCAGTCTCCGGCGGCGACGTCCGGTTCGGCCAGCAGGGAGTCGAGCAGAGCGATGCAGTCCTCGACGCGCCCCAGGTCGAGGCTGAGCTGGGCCGCGTTGCTGTAGGCGCAGAACGCGTCCGTCCGGCTGCCGCGACGCAGGTCCACCTCCGCCGAGCGCGTCAGGTGCCGCAGGGCCTCGTCGGGGCGGCCCAGGTGCATGCAGGCCTCGGCCAGATCACCGTGGAGGCGGCTGGTGTCGACCGCGTCGGCCGGCCAGTCGGCGGCCAGTCGCAGGCCCTCGGTGAGATCCCCGTAGGCGGTCTGGGCGTCCCGGAGGCCGAGTTGGAGCCGGCCGCGCAGGCCGAGCGTGCGGGGCAGGTGCCAGGCGGGGCCGTGCGCCTTGAGCCGGTCGACGACGGCGTCGATCTCGGTGACCGCGGTGGGCAGGTCGCCGGAGAGGGCGTAGGTGCTGGCTCGCAGCAGCAGGGCGCCGGAGATCTGCCCGACGACATCGTGCCGGGTGGCGAACGCGTGCAGCAGGTCCGCCTCGGCGAAGACCGGTGCGACGTGCTCCTCGCTCCCCGATGTCTGCAGGCGCAGGCCGAGCGCGGTCGCCCGCAGCCGCAGCAGGCGGGCCTCCTGGTACGGGACGAGGCCGGGCGTCTCCTCTTGCAGGCGGACGATGGACGCGTGGGCGGCGGTCAGCGCGGCGGTCTTGGCCTCGGTCGCGTCGGCTGCGCCCTGCGCGGGGATCTCGGCGGAGGCGAGCAGGGCACTGGCGCGGGCGAGCGCCGCCTGACCCGGCAGTCCGGCGTCCTCGTACAGGCCCGCGGCCTCCTCGTAGAGGTCGGCGGCGACGGCGAACTCGTCCTTCTCGCCGGCCCGGCCCGCCTCGTCGGCCAGCAGATCCGCGCGCAGCTGTACGAGCGGGCCCACGGCCGGGTCGTCGGGGTGGGTGTAGTCGCGGGCGAGGACGAGCGTGCGCAGCCGCGCCCAGCAGGCCTGTGCGTCCGGGTGGCCCTGCTCGTCCAACGCCCGTGCCCGGGCGATGAGTTCGGGCAGCGACTCCGGGACGGCGGCGGCCGTACGGGCGGCGGGCGCGGCGACCGGGGCGACCGGGACCGCCAAGGTCACGTCGTCGAGGCTGCGGGGGCGCAGGGTCAGTTCCAGCGCGTCCAGCAGCGGAGCGCGGTCGAGGCGGGCCCTGCGGCGGTCGGTGTGGGCGGTGGTTCCGTTGCGGGCGTCGAAGCGGGCGGCGAGGTCGTCGGCGCGGCCGCGCACCTCGGCGCGCAGGCCGGCCACCGTCCAGGTGCGGCCCGCGTATCCGGCGACGGGCAGTTCGCCGCGGCCGAGGAACTCGACGCGCTGGAGAAGGGCCTCCACGCCGGTGAGGAAGCCGAGCAGGTCCAGCGGCGAGTCGACCTCGTCGAACAGGCTCCGGTTCTCTGCGAGCAGTTCCAGGCCGCGTGCCTCGTTGCCGGTGAGCGCGCAGAACTCCAGGTGCCGGCCGACCTCCTGGGACATCGAGGGGTTGCGGCGGCAGCTGCGGTAGCCGGCGAGGTGCAGTTCGCGGGCCCGGTCGGCGCGGCCGGTGCGCAGCAGGGGCAGCAGCGCGTGCGAGACGGAGCGAGCCGGCTCCTCCTGGCAGGATTCCTTCCCGGCCAGGACGGGCTCCCAGGTGCTCAGCGCCCGCTCGTCGTCGCCCGCCGCGAGGTGGTACAGGGCGCGCTCGCAGATCTCGCAGGCCTCGCAGTCGCTGAGCCGGGTGCGGGTGCGGCTCGCCCACAGCTCGTAGGCGAGGGTGGTGTCCTCGCCGACGTGGGCGGCGAGGACGTACGCCTGTCCGTAGTAGGGCTGGAGGCCGAGGCCGGCCTTCTCGTACCGGTCGCGCATCTCGGTGAGCCACTGGCGCAGACTGGCCAGCGGTATCTCGGGCAGCTGGCGCAGGGCGTGGGCCACCCACTTGAACCGCCAGAACAGCATGTGGCGCAGGCGCTCGTCGAAGACGTCGGGCTGCTCGTCGAAGAGGGTGAGCAGGCGGGCGAAGACGACGGGCGACTTGCGGGGTTCGGAGCCGTAGGTGTACGCCTCCTGGAGTTCGAGGAGCGCGTGGACGAGCGGGACGGGATCGGCGAACTGCTCGGCGGCGTCGACGAGTTCCTCGGCGGTGACGGTGCGGGTGCGGCCGTAGGGGCGCCGGTCGTTCTCCTTGAGCGCCTGGAACAGCTCGTCGGTGCTCTGGGGATGGGGTGCGGTGGGCATCGTCAGCTGTCCTTGCGGAGGGCGTGGGCGAGAAGGTCGAGGAAGGAGCGGTTGATGAGGCTCGATTCGGCGGGCCTCAGCGGGCGCCGGGACAGCATCGCGGCCTGCCCGTAGAGGGCTTCGGCGCTGGTGCGGGCCAGCTCGGGCTCGTCGATGGCGACGGCTGCGCGGACCAGCGGGTTGAGCTGGTTGAGGATCAGCTGGGCCCGTGGGGCCTCCTGGCGCAGGGCGCCGAGGATGTCGCCCCACACGCCGCCCTGCTGCTCACGGGCGAGTTGGGAGCGGGTGCGCTCGTGCCGGGCCTCGCGGCTGTCGACGAGGAGGGCGGGGGCGGAGGCGGGCTGGAAGGTGCGCAGCGCGACGTCGCAGTCGAAGACGGCGAGGGCGTCGCGGGCCCGGGCGAGGTAGGCCGCGGCGGCCAGTTCCGTCTCCCGGTCGACGGGGTCGAGGTGGGCGGTGAGGGTCGCCGGGTCGAGGTCGGCGACGGTGGCCTCGGGCCTGATCTCGGGCAGCCGGTGGACCAGTTCGCGGTCGTAGGTGTAGCCGCCGTTGACGACGCCGAGCCCGGCGGCCGAGGCGATCGCGGCGACCTGCCGGAACTCCTCCACGCTCGACGTCACGAGCACGGTGCGGTGGGTGCGCGCGAACTCGTCGAGGGTGGTGTGCCCGTCGGTGGTCTCGAACGGCAGCCAGGGCAGCAGCATCCGCAGGATCTCGTCGTCGTGCACCGCGAGCGACTTCACGGCCAGGTGGTGGGCCTGGAGGAAGCGGGCGAGCAGGTCCGGGTCGCTGGCCGCGGCCCGCGCGATCCAGGCGCGGAGCCGCTCGGCGAGTGCGTCACGGACGGCGGCGAGGGTGTCGTCCTCGTAGAGGGACTCGCGGGACGCGGTCGGTCGCAGGCTCTCGGCGTCGACGACGCAGCGGACGAAGAACGCCCACTCGGGCAGGATCTCCTCGGCCTGTTCGGACAGCAGCATGCCCTTGACGTGCACGCGGTGGCCGTGGCGGCGCCCGGCCGGCACGGTCTCGGGCAGTACGCACGCGATGCCCTTCAGGCCCACGGCGGGCAGGTCCAGTTCGATGGTGTCCAGCGGCGTGAACCCGAACACCTCCTGGCCGTACGCGGCCAGCGCGCGGGAGCGGGCTCCTGGTGTGGGGTACGTACGTGCCCAGGGTGCGGGCTCGGGGTTGACGGACGCCCCCGGACCTCCCGGGCCTCCCCAGCCGCCTGTGCCGCCTGTGCCGTCGTCGAAGGTCACCGGGTGGCGCAGCAGGGAGCCGAAGTGCCGGGCCAGCGCGTGTACCTGGGTCGGGCGGGTCCACTCGCCCGCGTCGGCGCGCGGCGTCAGCGTGACGGTGGTGCCGGGCCGGGGGCGGGCGGAGGCGGGCAGGGTGCGGACGGTGTAGCTGCCGTCGCCGCGTCCCCGCCACTCGACGGCGGGGGCGTCGGGGGTGCGGGCGGAGCGGCTCAGGACGTGGATCTCGTCCGCGACCAGGAAGCAGGAGAGCAGGCCGATGCCGAACTGGCCGATGAAGTCGCCGCGTTGCTCGGCAATGCGCTCGGCCCGCTTGCTGCTGCGGCCGATCGTGGCGAGGAAGGTGTGCACGTCGGCCTCGGTGAGACCGACGCCGTCGTCCTCGACGCGTACCACCGAGCCGTCGGCGTACAGGCGGATGCCGAGGGCGTCGGCGGGGGCGGCCGGATCGAGGGCGTGCCGGGCGGTGAGCGCGTCGACCGCGTTCTGCAGGAGTTCACGCAGGTAGACGCGGGGGCTGGAGTAGAGGTGGTGGGAGAGGAGGTCGACGAGGCCGCGCAGATCCACCTGGAAGGTGCGGTCGGCGCCGGCCGCGTTCGCGGCGGTGTCGGGCAGAGTCATCGGGCAGTCCGGGGTGGGAGGGGTGGGAGGGGTGGCGGGCGGTATCGAGCCGGCGTGCGCTCAGGCGCGGCGGTGGCGGCGGGCGAACTGCTTCTCGGGCTCCGCGAAGTAGGTCCAGGGCCAGCTGGTGTAGGCGCCGTCCAGCGTCTGGAAGACGCGCCGGACCGTGTGGCGCTCGCCGGCCAGCGACAGGGCCATGGCGAACATGTTGAAGTCGTGCTGCCAGCCCGGGCGCCACACGTAGCCGGGGTGGAGGATGCTGTGGTCCGCCGCTTCCCTCAACTGCGCCTGGATCTCCGAGGTTTCGAGGTAGTCCCCGCGCTCCGACTCGACCCACTCCTCGATGTACGCCATGGCGATCACGCAGCCGAGGCGGTGCCCCTGCGGGGCGCGGGCCGACGCCTCCTGGGCGAACGCCAGGGCCTGGCCCGGCTCGCCGCCCCAGCGGGGCTGCAGCTGCGACAACCACTCGAGGTGGGTCTCGAGGTCCAGCGGGTCGCGGCGCAGGGCGGCGTCGCGGCGGGTCTCGTTGACGGCGGTGCCCAGCGACATGCCGCGACCGGAGGTGAGGAGGCGGCGCCACGGGGTGACCCAGTCCGGTCGCAACTCGGCGGCCTCGAGCAGCTGTTCTTCGGCGATGTGGAGCCGCTCGTGGAAGATGCGCCACTGCTCCTGCGTGACGTTCACGGCACGCTCGGCGGTGCGCGCCTCCCAGCCCCAGATGATGTGGCGTGCCCCGGATATCAGCAGGGCCGTCGCCCGGTGTTCCTTGTCCTCCTCGACGGCCCGGCCGATCCAGTCCTGCACACCGTCCACGTCGGCAAGTTCACCCAGGATCTGGTGGTCCCGGCCGAGATCGAACGGTGCCAGCGCCGCCTTGACCGCCTCCCAGTCACCCGCGCCGGCCGCCTCCACCAGCGCGAGCACCCGCGCGTCCCCGAGCGCGCGCAGCGTGTACATCCCGTTCTTCTCCCTGCGCGGGACAGGAAGGGCGTACGGATCCGCCGCCGGTCTCTCCGCTCCCCTGCCGAACAGCTTGCCGAACATGCCGCGCCCTCCCCTGGTCCCGCGTGATCGTCCGGTGCAGCATAAACGGCCTCACCGACACCACTTCCACAGGGTTTTCACCGGCACTTCACGGGCCCGGTCCCGCCCTCTCGCCTCGATCCGGCCGCCGTCTCCATCCACGCAATCGGACCTTGCGCGACCGCACTGACCATGCACCAGCACGCGATCGGACCACCGAACGCCCCGATTTCAACCTGAGCAACACTTTTCCTTTTTCGCGCGCTACGGCCTTTCCAGCAGGCCTGCAAGTCGCACAAGCAGAGAATGGACGCATTCGACCGGCGCACAGAGGGGCGCACGCCCTAATACATAAATCGTGCGCCTGCGCGACGTCGGATAATACGCCGATTGCAGTGGCCTGAAGGAAACCTTCCTGCGCCGGCGGAAAGTTGAGGCACTTGCGCGGGACACGGAATCCCTGCACACTCATCAAGGTCGGTGCATTGGTCGACGCGTGGACCAGCGAGGGTGTAGATCGTCAGCACAGTTCCTTCCGTACATTTCGCCGAGAATTACCGGCATTACTGTTGGGGAACTCCCGGAGGGTCACGCGAATGGCTTGGCTCACGCTTGGATACTTTCTTGCCTATATTCCCTACGCCATGCTCGTGAAAGCGGTGTCCAGCGGAGTTTCGCCGCTGGCCGGAGAACCGGTCGACGGCCTGGTGCTTCTGCCGGCGGCCGCCCTGGGTCAGCTCGTCGTGATGCCGCTCTTCCTGGCGGTGAGCGGATGGTGGGGATACGCCGGGCAGCGTGAGATTCCCGGGGTGGGCCGCGTCCGCCTGCCGGGCAGGGAAACGCTGGCGGCGGGAGTCTTCACCGCGCTCATCATCGGCACCACCACGCTGAATTTCACCTTCACCGGTGTCTCTATCCTTCTTGTGCTGCTTCTGATGCGCGGGGGTGTACTGATTCTTTCGCCGCTGGTCGACTCGGCGCGTAAACGGCGGGTTCCCGGTTCGGCATGGGCCGGACTGGCTTTCAGCCTGATGGCGGTTTCGGTGGCTCTCGGCGATGTGAACAGCTACCACCTCACCCTGGCGACGGTATTGAGCGTACTCACCTATCTCCTGGGTTACGTGGGGCGGTTCGAGATTATGAGCCGCGTGGCCAAAACCGGAGTGAAGGAAACCGATCGTCGATATTTCGTGGAGGAGCACGCCGCCGCTCCGGTCTTCCTCGTCGGGATCCTGGCGGCGGCGGCCCTGTGCGGGCAAACGGAGTTACGCACCGGGTTCACCACCTTCCTCGGCACGTCGACGGCCTGGGCGGCCGTCGGTATCGGCATGGCGTACGAGGTGCTGTTCGTCTTCGGCACGCTGATCTACCTCGACCCCCGCGTGTACACCTGGTGTGTCCCGGCCAACCGGTGCGCCAGTCTGCTGTCCGGCCTGGTCGCCTCCTATGCCCTGGCCGGGCTTGCCGGACTGCCGGTGCCGGGGAACGCTCAGCTTCTCGCGCTGGTCTTCATCGTCACCGCCATCGCGTCATTGTCCTACCCCGCGACGGTCTCCTGGTGGCGGGAACGCGGCACCCGCACGCGGCAGGTGCTGTTCGTCTGCGGTGGCAACACCTCCCGCTCGCCCATGGCGGAGGTCATCGC
This sequence comes from Streptomyces sp. V4I2, assembly GCF_030817655.1. GTDB lineage: Bacteria > Actinomycetota > Actinomycetes > Streptomycetales > Streptomycetaceae > Streptomyces > Streptomyces plumbiresistens. Next base: position 1,642,179 of record NZ_JAUSZM010000003.1, read on the forward strand.
CCGCGCCCATGCCACGCGGGCGGGCGGCAGCGCGCGCGGTGTGCGCTTCACCAGCGCGGGAGTCAACCCCGCACGGCCCGGAGCACCCTTGGTCCCCGCCGCCCGGACCGCTCTCGCCGAGCTCGGTATACAGCGCGTACCCGGCCCGGCACACCCGCTCCGCCACCGGGCACGGCCGGTCACCGCCAGGCTTTGCCGCGACAGCTCCGTCATCTACTGCATGACGCGTTCGCACCGCGACGCCGTGGTCGCCCTGGCACCCGACGCCAAGAGCCGCACCCACTGCCTGGATCCGCACGGTGACGTCCCCAACCCCGAGGGGCAGCCACCAGAGGTCTACCGCCAGTGCGCCGACCGCATCCAGGAGTTGGTCCGCACCCGTCTGCACGAGTTCCTCGGCAGCGGTCCCGGCCCCGACGTCCGCACGGCCGGGCTCAGTTGAGGCGCGAGGGAGTGACGTACCCATGACGGTCCATGACGAGCCCGCGCACGAGGACCTGGCGAAGGAGTCGGTGAAGGACCTCGTGACGTACGACGGCGGCACGGACAGCGACCTGCCCTGTGACGGCCTGTCCCTGATCGCGTCCCGCCACTGCAAGCGCGCCTTCCTCGATCGGCCGGTCCCCCGGGACGTCCTGGCGGAGGTGCTCCTCGCCGCAGGCCAGGCGCCCTCCGGCCGCAACATCCAGCCGTGGCGGATGACGGTGGTGACCGGCGGCCCGCTGGACGCGCTGACCCGCACGCTCTGCGAGGGCTTCGACCGCGGAGAACCTCCACGGCCGGACTGCGCCAACCGGACGCCGACGCTCGACGACACCGCGGCCGAGCGCGCCCGCGCGGCCCTGGCCGGAGTGCTGCGGGCCAAGGGCCACGCCCCCGACGACCCCTCGGCAGCCCGGGCCCACCTCCGCGACAACCTGCGCTTCTACGGTGCGCCGGCCGCCCTGGTCTGCCACCTCCCCGGCGACGCGGTACCCGGGACCTTCCTGGAAGCCGGCCTCTGCCTGCAGAACGTCATGCTCGGCCTGGTCGCCCGGGGACTCGGCAGCTGCCCGCAGTTCAGCGTCGCGGGCTACGCGGACGCGCTGCGCCGGAAGCTGGACATCGACGCCGACCGGCTCATCGTCTGCACCCTGGCCGTCGGGTACCCCGACGAGGCGGCCCCGGTGAACCGGTTCGTCCCGCAGCGGGCTCGCCTTGAGGAGTACGTTCATTGGAGCTGACCGAGGGGAGCGGCGGCCGCCCCGGTACGGTGCGCCGGGCCCGGCTGGTGGCTGTGGCCACCGAACCCGACGACCTCAGCAACGCCCGCCTGCGCTCCCTCGACGGGGTGGCCGACTCCCTGGAGGTACGGGCCGACCTGCTCGGCGACCGCGACCCCGATCCCGCCCAGTTGCGCAAGCACTTCACGGGCACCCTGACGTACTGTCTGCGCACCCGGATGCAGGGCGGCGGCCACCACCTCGCCCCGGCCGAGCGGTTCACGCGGCTGCTGCGCGCGGCGGACCACTACGACGTGGTCGATCTGGAGTGGCCCGACGATCCGGCGCGACCGGAGCTGCTGGCCGCCGTGCCCCCGCGGCGCCGGCGCGTCTCCTGGCACGGGACCCTTCCGGCCGGGCGGGGCACCGACGGCCACGCGGCCCTGAGGGAACAGTTCGCTTCCCTGCGGACCGTACCCGCGGCGCTGTATCTCCTCGATCTCGATGCCCGATCCCCGACCCCGCAGCCACAGCCACAGCACGCGGACGAGTACGGCATCACGGCGGCTCCGTCGCTGCTGGCCGGCCTCGGGCGCGGGGACGTCACCGCGTTCGCGTCCGGACCCGCCGGTACCTGGACCCGCATCCTGGCCCCTTGGCTGGGCGCGCCCGTGGTGTTCGGCCGGGTCTCGGCGCCGGGACCGGACGGCATGCCGAGCGTCGGGCAACTGGTGACCGACTACGGGCTGCCCGAGTTGCCCCGGCTGCGCGGCCTCTTCGGCATCGCGGGCCGCAACTCAGGGCGTTCCCTGTCTCCGCGCCTGCACAACGCCGCGCTGCGTACGTTGGGCCTGCCCGCGCTGTATCTCCCGTTCCAGGCGGAGGCTCTGGCACCGTTCTGGCGGGCCGCCGTCCGCTTCGGGGAGGAGAGCGGACTGCCCGTGCGGGGGCTGACCGTGACCGCCCCCCACAAGGAGACCGCCCTTGCGCTGGCGGACATGGCGAGCCCGACGGCCCTGCAGTGCGGTGCGGCGAACCTCCTGTGGCAGGAGGAGGGGCTCTGGCGGGCCGACACCACGGACACGGTCGGAGCCCTGCAGTCGCTGGCCCGGGCCGGGATCGACCCGGCGGGCCTGCGGGCGGCGGTCGTCGGATGCGGCGGGGCCGGGCGAGCGGTCGCGGTGGCCCTGCTGAGGGCAGGGGCTCAGGTGACCCTCGTCAACCGGTGTGACGCGCGGGGCCGCGACTCCGCACGGCGCATGGGCGTCCCCTTCGTACCGCTGTCCGGGTTCAGCGCGGCCGGCTACGGCGTGCTGGTCCAGGCCACACCGCTGGTGGAGCGGCCGCCCTTTCCCGTCGCGTCGGCCGACCCCGAGGCCACCGTGCTGGAGATGGCGTACCGAGACCCGCCCACCCCACTCATGGAGGCGGCGCGCGCCCGCGGTCTGCTGGGCATCGACGGCTGGGAGGTGTTGCTCGTCGAAGTCCAGGAGCAGTTCCGGCTGCTGACGGGGCATCCGATGCCTCCCGCCGTGCTGCGCGCCCTGTGCGCCGGCCGTGCGCGGGTTCCAGCGGTCGGCCCGCCCGGACAGACCGGCCCCGGCGCCTCCCACGGTCCGGCCGACGGCCTACGACCGGCGCCCGGCGTATGACGGCCGGGACAGCCCCCGCGGAAGACCGCGGGGCGAACCTCTGAGAAGGGAGAGCACCTCGTGACCATCCGCTCGGCGGCCCGTGCGACATCATCGGCCGGGCCGCCCGCACCGGACGTCCCTGACATATCGGCCCTGTTGGGCGACTGGCTCAACACCGACCGCGGAGCGGTGTCCAAGGGCCCACTCCGGCTGACCGTCACCGAGTGCGGAACGGGCTTGACCGTACGGGCCTTCGGCACCACCCCCGCTGACGGCCGCTCCGCGGCGGGTGAGCAACCGCGCGACTGGGGCGAGGTACCGGCGGCCGTCTACACCGCGCCCGGCGTGCCATCCGTGGCCTGGTCGTTCTCCGCCGTCTACGAACTCGGCGGGTTCCGCACGGTTCTGTCCGCCTACTACAAGACCGGCATCCTGGTGACCACCGCTTCCAGCGTGCCCTTCGACGGCGGCGGCCCCGGCCGGTGGACCCGTTCGTTCTTCCACCGGGCGGAGGAGGTCGTATGACGACGGCACCGCACACCGAGCTGGCCGACCTCACCGGCGGGTGGGTCAACTTCGACACCACCACCATCGGCATCCGGCTCGTCGACGCCGTGGCGGACGAGGGCGGGCTCGCGCTGAGTATCGCCGAGGGCGGCCCCGGCGTCCCCGACACCCACACCGCACTCGCGGCCACGCCGCTGGTGGACGCGGGCGGCGACGGCCCGGCCGTGGGCTTCCTCGCCGAGGGGCGGCTCGGCGCCCGGACCGCCGTCCTGTGCGGCTATCTCAACCGCGGCCTGCTGACCATCGACGTTCACACGGCCCACCCCGACGACCAGCGGGTGCCGCCCGTGATGTACCGCGCCCACTACTACCGTCCGGGACTCGCCCAGCCGCCCGAACCACCGGAAGGGGCACCCCTCCCATGACCGCCGACCTGGTGCACGGCCCTCACCATCCACACGGTCCGGTTCTCGGAGACCAGGCCGCCGTCGACCGTGCCCGGAAGCTGGCCGCCGAGACGTTCGCTGCCCGCGCGGACGACTACGACCGCAGGGCCGCTTTCCCGGCCGAGGACTTCGACGACCTCTTCGCGGCCGGGCTGCTGGCCGCCGCCGTACCGCGCGAGTACGGCGGACTGGGCTTCGGCCCGCAGCAGCGCAACACGCTGCCCCTGTGGGAACTGACCACCACGCTCGCTTCGGCCGATCTGTCACTGGCGCGCTGCTGGGAGGGGCACGCCAACTCCCTGGTCCTCATCGACGCCCTGGGAACGCCTGAGCAGAAGCGGCGCTGGTTCGCGGGCGTGGTGGGACGCGGGGAGAAGTGGGTGGCCTGGAGCGGCGAGCCACGAGCCCCCAAGCCCGGGGAGACCAGCCGCTTCGGCACCGCGCTCACCCCGGTCGAGGGCGGCTGGACCGTGCGGGGCACCAAGGCGTTCGCCACCAGCGCCACCGGCGCCCAGTGGGCCATCCTGTTCGTCGACCCCGCCGGACCCGGCGGAGCCCGGCACGCGCAACCCGCCCCGAACGGCCGGGCAGCCACAAACGGCAGGGCCGCGAGGAGCGAACTGCTCATGCTGGCCTGCGATCTGTCGGACCCGACCGTGAGCGTCGACAGCACGTGGTGGGACCCGGTGGGCATGCGCGCGACGGTCAGCCACCTGGTGCGGTTCGACGACACGTTCATCCCCCGGGACCACCTCATCGGCGCACCCGGCAGCTATCTCAGCGGGCAGTGGCAGTCCGCGTTCGTCCCCCACTACGCCTCCAGCTTCCTGGGCGCCGCCCAGGCCGCGTGCGCCTACGGGCTGGCGTACATCAGGAAGCAGGACAAGGGGGCCGACCCGTACGTGCGGCAGCGGGCGGGCAGCATGGCGGTCAACGTGGACACCGCACGCCTGTGGCTGCGCCATGTCGCCGCGCTGTGGGACGAGGGCCGGGTGGACGAGGCCAGGATCGCCGGCAGCAAGGCCCGGCATGTCATCGAGCACCTGGCGGAGGAGACCGTGCACCACTGCATCCGTGCCTGCGGCGCCCGCAGCCTGGTGCGCCCCAGCCCGGTGGAGCGGATCCTGCGCGACCTGACCTTCTACCAGCGCCACGACAACGACGACCACATCCTCGCCACCATCGGCCGCGCCGCGCTCGGCGACGACCACGACCCGTCCTTCCACAAACCCTGAGTCGAGTGAGGAGTGGCTTCGATGCCCGTCCCGAGCCAGCCCGTGGCCTTCCCTTTCGACACCCGTGACCACGCCGAGGTGTTCGAGAGGCTGGCCCGGCTGCGTGAGAACGAACCCGCGACGCGTGTGGTCGTCGCCAGCGGACACGAGGTGTGGCTGGTGACCCGGTACGAGGACGTACTTCAGGTGCTGCGCGATCGGCGTTTCAGCGTCACGGCCCACTCCGGGCCCGACGTGCCCCGGCTGTTCACTACCCCGTTCCCGTCCGGTGTCACCCTCATCCGGGACACCGAGCCGCCGGACCACGCCCGGCTGCGGCGGCTGGTCATGCCGGAGTTCAGGGCGCGGCAGGTCCACCGGTCGCTGGCGGTGATCCAGAAGATCACCGACGGTCTGCTCGACACCCTGGCCGAGGCCGGCCCGCCCGCCGACCTGGTCGCCGGCTTCGCACGCCCCCTGCCCGTGGCGGTGATCTGCGCCTGGCTGGGCGTTCCGGCCGGGGACAGCGACCGGATCCTGGCCTTGGCGGACACGATGAACGGCAAGGGTCCCCTGAAGCGGATCACGGCGGCTCAGCGGGAGATGTGCGAGTACCTGGCCGCCCTGATGGATGCCCGGCGCGCGGCGCCCGGCGACGACCTGTTCAGCGCCCTCGTCACCGCTCACGACCAGCAAGGCGCGCTCTCCGACGCAGAGTTGACCGGCATCGGCGTCAGTCTGCTGTTCGCGGGCCACACCGTCGTCACCGCCGTCCTGGCCTCCGCCCTGCGCACGCTGCTGGACCGGCCCGCCGATCTCGCACGGCTGCGGGACGACCCGGCGTTCGCGGAGAGCGCGGTGGAGGAACTGCTGCGCTTTCACCTGGTGCTGAGGGACGGTCAGATCCGGGTGGCCACCGAGGACGTGGACATCGCCGGCGTCAGCGTCCGCGCCGGGGAGTCCGTCGTCGTCTCGATCAACTCCGCGAACCACGACCCGGAGGTCTTCCCCGACGCCGAGCGCCTCGATCTGAGCCGTGACCCCAATCCGCATGTGGCCTTCGGCCACGGCATCCACCGCTGCCTCGCCTCCCACCTGGCGCGGGCCGAGCTCCGGATCGCCCTCACGTCGCTGCTCGCCCGCTTTCCCACGCTTCGGCCGGCCGCCCCCGAAGCGTCCGCCGGCTGGAAGGGGCACCAGCGCATCCAGGCCATCGCCGCCCTTCCCGTCACCTGGTGAGCACCGTTCCGTCTCCGGCCCACCGTGACGCCTCGCCCCGGCCGGCGTCCTGCATCTCCACGAAGACCGGTCAGTTCGCCTACTTCGACTCCCAACTCGGCCGACCGGACTGGTCCGGGCGCCGGGTGCTGGACTTCGGCGGGAACGTCGGCACGTTCCTGGAGGAGGCGGCGGGACGCGTCCAGCCGTCGCTGTACTGGTGTGTGGACGTGTCGCGGCCCGCGATCGAGGAGGGTCGGCGGCGCAGCCCGCGGGCCCACTGGATCTTCTACGACCGGTACAACCCGCAGTTCAATCCCGGCGGTGTCCCCGGGCTCCGACTGCCCGACCTGGACACGCGTTTCGACTACGTGCTCGCCTACTCCGTCTTCACCCACACGCCGGACGACGAGACCGTGGAACTGGTGCACGCGCTGCGGTCGCTTCTGACCGAGGACGGGGTGCTCGCCTTCACCTTCATCGCCCCGGACTGGGCGCCGCGGGGTGAGGGACAGGAGTCCAACGTGCGATGGCGGCTGCGCAGCCGCTCCTTGGGGAACGCGCCGGATCCGCTGCCGGTTCCGGCGCGCCTGGACGCCGTTGTCGAGCAGGCGCGCGAGGCGCGCTGGTGCGCGGTCGCGGACCACACCCTGCTGTTCGACGCCGGCGCCCCGGTCGGTTCGTGCGGGCGGTACGACGTGCTGTGGAGCCCCGACCACGCGAGATCGCTCTTCCCGGCAGCCGAGGTACGCCCGCCGGTCGCGCCGGAGCGGCAGCACTGCTGTGTCATCGGCCCGCAGGACTGACGGGCCCGGCAGGCCTGCGCACAGCCCACCCGCCCTTGGGGAGGCGGGTGGGCTGAAGGGGGTGACGCGCGCGGTGGGGCATCAGCGCAGTGCGGTGTCGGTGTGCCAGATCGCCTCGCCGTGGTGGTAGATCACCACGTTCCCGTCCATCTGGACGACGAGCTTGGCCTCGGGTTTGCCCGCGGTGCCGGAGGTCCAGAGCTTCTTGTCGATCTGGTTGCCCTCCTTCACCGTGCAGACGAACAGCTCCCCGTCGGCGAACCTCGCCTGCGTCTTCGCACCGGCCGGATTGGCGGTGTTCGCGGCCCAGAGGATCCTCTCGTTGCTGTTGTCGATGACCACGAGGTTGCCGTCCGGCCGGAGAAACAGCCGCACGGTGCCCGAGTCGACGGTGTCGCGCTCGGTGTTGTCGAAGCTGTTGACCGTGAAGATCGTCAAACCCGAGACGACCATGTTGGTGTTCATCCGGCCCTCGGCCAGCTGGTCGATCACCGAGACCGACGGCGCGAAGGCGTACACCGCCCCCTCGGTCCGTACGAACTGCGCGAAGTTCAGCGCGACCGGCTCACCGCCCTGGGGGCGCTCCCAGCGGACCACGGTCTCCTCGCCCGCCACGGGGTCGGAGCCGGTGGGGAACGGGCCCGGCTCCACGTGCTCGTGGTGGGTGTCGGGGTTGGGCTTGGGGAAGGTCTCGTCGTTCATCCAGTCCCGCTGGATGAACTCGAACTGCCGGAAGAGATCGGCCTGATAGCAGACGAACACCAGGCCGCGCGGCGCGTCCGGACCGTTGAGCGCCGAGGCGGACGGGTCGAACGGCAGGCCGTACGGGATGCCGCGGCGCATGATCCGGCGGTGGCTGAACTTCGTGTCCGGGTGGAACTCCCCCTCTTTGTCCCTGGCGGGGAAGCCGTCGCGGGGGTTGGTCTTGCGCAGGTGGGACCAGAGCGGGGTGGTCGTCCCCTTCGGGTCGTCCCGGAACGAGATCAGGTTGTCGTTCGACGACTCGGCGTTGTACGACATGTCCGCGTGCGGACACTTCGCCACCGGGGTGCCGGAGCGCCAGCGTCCGACGAGCCGGGCCGCCAGCCATTCGGTCGTCGCCTCCGGGGGCGCGGCCTTCGCCTCCTTCAGCACCTTCAGCTGCGCGGCCACGCCGGCCCACCAGCCGGGGACGTCCTGGGCCAGTCGGCGTACCACCTGGAACGAGCCGTGCTGCGCCCACTCCGGGTAGGGCAGGGGGTGCGGGCGCTCCCGCTCCAGCCCGACGACGAACTCGCCGGGCTTGACGAGGATGGTGCCGGGATGGCCCTTCTCGTAGACCGGGTTCTCGGGATCGGGCTCGTCGAGGTGCTTGATCGCCGGCTCGCTGACGCCGTCCTTGAAGCCGAAGTGCTCCCTGCCCCGGCGGGGGCCCTCCAGGGTGGCGCCCTCCTGCTCGTAGACCGTGACGATCTTGGCGCGGGCGAGATCCTGCCGGACGTCTCCGAGGGTGGCCCGCAGTGCGTGCGGCTGGTCGGCCGCGAGGGTGAGCACCGCGTGGACCCGTCCGTCGCCGAAGTTGCCGAAGAGCCAGTTCTGCGGGGCGTTCTGACCCGCGTCGCCGAGTGCCGGCGCCCGCTTGGCCGGGCCTTCGAAGAAGGCTTTGAGCGGGCCGTCGGTGCTGTTGCTGTCGACGCCGGGCAGCGGGCTGTGGCCGGCGAGGAACGTCAGCCCTTCGAAGGTGAGGCTGATGCCGTACCACAGCGCGTTCAGGTTCTTCGGGTCGTCTCCGCCCGAATACGACCGGGCCCGGGAGAATTCTTTGTTGAATGTCGCCACTTGTTTGGTCGTGGCGATGAGCGGCCGCAACTGTTTCAACCACGTGCGCGCCAGTTGCTGGTCCTCGAACCGCAGGAAAAGCAGCTGCATGTGGTCTTTCTTGAACCCGGCGAGCACGTCTCCCTGAGTCTCGGCGTCCTCGCGCAGGAAAAGGTTGTGGGGGTCGGTCGTTGGTGTGGCCATGCGTGCGGTTCCTCCGGAGAATGCGGCGGAATGGTGTCGGCTCCTGGTACCCCGTCGTAATTGACGATAGAGACGCGCCTGATGGGGCCCCATAAAAAGCCGCAGCGTTCACCCGGATGGCGGAGCGCACGTCCTTAGCGAACCCGTCTACCTGCCTCGATGCCCCGATTCACTACCAGTTGCGCCTACGTGACGCACCGCTGCGCAAGGAGTGAGTGACAGCTCGCATGTGTTTTCGGATGTTACAACGGATCGATTGATGGAAAGGTTGGGAATAGCCCTTCCGGCGCATTCGCCGCGGCCCTCGTTCACCTTTTTTTCTCCCCTTTCTGCTGCCTGTTTTTCCTTCACCGCTTTCCCCCTCCCTCATGTCCTCGGACGGCTAGGAGAGCCATGTCCCCACAAAAGATTTCCGCGGCCTTTTTGGCGTGCGCACTCGTATCCGCGGTGACCGCCACGACGGTCTTCACCGCGCCTTCCGCGTATGCGCACGACGGGGCCCATCACAGCGAAGTCGCCGACGCGGACGACTCCGAAAAGGCCCATGTGACCGACCGGCAGATCAAGAAGGAGATGAGAGACGACGAGGCCGCCGTCCTGGGCGAGGCGCACGCCAAGGAGCACGCCGGCCTCCGGGCCACGGCCAAGGCCCTGGCCGAGTACCCGCAGTCGACCCGCACGGCGAGGCTCAAGGAGCTGACGAAGACCCAGGCGGAGACCAACAAGCAGTACGCGCCCGAGAAGTTCGGCCGGTTCGCGGAGTACTTCCCCTCACCGGACTACGGCGACCACATCGCCATGCTGCCCACCGGCAAGGTGCTGCTCTTCTCCTTCGAGCCGGTCGAGGACAACCCGCAGAAGGAGACCGCCCCCACCGACGTCATCGGCAAGGAGAACGCCGGCCGCGCGTATCTGTGGGACCCGGCCAAGGGCACGGGACGCGACGCCTTCAAGAGCGTTCCTCCGCCCACAGTGGTGATGCCCGACGGCAAGAACGAGGCGCGTCCGGCACCGTTCTTCTGCTCAGGCCACGCGTTCCTGCCCAACGGCATGCTCGGGGTGTTCGGCGGCAACCTCGGCGGCAACGGGGGCAGCGGAGCCAAGCTGTCGCTCGTCTTCGACCCCTGGACCGAGACCTGGCACCGCAACGCGGACATGTCGGTCGGCCGGTGGTATCCCGACGTCGTGGAAGGGCCCGACGGCCGGCTGCTCATCATGTCGGGCCAGTCGGAGCTCGGCTGGGGTACGCCCACCTCCATCGTCGAGCGCTTCCCCGCCAAGTCGCACCCGGTGCCGTGGCAGAAGGGCGACGTGCCCGCGAACGTACCGGTCGACACGTTCCGTGCAAAGGCGCCGTTCACCAAGGACTATCCGCACCTGTTCACGCTGCGCGACGGCAAGGTCTACGGCCTCGGCCGGATGCTCGACGAGCAGTACGTCTTCGACCTGAACACGGAGTCACGCGCGAAGCTGCCGGACCGGCCCAACATTCCCTGCAAGGACACGAGGGACGGCAACGGCGAGGGCTGCAACCCCGAGCGCATCTACGGCTCCGCGGTGCCGCTGCCCAACGGTTCCCAGGGCCCGGACTCGGTCCTGGTCCTCGGCGGCAACCGGGACGACGCGAACACCTACGAGCTGACCAAGGGGAAGACCTGGAACCAACGCGAGGCCCGAGCCTTCGGCCGGGCGAACGACAGCACTCTGATGCTGCCGGACGGCAAGCTGTTCACGGTCAACGGCTCCTTCCACATCCGCAACTACGGCAACGGCCTGTACAACCCGAACGCCCTGCCGAAGTACCGCCACACCGAGGCGCGCGACGAGAACGGCAGCTGGACGCTCGGCCCGGTACAGCGGCTGCCGCGCGGCTACCACTCCAACGCGGTCCTCATGCCCGACGGACGGATCCTGGTCACCGGGGACGAGGCCCAGCAGATCGCCAACGACCCGGACATCAAGGACGACATGCACGGCAGCATCGAGATGTTCGAGCCGTGGTACCTGCACGTCGGCAACCGGCCCCAGCTGAACAGGGCCCCGGCCGGTGCGCTGAACTACGACTCCGCCTTCACGGTGCAGACCTCCACGCCGGGACGGGTCACCGACGCCGTCCTGGTGGCGCCGACGACCGCCACGCACTCGACGAACCCCAGCCAGCGCCACCTGAAGCTGAAGATCAACAGCCGTGACGGCAACACGCTGAGCCTGCAGACCCCGGAAACGGCGGCCGACGCCCCGCCCGGGTGGCACATGCTGTTCCTGCTGGACGAGCGGGGCGTGCCGAGCGTCGCGAAGTGGGTGAAGCTGGAGCCGGCCCAGGGGGGCGCTTCCGGGGGCGCTTCCCCGTCGGGCCGCGATTAACGGCTACTCACCTCGTCGAGGGGCGGCTGACCAGGGAAGATGTCCGTCAGTCGCCCTTCGCGGCGCGTGGCTGAGCGGCGGGGTCGTCCGCCGGACCGAGGGCGCAGGGCGTTCCGAGGCAGATCAGCTCAGCCGCACCCGCCGCATGAGCGCCTCCGCAAGTGCGTAATACTCTTCCTATGAAGTCAGGCATTACGCCCTGGGGCGGGCCGACCACGGTACGGCGGGCCGTGGCGCGGGACGCCAAGCGGCTCACGCGGCTCGTGCGGGGCTCACGCGCCTACGAAGGGCAGTACGCGGCCATGGTCGCGGACTACCGGGTGGGTCCCGACTACATCGAGACCCACCGCGTCTTCGTGGCCGTCGCCGCCGACGAGTACGAAAACCGTGTCCTCGGGTTCTACTCACTCGTCCTCGCCCCGCCGGAGCTCGACCTGCTGTTCGTCGCCGACGGAGCACAGGGACGCGGCATCGGGCGGCTGCTCGTCGCGCACATGAAGTCCGAGGCCCGCACCGCCGGGCTCGACCGGGTCCGGGTGGTGTCGCACCCTCCCGCCGAGGGCTTCTACCGCAGCGTGGGCGCGGTGCACACCGGGACCGCGCCCGCGAACCCACCCGCTGTGGCGTGGGACCGGCCCGAGCTGGAGCTCCATATTCCGCGGGTGCCGACCTGTCCGAGTCCGGGCGAGCCCGGCTGAAGGTGGTGCGGCCCCACTGAGGGGTGATGGTGAACGACGTACCGCACTCCGCCATACGACGGGTCAGTCGCGTCATTCGAGCTTGCAGCGCACGCCGGCTGAGCGGATGCCGCGCGTCGCCGAGCAGCAGGCACAGGTCGTGGCAGCACCAAGGGTGCCTCACGGCCTGGATGAGCTCCAGAAGAATCCTCTGGGAGCCGTGCTTCACGTTCGGTCTGAGCTGCGGAAATTCATGGGTGCCGTCCGTGGCATGAAGCGGGGAAAGCTCTGCCAGCCAGCGACGCTCGGCGGCTATGCCTGGGTCGGCCGACGGTGAATCCATCGGCTCGTCAAGGGTCTGAGGGATGAGCATGACCGGAACCCGACGTAGTGCAGACAGTGCATGCCCCCTCAAAGCATCGGGGTATCGCTGAGCCGCGTACAGGTGCTGCGGTGTTCATAAAGTGCTCAACCAGTGGTCATGATCACCGCGAAGGCGGCTGCCGGGCGGAGACGTCAGCTCTCGGGTGACTGCTCGAGCATCGCGCGGGTCAGGACGTTGCCGCCGATGCCCCAGCCGCCGTCGGTGACCTCCTCGACGAGGACCATGGTGTTGGCGCGGGCCCGTTCGCCGTATATCTCGACGTAGAGCTCGGTGGTGCGGGTGACGATCTTCTCCTTCTGCTTCTCGTCGAGGGTGCCGGCAGGGACCTTGAAGTTGGCGAACGGCATGGCGTTTCTCTTTTCTCGGATGGGGTGGGTGCGGAGCACGGACGGCAAAGGCGCCGCGGTCGGTCAGATGATGCCGCCGTTGGCGCGGATGACCTGGCCGTTGACCCAGTGGCCTGCCGGGGAGGCGAGGAAGGCGACGACCTCGGCGATGTCGGCGGGGGTGCCGAGGCGTTCCAGCGGGGGCTGGGCGGCCAGGCGGGCGATGGTCTCCTCGTCCTTGCCCTCGAGGAACAGGTCGGTGGCGGTGGGGCCGGGGGCCACGGCGTTGACGGTGACGTCCCGGCCGCGCAGCTCTCGGGCGAGAATCATCGTGAGCGCCTCGATGGCACTCTTACTGGCGCTGTAGGCGCCGTAACCGGGAAACGCCAGGCCGACCACGGACGTGGAGAACGTGACCATCGCCCCGCCGCTGCGGATCCTCCGGGCGGTCTGCTGGGCGACGACGAAGCTCCCGCGGATGTTGGTGCGGTGGACCGCGTCCAGCTCCGCCAGGTCCAGGTCGGCGACCGGGGACAGGTACAGTCGGCCGGCCGCGTGGACGACCACGTCGACGCCGCCGAACTCGGACTCGGCGGTGTCGAACAGCGCGGCCACCTGCTGCTCGTCGGCGACGTCGGCCTGGACGGCGACCGCCCGGCCGCCGTCGGCGGTGACCTCCTTGACGCTGGCCTCGGCCAGATCACGGTTGCCCGCGTAGCCGACCACGACGGCGAATCCGTCGGCGGCCAGCCGGGTCACCGTCTCGCGGCCGATACCGCGGGAGCCTCCGGTGACGACGGCGACGCGGGGCCGGTCCGCAGGCTGGTCGAGCGCGGTGCGACTGGTCGCCGCTTCTTGGATGGACATAGGAGACTCCTGCGAGAGATGCCGGATGCGGGATGCACCGGCGGGTGGGTCGTGGTGGGGGGCGTCGGTGTCGGCACCGGCAGCTCCCTGCTTGCGTCTCCAGCGTGGGCCGGTGCTGCCGCGCCAGCCAGGGCTGTCTCCACCCAGGGGTTGCCACCCCCTGGCTCGGGACGCCGGTGCGCGTGACGATAGGGAGCGTGAACCACTCCGAACTCGCCGCGTTCCTGAAGTCCCGGCGCGCCCGAATCCGCCCCTCCGACGTCGGCCTGCCCACGGGGCCACGGCGCCGGGTGCCGGGACTGCGACGCGAGGAGGTCTCCCAACTGGCAGGCCTGTCCGCCGACTACTACACCGAGTTGGAACGGGGCCGCGGCGCCCAGCCCTCGGCTCAGGTGCTGGCCGCTCTGGCCCGGGCGCTGCGACTGAACGGCGACGAACGCGACCACCTGTTCCACCTCGCCGACCGGATGGTTCCCCCGGCTGCGCACGGCCCGACCGCGCATGTCCAGCCGGCCCTGCTCGGCCTGCTGGACCAGCTCACCACCACGCCCGCCCAGGTCATCACCGACCTGCACGAAACCCTGGTGCAGAACCACCTGGCCGTCGCCCTCGTCGGCCGGCCTCCGGCGCTGCGCGGCCCCGAAGCAAGCTTCGTCCACCGCTGGTTCACCGATCCTGACGCCCGTGCCCTCTACCCGGCCGAGGACCACCCCCACCATTCGCGGGTCTTCGTCGCCGATCTCCAGGCGGTCGCCGCACGACGCGGCGGCGACACCGGAGTGCACGAGATGGTGGCCGCGCTGCGACGGCGCAGTGCAGAGTTCGCCGCCCTGTGGGACACCCACGACGTCGGCCTCCGACGGACCGACCACAAACGCATCGTGCACGCCACACTCGGCGTCATCGAGCTGGACTGCCACAGCCTGTTCAGCGAGGACGGACGTCAGCGTCTGCTGTGGTTCAGCGCCCCGCCGGGCAGCGAAGGCGCGGCCCAGCTACAGCTTCTCTCCGTCATCGGCACCCAGGACATGACTCCCGGCGCGAACGAACTCGGACGTCCGCAGGCCTGAGCCCGACCAGCCTAGGAGTATCGCGGCCACCTTGCACTGCTGCGTCGGACGTGCAGCGGGGCTACCGTCGAGGGCATGGACAGCGACAACCTTCTGGGGCAGTTCCTGCGAGCCCGACGCGGCCTCGTGCGGCCCGAGGAACAGGGCGTGCCCGTGGTCGGCCACCGCCGTGTGGCGGGCCTGCGCCGGGAGGAAGTGGCCATGCTGTCCGGGCTGAGCACCGACTACTACGTGCGCCTGGAACAGGGGCGCGAGAGGAACCCGTCGGTGCAGGTGGTCGACGCGCTGGCCCGCACGCTGATGCTGGACGACGAAGCGGTCGCCCACCTGCATCGGCTGGCCCGGCCCGTGCCGGGACGCTCCCGCAAGAGCACCCGGCGCCGGCAGGTCAGCCCCTCTCTGCTGCAGATGATGAACGGCTGGACCGACACACCTGCCGTGATCCTGGGGCGCTGTATGGACGTACTGGCCCACAACCCCCTGGGCGGCGCCCTGTTCGCCGGCCACACCTACAGCGGGGACCTGATGCGGCTCGTCTTCCTCGACCCCGACGCCCGGGACTTCTACCCGGACTGGGACCGGGTCGCCGCCAACACGGTCGGCGGCCTGCGCGAGGCGGCGGGAACCGACTACGACGACCCGCAGTTGATCGAGCTGGTGGGCGAACTGTCGCTCAGGAGCGAAGCGTTCCGTACGTTGTGGGCGCGTCATGACATCCGCCAGAAGAGGCACGAGACGAAACGCTTCCGGCATCCGGTGGTCGGCGAACTCACCCTGAACTACGAGTCGTTGACCATCAACAGCGCGCCGGGTCAGCAGCTGGTCGTCTACCAGGCCGAGCCCGCCAGCCCTTCCGCCCACGCACTGTCGCTGCTCGGCAGCCTCACGGCGACACAGACGGCGCGGGCTGCGGATTCCGTGCAGCAGGACATCGCCACGGACTGACCGACTTCACTCCGGCCGCCATTCTTTGCCGGGGCTGGCGAGCGGTGGTCACCGCCCGCGACCCGCGGTCGGTGGCGGACATCGTCGCCCGCCACGAGGACCGAGCGCTGGGCCTCGCCCTCGATGTCACCGACGCCCGACAGATCGACCGGGCCGTCGCGGCCGCGCAGGAGACCCTCGCCCACATCGACGTACTCGTCAACAACGCGGGCTACGGCTACCTCGCCGCTCTCGAGGAGGGCGAGGACAAGGAGATCCGCGCCCTGTTCGACACGAACGTCTTCGGTCTCGTGGATGTCACGCGCGGCGTTCTGCCGGGCATGCGCGTCCGTCGCCGCGGCCACGTCGTCAACGTCTCCTCTCTCGGCGGCCTGGCCGCCTTCGGCGCCACGGGTTACTACCACGCCACCAAGGTCGCCGTCGAAGGACTCTCCGAATCGCTCGCGGCCGAGGTGTCACCGCTGGGCATCAACGTGACGATCGTCGAGCCCGGAGCCTTCCGCACCAACTGGTCCGGCCCGTCCATGCGCCGGTCGGCCACGCGGATCGACGACTACGCGGACACCGCCGGCGCCCGCCGCAAGAGCACCCTGGACACCTACGGGCACCAGCCCGGCGACCCGGACCGCGCCGCCGTGGCCATCATCGAAGCGGTGCAGTCCGAAATCCCGCCGCTGCGCCTGCTGTTGGGCAAGGTCGCCCTTGACGTCGCACTGGCCCGGCTCGACACCCTCCTGGTCGCACGCAACCACGGCACGCTGCGGACCATGCAGGACACACTGGAGAAGGAAGACATCACCACGCGCAGCACGGCCACGGACATCACGCGCCCGCGGGCCGCGGCCACGGCACTGACCGAGTTGGCGGAACACCTCGGCCCGATCGACGCGTCCTGCTCTACAGCCCGCTGCCGTCGCTGGACTGGATCAAGCCGGTCAACCACACCACCTCCGAGGACGTCCGACTGTCACTGGGCCTGAGCCTCCTCGGCGCCATCGACGCGGTTCAGGCCGTGCTGCCCGCCATGCGGGAGCGTGGCCGGGGAACCCTGCTGTTCACCACGGGCGGTGCCGCCGTCGCCCCCAGCGCCGCGCGTGCCAGTTCCGCCGTCTCCTACTGCGCGGAGGTGGCGTACGCCCGTCTGCTGCACGAGAAGTTGGAACCCGAAGGCATACGGGTGGCCCACACCGCGATCGTCGGCGCACTGGGCCCCGGGCTGCAGCACGAACATCGGTCTGGGCGCACACCTCCAGCGCCGTGCGATGGTCCTGGCTCGGGGGATCGCCCACGAGTTGCGGCAGCAGTGTCGCGATCACGTCCAGGCCGGGTGCCCAGTCGGCCGCCCGAGGTGTCCCTTCCGCGTCCTGTCGGCCGGCGACCGCCACCGCCAGGGACAGGGACAGGGACAGGGCCAGCGGATTGCCGCCGGTGAAGGACAACAGCGCGTGGTGTGCCTCGGCTGGGACACCCCGTGCCCGCAGGAACGTCGTGGCGTCGTCCTGGGCCAGGTTCCGCAGCGGCACCACGCGCAGCAGGTCGGCCCACCCCGGGTCCGCGACCCAGCGCAGGTCGGGGGCCGTACGTCCGGCGACCACCGCGACCGCGCCCAGCGGGAGCCGCGGCAGGAAGTGCTCCCACAACCAGTTTCCAGACCCTGGCAGTGCTCGAAGGTGTCGACCAGGAGCACCGATCCCGGCTCACCGGTCGCCTTGCCCGCGGCCTGCTCGAAGTCCTCCGGCGTCGCGGGAACCGTACGGCCGTCCACCTCGACGACCAGCCGTCCGGCCTCCCGCGCATCGAGAGCGAACCGCCTCAGCAACGTGGAATTGCCGATCCCACCGGGGCCATGCAGCTAGAACACGGGCGAAGAACCGGGGTCTTCGTCGAGTGCGGAACGGAACAGGGCCCGCTCCGCCGCCTGCCCGACGAAAGCCCGGTCCCGCGCGGCGACCACAAGGTCACCTAAAGAGCGGCCGTCCCCCATGTTCGTGAGCCCCTCTTGACCGAACCCGACCTCGTACATGGCCGAACAGCCCACGGCGCACCTCTCGTTGCCATCGAAGGGTTGAAAGGCGCGTCGCTGTGCGGCAGTTCACGCCGTCGGCGGGGAACCAACCGGCCCGCAGGGCCGCCGACGGCCGCGACGCTACGGCCGCTGCCGCGCAGGCCGGATGACCATCTCGTTGACGTCGACATCGGCGGGCTGGTCGATCGCGTAGGAGATCGCGCGAGCAATGGCATCGGGCGGGATGGCAGCCGAGCGGTAGGCCTTCATCGCCGCCGCGGCTCCCGGTTCGGTGATGGTGTCGGCCAGTTCGGACTCCACGACGCCAGGTGAGACGGTCGTGACCCGGATGAACGGCTCCGCCTCCTGCCGCAGGCCTTCCGTGATCGCCCAGGCCGCGTACTTCGTGGCGCAGTACACAGCGGCCGTGGGGACCACGGAGTAGGCACCGATCGACGCGATGGTGATGAAGTGCCCGCTGCTCTGGCGCTGGAAGTGCGGCATGGCCGCGGCGATGCCGTGCAGCAGTCCCTTGACGTTGACATCGATCATCTGGTCCCACTCGTCCACCAGCAGTGAGTCGAGGCGCGACAGCGGCATGACGCCGGCGTTGTTGACGATCACGTCGATGCGCCCTTGAGCCGTCACCGTTTCGTCGACGAACCTGGCCACGTCGGCCCGGTCGGTGACGTCGAGACGGCGTACGTCGATGCTGCCGCCCTCCGCCCGGACGCTCTTGGCCAGGTCGGCCAGCCGATCCTCTCGACGCGCACCGGCGACGACGTGGTGGCCTTCCGCGGCGAGCCGCCTGGCGATGCCTTCGCCGATGCCGCTCGTGGCACCCGTGACGAGTACGACCTTCCGGTTGCCCTGCTCTTGTGTCTGCGACGTTGTCCGTGTCACCGCGTCCTCCTTGCTCGGTCGGGGCACCAGCCCCGCCAACGGTTCGTTCACCTGCGAACTTGCCGTTCTTTGGAGGACGGGAGAAGGCCGGGATCTTCCTAGGAGTGCCGCACCCACCAGCTGGCGCCGGCTCAGGGGGTCAAGTCCGTGGCGATCCACTCGGTGACCGAGCCGTGGCGGGGCTTCCAGCCGAGAATGTCGAGAATGTCGCGGGCTCGTGTGGCGCGGACGCGACTGTTGGAGGCCAGGGCCCCGCCGGTGAAAGCGGGCCCCCAGAAGGCGCCGGCGGCCTCGATGTTCCAGGGCTCGGGGCCGTCGAGGCCGAGTGCCTCGGCGATCGCGGCAGCCAGCCCCACGAGTGATTCCTCCCCGTTCTCGGCGAAGTAGAAGGTGCCGGCAGTCGACCCTTCGAGGGCGAGGAGGTAGAGGTCGGCGAGATCCTCCACATGGACGGTCGACCAGATGTTCCGGCCGGCGCCGACATGGCGAACGACGCCGCTGTGCCGGGCCTGTGCGACCAGGGCGGCAATATGCACCTCGTTGCGGGCGGGGCCGAGCCCGCGACCGTAGATCATGGCCGGGCACAGGACCGAGGGCCGGATCCCGGCCCCGGCCGAATCCAGGACCAGGCGGTCGATGGCGGCCCTGGCTGCTCGGACCGGGTGCTTGGGCTGCCAGGTGGAGCCGGGGTCGTGGATGTCGTCACCGTACGGCTGTTCGTTCCGCTCTCCTCCGGCGCGTCTCCGACGACGCCCGAGCCGCTGGTGTGGACGAACGGCTTGCCGGAGCCCGCCAGGCCGACCCTGAGCGCCTCCACGGCGGCACGGTGGTCGCTGTGCGCGGCATTGATCACGCCGTCGGCCCGGCGGGCATGCTCGGTGAGCAGGTCGCTGTCGTCCAGTGAGCCGACGACGGGTTCGACGCCCGACGCCGCGAGTGCGCCGGCGAGAGATCTCCTGAGCTCGGCCTACTGGGCGTTCACGCCGTCAGAGTGCGCTGACCGCCACCGGACCGGGAAAAAGGCTTGCGCTTTCGGCAAGTTCCGGACAGGTCGAGGAGAGGGCGCACGAACGGGCCTGTGCCCCCATCCGTGTGTCAGACGGCGACGAGCTCCATACCGAAGTAACCGCCACCCACGGGGTACGTCTGCGAGCGGCGCCATCCCGAGGCCGCGAAGAGCGCGTCGAACTCGTCCAGATCGCGTTCCATGCCGTTGGTCATGGTGAGCATGGCCATGTCCGCCCGGGTGGTGAAGTCGGGCTTGCCGATCTCGCCGATGACCATCTCCACGACCAGTGCGCGTCCCCCCTCGTTCGCGGCCGACCGGCAATTCCGCAGGATCGTCGTGCACTGGGTGTCGTCCCAGTCGTGCAGGATCGTCTTCAGCAGGTAGAGGTCCGCGGGAGGAACCGCCGCGAAGAAGTCGCCCGCCACCGCGGAGAAGCGGTCGGACAGACCACGCTTCCCGGCGGCGCCGCTTGCGCCCTCGACGACGTGAGGCAGGTCGAGCACCTGCCCCCTCAGCTCTGGGTCGGCCTCCATCAGCGCCAGGACGAAATCACCGTTCGCACCGCCGACATCGACAACGGTCGACACACCGGCGGTCGAGACCGCGCCGACGGCGCCCTGTGTCACCAGGCCGGACAGGTCTCCCATCGCCTGAGCGAACAGCGCGGCCTCGTCGGCGTTCTCCGGTCGCGCGAAGTACTCGAAAATGTCCGCTCCCAGCGCCTTCTCGGTCTGCGCGGCCCCTTGCCGCACCGCCTCGGGGAAGTGGGCCCAGGACTGCCAGTGCGAGGGTCCCGTCTGGGTCAGTACCAGCGAGCGCAGGGAGCCGGGAACTCCTGAACGCAACAGCCGGCCTCGCCCGGTGAGAGCAAAACGATGATCTCCCTCGTGGCTCAACAGGCCCACCGACGAGGCCGCGCGCATCAGCCGGTACGTTGCCGACGGATGACTCCCCTCGGTCTCGGCCACCTCTTCGGCCGTCATGGCGCCGTCGGCCAGATGATCCGCTATCTGCAGCGCGACCAAGGCCCGCAGGGTCTGGGCGACGACGAGGCCACTCAGCAGGTCGAGAACAGCGGCAGCATCCGCTGCGGGATCGCTCGGCACGACGTCAGTGCCACGCGTCATGTCAGTCATGACAGCTGGAAACCTCTCAGGAGTCAGAACGGAGTCGGAATGGAGTCGGAATGGGGCGGAGATCATTGCCCCCGTGCTCTGCGGCACAGGCCCCACCGCTCACCCTAGGAAGATCACTACGGCGCACGCTTGTACCTCAGCGTCACCCTGACAGAACGTCAGCGTCGGGGCAGATGCGACATGGTGAAGGACGAGGCCGCGAAACTCCGTCGGCCATGGGTGAGTTGGAGCACGGGCAATGAACAGCACGGCAAGCACCACACCGGGGGCCGGTGTATCGGGCAGGAACTTCTTCGTGGACGTCACGGCTCCGAGCACAGCGAGGGACGGCTTCGACGTGTTCCGACGCGAGTGGGAGGGCCAGGTCGGAGAGCCACTCCCGCTGCCACCCCTCGAGCCGCTCGGATCCGGTGACTTCCGGGTCGCGGTCCGCGCATCCAAGGTGCACGACGCGGTGATCGCGGACCTCTACGGCGAGTCGATGGCCGGCGGCACCCGGGGTGCCGCCCACCGCCTCGACGACCGCGTCCTGGTGCACGTGATGCGGCGCGGCGAGTGGCGCTTCGTCCGACCGCGTGACCGGGGCGAGGCCACCGTGCCGGCCGGGCAGTTCATCGTGCGGCACAACGGCCCGCCGGTGCGGTTCGAGATGGAGCCGCGCACCACGGCGAAGGTGCTGATCCTCCCCGCCTCGCAGCTCAAGCCGCTGATCGGCGACCGGCCGATCGTCGGACCGGCCGACTCGGCCGACGTACGACTGCTCATGGCCTACGCCAGGACGGTCGACGCGACGCTGAACGAGCTCACCCCGGCCGGTGTGCAGGCCGCCCGAAACGCTCTGATCGAACTGGTCAAGGGGGTCCTGACACGGGAGTTCGACGACGTCGAGCCCCGACTGGCGCCCGCCCTGGCCCAGGCGGCGAAGGACATCGCGGACAGCCGCCTCACCGATCCTGATCTCTCCCCCTCCGCTCTGGCCCGCGAACTCAACGTCTCGGTACGGACGTTGCATCGGGCCTTCGCCGCGGCCGGGGAGTCGGTGAACGGGTACATCCGCCGCAGGCGGTTGGAGGAGGCCCGGCTGGAGCTCGCATCTCCGGTTGGCCGACCGAGTATTTCGGAACTCGCCGCCCACTGGCGATTCGCCGACAGCAGTCACTTCATCCGTAGCTTCAAGAAGCAGTACGGCCACACGCCGACCCAGTTCGTGCGGTTGAACATCCGCACGGGAACGCGCCTCGAGCGCGAAACGGCTGACCCCCCAGCCGACAAGCCCTGACGTCGGCCGGTGAGCCCGCCACGGCGGCGGTAGGCAGAGGTGAGCACTGGTTGAGCAGGTGTTGCTCTTGCGACGGTGCCACGCGCTGGAAGGATTTTGCAGGCGCCCACGCAGTGCCCCACGCATGCCCGACGCCTGGGGCACGCATGCCCCACGCATGCCCCACGCGGCACCTGTCACAGCACAGCGCTGACGGCTGGGCTCCTGAAGTTCCTGATGTTTCCTGGAGATGAAACAACGAGGTCGACGCGAAGGCGATGGCCGCTGTCGCCGACAAGTACGGATTCACCTTCGACTGACGCCGCTTGGCGGTACGGCTCCCTGTACATGGTCCATGTCGCTGCGGCAGCCTGCGCAGAGTTCGCCGAAGATCACGGAACTCTCTGGGCCCCCGCCTACTTGGCCGGCAGGCCCGCCGCGAAGCTGTGGCCCTCGTCGATCCACGCGTCGAGTTCGGTGTCCTCCGTGAGCGCGGACGCGGCGACGACGATCCAGCCGCGCATCGGGCGGCCGGTGAAGTCGAGGATGCGCGCACCGGGCCGGGCCAGCGCACTGTCGGTGCCGTCAGGCCCGACGCGGACCATGAGGTCGTCGCCGATGACACCGACGGCCATGTTGCCCCGGTGCAGGAATGCCAGGCCGCCGAACATGTGCTTCTCGGTGATCGCGGGATCCGCGCTCAGGCGTTCACGGATCCGCTCGGCCAGTCCTTCGTCGAATGCCATGACCGACTCCGCTCCTTGTGCTTGGACCGCGAGGGTGTGGTCAGGCGGTCATGACGGCGGTTCCAGCAGCTTGCGCTCGAGGTCACGCAGGTCCTTGCCGATGGAGGAGCGGACCTTTCTCGCCATGATCGGCGCGGCCAGGCGGTAGTAGCCGCTCGCGTCGCCCCGGACCCTGATGCTCGCGAGCGTGCCGTCCGGACGCGGGGTGAAGGTGTAGGTGATGTGCATCGGCATCGGTCCGGCCACCGACACCATGTCCAGCAAGCGTGCGGGCTCGTGCTCGGCGACGCGCAGTACGTAGTCGATGCGCTTGCCGAGGAAGTAGGCCGTGCGGGTCACCTCGGCTCCGACGCCGAATCCGCCTCCGTCCGCTTCCCGGGTCAGCGCGGCCTCGCGGATGCCCTGGGTCCACTCGGCGTCGTGGCGCCAGTCCATCGCGTACTGCGCCACCTGGTCGGGCGGAAGGGGGATCACCCGCTCCGCCCTCTCGTCGATCGTCATCGGTGCTGCCTCGTCGTTGGTGCCGGTGCGCTGGGGGATGAGTCAGAGGGGGAAGAACTGGAGGTGGGTCAGAGGGTGAAGAAGGGGTCGGGCTTTCCGGTCTCCGCGTACTCCGTGAGCCGGGTCATGAGCCGGCCCCAGGTGTAGGCGGCCGGCGGCAGGCCGGGGTCGTCGGGCTGCCAGCCGGTGTGCCGGAACAGCACCCGGGTGCCGTCCGCGTCGGGGTTGTCCGACAGGTCCCAGGTGATGGTGGTGCCTGCCCAGTGTGGCGGGAAGGCCCCGACCGAGGTCCATGCGACACGGTCCTCGGTCGCCTCGTCGCACCGCAGCCGGAAGGGCTCGGGCACGTCGGGGAAGTCGAAGAAGAGGATGTCGTCCTTGCGGTCCACGCCGGTGGTCCACCAGCCGGTCAGGCCGTCGTGGCTGTTCAGGGCCCGCAGGACCGTGGCGCGGTCGGCGGCTGTGTCGACCTGGAAGGTGATCTCGGACATGTTCGTACTCCTTGCTGGTGCTGCCGGTCCGGGAGGATGACGGGCGCCGGCTCGCCGGTGACCGTCGAGTCGTCGTTCAGACGGTGAAGTACGGCACCGGCTTGCCGGTCTCGACGTACTCCTTCAGCCGCATGAACATGCCGGCCCAGCCCATGGTGACCTCGCGGAACATGTCGTCCACCACGGCGAAGCCGGTGTGGTCGAACCGCACTACGGTGCCGCCCTCCGGGTGCGCCTCCAGGGCGTATCCGATCTCGGTGTCGAGCCACTGCGGCGGACCGGCCACCACGGTCTGTGCGAGTCGCTTGCCCGGCTCCGCGCGGTCGATGCGGAAGTCCCAGGTCATCGGGGCGCCGGGGAAGGAGAGCCGATGCAGGGCGCCGACGCCCTCGCCGATCTCGGCGCCGGTGGTGAACCAGCCGGCCACGCCGTCGGGCGTGGAGAGGGCCCGGTAGACGGTCTCGGCGTCGGCGTCGATCCGGATCTGCAGAGCGATGTCAGGCATGGGGTGTCCCTTCAGGTGCGGTTCCTGCCAGGTCGACCGAAACTCTCGCTTCAGTAGAGACTAAAATGATATTCCTCCGGATGGCAAGTTCAAGTGACGGCTAAAATGATGCGCATGGATGCGGTACAGGCGGTCGCCGAACCCAGGCGGCGCGAGATCCTGCGCCTGGTCTGGGACACGGAGCTGTCCGCGGGAGAGATCGCGGAACGGTTCGACGTCACCTTCGGCGCGGTCTCCCAGCACCTCAGGGTGCTCAGGGACACCGGGCTGGTTACGCTGCGCCAGGACGGCAAGAAACGCTTCTACCGGGCCGACCGCGAAGGCATGGGTCCGCTGGCCGACTACCTGCGGGCGATGTGGGCCACCAAGCTCGACACCCTCGCCGAACTGGCGGAGGCGGCCGAGCGCGCGGACGGCGCAGAAGGGAACGCCTCGTGAACACAGACACGGTCACGGTCGAGCGGCACATCGCCGCCCGCCCCGAGACGGTGTTCTCCTTCTTCACCGACCGGGACAAGTGGCTGTCCTGGATGGGCAGAGACGGCGAGTTCACCTTCGAGCCCGGCGGCCCCTACCGGACGAACGTGACCGGCGACAACATCGCCGAGGGCCGCTTCGTCGAGATCGACCCGTTCAAGCGCCTCGTCTTCACCTGGGGCTGGGCCGACGGCGGCATGCCCGTGCCCGCGGGTTCCACCACCGTCGAGATCACCCTGGAACCGGTCCCCGACGGCACCCTGCTGCGCCTGGTCCATCGCGGCCTGCCCTCCGCCGAAGCCTGCGCCGCGCACAGGGAGGGCTGGACGCACTACGTGCAGCGCCTCACCGTACGGGCAGAGGGCGGCGACCCGGGCCCCGACGACTGGATGTGACAGGCCCGGCGATTTCCGGCCGGTGGGCCGCATGCTCGGGCGGCAGCGGCAGCGGCAGCGTCAGTGCTTGGCGAACTGGACCGAGGTGGGCTGCACGACGTCGGGCCGGATCGCGATGCCGTCGACGGTGAGCCGTTCACCGAAGATGTCGGTGATCCTGATCGCGCCGCCGCACCCGGTGCCGTCCTCGGAGATGAAGTAGTTGTAGTCGGTACGGGACAGCTGACGCCAGCCGCTGCCGGCCCGGACCTCCAGCCGGGCCACCGGATTCCGGTGCCCTATCGCCTGGATGCCGCACCAATAACGGCTGGACCCGGTCTTGTACCGGACCGACATCGTGCCGGAGCTGCCGGGGCTCACCAGCTTCCACGTGATCGCGATCCGGCCGAGCGTGGGGTCGGCGAGTTCGGCGAAGGCCTCCGCGCTGAGGTCGATCTGCCCGGGTGCGCAATCCCCCGGGCATTCGTTGGTGATGCGGACCGTGATGGACGTCCCGTTGGCCGCGCGGACGGACACGTAGGCGCCGCACGCCTTGGCCGACTCGTAGTCCGTGGAGTTCATCGCCCCGGTCATGACGTCACCGCTCGGGTCGTACAGGCAGGCGCCGCCGCCGTCCGAGTCGTAGAAGGTCGCGAGTCCTTCGTAGGTGACACCGGGTCGTATGCGTCCTGCCAACGGGGCGCCGGCGGACGCCGCTTGCGGCCTGTCCGTGGGCGACGGCTTCGCGGACGCGCTGGTCGCGCCGGCGGACGCCTTCGGCGGGGTGACCTTGGCCGAGGGCTTCGCCGACGCGGTGGACGCGCTGTCGGAGGGGGACGGTGACCCCGTCGAGGGCGCGACCTTCGCCGGGGCGTCGGCGACGGGCGTGGCCGCGGTGCGCCCGGCGTCGGTCTCGTCGTCGGGGAGGAGCACCACGACCAGGGCGACGACTATGAGCGCCGCGGCCGCCGACAGGAACAGCCACCGTCTGTGCACCGAACCTCCTTGCCGGCCGCCACCGTTGCGGTGGGCGACGGGCGCAGTGATCGTGCCAGACCCCGGGCACGGCGGCAAGCACGACTTTGGGGCGCGGTAGGGGCCGAGAGCGGTCCGCGTGCGTTTACCGCGCGGTCGGGGCAGTGGGCTTCCCGCGGGTTCCGGTCACGGCTTGAGGCATGTCAGACCCTTCGTGGGGAGTGTTCCGGACTCCAGGTAGGCGTTCACCTTCTGGTCGACGCAGTCGTCGCCGTACTCGCCGTAGATGCCGTGGCCGATGGCTCCGCGCAGGGTGAGCAGGCGGGAGCCGGTCATCAGGTGGTGCATGGCGTGGGCGCCGCGGTAGGTGGTCGAGGTGTCGCCGGTGGCGGAGACGATCAGCGCCTCGGTCCGGTTGGCGATCTCGGTCGGCTGCTCGCGGGGCGGTTCGGGCCAGAAGGCGCAGGGGGAGATGTTGTGGGTGATCGGCCCGAAGAGGGGATGGCGGTGCCGGCTGCGCCGGATGTCGTCCCAGTAGACCTCCGGGTCGCGTGGGGCGGCGCCGTCACCGCACATGATCGCGGCCGCCGGACTGACGAGGGGTGAGTTCGCGCCGTCCAGGAGGAACCGCACAGACGCCTCCAGTTCCGGGTTCGGGGCGACCGTGGTCCCGGTCGCCGCTTCCGCCGCCTTGTTCAGCACCCTCATGGTGGACGCGAACCCGGCACGCTCTTGGTCGTCGTCGGTGCCGACACCGCCGGAGACCAGGAAGGGCACCACATGCTCGTCGAGCGTGTCCGCGTACGAGGTGACGGGCAGCGGACGCGTCGCGGACGCCTCGACGACCCGCTCGACGGTGGCGAGCACGGCGTGCCGGGTACGGCCCAGGCCGTAGTCGTGGTGTCGTGCCGCGGTCCAGGACGCCCAGGCACGCAGGGCCCGTTCGGTGGAGCGTTCCCTGCCGATCAGCGCCCTGGGGCCCCACTGGCGTGGATCGCCGGCGCTGTCGAGCACCATCCGGTCGGTCCGCCCGGGGAACATCTGCGCGTACACGGCACCGAGATAGGCGCCGTACGAATAGCCGAGGAAGGAGATCCGGCGCTCGCCCAGCGCGGCACGGACGATGTCCATGTCCCGGGCGGTGTTACGGGTGTTGACGTGCGGCAGCACATCGCCGTGCCGACGCGCGCATCGCTCGGCGAGGTCCTTGTGGAAGGCGACCTGGCGGTCGAAGCCTGCCCGGTCGGTCCCGGCCGAGCGCAGCCAGAGGCCGACGGGCCAGCCACAGTCCAGCGGGGTGCTGCGTCCCACGAAGCGTGGGTCGACCCCGATCAGGTCGTACCGTGCGGCGACCTCGCCCATGTGCGCGCGGGTCTCCAAGGGCATGCCGAGTGTCGGCTCGCCGGGGCCGCCGTGGTTGAGCACCATGGTGCCGATCCGGTGGGCCGGATCGGCCGCCGGCAGCCGCGACACGGCGATCTTGATCGTCCGGCCCTGCGGCCGGCTGTAGTCGAGGGGCACGGTGACCTGGGCGCACCGGGCCCCGGCCCGGTCCAGGCCGGCGCCCGGTTCGTCGTCCGTTCCCTGCCTGCAGTCCGCCCAACTCACCTGTTGCCGACGGTAGTCGGCGAGTCCCGCAGCAGGGTCGTCGGTGGCGAGTACCGGGGTGCCCGAGGCCGCCAGGGCCACGGCGGCCCCGGGGGCGCCCAACCACCGCGCCAGGATGCCGAGTCGTGTCTTCTTCGTCATGACCGCGACGCTAGGTCCGGCTCGGCAACCGGAGAATGGTGCCCACTGCCGGTCGAAGGTACAGCCAGCTGTACTCCCCCGGTCGGCGCCGTGCCCCGATACTGAGTACTCGGCCGACGGGCGGAAGGGGGCGGGCGTGCCGAGACGATGGGAACAGCCGTTGCGCAGCACGGCCTACCTGTTCGGTGGCCTGCTGACCGCCCTCGGCACCGTCATCGCGTTGCCGCTGCTCGTGCTGCCGGCTCCGGCGCGCGCCTGGGGGGACCGGCACCGGCGACGTGCCGGGAGGCTGCTCGGCGTCGCGGTTCCGGCTCGGCCCGCGGCCCCGCCCGGGGGACCCCCTGCCTGGTGGCGTCGGATGCGCACCGATCCGGGCACCCGCCGAGATCTGCTGTGGCCGGTGGTGCACCTGTCCACGGCGCTGCCTTTCGGCCTGGCCGTCGTGTTGTGCGTGGGCAACATTTTCACGGCCGTGTGGGCCATGACGCTGTGGTGGGCGCTTCCCGCCGTTGCGACCCCGCATCTGCAGGGGGACATCCCGGTGACCGGCTGGGCGATCGCGCTGACCGCGGCGCCGTTACAGGCTGTGGTTCTCACCGCGGCGGCCTGGTGGGGCGGCCCGCTGCTGGCCCGCGCGCACGCCCGGCTCTGCCTGGCGCTGCTGTCGCCGTCGGCCAGCGAACAACTCGCGCAGCGGGTCGAGGTGTTGACCCGGACCAGGGCGGGAGCGCTGGACGCCCACGCCGCGGAACTGCGAAGGATCGAGCGTGACCTGCACGACGGCGTACAGGCCCGGCTGGTGGCCGTCGCGGTGCGGCTCGCAGTGACCCGCGAGTCGCTCACGGATGTTCCCGAGGGCATGAGCAGGCTGCTGCGGGAGGCGCACGAGGGAGTCGAGGAGGCCATGACCGAGCTGCGCACCGTGGTCCGCACCACGTATCCGCCGATCCTGGCCGACCGCGGCCTGGGCGGAGCGCTGGCGGCGCTGGCCGCCGACTCCCTGGTGCCGGCCCGGCTCGACGTCGGCACCCTGGACGCGATCCCGGCCGCGGCGGAGTCGGTGGCCTACTTCGTCGTCGCCGAGGCACTCACCAACACGGCCAAGCACGCCCGCGCCACGCGGGCCGACATACACGTCCGACGCACGGGCGCCCGGCTGTCGATCCGGGTCAGCGACGACGGGATCGGCGGCGCGGACGAGACGCAGGGCACCGGCATCGCCGGGATCCGCCGCCGCGTGCTCGCCCTGGACGGCACCGTCCGGGTCACCAGTCCCACGGGCGGCCCGACCACGATCGCCGTGGAGGTGCCGTGCGGGTCGTGATCGCCGAGGACAACGTGCTGCTGTCCAGCGGCCTCGAACTGCTCCTGGCCGCCAAGGGCTTCGAGGTCGCCGCGGTCACCCGCGACGGCCCCGCCTTCCTGGCCGCTGTCGCCGAGCACCGGCCCGACGTGACGATCGTCGACGTACGCCTGCCGCCCTCCTTCAAGGACGAGGGGATACACGCCGCCCTGCGGGCGCGCCGCCTCCACGAGGGTCTGCCGGTGCTCGTGCTGTCGCAGTACGTCGAGCGGGAGTACGCCCGGGAGTTGCTCTCCGACGGCCAAGGGGGCATCGGCTACCTGCTCAAGGACCGGGTGAGCCGGATCGCGGAGTTCACCGACGGGCTGCGCCGCGTCGCCGCCGGGGGCACCGCGATGGACCCGGAGGTCATCTCCCAACTGCTCCTCCGCGGTGACAACGACCCCCTGTCCCACCTCACTCCGCGCGAGCACCAAGTGCTCGCCCTCATGGCCGAAGGACACGACAACGCCACCATCTCCGACCGACTGGCCGTCACCGACAACGCCGTCCACAAACACATCGGGCGCATCTTCGCCAAGCTCGGCCTGCCCGCCGCCAACAGCGGTCACCGGCGGGTCCAGGCCGTGCTCGCCTACCTCGACCACCGCCAACACCCCTGATCACACACTGGCGAGCGCACACACCGGCCAGCTCACACACCGGCGAGCTCACGCGCTGACGAGCAACTGCGGCGAGAGTTCCTTGATCATGGTGTTGGTCCACCGCATCTGACGCAGCGTCTGCGGGTGGCAGGCGCCCGCCAGTCCGAGGAGACGGTCGTCCGAGGTGGCCTGTGCGGCCTGGGCGAGCATCTCCCAGTGCAGCGAGTTCCGCGTGGCGGCCAGGTGCAGTTCGCGCAGGTCGTACAGGAGGAGCAGGCCGGTCTCCGGACGGCGGCCGAGGGCTTCGGCGGCTTTCTCCTTCAGCGCGGTGAGCGCTCCGGGCGAGGCGTCGCTCTGCGGGCCGGGCAGGTCGAGGTCGTAGTGGCGGCCCACGTCGGCGAGCCGGGTGGCGTGCTCACGGGACCAGCGGGAGAGGTCGGTCGCGACATGGTGGATCTCGTGGTCGGTGCGGTGACGCGCCGCGGCCGTCAACAGGTCCCGTTCCAGGGTGCGTTCACCGTCGTGGAGGACGCGGAGCGTGGCGGTGATGCCGGTCATGTCCTGCTCCCTGCCGTCTCGCTGGTGTTCCTGGCCCCGGTGTCACGGCGGGCGACGAGGGTGACGCGGGCCGCGGCGGTCTTGAACAGGGGCTGCTTGGAGACCGGGTCCCAGTCGGTGACGGTGCCCTCGTTGGCGGCGCGGCCCGCGGAGTGGTCCGGCGGGCGGTGGCCCGCGGGCGTGTCCCAGTAGCCGTAGTGGAAGGGCAGGAACACGATGCCGTCCCGGATGCCGGTGGTGCGCAGCCGGGCGCGCACCGCGCCGCGAGGCGTGCCGACCTGGACCAGATCGCCGTCGGACAGGCCTTGGCGGGCAGCCTCGTTGGGAGACAGTTCGGCCCAGACGTCGGGGGCGGCGGCGTTCAGTTCGGGGACCCGGCCGGTTTTCGTCCGGGTGTGGAAGTGGTGGACGGTACGGCCGGTGATCAGCTGAAGGGGGAAGTCCGCGGAGGTGTCCTCGTGGGGCGGAAGGTACTCGGCCGCCTTGACGACCGCCCGGCCGTGCGGGTTGAGGGACCGGTACTCGACCTCCTCGACGGACGCTCCCGTGACCAGGTCCTTGCCGTAGCTCTCGCAGGTGTCCGGGTCCGCCCAGGTGATCCCGTCGGTGTAGAGGCGCGCGGTGCCGTCGGGGGCGCGTTCGGTGCAGGGCCACTGGATACCACTGCCCTCGCGCAGGCGGTCGTAGCTGAGACCGGTGTAGTCGCACGGGCGGCCGGCGCTGCACCGCTGCCAGGCCCGGAACGCGGACTCCGGGTCGTGCCAGGCGATCAGCGGGTCGCCGTCCTTGTCACGGAAGTCCATGCGGGCCGCGTAGTCGAGGAAGATGTCCAGGTCGGGGCGGGCCTCGCCCGGCGGTTCGACGGCCTTCTCGGACAGGTGCACGGTGCGGTCGGCGTTGGTGAGGACGCCGGTCTTCTCGCCCCAGGTCGCCGCGGGCAGGACCACGTCGGCCAGTTGTGCGGTCTCGGTCGCGAACAGGTCCTGGGCCACCACGAACAGCTCCTCCTTGGCCAGGACGGAGCGGATGCGGGAGAGCTCGGGCAGGGAGACGGCCGGGTTGGTCCCGGTGATCCACAGCATCCCGATCGAGCCCTGCTCGGCGTAGCGGAAGATCTGCATCGCGTGTGTGGGCGGCGCGTAGTGCGGGATGCGCTCCGGGGTCACGTTCCACACCCGGGCCAGGTCGGCGACGTGCTGGTCGTTCTGCCAGTTCCGGAAGCCCGGCAGGTCGCCGTCGGCGCCGCACTCGCGAGTGTTCTGTGCGCTGGGCTGGCCGTTCATCTGCAGCACTCCGCATCCGGGGCCGCCCAGCATGCCCCGGACGAGATGCAGGTTGTTGACCTGGACGGCGGCCGCGGTGGCCTGGTGGGACTGGTAGACGCCCTGCAGGACCGTGGACAGCAGCCGCTCGGCGCCGCCGATGAGCTCCGCCGCGTGCTCGATCGACGCGGCAGGTACGTCGCAGATCCGGGCCGCCCATTGGGGGGTGCACCGCTCGACCCCGGCGGCCAGTTCGGCGAAGCCGACGGTGTGCGCGTCGAGGTAGTCGCGGTCGATCCGGTCGGTGCGGATGATCTCGTGCAGCAGCGCGTTGAGCAGGGCCAGGTTCGTCCCCGCCCGCGGGGCCAGGTGTACGGCAGCCTGCCGGGCCACCGGCGTGTGGCGCGGGTCGACGCAGACCGGACGGGGCGGCTCGGCGCCCGCCAGCCGGTCCAGGACGCGGGTCCACAGCACGGTCTGGGTCTCGGCCATGTTGTGCCCGAACAGGGCGATGACATCGGCGTGGTCGATGTCCTCGTAGGAGCCGGGCTGCCCGTCGCAGCCGAACGTCTGCTTGAGTGCCTCGGCGGCGGTGGCCGTGCACAGGCGGGTGTTGCCGTCCAGGTGGTTGGTGCCGATGCCGGCCCGGGCGAGCACCGCCAGGGTGTAGTACTCCTCCAGGAACAGCTGCCCGGTGGTGTAGAAGCCGATCGAGCCCGGCCCGTGCCGCTCCAGCAGGTCCTTCGAGCGGGCCACGATCCGGCCCATCGCGGTGTCCCAGTCGCTCTCCACCAGCCGGCCGCCTTCGCGCACCAGCGGACGGGTCAGCCGGTCCGGCGAGGCGTTCGCCTGCCATCCGTAAAGGTCCTTCGGGCCGAGCCGGCCGCGATTGACCCGGTCGGTGGCACGGCCGCGCACGCCCACGATCCGTCCCTGGCGCACGGCGATGTCCATGGCATCGCCGTTGGAGTGCAGCAGTGAGGCGGACGGCACCCACCGCTCCACCTCGTGCGCGGCGACTCCGGGCGCCAGGTGGGCGTCGGTGCGCGTGGGCCACGGAGCTCCGGGGCCGTAGGGGGTACGTGCGCCCCACGGGTTCTTTATGCGATCAGCCTCGTCCACCACGATCACACCTCCATCGGGCGAGCCGCTGGGCCACTGAGTACCCCGCACTCGCGATCCCGCACCACGCGGCCCCGCTCCGTCACGCATCGGCGCGGTCGAGAGCCGCCCGTCCGGGCAACGGCATGCCGCTTTGCCTGGACCCACCCGCAGGTGTCCGCCCCGGGCTGCCGAGGTCCCCGGCCGCGGTGAAGGAGCAGGCACTCTCCGACGTGGCCCAGGCCGTCTCGGCCTGGGCCGTGATCGACCTGGGCCCTGATCGACCTGGGCCCTGATCGACCTGGGCCCTGATCGACCTGGGCCCTGATCGACCTGGGCGAGGCCGCGCGTGCGGACGCGGTCGCCGCCGACACCGGGGCGTCCCTCGACACGTTCTCCGCGCAGGCCGACCTCCCGGCCCGGTCTCTCGTCGACCGAGGCCACCGGCACATTCCCGGCGGTGTCGACGCCGCCGAAGAACGGCCGCGGTCCTTCCGCGCCGCACGCCGACTTCACCGAAGCGGTCGGCATCCGGGACCTGCCCCCGAAATGAGACCCACACCACAACGAAAACGGCACCGTTTCGATAGCCGTCAGAGTTAGCCTTCCCGCGTGAACGAAACGGTTTCGTTCAGGCGTGAGAGGGGTGCGCGGCATGACTTCCGTACTCGTGGTCCATGGCCAGGCCCTGCAACGTCGCGGCTTCCGGATGCTCCTCGCGGCCCAGCCCGACCTGACCGTCGTCGGCGAGGCCTCCGGTGGATTCGAGGCGATCCGCCTGAGCACCGAACTGCGCCCGGACGTCGTCCTGATGGACTCCCGCGTACCCGGCACCGACGGCATCGACACCATCCGCCGCATCACCCGAGCCCCCGCACTCCCCCATCCCTCCGGCTCCGTTCGAGCCGTACGGAAACCCCCGCAGGTACTGATCCTGACCAGTACCGGCCGCGACGAGTACGCCTACGCCGCACTCCGCGCCGGAGCCCGCGGCTTCCTCCTCCAGGACGCCACCCCGGACGAACTGACCGCCGCCGTTCACATCGTCGCGACCGGAGACGCCGTCATCACCCCCGGCGTGACCCGCGCGCTCATCGACGCCGTACGTCAGCAGCGCCCCGGACGCCCGACGGAGCGGGAGATCGGACTCGACGCCCTCACCGAGCGCGAACGCGACGTCCTGGTCGCCGTCGCCTCCGGCTGGTCCAACACGGAGATCGCCGCGCGGCTGTCGATCGCCCCGACCACCGTCAAGTCCCACGTCAGCAACATCCTCGGCAAGATCGGCGCCCGCGCCCGGGTCCAAGCCGTGGTCTTCGCCTACGAGTCCGGCCTGGTCCGGCCGGCCTGACCCCGAGCCGACCCCACACCGCTCCGTCCCGCCCAAGAGCCGCTCCCCTCCCAAAGACCTTCCTCCCTCAGGTCGTTCGACCTGCCGGACATCGTTCGAAAACTCTTGACGCTGCCCCACGCCCCGATTGACACTCTCGCAACACGACGTCACACAGTCGAAACAGCGGGGCGCCCCTGGCCGAGGCCCCTTCGCCCACCGTGTCTCAGCAGGGGAACTCCACATGACGTACAGCGCACGACTCCACGGCCGCGCGAGACGCTGGGCGGGCCGACTCGCCGGACTGACCGCCGCGTCACTGTTGCTGGGCCTCGCCGGAACTCCGGTGCGGGCCGCCGAGACCGCGGAGATCACCGACGGCCTCGCCCTCTGGTACAAACTCGACGCCACCTCGGGCACCACCGCCACCGACGCCTCCGGCAACGGCCGGACCGGCACGGTCAACGGCACCCCCGGCTGGTCCGCCTCCGGCCAGGGGCTCGCGTTCAACGGCTCCGACACCTCCATCAAGGTCCCGGACGACGTCATGAAGGGCATGGCCGCGATCACCGTCTCGATGGACGTACTGATCGACTCCGCCCAGACCACCCCGTACTTCCTCTACGGCTTCGGCAACTCCAGCGGCGGCAACGGCAACGGCTACCTGTTCACCACGGGCAACTCCTTCCGCACCTCCGTCGCCACCGGCAACTGGTCGACGGAACAGACCACCCGGCCCGCCGACTCCCACAACCTGACCCGCGCCGCGTGGAAGCACGTCACGTACACGCAGACCGGCACCACCGGCGTCCTCTACGAGGACGGCGTCGAGGTGGCCCGCAACACCTCCGTCACCATCACCCCCGGCGCCATCGGCTCCGGCAGCACCACCGCCAACCACATCGGCAAGTCCGTGTACTCCGGCGACAAGCTGTTCAAGGGCCGGATGCGCGACTTCCGGGTGTACGACCGGGCGCTCGCCGGCAGCGAGGTCGAGCAACTCTCCCTCCCCGTCGCCACCCAGGGCGTCGCCGACGACAAGGCCGCCCTCACGCTCGGCGACACCAGCGCGGTCACCGCCGACCTCGACCTGCCGAAGACCGGCCCCGCCGGCGGCTCCACGGTCGGCTGGGCGAGCGACAACCCTGCCGTGGTGTCGGAGACCGGCAAGGTGACGCGCCCGGCCGCCGGTGAACCGGACGGCCACGCCACGCTCACGGCGACCCTCAAGAAGGGCACCGTGACCGCCACCAAGTCCTTCGACGTCACGGTCCCCGCCGCCTTCGACGACGAGACAGCGACCCGGCAGGCCGCCGAGGCGCTGAGCGTCCACAACCTCGACGACGTGCGCGGCAACCTCACCCTCCCCGCGGACGGCGCCTACGGCACGCACGTCACCTGGTCCTCCGCGCGGCCGGACATCATCGCCGCCGACGGCACGGTCCACCGCCCCGCGCACGGCGACGGCGCCACCACCGTCGACCTGACCGCGACGGTCGCCAAGGGCGCGGCCACGGCCACCCGCACCCTCATGGCCAAGGTCCCCGAACTTCCCGCGCAGCAGGCCCTCAAGGGCTACATGTTCAGCTACTTCACCGGCGAGGGCACCTCCGACGGCGAGCAGCTCTACGCGGCCCTCAGCAAGGGCAACGACCCTTTGAAGTGGCGGGAGTTGAACGACGGCAAGCCCGTCCTGACCTCCACCCTCGGTGAGAAGGGCCTGCGCGACCCGTTCATCATCCGCTCCCCCGAGGGCGACAAGTTCTACCAGATCGCCACCGACCTGAGGATCTACGGCAACGGCGACTGGGACGCCTCCCAGCGCACCGGCAGCAAGTCCATCATGGTCTGGGAGTCCACCGACCTCGTGCACTGGACCGACCAGCGCCTGGTCAAGGTCTCCCCGGACAGCGCGGGCAACACCTGGGCGCCCGAGGCGTTCTACGACGAACAGCGCGGCGAGTACGTCGTGTTCTGGGCCTCGAAGCTGTACGACAACGAGGCGCACTCCGGCGACACGTACAACCGCATGATGTACGCGACGACCCGTGACTTCCACACCTTCAGCGAGCCCAAGGTGTGGATCGACCGCGGCTACTCGGTCATCGACTCCACGGTGATCCAGCACGACGGAACCTACTTCCGTCTGTCGAAGGACGAGCGGAACAACACCTCCTCGACCCCCAACAGCAAGTTCATCTTCGAGGAGAAGAGCGACTCGCTCCTGAACACGTCCTGGACCGCGGTCGCCGAGGGCATCGGCAAGGGCGCGATGAACGCCGCCGAGGGTCCGCTGGTGTTCAAGTCCAACACCGAGGAGAAGTGGTACGCCTTCCTCGACGAGTTCGGCGGCCGCGGCTACCTGCCCTTCGAGACGACAGACCTCGGCTCCGGCGTCTGGACCCCCTCCACCGGCTACGACCTGCCCGCCAAGCCGCGCCACGGCACCGTCCTCCCGGTCACCCAGGCCGAGTACGACCGCCTGCTGCGCGCCTACCAGCCGGACCAGCTCGTCGAGAGCGTCGAGGACATCGCGGTGAAGACGCGGACCGGCGAAGCCCCGGTCCTGCCGGCCACGGTGATCGCGAAGTACGCCGACGGCGTCGAGCGTCCCGTCTCCGTCGACTGGGCGGACGTACCGGAATCCGCGTACGCCCAGGCCGGCACCTTCACGGTGACGGGCAACCTGCCCGAGGGGACCGCCCTGAACGCCGAGGTCACGGTCTCCGCCGAAGGCCCCGACGTACCCGCCGACCTGCTCCTGGACTACGACTTCGACGAGACCGGCGGCAACATCGCCCGCGACTCCAGCGGCCACGGCTACCACGGCACGTACGTGCGGACGCCGGACTTCGGGACCGGCGTGGACGGCGGCTCGTTCAAGATGTCCGGCGGTACCAGCAGCTCGACCAGCTCGCCGTACGTCAGGATTCCGAATGGCGTCCTGAAGAACGTCGACAGCGTGACCGTCTCCACCCACGTCAAGTGGAAGGGCGGGGACAACTTCCAGTGGCTCTTCGGCCTGGGCCCGGACAGCAACAAGTACCTCTTCGCCTCCCCCTCCAACGGCGGCGGCAAGCTCTTCTCCGCGATCACGAAGGCCACCTGGTCGGGCGAGAAGCAGCTGACGGCGGGCTCACCGCTCACCGCCGGCAAGTGGCAGCACGTCACCGTCACCGTGGACAGCGCGGCCGAGACGGCGGTCCTCTACGTCAACGGCATCGAGGCGGCCCGGGCCACCGGGGTCACCATCAAGCCGTCCGAGCTCTACGACCCCGCCAAGGGCTACTCCGGCTACATCGGCAAGTCCCTGTACTCCCCCGACCCCTACTTCGGCGGCGAGGTCGACGACTTCCGGATCTACAACCGGGCCCTGTCGCCCACCGAGGTCCTGGAGCTCAGCGGCAACACCACGGGCATCGCCGCGGCGACCCACCCCGCACTGAAGACCGACGCGATCATCGACGACGCGGGCAGCAGGATCACCCTGCCGCTGGCCGAGGGCAGCGATCTCACCGCCCTGGCGCCCGAGTTCACCCTCGCCCACGGCGCGTCCATCAGCCCCGCCTCCGGCACGCTGCACGACTT
This sequence comes from Streptomyces sp. V4I2, assembly GCF_030817655.1. GTDB lineage: Bacteria > Actinomycetota > Actinomycetes > Streptomycetales > Streptomycetaceae > Streptomyces > Streptomyces plumbiresistens. Next base: position 1,679,756 of record NZ_JAUSZM010000003.1, read on the forward strand.
CAGCGAGCCGGTGACGTACGAGGTGACCGGCTCGGACGGCGCCAAGCGCACCTGGACGGTCACGGCCCTGGTGATGAAGAGCCCGGTCCTGCCGGGGCTCAACGCCGACCCGAACATCGTCAGGTTCGGCGACACCTTCTACCTCTACCCGACCACCGACGGCTTCCCGGGCTGGAGCGGCACGCAGTTCAAGGCGTACTCCTCCACCGACCTGGTCCACTGGAAGGACCACGGCGTCATCCTCGACCTGGGGCCCGACGTCAGCTGGGCCGACAGCAGGGCCTGGGCGCCGACGATGGCCGAGAAGAACGGGAAGTACTACTTCTACTTCAGCGCCGACGCCAACATCGGCGTCGCGGTCTCCGACTCGCCCACCGGCCCGTTCAAGGATCCTCTGGGCCAACCGCTGCTCAAGGCGGGCCAGTTGACCGGCCAGATGATCGACCCGGCGGTCTTCACGGACGACGACGGCACGTCGTACCTCTACTTCGGCAACGGCCGCGCCTACGTCGTCCCGCTGAACGACGACATGACCTCGATCGACACCGCGAAGATCAAGAACATCACCCCGAGCGGCTACAACGAGGGCTCCTTCGTCATCAAGCGCAAGGGCACCTACTACTTCATGTGGTCGGAGAACGACACCCGCGACGAGAACTACCGCGTCGCCTACGCCACCGGCCCCTCCCCCACCGGCCCGTGGACCAAGCAGGGCGTCATCCTGGAGAAGGACCTCTCGCTCGGTATCAAGGGCCCCGGCCACCACTCGGTGGTCGACGTCCCGGGTACCGACGACTGGTACATCGCCTACCACCGCTTCGCGATCCCCGGCGGTGACGGCACCCACCGCGAAACCACCGTCGACAAGCTGGAGTTCGACGCGGACGACCTGATCAAGAAGGTCGTCCCGACTCTGACGAGCGTCGACCCGGTCACCGTCGTCCACGCGGGCGCCGACACCGACGGCACCGAGGGCGACGCGATCCGGCTCGACGGCACCGTGTCGGGTGCGGGCGGCCCGAAGTGGACGGTCGAGCAGGGTGCGCCCTGCACGTTCGCGGACGCCGGGGCGGCCCGGACCACGCTCACCTGCACGGACAACGGCAGCTTCGAGGTCACGCTCACCGGCGGCCGCAGCAGCGACACGGCCACCGTCGCCGTCACCAACGCGGCCCCGGCGATCACCTCCGCCGAGGGACCGAAGTCCCCTGTCGCGGCGGGCCGCCGTACGGACGTCACCACCACCTTCGGTGACCCAGGCACGAGCGACACCCACACCTGCACGGTCGACTGGGAGGACGGCACCGAGCCGACGGAGGGCACCGTCACCGCCACCGGCTGTACGGCCTCCCACACCTACGCCTCGGCAGGCATCCGCCGGCCCGTGGTCACGGTGACCGACGACGACGGCGGCACGGACCGTAGGACCCTGCCCGACCTGGTCGTCTACGACCGGAGCGCCGGCCCCGCGGCCGGAGTCGGTGTCCTCACCTCGCCCGCGGGCGCCTACCCCGCCGGGCCCGCTCTGACCGGCCTTGCCGCCTTCTCCTTCGCCGCCGACTACAAGAAGGGCGCCACCGTCCCGTCCGGGACGGCGACCTTCGACTTCGGCGCGGCCCGGCTGAAGTTCCGCTCCACCGGCTCCGACTGGCTGGTGGTCACCGGAACCCGAGCCGTTTACCAGGGATCCGGCACGCTGGGCGGCACGGCTGGCTACGGTTTCCGTGTCACCGCCACGGACGGCCCGGACACCTTCCGCATCGAGATCTGGAAGAAGTCCACCGGTGACGTGGTCTACGACAACGCCACGCCGACGAAGAGCACCGGCTTCATCACCGTCGGCGGCCACCGACCGTAGGTCGAGCAGGGGTCGGGAACTGCTGCCGGTTTCTTGAGCATGAGTGCCTTCTGGTGAGCGTGAGTGAGTGCCGGTGCTGGATGCGGTTGTTCCGCTGTGCGTCAGAGGGCTCCCCCTGCCTGGGGTGTGCTGTGGTGTTGGTTCTTCGGGAGGGGAACGGGAGTTCTTGGGTCGAATGGGTGACCTTTGCGGAGGCTGCTCGTTGACTTCGGTGACGGGGATCTTCGGCCGGGCGGGGGTGAACGGGTGAGCGCACTGCGGAAGGTGACGGCGTCGTTCGTGGTGCCCGGCCCGGCCGGGGTGGCGATCCGGGACCGGCTGCGGGTGAGCGAGTCGGATGCGGCGGTCCTCGCCGAGGTCGGGATGTTCCTGGGGTCGCTGGCGGCGGCGGATCTCGCGGAGCGCTCCCGGCAGGGGTTGGTGCATGATGCGGCCTCGTGGGCGGTGCGCAAGCGGGCGCTGACCGGGAGGTCGTCGGCGCGCTGGGCGGGCAGTATCACCAAGGCCACCCATGACCAGTGGGCGCTGGCGAGGCGCGGCCAGGCCACCCACCTGGCCTGGCTGCACAGGCAGATCGCGTCCATTGAGGCGCGGCTGGCCCGGCCGCTGGGCGCCAGGGCCGACAAGCGGACAGGGCTGGCGCGCGGCTATGCCTCGCGTGGTGAGTGGCATGCCAAGTCCCGTCGCCTGCAGACCCTGAACGACCGTCTCGTGGTGGTGGAGGCGGACCGGGCGGCGGGCCGGGTGCAGGTGGTGCGCGGCGGCAAACGTCTCGCGAACGCCCGTCACCACCTTGAGGCGGCTGGCCTGGAGGCAGCGGCGTGGCGGGAGCGGTGGCGGGCGGAGCGGATGTTCCTGACCGCTGATGGGGAGTCCGGCAAGCGGTTCGGCAACGAGACGATCCGCGTCACCGACACCGGACAGATCTCGGTCAAGCTCCCGGCCCCGCTGGCCCACCTGGCCAACGCGCCGCACGGCCGTTACGTCCTGGACGCGACGGTGGCGTTCCGGCACCGGGGGCAGGAGTGGCGTGACCGGATCACCGCCAACCGGGCGGTGGCCTACCGCATCCACCACGACACCGCGCGCGGCCGCTGGTATGTCACCGCGTCCTGGCAGCGCGCCGCCGCCCCCGTCCTGCCGCTTCAGGCGGCCCTGGCCCGGGGGATGGTGGGGGTGGACATGAACGACGACCACCTCGCCGCCTGGCACCTCGACGTCCACGGCAACCCGGTCGGCGAACCACAACGGTTCTTCTACGACCTCACCGGCAGTACCGAGCACCGGGACGCGCAGCTCCGGCACGCCCTGACCCGGCTGCTGCATTACGCCCGGCGCTGCGGGACCGCCGCGATCGCCATCGAGGACCTCGACTTCACCGACGGCACCAGCCGGGAGAAGCACGGCCGCAACAAACGCTTCCGCCGCCTGCTGTCCCGCTTCCCCACCGCCAAACTCAAGGCCCGGCTGATGTCGATGGCCGCCGAACAGAATCTGGCCGTCGTGGCGGTCGACCCGGCCTACACCAGTCGGTGGGGTGCCCAGCACTGGCAGAAGCCCCTGACCACCCCACGACGCAAGACGTCCCGGCACGATGCGGCGAGCATCGCGGTCGGGCGACGCGCCCTCGGACACCCGATCCGGCTGGGGGCACCTCCCAGGCCCTTAAGGCACTGGGGGAGGACGACACCGCCCCACCCCGACCAGAGTGATCGTGGTGGGCATCGGACCGCCCAGGCCCGACCGGACACCCGACGGCGTGAGGAACCCCGCCCCCACCTTCCCGGACCGCGCACACGATGCGCGCCGCCCGGTGGTGGAGCGAAAGCGGGCGACCAGGGTGCCCAACACCGTTCGGGACACCCGGCTGAGCAGCAGTCCTGGCAACAGAACTCACTCCCGCTCAGTCTCTAGGAACGGTTACCCAGGAGGCATCTTGACGGACCACCACCCCGACTCGGAGGAGGCCGAGTCGGTCAACGCCGACGCCTGGCAGGCGTACGGCACCCACCACCTGCGGCGCGGCACCGTCCTGCCGGAGGTGGAGCGGCTCGACTGGGGCATCCGGGACACCGGCCCGAGCGCCGAGATCCTCGGCGAGCTGTCGGGCCGGCGGGTCCTCGACCTCGGCTGCGGTCCGGCCCGGCACGCCGCGCACCTCGTGCGCGCCCACGGCGCCCGCGTGGACGCGGTCGACTCCTCGCCGAGCCAGTACGAGCGGGCCCGCGCCCGCTACGGCTCACTGCCCGGCCTGCGGCTGGTCCGGGCCGACGCCGTCGAGCACCTGCGGGCGTCCGAGCCGTACGACGTCATCTACTCCGTCAACGCCGTCCCGTACATCGATCCCCGTCGGCTGCTGCCCGCCCTGGTCGGCGCGCTCAGGTCCGGCGGGACGCTGTGTTTCACCGTGCTCCACACCAACTCGCACGGCGACGGTCCCTCGTCCGTCCTCGCGTCCCGGCCAGAGATCCTTTCGTTCGCCGACGGCGGTGGGACGACCGTCCGGATGTGGGTGCTCACCCCGGAGCTCTGGACGGATCTGCTCGCCGAGCACGGGCTGCGTGTCGAGGGCGTCGAGGTCCTCGACGCGCCGGGCGAGGACAACCACGCCTCCTACCGGGTCTTCCGGGCGACCCGCCCCGTCCGCGTCTCCTCCCGCCCCCGCTCCTCGCGGCCGCCGGTCCCACACGCGGCGATCGGGGTCGGCGCCATCCTGTACGGCCCGCGCGGCCTGCTCCTGGGCCGTCACCGCCGCGGCACCTGGGAGCTGCCCGGCGGCACGGTGGAACCCGGCGAGTCGCTCCGGGAGACGGTCGTGCGGGAACTCCGTGAGGAGACCGGGATCGACGCCCGCCCGGCCGCCGTACGGCTTCTGGGCACGCTCCTCGACCACGTCGACGGTGTCGTACGGGTCACCGTGGCCGCCCGGGTGACGGCCTGGCACGGTGAGGCCGCCGACCAGCCCGGCGAACGGGTCGGCGACTGGCGCTGGTTCGCCCTGGACCGGCTGCCGGAGAACCTGTTCGTGTGCAGCGCCCAGGGCCTCACCGCCTGGCGTCCGGACCTGCCGATCGACCACACGCCGGCACACTTCACTCCGTACGGCGACTGACCCGCAACCCCCTCGCAACCTTCCCCGTGCTGCACTCGCTGACCATGCCCCAGGAATCCGCACTCCCCGCACACCACGAGGTCCCCCGCGTCGAGCTCACCCCCGCCGCGGCCGACCTGCTGCGCCGGCTGCGTGAGACGCACGGTCCGCTGATGTTCCACCAGTCCGGCGGCTGCTGCGACGGCAGCGCCCCCATGTGCTACCCGGCCGGCGAGTTCCGCACCGGCGGCTCGGACGTGCTGCTCGCAGAGCTGGACGTGCCCGGGGTCGAGGAGCCGGTGATGTTCTGGATGTCGCGGAGCCAGTACGAGGTGTGGAGCCACACCCGGCTGATCGTGGACGTCGTCGCGGGCCGGGGCAGCGGGTTCTCGCTGGAGGCCCCCGAGGGGGTGCGTTTCCTCATCCGTTCGCGGCTCGTCGACGCGTAGCCACCCCCACGGCCGTCGACGTCTGGTGCACTCTCCCTGAGTCCTGTGACAGTTGACGAGCCCTCAGGGGGAATGGTGACGCATCGTCAAGTATGGTTCGTGGCGGGCAGATCGGCACTGACGTTACTCACGGCACTCGGCACGCTGGCCGGTGCGGCTCTGCTGGGGGCGGCACCGGCCGGCGCCGTGCAGGAGCCGGCCCGGATCGCCGCGGGTGTCGAGTACGAGCAGTTCGACATCCCGGCGGCCAAGGGCACCGCGCACGCCCATGTACTGACCGTCGACCTGCTCGATCCGCGCGTTCGCGTGGACCTGCTGTATCCGGGGGCGGTCGCCGCGCGGGCCACCGTCTCCACCATGGCCGACGCCACGGGTGCCGTGGCGGGCGTCAACGGCGACTTCTTCAACATCACCGAGACCCAGCACCCCGGCGTGCAGGCCACCGGCGCGAGCGTGGGACCGGCGATCGCCAAGGGCCACGTCCTCAAGGCGGCGGTCCCTGATGGCCAGCGCTTCGGTCCGGCGCTGCCGCCCGGCACGAGCACCAGGCACGTGATCGGGGTGGGCGTCGACCGCCGGGCCCGGATGGACGGGCTGTCCCTCGTAGGCTCGGTCCGCACGCCGGAGGAGCGGCTGCCGCTCGGCGGGCTGAACCAGTACGCGCTGCCGGTCGGGTCCGTCGGGGCGTTCACCGCGGACTGGGGCAGTGCCTCCCGGGTCCGGGCGACCTGCGGCACGGACACCGAGCGGGCCGCTCCGTGCAGCACGGACACCTACGAGGTGACGGTCCGCGACGGACGCGTCGTGTCGGCCGCGGACCGCCCCGGCAGCGGGCCCATCGCCGCCGGCACCACGGTGCTCGTCGGCCGGGAGGCGGGCGCCCAGCACCTGCGGAAGCTGTCCACCGGCGAGACGGTGACGGTGCGGCACCGGCTGGTGCCGTCCGTGTCGAAGATCCCGTACCGCTTCGCGCTCGGCGGCTACCCGGTCCTCAGGGACGGTCGGCCGCTGCCGGGCCTGGACGACACGACCTCGGCCGTACGCACCGCCGCGGGCATCACGGACGGCGGACGGCGCCTGCTGTTGCTCGCACTGGACGGGGCGCCCGAGTACCGCACCGGTCTGACGATCGCCGAAGTGGCCGAGATCATGCGGGAGTTGGGGGCGGCCCACGCCTTCAGCCTGGACGGCGGCGGGTCGACGACCCTGGTCGCCCGCGATCCGGGCGCCACCGCCGTCACCGTACGGAACCATCCGTCCGCGGGCGCGGAACGTCCCGTCCCGAACGGCATCGGGGTCTTCACGACCCCGTGACGCTCACGGTCTGAGGGTGCTGACGATGTCCGCCGTCGCCGTCAGGCCACTGTTGATGCTGGGAGCGATGTTCGTGCCGGCCAGACAGAAGCCGAGTAGCAGGCACACCAGCGCGTGGGGGAACTTCAGTGCGCCACTGCGCAGGAAGATCACCGCCAGGATCGCCAAGAGCAGCACAAAAGAGATGGAAATCGCCATCGTCAGCCTCCTCCGCCACGCCGCCATGTCCGGTTCACGGCGTTCGGCCGCAAGTGTGGCGTAGCGGAGGCTTCGTCCGGGCAGCTGACCTGTCCCCCGAACGTGTGACGTCTGTAATTTACCGGTGGGCGTCCGGGTTTACCGGTGGGCGTCCAGGAAGGCTTCCAGTCCGGCGAGGTCGTCCGTGTTGATGTAGTCGACGTCGGCGGCGAGCAGTTCGGCCCACAGGGCGTCCCGGGCGGGGCCGGGCAGGTCCGGGGTGGCCCAGAACCGGACCTTCTGCCCGCGTGCGTGCGCCGTCCGCATGATGGTCCGCAGCTTCTGCCGTTCGGCGTCCGGGAAGGCTCCGACGCCCAGCCAGGTGAAGTTGAGCGTCCAGTTGTCGCTGATCAGCGGGACGAAGGAGGCGGGCGCCGAGGTCCCGAGGTCGGCGAGCCGGCCGTCGTAGAAGGCGCGCCGGACGGTCTGCGCCTCCATGGGCGCACGGGCGGCGCGGTCGCCGGAGATCACGGCGGTGACCGGGCCGGGCAGGACGCGGCCGTGGGCGTACGTCGTGAACAGGTGCTTGTAGCGCTTCAGGTGCCGGTCGAGTTCGAGGTACGTCGACGAGCCCTCGGTCTTGATGTCGATGAGCAGTTGCAGCGGCTTGCGGTAACCCCGGTAGACGGAGCCGTGGTTGGCCCTGACGCGGGCGGCGAGAGGGTCGAGGTAGAGGGATTCGAGGGTGCGGGCCGGGTCGAGGTCGACCGGGTCGTGGGCGACGAGGAGCTGGCCGCCGACGAGGAAGATGTCGGCCTCGAGGCTGCCGAAGCGGTGGTCGAGGGCGTCGAGGAGGGGGCGCGGGTGCTCGTAGTCGTTGTGGGCGTGGGCGCGCCACAACGGCCGCGGGCGGTGCTTCTGTTCGCCGGCCAGCGCACTGGTGGCGGGCAGGGCGACCGTGCCCGCGAGGGCGGCGCCGAGGGTGGTGAGGGCTCTGCGACGGGTGGTGAGGGGCATGCTCTGCCTCCCTGGTAGGCCTTACGGGACCGCAGAGAGTATGCGTTCCGGAAGGGCCCAAGGAGCAGTGCTGGGCGAGGAGTTGGCCGGACTGCCGCTGTTCGTTCACTTCGTCGGTGCGGAGTACACGAACAAGCCCGCCCCAGGTGGGGCGGGCTTGTTCCGGCTTCTTCGGGTGAACGTCAGGGAGCCTGGAGACCGACGAGTTCGGCCACCGCCTCCCGGTGGGCGCCCGCCGTCCCGTAGGCGATCGAGTCGGCCTTCGACCGCTTCAGGTACAGGTGGGCCGGGTGCTCCCAGGTCATCCCGATGCCGCCGTGCAACTGGACGGCCTCCTCGGCCGCGTGCACGGCCACGGGCGCCGCGTACGCCTGTGCGACGGCGACCGCCACGTCCGCGTCCTCGCCGGTCGCGAGGGCGTCCGCCGCGTTACGGGCGGCGGCACGCAGGTTGACGATCTCCAGCCACAGCTGGGCGAGCCGGTGCTTGAGCGCCTGGAAGCCGCCGACCGGGCGGTTGAACTGCTTGCGTTCCTTGAGATAGCGGACCGTCTCGGTCAACGACCATTCGGCGAGCCCGAGTTGCTCGGAGGCGAGCAGCCCGGCTCCGGCCCGCAGCGCCCGTCGTACGGCGGGCTCGGCCGCCCCGATCCGACGCCCGGAAGCCCCGTCGAGGGTGACGGTCGCGAGCGGCCGGGTCAGGTCCAGCGAGACCTGCGCGGTGATGGTCACGGCGTCCGCGTCGACCGCGTACAGCCCGCCGTCCCCGGCGGGGACGAGCAGCACATCGGCCGCCGCCGCGTCCGCGATGCCGGTCAACTCCCCGTGCAGGGTGCCGTCTTCCAGCCGTACGGTCTTGAAGGCGCCGCCCGGAGCGACGTTCAGGGCGACGGCGAGGGCGCCGATACGCCGGGCGGACGCCAGGTCGGCGAGCAGGTCGTCGGCCTCGCAGGCCAACAGGGCCTCGGTGGCGACGACGGCACTGGTCAGATAGGGCACGGGGGCCACCGCACGCCCCAACTCCTCCAGGACGACGGCGACTTCGCGGTGCGAGGCGCCCTGGCCGCCCTGCGCCTCGGGCACCAGCAGCCCGGCGAGACCCATGCCGTCGGCGAGCGCCTTCCACAGCGAGCGGTCGTGCGGCGCGTCGGACTCGGTCCGTGCGATCACGCCCGCCGCGTCGCAGTGGTCCGTGAGCAGGTCGCGGACGGCGGAGCGGAGCGCCTCTTCCTCCTCCGAGTAGAGAAGATCTGTCTGTGTGCTCACCGGGCGAGGTCCTTCCAGGCGACGTCCTTGTCGGTGCGCGGCTCGGAGGGCAGGCCCAGGACGCGCTCGGCGACGATGTTCAGCAGGACCTCGGTGGTCCCGCCCTCGATGCTGTTGCCCTTGGATCGGAGGTAGCGGTAGCCGGCGTCGCGCCCGGTGAAGTCGACCAGTTCCGGTCGGCGCATGGTCCAGTCCTCGTACAACAGGCCCTCCTGGCCGAGGAGTTCGACCTCCAGGCCGCTGATCTCCTGGTTGAGGCGGGCGAACGCGAGCTTCATGCCGGCGCCCTCGGGGCCGGGCTGTCCGGCGACGAGCTGCTGGCGCAGGCGTTCGCCGGTGAGGCGGGCGACCTCGGCCTCGACCCAGAGCTTGAGCAGCCGCTGGTGGAGGTCGTGGGTGCGCAGTTCGGGGCGTTCGCGCCAGGTCGTGGAGACGGGGCCGATCATGCCGCCCTCGCGGGGCAGCCGCATGCCGCCGATGGCGACGCGTTCGTTGTTCAGCGTGGTCTGCGCGACCCGCCAGCCGTCGCCGACCTCGCCGAGGCGGCGGGAGTCGGGGATGCGGACGTCGGTGAGGAACACCTCGTTGAACTCGGCCTCGCCGGTGATCTGCCGCAGCGGCCGTACCTCGACACCCGGGTCGGTCATGTCGCAGATGAAGTAGGTGATGCCCCGGTGCTTGGGCACGTCCGGGTCGGTGCGGGCGATGAGGATGGCCCAGCGGGCGAGGTGGGCGCTGGACGTCCACACCTTCTGCCCGTTGACGACCCACTCGTCGCCTTCACGGACGGCGCGGGTACCGAGCGCCGCGAGATCGGATCCGGCGCCGGGCTCGCTGAACAGCTGGCACCAGACCTCCTCCCCCACCCACAAGGGCCGCAGATACCGCTGCTTCTGCTCCTCGGTGCCGTACTTCAGGATCGTCGGCGCGGCCATGCCCAGTCCGATGCCGATGCGCCGCGGGTCGTTGTCGGGGGCGTCCGCGGCCTCCAGCTCGGCGTCCACCACGGCCTGGAGGGAGCGCGGGGCGCCGAGTCCGCCGAGGCCCTGCGGGTAGTGCACCCAGGCCAGTCCGGCGTCGAAGCGGGCCTTGAGGAAGTCCGTCCGGTCGGTGGTCGCAGGCGGGTACGTGGCCAGCAACTCGGTGCTGCGGCGCCTGAGGTCGGCTGCGTCGGTCATGCCGCGCCTCCTGCGGTGAGGCCCGGGACGACGACGACCCGGCCGGTGGTGACACCGTCGGCGACCCGCTGCACGGCCGCCGCGGCTCCGCCCAGCGGCACTCGCTCGCTGACCAGCGGCTTGATCGCGCCCCGGGCGGCCAGCTCGGTGAGCTGTTCGTGGCAGTGCTGGACCAGCTTCGGGTTCTTGGTGTTGTACAGGCCCCAGTGCAGGCCGAGGACCGAGTAGTTCTTCACCAGGGCGTGGTTGAGCGACGGGCTGGGAATCGTGCCGCTGGCGAAGCCGACGACGACGATCCGGCCCTCGAAGGCGACGACCTTGGCGGACTGGGTGTAGGCCTCGCCGCCCACGGGGTCGTAGACGACGTCGGCACCCCGGCCGCCGCTCGCCTCCTTCACGGCGGCGACGACGTCCTCGCTCCGCCGGTCGATCACCACGTCACAGCCCAGCTCGCGGGCCACGGCGGCCTTTTCGGCACCGCCGACGACGCCGATCACGGTGGCACCGGCCGCCTTCCCCAGCTGCACGGCCGCGCTGCCGACCCCTCCGGCGGCAGCGTGGACGAGCAGCGTCTCGCCGGCTTCCAGGCGGGCCCGCCGGTGCAGACCGAACCAGCCCGTCTGGTAGCCGATGTGCAGGGCGGCGGCCTCGGCGTCGTCCAGCGAGTCGGGGGCGGGCAGCAGGGCGGCGGCGTCCGCGAGGGCGTACTCGGCGAACCCGCCGTACGGCAGCGCGGGGTTGGCGATGACCCGCCGCCCGTCCTCGGTCTCGCCGCAGATCTCCACGCCCGGCGTGAACGGCAGCGGCGGCCTGACCTGGTAGTGGCCGCGGACCATGAGCACGTCCGGGAAGTTGATGTTCGCGGCACGCACCTTCAGCAGGACCTGGCCGTCACCGGGCGTGGGCGGCGCCACGTCCGCCGGGCGCATCACCTCGCCCGGCTCGCCGTTCTCGTGCACTTGCCATGCCTGCATGCGAAGCCTCCACGGGACTCACGGGACTGCGTCGTCTGACCGGGGTCCCCCGCATACTAAGCGGTCGCTTGCCGATCAGGGAACAGTCGGGTGCGTCACGACCGCTTGGGCCGCGCCCGTACGTGCATCCGCTCGCCCTGCGGCCCGAACAGGCTCAGGAACTCGACCGGCCCCTCCCCCGTCGACCCGAACCAGTGCGGCACGCGGGTGTCGAACTCGACGACCTCCCCCGCTGTCAGCACGATGTCGTGATCACCCAGCACCATCCTCAGCCGCCCCGACATCACGTACAGCCACTCGTAGCCCTCATGGGTCCGCGGCTCGGGCTCGTTCTCCTCCTGCGGCACCAGCACCTTGAAGGCCTGGAGGCCGCCGGGCTGGCGGGTCAGCGGCCAGTACGTGCGTCCGTGCCGCCTGATCGGCTCGGCCCGTACCCGGGGGTCGCGCACCGCGGGCGCGCCCACCAGTTCGTCCAGCGCCACCTCGTGCGCCCGCGCGATCGGCAGCAGCAGCTCCAGGCTGGGCTTGCGCAGCCCCGACTCCAGCCGGGACAGCGTGCTCACCGAGATGCCGGTCGCCTCGGACAGCCCGGCCAGCGTGGCTCCCCGCTCCTTCCGGATCCGCCGCAGCCGGGGACCGACCTCCGCGAGAACCTCGTCCATGTCGTCGTCACTCATGACGCCTATTGCAGTTTCGGCAAACCTGTTTGTCAATGCGGCAGTGGCCGCGCGACTGTCTCAGTGGAGGTGGTCACCGTGACCGAGAACAACATCGACACGTACGAAGTGGTCGTCGTCGGCGGCGGAGCGGCCGGGCTGTCCGCCGCGCTGGTCCTGGGCCGCGCCCGGCGCCGCACGCTGGTCGTCGACGCGGGCGAGCCGCGCAACGCTCCCGCCGCGCACATGCAGGGCTATCTGTCCCGGGACGGCATGTCCCCGGCCGAGTTCCTGGCGGTCGGCCGCGAGGAGATCGCGCGGTACGGCGTCGAGCTCGTCCGGGACCGGGTGGTGGACGTCAGGAAGGGCTTCGCCGTGGACCTGGCGGGCGGGCGCACCGTGCACGCCCGGCGCCTGGTGATCGCGACCGGCCTCAAGGACGAGCTCCCGCAGGTCGCGGGCCTCGCCGAGCGCTTCGGCCGGGACGTGCTGCACTGCCCGTACTGCCACGGCTGGGAGGTGCGCGACCGGGCGTTCGGCGTGCTCGCCACCACCCCGATGGGCGTGCACCAGGCGTTGATCGTGTCCCAGTGGTCGAAGGACGTGACCTTCTTCCTGCACACCGTCGCCGAGGAGGAACTGTCGGACGACGACCTTCGCAGGCTGGCCGCGGCCGGGGTCAAGGTGGTGCCCGGCGAGGTCTCCGAGCTGATCACGGAGGACGACCGGCTCACCGGCCTCCGGCTCGCGGACGGCACCACGCACGACCGCGAGGTGCTGTTCGTGGCACCCCGGGCCGTCCCGCAGACGGATCTCCTCCGGCGCCTGGGCGCGGAGCTGCGCGAGACCCCGTTCGGCGCGTACCCCGTGGTCGACGAGACGGGTCTGACGACCGTGCCCGGGGTGTGGTCCGCGGGCAACGCCATGGGCTTCGCGGAGCAGGTCGTGAACGCGGCGGCCGGCGGCTACCGGGCGGCGGCCACGATCAACGGCGAACTGCTGATGACGGACCTGGATGCGGCCGTCGCGGCCGTCCGGGTGTAGAGCGTCCGCCTCCGGTGCACCATGGCTGCATGCTGCTCACCCGGCTGGCCCAGGTGTCCCAGGAGGTCGCCGCGACCTCGGCGCGCTCCCGGAAGATCGCGCTTCTCGCCGAACTCTTCCGGGACGCCGAGGCCGCGGACGTGCCGATCGTCATCCCCTATCTGGCGGGCCGCCTGCCGCAGGGCCGGCTCGGCGTCGGCTGGAAGACGCTGAGCCGGCCGGTCGCCCCGGCCGCCGAGCCGACCCTGACGGTGCGCGAGGTGGACGCCCTGCTCGGCGCGCTCGGCAAGGTCTCGGGCGCCGGCTCGCAGGCCGAACGGACCCGGCTGGTCGGCGAGCTGATGGGCGCGGCCACGGCGGACGAGCAGCGGTTCCTGCTCGGGCTGATCAGCGGGGAGGTGCGGCAGGGCGCGCTGGACGCGGTCGCGATCGAGGGCCTCGCCCAGGCGACGCAGGCACCGTCGGCGGACGTACGACGAGCCGTCATGCTCGCGGGCTCGCTCCAGACGGTGGCCGAGGCCCTGCTCGCGGAGGGCCCGGACGCCCTGGACCGCTTCCGGCTGACCGTCGGCCGCCCGGTCCTGCCGATGCTGGCGCACAGCGCCTCCTCGGTGGCCGAGGCGGTCGAGAAGCTCGGCGCCTGCGCGGTCGAGGAGAAGCTGGACGGCATCCGCGTCCAGGTCCACCGGAACGGCGACACGGTACGGCTGTACACCCGCACCCTCGACGACATCACCGACCGCCTGCCCGAACTGACCTCGGCCGCCCTGGAGTTGAGGGGCGAGCGCTTCATCCTGGACGGCGAGGTCATCGCCTTCGACGCGGACGGCCGCCCCCGCTCCTTCCAGGAGACCGCGGGCCGCGTCGGCTCCCGCGTGGACGTGACGACGGCGGCCGAGGCCGTCCCCGTCTCCCCCGTCTTCTTCGACGCCCTGTCCGTCGACGACCGCGACCTGCTCGACCTGCCGTTCGCCGAACGGCACGCGGAACTGTCCCGGCTGGTGCCCGAGCCGATGCGGGTGCGGCGCACCCTGGTGTCGGGGCCCGAGGACGTGCACACGGCCGAGGAGTTCCTCGCCGGGACCCTGGAGCGCGGCCACGAGGGCGTCGTCGTCAAGTCCCTCGACGCCCCCTACAGCGCGGGCCGGCGCGGCGCGTCCTGGCTGAAGGTCAAGCCCGTCCACACCCTCGACCTGGTGGTCCTGGCCGCCGAGTGGGGCCACGGCCGCCGCACCGGCAAGCTCTCCAACCTCCACCTCGGCGCCCGCACCGCGGACGGCTCCTTCGCGATGCTCGGCAAGACCTTCAAGGGCATGACCGACGCGATGCTGACCTGGCAGACCGAGCGGTTCCAGGAGCTGGCCGTGGACACCAACGGCTATGTGGTGACCGTACGCCCGGAACTCGTCGTGGAGATCGCCTACGACGGTCTGCAGAAGTCCACCCGCTACCCGGCCGGCGTCACCCTCCGCTTCGCCCGCGTGGTCCGCTACCGCGAGGACAAGCGTCCGGAGGAGGCGGACACCGTGGAGACACTGCTCGCGGCGCATCCGGAGGTACGGCCGTGAAGCACAGCGCGGGCATGCTGCTGTTCCGCCGCACCGGCCACGGCCCCGAGGTGCTGCTCGGCCATATGGGCGGTCCGTTCTTCGCGCGGCGCGACGCGGGGGCGTGGACCGTGCCGAAGGGCGAGTACGACCCCGACGAGCCCGCCTGGGACGCCGCCCGCCGTGAGTTCCAGGAGGAGCTGGGGCTGCCCCCGCCCGACGGCGAGGCCGTACCGCTCGGCGAAATCCGGCAGACGGGCGGCAAGGTCGTCACGGCCTGGGCGGTCGAGGCCGACCTCGATCCGGCGACCGTCACCCCGGGCACCTTCCGGATGGAGTGGCCGGCGAAGTCCGGGCAGATCCAGGAGTTCCCCGAGATCGACCGCGTGGAGTGGTTCGACCTGGACCGCGCGCGGTCCGTGATCGTCAAGGCACAGGCCGCGTTTCTGGACCGGCTGGCGGAGCACTCGCCCTGAGCAGATGCGTACGCGTTGCGGTCCCCACCGCCGCGCGGGAAGGTCGAAGCACAGTCCGCTCCGAGGAGGTCCGTCATGCCCATCGCAACGGTGAACCCGGCGAACGGCGAGACGCTCAAGACGTACGAGGCCATGGGCGAGGAGGAGATCGAGCGCAGGCTCCAGCTCGCGCAGGCCACTTTCCGCACCTACCGGACGACGTCGTTCGCCGAGCGCGCCCGTCTCCTGCACCGGGCCGCCGACCTCGTCGACGAGGACCAGCGGGACATCGGCCGCGTGATGACCACCGAGATGGGCAAGCCGGTCAAGCAGGCCCGCGCGGAGGCCGCGAAGTGTGCGAAAGCGATGCACTGGTACGCCGACCACGCCGAGGAACTGCTCGCCGACGAGGAGCCCGCCGCCTCCGACGTCAAGGACTCCGGCGCCTCCCGTGCCCTGGTCCGCTACCGGCCGCTGGGCCCGGTGCTCGCGGTGATGCCGTGGAACTTCCCGCTGTGGCAGGTGGTCCGTTTCGCGGCCCCGGCCCTGATGGCGGGCAACGTGGGCCTGCTCAAGCACGCCTCCAACGTCCCGCAGACCGCCCTCTACCTCGAAGACCTGTTCCACCGCGCGGGCTTCACCGAGGGCACCTTCCAGACCCTGCTCGTCGGCTCCGCCGCGGTCGACGAGATCCTGCGCGACGAACGCGTCAAGGCCGCCACCCTCACCGGCAGCGAGCCCGCGGGCCGCGCGGTGGCCTCCACCTCCGGCGAGATGGTCAAGAAGACGGTGCTGGAGCTGGGCGGCAGCGACCCGTACGTCGTGATGCCGTCCGCGGACATCGACCGCGCCGCCCAGGTCGCGGTGACCGCGCGCGTGCAGAACAACGGACAGTCGTGCATCGCCGCGAAGCGGTTCATCGTGCACACGGACGTGTACGACGCGTTCGCCGAGCGGTTCGTCGAGGGCATGAAGGCGCTGAAGATCGGCGACCCCCTGGAGGACGAGACGGAGGTCGGACCGCTCGCGAGCGAACAGGGGCGGGCCGACCTGGAGGAGCTGGTCGACGACGCGAAGCGCAGCGGCGCCAGTGTGCTGTGCGGCGGGGAGCGGCCCGAGGGGCCCGGCTGGTACTACCCGCCGACCGTCCTCGCCGGCATCGACCGCGAGATGCGCATCCACCGCGAGGAGGCGTTCGGGCCGGTCGCCACGCTGTACCGGGCCGCCGACCTGGACGAGGCCGTGCTGATCGCCAACGACTCGCCCTTCGGCCTGAGTTCCAATGTGTGGACCCGGGACGAGAACGAGGTCGACCGTTTCGTACGGGACCTGGAGGCGGGCGGCGTGTACGTCAACGGGATGACGGCGTCCCATCCGGCGTTCCCGTTCGGCGGGGTGAAGCGGTCCGGCTACGGGCGTGAGCTGTCCGGGCACGGAATCCGGGAGTTCTGCAACATCACGACCGTATGGCACGGAGCGTGAGGCTTCCGCGGCTACGATCCCCTTTGTGAACCGCGAAGTGACTCTGCCTCTGATCGTCGACGACCGCGGGACCTTGCAGGTGGCTGCCGCCGATGTCAGCAAGTTGTTGCGGACCGTGGGCGGCCGGTGGCTGCACCTTGTCGAGGCCGGGGAGGACGGGCTCGACGAGGACACGGTGGCGGCGTTGACCATCGAGCTGGCCAAGCTGGCCGATCGTATCGATGTGGCGTGCATCGCTCACAGCAGCGGGCAGACCGGATAGCGGTCGCCTCCCGCGGCGCCTCGGATTCCCCGTACGCAGTAGTCCCGCGCGAGATCGTCGCCCCGCCGGGTGATCGTGGACTGGACCACCCTCGGAGGCTCCGGCGGAGCGCAACGTGACGGCTGTGAGTACGGCATGACGGAAGAGACCATCACCGAGATCCTGCCCCCGATCCGGCACTGGCCCGCGCTCGTCCTGAACGGGGTCGACTTCGACCCGGTCCTGACCGAGCTGATGAGCGAGGGCCCGGTCACCCGCATCCAGCTCCCCAACGGCGAGGGCTGGGCCTGGCTGGTCACCCGGTACGAGGACGTCCGCATGGTGACCGAAGACCCGCGGTTCAGCCGCGAGGCCGTCATGGACCGGGAGGTCACCCGCCTCGCCCCGCACTTCGCCCCGGCCCGTGGCGCGGTCGGCTTCCTGGACCCGCCGGACCACACCCGGCTGCGCCGCTCGGTCGCCGCCGCCTTCACCGCGAAGGGCGGGGAGCGGATCCGCGAGACGTCCCGCCGGATGCTGGACGAACTGGTCGACGAACTGCTCCAGGACGGCCCGCCGGCCGACCTCACGGCGACCGTTCTCACCCCCTTCCCCGTCGCCGTGATCTGCGAGTTGACGGGCGTCCCGGCGGCCGACCGGCACGGCATGCACGCCTGGAGCCGGCTGATCCTGTCCTCCTCGGACGGCACCCAGGTCAGCGAGAGGGCCAGGCACGAGATGGGCGCCTACTTCGCCGATCTCATCGGCCTCAGGGAAGGCAGCACCGGCGAGGACGTCAGCTCACTGCTGGGCGCCGCGGTGGGCCGTGGCGAGGTCACGCTGGAGGAGGCGGCCGGACTCGCTGTGCTGCTCCAGATCGGCGGCGAGGCGGTCACCGACAACAGCGGCCAGATGCTCTACCTTCTGCTGACCCGCCCGGGCCTGGCCGAACGGCTGCGCGCCGAGCCGGAGCTCCGCCCGCAGGCCGTCGAAGAGCTGCTGCGCTACATCCCGCACCGCAACGCGGTCGGGCTGTCCCGGATCGCCGTGGAGGACGTGGGGATCAGGGGCGTACGGATCCGGGCGGGCGACGCGATCTATGTGTCGTACCTCTCCGCGAACCGTGATCCGGACGTCTTCCCCCACCCGGAGACGATCGACTTCTCCCGCAGCCCGAACCCGCACCTGTCCTTCGGCTCCGGCCCGCACCACTGCCCCGGCGCCATGCTCGCCCGGCTGGCGTCCGAGCTGCTGGTCGACGCGCTGCTGGACCGCGTGCCGGGGTTGCGGCTCGCCGTGCCGCCGAAGGAAGTCCCCTTCAAGAAGGGGACGTTGATCCGCGGGCCCGAAGCCCTCCCCGTCACCTGGTGAGCCGGTCAACTCAAGGGCGCACAGCGCCCCTACGGCGCTACCGAATCGGCATCCCCGACAAGGTGCGGGCGATCACCAGGCGCTGGATCTCGCTGGTGCCTTCGAAAATGGTGTAGATCGCTGCGTCCCTGTGCATCCGCTCCACGGGGTACTCCCGCGTGTAGCCGTTCCCGCCCAGGATCTGCACGGCCTGCGCCGTCACCGTCTTCGCCGTCTCGCTCGCGAACAGCTTCGACATCGACCCCTCGGCCGCCGTGAACTGCTTGCCGTTGACCGCCATCCAGGACGCCCGCCAGACCAGCAGCCGCGCCGCGTCGATGGACGTCCGCATGTCGGCGAGCTGGAACGCCACACCCTGGTTGTCGATGATCGGACGCCCGAACTGCTCACGGGTCTTGGCGTAGTCGAGGGCCACCTCGTACGCCGCACGCGCCGTACCGACGGCCATCGCACCGACGGCCGGTCGGGAAGCCTCGAACGTGGCCATCGCCGCGTTCTTCACCCGCTCCCCGCCCGCCTTGGCCCGCTCACGGGCGCGGGCCAGCCGCTCGTCCAGCTTGGCCTTGCCGCCGAGGAGGCAGGAGCCGGGCACCCGGACGTTCTCCAGGACGACCTCGGCGGTGTGCGAGGCGCGGATGCCGTGCTTCTTGAACTTCTGGCCCTGGGAGAGACCGGGGGTGTCCGGCGGGACGATGAAGGAGGCGTGCCCCTTGGAGCCGAGCTCCGGGTCCACGACGGCGACGACCACGTGGACGTTGGCGATGCCGCCGTTGGTCGCCCAGGTCTTCGTGCCGTTGATCACCCACTCGTCCTTGGCCTCGTCGTACACCGCACGGGTACGCATCGAGGCGACGTCGGAGCCGGCGTCGGGCTCTGAGGAGCAGAACGCGGCGACCTTGACATCGTTGGCATCGCCGTACATCTGGGGGATCCAGGTGCCGATCTGTTCCTCGGTGCCGTTGGCGAGGACACCGACGGCGGCGAGACCGGTGCCGACGATGGAGAGGGCGATGCCCGCGTCGCCCCAGAACAGCTCCTCCATGGCCATCGGGATGCCGAGGCCGGTGGGGTCGAAGTACTGCTGGGCGTAGAAGTCGAGGGAGTAGATTCCCACCTTGGCGGCCTCCTGGATGACCGGCCAGGGAGTCTCCTCACGCTCGTCCCATTCGGCGGCCGCGGGCCGGATGACGTCGGCGGAAAAGCCGTGCAGCCAGTCCCGGACCTCCTTCTGTTCGTCGTTGAGCTCCATGGTGAACTCGGCCATGTCCCCTCCAGCGGCGACGCACGTACGTGTTACTAACGGTAACACGAGTCTGTTACCCGCGGGTAGGAAAAGTCAACTCCTGGTGCCTGCTCGGCAGCCCGTTCGATGTACAAGGCATTCTGAGTGTTAGTTTGCGCAGGCGTTACCTAATCAGCACGGGGTGGGGAGAGCACATGGACACCACGCAGCGGACCGATCAGCAACGGTCCGCCGACCGTCGCCGGCGTGAGCTGCTGGAGGCCGCGGACAGAGTGGTGCTGCGCGACGGTCCGCATGCCTCCATGAACGCCATCGCCGCGGAGGCCGGCATCACGAAGCCGATCCTTTATCGCCACTTCGGCGACAAGGGCGGGCTTTACGCAGCCTTGGCCAAGCGGCACACGGACGCGCTGCTCGATTCGCTGCGTGCCGCGCTGGACGCGCCGGCGGACCGGCGGGAGCGGGTCGAGGCGACGCTGGACACGTATCTGGCGGCGATCGAGGCGCGGCCTCAGGTGTACCGCTTCCTGATGCATCCGGCGGACGGGGGGCAGGTCGGCGATCCCGGGTTCGACGTCGGCAAGCACAGCGTGCCGTTGCTCCGCAGGATGGGCGAGGAGTTGGCGCAGGTCATCGAGGATCGGGTGGATCTCGGGCCCGGGGGGCAGCAGTTGGCTCGGGTGTGGGGGCACGGGATCGTCGGGATGATGCATGCGGCCGGGGACTGGTGGCTTGGGGAACGGCCTTGTTCTCGGGCGGAGTTGGTGCGGAGTCTGGCGGATCTGTTGTGGGGGCGTCTTGCTGCTGCGGGGGACAAGGTCGGCGGTCCGGGGTTCTGACGGTTGCGTTTGTCTGCGGGTCTGTGGGGGCTGGTCGCGCCCACGCGGCGGAGCCGCACATTGATACAGCCCCGAGCCCCTGGAGGTACGTCCATCACCGGTGCCATGAAGCTCGGGCTGCCTGTCGCATCAAACGGCGGTGACGCCAGCCGCTCAGTCTGTCCGCGTAGATGCGGCCCTCCACGTGGTCGTACTCGTGCTGCAGGCATCTCGCGAAGAAGCCCGTGCCGTGGATCGTCACCGGCTCTCCCGTTGCCGTGAAGCCCTCGACCACCGCGTGGTCGTAGCGCTCCGTTCCCGCCTCCAGGCCCGGCAGGGACAGGCAGCCTTCCGGGCCACGGAGCACGATGCCGTCCGTTTCGACGAGTCTCGGGTTCACCACGTGGCCCACGTGGCGCACCTCTTCGTCGTCCGGGCAGTCGTAGACGAAGACCCGTAGCGGCGCCCCGATCTGGTTCGCGGCCAGGCCGACGCCCTGGGCGGCGTACATGGTCGCGAACAAGTCCTCCACGAGGACCGCCAGTTCGGGGCCGAAGTCGGTGACCTCCTCGCAGGGGGCGTGCAGAGGGTGGTCGCCGAGCAGCGTGAGGGGCCGGACGCGCCCGTGGGCGCCCGGGATCGGGCCGTGTCGCATGGCGGCAAGGGTACGGTCCTCCCTGTCACGCGAAGGTCGCGCGGGCGCCGCGATTCGGGAGTGCGAATGGATCTCGATAGGCTGAGGTCCACACCACGTGGCCGGAGGCTGAGGCGCGGCGCGTACGCAAGGAGGATCGAGGACTGATGGCAGGCAACTCGGACCCGCTCTCGCCGCGGGCCAAGATCGCCGTGACCGCGGGCAAGGCGGTCGCGGCGGCATCGCGCGCCGCGGGGCGCGGCAGCGGTTCCGTGATCGGCGGCCGGGTGGCACTCAAGCTCGACCCCGACCTTCTCGCCCGGCTCGCCCAGAACCTGGACGTCGTCCTCGTCTCGGCCACCAACGGCAAGACCACGACCACCCGCCTGATCGCCGAGGCGCTGCGGGCCGCGGGACCGGTGGTCTCCAACGCGCTCGGCGCCAACATGCCGGCCGGCATCACCTCGGCGCTCGCGGGCAGCTCGGACGCGCGGTACGGCGTCATCGAGGTCGACGAGAAGTACCTCGCGGGCGTCGCCCGGGACACCGACCCGAAGTGCATCGCCCTGCTCAACCTCTCCCGCGACCAGCTCGACCGGGCCGCCGAGACCCGCATGCTCGCGGAGAACTGGCGCGAGGGTCTGGCCGGTTCGAAGGCCGTGATCATCGCCAACGCGGACGACCCGCTGGTGGTGTGGGCCGCGTCCTCCTCCCCCAACGTGATCTGGGTCGCCGCGGGTCAGATGTGGAAGGACGACGCCTGGTCCTGCCCGTCCTGCGGTGGCGTGATGCAGCGTCCGGGCGACGACTGGTTCTGCGGCGAGTGCGGCTTCCGCCGGCCGACGCCGAGCTGGGCGCTGTCCGGCGACCATGTCCTGGATCCGCACGGCTCCGCCTGGCCGATCCACCTTCAGCTGCCGGGCCGTGCCAACAAGGCCAACGCCGCTTCCTCGGCCGCCGTCGCCGCCGTCTTCGGCGTGCCGCCGCAGGTCGCCCTGGAACGCATGTACCAGGTGCAGGCGGTGGCCGGCCGGTACGACGTCGTGCAGTTCATGGAGCGCGACCTCCGACTGCTGCTCGCGAAGAACCCCGCCGGCTGGCTCGAAACGTTCAGCCTGATCGATCCGCCGCCGACCCCGGTGATCCTCTCGGTGAACGCGCGCGGCGCGGACGGCACCGACACCTCCTGGCTGTGGGACGTCGACTACACGCGGCTGACCGGCCACCCGATCTGCGTCGTCGGCGACCGCAAGCTGGACCTCGCGGTACGTCTGGAGGTGGCGGGCCAGCACTTCCAGGTCTGCGAGAACCTCGACCAGGCCGTGCAGCTGAGCCCGCCGGGCCGCATCGAGGTCATCGCCAACTACACCGCCTTCCAGGACCTGCGCCGCCGCGTCGGCAACTGAGCACCGGACTTTCAGGGGACTTTTGTGAGCGACAACCAACTGCGGATCGTCTGGATCTATCCCGACCTGCTCAGCACGTACGGCGACCAGGGCAACGCCCTGGTCGTGGAGCGCCGGGCCCGGCAGCGCCGCCTCGACGTGGCCCGGCTCGACGTGCGCAGCGACCAGCCGATCCCGACCTCCGGCGACATCTACCTGATCGGCGGCGGCGAGGACCGGCCGCAGCGGCTCGCGGCCGAGCGGCTGCGCCGGGACGGCGGTCTGCACCGGGCCGTCGAGAACGGCGCGATCGTCTTCTCGGTGTGCGCCGGCTACCAGATCCTCGGCCACGAGTTCATCAACGACCTCGGCCAGCGCGAGCCCGGCCTCGGCCTGCTCGACGTGGTCTCCACGCGCGGCGAGGGCGACCGGTGCGTCGGTGACGTGCTCGCCGACATCGACCCTCGCCTGGGCATGCCCCCGCTGACCGGCTTCGAGAACCACCAGGGCGTCACCCACCTCGGTCCCACCGCCCGCCCGTTCGCCCAGGTCCGCCTCGGCAAGGGCAACGGGACGGGTGACGGCACGGAGGGGGCGTACAACGACACGGTCTTCGGTACGTACATGCACGGTCCCGTGCTCGCGCGCAATCCGCTGATCGCCGACCTGCTGCTGAAGCTGGCGCTCGATGTCAACGCGCTGCCGCCGACCGACGACCGGTGGTACGAGGCGCTCCGCAACGAGCGCATCGCGGCGGCGCAGCAACCTGCCTGACATCCGGGGTCCAGCCTGCCGTAACCAGCCCGTCTGACGGCCCGTCCGCACAGGTGAGCGGGGTCGTCCAGCAGGCGGACGCACGATGCGCCCCCGCCCCCTCCTGCCGTTAGGGTGGCGGGGATCGAGCCGGACAATGTGGTCCGGATCCGGCCCCCTCGAGAAGGTATTCCGGGCTATGCGCATTGGTGTCCTCACGTCCGGCGGCGACTGCCCCGGCCTGAACGCCGTCATCCGGTCCGTCGTGCACCGCGCCGTCGTGGACCACGGCGACGAGGTCATCGGTTTCCGGGACGGCTGGAAGGGCCTCCTGGAGTGCGACTACCTCAAGCTCGACCTCGACGCGGTGAGCGGCATCCTGGCCCGCGGCGGCACGATCCTCGGCTCCTCCCGGGTCCAGCCCTCCCATCTGCGGGACGGCGTGGAGCGGGCCCGGGGCCACGTCGAGGAGCTGGGCCTCGACGCGATCATCCCCATCGGCGGCGAGGGCACGCTCAAGGCGGCCCGGCTGATGTCGGACAACGGTCTGCCCATCGTGGGCGTGCCGAAGACCATCGACAACGACATCGCGGGCACCGACGTGACCTTCGGCTTCGACACGGCCGTCGGCGTCGCGACGGAGGCGCTGGACCGGCTGAAGACCACCGCCGAGTCCCACCAGCGTGTGCTGGTCGTCGAGGTCATGGGGCGCCACACCGGCTGGATAGCGCTGCACTCCGGCATGGCGGCGGGCGCGCACGCCATCGTCGTACCGGAACGGCCCTTCGACATCGAGGAGTTGACCGCGAAGGTCGGCGAGCGGTTCGAGGCGGGGAAGCGGTTCGCGATCGTCGTCGCGGCGGAGGGGGCCAAGCCTCGGCCCGGCAGCATGAGCTTCGACGAGGGCGCCAAGGACATCTACGGGCACGAGCGCTTCGCCGGGATAGCGCGGCAGCTGTCCATCGAGCTGGAGCAGCGGCTGGGCAAGGAAGCGCGGCCGGTGATACTCGGGCATGTGCAGCGGGGCGGGACGCCCACCGCGTACGACCGGGTGCTGGCCACGCGGTTCGGGTGGCATGCGGTGGAGGCCGTGCATCGCGGCCAGTTCGGTCGGATGACCGCGCTTCGGGGGACCGACATCGTGATGGTGTCGCTCGCCGATGCTGTGGAGACCTTGAAGACGGTTCCTGCGGAGCGGTACGAAGAGGCCGAGTGCGTTCTGTGATTCGCGGGCTGCGGGAGCGTCGTGGCTGGTCGCGCCTCTAGGGAGCTGCACTGCCCCCGGTGACATTGGTCGCCGGGGGCAGTTCTACTCTGGGGGCGGACAGACGCGTACAACCCCCACGAATCAGGAGCCGTTGGATGGATCACAGCGGGCACGGCATGACCATGGATCTGCCGCCGTTCACGCTGGGGCGGGGTCTTCAGTGGTCGGCCGACCCGTTCTTCCTGGTGGCCTGCGTGGTGGGGCTCGCGCTGTACGGGTGGGGGGTCGTGCGGTTGCGGCGGCGCGGGGACGCCTGGCCGGTGGGGCGGACGATCGCGTACGTCGTGGGAGTGCTGTCCATAGGGCTCGTGATGTGCACCCGGCTGAACGACTACGGGATGGTCATGTTCAGCGTGCACATGGTGCAGCACATGGTGATCAGCATGCTGTCGCCGATCCTGCTGCTGCTCGGCGCGCCCGTCACGCTGGCACTGCGTGCGCTGCCGCCCGCGGCCAGGGGCCGCAAGGGGCCGCGCGAGGTGCTGCTGATGTTCCTGCACAGCCGGTACATGCGGATCATCACGCACCCGGCGTTCACCATCCCGCTGTTCATCGCGAGCCTGTACGCGCTGTACTTCACGCCGATCTTCGACTTCCTGATGGGCTCCAAGACCGGGCACATCGCGATGATGGTGCACTTCCTCGCCGTCGGTTTCGTGTTCTTCTGGCCCATCATGGGCGTGGACCCGGGCCCCAACCGGCCCGGCTACCTGATGCGGATGCTGGAGCTGTTCGCGGGCATGCCGTTCCACGCGTTCTTCGGCATCGCGCTGATGATGGCGTCCGAGCCGATGGTGGAGACGTTCAAGAACCCGCCCGCCTCGCTCGGCATCGACGCGCTCTCCGACCAGAACGCGGCCGGCGGCATCGCGTGGGCGTTCAGTGAGATCCCGTCCGTCCTGGTGCTGATCGCCCTGTTGTTCCAGTGGTACAGCTCCGAGCAGCGGCAGGCCAAGCGCGAGGACCGGGCCGCCGACCGGGACGGCGACAGGGAACTCGAGGCATACAACGCCTATTTGGCCTCATTGAACACACGCGGGCGTTGAAAGGCTTCTTATTCAGTAGCATGAAGCGCTATGGGGGAACCGCCGGGGGGAGCGGTGATGACACATCGCGCATTTATGCAAAGGGCCGGGAAAAGGATTGCCTGCTTCCTGGTTTTCGTTCTCGCGCTGACCGGCTGCGACCGCGAGACGCCGTTGACGGTGGTGAAGGCGGTCGCCGCGGGCGTGCCCTCGCTGGCCCCGTTCTTCGACGAGAACAGCGGTCTTGGCCGGGATGCCCAGGTCCGGTCGCGGACCGTGCACAGCGGCCTGCAGCAGGGGGACACACCCGGTCTGTACGGGGGTTCGAAACAGCCGACGATCTGTGACGTCGACCGGCTCGAACAGTTTCTCACCGATCCCGCGAACGACCGGAAGGCACAGGCGTGGGCGCGTGCCCTGGAGATCTCGAAGCACGAGATTCCGGATTATCTGGAACGACTCACACCTGTTCTGCTGCGTCACGACACTCTCGTGAAGAACCACGACTACAAAAAGGGAAAGGCCGTCCCCTACGACTCGTTGCTCCAGGCGGGCATCGCGATTCTCGCGGATCAGCAGGGACAGCCGGCCGTGAAGTGCTCGTGCGGAAATCCGCTGCGGCCTTTCGAGGGTGACACGAGCCGGATCTCGGTCGAGTTCGAGGGCGGCAACGAGAAATGGCAGGGATACGAGCGTTCCCAGGTGGTGGCCGTGCGGCCCGCGCCCCGGACGCTGGAGCGGATCGCCCTGGTCGACGTCCAGGAACCCGAGCGGGGCATCAACCGGCCGGTCGGCACGACGGGCGAGGACGATGCCACCTTCGACACCCGGAAGCGGCGCGCGGTGCCGAACCTCGCCGGGACGACGTTCGGGCAGGCGAGCCGGCAACTGGCCGACACGGGGCTGGCGGCCGGGTACGACGGCAAGGGGCTGCCGCCGGACGGTGCCAGGGTCACCGCGACCGATCCGCCGGCGGGGAGCGAGCTGCGCTTCGGGGAGTACGTGAGGCTGAGCGTGGCCCGGGATCAGTCCGGCGGGGGCGGGTCCGGCAGTACGTCCGGGGGCACGTCGGACGGTACGTCCGGGGGCACGTCGGACGGTACGTCCGGTGGGTCCACCGCTCCGCCGACACCGCCGAGGTCGTCCGGGCCCTCCGGGTCGGCCGGCACACCGTCGTCGTCGAGCAGTGGGCCTGGGGGATCTCCTTCCGCGCCCTCGTCCGGTGCGTCGTCCGGTTCGGGGTCGCCAGGTGGTTCGGGCTCGCCCGGGTCGAGCCCGCCGTCGAGCTCCGCGCCGCCCTCGTCGAGCCCGCCGAGCAGCTCGGCGCCGGACACCGACACCTCATCGAGTCGGCCGCCCAGCTCGGCGCCACCGTCGACGAGCGCGCCGCCGCCTCCCCCTCCGCCGCCGCCGCCGCCTCCGCCTCCGCCTCCTCCCCCGGACCCTCCGACCAGTTCGCCGCCGACCAGTGATCCGGTCACCAGCAGTGCGCCGCCTCCGACCAGCGCGCCCGTCACCAGCGAACCGGCCGCCAGCGAGCCGGCCACGAGCGCCCCGGCGGGCAGTGCATCCGCCGGTGCGACCACGTAGCCGCAGAACCGGGAGTCACCGGATGCCTTCAGGATCACCGACGTCGGGAGTGGGCCGGGTCATCGCCGGCCGCTATCTGCTGCTGAACCGGCTCGGCAGCGGCGGCATGGGCCAT
The DNA here is from genome assembly GCF_030817655.1 of Streptomyces sp. V4I2. Lineage (GTDB taxonomy): Bacteria > Actinomycetota > Actinomycetes > Streptomycetales > Streptomycetaceae > Streptomyces > Streptomyces plumbiresistens. Next base: position 1,706,705 of record NZ_JAUSZM010000003.1, read on the forward strand.
GTGTGGCTCGCCCACGACCAGAGACTCGCCTGCGAGGTCGCGCTCAAGGAGATCGTGTTCCGCGACCCGGTGGAGGCCGGTCACGACCGGGAGGCACGGGTCGCCCGGGCCCGTGCCGAGGCCCGGCACGCGGCCGGGCTGCGCGGTCATCCGCATGTGGTGACCGTGCACGACGTGCTCGAGCACGAGGGGCTGCCGTGGATCGTCATGGAGTACGTGGCGGGCGCGACCGACCTGCGTGAGCTGGTCGAGACCCGGGGGCCGCTCTCCCCCGCCGAGTGCGCCCGCGTCGGCCTCGCCGTGCTCGACGCGCTGACCGCGGGGCACCGGCGGGGCGTCATGCACAGGGACGTGAAACCGGCGAACATCCTGCTCGCGCCGGACCGCTCCGGGGCGCCGTACGGCCGTGTCCTGCTCACCGACTACGGCATCTCCGTGCAGCCGGACGCGGGCGAGACGCGCTACACGCTGGCGTCCGTGCTCGTGGGGACCGCCGGGTATCTGGCGCCGGAGCGGGCGACGGGCGGGGCACCCACGGCGGCCGCCGATCTGTTCTCGCTGGGCTGCACGCTCTACCACGCCGTCGAGGGCCGGGGTCCCTTCGAGCGGGAGTCGCATCTCGCCGAGGTGACCGCGGTGGTCATGGAGGAACCCCGTCCCGCCGTGCGGGCGGGGGCGCTGGAGCCCGTACTGGCCGCGCTGCTCGCGAAGGATCCCGGGCAGCGGCTGTCGGCGGCTCAGGCGGAGGCGGCGCTGTCGCGGATCGTCGCGCCGCACGCCGAGGCGTACTCGCGGACCCAGACCGACCTGGGGTCGCAGCCGCCCTGGGCGGGGGTACCCGCGCCGTCCGCGGGGCCGCACGGATTCGCGTCGCCGACCGCTGGTCCGCCGGGATTCGGTCCGAGCGGGGGGCCGCCCGGGCCGGACGTCTCCCCGGATCCGCACGGGTACTTCGGGCCGCCCCTCGCGCCCTCGCCGCCGGCCGCGCCGGTCAGGCGGCGACGCGAGCGCTCGCACGCCCTGCGGGCGGTCCTCGCGTGCGGTCTCGGCATGGTCCTCGCCCTGGGCGGCGTCTGGTACGCCCTCGCGGACCGGACCACCACTGACGGGGGTGACGGGAGCGGGCCGCCGTACGGAGAGAGCGTGGGGCTGGCGAAGCCGCTGCGGGACGGCGACTGTGTGCTCGCCGACTGGGCGGGTGCCGAGCGCTTCCAGGGCACGCCCCGGCTGTCGGTGGATCCGACCTGCCGGGACCAGGCGCCGGACGGGCAGGTGCTGGCCTTCGTCGCGGCCGCGTCGGCGGACGAGGCGCGGCGGCTGGGGCCGGCGGCGTGCGAGGAGCGGACGCGGGAGGTCCGGGACAAGCTCGCGGACGTGCGGAGCTTCGCCGTCGTGCCGACGCCGGACGGTTTCGAGGCCGCCGGGCGGCGCACCGCCTGTCTGGTGCTGGGCGCGCACGGGCCGGTGTACGGGCCGCTGGGCGGCCACCGGAAGGCGGGCTCGGCGTTCGCGGACACGGCGACCATGCAGAAGCGGGACTGTCTGGACGTGCGCTCCAACCGGGACGCCCGGCTGGTGTCCTGCGAGGGGACGCACGACGAGGAGGTGCTCGGATTCACCCGATTGGGCGCGGACGTCACGCTCGCCGAGGCGCGCACCGAGTCCGACGTGGCGTGCGGGCGGGCGGTGCCGCCGGCCGACTACGGCTTCGACCCGTCGGTGTACACGGCGGGCTCCTGGACGAGCGAGGGCCCCTGGAAGAACGGCACACATTTCGTCGTGTGCACCGTGCGGAGGCAGAACGGGGGCACCATGGAGGGGGACGAACCATGAGGAGGGTGTTGCGATGCCCGGTTCCACGGACGGCTCGACCAGGACGATGGGGGTGCTCACCGTCGGCGGACTCGTCGCGGTGACCGCCTATACGGTGGCGCTCGGCAGTAACGGCTGGCTGTGGTTCGGCTGGGTCGTGCTGGGGCTGATCACCCTCGGGATGGTGGCCACCCGCAGTACATGACGCACCGCCACATGATCCTCAGCCGCCGGTGAGGCGGCTCGCCGAGTGCACCCCCGGCTGGTACTTCGGCAGCCGGGCGGTGATTTTCATGCCCGCGCCGACGGCCGTCTCGATGACCAGGCCGTAGTCGTCTCCGTAGACCTGGCGGAGCCGGTCGTCGACGTTGGACAGCCCGATGCCGCCCGAGGGGCTGACCTCGCCCGCGAGGATGCGGCGCAGCAGGGCGGGGTCCATTCCCGCGCCGTCGTCCTCGATCACCACGAGGGCCTCGGCGCCGGCGTCCTGGGCGGTGATGCTGATGTGGCTTTTGTCGGTCTTGCCCTCCAGGCCGTGCTTGACGGCGTTCTCGACGAGCGGCTGGAGGCACAGGAAGGGCAGGGCGACCGGCAGCACCTCGGGGGCGATCTGCAGGGTGACGGAGAGCCGGTCGCCGAAGCGTGCCCGGACGAGTGCCAGGTAGTGGTCGATGGCGTGCAGTTCGTCGGCGAGGGTGGTGAAGTCGCCGTGTCTGCGGAACGAGTAGCGGGTGAAGTCGGCGAACTCCAGGAGCAGTTCGCGGGCGCGCTCGGGGTCGGTGCGGACGAACGAGGCGATCACCGCGAGCGAGTTGAAGATGAAGTGCGGGGAGATCTGGGCGCGCAGGGCCTTGATCTCGGCCTCGATGAGGCGGGTGCGGGACTGGTCGAGGTCGGCGAGTTCGAGTTGTACGGAGACCCAGCGGGCGACCTCTTGGGCCGCGCGGACGAGGACGGCGGACTCTCGGGGCGCGCAGGCGACGAGCGCGCCGTGGACGCGGTCGTCGACGGTGAGGGGGGCGACGACGGCCCAGTGGACCGGGCAGTCGGGGGCGTCGCACGTGAGCCGGAAGGCCTCGCCGCGGCCGGATTCCAGCGGGCCGGCGAGGCGTTCCATGATCTCGGTGCGGTGGTGGTCGCCGACGCCGTCCCAGACCAGGACCTGCTCCTGGTCGGTGAGGCACAGCGCGTCCGTGCCGAGCAGGGTGCGCAGCCGGCGGGCCGACTTGCGCGCGGTCTCCTCCGTGAGGCCGGCCCGGAGCGGCGGTGCGGCGAGGGAGGCGGTGTGCAGGGTCTGGAAGGTGGCGTGTTCGACGGGGGTACCGAGTCCGCCGAGGTTCTGGGGGCGTGCGGTGCGCCTGCCGAGCCAGAAGCCGGCGGCCAGGAGAGGCAGGATCGCCACGCACAGTCCGGCGATGAATCCGCTCATGCCTTCACCTCCTCGCGCAGTTCTTCCCGCAGTTCCTCCGGCAGATGGAAGCGCGCCAGGATCGCCGCCGTCCCCGCCGGTACCCGCCCCGCCGTCGCCAGCGACACCAGCACCATGGTGAGGAAGCCGAGCGGCACCGACCAGAGGGCCGGCCAGGCGAGCAGGGCGTGCAGCGGGCCGGTGCCCGGGAAGCCCGCCATGGTCGCGGCCACCGCCACGAAGGCGCTGCCGCCGCCCACCAGCATCCCGGCGGCCGCGCCCGGCGGGGTCAGCCGCCGCCACCAGATGCCGAGGACGAGCAGCGGGCAGAAGGACGAGGCCGACACCGCGAAGGCGAGCCCCACCGCGTCGGCGACCGGCAGCCCGCCGACCAGCATGCTCGCCGCGAGCGGTACGGCCATGGCGAGGACCGTGCCGAGTCTGAAGTGCCGTACACCGCGCGTGGGCAGGACGTCCTGGGTGAGGACGCCCGCCACGGCCATGGTCAGCCCCGAGGCCGTGGACAGAAACGCGGCGAAGGCCCCGCCCGCCACCAGTGCGCCGAGCAGGTCGCCGCCGAGGCCCCCGATCACCCGCCCTGGCAGCAGCAGGACGGCGGCGTCCGCGTCGCCGGTGATGGTGAGTTCGGGGGCGTAGAGCCGGCCGAGGGCGCCGTACACGGGCGGCAGCAGGTAGAAGCCGCCGATCAGGCCGAGGACGGCCACGGTGGTGCGGCGGGCGGCGACTCCGTGCGGGCTGGTGTAGAAGCGGACGACGACGTGCGGCAGGCCCATGGTGCCGAGGAAGGTGGCGAGGATCAGTCCGTACGTGGCGTAGAGCGGGCGTTCCTCACGGCTCGCGGCCAGGGAGGTCGACATGCCGCCGTTGCTGCCGCGGTCGGCGGCCGGGACCCGGTCGCCCTTGGCGAAGGTGAGCCGGGTGCCCTGTTCGATGCGGTGGGTGCCGGCGGGGAGCCGGAGCCGCTGGTCGTCGTGCGGGCGGCCGTCGACCGTGCCGCTCACCGTGACGGTCAGGGGCGCGTCCAGCTTGAGGTCGAGGCTCGCGTCGACGCGGACGATCCGCTGTTCGCGGAAGGTGGCCGGTTCCTCGAAGGCGCGGCGGGGGGCTCCGTCGCCCTGCCAGGCGAGCACCAGGAACAGGGCGGGGACGAGCAGGGCGGTGAGCTTGAGCCAGTACTGGAAGGCCTGCACGAAGGTGATGCTGCGCATGCCGCCGGCGGCGACGGTGGCGACCACGACGGCCGCGACGATCACTCCGCCGAGCCACTCGGGCGCACCGGTCAGCACGGTCAACGTCAGTCCAGCGCCCTGGAGTTGGGGCAGAAGGTACAGCCAGCCCACCCCCACGACGAAGGCGCCCGCGAGCCGCCGTACCGCCTGCGAGGCGAGCCGGGCCTCGGCGAAGTCGGGGAGAGTGTAGGCACCGGAGCGGCGCAGCGGGGCGGCGACGAACAGGAGCAGGACCAGGTAGCCGGCGGTGTAGCCGACCGGGTACCAGAGCATGTCCGGGCCTTGGACCAGGACCAGGCCGGCGATGCCGAGGAAGGAGGCGGCGGAGAGGTACTCGCCGCTGATGGCGGCCGCGTTGAGGCGGGGGCCGACGGTGCGGGAGGCGACGTAGAAGTCGGAGGTGGTGCGGGATATCCGCAGGCCGAAGGCGCCTACGAGGACGGTTGCCACCACGACGAGGGCGACGGCGGGGACGGCGTAGTTCGAGTTCATCGGTCTTCGGCTCGCCGGTTCAGCGGTCTTCGACGAGGCGCACGAAGTCCCGTTCGTTGCGTTCGGCGCGCCGCACGTACCAGCGAGCGAGCAGGACCATGGGGAGGTAGAGGCCGAAGCCGAGGACCGCCCATTCGAGGCGGCGGGCGTCGGGCAGCGCCGCGAAGAGCAGCGGCAGCGGGCCGATGAGCAGGCCGAGGAACGCGAACACGGCGAGGGCGGCGCGCAGTTGGGTGCGCATCAGGGAGCGGACGTAGGTGTGGCCGAGGGTGGTCTGTTCGTCGATCTCGGTGCGCGGGCGGTAGTAGCCGGAGGCCCGGCGGGTGCGCCGGGGCGGGCCGGTGACGACGACGCGGCGGTCGGCGGGGTCCTGGGGCACGTCATGGCCTCCTCATGAGCAGGTCCCGCAGCTCACGGGTGTGGCGGCGGCTGACCTGGAGTTCCTCGGAACCGACCATGACGCTGACCGTGCCCGCGTCCAGGCGGAGTTCGCCGACGTGGCGCAGGGCGACCAGGTGGCGGCGGTGGATGCGGACGAAGCCGCGGGAGCGCCAGCGCTCCTCCAGGGTGGACAGCGGGATCCGTACGAGGTGGCTGCCCTTGTCGGTGTGCAGCCGGGCGTAGTCGCCCTGCGCCTCGACGTGCGTGATGTCGTCGACGGAGACGAAGCGGGTCACGCCGCCGAGTTCGACGGGTATGTGGTCGGGGTCGGGTTCGTGCACGGGTATCCGGGGGGCCGAGTCGCTGCGTTCTGCGGCGCGGCGGACGGCTTCGGCGAGGCGTTCCTTGCGGACGGGCTTGAGCACGTAGTCGACGGCCTTCAGGTCGAAGGCCTGCACGGCGAAGTCCTCGTGGGCGGTGACGAACACGACGAGCGGCGGCTTGGCGAAGCCGGTGAGCAGCCGGGCGAGATCCAGCCCGTCGAGGCCGGGCATGTTGATGTCGAGGAAGACGACGTCGATCGCCTCGGGGCCGTCGGGCCCCGACTCCAGGGCGCGGTTGATTCGGCGCAGTGCCTCGGTCGCGTCACCGGCGCCCTCCGCGCTGCCGACGCGGGGATCGGTCTTGAGGAGGTAGAGCAGTTCCTCCAGCGAGGGGCGTTCGTCGTCGACAGCCAGGGCGCGCAGCATGAACCCGGAGTGTAGGAGTTATTCGTACGCCTGCACACGTGGAAGGGCGTCGCGGGGGCGGTCAGGACCTTTCCGCTGGATACAGTGCCCGCATGAACAGCAGGCCCGCGCCCTTCGACGAGCTCGACCGGAAGATCGTCACCGCGTTGATGGCGAACGCCAGGACCAGTTTCGCCGAGATCGGCGCGAGCGTCGGGCTGTCCTCGACGGCGGTCAAGCGGCGCGTGGACCGGATGCGGGACACGGGTGTGATCACCGGGTTCACGGCGACGGTGAAGCCGTCGGCGCTGGGCTGGCGTACGGAGGCGTACGTCGAGGTGTACTGCGAGGGCGCGGCCCCGCCGCGGCGGCTCGCGGAGGTGATGCGCAACCATCCGGAGATCACGGCGGCGATGACGGTGACCGGCGGCGCGGACGCGCTGCTGCATGTGCGGGCGCGGGACGTCGAGCACTTCGAGGAGGTGCTGGAGCGGATCCGCATCGAGCCGTTCATCCGGAAGACGATCAGTGTGATGGTGCTGTCCCATCTCATTCCGGAGAGCCCGGAGGCCGGGGCCAGCCAGCCCGCACCGGAGGAAGACACAACGCGCGCAACGGACGTGCGCTGAGCCGCTCAAAGACGCAGCATTCCTGCGCCAACACGCAATTCTGATTCCTTGTCGGCCGTCCGGGTCAGTTCCTACCTTGGTGTCACCCCTCAGTCTCGACACCGCAGGAAGCGGAGGAACCCCTCTGTGACCGATACCCGTGTGCCGCGCCGGCGGCGCTTCCTCGTCTGCGAACCCAGACACTTCGCCGTGCAGTACGCGATCAACCCCTGGATGCATCCCGACACCCGGGTCGACGTCGATCTGGCCCAGGAACAGTGGCAGGCACTGATCGACGCCTACCGCACCCACGGCCACGACATCGCCACCGTGGACCCGGTCCCCGGACTCCCGGACATGGTCTTCGCCGCGAACTCGGCGGTCGTCGTCGACGGCCGCGTCTTCGGCGCCCTCTTCCACGCCCCCGAGCGCCGTCCCGAATCCACGCACTACGACACGTGGTTCAAGGGGGCGGGCTACGACGTCCACCGCCCCGAGTCCGTCTGCGAGGGCGAGGGCGATCTGGTGTGGACCGGCCGGTACGTCCTGGCAGGCACCGGATTCCGTACGACCCGTGAGGCGCACCGCGAGGTGCAGGAGTTCTTCGGCCATCCGGTGATCAGCCTGACCCTGGTGGACCCGTACTTCTACCACCTCGACACGGCGTTGTTCGTCCTGGACGAGGACAACATCGTGTACTACCCGGAGGCGTTCTCGCCGGGCAGCCGCGAGGTGCTGGCCCGTCTGTACCCGGACGCCGTGCTCGCCACCCGGGACGACGCGATGGCCTTCGGCCTCAACTCCGTGTCCGACGGCCGGCACGTCTTCATCGCACCGCGGGCCGAGGCGCTCGCCTCCCGCCTCTGCGACCACGGCTATGTCCCCGTCGCCGTCGACCTCTCCGAGTTCCAGAAGGCCGGCGGCGGCATCAAGTGCTGCACCCAGGAGATCCGCTCATGACAGCTCCCACCCGTGTCCCTGTCCGCACGCGCACCTCCGCCGACCTGATCCGCGCCGAGGAGCCGGTCCTGGCGCACAACTACCACCCGCTGCCCGTGGTCGTCGCCCGTGCCGAGGGCACCTGGGTGGAGGACGTCGAGGGCCGCCGCTACCTCGACATGCTGGCCGGCTACTCGGCCCTCAACTTCGGCCACCGCCACCCGGCGCTGGTCGAGGCGGCCCACGCGCAGCTCGACCGTCTCACCCTGACCTCACGCGCCTTCCACAACGACCGGCTCGCCGAATTCGCCGAGCGGCTCGCGCAGTTGACGGGGCAGGACATGGTGCTGCCGATGAACACCGGCGCGGAGGCGGTCGAGAGCGGCATCAAGGTGGCGCGCAAGTGGGCGTACGACGTGAAGGGCGTCCCGGCCGACCGGGCGACGATCGTGGTCGCCGCGGACAACTTCCACGGCCGTACGACGACCATCGTGTCCTTCTCCACGGACGAGACGGCCCGGTCGGGCTTCGGCCCCTTCACACCCGGTTTCCGTGTCGTGCCGTACAACGACCTGGCCGCGCTGGAGGCGGCGGTCGACGAGACGACGGCGGCGGTGCTGATCGAGCCGATCCAGGGCGAGGCGGGGGTCGTCGTCCCCGACGAGGGCTATCTGACCGGCGTCCGCGAACTCACCCACCGCGAGGGCTGCCTCTTCATCGCCGACGAGATCCAGTCGGGGCTCGGCCGCACGGGCCGGACGCTCGCCGTCGACCACGAGGGGGTCGTCCCGGACGTACTCCTGCTGGGCAAGGCGCTCGGTGGCGGCATCGTGCCGGTGTCCGCGGTGGTCGGCCGCCGGGACGTCCTCGGAGTACTCCGGCCGGGCGAACACGGCTCGACGTTCGGCGGCAACCCGCTCGCCGCGGCGGTCGGCACGGCGGTCGTCGAACTGCTGGAAACGGGTGAATTCCAGCGCCGGGCGGCCGAGCTCGGCACAGTGCTCCGCGACGGCCTGGCCGACCTGGTCGGCAAGGGCGTCGTCGGGTTCCGCTCCCGCGGCCTCTGGGCGGGAGTCGACATCGACCCCGCCCTCGGCACCGGCCGTGAGATCAGCCAGGGCCTCCTTGGCGAGGGCGTCCTGGCCAAGGACACCCACGGCTCGACCATCCGCCTCGCGCCGCCGCTGACGATCACGGAGGCGGAGCTCGTCTCGGCGCTCGGGGCACTGGCGAGGGTGCTCGGACGGGGCTGAGCCCGCAGCTCGACGACCTCGGTTCTGATCCTGCCGCGCGGTGCGGTCCCGCCGTCGGGGGGCAAGATTGGGGCAAGAGGTGGTAGACCACTCTCAGCGACAGAGAGGTCGGCCGTGGGCACATTTGAGGAGCATGAGGTTGCCCGCCGTCGGTTCGACGTGGCGGATGCGGCGCCCCTGCTGCTCGACGCGGCGGGGGTGGTGACGAGCTGGAGCGCCGGCGCGCAGCGGCTGCTGGCGTACCCGGCCGCCGAGGCGGTGGGCAGGACCTTGGCCGACCTGGTGACCGAGGAGGACGCCGGGCGGGTGCCCGGTCTGGTCGAGCAGTGGGGCCGGGACGGCGGCTGGGCCGGGCTGCTGTCGGTGCGCCGCGCGGACGGGCGGCCGGTCAGGGTGATGGTACGGATCGCCGCCGCCGAGGAGACGCGGGGGCCCTCGCGGTGGCTGGCGCTGCTGTCGGAGATGGCCGGGGCCCCCGGCTGGGACATGCAGCGCACCGTGCTGGAGCAGATGGTCGACCGGTCCCCCATCGGTATCGCCATCGTCGACACCGACCTGCGGTACGTCTGGTCGAACGCCGCCCTGGCACAGTTCGGCGGCGGCCCGCCCGTGCGCCGGCTCGGGCTGCGGCTGGCGGACATACAGCCGGGTCTGGACTCCGCTGCCATCGAGGCGCAGATGCGGCACGTGCTGGCGACCGGGGAGCCGGTCATCGGGTACGAGCACGTCGGCAGCGTGCGCTCCGCGCCGCACCGGGAGACCGCGCACGTGCTGTCGTTCACCCGGCTCGACGACGAGCGGGGTCACCCGATGGGCGTGTACTACACCGTCGTCGACATCACCGCGCACCACCGCGCCCGGCAGCGGCTGGCCCTCCTGGACCGGGCCGGCGCGTACATCGGCCGCAGCCTTGACATCGTCCGGACCGCGCAGGAGCTGGCCGACGTGGCCGTACCGGCGCTCGCCGACCTGGTCGTCGTGGACCTGCTGGAGTCGGTGCTGCGGGGAGCGGAACCGGCGTCCGGGCCGCTGGACGGGACGGATCCGGTACGGCTGCGGCGGGCGGGGCGGACCTCAGACCAAGAGGGCGACGACGGTGCCGCCCACACCGACGCCCGCTCCACCTCCGACGCCCTCGGCATCGGCGCCCCCGCCGTCTACCCGCCCGGCTCACCGCCGATCCGCTGCCTCGCCACCGGCCGGTCCTGGCGCGAGGAGCGGCTCGACCCGCTCGCCCGGGAGTGGGGCGCCGGCACCCCCGGCAGCCAGGGCGCCACGTCCTGGGACCTCGCGCCGCACAGCGCGATGGTCGTGCCGGTCCGGGCCCGGGGGGTCACCCTCGGCGTGACCACGTTCTTCCGGCGGCACCGTCAGGAGCCCTTCGACGAGGACGACCTGAGTCTGGCCGAGGATCTGGTCTCGCGGGCGGCGGTGTGTGTGGACAACGCCCGGCGCTACACCCGCGAGCGGGACGCGGCGCTGGCGCTGCAGCGCAATCTGCTCCCGCACCGGCTGCCCGACCAGGACGCCGTTGAGGTGGCCGCCTGTTACCGCCCGGCGAACGAGCTGACGGGCCTGGGCGGCGACTGGTACGACCTGATCCCGCTCTCCGGCGCACGGGTGGCCCTCGTCGTGGGCGAGGTGCCCGGGCACGGCATCGACGCCGCGGCGGCCATGGGGCGGCTGCGGACCGCCGTACGCACGCTCGCGGCGCTGGATCTGCCGCCGCACGAGGTCCTGGCCCACCTCGACGACCTGGTCGGGCGCACGGCGCAGGAGGAGAGCGCGGCACCGGAGAGCGGGGCGGCGGAGGACGACAGCACCCAGGCCGTGGGCTCGGGGTGTCTGTACGTCGTCCACGACCCGGTCGACGGACGGTGTTCGATGGCCGCCGCCGGGCATCCCGCACCCGCGGTCGTCCGGCCCGACGGGACCATCACCTTCGTGGAGCTGCCCCAGGGGCCGCCGCTGGGGGCGGGCGGACCGCCGTTCGAGTCGGTCGAGATGATCCTGCCGGAGGGCAGCACGCTCGCGCTGTACACCGACGGTCTGCTGGCCTGCGGCGAGGAGTGGTCCGAGGACGCGAACCGGGATCGGCTGCGGAAGGCCCTGGCGCGGTCGGCTCCCTCGCTCGACCTGCGCTGCCGTGCCGTCGTGGACACCCTGGCCCCGGCCCGTCCCCGCGACGACGTGGCCCTGCTGATGGCGCGTACCAGGCGCCTCGACGCCGACCGGGTCGCGTCCTGGGTACTGCCCGCCGACCCGGCCGTGGTCGCCGACGCCCGCAAGACGGCCGGCCGCCGGCTGTCGGACTGGGGCCTGGACGAGCTGGCCTTCATCACGGAGCTCGTGGTGAGCGAGCTCGTCACCAACGCCATCCGGCACGCCTCCGGCCCCATCCGGCTCCGGCTCATCAAGGACCGGACGCTGATCTGCGAGGTGTTCGACGGCGGCGCCACCGCGCCCCACCTGCGCCATCCCCGCACCACCGACGAGGGCGGGCGCGGACTGCTGCTGGTCTCCCAGTTCACCCAGCGCTGGGGCACCCGTTTCCTGCCGGAGGGCAAGGTCATCTGGGCCGAGCAGTCGCTGACGGATGCGCCGCTGTGACGTAGGACCGCAGATGGCGTAGGACCACATATGGCGTAGGGCCGCGCATATCGTGGGAAACTGGGGTGATCCCGGTGGTGAGAGCGGGAGCCATGGACGATTCGGCGATCGACTACGCGGCGGTGTTCCAGGCCCTGCCCGGAATGGTCGCCCTGCTCACGCCCGGCCTGGTCTTCGCGGACATCAACGAGGAGTTCCTGCGCACGGCCGGCCGCAAGCGCGATCAGGTGATCGGGCGGCACATGTTCGACGTCTTCCCGGACAACCCCAACGACCCCACGGCGACGGGCATGCGGAATCTGCAGGCCTCGCTCCAGCGCGTGCTGGCCACGGGCGAGCGTGACGCGATGGCCCTGCAGCGGTACGACGTCGAGGATCCCGAGCGGCCCGGGCACTGGCAGGAGCGGTACTGGAGCCCCTGCAACGCGCCGGTGCTCGGCCCGGGCGGGGAGGTGGTGCTGCTGGTGCACCGGGTCGAGGAGGTCACCGAGCTGATCCGGGCCCGCGGCGGGCGGAGCACCGGCCGGGCACAGGTGCTGGAGGCCGAGCTGTACACCCGCGGCCGCGAGCTGCAGGAGCTCAACGAACGGCTGCGCCGGGCCCACGCCCGCGAGCGCGAGGTGGCCCTGGCCCTGCAGGAGGCGATGCTGCCCGCCCGTCGGCAGGGGGGCAACCACCGGGCGGCGGTCCGCTACCGGCCCGCGGTCGGCGCGCTGAACGTGTGCGGCGACTGGTACGACCTGGTCGACCTGGTGGGCGGCCACCGCCTCGGTGTGTCGGTGGGCGACGTGGTCGGCCACGGGCTGGCCGCGGCCGGTGTCATGGGCCAGCTGCGCAGCGCGCTCAGCGCCACCTCGCGGGTCGCGGACGGCCCGGCCCAGGCGCTGGACGTCCTCGGCCGGTACGCCCATGTGGTCGACGGCGCCGAATCGGCCACCGCGGTCACCACGTTCATCGACTTCGACCGGCACACGATCACCTACAGCAGCGCCGGCCACCCGCCGCCCGTCCTGGTCCACGCCGACGGCCGGGTGGAGTTCCTCGACCGGGCCACCGATCCCCCGCTGGACGCCCGCCCCGACCCGCTCCCGAGGCCCCAGGCCGGCACCACCTTCACCGGCGGCGCCACCCTCGCCCTGTACACCGACGGCCTGGTCGAGCGGCGCCACGAGGACATCGACACCGGTCTGGCCCGCCTGGCGGACTCCCTGCGCCGCCACCGGGCCGCCGACCCCGAGACCCTCGCCGACGCCGTCCTGCTGGAGCTGCTGCCACCCGGCGGCGCCACGGACGACACGGCCCTGATCATCGTGCGACTGTGAGAAGGGCGGTGGGTGTGGCCGCGGGTGCCCCCGTCCGGTTCCGGCAACCGCGGCCTGCGCCTACACTGGCACCCCCACGACGTGCCGGTTGACCTGCTTTAACGCGGCGGTTGAGCCGACCGCCGGAGTGAGGAGCGACCCCCCTTGTTCTACTACCTGCTCAAATACGTGTTCCTGGGGCCGTTGCTGAGACTGGTCTTCCGCCCTCGAATAGAAGGCCTGGAGCACGTTCCGGCATCGGGTGCGGCCATCGTCGCGGGCAATCACCTCTCTTTCTCGGACCACTTCCTGATGCCCGCGGTCCTGAAGCGGCGCATCACCTTCCTCGCGAAGGCCGAGTACTTCACGGGACCCGGCATCCGGGGCCGGCTGGTCGCGACCTTCTTCCGCAGCGCCGGACAGATCCCCGTGGACCGCTCCGGCAAGGAGGCGGGCCAGGCCGCGATCCGCGAGGGGCTCGGCGTCCTGAGCAAGGACGAACTGCTCGGCATCTACCCGGAGGGCACCCGCTCCCACGACGGCCGGCTCTACAAGGGCAAGGTCGGCGTCGCGGTGATGGCGCTCAAAGCCCAAGTGCCCGTCATCCCCTGCGCGATGATCGGCACCTTCGAGGCCCAGCCGCCCGGCAAGCTCGTCCCCAACATCCACCCCGTGGTGATCCGCTTCGGCAAGCCTCTCGACTTCTCCCGGTACGCCGGCATGGAGAACGAGAAGGCGATCCTGCGCGCCATCACCGACGAGATCATGTACGCGATCCTGACGCTGTCCGAGCAGGAGTACGTCGACCAGTACGCGGCGGTCGCCAAGGCGGAGGAGGCCGCGGCGCGCTCGGAGAAGGAGAAGGAGAAGGAGCGCAGGTTCCCGCGGCTGCCGCTGAGTTGACCTCTGCTGTCGGCAGAGCGCCTGGCGGGCGCGGCGGTCCCGGTCGTACGGTCGCCGCATGAGACGTGCTGTGGTGGTCGGAGCGACGGGACAGATCGGACGGGCCGCCGTGGGCGTGCTGGCCCGGGACGGCTGGGAGGTGACAGCCGTCTCGCGCGGGGCGCGCGGGACGAGGGCTGGCCCGACGACGTGCGGGCGGTCCGCGCGGACCGGGAGGACGACGCGGCCCTGGCCGCGGCGGTCGGCGACGGCTGTGACGTCCTGGTCGACATGGTGGCCTACGGGCCGGAGCACGCACGGCAGTTGACCTCGCTGGGTGATCGCGTGGGCGCGGCCGTGGTGGTCTCCAGCGTGTCGGTGTACGAGGACGACAAGGGCCGGGGCTTCGACACCCAGCAGGAGCCGGGCGGCTTCCCCGAGTACCCGGTGCCGATCACGGAGGACCAGCGGACCGTCCGGCCGGGAGACACCTCGTACAGCACCCGCAAGGCGGGGCTGGAGCGCGAACTCCTCACGGCGGGCGGGCGGTTGCCGACCACGCTGCTGCGTGCCGGTGCGATCCACGGGCCGCACTGCCGGACCCCGCGCGAGCTGTACTTCGTCAAGCGCAACCTGGACGGCCGGCCCCGGCGCGTCCTGGCCTACGGAGGCACGAGCCGGTTCCATCCGGCGAGCGTCCACACCATCGCCGAGCTGATCCGGCTGGCCGCCGCACGGCCGGGCACGCGGGTCCTCAACGCCGTGGACCCGGACGCTCCGACGGTCGCGGAGATCGCGCGGGCGATCGACGCCGTCATGGGTGTCGAGAGCGAGAACGTCCTCGTGGAGGGGCCGCCCCCGGCGCCCACGGTGGGTGACACGCCGTGGTCGGTGCCGCTGCCCGTGGTGTGCGACATGTCCGCGGCGGAACGGGAGTTGGGCTACCGCCCGGTCGTGCGGTACGCCGAGACGCTGCCGGACACGGTCGCGTGGATCGAGGGGCGGCTCGCGGGGCGGGACTGGCGGGAGGCGTACCCGAAGATGCTCGAGTCGTACGGCGACCTCTTCGACTACGCGGCGGAGGACGCGTTTCTCGACACGCTCGACACGGTCGACGCGCTCGACGCGTGAAAGGGGGGCGGCGTCGGTGACGGCCGCCCCCCTTCAGGACGTACTGGTTACGGCTTCGGCGTCGCGTGCGGTGCGCACGTCACGTCGGCGGCGTCCAGCTTGCCGGTGAGCAGGTAGGCGTCCACCCGCTCGTTGATGCACGGGTTGACCAGGCTGGTCACGCCATGGGAGCCCGCGCCCTTCTCGGTGATCAGGCGGGAGCCCTTGAAGCGCTTGTGCAGTTCGACGGCGCCGCCGTACGGGGTGGCGGCGTCACGCTCCGCCTGCACGATCAGCACGCCCGGCAGCCCCTTGCCGGTCTTCACGTCCACCGGGGTCTGCTGCTTGACCGGCCAGGTCGCACACGGCAGGTTCATCCAGGCGTTGGACCAGGTCAGGAACGGGTAGTCCTGGTGCAGCCGCGTGTTGTCCCGGTCCCACTTCTTCCAGCTGGTGGGCCACTTGGCGTCGGTGCACTCGACGGCCGTGTAGACGGCGTTGCCGTTCTCCGCGGTGATGTTGCCCGCGGTGTCAGTCAGGTCGGGGGCGGCCGCGTCGACGAGCGCCTGGGTGTCTCCGGCGAAGTACTTGCTGAAGACGGTGGCGACCGGAATCCACGAGGAGTCGTAGTACGGGGCACCCGTGAAGTAGCCGAGCAGCTCGGCCGGTCCGACGACCCCGCCGATGGGGCTCTTCTTGGCCGCTGCCCGCAACTCCAGCCACTTCGCCTGGACTTCGGCGCGGCTGTCACCGAGGTGGAAGACGGCGTCGTTGGCGGCGACCCAGTCCTGCCAGTCCTTCCAGCGGCCCTCGAAGGCGACGTCCTGGTCGAGGTTGGCCTCGTACCAGATCTTCTCCCGCGAGGGGTTGACGACGCTGTCGACGACCATGCGCCGGACATGGCCCGGGAACAGGGTGCCGTAGACCGCGCCGAGGTAGGTGCCGTAGGAGACGCCGAGGAAGTTGAGCTTCTTCTCGCCCAGGGCGGCACGGATGACGTCCAGGTCGCGCGCGGTGTTCGGCGTGGTCATGTGCGGCAGCATTTCGCCGCTGCGCTCGTAGCAGCCCTCGGCGTACTCGCGGGCCAGCTTGCGCTGGGCCAGCTTGTCGGCCTCGGAGTCCGGCACCGGGTCCATCTTGGGTGCCTTGACGAACTCCTGCGGGTCGGCACAGGAGATGGGCGCCGAGTGGCCCACGCCGCGCGGGTCGAAGCCCACGAAGTCGTACGCCTTGGCCGTGTTGGCCCAGACGGGCGCCTTGGTGGTGACCCGGCGCGGGAAGCGCAGGCCGGAGCCGCCCGGCCCGCCCGGGTTGTAGACGAGGGCGCCCAGGCGCTCCTCCTTCGTGCCCGTGTTGCCGATCCTGTCGACGGCGAGCTTGATCTGCTTGCCGTACGGCTTGGCGTAATCGAGCGGCACGGTGACATAGCCGCACTGGATCGGCTTCTCCAGGCCCCAGTCGGCCGGACAGTCCTGCCAGTCGATCCCGGTCTTCTCGGCCTTGGCGGCGGCGATCGCGGCGCCGCGGGCCTCGCGGTCCTGGCCGTGGCGGGTGTCCGCGCTCGCGGTGGGCGCCGCGACGGCCCCGGCTATCAGGGTCGCCGTGACGAGCACTCCGGCGGAACCGAACGCGGCCGTCCGCCTCGTCGCTCTCTTGTCCCTCAAGTGGGGCCTCCCCGTACGTCGTTGTGATCGGTACGGAGATCCTCTCGGCTGTGAGCTCCCTGAGGACAGGGGTTGTTGACCTTCTTTGCCAATCCGATAACCGGACTGAGACGTTCGCTTGGCGGTCCGCGCCGCCGTTTTCAACCGAGGGTCGTCAGCGCCTCGTCGAGTATCCGCCGAAGCTTCAGCGCGTTTGGCGCCACGGCGGTCACCAGCGCGGTCGGCCCCGCGAGCGGCATGATCGCGGCCCCCTCCCCCAGCACCCGGGCCGTCACCGGTTGGTCCGCGAACTCCGGCCGTACGATGACGACTTGGCCCACGGCCCGATGCCCCGCGAGCACGGCGGGTCCGTCCCAGCCGCCCGGCGCCCCGGGACCGCAGGACAGCTCCTGGTCGAGCACGGTACGCCCCGCGATCCGTACGACCAGCCGGCTGCCGAGCCGGCCCGGTTCCTCACCGGCGCGTCCGAGCACCTGCTCCTCGCGCAGGACGAGCCGGGCCGTGGCACCGAGGTCGGCACGGGTCGTGACGTACAGGTCGCTGCCGTGCGCGGAGATCAACTGCTCGGGCAGCCAGCGCAGTTCGCCGCCGTCGGCGACGGTGAGCCGGACGTCGTAGCGGGACTCGCCCTTGGCCTGGCCCGGCAGTGCGATGGTGGCGGCGGCCGACCCGACGCGCAGCCGGGCCCCGGTCTCCACCCCGGCCTCCACGGTGAAGTGGTCCCCGCCGAGCGGGCCGCTCATCGCGCCGACGAGCATGACGTGTGCCTCGCTGCCGCTTCCCCGGGTCCGCCGCAGGGCCAGCGGCCCGTCGCCCTCGAGGACGGGCAGGGACGTTCCGCCGCGGCCGTCGTCCCGCGCGAGCATCCGCGCGGTGGCCCGCACCCCGGTCCCGGCCGCGGTCATGCCGTCCACGCGGCGAGCTGCGCCCGCACCCAGGAGGCGACGTCCCGCACGCCGGGCTCGGTCCTGAGCGACTGGAAGACGACCGGCAGTTGGGCCCGCTGCGCCTTGGCGTCGGCGGCCATCCGCGCCAGGTCGGAGCCGACGTACGGGGCGAGGTCGGTCTTGTTGACGACGAGCAGGTCGGCGGTGGTGACGCCCGGGCCGCCCTTGCGCGGGATGTCGTCCCCGCCGGCCACGTCGATCACGAAGATCTGTGCGTCGACGAGCCCTCTGGAGAAGGTGGCGGTCAGGTTGTCGCCGCCGGACTCGACGAGGATGAGATCCAGCGGGCCGACCTCGTCCTCCAGGTCCTCCACCGCTTCGAGATTGGCGGAGATGTCGTCCCGGATCGCGGTGTGCGGACAGGCGCCGGTCTCCACGGCGGTGATCCGCTCGGGCGGCAGCACGGCCTCCCGCAGCAGGAACTCGGCGTCCTCGCGCGTGTAGATGTCATTGGTGACGACAGCGAGGGACAACTCGTCACGCAAGGCCCGGCACAGCGCGGCGACGGTGGCCGTCTTCCCGGACCCGACAGGCCCACCGAGCCCGATCCGCAGGGCCCGGTGCGAGCCGTCGGGACGATGAGCGTCGGCACTGACGGCGGCGGGGCCGTCGAGGGAGTGGTCGAGATGCATGGGGGCGGCTCCTTTTGCGCGAGGTCGGCTGTATTCAGCCCGTCTGGGGTACCCCCCTCCGGGGGAGTTTGAGGACGAGGCCCGTTCAGGGCCGACGGGCGTCCGGGGGCGAAGCCCCCTGGCGGGGTCGAAGGGGCGGAGCCCCTGGTGATGGGACGGGTAGGGGCGGCGGGGGCGAACAACCTCCTACGACGCGAAGAGCCGTACGGGCCAGGCGGCATGCACCTCGGCGGAGATCTCCAACAACGGAGCGGAAGCCGCGGGCA
Source organism: Streptomyces sp. V4I2 (assembly GCF_030817655.1). Lineage (GTDB taxonomy): Bacteria > Actinomycetota > Actinomycetes > Streptomycetales > Streptomycetaceae > Streptomyces > Streptomyces plumbiresistens. Next base: position 1,724,988 of record NZ_JAUSZM010000003.1, read on the forward strand.
AGGCATCGACCCCCTCGTCGACAACCATCCGCGCCGCCTCCACCGCCTGATCCGCGACGCGATCCAGCTCCGGCGCCAGCCGAGCCAGCGCCCCGGTCGCATCGAAGGGATCCAGACTCAACAACCGCACCGTGGCCGACGCCGGCCCACTGACACTCTCGTACGCCGCACAGTAGGCGGCGTCAAGCGCCCCCAGCCCCGCCGCCCGAGCCGCCAGGCCCAGCACGACCGGCTGATGCGCCCCCTTGGGAAACTCCCGCGCCAGGGCGTCGAGTTCCTCGGACGGCCAGGTCGCCCGCGCGGCCCGCATCAGCTGGCGGCCCAGCTTCCGCGCGGCGACCCGCAGTGCGGGCGACGGCGTCCGCGCATCGGCCGCCGCGTCCAACTCCGCGGGATCGACACCGAGTACGGCCGCCGCGGCCAGCGCCGCGGAGACCCGCCCGGTCGTGTGCAGCCGCCCCCGGCAGAAGGACTCAAGGCTCGCGCCCCCGGTGACACGCCCGGCCTTGACGGCCGCCTCGGCGCCGCCGGAGTGCGCGTGCCCTCCGGCGGGGAAGCGGCCGTCGGCGAGAACAAGAAGTGCTGCTCGTGACATCGGATCCGCGCCGTCAGAAGAGGAAGTAGCGCTGGGCCATGGGCAGTTCGGCGGCCGGAGTCGCCTCGACGAGCTCGCCGTCGATGTGCACGGCGAAGCTGTCGGGATCGACCTGGACGCGGGGCCGCGCGTCGTTCTCCCGCATGTCGGCCTTGGTGACGCCACGCGTCGACTCGATGGCGACGAAGCGCTTCCCCAACTGCAGCCGCTCCGGCAGCCCGTCCTCGATGGCGAGCGGCGCCACGAAGTTGAAGGAGTTCGAGGCCGGCGCCCGCCCGATCGCACCGAACATCGGGCGCGGCAGGATCGGCTGCGGTGTCGGGATGGAGGCGTTGGCGTCGCCCATCTGCGCGTACGCGATCTGGCCGCCCTTGACGACGAGGTGCGGCTTGACCCCGAAGAACGCGGGCTCCCACAGCACGAGGTCGGCGAGCTTGCCGGTCTCGACCGAGCCGACCTGGTGGGCGAGGCCCTGAGCGACGGCCGGGTTGATCGTGTACTTGGCGACATAGCGACGTACCCGGTGGTTGTCGGCGCGTCCGTCGCCCGGCAGCACGCCCCGCCGCCGCTTCATCACGTGGGCCGTCTGCCAGGTGCGCATGATGACCTCGCCGACCCGGCCCATGGCCTGCGCGTCGGAGGAGATGATCGAGATGGCGCCCAGGTCGTGGAGGATGTCCTCCGCGCCGATGGTGGAGGGCCGGATCCGGGACTCGGCGAAGGCGAGGTCCTCCGGGACGGCGGGGTTGAGGTGGTGGCAGACCATCAGCATGTCGAGGTGTTCCTCGGCGGTGTTGACGGTGTACGGCCGCGTCGGGTTCGTCGAACTGGGCAGCACGTGCGGCTCGGAGACCACGGTCATGATGTCCGGCGCGTGCCCGCCGCCCGCACCCTCGGTGTGGTAGGCGTGGATGCCGCGTCCGGCGATCGCGGCGAGGGTGTCGCCGACGAACCCCGCCTCGTTCAGCGTGTCCGTGTGGATGGCGACCTGGATGCCGGTGCGGTCGGCGACGGTCAGCGAGGCGTCGATGACGGCCGGGGTCGAACCCCAGTCCTCGTGCAGCTTGAGGCCGAGGGCGCCGCCGCGGATCTGGGACAGCATCGCCTCGTGGGAGACGGTGTTGCCCTTGCCGAGGAAGCCGATGTTGAGCGGGTACTGCTCCATCGCCTCCAGCATCCGGGCCAGGTGCCAGGGGCCGGGCGTCACGGTCGTCGCCTTCGAGCCCTCCGCCGGACCGGTGCCGCCGCCGACCAGGGTGGTGACGCCGGCGGACAGCGCCTCGTCGGCGATCTGCGGGCAGATGAAGTGGACGTGCGCGTCGACGGCGCCGGCGGTCAGGATCCGCCCGTTGCCGGCGATGATCTCGGTCTCGGGGCCGATCACCAGGTCGGGGTGGACGCCGTCCATGGTGTCGGGGTTGCCGGCCTTGCCGATGCCGGTGATCCGGCCGTCGCGGATGCCGACGTCGGCCTTGACGATCCCCCAGTGGTCGATGATCACAGCGCCGGTGATGACCGTGTCCGGGGTGCCGTCTGCGCGCGTAGCACGCGACTGGCCCATGGACTCGCGGATGACCTTGCCGCCGCCGAAGACGGCCTCGTCACCGGCGAGGCCGGGACCGCCGGAACGATCCTCCTCGATCTCGACGAGCAGGTCGGTGTCGGCGAGCCGGATGCGGTCGCCGGTGGTGGGGCCGAACAGGTCGGCGTACGCGGCACGCGAGATCTCAGGCATCGAGGGCACCTCCGGTCTCCCCGCGCAGCCCGGGCACCACACGGGCGCCGGCGAGCGGGACGAGTTCGACGTCGACGGGGATCCCGGGTTCGAAGCGCACGGCGGTGCCGGCGGCGATGTTGAGCCGCTTGCCGCGTGCGGCGCCGCGGTCGAATTCCAGACCGGGGTTGGCCTCGGCGAAGTGGTAGTGGGAGCCGACCTGGACGGGCCGGTCGGCGGCGTTGAGGACGGTCAGCGCGGTGACCTCGCGCCCCTCGTTGTAGACGATCGGGCCTGAAGCGAACAGGAACTCTCCGGGAATCATGGCGGCTCCTGCCCGTCAGACGATCGGGTCGTGGACGGTGACGAGCTTGGTGCCGTCCGGGAAGGTCGCCTCGACCTGGACGTCGTGGATCATCTCGGGGATGCCCTCCATGACGTCGTCCCTGGTGAGCAGCTTGCGTCCGGAGGCCATGAGCTCGGCGACCGTACGGCCGTCACGCGCGCCCTCGAGGATGTGCGACGTGATGAGCGCGACCGCCTCGGGGTGGTTGAGCTTCAGCCCGCGGGCCCGGCGCTTCTCGGCCACGTCGGCCGCCACATGGATCAGCAGCCTCTCTTGCTCGTGCGGGGTCAGTTGCACGTCCCACCTCACAGTCCTCGCTCCGGACCGTGCGGGGTCCGGCTGCCGCAGCCCCCGGGCAACGTCCCTGGTGGCGTGGATCGGCAGGCTAGTTGGACCGGGTTTCAAGCAAGTTAACCGAGCTGTGATCCGTTCAGCCCACTTTCTTGATCCGTTCAGGCCTCTTTGTGGGGTGCCGACATGCTCATCAACGCGCGTAGTCCGTTCTGGAGAACCTCGACCGGGGCCGGCCCCAGCAGCGACTGCTGCGCGACGAACCCCTGGACGGTCGCGATCATGGTGCGCACGACATGCTCCGCGGGCAGGTCCGCCCGCATCATCCCGGCGTCCTGGTACGCCTCGACGACCCGCGTCCAGGCCTCACCGACAGCGGCATAGCCGTTCCGCAGGGTGGCGGCCAGCTCCGGGTTGCGCAGCGTCTCCGCCCACACCTGGACGATCAGCCGCGGGAAGGCCGGTTCGCCGTCGACGGTCAGCGACGCCCTCGTGGCGAGCGTCCGGCCCAGTACAGCGCCGACGAGGACGTCGGGCGGCGGAGGCGGACTCTGCTTCACCGCCCCCTCGAAGGCGTCCCGGACCGACCCGAGCACCTCGCCGACGATCGCGGCGATCAGCTCCTCCTTGCCACTGAAGTAGCGGTACACCGCTCCGGCCGAGAGATCGACCTCCTTCAGCACGTCCTGCATGGACGTGGCGTGGAAGCCGTTGCGGGCGAAGCAGAGCGCGGCGCCGTCGAGGATCTGGCGGCGACGGGCGTCGAGGTGCTCCTGGGATACACGGGCCATGGCCCCAACCTAAAACGAACGTTCCTTCTTGACAAGAAGGACGTCACGACGGGACGGTGGGAACAACCTAAAACGAACGATCCTTCTTTTTACCGCAGGCTTTTGGCGCAGCCCTCTCTTCGGCCTCCGCCGTCGACGAGAGAAGCGCCCCGACCCGAGGAGCACAACCCCATGTCCACCCCCTCCGCCACCCAGGCCGAGCCCCGGCCCCTGCCGCACGGCCGCCGCATGGTCGCCGTGGCGGTCCTGGTCCCGCTGCTCGCGGCACTCGCCCTGTGGGCCTTCGCCTGGCCCGCGGCCCGCACCGCACCTCGGGACCTGCCGCTCGGCGTCGCCGGGCCGGCCGCCGCGACGGCCCAGATGGAGAAACAACTCGCACAGCACGAAGGCGCGTTCGAGATCCACCGCTACGCCGACGAGGCCGCCGCCCGGGACGCCGTCGAGGACCGGACCGTATACGGCGCGGTCGTGGTCACCCCCCAGGGCACCGAGCTGCTGACCGCCTCCGCGGCGAGCCCGTTCGTCGCCCAGTTGCTCCAGCAGACGGTGGCCGAGCAGGCCGCCGCCTCGGGTGCGCAGGTCAGGACGGTCGACGTGGTGGCCGCCCCCGAGGCGGACCCGCGGGGCTCGGCACTGAACGCGAGCGTGCTGCCGCTCGCCCTGGCCGGCATCGCGGCAGGCGCTGCGGTGACCCTGCTCGGACTGCGTGGCTTGCGTGCCGTCGGCGCACTCGTCGGCGCCGCGGCCCTGGTCGGCGTGGTGGCCGCCGCCCTCGCACACAGCTGGCTGGGCGTCCTCGCAGGCGACTGGTGGGCGGAGGCGGGATCGTTCGCCCTGTCCACGCTGGCCGTCGGGGCGACGGTGGCCGGGCTGGCCGCCCTTCTGGGACAGGCCGGCGTCGGGGTGGCCGCGGGCGTCGTGATGCTGTTCGGCAACCCGTTCTCCGGGGCGGCCACCGCGCCGCAGATGCTGCCCGAGCCGTTCGGGACGATCGGCCAGTGGCTGCCGCCGGGCGCGGGGACGAGCCTGCTGCGCTCGGTGTCCTTCTTCGACGGCGCGGCGGCGACCGGGCCCGCCCTGACGCTCGCCTGGTGGGCCGCGCTGGGTCTGGGCGCCGTACTGCTGGGAAGCGCGCTCACGGCGCGTACGAAGCGCGCCGAGCCCGCGCCCGAGCGGGAGCCCGTGGCCGTCGGCTGACCGGCCGACCACACCGGCCCGACCGTGCACCCCCGCTGTAGCGGACGGGGGTGCACGGTCTCGTCGTCCCTAGGACGGGCCGTGCCCCCGGTGGTGCGCCGCGATGCCGAAGCGCTGCTGTTCGCGGGGAGCGGACGCGACCTCGCGGACGCTGGAGACCGCGCTGATCACCTGCTCCTCCGCGGGCTCCTGGAACTCCTCCAGCCGTTCGAGGTCGGCGGCGGAAACCAGGGCGACGAGGGGTTTGCCGTGCCGCGTCACGACCACCCGCTCACCGCCGTACACCACCCGGTTGATCAGGTCGGCGAGTTCAGCTCTGGCTTGCGTCACCGGAATCTCGTAGGCCATACCCCCATCATAACGTCACGTACATCCTGTACATTTTTTACAGACGCCGAAGGAGGGGCACCCATGACCCGACCATCCGCCCGCTACGTGCTGCCCGAGTTCACCGAGCGCACGAGCTACGGGCACAAGTCGATGGATCCGTACTCGAAGCTCCTGGAAGAGCGGATCGTCTTCCTCGGGACGCAGATCGACGACACCTCGGCGAACGACGTGATGGCCCAGTTCATGTACCTGGAGTACCAGGACCCGGACCGGGACATCTCGCTGTACATCAACTCCCCCGGGGGCTCGTTCAGCGCGATGTCCGCGATCTACGACACGATGCAGTACGTCCGTTGTGACGTGGAGACGACGTGTCTGGGGCAGGCCGGTTCGTCCGCCGCGGTGCTGCTGGCGGCGGGCACTCCGGGCAAGCGGAACCTGCTGCCGGGTGCGCGCGTGGTGATCCACCAGCCCGCCGTGTACGAGCCGGTGCAGGGGCAGGCCAGCGATCTGGCCATCCAGGCCGACGAGTTGCTCCGCGTGCGCTCCCGCCTGGAGGAACTGCTCGTCAAGCACACCCACCGCAGCCCGGAACAGGTGAACGCCGACATCGAGCGCGAGAAGATCCTGGACGCGCCGGGAGCGCTGGAGTACGGCCTCGCGGACCGGATCATCCCCAGCCGTAGGACGACGATCGCCCCGCCCACCGGGAGGTGAGCGGCCGGTGCTCCCACCCGAACTGCCGCCCCTGCCGGCCCTGACACGCGCCGAGGGCGAACTGATCGACCGTTACCTCGACGTGGTCGACCTGCTCGGCCGGATCAACCCGGCCCACCACGGCGACACGTACCGCGGGCTGCGGGCCGCGCAGGCACTGGTCACCAAGGCGGCCGAGCTGCGGGACGCGTTGGCCCTGATGCACCGTCGGGGCGAGACCGAGCTGCACGCCGACACGCTGGCGCGTGCGCTGCGCGTGCTGGACGGGGAGCGCCGCGCGGCTCGCGTCACACTGCCGCCGCTCTCCGACAGTTGACGCACCCACAGCCGGTCCGGCCTTCCGTCCTCCTGACGGAGCGTCCGGACCGGCGCCGAAACGGACCAAATGGCGTACCGCCTTTTGGAGTAGTCGCGCGTCCTTTTACGGGCCCGTCACAGTTGCGCAACACGCATGACCTCAGGGCGGAATGAGGCGTTCCGGTGCTGGTCCGGGCGTCCACGGATCCCTGGACACCCCTTCGAACACTGGGGTGTCCACCCGAACGGGTGAGTGGTGAGTAACAACACAAACCATCGGTTCCGTTGGGATTTTCGGACATCCGTGAGCCAAGATCCCTGTCTGACGACAAGACCCCGCCACAGCGGCGGGGCGATCCGGGCGGACGCCGAGTCCTGCCGCTGCCCGGATGACAGGTCGACAGAAGTGGATCGGCAGGAGTGGAGGACCCAAGCACGACGGGTCGCCGGAACGGTCACGCCATGACCGCGCCGAGCTGCCCTTGGGGTGAAGCCGCAGCAGCGGCCGGGCAACTTCGCCAGCCCGAATCCGACAGGTCATCCTTCACAGGCGGCTGACGAAGGGTTGCGCATGACTGCGCTCAATCGTGTCCCGTCGCTCATGGTCCGAGCCGGTACGGCCTCGGCCCTCACCATCGCCGCGATGGGCGGCTCCGTCGTGGTCCCGGGTGTCGCGTCCGACGCCGCGGCCGCCACGCCGGCGACGAAGGCACTTCAGATCGCCGCGTCCAAGAAGGGTTCCCCGTACAAGTACGGTGCCACCGGACCACGTCGCTTCGACTGCTCCGGGCTCACGCTGTACTCGTTCAAGAAGGCGGGCAAGAAGCTCCCCCGCACGGCGGCCCAGCAGTACAACAAGACGCGCCACATCTCCTCCGGGAGCCGCAAGGCCGGAGACCTGGTGTTCTTCCACTCGGGGTCGAACGTGTACCACGTCGGCATCTATGCCGGGAAGGGGAAGATCTGGCACGCCCCGAAGACCGGGGACGTGGTGCGACTGCAGAAGCTCTGGACGAAGAGCGTCTGGTACGGCCGGGTCAAGTGACCCACCCTCGGGGGGGCGGCGGCGACCTGACCCGCCGTCGCCCCCTCCGGGGCTCTCAGGGGCTCCCCAGGGACGCTCCGGGGCTCTCAGGACGCGTGACACGGGCTGAGATGGTTACTCGTCCGTCCATGGCCGACCACAGTCCCTGCACCGCACGCAACGAGACCCCGCTGGAGCGCGCCGACCGCAACTTCGGCGAACTGCTCCAGGAACTGCGCGTCACGCAGACCGGGGTGCAGATCCTCTTCGCCTTCCTGCTGACGCTGGCCTTCACGCCGCGCTTCCCGTCGCTCGACACGGTCCAGCGCACCACGTACGTCGTCACGCTCCTGCTGGCGGTCCTCGCGGCGGCACTGTTCACCGCGCCCGCCGCCCTGCACCGCTCGCTCTTCCAGAAGGGCGCCAAGCCCCGCATAGTCCAGGTCTCCTCGCGGCTCGCCACCCTCGGCATGGGGGTGCTGGTGCTCGCGTTCACCGGGTCGGTGCTGCTCGTGGTGGACGTGACGACCGGCCGGGCCGGCGGGCTGGCCGCGGGCGGGGCGACCCTGTTCGTGTGTCTGTGCCTGTGGTGGCTGCTGCCGCGTCTGGTGAGCCGGGCCGTACGGGCGGACACGCCCCGGACGGCCGTCAGGCCGCCCACACCGGTGCGAGGAGGAGTGCCGCACCGAGAACTGTCGGCGCGCCGCCGATGACCCCCTGGCGCCGGCAGCGCCCCCATCCCGGGTCCGGCCCGCCGGTGTGAGGGTTACGGCTCCTGCTGGCCGGCCGCCGGTACCGGTTCGGCCGGTACGGTCCACGGCACTTCGATCGACACGGTCTTGCCGCCCTCGCGGGTGGGCCGGACTCTCAGCTTGCCGCCGCACTCGGCGGTCAGCCAGCGGATGATCACCATGCCGCGGCCGTTGTCCTGCTGGACGGCGGCCGGCAGTCGTTTCGGGAAGCGCGGGTGGCTGTCGGTGACACCGATGCGCAGGTGTTCGTCACGGTCGAGCACGATGTCCACCGTGAAGGTGGGTGACTGCCCGAAGGTGTGCTGTACGGCGTTGGTGGCGAGTTCGGAGACGATGAGGCGGATGGTGTCGGCCGCTTCCGTCTCCGCGGGCAGACCCCACTCGGCCAGGGTGGTGAGCACGTAGGAGCGGGCCGCGGAGACCGAAGCGGGAGCGCTCGGCAGAGTGACGGATGATTCCAGGTGGTCTGCCATGACGACGTCGTCCCTTTCCCGCGGGACCGGAGTCCGACGCGAAGGCGGAGGTTCGAGTACGGTCCCGGACTGGTGCTTCGTCGCCAGGGTGCCATCACCTGGGCGGTCAGGGGTGGCGATCCACCAAGATATGCATATATCTGTCGCTCGAAGCGGTGAACTCTGCGACGGCAGAGCGTATTTGGGTGCCTCGGTTGGAGTAAGGAGTAGCCCCATGCAGCACGGTCCCGCGGTGCGCCGCCGGAAGCTGGGCGCCGAACTGCGTGCGCTGCGCACCGGTGCGGAGCTCAAGAGTGGTGAGGCGGCCCGGCTCGTGGGGTGGCACCAGTCCAAGGTGAGCCGGATCGAGACCGGCGCGAGCGGTGTGAAACCGGCCGATGTTCGGTTACTCCTCGACGCCTACGGGGTGCACGACTCCCAACTACGGGAGTTGCTGCTGATGTTGGCGGGATCCGACGAGGGCGGCGGCCGCCACCACTGGTGGCACGCGTACCGCGGGGTGCTGCCGCCGACCTACCGGGACTTCATCAGCCTGGAGTCGCAGGCGAGCGCGATGCGCACCCTGGAGACCTCTGTGGTGCCCGGGCTTCTACAGACCCCCGAGTACGCCCGGGCGGTGACGAAGGCGGCGGTGGACGGGCTGGACGAGGAGAAGCTGGACGCCCTGGTCGAGGTGCGCCTGGCCCGGCAGGACGTGCTGCGTTCGCATCCGCCGCTGGAGCTGAGAGCCGTCCTGGACGAGGCCGTGCTCCGGCGGGAGGTGGGCGGCCCCGACATCATGGCGCGGCAGCTGGCACGGCTGGTGGAAGCGGCGCGGCTGCCCCAAGTGCGGTTGCTGGTACTGCCGTTCGCGGCCGGCGCGCACATCGGCGTCACCGGCCCTTTCGTTATTTTCTCATTTTCGCGCACATCTGATCTGGATGTGGTTGTTCTCGACCACTTGACGAGTAGCCTCTATCTCGAGCGGAAAGAAGACCTCCAGGCCTACACCGAGGCCTTCAACGCCCTTCAGTTCCACGCCCTTTCGCCCGAGGACTCGTTGGACTACATCGCCGCTATAGGTGACGGCGCGTAAGGAGGCACCATGTCTGCCCTGCCTCGGCACGTACTTTCCGGTACTGATCTGCCCGGCCTGCGGTGGCTGCGCAGCAGTTACAGCACGGGAGCGAACAACTGCGTCGAGACCGCCCGGCTCGTGGCCGGGCACTCGGCGGGACTGCTCGCCGTGCGCGACTCGAAGAACCCGGCCGGACCCGCGCTGCTCTTCTCCCCCGAGAGCTGGGCGGGTTTCACGGCCGCGGTCCACCACATCTGACCCGTTCCGCCGTCCGGCGGCGCACGGCCGTGCCACGCCGACTCACGGTCGCGTCTCGCCGATCACCCGTACAGCGCGTTCGATCTGCCCGTCCAAGAGGTCCGCGCGGGCGGTCAGCCTCAGCCGGGAGATGCCGTCGGGCACGGAAGGAGGACGGAAGCAGCCCACGACCAGCCCCTGCGCACGACAGTCGGCCGCCCAGCGCACGGCACCCTCCGGGGACGGTGCGCGCACGGAGACGACCGCGGCGTCCGGACGTACCGCTTCCAGACCCGCGGCGCTCAGGCGTGCGTGCAGCTCGGCGGCGACCGTGCGCGCCCGCGCCGCCCGCTCCGGCTCGCGGCGCAGCAGGCGCACGGCCGCCAGGGCCGCGCCCGCCGCCGCGGGGGCCAGGCCGGTGTCGAAGATGAACGTCCGGGCCGCGTTGACCAGGTGGTCGATCACCCGGGCGGGGCCGAGGACGGCACCGCCCTGACTGCCGAGCGACTTGGACAGCGTGACCGTCACGACGACATCGTCGGCGCCCGCGAGGCCCGCCGCCTGCGGGGCGCCGCGGCCGCCGTCGCCGAGGACGCCGAGGCCGTGGGCGTCGTCGACCACCAGCCCCGCGCCGCGCTCCCGGCACGCTTCGGCGAGCGCGGCCAGCGGGGCCGCGTCGCCGTCGACGGAGAAAACCGTGTCGGAGACGACGACGGCGGATCCCTCGTGGGTCAGGAGCGCCTTGCGTACGGCGTCCGGGTCGGCGTGCGCGACGACCTGCGTGCTCCCGCGGGCCAGCCGGCAGCCGTCGATGAGCGAGGCGTGGTTGCCCGCGTCGGAGACGATCAACGAGCCGTGCGGCGCCAGCGCGGTGACCGCGGCGAGGTTGGCCGCGTAGCCCGAGGAGAAGACGAGCGCCGCCTCGAAGCCGCAGAAGTCGGCCAGCTCGCGTTCCAGTTCCTGATGGAGCTCCGTGGTGCCGGTGACGAGCCGGGAGCCGGTCGAGCCGCCGCCCCAGGTCCGCGCGGCCCGCGCCGCGCCCTCGGTGACCTCCCGGTGCCGGGCCAGGCCCAGGTAGTCGTTGCTCGCCAGGTCCAGGAGCGGGGAGTCGGAGGGGCGGGGGCGCAGCGTCCGTACGAGTCCGGCGCGGCGGCGCAGCTCGGCCTGCTCGTCGATCCAGGCGAACGCCATCGGCCCTCCAGGGAATGGGTAGACAGTGCCGGTGATTTGTAGGCAGTCCACAGACACTAGCGGGACTGCCAGACCCCCATGATGTGGCAATACCCACACGTCGAAGCGTCTGAGTTGTGCGAACTCTCCTTGGCCGAAGGCGGCTCCGTAAGACAGGATCGGCTCTCATGGACCTGCTGAACACGCTGGTGGACAAGGGGCTTCGGCGCGAGCTGCCGACCCGCGAGGAGGCGCTGGCCGTCCTCGCCACTTCCGACGACGACCTGCTCGATGTGGTGGCCGCGGCCGGCAAGGTGCGCCGGCACTGGTTCGGGCGACGCGTGAAACTCAACTACCTGGTCAACCTCAAGTCGGGCCTGTGCCCGGAGGACTGCTCCTACTGCTCCCAGCGGCTCGGCTCCACGGCCGGCATCCTCAAGTACACCTGGCTCAAGCCCGACGACGCCTCGAAGGCCGCCGCGGCCGGGTTGGCGGGAGGCGCCAAACGGGTGTGTCTGGTGGCCAGCGGGCGCGGGCCCACCGACCGGGACGTGGACCGGGTCTCCGACACCATCAAGGCGATCAAGGACCAGAACGAGGGCGTCGAGGTGTGCGCCTGCCTCGGCCTGCTCTCCGACGGCCAGGCGGAGCGGCTGCGCGCGGCGGGCGCGGACGCCTACAACCACAACCTCAACACGTCCGAGGAGACGTACGGGGACATCACGACCACGCACACGTACGCCGACCGGGTGGACACCGTGCAGAAGGCGCACGCGGCCGGGCTGTCCGCCTGCTCCGGGCTGATCGCGGGCATGGGCGAGCGCGACGAGGACCTGATCGACGTGGTCTTCTCGCTGCGCGAGCTGGACGCGGACTCGGTGCCGGTCAACTTCCTGATCCCGGTCGAGGGCACCCCGCTCGCCAAGGAGTGGAACCTCACCCCGCAGCGCTGCCTGCGGATCCTGGCGATGGTCCGGTTCGTCTGCCCGGACGTCGAGGTGCGCATCGCGGGCGGCCGCGAGGTCCATCTGCGCTCGATGCAGCCGCTCGCCCTGCACCTGGCCAACTCGATCTTCCTGGGCGACTACCTCACGACGGAGGGCCAGGCCGGCAAGGCCGACCTGGACATGATCGCGGACGCCGGGTTCGAGGTGGAGGGCACCGACCAGGTGACGCTGCCGGAGCACCGGGTGACTGCCGGGGGCGGGTGCGGGTCGCACGAGGGCGGCGGCGGGTGCGGGTCGCACGAGGGCGGCGGCGCGTGCAGGTCCGCTCCGGCCGCAGCTCCGGCCGCCGCGCCTGCGGGCGAGCCTCGTACGGACCTGGTGGCCGTACGCCGTCGAGGCGCCGGAACGGACCTCGCGCCCAATGCCTGACCTGACCGGCCTGCCTGTCGCCGAGTTGCTGGAGCTGGACCGGCGGCACGTCTGGCATCCGTACGGTCCCATGCCCGGCCGCCAGGAACCGCTCGTCGTGGAGTCGGCGAGCGGGGTACGGCTGCGCCTGGCCGACGGCTCGGGCGAGCTGGTTGACGGCATGTCGTCCTGGTGGTCGGCCATCCACGGCTACAACCACCCGGTGCTCAACGAGGCCGCGCGCGAGCAGCTCGGGCGGATGAGCCACGTGATGTTCGGCGGGCTCACCCACGAGCCCGCCGTACGGCTCGCGAAGCTCCTTGTCGACATATCGCCGGACGGCCTGGAGCATGTCTTCCTCGCCGACTCCGGGTCGGTGTCGGTCGAGGTCGCGGTCAAGATGTGCCTGCAGTACTGGCGCTCGCTGGGACGGCCTGCCAAGCAGCGCCTGTTGACCTGGCGCGGCGGCTACCACGGCGACACCTGGCAGCCCATGTCGGTGTGCGACCCCGAGGGCGGGATGCACGAGCTGTGGTCCGGGGTGCTTCAGCGCCAGGTGTTCGCGGACCCGCCGCCGGCGGAGTACGAGGAGTCGTACGCCGACCGGCTGCGCGCGCTGATCGAGCGGCACGCCGACGAGCTGGCCGCGGTGATCGTCGAGCCGGTGGTGCAGGGCGCGGGCGGGATGCGGTTCCACTCCCCCGCGTACCTGCGGGTGCTGCGCGAGGCGTGTGACGCGAACGGCGTGCTGCTGGTGTTCGACGAGATCGCGACCGGGTTCGGCCGCACCGGCGCGCTGTTCGCGGCGGAGCACGCGGCGGTGACCCCGGACGTGATGTGCGTGGGCAAGGCGCTGACCGGCGGCTATATGACCATGGCGGCCACCCTGTGCACCGCGCGCGTGGCCGACGGCATCTCGCGCGGCGAGGTCCCGGTCCTCGCCCACGGCCCGACCTTCATGGGCAACCCGCTCGCCGCCTCGGTCGCCTGCGCCTCGATCGAGCTGCTGCTGGGCCAGGACTGGCTCGCGGAGGTCAAGCGGATCGAGGCGGGGCTGCGGGACGGGCTGGCGCCCGCTCTTGCCATCCCGGGTGTGAAGGACGTCCGCGTCCTCGGCGCCATCGGGGTCGTGCAGCTCGACCACGCCGTGGACATGAAGGCGGCCACGGAAGCGGCCGTGCGCGAGGGCGTGTGGCTGCGGCCGTTCCGCGACCTCGTCTACACGATGCCGCCGTATGTCACGGGCGACGCGGACGTGGCACGGATCGCGCGTGCGGTGTGCGCGGCGGCGCGCGAAGGGTGAGCGGGAGGGATGACATGCCGGTACTGGTGATCACGGGCACGGGCACGGAGGTCGGCAAGACGATCGCGACGGCCGCCGTGGCCGCCGCCGCACTCGCCGCCGGACGCTCGGTGGCCGTACTCAAGGCCGCGCAGACGGGCGTACGGCCGGACGAGCCGGGGGACGCCGCCGAGGTGGCGCGGCTCGCGGGTGCCGTGACGGCCGCCGAACTTGCCCGTTATCCCGAGCCGTTGGCACCGGCCACGGCCGCGCGGCGGGCGGGGCGGGCGCCGGTGCGTCCCCAGGAGGTCGCCGAGGCCGCCGCCAAGCTGGCCACCGAGCACGACCTGGTGCTGGTCGAGGGAGCGGGCGGACTGCTCGTGCGGTTCGACGCGGCGGGCGGGACACTGGCCGACGCGGCCGCGCTGCTGGCGGCGCCGGTGCTGGTGGTGGCGTCGGCGGGCCTGGGCACGCTGAACACCACGGAACTGACGGCCCGTGAACTCCGTAGGCAGGGGCTCGACTTGGCCGGAATCCTGATCGGCAGCTGGCCCGACGCACCCGATCTCGCCTCGCGCTGCAATCTGGCGGACCTGCCGGACGTGTCCGGGGCCCCGCTGCTGGGCGCCCTGCCCGCCGGTGCCGGGGCCCTCGATCCCGCCGACTTCCGTACCGCGGCGCCGGGTTGGCTGGCGCCGCGGCTGGACGGGACGTGGGACGCGGAGGCGTTCTGGAGGCAGGAGGCTCCCTAGGCCCCGGGCCCTAGTCGCCGGCTTCCGCGAGGAGCCTCACCAGTTCGATGCGGGAGCGGATGCCAAGCCGGGTGAAGACACCCCGCAGATGGTGGTCGATCGTGCGCGGGCTGAGCGCGAGGCGGTCGGCGATCTCGCGGTTGGTGGCGCCCTCGGCGGCCATCCGGGCGACCCGGAGCTGCTGGGCGGTGAGGCGGGCCGTGGGGGTGTCGGGGGCGGTGTGGGCGGGTGCCGTCGGCGCGCCCAGGGCACGCAGTTCGGTGCGGGCCTGGGCCGCACAGTGCGGTGCGCCGAAGGAGTCGAACGCCTCCAGGGCGCTGTGGAGACGGTCGCGTGCCTCGGTACGGCGGCGCAGCCGGCGCAGTGCGCTGCCGAACAGCAGCTCCGTGCGGGCGCGTTCGAAGTCCCGGGTGCCGTGGGAGTGCAGGTCGAGTGCGCAGCGGTAGTGCTCCACGGCCTCCTCGCCCGGCGCCAACAGGGCCCGGCAGCGGGCGCTGAGGGCCAGGTCGTCGGGGCTGAGCACCGCGCTCGCCCACCGGTGGTAGTCGGCGTGGGCGACCCGCGCGACCCGGGAGTCGCCGGTGCGGACGGCGGCCTCGACGTAGTGCGGGGTGGCCAGGTGCCGGATCGCGCGGTGACCGTGACCGGGGCCGAACCCGGCGAGGGCGCGCAGCCGGGCCGCCGCAGCGGCGAAGCGGCCGGTGCTGAGGTCGAGGTAGGCGAGCGCCCACTGAGCGAGCGCGGCGGGCAGGCCGAGGCCGCGGGCGAGGGCGTACGTCCGTGCGGTCGCGGCGCGTTCGCGGCAGACGTCCGCGTCGCCGGTGACCGCCGCGAACATGGCGAGCGCGGCCTGCAGATGACAGGCGCCGTTGTCCTGACCGGTGGCGTACGCCTCCCTCAGCGCGTCCGCCGCGGCGGCCTCCCCGGCCCTCGGGCGCCCCGTCCAGAAGTCGGCGTACGCCCGGAACTCCATCGCCTGCACCACGGTGGCCGTGGCGCCCCGAGCCCGGGCCGAGGCGTCCGCGCGGAGGGTGGCGGTGGCGGCCCGGGTGTGGTCTCCGAGCAGCAGCGCGGCGATGCCGGCGTGGATGAGCAGGGTGGGGTCCCCACCGGGACCGCACCGCCCGGCCGCCGCCATCAGCAGATCCCGCGCGTCCTCGTACCGCCCGTCGAAGGCGGCGGCCAGCCCACCGAGCGTCCCGGGCAGCACGATCCCCAGCCGGTCGGCGGCCCGCGCCGCCTCACGGCATCGACGCAGGTCACCGGTGTAGATGGCGGCTTCGGTGGCACGGGCGAGGAGTTGGGCGGCGGGGTCGGGGGCGCGCACTTGGGAGCCGGCGGACGAGGCAGCCTGCCCGCCCCGCACCACAGCCACGGACGGCGTACGGCGCAACTCGCCACCGGCGTCCGCGCCGTCGCCGTCGCCGTCGCCGGACGAGGCGTCAGGGCGGTCGCCTCCCCTGCCCTGACCCGCCGCCCTGCGCACCGCTGCCCCCAGCAACGCGTCGAACGCCTCCGAGGCGTTGCCCGCCCGCAGGGCGAGGATGCCGGCCAGTGCCTCCTCGTGGCCGGCGGCGGCCAGCCGGCGGGCGCGGTCGCCGTCACCGGAGTGCCAGGCGCACGCGGCCGCGAGGGCGAGGAGGCGGGACTGTTCGCCCGTGTCGGGGCTGAGCGCGGCCGCGCGTTCGGCGAGGGCCCGGGCCGAGAGGAGCCGGCCCGCGGCCTGCGCTCCGCGCGCCGCAGTGCCCAGTTCCGCCGCGAGCCGGCCGCTCGGGCCGAGCGCGCCCGCGCCGCGGTGCCAGGAGCGGCCGGACGTCTCGCCGTCGCCGCGCAGCACGCGGGCCAGCAGCCGGTGAACGACGCGCCGGTCCGCCGGGGAGCCGGTCTCGTACGCGGCGATCCTGGTCCAGGCGTCCCTGAAGACGACCCCGCCCGCCGTGGCCTGCGCGACCCCGGCCTTCTCGGCGGCCTCCAGCGGCCGGGTGTCGAGGCGGGCGGCCGTGACGGCGCGCAGGAAGGCGTGGGTGGGCACCGGGTACTGGTCGGCCGCCGCGAGGAGCAGGAGCAGGCGGGTGTCGTCGGGCAGCGCCTGGGTCTCCGCGCGGTGTGCGCGCAGCAGGGCGGGGGCCAGTTCGGCCGGTTCCGTCGGCAGGGGGTCCAGGCCCGCCGACTGCCGTTCGGTGAGCAGCGGTACGAGTTCGGCGGCGGCGCGCGGATCGCCGTACACGGCACGCAGCACTCGGACGCGGACGCCTTCGGCAAGCACGGGTGCCGGCCGCTTGCACGTGTCCGTGCGCAGCGGTGGCGAAGTGCGCTCGCGGGGCTGGGGGTTCACCGGAGTCACCACGCCCTTGACGTTACTGGCGCGTTAATTCACCCGTAAAGACCGGCGATTTCGCCGATGCGGCGCGCGTAGACCGGCCTGACACTCCTGACAACCCCACCCGTATCAGGAGGCTTCATGCAGCGCTCCAAGCGTCGCATCGCCGCGGCCGTGTCGGCCGTGACGGCACCGCTCCTTCTGTCACTCTCCCTGGCCGCGGCCCCCGCGCACGCCGCGACCCACAACCCGATCGTCTTCGTGCACGGCCTGAGCAGTTCGTCCAGCAGCTGGGACGACTGGGCCGGCTACTTCAGGGCCGACGGTTACACCGCCGCGGAGCTGGACGCCTGGTCGTACAGCTGGTCCCAGTCGAACGTGACGACCGCCCGGCAACTGGCCACCGAGATCCAGAACGTGCTCGCCCGGACCGGCGCCTCGAAGGTCGACCTGGTCGTGCACTCGATGGGCGCGCTCAGCTCCCGCTACTACCTGAAGAACCTCGGCGGGACGGCGTACGTCGACGACTTCGTCTCGACCGCCGGCACCAACCACGGCACGTCCACCGCCTCGTGGTGCTCGTGGCTGTACACCTCCTGTGCGGAGATGTACACCGGCAGTTCCTTCCTCACCTCGCTGAACTCCGGCGACGAGACACCGGGCAGTGTGTCGTACGCGAGCTACTGGTCGAACTGCGACGACGCGCTCACCCCGGACACCACGGCGATCCTGAACGGCGCCACCAATGTCGAGGTCGGCTGCGTGTCGCACACCGACATGAACAACGACCACGGTGTCTACGAGCAGGTGCGCGACTTCGTGGAGTGAGGGACTGCGGGGGGTGCGACGGGCTCGTACGGGGGACAATTCTGGTGAGGCCCGCCTGCCAGGGAGGTTGCCATGCCGCTGCGGTCCGCGCGATCCGGCAAGGTGTCCCGTGATCCCGTCCACCACCCGCTGTTCGCCCGGTATTACGCCCGGATCAGTGTGAGCGCCGAGTCCAAGATGGGCATGGGCGGCGTGCGCGAACGGCTGCTGTCCGGCCTGTCCGGGCGGGTCATCGAGATCGGCGCGGGAAACGGCCTGAACTTCGCGCACTATCCGGGCACCGTCTCGGAGGTGGTGGCCATCGAACCGGAGCGCGTACTGCGGAAGTTGGCCGTGGAGGCGGCCCTGCGCTCCGGGGTGCCGGTCGACGTGGTGCCGGGCGCCGCGGAGGCGCTGCCGGTCAAGAGCGAGGCCTTCGACGCGGCGGTGATCTCGCTGGTGCTGTGCAGCGTGCGGGACGTGCCGCGGGCCCTCGGCGAGATACGGCGGGTCCTGCGGCCCGGTGGCGAGGTGCGGTTCTTCGAGCACGGCAGGGGCGGCGGCCGGGCGATGGGTCTCACCCAGCGCGCACTGGACCGCACGCTGTGGCCGCCGCTGAGCGGTGGCTGCCATGTGGCCCGGGAACCGATCGCCGCCCTGCGGGACGCCGGGTTCGAGCTCGGCCCCTACCGGCAGCTGCTGATGCCCGAGAAGGGCCCGAGGCTGCCCACGTCCTACTGTGTGCTGGGCACCGCGTGGCGCCCCACGTCGCAGGAGCCATGATCACTCGCCCCACCGGCGTACATCACTCGCTCCACCGGCGCAGCTCCTGCGCGATGTCGTGCACGGACGCCGCGCCGCTCTTGACCAGCCGGGCCAGTTCACGCACCTGCTCGGGCGAGGTGACGACCTTGAGGCCGCTGGCCACCAGGTAGGCGTACGCCACGGCCGAGGCGAACAGGGCGTTGGAGCGCTCCAACGCGGGGACGTGGACGAGGAGTTGGAGCAGGGCGGCGGCACGCGCGTGCGGGCTGTCGTAGACAGGTGCGTCGAATATCTCGGCCTGGTGGCGCGCGACAGCGGCGACGAGGGCGCCCCAGTCGGTGACCTGGGGGTCTCCGGGGGTCCGCTGTTCGGCGAGCATCAGGAGCCAGGCGAGGTCGATTCTGAGATTGCTCAACGGATCAGCGGCGCCCTTCGCCGATCTCGTCGGCGAACACCTTCTCGTACTGCTTCATGAAGTCGGCGGCGGCCTCCACGAAGGTGTGGCCCGCCTCGCCGGTGTCCTGTCTGACCAGTTCCTCGATGTAGCGGTTGACGCTCATCCCGCGGGCCAGGGCGCGTTCGCGGGCCGCGCGGGCCGTGCCCTCGTCGACGCGCACGTTCAGCTGGGTCTTCGCCATACCTTGAAGCTAGCGCCGGATTGCTAGCACCCGCAAGAGGGGTCAGGGCACGCACACGGACCGAGAAGGTGCCCCTTACATCGGTATCAGGGACCCGACCTGCGACGGAGACCGACTCGACCCCACGAGGGATACCGGGTGTGGGCTCGGTCACACTACCCTCGGGCGGGACCAGGAGTGCGCGACGTCCACGAGCGAGGAGAGAGCCTTGTCCACACCCGCTGCTCAGCACGTGCCGGGCCAGGCACCGGCCGACGGGATCGCCGCCCGCGCCCGCGGTCTGACCAAGGCGTACGGCTCGGGCGAGACGACCGTGCTGGCCCTGGACTCGGTGGACGTGGACATCGCACGCGGCCGGTTCACCGCGGTCATGGGGCCGTCCGGCTCCGGGAAGTCCACGATGATGCACTGCCTGGCGGGCCTCGACACCGTCTCCGCCGGACAGGTGTGGCTCGGCGACACCGAGATCACGGGGATGAAGGACCGCGAGCTGACCCGGCTGCGCCGGGACCGGATCGGCTTCATGTTCCAGTCGTTCAACCTCATCCCGACGCTGAACGCGGCCGAGAACATCACCCTGCCGATGGACATCGCGGGCAAGAAGCCCGACGAGAAGTGGCTGGACCAGGTCATCGACACGCTGGGGCTCCGGGACCGGCTCAAACACCGGCCGTCCCAGCTGTCCGGCGGCCAGCAGCAGCGCGTCGCGTGTGCCCGCGCCCTCGCCTCCCGGCCGGAACTGATCTTCGCGGACGAGCCGACCGGCAACCTCGACTCGCGGGCGGGCCTGGAGGTCCTCGGCTTCCTGCGCGAGGCGGTCGACCAGCTCGGGCAGACCGTCGTCATGGTGAGTCACGACCCGGGCGCCGCCGCCCACTCCGACCTGGTGCTCTTCCTCGCGGACGGGCGGATCGTCGACGAGATGGAGCGGCCGACCGCGGAGGCGGTCCTCGAACGCATGAAGCGCTTCGACGTGACCCGGGCCGCTCCGTTCACCGCCGAAGACGGGGGCACCCCGTCCGACGTCACCCTCGACAAGGACTGATCCCGTGCTGAAGGCGACGCTCCGCAGCTTCCTCGCCCACAAGGGACGGCTGCTGCTCTCCGCGCTGGCCGTCGTCCTGTCCGTGGCCTTCGTCGCGGGCAGCCTGATCTTCTCCGACACGCTCAGCCGGACCTTCGACCGGCTCTTCGCCACGACCGCGCCCGACGTCACCGTCAGCCCGAAGGAGACCCTCGACGAGGCCGTGCCGTCCGGCATGACGGCCACCCTGCCGGCCGAACTCGCGGCCCGGGTGGCCGCCATCGACGGGGTGGCCGCCGCCCGCTCGGACGCCGAGGTCGAGAACATCACCGTCGTCGACGACGAGAACGAGACCGTCGGGCCGACCACCGGCGCCCCCACCATCGGCACCGACTGGAACCCTGACGAACGCAGCCCGGTCGAGCTCACTTCAGGACACGCCCCGCGCGGACCGGCCGAGGCGATGCTCGACTCGGAGACCGCCGACCGCAAGGACGTGAGAATCGGCGACACGCTCAGCGTGATCGCGGGCCCGGGCTCCTTCAAGGTCGAGGTCGTCGGCATCGCCACCTTCACCACCACCAACCCCGGCGCCGCGCTGCTCTTCCTCGACCCCGAGACCGCGCGGGAGAAGCTGCTGGGCGACGCGAAGGCCGCGACCAGCATCTCGGTCGACGCCGACGAGGGCGTCAGCGACGCTCAGCTGAAGCAGCGCGTGACCGCCGCGCTCGGCGCGGACGCCTACGACTACCGGACCGCCGACGAGCAGGCCGAGTCGGACGTCGAACAGCTCGGCGGATTCCTCGACATCATCAAGTACGTCATGCTCGGCTTCGCCGGCATCGCCACGCTGGTGGGCATTTTCCTCATCGTCAACACCTTCTCGATGCTGATCGCGCAGCGCACCCGCGAGCTGGGCCTGCTGCGCGCACTGGGCGCCGACCGGCGCCAGGTGCGCCGCTCGGTCCTCACCGAGGCGCTGCTGCTCGGCCTGGTCGGCTCCACCCTGGGCCTGGCCACCGGCATCGGGCTCGCGGCCGGGCTGATCGAGCTGATGAACGCGCTCGGCATGAACATCAAGTCCAGCGAGATGGTGATCGGCTGGGGCACGCCGGTGGCGGCGTACGTCGTCGGTGTCGGCGTCACCTTCGTCGCGGCCTACCTCCCGGCCCGGCGCGCGGCGGGCGTCTCGCCGATGGCGGCCCTCGCGGACGCCGAGATCGCCGGGATCGGCCGGCCGCTGCGGACGCGGGCGATCGTCGGCGGTGTCGTCGCGGCACTCGGCGCGGCCGCGCTCGTCGGCTGCGTCACCGCGTCCGAGACCGGTTCCGCGGCCTCCCTGCTGGGCCTCGGCATCATCCTCACCCTTCTCGCCACCGTGATCGCGGGCCCGCTGCTGGTGCGGCCGGTGATCCGGGTGCTCGGCGGCGCCTTCCCGGCGCTGTTCGGGTCCGTCGGCCGGATGAGCCAGCGCAACGCCCTGCGCAATCCCCGCCGCACGGGCGCCACCGCGGCCGCGCTGATGGTGGGCCTGGCACTGGTGGGCGGGATGTCGGTGGCGAGCGCCTCGATGAGCGAGTCCTTCGACCAGCAGATCGACGAGACGCTGGGCGCCGACTTCGTCGTGCAGAACGGCAACTTCCTGCCCTTCCCGCAGGAGGTCACCGAGGCGGTGCGGGACACGCCGGGCGCGGGGCTCGTCGTACGGTCGCGGCTCACCCCGGTCGCGGTACGACTGCCGGACGGCGACCGGGTCGAGACGACCGCCGCGGCCTACGACCCGCAGCTCGACGAGGTCGCCACCATCACGTACGCGCAGGGCGACACCGAGGACGCGCTCGCGGGCGGGAACCTCGCCATGGACCTGGACTTCGCGCGGGACCACGGCGTCCGGGTCGGCAGTACGGTCCCCGTCGAGTTCCAGGGTGGACGCACCACCGAACTGACGGTCGGCGCCCTCACCGACCAGGACGCCGCCGAGGGGTTCGGTACCCAGGGCGGTCTGTACTTCGGCCTGGACACCCTGGAGGAGTTCGCGCCGGGTGGCCAGGACTCCGCGCTGTACGTGAACGCCGGCTCCGGACTGAGCGCCGACGAGCTGCGCGACAACCTGGAGCGGACGCTCGACCCGTACCCGCAGGTGCAGGTGCGCGACCTGGCCGACTACAAGGAACTGGTCCACGACCAGATCGCGGTCCTGCTCTACCTCGTCTACGCGCTGCTGGGGCTGGCCATCGTCATCGCGGTCCTCGGCGTGGTCAACACCCTTGCTCTGTCGGTCGTGGAGCGGACCCGCGAGATCGGTCTGCTGCGGGCCATCGGGCTCGCCCGGCGTCAGCTGCGCCGGATGATCCGGCTGGAGTCGGTGGTGATCGCGGTGTTCGGCGCCGTCCTGGGGCTCGCGCTGGGGCTGGTGTGGGGCGTATGCACCCAGCAGGTGCTGGCGTTGCAGGGCATGAACGCGCTCGCGATCCCCTGGGGCACGATCGTCGCGGTCGTCGTCGGCTCGGCGGTGGTGGGTGTCGTGGCGGCGCTGCTGCCCGCGTTGCGTGCATCCCGCATGAATGTGCTGGCGGCCATCGCGCACGAGTGATGGAATCCGGACGGGTACTCAAGTCGCCTACTGCTGAGGAGAGTTCATGTCCCGTCCGTTCCGTTTCGGTGCCAACATGATCGTCCCCGCGCCCGCCGAGGAGTGGCGGGCCAAGTGCCGCCGGGCCGAGGAGCTGGGCTACGACGTGATCCTGGTCCCCGACCATCTCGGCATGGTCGCGCCCTTCCCGGCGCTGGTCGCGGCGGCGGAGGCGACCGCGCGGCCGCGGCTGGGCACCTTCGTGCTCAACGCCGGTTTCTGGAACCCGGCGTTACTGGCCCGCGAGGTCGCCACCACCGACGCGCTGACCGGCGGGCGGCTGGAACTGGGTCTCGGTACCGGATACGTACAGGCCGAACACGACACGGCCCGCCTTCCGTACGGCTCGCCGGGCGAGCGGGTGGACCATCTGCGGCGCACGATCGAGGAGTTGGGGCGACTGCTCTCCTCCCCGGAACACCAACCTCAGCCTGTCCAGAAAGTGCCGCTCATGGTCGGCGGCAACGGCGACCGCATGCTGCGGCTCACCGCCGAGCACGCCGACATCGCCGCTTTCACCGGCGCGCGCCCGGTGCCGGGGGACACGGCGGGCAAGATGCTGCCGATCACTCCCGAGGAACTCGACGAGCGCGTGGCCCGGTACCGGGAGCTGGCGAAGGGGCGTGCGGAGCCGGCCGAACTGAACGTCCTCATCCAGCTGGTGGCGATCACCGACGACCCCGAGGCCGCCGTCCGGCCCCTCGTGGAGCGGGTGCCCGACCTGAGCGTGGAACAGGCCCTGGAGCTGCCCCTCGTCCTGGCCGGCACGCTGGAGCAGATCACCGCGAAGGTGCTGGCGCAGCGTGAGCGGTACGGCTTCTCGTATCTGACGGTCCTGGAGCCGTACATGGAGGCGTTCGCACCGGTGGTCGCCCGATTGCAGGGCCAATGACCGTTGCAGGGCCGATGACCGTCCGGATGCCGGAATTCCGGGTCCCGGTCCGGGCCGGCGTGATGGGATCGCCGTATGACCGACCTGCGGATACGGGCCGCGACGCCCGACGACCTCGACAGCGTGCTGGCCTTCTGGAAGGTGGCCGCCGAGGGGACGAGCATCAGCGACGACCGGAGCGGCGTGGAGCGGCTGGTCGCCCGTGACCCCGAGGCGCTGATCCTGGCCGAGCTCGACGGCGAACTCGTCGGCACGGTGATCGCGGGCTTCGACGGCTGGCGCTGCCATCTGTACCGGCTCGCGGTACACCCGGACCGGCGCCGCCGGGGCATCGGCGGCGCCCTGCTGACGGCCGCCGAGGAGCGTTTCGTACGGCTGGGCGGGCGCCGTGGGGACGCGATGGTGCTGACGCGCAACGAGACCGCTCACCACGCGTGGCGGGCGGCCGGGTACACGCCCGAGGAGAAGTGGCGACGCTGGGTGAAGCCCCTCACGGACTAGGGAACCTGCCACCGAACATACTCTTTTGCCCATCCTTTACTATTGGATGGCCACTCGGTCCTCCATGAAAGGTGTGAGCGTCCGCCCATGGGCGAGCCTCCCAGTACGAGACATCGCGCGATCCTCCCTGCCCTGCCCGACCATGGGACGGAGGTGACCCGATGACGGAAGTGCTTCTGCTGCTGGTGGCGATCCTGCTCTCGCTGATCTGTGGTGCCTTCGTCGCCGCGGAGTTCTCGCTGACCACCGTCGACCGCGGCGAGTTGGAGCGCGCGGTCGAGCGCGGCGAGCGGGGCGCGGCCGGGGCCCTGAAGGCCGTACGCAGCCTGACCTTCCAGCTCTCCGGCGCGCAGCTCGGCATCACGGTCACCAACCTGGTGGTCGGCATGCTCTCCGAGCCGTCGATCGCCGCGCTGATCGCGGGCCCGCTGGAATCGGCCGGCGTCTCCCGCTCCACGGCGAGCTCCCTGGCCCTGGTGCTCGGTACGGCCCTGTCGACGGTGTTCCTGATGGTCGTCGGCGAGCTGGTGCCGAAGAACTGGGCGATCTCCTCGCCGCTGGCCGTGGCCAAGCGGGTGGGCAACGCGCAGCGCTGGTTCAGCGCCGCGTTCCGCCCCTTCATCACCCACCTCAACAACACCGCCAACCGCGCGGTGCGCCTCTTCGGCCTGGAGCCCGCCGAGGAGCTGGCCTCGGCGCGCGGGCCGCAGGAGCTGGCCGCGCTGGCCCGGCACTCCGCGCGGGAGGGCGCCCTGGAGGCGGACACCGCCGAGCTGTTCGTACGGACGCTGAACCTCGCCGACCTGACCGCGGAGAACGTGATGACGCCGCGCGTGCAGGTCATCGCCCTGGACGTGCAGGCGACCTGCGAGGACGTGGCGAACGCGACCCGGGCGACCGGCCTGTCCCGGTTCCCGGTCTACCGCGGCAACCTCGACTCGGTCGTGGGCACCGCGCACATCAAGGACGTCCTGGCGGTGCCCGCCGAGCTCCGCACCCGCGTGTCCGTGTCCGAGCTGATGCGCGAGCCGCTCCTGGTCCCGGAGTCCCTCACCGTCGACCGGCTCCTGGACCGGCTGTCCGGCAAGCGCACGATGGCCGTGGTCATCGACGAGTACGGCGGCACGGCGGGCGTGGCCACGCTGGAGGACATCGTCGAGGAGGTCGTCGGCGAGGTGCGGGACGAGCACGACCCGCACGAGACGCCCGACCTGGCCCGGGCCGGAACCGACGAGGAGGGCCGCGCCCTGTACTCCGCGGACGGCTCCACCCGCACCGACCAGCTCGCCCGCGTCGGCCTCAGGGCCCCCGAGGGGCCGTACGAGACCCTGGCCGGCCTCGTCGCGACGGAGCTCGGCCGCATCCCCGCCGTCGAGGACCGGGTCGAGGTCGCGGGCTGGCTGCTGGACGTGGTGGACGCGTCGGGCCGCAGGGCCGCGCGGCTGCTGCTGCACGCACCGCTGCATGAAGGGATCACGGAGGTGGAGGGCAAGTGACCGCCGTTCAGTTGCTGATCGGTCTGGCGACCCTCGTCGTCAACGCCTTCTTCGTGGGCGCGGAGTTCGCGCTGATCTCCGTACGCCGCAGCCAGATCGAGCCGCATGCCGACCAGGGCGACCGGCGCGCGAAGAGCGTGCTGTGGGGTCTGCAGCACGTGTCCGCGCTGATGGCGGCCGCACAACTCGGCATCACGCTGTGCACGCTGATCCTGGGTGTGGTCGCGGAGCCGGCCATCGCGCATCTGCTGGAGCCGGTGTTCCATGCCATGGGTGTGCCCTCCGGCGCCGGACACGCGGTCTCCTTCGTGATCGCGCTGACCCTGGCGACGTATCTGCACATGCTGCTCGGCGAGATGATCCCGAAGAACATCGCGCTCGCGGAGCCGGTGCGCAGCGCGCTGGTGCTCGGCCCGCCGCTGGTCGCCCTGTCCCGGGCGCTGCGACCGGTGATCTTCACGATCAACGCCTTCGCCAACACCCTGCTGAAGCTCCTCAGGGTCGAGACCAAGGACGAGGTCGCGGCCACCTTCTCGGACGCCGAGCTGGCCCGGATCGTGCGGGACTCCGGCGAGGCGGGTCTGATCGACGACCGTGCGCGGGAGCGGCTGCACGACGCGCTGGAACTGGGGCGCCGGCCGGTGCGGGACGTGGTGCTCCCCCTGGAACGTGTCGTCTACGCGCGCGTGGGCATCACTCCGGAGCAGTTGGAACAGCTCTCGGCCGAGTCCGGGTTCTCCCGCTTCCCGGTGGTGGACGACGGGCGCCGCATCGTCGGCTACCTGCATGTGAAGGACGCACTGGACGCCGCTCCGCGGGACGTGCCCTTCCGGGTGCAGGACATGCGGCCCAGCGCCCGGGTACGGGAGAGCACCCCGCTGGACGACGTCCTGACGGCGATGCGGGGCAGCCGTACGCATCTCGCGGCCGTGCTGGGCTCCGACGGGCGGCTGACCGGTCTGGTGACCATGGAGGACGTGCTGCGGGAGCTGTTCGCGCAGCGGGCCTGATCGGTGAGGTGTGGGGGCCCGGGCCGACCGACCGGCGGGTATGGTCCCGGGTTACCATCTGTGACGCCATGCAGAAGAACCCCACGTACACCAGCCTGGTCGCGGTCGGCGACTCCTTCACCGAGGGCATGTCGGACCTGCTCCCGGACGGCACCTACCGCGGCTGGGCCGACCTGCTCGCCGGGCGGATGGCCGCCCACTCCCCCGGCTTCCGGTACGCGAACCTCGCGGTGCGGGGCAAGCTGATCGGGCAGATCGTCGCCGAGCAGATCGACGTGGCGGCGGTCATGCGGGCCGACGTGGTCACGCTGGTCGGCGGGCTCAACGACACGCTCCGGCCCAAGTGCGACATGGGGCGGGTGCGCGCGCTGCTGACGGAGGCCGTGGAGCGGCTCGCCCCGTCCTGCGAGCAGCTGGTGCTGATGCGCAGCCCGGGGCGCCAGGGCCCGGTCCTGGAGCGTTTCCGGCCACGCATGGAGGAGCTGTTCGAGTGCATCGACGGCCTCGCCGAGAAGCACGGCGCGCTGGTGGTCGACCTGTACGGGGCGCCGTCGCTCGGCGATCCCCGGATGTGGGACGTGGACCGGCTGCACCTGAGCGGCGAGGGACACCGGCGGGTCGCGGAGGCGGTGTGGCAGGGGCTCGGCTACGAGCCCGAGGACACCGAGTGGCGCACACCGCTGCCCCTCACACCACCGCCGGGCTGGGCCGCCCGCCGGGTCGCGGACGCCCGCTTCGCCCGCCAGTACCTCCTCCCGTGGATCGGCCGCCGCCTGACGGGCCGCTCCTCGGGCGACGGACTCCCGCCGAAGCGGCCGGACCTGTCGCCGTATGAGGGCCCCGCGGAGTAACCCGCCGTGGCCACGCGGGTGATCAACGTCAGCTGGCAGAAGGCCTACCGAGCCTCTCTGCTCGGCACGAGGAAGCCCGGCGCGCCCGCGTACCTCTACCACGGCACGGCGGACACCATCGTCCCGATCGCCCAGGGAGACATGCTCTACCACGACTGGTGCGCTCAGGGAGCCTCGGTGCAGTACGTGGCCCTCCCCGGCCTCGAGCACATCTCCGGGTTCATCGCCGGGGCGCCGGCCGGCGTCCAGTGGCTGGCCGACCGCCTCGCGGGCAAGCAGGCCGTCGCCGGCTGCCACGAAGTGAGCCTTCCCTGATCCGCCGGTCCTTCCACACCTCGGCTTCCCCTCAGGAAGCCGGGGTCGAGGGCGGTTCGCCGGGGGCCGCGGCGTCGGCCAGACAGGAGCGAACGATCTTCAGCACCGCACCCTCGGGATCGGCGAGCCCCGGCGCGGTCCCCGGGCGGGTGAGCAGGCCGCCGAGCACCATGTCGACGAGACTGGCGCCGACCTCCTCGGCCGTGTGCGGTCCGGACGGGTCGAACCAGGTCCAGGCCCATTGGGCGGAGCCCATCATCAGCAGGCTCTGGAGGTTGGGGTCACCCTCGCGGAACTGGCCGCTTTCCGTTCCCTTGCGCAGGATGCCTCGTACAAGCCCCAGGTACTCCCCGCGCAGGCGTACGCCCTCGCTCATCGTCTCGTGGTCCGCGAGCCTGGCGATCTCCCGTTGGAAGGCCACCGTGGCGTCACGGTCATGTTCCTGGTACAGCACGAAGGCGAACAGCATCCCCGCGAGCTGCTCCGGCGGCGAGGACAGCCGGTTCACGATCAGATACGCCTCGGCGAGCCTGCGGCGCATGTAGGACTCGTGCAGCGCGGCGAGCAGCCGGTCCTTCGTGCCGTAGTGGTGGACGATGGTGCCCTTGGAGATGCCCAGTTCCGCCGCGATGTCGCTGAAGTTGGTGCCGTCGTAGCCGGACTGGGCGACTCGGCGCGTGAACGACTCCAGGATGTGGCCCGACCTGCCCGGGGCGCCCGCACCCGCGCGCCTAGCAGCCATTTCAGGTCCCTCCGTGGTCACGACGACGAACGCTCCCCACCTTATCGCGTCGACTGACCGTACGAGCGACCAGTCAGGCGGACACGGTGAACGCGGGGAACGGCTCGCCGTGATCCGGGCGCAGGATCGTCAGGACCAGTGCCGTCCCCGGTGGCGGGGCGGCGGGAGCGCCCAGGACCGGTGCGTGCAGCCAGGGCCCTTCAGCGAGTTCGACCAGGGCCTGGACCGTGGCGCTCCCGGCGTCACCCGGGGTCGACACCGCGGCCACGACCCGCGCGGTGCCCATGGCCTCGACCCATCGCAGGTCCCGTGACTCACAGGCCGTGCACGCTTCGGCGTCGGGGCGACAGTTGTGGCCGCACGCGTCGCAGCGGCGGATCAGCAGCAAGCCCTCCATGAGCCCTTCGAACCACGCCGCGGATGCCGCGTCCCGTCGGGCGATGATGTGCGCGGTCATGGAAAGCTCCTTCAGGAGGCGTGCCCGGCGCCGAGCACCAGGGTCGCGTGGTGGTCGAGGACGCCGCCGTTGCCACTGACCAGCGCGACGTCGTGGCGGGGGACCTGGCGGCCCTCCCCGGCCTGGCCGCGTACCTGCTGGACGGCTTCGACCAGGGGGGTCATGCCCCAGAGGTAGAAGCCCGACAGCTGTCCGCCGCCGGTGTTGGTGGGCAGCGCGCCGCCGGGGGCAAGCGCGCCGGAGGCCGCCAGTTCTCCGGCCTCTCCCTTCGCGCAGAACCCGTAGTCCTCCAGGGTGACCAGCACCGTGTAGGTGTAGCAGTCGTAGATCTCCCGGACGTCCACGTCGGACGGGGTGATACCGGCCATCTTCATCGCGGCTGCTCCCGAGGCGGCGGCTCCCGTGACGAGACCGAAGTCGCTGCCCCGCTCCATCACGTATCCCGGGTGCGCCTGGCCCCAGCCCCACACGTGGACCGGCGGCCTGGGCAGGGCGGCGGTGCGCTCGGCGGTGGTGACGACCACGGCAGCGCCTCCGTTGGACACCAGGCAGCAGTCGAACAGATGCAGTGGCCGCACCACCCAGCGGGACCGGTGGTAGTCCTCCAGGGTCATCGGCTTTCGGAACTGTGCGGCGGGGTTGTGCGCGGCCCACTGCCGTTGCCCGACCGCGACGGCACCGAGGTGGTCGTTGGTGACGCCGTAGTGCGCCATGTAGCGGGCGGCGGCCACGGCGTAGCGGTGGTTGACGCTGGTGAATCCGCCGGCTGTCTCCGCGCTGCGGAAGCCGGTGGCGGTGAGCGAACTGGAGAGGTACGCGTCCCCGCTCCGTGCGTTCTCGCGCAGCGGCGCGTCGGCGAAGACGCAGACGACGGTGGTCGCGGCGCCGGAGAGCACGGCCGCAGCGGCCTGCGCGACCATGATGCCCGAGGAGGCGCCGAAGGACTGCACCTGGGAGAGCAGGGTGAGGTCACGCAGGCCCAGACGCTTGGCGAGGCCCAGGTCGAGGCCTGGGCTCTTGCCCGCGTTGATCAGGAGCCCGTCCACGTCCCGCAGGTGCAGGCCGGCATCCGTCACCGCGAGCCGCACCGCCTCGTCGGCGAAGTCCGCCGCGGAACGCCCGTACACCTTGCCGACCTCGGTCAGGCCGAGGCCTGCGATCGCCGCATGGCGGCCGCTCATCGGTTCTCCCTTCTTCAGTGCACTCGTCAGGCCACTGCGGTGGTTCGGCGTGCCCGCGCGTTGCGTTCGCGTGCGAAGTCCAGCGCGTCGTTCCAGGTACAACCGCGATTGATCATCACCCGGTACTTCATGATGTGCGTCGGGTGATCGACCGCCAGCGCGCCTGTGAGGCGTTCGCCGGTGCGGTAGAGCGCCACCCATCGCCCGTCGGCCGGATCACCGCTGACCACCCGGACTTCGTCGGCCCGGGAGATCCCGACGAACTGGATGCGAGTTCCGTACCAGTCCGACCAGAAGTAGGGGACGGTGGAGTACGGCCGGGCCTCCGCCGGCTTCAGGGCGTTGACAGCGGCGGTCGCGCCCTGCTCGGCGGCGCTGGTCCAGTGTTCGAGCCTCATCGGCTGTCCGAACAGCGGGTTGTGCCAGTGCGCGACGTCACCTGCGGCGTAGACGCCGCGTACGGACGTGGCCAGCGTCCGGTCGCAGCGCACCCCGTCGGCGAGCGCGACGCCGGATCCGTCCAGCCAGGAGGTGGCCGGGTCGGCCCCGATACCCGCCACGACGAGGCCCGCGTGCAGCGTGCTGCCGTCCCCGAGTTCGACGCCGATTCCCTCGCCGTCCCGCCGGATCGCCCGCACGCTCACCCCGCGCCGCAGATCGGTGCCGGCCCGGTCGTGCAGCGCGGCGCAGGCCATACCCATCTCGTCACCCAGGGCCCGGCGCAGGGGAACGTCGGCGGCCTCCACGACGGTCACCGGCAGGCCCCGCTCACGGGCGGCCGAGGCGACCTCCGAGCCGATGAAACCGGCGCCGACGACGACGAGCCGGGCTCGGTCGTCGAGCGCCCGGCGAACCGCCGCCGCGTCGTCGGCCGTACGCAGGGTGTGGACGCCCGCGAGGCCCTCCGTTGCGGGCAGGACGCGGGCGACGGCTCCGGTGGCGATGACCAGCGCGTCGTACGGGACCGGGGCGCCGCCGTCCACCAGGACCACACCGCCTTCGGTGTCCAGGCCGGTCGCGCGGGCGCCGAGCCGTAGGTCGACGCCGAGTTCGCCGCGCAGGGTGTCCTCGGTGCGGAAGGTGGTGTCCGGGGGGCCGCCGGGTGCCTCGGCCAGGTACGCCTTGGACAGGGGCGGACGGTCGTACGGCAGGTGATCCTCGGCGCCGATGAGCGTGATGGAACCGGTGAAGCCGCTCGCGCGGGCGCCTTCGACAGCGCGCAGTCCGGCCAGGGAGGCGCCGACGACGACCAGTCGCTGTGGTGTGGTCACGGCCGTCAGTCCTCGGTCAGTCGGAGGGCCTCGGTCGGGCAACTGGTCACCGCTGCCCGGATCTCGGCCAGTTTTCCGTCGGGGACGACGTCGGTGCTGAGGACGAGAGCGCCTTCGTCGTCCACCTCGAAGACCTCGGGCGACAGGGACTCGCAGATGCCGAGGCCGGTGCACTTCCCGCGGTCGAGCAGGATCTTCATGTTCGGGTCGCCTCCTTGGCGTCGAGAGGGCTGGGCGAGGAGTTAGGCGGCCGGACCGAGCTGGACGGGCAGTCGCCGGATTCCGTTGATGAAGTTGGAGCGGAACCGCTCCGGTTCGCCGGCGAGCCGCATGTGCGGGAACCGGGCGAAGAGCCTGCCGAGCAGCACCCGCGCCTCCATGCGGGCCAGGCTGTTGCCCAGGCAGAAGTGGGTGCCGGTGCCGAAGGCGAGGTGGTTGGCCGGGTTGCGGGTGATGTCGAAACGGTCCGGGTCGGCGAACACGGCCTCGTCGCGGTTGGCGGAGCCGTAGAACATCACGACCTTCTGGCCTTCCTCGATCCGTTGGCCACCGAGGACGGTGTCGCAGGTCGCCGTACGTCGGAACTGGATCACCGGCGAGTGGAAGCGCAGCGCCTCCTCGATCGCGGACGGCAGCAGCTCGGGGTCGGCGCGCAGGGCGTCCCACTGGCCGGGGTGGCGGCCGAGGGTGAGCACGGCTCCGGTCAACAGGTTGCGGGTGGTCTCGTTGCCGGCGATCACCAGCAGTTGGAAGAAGCGGTTCAGGTCCCCGCTCGACAGCCGTTCGCCGTCGACCTCCGCGTTGACGATGGTGCTCCAGATGTCGTCGGTGGGGTGTTCGCGTTTGGCCCGGGTCTGCTCGGCGGCGTAGGCGAACATCTCGGTGAAGGCGGAGACGAAGGACGGCAGGCCGCCGTACGAGGGGTCATCGAGCCCGACCATCCGGTTGGTCCAGTCGTACAGCAGACCGCGGTCGGCGGAAGACACCCCGAGGACGTCGGCGAGGACGCGCAGCGGCATCTCGGACGACACCTTCTCCACCAGATCGATCTCGGTGTCCGGATCCAGGTCCGCCACGATGGCTTCCGCGTGGGCGTCGACCGAGTCGAACATGCCCTTCACCATGCGCGGGGTGAACGCCTTGCTGACGATCGACCGCAGCTTGCCGTGGTCGGGCGGGTCGATGTTGAGCATCATCTGCTGGAGCGCGGCAACGTCCTTCGGCCGCTGGTCCCTCAGGAACGTCGCTCCCCTGTGCGAGGAGAACACGGCCGGGTTGCGGGACACCGTGACGACGTCCTCGTACCTGGTCACGGCCCAGAAGCCCGGTCCGCCGGCGAAGCCCTCGGAGGGGGGTTCCTCGATCCAGGCCACGGGCCGCGTCCGGCGCAGCTCCGCGAACAGGTGGTGCGGGACTCCGTCGCGGTAGGTGTCCGGATGCCCCAGGTCCGGACCCAGCGTCTGAGCGATCACTCGAACTCCTCGAATCCCTCGTCGTTCTGAACATGCACCGTTGTTATTGACCGTACGTACGGTCTAACGTAAACACGCAGCCTAGCCAACGGTCAACCGCTCGAGTGGGAGGGCGGGGCCGGGACATCAGGAAGGGCACCTAATGGACAGCACGATGCAGGAGGCGGAGCTGCTGGTCAGCGGCATCTTCCGGCACGGGGCCGCCGTGCACCCGGACAGCCGCGTCCACCACTACCGGGGAGACACGACCACCTCGACGGCCTTCTCGGGTCTGGCCGACCAGACCGAGCGGCTCGCCGCCGCACTCGCCGGACTGGGCATCGGGCGGGACGACGTGGTCGCCACCCTGGCCTGGAACACTCCCGCCCATCTGGCGGCCTACTTCGCCGTTCCGGGCATGGGAGCGGTGCTGCACACCCTGAACCTGCGGCTGCACGACGACCAGCTGGTCTATATCGCGGGCCACGCAGCCGACAAGGCCGTCATCGTGGACGCGGACCTGGTGCCGCGGCTGCAGCGGATCATCGACCGGCTGCCGACCGTCCGGCACGTGATCGTCGTCGGCGCGGCACGGCTGGAGGCTCCGGCGTGGGTCACCGTGCACGACTACGAGACCCTGCTGGACG
This sequence comes from Streptomyces sp. V4I2, assembly GCF_030817655.1. Lineage (GTDB taxonomy): Bacteria > Actinomycetota > Actinomycetes > Streptomycetales > Streptomycetaceae > Streptomyces > Streptomyces plumbiresistens. The sequence goes on from NZ_JAUSZM010000003.1 coordinate 1,758,368, forward strand.
CCGCCCCGCCCGGCTTCGACTGGCCGGAGCTGCCGGAACGTTCGGCGGCCGTCCTGTGCTACACCACCGGCACCACCGGCGCCCCGAAGGGGGTGGCGTACAGCCACCGTTCGATCTACCTGCACACCCTGCAGATCTCCACCGGCAGCGCCTACGCGATGAGCGACGCCGACCGGGTGCTGCCCATCGTGCCGATGTTCCACGCCAACGCCTGGGGCTGGCCGTACGCGGCCTGGCTGGCCGGGGCGGACCTGATCATGATCGACCGGTTTCTGCAGCCCGCGCATCTCGCCCGCGCGATCTGCGACCTGAAGGCGACCGCGGCGGCGGCGGTGCCGACGCTGTGGAGCGGACTGGACGAGCACGGAGTCGGCACGGGCGCGGACTTCAGCAGCCTCCGACTGGCCGTGGCAGGGGGATCGCCGCTGTCGGCCGCGCTGGCGGACAGCTTCGACGCCCACCACGGGGTGCGGCTCACACAGGGCTGGGGCATGACGGAGACCAGTCCCCTGCTGACCTTCTCCCGCCCGCCGCACGGCACCCCGGACGACCAGGCGACCGGGTGGACCACTCGCAGCGGCCGGCTCGTGCCCGGGGTGCGGGCCCGTGTGGTGGACGAGTCGGGAGCCGAACTGCCCTGGGACGGCAAGGCCGTGGGAGAGATCGAGCTGAGCGGCCCGACCGTCGCGGGGTCGTACTTCCGGGCCACGGCCGAGGAACAGTCTGCCAAGTTCCGCGACGGCCGACTGCGCAGCGGTGATCTGGGAGTGATTCACCCGGGCGGATGGGTGGAGCTGAAGGACCGGCTCAAGGACGGCATCAAGAGCGGGGGCGAGTGGATCTCCACCGTGGAGCTGGAGAACGCGCTGGCCGGGCACCCGGCGGTCGCGGAGGCCGCGGTGGTGGGCGTGCCCGACCCGCGGTGGGAGGAACGGCCGCTGGCCTGCGTGACGTTGCGCGACGGGGCGGCCGTGACCCCGCAGGAACTGCGGGCGTTCCTCACCGGCCGGGTCGCCCGTTGGTGGCTGCCGGAGCGCTGGGCGTTCGTCGAGCGGATCCCGAGAACGAGCGTGGGCAAGCTCGACAAGAACCGGATCCGACGGTCCTACGCCGATCAGGAGCTCGCGGTGACGACACTGGGCTGAGCGCCGAAGAAAGGGGATGGAGAAGCGTGGGGACGAGGTCGTCGGCCGTGCAGTCGGCGCCAAGTCGCCCCAGCGCCACGAGACTTACGGCGAGGGCCAAGCGGTCGGGTGACTCGCCGGAGATCTGCCGGCCCGTGCTCCCGAGGTGAGCCTCGGCCCTCGCGGCGGCTCCGCTTGGTGCCCGACATCCACTGGAGGAATCCACATCAGCGCGTACGCCAAAAGTCCGGCGGTCGTCCTCACCGGCGTTGGCGGCACTTCCCCGTCCTGCGACCACGCCCCACCCCGACGCCGCTCCGCAGGGCCGTGGGACTACCCCGTGCGGTGAGCGTGCCGTGTTCACTGCGGTGGTGTACGTGCTGACCAGCGGTTGTGCCTGGCGGCACCTGCCGCCGACGTTCGGTACCTTTCCGGCTACGCACATCGCCGGTTCGCAGTGTGGACCGAGGCGGGCCTGTGGCTCCGGCTGCACCGGGCGGTGTTGGACGGACTCGGCGCCAGGGGTGAGGTGGACTGGACCTCGGCGATCGTCGACGCGGCGTCCGTCCGGGCGAAAAAAGGGGCACGCCGACCGGGCCGAATCCGGTTGGTCGCGGCAAGAAGGGCAGCAAGCTGCATGTCCTGTCTGACGCTCAGGGCATCCCGCTGGCTGTTGCGGTGTCCGGGGCGAATCTGCACGACAGTCAAGCGCTCAGGCCGCTGGTCCTGGCGATACCCGACGTCCGCTCCCGGCGCGGACCACGCCGACGGCGACCGGTCAAGGTCCGCGCTGACAAGGCGTATTACTCCGCCGACCACCTCACCTGGCTCCGCGCCCGCGGCCTGATCCCGCGGATCGCGCGTCCGGGGGCGAGTCCGGCGAGCGGCTCGGCCGCCACCGCTGGAAGACCGAGCGGTCGATCTCCTGGCTGTTCGGCTACCGCCGGCTCACCGTCCGTTACGAACGCAAGGGCAGTCACTTCCTCGCCTTCCTCGGCCTCGCAGCAGCCCTGACCTGCTACAAGAAGCTCGCCGAACTCACCACATGAGACACCCGCCTATTGCTGACAGACCGTTTTCAGGCGGAGGTGCCCGTGACCGCGGTGCCGGACCTGGTCAGCGTGTACGTCAAGATCGCCCCGCTCCAGAAGTGGAAGGTGAGGGTCACGGCGGTGCCGTCGGTGACACCGTCGAAGAACGCGGTCGGCAAGGTGATCGTGCCTGCGGTGTAGTCCGGTGTGAAGGCCACATTGAACTGCTTGTACGTCGTCCAGGACTGCGGACCGGCGGCGGTGCCGTCGGCGTAGACGGCTTCCATGGTCGCCAACTTGTCTCCGTTGAACGCGGTGGGTATCACCAGCGAGGTCGTCGTACCCGTCGCGCTCGTCAACTCCGGCTTGTCATAGGTGATGACGTTGACGGTCCAAGGAATTCCGTCGGTGAACCGGAGGGACAGGACGGCATTCGTGCCGTGCTCCTGCGACGCGGTCAACCGGCTGAGCGTCGCCGCTGCGATGGTCAGCCTGTTGCCGCTGACGGTGTAGTCCACGCCCCGGATCAGGGGGCGGGTGCCGGCATCGATCCTCATCAGCCTGGTGCCGTTGAGGTTCAGCGTGACCGTCGCGTCCGTCGGGGTCCTGCCCTTGAGCACGAAGAGCTGATCGGTGGACGCGGTGCCGGAGCGCCCGGTCCAGCTCGAACGTATCTGCGCATAGAGGCTCGGGTCGTTCCATTGCATGGTGCGGCGGTTGAAACGACTGCCGTTGTCCCACAGCATCGTGGTCAAGCCCCGGTACCGCGCGTAGTAGCCGAGATACTCGAGGTACTTGAGCGTCTCCCCCTGTTCGACCGTGCCGGGGCCGGAATCCCAGCCGAGCAGCCCGTACTCACCGACGACGACAGGGATCCCCTTGGCGACGAAGGACCTGTGCAGCAGGTCGAACGTGTCGGTCAGGTGCTGCTGGGTGGCCGCGTTGAAGGTCGTGTAGCCGGCGAGGTTCACGCTGAAGGGCCAGAAGCTGTAGTAGTGGATCGAGGCCACGAGGTTCGGGTCGTCGAGCGCGGCGAAGGTGGCGAGCAGGGTGTCGATCTTGGGCTGATCCGGGGTGTCCCCCAGGGTCGGCATGACAAGCAGCCGGTCGGTATTGCCTCCGCCGGTCGCGCGCACGACGGAGTGGAGGGTCGTGTTGAGCTCGTTCATCAGGACGGCGTTCTGCTCGTCGCCGGCACTGCCGTTGAAGAAGGGCTCGTTGATGCTCTCGAAAAGCAGTCGTCGCGGCTCGTCCCGGAAGGCGGCCGCGATCTGCTGCCAGGTGGCCGTGTACTGGGCCAGGACCGCGTCATGCTGGGCCGGCATGTTCGGCACCCACTGCCACGCGTCGCCGTGCATGTTGATCAGAACGTAGAAACCATCGGCCAGGGCCCAGTCGACCACCTGCTTGAGCCTGGCCAGGAACACCGGGTCGAGGGTGTAGGCCGGAGCAGGACCCTCGTGCTGGCCCCAGGTCACCGGGATCCGGATGCTCCTGAAGCCCTGCGCCTTCAGCCTGCGGAAGAACGCCTGGGTCACCCGCGGGTTGCCCCACGCCGTCTCGTCGGCGCCGATGGCCTCGAAGCTGTTGCCCAGGTTCCAGCCGGGCTGCATGTCTGCGACTACGTCCAGTGCGGACGCCGACGCGGCGGAACCAGTGGACCGGGCAGCGGCCTGGGCGGCCGATGGCGTGGACAACGCCGCGACGGCGAGGGCCGCGGAGGTCGTCATGACCTGGCGGCGAGTGAAACCGGCTGAACTCGGCATAGAACTCTCCATTGAGTCGAAAGGCCTTCTCCCCACATCGACGGCATCGACCGTCGAAGCGCTTCAACGCGGGGCGGGAGCCTAGCGCAACCTGGCGACAGAGAGAACGGGGCCAACCCGCATGGAACCTCCATCGAGTCGAGAGGTTGCGCGTCGAAGCGCTTCCCCACATGGGGGAGTCGGGCGAGGCGGCACGCAAGCGCATCGGGGTTCCCTGCTCATCTGCCGCCGATGCCGACCGGACCGGCGGTCACCCGGTGGGGGTCTCACGCCTTCTCGGCACCGATGAACACCGAACGGTTTCCTCATTCTGTGGAGGTAGTCACGACCGCGCTGAAGGGCGCGAGCTCGCCCGCGCGCACCGTGACGCATCCCGACGCGGTCCCGGTGGCGCTGGAGGTCACCGACCCGAGGAGGTTGTCGCGGATCTCGACCAGGCGTGGCCGTCACGGGCATCGTCGACTTCGGTGCCATGTTCGCTGCCGGATCCGTCAGCCGGCCCCACCGGCGTGGCAGAGCCAGGCGCTCAGCGGCGCAGATAGACGGACTTGTACTCGACGTACGCCGCCAGCCCCTCGGGCCCCAGCTCACGCCCCAGCCCGCTGGCCTTGACGCCCCCGAAGGGTGCGCCGAGGTCGATGTTGTAGAAGTTCACCCCGACCGTGCCGGTGCGCATCCGGCGGGCGATCTCCAGCCCCTTGTCCTCGTCGGAGGTCCAGACGGTGCCGGCCAGGCCGTACGGGGAGTCGTCGGCGATCGCCACGGCCTGGTCGACGTCGTCGTACGGGATGACCACCAGGACCGGGCCGAAGATCTCCTCACGGGCGACGACTGCGGAGTTGTCCACGTCCGCGAAGACCGTCGGCTCGACGAACCAGCCCCGCTCCAGGCCCGCGGGCCGGCCGCCACCGGTGACCACCCTCGCCCCGCCGGCCCGGCCGGCGTCGATGTAGGACTCGACGCGGTCGCGCTGTCGGGCCGAGGCCAGGGGGCCCACCCGGGTGGCCGGGTCGGACGGGTCGCCGACCCGCAAGGAGGCTGCGAGGGCCGCGACGGCGTCGACGACCTCGGCGTAGCGGCTGCGGGGCGCGAGGATGCGGGAGCTGGTGTAGCAGGTCTGTCCGCTGTTGAGCAGGCAGGCCCAGGCGAGTCCGCGTACCGCCTGGCCGAGGTCGGCGTCGTCCAGCACGATGGCCGCGCTCTTGCCGCCGAGTTCGAGCGTGGCGGGCCGCAGCAGCCGCCCGCACACCTCGCCGATGGCCCGTCCGGCCTCGGTGGACCCCGTGAAGGCCACCTTGTCGACGCCGGGGTGAGCGACCAGGTACGCACCGGTCTCGCGGCCTCCGGTGACGACGTTGACGACCCCGTCCGGGATCCCGGCCTCCTGTGCGGCGTCGGCGAGTTGGAAGGCATCCAGCACGGTCTCGGGCGCCGGCTTGACCACGACGGCGCAGCCGGCCGCGAGGGCGGGCGCGACCTTGAACATCATGAGCGACTGGGGGAAGTTCCAGGGGACGACGACCGCGACCACCCCGACCGGCTCGCGGCGCACCACGGTGGTTCCGGGGCCGGGGAATGCGGGGCGGCGCTCCTCCTGCGGTGTGGTGCGGGCCAGCTGGGCGAAGTACCGCAGGGTCCGGGCGGGACCGGTCCCCTCGACCGGGCCGGACACCGCGATCGGCATGCCCATCTCGGCGGTGACGACCCGCGCGGTCTCCTCCGCCCGGCGTTCCAGCGCGTCGGCGAAGCGGTCGAGGGCCGCCGCCCTGGTCTCCCCGTCCCAGGACGCCCACGGCGACGCGGTCAGCGCCCGCCGGGCCGCGGCGACGGCGGCGTCGACGTCGGCGGGGGCGGTGTCGGGCGCCTCGCCCACCGGCCGCTCGGTGACGGGCGAGATCACGGTTAGGGTGCCGGGTGCGGTGCTCGGCCGCCAGTCTCCTCCGACGAAGAGGTGTTCACGGCGGTAGCGGGGCTCGGTTTCCGATGGCACGGTCTGCGATGACATGGGTCAACTCCCAGGGAGCAGTACGGGTTTGACGGTCACGCCGGACGCGGCATCCCGCTCGGCGGTGTGTTGATCTCGCTGAGCGGATAGGTCCGCACCAGGCGTTCGAACGGGAAGCGGCCCTGCTGCCACAGCTCGATCAGCTGGGGAAGGAAGCGACGGGGTACCGCGTCGCCCTCCAGGATCCCCATCACGTTCTTGCCGCTGGACAGTGCGGCGGGGCCCAGGACGAGGTCCCGCGACTGGGCGCCGACCAGGCCGATGGTTCCCCTCACCCGCAGGCTGTCGACCCCGTCCCTGATCACCTCCGGGACCCCGGTGGTGTCCAGGACGTAGTCGGCTCCTCCCCCGGTGAGCTTGCGGAGCCAACGAGGTACGTCGTCGGCGGCGCCCAACACGACATGCGTGGCGCCGAGTTCCTGGGCCAGGTCGAGCCGGTTCTCGTGCCGGTCGACCGCCACGATCATGGCGGCCCCGGCGACTTTGGCCGCCATGACGGCCGCCAGCCCCACTCCGCCCGCGCCGAACACCACGACGCGCGAACCGGCGCGGACGCCGAGGGCGAGCAGGATCGATCCGGCGCCTGTCTGGATGCCGCAGCCCAGCGGGGCGAGGAGCTCCAGCGGCAGATCCGGGTCGACGACGATCGTGTTGCGTACGTCCACCACGGCGTGGGTGGCGAACGAGGACTGGCCGAACCAGCGCGAGGCAACAGGCTTTCCCTCGGCGTCGGTCACCGGCTGGCTGCCGGTCTCGGTGCCCGTGCCGGTGAGGTTGCGCTGGAGGAACGACCGGCAGTAGGCGGGGTGACCGTCCAGGCAGTTCTCGCAGGCACCACAGTGGTCGAACGAGAGCAGGACGTGGGAGCCCACCGGCGGTTCGGTCACGCCGGGCCCGAGGGCCTCGACCACGCCGGCTCCCTCGTGGCCCGCGATGATCGGCGGCCGGGCGGGAAAGCCCTCGCCGCGCGGGAGCACGTCCGTGTGGCAGAAGCCCACCGCGGCGATACGGACGAGCACCTGCCCCGGCCCCGGGTCGGCGATGTCGACCTCTTCGACGACGAAGGGCCCGTCACCAGCCCTGAGTACCGCTGCCTGCATGCGCATGTCCGCTCCCAGGGTCCGTCCGCGTATCGGTCCGCGTGTATCGGTCCGCGTTCCGTGACTGACGCTACTGTTGACCGTACGAGCGGTCAATAGTAGCTTCATGACTACCACCCGCACGACGAAGGAGCCGAGCGTGGCCCTCCCCGTACAGTCCCCGGAGCGTCAGGACCAGCCTGATCAGCCGGATCAGGAGGCCGCCGCGGTCCTGCGCCGTGAGGGTCCCGTCGCCGTGATCACCCTGAACCGGCCCAGGGCGATGAACGCGGTAAACGCGGCGATGTCGGCGGCCGTCGGAAACGCGCTTCGGGAACTCGACGAGGACCCAGAGCTGAGTGTCGGCGTGATCACCGGGGCGGGGCGAGCCTTCTGCGCCGGCGCCGACCTGAAGGAGCTGGGGGCCGGCCGACCGGTCAGCGCCCCCGGGCACCCCGAATGGGGGTTCGCCGGCCTGGTGCGCCACCTCGTGGACAAGCCACTCGTCGCCGCCGTCAACGGCTTCGCGCTCGGCGGCGGCACCGAGATCGTGCTCGCCTGCGATCTCGCGGTGATCAGCGAGGACGCGCAACTCGGGCTGCCCGAGGTGAAGCGCGGGCTGGTCGCCGCCGCCGGTGGGCTGCTGCGGCTGCACCGGCAGATCCCGCCCAAGGTCGCGGCCCACGCCGCCCTGACGGGTGAGCCGCTGGACGCGGCCACCGCGCTGCGCTGGGGCCTGGCCAACGAGGTCGTGCCCACGGACCAGGTGCTCGCCAGTGCGCTGCGATTGGCCAGGCAGATCGCGGGCAACGCGCCGCTGGCCGTCCGGGCGAGCAAGCGGATCATGCGGCGCAGCGCCGAGTTCGGCTCCGACTGGGACTCGGCGATCTGGGACATGAACGAGGCCGAGTTCCACGAGGTCCGCCGCAGCGAAGACGCCAAGGAAGGCCCGCGGGCCTTCGCCGAGAAGCGCCCGCCCCGGTGGCAGGGCAAGTGACAGCCAAGGAGACAGCGGTGCAGTCAGCGGTGATCGTCGATGTCGTACGTACTCCCTCCGGCAAGGGCAAGCCGGGCGGTGCGCTGTCCAGGACGCACCCGGTGGAGCTGCTGGCCACGGTGCTGAGCGCACTGCTGCGACGCAATGACCTCGACCCGGCTCTGGTGGACGACGTGATCGCCGGGTGCGTCGGACAGAACGGTGAGCAGGCGCTCAACATCGCGCGCAACGCGGTGCTGGCCGCCGGGCTTCCCGAGACGGTGCCGGCCACGACCGTCGACCGGCAGTGCGGCTCCAGCCAACAGGCCGCGCACTTCGCTGCGCAGGGCGTGCTGGCGGGCGCGTACGACATCGCGATCGCCTGCGGCGTCGAGTCCATGAGCCGGGTGCCGATGTTCTCCGCCGTCCAGGGCCGCGCCCCGTACGCCCCGCTGGCCTCGCGGTATCCCGACGGCCTGGTCCAGCAAGGCGTTTCGGCGGAGCTCATCGCCGCTCGCTGGAAGATCGACCGGCAGGAGCTCGATGCCTTTGCCGCGCGCTCCCACCGGCTCGCCGCGGCGACCGCCGCGTCGGGCGGCTTCGACGGCGAGATCGTCCCGGTCGGCGGTCATGAGGCGGACGAGACGGTCCGGCCGTCCACCACCCCGCAGGCCCTGGCCGGACTGAAGCCGGCGTTTTATGACGATGCCACGGGCCAGCGCTTCCCGGAGATCGACTGGCGCGTCACCGCGGGCAATTCCTCCCCGTTGACCGACGGCGCCTCCGCCGCGCTCATCATGAGCGAGGACAGGGCCGCCGCCCTGGGGCTGCGCCCGCGCGCGCGGTTCCACTCCTTCGCCGTCACCGGCAGCGACCCGCTGCTGATGCTCACCGGCGTGATCCCGGCCACCGTCCGTGTGCTGGAGCGGGCGGGCCTGTCCATCGACGACATCGACGCCTTCGAAGCCAACGAGGCCTTCGCCGCGGTACCGCTGGTGTGGCAGCGGGAGACCGGTGCCGACCCGGACCGGGTGAACCCGCGCGGCGGCGCCATCGCCCTCGGCCACCCCCTCGGTGCCTCCGGCACCCGGCTGCTGACCACCCTGGTCAACCACCTTGAGGCCACCGACGGCCGTTACGGCCTGCAGACCATGTGCGAGGGCGGGGGCATGGCCAACGCCACGGTCATCGAGCGGCTCTGAGCCCTCCCCATTCGAGCACCTTCAGAGGAGACCCCATGCATCTCTCAGGCAGCGCCGCCCTCGTCACCGGTGGCGCCTCCGGGCTCGGGCTGGCGACCGCGCAGCGCCTGGCGGCGGCCGGGGCCCGGGTCGTCATCGCCGACCTCCCCTCCTCGGCAGGCGAGACCGTCGCCAAGGACCTTGGCGGCCATGTCACCTTCGCGCCCACCGACGTCACCGAGCCGGAGCAGGTGGCGGCCGCGCTCGACCTCGCCGTGGAGGCGGGGCCGCTGCGGGTGGTCGTCAACTGCGCGGGCATCGGCGACCCGGGCCGCACCATAGGCAGGGACGGGCCCCTGGCCCTGGAGCGCTTCCGCCGGGTGGTGGAGATCAACCTGGTCGGAACGTTCAACGTGATCCGGCTCGCCGCGCAGCGGATGCAGGACACCGAGCCCACCGGGCCACGCGGCGAGGAACGCGGCGTCATCGTCAACACCGCCTCCGTGGCGGCCTTCGACGGACAGATCGGACAGGCGTCCTACGCGGCCTCCAAGGGCGGCATCGTCGGCATGACCCTGCCGATCGCGCGGGAGCTGGCGGCGAGCATGATCCGCGTGGTCACCATCGCCCCGGGTCTGTTCGCCACCCCGATCCTGAACGGACTGTCCGAAGAGGCACGCCGCTCGCTCGGCGCCCAGGTGCCCCACCCCAGCCGGCTCGGCGATCCCGGCGAGTACGCCGCGCTGGTCGAGCACATCGTCGCCAACCCGATGCTCAACGGCGAGGTCATCCGCCTCGACGGTGCGATCCGGATGGCACCGCGCTGACGCTGTCCTGCCCCCATGCGATGTACCCCCCGCCCCTGACCCGACGATCCGAGAGGCGCCGTCACCGTGCCCATCCCCATCGACACCGATCCCTCAGTCGCCGAACTCGCCGAACGCACACGGCAGTTGGTGCGTGACGTCGTGATCCCCGTGGAGACCGAGACGGGCGGCCGGGTCCACGACGGCCCCGAGAAGGTACGGCGCCTTTTGCAGGATGCCGCCCGCGAGGCGGGCCTGCTCGCCCCGCACGTCGGCAGGGAGTGCGGCGGGCTCGGCCTGAACACCCTCGGCCAAGCCGTCGTCTTCGAGGAGGCGGGTTACTCCCTGCTCGGCCCGCTCGCCCTGAACATCGCGGCTCCGGACGAGGGCAACATGCACCTCCTGGAGAAGGCCGCCACCGAGGAGCAGAAGCGGCGCTACCTGGCCCCGCTGGCCGCCGGTGACATCCGGTCCTGCTTCGCGATGACCGAGCCGGCTCCGGGCGCAGGCTCGGACCCCAGCGCGTTGACCACCACGGCCACGCGAGTCCCCGGAGGCTGGCGCATCGACGGCCGCAAGTGGTTCATCAGCGGCGCGCGCGGTGCCGGGTTCGCCATCTGCATGGCCCGCACCAGCGGTGCGCCGGGCGACCGGGGCGGGGCCACCATGTTCCTGGTCGACACCGACCGGCTCGGCATGACCGTCGAGCGCGACATCGACACCCTCGACGAGGGCCTGTTCGCGGGCCACAGCGAGATCGTCTTCGACGGCTGTGTCGTCGGCGACGACCAGGTCCTCGGTGAGGTCGACCGGGGGTTCGAGTACGCGCAGGTGCGGCTGGCGCCGGCCCGGCTGACGCACTGCATGCGCTGGCTGGGCCTGGCCCGGCGCGCACAGGACATCGCGCTGGAGCGGGCGAGCACCCGCGAGGCCTTCGGCTCGCGCCTCGCCGAACTCGGCATGGTCCAGCAGCAACTGGCCGACTCCGAGATCGACATGGCGGCGAGTCGGGCGCTCATCCGCGACACGGCCCGGGTCCTGGACAGCGGGGCACGCGGCGCCCAGGAGTCCGCCATCGCCAAGACGTTCGTCGCCGAGGCGGTGGGCCGCGTCGTGGACCGCTCCGTGCAGATCTGCGGTGCCCTGGGGGTCTCCTCCGACGTCCCGCTGTCCCGCTTCCTGCGCGAGGTCAGGGCCTTCCGCATCTACGACGGCCCCTCCGAGACCCACCGCTGGGCCATCGCGCGACGCGCCGTCGGCCGCCACGCGCGCCACCGTGAGGAGACCGCGGCATGACCGCGACGGACGTCACCACGCCCGCCGGGTCACCGATCGGCCTGGACGTCGGGGCGCTGCGGAAGTGGGTCGGCGAGCTCGTCCCCGACTTCGACGGGCCGGTACGGGCCCGCCTCCTCCAGGGCGGCAGGTCGAACCTGACGTACGAGATCCAGGCGGGCCCGCACCATTGGGTGCTGCGTCGCCCGCCGCTGGGCACCCTGACGCCCAGCGCCCACGACATGGCACGCGAGTACCGCGTCGTCGCCGCCCTGCACGGCACCGGCGTGCCGGTGGCGGCGCCGGTCGGTCTGTGCGAGGACCGCTCGGTCATCGGGGCCCCGTTCGCGGTGGTGGAGTTCGTCGACGGCATGGTCGTCCGCAGCGCCCAGGACGCCGCGCTGATCAGCGCCGACGGGCAACGGCGGTGTGCGCTGTCCCTGGTGGACCAGCTGGCAGCGCTCCACGAGGTGGACCCCAGGGCGGTGGGGCTGGCGGAATTCGGCCGCCCCGAGGGCTATCTGGCGCGACAGCTGAAGCGCTGGCGCAGCCAGTGGGACCTGGTCAGAACGCGGGAGACGCCCCTCGTGGACCGGCTGTTCACGGATCTGATCGAACGGCTGCCGCCGGCCGGCCCGCGCGGCATAGTGCACGGCGACTACCGCCTGGACAACACCATCCTCGACCGCGCCGACCCGGAGCTCGTCCGCGCGATCGTCGACTGGGAGATGGCCACGCTCGGCGACCCGCTCACGGACCTGGGCATGCTGCTCGTCTACTGGGATCCCGTCAGCGAACCGGTGCTCGGTGTGCGGCACATCCTGCACGGCAACCCCGGCTTCCCCACCGCCGGCGAACTCGCCGAGCACTACGCCCACCGGACCGGCGAGGACCTGAGCCATCTGCCCTTCTACCGGGCGCTCGGCTACTTCAAGCTCGCGGTGATCGCGGAAGGCATCCACGCCCGCCACCTCGCCGGCCAGACCGTCGGCGACGGCTTCCACACCATCGGCGACGCCGTACTGCCCCTGCTGCGGGCCGGCTCCGCCACACTGACCGGACAGGAAACGGCATGACCCGCACCGCACTCATCACCGGAGCCTCCCGTGGCATCGGCGCGGCCATCGCGCGCCGCCTCGCCGCCGACGGCTGGGACCTGAGCCTCGCCGCCCGCTCCCCCAGGCCCTTGCGCACGCTGGCCGACGAGCTGCACGACCGGTACGGAGTGCGCGTGCACACGGCGCCGGGTGACATGGCCGAGGAGACCGACGTCCACAGCGTGGCGCAGCAGCACCTCAAGGCGTACGACGGCCGGCTGGACGCGCTCGTGCTCAGCGCCGGGATGGGACAGGCCGGCGCGATCGCCGACTTTCCCCTGGCCCGGCTGGACAAGCAGTACGCCGTGAACCTGCGTGCCCCGTTCCAGCTGGTCCAGGAATGCCTGCCCGCGCTGCGTGCAACGGCCTCCCGGCCCCGGGACGGCACCGGCGTACACCACGGCACCAGGGTGGTGGCCATCGCCTCCATCACCGGCGTCACGGCCGAGCCGTCGCTGGCGGCATACGCGGCGACCAAGGCGGCTGTGCTGTCGCTGTGCGAGTCGGTCAACGTGGAGGAGTCCGAGGCCGGCGTCTCGGCCTGCGCGGTGGCTCCCGGATACGTCGACACCGACATGACCTCATGGATGCACGAACGGCTGGCCCCGGAGGACATGATCACGGCGGACGACGTCGCGGAAATGGTCTCGTCCGTTGTCGGACTGTCCCGTACGGCCGTGGTCCCCAGCATCGTGATCACCAGACCGGGCCGTCGTCTCTGGCGGGCCTGAGACCCAGTGCTCCGTCGAAGCCGGACATCCCGGAAACCCACCCGTCCGCTCTATTGACCGTACATGCGGTCAGTCATACGGTGACCGCACCGCACTCTCCTTGGAAAGCCGGTCCGGCGACCGTTCCCCGCCCCGCGACCCGCCGCGGCAGAACCTTCCGCCACCGACCCACACTCGCCGCCCTCTCCGGCCGTTCCGGCAACGGCCGGCGGCCAGTACCGGAGGAATCCCACATGGCGACAGCAACACCACACACGGCCGAGAACAGCAGCTGTCCCGCACCTGGCAGCGATCTGCACGGCATCCTGGATTTCTGGAAGGAGGCCGCGCCGGACGCCGAAGCACTGGCCGAAGGCGACCGGCGGTGGACCTGGAGCGGCCTGGCGGACCGGGTCTCGCGCCTGGCCGCCGCACTGGCCGCGGACGGCCTGCGGCCCGGCCATCACTTCGCAACCCTCAACAAGAACAGCTCCGCCACGATCGAGGCCACGTTCGCCGGAGCCAGGGACGGATACGCACACGTCGTCGTCAACTGGCGCCTGAGCCCCGGCGAGATCGAGTACGTCCTCGCCGACGCCCAGACCCGGATCCTCTTCGTCGGCGCCGAGTTCCTCCCGCAACTGGAACAGATCCGGGACCGACTGCCCCACCTGACGAAGGTCATCGTCGTCGGCGGCGACGCGGACGCGTACGAGGACTACCTGGCATCGGCCGCACCCGCGCCCCGCAGCCACCGGCCCCAGCCGGACGACTGCGTCCTCCTGCTCTACACCTCCGGCACCACGGGATTCCCCAAGGGCGCGATGCTGACCCACCGCAGCCTGGGAGCGCACTGCGTCTCGGCCGCGGAGGCGTTCGGCTTCTCCCACGACAGCGTGAACATGGTGGCCATGCCGCTGTTCCACGTCGGCGGCATCAGCTGGGCTCTGATCAGCCTCTGGATGGGCGCCCGCACGGTCCTCGTCCGGAACGTGGTCCCGGCCGCCGTCCTGGAGCAGATCCGGCAGGAAAGGGTCACCCACGCCTTCTTCGTCCCGACGGTCTACGAGTACTTCCTGGCCACGCCGGAACTCGACCAGGCGGACCTGTCCAGTCTGCGGTGCCTGGGCTACGGCGGGTCCCCGATGCCGCTACCGCTGATGCGACGCTGCCTGGAGCGGTACACGCCGGACTTCTACCAGGTGTACGGGATGACCGAGGCATCCGGGGTGTTCAGCGTCCTGGGGCCGGACGCCCATCGCGACCCGGACCGGATCCACCTGCTCACCTCGGCCGGCAGGCCGGTGGCGGGCGTACAGGTCCGGGTGGCCAGCCCGCTCACGGGGGAAGAGGTTCCGCGCGGCCGGACCGGCGAGTTCTGGATCAGGTCCGAGCAGGTCATGGCCGGGTACTGGGACAAGCCGGAAGCCACCGCCGAATCCTTCGGCGACGGCTGGTTCCGCACCGGAGACGCCGGCTTCGTGGACGACGACGGCTTCCTCTTCGTTCGCGACCGCGTCAAGGACATGATCATCTCGGGTGGCGAGAACATCTACCCGGCCGAGGTCGAGCGGGTGATCACCCAGCACCCCTCCGTGGCGGACGTGTGCGTCATCGGAGTTCCCGACCCCACCTACGTCGAGGCGGTCAAGGCCGTCGTCACCCTTACGTCCGGTGCCGTGGCCGACGCCGCCGAGCTCATCGCCTTCTGCCGTGAGCGCCTGGCCGCCTACAAGTGCCCCAGGACAGTGGAGATCGTCCAGGAGCTGCCCCGCACCGCCACGGGCAAGGTGCTCAAGCGCGAGCTCCGCAAGGCGTACTCGAAGAACACCGACATCAGCTGAATCGCGCATCAGCTGAATCAACACGAGCGAAAGGTCCCACGATGAGCTATTTCACCAGTGCCGAAGAGGTCTACCTCTACCTCGGCGGCGTCTTCCGGGAAGCAAACAGCCACCCCGAGGTCGGCCCGGTCCTCAAGGCCTCCGGCATCACCCTCCGGCTCGACTACACGGGCCCGGACTCGTCCATCACCGTGGTCATGAAGGAGCCGGAGATCGTCGTCATCGAGGGCGACTCCGACCTCGACCCCGATGTCCGGCTCGCGATGTCGGCCGACAACGGCAACAAGTTCTGGCGCGGCGAGTACAACGTCGCGGTCGGTCTGGCCAAGGGACAGGTCAAGGCCAAGGGCCCGGTCACCCAGATCCTCAAGCTCGTGCCGCTGACGAAGCCGCTGTTCCCGGTCTACCGCGAACTCGTCGGCAAGAAGGACGCCGGCATCTGAGCCCCCTCGACACCCCAAGGAAGGTCTGTCAATGACGACAGGGACCAAGCACTACCCGATGTACATCGACGGCGAATGGGTGGACGCCGCCGACGCCCCCTTCGAGATCGTCGATCCCGCCACCGAGCGGGTGTTCGCCACGGCGGCGAGGGGCCGGACCGAGCATGCCGACCGCGCGGTGGCAGCCGCGAAGCGGGCGCATGAACGTGGCGAATGGCGCGGCAAGAGTCCCGAGGAACGGGCCGAAGTGATCTCGGCGATCGTGGCGAAGCTCTCCGAGCGGATGGACGAGCTCGTCGAGCTGCACATCAGGGAGAACGGAGTCACGATCCGGCAGGCCATGGCCTTCCACGTCGGCTACTCCATCTCCCATCTGCAGTACTTCGCCGACCTCGCCCGGAGTTACGCCTTCGAGCGCCCGGGCCCGCAGCTGTCCTATCCCACGCTCGCCACCGGAGTGGTCCGCAGGGAGCCCATCGGCGTCGTGGCCGGCATCGTCCCCTGGAACTTCCCCCTCCTGCTGGCCGTCTGGAAACTCGGTCCCGCGCTCGCGGCAGGCAACTGCATCGTCCTCAAGCCGGACGAGAAGACCCCCCTCACCCTCCTCGCCCTCGCCGAGGCCGCCCACGAGGCCGGGCTCCCGCCGGGCGTCCTCAATGTCGTCACCGGGGAGGGCGAGGAGGTGGGCGCGCGGCTGGCCGTGCATCCGGACGTACGCAAGATCGCTTTCACCGGCTCGACCGCCGTCGGCCGGGAGATCAGCAGGCTGGCAGCGGACAACGTCAAGCGGGTCACGCTGGAGTTGGGCGGCAAGGGCGCCAACATCGTGCTCCCCGACGCCGATCTGGACGCGGCGGTCGACGGCGCGCTGTTCGCCTGCATGCTGTACTCGGGGCAGGCCTGCGAGTCCGGCACCAGGCTGCTGCTCCCCCAGGCGCTGCACGACGACTTCGTCGCCAGGCTGATCGAACGGGCGAAGACGATGAAGCCCGGCGATCCGGCCGAGTTCGACACCGACCTCGGCCCCGTCGTCTCCGCCGAACAGCGCGACCGGATCCTCGGTTACATCGAACTGGGGCAGAAGGAAGGCGCCACCCTGGCGTACAGCGGACCGACGCCCCAAGGCCCGGGGTTCTGGGTGGGCCCTACCGTCTTCACGGGTGTCCGCCCCGAGATGCGCATCGCCCAGGAGGAGATCTTCGGCCCCGTCCTCTGCGTCATCCCGTACGGCAGCGTCGACGAGGCGGTCGCCATCGCCAACGACAGCGAGTACGGGCTGTCGGCGGGGGTCTGGAGCGAGGACGTCGAAGCCGCCATCGAGGTGGCGGGGCGCCTCGAGTCAGGCACCGTGTGGATCAACGACTGGCACATGGTCAGCGTCGAGTACCCCTTCGGCGGCGTCAAGCAGAGCGGCCTCGGCCGCGAACTCGGCCCCCACGCGCTCGACGAGTACACCGAGGAGAAGTTCGTGCACATCGACCTGTCGCGACGCCTGGACCGACGGGTCTACGACCTCGTACTGCCGCCCGTCGCGGACCGCACCAAGGAGAACGTATGAAAGGCAATGCCGCCGTCCTGAGGGAGCCCGGCACTGAACTGACGATCGAGGAGGTCGAGTTCGGCGAACTGGCCCCGGACGAGGTACTGGTCAGGATCGCGGGCGTCGGCGTCTGCCACACCGACCTCACCGCACAGTCCGGCGGCGTCCCGCTGCCGCTCCCGGCCGTGCTCGGCCACGAAGGCGCGGGCCTGGTGCACGCCGTCGGGAGTGCCGTCGAGACGCTCTCGGTGGGCGACCACGTGGTGCTCAGCTTCGACTCCTGCCGGGAATGCGCGACCTGCAAGGCCGGGCACCCCGCCTACTGCGAACTGTTCGCGGCACTGAACTACTTCGGCACCCGCCTCGACGGGACCGCGACCATGAGCCGCGGTGACGAGGACGTCCACGGCAGCTGGTTCGGCCAGTCCTCGTTCGGCGCCTACGCGGTGGCCGGCGTCCGCAACGCGGTCAAGGTCGACGACGACGTGCCGCTGGACATCCTCGGCCCTCTCGGCTGCGGTCTGATGACCGGCGCCGGCACCGTGTTCAACGTCCTGCGGCCCGCCCCCGGCCAGAGCCTGGGCGTGTTCGGTCTCGGCGCGGTCGGACTGAGCGCGGTCATGGCTGCCAAGGCGGCCGGGTGCACGACCATCGTCGCGGTCGACCTCAACCCGGAACGGCTGAAGCTGGCGACCGAGCTCGGCGCGACCCACGTGATCGATCCGTCGCAGACCAAGGACGTCAACTGGGCCATCACCGAGATCAGCGGCACCGGACTGGACTTCACCGTCGACGCCGTGGGCCTCGGCTCCGTCGTACGCCAGGCGGTGGAGGCTCTCCGCTCCCCGGGCGTCTGCGCCACGCTCGGACTCCAGGGCCTGGAGAACGAGATGACCATCGACCAGGGCCATCTCCTCATCGGCCGCACCCTGACCGGCGTCATCGAAGGCGACGCGGACCCGCACGAACTCATCCCCAAGCTCATCGGGCTCTGGCGGGAAGGCGACTTCCCCTTCGACCGGCTGGTCGAACGCCGCCCCTTCGACGAGATCAACGAAGCGATCGCGTCCGCCCGCTCCGGGCAGGTCATCAAGCCCGTACTGGTCTTCGACGCCGCCTGACACAGCACAACGATCGGTGAGGAGCCGTTCCATGACAACCGAGACCACTGTGTCCGAGGACTTCGTCGTCGAGTTCTTCGCACATGTCGACGCCCATGACTTCGACTGGGTCGAGCAGATCCTGGATCCCGAGTGCGTCATCCAGGCACCTGGGTTCCTGCAGAAGGGACCCGAGATGGTCACCATCTGGATGGCCGGGTTCTTCGCCGCCTTCCCCGACCTTGTGCACCGGCCGCATCGAATCGTCACCGCGCAGGACGAGGTGGCCGTCGAACTCGAGGTGACCGGCACCCACACCCAGGACCTCGCAGCGCCCGACGGCAAGGCGATCCCTCCGACAGGACGGTCCATCCAGATCGGGCTGGCCGAATTCTGGCGCCTGCACGACGGGCGCGTCAGCGAATACCGCGTGTACTACGACCACTTCGAATTTCTCACGCAGCTCGGCCTGACGAACTGACGTATTGAGGACCATGGGTGTTGAGCGGGGCGCGACCGGCCTGGGCGCGCCGACGCCCACCGCGCCCTTCTGTCGCACGGTGCGCCACCGGACCGGGCACTACGCCAGGCGTGCCGCCCTGCTGTGCGCCAGGAGCCGGTCATTGCTCGCCTCGTGACACTGCAACTCGTTGCGCACTTCGTCGATCCGGAGAGGCCCGAGGGCGGGGCGAGCGAGGACGACAGGCGAGTCTCGGCCCGAGGCCAGGCGCCCGCCGGTCCTTCCACCCGTCCCTCCTCCGGATCGTCGGGGGCGCCGAAGGCATCCCCCTGCCTCCCGTCCTCCGCCTGCATCTCACCCCCGACACCGTTCCGGAGTGGCTCTACGACACCGTCGGGAAGCTCGGCCGCGAACTCCAACTCAGCCTGGACGACGCCGACATCGACCAGGCCGGACAGACAGGCGGAAAGCTCGTCATCCCGGGGATCCACGGATACGGAACCACCCCCTGAAGCCGGTCCCACGCGACTGGCCCCTTCGACGCGACTGGTTCCTTCGATGAGCTTGCACTCAGAAACTGATCGGTTTACTGTGTTGTAAACCGATCAGTTTCCGATTTCTCGTGGAGGCAGTCATGACCGCTTTGAAGGGCGCCAACGTCTTTGTCACCGGTGGCAGCCGGGGCATCGGCAAGGCCCTGGTGGAAGAGCTGTACGTGCGCGGCGCAGCCAAGGTCTACGCCACGGCCCGCGACCCGCGCACGGTGACGCATCCCGACGCGGTCCCGGTGGCGCTGGAGGTCACCGACCCGGCCTCCGTGGCAGCGGCCGCCGCACAGGCGGAAGACGTCACCGTACTGATCAACAACGCGGGTGCCGTGGTCGGCGCGTCCTTCCTCGACTCTCCGATCGACGACGTACGCCGGGAGTTCGAGACCAACTTCTACGGCCCCCTGCTGCTCACCCGCGCCTTCGTACCGGTCATCGAACGCAACGGCGGCGGCCACATCCTCGCCATGCACTCCGTGCTGTCCTGGCTGGCCCTCGGCGGCTCCTACAGCGCCTCCAAGGCCGCCCTGTGGTCGCAGACCAACTCCCTGCGCCTGGAACTCGAGCCCCGCGGCATCTCCGTCACCGGACTGCACATGGGATACGTCGACACGGACCTGGCAGCGGGCGTCGACGCACCCAAGTCCGACCCCCGTGACATCGCCGTACTCGCCCTCGACGGCGTCGAGACGGGAGCGCACGAGGTGCTCGGGGACGACCTCACCCGGCAGGTCAAGGCAGGCCTGGCCGGCGAACTGGCCGGGCTGTACCCCCAGCTGGCCAAGTAAGACAGGACGGGGAGTCGGCGAGATGCCCAGCCAGGAGTCACGTCCCACGATCCACATCCCGGGAACCACCAGCCACACCATCCCCCCGCGCGCAGGACTTGACGGCCGCGAGGGAACGCTGCGCTACCTCACGGCGGGCAGCGGTGCCCCGCTGGTCCTGCTGCACACCGTGCGCACCCAGGCAGAGCACTTCCGCCACCTCATCCCGCCGATCGCGGACCAGTACACCGTGTACGCCCTCGACCTGCCGGGGATGGGCTACTCCGAGATCGTGCCCGGGGCGTCGCACGACGAGCCGGCCACGCGCGGGCGTCAAGCGCCTGCTCACCGAACTCGACCTGCACGACGTGACCCTGGTCGGGGAGTCCATGGGGGCGGTGCTCGCCCTGACCACCGCCGCGGGTCTCCCAGAGCGGGTCCGACGCGTCGTCGCGGTGAACACCTACGACTTCCGCGGCGGGATCGCCCGCTCCAGCCTCCTCGCCCGCCTGGTGATCAGCGGTGTCCGCCGGCGCGGGGTGGGCCCGGTGATCGCCGGGGTGGAGCCCAAGCCCGCGCTCACGAAGATCCTGCGGCAGGCATCCTGCGGCGGAGGCGATGACCTCCCACGGGCGCCTGCCCCTCGGCAAACGCCGCGGTGAAGATTCCTCGGTCGGCAGACCGACCAGGTTCCGCTAGACCGGCCTGCGATGACGCGGCCGGATCCGGAGGGGGCGGCCATCCGGTCGAGTACGGCACCGAGGTCCTGGGCCAAGGGGGCACGAGTGACCCGCCTGCTCGATCTGATGCCGGAGGTGGCCACCGAACTCCAGCTGCTGGTCAAGACCACCCGCTTACGCCGCCCACGATCCACTTCATCGACGCCCTGCCCAAGACCTCCAGCGACAAGACCCAGCGCTACCTGCTGCGCAACCGCCGGCGCACCGAACTCGTGCGGGGGCGGCGCTTGGTGTGTCCCACGCGCGGCTGCCGGCCGCCCTTCTGCGAGCAGATGCCCGGAGTTTTTGAGCGTCACCAGCGACGCACGGCCCGCCTGACCAGGTAAGTCAAGGCTGTGATGAAGGAGTTGGCGGGCCGGGCGGATCTCGTTTGCTGGTGATACTCGCGGCGGGCCTGCTCGCCACACGGCCCTGCGCGCCCTGCTGCGCATCCCGTTGCCCACCGGGCGGACGCCCCGCGTGATCGGCGTCGACGACTTCGCTCTGCGCCGGCCGCACCGCTATGCCACCGTGGTGATCGACGCCGAGACCTATGAGCGGATCGACGTGCTGCCCGACCGCACCGCCGACACGCTGGAAGCTTGGCTACGCGAGCATCCGGGCGGGCTCCTGGACGAACTACAGCGAGTCAGCGACGCCCAGCTTCTCGAACAGCCCGCGCAGCATGTACGGCTGGACTCCCAGGCCGACTCCGGACAGCTGGTGCAGTGCCGTCTCGAACTCGAAGCGGCCTCGTCGAAAGGAGGTGGCGCAGCCGCCGGGGACGTTGTGACGCTCCGCCAGGAGGGTGCGCAGTCCCAGCGTTGGAGGCTGGCGGCGGTCAGTCCGGCGTTGCCCCTCGCCGATGACCACGCGTCGAAGTCCGTCGTCGTGGTTACTGTTCGGCGGCCTCTCGGGCGATCTGCTCGAACTGGGCGCCCATGGCCTCGCCGAGCGCCTGGGCGGCGGAGAGCGGGCGCACCATCACCGTGAACTCGTCGATCTTCCCGTCGTCGTCGAAGTGCAGGAAGTCGCATCCCTGGAGCTGCTTGCCGGCGACGGTGGCGGTGAAGACGAAGGCGTGATCGCGGCCGTCGGGGTTGGCGATCTCACGGATGTAGGTGAAGTCCTCGAAGACCCGGAGCACGCCGCGCAGGATCGCGGCGGTGATGGCCTTGCCCGGGTACGGCTTGAAGGTGACGGGGCTGGTGAAGACGACGTCGTCGGCCAGCAGAGCGGCCACGGCGTCCAGGTCGCGGCTCTCGACGGCCTTGCGGAAGGGATGCATGAGCCCACCTCTGATACTCAAAAATATGAATAGGTGCGGTAGAGAATAGAGGGCCTGTTATGGCTTGTCTACAGGGGAGGGGGGACTATTAGTCACGTTGTTGATTAATCTGTTAGCGTAGATCCATGGCTTTGCGGAACGCGGTGATGGCCGCGCTGTTGAAGGGCGAGGCGTCCGGGTACGATCTCGCGAAGGCATTCGATGCGACGGTAGCCAACTTCTGGATGTCGACGCCCCAGCAGCTCTACCGGGAGCTGGAGCGCATGGAGGCGGAAGGATTCGTCACGGCCCGCGTCGTCGAGCAGAAGCGTCGCCCCAACAAGCGGCTGTTCTCCTTGACGGAGGCCGGGCGGAAGGCCGTCCACGCCTACACCGCCGAGCCCTTGGGCAAACCGGCGGTGGTCCGGGACGAGTTGCTTGTCAAGGTGCAGTGCGTGGACGTGGGCGACATGGAAGCGGTCCGGACTGCCATCGCGGAGCGCATGCAGTGGGCCACCGCCAAGCTGGCCGGCTACGAGAGGCTCCGGCAGCGCCTGCTCGACGGGCGCTCTGAGGAGGCGTACTTCGCCGAGGCCGAGCGCATCGGCCCGTATCTCACCCTGCTGCGCGGGATGTCGTTCGAGCGGGAGAACCTCCAGTGGGGAGACATGGCGCTGCGCAGGCTCGAACAGCGCACAGCGGCACTGCGGGCCGACGGCTGACCGCGACGATCCCACCTGCACGATCGGTCAAGAAGAGGGGGTGGGGCGATTGTGCCCGACTCCACCCCTCACCGGTCGTCGGACTATGCCCGGGCGAGGAGCAGCTGCGGTTCCTCGTCGGCGGGAATGCGATGCAGCCCCTTGCGGTCGTAGAACCGGGTCACGCCGAAGCCGAAGAGGCCGGCGACCGCGAGTCCCACACCCAGCATCACCCAGCCCCGGGTCAGACCCGCGTCGGCCTGGGCGTCGTAGTAGAGGATGGAGCGGACGGCGCCCGTGATCTGGCGCAGGGGCTCGAACTCGCCGAGGGCGCGGTAGAAACCGGGGAGGGCTTGGAGGGGGACCGTGGCGCCGGATGTCGGTACCGCCATGGCGATGTAGAAGATCGTGATGAACAGCATCCCCGGCGTGCCGAACACAGCGAGCAGTCCGAGCCCGCCGATGCCGACAACCGCGATCGTGCACACGGAGAAGAGCCACAGCAGGGGCAGGTGAGAGGCGTCCATGCCCATGATGCCCACCGCACCGGCCAGGGCCAGGCTTCCCATGAGCAGGGACAGACCGATCATGAGCGTGCTGCTGATGGCCAGGGTCTGGACGCGAGTCGCGCGCAGCAGCGGGTTGTGGACCCGCAGCGGGCCCATGTCGCTGTGGGTGTAGCCGAGGGCGTGGTCCACCTGGCCGCTGATGACGTTGGCGGCGAGCATGCCGCAGACGACGAGGACGAGGGAGTAGTAGAAGGCACTCAGACCGAGGCCGCTGTGCGAGTCGAGCGGATGCCCGTCCTCGATCTGCACCACGGCCGGGTCGGCCAGCAGCAGGCGCGCGGCAGCGGGCAGTTGGTCCTGCGCGGCCTCGGCCTGAACGGTCAGCTGTTCACCCACCTGCGCGGAGGCCGACTGCGCGGCCGTCGTCGTGGCCTGCCGCGCCATGCTGGACCCCACGCTGCCGGCGGACTGGTTGGTCAGCACGGTGAGTGTCGGGCGGACGGGCTTGCCGGCCACCCCGGGGCCGGTGAGGGCGGCGACAGTGGCGGTGAAGTCGCGGGGCACGACGAGCGCGCCGAACAGCTTGCCCTTGCCCAGTTCCTCCCTCATCTCCTCCTCGTCCATCAGCTTCCAGTCGATCCTGTCTCCGCCCTGGGACGACTTCTTGATCGACTGGGTGATCTGTGCACCGAGGTCGGTCTGCTTGCCACCGACCTTCGACCCCTCATCGGCGCTGACCAGGCCGACGGGCAGCTTGTGCAGGTGACCGGCAGGGTCGATGTTGGCGCCGACGTAGAACACCGTGAACAGCAGTGCCACGAAGCCCACGATGACGCCGTTGACGGTCCACAGACGCTTCGCGCGCAGGACGCGGAAGGGGTGGGCGTTACTCATTTCCAGCTCCGGAACGAGGAAGAGAGAAGTGCAGCAGGAGGAGCCGCCGGCGTCGTCGCGGGCGGATCCTCATACGGCTGAGGAGGTGTCCCCGGCGGACGCAGCCACCGGAAGCAGCGCCGGCCGCTTGGCCTGGCGGCCGTCGCCGGAGGAGCGGCCACGCAGGCGGCGGCCGAGCCAAGGGCCCAGGAAGGTGCCGGCCCAGCGCACTTCGGCGCCCACGGTCCTCCAGACAGAGATGTCCGTCCCCTCGGCCGGAACGGGAAGGGTCCACTTGTCGTCGCTGCCCGGCAGACCGAGCGCCTGGGCCACGGCAGCCGCGATGCGCGCGTGCCCCAGCGGGCCGGCGTGCAGCCGGTCAGCACTCCACAACCGCGGATCGGTCGCCGCCGCGTGCGCGGCCGTCTCCGCCACCACCACGCCGTGGCGGTCGGCGGCCTCCCGGATGCGCGCGTTGAGTGCGAGAACACGGTGACCGATCGGGCGGGCCAACGGCGTGATACGCCCGACATCGGGAAACATGAGGGTCGCGACGGTGGCGCCCTGCGCCGTGAGGGCGGCGAACATCGCCTCAACATGGTCGGCCACCTCGTCGAGGTCGCAACCCGGGCGCAACACGTCGTTGACCCCAGCCACCACGGTGGCGAGGTCGGGCCGCATCGCGAGAGCCGGAGCCAGTTGCTCGGCGCGCACCTGACCGGCCTTACGGCCGCGCACCGCGAGGTTGGCGTAGCGCAGGCCGGGACTGTGGCGGGCGACCTGCTCGGCGAGCCGGTCCGCCCAGCCCCGAAGACCACGGACGTCGTCGCCGTCCCCGAGCCCCTCGGTGTGACTGTCGCCCAGGGCGACATAGCGCAGATACCCGCTGCTCGACACGGGGCCGACCGCCTCTCGTCAACGCTGCTGATGGAAGTGGCACCGCCATCGCTAAACAACTAGGCACCTAGTCGCATTGTTGAATATGAGGGTAGCTGCGGGCTCACCTTCCTGCAAAGTGACGCCGCTCGGGCAGGAGCTGAGGCCGTCGAGGGCGGTCCACCGCCGCAGTCCCCCGCCTTGGTCCCGCGCCGACCTCACCGCCTATTCCCTCTTCAGACCTGAGCACCGACCGCGGTCTGCGCCGGCACCTGAGCGCCCGGGTCATCAACGGCATGCGCAACAAGGACGCGGTCGGCTTCACCACCGCCCGCCGTTTCGCGCCAAACCGCCCGTACCGGGTCACCTTCAACGGTGGCGTCCACCACCCGGGCGACACGCCTACTGCCAGACCGCCATGCCCCCGGCTCACCTCCGGCTCGTAAGAGCCGGGGACGGAGTTCACCCGGCCGATCCCGCCCGGGAGGGCCCGCCGTCGGCGGCCGGGCGCTCGGAGCCGGCCCTGTCGAGGGGTCAGGCAAGGGAAATGACGACCGACTTGGTCCTCGTGTACGCCTCCAGCGCCTCCGGCCCGGATTCGCGTCCGTAGCCGGACTGCTTGACGCCGCCGAAGGGCATGGCGGGATCGAGCATGGCCCAGTCGTTGACCCAGACGATGCCGGCGTCCAGTCGCGCGGCGACCCGATGGGCGCGCGCCAGGTCGGAGGTCTGCAGACCGGCGGCGAGTCCGTACGGCGTGCTGTTCGCCAGCGCGATCGCCTCTTCCTCGGTATCGAAGGGCTGAACCGTCAGCACCGGGCCGAAGATCTCCTCCTGGACGGTGCGGGCGTCGTTGTCGAGGCCGGCGATGACGGTGGGCTCGAAGTAGTAACCGCCGTTGAGTTCCATGCGCTCACCGCCGACGACGATGCGGCCGCCGTCCTCGACGGCCGCTTTCACGAAGCGCTCGACGTTCTCCACGTGCCGCTCGCCGGCCATCGGCCCGACGACGGTGGCCGGGTCGAAGGGGTCGCCGACGGGGGCCGCCGGAACCGCGTCGGCGAGGATGCCCAGCGTGGTGTCGTACAGGGACCGGTGGACCAGCAGCCGGGGTCCGCCCATGCAGAACTGTCCGGTGTTGAAGACGAAGGCCTTGATGATCGCGCCGATCGCCTTCCCGACGTCGGCGTCCTCGAAGACGATGTGCGGCGCGTTGCCACCCAACTCCATGGTGACCGGCTTGAGTTGCGCTCCGGCCGTGCTCGCCGCCAGGCGGCCGACCCTCGTCGACCCGGTGAAGGCGATCTTGTCGACGCCCGGATGACGCACCAGTGCCTCACCCAGGACGGGGCCGCTGCCGGTGACGACGTTCACCACTCCCGCGGGAACGCCGGCGTCGGCGAGGATCTCCGCCATCAGCAGCGCGCTGAGGGGAGTCTCGTCGGCCGGTTTGTGGACGATGGTGTTGCCGGCCGCCAGGGCGGGGGCGAACTTCGACGTGCTCAGGATCAACGGGAAGTTGAACGGGGTGATCGCTCCCACCACGCCGACGGGCTCCCTGCGGGTGTAGGCGTGGGCGGGTAGGGCGACCTGCCGCGTGGCTCCGTCGAGGCTCTGCGCCAGCGCCGAGTAGTACTCGTACGTCTCGGCCACGGTCTCCACGTCGACCGCTCGGCTGAGCGAGAGGGGCTTGCCGACGTCAAGGCTCTCGACCGCGGCGATCTCGTCCGCCCGTTCGCGCACCAGATCGGCCACCCGGTGCAGCACGCGGGCTCGCTCGCGGGCCGGTGTCCGGGGCCAGGGCCCCGCGTCGAACGCATCACGGGCAGCGGCCACCGCGGCGGCGACATCCGCCCCGTCGGCCTCCGCGACCGTGGTGACGACTCTGCCGGTGGACGGGTCGACGATGTCGCGCCGCTCCTTGGACTCCGCGTCCCGCCACTCTCCGCCGATGAACAGCCTGCCCGGTTCGATGTGCGGTCGCTGCACGCTCATGGCCCGCTCGCCCTCCCGGTGCGGCGCGCGGCCGCCACCGTGCTCACGCCGGTCGCGCCACTGCGGCCGGCAGGTTTTCGGATGATGGCCCAGCGGTCCCCGCCTGGACAGGGAACCGGGAGGCGCGCGCCGGAAGTAAGGACGAATGACGTATCCAGGGCGCTACGTTCAGCCTTGTCAGGTCGGCCTGCTGTCGAGTGGCGCGCCTTCGCCGTCCGTGCTCCCACCGGCCCGTCGGCTTTCCGTCCGATGGACTGAGGAGAGTCGGGACATTCGTCGCTGTGGCTAGATACTTGAACTCTCAAGAATTAGTCCAGGAGCCCAGCCGGACCGGCACGGCCCGTCTTGTTTTCCGTGGAAGGACGATCGATGACAAGTTCTCTCGCACGCAGGCAGCTTCTCGGCACGGGCATCGCCCTGGGAGCGACGGCCCTGATCGGCGGTACGGCACAGGCCGCTCCGGGCACCGCCAGATCGTGGCCCAAGGAGTTCTCGCTGCCCAACGGCTGGGGGCCGGAGGGAGTCGCGATCGGCTCCGCGCCGTACGCCTACTTCGGATCGATCGCCACCGGCGGCGTGTACCGGGTGAACCTCGCGAGCGGCAAGGGCAAGGTCGTCCACCGCGGCCTGGGACGCATGACGGTCGGGCTGAAGGCTGACTCCTGGGGGCGGCTGTTCCTGGCGGGCGGCAGCAGTGGCGAACTGCGGGTCGTCGACGCCCACAGTGGTGCGCTGCTCGCCAACCACGTCGTCGCCGGAGAGAACAGTTTCGTCAACGACGTCCTGCTCACCCGCGACGCCGCCTGGTTCACCGAGTCGTTCAGCGCACAGCTCTTCAAGCTGCCGCTGGGCAGGCAGGGCCGTATCGGCGCCCCGGAGAGCCTCACGCTGAGCGGTGACTGGGTGCAGTCCGGTTTCACGTCCAACGGCATCTCGCTCACCCCCGACGGCAGCGCCCTGCTCGTCACCAACGCGGCCGCGGACGGCGGTTCGCTGATGCGCGTCAACCCCCGCACCGGCGTGGCCCGCAAGGTGGACCTGGGTGACACCACACTGCCCAGCGGCGACGGGCTGGTGCTGGTCGGCCGCACCCTCTACGTCGTCCAGCCCAACCCCAACCAGGTGGACGTGATCCGGCTCAACCGGTCGGGTACACGGGGCACCGCGGTCGGGGTGATCAGGGACGACCGCTTCGACCTGCCCACCACGGCCGCCGCCTACCAGGGTCGGCTGTACCTCCCCAACTCCCGCTTCACCACCCCGGACCGGGATGAGAACACCCCTTACAACGCGGTGTCCGTGCCGTTGGTGTGACGTACGGCCGGAGCACGGCTGGACCCCGTCCGCTCGAAGCGGGCGGGGTCCAGCCGTGCTCGCAGTTTCTATCCGTGCCTGGTGATGGTGTGCGCTTCGGTGAAGGAGAGCAGGCCGTCGGGGCCCATCTCGCGTCCGATGCCGCTCTGCCGGAAGCCACCGAAGGGGGCTCGGTCGTCGCATGCCACGGCGTTGGCGTGGTTGATCCAGGTGGTGCCGGTGCGCAGCCGTTCCGCAAGGCCCGCCGCGCGGGCGGCATCGGCGCTCCAGACCGAGGAGCACAGTCCCGACCAGTCGTTGTTGACCTGGTGCAGTACGGCGTCGACGTCGTCGAAGGGCAGGATCGGCAGGGCGGGGCCGAACTGTTCCTCGGTGACGATCCGCAGGCCGGTGTCCGGGGCGAGGACGAGGGCGGGGCGCAGATAGTGGCCCTTGGAGGCGGCCGCGCCGGGGGCCAGGGTGCCCAGTTCGCGCACCTCGGCTCCGGCTCCGGCGGCCTGGGCGAGCATGTCCGCCACCTTGTCACGCTGGGCGGCGCTGTTGAGGGGGCCCATGGTCGAGGCGGGATCGTCTCCGGGCCCCACACGCTGGGTGTCGAGGGCGGAGGAGAGCGCGTCGACGAGTTCGTCGTAGCGGGAGCGGTGGACGTACACCCGCTTGACGGCCATGCAGACCTGGCCGCTCGTCAGGAAGGCGCCCTGGACGAGCCGTCCGATGTGCTCCTGGTCCAGTACGGCGTCGTCGAGGACGATCGCGGGGTCGTTGCCGCCGAGTTCGAGCGTCACCGCGGCGAGGTTCTGTGCGGCGGCGGCCATGATGTGCTTGCCGGCGGCCGTGCTGCCGGTGAAGACGATCTTCCGTACGCGAGGGTCGGTGAGCAGCGGGGCGACGGCTTCGTTGCTGCCCGTCACGACGTTCAGCACCCCGGCCGGGAGGCCTGCGGCGAACAGCTCCAGCGTGCGCACCATAGCCAGCGGCACGGTGGGCGGGGGCTTGACCACGGCCGTGTTCCCGGCGAGCAGCGCGTACGGCAGGCTCGCTCCGAGGATCGCGATCGGCCAGTTGAAAGGCACGATGACGGTGACCACGCCCATGGGGAGGCGGTGGATGTACGAGGTCAGCGGCGGGCCGTCGAGACGCCGCACCTGGTCCAGGGAGTCGACCAGGTCGATCGCCGCCCGGGTACGGGCCACGAAGACCCCCATCTCGATCTGGCTCTCGAAGGAGATCTTGCCGTTCTCGCGGGTCATCAAGGCCGCTCGCTCGGCCTCACTGCCGTCGAGCAGGGTGAGCGCCTCACTGATGATCTCCGCCCGCCGACGGGCGGGCATCGCGGCCCAGGCGGGGAACGCTGCATCCGCGGCCGCGACCGCCGCGCGGGCTTGCTCGGGGGTCGCCGCGGCTGCGTGGCCGACGACCAGGTCGGGGGCGGCGGGGTTGCGGACGGCCGTCCACGCCTCGGTCTCGACGGTCTTGCCGTCGATGAGCAGTCCGGTCCGGACGGGCGCCGCCCCGGTCTCCTGCGGTGCTGTAGGCATTCTTTCGGACATGCGACTCTCCTGGAAGGATCAAGAAGCGCGGGAAAGAAGGACGTGCGACGCCTGGCGGACAATCATCCGTATGGCGGACATGGTGGCTCAGGTTCGCTTTGGACAATTGACCGTGTCAACCCCTCGGATGCGGAAGCCTGGCAGGCACCGCTGTCCGCATCGCGGACACACGTTAGGCTGACCGGTCAGAGACCACTCCGACCGCAGCCGAGGAGCCACGTGCCACGCCACGGAACAGGACCGGATTTCATCGAGGCACTGGCCCGGGGGCTGGAAGTCATCGCCGCGTTCCGGCCGGGGCACCCGCGGATGTCGCTGGCCCAGGTCGCCGGCGCCACCGGACTCGCCAGGCCGACCGCCCGGAGGATTCTGCTGACTCTGGAGGAACTCGGCTATGTGCGCTCGTGCGAGACAGGGTTCGCGCTGACCCCCCGGGTGCTCGAACTCGGGGTCGCCTACGTACGCTCCATGGGATTGTGGGACATCGCGCGGCCCCACATGGAGCGGCTGGTGGAGCGGACCGACGAGTCGTGCTCCGTGGCTCAGCTGGATGGATCGGACATCATCTATGTGGCCCGGGTGGCCGTCCCGAAGCTGGTGACCCTGTCGGTGCAGATCGGAACGCGGTTTCCGGCACTGCAGACCTCCCTGGGAAAGGTACTGCTGGCGGCACTGCCGGCCGATGAGCTGGAAAAGGTGCTCGCCGAACCCTCACGCTCGGGGCTGACACCGTGCTGGCAGCCCGGCCCCGACGAACGCGACACGGTCCTGCGCGAGGTGCGGGCTCGTGGGTGGGCGCTGACGGACCAACAGCTGGCGCCCGGCATTCGGTCGGTCGCGGCCCCGTTGCGTGACGGCTCCGGCCAGGTCATCGCGGCACTCAACGTCAACTGCCACGCGGCCGAGACGTCGGTCGAGCGGCTTGTCGAGGAACATCTGCCGCTGCTGTTGCAGACCGCGGGAGACATCAGCGCGGATTTCGCCCGCGTCGCCGCCGTCCCGCAGACCTGAGCAGCCATCGCCCCTGACACGGACCTGAGGGCCGTCAGAGGGGCCGCGTGCGCGTCACGCCTCCTCAAGGGCTGCCAGATCAAGGGGGGTGGGCCTGAAGTCCTGGAGGCGGTCCGCATAGGTGCCTGAGAAGAGTTCCGCGACCGATCCGGCGGTCCAGCCGCCCTGCCCGAACCGCTCCTCGACCTCACCGGGGTGCGTCCACAGGGCGATCCGGTCGCCTCCCGCCGCGATGGCCTGTCCGGTGACGTGGGCCGACTCCTTGGACGCGAGGTACACGATCACCGGTGCCACGTCCTGCGGCGATCCCAGCCCCTGCCGCCGGATGGCGTCGGGAACGGGCTCCCCCGCGTCCACCTGCGCCACAAGGTCACCGACCCGGGGCATGGTCGCCACCATGCGGGTCAGCGCGGTCGGCACGATGGCGTTGACGGTGACATCGATCTTCGCGAGCTCGAGCGCCCAGGTGCGCGTCATCGCGACGATCGCGCCCTTGGACGCCGAGTACGCGGTCTGGCCGAAGCTGGCGCGCTGCCCCGCCGGTGATCCCACCAGGATGAGCCGACCGCCCTCGCCCTGTTCGCGGAAGCGGGCAGCCGCCGCGCGACCACAGGTGAACGTACCGCGCAGATGGCTGTTGACCACGAGGTCGAAGTCGTCGTCGGTGGTATTGCGCAGGGTCCGGTCGCGCAACGCACCGGCGTTGGTGACCATCACGTCCAGTCGGCCGAACTCGTCGACCGCGCGCCGCACCAGCGCGTCGGCGAACTCGGAACCTCCGACCGCACCGACATGGGCGACGGCCGTTCCGCCCGCGTCCGTGATCAGGTCGGCCGTCTCCGTGGCCACGTCGGCGTCCAGGTCGTTCACGACGACGGCGGCACCCGCCGCGGCCATCGCGCGAGCATAGGCACGTCCCAGGCCTCGGCCCGAACCTGTGACGATGGCGACTTTGCCGTCGAGCATGCTGTCCTCCTGAACTGGGGGCGATAGGGCGACTCCCCTGAGCGTAGGAACGCCCGGGCCCGTGAGGATCCCGCTGATGACGGCACCTGCGGCCGACCTGTGTCCCGGCCGGTCCGGGACATCCGTCGCGGTCGGCAGGGCGGTCAGCCCTTCGGGGGCACCAGTCCTTGCCGCACCGCGAGCAACGCGGCCTGGGTGCGGGAGGTGAGCCGGAGTTTGCGCAGAACGTTGCTCACGTGGGTGCGGGCGGTGCGCTCGCTGATCACCAACTCGTCGGCGATCTGCTGGTTCGACCGGCCCTCGGCGACTAGGACGAGGACGTCGCGTTCCCGGCCGGTGAGCGAGGCGAGCCCGGTCGGCGGCGAAACGATTTCCTGGGTGAGTCCTCTGGCCACCGCGGGGTCCAGGAAGACCTCGCCCCGGGCGGCCGCGCGGATCGCGGCGACCACCTCACTTGCGTCGGCGTCCTTGAGCAGGTAGCCGGCGGCCCCCTGCGCGAGCGCCGCATGCACGCGTTCCATCTCGCCGAAGCTGGTGAGCACCACAACTGGGAGACCAGGGTGACGCTGCTTGATCGCTCCGATCGCCGTCGCCCCGTCCATCCTGGGCATCAGCAGGTCAATCAGGACCACGTCCGGCAGTTCCCGGTGAGCGGCCATCGCGTCGAGCCTGGTGAGTGCCTCCTGGCCGTCGGCGGCCTCCGCGGCAACTTCCATGTCGTCCAGGACTTCGAGAT
The DNA here is from genome assembly GCF_030817655.1 of Streptomyces sp. V4I2. Classification (GTDB taxonomy): domain Bacteria; phylum Actinomycetota; class Actinomycetes; order Streptomycetales; family Streptomycetaceae; genus Streptomyces; species Streptomyces plumbiresistens. The sequence goes on from NZ_JAUSZM010000003.1 coordinate 1,790,637, forward strand.
AGGCGCGGATTCCACGGCGTACGACGGCGTGGTCGTCGACGATCAGGACCCGGACCGGGCGGGGTTCTCCGTTTCCCGCAGCGGAACCGCCGATGGGATGCTCCCTGATCCCTCCGAGCCCGGGGGCGCCTGGGGCACTCGTACGGGAAGGGGTATGACGACCCGTACGGTCGTGCCGCTCCTCGCACCGGATCTGATCCTCATGGTGCCGCCCCATCGCTCTGTCCTTTCCCGCATGGTCCTCAGTCCGTAGCCGTGCTGACCGGTGGCCGTGGCCGCCTCGCCGTCCTCGTTCTCCTGTGCGACCCGTCGCCCGCCGGATTCCGTGATCCCGCGGCCGTCGTCGCGGATGGCGGCGGTCAGGGTGTGGTCGTGTACGGCGAGGCGGATGGTGACGGTGGTGGCCTCCGCGTGCTTGACCACGTTGTGGATGGCCTCACCCACGATCCGGTACATGTCCTCGGCCAATTCCGGTTCGACCGTGTCCACTTGGTGTCCGCACTCCAGCCGGATGCTGAGGCCCGTCCGGTTCTCGGTGCTCTTGACGAGCGTGGTCACCGCGTCCTCAAGACCGAGCCGGAGGGAGGAGGCGGGACGCAGTTCGTGCACCATGGCCCTCAGGTCGGCGAGGACGGTTCGCGAGAGGGACCCGACCTCGTCCGCGAAGGCCCGGACCGCTTCGGCCGGCACCGCTTTGTCCCGCGCGCCCAGCACTCCGACGGCGTTGGCCTGCATGCCGATGGAGAACACCTGCTGCACGATCGAGTCGTGCAGGTCGCGGGCGAGGCGCTGACGCTCGTTGCGGCGGGCGCCCTCGCGCTCACGCTGAAGCAGCGTGGCGTAGTCGACGGCGAGGGCGGCCTGTTCCGCCATGGCGGCGAGGAACTCCAGGGTCCGGCTCCCGATCTCCTGCCCGGGGGCGAAGTAGGCGTTCAGCACCCCTTCGGGACGGCCGCGCGCCATCAACGGCACGCTGACGAAGGAGTCCCAGTTCAACTCTCCGAGGTAGGCGTGCAGCGGTTCCCAGGCCGGGTCCTCGAGGATCTGGGCCCACCGGTGCGGGACGACGATCGGCCTGCGTTCCTTCAGGGTGTCCAGCATGCACAGCCGGGCGCCCCGGTCACGGCACTCCAGCAGACGGTCGAGGAACGCGTCCCAGTGGCGCAGTCCCGCGGAGCCCATCAGCCGCAGTCCCCGGCCGGTGCTGTCGAGGGTGAGGATCTGCACGCCGGCCAGGCCGTCCGCCTGGACGATCTGCTGGGCCACAGCGTCCAGTGTGGAGCCGAGTGAGCCCTCCGAAGCCAGTGCGATCGACGTCCGGGCGATCGCCGCGATCCTGCGCTGCCGGTGCCATTCGTCGGTGACGTCGCGGAACGACACCACCGTGAACTTCGGGTCGGCCGGCAGACTGCGGGCGCGGTAGGCGAACTCACGTCGAGGTCCGCGGGCGGGCTCCCAGTGGGCCACCTGCTCGTCCGACCGGACCTCCAGCAGCCCCGCGCGGCACTCGGCGGCTCCCTCCACCGAGGTGAACGGGGACGGCGCACCGATGAGGTCACCCTCCGCGTCCGCCCGAAGCAGCGCGGCCGCCGCCGGGTTCAGCCGTACGAACCGGCCCACGCAGTCCAGAACGGCGAGGCCGTCCGGCGCGACGGCGGCGATGTCGTCCCACCCCACGAGCGGCGACGCGGACATGACCGATCTCCCTCAACATCGACGAAGAACCCGCCCCGCGGACCTGCTGTGCGATAGGGACGCGTTCGAAATCCGCGGGCCTTGCGTCGTACGCGTCGGCCGGTTTGGGGACGAAGGCGCCTTGCGCCCGGCCACAGCATCGTAGCCCGGCGTATTCGAGGTGGTCCTACGTCATTCGACCTGTTCGTCGGCAGGTCGAACCGCCGAGCCGCTTCAGTCATTGCTCGCGTTCCCCGCCAGCAGGGCACTGCCTAGGTTGAGACAACGCCCCGCGGATCGTTACTCCCCCCAAAGGATCCGCGGGGCCCTACGAGCGGCCTGCTCGGCCGCGCGCTCCGCGTAAGCCATCGAGGACGAGGAGGTCCGAGACGTGAACGTGTCCATCGGCACGGTCTGGGAGGCGGTCTGCCGCGCGCTGCCCGACGCCGTCGCCATCACGGAACCCGGCCGTGAGACCACGTACCGCGACTTCGACGAGCGCGCGTCACGACTGGCCGCCGCACTGGAAACCGCCGGGGTGGGCGAGGGCGACACCGTGGCCTGCTATCTGTACAACGGCGCCGCCTACCTGGAGACGGTCTTCGCCGCCTTCAAGCTCGGTGCCGTACCGGTGAACGCCAACTACCGCTACACCGGCGAGGAACTTTCCGAACTACTGACCGACGCCGACGCCGCCGCGCTCGTCTTCAGCGGCGCCCTGGCCGACCGCGTCACGCATGCCGCGAAGCATGTGCGCACACTGAAGCTGATGGTTGGGGTGGGCGAGCCGCCCGCCGACGGTCCGGGCGGGCCCGCGGTGCCCGAACTGGAGGAGCTGCTGACCGCGCACGCGCCGCGCGAGCCTCAACGACGGCCCGGAACGGACCAGCTGTTCATGTACACCGGCGGGACCACGGGCAAGCCGAAGGGCGTCATCTGGCAGCTGAGTGACCTGCTGCGCGCCCACGTGGTCCCGTTCTACCACCCGCTCGGAGTCACCGAACTCCCCGCAAGCCTCGACGAGGCCGTGGCCGTCGCCGTCAAGGCACGCCACGAGGGCCGCGCGCCGACCACGATGCCCGTCGTCCCCCTGATGCACGCCACCGGGCTGTTCAACACCATGGGCGCCCTGATGACAGGAGGCCGGGCGGTCACCGCACGAGCGGGCGGCCTCGACCCGGAACATGTCTGGCACATGATCGCCGAGCAGCGGGTCGATACGGCCGTCATCGCGGGCAACGCCGTGTGCCGCCCGCTCGTCGACGAACTCGTGCGTGCCGAGAAAGCCGGCACACCGCACGACCTGCGCTCGTTGCGCAGGATGATCAGCTCCGGCACCGCGCTCAGCGATGCGCTCAAGAGGGCACTGCACGAACGTGCCGACGTCACCATCACCGAAGCCATCGCATCGAGCGAAGGGGGCCCTTTCGCCTTCGCGATCACCTCCTCGGCAGAGGATCTGCCCTCGCGTTTCCGCCCCGTTCCGGCGACGCGGGTGATCGGCTCCGATGACCGCTTTCTCGAACCGGGCAGCGACGAGACGGGCGTCCTCGCCTATTGCGGGCCCATGCCGCTCGGCTACTACAAGGACACCGAGAAGAGCGCGAAGGCGTACCGCACCATCGAGGGGATCCGGTACGCGATCCCCGGCGACCTGGCCCGACTTGAGGCCGACGGCACGATCCGGTTCCTCGGACGTGGTTCGGGCGTGATCAACACGGGCGGGGAGAAGGTGCACCCGCAGGAGGTGGAGAACGTACTGCTGGCGCATCCCGAGGTGACGGACTGTGCCGTCGTCGGCGTCCCCGACGAGACCTGGGGCGAGCGTGTGGCGGCCGTCGTGGCGGTCCGGCCGGGCAGCACCGTCACCGGTGACGAACTGTGCGACCTGGTCCGGCAGAGTCTCGCCGGATACAAGGTGCCGCGTTCCCTCGTCCTGACGGACAGGCTGCCGCGGACCCCGACCGGCAAGCTCGAGACCGCCTGGGCCAGGAAGGCGGCCCAGGAAGCCGGCTCGGGCGACGGAATGTGACCGTGGCGCCCGCCTCAGCGCGCGCGGTGCCGACCTTCTTCCTTCGACAACAGGATCGCTTCGGTCTCGTCGACCACCGCCGCCCGGTGGTGGCCCTTGCCGGCGTCGATGCCTGCCCAGACCTGGGCCTGTCGCTTGCTCACTCGCCCCTCCTCGTTCCGCTCGACGTGCCGTCGGTTGGAAGCCACCGAAGACAAGTCCCGACAAGCCACACCCGGCCCTCCCGGGCGGCCCGACAACTTACGGAGTCCTGATGACCTCCCACACCTCCACTCCGTCCGAAGGGGCGCTGCTGGTGATCAGCGCGCACGCGGGCGACTTCGTCTGGCGGGCCGGTGGCGCCATAGCCCTCGCCGCCGAACGCGGTCAGCGCGCAAAAGTGTTGTGCCTGAGCTTTGGTGAGCGCGGCGAGTCGGCCCGTGCCTGGCGGGACGGTCTCGCCCTGGACGAGATCAAGGCGCTGCGCCGCACCGAAGCCACGAACGCCGCGGCCGCCCTGGGCGCGGAGATCGAGTTCCTGGACGCCGGGGACTACCCCCTGCTGGAGACACCGGAGTTGGTGGACCGCATCGTGCGCGTGTACCGGGAGGTGGCCCCCGCGGTCGTCCTCACCCACACCCTCGCCGACCCCTACAACGGCGACCATCCGGCCGCCGCCCGCATGGCGCTCCAGGCACGCGTGCTGGCTCAGGCCGTCGGCTACGACGCGCCCGGCGAACCGCTCGGCGCTCCCCCGGTGTTCTTCTTCGAGCCGCACCAGCCGGAGCAGTGCGACTTCAAGCCGAACGTCCTGCTGGACATCACCCCGGTCTTCGACAAGAAGCGCAAGGCCATGGAGTGCCTGGCCGCCCAGCAGCACATGTGGGACTACTACACCGACCTCGCCAAGCGGCGCGGCGTCCAGCTGAAGCGCAACGCCGGCCCCAACCTCGGCTTCTCGCACGGAACCATGGGAGAGGCGTACGTGCGGCTCTACCCGCAGACGACGGGTGTTCTGGCGTGACGGCACAGGGCGGGACGGGTGTCCGTGGGGCTACGCACATCTGGGTTCCCTTCCGGGACACGTCCCTTTACGTGCAGTTCGCGGACGAACCCGACGGAGCGAACGGAACAGTCCCGACGTACGACCGCCGGAGCCTGTTGGCCGATGCTGTCGCCGAGGACGCGCTGACACGCGACGACCGCTACGGCGTACCGATGTGGCGCACCGACGTCCGACGGCTGCACGCCGTCGTGGAAGCCCTCTGGAACGAGGACGACCGCCAGGTGCGGATCCATCTCGACCAGGCTCCGCAGCTCGACGGGCGTGCCGGGACACCCGGCCCGCGCGACGGATGACGTAGTCGGGGCCACGACCATGCGCCGCCCCGATCCGGTCATTCGAGCGATGACCTGGGCGTTGTCCGGTGGCTAGCGTCGATCATGGCGCCGCCGACCGCGGCCGGAGCGATCCCTGCCGACCGTACCGAGGAGATGACGAACGTGACGAGCCCCCCAACCGCCGCCCCGGACACGCACACCCTCGGTTCCGCCGAGGCAGGAGCACCGTCCGCGGCCCGGCGCGGCACCGAGTTCGAAGGCACCGCCACCGTATTGGCCCGCCGGACGGTGGCGGACGGTGTCGTGTCGCTGGAGCTCGCGGCGAGCTCCGGCGAACCGCTGCCGCCCTGGCAGCCGGGAGCACACATCGACTTCGTCCTGCCCACGGGCGTCACCCGGCAGTACTCGCTCTGCGGCCCGGTGACGGACACGGCCCGCTGGCGCGTGGCGGTGCTCCGAGAGCCCTACGGACGCGGCGGATCGCAGTGGATCCACGACCACCTCGTGGAGGGCGGCGAACTCCGGGTGCGCGGCCCGCGCAACAACTTCCCGTTGCGGCCGGCGGCCCGGTACCTGTTCGTCGGCGGCGGCATCGGCATCACCCCCCTGCTCCCGATGATCGACGAGGCCGAGGCGGCGGGGGCCGAGTGGTCCCTGCTCTACGGGGGCCGCACGCGCGCGTCCATGGCGTTCCTGCCCGAACTGGAGGGCTACGGCGAGCGCGTGACCGTACGTCCGCAGGACCAGTACGGTCTGCTCGACCTCGCCGGTTTCCTCGGCGATCCCGACCCGTCCGCCCTGGTGTACTGCTGCGGCCCCGCAGGGCTCATCGACGCGGTCGAGACACACTGTGCCGGCTGGCCGGTCGGAGCGCTGAACGTCGAGCGGTTCGCGGCGGCGGTGCGACAGCCGGCGGACGATGAGGCCGAGCAGCCGATCGAGGTGGAACTGCGGGCGTCCGGGACGACGCTGACCGTGCCGCCCGGGCTGTCGGTCCTCAAGGCCGTGGAGCAGGCGGGCGTCCCTGTCCTGTCGTCCTGCGAGGAAGGCATCTGCGGCTCGTGCGAGACCCCCGTCCTGGAGGGCGAGGTCGACCACCGCGACTCACTGCTCACCGACGACGAGCGGGCAGCGAACGACACGATGCTGATCTGCGTCTCCCGCGCGCGGGGCCGACGCCTCGTTCTGGATCTCTGATACTTCGTCAATTCGACAGGCGGACTGCCCGTTGGACCGACGTCAAAGGAAGGACTGACATGACACTGACACAGCACGTCCGCAACGGCTGGTACCTGGGAGCCTGGTCCGACGAGATCGGCCGAACCCTCAAGCAGCGCTGGATCACCGACATCCCGGTCTGCTTCTACCGGCTGCCCGACCAGACCGTCACGGCCGTCGAGGACCGCTGCCCCCACCGCAAGTACCCGCTGTCGCTGGGCCACCTCGACGACGACGGAACCCTCCAGTGCGACTACCACGGCTACCGCTTCGACGGCCAGGGCGTGTGCGTCGGGGTCGCCGAGCAGGCCGACAAGCCCAAGGCGGCACTGCGCCGCTTCCCTCTGGTCGAGCGGGACGGCGCCATATGGATCTGGCCCGGAGACCCCGAACTGGCCGACGAGGGCCTTCTGCCCGACACCTCGTGGCTGACCGACCCGAACTGGACCCATGTGCACGGCGTCGTCCCGCTGAAGGCCCGGCACCTGCTGCTCCTGGAGAACCTGCTCGACCTCACCCACGAGACGTTCCTGCACCCGAGCAGCATCGGCAACGCCGCCGTCGCCGCGACCCCGATCGACGTGACGGTGGACGGCGACCGGGTCGGCTTCAGCCGCCGCATGATCGGCATCGAGGCGCCGCCGTTCTACGAGAAGTCCTGCGGACTGACCTCTCCGGTGGACCGCTGGCAGGACGGCGACTTCTACCCGCCGGGCATCTTCGTCCTCAACATCCGTGTCGCGGCCACCGGCACCGAGGAGCCGGACGGCTTCCACATGAAGGTGCTGTACGGGATGACGCCGGGACGCGGCAACGAGACGCACGATTTCTACGCGCTCGGCCGCGACTACCTCATCGACGACGAGGAGCTCACGAAGTTCCAGCACGAGCAGCAACTGGCCGTGATGCAGGAGGACGTCGACGCCCTGGAGGCGCAGGAGATCATGTACGCCACCGACCCGGGCGGCACCGCCGAGTCCAGCATCAAGTCCGACCTCGCCGCACTCCGCGGACGCCGGGCGGTGGCGAAGATGCTCACCCGCGAACAGCAGGCCGGCGGCACGCGGCCCCGGGCGTCCGCATGAGCGGCCGCCACGTCTTCGTGCTGCTCCACGGAGCCTGGCACGGCGGCTGGGTGTGGCAGCGTGTCGCCCCGCTGCTGCGCGCGGCCGGACACGAGGTGCACACCCCCACGTTGACCGGGGTGAGTGACCGCGCCCATCTGCTGAGCCCGCAGATCGGACTCGGCACGCACGTCGAGGACGTGGTGGCGCTGATCGAGGCCCATGACGCCCGGGGCGTCGTGCTCGTCGGCCACAGTTACGCGGGCCAGGTCGTCACCGGCGTCGCGGACCGGATCCCGGACCGGCTTGCGAAGCGGGTCCACCTCGACGCCTTCGTCGGCGACGACGGTGACGCAGCGATCGATCTGCTGCCCGACACCATCGCCGGGCACTACCGGGAGTCCGTGGCCGGGCCCGGGTTCGGCTGGCTCATCCCGGTGCGCTCGCTGAGCGTGCTCGGCGTCGAGGACCAGGCGGACCTCGACTGGCTCGGCCCGCGACTGACCCCGCACCCGTGGCTGACCTACACCGAGCCACTGCGGCTGACCGGAAAGGCCGACCAGGTCCCCGGCGCCTTCGTCGAGTGCACCGACTGGATGCGGGTGTTCACCCCGCACGCCGAGCGCGCCGCTTCCCGCGGCTGGCCGGTCCACGAGATCGCCACCGGACACGAAGCGATGGTCACCGCCCCCGGCCGACTCGCCGAACTGCTGCTGGAGATCGCGGCAGCCTGACCCCGTGAAGGGATATCCCCGTGGAATTCCTCGTCCGCACCGAGAACACCTTGCCCCCGGACACCCCCGACGACGTACGCGAGGAGCTGCGCAAGGGCGAGCGCGAACGGGCCATGCAGCTCAGGGAGGCCAGCATCCTCAAGCGGCTGTGGCGGGTGCCTGGCCGGAACGCGACCATCGGCCTGTACGAGGCGGCCGACCCGGCACAGCTGCATGACGCGCTGGTCTCCTTGCCGATGTGGAAGTGGATGGACATCACCGTCGAGGCACTCGCCACCCATCCGCAGGAGAAGGCACCATGACCGGCCCGGCGAACCGCGGCCCCCGGGTCGCCGTGGTCACGGGCGCCGCCGGCGGCCTGGGGCTCGCCATCGCCCGCAGACTGGCCGGGGACGGTTTCACGGTCGCCGCCCTCGACGTCGACGAACCCGACGACACCAGCTCGATCCCGGGCGGCCGGGCCTGGCGTTGCGACGTCGGGGACCCGGCCGCGACCCGCCAGGCCGTATCCGAGATCGCCGAGGCGTACGGCGGGGGCCGGATCGATGTACTCGTCAACAACGCCGGCCTGCTCTCCGACCGGGCGCCGCTGCTGGAGACGACCCCGGAGGAGATGCACCGCTTCTTCGCCGTCAACGCCGTCGGCCCGCTGCTCATGGTGCAGGCGTGCCTGCCCTGGCTGCGCGGCAGCCCGCACCGCGGGCGGGTGGTCAATGTCGTGTCCCGCACCTTCTTCACGGGGTCCCCGGGCCAGATCGCCTACGTCGCGAGCAAGGGCGCGCTCATCGGGATGACCCGGGTGATGGCACGCGAACTGGGCGAGCACCGGATCACGGTCAACGCGGTGGCGCCCGCGCAGGTGGCCACCCCGGGCACCCGGGCGCACTCCGGCGACGAGGTGTTCGCCGCGACCATGAGCCGGCAGGCGATCAAGGAGTTCGTCACCCCGGAGCAGTTCGCGGGGCTGGTCTCCTATCTCGCCTCACCGGACGCGTCCATGGTCACCGGCCAGACGCTCGTCTGCGACGGCGGCGGACTCCTGCACTGACCGGCACCCACACCGGAGAGGAGAAGAACAGCATGTCCAGCACCACACCCCGGGTCCCCGGCACCTATGTCTTCGACGCCGCGGAGAACCGCCGCGGCCGAGCCTTGAACCGGCTCTGCGGGTCCCTCAAGGACGCCGAGAACCGGGAGAGGTTCACAGCCGACGAAGCCGCGTACTGCGAGACGTACGGGCTCACGGCCCAGCAGCGGGACGCCGTTCTGCGGCGGGACTGGAACCGGATGATGGAGCTGGGCGGCTCCATCTTCTACGTCTTCAAGCTCGCCATGGTCGACCAGAAGTCCATGCAGTACCTCGGCGGGGTCTTCACCGGCATGACCACCGAGGAGTTCACGCAGGCGCTGAAAGCGGGAGGGCGGAACTTTGGCTGAGGTGACATGGGGTCTGGCCACCTCGCACGTACCGTCGATCGGTGCGGCCATGGACCACGGGAGGACGCAAGACCCGTACTGGAAAAAGCTGTTCGACGGATACACGCCGGCGCGGGAGTGGATGGCCCGGCACACCCCCGACGTCGCGGTGGTCATCTACAACGACCACGCCAACGCCGTCGACATGAGCGTCACCCCCACCTTCGCGCTCGGGACGGCCGAGTCGTACCGGGTGGCCGACGAGGGATGGGGCAGCCGTCCGGTGCCCACGGTCACGGGCGCCCCCGAGTTCTCCGACCACCTCGTCAAGAGCCTGATCGACGCCTCCTTCGACCTCACCGTCTACCAGGAACTCGACGTCGACCACGGCCTGACCGTTCCCTTGTCGGTGTACTGCCCCGACCCCGGCGAACGCTGGCCCTGCGCGGTGGTTCCCCTCCTGGTCAACGTCATCCAGTACCCGCAGCCGACCGCCGCGCGGTGCCTGGCCCTCGGCCGCGCGCTCGGCGAGGCCATCCGCTCCTTCCCCGAGGACCTCAAGGTCGCCGTCTTCGGCACCGGCGGCATGTCCCACCAGCTCGCCGGCGCCCGCGCGGGACTGATCAACCAGGACTTCGACCGGATGTTCCTCGACGCGATCGAGCACGACCCCGAGAAACTGGCCGCGCTGACGCGCGAGGAGTACATCCGCGAGGCCGGCTCCGAGGGCATCGAGCTGATCATGTGGCTGATCATGCGCGGCGCGCTGGGACCCCGGATCCGCCGTGTGTACGACGCCTACCACGTACCGGCGTCCAACACGGCGGCCGGGATGGCGCTGTTCGAGAACCTGAGCCGGTGATACGCCGTCAGCCAGCTGGGCCGGCGCCACGCGTCAGCCGGAGCGGTAGCGGAGCCCGTCGAGCAGGAGGTCGAGCATGCGGCCCGCGCGGTCGCGCAGCCCCTTGTCGCTCGTGATCAGCAGGACACCCCCGAGACTGAACCCGACATCGAGCGGGTCCACGTCCGAGCGCAGAACTCCCGCTTCGGCCCCGGCGTGCAGCAGTGTGCTGATGGCCGTGCTGATCCGGTCGAGACTCTCGGCGAACGGATCCTCGTCGCCGGAGGCGATGACGGCCTTCAGTGCGTCCGCCATGCCCTGCTTGGTGGCCAGGTAGTCGATGAACAGGTCCATCCACCTCCGCATGGCCTGGTCGGGCGGGAGCTGTGCGAGCAGTTCCGTGACGCTGTCGCAGACCCGGGCGAGTTCGTTGCGGTAGGCGGCCTCGAGCAGTGCCTCGCGGGTGGGGAAGTGCCGGTAGAGCGTGCCGATGCCCACGCCGGCGTCCTTGGCGATGGCCTCGAGGGACGCGTCGGTGCCGGTCTCGGAGAACGCGCGCGCCGCGACTTCGAGGAGGCGTTCCCGGTTGCGTCGCGCGTCAGCACGCAGTCCGCGTGTGGTGGCGGTCACAGCTTTCCTTCCTTCTGGACAATCGGAGGAGCCTCCGCTTAGGGTCTGGAAGTAATCGGAGGCACCTCCGGTTTCGAGAGTAGCAAACAAGGAGCATGGCGAGAATGGCCACGAGGACAGGCATCACCAGTCCGTTCACCAGCCGGTCCACGGCTGCCGACGTCATCGCGGGCATCGATCTCACGGGCCGCCGCGCTGTCGTCACCGGGGCGGCGTCCGGCATCGGCGTGGAGACCGCCCGAGCGCTGGCCGGCGCCGGCGCGGAGGTCACGCTGGCCGTGCGGAACACCGCCGCCGGCGATCGCACCGCGAAGGACATCCGGGCCACCACCGGCTCCGAAGGCATACGGGTCGCCGCCCTGGACCTGACCGATCCGGCGTCCGTCCGCGCGTTCACCGCCGCCTGGCACGGCCCGCTGCACATCCTCGTCAACAACGCCGGGGTCATGGCGGCCCCGGAGAGCCGCACACCCCAGGGCTGGGAGTTGCAGTTCGCCACCAACCACCTGGGGCACTTCGCCCTGACCACCGGGCTGCACGAGGCACTCGCGGCGGCCGGCGGTGCCCGGGTGGTGTCGGTGAGTTCCAGCGGGCACCTGTTCTCACCCGTCGTCTTCGACGACCTCCACTTCACCGAGCGGCCCTACGACCCGTGGCTGGCATACGGCCAGTCCAAGACCGCAAACGTGCTGTTCGCGGTCGAGGCCGGCCGGCGATGGGCCGCAGACGGGATCACGGCCAACGCACTGATGCCCGGAGGGATCCAGACCAACCTGGGGCGCTACATGGACGACGCCTCGATGGGCCTGTTCATGACCCACCTGCGAGCCCTCCTCGGCGAAGGAACGCCCCTGCCCGAGATGTCCTTCAAATCGGTCGAACAGGGCGCCGCGACCTCCGTCCTGCTGGCCACCTCACCCTTGCTCGACGGCATCAGCGGCCGGTACTTCGAGGACTGCGACGAGGCCCCACTGCACCAGCCTGGCACCAACACCGGGGTCGCGCCGCACGCCCTGGATCCGGAGGCTGCCGAGCGACTCTGGCAGGTCTCCGAGCAACTCCTGGACTGACCGTTCCTGTGGACTGAGCGGGAGTGAGTCCGTTCAGCCGCGCGCCCCGAACGGTCTTGGGCGAGCTGGTCCCCGGCGTACTCGACCCCGGGGCGGCGACACGCATCGTGTGCGTGGTCCGGGCCCGGGAGGCCAGTTCCCTGTGCGACCTGGCCAAGTGGGTACGGCCAAAGGCGGCGGGGAGGCCCTGAACCATCCTCTGGTGGAGCAGGGGCCCCGCACGCTGACGCCGTACCCGGTATCCCAGGTCGCACGACCACGCTAACCCGAACGGCCCAGGAAACCGCAAGCCCGCAAGCAGGCGATCACCCGATCGAGCTAATCCGGCCTCGTACGCACTCCCTGGCGAACAGTGTCCTCTTCGGCCAGAACGTCACGGCGGTGGGCCGTACCGAAAAGGTCACCGGAGAGCTGGAGATCGAAGGCAACCGGGCGGTCAGCGGATCCTTCACCGTCGACCTCGCCTCGGTGAAGAGCGACTCCGACCAGCGCGACGGCCAGTTCCGCGGCCGGGTCATGAACACCGAGCGGTACCCGGAGGCCACCTTCGAGCTCACCGAGCCCGTCGACTTCGGCTCCGCTCCGGCGGTGGGCGAGCAGGTCAGCGCCAAGGCCACAGGCGAGCTGACCGTCCACGGTGAGACCAACTCGGTCTCCTTCGAGCTCGACGCCCAGCGCACCGCCGACGGCTTCCGGGTCAACGGCTCCATCCCGGTCACCTTCGCCGACTACGGCATCGAGGCACCCGACTTCGGCGGGATCGCGGTGGAGGACGACGGAAACATCGAGTTCCTCCTCGCCTTCGACCGCGCCTGAGCCCACACGGGCACCCTCGCCCCTGACTCCCGATCCCCCACCGGACACCCGCCGACGCGTTCACCGGCGTCCGCACATCATTGGAGACCCCCCATGTCGAACAGCACCAGCCGACTGCCCCGTAAGGCCATAGCCACCCTCCTGGCTGCGGCGACCGTAGGAGCTGTGGCCGGCTGCGCACCTGCCGCCACGGCCACCGCCACCACCTCCGCGCCGTCCCACAGCGGCCTGGGCCTCGGCCTCGAAGCCCCGTACACAAGCCCCGCCACGCAGGAGCGCAACAAGCGCGTCGCCGTCCACGTCCTCACCCAGCTCTTCGAGGAGGGCAACCTCAAGGTCGCCGACCGGTACCTCAGCGAGGACTACATCCAGCACAACCCCGCCGCCCCCAACGGCCGGGAAGCGATCAAGAACTTCATTCGCGAGTGGACCGCGCGCTTCCCGGACCACCAGTACAACGTCAAGCGGGTCCTCGCCCAGGGCAACCTGGTCCTGGTGCACTCCAACCGTTCCTGTGGACTGAGCGGGAATGAGTCCGTTCAGCCGCGCGCCCCGAACGGTCTTGGGCGAGCTGGTCCCCGGCGTACTCGACCCCGGGGCGGCGACACGCATCCTGTGCGTGGTCCGGGCCCGGGAGGCCAGTTCCCTCACGACCTGGCCAATTGGGTACGGCCAGGGGCGACGGGGAGGCCCTGAACCATCCTCTGGTGGAGCAGGGGCCCCGCACGCTGACGCCGTACCCGGTGTCCCAGATCGCACGATCACGTTAGCCCGATCAGCCCAGGGCACCGCAAGCCCGCAAGCGGACGATCACACGATCGAGCTAATTCGGCCTTGTGTGCACTCCTTGGTGAGCAGTTCCAACCCCGTCTACGAGCCCGGCACCCGTGGCACGGCCGTGGTCGACATCTTCCGCTTCGACCCCAAGAGCGGCATGATCGCCGAGCACTGGGACACGGTCCAGGACGTGCCGGCGACCACCGTCAACGGCAACGACATGTTCGGCACGGTCAGCAACCCGCACACGAACCAGCCCAGCGGCCCGCGCTGGAGCACGTCTCTCAGCGAGAAGATCGCCACCAGTTACTTCGACACCCTCCTCATCGACAAGAACCCCGACGCCGTCAGGTACCTCGCGCCGGAGTACTACCAGCACAACCCGACCATCCCCAACGGCTCCGCGGGCCTGCGCGAGCAGTTCACCAACTTCTTCCGCCAGTTCCCGAACCTGATCGTGGAACGCAAGCGCGTCATCGCCGACAAGGACTACGTCGCCATCCACGCCCACTACCGCCTCAGCCCCGAGGACCGCGGTCAGTCGGTCGTGGACATCTTCCGGGTCGCGAAGCAGAAGAACGGCGAGCTCAAGATCATCGAGCACTGGGACGCCGTACAGGACGTCCCGGCCACCTCCGCCAACGACAACACGATGTTCTGACCTCTCCGGTTCCTCGCGGCGCCTCGGCCCCGGTCGGTGGTGACGGGCCACGCATTTCCCGGGTGCGGACAGCAGTCCGATCGACCCAACCCCAAGCCTGGCTTCCGCCCCAGCCACCCAAGGGCTTGATTTACGAGTCAACCATGCGCCAGTGTGACCGCTGTACGGACCCTTGTCCGTACAGCGGTCGAGGCCGGAACGAATCGAGGAGGATTCCATGGCCTTCGTGACGGAGGACAACCTCAGCGACCTGGCGGTGAAGCGGTGGGCCACAGCGCACTCGCCCCGGCTCGCCGAGCTGATGACAGCGTTGGTGCGGCACCTCCACGCGTACGCCCGCGAGGTCGGGCTGACGGAAGAGGAGTGGGCGACTGCCGTCGAATGGCTCACGGCGACGGGCCGGATCAGTGACGACAAGCGTCAGGAGTTCATCCTCGCCTCCGACGTCCTAGGGCTCAGCACGCTCGTCGTCCAGCTCAACCACCACTTCTCGGCGGACGCCACTCCGGCGACGGTGCTCGGTCCGTTCCACATCGACGGCTCTCCGACGGCCGGTTTCGGAGCCGACATGTCGGACGGCATCCCGGGAACGCCGCTGTTCATCACCGGCCGAGTCCTCGACCTCGACGGCACGCCTCTGCCCGACGTCGTCCTGGACGTGTGGCAGGCCGACGCCGACGGCGCCTACGAGGCGCAGCTGCAAGAGATCGACGAGGCCCGGCTGCGCGCGCTGTACCGGACGCGGGCGGACGGCACGTACTGCGTGCGCACCATCGCGCCACGCGGCTACGCGATTCCGATGGACGGTCCGGTCGGTGACCTGATCGGCAGGACCGACATCAGCCACTTCCGTCCCGCGCACATCCACTTCCTGATCGACCACCCCGGCCACGAGAAGCTCATCACCCATCTGTTCCGGGAGGGTTCCGAATTCCTCGACACCGATGTCGTGTTCGGCACGAAGGACGAGCTGATCGTGCGCTTCACCGAGGAACCGGCAGGCTCCTCCCCTGACGGCGCCACCATCGACGAGCCGTACCTGCGCGCCGAGTTCGATTTCGTGCTGCAGCCCCGGACGACGGACGAGCCGCAGCCGTGAATCTCGGGCTGCTCCTGCTGCGACTGCTGCTCGCCGCGCTGCTGTTCGGCCACGGCACCCAGAAACTGTTCGGCTGGTTCGGCGGTGCCGGGCGGACCGGGACCGCCGCCGTCTTCGACCGGTGGGGCTTCGTGCCCGGCCGGCGGATGGTGCTCGTCGCCGGGGCGGCCGAACTCGCCGGAGCGGTCTCCGTCGCGGCCGGGCTGCTGACTCCCGGCGGCTGCGCGGTGATCGTCGGCACCATGGCGGTCGCGGCGGCGGCGACCGCGCCGAACGGCTTCTGGGCCCAGAAGGGCGGCTGCGAAGTGCCCTTCTCCTACGGCGCGGTGGCCGCGGTCCTCGCCTTCACCGGCCCCGGCGCCTGGTCACTCGACCACGCCCTCGGGCTGACGGAACTCGACGGCTACGCATGGGGATGCGCGGCCCTGGCCCTCGGCCTGGCCACAGCGGCCGTACCCCTGACCGCCCGCTCCCGTGTTCTGCGGGCCCGGACCACAGACTCCACAACGAGGTGACCCCATGACGATCGAACGACCACGCCGGGAAGACTTCACCCCCGGACGCCCCGTCCTGTTCCGCAACGCGACCGTCCTGTCCATGGACCCCGCGATCGGCCTGCTCGACCGCGGCGACGTGCTGGTCCGCGGTGAACGGATCGAACAGGTCGGAAGGGACCTTCAGGCACCCGACGACGCCGTGGTGGTGGACTGCGCCGGCGGCATCCTCATGCCCGGCATGGTCGACACCCACCGGCACATGTGGCAGACCGCGCTGCGTGGACTCGGAGCCGACTGGACCCTGTCGCAGTACTTCGTCTTCTACTACCTCAACTGGGGCAAGATCTTCCGCCCCGAGGACATCCACGCCGGCAACCTGCTGTCCGGCATCGAGGCGCTCGACGCGGGTGTGACCACCACGGTGGACTGGTCGCACGGACTGCAGACGCCCGAGCACGGGGACGCGGCCGTCGAATCGCTGCGCGCGGTGCCGGGCCGCTTCGTGCTGGCCTACGGCAACCTGCTCGGCGCCCCCTGGGAGTGGGCCCGCTCGAAGGAATTCCGGTCCTTCGTCGACCGCCACTTCTCCGGGCGGGACGACATGCTGGGCCTGCAGCTCGCCTTCGACGTGACCGGTGACGACGCGTTCCCCGAGAAGGCGGCGTTCGAGGCGGCGCGTGAACTCGGGCTGCCGGTCACCACCCACGCGGGCGTCTGGGGCGCGACGAACGACAACGGCATACGTCTGATGTGGGACCACGGGTTCATGACGCCCGACGTCACCTATGTCCACGCAGCGACGCTCAGCGAGGACTCGTACCACCGGATCGCCGCCTCGGGCGGCACGGTCTCGGTGTCGGCGGAAAGCGAGCACAACGCCGGCCAGGGCTACCCTCCCACCTGGCGGCTGAGGCGCCACGGCATCCCCGTGTCACTGTCGATGGACACCAGTGTGTGGTTCAGCGCCGATCTGTTCTCGGCGATGCGCGCCACGCTGTCGGCCGACCGGACGCGGGAGCACATGGCGGCCCACACGGCCGGGGAGACGGTGGTGCACCACAGCCTGCGGGCCCGGGACGTCGTGGAGTGGGCCACGATCGGCGGCGCCGGCGTCCTCGGCCTCAGCGACACCATCGGCTCGCTGACGCCGGGCAAGAAGGCCGACCTCGTCCTGCTCAAGAACGACCGGTCCCCGGCCATGTACCCGATCCTGCACCCCTACGGGCACGTGGTCTACCAGGCCACCCGCGCCGACGTGCACACCGTGCTGGTCAACGGAACCGTGGTGAAGTACGCGCACCAACTGGTCGGCGTCGACCTGGAGCGGGCCCGCACCGCCGTCGCCGCGACCGTGGACTACGCGCGGACCACCATGGGCGAGGAGGCGTGGCGTCAGGCCGTGGAGCCGGAGATCCCGACAACCGAGGTGATCTCGAACCCGTACACCTACAGCGAGTACCGGGGCGAGGGCGTCGCCGTGCAGAACGAGGGGGCGTAGCCCATGAGCGGCGGTTCAGGCGGCTCACGCGGACCGCTCGACGGGCTGCTCGTGGCGGACTTCTCCCGCATCCTCGCCGGTCCGTACGCGACGATGCTGCTCGCCGATCTCGGGGCCGACGTGGTGAAGGTCGAGGGCCCCCAGGGGGACGACACCCGCACGTGGACGCCGCCGGTGCGCGACGGTGTGTCGACCTACTACCTCGGGATCAACCGCGGGAAACGGTCGATCGCGCTCGACTTCCGCGACGAGGCGGACGCGCGGCTGGCCAGGGAGCTCGCTCGGCGCGCGGACGTGGTGATCGAGAACTTCAAACCGGGCGGACTGGCCCGGTACGGCCTCGACCACGCCTCGGTGAGCACCCAGAACCCGGGCGTGGTCTACGCGTCGATCAGCGGTTTCGGAGCCGGACCCGGCCGGAACGTACCCGGCTACGACCTGATGGTCCAGGCGATCTCCGGACTGATGAGCCTCACCGGTGATCCGGACGGGCCGCCGTACCGGGCCGGGATCTCCGTCTTCGACGTGATGGCGGGCAACCACGCCGCCATCGGCATCCTCGCCGCGCTGCGGCACCGCGACGCCACCGGCCGGGGCCAGCTCGTCGAAGTGAACCTGCTCTCGTCGGCACTGACCGGGCTGGTCAACCACAGCTCCTCCTACGTCGCCGGCGACACCGTGCCCTACCGGATGGGCAACGCGCACCCCAGCGTCTTCCCCTACGAACCGCTGCCGACGGCCGACCAGGACCTGATCGTCACCGCGGCCAACGACGGGCAGTTCCGCAAGCTGTGCGAAGTACTCGGGATCCCCGAGACCGCCGACGATCCCCGCTTCCGGCACAACGCCGACCGTACCGAGCGACGGGAGGAACTCCGGCCCCTCCTGCTCGAACGGCTCAAGACGAGGACCGCCCTGGAGTGGTTCGAGCTGCTCGTCGACGCCGGGGTCCCCTGCGGACCGATCAACACCATCGACGGCGGATTCGCGATGGCCGAACGCTTCGGACTCGACCCGGTCGTCGAGGTCGGCGAGGGAGACCGGGCCGTACCCACGACACGGCACCCGATCCGCTTCTCCGAGACGCCCGCCGCCTACCGCCTGCCCCCGCCCGAGCTGGACGAACACGGGGCCGAACTGCGCAAGTGGCTGCAGGACTTGCTGGAGGACGACGATGCCTGAGTACCCGACCGCGCTCGGTGCGTCCTCCCTGGACAAGATCACCCTGCTCGGCCAGGACCTCGCGGCCGATGTGATGGGCGAGGTGGGCTTCGGCGAGCTGGCGTTCTGGCTCGCCACACAGCGCCGACCCACCCCCGGGGAGACACGGGTGTTCGAGGCCGTGCTCGCCGCCCTGGCCGACCACGGCTTCACCCCGACCGCGATCACGACCAGGCTGACGTACCTGTCGGCGCCCGACTCGGTCCAGGGCGCCCTCGCCGCCGGGCTCCTGGGCGGCGGCTCACGCTTCCTCGGCGTGACCGAGGACTGCGGCAGGTTCCTCCACGACGCCCTGTCGACAGCGCAGGGTGGCCCCCCAACCGACGAGGCAGGCTGGGACGAACTGGCCCTCGCCTCCGTGCGCTCGGCACGAGCGGAGAGCAGAGTGATCCCCGGTCTCGGGCACCACGTTCACAAAGAGGGCGACCCCCGCACACCGAGGCTGTTCCACATCGCCGCCGAGGAAGAGCTGGTCGGTCCGCACCTGTCGCTCTTCGCCGCCATCGGCCGAATCCACCCTCAAGTTCTGGGCAGAACACTGCCGTTGAACGGCGCCGGCGTCTGCGGCGCCGCGCTCGCCGACCTCGGCCTCCCGCTGGAACTGCTGCGTGCCTTCGCCCTGCTCGCCCGCACGGCCGGACTCATCGGCCAGCTCGCCGAGGAGATCCGCAACCCCGTCGCGAACGACATCTTCCTCTCGGTGGACCTCAACAACCGCGCCGTACCGCCGCACCCTGCCGACGGAGGCGAAGCTTCAGCAAGCGGCTGATCAGGACGGCACTGATGCCGTACGACGTTGACTTGCTCCTCGGGCTGAAGCCCGAGGATTCTGGCCTTCTCGATCGTTGCTGTGCCGCTACGCGGCACGGGCTTGGGTCGGGAATTCGTGGCTTCCTGTTTCTTCGCGCTGTGCCAGAACGAGTTCTGGTCTTACCGGCGCTCCGCAGGCTGATACCGCCAGTCCGGCGGCCGTCTTGACGTTGATCGCGGCGTTGTGGTCCCGGTCGTGGACGCTGCCGCAGGCGGTACAGGTCCATTCCCGGACGTTGAGGGGTTTGGGCCCGTCCTTGACGCCGCAGGTCGAGCAGGTCTGGGAGGTCGGCTCGAACCGGCCGATCGTGATCAGGGTGCGTCCGTACCGCTCCGCCTTGTACTGGAGCATGTTCACGAATGAGGCCCATCCGGCGTCGTGCACGGACTTGGCCAGCCTGGTGCGGGCCAGTCCCGCCACCGACAGGTCCTCCACGGCGATCCCTTGGTTCTCGGAGATCAGCCTGGTGGAGAGCTGGTGGTGGAACTCATGACGGGCGTCGGTGACCTTGGCGTGGGCGCGGGCAACCTTCAGGCGGGCCTTCTCCCGGTTCCTGGATCCCTTCTGTTTGCGGGACAGCTCCCGCTGGGCCTTCTTCAGTTTCTTCTCCGCGCGCC
Source organism: Streptomyces sp. V4I2 (assembly GCF_030817655.1). Classification (GTDB taxonomy): domain Bacteria; phylum Actinomycetota; class Actinomycetes; order Streptomycetales; family Streptomycetaceae; genus Streptomyces; species Streptomyces plumbiresistens. Next base: position 1,810,633 of record NZ_JAUSZM010000003.1, read on the forward strand.
GCAGGAAGCGCGGGGAGTCGATCTTCGTGCCGTCGGACAGGACGGCGAAGTGGGTGAGGCCGAGGTCGATGCCGATGGTCTGGTCGGTTTCGGGCATCCGGGTCGCGTCGGTGGCGGGGTCGGTGTGGATGACGAAGGAGGCGAAGAACCTGCCGGCCGCGTCCTTGATGACGGTGACGGAGGTGGGGGTGGTGGGCAGGGTGCGGGACCACGTCACTTTCACCGCGCCGATCTTCGGCAGGTTCAGCCGTCCGCTGTCGGTGATGGACCAGCGGGCGTTGGCGGTGAACCGGATCGACTGCCGCTTGTCCTTGCGGGACTTGAAGCGGGGCGCACCGGTCCTGGGCCCCTTGCGATCGCCCTTGAGGGAGGCGAAGAAGTTGCGGTAGGCGGTCTCGACGTCCCGCAGGGACTGCTGGAGCACCACCGCGGAGACCTCGCCCAGCCAGGAGCGTGAGGTGGTCTGCTTCGCCTGGGTGATCAGGCGGGTGGACAGCTCGCCGATCTTCGGGAACGGCTGCTCGGCCGCTCTGGCCTCCTCACGGGCGCGGACCGCGTCGTTGAACACGACACGGGCGCACCCGAACGCCTTCGCCAGCGCCCTCTGTTGGCCGGTGTCCGGGTACAGCCTGAAGGAGTACCGGAGCTGCATGACGGCCACGTTACATACTTGGGTTATGGGTGAGATGCAGAAGTTCAGAACTGGTCGGCACTGCGTTTTCGTGATGCATGTGCACTTGGTCTTCGTGACCAAGTTCCGGCACAAGGTGTTCACCGATGTTCATCTGACGCGGATGGAGGAGATCATGCGATCCGTGTGCACGGACTTCGAGTGCGAGTTGGTGGAGTTCAACGGCGAGGACAGCCACGTCCACCTCCTGGTGAACTTCCCGCCCAAGGTCGCCGTCACCAAGCTGGTCAACTCCCTCAAGGGCGTCTCCTCACGCCGCCTGCGCCAAGAGTTCCCCGACCTGGTAGGGCACTACTGGCGTGCCAACAAGCTGTGGTCGGGCTCCTACTTCGCCGGCACCGTCGGCGGCGCCCCCCTCACCGTGGTCAGGCAGTACATCGAACAGCAGAACCGGCCGGTATGAGCGTTCCCCGGCTCCGCCGGGGCGGGCCGTCATGGCGCTTCGCGCCATGAGTGACGAATGTGCCGTCTCCGGCTCCGCCGGAGCAGACGCGGCGACGCTCCGCGTCGCCACCATCAGATTCGCTTCACCCCCGGCGTGAGCACCGGGGCACTGCGAATGAATCCCGGTAGCGGCCTGGCGCGATGCCCTGTTCCCGGGAGAACGCCCGCGAGAAGGCGAACTCGGAGCGGTATCCAACGGCTTGCGCGATGTCGCCGACCGGATTGTCGGTGTCGCGCAGCAGCCGGGCGGCCCGGTCGATCCGCACGCGCGCGAGGCGCGAGGTAGGCCAGTGGGGTGTGGCCCACCACCTCCTTGAACCGGCGGGCGAAGGCCGGGCGGGACATCGTGACGGTGCGGGCCAGGCTCTCCACCGTCCAGTCGCGGTGCGGCTCTTCGTGCATCAGTGACAGGGAGGTCCCGATGCGCGGGTCGCGCAGGGCGGTCAGCCAGGACGGTCCCGTCTCGGTGGCGGTATCGGCCCGTTCGATCCAGGCGCGGATCGCGAGCACGAAGAGCACCTCGGTCAGACGGGTGGCCACTGCCCGGGAGCCGGGCTGCCCGCCCGCCGTCTCGGTGGCGAGGATCCGGACGACATCCTGCAAGTGGGGGCCGGCACTCATGCCGCGCACATGGATGACCGCCTCCGCCGCAGGATGCCTGCCCCCTTCGACCGAGCCGACATGGCTGCTTCGGCGCCCTTGCCCGCCGGAGCAACGGATCGGCCGGCTCTCCCCTCGCCCCCGGTCAGGCCGGAGGCACCACGGGCAGGACGATGCGGGACGGTCGGGCGGGGTCGTGGAAGACCTGCTGGCGGGCGGTTCGGGCCGTGGTCGCGCTCTCTTCGGGTTCGCCCGTGTTGAGGTTGCGGTCCCAGCGGGGGAAGTTGCTGGAGGTGACCTGGACCCGTATGCGGTGGGCCGCCTTGAAGACCATGCTGGTGGACCACAGGTCCACGACGTGCTCGGCTGCCTCGCCCGGCGTCGCCGCGCGCACCCTCACGATGCCGTCGGTCACATTGAGCGAGACGCCGTTCTCGTCGACGTCGCACAGGCGGGCCACCCAGTCGGTCGAGGGGCCGTCGGTGGCGGCGAAGAGCACCGCCCGGACCCGGCCGGTCACTTCCAGGTCCTCGGCGAGTGGTTCGCTGGTGAAGACCAGGACGTCCTCGCGCGCTTCCACGGCAGCCTGGTCCAGCGGTCCGGGACGGAAGTCGTCGGTCATCAGGAGCGCGCCGCCGGTGGTGGGCACCGGATCCATCGGGTCGTAGGTGAACTGATCGGCCTGCTCGGCGACGGACGTCGGCTCGGGGGTCAGGCGTCCGTCCGCGCGCAGGTGGAAGTCGGTGTCCACGGCCCGCGACAGGGGCCATTCCGTCTCCTCGCGCCACTGGTTGGTCCCCATCACGAACAGCAACACCGTGCCCGTGTCCGGCTCCAGCGCCGCCCCCTCGCCGAGCGTGCGCGCGAACCAGTCGAACTGCAGGTCGTGCACGCGTCCCCGCATGCCCATGAACTCGGAGTGCGCAGCGAATCCGAAGTTGACGTCACCGACCACGTGCTGCCAGTTGGTGTGGGTCCACGGGCCCGATCAACGTGACGGACCGGCCGGCGCGGCGCATGGCGGTGAAGTTGTCGAGCGTGCCCTGGGTGAAGATGTCGTACCAGCCGCCGAGTTGGAAGGTGGGCAGGTCGACCTCGTCGTGGCGGCCCGCGACAGTACAGGACCGCGCCCACTCGGGCTCCCGCCGGGAACGCTCGTAGCCCAGCTCGGGCAGATCGTGCCGGGCGAACGCGGGAAACCGCCCGGCGGGCAGCTCCCCGTAACCGCCGCGCGCCAAACCGTCCAGATCCCGTACGAGTCCGGTGACGCCGCTCACGAGTCCGTCGAGGTCGGTGCGGTGACGGCGCATCAGCGTGTCGGCGCCCTGCAGCAGGGTCCAGGGCGCGGTGATGCCGAGCTCGATCGCGCCGCCGCGCGTCCACAGACCGTCCTCCGGATCGGACCAGGTGATCATCGGCGCGATGGCCTTCAGCTCCGGCGGCTTCGACAGGGCCGCCATCCACTGGGTGTTGCCGAAGTAGCTGCCGCCGATCATGCCGACGGAACCGTTCGAGCCGGGCAGCGCGGCGGCCCACCGCACGGTGTCGTAGCCGTCGCTCCCCTCGTACGTCCACGGCTCCCACTCGCCCTCGGAGGCGAACCGACCCCGGGTGTCCTGGATGACCACCATGAAGCCACGCCTGGCCGCGGCCAGCGGATCGAGTACGACGCCCATCATCGGGGTCTGCTTGCCATACGGCAGCCGGGCCAGCAACACCGGCCACGGCCCCGTACCTCCGGGCCGGTAGACATCTGCGCGCAGCACCGTGCCGTCACGCATCTCCGCGGGAACATCGAACTCGATCCGTATCTCCGCCACGCGCTGCTCCTTTGCATGCCACGACGCTGTCAGACACATGGTCGAGCGTGGTCCCCGTCCCGCACTACACCCGAACGGGGGTGACTACAGCGCTTTCGGGGCGGTCACGCCACCGCGTTCAGCAGGTCGGCCAGCAGGTCGGGCCGTTCCAAGGCGATGAAGTGGCCTGCTCCCGGCACCTGCGTGAAATCGGCGGCCGGCAGCAGCTCCTTGTCGGCTTGCCGGTCCGAGGGCCGGGACCAGTCCTTCTCCCCGTAGACGAGGTGGACGGGTGCCTTGACCTCCGGGTAGCGCGAGCGGGCGGCGATGAGGCTGGGCATGCTCTGGTACACGGCCCGGGCGACGGCCGGGTAGCCGGGGCGGCTGCCCACCTGGAGGAGTTCGTCGAGGTAGTCCTCCCGCAGCGCGGTTTTGTCGACCACGCCGCCCTGCAGGATCCTGCGGACGACGGGCTTGGGTTCCACCCCGGCGACCACCGCGCCCACCCCCGGAGCGAGGACACCGCTGACCACCACACGGGCGAGAAGACTGGACCGGGCGATACCGCCGCGGAAGTCGTACGCGTTCACCGCGACGACGCGCCGGACCCGCTCGGGCAGGTCGGCCGCGGTGGTCAGGGCGAGCACCGCCCCCATGGACTCCCCGACCAGGGTCACGTCGTGGAGGTCGAGTTCGGTCAGGAGCCGCTTGACGCCCGCACGCATGGCCGGCTCGTCGTACGACGCCCCGGGCACGATCTCGGAGTAGCCCATCCCCGGCAGGTCGAGGGCATACACGGTGTACTGGTCCGCGATCAGCGGGATGAGGGAGCGGAAGTGCTCAGCCTGGGTGCGCACGGTGTGCAGCAGGACCACGGGAGCGCCGGTGCCCGCTCTGAGGTAACGCAGGGTCCCTTCGTCGCTGCCGTGTCCTGCGCGCGGGGCGATGGTGTGGCTGGTGGTTCCCGGGATGTGAATCGTGGGACGTGGCTCTGTGCTCGGCATCTCGCTGGCTTCCCTTTGTGTGAACTGCTGCAGACGGTGATTCGGGTAGGGCCCGCCCGAAGGGGACGTGACCACGGACCAGCCCTTGGATTCATTGAGAAACCGACCGGTTTCCAACATCGTAAACCGATCGGTTTCCGAGCGCAAGGCTGAGGTTGTCATCCGCAGCGACAGGGTCAGCGCGCAGGAGACAGGCGAGCGTGTCATCCGCACAGCGGTCGCCGGTTCCACACTCAAGGGCCACTACGGCACACCCAAACGCTCCAGCAGCAGGGGATGAGCCCCTCGGAAGCCGCGCACCTGCTGTTGGGCACTGACGTCGACGAGCCGACGGCCTTCCTGGCGCGCGGCACGCCAGTCAACACCCTTACGGCCACCCGCCCCCCTCGATTGCGGGGCATCAGAGACGGGAGCCATCGACCTGGGGAGGGCACACGGTCACGGTGCCTGCCCGAAAAGGGGATGCGTCAGTGCATGCCTGCCGCCTCGAGCAGGGTGGTCACGGTGGGCGTGACGAGCCCGGTCAGCTTGTCGGCTCCGATCCCCGCGCGGGCGCTGGCGCCGTCGAAGACCAGGCTGAGCTGCCGGGCCAGCAGGTCGGGATGGCGTGCCCCGCCCCGTTCGGCCTCGGCACGGAAGAAGGTGGTCAGATTCTCCTTGACCCGGTGGGCCACCTGGCTTGCCGGGTGGCTCTGGTCCTTGAGCTCGATCTGGGCAGCCAGGTACCGGCAGCCTTGGAAGTCAGGCGCACCCGCCTGCTCCTCCATCTGGTCGAAGACGTACAGGATCCGCTCGCGGGGTGAGCGGTCGTCGTCCGTCATCGGCAGCAGCTCGGCAACGAAGGCGGAGGCGCGCTCCTTCAGGCTCGCCGCCAGCAGTTCGTCCTTGCTCGCGAACAGCTGGTACAGGGAGCGCTTCGACACCCCCGCCGCCTTGCACAGCGCCTCGACGCCGATGCCGACGCCGTCTCGGTAGGTGAGCGTGGCCGCTGCCTCCAGCAGCCGCTCTCTGGTGCTTGGCTTCACTACGGTGGTCATACCGCGAGGTTAACTCGATAATGGACAAAACGAAAACCGATCGGTTTACGACGTTCGCCGGGGCGCTCTCGCGCCGCCCACGGGCCGGGCGGGCAGGTGAGTGCGGTTCCGCTACACCGGGGCGGCGGTGGGTGAACGGGACCGGACTCCGTCGGCCGCCGGTCGATGAGCGTGCCCTCTGCCCTCAGCTTGGCTGAGCCACTCACCCGCGAACGTGGCGGAACCCGACAGGAGCCTACCGACCCCCTGCCCCGCCCACGTCCGGATGAGCGGAGCGGCCGCCGCTGCTCGCGCAACAGCTGGTCGCATACGAACGACCCCTTGTCCGCCACGTCAGCCGACATCGTGACGACGGGGTGTGTGGTCCGGCGGTCAGGGGGACCATGGAAGCCGAAGCGCCTGCAGGCGCAGCCAGGGCGCGGATGGCCCTGCGCCGGTTGGCGGAAGGAGTGCCTGCGATGAGCGAAGCCGAACGGCCTGCCGCGGGCATCGGCCCGGCGGTCAGCCGCCGGGAGGGCTCGCCGCCGCCGCCGAGCGGGCTGATGGACCTCATCGGTGTCGCGGCAGTACTGCTGGACGCCGACGGCCGGATCGTCCTGTGGAGCCCGCAGGCCGAGGCGCTGTACGGCTATGGCGCCGAGGAGGCGCTCGGGCAGTACGCGGCACGGCTGCTCGTCCATGAAGAGCACTGGGACTGGGTGATCAAGAGGTTTGCCGAGGTCATGGAGACCGGCAAGAGCTGGGGCGGCTCGTTCCCTGTCCGGTGCAAGGACGGCAGCACGCGATCGGTGGAGCTGCGCAATACGCGGCTGCTCAACGATCGCGGCGAGTTCTACGCCCTCGGGCTCGGCACCGACTCCCCCACGCTCCGTGAACTGGAGCGGGATGTCGCCCTGTCCACCCGTCTCATCTCCCAGTCCCCCATCGGGGTGGCGATCTTCGACACCGATCTCAAGTACGTGGCCGTCAACCCCGCTCTGGAGCGCATCCATGGCATTGCGGTGGCACAGCACCTCGGCCGGCACTACCGCGACGTCATGAGCGGCGCCGAGTTCGAGGAGGCCGAGGCGGCGATGCGGCAGGTCCTCCAGGCCGGGACCCCACTCGTCGACGGGCCGCCCATTGTCGGCCGCACCCCGGCCGACCCGGAGCACAAGCACGCCTGGTCGATCTCGCTGTATCGGCTGGAGGACACCCAGGGCCGTGTTCTCGGGGTGGCCGAGCTGGTGGTGGACGTCACCGAGCGGTACCTGTCGGCCATGGAGGCCACTGAGACGCGGCGGCGCCTGGCCCTGATCGCCGACGGCTCCGCCCGCATCGGCACCACCCTGGAGGTCGAGCAGACCGCCCGGGAGCTGGCCGAGGTGACCGTTCCCGAGTTCGCCGACCTGGTCGCCGTCGACGTGCTGGACTCCGTCCTCGACGAGCACCGCCCCGCATCCCGCGGCGGCCCCGCACGTTTCCGCGCGCTCGCGGTGAAAGCCGCCTATCCCACCGAGGCCGCCCACGCCGCCGATCCGCCCGGCCGGATCGCCGCGTACGACGCCGACCGACTGGCCACCCGATGCGTGCGCACCGGCCGGCCCGTCCTGATCCGCCACGCCGACGGCAACGACCTGACGCGCATCGCCTGCGACGAACACGCCGCCATGCTGCTGGCCCGCGCCGGAGTGCACTCCTACATGGCCATCCCCCTCGCCGCCCGCGGCAGCGTCCTCGGCTTCCTGGGACTCACCCGCGCCCGCGATCCGCGGCCCTTCGACGAGGACGACCTCGCCATCGCCACCGAGCTGGCCTCCCGCGCCGCGGTATGCATGGACAACGCCCGCACGCACCAGAGCGTGCGCAACGCCGCCGAGATCCTGCAGCGCAGTCTGCTTCCGGACCTTCCGCCCCACCTGCCTGGACTGCACGTCGCTTCCCGCTACCTGCCCGCCCAGGCCGCCTACGAGGTCGGCGGCGACTGGTACGACGTCCTCCCCCTCGAGGGCGACAGGACAGCACTGGTCGTGGGCGACGTGATGGGCAGCGGAATCGACGCCGCCGCCGCCATGGGGCGCCTGCGCACTGCCACCGCCGCCTTCGCCGGCCTTGATCTGGCTCCCGCCCAGGTCCTTGAACAGCTCGACAAGATCACTTCCCGGCTCGAGCAGTACATCGCCACCTGCCTCTACGCCGCCTACGATCCGCACGACGCCACGTGCCACATCGCCAACGCCGGCCACCTGCCCCCCGTACTCGTCCGCAGCGGCAAGCATCCCGAACTGCTCGTCCTGCCCACCGGCGCCCCGCTCGGTGTCGGCGGCGTCCCCTTCGAGACCACCACCCTGACCCTCGCCCCCGGCGACCAACTGGTCCTGTACACCGACGGACTGGTCGAGACCCGCCAGCACCCCATCGATGAACGCCTCGACACCCTCCTCCACCTCCTCGACGCACCCGAGCAGCCTCTGGAGGAGACCTGCGACCGGCTGCTGCACGACCTCCGGCACCCCGACGACCACGACGACGTCGCCCTGCTCATCGCCCGCGCATGCCCCTTCACCCCGGACCATTGACAAGATCGCCGAGGAAACCGGCTTCTCCGGTGTGGTCTGGATCGACCAGGCCGGCCAGGTCGAGTTCGCGAAGGCCTACGGGCTGGCCAACCGCACGTACCGCATTCCCAACACCCTGGACACCAGATTCGGCATCGCCAGCGGCAGCAAAGGGTTCACCGCCCTGGCCGTGCTCTCGCTGATTGGTGACGGCGCGCTGGAGCTGGACACCACCGCTCGATCCCTGCTCGGCAAGGATCTACCGCTGATCGCGGACGACGTCACCGTGGAGCATCTCCTCACCCACACCTCTGGCATCGGTGACTACCTGGACGAAGAGGCCGACACCAAGATCACCGATTACGTCGTCGGTGCGGCGCACGAGCTGACTACCACCGAGGCTTTCCTGCCCTTGTTGGACGGCCATCCCGCCAAGTTCGGGGCCGGTGAGCGGTTCGGCTACTGCAACGGTGGATTCGTGGTGCTCGCCCTGCTGGCGGAGCGGGCCAGTGGCATCGGCTAGCACGACCTGGTCCGACAACGGGTGCTCAGCCCGGCTGGTATGACCACAACCGACTTACTCCGCTCCGATGAGCTACCTGCTGACGCGGCCGTGGGCTACCTGCCCTTGGACGGGGTGGATCGCTCCAACATCTTCCACCTGCCGGTGCTGGCCACCGGTGACGGCGGCATCCACACCACCGCCGCCGACATCTCCACCTTCTGGCGCGCGCTCTTCGCCGGCGACATCGTGGATTGCGTCGCCGAGGTAGTTCGGCCGCGCCGGGACGTGCCCCACAAGTCGATGCGCTATGGCCTCGGCTTTTGGCTGCACGAGAGCACCGACACGGTGATCCTGGTCGGCTACGACGCCGGCGCATCGTTCAAGTCCACCCACGACCCGCACACCGCCACCACCCACACCGTGCTCTCCAACACCTCACCCGGCGCCTGGCCCATCGCCCGCGCGCTCGCACCGTGACTGGCACCTGATCATCAGAGCGGCGGCAGACGGCTCACGCGGCCATGACGACTGTGGGTCGGCCCGGGTGCCGCAGCCCTGGGACAGACGGGCTGGCGGGCGAGTCGTCGAGTCATGAGCGTGATCGCGGCAAGGGTGAGCATCGCTTCGGAGTGCTCGGGCAGAGTTTCGTAGTCCCTCACGTTCCGGCGCGCATGCAACAACCACGCCGATGGGTGGGCCGCGCGGCGAGGCCGGTGCTCGTCGAGGGCGAGTCCTTTCCCGCACGGCCTCCCGCCGAACCGGACATGACGTTGGGCATCCGGCTCTCCAGTGACTACTGCGTAAGTGGTTTGTCCACCGCCGCGTGCCGGTCCGCTCGTCCAGCGGCGGATTCCTGATCGCATCCCAGCGTTCCTCGGGATCCGAGATCGCTGCGAGGACCTGGTGCGTACTGAAGGCCACCCTGGGGCACCGGTGCTGCTCAGGGAACCGGCTGGCCACCCACCTGTACTCCTTGATCGTGTTGTAGGGCACGTTGATGTCCTCGGACAGCCGGTGCAGCCACGCCGACACCCCGAACAGGTCGTCCCCGACCGACCGTCCGCCGTGCTCCTGTATGGGGACGACTTCCAGCGCGCCGTCGCCGATGATGAAGGTCGAGCGATCCGTCCTCTGAGAGGTGGGCCTCTTCCCCGTGGACGGGGGTGACGGTGAGGGTCTCGCTGGTGTTGGGTGGGTTCGTCGTAGTCGCCGACGGGGTTGTGGGTGCGGCACCGGCCGTGCTGCAAGGGGATGGTGGTCGTCATGCCGCACGCTCCACGGGAGCAGCGTGGTTGACGGTGCGGACGGTGCGGGCGAGCTGCCGCAGGTGAGCGGCGAAGCTCACCAGGTCGTCGGCCACGTCGACGCACCCGACACAGACGCCCACGGGCAGCAGATCTGGCGTTGCCGGAACTGCGGCAGCCACGTGTCCACGAGCGGCCAGGGCAAACCGCACTTGCCCAGCGGCAAGGCGCGATGTGCTCAGGAGCCCTCGACAGAGCACGCGTCCTGACGGCAGAAGCGGGCGTCTCACACTCGTCTCACAGACCCCACGGAAGAGCGCAGGTCGGAGTGCATCCGACCTGCGCTCTCTGGACTCTATGGACGTTTCAGAGCCCCCACGGACGGCAGGTAAACTCCGTACACGTGACTTCTGCTCCCGCCAAGCCCCGCATCCCGAACGTCCTCGCCGGACGCTACGCCTCGACCGAGCTCGCCACGCTCTGGTCGCCCGAGCAGAAGGTGAAGCTGGAGCGTCAGCTCTGGCTCGCCGTGCTGCGGGCCCAGAAGGACCTCGGGATCGAGGTGCCGGACGCGGCGATCGCCGACTACGAGCGGGTCCTCGACCAGGTCGACCTGGCCTCGATCGCCGAGCGCGAGAAGGTCACGCGGCACGACGTGAAGGCGCGGATCGAGGAGTTCAACGACCTCGCCGGGCACGAGCAGGTCCACAAGGGCATGACGTCCCGGGACCTCACCGAGAACGTGGAGCAGTTGCAGATCCGGCTCTCCCTTGAGCTGATGCGCGACCGTACGGTGGCCGTGCTGGCGCGGCTCGGGAAGCTGGCGGGCGAGTACGGCGAGCTGGTGATGGCCGGCCGCTCGCACAACGTGGCCGCGCAGGCGACGACCCTCGGCAAGCGGTTCGCGACCGCGGCCGACGAGCTGCTCGTGGCCTACGGCCGGGTCGAGGAACTCCTCGCCCGCTACCCGCTGCGCGGCATCAAGGGCCCGGTCGGTACGGCGCAGGACATGCTGGACCTGCTGGGCGGGGACGCGGGCAAGCTGGCGGACCTGGAGCAGCGGATCGCCGGCCACCTGGGCTTCCACCAGGCGTTCACCTCGGTCGGCCAGGTCTACCCGCGCTCGCTGGACTACGAGGTGGTGACCTCGCTGGTGCAGCTGGCGGCGGCCCCCTCCTCGCTGGCGAAGACGATCCGCCTGATGGCCGGGCACGAGCTGGTGACCGAGGGCTTCAAGCCGGGCCAGGTCGGCTCGTCCGCGATGCCGCACAAGATGAACACCCGTTCCTGCGAGCGCGTCAACGGCCTGATGGTCATCCTGCGCGGCTACGCGTCGATGACCGGCGAGCTGGCCGGTGACCAGTGGAACGAGGGGGACGTGTCCTGCTCGGTGGTGCGCCGGGTGGCCCTCCCCGACGCGTTCTTCGCCCTTGACGGGCTGCTGGAGACATTCCTGACGGTGCTCGACGAATTCGGCGCCTTCCCTGCCGTCGTCGCCCGGGAGCTGGACCGCTACCTGCCGTTCCTCGCCACCACCAAGGTGCTGATGGGCGCGCTGCGCGCGGGCGTCGGCCGTGAGGTCGCGCACGAGGCGATCAAGGAGAACGCGGTGGCCTCCGCGCTGGCGATGCGCGAGCGGGGCGCCGAGCGCAACGAGCTGCTCGACAAGCTGGCCGCCGACGAGCGCATCCCGCTCGACCGTGCCCAGCTGGACGTGCTGATGGCCGACAAGCTGTCCTTCACGGGCGCGGCGGCCGACCAGGTCGCCACGGTCGTCGGCCGCGTCGAGGAGATCGTGAAGCAGCGCCCGGAGGCCGCGGGTTACACCCCCGGAGCGATCCTCTGACGCGCTTCACTCCCGAGGAGTTGGAGGCCGCCCGCGACCGTCTGGTACCGGACGTCGTCGCGGACGGCCTGCGCGTGCTGTTCTGCGGCATCAACCCCGGTCTGATGACGGCCGCGACAGGCCACCACTTCGCCCGACCCGGCAACCGGTTCTGGCCGGTGCTGCATCTGTCCGGGTTCACGCCGAGGCTCCTGAAGCCGTCCGAACAGCAGGAGTTGCTGTCGTACGGGCTCGGCATCACGAACGTCGTGGCCCGGGCGAGCGCGCGGGCCGACGAGCTGAGCGCGGAGGAGTACCGGGAGGGCGGGCGGCTCCTGGCACTCAAGGTGGCCCGGCTGCGGCCGCGTTGGCTGGCCGTCGTCGGGGTCACCGCCTACCGGGCCGCGTTCGACGACCGCAGGGCCCAAGTGGGGCCGCAGGAGCGGACGATCGGGGACACGCGGGTGTGGGCGCTGCCGAATCCGAGCGGCCTGAACGCGCACTGGACGGCCGCGACGATGGCGGAGGAGTTCGCGCGGTTGCGGGTGGCTGCGGAGACCTAGGGCAGGCGGCGGGGGCGCAGGCTCAGAGGCGGGGGCGGGGGCGGGGGCGGGGGCGGGGGCGGGGGCGGGGGCGGAGGCTCACAGGCCGGTCCCAGGGCAAAGGCAGGTCCGGAGGGCAAAGGCAGGTCCTGGAGGCGCCCTAGAGGACGTCGGCGCCCCACGCCGTCGCCTGCGGCAGGAACCTGTCCGTGGCCGCGTGTGCCGCCATGCGGGCGTTGCGCGCCTGGGCCTCGGGGCCGTCCGGCAGGTGGAACTCCTCCCCCGCCCGCGCGGAGCCGGCCTGCACGTCGGTGGCGGTCGCCAGCCGTCGGCTCACGTACCGGTCGAGTGCGTCGGGTACGTCGGCCGGGGTCGCTCCCGCGAGGGCGTCACCGAGTACGGCCGCGTCCAGGATCGCCTGTGCCGCGCCCTGCGCCTGGAACGGCACCATCGCGTGGGCGCTGTCACCCAGCAGGGTCACCCGTCCGATGTTCCATCGGGCGAGCGGGGCACGGGTGTATAGGCCGTAGCGGAAGACCTGTCCCGCGCGTTCCAGGACGTCGAGCACGCGGGGGTCCCACCCGTCGAACTCCCGCAGTTGCTCTCCCGGTTCCGCCCGAGCGGTCCACGACTCCTGCGCCGCCTCCGTCCCGAACACGGCCACGACGTTGAGCAGTTCCCCGCGACGCACCCGGTAGTGGACGAAGTGCCGGCCCGGTCCGAGCCAGACGCCGAGTTGCGGCAGGTCCAGGTCGGCCACCTGGTCGGGCGGGAGCAGCGCCCGGTAGGCGGCGGTTTTCGAGAACACCGCCTCGTCCGCGCCGAAGAGCCACTGGCGGGCCGCGGACCGTATCCCGTCGGCTGCCACAACCAGGTCCGCGCGCAGGTGCTCGCCGCCGGCCGTGGTCACGTAGGCGGCCTCGTCGTCCTGGTCGATTCCCACGACAGCCGTGTTCAGGCGCACCGACCGGGGCGGCACCGCGGCGGCCAGGGCCTGGTGGAGATCGGCCCGGTGGAGCAGGAGGTAGGGCGCCCCGAACGTGTCCTCGACCTCGCGGCCCAGCGCGTAGCGGCAGATCTCCGCTCCGTCGGACCAGGTGCGGAAGCTCAGGTGGGAGGGGCGGGCGGCGGGCGCGGCCACCTCGTCGAGGAGGTCGAGTCGGCGCAGCACGCGGGTGGCGTGGGGCGCGAGTTGGATCCCGGCTCCGATCTCGGTGAATCGCGGCGTCTGCTCGACGAGTGTGACCTCATGGCCGGCGCGGCGCAGGCTCAGCGTCGCGGCCAGTCCCCCGATGCCCGCCCCTACGACGATCGCCCGCATGCCACGACCTCACCTCGACGTCAGTCGCGTGCCCCTGTCCCGACCGGCGACCCTGCCGAACACGGGGGCCTCGGTCAACCGGAGACGTCCGAAATGGCCGGTAACAGCGCTCGGTCACGGCGGGTCGATCTCCGTGACCACGGCGAGGAGTCGGACCTCGTCGGACGGGTTGAGGTCGGCGACGGCCACCGCGGCCCAACGGCCGGTGCCCTCCGCCTCCCACACGTACGCGAGGCGTGCGTCCGCGCTGAGCAACGCCCACGGCTCGGGTATCTCCTCCCGCTCGGTACGCAACAGGGTGGTCTGCAGGCTCATCGGTGCCGTGTGTCCCCAGCGCGGCGCCAGCAGTTCGTACAGGGCGTCCCGGTCCTTCTCGTACTGCTCCACCGTCGTGGCGCGCACACCGCATTCGCTGTCCGCCGCACCCTGGCTTCTCTCTAACACCGCGACGTGGTACCCGGGTCCCTCCACGCCGACGTCCGAGGAGCCGCGCTCCGCCGGAAAGGGTCGGAAGCACAGCTCGTCGATGAGCGCGATGTGCCGTGCGATGTTCATGTGGTCCAGTAAACCCGGCGCCACTGACAATTGGTGTGGCGTCAGACATCCCGGCGTCAGGCGTCCCGGCGCCGCACGCTCCACGCCCCCGCCAGCAGCGCCGCCGCCGTCCAGAGCGCGGTCACCGCGAGCCCGGACCACGGGCCCAGCGTGCCGTCGTACGTCTGGTGGAGGACCACCTGGCCGGCTCGGTCGGGCAGGAAGTCGGTGACGGTGCCCGCCGCGTCCCCGATGACGAACGAGACGACCAGGATGAACGGGATCAGAAGGGACAGCGTGGCGACTCCGCTGCGCAGCAGGGCAGCCAGACCGGCCGCGAACAGTGCCATCAGCATCAGGTAGGTCCCGCCGCCCACGACCCCGCGCAGCTGCTCCTCGACGGTGAGCCCGCTCGCCGCTTCGCCGAGGCCGGCCCGTGCCACGACGAGGGCAACGAAGGCGGTGAGCAGTCCCACGAGGAGGGCGGGTACGGCGATCGCGGTCACCTTGGCGGCGAACCAGCGTCCGCGCTGCGGCACCGCGGCGAAGGTCAGCCGGAGCCCACCCCCGTGGAGTTCTGACGACACGGCCATCGCACCGAAGGAGATCGCGGCGATCTGGCCGGGCGCGACCCCGGAGAGTGCCATGAACAGCGGGTCGAACTCGGGGTCGGACGTCTCGGAGACCCCGGCGATGGCGGAGAACGCGGTGGTCGCGGCGAACACCGCCAGCAGTGCTCCGCACAGCGAGCGCAGTGTGCGGATCTTCAGCCACTCTGCGCGCAGAACGGGTGCGAACGACATGTCAGGCCTCCTGCGGCTGCGTCGCGGACGGGTGGGCGGCGAACTCGGCTTCCGAGGCCGTGAGGTCGAGATAGGCCTGTTCCAACGTGCCTTCCACAGCGGCCAGTTCGAGGACCGGCACGCCCGCGCTCGACATGAGCCGGCCGATGTCGTCCACGCGCGCGTGGTGCACGGTCCAGTGCCCGTCCTCGTGCTGCTCGGCGTCGTGGCCGTGCCGGGCGAGGACCGCCTTGAGCGCGGTGGGGTCCGATGTACGGATGCGTACGCGGGGCCGCACGCGCGCGTGGATGAACTCCCGCATCGGGGTGTCGGCGAGCAGGCGACCGCGGCCGAGGACCACGAGATGGTCGGCGAAGGACGCGGTCTCGTTCATCAGATGGCTGGAGACCAGGATCGTGCGTCCCTCGGCCGCGAGCCGGCGCAGCAACTCGCGGATCCAGATGATGCCTTCGGGGTCGAGGCCGTTCGACGGCTCGTCGAGCATGACCACCTCGGGGTCGCCGAGCAGGGCGCCGGCGATGCCGAGCCGCTGTCGCATGCCCAGGGAGTACGTCCGCACCCGGCGCCGCGCCACCGAGGCGAGCCCGGTCTCCTCCAGCAGTTCGTCGACCCGGCGGTCCGGGATGCGGTTGCCCGCCGCCAGGGTGCGCAGGTGGTCGCGGCCGGTGCGGGAGCCGTGTGCGGCCTGCGCGTCGAGCAGGGCGCCCACCTGGTGGAGGGGTTCGTGCAGCGTGGCGTAGGCACGGCCGCCGATCGTGGCGGAGCCGGAGGTCGGCCGGTCGAGGCCGAGCACCAGCCGCATGGTGGTGGACTTTCCGGCGCCGTTGGGGCCGAGGAAGCCGGTGACGCGGCCGGGCAGGACACGGAAGCTGAGGTGGTCGACGGCTCGTCGGGTGCCGTACTCCTTGGTGAAGTCCTGGACGTCGATGCTGGTCATGGCAGCAGCCTGGCCGCGGGGAGCGGGGCGGGGCCTCCCCCGGCGCGTGGAGATCGTCTCCCCCGTGCGGGGGAGGTCCGTTGTCAGTGGCGGCTGGCACGATGACGAAATGGCCCGCATGCTGCGCCCGTTCGGTCGGGCGGTGACGTACACACGATTGCTGCATCTGTTCATCGCCGTCGTGTGGCCGAGCATGTGGCTGTTCATCGAGGAAGCGTGGTGGACCTGGGTGGTGGCGGCCGCGGTGCTCGCCCCGGTCGGGCTGGTGCCCGCGATGCGCACCGTGGAGGGGCTGCAGGCCAGGCTGTTGCTGACCGGTCACAGGCCCGACAATGAGAGCACCGAGATCGTCGTCGCGCCGTCCGCCTCCTGGGGCGACCGGGGGCGGCTCGTCGTGTGGCTGGAGACGCGGCTGCTGCTCGGCTGCGCGACCTCGTTCCTCACCGTTCAACTGCTCCTCGCCTCGGTCGACTTGGTGTCGGCGGCGTTCGGCCGTGACGTCGAGGAGGGTGTGCTGCTCCTCCTCGACGGTCACTACTGGTGGCACATCCTGCTCGTGCCCCTGACGCTGGTCGCGCTGGCGGTGACCGTGGTCGCCCCGGGCCGGCTCATCACCGCACTCGCCCGCCGCCTCCTCGGCCCCTCCCCCGCGGAGCGGCTCGCCGCCATGGAGGAGCGCACCGAACAGCTGCTGGAGCGCACCCGCATCGCCCGCGAACTGCACGACTCCATCGGCCATGCGCTGACCGTCGCCGTGGTGCAGGCGGGCGCGGCACGCGCGGCGAAGGACCCCGCGTTCACCGACCGGGCCCTGGACGCCATCGAGGAGACCGGCCGGGCCGCGCTGGAGGACCTGGAACGAGTGCTGGGCATCCTGCGGGAGTCGCAGCGGCCTGTCAGCAGTCGCCCGACGCTCACCGACGCCGACCGTCTGCTGGAGTCGGCCCGCGCCTCCGGGGCGAAGGTCGACGTCGACGTGACCGGGCCCCTGGACACCGTGCCGGGACCGGTCTCCCGCGAGGGCTACCGCATCCTCCAGGAGTCACTGACCAACGTGTTGCGGCACGCGGGAGCCGTCCCCGTGCGGATCCGCATCGAGGTTGACGACAGCAGTCTCGGCCTAGAGGTGCGCAATCCGCTCACCGCCGAGATACCGGGTCCCGGCCGGGGCAGCGGCCTGCGCGGCATACGCGAGCGCGCGGCCCTGCTCGGCGGCCGTGCGCACACCGGGCCGGACGAGGGCGACTGGCAGGTGCAGGTCGAACTGCCGTTGCGTTGATCTACGCTGGCCGGATGCCGGTCACCGTTCTCCTCGTCGACGACGAGCCGCTCGTACGTGCCGGTCTGCGGGCCGTGCTGGAGGCGCAGCCCGACATCGAGGTCGTCGGGGAGGCGGCCGACGGGGCGGCGGTGATCCCGCTGGTGCGGCAGCTGCGGCCCGACGTGGTCGCCATGGACGTACGCATGCCGCTGCTGGACGGCATCGAGGCCACGCGCGCGGTGCTGCGGACGGTCGACGATCCGCCGAAGATCCTCGTGATCACTACGTTCGAGAACGACGAGTACGTCTACGAGGCGCTGCGGGCCGGGGCCGACGGGTTCCTGCTGAAGCGGGCGCGGCCGGCCGAGATCGTGCACGCGGTGCGGCTGGTCGCCGAGGGCGAGTCGCTGCTGTTCCCGGCCTCGGTGCGGCAGCTCGCCGCCGAGTACGGCGACGACGGCGGCAACCGCGCGGCCCGCGCCGTGATGGAGCGCGCCCAGCTGACCGAGCGGGAGGCCGAGGTG
This sequence comes from Streptomyces sp. V4I2, assembly GCF_030817655.1. Taxonomy (GTDB): domain Bacteria; phylum Actinomycetota; class Actinomycetes; order Streptomycetales; family Streptomycetaceae; genus Streptomyces; species Streptomyces plumbiresistens. The sequence goes on from NZ_JAUSZM010000003.1 coordinate 1,828,241, forward strand.
CTGCGGCTGATGGCCCGCGGCCTGTCGAACGCGGAGATCGCCGCCCGGCTGGTGGTCGGGACGGAGACGGTGAAGTCGCACGTCAGCGCCGTACTGGCGAAGCTGGGGGCGCGGGATCGTACGCAGGCCGTGATCGCGGCGTACGAGTCGGGGTTCGTGGCGCCCGGCTGACCGGAACGCGTCGGCGGGCCGGTGGCCGACCGACGGGAAAGCCGCGAGGGAACCCGGATGGCCACCGGCTGGATCCGGTCGGCGGGGCCGGGCGGCCGTCTCGCGCGTCCCGGCACTCGCCGGGGTCCGCCGCGCCGAGTACGATCCGGCCAACACGCGCACGAGCTGGGAGGACGGACGTTGGGGCGGCTGACCGGCGGGGATCCCTCGCTGCTGCGAAGGATCAATTCCGCGGTGGTGCTGCACGCGCTGCGCGCCACCGACTGCGCGACGCTGACCGAGATCACCCGGGTGACCGGACTGTCCCGGCCGACCGTCGAAGGTGTCGTCGAAGGGCTCATCGAGGCCGGTTACGTCGTCGAGAAGGCGGCGGACGAGAGCGTGGAGCGGCGGCAGGGGCGGCCCGCGCGGCGGTTCCGGTTCCGGGCCGAGGCCGGGCATCTGCTGGGGGTGGAGATCGGGGCGCACCGCGTAGCCGCGCTCCTGTCCGACCTGGACGGCCGGATCATCGGCGCGCAGGCCAAGGACGTCGACGAGACGGCCTCGGCGGACGAGCGCCTGGAGCGGCTGCGCACCGCGGTGGCCGAACTGCTGCGCCGGGCCGGTGTCCCGCGCGGCTCGCTGCGGGCCGTGGGCGTCGCCACGCCGGGGATCGTCGAAGCGGACGGCACGGTCCGGCTGGGGACCGCGCTGCCCGAATGGACGGGGCTGCGCCTCGGCGAGCGGCTGAGCCGCTCCTTCAAGTGTCCGGTGCTGGTCGAGAACGACGCCAACGCGGCGGCGGTCGCCGAGCACTGGAAGGGATCCGCCACCGAGTCCGACGACATCGTGTTCGTGCTGGCCGGGCTGAGCCCGGGCGCCGGCGCGCTGATCGGCGGACAGCTGCACCGCGGCTACGGCGGGGCGGCCGGCGAGATCGGCGCCCTGCACCTGCTGGGCCGTGAGGTCACCCCGGAGACACTGCTGTCCACCACGGGCGAGCCCCTGCACCCGCTGGACGAGCAGGCGGTCGCCGAGGTCTTCGCGCAGGCCCGCGAGGGCGACCAGCGGGCCCGCGCGGCCGTCGACCGGTTCATCCAGCGGCTCGTGCACGACGTGGCGGCACTCGTGCTGGCCCTCGATCCGGAGCTGGTCGTGGTCGGCGGCTGGGCGGCCGGACTGGACGGCGTACTGGAACCGCTGCGCAGTGAGCTGGCGCGCTACTGTCTGCGGCCCCCGAAGGTCGCCCTCTCGCTGCTGGGCGAGGCGGCCGTGGCCACCGGCGCGCTGCGGCTGGCCCTCGACCACGTGGAGGAGCAGCTGTTCGCGGTGGAGGGGACGATGACCGCCCGGCGGTGAGGGCCACCCGCACGCAACAGCGCCCCGCAGACGGCTGCGGGGCGCTGAGCATGGCACTACGGCGGTCAGGACGCCCGGCGCTCCGGGGCACCGACCAGGTGACTCAGGAGGCCCGCCGCTCGGGCCCCTGGTGGATCTCCACGCCGCCGGAGTCCCCGAAGGTCAGCCGGCAGGTGTCCGCGCGGTAGGTGGCGACGGAGACCGCGGCCGTGCGGCCCTCGGCGATGTAGCGGGTGGTGACGACGAGGACGGGCGCCCCGGGGAGCCGGTCCAGCTGCCGGGCGTCGTCCGCGCGGGCGGAGCCCAGCTCGACGGCGCTCTCCTGGCCCTCCAGCTCCAGGCGCTGGAGCTCGCGCAGGACGGCACGCGCGCGTGCGGCGCCGGCGGGCGCGTCTATGGCGGAGAGGTCGGGCACCGCCGACTGAGCGATGTAGAGCAGCTCGGCGGCGACGGGCTGGCCGTGGGTCGTGCGGGAGCGGCGCACCAGGTGCACGTTCTGCTCGGCGCCGGTCTCCAGGGCGGCCGCGACGGCCGCGGGCGGCACCTCCAGGGCGCAGTCGACGGGCTGCCAGTCGTCGCCGGCGGCTCCCGGCCAGACGTGCTGCTCCATGCCGACGGCCACGCCCACGCGCGGCGGGGCGACGGTCGTACCGACTCCGCGGCGGCGCTGCAGGCGGCCTTCCAGTTCGAGCTGCTCCAGGGCCTGGCGGAGCGTGGCGCGGGCCACGCCGAAGCGGGCGGCGAGGTCGCGTTCGTTGGGCAGGATCTCGCCCACCGTGAACTCGGTGTCCAGTGCCTCACTCAGCACGGTCTTGAGATGCCAGTACTTCGGTTCCGGCACCGTTTCCAGCTGCGTGGTCCCCACCCTTGCCTCCGCAATCGCCGTTGTCCCGCGGCGTTTTAGCGCCCTTGTTTATTAAAGGTTGTTGCACTTCTCTGCGACCATAGGACGACCCCTACCCTTGGTCAAGACCAATCCTCGATCCCTGACGCAACGGACGACGGCGTTGCCGGGCAGCGTTCACGAGGCGTTCGTACAACAGGGCCGGAGGCCGGGCGTCAGAAGGCGGCCAGGGACCGCAGCTTGTCGGGGTTGCGGATGACGTAGACGGACTGGATGCGCCCGTCCAGGACGTCCAGCTGGAGGACGGAGTCGGGCTTGTCGCCGGACAGGACCAGGATGGCGGGCCCCGCGTTGAGTTCCAGGAAGCGGAAGGACAGGTCCGGGATGCCGCCCTTCTCCGCGACGCCGATCATGAAGCGGCCCACCTTGTCGGCCGTCTCCAGCACCCGCAGCGGCGCCTTCGCCTTGCCTCCGCTGTCGCCCACGAGCCGCACGTCCGGGGCGAGCAGGGACATCAGTCCTTCCAGGTCGCCCTCCCCGGCGGCGGCGAGGAACCGCTCGGTGAGGTCGCGGCGCTGCACGGGGTCGACCTGGTAGCGCGGCCGGCGCTCTTCGACGTGCTTGCGGGCCCGCCCGGCGAGCTGCCGCACGGCCGGTTCGCCGCGCTCCAGCATGGCGGCGATGTCGGCGTACGGGTAGCCGAAGGCCTCCCTGAGGACGAACACCGCGCGTTCCAGGGGCGACAGCGACTCCAGGACGACGAGCACGGCGAGGGAGACGGAGTCGGCGAGGACCGCTCGTTCCGCGGTGTCGGGCACGGTGTCCCCGAAGTCGGTGACGTAGGGCTCCGGCAGCCACGGGCCGACGTAGGTCTCGCCGCGTGCCTTGACCTGGCGCAGCCGGTCGATGGCGAGCCGGGTGGTGATCCGCACCAGATAGGCGCGCGGTTCGCGCACCTCGGTGCGGTCGGCGCCCGACCAGCGCAGCCAGGCCTCCTGCACGACGTCCTCCGCGTCGGCCACCCGCCCGAGCATGCGGTAGGCGACGCCCAGGAGGACGGGGCGGTGCTCTTCGAAGACGTCGGTCACGGTGTCGGCTGTCACGGCTCCATCCCAACCGACACCCGCGGTCGTGTCCAGGCGATTGTGGTGCGCGCCGCCCCAGGAGCCCCAGCCCCAGCCCCGGGGCCCTCAAGGGGCTACCCGCCGGTAGCAATTGCTGACAAGCTGTCTACCCCGCGTTCGTCAACGAGTTCCCCACCGTCGAGGAGCAGCCCCATGTCCGCCACCGTCGCCTTCGAGGTGCCCACCGCACAGGGCCCCCGGCCCGTCACCGTGTCCTACACACGCCGGGGCAGCGGCGAACCGCTGCTCCTGCTGCACGGCATAGGTCACCACCGGCAGGCCTGGGACCCGGTCGTGGACATCCTCGCGACCGAGCGCGACGTGATCGCCGTGGACCTGCCCGGGTTCGGCGTCTCCCCCGCCCTGCCGGACGGCCTCGCGTACGACCTGCCCACGACCACCTCGGTGTTCGGCGCCTTCTGCGAGGCGATGGAGCTCGACCGACCGCACGTGGCGGGCAACTCGCTCGGCGGCCTGCTCGCCCTGGAGCTCGGCCGGGAGAAGCTCGTACGCTCGGTCACGGCCCTGTCCCCGGCCGGGTTCTGGTCGCAGGCCGAGCGGCGTTACGCCTTCGGCGTGCTCGTCACGATGCGGCGGATCGCCGAGCGGATGCCGCTCCCCATGGTCGAGCAACTGGCGCGCACGGCGGTCGGTCGCGCGGCCCTGACGAGCACCATCTACGCCCGCCCGACCCGCCGTTCGCCCGAGGCCGTCGTCGCCGAGACGCTCGCGCTGGCGCGGGCGACGGGGTTCGCCGAGACCCTCCGGGCGGGCAGCACCGTCCAGTTCACCGACGACGTGCCCGGCCTGCCCGTCACCCTCGCCTGGGGCACGAAGGACCGGCTGCTCATCCGGCGCCAGGGCGTGCGCGCCAAGCAGATCATCCCCCGGGCACGGCTCGTGCGGCTGCCCGGGTGCGGCCACTGCCCGATGAACGACGATCCCGCGCTGGTCGCGCGCGTCATCCTCGACGGCAGCCGCTGAGGAGCCCGCCCCAGGGCACAAGGGACTTGAGGACCTCTCACCGACGGGTTGTCCTGCATCGCGGTGTGCGGCGAGTAGTTGACGGTGCGACCGGCCGTTGCGCGGTGGCTGTCGGCCGGGTCCCTTGTGGCGGCACGGTCAGTTGTTCACTTGTGGTTTCCGTGGGCGCTGCGGCGTACGAGTAGGTGTGTCACTGCACACTGGCCGGAACCCGTCCCTGGAGGCGTATCCATGTCACACCGTCCCTTCCCGGGCCGCCGCAGCGTCCTGCGCGGCTCCCTGGCCGCATCCGCGGCCCTGACCCTGCCCGCCGCCGTCGGCGCGGTGCCGGCGTTCGCCCTGTCCGGGCGTCCCGGGGCGGGCTGGGGCGTGCAGGCGGGAGACGTCACCTGCGACTCCGGCCTGGTGTGGGTGCGCTCCGACCGTCCGGCCCGGATGATCGTGGAGACCTCCGCCACCGAGTCGTTCCGCAACCCCCGCAGATGGCGTGGTCCGCTGCTCGGCGCGGACACGGACTTCACGGGGACGACTCCGCTGCGCGGACTGCCGGCCGGCGAGCAGATCCACTACCGGGTGCTGCTCGCCGACCCGGACGACCCGCGCCGCACCGGCGAGCCGGTGACCGGCACCTTCCGCACGGCGTCGGCGAAACGGCGCGACGGTGTGCGGTTCGTCTGGTCGGGCGACCTGGCCGGGCAGGGCTGGGGCATCAACCCGGAGTTCGGCGGCTACCGGATCTACGACGCGATGGCGAAGCTCGACCCGGACTTCTTCCTGTGCAGCGGCGACAACATCTACGCCGACGGCCCGATCAGCGAGACCGTGGCCCTGCCCGACGGGCGGACCTGGCGGAACGTCACCACCGAGGAGAAGGCGAAGGTCGCCGAGACCCTGGCGGAGTTCCGCGGCAACTTCCGCTACAACCTGCTCGACGAGAACCTCAAGCGCTTCAACGCCCAGGTCCCCTCCATCATCCAGTGGGACGACCACGAGGTCACCAACAACTGGTACCCGGGCGAGATCCTCGCCGATGCCCGGTACACCGAGAAGAGCGTCGACGTCCTCGCCGCCCGCGCCCGGCAGGCCTTCTCGGAGTACTTCCCGATCTCGACGCTGCGCCGCCCCGACGGCCGGGTCTACCGGGTGCAGAAGTACGGCCCGCTCCTCGACGTCTTCGTCCTGGACATGCGCACCTACCGCAACGCCAACTCGACGGACGACCAGGCCACCGACCCGCAGGGCATCCTCGGCCGGGAGCAGCTGGAGTGGCTCAAGCGCGAGCTGGCCCGCTCCCGTGCGGTGTGGAAGGTGATCGCCTCCGACATGCCGCTCGGTCTGGTCGTGCCGGACACCGGCGACGGCAAGCCGAACATCGAGGCGGTCGCGCAGGGCGATCCCGGCGCACCGCTCGGCCGGGAGCTGCAGATCGCCGAGCTGCTGCGGTACATCAAACACCGGCGGATCACCGGCACGGTCTGGCTGACGGCCGACGTCCACTACACCTCGGCCCAGCACTACGACCCGTCGCGGGCCGCGTTCAAGGACTTCGCGCCGTTCTGGGAGTTCGTCTCCGGGCCGCTCAACGCGGGCGCCTTCCCCGCGAACACGCTGGACGGCACCTTCGGCCCGGACCGGGTCTTCCTCAAGGCACCCACCACGGCCAATGTCTCTCCGGCCGGCGGGTACCAGTTCTTCGGCGAGGTGGACATCGACGGTGACAGCGGCGAGCTGACGGTACGGCTGCGGGAACAGGACGGCACCGTGTTGTTCACACAGGTGCTTCAGCCGGGCCGGGTGGGTCAGTAATGGCCACCAAAGAAACGTACAAAGAAAAATAAAAGGTACGGAACCACCTTTTACCGATCAGTCACAAAGCGTTCGTGATCACGCAACACCGTTCCTTCACAGTGGGTGCATGACTCGAAAAGTGTCCGATGTGACGCGCACCAAGAACGGTCGCCCCGTCCACCACTGGCGGCGCGACGTGGTCGAACTCGCTGCTCTGTTCACGGCCGTGGCGGTGGCGGACGCCGTGGCGAACCTGGTCGGGCACGGGCCCGACGGCCCGGAGCTGCTGCTGGTCTCGGCGATGGTCCTGGTCGCCACGGTGGGGTTCCACACATGGTGGTCACGCCGCCACGGTCACGCCCCTCCGACGGGTGATACGGGTGCCCGGCCGCTGCCCTCGGGGCAGCAGGCCGGGCCGTCCGACCGGGTGTCGGCGACGCCGGACCCGGTGGCCGGGGAGAGCACGCTGTGGCGGATGCGGACCACCGTGAAGGACGAGCCGGGCTCGCTGGCCGCCCTGTGCGCGGCCCTCGCCGGGCAGCGAGTCGACATCCTCAGCCTGCAGACGCACCCGCTGGCCGACGGCACGGTGGACGAGTTCCTGCTGCGTGCTCCCGGCGACCTGGCGGGCAGCGACATCACCCGGTCGGTCGCGCTGGCCGGCGGCAGTGACACCTGGATCGAGCGGGCGGACACCCACGACCTCGTGGACGCGCCGACCCGGATGCTGGGCCTGGCCGCCCGTACCGCCCTGGACGCGGCGGAACTGCCGCTGGCACTGCGCCAGTTGCTGGGCCGGTGCACCATCCGCTCGCTGCCCGCCAAGCCGGTGGCCGGCAGCGGCAGCGGGCCGGAGGCCGTACCGGCCGAAGGAGTGCTGGAGGACACCGTGATGCGGCTTCGGGCGCCGGAAGGCGGAGTGCTCACCGTGGAGCGGCCGTACCTGCCGTTCACCCCGACGGAGTTCGCGCGGGTGCGGGCGCTGGTGGAGCTGGACGCGCGGCTCGGTCCGCGGGTGCCGCGCAGCCATGACGTGCTGACGCTGCCCGAGGGCAGCGACATCACCGTGCGCCGGGCCGACGTGGACGACCTGGAGGCCGCGAAGGCGATGCACGAGCGGTGCTCGCAGCGCACGCTCGGCATGCGGTACCACGGTCCGATCGGTGACGCCGACCGCTACCTCAACCACCTGCTCAGCCCGCGCTTCGGGCGGACGCTCGCCGTGCAGACCGCCTCCGGACGCGTCGTCGGCCTCGGCCATCTGCTGTGGGACGGGGACGAGACGGAGGTCGCCCTGCTCATCGAGGACGCCTGGCAGCGGCGCGGCATCGGCAGCGAGTTGCTCCGCAGGTTGGTGGGGATGGCGGTCGAGGCGGGCTGCGAGAGTGTGTACGCCGTGACGCAGTCGTCCAACACCGGGATGGTCGCCGCGATGCGTGGTCTGGGGCTCCCCCTCGACTATCAGATCGAGGAGGGGACCCTGGTCATCACGGCCCGCTTGGAGACTCCGCTGGGAGCGACAGAGGGCACGGTGGGGATTACGAGGGTCGAAGCGCCGTAGGGGCTGTGGCGCGACCGGCGGCTGCGGGTTCGCTGTGGCTGGTCGCGCAGTTCCCCGCGCCCCTGTGGGGGCGCGCCAGCGCGCCGTCCAGATCAGCCCACAGGTCCTCCACGTCCTCCAAGCCCACCGACAGGCGCAGTAGTCGATCGCTCACTCCCGCGCTCCGGCGGTCCTCGGCGTCCACGATGCGGTGGCTGATGGACGCCGGGTGCTGGATGAGGGTGTCGACGCTGCCGAGGCTCACGGCCGGGGTGATCAGGCGGACGCCGCCGATGACCTCGTGCGGGTCGCCGTACACCTCGAAGGCGATCATCGCGCCGCCGATGCGCGGATAGTGGACGCGGCCCACGCGCGGGTCGGCGGTCAGGCGCCGGGCGAGTTCGGCGGCGTTCGCGGACGCGGCCCGTACCCGTACCGGCAGGGTCGCGAGCCCGCGCAGCAGCAGATAGCCGGCCAGCGGATGCAGCACGCCGCCCGTGGCGAACCGGACCTGCCGCAGCCGCCCGGCGAACTCCTCGTCGCAGGCCACCACCCCGGCCATGACATCCCCGTGCCCGCCGAGGTACTTGGTGGCGCTGTGCAGCACCAGCCGCGCGCCGTGCTCGGCCGGGCGTTGCAGGACGGGTGTGGCGAACGTGTTGTCGGCGAGCAGCGGCACCGAGCCGCAGGCGTGGGCGACGGCCCTCAGGTCCAGCTCGGCGAGCGTGGGATTGGCCGGGGACTCCACCATCACCAGGCCGGTGTCGGGCCGCAGCGCGTCCGCGATCCCGGCCGGGTCGGTCCAGGTCACCTCGGAGCCGAGCAGCCCCGCGGTCAGCAGGTGGTCGCTGCAGCCGTACAGCGGGCGTACGGCCACCACGTGCCGCAGTCCCAGGGACGACCGTACGAGAAGGACGGCGCTCAGGGCGGCCATCCCGCTGGCGAAGGCGACCGCGGCCTCGGTGCCCTCCAGCCGGGCGAGGGCGGTCTCGAAGCGGGCGACGGTCGGGTTGCCGAGCCGCCCGTACACGGGCGGGCCGTCCGGTTCGGCGCCCGTGGCCGCGAAGGCGTCGATGCGGGCGGCCTCGCCGCGGCTGTCGTACGAGGGGTACGTCGTGGACAGGTCGATCGGCGGGGCGTGCAGGCCCTGCCGGGCGAGGTCGTCACGGCCGGCGTGGACGGCCTCGGTTGCCAGTGCTCTCGGTGAGTCCATGGACGGAAGGGTGAACACGGAACGGGCCGGAGGGATCAGGCCCCGTGTTACGTTCGACCCATGGCCGAATCCGTCGTACTGGATCCGGTGGACCTGCATCTGCTGCGCCTGCTGCAGAACGACGCCCGGACCACCTACCGGGACCTCGCCGCGCAGGTCGGGGTCGCGCCCTCGACCTGTCTGGACCGGGTCACCCGGCTGCGCCGCGCCGGCGTCATCCTCGGCCATCAGCTCCGGCTCGACCCGGCCAGGCTGGGCCGGGGCCTTCAGGCGCTGCTGTCCGTGCAGGTCCGGCCGCACCGGCGGGAGTTGGTGGGGCCGTTCGTCGAGCGGATCCGGGCGCTGCCGGAGTCCCGGACCGTCTTCCATCTCACCGGCCCGGACGACTACCTCGTCCATGTGGCCGTCGCCGACATGACCGACCTGCAGCGCCTGGTCCTCGACGAGTTCACGTCCCGGCGCGAAGTGGCCCGCGTGGAGACCCGGTTGATCTTCCAGCAGTGGGACTGCGGGCCCCTCCTGCCGCCCGATACGCCCTCGGCTCAATCCGGGTGACGTGCGGCGACACCTCGTACGAGGATGGTCCCCATGTCTGACACCAAGAGCCCGCTGCCCCGTGAGGTCGCCGACGCCTATGTCGACGAGCTCATCGCCCTCGACCCGGTGACCGGTACGTATCTCGGCGTGAAGGAGAGTTCGAGCAGGCTGCCCGACCTCTCGCCCGCGGGCCAGGAGGCGCTCGCGGAACTCCAGCGGACGACACTGGCCAGGCTCGACGAGGCCGAGCGGCAGCCCGGCGCGGACAGTGACATCGAGCGCCGGTGTGCGCGACTGCTGCGGGAGCGGCTCGGCGCGGAGCTCGCCGTGCACGAGGCGGACGAGGGGCTGCGCGCCGTCGGCAACCTGGCCACGCCCGCGCACTCGGTGCGGGACATCTTCACGGTCACGCCGACGGAGACCGACGAGGACTGGGCGGCCGTCGCCGAGCGGCTGCGCGCGGTGCCGACCGCGCTGGCGGGCTACCGCGCGTCCCTCACGCTGGGCCTGGAGCGCAAGCTGTACGCGGCCCCGCGGCCGACGGCCACCTTCGTCGAGCAGCTCACCGAGTGGACGGACACCAACGGCGAGGGACGCGGCTGGTTCGAGGACTTCGCGTCGGCGGGCCCCGACTCGCTGCGCACCGAGCTCGACGAGGCCGCCCGCGCGGCGACCGCGGCCGTGGCCGGGCTGCGGGACTGGATGCGCGAGGTGTACGTACCGACCATCGAGGGCGCCCCGAACACGGTGGGCCGGGAGCGCTACGCCCGCTGGTCGCGCTACTTCAACGGCACCGATCTCGACCTGGACGAGGCGTACGCGTACGGCTGGTCCGAGTACCACCGGCTGCTCGCCGAGATGAAGCGCGAGGCCGAGAAGGTCCTGCCCGGCGCCGGGACGCCGTGGGTGGCGCTCGCCCACCTCGACGAGCACGGCAAGCACATCGAGGGCGTCGACGAGGTCCGCGACTGGCTGCAGGGCCTGATGGACCAGGCCATCGAGACGCTCGACGGCACGCACTTCGAACTCGCCGAGCGGGTACGGAAGGTGGAGTCCCGGATCGCCCCGCCCGGCGGCGCCGCGGCCCCGTACTACACGCCGCCGTCGGAGGACTTCTCACGGCCGGGCCGCACCTGGCTGCCGACGATGGGCCAGACCCGCTTCCCGGTCTACGACCTCGTCTCGACCTGGTACCACGAGGGCGTCCCCGGGCATCACCTCCAGCTCGCGCAGTGGGTGCACGTCGCCGGGAGCCTCTCCCGTTACCAGGCCTCCATCGGCATGGTCAGCGCCAACGCGGAGGGCTGGGCGCTGTACGCGGAGCGGCTGATGGACGAGCTGGGCTTCCTCACCGACGCGGAGCAGCGGCTCGGCTACCTGGACGCGCAGATGATGCGGGCCGCCCGGGTCATCGTCGACATCGGCATGCACCTGGAGCTGGAGATCCCGGCGGACTCCCCCTTCCACCCGGGCGAGCGCTGGACTCCGGAGCTGGCGCAGGAGTTCTTCGGGGCGCACAGCAGCCGCCCGGCGGACTTCGTGGAGAGTGAGCTGACCCGCTATCTGACGATCCCGGGGCAGGCGATCGGCTACAAGCTCGGCGAGCGGGCCTGGCTGCTCGGCCGCGAGAAGGCGCGCGAGCGGCACGGCGACGCCTTCGACCTCAAGTCCTGGCACATGGCGGCTCTTTCGCAGGGCTCGCTGGGTCTGGACGACCTGGTGGACGAGCTGTCGCAGCTCTGATCTTTCGAAGACCGGAGATCAGCGCCGGAAGCCGCCCTCCGAGTCGATCACGTTGCCGGTGACCCAGCCCGCCTCGTCCGTCGCGAGCCACGCGATGAGGCGGGCGGGGTCGTCGGGCATGCCCCAGCGGCCGCCCGGGAACATCGCGGCGACGGTGTCGTACGCCTCTCCGGTCAGGTAATCCGTGTCCACGGGGCCGGGGTTGACGGTGTTCACCGTGACCGCGTGCTCGGCGAACGTGGTCGACAGGGAGCGGGTGATCGAGGCGAGGGCGCCCTTCTGGAGGGCGTAGGCCATCTCGCCGGGCATACCGGCGCCGTGGTCCTGGCCGGAGGTCATCATGACTACCCGGCCGCCCGGCGTACGCGGCGGCAGCTCGGCCCGCAGCCGGGCATAGGCCTGCCCGAGCAGCAGCACCGAGCGGGTGTCGATCGCCCAGTGGGCGTCGAGCATCGCGGCGTCGATCGTGTCGAGGGTGCCGTCGGAACCGCTGAGGGCGTGGTTGGCGACGAGGATGTCGAGCCGTCCGCCGAGCGCCGAGGCGGCGGTGGCGATCAGCTCGGCGGGCACGGCCGGGTCGGCGAGGTCACCGGGTCCCGAGACGACCCGGGCGTCCGGGTCGCCCAGCACCTCGCGCACGGAGGCGGCGACCTCCTCGGGCCGGTCGGCGCCCCAGGGCATCTCCTCGTCGTGCGGGACGTGATGGTGCAGATAGACGCTCGCCCCGTACGCGGCGAGCCGCCGGGCCACCGCGTGCCCGATGCCGGCGCGCCGGCTGGCCCCGGTGACCAGGGCGGTACGGCCGCGCAGGGGCAGAGGGGCGCGGCGCAGTTCTTCGGGGGTGGGGTGCGGGAGTCGAGGCATACCGATCAGGATGGGCGGCGGCCCGGCGGTGCCGCACCTCGTTTTCCGAGGCGGGTCAGTCCGGCAGCCGCCGCAGCTGTACGAGCCCCAGCCAGGTCTCGGGGCCGGGCTGCGCATGGGCCGCGCGCACGGCGTACCGGCCGGGATCGAGGACGACCCTCACGTGCTCGGTGCGTGCGGAGTCGGTGCCGGGCCAGGCCGCGTCGAACAGGAGCACCGCGCCGGGCACGTTCCAGCGCACCTCCGTCTCCCACGCGGCCGCGTCGAGCGCCTTCGGCACCTCCGCGAGGAGCGCGGCCTCGGAGTCGGCCGCGGACCACCGTACGAAGGTGTGGTGTTCCGGAAGAAAGGTGGTGGAGGCGGGCTCGTCGCCGAAGACCAGCGCGGCGCTGTCCCCGACGGGCAGCAGGCCGATGAATCCGTCCACCTCGCACGCCCGGTCGTAGTCGGACGCCGTCTCGTCCCCGTCGGCCCCGGCCCAGAAGGGCAGGACCGTCTCCGGCACCGCTATGAGCGGACCGCCGCCCGACTCGACCCACTCCACCGTGCCCGGCTCCGCGTATCGCACCATGCGCCAGAACCTACACGCCCGCACGGCCCGCCGAACTGCGGCCTCAGCAGCCGCAGTTGTCGGCGCCCCCCGGCGCGGTCAGCGGGTCGGCGTCGCGCCGCTCGCGGCTCTGCCAGGTCTCGAACTCGAAGCCCTCGCGCACCCAGTACTCGAAGCCGCCGAGCATCTCCTTGACCTGGTAGCCGAGTTCGGCGAGGGCGAGCGCGGCCCGGGTGGCGCCGTTGCAGCCGGGTCCCCAGCAGTACGTCACGACCGGTACGGACTTGTCGAGGAACTGCTCGGCCTGTTCGGGGATGAGCGCGGTCGGGAGGTGGACCGCGCCCGGAACGTGCCCCTGGTCCCAGGACTCGGTGGAGCGGGAGTCGAGGACGACGAAGCCGGGGTCGCCGCCGGCCGCGAGCACCGCGGCGACGTCGGACACGTCGGCGTGGAAGACGAGGCTGGCGCGGAAGTAGGCGGCGGCCTCGGCGGGGGCGGCGGGGGCGACGCGCAGGACGGGGTTGTCGATGGCGGTCGTGGTGGTCATGTCGAGGCCCTTCCGTGGTCGTGCCGGATGATCAGAAATCTACGGGCGGTGATCCATGACCTGAAGGGGCATTCCACGGCACTGGCCTTGCTCTGCCGGGGATTCCCCTGCTATTCCTCGGGCATGACCGCGTATTCCCCGGACGCCACCGACTGGCGCATCCTCGATGTCCTCCAGCGGGAGGGCCGGGCCAGTTTCGCCGAGCTGGCCCGGGCCGTGTCCATGTCGCCGAGCGCGGTGACCGAGCGGGTCCGGCGGCTGGAGGAGGCGGGTGTCATCAAGGGGTACGCGGCCGTCGTGGATCCCGAGCGGCTCGGCCTGCCGATCCTGGCGTTCGTCCGCCTGCGCTACCCGAACGGCAACTACAAGCCCTTCCACGACCTGGTCGCGGCGACGCCGGAGATCCTGGAGGCGCACCATGTGACGGGCGACGACTGCTTCGTCATCAAGGTCACGGCCAGTTCGATGCGCCATCTGGAAGAGGTGTCGGGCAAGATCGGCGCCCTGGGCTCGGTGACGACGAGCGTCGTGTACTCCTCGCCGCTGCCGAGGCGCCCGCTGGGGCGGTGAGGTCAGCCGACCCCGCGCTGCCGCAGCACCGACCCCGAGCGCCCCTTCACGACCTCCAGCTGGGCGTGGATGCGCCGTCGCAGGTCGGCGACGTGGCTGACGATGCCGACGCTGCGGTCCCGTTCGCGCAGGGAGTCGAGGACGTCGAGGACCTCGTCGAGGGTCTGGTCGTCGAGACTTCCGAAGCCCTCGTCGATGAAGAGGGTGTCCAGGCGGACCCCGCCCGCCTCGTCGGTGACGACGTCCGCGAGGCCGAGGGCCAGGGCGAGCGAGGCGAAGAAGGTCTCGCCGCCGGACAAAGTCGCCGTGTCGCGCTCGCGGCCGGTCCAGGCGTCGACGACGTGCAGCCCGAGGCCGCTGCGGCCGCGTCCGCTGCGGTCGTCGGAGTGGACGAGGGTGTAGCGGCCGGACGACATGCGCTGCAGCCGTACGGTCGCGGCGGCGGCCACCTGTTCCAGCCGGGCCGCCAGCACGTACGCCTCCAGGCGCATCTTGCGTTCGTTGTCCGACGAGGTGCCCGCGGCGAGACCGGCCAGGCGGGCCACCCGGTCGTACTCGTCGCGCAGCGGCGCGAGGCGTCGTACCGACGTGGTCGCTCGCGTGGACAGCCGGTCCAGTTCGGTGCAGCGGCGGGCCGCCGCGTCGCGCGCGGAGGCGGCGTCGCGCAGCCGCTGGGCCGCGGCGGCCGCCGTCCGCTCCGCCGCGGTGAGGTCGGCGGGCTGCTGCTGGGCAGCGGCCGCGGTGTCGGCCTCGGCGAGGACGGCGCGTACGGCGGCCTCCTCGGACTGCCAGGCGTCCAGCCTGCGTTGCAGCTCGCGGTGGTCCGCATCGTCGAGAAGGGCCGCCGCCGCGGCCTGCGGGGTGTCGAACCCGGCGCGGAAGGCGGCGTCGGCGAGGCGGGCGTCGGCGTCCTTGAGGCGCTGTGCGGTGTCCTCGGCGGCGCGCGCGGTGTCGGCGGCGTCGGTGAGCAACGCGACCCGCCGCTCCAGCTGCGCGGCCCGCGCGGCGACGCTCTCGGCGGTGCCGCGTGCCTGGTTCAGCTCGGTGTCCAGGGCGGTCTGTTCCCGGTCGAGCGCTTCCCGGCGCGTCGTCCGTGACGCCGCGCGCACCTCCGCCTCCTGGCGGACGGTGGAGCGGCGTTCGCGCTCCCGCTCGGCCTGCCGCAGCGCCTCGCTCGCGGCGTGCAGTCCGGAGGCGAGGTCGCGGGCCTCGGCGTACTGGAGCTCCAACTCCTCGAACTCCGCCGCGAGTCGGTCGGTCGGGATGTCGCCGGCCTCCGCCTCGGCCGCGGCCAGCGCCCGGTGCACGAGGCCCAGGCGCTCCGCCTCCTGGGCACGCTGCTCCTCCGCCCGCTGAAAGTCCGCCAGCGCCCGTTCCTCCGCCGCGCGGTCGACGTGTCCGGCGTCCTTGCGCGCGGGCGCGGGGTGGACACCGGAACCGCAGACGGCGCACGGCTCGCCGTCCTTCAGCTCCGCGGCGAGTTCGGCGGCGATCGAGTCGAGGCGCTGCTCCTTGACGTCCAGCCAGTGGGCGCGGGCCTGCTGCGCGCGTTCCGTCAGGGCGAGCACCTGTCGCTGAGCGGCCTCCACGTCGTGTGCGAGCTCGTCGCGCTGGCGGGCGGCCCCCAGCCGTCGTCCGGCCGGATCGCGCCGGCCGGACAGCTGCTCGGCTCGTGTCGCCGCTTCCTGAGCGGCGTCCACACGCGCCTGAAGCCCCGCGCGCCGCTCGTCCCAACCGGCCAGCCAGCTTTCGGCCTCCCGCCGGACGTCCTCGTCGTCCCGCTCCTGACGCTCCAACTCGGTCCGCTCATCGCGGAGTTCGCCGAGCCGGCGTTCCCCACGCCGCGCCGACTCCAGGCCGCCCAGCTCCTCGGCGGCCCGGCGCGCGGCGACGGCGAGTCCGGCGGCACCGGCGTCCCCGAAGGTCTCGGGAAGAAGCCCTCGCGCGCGTGCCTCGGCGGCAGCCGCCCGCCGGTGTTCGGCGTCGGCGGCCTCCCGCAGGTCCAGCGCCGGGGCCACCGCCTCCGCCTTGCGGGCCCGCTCCATCCGCGCCTGCGCCTGCCGGTACGCGTCGGACCGCTCCTCCAGCAGCGCGGCCCGCTCCCGCGCCTCGGTGAACCGCCGCTGCAACCGGGCCAGTTCGCGTACGTCGGCCAGGGCGCGGTCGGCCGACGCGTGGGCGGACTCGGCGGCCGTGAGACGGCAGTGAGCGATCGCCAGGTGCTCGCGGGCGGTGCTGCGGGCGACGGCCGCCGCGCAGAGGACGGCGTCGGCGAGGCCCGGTTCGCCCGGTGCCAGGTCCGGCAGCTCCATGGCGGCACCGGCCGCCTGCTGCATGCGGTGCGCGTCGGCCAGCAACTCGGAGTCACCCTCGCGTACTTGGGCCTCGGTCACGCGTCGGCGTTCGGCGAGCCGCTTCTCGACCTCGGCGAAGCGGTGGGTGTCGAAGAGGCGCCCGAGCAGCCTGCCGCGGGCTTCGGCGTCGGCGCGCAGGAAGCGCGCGAAGTCGCCCTGGGGCAGCAGTACGACCTGGCAGAACTGCTCGCGGCTCATGCCGAGCAGCTGGGTGATCTCCTCGCCGATCTCCTGGTGGGAGCGGCTGAGGTCCTTCCAGGCGCCGGCCGCCGCGTCGTACTCGCGCAGCCAGCTCTGGGCCTTGTCGAGCGTCGTGCCCGAGCCGCGCTTCTTGGGCCGCTCCCGGGGCGGCTGCCGGGTGACCTCCAACCGGCGTCCGGCGACGGTGAGTTCGAGACGTACCTCGGTGCGGGTACCGGCCGCGGCGTGGTCGCTGCGCAGCGTCATTCCCTGGCCGGACTGCCGGGCGCCCGGCACAGTGCCGTACAGCGCGTAGCACACGGCGTCCAGGACGGAGGTCTTGCCTGCGCCGGTCGGTCCGTGCAGCAGGAAGAGCCCGGCGGTGGACAGCTCGTCGAAGTCGACGGTCTGCGATCCGCCGAAGGGCCCGAACGCGGTGATCTCCAGCTGATGCAGCCTCACCGCGCCACCTCCCGCACGGCCTCGTCCGCCCGCGCCGCGTCGAACGCGTCCCGCAGCACCAGCTGCTCGCGCTCGTCCGGTCCGGCGCCGCGCACATGGGCCACGAAGTCCTCCGCGATCTGCTGGTCGGTGCGCCCGGCGAGCCGCTTGGCGTACGACACGGCCGGGTCGTCCGGCGTCCGCTCGGGGTCGAAGGCCAGGCTGAGCGTGTGCGGGAACCGCTCGCTGATCCGGGCCATGGGGTCGGCGGGCCGCACCGCGTCGGTGAGGGTCGCCTCGACCCAGGCCTCCTGGTGCCGGGCGAGGTCCGGGTCGGCGAGCAGGTCCTCCAGGGTTCCGCGGATGCGGGCCAGCGCGCGTGGCACGGGGCAGTCGACGCGCTCGGCGGTGACCGAGCCGTCGGCGTCCAGGTCGACGAGCCACATGCTCTTGCGGTGCTCGGCCTCCGAGAAGGAGTACGGCAGCGGGGAGCCGGAGTAGCGCACGCGCTCGGTGATGGTCTGACAGCCGTGCAGGTGCCCGAGGGCCACGTAGTCGACGCCGTCGAAGACACCGGCGGGCACGGCGGCCACTCCGCCCACGGTGATGTCCCGTTCGCTGTCGCTGGCCTCGCCGCCGGTGACGAAGGCGTGCGCGAGGACGACGGAGCGGGTGCCAGGCGCGCGTGTGGCGAGGTCCGTGCGGACGCGGTCCATGGCGGCGGCGAGCACGGCCTCGTGTCCGGCCCGCTCCACCCCGAACTCGTCCTTCACCAGGGCGGGTTCGAGATACGGCAGCCCGTAGAAGGCCACGTCACCATGGGCGTCGGAGAGCAGCACCGGCGTCCCGCACGCCGACGGCTCGGTCCGCAGATGGATGCCCGCGCGGTCGATGAGGCCGGCGCCTACGCCCAGCCGACGGGCCGAGTCGTGGTTCCCGGAGATCATCACCGTGGGCACGCCGAGCTCGGCGAATCGGTGCAGGGCGTCGTCGAACAGCTCGACCGCGGAGAGCGGCGGCACCGCGCGGTCGTACACGTCCCCCGACACGACCACCGCGTCCACACCGCGCTCCCGCACGGTCGCGACGACGTGGCCGAAGAACTCGGCCTGGGCACCGAGCATGTTCACCCGGTGGAAGGCCCGGCCGAGATGCCAGTCGGAAGTGTGCAGCAATCTCACAAACCCACTCCGAACCGCATATCTCCCCCTGCTCCGCCCCTGGAACCAGCACGAACCAACACAAGCTCGCCGTCAGCAGCAACCACGCTAACGCCTGTCGGCACCTGATCCACCACGAACCTCGGCCTGTCACCCGCATCCGACACAGATGGCAGGGAATGTCCTTGATGAGCGGATTGACGAAGTGACCGGTGGGATCGGTGAGATGCCGACGACAGGGCCTCAAGGCGAACGAACCGTGACATCGGACAGGCGGGCGCACCAATGCCGGTCCGCCTTCGGACGAGGAAACAGCCGCTCCCGGCCCGAGGGTTCGCCCGCGCTGCCGCCGGCCCACGGAGGTCAGCATGATCAGGGCCATCGGGAGCGAGCTGTCCTCTCCGAAGAGGCCGACCAGCGGCGCGGCGAGGGCGCCGAAGAAGAACTGGAGTCCGCCGAGGAGGTGCCCGCCAGCATCTCGCCCACGGACACGACCAGCAGGACCTGACCCAGTGCGCCCAGCGCGGGGACTCCCCTCCTGAGCCTCACGCGTCCCCTCCTTGGCTCACGCGTCCCCGTACGCCTCCCCGCCCAGGTCGAACCCGGCCGTCCCCGCGGTGGCGTCCGCGAGCCAGGCCCGGAAGGCCTCGACGTCGGTGTCCGGCAGGCCGATCTCGATCGTGACCGCTTCGCCGTAGCGCACGTCGCGGACCTCGCGGCCAGTCGCGCGCAGGTCGTTCTGGATCCTGCCGGCGCGCTGGTGGTCGAGTGTCACCGTGGCCAGCCGGAAGCGGCGGCGGGTGATCGTGCCGACGGCGTCCAGGGCCTCGCCGACCGCTCCGCCGTACGCCCGGATCAGGCCGCCCGCGCCGAGCTTGACGCCGCCGTAGTAGCGGGTGACGACGGCGACGACGTACCGCATGTCGCGGCGCAGCAGCATCTGGAGCATGGGGACGCCGGCGGTGCCGCCGGGTTCGCCGTCGTCGCTCGCCTTCTGGATCGCGGCGTCGGCGCCGATGACGTACGCGAAGCAGTTGTGCGTGGCGTCCGCGTGCTCCTTGCGGATGCCCGCGACGAAGGCCTGGGCCTCCTGCTCGGTGGCCGCCGGGGCGAGGGCGCACAGGAAGCGGGAGCGGTTGACCTCGGTCTCGTGCACGCCCGCGCGGGCGACGGTGCGGTACTCGTCCGGCATCCGGCCACCCTATGCGCAGGGATCCGCCTCCCGGTCTTGGGCCGTCTCGCGGTCACTTCCCGCCGCGTGCCACGCCCCTGTCCCGGTCACTTCTTCTCACTTCTTCTTGCCGCGCGCCACGATCACGTCCGTGAGCAGGGCCGTGTCCGGGACGAGGTCCTGCCAGTCGGTGCCGCGCCAGGCGAGGACGGCGATCGCCGAGGTCGGGAACTTCAGCCGGACCTCGTCCAGCGCGTGGTCGAGGCTGTCCCCGGCGAGGGCGAGGACCAGTTCCTCCAGGCCGGGGTTGTGCCCGACGAGCAGCAGTGTGTCGACCTCGGCGGGCACCTCGTGCACGACGGCCAGCAGCTCGGGTACGTCGGCCGCGTACACCCGCGCGTCGTGCCGCACCGGCGGCGGGGTGCCCCACTGCGCGGCGGCCAGCTCCCAGGTCTGCCGGGCGCGTACGGCGGTGGAGCACACGGCGAGGTCCGGCAGCAGGTCGGCGTCGGCGAGGGCCCGGCCCGCGGCCGGGGCGTCCCGGCGGCCGCGCGGGGCGAGGGGGCGTTCGTGGTCGGGGACGCCGTCCGGCCAGGCGGACTTGGCGTGCCGCAGGACGACCAGATGCCGCAGCGGACCGGCTCCCGCCCGCGCGATCACGGCGTCGATCCCACGTCACGGGTGAGTTCGACACCGAGCAGCCGGTCGGCGTAGGCGTACGTCTCGAAGCGGGCGCCCTCCGGCAGGGCCGAGGTCTCGACCGACCAGAGGACCCGCAGCACCGCGCACACGTCCAGGTCGTCCTCCCAGGCGGTACGGAGCTCCACGCGCACCTCCTCGGGGATCGCCCGCGAAGGCCTGCGCGCCCAGTCGGCGACCGCGCGGCGCCACCGTGCGAGGGTCTCGGCGGCCTCGCCCAAAGCATCCGCGTCGAGCCGCACGGGCTCGTTCCGGCGCTTGGAGAGCAGCGCCAGGCGTACGACGGCGGGGTCGGCGCCCTCCGGGATCGCGGCGGGCGCCTGCTCCACGGGGGCGACGGTGATACGGACGCCGTCGGGGGCGGGCCCGCCGTCCGCCACCACGTGGATGACCTGGGCCTCCCCCAGCCCCGCCGAGACGTCCAGGCTGTCCTCGAACGGCCGGATGCCGAGAGTCGCCGCGGCCGCCCGCAGTTCCGCCTGCTGCCGCTCCCCGGTCAGCAGTGCCCAGACGGGCGTGCCGCCGAGTTCGAGGGCCCGGAACAGGACGTCGGCGACGAGCAGCACACGCAGGGCGGTCGTGTCGTAGCCCTCCGTATGGACATGGACACGGGTCAGCCCCCGGCGGGCGGGAGCGGCTTCGGCGGGCTCGCCGGTACGGGCGTCGATGATGCGGAGCACGGGGTGAGCGTAGGCGTGCAGCGAGGACCGCGCCACCGTCGACCCGAACAGGCGTTCAGGCCAGCGTGCCCAGAAACCGCACATGGGGCCGCTCCCCCGGCCCCTCCCGGGTCACCGCGGCCCGTACCCCGTACACCTCGGCGATGAGCCGCTCGGTCAGGACGTCACCCGGCGTGCCGCCCGCCACGACCCGGCCCGTGTGCAGGACGAGCACCTGGTCGCAGTACATCGCCGCGAGGTTGAGGTCGTGCAGGGCGACGACGGTGGTGACCGGGAGGGCGGTGACCAGGGTCAGGAGGTCGAGCTGGTGGTGGATGTCGAGGTGGTTGGTGGGTTCGTCGAGGAGGAGTTCGCGGGGTTCCTGGGCGAGCGCGCGGGCGATCTGCACCCGCTGGCGTTCACCACCGGACAGGGTGTGCCAGGGCTGGTCGGCGCGGTCGGTGAGCCCGGCGCGTTCCAGGGCGGCGCGTACGGCCCGCTCGTCGTGCGCGGAGGCGGGCGTCCAGGCGCGGCGGTGCGGGACGCGTCCGAGCCGTACGACGTCCAGGACCGTCAACTCGGTCTGGGTGTCCGCCTGTTGTTCGACCACGGCGAGACGCCGGGCGACCTCGCGGCGGGGCAGTGCGGGCAGTGCGGTGCCGTCGAGCGTGACGACACCGGTGCTCGGCGCGAGCAGGCCGGCCAGCAGCCGCAGCAGCGTGGACTTTCCGGAGCCGTTGGGGCCGAGGAGGCCGACGGTCGAGCCCTGCTCGGGGGCGAGGGTGACGCCGTCGAGGATGAGCCGGCCGTCGGCGCGGCGGCTCACGCGGTCGGCGTGGAGGCCGGTGGCTGTGGGGTGGAGGCCCGTGGTTATGGCGGCGGGCGCCTCGGACCCGGTGGGCGAGGTCTCCTTCACCGCACCCTCCGCGTCCGGTACAGCACCGCCACAAAGGCGGGCACTCCGATCAGGGACGTCACGACACCCACCGGCACCTCCTGCGGGTCGAGGACCGTGCGGGCCAGCGTGTCGACCCACACCAGGAAGACCGCCCCGGCCAGCGCGGTGACCGGCAGCAGCCGGGCGTGGCCCGGCCCGACCAGGGCGCGGGCGGCGTGCGGCAGCACCAGGCCGACGAAGCCGATGGCCCCGGCCGAGCTGACCAGCGCGGCCGTGAGCAGCGCCGTGACACACAGCAGCACCAGACGGGTACGGGCCACCGACACCCCGAGCGCGGCCGCCGCGTCCTGCCCGAAGGCGAAGGCGTCGAGGGTGCGGGCGTACGAGAGGCACACCACCAGCGCCACGGCCAGGACGGCGAGGCATATCCATACGTCGGTCCAGCCCGCGCCGCCGAGCGAGCCGAGGAGCCAGAAGAGGACGCCCCGGGTGGTCTCCGCGTCGGCGGCCGTCATCACGACGAACGAGGTCAGCGCGGAGAAGAGCTGCATGGCGGCGACGCCCGCGAGGACCACCAGGTCGGTGCTCCCGCCGAGCGTGTGGCTGAGGAACAGCACGAGCGCGAACGACACCAGAGCACCGAGGAACGCGCCCGCCGGGACGGACAGCGCGCCCCCGCCGACGCCCAGCACGACCACCAGCACGGCCCCCGTCGACGCACCCGAGGACACTCCGAGGACGAACGGGTCGGCGAGCGGGTTGCGCAGCAGCGACTGCATCACCGCGCCGCACACGGCGAGTCCGGCGCCGCACACGGCCGCGAGGAGCGTGCGCGGCAGCCGGAGCTGCCACACGATGCCGTCCCGGATGGGCGTCAACTCCGAGGAGCCGAGGCCGAGATGGGCCGCGACGACCGACCACACGTCGGCGACCCGGAGGTCGGCCGGGCCGATGGTGATGGCGACGGCGAGGGAGCCGCACAGCAGCACCGTCCCGGTCGCACCGAGCAGGACCGCCCGGGCGGTCACTTCACGAGCCCGAACTCGCGCAGGCCGGCCGCGACCCGCTCCACGCCCTCGATCGTGCGGATGGTCGGGTTCATGGCCTGCCCGCTGAGCAGGACGTACCGCTGGTGCCGGACGGCGGTCATGTTCCTGGTGACCGGGTCGGACTCCAGGAAGGCGATCTTCTTCTCGGCCGACTCGGCGGTCTGCGACCTGCGGGTCAGGTCGCCGATGACGAGGACGTCGGGGTCGCGGTCGGCGACCGTCTCCCAGTTGATCTGCGGCCATTCGTCGTGCGTGTCGTCGAAGACGTTCTTGGCGCCCAGGGAGCGCGTGATGACGCCGGGAGCGCCGCAGCAGCCCGCCAGGTAGGGCGACTCGGAGTTGGCGAACCAGTACAGGAGGGTCACGTCGGAGGCGTGGATGCCGGCAGTGGCCTTCGCCATCCGCGCCTTGAGCTCGCCGACGAGCTTGTCGCCCCGTTCCTTCACCCCGAAGACGGCTGCCAGGTCACGTATTTCGCCGTAGACGGCCTCGGCGGTCAGGGGATCGGGCCGTGCGCCGTCCCCGTCGCCGGAGTTGTCCTTGCCGGCACAGTCGGACGGGGAGACGTACGTGGGCACGCCGAGCTTCTCGAACTGCTCCCGCGAGGCCACTCCCCCCTTGCCCAGCGTGGAGACGAAGGAGGCGGCGACGAAGTCCGGTTCGGCGTCCAGGACCCGTTCGAAGGATGGGTTGTTGTCGGCGATACGCGCCACCTTCGCGTTCTCCTTCTCCAGCCCCTTCATCACGGGGTCGGTCCAGGTCGCCGTGCCCGCCATACGGTCGGCGAGCCCGAGGGAGAGCATGATCTCGGTGGTGCCCTGGTTCAGGGAGACGGCCCGTTCGGGCGGGGCCTCGACGCGTACCGTACGGCCGCAGTTGTCGAGGCTGACGGCAGCCGTCGTGGCGGAGGTGCCGGCGTCGCCGCAGCCGGCCAGGAGCAGGGAGCCGGCCGCAAACAGGGCGGAGGGACGGGCAAGACGTGCTGTCTGCACGGAAGTTGGTCCTCGATCGTCGAGGGCTCGAACGCGGAGCCCGGTCGTACGGTGCTCCCCCGCCGTACGTCACCACGGGGGCCGCCAGCAGGTCTTCGGACTCGGGATCATCCGGTCGGGGCGC
Organism: Streptomyces sp. V4I2; assembly: GCF_030817655.1. GTDB lineage: Bacteria > Actinomycetota > Actinomycetes > Streptomycetales > Streptomycetaceae > Streptomyces > Streptomyces plumbiresistens. Next base: position 1,851,781 of record NZ_JAUSZM010000003.1, read on the forward strand.
CTTCCCAGACGACACTCGAGTCGTCCAGTGGCCGAGGCCCCGCCCGTCACCCTCACCGCTGCGCGTCAGCTCCGGATTCGCACCGGATTCCCTGACCCACGTCTCATGGGTTCGACTGGCCTCGGCAAGCTATCACGGTGGGGAATCGCCGATCGCGGTGCGCTGTTGTGCGAGAGGTCAGGGCATACGCGACCCCCAAGGAGACCCACGGTGTACGGCGACGAGGCAACGGTCCGCAAGATCCTCACCGGGCTCGGCGACACCTGGGCCGTGGTCGGCCTGTCGTCGAACCGGCAGCGCGCCGCGTACGGCGTGGCCGAGGTGCTCCAGCGTTACGGCAAGCGGGTCGTGCCCGTGCATCCCAAGGCGGAGACGGTGCACGGGGAGCAGGGGTACACCTCGCTCGCGGAGATCCCCTTCGACGTGGACGTCGTCGACGTGTTCGTGAACAGTGACCTCGCCGGGGCCGTCGCCGACGAGGCGGTGGCGAAGGGCGCGCAGGCGGTCTGGTTCCAGCTCGGGGTCGTCGACGAGGCGGCCTACGACCGCACTCGGGCCGCGGGGCTGGAGATGGTGATGGACCGCTGCCCGGCGATCGAGATTCCCCGCCTGGGCTGACGGATCCAGTTGTCATACAGGTTTCCGTTGCGTCGGTAATTCCTGAAACGCTGTCCAGGAAATCCCCGTACGCCAGTCAAAATTCGACAACCGCCTTCAGCGGAACAGCGTCTGATTCCTAATCTGAGGCCTCTTGCATAGTGAATGCATCTCCTTTATGAGAGGCCCCCTAAGAAATGGTAAGCGTTGACCAAGCCGCCCCGGAGGACACCAGAGGCCCGGGCGGCGGCCTGCGGCGGGACGTCGGGCTGATCGGGCTCATGTGGGCGTCGGTCGGTTCCATCATCGGATCCGGCTGGCTCTACGGAGCGGAAAAGGCGGTTACCGCGGCGGGTCCCGCGGCGGTCATTTCCTGGGTGATCGGCGCGGTGGCCATCGTCCTGCTGGCGCTCGTGCACGCAGAACTCGGCGGCATGTTCCCGGTCGCGGGCGGCACCGCACGATATCCGCACTACGCGTTCGGCGGCCTGGCCGGCATGTCCTTCGGCTGGTTCTCCTGGCTGCAGGCGGCGACCGTGGCACCGATCGAGGTCGAGGCCATGATCGGCTATGCGGGGCACTGGTCCTGGGCCCGGGGTCTCGAACACAGCGACCAGACGCTGACGGCCTCCGGCCTCGTCACCGCCGTCTTCCTGATGGCCGTCTTCGTCGCGGTCAACTTCTTCGGCGTCCGCGCCCTGGCACACACCAACAGCGCGGCCACCTGGTGGAAGATCGCCGTGCCGCTGGGCGCCATCTTCGTCATCGCCGCGGGCAACTTCCACCCGGGCAACTTCACCTCGGAGGGCTTCGCCCCGTTGGGCGCCAAGGGCGTGCTGAGCGCGATCAGCGGCAGCGGCATCATCTTCGCCCTGCTGGGCTTCGAGCAGGCGATCCAGCTGGCGGGCGAGAGCCGCGACCCGAAGCGGGACCTGCCGCGGGCCACCCTCGGCTCGGTCGCGATCGGTGCCGTCATCTACGTCCTGCTGCAGATCGTCTTCATCGGCGCGCTGCCGCACAGCTCCTTCGCACACGGCTGGGCCGAGCTCGACTTCCCCGGCATCAGCGGCCCGTGGGCGGGACTCGCGACCCTGGTGGGCCTGGGCTGGCTGGGTGTGGTGCTGTACGTCGACGCGGTGATCTCGCCCGGCGGCACCGGCCTGATCTACACCACCGCGACCTCCCGCGTCTCCTACGGCCTGGCCAGGAACGGGTACGCGCCGAAGGTCTTCGCCCGCACCGACAGGCGGGGCGTGCCCTGGTTCGGCCTGATCGTCTCCTTCGTGACCGGCGTGGTCTGCTTCCTGCCCTTCCCGAGCTGGCAGGAGCTGGTCGGCTTCATCACCTCGGCGAGCGTCCTGATGTACGCGGGCGCCCCGCTGGCGTACGGCGTCTTCGCCGACCGGCTGCCGCACCACGAGCGCCCGTACCGGCTGCCCGCCGGCAAGGTGCTCTCACCGCTGTCGTTCGTGGTGGCCAACCTCATCATCTACTGGGCCGGCTGGGACACCCTGTGGCGGCTGGGCATCGCGATCGTCCTCGGCTACGTACTCCTGGGCGGCTACGCCTGGTTCGCCACCGCGACGGGCCGTCCCGACGCGCCCCGGATGGACTTCAGGGCCCGCCCAGTGGCTGCCGGTCTACCTGCTGGGCATGGGCGTCATCTCCGCGGAGGGCGGCTTCGGCGGACAGGGCAACATAGGCCTGTGGTGGGACATCCTGGTCATCGCGGTCTTCTCCCTGGTCGTCTACTACTGGGCGCGGGCCTCCGCCTCCCGGGCCGAGGAGATCGAGCGGAGCATCGACGAGGTGGTCGTCACGGAGGCACCCGCACACTGAGCCGCACGACCGCTCCCCGCCCGCGCCGAGCACGCACATAATGTTCGGGTGACCTCCACTCCCCACCCCAACTCCGGTGCCCCGCAGCGCTTTCCGGTCGTCGTCGTGGGCGCCGGGCCCGCCGGGCTCACCATCGGCAACATCCTGCGGGCCGCCGGCGTCGACTGCCTCGTCGTCGAGACGGAGACACGCGAGTTCATCGAGCAGCGGCCCCGGGCGGGCGTCATCGAGGAGTGGGCCGTGCGCGGCCTCCAGCAGCGCGGTCTCGCGGACACCCTGCTGGAGCGGGCTCAGCTGCACACCGAGTGCGAGTTCCGCTTCGGCCAGGAGCGCTTCCGCTTCTCCTACATCGAGCTGACGGGTACTCACCACTTCGTCTATCCCCAGCCGTTGCTGGTGACGGACCTGGTGCGCGAGTACGCGGACGTGCGGGGCGGGGCGGCCCGGTTCGGCGTCCGGGACGTCCAGTTGCACGACCTCGACACGGCCAACCCCTCGGTGTCCTACCTCGCGGCCGAGACGGGCGAGCGGGAGGTCGTCGAGTGCGACTTCGTCGCGGGCTGCGACGGGGCCCGCGGGGTGACCCGTACCGTCCTGCCCGAGCACGCGCACATCTCCCGGCACGACTACGGCATCGGCTGGCTGGCCCTGCTCGCCGAGGCGCCGCCGTCCAACGACTGTGTCGTGTTCGGCATCCACCCCGACGGCTTCGCCGGCCACATGGCCCGCAGTCCCGAGGTGACCCGCTACTACCTGGAGTGCCCGCCCGGCGACGACCCGGAGAACTGGTCGCACGAACGCGTCTGGTCACAGCTCCGGGAGCGCCTCGCGGCGACGGACGCCGGCCCCCTCATCGAGGGGCGGCTGATCGAGAAGCGCGTCCTGGACATGCACAGCTCGGTCGTCGAACCCATGGTGTTCGGCCGCCTCTTCCTCGCCGGGGACGCCGCCCACCTGACCGCGCCCATCGCCGCGAAGGGCATGAACCTGGCCCTCCACGACGCCTTCCTCCTCGGTGACGCCCTCGTCGGCTATCTGACCAAGAGCGACGAGACCGGTCTGGACGGCTATTCGGAGGCGTGTCTGCGGCGGGTGTGGGACTACCAGGAGTTCTCGCAGTGGCTCTCCGAGGTGTACCACGGCACCTCGTCGGGCGACGCGTATCGCGCGGGCACCACCTTCGCCCGGCTCCGCCGCCTGTTCACCTCGCCCGCCGCCGCGGCGGCCTTCGCCGAGCAGTACCTGGGTACCGCCACCGCCTACTGAACCGGACCCGCCGCGTCCGTCAGTCGTGCAGCGGCCGGTCGCTGAGCCGGTGGTCCGCCACGTTCAGCGCCTCGTCCACCAGCCGGCGCAGATGGCCGTCGCGCAGCGAGTAGATCACCCGGCGGCCCTCCTTGCGCGTGTTCACCAGCCCGGCCAGCCGCAGCCGCGCCAGATGCTGGCTGACGGCCGGCCGCGCCGCCCCGCACGCCTCCGTGAGCGTGGTGACATCGGCCTCCCCCGCGGTCAGCGCGTGCAGCAGGGTGAGCCGGGTGCGGTCGCCGAGCAGGGCGAGCAGCTCGGCCGCGAGCGCGAACTGTTCCTCGCCCGGGGTGCGCGGGTGCGCATCGGTCGCAGGTGATAGGTGCATGCGTGCGCTCATACGCACATAATGGCCTCGTGGGCGCCGCGCGTCCACTCCCGGCGCACGGAAGGGGATCCACGTGAGCGACCGGCACGACCACGAGCACGAGCACGGACATCGTCATGACCACGGACATGGGCACGGACACGGGCACGACCACCGGCCCACCCGTTCCGGTCTCCGCGACCGTCTGCCCCACCGCCTCGCCCACCTCCTCACCCCCCACTCCCACGAGACCGCCGACAAGCTCGACTCCGCCCTGGAGTCCTCGGCCCGCGGCATGCGGGCCCTGTGGATCTCGCTGGCGGTACTGGGCGCGACCGCTCTGGCGCAGGCGTTCGTGGTGGCCGTCTCCGGGTCGGTCGCGCTGCTCGGCGACACGGTGCACAACACCGCGGACGCGCTGACGGCCGTACCGCTGGGGATCGCGTTCGTGCTGGGGCGGCGCGCGGCCACCCGGCGGTTCACGTACGGCTACGGCCGGGCGGAGGACCTCGCGGGCATCGTGATCGTGCTGACGATCGCCGCGTCCGCGGCCTTCGCGGGGTGGGCGGCGATCGACCGGCTGTTCGATCCGCGCCCTGTCCACCATGTGCCGGCGGTCGCGGTGGCCGCGCTGGTCGGTTTCGCGGGGAACGAGTGGGTGGCCCGTTACCGGATCCGGGTGGGCCGTGACATCGGCTCGGCCGCGCTGGTCGCCGACGGACTGCACGCACGTACGGACGGATTCACGTCACTGGCCGTGCTGTTGGGTGCGGGCGGCTCGGCTCTCGGCTGGGAACTGGCCGACCCGATCGTGGGCTTGGCCATCACCGCCGCCATCATGCTGGTGCTGCGGGACGCGGCGCGCGAGGTGTTCCGGCGGGTGATGGACGCCGTCGACCCGGCCCTCGTGGACCGGGCCGAGCAAGCGCTGCGGGAGGTCGAAGGAGTGCGCGCGGTGGGCGAGTTGCGGCTGCGCTGGATCGGGCACCGGCTGCGCGCCGAGGTGGCGGTCGTGGTGGACGGCGAGGCGACGGTACGCCAGGCGCACGGCATCGCCGTGAACGCCGAACACGCCCTGCTGCACGCCGTCCCGCGCCTCACCGCGGCCCTGGTGCACGCCGACCCGGCACCGGTCCCGGGCGAGGCGGATCCGCACCACGCCCTCGCCCACCATGCGGCGGCCTGAGCGTCAGGAGACCCCCAGCCCCTCCAGCACCACCGCACCCGGCAGCTCCGCGAACGCCTTCCCCGGCACCAGCAGCTTGCCGCGCCGTCGTCCGCTGCCGACCAGGACGTACGACAGGTCGACAACGGCGGAGTCCACCAGCACGGGCCAGTCCTCGGGCAGTCCGATCGGCGTGATGCCGCCGTACTCCATGCCGCTCTCCCCCGTCGCCATGTCCATCGAGGCGAACGAGGCTTTGCGAGCGCCGAGTTGGCGGCGGACGACGCCGTTGACGTCGACCCGGGTGGTGGAGAGCACGACACACGCGGCCAGGGTGCTCTCGCCGCCGCGCTTGCCCGCGACGACCACACAGTTCGCGGACTGCTCGAGCAGCTCGCGGCCGTAGTGCTCCACGAAGACGGCGGTGTCGGCCCACCGCGGGTCGGTGTCGACGTAGACGATCTGCTCGGCGGGGACGCTGCCGCTCCAGTGGCGTACGGCGTCGGCGACCGGGCGGGTCAGCTCGTCGAGGCAGTCCGGGGCGGGCGTGGCGTGGTCGAAGTGTCCGATGGGTGCGTCCATGACCGCACGCTAACAAAGCCGCCCGGTCCGCCTCAGTGCACGGGCGGGACGGAGACGGCCATCAGCATCCCCATCGGAACGTCGCCCTGGTTGCCGTACGTGTGCGGGGTGTTGGCCTCGAAGGATGCGGTCGCGCCCGCCGGGACGCGGTACTCCACGCCGTCCACGGTGAGCGTCAGTTCGCCCTCGGTGACGTGGACCAGCTCGGCGGTGCCGGTGGGATGCGGGTCGGAGGAGCTGTTCTCGCCCGGCATCAGCCGCCACTCCCACAGCTCCAGCGGGCCGGGGGCCTCCGTTCCGGCGAGGAGGAGGTTGTAGCTGCCGCCGTCGGTGTGCCACAGCCGCACGGCCTGGTCGGCGGGGACGACCCGGACCTTGGGCCCCTGCTCGTAGTCGAGCAGGGTGGTGATGCTGATCCCGAGCGCGTCGCCGATCTTGACGACCGTGCCGAGGCTGGGATTGGTGCGGGCCTGCTCGATCTGGATGAGCATGCCGCGGCTGACTCCGGCCCGGGCGGCGAGCACGTCCAGGGTGAAGCCGCGCACCGCGCGCCAGTGCTTGACGTTGCGCGCCAGGGACTGGGTCAGCAGGTCGAGGTCCGACACATTCCGTCCAAGCTTCTCAAGACTCGCGTCCAATATTCTGGATGACAGAGTTCACTTCACTGCACTACGTTGTGGTGCACCCGATCGTTCACCGAACTGTACTGCGAGGCCGCCGTGACAGCACTCTTCGCCCTGGCCACCAGCCTGCTGTGGGGGCTGGCCGACTTCGGCGGCGGACTGCTGACCCGACGCACCCCGGCACTGACGGTCGTGGTCGTGTCGCAGACGATCGCCGCGGTCGTGCTCGGTGTGGTCGTGGTGGCCACCGGCGGCTGGACCGAAACCGGTCCGCGCCTGTGGTTCGCGGTGGCGGCCGGGGTGGTGGGGCCCGTCGCCCTGCTCTGCTTCTACAAGGCGCTCGCGCAGGGCCCGATGGGCGTCGTCTCCCCGCTCGCCACCCTGAGCGTGGCCGTCCCCGTCGGTGTGGGGCTCTTCCTGGGCGAGCGTCCGGGTGTCGTGCAGGTCGCGGGCATCGCGGTCGCCGTGGCCGGGGTCGTCCTCGCGGGCGGGCCGCAGCTGCGGGGCGCGCCGGTGCAGCGTCGGACCATCCTCCTGACCCTCGTCGCCGCCCTCGGCTTCGGCACGGTGTTCGCGCTGATCGCTCAGGCGTCGACGACGGTCACCGGCCTGTTCCTCGCCCTGTTCGTGCAGCGCGTGACCAACGTGGCCGTCGGCGGCGCCGCGCTGTACGTCTCCGTGCGGCGGGGCGGCGAGGCCCTCCCGGCGGGCGGCTTCCCCTGGGCCTCGCTGCCGGCGCTCGGCTTCGTCGGCCTGGCGGACGTCGCGGCGAACGGCACCTACTCGGTCGCCGCCCAGCACGGCCCGGTCACCGTCGCCGCCGTCCTCGCCTCGCTCTACCCGGTGGTGACCGCCCTGGCCGCGCGCGGCTTCCTCAGCGAACGACTGCGAGCGGTCCAGGCGGCGGGCGCGGGCCTGGCGCTGGTGGGCACCCTGCTGCTGGCGACCGGCTGAGTCCTCGTCAGTCCAGCTCGGCGAGCTTCGCCGCCGTCTCCTCGTCCAGGCCCGCCAACCGGCGCAACTGCTCCGGGGTGACCCCCTCGGGAATCGGCACCGGCGCCGGCGTCCTGAGCGGCGGCTGCCAGCCGTCGTCGGGAGTCCAGCGCCGTACGACCCGGGCGGGCGCCCCCGCCACCACCGCGTGGTCGGGCACCACACCCCGGACGACGGCCCCGGCGGCGACCACCACGTTCCGCCCGATCCGCGCGCCGGGCAGGATCACCGCCCCCGTCCCGATCCAGCACCCCGGGCCGATCGTCACCGGCTCCATCCGGGGCCACTGCTTGCCGATCGGCTCGTGCGGGTCGTCGTACGAGTGGTTCGTGGACGTGACGTAGACGTACGGGCCGAAATAGCAGTCGCTGCCGATGGTGACCGTCGTGTCGGCGATGACATGGCTGCCGCGGCCGAGGACGACTCCGTCACCGATGCGCAGGATCGGATCCGGGCCGAGGTCGAGGTCGGGCATCAACCCGGCGGTCAGGGTGACCTGTTCGCCGACGATGCAGTGCGCCCCGAGGTGGATCCAGGGTTCCCCGAAGACCGTGCCGAGCGGGAAGGCCAGCCGGGTGCCGGTGCCGAGCGCGCCGAAGCGGAACCGTCCCGGGTGGGCGGCGGTGACGGAGCCGGTGCGCTGCACGCAGGCCCAGCCCGCGTGCACGGCCCGCTGCGCCAGGCCGCGCGACCATGATGAGAACGTGTTCTTGCGCTTCGGCACCCGCTCACCGTACTCAGCGTGACGTGAACCCATGAGTTCGAGGGCCTGTGATCTTCGCCCCACCCGGTGGCATACGGTGCCGGTGTTGTCGACGACGAGGAGAGGGCGAGGAGACGGCGATGGTGCAGAGAGCGTTGATCACGGGAATCGGCGGCAAGGAACCGAACATCCACGAGGAGGCGTTCGTGGCGCCCACGTCCTCGGTGATCGGCGACGTGACGCTGGAGGCGGGCGCGAGCATCTGGTACGGCGCGGTGGTCCGGGGCGATGTCGAGCGGATCTCCGTCGGGGCCCAGTCCAACATCCAGGACAACTGCACGCTGCACGCCGACCCCGGCTTCCCCGTCACGATCGGCAAGCGGGTCTCCGTCGGCCACAACGCCGTTGTGCACGGGGCCACGGTCGGGGACGACTGCCTGGTCGGCATGGGTGCGACCGTGCTGAACGGCGCGGTGATCGGCGCGGGGTCGCTGGTCGCCGCGCAGGCGTTGGTGCCGCAGGGCATGCAGGTGTCGCCCGGCTCACTCGTCGCCGGTGTCCCCGCGAAGGTCAGGCGGGAGCTGACGGAGGAGGAGCGTCAGGGGGTGACCCTGAACGGCACCATGTACGCGGAGTTGGCGAAGGCGCACAGCGAAGTGCACCAGGCCTGAGGCACCGAGGGACCGAAGGACCGATTGCGCTGAGGACCGCTTCTCAGTCGGCGGCCGGGACGGCTTCCGGCTCGGGTTCGGCCGCCTGCTTCTGAGCCGTCGTGTTGTCCGCCGTCGCGTTCTTGGCCTTGCGCTTGATGACCAGCATCGACGTGAGCCCGACGAGCACGGCCGCCACCAGCCCCAGCCACGAGAACCGCTTCAGCCACGACTCGGCGACGATCCCGACGTAGTAGATGACGGCCGTCGTGCCGCCCGCCCACAGGATCCCGCCGAGCACGTTGGCGATCAGGAACTTCCAGTACGGCATCCGCAGCACACCCGCGAGCGGACCGGCGAAGATCCGCAGCAGGGCGACGAAGCGGCCGAAGAAGACGGCCCACATGCCCCACTTCTGGAAGGACCGCTCGGCCGTGGCGATGTGCCCCTCGCTGAAGTGCCTGGGGAACTTCTTGCCGAGCCAGGCCAGCATCGGCCGCCCGCCCTTGCGGCCGATGGCGTAGCCGATGGAGTCGCCGACGATCGCGCCGACCGTGGCACACACTCCGAGAATCACCGGGTCGATGCCCGCGTGCTGCGAGGACAGCAGTGCGGCCGACACCAGGATGATCTCGCCGGGCAGCGGGATGCCCAGGCTCTCCAGACCGATGACGATTCCCACGAGGGCGTAGACGGCGGCCGCGGGCACCGTGTCGAGCCAGTCCTGGACGTGCAACGCCGGTTCCTCCGATTCGCGTCCCTGCATTCCCGGCGCGCGCCTGCGGACAGGCGCACGCCGGGAAGCCTACCGGGTCACCCGGATGCCTCTGCGCCCCACGGGTCGCACTGGTGTTCCCGGCGCACGGTGCCGCCCACGTCGGTCTCGTTGTGCGGTCGCCGTGCCCCAGAGAGAGCAGTGTCCGGGCCCTGGGGCGTGTTGGCTCCTATCGTGGAACGTCACAGTGACGCTCGGCGCCGAGGCAGGCAACACATGAGGGATCCGCAGATCGACTATGCGGCGGTCTTCCGGGCCCTGCCCGGCATGGTGGCACTGCTCACCCCCGACCTGGTGTACGCCGACGCCAACGACGACTTCCTGCGGCTGGCCGGGCGCACCCGCGAGCAGCTGCTGGGCCGCTACATCTTCGACGTCTTCCCGGAGAACCCCAACGATCCGGCCGCGGCCGGCATGCGGGAGACCCGGGAGTCGATGCTGCGGGTGGTGGCCACGGGCGAGCGCGACACCATGGCTCTGCTGCGGTACGACATCCAGGATTCCGAGCGGCCCGGCCACTGGCAGGAACACTATTGGAGCCCCGTCAACGCACCCGTGCGCGACTCCGAAGGGCGGGTGGTGCTCGTCGTGCACCGGGTGGAGGAGGTCACCGAACTCATCCGCGCCCGCGGCGGCCCGGACGGCGACCGAGAGGCCCGGGTGCTGGAGGCCGAGCTCTACACCCGGTCCCGTGAACTGCAGGAGGTCAACGAACGCCTGCGCAAGGCGCACGCCCACGAACGCGAGGTCGCCCTGGCCCTGCAGGCCGCGATGCTGCCCGCCCCCGGACCGACCGGGTCGCACGGGGCCGCCGTGCGCTACCAGCCCGCCATCGGCGCCCTGAACGTGTGCGGCGACTGGTACGACCTGGTCGAACTGCCCGGCCAGGGCCTGGCGGTCGCCGTCGGGGACGTCGTAGGCCACGGTCTCGCCGCCGCCTGCGTCATGGGACAGCTGCGCAGCGCCCTGAGCGCGGCCTGCCGGGTCGCCGCCGGACCGGCCCAGGCCCTGGAGGCCCTCGGGCTGTACGCCCGTTCCGTCGACGGCGCCGAGTCGACCACCGTCGTGACGACCTTCATCGACTGGCACAGCCACGCCATCACATACAGCTGCGCCGGCCACCCGCCACCCGCCCTGCTCCATCCCGACGGCACCGTCACCTTCCTCGACCAGGCCACGGACCCCCCGCTCGCCGCCCGGCCCGAACATGTCCCCCGTCCCCAGGCGCGCATCCTCTTCACCGAGGGCACCACCCTCGTCCTCTACACGGACGGCCTGATCGAACGCCGTAGCGAGGGCATCGACACCGGCCTGGCTCGCCTCGCCGATTCCCTCACCCGCCACCGGCGCTCCGCGCCCGAGGCTCTGGCCGACGCCCTCCTCGCGGACCTCCTGCCCCCCACCGGCACCACTGACGACACGGCGCTGATCGTCATCCGGCTCTGACTCCACGTGCGCTATCGGTGCTCGTTGCGCGGATGCCGGCGCGCCGTCCGTTCGTTGCCGCGCCGGTAGTTGCCCGTCCAGCGGGCCATCGCCAGCTGCGGATCACCGTCCGCCGCCTCCCGGACGAACTGTGCCGCCCGGCTCCCGCGCAGCACCGTCGCGACGCGGCCGTGGTGCAGGATCACCACGGAGCCGTCGCCCCGCTCCTCGTATGCGAATCCCTGTGCTGCCGCCACCCGGCGCCCCCTCCACGTAGGGGACCAGGGTGCCGACCGGACGGTCCTTGCGCGAGCGGTTTTCCGCCGCTCGGGTGGGGATCGCGGCTGCGCACCGACTAGCCGAGGACCGTGCCGAGGTTCGTGGTGACGGTCTCGGCGACCGACCCCGCCGAGTCCAGCACGGCCCCCGGAAGGGTCTGAACCTCCTCGACGGGCACCACCTGCTCGGGGTCGCTGCCGGTGGTGTCGGCGCCGACCTGGGCCATGCGCTTCTCGAACTCCGGCGGCGGCATCACCGGGTCACCCTGTGGAGCCTCGGGATCCGTGCGCGGCGGATCGGCGTCGGGCGACGGCGAGGTGGCCGGCGGTGCATCGGGGGTCCCGGGACCGCCGTCCCGCGTCCCGCCCCGGGGTTCCGCGCCGCCCGTGGAGCCGCTCGCCGGTTCCAGCACCCACCGCTGCTTCGCCGACCCGTCCCGCTCGGCGACGACCGCGGTGTTCCCGGGGCCGGGCGCGACGAGGAGGCCGCCGCCCCTGCGCAGCAGCAGTTCGCCGCGGACGGTGAGGTCGTAGCGGACCTCACCGGCGTGCACCACACAGTCGGCCAGGACGACCGAGCCCTCGTCGGCGTCGGCGTCGAGGCAGCGGGTGGCATCGACGGCGCTGCGCAGCAGGCCGTCGCCCTGGTACGACCACTGCTGGGACGCGGCCGCCGAGCAGGCCGTCAGCAGGCTCCCGGCGCCGTCCTCGGAGCCGCCGCCGCGCGCGTCGAGGCACAGATCGGCGGCGAGGTTGCGGAGTCTGCCGTGTGCGACCTCGGCGCGGCTCCCCACGGAGGCGGCGGACGGCGCCTCGCCCACGGCGCCCGGGGAGACGGAGTGGCCGCTGGGCGCACCCCAGGTGGCGCGGGGTCCGGGGACACCGCCCTCGTCGGACCAGCCCTTGGCGACGAGCACGGAGGCGAGCAGGGCGAGGGACGCCAGACCGGCACCCACGAGCACCGCCTTGGTGTGCCTGCGTGGCGCGGCGAAGGCGCCGGCCGGTGCGGGGCGGTGCCGGCCGCCGGGCCTCGGCCGTACGGCGAGCCGCGCGCCGGACGCGGCCTGGGTGTTCCCCCGGCCGGGCCGCGAGTCGAGGTAGCGGTGGGCGCCCCAGCCGAGGACGGTCTCGGCGAGCAGCTCCTCCAGTCCGCCCTCGAAATGGCTGAGCTGCTCGGCCGCGTGCCGGCAGTACCGGCACCCGGCCAGATGCTGTTGCACATCGGGCAACAGGCCTCCGCCCCGGCGAATGGGAACATCGAGGAGACGGTTGTAGAAACGGCATTCCGTGGTCGGCGCGAGTTCCCGGTGGGCCCGTACGCAGCCCGCCCGGAATTGCTCCCGCGCCTGCTCCAGACCGGCCCTGGCCCGGGCCGGGTCCACCCCCAGCAGTCCGGCCGGTACGGATATGGGCTCGGCCTCGACCTCGGTGTGCCACAGCAGGCATTGGGAGGCTCCCGGAAGAGCCTGGAATGCGCGCTCGGCGAGCTGTCGCCTTTCCGGGGTTGCCGACCTCGCGGCGCGCAGTCCGCGCCCGCCGGTCGGTTTGCGGACTTCCGGCAGTACGGCGGAAATTCCGTCGTCCGCGGCCCACTCCTTCACGGTTTCCCGTACCGCCCTGAGGAGTTGGGGCCGTACGGCACCGCCGCCCGCGCGTCCCAGCACCCGGTGGATGGCGGCGGCCGCCGCCATCGACGCCGAACCCGCCGACGACACCAGGCAGATGCCCGCGTAGTCGTAGGCCGCCCGCCAGTGCCGGGCCATCAGCAGCGCGACGGCGTGGGCGTCCGTTCCGGCCGCTTCGAGCCGGGCCATGAGATCACGGTCGGATTCACCGCCGTTCGATCCGGGCCGGGGCGGGTACGGGGGGCGTGGGGGGTACGGGGATTGCACTGGACCAATTCCTTCCAAGCCGCAGAACGGCATGCGAAATGCGCGTCCGCAGGAAAGCAGGGGCCTGATTGGTGCGTACCTATGCCGCGCACAGGGCCGCTCACTTTCGCACAAACGACTCACAGGAAACAAGAAGTTCGAGTGACCAGAGTTCAAAATGCAGTAACTTCAGAAAAGTTACCGACGGTATCCGCACCCGCATTCGAAAAAACACCGGAGCCGGTCCCTCAAGTTGTGTGCACCGGCGGCCGGTTGGCACACGAAATCTTCAAGCTCCCGTCACGGCCCCGTACGCCGGCATGAGCCGAATGATCGTCCCCACGTTCGCCCAGCACCTGCGCGGCCATCGGCCGCCGCGTCCTCGACCCCGCCGTCTTCGACACCCTGGAGCGCACCCCGCCCGGGCGCGGCGGGCCGACCTCGGGCCCGAATTCGCGGCCCGGCTCCAGGAGTTCGTCGGTGCCGCTCGGGCCGTACGCCCTGAGCGGCACCCTTCCCGCGAGCCGGGGCTCAGCCGTTGGGCCGGAGCGTCCAGGTCACGGTCATCTCCGTGGTCACCGCTCCGTCCGCGCGCTGGATGGCGACGGTCACCGGGAACTCCGGGCGCTTGCCCTCGTCGAGTTCGGCGACGACCTCGGCGGCGGGGCGGCCGAGCGTCGCGGTGGCCGTGACCGGCCCGAGGGCGATCTTCTTGAACGCGATCTCGGCGGTGACCGGAAGCGGCACGGCACGCGAGAGCTGGTCCCCGAAGGCGGCCAGGACGATCGCCCCGCTGGCCGACTCCCCCAGCGTGAACATCGCGCCGGCGTGCGGCCCGCCGACGTGGTTGCGGTACTCGCTCTGGTCCGGGAGGGCCAGGACGGCCTTCTCCGGAGTGGTCTCCAGGTACTCCAGGTTCAGCGTGCGAACCATCGGAACCGTGGCGGCGAGCAATTCGCCGATGGACATCTGATCTGCGCTCATGCCGAGATGTTACCCACGAGTAGCCTGGCAGGGCCAGAGACGCGCGATGATCGCCGTATCCTTACGGCCCATGTGGCCAGGAGAGCAGCCGCCGGGTGGCGGGCAGAACCCGCAGCACCCGGCTGAGGGAAACCCGTATCAGCAGCCCGGATACCAGCAGCCCGGATACCAGCAGCCCGGGCACCAGCAGCCGAACGCTTACGGCGGGCAGCAGCAGCCGTGGGACGCCCCCACCGTGACCGCCGCACCGCAGGGCGGCGGGCGCCGTACCAAGGTGGTCGCGATCGCCGTGGCCGCGACCGTGGTCGTGGCCTGTGCCGTGACCGGGGCCGTTCTGCTGGGCGGCGGCAGCGACGACGAGGCCGGGCCCGGTCCGACGACGTCATCAGCATCGCCATCCCCCGCCACCGCGGACAACCCCCGCGCCACGGACGCCATGAAACCCACCGTGGCCGGCTGGAAGGTCGTGGTGAACCCGGACCTGGGCGTCGCCTTCGACGTACCGGCCGACTGGGCGCTGCAGTCGACGAGTTGGGTCTCGTGGGTCTCGAAGAACGACGACCCGGAGGACAAGCCCCTCATCGCCATGAAGGCCCCCGCGGTCCTCAAGGACAAGTGGTGCGGCTCGGACGACGACAAGGACGGCGCGACGGACTACTCGGCGCTGGCCAGCGTGGGCACCAGGGGCAACAAGGGGGCCAAGAACACCGAGGACATCGCCCGCACCGACTCCTCGACCTGGGTCTACGGCGCATACACCCAGCCGAACCGGAAGAAGGTCACGACCGGTCCGGTCACGTCCTTCACCACCGCCTCCGGCCTCACCGGAAGTGTCGCCACATCGACATCCTCCAAAGTCGCCAAGAAGGGCAAGTGCGACACCGACGGCAAGGCGACGACCTTCGCCTTCAAGGACTCCGACGGAGACTTCGCGTCCTGGTCGCTTTTCGGCGTCGCGGGCGTCGGTGACGAGGTTCCGGACGCCACGGTGCGGGAGATCATGAAGACCGTACGGCTCTACACGTCCGACGCAGAGCGCTGATTTGCTACGCCCCTGACAAGGGGCAGTGACCGAATCGTGTCCCCGGCGGGGCTAGGGTGGCTGCCCATGTGGCCAGGAGAACAGCCGCCCGGGGGCGAGCAGAACCCGCAACAGCAGCACAACCCGTACCAGCAGCCGGGGTACCAGCAGCCGAATCCGTATCAGCAGCCCGGATTCCAGCAGCCCAACCCCTATGCGCAGCAGCCGCAGTGGGGCACTCCGGCACCGGCGGGCCCGCCCGGTCCGCCGCCCGGTGGTGGCGGCAACCGGACGAAGGTCGTCGCGATCGTGGCGGCGCTGGCCGTCGTGGCGGCCGCCGGTGTGACCGGATTCCTGGTCCTGGGCGGCGACAAGGACCAGGAGGCGGACGGCGGCAAGGACGCGAAGCCGTCCGCGAGCAAGTCCACGGAGCCGAGCCCGTCGGCCTCCGAGGAGAATCCGCGGGGCGGTGACGCCGAGCAGGCGACCATCGAGGGCTGGAAGATCGTCGTCAACCCCAAGTGGGGCACGGCCTTCGACGTGCCGGCCGACTGGGAGGTGCAGTCGCCGACGTCGGCCGTCGCCTTCGAGGAGGAGAACTCGGACGACCTCAAGCCGATCATCACGATGTCGGCGCCGGCGATCCTCAAGTCCAACTGGTGCGAGTCCGACGACGACAAGGACGGCCAGACCGACACCATGTCCCTGGCCGCGACCGGCACCAAGGGTGCCAACGGCGCCAAGGACACCGACGAGGTCGCGATCAACACCCCCGCCTGGTGGGTCTACGGCGGCTACACGCAGCCGGACAAGAAGAGCATCACGCTCGACAAGAAGGCCACGCCCTACACCACCACGTCCGGCATCCAGGGCAGTTACGCCTGGGCGTCCTCGAAGGACACGCCCGCCACGGGCAAGTGCGTGACCGACGGCAAGGCGATCACCTTCGGCTTCAAGAACTCGGACGGCGACTTCGTGTCGTGGAACTTCTACGGGGCCAAGGGCGTCAAGGAAGAGGTCTCCAAGGAGACCATCATGAAGATCCTCAGCACGGTACGGCTGCACGGGGATCCGACGGGCTGACGACCGACGCTTCGTCCTGGCCCGGCCTGGGCCGGGACGAACGGGGCCTGAACTGCGGCCTGCTGAGCGGCGGCGGGTCAGCCGATGCCGAACGCCCCGTCGGGAGGCACGGGTGACGGTACGGCGTCCGCGTCCCGCACCGCCCGCGCGCCGCCGATGAACTCCCGCAGGGCGGGCCCGTGTTCGACCCGGGCCGGGAAGGCGTCGGAGGCGGTGCGCCGGGTCAGGGCGGCCGTGTCGAGCGGGTGGTGCGCGGCGACGAGCACCGCGTTGCCGAAGCGGCGCCCGCGCAGCACGGCCGGCTCGGCGATCAGCACCAACTCCTCGAAGGCCGTGGCGAACGTGGCCAGTTGGGAACGCAGGAAGGCGAAGGGCGAGGCGTCGGCGAGGTTGGCCAGGTAGACGCCGTCACCGCGCAGTACCCGCGCGGTCTCGCGGGCGTAGGCGACGGACGTCAGGTGCGCTGGCACCCTGGAGCCGCCGAAGACGTCGGCGACGAGGACGTCGGCGGAGTCCGCAGGGGCCGATTCCAGCCAGGCGCGGGCATCGGCGGCGTGCAGCGCGATCCCCGCGCCCTCGTCCAGCGGCAGGTACTCCCCGACCAGCTCCAGCAGGGCGCGGTCCGCCTCGACGACGTCCTGCCGCGAGCCGGGGCGGGTCGCCGACAGGTACCGGGGCAGGGTGAGCGCGCCCCCGCCGAGATGCAGCACGTCCAGCGGACGCCCCGCCTCCGCGACCACGTCCAGAGCATGCCCGAGCCGCCGCGCGTACTCGAACTCCAGATGCTCCGGCTCGTCCAGATCGACGTACGACTGCGGCGCCCCGTCGACGGTCAGCAGCCAGGCCCGCTCCCGATCGACGTCGGGCATCAGCTTGGCGACCCCGTGATCGACATCGCGGGTGACGGGTATGGGCTCGTTCACCTTCTTATTGTGCCTGTGCCGCAGCGCGCCCCTCAGGGGCGCGGGGAACTGCGCGACCAGCCACAACGGCCCCGCAGTCCCCCACGCACACCGGCCACCCTCAGACGACGGCAGTCACGGTCCCCGCCCCGACGGTCCTGCCACCCTCGCGGATGGCGAATCCCAGCCCGGGCTCCAGCGGCACCTCACGCCCGAGCTCGACGGTCATCGTCACCGTCTCCCCGGGCCGCGCGACAGCGACCTCCCCCAGGTCCACGTCCCCGACCACATCCGCCGTACGGATGTAGAACTGCGGCCGGTAGCCGGTGGAGACCGGTGTCGTACGCCCGCCCTCACGACCGGACAGCAGATAGACCCGCGCCGAGAACCGCCGCCGGGCCACCACGCTCCCGGGTGCGGCCACCACATGGCCACGCCGCACCGCGTCGCGCGGCACGCCACGCAACAGCACCGCGACGTTGTCCCCGGCCTGGGCCTCTTCCATCGGCTTGCCGAAGGTCTCCAGGCCGGTCACCACGCTCTCCACGCCCGCGCCGAGCACCTCGACCCGGTCCCCCAGGCGGAGCGTCCCCCGCTCCACCGCACCCGTGACGACCGTCCCCCGCCCGGTGATGGTGAGCACGTTCTCCACCGGCATCAGGAACGGCGCGTCCAGATACCGCTCGGGCATCGGCACATACGTGTCCACCGCGTCGAGCAGCGCCTCGATCGAGGTCGTCCAGCGCGGGTCCCCCTCGAGCGCCTTCAGCCCCGAAACCCGTACCACGGGCACCGAGTCACCGCCGTAGCCGTGCGCGGTGAGTAGGTCGCGTACCTCGAGCTCGACCAGGTCGATGAGCTCCTCGTCGCCCGCTTCGGCCTTGTTGAGGGCGACGACGACGTGGTTCACGCCCACCTGCCGGGCGAGCAGCACGTGTTCGGCGGTCTGCGGCATGATCCCGTCGAGCGCGGAGACGACGAGGATCGCCCCGTCGAGCTACGCGGCGCCGGTGACCATGTTCTTGACGTAGTCGGCGTGGCCCGGCATGTCCACGTGCGCGTAGTGCCGGGTGTCGGTCTCGTACTCGACGTGCGCGATGTTGATGGTGATGCCCCGCGCCGCCTCCTCCGGCGCCCGGTCGATCCGGTCGAACGGCACGAACGTGCCGGAGCCGCGCTCGGCGAGCACCTTGGTGATGGCGGCGGTCAGGGTGGTCTTGCCGTGGTCGACATGACCCATCGTGCCGATGTTCAGATGCGGTTTGGTGCGGACGTATGCCGTCTTGGACATGGCGATACCTCGAAGCCTCTTCGTCAGCAGATCTCTTCAGCGGATCTCTTCGCAGAGATGGGGACCCCGAGTACTCGCCGACCCTCCCCCTGCGGGGTCCGCCGGACGATCCGGAGAGGGTCAGCTTCGGGCGCCGTCGGCAGCGGCCGGGAAGAAGAAGAGGACGGCAGCCTTCGGCGCGTCCGCGACTGCGGATGCTGCGAGGAGGAAGGCGTACCGGAACATGACGCAGATCATTGCCGACGCTTTGTCCCACGTCGAATGGTTTTTGGGCGTGCCGACGGGCACAACGGACGGGATCCATACGGCGATCACACATGTCCGTCGGTTACCGTCACTGGATGCTCGATGCCACCACCCGCTCTGGGGGCACCGCCACGGCCACTCCCCGGGCCACCGCCACGGAGCTCGCCGTCGCCGTCCCCGCTCCGGAGCTCGCCGTACCCGCTCCGGTGGGCCTCGCCGCGCGCTGCACGAGAGTGCTGTTCTCTCCGTGGTCGCGCCTGTCCCTGCTCATCGCCCTGCTGGCGGGCGCCGCGTCGGCCGTACTGCTCTTCGAACCGCAGCGGCTGCTGGCGGACGGCTGGCCGCCGCAGTTCGGCGGAGCCGCGGCGGCGCTGGTGTTCGCGGTGGCCTACGGGCTGTGCACGGTGGCGTTCGTACCCCGCCCGCTGCTGAACCTCGGGGCGGGCGCGCTCTTCGGCTCCCAGCTGGGTGTCGGCTCGGCGATCGCGGGCACGGTGCTCGGCGCCGGGCTCGCCTTCGGTCTCGGCCGGATCCTCGGCCAGGACGCCCTGCGCCCGCTGCTGCGCGGCCGGTGGCTCAAGGCCGCGGACGGGCAGCTCAGCCGGCACGGCTTCCGGTCGATGCTGGCGGCGCGACTGTTCCCCGGTGTGCCGTTCTGGGCCGCGAACTACTGCGCCGCCGTCTCCCGTATGGGCTATGTCCCGTTCCTCGTGGCGACGACGCTCGGATCCATCCCGAACACCGCCGCCTACGTCGTCGCGGGCGCCCGCGCCTCGGCGCCGACCTCGCCCGCCTTCCTGATCGCGATGGCCTGCATCGCCCTGCCGGCGCTGGCGGGCGCGATGGTGGCCTGGCGCAAGCGGCACCATCTGCGCGGGGTCCGATAAACCCTTGCTCCGGTGACGCTCCTGCTCAGGCGACCCGTTACACGGACTCCAGGATCATCGCGTTGGCCAGCCCGCCCGCCTCGCACATCGTCTGCAGGGCATAGCGGGCGCCGCGCTCACGCATCGCGTGCACGAGGGTGGTCGTCAGCCGGGTGCCGCTCGCGCCGAGCGGGTGCCCGAGGGCAATCGCGCCGCCGTGCACGTTGACCTTGTCGAGGTCGGCGCCGGTCTCCTGCCGCCAGGCGAGCACCACGCTCGAGAACGCCTCGTTGACCTCGAACAGGTCGATGGCGTCGAGGTTCAGGCCGGCCTTGCGCAGCACCTTCTCCGTCGCCGGGATGACGCCGGTGAGCATGAGGATCGGGTCGGAGCCGGTGACGGCGAAGCTGTGCAGCCGGGCGAGCGGGCGCAGGCCGAGACGGGCCGCGGTCTCGCTGGACGTGATGAGTACGGCGGACGCCCCGTCGTTGATCGGGCTGGCGTTGCCCGCGGTGACGTTCCACTCGATCTGCGGGAAGCGCTCGGCGAAGGCCGGGTCGTGGTAGGCGGGCTTCAGGCCGGCCAGGATCCCGGTGCTGCTGCCCTGCCGTACGCACTCGTCGCGCGAGACGCCTTCGAGGGGCGCGACCTCGGCGTCGAACAGGCCCGCGTCCCAGGCCGCGGCGGCCTTGTGGTGCGAGGAGACCGCGAAGGCGTCCATCTGCTCGCGCGTGATCGACCACTTGGCGGCGATCAGCTCGGCGCTGATGCCCTGCGGGACGAGGCCGTCCTGGTAGCGCTCGGCGACTCCGGGGCCGAAGGGGTCCTTGCCGGCCGGCACGTTCGACCACATCGGGACCCGGCTCATCGACTCGACACCGCAGGCGACGACGAGGTCGTACGCGCCGGAGATGACGCCCTGCGCGGCGAAGTGCACGGCCTGCTGGGAGGAGCCGCACTGGCGGTCCACGGTGGTCGCGGGGACGGTCTCCGGGAAGCCCGCCGACAGGACGGCGTAGCGGGTGGTGTTCATGGCCTGCTCGCCGACCTGGTCGACGGTGCCGCCGATCACGTCGTCGATCAGCGCCGGGTCGACGCCGGAGCGCTCGACGAGGGTGCGCAGGGTGTGGGCGAGGAGTTCGACGGGGTGGACGTGCGCGAGGGCGCCGCCCGGCTTGCCCTTGCCTATGGGGGTGCGTACGGCTTCGACGATGACTGCGTCGCGCATGGTGCGGCCTCCACGGTGAGTACCGGCGACTACCGGCGAGTAGGAAATCCAAACTCACCATAACTCCGAGAGTTGGAAATTCAAACCCTCCCCTAGACTGAACGCCATGGCCGCCACCAAGGACCCGCGCCCCTGCTCCATCGCCGACACCCTCGCCGTCGTCGGCGAGAAGTACTCCCTGCTGGTCCTGCGCGAGGTCTGCCTCGGCAACCGCCGCTTCGACCAGCTGGTACGCAACATCGGCGCCCCCCGCGACATCCTCGCCACCCGGCTGCGCCGGCTCGTGGACGCCGGGATCCTGACGAAGAGGGCGTACAGCGAGCGGCCGCAGCGCTTCGAGTACCGGCCGACGCAGGCGGGACTCGAACTGGAGCCGGTCCTCATGACCCTGATGGCGTGGGGCGACCGCCATCTGCACCGGCACGACGACCGCCCGATGGTGGTCGAGCACTCCTGCGGCCACGAACTCGCCCCGGTCGTCACCTGCCGGGCCTGCGGCGACACGGTCCGCCACGAGGACCTGACGGCCCGCCCCCAGGCCGAGGGCTGGACAGTGGCCGGGCCGACGGCCGCCTAGCCCGGGCCGCCTCATCCAAACCCCTGTGCCGGGGCCGTCACTTCAGGACGCTACGCTGCCCCTCGACACTTCCGATCACCGCACCGGTGGCTCGGTGCGCCCGTCGCTCCTCACCACGATCAGCGCTTGGACTCCGTAACTTCATGTCTTGGTTTGAATCCCTCATCCTCGGACTCGTCCAGGGGCTGACCGAGTTCCTCCCCGTCTCCTCCAGCGCGCACCTGCGCCTGACGGCGGCCTTCTCGGGCTGGGAGGACCCGGGCGCCGCCTTCACGGCGATCACCCAGATCGGCACCGAGGCCGCCGTGCTGATCTACTTCCGCAAGGACATCGGACGGATCATCTCGGCCTGGTCGCGTTCGCTCGTGAACAAGCAGTTGCGCGGCGACCACGACGCCAAGATGGGCTGGCTGGTCATCATCGGCTCGATCCCGATCGGCGTGCTCGGGGTGACGCTCAAGGACCAGATCGAGGGCCCGTTCCGCGATCTGCGGATCACCGCGACGATGCTGATCGTGGTCGGCGTGATCATCGGCATCGCCGACCGGCTGGCGGCACGCGACGAGAACGGCGGCCGGCACCGCGCGGCCAAGCAGCGCAAGACGCTGGAGGACCTGAGCGTCAAGGACGGCCTGATCTACGGCCTCTGCCAGGCCTGCGCCCTCATCCCGGGCGTCTCCCGCTCCGGCGCCACCATCAGCGGCGGCCTCTTCATGGGCTACCAGCGCGAGGCCGCGGCCCGCTACTCCTTCCTGCTCGCCATCCCCGCGGTACTCGCCTCCGGCCTGTTCGAACTCAACGACGCGATGGAGAGCGACCACGTCTCGTGGGGACCGACCATCTTCGCGACGGTGATCGCCTTCGCGGTCGGATATGCCGTCATTGCCTGGTTCATGAAGTTTATTTCCACCAAGAGCTTCATGCCGTTCGTGTACTACCGCATCGCCCTCGGCATCCTGATCGTCGTCCTGGTCACCATGGGCGTACTCAGCCCGCACGCGGCGGAGTCGGCGGGCTGACGCTCCATCGGTGAGCAATCACATAGGAGTTGGGTAGCCACCCGGTAGCGGACTGTCAGTGCTTGCGCCTACGCTTGTGCGCATGTCCCCCGATTCCATGGCCTCTGCCGCCGTGCGGTCCGCCGCCGAGGTGAACGAGCAGATCCGCGCGCTCTGGCTGCGCGCGGGCGGCACCCTCTCGGCCCAGGAGCGCGCGGAGTACGAGCTGTTGGTCGTCGAGTGGGCGGCCGCGATCCGCGGCACCGTCGTCGAGGCGGCCTGAACCCCTGCCCTGTGCCGCCCCGTTGAGCGAATCCGCCGGCGCACCGCCCGCCCGGCGGTCAGCTCACCGGACCCACGTGCCCGAGCTTGTCGGGGTTGAGCACCGAGCGGATGGGCTGAATCCGTCCGTCGACGATGTCGAGCGCCAAGGTGTTGAGTACCTTGCCGTCCCCGTCACGGAAGATCGCGCCCGGCTGGCCGTTCACCTGACGCGGCTCCACCACGACGCCGATCCGGACCAATGGCGAGACGAACGCGACGAGCACCCGGCCACGTTGTCGACGCCGATCCGTGCCTTGGCCCACTGCGAGGCCTTGCCGCCGCCGTCGCCGACCATGTGGACGTCGGCGGCGAGCAGTCCCCGCAGCCCGTCCACGTCCCCTTCCCTGAAGGCGTCGAAGAATCGCTCGGCGAGTTCCTCGCGCTCGTTCCGGTCGGCCTCGAACCGGGGCCGGCCCTCGTCCATGTGACGGCGGGAGATCGGGCTTGCCCGCATGCGCCACGGAGCTCGCGGTCAGCTGGTGCACGATCGTGTCCGGCCGGGCGCGGGCCACCGCCTGGCCCACCGACATCGCGTCCAGCCCGTCCATCACGACGGCCTCCGCACCCAGTTGCTCCAGCAGTCTCAGCTCGGCCGCGCTCGTCGTTGTCGCCGTGACCTGGTGGCCCCCGGCCACGAGCCGCGGCACCAGCCGCTGCCCCAGGACCCCGGCCCAGCCTGCCACGAAGACCCGCGCGGCCATCACCATCCCGGTTCCGAATCGACTCTCATCCCTGAGACGAGACAGACGTGGACGGGTGTGCCATGGGGAGCGAAGTCCCCGCGTACGGCCGGTGCCCGCTACGTCGGAGCGACGTCACCGGTGTGCGAACCACCGGTCCCCGGCTCCTGCGGCGCGTCGCTGAGTTGCTCGCGTACGTAGTTCCAGACCACCGCGATCAGCGCGGTGATCGGCACGGCGAGCAGGCTGCCCACGATGCCGGCCAGGCTGCCGCCCAGCGTCACCGCCAGCAGGATCACCGCCGCGTGCAGGCCGAGCCCGCGGCTCTGGATCATGGGCTGGAACACATTGCCCTCGAGTTGCTGCACCACGACGATGATGGCCAGCACGATCAGCGCGTCCGTCAGGCCGTTCGAGACCAGCGCGATGAGCACCGCGACGAACCCGGCGAACAGGGCGCCCACGATCGGCACGAACGCGGAGACGAAGGTCAGCACCGCCAGCGGAAGCACCAGCGGCACCCCGACGATCCACAGGCCGAGGCCGATCAGCACGGCGTCGAGCAGGCCGACGGCCGCCTGGGAACGTACGAACGCGCCCAACGTGTCCCAGCTGCGTGCGGCCACGGTCGGGACGTCGGTGGCGAGGCGGCCGGGCAGCTGACGGGCGAGCCACGGCAGGAAGCGCGGTCCGTCCTTGAGGAAGAAGAACATCAGGAAGAGCGCCAGGACGGCGGTGACCACGCCGTTGACCACGGTGCTCACTCCCGTGACGACCGTGCTGACCATGCTGCCGAGCCCGTCCTGGGCGCGGGCGACCGCGGTGTCGACGGCCTTGGTGATCTGGGCGTCCTCGATGTTCAACGGCGGCCCGGCGGCCCACTCGCGCAGCTTCTGGATGCCTTCGACCACACCGTCGGTCAACTCACCGGACTGGGACGCCACCGGCACCGCGATCAACGCCACGACGCCCGTGACGACCACGAGGAACGACACGGTCACCACCGACGCGGCCAGCGCGGGGCCCCACCCGCGACGGCGCAGGAAACGCGCCAGGGGCCAGGTCAGCGTGGTGAGGAGCAGGCCCACTATGAGCGGCCAGACCACTGACCACATCCGGCCCAATACCCACAAGGCCACCGCGAGCATCACGAGGACCAGCAACACCTCCCCGGAGACGCGCGCCGATGTGCGCAACGCGGCGCGGGTCTTCGTAGAACTCAACGTGGCAGGCATGGGGATCACCTTATTGGTACTCCGGTCACCCTTCGTCGTCGCCGCCCGTCACAGGGAGTTGGTGACTTCGACACCGCGTCCCCCTTGGCTGCGGACCCGCCATGCCCAACACTGAGCCGATGACGCAGCGTGTGGAGCTCGCGACCGTGATGGACCGACTGGCCCTCGACGAACTGATCACCGACTACGCGACGGCGGTGGACGACGGCGACTGGCAGGCGTATCGAGGGCTGTTCACACCCGACGGGCGCGCGGACTACCGCTCGGCCGGCGGAATCGAGGGAGACGCCGAGAAGGTCGCCGCCTGGCTCGAGGAGAGCATGCGGCTGTTCGCGATGCGGCAGCATCTGATCGTGAACCGCCGGGTCCGCTTCGGCCTCCTGGAGCAGGACACCGGCGACACCGCCCACGTACATGCCGACTACGTCAATCCGATGCGCCTGGCCGACTCCGAGGGCGACCCGGCGGTCCCCGATTTCGTGTGCGGCGGGCGTTACGCCTTCGGGTTGCTGCGCACCCACGACGGCTGGCGGCTGCGTGAGGTGCTGGTCCAGGAGAAGTGGCGACGCCTGCCCGACCCGCAGCCGGCACCTGTGATCAACTGAGCCGACGTCCGCTGTCCCGGCGTCCACGGCAGCACGCACACTGGAGAGACCCACGGGGTAGGAGGTGCCGTATGAAGTCGTTCGGCCACTGGCTCACCTCCCCGTGGCGGCGCTCCACCGTCGCCGTCGCGGCGGGCGCCCTGCCCGTACTCGCCTTTCCCGCCCCCTCCCTGTGGTGGTGCGCGTACGTCGCCCTCGTCCCCTGGATCGTGCTGATCCGCTCGGCACCGACCGGGAAACGGGCGGCGTACGACGGCTGGTGCGGTGGGTTCGGCTTCATGCTGGCGATGCACCACTGGCTGCTGCCGAACCTGCACGTGTTCACCTTCGTGATCGCCGCGTTGCTGGGCGCGCTGTGGGCCCCGTGGGGCTGGCTGGTGCGCCGTTGCCTGGCCGGAACGCCCTCCCGGGGCCGGATCGCGGCCGCGCTGCTCGTCCTGCCCTCGGGCTGGCTGGCGGTCGAGCTGGTCCGCTCCTGGCAGGGGCTCGGCGGCCCGTGGGGTGTGCTCGGCGCGAGTCAGTGGCAGGTGGAACCGGCGCTGCGGCTGGTCTCGGTGGGCGGGGTGTGGCTGCTCAGCTTCCTGGTGGTGGCCGTCAATGTCGCCGTCGCCGTGCTGGTCGCGGTCCGTGCGTCCCGGGTGCCGGCCGTGGCCGGGCTCGTCGCCACGGCGGCGGTCACCTCGGCGGCCTGGGTGTGGTCGCCGCGCCCCGACGTCGACGGGCAGGCCAGGATCGCGGTCGTGCAGCCGGGTGTCGTCGGGGGCCCCGACCGGCGGTTCGCCCAGGAGGAACGGCTCACGCGCGAGCTCGCCGGACAGGACGTCGACCTGATCGTCTGGGGCGAGAGCAGCGTCGGCTACGACCTCGGCGCCCGGCCCGACCTCGCGAGGAGGATCGCCGCGCTGTCACGCGCGACGGGCGCCGACATCCTGGTCAACGTGGACGCCCGGCGCTCCGACAAGCCCGGCATCTACAAGAGTTCGATCCTGGTCGGGCCGGACGGCCTCACCGGCGACCGCTACGACAAGATGCGGCTCGTCCCCTTCGGCGAGTACATCCCGGCCCGCTCGCTGCTCGGCTGGGCGACCTCCGTCGGCAAGGCGGCGGGCGAGGACCGCAGGAAGGGTTCCGAGCAGGTGGTGATGGACGCCGGTAACGGGCTGCGGTTCGGCCCGATGGTGTGCTTCGAGACCGCCTTCCCCGACATGACCCGCCATCTCACCGAGGACGGCGCCGACGTGCTGATCGGCCAGTCCGCGACCTCGACCTTCCAGCAGAGCTGGGCCCCCGAACAGCACGCCTCGCTGGCCGCGCTGCGCGCCGCGGAGACCGGCCGCCCGATGGTCCACGCGACGCTGACCGGCGTGTCCGCCGTCTACGGCGCGAGCGGACAGCGCATCGGGGAGTGGCTCGGCACGAGCGCGAGCACGAGCGAGGTGTACGAGGTGCCGCTGGCCGACGGCGTCACACCGTACGTGCGCTACGGCGACTGGGCGGTACGGGCGGCCCTGTTGATCCTCGGTGCGTGGGGTGTCGCAGAGGGCGTACGGACGCTTCGGGTCAGGCGCCCGTCTCCTGAACCGCGCGTACCACCCGCTCGCACAGTTCGTGAGTCGCCAGCGCGTCCCGGGCGCTGAGCACCTTGCCCGCGCGCACGGCGTCCAGGAAGGCGAGCACCACCTGCTCGATGCCGCGCTGCCGGGCCACCGGCACCCAGTCGCCGCGCCGCCGCACGGTCGGCTGGCCCTTGTGGTCGATCACCTCGGCGAGGTTGACCACCTGACGCTTGGTGTCCTGCCCGGACACCTCCAGAATCTCCTCGGCCGAGCCGCTGAGCCGGTTCATCACGCCGAGCGCGGTGAAGCCGTCCCCGGCGAGCTGGAGCACGACGTGGTGCAGCAGGCCGTTCCGAGTGCGGGCGCGCACGGTCACGTCGTCGATGGGGCCGGGCACGAGGAAGCGCAGGGTGTCCACGACGTGGATGAAGTCGTCCAGGATCATCGCGCGCGGCTCCTCCGGGAGCCCGATCCGGTTCTTCTGCATGAGGATCAGCTCGCGCGGGTGATCGGCGCACTGCGCGTACCCGGGGGCATAGCGCCGGTTGAAGCCGACGGCCAGGCTCACGTTCCGCTGCTCGGCGAGATCCACCAGTCGCACCGAGTCGGCCAATTCGTACGCCAGCGGCTTGTCGACGTACGTCGGTACGCCCGCCTCCAGCAGCCGCGTCACGATGTCGGGGTGCACGGTGGTCGGCGCGTGCACGAAGGCGGCGTCGAGGTCCTGGCCGAGGAGGGAGTCCAGGTCGGTGTGGCGCTGCTCCTCGGGGAGGTGGAGGCCGTCGGCGACCCGGGCGAGCGTCGCCGGAGTGCGGGTCTGGAGGTGCAGCTCGAGCCCGGGGCGGCCGCCGAGCACCGGCAGATACGCCTTCTGCGCGATGTCACCGAGTCCGATGCAGCCGACCTTCACGGGCTCTCCTTCAGCGGTTGCCTGCCGGGGTCATGCCGGAAGCATACGGCCGCCGTGGCAGCCGCCGGTCGGTCGGTCCGTCGAAAACCCATGGTGGGGGCGGGCGCGATGGACGACGATGCGTCCATGACAACGCAGCGCAGCGAACCCGCCCAGAATGCCGACGAGCGCACCATGCTGGAGGGCTGGCTGGACTACCACCGCCAGACCCTGGCGTGGAAGTGCGAGGGCCTGACCGACGCCCAGCTCAGGACCGCCTCGGCGGAACCGTCCGAGCTGTCCCTGATGGGCCTGGTGCGGCACATGGCGGAGGTCGAGCGGGGCTGGTTCCGCAAGGTGCTGGTGGGCGACGATCCGGGGCCGATCTACTACACCGAGGAGGACCGGGACGGCGAGTTCCATCTCACCGAGGCGGACACCTGGAAGGAGGCGTACGGCACCTGGCAGGCCGAGATCGAGATCGCCCGGCGCAATGCCGCCGGCTTCGGCCTGGACGAACTCTCGCGCGGCAAGAGCCGGTTCACCGACGAGCCGTTCAGTCTGCGCTGGATCTACACGCACATGATCGAGGAGTACGCCCGCCACAACGGCCACGCCGACCTGCTGCGCGAGCGCATCGACGGCGCGACGGGAGACTGAGACCGGCGGCGGGGTCCTGTCCGACGCCCCGCGCGATGCGTCCGTCAGCCACCGCCGAGCCGCCCCCTCGTACGAGGCCGGAGATCACCCGTGCGGGGCAACCTCCGCTTGTCCGCTGTCCAAAGGCCCCCGGAGCCAGCAGAGTTGCGCGGGTGCATCGAACGACGACCACCGCAACGCTCCTGGTCACCGTGGCTGTCTCGGCCCTCTCCGGCTGTGTGACGGTCCAGCGCCCGCTCGTGTCCGGCCCGCCGGCACCGCCGTCCCAGCCGTCCCAGCCGTCGGCGCCCCGGCAAGGCGGGCAGTCGGAGCCGCAGATCGTGCAGGCGCCGGTCCGCGAGGCCCTGGAAATGATCGGCCCGTCCCGGCGCCCGGACCCGACAGCGGCCCCGCCGCACGGCGGCGCCTCCTCGACCCCGCCGCAGGCGCACGAGCGGCCGCCACGCTCCCACCCGGTACATCCGGCGCATCCCGAACCCCGCCGCCCCGAGGCCGGACGTCACGGGAAGCCGCCCGTCACGATCCCCGACGTGGCCAAGCCCGTCCCCAAGGACGCGAAGGACGTCTGCGCCCTGGGCAGGCAGTACGGCGGCTGGCGGGCGGACAGCCCGGAGGCGGTGATCTGCGAGCAGACGTACGGGCGGTGAGCCGCCGACCGCGCTCCGGCCGGTGTCCGGGCGGCCCGCCCGCTCACTCGCGGGAGGCGTCCCCTTCGCCGAGCCGCAGCGCGAGTCTGCTGATGGCGCCCCGCACCCCGTCGCCGTAGCCGTCGTCGGCCAGTGCCTCGGACGCTCCCCGCGCCCGGCGCAGATGGGTGCGGGCGGCCTCCGTACGGCCGAGCTTCACATAGTCGGCGGCCAGGTTCAGGTGCAGCGACGGGTACAGCGCCCGCACGGCGAGTGCCCCTTCGTGCTCGCGGAGCCGGTCGTCCGTCAGTTCCTCCGCGGCCGTCAGCGCTCTCAGATCCCAGGCGAGCTCGTCGAACGGGTCGTCCTGGGTGTCGGCCATGTAGTGGGCCAGCGTGCAGCGGTGCAAGGGGTCGCCGTCCTCACCGAGCTCCGCCCACAGGCCCAGAAAGCGCTGCCGGGCCTCCTCGCGGTCCCCCGCGTGATGCAGCATCACGATCTGCCCGATCCGCGTCATCACGGCATCCACGGCCGCCTGACCCTGTCGCTCCGCCACCGCGTCCTCCGCACCCTCGCCGGCTGTCCCTGCCGACGCTAACCGCCGCCACCGACAATCACGGGCAGGCGGCACCGGGCCGGTTCGCGGGTGAACCGGCCCGGCGGTGGGGTCAGGCCGAGGTCCGGGAGTCAGCCCAGGTTCGGGATGGTCCAGTCGACGGGCGGGTGGCCCTGGCGGGCGACCGCCTCGTTGATCTGCGTGAACGGGCGGGAGCCGAAGAACTTCTTGGCGGACAGCGGGGAGGGATGGGCGCCCTTGACCACCACGTGCCGGGTCTCGTCGATCAGCGGGAGCTTCTTCTGCGCGTAGTTGCCCCACAGCACGAACACCGCCGGGTCGGGCCGGTCGGCCACCGCGCGGATCACCGCGTCCGTGAACCTCTCCCAGCCCCGGCCCTTGTGCGAGTTGGCCTCGCCGCCCCGGACCGTGAGGACCGCGTTGAGCAGCAGGACGCCCTGCTGGGCCCACGGCATCAGATAGCCGTTGTCCGGGATCGCCAGCCCGAGCTCGTCCTTCATCTCCTTGTAGATGTTGCGCAGCGAGGGCGGGGTCCGCACACCGGGACGGACCGAGAAGCACAGGCCGTGTCCCTGCCCCTCGCCGTGGTACGGGTCCTGGCCGAGGACGAGGACCTTCACCCGCTCGTACGGCGTCGCGTCCAGCGCGGCGAAGACCTCTTCGCGCGGAGGGTGGACCGGACCCTTCGCTCGCTCCTCCTCGACGAACTCCGTCAGCTCCTTGAAGTAGGGCTGCTGCAGCTCGTCGCCCAGGACCCCGCGCCAGGACTCGGGCAGCATGGCGATGTCGGTCACGTCAACTTCCTTACGGTGTGCGGTCACTGGGACGTGCGCTCACGTCCAGGCCACAGAACCTACAGGCGACCACTGACAGCCGGCCCCGCGCACCGCACAACCGGCCCCGCTACCAGCTGGTCTTCCAGTACAGCTCCCACATGACCATCATCGTCGCCGGGTCGATGACCTTCTCCAGACCGGCGATCTCCTCGTTCGCGGCCACGTACTGCTTGCCCTGCCACAGCGGCAGCAGCCGCGCGTCGTCCACGAGGATCTGCTGGGCCTCCTCGATCTGCTTGCCCACGGCCGCGCGGTCGCTCACCGCACGCGACTCCGGCAGCAGCTTGCCGGTGATCTCGGGTGCCTCGTACGGGGTACCGAGCGCGTTCTGCTCGCCCACGAAGGGCGCGATGAAGTTGTCGGCGTCGTTGAAGTCGGGGAACCAGCCGCGCCCGAACACCGGGTACTCGCCCTTCTGGTACCCCCTCCACGTAGTTCTTCCAGGGGCGGCTCTTGAGGGTCACCTTGAACAGGTCGGAGGCCTCGAGTTGCCGCTTCAGCTCCTCGAACGCGGGCTTGGTCGTCGAGCCGTAGCGGTCGCTCGTGTACCAGAGCGTCAGCGGCACGCGCTCGGTGATGCCCGCTTCCGTGAGGATCTGCTCGGCCTTGGACACGCTGGGGGACCCGTAGTCGTCGAAGAAGCTCGTGGTGTGGCCCACCAGGCCCCTGGGGACCATGGAGTACAGCGGCTCGACGGTGTCCTTGTAGACGTTGTGCGCGAGCGCCGGGCGGTCGATGACCTGGGCGACAGCCTTGCGGACCGCGGGCTTCGCGGCCCACGGGTCGCTGGGGTTGAAGACCAGGTAACTGATCTCGGTGGTGGGGTTCGCGACGAGCTGGAGCTTCTCCGCCTTCTGGTTGACGTCGAGGTCCACGGTGTCCGAGGCGCCGAGCCCGCGATAGATGACCGCGATCTGCTTGTCCTTGAGAGCCTTGACCATCTCGTCCGACTGCTGGAAGTAGCGGATGGTGACGGCGCTGTTCTTGCGGTCCGCTATGCCGTGGTAGTTGTCGTTGCGGACGAGCTCGGCCTTCTTGCCCTCCTCGAAGGAAGCAAGGCTGTAGGGCCCCGAGCCGCTGATCTTTCCGTCCTTGCGGAGCGCGTCCGCGGGGTACTCCTCGGGATCCACGATCGACATGGCGGGCGTGGTCAGCACCAGGGGGAAGGTGGCGTCGGGCTGGCTGAGATGGAAGACGACCTCACGGTCACCCTTCACCTGCACCCGGGAGAGAGTCCCCAGCAGACCCGCGGGTCCGCCATTGACGTTGATCTCCTTGATCCGGTCGAACGAGTGCTTGACGGCCTTGGCGTCCAGCGTGTGCCCGTCGGAGAACTTCAGGTCCTTGCGCAGCGTGCAGCTGTACACCCTGCTCGAATCGTCCGTGAATCTGCAGCTCTCGGCGGCGTCGGGCTCGGGCTCGGCCGCACCGGGGGAGTAGTTCAGGAGGGTTTGGTACACATTGCGGAACAGCTCCCAGGAGTTGTCCCAGGACGCCGCGGGGTCCAGCGTGGCCGGAGCACTGGTGGTTCCCACGACGAGCGGCGCCTCGTCTCCGGAGGCGTCCGAGGAGAACACACCACATCCGGCCACCAGGGATATGGACGCGAGGGCCGCGAGTGGCGGCAGGTATCGGTTCCGGATGAACACGCGCTTGCTCCTCGAAATGCCGTACCAAGGGTCGGCAGACCATACCGCAGCGATTCGGCCGCTGAACCTACCTTCGAATCGATCTCTTGATCGAATGAGGTATGACGACGTTGTCATCGAGGGCAGAAGGTCCGGAATGCGACACGGGCGCCGCCCCTCGTGGACGAGCGCCCGTGCCGATGTGCGGAAGGTCAGCCCACGCCCGCGTTCAGGAAGATGCCGCCGTCGACGACGAGCGTCTGGCCGGTGATCCAGTCGGACTGTTCCGAGGTGAGGAACGCGGTGGCGCCACCGATGTCGGAGGGCATGCCGAGCCGGCCGAGCGGGTAGGAAGCGGCCGCCTCCGCTTCCCGGCCCTCGTACAGGGCCTTCGCGAACTTGGTCTTCACGACGGCCGGGGCGATCGCGTTGACCCGCACCTTGGGCGCGTACTCGTGCGCCAGTTGGATGGTCAGGTTGATCATCGCGGCCTTGCTGATGCCGTAGGCGCCGATGAAGGGCGAGGCGGAGACGCCCGCGACGGAGGCGATGTTGACGATCGCGCCGCCGTTGTCCTTCTGCCAGGCGTGCCAGGTCCGCTGCGCGAAGCCGAGGGCCGAGACCACGTTGGTCTCGAACACCTTGCGGGCGACGTCCAGGTCGAGGTCGGCGATCGGCCCGAACACCGGGTTGGTACCGGCGTTGTTGACCAGGTAGTCGACGCGGCCGAAGGCCTCCATCGTGCGCTCGACGGCGACGGCCTGGTGGGCCACGTCGTGGGCCTTGCCCGCGACGCCGATGACCCGGTCCGCGCCGAGCTGCTCGACGGCCTCCTTGAGGGCGTCCTCGTTGCGCCCGGTGATGCACACGCGGTCGCCGCGCGCGAGGAGCGCCTCGGCGATGCCGTAGCCGATGCCGCGGCTGGCGCCCGTGACGAGCGCGACCTTGCCCGAAAGCTCGGGGAGTTCCATCGAAGTCATGTCCCTGGTCCCTAGTCGAGCGGTCCGCCGGCGACGTACAGCACCTGGCCGGAGACGAAACCGGCCGCCTCGCC
This sequence comes from Streptomyces sp. V4I2, assembly GCF_030817655.1. Lineage (GTDB taxonomy): Bacteria > Actinomycetota > Actinomycetes > Streptomycetales > Streptomycetaceae > Streptomyces > Streptomyces plumbiresistens. The sequence continues at coordinate 1,884,760 of NZ_JAUSZM010000003.1, forward strand.
CGTGAAGAAGGCGATGGCGTTGGCGATGTCGTCGGGCTCGCCGACGCGCGCCACCGGGATCTGGGTGGCGGCCGCGGCCTTGAACTCCTCGAAGCCCATGCCGACCCGGGCGGCGGTCGCGGCGGTCATGTCGGTGGCGATGAAGCCGGGGGCGACGGCGTTGGCGGTGATGCCGAACTTGCCGAGCTCGATGGCGAGGGTCTTGGTGAAGCCCTGCAGACCGGCCTTGGCGGCGGAGTAGTTGGCCTGGCCGCGGTTGCCGAGCGCGGAGGACGAGGAGAGGTTGACGACCCGGCCGAAGCCGGCGTCCACCATGTGCTTCTGGACGGCCTTGGTCATCAGGAACGAGCCGCGCAGGTGCACGTTCAGGACGGTGTCCCAGTCGGAGACGCTCATCTTGAACAGCAGGTTGTCGCGGAGCACGCCCGCGTTGTTGACGAGGATCGTCGGTGCGCCGAGCTCCGCGACGACGCGCGCGACGGCCGCCTCGACCTGGGCCTCGTCGGAGACGTCCGCGCCGACCGCGATCGCCTTGCCGCCCGCCGCGGTGATCTTCTCCACGGTGTCCTTGCAGGCGGCCTCGTCGAGGTCGATCACGGCGACCGCGCGACCCTCGGCGGCCAGTCGTACGGCGGTGGCGGCGCCGATGCCGCGCGCTCCGCCGGTGACCACGGCGACCCGCTGCTCAGTGGTGGACATTGCTGGTTCTCCTCGCCCTTGAGAAAGACGCCCATGTGGTGAGCGACCGCTTAGTACCTTCAGCAGACGTGACGCTAGAAGCCCTGGCACGCGGTGTCAACGGCAGGCCGGGGGTGTGTGATCCATTACCTGTACCGCCGGGCCCGGGCAGGCCGCGCCCACCGCCATCGTCCCGCAACGGCGGCCACCCGCGGCACCCGATCGGCTCAGCGCTGCGCGCCCCTGCGCCATCTGGCCCATAGCGTCGGAGCGCGGGCCACTCGTGGCCGGAAAGGAGGCGCTCCATGCGCCGTCGTACCGGTGCCGCCGGCACGCTGATCGCGATCGCCGCGATAGTGCCGTTGGCCGACCTCGCTCACGCCCAGGATCTGGACTGCAGCAACTTCACCTACCAGGAGGAGGCGCAGGCCGTGTTCGACTCGGACCCGTTCGATCCGAACCGGCTCGACGAGGACCAGGGCCCCGACGACGGCATCGCCTGCGAGGCACTGCCCCGGCGCGGCGCCCCCGTCACCTCCTCGACCGCGGCTCCCGCCAGGACCACCGCTCCCGCCATGACCGCTGCTCCCGTAGTCACCGCGACTCCGACGGCGGCCGTCACCCCGACGCAGGGTGTGCGTGGCGGGCTGGGCGGGGCGTCGGCCTCCGGGCCGAGCGGCTGGACCACCGGAGTCGGCCTGACCCTGGTCGCCGGCGGCGTCCTCGCGATCGGCTATGTGGTGAAACGACGTCGGTCCTGACGGGCGGCACCCCGCGGCGCCGACTCCCTCACCGCACCAGCAGGCCGAGGAGCCGGTCGGTCTCCGCGGCCGGGTCGGTGGTCAGTCCGGTGTGCACGGGCCCCGGCTGGACGACCGTCGAGCGAGGCGCGATCAGCCAGCGGAAGCGTCGTCCGGCGTCGTCGCGCGCGGCCTGACCCGCCGTTTCGTCGCCCGCGCAGATCCGCTCGACGGCACGCAGGGCGGCCCGTACGCCGGCCGGGTCCGCGTCCGGGTCGAGGCTCAGCAGCTTCGCCTCGTCGAGGTGGGTGCGCACGCCGACGTAGGACTGGGCACGGCAGTACACCAGCACCCCGGCGTTGATGCACTCGCCGCGCTCGATGCGGGGTACGACGCGCAGCAGCGCGTACTCGAAGACGTCCCGCTCGTTGCGGTCGCTCCCCCTGATGATGTGGCGCTCGGTCACTTGCTTCCCTCGATGCCGTTGATGCGGTCGTGGACGACGGCGGCGCGCGCGACCAGTGGGCGCGCGTAGGCGCGGCGGAGGTCGTCCGGCGTGTCGAAACCGGGCTCGTCCGACAGCCACACGTCCGGGATCTCGGCGGTGACCTCGGCCAGGAGTTCCTCGGTGACCAGCGGCGCGAGCGCGGCGGCGGCCGCGGCGACCTCGGGCGCGAAGGGCGTGAGGACGTGGTCGGAGGCGTCGTACGGGCGGGCCGCCGAGGCCTCGGCGCCGGGCCAGTTGTGGTGCCAGATCATGGTCGCGCCGTGGTCGATGAGCCACAGCTCGCCCCGCCACATCAGGAGGTTGGGGTTGCGCCAGGAGCGGTCGACGTTGTTCACCAGCGCGTCGAACCAGACGATCCGCCCGGCCTCCGCGGGGCTCACCGTGAACGCGAGCGGGTCGAAGCCGAGCGCGCCGGAGAGGAAGTCCATGCCGAGGTTGGTGCCGCCGCTGGACCTGAGGAGCTCCTGCACCTCCTGGTCGGGTTCGCCGAGCCCCAGCACCGGGTCGAGGCCCATGGTCACCAGGCGCGGCATCCGAAAACCGAGCCGCCGGGCGAGTTCCCCGCACACCACCTCGGCGACCAGTGTCTTGCGGCCCTGCCCGGCACCGGTGAACTTCATGACGTACGTTCCGAGATCGTCGGCCTCGACGAGCCCCGGCAGCGAGCCGCCCTCACGCAGGGGCGTGATGTAGCGGGTCGCGATGACTTCCTTGAGCATCGCCCCAGGTTACCGACGTATGGACGGCCATCGGAGGCGGCCCGGACGGCGGTGCGCCGGCTCCGACAGGAAACCGACAGGCCGGACAGCGAACCGATAGCGCCGCTTTACCCACGGCACAACGAGAGCAGGTCAAGATTTCGACATCGTCTGAACAGGCGATCTACGCCGACCGTACCTGTCGGCAGATCGCGCAGTCTTCCGAAGGGAATCGCACCATGACCAGCGCATCGTTCAAGTCCACGTCGAGGCCGGGCCGTCGTACCGTCGTGGCGGCGGCCGGAGCAGCTGGGCTCGCCGTCGCGCTGACCGCGTGCGGCGGCTCGGACGACGACTCGTCGAGTTCGTCCGACCCCGCCGACTCGTCCGGCAGCAGCAGCCCCACCGGGGACGGTTCGGCCGGCGGCAACGCCGGGGGCGGCACGGCGCTCGCGTCGACCGCCGACATCCCCGAGGGCGGCGGGAAGGTCTTCGCCGACCAGAAGGTGGTGGTGGTGCAGCCGACGGCGGGCGAGTTCAAGGCGTTCTCGGCCACCTGCACCCACCAGGGCTGCGCGGTGAAGAGCGTCGCCGACGGCGTCATCAACTGCCCCTGTCACAACAGCAACTTCTCGATCACCGACGGCAGCGTGAAGAGCGGTCCGGCGAAGACGCCGCTGCCCGAGATGCAGATAACCGTGAGCGGGGATTCGATCACCCTCGCGTGACCGTCAGCGCCGGACCGTACGGCGCTGTCGGCTGACGCAGGCCAGCACCTCGTCCGTGGTCGCGACCGTGGCGACCAACGCGAGGGTGTGGCGGATCATCGCGGGGGTGTAGTCGGAGGGCACCCCCGCGATGGCGTCCGTCGGTACGACGACGGTGTAGCCGCGGTTCACGGCGTCGAAGACGGCGTTGGGGATCGCCACGTTGGCCGAGACCCCGGTCACGATCAGCGTGCGGCAGCCCAGGTTGCGCAGCAGTGCGTCGACCTCGGTGCCCTGGATGGGAGACAGTCCGTGCAGCCGTCGTACGACGAAGTCCTCCTCGGCGACCTCGATCGGCGCCGCCAGGCGCACCGCGGTGGTGCCGGACAGCTGCTGGACGGGCAGCCGTTCGGCGGCGCGGAAGAGGCGGGCGTTGCGGCTGGCGCCGCGTCCGTCGGGGCGGCGTTCGGCGATCGCGTGGATCACCTGGACACCGCCCTCGTGCGCGTCGGCGACCAGCCGGGCGACGTTGGCGAGGGCCCCCGACGAGCGTGCCTCCTTGGCGAGTTCGGGCAGGGCGCTGTCGGGTCCGACGACGCCCTGCTGGCACTCGACGGTGAGCAGGACGGTGGTCGCGGGGTCGAGCAGCTCGCCAAAGCAGTCGTACGACGGCATGGTTTCCTCTTGTCGCCGACGGTGTGGGGCGGGTGAGACTAGCCACCATTGCGCGAGGGCGGAAGACGCCTCATGCTTTTTCTGACGTGATGTCAGAGGATCTCCTCTGGCACGACGTGGGAGAAAGAGGGGGCCGCATGACCGTCACTCAGCGCCGGGGCCGGAAGATCATGATGACACCCGGTGAGCTGGACGAGTTCCTCACCAGCCAGCGCACCTGCCGGGTCGCCACCGTGTCCGCCGCCGGCGCCCCGCACGTGAGCACGCTCTGGTTCGCCTGGGACGGCACGTCGATGTGGCTGTACTCGGTGGTGCGCAGCAAGCGGTGGACCGATCTGCGGCGCGATCCACGGGTCGCGATCGTGGTGGACACGGGCGAGGAGTACGACGAACTGCGCGGTGTCGAGCTGTCGGGCGCCGTGGAGTTCGTGGGCGAGGCTCCCCGCACCGGCGAGCTGTGCGCGGAACTCGACCTGCCGGAAACGCTGTTCGCGCGCAAGAACTTCCGCCTGGACGAGATGCCGCACGACGGCCGGCACGCGTGGATACGGCTGACCCCGGAGAAGATCGTCTCCTGGGACTTCCGCAAGCTGGGTTCGCTGTAGCTCAACCCAAGTTCGCTGTAACTCAACCCAGCTTCTCGGCCGCCGACTTGAGTGCCCGCACCGCCGCCCGGATCGACGGGCGGCGGTCGGCGTCCGCGCGCCAGACGACGTACACATGCCGGCGCACCCGCTGCTTCAGCGGGATGGTGACGACCTCGGCGGGCATCGGCTCCCGCCCCAGCACGGGGGCGATGCACACCCCCAATCCCGCGGCGACCAACCCGAGTTGGGTGTGCGTCTCGGCGGCGCGGTGGCCGACGATCGGCTCGATGCCCTTGGAGCGCAGCGTGAACATCAGCCACTCGTGGCAGAACTCGCCCTCGCCCCAGGTGATCCACTCGTCCTCGGCGAACTCGGCGAGGTCCACCTCGGCGCGGTCCGCGAGCCGGTGGCCGGCCGGCATCGCCACGTCGGCGGGGTCGTCCAGGATCGGCGCCTTGACCAGGCCGTCGGGCAGCGGCATGGGCTTGTTGTACCAGTCGAGGACGACGGCGAGGTCGAGGTCGCCGCGGATCACCCCGGCGATGCCGCTCTCGGGTTCCAGTTCGCAGGAGCGGATCCGCAGGGCCGGGTGCTGTGCGCGCAGGGCGGCGAGCGCGGCGGGGAACAGGCCGCGCGCGGCCGTCGGGAACGCCGACAGTCTGAGCTCGCCGACGACCTGGCCGCGCTGGGCCTCCAGGTCGGACTGGGCGAGTTCGACCTGCGACAGGATGCGCGCCGCGTGCTCGGCGAGCAGCCGGCCCGCGTCCGTGAGCCGCACCCCCCGCCCGTTCTTGGCGAGGAGCTGCTGGCCGACCTCCCGCTCCAGCTTGGACATCTGCTGTGAGACGGCCGAGGTCGTGATGTGCAGCCCCTCGGCGGCGCCGCTGACCGAGCCGTGCCGGGCGAGGGCGTCGAGGGTGCGCAGGCGCTCCAGGTTCAACATGTAAGCAATACTACGAGGTACCGGGCGGGAAATCTCGATTGTGCTACGAGGTTGTGGGCGCCATCGTGGTCCCCATGAGCACCGTCACCGCCACCCGCACCGCGGCCAAGACCGCGTCCCGGCCCCGCCCCGCCCTCGACTGGCGTCTGCGCTTCGGCGCCCTCTCACTGATCTGGGGCTTCAGCTTCCTGCTCATCAAGGTGGGCACCGAGGGCTACGCCCCCTTCCAGGTCACGCTCGGCCGCCTGGTCTTCGGCACGGCGGTGCTCGCCGCCGCGATGGCCGTGCGGCGGGAGCGGCTCCCGCGCGGCGCGCGCGCCTGGGCGCATCTGACGGTCGCCGCGTTCTTCCTGAACGCGCTGCCGTTCTCGCTCTTCGCCTACGCCGAGCTGACGATCCCCTCCACGCTCGCGGGCATCTGCAACGCGACCTCGCCGCTGTGGGGCATGGCGCTGTCCCTGGTCGCCCTGTCCGAGGACCGGCCGACCCGGGTCAGGGTCGCGGGTCTCGGTCTCGGCTTCCTCGGCGTCCTGACGGTCCTCGGAGCCTGGCAGGGCTTCCACGGCCTGGACGCCTCGGGCACGGCGATGGCCCTGCTGGCCTCGCTCAGCTACCCGATCGGCTGGATCTACGTCCGTCGCACCCTGGCCGGCTCCAGCCACTCGAACCTGTCGCTGACCGGGGCCCAGTTGCTGCTGGCCACGCTTCCAACTGGCGGTCGTCACCCCGCTGTTCACCAGCCTTCCGACACACTTCGCGATCACTCCGCTGCTGGCGATCGCGGCTCTTGGAGCCCTCGGCACGGGCCTCGCGGTCCTCCTCCAGTACGGCCTGGTCGCCGAGGTCGGCCCGACGACGGCCCAGATGGTCACCTACTTCATCCCGGTCATCGCCACCGCCGCCGGCGTCGCGATCCTCGGCGAGTCGCTGAACTGGTCGACACCGGTCGGGGCGGCGATCGTGCTGGCGGGGGCGGCGCTGACGCAGGTCAGGCCCAGGCCGAAGCTCTAGACGGAGGCCTGGCCAGAGCCGGAGCCCTGGACGTAACTCCGGACCGGAGCCCGAAGCTCTAGACGTAACTCCGGACCGGCGCCGAACCGAGGGCGGCGGCGACCGCGTCCGCCAGCGGTCCGGTCTCGTCGGCGTCGAGTGTCGAGACGCTGATCCGGATGCCGGGCGGTGCGCTCATCCGGAAGCGGGCGCCGGGGGCGACGGCCCAGCCGGAGTGCAGCAGCCGGGCGACGGCTCCGGTCTCGTCGGGCACGGGGATCCACACGTTCAGGCCGGACCGTCCGTGGGCTTCGATGCCGCGTGCCGCGAGCGCCTCGATCAGCTGGTCCCGGCGCGCCCGGTAGGCCGCCGCCACGGCCGGGGTGTCCAGCGCGCCGTCGGCCCACAGCCGCACCACGGCCCTCTGGGTGATCCGGCTGACCCAGCCGGGCCCGAGCCGCTGCCGTCCGCGCACCCGGTCGACGGTGACGGCGTCCCCGGTGAGCACGCCGAGCCTCAGGTCGGGGCCGTACGCCTTGGCGACCGAGCGTACGAAGGCCCAGTTGCGGGTGACGCCCGCCAGGGGATGCAGGGGCAGGTCGACGATTCCGTGGCCGTGGTCGTCCTCGATCAGCAGGGTCTCCGGGTGCGCCCGGAGCACGGACCGCAGGGCACGCGCGCGCGTGGCGCTCACCACGGCACCGGTCGGGTTCTGCGCCCGGTCGGTGACGATCAGGGCGCGGGCCCCGCCCGCCAGGGCACCGCGCACCTGGTCCGGGAGCGGCCCCTCGTCGTCGACGCCCACGGGGGCGGTGCGCAGCCCGAGCGCCGGTACGAGGTCGAGGAGACTGCCCCACCCCGGGTCCTCCACGGCGACCGTGTCCCCCGGTTTGAGGTGGACGGCGAGGACCCGCTCGATGGCGTCCAGCGAGCCGGACACCACGGCGAGCGGCCCGTCCGGCACCCCGTCGGCGTCCAGCTCGGCGCGCGCGATCCGCGCCAACTCCGGCTCGACGGGGGCCTCTCCGTACATGACCGGCTGCCGGTCGCTCTGCTCGGCGGCCGCCGCGAACGCCTGCGCCAGGGAGGGCAGCAGCGCGGGGTCCGGGTTGCCGTTCGACACGTCCCGCACCCCCTCCGGCACATCCACCCGGATGTGCTCGCGCCCGGTGGTGGCCGGCTTGGGCCGCACCCGGCTGCCCCGGCGCCCGGCGGTCTCGATGACCCCGCGCTCGCGCAGGGTGCGGTAGGCGGCCGCGACCGTGTTGGGATTCACGCCCAGTTCGAGGGCCAACTCCCGCATGGGAGGCAGCAGTTGGCCGGGCATCAGCTCGCCGGTGCCCACCGCCTGCTCGATGCTCGCCGAAATCTCCGCTGCACGCCGACCTTCGATACGATAATCTCCTAGCACAAAGCCAAGTATGCACTAGTACAATGGAGAGCGCAATGCAGGGGACCCAGCAGACGACGAAGCAACCCGCCGCCTACGCCCCGACCGACCGCACCGTCCCCACCCGCGCCGCGCACAAGGCCTCGTACGACAAGGAGCTGGTGCACGCGATACTCGACGAGGCCTACGTCTGCCACCTGGGTTTCGTCCGGGACGGCACTCCGGTCGTACTGCCCACGCTGTACGGCCGGGTCGGCGAGCGGCTCTACGTCCACGGCTCGACGGGGTCGCGCCCGCTGCGGATGACCGGACAGGCCGACCCCGGCCTCCCGGTGTGCCTGACGGTCACGCACGTCGACGCGCTGATCCTGGCGCGCTCGGCCTTCCATCACTCGATCAACTACCGGTCGGTCGTCGTGCACGGCATCGCCCATGACGTGACGGACCCCGAGGAGAAGCGGCTGGCCCTGGACGCGCTGGTCGACCACGTCGTACCGGGCCGGTCCCGCGACTCGCGGCCGGCCAACAAGAAGGAGTTCGCCGCCACCGCCGTGATCCGCCTCGACCTCGACGAGGTCTCGGCCAAGCTCCGCACCGGCGGTGTCAACGACGAGCCCGAGGACCTCGCCCTCCCGCACTGGGCCGGCGTCGTCCCGCTGCGCAAGGGCTACGAAACCCCCGTCGGCGACGCCGACCTGGCCCCCGGCACCGAGGTCCCCGGCTACCTCAAGGCCCTGTGATGCTGATCCATCCCTGGGACGCGCCCCGCGACGACGCCGAATGGCAACGCTGGCTGGCCGTCCACGACTTCGGGCAGCTCGCCGTCAACGGCCTTCCGGGCGAGCCGCCGTATGTCCAGCCCCTGCACTTCGTCTACGACGCCGAGCGCGGCGAGGCGCTCACGCACCTGGCTCGCCCGAACCCCCTGTGGGACGCGCTGGAGGCGAACCCGGAGGTTCTGCTGAGCGTGGTCGACGACTACGTGTACGTCCCCGGCCCCTGGCAGGCGCCTCCGGACACCCCGTCCGAGCACGGCACGCCCACCAGCCTGTACGCGGCGGTCCAACTCCGCTGCACGGCCCACGTCGTGGACGATCCGGCCGCGAAGGCCGCCCTCCTCAACCGGCAGGTCGGCCACTTCCAGCCGGAGGGCGGCTCCGCACGCGCGGCGGTGGGCGAGGCGCCGTACGGCCGGATGCTGTCCGGGATCCGCGGGCTGCGGCTCGAGGTGGTCGCCGTACGGGCGAAGTTCAAGTACGCGGGGCACCGGCCCGCGGAGGTCCAGGACAGGATCGCGGCCGGCCTCGCGAACCGGAGCGGTCCGCGGGACGCGGCGGCGCGCGGGCACCTGCTGGACAGGCGCGGAACGTGAGCTTCGAGGGGCCCCTCCTCCGGGAAGGGCCCCTCGTCGTCACACGAGCGCCGCTTCCCCGTCCGCCGCGCCCCGCGCCTCCCCCGCCGCGAGCCCGGCGACCGACCCGAGCATCAGCAGCGTCCCGGCCAGCGTGGTCGCGGTGAGCCGCTCACCGAGCAGCGCCACGGCGAGCACCGCGGCACCCACCGGCTCCAGCAGCATGATCACCGACACCGTGGTCGATCGGACGACCGCGGCGGCCGCGAAGTAGAGGGCATAGGCGAGGGCGGTCGGGACGGCCGCGATGTAGGCCAACAGCCACAGGAGCAGCCCGGGTTCGGCGGTGTGCGGCACCAGCCCCTCGGCCAGGGCGAACGGCAGCAGGCACAGACTGGTGACCGCGAACGTCCACACGGACGTACTCGCGGCATCCGCACCGCCGTCACGGCCCCGCCCTCGCGTGACCAGGGTCATCACACAACACCCGGCCGCCGAAAGCAGCCCGAACAGCACACCCCACGGCCGTACGGACGCTTCCTCGCCCCCGAGCATCAGCACCCCGAGCCCGGCGAGCGCCCCGGCAACGGCGAGCACCCCGCCGCGCCCGAGCCGCTCCCCCAGGGCCAGCCGCGCTCCGAGCGCGATGAGTACGGGACCGGCGCCGAGGGTGACGACGGTGGCCACGGCGAGTCCGGTGGCCTCGACGGACGCGAAGTAGGCCGTCTGGAACACGGCCAGACAGACACCGGTGACACCGGCACGCCGCGCCTTGTGATGCAGCGGTTCCCGTACGGCGGCCCGCGCACCGCCCGTCCGAAGCAGGCGGGCGGCGAGCAGCAGGACCAGCCCGGCCGCGCAGCGCCAGAAGGACAGGGCGACAGGTCCGATGTCACTGGCCCCGTAGGCCAGGGAGGCCGCCGCGCCGGCGGTGCCCCAGGCGACACCGGCGACGATCAGATAGAGAAGGCCTCGCCCGATGGGCAGGCCGGAGGCAGCATTCGACATGCGTTCTCTCCGCAGATGCGCAAGATGCGCTGAAGTTCGGGAAAGGACGCCCGCTCGGCGGGGTCCACGGACTTCGTCCGCGGGCAGCACCGTTCCGCCAGGCAGTGCGCCGGGCGAGAGGTTCGGAGGGCCCGCCTCAGGCGGCCGGCGGCGGGAGAACGATGCGGTGGGAATGCATGATCGGGAGCTTAGGTGGCGGTTCCGCGGGCCGACAACTCCCTTTCCGTGCCGCCGCTCGCCACCGGCTCGGGGGAGTTCTTGGCGGGCGCCGACGACTGCGCGATGAACGCGCCGGCCAGGACGACCGCGCCGCCGATGATCTGTGGTGCCGAGAGGTGTTCGCCGAGCAGCACCCAGGCGAGGACGGTGGCGATGACGGCTTCGAGGCAGGCCACGACACCCGCGACCGCCGGGGAGAGGCGGCGCACCGAGACCACGCCGGTGACATAGGCGACGACCGTGGCGACGAGCACGATCCAGCCGAGCAGCAGACCGGCGGCGACCGGGGTGCCGTCCATGTCCGCGCTGCGGGCGAGCAGCGACCAGTCCATGGTCCAGGGGCGGGCGACGACGGACAGGACGGCGGTGCCGACGAGGAGGCCGAAAGCGATGACCCCGAGCGGGTCGGGTGCCTGGTCGCCGGAGTCACTGCCCTGGTCGGACAGGACGAAGTAGCCGACCTGGCAGCAGGCGGCGCCGAGCGCGAGGAGCAGACCGAGGGCGTCGAAGCTCAGACCCGACCAGACCTCGACGACACAGGCGAGTCCGCCGACCGCGAGGACCACACCGAGCGCGGCGGCACGGGTCACCGGACGCCGCTGCACGAACCGCACCCAGCCGAGCACCAGGGCGGGCGCGAGGTACTCGACGAGCAGCGCGACGCCGACCGGGATCCGGGAGATCGCGGCGAAGTAGCAGGCCTGGACGCCCGCCACGGCGAGCAGACCGAACCCGGCGAGCAGCGCGGGGCGGCGGCGCAGCAGTGCGCGGTGGCGCACGGCCACCGGCAGCATCACCAGGGCCGCGCCCGCCACCCGCAGCCACACCACGTGGAGCGGGTCGAGGCCCGCCTCGATCAGCGGCTTGGCCGCCACCCCGGATCCGCCGAAGGCGAGCGCGGACGCGAGCGCGAGGCCGAGCCCGACGCCCTTTCCACGGCTGTCCTGACTGCTCTCAGACGTATGCACCGGCACATGATGACAGGCGATGACATGAGCGTCACCCCAGTTGACACCTGTCTCAGCGGCTGGACCGCCGAGGTCCCGCCCGCCGGGTGTCCTGCAGGCGGCGCTCGACCTCGGTGAACACCTCGCCCGCGTCGATCCCGGCCCGGCCGAGCACCTCGACGGCCCGTGCCTGCGGGTCCACGACGATCGCCGCGAGGAGGTCGATGCCGCGGGCCGGGCCGCCACCGCGCCGGGCGGCACGCGCCCACGCGTACTCCATCGCCCCGGCGGCCAGCGGCGAGAAGCCCTCGGTCTCGGTCACCACCGGCACGGCACCGGAGTCCTCGACGCTGCCCTGCCAGCGCAGCCCGTAGCCGATGCTGCGCTGCACGAGGTAGCCGAGGAGGCGGGAGAACTGCGGTTCGGCGTCGAAGAGGTCCCGCACCTCGGGGTCGCCCTCCAGGAGGGAGTGCAGCAGATGAGCCGTGTCGATCTGCCGGTCGCCGTCCCGGACCGCCCGCCGCCGGGCACCGGAGACCACCGCTGCCAGTTCGGCACTGAGCCTGGCATCGTTGTCCGCGGGGACCGGGGACCGGGGATCGGCCGCCGGCTCTTGGGCCGACTGCCGGGGGATACGGGGTTGCACATCCCCTACCCCATCAGTCCCGCACCCTTGGGTCATCCGCGAAAGGAAGCATCTTCGGGTCCCACAGGAAGCGGACCCAGGGGGACGGAATCTCCTCCTTACGGATGAGATCACGCCCTTTTGCCCCGAGCGGCGCGCGCCGCCTTGCCGTGCACCCCGAATGCAACCGGGACGCGCCGTCATTCGTCCCACACGGACATGGAGAGCAGGTGCTGGCTGGTCGCTCTGCCGGCGGTCGACGGCAGGCAGTACGTGTACCGGGTGTACGCCCCGGAGAAGGCGCTGCTCGCCGACCTGTTCTGGGAGGCGTGGCACTGTCACGACGAGAGCGCGTTCCCGCGCGCGTGGGACCTGTTCGACGCGGCGGTGATACGACGCGTGAGCTGAGGAACTGGGACGCGCAGCACTCCGAGCTTTTCTGACGGTTCATCAGTATTGAATGTTCCGGGCCCTCCGGCTACGTTCCGCGACACCGTAGCCCGACACGAAGAGGTGGTCGCATGGCCGAAGTCAGCGCGGAGGCACGTATCGAGGCACCCGCGGAGAAGGTCTGGGCCCGGCTGACCGACTGGTCCGCGTACGGCGAGTGGAACACGACGCACACGAGCTTCCCCAAGGGCGGCCCGGAAACCCTCGCGGTGGGCGGGACGTTCCAGGAGAACATGAAGCTGATGGGGTTCCCGGCCGAGGTCGAGTGGACCATCGAGGAGCTGGAGCCGGCCCGGGTGCTCGCGATCCGCGGCAAGGGCCCGATGGCCGTGACCGTGGCCACGCGCTACACCCTCACCCCCGACGGCGACGCCACGACGGTCCGGATCGACGGCGAGTTCACCGGCGCCGCCGTCTCGCTGATGGCGGGCAAGCTGAAGGACTCGGCTACGGCCGCGCTGAACGAGTCGCTGCGCAAGCTGGCCGCACTGGTCGGCTGAGGGCCGCACTGGTTGCTTGACGGCCGCTCGACCGGCAACGCGAAGGCGCCCCGCGGATCACTCCACGGGGCGCCACGTCACTGCCGTAGGGCCGTCAGTCCTCATCGGCGAGGATCAGGTACAGCCGCTTGCGGGCGTCGTTGATGACGGCGACCGCCTTCTCGCGCTGCTCCTTGCTGCCGGTCTTCCAGACCTGCCCGAAGGCCTCCATCAGACCGAAGCCGGCCTGGCGGATCTCACCGAGGGCTTCCCAGTCGACGCCGCGGGAGGCTTCCTCCCAGGGCGCCTCGGCGCCTTCTTCGGCCGCGGTGCGGCCGGCGTCGGTGAGCGAGAACAGCTTCTTGCCGCCCTCCGTCGCACTGGCGATCAGCCCCTCGTCCTCCAGCAGCTGGAGGGTGGGGTACACCGAGCCGGGACTGGGCTTCCAAGCCCCGCCACTGCGCTCGGCGATCTCCTGGATCATCTCGTACCCGTGCATGGGCCGGTCCTTCAGCAGGGCCAGGATCGACGCGCGCACGTCACCGCGCCGCGCCCTCCCCCGCGGTCCGCCTCGGCCCCGGGGCCCCCAGGGTCCCGGCCCGAAGCCCGGTCCGCCGAAGCCGGGACCGCCGCCGGGGCCGCCCGGCCCGAAGGGCCCGAAGGCACCCCGCCGACCGTCTCCGCCTCGGCCGCCCTGACGACCGGCACCACCATGTCCACGTTCGAATCCGTGGGAACGCATCGCAATCACTCCATTCCATCGTTGATCTGTCGCGATGCCTCAACGATATATCGGAATAGTTCGCAAGACAACCCCTTGGCTTCCGACGGCCCGCCGCGAGCCCTCTCAACTGGGGCCAAGACTCCGGAATTGGCCTTGGTCCGCGCCTCCGGGCACCCCCTAGCGTCGGGGCATGCGGATACGAATCGTCGACGCCTTCACCGACCGGCCCTTCGCCGGAAACCCGGCCGGAGTCCTGCTCCTCGACGCCTTCCCGGACGACGACCGGCTCCAGGACATCGCCCTGGAGGTCAACCACGCCGAGACGGCGTTCGCCCACCGGCTGCCCGAGGGCGGCGAGGCCGACTGGGCGCTGCGCTGGTTCACGCCCGCCGCCGAGGTCGACATGTGCGGCCACGCCACGCTCGCCACGGCGCACGTCCTGTACCGCAGCGGCGCCCACGAGGGCCCGGTGCGCTTCGCCACCCGCAGCGGCGTGCTCATCGCGACGCCCCGCGAGGACGGCTCGATCACCCTGGACTTCCCGACGGCGCCGCTCACCGCGGTCGAGCTCCCGGACGGGGTGGCCGAGGCGCTCGGCGCCGAGCCGCTCACCGCCTTCGACACCGGTCCGAACGTCGGCGACCTGCTCGTCGAGCTCCCGGACGAGAAGACGGTGCACACGCTCACGCCCGACCTCAAGGCCCTCGCCGCCCACTCGGAGCGCGGCATCATCGCCACCGCCCGCGCCGAGGACCCCACCCGCGGCTACGACTTCGTCTCCCGCTGCTTCTTCCCGCGCATCGGCATCGACGAGGACCCCGTCACCGGCAGCGCCCACACGGCTCTGGCCCCCTACTGGTCCGAGCGCCTCGGCCGCCCCGACCTCACCGGCCTGCAGGCATCCCCGCGCTCCGGCTGCGTCCGTACGGAACTGCGCGGCGACCGCACGCTGCTGACCGGCCGCGCGGTGACGGTGATCGAGGGCGAGCTCCTGGCCTAGGCGGGCCCAGTGCGGCGTACGGCATGCTGCCGGTGGCTCACGCCGTCGGCAGCCAGCCCACCTTGCCGGCCAGCAGCGCGTAGCCCACGAACGCCCCGATGTCGAGCAGGGAATGCGCCACCACCAGGGGTCCCACGCGGCCCCAACGGCGGTACAGGTACACGAACACCACGCCCATCACCATGTTGCCGATGAAGCCGCCGATGCCCTGGTAGAGGTGGTACGAGCCGCGCAGTACGGAACTGGCCACCAGCGCGGTGCCGGGCGTCCAGCCCAACTGACCGAGGCGGCGCAGCAGATACCCCACGACGATGACCTCTTCGAGGATCGCGTTCTGCATCGCGGACATGATCAGCACCGGGTACTTCCACCACACCTCGGGCAGCGCCTCGGGCACCACGGTGAGGTTGAAGCCGAGACCACGCGCGGCCAGGTAGAAGGCGATCCCGGTGCTGCCGATCACCGCCGCGACCGCGGCCCCGCGACCGAGGTCCGGCCAGGGGCGGGTGCGGTCGAAGCCGAGGGTGCGCAGACCCTGGCCCTCACGCAGCAGGAAGTGCGCGACGAGCAGGACGGGCACGAGCGCCGAGGTGATCCCGAACAGCTGCCAGGCCAGATCCAGCCAGGGCCGGCCGGGCGCGGCCGATGCGTTGAGGGTGGCCGCCTGGTCCTTGAGACCTCCCGGTTTGGTGACCGATCCGACAAAACTGATCAGGGCGGACACACCACTCGCACCGAGCGAAAGCCCCAGAACGAGCAGGGTCTCGTCCCGGAGGATCCGTCGCGACGGCCGCTCCTCAGGAAGAGAATCGGCCACCGAGCCCGCCTCCGACTGCACACCTGCCTCCAGTTGAGTAATCGCGCCGCATCCCCACAGCCGCGCCGCTAGGGTCTCGAAAGAACTTACGAAGATCGTGCGCGACAGGCCGTCGGGGGGCGGACACCGTACGGGGCGTACCTCCCCTTTTGCATGCCATACGGCCGAATTCCGGCACGGGACTCAACAGGGAGGGGCACCACCGTCATGGGACGTCACAGCTTGCCCGATCAGTATGGGGCGGGCGGCAGCGACCCCCGTCCACGCGCGCGCCGCCGTACGGTCGCCCTGGCCACGGGCCTCGTCCTGACCGTCGCCGGCGGCACGGCGGCCGCCGTCCAGAGCGGCCTGCTCTCCTTCGGCGACTCCTGCCAGGAGAACCCGGTGCGGCTGAAACTCGCCGCCTCCCCGGACCTGGCGCCCGCCCTCACGGCCGCGGCGAAGCGGGCCCGTGACGACGACCTGACCTCCGACGGACGCTGCGTCGCCGTCACCGTGACCGCGCGTGACGCGTACAAGGTCACGGACACCCTGCTGGCCGGCGACCGGACCGACGTACAGGTGTGGGTGCCGGACTCGGACCTGTGGGTCCAGCGGCTCGAGGCGGACGGCGGGGCGCCGGAGGTGTCCCCCGTGGGAAAGGTCGCCTCCACGCCGGTGGGGGTGGCGATGGTGCCGACGGCGGCGAAGTCGCTGGGGTGGCCGAAGAAGACGTACGACTGGATCGAGCTGGCCGGCGCGACCCTTCAGGACGACTCGCTCAAGCTGGGGGCGGCCGACCCCGCGCGCAGTGCGACCGGCCTGCTCGCGCTCACCCGGCTGAGCACCGCCGCCTCCGCGGCCGAGGACGGTCGGACACAGGCCGCGGCCATGATGAAGGCGCTCTCGCAGCGCACCTCCGACAGTGACGGGCAGGTCCTGGACACGCTGCCGCGCGACTCCTCGGGGGCCGAGCAGGGCAACCCGAAGCGCAACCAGGCGCTGATCGTGTCCGAGCAGGCCGCGTTCGCCCACAACGCGTCGGCCGACAGCGGCGGCGGCCTGGACTTCTTCCACCCCGAGGACGGTTCGCCCCGGCTCGACTACCCGTACACGCTGGTCGACCAGGGGTTGACGACCGACCAGAGCCGTGCCGCGATCCGGTTCATGACTTACCTGCGGCAGCCGGAGCAGCTGCGGCTGCTGGAGCGGCACGGCTTCCGGACCTCGGACGAAGCGGTGTCGAAGAAGCTGGTCGAGGGAGCCGGCGGCAGCACCGCGCAGCCGTACGAGGAGCCCGCCGCCGAGCCGGCCTCGCAGGTCGCGCTCCAGGAGGCGCTCGGCACGTGGACGATCACGGTGCAGAGCGCCCGGCTCACCACGGTCGTGGACGCCTCCTCCTCCATGTCGGACACCGTCCCGGGCACGGACCGGTCGCGGATGGACGTCACGAAGGCATCCCTGCTGCAGGCCCTCGCCACGTTCACGCCCGAGGACGAGATCGGGCTGTGGGACTTCTCCACGAAGCTGGACGGCGACAGGGACTACCGCGTCCTCGTACCGACCGAGCGCCTCGGCGACCGGGCGGGCACCGGCACCCAGCGGGACCGGCTCTCGGCGGCGTTCAGCGGCCTGACGCCGGTGCCGGACGGCGCCACCGGCCTGTACGACACCACGCTCGCCGCGTACAAGGCGGCGACGTCCTCCTACGTCAAGGGGAAGTTCAACGCGCTGGTCGTGCTCACCGACGGGGTGAACCAGGACCCCGGCAGCATCTCGCGCGCCGAGCTCATCACCCAGCTGGAGAGGCTCACCAACCCCGAGCGACCGGTCCCCCTCATCATGATCGCCGTCGGGCCCGACGCCGACCGCGCGGAGGCCCGGCAGATCGCCGCGGTGACCGGCGGCTCCGGGCAGGAGGTCAGCGACCCGTCCCAGATCCACTCGGTGATCCTGAAGGCGATCGTGGCGGCGGGGGCGCAGGGCGCCGGCTGACGGCCCCGCTCGCTCAGCCCAGCAGCACCGGCTCCGGCAACCCCACCGGCCAGGTGTGCACCGGCTCGCCCTTGTGCATCAGTTCGCGGTAGCGCCGGGTCGTCGCGGCCAGCGCGGCCTCCCGGGACAGGCCGGTCTCCAGGGCCCGGTGGAAGGTCGCGGACTGCCAGGACGCGCCGTTGACCCGGCGCCGGCACCGCTCCTCGATGACGCCGAGGTAGAAGTCCCGGTCGGCGGGTTCGACGCCCCACGCGTCCAGGCCGGCCTCGGCCAGCGGCAGCAGTTCGTCGCGTACGAGGCTGACGGCGTCGACCTCGGTGGTGCCGCCGTACCGGCCGCGCCGGGGCCAGACGAGGCGGGCGTCGATGCCGTACCGGCATGCGGCGTCGAAGTTGGCGGCGGCCGCCTCGAACGGCAGGCGGCTCCACACCGGCCGCGACTCCTCGGCGAGGGCGCGGACGACGCCGTAGTAGAAGGCCGCGTTCGCGATGACGTCGGTGATGGTGGGGCCGGCGGGCAGCACGCGGTTCTCGACGCGCAGGTGCGGGACGCCGTCGGCGATGCCGTAGACCGGGCGGTTCCAGCGGTAGACGGTGCCGTTGTGCAGGACGAGCTCGGCGAGCTTCGGGATGCCGCCCGCGTCGAGGACCTCCAGGGGGTCCTCCTCGTCGCAGATGGGCAGCAGGGCCGGGTAGTAGCGCAGGTTCTCCTCGAAGAGGTCGTACGCGGAGGAGATCCACCGCTCGCCGAACCAGGTGCGGGGGCGCACTCCCTGGGCCTGGAGTTCGGGCGGGCGGGTGTCGGTGGACTGCTGGAACAGCGGCGGCCGGGACTCGCGCCACAGCTCGCGGCCGAACAGGAACGGCGAGTTGGCCCCGACGGCTATCTGGGCGGCGGCGACGGCCTGGGCGGCGTTCCACACGTCGGCGAAGCGGCCCGGGGTGACCTGGAGGTGGAGCTGCACCGAGGTGCAGGCCGCTTCCGGCGCGATCGACTTCGAGGTGCAGCGCAGACGCTCCACACCGTCGATGTCGAGCGCGAAGTCCTCGCCGCGGGCGGCGACGATCTGTTCGTTGAGCAGGGCGTAGCGGTCGACGTCGGAGAGGTTGGAGGAGACCAGGTCGTCCCGGTCGAGGGTCGGCAGAATGCCGATCATCACGATTCCCGCGTCGAGCTCCCCCGCTTTCCGGTCGGCATATGCCAGCGAGGTGCGGAGTTCCTCCGCGAGGCGATCGAATACGCGCCCGCCCAGCCGATGTGGGGCAATGTTGACTTCCAGATTGAACATGGCGAGTTCTGTTTGGAAATCTCGGCTTGCGATGCGCTCAAGGACCTGCGCATTGAGCATTCTCGGCATACCGTCGGCGCCGGTGAGATTCAGTTCGATCTCCAGCCCCATGAGATTCTTCGGACGGTCGAACCGCCTCTCGGCCAGGAGTCGCTCCAGCCCCGTCAGGTTCCGCCGGAGCTTGTCGCGATAGCGCTGGCGATCGGAGAGGTCGAACTGACCTGCCACGACCTTCTCCCCCATCGAAGCGTCCCTCCTCGCATGGGCGGGCCGAGGACCGGCCGCCGGTGTCCGGGTCACGTGGGATGATGCCCAGCCGGGACGATCGATAACGTCCCGCCCGGACCCTGCAGCCGCTACGCTGTCGGACATGACCGGCGGCACATTCGCCGGGCATGGTGCAGTGTGCAGATTCGAGTGCCCCAAGGAACTCGTGAAAAACGCCGACAAGAATGGGCCGTCCGCCCTTCGGCTGTTTTCCGAGGTCATCGCCGTGCGGCCCGCCCGGAATCGGGATGATTCCCGCGAATCGCCGACCGAATGGACCCTTGTTCTCCTCACCGGAAACGGCTAGACGAAACACCGTCTGAACATGAGTCGTATAAACTCCGCGAACAAGGCAGAAGGCTGGCGCCCGCGGCCCTCGATCCAGCCGCCAGGTGACGTACGGCAGGCCTCGCGTACATCCCTGGTCACCCGGACCACGGCCCCCGCCTCTCTGACCACGTGAGCTGACAGCGTCGTCCGCCCAGCCCTCCCTCGCGCCACTGTGCCTGTCGAACGAGAGGCGACCCACCATGCCGCTGCATGTCCCACCGGCTCCCGCGCCCGCACTTCGCTCCGTCCTCACCGCGCTCGGTTCTCCCACCGCGGTCCGCGAGGCCCGAACTCCCTCCTTGCTGCGCGCCCAGGGCCCCGTCACGCCCGAACTCCCCCTGCCGGTACACGTCCTGGACGGCGTCGACGCCTCGGGCGTCCCCGTCACCCGACTGTCCGGCTGGCGCTTCCTGATCCGCTGCGGCGACCGTGCGGTGGCCGCGGCGGAGACCATGCTGACCCCCGACGGCTGGGCGTTCTCCCACTTCTTCGAGGGTCCCTACATCGCCTCCACCGAACTCGCGCTGCGCCAGGCGGAGACCATGACGCAGCCCTGCCAGCCGCGCCTGCTGTCGATCCCCCGTCTCTACATGCTCACCCTCTGGCTGCACGGCGACTGCGCCGCGGACGGCGCCGCCGGCCGGCCCGCCGGCACCGACCTGCTCGTCCCGCTGGCGCCGGCACCGCCCGGTATCGCCGCGCACCGTCCGCACCGGGTGGCCGACCTGCTGCCCGTGCTCACCCATCGGGCGACTCCGGCACCGCTGTTGAGCTCACCGGCCTGACGTTCTCAGCAGCGCTCCGACAGCGCTCAGCAGCGCGATCTTCGTACCCCGTTCCCGAATTCCGGGTGGCGGGGTACGACGCTGTATTCGGCACCCTTACGCTCGTACGGAGATTCCCGCCGCCGCGCGCGGATTCCCGCCGACCGTTTCGCTCGTACGAGCACTTTATGGCTCGTACGAGCCGGACATGGCCTCCTGCCCGTCCGGACTAGCCCCATCCGACCACCGCGAACCATCCGAAGTGACAGTGCAGTTGGAATGAACCGTCCGCGCGGGTGATGCGTCATGAACCTGTGAGAAGCGGTGCTGCGAAATACCTGCGGATTGACGTCCGTGGGGCAACACTGGGTTCCGTCCGACTTATCACAACGGGGGCCGGCCATGAACGACGCTTCAAGCCGCGGGACAGACACGACATCCATCCCACCCAGCACGACAGAGCGAAAGATCCCACCCATGTGCCAGCACCAGACACCGTGTCCGACAGCCGACTCCCCCGACCGGGAATCCGCGCGCCTCGTGGCGCACCACCCGGAACAGGGATGGAGCCTGCTGTGCAACGGCGTTCTGCTCTTCGAGGACACCGGTGAGCTCCTGCCGGACGGACGGGTCATCGCCCCGCACCGCCCGCTGGCCACCGCCCAGGTGATGACCGCCGCCTGAGGCGCCACCGGGCGGCCCGCCACACCGCCCGGAGTATCTGAGGGGCCGGCTCGCAGCGCCGACTGCGCACCGGCCCCGACGCATGTCCGGGGACCGTCACTCCCTGTAGCCCCCCGTGTCGGATGCGACCCCTCGTATGTCATGCGGTCCCTCGGACCTTCCGGGCGTGGCCTCTTCCCACGACGACCCGCTTTCCGGAAGACTCCTGGAAGTTTCGAAGGTCAGAAGGTCAAAGGTCAGTCGGGTACGGAGGTGGGGAAGTGCCAGCACGCGAGGCCGACGCCGAGACGGCGCCCGAGCCCGGGGGCAAGGTCACGATCACGGAGATCGCCCGGCGGGCCGGGGTCTCGGTGCCGACCGTGTCCCGGGTCGTCAACGGCCGGTCCGACGTCTCGCCGAAGACCCGGGCCCGGGTCGAGGACCTGCTGCAACGGCACGGCTACCGCAAGCGGCCCGCGGCCCCCGGCACTCGCGCCGCCCTGCTCGACCTCGTCTTCAACGACCTCGACAGCCCCTGGGCCGTGGAGATCATCCGAGGCGTGGAGGAGGTCGCCCACGCGGCCGGCGTGGGCACGGTCGTGTCGGCGATCCACGGACGTACGGGCGACGCCCGCGAATGGATGCGGAACCTGCGGGCGCGCGCCTCCGACGGCGTCATCCTGGTCACCTCGGTGCTGGAGCCGGTGCTGCACGACGAGCTGCGCATCCTCGGTGTCCCGCTGGTGGTCGTCGACCCGGCCGGCTCCCCCGCCCTCGACGTCCCCACGGTCGGCGCCGCCAACTGGGCGGGCGGCATGGCGGCCACCGAGCACCTGCTGTCGCTGGGCCACCGCAGAATCGGCCTGATCGCGGGCCCGCCCCGACTGCTGTGCTCCCGGGCCCGCTTCGACGGCTACCGCGCGGCCCTGGAGGGCGCCGGCCTCGCGCTGGACGACTCCCTCGTCGCGCCCGGCGACTTCCACCCGGAATCCGGCTTCGCCGGCTGCAACACCCTCCTCGACCTGCCCGAACCGCCGACCGCCGTGTTCGCGGCCAGCGACCAGATGGCCCTCGGCGCGATCGAGGCACTGCGCCGGCGCGGCCTGCGTGTCCCGGAGGACATGAGCGTGGTCGGTTTCGACGACCTTCCGGAAGTCCGCTGGTCGGCCCCGCCCCTCACCACGATCCGCCAGCCCCTCGCCGAGATGGGCAAGCTGGCCGTCCGCACGGTCCTGCGCCTGGCCCGTAACGAACGGCCGGACTCCCCGCGGGTCGAACTGGGCACGGACCTGGTGGTGAGGGCGAGCACGGCACCGCCGGCCCGGGCCTAGGTCCTGTGTCGAAAGTGGCGTCGTCCGCCCGGAGGGCGGGCCGGGCGGCGTCGTGGGGGTACCTCCCGCCCGAGCCGTGCGAAGCTCGGTTCGAGGGTGGGGGAGCGTGCTCTCGGCGTGCCGGGCGGAAGCCCTCGTACTGGAGGTACTTGGGCTTTCGCCCGGTGCGGCGAGTGGGGGCACCTCCCACGCCCTTAAGGCAGTGGGGGAGCGTGCCAGGCGTCGCCCGGCAGGCGCCGCTTTCGACACAGGCCCTGGGCACGGGCGTTCCCGGGCACCCCCCTCGCGGGTGCCCGGGAACGGGGTGTCGCTCCGGCGCCCCCTCGCGGACGCCGAAGCGACGGGGGCCTACTTCAACGCCTCCCGGATCGCGAAGTAGGCGGGCTTCGGGGCCAGTTGCTCGTCCCACGGCAGCGCCGCGCCCTCGCCCTCGAAGAAGGCGGGGATCCAGGAGTACTTGTCCGTGTAGTCCCAGAGAGTGATTCCGACACACCGGCGCACCGCGAGGCAGGCCTCGGTCAGGTCCCGGTACCACTCGGCCTGCGTGGCCAGCTTCGTCTCGTCCGCGGGCAGGTACATGCGGACGTCCACCTCGGTGAGGGCGGTGTCCAGGCCGAGCCGGGAGAAGCGGCGGAGGTTGTCCTCCAGCGTGGTCGGATAGCCGTACTGGAGTGCCAGGTGGGCCTGGAGGCCGAAGCCGTGGAGCGGCACGCCCTGTGCCTTGAGCTCCTTGGCCAGCTTGTAGTAGGCGTCGCTCTTCGAGCCGATGGTCTCGACGTTGTAGTCGTTGAGGTAGAGCTTGGCCTTCGGGTCGGCCTGGTGGGCCCAGCGCAGCGCGTCGGCGATGTAGCCGGGGCCGAGCGTCTTGTAGAAGATCGTCTCGCGGTAGGTGCCGTCCTCGTTGAACGCCTCGTTGACGACGTCCCAGGCGTAGATCTTGCCCTTGTAGTGCCGCACTTCGGCCTGGATGTGCTTCTTCAGTACGGCCCTCAGCTCGGTGGCCGTCCAGTCGCGGCCGGTGAGCCAGTCGGGCAGCTGGCTGTGCCAGACCAGCGTGTGGCCGCGTACCTTCTGGTGGTTGGCCCTGGCGAGGTTCACGATCTCGTCGCCCTTGGACCAGTCGAAGACCCCCTGCTGGGGCTCGGTGGCGTACCACTTCATGCCGTTGCCCGGCGTGATCTGGTCGAACTCGCTGCCGAGGATCGCCTTGTACGGTTCGTCGACGAGCTCGGGATTGTCGGTGGCGCTCCCGTAGTACCGGCCGTGGCGCTGGGCGAGCTCGGCCAGGGTCGGAGACTTCCCTTCCGCCTGGGCGGTCGGGCCGGTGGCGATTCCCGCGCCGACCAGGACGGCGGCGAGCGCGCCGGCGAGTCTGAGCCGAGTACGGGAGCGGGTGGTCGTGGTGCGCATGGTGCGACTCCTCACGTGCGGTTGTGTGGGTGAGCCGTACGTTCGCCGGCGCGGGTCATCCCTTCGTCGCGCCGGCGGTGAGGCCGCCGACGAGCTGGCGCTCGGCGACCGAGTAGAAGGCGAGGGCGGGGACCATGGCGAGCACCAGATAGGCGAAGACCTTGGCGGTGTCCGCGGAGTACTGGCCCTGGAACTGCTGGACGCCGATCGGGATCGTCCACCAGGTGGACTCGGTGAACACCAGCAGCGGCAGGAAGAAGTTGTTCCAGCTGGTGACGACGGCGAGGACCGACACGGTGCCGAGCGCCGGTCGCGCCATGGGGAGCAGCACCCGCCAGAAGAACCCGAACGGGGTGCACCCGTCGAGCGTGGCCGCCTCCTCCAACTCCCCCGGGATCTGCCGGAAGAAGCCGCGCAGGATGATGATCGTCATCGGCAGTCCGAACGCGGCCTGCGGGAGGATCACGCCGAGCGGGTTGTCCAGCAGGCCCATGGAACGCAGCAGCAGGAACAGCGGCAGGGCCGCCACCGCGAAGGGGAACATCAGCCCCATCGTGAACAGGGTGAACAGCACTTCCCGCCCGCGGAAGGCGAACCGGGCGAAGGAGAACGCGGCGAGCGCCGAGGCCGCGACGACGATGACGGTCGTCCCCACCGCGATCAGCGTGCTGCTGCCGAGCAACTGCCAGAAGGCGCCCGAGCCGAGGATGTCGGTGTAGTTCGAGATCACCCACGAGTCGGGCAGCCCGACGGGGTTGCGGGAGAGCTCGTCGGTGGTCTTGAAGCCGGAGACCATCGCGTAGATCAGCGGCACGACCATCACCGCGCCGACGACGACGAGAACGACGTGCACCGGCAGTGACCTGCTACGGGATTTCTGAGCGGCCCTTGCTGTCTGAGCAGCCGTTGTTTTCTCCGTGATCGTCACTTCCCGCCTCCTCTCATCGTCGTGGTCGCTCCTTCGAGGTCGCGGCGGAGCACGAACCGCTGGTAGGCGAGGGCGAAGACGAGGCTGATGCCGAACATGACCACGCTGATCGCGCTGGCGTATCCGACCTGATAGCGCTTGAAGCCGTACTGGAACATGGTCACGGCCATGGTCTCGGAGTGGTGGTCGGGGCCGCCCGCGGTGGTCACCCACACCAGGTCGAAGAGCTGGATGGAGCCGATGACGGACAGGAAGACGCTGATCCGCAGCGTCGGCGCGAGCAGCGGCAGGGTGACGTTGCGGAACCGCTGCCAGGCGTTGGCGCCGTCGATGAGCGCCGCCTCGGTCAACTCACGGGGGATGGACTGGAGTCCGGCCAGGTAGAGCATCATGTGGAAGCCGAAGTACTTCCAGGTCATGACCAGGAAGAGGGTCGCCATGACGGTGGAGGGATCGGCGAACCACTCCCCGCCGAGCCCGTCCAGGCCGATCCCGCCCAGCAGCCGGTCGGCGAGTCCGTCGTCCGGCGCGAAGATCATGCTGAACAGCACACCGGTGATGGCCTCGGACAGCACGTACGGCGCGAAGAACAGCATCCGGTACACGGCCCGGCCGCGCACCTTCTGGTTGAGCAGGACGGCCATCGCGAGCGCGAACGGCAGCTGGAGGGCGAGCGACAGCAGGACCAGGACGAGGCAGCGCCACAGGTCGCCGAGGAAGACCGGGTCGTCGAAGAGCCGGGTGAAGTTGTCGACGCCGATGTAGTCGGAGGGCATGCCGAAGCCGCCCCAGCGGAAGAACGCGGCGTACAGGGCGAACAGGATCGGCAGCAGCACCAGGACGCCGAACAGCACCAGGGCCGGCAGCTGGAAGCCGACCGCGGTGAACCAGTTGAGCGTGCGCCGTCGGGCCCGCCCCCGGGCCTTGCCTGCGGCCGGGGGCGGGACGTCGGTGTCGGGGCCGGTTCGTTTGTCCGGAAGGAACGTGGAGGTCATCGCCGGCTACTGCTCTTCCTTCGCGACCTTGGTGATCGACTCGCTGACCTGCTCTGCGGACTTGGAGCCGGCGATGAGCGCCGCGACGCTGTCGTTGACCTCCTGGCCGAGAGCGGGTGCGTACGCCTGGTCGAGGTAGAGCTGGAAGCCGGTGGCCCCCTTCAGCTGCGCCTGTACGGCCTTGATGTTGGGGTCGGCTATGGCGCTCTCGGCGCTCGGGACCACCGGGAGGACGCCGGTCTTCTTGACGAGTTCCAGGTCGGTGCTCTCGGAGGCGAAGAACTTCAGGAAGTCGACGGCCGCCTGCGGCGCACCCTGGCGCAGCGCGTGTCCGCCGCCCCCGCCGAACACCTCGGTGATGGCGCCCTTGCCGCCCTCGACCGCGGGGAACGGGAAGAAGCCGAGGTCGCCCCCGAGTCCCTTCCCGGCGTCCGCCTCGACGACCGGCGCCCACTGGCCCATGAGTTCCATCGCGGCCTTGCCGTTGCCGACCGCGGCTGCCTGTCCGGTGGGAGTGGAGTAGGCGGCGCCGAGGAAGCCCTTCTGGAACGGCTGGAGGTCGACCAGGTCCTTGAGGTGCTGCCCGGCCTGGACGAACTCGGCGCTGGTGAAGTCCTTGTCGTCGTTGGCCTTCTGCAGGGCGTCGGCGCCCGCCGTGCGCATCGCGAGGTATGCCCAGTAGTACATGCCGGGCCACTTCTCCTTGCCCGCGAGGGCGAGGGGGGTGATGCCCTTGGCCTTCAGCTTGCCCACGGCGTCGAGGAAGCCGCTCCAGGTGGTGGGGGGCGTGCTGATGCCGGCCTGCTTGAACAGCGCCTTGTTGTACCAGAAGCCGATCATGCCGATGTCGAACGGGATGCCGTAGGCCTTCTCGTCGAGCAGGTACGGCTCCTTGGCGACCGACAGCAGCCCGTCGGCCCACGGCTTGGTGCGGTCCGTGAGGTCCTCGACGAGCCCCGCGTCGACCTGCTGCTTCAGGACTCCGCCGCCCCAGGTGTGGAAGATGTCCGGAAGCTTCCCGGAGGCCGTCAGCGCCGTCATCTTCGACTTGTAGGCGTCGTTCTCCAGCTGGACGATCTTCACCTTGACCTTGGGGTTCTGGGCCTCGAACTTCTTGGCCAGCGCGGCCCAGACGCTCTTCGTGGGCTCGGTGGTGGAGATGTTCCACCACTCGATCGTGGTCGTTCCGGACGAGCCTCCGTCCGAGTCGCCGCCGCAGCCGCTCAGTGCCGTCATGCTCAGCCCGGCCGCGGCGGACGCCGCCAGGAAGCCGCGTCGGGACAGTGCCGGGTCACCCATGTTGCGCTCCTTGGGTACGGGACGGCGCGTCCACGCCTGTCCGCTGGACCGAAAGTTTCGGAGTTGATCCAGAAAGGTTCGTTGTTGCCGCACCCTAGAGACAGCTCCCAAACGGTGGCAACCCCTTGTACGCGGGGAATGTTGAAGGAAGTCGCCCTCGACTTGTTCCGGAAAGCCGCTGCTTCAGGAGCCCGACGGCGTGTAGGCGAACCAGTCGAAGGACGCGCTGCCCTCGGTGACGTACATGCCGATCACTCGGCCGGTGAAGCCGCCGGCGACCTCTGTGGACAGGTAGCGGCCGTCGAGTTCGGCCAGCAGTTCACCGCCTGCGACCGAGAGGACGACCGTGTCGGGACCGCCGGCCCTGACTCCCGGGGCCTGTTCCCTGGAGCTCGTGACGGTCGGCGGCACGGGGGAGGTCGTACGCACCTCGACGACCAGTGTGACCGGCCCCGACGACACGGATCGGCGGGCGAGACACTGCCGTACCGGACCGATCCGGGCGACGACGCTCACCTCTCCCCCGGCGACCTCGACGTCGTAGTGGTGGGCCTCGTCCAGGCGAACGGACAGGCCCGCACGGGCGTTTCCGGGGTCCAGACGGGCCGTCACCCGGCACTGAGGGTGCTGCTGGCGGCGTCCGACGAAGGTGTGGCCCGGCCGGTCGAGGCTGTCCCCCGTCGCGTGCAGGGTCAGCCATCCCGGCCGCTCGCTCAGCGACCAGGTCCCCTCGGGCCTGCGGCGCGGGGAGATCCAGTACGGCGCCAGGTGTCCGGCGTCGAAGTCGTCCCGCTCCGGGGCGACTTCGAGGGGGTGCCAGGCGGCCGGCGCCGGATGGCGTTCGCGCACCGGGCCGACGCGGGGCCAGCCGTCCACCCACTCCACCGGGGTCAGGAACGTCTCCCGGCCCAGCACGTGGAAGGACGGGAAGAAGCCGCGGGGGCGTGTGGCCAGCAGCATCATCCACCAGCTGCCGTCGGGCGCTTGGACCAGGTCGGCGTGGCCGGTGGACTGGACGGGCAGGTCGGTGCCGCTGTGGGAGAGCACCGGGTTGGCCGGCGCCGGCTCGTAGGGGCCGCGCGGGTCGCGGGCACGGGCGATCGAGACACTGTGGCCGTGCGCGGTGCCGCCCTCGGCCAGCATGAGGTACCACCAGTCGCCGATCCGGTAGAGGTGCGGCGCCTCGGGATGCTGCAGTCCCGTCCCGGACCAGACCGGCACCGGCCCCTCCAGCACCTTGCCCGTCCCCGGGTCGATGCGCGCGACCCGGACACCGGAGACCGCGCACCAGCAGTTTCCGTCGTCGTCCCAGGCCAGGTCGGGGTCGATCCCCGGCAGGTCGATCCACACAGGGTCGGACCACGGCCCTTCGGGACGGTCGGCGGTGGCAAGGAAGTTGCCGTCGCCGGAGACGTTCGTCGTGATCATGTAGAAGCGGCCGTCGTGGTGGCGGAGCGTCGGGGCGTAGATCCCGCCGGAGGCCACCGTGTCGTCGGGCAGCTCCAACTGCCCGGGCCGGTCGAGGACGTTGCCGATCTGGCGCCAGTGCACGAGGTCACGGCTGTGGAAGAGCGGGACACCGGGGAAGTACTCGAAGCTCGAGCACACGAGGTAGTAGTCCTCGCCGACCCGGCACACACTGGGATCGGGATGAAAGCCACCGATCACTGGATTGTCGTACGTCCGCATGCGCGTCAGTCCCTTCGAGCGTCGCAGTGGGGGCGAAACTTTCGGATGATCTGGCGAACGTTACGGAGCTGCACTGTAAGTGGACTCCGCGAGACGGGCAAGACGGCGAGCACACCGACCGGTGCCGAACCAGCGGCGGCGAAAGCACCTCTCGCGAGTGCCCGATACGTGCGGCGGCCCCGGACGCGGGCAGCGCACAGGGCTCACACCGACGTTGTGGCGGCGTCCGCCGCGCACACCGTCCGGTGACGGATCCTGACGGAGGGTCGGCGGAAGGCGGACTGGGCACTGACGGTGCTCGCGGGGTCGCGGGGTCGCGGGGGTCGCGGCCGCTACTCTCTGCGCCCGCCAGGACCGGCCTCCTTGACGGCCGACGTCCCCCTGTTCATCGCCACGCCGACGTCCGCCTGGGCCGGCGCGGGCGCGTCGTCGATGCCGTCACCGGTCATCGCGACGAGCTTGCCGCCCGCCTGCGTACGACACCCACATGACGCCCTGGATCCGCTGAAGGAGACAGCGTCGGCGACAGGATTCGGCCGCCGTTGACGGGTCCCTTACGGCAGTCGTCACGCCCTTCACGGGTTACCGCAGCTGCCGCCGAGGCCGGAAAAACCGGCATTGCAGGCGGTAGATCACCGCGTCGGGATGATACTGAGTGTCCGCCGTTGCTGAGGGGCCATCCCCTCCCCATACGGCACTAACCGCCCCGAAACGCTTCCCCGGCCCCTCCGTGATGCGTCACTGACCTCCCCATGGCCAGTCTTAACGGAAGCTTGACGCGCTCACCCCCCGCATCCGTGGGCCCCGGCATCACTCTCCGCTTACGCTGATCGCGCCGTACGCGTGATGGCCGGATCCACACGCTGAGCCGTACCTCAGGAGCACGCCCGATGGCCACCACCGAACACCCCCCGCCCAGCCGCGTGCGCTCCTGGATGCTGGAAGGCCTGTCCGACATGGGCAAGGGCGGCGGCCCGCAAGGCCCGCACGCCACACCGGAACCCGCGCACAAGGGGCAACGCTGGTGGCGGGTGATGTGTCTGACCGGCGTCGACTACTTCTCGACCCTCGGCTACCAGCCGGGCATCGCGGCCCTCGCGGCCGGTCTGCTCTCCCCCGTGGCAACCATCGTGCTCGTGATCGTCACCCTCGCCGGCGCCCTGCCCGTGTACCGGCGCGTGGCCGAGGAGAGCCCCCGGGGCGAAGGCTCGATCGCGATGCTGGAACGGCTGCTGTCCTTCTGGAAGGGCAAACTGTTCGTCCTGACACTGCTCGGCTTCGCCGCGACCGACTTCCTGATCACCATCACCCTGTCGGCGGCGGACGCCTCGACGCACCTGATCGAGAACCCGCATCTCACCGGCGTCCTGCACGACAAGCAGCTGATCGTCACTCTGATCCTCGTGGCGCTGCTCGGCGCGGTGTTCCTCAAGGGCTTCCTGGAGGCGATCGGCATCGCGGTCCTCCTGGTCGGCGTCTACCTCACCCTGAACCTCGTCGTCGTGGTCGTCGGCCTGTGGCACGTCATCACGGCCGGCCACGTGATCACCGACTGGTCCAGCGCCCTCACCGCCGAGCACGGCAACCTCTTCGCCATGGTCGGCGTGGCCCTGCTGGTCTTCCCCAAGCTGGCCCTCGGCCTCTCCGGCTTCGAGACCGGCGTCGCGGTCATGCCGCACGTCCAGGGCGACCCGGGCGACACGGACGAGCAGCCGACCGGCCGGATCCGCGACACGAAGAAGCTGCTCACCACTGCCGCCCTGATCATGAGTGTCTTCCTGATCGCCACGAGCTTCATCACCACGCTGCTGATCCCGGAGAAGGAGTTCGAGTCGGGCGGCCAGGCCAACGGACGCGCACTGGCGTACCTGGCACACGACTATCTGGGCAGCACCTTCGGCACGGTCTACGACGTCTCGACCATCGCCATCCTCTGGTTCGCCGGAGCCTCCGCCATGGCCGGCCTGCTGAACCTGATGCCCCGCTACCTGCCCCGCTACGGCATGGCCCCGCACTGGGCCCGCGCGGTGCGCCCGATGGTCATCGTGTTCACCCTGATCGGCTTCCTGGTCACCTGGATCTTCGACGCCGACGTCGACGCGCAGGGCGGCGCCTACGCCACCGGCGTCCTGGTCCTCATCTCCTCGGCGGCCATCGCGGTGACGATCGCCGCCCGCAAGGCCGGGCAGCGGAACTGGACCATCGCCTTCGCGGTCATCTCGGCCGTCTTCCTCTACACGACCGTCCTGAACGTCATCGAGCGCCCCGACGGTGTGAAGATCGGCGCCTGCTTCATCGCCGGCATCATCCTGGTCTCCCTGCTGTCCCGACTGGCCCGCGCCTTCGAGCTGCGTGTGACCAGCGTGACGCTCGACGACATGGCGGAACGTTTCATCCGGGACATGGCCAGCCGCAAGATCCGGTTCATCGCCAACGAGCCCGACCAGCGGGACAAGGCCGAGTACCGGGACAAGATCGAGCAGATCCGGGAGGACAACGACATCCCCGGGGAGGACTTCGTCTTCGTCGAGGTCACGGTCCTGGACCCCTCCGAGTTCGAGGCGAGTCTGACCGTGCGCGGCGAAGTCCTGCACAACCGCTACCGCGTCCTGACCCTGGAGTCCTCCTCCATCCCGAACGCCCTGGCCGCCCTGCTCCTCCACGTCCGCGACTCGACCGGCTGCACCCCGCACATCTACTTCGAGTGGACCGAGGGCAGCCCCTTCGCCAACTTCCTGCGCTTCTTCCTCTTCGGCCAGGGCGAGGTCGCCCCGGTCACCCGGGAGGTCCTGCGCGAGGCGGAACCGGACCGGCCGCGCCGGCCGCGCGTCCACACCGGCTGAGCTCCGAGGCGACCGCTTCCGGCCGCGGCTACCCGCCGAACAGGCGCCGCGGCGGACGCACCACGACCTGCCCGAAGCTCAGCTCGCCGGCCACTTCCACGCGCAGGACCACCGGAGCGTCCGACGCGGCCACCCGCCGTGCCTTGACCTGGGCGTAGTGCGTCACCAGGGAGTCGGTGTCCACCACGGCGCCCGGCCCGGTCACGATCCGCAGGGCGCCGCCCCGCATGTCGAGGTCGATGCGCAGGGTGTCGTACGTGATCAGGGCCTCGGTGAAGTCGAGTGTCACCTCGCCCCACTCGGAGTGGACCTCCATCCGCCGCGGCACCACCCAGGCCCCGTCACGCCGCGCGGAGGCGCCCTTCTGCTCGATCCGGACGACTTCCTTGGCCTCGACCGCCGACCCGCCCACAGCGCCCCCGTCGAGGGTTGTCGGCAGGTCCGTCGTCAGAACGGCCAGCTCGCCCATCGTGCGCGCCGTCAGGGCGGCCTCCAGGCGCCCGTCGAGCTCCTCGGCGGTCAGCCTGCCGTCCCCCGCGGCGATGCGCAGGACGTCCACCACCCGGTCCCGGTCCGCGTGCGAGGCCCTCAGCTCGGGCGACGACGCACCGGCACGCGTGAGCTCGTTCGACATACCCTCACTCCGATCCACGGCGACAACTAACGCTATATCGCGTTACACCTCCGGGCCAACCCCGCATCTGCGGCTGCGTGTTCGCGGCCTATCGTGACCCGCATGCAGTCCTACACGATCGGCCAGGCAGCAAGACTGCTCGGCGTGAGCCCCGACACCGCACGCCGCTGGGCGGACGCGGGCCGAGTGGCGACCCACCGCGACGACAGCGGGCGGCGACTCGTCGACGGCCGGGACCTGGCCGCGTTCTCGGTGGAGCTGGCCAAAGCCGGCAGCACCGACGAGGACACGCCGTACACCTCGGCCCGCAACGCCTTCCCCGGCATCGTCACCGCGATCAAGCTCGGCGATGTCGCCGCCCAGGTCGAGATCCAGGCCGGCCCGCACCGGCTCGTCTCCCTGCTGACCCGCGAAGCCGTCGAAGAACTCGGCCTGGAGGTCGGCATGGAGGCGACGGCCCGCGTGAAGTCGACGAACGTACATATCGACCGCGTCTGACGCACTCGGCGTCACGACTTCCACAGAAACGCACATGCGCACCCTGTACGCGATCCACTCCCGCTCATGCAATGTGCCAGCTGCCTTATGCCTCGCACATGCGGAAGTATGATCGGCGCACCGGAAGGGTCCGTCGGGCTCTTCGCCAGGCAGACCGAGGGAGTGGACGCGAGATGACCCGTTCCGTGCGCCGGATCCGACGGACCGGCTGGACCGGCCGGAGCCTCCGGACCCGACGGAGCCTCCTGTCCCTGCGGGCTCCCCTGCGGGCGCTCGGCGCGGGAGCCGCCGCGCTGCTGGTGCTGAGCGGGTGCTCGTCCTCCGACACGGGTTCCGACGCCGCCAAGTCCGGCTCCTCGGCGAACCCCTCCGGCACCGTGACCGTCTTCGCCGCGGCCTCCCTCCAGGAGAGCTTCACGACCCTGGGCAAGGAGTTCGAGAAGCAGCACCCGGGCACAAAGGTCACCTTCAGCTTCGCCGGCAGCGACAGCCTCGCCGCGAGCATCACGGGCGGCGCCCCGGCCGACGTCTTCGCCGCCGCGAGCCCCACGACCATGGCGCTCGTGACGGATGAGAAGGACGCGGTCGGCACCCCCGCCACCTTCGTCCGCAACCAGCTGGAGATCGCCACGCTGCCGGGCAACCCCGACAAGGTCTCTTCCCTCAAGGACCTCACCAGGTCCGGCCTGAAGGTGGTCCTGTGCGACAAGACGGTGCCGTGCGGCTCGGCCGCCGAGAAGGCCCTCCAGGCCAGCAATCTCCGGCTCACCCCCGTCTCGTACGAGCAGGACGTCAAGAGCGCCCTGACGAAGGTCGAGCTGAAGGAGGCAGACGCCGCCGTCGTCTACAAGACCGATGTGCAGGCGGCGGGTGACAAGGTGGAGGGCGTGGCCTTCCCCGAGTCGGCAAAGGCCATCAACGACTACCCGATCGCCCTCCTCAAGAACGCCCCCAATCCCGGCGCGGCCAAGGCCTTCATCGAGCTGGTGCGGTCCGCGCAGGGCCAGAAGGTCCTGACCGGGGCCGGATTCCTCACGCCATGACCGGCCCCGACAAGGCCGCGGCCGTCACCCTGGACAGCGGACGGCGGCGTCGTCGGCGGCGTCCTCGGACAGGATCCGCCCGAGGCGTGCCCCTGCCCCTCCTCCTCCCCGCCCTGGCAGGCCTGGCCTTCCTGCTCCTGCCCCTGCTCGCCCTGCTCGTACGAGCTCCATGGCGCAGCCTCCCCGAGCAGCTGACCAGCGCCCAGGTCTGGGAGGCCCTCCGCCTGTCCCTGGTGTGCGCCACCGCGGCGACCGCGCTGAGCCTGGTCATCGGCGTCCCGCTGGCCTGGCTGCTGGCCCGCGCCGACTTCCCCGGCCGCGGCCTGGTCCGCGCCCTGGTGACCCTGCCCCTCGTCCTGCCCCCGGTGGTCGGCGGCGTGGCACTGCTGCTCGCCCTCGGCCGCAACGGAGTGGTCGGGCAGTGGCTGGACACCTGGTTCGGAATCACCCTCCCCTTCACCACGGCCGGCGTGATCCTGGCGGAGACCTTCGTGGCTATGCCGTTCCTCGTCATCAGCGTCGAGGGCACCCTGCGCGCCGCCGACCCGCGCTACGAGGAGGCGGCCACCACCCTCGGCGCCTCCCGCTTCACCGCGTTCCGCCGAGTCACGCTGCCACTGATCATGCCCGGCATCGCCGCGGGCTCCGTCCTGGCCTGGGCCCGAGCCCTGGGCGAGTTCGGAGCGACGATCACCTTCGCGGGCAACTTCCCCGGCCGAACCCAGACGATGCCGCTCGCGGTGTACCTGGCCCTCCAGAACGACCCGGCAGCCGCGATCGCCCTCAGCCTGGTCCTCCTGGCAG
Organism: Streptomyces sp. V4I2; assembly: GCF_030817655.1. Classification (GTDB taxonomy): domain Bacteria; phylum Actinomycetota; class Actinomycetes; order Streptomycetales; family Streptomycetaceae; genus Streptomyces; species Streptomyces plumbiresistens. Next base: position 1,919,056 of record NZ_JAUSZM010000003.1, read on the forward strand.
TGTCGATCGCGGTCCTGGCGGGCCTCCGGGACCGCTGGATGACAACATCATGACCCCCGTCCCCACGCCCCCACCCACCCCGCGTCAAGCCGCGAGCACTCGTCCCACACCCACCCCACCCACCCGGCCAAGCCGCGCACAGCCGACCGCTCCCCACCGAGCCCCGCCAGACTGCGGACAGCCATCCCACCCCCACCCACCCCGCCAACCTGCGCACAGCCGCACCACCCCACCCCGTCAAGCTGCGGGCAGTCGAGCCGCTGGGGCGGCACGGGCGGGCGCAGGCAGCACCCCGTCAGCGCCGGGCTGCGCGACCCACCCCCGCCCAACACCAACGCCGTTCACGCAACGAACCTACGAGACCCTTCCCTCACCTCAACCCCCAGCCCCCACTGCCCCGCGCTCCACCCCCGCAGCCCTCACTGCCCCGCACTACAACACCCCCCGGCCGCCACAGCCAACCCCCTACAGGACACACACCCCATGACCGACCTCGACGACACCCCACCCGACGCCACCGCCGAAAACACCCGCGGTGAAGGCCTCGACGCCCACCTCGTCGTCGACCACGACACCTTCCGCCTCGACATCACCCTCACCGCCGCCCCCGGCGACGTCCTCGCCCTCCTCGGCCCGAACGGCGCCGGCAAGACCACCGCCCTGCGCGCACTCGCCGGCCTCACCCCGCTCACCGACGGCCACCTGCGCCTGGACGGCACCGAGTTGGACCGGACGCCCCCCGAATCCCGCCCCGTAGGCGTCGTCTTCCAGGACTACCTGCTCTTCCCCCACCTGTCCGCCCTCGACAACGTGGCCTTCGGCCCGCGCTGCCAGGGCGCGACCAAGACCGAGGCCCGCGCGCAGGCCGCCGATTGGCTGGACCGCATGGGCCTCGCCGACCACGCCGGCGCCAAGCCCCGCCGTCTCTCCGGCGGCCAGGCCCAGCGCGTCGCCCTGGCCCGCGCACTGGCCACCCGCCCCCGCCTGCTCCTCCTGGACGAACCCCTGGCAGCCCTGGACGCCCGCACCCGCCTGGAGGTACGCGCCCAACTCCGCCGCCACCTGGCCGAGTTCGAGGCCGTCGCCGTCCTGGTCACGCACGACCCGCTGGACGCCATGGTGCTGGCCGACCGGCTGGTGGTCGTCGAGCACGGCCAGGTGGTCCAGGAGGGCACACCGGCCGACATCGCCCGCCACCCCCGTACGGACTACATCGCACAACTGGTCGGCCTGAACCTCTACAAGGGCCAAGCCGAGGGCCACACGGTCCGTCTCGACGCCGGCCCCGCCATCACCACCACGGAGGACCTCGCGGGACCGGTCTTCGTCGCGTTCCCCCCGGGCGCCGTGACCCTCTACCGCGACCGCCCCACCGGCTCCAGCGCCCGCAACCTCTGGCGCTGCGAAGTGGCCGGCCTGGAGACCCACGGCGACCAGATCCGCGCCGACCTCGCCGGCGAACTCCCCCTGGCCGCCGACCTCACGACGGTCGCCGCGGCCGAACTCGACCTTCATCCCGGCGCACCGGTCTGGGCAACGGTCAAGGCGACCCAGACACACGCATACCCGGCATAAGACCCGCGGCCGACTACGGTGGGGACCCCCGACTTCCCCAGCCCCACACTCCCCATCCACAGACACTCCCCACCCACAGACAGTTCCCACCCCCAGCGAGGCCTTCTCCATGAGCCTGAGCATCCGCAACCAGCTCCCCGGCACCGTCACCTCCGTCTCCCCCGGCGAAGTCATGGCCACGGTCAGGATCCGCCTCACCGGCGGCAGCGACCTCACCGCGGCCATCACCCGGGAAGCCACCGAGGAACTCGGCCTCGCCACGGGTTCCGCCGTACGCGCCCTGGTGAAGTCGACGGAGGTGTCCCTCGCCACCGCCCGGGTCGACGGCGTGTCCATCCGCAACCAGCTCCCCGGTACCGTCCGGGACATCGCGACCGGCGGCGCCATGGCCTCCGTCAAGGTCGCCGTCGAGGGCGGCGACCTGACCGCCGTGATCACCAGGGACGCCGTCACGGACCTCGCCCTGGCCCCCGGCGCTTCGGTCGTCGCCCTGATCAAGTCGACCGAGGTCTCCCTCGCGACGCCATGACGCCATGACATACAAGGGCTCCGTCCGACGAACAGCCGGACGGAGCCCTCATCACGTACTACGAGCCAATGCGTACTGCCGCCCGTCAGTCCTCGTACGCGTCCAGCGGCGGGCAGGAGCACACGAGGTTCCGGTCACCGAAGGCCTGGTCGATACGGCGCACCGGCGGCCAGTACTTGTCCGCGACCGACACCCCGGCCGGGAAGACGGCTTCCTCGCGCGTGTAGGCGTGCTCCCACTCCCCGCCCAGCGCGCCGGCGGTGTGCGGCGCGTTCCGCAGCGGGTTGTCGTCCGCGGGCCACTCGCCCGACCCGACCTGCTCGATCTCCGCGCGAATGGCGATCATCGTCTCGCAGAACCGGTCGAGCTCGGTCAGGTCCTCGGACTCGGTCGGCTCGATCATCAGCGTGCCGGCCACCGGGAAGGACATCGTCGGCGCGTGGAACCCGTAGTCGATGAGCCGCTTCGCGACGTCGTCGACACTCACGCCGGTCGCCTTGGTCAGCGGCCGCAGGTCGATGATGCACTCGTGCGCGACCAGCCCGCCGGGACCGGTGTAGAGCACCGGGTAGTGCGGCTCCAGCCGCTTGGCGATGTAGTTCGCGGAGAGCACCGCCACCTGCGTGGCCCGCTTGAGGCCCTCACCGCCCATGAGCCGGACGTACGCCCACGAGATCGGCAGGATCCCCGCGGAGCCCCAGGGTGCGGCCGAGATCGGCCCGACACCTGTTTCCGGACCGGCCGCGGGCTGCAGCGGGTGGTTCGGCAGATACGGCGCCAGGTGCGCACCTACACCCACCGGGCCGACACCCGGACCGCCGCCGCCGTGCGGGATGCAGAAGGTCTTGTGCAGGTTGAGGTGCGAGACGTCCCCGCCGAAGTGCCCCGGCTTGGCCAGCCCCACCAGCGCGTTGAGGTTGGCGCCGTCGACGTACACCTGCCCGCCCGCCTCGTGCACCTGCGCGCAGATGTCGGCGACGTGCTCCTCGAACACCCCGTGCGTCGACGGGTACGTGATCATCAGCACCGACAGCTCGTCCCGGTGCTGCTCGATCTTGGCCCGCAGGTCCTCGACGTCGATCTCGCCGTCCTCGGCGGTCTTCACGACGACGACCTTCATCCCGGCCATGACGGCGCTGGCGGCGTTGGTGCCGTGCGCCGACGACGGAATCAGGCACACGGTCCGCTGCTCGTCACCGTTGGCCCGGTGATACCCGCGTACGGCGAGGAGTCCGGCCAGCTCGCCCTGCGACCCGGCGTTGGGCTGCAGCGACACGTTGTCGTAGCCGGTGACCTCGGCGAGTCGATCCTCCAGCTCACGGATGAGCGTGAGATAGCCCTGCGCCTGCTCGGCGGGCGCGAAGGGGTGCAGCTGCCCGAACTCGGGCCAGGTGACCGGCTCCATCTCGACGGTCGCGTTGAGCTTCATGGTGCAGGAGCCCAGCGGGATCATCCCGCGGTCGAGCGCGTAGTCACGGTCGGCGAGCCGACGCAGGTAGCGCAGCATCGCGGTCTCGGAGCGGTGCTGGTGGAACACGGGGTGCGTCAGGTAGTCGTCGGACCGCAGCAGCGCACCCGGAAGCGTCTCCTCGGCCACGGCGTCGAGCGCCTCGATGTCACCCTCGACCCCGAACGCGTTCCATACGGCGCCCAGTTGGGCCCGCAGCGTGGTCTCGTCGCACGCGAGGGACACGTGGTCGCCGTCCACGAGCCGCAGGTTGACGCCGTTGGCCCGCGCGGCCGCGACGATCTCGGCGGCCCTCCCCGGCACCCGGACGGTCAGCGTGTCGAAGTAGGAACCGTGCACGACCTCGACCCCGCCGGCCGTCAGCCCGGCGGCGAGGACCGTGGCGTACCGGTGGGTGCGCCGCGCGATGGTCTTCAGGCCCTCGGGCCCGTGGTAGACGGCGTACATGCCGGCCATCACGGCGAGCAGCACCTGCGCGGTGCAGATGTTGCTGGTCGCCTTCTCCCGGCGAATGTGCTGCTCACGCGTCTGCAGGGCGAGCCGGTAAGCCTTGTTCCCGTCGGCGTCCACGGACACCCCCACCAGCCGCCCGGGCAGACTGCGCGCGAACTTCTCGCGCACCGCCATGTATCCGGCGTGCGGCCCGCCGAAGCCCATCGGCACACCGAAGCGCTGCGTCGTACCGACCGCGATGTCCGCACCGAGTTCACCCGGGGACTTCAGCAGCGTGAGCGCGAGCAGATCGGCGGCGACGGTCACGAGCGCACCGAGCTCGTGCGCCTGCTCGATCACCGGCTTGATGTCGCGTACGGCACCGGAGGCGCCCGGGTACTGGAGCAGCACGCCGTTGATCTCACGCCCGGCGATCTCGACCGGGATGCCGTCACTGAGGTCGGCGACGACGACCTCCACGCCGGTCGGCTCGGCGCGGGTCTGGATCACGGCGATGGTCTGCGGCAGTGTGTCCGCGTCGACCAGGAAAAGGCCCTTCTTGTTCTTGCCCATGCGCCGCGACAGCGCCAGGGCCTCGGCAGCCGCGGTGCCCTCGTCGAGCAGCGAGGCACCCGAGGTCGGCAGCCCGGTGAGGTCGGCGACCATCGTCTGGAAGTTCAGCAGGGCCTCGAGCCGCCCCTGGGAGATCTCGGGCTGGTACGGCGTGTAGGCCGTGTACCAGGCCGGATTCTCCATCACATTGCGCAGGATGACGGGCGGCGTGAACGTCCCGTAGTACCCGAGCCCGATCATGGAATCGAGAACCTGGTTCCGGTCGGCCAGCGACCGCAGCTCGGCCAGCACCTCGGCCTCGGTGCGCGCGCCCGGCAGCTCCAGCGCGTCGGCGTTCTTGATCACATCCGGGACCGCGGCGGCGGTGAGCTCGTCGAGCGAGCCGTATCCGACCTGCGCGAGCATCTTGGCCCGCGCTTCCTGGTCGGGCCCGATGTGGCGCTGCTCGAAGGGGATTCCCTGCTCGAGCTCGGAGAGCGGAATGCGATGGGCGGTCATTACGGAGGCCTCCTGGTCTGACACGACCTTCGAGGGTCACCACGGCGCGGGTACCCGGACGGCCTCCCCCTCTGTCATCTCAACCTGAGAGCTTCACCGGCCGCCCGCGGGGCAGCCGGCTTTCACCGTCGGTGAGAGCGGAAGCCGTCGACGCCGTCGGCACCCGCTCTGCTTTCCAGAGTGACCTCGTCCGTGCGGTACGTGGGCCTGAGAGATTCCGGGGAGGATTTGCTCCTTCGGCGCCTCCGGATGGTGTCCGGAGGACTCTCCCGCGCGGGGTCAGCAGCCGCTTGCCAGACTACCAGCGGGGTCAACGCCCGCGTCTTCGAGTGGCCACGTTCCTCAATCTGCTCTTTTGTAGTGCTTACGGATGAGTTGCGAGCAAGTGGAGGGCCCGTGCAGACCGACATCGATCCGCGCAACCTGATCGGCCGCAAGGCGTTCGACCGCAACGGCACCAAGCTCGGCACGATCGACGAGGTCTACCTCGACGACGCGACCGGCGCACCGGAGTGGGCCGCGATACGCACCGGACTCTTCTCCCGAGACGCCTTCGTCCCCCTGGAACCCAGCGAACTGATCGCGGGCACCCTGCACGTCCCCTTCGACCGCGCCCTGATCAAGGACGCCCCCGACTTCGGCGTGGGCCGCCACCTCTCGCCCGAGCAGGAACTGCAGCTCTACCACCACTACGGCCTCGACGTGGCCGCCCCTCCCTCCTTCCCGGACCACGACTTCGGCAAGCTGGCAGGCACAGACGAGCCCTGACCTCGCACCCGCACCCGCACCCGCACCCGCACCCGCCGACGGCGCCCAGCCCCCACAGGGGCCACCCGCACCCGACAACGATGAAGCTTCCCCTTGATGTTGGACACCTGGAGACTGGGACGTGAGGTTCCAGAGGAAGTAGTGCCAGGTGGGAAGCAAGAGCAACCGCAGCAGGCGGTACTCGGAGGAGTTCAAGCGCGACGCGGTCGCGCTGGTCCGCTCCTCCGGCAAGACCGTCACCGAGGTGGCCCGGGAGATCGGGGTCAGCGCCGAGGGCCTGCGGAACTGGGTCAAACAGGACACGATCGACCGCGGACAGGGGACGCCGGGCGAGCTCACAAGCGCGGAGCGGGAGGAACTGCGTCGGCTGCGGCGGCAGAACCGTGAGCAGGCCGAGACGATCGAGGTGCTGCGAAAAGCGGCGGTCTTCTTCGCGAGGGAGAGCGATCGATGAACGACGTGTATGCGTTCATCGAGGCGGAGAAGACCACCCACCCAGTCGCTCTGTTGTGCCGGCTGCTGAAGGTGGCCCGCTCCTCCTTCTACGCCTGGATGGCCGGCGAGCAGGCCCGCGCCGCCCGCCGGGCCGCCGACGACGCCCTGGCCCACGAGATCACCGTCTTGCACATCGCCTCCCGGTGCACCTCCGGGGTGCCGCGCATCCATGCCGAACTGCGCAGGCTGGACCGGCGGGTCAACCGCAAGCGAGTGGAGCGGATCATGCGTGAGCGCGACATCACCGGGGTCACCCGGCGCAAGCGCCGGTCGCTGACCCGTCCGGCGAAGAAGGCGGTGCCCGCTCACGACCTGATCGGCCGCGACTTCACGGCCGCCGCCCCGGGGCGGAAACTGGTCGGTGACATCACCTACATCCCCACCGACGAGGGCTGGCTGTATCTGGCGACCTGGCTGGACCTGGCGACCCGCGAGATCGTCGGCTACTCGATGGCCGACCACCACCGCGCATCCCTGGTGGTCGACGCACTGACGATGGCCGCCGGCCGCAGCGACCTCCAGCCCGGCTGCATCGTGCACTCGGACCGCGGAGCGGAGTACACCGCTGACGAACTCCGCCGGGAAGTACGCCGGTTGGGGCTGCGGCAGAGCATGGGACGAACCGGCTCGTGCTACGACAATGCCGCCGCCGAGAGCTTCTTCGCGCTGCTGAAAGCGGAGATCGGCACTCGCCGCTGGCCCGACCGGATTACCGCCCGCGCGGAGATCTTCACCTTCATCGAGACCTTCTACAACCGCAAGCGGCTGCGGAGGCATCCAGTCTGGGGCTACCTCACCCCGCTGGAGACCCGGCAGCGACACGAGCAAGAACACGCCCTCGCAGCGTAAGCATCGAGTGTCCAGCATCACGGGGAAACTTCAACGAACCCCGCACGGGTGGTGCGGGCGGGAACGCAAACCCGGCCGAAGGCCGGGTGCCCACAACCCACCCGCGCCCAAAACCGCACCGCATCCCACCCTCAAGCCTCCGCAAAAGGCCCCCGCACCAACGGCAACGGCTCCGCCGGCTCCAACTCCGGATCATCGACCCGAAACGTCCGCACCCGCCCCGGCTCCGAATCAGGCGTCTCGAACCGCACAGTCACCCGCCCGACCCCACTCCCCTGCACCCATCCGTGCCCGAACTCGGCATGCGTGACATCGAGCCCCGAGGCCCACCGCCGCTCGACCGGCACCACCGGCGCCTCCGCAGGAAGGTCATCGGCATCCTCCGCCACTCCGGAGTCCTCCTGCTCGCCCGCCGCCTGCGCGAACAGATCCTCCTGCGTGTAGTCGGCCAACCCGCTCACCCCCACCCCCAGCAGCCGCACACCCCCCGTCGTGTCCACGGAGTCCAGTAGCCGCGCGGCAGCCTCCCGCACCACCGCCGGATCGTCCGTAGGCCCCCGCAAGGTCTCGGACCGGGTCAGCGTGGAGAAGTCGTACCTCCGCACCTTCAGCACGATGGTCCGCCCGGACAACCCGGCGCTCCGCAGCCGCCGCACACACCGGTCGGCCAGCCGCTGCACCTCCGTCCCTACCCGGACCCGGTCGTGGATGTCGATGTCGTACGTGTCCTCCACCGACACCGACTTCGTCTCCCGCTCGGCCACCACAGGCCGCTCGTCGTGTGCCAGCGCCATGGCGTACAAGGCGTGTCCGTGCGCCTTGCCCAGCAGCCGTACGAGCTCGTCCTCGCCCGCCTCGGCAATCTCCTCGACCGTGTGGATCCCGACCCGCCGCAGGTGGTCGCCCGTCGCCGGCCCCACCCCGGGCAGGGTCCGCACCGGCATCGGCCCGAGCAGGGCCCGCTCGGTTCCCGGCTCGATGACCACCAGCCCGTCGGGCTTGGCCTGCTCGGAGGCGATCTTGGCGAGCATCTTCGAGGCCGCCAGGCCCACCGATCCCGTGAGTCCGGTGACGGCCCGGATGTCGGCGCGCAGTTTGGCCCCGGCCAGCCGCGCCGACGCGTCGTCCCAGGCCGCTCCGCCGGCCTCCAGGTCCACGAACGCCTCATCCAGGCTCAACGGCTCCACCAACGGCGACAGCTCCTTCAGAAGCCCCATCACCTGCTCGCTGATCGCCCGGTAGAAGGCGAAGCGCGGCACGAGATACGCCGCGTTGGGAGCGAGCCGACGCGCCTGGGCCATGGGCATCGCCGAGTGCACTCCGAACACACGCGCCTCGTACGAGCAGGTGGCGACCACTCCGCGCGGCCCGAGCCCGCCCACGATGACCGCCTTCCCGCGCAGGCTCGGCTTGGACGCCTGCTCCGCCGAGGCGAAGAAGGCATCCATGTCGAGATGCAGGATCGTGGGCGCGCTTCTCACATCTCCGATGCTGCCCTACGCCACTGACAATGCCGTCCCCGAAGAGCGGTCCAACTGTCAGACCGCCCGGTTGCGCCGCCGCGCCAGCTCGTCCGCCGGGTTGTGACCGACGAGGGTCTCCCCGGTGTCGATCCGCTCCCCGTGCAGCTGGGAGAACGCGCTTTCCACGTCCCGCCACACCACACCCACGGCGATCCCGAAGATGCCCTGACCGCCCTGGAGCAGCGCATGGACCTCGTCCGGCGAGGTGCACTCGTAGACCGTGGCACCGTCACTCATCAGCGTCATCCGCTCCAGGTCGCAGAAACCGCGTTCCCTGAGGTGCTGAACGGCGGCGCGGATGTTCTGCAGTGACACACCGGTGTCCAGAAAGCGCTTGACGATCTTCAGGACGACAACGTCCCGGAAGCTGTAGAGACGCTGCGTCCCCGACCCATGGGCGGGCCGCACGCTCGGCTCGACGAGGCCGGTACGGGCCCAGTAGTCCAGTTGCCGGTAAGTGATTCCGGCGGCCGCACAGGCCGTCGGACCGCGGTAGCCGATCTGCTCGGACGCCATGGACGTCGCCCCTCCGCTGCTCGGCACGGCCGCCGGTCGCTGCGGAGCGTGATCGGCCGCGTTGCTGTGAAGCGGGTACGGACCGCTCGCCCCGAGACTGCGTCCGGGGGCACCCCCAGCCGTACCGTCGCCGCTGCTTCTCACGCCGACCTCCGTCCTTGACCTGCCTTCTCGACGGTAGGCAGTCACCAGGGGCGCGTCAACGATCGCCACACTCGGCACGCCGGGTGATAATCACCCTTCGAGTGGTTTCCCGCACCCAACCGCGGGGAAAGGCTAGCCGAATGCGCTCGGGGCGGCTCGCAGGACTCTCTCACGCGCCGTCGGCAAATGCCGGCATTTGAGGCGTCAACGGACGTGGACGAGCCCGGCAGGACCGTTCGCCGCCGAGCCACACCTGCCTCACTGGCTGCTGGTGCCGAAGTCCTCGGGCGAGATCTGGTCGAGGAACTCGCGGAACTTCTCCACCTCGTCCTCCTGCTCGTCCGGGATCGCGATACCCGCGTCGTCGAGCACGCCGTCACTGCCGTAGATCGGCGTTCCGGTGCGCAGGGCAAGCGCTATGGCGTCAGACGGGCGGGCACTGACCTCGACCCCGCTGGCGAAGACGAGCTCCGCGTAGAAGACGCCTTCACGCAGGTCCGTGATGCGCACTTCGGTGAGTTCCTGGCCGACGGCCTCCAGCACGTCCTTGAACAGGTCGTGGGTCAGCGGTCGGGCGGGGGCCATGCCCTGCTGCGCGAAGGCGATCGCCGTAGCCTCCCCAGGCCCGATCCAGATGGGGAGGTAGCGGTCGCCTCCCACTTCACGCAGGAGCACGATCGGTTGGTTGGAGGGCATTTCGACCCGGACACCTACGACATCGAGCTCGTTCACACAGCAACCCTAGGCCGTGCCCGGGACGTTTGGGTAGTCGGGCAGAGAACGGGTGGCCGATCCGGTCGGTGCGAACCCGCCCGTATCACGGCAGCCGCACACCCAGCGCGGTCTGTACGAGCGCCGCGTGCAGCTTCACCGTGAGCCCGGCCAGTTCCTTCGTACGGGCCTCGGCGTGTGCCCTGGTCTGCGGGTTGCGATGCCGCTTCAACGGGGCCACCACCTGGTCCACCAGCCCGGCCTCACGGTCGGCCGCCGCCTTCATCACCCGAAGATGCCGCGGCTCGATGCCGAACCGCCCCAGCTCGGCGATCAGCGAGGCCACGGTGGCCGCCTCCGCGTCGTACGCCCCGTCGGGCAGTGGAGTGATGAGCCCGTACGACTCCCACTCCTGAAGTTCCTGCTCACCGATCTCGGCGGCGGCCATCAGCTCGTCCCGCCCGATCCTGGCCGCCGTCGGCCCCTCGGCGACCTCCGCGACACCCTCGCCGTCCCGCTGACGCCCTACCGTCGGCAGGGGTAGCGCCTCACCGCGCTCCATGGCGTCGAGGTGCTCACGGATCACTTTGAGCGGCAGATAGTGGTCCCGCTGCATCCTCAGGACATGGCCGAGGCGCTCGACGTCGTCGGCGCTGAACTTGCGATACCCCGATGGGGTCCGCTGCGGCTCGATGAGCCCCTCCGACTCCAGGAAACGGATCTTGGAGATCGTGACTTCGGGGAACTCGTCGCGCAGCACGTTCAGCACCGTGCCGATGCTCATCAGTCCACTGTCCGTGGCGGCGGTACCGTGCCCGGCACCGCCGCTCGGTGTTTGAAGCATGGACCTTCCTGGGGGTCCCCCCGGACGGTGTCCGGGGCGGGTCAGTAGCCCCGCTGGCTAGCGTAGAAGACCAGCCGGTACTTGCCGATCTGCACCTCGTCGCCGTTCGACAGAGCGACCTGGTCGATCCGCTCACGGTTGACGTACGTGCCGTTCAGACTGCCCACGTCGGCCACCGTGAACGAGCCGTCCTGACCGCGGCGGAACTCCACGTGTCGACGGGAGACCGTCACGTCGTCCAGGAAGATGTCGCTCTGCGGGTGACGCCCGGCCGTGGTCAGGTCGCCGTCCAGCAGGAAGCGGCTGCCCGAGTTCGGACCGCGGCGCACCACCAGGAGCGCCGATCCCAGCGGCAGCGCGTCGACGGCCGCCTGCGCCTCCGGGGAGAGCATGGGCATCTGCGTCTGGCCCGTGACCTCGGCGTCGTAGGCCTCGAGCCCGGAGATGGAGATCGTGGACGTCGTCTCGGACGGACGCTCGGGCGTTGCCCCGGCCCGCAGCGGAGCACCGCAGTTGGAACAGAAGCGGCTGTTCTCCGCGTTGCGGTTACCGCACCTCGTACACACCAGGGCCGACATAGGGGAAAACCCTCCACCCGCACTTGAGGTTGGCGGTTGTCCGAAACCTATGCCGCCGGCCTGGGCAGGGTCAACTGACGGCGCGCCCTGACCACCGGAAATGTCATCGCCCGGACCATCGACCTGATCCCGGAACAGCGGGCGCTGGCCTTCTGCGTCAGGCTGTGCGCGATGGCGGGCAGTCGCATTGGCGCTGCCCTCTCGCGCGCTCTTGCCGAACAACTTCGCAAACAACTTCACGGGCGATTCCCCTTGACCGAAACAGACCCGCCCGTGGGGCAGGACGAACCCTGATTGAACACACCGGTCGACCCGGACATCCTCACAACGTCCGTATCCACCAGACAGTTTCCACCACGCACCACCCATTCGGTGCGCCGACCCCCCGCAACCTCATGCCCTCGCCGGACGTCTGCCATGCACCCCCGGTTCACTGGGAGGACGACCGAGCGTAGTCAGGCCGCTTCGCTGCTCGCAAGGCGTCCACGACGATCTTGTCCGACCGCTCGACGGTCACGGTGGCCTGCTCCTTCTCAAGAGTCTGCACCACGCCTCCGGGGATGTTGAGCGCCGGTTCGAGGTCCTGCGGCTTGCCGATGACCTTGAAACGATAGGGCGGGTTGATCTTGTTCCCGTCGACGCTCACGCTCTTGTCGGAGTCCGTCAGATAGGTACCCGCGACGACCCGCACGCCGTTCACCTGGATCGCCTCCGCGCCGGCCGCGCGCAGCTCCTGGATCGTGTCGAGCAGCATGTCCGCCTCGACCGCCCCCTTCGTGTCGTCGATCGTCATCGTGATGCCGGGCCCCTGCGCGGCCACCGTGCCCGCCAGGATGCCGAGCTGCTTCTCCTTCTCGACCGTCTGCTTGCGGGCCTCCTCGGCCTGGTCCGAGCTGTTCTCCAACTCGTCCCGCTGCTTCTCGAGGCCCTGCTTCTCGTCTTCAAGACGCTGAGTACGGTCATCCAGTTCATCGAGGATGCGCACAAGATCTTCCTGACGCGCGCCCCGCAGGGCGCTGTCACTGTCGCTGTTCGACGCCACCTGCACGGCCAGACCGAAGCCCAGGCCGAACAACAGCACCGCGACGATGAGTTGGGCCCGGGTGACACGCGGCGGCCACAACCCGTTCACCAGCCGCTGACGGCCGCTCAACTGCGGCGACTCGGGAGAGGCGTCCGCTGCCGGCCCGGAGGCCTCGGCGGTCACTTCCTGAGGCAGCTCCTTGCGCAGCCTGTTCTCGGGTGTCCCGTCCTGGTTGCTCATCTGCCTCACGCCCGGAACACGTGTCGGCGAATCGCCGCGGCGTTGGAGAAGATCCGGATCCCGAGCACGACGACGACTCCGGTGGACAGCTGGGCACCGACGCCCAACTTGTCGCCCAGGAACACGATCAGCGCTGCCACGACCACGTTCGACAGGAACGACACGACGAAGACCTTGTCGTCGAAGATGCCGTCGAGCATGGCCCGCAGACCTCCGAAGACGGCGTCGAGTGCCGCCACCACGGCGATCGGCAGGTAAGGCTCGACGACTGCCGGAACCTCGGGCCGGACCAACAGGCCGGCCACGACTCCCACGACGAGGCCCAGTACGGCGATCACGATGTGCCCTTCTCAGTTCTCGGCTGTGCTGTACGTACGATCACACTCGGTGCGGCGGGCAGCCGGAGGTCGTCCTCCACGGAAATGGCGGTCCGGATGCCGTAGTTCTCCTGCAGGGCGTGCAGATACAGCCCGTCGGCGCTGTCCTGGAACCTGGTGCTCAACCGCTTGCCGTCCCCCACGGCCAGCACCGTATAGGGCGGAACCAGCGGCTTGTTGTCGACCAGTATCGCGTCACCCGCGGCCCTGATCGCCGACAGCGCGGTCAGCCTCTGCCCGTTGATCGACACGGCCTCGGCACCCGACGCCCACAGTCCGTTGACCACCCGCTGCATGTCGCGGTCGCGCACCCGCCCGGTGTCGGAGAATCCGGAAGTCTCGCGTGGGTCGCCGTCCCCACCTGTGGTGGCTTCCTTGGCGTCGTCCACGACAAGCTTCACACCGGGGCCGGTCACTTCCGTGGCACCGGACAGAATGCCCACGAGTTCCGCCCGGTCACTGCCGCCGCTGTCCCTGAGGGCCGCACGCTGCCGCGCGCTCACGTCGTCGCGCAGCTGGTCGACGGAGTCCTCGAGTTTGTCCGCCGCCTCGGTCTCCTGGTCGATACGGTCGATCAGTTCCTCGCGCTCCTTGGCGACGACGGGAGCCGCGACCCGGGCCTGGGCGGCGCCGACGGTCACGACCAGCGCGGCGAGCACCAGACCAGCGGCCAGACCCAGCTTCGCCCGCAGCGTCTTGGGGAGGCCGCCCTCACCGGCGGCCTCCTTGCGGGCGGCGGCCTCTGCGTACCCGTCGTCGAGGCTGTGGTCCATGACATTGGTCAGCAGCGACATGGAGGCGTCCGGGCGCGAGGGGCGCGTAGGAGTGCTCCGAACGGGGGGCTGCTGCGGCATGTCGCACATCGTCGCACGCCGCGACCGCTACCTCCGAATGGCCCCACCGGCGTGCCGGACAGGCCCCCTCAGGGGCACTTGTCCGGCACGCGCGCGTGCAGTGGCTTAGCGCCCGGCGCTGTCCACGACCGCCGACCACTCGTCGAGCAGGGCCTGGGCGGAGGCGTCGTCCGGCCCTTCCGCCCACAGGTGGGTGACCGCTTCCGCCGGGTCGGGCAGCACCATCACCCAGCGCCCGTCGGTCTCCACCACCCGCACACCATCCGTGGTGTCCACGAAGCGGTCTCCGGCCGCTTCCACGACCCGCCGCATCACGAGCCCCTTGACGGCCCAGGGAGTCGCCAGATCGCGCTTGAGGACATGCGCCCGCGGAATCCGCGCGTCGATCTGGCTGAGCGTGAGCTGCGTCCGCGCCACCAGCCCGATCAACCGTACGAAGGCCGCCGTACCGTCGAAGACACTGCTGAACTCGGGGACGATGAACCCGCCCTTGCCGTCCCCGCCGAAGATCGTCGTCTCGTCGCGGCCGACGCGCGTCAGGTCATCCGGAGAAGTGGTCGTCCACTCCACCTGCGTCCCGTGATACGCCGCCACCTGCTCGGCGATCCTGGTGGTGGTCACCGGCAGCGCGACTCGACCACTGCGCCGCTCCGCAGCCACCAGGTCGAGCAGGACGAGCAGCGCACGATCGTCCTCGACGATGCGTCCCTTCTCGTCGACCAGCGACAGCCGCTCCCCGACGGGGTCGAACCGCACACCGAAAGCGGCCCGTGCGGAGGCCACGATCTCTCCCAGCCGCACCAGCCCCGACCGCCGCGCGTCCGCCGACTCAGTGGGCCTGGACTCGTCCAGACCCGGGTTGATGGTCAGCGCGTCGACACCGAGCTTGCCGAGCAGGCTGGGCAGCACAAGCCCGGCGCTGCCGTTCGACGCGTCGACGACGACCTTGAGCCCCGACTCGGAAATGCCCGTGGTGTCGACGTTCCGCAGCAACGACCCGGTGTACGAGTCGAAGACACTGGCGGGGAAGTGCAGGTCCCCGATCTCGCCCGGGAAGGCCCGCCGGTACTCCTGCCTAGCGAACACCCGGTCGAGCTTGCGCTGGCTCCCCTGCGACAGGTCGGCACCGTTTCCGTCGAAGAACATGATGTCCACGGAATCCGGCACACCGGGTGTGGTCCGGATCATGATCCCGCCGGCACTGCCCCGCGCGGTCTGCTGCCGCGCCACAGGCAGCGGTACGTTCTCCAGATCGCGTACGTCGATGGCGCTGGCCTGCAGCGCGGAAATGACCGCCCGCTTGAGTGCCCGGGCACCACGGGAGTGGTCACGGGCCGTGGTGACGGTCGAACCCTTCTTGAGCGTGGTCGCGTAGGCGCCGGCGAGACGCACGGCCAGCTCGGGCGTGATCTCCACGTTCAGGATCCCGGACACACCGCGAGCACCGAAGAGGTGCGCCTGTCCCCTGGACTCCCAGATCACCGAGGTGTTGACGAACGCGCCGGCCTCGATGGTCTTGAACGGGTACACCCGCACGTTGCCCTGCACGATCGATTCTTCGCCGATCAGGCACTCGTCCCCGATGACGGCGCCGTCCTCGATCCGAGCCGCGCGCATGATGTCGGTGTTCTTTCCGACGACGCAACCCCGCAGATTGCTGTGCTGCCCGACATACACGTTGTCGTGCACCACAGCCTTGTGCAGAAACGCCCCGGTCTTCACAACGACGTTCGAGCCGATGACGGTGTGCTCGCGGATTTCGGCGCCGGCCTCCACCTTGGCGTAGTCACCGATGTAGAGCGGCCCACGGAGAACGGCGTCGGGGTGGACCTCGGCGCCTTCCGCCACCCACACGCCGGGGGAGATCTCGAAACCGTCGAGATCGACGTCAACCTTGCCTTCCAGGACGTCGGCCTGCGCCTTCACATAGCTCTCGTGGGTACCGACGTCCTCCCAGTAGCCCTCGGCGATATAGCCGTAGATCGGCTTGCCTTCCTTCATCAACTGCGGGAAGACATCGCCGGACCAGTCGACGGAGACATCAGCCTCGACATAGTCGAACACCTCGGGCTCCATCACGTAGATGCCCGTGTTCACGGTGTCCGAGAAGACCTGGCCCCAGGTCGGCTTCTCCAGGAAGCGCTCGACCTTACCCTCCTCGTCGACGATCGTGATCCCGAACTCGAGCGGGTTGGGCACGCGTGTCAGACAGACGGTGACCAGCGCGCCTTTTTCCTTGTGGAAAGCGATGAGCTCGGTGAGATCGAAGTCGGTCAGGGCATCACCGGAAATGACGAGGAAAGCATCGTCCTTCAACGCCTCCTCGGCGTTCTTGACGCTTCCGGCGGTACCGAGTGGCTTCTCCTCATTGGCATAGGTGAGCTCCATACCGAGCTCCTCGCCGTCACCGAAGTAGTTCTTGACCAATGAGGCCAGGAACTGGACAGTAACGACGGTCTCGTTGAGCCCATGCCTTTTGAGCAGCCGCAGAACATGCTCCATGATCGGCCGGTTGGCCACTGGCAGGAGCGGTTTGGGCATGCTTGAGGTCATGGGGCGAAGGCGTGTGCCTTCGCCTCCGGCCATCACGACGGCCTTCATGTCGGAAGCGTCCTCCTCTAAGAGACGACGGTCTAGCCGACTTCACCCGTCCAGATTGTCCCGCACTTTTCCACCGCGGGCCATCGGGGCCGATACAGCCGTTGTATTCGGCGAGTTCAGTCGGCCATGGCGTCCGCACGAACCAGGCGGCGGACCTGTACCACGTAGAGAACTCCTGCCCACCAGTACAGCGTTGTACCCCAACCTGCGAACGCCCATCCGAAAATAGCAGCGAGTGACGCGGTCCATCCACTTCCGTCACTGAGCAGTAGCAGCGGGAAGGCGTACATCAGGTTGAAGGTGGCGGCCTTACCCAGGAAGTTCACCTGGGGGGGCGGATAGCCATGGCGCCTGAGGATGCCCACCATCACCAGGAGAAGCAGCTCACGCGCCAGAAGTACAGCGGTCAACCAGACTGGCAGAATCTCGCGCCAGGTCAGACCGACCAAAGTCGAAAGAATGTAGAGCCGGTCGGCGGCGGGATCCAGGAACCGGCCAAGACTGCTGATCTGGTTCCAACGCCGTGCGAGCTTGCCGTCCAGGTAGTCACTGACCCCGCTCAGAGCAAGCACCAGAAGCGCCCACCCGTCACTTTGGGGACCGCCGAACTCAGGCCTGAGGATCAGCCACAGGAAGAGCGGCACGCCGGCGAGCCGCGCCATGCTGAGGATGTTGGGGATGGTGAGCACCCGGTCCGTCTGGACGCGGGTCTCCTGGACCTCCACCCGGGAGCCTCCTGTGGGAAACGAGCCAACGATGCCCCCTGACCTTACCTCAACGCAAAAAAGCTCTGGCTCTTGGGCTGTGTGCCCAAGAGCCAGAGCTCTAAAAGGAGTTCGGCGGCGTCCTACTCTCCCACAGGGTCCCCCCTGCAGTACCATCGGCGCTGTAAGGCTTAGCTTCCGGGTTCGGAATGTAACCGGGCGTTTCCCTCACGCTATAACCACCGAAACACTATGAAACTGTTTCAGCCGCACCACACCCGTGACCATGGGCATGGGGCTGTTCGTGGTTTCAGAACCAACACAGTGGACGCGAGCAACTGAGGACAAGCCCTCGGCCTATTAGTACCGGTCACCTCCACCCATTACTGGGCTTCCAGATCCGGCCTATCAACCCAGTCGTCTACTGGGAGCCTTAACCCCTCAAAGGGGGTGGGAATACTCATCTCGAAGCAGGCTTCCCGCTTAGATGCTTTCAGCGGTTATCCCTCCCGAACGTAGCCAACCAGCCATGCCCTTGGCAGGACAACTGGCACACCAGAGGTTCGTCCGTCCCGGTCCTCTCGTACTAGGGACAGCCCTTCTCAATATTCCTGCGCGCGCAGCGGATAGGGACCGAACTGTCTCACGACGTTCTAAACCCAGCTCGCGTACCGCTTTAATGGGCGAACAGCCCAACCCTTGGGACCGACTCCAGCCCCAGGATGCGACGAGCCGACATCGAGGTGCCAAACCATCCCGTCGATATGGACTCTTGGGGAAGATCAGCCTGTTATCCCCGGGGTACCTTTTATCCGTTGAGCGACGGCGCTTCCACAAGCCACCGCCGGATCACTAGTCCCGACTTTCGTCCCTGCTCGACCCGTCGGTCTCACAGTCAAGCTCCCTTGTGCACTTACACTCAACACCTGATTGCCAACCAGGCTGAGGGAACCTTTGGGCGCCTCCGTTACTCTTTAGGAGGCAACCGCCCCAGTTAAACTACCCATCAGACACTGTCCCTGATCCGGATCACGGACCCAGGTTAGACATCCAGCACGACCAGACTGGTATTTCAACGACGACTCCACCTGAACTGGCGTCCAAGCTTCACAGTCTCCCAGCTATCCTACACAAGCCGAACCGAACACCAATATCAAACTGTAGTAAAGGTCCCGGGGTCTTTCCGTCCTGCTGCGCGAAACGAGCATCTTTACTCGTAGTGCAATTTCACCGGGCCTATGGTTGAGACAGTCGAGAAGTCGTTACGCCATTCGTGCAGGTCGGAACTTACCCGACAAGGAATTTCGCTACCTTAGGATGGTTATAGTTACCACCGCCGTTTACTGGCGCTTAAGTTCTCAGCTTCGCCACCCCGAAGAGTGACTAACCGGTCCCCTTAACGTTCCAGCACCGGGCAGGCGTCAGTCCGTATACATCGCCTTACGGCTTCGCACGGACCTGTGTTTTTAGTAAACAGTCGCTTCTCGCTGGTCTCTGCGGCCACCCCCAGCTCGAGGAGCAAGTCCCCTCACCAGTGATGGCCCCCCTTCTCCCGAAGTTACGGGGGCATTTTGCCGAGTTCCTTAACCATAGTTCACCCGAACGCCTCGGTATTCTCTACCTGACCACCTGAGTCGGTTTAGGGTACGGGCCGCCATGAAACTCGCTAGAGGCTTTTCTCGACAGCATAGGATCATCCACTTCACCACAATCGGCTCGGCATCAGGTCTCAGCCTTGATGAGCGGCGGATTTACCTACCACTCGGCCTACACCCTTACCCCGGGACAACCACCGCCCGGGCTGGACTACCTTCCTGCGTCACCCCATCACTCACCTACTACAAGTCTGGTCCGTCGGCTCCACCACTCCCCTTTGCCCGAAGGCTCCAGGGCGGCTTCACGGACTTAGCATCGCCTGATTC
This sequence comes from Streptomyces sp. V4I2, assembly GCF_030817655.1. GTDB lineage: Bacteria > Actinomycetota > Actinomycetes > Streptomycetales > Streptomycetaceae > Streptomyces > Streptomyces plumbiresistens. The sequence goes on from NZ_JAUSZM010000003.1 coordinate 1,938,281, forward strand.
AATGTTTGACGCTTCACAGCGGGTACCGGAATATCAACCGGTTATCCATCGACTACGCCTGTCGGCCTCGCCTTAGGTCCCGACTTACCCTGGGCAGATCAGCTTGACCCAGGAACCCTTAGTCAATCGGCGCACACGTTTCTCACGTGTGTATCGCTACTCATGCCTGCATTCTCACTCGTGAACCGTCCACAACTCGCTTCCGCGGCTGCTTCACCCGGCACACGACGCTCCCCTACCCATCCATACGGGCGTTGGCCCTATTGTATGAATGACACGACTTCGGCGGTACGCTTGAGCCCCGCTACATTGTCGGCGCGGAATCACTAGACCAGTGAGCTATTACGCACTCTTTCAAGGGTGGCTGCTTCTAAGCCAACCTCCTGGTTGTCTGTGCGACTCCACATCCTTTCCCACTTAGCGTACGCTTAGGGGCCTTAGTCGATGCTCTGGGCTGTTTCCCTCTCGACCATGGAGCTTATCCCCCACAGTCTCACTGCCGCGCTCTCACTTACCGGCATTCGGAGTTTGGCTAAGGTCAGTAACCCGGTAGGGCCCATCGCCTATCCAGTGCTCTACCTCCGGCAAGAAACACACGACGCTGCACCTAAATGCATTTCGGGGAGAACCAGCTATCACGGAGTTTGATTGGCCTTTCACCCCTAACCACAGGTCATCCCCCAGGTTTTCAACCCTGGTGGGTTCGGTCCTCCACGAAGTCTTACCTCCGCTTCAACCTGCCCATGGCTAGATCACTCCGCTTCGGGTCTTGAGCGTGCTACTGAAACGCCCTATTCGGACTCGCTTTCGCTACGGCTACCCCACCCGGGTTAACCTCGCAACACACCGCAAACTCGCAGGCTCATTCTTCAAAAGGCACGCAGTCACGACTGCATGTGCAAGCACATACAGCGACGCTCCCACGGCTTGTAGGCACACGGTTTCAGGTACTATTTCACTCCGCTCCCGCGGTACTTTTCACCATTCCCTCACGGTACTATCCGCTATCGGTCACCAGGGAATATTTAGGCTTAGCGGGTGGTCCCGCCAGATTCACACGGGATTTCTCGGGCCCCGTGCTACTTGGGTGTCTCTCAAACGAGCCGCTGATGTTTCGACTACGGGGGTCTTACCCTCTACGCCGGACCTTTCGCATGTCCTTCGCCTACATCAACGGTTTCTGACTCGTCTCACGGCCGGCAGACCGTAAAAGAGAGATCCCACAACCCCGCATACGCAACCCCTGCCGGGTCTCACACGTATACGGTTTGGCCTCATCCGGTTTCGCTCGCCACTACTCCCGGAATCACGGTTGTTTTCTCTTCCTGCGGGTACTGAGATGTTTCACTTCCCCGCGTTCCCTCCACATACCCTATGTGTTCAGGTATGGGTGACAGCCCATGACGACTGCCGGGTTTCCCCATTCGGAAACCCCCGGATCAAAGCCTGGTTGACGACTCCCCGGGGACTATCGTGGCCTCCCACGTCCTTCATCGGTTCCTGGTGCCAAGGCATCCACCGTGCGCCCTTAAAAACTTGGCCACAGATGCTCGCGTCCACTGTGCAGTTCTCAAACAACGACCAGCCACCCATCACCCCGAACCAACCGGTTCGAGTTCACTGGGGCCGGCACCGAAGGTCCAGACTCGAAAGCCCGTACCCTCAGACACCCAACAGCGTGCCCGACACCCTCGCCACTCGCCTTCCATTCCACGCCGAAGCAGTACTAGGAAGACAAGCTGGTCAAGTGTGCCGAGTAGTCAACGTTCCACCCTTGAGCAACCAGCACCGGACGTTCGCCGATGAACTGGCCTCTGACCTCACCCCGAAGGGATCGGTAAGAAGTGCTCCTTAGAAAGGAGGTGATCCAGCCGCACCTTCCGGTACGGCTACCTTGTTACGACTTCGTCCCAATCGCCAGTCCCACCTTCGACAGCTCCCTCCCCACAAGGGGGTTGGGCCACCGGCTTCGGGTGTTACCGACTTTCGTGACGTGACGGGCGGTGTGTACAAGGCCCGGGAACGTATTCACCGCAGCAATGCTGATCTGCGATTACTAGCAACTCCGACTTCATGGGGTCGAGTTGCAGACCCCAATCCGAACTGAGACAGGCTTTTTGAGATTCGCTCCACCTCACGGTATCGCAGCTCATTGTACCTGCCATTGTAGCACGTGTGCAGCCCAAGACATAAGGGGCATGATGACTTGACGTCGTCCCCACCTTCCTCCGAGTTGACCCCGGCGGTCTCCTGTGAGTCCCCATCACCCCGAAGGGCATGCTGGCAACACAGAACAAGGGTTGCGCTCGTTGCGGGACTTAACCCAACATCTCACGACACGAGCTGACGACAGCCATGCACCACCTGTACACCGACCACAAGGGGGGCACCATCTCTGATGCTTTCCGGCGTATGTCAAGCCTTGGTAAGGTTCTTCGCGTTGCGTCGAATTAAGCCACATGCTCCGCTGCTTGTGCGGGCCCCCGTCAATTCCTTTGAGTTTTAGCCTTGCGGCCGTACTCCCCAGGCGGGGAACTTAATGCGTTAGCTGCGGCACCGACGACGTGGAATGTCGCCAACACCTAGTTCCCACCGTTTACGGCGTGGACTACCAGGGTATCTAATCCTGTTCGCTCCCCACGCTTTCGCTCCTCAGCGTCAGTAATGGCCCAGAGATCCGCCTTCGCCACCGGTGTTCCTCCTGATATCTGCGCATTTCACCGCTACACCAGGAATTCCGATCTCCCCTACCACACTCTAGCTAGCCCGTATCGAATGCAGACCCGGGGTTAAGCCCCGGGCTTTCACACCCGACGTGACAAGCCGCCTACGAGCTCTTTACGCCCAATAATTCCGGACAACGCTTGCGCCCTACGTATTACCGCGGCTGCTGGCACGTAGTTAGCCGGCGCTTCTTCTGCAGGTACCGTCACTTTCGCTTCTTCCCTGCTGAAAGAGGTTTACAACCCGAAGGCCGTCATCCCTCACGCGGCGTCGCTGCATCAGGCTTTCGCCCATTGTGCAATATTCCCCACTGCTGCCTCCCGTAGGAGTCTGGGCCGTGTCTCAGTCCCAGTGTGGCCGGTCGCCCTCTCAGGCCGGCTACCCGTCGTCGCCTTGGTGAGCCATTACCTCACCAACAAGCTGATAGGCCGCGGGCTCATCCTTCACCGCCGGAGCTTTCAACCCCCACCCAGGAGGGAGGGAGTGTTATCCGGTATTAGACCCCGTTTCCAGGGCTTGTCCCAGAGTGAAGGGCAGATTGCCCACGTGTTACTCACCCGTTCGCCACTAATCCCCACCGAAGTGGTTCATCGTTCGACTTGCATGTGTTAAGCACGCCGCCAGCGTTCGTCCTGAGCCAGGATCAAACTCTCCGTGAATGTTTACCCGTAATCGGGTCGACACCACGAGAGCGGAACAGCCAGGCGGAATAAGCCCGGCCGTTCACAGCGTCCTCGCTGTGTATTCTTCAAAGGAACCTCGCCACCGGAAGAATCCGATGGACGGGGTATCAACATATCTGGCGTTGACTTTTGGCACGCTGTTGAGTTCTCAAGGAACGGACGCTTCCTTTGTACTCACCCTCTCGGGCTTTCCTCCGGGCGCTTCCCTTCGCTGTTCCAAACTCTATCAGTGTTTTTCCGGCCCTCTGACCACCGTCCTGCAGGCATGCAGAAGGTGACCCCGAGATAGGATCTGACAAGTTGGGTGCTGCCAGGCAAGGACGCCAGGTGCGTCGCTCAGCCCCGAGCAGGAGTACGACTGTACACGGGCCCGCGGAGCCGGTGCAAATCGATTGGAGATGTGGTCTAGACCTCTAATCGTGAGCTTCGTGCGGAACCGGTACTTCATATGACATACCCTGCTGATCAGCGCGCCGTCCGGGACAGACAGTGACGGTGTCCATATAGATCTCCACCCCCGGGAGGCTTCCCATGACCACCGTGATGTCCCCTCTTGCCGGACGTGCCATCGGACTGGCAGCAGTGCCCGATCCGGTCTTCTCCGGCGCCATGGTCGGCCCCGGCACGGCCATCGACCCCGTGCGTGAGCCTTCCGAGGCTGTCGCGCCCGTGGACGGAGTCATCGTCTCGCTTCACCCGCACGCCTTCGTCGTCGTCGACGAGACGGGGCACGGCGTACTCACCCACCTCGGCATCGACACGGTGCAGCTCAACGGTCAGGGGTTCGAGCTGCTCGTGAACAAGGGCGACACCGTCACCCGTGGGCAGAGCGTGGTGCGCTGGGACCCGGCCGCTGTCGAGGCCGCCGGTAAGTCTCCGGTCTGCCCGGTCGTGGCGCTTGAGGCCACGGCCGAAGCACTCGCCGAGCTCCGTGAGGACGGCGACGTGAAGTCGGGCGACACTCTCTTCGTCTGGAAGTGACGTCGGCGCCGTCGTACGACGGCAAGTAGGGACAACCACCGCGGCGGCGGGACCCGCCGCACTATCGGAGACGGTGAGATGGAGACAACGCTGCGAGGCGTCGGCGTGAGCCACGGTGTGGCGATCGGCGAGGTTAGGCACATGGGAACGGCGGTTCTCGAACCGCCTGCCAAGCAGATCCCGGCGGAGGACGCGGAGCGCGAACAGGGTCGCGCCCGCAAGGCCGTGGAGGCTGTGGCGGCCGACCTTATGGCGCGCGGCAATCTGGCGGGGGGCGAAGCCCAGGCGGTGCTCGAGGCGCAGGCCATGATGGCCCTGGACCCCGAGCTGATGTCGGACGTGGAGCGACGCATCGCCGTCGGGAGTACGGCGGAGCGTGCGGTGTACGACGCCTTCGCCGCGTACCGCGCCCTGCTCGCCGGGGCCGGTGAGTACCTGGCCGGTCGGGTGGCCGACCTCGATGACGTGCGGAATCGTATCGTCGCTCGCTTGCTCGGGGTGCCGATGCCGGGTGTCCCGGACAGCGACGAGCCGTATGTCCTCATTGCTCGGGACCTTGCGCCGGCCGACACCGCTCTGCTGGACCCGACGCTGGTCCTCGGTTTCGTCACCGAGGAGGGCGGGCCGACCAGCCACAGCGCGATTCTGGCTCGTGCGCTCGGGGTGCCGGCCGTGGTGGCGCTGCCCGGTGCGGGCGAGCTGGCCGAGGGCACGGTGATCGCCGTGGACGGGAGCACCGGCGAGATCTTCGTGAACCCCACTGAGGCGAGGAAGACACGGCTTACGGTCGAGGCCGCCGAGCGCAAGGCCGCGCTGGCCGCCTCGACGGGACCGGGTGTCACCTCCGACGGCCACAAGGTGCCGCTGCTGGCCAATGTCGGCGGTCCGTCCGACGTGCCGGCGGCCGTCGAGGCCGGGGCCGAGGGTGTCGGTCTGTTCCGTACCGAGTTCCTGTTCCTCGACGACAGCAAGAACGCTCCGTCGGAGGAGAAGCAGGTCGACGCCTACCGTCAGGTGCTCGAGGCGTTCCCCGAGGGGCGTGTCGTGGTGCGGGTGCTGGACGCGGGTGCGGACAAGCCGCTGGACTTCCTGACGCCGGCCGACGAGCCGAACCCGGCGTTGGGTGTGCGTGGTCTGCGGACACTGCTCGACCACCCAGAGGTGCTGCGCACGCAGCTGACCGCGCTGGCCAAGGCTGCCGAAGGGCTGCCGGTCTACCTCGAGGTCATGGCTCCGATGGTGGCGGACCGTGCTGATGCGAAGGCGTTCGCCGACGCATGTCGTGAGGCGGGGTTGCAGGCAAAGTTCGGCGCGATGGTGGAGATTCCGTCGGCCGCGCTGCGGGCGCGCTCGATTCTTCAGGAAGTCGAGTTCCTCTCCCTGGGGACCAACGACCTCGCGCAGTACACCTTCGCCGCGGACCGTCAGGTGGGTGCGGTGTCCCGGCTGCAGGATCCCTGGCAGCCCGCGCTGCTCGACCTGGTCGCGCTGTCCGCCGAGGCGGCGAGGGCCGAGGGGAAGAGCTGTGGTGTCTGCGGGGAGGCCGCGTCCGATCCGCTGCTCGCATGTGTGCTGACCGGTCTCGGTGTCACCTCTCTTTCCATGGGTGCGGCGTCGATTCCTTACGTCCGGGGTTCGCTGGCGAAGTACACCCTGGCGCAGTGTGAGCGGGCCGCGGCGGCCGCCCGGGCGGCGGACAGTGCCGAGGAGGCGCGCAACGCTGCTCAGGCGGTGCTGTCCGGCGAGTAGTGGCCGGGCCGACCGGCCGTCGGCTGGGTCGAGGGGCGCTCAACCTGCGGGTGGAGCGCCCCTCACGCGTTCAGTGGTGGTGTCCCGGCGTCGGCCCCGTGTCGCCGAGGTCCGGCGGCACGCAGTAGTCGACGTCCGATTCCGGGGAGATCAGGTCGCCGGAGTCGATGTCCGTGCAGTAGGCGTCGAAGACCTCTCCGGCAGTGAGGGGTTCGAGGCCTTCTCCGCGCATGCGCCAGCCGTAGATACGGTCCGGGGCACCAGGGGTGCTGGTGCGCATCACGAGGCCGCCTGGCCCCTGGGTTGCGAGGCCGAGGGCCAGGACGGTGGTGAATTCGAGAGCTTCGGCCTCGTCAAGGTGGGTGGCCCCGTCGGTGTCTTCCTCTGTGTGGAGCACCGACACCAGTGCTTCCGGGGTGCCGGTGACACTGCAGACGAGGTGTCGATCTCCCTGCTGGGCCGTTTCGAGGATGCGGACGAGGAAGTGGGAGGCGCGGACGAACGCCGCGCGGCCGATGTCCTCGCCGCAGGAGGCACAGGCGCCGAGGCGGGCCAGCAGGGTGCTCGCGTACTCCCAGGTGGCCTGCCGGACGGCTTCGTCCACCAGGGCCGGTACGAGGTCGGCCATGGGCTGACCGTCGTAGGGGATGGTCGGGCCGGTTGTCGCGAGCTCTGCTGTGAAGCGTGTGCGGCTGGACTGGATGTCCGGGTCGAGGCCCGCGTCCGTGCAGTACTCGGCGTACTCCTGCGGGTCGAACAGGGCGACCGTGGTGTGACTGCCCTGGGCGGCGCGGGTTTTGAGGAGGTCTTCGACCTGTCGTAGATAGGCCGTGTGGTCGCTGAAGGTGAAGCTTCGGTAGCGCCGCATGGCGCGGAAGTCGTGCTCGTCGGTCAGCAGACCGATGGTGCCGGCGATTTCGCGGCGCAGGACGCGTCGCATGGTCTGGTGGTCGGTGTGCGCCATGGTTCCCCCTGTGTGCGGTCGATCAATGCTCACTCACAGTAACCGGGGGCACTGACAGTGGCGGCAGGGAGAGACTGTCACGGACGATCCAGGGAGGTTCATGCAGGTCACGGCGATGGTGTTGCCGAAGGCGGTCCAGCAGATCGAGCCGGTGGCGACGGCCTCCGTGACGGCGAGTGTTCCGAGTCCCCCTCGCCGAGCTCGAGGCGGCCGACGTGGTGCGGCCGGCCTCGGACTTCGGCGTCGTACTCGGCGCGTCCGAGGCCGCCTACGGCGGTTGACCGGGGCTGGGGTCAGGCGCGTTTGCGGGCCAGGTCCTCGTAGAAGTGGAGCAGGTCGAGGTTGTCGATGGAGCCCGCGTTGACCGCTTTCTCCAATGGGGTGCCCTGGAGGAGTCGCTTCACGGGCACCTCGATGCGTTTTCCGGTGAGGGTGTGCGGGATGCCGGGTACCTCGATGACCTCGTCGGGGATGTGGCGGGGGGAGAGCTGTTCGCGGATCGTCTGCTTGATGCGGTTCAGGAGGGCCTCGTCGAGGACGGTTCCCGGGACCAGGTGCACGAAGAGGGGCATCCAGTAGCCGCCGTCGGGTTGTTCGATGCCGATGACCAGCGATTCCTTGATCTCGGGGAGGCGTTCGACAGCTTCGTAGATGTCGGCCGAACCCATGCGTACGCCCTGACGGTTGAGCGTCGAGTCGGAGCGGCCGTGGATGACGACCGAGCCGCGTGAGGTCACGGTGATCCAGTCGCCGTGGCGCCACACTCCGGGATAGGTGTCGAAGTAACTGTCGTGATAGCGGCTGCCGTCCGGGTCGTTCCAGAAGTGGATCGGCATGGACGGCATGGGGTTGGTGACAACGAGCTCGCCGACCTCGTCGATCAGGGGCTTGCCGCTCGGGTCCCAGGCTTGCAGGTCGGTGCCCAGCCCTGGCGCCTGGAGTTCTCCGATGTACACGGGGAGGGTCGGTACGGCTCCTGCGAAGCAGGAGCAGACGTCCGTGCCGCCACTGACGGACGCGATCCACAGGTCGTTGCGGACCTCGTCGTGCAGCCAGCGGAATCCGTCGGGCGGCAGGGGTGAGCCGGTGGTGGCGACGCACCGCACCGTGGAGAGGTCGTGGTCGCGGCCTGGGTGCACGCCGGCCTTGCGGCAGGCCATGACGTACGCGGCCGAGGTCCCGTAGAGCGTGGCTCGGGTGCGTTCGGCGACCCGCCACTGGGCGCCGGTGTCGGGATAGCCGGGGCTGCCGTCGTAGAGGACGATCGTGGTGCCCGTGAGGAGGCCGGAGACGAGGAAGTTCCACATCATCCAGCCGGTGGAGGTGTACCAGAAGAAGCGGTCCTCGGGGCCGAGGTCGCAGTGCAGGCCGAGCTGCTTCAGGTGCTCGACGAGGATGCCGCCCTGGGACTGGACGATGGCCTTGGGCAGGCCGGTCGTACCCGAGGAGTAGAGCACCCACAGAGGGTGGTCGAAGGGCACCTGCTCGAAGACGGGCTCGGTGTCGGCGGCCGTCAGGGCCGACCACTCCAGTGCGCCTTCGGGAGCCTCGGTGCCGAGGAGGGGGATGTGGACGACGGCGCGCAGGGTGGGCAGTTCGCGGCGCAGTTCGGCGACCGTGTCGCGGCGGTCGTGCTGCTTGCCCCCGTAGCGGTAGCCGTCGACGGTGAACAGGACCACCGGTTCCACCTGCTGGAAGCGGTCCAGGACGCTGCGGGCGCCGAAGTCAGGCGCACAGGACGTCCAGACGCCGCCCACGGCGGCTGTGGCCAGGAGGGCGACCACCGCCTGCGGGATGTTGGGGAGGTAGCCGCTGACGCGGTCTCCGGGGCGTACGCCGAGGGCGCGGAGTTCGTCGGCCAGGGAGCCGACCTGGCGGCGCAGTTCGGACCAGGTCACCGGGCGCGGATCGTGGATCTCGTCGACATGGAGGAGGGCGGGTTCGTCCCCACGGGTCTCGGCGGCGCGCAGGGCGTGCTCGGCGTAGTTCAGGGCGGCTCCGGGGAACCACTGGGTGCCGGGCATCGAGCGGTCGCCGAGCACGCGCGCGTAGGGGGTCGAGAAGCGTACGTCGAACCACTCCGTGACTGCTTTCCAGAACGTGTCCAGCTCGTCGACGGACCAGCGGTGGAGTGCGGGGTAACCGCCCTCTGCGGGAGCGCCGTGCTGTTCGGCGGCCCATGCCTGGAACCTGGTGACCTGTGCCTGGGCGATGTGTTCCGGATCTGGCTGCCAGAGCGGCTGGGGGTTCACGGTCGACATGGGGCGGCTCCCGGAATGTGCGCGTCGTGTGCGTCGTCCGCGCACGGGCTGGGGTGTGCGCGTGACGCGGCTGATATGGACGATGCCATGTGATCAAATCCTGCACCAGGGTGTGCCCCACATAGTCCGTGTCGTGAAGATGTGGTCCCAGCACGGGTGAACGGCAGTTGAACGACACGCAATCGTGGGGCAGTCAATGGCAGGCTGAGCAGCATGGACGGTCGTGACCTGGTGCATTCGATGAAGGTGGTCGGTTCGGTGGGATCGGCCCAGGGGTTGCGTACCGTACGCGCCGCGTGGCGCAGGAGGCGTGCCGATGCCTCCGAGCTGCCTCCGCGGGGGGCCGAGCGGGCGCGGGTGCCCGGGCCCGTGCGAGAGGTGCAGCCCGGGCCCGGGGGCGGTGTCGTCCGGTTCAGCCGCTCCGAGCTGCGGGTCACCGTCGCCGTGAACGGGGCCGTGTTCTTGGGGTGGGACGGGGCCGGTCCCGAGCCGTCGTACGCGCTCGCCGGCCGCTGCCCGGAGCCGGACCCGCGAGCGGTGCTGGAGCCGGACAAGGACGGCGGCTGGCGGGTCGTGGCCGAGCGGGCGACGGTCGCCGTCTCGCGGCACGGCTCGGTCGAGGTGCTGACGCCCGGAGGGGTGACGCTGCGCCGGGATCTGCCGCCCCGCTGGTGGGAGCCGGTCGGCGGCGGCCGGGCGCGCTGGATGCAGCGCTCGGAGGTGGCTGCCGACGCGCGGTTCTTCGGGCTCGGTGGGCGCGCTTCGGGGCCCCGGCTGCGCGACGGGACGTACCGGCTGTGGAACACCGACCCCGGCCGCCCCTTCGGACCCGACGACGACCCGCTGTACGTCACGATGCCGGTGCAGCTCGTGGTGGCCGACGCGGCCACGCATCTGGCGTTCCACGACACCTCGTGGGACGGCACGGTCACCCTTCGGGAGGGCGAGGAGGGCGCCGGTTCCGGACACGACCGGGCCGGCACGTCCGAGCTCAGGATGGACGGCGGGCCGCTGCGCTGCTGGGTGATGGTGGGCACCCCCGCGCGCGTGCTGCTCGCCTGGGCCTCGCTCACCGGGGCACCGGCGCTGCCGCCGGCCTGGGCGCTCGGTCACCATCACGGGCGGTGGGGCTTCGGCAGTGAGCAGGATGTGCGACGGATCGTTTCGGGGTATCAGCAGCGCGGTCTGCTCCTCGACGCGGTCCACCTCGACATCGATCACTATGACGCGCACCAGGTGTTCACCGTCGATCAGGATCGCTTCCCCAAGTTGCCGGTGCTCGCGGAGGAGTTGCGTCGGGACGGGATCCGGCTGGTGTCGATCGTCGATCCCGCGGTCAAGGCCGAACCCGGCAATGCCGTGTTCGACGCCGGGACGGACGAGGAAGCGTTCGTACGGGACGGGGCCGGGCGGCTCGTGCGGGGAGTCGTGTGGCCCGGGGAGGCCGTCCATCCGGACTTCACGCATGCACGCGTGCGGCATTGGTGGGGGCGCCTCTACGAGGAGCGGCTCGCGCAGGGTTTCTCAGGCTTCTGGCACGACATGAACGAACCCACCTCGTTCGCCGCCTTCGGGGAGTCGACGCTGCCGCGGTCGGCCAGACACGCGCTGGAGGGGCGGGGCGGGGACCATCGCGAGGCGCACAACGTGTACGCGCTGTGCATGGCCCGGGCGGCATACGAGGGGCTGCGCGAACTGGCCCCCCAGGAGCGCCCCTTCGTCTTCTCGCGCTCCGGCTGGGCCGGGATGCAGCGTTATGGCGGGACGTGGTCGGGCGACGTCGCCACGGGCTGGCCCGGACTCCGGGCGTCGCTGTCGCTGGTCATGGGGCTGGGGCTGTGCGGGGTGCCGTATTCCGGGCCGGACGTGGGCGGCTACGACGGGAGTCCGTCGCCCGAGCTGTATCTGCGGTGGTTCCAACTGGGTTCGTATCTGCCGCTCTTCCGCACCCACGCGAGTCATCGGGCCGGGCGCCGGGAGCCGTGGGAGTTCGGTGCCGATGTGCTGGAATACGCGCGCGTGGCGCTCGTCGAACGTCGACGGCTGTTGCCGTACTTCGTGACCCTGGCGCATCTGGCCCGACGTACGGGGGCGCCCTATGTGCGGCCGCTGTGGTGGTCGGCGCCAGAGGATCGCTCGCTGCGTGACTGCGAGGACGCGTTTCTGCTGGGGGACTGCCTGTTGGTGGCACCGGTGCTCGATCCGGGAGCGGACCGGCGAGCAGTGCAGTTGCCACGGGGACGCTGGTACGACACGGCGACGGGGCAGGCCTACGAGGGGCCGGGGCAGGTCCTCGTGGACGCTCCGTTGTCGCGGATTCCGGTACTCGCGCGGGCGGGCGCCGTCATCCCGGTGCGCGGTGCGGACGGCGGGCTGGAACTGGAGGTCTGGGCGCCGGCCCGGGGACGCGTCGGGGGCGGGCTGGTGGTGCCGGACGCGGGCGACGGCTGGGACGAGCCTGAGGTCGAACGCTACGTCGCCCGCTGGAAGGACTCACGGGTGGTCGTCGAGCGGGAGGGTGAGGACGGCCTGAGCGAGCCGCCTCACCCCGTGCGCGTGCGGGGGCTGGGGACGGGCTGAGGTCAGACGTACCGGCCTTCGAACCATGCCCGCACGACCAGCGTGTGCAGGGGGAAGGCGAGCTCCTCCGGCCTGCGCAGGAGGTGCCAGCCCTCCGTCTCGTCCGTGGCCGCGGACGGCGTGAGCCCGTCCGCGGAGCGCTCGGGCAGGACCCCGAACAGCAGGAGGTGCCCGTCGGAGGAGCTCAGCGCGTCGACGAGCCGTACGTCGCGGCTCGCCGCGTCGATGCCCGTCTCCTCCTTGAGCTCGCGGACGAGGGCCTGCCGCCAGTCCTCGCGGTCGTCGATGTAGCCGCCGGGCAGCGCTATGCCTCCGCGCGCGGGGGTGATGGTTCGGGTGATGACCACCAGGGCGGTGCCCTGCGTGTCGTACACGGGTTGGAGGGCCACCGCGACGGGGAGCGGATTGCGGTAGGCGACCGTGCTGCAGGCCGGACAGGTGCGGGGCCAGTCGGAGACGCCCTCTCCGTAGAGAGCTCCGCAGGCCGAACAGTGGGAGCCGGGCGCGGAGTTGGTGATGGAGTGCTGAGTTTCGGACACGCGGCGGACTGTATCCGATCACCGGAAGGGCGTCTTCCGGAGGTGGCCTTCTTGCTGTCGGTCAGCGTTCAGTGGCTGTTGGTCAGCGACTTCGCGGACACCGGGAAGTCGAAGTAGGTGTCCGGATAGGGCTCGGGCTTGTAGGTGTAGTGCCACCACTCCTCGGCGAGGTTCACGAAGCCGAGAGCCTCCAGGGTGCTCTTGAGGAGCAGCCGGTTGGCCCGCTGTTCACCCTGGATGCGGGGATCGAGGGTGTGCGAGAGGGTGTCGAAGCAGTCGAACCCGGTACCCATGTCGACGGAGTTGTCGGGGAAACGCTCGCTCTTGGGGGCGTAGCAGGGCACCAGGGGCTCTCCCGGAACGTAGGGCCTGGTCGGCCTCGCTGGGAGCTTCACGATCGTGAGGTCCATGGTGGAGCCGCGGCTGTGGCCGGATTTCTCGGCGATGTAACCGTCCTCGAACAGACGGGTCTTGTCGACGTCCGGGTAGAACTCGCTCTTCATGGCCTGGTCGTCGAGGTCCTTCGCCCAGCGCACGAAGTGGTCCACGGCGCGCTGCGGCCGGTAGCAGTCGTACACCTTGAGGGTGTAGCCCTGGCGCAGGAGTTCCACCTGCGCCTGGTGGAGCGCTTGGGCGGCGGGACGGGTGAGGATGCAGACCGGCTGCCGGTAGCCGTCGATGCGCTCGCCGACGAAGTTGTGCGGGGTGAAGTAGCGCATCTCTTGGATGATCGTCGGGTCCACGGTTCTCAGGGCCACGAAGTCCTCCGGCGCCTTGGGTTCGGCGCTCGCCCGGGCGGTGCCGGAGGCGGTGGTCACGGCCAGTAGGACGGCGAACGGGGCGACCAGCCTGCGTACTGCGCTCGTGAGTCGTGTCATGTCTCCTGCATCTATCAGGAGTGTGTTCCGCCGGGGAAGCGATCGGATGCAGTTCGCCTCGAAGTGAGCATCACGACGACGGGCCTGCCCATGTGACGCCCGCCGTGGCACACTTCTGACGATCCGTCAGATTCGATGCCGGGAGGGAACGTGTCGCTTACGCCTACACCTGTGGTCGCCGGGTTGTTCGCCGGAGACGGGGACGACTTCACGCTGCTCGGAACCCGCTGCCGCGCCTGCGCCTCGGTCTTCTTCCCCCGCGAGGAGTTCAACTGCCGCAATCCCGGGTGCCAGGGCGGCGATCTGGAGGAGGTCCCGCTCTCCCGGCGCGGACGCATCTGGTCGTACACCGACAGCCGATATCGGCCTCCGTCACCCTATGTGACCAATCCGGAACTTCCGTGGGAGCCGTGCGCGTTGATCGCTGTGGAGCTGGAGGCAGAGCGGATGGTGGTGCTGGGACAGGCGGTTCCCGGAATCACCGTCGCCGATCTGGCGGTGGGCATGGAGGTGGAGGCCGTGCCCGGCGTGCTCCATGAGGACGCGGAGACGAGCTGGACGACCTGGAAATGGCGGCCGACGGGGGTGACGGCGTGACAGGTGAGGTGGCCGTGCTCGGCGCGGGCATGCACCCATGGGGGAAATGGGGGCGTGGCTTTGTCGAATACGGAGTGGTGGCGGCCCGCGCGGCCCTTGCGGACGCCGGGCTGGACTGGCGGGAGGTCGGCTCGGTCATCGGCGCGAACACCGTGCGGGGCGGCTATCCGGGATATGTGGCCGGGGCCACGTTCGCGAAGGCACTGGGCTGGCAGGGGGCGCGGGTCACGAGCGTGTACGCGGCGTGCGCGTCGGGGGCGCAGGCGGTCAACACCGCACGCGGACAGATACTTTCGGGCCTCGCGGAGGTGGTGCTCGTGGTCGGCGCCGACGCCGCGCCGAAGGGGTTCTTCCGGCCCGCGGGCGGAGACCGGCCCGGTGATCCGGACTGGCTGCGCTTCCGGGTCCTCGGAGCGACCAACCCCGCCTACTTCGGGCTGTACGCGCGTCGGCGGATGGCCGTGCACGGTGACACGACGGAGGACTTCGCACAGGTCAAGGTGAAGAACGCCGCCTTGGGCGCGCTGAATCCCTACGCCCGCTATCGCAAGCGGGTCACCGCCGAGGAGGTCGCCGCCTCGGCGGTGGTCGCCGATCCGCTGCGGTTGCTCGACATCTGCGCGACCTCGGACGGCGGGGCGGCCGTGGTGCTGTCCAGCATGGAGTTCGCGCGCCGGCACGGGGTGGCGGATCCGGTGCGGATTCGGGCCGTGTCCACGGTGACGCCGCGCTACCCCAACACCGTGCTGGATCTGCCGGACATCGCGACGGACTCCGCCGTGGCGGCCGAGCCGGCCGACGAGCCTTTCCGGTCGTCCATCGCGCGGGCGGCCTACGAGGAGGCGGGCATCGGGCCTGAGGATCTCTCCCTGGCCGAGGTGTACGACCTGTCCACCGCCCTGGAGTTGCAGTGGTACGAGGACCTGGGGCTGTGCGGGGAGGGCGAGGGGGCGAAGCTGCTGCGGGAAGGCGCGACGACCCTGGGCGGACGCATACCGGTCAACGCGAGCGGTGGGCTCGCCTCGTTCGGAGAGGCCGTGCCGGCCCAGGCGATCGCCCAGGTGTGCGAGGTGACCTGGCAGTTGAGAGGGGCTGCGGGTGACCGGCAGGTCGCGGGCGCGCGGGTGGGAATCACGGCGAACCAAGGGCTGTTCGGGCATGGGTCGGCGGTGATCGCGGTGCGGTGAGGGCGGGGCGGGAGGAGTCCGGCCGGCCCACAGAGGGGACCAAGGGCCGCAAGGGCTTTCCCATACGCTGTGTGACCATCCCGGAATCCTGCGTGAACGTCTCATGAACTGGGCCTGGGCGTCCTCCGACAGCGCCATCATGCTCCCGTGCGCTCCTGGACGGATACTCTCCGCTTCGCCTTCCAGCCGGTGGTCAATCTGACGACCGGCGGGGTCGCGGGGCTGGAGATACTCGCCCGCCCGGAGACCGGGGACATCCTGGCCGAGGCCCGCCGTGACCCCGAACTCGACGGTCGGCTGGCGGTGTTGGCGGTCCGCTCGGCGGTTCGCAGGGAGACCCTGCTGCCACTGCACGTCAACGTGTTCGCCGGCACCCTCGCCGACCTCGGCGGACTCACCCCGCTGCACGACGCCGTGCGCCAGGCGGGGCGGCTGCCGTGGGAGGTGACGATCGACGTCGGCCCGCCGTACACCCACGTACCGCAACAAGCGCTGTTGGAGGCACTGGCCGGGCTGCGGGAGCAGGGGTTCCGGATCAGTGCGGACGGTGTCGGCGACGGGGACGTACCGCTGCGGCTCCTCACCGACATCGCGCCCGACCTGGTGAAACTCGACGCGTCGCTGCTCGCGCGGCCGGCGGCCGTGCGGGCGATGCGGACCCTGTGCGACGAGCTGGGTGCGCTGCTGTGCGTCGAGGGGGTGGAGACCGAACTGCAGTGCGCCGCGGCGCTGTCGGCCGGGGCGCAGCTCGCGCAGGGCGAGCTGTTCGCGCCGACGTCGAGGCTGCCGGCCGCGGACGTATACGTTCCGCCCCGCTCCCCCGGTGTCGTCGAGCCGCCGCGTTCGGGGCCGACAGTGCGGGAGTTCGTACGGCCCGCCGCGCTGCTGCCCGCCACCGCGTCGGCGAGCCAGGTGCGGGCGCTGCTGACGGGGTCGCCGGACGTGTCCGGGGTGCTCCTCGTGGACCGGGACGGGGCGCCTGTGCGGTCGGTGCACCGGTCCCGCTTCCTGCTGTCCATGTCGGGCCGCTACGGGCATGCCCTGTACGCCGATCGGCCCGCCGCCAAGCTCGGCGACCCGCCCAGGACGGTGGGCGTCGACGCCACGGCGTGGGAGGTCCTGGACGTGGTGGCCGTCGGGGACCGGGACCGTACGTCGGACGACGTGGCCGTCGTCGACCGGTACGGCCGGTGCGTGGGTGTCGTACGGCTCGCGGACCTCGTGCGAGCCCTGGCCGAGAACCGGGTCGAGGAGGCCGCCGGGCTCAATCCGCTGACACGGCTGCCCGGTTCGGACGCGATCACCGCCGAGGTGGACCGGCGGATCGCGAACGGGCGGACCTTCGCGCTCAGTTGGCTGGACGTGGACCACTTCAAGCAGGTCAACGACGGGGCCGGGTTCGCGGCCGGTGACGAGCTGATCCGGTCCGTGGGGCGGGCGCTGCTGCACGCGGTGTCCGGCAGCGCGCGGGTGGGCCACATCGGCGGGGACGACTTCCTGGTGCTCGCGGATCCGGAGGGGCTGGAACCGCTCGCCGCCTCGGTGCTGGACGTCCCCTGGTCGGCGGGCGGGCGTCCCGTCACGCTGTCCCTGGCGACGGTGCTGTGCGTGCCGGGCAGCGTGACGGATCACCGGGAAGCGGCAGCCTGTCTGGCTCCGCTGAAGCAGGCCGCGAAGTCCCTGGACGGGGCGAGTTGGGTGCTGGGCCGCGCCGGGCTGGCCGGGCACGAGATCCGTCGAGGGTCGGGGGCGACGACTGTGCGGGCGGGGTAGGCGGGGCGGATACCGGCCGGGGAGTCGCCGGCGTGGGCGCGGGCGGCCGTAGCACGGGGCAGCATGGCCGGTGCCGTAAACACGGGGCGGACGTTGGCCGGCCCGGAGCCGGTCGACGCGGGGGCAGGCACTGGCCGACGTGGGACAGGCAGCAGTAGGCGCGGACCAAGCACTGGCCGAGGTGGCCGGCCACGCGCGCTGTGGGGCAGGGACGATGTTCTCGGCCGTCGGGGGCTTCTCGCCCTGCTCGATCCAGAGGCGGCGCATGCACTGCCGATGCGGGCGGACTGGCGTAGGCGGGAGGGCAGGCACTGGCCGGGCGGCCTGGCAACCGCAGGCGCGAGCAGGCACAGGCCCAGCAACCACACACGCCAAGGCGGCACAGGCCGACACCGCTTGCCGGACCGGAGAGGACCTTGAGGGCCGCCCGTGGCCGTCCCTGCGGCCCAGGCGGATTCCCGGCGGCCCTTTCCGCCCCTCGCCCCGGCCCGGAGGAAAGGTCACTGCTCGGGCTCGGCCACAAGCCCCTCAAACGTTGCCGTCGGCGACCTTGACGCTCCCTGGACGCCGGTGAACACTTCCGGTATCAGTCGACATCGCCGTACATTCTCGGCGTATTCAGGCACTGCGCCGCGCGGGTCCACCTGAGCCGAGGCCCGTACCCCCACGGGCGATTCGGCTGCGACGGCACGCTCGTCGCGGACGCCGGGCGGGGCGCGGGACTCTCCCTGCCCTCGGCAGTTCGCCAAGGGAACCGCACCCTGCACGGAGGACCGGGGCCGATCGTCCCGGGCCCAGGGCCTAGGAGCCGCCATGAGCAACGGAGACATTCTCGTCGGCGAGATCATCGGTACCGCGATCCTGATCTTGTTCGGCGCCGGCGTATGCGCCGCCGTCACCCTGAGATATTCCAAGGCGAGGGCCTCAGGGTGGATCGTGATCGCCTTCGGTTGGGGATTCGGCGTGCTGGCGGGTGCGTACACCGCCGCTCCCCTCTCCGGCGGACACCTCAACCCGGCCGTGACGTTCGGCATCGCCGTCGACACCGGTGAATGGAGCAAGGTCTGGCTCTATGTGCTGGGCCAGATGGTCGGCGCCATGCTCGGCGCCGTCCTGTGCTATCTCACGTACTTCGCCCAGTTCCAGGCCAATGTCAGGGAGACGGGCACCACGGAGGGCACGGCGGAGGAGCCGCTGCCGACGCTCGGTATCTTCTCCACCATCCCCGAGATCCGGAACCCGGTCGCCAACCTCGTCACGGAGATCATCGCGACCGTCGCGCTCGTCCTGCCGATCCTCGCCTTCGGGCTGACCACGGGGCTCGGTGAGTCCGGGACCCTCGTGCTGATCGTCTCGCTGCTGGTGGTCGGTATCGGTCTCTCGCTCGGCGGGCCGACCGGCTATGCCATCAACCCGGCGCGCGACCTCGGCCCACGCATCGTGCACACCTTCCTGCCGATCCCGAACAAGGGCACCTCCGACTGGAAGTACGCCTGGATACCGGTCGTCGGCCCGCTGATCGGCGGAACGCTCGCGGGTCTCATCTACAACGCAGCCTTCTGAGCAGCTTCCGAGCAGCTCTGCGCAGCATCCTGAATCCCAGCCCAAGGGGTAGCCATGACGGACAACGCCGCCAAGTACGTCGCCGCAATCGACCAGGGCACCACCTCCAGCCGCTGCATCGTCTTCGACCACAACGGCGCGATCGTCGCCGTCGACCAGCGCGAACACCGCCAGATCTTCCCGAAGCCCGGCTGGGTGGAGCACGACGCCACCGAGATCTGGTCCAAGGTGCAGGCAGTGGTCGCCGGAGCGATCGCCAAGGCTGGTCTGCGCGCCGACCAGCTCAGCGCGCTCGGGATCACCAACCAGCGCGAGACGACGGTTCTGTGGGACCGCGCGACCGGCAAGCCCGTGCACAACGCGATCGTCTGGCAGGACACGCGTACGGCCGCGCTGTGCAACCAACTGGGCGGCTCGGACGGGCAGGACCGTTTCCGCGAGCAGACCGGGCTGCCGCTGGCCAGCTACTTCTCCGGGCCCAAGGCGGCCTGGCTGCTCGACAACGTGCCCGGCCTCAGGGCGCGCGCCGAGCGCGGCGAGATCGCCTTCGGCACCATCGACTCCTGGCTGATCTGGAACCTCACCGGCGGTACGGACGGCGGGCAGCACGTCACCGACGTGACCAACGCCGGGCGGACCATGCTGATGGACCTGGAAAGCCTCCAGTGGGACGCGTCCATCCTGTCCGCGATGAACGTGCCCGAGGCCGTGCTGCCCGAGATCAGGTCGTCCGCCGAGGTGTACGGCACGGCGGTCGGCCAGCTCGCGGGCGTACCGGTCGCCTCGGCGCTGGGCGACCAGCAGGCCGCGGTGTTCGGGCAGGCCTGCTATGACGTGGGCACGGCGAAGAACACGTACGGAACCGGCAGCTTCCTACTGCTCAACACCGGCAACCGCCCGGTGCCGTCGAAGAACGGGCTGCTGACGACGATGGGCTACAAGATCGGGAGTGAGGCGCCGGTCTACTGTCTGGAGGGTTCGATTGCCATAACGGGCGCACTGGTTCAGTGGTTCCGCGACCAGCTCGGCATCATCCGTACCGCCGACGAGATCGAGCCCCTGGCGGCGAGTGTCGAGGACAACGGCGGGGCGTACATCGTGCCCGCGTTCTCCGGTCTGTTCGCGCCGTACTGGCGTTCCGACGCGCGCGGTGTCGTCACCGGCCTCACCCGGTACGTCACCAAGGCGCACCTCGCGCGCGCGGTGCTGGAGGCGACGAGCTGGCAGACGCGGGAGGTCGTGGACGCCATGTTCCAGGACTCCGGGGTGCAGATCACCACCCTCAAGGTGGACGGCGGCATGACGAAGAACAACCTCCTCATGCAGCACCAGGCAGACGTGCTCGACGTGCCGGTGATCCGGCCCAAGGTGTCCGAGACGACCTGCCTGGGCGCCGCCTACGCGGCAGGCCTCGCCACCGGTGTGTGGAACGACCTGGACGAACTCAAGGCGCACTGGCAGAAGGACGTCGAGTGGACGCCCGCCATGGAGGCGTCGGTGCGCGACCGTGAGTACCACAACTGGCACAAGGCCGTGGAGAAGAGCTTCGGCTGGCAGGAGGACGGCGAGAACTGAGGCTCCACGCGCGCGTGGACGACAGCAGGGTCCACGCGCGCGTGCGGTGCGCCCATGGACAGCGGCCCGTACCCCGGTCGGCGGGGGTACGGGCCGCGCCCGCGTCACGTCGTGACGGCCTGGCGGCGTTCCGCCGCGTACGCCATCGCGTGCTCGACCACGCCGATCAGGACTTCCTTGACGGACTCCCGATCTCGGGCGTCGCACAACAGCAGCGGTACACCGTCGTCGAGGTCGAGGGCCTGGCGTACGTCCTGGGCCGGATAACGGGCCGCTCCCTCGAAGCAGTTGATGCCGACGACGAAGGGTATGGCGCGCCGCTCGAAGTAATCGACAGCGGCGAAGCAGTCCTCCAGACGGCGGGTGTCGGCGAGGACGACGGCTCCGAGGGCGCCCTCGGAGAGCTCGTCCCACATGAACCAGAACCGCTCCTGGCCGGGGGTGCCGAAGAGGTACAGCACCAGGTCCTCGCGCAGGGTGATGCGGCCGAAGTCCATGGCCACGGTGGTGGTGTGCTTGCCCTCCACACCGCTTGTGTCGTCGACCGGGCGTCCTGCCTCGGTGAGCAGTTCCTCGGTGCGCAGCGGCCTGATCTCGCTGACCGCGCCGACGAGGGTGGTCTTGCCCACGCCGAATCCGCCGGCCACCAGGATCTTGAGCGTGACGGGCTCGACCGGGGGCTTGCCACGCTCAGAACGCCCGAAGATCATCGATCTCTTCTCCTGCTTGATGGGGTGCGGGCGACGGAGGACCGTAGCCTCCGCCACCGGGGGTTTCGATGACGAGTACGTCGTTGGGGCCGACGTCCGCCGCGTCGCTTCCGGCGAGTTCGGTGACCGTACCGTCCGCGTGTTCCACGCGGTTGGCGCCCAGCGCGCCGGGTTCGCCACCCGCCATACCGTACGGCGGGACGCGGCGGTGCTGCGACAGCGTGGAGACCGTCATCGGCTCGTGGAACCTGATGCGCCGCACCGCGCCGTCCCCGCCGCGCCACCGTCCGGCTCCGCCGCTGCCGGGCCGTACGGCGAACTCGTCGAGCTGCACGGGCAGTCGCCACTCCAGGACCTCGGGGTCGGTGAGCCGCGAGTTGGTCATGTGGGTCTGGACGACGGGCGCGCCGGGGAAGCCCTCGCCCGCGCCGGATCCGGAGGCGACGGTCTCGTAGTACTGGTGGCGGTCGTTGCCGAAGGTGACGTTGTTCATGGTGCCGGAGCCCTCGGCCTGCACGCCCAGCGCCGCGTAGAGCGCGCCGGTGATGGCCTGGGAGGTCTCCACGTTGCCGGCGACGACCGCCGCGGGCGGCTCGGGCGCGAGCATGGAGCCCGGCGGGACGACGATGTCGAGGGGGCGCAGACAGCCGTCGTTGAGCGGGATGTCGTCGGCGACCAGGGTGCGGAAGACGTACAGGACAGCCGCGTTGACGACCGCGAAGGGCGCGTTGAAGTTGGTGGTCAGCTGCGGTGACGTGCCCGTGAAGTCGACGGTGGCGGAGCGGTGTTCACGGTCCACGCGCACGCTGACGCGAATGACGGCGCCGGAGTCGGTCTCGTAGGCGTACTCACCGTCGTCGAGAGCGTCGATGACCCGGCGGACGGCTTCCTCGGCGTTGTCCTGGACGTGCTTCATGTACGCCTGTACGACGTCCAGGCCGAAGTTCTCGATCATGCGGGCGACCTCGTCGACGCCCTTCTGGTTGGCCGCGATCTGGGCGCGGAGGTCGGCGAGGTTGGTCTTGGGGTTGCGGGAGGGGTAGGGCGCCTCGGTGAGCAGGCGGAGCGTCTCCTCCTCGCGGAAGCGGCCGTGCTCGGCGAGCAGCCAGTTGTCGAAGAGGATGCCTTCCTCTTCGATGCTGCGGCTGTTCGCGGGCATGGAGCCGGGGGCGATGCCGCCGATCTCGGCGTGGTGGCCGCGGGCGGCGACATAGAAGAGGATCTCCGGGTCACTCTCCGTGTCCGTCGGATCCTTGGTGTCGAACACGGGGGTGATGACCGTGACGTCGGGCAGGTGGGTGCCGCCGTGGTACGGGTCGTTGACCGCGTACGTGTCTCCCGGCCGCATCGCGGAGCCGCGCCGCCGGATGACCTCCTTGACGCTGGTGCCCATCGAGCCCAGGTGGACGGGGATGTGCGGGGCGTTGGCCACCAGGTTTCCGTCCGGGTCGAAGAGCGCGCAGGAGAAGTCCAGCCGCTCCTTGATGTTGACGGACTGGGCGGTGGACTCCAGGCGGGCGCCCATCTGTTCGGCGATGGACATGAAGAGGTTGTTGAAGACCTCCAGCAGAACCGGGTCGGCTTTCGTGTCGAGATCGGAACTCTGCGTAATCGCCGCGCGTTCCATGACCAGATGCCCGTCGTGGGTCGTCGCGGCCCGCCAGCCGTCGTCGACGACGGTCGTCGCACTCGCCTCGGTGATGATCGCGGGGCCGGTGACAGTCTCGCCGGGGGGCAGTTCCTCGCGGCGGTGGAGGGGTACGTCGCGCCAGGCGCCGCCCGTGTGGAGGCGGGCGGTTTCGGGCGCAGCGACGGTGTGGCCCTGGTAGGTGGCCAGGGCGGAGAGATCGGGGGGTGCGGTGATGCCGGTGGCTTCGACGGAGAGGGCTTCGACGACGATCGGGCGGTCGAGGGTGAAGGAGTACGTGGCGCGATGACGTTCTTCGAAGGCGTGCCTCATCGTGTCGGGCTCGGTGAGCTCGACGATGAGGGGGGTGTCGGTGCCGTCGTAGCGCAGTTGGGCGCGCCGGGTGATCTGGATGCGGCTCTCCTGGACGTCTTCGGCGAGGAGTTCGGCGCGGGCGGCGCTCTCCAGGTCGTCGGCGGTCTCACGGACGCCGGGCATGGAGGCGGGCTCCAGCGGTGCCTCCACGGACTGTTCGCGCATGGCCGTGGTGTCGGCGAGGCCGATACCGAGGGCGGAGAGGACACCGGCCATGGGCGGCACGAGGACGGTGCGGATGCCGAGCGAGTCGGCGACCATACAGGCGTGCTGGCCGCCCGCACCACCGAAGGTCGTGAGGGCGTAACGGGTGACGTCGTGACCCTTCTGGACGGAGATTCGCTTCACCGCGTTGGCGATGTTGGCGACGGCGATCTGCAGGTAACCCACGGCAACCTGCTCGGGGGTGCGGTCGTCGCCGGTCCGCTCGCGGATCTCGCGCGCGAGGGCGGCGAAGCGGTCGCGGACGAGTGTGTCGTCGAGGGGCTGGTCGCCGTTCGGGCCGAACACCCTGGGGAAGTGGGCGGGTTGGATGCGGCCGAGCATGACGTTGGCATCCGTGACGGCGAGTGGGCCGCCGCCCCGGTAGCAGGCGGGGCCCGGGTCCGCGCCCGCCGAGTCCGGCCCTACGCGGTAGCGGGAGCCGTCGAAGTGGAGGACCGAACCGCCGCCGGCCGCGACGGTGTGGATGTCCAGCATCGGAGCGCGCAGCCGGACGCCGGCGATCTGCGTGGTGAAGACGCGTTCGTACTCGCCGGCGAAGTGCGAGACGTCGGTGGAGGTGCCGCCCATGTCGAAGCCGATGACCCGGTCGAAGCCGGCGAGTTGCGACATGCGGGCCATGCCGACGATGCCGCCGGCCGGGCCGGACAGGATGGCGTCCTTGCCGCGGAACTGCCTCGCTTCGGCGAGGCCTCCGTTGGACTGCATGAACATCAGCCGCACGCCGTCGAGTTCACCGGCGACGCGCTGGACGTAGCGGCGCAGCACCGGCGAGAGGTAGGCGTCGACGACCGCGGTGTCTCCGCGCGGGACGAGCTTCATCAACGGACTGACCTCACTGGAGAGCGAGATCTGCGGGAAGCCGGTGCGGGCGGCCAGTTCCCCGACGGCCTGTTCGTGGGCCGGGTGGAGGTGGCTGTGCATGCAGACCACGCCGACGGCCCGGATTCCGTCGTCATAGGCCTGCTGAAGGGGACCGGCGAGGGCGTCCAGGTCGGGGGCGCGCAGGACGGTTCCGTCGGCGGCGATCCGTTCGTCGACCTCGACGACCCGCTCGTACAGCAGCTCGGGGAGTTCGATGCGGCGGGCGAAGATGTGGGGGCGGTTCTGATAGGCGATGCGCAGGGCGTCGCGGAAGCCGCGGGTGACGACCAGCAGGGTCCGTTCGCCTTTGCGTTCCAGGAGGGCGTTGGTGGCGACGGTCGTCCCCATGCGGACCGCCTCGACAGCCCCCTGGGAGCCGTCCAGCAGATGGCGGACACCGGCGACCGCCGCGTCGGAGTACCGCGCCGGATTGTCCGACAGCAGTTTGTGTGTGAGCAGACGGCCGTCCGGGCGACGCGCGACGATGTCGGTGAAAGTGCCGCCTCGGTCGACCCAGAACTGCCAGCCCGTCGTCACATCCGTCTCCCCGATCGCACTGCTCGGCACCGTGTCCACAGCCTGGTGGGGGACCTGCTGCGGATGGTCGTCGACGATGGGTCAGATCATAACGGGAGGGCTGTTTCGTCGCCCGCGGTGCACCTGGTGGCGGAGGGCCTCGGTGGGGCTTGTCCTCGCCCTTGGCCGGAAGGCAGGAGTGTTCACATAACGCGATTCCTGCGCGGATGGTGAGATTATGAAGAAGGCTGTCAAGTAGCCCCTTCAGGAGCCGAGGAAGAGATGCGTATGCCGAAGGCCGAGCGCCCCGTCAACACCACCGACACCACCGACACCGCCGAGTCCCCCTTGGCCACCGAGCCGGGAGGGGCGTCGGGCAAGGTCCAGTCGCTGGAGCGGGCGATCATCCTGTTGCAGGCGACGGCCGACAGCGCGCCGGACGGCGATACGGCGTCGAACCTGGCCGCGCGGTGCGGGCTCAACCGCGCCACGGCCTGGCGGCTGCTGTCCACGCTGGAGCAGCACGGCCTGGTCGAGCGCAGCCCGGTCACCAACCGCTACACGATCGGCTTCGCGGTCGCCCTGATGGCATCGACCGCCGGCTTCGACGGCCTGATCCGCCGCGCGCACGCCACTCTGCGCCGGGTCAGCGAGCAGACCGGCGAGACCGCCAACCTCGCGGTGGTGCAGCAGCTCGGGCTGACCTATATCGACGAGGTGACGCCGCCGGTGGTGCTGGCGGCCCAGTGGCTGGGTCGTCAGGTGCCGATGCACGCCACGTCCACGGGCAAGGCGCTGCTGGCCTGGCTGCCCGAGCAGGAGGCACAGTCACTGCTCGACGGGCCGCTCGACGCGTACACGGACACCACCATCACGGGCCGGGCGCGACTGCGGGCCGAGCTCGAGCGGACCAGAGAGCGCGGTTACAGCGTCTGCGTCGGCGAGATGGAGCGGAACCTCTACGGGGTCTCCGCGCCGGTGCTGGGCGGCCGGGGTCGACCGTTCGCCGTGGTCAGCATCTGGGGTCCGCATGACCGGGTCCCCGAGTCACGGTTCGCGGCGCTCGGGCCGCTCGTGCGGGCGGCGGCGGAGGAGATCGCACAGGCCGCACAGGGAGCACAGGCGCTTTGAGGAGTGGTCACGCGGGAGGGAGCCACGTGCAGCGTGCACTACCCGCGTTCATTTCGTGCGACGCATGCCCGCATTGTGAAACAGACTCTTGAGGACGTCGCCTTCCGGCGGCTAGGGTCGGAATCCTCCCGTCGCCCCACGCCTCTGCACAGAGAGGAACCAACGCGACCATGAACCAGGACGTCATCATCACCTGCGCCCTCACCGGCGCCGGCGACACCGTGCGCAAGAGCCCGCACGTCCCCGTCACCCCCGAGCAGATCGCCGTCTCCGCGGTGCAGGCCGCGGAGGCCGGTGCCGCCGCGGTCCACATCCATGTACGCGACCCCGAGACCGGAGCGCCCTCCCGCGACCCTCGCCTGTACCGCGAGGTCGTCGAGCGGATCAAGGAGACCGGGACCGACGTCGTCATCAACCTCACCGCGGGCATGGGCGGCGACCTGGTCATCGACCCGGAAGAACCGCTCAGGCAACTCCCGGGCACCGACCTGGTCGGCGGCCTGGAGCGGTTGCCGCACGTCGAGGACCTGCTGCCCGACATCTGCACCCTGGACTGCGGTTCGCTCAACTTCGGTGACGGGTCGAACCTCTATGTCTCCACGCCCGACATGCTGCGCACCGGCGCCAAGCGTATCCAGGAGCTGGGTGTGCGGCCGGAGTTGGAGATCTTCGACACCGGACACCTGTGGTTCGCCAAGCAGTTGCACGCCGAGGGACTGCTGGACGATCCGACCGTGTTCCAGCTGTGCATGGGCATCCCGTGGGGCGCGCCCGCCGACCCGGGAGTTCTCCAGTCGATGGTGAACATGCTGCCCGAGGGCGCCCAGTGGGCCAGCTTCGCGCTGGGCCGCATGCAGATGCCGTGGGTCGCTCAGTCGATGCTGCTCGGCGGCCATGTGCGGGTCGGTCTGGAGGACAACCTCTACCTGGGCAAGGGGGTCAAGGCGACGAACGCCGAGTTGGTGGAGCGGGCCGTGACGATCATCGAGGCGTTGGGGGCGCGGGTCGCGACACCGGACGAGGCTCGGCTCACACTCGGCCTCAAGCCCCGGAGTTGAGCAGTGGCTCATCCGTCCCGTTTTTCAAGGAGTCCTCAGTAAGGAGCCCTCAGTGACGGAGACTTCCGCCCCCATTCCCTCCCCCGAGGACGCACGCCGCGTGGCCTGCGTGGGCGCCGGAGTGATCGGCGGCGGCTGGGTCGCCCACTTCCTCGCCCGCGGCTATGACGTCCGGGCGTGGGACCCGGCCCCCGACGCCGCGGCAAGGCTGCGCCGCCTCGTCGATGCTGCCTGGCCCGCGCTCGAACAGCTCGGTCTCGCCCCCGGCGCCTCCGCCAACCGCCTCACGGTCACGGCGACGCTCGACGAGGCTGTGGCCGAGGCCCAGTTCGTGCAGGAGAGTGCGCCGGAAAAGCTCGACCTCAAGCGCAACCTGCTGGCCGAGCTGGACGCCGCGACACCCGCCGGCGTCGTCATCGCCTCCTCCACCTCCGGCTATCCGATGACCGACATGCAGACCGAGGCGGTCACGCCCGGCCGGCTGGTCGTCGGCCACCCGTTCAACCCGCCCTATCTGATCCCGCTCGTCGAGGTCGTCGGCGGGGAACGGACGGACCCGGAGGCGGTCCGATGGGCGGCCCGTTTCTACGAGGCGGCGGGCAAGTCCGTCATCACCCTGGACCGCGAGGTCCCCGGCTTCATCGCCAACCGGCTCCAGGAGGCCCTGTGGCGGGAGGCCCTGCACATGGTCGCGAGCGGTGAGGCGACGGTCCACGACATCGACCGGTCCATCACCGAGGGCCCGGGACTGCGCTGGGCGATCATGGGTCCGATGCTCACCTTCGCCCTCGCGGGCGGCGAGGGCGGCATGGCCCACATGCTCGACCACTTCGGTCCGTCCCTGAAGTCCCCGTGGACCCGGCTGGCGGCCCCGGAACTGGACAAGGCGCTCTACGACGCCGTGGTCGCCGGCTGCGACGACGCGGCGGACGGCCGTACGATCGCCGACCTGGTCGCCGAACGCGACCGGGGAGTCATAGCGGTCCTGCGCGCCACCGGCCGCCTTCCCGGGGCCGGTGCCACGTGAGCGTGCCCGGGCCGCCGTACGGGCCAGAAACGCCAGGCGTGTCAGGTCTCCAGGACCTGCCGGGCCTGCCGCTGTTCCGCGAGACCGTGCGCCCGGAGTGGATCGACTACAACGGGCACATGAGCGAGGCGTTCTACGTCCTGGTCTTCGGTCACGCGACGGACGCGCTGATGGAGCGTACGGGGATGGGGCCCGGGTACCGCGAGAGCACCGGCTGCTCGATGTACACGGTCGAGTCCCACATCCGCTACCTGCGGGACGTACCGGAGAGTGCTCGGCTCGCCGTACGCACCCGCGTGCTCGGCGCGGCCGGGAAGAAGGCGCGCTTCACGCACGAGATGTACGTCACCGCAGGCGTCGCAGGGCCGGAAGCGGAGGACGGGCCGGTCGCCACCACGGAGTTGTTCGCCCTCCACGTCGACCGGACATCGGGCCGGGCGACCCCCTTCCCCGATGCGGTCCGTCAGCGCCTCGCGGCGCTGACGGAACCGCCTCCTTCATGGGCCGGGCGCTCGATCACAGCGCCCTGAGGCCGTCGATCACGTCCCGCAGAATGCTCTCGTCCGGCAGTTCGGCAGGGGGAACAGGCCGGTTGACGTGGACGAACTCCCCGGCCACAAGGTCGCCCACCAGCACGCGCACCACGCCGATGGGCAGGTTGAGTTCGGCGGCGAGTTCGGCGACCGACTGCGGGGTGTCACGGCACAGGTCGACGATGTCCACGTGTTCCGGGGACAGCGTGTGGTCGCCTTCCGCGTCGTCCGCCTGGGGTTCCGTGACGACCACCGCGATGAGGTCGAGGCGGTGCTGGCCCGTACTCGTGGTGCGGCCGCGCGTCATGGCATACGGACGGACGACCGGTCCGGCCTCGTCGTCGAACCAGTGGCTTCTTCCCTGACCGTCTGAGCTCATGTCATCCCACTACCCGCCCTGAGGCAGATCGGTGCGCGGAGCGGCACCCAGATGCACACCGACCCGCTTCACCAGGAGCGTCATCTCGTACGCCACCAGGCCTACGTCGGAATCCGCGTCCGAGAGGACCGCGAGGCAACTGCCGTCGCCGGCGGCCGTGACGAACAGGAAGGCGTCGTCGAGCTCGACGACCGTCTGCCGGACGTTGCCCGCCTCGAAGTGCCGCGCCCACGCCCTTGGCGAGGCTGTGGAAACCGGAGGCGACGGCGGCCAGGTGCTCGCTGTCCTCCCGGGTCAGGTCTCTGGACACGCCCGTCGGCAGGCCGTCGCCGGAGAGCACGAGGGCCTTGCGGATGCTCGCGACGCGCTCCACGAGGTCGTCGAGGAGCCAGTTGAGCTCGCCGTTCTTGTTGCCCGCGGTGTGGTCGGTCGCCTTCGGTGCGGTCATCGACCGTCCCCCTTCGTTCCTTGTGGTGCTGTGCCGCTGTGGGCGTCGTCGCCCGCGGCGTTCTCCTCGCGGCCGCGCTGCCAGCCGCGCTGGAGCGAGGCCATACGGCTGCGTACCTCGTCGGCGTCCCACTCGACCGGCTCCGCCGTGTCGTCGGTGCGCCGACCGGTGCTCTGCTTCAGCTGCGGAGCCAGGTTCGCCTGGCGTACGCGGCGGGGCAGAGGAGCCGTGCCGGAGTCGGTTGGCTGGGGTGCTGTGCCGGGGGGTCCGGCGGGCGCGCTCGGCTCACTCGGCCCGCTCGACGTGATCTCGGCGTGCCGGTTGCGCCTGGGGAGGGCGGGGGCCTCGGGCCGTTCGGTGGTCGGAGGCTCGCTGCTCTGGTCGTCGAGGCGGTCGGCCACGTCGGTGCTCCGGCGCAGCGGGTTCGCGCCGCGGCGGCGGGTGGGCAGTGGGGCCGGTCCCAGGGGTGCGGCCGGCTGGGGGCGCGACCGGCTCGGGCCCGTCGGGGCCTCCTCGTCCGGGTCCTCGCGCCGGCCTCGCTGCTCGGTGACCGGGCGGCCGTGGGAGCTGACCAGCTTGGGGGTCCGGCGTCGCGGCATGGGGACCGGGGCGTCGAGGTCGTCGTCGGCCCGGTCCGTAGCGCCCGGCTCGGGGGCCTGGTGCTGCGGCTCGCCGTGCCGGGTGGCCGTCTCGTCGTCCGTGCGCAGGGAGCGGCGCGGGCGGAACAGTCCGCCGCGTTCGCTGTCCTCCTCGTCGAGGGCGCCCGGGAAGTCGCCGAGGGCGTCGAGGTCGACGGGGGCCTCCAGCTCGACCGGACCGTCCAGGAGCGCCGCCGGCAGGCTGGGCAGCTTCCCCTGCACCTGGGAGAGCGGAGCGCGGCGGGCCTCCTCCAGCTCGGCCTCCTTGGAGGGCCGGGGCCGGTCGAGGCGGAAGCCGATGCCGTTGGTGTCCGGGACGTCGTCCGTCAGCAGGGTGTCAGGGATGAAGACGACGGCCGTGGTGCCCCCGTAGGGGGACGGCTGGAGGGAGACCCGGACGTGCTGCCGCTGGGCGAGCCGGCTGACCACGAACAGGCCCAGCCGGTCGGTGTCGGACAGTTCGAACTCCGGTGTCTCGGCGAGCCGGAGGTTGGCGTCCAGGAGCGCGTCGGCGGCCATGCCGAGGCCGCGGTCGTGGATCTCCAGGGTGAAGCCGTTGGCGACGCGCTCGCCGAACACCTGGACGGCGGTGTGCGGCGGGGAGAACACCGTGGCGTTCTCCAGGAGTTCGGCGACGAGGTGCGTGAGGTCCGCGACGGCCGGGCCGGTGACGGCGACCCGGGGCAGTCGGCGGACCTCGATGCGCTCGTAGTCCTCGACCTCGGCGACGGCGGCGCGTACGACGTCCATGAGCTGGACGGGTTTGCGCCACTGCCGGGAGGGGGCGGCACCGGAGAGGATCACCAGACCCTCGGCGTGCCGGCGCATGCGGGTGGTCAGGTGGTCGAGGCGGAAGAGGTCGGCGAGTTCGTCGGTGTCCTCGGTCCGCCGCTCCATGGCGTCGAGCAGGGTGAGCTGCTTGTGCAGGAGGACCTGGCTGCGGCGGGCGAGGTTGACGAAGACCTCGGACACGCCGGCCCGGAGCTCGGCCTGTTTGACGGCGGCCTCGACGGCGGCGCGTTGCAGGGTGTTGAGGGCCTGGCCGACCTCGCCGATCTCGTTCTTGTCGTACTCCAGGCGCGGGACCTCGGTCTCCACGTCGATCTGTTCGCCCACGGAGAGGCGGCGCATCACGCTGGGCAGCCGGACGCCGGACGCCTCGTGCGCCTCCAGGCGCAGTTGTCGCAGGTCGCGGATGAGGCCGCGGCCGACGCGCACGGACAGGACGAGCGAGAAGAGCAGGGCGGCGAGGCCGAGGAGGCCGGCCACGGCGGCCTTGACGATGACGGCCATCGCGTCGGGGCGGACCCGGTCCTGGTAGCGGTCGCCGGCCTGGTCGTTGAGGGTGGCGAGCTCGTCGAGGGCGCTGCCCGCGGCGGCGTCCCAGCTCTTGGCGCTCACCGCGCCGGGTGGCGCGCCGGGGTCGGAGGAGATGACCGCCTGTTCCGCCGACCGCAGCGGGGCGGTGGTGGCGTTCTTCCAGAAGCGTTCGTAGCGTTCGCGCTCCGCCGCGGGCAGCACCGGCAGGCTGATGTCGTACATCATGGTGCGCTGCGCGGCGAGGTCGGAGACGTCGCGGATCTCTTCGCGGGTGAGTTTTCCGACCACCAGGGCGGAGCCCAGCAGGGCGTCCTCGCGGGAGAGCAGTTCGCGGGCGCGGGTGATGTTCACCAGGATCCGGGCCTGCTTGTCCAGCTCCACGCTGTCGACGCCGTCCATGGAGGCCAGCAGGGCGTAGCAGGGGTCGACGAGACGGTTGTACAGGTCGAGGGCCTGGATCCTGTCGACCGTGCCCTCCTCGACGCTGCGGCGCAGGGAGTCGATGCCGTCCAACGCGTCCAGGATGGTGGTGAGGTGTTCGTCCTCGTCGGCGTCCAGTCCGTCGCGGACGTCGGGGTCCTTGGCGTTCTCCCGGATCTTGACGATGGCGTCGTCGGTGGCGCTGCGTGTGCTGCGCAGCGCGGACAGCGCGTCGGAGGCCCGGGGGTCGGCGAGATAGACGAGGGTCTGCCGGCGTTCCTGCTGGAGGACCCGGACGGTGTCCTCGGTGGGATAGCCGATCTTCTCGACGACGGACGACACGTGGAACAGCTGGGCGACTTCCCGGCCCGTGAGTACCGTGGCGAAGCCCCAGATCGCGATCAGGGACACCAGCGGCACGAGGAGCAGCGCCACGATCTTCCGGCGGATCGATTTCCCGCGAAAGCGCATGGCCTCCCCCAGCTCGACCCCCACCGGCAGGGGTACAGATGTGCGTCAACAAACGGCGCGAGCCTACTACTGACCCACACGCAACTCGAAGACCCGTCCGGAAGATGAACTTCCGCGCCGAGGGCGAGACATGGGGAGTTGTCCGCTCATTGGAGGAGATTGCCTCCTGTCTTTCCCCGGCGGCCGCCGGCAGGGACGTGATCGGTCTGACTGACCAGTTGGCCGGAATTTTGCGTTCGTTGGGAATCTTGAAGGGGATTCGTTCGTCGTACTTGTTGGGAGTTGGGGGCGGAATCGGCCACAGGAGCCGCAACCCGCACCCGGGCGGCGTAAATCAGCGCAAGCCGGGCAGCCACTGGGGAGCCGGGTCTTCGGACGCGGAGCGAGCGGTCTGCTGGCGGTGGGGAGTGACACGGTGATGGGCACGGCGGAGCGACAAGAGACGCTGCCGGACGGCGGGGCGGCGCGTGCGACGGCGCGGCGGCAACTCGAGGCGCCGGATCACGACATTCCGACGGACAGGGACGGAACGGCTGCGTACCGGAATGCGGCCGAACCCGTTGAGCGCCGCGGGCGTGGCGCGGCACAAGAGCAGCCCGAATACCGACCGTTGTGGATCGAGGAGCCCGCGCGGCGGCGCCGGTTGCCCGATCCGGTGCGGACGTCGGCGGTGCGGGCAGTGCTGATCATCGCTCTGACACTGATCCAGGCGATGGTGGCCTTTCTGTGCACCATGGCCGGTTCCTGGCTGGCGTTCCCCATGGTGATCAGCAGCGTCGTCAGCACCGTGGTGGCCACCTGGGGCGCCCTCGACGTCTGGGTGACCCGCCAGGTGTGGAACCAGCGGCATGGCGTGGTGTCCACGCCCAGCAGCACCGCGCGTGCCCTGCGGCGCGAGCGGCGCAAGGCGCGGCGACAGGCGCGGGCCGCCGAGCGGTCCCAGGAGCGAATACGTCGGCAGGGCGGCGCGGGCCGGCTGTCGCACTCCTGAGGACCGGTTCACTGCGGTCCGGCAAACGAATCCCGGCGGTCCGGCTCCCGGCGGTCCGGCTCATGGCTCACGCCGTCCGGACCTCCTCCGGGCCCGTGGCGTTCAGAGCGCGGCCGGCTGCGGCCGGCTCCCTCCGCGGACGAGTTCCCGTCGCGCCCGCATGAAGGGGCGCGGCCGGTCCACGGAGAGCACCGCGGTGGTACGCCCGTCCCGTTCGTACAGGGCGAGGAAACCGCCCTCGGCCGGTGCGCCGTCGGCGAGTTCGCCCTCGGCGATACGGACGGTGTCCCCGTCCTGTCGACGGCCGGCGAACTGGATGCGGGCGCCGTACTGGTCCGACCAGAAGTACGGCAGTGAGCCCACGGTCTGAAGCGTGCGTCCGGCGAGCAGATTGGCCACGGCGACCCGGGGTTGCTCCGTCGCGGACGTCCAGTGTTCGGCGCGGGTGCCGCCGACGCGGGCCACATCGCCGACGGCGACCACCTGCGGCAGAGCCGTCACACAGCCGTCGTCGCACAGCACACCGTCGTGCAGGGCGAGTGTGGAGCCCGCCAGCCAGGCGGTGTTCGGAGTGGCGCCGATGCCGACGATCACTGTGTCGGCGGGCAGGACCCGGCCGTCGGAGAGTGCGACGCCGGTGACGGCGGCGGTGCCGCGCAGTCCGGCCACCCCGGTGCCCGTGACCAGGTCCACCTCGCCCCGCCGGTGGAGCGCGGCGCACACGGCGGCCATCTCGGCGCCGAGGTGGGGCACGAGCGGGAGCGGAGCGGCCTCGACGACGGTGACGGTGTGGCCGAGGGCAGCGCAGGAGGACGCGGTCTCGGCACCGATGAAGCCGCCGCCGATGACGACGACCTGGCGCGGACCGCCGCCGAGTTCGTCGCGCAGGGCACGGGCGTCGTCGAGGGTGCGCAGCGTGTGCACCCCGGTGAGGCTAGAGCCCGGGAGGCGGCGGGCCGAGGCCCCGGTGGCGATGACGACGCCGTCGGTGGACACCGTACGGCCGTCGTCGAGCAGCACGGTCCGGCCGCGGGCGTCGAGGCCGCGGGCCCGTTTGCCGAGCAGCCACTCGGCGTCGAGCCCGGTGGTCTCCTCGTCGTCCGTGAGGGCGAGGTGGTCCTCGCTCGCGCGGCCGGTGAGGAAGTCCTTGGAGAGGGGAGGCCGGTCGTACGGGCGGTGGGGTTCGTCGCCGACGATCACCAGGCGTCCGTCGAAGCCCTGGGAGCGCAGTTCCCGGGCCGCGTACAGACCGGAGAGGGAGGCGCCGACCACGGTCACGGTCCTCATGCGGCGGTACCTTCCTCCGCGGCGACATGGACATGGATCGTGCCGTCGTCGACGCTGACGCGATGGGTGCGGACGGGGCGCCGGGCCGGGAGGCAGGTCGGCTGTCCGGTGCGGAGATCGAATGAAGCCGCGTGCAGCGGGCATTCGACCAGACAGCCCTCCAGCCAGCCCTCGGAGAGGGAGGCGTCCTGGTGGGTGCAGGTGTCGTCGATGGCGTACAACTCGCCGTCCTCGGTGCGGAACACGGCGATGGGCGGTGTCGTCCCGACGCGGACGGACTCGCCTTCGGGGAGGTCTTCGAAGCGGCAGACGGGAATCACGGGCCCCCCTCTCGGTCCGGGACGCTCGGTCCGGACCTGTGTGGTCCAGGTTGATCAGGGAGTGCGGACCGCCGTTGGTCCGACAGCAGGCAGTGCGGAAGCAAGGAGTTGTGCTCGAGTGAGGAGTTCGGTCGGCGCCGGACCTTTGCCGAACCTTCGTCGAACCTTCGTCGGTCCGACCCGGTCCACGCCGATCCGTGCTGTCCGGCCCCCTACCGGGCGCCGGACGCTTCGGTAACATGATGTTTCGTATGACGCATGAGCGAGCGCCATGCGCAACAGAATCCGGGCGGGACGACCGTCGCGTCAAGGGTTTCCCGCAGATGCGCCCGAACCGGGCCCCCAGGTGGTTGAGAGTTGAGCCATGACCCGCACGCAGAAGCAGTCCGACCGTAGCGAGGAGAAGACCGCGAACCCGGAGAAGAACGGCAGAGGGGCGGCCAGCGCCGTCCAGTCGGTGGACCGTGCCGTGAGCGTGCTGGAGATCCTGGCCCGGCACGGCGAAGCGGGCGTCACCGAGATCGCCGACGAGCTGGACGTGCACAAGTCCACCGCGTTCCGGCTGCTCGGCGTCCTGGAGAACCGCGGCCTGGTGGCCCAGGCCAAGGACCGCGGCAAGTACTACCTGGGCGCCGGCGTACTACGCCTGGCGGGGGCGGCGGCAGTACGGCTGGACATCTCGCAGGAGGGCGTCCCGGTCTGCCGGGAAGTCGCCGACGAACTGGGCGAGACGGTGAACATCGCGGTCCTGGACGACGATGCGGCGGTCAACATCATGCAGGCCCGCGGCACCGCGTCCGTGACAGCACAGAACTGGCTGGGCAGACGCACCCCGCTGCACGCCACCTCCAGCGGCAAAGTGCTCCTCGCGCACCTGCCGCCCACCCTGCGCGAGGGCCTGCTCGCGCGCTCGCTGCCGCGCTTCACGGAGCGGACCATCACCGGCACCTCCGTGCTGCGGAGTGAGCTGGAGGCCGTTGTGGAGCAGGGCTACGGCATCGCCGTCGAGGAACTGGAGCTGGGCCTGGCCGCCGTGGCCGCCCCGATCCGCTCGCACGACGGCAAGGTCATCGCCGCCATCAGCGTCTCGGGGCCGGTGTACCGCCTGACCAGCGACCTGCTGCCGGAGCTGGCCAAGCGCGCGGTGGAGGCCGGAGCCGAGCTCTCGCGGCGGATGGGATACGGCTTCTAGCCGGCTCGGCCACACCGTCCGACCGGCCGCCGAACAGCCACCGCGCGAACGCGAAACCAGCGGCGCGGGACCGGGAATCTCCTGGTCTCGCGCCGTCATGTGTCCGGCTTGTTTCGCCCCGACCCGTTCCTTTTGCCAAGGGTTAACTCGCACCTCTTGACGGCCCTCGACGGCGTTCCCACTATGTTCCTCATAGCGCAACCCATCGTGCATTGCGCAACAGCAGAGGAGCTTGGTCGTGCCACACGAGGTCCGTGCCGTAGTCGCTGTGAAGAAGGGCGCACCCGTCGAGGTGCAGACGATCATCGTCCCCGACCCGGGTCCCGGAGAGGTGCTCGTCGCCGTGCAGGCCTGCGGGGTCTGCCACACGGACCTGCACTACCGGGAAGGCGCGATCAACGACGACTTCCCGTTCCTGCTGGGCCATGAGGCGGCCGGCACGATCGAGGCGGTCGGGGAAGGGGTCACGGACCTCAAGCCCGGCGACTACGTGGTGCTGGCATGGCGCGCGCCCTGCGGTTCCTGCCGTTCCTGTCGCCGCGGCCGCCCCTGGTACTGCTTCGACTCCCGCAACGCCACCCAGCCGATGACCCTGCTGGACGGCACCCCGCTCAGCAACGCCCTCGGCATCGGCGCCTTCGCCGAGAAGACCCTGGTCGCGGCGGGCCAGGCGGTGAAGATCAACCCGGCCGCCCGCCCGGAGGCAGCGGGTCTCATCGGCTGCGGCGTGATGGCGGGGTACGGCGCCGCGGTCAACACCGGCAAGGTCGGCCGCGGCGACTCGGTCGCCGTCATCGGCTGCGGCGGCGTCGGCAACGCAGCCATCGCGGGCGCCTGCCTCAACGGCGCGATGAAGGTCATCGCCGTCGACATCGACGACAAGAAGCTGGACCAGGCGGAGAAGTTCGGTGCCACGCACACCGTCAACTCCCGCGGTACGGACCCGATCGAGGCGGTCCGCGCGCTGACCGACGGCCACGGCGTGGACATCGCGATCGACGCGGTGGGCCGCCCGGAGACCTTCAAGCAGGCCTTCTACATGCGCGACCACGCGGGCCTGCTGGTCCAGGTGGGCGTGCCCTCCCCCGAGATGAAGGTCGAGCTCCCGCTGATCGACGTCTTCTCGCGCGGCGGCGCCATCAAGTCGTCCTGGTACGGCGACTGCCTGCCGAGCCGCGACTTCCCGTTCCTGATCGACCAGTACCTGTACGGGCTGCTGGACCTCAACGCCTTCGTCAGCGAGACCATCGCGCTCGACCAGGTCGAGGAGGCCTTCGCCAAGATGCACCGCGGTGAGGTGCTGCGCTCGGTGGTGGTCCTGTGAGCGACAAGGACCACGCGGTACGCATCGACCGGGTCGTCACGAAGGGCACCTTCAGCCTGGACGGCGAGACCTTCGACGTCGACAACAACGTCTGGCTGGTCGGCGACGACGAGCAGGTGCTGATCATCGACGCCGCCCATGACGCCCGCGCCATCCACGAGGCGGTCGCGGGCCGGCATGTCACCGCCATCGCCTGCACCCACGCCCACGACGACCACGTCGACGCGGCGGCCGAGCTCTCCGTCCTGACCGGGGCGCCGGTCCTGCTCCACGCCGACGACCACGAGCTCTGGTCCCACACGCACCCCGGCCGCAAAACGGACGGCGAACTGACCGACGGCCGGATCCTGACCGTCGCCGGCATCGAGGTCCATGTCATCCACAACCCCGGGCACACCTGGGGCAGTTGCTCGCTGTACGCCCCGTTCCTGAACGCCGTGTTCACCGGCGACACGCTCTTCCACGGCGGCCCCGGCGCCACCGGCCGCTCCTACTCGGACCGCCCCACCATCGAGGCGTCCATCCGCAACCGGCTGCTCACCCTGCCCGGCGACACCGCCGTCCACACCGGGCACGGCCAGGACACGACGATCGCCGCCGAGCGGCCCAACGTGCCCGCCGTATAAGCGACTTCCCCGTCCCCCTGCCATCCCCGCCACCGCAAGGAGGGGCATGTCCAGCACGCCCGAAAACCACCCTCACTCCCCCCGTGTGGTCATCGTCGGCGCCGGCATCGTCGGCTGTTCCCTCGCCGACGAGCTGACCGCCCGCGGCTGGACCGACGTCACCGTCCTGGAACAGGGCCCGCTGCCCGCCCCCGGCGGCTCCACCTCGCACGCGCCCGGTCTCGTCTTCCAGACCAGCCCGTCGAAGACGCTCGCCGAGTTCGCCAAGTACACCGTCGAGAAGTTCGTCTCCCTCGAAGTGGACGGTCTCCCCTGCTTCAACCAGGTCGGCGGCCTGGAGCTCGCCACCACCCCGGAGCGCCTCGCCGAACTGCACCGCAGGGCCGGTTACGCCGCCGCCTGGGGCATCCGCGGCGAGATCGTCAGTGCCGCCCGCTGCAAGGAGCTCTGGCCGCTGCTCGACGAGTCGGTGGTGCTCGGCGGCTTCCACACCCCCGACGACGGCCTCGCCCGCGCCCTGCTCGCGTCCCACGCCCAGATGGAACGGGCCACCGAGAGGGGCGCCCGCTTCCTGGAACGCCACACGGTGACCGGGATCGAGCAGGAAGCCGGCCGGGTCACCGCCGTCGTCACCGACCAGGGCACCTTCCCCGCCGACCACGTCGTCTCCGCGGCCGGCTTCTGGGGCCCGGTCATTGGCCGCATGGCGGGTATCGACATCCCCCTGCAGCCGCTCGCGCACCAGTACGCGAAGACCAAGCCGCTGCCCGAACTCCAGAACCACCAGGCGGAAGCCTCGAAGCCGATCCTCCGCTTCCAGGACCGCGACCTCTACTTCCGCGAGCACACCGACCGCTTGGGCATCGGCTCCTACGCCCACAAGCCCCTGCCGGTCGACCCGTTCGCGGTCCTGCCGTACGACGAGGCCCGGGCTCAGAACCTGGACATGCCCTCCTCCTTCCCCTTCACCGAGGAGGACTGGGCGCCGAGCTGGGACGACTGCCGCTGGCTGGTCCCCGCCCTGCGGGACGCCGAGATCGAGGCCGGCTTCAACGGCGTCTTCTCCTTCACCCCGGACGGCATGCCGGTCCTCGGTGAGTCCCGGCAGCTGCGCGGCTTCTGGCTGGCCGAGGCCGTGTGGGTCACCCACTCCGCCGGTGTGGCGAAGGCCGTCGCCGAGTGGATGGTCGACGGGCGGCCCGCCCTCGACCTGCACGAGTGCGACCTCACGCGTTTCGAGGAAGTGCAGCGTTCACCGTCGTACGTCCGTGAACGCGGTTCACAGCAGTTCGTCGAGGTGTACGACGTCCTCCACCCGCTCCAGCCGATGGAGCAGCCGCGTCCCCTGCGCGTCAGTCCCTTCTACGCCCGTCAGCAGCAGCTCGGCGCGTACTTCCTGGAGGGCGGCGGCTGGGAGCGCCCGCACTGGTACGAGGCGAACGCGCCCCACGCCGAAGGACTGGAGCTTCCCGAGCGCGACGCCTGGTCGGCCCGGTACTGGTCCCCGATCGCGGCCGCCGAAGCGAAGGCAACCCGCGAAAAGGTCGCGCTCTACGACATGACCCCCCTGCGACGCCTCGAAGTCACCGGCCCCGGAGCACTCGACTTCCTGGACCGCATGACCACCAACAACCTGCGCAAGAAGCCCGGCGCGGTCACCTACACCCTCCTCCTCGACGAGACCGGCGGCGTCCGCTCCGATCTCACCGTCGCCCGCCTCGCCCCCGACCGCTTCCAGGTCGGCGCCAACTCCCCGGCCGACCTCGACTGGCTCGCCCGGTACGCCCGGTACGCATCGGGCGAGGTCCACCTCAAGGACATCACCTCCGGCACCTGCTGCATCGGCGTCTGGGGTCCCCTCGCCCGGGACCTCGTCCAGCCGCTGACCCGCGACGACTTCTCGCACGAGGCCTTCGGCTACTTCCGCGCGAAGGAGACGTACCTCGGGCACGTCCCGGTGACGGCGATGCGCCTGTCGTACGTCGGCGAGCTCGGCTGGGAGCTGTACACCACCGCCGACCTGGGCCTGCGCCTGTGGGACACGCTGTGGGAGGCCGGCCGGGACCTCGGCGTGATCGCCGCCGGCCGCTCGGCCTTCAACTCCCTGCGCCTGGAGAAGGGGTACCGGGCCTGGGGCACCGACATGACCGACGAGCACTCCCCGTACGAGGCGGGCGTCGGCTTCGCGGTCCGCGCCGACAAGGAGTTCGTGGGGCGCGAGGCGCTCACCGACGCGCCCCTCACCCGCAAGCTCACGCCCCTCCTCCTCGACGACCCCGCCGCCGTGGTCCTCGGCAAGGAGCCGGTCTACGTCGACGGCGCCCCCGCCGGCTACGTGACGAGCGCCTCGTACGGCTACACGCTCGGCCGCTGCATCGCGTACGCCTGGCTGCCGGCCGGACTCACGACCGGCACCGGCGTGCACATCGAGTACTTCGGCGAGAAGGTTCCGGCGACGGTCGCCGAAGAGCCCCTCTTCGACCCGAAGATGACCCGCATCCGCCGATGACGACCGCTGACCACCGCCGACCACCGCTGTCGATGACTGACGCACCCCCAGGAGGCATGCAGTGTCCCCCACTTACGACGTGATCGTCATCGGTCTCGGCGGCATGGGCAGCGCCGCCGCCCACCATCTGTCCGCGCGCGGCGCCCGCGTGCTGGGCCTGGAGAAGTTCGGCCCGGTGCACAACCGGGGCTCCAGTCACGGCGGTTCGCGGATCACCCGGCAGTCGTACTTCGAGGACCCGGCGTACGTTCCGCTTCTGCTGCGCGCCTACGAGCTGTACGAGGACCTGGAGCGGGCCACCGGCCGGGAGATCGCGATCCTCCCGGGCGGCGTGATGGTCGGCCGCCCCGACTCCCGGACCGTCTCCGGCTCGCTGCTCTCCGCCCAGCAGTGGGACCTCCCGCACGAGATGCTGGACGCGAAGGAGATCCGCCGCCGCTTCCCGACGCTCGCACCCAAGGACGACGAGGTGGCGCTGTTCGAGAAGAAGGCCGGTCTCGTGCGGCCCGAGAACACTGTCGCCGCGCACCTCCAGCTCGCCACCCGGCAGGGCGCCGACCTGCACTTCGAAGAGCCGATGACCCGTTGGGAGCCCTACAAGGACGGTGTCCGCGTCCACACGGCGGAGAACACCTACACCGCCTCCCAGCTGGTGATCTGCCCGGGCGCGTGGGCGCCGCAACTGCTCACCGACATCGGGGTGCCGTTCACCATCGAGCGGCAGGTCATGTACTGGTTCCAGCCGACCGGCGGTGTCCAG
Organism: Streptomyces sp. V4I2; assembly: GCF_030817655.1. Taxonomy (GTDB): domain Bacteria; phylum Actinomycetota; class Actinomycetes; order Streptomycetales; family Streptomycetaceae; genus Streptomyces; species Streptomyces plumbiresistens. Next base: position 1,979,083 of record NZ_JAUSZM010000003.1, read on the forward strand.
CGGTTCCTCCCCGAGAACCACCCCATCTACATCTGGGAGGACGCGGCCGGCGTCCAGGTCTACGGCTTCCCGTCCATCGACGGCCCCGACCTCGGCGCCAAGGTCGCCTTCTTCCGCAAGGGCGAGGTCACCACCCCGGAGACCATCGACCGGACGGTCCACGAGGACGAGATCAAGGCGATGGCCGACCACATGGCCGGCTGCATCCCGGATCTGCCCGGCACCTTCCTCAAGGCCGCCACCTGCATGTACTCCAACACCCCGGACGAGCACTTCGTCATCGCCCGGCACCCCGCGCACCCCGAGTCGGTGACCGTGGCCTGCGGGTTCTCCGGGCACGGCTTCAAGTTCGTGCCCGTCGTCGGCGAGATCCTCGCCGACCTGGCCCTGACCGGCACCACCGAGCACCCCATCGGCCTGTTCGACCCCTCCCGCCTCGCCGCCGCGCCCGCCTGAGGAGCACGCCCGTGACGACGACCCCCGCCCCCGAGAGCCCGCTCTCCGAGGCCCACCAGATCTCCCCCAGCCTGATCGCCACCCTGCCCGGGGACTACTACACCGACCCGGAGATCTTCCGGCAGGAGCAGGAGCACCTGTTCGAGTCGATGTGGTTCTGCGCCGTGCGCAGCGCCGACCTCGCCAAGCCGGGCGCCTTCCGCACCGTCCAGATCGGCCGCGAGAGCGTGCTCATCACGCGCGGCCGCAAGGGCGAGCTGCGCGCCTTCCTCAACGTCTGCCGTCACCGCGGTGCCCGGCTGTGCATGGAGGAGTCCGGCGAGGTCCGGCGGAACCTCCAGTGCCCGTACCACGCATGGACGTACGACCTCGACGGCAAGTTGATCGCCGCGCCCAACTTGATCAAGATGCCGGACGTCGACCGGGTCGAGTACGGGTTGATCAAGGTGTCCCTGCGGGAATGGCTCGGCTACGCCTGGGTGTGCCTCGCCGACGAACCGCCCTCCTTCGAGGAGACGGTCATGCACGCCGCCGTGGAGCGGCTCGGCGACGTGGCGGCCATCGACCACTACGGCACCGAGAACCTCGCGCTCGGCAAGCGGATCGTGTACGACGTGAAGGCGAACTGGAAGCTGATCGTCGAGAACTTCATGGAGTGCTACCACTGCGCGACCATCCACCCCGAACTCACGGATGTGCTCCCGGAGTTCGCCGACGGCTACGCGGCCCAGTACTACGTGGGCCACGGCGCCGAGTTCGGCGAGGAGGTCAAGGGCTTCACGGTCGACGGCAGCGAGGGCTTCGCCAAGCTGCCCTCGGTCTCCGAGGACCAGGACCGCCGCTACTACGCCATCACGGTGAAGCCGACGGTGTTCATCAACCTCGTACCGGACCATGTGATCCTGCACCGCATGTTCCCGATGTCCGAGGACCGCACGGTCGTCGAGTGCGACTGGCTGTACGCGCCGGAGGTGGTGGAGTCCGGGGCGGACCTGTCGAAGTCGGTGGAGCTCTTCCACCGGGTGAACGAGCAGGACTTCGAGGCCTGTGAACGGACGCAGCCGGCGATGGCCTCCCGGGCGTACCGCCGCGGTGGTGTCCTGGTCCCCAACGAGCACCACATCGGGATCTTCCACGACTGGCTGATCCGCCGACTCGACAAGGGCGACCCCTCGCCAGTGTGATCGGCACCACATCGGCAAGTGTTTCTGAATGACTCCAGAGGAACTGGGCAGGCGCTCCCACCCATGTCACGTCAACAGCCTGCCCGGTCATAGGGGTGCCGGCATCAGACGTCCGGCACGCACGACAAGGAGCACAGACTTCATGTCCGAGCAGGAGACGTACGACTACGTGGTCGTCGGCGGCGGCACGGCGGGATCGGTCATCGCGTCCCGCCTCACCGAGGACCCGCTGGTGAGCGTGGCGGTCATCGAGGGCGGCCCGTCCGACGTGGACCGGCCCGAGGTGCTGACGCTGCGCCGCTGGCTCGGCCTGCTCGGCAGCGAACTCGACTACGACTACCCGACCACCGAGCAGCCGCGCGGTAACTCCCACATCCGCCACAGCCGCGCCCGGGTGCTCGGCGGCTGTTCGTCCCACAACACCCTGATCAGTTTCAAGCCACTCCCGTCCGACTGGGCTCAGTGGGTGGAGGCCGGCGCCGAGGGCTGGGACGCGGCCTCCATGGATCCGTACTACGACCGGCTGCTGAACAACATCGTCGCGGTGGACGAGAAGGACCGGAACGCCATCGCCCGCGACTTCGTCGAGGCCGCCCAGCAGGCCACCGGCGTGCCGAGGGTCGAGGGCTTCAACAAAAAGCCGTTCGCCGACGGCGTCGGCTTCTTCGACCTCGCCTACCACCCGGAGGACAACAAGAGGTCGTCCGCCTCGGTCGCCTACCTCCACCCCTTCCTCGACCGGCCCAACCTCCGTCTGATGCTGGAGACCTGGGCCTTCCGCCTGGACCTGGACGGGGACCGCGTCACGGGCGTGCGGGTGCGCACCGCCGACGGCGCGGAGAAGACCGTCGTCGCGGCGCGCGAAGTGATCGTCTGCGCCGGCGCCGTGGACACCCCGCGGCTGCTGTTGCTCTCCGGCATCGGCCCCAAGGACGATCTGGAAGCGCTCGGTCTGCCCGCCGTGCACGATCTGCCGGGCGTCGGCGAGAACCTGCTCGATCACCCCGAGTCGGTCATCGTGTGGGAAACTCACGGCCCCATACCGGAGAACTCGGCGATGGACTCCGACGCCGGCCTGTTCGTACGCCGGGATCCCGCATCGCCCGGCCCGGACCTGATGTTCCACTTCTACCAGATCCCCTTCACCGACAATCCGGAGCGGCTGGGCTACGAGAAACCGCCGTACGGCGTCTCGATGACGCCCAACATCCCCAAGCCCCGCAGCCGCGGCCGCCTCTTCCTCACCAGCGCCGATCCGTCCGTGAAGCCCGCGCTGGACTTCCGGTACTTCACCGATGAGGAGGACTACGACGCCCGGACGCTGGTGGACGGCATCCGTATCGCCCGCGAGATCGCCAGGACCGAACCACTCGCCTCCTGGCTGAAGCGCGAGGTCTGCCCCGGCCCCGAGGTCACCGGCGACGAGGAGCTCAGCGAGTACGCTCGCAAGGCCGCGCACACGGTGTACCACCCGGCCGGCACCTGCCGGATCGGGGCCTTTGACGATTCGATGGCCGTGGTCGGCCCCGACCTGCGTGTGCACGGCCTGCGCGGCGTGCGGATCGCCGACGCCTCCGTCTTCCCCAGTATCCCCGCCGTCAATCCGATGATCGGGGTCTTCATGGTCGGCGAGAAATGCGCCGACCTGCTCATTCGGCCGACGAACCCGGGAGTCGACGCCTGATGTCCACCACCCTGTCCAAAGAACCGGCCAGAGAGCCGGCGCCCGAACCCACCGGCGCCCCGCCGGTCTTCTCCATACGCAAGCTCTGGAAGGTCTTCGGGCCGAAGGCGGAGCGGGTGCCCGACAGCGAGCTCGCCGACCTCCCGGCCGACGAGCTCCGTCGCAGCACAGGCTGTACGGTCGCCGTCCGGGACGTCTCCTTCGACGTGCACAAGGGCGAGGTCTTCGTCGTGATGGGCCTGTCCGGCTCCGGCAAGTCCACACTCGTGCGCTGTCTGACCCGGCTCATCGAACCGACCGCCGGCACGCTGGAGATCGACGGCGAGGACGTCCGCGCGATGGACAAGTCCCGGCTGCGCGAACTGCGCCGCCACCGGGCCGCCATGGTCTTCCAGCACTTCGGCCTGCTCCCGCACCGCACGGTCCTCGACAACGTGGCCTATGGCCTGGAGATCCAGGGCCTCGGCAAGCTGGAGCGCCGTGCGCTGGCCATGAAGGTCGTCACCAAGGTCGGCCTCGAGGGCATGGAGCACCGCCGCCCGGCCCAGCTCTCCGGTGGTCAGCAGCAGCGCGTCGGGCTGGCCCGCGCGCTCGCCGTCGATCCCGAAGTCCTGCTCTTCGACGAGCCGTTCAGCGCGCTCGACCCGCTGATCCGGCGCGACATGCAGGAGGAGGTGATCCGCCTGCACCGCGAGGAGGGCCGCACGATGATCTTCATCACGCACGACCTGAGCGAGGCGCTGAGGCTCGGCGACCGCATCGCGCTCATGCGTGACGGCGAGATCGTGCAGTGCGGCACCCCCGAGGAGATCGTCGCGCAGCCCGCCGACGACTACGTACGCGACTTCGTCCGCGATGTGCCCCGCGAGCAGGTCATCACGGTGCGCACCGCCATGCGCGCCGGGGCCTGCAGCGGCCCGGACCACCCCGGCGCCCTCGCCCCGGACACGATCGTCGCCACCGCCATCGAGATCGTCGCCCGCAGCGGAGCGGCCGCCTGTGTGGTGGAGGACGGCGACTGTCTGGGCGTGGTGGACCACGAGAACCTGCTGGCGGTCGTCGCGGGCATCGGCTCCGAACGGGCGGCGGTGAGCTGACGATGAGCACCCTCATACCCGAGAAACCGGCTCCAGAGAAGACCGGTTCCCCGCCGGGCGGGCCTCAGGGACCCGCCACCCGCTCGCTCCTGCTGCGCCGGCTGTCGGTGATGTCGCCGCTCGCCCGCCGGCTCACCGCACTGGCCGCGCTCGCCGTGGTGCTGGTGCCGTTCGCCGCCGTCCTGTGGGGCAGCGGGGCGTGGCCGGGCGAACTGGGCGTGGACGTGTCCGGGCCGCTGGACGACCTCAGCCAGTGGATCGTCGACAACCGCGACACCAGCCCGGTCTTCCTCTACTTCCTGCTGCACATCAGCAACACGTCCGTCGACGCCGTCGACGGCGTGTACTCGGTACTGGACGGCCTCGGCTGGCCCGGCGTCACAGCGGCGGCGGTGCTGCTCGCCTGGTGTGCCGGCGGCGCGAGTCGTGCCGGGCTGAAGGTGGCCGCCGTCGCACTGGGCGCCTTCGCCGGGTGCGGTCTGCTCGGCATGTGGGATCCGGCGATGCTGACGCTGGCCCTGATGACCGTCGCGGTCGCCGTCTCCGTGGTGGTGGGCTTCGCGCTCGGCCTCGCCGCCGGTCTGTCGCGTCCCGTGGACCGGGCGCTGCGCCCCGTCCTCGACACCATGCAGGTGCTCCCGGCCTTCGCCTACCTGCTGCCCTTCGTCCTGGTCTTCGGCACCGGCTCGCCGGCCGCCCTCCTCGCCACCGTCATCTACGCGGCCCCGCCGATGGCCCGGCTCACCGCCCTGGGACTGCGCGACGCGGACCCGTCCGTACTGGAGGCCTCGGCCTCCCTCGGCGCGAGCTCCCGCCAGCAGTTGCTGAAGGCACGGCTGCCGCTGGCCCGCAAGGAACTCCTCCTGGGCCTCAACCAGACGATCATGATGGCCCTGTCCATGGTCGTCATCGCCTCCGTGATCGGCGCCGGCGGACTCGGCGACGAGGTGTACTCGGCGCTGTCCACGGTCGACGTCGGAGCGGCGCTCGCCGCGGGCATCCCGATCGTGCTGATCGCCGTCTGGCTGGACCGCACGACCGAGGCCGCGGGAGAGCGGATCGGTGCGCCTCCCGCCGCCGACGGTCCGCGACTCCTGCGCGGCGGCCCGGCGTGGGCGGTGGCCGCGGTCGGCACGGCCGTCGCGTTCGCCGTGGGCAAGGTCGCGGGCGCGGCCCAGTGGCCCGCGGGCTGGACGGTCGACATCTCGGGGTCCGTCAACTCCTTCCAGGAGTGGACGGTGGACAACCTGCACGCCGGGGTTCCCGTCCTCGGCGGTACGGAGGTGTGGGCGTCCAACTTCACCGTCTGGATCCTCAACCCGCTGCGGGACGTGCTCCAGGGAGCCCCCTGGTGGTCGCTGCTGCTGCTCGTCGCCGCCCTCGCACTGCTGGTGGGCAACTGGCGCAACGCGCTGGGCGCGACGGCCGCACTCGCCGCCACCGGGGTGCTCGGCGTCTGGGGGAACACCCTGGACACGCTGTCCCAGGTGCTGGCCGCCCTGGCCCTGACGCTGCTCCTCGGCGTCGCCGTCGGCATCCTCGCCGCCCGCGTCGGCTGGGTGGAACGGGTGCTCAGGCCGGTCCTCGACGTCCTCCAGACCCTGCCGCAGTTCGTCTACCTCATCCCGGTCGTCGCACTGTTCGGGGTGGGCCGTGCCGCCGCCATCACCGCGGCCGTCGCCTATGCCCTGCCCGCCGTCGTCCGCATCACCACCCAGGGTCTGAAGAAGACCGACCCGGCCGCGCTGGAGGCCGCCCGCTCACTCGGCGCCACCGGGGCACAGCAACTGCGCCAGGTGCAGCTGCCGCTCGCCCGGCCCGCGCTGCTGCTCGCCGTCAACCAGGGCGTGGTGCTGGTGCTCGCGGTCGTCATCGTCGGCGGTCTCGTCGGCGGCGGCGCCCTCGGCTACGACGTCGTCTTCGGCCTGTCCCGCGGGGACCTCGGCGTCGGCCTGGTCGCGGGCGCGGCCATCGTGTGTCTCGGTCTGGTCCTCGACCGGGTCACCCAGCCCACCGTCCGCGAGACGGACCACTGATCCCCGGCCCCGCACGTCCGGCCCCCGTCCCGCCCTTGCAGTTCCTGAGAGTTGAGGAAGAAACCCATATGCTCCACACCCACAACAGACAGCGCCGTGTCCTGCGCACCTCGCTCACCCTCATAGCCGGTCTCGGCCTGACCGTCGCCGTCACCGGCTGCGGTGCCGCCGACACCGGCAAGTCCGGCAGCGCGGGCAGCACCGACAGCCTCACGCTCACCGTCCCCTCCTGGGTGGGTGCCGAGGCCAACGTGGCCGTCGCCAAGTACGTCCTGGAGACCGAGCTCGACTACAAGGTCAACACCAAGCAGATGGGCGAGGTCATCGCCTGGGACGCGCTGAGCAAGGGCACGATCGACGCCGTTCTGGAGGACTGGGGCCACCCGAAGCAGGAGGCGCAGTACGTCGACAAGCAGAAGACCGTCGTCTCCGGCGGCGACCTCGGCGTCACCGGGCACATCGGCTGGTTCGTCCCCAAGTACTGGGCGGACGCGAATCCGGAGGTCACCACCTACAAGGGCCTCAACAAGTACGCCGCCCAGCTCAAGACGTCCGAGAGCGGCGGCAAGGGCCAGCTCCTGGAGGGTTCGCCCGACTACGTCACCTTCGACGACGCCATCATCGGCAACCTCGACCTGGACCTGAAGACGGTCTACGCGGGCTCCGAGGCGGCTCAGATCACCCAGATCCAGCAGAACTACAAGGCCAAGAAGCCCTTCCTCACCTACTGGTGGACCCCGCAGTGGCTCAACGCCCAGGTGGATCTGGTCGAGGTGAAGCTCCCCGAGTACAAGGAGGGCTGCGACGCCGACCCGAAGAAGGTGGCCTGCGCCTACCCCAACACGCCCCTCCAGAAGTGGCTCAACGCCGACTTCGCCAAGGACGGCGGCAAGGCGGCCGCGTTCCTCAAGAACTTCAAGTGGACCGCCGACGACCAGAATGAGGTCGCCAAGATGATCACCCAGGACAAGCTGTCCGCGGACGAGGCCGCGAAGAAGTGGGTCACGGCCAACCCGGACGCCGTCAAGGGCTGGCTGGCGTAGCCGAAGCCGTGGGACGGCCGGCCGGGTTCGCATGGCCCCGGCCGGCCCCCCGCAACACTCCCGACGTCCTCAGCACCCGTACGACCGAATGAAGAACACGAGGGAAGGTACGGAATGCCGGACCTGTTCATCGGCGGCACATGGGCCGCCCCGCGCGACGAACGAACTCGCGAGATCCGCTGCCCCGCCGACGGCAGTCTGGTCGCGGTCGTCGACGAGGCGGGCGGCAAGGACACCGTCGAGGCCATCGCCGCCGCCCGGCGGGCCTTCGACGAGGGCCCCTGGCCGCACACGTCCGCCGCCGAGCGCGGCGATCTCCTGCTGCGCGTGGCCGACCTGCTGGTGCGCGACAAGGCCGCGCTCGCCCGCGCCGAGTCCCTCGACACCGGGAAGCGCCTGGTGGAGAGCGAGTACGACATCGATGACATCGTGGCGTGCTTCCGGTACTTCGGACGGCTGATCGCCACCGAGACGGGACGAGTGATCGACACCGGCGTGCCGAACGCGGACAGCCGCGTGGTGTACGAGCCGGTGGGCGTGTGCGCCCTCATCACGCCGTGGAACTATCCGCTGCTGCAGACCGCCTGGAAGGTCGCGCCGGCACTGGCCGCGGGCAACACCTTCGTCCTGAAGCCGAGCGAGCTGACCCCGCACACCGCGATCCACCTGATGCGGCTGCTCGAGGAGGCCGGTCTGCCGGAGGGTGCCGGCAACCTGATCCTGGGCGCGGGGCCGGAGGCGGGCGCTCCGCTGGGCGACCATCCGGACGTGGACCTGGTGTCGTTCACCGGCGGACTGCAGACCGGGCGCCGTCTGATGGCCGCCGGGGCCGGCACGGTGAAGAAGGTCGCGCTCGAACTCGGCGGCAAGAACCCGAACATCGTGTTCGCCGACGCCGACTTCGAAACCGCCGTCGACATGGCGCTGACCGCGGTGTTCCTGCACTCGGGGCAGGTCTGCTCGGCGGGGGCGCGGCTGCTCGTGGAGGACTCGCTGCACGACCGGTTCGTCGACGAGGTCGTCCGCCGCGCGTCGGCCATCCGGCTGGGCGGTCCGTTCGACGAGCAGGCCCAGACCGGGCCGCTGATCTCCGCGGCGCACCTGGCCAAGGTGGAGGCGTACGTGGCGGGCGGCCTCGCGGAGGGCGCGGTGCTGCGCTGCGGTGGCGCCCGTCCCGAAGGGCTCGACCAGGGGTTCTACTACCTGCCGACCGTGTTGGACGACTGCATCGCCTCGATGTCCGTGGTCCAGGAGGAGTCCTTCGGGCCGGTGCTGACCGTGGAGCGGTTCGCCGACGAGGACGAGGCCGTGCGGCTCGCCAACGACACGATCTACGGCCTCGCCGGCGCGGTGTGGACCCGCGACGAGGCCAAGGCCGCGGGGATGGCGTCCCGGCTGCGGCTCGGCACGGTCTGGATCAACGACTACCACCCCTATGTCCCGCAGGCGGAGTGGGGCGGCTTCAAGCAGTCGGGTACGGGCCGTGAGCTGGGCCCCGCCGGGCTCGCCGAGTACCGGGAGCCCAAGCACATCTGGCGCAACACCAGCCCCGCTCCGCAGGGCTGGTTCGACTGAGCACCTGATGTGCTGTCATGCCCCTTGCGGAGCGGGCCGTTTGAACATCCGCGTCGCCGTGATCTCACTGTGCACCGCTTCACCTTCTCCGGCCGGGGCCTGCTGAGGCAGTCCCGGCCGGAGGTGTTCCTCCACGCTGATGTACTTCAGCCCGGCGCGCAGGTCGGCGTCGTTGCGCAGCCTGATGACCAGCGGGAACTCGGCGAGCGCGGTGGTGTCGAACAGGCCGGTGGTGTAGAGGAGCTGGACGCCCAGCGCGTCCGACACGGCCCGCTGGAGCTCCAGCAGGTAGGTGGCGTTGGCGCGCCCGATCGGGTTGTCCAGGAACAGCGTGCCGGCGTGCCGGTGCTTGTCGCGTCCCCGGTCGTTGGACCGAAGCGCGGCCATCGTGCAGTACAGGGCGATGGCGGCCGTCAGCAGCTGCCCGCCGGAGAACACGTCGCCCATCTGCCCGACGGGCACGCGTTCGGCGCGCAGGACGGCGTCCGGCTTGAGGATCTCGACGGCGACGCCCTTGGGACGGAGCGCCGCGCCGACCCCGCGCAGCAGCAGGGTCATGCCGTCGCGCCGCAGGTCGGAGTTCTTCTTGACGGCGGCCCGGGTCGCCTCGTCGATGACCTCGCCGAGCCGCTCGGTGAGGGTGGCCTGGTCGGGTTCCTCGAAGCGGATGCGCAGGAACTCCTGCCCGGACCACTCGCCGAGCCCTTCGGGCAGCCGGGAGAGCCGCTGGGCGGACCGCAGAGTCGCAAGCGCCGACTCGACGAGCCCTCGCAGGCGGTCCACGATCGAATCCCGGTTGCGTTCCAGTTGCTCCAACTCGTCGGTGAGAACGCGGAGTCGGGGTGCGAAGGCGTCGGCCCACTTCTGGGCGTGCTCGGGCAGCGCGGAGGCGGGCAGTTCGCGGATCTGCTGCCGGGCGGGGGTGCGGACCTGCTCGTAGCGGGTGGAGTTGGCGTGCCGGACGAGGATGTCGCTCGCCTCGCGCACGGCGGCCTCGGCGGTCGACAGGTCGGCGGCGCAGCCGCGCAGGGACCGGCGGGCCTCGGCGGCGGCCTGCCGGGCCTCCTCCGGGCTGCCGGGATACGGCTCGGTCCCTTCCTGCTCCTCCTCCGAGGTGTGCTCGCGCAGCAGGTCGCGGAGCATCGCGGCGATCTCGTCGAAGCCGCCGGCCGCGTCCTCGGCGGCCCGGTGCGCGTCGAGGAGTTCGGCGTGCGCCTGCCGGGCCTGGCTCAACGCCTCGGTGCGCGAGGCGAGTTCGGCCGTGGCCGTGCGCAGCAGCGCCTGGGCGTGCTCGGCGTCACGCGGCCGCAGGTCCTCCGGCAGGTCGGTGTGTACCTCGCCGTCCTCGGGCGCGTGCCGTTCGGCCTCGCCGCGCAGCCGCCCGAGCTGCTCGCTCGCGTGGGACATCCGGGTCTCCAGAAGCTGCACCAGCTCGTCGGCCCGGGCGACGGCGGCCTGCCGGGACGGGCCGTCGGAGCCGTCGGGCGACTGGAGCAGCTGCTCCGCGCGCGTGCGGACCTTGTTGCTCAGCCGGTCCAGGTCGGCGCGCGCCGCGCTCTCGTCGCTCTCCGCCCGCGCCTGCTCGGCCCGCAGATCGGCGCCGACGCCGACCTTCTCGTACAGCTGGGAAGCGGCCCGATAGGCCTCACGGAAGGCCGGCAGGGACGCCGTCGGATCCGCCGCGTCGCTCTGCGGTACGTCGTCGGGGGCGCCCGCGATCTCGGACCGCTCGGCCCGCAGCGCACGGGCGGTGCGGCGGGCGTCGTCAGCGGCACGCTGGGCGGCACGCCGGTCCTCGTCGGCGGCGCGGGCACGGTCCAGCAAGGACTGGGCGCGGGCCTCCGACTCGGTGGCCTCGTCGGCCAGTTCGCGCAGCTTGACCTGCCAGCCGGCCCGCTCCCGCAGCCGGAAGGCGAGCCCGGCGAGGGCGTCGGCGGCGCGCCGCGCCTTCTGGGCCGCCTCCTGCCGCTCGTCCCGCACCTGCGCGGCCTCGGCGGCGGCTTCGTCGGCCTCGGCCCGCACGGTCCGTGCCTCGGCGAGTTCGGCCTCGGCCTCCTCGGTGAACGCCCGCGTGTCCCGGGCGGCCTGGGCGAGCTCGACGAGCCGCCCGGCCGGGCAGCCGGTGCGCCAGGAGGCGAGCCTCGCCGACAGCTCCCGGTCCTTGCCGAGCCGGGCCGCGAGCGCCCGGATCTCCTCGTCCCGCTCGGTGGCCCGCGCGCGCAGCGCCCGCCGCTCCTCGTCGGCGGCGTGCTCGTCGTGCATGGCCGGGTTCGGCGGTACGAGGAAGACGGCACCGTTCTCGGAGTCGGGGGCCGGCGTCGGCGCGAGGAGGGCGGCCGCCGTGCCGACGGCCACGGCGGAGCGTGGGAGCAGGGCCGCGTCGCTCAGCGCCTCGCGGGCACGCGCGTGCGTGTCGGGGTCGGTGATGATCACGCCGTCGACCAGTTCCGGCCGGGCGGCCAGCACGCGCGCGTGGTCGGCCGGGTCGACGGCCTGCGCGAGGTAGCGCCAGCCGGGCAGTGCCGGGATGCCGTGCTCGCCGAGGTACTCGACGGTCGCCAGCACGTCCGGGCCGGGCGGCAGCAGTCCGCCGTCACCGAGGGCACCGAGGATGCGGGCGTCGTCGGCGGCGGCCGTACGGAGCTCGAAGAGCTGCCGCTCGGCGGAGGAGACGGCGTCGTCGAGCAGTTCGCGCAGCTCGTCGGCGAAGCGGTCGAGGTCCTCGGGGGTGAGAGCGCCCGGGTTGCCGTCGTCCGGGTCCTGCCGGGACTGCGGTACCACTGAGGTGCGCGTGTGGCCGCCGGTCAGGCTCAGCAGTTCGGCCAGCCGCTCGTCGGCCGCCAGGCTCTCCGCGAGGCGGCGCTCGGCCTCGTAGGAGCGTTCGGCAGCCGTGGCCGCGTCCTCCGCGCGGGCCGCCGTCAGCTCCGCGCGGGACTCGGCCGCGGCCGCTTCGCGCGCCTGCTCGGTGGCCCGGTGGGAGGCCTCGCGTGCGGTGTCCCAGGCGGCGACCGCGGCCTTCTCGGCGTCGCTGGCGGCGAGGGCCGCGCGCGCGGGGTCGGCGTCGGGCGCGCTGTCGTCGAGCCAGCCCGCGCGCACCGCCTCGGCGGTCTCCTGCTCGACCTCGGTCAACCGCTGGCGCAGATGTCCGGCCTCGCTGCGGGCGCGCTGGGCCTCGGTGGCGGCGGAGGTGGAGTCCCGGTACGCGGAGTCGCTGACCTCCTGGAGGGCCGCGGAGCGCTCCTCCTCCTCGTTGGCGAGGGTCTCGGCGCCCGCTGCGGCCGCGTGCAGAGCCCGTACGAGATCGACGGCGGCCCTGGCCCGGGCGGCCAGTGCGGGCGCCGCGTCCCGCTCGGCCTCCTGGATCGCTGCGGCCACGCGCGCGACCCGGTCGGCGGCGGCGCGGTGGCGCAGCACCGCCTCGGCGGCCTGCCAGGCGGAGTGCAGCGTGCGTGCGTCGGCGAGCTCACGCTTCTGCGCGGCCGCCGACTTCTCGGCGCCGGCCAGCGCCAACGAGGCGTGCCGGAAGGCGAGCTCGGCGGCGATCAGCGCGCTGCGCTCCCGGGCCGCCTCGGAGTGCGTGACGGCGTACGCGGCGGCGGTGACCCGCTGGGCGAGGTCGCCGGCCCGTACGCGTTCCTGGGCGCCGCGCGCGGACAGCCGCCGCGCGAGGGTCCTCGTACGGCGCTCGGCCCCGGAGTGGATGTCACGCGCGCGCGAGCGGGCCTCGGCCGCCTCGACGATCCGGCCGAGCAGGTCGACCGACCCGGCGGTGAACTCGCGTTCGGCGATCAGCTCGGCACGTCGCCCCAGCTTGTTGCCGAAGCCGCTGACCAGGTCGGCGAGGCCGTCCGTGTCGCGGGTGTCGGTCACCGCACGCAGCAGCAGGTCGGTGAAGTCGGAGTCCTTCTTGACCGCGAAGAGGCCGGCGGCCTCACCCTCGTCGGCGTTCATCTCCCGCTGGTAGCGGAAGAGTTCCGGGTCGAGGCCGAGGTCGCCGAGGTGCTCGATCCACCGGTCGTGGATCTCCTCCCAGTGCACCTCCAGATGCGGGTACGCCTTTCCCGCCTCGGTGAGGGCGTCCCGGAAGCCCTTCATGGTCCGCCGACGCCCCTGGGCGCCCGACTGGCCCTCGACGGACGGCCGAACGGCCGTGGACTCGGCGACGGGCAGGTTGTCCAGGCTCAGGCCCGGCCCGGGGCGGAAGGAGTACCAGGCCTCGGCGAACTTCCGCGGGTCGTTGGAGACCTGACGCCCGCGCCACTCACTCACCTTGCCGACCACGACACACTCGCCGGTCAGCACGTGCTGCCACTCCAGCGCCACGTGACCGCAGTCGTCCGCGAGCAGGAACTTGCGCAGCACGCCGGAGCTCGCGCCGCCGAGGGTGTTGCGGTGGCCCGGCAGCATCACCGAGAAGATCAGCTTCAGGAGGACGGACTTGCCGCCGCCGTTCTCCAGGAAGAGCACACCCGCGGGCGCGGGCCGGCGCGGCGGGCCGACCGGCTCCTCCTCGAAGAACTCCGCCTGGGCGGGCGCGGGGTCGGGCACGGGCTCGCCCACACCGCGCAGGTCGAGCACGGTGTCGGCGTAGCGCGCACCGGCGGGCCCGATGGAGTAGAGGCGGACGCGGGACAGCTCGTACATGGCGGACTCTCGTAAGTCTTCGGCAGTCTTCGGCAGTCTTCGGCAGGTGGGGGTCAGGACTGTGCGGGTGCGTGGAACGGCAACCCGGCGTCGGCCACCAGGTCCAGGTCGTCGGTGTCCTCGGGCGGCAGCAGCGTCGGCGTCCCGTCGGTCACCGGCACGACGCCCAACTCCAGCAACTCGGCCATCGCGGCGCTGCCCGCCATGTCCCGCACCTGGAGCTGGTAGCGGGCCGTGGTCCGGTACGTACCGCCGTTGTCGTCACCGGTCCGCTGCAGGAACCCGGAGTCGGTGAGGAACGCGACGGCCTTGCCGACGATGCCGGTCGTGGAACCGGCGAGCCGGCGCGCGTCCTTGGTGGCACCGGTCGCGCTGCGTCTGACCCAGATCCGCCAGGCGGCCTCCAGACCGGGCGCGTCGGTCGCCGGGTCGGTGTTCTCGCCCTGCTCCTCGGCACGCTCCTCCAGACGCCGGCACGCCTGCCGTACGAACGCGTCGACACCGTTGACCGAGACGCGCCCGATGTACCCGTCGTCGGCGAGATCCTCCGGCCGCGGGAACGCCATGGCGGCGACGGCGAGATGCGCCAGCCCATGCAGGAACCGGTCCCCGCCGTCGGCGGACGTCCGGCGCGCGTAGTCGCCCATCCGCACGGCGAACACCGAGTCCTCGGCGGCCGTCACGGCCATCCCCGCACGCGGGGACACCTCCAGCACGACCAGCCCCAGCCCGGCCGCCACCGCATCGGCGAGCCGCGCGAACGGCGGGTCCTCGCGGTAGCGCCGCAGCAGCTCCGCGTACTCCTGATCACGGGCGGGCTGCAACTTGGGCTGCAACCCGAAAGCGACGAGCCGCGCCGCGTCGGCGGCGTCGGCGGGCGTGACGGGCGCGGTCGCCGAAGGGGCCGGGGCCTCCGTGTCACTCCACTCGACGTGCTCGGTCACGACTGCAACTCCTCGAACTTGAAAACAACGGCAAGGGCAACGCCCTCAGGGGCGCGGGGAACTGCGCGACCAGCCACGACGGACCCGCACACGCTCACCGGAAGAACCATCAAGCCGCCTCCGTCCGCCCCGCAGCCATCCCCACCGCGTCCAACAAGGCGGTCCCCACAATCAGATCGGCCCCACCGAACTCGGGATCGTCCAACTCCACCCCGTCATCCACGGCGAACAACAACTTCTCCTCGCCCTGCCGATACGCCGTACCGACCGGCGGACTGGCCGCATGGACCGCCAACAACGCGACGAGATACGGCAGATCGGCATCCCGACGCCGAGCCTCCGCAAGCAGCCCCGAAAGCCTCCGCGGCGCATCCGCCGGCAGATCCAGCAGCTCCATCGCGGCAGCGAGTTGCTCCTCGCTGAACCGACTGTCGTCCGGCGTGGCGATGAGATCCGGCTCCGGCATCTCCGCGCCCAGATGCTCCCGCTCCATCGGCGGCGTCAGCAATATGTCGACAAGGTCACCCACCCGCACCGACACCGGCGTACGCAGCCCCGTCCCGCTCGCGAAGAACGCGTCGGTGACCCGAACCGCCTGCTCCAGGGGCAGCGGCAGGACCGGCGCGAGCAAATGCCCGTACAGATCCGTCCCCGACGTCGTCATCGGCGTGGCGAACGCCTGCCGGTCCTGCTCGGCGCGGAACAGCGGTCCCGCCTCCAGCAGCCGGGACTGCAACTGCGTGTGCCGCCGGATGCAGTCCTTCACGATGTCCACCAGCTCGGCGGCACGCCGTTTCTGCTCCGGGTCCTCGGACTCGTCGCGCGCCTTGCGGATGTTGGTGAGGATCGCGTTCTCGTGGCGGTAGCGGTCGGCCACATGGTCGAGGGCCTCGGCGATCATGTCGGGCACGGTGGTGAGCCAGTCCACCGCCCGGACGTTGCGCCGGGTCGCGTCCAGCGCCCTGCGCAGGGTCTCCGAGTACTGGACCGTGCGGTACCGGGCCTGTTCGGCGGCCAGCTGGGCGTCGGCGAGGCGGCCCCGGCTGATCAGCACCTCCAACTTGACCTCGGCGGCGATCTGCGCACTGGTGACATCGGTGTCCAGGGCGCCCACGAGGACGTTGACCGCCTCGTCCGTCGTACGGAGATAGACCGAGCCGCCGGGGCCGGGGACCTCCTCGATCAGCTTGAAGTCGTAGTCGCGGCGCACATACGTGCCGTCCTGCGCGAAGGTGCCGTATACGGCCCGGAAGCCGCGGTCCACGCTGCCGACGTTGATGAGGTTCTCCAGGACCCAGCGGGCCACCCGCTCATGCTCGGCGACGGGCCGCTGCGGGGCCTGAGCGGCGATGCGCGGGATGAGCCGGGCGACGATCTGGTCGTGGTCGGCGCCGGTGTCGAAGTCCATGTTCAGAGTGACCAGGTCGATGGCCGCGAGGGCCACCTCCGCCATGCCGTACACCGAGTACTCGCCCGCGAGGTTGGCCTTGCGTGCGTCGAGGTCGTGCAGCGGCGCGGTGCAGGCGAGCGCGCGCAGCCGCCGCGCCAGTCCCTCGTCGGCGGCCGGGCCCGGTGCGGGGCGCGGCCCCGCGCTGAGCTGGGGCGGAACGCTGTCCGTCGATGCAGGCGAAGTCACGGTGCACAGACTAGGTCCTCGGTCTGACAACGACCCAAACGACGCAGAAGCGGCGGTCGTCACACGGGCCCGACGGCCTCAGCCGCCGCCCGTCCCCTCCTCGCCCACCCGCCGCCGGTAGACCTCGACCACTCGCTCCAGCGAGTCTCCGAGGTACACCGCGAGCAGTTTCTCGGCCTCGCCCTTGTCCCCCGCCTGCAGCGCCCGAAGGATCTGTTGGTTGCGCGCGAGGTACGGCTCGTGCAGCCGGCGCGGGTCGTCCGCCACGTGGAAGGCGAGGCGCAGTTCGGCGAAGACGCTGCGCATCAGCTCGCTCGTACGGTCGCTCTCCGCGAGCGCGACCAGTTCCCGGTGAAAGTGGATATTGGCCGTACCCAGCACTTTCCAGTCACCTTCGCGCGCCGCCCGCTGCCCTTCGGCCACGGCCTCCGCGAGACGGTCCAGGGCGTACGGCGGCTCGCCGAGTCCCCGTACGACAGCACACTCAACGAGGCCGCGGGTGCGGTAGATGTCCTCCACGTCCTCGACGGTCAGCACGCGGACGAAGACGCCCCGGTTCAACTCGTGGACGAGCAGGCGTTCGTGCGTGAGCAGCCGGAACGCCTCGCGCAGCGTGTTGCGGGAAACGCCGAGCGCACCGCCGATGCTGTCCTCCGACAGCCGGGTGCCGGGCGGGAAGAATCCCTCGGCGATACGGCTCCTGAGGATGTCCGAAACCCGTTCGGCCGTGCTCGTGCGGCCCAGGAGGGCTCGGTCGTCGGCCAGTCCCGCAAGCTGCTCTGCCATGCCCGGAATTCAATCGCAGATACAAGAACGAAACAACATGGGTATTGAAGGATCGTTCAACGATCCTCTACCTTGCTACGAACGGCGCCGTCCCCGCTCGACGACGCCTCAGCTTCCGCACGCCTCAGCTTCCGCACGGCACGGCTTCCGCACGACACGGCTCACTTCTCACGCATCCTCCGTCCTCCCTCTGCGAGGTGCCCATGAGCACGACCCCTCCACCGCAAGCCCTCACCCCCGACGCACAGCCGGCAACGGACGAACGCCCCGACGACGACGGGGCGTTGGCCTGGCTGCGCGCCCTCGGACCGCGTGGCCGACGCGCCTTCGCGGGCGCGTTCGGCGGCTATGCCCTGGACTCCTACGACTACTTCACGCTGCCACTGAGCATGGTCGCGCTGGCCGCGTACTTCGGCCTGGACAGCGGCCAGACCGGCCTGTTCACCACCGTCACCCTCGTGGTCTCCGCGATCGGCGGTGCCCTGGCGGGCGTGCTGGCCGACCGGATCGGCCGCGTCAAGGCACTGATGATCACGGTGGTCACCTACGCGGTCTTCACGGTCGCCTGCGGCTTCGCGCCCAACTACGAGACGCTGCTGGTCTTCCGCGCCCTCCAGGGCCTCGGCTTCGGCGGCGAGTGGGCGGTCGGCGCGATCCTGGTCGCCGAGTACGCGAGCGCCAAGCACCGGGGCCGCACGCTCGGCGCGATCCAGAGTTCCTGGGCCGTCGGCTGGGCGCTCGCCGCGATCATGTACACGCTGGTCTTCTCGTTCGTCGGCGACGACCTGGCCTGGCGGATCATGTTCTGGACCGGCGCGCTGCCCGCACTGCTGGTCATCTGGATGCGGCGCCGGGTGCAGGACGCGCCGGAGGCGATCGCCGTACGGGAGCGGAGCACCAAGAAGGGCTCGTTCGCCGCGATCTTCAAGCCCGGCATGCTGCGCACGACGTTCTTCGCCGTCCTGCTCTCCACCGGCGTCCAGGGCGGCTACTACACCCTCGCCACCTGGGTGCCGACCTACCTGAAGACCGAGCGCGGCCTGTCCGTCGTCGGCACCGGCGGCTACCTGACCTTCCTGATCTCCGGCGCGTTCCTCGGCTACCTCACCGGCGGCTACCTCACCGACCGGCTGGGCCGCCGTCGCAACATCTGGCTCTTCGCGCTGCTGTCGGCCCTGTGCATCCTGGCGTACGCGAACATCCCGAGCGGCTCCAACACCCTGCTCCTGGTGCTCGGTTTCCCGCTCGGGTTCTGTATGTCGGCGATCTTCAGCGGCTTCGGGTCCTTCCTGAGCGAGCTGTACCCGACGGCGATTCGCGGCACGGGGCAGGGCTTCACGTACAACACCGGCCGCGCGGTCGGCGCCGTCTTCCCGACCACGGTCGGCTTCCTGGCCGACAGCTGGGGTGTGGGCGGCGCGCTGGTCTTCGGCGCGATCGGTTACGGGATCGCCGCCCTGGCACTGCTCGGGCTGCCGGAGACGCGTGGAAAGGAGCTCGCGTGAACCGCACGGAACACCGCCCCCTGACCGTGACCAACGACCTGCCGCTCACTCTCGTCGACGAGCACGCGCACGCGTGGAGCCCGACAGAAGCACGGACGCGCTTCCGCGCAGGGGTCGCGGGCCCCACCGCGGGGGTCGCGGCGGGCCACACCCAGGTCAACCTGATCTCGGTGCCCGCCGACTGGGCGTACGACATGCTGCTGTTCTGCCAGCGCAACCCCAAGCCCTGCCCGGTGCTCGACGTCACGGACGCCGGCTCCTGGACCACCGTCCTCGCGGACGGCGCCGACCTGCGCACCGATCTGCCGCGCTACCGGGTGTGGCGGGACGGGGAGTTGGCGGACGAGCCGACGGACGTGCGCGCGTACTGGCGCGGGGACCTGGTGTCGTTCCTGATCGGCTGCAGCTTCACCTTCGAGTGGGCGCTGTCCGGGGCGGGCGTCCCGATCCGGCACATCGAGCAGGGCCGTAACGTCCCGATGTACGTGACCGGCCGCGAGTGCCGTCCGGCGGGCCGGCTGCACGGCCCGCTGGTGGTGTCCATGCGCCCGGTGCCGCCGGAGCACCTGCCGGCCGCCATCCGGGAGAGCAGCCTGCTCCCGGCGGTGCACGGCAGCCCCGTACACTGCGGCGACCCGTCGGCGTTGGGCATCGACGACCTCGGGAACCCCGACTTCGGGGAACCGGTGGACGCCGAGCCGGACGACATCCCGGTCTTCTGGGCCTGCGGTGTGACCCCGCAGGCCGCGGTCATGGCCTCGCGCCCGCCGTTCGCCATCACCCACGCACCCGGCCAGATGTTCCTCACCGACGCCCGCGACGAACAGTTCCGCGTGGCCTGAGAAGGAGTAAGGAGTAGCGAAGGATCCATGACCTCCATCGATCTGAACGCCGACCTGGGCGAGGGCTTCGGCCGCTGGCGGCTGACCGACGACGAGCAGCTGCTGGCCGTCGTCACCAGCGCCAACGTGGCCTGCGGCTTCCACGCCGGGGACGCGGCCACCATGCGGCGGGTGTGCGAGCTGGCGGCCGCGCGCGGGGTACGGATCGGCGCCCAGGTCTCCTACCGGGACCTGGCGGGGTTCGGGCGGCGTGCCATGGACGTGCCGCCCGCCGAACTGGCGGCCGAGGTGGCCTACCAGATCGGCGCCCTGGAGGTGTTCGCGCGTGCGGCGGGCTCGCGGGTGTCGTACGTCAAGCCGCACGGCGCGCTCTACAACCGCGTCGTGCACGACGAGGAGCAGGCGGCCGCGGTCGTCGAGGGCGTCCTCCTCGCGGAGGACTCGCTGCCCGTCCTGGGGCTGCCGGGTTCGCGCCTGCTGGAACTGGCCGGCAAGGCGGGCCTGCCGACCGTCACCGAGGCGTTCGCGGACCGCGCGTACACCGAGGAGGGCACGCTCGTCCCGCGCGGCCGGGACGGCGCCGTGCTCACCGACCCGGAGGCCGTCGTGGCACGCTCGGTGGACCTGGCCCGTCTCGGCACGGTCACCGCGCACTCCGGGGCGCGCATCGCGGTACGTGCGCGTTCCCTGTGCCTGCACGGGGACACGCCCGGCGCGGTGGAGCTGGCCCACCGCGTCCGGCAGCGGCTGGAGGCGTCGGGCGTCCGGGTGGAGGCCTTCGTATGAGGGCGCTGCCCGTCGGCGACGGCGCTCTGCTGGTCGAGGTGGCCTCGGGCGAGGAGGCCCAGGCCCTGCACGCGGAGTTGCTGCGCCGGCGTGCGGAGGGCTCGTTGTCGGTCCGCGAGATCGTCCCCGCGGCCCGCACGGTCCTCCTGGACGGCCTCGCCGACCCGGCCCGCCTGGCGTCGGAACTGACCGCCACCCAGCTCCCGCCCACACCCCCGCGCACGCATGACGTGGTCGAGCTCCCGGTGCGCTACGACGGCCCCGACCTGGCCGACGTCGCTGCCCTGTGGGGTGTCGGTGAGGCGGAGGTGGCCCGTATCCACGCGAGCACCGAGTTCCGTGTCGCCTTCTGCGGGTTCGCCCCCGGCTTCGGCTACCTCGCCGGCCTGCCGTCGCGCTACGACGTCCCGCGCCGGGCCACCCCGCGTACGGCGGTCCCGGCGGGCTCGGTGGGACTGGCGGGCCCGTACACGGGCGTGTACCCGCGCTCGTCGCCGGGTGGCTGGCAGCTGATCGGCACCACGGATGCCGTGCTGTGGGACCACGCGCGCGTGCCGGCCGCGCTGCTGTCGCCGGGCACGCGCGTGCGCTTCGTTCCCGTGGGACCGGTGGGACCGGTGGGGGCGCCATGACGGACCGCGCGCTGTCCGTCGTACGCGCCGGAGCGCTCACCACCGTCCAGGACCGGGGCCGCCCCGGGCACGCCCACCTCGGTGTCCCTCACTCCGGCGCGCTGGACGGCCCGGCGGCCGAGCTCGCCAACCGGCTGGTGGGCAATCGCCCCGAGGCGGCCGTCCTGGAGACCACGCTCAACGGCTGTGCGGTGCGGCCCCGTTCGACGGTCACCGTGGCCGTGGCGGGCGCGCCCTGCCGGGTGACCGTGGACGGCCGCCCGGTCGCCTGGGGCGCGCCGGTGCGCGTGCCCGCGGGCGCGCTCCTGGACGTCGGAGCGGCCGTCTCCGGAGTACGCAGCTATGTGGCCGTCTCCGGCGGCGTCGCCGTGGAGCCGGTCCTCTGCAGCCGCTCCACGGACCTCCTGTCGGGTCTCGGCCCGCCGCCGCTCACGGACGGCACGGTGCTGCCCCTGGGGAGCCCCGAAGTACCTCACGCGCGCGTGGACGTCGCCCCGCAGCCGGCGCCCCCGGCCGAACTCGTCCTGCGCGTGACGGCGGGCCCCCGCGACGACTGGTTCACGGCGGAAGCCGTACGGACCTTCACTTCCCGCGTCTACCGGGTGTCGTCCGCGAGCAACCGCATCGGGTTGCGCACCGAGGGACCCGCCCTGGAGCGGGCCCGGTCCGGCGAACTCCCCAGCGAGGGCATGGTGCTGGGGGCCGTCCAGGTCCCGCCCGACGGCAGGCCGGTGGTCTTCCTCGCCGACCACCCGACCACCGGGGGCTATCCGGTGATCGCGGTGGTCCGCGCCGCCGACCTTCCGGCCGCCGCCCAGGCGGTACCGGGCACGCCGGTGCGCTTCGTGGCCGTACGCCGCCGGTGAACCCCGGGCGGTGTCCGGCTCGCCGGTGAACTCCTAGGCGGCGTCCGGCTGGTGCTCCGTCACCGACAGGGTCGCGAGCGCCGCGGACACCGCCGCGGAGGCCCGCAGGTCGAGCCGGGCGCTCGTCCCGCGCGCGGTGCCGCAACTCGTCGGCCGCAAGGGTCAGGAGCTGCGGCAGCAGGTCGGTGCACCGTCGGGCCACCCAGCCGGTGCCGGCGGTGGCGAGCCACCACAGGCTCGCGGACTTGGTGGGCGCCGGGAACTCGGGCTCGGGCGAAGGGGCGGCCCCCATGGCGAGGCCCCGCTCCGCCAGCAGTGCGTGGAACCGCACGGCCAGCTGCCGGTGCCCCCGCTCGCCGGGGTGCAGCCGGTCCGCGCTCCACATCGCGCGGTCCATGAGCCACGCGCCCTCGCAGGCGTGCAGATGCACCGCCCCGTACCGCTCGGACAGCGCGTGCACCACGGCGTTCACCGCCCGCTGCCGCCGGGCCAGCGGGCGGGCCAGGGCCCCCGGCAGCCCGAGCATCGCCCCGGGGTCCGGCAGACAGGCCGTGAGCAGGACCGCGCCCCGCTCGGTGAGGGCCGAGTACACCGTGTCGAGGCGTGCGGCGGCGGCCTGGATGTCGAAGGTGCAGCGCAGGGTGTCGTTGACGCCGATGACCACCGATGCGAGGTCGGGCCGCAGCGCCGGCGCGGCGGGCAGCTGCCTCTCCAGCACGTCCCGGGTCTGCGACCCGCTCACCGCGAGGTTGGTGAACTCCACGGCCTCCACCGGCTCCGCGAGCTCTTCGCCGAGCCCTGCGGCGAGCAGCGCGGCCCAGCCGCGCCACCCGTCGCCGACGGGATCGCCCACACCTTCGGTCAGCGAGTCGCCGAGGGCCACGAACCGCAGCGGTCTCATGTCACGCCCCCGGGCACAGAGGGCCGTACGGACGTCGCCGCGTCGTGTGCGTCGAGGAACGCGGCGACCGCCGTGTCCCACCCGAAGCACTCCGCACGCGCGCGTGCGGCCTCGCGCCGCTCCTCCACGGGCCGGTCGAGGAGCATGTCCACGGCGTCCGCGAAGGCCCCGCCGCGATCGGCCGCGACGGCCCCGGCGGAGCCGATGACCTCCGGCAGGGCGGACGAGGCACTCACCACGACGGGCGTGCCGCAGGCCATCGCCTCCAGCGCGGCCAGCCCGAACGTCTCGGCGGGCCCCGGCGCCAGGCACACGTCGGCCGACGCCTGCAACGCGCCCAGGAGCGCCCGGTCGGCGACGTGCCCGAGGAACGTCACCGGCAACCCGCGCTCCCGCGCCCGCTGTTCGAGCCGCTGCCGCAGCGGCCCGTCCCCGGCCACCACCAGCACGGCCCGCCGCCCGCGCCGTACGAGCGCCTCCAGGGCGTCCAGCGCGGTACCGGGCCGCTTCTCCACGGACAGCCGGGTGCACGTCACCAGCAGCGTCTCGTCCTCGAGCGCGTGCCGGGCGCGCAGGCCGGGGTCGTGCAGCGCGGGATGCCGCTGCACGAGATCGACGCCGAGCGGCGCGCGGACGACGTTCCGGGCCCCGATCCGCACGAACTCCCGCTCGGCGAACTCCGTGGTGCACACCACGCGCGCGTACGTGTGTGCCGTACGGACGTTGAGGGCGTCGGCGGCACGCCGGGCGGCGCCCTCCGGCACGCCCCAGGTGCGCAGCACGCCGTCGGCGGTCTCGTGGGAGACCATCACGGCGGGGATCCGGGCGCGCCGCGCCCACTTGCCGGTCCACCTGAGCGTCGTACGGTCGGAGACCTCCAGGCGGTCGGGGGCCAGCTCCTCCAGGAGTCGCGCCACCCGCCGCTTGTCGGTGAGCACGCGGTAGCCGCCGGTACCGGGCAGCAACGGCCCGGGAAGGGTGATCACCCGTCCCTGCCCGGTCTCCCGGTCGCTCGCCCGCTCACCGGGCACGATCAGCACCGGCTCGTGCCCGGCGGCCTTGAAGCCCTTGCCCAGCTCGCGCAGCGCGGTGCGCAGACCGCCGGAGGCCGGGGCCACGAAGTTCGCCAGGCGCACGATCCGCAGTGACTCGCCGCTCATGCCGCCACCACCGTCCGGCGCGCCGTGAGCACGTTCGTGTAGTGCCCGATCAGCTGGTCGCCGACGGCCGCCCAGGTGCGCCCCTCGACCATCGCGCGCGCGGCGGCGCCGAACGCGGTGCGCAGGCCGGGGTCGGCGGCCAGGGACCACACGGCGTCCCGTACGGCGTCCGGGTCGCGCGGCGGGACCAGGAGCCCGGTGCGCCCGTGGGCCACCAGGTCCAGCGGGCCGCCGGCGGCGGGCGCGACGACGGGCACGCCGCTGGCCATGGCCTCCTGCACGGTCTGGCAGAAGGTCTCGAAAGGGCCGGTGTGCGCGAAGACGTCCAGGGAGGCGAAGATCCGGGCGAGTTCGTCGCCGGTGCGGCGGCCCAGGAAGACCGCGCCCGGCAGCGCCTGCTCCAGGCTCGGCCCGCTCGGGCCGTCGCCGACGACCACGACCCGGACGCCGTCCAGCCCGCAGACGCCGGCCAGCAGCTCGATCTGCTTCTCGGGGGCGAGGCGGCCGACGTAGCCGACGATCAGTTCGCCGTTCGGGGCGAGTTCGCGGCGCAGTGCCTCGTCCCGCAGTTCGGGGCGGAAGCGGGCGGTGTCCACGCCCCGCGGCCACAGCCGCACCCGGGGCACGCCGTGTGCCTCCAGGTCGTGCAGGGCCGGGCTGGACGGGGCGAGGGTGAGGTCGGCGGCCGAGTGGACGGAGCGGATGCGCCGCCAGGCCGCGGCCTCGCCGGCGCCCATGTAGGTGCGGGCGTATCCGGCCAGGTCGGTCTGGTAGACGGCCACGGCGGGGACACCGAGCCGGGCGGCGGCGGCCATGCCGCGGACGCCGAGGACGAAGGGGCTGGCGAGGTGGACGACGTCGGCACGGTGCTCGACGATCGCCGCGGCCACCCGGCGGCTTGGCAGGGCGACGCGGACCTGGGGGTAGCCGGGGAGCGGGAGGGAGGGGACACGGATGACGGGGCACGGCGCCAGGGCATCGGCCCCGGGCCCGGTACCGGCGGCGGTGGCCGGCGCGACGACGAGCGGAGAGTGACCGCGATCCACGAGGTGCCGGGCGGTCTGGAGCGCGCAGTGGGCCACGCCGTTCACGTCGGGGGGAAAGGATTCGGTCACGATGACAACACGCATACCCGTGTTGTCGCCGTGCTGGACGTGGCCGCGTCAACGTGGATCTTTCCGGACGAGGAACGTCCTGTGAGCGTTGCGCTGCGCACCCGAGCAGGTCAGACCGTGTCCATGCCCGTCTGACCCGCGGGTCACCCCGAGTTCACCCGGGGGTGCGCCGGAGCCCGGTGGGTTCGTTCCGAGGGCGCACCCGAGCCGGAAGCGGTCAAGATCGGCCACATCGATAGCGGCGGTCACATGGCGGCCGCGTCCGGTCCGATCCGGCTGCGTACGGCCGTCTGGACCTCGGCCTCCTCGGCCGGATCGGCGGCGAGCCGGCGCAGTCGCTCCACGACCCGGGCGTCACCGGTCTCGGCGTGCCGGGCGGCGATCTCGCGGGTGGTCTCCTCGCAGTCCCAGAGGCACTCGACGGCGAAGCCGGTGGCGAAGGAGGGGTCGGTGGCGGCGAGGGCGCGTGCGGCCCGGCCGCGCAGATGCGACGAGGCGGTCTCGCGGTAGATGTGCCGGAGTACGGGTGCCGCACAGACGATGCCCAGCCGTCCGGTGCCGTCGACGAGGGTCCACAGTGTCGGGGCGTCGGGGCCTTCACCCCGTACGGCCTCCCGGAGCGCCGCTAGGACGAGGTCGCTGTCCCGGGAGGCGCCCCGGCAGGCGAGCATGCGTCCGGCGGCGGCGCCGAGGGGGTCGGGCCGACGGGCCCAGCCGCGTGCCCGGTCGACCGCGGCGACACTGCGCATGCGTTCGAAGGCGTCCACGGCCGCCTCCACCACGGCCGCCGAGCCGGTGGCCACGGCGACCTCGATCAGATCGGGAGCGCTCGGATCATTGCTGTCGGCTAGATAACGCAGGGCGGTGCAGCGGGCTCCGTCGCTGCCGTCCTCGGCGGCCCGGAGGATCTCCGGCCGGTCCTCGGGACCGGCTACGGCCGCGAGACAGCGGGCGGCGGGGACATGGAGCGCCACGCCGCGTTCGACACCCTGCTGGGCCCAGTCGAAGACCGCCTGCACGCTCCACCCCGGACGGGGTCCGGTAGGTCGCATCTGCCGTTGCCAGCGGTCGAAACTGCCGGCCTCCTGAGCGGCACGCACGCGCGTGGCGATGGATTCGCGCGGATCGTCGGCCCACAACCGCCAGGGCCGCGGCTCGAACGCGTCACGCACCGCGACGGCCAGTTCGGCTTCGCCCTCGGCGTCGGTCGAGAAGCGCGCCAGGACCGGTGCCGCGAGGGCGCGCAGTCCGGCGTCGTCGTCGCGCAGCGCCAGTTCGTCCAGGGCCCAGG
Organism: Streptomyces sp. V4I2; assembly: GCF_030817655.1. Classification (GTDB taxonomy): domain Bacteria; phylum Actinomycetota; class Actinomycetes; order Streptomycetales; family Streptomycetaceae; genus Streptomyces; species Streptomyces plumbiresistens. The sequence continues at coordinate 2,005,266 of NZ_JAUSZM010000003.1, forward strand.
CCCAGCTGGTGCCCGAGGCGGCGTACCTGCGCAGCAGTTCGAGCGCGTCCCGCCTGCCGTACGAGGCGAGGTGGCCGAGGACGGCGAGGGTGAGCCCGGTGCGGGACTCCTCGGTGTCGAGGACGTCCTCGACGTCGAAGAGGTGCGCCTCGATCTCGTCCAGTTCGCCGTTCAGGTCGAGGTAGAGACGGGCGTAGTACAGGGAGCGGTTCTCCACCTGCCAGTCGTGGCGGGGATCGCGCAGCACACAGTGGTTCAGGGCCGCGAGCGCTTCGGCGCGCGGTGCGGTGAGCGCGTGCAGAGTGCCGTCGCCGCGGCCCCGCTGGAGCAGGCCGAGCAGCGTGCCGCTGGGCGCTATGACCGGATCGAACATGGGAAACAGCCTCACATCAAGCGTCGACGCAACCGGGATCCTGCATTACCTGGCCGCGTGACAACACGTCGGGGCGCCCGCCGTTTCCTGCTTGCTGTAAGCCATCTTCCTCTGCCTCTCGTTGGTGGCCCATGCGGACCGCATCACGGTCCGCGCGGTGCGGCATCACCTGCCCAGCCGTCGCGTCCGTGAATCACGACGTCATGATGACTCGGCAGTTCCATCCACCGCGACCGAAATTTCGGCGGCCCGTTACCGCCTCCCCCGTTTTTCGTGTCCGCCCTGGTCAGACGGACGTGTCAGTGTGCGCCGAACAGTTCGAGCAGCTGCGTCTTGCCGAACATCCGAGCGGTGTCGACGGCCGACGGAGTACCCGCGGCGGGATCGGCACCACCCTCGAGAAGCACCTTGATCACTTCTTCCTCGCCCTTGAAGACGGCCCCGGCGAGCGGGGTCTGGCCCCGGTCGTTGATCCGGTTGCCCTCGGCACCCCGGGCGAGGAGGGCACGCACGGCGTCGGCATGTCCGTGGTAGGCGGCGAGCATCACCAGGGAGTCGCCGCGGTCATTGGTGAGGTTGGCCGGAACGCCCGCGTCGACGTACGCCACGAGCGCCTCGGTCTGCCCCTGCCGGGCAAGATCGAAGATCTTGGTCGCCAGCTCCACGACCTCGGGGTCGGGGGCTTCGGTCATCGGCCGGTCCGCCTTTCAGTGCAACCGTTCAGGTGAATCGCCAGGGTACTGGCTCACGGGGCACATGACCCGTTGTGCCCGAGGTAAAGATCACCGCAGACCCGGGCGGACGCAAGAGGCCAGCTCAAGCGGACGAAGGCGACTCCGCCACCTGGGGGAAATCGTCGGAAATTCACCCAGTTGCACCTTTTATCGTATGGATACATGCTGTGATCCTGGAAGTACTCATGGTGACTGTCCCCACGAACCAGGAGAACTCAAATGATCCTGTCCATCTCAGGCGTGGTCCTGCTCGGAATCATCGTCTTCCTCTTCTTCAAGAAGGACGGACTCAAGGCCTCCCACGCCCTAGTGGCCGCACTCTTCGGCTTCTATCTCGCGAGCACGGCCATCGCTCCGAGCATCAAGGCCGGCGGCGAGAGCCTGGCGAGCCTCCTCGGCGGAATCAAGTTCTGACGCCCCCCCACGTCGGCAAGCACCACCATCCGTACGCACCACCAGGAGACAGCAGTGGCCCGGCGCCCCCTTCCCCGCATCCTGAGCACAGGCAGCGCGCAGATCGCCCGGAGCCGGGAGCTGGCCCGGACGGCGGCCGACAGCGCCACCGACGTCCTCCACCCACTGATCACGATCACCCGCGGTCTGCGCCGGCTGGCCTCGGCCGGGCGGCGCAAGTGGGCCGACACCCCCAAGGACAAGCGCGGGCCGCTGCTCTTCCTGGTGGCGTCGGTGGTGCTGGTCGTGGCGCTCGCGCCGTACGGCCCGCTGCTCGCCGTCATCACACTGATGGCGGCGGCAGCCTGGCAGGGCCGCGACCGCGCGCAGCCGGAGCCCGACGGCCCCGACGAGTCCCAGACGCAGCGCCTCCAGTCGCTGTACGAGGCCCTCGTGCCGTACTTCTCGACCGCCGAGGACCCGGCCCCGCTCTACGCCCACGGCGGCGAGTGGGACAAGGCCTTCCCCGCCTACGACTTCGACGGCACCGGCCGCATCACGCATCTGCTGATCCACTACCCGGCGTACTTCACCGACGGCGAGGCCGAGGCCCGTACCCGGATCGAGCAGCTGCTGCACGCCAAGTCGGGCCGCGACCGCGAGTACCACTTCTCCTGGGACGAGGAGGGCAACCAGCTCACGGTGACCGTCCTCGCGCCCCTGCCCACCGACATCGCCGCCCAGCGTTTCGTCACGTCCCCCGGCGAGACGGTCCTCGGCTTCACCGACCCCACCCAGGTCCAGCGGACGCTCCCCCTCACCCACGGTGAGGAACAGCGCGACGTACCGCCGGTCGTCTGGCGCACGGGCATCCGCTCCACCGAGCCGCACCTGCTGGTCATGGGCCAGCCGGGCAGCGGCACCTCCACGCTGCTGCGCTCCATCGCCCTGCAGGCCCTCCAGTACGGCGACCTCGTGATCGTCGAGGGCGGCGGCACCGGCGAGTACGCCTGTCTCACCGGCCGGGACGGCGTCCTCGCGGTCGAGTGCGGGCTGGCCGGGGCGCTGGCGAGCCTGGAGTGGGCGGCCACGGAGACGGAGCGCCGGCTGATCGCGGTCAACCGTGCCCGCCAGGCGGGCAACCCACCGCCGGACGACACCAAACGCCCCCTGTGGATCCTCCTGGACCGCCCGAGCGCCTTGGCCCACGTGGCCGCCGCGGACGGCCGCCAGGACCCGCAGTCCCTGCTCCAGGCCCCGCTCCGGCACGGCCGCGCGGCGAACGTGACGGTGGTCGTGGCCGACCAGTTCGACAGCGCCGAAACCCTCAGCGACGCCGTACGCCAGCACACGCGCGCGCGGGTCGTCCTCGGCCCGGCCACGGCCGACCAGCTGGAAGCGGTCCTGGGCGCGCCCCCGCACACGACCCCGGTCGCCCAGGTCCCGCCCGGCCGCGGCTACGCCCGCCTCGGCACGGGCCCGGTCCACCGACTCCAGGTCCCCTCCACCCCGGACCCGTACGACGAGGCGACGAGCGAGGCGGACCGCCAGGCGGTACTGGCACTGCTGCCGCCGCGGACCACGCCGGCGGACGGGGAGCACGTGCCGGAGGCGGTACCGGCAGAGGGCGAACCGACACAGGACGTACAGACGGGGGCCGTACAGACAGAGGCCGTACAGACGGAGGCCGTGGCGGCGGAAGCTCCGTAACCGCCGGGCTGCGCGACCCGCCCCCGCCCAGCACCCGCTCCCGCCCGGCCCCCGCTCCGCTCACGCCACGAACGTACGAGGCGCCTCCCCACCTCCAGAGCCCCCGCTCTCCACCAAGCGTGCCGCCGCGGCCAACCGCACCGCGGCCTCCTCCGCCACCGCACCTCCCACGGTGAACGGCAGCCGCACATACCCCTCGAAGGCTCCGTCGACCCCGAACCGCGGCCCGGACGGCACCCGCACGCCCACCCGCTCCCCCATCTCCGCGAGCCGCGACCCGGACAGCCCGCCCGTGCGCACCCAGAGCGTGAGCCCGCCCTTGGGCACCTCGAACTCCCAGTCCGGCAGTTCCCTGCGTACGGCGGTCACCAGCGCGTCCCGGTTGTCGCGGGCCTGATCCCGCCGTACATCCACGGCCTTCGCCCAGCCCCCCGTGCTGAACAGCCAGTTCACGGCCAGCTGCTCCAGCACCGGCGTGCCCAGATCGGCGTACGCCCGCGCGGCGACCAGGCTGCGGATCACATCCGGTGCCGCCCGCACCCACCCGATGCGCATCCCCGCCCAGAAGGCCTTGCTGGCCGACCCGACGGTGACGACCGTCGATCCCGCCGGGTCGAAGGCGCACACGGGACGCGGCATCGCGTCCTTGATGTCCTCGTCCAGCCACAGCTCGCTCATCGTCTCGTCGGCGACCAGGACCGTCCCGGCCGACCGCGCCGCCTCCACCAGCCGCCGCCGCTGGTCCTCGTCGGCGAGCGCGCCGGTCGGGTTGTGGAAGTCGGCGACGACATACGCGATCCGGGGCGCGGCGTCCCGCAGGACCTGCCGCCAGCGGTCCATGTCCCAACCGGTGAGGCCCTCCGCCATCGCGACGGGCACCAGCCGGGCGCCCGCCTCCCGCATCAGCTGGAGGATGTTGGCGTACGAGGGCGACTCCACGGCGATGCGTTCACCGCGCCCCGCGAACAGATGACAGATCGCGTCGATCGCGCCCATCGCACCGGTCGTGACCATGATCTGCTCGGGCATCGTCGGGATCCCGCGCGCGGTGTACCGCTCGGCGATCATCGTGCGCAGTGCGGGCAGCCCGGCCGGATAGTCGCCGTGGGTGTGGGCATACGGCGGCAGCTCCTCCAGGGCGCCCTGCACGGCCCGCGTCAGCCACGGTTCGGGGGCGGGGAGCGCCGCGCAGCCGAGGTCGATCACCGAGCCGAGGGCCTCGGGAGGCAGGGGTTCGAGGCCGCGCGCGGGCAGCGGATTGCCGGCCGGTACCGCAGTCCAGCTGCCCGCGCCGCGCCGGGACTCCAGGAATCCCTCGCCGCGCAGCGCCTCGTACGCCGCCGCGACCGTCGTACGACTCACGGAGACGGCCAGCGCGAGCTCGCGCTCTGCGGGCAGCCGGGCGGCGACCGGCACCCGGCCCTCGAGGACGAGCAGACGGATGCCGTCGGCCAGCGCCCGATAGGCGGGCGGGCGGCGCGTGCCCGGTCCGGCCGGGCGGTCCTGCTGGGAGTTGAGCAGCCGGGCGAGCTGTGCGGCACCCATCGCCGAGGTCCACTGCGCCATGGAAATCAGTCCACCTTCCCCGAATTGGCCATGGATGATGTTTCCACCCAAGCCACAGGGTGTCATGCGTCAGGCCACTACGACCACATGGGGGACCTCTTGTCCACGCAGAGGCCGAGCCGTCTCGGGCGCCGGTTGATCCAGCTGTACGTCGGTCTCGCGCTGTACGGGGCGAGTTCGGCGCTCCTCGTCGAGGCGGGGCTGGGGATCGAACCCTGGAACGTGCTGCACCAGGGCCTGGCCGAGCTCACCGGCCTGACGATCGGCGTCGTGTCGATCGTCGTCGGCGCGGTGGTGCTGCTCCTGTGGATCCCGCTGCGCCAGCGCCCGGGGCTCGGCACGGTGTCCAACGTCTTCGTGGTCGGCCTCGCCCTGGACGGCACCCTGGCTCTGATCCCCGAGGCGCACGGCCTCGCCGCACGGATTCCCCTCATGCTCACCGGCATCGTGCTCAACGGCGCGGCCACCGGTCTCTACATCGCCGCGAACTTCGGAGCGGGCCCGAGGGACGGACTGATGACCGGGCTGCACGGGCGCACCGGCCGCTCGATCCGCCTGATGCGGACGGCCGTCGAGGTGGCGGTCGTGACGACCGGCTTCGCCCTGGGCGGCACCATCGGAATCGGCACCCTGCTGTACGCGGTGTCGATCGGCCCGCTCGCTCAGCTCTTCCTGCGCGTGTTCGCCGCCCCGTCGGCATCCGACGGCGGCACGGTCGTTGCCGGCGGGCAACCGCAGCAGGCGATACTTCGACGGTGACCTCGCGGATACGCCATCCCTACCTCGACCATCCCGGCCCCATCGCCTTCGCCCACCGCGGCGGAGCGGCCGACGGCCTGGAGAACACGACGCCGCAGTTCCGGCGCGCGGTCGAGGCGGGCTACCGCTACCTGGAGACCGACGTCCACACCACCGCGGACGGCAGACTCGTCGCCTTCCACGACGCGACCCTGGACCGGGTGACCGACGGGGCGGGGCGGATCGCGGACCTGCCCTGGAAGGACGTACGGCACGCGCGCGTGGCGGGCAAGGAGCCGGTGCCCCTCTTCGAGGAGCTCCTGGAGACCTTCCCCGAGGCGCGCTGGAACGTCGACGTCAAGGCGGAGCCGGCCCTGCTGCCCCTCCTGGATCTGATCGAGCGTACGAACTCCTGGGAGCGGATCTGCGTCGGCTCGTTCGCCGAGGCGCGGGTGGTCCGTGCCCAGCGGCTGGCCGGCCCGCGCCTGGCGACGTCGTACGGCACCCGTGGCGTCCTCAATCTGCGGCTGCGCTCCTGGGGCCTGCCGGCAGCGGTGCGCCGTTCCGCGGTCGCCGCGCAGGTGCCCGAGATGCAGTCGGGGATCCAGGTGGTCGACCACCGCTTCCTGCGCACCGCCCACGCGCTCGGGCTGCAGGTGCACGTGTGGACGGTGAACGAGCCGGAACGCATGCACCGGCTCCTGGATCTGGGAGTCGATGGCATCATGACCGATCACATCGACACGTTGCGCAAGGTCATGGAGGACCGCGGCGTCTGGGTCTGACACCCCGGGCACCCCCTGGGCCGTACACCCGAGCGCGGCACCTTCACGGGGAAGCGAGGGCACGGGTGGGCACCGACACCGTGCGGGCGGAATCGGCGGACGAGGCCGCCGAACGGCGGCGCGAACAGCGCGGCTGGTACTTCTACGACTGGGCCTGTTCCGTCTACTCGACGAGCGTGCTCACCGTGTTCCTGGGCCCCTATCTGACGTCGGTCGCCAAGTCTGCGGCGGACGCGGACGGCTTCGTGCATCCGCTGGGGATCCCGGTGCGCGCCGGGTCCTTCTTCGCGTACTCGGTGTCCCTGTCGGTGATCGTGGCCGTGCTGGTGATGCCCCTGGTGGGCGCCGCCGCCGACCGCACCGGCCGCAAGAAGCCCCTTCTGGCGGCCGCCGCCTACACCGGGGCCGCGGCGACGACGGCCATGTTCTTCCTCGGCGGCGACCGCTATCTGCTCGGCGGTGCCCTGCTGGTCGTCGCGAACGCCGCGCAGTCCGTGGCGATGATGCTCTACAACTCCTACCTCCCGCAGATCGCCCCGCCCGAGGAGCGCGACGCCGTCTCCGCCCGGGGCTGGGCCTTCGGGTACGCGGCCGGCGCCCTGGTCCTGGTGGTGAACCTCGTCCTCTACACCGGCCACGAGTCCTTCGGGCTCTCGGAGAGCGCCGCGGTCCGTATCTGCCTGGCCTCCGCGGGCCTGTGGTGGGGTGCCTTCGCCCTCATTCCGCTGCGACGGCTGCGCGACCGCCGCTCCGCCTCGAAGGCCACGCCGGGATCGACAACTCCCGGCTTCCGCCAGCTCGCCGCGACCGTCCGCGACATGCGCCGCCACCCGCTGACCCTCGCCTTCCTGCTGGCGTACCTCGTCTACAACGACGGCATCCAGACCGTGATCTCCCAGGCCTCGATCTACGGCTCCGAGGAACTCGGACTCGGGCAGTCGACGCTCATCGGTGCCGTGCTGCTGGTCCAGGTGCTCGCGGTGGCGGGAGCGCTGGGCATGGGGCGGCTGGCCCGGATCTACGGCGCCAAGCGCACGATCCTGGGCTCGCTGGTCGCCTGGACGGTGACGCTGGCCGCCGGGTACTTCCTGCCCGCCGGCGCGCCCGTGTGGTTCTTCGTGCTCGCCTCCGGGATCGGCCTCGTCCTCGGCGGCAGCCAGGCGCTGTCCCGGTCGCTGTTCTCCCATCTCGTGCCGCCCGGCAAGGAAGCCGAGTACTTCTCGGCGTACGAGATGAGCGACCGGGGCATGAGCTGGCTGGGCCCGCTGCTCTTCGGGATCACCTACCAGGCGACCGGTAGTTATCGGGACGCGATCATCTCGCTGGTGGCCTTCTTCGTCGTCGGATTCGTGCTGCTCGCACGGGTTCCGGTGCGGCGGGCGATCAGCGACGCGGGCAATCCGATTCCCGAGAGGATTTAGCGTTCAAGGCGAAAGCGCTGTAGTGTACGCGTTTGGCCTGCCAGGCGTACCGTTACTGCGCGTCAAAGAAGCCGAAACGCTGGGTGACATCTGCTAGCAGATGTGACAAACCGGGCGCTGGTGGGTACAACAAGGGGCGGCTACGACGGCGACGCATTGCCCGGGACGGGACCCGGAACGGGAATCTTTACCGCCGACCGGACGTTGACCGGATGACGACGACAGCGACACCTGTCCTGTGGGCGACAAGCCCGGGAGGCACGATTCATGAGTGAGCGAGCTCTTCGCGGCACGCGCCTCGTGGTGACCAGCTACGAGACGGACCGCGGCATCGACCTGGCCCCGCGCCAGGCCGTGGAGTACGCATGCGAGAAGGGACATCGCTTTGAGATGCCCTTCTCGGTCGAGGCGGAGATCCCGCCGGAGTGGGAGTGCAAGGTCTGCGGGGCCCAGGCACTCCTCGTTGACGGCGACGGCCCTGAAGAGAAAAAGGCCAAGCCCGCGCGTACGCATTGGGACATGTTGATGGAACGGCGCACTCGCGAGGAACTCGAAGAGGTCCTCGAGGAGCGCCTGGCTGTTCTGCGCTCCGGCGCAATGAACATCGCGGTCCATCCGCGAGACAGCCGGAAGTCGGCGTAGTCCCTTCGGGGTCTGGGCGGACAAACAACACAGCAAGCAACCGCGGGCGCCGTACGTGATGTCACGTACGGCGCCCGCGGTTTTGTGTGCTGGTACGGCCGAACAGCTCAGCTTCGTGTGCCGGTACGGCCAACAGCTCAGCGCGTCAGCGGCGGGCGGGGGTCCTCGGGCGCGCCACCCGCCTCGTCCCTGATGACCTCGCCCTGGACCACCTTGCCGTCGGGCCGGTGCATGCGGGCCTGCTGGAAGGCGTCACCCAGGGTGCCCTGGGCGGCCTCGCGGAGCTTGCGGTCGACGGTGCGCTCCGTGTAGCGGCCGAGGGCCTTCTGGACCGGGGGGACCAGCAGGAGCAGTCCCACGGCGTCGGAGACCAGGCCGGGGATCATCAGGAGCAGGCCGCCGAGCATCATCAGGCCGTTGCCGCCGCCCTTCGACGAGTCGGACGGTGCTCCGCCCCGCTGCAAGGCCTCGTTCAGGTTCTGGAAGGCGCGTCGGCCCGCTCGCTTGATGACCACCGAGCCGAGCACGAAGCCGGCGAGGAGCAGCAGGAACACCGTGATCCCGCTCGACGCGCCGGCGACCACGGTCAGCAGCCAGATCTCCAGCACCAGCCAGGCGGCGACGCCCAGCGGCAGGAAGGTGCGCAGCCGGGAGCGCCGGGGCCGGGCGGGGTACGTGGGAGTCGGAGCGCCAGTCGTCATACGTCCAGTGTGCCTGGGCCGGGCTCAGCACGGGATAAGGGGACGATCAGCCCTGCCTGTGAAGTCGTACCGCTAGGGCCGCCAAGTACGGCCGCCAGGTGCGGCTGTCAGGACTTGCCCCGGCCGACGATCCTGCCGACCCGCTCCCCCACGCCCCAGGTCGTGACCCGCCACAGGGCCTCCACCAGGATGTCCCGGCTCATCTTGGAGTCGCCGTGCTCGCGCTCGACGAAGGTGATGGGCACCTCGACCACGTGGTAGCCGGCCTTGACCGCGCGGCGGGCGAGGTCGACCTGGAAGCAGTAGCCCTGGGAGGCGACCTCGTCGAGGCCGAGGCCCTCGAGGGTCTCGCGACGGAAGGCTCGGTAGCCGCCGGTGACGTCGCGCAGCGGCAGGTCCAGGGCGAGGCGGGAGTAGAGGCTGCCGCCCCGCGAGATGACCTCGCGGGACTTGGGCCAGTTGACGACCCGGCCGCCGGGCACCCAGCGGGAGCCGAGGACCAGATCGGCGCCCTTGAGGGCGGTGAGCAGACGGGGGAGTTCCTCGGGCTGGTGCGAGCCGTCGGCGTCCATCTCGATCAGGACGCCGTAGTCCTTCTCGATGCCCCAGCGGAAGCCCGCGAGGTACGCGGCGCCGAGGCCCTCCTTGCCCTTGCGGTGCAGGACCTGGACGTGATCGTCGGTGGCGGCCAGTTCGTCGGCGAGCTTGCCCGTGCCGTCGGGGCTGTTGTCGTCGGCCACCAGCACGTGGGCCTCGGGGACGGCCTTGCGCACCCGGCCGACGATCGCCTTGATGTTCTCCGCCTCGTTGTAGGTCGGAATGATCACCAACGCCGTGCCGAGCGGGCCGAACTGTCTCCCCCGGTCCTGTGCCGCGAGGGTCCCGTCGCCGTCGTTCACTGCTGCCCCTTCAAGTCCGTACGCAGACGTCCACCATAGTGGCCGCGGCCTGCGATGACGTGACAGGACGTAAGTATGGTGGTGTCGTTTCCACAAAAGCCGGGTAAGGATGCGCACTTTGGGGACTGTGCGTGCGGCGGCGAGGGCTGTGCGTTCTGCGGATGGGGGCCCGGCGCCCTTCGGGCCGACCTGGGACCCGCCGGCTGCGGGTCGACCGAAAGCCGTTGTCTACTGAGCGCCCGGCCCCATCCGGGTCACACCTCCCCGACCGGTCCGGAACGTTCCCTCGCCGTGTCACGGGCGCTGAGCCTGGCTCCCAGTGGCGGTGCCCCGGTGCGGCACACCGTCCCTGACCCAGCGGCGCGGCGGCGAGTGCGCGGGCGTTCCCCGGTCGGGCGTCCGGTGGTGGACTCGGACGAACCTACCGGCCCGCCGCCGTCGGCTGTCAACAGCCGCCCCACCTGCGGCTCTTGCATCGAAGCCCTGGTCAGCGCGGAGGATGCGCAGGTCGCGCGTCGGCGCGGCGACGACCGATCGACGGTGCGCCACCCCGGTAGATCACTCGCCCGGCCGTACGAACACGGTCCGTCCGCCCACCACGGTGCGCAGGCAGACGGGGAGGTCGCGGCCCGGGGTCAGGTCGGGCAGCCCCGGGGTACCGGAGCGGGGATCGGTCGACCAGCGGGCCACTCGGTCGTCCGGGGCCTGGACGACCAGTTCGCCGGTGCGCCACACGGCGTAGTCCGCGGGCGCTCCCGGCACCAGGACACCCGCGTCGTCCCGTCCGACGGCCCGCCATCCACCGCGCGTATGCGCGGTGAACGCGGCGCGTACGGAGACCCGGTGCTCGGGGGTCCGGTGGAAGGCGGCCGCGCGGACGCCGCCCCACGGGTCGAGGGGCGTGACCGGGCTGTCGGAGCCGAAGGCGAGCGGGACGCCGGCCCGGAGCAACGCCGCGAAGGGGTTCAGAGTCCGGGCTCGCGCGGCGCCCAGGCGCTGGGCGTACATGCCGTCCTCGCCGCCCCACAGCGCGTCGAAGGCGGGCTGGACGGACGCGGTCAGGCCGAGCTCGGCGAAGGCCGCGATCGTCTCGGGCGTGAGCATCTCGGCGTGTTCGACGCGGTGACGGGCGGCCCGGATACGGGCCAGGCCGAGCTTCTCCGCGGCGGCGCGCACGCCTTCGACGACGGAGGTCACGGCGGCGTCGCCGATGGCGTGGAAGCCCGCCTGGAGGCCCGCCTCGGTGCAGGCGGTGACGTGCGCGGCGACGGCGGCGGCGTCCAGGTAGGCGGTGCCGGTGTGGTCGGCGTCGGTGTACGGCTCGTGCAGGCAGGCGGTGTGCGAGCCGAGGGCGCCGTCCACGAACAGGTCGCCGGCCGCGCCGATCGCGCCCAGTTCCCGGGCCTTCTCGACGTCCTGCTCGGCCCAGTAGCCGACCACGCGCGGGCCCGCCTGCTCGGAAGCGAGGTTCAGCAGACCGGTGAAGTCGTCCTCGGAGGAGATCTCCGGGCCCGCGCACTCGTGAACGGTTCCGATACCGAGGGACACGGCGTGCACGAGGGCGGTGCGCTGGGCCTCCCTGCGCTGCTGCGGGGTGACGGCGCCGAGGGCGGCTGCGCGTACGGCGTGGTGGTCGTCGGCGGTCAGCGGGGCGTCCGGGGCGCCGAGGCCGGGGGTCAGGTCCAGCAGGGCCGTCGTGACGACCGCCGAGTGGACGTCGATCCGGCTCAGGTACAGGGGGCGGCCGCCGGTGGCCGTGTCGAGCTCGGCGCGGGTCGGGGGGCGGCCGCCGGGCCAGCGGGCGGCGTCCCAGCCGTGCCCGAGCAGGACACGGTCGTTCGGGCGGGCGGCGGCGAAGTCCCGTACCAGGGCGAGGGCCGCGTCCAGGGAGGGGGCGTCGGACAGGTCGAGGCCGGTGAGGGCGAGGCCGGTGGACGTGGTGTGCACGTGCGCGTCGGTGAATGCGGGGGTGACCAGGGCGCCGTCCAGGTCGACCACCTCGTCGACACCGTCCGCGAAGGCGTCGGCCGCGCCCTCGGAGCCGACCCAGGCGACTTGGCCGCGCTCCACGACCATCGCCGTCGCGAACGGGTCGGCGGGGCTGTGCACCTCGCCGCGGCGGAGGAGGACGGTGGTCGGTTCGGCGGTGCGTTCACTCATGAGGGACAGTTTCGCGCCTCGCGCGGGGCGTCCGGCACGCAGGTCGGTCAGATCCGCGGCGGCCGTGCCTCGTAGGGCGTGGACAGCACCACCGTGGTCCGTGTGGAGACGCCCGCCAACGACCTGAGCCGGGCCAGCAGCTCCTCCAGCTCGTGCGGGGTGGAGACCCGCACCTTGAGGATGTAGTTCTCGTCGCCGGCGACGCTGTGGCAGGCCTCGATCTCCGGGACGCCGGAGAGGCGGTCCGCGATGTCGTCGGGGGCACTGGGGTCGAACGGCTTCACCGAGATGAACGCGGTCAGGGGCAGCCCGACGGACTCCGGGTCGACCACCGCCGCGTAGCCGCGGATGACTCCGCGCTGTTCCAGCCGGCGCACCCGCTGGTGCACGGCCGACGTGGACAGGCCGGTGGCCTTGCCCAGGTCTGTGTAGCTCATCCGCCCGTCCTTGACGAGCAGCTGCACGATTTGTCGGTCGAGCTCCTCCATGGCGCAAGAACCTACAGTGCGGCTGATCTCCTGCGATACCTGAGCGGCGCAGGTCATGCCCGGTTCGTGATGTGGCCGAGAGCAGCCGGTGCGCCGTCCGGGGACAAAGGGGCCGCGTCCGGCACCTGCGGATGGCATGTGACTAAGACCACACTCCTCAAGCAGGCTCCGTGATGGTGTCGTGATTACCGCCGAGACGGGGCGGGAAGTGCTTGCTGTGGTCGAGGCCGCAGCGCCGTCACGGCCCAGCCCGAGGGGGAGAATCCTATGCAGAGTCTTAAGCGCCCTGGTCGTACCGCACCCAAGCGGTCGCAGCCGGTTGTCGAGCCCGAGCCGGAGGGCGTCGAACCCGACGCCCTCGAGGACGAACTCGACGACTACGACACCTTCGAGATGTACCGGGTCGTGTGCCCGGACTGCGCGCAGCCGATCGCCCTGCTGGCGGACGAGGAGGTCCTGCCTGAGCACGCGCTGTGTGCCTCGCCGTGGAACCCGTTCGGGCTCACGGTCTGCGCCGGCACCGGCCGCAAGGCGTCCGACGCCCGGTCGGCGGACGAGTCGGCCGAGCCGCAGGAGCAGGACACCGCCCTCCTGTTGACGCTCCCTCAGGGACTCGACTGGCGGACGCAGCCCTTCTCGCACGTCGGCGGCCCGGGCTCGCGCCCCATGCGGGTGCCCGTCATGCGCCGCCAGGCCGCCTGAGCGGCCTCGCTCCGACCCCGTGACCGAGCCGCGCCACGGCTCACAGACTGCCGTGGTGCGGTTCGGTGCGGCCTGACCGGAAGTGGCGGTACGTCAGACAGTCACACCGACCCGGACCTCGGCGAACTCACTCCCGATTCCGGGCACCGGTGACCTGTCCGCCGACCTCTGCGTTGCCCCGGTATGACCCCCACAACTTCGGCGACCGGGCGTCAGCGCCGTGTGTATGTTCCCGCACCGGTCCCCGCATCGACGCAATCGGTTCCGCTCGCGCCGCCGCAGGTCCAGGACCCGCCCATCTACCGTGATCTGATGCGCACTTGGGCGGACGGCGGCCGCACCCTGCCGGGGCGCCACGACCCGGAGTGGGCGCGGCTCTCGGCACCTCAGGTGACGCCGGGCCAGTTCAGCGGGTCTCGGGACCCGCGAGGTGACGGGCGATGACCATCCGCTGGATCTGGTTGGTGCCCTCGACGATCTGCAGGACCTTGGCCTCACGCATGTACCGCTCGGCCGGGAAGTCGGCCGTGTAGCCGTACCCGCCGAGGACCTGGACGGCGTCGGTGGTCACCTTCATCGCGGTGTCGGTGCAGTGCAGCTTGGCCATGGCCGCCTGCTTGGCGAACGGCCGGCCCGCGTCGCGCAGTCGCGCCGCCGCCAGGTACAGCGCCCTGCCCGCCTCGATCTGGGTCGCCATGTCGGCGAGCATGAAGCGCAGGCCCTGGAAGTCGGCGATCGGCCGCCCGAACTGCTGCCGCCCGGTCGCGTACGCCACCGCCTCGTCGAGCGCCGCCTGGGCCAGGCCGACGGCACAGGCCGCGATGCCGAGACGTCCGGAGTCGAGGGAGGCCAGGGCGATCGCGAAGCCCTGGCCCTCGTCGCCGATGCGCCGGTCGTCGGGGACGCGGACCCCGTCGAAGTGGACCAGGGCCGTCGGCGAGCCCTTCATGCCCATCTTCTTCTCCGGCGCCGCTCCGCTGAGGCCCGCTGCGTCGCCGGGCACCAGGAACGCCGTGATCCCGCGCGGGCCCGCTTCGCCCGTACGCGCCATGACCGTGTAGAAGTCGGCGATGCCGCCGTGCGTGATCCACGCCTTGGTTCCGGTGATCACCCAGTCGGCGCCCTCGCGCACCGCCTTCGTGCGCAGTGAGGCCGCGTCCGAGCCGGAGGAGGGTTCCGAGAGGCAGTACGCGCCCAGGAGACCGCCGCCGAGCATCGCGGGCAGGTGTTCGACCTGCTGTTCCTTGGTGCCGTAGGCGGCGAGTGCGTAGGAGGACAGGGTGTGCACGCTGACACCGAGGCCGACGGTGAGGCGGGCCGCGGCGAGCTCTTCGAGGACCTGGAGGTAAACCTCGTAGGGCTGGTCACCGCCGCCGTACTCGGAGTCGTACGGCAGGCCGAGCAGTCCGGACTCGGAGAGCAGGGTGAAGACCTCGCGCGGGAAGCGTCCGGCGTCCTCCTCCTCAGCCGCCTTCGGGACGATCTCGCGCTGCGCGATGTCGCGGACGAGCGAGATCAGATCCCGGGCCTCGTCAGTGGGCAGTTGCCGGTCCACCGGCTGCGGGGCGCGGTCGGGCATGGCGACGCTCTCCTCCCTGTCGGGCACGGGCGGACGGCCCGTTGTGGGGGCGGCTCCGCCAGGTCTCACTGAGTGCGGCCGAGGCTCGCACTTCCGGGTCTCGGAAGCTGCTGACCAGCGGCTGTGCGCTGTGAGTATGCCCGATCGGAGGCACTCCGTCACCAGTTAACGACCGCTCACTTCAAGAAGTTCCGACGCGCCCACCCTCCCAAAAATTGGTACGAACCATTGACCGATTGGTCTAGTCCTCTTACTGTTTCGCTCCAACGCTTCCCCGCGTTCATGCCAATCGGCGTGCGATCCCCTCCCTGTCCCCCGCGAGGAGACACCCGATGCACACCCCGCCCCGCCCCCGCGCCCGGTTCCGGGCCCTCCTGTCCGCCTCGTGCTGCGCCGCCCTCGGCGCCGGCCTGCTCGCCGGTGCGGGCACCGCCACCGCCACGGAGCCCGGCCCCGCCGAGTCCACCGCGACCGGCGCCGCCGACGCTGCCGGTTCAAAGGTCGTCGGCTACTTCACCGACTGGGGCATCTACGGCCGCCAGTACTTCGTCAAGAACATCGAGACCTCCGGCTCCGCCGACAAGCTCACCCACATCAACTACGCCTTCGGTAACGTCACCGACGGCAAGTGCGCCCTCGGCGACCCCTGGGCGGACACCGACAAGCCGTTCACCGCCGAGGAGTCCGTGGACGGTGTCGCCGACACCGCGGACCAGCCACTGAGCGGCAACTTCAACCAGCTGATCAAGCTGAAGAAGCTCCACCCCGACCTCAAGGTCATCTGGTCGTTCGGCGGCTGGAGCTGGTCGGGCGGCTTCGGTGAGGCGGCCAAGGACCCGGCCGCCTTCGCCCAGTCCTGCTACGACCTGGTCGAGAACTCGAAGTGGGCGGACGTCTTCGACGGCATCGACATCGACTGGGAGTACCCGAACGACTGCGGCCTGACCTGCGACACCAGCGGCCGGGAGGCGTTCCGGGACGTGATGGCCGCGCTGCGCGCCAAGTTCGGCAAGCGGCAGCTGGTCACCGCGGCGATCACCGCCGACGCCACACCCGGCGGCAAGATCGACGCCGCGGACTACGCGGGCGCGGCCCGGTACGTCGACTGGTACAACCCCATGACGTACGACTACTTCGGCGCCTGGGCCGCCGCCGGCCCGACGGCACCGCACTCCCCGCTGACGTCCTACCCGGGAATCCCGGAGGAGGACTACAACACCGCCGCCACCATCGCCAAGCTCAGGAGTCTGGGCATCCCGCCCTCGAAGCTGCTGCTCGGCATCGGCTTCTACGGGCGCGGCTGGACCGGCGTCACCCAGGCGAAGCCGGGCGGCACGGCCACCGGCCCGGCGGCGGGGACGTACGAGGCCGGTTTCGAGGACTACAAGGTGCTCAGGACCACGTGCCCGCCGACCGGGACCGTGGGCGGCACCGCCTATGCCAAGTGCGGCAGCGACTGGTGGAGTTACGACACCCCGAAGACGATCAAGGGGAAGATGAAGTACAAGGACGCGCAGCGCCTTGGCGGCACGTTCTTCTGGGAGCTGAGCGGGGACACCGCGGACGGCGAGCTGATCAACGCGATCAACTGACCGAGCCGAAAGGGCGACTTGGGGCGGAGGACCACGAGCCTCCGCCCCGAGTCGTGAGCTGTCCGCCGGGTGCCGTCCGTCGGGTGTCGTCAGCCGTCGTCGCGGCGGGCCGGCGCCGGGGCCGGATAGGCGGGGTCCATCTCCTCGATGGCCCGCATCGAACCGCCGAGCGTCTTCACCAGGAGTTCGCGCATCGTCTCGCGGGACAGCCTGGGGCGGTCGATCCAGTCGAGGGCGGCGCCCTCGACGCTGCACACCCAGGCGAGCAGGCCCATCCGCGGCACCTGCGCGATGTCGCTGCGGCCGTACGCCCCTTCGGCGATGGTGGCGACGATCGCCTCGCGCACCCCGTCCCGGATGGCGTGCACCTCGGCGTCGAAGCCGACGCCGCCGCTGACGATCGTGCGGTAGGCGGCCTGGTTGTGCTCGGCGTAGCGCAGATAGCTGTCGATGGTGCGGTGGACCCGGCCCACCGGCTCCAGTTCGAGGCCGCTCGCCGCGTAGGTGACCAGGTCGGCGACGGAGTCCTGGATGATCGCCAGGTAGTAGCCGCGCTTGGACTGGAAGTAGTAGTAGATCAGTCCCTTGGCGACATGGGCCTGCCGGGCGATGTCGTCCATGGAGAGCGCGTCGTACGACGTGTCGGCGAACAACTTCCGCCCGATGGCGATGAGTTCGGCGCGACGTGCCACCGAACGCTCAGTGCCGCGCGCCCGCGGACGGGCAGCGTCGCTCTGTTGACTGATATTCAATTTCGACCCTGGTCTCAACGGGCGGCGGGACACCCGCAGTATGTCAGGTCGGGTATGCGTCAGGTCACAGCAGGCCGAGCTGGGTGACGAGCATCGCGATCACCACGACGAGGGTCCAGCCCATGACATGCTCGACGATCTTCGGGCCGTCTTCGCGGGGGCCGCCGGTACGGGCGCGGGCGGCGGCGGCTGAGTGTGCGGTCATGGCTTCTCGCTGAGGTCGGACGTACGGGTGGACTCCCCCCACCGGTCTGTCCACCTTGCCACTCGGGGCGGCTTTTGCGGCAGAGAGCTTGGTCACACAGAACGGCCCCCGGCTTCGCTTGGAGCCGAGGGCCGTTCGTACGTCGGCTCAGCGCACGCCGACCGCCGCGAGCGCCTTGCGCTGGCGCGGGCCCGGGTGGGCCGGGAAGTACAGGTAGCAGACGCCGCCGGTACCGGAGACGACCTTGCCACTGGCGTTGTACCGCTTGGTCCTGAGCCAGATATTTTCCCACTCGCGCCGCTTGTAGACGCGTCGCACGGCCTCGTTGGTCGGCGAGTTCGGGTCGTTGGCGATCACGTCACCGGTGGCCGTGAAGCCGATCACGGTCATCAGGTGGCCGGAGGTTCCGTAACCCGCCCCCGTGAGCTCCTCCTTGAGGAAGGACTGGGACGTTATGGCCGGGATGCCGGCGGCGATCAGCGTCTCCAGATCGGTGAGCGAGCCGAGCCGGGTGACCACGCCCTGGAGGCCCTTGAAGGTGGCCGCGTAGGCGGCGTTGAACGGCCAGTTGCCGCAGCCCGCGTACTGGTAGTCGTAGGTGTACCGGGCCGCGTGGCAGACCTGCGGGTCGGCGTACGCCGGGTCCACCCAGGCCAGCTGCTCGGAGCTGAGCCGGCTGCCCCAGTACTCGATGATCATCTGTGAGGAGGTGGGGCTGCACCAGGCCTCGCCGCCGTTGTCGTACTCGGGGTACTGGCCGATGTGGATCTCCTGCGAGTAGCGCGGGACGGTCAGTTCCTGGGCGAGACCCGGGGCGGAGGCCGGGACGGTGAAGCGGTCGGGGATGTCGGAGCCCATCGCGCCGAGCCGCCAGACCGTGGGCGTGGTCTTCGCGCCGGGCTTGCGGTAGAGGGTGAGCCTGAGGCGGTACGACACCAGGCGCAGGCCCGTGGCCGGGTCGTCGATCGCGAAGGTGTCCGTCCAGATGCTGCTCTTGTCGTCGCTCTGGTCGTCGACCGAGGTCCGCCTGATGTCCTGGTCGCCGGCCGCCCAGCGGCCCATCACGTACCAAGGGGTGTCCGTGCCGTCGGAGTACGTGCCCTTGAGCTCGACTTGGAGCCAGGTGCCGGCCGGGGTGTGGGCGTTCCAGGTGGCGATCGCCTCCGTGGCGGGGACGGCGAGGTCGTGGACGGGGGACGTCCAGGTCGCGTACTCCCAGGCGGCCGTCCTGCCGGTGTGGGGGTCGGTGTAGTCGGCGGTGCCCGCGGGGGTGCCGATCACGACACCCGGGCGGACGCCCGCGACGGCCCGGGTGCCCTGGGCGGTGCCGCCGCGCCAGTGGGCGTACGTGGTCCAGAAACGGTTGTCGACCGGGCGGGCCGCGGCAAGGTCGCTCGTGTCGGTCACGGTGCTGCTCGTGGTATCGGCGGACGCCGGGCCCGCGCTGCCGGCCACGGCGGCGGCGACCGCGGCGGCCAGGACGGTTCTCCGGGACGGCTGTTCGGCTCTGCTCATGGGCGGAATGACTCCCAGGTGTCCGAGTCGGGGCAGGTCCAATGCACGGTTGTGCGCCAACTATGGAGCAGGCGGCATGCTCCTGCCAGCACTTCGGCCCATGCCACGCCCGGCAATATTGGTCTCTTCCACTGGCGTGACCTGGCCGACTTAGACTGCACGGAGAAAACCTGCTCCCTGCTCCCTGCTCCCTGCTCCCGAGGAACGGCCATCCGCGACCTCGCCTCCCGGCTCCGCCGACTCCCCCCGTCCTGCGGACCGGTCCGCCTGATCGGCGTCGACGGACACGCCGGCTCCGGGAAATCCACGTTCGTCAGTCAGTTGGCCCGGGAGCTGGACGGCGCGCCGGTGCTGCGTCTCGACGACCTCGCCAGCCATGCGGAACTGTTCGGCTGGACCGAGCGGCTGCTGACCCAGGTGATCGAACCGCTCGGCCGCGGCGAGACGGCGCG
The DNA here is from genome assembly GCF_030817655.1 of Streptomyces sp. V4I2. Taxonomy (GTDB): domain Bacteria; phylum Actinomycetota; class Actinomycetes; order Streptomycetales; family Streptomycetaceae; genus Streptomyces; species Streptomyces plumbiresistens. The sequence continues at coordinate 2,024,673 of NZ_JAUSZM010000003.1, forward strand.
GTACACGCCGTACGACTGGCACACCCGCCGCTTCGGACCGCCCCGCCCGCTCCCCCCAGCCCCGGTGGTTCTCGTCGAGGGCGTGGGGGCGGGCCGCCGGGCGCTGCGCCCGCATCTGGCGCACCTGCTGTGGATGGAGCTGCCGCGCGAGGAGGCGTGGGCGCGTGGGCGGGCACGGGACGGGAAGGAGCAGCGGGAGTTCTGGGACGGCTGGGTCCGGGCGGAACAACGGCACTTCGCCGAGGACCCCTCCCGGCCCTTCGCCGATCTGCTGGTACGGCAGTGCGCAGAGGGATATGAGGTGCTGTCGGGGCCTGCCGGAAGCATTGGACCGAACCAGAACATCACACAGGGTGACGGACCATCCGCAGTGTGCTGAACTTGTGAAGAGCCGTGCGGGAGAACTTCCCGGAGTGCTTCAACTCGGCTTGACCGACGGGCCGTACAGGTCTTACGTTCTGAATGTGCGGCACATCGAAGCCGCCCCTCAGACGCGAAGCCCCCGGTTGTTCCCCCGTGATCGGGGGCTTCGTTCTGTCCTCTTCGCGTTTTCCGGACGCCCGGGGCATGATTCGCTCACCCTCGGTCACCACGCGCGAGTGCGCCCCTGTGCTCCCACCTCGTCAAACGGCCTGTGCGGCACCCTACGGCGGGCGACACCACCGCAGGTACGATGCCCTCGGTGCGACCTACGGACGGCTGCTCTGCGCACCGTTGCAACTCCGGTCCGCGGCACAGCGGTTGGACCAAGGCGGTCGACGGGCACCGGCCCGCCGGCCAACCAAACGGGGGCACGGTTTGTGGGGGACGTGATGGACTTCGGCACGCAGGGCCCCGAGGCCCCGGCCGACCTCGCCTGGCTGCGAGGTGTGGACGCCTACACGATGGGCGCCTATCCGCAGGCGGAGGAGGAGTTCCGCACCGCGGTGCGGATCGATCCCGGGATGGCCGACGGCTGGCTGGGACTGCACGCGCTGCGCGTGGACACGACGACAGCGCTGCTCAGGATGTTCCGGCACCGCGACCGCTTCGGCGAACAGCGCGCGCGGCACCGCCGCACCATCAACTCCTGGTACTGGCTGGGCTGGTGGGTGCAACCGGTGCTGGAGAGCCCGCGCGACCTGCTCCTCGCCCACGCCTCGCACTGGCTGGACGGCCGGCACGTCCCGGAACTCGACCGGGCCCTGGCGGGCCTGCCGCCGGTGGACGCCGACCACCAGGTCCGCTTCCTGCACGCGTGCCGCGCCTATCTCGTCAAGGACTGGGAACAGCTCGTCCGGCACACCGACCCGCTGATCAACGACCCCATGCTGGGCATCGAGGCGGGCCTGTTCGGCGGTATGGCCCGGGTCCGCCTGGAGATGTACGGCCAGGCCGAACCGCTGCTGTCGTCGGCCCTGATGCGCTGCCGCAGCGAACAGCCGCAGCGCAAGGAGCTGCGCTACTGGCTGGCGCGGGCCCACGAGGGCACCGGCCGCAGCGCCGCCGCGCTGCCCCTGTACCGGGCCGTGCACCGCGTCGACCCCGCCTTCATGGACACCTCGGCCCGGCTCGCGGCGATCGCCGAGGGCGACGGGTACGACGAGTCCACCGACCTCGCCGCGATCACGCTCACCGGGGCGGGGCAGGACATGCTGGACGGCCCGGACGGACTCGACCCGCTCTTCGGGGGCGAGGGTCGCGACCTGAAGCTCACGGAGCCCGAACTGCCGCTCTCCGGACCGCTGCCGTCGGCGACCGACCCCGCGGTCCGCGAGAAGTCCGTGCCCTCGCCCTCGCTGCCCGCCGGGCCCACGGATCCCGCATTACTCGAGGAGGCGCTCGCCGAGCTCGAGCGCATGGTCGGCCTGGAACCGGTGAAACGCCAGGTGAAGGCGTTGTCCGCACAGTTGAACATGGCCCGGCTGCGCGCCGGGCAGGGGCTGCCCGTTCAGCCGCCGAAACGCCACTTCGTGTTCTCCGGCCCCTCCGGCACCGGCAAGACCACCGTGGCCCGCATCCTCGGCCGGGTCTTCTACGCCCTCGGGCTCCTCGGCGGCGACCATCTCGTCGAGGCCCAGCGGGCCGACCTGGTCGGCGAGTACCTCGGCCAGACCGCTGTGAAGGCCAACGAGCTGATCGACTCCGCGCTCGGCGGTGTGCTCTTCGTCGACGAGGCGTACTCGCTCTCCAACTCCGGTTACGGCAAGGGCGACGCGTACGGCGACGAGGCGCTCCAGGTGCTGCTGAAGCGCGCCGAGGACAACCGTGACCACCTCGTGGTGATCCTGGCCGGCTATCCGGAGGGCATGGACCGTCTGCTGGCCGCCAACCCCGGGCTGTCGTCCCGCTTCACGACCCGCGTCGACTTTCCCTCCTACCGGCCGCTTGAACTCACCTCGATCGGCGAGGTGCTGGCCACGGAGAACGGTGACGTGTGGGACGAAGAGGCGCTGGACGAGCTGCGGTCCATCGCCGGGCACGTGGTCGACCAGGGGTGGATCGACGAACTGGGGAACGGGCGGTTCCTACGGACGCTGTACGAGAAGAGCTGCGCGTACCGGGATCTGCGGTTGTCGACGTATCCGGGGGTGCTGACGCGGGACGACCTGTCGACGCTTCGGTTGCCGGACCTGATGCAGGCGTACGGAGAGGTGCTGTCGGGGCGGGGGCCGCAGGATCCGTCGACGATGTGACCGGGCTTGGGCAGGTACTGGTGCTGGTGCAGGCGGGGGTCGCGCATGGCACGACTGCCCGCAGCTGCGCACGATGCCGGCTGGGCGCCGCCGCTGAGGCACAGTGGCCCGCAGGCGGCGGCGCGCGTCAGCTCGCCAGCGCCTCCTCCGGCTCCCCGCTCACCCGCGGCTCCGCGACCCGTACCTCCGGCACCTCGCGGTGGGCCGGATCGCGTACCTCGCCGACCAGCAGCTCCAGTACGTCCTCCAGGGCGACGAGCCCCAGCACCTTGCCGGACGCGTCCGCCACCTGGGCGAGGTGTGTCGCGGCCCGGCGCATCACGGTGAGCGCGTCGTCGAGCGGCAGCTCGGACCGGAGCGTCGTCATCGGGCGCCAGATCTGCTGCGGCACCGCCCGCTGGGAGTCCTCCAGGTCGAGTACGTCCTTCACGTGCAGGTAGCCCATGAAGGCGCCGTTCTCCGCCGCCACCGGGAAGCGGGAGTAACCGGTGTGGCCGGTGAGTTCGACGATCTGCCCCGGGGTGACCGAGGGGCTGACCGTCACCAGCGACTCACGCTTCAGGAGCACGTCCGTGACCGGGCGGGAACCCAGCTCCAGGGCGTCCTCCAGGCGTTCCTGTTCCTCGGGGTCGAGCAGGCCGGCCTGGCCGGAGTCCTCCACGAGGCGGTTGAGCTGTTCGCTGGTGAAGACGGCCTCCACCTCGTCCTTGGGCTCGACGCCGAAGAGCCGCAGGATGGCCCCGGCGCAGGCGCCGAGGCCCGCGGTGATCGGCTTGCAGAGGCGGGCGAAGGCGACCAGGCCGGGGCTGAGCCACAGCGCGACCTTCTCCGGGGCCGCCATCGCGAGGTTCTTCGGGAGCATCTCGCCGATGACGAGGTGGAAGAAGACGACCGCGGCGAGCGCGATGACGTAGCCGAGCGGGTGGATCATGCCGTGCGGCAGGTGGATCCACTCGAAGACCGGCTCCAGCAGGCCTGCGACCGTCGGTTCGGCGACCGCGCCCAGGGTCAGCGAGCAGACGGTGATGCCGAACTGGGCGGCCGCCATCATCTGCGGCAGCCGTTCCAGGCCGTACAGGACCTGCCGGGCCCGGGCGGTGCCGAGCGGTTCGATCTGGCTGCGGCGCACGGAGACGAGGGCGAACTCGGCGCCGACGAAGAAGCCGTTGAGGAGCACGAGAAGCGCGGCGAAGAGGAGTTGGAGCACGCTCATCGGGCTGCCTCCACCACGACGGGGGCCGTCCGCACCAGGCGGACGCGCTCGGCGCGGTAGTGCCCCACCTGGCGCACCGACAGCCGCCAGCCGGGCAGTTCGGCCCGGTCGCCGACGGCCGGGATGCGGCCGAGGAGGTCGGCGACCAGGCCGGCGACGGTCTCGTACGGCCCCTCGGGCACGTCCAGGCCGATGCGCCGGAGGATGTCGACGCGGCAGCTGCCGTCGGCCTCCCAGGCGGGCCTGCCGTCCTCCGGCGCGGCGGCGGCGAGTTCCGGCAGGTCCTGACCGTCGTGCTCGTCGCGGACCTCGCCGACGATCTCCTCGACGATGTCCTCCAGCGTGACGACGCCTGCCGTGCCGCCGTACTCGTCGACGACGACGGCTATGGGCTGTTCGTTGCGCAGCTGTGCGAGCAGGGGCCGTACGGGCAGGGTCTCGGGTACGAGCAGCGCCGGACGGGCGATGTGCACCACCGGGGTGCGCAGGCGGTTGTGGGCGGGGACGGCCAGGGCGTCCTTGAGGTGCACCATGCCGACGATCTCGTCGATCTTCTCGCGGTAGACGGGGAAGCGGGACAGGCCGGTGGCGCGGGTCAGGTTGACCACGTCCTCGGCGGTGGCCGACGACTGCAGGGCGCTGACCTTCACGCGCGGGGTCATGACGTGCTGCGCGGTCAGCTCGGCCAGCGACAGCGTCCGTACGAAGAGGTCCGCGGTGTCCTGCTCCAGGGCGCCGGCGCGCGCGGAGTGCCGGGCCAGGGAGACGAGTTCGCCGGGGGTGCGGGCGGAGGCCAGCTCCTCGGTGGGCTCGATGCCCAGCGCGCGGACGAGGCGGTTGGCGACCGCGTTCAGGGCTGCGATCACCGGGTGGAAGAGGCGGGCGAAGGCGTGCTGCGGGCCGGCGACGAAGCGCGCGACCTGCAGCGGCTTGGACACCGCCCAGTTCTTGGGCACCAGTTCGCCGATCACCATCTGCACGGCCGAGGCCAGCAGCATGCCGATGACCACGGCGACCCCGGAGACCGCTCCCTCGGGGATGCCGGTCGCGGAGATGGGGCCGTCCAGCAGCTCGGCGAGCGCCGGTTCGGCGAGCATGCCGACGACGAGGGAGGTGATGGTGATGCCGAGCTGCGTGCCGGAGAGCTGGAAGGACAGCTCCTTGAGGGACTCGACGACCGTACGGGCCCGTCGGTCGCCCTCGGCGGCGGCCTTCTCGGCGTCCGTCGCCTCGACCGTGACCAGGCCGAACTCGGCCGCGACGAAGAATCCGTTGGCGAGAATCAGCAGGAATGCCGCTCCGAGGAGCAGCAAGGGGGTGGTCATGATGCCGCCGCCTCGATATGTCGGGAGGGGGCGGCGCAGGTACTACAGGACGATCCGTCCATCGCTGGAGGGAGTCACTCCTCGGGTAGCAGGAACAACACAGGGCGGAGGCGCAAACGAGAACGCCTCCGCCAACAGATTAATCAAGACATGGCCCGTTACGGCAGATCCCCAGTCGAACGGTCTTCGACGAGCGCCCGCAGGGCGCGTGCGTCGGCGATGGCGTGCTGCTTGGCGATGCCCGGCTGGATGCCGAGCGCGGGCAGGCTGGTGCCGTCGCTGAGGTTGAGGAAGACCCAGGGGTCGCCGGGGCGGAGGTTCACCTGGATGATCTCGGCCCAGGCCAGGCGGCGCTTGCTGGCGATATTGACGACGGTGACACCGGTCTCGTCGGCGACGACCTTCGGCCGCGACAGCATGAGCAGCACTCCGAACAGGAGCGCCCCGGTGAAGACGAAGCTGAGGCGCTCGCCGGGGCTGAGCTGTTCCAGCAGCATGGCGACCGTCGTGATGACCACGAGGATCGCGACTCCCGCGGTCAGCAGCACGGCGCGGGTACGCCCTGGCCGGAACGTGACGGGGAGAGCGGGCAGTTCGGACATTCTGACGGCGCCCCTCAGAGACGGCAGGCGTGGATGGCCGTCGTCAGGATGGCCCGCGCGCCGATGTCGTACAGGTCGTCCATGATCCGCTGGGCTTCCTTGGAAGGGACCATCGCACGGACGGCGACCCAGCCCTCGTTGTGCAGCGGGGAGACGGTCGGGGACTCGAGGCCCGGCGTCAGCGCGACGGCCTTCTCGAGCTGCTCGACGCGGCAGTCGTAGTCCATCATCACGTACGTCCGGGCCACCAGGACGCCCTGGAGGCGGCGCAGGAACTGCTGGACCTTGGGCTCGTCGGCCTCGGCTCCGACGCGGCGGATGACGACGGCCTCCGACTTCATGATCGGGTCGCCGAAGACTTCGAGGCCCGCGTTGCGCAGCGAGGTGCCGGTCTCCACGACGTCCGCGATGACTTCGGCGACGCCCAGTTCGATCGCGGTCTCGACGGCGCCGTCGAGGTGGACGACCGAGGCGTCGATGCCGTTGTCGGCGAGGTGCTTGGCGACGATGCCCTCGTAGGAGGTGGCCACCGTCTTGCCGGCGAGGTCCGCGATGCCGGCCGCCGTGCCGGGCTTGCCGGCGAAGCGGAAGGTGGAGCGGGCGAAGCCGAGCGGGAGGATGGCCTCCGCGCTGGCGCCCGAGTCGATCAGCAGGTCGCGGCCGGTGATGCCGATGTCGAGCTTGCCGGAGGAGACGTAGATCGCGATGTCGCGGGGGCGGAGGTAGAAGAACTCCACCTCGTTCTCCGGGTCGACGATCCGCAGTTCCTTGGACTCGCGGCGCTGCTGGTAGCCGGCCTCATGCAGCATCTCCGCCGCAGGTCCTGACAGGGAACCCTTGTTGGGGACGGCGATGCGCAGCATGAGGTCGGCTTCCTTCGTTCGTGCGGTTGTGATGTGCGGGTGGGTGGCGCGGCTCAGAGGTGGGCGTAGACGTCGTCCAGGGAGATCCCGCGGGCGACCATCATCACCTGGACGTGGTACAGCAGCTGCGAGATCTCCTCGGCAGCCGCCTCCTTGCCCTCGTACTCGGCGGCCATCCAGACTTCGGCGGCCTCCTCGACGACCTTCTTGCCGATGGCATGGACGCCCTTGCCGACCAGTTCTGCGGTGCGGGAAGTGGCGGGGTCGCCGTGCGCGGCCTTGTGCTGGAGCTCGGTGAAGAGCTCCTCGAACGTCTTATTGGACATGGTGGCGCCCACTTTACGCGTAGTGCCGCCCGCCCTAACGCCACGGTTCGGATACTGAGCGGAGGGTGGCCGCCGTGGCCACCGCCGCCGTCACCGCCTCGTGGCCCTTGTCCTCGTTGGAGCCCTCGATGCCGGCCCGGTCCAGGGCCTGCTCCTCGGTGTCGCAGGTGAGGACACCGAAGCCGATGGGGACGCCGGTTTCCACGGAGACCTGGGTGAGGCCCAGGGTGACGCCCTGGCACACGTACTCGAAGTGGGGGGTGCCGCCGCGGATGACGACACCGAGGGCGACGATCGCGTCGTAGCCGCGGCCCGCGAGGACCTTGGCGACGACCGGGAGTTCCCAGCTGCCGGGGACCCTCAGCAGGGTCGGCTCGTCGATCCCCAGGTCGTGCAGGGCGCGCAGCGCGCCGTCCACCAGACCGTCCATCACCTTCTCGTGCCACTGTGCCGCGATGACGGCGACCCGCAGGTCTCCGACATTGCGTACGGACAGTTCCGGTGCACCCTTGCCGCTCACGTCGCTCCTTGGTGTTCTGTCTTACTGGTTGCCGCAGGTGGACACGGGGGTCGTGTCCAGCCAGGGCAGGTCGTGACCCATCCGGTCCCGCTTGGTGCGCAGGTAGCGGAGGTTGTGCTCGCCCGCCTGTACGGGCATCGGCTCGCGGCCGTTGACCTTGAGGCCGTGGCGGACGAGCGCGTCGGTCTTGTCAGGGTTGTTGGTCATCAGACGCACGCTGTGGACGCCGAGGTCCTGAAGGATCTGCGCGCCGGCGCCGTAGTCCCGGGCGTCGGCGGGCAGGCCGAGCTCCAGGTTGGCGTCGAGGGTGTCGTGGCCCTGCTCCTGGAGCTCGTACGCGCGCAGCTTGGACAGCAGGCCGATGCCGCGTCCTTCGTGGCCGCGAAGATAGACCACCACTCCCCTGCCCTCGCTCTGGATGCGCTCCAGGGAGGCGTCGAGCTGCGGGCCACAGTCGCACCGCGCGGAGCCGAAGACGTCGCCGGTGAGGCACTCGGAGTGGACGCGGACCAGGACGTCCTCGCCGTCGCCGATGTCTCCGTGCACCAGGGCGACGTGCTCGACGCCGTCGACGGTGGAGCGGTAGCCGTATGCCGTGAAGGTGCCGTGGACGGTGGGCAGGCGGGTCTCGGCCTCGCGGCGGACGGTGGGTTCGGAGCTGCGGCGGTAGGCGATCAGGTCCTCGATGGAGATGATCGTCAGGCCGTGCTTGCGGGCGAACGGGATCAGTTCGGGCAGGCGGAGCATGCGGCCGTCCTCGCCGGCGATCTCGACGATCGCGCCGGCCGGGCGCAGGCCCGCGAGGCGGGCGAGGTCGACGGCTGCCTCGGTGTGGCCGTTGCGGACCAGCACCCCGCCGGGCTTGGCGCGGAGCGGGAACACGTGGCCGGGGCGGACGAGGTCCGTGGGCTCCGCCGTACCGCTCGCGAGGAGCTGAAGCGTGGTGGCGCGGTCCGAGGCGGAGATGCCGGTGGTCACACCGTGAGCGGCGGAGGCGTCCACGGAGACTGTGAACGCGGTTTTCATCGACTCGGTGTTGTCGTCGACCATCTGCGGAAGCCGGAGCCGCTCCAGCTCGTCGCCCTCCATGGGGGCGCAGATCAGGCCGCGGCACTCGCTCATCATGAAGGCGACGATCTCGGGGGTCGCCTTCTCGGCGGCGATGACGAGGTCGCCCTCGTTCTCCCGGTCCTCGTCGTCCACGACCACGATCGGGCGGCCGGCCGCGATGTCCGCGATGGCCTGCTCGATCGGGTCGAGCGCGAAGTCCTCGAGACCGTCGGTGCTGTACAGGATCGGTGCCGCGCTCATGCGGGCGCTCCTTCCAGGGCGGGCTGCGGGCCCTTGCGGGAGCGCAGCCACCAGTCGCGCATGCCCCACAGGACGAGCGCGCCGTAGATGACGTAGACGAAGCCGGAGAAGGCGTAGCCGTTGGCGAAGTTCAGCGGGACGCCGACCAGGTCGACCAGCAGCCAGGCGAACCAGAACTCGACCATGCCGCGCGCCTGGGCGTACATGGCGACGACGGTGCCGACGAAGATGTAGGCGTCCGGCCAGGGGTCCCAGGACAGGGTCGGGTACGCCTTGAAGAGGAGGGCCACCGCGACGGTCCCGACGGCCGCGGCGCCGACCATCGCCCCGCGCTCGCGCCAGGTGGCGAACCGCGGGGTGATCTGGCCGTCTCCCCCGTCTTCGGCCCGTCCCTTGTTGCGGTTCCACTGCCACCAGCCGTACCCGGCGACGACCATGACGACGGCCTGCTTGCCCGCACTGCCCGTCAGGTGGCCGAAGAAGGCTCCGAAGAGGACGAGGCCGGACAGGAACTGGACGGGCCAGCTCCATATGGACCGGCGCCAGCCGAGGGCGAGGGCGACCAGGCCGAGGGTGTTGCCGACCATGTCCGACCACAGGATGTGCTGGTCGAAGAGGACGAACGCCTCGGAGTTCAGCCAGTTCACCGACCGGCCCCCTGACTGCCCATCAGCCGCTCGACGTACTTGGCGATGACGTCGACCTCGAGGTTGACCGGGTCGCCGGGCTGCTTGCGGCCGAGCGTGGTCAGGTCGAGGGTGGTGGGGATGAGGCTGACGGTGAAGTAGTCGGGGCCCGCGTCGACGACGGTGAGGCTGATGCCGTCGACGGTGATGGAGCCCTTCTCGACGACATAGCGCGTGAGATCCGCGGGGAGTGAGATCTTCACGATCTCCCAGTTCTCGGACGGCTTGCGCTCCAGCACCGTGCCGGTGCCGTCGACGTGGCCCTGCACGATGTGGCCACCGAGGCGGGCGCCGAGGGCCATGGGGCGTTCGAGGTTGACGCGGGAGCCGACGGCGAGGGCGCCGAGGCTGGAGCGGTTGAGCGTCTCGGCCATCACGTCGGCCGTGAACCAGTCGTCCTCGTGCTCGACGACGGTCAGACAGACGCCGTTGACGGCGATGGAGTCGCCGTGCTTCGCACCCTCGGTGACGACGGGGCCACGCAGCCGGAAGCGGGAGGCGTCGCCGAGGTTCTCGACGGCGGTGACCTCACCCAGCTCTTCGACGATTCCGGTGAACACTTCCCGGGTCCTCCTGCCTCTTCGGGCACGGACTCCGGGGCTGTCGATGACGACAGAACGTACGAGCGGGAACACCGGGGGCGACGCCGGACAGGGCTCGCCCCATGGACGAACCGGTTCGGCGGCGCGCACGAATGCCCGCCCGCCGCGCACTGCCTCCCATCCGGACTTTAACCGTCGGTCCAGGAATTTCACCTGGTCAACCGGCCGCTGGAAGCGACCGGGTCGCGGACTGTAACCGCCGGTTCGGACTTTCACCGACCCCGGAGTGCGCTGCTTCTGGTACAGAGCCAGTGTGCCACGCCTGATCGACGTCCATACGGGCGAACGGTGTGGGGTGGCTCACAGGATCCACCGATGGACTTCTCGCGCGGGCAGTGGCGCACCAATTCCCGCACGTAGTCTGCATCTTGACCTTGGTCCACACCCCCTTGACGCAATGGTCTAGTCCTTTTTAGGGTCGCCTTGCGTGGACACCCGCACAGACGGGCCCGGCGGCGGTGACGACGGCCCTTGCCCGCCGCCGGGCCTCTTGACTGGGGAGGGGCGCTCCATCCGGGGGCGTCCGGTTCCCCGAAGGGGCTGAAGAGCATGAACACGATCCTGGTCACCGGCGGCAGCGGAACGCTCGGCCGACTCGTCACCGAGCGGCTGCGCGCGGGCGGGCACGAGGTGCGGGTGCTCAGCCGGCACACGCAGCCGTACGCCGTCGATCTGCGGGAGGGCGGCGCCGGACTGGACGCCGCGGTCGCGGGCGTGGACACGATCGTGCACTGCGCGAGCACACCGCGCGGCGGTGACGAGCGGGCGGCGGCGCACCTGATCGCGGCGGCGCGACGGGCGGGGGTGGGACACCTGGCCTACATCTCGATCGTCGGGGTGGACCGGGTGCCGTTCGGCTACTACCGGACCAAGCTCGCCGTGGAGAAGCAGATCGAGGAGTCGGGGCTCGGCTGGACCGTGCTGCGGACGACCCAGTTCCACGATCTGCTCGTGCAGGTGTTCCAGGTGCTGGCCAAGGGGCCGGTCGTGCCGTTGCCCGCGGGTGTCCGGGACCAGCCGATCGAGGTGGCCGAAGTCGCGGAACGGCTGGCCGAGTTGGCGGCGGGCGCGCCCGCGGGGCGGGTCGACGACATGGGCGGACCCGAGGTGCGGTCGCTCGAGTCGCTGGCCCGCGCCTACCTGAAGGCGACGGGACGGAAGCGTGCGGTCGTGAACGTGCCGCTGGCGGGCAAGGCGTACCGGGGGTTCCGGGCGGGCGGCCATCTGACGCCGGAACGGGCCGTGGGCAAGGGGACGTTCGAGGACTACCTGGCTGCCAAGCGGCGGGGTTGAGGGCTGTCCGGCGGCTCGGGCCGGAGGGAAACGTCGGCGCGCCTCGTCGACGCCGGAAACGACACCGATGAGCCGAGGCGATGGGGGTGCCGACGCGCGAGCGCCGCGGTCGAGATGCCCTGGCTCAGCTCGTCCTCCGGGGCGCGAACAGCTCGTCCTGCGCCTGCTCCCGCGCCGTGAGCAGCGCCCCGCGCAGCACCGCGCCGCCCCCCAGGGCGCTGGGCCGCACCTCCGTGGGCAGGGGTGACAGCCGGGCGAGACGGTCCTGGACCCGCAGTGCCAGGGTGTCGCCGCCCGCGCGACCGATCTCGCCGGCCAGCACCACACAGCCAGGGTCCAGTACGGCGATGACAGCGGCGGCGCCGAGGGCCACGCGGTCGGCGAGAGCGTCGAGGAAGCGGTCGGGGGCGGGGCTGGGGGGCGGCGCGGCGCGGTCACCCTCGGCGGGCGCGGCCGGGCTGCGGTCGGCGTCAGCGTCCGGGCCTTGATGCGACGCGGAATCAAACTCGGGATGAGTGGGCGGCCCGGCACCGCCGCCCTCGGCGAGCGCGTCCGGGGAGCGGCCGGCGTCAGGAGCCGGGCCCGGACGCGACCCAGCACGACCATCCTCCGCCCGCACCCCCAGGAAGCCGCCAACCGCAGGTCCTGTGCACGGCACGGCACGACCACCGTCGGCCGACGCTGCCAGGCTTCGGTCGGCGTCAGAGTCCGGTCCTTGATGCGACGCAACACGACCATCCCCCGCCCGCGGGTCGCCCTTCGCGAAGGCTCCGCGGTGCGCGCGGTCCACCCCGGCCACCGGGCCTTCCACCGCCTTGCCCATCGCGGCCGCCCTGCCCTCCCCCACCCTCTCCACGGCCACCGTCGTGTCCGCTGCTGCTGCCACCCGCTCCAGCAAGACCGCCCGGCCCTCCACCGCCGCCCCGTCCACCATGGCCGCCCGTCCCTCCACCGCCTCCACCGCCGCCCGCACAAGCGCCGCCGCCCGTGGCTCGTGGGCCGTGGGCGGCGCGGTGAGACCGTGTTGTGCCGCCAGGTCGGCGATGGCGCCCGCACCCGCGAGGGAGTGGAAGCCTCCGTCGCAGTCGGTCGCCGAGGGCAGGCCCGTGGTGCCCGGTACCGGCAGGAAGCCGATCTCGCCCGCGCCGCCGGAGGCTCCCCGGCGCAGGGTCCCGTCGAGGACGACCGCGGCGCCGATGCCCATGCCGAGCCAGAGGAGCACGAAGGTGTCCCGGTCGCGGGCGGCGCCGTCGCGCTGTTCGGCGAGGGCGGCGAGGTTGGTCTCGTTCTCGACGCTGACGCGGGCCTGGGGGAACCGTTCCTGGAGCGCCGCCACCAGTTGCCGGTGCCATTCGGGCAGGCCAGAGGAGTCGCGGAGGTCGCCGCTCGCCGGGTCGATCAGGCCGGGGGCGCCGATGCCGAGGGTGTGCAGCCGGTCGGCGCCGGCCTCCTTCGCCACCCGCTCGACGAGGGTGACCGCCTGCTCGACCGCGGAGCCGGTGCCGGTGTCGTCGCCGATCGGCACGGACGCCTCGGCGAGCACCTGGCCGAGGAGGTCGGAGACGAGGACGGCGACGCCCTCGGTACGGATGTCCAGGGCGGCCAGATGGGCGCGGTCGGCGACGATCCCGTACAGCTTCGCGTTCGGCCCGCGGCGCTGCTCGCCCGACTCCCCGACGACCGCGATCAGGCCGGCGGCGGTGAGGCGTTCGACGAGGTCGGCGACGGTGGGCCGGGACAGGCCGGTGAGCTGCTTCAACTGCCCTGCCGTCAACGGACCCTGGTGCTGGAGCAGACGCAGGGCGAGCCTGTCGTTGATGGCCCGGGCGGTGCTCGGGGATGCGGGCATGCCGGGATCCTTCCAGATCGGGCGGACCGTACCGCGGGGGCCGATTATCCCGTTATCTATCAGGCAGGGTTCCTGATAGTTTACGGCGGCGCCGCGAGGCACCCAAATCCTGGGAGGGGTCAGAGAATGAGCGAAGTGGTCCAGGACCGACACGTGGTGAGGCGGGCCCGGTACGCCGTGGCCGCCGTCTTCGCCGTGCACGGAGCCGTGACCGGCTCGTTCGCCACCCGGGTGCCGTGGATCCAGGACCACGCGTCGGTGAGTGCGGGGCAACTCGGCCTCGCCCTGGCCTTCCCCGCGCTCGGCGCGTCCCTGGCGATGCCGCTCGCGGGCAGTATCAGCCACCGCTTCGGCGCCCGGAACGCCCTGCGCGGGCTGATCGCGCTGTGGACCCTCTCGCTCGTCCTGCCGTCCCTGGCCCCGAACCTCCTCACCCTCTGCCTGGCCCTGTTCGTCTACGGCGCGACGGCCGGCATGGCGGACGTGGCGATGAACGCGCTCGGCGTCGAGGTCGAGAACCGCATGGGCCGCTCGATCATGTCCGGCCTGCACGGACTGTGGAGCGCGGGCGCCCTGATCGGTTCGGCGGCAGGCACCCTCGCCGCGCATCTCGGTGCGGACGCCCGGCTGCACCACGCGCTGGCGGCCGGGGTCCTGACCGTGGTCGGTGTCGCCTCCTGCGCGTGGGTGCTGGACCTTCAGCCCGCCGAGGACGAGGAGCCGCCGCCCCGGTTCGCGCTGCCGCCCCGGTCGGCGCTGCTCATCGGCGCGGTGGGGTTCTGCGCGGTCTTCGCGGAAGGCGCGAGCCTGGACTGGTCGGCGGTGTATCTGCGCGACCGGCTGGAGTCCTCGGCGGGGCTGGCGGCCGCGTGCACCACGGGCTTCACGCTCACCATGGCGCTCGCCCGGATCGTGGGCGACAAGGTGGTGGACCGGTACGGCTCCGTGCGCACGGTTCGCGTCGGCGGAGTCCTCGCGGTGCTCGGCGGACTCCTCATCGTCGTCGCGGACCATCCGGCCGCGGCGATGGGCGGGTTCGCGCTGATGGGTCTCGGCATCGCCGTCGTCGTACCGCTGTGTTTCGCCGCGGCGGGCCGCAGCGGATCGAACCCCAGCCTGGCCATCGCCGGCGTCGCGACCATCACGTACACGTCGGGTCTGATCGCGCCGAGCGCGATCGGCGGTATCGCCGAGGCGACCAGCCTGACCGTGTCGTTCGGCCTGGTGACGGTGCTGGCGTGCGGGCTCGTGGCCTTCGCGGGCGTCCTGCGCGCGGGCGACCGCGACCGGCCGAAGGTCGATCGGCAGGCCGCGCCGGTTCCCGACCCCCGACCCTGAAACCGTCGCTCCAGGACCGCGTGTGAATCCCACCCTGCCCCACCTCTCGAACGACGACGCGGGCCGCCTGCACGAGTTGCTCGGCGCGCGGCCCGTGCACGCCCACCGGCTCACCGAGCGCGGCTACTCCAACGTCCACCGCCTGCTGGTGGGCCTGGACGACGGGCGTTCGGCGTTCGTGAAGCGGGCGGCCGACCCGCAGACGGCCGGCTGGTTGCGGGACGAACACCGCGCCTATGCGGAACTCGGCGGCTCCTTCATGCCCCGGCTGCTCGGCTGGGTCGACGCAGAGCATCCGCTCCTCGTCCTGGAGGACCTGTCGTCCTGCCACTGGCCGCCGCCTTGGTCCTCCCAACAGGTCGGTGCCGTCCTCGACGCGCTCGCGGAACTCGCCGCGTGCCGCCCCTTTCCGGGCCTTGGCAAGGTCACCGGGACCGTGCACGCGCAGAGCGGCTGGGCGGAGGTGGCCCGCGACCCCGCCCCCTTCCTCGCCCTCGGTCTGTGCTCGCCCGGCTGGCTCGACCGGGCGCTTTTGGCACTCCTGGACGCCTCGGGCGACGCCACGTGCCTGGACGGCGACGCGGTGCTCCACCTCGACGTGCGCAGCGACAACCTCTGCTTCCGGGACGGCAGGGCGCTTCTGGTCGACTGGAACCTCGCGGCCGTCGGCGACGCGCGCTACGACATCGCCTTCTGGCTGCCGAGCCTGCACGCCGAAGGAGGGCCGCCGCCGGAATCGGTCGCCTCGGTCCCGCCCGAACACGTCGCGCTGGTCGCCGGGTTCTTCGCCTGCCGCGCCGGGCTGCCGGTGATCCCGGCGGCGCCGCGGGTCCGGGACGTCCAGCTGAGCCAGCTGAGGACGGCGCTGCCCTGGTGCGCACGGGTGCTCGGGCTGCCGGAGCCCGGCTGACCCGCCTGGGGTGCTGTCAGCGCGCCAACTCGTAGGCGTACGACGGCGTGAACGTGCCCGGTGCCCCCTTGCAGCCGTCCGACTCCCCCGGCAGCTTCACCCACAGATAGCCATCGATCCGCGCCTCCCCCGTGCTCAGCGTGGGCGTGCGGCCGAGCTTGCGGCCGGACGGGTCGCACCACTCGCCGTCGGCCGGGGCGCCGTTGCCGTTGCGGCTGGTGTCGATGACGGCGCCGAGGCCGGCCGGGCCGCCCAGGGCGTCGAGGACCTGGCGGTCGTAGGCGATCTCGTCGTCCGTGCGGTGGAAGTTGGAGACGTTGCTGAAGACACCGTCGGAGGAGGCGGCCGAGGCGGCGCCGGCCTGCCGCAGCCAGCCCGCCTGTTTCGCCGGGGCGTTCCAGCCGGAGTGGCCGGCGTCGTAGTAGACCCGTGCCTTGGGGTTGGCGGCCTTGAGGACGCGGCCCGCGCGCGCCAACGAGGCGAATCGGCGCCCGCGTTCGCCGGCCGAGAGGCACTCGGTCTGGGCCACCGAGTCGGGCTCCAGGATCACGATGACCTCGCCGGAGCCCAGCCCGGCGGCGAAGGCGTCGATCCAGTCGTCGTACGCGTCGAGGTCGGGCGCACCGCCCTGCGAGGCGCCTCCGCAGTCGCGGCCGGGGATGGCGTACGGCACGACGACGGGCACCCGGCCCTGGGTGCTGCCGCCGGCGGTGACCGCGCGGACCCGGGAGGTGATGGTCGACGGCGTGAAGTCGGCGAACCAGACGGCCGCGGGCTGGTCGGCTATCCGGGACGCTATGACCGCGTGGCGCGGATCGCCGTCGTTGGCGCGCACCCACTCGAGCACCTGGGACTCCGGGTAGCGGTAGAGCCGGGTGGAGACGGCGGGAGACTGCTTCTTCTCCGTCTTCGTGGGGGACGGCGAGGGGCTCGCCTTCTTCTTCGGGGACGGCGAGGCCGAGGGACTCGCGCTGGGCGAGGCGGACGACGGCGTCGGAACGGCGGGCAGGGGCGCCAGATACGGCGAACTGGTCACCTCGGGCCTCGCTGTGTCGGAGTCCTGCCGGCCGTCGAGGGCGGACAGCATCCCGGACACGGTGCCAATCGCGACCACCACCGAGGCCGCCGCGACCATGGCGCCACGCCGCGCGGTCCGCCTGCGCTCGGCCCGGCGCGTGGCCCGACGATGCGCACGTGAGCCTGACACGGTGCAGCTCCCCCCCCTGTTGCTCTCCCCACGGCGGGCGCGTTCCCCCGTTCTGGGGAAGCGTCGGGCCCGCCGGTACCCGGGCCAGCCTAAAGGTGCGACTCTGCCCCCATGGTGCAATGCGAACAAGTCACCACCCCCGTCGAGCGAGTCACCACCCCCGTCGACGAGGTCGTCTACCGGATGCGCGCGCTGGACGCGAGCCTGCCGGCGCGCGACGGCCTCGCGGTCTTCAACCGCGTCTACCTCGCCGTCACCGAGGCCGTCGACCGGCGTATCGACAGCGGGCAGTTCGGGGACGCGCGGGCCGCGATCACGCTGGACGTGCGGTTCGCCGAGCGCTACCTGGACGCCGTCGAGGCGGTGGCCGACGAGCGGCGCCCGCCGGCCTGCTGGCGGCCCCTGTTCCAGATGCGCCGCCATCCCGGCGTACGACCGTTGCAGTTCGCGCTGGCGGGCATCAACGCGCACATCGGGCACGACCTGGCGCTGGCCGTCGTGGACACCTGTCGTACGCTCGGCTGCGAACCCGTCGACGTGGAGGACGAGTTCGACCGCGTGGGCGATCTCCTCGTCTCGCTGGAGGAGCGCATCCGCGAAGAGCTGATGCCGGGCCCCGACCTCCTCCAGATCGCCGACCCGCTCACCCATCTGCTCGGCTCGTGGAGCCTGGAGCGCGCCCGGGAGGCGACGTGGACGGCGGCGCGGGCCCTGTGGGTGCTGCGCCGGCTGCCCGACGTCGCCGAGGAGTTCGCCGAGCGCCTGGACGCGGCGGTGGGCCTGGCGGGACGCATGCTGCTCACGCCGTTGTCCGACCGGTGATCCTTGCCCGACCGAGATCCTTGCCCGGCCGGTGACCTAGGTGTATTGCCCTGAGAGGTTGGGGACGCGGCTGGCGGGTGGTTGGCCTTTCAGCGCGGTGTGTCCGCGGTGGTGATTGTAGGTGTGCAGCCAGTCGGGGAACGCTTGGCGTCGTTCGGTCTCTGAGTGGTAGGGGCGGGCGTAGGCCCACTCGTCGAGCAGGGTGCGGTTGAAGCGTTCGACCTTCCCGTTGGTCTGCGGCCGGTAGGGCCGGGTGCGCTTGTGGGTGATCCCGGCTGCGGTGAGCAGGTCGCGCCAGTCTCGTGAGCGGTAGCAGGAGCCGTTGTCGGTCAGGACCCGTTCGACCGTGATGCCGGCCTGGGTGAAGAACGCCTGGGCACGGGTCCAGAAGCCGGTGGCGGTCTCCTTCTTCTCATCCGCGTGGATCTCGCTGTAGGCCAGTCGGGAGTGGTCGTCGACGGCGGTGTGGAGGTAGCTGTAGCCGGCGTTCGGGCGGTTCTTGCGTCCTGCTTGGCGGCCCAGCACTTTGTGTCCGCCGCCGTCGGGGATGTTGCCGAGCTTCTTGATGTCGACGTGCACCAGCTCGCCGGGACGTTCACGTTCGTAGCGGCGTATGACGCGGCCGGTGGCCCGGTCCAGGTGGGTGAGGCGGGCCAGGCCGTAGCGGGTCAGCACACGGTGAACGGTCGAGGGCACCAGGTGCAGCAGGTGCGCGATGCGGGCCGGTCCCCAGCGGCGCAGGACACGGACCTTGATGATGCGCCGCTCGGTGCGGGTCGGTGTCCTGCGCGGGCTGGTACGCGGGCGGCTGGAGAGGTCGCTCATGCCTGCTTCGCCGAACGTCCGGTAGCGGTCGGCCCAGCGCTGGGCGGTGGTCGGCGAGACCTGGAAGCGTTCGGCAGCCCGGCGCAGGGGCCAGCCGTCCTCGACCACGCAACGGGCCAGGCGCAGTCGTCCGGTCTCGGTCAGGGGTGCATTACGGTGGGACACGAGGGCCTTTCGGTCGGTGTCGACGTCGCAATCCACACCGAACTCGAAAGGTCCTCACCTGTTCAAGATCCCTCAGCTGAGACCTGCCTCACCGTCCACAACCTTCCGGGACAGAACACCTAGTCCTCGGGGAGTTCGACGGGTGCGATCTCGTCGTACACGTCCCCCGGCCCGGGGTTCGTGGCGTCGGTCGTCCCGCCGAAGTGGTGCATGACGCCCCACACCGCGTTCAGCGCGGTCTGCACGGCGCCCTCGGCCCAGCCGGCCGTCCAGGAGATGTCGTCGCCGGCGAGGAAGATGCCCCGCTTGTCCTCGGGCAGCCGGTCCTGCATGAAGTGGGTGAACAGGCGCCGCTGGTAGCGGTAGTGGCCGGGCAGGTTGGCCTTGAACGCGCCCATGAAGTAGGGCTCGTTCTCCCAGGACACCGTCACCGGGTTGCCGATGATGTGCTTCCTGATGTCGACCTTCGGATAGATCTCGCGGAGCGACTTCAGCATGACCTCCATCCGCTCGTTGGCGGACAGCGGCAGCCACTTCAGGCTGTCGTCGCACCAGGTGTACGACAGACAGATCACGGCCGGCTTGTCCGGACCGTCGTCCAGGAGGTAGGTCCCGCGGGTCATGCGGTCGGTGAGGGTCATCGACATGACGTCGCGGCCGGTCTGCTCGTCCTTGTCCAGCCAGAACGGCCGGTCCACGGGCACGAAGAGCTTCGACGACTCCATGTAGTGCGTCCGCTCGATCGCCGTCCAGTGGTCGATCGGGAAGAGCGAGTCGTCGCAGGCGATCTTCGACAGCAGCATCCAGGACTGGGCGGTGAAGACCGCCGCCCGGAAGGTGCGGATGTCGCCGTCCGCGTCGGTCACGGTGATCCCGTTGCCCGCGGTGCGGTGCAGCCGGGTCACGGCCGGGCGGGGTTCGCCGCCCTCGTGCAGGCTCGCGAGCGAGATGCCGTACGGCCAGTGGACGATCTTCTCCGGCTCGCGCTCCCACAGGCGCAGCGGCAGCTGCTGGGAGCCGCCGACGATGCCGCGGTGGTGGTCGTCGGCCTCGGTGTAGACGACCCGGAGGATTTCGAGGATGGAGTTGGGGAAGTCGGTGTCCCAGCCTCCCGTCCCGAAGCCGACCTGGCCGAAGATCTCGCGGTGCCGGAAGGACCTGAAGGCCTCGGAGTCGCAGAGGAAGCCGTAGAAGGTCTGGTTGTCGAGCTTCTCGACGAGCTTCGCCCAGATCTCGCGGATGCGCGGCACGTCCCGCTCGCGCATCGCCCGGTTCATGTCGGAGAAGTCGGCGCCCTCTTCGAGGCACGCGTTCCAGGCGGCCGCGACGTCGCGGTAGACCTGGGGCAGGTCGTCGGCCGTCTCGGCGTAGTGGGACTCGCCCTTGAGGTCGACGACGGTCGAAGGGGTCGTCTCCGCGAGGGGGTTGGGGAAGGGCCGGGTCGTAAGGCCCACCAGGTCGATGTAGTGCTGGAGGGCCGTGGAGGAGGGCGGGAAACGCATCGCGCCCATCTCGGCGGTGAGGGACGGGTCGCAGCCGTCGAAGCCCACCGTGCGCAGCCGGCCGCCGATCCGGTCGGCCTCGTAGACGACCGGCTTGAGGCCCATCTTCATCAGCTCGTACGCGGCCACGATGCCGGACAGGCCGCCGCCGATGACCGCGACCTCGGTGCCGTGCTCGGTCGCCGGTATCTGGCCGAGGCCCGCCGGGTGGGCGAGGAAGTCGTCGTACGCGTAGGGGAAGTCCGGGCCGAACATGGTGATCGGCGGCTGCTGCTCGTCTGCGTGCTCGACGGCGTTGGGCACGGTGGACGTCATGGGGTACGGACTCCTTGCACGAAAAGAACTCGGGGGAAGCTGAGGGGGTTTCAGGCCAGGGACCCGTAGAGGCCGGGGCGCCGGTCCTTCAGGTACGGGTTCGCCTCGCGGGACGCGGCGAGGAACGCGGGGTCGACGTCGGCGAGGAGCAGCTCCGCACCGCGTCCGGCGCGGGTGCGGGCGACCCCGTCGGGCCCGGCGAGGGTGGACAGGCCGACGAAGTCGAACTCCCCTTCCTGGCCGACCCGGTTGACGTACGCCACGTACATCTGGTTCTCGAAGGCCCGCACCGGAATGACCGACTCGGCGACGAACTGGAACGGGTGCATCTGCGCGGTCGGCACGAGGAGGAGGTCGGTGCCGGCGAGGGCGTGGGCGCGGACGTTCTCCGGGAACTCGACGTCGTAGCAGATCATCAGGCCGACCCGCAGCCCGTCGAGCTCGGCCTGTACGACCGCCTGGTCGCCCGGCGTGAAGTGGTCGCGCTCGAAGCAGCCGAAGAGGTGGGTCTTGCGGTAGCCGGCGAGGCGGGTGCCCTCGGCGGAGATCAGCTGGGCGGAGTTGTACACCGCGTCCCCGGCCCGCTCGGGGTAGCCGTAGGCGATCGCGAGGCCGTGCCGACCGGCGGTCTCGGCGATCGCGTCCGCGGACTCGCCGTCGGCGGGCTCGGCGAGGCGGGCGATGTCGTCGCCGATGGCGTACCCGGTGAGGAACAACTCCGGCGCCACGAGCAGCCCGGCGCCCGCGGCGGCGGCGCGGCCCGCGGCCTCGTCGAGGACCTTGAGGTTCTCGACGCTCGAGCCGGGGCGGCCGGAGCTCTGGAGCAGGGCGGTGCGCATGCGTGTTCCTCACCGGGCTGAAGAGTGGCGGAAGGGCGGCGAAAGGGTGGTTGTGGGGGCCATGTAGACGGTACGGGCGGCGGCCTCGGGCGGACAAGAAGGAGCTGTTGCGCGTGCGTGAGCGATTCGTTGCGTGCGCCGGGCGTGCGGCGGTGATTCGTTGCGCTCGCCGCGCGCCGCTCCGTACCGGCGCCGCGGCGGGGGCGAGAAGCCTGCCGGTGCCGAACCACCCCACCCGCCCGCCGGCACGGCTACGTCACGGTCGGCCGCCCCCTGACCGCCAGCGCCGCCGCCGTCACCAGATACGGCACCGCGAGCATCGCGAACACGGTGCCGTGCGAAGCCTGCGTGCCGAGCGTCGCGTACACGCCGAACACGGTGACCGTGGCCAGCTCGGTGCCCAGGCTCGCGACCGAGGTCAGGGTGGCCCGGCCGGTGCTGTCGATCCGGTGCTGGAGCCGGACGTCGGCGAGGATCTCGGCCACCTGGAAGCCGCCGAAGGCGAGGGCGACGAGGCCGATGCCGGCCGGGGTACCCATGACGGCACCCGCGGCGAGGGCGAGCGCGGCACCCGCGAGCAGCACGGCGAGTCCGGTCGCGCCCAGACGTTCGGCCGCCCCGGACAGCAGACTGCCGGCCGTGACGACCGACCAGACCAGCAGGAGGAGGTGGGGCACGGTCGAGTCCGCCACGCCGGTGTCCCGGATCAGGAGGGGCGTGTACTCGTCCAGAGCGCCCCACACCGCGGCGACGGCCGGCACGAGCAGCAGGGCGCCGCGCACGGACCGGTCCTTGCGGGCGTCGGCCAGTCCGGCCCGCAGGGACGCCGTCCAGCCCTCGCCCTCACTCACCCGTGGCACCCGGTGCTCCGGGAACCGGGTCGCCGTCGCCGCCGCCAGCAGACACGCCAGCACGCTCGCCGCGCCGACCGCCGGGTAGCCGCCCAATGCGAACACCGGGCCGGCCAGACCCATCGCGGCCATCACCGCCACCAGCCCCGCCGCCCGGGCCCGGCCCATGACGCGCGCGTACCGGTCGGCGGCGCCGAGCCGGTCCAGTTCGTCGTAGACCAGCGCCTCCAGGGCTCCCGAGCCGAGCGCTCCCCCGGCGCCCCACAGGACGAAGCCGAACGCGAAGGCGCCGTACGACGGGACGGTCACCCACAGGGTGAAGCCGGTGGCGGTGAGCAGCGGGGCGAGCCACAGCAGCGTCCGTCGGGACACGGCGTCGGCCCAGGCGCCGGAGGGGACCTCCAGGAGCACGCCGGTGATCGACCAGAGGGCGAAGAGGGAGGAGATCTGCCACAGGGACAGACCGGTGTCGGCGAACAGCAGCGCGTACACCGGGTAGAGCAGGACCAGCTCATCGAGGAACGCGTAGCCGTACAGCGTGGCCGTGAGCCGTCGCACACCGGTGGTGTCGGGCACACGCGCAGGTGAGAGTGTCATGAGGCCTTCCCGCAGGGACGGATCGGATGCCGGAGCTACGGCGTCCGAGGCGGCCCTCGGGAGGCACGGCTGGTGGATCAATGTCGCCAGGTCATGCAACCGATGTTAGACGGGCTCCGCCCCGCTGCCCAGCGAAAATGTGGTGATCACGGCCGCGTGGTCGGACGGCCACTCGTTGTCCTCGACGTCCGGCCAGGGCCGGGGGCGGCCGCTGACGTACGTCCGGGAGTCGAGCACGCCGAGACCCCGGTGCAGCACGAAGTCGATGCGGTCCTGCGGCTCCGGGCGGCCACTGCCGTCCTCGTGCTCGGTGTGGACCGGGGACCAGGTGTGGCCGGGGTCGCGTACCGGGTCGGGGTGGGCCTCACGGTAGGAGTCGCTGAAGCCCGCCTCCGCGGCCGCCTTGGTCACCGGCCACTCGACGTCCGGCCAGTCCTGGTGGGAGGGGCTGTTGAAGTCGCCCACGAGGACGACGGGCACGGTGTCGTCGATCCGGCCGAGGGTGTCCCGCAGCTGCTCCAGCCGCACGTCCTCGTGAGCGATCAGCTCGTCCGCCGGGAGCCCGTCGAAGGCGGACTCGTAGGGCCCGTACGGCTTGTAGTCGAGGTGGGTCGTCCAGATGTCCACCTCGGTGGCCGCGCCGACCCGGATCCGGACTCCCGCCGCCCCGTAGAAGCCGACGTCCGGGTCGCCGAAGCGGGCCGTGATCGGGTGGCGGCTGATGATGCCGAGGTTCTCGCCTGCCCGGTGGTGGTACCAGCCGAGGGCGTCGGCGAGTTCCTGGGCGGCGGTGCCGTACGTCTCCTGGAGGCCGACCACGTCGACGCCCGTCTCGGCGATCACCTTGAGCTGCTTCTCGCGGTGGTCGGCGACCCTCGTGCCGCCGTGCCAGAGGTTCCAGCTCATCACCCGGAGGTCGTGGGTGACCAGGGCGCTCAGCTGCGCCACGGTGACCCCGGCCAGGCTGGTCAGGACCGTCCGGCCGGGCGCCGTCTCGATCGGCGCGAGGGACGGGACGGCGAGGACGGCGCAGCCCGCCGCCTCGGCCGAGGCAACGCCGGTCTCGGTGTCCTCGACGGCCACACAGGCGGCCGGGGTGACGCCCAGGGCGTGGCAGGCGGCGAGGTAGGGGTCGGGGGCGGGCTTGGTGTGCTCGGTGTCGTCGGCGGTGACGGAGACCGCGAAGCGGGTGGCGCCGAGCGCTTCGAGGACGGTGTCGGCGACGGCCCGGGGGGAGGCGGTCACCAGGGCGGTGGGTACGCCGGCCTCGGCGAGCGCGTCGAGCAGGTCGAGGGCGCCGGGGCGGGGCACGATGCCGGTACGGACGCGGGCCGCGAACTCCCGGTGCAGTTCGGCGGCGAGGTGTCCGGCCGCCGTGCCCGTGGCGGCGGCCAGCCAGTCGGCGGTGTGCTCGACGGGCCGGCCGAGCACCTCCGGCTGGTCCGCCTCGGTCAGCGGCCTCCCGGCGACCTGCTCCACGGCCTCCCACCACAGCCGCTCGGTGTCGACGAGCGTGCCGTCCATGTCGAACAGGACGGCCGCCGGCGAAGTGTCCGAGATATCAGCTACAAGCCCTTCCACGGAAATCTTCTCTCTCCTCTTCTTCAAATTCGGAAAATCATCGGCAAATCATCGGTAAAGTAATTGATCTTCCATTTCCGGCCTCCCGGCGAATGTTAGGTTGACGCGACAGTGATCACATCGAAACGGGGATAATTCATGCCTGCTCGTTCCCGCCTCGGCGCCCTCGCCGTGGCTCTCGCGTCCGTGACGGCACTGGGAGTTCTGGAGGCTCCCGACGCCGGTGCGACGACCGTCCACTGGACGTTCCAGGGCTGCGACTTCTACGTCGGAGTGCCCGCTCACCACTACTACAGCCGCGACGACCAGACCATCACCGTCAATGGTTCGTGGAAGTGCAAGAGCAACCACACGTTCCATATGACGTCGGAAATCAACTACGCCCATCCCGCGTTCGGCCGCCAGTACTACGAGCGGAAGGACTATGTCTTCAAGTCGAAGAAGTCGGCGAAATGGAGCATCACGCACCAGTGTAAATTCGACTACCCGAATTCAGGAGCGAAGCTGAAGACCTGGCAGACCATCTGGCTGCGGGAGGCGGGCTCCCGCTGGGAGACCCCCTCCGTCAAGCTGTACTGCGGCATTTTCAGTTAGCGGACAGCTTCAGTCAGCGGGAATCGGACGTCACCGCGCGGCGCGGTCGACCACCATGACCGCCTGGTCCGGCAGTCCGACCGCCACGCGCGCGCCGACGGGAAACTCGCCGGCTCGCCGGGTGGACACGTCGGCCTTGACCTCGCAGCCGTCCGGCAGCCGTACCGTGATGCGGGTGGTCGCCCCCAGGAAGGCGGTGGCGGCCACCCGTCCCCCGGCCTCCGGGTCGGGCTCGACCTCCACGCCCTCCGGACGCAGCAGCACGTCGACGCTCGCGCCCGCGGCGGCGCCGTCGCCCGTCACCGGTACCCGGCGCCCCAGTACCTCGACGGTGTCCCCCGCCGCCATGACCCCCGGCACCCGGCTCATCGTCCCCACGAACCCGGCGACGAAGGCGGTGGCCGGGCGGGAGTAGAGCTCGGTGGGCGTGGAGCACTGCTCCACCCGGCCGTCCCGCATCACGGCGACCCGGTCCGCCATGGACAGGGCTTCTTCCTGGTCGTGGGTGAT
Organism: Streptomyces sp. V4I2; assembly: GCF_030817655.1. Lineage (GTDB taxonomy): Bacteria > Actinomycetota > Actinomycetes > Streptomycetales > Streptomycetaceae > Streptomyces > Streptomyces plumbiresistens. The sequence goes on from NZ_JAUSZM010000003.1 coordinate 2,049,994, forward strand.
GAACAGGGTGGTGATGCCGAGTTCCTGCTGCAGGCGGCGGATCTCCTCGCGCAGGGTGGTGCGCACCTTGGCGTCCAGCGCCGACAGCGGTTCGTCGAGCAGCAGCACGCGCGGGCGCAGAGCCAGCGCCCGGGCGAGCGCGACCCGCTGCTGCTGGCCGCCGGAGAGCTGGTGCGGGAACCGCTCGCCCTTGTCGGCGAGACCGACCAGCTCCAGCAACTCGGCGGCGCGCGTGCGCCGTTCGGCCGCCCGCACCTTCCGCATCCGCAGTCCGAAGGCCACGTTGTCCAGCGCGTTGAGATGAGGGAACAGGCTGTACGACTGGAAGACCATCCCGGCGTCGCGCCGGTGGGCCGGAACGCCCGTGACGTCCTCGCCATCGACCAGTACCTGACCCGAGTCGGGGTGCTCGAATCCGGCGAGCATGCGCAGCGCGGTGGTCTTGCCGCAGCCGGAGGGGCCGAGCAGGGCCAGGAGTTCACCGGGCTGGACGGTCAGGTCAAGGCCGTCGAGGGCGACGGTCGGCCCGAACTCCCGTCGCAGGCCCCGGAATTCGACGGTCGCGGCCTCGGTGGCGGCGGCCTTGACGAGCGTGCTGATGGTCATGGGTCATCCCTGGGAGGCGGTGGGGGTGGCGGGCCGGCGCCCGCCGAGGGCGGCGAGGGCGAGCAGCATCACCCAGGTCACGAGCAGGCTGAGCACGGAGACGGCTACGGACATCTGCGCCTGGGCGCCGGAGATGTCCACGATCCACACGGCGAAGGGCCGGAAACCCAGCAGGTGGGCGACGGTGTACTCGCCGAGCACCAGCGCGAGGGTGAGGAACGAGGCGTTCAGCAGTGCCCCGCGCAGGTTCGGCAGTACGGCCTGGAGCAGCGCCTGCGGCCAGCTCGCGCCGCAGCTGCGGGCGGCCTCGACGAGGGTGCGCACGTCGATCGCGCGCAGCCCGGCGTCCAGGGCCCGGTACACGAAGGGCAGCGCCATCACGACGTAGGCGAGGACGAGGACCACGGGGAAGTCCGGGTTCTGGATCGCCACCATCGTCTGGAAGAGCGGGGTGCGCGAGAGGTACTCGGGCCCCCATTTCAGCACCGTGCTGATCCCGGCGACGAACGCGATCGGCGGCACGACCAGCGGCAGTGAGCAGACGATCTCGACGACCGGCCGCAGCTTCGGGGCGCCGAGCCGCAGCGCGACCATGGCGGGGACCATGAGCAGCAGCACGAGGGCGATGGTGGCGACGGCCAGTTCGAGGGCGAGCAGCAGGCTGGTGACGAATCCGTCGGTGCCGGCGATCCGGCTGTAGGCGTCGAAGGAGATCCGGTCACCCATGTCCACCGAGAAGACCACGGACGCGGCCAGCGGGACGAGGAAGTACAGCGCGGCGAGGCCCAGCACGCCCCACCGCCACAGGTTCAGGCGAGCCATCGCGCACTCCGTCGTTGCAGGGGCAGGTACACCGCCATCACCAGGCCCGCGACCACCACCATGTCGAGGCTGAGGGCCAGCGCCACGTTCTCCTGTCCGACAAGGACGTTCCCGGAGAGGGCGTCGGCGATCTGCAGGGTGACCAGCGGGATGGAGCTGCCGACCATGGCGGCGGCGGTGGCGTACGCGGCGAACGCGCTGCCGAAGAGCAGGACGAAGCCGCCGAGCAGGGACGGCGCGAGTACGGGCAGGGCCACGTGCCGCCAGTACTGGGCGGAGGTGGCCCCGTTGTTCTGGGCGGCCTCCCGCCACTGGGTGCGCAGGCCCTCCAGGGCCGGGGTGATGGTGAGAACCATCAGCGGGATGAGGAAGTACAGGTAGACGAGGGTCAGGCCCGAGAAGCTGTAGAGGTCCCAGCCCTTGTCCCTGAGGCCCAGCTGGTCGGTGAGGACGCCGGAGTTGCCGAGCGTGGCGACGAAGGCGAAGGCGAGCGGCACACCGCCGAAGTTGGCGAGCACACCGGACGCGGTCAGCACGGCCTCACGCAGCGCCCGGAACCGGGAGGTCACCACGGCCTGGGCCAGGAACAGCCCGAGCAGGGTCGCGATGGCGGCGGAGACGGCGGACAGCTTGACGCTGCCGAGCAGGGCCGTCAGGTAGGCGCCCCGCAGTGAGCCGGTCAGGTTCGCAGCGCTGTACGACGTGGCGCCCGTGGCCTGGTCCTTGACCGTGAACGCGCCGTTCAGCATGGCCAGGGCGGGGATCCCGAAGGCGATCGCGGTGACGACGAGCAGCGGGACGACGGCGAGCCAGCCGGGGGCGCGGCGCCGCCGCTTCGGGGAAGCGGCGGTCGCCGTGTCGGGCCGTGTGAGGATGACCGTCATCCGGAGACGGCCTCCGCCCAGCCCGCCGAGAGGACCGTCTTGGCCTTGCTCTGCTGGGCCTCGGCCGGGAAGGACGGCGTCCCCTCGACGTCCGGGAGCGCGGCGGCGGCGGTCTTGTCGAGGGTGCCGGCCTTCTCCATGGCGGTCATGAGGGCCGGGCGGGCGAACCCCTTGAGCCAGAGGTTCTGGCCCTCGGCGCTGTAGAGGTACTCCTGCCACAGCCGGGCGGCCGCCGGGTGCGGGGCGTCCTTGTTGACGGCCTGGGAGTAGTACTGGGCGAACTTGCCGTCGCCGGGCACCGACACCTGCCAGTCCAGCCCCTTCGACTTGAACTCCTCGGCATACCCCGCGTTGAGGTAGTCCCAGTCGATGCTGATCGGTGTCTCGCCCTTCTCCACGGTGGCCGGGGTCGACTCGACGGGCGTGTAGTTGCCGTTCTTCTTCAGCTTGGCGAAGAAGTCGAGGCCGGGCTGGATGTCGTCGAACGAACCGCCGCTCGCGAGGGAGGCCGCCCACACTCCGGCGAACGCCGAACCCGACTTGGTGGGGTTGCCGTTGAGCGCGACCTGGCCCTTGTACTGCGGCTTGAGCAGGTCGGCGAAGGTCGTCGGACAGGTCGTGACGCGCTTGGCGTCGCAGCCGATGGAGATGTAGCCGCCGTAGTCGTTGTACCAGCGGGCCTGCGCGTCCTTCTGGCCCGAGGGAATGTCGTCGTACGAGGTCACCTTGTACGGCGCGAGCAGCCCCTGCTGGGCGGCGCTGACCGCGAAGGAGCTGCCCAGGTCGAGGACGTCCGGGGCGCGGTCCTGGCCCTTGCGCGAGGTGACGGCGTTGATCTCGTCCTGGCTGGTGCCGTCCGGGCTCTCCACCGCGATCTGGATGCCGTACTTCTTCTTGAAGCCGTCGATCAGCGCGCCGTAGTTCGCCCAGTCCCGCGGCAGGGCGATCGCATTGAGCTTGCCTTCCTTCTTGGCCGCCTTCACCAGCGCGGCCATGCCGCCGAGGTCGGCCGCGGAGGTCGCGGTGGCGGCGCTCTTGCCGTCGGCGGTCGTGGACGCTTCGGGGGCGGCGCCGCAGGCGCTCAGGGCGAGCGCGGCGACGACGGCGAGTGCGCCGCCGCGGACGGCGGTTCTCGGCAGGGACACGGTCACGGCTTCTCCAGGGGACGCGCGAGGGTGCAGGAGCCAAACAGAGAGAACGACGGTCAAACAGAGAGGACGACGGTCAAACAGAGGAACTTGTCTGAACAAGTTGGCCTCAGTAGGCCCGCCGCTGGTGTCGTGCTCGTAAACACTGGCGAAACGCTGACCGCTGAATTCCTGCAGATCTCCGACTGACAGGGGTGACCGTGGGAACTCGACTAGGCTGCTCACGCTGTGCACAGTGACCGACTCGGAGGGGGGAGCATGGCGGCACGACACGAGGAGATCGCCGACGAACTGCGTCGGGCGATCGACCGCGAGGAGTACACCGTCGGGAGCCTGCTGCCCGCCGAGACCGAACTCGCGGCCCACTACGGCGTCTCGCGCGGCACCGTCCGTCAGGCCGTCGCGGCACTCACCGCCGAGGGGCTCATCGGCTCACGCCAGGGCGCCCGCCGCATGGTCCTGGCCAGCCGCCGCAGCCAGAGCTTCGCCGAACTGCGCAGCTTCGCCCAGTGGGCCCGCGCGATGGGCCGCGAGGCGACCGGCCGGGTGGTCGCCCAGGAGTACCGTCCGGCGACCGCCGAGGACGCCGTACGCCTCCAACTGCGCGAGAAGACCCCGGTGTTGCATGTCCTGCGGGTGCGCGGTCTGGACGGCGACCCGGTCCTGCTGGAGCGGACCGTGTACGCCGACTGGATCGCCCCCGCCGTCGAGCCGATCGAGCCGGACTGCCCCTCGGTCACCCAACGCCTGCTCGACGACACCGGCCTGGTCTTCGCCTACGGTGAACACGTCATCGACGCGGTGGCGGCGGGCGCCCAGGACGCCGAGCTTCTCGGTGTCCGCCGGACGAGTCCGCTGCTGCGCGTGCGCCGGGTGACGACGACGCGGGAGGGGCGCCCGGTGGAGTGGTCGGACGACCGCTACCGCTCCGACGCGGTGAGCTTCAGCGTGCACAACTCGATCGGGAACAACGCCCTGGCCCGGAAGACAGCCGACTGAAGGAGGCCCTCATGGAGATCGCCGCCCTGCCGCACGTCGACGAACACACCACCACGGTCACGGCGGGGCCCGAGGCCGTCTGGCGCGGCCTGAGCGAGGTCCTGGACCGCTCCTTCACCGGCGACCGCGCGGTCGGCTACGCACGCCTGGTCGGCTGCGCCGACAGCGCGGCGTTCGGACCCCGGCCCCTGGCCGAAGGCTCGACGGTGCCCGGCTTCCGGGTCGCCTCCGCGGACCGGGGCCGGGAGCTGGTCCTCGTCGGCCGCCACTACTTCTCGACGTACGCCCTGGTCTTCCGCCTCGACGAGGCGGGCGCGGGCCGCACCCGGCTGCGGGCCGAGACCCGGGCCAGGTTCCCCGGCCCCTTCGGCGGCCTCTACCGGCTGTGCGTCATCGGCACGGGCGGGCACGCGATCGCCGTTCGGCGGCTGCTCGCGGCCGTCCGCCGCCGCGCCGAGTAGGACGGAGCAGGACGGCTCGGGACGGCCAGGACGGCTCAGGTCGGGGACCCCGACGAGAACCGGCGCAGCAGCGGCGACAGCACCAGCACGGACTTCGTCCGCTCCACGAACGGCTCCCCCGCGATCCGCTCCAGGACCCGCTCGAAGTGCCGCATGTCGGAGGCGAAGACCTGGACGACCGCGTCCGCCTCGCCCGTGACCGTCGACGCGGCCACGACCTCCTGGTAGGGCTCCAGGCCCCGCCGGATGGTCTCGGGCGAGGTGTTGTGCCGGCAGTAGATCTCGACGAACCCCTCCGTCTCCCAGCCGAGGGCCGACGGGTCGACCCGGACGGTGAATCCGGTGATGGCTCCGGTGGCGCGCAGCCGGTCCACGCGCCGTTTCACGGCGGGCGCGGACAGGCCGACCAGCTGCCCGATGTCCGCGTAGGAGCGGCGGGCGTCCTCGGCGAGGGCGTGCACGATGCGTTCGTCGAGATCGTTCAGCACTGCGGGTGGTTCACTTCGCTTCAGGTGTGGCAAGACGGGAGCGGCGATGGCCGTACAGGAAGTAGAACACGAGCCCGACGGCCGTCCAGACCCCGAAGACCACCCAGGTGACGGCCGAGAGGCTGCCCATCATCCAGACGCAGAACCCGAGGCCCAGGGCGGGCAGAACCGGTGACAGCGGCACCCGGAAGGTACGGGGCATGTCGGGACGGGTCCGGCGCAGCACCACGACCGCGATGTTGACCAGCCCGAAGGCGAAGAGGGTGCCGATGCTGGTGGCGTCGGCGAGCTGTCCCAGCGGGACGGCGGCGGCCAGGACCCCGCAGAACAGGGACACGATCAGGGTGTTGGCGCGGGGCGCCCCGGTCTTCGGGTGGACGTGGGCGAACACCTTGGGCACGAGCCCGTCCCGGGACATCGCGAAGAGGATGCGGGTCTGGCCGTACAGCACGGTCAGGACGACGCTCGCGATGGCGATGACCGCGCAGAACGCCAGCAGCGTGCCCCAGAAGGTCTGTCCGGTGACCTCGCGCATGATCTGGGCGAGCGCGGCCTCGGAGTCGGTGAACCGCTGCCAGGGCTTGGCGCCGACGGCGACGGCCGCGACGAGGACGTACAGCGCGGTCACGATGACGAGCGACAGCATGATCGCGCGGGGCAGGTCGCGCTGCGCGTTCCTCGCCTCCTCGCCGGCGGTGGAGGCCGCGTCGAAGCCGATGTACGAGAAGAACAGCGTCGCCCCGGCCGCGCTGACCCCGGCCATGCCGAGCGGCATGAAGTTCTCGTAGTTGCCGGAGCGGAAGCCCTGGACGCCGATCGCGCAGAACAGCACCAGCGCGGCGATCTTCACGACGACCATGACGGTGTTGGCGCGGGCGGACTCCCGGGCGCCGCCCAGCAGGAACGCCATCGCGAGGAGGACGACGATCAGCGCCGGCAGGTTGAAGACGCCGCCGTCACCGGGCGGGGCGGACAGCGCGGCCGGAATGGTGACGCCGAGGGTCCCGTCGAGCAGTTCGTTCAGGTACTCGCCCCAGCCGACGGCGACGGCGGCGACCGAGACACCGTACTCGAGGACCAGACACCATCCGCAGACCCAGGCGACGAGCTCGCCCATCGTCGCGTAGGCGTACGAGTACGAGGACCCGGAGACCGGGATGGTGCCCGCCAGCTCGGCGTACGAAAGGGCCGAGAAGAGGGCGGTCAGGCCGGCGATGACGAAGGCCAGGGTGACGGCCGGACCGGCCTTGGGCACGGCCTCGCCGAGGACGACGAAGATGCCGGTGCCGAGGGTGGCACCGATGCTGATCATGGTCAGCTGCCACAGCCCGAGGGTGCGGCGCAGGCTGCCTCCCTCGCCCTGGCCGCCCTCGGCGACCAGGCGTTCCACCGGCTTGCGACGCATGAGGCGTGCACCGAGGCCCGGGGACGAGGGCCCGTTCTGACTGCGCTGTTGCGTGGGTGCGCCTTGGTCGAGCACGCGCTGACTCCTTTGTCGCTGCCACTGAGGGCGGCGGGGACCGGCGGCACTCCTGCGCGAGCAGGAACCCACCGAGCGGGGTCCCCGCCACGCCATGTACAGGGCATGACCCTATGAGCCAGGGCATCACGGTCGTAATGCGGCAACCTTGCGCATCTCCGCAAGATCCTTGCGTTCATCGCGGGCCGGCGGGTGTTCGTTGCGCGGGGACGTTCGACCGTTGCGGAAGGCCGTGCGGACGGGAGTTGCTCAGACCCAGCTGGCGTGCAGCGGCTTGCCCTCCGCGTAGCCGGCCGCGCTCTGGATGCCGACGACGGCCTTCTCGGCGAACTCCTCCAGGGAGCCGGCTCCGGCGTAGGTGCAGGAGGAGCGGACGCCCGCGATGATCGAGTCGATCAGGTCCTCGACGCCCGGACGGTCCGGGTCGAGGAACATGCGGGAGGTGGAGATGCCCTCCTCGAACAATGCCTTGCGGGCACGGTCGTACGCCGACTCCTCCGACGTACGGTTGGCCACCGCTCGCGCGGACGCCATGCCGAACGACTCCTTGTAGAGGCGGCCGTTCGCGTCCTGCTGGAGGTCGCCCGGGGACTCGTAGGTGCCGGCGAACCAGGACCCGATCATCACGTTGGACGCACCGGCGGCCAGCGCCATCGCGACGTCCCGGGGGTGGCGGACACCGCCGTCGGCCCACACGTGCTTGCCGTACTTCTTCGCCTCCGCCGCGCACTCCATGACCGCGGAGAACTGCGGCCGGCCGACGCCGGTCATCATGCGGGTGGTGCACATGGCGCCGGGGCCCACACCGACCTTGATGATGTCCGCGCCGGCGTCGATCAGGTCCCTGACGCCCTCCGCGGCGACGATGTTGCCCGCGACGATCGGCACGTGCGGGTCGAGGCCGCGCACCGTCCTGATCGTGCTGATCATCGACTCCTGGTGGCCGTGCGCCGTGTCGATGACGATCGTGTCGACGCCCGCGTCCAGCAGCTGCTTGGCCTTGGCCGCGGCCTCGCCGTTGATGCCGACGGCGGCGGCGATGCGCAGCCTGCCGTTCGCGTCGACGGCCGGGGTGTACAGCGTGGCGCGCAGGGCGCCCTTGCGGGTGAGGATGCCGGCGAGGCGGCCGTCCTTGTCGACGGCGGGGGCGTAGCGCCGGTTGGCGTGGTCCAGCCGGTTGAAGGCCTCGCGCGGGTCGATGTCCGCGTCGAGCAGCAGCAGGTCCTTGGACATGACCACTTCGAGCTGGGTGAAGCGGTCGACCCCGGTCAGGTCCCGGTCGGTGACGACACCGACAGGCCGCTGCTCCTCGTCGACGACCACACCGGCGTTGTGCGCGCGCTTGGGCAGCAGGGACAGCGCGTCGGCGACGGTCTGGTGCGGGGCCAGCACGATCGGGGTGTCCAGGACGTGGTGGCGGCTCTTCACCCAGGAGACGACCTCGGTGACGACGTCGATCGGGATGTCCTGCGGGATGACCACCAGTCCGCCGCGCCGGGCCATCGTCTCGGCCATACGGCGCCCGGCGATCGCGGTCATGTTGGCGACGACCAGCGGGATGGTGGTGCCCGTGCCGTCCGGGGAGCTGAGGTCCACGCCCTGCCGCGAGCCCACCGCGCTGCGGCTCGGGACCATGAACACGTCGTCGTACGTCAGGTCGTACGGGGGCTGGATGTCATTGAGGAAACGCACGTGCTGCACATCCCAGTCGATCAGAGGTGGCCCCCGGACAGGTCAGCCAGGGGGAAGAGCACGTACTTCATTGTCCCATGGCGACCGGAACGCGATACACGGGCGAAACATACAGCCAGGTCAGAGGGGCCTTAGGAGGAACCTCCAAGCGCGAGCGCCACGGTCAGCGCCCGCGTCCGGTCCGCCGCCTCGGCGAACACCTCCTGAGCGGTCTCCCACTCCTGCGGGAGGGCCTTCGCGTACGGCTGCCAGTTCCGTACGACGATCAGCAGCCCGCTCTCCACGGCGCCCTCGGGCCAGACGGTGTGGTCGCCGAGGCTGTCGGCCAGCGCGTCCCAGTTGCGGCCGAACCAGTCGGGCAGCCCCAGGGCCCGGGCGCAGCAATCCATGAGACCCGCCTTGTCCGTGACCCCGTCGAGGTCCACCGTGACCAGGTGCTCCGTCATCTCCGTACCGCCCTGAACGAGTTGTGGTGATCGTCGGTGTAGTGGACCACGAAGGGGACCACGAAGGGGACCGCAAAGGGGACCGCAAAGGGGACCGCAAAGGGGACCGCAAAGGGGACCGCAAAGGGGGCGGCCATGGCGGCCCACCGCCACGGCCGCCCCCTGCAGACGATCCGTCAGATCCCGTCAGGATCAGCCCGGTTGAGCGCCGGCTTCGGCGTCGGTCCCGCCGTCATCAGGTAGTCCGCGGCCGAGGTGTCCGTCACCAGGCTGGTGACGAGCCCGGACCGCAGCACCGCGTCGATCGCGCCCGCCTTGCGCTGTCCGCCCGCGATCGCGACGACCTCGGGGATACGGCGGAGCTGGTCGGCCTTGACGGTGATGCACCGCTCGCCGAGGTCCCGTCCGACCCGGCGGCCGTCGGCGTCGAAGAGGTGCGCGGACATCTCGGCGGCGACACCGAGCGAGGCGTAGTGCGACACCTCCTCGTCGCTGAGCATGTCGTGCACCGTCGAGATGCCCGGCTCCCAGGAGCCGATGGAGACGCAGGCGACCGTGACCTTGTCGAAGTACTCGAAGGCCCGGGCGATCCCGGTCTGGTTGCGCAGCGCGGCCGCGGTCGCCGCGTCCGGCAGCAGCATCGGCGCGTAGATGGGGTGGGCGTCGCCGCCCGACACCTGTGCGGCGCGCCGCACCGCCTCCACCGAGCCGCGCTCGGCGGTCCCGGCGTCGTACACGCCCGTCAACTGGACCACCGTGCAGGGCGGCAGCCGGTCCAGCGCCGCCGCCATGTGGATGGTGGACCGGCCCCAGGCAAGTCCCAGCACATCACCTTCGTTCACGAGCTCGCCGAGCAGGTCGGCGGCCACTTCCCCCAGGTTCTCGGGATCGGGCGAATCCTGGGCCTCGGCCGGGGACTCGACCACCACGGCGTGCCTGAGGCCGTACCGGGCGCGGAGCGCGTCAGAGCGCTCGGCGTCCAGTTCGGCCGGCACGCGGATCTCGATGCGTACGAGATCCCGTTCGAGAGCGGTTTCCAGGACCCGGGCCACCTTGAAGCGGCTGACGCCGAACTCCTCCGCGATCTGGATCTTGGACTTGCCCTCGAGGTAGAAGCGGCGGGCCATGGCCGCCGCCTGCACCAGCTCAGCGGGTCCCATCCGCATGGCTGACCGGCCCGCCGACATACCCGACACGGCGATCTCCTCACTGCTGTTCACATTCTGGATTCGCCGTTCATCCTTGCAGATCCGGCGCACTTGATCAGCCCTGATGAGAGCCGTTCACGTTCCCGTGGTTCAGTGGCCGCATGCCCAGGAGGCCTTGGCCGTCGCCCCCTCCGCCTGCGTGCGCAATGCACGTACCGCCTCGGCCGGGTCCGATGCCCCGTAGACGGCCGAGCCGGCCACGAAGACGTCGGCGCCCGCGTCCGCGCAGCGCTCGATGGTGGCGGCCGAGACTCCCCCGTCGACCTGGAGCCACAGCTCAAGACCGTGCTTGCTGATCAACTCGCGGGTGCGGCGAATCTTCGGAAGCATGATGTCGAGAAACGCCTGTCCCCCGAATCCCGGCTCGACTGTCATGATCAGCAGCATGTCGAGCTCGGGGAGCAGATCCTCGTACGGCTCGATGGGCGTCGCGGGCTTCAGCGCCATGGAGGCGCGGGCGCCCTTGGCCCGGATCTCCCGGGCGAGCCGGACGGGAGCGGCGGCCGCCTCGACGTGGAAGGTGACGGAACCGGCCCCCGCCTCTACGTACTGGGGTGCCCACCGATCGGGGGCCTCGATCATCAGATGGCAGTCCAGCGGCGTGTCCGTCGCACGGGCCAAAGACTCTACGACCGGCACACCGAGGGTGAGGTTCGGGACGAAATGGTTGTCCATGACGTCGACGTGAAGCCAGTCGGCTCCTCGCACCGCCTCCGCCTCGTCCGCAAGGCGGGCGAAGTCGGCGGACAGAATGCTGGGGTTGATCTGCGCGGCCATGCCCCAAGCCTGCCATGTCCGGGCACGAATGTTCGCGCCGGTCCATACCTAAGCCGTTCATCGGATGTTGCACCGGGGCCTCGCGTGCCATGCTGGGCCGCCGATCTGGTCGAGATGGGGCTGCGGGGGTGGCCATGACGGAGATCCAGGAGAACAGGCAAGGGCGGTCGGGGCAACGGGGCATCGGGCACCTTGTCTGCGGGCGGCGCGCCAAGTGGCTGGTGCTGGTGCTGTGGCTGATCGTGCTGTTCCTGACGGCACCGTTCGCCCAGAAACTCACCGACGCCCAGGACAACGACGCGGCCTCCTGGCTGCCCGGCTCCGCCGAGTCGACCCAAGTCCTGCAGATCTCCGAGGACTTCAGGCCCGAGCAGATTCCCGCGGTCGTCGTGTACGCCCGCGAGGACGGCCTGACCGCCGAGGACCGGGCGCAGATCGCCGAGGACACGGCCGAGATCAAGCAGCTGACCGCCCACGGCATCCGCGGCGACGAGACCCGGGGCCCGGTCTTCGACCGGCAGACCGACCCGCGCGCCGCCCAGGTCCTCGTGCCGATCACGATGGACGAGAACGGCTGGGAGGAGATCGCCCCCGCCGTCGACTCGATCCGGGACATCGTCGGGGAGGGCGGCGGCGCTCTCGCCGTGCACATCACGGGCCCGGGCGGCACCTCCGCCGACTTCTCCGAGGCCTTCGAGGGCATCGACTCGACGCTGCTGATCTCCGCGATGACCGTCGTCATCGTGATGCTGCTCATCACCTACCGCAGCCCCACCCTCCTCCTGATCCCCCTGCTCTCGGTGATCGCCGCGCTGTTCACCGCGCAGGCCCTGATCTACTTCCTGGCGGAACACGCGGGCCTGACGGTCAACGGCCAGAGCGCGGGCATCCTGACGGTGCTCGTGTTCGGCGCGGGGACGGACTATGCCCTGTTGCTGGTCGCCCGCTACCGGGAGGAACTGCGCCGCCACGAGGACCGTCACGAGGCGATGGCGCTGGCCCTGCACCGCGCGGGCCCGGCGGTCCTCGCCTCCGGCGCCACCGTCGTGCTGAGCATGCTGGTGCTGCTGGCCGCCGAGATGAACTCGACGAGAGGGCTCGGCCCGGTCGCCGCCATCGGCGTCGCGGTCGCCCTGCTGGCGATGATGACGCTGTTCCCGGCCCTGCTGGTGATCTTCGGCCGCTGGATCTTCTGGCCGGCGATCCCGCACCTCGGTGCGGAGAACCCGGCCGACACGGGCGTCTGGGCCCGCATGGGCGGCCGTATGGCCCGCCGTCCCCGGATGGTCTGGGGCGTCACCGCGGCGGTGCTGGCGATCTGCTCGCTCGGCCTGATCCAGCTGCGCGCCGAGGGCATCAGCAACGCGGACGCGTTCACCGGGAAACCGGACTCGATCGTCGGCCAGGAGGTCTCGGCACGCTACTTCCCGGCGGGCAGCGGCGATCCGCTCGTCATCGTCAGCAACCAGGCGCAGGCGCGGCAGGTCGGCGAGACCGTCGCCGCCACCCGCGGAGTCGTCCCCGAGTCCCTCGGTCTGCCACCGGGCACCAAGCCGTCCTTCGAGGGCAAGGTGCTGTTCGAGGCCACCATGACCGACCCGTCCGACAGCGAGGCCGCGAAACAGACCGTGGAGCGGGTCCGGGACGCCGTGCACGCGGTGCCGGACGCCGACGCCCAGGTGGGCGGCGGTACGGCGGCCCTGCTGGACATGGACGAGGCGACCACGCACGACAACATCCTGATCATCCCGCTGGTGCTGATCGTCGTCCTGCTGATCCTGTGCGGGCTGCTGCGCGCGCTGATCGCCCCACTGCTGCTGGTCGGGACGGTCATCCTGTCGTTCGCGGCGGCGCTCGGCATCAGCGCGCTCGCGTTCCGGTACGCCTTCGACTACGCGGGCGAGTCGACGGACTTCCCGCTGTTCGTCTTCGTGTTCCTGGTCGCCCTGGGCATCGACTACAACATCTTCCTGACCACTCGCATCCGCGAGGAGGCCGGCCGTCAGGGCACCCGCAAGGGCGCGCTGACCGGCCTGGCCGCAACCGGTGCGGTCATCACCTCCGCGGGTCTGGTCCTCGCGGGCACCTTCGCCGCCCTCGCCACCCTCCCGATGGTCGCCTTCGCCGAACTCGGCTTCGCGGTGGCCCTGGGCGTGCTGCTCGACACATTCATCGTGCGGTCGGTCCTCGTGACGTCCCTGTTCCTCGACATCGGCCCGAAGGTGTGGTGGCCGCACCGGCTGGCGCGGGAGGACGGGGGCGCGGCCGCGGTGACCGGGGCGGAGAAGGTGAGCCAATCCGGCCCGGCGGGTTAGGACTCGGCACGCGCAGAGGAATGCGATGCGAACGCCCTTTGCATGATCATGCGCGATTATGCATACTCTTCCTATGTCTAAGGTCCTCACCTCCCTTCCCGCCGGCGAGCGCGTCGGCATCGCCTTCTCGGGCGGGCTCGACACCTCGGTCGCGGTCGCGTGGATGCGCGACAAGGGTGCCGTCCCGTGCACCTACACCGCCGACATCGGCCAGTACGACGAGCCCGACATCGCCTCGGTGCCGGGTCGCGCGAAGACCTACGGTGCCCAGATCGCGCGCCTGGTCGACTGCCGCGCCGCGCTGGTCGAGGAGGGCCTGGCCGCGCTCACCTGCGGGGCGTTTCACATCCGCTCGGGCGGGCGGGCCTACTTCAACACCACGCCGCTGGGCCGCGCCGTCACGGGCACCCTCCTGGTCCGGGCGATGCTGGAGGACGACGTACAGATCTGGGGCGACGGCTCGACCTTCAAGGGCAACGACATCGAGCGGTTCTACCGCTACGGCCTGCTCGCCAACCCGCACCTCAGGATCTACAAGCCCTGGCTGGACGCGGACTTCGTGACCGAGCTCGGCGGCCGCAAGGAAATGTCGGAGTGGCTGCTCGCCCACGACCTGCCCTACCGCGACAGCACGGAGAAGGCCTACTCCACCGACGCCAACATCTGGGGCGCCACCCACGAGGCCAAGACGCTGGAGCACCTCGACACCGGCGTGGAGACCGTGCAGCCGATCATGGGCGTGCGGTTCTGGGACCCGGAGGTCGAGATCGTCACCGAGGACGTGACGATCGGCTTCGACCAGGGCCGCCCGGTGACGATCAACGGCAAGGAGTTCGCCTCCCCCGTCGACCTGGTGATGGAGGCCAATGCCATCGGCGGCCGCCACGGCATGGGCATGTCGGACCAGATCGAGAACCGGATCATCGAGGCCAAGAGCCGCGGCATCTACGAGGCGCCCGGCATGGCCCTGCTGCACGCGGCGTACGAACGCCTGGTCAACGCGATCCACAACGAGGACACCCTCGCCCAGTACCACAACGAGGGACGGCGCCTGGGCCGGCTGATGTACGAGGGCCGCTGGCTGGACCCGCAGGCGCTGATGGTGCGCGAGTCGCTGCAGCGCTGGGTTGGCACGGCCGTCACCGGCGAGGTGACGCTGCGGCTGCGGCGCGGTGAGGACTACTCGCTCCTCGACACCACCGGCCCCGCGTTCAGCTACCACCCGGACAAGCTGTCCATGGAGCGCACCGAGGACTCGGCGTTCGGCCCGGTGGACCGGATCGGCCAGCTCACCATGCGCAACCTCGACATCGCCGACTCGCGCGCCAAGCTGGAGCAGTACGCCGGGCTCGGCCTGATCGGCACCGCCAACACCGCCATCGGTGCCGCCCAGGCGGCCGCGACCGGCCTGATCGGCACCATGCCGGAGGGCGGCGCCGAGGCCATCGCCTCCCGCGGCGAGGTCTCCGACGACGACCAGATGCTGGACCGCGCCGCGATGGAGTCCGGCACGGACTGACCGGCCTACGAACGGAAAAGGCCGGCTCGGAGCCGGCCTTTTCCGTCACCCGGTCGTCAGCCGGTCCTGCGAATCAGCGCCAGATACATGGCGTCAGTCCCGTGCCGATGCGGCCACAGCTGTACGTCGGGACCCTCGCCGAGGTCCGGTACGCCGGGCAACAGAGGGCGGGCGTCGACGAGTTCGGCCCCGTTTCCGTGCTGCTTGAGCACGTCGTCGACGACGGCCCGGGTCTCGGCGAGATGCGGCGAGCAGGTGGCGTAGCCCACGACCCCGCCGACCCGCACGGAGTCGAGCGCGGTGTGCAGCAGGCCGCGCTGCAGCGTCGCGAACCCCTCGAGGTCCTCGGGCCGCCTGCGCCACCGGGCCTCGGGCCGCCGCCGCAGGGCGCCGAGCCCGGTGCACGGCACGTCCATCAGCACCCGGTCGAAGGAGCCGGGCCGCCACGGCGGCCGGATCCCGTCGGCCGCGATGACCTGGTAGGGCCCGGGGTTCCCGTCGAGGGTCTTGGCGACGAGCCCGGCCCGGTGCGGCAGCTTCTCGGAGGCCAGCAGGAAGGCCCCGCGTTCGGCGGCGAGAGCGGCGAGCAGCGCGGCCTTGCCGCCGGGTCCGGCACACCCGTCGAGCCACTTCTCGTCACGCCCTTCGAGGGGCGCGTTGGCCAGGGCCAGCGCGACGAGCTGACTGCCCTCGTCCTGTACGCCCGCCCGGCCGTCCCGTACGGCCTCGATCGCACCGGGCTCGCCGCCCTCGGCCAGCCGCACGGCGTACGGCGACCAGCGCCCCGCCACCGCGGCCTCCTCCCGGAGCAGCTCGTCGGTGGTGGACCGGCCCGGCCGGGCGACGAGGGTCACCTCGGGCCGCTCATTGTCGGCCTCCAGCAGTTCCTCGAGCCCGGCGCGCCCGCCGCCGAGCGAGTCCCAGAGCGCGGAGACGATCCAGCGGGGGTGCGAGTGGACCACGGCGAGGTGGTCCTCGGGGTCCTCGTCGTAGGGCGGCGCGACCTTGGCGATCCACCCGTCGAGGTCGTCCTGTGCGACCTTCCGCAGCACCGCGTTGACGAACTTCGCCCGCCCGTCGCCGAGCACAACCCGGGCGAGCTCTACGGACGCGGACACGGCGGCGTGCGTCGGGATCCGCGTCCCGAGCAACTGGTGCACACCGAGACTGAGCACGTCGAGCACCGGCGGATCGACCTCGCGCAGCGGCCGGTCGATACAGGCTTTGATGACGGCGTCGTACGTCCCCTGCCGCCGCAGCGTCCCGTACACCAGCTCGGTCGCGAGCGCCGCGTCCCGCGCCTCGAAGCCGCCCTTCTCCCGCGCCTTGCGCAGCAGCGGCGGCAGGACGAGGTTGGCGTACGCGTCCCGTTCGTCCACGGCCCGCAACGCCTCGAAGGCGAGGAAGCGGACGGGGTCCTTCTGGGGCCGACGGTAGGGCTTGCCTGCGGGGCGGGGCCGGCGGGGTTGGTCGCTCACGAAAGGTGCTCCGGGTTCAGAGGTGGATACGCACCCAGCGTAAGTCCGCGGGCCCCCGCCTCACGCGCCGAGGGTCTCGCCCTCCCCGATGCGCACTCCGCGCGCCCAGTCGGCGGCCTTCATCGGCCGCTTGCCCTGGGCCTGCACCCACAGCAGCTCCACGGCGTACGACGCCGTGCCGACGTGGACGTCGTTCTTGCCGACGGACAGCGCGGCGGGAGCCAGGTCGGTCCGCTCGGGCACGGGCCGGACCTGGATGAGCTTGAGCCGCTCCCCCCGGAACACGGTCCAGGCGCCGGGCGCCGGCGTGCACCCGCGCACCACCCGGTCCACCCGCAACGCCGGGGTCGCCCACTCCACCTGGGCGTCCTCAACGGTGATCTTCGGGGCGAGGGTGACGCCCTCGGCAGGCTGCGGTACGGCCTTCAGCGTGCCGTCCTCGATCCCGTCCATGGTCGCGGCGAGCAGCCCTGAGCCCGCGAAGGCGAGCCGGGTCAGCAGGTCCCCGCTGGTGTCGGTGGGCCGGATCTCCTCGGTGACCGTCCCGTAGACGGGCCCGGAGTCGAGCCCCTCCTCGATCAGGAAGGTCGAGGCTCCGGTGATCTCGTCACCCGCCATGATGGCGTGCTGCACGGGCGCGGCTCCGCGCCAGGCGGGCAGCAGCGAGAAGTGCAGGTTGACCCAGCCGTGGGCGGGGATGTCGAGGGCGACGCGGGGCAGGAGCGCGCCGTAGGCGACGACGGGACAGCAGTCCGGGGCGATCTCGCGCAGCCGCTCCAGAAACTCCGGATCCCGCGGCCTGACGGGCTTCAGCACCTCGATCCCGGCCTCCTCGGCCCGCTCGGCGACGGGAGACGCGACCAGCCTCCGCCCACGACCGGCCGGCGCGTCGGGCCGCGTGACGACGGCGGCCACCTCGTGCCGCCCGGAGGCGAGCAGAGCGTCCAGAGCGGGAACGGCGACCTCGGGGGTACCGGCGAAGACGAGCTTCATGGGTGGGATCGGGCCTCTCGGGCGGGGTCGGACACGGGCAACGCCCAAGTCTATGACCGCAAGAAGCAGCCGCCGACGGCGAGCACCCCCACAGGAGAGGTCCACCTTTCATCCAACTGGAAACGGGTGGTGCGAGGGTGGGAGACCATGCCGAGGCCGAAGGCCGAGGCGCAAACCCCCCACCCCCGGCGCACGCATATGCCCATACGCCCCCCGTGCGTGACCAGCGGAGCGCCCACGCGTTGGTCAAGACGGAGTTGACCACAACGGGCCGCACATCGCGCGCGGCCCGATCCTTTTCATCGCCGGTTCGAGAGGCTTGTTCATGGCCGACCACGCAACCCACGACGCCCAGGCTCGGGCCAGCCTGCACTTGCTGGTGCGGGACATCGAGCGGGTCCGCCGGCAGGTGGACGCACTGCGTACGCTCACCGCCCAGTTGGGCAACGTCTACCGCCCGCGCCGCTCCGGCCCTTCCACGGGCTTCGTCGTGTACGGACGCGCCCCCGCCCCGACGGTCCGTCTCGCCCAGGAACTGCGGGACAGTGTCGAGACCCTGGTCACGGCCGCCGTGGACTTCGACCGCTCGCTCGGCTTCTCGTGGGACGCGGTGGGTTCCGCCCTCGGAGTCACCAAGCAGGCCGTGCACCGCCGTTACGGCGCCCGCCGCGCCACGGCCCAGACGGCGACAGAGCCCGAGCGGACCACGGAGCCCGCGGCTCCGCATCCGGTCAACGTGGGCACCGGCATCTCCGCCGTGCCCACGGTCCCCGCCGCCCGCTCGATGCCGACGCAGCCGACGGCAGGCAGCCCGTCCCTCCGCGACGAGGCCAGGCCGACGGCGTTCCCGGCCCCCCGCAACGGCTGACGCCTGCCCCACCCCATCTCTGCCCTCCCGGCGCATCCGGGAGGGCAGCCGCATGTCACGGGGCCGTGGTGGCCCCCTCAGCCGAGGACAGCCGAGGACAGCCACATCAGCCGAGGACAGCCGAGGACAGCCACATCAGCCGGGGTCAGCCGATGTCAGCCGATGTAGGCGGGGTCAGCCGATGTCAGGCGGGTCGATCCGCACCCGAACCGCCGCCTCCCCGCCCCCACGCGCCATCCGCGCCGCCTGTGCGGCCTTCAACGCGGACGCCAGCGCCGCGCCCGTCCCCGGCGGCACCCGGATCAGCGCCCGCTCCCAGTGCTCCCCGGGAGGCGGCGCCCCTACGCGCCGCGGGCGCCCGGCGGTCGTGACGGGCACCGGCACAGGCCCCAACACCTCGGCCTCCGAAGGCAGTTCCACCGCCCCCAGAAACTCCGCGAGCGCCTCCGCGGGTGCCGACACGGCCGCCATCCGTGACACCGGCGGAAATCCCAGCTCGGCCCGCTCGGCGAGCTCCCGCACCGCATGGCCGACCGGGTCCCACCGCACCAGGGCCTGCACGGGCCGCAACGTGGGCTCGGCGACGATCACGACCGTGCCCCCCGCACCCTGCGGCCGTACCAGCGCCGCCGCCCCGATCCACCGCCGCAACGCGTCCTCGCCGGCGCGCAGATCGGGCCGCCCGAGCATGGCCCAGCCGTCCAGCAGCAGCGCGGCCGCGTACCCGCCCTCGGCAACGGGCTCGGCCCCCGGCGTACTCACCACCAGTGCGGGCGCGGACGCCACGGTGTCCAGCACCTGCTCACGCCCGGAAGTCCGCACGGGCACGGCCGGGAACGCCCGCCCGAGCTCCTCCGCGGTCCGCCGCGCGCCCACGACCTGCGCCCGCAGCCGGAACGCACCGCACTCCGGACAGTGCCAGCCACCCTCGTCACGCCCGCACCAGCCGCAGCGCAGCGCGGCCCCGGACTCCTGCCCCTCCAGGGGACCGGCGCAGTGCCGACAGCGCGCGGGCGCCCGGCAGTTGGCGCACGCCATCCGCGGTGCGTAACCCCGCCGGGGCACCTGCACGAGCACCGGCCCGTGCCGCAGTCCCTCTCTGACGACCTGCCAGGCGAGGGTGGGCAGCCGGGCGGCGCGGGCGGCCTCGTCCCGCGCGAGATCGCCGTCGCCGACGGTCCGGACCAGCGGAGCGGTGGCCCGCACCTGCTCCCGCCCGGCGACGATCGGCCGGGCCCACCCACTCTCCACGAGCTGCGCCGCCTCGACGGTGCAACTCCAACTTCCGAGCAGAAAAGCGCACTTGTCCTGTGCGGCCCGCAGCAACAGCACCTCTCGCGCATGGGGCTGGGGCGCGTGCTGCTCGCTGTGGCTGTCGTCGCCGTCGTCCCAGACGGCGACCAGGCCGAGATCCTGAACGGGCGCGAACATGGCGGCCCGTGTCCCGATGACCGCCTTCACCGCCCCCCGCCGCACGGCCAGCCACTCCCGATACCGCTTCTCCGGCCCGGCATCGGCGGTGAGCACAGCATGCCGCCCCTCCCCCAGCAACGCCGTCAGCGCGGCGTCGACCCGAGCGACCGCCCGCCCGTCCGGCAGTACGACCAGCGCACCGCGCCCGGAGGCCAGCGTGGCCGCCACGGCTCGCGCCAGCTCCTCGCTCCACTCCGGCCCGGCCAACGCGTTCCACACGGCCCGCGGCGCACCCCCGGAGGCCAGCGCCTCGACAAACGCGGCACCGTGCTCGTACCGCCCCCAGGACCCCGCCTCGGGGGTGCTCGGCGGGGGCAGCGGCGCGGGCGACGGCCGCTGCTCGGCCCGCGCGCTGCGCGGCGGCACGGCGAGCTGCAGCACATCGGCAAGACTCCCGGCGTACCGATCGGCGACCGCACGAGCCAGCCCCAGCAGCTCCCCACTGAGCACCGGCTCGGGCGACACCACCTGGGCCAGCGCGGCAAGGGGCCCTGAGTAGTCCGACTCGGCAAGCCGCTCGACGAGAAACCCGTCGATCAGCCCGCCGCCCTCGCGCCGCCCGTCCCGCACCCGATGCCGCCCGGCCCCGAACCGCACCCGCACCCGCACACCCGGCTGCGCGTCGGCATCCAGTTCCTCCGGCACGGCGTAGTCGAAGTACCGATCAAGGTGCAGCACACCCTTGTCCACCAGCACCCGGGCAACGGGCAGCTCCTTGGCAACCGCGGCCCCCCGCCAGGTCCGCGGCTTGGCCCGCGGCGCCTTCGCCTTCCGCACACTCTCCCGAATGAGCGCAAGCTGCTCGGGCGGCGCCCCCTCGGCCCCACCGTCCACCGACCCGTTCTCGCTGCTCACCCTTGCATTCTTACCAAACGCCACTGACATCCGACGGCGCCCGAGCTCTCCCCACTGGATGCCCCGCCCTGCCCGAACGCGCGCGAGGCCCGGCCCCCCGCCGGGGAACCGGGCCTCGCGCGAAACAACAGGTGGTTCTAGAGCCCCGCAGCCTTGCGCAGCGCGTCCACCCGGTCCGTCTTCTCCCAGGTGAACTCGGGCAGCTCGCGGCCGAAGTGGCCGTACGCCGCCGTCTGGGCGTAGATCGGGCGGAGCAGGTCGAGGTCGCGGATGATGGCGGCCGGGCGGAGGTCGAAGACCTCGTCGATCGCCTTCTCGATCCGGTCGGTGTCGACCTTGGCCGTGCCGAAGGTCTCCACGAACAGGCCGACCGGCTCGGCCTTGCCGATCGCGTACGCGACCTGGACCTCACAGCGGGTGGCGAGGCCCGCGGCGACGACGTTCTTGGCGACCCAGCGCATGGCGTACGCCGCCGAACGGTCCACCTTGGACGGGTCCTTGCCGGAGAAGGCGCCGCCGCCGTGGCGGGACATGCCGCCGTACGTGTCGATGATGATCTTGCGGCCGGTCAGGCCGGCGTCGCCCATCGGGCCGCCGATCTCGAAGCGGCCGGTCGGGTTCACCAGGAGGCGGTAGTTCTCGGTGTCCAGCTTGATGCCGTCGTCGAGCAGCGCCTTCAGCTCCGGCTCCACGACGAACTCGCGGATGTCGGGGGCGAGCAGCGACTCCAGGTCGATGTCCGACGCGTGCTGCGAGGAGACCACGACCGTGTCGAGGCGGACGGCCTTGTCGCCGTCGTACTCGATGGTGACCTGCGTCTTGCCGTCGGGGCGCAGGTAGGGGATGGTGCCGTTCTTGCGGACCTCGGACAGCCGGCTGGACAGCCGGTGCGCGAGGAAGATCGGCAGCGGCATCAGCGTGGGCGTCTCGTCGCACGCGTAACCGAACATCAGGCCCTGGTCGCCCGCGCCCTGGCGGTCCAGTTCGTCGTCGTCCCCCTCGACCCGGGACTCGTAGGCGGTGTCGACGCCCTGCGCGATGTCCGGGGACTGCGCGCCGATGGACACCGACACGCCGCAGGAGGCGCCGTCGAAGCCCTTCTTCGAGGAGTCGTAGCCGATCTCCAGGATCTTGTCGCGCACCAGCTGCGCGATGGGTGCGTAGGCCTTGGTGGTGACCTCGCCGGCGACGTGCACCAGGCCGGTCGTGATCAGCGTCTCGACGGCGACCCGGGAGGTCGGGTCCTCCTTCAGGAGCGCGTCGAGGATGGTGTCGCTGATCTGGTCAGCGATCTTGTCGGGGTGGCCCTCGGTCACGGACTCCGAGGTGAACAAGCGACGGGACACAACGCTCCCTGGGGTTGCAGCGGCTGCTGGCTGATCATTGGCGGACGGGACGGGGGCTGCGCCCGGCGTCGTCCGAGAACAGTTTATCGGTCGCACTCGGCCACTCGCCCCCCTGTCTCGCCTCTCGGGAGTGCTGTGACCTGCGGCACGGGCATTCTGCCCAATTCCGAGCGGGCTTGGCCAGGGGCGCCACGCCCCAATCTGCGAGGCGTCGACGATCCTCGAGCCGAAGGGAACACTCAGCTCAGGCGTTCGGCCACCAAGTCCCACACGGTTTCGGCCAGGGCTTCCTTGGGTCCGTGCGGGACCGGGGTCTCGCTGCCGTCGGCGCCCAGCACCACGGCCTCGTTCTCCTCCGAGCCGAACGTCTTGCGCTCCCCCACCTCGTTCACCACGAGGAGGTCGCACCCCTTGCGGCGCAGCTTCGTACGGCCGTTGGCCAGCACGTCGTCCGTCTCGGCGGCGAATCCGACGACCACTTGACCGGGGCGGGCCCGGTCGGCCGAGATCTCCGCGAGGATGTCCGGATTCCGTACGAGGACGATGGGCTCCGGTTCCTGGTCGTCCTTCTTCTTGATCTTCCCGGCCGCGTACGTCTCCGGCCGGAAGTCGGCCACCGCGGCGGCCATGACGACCGCGTCGGCGTCCGCGGCGGCCTTCAGTACCGCTTCGCGCAGCTGTACGGCCGTCCCGACCGGGACGACGTCCACGCCCGCCGGGTCGGGCAGGCCGGTGTTCGCGGCGATCAGCGTGACCCGGGCGCCCCGGGCGGCGGCGGTGCGGGCGAGGGCGTAGCCCTGCTTGCCGGAGGAGCGGTTGCCGAGGAAGCGCACCGGGTCGAGGGGTTCGCGGGTGCCGCCGGCGCTGACGACGACGTGTCGGCCGACGAGGTCCGGTTCCGTCACTCCCCTGGCCAGCACCCGACGGCAGACCTCGAAGATCTCGGCGGGCTCGGGCAGCCGGCCCTTGCCCGTGTCGACGCCGGTGAGGCGGCCGACGGCCGGCTCGATGACCACGGCACCCCGGCGACGCAGCGTCGCCACGTTCTCCTGGGTGGCCGGGTGCTCCCACATCTCGGTGTGCATGGCGGGCGCGAAGACGACCGGACAGCGGGCGGTGAGGAGGGTGTTCGTGAGGAGGTCGTCGGCGAGGCCGTGGGCGGCCTTGGCGAGCATGTCCGCGGTGGCCGGGGCGACGATCACCAGGTCGGCGTGCTGTCCGATGCGGACGTGCGGGACCTCGTGCACGTCGTCCCACACCTCGGTCGAGACCGGGTGGCCGGAGAGGGCGGACCAGGTGGCGGCGCCGACGAAGTGCAGGGCGGAGGCGGTCGGCACCACCCGGACGTCGTGCCCGGACTCGGTCAGTCTGCGCAGCAGCTCACAGGCCTTGTACGCGGCGATGCCACCGCTGACGCCCAGAACGACCTTCGGCTTGTCCACCGTCTCTCCCCGCACCTCGGAAAACGTACGCCGCGGCTCCGCCGTACACGGCTCCATCACACACCACAGGCCCGGCAGTCGCGCTGCCGGGCCTGTGGAAAAGCTAACCGCAAGCTGAAAATACTACTGCGCCGGGCCCTCGACGGCCTCGGACGTCAGCAGACCCGCGTTGATCTCGCGCAGGGCGATCGACAGCGGCTTCTCGTGGACATGGGTGTCCACGAGCGGACCGACGTACTCGAGGAGGCCCTCGCCGAGCTGCGAGTAGTACGCGTTGATCTGGCGGGCCCGCTTGGCCGCGTAGATCACGAGGCTGTACTTCGAGTCCGTGGCCTCGAGAAGCTCGTCGATCGGCGGGTTGATGATGCCCTCGGGCGTGGAGATGGAAGAGGACACGCTCTACCTTCCGATGGATGGGAAAAGATCGGTCGTGATCACATCAGTCGTGATCACACAACATCCATCAAAGATAGCAGCTCACGAGCGACATCCTCGACAGAGGTGTTGACCAGGGTCTCGTCGAACTCCGGCTCGGCCGCCAGTTCGACCTTCGCCGCGTCCAGACGGCGCTCGATCACCTCGGGCGGTTCGGTGCCCCGCCCGGTGAGCCTGCGCACGAGCTCCTCCCAGGAGGGGGGAGCCAGGAACACCAGTTGGGCGTCCGTCATGGACTCGCGGACCTGCCGGGCACCCTGGAGGTCGATCTCCAGGAGCACGGGCTCGCCCGCCTCAAGGCGCTCCAGCACGGCCGCACGCGGCGTGCCGTAGCGGTTGCCGGCGAACTCGGCCCACTCCAGCAGCTCGCCGTTGGCGATCAGCTTGTCCATCTCCTCGTCGGTGACGAAGAAATACTGGACTCCATGCTTCTCGCCGGGGCGGGGCCTGCGGGTCGTCGCCGACACCGAGAGCCAGACCTCGGGGTGTTCCTTGCGCATATGAGCGACGACCGTGCTCTTGCCGACCCCGGAGGGGCCGGAGAGCACGGTCAGCCGCGGACGTTCACTCATGCAGCGATTATTCCAGCAATCCCGGAGTGCCCGGGACTACCTTGCCCGGAGTACCCGGGATCAGGAGCCGGTGCTGCCGAACTCACGCTCCAGGGAGGCGATCTGGTTGGAACCGAGGCCGCGCACACGGCGGCTCTCGGAGATGCCGAGTCGCTCCATGATCTGCTTGGCGCGGACCTTGCCCACGCCAGGCAGGGACTCAAGCAGCGCGGAGACCTTCATCTTGCCGATGACGTCGTTCTCCTGGCCCTGCTTGATGACCTCGTGCAGGGAGGCGCCGGAGTGCTTGAGTCGATTCTTGACCTCGGCCCGCTCCCGGCGAGCCGCGGCGGCCTTTTCGAGCGCGGCTGCGCGCTGTTCAGGGGTAAGGGGCGGAAGAGCCACGCCTACGTCACCTCGGATGTCGAACTGTCGGATACGGACCGGTGAGGAACCTAGTCGCCCCACACCTGGGGAGCTACGAGCAACACGCTTGCCCGTTCACTCTCGTCGGAGACTAGCGGCCAAGTGCGCCAGAGTCAGCGAGAACAGCGGAAAAGTCCTGGTCAGCCTCCGCCAGGCCGGACATTTCAGACATACTGCCCCGGATTTGAGGATGTATTCAGACTCAAGTCTTCCTCGGACCACTCATCGGATGACTCGAGCGAGTCAGCAGGGAGCCTCAGGCGGCCGCCACCGCGGCCCTGATCTCCTCCGCGAAGCGGTCCGCGGCGACACGCAGAGCGACCACGTCGGGACCGTGCCGCAGCACACCCCGGCTGACGTTCGGCACGACGTTGCGCACGGCCGCGCCGAAAACGCCGGGAAGGTCGGCCGGAGTGGCTCCCTGCGCACCGATCCCGGGAGCCAGCAGCGGACCGTTGATGGCGAGGTCGTACGACGACAGATCGCCGAGCGTGGCCCCCACGACCGCCCCGAAGGAGCCCAGGGGCCCCTCCCCCGCGTTCTCGGCGGCCAGGTGGGCCAGCATCGTCGCTCCGACATTGCGACCGTCCGCGCGGACGGCGTGCTGGACCTCACCGCCCTCCGGGTTGGAGGTCAGCGCCAGCACGAACAGACCGGTGCCGGTCTCCCGCGCCAGCTCCACGGCCGGCCTGAGCGACCCGTAGCCGAGGTACGGCGAGACGGTCAGCGCGTCCGAGAAGAGCGGGGCGTCCTTGTGGAGGAAGGACTCGGCGTACGCGGCCATGGTCGAGCCGATGTCGCCCCGCTTGGCGTCCATCACGACCAGCGCGCCGGCCTGCCGCGCCTCGGCGACCGACTTCTCCAGGACGGCGACACCGCGCGACCCGAAGCGCTCGAAGAACGCGCTCTGCGGCTTGAGGACGGCGACCCGGTCGGCCATCGCCTCGACGACCGTACGGCTGAACCGCTCGAGGCCCGCCACGTCGTCGTTCAGACCCCACTCGGTGAGCAGGGCGGCATGCGGGTCGATGCCGACGCACAGAGGGCCGCGCTCGTCCATCGCCCGGCGCAGCCGTGCGCCGAAGGGCTCCAGAGTCATGCCGTCTTCCTCACGTCGGCGCCGACCGCGTCGGCGAGGGTGGCGTACGGGCTCGTCCGCAGGCGTGCGGCGAGTCCCTTGTGGATGGCTCGGGCCCAGAAGGGGCCCTCGTAGACGAAGGCGCTGTATCCCTGCACGAGGGTGGCGCCCGCCAGGATGCGCTGCCAGGCGTCCTCAGCGTTCTCGACGCCGCCGACGCCCACGAGGGTGATCCGGTCGCCCACGCGCGCGTAGAGGCGACGCAGTACTTCCAGGGAGCGTGCCTTCAGGGGTGCCCCGGACAGCCCTCCGGTCTCCTTCACCAGGCCGGCCTCCGACGTCAGACCGAGGCCGTCGCGCGCGATGGTGGTGTTGGTGGCGATGATCCCGTCCAGGCCGAGTTCCACAGCCAGGTCGGCCACCGCGTCGACATCCTCGTCGGCCAGGTCGGGCGCGATCTTCACCAGGAGCGGGACGCGGCGCGTGGTCACCGTGCGGTCGGCGGCCTCGCGGACGGCGCTCAGCAGGGGGCGCAACTGGTCGACCGCCTGCAGACTGCGCAGACCCGGCGTGTTCGGCGACGACACGTTCACGACCAGGTAGTCGGCGTACGACGCCAGCCGCTCGGTCGACTTCACGTAGTCGAGGACGGCCTCCTCCTCGGGGACGACCTTGGTCTTGCCGATGTTGACGCCGACGACCGTCCTGAAGACGGGCGTACGGGAGGCCAGGCGGGCGGCTACGGCCAGGGAGCCCTCGTTGTTGAAGCCCATGCGGTTGATCAGCGCGCGGTCCTGCACGAGACGGAACAGCCGCTTCTTGGGGTTGCCGGGCTGCGGCTCCCCCGTGACCGTGCCGATCTCGACGTGGTCGAAGCCGAGCATCGTCATGCCGTCGATGGCGACGGCGTTCTTGTCGAAGCCGGCGGCCAGCCCGAAGGGGCCGTGCATCCGCAGCCCGAAGGCCTGCGTGCGCAGCTCCTCGTGGCGGGGAGCGAGGGCGGCGGCGACGAACGTCCGCAGCGCGGGGATCCGGACGGCGAGCCGGATCCAGCGGAAGGCCAGGTAATGGGCCTTCTCGGGGTCCATCCGTTGGAAGACCAGACGGAAGAAGAGCTTGTACATCGCGAGAGTCCTCTGGGGTCCTCATGAAGAGGGGGACACCTTCCGGTGTCCCCCTCAGGGCTGCTAGTCGCGGGCCGCGGTCAGGTGTTCCGCGTGTTCCTGGAGCGAACGGACGCCCACGTCTCCGTGGTTGAGGGCGTCGATGCCCTGGACGGCCGCCGCGAGCGCCTGGACGGTCGTCAGACACGGCACGGACCGCGCCACGGCCGCCGTACGGATCTCGTAGCCGTCGAGGCGGCCGCCGGTGCCGTACGGGGTGTTGACGATGAGGTCGACCTCGCCGTCGTGGATGAGCTGGACGATGGTCTTCTCGCCGTTCGGGCCGGTGCCCTCGGACTGCTTGCGCACGACCCTGGCGTTGATGCCGTTGCGCTTGAGGACCTCAGCCGTGCCGGAGGTGGCGAGCAGTTCGAAGCCGTGGGCGACCAGTTCGCGCGCCGGGAAGATCATCGACCGCTTGTCGCGGTTGGCGACCGAGATGAAGGCGCGGCCCTTGGTCGGCAGCGGACCGTAGGCCCCGGCCTGCGACTTGGCGTACGCCGTGCCGAAGACGGAGTCGATACCCATGACCTCGCCGGTGGAGCGCATCTCGGGGCCGAGGACCGTGTCGACGCCCCGCCCGTGGATGTCGCGGAAGCGCGACCACGGCATGACGGCCTCCTTGACGGAGATCGGCGCGTCGAACGGGAGCTCGCCACCGTCGCCCTTCGCCGGAAGCAGCCTCTCCGCGCGCAGTTCGGCGATGGTCGCGCCCAGCGAGATCCGGGCGGCGGCCTTCGCCAGCGGCACCGCGGTCGCCTTCGAGGTGAAGGGGACGGTGCGGGAGGCACGCGGGTTGGCTTCGAGGACGTACAGGATGTCGCCCGCCATCGCGAACTGGATGTTGATCAGGCCTCGGACGCCGACGCCCTTGGCGATGGCCTCCGTGGAGGCCCGCAGGCGCTTGATGTCGAAGCCGCCCAGCGTGATCGGGGGCAGGGCGCACGCCGAGTCGCCGGAGTGGATGCCGGCCTCCTCGATGTGCTCCATGACACCGCCGAGGTAGAGCTCCTCGCCGTCGTACAGGGCGTCGACGTCGATCTCGATCGCGTCGTCGAGGAAGCGGTCGACCAGGACCGGCCGGGAGGGGCTGATCTCGGTCGACTCGGCGATGTACGACTCCAGCCGGGTCTCGTCGTACACGATCTCCATGCCGCGCCCGCCGAGGACGTACGAGGGCCGCACCAGGACCGGGTAGCCGATCTCGTCGGCGATGGCCTTGGCGCCCGCGAAGGTGGTGGCGGTGCCGTGCTTGGGCGCCGGCAGGCCCGCCTCCGCGAGGACCTGGCCGAAGGCGCCGCGGTCCTCGGCGGCGTGGATGGCCTCGGGGGGCGTGCCGACGACCGGTACGCCGTTGTCCTTGAGCGCCTGCGCGAGGCCCAGCGGGGTCTGGCCGCCGAGCTGTACGATCACGCCCGCGATCGGGCCGGCCTGCGCCTCCGCGTGGACGATCTCCAGCACGTCTTCCAGCGTCAGCGGCTCGAAGTACAGGCGGTCGGAGGTGTCGTAGTCCGTGGAGACCGTCTCCGGGTTGCAGTTGACCATCACGGTCTCGTACCCGGCGTCGCTCAGCGCGAAGGAGGCGTGGACGCAGGAGTAGTCGAACTCGATGCCCTGGCCGATGCGGTTGGGGCCGGAGCCCAGGATGATGACTGCGGCCTTCTCGCGGGGCGCGACCTCGGTCTCCTCGTCGTAGGAGGAGTAGAAGTACGGCGTCTTCGCGGCGAACTCGGCGGCGCAGGTGTCGACCGTCTTGTACACCGGGCGCACGCCCAGCGCGTGCCGCACCTCGCGCACGACGTCCTCGCGCAGGCCCCGGATCTCGCCGATCTGCTGGTCGGAGAAGCCGTGCCGCTTGGCCTCGGCGAGCAGCTCGGGGACCAGACGCTCGGCGGCGGCGAGTTCGTCGGCGATCTCCTTGATCAGGAACAGCTGGTCCACGAACCAGGGGTCGATCTTCGTGTACTCGAAGATCTCCTCCTGCGTGGCACCGGCGCGGATCGCCTCCATGACCGTGTTGATCCGGCCGTCGGTCGGGCGGACCGAAGCCTCCAGGAGCTCCTTCTTGTCGCCCGTCTCGCCGACGAAGGTGAACTGCGAGCCCTTCTTCTCCAGCGAGCGCAGCGCCTTCTGGAAGGCCTCGGTGAAGTTGCGGCCGATCGCCATGGCCTCGCCGACCGACTTCATGGTCGTGGTCAGCGTGGAGTCGGCGCTCGGGAACTTCTCGAACGCGAAGCGCGGGGCCTTTACGACCACGTAGTCGAGGGTCGGCTCGAAGGAGGCCGGGGTCTTCTCCGTGATGTCGTTCGGGATCTCGTCGAGGGTGTAGCCGACGGCCAGCTTGGCGGCGATCTTGGCGATCGGGAAGCCGGTCGCCTTCGACGCGAGGGCCGAGGAGCGCGACACCCGCGGGTTCATCTCGATGACGATGATGCGGCCGTCGACCGGGTTCACCGCGAACTGGATGTTGCAGCCGCCGGTGTCGACACCGACCTCGCGGATGATCGCGATGCCGATGTCGCGCAGGCGCTGGTACTCACGGTCGGTGAGCGTCATCGCGGGCGCGACGGTGATCGAGTCACCGGTGTGGACGCCCATCGGGTCGAAGTTCTCGATGGAGCAGACGACCACCACGTTGTCGTTCTTGTCGCGCATCAGCTCCAGCTCGTACTCCTTCCAGCCGAGGATGGACTCCTCCAGGAGCACCTCGGTGGTCGGGGAGAGCGTGAGGCCCTGGCCGGCGATCCGGCGCAGCTCCTCCTCGTCGTGGGCAAAGCCGGAGCCGGCGCCGCCCATGGTGAAGGAGGGGCGGACCACGACCGGGTAGCCGCCGAGCTGCTCGACGCCCTTGAGTACGTCGTCCATCGAGTGACAGATGTAGGACCGGGCGGACTCGCCGTGCCCGATCTTCTCGCGCACGGCCTCGACGACGCCCTTGAAGAGGTCGCGGTCCTCGCCCTTGTTGATGGCTTCGACGTTGGCGCCGATCAGCTCGACACCGTACTTCTCCAGCACACCCTGCTCGTGCATGGAGATCGCGGTGTTGAGGGCCGTCTGACCGCCCAGGGTGGGCAGCAGCGCGTCGGGCCGCTCCTTGGCGATGATCTTCTCGACGAACTCCGGGGTGATCGGCTCGACGTAGGTGGCGTCGGCGATCTCCGGGTCGGTCATGATCGTCGCCGGGTTGGAGTTGACCAGGATGACGCGCAGGCCCTCGGCCTTGAGCACGCGGCACGCCTGGGTGCCGGAGTAGTCGAACTCGGCGGCCTGGCCGATGACGATCGGGCCGGAGCCGATGACCAGGACGGACTGGATATCGGTGCGCTTAGGCACGCTGGCCCTCCATCAGGACTGTGCTCATCAAAGACGTGAAGCGGTCGAACAGGTAGGCGGCGTCGTGCGGGCCGGCTGCCGCTTCGGGGTGGTACTGGACGCTGAAGGCCGGTCGGTCGAGGAGCTGCAGCCCCTCCACCACGTTGTCGTTGAGGCACACGTGGGACACCTCGGCGCGGCCGAACGGGGTGTCGGAGACCTTGTCGAGCGGGGCGTCAACGGCGAAGCCGTGGTTGTGCGCGGTGACTTCGACCTTGCCGGTGGAACGGTCCTGCACCGGCTGGTTGATGCCGCGGTGGCCGTACTTCAGCTTGTAGGTGCCGAAGCCCAGCGCGCGGCCCAGGATCTGGTTGCCGAAGCAGATGCCGAAGAGCGGGGTCCCGCGCTCCAGCACCGCCTGCATCAGGGCGACCGGATGATCGGCGGTGGCCGGGTCGCCGGGTCCGTTGGAGAAGAACACGCCGTCGGGCCGGACGGCGTAGACCTCCTCGACGCTCGCCGTGGCGGGCAGCACGTGCACCTCGATGCCGCGCTCGGCCATGCGGTGCGGGGTCATGCCCTTGATGCCGAGGTCGACGGCGGCGACGGTGAACTTCTTCTCGCCGATAGCGGGGACGACGTACGTCTCCTTGGTGGCGACCTCCGCGGAGAGGTTCGCACCCTTCATCTCGGGGGCCTGGCGCACCTCGGTGAGCATGGTGCCGTCGTCGGGCAGCGCGTTGCCGGAGAAGATGCCGACGCGCATGGCGCCGCGCTCGCGCAGGTGGCGGGTCAGGGCGCGCGTGTCGATGCCGGAGATACCGACGACGCCCTGCGCGGCCAGTTCCTCGTCGAGGGTGCGGCGGGAGCGCCAGTTGGACGGCACGCGCGCGGGGTCGCGCACCACGTATCCGGCGACCCAGATCCGCTTCGACTCGGGGTCCTCGTCGTTGACGCCGGTGTTGCCGACGTGCGGGGCGGTCATCACCACGACCTGGCGGTGGTACGACGGGTCGGTGAGGGTCTCCTGGTAGCCGGTCATGCCGGTGGAGAACACCGCTTCGCCGAAGGTCACCCCCACGGCCCCGTAGGCACGGCCGCGGAAGATCCGGCCGTCCTCCAGGACGAGTACCGCGGGAGTTTTGGCGGCTCCCCTTGTGGAGGTCGTCATCGTGCGCCTTCCGTTTCCGTCTTGTTGATCATGGAGTTGATGGCGTCGACCCACGCGTTGTGCTCGGCCGCGCGCTCGGAGCGGAACCCGGAGTCGATCAGCCGCTCGCCGTGCGCCCAGGTCACGACGAGCAGCCCGCCCTCGGTCAGCACCTTGCCGGCGATGCCCTTGTCGAGCCGGGCCTCGCGCAGTGCCTCGAGAGGGACGAAGAAATCCGTCGCTCCCGGGCGTACGACGTCCAGTCCCGCGTCCGTCAGGGTGAGCTCGACCCGGCTGCGGGTGCCCAGGCCGTGCGCCACGATGCGGTCGAGCCACTGCCCGGCGGTGGTGGAGCCGTGGTAGCGGCCGCTCATCGTCAGTGTGGCCTCACCTGGCTCGGAAGGCGCGGTGGGCAGCTCGGGCAGGTCGCCCTGGAGCGTGCCGCGCCACTTCCAGCCCTCGCGCATCAGCCAGTAGACGAGCGCGACGAAGAGGGCGAGTCCGACGAGCCAGCCGATGCGGGCGGCCCAGTCGGTGACCTGAGCCGATTCCTTCTCGGCGGCCAGCAGCATTACAGGTGTCACGTGAGCTTCCCGTCGACGAGCGTGGCCTTGCCCCGGAGCCACGTGTGCGTGACACGGCCCGGCAGCTCGCGACCCTCGTAGGGGGTGTTGCGGCTGCGCGAGGCGAAGCCCGCGGGGTCCACGGACCCACGGTATTCCGTGTCGACGAGCGTGAGGTTGGCGGGCTCACCTGCCGAGACGGGACGGCCCTGCCCCTTGGCCTGTCCGATCTGTGCGGGCTTGACGGACATGCGGTCGGCGACCTGGGCCCAGTCGAGGAGCCCGGTGTCGACCATCGTCTCCTGGACCACCGACAGCGCGGTCTCCAGGCCGACCATGCCCATGGCGGCCGCGGCCCACTCGCAGTCCTTGTCCTCGTGCGGGTGCGGGGCGTGGTCGGTGGCCACGATGTCGATCGTGCCGTCCGCGAGGGCCTCACGCAGGGCGAGCACGTCGCGCTCGGTGCGCAGCGGCGGGTTGACCTTGAAGACCGGGTTGTAGGTACGCACCAGCTCATCCGTGAGGAGGAGGTGGTGCGGGGTGACCTCGGCGGTGACGTCGATGCCGCGGGACTTGGCCCAGCGGACGATCTCCACCGAGCCCGCGGTCGACAGGTGGCAGATGTGGACGCGGGAGCCGACGTGCTCGGCGAGCAGGACATCCCGGGCGATGATCGATTCTTCGGCCACCGCCGGCCAGCCGCCGAGACCCAGCTCGGCGGAGACGATGCCCTCGTTCATCTGGGCGCCCTCGGTCAGCCGCGGCTCCTGCGCGTGCTGGGCGACGACCCCGCCGAAGGCCTTCACGTACTCCAGCGCCCGGCGCATGATCACGGCGTCGTCGACACACTTGCCGTCGTCGGAGAAGACGGTGACGCCCGCGGCCGACTCGTGCATCGCGCCCAGCTCGGCGAGCTTGCGGCCCTCCAGGGCGACGGTGACGGCACCGATGGGCTGCACGTCGCAGTAGCCGTGCTCCTGGCCGAGCCGGTAGACCTGCTCGACCACACCGGCGGTGTCGGCGACCGGGAAGGTGTTGGCCATGGCGAACACGGTGGTGTAGCCCCCGGAGGCGGCCGCCCGCGTGCCGGTCAGCACGGTCTCGGAGTCCTCGCGGCCGGGCTCGCGCAGGTGGGTGTGCAGGTCCACCAGACCCGGCAGCAACACCTTGCCGCCGGCCTCGACGACCTCGGCGCCTTCAGCCGACAGACCGGCGCCCACCTCTGCGATGGTCGCGCCGTCGATCAGCACGTCCTGCGGCTCGCCGCCGAGCACCTTCGCACCACGGATCAGGATCTTGCTCATCTGTCTTACTTCTCCTCGTCCGCAGAAATGGTGTGCGCGGAGCGCTCGCTGGAAGGGTGGTGGTGGGAGACGGGCGGGCGGGTGTGGCTGACGGCGGGTTCGTTGCCGCCCAGGAGCAGGTAGAGGACGGCCATCCGGACGGAGACTCCGTTTGCGACCTGCTCGACGACGGTGCAGCGGTCGGAATCGGCAACCTCGGCGGTGATCTCCATGCCGCGGACCATCGGACCGGGGTGCATCACGATGGCGTGCTCGGGCATCTTCGCCATACGCTCGCCGTCGAGGCCGTAGCGCCGCGCGTACTCGCGCTCGGTCGGGAAGAACGCCGCGTTCATGCGCTCGCGCTGGACGCGCAGCATCATCACCGCGTCGGACTTGGAAAGCGTGCTGTCCAGCTCGTAGGAGACCTCGCAGGGCCAGGTCTCGACGCCGACCGGCACCAGGGTGGGCGGGGCGACCAGGGTGACCTCGGCACCGAGGGTGTGCAGCAGGTCGACGTTGGAGCGGGCCACCCGGCTGTGCAGGATGTCGCCGACGATCGTGATCCGCTTGCCGGCGAGGTCCTGCCCGATCCCGGCGTCCCGCCCGACGAGCCGGCGGCGCATGGTGAAGGCGTCCAGCAGGGCCTGCGTCGGGTGCTGGTGGGTGCCGTCACCGGCGTTGATCACGGCCGCGTCGATCCAGCCGGAGTTGGCCAGGCGGTACGGGGCTCCGGAGGCGCCGTGCCGGATGACGACGGCGTCCACGCCCATGGCTTCGAGGGTCTGGGCGGTGTCCTTCAGGGACTCGCCCTTGGACACGCTCGACCCCTTGGCGGAGAAGTTGATGACGTCCGCGGACAGGCGCTTCTCGGCGGCCTCGAAGGAGATCCGGGTCCGGGTGGAGTCCTCGAAGAAGAGGTTGACGACGGTTCGGCCGCGCAGGGTCGGCAGTTTCTTGATCGGCCGGTCGGCGACCCGGGCCATCTCCTCGGCGGTGTCGAGGATCAGGACGGCGTCGTCGCGGGTGAGGTCGGCGGCCGAGATGAGATGACGCTGCATCTGTCAGGCTCCGTAAGGCAGTTCAGGTCGGGAGATTTCGCGCGCGGGCGTGCGGGGGCGCACTCGGGGACGTACGGCCGAGTGCTGCTACTGCTCGCGCGTCGGGGAGGTCTTCACACCGAGCAGCACGGTGTCGCGACCGTCCTCCTCGGCGAGCTGGACCTTGACCGTCTCCCGCAGCGACGTGGGGAGGTTCTTGCCGACGTAGTCGGCGCGGATGGGCAGTTCGCGGTGGCCCCGGTCGACGAGGACCGCGAGCTGGACCGCGCGGGGGCGCCCGATGTCGTTCAGGGCGTCGAGGGCGGCTCGGATGGTGCGGCCGGAGAAGAGCACGTCGTCGACGAGGACGACCAGCCTGCCGTCGATGCCGTCACCGGGGATGTCGGTGCGGGCCAGCGCACGTGGCGGGTGCATGCGCAGGTCGTCGCGGTACATGGTGATGTCGAGGGAGCCGACCGGGATCTTGCGGTCGGTGATCTCTTCGAGCTTGGCGGCGAGCCGCTGGGCGAGGAAGACGCCCCGGGTGGGAATGCCGAGGAGCACCACGTCGTCGGCGCCCTTGGCGCGCTCGACGATCTCGTGGGCGATGCGGGTCAGTACCCGCGCGATGTCAGGGCCTTCGAGCACTGGCCTTGCATCGGACGCTTGAGTGTCCATAAGAAACGGACCTCCTTCTCCGCCTCACGGGACGGACCTTAAAGGACGTCGGATTTGCGCCATCCACGGTAGCAGGCCGGGACGACGTCCCTGATCACCCCCTTGGCCCAACGGGCCACCGATACCACGGAAGAGTCGGTGCGGACCATTCGGCTTGACGCGGAAGAGTAACGCTGCGTAACCTCACAGTGAGTTACCAGCCGCGCGGCATGGAAACAACCCAGTCGCGTCGACACAGTGTCCGGGGAGCTATATGTCCAGCGAATACGCCAAACAGCTCGGGGCCAAGCTCCGGGCCATCCGCACCCAGCAGGGCCTTTCCCTCCACGGTGTCGAGGAGAAGTCCCAGGGTCGTTGGAAGGCCGTCGTGGTCGGTTCGTACGAGCGCGGCGACCGCGCCGTGACCGTGCAGCGACTTGCCGAGCTGGCGGATTTCTACGGGGTTCCGGTGCAGGAGCTGCTGCCGGGCACCACGCCGGGCGGTGCCGCCGAGCCGCCGCCGAAGCTGGTCCTCGACCTGGAGCGGCTGGCCCACGTGCCGGCCGAGAAGGCGGGTCCCCTCCAGCGGTATGCCGCCACCATCCAGTCCCAGCGCGGTGACTACAACGGCAAGGTGCTCTCGATCCGCCAGGACGACCTGCGCACACTCGCCGTCATCTACGACCAGTCGCCCTCGGTCCTCACCGAGCAGCTGATCAGCTGGGGCGTCCTGGACGCGGACGCGCGCCGTGCGGTGGCCTCCCACGAGGACAGCTGAGCCGCTTCTCACCTGAGCAGAAACGTGCCGCCGGGGTGGCCGGAACTTCACGGTTCCAGCTACCCCGGCGGCTTTCTGCGGGCCTGACGGGGCTCCGGGGCACAGGGACGCCCAAGGGCCCGCAGCGTCACCGCTGCGGGCCCTTGGGCAATGCGTGCCGATCGCGCCGGTCCCCCCGGCGCCTCGTGGCGGCTCCTGTGCCTCGTCGTGGCGCTAGGCCTCGTCGCGGCGCAGCGAGGGCTTGAGTTCCTTGAACCGGCCGAGCAGGCCGTTCACGAACGAGGGCGACTCGTCCGTGGAGAACTCCTTCGCCAGCTGCACCATCTCGTCGAGGACGACGGCGTCAGGCGTCTCGTCCGCCCAGATCAGCTCGTAGGCGCCGAGGCGCAGGATGTTGCGGTCGACGACGGGCATCCTGTCGAGCGTCCAGCCGACCGAGTACTGGGCGATCAGCTCGTCGATGCGCTTCGCGTGCTGCGCGTACCCCTCGACCAGCTGCATCGTGTACTCGCTCACCGGCGGCTGCCGGGTGTCGCCCCGGGAGAGCCGGATCCAGTCCGCGAGGACCGTCAGGACGTCCGCGTCGCGCTGGTCACCCTCGAAGAGGATCTGGAAGGCGCGCTTGCGGGCCGTGTTGCGGGCAGCCACGGTTAGCTGTTCACCCGGCCGAGGTAGTCGCTCGTGCGGGTGTCGACCTTGATCTTCTCACCGGTGGTGATGAAGAGCGGGACGTTGATCTGGTGACCGGTCTCCAGGATGGCGGGCTTGGTGCCACCGGTGGAGCGGTCGCCCTGGACGCCCGGTTCGGTCTCCTGGATGACGAGCTCGACGGCGGCCGGCAGCTCCACGAAGAGCACCTCGCCCTCGTGCTGCGCCACGGTGGCGGTGAAGCCCTCGATCAGGAAGTTGGCGGCGTCGCCGACAGCCTTGCGGTCGACCATGAGCTGGTCGTAGGTCTCCATGTCCATGAAGACGAAGTACTCGCCGTCCATGTAGGAGAACTGCATGTCGCGCTTGTCGATCGTGGCCGTCTCGACCTTGACGCCGGCGTTGAACGTCTTGTCGACGACCTTGCCGGAAAGCACGTTCTTCAGCTTGGTGCGCACGAAGGCCGGGCCCTTGCCGGGCTTGACGTGCTGGAACTCGACGACGGACCACAGCTGGCCTCCGTCGAGCTTGAGCACCAGGCCGTTCTTGAGGTCGTTCGTGGAAGCCACGGTTGCGGAATCTCCTGGACTGACGTGGACGACCCCGGGGGCACACGCCTACAGCGCGAGCAGCTCCTTGGTCGTGATGGTGAGTAGCTCTGGGCCGCCGTCCGCCTCGGGGCGGACGACGAGCGTGTCATCGATCCGGACGCCGCCCCGGCCCGGGAGGTGAACCCCCGGTTCGACGGTGACCGGCACGCAAGCGTCCAGTTTACCCATGGCCGCGGGGGCAAGCTGCGGCTCCTCGTCGATTTCGAGTCCCACACCGTGCCCCGTCAGGGCCGGAAGGCCCTCCGCGTACCCCGCGGAGTCCAGTGCCTGGCGTGCGGCGCGGTCCACGTCGCGGTAGGCGGCGCCGGGTACGAGACTCTCCCGTCCGGCCCGCTGGGCGGCGAAGACGAGGTCGTACAGCTCGATCTGCCAGTCCGCCGGGGACGTACCGATGACGAAGGTACGGCCGATCTCGCACCGGTAGCCGCGGTAGGTCGCGCCGAGGCAGACGGACAGAAAGTCACCCTCCTCGACGCGTCGGTCGGTGGGGCGGTGGCCGCGTCTGCCGGAGTTCGGGCCGGTACCGACGGAGGTCGCGAAGGCGGGACCGTCGGCGCCGTGGTCGACCAGGCGTCGCTCCAGTTCCAGGGCCAGGTGACGTTCGGTACGGCCGACGAGGATGGACTCGAGCAGTTCACCGAGGGCCTGATCGGCGATTTCGGCGCCGATCCTGAGGCAGGAGATCTCCTCCTCGTCCTTCACCACCCGCAGCTGCTCGACGGCGCCGCCCAGATCCGCGAGGCGCAGCCGGGGCACGACCGAGCGGATGGCGCGGTGCCGGGCGACGGTCAGGTGATGCTCCTCCACGGCGAGGGACTCACCGCCCTGCCCTGCCGCGAGGTCGGCGGCGGCGACGGCCGGGTCGCCACCGGATCCGGGCAGCCTCTGCACGCGCAGCGCCTCGTCGGGCCGGCCTTCGGCAGGGCGGTCGTCCGGTGGGCCGGGGCACAGCAGCAGGTCCTCGGTCCTGCCGAGCAGCAGGACGGCGCCGTGCGGGGCGGTGCCTGCGAGATAGCGGACGTTGGCGGGGCGGGTCACCAGCGCGGAGGCGCTGCCGCTGGCTTGGCAGCGTTCCCGTAGGCGGGTTCGGCGGGCACCGTAGACCTCTGACATGACACGAGCGTAGGAGCGGTGTCCGGATTGTGCTGGTTGGGAGGGTGCCGTTTGGGGGATGGCGGTGCGACTGAGTGTTGGTCGCCGGGTGCGCGCCCGGTGGGGGCTGGTCGCGCCCACGCGGCGAAGCCGCATATCGATACGGCCCCGCGCCCCTAAACGTCGGCTACCACTGAGGAGGGCTGGCAATGGACCGGGCCAGTACCTCGTCCAGGACCTGGGCCGTCTGTGGTACGTCCAGCTGGGAGTTGTCGATGATGGGGAGGCCGGAGCCGTACCAGCCGGCCATGCGGCCGTGGATGCGGGCGACCTCTTCGTCGGTGAGGCGGCGGTTTCCCGAGCGTTCGGCGTTGCGCTCCAGGACGATCTCGAGGCCCGGCAACAGAACCACCGGCAGCAGGCCCGGGCCCACGTGGCGCTTCCAGCCGCCGAGGCCGACGACCGGGCGGTCGGGGAAGACGGCGTCGTCGAGGATGCAGGAGATGCCGTTGGCCAGGAAGTTGCGGGCCGCGAAGCCGCAGGTGCGGCGGGCGAGGCGGTACTGGGCCTCGGAGTGGTCGTTCCACCCGGACTGCGGGTCGGCGAAGCCCGAGCGGACCCATTCGCGCACGTCGTCGAGGCTGATGTGGGCGGTGGGGACCCGGCGGCGGCCCGCCCAGTAACGGGCGACGCTCGTCTTTCCGGCGCCGGCCGGGCCGATGAGCAGGACCGCGAGGGTCGTGGCGGCCGGGTCGGCGGTCGTGGCGGGCGGCGCGCTCGGCATGGCGACGGGGCCGCCGGGCGGCAGCGGCACATGGCCGGTGGTCTCCGGCACCGGCGGGACCGGGGCGTGCTGCGGTGCGGGCGGTACCGGCGCCGAGGGTGCGCCGGTGAAGCCCGGAGCGGGAGGAGGCGGTGGGGGCACGGGGGCGGAACCCTGATGTGCGCCCGGGTGCTGCGGACCCGGGGGATGTGCGGCCGGCGACCAGCCGGCGACCGGTCCGTGCCCCGGTTGGTGGGGCGGCGGCAGCGGAGAACCCACTGCGTGCTGCATCCGGTGCCACTCCGTCTCGTACAGGCAATGGGCGCTGACAGCGCGGGGGATTCCCGCTTCGCTACCGAACGGTACCGCCCCCGGCCGTCGTTTGGTGAAACGGCCGGGGGCGGTCCGAAGTGCCCGGTGGCGCAAGGTGAATCGGGCGGATGGAGTACCGCGGGACTTACTCGCCCACTTCGCCGTACGCGGCGAGGAGGACCGCCGGGTCGGGGCCCTCCAGAACGGTCGGCTTGGCCAGACCGTCCAGGACGATGAAGCGCAGCAGGTCGCCGCGGGACTTCTTGTCGACCTTCATGGCCTCCAGCAGCTTGGGCCACTGGTCGTAGCGGTAGTGCAGGGGCAGGCCGACGGATTCCAGGACCGTGCGGTGCCGGTCGGCCGTGGCGTCGTCCAACCGGCCCGCGAGACGGCCGAGTTCGGCCGCGAAGTGCATGCCGACCGAAACAGCGGCGCCGTGCCGCCACTTGTAGCGCTCGTTCTTCTCGATGGCGTGCGCGAGCGTGTGGCCGTAATTCAGGATCTCCCTGAGGCCCGACTCCTTGAGGTCGGAGGAGACCACCTCGGCCTTGACCCGGATGGACCGCTCGATGAGCTCCGCGGTGTGCGGGCCCGCCGGAGTGCGGGCGGCCTCGGGGTCGGACTCGATGAGCTCCAGGATCGTCGGGTCGGCGATGAAGCCGGCCTTGATGATCTCGGCGAGCCCGGAGACGTAGTCGTTGACCGAGAGGGAGTCGAGCGCGGCCAGGTCGCACAGCACGCCGGCCGGCGGGTGGAAGGCGCCGACGAGGTTCTTGCCCTCGGCGGTGTTGATGCCGGTCTTGCCGCCGACGGCCGCGTCCACCATGGCCAGCACGGTGGTGGGGACGGCGATCCAGCGCACCCCGCGCAGCCAGGTCGCGGCCACGAACCCGGCGAGGTCCGTGGTCGCGCCGCCGCCGACACCGACCACGACGTCGGTGCGGGTGAAGCCGGACTGGCCGAGTGCCTTCCAGCAGTAGGCGGCGACCTCGGCGGTCTTGGCCTCCTCCGCGTTCGGCACCTGGATGGCGACGACCTCGAAGCCCTGCTCGGCCAGGTCGCCGCGCAGCGCGTCGCCGGTCTCGGCCAGCGCCTCGGGGTGGACGATCGCGACCCGCTTGGCCTTGTCGCCGATCAACCCGGCGAGCTCGCCCAGGAGTTGCCGGCCCACCAGTACCTCGTAGGGCTCGCTGCCCGCGGTACCGCCGACCTGGATCCGGGTGACTGCCTCGCTCATGCTTCTTTCAACTCCAGTGCGTCCAGGGCGGCTTGGGTGACCTCTTCGGGCGTACGGCCGTCCGTGGACACGACCGCCGTGGCGATCGACTCGTACAGGTGCCGCCGCGCCTCCATCAGTTCGCGCCACTGCTTGCGCGGGTTGACCGCGAGCAGCGGCCGGGCGGCGTTCAGGCCGGTGCGCTTGACGGCTTCCTCGACGTCCATGGAGAGGTAGACGACGCGCTGCCCGGTGAGCAGCGCGCGGGTGTCCTCGTCCAGGATCGCGCCGCCGCCCAGCGCGAGGACGCCGTCGTGGTCGGCGAGGGCCTGGCGCACCGCCCGCTTCTCGATCGCGCGGAAGGCCGGCTCGCCCTCGTCGACGAAGATCTCGGCGATGGCCCGGCCCTGCTCGGCGACGATGTCCTCGTCGGTGTCCCGGTAACCGACGCCGAGCCGCTCGGCGAGCAACTGCCCGACGGTGGACTTGCCGACGCCCATCGGACCGACCAGGACGACCAGGGGCACAGCGCTCATCGGACCGGGAGGTTGTCGAGGTACGACCGGACGTTGCGGCGGGTCTCGGGCACGCTGTCGCCGCCGAACTTCTCCGCGACCGCGTCCGCCAGGACCAGCGCGACCATCGCCTCCGCGACGATGCCGGCGGCCGGGACCGCACACACGTCCGAGCGCTGGTGGTGGGCCTGCGTGGCCTCTCCGGTGACGACATCCACGGTCTTCAGGGCCCGCGGCACGGTCGCGATCGGCTTCATCGCGGCGCGCACCCGCAGCAGCTCACCGGTGGTCAGGCCGCCCTCGGTGCCGCCGGAACGGCCGGTGGCCCGCCTGATGCCCTCGTCGGTGGCGAGGATCTCGTCGTGCGCCTTCGAGCCGGGCACCCGCGCCAGGTCGAAGCCGTCGCCGACCTCGACGCCCTTGATGGCCTGGATGCCCATGAGGGCGGCGGCCAGCCGGGCGTCCAGCCTGCGGTCCCAGTGCACGTGCGAGCCGAGGCCCACGGGCACGCCGTAGGCCAGCACCTCGACCACACCGCCGAGGGTGTCGCCGTCCTTGTGGGCCTGGTCGATCTCCGCGACCATCGCCTTCGACGCGTCCGCGTCCAGGCAGCGCACCGGGTCGGCGTCCAGCTTCTCGACGTCGGAGGGCTTGGGGTAGACGCCGTAGGGCGCCTTCGCCGCGGCCAGCTCGACGACGTGCGAGACGATCTCGATGCCGGCCGTCTCCTTGAGGTACGACCGGGCCACCGCGCCCAGCGCCACCCGGGCCGCCGTCTCCCGGGCGGAGGCGCGCTCCAGGATCGGCCGGGCCTCGTCGAAGCCGTACTTCTGCATGCCGGCCAGGTCGGCGTGGCCGGGTCGCGGCCGGGTCAGCGGGGCGTTGCGGGCCAGGCCCGCCAGGATCTCGGGGTCGATGGGGTCGGCCGCCATGACCTGCTCCCACTTCGGCCACTCGGTGTTGCCCACCATGACCGCGACCGGGGAGCCCAGAGTGAGGCCGTGCCGCACACCGCCGAGGAACGTGACCTCGTCACGCTCGAACTTCATGCGCGCACCGCGTCCATAACCGAGCCGGCGCCGGGCCAGGTGGTCCGCCACCATCTCCGTGGTGATCGGCACGCCGGCGGGAAGTCCCTCCAGCGTCGCGACGAGTGCGGGACCGTGGGACTCCCCCGCGGTCAGCCAGCGCAACCTGCTCAACGGTGCTCCTCAGTGCTCGCGCCCTGGTACTGCCCTTCGTACGCGCGTCCTCGCGTACGGCGACGGCCCGACCAGGTGCGCGGCCCTGGCCCGCCACCTCCGATCCTCCCACGTCCGGGCACGGGAACCGGCCGCCGGTCCACAGGGCGGACGGGACGCGGCTGTCCCGACGGCGACCGAGCTGCTCCTAGCGGGCGGCGAGCGCGTGCTCGCCCGCCTTGCGCATCGCGTCCAGCGGG
The DNA here is from genome assembly GCF_030817655.1 of Streptomyces sp. V4I2. Classification (GTDB taxonomy): domain Bacteria; phylum Actinomycetota; class Actinomycetes; order Streptomycetales; family Streptomycetaceae; genus Streptomyces; species Streptomyces plumbiresistens. The sequence continues at coordinate 2,092,328 of NZ_JAUSZM010000003.1, forward strand.
GCAGGGGTACGGCCGGTCATCTGCTCCACCTGCAGGACCGCCTGGTGCACCAGCAGGTCGAGTCCGCTGACGACTGCCCCGCCGTACGCGGACCAGCGGGCGGCGAGCTCGGTGGGCCACGGGTCGTAGAGCACGTCGAAGAGAGTGGCGGGGCGTTCCGGCAGGGCCGAGGACAGCGCGTCGGTCGCACCGGCCGGGGTGGTCGCGACGACGAGCGGTGCGCGCAGCGCCTGCTCGGCGTCCGCCCAGTCCGCCGTACGGACCTCGATGTCCAGCCGCTCGCCCCACTGCCGCATCTCGGCGGCACGGGCCTCGCTGCGCACGTACGCGACGACCTCGCCGGTGCAGATCCGGGACAGGGCGGCGAGCGCGGAGGAGGCGGTGGCGCCGGCGCCGAGGATCGCGGCGGAGTCGACCTGTTCGATGCCGTGTTCGCGCAGGGCGGCGACCATGCCGGGGATGTCGGTGTTGTCGCCGACCCGGCGGCCGTCCTCGGTGAACACGACCGTGTTGACCGCGTCGACCGAGGCAGCGGTCTCGGTGATGTCGTCGAGCAGCGGGATGACGGCCCGCTTGAGCGGCATGGTCACCGAGAGCCCGGCCCACTCCGGGCCGAGTTCCGCGAAGAACCCCGACAGGGCGGCCTCGTCGAGCTCGAACCGGTCGTACGACCAGTTCGTCAGGCCCAGCGCCTCGTACGCGGCGCGGTGCAGCACGGGCGAGAGGGAGTGCGCGATGGGCTTGCCGAGCACGGCGGCCCGGCGGGCGTCAGCTGCCCGAGCTCTCATTGAACTTGTCCCTGAGCCTTTCGAATTCCGCGAAGGTCTTCGCGTATTCGGTCTTGTTCACACCGTCGGTCGCCACGAAGTAGAGCCAGCCCTCGTCGGTCGGATTCTCCGTCGCCTTCATCGCCTCGTCACCGGGGTTACCGATGGGGCCGGGCGGCAGACCCTCCTGCGTGTACGTGTTGTACGGGTCCTGGTTGCTGTTGATCTCCGACTCGCTGATGTTGATGTTGCTCTCGTTCTTCAGGTAATTGAAGGTCGAGTCGAACTGCAGCTTCCGGTTGGTCTCGGTGTTCGTGGACTTGAGGCGGTTGTAGATCACCTCCGCCATCTTGCGGAAGTCGTCCTCGGTCTTGCCCTCGGCCTGGACGAGGCTGGCGACGGTGACGACCTGCAACGGGTTGTCCAGCTTGAGCGCCTTGGCCTTTGCCTCCACGTCGAACTCGTCGTACTTCTTCGCCGCCTGGGTCACCATCTCCTTCAGGACCGTCTCGGCCTTCATACCCTTGGCTGCGGGATAGGTGCCGGGGTAGAGGAATCCTTCCAGCGGATCCTTTATCTCCTTGTTGTCGTTCGCCCAGTCAGGCAGGCCGAGGCTCTCGAACTCCTTCTCGGCGATCTTCCTGGTGGTGCCGGACGACAATTCGAGTTTCGCGTCGATCGTCTTGTAGACGCTGATATTGCGCTCGCCCGGCTTGACCAGCACATTGTTCTGGCTCTTGGGGTCGAGCATCATCTCGATGGCACTGTCGGCGGACATCTGTTTCTTCAGCAGATAGGCGCCGGCCTGGATCGTCTTGCCTTTGGCGTTCTGGTCCTGAGCCGCCACGAACGCGTCGACGCTCTTGACCACGCCGGCTTCTTTCAGCTTCTGACCGATCGTCGACCCGTAGGCACCCTTGGGGATGACGACGGACACCAGCTCGCTCGTACCGTCCCCGGCGTAGTCCGGAGCCGAGCCGAAACGATCCTTGTAGAACTGGTAGCCGAAATATCCGACTCCGCCCAGTCCTCCGCCGAACACCAGCAGGACCACCAGACACGCGCATCCGCTGCGGCGCTTCTTGGGCTTGCCGCCGCGTCCCTTGCGGTCGCCGCGGTCGCCCTTCGGTTCGTCCGAGTCGTCCTCGTCGTCGTCAGCGCCCGAGAAGAACGCGTGTTCGCCCTGATCGGGACCGGGATCCCAGTCGGGCTGCTGCGGTTCGGGTTCGGCGCGCCGACGGGCGGGCGGCTCCGGCGGCGGGTAGGCGTCCGGGGGGCCGTAGAAGTCGGGCTGCTGCTGGCCGCCGTACGACATGCCCTGCTGCTGCCCGTACGGGTCCGACGGATCGGGGTACTGGACGGGCTCGTGCGCGCCGGTGGCCCAGCCGTTGTTGTCGTACTGCTGCTGGGGCTGGGGCGCGTACTGCTGCTGGTCGTACTGCTGCCCGCCGTACTGCTGGTCGTACTGCTGCTGCTCGCCGTACTGCTGGTTGTACTGCTGCTGGTCGTACTGCTGCTGCTCGCCGTACTGCTGCTGGTAGTGCTGCTGCGCCTGACCGTATGCGGCCTGCTGGCCGTCGCCCCAGCCTCCGTTGTCGTACTGCGGCTGCTGCGGCTGCTCCGGATGGTGCTGCGGCTGGCCGCCGTAGGGGGACTGCTGACCCGCCTGGGCCTGCTGTCCACCCCATCCGTCATCCCCGTACAACGGGTCCTCCGGATGCCACGGTTCGGAGCCTTCGCCCCGGCCATACTCAGTCATCGATCCCCTAGAGCCGCGAGGCGGCGGTCGCGCGGCTTTCGGCTCGGCTCCCGTTCCGCCTCTCTTTGTGCGGTGGCTGTTCGAACACCTCCGCATCGCGCGGAACGTTACCGTATCGCGATCAGATGACCACTTCGACGTCCTCGCCGGGTGCTTTACCTGACACCCGTTCGGATTCCAGGGCCTGTTGAAGGATGATCACGGCCGCTACCTGGTCGATGACCGATCTGCCCTTTTTCGACTTCACGCCCGAGGCGCGCAGTCCCTGACTGGCCGTCACCGTGGTCATCCGCTCGTCCACGAGCCGGACCGGGACGGGGGCGATGCCCCGGGCGAGCTCCTGGGCGAAGCCGCGGACCTTCACCGCGGCCGGGCCCTCGCCGCCCTTGAGGGAGCGGGGGAGGCCGACCACGACCTCGATCGGTTCGTACTCCTCGACCAGTTGCCTCAACCTGCGGTGAGCTGCGGGGACGTCCCGGCCGGGGACGGTCTCCACCGGGGTGGCGAGGATCCCGTCGGGGTCACATGAGGCGACCCCGATACGGGCGTCCCCGACGTCGATCGCGAGGCGACGGCCGCGGCGCATGCCCCGGCCGTCGTCACTCTCCCGAACTTCGGCGCTCACTTGGCCGTTTCCGCCACGAGCCGCTCGACGGCCTCGACGGCCTCGCCGACGGCGGCCGGGTTCTGGCCGCCGCCCTGGGCGAGGTCCGGCTTGCCGCCACCGCCGCCGCCGAGGGTCTTGGCGGCCGTACGGACCAGGTCGCCGGCCTTGAGACCGCGCTCGCGGGCGGCCTCGTTGGTGGCGATGACGGTCAGCGGCTTGCCGTTGCTGACCGCGAACAGAGCGACCACGGCGGCCCGGCCGCCCTGGATGCGGCCGCGCACGTCGAGGACCAGCTTGCGCAGGTCGTCGGGGGTGGTGCCGTCCGGGACCTGACCGGTGACGAGAGCGACGCCCTGGACGTCCTTGGCCGATCCGGCGAGACCGGCGGCGGCCTGGAGGACCTTCTCGGCGCGGAACTTCTCGATCTCCTTCTCGGCGTCCTTCAGCCTGCCGAGCATGGTGGAGACCTTCTCCGGGAGCTCCTCCGGACGGCCCTTGATCAGCTCCTGCAGCTGAGCGACGACCGTGTGCTCGCGGGCGAGGAAGTTGTAGGCGTCGACACCCACGAGGGCCTCGATACGGCGCACACCCGAGCCGATCGACGACTCGCCGAGCAGCTTCACCAGGCCCAGCTGGGCGGTGTTGTGGACGTGCGTGCCGCCGCACAGCTCCTTGGAGAAGTCGCCGATGGTGACGACCCGGACGCGCTCGCCGTACTTCTCGCCGAACTCGGCGATGGCGCCCTGCTTCTTGGCCTCGTCGATGCCCATGACGTCGGCGCGGACGTCCAGGTCGCGGGCGAGGACCTCGTTGATCTTCTGCTCCACGTCGGTCATCACGGCCGTGGGAACGGCGGCGGGCGAACCGAAGTCGAAGCGGAAGCGGCCGGGCTGGTTCTCGGAACCGGCCTGGGCGGCCGTCGGGCCGAGGGCGTCGCGCAGGGCCTGGTGGGTCAGGTGCGTGGCCGAGTGGGCGCGGGCGATGGCCGTGCGGCGGCGATGGTCGATCGAGGCGTGGGCCTTGGAGCCGACGGTGACCTCGCCGACCTGGACGACGCCCTTGTGGACGTACACGCCGGGCACCGGCTTCTGGCAGTCGCGGATCTCGATGACGGCACCGGTGTCCACCTTGATGCGGCCGGTGTCGCCGATCTGGCCGCCGCCCTCGGCGTAGAAGGGGGTGCGGTCCAGGACGATCTCGACCTCGTCGCCCTCGGTGGCGGCCGGGGAGGAGGCACCGTCGACGAGGATCCCGACGATCGTGGACTCGCCCTCGGTGTCCGAGTAGCCGATGAAGTCGGTCTCGCCGGCCTTGTCGGCGATCTCGCGGTAGGCGCCGACGCCGGCATGGCCGGTCTTCTTGGCCTGGGCGTCGGCCTTGGCGCGCTCCCGCTGCTCCTTCATCAGACGGCGGAAGCCGTCCTCGTCCACGGAGAGGCCCTGCTCGGCGGCCATCTCCAGGGTGAGGTCGATCGGGAAGCCCCAGGTGTCGTGGAGCAGGAAGGCCTTGTCGCCGGACAGGACGGTGCCGCCGGCCTGCTTGGTCTCGGTGACAGCGGTGTCGAGGATGTTCGTGCCGCCCTTGAGGGCCTTGAGGAAGGCGTTCTCCTCGGCGACGGCGACCTTCTCGATCCGCTCGCGGTCGGTGACGAGCTCGGGGTACTGCTGCCCCATCATCTCGATGACCGTGTCGATCAGGTCCTTGACGACCGGGCCGGTGGCGCCGAGCAGACGCATGTTGCGGATGGCGCGGCGCATGATGCGGCGCAGGACGTAGCCGCGACCCTCGTTGCCGGGGGTCACGCCGTCGCCGATGAGCATCACGGACGTGCGCATGTGGTCGGTGACCACGCGCAGGGAGACGTCGGAGTCGTGGGCTTCGCCGTACTCGACACCGGTCAGCTCGGTCGCCTTCTTGATGACGGCCATGGAGGTGTCGATCTCGTACATGTTCTGCACGCCCTGCAGAATCATGGCGAGCCGCTCCATGCCGAGGCCCGTGTCGATGTTCTTGCTCGGCAGGTCGCCCAGGATCTCGAAGTTGTCCTTGCCGATGCCCTCGCCGCGCTCGTACTGCATGAAGACGAGGTTCCAGATCTCCACGTACCGCTCGTCGTTGACGGCGGGGCCGCCCTCGACGCCGAACTCGGGGCCGCGGTCGTAGTTGATCTCGGAACAGGGGCCGCACGGGCCGGGTACGCCCATGGACCAGTAGTTGTCCTTCATGCCCAGGCGCTGGATGCGCTCCTTGGGCACGCCGACGATCTCGTGCCAGATGCGCTCGGCCTCGTCGTCGTCCTTGTAGACGGTGATCCAGAGCTTCTCCGGCTCCAGGCCGTAACCACCCTTGTCCTGGGGCGTGGTGAGCAGCTCCCAGGCGTACTTGATGGCGCCTTCCTTGAAGTAGTCGCCGAAGGAGAAGTTGCCGCACATCTGGAAGAAGGTGCCGTGCCGCGTGGTCTTGCCGACCTCTTCGATGTCGGGCGTGCGCACGCACTTCTGCACGCTGGTGGCGCGCGACCACGGCGGCTTGACCTCACCGAGGAAGTACGGCTTGAAGGGCACCATGCCGGCGGGGACCAGGAGCAGAGTCGGGTCGTCCGCGATGAGCGACGCCGAAGGGACGACGGTGTGCCCGCGCTCCTCGTAGAAGCTCAGCCAGCGGCGGCGAATCTCGGCCGACTCCATCAGTGGTCCTCATTCCGGTTGTACGAGTACGTCGTCCTGTCGCTCTCGACGGACTTCGGGTTGGTGCGGTTCTCGATGGCGGCGTACCGCCGGGGGGAGGGAAGCTCGGGGTTCTCGTTGATCCCGAGGGCGTCACCCAGCTCCGCCTCCCGCTGGGCCATGTTGTCGCGGACGTCCAGCGCGAAGCCCACCGCGCGGTCCTTGATGCGGTGACCGGCATCGAGCGCCTTGTTCGCCGCGGTCGCGGCGAGGTTCTCGGGGGTCAGCTGCTTCAGCTTGCGATTGACCTTGGTGGTGGCCCACACACCGGCGGCGACGCCCGAGGTGAACCAGAAGGTGCGGCGGAACATCGCTGGCTCTCAGTCCTTCTTTTTGCGGAGGTCTCGCTTGTCCCGCCGAGAGACCGTGCGGCCCACGATCACGGTACGCCGGGGTGCCTTGGCGGGAACGTCGTCCTTGTGGCCGCCGAGGGCCCGGCGCACGCCGTAGCCGAAGGCGGCGACCTTCACGAGGGGGCCGCCGAAGGTGGAGGCGACGGTCGTCGACAGCGCGGACGCGTTCGACGTGACCTCCTGGACGTCCGACGCGATCGCGTCGACCCGGTCGATCTGGGTCTGTGCGGAGCGCACCGCCGAGGAGGCGTCGGCCAGCAGCGGGACGGCCTGGTCGGTCACGTCCGCCACGAGCTTGGTGGTCGCCCTGAGCGTCTGGGCCAGCCTCGCCAGCGCGACGGCGAGGAAGGAGACCAGAATCGCCCAGAAGACGGCCACCAGGATCCCGGCCACCTCTCCACCGGACACTGTGTGCACCCGCTCCCTGAAACGTGCCTGCATATCGAAAAAGTCGTACGCCGAGCCTATCGCGCCGGGGGTCCGGCTCCGAACCGGATTACCGCCCGCGCGCGGGCGGGTTCGCGCGAAGCGATTGTACGGACTGAACACGGTTCAGTACGCTCCGTGTTCCCTGTGTATTCCTCTGATGTGCCAGGTCGAGCCGGCGATGACGCGGGCGTTGCAGGGGGATCTGGTGGAGGCGGTGGAGCTGTGCGAGGACGTCCGCCAGGTCTGTGAGGACCACGGCGAGCGCTGGGCCCGCGCGTACGCGCTGTACGTCCTGGCCTACGCGGCGTGGCGCGAGGGCGACCCGGCGGGCGCCCGCGCACTGCTGACGGACTGCCTGTCCGGTGCCCACGCCTTCCGCGACCTGCTCGGCTCGGTCCTGGCGATCGAGCTGCTGGCCCTGGTCACGGCCACGGAGGGCGACCCGGCGGAGGCCGCTGTGCTGCAGGGCGCCGCCGCCGCGATGGGGCCGTCGGTGGGGCTGCCGCTCTTCGGTTCGGCGTACTACAACGCGCCGCACGAGCTGTGCGAGGCGATCGCCCGGGAGCAGCTGGGGGACGTGCGGTACGAGGAGTGCGTACGGCGGGGCGCGCGGCTCGGCCGGACGCGGCCGTCGTGCGGGCGCTGGGGCGCTGCGGGGATCGAGCGCTGGACGCGGTACCGACGCCGCGCGGGCCGGTGCGGTATGCGACGGCGACCCTGGGCCTGGACATGCAGCAGCCCGCCGCCTCGCCCACCCGGAAGGGCGGGGAGACGGCGGGCTGAGCGGTGGTGCTACGGCCTGCTGGTGATCAGCGGGCGTAGTACTCGACGACGAGCTGCTCGTCGCAGATCACCGGGATCTCCTTGCGGTTCGGCTCGCGGTCCAGGCGGAAGGCCAGGGCACGGAGGTTCACCTGGAGGTAGCGCGGGGTCTCGCCGTCGGGGGCGAAGCCGCCCTCACGGGCGATCGAGAACAGGGTCTTCTCGCGGCTGCGCTCGCGGACCATCACGACGTCGTCGGGCTTGACGCGGAAGGACGGCTTGTCGACCTTCTGGCCGTTGACCTCGATGTGGCCGTGGACGACCATCTGGCGGGCCTGGTAGATCGTGCGGGCGATGCCCGAACGTAGGACCAGCGCGTCGAGACGGCGCTCGAGCTCGATGACCAGGGCCTCACCGGTCTTGCCCTGGGTCTTGGCGGCACGCTCGTAGGCGCGGACGAGCTGGCGCTCGGACACGTCGTACTGCGCGCGCAGACGCTGCTTCTCGAGCAGACGGACCTTGTAGTCCGAGTTCTGCTTGCGGCCACGACCGTGCTCACCCGGCGGGTAGGGACGGGCCTCGAAGTACTTGACGGCCTTCGGGGTCAGCGCGATGCCGAGGGCACGCGACTTCTTGACCTTGGGGCGGGGCTGGTTCGCCACTTCTTTTCCTTTTCCTTTTCGGCTGCCTCAGGGTTACGGGAGGTCGCATCCGCAGCCGGGGAATCCCGACAGGTCCACGAGGGACTTGTCAGGCAGCCGTTCCCCTGTGCTGGGCACATACGTGCAGCACACGAACGGCCCACCGACCGCTCCCGGAACTCCGGGTGGTGGTGGGCTGCCCGCGACACCTACAACGGTGCGCGACGCTCCTGGATCAACAGATCCGGCTGGATGTCCCGCCTGAGGCGCCGACCGGAGCCGGACACGGGACGCAGCACTTCGGACGAGTCTACAGGCTGCTCAGGGCCGCTTGCGACCGAGGTGCTTCCTGGTCCACTCCACCGCGTCCGCGTAGCGGGCCTCGGCGCCGTGCCGGGTGGGGGTGTAGTACTCGCGGTCCTGGATCGCGTCCGGGGCGTACTGCTGGGGGGCGATGCCTTCGGGCCGGTCGTGCGGATACACGTACCCCTGCGCGTGGCCGAGCTTGGCGGCGCCCTTGTAGTGCCCGTCGCGCAGATGCGGGGGCACGGGACCGGCCAGTCCCTTGCGTACGTCGTCCAGGGCGGCGCCGATCGCCGTCGTCGCGGCGTTGGACTTGGGGGCCAGGGCGAGGGCGATGGTGGCGTGGCTGAGGGTGAGGGCGGCCTCGGGGAAGCCGATCATGGCGACGGCCTGGGCGGCGGCGACGGCGATCGGCAGGGCGTTCGGATCGGCGAGGCCGATGTCCTCGCTGGCGGAGATCATCAGGCGGCGGGCGATGAAGCGGGGGTCCTCGCCGGCCTCGATCATCCGGGCCAGGTAGTGCAGGGCCGCGTCGACGTCGGAACCGCGGATGGACTTGATGAGGGCGCTGGCCACGTCGTAGTGCTGGTCGCCGTCCCGGTCGTACTTCACGGCGGCCCGGTCGACGGTCTCCTCCAGGGTCTGGAGGCCGACCTCCGTCTCGCCCTTGTCGAGCGCGGCTCCGGCGGCGGCCTCCAGGGCGGTCAGGGCGCGGCGCGCGTCACCGCCGGCGATGCGCAACAGGTGGTTCTCGGTGTCCTCGGGGAGGGTGACGGCGTCCTTGAGTCCGCGCTCGTCACTCACCGCACGGCGGACGAGGCTGCGCAGGTCGTCGTCGGTGAGGGGTTCGAGGGTCAGGAGGAGGGAGCGGGACAGCAGCGGGGAGATGATCGAGAAGTACGGGTTCTCGGTGGTCGCCGCGATCAGGGTCACCCAGCGGTTCTCGACGGCCGGGAGCAGGGAGTCCTGCTGGGCCTTGCTGAAGCGGTGGATCTCGTCGAGGAAGAGGACGGTCTCCTTGCCGTAGCCGCCGGTGGCGCGGCGGGCTCCGTCGATGACCGCGCGGACCTCCTTGACGCCGGCGGTGATCGCGGACAGCTCCACGAAGCGCTTGTTGGTGGCCTTGGAGACGACGTACGCCAGGGTGGTCTTGCCGGTGCCGGGCGGGCCCCAGAGGATCACCGAGGAGGGTCCGGCGGGGCCGCCCGCGCCCTCGCCGACCAGTCTGCGCAGGGGCGAGCCCGGCTTCAGCAGGTGCTGCTGGCCCACGACCTCGTCGAGGATGCGCGGGCGCATCCGGACCGCCAGGGGGCTGCTGGACGGGTCCTTCTCCTGGCGGTCTTCCGCTGCGGCGGTGAACAGGTCGGGCTCCACGTCCAAAACCCTATGTCACCGCACTGACAATCCCGTCGGGGCAGTCGAACGGCCCGGTGCCCGGGCGGTCAGCTGGTCCAGAAGTCCCACCAGCGGGTCAGGATCAGCATGCCGATGATGCCGATGTGCAGCACCGGCATGACCCAGGTGAACTCGCCGAAGAAGCTCTTCAGCCAGCGCGGGGCGGGCAGGTAGCCGTTGCGGATGTTGAACGAGGTCACGTACCAGAACATGATGATCGTCGCGACCCAGGCCAGGCAGCACCACAGGCACAGCGCGTTGATGCGGTACAGGGACTGGAACATCAGCCAGGCGCAGAAGCCGACGCCGAAGAGGGTGCCGGCGTTGAAGGTGAGCCAGTACCAGCGCGGGAAGCGGGCGCGGCCGAGCAGGCTCATGCCGACGGCGATGACGATGCCGTAGGCGACGAGGCCGAGCATCGGGTTGGGGAAGCCGAAGGCCGAGGCCTGGTCGCTCTCCATGACGCTGCCGCAGGAGACGACGGGGTTCAGACTGCAGCCGGGCGTGAAGGACTTGCCCTCGACCTTGGCCTCGAGCAGCTTGAACTTGTCGATCGTGATGACCCACGCCGCGAGCAGACCCGCAGCGCCGGTGATCACCAGCAGCAGGGCGAACGCACGGCTGCCGCCCACCGACCGCGGAGCGGCCTCGGCGCGCTCCGGCTCGGGTTCGGTGGAGACGTTTTTGACTGTCGTCTTGCTCATCACGCCGATTCCGTCACTGAGAGTTGGACCTTCCGCGGACAGCGCTCATTGTGCCGTACCGAGACGCGTGTCCACCGTTCGGTGGACATAAGGAAGTACGTGCGGTCGTCCCGGAGCGTTCGGTTCCGGACGAGGCTCGGCGGCATGACAACACACGCGAACGGACTCGCGGTGGACGTACGGGGGCTGCGCAAGCAGTACGGCGACGTGACCGCGGTCGACGGCATCGATCTCGGTATCCGCAGGGGTGAGGTGTTCGGCCTGCTGGGGCCCAACGGGGCGGGCAAGAGCACGACGGTGGAGATCCTCCAGGGCAACCGTGACCGGGACGCGGGCGAGGTGTCCGTCCTCGGGTCGGATCCGGCGCACGGCACGCGCGCGTGGCGCTCACGTGTCGGAATCGTCTGGCAGGACGAATCCGCGCCCGCGGAGTTGACGGTCCGCGAGACCGTTCGGCACTTCGCCCGCTACTACCCGAGGCCACGGGACCCGGAGGAGGTCATCGGCCTGGTGGGTCTGGAGGCCAAGGCGGGCAGCCGGATCAAGGCGCTGTCCGGCGGGCAGCGCCGACGGCTCGACGTGGCCCTCGGGGTGATCGGCGGTCCCGAGCTGCTGCTTCTGGACGAGCCGACGACCGGCTTCGACCCGGCGGCCCGCCGCCAGTTCTGGGACCTGATCCGCAAGCTCTCCGCCGAGGGCACGACCATCGTGCTGACCACGCACTACCTGGAGGAGGCGGAAGCCCTCGCGGACCGGCTGGCGATCATCGCCCAGGGTCAGGTCGTCGCCGAGGGCGAACCGGCCGGTCTGCGGGAGCGGTACGGCACGGGCGCCACCGTCGAGTGGACCGACCCGGACGGCACCCCGCGCGCGGAACGCACGGACACACCGACCAGGACGGTCGGCACGCTCATGGCCCGCTTCGACGGCGAGATCCCGGGGCTGCGGGTGCGCCGCCCCACCCTGGAGGACGTCTACCTCCGCCTGACCGGACAGGAGGACGCGCGATGACCACGACCGCCGTACGACCGCGGGCGGACGCCCTGGCCGAGAGGCTGCCCGGCGTCTGGGGCATCGGCCTCCAGCGGGGCGCCCTGGAACTGCGGCAGTTCTTCCGGCAGCGCGACCAGGTGGTGTTCACCTTCGCCTTCCCGGTGGTGTTCCTGTTCCTGTTCGCGTCGATCTTCCGCGACGACGTGCGGAACGCCGGCATCACCGCCTCCCAGCTGTACGTCCCGGCGATGATGGCCGCCGGCATCATGTCGACGAGTTTCCAGTCCCTCGGCATCTCGATCGCGATCGAACGGGACGAGAAGGTGCTGCGCCGGCTGCGCGGGACGCCGATGCCGCCGGCGTCGTACTTCCTCGGCAAGGTCTGGCTGGTTCTGGTCACGGGTCTGCTGGAGACGGCGATCCTGCTGCTCGTCGGCACCGCCTTCTACGACATCGACCTGCCCACGGACGCGGGCCGGTGGTTCGACTTCGCCTGGATCTTCGTGCTCGGGCTGACGGCGTGCGCACTGCTCGGCATCGCGATCAGCTCGGTCCCGAAGACCGGCAAGAGCGCGACCTCCGTGGTCGTACTCCCGTTCCTGGTGTTGCAGTTCATCTCCGGGGTGTACATCGCGATCGACACCATCCCGGACTGGATGCTGAACATCGGGGCGCTGTTCCCGCTGAAGTGGATGTGCCAGGGCCTGCGCGGGGTGTTCCTGCCGGAGTCGGCGCAGGTTCTGGAGCAGGCCGGAGGCTGGGAGTTCGGGCGCATCGCCCTGGTGCTGGGGGCGTGGTGCGTCGGAGGATTGCTGCTGTGTCTGCTGACCTTCCGGTGGAAGAACCGGCGCGACGGGTGACCCTTCCCGACGAGGTCGTCGGCGCCTACACCTGGGCGCGGTCGTTCCGGATCTGGGACATCTACTTCGCGCTCATCTGGCTGGCCACCCTGGTGTTCGTGCTCGGCGCGGGGACCCCGGGGTGGCCGGTCCGCATCACCGCGGCCGCGCTGCTGGTCCCCCTGATCCCCCTGTTCGTGTGGGTGGGCCGGCCCATCCTGCGGGGCGATCCGCCCGAGGAGCGGCAGGCCCTCGGCTACCTCGTGGCGGCGATGGCGCTGTTCCTGCCGTCGGCGATCCTGGTGGGCGAGACCCGGCTGATGACCTTCGCACTGGTGCCCCAGTGCTTCATGTCGTTGCGGATGCGGCAGGCGCTGGTGGCGGTGGCCGTCATCAACCTCGCGCCCGTCGCCGGCTGGGCCCTGCTGTGGTGGCCGAGTGACCAGGACGTCTTCTTCAACGGGCTGTTCGCCGTGGTCACCCTCGTCTTCTCGCTGGCCGTCGGCACCTGGGTCATCCGGATCATCGAGCAGAGCCAGGAGCGGGCCGAACTGATCGCGAAGCTGGACTCGAGCCGTCACGAGATCTCCCGGCTGTCGGCCGCGCACGGCGCCCTGGCCGAGCGGGAGCGGATGGCGCGGGAGATACACGACACGCTCGCGCAGGGCTTCACCAGTCTGCTGATGCTGGTCCAGGCCGTCGAGGCGGAGCTCGACCACGACGTGCCCCAGGCCCGCCGGCATCTGGCGCTGATGGACGAGACGGCCCGGCTGAACCTCGCCGAGGCCCGTGCCCTGGTCGCCGGGGGCGCGCCCGCCGACCTGGCCGGCGCCTCCCTGCCGGACGCGCTGCGCAGACTGGCCGCCCGCCACGAGGCGACTCTGGAGGTCAGCGGCCCCGTACGTGCCCTCCCCGCCGGCCCCGAAGTGGTCGCCCTGCGCGCCTGCCAGGAAGCCCTGGCCAACGCCCGCAAGCACGCGGGGGGTTCGGCGGCGGTCGCCGTGACGGTGACGTACGCCGACGACTCGCTCACCGTCTCCGTACGGGACGACGGCTGCGGCTTCGAACCGACCGCCGTCGACACCGCCGCCGGCGGCTACGGCCTGACGGGACTGCGGGCCCGGGCCACCGAGGTCGGCGGAACGGCCCAGGTGCGCAGCGCCCCCGGCGACGGCACGACGGTGACCGTCCGCCTGCCCCTACCGTCCCCGAGGAGTTCACCGTGATCCGGATCATCCTGGCCGACGACCATCCCGTCGTACGGGAGGGACTGCGGGCGATGCTCAGCGCGGAACCGGACCTGGAGGTCATCGCCGACGCGTCCAGCGGGCCGCAGGCGGAGGCGCTGGCCGCCGAGTTGCGGCCCGACATCGTGCTGATGGACCTGCGGATGCCCGGCGGCGGGGGCGTCGACTCGATCGTGCGGATGAGCGAGGCCGGACTGCGGTGCCGGGTGATCGTCCTGACGACCTACGAGACGGACCGGGACATCCTGCGGGCGGTGGAGGCCGGGGCGGCGGGCTACCTGCTGAAGGATCTGCCACGGGGAGAACTCGCGGAGTCGGTACGGGCCGCCGCTCGCGGCGAGACAGTCCTGGCGCCGTCAGTGGCGGCACGGCTGGTGGACCAGCTGCGGACCAAGCCGGATCGACCGCGGTTGTCGGAACGGGAGACGGCGGTGCTGCGGCTGGTGGCGGAGGGCTGCACGAACGCCGAGATCGGTCGCCGGCTGTTCATCGGTGAGTCGACGGTCAAGACCCACCTGCTGCGGGCTTTCGGGAAGCTCGGGGTGGACGACAGGACAGCTGCGGTGACGAGTGCGATGCGGTACGGCTTGCTGGACTGAGGGCCCCTGGGGGCTCCGCCCCCAGACCCCCGGCCTATGTCCACCCACCACCCGACTCGCTTGGATGAATGGTCAGCCACATCTCAGCCCGTCCTGCGTTTGAGGACGAGGCCCTCCGGGCCGAAGCGGGGGTCTGGGGGCGGCAGCCCCCAGGGACGGGACGGGAAGGGGCGGCGGGGGCAAAGAAACACCCCGCTCACCCCCCTCAGCCCAGCCTCGACTCCAGTTCCGCCACGATCTCGTTGACCCCGACCGCCGTCTGCTCCCCGGACTCCATGTCCTTGAGCTGGACGACACCCTCGGCGAGGTCACGCTCACCGGCGACGATCGTGTAACGGGCGCCACTGCGGTTGGCGTTCTTCATCGCGCCCTTCAGCCCCTTGGCGCCGTAGGAGAAGTCGGCCGCGATTCCCACCTTGCGCAGCTCGGTGACCTTGGCGAACAGCACCCGTCGGGCATCCTCGCCGAGCGGAACCGCGAACACGCTGGTGGCGGAAGGGAGTTCGAGCTCGACGCCCTCCGCCTCCAGCGCCAGCACCGTACGGTCGACGCCCAGCGCCCAGCCGACGGACGGCAGCGCGGGACCGCCGATCATCTCGGACAGACCGTCGTAGCGGCCGCCGCCGCCCACGGCGGACTGGGAACCCAGACCGTCGTGGACGAACTCGAAGGTGGTGCGGGTGTAGTAGTCCAGGCCGCGCACCAGCTTCGGGTCGTCCTCGAAGGAGACGCCCGCCGCGGTGATCAGCTCGCGCACCTCCTCGTGGTACGCCTTGCAGGCGTCGCAGAGGTAGTCGCGCAGCAGCGGGGCGTCGGTCAGCTGCTTCTGGACGTCGGGACGCTTGTCGTCGAGGACGCGCAGCGGGTTGATGTCCGCGCGGCGCAGGGTGTCCTCGTCGAGGTCGAGACCGCGCAGGAAGTCCTGCAGGGCGGCCCGGTACACCGGACGGCACTCCTTGTCGCCCAGGCTGTTCAGCAGGATCCGGAAGTTCCTGAGCCCCAGCGAGCGGTACGCCTGGTCCGCCAGGATGATCAGCTCGGCGTCCAGCGCCGGGTCCTCCGCACCGATCGCCTCGGCACCGACCTGGGAGAAGTGGCGGTAACGGCCCTTCTGGGGGCGCTCGTAGCGGTAGTACGAGCCGGAGTACCAGAGCTTGACGGGGAGGTTGCCCGTCTTGTGGAGGTTGGCCTCAAGGGCGGCCCGCAGGACGGACGCCGTGCCCTCGGGGCGCAGGGCGAGCTGGTCGCCGCCCTTGGTCTCGAAGGCGTACATCTCCTTCGTCACGATGTCGGTCGACTCACCGACACCGCGCGCGAACAGTTCGACGTTCTCGAAGCCGGGCGTCTCGATGTAGCCGTAGCCGGAGGTGCGCAGGGGCGCGGCGATCGCCTCGCGGACGGCCAGGAACCTGGCGCTGTCCGGCGGGATCAGGTCGTACGTGCCCTTGGGGGCCTTGAAGGTGCTCACG
Source organism: Streptomyces sp. V4I2 (assembly GCF_030817655.1). GTDB lineage: Bacteria > Actinomycetota > Actinomycetes > Streptomycetales > Streptomycetaceae > Streptomyces > Streptomyces plumbiresistens. The sequence continues at coordinate 2,107,921 of NZ_JAUSZM010000003.1, forward strand.
GAAGGTCTCTCGTCACATTCCTCGTCGGGGAGCGGGATTCGACGCCGCGCCGCGATCTTGGCGGCCTGCGGCCACTTGCCGCAGATACGGGTTGGTGGCGCGCTCCTGGCCGATGGTCGTCTGGGGGCCGTGGCCCGACAGCACCACGGTCGAGTCCTCGAGCGGCAGGCACACGCGGGCCAGCGAGTCGAGCATCTCGGCCATGTCACCGCCGGGCAGGTCGGTGCGTCCGATGGAGCCGGCGAAGAGCAGATCGCCCGAGAAGAAGACCGACGGGATGTCAGCCGTCTCGGGCATCCCGAAGGTCACCGACCCCTTGGTATGGCCGGGCGCGTGGGCGACGGACAGCTCCATGCCCGCCAGCTCCAGCTTCACGCCGTCGGTCAGTTCGCGGACGTCGTCCGGCTCCCCCACGGTCAGCTCGCCCATCAGCTGCGTCCCGATGGAGCGGCCGAGACCCATCGACGGGTCGGTCATCATGTACCGGTCCTCGGGGTGGATCCACGCCGGTACGCCGTGTGCGCCGCACACCGGGACGACCGAGGCCACGTGATCGATGTGGCCGTGGGTGAGGACGACGGCGACGGGCTTGAGCCGATGCTTCTTCAGCGTCTCCTCGACTCCCTGGGCGGCCTGGTGGCCCGGGTCGATGATCACGCACTCCTCACCGGCGGCGGGGGCGACGAGATAACAGTTCGTCCCCCAGGCCCCGGCGGGGAACCCGGCAATGAGCACGATCGTCCTTCGTTTGTGTCGATACGGGTGGGCTGTTCGGCGACTGCGCCTGTGGTCAGAGCCTACCGGCGCTGCCGATTCCTCAGCGAACCCATATACGGTACGGGGCACACGCAGGCGGTCGGCTCACAAGACGCACGCGTCCCAGCAGGCGTACGAGACGCATGAGGAGAGAACTCGGTGGTCACCCAGGAACAGCGGAAGCGGCAGCTCGCGCGGGAGAAGTTCTTGCGGCAGCAGCAGCGACGCACGGACGCTCGACGCAAGGCGCGCATGCGCAACTCGGTGATCGCGTCGGTGCTCGGCGTGGTCGTGATCGGCAGCGTCGCGCTGTACACGACCGGCGCCCTCAAGGACGACGACAAGACCAACGCGAGCTCCGAGACGACCCCGAGCGCGGCGCCGACCAGCAAGGCGCCGGACCCGTGCGAGAAGGCCGCCGCGGGCAAGGTCAAGACGGCGACCTGGAAGAAGGAGCCGGCGGTCACCATCGACAAGTCGGCGAAGTACACGATGAAGCTGGCGACGACGTGCGGTGAGATAGACATCGCGATGAAGACGTCGGCGGCCCCGCACACCGTCAACTCGTTCAGCTTCCTCGCCGGCAAGGGCTACTTCGACCACACCAAGTGCCACCGGCTCACCACCAGCGGCATCTACGTGCTGCAGTGCGGCGACCCGACCGGCTCCGGCAGCGGCGGCCCCGGCTACACGATCCCGGACGAGAACCTGAAGGACAAAAGCCTGAAGGACAACATCTACCCGGCGGGCACGGTCGCGATGGCAAACACCGGCCAGGCGCACACCGGCGGCAGCCAGTTCTTCCTGGTCTACCAGGACAGCCAGTTGCCGCCCAGCTACACACCGTTCGGCACGATTTCGGAGGCCGGCATGAAGGTGATGAAGAAGATCGCGGGCGCGGGCGAGAGCACCGGAGCGGGCGACGGAGCACCCAATGCAACGGTCGTCATCAACAAGGCAACTGTCACCAAATCCTGACCGCCAACTGCGAAATTTCGGTCGCGCGGGATGCGGACAGGCAACCCGCCGGTCGCCTATGTTGGCCGTGACGAAACTGTGGACGATGCTCGGGGGCGCTGAGGCCCTCGCAGGCATCATGTGGAGGAGGCGCTGTGAGCAGCGACCCGTGGGGCCGCGTCGACGAGACGGGGACCGTGTACGTGCGTACGGCCGACGGCGAGCAGGTCGTCGGTTCCTGGCAGGCCGGCTCTCCTGACGAGGCGCTGGCCTACTTCGAGCGCAAGTACGAGGGCCTGGTTGTCGAGATCGGCCTCCTCGAGAAGCGAGTGAAGACCACCGACCTGTCGGCGAAGGACGCGCAGGCCGCGATCGACCACATTCGGGAGCAGGTCGACGCCCACCACGCGGTTGGCGACCTGGACGCCCTGCGGGTCCGGCTGGACAAGCTCGTGGAGACCGTCGAGAAGCGGCGCGAGGAGCGCAAGCAGCAGCGCGCCAAGCAGTCCGACGAGGCGCGTCACGCCAAGGAGGCGCTGGTCACCGAGGCGGAGGAGCTGGCGCAGTCGGACCAGTGGCGGGCGGCCGGTGAGCGGCTGCGGGCGCTGGTGGACACCTGGAAGGGCCTGCCGCGCCTGGACCGCAAGTCGGACGACGAACTGTGGCACCGCTTCTCGCACGCGCGCTCGGCGTTCTCCAAGCGTCGCAAGGCGCACTTCGCGTCGCTGGACGCGCAGCGCGAGGAGGCCCGCAGGACCAAGGAGCGCCTGGTCGGCGAGGCCGAGGTACTGTCCGGTTCGACGGACTGGGGTCCGACGGCCGCGCGCTACCGCGAGCTGATGGCGGAGTGGAAGGCCGCGGGCCGTGCCCAGCGCGAGCACGAGGACGACCTGTGGAACCGCTTCCGCGGCGCCCAGGACGTCTTCTTCGCCGCCCGCAGCTCGGTCTTCGCCGAACGGGACGCCGAGCAGTCGGAGAACCTGAAGCTGAAGGAGGAGCTGGCCGAGGAGGCCGAGAAGCTCCTGCCGATCGGCGACCTGAAGAGCGCCCGCGCCGCCTTCCGCTCGCTCAACGAGCGCTGGGAGGCCATCGGCCACGTCCCGCGTGACGCACGGCCGAAGGTCGAGGGCCGGATGCACGCGGTCGAGCGGGCCCTGCAGGAGGCCGAGGAGACCGAGTGGCGCCGGACGAACCCGGAGGCACGCGCGCGTGCCGAGGGTCTGACCGGTCAGCTCCAGGCCGCGGTCGACAAGCTGAGGGGCCAGATCGAGCAGGCCCGGACCCAGGGCAACAACGCCAGGGCCGACAAGCTCGAGAAGGAGCTGGCGGGCCGCGAGGCTCTGCTGGAGCAGGCTCTGAAGGGGCTCCAGGAGTTCGGCGGCTGAGCCTTACGGACATAAGCCTTCACGGACGGTAGGCCTTCACGGACGTAGGCCTTCACGGACAAACGCAGAGGGGCTCCCGTACCTTGCCGGTACGGGAGCCCCTCTGCGTATGCGGCGCTTGTGCTACCTGCTGCGCGCCGACGTCACCCGGTACACGTCGTACACGCCCTCGACTCCCCTGACCGCCTTCAGAACGTGCCCGAGGTGCTTCGGGTCGCCCATCTCGAAGGTGAAGCGGGACGTGGCGACGCGGTCGCGGGAGGTCTGGACGGCCGCGGAGAGGATGTTGACGTGCTGGTCGGACAGGACGCGCGTGACGTCCGACAGGAGCCGGGAGCGGTCCAGTGCCTCGACCTGGATGGCGACGAGGAAGACCGAGGACTGGGTGGGCGCCCACTCGACCTCGAGGATGCGCTCGGGCTCGCGGGACAATGAGTCCACGTTCACGCAGTCGCTGCGGTGAACCGATACGCCACTACCGCGTGTGACGAATCCTATGATCGGGTCGCCGGGGACGGGCGTACAGCAGCGGGCGAGCTTGACCCACACGTCGTCGACGCCCTTGACCACGACACCCGGGTCGGTGCTGGTGCGGCGCTTGCGGCCGCGACCGCGGGACGGCGGGACCGACTCGTCGATCTCCTCGGTGGCCGCCTCCTCGCCACCGAGCGCCTGGACGAGCTTCTGCACGACGTTCTGTGCGGAGACGTGTCCCTCGCCGATCGCCGCGTACAGCGCGGAGATGTCCGGGTAGCGCATCTCGTGGGCCAGCGTCACGAGCGAGTCGCCGGTCAGGATGCGCTGGATCGGCAGGTTCTGTTTGCGCATCGCGCGGACGATGGCGTCCTTGCCCTGCTCGATCGCCTCGTCGCGCCGCTCCTTGGAGAACCAGGCCCGGATCTTGTTGCGGGCGCGCGGCGACTTCACGAAGTTCAGCCAGTCGCGGGACGGTCCGGCGCCGGCCGCCTTGGACGTGAAGACCTCCACCAGGTCGCCGTTGTCCAGGGTCGATTCCAGCGGTACGAGGCGTCCGTTGACGCGGGCTCCTATGGTGCGGTGGCCCACCTCGGTGTGCACCGCGTACGAGAAGTCCACGGGCGTGGCACCGGCCGGCAGCGCTATCACATCGCCCTTGGGGGTGAAGACGAAGACCTCGTTGCGCGACAGGTCGAAGCGCAGGGACTCGAGGAACTCGCCGGGGTCCTCGGTCTCCTTCTGCCAGTCGAGGAGCTGCCGCAGCCACGCCATGTCGTTGAGGTGGTCGTCCTTGCCGGTGGTCCTCGGCTGGTCCGAACGCACCTTGGAGGCGCCGGCGACGGCCTCCTGCTTGTACTTCCAGTGCGCGGCGATGCCGTACTCGGCGCGGCGGTGCATGTCGAACGTACGGATCTGGAGTTCGACCGGCTTGCCGTTGGGTCCGATGACCGTCGTGTGCAGCGACTGGTACATGTTGAACTTGGGCATCGCGATGTAGTCCTTGAACCGCCCCGGAACCGGGTTCCAGCGGGCGTGCACGGTGCCCAGCGCCGCATAGCAGTCGCGGACGGTGTCCACCAGGACGCGGATGCCCACCAGGTCGTAGATCTCCGCGAAGTCACGGCCGCGGACGATCATCTTCTGGTAGACGCTGTAGTAGTGCTTCGGGCGGCCGGTGACGGTCGCCTTGATGCGGGCGGCGCGCAGGTCGGACTGCACCTCGTCGGTCACTATGGCGAGGTACTCGTCGCGCTTGGGGGCGCGCTCGGCGACGAGGCGGACGATCTCGTCGTACATCTTGGGGTAGAGGATCGCGAAGGCGAGGTCCTCCAGCTCCCACTTGATGGTGTTCATGCCCAGCCGGTGGGCTAGCGGCGCGTAGATCTCAAGGGTCTCGCGCGCCTTCTTCTCCTGCTTCTCGCGCTTGAGGTAGCGCATGGTGCGCATGTTGTGCAGGCGGTCGGCGAGCTTGATGACCAGGACGCGCGGGTCCTTGGCCATCGCCACGACCATCTTGCGCACGGTCTCGGCCTGCGCGGCCTCGCCGAACTTGACCTTGTCCAGCTTGGTGACGCCGTCGACGAGGAGGGCGACGGAGTCACCGAAGTCGCGGCGCAGTTGGTCGAGGCCGTACTCGGTGTCCTCGACGGTGTCGTGCAGGAGGCCGGCCATGAGGGTGGCGGGGTCCATGCCGAGCTCGGCGAGGATCGTGGTCACCGCGAGCGGGTGCGTGATGTACGGGTCGCCGCTCTTGCGCTTCTGGCCGCGGTGCCAGCGCTCGGCGACCTGGTAGGCCTGCTCGATCTGCCGGAGCGTGGCTGTCTCGATCTTGGGGTCGTTGCTGCGGACTATCCGCAGCAACGGCTCGAGGACCGGGTTGTACGGGTTGGAGCGCTGCACACCGAGACGGGCGAGGCGGGCGCGGACGCGGTTGGAGGAGCCGGTGCGGGCGGGCTGGCCCGCGGTGGGGCGGACCGCCGGCGAGTTGGTGGGCCGCTGGGCCGGAGCCGGAGGGGCGGGCGGGACGGGCTTGGGACGCGTCTGCTCGGCCGACTTGTCGACGGGCGCGGACTGGGCGTGCTCGACCGGCCCGCGGGTGTCGTTCTTCGCGTTGTTCGCATGCGGCGCGGGCTTCGCCGTGGCGTCCGAGGCGGACTCGGGCTTGGCGGCGGTGAGTGGCTGGGCCTCGTCTGGCAAGAGGGCTCCTCGTGCGCGATCCGGGTCCCCCGGTCAGGCTCCGGACACCCCATGGTAGCGATCCTTTGCCTGAGGATCGCCTTCAGGCCACTGTGAGGACCGTCAACCGGAGAAACACGAGAGGCGGGCACCGGATTCCTCCGGGCCCGCCTTCGCGGTGCCGGCACGTCACGCGCGCCTTGTGTGCCGGTGCTCAGACCTTGAGCAGCGCCTCCAGCGGGGCGCCGGCGAGGGCCGGCTCCAGGCGGGCGCGGCCGCCGAGGAAGCCCAGCTCCATCAGGACGGCGAGGCCCGCGACCTCGGCGCCCGCCCGGCGGATGAGCTGGATCGACGCCTCGGCGGTGCCGCCGGTGGCGAGGACGTCGTCGACGACCAGGACGCGGTCGCCCGCGGTCAGGTCCTCGGCGTGTACCTCGATCTCGGCGGAGCCGTACTCCAGGTCGTACGCCTGGCTGAGGGTGGCTCCGGGGAGCTTGCCCGCCTTGCGCACGGGGATGAAGCCGAGCCCGGCGCGAACGGCGACGGGGGCGCCGAGGATGAAGCCGCGGGCCTCCAGGCCGACGATCTTCGTGGCGCCGGCGTCCGTGGCGAGAGCGGCGAGGGCGTCGGTGAGTGCGGTGAACGCCGCCGGGTCCGCCAGGAGCGGGGTGATGTCCTTGAACATCACGCCCGGCTCCGGGTAGTCCGGCACATCACGGATGCGGCTGAGCAGCAGTGCCGTGATGTCGGTGAGCTCGGTCATCGGCGCTTCCCGGAGGGTCGGCCGCGGCCGCGGTTGCGGGACGCGGGCTGGGTGCGCGGGCCGACGACCGCCGGCGCCGCGTCCTCCGGCTCGTCGTCGAACGGCTCGTCGGCGGCCTCGTTCTCCAGCGGCTCGCCCTTGGCGGCGGCCTGGGCGCGCTTGGCGAGCACGCGCTTCTTGAGGGCCTTCATCTGCGGCTCGCGCTCCTTGAGGTCGGCGACGAGCGGCGTGGCGATGAAGATCGAGGAGTACGCACCGGCCGCGAGGCCGACGAACAGCGACAGCGAGATGTCGTTGAGCATGCCGGCGCCGAGGACACCGCCACCGATGAACAGCAGGGCGGCCACCGGCAGCAGCGCGACCACCGTGGTGTTGACGGACCGGACCAGGGTGCTGTTGATCGAGCGGTTGGCGATGTCGCTGTACGTCCAGCGGGTCTGTTTGGTGATGTCCTTGGTCTGCTCCTTGAGGCTGTCGAAGACGACGACCGTGTCGTAGAGCGAGTAACCGAGAATGGTCAGCAGACCGATCACCGTGCCCGGTGTGACCTCGAAGCCGACGAGGGCGTAGATGCCGACCGTGATGGTGATGTCGTGGATCAGCGCGATGAACGCGGCGAGCGCCATGCGCCACTCGAAGGCGATCGCCAGATAGATCACGACCAGGACGAGGAAGATGCCCAGGCCCTGCCAGGCCTTGTTGGCGACCTGATCACCCCAGCTGGGGCCGACCAGGTCGGCGTTGATCTGCTCGCTGTCGACCTTGAGGTCCTTGGCGAGCTCCTGCTTGATCTGGCCGGACGTGTCCGTGTCGATGCCCGCGAGCTGGATGCGCAGGCTGCCGTCGCCGAGCTTCTGGACGATCGCGTCGTGCCCGGAGGCCTCTTCCGCGTACGTCTCCGCCTGCGACACCGAGACACTGGTGTTCTTCGGGGTGGTGAAGACGGCACCGCCCTCGAACTCGATGCCCATGTTCAGGCCGCGCACCGCCAGGCCGACGATGGCCGTGATGGTGATCAGGATCGAGAGGCCGTACCAGAGCTTGCGGTTGCCGACGAAGTCGTAGCCGACCTCGCCACGGTGCAGTCGGGCGCCGAGGTTGCCGAGCTTCGACATCTCACGCCTCCTTCGGGTCGACAGGGCCGGCGGCAGGCTGGACGGGACGGCGGGTTCGGCGCAGCGGGGGCTTGGCGCCCAGCCGCTTGGGGTCGAGGCCGGACCAGCTGTGACCGCTCGAGAAGAACTTGCTGCGCGCGACGAGCGTCAGCAGCGGCTTGGTGAACAGGAAGACCACCACCACGTCGAGGAGGGTGGTCAGGCCGAGCGTGAAGGCGAAGCCCTGGACCTTGCCGACGGTGACGATGAAGAGCACCGCCGCGGCGAGGAACGACACGAAGTCGGAGACCAGGATGGTGCGCCGGGCGCGCGGCCAGGCCCGCTCGACGGCGGGGCGCAGTGTGCGGCCCTCGCGGATCTCGTCCCGGACGCGTTCGAAGTACACGATGAACGAGTCCGCTGTGATGCCGATCGCGACGATGGCACCACACACGGCCGGGAGGTTGAGCGCGAAGCCGATGCCCGGGCCGAGCAGCGCCATGATCACGTAGGTGAGGGCCGCGGAGATCAGCAGCGAGGCGACGGCGATGAGTGCCAGGCCGCGGTAGTAGGCCACCAGGTAGATGACGACCAGGGCGAGGCCGATGGCTCCGGCGATCAGACCGGCCTTCAGCTGCTCGCCACCGAGCGCGGCGGTCACCGTGGTGACGCTGTCCTCCTTGAAGGTCAGCGGCAGGGCGCCGTACGACAGCATGTTGGCGAGGCTCTGGGCCGACTCCTGGTTGAAGTTGCCGGAGATCTCCGCGCTGCCGCCGGTCAGCGCCTGGCTGACGGACGGGTCGGAGACCACGTCGCCGTCGAGGACGATGGCGAACTGGTTCTGCGGGGACTGGTTCTGGGCCAGTTTGCCGGTGATGTCGCCGAACTTCTTGGCGCCGCCGTCCGTGAAGTCCATGGTGACGGTCCAGCCGGCGCCGGTCGTCGTATTGAGGACGGCCTTTGCCTCGTCCACGTCGGTGCCGTCGACCTCGGCCGGGCCCAGGACGTACTTCTGCCACTGGCCCTGCGAGTTCTGGCCGCAGGCCACGGTGGAGTCGGCGGGCTTGGCGCCGTCACCGGCCTTGGCACGGGCCGTCGCGTCGGTGCAGTCGAGGGCGGCGTACTGGGCCTCGAGCTTGGTGGCCGCCGCGCTGGAGTCGCTGCTGCTCGCGGACGGGGAGGCGGAGGCACTCGCGGAGGCCGAGGCGCTCGTCGACGGCGTGGGGTCGGCCTTCAGGGCGTCGGTGAGCGCGCGGCCCTGCGAGGTGGACGTCGCCGACGGGGTGGTGGAGCTGGAGGGAGAGGACGACGAGGTCGCCTTGTCCGTGGCCTTGTCGCTGCCCGACGCGCTGCTGGAGGCGCTCGGCGACGGGCTGGCCGTAGCGGCGGCGCCCGAGACCTCGGTGGCGATGACCGGCCGGAAGTACAGCTTGGCGGTGGTGCCGACCTGCTTCTGGGCCTCCTCGGAGTTCGTACCCTTGGGGATGTTGACGATGATGTTCCGCTCGCCCTGGGTCTGAACCTCGGCCTCCGAGACGCCAAGACCGTTGACACGGCGGTTCATGATGTCGACCGCGGTGTCCATGTTGGTCTTGTTGATCGCGGATTCCTGGCCGGCCTCGGGGACCGCCCGGAGCGTGATGCTCGTACCACCGGCAAGGTCGATGCCGAGACGCGGAGTGGTGTGCCCGGAGAGGAACATTCCTCCGGTGAGCGCCACGATGGCGATCAGGATGAGGGCCAGCGAGCGCCATGGCTTGCTCTGGGCACTCGCGCTCCGGCCCTTCTTAGGTGCTGCCACCTTCTCGTACTCCCTCTCGGGCCGCCTCGCGCCGGATCGGCGGGCGGGCGGCCATGACATGGTGTCGGGATCCCGTGCGAGCTGTGCACGTTCCGGGGCGCGCGGAGGCGGCCCACGCGCCCCGGAATGCGGTTACTTCGCCTCGGAGTCGCCGTCGGTCTTCTTCGGCTCCTCGTCCGTCTTCGCCTCGGCGGCCTCGGCCTCGGCCTCGGCCTCGGTGTCGGCCGGGGTCTCGGCGGGCTCCTCGGCCGTGTCCTTCTTGCCGAGGTCGACGGGCTTGTCGTCGGAAGCGTCGGCGGCGGGCTCGTCGGTCTCGGTGAGGGAGGAGGCGTCGTCCGGGACGACGTCGGAGTCGGACTTCAGGTCGTGCTCGACGCCGTGGACGATGCGGTTGTACTCGTCGTCCGAGAGGACGGAGCCGATGGCGTTCTTCGCGAAGAGAAGCTCGACGCCCGGACCGGCATCGACGAGGACCGTGTCCTCATTGACTTCCTTGACCGTCGCGTACATGCCCCCGATGGTGCGGACGCCGCTGCCGGGCTGGATGTCGTTCCGCATCTGCGCGGCCTGCTGTTGCTTCCGCTTGGCCGAGCGGGTCATCAGGAACATGGCCCCGATGAGCACGATGAACGGGAGGAGGGTCACGAGACTCACGGGTCGGTACTTCCTTCACGTGACCGCGATGGTGAGCGGCCTGATGGTTGGGGGTATGTACACCGCCGACAAAGGCGGCATCGGCGGAGTCTAAGCGAGTCCGCGCGCAAGGAACAACGCTCAGCATGGCACCAGGGTTCCTGACCCGGCCAGCACCTTCGCCGTCACGCCCCGAACAGGTCCCCTTGTCCGTTTCCGGTGGCCGTGGAGCGGGGCGGGGTGAGGCCCAGATGCGCCCAGGCGGCGGGCGTGCCGACCCGTCCGCGCGGGGTCCGGGCGAGCAGGCCCTCCCGTACGAGGAACGGTTCGGCGACCTCCTCCACGGTCTCGCGCTCCTCCCCCACGGCGACGGCGAGCGTCGACAGGCCGACCGGGCCGCCGCCGAACAGCTTCAGCAGCGCCTCCAGCACCGCGCGGTCGAGACGGTCCAGCCCGCGGTCGTCGACCTCGTAGACCGCGAGGGCCGCCTTGGCGATGTCGCGCGTGATCAGGCCGTCGGCCTTGACCTGGGCGTAGTCGCGCACGCGGCGCAGCAGACGGTTGGCGATACGGGGCGTGCCCCGGGAACGGCCGGCGATCTCGGCGGCGCCGTCGGCCTCGATCTCCACGTCGAGCAGGTTCGCCGAGCGGTGGATGACGCGCTCCAGCTCCACGGGCTCGTAGAACTCCATGTGCGCGGTGAAGCCGAAGCGGTCGCGCAGCGGGGGCGGCAGCAGACCCGCGCGCGTGGTGGCGCCGACCAGGGTGAAGGGGGGCAGTTCGAGGGGGATGGCGGTGGCGCCGGGGCCCTTGCCGACGATGACGTCGACGCGGTAGTCCTCCATCGCCATGTAGAGCATCTCCTCGGCGGGCCGGGACATGCGGTGGATCTCGTCGAGGAAGAGGACCTCGCCCTCCTGGAGGGAGGAGAGGATCGCGGCGAGATCGCCGGCGTGCTGGATCGCGGGGCCGCTGGTGATGCGGATCGGGGCGTTCATCTCGGCCGCGATGATCATCGACAGGGTGGTCTTGCCGAGGCCGGGGGCACCGGAGAGCAGCACGTGGTCGGCGGTGGCGCCCCGCGCGCGTGCGGCGCGCAGGACGAGGTCGAGCTGTTCGCGGACCTTCTCCTGGCCGATGAACTCGCCCAGGTCCTTGGGACGCAGGGCGGCCTCGACGGCCTGGTCCTCACGGTCGGCGACAGAGTCCACCAGCCGCTCGGCGGCGGGGGTGTCGGTCGTGTCGTCCCAGTTCACTGAGATCTCCTAGCTGGGTGGCGCAGGTCGGTCAGCGGGCGCGGTTCAGGGTCTGCAGGGCCGCCCTGAGGAGCTGACCGACCTGCGGCGCGCCCTCGGCGGCCTCGGCCTGGGGTGCCACCGCGGACACCGCTTCGTCGGCCTCGCGGGTCGCGTAACCGAGGCCGATCAGGGCGGCGTGCAGCTGGTCGCGCCAGCCGGAGGTGACCGCCGTACCGATGGCGGGCGCGCCGACCGGCTCGCCGAGGCGGTCCTTCAGCTCCAGGAGCAGCTTCTGGGCGCCCTTCTTGCCGATGCCGGGGACGGCGATCAGCGTCTTCTCGTCGCCGGTGGAGACGGCCCGGCGCAGGGTGTCCGGGGAGTGCACGGCGAGCATCGCCTGGGCGAGTCTCGGGCCGACGCCGCTCGCGGTCTGCAGCAGCTCGAAGGTCTGCCGCTCGTCGTCGTCCGCGAAGCCGTACAGGGTCAGCGAGTCCTCGCGGACCACGAGGGACGTGGCCAGTTTGGTCTGCTGGCCCATGCGCAGCCCGGAGAGCGTGTTCGGCGTGCACTGGACGGCGATGCCGATCCCGCCCACCTCGACCACCGCGGAGTCGGGGGCGAGGGCGGCGACCGGACCGCTGACGAAGGCGATCATGCCGTACGGCCTTTCGATGCGTGCAGGGCGACGGCCTGCTGGAGTCGGTTCTGGGCGGGGGCGCGCCAGATGTGGCAGATGGCGAGCGCGAGGGCGTCGGCGGCGTCGGCGGGCTTCGGCGGCGCGTCGAGCCGCAGCAGGCGGGTGACCATGGCGCCGACCTGGGCCTTGTCGGCACGTCCGCTGCCCGTGACGGCGGCCTTGACCTCGCTCGGGGTGTGCAGGACGACGGGGATGCCGCGGCGGGTGGCGCACAGCATGGCGACGGCGCTGGCCTGGGCGGTGCCCATCACCGTACGGACGTTGTGCTGGCTGAACACCCGCTCCACGGCGACGCATTGGGGCCGGTGCTCGTCCAGCCACTGCTCGATGCCCTGCTCGATGGCGACGAGGCGCTGCCCCAACTCGGCGTCCGCCGGTGTCCGTACGACACCGACGCCGAGCATGGTGAGCGGCCGGCCCGCGACCCCCTCGACCACACCGACTCCGCACCGCGTGAGTCCGGGGTCCACCCCGAGTACGCGCACCCGCGCCCCCTCCTTCGATCGCCTGTTTGTGCAGGCTATCGGGTGCCACCGACAACGGCTGCCGGCAACACCGGCAAAGCGACGGGCCGACGGGGCGTGTCCCGTCGGCCCGTTGAGACCGTTCCGCGCGCGGCAGCGTTACGCGTCGACCTTCTCCATGACCTCGTCGCTGACGTCGAAGTTGGCGAAGACGTTCTGCACGTCGTCGCTGTCCTCGAGCGCGTCGATCAGCTTGAAGATCTTCTTGGCGCCCTCCTCGTCCAGCTCGACCTGCATGGTCGGGACGAAGTTGGCGTCGGCGGAGTCGTAGTCGATGCCGGCGTCCTGGAGGGAGGTGCGGACCGCGACCAGGTCGGTGGCCTCGCTGATGACCTCGAAGGACTCACCGAGGTCGTTGACCTCCTCGGCGCCCGCGTCCAGGACGGCGCCGAGCACGTCGTCCTCGCCGAGCTCGCCCTTGGGGACGATGACGACGCCCTTGCGGTTGAAGAGGTACGACACCGAGCCCGGGTCGGCCATGGAGCCGCCGTTGCGGGTCATGGCGACGCGGACGTCGGAGGCGGCGCGGTTGCGGTTGTCGGTGAGGCACTCGATGAGCACCGCGACACCGTTCGGGCCGTAACCCTCGTACATGATCGTCTCGTAGTCGGCGCCACCGGCCTCGAGACCGCCGCCGCGCTTGACCGCGGAGTCGATGTTCTTGTTCGGGACCGACGACTTCTTCGCCTTCTGGATGGCGTCGTAGAGAGTCGGGTTGCCCTCGATGTCGACGCCGCCCATCCGGGCCGCGACCTCGATGTTCTTGATCAGCTTCGCGAAGAGCTTGCCGCGTTTGGCGTCGATCACGGCCTTCTTGTGCTTCGTCGTAGCCCATTTAGAGTGGCCGGACATCTGCCTGTCTCCTTCGCGTAACCCAACTCCGTACGAACGCCAGAGATCCTACAAGGACTCCGCTGCCCGGTTCGCGCGCACCATGTCGACGAACAGGGAGTGCACGCGGTGGTCGCCGGTCAGTTCCGGGTGGAACGACGTGGCGAGTGCGTTGCCCTGGCGGACCGCGACGATGTGGCCCTCGTGCTCGGCGAGCACCTCGGTCTCGGCACCCACGGACTCGACCCAGGGGGCGCGGATGAAGACGCCCTCCACAGGATCGCCCGCAATGCCACGCACGTCTATCGCGGCTTCGAAGGATTCGTTCTGACGTCCGAAGGCGTTGCGGCGCACGATCATGTCGATGCCGCCGATGGTCTCCTGGCCCGAGCGCGGGTCGAGGATCTTGTCGGCGAGCATGATCATGCCGGCGCAGCTGCCGTACACCGGCATACCGTCCCGCACGCGCGCGCGGAGCGGCTCCATCACGCCGAACAGGACGGCCAGCTTGGAGATGGTGGTGGACTCGCCGCCGGGAATGACGAGGCCGTCCACCTCGGCGAGCTCCTCGGGGCGCCGCACCGGCCTGGCCACGGCGTCGGCCGCGGCCAGGGCGATGAGGTGCTCCCGTACGTCGCCCTGGAGAGCCAGGACGCCTATGACAGATGCGTCAGTCATGTAAGTGCAGTCCTGTCCTGTCCTGTCCTCAGAGGGTGACTTACCAGCCGCGGTTGGCGTAGCGCTCGGTCTCGGGGAGGGTGTCGCAGTTGATGCCGACCATGGCCTCGCCGAGGTTGCGGGACGCGTCCGCGATGATCTTCGGGTCGTCGTAGAAGGTGGTCGCCTTCACGATGGCGGCGGCGCGCTTGGCCGGGTCGCCGGACTTGAAGATGCCCGAGCCGACGAAGACGCCCTCGGCACCGAGCTGGCGCATGAGCGCGGCGTCGGCGGGGGTGGCGACGCCACCGGCGGAGAACAGCACGACCGGGAGCTTGCCGAGCTCGGCGACCTCCTTGACGATCTCGTACGGGGCGCGCAGCTCCTTGGCGGCGGCGTACAGCTCGTTGTTGTCGTAGCCGCGCAGGCGGGCGATCTCGTTCTTGATCTGGCGCAGGTGGCGGACCGCCTCGACGACGTTGCCGGTGCCGGCCTCGCCCTTGGAGCGGATCATCGCGGCGCCCTCGGCGATGCGGCGCAGGGCCTCGCCCAGGTTGGTGGCACCGCAGACGAAGGGGGTGGTGAACGCCCACTTGTCGGAGTGGTTGACCTCGTCGGCCGGGGTGAGGACCTCGGACTCGTCGATGTAGTCGACGCCGAGGGACTGCAGGACCTGGGCCTCGACGAAGTGGCCGATGCGGGACTTGGCCATGACCGGGATCGAGACGGCCTCGATGATCTCTTCGATCATGGTGGGGTCGGACATCCGGGCCACGCCGCCGTCCTTGCGGATGTCGGCGGGCACGCGCTCCAGGGCCATGACGGCGACGGCGCCCGCGTCCTCGGCGATCTTCGCCTGCTCGGCGTTGACGACGTCCATGATCACACCGCCCTTGAGCTGCTCGGCCATGCCGCGCTTCACGCGCGCGGTGCCGGTCTCGGGGGTCTGGTTCTCGGAGAGCGTGCTGGACACGGGTGACCTCGCTGAAGTGAAAGAGGGATCTGCAGCACCGAGGAAACGTGACCGGAACAGTCCACAGCAAGGGCCAATGCAGAGGCGGTGGATCGTTTTCCGGCCACGGGCCGACGAGACTGGCTTACGCCGGGCGATCGGCCAGTGCCGCCGGCGGCTCGTCGTCCATCTCGAACGCCAGCGGGAACGGCGCGTGTCCCGCCAGCCGGAACCAGCGCACCTTGCGATGCCGGCGCAGCGCCCGGGCCGCCCGTACGGAGTCGTTGTGGAAGCGCCGGGCCATCGGCACCCTGCGCACCGCCTCGGTCAGCTCCCGGGTGGCCTGCTCTCCCCCGGGCGCCTCCCGAACCGCCTCCACCTGCTGCGGCTCGGCGAACACGGCTCGCAACGCCTGACTCAGCTCGCTCTCGGCGACCTCCCGCTGCTCCTCCTCGGCCTGCCGGGCGGCGTGCGCCGCCTCGTACAGGACGATCGAGGCGGCCGGGTCGAGCACTCCGGAGGTGGCCAGTTCCTGGGCCACCGAGGCGCGGCGCAGCAGCTGGGCGTCGAGCCCGGCGCGCGAGGCGTCGATGCGGGCGTGCAGCCGGTCGAGCCGTCCGGCCGTCCAGCTCAGGTAGAGCGCCGATCGCGACCAGCGCGACAAGGATCCAGATCAGGGTTGCGGTCACGGGCGGCAAGGCTACCGGTGCGCTCCGCTGGGCTTGGCGGGGTGTCGTGCGGGGCGTTGGTGGCGGCGTGGCTGGGGGCTGCCGCCCCCAGACCCCCGCTTCGGCCCTGAAGGGGCCTCGTCCTCAAACGCCGGACGGGCTGAGATGGCCTGGACCGGCGATGACAGATGCGCTCCAAGGACGCGTCAGTCCCGCGCCAGCCCCAACCGCGCCCGCAACCCCGTCGCCCGCTCGTCGTAGGCCGCGGCGACCGCCGCCGTGCCGGACGTCACCGTCTCGTACACGGACAGGATGTCCGCGCCGACCGTGGACCAGTCGAACCGCCGTACGTGCGCGCTGCCGCGCTCACGCAGCTCCGCCAGCCGTGCCGGGTCCCCGAGCAGTCGTACGGCGGCCGTGGCGAGCGCGTCCGCGTCCTCGTTGGCGAACAACTCGCCCGCCGCGCCCCGGTCCAGCACCTGTGCGAAGGCGTCCAGGTCCGAGGCGAGCACCGGGGCCCCAGCCGACATCGCCTCGACCAGGATGATCCCGAAGCTCTCGCCGCCGGTGTTGGGAGCGACGTACAGGTCGACACTGCGCAGCAGACGGGCCTTGTCCTCGTCGCTGACCATGCCGAGGAACTCGACGCGCGGACGGAGCTCGGCCGGCAGCGACTCGACGGCCTCCTCCTCGTCGCCGCGCCCGGCGACGAGCAGCCGGGTCTGCGGGCGCTCGGCGAGGATCTTCGGCAGGGCCTTCATCAGCACCGGCAGCCCCTTGCGAGGCTCGTCGATGCGGCCGATGAAGCCGATCGTGTCGCCCTGCCACTCGGGATTGGGCTCGGCCCTGACGAAGAAGTCGACGTCGACCCCGTTCGGGATCACCACCGCGTCACCGCCGAGGTGTTCGACGAGCGTGCGACGGGCGTACTCGCTCACGGCGATCCGCGCGCTGATCTTCTCCAGGGCGGCCTGGAGGATCGAGTACGCGGCGACCATGGCCCGGGAGCGCGGGTTCGAGGTGTGGAAGGTGGCGACGATCGGGCCCTGCGCGGCCCAGCACGCCAGCAGGCCGAGGGAGGGCGAGGCCGGCTCGTGGATGTGGATGACGTCGAACTCGCCGTCGTGCAGCCAGCGCCGCACCCGCGCCGCCGACAGGAAGCCGAAGTTCAGCCGGGCCACCGAGCCGTTGTACGGCACCGGCACCGCGCGGCCGGCCGAGACGACGTACGGCGGCAGCGGGGTGTCGTCGTCGGCCGGGGCGAGGACGGACACCTCGTGGCCGAGGCGGATGAAGTACTCGGCGAGATCGCGGATGTGGAACTGGACGCCACCGGGCACGTCCCAGGAGTACGGGCAGACGATGCCGATCCTCACGCGGTCCCCCCGGAGGGCGAACGCGCGGGGTCGAGATCCTTGAGCCACAAACGCTGCAGCATGTGCCAGTCCTCCGGATGGTCGGCGATCCCGGTGGCGAAGGCATCGGCCAGCGCCTGTGCCATGACAGACGTCTTCTCGGCCCGCGTACCTGTCTCGTGGACCTCGATCGGGGGATGCACCCGGCCCTTCATGACGGGCGAGTTGTCGTACCAGAGCGTGACCGGCAGCAGCAGCGCGCCGGTCTGCTGGGCGAGCAGCGCCGGGCCGGCCGGGATCCGGGTGGTCTCGCCGAAGAACTCGACCTCGACGCCGGAGGAGGACAGGTCCCGCTCGGCGACCAGGCAGACCAGGCCGCCGTCGCGCAGTCGCCGGGCCAGCGTGCCGAAGGCGGTGCCGCCGCTGTGCGGCAGGACCTCCATGCCGAGGCCCTCGCGGTAGGCGACGAAACGGTCGTAGAGCGTCTCCGGCTTGAGGCGTTCGGCGACCGTGGTGAACGGCGTGTTCAGCGTGGTGGTGACCCAGGCGCCGGCCAGATCCCAGTTGGCCATGTGCGGCAGCGCGAGGACGACGCCCTTGCCGGCCGCGAGGCCGTCGGTGAGGTGGTGCAGGTCCTTGGCCTCGAAGCCGTTCCTGACGCGCTCGGCGCTCCAGGCGGGGAGCCGGAAGGACTCCATCCAGTAGCGCAGATACGAGCGCATGCCGGCCCGCGAGAGCTCGGCGAGGCGTTCGGGGCTCGCGTCGGGCACCACGCGCGCGTAGTTGCTCTCCAGCCGCTGGACGCCCTTGCCGCGCCGCTTCCAGGCGAGGTCGGCGATGCTGCGGCCCAGGCGCACGGCGACCGGCTCGGGGAGCTTCTTGACCACGCCCCAGCCGAGGCCGTACAGCGCGTCGGTGACCCGCTCCTGGGCGCTCACTTCGCCGCCTCGCTCCCCTGGGTCTCCGGCTTCTCCTGCTGCTGTTCCTGGGCGGCTGCCGCCTCCGCCTCGGCGGATTCGCGGCGGACCGTGACCACCCGCTGGATCAGCGTGACCAGGCTGCCGACGGCCACGATCCACAGGGCGATCGGCAGCAGGTACTGGATACCGGGTACGCCGAACTTGTGCAGGCCCGCGAGCCCGGCCAGGACCAGGGCGATCACCAGGCGTTCGGCGCGCTCGACGAGTCCGTTGACGGCGACCGGGAGGCCGATCGACTCGCCGCGGGCCTTGGTGTACGACACCACCTGGCCGCTGGCCAGGCAGAAGATCGAGACGGCGCACAGGACGTTGTCGTCGCCGTGTCCGGCGTACCAGAGGGCGAAGCCGCCGAAGACGGCGCCGTCGGCGACCCGGTCGAGCGTGGAGTCCAGGAAGGCGCCCCAGCGGCTGGTGCGGCCCAGCTGGCGGGCCATGTTCCCGTCGACGAGGTCGGAGAACACGAACAACGTGATCACGACCGTGCCCCAGAAGAACTCGCCCATGGGATAGAAGACCAGCGCGCCCGCGACCACACCGGCGGTGCCGAGGAGGGTCACCGTGTCGGGGCTGACGCCCCGCCGGATGAGAAACGCGGCGAACGGTGTGAGGACACGCGTGAAGAATGCACGCGCGTACTTGTTCAGCATGGCCTTCCCGAGGTTCGGTGTGGCCGAGCGGCCCCTGCTGGCCACCGGCTGGCCCATCGTAGCCACGCGCGCGTGTGGGCGGTGTCCGGGACCGTCAGCCCGTGTCACGGCCCGACGACGTCCGGGTCACGGCGGGATCTCGTGGCCCGTGTCATGGCCGAGCGGCGGGATCGCGTCCGCCGTATGGACGCACCGTGACGGGAGTGGAAAGCTCGAAGAACACCGCGGGCGTCGCCGGAGCCGCCACCGCTGGGGGTGCCCCCGGACGAAGTCCGGGGGAGGGTCCGCGTGTCCGCGCCCACAGTGACCTCACCGTGCACGGGAGGCAAGGCCATGGGCGACAAGGCGAACGCACACCCCGGAGCCGCCGGCAGGGCAACGGCGGCCGACCAACCCGCGTCCGTACGGAATGTGGTGCTGGTCGGCCACTCCGGATCGGGCAAGACGACATTGGTGGAGGCTCTCGCACTAGCGACGGGAGCGGTGAACCGGGCGGGCCGCGTGGAGGACGGCGGCACCGTCTCCGACTACGACGAGATCGAGCATCGGCAGCAACGCTCGGTGCAGCTCTCCCTGGTCCCCGTCGAATGGGACGGGTACAAGATCAATCTTCTCGACACCCCCGGATACGCCGACTTCGTCGGAGAACTGAGGGCCGGTCTGCGAGCGGCGGACGCGGCCCTCTTCGTCGTCTCGGCCTCCGACGGGGTGGACGGCTCGACGCGCATGGTGTGGGAGGAGTGCGCGGCCGTCGGCATGCCGAGGGCGATCGTCGTCACACACCTGGAGTCCGCCCGGGCGAACTTCGAGGACATGACGCGGATCTGCGCGGAGGCCTTCGGCGGCGACGACCCCGACGCCGTTCTGCCCCTGTATCTGCCGCTGCACGGCCCGCCGGCCCCGGACGGGCACGCGCCCGTGACCGGGTTGATCGGGCTGCTGTCGCAGCAGCTGTTCGACTACTCGTCCGGGGAGCGCAAGGAGTCGGAGCCGGGCGAGGACCAGCTGCCGCTGATCGAGGAGGCCCGCAACCGGCTGATCGAGGGGATCATCTCGGAGAGCGAGGACGAGACCCTGATGGACCGCTATCTCGGCGGCGAGCAGATCGACGTCAAGACGCTGATCGAGGACCTGGAGCGGGCCGTCGCGCGCGGGGTCTTCTTCCCGGTCCTGGCCGCCGCTCCCGCGGCCGAGGGCGCCCGGCAGGGGCTCGGCACGGTCGAGCTCCTCGAACTGATCACCCGCGGCTTCCCGACCCCCCTGGAGCGCGAGGCACCGAGAGTCACCACGGTCGACGGAAAGCCGCGTGAGCTGAAGCTGTGCGACCCGGACGGGCCGCTGGTCGCGGAGGTCGTGAAGACGTCGTCCGACCCGTACGTCGGCCGGGTCTCCCTGGTGCGGGTCTTCTCGGGCACCCTGCACCCGGACGAGACCGTGCACGTCTCCGGCCACGGTCTCGCCGACCGGGGGCACGAGGATCACGACGTCGACGAGCGGATCGGCGCGCTGTCCGCCCCGTTCGGCAAACAGCAGCGGGTGCTCACCCGCTGCATCGCCGGAGACCTCGCGTGCGTGGCGAAACTCGGCCGCGCGGAGACCGGGGACACCCTCTCGGCCAAGAACGACCCGCTGCTCATGGAGCCGTGGGAGATGCCCGACCCGCTGCTGCCGCTCGCCATCCAGGCGCACAGCAAGGCGGACGAGGACAAGCTCTCGCAGGGCCTGTCCCGGCTGGTCGCCGA
Organism: Streptomyces sp. V4I2; assembly: GCF_030817655.1. Classification (GTDB taxonomy): domain Bacteria; phylum Actinomycetota; class Actinomycetes; order Streptomycetales; family Streptomycetaceae; genus Streptomyces; species Streptomyces plumbiresistens. The sequence continues at coordinate 2,128,253 of NZ_JAUSZM010000003.1, forward strand.
GGACCCGACCATGCGGCTGGAACAGAACCAGGACACCCACCAGGTGGTGCTGTGGTGCCTGGGCGAAGCACATGCCGACGTCGCGCTTGAGCGGCTGCGCAACCGGTACGGCGTCCAGGTCGACGTCGTACCGCACAAGGTCTCCCTACGGGAGACGTTCGCGGCGAAGTCGGCGGGCCGGGGCCGCCATGTGAAGCAGTCCGGCGGCCACGGGCAGTACGCCATCTGCGAGATCGAGGTGGAGCCGCTGCCGGGCGGCTCGGGCATCGAGTTCGTGGACAAGGTCGTCGGCGGGGCCGTGCCGCGCCAGTTCATCCCGTCCGTCGAGAAGGGCGTAAGGGCCCAGGCCGCCAGGGGAGTTGCGGCCGGCCACCCGCTCCTCGACATCCGGGTCACGCTGCTGGACGGCAAGGCGCACTCCGTGGACTCCTCCGACGCCGCGTTCCAGACGGCCGGCGCGCTGGCACTGCGGGAGGCGGCGGCCGACGCCAGGATCCATCTGCTGGAGCCGGTGGCCGAGGTGACCGTCCTGGTCGGCGACGACTACGTGGGCGCGGTGATGAGCGACCTGTCCGGCCGGCGCGGCCGGGTGCTCGGCACGGAACAGACCAGCGGCGGGCGGACGCTGGTGCGCGCGGAGGTGCCCGAGATCGAGATCGGGCGGTACGCCGTCGACCTGCGCTCCCTGTCCCACGGCACGGCCCGCTTCAGCCGCTCGTACGTCCGGCACGAGCCGATGCCTCCGCAGATCGCCGAAAGGGTCCGTGAAGAGGCGGGCAGCGCTTCGTAGTTGGACGTTCGCGGAACGCTCCCCTCCGCGTGGGCGGGCGGCTTCGGCCGTCCGCCCACGGCATGTTGGGCGTTTCGGGATGGGATGTTCTGCGTCCGCCGACGGATGTCCGTGCCTGCGGATACGCTGATGACCTGATCAACAGGTGTGCGAAGCAAGGAAGTCGGGAAGGCCGCATGAGCAGGAGTCGCGGCGATCGGGGGCGGGAATGACCGTTGACAGCGGTTACGCGGACATCTTCGGTCCGCAGGTGCCGCGCACGGGTGACGGAGACCAGACGGCGACGTTCGCGCTGGCCTCCGCGGCCTATCGGGACAACGAAGTCAAGGACATCCTCGCCGCCAACAGCGAGTGGCACGAGTCGACTGTCAAGGACGGCCGTAAATGGGCGCGGATCTTCCGGCCCAACCTGGGCGAGGCCTTCTCCGGGGCCGTCGTCGCCCGTATGCTGGGCGCCGGCCGCAAGCCGCTCATCCAGTCCTTCGGCGCGGAGCCACAGGTCGTGGTCGAGCACTGCCTCGCGGCGAACAACATCCGCAGGGACCGCGACAACCTGCTGACCATCGTCATGGTGCTGTGCGGTCTGCTGTTCCTGCCCGGGCTCCTCATCTGGCTGCTGGTCTTCCAGATCCGCACCACCGTGGCGAGGACCGAGAACAAGCAGGCCGGAGCCCTCGCCACGGCCCTGCTCGTCGGGGTCGGCGCCCTCGCAGTGATCTTCCTCGTGCGCACGCCGTTCGGCGGCTTCTGGGCCTGGTACGCGCGAGCGGCGATCGTCATGCCGGTGGTCGGCTGGTTCTGGGCCAAGCAGATCTGCGAACGCACCGCGACGGACCTCCGGGACCGCTGGAACAGCCTGCTGTCCGGCAGCAGCGTCGGGGCCAAGGTCCCCGAGGCGGTGCCGAGCAGCCCCCGCGAGACCGCGGCCGAGCAACTGCGCCAGTCGCTCGCCAAGCTGAGCGCCGAGCAGCAGTCCAACTCCGTGTTCTACGCCGGCCCCAAGGGCATCCTCGGCATGGGCACCCGCTGGGGCAGCTGGCAGCTCGCCGAGGACCTGGTCTCACGCCATCCGGACCGTGAGATCCATCCCTTCCGCAGCTGGGACGTCATACGGTCCATCCACGACCAGTTGCGCATGCTGGAGCGGAACACGCTGAACACCGGCGGCTTCCCGAAAGCGTCCGTACGGCACTGGGTCGTCACCCCGGTCGGGGAGAACGCGAAGGCGGTGTCCCGCCCGGAGGGCACCGACGTCGACGCGTACCAGGTCAAGACGCACGCCATACAGGACATCTGCAACAAGCAGCAGTTCGGCGCGGGCGACCGGCACTACCTGGGCGTGCAGTGGACGCTGTGGGACGGACAACTCGTCATCACCATGATGATCACGGTGACCGTGCTGCACGAGACGCTGCGCATCGAGGTGACCGGGCACGCGCTGGGCCCGGTGCACTCGCTGTTCACCTCGAAGCCGGAGGCCAAGGAGAAGGAAGTCGCGAAGTCGCTCAAGTTCTGGGAGACCCGGAAGGTGAAGCTCCCGCTGGTCGACGCGGACGAGGTGGTACGCCTGGCCGCCCGGGCGCCGCTGACCTGGTACCCGCCGCTGCTGAACTGGCTCGGCGGCACCCTGACCCTCCCCGAGCCCTTCGGGCTGCGGCACGCCTGGGCGGACAGGCCGTGGCGGCACCGCTTCATGGCCGACGACGCGCTGCGCGCGGCCACGCCGGTGCTGCGGGTCGTGCACGCGGCGGCGATCCGGGTCCTGGAGGAGAACGGCGTGAACACGGAGAAGTTCGGCAACCGGTCGGCGTTCCTCAGCACGGCGGTGCAGGACGCGTCACCGCGGAAGGCGGACGTCTACGACGCGTAGGTGCGGTGGGGGCTGCCCAGGAGCCCCCACCCCGCCCGGCGATCAGACCGTCGGCCAGGCATCCGCCAGCATCTTCCGGGTGTCCGCGAGCAGCTGCGGCAGCACCCGCGTGTGCCCGACCACCGGCATGAAGTTCGTGTCCCCGCCCCAGCGCGGAACGATGTGCTGGTGGAGGTGGGCCGCGATACCGGCGCCGGCCACCGACCCCTGGTTCATGCCGATGTTGAAGCCGTGGGCGCCGGACGCGGTGCGCAGGGCGGTCATCGCCTGCTTGGTCAGCGCGGCGAGCTCGACCGTCTCCGGGTCTGTCAGGTCCGTGTAGTCGGCCACGTGACGGTAGGGCACCACCATCAGGTGGCCGCCGTTGTACGGGTACAGGTTGAGCACCGCGTAGACCTGCTCACCGCGCCGGACGATCAGGCCGTCCTCGTCGGACTTGGCCGGTAGCGAGCAGAAGGGGCAGCCGTCGTCGGCACCGGGGCCGGTCGGCTTGTTCTCGCCCTGGATGTAGGCCATCCGGTGGGGCGTCCACAGACGCTGGAACGCGTCCCGGGTCCCCACGCCCCACTGCTGCTCCGGCTCACTCGTCATGCAGTGCAGCATATGACTTCGCCCGTTCGCGCCGTGTCGCCGGGTTGTGGGAAAAGCGTCCCGGGCCAAGCTGGGCCGGTGGACGACGCCCCGGACGACGACAGCCCCAAGGCCCGCTGGGAGCGGCGCGCGGAGGTCCCGCTCGCCGTGGCCTCGCTGGTGTTCCTCGCCGCGTACGCGGTCCGCGTGCTCGCCGGCGATCTGCCCGAAGGCCTGCTCGATCTCTGCCTGGCGCTGACCCTGGCCGCCTGGGCGCTGTTCGCCGTCGACTACGCGGTGCGCTGGCGGCTGAGCCGGCAGCGGCTGCGCTTCGTACGGACGCACCTGCTGGACACCGTGGTGCTCATCCTGCCGCTGCTGCGGCCGCTGCGGGTCGTCAAGGTGTACGAGGCGGTGCGGCGCCGGCACGGACGGCCCCGGCTGGCGTTGCACGCGCGCGTCATCGCCTACGCCGGGCTGTCGACCCTCCTCCTCGGCTTCACCGGTGCCCTCGGCGTCTACCAGCAGGAGCACGGAGCACCGGACGCGACCATCCGGACCTTCGGGGACGCCGTGTGGTGGACCTGCTCCACCCTCGCCACGGTCGGCTACGGCGACGTCGTCCCCGTCACCCCGGTCGGACGCCTGATCGCGGTCGGGATGATGGCCATCGGGCTGGCCCTGCTCGGCGCCGTGACCGGGACCTTCGCCTCCTGGCTGCTCCAGGTCTTCTCCGACGAGGACGACGAGAGGCCCCCGGCGGGATGAACTCGCCAGGGGCCTCACATGCGAGGGATCAGACCTGTGCCCGCTCCTCCACGACCTTCGCGATCTTCGCGATGGCCTCGTCGAACGGGATGCCGTTCTCCTGCGAGCCGTCGCGGTAGCGGAAGGACACCGAGCCGCCCGACATGTCCTCGTCGCCCGCGATGACCATGAAGGGCACCTTCTGCTTCTGGGCGTTGCGGATCTTCTTCTGCATGCGGTCGGAGGAGGAGTCGACCTCGACCCGCAGCCCCTGCTTCTTCGCCGCGGCGGCGAACTTCTCCAGGTACTCCACGTGCGCGTCCCCGATCGGGATGCCGACCGCCTGCACCGGGGCCAGCCACGCCGGGAAGGCGCCCGCGTAGTGCTCGAGCAGCACCGCGAAGAACCGCTCGATGGAGCCGAACAGGGCGCGGTGGATCATGACCGGGCGCTGCTTGGAGCCGTCGGGGGACGTGTACTCCAGCTCGAAGCGCTCCGGGAGGTTGAAGTCGAGCTGGATCGTCGACATCTGCCAGGTGCGGCCGATCGCGTCCTTGGTCTGGACGGAGATCTTCGGCCCGTAGAAGGCGGCACCGCCCGGGTCGGGAACGAGCGGCAGGCCCTGCTTCTCGGCGACCTCACGGAGGGTCTGAGTGGCCTCTTCCCAGACCTCGTCGGAGCCGACGAACTTCTCCGGGTCCTTGGTCGACAGCTCCAGGTAGAAGTCGGTCAGACCGTAGTCCCGCAGCAGGCCGAGGACGAAGGTGAGCGTTTTGTCGAGCTCCTCGGACATCTGCTCGCGCGTGCAGTAGATGTGCGCGTCGTCCTGGGTGAAGCCGCGGGCGCGGGTCAGGCCGTGCACGACGCCCGACTTCTCGTACCGGTACACGGTCCCGAACTCGAACAACCTCAACGGAAGTTCACGATACGAACGACCGCGCGCGTCGAAGATCAGGTTGTGCATCGGGCAGTTCATGGGCTTGAGGTAGTAGTCCACGCCCTCGTCGAGCTGCATGGGCGGGTACATGCCGTCGGCGTACCAGTCCAGGTGGCCCGAGGTCTCGAAGAGCTTCCCCTTCGTCGCGTGCGGGGTGTAGACGAACTCGTAGCCCTCCTCCTCGTGGCGGCGGCGCGAGTAGTCCTCCATGACCCGGCGGACGATGCCGCCCTTGGGGTGGAAGACGGCGAGGCCGGAGCCGATCTGCTCGGGGATGGAGAACAGGTCGAGCTCGCTGCCCAGCTTGCGGTGGTCGCGCTTCTCCGCCTCGGCGAGGAAGTCGAGGTGGGCCTTCAGCTCGTCCTTGGTCGGCCAGGCGGTGCCGTAGATCCGCTGGAGCATCGGGTTCTTCTCGCTGCCGCGCCAGTAGGCGGCGGCGTTGCGCATCAGCTTGAACGCCGGGATGTTCCGGGTGGTGGGCAGGTGAGGACCGCGACAGAGGTCCTTCCAGCACAGGTCACCGGTCTTGGCGTCCAGGTTGTCGTAGATCGTCAGCTCTCCGGCGCCGACCTCTACGTCCGCGCCGTCGTCCGTGGACGCGGAGCCCTTGATGCCGATCAGCTCCAGCTTGTACGGCTCGGACGCCAGCTCCTCGCGGGCCGCCTCGTCGGTGACCACACGGCGGGAGAACCTCTGCCCCCGCTTCTGGATCTCCTGCATCTTCTTCTCGATGGCCTTGAGATCCTCGGGCGTGAACGGCTTCTCGACGTCGAAGTCGTAGTAGAAGCCGTCCTTGACCGGCGGGCCGATGCCCAGCTTGGCCTCGGGGAAGAGCTCCTGCACAGCCTGCGCCATCACGTGCGCGGTGGAGTGGCGCAGGATGTTCAGGCCGTCCTCGGAGGAGATCTCCACCGGCTCCACGACCTCGCCCTCGCCGGGCGCGTACGCGAGGTCCTTGAGCTCGCCGCTCACGCGCGCGGCGATGATCGAGCGCTCGCCGGCGAAGAGCTCGGCGGCCGTGGTGCCCGTCGTCACCGTGCGCTCTTCCCGCTCGGAATCGCGTTGGATGATCACACGGACGTCTGACACCGGTCTCTCCTGACTGAAGGTGGATGCGCAACCCACAACCTATGGCGTGCGCAATAGGCGATCGTACCGACCCCGGGCCGCCCACCGCGAAATCAGTCCCCGCCGCAGGCCTCCTCGACGAAGGCCGTGATCTCGGCGGTCTCCTGGAGCGACTTCATAAGCCGGTCCCGCTCGGCCTCGTCGACCTGCACGGGTACGACCCCGGAGGCGCCCGTGAGCCGCCGGAAGCCGCCCCGGCTCTCCAGCCGGCCTTGCACCCGCACGGGCAGTCCGACGAGGTGCGCGTGCCCGGCGATCCGGTACGACTCCTCGTCCAGCGTCAGCCGCACGTGCGGGATCTCGGCGCCCGCGATCACCCGCAGCCGTACCGACCCGTCCCCGCGCGGCCCCGACCTGCGCATCCGGACCACCGCGCCGGTGATCCGCACCGGCACGGAGGGTTCCTCGCGCAGATAGCGGGCGCCGGCCTCGCGCAGCACGGGCAGGTCGCCGGGCGAGAACTCGACGGCCTCTGCGGGTGCCGCGCACCCTTCGGGGACCCCGGCCGCCGGTGCCCACTCGACGCCGATGCGGGCGCCCTCGGTACCGCGCACGAGGACGATCAGCGCCTCGGTGAGCTCGCGGCTGACGCCCGCCTCGACGGCGCCGTCGAAGGCGTCCATGCCGCCGGTGGCCCGCTGGTAGTCGATGGCCTCGCGGGCGGCGTACAGGGCCTGGTGCAGGCGTACGGCGAGCGGGCGGCCGGTGCCGACGGGCACGAAGGCGGTCAGCCGGCGGCCGCCGGATGCGGAGCCGACGAGGATGTTCTCCAGGGACGCGGCGGCGGTGCGCCGGTAGCGAGCGCCGTAGTAGCCCGCACGCGCGCGCGTGGCGAGTGATCCGGCGAGCAGCATCTGGCGGGCGGCCGAGCGCAGCTGTTCCTCGACGGTCCAGGGGGTGGCTCCGGCGGGACCGGTCGGGACATCGCGCCACCAGCGGATCTCGTCGCTGGGCACGGCGAGGGAGACCAGCACCTCGCGCGCGGACGGCGTTCCGCTCCGGGACAGCGCGAGGAGCGCCTCGCCCAGCAGGTCCTCGCTGTCCGGGAAGGCCCGGCTCTCGGGCACCAGCAGGCTGGTGCCGCCGCCGCCCGGTCCCGGCGGGGTCCAGCGGCCGTAGCGTCCGGCCGCTCCCCCGCGCCGCCGCCAGCCGTGCCGGTGCAGCAGGGCGCTGAGCACGGCGGGGTCGACCTCGGCGGGGTCGGGCGAACGGTTCCAGGCGACGGCGGCCTGGTCGACGGGGTGCGGTCGTACGGGTCGCAGTGGTTCTTCCAGCGGGCGGTGCGTCATGGTCTGCCTCCCGTCCCGACCCGCGTCATGATCTCGCAGAGCGCCCGGTCGTCGAAGATGCGCGAGGTCGGGATGCGCACGGTGGTCCGGTTCCGGCCGGTGATGGCGTGGCCGGCGAGGTTGACCCAGTAGCAGCAGTGCCTGAGGTCGAGCCGGTCGTGGCCGGCGCGCAGCCATTGGTCCTGTGACCGTGGGACCAGCATCACGACCAGGATCTTGTGGACCGAGACCGGTGTGCGGGCGAGCTTGCGCAGGTGGTCGTTGTCGAGCGTGAAGGAGAAGGTGCGGCCGGGTGGGTTCGGCGGGACCTGGTACGTGCATTTCAGCTGCACCTTGATGGTCACCTCGTCGTCGACGGTGTGCCCGGGTGAGCCGTGACTGACGTGCCAGTCGATGCCGTTGTCCGGAAAGGGCTGGGACAGTGAGCAGCCGGCGGCCGCCGCGACCGCGTGCAAGTAGCCCACCTGCAAGGTTTCCATGCAGGCGGTGGTGGCGAGTGTGCCGCGTTGGGGGCCTGTGCGTTCGGGCAGCAGCCCGCCCCGCTCGGGCTGGGCTATCGCCATGACCAACAGCCTTCCAAGCCAAGTGAAATGCCCACGCCTGGGCAGAGTGAATCCCGCGCCGGGCCGCTGAACTGCAAAGACCCGTACTCCTGTTGTGTCCTTCCGGCGTACGGCGCAAACAGCCCGGGTATCACCAAACGGGGGCAGACGACGGGGCGTCAGCTGCCGTGGGTGAACGAGGGGTTGTGTAGGTATGACGTGCTGGTACGAAGGGCCCCTGGCCGCATTCGACACGGAAACCACGGGTGTCGACGTCGAGTCCGACCGGATCGTGTCGGCCGCCGTCGTCGTCCAGGACGCACCGGGTACCCGGCCGCGGGTGACGCGGTGGCTGGTGAACCCGGGCGTGCCGGTGCCGGCCGGGGCGACGGAGGTGCACGGACTGACTCAGGAGCATCTGCAGCGCAACGGCCGCTGGCCGGCTCCGGTGATGTACGAGATGGCGGAGGCGCTGGCCGAACAGGCCAGGGTGGGCCGCCCGTTGGTGGTGATGAACGCGCCGTTCGATCTGACGATCCTGGACCGGGAGTTGCGCCGCCATCGTGCCTCGTCACTGGACCGCTGGTTCGAGCCCTCGCCCCTGCTGGTGCTCGATCCGCGGGTCCTGGACAAGCATCTGGACCGCTACCGCAAGGGCCGTCGCACCCTCACCGACCTGTGTGAGCACTACGGCGTCTCGCTTGAGGGCGCGCACGACGCGGGCGCCGACGCGCTGGCCGCGATGGACGTCGTACGAGCGGTGGGGCGCCGGTTCGCGGCCCGGCTGGAGCGCCTGAGCCCGGCCGAACTGCACACCCTGCAGGCGGTGTGGCACGCGGCGCAGGCGCGCGGCCTGCAGGCATGGTTCGCGCGCAGCGGCACGGAGGAGGCGGTGGACCCGGCGTGGCCACTGCGTCCGGATCTGCCGGCGGCGGCCGCGTAGGGGCAACAAAAAGGGGCAACAAAAAAACCGGTCCGTCTGAGACGGACCGGCTTTCCCGGTGGGCGATACTGGGTTCGAACCAGTGACCTCTTCGGTGTGAACGAAGCGCTCTCCCACTGAGCTAATCGCCCGGGAACGCACCGAACAATACAGGTCCCCGCACCCTTCCTTCAAACCGCTTCCAGGTGGCCGGCGAGACCGCGCCGCCCGGACCGCATCATCAGCCAGTGGTTGGCGCGGAACACCGGCCGTCCCGGGACGGCGAACCGCCGCAGCAGCGGCTTGTTCACCTCGACCAGCTGCTCGTAGCGGGCCAGGCTGCCCGTGCCGTCCGCGGTGACCGTCCAGCGCGCCCAGCCGTCCAGGTCGCCGGACATGGCGATCTCCAGGATCCCGGCCGCCGGATCACGCCGCACCTCACGGGCGGTGAAGGTCAGGTCGTACGGCAGGAAGGAACGGATCCTGATCACTCCGGTCGTCGCGTCGATCCGGTTCACCTCGCGCACCTGCCGCCACCAGCGCGGATAGTCCTCGGCTCGCTCCAGCGCCGTGTACACGGCGACGGGCGACGCGGGCAGGGTCCACCGGCTGCGGAAGCGGTAACGGGTCCAGTCCATGAGCGGAGTCTGCCCCTGTGCGGGCCCGGTGAGGCGTATTTGAGTACGGCATGAGTACGCGCACTCATGCCGTACGACGTGACGCGGACCACACTCGTCGGCATGACGCACATTCCGCCCCCTGCCGAGGAGTTGCGGCTCCTCGATGCCGAGCTGTGGCAACTGGACGCCCGCCGGGCCCAGTTGCTGGCCCGCCGCGCCTGGCTCGTCGCGGCCCTGCAGCAGGCGTGGCCCGCGCCTGTCGCGCCGCCCCGCCCCGAGGCTCCCGCACCGCGCGTCCAGAACGTGCTGCTCCTGCTCGGTGGCGTCCTGCTCACCATCGCCGCGATGGTGTTCACGCTGGTCAGCTGGGGCCACCTGGGCATCGGCGGGCGGGCCGTGGTGCTCGGCGCGGTCACGCTGGCCGCGCTCGCGGCGCCGGCGGTGCTGCTGAAGCGGGGGCTGCGCTCGACGGCCGAGTCGGTGGCGGGCCTCGGGCTCGCGCTGACGGTGCTCGACGCGTACGCCCTGCACGAGGCCGCCCTCGCGGGGGTGGACGGCACGGGGTACGCGGCGGTGGCGTCGGCCGTACTCGCGGTGCTGTGGGCCGCGTACGGCCTGCTGCCGGCGACGTGCGACCTGCGTCTGCCCCTCCCCGCCGCCCTGGTCTCGGCCCAACTCCCGCTGCTGCTCTGGTCGCTGGCAGCCGATGCCGTCCCCTACGGGGTCACGGCCGCGATCCTGGTGACGGCCGGGTTCGACACGGTTGTGGCGTTCCGGGCGACCGCCAGGTCCGTACGGGTCTTCGCCGCCGTCGGCGCGTACGGAGCGGGCACCTGGGGCGCACTGACCGCCGGTTTGCTGTCCTGGACAGCGACCGGCCCGAGCGCCGCCGTCCGTGCGGCGGCGCTCCTCCTCCTCGGCGCGGCGATCGCGCTGGGCGCGGCGTGGCGGAGCCAGGACGAGAAGCGGGCCCTCGGCCTCGCCGGCGCCGCCGGGCTGCTCGTGGTCGCCGCGTTCGGCGGGGTGGCGCGTCCTGCGCTGTCGGAGGTGTGGACGGTTCCGGTATATCTGGCCTGCGGGATCGCCCTGTTGGCCGCGGTGCGGGCCGGGCGGCTGCCGGAGGCGGTGCGGCACGGCTTCGCCTGGGCCTCGGGCGCCGTACAGGCGCTGGCCCTGCTGTGGACGCTGCCCGTCGTCAGTCTGGCGCTGGTGGCGCCGGTCGAATGGGCGGAGCGCGTGTGGAGCGGCACACCGTCGGATGCCCGCGCGGCGGTGACGCTCGACGCGCCGTGGCCGCAGCACGCACAGACGGTTCCCGTCGTCCTGGCGGTCGTCGCGGCCGTGCTCGCCCTGTCGGTCCGGAACGGGGTCTGGCGCCCTCGGGCGCTGCGCGGCGCGCTGGGCCTGACGTGGGCGGGGGTGCTGGTCCTTCCGGCGGTGATCGAACTCCCGTACTGGACAAGCCTGGTGACTCATGGGGCCTTGACAGCCGGGGCGCTCGCGGCGGCGGTGTACGCACGCCGAGGCGCGGCCGTGCCGGACGGAACGCCGGCCCGTCCGTTCACGTCCGGTCAGCTCACCGCCCTTGTCATCGCCCTCACCACCTCTCTCAGCCTCGCCTTCCTCTCCCTCGCCTCGCAGACCGCGACGCTCACCGTTCTCTGCGTCCTGACCGCGCTGTTCGCGGCGGCCTCGTGGCCCTCGCACCTGGCCCCGGTCACGGCCCCAGCCGCACTCGCCCACGCCGCCGCGGTCGCCTGCGCGACCGGCGCCGCCCTGGACTGGCAGCCGTCGCACACCGCACTGCTGGTCCTGGCCGTCCCCGTGGCCGCGGCCCTGCTGGCCGCACGGCTGGGCAGCGCCCCGGCCACCGTGCCGGTCGAAGCGACCGGGGCCGCCGCCGGGCTGCTCGCCGTAGGACTCGCCCTCGCCGACCCACCCCTGCTGGCCCTGGTGCTGGCCCTCGGCGGAGTGATCGCCGCGGGTACGGCGATCCGCCCGGACCGCCGCCCCGTGGGCTACGCGGCCGCCGCCCTGTTCGTACTGGCCACCTGGGTGCGCCTGGCGGCCTGGGACATCGAGACGCCCGAGGCGTACACGCTCCCGGTCACCGTCCCGGCGCTGCTCCTCGGCGTCCTGCACCGGCGCCGCGACCCGCGGGCGTCGTCCTGGACGGCGTACGGCCCCGGCCTCGCCGCCACCCTGCTGCCGAGCCTGGTCGCGGCCTGGGGCGACGCGCACTGGACGCGCCCCCTGCTGCTGGGCGTCGCGGCACTGCTGGTCACCCTGCTGGGCGCCCGGCACCACCTCCAGGCCCCGCTCCTGCTCGGCGGCTGGGTACTGGCTCTGGACGCGTTGCACGAACTCGCGCCCTACCTCGTCCAGGTCACCGACGCACTCCCCCGCTGGGTGCCTCCCGCCCTCGCCGGACTGCTGCTGCTCGCACTCGGGGCGACGTACGAGCAGCGCATCCGGGACGTCCGGCGGGTGCGGGAGGTCCTGGGGAAGATGAACTAGCCGTCGGCTACGGCATCTTGTCCCCCAGCAGCGCCAGGTTCTCGATGGCGGCGAGGCCGTAGAGCGCGGTGTCGTTCGTGGACACCCAGGCGGCCTCGCTGCCCGGCACCAGCGTGGCCGGGCCGCTCAGCTTCTCGGTCTTCCAGGGCGCCGACTCCTTGTAGCCGTCGGAATTGTAGAACTTGTCCCAGGCCCGCTTGGCGAGCTTCTCGTCCCCGGTCTGGACGGCGGCGTACGCGTCCAGGCGCGAGTGGCCCTGGAACAGCAGCAGGGAGCCGAAGTTGGAGCCGTAGCGCGCCGCCTGCTCGGCCTTGGTGGCGTTGAAGTAGCGGCAGTAGTCGAAGTACGCCTCGTTGAACTTCGGCATGTCGACGAGGTCGATGAGCTCCGCGCACAGCTCGTTGAGCCCGAAGACCGCGGAGAGGTGCGAGACCCCCACCGCAGGCGCCGAGGCGACCGCGAACTTACCGGTGTCCAGGTCGTACAGGCCGGTCCCCTGCACGAACCCGTTGGGCTGGGCGGCGATCGTCTCCATCGTGGACAGGACGCGCGCCTTGGCCTTCTCCCACTTGGGGCCCTTGCGCTCCCACTCGGTCAGCCAGGCGGACACCAGACCGCTCCAGTCCGTGCCGAAGCCGACCGACAGGGCGTGCCGGTCCGGGGTGTACGGCTCGGTGCGGATCTTGCGGATCGGGTCGAGGACGAGGAACGTCTCGTCGGAGTCGACATTGGCGTGCATGAGGTCGCCGACCCGCTCGTCGGCCGTGAGGAAGTAGTAGTAGCGGCGGTACGTCGTATTGGCGATGCGCTGCTGTTTGGCGCTGTCGGCGTAGTGCTGCACACCGTGCCGGGTGCCGAGGCCGGCCCACTGGCCCAGGTGGTAGACGTCGACCTCGCCGGTGTGCCGGGTCATCGCCTCGGCAAAGCGGAAGATGTCCGCCCGACCGGAGCGCAGGTACGCGAACCACAGCCACAGGTCCGGCGACAGCTCGGAGTTGTCCCAGGCATAGCCGCCGATGTCGTATCGCCACTGGTGCCGGACCGTGTCGTACGTGTGCATGATGTCGCCGTAGTCCCAGAAGCCGTACCAACGGCGCTGCTCCACCTGGTCCTTGTAGTAGGTGAAGAGGAAGTCGAGGTGCTCCTCGATCTTGGCCTTGGCGGGCGTGGAGCGGTCCGGCTCGGAGTACAGACCCGGGCCGAAGACCCCGGCCTTGATGAGCTGCTTGGGCGGGGCGGCCAGCTGCGGCAGCACCCGTACGGCCTCGACCTGTTCGGCGAGCTTCTCGGCGCTGGGCGTCGACTCGTTGGCCCAGAAGAGGAGTTCGGAGGTGCGGGCGATGCCGTAGGGGGTGCCGAACTCGGGCTCGTAGTCCTCGTAGGTGATGTTGAGGCCTTCGAGCTGCTCGGCGAAGGTGTCCTGACCCATGCCGTCGTGGTAGAAGCGCAGGTCCATGGGCTGCGCCTCGGGCGACCAGAGCCAGAGGGTGACCTCGGCCTCGTCGGTCTGGGCGTCGCGGATGTCGAGCTGCGCCGGGAACTTCTCCCAGAAGTCCCGCAGGCCGAAGGAGAACCCGCCGCTCGCGCCGCCGACGTACCCGAACCCGGAGGCCCGCTTGCCGCCGCCGGCGCCGATCCAGCCGTGGCCCTTCTTGGTGCGCTTGCGCAGGCCGAAGCCGTCGGCCGAGAGCTGGGAGAGGGTGTAGTCGCCCCACTCGGGGATGTACTGGAGCCGCGTGGTGACGCGCTGGTCCCAGGTGGCCGGGTCGGGCAGCTTCTGGCCCGCGTACTGGGCCGCCTGGACGGCCGCGCCCGGGTCGCGGCGCAGTCCGGTGATGCCCTTGACGGCCTCGCGCAGCAGACCGGTGCCGTCCCCGCCGATGCGGATGTGGCGGTCGTACGACTGGTCGCGCATCGGCACGGTGAAGCGGACACCGAGGCCGCGGATGAAGTCGCCGCTGGCCTTGCCGGGCTCCTGGGTGCCGTCGAAGGTGATGGTGTGCACCATGCGGAAGGAGTCGGCGCCCGCGTAGAAGTACAGCCGGATGGAGAACGGCAGCCAGCTCCGGCTGCCCTTGCGGTGCTTGCCGTCGATGCGGACGACCGCGCGGACCGGGCCGTCCTGCTCGACCTCGACCTTCGAGATGGCACCCTCGAAGCGCTCGGTCTTGACCGCGCCCTGGTCCTCGTCCTCGATCTCGGGCTGGCGGATCAGGACGAGCCGGCCGTTCTTGGCGATCTCGGTCGAGCCTCGGGTGACCGACTTGATCAGCGTGGCGCCGGACTTGCCGATCTTCGCGGTGATGACGCCGGTCGAGACGTCGATGGTGCCGCCGCTCTTGTCGACGGTCACCTTCTTGGCGGGGGCGGCGGCCTCGCCCGCGGTCAGGGTGAGCTTGCCGTTACCCGAACTCACCGCGTGCGCGGTCCACTTGAGCGAGCCGTCGGGCCAGTAGGCGATCGGCCACGACTGCGCGGGCACGGCCTTGCCGTCCGCGTCCGTGATCGCGAACTTCTGGTCCTTCTGGTAAGTGCCCTTCGGCCAGGGGACGCCGAGGGTGGAGCCGGGGGCGGCGCCCAGGCCGCCGTCCTCCAGCCAGTCCAGGGTCACCGGATCGGCGTCGGCTTCGGCGGCTCTCGGCGCCGCCTGAGCGTCCTTGGCTCCTAGCGCCCAGCTGAACTGCGCGGCGGCTCCGGCGACCGCGGCCGCCTTGAGAAGGGACCTGCGGGGAATGGGAGACATAAGAGTTTCAGCCTTTCCTTTCCGTTCCGTGCGGGAAGCATTTCCGTGCGGCTGGTCAGGGGCATGACAGAGGGAGGTGCGACGCCGGGGCGCCGACCTTGTGACGAGGACACCGCGCGTCAGCGGTGCCGGTACCGCTCCTCCACGGCGACGGCCGCCGCTGCGACGGCCCCGAGGACGGGGACCGCCAGCGGTGCGACGAACCATGCGGACACGGCCACCACGGCCAGTCCGCCGACGACCAGGAAGGAACCGGCGGGGTCGAGCACGGTCCGACGGCCGGCCTCGGCGAGCAGGGCACGCCATGTGGCGCCCGGGGTCCAGACGGCGGCCGCCCGCAGCCCGGCGACGGCGAGACCGATCAGCGCGAACACGCCGACGGCCCCGACCAGCGGCCCGCCGGGAATCCCGGCCCGCACGGCCTGGACGTCCACCCAGACCGCGACCGCGGCCGCCCACCCGGCGAGCCCGGCGAGCCATCCGCCGCGCACAGCGGCGCGGAAGTCGGCGACGAACTCCCGCCAGCCGCCGACCTCATGGCCGGTACGACGGCGAAGGTGCCGCGCCCCGGCCGCGAAGGCGGCCGGGTAGGTGACCACGCCCAGCGAGGCCACCGCGATCCACACCCCGGTCAGCAGACACTCGGCGAACACGGCGAACCGCTCACTGAAGACGGACTCCTTGCGCGGGGCGCGGGCCTTGACGCGTGCCTCAGCCATGCCGGGTCAGCCCTTCAGTCCGGACGTCGCCATACCGTCGATCAGATAGCGCTGGAAGGCGAGGAAGAAGGCGAGCACCGGCAGCAGGGCGACCAGTGACATCGCGATCATGCCGCCGTAGTTGGCCACGCCCTCCTGGTCCACGAACATCTTCAGACCGAGCGAGACCGTGTACTTGTCGGGCTCGTTGAGGTAGATCAGCGGGCCCATGAAGTCGTTCCAGGAGTTGATGAAGGTGAAGATCGCGCTGGTGATCAGGGCCGGCCGGCACAGCGGGAGCACGATCGACCAGTAGATGCGGAAGTGTCCGCAGCCGTCGAGACGGGCCGCCTCGTCGAGCTCCTTGGGCAGGTTGCGCATGAACTGCACCATCAGGAAGACGAAGAACGCCTCCGTGGCCAGGTACTTCCCCAGCAGGAGCGGGGTGTACGAGTTGATCATGTCCATGTTGCGGAACAGCACGTACTGCGGGATCAGCAGCACGTGGTACGGCAACAGCAGCGTGCCGATCATCAGCGTGAAGAGCAGATTGCGGCCCGCGAACCTGATCTTCGCGAAGGCGTACGCGGTCAGCGAGCAGGACACCAGGATCCCGACCACCGAACCGAGCGCGAGAGTGAGCGAGTTGACGAAGAACGTGGAGATCGAGATGTCCGCGATGCCGTCGGCGAGCCCGGTGTAGTTCGAGACGATGGGATCGCCCGGGAAGAGGTCCAGGCTCCCGATGATCTCCTCGCTCTTCTTGAAGGAGCCGCCGATGACCCAGATCACCGGATAGAGGATCACCGCGAGGATCGCGAAGGACCCGAGGTGCCAGGCGAGGGAACCGGGCAGCCTGCGGCGGAAGTTGCCGCCCTTCGTGGACCGGGCCGGCGTGATGTCGGTGGCCTGCGCGCTCATCGGGCGCCCTCCTCGTAGTGCACCCAGCGCTTCTGGGACCAGAACAGCACCGCCGTCACCAGGGCGACCGCGACGAGCAGCATCCAGGCCATGGCGGAGGCCAGGCCCATCCGGCTGTTCTCGAAGCCCTGGACGTAGAGGTAGCAGGTATAGACCATCGAGCCGTCCGCCGGGCCGCAGGCGTTGCTTCCTGCGCCGCCGCCGACGATGTACGCCGAGCTGAAGATCTGGAAGGAGTGGATCGTCTCCAGCAGGACGTTGAAGAAGAGCACCGGGGAGATCATCGGCAGGGTGATGTTCCAGAACCGCCGCATCGGGCCGGCCCCGTCCACCTCGGCCGCCTCGTACAGCTCGCGCGGCACCTGCTTGAGGCCGGCCAGGAAGATGACCATGGGCGCACCGAACTGCCAGACGGTGAGCGCCACCAGGCTGTAGATGATCATTTCCGGGTCGCCGGTCCAGCCGCCGACGTCGATCCCGAAGACCTTCTGCGTACGGTCGACGATCGCGTCGTCCGCGAAGATCGCCTTCCAGACGATCGCGACGGAGACACTCGCCCCGATCAGCGACGGCGCGTAGAAAGCGGCCCGGTAGAAGGCCTGTCCGCGCCGCTTCTGGGCGAGCAGCAGCGCCACCCCCAAAGCCAGCAGCAGCTTGAGCGGCGTACCGACGACGACGTACCACATCGTCACCTTGACCGAGTGGCGCCAGCGCGGGTCGCCGAACATCTCGGAGAAGTTGTCGAGGCCGATCCACTTGGGCGTGTCGAACAGGTTGTAGTCGGTGAACGCGAAGTACAGCGAGGCGATCATCGGGCCTGCGGTGAGCAGCAGGAACCCGGCGATCCAGGGGGACATGAAGAGATAGCCGGCCAGGGTCTCCCGGCGGCCCCGCCGCTTGAGTGCGGCGGGGCGCGGGGAGTTCACCGGACCGTGCCGCGGCTCGGAGTCCTTGGCCAGGCCCTCCATCGCAGGGGCGTGTGTCACGGTGGTTCCCATCAGCCGACGAGAGCCGTCTTCGACTCGGTGAAGAACTGCTTGACGGCGTCGTCCACCGAGCGCGTGCCCAGAGCGAGTTCCTCGGCGATGCGCAGGAAGGCGGCCTCGCAGATGTCGGCGCCGTTGGGGTGCGGGGTGATGGGCTCCAGGACACCCGCGTCGACGAGGGACGTCTCGTAGGCGGCGATGGACTTGTTGACCTCGTCGGTCGGCTTGAACGCGTCGAACTGGGCCTGCGTCGCGGGCACACCGCGGTCATAGCCCATGATCTTGGCGACCTCGGGGTCGTGCACCATGAAGTCGATGAACTGGGCCACTTCCTTGGGGTGCTGCGTGCGCTTGGAGGCGCTGAGCATCAGGGAGCCGAGGTACTGGCCGGTCTTCTTGCCGTCCGTGGTCGGGATGGGGGCCAGGCTGTACTCGCTCTTCCCCTCGGCGCTGTAGCGGACGCTGAAGTTGTCCCACGTGAACTCACCGCCGGCGAGTTCCGCGGTCACCGCCGACTTCGGCTTGATCTGGGCGACCTTCTTGGGGTCGGCGTAGACGCCGTCCTGGACGCCCTTCTTCGCCTTGGTCCACCAGTCCGTCAGGTCCGCCTCGGTGAAACCGAGTCCGTCCTCGGTGAAGAAGGCCTTGCCGTTCTGGCGCAGGTAGAGGTCGTAGAGGTACATGACCCCGTACATGCCGCTGTCGCCGGCGCGCCCCGTCTTGTCGCGGATCTTCTTCATCGCCGCGTCGAAGTCGTCCCAGGTCCAGCCCTGCTCAGGCTTCACGCCCGCTCTGGTGTAGACGGGCTTGTCGATGACCAGGGACATCGAGTTGGAGCCGACCGGAACTCCGAGGAGTTTGCCGTCGACCTCGCCGAACTTCTCGAGGCCGGCCCGGAAGCCGTCCATGGAGAGGTTGCCCGCCTTGACCTGCTCGCTCAGGTCGAGCAGCACATTCTTGGCGTCGTATTTCCGCAGGAATCCAATGGCATTCTGGAAGACGTCGGGCGGATTGCCGCCGGAGGCCTGGGTGTTGAACTTCTTCCAGAAGTCCGGGTACGGCTGGAAGTCCGTTTTCACCTTGATCTTCGGGTACTTCTTCTCGAAGAGCGCGATGGTCTTGTTGATGCGCTGGGCGCGGTCCTCGGCACCCCACCACGCGTAACGGATCGTCACCGTCCCGTCCGAGGAGGTTCCGCCGTCTCCCCCGCACCCCGTGGTCGCGGCCAGGCCCAGTGTGGCCGCCGTCGCTCCCGCGGCCTTCAGGATCGTACGCCTCTCAACATTCCTGCTGGTTCCCACAGTCGGACCCTCCCCGCAGCGTCGTTGCCGCCTGCATGAATCGTTTCAAGTAAGCGCTTGCTGGCACAAGTTACGGAGGGCCTCGGGGTGCGTCAATGATTCGGACAGGAATTTCTTGGGGGCCCGCTCGGCGAGCTGACGGTGCGTCGGGGTCCGGCCTCGCTCCCGGGGAGGTGACATCGCAGGTGAGGAACCCGTGGTCGGCGGGCCGAACGCGACCTCGGCCTCGGCGCCCGCAGGCCGCCCGGCGAAAATTCGCCTCAGGGCGGGGCGCGCGCCCCGCGGCGGCCGGAGGCGCACACACGACGGCGGCCCGTCTGCTCTCTCGCAGACGGGCCGCCGTGTCGGGTGGGCGATACTGGGTTCGAACCAGTGACCTCTTCGGTGTGAACGAAGCGCTCTCCCACTGAGCTAATCGCCCGGACGCAGGGAGAACATTACCCCATGTCAGGGGGTGCGGGTCACCGGCGCCGGCCGGCCCTCGCACCCCCGTCGCGGCTCACTGGTCCTTGATCTTCCAGGGCATCACAAGGCCGAACTTCCACAGGTAGATGCCGGCGAGGACGCCGATGATCACGAGGCCGATCGACGTCAGGATGATGTTGCGCCGCCGGACCTTGGGGTCGAGGGCACGCTGGGCCGCCTCGGTGACCTTGCGCTTGGTCCAGCGGAGCACCAGCTGGGCCCAGACGAACTCGGTCGCCCAGATCGCCATGCCGCCGAAGATCACGACCCAGCCCGGTCCGGGCAGCGGCAGCATGACGATGCCGACGCCCACGACCGCGAGCCCGATGACGAAGACACAGACCTGCCAGCTCAGGTGGAGCATGCGGCGCGCCTGGATGAATGCGGGAGCTCTGGAGCCGAGTCGCTGCTCGCCCTGCACCCCGTCGGTCTGCGTCTTTTCCGCTGCCACGGCAACCTCGCCCGGCTCGTCACTCCCCGTATTCATACGGCCAAACCCTACCGGACGGAAACCAGTCACCGGAATGGCCGTACCGTACGAACACGCTCTCGGCCGGAAGAGTTACGTAAAGGCACGCAAAACACTCAGAGGGGTTTACAACGGCACCGTAGGTGGCATGTCGATTTCGCCGACGTGCGAATCCCCGAGCGCACACTGAGCGAAAGGCCCTGGCGCTTATGAACACCACGGTCAGCTGCGAGCTGCACCTGCGCCTCGTTGTGTCGAGCGAGTCATCCCTGCCTGTCCCCGCAGGCCTGCGGTACGACACGGCCGACCCCTACGCCGTGCACGCCACCTTCCACACCGGAGCCGAGGAGACCGTCGAGTGGGTGTTCGCCCGAGACCTGCTCGCGGAGGGCCTCCACCGACCCACGGGCACCGGCGACGTCCGTGTCTGGCCGTCGCGCAGTCACGGTCAGGGCGTCGTCTGCATCGCCCTGAGCTCGCCGGAGGGCGAGGCCCTGTTGGAGGCCCCTGCGCGGGCCCTGGAGTCCTTCCTGAAGCGCACGGATGCGGCTGTGCCTCCCGGCACGGAGCATCGGCACTTCGATCTCGATCAGGAGCTCTCGCACATCCTGGCGGAAAGCTAGGGGCGAGGCTGCACAGAGCCGCCCGGCGCCGTCCACTCGGGGAGACGGCTCGGGCCCAGACAACCGAATAGGGCAGGCACCGGCGCCGTCCCCTCATGGGGGCGGCGCCGGTGTGCGTCGCCCCGCCGCCGACCTCAGGGTGCGCGGACGCACTACCATCGGCCAGCATCGGCGGGCGTCCGCCCGACCCCCAGGCCAGGGAGCGAAACGTGCTGATCACCCACGACACCCGGTGCGCCCTCGACACCGTGGTGGATCTGGTGAACACCGCGCCGGAGGACGACACGGCTCAGGACGCGCTGCCGGATGTCACAGCACTGGAGGATTTCGTACGAAACCACGAAGTCAGCGAGGTCGGAGTGCTCTCCGAGTTCGACCTCTCGGCGGTGCGAAAGATCCGCGGACGGTTCGCCTCGGTGTTCGCCGCCCCGGACGCCCGGGCCGCCGCCGGGCTGATCAACGAGCTGATCGCCGCCGCGGGCACCACACCCCGGCTCACGGACCACGACGGCTACGACTGGCACGTGCACTACTTCGCGCCCGGCGCCTCCGTCGCCGATCATCTGGCCGCCGACTGCGGGATGGCACTGGCGTTCTTCGTGGTGGCCGGCGAGCAGGAGCGGCTGCGTCGCTGCGAGGCGCCCGACTGCCGGCGCGCCTTCGTGGACCTCTCCCGCAACCGCTCGCGGCGCTACTGCGACAGCCGGACCTGCGGCAACCGGTTGCACGTGGCCGCCTACCGGGCGCGGCGCAAGGAGGCGGCGGGCTGAGGCCCGGACGAGAGGGCCCGTACGACGAGATCCGGACCGGACACGATGCCTTCGTGGGCCCCGGCGGGTGACGCCGGGGACCACGGGTATGGCTCACAGCAACAGCAGGTCGTGCAGCGCAGCCGTGAGGAGCAGACACCCGATCACCGCAAGGAAGATCATCAGCGGTGGCTGGGAAAGGGCGAAGAGGCATCCGCGCGGCTCGTCCTGCGGCGGCGCGGCGTCGCTCTGTGTCGTGTCCAGCATCTCGCGGCGATGATGACGCAGTCGGGACGCATGACGCGATCAACACGCCCGCAGTGAGCGGGTGTTCGCCGGATTCCGTGATCTCCGGTTCGGGTCGTGATCACTTCCGCACGCGCAGGGACCCGCTGTGTCGTTTCAGTGCGCGTGCGGACGACATATGCCGGCCCGCCGCAGGCCTCATATGCCGTGCTTCTTGAGGATGGCCTCGATGTCGCTGAAGTCGTCCGTCGCGGTCTCGGTACGGGGCCGGCTCGCGGGCTTGGCCGTCGGGCGGGTGCCCGGGCCCAGGGAGGGCGCGGAAGCCGCCGGAGCGACCGCCTCGCGCTGGGCGGCACCCTTGGCCGCCGCCTTGCGCTCCTTGCGGGTGCCGCCTCGACGGCGCTCCACCGCACGCGTGCTCGCGAACAGCAGCCAGGAGAGGCCGAGCACCACGAAGCCCGCCCAGGCCGTCGGGCTGAACGCGGTGTCCGCCAGCCACTCGACGACGCCGGTCATGACCAGGCCGAGGGGCACGAGGGAGTACGCGGCGATCCGGACGGCTGAGAGGAAACGCTTGCGGTACGCCGTGACCGCCGCGATGCCCAGGCCGGCCGCGGCGACGGCGGAACAGACGGTCTCGGCAATCATCCGGTCCTCCAGGGCAGAGCTCGGTCGGGCAAGGGCACTTCGTCCCTTCCATCCTGCACCCGCGGCACCCCGCCGGGCCATCCTCCGACGGGACATCAGGGACATCTCCGGGTCGCCTCCTCCGCAGGTGCCGGTCGACGTCGTACCCCTGCGGGTGGCGGTCGGTCGTCACCCGCGGGGGGCGGTCCGTTCTCACCGCCGCGGCAGTCGTTGGACACCACGGCGGCAGCCGGTCCTCACCGCGGGCGGCAGTCAGTCCTCACCGCCGTGACAGCCGGTGGACCCCGCGGGCGCCAGCCGGTCTCACCGCCGCAGCAGCCGAGCCTCACCCCCGCGACAGTCAGTCGACATCTTGGGCGGCAGTCGATCGGCACCACCGTGCTCGTCGGTCGGCACCGTCGGTGCCGGTCGAGGTCACCGTCGCAGGTGGCGGCGGTGCCGGGGTGAGGTCCGGTTGGGTCGGCCGGGTCGGGGCTGGGAGACTGGGGGCATGAGCGACTCCTCCCCCGCGCGTTCCGCGGCTCCCGTTCTCGACTTCTGGTGCGACCTCCAGTGCCCGGACTGCCGCAGCGCCCTGGACGACCTCCGTGCCCTGCGCGCCCGCTACGGCGACCGGCTGGAACTGCGGTTGCGGCACTTCCCGCTGGAGAAGCACAAGCACGCCTTCGCCGCCGCGCAGGCCGCCGAGGAGGCCGTGGAGCAGGGGCAGGGCTGGCCGTTCGTCGAGGCGGTGCTGGGCCGGGTCGAGGAGCTGGACCGTAAGGGAGAACCCTTCCTGGTCGAGGTCGCCCGGGAACTCGGGATGGACGCCGAGGAGTTCGACACGGCGCTCGTCGACGGCCGGCACATCCTGATCGTGGACGCCGACCAGGCCGAAGGCAAGGCGATCGGTGTGACCGGCACCCCCACCTATGTCATCGACGGCGAGCGCCTCGACGGCGGCAAGAGCCAGGAAGGGCTGCGCGAGCGCATCGAGGAGATCGCGGACCGGCTGCTGGCCGGGCAGGACGCCTGAGCCGCCGGGCCGACAACCGGGCTCACAACAACGGCTTGTAGAAGGCGTACTGCGTCGTCTCGTAACCGAGCGACTCGTAGAGCCGCTCGGCCGGGGTGTTGCCCGCGAACACGTTGAGGCCCAGGATCCGTCTGCCCTCGGCGATCGCCTGGGCCTCCGCCAGCAGCATGAGCGTACGGCCGTGTCCCCGGCCGCGATGGGCCTCGTCGGCCTCGACGTCGAAGACGAAGGCCCTGTCGGCGCGCAGGGCGAGCCAGAGGACGCCCACCCGGGTGCCCTCGTGCTCCAGGATGCTGAACAGCATGTTCTCGGTGGCCAGGCCCTGCGGCAGGAGCACTTCGTGGTCGCGCCGGGCCTTGGCGTATGCCTCGGCCTCCGGTACGCCCCGTTCGATCCAGGTGCGCGCGTAGTCCTCCGACTCGTGCTCCTGCCACGCCTCGAACTCCGCCTCGGTCATCGGGCGTGCCCGGCTGCCGGCGGGCAGTTCGGGCGGGGCGTCGGCGAGCCGCTTCTCCATGCCGCGGTTGCGCAGGACGTAGCCGAGCGCCTTGACGAGCCGCAGTGCGGCCTCGGCGTCCGCGGGCACACTGATCTCGATCTGCCGACAGCCCCAGCCGCGCGCCACCTCCTCCGCGGCGAGCATGGCCACCGTGCCCCGGCCGCGCCGGCGGTCGGGCTCCTCGATGTGCACCTTGTGGACGCGGGCCACCGAGTCGCCGAAGGACGGGGACGTGCCCAGGTGTATCGCGCCGACGGGACGGCTGTTCACACACACCTGGTAGTGGCGTGAACGCGTCCCGTCGGCGTTGCGCTGAAGCGGCTCGCTCGGCCGCAGGGTCGTGGTCATCAGGGGAGTTCTACCCCTCGCCGGGCCGTCGGTCAGCCGATTATCCGCAGGACTTACGGATCGAGGTCGTCGCCCGACCGCTCGTCGAAGATCCGCATGGCCTTGGCGGTCACCGGACCCGGTGCGCCCGGCAGTTCGCGGTCGTCGACGCGGTGCACGGCCTGAACGTCCCGCAGGGTGGAGGTCAGGAAGACCTCGTCGGCCCGCTCGAGGACGTCCAGCGGCAGGTCCGTCTCCTTGGCACCCGTCCACTCGACGGTCAAGGCGCGGGTGATGCCGGCGAGGCAGCCGGAGGCGAGCGGCGGGGTGTGGATCTCGCCGTCGAGGACGACGAAGACGTTCGAGCCGGTGCCCTCGCAGAGCTGTCCGACCGTGTTGCCGAACAGCGCTTCGGAAGCGCCCTGTTCGCGGGCGCGGGCGAGGGCGACTACGTTCTCGGCGTACGAGGTCGTCTTGAGGCCGGTGAGCGCGCCGCGCTCGTTGCGGGTCCAGGGGACCGTGATCACGGCCGTGGTGTCGGGGCGGCGGGTCGTCTCGCCCAGCGCGACCACGAGGGTCGCACCGTGGTCGCCGCGGTCGGAGCCGAGCGGGCCGTGGCCGCCGGTGTACGTGATGCGCAGCCGGCCGAGCGGCATCGGGTTGGCCTCGACGACGGCGGCGCAGGCGCGGCGGACCTCGTCGAGATCAGGGTCGGGCAGGCCGAGGCCGCGCGCGGAGCGGGTCAGCCGGTCGAGGTGCCGGGTGAGCGCGAACGGCCTGCCGTGCACCGCCTTCACCGTCTCGAAGATGCCGTCGCCCACGGTCAGCCCGTGGTCGAAGACGGAGACACGGGCGGACTCCATGTCCTGCAGCCCGCCGTCGAGCCAAAGCTTCACGTCAGTCCCTCTCCACTCACCTCGTACACACCCGACGCTACCGCGAGCAGCCGGGACGCCTTCAGCTCGGTCTCCGCCCACTCCGCCTCGGGGTCGGACCCCCAGGTGATGCCGGCGCCGGTACCGAAGCGCAGTACGCCCTCCGCACGGTCGGCCCAGAAGGTCCGGATGCCCACGGCCAGCTCACCGACGCCGCGGTCGGCGTCCACCCAGCCGATGCCGCCGCAGTACGGCCCTCTGGGCCCCCTCTCCAGCTCCTCGATGATCCGCAGCGCGCTCGACTTGGGCGCGCCAGTGACCGACCCGGGCGGGAAGGCGGCGGCGAGCAGCTCGGGCCATCCGGCGTCCTCGCGCAGCTCGCCGCGGACGGTCGACACGAGGTGGACCAGACCGGGGTGCTTCTCGACGGCACACAGGTCGGGGACGGTCACGCTGCCGGTGGCGCAGACGCGCCCGAGGTCGTTGCGGACGAGGTCCACGATCATCACGTTCTCGGCGTAGTCCTTCTCCAGGAGGTCCGCCTCGGTGCGTCCGGTGCCCTTGATCGGGCCGGACTCGACGCCCCGTCCGTCGCGCCGCAGGAACAGCTCGGGAGAGGCGGTGGCGACCTCCACGCCGTGGCTGGGCAGACGGATCGTTCCTGCGTACGGCGCCGGGTTGCCGCGCGCCAGCAGTGATGTGAGGGCGTCCACGTCGGCGTCCGGCGCGAGGGGCGCGGACAGCACCCGGCAGAGATTGGCCTGGTAGACCTCGCCGGCGGCGATGTACTGACGGATGCGCCGCACCCCATCCGTGTACGCGGCGCGATCGAGGGAGGACGACCAGTCACCGGCGGCGGGCCCTCGCCACTCCCCCGGCACCGGGGCGGGCACCGGCTCCTCCCGTACGTCCTCGAAGCGGGCGCAGGTCAGACGGCCCTCGAAATCCGCGCAGACCGCCCAGAAACCGGTGGAGTCGAGTGCCGCGGGATCGCTGGTGACGTCGAGGAGACCGGTGGCCACGCGGTCGCCGAACCGGGCGAGGGGAGGGAGGTCGAGCACGCTGTCGAGTCTAGGGGTGGGTGTCCGGCACGTGACCTGGCCGTGTCTCTCACACGGCCCCGGGCACGTCCCTGAGCAGGCGCAGCGCAGCACGCTGCGCAAACGCGTTTTTGTACTGGCCCCGGAATCCGCTAGAGTTCAGACGTCGCCGGGACGCGGAGCGTACCGAAACGACAGGCGGACGTAGCTCAGTTGGTAGAGCGCAACCTTGCCAAGGTTGAGGTCGCGAGTTCGAACCTCGTCGTCCGCTCGAAGGAACAGGGGTCTTCCCGGCCCCCTACACTCCTGGTGGAGTGGCCGAGAGGCGAGGCAACGGCCTGCAAAGCCGTCTACACGGGTTCAAATCCCGTCTCCACCTCCAAGGACGATTAGCTCAGCGGGAGAGCGCTTCCCTGACACGGAAGAGGTCACTGGTTCAATCCCAGTATCGTCCACTGGATCTTCCAGCACGTACGGCGAGATCCGACCCGCGCGATTAGCTCAGCGGGAGAGCGCTTCCCTGACACGGAAGAGGTCACTGGTTCAATCCCAGTATCGCGCACGCAAAGCCCATGATCCGCTCCTCGGAGTGCACATCGTGATCGTGGTCCCGAGGACGATTAGCTCAGCGGGAGAGCGCTTCCCTGACACGGAAGAGGTCACTGGTTCAATCCCAGTATCGTCCACACACCGAAGCCCCCGGCCCAGCGGCCGGGGGCTTCTTCGTGTGCCGGTCGGCTGTCAGCTGGAGAACAGCATGCGCCCGAAGCCCTTGTTGCGGTGGTGACCCTGGTGGCCGTAGTGGCCGCCCTGCGGGGCGCCCCAGGCGGGAGCAGAGTGAGCGCCGGGAGCGGCCGGGTACTGCGGGGCGGCCGGGGGCGGCGGGACCGCCGGCTGGGACCACTGGGACTCCAGGCGGGTCAGCGACTCCAGCTCGCCGTAGTCGAGAAATATGCCGCGGCAGCCACTGCACTGCTCGATCTGTACGCCGTTGCGGTTGTACGTGTGCATCGGCGCATGACACTTCGGACACTGCATGGTCGGCTCAACTCCTCGCCGGTCGGTCCTGCTCAGTGCTTCGCCAGGACAGACTCTGTCCGGCTGCGGTCGGTTGCACCCTACTTGGGGAAACCTCACGCCGATTCCGGCGGGGCAGAACCCATCCGGTCACAGGCGTCGACCAGTGCCACCTCCACCTCGTCCAGGGGACGGTCCGCCGCGACGGCCTTGGCGATCGACCGGGCGGCGGTCTGCACGGTGAGGGTGCGGGCCGGGACGTCCAGTGCGGGCCAGGGGTCGCCGACCGCGGGGACGGCCGGGCCGCCCGCCGTGCGGTAGGCGGTCAGGAAGCGGGTCCACTCGTCCGGCGGGAGCAGTCCGCAGGCGTACCAGGCCGCGGGGCGCGCGAGGTCCCAGGCCGGGACGCCGACGCCGAGGTCGTCGACGTCGATGAGCAGCCACGGGCCGTCGGGGGCGGGGTGGCGGACCAGTTGGCCGAGGTGGAGATCGCCGTGGCAGAGCGTGGCGGTGTCCGGCATGGGTGTCTCGGCGCGGGCCCAGGCGGGGAGCGTGGACCAGGCATGCAGGACGGGGGTGGTGGCGGGATGCTGGGCGGCTGTCGTGCGGAGGCGGGTGACCGCGAGGGCGGCTTTGGCGGGGCCGCGCATAGGAGGCAGGGGGGTGTCGGCTGACCGTGGGGGTGTCGCCAGGGCCGTGGTGGGGGTGCGGTGGAGGCGGGCGAGGAGGGTGGCGGCGTCCTCCCAGGGAGCCGCGTCGGGATCTTCCGGGTCCACGGGGGTGCCGTACGGCCAGAACGTCACGAGCCTGCCGTGCAGGTCGGTCGGGGTCGGACTGAGTGGCGGGAGGAGGATTCCGGGGAAGTGGGTGGCTGCGGTGAGGCGAGGGATCAGGTCGGTGCGGGTGGTGTCCGGGGCGTGGGCCTTGGCGACGGTGCCGGCGTGACGGACGACTGTGGCGTCGGGGCGGTCGGCGAGGGTGGTGGTTGCTCCGCAGGGGCAGGCGGATGCTGCCGAGTGGGCCTTGGCCGTGGCTCGGGTCGTGAGGTCGGACAGCAGGGCGTGGGTCACTGGGCTCCTGGCGCGTGCGGGCGGTTCGTTCGCGAGGGTACGCAAGGTTGTACGCGGTGCCGAGCGCGCCGCGGGCTGTCCGGTCACCCGGCGTCGGTGCGGTCGCCTGCTGGGGGCTCCGCCCCCAGACCCCCGGACCTATGCCCACCCACCACCCGACTCGGTCGGTCGAGAGGTGGACGCACGCACCTGCACTCGCGTACGGCGGGAAGGGGACGTGTCGGGGGGTGTCCGCCCGCAGCGGTTGGCGCGTCAACGCCAGTACCTCGATGAGGAACCGATTTCGCTCCGTTCCGAGGACGGACACCCCCCGGCGCGGCCCCGACCCACCACCCAACGCAAGGCGCTACGCGCACCCGGCCCCGGTTCGGGGCAAAGCAATGCCGGCGCAGCTCCCCAGCTGCGCCGGCATTTTTGCCGTCCGCCGCACCCCCGTCCCCACGGGGTTTCATGGCAGGATGTCCCCGCCCGGACCGCTCTTCCGGGCCTGGGGTCGCCGCTCAGCGCCCCAGCATCACTCCCACGGACGACGCTTGTGTGGCCACTGTCTCCCAGCCGTCGAAGACGAGGAGGAGCAGGGCCGCCAGGGGAAGGGCCATGAGTGTCGCCACCAGTGGGTGGCGACGGCCCGTGCGGCGGGGGCGGAGCGCGATGCGCTCCTGGGTGCGGACCAGTGTCCGCGGTGCCGTGTAGGCCATGGTCCCTCTCCTGACCGTTCTGTTGTGGTTGGCAGCGGCGGGTGTCTGACCTCGGGGGACGAGTGCTGCACCCGCCGCTTGACCTCAAATCTAGGCGTCCGGCGCTCGCCGCACGTCATGCCCTCGTACCGATTGCCGGGCCTCCCGGAGGATGACCCGTGACCTGCGTTGTACTCCCGTGGGTGGAGACGGGGTCCTAGGTCTCGGGGTCTTCCCGGAGGGGGCGCCCGCTGTGCCCCGCTTTCTCCGAGCTGTCCTCTCGCGGAATCGGCTGCTCGACCAGCGCCAGGACCCGGTTCGCCATGAAACGGGCCGTACGGACGACGGAGCCGTTGCGGGTGACTTCGCTCACTTCAACGACGCCTCGGCGCACCGCTGTCTCCACCCGGCGGCCCGCCCTGCTCGCCACCACCTCGTACGTACGCGTCGTGTCCCCGGCGTCCACGACTATCTCCACGCGATCACCCTTCACGGGTTCAATCCCCCTTCTGCGACGGGTGGTTGGGGTCACAGACCCTCCCAAGTCGCCCTGCCCGCGAGCTCCCTGACCACCCTTCAATTCTCCCACCCGGCACTGACAATCCATCCGGCCGAGAGGGCGCGGCCTCTGCGCGCGGCGGGCCGTGGAAACGTAAGCTGTGGCACGTCACACGGACCGGGCAGCGGGGATGAACATGGCGATGATGCGCCTGAGGCGCGAGGACCCGCGCGTCGTCGGCTCGTTCAGGCTTCACAGACGGCTCGGCGCGGGCGGGATGGGCGTTGTCTATCTGGGCTCCGACCGCAAGGGCCAGCGGGTCGCGCTCAAGGTGATCCGGCCGGATCTGGCGGAGGACCAGGAGTTCCGCTCGCGGTTCGCGCGTGAGGTGTCGGCGGCGCGGCGCATTCGCGGCGGGTGCACGGCACGGCTCGTAGCCGCCGATCTGGACGCCGACCGGCCGTGGTTCGCCACGCAGTACGTGCCCGGGCCCTCCCTGCACGACAAGATCGCCGACGAGGGACCGATGGGCGCCGCCGACGTGGCCACCGTCGGGGCCGCCCTGTCGGAGGGGCTGGTGGCGGTGCACGAGGCCGGGGTGGTGCACCGGGACCTCAAACCGTCCAACATCCTGCTGTCCCCCAAGGGCCCGCGCATCATCGACTTCGGCATCGCCTGGGCGACGGGCGCCTCGACGCTCACCCATGTCGGCACGGCCGTCGGCTCCCCCGGCTTCCTCGCGCCCGAGCAGGTGCGCGGCGCCGCGGTGACACCCGCCACGGACGTGTTCTCCCTCGGCGCGACCCTGGCGTACGCGTCGATGGCCGACTCGCCCTTCGGGCACGGCAGTTCCGAGGTGATGCTGTACCGCGTCGTGCATGAGGAGGCGCAGCTGCACGGCGTACCGGACGCGCTGGCTCCGCTGGTCCGGGCGTGCCTCGCGAAGGACCCCCAGGAGCGGCCCAGCACCCTCCAGCTGTCGCTGCGGCTGAAGGAGATCGCCGCCCGGGAGTCGCAGGGGCTGGCGGACGTACGGCCGCCCGCGCCGCGCGCCGGTGAGGCGGACCGGCCCACCGGGCGGCTCGCCGACACCTACCCGGAGCGGGCGCCGCAGCGGCGTCCGCAGGGGCAGCAGGGCACCCCGGGCACGCCGGGGACTCCCCCGCCGCGGAGTGGTGCCGCCTCCCGCGGTCCCGCTCCGGTGCGGGGCGGGACTCCCTCACGGGGTGGCAGTGCCTCGCGGAGCGGCGGTTCGTCGCGCTCGGGGGCGCCGCGGAGCACGACGCGTTCCGGCGGCGGGAGTCGTCCGGCGTCGCGCGGTGGCGGCGGCCGGCCGACGCAGAGAGGCACGGGCACGGGGCGGCGGCCCGCCAATCCGCGGCTGCTGCGTCAGCGGCTGTTCGTGTTCGTCGTGGTCACGCTGCTGGTGGCGCTCGGCATCGCCGCGGCGCAGGGCTGTCAGGGGCCCTCGCGAGGGCTCGGCGGCGAGGGGAACGTCGTACGGAATCAGCAGGAGCAGCCGGTGCGGGACGGGCGGCCGGGCCACGAGCCGTTGGACGCGCCGCTGATGTCCGAGCGGTACGAGTCGACGCTCACGGCGTCCGACTAGGCGCTCCGCCGGGATCGGCGGGGCGGCTGCCTAGAGTGCGGGGCGGCCCGTCGCCACGGCGTAGAAGGCGACCGCGGCCGCCGCGCCCACGTTGAGGGAGTCGACGCCGTGGGCCATGGGGATGCGGACCCATTCGTCGGCGGCCACCAGGGCCTGGGTGGAGAGGCCGTCGCCCTCGGCGCCGAGCATCAGCGCCACCCGGTCCATCTTGTGCGGGGCGGCTTCGTCGAGGGTTCTGGCCTTGGGGTCCGGAGTGAGGGCGAGGAGGGTGAAGCCGGCCTCGCGGACCGACTCCAGGCCCTTGGGCCAGGTGTCGAGACGGGCGTACGGCACGGAGAAGACCGCGCCCATGGAGACCTTCACGCTGCGGCGGTAGAGGGGGTCGGCGCAGTCCGGGGAGAGCAGGACCGCGTCCATGCCCAGGGCGGCGGCCGAGCGGAAGATCGCGCCGATGTTGGTGTGGTCGTTGACCGACTCCATGACGACGACCCGGCGGGCGGTCTGGAGGAGGTCGGCCGCCGTGGGCAGCGGCTTGCGCTGCATCGAGGCGAGCGCGCCGCGGTGCACGTGGTAGCCGGTGACCTGCTCGGCGATTTCCGGGCTGACCGCGTACACCGGGGCCGGGAGCTCGTCTATGACGTCCCGCATGACGTCGACCCACTTCGCGGACAGCAGCATCGAACGCATCTCGTAGCCGGTGTCCTTGGCCCGTCTGATGACCTTCTCGCCCTCGGCGATGAAGAGGCCCTCGGCCGGCTCGCGCTTGCGGCGCAGCTCGACGTCGGTCAGGCCCGTGTAGTCGTGCAGGCGCGGGTCGTCGGGGTCCTCGACGGTGATGAGATCGGCCACAGGGTGATACTGCCTTGTCCTGGGTGCGGTGCCAACGGCTTGGGACGGGTTGTGTTACCCCGGGTTACGCGGAGGTCTGCGGACCCACGCCCACCACTTCGCCGATGACGATGACCGCCGGGGGCCTGACCTCCTGCGTACGGACCGTCTCGGCGACCGTCGCGAGCGTCGCGTCGACCCGGCGTTGCGCGGCCGTCGTGCCCTCCTGGACGAGGGCGACCGGGGTGTCCGGGGACTTGCCGTGGGCGACCAGGGTCTCGGCGATCCTGCCGATCTTGTCGACGCCCATGAGGATCACGAGCGTGCCGGTCAGCTTGGCCAGCGACGGCCAGTCGACCAGGGAGCGCTCGTCGTCAGGGGCGACATGGCCGCTGACCACCGTGAACTCGTGGGCGACCCCCCGGTGGGTGACCGGGATGCCGGCCGCGCCCGGGACCGAGATCGAGCTGGAGATGCCCGGGACGACGGTGCAGGGGATGCCGGCCTCGGCGAGCGCCTGGAGCTCCTCCATGCCGCGGCCGAAGACGTACGGGTCGCCGCCCTTCAGGCGGACGACCGACTTGCCCTGCTTGGCGTGTTCGATCAGCGCGTTGTTGATGGCCTCCTGGGCCATGAACCGGCCGTACGGGATCTTCGCCGCGTCGATCACCTCGACATGCGGGGGGAGTTCGGCGAGGAGGTCGCGCGGGCCGAGGCGGTCGGCGATGACCACGTCGGCCTCGGCGAGGAGGCGGCGGCCGCGGACCGTGATCAGGTCCGGGTCGCCGGGGCCGCCGCCGACGAGGGCGACGCCGGTGGCGCGGGTGCGGTGGTGGGGGGCGACGAGGGTGCCGTCGCGCAGGCCCTCGACGACCGCGTCGCGGATGGCGGCGGTGTGGCGGGGGTCGCGGCCGCGCGCGTCGGTGGTGAGGACGGCCACGGTGACGCCTTCGCTGGTGCCGGTGGCCGGGGTCCAG
The DNA here is from genome assembly GCF_030817655.1 of Streptomyces sp. V4I2. GTDB lineage: Bacteria > Actinomycetota > Actinomycetes > Streptomycetales > Streptomycetaceae > Streptomyces > Streptomyces plumbiresistens. The sequence goes on from NZ_JAUSZM010000003.1 coordinate 2,160,467, forward strand.
GCCGTTGCCGCGTCGGCGTCGTCGGAGCGGACGCACCAGACGCGGTGCGCCTCTGCCTCGGCGGAGGCCCGGGTGTTCGCATCGGGGTCGCTGGTGGCGATCAGGGCGTACCAGGCGTTCGCGAGGTCGCCGTCGGCGTACGGGCGTCGCTCCCAGGTGATCTCGCCCGCGTCCGCCATCGCTTCGACCGAGGGGGTCGCTTCCGGGGACACGAGGAGGATGTCGGCCCCCGCCGCGATGAGTGCCGGGAGGCGGCGCTGGGCGACCTGGCCGCCGCCGAGGACGACGACCCTGCGGCCGGTGAGACGGAGGCCTACGGGGTAGGCGGGGTGTTCGGCCATGAGGGTGCGGCTCCTCGGTGCGGTGCGGTGGCCCTGACGTGCGGATTTTACTGGGCAGGGGCGGGTGGCGGCTCAGGTGGTCCGGTGGCTGAGCACGTCGTCGGCTGCGGTTGCGTGGTCCGTGCCCACCCGTTCCACCGTGCGGAACGACTGCCCACGGACCACGGACGCCTACTTCTCAGTTACCCCTGCGGAGTCGAACGTCGCCACCTCGTGCATCGCTCTCGCCGTGCTCTGGACCAGCGGGAGCGCCAGGAGCGCGCCCGTGCCCTCGCCCAGGCGGAGGTCCAGGTCGACCAGGGGACGCAGGCCCAGCTTGTTCAGCGCGGCCACGTGGCCGGGCTCGGCGCTGCGGTGGCCGGCGATGCAGGCCGCGAGGACCTCGGGGGCGATCGCGCGGGCGACCAGGGCGGCGGCGCCGGCGCTGACGCCGTCCAGGATCACCGGCGTACGCAGGGAGGCGCCGCCGAGGAGGAGACCGACGATGGCGGCGTGTTCGAAGCCGCCGATCGCGGCGAGGACGCCGATGGGGTCGGCCGGGTCCGGCTGGTGGAGTTCGATGGCGCGGCGGACGACCTCGGTCTTGCGGGCGAGGGTCTCGTCGTTGATGCCGGTGCCGCGGCCCGTCACGTCGGCCGGGTCCGTGTCCGTGAAGACCGAGATCAGGGCCGCCGAGGCGGTCGTGTTGGCGATGCCCATCTCGCCCGTGAGCAGGGCCTTGTTGCCGGCCGCCACCAGGTCGCGGGCCGTCTCGATGCCCACCTCGATGGCCTGCTTGGCCTCCTCGCGGGTCATCGCGGGACCGGTGGTCATGTCGGACGTGCCCGCGCGGATCTTCCGGGGAAGGAGGCCGGGGGTCGCGGGAAGCTCGGCCGCTACGCCGACGTCGACGACGCAGACCTCGGCGCCCACCTGGGCCGCGAAGGCGTTGCAGACCGCGCCGCCGCCGAGGAAGTTGGCCACCATCTGGGCGGTGACCTCCTGCGGCCAGGGGGTGACCCCCTGTGCGTGCACGCCGTGGTCGCCGGCGAAGATCGCGACGGCCGCGGGCTCCGGGATCGGCGGCGGGCACTGCCGGGACAGCCCGGACAGCTGCGCGGAGATGATCTCCAGCATGCCGAGCGAGCCGGGCGGCTTCGTCATCCGCTTCTGCCGCTCCCACGCCTCGCCGAGCGCCTTGGCGTCCAGCGGGCGGATCTGCGCGACGGTCTCGCCGAGCAGGTCGTGCGGCTCCTCGCCGGGCAGCGCGCGACGGCCGTACGTCTCCTCGTGGACCACCCACGACAGCGGGCGGCGCTTGGACCAGCCGGCCTGCATCAGCTCGGGCTCGTCCGGGAACTCGTCGACGTAACCCACGCAGAGGTACGCGATGACCTCGAGGTGATCGGGCAGACCGAGGGCGCGGACCATCTCGCGCTCGTCGAAGAAGCTGACCCAGCCGACGCCGAGGCCCTCGGCGCGGGCGGCGAGCCAGAGGTTCTCGACCGCGAGCGCGGCGGAGTACGGGGCCATCTGCGGCTGGGTGTGCCGGCCGAGGGTGTGGCGGCCGCCGCGGGTCGGGTCGGCGGTGACGACGATGTTCACCGGGGTGTCGAGGATCGCCTCGATCTTCAGTTCCTTGAACTGTTTCGCCCTGCCCTTGGGGAGCGACTTCGCGTAGGCGTCCCGCTGGCGCATGGCCAGGTCGTGCATGCTGCTCCGGGTCTCCGCCGAGCGGATGACGACGAAGTCCCAGGGCTGCGAGTGGCCGACCGAGGGGGCGGTGTGGGCCGCCTCCAGGACGCGGAGCAGCACCTCATGCGGGATCGGGTCGCTGCGGAATCCGTTGCGGATGTCGCGGCGCTCACGCATCACCTTCAGGACGGCCTCGCGCTCGGCGTCGTTGTAGGCGGGCGCGGCCGGGCCGGTGGACTGTCGTACGTCTTCCACTGGCGCGGGGCTCATTTCTTCCTGGTCCTGCTGGTCCTGCTGGTCCTGCTGGTCCTGTCGGTCTTCCTGGTCGGCGGCCCGGGTGTCCAGATCCTCCGCGTGCTGCACGAGTTCCGGGGCCTCCTCACGGGGGGCGGGGACCGCGGCGACGGGTTCCGTGGTCTGCGGGTTCTCCGGGGGGATGGTCGTGGCGTGCGGAGGTGTCGGCGCGAGGTGCGGAGTGGACGGCACCGAGCCCTCGACCTGGACGAACCGGCCCAGGGACTGGTCGACGTGGTACTCCGGGGCGGTGCCGTCGGGGGCCGCGAACTGCGGCTGTTCCTCCGGGAGTTCGGCTGCCTGTGGCTGAGGGGCGGCGAAGGACGGGTCCGGGACGAGTTGCGGGCCCTGCGCGTCCGCAAGGGGCGCCTGGCTCTGCTCCGGCGCAGCCTGGTCGGGTGCCGCGTACTGGGGAGACGGCTCGGGGGTCACGGCCGCGGGCAGCTCTTCGGCGGGAGCCGTGGCGCCGTCCGCGGGCTGCGGGGCCTGCGCGGCGTCCGGGAAGGGTACGGCTTCCGGGGCGGCCGTCTGCGCGTGCTCGGTGACGGGCGCCGGGGCCGGGGCCGGGCCGGGCTGTACGGCGTCCTGGGCGGCAAGGAGGGTGTCGGCTCCAGTGGTCCCGGGCTGCGCTGTGGAGGTCTCCGCGGGAGCGGTCTCCGTGCCCGGCGCGACTTCGGAGGCGATGGGCTCGGAACCCGGCGGGAACTCAGGGCCAGTGGCCTCGGACACCGCCGGGAACCCGGGGGCGGCGGCCTCGGACACCTCTGCGGTCATGGACGCGGGGTCGACCTCGGCGAAGTGCGCTGCCTTCGGCACCTCTACGACGTCCGGAGCGGGGGCGGCTCCCAGGACCGGCTCGGCGTCGTCCGCGACGAGGTCGGCTGCCGGTGCCTGCCCGGCGTCGGTGTCCGGTTCCTGCCCGGCGTCGACAGTGGTGTCCGTGCCCGGCTCGTGGACGGCATGGGCAGCGGGGTCGGTGGCTTCGGTCTGTCCGCCCGCTGCGGCAGGCGGTGCCGCCTGCTCGGCTTCCACGGTGGCAGCGGCCTCGTCCTGTACGGCGGCCAGTGCCTGCCTCTCGTCCGAAGCGGGCGCGGTCACCGGGACCTGCACCGCATCCGGCGCCTGTACGGCCTCCGGAACCTGCCCGGCATCCGGAGCGTGCGTCTCCGCGGAGACCTGCGGGGCCTCACCGCCCGGCGCGGCCTCGCCACCGCCGGGCACGGTCGCGTCACCCTCCTCTGCTGCGTACGCGCCCTCGTGGACCTTCGCGGTCGGCGCGCCGGCTGCACCGGCGTCCTGAACCAGCGGTGCGAGCCCTTCGTCCTGGCTCTGGGGAGCCTGCGTGGTCACGTCTCCCTGAGCCTCGGGAGACTGCTCGAGCTCACTGCCCTGGCCGTCCGGGACCTGAGCGAATCCGACACCCTGCCCCTCAGAACCCTCAGAACCCTCAGAGCCCTGAGCCACCGCGCCGCTCTGGCCCTCCGGAGCCTGCACGAACCCACCGCTCTGACCGTCCGGGACCTGAGCGAATCCGACACCCTGCCCCTCAGAACCCTCAGAACCCTCAGAACCCTGAGCCACCGCGCCGCTCTGGCCCTCCGGAGCCTGAACGAACCCACCGCCCTGGCCGTCCGGGACCTGGCCGAACCCGGCATCCTGGCCCTCCGGGCCCTGGGCGGCCGCGCCGCTCTGGCTCTCCGGAGCCTGAACGTCAGCGTGTGCCGGTGCCTGTGCGATCCCTTCGCTCACCCCCTCCGCGGCCTCCGCGGCGAACCCGTCAGCGACCGCCTCGGCAGGCTGCGGCGCCTCGGCAGCGTGTGCCGCCTGAGGAGCCGGGTGGGTCACCGCGGCCTGGACCGCGTCCCCCGGTTCGGCATCCTGGGCCGGCGCCGGGACAACCGTTTCGGCAGCCCCGGCCTCGGGGTTCACCGGCGCCTGGACCGCGCTGTGGACGGGGGCCGCGCCCCAGGGCGACGCTCCCTGCGGGGACATCTCGCGCAGCGGCTGGGGGGCGTCGAGGTACTCGGGACCCGTCGCGGGCTGGCCGGACTGCCGTACCGGCGCTGCGACGGCGCCGCGGTCGGCGAGGGAGCGGACCGGGCTCGCGGAGGTGTCGGGAATGGGCGGGCCGAGGTGCAGGGGGCGGCGGGGCGGAGTCTGCATGGACTGCGGTGCGGGGTTGGGGAGGCGGAAGCCGTTGAGGTCGACCGAGCCGCTGTCGCGGCCGGACATCTCGTGCGGGCCGGGCTCGTGCACGGTCTCGACGACGGGCTCCGGCGCGGGCGGGGCGACCTCGTTGCCCCACGCGCCCTGGGCGCCCGGCAGCAGCAACAGGTCTTCGTCCTCGGCGGTGGTCTCGGAGAGGTAGGTGTACGCACCGTGCGCGGGGGCGCTCGGCTGCTCCACCATGCCTGCGCTCTCCGGCAGTCCCTCGCCCGGGACCTGGCCGGTGTCGGTCATGCGTAACCCCTCGCCCATCGGTTAGTGCTTCTTCAGCCGGCTCACCCGGAACGGCGCACCGACCGCTCCGCAGTGAAGAACGAGCGTGCGTGCCCAGCGGCACGAACGACCCGTCGCCAAAAGACGACAAAGCCATTAACTGGCATTGTCGCGGCCGTTGCCCCGTCGCGACAGCTTGATCCGCGACGGCCCGCTGTGGACTGCGCCACGTTGCGCGTCCTCCGGTTCTGCCGTACCACACTCACCCCAAAAGGGGCGAGTTTTCCGGACATTGACGAACGAAGCGCCGGGCGTCCGAGTGCGGTACAACGATCTGCCAGCCTACCGCGCGCAGTACGACAACAGGATCACGGGGACAGGATCCGGGACGGAACGGCAATCAGGCCGTACGGTCCGGCAGCAGGCCGCTGAGCAGGAACGCGACGCTCCGCTCGGTCTCCGTCCAGGCCCGGGTGTCGAGTTCGACGGACTGAACAAGGGCGCACTCGACCCGGTAGCCGTGCTCGGTCAGGTCGCGGCCGACCAGTTCGGCCGCGTCACGGGTCGCCGCGTGCGTCACGATGCGCTGCGGACGGCGGTCGGCCACGGCCGAGACCACGGCCGCTCCCCCGCCGCCGACCCGGACGACGTCCGGTTCGGGCAGGTTCTCCAGAATGTGCGGGGCGTTGCCGCGCACGGTCTGCAGCTGCACCCCGAAGCCGCGTGCGGTGGCCTCGGTGCGGGCGCACGCCGAAAGGTCCCGGTCGACGGCGATGACGGCCGCCCCGGCACGTGCCGCCTCGGTGGCGAAGGCGCCGCTGCCGCAGCCGATGTCCCACACGAGGTCGCCGACGCGCGGTCCGAGCCGGGCGAGTTGGGCGGCGCGGAGCAGCTCCCCCTCGCCTTCGCCCAGGTCACCGCCGTACGCCTCGGCGGGCAGCGCCCAGCCGCGCGGTGCGGTGCCCGGGGCGCGGCCGGCGATCCAGCCGCTGTCCTCCCCCGCGGGTCCGGCGGTTCCGCCGATGACGATGACCAGGTTCGGGTCGCGCCAGGTGTGGTCGGCGGCCTTGTCGGAGGTGACGACGGTGATCTGCTCGCGGTCGGTGCCGAGTTCCTCGCAGATGACGAAGGTGCGGTGGACGCCGTCGAGGAGCAGGCCGAGTTCGGCGGGGCCGGCGCCGGGTGAGGTGAGGACGGCGACCTTGGTGTGGGCGCGGCACACGTTCACCGCGCGGCGCAGGGTGCGCCGGTGTGCGACGACCACCTGTGCGTCGTCCCAGGGCATGCCGGCGCGGGCGAAGGCGGTGGCCACGGAGGAGACGCCGGGGACTACCTCCACCTCCAGGCCGAACTCGGGGGCGCGCAGGGTCCGTACGACGCCGAAGAACCCGGGGTCGCCGTCGGCGAGCACCACCGCGGAGCCGCGGTGGCCGGCGATGCGGCGGGCGGCGAGGGCGACGCTGCCGAGGCGGATGCGCTCGGCGCCGGGCGGCACCTCGGGGAGCGCCAGGTGGTGGGCGGCACCGGCCACCAGCGTGGCGGCGCCGAGGGCGGAGCGCGCCGCGGCGGTCAGCGGCGAGCCGTCCCAGCCGATCACCGTGACCCGGTCGGCCATCGTCTCTCAGTCTCCAGGGGGTTTGCGCAGGTTGTCAGGTGCCCGGATGCCGGGCTCCGTGAGAGTACCTGGTGAAGGCGACCGAGCCGGTGGCCCTCTTGGTCAGTTCCAGTCCGAGAACGACGTGAAACCGCCGGAGTCGGCCAGCTGCTCGCCCGCCCCGTCGAGGTCTTCCGGGAGGAGGCTCCACACGATGAAGTCGGTGCGGACGTCGGCCCAGGTGCCGTCCTCGGTGCGGACGTGCGCTATGCAGGCGTTGCGCAGGACGCCCTCGCTGATACAGCCGATCTTCTGGGCGACCTGCTGGGAGGCGGTGTTGTCGGCCGCCGTGCGCAGCTCGATCCGCTCGAGTTTCTGGTCGCCGAGGAGCCACTGGGCGGTGGCCAGGGCGGCCTCGGAGGCGTAGCCCTCGCCGCGGGCCCAGGGGGCGATGATGTACGACAGTTCGGTGGACCTGATGTGCCAGTTGGTCTTGCCGAGCTGGACGATGCCGACCAGGCGCTGGGTGAGGAACTCGGTGACGGCGAGGTCGAGGCCGCGGCCCTCCTGGCGTTGGGCGGGGGCGTACTCGGTGATCCAGGTGCGGGCGGCGTCCTCGGTGAACGGCCGGGGAACGTCGGTCCAGGCCACGACCTGCTCGTCGTTCATCATCTCGGCCAGGGCAGGCACGTCGTCCTCGTCGAGGGGACGCAGCACCAACCGCTCCGTGCTGATGGAGATGTTGGGGAAGGTGCCAGTCATGCGCCGCTCCGTAACCGTCGGGAAACCTTCAGCCTGCTGAACTGCCCAGCATGCAGCATGGAAGCACCGAACCGCACGACGGGGTCCTCCCCCACTGCCTCAAGGGCGTGGGGGCACCCCCACCCGGTGAGGGAGTGGACCCCGTCCGTGGTGATACGCCGTATACGCCCCGTCAGCCGGAGCTGACCGGCAGAACCGAGCCCTGGTACTTGTCCTCGATGAACTTCTTCACCTCGGCGGAGGTGAGGAGTTCGGCGAGCTTCTGCACCCTGGGATCGTCCTCGTTGCCGCGCTTGACGGCGAGGAGGTTGGCGTAGGGGTTGTCCTTCGCCGACTCCAGGAGGACGGCGTTCTTCGTGGGGCTGAGGCCCGCGTCCTGGGCGTAGTTGTTGTTGATGACCGCCGCGGCCACGTCGTCGAGCGAGCGCGGCAGTTGGGCGGGCTCCAGTTCCTTGAACTTCAGGTGCCTGGGGTTGGCCTTGATGTCCGAGGGGGAGGCGTCCGTGCCCGCGTCCTCCTTGAGCGTGATGACGCCCCGGGAGGCCAGGAGCTTGAGGGCGCGGCCTTCGTTGGTGGTGTCGTTCGGCACGGCGACGGTTGCCCCGTCGGCGAGCTCGGTGACGTCCGCGACCTTCTTGGAGTACACGCCCATGGGCGGCAGATAGGCGTCCACGACCGGGACCAGGTCGGTGCCCTTGGACTCGTTGAAGTCGTCCAGGTAGGGCTCGTTCTGGTAGAGGTTCGCGTCGAGCGAGCCCTCCTGGAGCGCGGTGTTCGGGAGGACGTAGTCCGTGAACTCCTTGATTTCCAGGTCGAGTCCGACCTTCGCGGCGAGGTTGTCCTTGATGTACGTCAGGACTTCGCCGGCCGGGACGGCGGTGGCGCCGACGACGAGGGAGTCGTCGTCACCGTCGCCGCTTCCGGAACCGCAGGCGGTGAGGCCGAGGGCCAGTGCGACCGAGGCGGCCGCTGTGACGGTCTTACGCATGACGGCGGCTCCTCAAAAGGACGGGATGACGGACCCGTCGTAGGTGTCCTCGATGAACTTCTTGACCTCGGCGGAGGTGAGGAGCTTGGCGAGCTTCTTCACGCGTGGGTCGTCCTCGTTGCCGTCCTTGACGGCGAGGAAGTTGCCGTACGGGTTGTCCGTGGCGGACTCCAGGACAAGGGCGTCGTCGGCGGGCGAGAGGTCGGCCTCGATGGCGTAGTTGCCGTTGACGACGGCCGCGTCCACGTCGTCCAGGGAGCGCGGGGTCTGGGCCGCCTCCAGCTCCTTGAACTTGAGGTTCTTCGGGTTCTTGGTGATGTCGGAGGGGGTCGCCTCGTTGCCCACGCCGTCCTTGAGGGTGATGATCCCGTTGGCGTCCAGGAGCTTCAGCGCCCGCGCCTCGTTCACGCTGTCGTTCGGGACGGCGACGGTCGCACCGCTCTTCAGGTCGTCGGCGCTCTTGACCTTGTTGGAGTAGAGGCCGAGCGGCTCCAGGTGGACCGTGACGACGGGCACGATGTGGGTGCCGTTCTTCTTGTTGAAGTCGTCGAGGTACGGCTGGTTCTGGAAGTAGTTGGCAGTCACCGAACCGTCTTCGGTCGCCGTGTTCGGCGTGACGTAGTCCGTGAACTCCTTGACCTCCAGGTCGAGGCCGGCCTTCTTCGCCAGGTTGTCCTTGACGTAGTTCAGGATCTCGGCGTGCGGCGTCGGGCTCGCGGCGACGACCAGCGGTCCGCTGGTGTCGGAGGAGGCGGAGCCGTTGTCCGAGCCGCAGGCGGTGAGCCCGAAGGTGAGGGCTCCGGCGGCGAGGACGGCGGTGGTTATTTTGGCGGTGTTACGCACGAAAAGTGCCTTTCCTGAGGGGTGGAGCGACCCCGCGATGGGTGTGCGGGGAGATCTGCGGTTGGTGTGTGCCCTACGAGGAGGCTTCCGAGGGAGACTTCACGCGACCTTGCCGACGTCGGCCGTCGCCGGCTCCTTGGCCTTCAGCAGGCGCAGCCTCGGCGCGGGACCGGACTGGCCGGCGCGGCGGTGCAGGAAGCGGGCGGCGTAGTCGCCGGCGAACTGGATGACGGAAATGACCACGGCGAGGATCGCCACGGTGATCCACATCAGCTCGGTCTCGAAGCGCTGGTAGCCGTACCGGATGGCGATGTCGCCGAGGCCGCCGGCGCCGACCGTTCCGGCCATCGCGGAGTAGCCGATGAGGGCGACGATCGTGGTGGTGGTGCTGGAGATCAACGACGGCAGGGACTCGGGTACGAGGACCTTCCGTACGACCGTCCAGGTGTTGCCGCCCATCGACTGCACGGCCTCGACGAGCCCGCCGTCCACTTCCCGGACGGCCGTCTCGACCAGGCGCGCGAAGAAGGGGATCGCGCCGATGGCGAGCGGCACGATGGCGGCCTCGCGGCCGATGGTGGTGCCGGTGATCGAGCGGGTGAAGCCCATCAACGCGACCATCAGGATGATGAACGGCATCGAGCGGGCGACGTTCACCACCTGCCCGATGACCTTGTTCGCGACGACGTTCTGGAGGAGTCCGCCCCGGTCGGTGAGGACGAGGAGGACGCCGAGCGGGAGCCCGCCGACGACGGCGATGACTGTGGACCAGCCGACCATGTAGAGGGTGTCCCAACAGGCCTGCTCCAGCAGGGGGTGCATTTCGGACCAGGTCACTTGGCACCTTCCTTCACCAGCAGGGGCTCCTCGTTCAGTACGTCGATGTGCAGGCCCTGTTCGCGCAGGAAGCCGATCGGCACGACGTTGTCCTCGTAGCGGCCGGGCAGTTCGATGCGCATCCGGCCGACCTGGAGGCCGCCGACGGTGTCGATGGCCGCGCCGAGGATCGATATGTCGATGTTGTAGGTGCGGGAGAGCTGGGAGATGACCGGCTGGGTCGCGGCCTCGCCCTGGAAGGTGACGTCGACGACGGTGCGGTCGGCGCCGGAGGCCTCGCCGCCCACCGGGAACAGCGCGGAGGCCAGCTCGGAGCCCGGGGTCGCGAGCAGTTCGCTGACCGTGCCGGACTCGACGATGCGACCCTTCTCCATCAGCGCGGCCGAGTCGCAGATCGACTTCACGACGTCCATCTCGTGGGTGATGAGCAGGACGGTCAGGCCCAGTTGCCGGTTCAGGTCGCGCAGCAGCTGGAGGATGGAGCGGGTGGTCTCGGGGTCGAGGGCGCTGGTCGCCTCGTCGGACAGCAGGACCTTGGGGTCGCCGGCCAGGGCGCGGGCGATGCCCACGCGCTGCTTCTGGCCTCCGGAGAGCTGGGCCGGGTAGGCCTTCGCCTTGTCGGTGAGACCGACGAGGTCGAGCAGCTCCAGGGCCTTGCGGGAGCGCTCCTGGCCGGACGTGCCGAGGATTTCGAGCGGCAGCTCGACGTTGTCCTGCACGGTCCGCGTCGACAGCAGGTTGAAGTGCTGGAAGACCATGCCGATACGGCCGCGCGCCCGGCGCAGCTCCCGGCCGGCGCGGGGTCCGCGCCCGGCGAGGGCGGTGAGGTCCTGCCCGGCGACGGTCACCGTCCCGGCGGTGGGGCGCTCCAGCAGGTTGACGCAGCGGATGAGCGAGGACTTGCCGGCGCCGGACTGGCCGATGACGCCGTACACCTCGCCTTCGCGGACGTGGAGATCGACGCCGTCCAGGGCGGTGACCTCACGGCCGCTGGTGCGGTAGACCTTGGTCAGGTCTGTGGTGGTGATCACGTGGGTTTCCGTCACTGTCGTGCGCAGGGCGTGGATGTGCCCTGGCGGGTGCATTCGGTCGGAACGCGACACGGTTCTCGTGCGGTGGCATAAGGAACCAGGGGAGAGAACATGTGCGCGGGGCGGCGTCAGTCACGTACGGGATTCAGCGCACGGACATGCCACGGCGGCTCGCTTCGGGGGCGCGAGGCTCAGGTGGTGCAGGGGCCCTCTAGAAGGCGCACATTCGACACATACAACGAGCACCGGGCGTCATGGTCGCCTCGGTCGCAAGGGTGCGGCTGCTCGTCGTGGTCATGCGATCAGTAAACCAGACCTACGGTCCTGACAAAAACGCCGCTGTCCGGATGCTGGACAGCGGCGGACGCCCGTCAGCCGCGGACGGAGATCTCGACTCCCCCGTCGCTGACCAGGGCGGACAAGGCCGACAGGTCCCGCACCACGAGGTCGGCGACCAGCTCGTGGGCCTGGTGCGTTGTGGTCAATGCCACGGTGGTCATTCCGGCGGCGCGGCCGGCCTGGAGACCGGCGGGGGCGTCCTCGAAGACGACGCAGTGGGCCGGGTCGACGCCGAGTTCGCGGGCCGCGAGCAGGTAGGGCTCGGGGTCGGGCTTGCCGCGCGTGATGTCGTCGGCGGCGATCAGCGTCTTGGGCAGGATGCCGACGGCGTCGAGGCGGGCCTCGGCCAGGCGCCGGGTGGCGGAGGTGACGACGGCCCAGCGGATGGGGGTCCCCCCCGCGCGAGCGAAGCCGAGCGTGGGGGAGGGCAGCGCGTCGAGGAAGTCCTTGGTGCCGGGCAGCAGCTGGACGCCGTCGTTGGGTACGTCGTCCACCTCCAGCTTCTCGATCCGCGCGACGGCCTCGGGGACGAGGTGCGCGGGCAGCAGGTCGGCGGCTATCTCGGCGGCCGGCCGCCCGTGCAGTTCGACGCGTGCGAAGTCCTCGACGGTGATCCCGTACTCCAGAGCCCACTGCGTCCAGCAGCGGTCCACGGAGGCGAGGGAGGAGACGAGAGTGCCGTCGTTGTCGAACAGGAGGGCTTGAGCATGGATCTTCATGCTGTCGACCCTACGGTGCATTCCGGGGTCGGCCGCCTCGGGTCTTTTGGCCCGTAATAGGGTCACGGCATGCTTGATGCCCTGACGCTCGTGACCGGCGTCGCCGCACTTCTGCTGGCCGCGTGGTGCGGCTGGGCCGCGTACCGAGATCAGCCGACCAAGGACTGGCACTTCATCGGGATGGCCGTGGTGTCCGTCCTGGCCCTCGTCCAGCTGGTGGTCGGGATCGTGCAGTTGGGGCGGGGCGAGAAGCCGGACCAGGGCACGACGATCTTCGTGGCCTATCTGCTGGGCGCGTTCGCGTGCGTCCCGGCGGCGGGGTTCATGTCGCTGGCCGAGCGGACGCGCTGGGGCTCGGTGACGGTTGCCTCCAGCGGTGTGGTGCTGGCGGTGCTCGAAGTGCGTCTCTATGACATCTGGGGAGGCTGAGGTGGCCGTGACGGAGGAGAAGCCCACGCGGCAGCGGCTGATCAGCGGGCCGGGGATGCTGCTGGTCTGGCTGTACGGCGTGATGGTCGTCGGGGCGGTGTCGCGCTCGGTGGTGCAGATCTCCACCGAGTTCGACCGGGCGCCGCTCGCGTACTCGCTGTCCGCGGTGGCGGGGCTCGTCTACGGGTTCATCACGTACTCGCTGGTGCGGGGTGGGGAGACGGCGCGTAAGGCGGCGTTGGTGTGTTGCGGGGCCGAGCTGGCGGGTGTGCTGACGGTCGGGACCTGGACGCTGGTGGACCCCTCGGCGTTCCCGGACGCGACCGTGTGGTCGGACTTCGGGATGGGGTATGTGTTCATCCCGGTGCTGTTGCCGTTGTCCGCGCTGTACTGGCTGCGGAAATCGCGTGCGCCGCACGGGGGTGCCGCCTGAGGTTTCCAGGCGGCCGCGGGCCCGTTGTGGCTGGTCGCGCCCACGCGGCGGAGCCGCAAATCGACACAGCCCCGCGCCCCGGCGCTACAGCTCACGCCGTTGTCGCGTACGCCCCGGCCATCTTTTCCAGGACGATCATCTCCACCCCGTCCGCCCCCTTCGACGTGCCCACCGTCTCGTAGCCCACCCTGCGGTACAGCCGCAGGTTGCCCTCGCTGCGGTAGCCCGTGTGGAGGCGGAACTTCTTGGCGCCGCGCTCCTCGGCCAGCGCCGACTCGGCCGCGCGCAGCAGCCTCGCTCCGATGCCGTGGCCCTGGAGGCGGGGGTGGACGCAGAGCTTGCCGATGGCGGCGGCGCCGTCCTCGGTCACCGCGCCGCGCACCGAGCCGACGACCTCCTCGCCCAGCCTGGCCACGAAGACGCAGTCCGCGACCACCTCCTCGCGGACGGAGTCCAGGCTCTGGACCAGCGGGTCGATGCGGTAGTTGCCGTACAGAGCGGCCTCGCTCTGGAAGCACAGGTACTGCAGCCTGAAGATCTGCTCCGCGTCCTGCTCGGTCGCCGCAGAGATGGTCACGCTCATGCCCATGTGCGCACGCCTCCCGCTCACCTGATCGCCTGTCGTCCCTCACTCCTATCCCCGCGCTCCGCGGGCCGCAACCTCCGGTGTGAGCAATCGGCGCAGACATCCCAGGCATCTGGAACGTTCCGGGCCAAGACTGCCCTGTGACATACCCAACTCCCCCGCGATTTCCCGGTATGTGAGGTCCCTGGGCGACAGGAGCGCCGCCATCAGACGGGGACAGCGGCCGGGGAGGCGGCGCACGGCGTCGTGCAGGGCGCGGCGGCGGGCCGAGGCGAGGGCGAGTTGTTCGGGGGTGCGGTCGCCGTCGTCGGCCGGCTCGGCGTCGTACGGTCGTTCGAGTCGGGTCGTGCGGCGGGTGCGGCGGGACTCGGAGCGGACGGCTCGGCGGAGCCAGCCGTGCGGGTCGAGGGGCGGGCCCTGGGTCTCCAGGTGCTCCAGGAGACGGAGCCAGACCGCCTGCTCCAGGTCGCCCGGTTCCGTACCGGTGGCATGCGCCTCGGCCGAGGCTTCGGCGGTGAGCAGGGGGCGCAGGGTGGTGACGAGGTCGTGCGTCATATGCAGGGCGACGCGGCCGCCCGGGCCGTGGGTTGCCCGGGCGGCCGACTGTCACCCCAATCGGGGCCGATGGCTCAGCTGTTGACGAAGTCCTCGCGGGCCAGCAGACCGGTGTCCGGCTGGTCGGTGAAGACGCCGTCGATGCCGGTGGCGAAGTACGCCTTGTATGCGCCGAAGACGTCGCCGTAGGCGTCCGCGTCCGCGCCCTTGCGGAAGTCGGCGGGCAGGAAGGGGTTCTCGTTGCGCAGGGTCCAGGGGTGCAGGACGAGGCCCACCTTGTGCGCGTCCTTGACGAGGGTGGTCGGCTGGGTGAGCCTGCCCGCGGCGTCCTTCGGGATGACCAGGTCGAGGGTCGGGCCGATGCCCTGCGCGTAGGAGGCGATCTCCCTGAGGCCGGCCGGCTTGACCAGGTCGGCGACCGTGCGCGGGTCACCGGTCTCGACGAAGTCCCAGGGTCGGGTGGCCGGGCCGGACAGGAGCACCACGAGCGGGTTGTCGACCAGCTTGTTCAGGCGCTGGATGCTGGTCGGCTCGAAGGACTGGATGATGACCGGCGACTTCCACTTGTCCCTGCCGTACTTGCGCAGCAGCTTGGCGACCCGCTCCTCGAGGCCCAGGCCCAGCTTGCGGAAGTAGGTGGGGTGCTTGAGCTCGGGGTAGATCCAGACCTGCTTGCCGCGCCTGCGGGTCTGCTCGTCCTGCCACTTCAGGACCTCTTCGAAGGTGGGGATCTCCCAGCGGCCGTTGTAGAGGGTGTTGTGCGGGCGGTTGGCCGGGATGCGTTCGATCGCGCGGAGCGTCTTGAGCTCGGCGAGCGTGAAGTCCTCGGTGAACCAGCCGGTGGTGGGGACGCCGTCGAGCACCTTGGTGGTCTTGCGGCCGGCGAACTCGGGGTGGTTCGCGACGTCGGTCGTGCCGCCGATCTCGGGCTCGTGGCGGCAGACGAGGTGGCCGTCCTTGGTGGGCACGAGGTCGCCGGCCTCGACGATGTCGGCGCCCAGGTCGAGGGCGAGCCGGTAGGCGCCGAGGGTGTGCTCGGGGCGGTAGCCGCTGGCACCCCGGTGACCGATGATCGTCGGCACGGGCAGGCTCTTCACCCCGCCGCTCCCGGGCCCGGCACCGGCGGCTCTCGCCGTACCGGACATCCCGAGGACCGCTCCCCCGGCACCGAGCACCGCCGCACCGAGAAGCGCCCGCCGCCCGGTCCCGCCCGCCTGCTCGTTCGACCCCTGCGATCCTTGCGTTCCCTGTGACCCGTGCGACCCCTGCGTTCCCATGAACGCCCTCCTGCCATCGGCTCGACCATGCGCGCCGATCGTAGGGTCGTGTCCGTGGCGGACGGGAGACCTGTGGCGGAACACGCGGGTGACACGGGATGTCGTACGGGAACAGATGTCTGACGCCCGGTCGGCTTCACGGCTGCGGCGCGGGGTACGCGACCTGTGTCACATCATTCCGTTCGGGTTACCGCCGGGCAACGCGGTGCCACCGCAGGTGAACGGGTGTCAACACTGCGTAAGACCTCGGTGAATCCGCCGTGCCCGATGTGCGCGACCCCCTGGGCCGCGAGTAATGTCCTCACCTGCACAGACTCATACAGATTCCCTCACCATTCTCTTGACACCGGAGGGCCCGTTGTCCCGCTTCGCGCTCATCAAGGCAGTGCTCGGACCGATCATGCGCCTGATGTTCCGCCCACGGGTGGAGGGTGCGGAGCACATCCCGGGCGACGGTCCGGTGATCCTGGCCGGGAACCACCTCACGTTCATCGACTCGATGATCATGCCGCTCTTCTGCGACCGGCAGGTCTTCTTCATCGGCAAGGACGAGTACGTCACCGGCAAGGGCGTCAAGGGCCGGCTGATGGCCTGGTTCTTCACGGGCTGCGGCATGATCCCGGTCGACCGGGACGGCGGCCGCGGCGGTGTCGCGGCGCTGATGACCGGCCGCCGGGTGCTGGAGGAGGGCAAGGTCTTCAGCATCTACCCGGAGGGCACGCGCTCCCCCGACGGCCGGCTCTACCGGGGCCGTACGGGCATCGCCCGGCTGGCCATGATGACCGGCGCGCCCGTCGTCCCGTTCGCCATCATCGGCACCGACAAGATCCAGCCCGGCGGCTCCGGCTTCCCGCGTCCCGGCCGCGTCACGGTCCGCTTCGGCGAGGCGATGGAGTTCTCCCGCTACGAGGGGATGGACCGCGACCGCTATGTCCTGCGGGCGGTGACCGACTCCGTGATGACCGAGGTCATGCGGCTGTCCGGGCAGGAGTACGTGGACATGTACGCCACCAAGGCGAAGGCCGCGTAAGCGGCTTCAGAGACTTCAGAGACTTCGGTACGGCTGTACGGCGGGCTGCTCCTCGGGCGGTCCGCCGTTCGCGTGCCCGTCCCCCGGCGCCGGGAACCACAGCACGAACGTCGAGCCCTCGCCGACCCTGGAGAACAGCCGGATCTGGCCGCCGTGCGACTCCACGATCTGCCGGACGATGGCGAGGCCGAGCCCGGCGTGCCGGTCGCGTCGGCCGCCGCCCGCCCTGGCCCGCCAGAACCGGTCGAAGACCCGGGCCTGGTCGTCGTCCAGGATGCCGGGCCCCTCGTCCCGTACGGCGGTCCACAGCCAGCTGCCCGAACGGCCCGCGGCCACGGTGATGCGGGTGCCGGGCGAGGACAGTCGTACGGCGTTCGAGAGCAGGTTGCCTACGGCCCGGCGCAAGGCGTCGTGGTCGCCGATGACGGTCAGGCCCGGGACGAGCCGGCGGTGCAGGGCGAGGCCCCGGTCGGCGGCGAGCGGGGCGAACTCCTCGCACGCCTCGCCCGCCGCGGCGGCCAGGTCGACGTCCGCGTCGGCGAGGGCGGGCGCGCTGCGGCGGGCCGTGGCCAGCAGGTCCTCCACCAGCCGGGTCATCCGGGTGGTCGCACGGTCGACGCTGCGGGCGGCCGTGCGGCGCTCCTCCTCGTCCGACTCCTCCGCGGTCAGTACGGCGTCCAGGTTGGCGCGGATGATCGCGAGCGGGCTGCGCAGCTCGTGCGAGGCGTCGTCGATGAGCTGGCGCTGGGCGCGGAACGCCTCGTCGAGCCGGTCCAGCATCGAGTCCACCGTGTCGGCGAGGTCGCGCAGCTCGTCCTTGGGGCCCTGCAGCTGGATGCGTTTCGACAGGTCGGTGGCCTGGATCTCGGCCGCCGTGCGGGAGATGGCGCGTACGGGGCGCAGGGCGCGGCCGGAGAGGATCCAGCCGAGGACGAGGCTGGTGGCGGCGAGGCCGCCGAGGACGGCGTAGGAGAAGCGGCGCAGGTTGGCGAGGGTCTCGTAGTTGACGGCCGCCTCGACTTCCTGGAGCTTCACGGCGTCGAACTCGCCCATGTAGACGCCGTTCACGTACTTCTCGGCGCGGAACTGCTTGCTGACCGGGTGGGCCTCGCCGCTGCGTTCCACGGCCACGTAGGTGGCGCCGAGGACGAGTGCGGTGAGGACGAACAGGAGGCCGGAGTAGAGGACGGTGAGGCGGAAGCGGATGGTGTGGGTGAAGGAGGGCAGGCGCGGGAGCCGCCTGAGGGGCGGGCGCGGGAACCTGAGATGCGGGCGCTTGAAGGAAGGGCGTTTCATGGCGTCTCCTTCAGCCGGTAGCCCTGCCGTATCACCGTCTCTATGAGGGGCTCGTCCTCTCCGGTGACCTTGCGGCGCAGGGAACCGACCGTGACGCGCACGGTGTTGGTGAAGGGGTCGGCGTGTTCGTCCCAGACGTGTTCGAGGAGTTCCTCGGCCGGTACGACGCGCCCGGGGCGGGTCATGAGGTAGTGCAGGACGCTGAACTCCTTCGGCGTGAGGTGGAGTCGGCGGGGGCCTCGGTAGGCCTCGAAACGGGCGGTGTCCAGGCGGAGTTCGCCGACCTCGACGACCGCCGTGCCGCCGTCCTCGCGGCGCAGCAGCGCCCTGATGCGGGCGAGGAGTTCGGGCAGCGCGAAGGGTTTGACGAGGTAGTCGTCGGCGCCCTCGTCGAGGCCGCGGACGCGGTCGGCGAGGCGGTCGCGGGCGGTGAGCATGAGGATGCGGGGGCCGCCGGGGCCTGGGGCCGCACGGATGGCGCGGCAGACGGTGAAGCCGTCGCCGTCGGGGAGGTTGAGGTCCAGCAGGACCAGGTCGTAGTCGTTGACGGCGAGTTTCTCGGTCGAGGTGTCGACATCCGGGGCGACGTCGACGGCGTAGCCCGCCCGCACCAGGCCGACCTTGAGCGCGACGACCAGGTCCTCCTCGTCCTCGACCACGAGCAGTCTCATGTCCGCCCCTCCTCAGCCCCCGTCGATGATCGTCTGTGCCGCCGTCGCCGCGTCCGCCACGGGGATGGCGAAGCCGATGCCGATGGAACCACCTCGTTGCTGGTCCAACGTCGCGATGGCGGTATTGATGCCGATGACCCGTCCCTCGGCGTCGACCAGCGGTCCGCCGGAGTTGCCGGGGTTGATCGACGCGTCGGTCTGCAGGGCGCGCTGCTGCCCGCCGCCGCCGCTGCCTTCGCCGAGCCGTACGGAGCGGTCCAGGGCGCTGACGATGCCCGAGGTGACAGTGCCGCTCAGGCCCAGCGGGGAACCGATGGCGAGGACCGTGTCTCCGACGCCGGGGCGGGCGCCGGTGGCGAGTTCGGCGGCCCTGAGGCCGCGTGACGTCTCCGGCTCCAGTACGGCCACGTCATGCGCGGGGTCGTCGCCGACCACCTCGGCACTCAGCCGGCGCCCGTCCTGCAGCTCGACGGTGACCTGCGAACTCCCCTCCACCACATGCGCGTTGGTGAGGATCCGGCCCCGCTCGTCGAAGACGAACCCGGACCCCTGCCCGTTCGCCGTGACGACGGAGACCACGCTGGGCAGCACCCGGTCGGCGACGGCCTGCAGCCCGCCGACCTCACGTGCGGTCACCGGGGCCGCCGGGGCGTCGTCCCCGAGGACGCCGGCGGCGTATCCGGCGGCGCCGCCCGCGAGTACGGCGGCGATGAGGGCCGTCGTGAGGGGACGGGGGGTGCGGTTGCGTGGGGGCCGCGCGGGGACGGGCGAGTGCAGGGACGGTGCCGGGGCTGGAGACGGCACCGGCGCGGGCCGGTCGGGGAGCGTGGGCCGCAGACCTGGCAGGAAGGACGGGCCACGCGGCGCACCGAGGCCGAGAGGGGCGTCGACGGGGGCGGCGCCCCGGTGGCCCGGCGCACCGTCCGCAGCACTCGGGTCGCCCTCGGAGGCGGTGACGTGACGCGAGGCGCCGTCCGAGGATCCCCCGGTCCGCTGCGGGCCGCCGCCGTCGGAGGAGGCCGGGGGCTTGCCGAGGCCAGGAGCAACCGGCGGGCCACCGGAGTACACGGGAGAGTGTGAAGCCGGCGGGCCACCGGAGCGTGCGGCATCGGGTGAACCCGACGGGCCGGCATGCGCGGCACCGGAAGAACCCGACGGGCCGGAGCCCGCCGCACCGGCATGCCCGGCACCCGAAGAACCCGGCGCACCGAAGCCCGCCGCATCAGGCGAACCCGACCCACCGGAGTGCGCAGCACCCGAAGAACCCGGTACACCGTCAGTGCGTTCGGATCCAGAAGAACCCGCCGCACCCAAGCCCGCCGCATCAGACGAACCCGACCCACCAGAGCGCGCAGCACCCGAAGAACCCGGTACACCGCCTGTGCGTTCGGCTCCCGAAGAACCCGACGCACCGAAATCCGCAGTACCGCCGGAGGAACCCCGCAAACCAGAGCCCCCGGCACCAGGAGGACCCGGCAGGCTCAAGCTCTCGGCTCCAGTCGGCGGGCCGGAGGGCGCGCTACCGGACGAACCCGGCACACCACAGCGCTCGGCCCCAGGAGAACCGAACCCCGGCGCACCGGAGCCCGCGCCACCCGGCGAATCCGCCACACCAAAGCGCTCAGCTCCAGGAGAACACGGTGAGCCTGAGGGCGTTCTGCCGGGAGAACCCGGCACGCCAAAGTGCTCGGCTTCGAAAGAACCCGGCGGGCCGGAGTGCGTGGGGTCTGTCACGGTGTGCCTCCTTCGTCGGTGGGCCGGGGACGGGTGTCGAGGTCGGTCATGGCAGGCGGGAGAACCACAGCAGCGAGGTCGCGGCGGCGATCAGGGCCGTGGTGAGGCCTGCTGCCACGAACCACTGCCAGATCTCGCGTTCCTCGGTGCGGTGGCCGACGGAGCTGCCGATGTCCTCGTAGACGGCCTGGAGTTCCTCGCCCGTGGCTGCCTCGTGGTAGTCGCCGCCCGTGCGGGAGGCGAGGTTCTCCAGGGCGGGGCCGTCGACGGGGACCTGGAGGAGGCGGCCGTCGCCGAGGTCGACGACGCCGTCCTCCGTGCCGTACGCGATCGTCGAGACGGGGATGCGCTCGGCGGCCGCCTCCGCCGCCGCGGACTCGACCGAGCGGCCCACCGTGTTGGAGCCGTCGGAGAGCAGCACGATGTGTGCGGGCGGCGGCTCGGTCTCGGCCTGTTTGTCGAGCGCCCGGATCGCGTTGCGGGCGGCGATGACGGCCTCGCCGATCGCCGTGCCCTGGCCGGTGGTGAGCTGTTCGATGGCCGAGCGCAGCACCGCGCGGTCGGTGGTCGGCGGCACCGCGACGGTGGCGGAGCCGCTGAAGGAGACGAGCCCGGTGTTGGACCGTTCGGGCAGCCGGTCGATGAAGGCGAGGGCGGCGCGCTGGGCGGCCACGAACCGGGTAGGTGAGACGTCGGTGGCCTCCATGGAACCGGAGGTGTCGAAGGCGACGACGATCGTCGCCCGTTCACGCAGTACCTGCACGTCGGCCGTGGGCCGGGCGAACCCCAGCACCAGCAGCGCGAGCGTGGCGCAGAAGGCCGCGGCCGGTATGTGCCGGCGTCGGCCCGGCCGGTGGGGCGCGACCTTGTCGAGCAGGTCGAGGTTGGTGAAACGGACGGCGTAGCGGCCGCGCCTGCGTTGCACCAGCAGATACGCGCCGATCAGACCGGCGAGCGGGATCAGGAGCAGCAGCCAGCCGGGGGAACGCAAACCCATGAAGTCACTCCCGTGTCATGCGGCGCCGCCTCCCGCACGGCGCCGCTGGTCCTCGACGTACCGGACGACGTCCCGCACCCAGTCCCGGTCCGTGCGGAGCCTGAGGTGCGCGGCGCCCGCACGGCGGATCGCCTGCTTGATCACGGCCCGCTGTTCCAGCGCGGCCTCCGCGTACCGCTCGCGCAACCGCCGTGCGTGCGTGGGGACTTCGCGTCGCCGTCCGGTCTCGGGGTCGACGACGGTGAGCAACCCGACGTCGGGCAGCTCCAGTTCCCGTGGGTCGACGGTCTCCACGGCCAGGACCTGGTGGCGGTGGGCCACCGTGCGCAGGGGCTGCTCCCAGCCGGTCTCCAGGAAGTCGGAGACGACGGCGACCAGGCCCCGCCCGGGCAGGGCGCGCAGTTCCCGGAGGGAGTCGGCGAGGGTGGAGTCGGCGGCCCCCGGTTCGACGCGCGGGCGGTCCAGGGCGGCGTGCAGGACGGTGAGCAGCTGCCGTCGGCCGGTGCGGGGCGGGATCCGCCGGATGCCGTGCGGCCCCGAGATCTGCGCGCCGAGCCGGTTTCCGGCCCGCTCGGTGAGGAACGCGACGGCCGCCGCCGCGCCCACCGCGAGGTCCCGCTTCTCCATCCGGGCGGTGCCGAAGTCCATGCTCGCGGAGGCGTCCAGGACGATCCAGATGGTCAGCTCGCGGTCGGCGAGGGTGAGGCGGACGTGCGGGACGGTGGTGCGGGCGGTGGCGTTCCAGTCCATCCGCCGGACGTCGTCGCCGATGACGTACGGCCGGGTCTCCGCGAGCTCGCTGCCCGGCCCCGGCATGAGGGCCGGATGGTCGCCCTGGAGGAGCCCGTCGGGGTGGCGGGTGAAGAGCAGTTCCAGGTGCTTCAGGGCCTGTTCGGGGGTGAGCTCGCGCAGGGTCGGGGTCATGCGACGGCCTCCTCGGTGTGTTTCTCGGCGGCGGCCTGGCGGGGACTGATCCGGGGCTGGTGGACCGCCGCGAGCACCTCGTCGACGATCTCGCCCGGGGTGACGCCGTCGGCGAGCGCGTCGAAGGACAGGACGAGACGGTGGGCGACGACCTCGTGCGCCAAGTCGCTCACGTCGTCGGGGAGTACGTAGCCCCGTCCGCGCAGCAGAGCCAGCGCGCGGGCCGCGGCGACCAGGCCGAGCGTGGCCCGCGGCCCGGCGCCGTGCGCCAGCCGGCTCTCCGGTCCGGCGAGTTCGCGGGTCGCGCAGACCAGTCGTACGGCGTACTCGGCGACCGCGTGGTGCACGAACACCTCGTCGGCCGTGCGCTGGAGGGCGACCAGCCGCTCGGGGGTGAGGACGCGGCGCGGGCGGGGCGGGTCGACGCTCATCCGGTAGAGGATGGCGAGTTCCTCGGACTCGGTGGGCGCGGCGACCTCCACCTTGAGCAGGAAGCGGTCGCGCTGGGCCTCGGGGAGCCGGTAGACGCCCTCGGACTCGATGGGGTTCTGGGTGGCGAGCACGAGGAACGGTTCGGGGACGGGGAGTGTGGTGCCGCCGATGGACACCTGGTGCTCGCCCATGACCTCCAGCAGCGCCGACTGCACCTTGGCGGGGGCGCGGTTGATCTCGTCGGCGAGGACGACGTTCGCGATGACCGGCCCGGGTTCGATGTCGAACGCCTCTTGGGAGGGCCGGTAGATGCGGGTGCCGGTGATGTCGGAGGGGACGAGGTCGGGGGTGAACTGGAGGCGGGCGAAGTGACCGCCCACCACGTGTGCGAGGGTCTTCGCGCCGAGCGTCTTGGCGACGCCGGGTACGCCCTCCAGGAGGCAGTGGCCGCGGGCCAGGATCGCGGTGAACAGGCGTTCCACCATGCGGTCCTGGCCGACGATGACGCGTTTCACCTCGAAGAGGGCGTCTTCGAGGAGCTGGTCGTCGGGGGCGGTCACAGCTGGGAGGCGGGGTTGTTCGTGCCGGTGGCTTTCTCGGGGCAGTCGTGGTCGCCCTCTTCTACGACGAACCTCACCTGGTCGCGGGGGGACTCGTCCGCGTCGGCGGCCAGTGCGACGCCGCCACCGGTCAGTCCGGCGGCGGCCAGCACGGACGCGGTGACGATCATTGTGCGCGTACGACGTGTCATGGTCGTTGGCTCCTTCGGCCGTGGGGGACGACGTCGGGTACGGAGCCAAGACCATCAGGTGAGGGCGAAAACGAGCTTAAAGGTCGAATGAAGGGGCTGGCTGAGGACGGGGAGCGAGTGCGGGTCGGGGGGCCTGATCGCGCAGTTCCCCGCGCCCCTGGGCGGCGCTGTCCAACCGTTGGCCTCGGAGCAGGAACCAAGCCGCTGCCGCCGCAGCGAGCAGCACTGCCGCCCCCACACCCGCTGCCAGCGCAAGTCCGTCCACGAAGGAGCCCCGCGCCGCGTCCAACATCGCCTCCGACGTATGCGCCGGCAAGCCCGCCGACGCCTCCACCGCCCCGCCCAGCGACTCGTGCGCCTCCGCCGGTGTACCCGCCGGGCCCTTGAAGTCGCGGTAGACGCCCGTCACGATCGAGCCGAGTACGGCGATGCCGAGGGCCGCGCCGAGTTCGTACGCCGTTTCGGACACCGCGGATGCCGCGCCCGCCTGTTCCTTGGGTACGGAGCCCAGGATGACGTCGGCGGTGACGGTGAAGGAGAAGCCGGCTCCGATGCCGACGAACAGCAGCGCGGTGCCGAGGAACGGGTAGCCGGTGGACTGGTCGATCACGGTGAGCGCGGCCAGTGCGAGGCCTACGGACGCGAGGCCTACGGAGACGACGGACCGGACCGAGAAGCGCCGGGCCATCGAGCCGGCGATCAGACCGGCCACCACCGCGCCCACGGCGGCGGGCAGTTCGGCCAGGCCCGCTTCCAACGGCCGCCTGCCCTGGACGAGTTGCAGATACTGGGAGAGGAAGAAGACGAGCCCGGACAGACCGAGGATGGTCAGCAGGTCGGCGAGGACCGCTCCACTGAAGCCGCGGTGACGGAACAGTCGCATGTCCAACAGGGGTGTAGGCAGGGTGAGTTGGCGGCGTACGAAGCCGTACAGCGCGCCCGCGCCCAGCAGGCCCGAGGCGAGTGTCTCCCACGTGATGCCGTGGGTGGCGGCCTCCTTGACGGCGTACACCACACCGATCATGCCGACCAGCGACAGCACGACACTGATCATGTCCCACGGGCCGGGACGCGGATTCCGCGACTCGGGCAGCAGCTTGATGCCGACGAGGACCAGGACCGCCATCACGGGCAGGTTGATCAGGAAGACCGAGCCCCACCAGAAGTGTTCGAGCAGAAACCCACCGACGATGGGCCCGACCGCGGTACCCGCGGAGGCTGTCGCGCCCCAGATGCCGACGGCGAGGCTGCGTTCGCGCGGGTCGTGGAAGAGGTTGCGGATCAGGGCGAGCGTGGCGGGCATGAGGGTCGCGCCGGCGACGCCGAGCAACGCCCGGGCAGCGATCATCATCTCGGGTGTCGTGGCATAGGCGTTGAGGACGGAGACCGCGCCGAAGGCGGTGGCACCGATGAGCAGGATCCGCTTGCGGCCGATGCGGTCGCCGAGGCTGCCCATGGAGACGAGCAGACCGGCGATGACGAAGGAGTAGACGTCACCGATCCACAGGAGCTGGGTGCCGGAGGGCTGCAGATCCTCGCTGATGTAGGGGGTCGCCAGGCCGAGGACGGTCGCGTCCACGGTCACCAGCAGCACGGCGAGCACGAGGACGGACAGCGCGAGCCAACGGCCGGGGCGCTTCACCGCCTCGGTCAGGGTCGCCGGCTGCAGGGTGCTGGTCATGATTCCTCTCTCCGTAGTGAGCCGCCGAGCAGCAGCTCGGTGATCATGTAGGTGAAGTCCTTGGAAGCGACCCTCCCCTCCGACACGGCCCAGGCGCCGGAGGCCATCAGGCCGTAGAGCGCCTCGGTGAGCCAGGCCGGGGTCAGGTCGATGCGGAACTCGCCGGTGGCCTGGCCGCGGCGGAACAGCGCGGCGATCCGGGCGTCCAGGCGGGCCCAGCCCTCGTTCTGCTCCTCGCCCTCGAACAGTTGGTTCTCGGTGTAGAGGAAGGCGAGCAGTCCGGCGGCGGGTTCGAGTTCCTTCACGAACCTGCGCAGCGCCTCCTGGGCCGGGCCGTCGTCGAGCCGTGCGGCGTCCGCTGACGCCTCGCACTCCGCGATGCCGAGTGCCTCCAGCGCCCGGACCAGCGCGTCACGCCCGGCGAACTGGCGGTGCAGGGTGGCCCGGCTGATCCCGGCCGCCTTCGCGACCTCGTCCATGGTCGCGGTGGATTTGCGGGTCAGCAGGGCTGCGGCGCTGCGCAGTACGAGGTCACGATCGACGGCCATGAGACAACCATAGCCCACATGAGACATTCTTGTCTCATGACGGGCATGGACGTCTCACCCGCCTGTGCCCGTCAGGGACTTCTCAGTGCCAGGGCAGCTGCCCGCGCTTCTCCCAGTACGCCCGCGGCTCCTCGACCAGTGCGGCCAGCCGGCTCAGCTGGTCCTCGTCGAGGTCCACGACCGCCGCGTGCAGGTTCGAGGAGAGCTGGGTGACGGTCGCGGCGCCGGAGAGGACGACACCGGCCCACGGCTGGCGCAGGACGAGGGCGAGGGCGACCGCGTCGCAGCCCAGAGACGTTTCCTCGGCCACGGCCTTCAACGCGTCCGGTGCGTGTGGCTCCGCGAGGCGCCCGTTGGCCATCGCCTCCTTGACGATGACCGTGAGTCCGGCCTCGCGTGCCTCGGCGAGCGCGGGGGCGGCCGAGGTCTCCAGGGCGTTGTACGTCGACTGGACGGTACGGAAGAGGGGCTCGCCGTCGACGGTCACGGCGAGCGCGGCCCGGATCGCGTCGGCCTGGGCGGGGCCGCTGGTGGAGAAGCCGACCGTGAGGCCCCGCGCGGCGGCTTCCGCCAGTTTCGCGTGGAGTTCCTTGTCGGTGAGGGCCGGACTGTCCGGGGTCACCGAGTGGATCTGGTAGAGGTCGAGCCGGTCGCCGAGCAGTTCGTCGCTCTCGGCGCGCTGCCTCTCGTAGGTGGCGAGCGTGTGGTCCTTGACCTCGTGCCGGTCGGCGTCGGTGCTCCAGGCCGCGGTGTAGGTGTAGCCCCACTTGCTGCCGACGACGATGTCGTCGATGTCGGGGCGGGCGTTCAGCCAGTCGGCGAGGAACTCCTCGGAACGGCCGTAGGAACGGGCCGCGTCGAAGTAACGGACACCCTGGGCGTAGGCGGCGTCGAGGAGTTCGTGGGTGCGGGTGCGCAGCGTCTCGACACTGCGGTTCTCGCCGAGGTCGTGGTCTCGGCCGAGGTTGATGTAGCCGGGGCGGCCGACGGCTGCGAGGCCGAGCCCGAGGTGGCAGGTGGGGGTTGTTGCTGTGGCCAGTCGGGCGAAGGGCATCGCGGGCTCCGTTGGTCGGCTCCGGTACGGCTTGAGACCAACGTAACCCGCGATGCCCTTCTCGTGATCGCCGTTGAGCTCGGGGCCTGCGGTGGATGGGCGAGTGCCGGTCGTTCGTGGCTTGTCGCGCCCGCGCGGCGGAGCCGCAGATCGATACAGCCCCGCGCCCCTGAGGGGCGCTTCCCTTACCGCTTCTCCTTGGCGGTGGCCCACGCGTGCTGCGCCGCCACGTCCGCCTTGACCTCCGCGAGCTGGACGGCGACCGCGCTGGGCGCCGTACCGCCGCGGCCGTTGCGGGAGGCGAGGGCGCCGGGCACGTTGAGGACGGAGCGCACCTCGGGGGTCAGGTGGGCGGAGATCTTCGCGAACTGCTCGTCGGTGAGACCGTCCAGCTCGATGCCGTCGGCCTCGGCGGCCTTCACGCACTCACCCGCGACCTCGTGCGCGACCCGGAACGGCACGCCCTGCTTGACCAGCCACTCGGCGATGTCGGTGGCGAGCGAGAAGCCGGCCGGGGCCAGTTCCTCCATGCGTTCGCGGTGGACGGTGAGGGTGGCGATCATGCCGGTGAAGGCGGGGAGCAGGACCTCCAGCTGGTCGCAGGAGTCGAAGACCGGCTCCTTGTCCTCCTGGAGGTCGCGGTTGTACGCGAGCGGGAGGGCCTTGAGCGTCGCCATCAGGCCGGTCAGGTTGCCGATCAGGCGGCCGCTCTTGCCGCGCGCCAGCTCCGCGATGTCCGGGTTCTTCTTCTGCGGCATGATCGACGAGCCCGTGGAGAACGCGTCGTGCAGCGTCACGAAGGAGAACTCCTTCGTGTTCCAGAGGATGATCTCCTCGGCGATCCGGGAGAGGTTGATCCCGATCATCGCGGTGATGAAGGCGAACTCGGCGACGAAGTCGCGGGAGGCGGTGCCGTCGATGGAGTTGCCGACGCTGCCGTGCTCGAAGCCCAGATCGCGAGCGACCGCCTCCGGGTCCAGGCCGAGGGAGGAGCCGGCGAGGGCGCCCGAGCCGTACGGCGACACGGCCGTCCGCTCGTCCCACTGGCGCAGGCGTTCGGCGTCCCGGGACAGGGGCTGGACGTGCGCGAGGACGTGGTGGGCGAAGAGCACCGGCTGGGCGTGCTGGAGGTGGGTGCGGCCGGGCATCGCCACGTCCGGGTGGGCCTCCGCGAGGCCGATCAGGGCGTCCTGGAGTTCGGCGATCAGGCCGCCGATGATCCGGGCGTGGTCGCGCAGGTACATCCGGAAGAGAGTGGCGACCTGGTCGTTGCGGGAGCGGCCGGCGCGGAGCTTGCCGCCGAGGTCGGGGCCGATACGCTCCAGGAGACCGCGCTCCAGGGCGGTGTGGACGTCCTCGTCGGCGATGGTGCCGACGAGCTCGCCCGATGCCACGTCCGTCTCGAGCTGGTCGAGGCCCGCGAGCATCCGGGTCAGCTCGTCCTCCGTGAGCAGCCCCGCCTTGTGCAGCACGCGCGCGTGGGCACGCGAACCGGCGATGTCGTAGGGCGCGAGCCGCCAGTCGAAGTGGACGGACGCGGACAGCTTCGCCAGGGCCTCGGCGGGACCGTCGGCGAAACGGCCGCCCCAGAGCCGTACGTCACCGCTGTTGCTGCTCACTTGCGTTGCTCCTCAAAGGCAGGTCGTGTCAAGAAAGGCAGGTCGTGTCAAGGCATGGTCGTGGATGTGCCACCGCCTCCCTGCCGACCGGCGGTCAGGGAGGCGGCATTCACGCTACTGCTTGCGCAGGGTCCGTACTGCCTACGCCAGGTCCCGCTGCGCGGCGATCTTCGACGACAGGCTGTAGATGTCGATGAAGCCCTTGGCCGCGGCCTGGTCGAAGGTGTCGCCCGTGTCGTACGTCGCCAGGTTGAAGTCGTACAGCGACGACTGGGAACGCCGGCCGGTGACAACCGCGCGGCCGCCGTGCAGGGTCATCCGGATGTCACCGCTGACGTGCTGGTTGGCCTCGTTGATGAAGCCGTCCAGGGCGCGCTTGAGCGGGGAGAACCACTGGCCGTCGTAGACCAGTTCGCCCCAGCGCTGCTCGACCTGCCGCTTGTAGCGGGCCAGTTCGCGCTCGACGGTGACGTTCTCCAGTTCCTGGTGGGCGGTGATCAGGGCGATCGCGCCCGGAGCCTCGTACACCTCACGGGACTTGATGCCGACCAGCCGGTCCTCGACCATGTCGATCCGGCCGATGCCCTGGGCTCCGGCGCGCTCGTTGAGCTGCTGGATGGCCTGGAGCACCGAGACGGGCTTGCCGTCGATGGCGACCGGGACACCCTCCTTGAAGGTGATGATCACCTCGTCGGCCTCGCGGGGCTCGGCCGGGTTCGAGGTGTACTCGTAGATGTCCTCGATCGGCGCGTTCCAGATGTCCTCCAGGAAGCCCGTCTCGACCGCGCGCCCGAAGACGTTCTGGTCGATGGAGTACGGGGACTTCTTGCTGGTGGCGATCGGGAGCTGCTTCTCCTCGCAGAACGCGATGGCCTTGTCGCGGGTCATCGCGTAGTCGCGGACCGGGGCGATGCACTGGAGGTCGGGGGCGAGGGCGACGATGCCGGCCTCGAAGCGGACCTGGTCGTTGCCCTTGCCGGTGCAGCCGTGGGCGACGGTGGTGGCGCCGTGCTTCTTGGCGGCGGCGACGAGGTGCTTGACGATCGTCGGCCGGGAGAGCGCGGAGACCAGTGGATAGCGGTCCATGTAGAGGGCGTTGGCCTTGATCGCCGGGAGGCAGTACTCCTCGGCGAACTCGTCCTTGGCGTCCGCGACCTCGGCCTCGACCGCGCCGCACGCGAGGGCGCGCTTGCGGATGACGTCCAGGTCCTCGCCGCCCTGACCGACGTCGACCGCGACGGCGATGACCTCGGCGCCCGTCTCCTCGGCGATCCAGCCGATGGCGACGGAGGTGTCCAGACCGCCCGAGTAGGCGAGTACGACGCGCTCGGTCATCGGGTTCTCCTCACAGTGCTTCGCTGACATGCATGAGTATGCAGGAGTCTGCATGATTCGTCAATCTCACCGGGGTTTGAACACGGGAAACCGCTTTCCCGTATCTCTCGCCGAACGCAGGCGCCGCGTTTGTCACTGCCGAGACCACCTGACCCGAGTGAGGCATCCGCATGTCCAGGGCTCTTCCGAAGTACAACAAGCGTCGCGTCGCGTTGATCGGCGGCGCCGCCGCGGTGGTCATGACCGGCGCGGTCATCGCCGGTTCCGCCCTCGCCGGGGAGTCGGCGGGATCGAAGAGCGGCAGCACGAACGCCCGGACGCTGGCCGGTCCAGGCACCATCAGCTGCCCGGACGTCGCGTCCCAGCTGCCCGCGATCCCGGCCACCGCACAGGCCGAGGTCGACCGCAACCTGGCACTGCTCCAGACCCAGATCGACGAGGCCGACAAGCGACTCGTCGACACCGTCGGCCAGGGCGGACCCAACTTCGTCCAGAACGCCATCCTCGGCCCCCTGGAGGACAAGCGGATCGCCACCGTCAACCGCATCGCCACCGCGATCGGCCGTACGGCGGAGAAGCCGGCCGGCCTCGACGCGCTCGCACCGTGCGCGCTCAACGCGGACGGCGCCGCCGAGACCGGCGAGGACGCGGGCGAGGACGCGGGCGCGGGCGAGGAGGCCGGCGGCGAGGCCGAGGCCACGCCGAGCGAGACCGCGACCGGGGAGGCCGGCGAGGACACCGGCGAGGCAGGCGACACGGGCGAGGCCGGCGCGGCGGGCGCCATCAGCTGCCCGGACGTCGCCTCCCAGCTGCCCGCGATCCCCGGCCACCGCACAGGCTGAGGTCGACCGCAACCTGGCACTGCTCCAGACCCAGATCGACGAGGCCAACAAGCGACTCGTCGACACCGTCGGCCAGGGCGGACCCAACTTCGTCCAGAACGCCATCCTCGGCCCGCTGGCGGACAAGCGCGTGTCGACCATCGACCGCATCGCCATCTCCATCGGCCGTACCGCCGAGAAGCCCGCGGGCCTGGACTCCCTGGCCGCCTGCACGGTCACCGAGTGACCTGACAGGCGCTGTGGCCGCCCCGTGTGAGCGCCGGCCGGGGCGGCCACGGACACGTCCGCGAAGCGGACCTCGCTATTCATTAGACAGGCGAAAGACTTGCACCCATAATCGTTAGACATGGGAAAGACTTATGAGCGCATAGACGGCCGACTCCGCAGGTTCATCGAGGAACAGCCCCTCTTCTTCACCGCGTCGGCTCCGCTGTCCGGGGACGGCACGGTGAACCTCTCCCCCAAGGGCCTCAAGGGCTCGTTCGTGATTCTCGACGAACTCACCGTGGCCTACCTGGACTTCGCGGGATCCACCGCGGAGACGATCGCCCACCTGCGCGAGAACGGCCGGATCACCCTGATGTGGTGCGCCTTCCAGGGCCCGCCGAACATCGTGCGCGTACACGGCCGCGGCGAGCCGGTGTTCCGCGACGACCCGCGCTTCAAGGAACTGCTCGCGCACTTCCCCGACATCGACCCGACCCCGCACGGGCTGCGCGCGATCATCGTCGTACGGGCCGAACTCATCCGGGATTCCTGCGGGTTCGCGGTGCCGTTCATGTCGTACGACTCCGAGCGCGAACTGCACGGGCAGCGCTTCGCCCGCGAGGACGACGACTCGCTCAGCGAGTACTTCGCCAAGAAGGACCACATCGCCACGAGCATGGACGGGCTCCCCGGGCTGCCGCTGCCACTGCGCCCGATTTAGTAGCTTTTATTTGATCTATACATACACAAGCTTCTTGTGCATATTGACGGAATTCTCCCTTCCGCCGTGCTTGCCCCCTAGCCTGGGCGCACGAACAGATGGGGGATTCATGTTCCGACCGACGCGCGAACCTCAGAGCAAACGCCATGTCCGTGATTCCTACTTCGTGGTCGGCGAGGGCATCCTCGCCGGCTCCGCGAACGGCAACCCGGCGCAGCCGCTTCCGACGTCGACCGTCGCGGCCCTGCGCAAGTTCCAGTTCTCCCGGCTGGGCCCACAGGCGGAGCCGGCCCAGCTTCTCGACCGGGCCGACCGCGAGGAACTCGCCGCCGCGATGACCAAGGCCGGGCCCCAGCCCGACTCGAGCAACCCCGCGGTACCGGCCGGCTTCACCTATCTGGGCCAGTTCGTGGACCACGACCTGACCCTGGACGCCACGGCGACGCAGCTGGAGGACGACGTCACGCTCGGCCAGCTCCTGCAGGGCCGCTCGCCCGCCCTGGACCTCGACAGCCTCTACGGTCTGGGCCCGGACCACCGCTTCGACCGGCGGTTCTACGAGGACGACGGCCTCCGGCTGCGCACCGGCACGACCCAGGGACTGCCCGATCCCGACGGCGACCACATCGTGGGCCTGCCCCTCAGCGGTTTCGACCTGCCCCGGGTGGGCGCCGGCTCGCTGATCTCCGAGCGGCGCCGACCGCTGATCCCGGACGGACGCAACGACGAGAACCTCGTCGTGGCCCAGGTCCACTGCGCCTTCATCCGGTTCCACAACCGGGTCGTGGCCGACCTGATCGACAAGGGCGTGTCGAGCGCGGTCGTGTTCGAGACGGCACGCGAAACCGTGGTCAAGCACTACCAGTGGATGCTGCGGCACGACTTCCTGCCCAGGATCGTCGACCCCGGCATCGTCGACGAGGTGTTCACCCAGGGCCGCACGTTCTTCGAGCCGGCCCCGGGCGAGAACGAGTACCCGACCATGCCGATCGAGTTCTCCGTGGCCGCCTACCGGCTGGGCCACAGCATGGTGCGCGGGGCGTACAACTGGAACCGGATCTTCGACAACGGCGCGGGCACGCTGCGGCTGCTCTTCCAGTTCACCGGCACCAGCGGCACCCTCTCTCCGCCGTCCGGCGACGATTCCGACCCCGAGGCGGGCTTCTTCGAGCGGCTGCCCACCAACTGGATCGCCGACTTCCGGCGCCTGTTCGACTTCAGTGAGGCGGGCCGGGACGATCTGACCGTACCGGCCGAGAAGTTCAACCTCGCCAAGCGGATCGACCCCCAACTGGTCAATCCGCTGGCGGGTCTTCCGCTCGGTTCCTTCGGCGGCCGCGGCGGGCCGGCTCCCAAGCCGATCGAGCTGAACCTGGCCTTCCGCAACCTCACCCGGGCGAACATGATCAGCCTGGCGACAGGTCAGCAGATGGCCCAGTACCTCGGCGTGAAGCCGCTCGCGCCGTCCGACTTCGCGAACGCCGGCGGCATCCAACTCAGCCCGGGGCTCTGGAAGAAGCTCGCCGAGAACTGCCCGCTGTGGTTCTACATCCTCCTCGAGGCCGAGGTGAACGGCAGCGGGCGGCTGACGGGCGTCGGCGGGCGCATCGTCGCCGAGGTGTTCCACCGCGCCATGGAGGGCAGCCGTCACTCCCTCGTGCGTGACCCGTTCTGGCGGCCGTTCCTCAGCCCGGTCGCCGACCGGAACGCCCAGGACACGTTCGGCATGACCGACCTGCTGCTGTACGCCTTCAAGGAGCGGGCCGACCTGCTCAACCCGCTGGGCCCCTGAGCCCGGAGGTCTCGGCAAGCGGTGGCATCGGCGGCGACGGCACTGAGGGACCGGCCCGAATGGCCCATCCTCCGTGCCGTCGCCGCCGCGCGACCCTACGGTCGTTGCCATGCGTTCCGCTGTCCTCGCCGCCCTGGTGTCCGCGTCCCTGCTCGTCCTCGGTGCCGCCCCCGGCGGCGGCCCGCCGCTGCCCGCGCGCATGGCCGACACCGGCGGCGGCAGCCAGCTGATCACGGCGGTGGCCGCGAAGACCGGCTCGACGTCCGGCACGGTGACGTGGTGGGACCGGCGCGACGGACGCTGGCTGAAGGCCGGTTCCGCCAAGGCCCGCTTCGGGGCGAACGGGCTGGTGGAGGGCTCCTCCCGCAGGCAGGGCACGAACACCACACCGACCGGGCTGTACGACCTGCCGTACGCGTTCGGAATCAAGTCCGCGCCGGGCGGGACGACGTACAAGTACCGGCCCGTGCGGCAGAACTCCTGGTGGTGCCAGGACAACGACTCACGCTCCTACAACCGCTGGGTGGAGCCGCGTCCCGCCCACTGCGCGGCCGCGGAGGCCGAGCGGCTGATCTCGTACGGGACGCAGTACGCCTACGCGATGGTCGTCGGCTTCAACTACGCCGAGCCGGTGCGAGGGCGGGGCGCCGGCATCTTCCTGCATGTCGACGGGCGCGGAGCCACCGCCGGTTGTGTGTCCGTGCCGTCGGATGCCATGCGGCGGATTCTGCGGTGGGCCGAGCCCGGCAAGAAGCCGCACCTCGCGATCGGGACCGTGAGCGGACGTACGGAGATCACCCGGTACTGAGCCGGACGGCGGATGGCGGATGGCGGATGGCGGACAGGGTAACGGGGTGACGGGTTACCGCCAGTCACTCCAGTCCGCACGAGACTCGGCAGGCGGCTGAACACACGGGCGTCGCGGCACGTATCTGAGGGCCAAGGGACCACGCCACCCCCCTTGCCCCGCCCTCGGAGGAACCGTGACCACCACGCTCGCAGGCGGCCGCGCCGCCCGCCGCCAGACGATGCGCCGCATTCGTCCGCGCCGCTCCCCGGCGACCCTGCTGCTGCTCGCCGTGTGGGCCGGCGCAGTGGGAGTGGTGTGGCTGTGGTGGGCCAACACGCCGTCGATCAGCGACAACAACGGCAAGATCCTCAACGCCGGCCGGATCACCGGACTGCTCGCCGGGTACCTCATGGCGCTGGTGGTGCTGCAGATGGCTCGGGTCCCCGCGCTGGAGCGCCGGGTGGGCTCCGACCGGGTGGCGCGCTGGCACGCGATGAGCGGCCGCTACACGCTCTGTCTGACGGTCGCCCACGTCTTCCTGATCATGTGGGGGTACGCCCTCCAGGCCGGCAAGGGCCTCGGCGACATCGTCCAGCAGACGATGGACTCCATCAACCAGCTGCCGGACATGGGCAAGGCCGCCATCGGCACCGGTCTGCTGTTCGTCATCGGGCTGCTCTCGATCGGCCCGGTCCGGCGCAGGATTCCGTACGACACCTGGTACCACGTGCACCTGCTGACGTACGCGGCGGTGTTCCTGACGTTCTGGCACCAGCTCACCACCGGCAACGAGTTCGTCGTCGAACCGGCCGCGAAGACCGTCTGGTACGGCCTGTACGGCTCGGTGACGGCGCTGGTGATCTGGTACCGCATCCTCACCCCGATCCGCCTCAACCTGCGGCACCGGATGTACGTGGAGGCGGTCATCGAGGAGACCCCGGGCATCGTGTCGGTGCTGATCGGCGGGCGGAAGCTGCACCGGATGGGCGCGGAGGCCGGCCAGTTCTTCCGCTGGCGGTTCCTGGCACCCGGCATGCGGTTCAGCTCGCACCCCTACTCCCTGTCGGCGGCGCCCCGCCCCGACATGCTGCGGATCACGGTGAAGGCGATCGGCGACCACAGCGAACGGCTGCGCGAGCTGACGCCCGGCACCAAGGTGTGGGCCGAGGGCCCGTACGGCGCGCTGACCGCCGCCCGCCGCAGCCGCGGCAAGGTGCTGCTGGTCGCGGGCGGCGTCGGGATCACCCCGATGCGGGCGCTGTTCGAGACGCTGCCCGGCGCGTCCGGTGACATCACCCTGCTCTACCGGGCCAACAGCACCCAGGACCTGGCCCTGTGGGACGAGCTGGCGACCATCGCGGACGAGCGCGGGGCCCGGCTGATGTACGCGGTCAACAGCCCGGACGGGGAACGCCCCGACATCTCGGCGGAGCGGCTGCGGCAGAAGCTGCCGGACATCGACAACCACGACGTATTCATGTGCGGCCCGCCCGGGTTCGCGCAGTCCGTGTACGAAGCACTGCGCGGCGCGGGTGTGCCCGCCCGCCGCATCCATCACGAGTCGTTCGAGATGTGAGCGACGGGACTTCAGGAGCTTGGAAGCAATGAGGAAGAGTCACCCCATCCGACGTGTCGTGCTCGCGACCGCCGCCACCGTGTCCGGTGTCGTGCTGGTCCTGTCACTGAAACCGTCGTCCGATCCGTCCTCCGCGGCGGCCGGCGGGGCCGCGTCTCAGCCGCCGGCGGCGGGGCAGTCGGCCCAGGGCGGCGCCCAGCCCGCCGGGACCGGCATCGTCACCGGGGACGCGGCCCAGACCCAGTACGGCGCCATCCAGGTCCGGCTGACCGTCGCGGGCGGCAAGATCACCAAGGCGGAGACGGTCCAGGCGCCCAAGGGTGGCCAGAGCGACCAGATCACCGCCGACGCCGTACCCAAACTGAACGCGGCGACCGTGGCCGCGCAGAGCGCGCAGATCGACGCGGTGTCCGGAGCGACGTACACCAGCACCGGCTACAAGCAGTCGCTGCAGTCCGCCATCGACAAGGCCAACTCCACGGCCGGGTCGGGTGCCGCGGAGGGCTCGGGCGACGCGCAGGCCGCCAAGACCGTCACCGGCGACGCCGTCGACACCCAGTACGGCGCCGTCCAGGTCCGCATCACCGTCGCCGGCGGCAAGATCACCAAGGCCGAGACCGTCCAGGCACCCAAGGGCGGCCAGAGCGACCAGATCACCGCCAACGCCGTACCCAAACTCAACCAGGCAGCCATCGCCGCCGGCACCGCCGACATCGACGCCGTCTCCGGAGCCACCTACACCAGCGCCGGCTACAAGAAGTCCCTGCAGTCGGCCCTGGACCAGGCGGGCACCTCGGCGGATGCCGGGTCGGGCGCCGGGTCGGGTGCCGCGGAGGGCTCGGGCGACGCCCAGGCCGCCAAGACCGTCACCGGCGACGCCGTCGACACCCAGTACGGCGCCGTCCAGGTCCGCATCACCGTCGCCGGCGGCAAGATCACCAAGGCCGAGACCGTCCAGGCACCCAAGGGCGGCCAGAGCGACCAGATCACCGCCAACGCCGTACCCAAACTCAACCAGGCAGCCATCGCCGCCGGCACCGCCGACATCGACGCCGTCTCCGGAGCCACCTACACCAGCGCCGGCTACAAGAAGTCCCTGCAGTCGGCCCTGGACCAGGCCGGTGGCTGACACGGTGGCCGATTCGGCACAAGCTCCCGCCGCGGTACGTCATGCGGAGGAGGTCATGGGGACGGTCTTCTCCTTCGACGTCCGCGGCGGGGATCCCGGTGCGATACAGGCGGCACTGCGCGAGGCGGTGGCCGGGCTGCACCGGGTCGACGAGGTGTTCAGCACGTACCGCGACGACAGCGAGGTCTCCCGGCTGGCCCGGGGCGAACTGACCGTCCAGGAGTGCGATCCGATGGTCGCCGAGGTGCTCGACCTCGGCGCGGAGGCCGAACGGGCCAGCGACGGCTGGTTCAGCATGCGCTACGAGGGCCGCCTCGACCCGACCGGCATCGTCAAGGGCTGGTCCGCGGAGCGTGCCGCCCTACGGCTCGCCGAGGCCGGGGCGACCGGGGTGAGTGTCAACGGCGGCGGGGACGTTCAGCTGTTGGGCGTGCCGGCGCCGGAGCGGCCGTGGCGGGTCGGGGTGTCGGATCCGTTGCGGCCGGGGGGACTTGCGGCCGTCGTCTCCGCGTCGGGCGTCCCCGAACTGGCCGTCGCCACGTCCGGCACGGCCGAGCGCGGCACCCACATCGTCGACCCGCGCACGGGCCGCTCCGCGGTGACCGACCTGCTGGCGGTCACCGTCGTGGCCCCCCGCCTGACCTGGGCGGACTGCTGGGCGACGGCGGCGTTCGCGATGGGTTCGCGGGAAGCCCTGGAGTGGTTGGAGGCGCTGCCGGACGTGGAGGCGCTCCTGATCACGGCGGGCGACGAGGTGCGGTGCACGGGGGGCTTGGCGGCGCGGCTGGGCTGACCGGCGCGACTGCTGGGAGGTGGGTCGCGCAGCCCGGCGCTCACGGGGTGCCGTTATCTGTGGGTCGGGAGCCGCCCCAGGCGGCACGACTGCCCGCGGTTGAGCCGACCTCGGGGGTGCGGGCCCCCTCAGTGCCCGTGGCCGTGCGCCTGCCCGTTCCCGTTCTGAGCCAGCCGCAGCAGATGATCCGCCAACGCCTGCCCCCCAAGAGGATCCCGGCTGATCAGCAGCAACGTGTCGTCACCCGCGATGGTCCCCAGAATGTCGTGCAGTTCGGCCTGATCGATGGCCGAGGCCAGGAACTGCGCGGCACCCGGCGGCGTCCGCAGAACGACCAGGTTCGCGGACGCCTCCGCGGAGATCAGCAGCTCCGCCGACAGCCGCCGCATCCGCTCTTCCTTCGCCGACCCCCCGAGAGGGACCCGCGGCGTGCGGAACCCTCCCTCGCTCGGTACCGCGTAGATCAGGTCCCCGTCGGCGTTGCGGATCTTCACCGCGTTCAGCTCGTCGAGATCCCGGGAGAGCGTCGCCTGAGTGACGCTCAGCCCGTCGTCGGCGAGGAGTTTCGCCAACTGGCTCTGGCTGCGCACCGGTTGCCGGTTGAGGATGTCCACGATCCGGCGGTGCCGTGCGGTGCGGGTCTGCGGTACGGCAGGCCCCGCGGTCTGCTCGTGCTCCTGCGCCTGGCTCATCGTCGTCTCATTCTCCGGATCATCCGTCCCCCTTGGCCACGTCCAGGATGCCGGGCAGTGCCTGGAGAAGCGCGTCCACGTCGTCATCGCCGAGGTTCAGCGCCGGCATCAGCCGTACGACATCAGGGGCGGGCGCGTTCACCAGGAACCCGGCGTCCTGAGCCGCCTGCTGCACCTTCGGCGCGAGCGGCTCGGTGAGCACGATACCCAGGAGGAGGCCCGCACCCCGGACATGTGCGATCAGCGGATGACGTGAACTGCCGTCGGCGCCCTCGATTCCGTTCCGCAGCTTCTCGCTCTGCCGCTTGACGTTCTCCAGCAACCCCTCGTCCGCGATCGTGTCGAGTACGGCGAGCCCGGCCGCGCAGGCGATCGGGTTTCCGCCGAAGGTCGTACCGTGCTGGCCCGGCTGCAGCAGCTCCGCGGCCCGCCCGAAGGCGACCGTCGCGCCGAGCGGCAGTCCGCCGCCGAGCCCCTTCGCGAGCGTGACGACGTCCGGCAGGACGCCCTCGTGGGCCTGGTACTCGAACCAGTGCCCGGTCCGCCCGATGCCGGTCTGCACCTCGTCGAGGACCAGCAGGCTGCCCGTCGCGGCGGTGATCGCCCGGGCCGCCTTCAGATAGCCGGCCGGGGGCACCACG
This sequence comes from Streptomyces sp. V4I2, assembly GCF_030817655.1. Lineage (GTDB taxonomy): Bacteria > Actinomycetota > Actinomycetes > Streptomycetales > Streptomycetaceae > Streptomyces > Streptomyces plumbiresistens. The sequence goes on from NZ_JAUSZM010000003.1 coordinate 2,198,863, forward strand.
ACCCCGTTCTCGCCCTGGATCGGCTCGATGATGACGAGGGCGGTCTCCTCGGTGACCGCGGCGGCCAGCGCCTGCGGGTCGCCGTACGGCACGTGGGTGACGTCACCGGGCAGCGGCAGGAAGGGCTCCTGCTTGCCGGGCTGGCCGGTGAGCGCGAGGGCGCCCATGGTCCGGCCGTGGAAGCCGCCGTCGGTGGCGACCATGTGGCTGCGCCCGGTCAGCCGCCCGATCTTGAAGGCGCCCTCGTTGGCCTCGGCCCCGGAGTTGCAGAAGTACACCTTGCCGTCGCGGCCGAAGTGCTGGAGCAGCCGTTCGGCGAGCGTGACGGGCGGCTCGGCGATGAAGAGGTTGGAGACATGGCCGAGGGAGGCGATCTGCGTGCTGACCGCCTCGACGATCGCCGGGTGGGCGTGGCCGAGGGCGTTGACCGCGATGCCGCCGACGAAGTCGAGGTACCGCTTGCCGTCGGCGTCCCACAGCTTGGTGCCCTCGCCGCGCACGAGGGGCAGCCGCGGAGTGCCGTAGTTGTTCATCAGCGAGCCCTGCCACCGCTCGGTCAGTTCCTCGTTGCTCATGACTCCCCCTGTACGTCCTGTGCGTCCGTCTTTTCGTCGGGCACGACCATCGTGCCGATGCCCTCGTCGGTGAAGATCTCCAGCAGGATCGAGTGCTGGACCCGGCCGTCGATGACGCGGGCGGTGTTCACGCCGTTGCGGACGGCGTGCAGGCAGCCCTCCATCTTCGGCACCATGCCGGAGCTCAACTCCGGCAGCAGCTTCTCGAGTTGGGCGGCCGTGAGGCGGCTGATCACCTCGTCGCTGTTCGGCCAGTCCTCGTAGAGGCCCTCGACGTCCGTGAGGACCATGAGGGTTTCGGCGCCCAGCGCAGCAGCGAGTGCCGCGGCCGCCGTATCAGCATTGACGTTGTAGACATGGTGATCGTCCTGGCTCCGGGCGATCGACGAGACGACCGGGATACGGCCGTCCGCCAGCAGCGCCTCGATCGCGCCCGTGTCGATGTCGGTGATCTCGCCCACCCGCCCGATGTCGACCAGCTCCCCGTCGATCTCGGGCTGGTGCTTGACGGCGGTGATGGTGTGCGCGTCCTCGCCCGTCAGCCCCACGGCGAGCGGGCCGTGCTGGTTGAGCAGCCCGACCAGCTCGCGCTGCACGTGTCCGGCCAGCACCATGCGGACGACGTCCATGGCGTCCTCGGTGGTGACCCTGAGGCCCGCCTTGAACTCGCTGACGATGCCGTGCTTGTCGAGGGCGGCGCTGATCTGCGGGCCGCCGCCGTGCACGACGACGGGCTTGATGCCGGCGTGGTGCAGGAACACCACGTCCTGCGCGAAGGCGGCCTTCAGGTCCTCGTCGATCATGGCGTTGCCGCCGAACTTGATGACGACCGTCTTGCCGTTGTGCCTCACCAGCCAGGGCAGCGCCTCGATGAGGATCTGCGCCTTGGGGAGGGCGGTGTGCTTGCGGGTAGTGCTCATGACGAGTACGCGCTGTTCTCGTGGACGTAGTCGGCGGTGAGATCGTTGGTCCAGATGGTGGCCGTCTCGGTGCCGGCCGCGAGGTCGGCGACGATGTGCACCTCGCGGTAGCGCATGTCGACCTTCTCCCGGTCCTCGCCGACGCCGCCGTTCTTGCACACCCAGACGCCGTTGATGGCGACGTTGAGCTCGTCGGGGTCGAAGGCGGCCTTCGTCGTGCCGATCGCGGAGAGCACGCGGCCCCAGTTGGGGTCCTCGCCGTGGATGGCGCACTTGAGGAGGTTGTTGCGGGCGATGGAGCGGCCCACCTCCACGGCGTCGTCCTCGCTCGCGGCGTTGATCACCTCGACCCTGATGTCCTTGCTGGCGCCCTCGGCGTCCCGGATGAGCTGCTGGCCGAGGTCGTCGCAGACGGTCCGTACGGCCGCGGCGAACTCCTCGTACTCCGGGGTGACTTCGGAGGCCCCGGAGGCCAGCAGGAGCACGGTGTCGTTGGTGGACATACAGCCGTCGGAGTCGACGCGGTCGAAGGTGACCTTGGTGGCGGCGCGCAGCGCCCGGTCCAGGGCCGCGCTGTCGAGGTCGGCGTCGGTGGTGAGGACGACCAGCATGGTGGCGAGGCCGGGGGCGAGCATGCCCGCGCCCTTGGCCATGCCGCCCACGGTCCAGCCGTCCTTGGTGACGACGGACGTCTTGTGGACGGAGTCGGTGGTCTTGATCGCGATGGCGGCCTTCTCACCGCCGTGCTCGCTCAGGGCCTCGGCCGCCTGCTCGATGCCCGGCAGCAGCTTGTCCATCGGGAGCAGGATGCCGATCAGACCGGTGGAGGCGACGGCGACCTCGACGGCGCCGAGACCGAGCACCTCGGCGGCCTTCTCGGCGGTGGCGTGCGTGTCCTGGAAGCCCTTCGGCCCCGTACAGGCGTTGGCGCCACCGGAGTTGAGGACGACGGCGGAGACCTGGCCGGCCTTGAGGACCTGCTCGGACCACAGGACGGGAGCGGCCTTGACGCGGTTGGAGGTGAAGACGCCGGCGGCGGCGCGGCGGGGCCCGGTGTTGACCACGAGGGACAGGTCCGGGTTGCCGTTCTCCTTGATTCCCGCGGCGATGCCCGCCGCCAGGAATCCCTTTGCTGCCGTGACGCTCACGGTGCGACTCCGATCGTCGAGAGACCGAGCTCCTCGGGGAGCCCGAGGGCGATGTTCATGCTCTGGACGGCACCGCCCGCGGTGCCCTTGGTCAGGTTGTCGATGGCGCTGATCGCGATGATGCGGCCCGCGGCCTCGTCGTACGCGACCTGCACCTGAACGGCGTTGGAACCGTAGACGGACGCCGTGGCGGGCCACTGGCCCTCGGGCAGCAGGTACACGAAGGGCTCGTCGGCGAAGGCCTTCTCATAGACGGCGCGGACGGACTCGGCCGTGACGCCGGGCTTCGCCTTGGCGGTACAGGTGGCGAGGATGCCGCGGGGCATCGGCGCGAGGGTCGGTGTGAAGGAGACGGAGACGGTCTCCCCGGCGGCCGCGCTGAGGTTCTGGATCATCTCGGGGGTGTGCCGGTGGACGCCGCCGACGCCGTACGGCGACATGGAGCCCATGACCTCGCTGCCCAGCAGGTTCGGCTTGGGCGCCTTGCCCGCGCCGGACGTCCCGGAGGCGGCGACGATCACGGCTTCCGCCTCGGCGAGTGAGGCGGCGTACGCCGGGAACAGCGCGAGGGAGACGGCGGTCGGGTAGCAGCCGGGCACCGCGATGCGCTTGGACCCCGCAAGCCGGGCGCGGCCACCCGGCAGTTCGGGAAGGCCGTACGGCCAGGTGCCGGCGTGCGCGGAGCCGTAGAACCTCTCCCAGTCACCGGCGTCCTTGAGGCGGAAGTCCGCCCCCATGTCGACGACGAGCACCTCCGGGCCGAGCTGCTCGGCGACGGCCGCGGACTGTCCGTGCGGCAGGGCGAGGAAGACGACATCGTGTCCGGCGAGGACGTCCGCGGTGGTCTCCTGAAGCACGCGGTCGGCCAGCGGCAGCAGGTGCGGCTGCAGCGCGCCGAGCCGCTGTCCGGCGTTGGAGTTGCCGGTCAGGGCGCCGATCTCGACCTCGGGGTGCGCCAGGAGCAGACGCAGGAGCTCTCCGCCCGCGTATCCACTCGCTCCGGCCACTGCCGCACGTACCGCCATGGGATCCATCCTCCTCTTGATGGCATGACTATACGTTTCGATGCACGTTTATGCAATCCATTCCGGGCATCGCCGTAACCTCCCCGACATGGGGAACACCTTCGGAGCCGAGGAATGGGACCACCGCTTCGCGGGCCTGCTGGCGCTCCAGGACCAGGGTGTCATGGGGCGGGGCGCGGCCGGGTTCGATCTCGGGGAGCTCGACTGGGAGGAGCTCGGGTACGAGCCGCCCCACGCGGCCGCATACCTGGCGCGCTTCCGGCAGATCGTCGAGGCCTTCGAGCCGCCCGCCTCCGCGCCGGGCGCCGACGTGCTCCCGCTGACGGGGGCCGTCGCCTGCTGCGTACCGCACCGGGTGCTGAGCGCGCTGCCGCACTGGGAGGGATGCGTGTTCTGCCACCGGTGACGGATGCGGCGGCCGGCGGGCGTGGACCGCCGCCCCCGGAAGGACCGCGGCCCACGCCCGGACCGGCTACCTCTGCTTGATCCTCAGGAACGTGATCGAGTTCGCCGGGAAGGTGTACGTGAACCTGTCGGCGACCCCGGAGAAGGTGGACGACAGCGGTGCCACCGCCGTCGCGGTCTCCGTGTTCACCGCGTCCGGCGCGGCGGCCAGCGTGGTGACCTTCGCACGGGAGGCGACCTTCGCGCCGCCCAGGTCGATCGCCGTGCGGGCGGCCGAGGACTGGGCGTTGACGACCTTGACGATCAGGTCACCGGTCTTCTTGTCCTTGGTGACAACCTGCCGGAACGGCTCGGCCGGCTTGTCGTCGGTGAAGCTGCCCCACTCCTGACCGTCGAGATAGAGGGTGACCTGGCGGCCCCGCACCTTGACGTCGATGTCGTAGGCGCGCCCCGTCTCGATGGACCCGGCCTTCGAGATCAGCGTCGACTTGCCGCCGTCCACGGCCTGTTCGACGGCGGACTGGGTGTTGTTCCAGCCACCCAGGTTCCACCAGTAGTAGTTGCCGGTGTCCTTGACTCCGAAGGCGACGAGGAAGCCCTCCTTGCCGGACTTCTTGGTGGCCTTCACATGCAGGTCGTAGTCGTGCCAGGACGGGTCGCCGGCCGAGACCATGGTGTTCTCGGCGGCCACGTCGCTCTGCACGTACTGCCCGTCCTGGACGCTCCAGCTGCCACCGCCGGTGTGGGTCCACTTCGAGGCGTCACCGCCGAAGTCGTCACTGAGCAGGGACGTGCCGTCCGCGCCGGTGACCAACACATCGTCGTACGCCGCCGTGGTCGCCCACGTCGACAGGCCGACGGCTCCGGTGATGGGGGCGAGCAGCGAGGGCGTGCCGGTGGCCGTGGAGGGCACCACCCGGTCGCCGACGTTGGTCATGAACAGCTTCTGGACCTCGTAGTTGGCGGAGTTCCAGGAGGCGTGGTTGTTGAACCACACCATGTCCGGGCTCCACTGCACGTAGTCCTCGTTGGCGAACAGCGGGGCGTAGGAGGCCAGTTTCACGATGTCGGCGTTGCGCTCCAGGCCGGTCATGAACGCGGCTTCGGCGAGGCCGTTCTTGAAGGCGTTGCCCTGTGAGGCGTACTCCCCGAGGAAGACCTTCGGGCCGTTCCTGTCATAGGAGTCGTAGCGGTTGTTGTTCTGCAGGAACCACTGCGGGCTGTTGTAGTAGTGCTCGTCGACCAGGTCGACCTTGGCCTCGCGGTTGAGCTGCCAGGCCGTGTCGAAGGTCTGACCGGTGTCGTCCGGGCCGGAGTTGGAGACGACGGTGATGTCGGGGTACTCGGCCTCGATCGCGGCGCGGAACCGCTTGAACCGGTCCATGAACTCGACGGGCAGGTTCTCCTCGTTGCCGACCCCGACGTGGGTGAGGTGGAAGGGCTTGGGGTGGCCCATCTGGGCGCGCTTCTTGCCCCAGGTCGAGGTCACCGGCCCGTTGGCGAACTCGATGAGGTCGAGGGCGTCCTGGATGTGCCGCTCGAGGAGCGCCTCGTCGTCGGTGGCCTTGTTCTGGCCGCAGCCGGTCACCAGGGCCGGGACGACGGGCAGGGGCATCGCACCGATGTCCTCGGCGAAGCGGAAGTACTCGTAGTAGCCGAGGCCGTAGGACTGGTTGTAGCCCCAGAAGTTGGAGTTGGTGGCGCGCTCCTCGACCGGGCCGATGGTGTCCTTCCACTGGTAGGAGCGCTTGCGCTGGTAGCCGGAGGCCTCGCTGTAGTCCTCCATGGAGCCGGTGTTGACCAGGCAGCCGCCGGGGAAGCGCAGGAAGCCCGGGTGGAGGGTCTCGACCTTCTCGGCGAGGTCCTTGCGCAGGCCGTTCGGCTGGTGCTTGTAGGTGTCGCGCGGGAAGAGGGACACCATGTCGAGGGCGGCCGCGGCGGAGGAGGCCACGGCGAGCCGGCCGTTGCTGCTGGTGCGGGTCGCGGTGAACGTGGCGGTGTACTTGGCCCAGCCGCTCTTCGTCACGGCCACCGTGCGGGCGGTGGCCAGCGTGCCGTCCGCGTCCTGGAGGGTGACGGTGAGGGTGCTGCCGCCGGTGGCGCGGGCCCACACCGAGAAGTCGTACTTCTTGCCCTCGTCCACGTGGATGCCGGTGTTGTAGCCGGCGTTCGTGACCGACGAACCGGCGCCCACGGAGAGGTAGTTGCGGTTGCGCTCGTTGAGCCGGCCGTCGTCGTTCACGACCTGCGCGGTGCCGTCCACCGTCCAGGAGGTGAGGGGTGTGTACGAGGTGTTGTCGGCGGTGGAGTACTCGAAGGACCGGTTCTGCACGAGCTCGGCGTACAGACCGCCGTCGGCGGCCCGGTTGATGTCCTCGAAGAACACGCCGTACATCGTGTCGTCGATCTTGGCGCCCTTGGCGGTCGGGTCGACGGTGATCGCGTAGTCGGTGACGTCCTCGGCGTGCGCGGGTGCCGGGACCAGACCGGCGGCCACCAGCAAGGCGGTGGCCGTGAGACCGAGTCTCCAGCGGGTGCGGGTGCGTGACATGGATACTCCGCGGCTCAGGGGTGTGGAGTTGTGCGTGCAGTGATGCACACGGGCAAGCGGTTCGAAATACCGGACAATGATCAGCACTTCGAACGGCAAGATAGGGAGGGGGCAGGGACGCGTCAATGGATCGCACAACAACGGATGTGACGGAGGTCAGCAGGGGATGGGTGAGTTCTGGCCAGTGCCGGACGTGCTGGCATACCTGTCCGGGAGCTGGCGCGTGGAGCGATCCGTGCGGGATCTGACGAGCGGCGCGGAGGGCCACTTCTCCGGTACGACGACTTTCAGCCCGCTGGACGACGGCGGACTGCTGCACCACGAGTCCGGCACCTTCACCTGGCAGGGCGTCCCCCGCCCCGCCGAGCGCACCCTGCGCTTCCTGCCGGCGCCGGGCCGCTCACACGGTTCGGCGGACGTGCGCTTCGCCGACGGGCGGCCCTTCCACGACCTGGACCTGACCTCGGGACACCACGTCGCCGACCATCCCTGCTCGGCCGACCTCTACCGCGGGGAGTTCACCGTCCGCGGCCAGGACCACTGGCGGACCGTGTGGCGCGTGGGCGGCCCCGCGAAGGACCTGGTCCTGACCACCGACTACGCCCGCGAGGGCTGAGCCGACACCCCGTCGAGGCGGAGGTTCCAGCGCCCCGCCCGGCCCGTGACGACGGTCGTCGACAGCGGGCGGACGTCGATGTTCCAGTACGACGAGGGCGGCGCCTTCAGCGCGTACACCAGGGCGGCGCGGATCACCGAGGGCTCGGCCACGGCCACGATCCGGCCACCGTCCTCGACGGGCCGGGTGTCCAGCCAGTTCCCGACCCGGGCGATGAACTCCCGCAGCGACTCACCACCGTGCGGCATGCCGTTCGGGTCGGCGAGCCAGGCGTCCACGGCCGCCGGCTCGCGGGCCATCGCCTCGCCGAGCGTCAGCCCGCGCCAACGCCCCATGGCACAGTCCCGCAGGGCCAGTTGCACCAGCGGCGCGTAACCGAGGGCATCCCCGGTGGCGCGGCTGCGCGGGGTCGGCGAGCAATACCGCAGCTCGGCCGCCGCGAGCGGGATCAGGTCCTGGGCGACGCGCAGCACCTCGTCCCAGCCGGCCTGGTCCAGCGGACGGTCGTCCTCGAAGCGTTCGGCGAGCAGCGGGGAGCTGCGCGCGGCGGCGACGAACGTGACCCGTAGTTGCATGCGGCGATGGTGAGACGCGGAAGTCCGCAGGTCAAGAGGTGTTACCGGGAATTATCAGAGCGGGCCCGCTACAGCATCAGCGCCATCCACTGGTCCGGCTTCTCCAGCGGCGCGAACCCGAGCCTCTCGTACACCCCGTGGGCGTCGTGCGTGGCGAGCAGGATCCGCCGCAGCCCGTACGGCCGCAGCCGCTCCCGTACGGCCCCGACGAGCGCCGTCCCGATCCCCTTGCCGCGCACCGACGGGTCGACGTACACATCGCACAGCCACGCGAAGGTCGCCCGGTCAGTGATAATGCGGGCATACGCCACCTGTTCGCCCGAAACTATCTCGTACACCCCGAAATTGAGCGAGCCGTCGATCGCCCGGTCCTGCTTCTCGCGGGGCCGCCCGATCGCCCAGTACGCGTCGGTGGACAGCCAGCGGTGCACCCGCTCGGCGTCGATGCGGTCGGGGTCGGTGGAGATCTCGTAGCCCTCGGCGAGGGGCGGGGTGTCGACATCGCTCATGCGGGGAGATTCGCAGCCGTCGGAGGGCGGCGTCGAGCGGTTTTCGAGGGGAGCACCTCGTCACAGGCCGTACGAAGCCGCCGTACCCCTTCCGTGATCTCCCCCGTGCCCGACACCGCCGCGAAGCTCAACCGCACGTGTCCGGCGGGCGGTTCGGCGCTGAAGTAGGGGCGGCCGGGGGTGATCGCGACGCCTGCGCGCAGGGCGGCCGCCACCAGGGCGACCTCGTCCGTCCCGTCGGGGAGGCGGAGCCACAGGTGGTAGCCGCCGGACGGGATGTGCGGGAGGGCGAGTTCGGGGAGGCCGAGCCGCAGCGCGGCCGTCATCGTGTCCCGGCGGACCTTCAACTCCGCCGAGAGCGTGCGCAGATGGCGCGGCCAGGCGGGCGAGCCGACCAGTTCGAGGGCCGCCTCCTGCAGGGGCCGGGGCACGAAGAAGGTGTCGACGACCTGGATGGCGCGCAGCCGCTCCAGCACCGGCCCGCGCGCGGCGAGCGCGCTCACCCGGAAGCTGGGCGAGGTCGCCTTGGTCAGCGAGCCGACGTGGACGACGACGCCGTCGGGGTCGTCGGCGGCCAGCGGACGCGGCAGCTCTGCCGCGTCCTCGTGCACGAGCCGTCGTACGAAGTCGTCCTCGACGACGAACGCGCCCGCCGCGCGCGCGATGCGCAGCACCTCGCCGCGCCGCTCGGGGGCGAGCACGGCACCGGTCGGGTTCTGGAACAGCGGCTGGCAGACGAACACCCGGGCGCCGGTGGCCCGGAACGCGTCGGCGAGCAGGGACGGCCGTACGCCGTCCGCGTCGACCGGGACCGGGACCGGGCGCAGACCGGCCGCGCGGGCGATCGCCAGCATGCCCGGGTAGGTGGGCGACTCGACGAGCACGGGCGCTCCGGGCGGAGCGAGGGCGCGCAGCGCGGTGGCCAGCGCCGACTGGCCGCCCGAGGTGACCAGCACCTCCGCGGCCGTGACTCCCCCACCGGGCCCGCCGATGCTCCGCGCGAACCACTCACGCAGCTCCGGCAGCCCCTCCACCGGCGGCCGTCCCCACGCTCCGGGGCGGCGGCCCGCGCGGGACAGCGCCGCGGCCATCGCCCGCTCCGGCTGCAAGGACGGATGCAGATAGCCACCGTTGAACTCGATCACCCCTGAGGCCGGGGCGGCCAGCGAGACCAGCACACCGGACGCGTCCACCGAGCGGGGTACGAGCTCGGCGGCGCTGTCCGCGCTGAGGGCGACCTCCTGCCAGGACGTGTCGCCCGCAGCGGCGGCCTCCGGGCGCGGCCGGGCCCGGAAGGCGCCGGCACCGGGGCGGGTGACCACGAGCCCCTCGGCGGCCAGTTGAGCGAGGGCCCGCGAGACGGTCACCGGGCTGACCCGGAAGCGTTCGACGAGGGCCCGGCTCGACGGGAGCTTTCCACCGGGTGAGTAGCGGTCCAGCTCCCGACGCAGCTGATTCACCAGATCACCCACACTGCTACGCTCTTGCATGAGAGCAGAGAGTAGCGCTACTGCGCCCACCCCGATAGCGGTCGCCACCCCGAACGGAACGAGCGGCACGGGCGGCACGAGCGGCACGATCACCGCCGGCACCCTCCAGGCCGCCCTCGGCGTCGTCGCCTTCTCCCTCACCTTCCCCGCCACCGCCTGGGGCCTGGAGGGCTTCGGCGCCTGGTCCCTGGTCGCCGTGCGCAGCGTCCTCGCGGCGCTGATCGCGGGCGGCTGTCTGCTCGCGCTCCGCGTACCGGTGCCCGCCCGGCGCCACTGGCCGGGCCTCGCGGTGGTCGCCGCCGGTGTCGTCGTCGGTTTCCCGCTGCTGAGCACCCTCGCCCTTCAGACCTCGACCACCGCGCACGCCGCCGTCGTGGTCGGCCTGCTCCCGCTGACCACCGCTCTCTTCGCGGCCCTGCGCATGGGCACGCGTCCCTCCCGCACCTTCTGGGCGGCGGCGCTCGCGGGCGCGGCCGCGGTGGCCGCCTTCACCGTGCAGCAGAGCGGCGGCGCCCTCAGCACCGCCGACGTCTACCTCTTCGGGGCCCTGCTGGTGTGCGCGGCCGGCTACACCGAGGGCGGCCGGCTGGCCCGGGGCATGCCGGGCTGGCAGGTCATCGGCTGGGCGCTGGTGCTGTGTCTGCCGCTCGCCGTGCCCGCCGCCGCGGTGGCGCTGTCGTACGAACCCGTCCACCTCACCGCGCACAGCGTGGCCGGGCTGCTGTGGGTCTCGGCGGGCTCGCAGTTCCTGGGGCTCGTCGTCTGGTACCGGGGCATGGCCGTCATCGGCATCCCCAAAGCCAGCCAGTTGCAGTTGGCCCAGCCGCTGCTCACACTGGTGTGGTCGGTGCTGCTGCTGGGTGAGCACCTGACGGTGGCCGCACCGTTGACGGCCGCGGCGGTGCTCGTGTGCATCGCCGTGACCCAGCGGGCGCGAGGCTGAACGGCGCGCACGCACAGGTCCCGACCGGGCCCCCGCGCCGTAAACTCAAGGCCACACGGACCGCTGCTTCCGCAGATGGTGAGGAGGCCCGAAAGATGCGTGCAACCGTGGGCGACCAGCTTGTCCAGCACGGCAGGGTGGTCGGACAACAGGACAAGATCGGCGAGATCGTCGAAGTGATGGGTCAGGAGGGCAACCCCCCGTACCGCGTCCGCTTCGAGGACGGGCACGAGGGAGTGTGTTCCCCGGGCCCCGACACCGAGATCCGGCACAAGGAAATGAACCGCTAAGGCCGTACTGCAGGCCCTAGTCCCCCGGGATCCTCGCCGGCCGCGCGTAGTGGTCGGCGACCACCCGCGCCATGGCGCCGACGGGGTCCGTCGTCACTTCCCCGGCGGCGAAGAACACATGTCCGCGCACCTCGGGGTGGTCCTGGGCGAGGAAGAGGTGCCGGGACAGTTCGGCGGGGTCCTGCCAGGCCTCGGACTGCGCCGGGTCGCCCGCCTTGTACAGCGCCTCACCGGCGTACAACTGCGTTCCGGTGCCCCTGGCCACCTCCGCCCACCAGGGCAGCAGCTTCGCGTAGTCGGCGGCGGCGAAGCCGATGTTCCAGTACAGCTGGGGGACGATGTAGTCGATCCAGTTCTTGCGGACCCACTGGCGGGTGTCCGCGTACAGGTCGTCGTACGCCTGCAGCGCCCGGGTCTGCGAGCCGCGCGGGTCGGTGGTGTCGTTGCGCCACACCCCGAAGGGGCTGATGCCGAAGCGCGCGGCGGGCCGCACCGTCTTGATCCGGGCCGAGGTCTCGCGCACCAGCAGGTCGATGTTGTCGCGCCGCCAGGCGGCCCGGCTGGGGAAGCCGCCGCCGTACCTGTCGTAGGCCTCGCCGTCGTCGAAGGTCTGGCCCGCCACGGGATACGGGTAGAAGTAGTCGTCGAAGTGCACGGCATCGACGGGATACTTGGCCACCGCGTCGAGCATCGCGTCCTGGACGAAGGCGCGGACCTCGGGCAGTCCCGGGTTGTAGTAGAGCTTCCCGCCGTACGTCACCACCCAGTTCGGATGCCGGCGGGCGGGGTGGGTCCTGACGAGCTTGTCCGGGTCCGCGTGGCCCGCGATCCGGTACGGGTTGAACCAGGCGTGCAGTTCCAGTCCGCGGGCGTGCGCCTCCTCGACGGCCGTGCCCAGCGGGTCCCAGCCCGGGTGCTTGCCCTGGGTTCCGGTGAGGTACTGCGACCAGGGCTCGTACGGCGAGGGCCACAAGGCGTCGGCGGTGGGCCGCACCTGGAAGATCACCGTGTTGAGACCGGTCTCGGCAGCCTTGTCGAGGTGGGCGACCAGTTCGGCCCGCTGGGCCGCCGCGCTCAGGCCCGGCCGCGAGGGCCAGTCCCGGTTCTGCACGGTCGCCAGCCACACGCCCCGCATCTCGGCGGCCTTCCGCGGCCGCACCGACCGCCTGCCCGGCGCGGCCTTCGCGCCGGCCGAGCCCGTCGTGAGCGTCGCCAGCGCGGCCAGCGCGAACGCCCGGCGTGACACTCGTCCCATCTGCACACCCCCGAACACCACGGATCCGCGCGGTCACGGACCGTCTCCGCGCCCCAGGATGCCCGACGGATGCCGCACCCCCGGCGATCGATCATCGATACTTGGCGGTAACGTGCACGAACGGAGCAGGCACCGGACCCACGGGTCCTGCTCACGTCCGTAGACCAGCGAAAGGGACGATGTGACCGACATCGAGCGCGTCGGAGTGGTCGGCTGCGGCCAGATGGGAGCGGGCATCGCCGAGGTGTGCGCCCGTGCCGGCCTGGACGTGAAGGTCGCCGAGACCACCGGCGAGGCCCTGGAGATCGGCCGGACCCGGCTGTTCAACTCCCTGGCGAAGGCCGCCGAGCGCGGCAAGATCTCCGAGGAGGAGCGGGACGCCACGCTGGCGCGCCTCAGCTTCACCACCGACCTCGGCGAGTTCGCGGACCGCGACCTGGTGATCGAGGCCGTCGTCGAGAACGAGCTGGTCAAGACCGAGATCTTCCAGGTGCTCGACCAGGTCGTGACCCGGCCCGACGCGATCCTGGCCTCCAACACCTCCTCCATCCCCCTGGTGAGGCTGGCGGTCGCCACCTCGCGGCCCGACCACGTCATCGGCATCCACTTCTTCAACCCGGCCCCGGTACAGAAGCTGGTCGAGCTGATCCCGGCGCTCACCACCTCCGAGGGCACGCTCGGCCGCGCCCAGGTCTTCGCCGAGAAGGTGCTCGGCAAGCACGCCATCCGCGCCCAGGACCGCTCCGGCTTCGTGGTCAACGCGCTGCTGATCCCGTATCTCCTCTCCGCGATCCGGATGTTCGAGTCGGGCATCGCCAGCCGCGAGGACATCGACAACGGCATGGAGCTCGGCTGTGCCCACCCGATGGGCCCGCTGAAGCTGGCAGACCTGATCGGTCTGGACACGGTCGCCTCCGTGGCGTTCTCGATGTACGAGGAGTACAAGGAGCCGCTGTACGCCGCTCCCCCGCTGCTGCAGCGCATGGTCGACGCGGGCCGGCTCGGCCGGAAGTCGGGCTCGGGCTTCTACACCTACGGCTGATTACGCACGGTGGCTCAAAAGGCCCGGCCCTCTGCGGAGCGCCGGGCCCACCGCATTCACACGGCGTGTGCGCACCGGGCCCGCATATGCCCCTCGCACACTCTCCCCACGTGTCCACCAGGCGAGTTGACTCTTCATGCGCATGCAAGGGATGAGACGACTACAGAAAGGAACGGACTCGTGACCACCGACCCCGAGCATCCTGTGGTCCACGGCGAACTCGCAGAGTTACGGCGCCGCCTCGACGTCGCCTACGCGAGGGTCGAGGGCGGACTGGCTCTGCTCAGTCATCGCACGGAGGAGACGGACAAGGAAGTCGACGACCTGAGCAGCCGGATCGTCGCCCTGGAGCACGCCCGCTGGCCGTTGCCCGCGGTAGCGGTACTCACCGCCGTGGGCGCGCTCGTCGTGACGGTCTGGCAGGCCCTGGGGCGCTAGGGCGGCTCCAGGACGCGGGGGGATCAGGGCATGGCGTCCTGCCCGAGCCGGAGATGATGCAGCAGCAGTAACGCGGCCGCCATGTTCGCGGCCGGGACCTCGCCGCGGGCGACCATGTCGGGGACGAGTTTGAGGGGGACCCACTCCCGGCGGTCCGACTCGAAGTCGTCCACGGGGTGTCCGAGGTACTCGCCCTCGTCGGCCCAGTAGATGTGGTGCCGGGCGTCGGTGAGCCCGTTGGACGGCTCCACGCTCATCAGGTGGCGCAGGGGTCCCGGCCGCCAGCCGGTCTCTTCCTCGAGTTCCCTGGCGGCCGCGACGGCGATGTCCTCGCCGTCCTCGACCACACCCGCCGCGAGTTCCCACCCCCAACTGTCGGTGATGAAGCGGTGGCGCCACAGGAGGAGGACCTCATTGGCCTGGTTCACCACCGTGGCCACGGCAACGGGCCGCAGCCGTATCAGAAAGTGATCGAGGTGCCGACCGTCCGGCAGCTCGACATCCGCGAGATTGACGCTGAACCAGCGGTTCGCATACACAGTTTGTTCGTTCTGTTTCGTCCACTGCACGGTTCTGCCACCTTCCGTCGAGTAAGTGGCAATATCGCAGCAGGAACGATGAGTGTCGGTGGTCGTGCGCCCGTCTACAGCGGCACGCGCAGTGCACCGTCGATGAGTGCGGCGGCCTCGGCCGTGCCCGCGCAGCCGCTGCGCACGAGGTGTTCGCGCACCGCTCTGAGTCTGTCGCGCAGGCGCTGGGACTCCATTCCCCGGGCCTGTTCGGCCATCTGGACCGCGATGGCCACCGCCTTGTCGGCGTTGCCCTGACGCAGTTCGATCGTGCTGAGCATGGCGAGCCGGTGCACCCGGCCCCGGTCGTGGGCGGGGTTGTCGACGGCGGCCATGGCGTGCTCCCGTGCCGCCGCCACCTCGCCGAGGCTCAACAGCGCCTCCGCCACCTGGACGTTGACGAGTCCCGGCTGGACATAGCCCGTCTCGTCCGGCTCGTATCCGCGCCGGATGCGTTCGGCGGCCTGCTCGGCCCGCCGGATGCAGGACAGCGCGCTCGTGCCGTCGCCGAGGTGGGCGTACGCCTTCGCCTGCATCGCGTACAGGTCGGAGGCGAGCGCCGGGGTGATGTGCCGTCCGGCGGCGCGCAGCGCGGCCTCCGCGAAGGCGACGGCCTGCCGGTACTCCCGCATGAACAGCGCCTGGTTGACGAGGAGCGCGATCACGTAGGCGCCGAGCCCCCGGTCCCCGCTGGCCTTCGCGAGCCGGAGCGCCTGGTGGAAGTAGCGCTGGGCGAGACCGTGCGCGTCCGAGTCGTACGCGCAGATCCCGGCGACCGCCACCAACCCGCCGGTGGCCCGGTGCAGTTGACGGCCCGTCTCGTCGGTGTAGCTGCCGCGCAGCAGCGGGGCGGCCTCGGCGTTCAGGAAGCCCACGATCCGGGTGCGGGTCGCGACACCGCCGGCCTTGCGGTACATCTGCTCGTAGTGCGTACGGGCCGCGCGCAGCATCTCGATGTCGGCCGAGGTGACCCGGTGCCGGCCGCCCCGCGAGACGTCGACGTCCTCGGGCGGGTTCTCCCACTCCCACACGGGCATCACGGCGGGCGTGCCGGTGACGGCGGGAGCGCCCAGGATGTGCGGGCGCTGCTGCTCGTCGGAGCGCCACAGGGCGGTGGCCCGCTCCACGAACCCGGACAGCGACGTGCCGTGCGGGGCGGACGGCTCGCCGGGCACCCCGAGCCCGATGTCGTCGAGGGTGACGGGGCGGTGCAGTCGACGGGCGAGCACCTCGCAGATCAGGTCGGGAACCTGCCCGCGGGGCCGCTGCCCCTTCAACCACCGCGCCACGGCGGTGTGTTCGTATCTGAGCGCGAGGCCGCGCGCCCGGCCCGCCTGGTTCACATGGGCGGCGAGTCCCGCGTGCGAGATGCCCGCCTCGTCCAGGATCGCGTCGAGCAGAGTGTTGGGCTGCATGGGATGCCCCCGGGTGGCTCGGTGCCGTCAGAGTAGTGGGTCGGCCTTCACACGGGGTGTGAACGGAGTACTCGAATCCGCACCGTGTGCACACTGTCGCGGAGAGTTTCCAGCCGGTTGACTGAAATGCCTCGCAAGAGGCCGGCCGGGCCGCCGGCTCCCCCTCGTACAGTGCGGCGGTCCGGCGTCCGGGCGGCTAACCGTGTGTCGTCGGCTGTGGATTTGTGGTGGCGGGTCGTGCGTTTCCCAAGGCATGGCGTACTTGGCGGTCGTTGTGAAGTACCAGTAAGGCGACGTCATCCGCCGGTGTGCCCCCGGCATGGCGCAGGAGCGCGCTGAAGACCGAGCCCAGGACGACCTGAGGGGCGGCGCCGGGGCTGCCGTGGACCGCCCGGGACAGTGCTTCGGACAGGGAAAAGAACCGGCCACACGCATCCCTCGCATCCTCGGCGCCGTCCGTGTGCAGGACCAGGGTCTCTCCCGGCAGCAGGTGGCCGCAGTGCAGCGCGGGCAGTTCGGCCGGCAGCGGGAACGGGCCGAGGGGCGGAAGGGGATCCGCACGGGCGAGCGGTTCGACCCGGATACCGCTCAGCAGATACGGCCACGGGTGACCGCAGTTCAGCGCCCGGACCTCGCCGTCCCGGCCGATCTCCAGCAGCAGTACGGTCACGAACTCCTCGGCGACCGGGTTGTCGGACGCCGGTCCGGCCGACGGGTGCTCGGCGCGAGCGCGCTCGCGCAGGTGCCGGGCCAGGGCGCGTTCCAGCCGGCGCAGCACACCGTCGAGTCCGGCCTCGTCGTGGACGGCCTCGCGGAAGCTGCCGAGGACGGCGGCGGCGGTGCCGATCGCCCCGAGCCCGTGTCCGCGGACGTCACCCATCACCACCCGTACGCCGTGTTCGGTGGCGACCACCTCGTACAGATCGCCGCCGATGATCGCCCCACGGTCCGCGGACAGCTGGGCGGCGGCGATGTTCAGCCCTTCGACGCGCGGCGGCAGCGGCCGCAACAGCACACGCTGGGCGGCGCCCGCGACCTGCCGGGCCTGCCGGAGCTCGCGCATCAAGGTGTGCCGGACATGGAGGATCAGCCCGGTGCCGACGGCGAAGAAGACCGCGCTGGTGACGACGCGCGCGCCCAAGCCGTTCTGCTGGGCGAGCGGACACACCAGCTTGTACGTGATCGCGACGGCGCCCCAGGCCGTGGGCAACCCGAGCGAGATCGCCCGCCGCGGCGACCGACGGGCACTGGTCCGGAGCCACCCGGGAAGGCAGCGGTGACCGGGCCCCCGTGAGTCCGTCCGGGTCCGCCCTGCCCTGCGGAGCGCCCCAGCCTTGATGCGGATCATGCCGATGGCCCCCCAATTAGGCCTGCCAGCGCAATCGGACCGACCCCGAAAGGCCGGTCCGATTCTGTCGACCATATGACCCAGTAGGGCCACATCACTGGGAGAACTCACCCGATTGAGTGAGATGGGGGGTGTGGGGGGGGCTACGCCCCCCACTAGGGGCGCGGGGAACTGCGCGACGCAGCTAACTCCGCAGAACCGCCCCCGTACGCTCACCCGCCAGCGCAACCGCCGCATCCCGGGCCGCCGACGCCTCATCCACGGTCAGCGTCCGGTCGACCGCCCGGAACCGCAACGCATAGGCCAGCGACTTCTTGCCCTCACCGAGCTGCTCGGCGTTCTCGTACACGTCGAACAACCGGATCGCCTCCAGCAGTTCGCCCGCACCCTCACGCAGCGAGGCCTCCACATCGGCGTGCGGTACGAACTTGTCGACCACCAGCGCGACATCCTGCGTGGCGACGGGGAACGTCGAGATGCTCGGCGCCTGCGGAATCGCGTCGCCCACCTGCTCCACCGCATCCAGGTCCAGCTCCATCGCACAGGTGCGTGCGGGCAGGCCCAGCGCCTTCAGCACCCGCGGGTGCAGCTCACCCGCGTGACCGACAACCCGCTCGGCACCGTCCGCGACGACCGCCAGCTCGGCGCACCGCCCCGGGTGCCACGGCCCGTACTGCCCGCTGCGGACGACCAGTTCGGCACCGGCCTCACGCGCCACCGTGCGCGCCGCCTCGATCGCGTCGGCCCAGTCGGCCGGCCGGCCCTTGCCCCACCAGCCGGCCTGCTCGCGGGAGCCCGCCAGGACGGCGGCGACGTGCCGCGGCTGTTCGGGCAGCGCGGCGTTCAGCTCCGCGATCTCCTCGTCGGTCGGACGCCGGTCGACGGGCGGCGAGACGGCGACCCGCTGCTCCTCGCGCGGGAGGAAGACCAGACCGGTCTCGAACAACGCCGCGTCGTGCGAGCCCCGGCCGTCGTTGCGCCGCAAGGCACCGAGCAGGCCCGGCAGCAGCGACGTACGAAGGGCCGGCTCCTCGTCGTTGAGCGGGTTGACCAGCGTGACGACCCGGCGGGCCGGGTCGTCGGCCGCGAGGCCGAGCTGGTCGAAGACCTGCTCGCTGACGAACGGGTAGTTCGGCGCCTCGACGTACCCGGCACCGGCCAGCACCCGGCCGACGCGGCGGTGCAGCCGCTGCCGGTGGGTCAGACCGCGGCCGGACGGCGGCTTGGGCAGCGTGGAGGGCAGGTTCTCGTAGCCCTCCAGCCGGATGACCTCTTCGGCCAGGTCGTTGACCTCGGCGAGGTCGGGCCGCCAGGACGGCCCGGTGACGATCAGCTCGTCCTGCCCGTACACGTCGCAGCCGACCTCCTGGAGGCGGCGTACGACGGTCTCGCGGCCGTACTCGACACCCGCGACCTTGTCCGGGTGGTCGGCCGCGACGGCGATGGTGTGCGGCGCGGACGGCGAGATGACCTCGGTGACGCCGGCCTCGGCGGTGCCGCCCGCGAGCAGCACCAGAAGGTCGACGGTGCGCTGGGCGGCGGCGGAGGCCGCCTGCGGGTCGACGCCGCGCTCGAAGCGCTTGGACGCCTCGGAGGACAGCTTGTGGCGGCGGGCCGTACGGGCGATGGAGACCGCGTTGAAGTGCGCGGCCTCGATCACGATGTCGGTCGTGCCCTCGGCCTCGGTGTGATCGGCGATCTCCGTGTTGGCGCCGCCCATGACACCGGCGAGGCCGATCGGGCCGCGCTCGTCGGTGATCACCAGGTCCTCGGCGTGCAGGGTGCGGGTGACGCCGTCGAGGGTGACGATCTTCTCGCCCTCCTCGGCCCGGCGGACGCCGATGGTGCCCTGGACGAGGGAGCGGTCGTAGGCGTGCAGTGGCTGGCCGAGCTCCATCATCACGTAGTTCGTGACGTCGACGGCGAGCGAGATCGGGCGCATGCCGACCTTCTGCAGCCGGCGCTGGAGCCAGATCGGGGAGCGCGCCTCGGGGCTCAGGCCGGTGACGGTGCGGGCCGTGAAGCGGTCGCAGCCGACGGGGTCGAGGACCTGTACCGGGTAGCCGAAGGCGTTCGGCCCGGGGACGTCGAGCAGTGCCGGGTCGCTCAGCGGCAGGCCGTAGGCGATGGCGGTCTCGCGGGCGACGCCGCGGATGGACAGACAGTCGCCGCGGTTGGCGGTGACGGCGATGTCCAGGACCTCGTCGACCAGTTCGAGCAGCTCGATGGCGTCCTTGCCGACCTCGGTCTCCGGCGGCAGCACGATGATGCCGTGGCTGCCGTCGTCGCCCATGCCCAGCTCGTCGCCGGAGCAGATCATGCCGTGGGACGTCTTGCCGTACGTCTTGCGGGCGGCGATCGAGAAGCCGCCGGGCAGCGTGGCGCCGGGGAGCACCACGACGACCTTGTCGCCGACCGCGAAGTTGCGGGCGCCGCAGACGATCTCCTGTGGCTCGCCGGTGCCGTTGGCCTGGCCGACGTCGACCGTGCAGAAGCGGATCGGCTTCTTGAAGCCCTCCAGCTCCTCGATGGTCAGCACCTGGCCGACGACGAGGGGGCCCTTGAGGTCGGCGCCAAGGTGCTCGACGGTCTCGACCTCGAGACCGGCCGAAATGAGCTTGGCCTGGACGTCACGCCCGGTCTGAGTGGCCGGCAGGTCGACGTACTCCCGCAGCCAGGAAAGCGGGACCCGCATCAGATCTCCATCCCGAACGGCCGGGTGAACCGGACGTCACCCTCGACCATGTCTCGCATGTCCTCGACGTTGTGGCGGAACATCAGCATCCGCTCGATACCGAACCCGAAGGCGAAGCCGCTGTACTTCTCCGGGTCGACGCCGCAGGCGGTCAGCACCTTGGGGTTGACCATGCCGCAGCCGCCGAGCTCGATCCAGCCCTCGCTGGAGCAGGTGCGGCAGGGCCGGTCCGGGTTGCCGACGGACTCGCCGCGGCAGACGTAACACACCATGTCCATCTCGGCGGACGGCTCGGTGAACGGGAAGAAGTTGGGCCGCAGCCGGGTCTTCATGCCCTCGCCGAACAGCGACTGGACCATGTGGTCCAGGGTGCCCTTGAGGTCGGCCATGGTCAGGCCCTCGTCGATGGCGAGGAGCTCGACCTGGTGGAAGACGGGCGTGTGCGTGGCGTCCAGCTCGTCGGTGCGGTACACGCGGCCGGGGCAGATCACGTAGACCGGCAGCTCGCGCTCCAGCAGGGAGCGGATCTGCACGGGCGAGGTGTGGGTGCGCAGCACGACGCCGGACTCGGTGCCGCCGCCCTGGCCCTGCACGAAGAACGTGTCGGCCTCGCCGCGGGCCGGGTGGTCCGGGCCGATGTTGAGCGCGTCGAAGTTGAACCACTCGGCCTCGACCTGCGGGCCCTCGGCGACCTCGTAGCCCATGGCCACGAAGACGTCCTCGATGCGCTCGGAGAGCGTGGTGAGCGGGTGGCGGGCGCCGGCCGGTACGCGGTCGTACGGCAGCGTGACGTCCACCGCCTCCTCGACCAGCACCCGCTGGTCACGCTCGGCCTCCAGCTCCACCTGGCGGGCGGTGAGGGCCTTGTTCACCGCGCCACGGGCCTGGCCCACGCGCTTGCCGGCCTCGGCCTTGGCGTGCGGGGGCAGGGCGCCGATCTCGCGGTTGGCGAGGGCCAGCGGCGAGGTGCCGCCGGTGTGGGCGACCTTGGCCTCCTGGAGCGCGTCGAGGGAATCGGCGGCGGTGAAGGCGGCAAGCGCCTCGTCCCGCATGCGCTCGATCTCTTCCGGTTTCAACGCCTCGACCTCGACAGGGTCGTACGACTTGTTCGGTGCCGACATCTCTTCCCGTGCTTCCGATTGGCTGGCTGGAGGTCCCCGTCACCGATCCATGGACGAATCGTCGCCGGCTTCGGGACACAAAGGTGCCAAAGGCCGAGTCTAACGGGGTGGGGATGGACGAATGCGCCCGCGGGCTGCTCAGGTCAGGTAGGCCGGAGCGCTCACGGGCAACGTAAATCGGAACTCGGCGCCGCCGCCGGGGGCGCGGCCGACCGTGATGGTGCCGCCGTGGGCCTCGACGATGCCCTTGACGATGTAGAGCCCGAGGCCGGTGCCGCCGCGCTTGCTGCCCCGCCAGAAGCGGGTGAAGACGCGGTTCATGGACTCCTCCGGGATGCCGGACCCCTCGTCGCTCACCGTGACCGACGTAGCAGCGTTTTCATGGCCTTCCCCCTCACGGGGAGACGCCGTAGCCGTGATGTCAATCGTGACGGTTCCCTCGCCGTGCCGCACCGCATTTTCCAGCAGGTTGCTGAGCACCTGGTCGATCTTGTCGGGGTCGGCCCACAGGGCGGGCAGCGGCTGTTCGAGGCGCAGCAGGAACCGGTCGGCGGCCAGGCCCGCGGCGACGTACGCCTGGATGTGCCGCCCGACGGCGGCACCGATGTCGACGGGCTGGCGCCTGAGTTCCAGTCGCCCGGAGTCGATCCGGGAGATGTCGAGCAGCTCGGCGATGAGCCGGGTGACCCGGTCGGCGTCGGCGTCGACGGTCTCCAGCATCAGCCGCTTCTGGTCGTCGGTGAAGCGTTCCCACTTGGCGAGCAGGGTGGCCGTGAACCCCTTGACCGAGGTGAGCGGCGAGCGCAGTTCGTGCGCGACGGTGGCGATCAGTTCGGCGTGGCTGCGCTCGGTGCGGCGGCGGGCCTCGGTGTCGCGGAGGGAGACGACGACCCGGCGGACGGGTCCGGTGGGACGGGTGCGCACGTACTTCGCGGAGACCAGCACCTCACGCCCCCCGGGAAGCAGCAGATTGCACTCGGGCTGCCCCACCCTGATGGCGAGCCCGCCGTACGGATCGGTCAGCTGCCACCAGCGCCTGCCCTCCAGGTCCTCTAACGGCAAAGCCTTCTCCAGCCGCCGGCCGAGGGCGTCCTCGGCGGGCAGGTCGGTGATCCTGGCCGCGGCGGCGTTGAAACAGATCACGTGCCCGTGCTCGTCCGCGACGACCAGTCCGTCGGGCAACTGGTCGGGATCGATGCCGAGCTCGGCGAGATCACCGGGCCGGGACGCGGGCGGGCGCCGTACGTCCCGTGCTTCCGGTGCGCTGCTCGTGCCGACGCTCATCCCCGTACCCCACCTCTCAGGCGTCTGAGGGGCTCCCGAGCTGGTCACCCTACTAGCTCTCGGTGACGGAGCGGCACCCTCCGGAGGCGCGCTGTGCACGGGCTGACGCATAGAGACATACGGCGGCGGCGGTGGCCAGGTTCAGGCTCTCGGCCTTCCCGTGGATCGGAACGCGCACCACGGCGTCCGCGAGTGCGCGGGTCTCCTCGGGGAGTCCCCAGGCCTCGTTCCCGAACACCCAGGCGGTCGGCCCGCCCATGGTTCCCTTGTCGAGCTCGTCGTCGAGGTCGTCCGTCCCGGCGCCGTCGGCGGCGAGGATGCGCACCCCGGCGTCCTTCAGACCGGCCACGGCCCGCTCGACGGGCACACCGACGGCGACGGGGAGGTGGAAGAGGGAGCCCACGGAGGCCCGCACGGCCTTGGGGTTGTACAGGTCGACGGAGGCGTCGGTCAGGACGACGGCCTCGGCACCGGCGGCGTCGGCGCACCGCAGGACGGTGCCGGCGTTCCCGGGGTCGCGCACGTGCGCGAGCACGGCGACCAGCTTGGGCCGGGCGTCGAGGATGTCCTCGAAGGGCGTGTCGAGGAACCGGCAGATCCCGACGAGGCCCTGCGGGGTGACGGTCGTGGAGATGTCGGCGATGACCTGCTCGTCGGCGAGGTGCACCCGCGCCCCCGCGGCACGGGCCTCACCGATGATGTCGGCGTACCGCTCCGCCGCGTCCGGCGTGGCGAAGAGCTCGACCAGCGTGTCCGCGTGCGCCGCCGCCTCCCGCACAGCCTGCGGCCCCTCCGCGAGAAACAGCCGCTCCTTCCCCCGGAAGTTCCGCTTGGCAAGCCGCCGGGCGGCGAGGACGCGGGGGGACCGCGGGGAGATGAGCTCGGGGGTGACGGGCACGGGACTCACCTTCAGCAACTACTTTCCGCCGCAACGGCGATCGACCACGACGGCGGAATTCGGCGGTGCCGAACCCACCGGTACACCAGGGAACGCAACGGACCCGCAGGCCTCAAAGCCTACGGGTCCGAAAGTCACGTCGGCCAAAGCCAGCGCTGGCGTCACGCAGCCTTCGGCGCGTTGACGTCGCTCGGCAGCGCCTTCTGGGCCACCTCGACGAGCGCCGCGAAGGCACCGGCGTCGTTGACGGCCAGCTCGGCCAGGATCTTGCGGTCGACCTCGACGTTCGCCGCCTTCAGGCCCTGGATGAAGCGGTTGTACGTGATGCCGTTGGCGCGGGCAGCGGCGTTGATGCGCTGGATCCACAGCTGGCGGAAGTCACCCTTGCGCTTCTTGCGGTCGTTGTAGTTGTAGACCAGCGAGTGGGTGACCTGCTCCTTGGCCTTGCGGTACAGGCGCGAACGCTGACCGCGGTAGCCGGAGGCCGCCTCGAGGATCGCCCGGCGCTTCTTGTGGGCGTTGACTGCCCGCTTGACGCGTGCCACTTGTTAACTCCTTGTAGCGGGGCCGTGGTGGTCTTCACACGGCCCGAAATCGATTGGGTCCCGGTCCAGACGTACGGCGCTGGGTGATCGGAGGATCAACCGCGCCGCCGCGTCACTTGCCGAGAAGCTTCTTGATCTTCTTGGCGTCGCCCGGGGCCATCTCGGCGTTGCCGGTGAGGCGACGCGTAACGCGGGACGACTTGTGCTCGAGCAGGTGGCGCTTGCCGGCACGCTCTCGGAGCACCTTGCCGGAGCCGGTGATCTTGAAGCGCTTGCTGGCACCGCTGTGCGACTTGTTCTTCGGCATAGCGCCGTTCTCTCCTCGTCGGTGGCGCTCCGGTGCCCGGTCACGAAAACCGGGCACTGTGGAGCGTCGCTCTTGTATCGGTTACGTCCTCGGGGACTCGCGTCCCCCGGGATCACGCCTCGGCGGGAGCCTCGGCCTGAGCCTCGACTTCTTCCTCGGCACCCTCGGCATCCTCGGACTCCGCGGCGTTCTGCGACTTGCCGGGGTTGGCCTTCGCTTCTGCCTTGCGGGCTTCCTGGGCCTGGCGGGCCTCGGCCATCGCCTCGGTCTTCTTCTTGTGCGGACCGAGGACCATGATCATGTTTCGGCCGTCCTGCTTCGGGTTCGACTCCACGAACCCGAGGTCGGCCACGTCCTCCGCGAGACGCTGCAGCAGTCGGTAGCCGAGTTCCGGCCGGGACTGCTCGCGACCACGGAACATGATCGTGATCTTGACCTTGTCGCCCTGCTTGAGGAACCGAACGACGTGACCCTTCTTGGTGTCATAGTCGTGCGGGTCGATCTTCGGCCGGAGCTTCATCTCCTTGATGACCGTGTGCGCCTGGTTCTTGCGCGCCTCACGGGCCTTCATGGCCGACTCGTACTTGAACTTCCCGTAGTCCATGAGCTTGCACACAGGCGGACGGGCGGTCGCCGCCACCTCGACCAGGTCCAGGTCGTACTCCTGCGCAAGCTCCAGTGCCTTGGCCAGGGGGACAATGCCCACTTGCTCGCCACTGGGACCGACAAGTCGCACCTCTGGAACGCGAATCCGGTCGTTGATGCGGGGCTCGGCGCTGATGGATCCTCCTCGGTTAGCACCACACGGCCATCTGGCGGACGGCCGCGTTTGTCTCTGTTAGACAGACCTAACCGCGCCGAAGCACAAAAAATGCCCCGGACGATCACAAGGCGGGGCTCCAAGCACTACCGGAGCACCGCCGCGGTGATGCCGCGGGGCGCACATTCGGGCGACTCCATCGTCCGTACGGAACGATGGTGGCCGCCTGACCGGGGTGACCCGCCGTCCCGGGGGACGGTCAGGTGGGAGATCGGAGCCTCCACTTGTGGGCCAGTCACACTTACACACGTGTATCCGGCCGGTCGTCACACAAGGTTAGCAGCAACCCGGGGGTGGTGCGAACCGCCGTGCACCGGGGCCTATCGTGTGGGGCATGAGTGACACCCCTGCCGAGTCCGCCGAGTCCGCCGCGGGCCCCGACTTCGACGACATGACCCGCGACATCGCCGAGGTCCCCGCCGTCGAGGTGATCGTGACGGTCGCCGTCAACCTGATGAGCGCCGCCGCCGTGAAGCTCGGGCTGACGGAGGAGGGCGACAAGTACAAGGACCTGGACGAGGCCCGCAAGCTGGTGCACGCCCTCGCCGGCCTGCTGGACGCGAGCGCGACCGAGATCAGCTCCTTCCACGCGTCCCCGCTGCGCGACGGCCTGAAGTCGCTGCAGCTGGCGTTCCGCGAGGCGTCGCTCGTCCGGGACGAGCCGGGCCAGGGCCCCGGTGAGAAGTACACCGGCCCGATCTACGGCTGATTCAGGGACGTACGTACAAGGGCTCGCCCGGCGGCGTCGCCCCGGCCGGCAGCAGCGCCAGGTCGAGGCCGCGCACCAGGCGGGCCCTCAGCGTTTCGTCGGCGGCCAGCCGCTGCGCGAGGGCCCGGGCGGCCTCGGCGGGCGGTGTGGACGCGTCCAGAACGAGGGCGAGGGTGCCGTCGGCCTGTCCCGGCCCGAGGTGGGCGCGCAGTACGGCGGGCTCGGCGGCCACGGCGTCCCGTACGGCCTCGACGACGGCCGGGTCGGCGAGCGGATCCGTGGTCGTACGGCCCTCCGCCAGCGCCAGCAGCGCGGCCCCCGTCAGCTCGAACGGCACCGGGCCGGCCAGGTCCAGCAGGACCGTGTCCGCCTTCTCGTGCGCGGCGGCCTGGAGCGCCTGGTGCAGCGGTACGGCGACGGGGCGGGCCGCCGGGTCCCAGCGGGCCAGCGACTCGGTGGAGGTGAAGGCGGGCAGGGCGGTGCGGGTGCCGGCCTTCAGGGTGGGTACGGCCATGTCGCTGGTCTTCTCGCGGCGCAGCCCGTTCTCGTCCTCCTCGACCTCACCGAGGACGGCCACCACCGGGACGAGGAGCCGGGCGCCCTTGAGGGCCTCCAGGACGGGTCCCGCGGCGGTGCGGTCCTCGGCCCAGGCGGCGAGCGCCGCACTCAGCCGGGGGTCGGCCGAGCCGTCGTCGTCGGAGAAGCCGGGGTCGGGAATGTTCTTGTTCGCCACGGTCACCGACCCTATAGGGGGGATCCTGCTGGGCTTGTGCGGGCCCGGAAACCTGCCCGTGACGACTTTCACGGGTTTCTCAGATATCCCTGACACACATCTAACGTTCGTCTAACGGCCCGCACAGTCGGGGCCGCGAGCATCGCGGGCATGGAGTCTTCCAGAGCCGACCTCAGCCGCCCCTCCCGGCAGTTCCGGCGTCGGACCCTGATGTACACCGCGCTCGCCTCCGTCGCCGTCGTCGGCGGTACGGCGGCCGGGACCGTGTACGTGAAGGCGCAGGCGCACTCCGGTACGAGCGCCGTATCGTCGGTGACTCCGTCGGCCTCGTCATCGGTCTCGTCATCTTCCTCGTCCTCGTCGTCGGGCCTGGCCGCGGCGTCGGCTGCGGCGAACGGGGAGACATCCGTGGAACCTGTGGCGAAACCGACCGTCGACCACGACGACGTGCTGGCCGACGCCATGAAGTCGGTGAGCGTGGAGGACAGCGCAGTCGTGTCCGCGGCCGTGCTCGACCCGGACTCCGGCGAGAGCGCCTCGTACGGCGACGGCGCCTTCGACACGGCGAGCATCGTCAAGGTCGACATCCTGGCGACGCTGCTGCTCCAGGCACAGGACTCGGACCGGCATCTCACCGCGCAGGAGAAGTCGTACGCCACCTCGATGATCGAGAACAGCGACAACGCCTCCGCGTCGGCCCTGTGGCGGATCATCGGGAAGGCGAACGGGCTCGACGCCGCGAACGAGCGGCTCGGGCTCACGGACACCGAGGGCGGCGACGACATGCTGTGGGGACTGACCCAGACCACCGCCGCCGACCAACTCACCCTGCTCCAGCAGGTGTTCGGGGACGATTCGGAGCTGAGCGAGGCCTCGCGGACGTACCTCCAGGGGCTGATGGGGCAGATAGCCGTCGACCAGCACTGGGGGGTGTCGGCCGCGGCGGACGGTTCCGGGTGGGCCCTGAAGAACGGCTGGCTGCCGCGCAGCACGACCGGGCTGTGGGACATCAACAGCATCGGGCGGGTGACGGTGGCCGGCCACGACTATCTGGTCGCGGTGCTGTCGAAGGGCAACTCGACGCGGGCGAAGGGGATTTCGCTGGCGGAGGCGGCGGCGAGGGCGGCGGTGTCGGTGTTCGCGGGGGATGGCGCGTCGGCTTCAGCTTCGGCTTCGGCTTCGGCTTCGGCTTCGGCGACTGTCTCCCCCTAGTCGCAGCCGTGCGTGGACCTAGAAGTCCTCGTACCGCTCGCGGCGGCCGCGCCACACGACCACCGCCGCGATGAGGAGTACTCCGCCGAGGCCGCCCGCGAGGGGTGCCGCCCAGTCGGCGGTGTCGTTGTCGGACTCGGCGGCGTCGGGGCCGGAGCCGAAGTACCTGTCCCCGTAGGCGGCGGCCTGGAGGCCCTCCGACTTGAGGCGGTCGGCCTCGGACAGGGCGGCCGCGGGGTCGATGAAGCCGAAGCCGCGGGAGTCGTCGCGGC
Organism: Streptomyces sp. V4I2; assembly: GCF_030817655.1. Taxonomy (GTDB): domain Bacteria; phylum Actinomycetota; class Actinomycetes; order Streptomycetales; family Streptomycetaceae; genus Streptomyces; species Streptomyces plumbiresistens. The sequence continues at coordinate 2,226,573 of NZ_JAUSZM010000003.1, forward strand.
CGTCGGTCGGGGCGTTGCGGGCCGTGTCCTCCAGGAGCTTCTTGACCTGGGCGGGGGTCAGGTCCGGGTGGGCGGCCCTGATGAGCGCGACCGCGCCGGAGACGAAGGCGGAGGCGGCGCTCGTCCCCCAGCCCTCGTAGTACTTGTGGTCGGGGTCGGCGATGACGACGTCGACGCCGGGGGCGCTGACCGTGGCGTACCAGCGGCGGGTGGAGAAGGATGCGCGGGTGCCGAAGCGGTCGACGGCGGTCGCGGCGATCACGCCCGGGTAGGCGGCCGGGTAGGAGATGTGGTCGCCCTTCTCGCCGCCGTTGCCGGCCGAGGCGACGACGGCGGAGCCCTTCTTCAGGGCGTACTGGACGGCCTCGTCCTCGGCGGGTTCGGGGTGGGCGGAGGCGGAGTCGTCGCCGAGGGAGAGGTTGATGACGTCGGCGCCGTGGTCGGCGGCCCAGCGGATGCCTTCGGCGAGGGCGTTGCCACGGGTGTTGCGGGCCTTGGTGCGGGCCGGGTCGCCGTCCTCGAGGATCACGCGGACGGGGAGGATCTTGGCCTCGGGGGCGATGCCCAGGACGCCGTCGCCGTTGCCCGCGCCGTGTCCGTGGCCGGCGATGATGCCGGCCATCGCGGTGCCGTGGCGGGCCCAGGCGCGGTCGCCGTCCTTCGCGCCGAAGCCGATCATGTCCTTGCCGGTGAGGACGTTGCCGTCGAGGTCGGGGTGGTCGGCCTCGACGCCGGTGTCCAGGACGGCGACGGTGACGCCCGCGCCCTTGGTGGTGCGCCAGGCCTCCTGGGTGTGCATGGCGTCCAGGGCCCATTGCTTGGCGCGTATGCCGTCGGCGTGCGCGGCGGTGGGCGGGACGAGGGCGACCGAGGCGGCGAGCAGGACGCTGAGGAGGCCGACCCTGCGGGTCCTGACGCTCATGCGACTCATAGGGCTCGTGCGGCTCATGAAGGCTTCTCCGAGGGCGAGCTGACGGTCTTGCGCAGTCCGCGTTCGACGCGGTCGGCGAGGCCCTGCGCCTCGTTGCCGAGGCCGGCCTGGGCGGGCGCGGTGTTCGCACCGGACTTCATGGCCTCGGCGGCGGGCTGCGGGGTGTCGACGGTACGGCCGTCCGCCCAGCCCGAGACCGCGTAGACGACGACGGGGGCGTCGGTGAGGACGGAGACGGTCCAGGAAGCGCGCTGCTCGGTGCCGAAGCCTGCGGCGACGGTGTCCTTGGCGGCGTACGGCCGGGGCATGAGGTCGGTGCGGCTGCCGAGGCCCTCGTCCTTGAACCGCTTGCCGAGGGCACTCATGGCGGCGGCGTCGGCCTTGGTGAAGAGGAGGCCGACGGTGGTGACGTAGCTCTGGGTGGCGTCGGTGTAGGTGGCGCGCAGGAGGCGGGCACAGCCGACGGTCGAGAGCGCCTTGCGCAGCAGCGGGTCGAAGGCGTTCTGGCAGCCGCTGTCGGGCGCGACGGCGATACGTGTCCACGTCCGGTCGGCGCCGCCCGGGCCGGCGCCCTGGCCCTCGACCGTGGGTGGGAACAGCTGATCGACCGGGATGCTGTGCCAGAGATCGCGGGCCGTGGCGAAGGTGTCGTCTGCCCCGGCCTCCCCCGATTCCCCGCTGAGCCAACTCCCGGTCACGGCACCACCGATGAGCCCCAGCCCGAGCACGACACAGGCGGCCACGACGGCGATCCGCGACCGCCCCCTGAGCGACCGGGGCCGCGCCCTCTCGTCGTACCCCTCCGGCTCCCCGAACGAAATCACGGGCCGCTCCGAACCGGGTGCTCCGCCCGGCGCCATGGGGGCGCTCCAGGAGAGAGACGGGTCCGGGTTCAGGGTGGTGGCGTCCGGGGGCGGGGTGGTGGGCGCCGACGGGGTGCGCGGGGTGCTTGGCGGAGCGGTGGGGCGCGGCGGGATGCGGGACGCGCTCGCGGGACCGGTGGGCGGCGCGGGGATACGGGAGGCGCTCGCGGGCGCGGTGGGGGGCAGCGGGATGGACGCGCTCGGTGGAACCGTGGGCGCCGAAGGGATGCGGGAGGCGCTCGCGGGACCGTTCGATGCCGAAGGGGTGCGCGGGCCGTTTCCGGGGCCGGGGCCGGGGGCCGACGAAGACGTGCGCGGGCCGTTTCCGGAACCGGAGGTCGGCGAAGACGTGCGCCGGTCGCTTCCGGAACCGGAGGTCGGCGAAGACGTGCGCGCGTCGCTTTCCTGGCCGGTGGATGCCGGGGAAGTGCGGGGCGGGTCGGTGCGGCCCGGGGCCGGCGGCTCGTGGGCGGGCCGCGGGGGGAAGCCGGGGCGGCGTACGGGCTCGGCGGGGTTCGCACCCCGGTGGGTGTTCACCTCGGGGGGCAGCTCCGCGGAGATCGGACGCAGCCGGAAGGTCGTCTCCGCCGCGGTCTCGGCGGGTGGGCCGGTACGGCGCGGCGGTATCGCGGGGCGGTGGCTGGGGCGGGGCGGCACGGAACCCGACGCGGGAGTCGCGGCGTTCGGGCGCGGCGGCGGCACCAAGCCCGGCACGGAGGGCTCGGTACCAGGTCGGGACGGCACGGAACCCGACGTAGACGTCGTCGGTGGGATGTCCGGGAAGCGGGCGGAGGCTTTGGGCGGCGGCGGGCTCGCGGGGGCGGCGCCACGGGGGGAGGGCGTGCGCAGGTTCGGGAAACGGGGCCGGATGTCCTGGGACCCGGAGGTGCCCGCTTCACCGGACCGCTCTCGTCCCGGCCTCTCGGACGACCCTTGCCCCGCCTCACCGGATGCCGATCGGCCCGCTTCACCGGCACCAGATCGTCCCGAGCCGTCAAACTCCGACCGGCTCGACCTGTCGAACGCCGACCAACCCGACCCATCGAACCCGGACCGACCCGAGCCATCGACCCCTGACCTGCCCGATCCGCCGAACCCCGACTGACCCGACCCGCCGAACCCCGACCGGCCCGACGCGTCGAACTCCGACCGACCCAACCCGTCCAACCCAACCCGACCATCGTCCCCGGCCCAGGTCACGCCCCGGTCCCCGGCCTCCGGACGGCCCGTCGCGTCCGGGTGTTCCCGGTCCGCGTCACCGGTCTCCTGCCGGAGCAAGCCGTCGGTTCGGTCTCCGCTCACGTCGGCGAGCTCCTGTCGGCCCGGATCGTCGCCCTCGCCATCGCCCGCCGTAGGCGGTTCGGTGGGGCGTGGGGGGACCGCGGGGCGGCGTGCTTCTGTGCTCATGCGGGCCACCCCCCGTTTCCTCGTGCCCGGGCCGTCTCCTCGTACGCGGGCCGTTGTCCTCGTGGCCCGCCCGGAGCGGATTTTGCCGTCCGGGCACGCATACCCGCACGGGGGTTCCGGCATCCCGGCGCGGGCCTGCGACCGGGGGCGGGACGCCCTCCGTGCGTGCGCGTCACTCTACGGGTTGTTCCTGGGCGAACGGGCACCAGTCCACGAGCCCGGGGCATCTGCCCGGAACGTCCCCCTACCCTGCGGTAATCCAGTCTGGCAGGCTGCGTTCATGACTGCGCGCGCCGCCGACCGGGCCCGTTACGACCGGGCCACCGCCCATTTCGACGCCCCTCTCGCGATCGTGGACCTCGATGCCTTCGACGCGAACGCGGACGATCTCGTCCGCCGCGCCGGGGGCAAGCCGGTCCGGGTCGCCAGCAAGTCCGTACGCTGCCGGGCCCTGCTGGAGCGGGTGCTCGCGAAGGACGGGTTCGCGGGAATCATGTCGTTCACGCTCGCCGAGTCCCTGTGGCTGGCGCGGAGCGGGTTCGACGACATCCTGCTCGCCTATCCCTCCGCCGACCGCGCCGGCTTCGCCGAACTGGCCGCCGATCCCAAGCTCGCCGCCGCCGTGACGGTGATGGTCGACGACCCGGCGCAGCTCGGGTTCATCGACGAGGCGCGCGACGGCGGGCGCGAAGTGGTGCGGGTCTGCCTGGAGTTGGACACCTCGCTGAAGCTGTTCGGGGGCCGGGTGCGGGTCGGCGCCCTGCGCTCCCCGCTGCACTCCCCCGCCCAGGTCGCCGACATGGCCCGGGCCGTGGTCCGGCGGCCGGGGTTCAAGGTCGTCGGGATCATGGCGTACGAGGGGCACATCGCCGGTGTCGGTGACGCGGTCGCCGGGCGGCCGCTGCGGTCGCGTGCCGTGCGGCTGATGCAGGCCACCGCCCGCAAGGAACTCGCCGAGCGGCGCGGCGACGTGGTGCGCGCGGTCCGGGCCGTCGTGCCGGACCTGGAGTTCGTGAACGGCGGTGGCACGGGCAGTGTGCAGCACACCGCCGCGGAGGACGCGGTCACCGAGATCGGCGCCGGGTCGGGGCTGTACGTACCGCGGCTGTTCGACAACTACACGTCCTTCAGCGGTCGTCCGGCGGCGCTGTTCGCCCAGCCCGTCGTCCGGCGGCCGGGGGTCGGGGTCGTGACCGTCCTCGGCGGCGGCTATCCCGCCTCGGGCGCGGCCGGACCCGACCGGTTGCCGGTGCCGTACCTGCCGGAGGGGCTGAAGTACGACCCGCAGGAGGGGCCCGGCGAGGTCCAGACGCCCCTGCTCGGCTCCCCGGCCGACGACCTCCTGCTCGGCGACAGGGTGTGGTTCCGGCACGCCAAGGCCGGTGAGCTGTGTGAGCGGTTCGACATGCTGCACCTGATCGAGGGGGACGCGGTGACGGCGACCGTCCCGACGTATCGGGGCGAGGGCCGGACGTTCCTGTAGGTCAGCCGGTCGGACCGATGCTGCTGCCCACGCCGCCGCCCGTGTCCGCGTCGCCGATCGACCGGATCCCCTTGGTGATCCGGTCCATGTCGGCGAGCGGCGGGCCGTCGGGACCGGCGTCGAAGACGAACCGCACGATCACCGGGGACTCGCTGCCGACGCTGGACGGGAAGGCCAGGGACTGCACGTAACCGCCGGGCCCGTCGGCCGTCTTGACCCGCCAGCGCACGAAGTACCCGGCGCGTCCGGCCACCGCGACCGGTCCGGACTTGACGGTCCGGTGCGATGCGATGCCGCCGTAGAGGCGCCGGTCGAGACTGTCACGGTCGTATGCCGCGTCGGCCGCGTCCGGGATGTCCTGCTTGACGAGGGCCTCGGGGGACTTCTCGTCGTTCTCGGTGACCGTGCGGGTGAGGACGAGGCCGTGCCGGCACAGGCCGACGCCGGCCGGGCACTCGTACGTCCCGTCGTCCGTGGTCATGACGACGTCGTCCTCGGCCACGTTCTTCGGCGGGGTCCAGCCGTCGGGCAACGGCAGGGTGATGCCGTTGAGTTCGTCCACCACGACGTCCGGCACGGCGTCCGGGTCGGCGGGCGGTTCGGAGGTGGTCTGCGTCGGCGTGGGCGTGGGGAGGTCGGTGGACGGGACGGACGTCGGCAGGGCGCCGGTCGCCGGGCCGCCGCCGTCGTCGTCCTCGCCGAGTACGGCCACCCCGGTGACGATCGCGGCGACCAGGACGACGGCGGCGGTCGTGAGGGCGACCGCCTTGGCGCGCCCGGACACCCCGCCGGCCGGCTGCGGCGGTCCGGGCACCTCGGGTGCGCGCAGGTGTTCGGTCCATACCGCCCCGTCCCACCAGCGCTCCAGGTGGGGAGCCTGGGGGTCGGGGTACCAGCCGGGCGGGGGCGTCATGCTCATCCCGGCACTGTAGGGCGCGGGCTAGAGCGGCGTGACGTACGCCCCCGAGATTCCGCCGTCCACCAGGAAGTCGGTGGCGTTCACGAAGGAGGAGTCGTCGCTGGCCAGGAAGGCGACGGCGGCGGCGATCTCGTCGGCCTCGGCGAACCGGCCGAGCGGAATGTGCACGAGACGACGGGCGGCCCGCTCCGGGTCCTTGGCGAACAGCTCCTGGAGCAGGGGGGTGTTGACCGGTCCGGGGCAGAGGGCGTTGACGCGGATGCCCTCCCGCGCGAACTGCACGCCCAGTTCCCGGGACATGGCCAGGACGCCACCCTTGGACGCCGTGTACGAGATCTGCGAGGTCGCCGCGCCCATCCGGGCCACGAAGGACGCCGTGTTGATGATGGAGCCCCTGCCCTGGCGCCGCATGTACGGGATCGCGGCCTTGCAGCACAGGTAGACGGAGGTCAGGTTGACCTCCTGGACGCGCTTCCAGGCCTCCAGGCCGGTCTCCAGGATGGAGTCGTCGTCGGGCGGGGAGATGCCCGCGTTGTTGAAGGCGATGTCGACGCTGCCGTAGGTGTCGTACGCCGTCTTGAACAGCGCCTCGACCTGCTCGGGGTCGGTGACGTCGACCTTCACGAAGATCCCGCCGATCTCGTCGGCGGCCGCCTTGCCGCGGGCCTCGTCGACGTCGCCGCAGACGACGTGCGCGCCCTCGGAGGCGAGCCGGCGGGCGGTGGCGAGGCCGATGCCGCTGCCGGCTCCGGTGATGACGGCGGTACGGCCGACCAGGCGGCGGCAGATGATGGCGTCGGTGGACTGGGGGGATGACGTCACTGTGCGGGGCCCTCCGTACTGATGAAGACGTTCTTGGTTTCGGTGAAGGCGGTCAGGGCGTCCGGGCCGAGTTCGCGGCCGAGGCCGGACTGCTTGAAGCCGCCGAAGGGCGTCCAGTAGCGGACGCTGGAGTGCGAGTTGACGGACAGGTTGCCCGCACGGACCGCCTGGGAGACGCGCAGGGCGCGGCCGACGTCCCGGGTCCAGATGGAGCCGGCGAGGCCGTAGTCGGTGGCGTTGGCCAGGGCCACGGCCTCCGCCTCGTCCTCGAAGGGCAGGACGACGGCGACCGGGCCGAAGACCTCCTCGACGGCCACGCGCGCGTGCGGGTCGACGCCGGTGAGGAGGGTGGGCGGGAACCAGAATCCGGGGCCTTCGGGGGCCTTGCCGCGGATGCCGTGCAGATCGTCCGTCACGTAGGAACGCACCCGTTCCAGCTGGACCTTGGAGATCAGCGGGCCCATCTGGGTCTGCTCGTCGGCCGGGTCGCCGACGCGGACCGACTCGATCCCGGGGGCCAGCAGGTCGAGGAAGCGGTCGTAGGCGGAGCGCTGGACCAGGATGCGGGTGCGGGCGCAGCAGTCCTGGCCGGAGTTGTCGAGGAAGGCCATGGGAGCCGCCGCGGCGGCGGCTTCGAGGTCGGCGTCGGCGAAGACGATGTTGGGGCTCTTGCCGCCGAGTTCGAGGGTGACGCGCTTGAGCAGCGCGGAGCCCTTCGCCAGCACCTGTTTGCCCACGGCCGTCGACCCGGTGAAGACGATCTTCGCCACGCCGGGGTGCTCGACGAGCGCGTTGCCGGCGACGGGACCGTGGCCGGGCAGTACCTGGAAGAGCCCTTCGGGCAGGCCCGCCTCCAGGGCGAGTTCGGCCAGCCGCAGGGCGGTCAGCGGGGTCGTCTCGGCGGGCTTGAGGATCACCGCGTTGCCCGCGGCGAGCGCCGGGGCGGTGCCCCAGGCCGCGATCGGCATCGGGAAGTTCCAGGGGGCGATGACGCCGACGACTCCCAGCGGTTCGAGGATCGTGACGTCGAGGCCGCCGGGGACCGGGATCTGGCGTCCGGTCAGCCGTTCCACTCCCCCGGCCGCGTAGTCGAGCAGGTCGCGTACGTTGCCCGCCTCCCAGCGGGCGTTGCCGATGGTGTGGCCCGCCTCCCGGACCTCCAGCCGCGCCAGCTCCTCGAGGTGTTCGTCGACGGTGACGGCGAACCGGCGCAGCAGCCGGGCCCGGTCGCCGGGCGCGAGGGCGGCCCAGCGGACCTGTGCCTTGGTGGCGTGTACGACGGCCGTGTCCACGTCGGCGGCGGTGGCGGCCGGGACGGTGGCGACGACCTCCTCGGTCGCGGGGTTCAGTACGTCCAGGTCCAGGGTGTACTCGGCAGACAACAGGGGCCTCACAAGCGTTCGAAGGAGCGGCGCAGCTCCCAGTCGGTCACCGCGGCGTCGAAGGCGTCCAGTTCGACGCGCGCCATGTTGCGGTAGTGCGCGACGACCTCGTCTCCGAAGGCGGCCCGGGCGATCGGACTGTTCTCCCAGAGCTCGGCGGCCTCGCGCAGGGTGGTCGGCACGTGCTCGAAGCCGGCCGTGTAGGCGTTGCCCGAGCATGCCTCGGGAAGTTCCAGCTTCTGCTCGATGCCGTGCAGGCCGGCCGCGACCAGCCCGGACACCGCGAGGTACGGGTTGACGTCGCCGCCGGGCAGCCGGTTCTCGAAGCGCATCGAGCGGCCGTGGCCGACCACGCGCAGCGAGCAGGTGCGGTTGTCGTAGCCCCAGGCGACGGCGGTCGGCGCGAAGGAGCCCGGCTGGAACCGCTTGTAGGAGTTGATGTTGGGGGCGTAGAGGAGAGAGAAGTCCCTCAGGGCGGCCAGCTGCCCGGCGAGGAAGTAGCGCATGACGTCGGACATGCCGCCCTCGTCCTGCGCGGAACCGGCCATGGCGTTGTTTCCGGCCGCGTCCGCGAGGGAGAGGTGGATGTGGCAGGAGTTGCCCTCGCGCTCGTTGTACTTGGCCATGAAGGTGATCGAGACGCCCTCCTGGGCGGCGATCTCCTTGGTACCGGTCTTGTAGACGGCGTGCTGGTCGCAGGTGACCAGGGCGTCGTCGTAGCGGAAGGCGATCTCGTGCTGGCCGGGGTTGCACTCGCCCTTGGCGGACTCGACGGTGAGGCCGGCGGCGGCCATCTCGTTGCGGATGCGGCGCAGCAGGGGTTCGATGCGGCCGGTGCCGAGCACCGAGTAGTCGATGTTGTACTGGTTGGCCGGGGTCAGCCCCCGGTAGTTCGCGTCCCAGGCCTGCTCGTAGCTGTCCTTGAAGACGATGAACTCCAGCTCGGTGCCGACCTGGGCGGTGAAGCCGTGCTCGGCGAGGCGTTCCAGCTGGCGGCGCAGGATCTGGCGGGGGGCGGCGACGACCGGTGAGCCGTCGTTCCAAGCGAGGTCGGCCATGAGCATGGCCGTACCGGCGTTCCAGGGGACGCGGCGCAGCGTGCTGAGGTCGGGGTGCATGGCGAAGTCGCCGTAGCCGCGATCCCAGGAGGACATCTCATAACCGTCGACGGTGTTCATCTCGGTGTCGACGGCGAGGAGGTAGTTGCAGCCCTCGGTGCCGTGGTGGAGGACCTCGTCGAGGAAGAAACGGGCGGCGAACCGCTTGCCCTGGAGCCGCCCCTGCATGTCGGGAAAGGCCAGGACGACAGTGTCGATCTCACCGCCGGCGACGAGGGTGTGCAGTTCCTCGACGCTCAGCGGGGGTGTGCGGTCTGCCACTGGAAAGCCTCCTTCGGCTTCTTCGGTCAGCCGGAAGCCATAAGGTATTGCGGAGAACCATTGCTTGGGAAGGGGGCACGGCCACATGTCGCTGGAGGCTGACGGCGGCCCGGACGACCGGCTGACGCCGGTGCTGCGGCCGGTGCGGGCGGGCAACGGCTTCGAGGAGGCCCTGGAGCAGATCCTCCAGGTCGTACGGCTCGGTCTGGTGCCGGGCGGGGAGCGGCTGCCCGCGGAGCGGGAACTGGCGGAGCGGCTCGGCATCAGCCGGGTGACGCTGCGCGAGGTACTCAAGGTGCTCCAGGACCAGGGGCTGGTGGAGTCGCGGCGCGGGCGGTACGGCGGAACGTTCGTGCTGCCGCGTACGGACGCGGGCGGCGAGGACGAGCTGCGGCGGCGGATCGCCGAGGTCGACATCGAGGACGTCCTTCGCTTCCGGGAGGTTCTTGAGGTGGGGGCGGCGGGGCTGTGCGCGACGCACGGCCTCTCGGCGGAGCAGGCGGTGCGGCTGCGGGACGCCCTGGCCGCCACGCAGGACGCCCCGCTGTCCGAGTACCGCCGCCTGGACACCCTGCTCCACCTCACCCTCGCCGAGCTGTGCGGCTCGCCGACGCTGACCGCGCAGTACGCGGCGGTACGGGCCTCGGTGAGCGACCTCCTCGACTGCATCCCGCTCCTGGTGCGCAACCTCGAGCACTCCCAGCGTCAGCACACCGCGCTGGTCGAGGCGGTGCTCGACGGGGACGCGGACGGGGCGCGGGAGATGATGCGGGAGCACTGTGCGGGGACGGCGGCCCTGCTGCGGGGGTTCCTGGCGTGAGGAGGAGACTTGCCGTGAGGGAAAGGTTTCACAGCAGTCCATTGACTCGCTGCGGTTGATTCGCCGCGGTTGATCGAGTGCAGTCCATCGAGGGGTCGGAGGGGTACATGTCGGGCAGGCCGCTGATCGGTGTCAGTACGTACCTGGAGGCCAGGGCGCGCTGGGGCGTGTGGGAGCTGGAGGCCGCGCTGCTGCCCGCCGGGTATCCGCGGCTCGTGCAGCGCGCGGGCGGGCTGGCCGCCCTGCTCCCGCCGGACGCGCCGGAGCACGCCGCCGCGACCGTGGCCCGCCTCGACGGTCTGGTGATCGCGGGCGGCCCGGACGTCGAACCGGTCCGCTACGGCGCGCAGGCCGACCCCCGCACCGGACCGCCCGCCCGCGCCCGGGACGCCTGGGAGCTCGCCCTGGTCGAGGCGGCCCTGGCCGCGGGGATCCCGCTGCTGGGCATCTGCCGGGGCATGCAACTGCTGAACGTCGCCCTGGGCGGCACCCTCGTCCAGCACATCGACGGACACGCGGAGGTGCCCGGGGACTTCGGCCGGCACCCCGTCAAGCCCGTGCCGGGCACGTCGTACGCCGATGTCGTTCCGGAGGAGACCTCGGTGCCCACCTTCCACCACCAGGCGGTGGACCGCCTCGGCACGGGCCTGATCGCCTCGGCGCACGCGACGGACGGGACGGTGGAGGCGGTCGAACTGCCCGGCCCGCACTGGGTGGTCGGCGTGCAGTGGCATCCGGAGATGGGCGAGGACGTGCGGGTGATGCGGGCGCTGGTGGAGGCGGCGTCCTTGTAGAGAGCACCTCTCGACTCCCTTTGTACAGCACCTCTCGACCCACCGAGTCGGGTGATGGGTGGGCATAGGCCCGGGGGTCTGGGGGCGGAGCCGCCAGCAGCGCCCGCCTATCCGCGCGTCAGCGACAACAGTTCCCTGGCCGGTCCGACCGGCCGGTGCCCCGTAGGCCACACCGCTCGAAGGTCCCGGGCCAGTGAAACCCCCTCCACCGGCACGCTCACCAACCTCCGCATCGCCAACTCCTCCCGCACGGCCAGCTCGCTGAGCACCGCCGGCCCCGCCCCGCTGACCACCGCCGCCTTCACCGCCGTCGTGGACGACAGCTCGATCAGCGGCCGCGCCAGGCCGCCCAGGGCCGTGTCGAGGACCTGACGCGTGCCCGAGCCCTTCTCGCGCAGGATCAGTGGGGTCGCGGCCAGTTCGGAGCCCTCCACAGGTCGGCGACGGCGCGCCCACGGATGCCCCGGCGCCGTCACCACGATCAGGCGGTCGTGGGCGATGACCACCGAGTCCAGGCCGGTCGGGACGCTGAGCCCCTCCACGAACCCCAGATCGGCCTCGTCCGACAGCAGCCGCTCCGCGACCGCCGCCGAGTTGCCCGCGAGCAGCGACACCGCGGTGTCCGGCCGCTGGGCGCGCAGCGCGAGCAGCCAGCCCGGCAACAGGTACTCGGCGATCGTCATGCTCGCCGCCACCCGGAGCCGGGAGTCCCGGCGGTCGCGCAGGGCCTGCGCCCCCGCGTCGAAGGCCTCCGACGCCTCCACGATCCGCCGCGCCCAGTCGGTGACCAGCGCCCCGGCGTCGGTGAGCCGGGAGCCGCGCGGCGAACGGTCCACCAGCGCCACGCCCAGCTGGCGTTCCATCGAGCGGACCCGGCTGCTGGCGGCCGGCTGGGTGATGCCCAGCTCGCGCGCCGCGCCGCCCAGACTGCCGAGCCGCGCCACCGCCAGCAGCAGTTCCAGTGCTCCGAGATCCGGCACCCGGTGCGAGAGCGAGCCGCCCGTCCCGAACCGGGAGTTGTCCTGTTCCGCATCGCCACTCATAAAGACAGCTTATGTCCTCATAGACCCATACTCCCTGGTCGCGCCTCTCCTCCGGCGAGACCGTGGGCACATGGTCACCGCAGCCCGGCCTTTGCCCCGTGCCACCGCACACCCGCCGCGCGCCCTCGCCGTCCGTCACCTCGGACCGAACTGGTACGCCTCCGTCATGGGCACCGCCATCGTCGCCACCGCCGGAGCGGGCCTTCCCGGGCAGGTCCCCGGCCTGCGCACCGCCTGCACGACGGTCTGGGCCCTCTCCCTGGTGCTGCTCCTCGCCCTGTTCTGCGCCCGCGCCCTGCACTGGAGGCACCACCGCGACCAGGCCCGCGCCCACCTCCTCGACCCGGCCGTGGCTCCCTTCTACGGCTGCCTCGCCATGGCCCTGCTCGCCGTCGGCGGCGCCACCCTCACCGTCGGCCGGGACTGGATCGGCATCGAGGCGGCGGTCGCTCTGGACGCCGTGCTGTTCACCGCCGGGACGCTCGTGGGGCTGGCGGCCGCCGTCGCCGTGCCGTACATGATGGCCGTACGCCATCGTGTGGCGCCCGGGCAGGCCACGCCCGTGTGGCTGTTGCCGGTCGTCGCGCCCATGGTGTCCGCGGCCCTCGGGCCGCTGCTCGTGCCGCATCTGCCGCCCGGTCAGCCGCGGGAAACCCTGCTTCTCGCCTGCTTCGCCCTGTTCGGGCTGAGCCTGCTCGCCACCCTCGCCATGCTCCCGGTGGTCTTCGCGCGGCTGATCACCGGCGGGCCCCTGCCCCTCGCCCTCACCCCGACGCTGTTCCTGGTGCTCGGCCCGCTCGGCCAGTCCACGACCGCCGTCGGCAAGTTCGCGGACGTGGCGCCCGGGGTCGTACCGGCTTCCTACAGCGAGGGCTTCGGTGTCTTCGCGGTCCTGTACGGCGTTCCCGTCCTGGGCTTCGCGCTGCTGTGGTTCGGGCTCGCGACCACGCATGTCCTGCGCGCACGGCGGCAGGGTATGGGCTTCGCGATGACCTGGTGGGCGTTCACCTTCCCGGTGGGCACCTGCGTGACGGGCGCGGAGACACTGGCCCGGCACACCGGGCTCCTCGCCTACGACGGGCTCGCGGTCGGCCTGTACGTCGTCCTCGTCGCCGCCTGGGCCACCGCCGCCGTGCACACCGCGCGCGGTCTGCTCAGCGGCTCGCTGCTCGCAGCGCCTCGCCAAGGACCCGCGGCGCCTCGGCCAGCGAGGGCCCGTACCACGTCAGGTGCCGCCCGCTGACCAGCGCGCAGGGCAGCCCGGGGAAGGCCTCGGGGCCGTCGTCGGGTGTGAAGCGGTAGGGCTCGTCGGGGAGGACGACGACGTCCGGCGCGGCGGCCCGCAGTTCCTCGACGGTGATCCGCGGATAGCGTTCCGCGTGTCCCGCGTAGAGGTGGTCGACGCCGAGACGGGCCAGCACGTCGCCCGCGAAGGTGTCCCGGCCCAGGACCATCCACGGCCGGCGCCAGATGGGTACGACCGCTGTCGTACGGCGCTCAGGCGGTCGTAGCGCCGACCAGGCCTCCTCGGCCTCGTCGAGCCAGCGCGGGCGGGTCCCGGCCCCGCACGCCTGAAGCACTCGTTGGAGCTCCACGAAGGCCTCGGGCACGTCCTGCACCTCGGTCACCAGCACCTCGACGCCCGCCTCCCGCAGGGCGGCCAGGTCGGGGGCGCGGTTCTCCTCCTCGTTGGCGATCACCAGGTCGGGGGCGAGGGCGAGGATCCGGTCGACCTTCGGGTTCTTGGTGCCGCCGACGCGGGTGACGTCGAGACCGGCCGGATGCGTGCACCAGTCGGTGGCGCCGACCAGAGTGCCGGTCCCGGCCACGGCCTCCGTCAGGGACGGCACGAGCGAGACGACCCTCACCGGCGTGGCCGGTCCCGGACCGCCTCGATGTGCTCGGCCACGGCGACGACGACCACCCGGGTGTCGGCCACCGTCGCCCGCCAGCGGTGCCGCACACCGCCGGTCAGGTAGAGCGTGTCGCCACGGCCCAGCCGGTAGGCGCGGCCCTCGGCCTCGATCTCCACGGCACCGTCGGCGACGTACATCAACTGGTCGTTGCGGAACTGGAATTCACGGCCCGCGTCATGGTCGCCGGTGAACTCCGAGGCGTGCATCTGGTGGTGACCGCGCACCAGGGACCGCACCCGCGGCTCGTACACCGACTCGACCCCTTCGGAGCGTACGACGTCTACGCTGCACGCCGGGTCGGCGGCCGCGAGGAGTTCGACGGCGGTGGTGCGCAGGGCGTCGGCGACCTTCTCCAGGGAGGTCTGGCTGGGGCGCGCGCGCTCGTTCTCGATCTGACTCAGGAAGGGCACCGACAGGCCGCTGCGCTCCGCCACGACGGCGAGGGTGAGCTCCAGTGCCCGGCGCCGGCGTCGTACTGCCGCGCCCACCCGAAGGGGCTGTTCTTTGTGGTCGCCCATCGCTCCGGCTCCCTCCTTCGCTCGTCGGTGCGCATCCCGTGCGCCACGGCTCGGCGCACTGCTCTTGATGAGTTCTCTGCACCCTACGCAGGTTCGGCAAACCGTTTCATGCGCCCGTCACATCGACGACACACGCGGTGTCACCGGACCTCACAGATCGCGCCAGCGGATCGGCTCCCCGGAGTCGGCGGGCGCGGTTTTCCTCTGCGCGACGAAGAGGCCGACAGCAGGCCGGACAGCGGTCAGGGCCTTGGATGCGTGCTCTGTGTGATTGGCCGGATCCTTCTCGTGGAGAAGTACCTGGAGAGTAACTGGAGGAGTACCTCGGCGAGTACCCCACGAGTACCCCTGGACGGGGCCCCCGGACACGACCCGAGGGGCGGGCCTCGCCACACGCTGTCAGGACGCGTGGGGAGGCCCACCCCTCGGGCGGCTTCGGTACGGCGGCTACTGCGGGGTCATCCGGCCGACCATGTCCGGGTGCTCCTTCAGCCACGTGGCGACCGATTCCTCCTCGTGGCCCTGGCCGCCCTTGTTGATCTCGGCCTCCAGCGTGCCGAGTTCTTCCTCGCTCATCTTGAAGTTCTTGATCCACTTCGTGAGCTGCGGATACTGCCCGGGGAACTCCTTGTTGGAGATGGTGCGGATCGTGTTGCCCTCGCCGAAGAGCTTCTTGTCGTCCTTCAGCTTGGTCAGGTCGTACTGGCTGTACGCCCAGTGCGGCGACCACAGGACGACCGCGACGGGCTCCTTCTTGGCGTAGGCGCGCTTGAGCTCGGCCAGCATCGCCGGCGTCGAGCCGTCGACGACGTCGTACTCCTTGTCCAGGCCGTAGCCGGGCAGGACCTTCGTCTTGAGCAGGTTCATCTCACCGGTGCCCGGCTCGATGCCGATGATCTTCCCGTCGAAGAGGTCGGCCTTGCCCTTGAGGTCCTCGTAGGACTTGACGTCCTTGACGTACGAGGGCACCGCGACCTCCAGCGAGGTCGGTTCGTACCAGGTGCCCAGGTCCGCGAGTTTGTCCTTGCTCTTGTCCCAGTAGTTCTTCTGCGCGTAGGGCAGCCAGGCGTCGAAGTTGAGGTCGAGGTCCCCGGAGGCGAGGCCGGTGTAGACCGGGCCGACGTCCATCTGCTTGAGGTTCAGCTTGTAGCCGCGCCGCTCCAGGACGTTCTTCCACAGGTAGGTGACGGCGATGTCCTCGTCCCAGGGGAACCACGCCACGTCGATGGGCCGCTTGGCCTCGGCGGGGGCCGAGCCGGAGCCGCCCGCCACCGGGGCCAGCTTGTCGACGACGCCGGGGTTCTTCTTCAGCCAGGCGCGCACCGCGTCCTGCTGCTTGCCCTGGCCCGCCTTGTTGATCTCGGCTTCCAGGCCGGTGAGCTGCTTCTCGTCCATTGTGAAGTTCTTCAGCCACTCACCGACGACCGGGTTGTCGGCCGTGAAGCCCTTGCGGGCGGTGGTGTGGACGCCGTCGCCCTTGCCCCAGGCGCCCTTGGGGTCCTTGAGCTTCTTCAGGTCGTAGTCGCTGTAGGCCCAGTGCGGGGACCAGAGCGTGACGACGATCGGTTCCTTCTTGCTGTAGGCCCGCTTGAGCTCGGCCAGCATCGCCGGCGTGGAGCTGTCGACGACCTTGTACTCCTTGTCGAGGCCGTACGCCTTGAGGACCTTCGTCTTGAGCAGGCTAACCATGCCGGCGCTGGACTCGATGCCGGTGATCTTCCCGCCGAAGGTGGCGGCCTTGCCCTTGAGGTCCGCCAGGGAGTCGATGCCCTTCATGTAGGAGGGCACGCTCAGCTCCAGGGAGGTCTGGCCGTACCAGGCGCCGAGGTCTTCGAGCTGACTGCCGTACTTCTTCCAGTACTGCTCGTGAGTGGTCGGCAGCCAGGCGTCGGTCTGGAAGTCGACGGTGCCCTGCGCGAGGGAGGTGTAGAGCGGGCCGGCGTCGAACTGCTTGGTGTCCACCTGGTAGCCGCGCTCCTCCAGGATCTCCTTCCACAGGAAGGTCGAGGCGACGCCCTCGTCCCAGGGGATGTAGCCGATGCTGATCTTCTTGCCCTGGCCGACGTCCTTGGAGTCGGCCACGGTGGTGGAGCCGCCGTTGCCGCCGAAGATGCCCATGCCGCCCGCCACCAGGGCGAGGACGACGACACCGACCACGGCGATCTGCGGGCGCGGCCGGTACGACCAGACCTTCAGGCCCTGCGCGGCGCGTGCCTTTGCGGCGGCGCGGCGGCCCAGCGGGGAGACGTGGACGCCCAGGGCGCTGGTCATGCGGTCGAGGTAGATCGCGAGGATCACGATGGCGACACCGGCCTCGGAGCCGAGGCCGACGTTGAGCTGGCCGATGGCCTCGTTGACGTCGCCGCCGAGACCGCCGGTGCCGACCATGCCGGCGATGGCCGCCATGGACAGGCCGAGCATGATGACCTGGTTCACGCCGGCCATGACGGTGGGCAGCGCGAGCGGCAACTGGACGCGCAGCAGTGTGTCGCGCGGGGTGGTGCCGAACGCCTCGGCTGCCTCGACCAGTTCCTTGTCGACCTGCCGGATGCCCAGCTCCGTCATGCGCACGCCGGGGGCGAGCGCGAAGATCAGGGTGGCGACGATGCCCGCGGAGGCGCCGGTGCCGAAGAACAGGATCGCCGGGATGAGGTAGATCATCGCGGGCAGCGTCTGCATGAAGTCCAGCACCGGCCGGACCAGGCCGCTGACCCGGTTGGAGCGCGCCGCCCAGATGCCCACGGGCACCGATATGACGAGGGCGATGATCGTGGCGACGAGGACCAGCGACAGGGTCACCATCGCGTCCTCCCACAGTTCGAGGGAGTCGATGAAGGCGAATCCCGCGAAGGTGAGGACACCGGCGAGCGTGCCGCGCAGCCAGAAGGCGAGCACCGCGAAGATGCCCGCGAGGATCAGGGGTTCGGGCGCCTGGAGGACGGCGTCGATGGCGTCGTAGGTGCCGGTGAAGACGGACTTGAGGAAGTCGAAGAGCCAGGCCATGTGGCTGAGCAGCCAGTCGACGGCGTCGTTGACCCAGTCGCCGAGCGGAATCCTAGGCACGGGACATCACCTTGTCCCCGCCCTTGTCCCGCGGGGAGTCGCAGGCTTCGGGGTCACCCTGCTCGTCGCCCATGAAGGCGACGAGGCGTTGCCTGGGTACGCGACCGACGAGTTTGCGTTCCGCGTCGAGGACGGCCACGGGATGCGTCAGACGGGCGCTGATCGCGCAGAGTTCGGCGAACGGGGTGTCCGGCGTCGCGGTCTCGCAGCCGCAGCTGACCTCGTCGCCGACGACGTCCGTGTCCATGACGGACGAGGCGGTCAGCACGCGGGAGCGGTCGACGTCCTTGGTGAAGGAGGCGACGTAGTCGTCGGCGGGCCGGATGAGGATGTCCTCGGCCGTGCCGATCTGGACGATGCGGCCGTCGCGCATGACGGCGATGCGGTCGCCCAGGCGCATGGCCTCGTTGAGGTCGTGGGTGATGAAGACGATCGTCTTCTTCAGGGAGTCCTGGAGCTGCAGGAGCTGGTCCTGCATGTCGCGGCGGATCAGCGGGTCCAGCGCGCTGAAGGACTCGTCCATGAGCAGCAGGTCGGCGTCGGTGGCGAGGGCGCGGGCCAGGCCCACGCGCTGCTGCATGCCGCCGGACAGCTCGTCGGGCCAGGACTTCTCCCAGCCGGCCAGGCCGCACAGGGCGAGTGCCTCGGCGGCACGCGCCTCGCGCTCGCGGCGGGGCACGCCCTGGACGGCCAGGCCGTAGGCGGCGTTCTCCAGGACGCTGCGGTGCGGGAAGAGCGCGAAGTGCTGGAAGACCATGCTGATCTTCTTCGCGCGGACCTTGCGCAGTTCGCGGTCGGAGAGCGAGGTCAGATCATCGTCGTCGAAGCGGACGCTGCCCGCGGTCGGCTCCAGGAGGCCGTTGAGCATGCGCAGCAGCGTGGACTTGCCGGAACCGGACAGGCCCATCACCACGAAGATCTGCCCCGGTTCCACGGTGAAGGAGGCGTCGATCACCGCCGCGGTGGTGCCGTCGGCACGCAGCTCCTCCCGGTCGGCACCCTGTCGGAGCCGTTCGACTGCCTCGTTCGGTCGTCTGCCGAACACTTTGTACAGCGCTTCGGCCTCAAGTCTGGATGACACACGTACCTCTTGTCTCGGCGGCCAGGGACGGAGGCGAAGGGGCCGCCAAAGTTGAAACTGCAACCGGCATCGCTCCGGAGCCGCACCTGCCCTGGCCCATTCCGGCCAAACGCCCAGGTGGTGCAGTTCACAGGACGTTCACGCGCGAGAAGCTCTGCGTCACCGAAGGGTCTCTGTCAGTGCCGTACGGCATGATGCGTGGCGTGACCGGACGACTGATGCTCCTCGACACCGCCTCGCTCTACTTCCGCGCCTACTTCGGCATGCCGGAGTCCGTGAAGGCCCCGGACGGCACACCGGTGAACGCCGTGCGCGGGCTCCTGGAATTCATCGACCGCCTGGTCAAGGACCACCGCCCCGACCACCTGGTGGCCTGCATGGACGCCGACTGGCGCCCCCGGTGGCGGGTCGAGCTGATCCCCTCCTACAAGGCACACCGCGTCGCGGCGGAGCGCGAGGCCGGGCCCGACGAGGAGGAAGTGCCCGACACGCTCTCCCCGCAGGTGCCGATCATCGAGGCCGTCCTCGACGCGCTCGGCATCGCGCGCGTGGGCGTCGCGGAGTACGAGGCGGACGACGTGATCGGCACGTTCACCGCGCGGGCCAAGGGCCCGGTCGACATCGTCACCGGCGACCGGGACCTGTACCAGCTGGTGGACGACGAGCGCGAGGTGCGGGTGCTGTACCCGCTCAAGGGCGTCGGCTCGCTGCAGCTGACCGACGAGGCCTGGCTGCGCGAGAAGTATGGGGTCGACGGCAAGGGGTACGCGGACCTCGCGCTGCTGCGCGGCGACCCGAGCGACGGCCTGCCGGGGGTGCCCGGCGTCGGTGAGAAGACGGCGGCGAAGCTGCTCGCCGAGTTCGGCGACCTGGCCGGCATCCTTGCCGCGGTCGACGACCCGAAGGCGAAGCTCACCCCGGCACAGCGCAGGCGACTGGACGAGTCGCGGCCGTATCTGGCGGTGGCGCCCAAGGTCGTCAAGGTCGCGGACGACGTCCCGCTGCCGGATGTCGACACGGCGCTGCCGCGGGTGCCGCGCGATGCCGTGGCGCTGAACGGGTTGGCCGCCCACTGGGGATTGGGTGGATCATTGCAGCGGCTGCTCGCGACGCTCGTCGCATAGGCGGCGCAGGCGCCGCGCTGGGGTTAAAAGTCCCTACAGAGAGGTTCATGGACCTCTCATGTGGGGGGTATTCACTGGGGGAAGGTGTTAACTTAGGTAAGCCTAAGCAAAGGGAACTGGGAGGCCGCCATGGCAGAACGACCGGGACGACAGCCGCGCAGGCCCCACTTCGCGCAGGTCCTCCGCACCGAGCGGCTGACCCCGCACATGCAGCGCGTGGTGCTCGGCGGTGAGGGTCTGGCCGACTTCTCGGCGGACACCTGCACGGACCACTACGTGAAGATCCTGTTCCCGGCCGAGGGCGTGACCTACCCCGAGCCCTTCGACATGCAGCGGATCCGCGAGGAGTTCCCGCGCGAGCAGTGGCCCGTGACCCGGACGTACACGGTCCGCCACTGGGACCCGCAACACCGCGAACTGACGCTGGACTTCGTGATCCACGGCGACGAGGGCCTCGCCGGACCGTGGGCGCTGCGCACCCAACCGGGTGAGAACGTCTGGTTCATGGGCCCGGGCGGCGCCTACACCCCCGACCCGACCGCCGACTGGCACCTGCTCGTGGGTGACGAGAGCGCGCTGCCCGCGATCGCCCGTTCCCTGGAGGCACTGCCCGACGGCGCCCGTGCCCACGCCTTCATCGAGGTCGCCGGGCCGGAGGAGGAGCAGAAGATCGACTCCGACGTGGAGGTCGTCTGGCTGCACCGCGGCGAGGGCCGCATCGGCGACGCGCTGACCGAGGCCGTACGGGCGCTGGAGTTCCCCGAGGGCCGCGTGCACGCGTTCGTACACGGCGAGGCGCACTTCGTGAAGCAGCTGCGCCATCTCCTGCGGGTCGAGCGCGGCGTCGCCCGCGAGGACCTGTCGATCTCCGGCTACTGGCGGCTCGGCCACAACGAGGACGGCTGGCAGGCCTCCAAGCGGGAGTGGAACGCAGTGATCGAGGCGGAGCAGGAGGGGGCGACGCCCGTCGCGTAGCCGGCCGGTCACCCAGGAACCACTGAAGCGGCGGCACCTACGAGGTGCCGCCGCTTCACGGTCTCGGCCACGGAAAACAGGCGCGACATATCGCGACTTACCGCGTGTCGCGCGAGCGTGAGCACTTGGGCCCGCACCGGACACGGCGACGTGACGCCACCGAAACAGCGTCTGCCTAATTTCTGTCGCTCGACAGGAATTCAGCGCGAAGGCAGGTGCCGCCGTGACGACAACCACTCCGTCCGACGTACGCCCCGATCCACCGCACTCCCCCGACGACCGTTCCCTCACCGAGTTCGGCTACCCCCAGGAACTGCACCGCAGCCTGGGCCGGTACGCGTCCTTCGCAGCCGGGTTCTCCTTCATCTCCGTTCTGACGACCGTCTTCCAGTTCTTCGCCTTCGGGTACGCGTTCGGCGGCCCCGTCTTCTTCTGGACCTGGCCGGCGGTACTGATCGGGCAGCTCCTGGTGGCCGCCTGCTTCGCCGAACTGGCCGCCCGCTACCCGATCTCCGGCGCCATCTACCAGTGGTCGTCCCGGCTTTCCAACCTCACCTTCGGCTGGTTCGCCGGCTGGATCATGGTGATCGGTCAGATCGTGGTCGTCGCGGCGGCCGCGCTGGCCCTGCAGATCGTGCTGCCCGCGATCTGGTCCGGCTTCCAGCTGATCGGCACCGACCCGGCGCCCACCTCGGCGGACGGCGCGGCCAACGCGGCCGTCCTCGGCGTGATCCTGCTGGCCCTGACCACGCTGGTGAACGTCCTCGACAACCGCGTGATGTCCGTGATCAACCGCGTCGGCGTCACCGCCGAGATCATCGGCGCGGTCCTGATCATCGTCCTGCTGCTCACCCACTCCGAGCGCACCCCCGGCATCACCTTCCACACCGAGGGCGCCGCCCAGTCCGGCCTGCTCGGAGCCCTGCTGGTGGGCTCCTTCGCGGCGGCGTACGTGATGATCGGCTTCGACAGCGCGGGCGAGATGAGCGAGGAGACCCGCGGCCCCCGCCGCACCGCGCCCCGCACGATCCTGGTCGCGCTCGGCGCGGCCGGTCTGCTCGCCACCCTGATCGTCCTCGGCGGCCTGCTCGCCGCCCCCAGCCTCACCGACGGCCGCCTGGCCGTCGAGGGCCTGAGCTACGTCCTCACCAGCAGCCTGGGCGACGGCGTCGGCCGCGTGCTGCTGGCCGACGTGGTGGTGGCGATCGCCGTGGCGACCCTGGCGATCCAGACGGCCGCCTGCCGGATGCTGTTCTCCATGGCCCGCGACGGCCAGCTCCCCTTCTCCCGCCGCCTCGCCAAGGTCAACCCGCGCACCGGCATGCCGAGCGCCCCGGCCCTGGTGGTCGGCGTCCTGGCGGCGGCCGTGCTGCTGCTCAACTTCGCCTCCCCGGAGGCGTTCCTGGCCATCGGCACCACCTGCATCGTGATGCTGTACCTGGCCTACGCGATGGTCACCGGCCCGCTCCTGGTGCGCCGCCTGCGCGGCGAGTTCACCGTCGAAGGCACCGACGAGACGGGCGCCCGCCTCTTCTCCCTCGGCCGCTGGGGCGTCCCCGTCAACGCCCTCGCCCTCCTGTACGGCCTGTTCATGACGGTCAACCTCGCCTGGCCACGGGCAGCGGTGTACGACCCGGCGGGCGGGCACTGGTACTTCCAGTGGTTCACCGTGCTGTTCCTCACCGTGACCGTGGCGATCGGCGTGGCCTTCCGGGCGTACCGGGCCCGTACGCCGGTCGCGGAGGCACCCGAGGCGGTCGCGGCCTGAAGACCGGGGCCACGGCGTACCCGCTTACGCTTGCCCGTGATGACACGCAACCACCGGATCCCGCCCTCTCCCCTGCCGCAGCGCGAGGGGGTGGATCCGGTGCGGGTGCGGCTGCCCGTCGAGGGCCCGTGGGTCACCGTGCGCGATCACCTGGCGGAACGGCTCTCCGGAGCGGGCGCCGGTGTGGTCGACGGGATGTTCGACGCGGGACGGGTCGTCGGGGCGGACGGGCGGGCGGTGGCGGCCGACGCGGCGTATGTGCCGGGGATGTTCGTGTGGTTCCACCGGGACCTGCCGGCCGAGGTGCCCGTGCCGTTCCCGATCGAGGTCCTGCACCGCGACGAGCACATCGTCGTCGCCGACAAACCGCACTTCCTGGCCACCACCCCGCGCGGCAGCCATGTCACCGAGACCGCGCTGGCCCGGCTGCGCCGGGAACTGGACATCCCCACACTCGGCGCCGCACACCGGCTCGACCGGCTCACCGCCGGGCTGGTGCTGTTCACCGTACGGCCCGGGGAACGCGGCGCGTACCAGTCGCTGTTCCGGGACCGGCTGGTGCGCAAGGAGTACGAGGCGGTGGCACCGTACGATCCCGCGCTCGCCCTGCCCCGGACCGTGCGCAGCCGGATCGTGAAGGAACGCGGGGTGCTGGCCGCGTACGAGGTCGAGGGCGAGCCGAACGCCGTCAGTCATGTCGAACTGGCCGAGCACGACCGGCCCGGCCTCGGCCGCTACCGGCTCACTCCCGCGACCGGGCAGACCCATCAGCTGCGGGTCCATATGAACCGCCTCGGCGTACCCATCCTCGGCGACCCGCTCTACCCGGTGGTGACCGGCCCCGTGCCGGCCGGTGACTTCCGGCGTCCGCTCCAACTGCTGGCGCGGAGCCTGGAGTTCACCGATCCGGTCACGGGGGTGACGCACCGGTTCCGGAGTCCGAGGACTCTCGAGGCGTGGTCCTCCTACGACGAGTGGGCCGGTCAGTAACCGCGCCACCAGCGCAGGAAGCGCCGCCAGGCGCCCATCGGCCGGACCGGTTCGGGCGTCGGCGCGGGGGCGGCGGGCTGCGGCGGGACCGCGGCCGGCTGGGGCTGCGCCACGGCCGCGGGAGCCGGCTGCGGCGGGTGGGTGCCGACCTGCCAGGTGGATCGCTGCGAGGGGACCGCGGCGTGGCCGGGCTTCTCCATCACGTCCTGCTGCGGCTTGGGGTCGAACCGGACCGGCAGTTCCACCAGGTGGCGCGAGGCGATCGACTCGGCCCAGCCCAGCTCTTCCTCGTCACAGTCGAGTTCGACGTCCGGCAGCCGCATCAGCAGCGCGTCGACACCGGTGTCGGCGATGGCACGGCCGATGTCCTGGCCGGGGCACTCGTGCGGCCCGCCGCCGAAGGCGAGGTGGGAGCGGTTGCCCATCATGTTGGCGGACAGGTCCGGGCGCACTCGTGGATCGATGTTGCCCGGCGCGATGCCGAGGAGCAGTCCGTCGCCCTTGCCGATGCGCTGGCCGCCCAACTCCGTGTCCTGCTTGGCGAAGTAGGCGAAGACCGAGCTGATCGGCGGCTCGTCCCACAGGGACTGCTCGACCGCCTCCGGCACCGTCATCTGCCCGCCGCTGAGCTGGGCGCGGAAGCGCGGGTCGGTGAGCACCACGCGCAGCACGTTGCCGATGAGGTTCACCGTGGACTCGTAGGCGGCGAAGAGCACGAGGCGCAGGTGCTCCCTGACCTCGTCGTCGGTCAGCCGCGCCGGGTGGGTGATGAGGTGGCTGGTGAAGTCCTCCTCGGGCTGTGCGCGGCGGCGGGCGGTGAGCCGGCTCAGCGCGTCCATGACGTAGCCATGGCTGGCGATCGCGGTCTCGGTGCCCTTGAGCGCGTCGCGGGCCGCCTGCACCAGCCGGTCGCTGTACTCGTCGGGCATGCCGAGGATCTCGCACATCACGGCCATCGGCAGGTGCTCGGCGAACTCGCTGACGAGGTCGGCCGTGCCCTCCTCGCAGAAGCGGTTGACGAGCCGCTGGGTGTGCCGGTTGATGTGGCGGCGGATACCGCGGTGGTCGATGGTCGACATGGCGCCGGTGACCGCGCCGCGCAGCCTGAGGTGCTCGTCGCCCTCGGCGTGCGAGGCGATGGGCTGCCAGGCGATGTGCGGCATGAGGGGGTGGTCGGGCTTGACCATGCCCTCCTGGAGCGGGGTCCAGATGCGGCTGTCCCGGCAGAACTGCGAGGGCGTGCGCAGCATGTGCAGGTTCTCGGTGTGCCCGAGCACCACCCACATCGGTACGTCGTCGTGCAGCAGCACGGGCGCCACCGGGCCGTGCTCGTCCCGGAGTTGCTCGTACAGGGAGCCGAGGTCCTCCGCCTCGGGTCCGTAGAGCCGGTGCAGTCCGCCGGGTCCGCGGCCGTGGGCTGGGCAGCCGGGCGGCGGGGCGAGGGAGGGGTCCGTACCGGTCAGGGAGTGGGATTCAGGCGTCACAGTGGTCGCTCCGAAGTGGATCCGGTTGCCGTGTCTGTCTGCGGGGCTGTCTTGGGCTGGGGAGCCGTGTCCGGCCGGGGCCGGCGCGTCGCGGCGGGTGCGCGGTCATCGGCGTAGCGCGCCCGTCATCGCGAGGGAGTGCAGGAAGCGCATGAGGGTCATCAGCGTGTCCCGGCTGGAGGCACGTCGGCGCGCGTCGCACTCGATGATGGGGATGTCCTCGCTCAGGTCGAGCGCCGTACGCAGGTCCTCGACGGGGTAACGAGGCGCGTCCGGGAAGGAGTTGACGGCGACCACGAACGGCACCCCGCGCTCCTCCAGGCGTCCCATGACGTCGAAGCTGACCTCGAGGCGGCGGGTGTCGATCAGCACGACCGCGCCGAGCGCGCCCTCGAACAGGCCGTTCCACAGGAACCAGAAGCGTTCCTGGCCGGGGGTGCCGAAGAGGTACAGCACCAGCTGGTCGGTGATGCTGATGCGGCCGAAGTCCATCGCCACGGTGGTGGCCGTCTTGGTGTCGGAGCCGTAGTTGTCGTCGACCCCGACACCGGCCTGCGTCATGGTCTCCTCGGTGGTCAGCGGTTTGATCTCGCTGACCGAGCCGACCATGGTCGTCTTGCCGACCCCGAAGCCGCCGACGATGACGATCTTCACCGCGGCCTGGGCGGTCTGTGGGAGGTGGTCCTCTGTTCGTGGACCCGTGATGGTGTCAGAGCTTTTGAAGTCCATGCATCACCGCTTCGAGGAGGGAACGGTCGGCCAGCGCCTGACGGATGATCGGGGCGCGGACCGTCACCAGTTCGGCCGTCACCAGCTCGGTGAGCAGGACGGTCACCACGCTGAACGGCAGACTGAGGTAGGCCGACAGTTCGGCCACGGACAGGGGAGCCGTGCACAGCCGGAGCAGCGCCGCCTGCTCGGGCGTGGCGGAGGGCGGTGGGTCGGCGCGCGCCACGATTAACGTGACCAGGTCGAGCTCGACGCGCTCGACGCCGTCCGGTCCCGTGATCACGTACAGCCGCTCGGGGTTCTTCTTCTGCCCCTCGGGCGGTTCCTGTTCCTCCCGCGGGGGTGGTTGCGGAACGGGTTCTGGCTTGGGGAATCGCCGCTGGCGTTGCGGAGGAGTCATACGGTCTGGCCGTTGCGCCTGGGCGGGCTGGTGAGGTGCGCGCCGATCCGGACGACCAGGTCGCTCATGCGGGCGCTCATGAAGCCGGGCTCGGCACGCACGTCGGAGAGCACCGCGAGGTAGGCGTTGGCGCCGGCGGCCATCAGGTAGAAGTAGCCGCCGTTGATCTCGATGAGGACCATCTTCATCTCGCCGTCGCTGCCCGGGATCTCCTGGGCGACGGCGGTCGCCAGGCTCTGCAGGCCGGCGCAGGCCGCGGCGACGCGGTCGGCGGTGTCCGGGTCGCCGCCGTGGCGGGCGATGCGCAGGCCGTCGGCGGAGAGCACCACGATCATCTGGATGCCCGGTACGCCTTTGGCGAGGTCCGTGAGCATCCAGTCGAAGTTGCCTCGCTGCTGGATCACTTGAGGTTCCCCTCGTCGTCGGCCTCGACGTGGGCCGGTTCATTGGTCGGCTGGGTGACTGCGGTGGAGCCGGGGCGCTTGAGCCCGTCGAAGAACGCCTGCACCCACTGGCCCGGTGGGGGTTCGGGCGCCTTCTCGGGCTCGGGCTCGGGCTCGGGTTCGGGCTCGGGGTCCCGCTTGGCGGTCGACCAGATGGTGGGCCGGCCCTCCCGTTCCGCCTGTTCGATGGCGGCCTGTTCGGCGTACCGCTGGGTGAGCGAGGTCTTGACGCGGCTGCGGCGCTGCGGCAGTCCGTTCGCGGTCCACTCGGTGACCTCGGGGACGTCGTCCTCCAGGGCGAGCGCGGCCGTGATCTTGGGGCTGGTGGGGCGGCGCTTCTTGATCGTGCGCTTGGGACCGGGGAGGGCGCCGAGGTCGACCTGGGGGACGGCGGTGGCGCCGATGCCGTGGGCGAGTCCGACGCCGGGCTCGGAGGTGAGCATGTCGCTGGGCACGACGAGGATCGCGCGGACCCCGCCGTACGCGGAGGCGCGCAGCGACACCTGCATGTCGTAGGTCTTGCAGAGCCGGCCGACGACGGCGAGGCCGAGGCGCGGTGACTCGCCGAGGTCCTGGAAGTCGACGCCCGCCTTGGCGCGCTCCAGCATGCCCTCGGCCTTGGCGCGGCTCTCCTCGCTGAGGCTGACGCCGGCGTCCTCGATCTCGATGGCGACGCCGGTCTGCACCTCGGTGGCGGTGACGTGCACCTTGGTCTGCGGCGGGGAGTAGCGGGTGGCGTTGTCGAGGAGTTCGGCCGCGGCGTGGATGACGGGCTCGACGGCGGTGCCCTTGACGTTGACCTTGGCGATCGAGGAGAGGTCGATGCGCCCGTACTCCAGGATCCGGGACATGGCGCCGCGCAGCACGCTGTACAGCGCGACGGGCTCGGGCCACTGACGGCCGGGCCGGCCGCCGCCGAGGACGGAGATGGAGTCGGCGAGCCGCCCGATCAGCGCGGTGCCGTGGTCGATGCGCAGCAGGTCGTCGAAGACCTCGGGGTTGCGGCCGTGGTCCTCCTCCATCTCGCGGAGTTCACTGGCCTGCTGGTGGACGATCGCCTGGACGCGGCGGGCGATGTTGACGAAGGAGCGCTGGGTGGAGTCGCGCAGGACTTCTTCCTGGTCGACGATCTTGAGCACCGTCTTGATCAAGGACACCTGCGCCTCGGGGAGATCGCGCCAGGCGGGGTCCATGTCGCCGAGGTGACGAATCACCTCTCCGGGGGTACTTCCACGGCGCAGCCGGTCCAGCGCGGCCGGTGCGATCTCCTTGGCGAGGCGGGTCATCTCCTCGTCGTGGGCGGCGATCCGCCGTTCCAGATACGCGGTGTGACGGGTGTGCTCCGCGCGCATGTCTCGTAGTTCGCGGCGGCGCCGCATCGCTTCGGCCGCCATCGCGATCACCAGCAGCGTGGCGACGGCTCCGCACGAGCCGACGGCCACCCGGGCCGGTTCCGTCACCACGGCGACGGCGGCCCCGGTCGCCGCGGCCATCAGTATGGCGGGCAGCAACAGCACGCGCGCGTACGGAAGTTCACGGCGACTGGGAGGAGATTGAACACTCACCATGTGGGCCCTCTGAAAAAAATCGGCTGGGGGTCGGGGGAGCTTGCAGGGGGGTACGTCATGGACCTGTTGGGATCTTCGGTATTTTTGGGAACAAACGCACGAATACATCTCAACTCGGTGTGCTGCGGGCGAGCTTAGTCCGACCGGATCATCGCCGTGTCATATTCAGCAAGCACCTGAAATGGGCCCGCAGAGGGGAGTACTCTCGGCTCCATTTACACGCTGTGATTCCGTTCGCACACGGTGCGTCACGGCGCACAGGCATGCGAAAACACTCACCGTGACGGGTGAAGTGCCCCTGAAGGAGCGGCGCGAGGAGCTTCAGACCCCCGCGATGCGCAGCGCGGCGTCGGCCGTGGCCTCCGCGAACGCCGACACGGGCCGCTCGGGATCGGAGCGGTGCACGAGGATGACACCCTCGATCAGCCCGAAGACGAGGTCCGTGCGCAGGTCGAGCTCACTCTTGGCGAGCGCGCCGCCCGCCTCGGTGGCGGCGAGCAACTGCCGGTAGGCGTCCTTGAGTTCGGCGCGCACGGCATGGAAGCCGGCGAACCGCTCGGCGCGCACCTCGGGTAGCAGATAGAGGACGCCGAGGTTGTGCGGTCCGCCGCACAGCACCTCCACGTCGGCGCGGCACAGCTCCCACAGCCGGTCCTCGGCCGGGGTGGCGTCGTCGGCGAGGAGTTCCCGGGCGTACGCCAGCGAGGGCGTGACCGTGGACTCCAGGAGCTCGGCGAGCAGCTCCTCCTTGCCGGAGACGTAGTGATACATGGACGCCTGCCGCATCCCGGCCCGCTCGGCGACGACCCGGGTGGAGGTGGCCGCGTAGCCGAGTGTGGTGAACAACTCCGCGGCGGCCAAGAGGAGTTCCTCGCGCGGTTCGAGTCCGCTGTCCGGCCGCTGCGCGGCCCGCGGCCTGCCGACCCGTCGGCTCCGGTCTCCGCCTGCTGTCCCCATGCGTTCGATCCTCGCACACGCCCGCCCGTGACGATCTTCGTGAGGGCCCGGTAACCGAGCGGCAACAGTGCGGCAATGCCCGTGACCCGGCCCGCCCCTAATTTCTGTCAAGCGACAGAAATCAGCCCCGAGACCCACAGCCGGAGGTACCGGTATGGCGACAGCGACCACATACGGAGCCCGCGCCCACGCACGCGCCCAGGAGGGCACACGCACCGAGGCCATGCCCGTCGTACCGGCCGGCACCTGGCCGAACCCGCCCTGCGAGGCGGGCCACCTGGTGTGGGCGGAGACCGTGGCGGGCGGCAACTACACGCACCGGGTACTGGCCCGCGGCACCGAACTGCGCCTGACCGACGCACACGGCGACGCCTGCGCCCACCTGCTGCTGTTCGTCGCCGACCGGCCCTGGGAGCGGCTCAACGTGGCCGACACGGTGAAGGTCCAGTGGAACGCCTACCTCGGCGAGGGCCAGCTGCTCCTGTCCGACCAGGGCCGGGTCCTCGCCTCGGTGATCGCCGACACCTCCGGGCGGCACGACGCCCTGTGCGGCACCTCCACCCTCGTCCGCAACACCGAGCGGTACGGCGACGGCACCCCGCAGAGCCCCTCCCCCGCCGGCCGGGAGCTCTTCAAGCTGGCCGCCGCCAAGAACGGCCTGGAGCCCCGCGACCTGCCGCCGTCGCTCTCCTTCTTCCAGGGCGTGGAGGTCCGCGAGGACGGCGCCCTGGACTTCGCCGGCTCGGCCGGCCCCGGCCTCAGCGTGACGCTGCGCGCCGAGCAGGACCTGACGGTCCTGATCGCCAACGTCCCGCACCCGGCCGACCCCCGCGCCGAGTACGTCAGCACCCCGCTGGAGGTGCTCGCCTGGCGCGCCGCGGCCACCGGGCCCGACGACCCGCTGTGGGACGCCACGCCCGAGGGGCGCCGAGCCTTCCTGAACACCGCCGAGTTCCTTGCCGCCAGGGGGATCGCATGAGCACCACCGTCGTTCCCGCACGCGCCGCGTGGTCCGCCGTCGTACGCACCGGTGAGACCCTCACCGTCACCGACCTGCACGGCAACCAGGCCGTCGACTTCCTCGTCTACGACGCCCACGACACGTCGGTCCGCTACAGCGCCCCCGACACGATCCATGCGCAGGGGAACATCTTCCTCACCACGGGCAGTGTGCTGATGTCGAACGAGTACACCCCCCTCATGACGGTGGTCGCGGACGACGTGGGCCGCCACGACACGGTCGGCGGCGCCTGCTCCAAGGAGTCGAACACCCTCCGGTACGGCCATCACACCTGGTCCCAGCACGCGTGCGTGGACAACTTCCTCGCCGAGGGCGCCCGGCACGGCCTCGGCAAGCGGGACCTGGTCTCCAACATCAACTGGTACATGAACGTGCCGGTCGAGAAGGACGGCACCCTCGGCATCGTCGACGGTCTGTCCTCCCCGGGCCTGGCGCTGACCCTGCGCGCCGAGCGCGACGTCCTCGTCCTGGTCTCCAACTGCCCCCAGATCAACAACCCGTGCAACGGCTTCGAGCCGACGGCGGTGGAGATGACGATCACCGAGGCGGGCGCCGCATGACCTTCGACACCCTGCTCGTCGCCAACCGGGGCGAGATCGCGGTCCGCATCATCCGTACCGCCCGCGAACTCGGCCTGCGGACGGTCGCGGTCTACTCCGACGCGGACCGCTCCGCCCCGCACGTACGGCTCGCCGACGAGGCGGTGCGGCTCGGCCCGGCGCCCGCGAAGGAGTCGTACCTCGACGCCGACCTGGTGCTGAAGGCGGCGAAGGACACCGGTGCGGGCGCGATCCACCCCGGCTACGGCTTTCTGTCCGAAGACGCGGCCTTCGCGCGCCGCTGCGAGGACGCCGGGATCGTGTTCGTGGGCCCGACGCCGGAGCAGCTGGACCTGTTCGGCGCGAAGCACACGGCCCGGGCGGCGGCCCAGGCGGCCGGAGTGCCGCTGGCGCCGGGGACGGACCTGCTGGCCTCGCTGGACGAAGCACTCGCACGAGCCGCCGAGATCGGCTATCCGGTCATGCTCAAGGCGACCGGCGGTGGCGGCGGTATCGGTATGTCGGCATGTCACTCCGCCGCTGCCCTGTCCGAAGCCTGGGAGAGCGTGCAGCGCGTCGCCGCCGCCTCCTTCTCCTCGGCCGGCGTCTTCCTGGAGCGCCTCGTCGAGCACGCCCGCCATGTCGAGGTGCAGGTCTTCGGCGACGGCGAGGGCAGGGTCGTCTCCTTCGGCGACCGCGACTGCTCCCTCCAGCGCCGCAACCAGAAGGTGCTGGAGGAGGCCCCGGCACCGGGACTGCCGGACCATGTCAGGGACCAGCTCGCCTCGAGCGCCCGCGACTTGTGCGCCTCCGTCGGCTACCGCTCCGCCGGAACCGTCGAGTTCGTCTACGACGCCGCCCGCGAGGAGGCGTACTTCCTGGAGGTCAACACCCGCCTCCAGGTGGAGCACCCGGTCACCGAGGAGATCTACGGCGTCGACCTGGTCGCCTGGATGCTCCGCCTGGCGCGCGGCGAACAGAACGTCGTCCGCGACCCGGGCACCCCGCGCGGCCACGCCGTCGAGGCCCGGGTGTACGCCGAGGACCCCTCGCGCGAACACCGGCCCAGCGCGGGCCTGTTGACGCGGGTCGAGTTCCCGCCGGGCGTGCGCGTCGACGGCTGGGTGGAGACCGGCACCGAGGTGACCACGTCGTACGACCCGATGCTCGCGAAGGTCATCGCGTACGGCCCGGACCGGGCGCACGCGCTGCGGCGGCTGGACGAGGCACTGGCCCGCACCCGCGTCGACGGCATCGAGACGAACCTGGGCCTGGTGCGAGCGGCGCTCGCGCACCGCGACGTCACGACCGCCGCGCACTCCACGGCCACGCTCTCCGCCATCAGCGACCCGACTCCGCGCATCGAGGTCGTCTCCGGCGGCACCCTCACCACCGTGCAGGACTGGCCGGGCCGCACCGGATACTGGCAGGTCGGCGTCCCTCCGTGCGGCCCGATGGACGACCTGTCCTTCCGGCTCGGCAACCAGGCCCTGGGCAACACGGACAGCGCCGCCGGCCTCGAATGCACCCTCCAGGGCCCGACCTTGAGGTTCACCCACCCCACGACCGTGTGCGTGACGGGCGCACCGGCCCCGGTCACCGTCGACGGTACGCCGGTCGCGCAGTGGGAGCCGGTGACGGTGCCCCCGGGGGCCGTACTGGAGATCGGCGCACCCTCCGAACACGGCCTGCGGACCTACGTGCTGTTCGCCGGGGGCCTCGACGTGCCCGCCTTCCTGGGCAGCGCGAGCACCTTCACGCTGGGCCGGTTCGGCGGGCACGGCGGACGGGCGCTGCGCACGGGAGACGTCCTGCACGGCGGAACGGTCGTCCAGGGAACACCGGTCACGCAGACGGACCGCCCGGACTTCGCTGCCGTCTGGCACGTCAAGGCCGTCGAAGGCCCCCATGCCGCCCCGGAGTTCTTCACCGAGGACGACATCCACGACTTCTACGCCGCCGACTGGAACGTCCACTTCAACTCGGCACGCACGGGCGTCCGCCTGGTCGGCCCGAAGCCGCGCTGGGCCCGCACCGACGGTGGCGAGGCGGGCCTGCACCCGTCCAACATCCACGACACCCCGTACTCCGTCGGCGCCGTCGACTACACGGGCGACATGCCGGTGCTGCTGGGCCCGGACGGCCCCTCGCTCGGCGGGTTCGTGTGCCCGGCGACGGTGATCAGCACCGAGCGCTGGAAGCTGGGCCAGCTGCGCCCGCGCGACACGGTGCGGTTCCTGCCGGTGGACGCGGACGGCTCGCCCCGCGAGGACATCGTGGACGGCGGCATCCTCGCCCGGGACGGCGACGTCACGTACCGCCGCAGCGGCGACGACAACCTGCTGGTCGAGTTCGGCCCGATGCAGCTCGACCTGGCGCACCGCATCCGGGTCCACGCGCTGATGGAGGCGGTGGCCGAGCAGGTCCCGGAGGGGATCACCGACCTCACACCGGGCATCCGCTCCCTCCAGATCCGCACCGACCCGCACCGCCTCTCGCAGCCCGAACTCCTCGCCGTCGTACGGGAGATCACGGCATCGCTGCCACCGAGCGACGAACTGGTGGTGCCCTCCCGCACGGTCCACCTCCCCCTCTCCTGGGACGATCCGGCGACCCGTGAGGCGATCGCCCGCTACATGGCGGGCGTCCGCGACGACGCGCCCTGGTGCCCGTGGAACATCGAGTTCATCCGCCGGGTCAACGGCCTGGACTCGGTGAACGACGTCTATGACACGGTCTTCGACGCCGAATACCTCGTCCTGGGCCTCGGCGACGTGTACCTGGGCGCCCCGGTGGCCACGCCCCTCGACCCCCGCCACCGCCTGGTGACCACCAAGTACAACCCGGCCCGCACCTGGACGGCCGAGAACTCGGTCGGCATCGGCGGCGCGTACCTGTGCATCTACGGCATGGAGGGCCCCGGCGGCTACCAGTTCGTGGGCCGGACGACCCAGGTCTGGTCGGGCTGGCAGCAGCGCGGCGCCTTCGAGCCCGGCTCCCCCTGGCTCCTGCGCTTCTTCGACCGGATCAAGTGGTACCCGGTGGACGCCGACGAACTCCTCGACCTGCGCGCCGACATCACGTCCGGCCGCTTCGTGCCGCGCATCGAGGAGGGCACCTTCTCGCTGGCCGAGTACCAGGCCTTCCTGGCCGAGAACGCCGAGTCGATCGCCGAGTTCAGGTCCCGCCAGCAGACCGCGTTCTCGGCGGAGCGGGATGCCTGGGAGGCGGCGGGCGAGTTCACCCGCGCCGAGGCGGCGGCCGCGCCGGCCGCTCCCCCGGCCGAGGTGACCGTCCCCCCGGGCGGCCGTCTGGTGGAGGCCGAGTTCGCCGCATCCGTATGGCAGTTGAACGTCGAACCGGGGGACGCGGTGACGGCCGGACAGCCGCTGCTCGCCCTGGAGGCGATGAAGATGGAGTCCAGGGTGCACGCGCCGATGGCCGGCGTGGTCGCGGAGATCCTGGCCAGGCCCGGGGACCAGGTGGAGGCGGGGACGGCACTGCTCGTCCTGGCTCCCGCCGCACAGTGAAAGAGGAACAAGAAATGGCCACCACCCTCTCCCGTGTCCGCGCCGCCTACGCCCGCATCGACGCCGTGGACCGCCCCGAGATCTGGATCGACCTGCGCCCGCAGCAGGAGGTCGAGGCGGAGGCCCGCACGATCGACGAACGGGTCGCCTCCCTCGAACCACTCCCCCTCGCCGGTCGCCTGTTCGCCGCCAAGGGCAACATCGACGTGGCCGGCCTGCCCACCACCGCGGGCTGCCCGTCGTACGCCTACGACCCTGAGGCGGACGCACCGGTCGTCGCCCGCCTCCGCGCGGCGGGCGCGATCGTGCTGGGCACCACGAACCTGGACCAGTTCGCGACGGGCCTGGTCGGCACCCGCTCCCCGCACGGCGCCGTCCGCAACGCGTACGACCCGGCCAGGATCAGCGGCGGCTCCAGCTCCGGCTCGGCCGTGGCGGTGGCCCTGGGCATCGTCGACTTCGCCCTCGGCACCGACACCGCCGGCTCGGGCCGCGTACCGGCCGCCTTCAACGGCATCGTCGGCATCAAGCCCACCCGAGGCCTCGTCCCGACCACGGGCGTGGTCCCGGCCTGCGCCTCCCTCGACTGCGTGACGGTGTTCGCCCGCACCCTCCCGGAGGCCGAGCAGGCCCTGTCGTACATGGCGTCCCCGCCCGACCGCGACCTCCCACCGCTCCCCCAGCGCACGCCGGGCCCGTGGCGGATCGCGGTGCCCCCACGGGACCAGCTGGGCGAACTGGACGAGGGCTGGGCGCAGGCGTACGAGACCACGGTCGCCCAGCTCATCCAGGCGGGCGCCTCGGTGCAGGAGATCGACCTCGCACCCTTCACCGAGGCCGCCGCGATGCTCTACCAGGGCGCGTTCGTAGCCGAGCGCTACACAGCGGTGGGCACCTTTATCGACAAGGCGATGGCCGAAGGTGACACATCCCTCGACCCCACGGTCGCCGGCATCATCACCCGCGCCCGAGACATCCCGGCCCACCAGCTCTACGCCGACACCGACCGCCTGGCCACCCTGCGCACCTGCGCCCTCGCGGAACTCGCCGACGTGGACGCCCTCCTCCTCCCCACCGCCCCCGGCCATCCCACCCTCACCGAGGTGGCCGCCGACCCCCTGGGCGCCAACGCCCGCCTGGGCCGCTTCACCAACTCCACGAACCTCTTCGACCTGGCCGCGGTCGCCGCCCCCGCCGGCGAGGTCGACGGCCTGCCCTTCGGCGTGATGCTGATCGGCCCGGCGTTCACGGACGACCGCCTGGCCCGCATCGCCGCCCTGCTCCGACCGGAGACCCACCTCGCGGTGCTGGGCGCCCACCTCACCGGCCAGCCGCTCAACCCCCAACTCCTGTCCCTGGGCGCCCGCCTCGACCGTACGACCACGACCGCGCCCGTCTACCACCTGCACGCACTGGCCACAGAACCGCCGAAGCCGGGTCTCGTCCATGTCGGCGAAGGCGGGTCAGCAATCGAGGCAGAGGTGTGGCGCCTCCCCGCGGAGTCCCTCGGCAGACTCCTCACGTCCCTCCCCCGACCGATGACACTGGGCAGCGTGGAACTGGCGGACGGCACCCGACTCCCCGGCTTCCTGTGCGAACCGAGCGCCCTCAAGGACGCCGAGGACATCACGTCGTACGGCGGCTGGCGGGCGTATCTGAGCCGCTGAGGTCCAGTCGCCCCCACGCACCCGCACTCGCCCACGGCGGCAAGGGGACGTGTCGGGGGGTGTCCGCCCGCAGCGGTTGGCGCGTCAACACGAGCGCGTTGGTAGCTGACCGATTCCGCGCCGTTCCGAGGACGGACACCCCCCGACGCGGCCCCGACCCACAACGCAACCGCAGGCGCTACGCGCACCCCCACAAGACCGCACCGGCCGCCGCAGGCATCCCCCGCCCCAGCCCAGCGCAGCGGCAGGGCTCAGCCCACCGACGAGTACGCCACCACACCCCGCAGCAACTCGTCGACCGCCTTGCGCGCGTTCTTCGCGACCGTCGACCCCTCGGCATGCGCCGCGGCCGAGATCTGCCCGAGCACGTCGATGACCTGCTTGCACCAGCGCACGAAGTCACCGGCCGGCATCTCCACCTCGCGCAGCAC
The DNA here is from genome assembly GCF_030817655.1 of Streptomyces sp. V4I2. Lineage (GTDB taxonomy): Bacteria > Actinomycetota > Actinomycetes > Streptomycetales > Streptomycetaceae > Streptomyces > Streptomyces plumbiresistens. The sequence continues at coordinate 2,262,620 of NZ_JAUSZM010000003.1, forward strand.
CTCGTCGAGCCCCTTGCCGGAGGCCCACATGTACGCGGCCCAGGCAAAGCCGAGGTCCGGCTCGCGCTGGCCGACGCCCTCGGTCTGGTTGATCCGGAACTCCTCCTCCAGGGCGTCCAGGCGCCCCCAGATCCGGACCATCTCACCGAGGGCGGCCTTCGCCTTGCCCGAGGGCACCTTGGGCGCCATGGCGTCGTCGGCGACCCGGGACTCGTACACCAACGCCGAGACGCAGGCGGCCAGTTCCGCGGGGGAAAGGCCCTCCCAGACACCGGCCCGCAGGCATTCGCTGGCCAGCAGGTCGAGTTCGCCGTACAGCCGGGCCAGCCGCTTGCCGTGCTCGGTGACCTCGTTGGCCCGCAGGTAGTCCAGCTCGGTCAGCAGCGCGACGATCCGGTCGAAGGTCCGGGCGATGGTGTTCGTGCGTCCCTCGATACGCCGCTCCAGCTGCGACGTGTCACGCAGCAGCCGGTGGTGGCGCTCGGCCCAACGGGCGTGGTCCTCACGGTCGTTGCAGCCGTGGCAGGGGTGCGCGCGCAGGGCGGTGCGCAGCCGGGCGATCTCCCGGTCGTCGGCGGCCTGCGACCGCTTCTTGCGGGCCCGCTCCGGCGGAATGTGCCCGGCCTTGGTGCGCAGCGCGGAGGCGAGGTCCCGACGGGACTGCGGGGAGCGCGGGTTGAAGGACTTCGGGATCCGCATCCGCTCCAGCGCCTCGACGGGCACCGGGAAGTCCATCGACGCGAGCCGCTTGACCTGCCGCTCGGCGGTCAGCACCAGCGGGCGCGGACCGTCGTGCTGCTCGAAGCCCCGGTGGCCGTTCGACCGCCCGGCCGGCAGTCCCGGGTCCAGCACCAGGGCCAGACCCGCGTACTTGCCCGTGGGGACGTGAATGACATCCCCCGGCTTGAGCTTCTCCAGCGCGACGGCCGCCTCGGCACGCCGCTGGTTGACGCCCTCCCGGGCCAGCTCGGTCTCGCGGTCCTTGAGGTCGCGGCGCAGCCGCGCGTACTCCTCGAAGTCCCCGAGGTGGCAGGTCATGGACTCCTTGTAGCCCTCCAGCCCCTCCTCGTTGCGCTGCACCTGCCGCGAGATCCCGACGACCGACTTGTCGGCCTGGAACTGCGCGAAGGACGTCTCGAGCAGTTCGCGCGAGCGGTGCCGGCCGAACTGCTCGACGAGGTTGACCGCCATGTTGTACGACGGCTTGAAGCTGGAGCGCAGCGGGTACGTGCGCGTGCCGGCCAGTCCCGCCAGGTGGTCGGGGCTGGTGCCGCGCTGCCAGAGCACGACCGCGTGGCCCTCGACGTCGATGCCGCGCCGGCCGGCCCGGCCGGTCAGCTGGGTGTACTCGCCGGGGGTGATGTCGGCGTGCTGCTCGCCGTTCCACTTGACGAGCTTCTCCAACACCACCGACCGCGCGGGCATGTTGATGCCCAGCGCGAGCGTCTCGGTCGCGAACACCGCCTTGACCAGGCCGCGTACGAAGAGCTCCTCGACGACCTCCTTGAACGTCGGCAGCATGCCCGCGTGATGGGCCGCGATGCCGCGCTCCAGGCCCTCCAGCCACTCGTAGTAGCCGAGGACGTGCAGATCCTCCGTCGGGATGGAGGCCGTGCGCTCCTCGACCAGGGCGCGGACCCGCTCGCGCGCCTCGTCGTCGTTGAGTCTCAGGCCCGCGTACATGCACTGCTGGACGGCGGCCTCGCAGGCGGCCCGGCTGAAGATGAAGGTGATGGCGGGCAGCAGGCCCTCGGCGTCGAGCCGTTCGATGACCTCGGGCCGGCTCGGCGTCCAGACGCGGGAGCGCTGCCGGCGCTCGCGCTCACGGTCCGCCTCGCGCATCGCACGGCCGCGCTTGCGGTCCTGGTACGACGGCCGGCTCGCCTCCATGCGGGCCAGCCGCGTGAGGTCGGGGTTGACGGCCTTCTTGTGGCCCTCGCCCTCCTCGAACAGGTCGTACATCCGCCGCCCGGCGAGCACGTGCTGGAACAGCGGCACGGGCCGGTGCTCGGAGACGATCACCTCGGTGTCGCCGCGGACGGTGTCGAGCCAGTCGCCGAACTCCTCGGCGTTCGACACGGTCGCCGACAGCGAGACGAGGGTGACCGATTCGGGAAGGTGGATGATCACCTCTTCCCATACCGCGCCCCGGAAGCGGTCGGAGAGGTAGTGCACCTCGTCCATGACCACGTATCCGAGGCCGAGGAGGGTCTGCGAGCCCGCGTACAGCATGTTCCGCAGCACCTCGGTGGTCATCACGACCACCGGGGCATCGGAGTTGACGCTGTTGTCGCCGGTGAGCAGGCCGACCTTGTCCGCGCCATAACGGCGGCACAGGTCGGCGTACTTCTGGTTCGACAGCGCCTTGATCGGCGTCGTGTAGAAGCACTTCTTGCCCTGCTGGAGGGCGAGGTGGACGGCGAACTCGCCGACGATCGTCTTGCCGGAGCCGGTGGGCGCGGCCACCAGGACGCCCTTGCCCGCCTCGAGTGCCTGACAGGACTCGATCTGGAAGGGATCGAGGCCGAAGTCGTACATCTCGCGGAAACCGGCGAGCGCGGTGGCCTGCTCGACAGCGCGCCTACGTGCTGCCGCATACCGCTCGGCCGGGGAGAGGTCCTCTGTCATCGTGCTTTCGAGACTACCGGGCCCCACTGACAACAGGACGATCATTATCCGGATCCGATGACGATAAACATCGAATCCGCGCAGCTCACGGCCCTATGACCCGCACCGCACCCGGTACACAGCGCGCGGTCAGCGGCAGTGGCCCGAACGGCTCGCCGTCGGCGTACCCGCCAATCCCCCGGGCGGCGATCTCGACCTTGGCCGCCCGCACCACCGTGACCTTGGGATGGTCGACGTGCCGGCCCCGGTACACGCTCGGAAACACCCTGAGCAGCGTCGTACGGCTGCAGTCCCCGACCACCGTGACGTCGAACAGTCCGTCGGTGAGATCGGCGCCGGGACAGATCCGCATGCCGCCGCCGTACGACGACCCGTTGCCGACGGCCACCAGGGTCGCCTCGACCTCCTGTACGTCACCGTCGTCCAGGGTGATCCGGTACGGGAAGGGCTTGAACGCGGCGAGTTCGGCGAGCATCGCCAGGTCGTACTTGAGACGCCCCGTCGGCCACCGCATGCGGTTGCCGCGGTCGTTGACCCGGGAGTCGAAGCCGGAGGCGAGGACCGTGCCGAACCAGCGGCCGTTCACCTGACCGAGGTCGATGTCACGCAGCCGGGCGCCCTTGAGGGCGTCGGCGATCAGCCGGCCCGCGGCGGCCGGGTCGCGCACCGGCAGGCCCAGGGCGCGCGCGAAGTCGTTGCCGGTACCGACGGCGACCAGGCCGAAGGGGGTGCGGGTGCCGGCGACCGCCTGGAGGGCCAGGTTCGCCATGCCGTCGCCGCCGACGGCGATCAGCGCGCCGGTGCCGTCCGCGACGGCCGCACGCGCGCGCGTGAGAGCGTCCTCGGCGTTCGCACCGAGGACCGTACGCACGGAGAATCCGGCCGCCCGCACAGCGGAAGCGGCCGGCTGCGCCGCGTGGGCGCCCCGGCCGCGACCCGCGGTGGGGTTGACGAAGAGGGTGATCTCGCTGGTCACGCCCCGGACGTTACAAGGGCGGGCCGCTCGGTCAGGTCACGTCGTCATAACCGTTGACCCGCTCCGTGCTCGCCTGCTCGGGCAGCGCCCGGCTGGCCGAGACGGTCTCCACGTCCCCGATGTCCTCGGGCGTGAGGTCCAGCTCGGAGGCCTCGTCGTCGGCGGGGCCCAGAGCGTCTCGGCGGCGCCTGCGCCGGTCGTTGACCAGGGAGAAGGCGACCGCACCGAAGTACAGAATCCAGATCGGTCCGGCCAGCGCCAGCATCGTCAGCGGGTCGGTGCTGGGCGTGGCGACAGCCGCGAACACCGTGATGCCCATGATCATGCCGCGCCACCAGCCGACCATCCGCTTGCCGGTGATCGCCCCGGTGAGGTTGAGGAAGACCAGCAGCAGGGGCAGCTCGAAGGAGAGACCAAAGACGAGCACCATGCGGATGACGAGATCGAGCAGGTCGTCCAGCGGCAGCAGGTTGGAAGCGTCGGCCGGTGTGAACTCGAGCAGCACCTTCGCCGTGGTGGGCAGCACTGTGTAGGCGAAGTAGGCGCCGCCCAGGAACAGGGGGGCACCGGTGCCGACGAACGCGTAGGCGTACTTCTTCTCGTGGCGGTGCAGACCGGGCGCGACGAACGCCCACAACTGGTAGAGCCACACCGGCGAGGCCAGGACCACACCGGCCATCAGCGACACCTTCAGCGCCAGAGTGAAGGGGGTGAGCAGACCGTTGATGGTGATCTGCGCACACGGCTCGCTGGACTTCGACTTGGACAGTTGCTCGAAGGTCTGCTCACAGCCGACCGAGTCCAGGATCGGCCTGGTGATGAGGTTGATGATGTCGTTGTAGAAGAAGGCGGCAACGACAGTGACGGCGACGATGGCCAGCATCGCCTTCGCGAGCCGGTTGCGAAGCTCACGAAGGTGCTCCGCGAGGGGCATCCGCCCCTCGGGATCCTTCTCCTCTTGGCGGGCAGACTTCAGCAACCCACGTTCCCATCTCGTGCGGAGGGCCGGAGGTCACCGGCCCTGCGTCAGCGCTTGGTCGTGTCCGTCGGCTCAGTGACCGGGCGCGAGCTGGTCACGTCACCGGGGGCGGCCTGGATGGTGCGCTGGACGGGGGGCTGCTGGTCGTCGTGCGGCGGCGCAGCGGGAGCGGACGCGTTGTCCTGACCCTCGGTCTTCATCGCCTTGGCCTCGCTCTTGAGGATCCGCGCGGACTTGCCGAGCGAGCGCGCCATGTCCGGAAGCTTCTTGGCGCCGAACAGCAGGATGATGACGACGAGGATGAGAATGATCTCGGGGGCGCCGAGCCTTCCGAACATAAGTCTTTACCTTCTCACCGAGGCGGCTGGGGTGGGGTGCTGTCCGACCGGTCGGACATGTGTCCGATCGACCGTGCTTGACAGCGATCGTAACGCTCAGGGGTAAACGCCTGGCAATCCCTGTGCGTACTCCCGGTCCGCGGCCCGGGCCTCGTTCTCCGGACCGCGACATGCAGAGTACCTGCCGGAACCACCAAGTTGACAGGGCGAAGTGGCCCAAAGCGCATCACACCCGCGACTCACACCCACGACTCACAGGGGACACATGGGACGACTCACAGCGAATCCACGGAGCGGGCCGCGCTCATGGAGGCCCGCTCCAGATCCTCCGCGGCCCGGTTGATGCGCCGCGCCGAGTCCGTGACCTGCCTGCCCAGACGCTGCGCCTCCAGGAAGACGCGTACGGCGAGCACGCCGAGAACGGCGAGACCCAGAAAACCCACTGCTACCGCGAACATCGGCCAGAACATGGGCCGAGCCTAGAGGGTGGAGTGCAGGCGCAGGGTCCTGACCCCGCCGCCCGTCAGCAGCTCGACGATCCGCTCGCCCGCCGGCTTGCGGACGGCCGCTCCGCAGTCGGGGCAGGTGAAGGAGTAGAAGGTGGTGCGGCTGCTGGCGCCGATGGCCAGGCGCAGGGCGCTCGCGGTGAGCTCGAAGCGGCCCCGGCAGTCCGGGCAGCCGGCCCTGAACGTCACCGGCGTCACACTCTTCATCCCGGCGAACGCGGCGGCCACCGTCATTCCCATGCCTGACGTCGGCGACTCGCTCAAAGCTCCTGCTCCTGCCTGCCGTGCTGACCGTCCTGAACCGCGTGGGCGCCAGGAGCGCCGTGCGCCTCGACCCCGTCGTACGCCGCCAGCGCCTCGCGGGCCGCCCCGCGGGCGCTGTCGGCGAGGTCACGCGGCGAGACGATCCGGCCCTCGCGCCCGAGCCGCAGCGCCAGCCGCTTGAGCGAGGCGGGTTCCGGGGTGCGCAGAGTGATACGCAGCCCGCCGTCCGGAAGCTCATCCGCACTGTCGTGCGGGTAGTACTCGGCGACCCAGCGCCCGCCGGGGCCGACCTCGACCACGACCTCCGGGTCCGCGGCGGCGGGCTGCACCAGCCCCTCGGACAGGTCCCGCAGCTCGATCTCGGGCGGCGCGGACGGCTCGTCGAGGATCTTGATCTCGGCGACCCGGTCGAGCCGGAAGGTACGGCGCGCCTCGGAGCGGCGGCACCAGGCCTCGACGTAGGTGTGACCGACGCTGACCAGGCGGATCGGGTCGATCTCGCGCTCGGTGACCTCGTCGCGGGCGGGCGAGTAGTAGCGGATCCACAGGCGGCGGCGCTCGGAGATGGCCCGGTCGACGTCCGCGAAGACGCCGCCCTCCGACTCGAAGGTCACGGACAGCCGGGAGCTGGCCCCCGCCTGCTCGCCGGCCGCGGCCTCCACCTTGGCGGTGGCCCGCAGCAGTGCCTGCCGGTCGCTCTCGCGCAGGCCGGGCAGCGTGGACACGGCGCGGGCGGCGACCAGCAGCGCGGTGGCCTCGTCGGAGGCGAGCCTGAGCGGCTCGGCGACGTCATCGGGGTTGTGCCACCAGATGCGCTCGCCGTCGGTGTCGATGTCGAGCAGATCGCCGCCGCGGAAGCTGGTGCCGCACATGGGCAGCACGTCGAGGTCGGAGACCAGCTCGTCCTCGGTGATCCCGAAGGCCCGGGCGACGTCCTCGACCCGGGCGCCGGGGCGCTCCCTCAGATACGTCATCAGGGAGAGCATCCGCCGGGTCTGGTCGATGGCATTGGCCGGCCTGGCCGGTTTTCCCACCACTCTCTTACGCCCCCTCAGCCCTTGGCCACGGCACGCAGCCGGTCCACCACGTCGGCCCGCAGTTCGGCGGGTTCCAGGACCACCACGTCCGGCCCGAACTCCACCAGCCAGGCGTCCAGCCCGTGGCCGTACGGAATCTCCAACTCGTCCCAGCCGTCCCCCAGTTCCCGCACCGAGGCGGCCTTGGCCCGCAGGGGGTAGCCCGCGCCGACGCGCAGCCGGATCAGCGCGGAGCGGTCGGCGGTCTCGCCGGCCCAGCTCGCGACGGTCTCCCGGACGGTGACGACATCGGGCACCGGGGCGGTGAACCGGGCGCCACGGGTGCGCACCTTGCCGGTGATCCGGGACAGCCGGAACACCCGCTCGGCGCTGCGGTCGCGGTCCCAGCCCGCGAGGTACCAGTGGCCGCGCCAGCACTCCAGCGCCCACGGCTCGACATGCCGGGGCTCGGGGTGGGCGGCGGTGGCCTTGCGGTAGTCGAAGACGACCGGGCGGCGGTCGCGGCAGGCCAGCATCAGGGGCTCGAAGGCGGCCTCGTGCACAGGGATGCGCGGCTCGAGAGCGCCATGGGTCTCGTACGGGTCGAAGTCCTCGGGGAGTCCCGCGGCGCGCAGCTTCTGCAGGGCGCCACTGGCCGCGCCGGCGAGCCGGGCCTGCTGCCAGACCTTGGCGGCCAGCCCGAGGGCGGCGGCCTCCTCGGCGTCCAGGGTGACGGGCGGGAGGCGGTTGCTGTCGCGGCGGGCCAGGTAGCCGACCTCGCCGTCCAGGTTCTCGACGGTCTCGATGACCAGGCCGAGTTCGCGCAGATCATCCTTGTCGCGCTCGAACATCCGGTTGAAGGAGTCGTCCGAGCCGGCTTCCAGATAGGCCTCGATGGACTCACGCAGCTCGCGTTTGCTGAGCGGCCGCCGCGTCCCGAGCAGACACAGCGCCAGGTTCATCAGTCGCTCGGCCTTGGCAATGGCCATCGACGCCCTTCGCCTCCCTATGGTGCTTACGGACGATGACCGTACCGCCCCGAAGTGGCACGGCAAAAGCCGAGGGCCCATGCCCGGACAGGCATGGGCCCCAGGTGATCGAGACCGGTCGTACGACGATCAGACCCCGAGGAGTCAGACCCCGAGGAGGTCGACCACGAAGATCAGGGTCTCGCCGGGCTTGATCGCCGGGGTCGGGCTCTGGTTGCCGTAGGCGAGGTGGGCGGGGATGGTCAGCTGGCGGCGGCCGCCGACCTTCATGCCCTGCACGCCCTGGTCCCAGCCCTTGATGACCCGGCCGCCACCCAGCGGGAAGCTGAACGGGGTACCGCGGTTCCAGCTGGCGTCGAACTCCTCGCCGGTGCTGAAGGCAACGCCCACGTAGTGGACGGTGACCGTCTGGCCGGCCTGCGCCACCGCGCCGTCGCCCTCCCAGATGTCCTTGATCTCCAGGTCCGCCGGGGGCTCGCCGCCCGGGAAGTCGATCTCGGGCTTGTCGATGCTCACGTCTCTAGCTCCTGCGTGTGTACGGAAAGTGCGTTGTACGGAAAGGCAACAGGCACAGTCTTACATCTCGGTGGGGTCACATCTTCGCGAGGATGTCGACCGTGAAGACCAGCGTGGAGTCCTTCTTGATCCCGCTGCCCGCCGGCGGGCTGTCGCCGTAGCCCAGATCCGGCGGGACGACGATGAGGACGCGGCTGCCGACCTTCTTGCCGGTCAGGCCCTGCGACCAGCCTTTGACGACCTGCTGGAGCGAGAACGACGTCAGCGCCTTGCGGCCGTACGTCGAGTCGAACTCCTTGCCGGTGTCCCACAGGACGCCCTTGTACTGCACGAGGACGGTGTTCTCGGCGGCAACCTCGTCCCCGTCGCCCTCGATGACGTAGTTCGCGACCAGCTTCGTCGGCGCGGCGCTCTTGGGGACCTCGACGGAGGGCGCCTTGCCGTCGGTGTTGGTGCCGACCTTCGGCAGGTCCACGTTGTCCTGGGCGACGTCCGTGCCCTTGGCGGAGCTCTTGGCGTTGAAGGACTCCACCAGGTCGACGACGAAGACCAGCGTGTCGGTGCCCTTGATGCCGCCCTCCGCGTAGCCCTCCTTGCCGTACCCCCAGGTCGGCGGGACCGCGAGCTGGACGCGGCTGCCGGTCTTCTTGCCGGTCAGGCCATACCGCCAGCCGTCGATGATGCTGCCGGAGGCGAGCTGGATGAGCAGGGGCGTCTTGCGGTCGTAGGAGTTGTCGAAGACCTTCGCCGTGTCCCAGATCTGCCCGAGGTAGTTCGCCTGGATGTAGTCGTTCTCGGCCACGGTGGTGCCGCTGCCCGCGATGACCGTCTTCACCGCGAGGTCCTTGGAGGGGTCGCCGCTGCCCTTGGCGACGGTGGGCTTCTCGCCGAACTTCGCGCCCGCGGTGATCGCCGGAAGGGGACCGTCGACGATCTTCGGCGCCGGAACGGACGCCGAGCCCGACGGCGAGGGCGACGCGCTGTCGCTCGCCCCGCTCGATCCGGACTCGTCGTCACCACATCCGGCGAGTGCGACCAGTCCTGTGGGTACGGCGATGAGAAGTGAGCGTCGGCGCACGGTGGGGGCCTCGTAATCGGTCGATCTTGTTGATGGCGTGCGCGCAACTCTACGGCGTGAGAAGGGCGCCGTACGTGAAACGTACGGCGCCCGTGTTGCGTTCCGAATGTTCCTTCGGAACGGACCTGCTCACATTCCGGCGATCAGCTTCTCGACCCGGTCGTCCACCGAACGGAACGGGTCCTTGCACAACACTGTGCGCTGAGCCTGGTCGTTGAGCTTGAGGTGGACCCAGTCGACCGTGAAGTCACGGCGCTGTTCCTGCGCCCGCCGGATGAAGTCGCCGCGCAGGCGCGCCCGAGTGGTCTGCGGCGGCACCGACTTGCCTTCGAAGATCTTCAAGTCGTTGCAGATCCGGGCGGCTTGGCCCTTCTTCTCCAGCAGGTAGTACAGGCCACGACGGCGGTGGATGTCGTGGTAGGCGAGGTCTATCTGCGCGACCCGCGGGTGGGACATGGTCATGTTGTGCTTGGCCCGGTACCGCTCGATGAGCTTGTACTTCATGACCCAGTCGATCTCGGTGCCGATCCGGTCGAGGTCCTCGGCCTCGATCGCGTCTAGCGTACGGCCCCACAGCTCCAGGACCTGCTCCACGGTGCCGGTGCGGATGCCGCGGCGCTCGCAGAAGTCCACGGCCTTCTCGAAGTACTCGCGCTGCACCTCCAGGGCGGAGGCCTCGCGGCCGCTGGCCAGGCGGACCTTTCGGCGGCCGGTGATGTCGTGGCTGACCTCGCGGATCGCCCGGATCGGGTTTTCCAGGGTCAGGTCGCGCATCACGGTGCCCGCCTCGATCATGCGCAGTACCAGGTCGGTGGCGCCGACCTTGAGCAGCATGGTCGTCTCGGACATGTTGGAGTCGCCCACGATCACGTGCAGGCGGCGGTAGCGCTCGGCGTCGGCGTGCGGTTCGTCGCGGGTGTTGATGATCGGCCGGGAGCGGGTCGTCGCCGAGGAGACGCCCTCCCAGATGTGCTCGGCCCGCTGGCTGACGCAGTACACCGCGCCCCGCGGGGTCTGCAGCACCTTGCCGGCGCCGCAGAGAAGCTGCCTCGTGACGAGGAACGGAATCAGGATGTCCGCGAGCCGGGAGAACTCCCCGTGCCGGGCCACCAGATAGTTCTCGTGACAACCGTAGGAGTTGCCCGCCGAGTCGGTGTTGTTCTTGAAGAGGTAGACGTCGCCCGCGATTCCTTCCTCGTGCAGGCGTCGTTCGGCGTCTACCAGGAGTCCTTCCAGAATGCGCTCGCCTGCTTTGTCGTGGGTGACCAGTTCGGTCACGTTGTCACATTCGGGTGTCGCGTATTCCGGATGTGACCCGACATCGAGATAGAGGCGGGCACCGTTCCGCAGAAAGACATTGCTGCTGCGGCCCCATGACACGACACGGCGGAAGAGGTACCGCGCCACCTCGTCGGGAGACAGGCGTCGCTGTCCCCTGAACGTACACGTGACGCCGTACTCGTTCTCCAGCCCGAAAATGCGGCGGTCCATGAGTGAACATTACGCCCGATCCCCCGAGCTGAAACGGGGTTCGACAGCACGGTTTGGATCATTTTCCGATGAAGCCGCAACCACCGTGCCCCCGGCGGAAGCTGCGAGGACCCGCCGCGTGGCCAGCAGAACGAGCAGCGACACGGCTCCCGCGGCGCCCGGTACGGCGAACCCCCACAGGGCACCACCGGCCTCGACGACCGGCCCCGTGAGGCCCGTTCCGACGGACGTGCCCACGGTGAACGTCGTCACCAACCAGGAGAACGCCTCGGTGACCGTCCCGCGCGGTGCGTGCCGGTCGACGAGGACGAACGCGCAGGCGATGACCGGCGCCAGGAAGACGCCCGCGAGGACCGTGAGCAGCGTCATGGCCACCGCGCCCAGTATCAGCATCAGCGGCAGGTGACACACCGCCAGAAGGGCCACCAAGGCCTGCAGTCGCCGCACCGGTTCGCCGGTCCACTGCCGCGCCCCGTAGGACAGGCCGCCGATGAGCGCGCCGAGGCCGATGCCCGCCATCAGCCGGCCGTACACCACGTCGCCGCCGTTGTCGTCGGCATAGGTGACGGAGGCCACGGTGATGGAGCCGAGCGCGATACCGACGAAGAAGAGCGCGCCCAGCAGGGCGAGGAGTCCGGGCGAGCGCAGTGCGCCGAGCCAGTGGGCCTCGCGCGGCGCCGACCGCCACGCGCGCGAGGGCGGCGAGACGGACACGGAGAGCGCGCCGAGCACCCCGATGACGTTCAGGACGAGCAGCGCGGCCTGCGCCGACCACAGCGACGTGCACAGGGTCACGAGCAAGGGGCCCCTCCTTCCCAGTCAAGTGCTCGTGTTCAGGCGTATGCGCCCGAGAGCCCTGTTCGGCCCGAGCGGATCACCGCCCTCCCTCCGCGGCGGTGCGGTCTGCTCGATGGCGGGGTTGACCCGAAGTGGTCCGCCCGACTAAGTGTTACGTATAACCAAACCCGTCAGGCAAGGTCATACGACAGGGACATTCAGTGACGACCACGCTCAACCAGGCCGCGCCGCACGCGCATCTGACCGGAGACGCCTCGGTTTCCGACGGTGACGGAGGCGTCTCATGAGGTACGCGAGCCTCCTGCGAAGTCCTCATGTAGCCCGGCTGCTGGTAGGCACCCTTGTCGGGCGGCTGCCGAGCGGAATGGCCGCTGTGGCGATCCCTCTGGCCCTGCGCGAGGACGACGCGCCGTACGGGTTCGTCGGGCTCGTCGTCGGGGTGTTCGCCCTGGCCACGGCCGCGGGAGGGCCACTGCTCGGCCGTCTGGTGGACCGCATCGGCCAGACCCTCGTGCTGCTGCCCGCAGCCCTGCTGGCGGGCTGCGGGTTCCTGCTGATCGCGGCGGCCCCTGACCGACCGGCTTCCGTAATTGCCGGAGCGGTCCTGGCGGGAGCGGCGTCGCCGCCGCTGGAACCCTGCCTGAGGGCACTGTGGCCGACGATCGTCTCGGACGAGAAACTGGAGTCGGCCTACGCCCTGGATTCCGCCTCCCAGGAACTGATCTTCGTGGGTGGGCCACTGATCGTTGCCGGCTGTGTCGCCGTCGCCTCACCCGTGACGGGCTTGTGGGTTGCTGCCGTGCTGGGACTCGCAGGCGTGCTGGTGGTCGGCACCGCCGAGCCCGCCCGGGCCTGGCGGGCACCCGCTCGTGAGGCCGACTGGCTCGGCCCGCTGCGCAGCCGGGGTCTCGTCGTTCTGCTGGTCAGTCTCACCGGCGTGGGCGTCGCGCTCGGCACGCTCAATGTCGTCGTCGTGGCCTACGCGGAGGAACACCGCGTGCCCGGTGGCGCTCCGGCACTACTGGCTCTCAATGCCTTCGGCGCCCTCGTCGGGGGACTCGCCTACGGCGCCGTACGCCGCTGGTCGGTCCCGCCGGCGCGGCGGGCTCTGCTGCTGACCCTCTGCCTGAGTCCTGGCTATGCACTCCTGTGCCTGCTGCCCGGACCGCCGTCGATGTCCGGCCTGATGGTACTGACCGGGCTGTTCCTCGCACCGGTGCTGACCGTCACCTTCGTCCTGGTCGGAGAACTCGCCCCGGCGGGCACCGTCACGGAGGCATTTGCCTGGCTTGTCACGCTGATGACCTCGGGCATGGCGCTCGGGTCCGCCGTCGTCGGACTGGTCCTGGAACACGGCGGTCCGAGTTGGGCGGCGGCGTGTGGCGTGCTGGGGCTCACGGTCAGCGTTCTCGTACTCACGGCCGGGCAGTCACGGCTGGATTCGGACCGGCAGGCGCACAACCTGGCGTCGGCTGCTTCCAAGGCATGACGTGCACCGTGACGCGGGGCCACGGCCGCATATGCCGTGATCTTGCAAGTGGAACGGCCGAGACAGGGGGCACCCGGCGTCCGCAGCGCAGCTGGCAACCGTGCGGCTCACTAGGGCCATCCTTGGCCGCTCCACGGACGAGCACTGCCTGTGGCTCCGTCCGACGGTGGCTGGACCTGGCCACCGACGGCGGCGACCCTCATCGCCGGTGAGCGGGAAGCCATTCTCGTCGACACGGTGCCCACCGTGGAGGACGCACAGAAGCTGGCGGACTGGATCGAAGCCAGCGGCAAGGAACTCACCACCATCTACATCGCCCATGGCCACTTCGACCATTTCCTCGGCTCGTCGACGCTGCTCGACCGGTTCCCCCAGGCCCGCGTGGTAGCCACCGAGGCGACGGTGCGCCTCATCGAGGCGGAAGCCGAATCCGGACATGACCTCAAGCTGTACGGCCAGCTGTTCGTCGACCGCATCGACTCGACCGTCATCGTGCCGGAGGCCCTCACGGACCACCGCCTCGACCTGGAAGGTCACGAGGTGCTCGCCGTGGCAACCGGCCGGTCCGACGTCGACGACTCCTCGTACGTGTACGTCCCAGCCTCTCCGCCGTCGCGGTCGGAGACATCGCGTACAACGATGTCCACCCCACGCTCGTCACCAGCGATCACCAGAAGCGGCCGGCGTGGATCCAGACGTTGGCCGAGATCCAGGACCTGAAGCCGGACATCGCCGTGGCCGCCCACCAGCGCCCGGACGCGCCAGACAACGCCCGGGTACTCGCCGACACGATCGCCTACATCAAGGACGCAGACCGCGTTCTCGAAGGAGAGCCGACCGCTACGCAGTTCATCGAGCACATGCTCGAGTCGCACCCCACCCGACTGAACCCCACCACTGTGATCTACAGCGCGGCAGCACTCGGTCTGAAGTGACTGGTTCTCAGGGCTCACGCCCGCGAGGCGCAGGGCGAAGTCGCCGTACTGCCAGACGATCGTGTCCTCGGTGAGTTCGCCGTCCTCGCGGTACCAGGCCGCGATCCCCATGCCGAGGTCGAGAACGGCATAGGAGACCAACCGGGGGGAGGCGACGGTGAAGCACCCCTCCTTGAGGCCCTCCTCGACGATCGCGCGGAAGCCGGCTTCGTACTCCGCGCGCAGGGCCAGCACCCGGCTTCGGTGCGGCTCGACAAGAGAGCGGATCTCACGGTTTCCGACGAAGGCCTCGAGCCGGTGCCGGGCGTGGCAGCGCACATGCGCATCGGTGGCGCGGCGAAGGAGGGACACCGGTCCGGCGCTACTGGCGACGGCTGCGCGGTGCGCGGCGAGGAGGTCCTCCATCGTGCCGATCATGATCCGGGCCACCGCCTCGGGCAGATTCTCTACGCCTAGGACACCCTCACGCGGCAGCGACCCCCACTGCCCTGGATCCGGCACCCAAACCAAACGCCACTCGTTCAACTGGCCTGTCCCTGATCGCTTGAACACAAGCATTCATCAGGGAAGCGTCGAGGGGCGGTGTGAACAGCCCGGCGGCCGCCACGACGGCGTAGGCCAGGGGCAGCGGCTCGGTGCCGGCGAAGGCGGCCATCGCGAGGGCCGACAGGACGGCGGCGGACAGCTGGACGCGCGGCTGGCCGTGGAGGTCCACGAGCTGCCCCAGCACCGGCTGGCCCACCGCGTTGGCCACGCCGTACACGGCCACGAGTGCCCCGGCCAGGCTGTAGGAGCCGCTCTCCGCGCGGACGAACAGCACGATCACGATCGCGGCGGTGGCGTTCGGCAGCCTCCCCACGAAGGTGCCGACGAGCAGCCGGGCGGCGTGCCTCGCCCTGAGGATCTCCAGGTATCCCACGGCCCTGTCGCGTCCTTCCCTCGCGGTTGACGCTTGCCGATCACACTTGAAGTGTTACGTATAACGCCCTCCGTCATACGTAGCATGTGCCCTGTCCACGCGTCCAGACGAAGGAGCAGGCAGCCGGTGGCACGAGGCAGCACCCGCCCCACGAGCCGTGACGTCGCCCAGGCCGCCGGCGTCTCCCAGGCCGCGGTCTCCCTGGTCCTGGGCGACAAGTGGCGCGGTCGGGTGTCGGAGACCACCGCCGAACGCGTCCGGGAGGCCGCCCGCGAGCTGGGCTACCGGCCCAACCTGGCCGCCCGGAACCTGCGCCTGGGCCGCACCCGCACGGTGCTGCTGGTGGTCCCCGCGCTGACGACCGAGTTCTTCGCCGGCGTCTACACGGGCGCGGCGCGGGTCGCCGCCGAACACGGCTTCGGGGTGGTCCTGTACCCCTCCCCAGAAGGCGTCGGCCCCGCCCGGGACCCCTTCGCCTCCGCGCAGGCCGCCCTGGACGGCGTCATCGCCTCCTCCATGGCCGCCGACGCCCTCTCCGCGATCCGCGGAGACCAGCTGCCGTTGGTGATGCTGGACAGCGACCCGTCGGGAAGTCTCGGCGTGGCCACGGTCAACCTGGACATCACCGACGGCGTGCGGCAGGTCGCCGAGCACCTCCTGGGCCTGGGACACCGCCGCTTCCTGCACCTGGCGGCGGACGTGCCGTCCTGGACCTTCGAGGTGCGCGCCCGCGAGCTGGCCGTCCGGGTCGGCGAGGTGCCCGGCACCTCGCTGCGCACGGCCCACGCGCCGATCTCCATCGAGGGCGCCCTGGCCGCCGCCGAGGCCGCGCTCGCCGCCCCGGGCCCGGGACCGACGGCGCTGGTCTGCGACGACGACAAGCTCGCCGCCGGCGCCTACAAGGCGCTGCGGCGCCTGGGTCTGCGCGTCCCCGACGACGTGTCCGTCACCGGACTCGACGACCTCGCTCTGGCCACGGCCATCGACCCGGAGCTGACGACGGTCCGGCTGGACGCCGAGCTGTTCGGCGAGCGCGGCATGCAGGCCCTTCTGGCGGTCCTGGAGGGCCGCACTCCCGAGGCGGGGGACATTCCCGTCGAGCTGATCGTGCGGGGATCCACGGGGCCGCCGAGGGCCTCCTGAAGCGCCTGTGCCCCGGCCGAGGGGGCGAATTCTAGGGATCGTCGCAACACATGATCACTGACGTGTGGTGGCGAGCAGTTTATGCAGGCGCTCGGCTGGGGTCTCCCAGCCGAGCGTTTTGCGTGGGCGGCTGTTCAGCTCGGCAGCCACGGCGTCCAGGCGCTCACGGCCGTGGACAGCAAGGTCGGTGGCCTTGGGGAAGTACTGCCGCAGCAAGCCGTTGGTGTTCTCGTTAGAGCCGCGCTGCCAGGGCTTGCCGGGGTCGCAGAAGTAGACCGGCATCCGGGCCGCCATAGCGAACTCGTGATGACGGCCCATCTCGCTGCCCTGGTCCCAGGTCA
Organism: Streptomyces sp. V4I2; assembly: GCF_030817655.1. Lineage (GTDB taxonomy): Bacteria > Actinomycetota > Actinomycetes > Streptomycetales > Streptomycetaceae > Streptomyces > Streptomyces plumbiresistens. The sequence continues at coordinate 2,279,026 of NZ_JAUSZM010000003.1, forward strand.
GGGATCGCTTCAGGTGGGGTGGCAGGTGTCTGACGGTGTCCAGGAGGGCGTCGCGAACACGTTCCGTGCTGCGACCTTCAGGCAGGTGGACGAGCATCAGGTAGCGGGTACTGCGTTCGACCAGGGTGCCGATCGCGGAGCCGTTGTCCTTGCCGATGATCAGGTCTCCCTCCCAGTGGCCCGGGATCGCACGGTCGACGGCTTCGGCTGGACGGTCGCTGATCATGACCATCGGCGTCGAGTAGCGCGGCTGGCGCTGCTGGGCCTGGCGGCGGGGCTTACGGCGGGCGCGGCCGGTGCGGAGCGCTTTCACCAGGTCACGGCGAAGTTCTCCGCGGCCTTGCACGTAGAGGGCCTGGTAGATCGTCTCGTGGACCACGTGCATCTCCGGCCGGTCGGGGAAGTCCTTGCGCAGGTGGTGGACTATCTGCTCGGGGCTCCAGCGCCTTCCCAGGCGCTCCTGGATGTAGTCCCGCAGCTCCACCTTCTGGCCGATCTTCCCCGGCTTCGGGCGAGGCCGGCGGGCCAGGGCACGCGCATCGGCTGCGAACGGGCGGTACTGGCCGTTGCCTGGGTGCCGGTTGCGACTGATCTCGCGGCTCACGGTGGAGGGGCTGCGGCCGAGCTCGGCGGCGATCGAACGGATCGAAGCGTCCTCCCGCAGTCGATCAGCGATGTAGATCCGGTCTGCCTCTCGCAAGTACCGAGACGGCCCGGAAGTGGGCCCCACCGTGATTGGCGGTACCCACTTCCTGCGGCCGGTCGGCTGGGAGCCATGCCGCCATCGTTTCCCGGTCCGTCGGTTCACTCCGACGATCCGGCACGCCTCCGTGTTGCTCACGCCCCGGTTCACGAGCTCGAAGTATGCCTCCCGTTCCCGGTACAGCTTCTTCGGCCCTTGCCCCAGGCGTTCCCCACGAATCTCGAAGTCCATCGCATCCCCTGAGCTGGGGTGTTGCGACGACCACTAGAACTTAAGGGGTCGGCCGGGGCACATCGGAAGCGGGATGGGCTACTTCTCGTCGGGTTCCTCGGCGCTCTCCGCCTCGGTGGTCGCTCCGCCGGCCTCCAGCAGCCGGCCCAGCTGCCCGCCGACGATGCGCTTGAACTTGCGCTTCTGCGGACGCGTACGGTCCAGCACCGCGACCTCCAGGCGCTCGGCGGGGATCTCCCGCTCGCTGCCGTTGGTGTCCCGGGACAGGGCCTGGACGGCCAGCTTCAGCGCCCCGGCGAGCGACATGCCGTCCTCGTGACGCTGGTCCAGGTAGCTGCTGATCGTCTCGGCGTTGCCGCCGACCGCGACCGAGCCGTGCTCGTCCACGATCGAACCGTCGTGCGGCAGCCGGTAGATCTGGTCGCCCTCGGGCGTCTCCCCGACCTCGGCGACGACCAGCTCCACCTCGTACGGCTTCTCGGCCGCGGACGAGAAGATCGTGCCCAAGGTCTGTGCGTAGACGTTGGCCAGGCCGCGGGCCGTCACGTCGTCACGGTCGTAGGTGTAGCCCCGCAGGTCGGCGTACCGGACGCCGCCGATGCGGAGGTTCTCGTACTCGTTGTACTTGCCGGCGGCCGCGAAGCCGATCCGGTCGTAGATCTCGCTGAACTTGTGCAGCGCGCGGGACGGGTTCTCGCCGACGAAGACGATGCCGTCGGCGTACTGCAGCACGACCAGGCTGCGGCCACGGGCGATGCCCTTGCGGGCGTACTCCGCCCGGTCGGCCATGGCCTGCTGGGGTGAGACATAGAACGGCGTCGACACCGGTTATCCGTCCCTCTCTTCTGAGTTCCGTCGAAGTCCCTGGATCACCTTGGTAAGAACCGGCCCGTCGGCTAGAGCAGCGCGGCGCGCGGGCCGTCGGGCTGCTCCAGGCGCCGCTCCAGGATCGAGCGGGCGATCTCGGAGGACTCGTCCTCGTCGAGCCGGCGGAAGCCGTCCTCGGTGATCACGGTGACGATGGGGTAGATCCGGCGCGCGACATCGGGACCGCCGGTCGCCGAGTCGTCGTCTGCCGCGTCGTAGAGGGCCTGCACCACGAGCATCGTGGCCTCGGCCTCGGTCAGGCCGTCATGGAAGAACTTCTTCATGGCACCGCGGGCGAAGACCGACCCGGAGCCGGTGGCGGCGAAGTTGTGCTCCTCGGAGCGGCCGCCGGTGACGTCGTAGGAGAAGATGCGGCCCTTGCCGCGGTCCACGTCGAACCCGGCGAAGAGCGGGACCACGGCCAGGCCCTGCATGGCCATGCTGAGGTTGGAACGGATCATGGTCGACAGGCGGTTCGCCTTGCCCTCCAGGGAGAGCTGCGCACCCTCGACCTTCTCGAAGTGCTCCAGCTCCAGCTGGAAGAGCTTGACCATCTCGACCGCGAGACCGGCGGTGCCGGCGATGCCGACGGCCGAGTACTCGTCGGCCGGGAAGACCTTCTCGATGTCGCGCTGTGCGATGACATTGCCCATCGTGGCGCGCCGGTCACCGGCCAGCACGACACCGCCGGGGAACGTCACGGCCACGATCGTGGTGCCGTGCGGCGCCTCGATCACGCCCTGGGTGGGCGGGAGCTGCCGGTTGCCCGGGAGGATCTCCGGCTGGTGTTCGGACAGGAAGTCCATGAAGGAGGACGACCCAGGCGTCAGGAAGGCAGCCGGCAGACGCCCGGTGCTACGAGGGTTGGCTTCCACGCGATTCCTTCCACGTAAGGCGGCGGCCCGCCGGGGACGGCCGAGCCGATCATCAAATCTGTGCACGGACCATACCCGTGCCCACGCCGGTCATCCGTCCCGGCGACGACCTGCTGTATGCGGGCCGACTCCGGGACGGACAACTGGCGTTACTGACCGCCCTTTTGCACGAAGGAACGCACGAAGTCCTCGGCGTTCTCCTCGAGGACGTCGTCGATCTCGTCCAGTACCGAGTCGACGTCGTCGCTCAACTTCTCCTGGCGCTCCTTGAGGTCTTCGGATGCCTGCGCCTCGGGCGCCTCCTCGACCTCCTCGGTGTTGCGCGTCGCCTTCTGCTGTCCGCCGCCGGTGTCCTTGGTCGCCATAACCCTCACCCCGCTCGGTTCGACGTTCTTGATCAGACCCTACAAGCAGGGTCCGACATCGGCCCCGCAGTTTCCTCAACGTCCGGGGACCACCTCGATGATTCCCTGACGGCGGGGATTCCACCCTGTGGGGCCGAGTCGGCCCCGGGTACCCCTCAGTTGCCCGACAGTACCCTGACCAGGTCTTCTGCCGTCCGGCAACGGTCCAGGAGCTCCTTTACGTGATTTCGCGTTCCGCGAAGCGGTTCCAGGGTTGGAACGCGCTGGAGCGAATCCCGACCCGGCAGGTCGAAGATCACGGAGTCCCAGGAGGCCGCGGCGACGTCGTCGGCGTACTGCTCCAGGCAGCGGCCGCGGAAGTACGCACGCGTGTCCTCCGGCGGCTTCGTACGGGCCCGCTCGACCTCGTCGTCGTTCAGCAGCCGCTTGATGCGTCCGCGGGCCGCCAGACGGTTGTAGAGGCCCTTCTCGGGGCGCACGTCGGCGTACTGCAGGTCGACCAGGTGCAGCCGGGCGGCGTCCCAGTCGAGGTCGTCGCGGCGCCGGTAGCCCTCCATGAGCTCCCGCTTGGCGACCCAGTCCAGCTCGCCGGCCAGGCTCATGGGGTCGTTCTCCAGCCGGTTGAGGGTGTCCTCCCAACGGGCCAGGACGTCCTTGGTCTGGTCGTCGGCGTCCGCGCCGTACCGCTCCTCCACGTACTTGCGCGACAGCTCGAAGTACTCCATCTGCAACTGGACCGCGGTGAGTGTCCGGCCGCTGCGGAGCGTGACCAGACGCTTGAGCGACGGGTCGTGGGAGACCTGGTGAAGGGTGCGTACGGGCTGGTCCACCGCCAGGTCGACGGCGATGAAGCCGTCCTCGATCATGGACAGGACGAGCGCCGTCGTACCCAGCTTCAGGTAGGTCGAGATCTCCGAGAGGTTCGCGTCGCCGATGATCACGTGCAGGCGGCGGTACTTCTCGGCGTCGGCGTGCGGCTCGTCCCGGGTGTTGATGATCGGGCGCTTGAGGGTGGTCTCCAGGCCCACCTCGACCTCGAAGTAGTCGGCGCGCTGGCTGAGCTGGAAGCCGTGCTCGTGCCCGTCCTGGCCGATGCCGACGCGGCCGGCGCCGGTGACGACCTGGCGGGAGACGAAGAACGGCGTCAGGTGGCGCACGATGTCCGAGAAGGGGGTCTCCCGCTTCATCAGGTAGTTCTCGTGCGTGCCGTAGGACGCGCCCTTGTTGTCGGTGTTGTTCTTGTAGAGGTGGATCGGCTGCGCGCCCGGGAGCTGGGCGGCACGCTCGGCGGCCTCGGCCATGATCCGCTCGCCGGCCTTGTCCCACAGGACGGCGTCCCAGGGATTGGTGACCTCGGGAGAGCTGTATTCGGGGTGCGCGTGGTCGACGTAGAGCCGCGCGCCGTTGGTGAGGATCACGTTCGCCAGGCCGATGTCCTCGTCGGTGAGCTGGCTGGAGTCGGCGGCCTCGCGGGCGAGGTCGAAGCCTCGCGCGTCCCGCAGCGGATTCTCCTCCTCGAAGTCCCAGCGGGCTCGCCTGGCCCGGTGCATCGCCGCCGCGTAGGCGTTGACGATCTGGGACGAGGTGAGCATGGCATTGGCGTTGGGGTGACCGGGGACGGAGATCCCGTACTCCGTCTCGATGCCCATTACTCGCCGTACGGTCATGCGGCCCTCCTTGCCCGGCGGCGCCCTCGGTCGGGGGCGCCGCTCAAGTACCGCTGGCGCTCCGGTGCGTGTGCGGTGCCCGTCCCCGCACTGCGCGACTCGGCGGTACCGAAGAGCCTAGAACGCCTCTGCGCTGGTGGGGAGATCATTTGCGTCATTGCCTTGCTCCAGCTCGCCCGAAAAACAGTCGGCTGCGGGTACCCGGTGAGGGGCACCCGCAGCCGCCCTGTCTTTTACAGGTACTGACCGGTGTTCGCCACCGTGTCGATGGAGCGTCCGGTGTCCGCACCCTGCTTTCCGGTGATGAGCGTACGGATGTAGACGATCCGCTCGCCCTTCTTGCCGGAGATGCGGGCCCAGTCGTCCGGGTTGGTGGTGTTGGGCAGGTCCTCGTTCTCCTTGAACTCGTCCACGCAGGCCTGCAGGAGGTGGGAAACCCTCAGGCCCTTCTGGTTGTGCTCCAGGAAGTCCTTGATCGCCATCTTCTTGGCGCGGCCCACGATGTTCTCGATCATGGCGCCGGAATTGAAGTCCTTGAAGTAGAGGACTTCCTTGTCGCCGTTGGCGTAGGTGACTTCCAGGAAGCGGTTTTCCTCGGATTCGGCGTACATGTGTTCCACGGCCGTCTGGATCATGCTCTGGACCGTGGAGGCCTTGCTGCCGCTGTGCTCGCCGACGTCGTCGGAGTGCAGCGGCAGACGCTCGGTGAGGTACTTGCCGAAGATGTCCTTGGCCGCCTCGGCGTCCGGACGCTCGATCTTGATCTTCACGTCCAGCCGGCCGGGCCGCAGGATGGCGGGGTCGATCATGTCCTCACGGTTGGAGGCACCGATCACGACCACGTTCTGCAGGCCCTCCACGCCGTCGATCTCGGCGAGCAGCTGCGGGACGATGGTGTTCTCCACGTCCGAGCTGACACCGGAGCCACGGGTGCGGAAGAGGGACTCCATCTCGTCGAAGAAGACGATGACGGGAGTGCCCTCGCTGGCCTTCTCACGAGCACGCTGGAAGACCAGGCGGATCTGCCGCTCGGTCTCGCCGACGTACTTGTTCAGGAGCTCGGGACCCTTGATGTTGAGGAAGAAGCTCTTGCCCGTGGCCTGTCCGGTCACCTCGGCGACCTTCTTGGCCAGCGAGTTGGCGACGGCCTTGGCGATGAGCGTCTTGCCACATCCAGGAGGGCCGTACAGCAGGACGCCCTTGGGCGGCCGCAGTTCGTGCTCCTTAAACAGATCAGGATAGAGGTACGGGAGCTCGACCGCGTCGCGGATGGCCTCGATCTGGCCGCCGAGACCACCGATCTGCTCATAGCCGATGTCCGGGACCTCTTCTAGGACGAGTTCCTCGACCTCGCTCTTGGGAACGACCTCGTAGACATATCCGGAACGCGGTTCGAGCAGCAGGGCGTCGCCGGGGCGGATGACCACGTCCAGCAGCGGCTCGGCGAGCCGTACCACCCGTTCCTCGTCGGTGTGCCCCACCACGAGGGCGCGCTCGCCGTCCTCGAGGATCTCCTTGAGGGTGACGATGTCGCCGACGCTCTCGTACTCCATGGCCTCGACCACGTTGAGAGCCTCGTTGAGCATCACTTCCTGGCCGCGCCGGAGCTCCTCGAGTTCCACGCTCGGGCTGACGTTCACCCGCAGCTTGCGGCCGCCGGTGAAGATGTCCGCCGTGCCGTCCTCATTCGCTACGAGGAAGACACCGAAGCCGGCCGGCGGCTGTGCGAGCCGGTCGACCTCCTCCTTGAGGGCCACGATCTGGTCGCGGGCCTCACGGAGCGTGTTGGCGAGTCGCTCGTTCTGGGCGGACACGCCGGCCAGATTGGTCTGCAGCTCGACGATCCGCTCTTCGAGAATCCTCGTGTGTCGCGGAGAGTCGGCGAGCTTGCGTCGCAGGACGGCGATCTCCTGCTCAAGGTAGGCAACCTGCCCGGCGGGGTCTTCGGACCCTCGTCCCGGGCGGATGCCGCGGTTCATGTCGTCGTCGTGGGCTGCCACGGTCCTCACCTCCTCCAAGGGGAGCTGGACGCTTCCAGACCCTACCTGGGTGGGTGTCGATTGAAACCCCTAGATCACAAAGACTGTCGGGGTGTGTCCGATCTTCACCCTTGCGCTCTCCCTCACGCCAGGTGAATACCCACCGAACATGATTGGAAAGCTGCCGGAGGTAGGGTCGAAGTGTTCAACACCCGTCAGAGCTGGCCGGATTCCCGTTCGGCTCGACGTAGAAACGGCAGGAGACATGAGCGTGCAGCAGGAGGCAGGGGCCGGTGGCGAGCATCTGGAGGTCTGGATCGACCAGGATCTCTGTACCGGCGACGGCATCTGCGCCCAGTACGCGCCAGAGGTGTTCGAGCTGGACATCGACGGCCTGGCCTATGTGAAGGGCTCCGACGACGAGCTGCTCCAGGCCAAGGGCGCCACAACGCCCGTACCGCTGCCGCTTCTCACGGATGTCGTGGACTCCGCGAAGGAATGCCCGGGCGACTGCATCCACGTCCGTCGGGTTTCGGACAGGGTCGAGATCTACGGCCCGGACGCCGAGTGATCTTGCCGCTACGCGGCGTTACCACTGTCGGATTTCTCACACACTCACGTTGCGCGGCTCAGACTGTCTGTGTTCCGGCGGGTGTCGAGCGGACGAACGCGTCGTTCTTCCACCGCCACTTCGCGCTGTCCTTCACGTCGGGACAGCAACTGGGCACGTCAGCGGACGAGTAGCCGAGGAGTGTCGCGAGGACGGCTCCGTCCCGGAGGGCGAAGTCGGTCACGGTGAGGCGGTCCTTGGGATCGATCAGAGTGGCGACGACCCGCGGCTTGCCGGTCTCCGCGGCCCGGGTGAGGACGTACACGCCGTCGGGCGGAGTTCCCATCGGCGCGTCGCAGTGCACCACGACGACCGTCTCCGGACTGCCGTCGCCGTCAAGGTCTCCGGAAGCCTTCTTCTGCACGAGTTCCCTGACCCGGCCGCACTCGATCGGGAAGTCGACGCCCGCGGGATCAGGGGGCGCGGTGACGGCCGGGGCGCCTTTGGCCTGAGTGCCGGCCGCCTGGGCGGCCGTGGCCGGGTTGGGTTGCAGGACCGAGGAGAGGGCCATGACACCGGCGACCGCCGTCGCGGTGGCGACCCAGTGGATCGGGCGGGTGTGAGCGTGTGCCAGTTCCGGGACGGCGGATTGCTGCACTAGGAAGGTCTCCCGTGGAGGGCTGTGCCGGTGGGGGTGGCCTGCATGGTGCCATACGTCACAGAGCGAGGGAACGGCGGGGTGGGAGTTCAGACGTCCCGGCTCTGTGGCTGGGGTTGCGGGTTCTGCGTGGACGGGACTGCCGGCTCGGCGGTTGTACGGGGGCTGCCGGTTCCAGGGGTGTGGACAGGGCTGCCGGTGCTACGGATTCTGGCGCCGTGTCAACGTGGGTGCGCCGTGGCCCAGTTCCCTGGTGTCCGGGGGAACTGGGCCACGGCGCTTGTACGTTGTCGCGGCACGAGGCCGCCTGGGGCAGGCTCTAGCGGCCGGCGCCCGCGTCGGCGTTGGGACCGGTGTAGTCCTCGCCGTAGGCGCCCTTGGCGGGGCGACGGCGGCGCATGGGCGGCTCGACGCCGTCGGCGAGGCGGCGGGCGGTGAGCAGGAAGCCGGTGTGGCCGATCATCCGGTGGTCCGGGCGGACGGCCAGACCCTCGACGTGCCAGTTGCGGATCATCGACTCCCAGGAGGTCGGCTCGTTGAAGCAGCCGATCTCGCGGATGGACTCGACGGTCCGGGCGAGCTGGGTGGTGGTCGCCACGTAGCAGCACAGGATGCCGCCGGGCACGAGCGCCTTGGAGACGGCCTCCAGGCACTCCCAGGGGGCGAGCATGTCGAGGATGACGCGGTCCACGTCGGGGTCGCTCAGGTTGTCCTGGAGGTCGCCGACGGTGAGCTGCCAGGCGGGGTGCGGGCCGCCGAAGTAGCGCTCCACGTTCTGCTGGGCGATCTCGGCGAAGTCCTCGCGGCGCTCGTAGGAGTGCAGCATGCCCTGGTCGCCGATGGCGCGCAGCAGGAAGCTGCTGAGCGAGCCGGAGCCGACGCCGGCCTCGACGACGCGTGCGCCGGGAAAGATGTCGGCGAAGGCGAGGATCTGTCCCGCGTCCTTCGGGTAGACGACGGCTGCCCCACGGGGCATGGACAGGACGTAGTCGGGGAGCAGGGGGCGCAGAGCGAGGTAGGCGACGTTCCCGGTGGTGCGGACAACGCTGCCCTCGGGAGCACCGATCAGTTCGTCGTGCGGGAAGGAACCCTTGTGGGTGTGGAAGTTCTTCCCGGCCTCGAGCGTGAACGTGTAGTGGCGGCCCTTGGGGTCGGTCAGCTGAACCTGGTCCCCGACCTTGAAGGGCCCGCGCCTGCGGGCGGCACCGGTCGGTTCGGACATGTGAACAGCCTACCGGCGTTTGTGAGGGGTGCCGACCACTACGAGGGGCGGGCCATGGCCTTCACGAAGGCCCGCTCCACGTCCGCCGCGGACAGCACGCCGTAGATCTCGCCGGTCTCCTCGACGACCAGGTATTCGGTGGCGGGGGCGGCGCGCAGGGCGTCCAGGAGGTCCTCGCCGGCCAGCTCCGCGGAGACGCGCATGCCGTCGGTGAGGTCCTGGGCGAGGCCGCTGACGGCGACCCAGGGGCGGCGGTGTTCCGGTACGCCCACGATGGCGGCCTCGCGGACCAGGGAGAGGGGCTGGCCGTCGGCGTCGACGACGACCAGGGCGCGGGCGCCGGCGGCGTTGGCGCGGCGCAGGGCCTCGGAGAGCGGGGTGTCCGTCTCGACCGGGACGGCGCGGCGGGTGAGGTTGCGGGCGCGCAGCTCGGGCAGGTGCTCGCGCAGGCGCGCCATGCGCAGGCTGTTGCCGGCGCCGGTCCAGATGATCGCGGCGAGGATCGCGGCCAGCAGGGCGTCCATGACCGTGTCCATGCCGACGTTGTCCTCGGCGTTGGAGCCGAGCGCCCCGGACTGGGTGAGCAGCGGCAGGCCGATCAGGACGGAGACGGCGAGGGCCCGGCCGACCCAGGCGGCGGCGATGGTGCCGGTCATCGGCCTGCCGGTGATCTTCCAGACGACCGCGCGGAGCATCCGGCCACCGTCGAGGGGCAGGCCGGGCAGGAGGTTGAAGGCGGCCACGATCAGGTTGGAGATCATCAGGCCGGCCAGCAGGACGCCGGGGACCGTGCCGGGCTCGACGGGCTGCAGCGCGAGGTAGAAGAGGCCGGACAGAACCAGGGAGAGGAGCGGACCGACGAAGGCCAGCCAGAACTCCCGGCCCGGGGTCTCGGCCTCCTTCTCGATCTCGGAGACTCCCCCGAAGAACTGGAGCTGGATGCGGCGGACGGGCAACTTGAAGCGCAGGGCCGCGACCGTGTGGGCCAGTTCGTGGACGAGGACGGAGGCGTAGAAGGCGACCGCGAAGAAGAGGGAGACCAGGTAGCGGGCGGCGCCGAGTTCCGGCAGCACGCGGTCGAGCTGGCCGCCGAACACCCAGGTGATCAGGGCGGCGACGAGGAACCAGCTGGGCGCCACGTACACCGGCACCCCGAACGGACGCCCCATCAGCAGCCCGCCGCCGGGTCCCGGTTCCCGCGGGCGCTTGGGCGGACGGCCCTTGGCGAGACCGGAACGCGCGAGGGTGCGGTCGCCGGCGGAGGTGTCGGTGTGGGGGTGGTCGTCGGGGGCGGGTGGGGAGACCGGGGCAGGTGGTGTGGAGGCCGGGGCAGGTGGGGAGGCGGGGGTGGGCTGGTGGTCATGATCGGGGCTGGCCTGCGGGTTCTGCCCCTGCTCTGCGGAGCCGTGCGTTTCTGAGCCGTGGGTTTCTGAGCCGTGGGTTTCGGTGCCCTTGGATTCGGTGCCCTTGCCTTCGGAGCCCTTGGCTTCGGTGCCGTGCTCCGCGGGCTCGTTCCCCTCGCGCGCCGTGCCTTCGCGCACCGTGCCTGCGTCGCCCGTGGCGTCGTCCCCGGTGCTGTCGTCGGCGGGAAGATCCAACTGGCGTACGACCATGGTCGGTTCGTCGGTCGGGGTGGCCTCGTCGGGGTGTGCGGGGTCGGGGGCCGGGGTCGCAGGTGCTGCGTGGTGCTCGGCCGATTCGTCGTTGCCGGGCCGCGGCTGCCCGCTACCGCCGCTCTCGTCCACGGTGTCCCCTCGTTCGAAGCGTCTCCCGCGCCTGCCGGACGGGAGGGTCTCGGGTCGATGGTATGCGTCCGTCGCGACGCGTTCGCCCCGGCACCCCCTGTGTTTCCTCCGTCGGCGCAGGGCCACGACCGTGACTGGGTCACTGTCAGTGGCGGGCCGTATGGTCTGTGGTCATGGAGATGAGCACCGAGGGCGTCATGGAGGCCACCGGCGGCGACACCGCAGAGGTGGAGCAGCCGGTCACGGCCGAGCCGACGGCGGCGACAGCGGCAGTGGACACCGTGGCCACCACGGCCACGACGGCCATAGCCGCGTCCACGGCCGTGGCGCCGGCCTCCCTGTCCCCCTCCCGTGCCGGTGACTTCATGCAGTGCCCGCTGCTGTACCGGTTCCGGGTGATCGACCGGCTGCCCGAGAAGCCGAGCGAGGCGGCGACCCGGGGCACGCTGGTGCACGCGGTCCTGGAGCGGCTGTTCGACGCCCCGGCGGCGGAGCGGACCGCTCCCCGTGCCAAGTCGCTCATCCCGGGCCAGTGGGACCGGCTCAGGGAGACCCGGCCCGAGGTCGTCGAGCTGTTCGCCGACGATCCGGACGGCGAGCGGCTGGCGCGCTGGCTCGGCGAGGCGGAGCGGCTGGTGGAGCGCTGGTTCACGCTGGAGGACCCGACCCGGCTCGAACCCGCCGAGCGCGAACTGTTCATCGAGGCCCGACTGGACTCCGGGCTGAAGCTGCGCGGGATCATCGACCGGGTCGACGTGGCGCCCACCGGTGAGGTGCGGATCGTCGACTACAAGACGGGCAAGGCGCCCCGACCGGAGTACGCCGAGGGCGCCCTCTTCCAGATGAAGTTCTACGCCCTGGTGGTGTGGCGCCTGAAGAACGTGATCCCACGCCGGCTCCAGCTCGTCTACCTCGGCAGCGGTGACGTGCTGACGTACGACCCGGTCCTCGCCGACCTGGAGCGCGTCGAGCGCAAGCTGCACGCGCTGTGGGAGGCGATCCGGGAGGCCACGGAATCGGGCGACTGGCGGCCACGCCCCACCAAGCTGTGCGGCTGGTGCGACCACCAGGCCCACTGCCCGGAGTTCGGCGGCACTCCCCCGCCCTATCCGTTGCCGGTGAGGGCGCCGGAGTCCGCAGACCCTGCGCAGGGCAGAATGGGGCCGGACTAGCGAAGGAGACTTACGTGGCCATCCGCGTCCTACTGGTCGACGACCAGCCGCTGCTGCGCACCGGCTTCCGGATGATTCTGGAGGCCGAGCAGGATCTAGCGGTCGTCGGCGAGGCCGGAGACGGCCTCCAGGCTCTCGACCAGGTGCGGGCACTGCAGCCCGATGTGGTTCTGATGGACATCCGCATGCCGCGGATGGACGGTGTGGAGGCGACCCGGCAGATCACCGGGCCCGGTCGGGACGGACCGGCCAAGGTGCTCGTGCTGACCACGTTCGATCTCGACGAGTATGTGGTGGAGGCGCTGCGCGCGGGAGCCAGCGGGTTCCTGCTCAAGGACGCCCCGGCCAACGAGTTGGTCCAGGCGATCCGGGTGGTGGCCGCGGGCGAGGCGATGCTCGCGCCGAGCATCACGCGCCGGCTCCTCGACAAGTACGCCACGCATCTGCCGTCCGGCGAGGAACCGGTGCCGGACACGCTGCACACCCTCACCGAGCGCGAGGTGGAGGTGCTGAAGCTGGTGGCGCGCGGGCTGTCCAACGCGGAGATCGCCGCCGACCTCTTCGTCAGCGAGACCACGGTCAAGACGCACGTCGGTCACGTCCTGACCAAGCTGGGGCTGCGCGACCGCGTGCAGGCGGCGGTGTACGCGTACGAGAGCGGGCTGGTGCGCCCCGGCGCGCAGTAAGCAGTCGTACGACGCCGAGGGCGCTCCCCGCACACAAGCAGGGGGCGCCCTCGGCGTCGTACGACATGGCTCAGGCCTTGCTGAGCTCCCAGAACCGGAACACTGTCGAGGCGTCGAGGCAGTACTCCAGGCCGTAGACGTCCTCGCGGGTGACGGCGTACTGCTTGGCCTGCCAGACGGGCAGGACCGGGAGTTCGTCGGCGACGATGTCCTGGAGCTTGCCGTAGGCGTCGTCGGTCGCCCCGCGGTCGCTCTGGGCGGCGGTCTGCGGGATGAGCGTGCCGGTGATGGTGTTGTTGGCGTAGTTGTTGCTCAGCACGTTGCCCTTGCCGAAGAAGGGGGCCGTGAAGTTGTCGGCGTCCGGGTAGTCGGGCACCCAGCCCTTGACGTAGACGCCGTACTTGCCGTCGGCGATGTCCTGTTCGTACTGGTCGAAGGCCACCGACTGCACATCGGCGTCGAACAGGCCGCTGGCGTTGAGCTGTTCGGCGATCGCCTTCAACTCGTCGTCGGTGGCGGGGCCGTAGCGGGACGGGGTCGACCAGAGGGTCAGCTTCACCTTGCCGGTGGTGATGCCGTCCGCCTGCAGGGCGGCGGCCGCCTTGGCCTTGGAGGGGCGGGCGCCGTAGGTGTCGAAGTAGGCCGTGTTGTGGCCGGAGATGCCCGCCGGGATGATCGAGTACAGCGGGGTGGCCGTGCCCTGGTAGACGTCCTCGATGAGGGCGTCGCGGTCGAGCAGGTGGGCGATGGCCTTGCGCACACCGAGCTGGCCGGCGACCGGGTCGTCCATGTTGAAGACCAGGTGCTGGACCTCGGCGCTGCTGCCCTCGACGATCTCGACGCCGGAGCTGTCGTCGGCCTGCTCGATGTCGGCCACGTCGCTCGCGGACAGGCCTCGGTAGGCGATGTCGACCTTGTTGTCGAGCAGGGACTTCTTCAGTGCGGCCTGGTCGCCGTGGAAGAACCTCAGCGTCACGCCGGTGTTCTGCACGTCGGCGGTGCCCTTGTAGTTCTCGTTGACCGAGAAGACGGCCTCGTTCTCGCCGAAGGAGTCCAACTTGTACGGCCCGGAGCCGACCGCTTCGCCGTCCTCGCGCAGCCCGTCGGCGTCGTACTGGGTGGGGTCGACGATGGAGCCGGCACCTGAGGCGATCTTGCTGGGGAAGGTGGCGTCGGGCGTGTTGAGGCGGAAGACCACCGTCTTCTCGTCCGGGGTCTCGACCTTCTCCAGCATGGGGAACATGATCGCGGGACCGGCGTCGTCGTTGATCTTCAGCATGCGGTCGAAGGAGAACTTGACGTCCTCGGAGGTGAGCGAGTCACCGTTGCTGAACTTGAGACCGTCCTTCAGCGTGCACGCGTAGACCTGGGTCCGCGTGTCCGTGAAGGAGCACTCCTCGGCGGCCTCCGGCTGCGGTTCCGTGGCGCCCCTGGGGAAGCTCAGCAGCGACTGGAAGACGTTGTTGAACATCAGCCAGGAGCCGGGGTCGTAGCCGGAGGCGGGGTCGGTGGCCAGGACATCGTCGGACATCCCCATCACCACCGTGGAACCGCTGCCTCCGGAGCCGCCGGACTCCGTTCCACAGCCGGTCAACAGGCCGGAGGCCAGCCCCGCCACGATGGGCAGGACCGGCCACTGGTTACGCATGTTCACGTGCAGGTGCCTTGTCGTCGATGTCGGGAACCCGGGGCCACCCTCTCGGCCCCCGGGTGCGGGCAGTGTCAGCCGCTCACGCCACGGCCGAGCTCCCACAGCTGAAGCGTCGAGGAGGAGTTGAGCGCGTACGCGGTTCCCGTGACGTCGTCGCGGGCGGCGACGTACTGCTTGCCCTGCCACAGCGGGAGGACGGGAACGTCGTCGGCGACGATGTCCTGAATGTCCGTCAGGTCGGCCGCCGCGGCCAACCGGTCCGCCTCGCGGCGGGAGTCCGGGATCAGGGTGTTGCGGATCTCGCTGTTCGCATACGGCGAGCCGATGGTGTTGTCCTTGTCGAGGAACGGCGCGAGGTAGTTGTCGGCGTCCGGGAAGTCCGGGAACCAGCCCATGCCGTAGACGTCGTACTCGCCCTTCTGCTCGGCGGACCGGAAGGTGTCCCAGGGGGTGCCCTCGATGCCGACGTCGAACAGGCCGCTGTCGTTGAGCTGCTTCTGCAGCACCTCGAACTCCTGCTTGGTGGCCGGGCCGTAGTGGTCGGTCGTGTAGTGCAGCGTCAGCTTCACCGGCGTGGTGACGTTGGCCTGGCTCAGCATGGCCTTGGCCTTGGTGACGTTCGGGTCGCCGTACTTGTTGAAGAACGCGTTGGAGTGGCCCGTGATGCTGGCCGGGACCATCGAGTACAGCGGCTCGGCCTGGGAGCCGTAGACCTTGGCGACGAGTTCGCTGCGGTTGATGATCTGGGCCATCGCCTGGCGGACCGCCTTGGACTTCACCGACGGAGCGTCGGTGTCGAAGCCCAGGTAGCGGATCTCCAGGCCGGCCGTCTCCACGACGTCGATGTCGCCGTCGGTGGCGTTGGTGAGCTTGTCGATCTGCTCCGGCGACATGGTGCGGGTCATCACGTTGATGTCGCCCTTTTCGAGCGCGGTACCCATGGCATCGGCGTCGTCGAAGGAGCGCATGCTGATCTTGTCGTTGTTCACCTGCAGCGTCCCCTTGTAGTTGGGGTTCTTGGTGAACACGGCGTCGACGAGCTCGTCGTTCTTGACCTCGGCCTGCAGGGTGTACGGACCCGAGCCGTCCACGTCGAAGCCGTCGCGCAGCTTGTCCTTCTCGTAGTCGTCGGGGTTGACGATGCCGGCGACGGGGGTCGACAGCTTGAACGGGAAGGTGGCGTCCGCGGCCTTGAGGTGGAAGATGACTTCGTTGTCACCCTGCGTCTCGACGGTGTCGATGGTGGACAACAGGGCGAACACACCGCTGTCGGCCTTGATGGCGCGAGCACGGTCGATCGAGAACTTCACGTCCTCGGCGGTGATGGCGTCGCCGTTGGCGAACTTCAGACCGCCACGGAGCTTGCAGGCGTAGCGCTCGTTGCCGGAGTCGGTGAAGCCGCAGCTCTGGGCGGCCTCCGGTACGGGGTCGCCCTCGCCCTTGGGCTGGATCATCAGGGTCTGCACGGTCTGGCGCAGGATGTTCCAGGAGCCGACGTCGTAGGCGTACGCCGGATCGAGGGGCGCGGGGGCGTCCTTCGAGGCGGTGAACCGGTCCGTGGTGCCGACGACGATCGCGCCGCCGCTGTCACTCCCGCTGTCGGACCCGCCACAGGCAGCGAGCACCGGCGCGAGCAGACCGATCACGGCCGGCAGCACCAAAGTCTTGCGGTTCATGCTCGAGTTTCTCCAGAGCTGTCGAGTCCGTGTACCCGGCATGCATGGGGTGTCGCAGCGGATCACGGGGTAAGCCGATGTTCTCGCTAGGAGATTAGTCCGGACCCGCAGGACAGCTCGCAGCCACCGGAGTTGAGGCCCCATCACGCAGCGAAACCGGCTGCGGACAGACCGAAAACCCAAGGCCGGAAGGATTCGTGCAGGCCTTCATGAATCGGGACACAAGGGCACGCCTCAACCCCTCGACAGAGAGCGGCGACCACACACCCCACCCCCTGTCGACCTCTGCGCGAGTGGGGAACGTCACATAACCAACGGTCTGATCCCATGCCGGAATTCAGCCATCCGCCGCGGTCCAATTCCTCTCACGGAATTCATACCCTATCGGCGCTGCACGCTGGGTGAACGCCTAGCGCATTTCCGTCATCAGACCGCGCAGAAATGCCAGGTCCACCTCTTCGAGCGAGGTCACGACGGTGCGCCGGGCGGCCGGGGCGATGGGCACCACCGAGGGCACCGCCACCACATGGCAGCCCGCGGCCTCCGCCGACGCGACGCCGGTCGAGGTGTCCTCGACGACCGCGCATCTGGCCGGATCCACGCCGAGCCCGGCGGCGGCGAAGAGATACGGATCGGGGTGCGGTTTGGTACGCCCCACCTCGTCACCGGCGACCGTCAGGGCGAAGTACTGGGGACCCAGCGAGGTGAGCACCCGGTCGATGATGCGCCGGTGCGAGGCGGAGACCAGGGCCGTGGGAATGTCGTGCGCGGCCAGCTCGGCCAGCAGCCGGGTCGCTCCCGGCATCAGCGGCAGGGCACGGTCGATCCGGTCCTCGAAGCCCTGGTTCAGCAGCACGGTGAGCTCCGGGAGGGCGATGTCGGCGCCGGTGGCCTCGATCAGGAACCCCGCGCTGCGGCTCATGGGGCCGCCGACCACGACATGGCGCCAGGAGTCGTCGAGGGCATGGCCGAGGCCGGCGAAGATCTCGACCTCGACGTCCCACCAGAATCCCTCGGTGTCCACCAGGGTTCCGTCCATGTCGAGGAGCACGGCCTGCAAGGCTGAGCCTTCGGCCGTACGAGTGTCTGGCGCAGGGACCGTACTGGTCATCCGGGCGCACCTCCTTGAGGGACGATCAGGCCGGTTCCCACATGGGGAACCGGCCTGCGATGGACCGACCAGTCTACGACTTATCCGATCAGTGTGCTCGGTGAGACTCGTCTCAGCGTGCGTTGAAGTATTTGGCTTCGGGGTGGTGGATGACGATGGCGTCGGTGGACTGTTCGGGGTGGAGCTGGAATTCCTCGGAGAGGTGGACGCCGATGCGTTCGGGTTTCAGGAGGTCGGCGATCTTGGCGCGGTCTTCGAGGTTGGGGCAGGCGCCGTAGCCGAGCGAGAAGCGGGCGCCGCGGTATTTGAGGGCGAACATGTCTTCCATGGCGTCGGGGTCCTGGCCGGCGAAGCCGAGTTCGGAGCGGACCCGGGCGTGCCAGTACTCGGCGAGGGCCTCGGCGAGCTGGACGGACAGGCCGTGCAGTTCGAGGTAGTCGCGGTAGGCGTTGGCCTCGAAGAGTTTCGCGGTCTGTTCGCCGATCCTGGAGCCGACGGTGACGACCTGCAGGCCGACCACGTCGGTTTCGCCGGATTCTTCGGGGCGGAAGAAGTCGGCCAGACACAGCCGGCGTCCGCGGCGCTGGCGGGGGAAGGTGAAGCGGGTGGTCTCGTTGCCCTGCTCGTCCAGCAGGATCAGGTCGTCGTCCTTGGACACGCAGCGGTAGTAGCCGTAGACCACGGCCGCTTCGAGGAGGTTGTCCCGCTGCAGCTGGTCGAGCAGGCCGCGCAGCCGGGGCCGGCCCTCGGTCTCGACGAGTTCCTCATACGACGGTCCGTCGCCGGTGCGGGCCTGCTTCAGGCCCCACTGGCCCTTGAACAGGGCGCCCTCGTCGAGCCAGGCGGCGTATTCCTTGAGCTGGATGCCCTTGATGACGCGGCTGCCCCAGAACGGCGGGGCGGGAACCGGGTTGTCGACGGCGACGTCGGAGCGGACCGCGCCCTCGGCGGGGCGTTCCTCGACCTCGACCGCGGCGGGGCGGACGCGGCGTTGTTTGAGTTCGGGCAGCTGGGCGCCGGGCACCCCGCGTTTGACGCCGATCAGGGCGTCCATCAGGCGCAGGCCCTCGAAGGCGTCCCGGGCGTAGCGGACTTCGCCCTGGTAGATGTCGTGCAGGTCCTGCTCGACGTACGCCCTCGTCAGCGCGGCGCCGCCGAGGATGACGGGGAAGTCGGCGGCCAGGCCGCGCTGGTTGAGCTCCTGCAGGTTCTCCTTCATGATCACCGTGGATTTGACCAGCAGCCCGGACATGCCGATCACGTCCGCCCGGTGTTCCTCGGCGGCCTCCAGGATCGCCGAGACGGGCTGCTTGATGCCGAGGTTGACCACGTTGTAGCCGTTGTTGGACAGGATGATGTCGACGAGGTTCTTGCCGATGTCGTGGACGTCGCCGCGCACCGTGGCGAGCACGATGGTGCCCTTGCCGGCCTCGTCGCCCTCGACCTTTTCCATGTGCGGTTCCAGGTAGGCGACCGCGGTCTTCATCACCTCGGCGGACTGCAGCACGAACGGCAGCTGCATCTGCCCCGACCCGAACAGCTCCCCGACCACCTTCATGCCGTCCAGCAGCGTCTCGTTGACGATGTCCAGCGCCGGGCGCGTCTGCAGCGCCTCGTCGAGGTCGGCCTCCAGGCCGTTCTTCTCGCCGTCGATGATGCGCCGCTTGAGCCGCTCGTTGAGCGGCAGCGCGGCCAGTTCCTCGGCCCGGCCGGCCTTCAGGGATTTGGTGGTGGCGCCTTCGAAGAGGGCCATCAGCTTCTGCAGCGGGTCGTAGCCCTCGGCGCGCCGGTCGTAGATCAGGTCGAGGGCGGTGGTGACTTCTTCCTCGGTGAAGCGGGCGATCGGGAGGATCTTCGATGCGTGGACGATCGCCGAGTCCAGGCCGGCCTTGACGCACTCGTCCAGGAACACGGAGTTGAGGAGCATCCGGGCGGCCGGGTTGAGGCCGAAGGAGATGTTCGACAGGCCGAGGGTGGTCTGCACGTCGGGGTGGCGGCGTTTGAGTTCGCGGATCGCCCCGATGGTGGCGACGCCGTCGCCGCGGGATTCCTCCTGGCCGGTGCAGATGGTGAAGGTCAGGGTATCGATGAGGATGTCGGACTCGTGGATGCCCCAGTTCGTCGTCAGGTCGTCGATGAGGCGTTCGGCGATGGCGACCTTGTGCTCGACGGTGCGGGCCTGGCCCTGTTCGTCGATGGTCAGCGCGATCAGTGCCGCGCCGTGTTCCCGGGCGAGTCGGGTGACCTTGGCGAAGCGGGAGTCGGGGCCGTCGCCGTCCTCGTAGTTGACCGAGTTGATGACCGCGCGTCCGCCGAGTTTTTCCAGTCCGGCCTCCAGGACGTCGACCTCGGTGGAGTCCAGCACGATCGGCAGCGTGGAGGCGGTCGCGAACCGGCCGGCCAGTTCCTCCATGTCCGCGACCCCGTTGCGGCCGACGTAGTCCACGCACAGGTCGAGCATGTGGGCGCCCTCGCGGATCTGCTCGCGGGCGATTTCCACACAGTCGTCCCAGCGGCCCTCCAGCATCGCCTCCCGGAACTTCTTCGACCCGTTCGCGTTCGTCCGCTCCCCGATCGCCATATAGGCGGTGTCCTGACGGAACGGAACCGACTGATACAACGACGCCGCACCCGGCTCCGGACGCGGATCACGCGCACCGGGACTGAGTTCGCGGGCGCGCTCGACGACCTGACGCAGGTGTTCGGGGGTGGTGCCGCAGCAGCCGCCGATCAGGCTGAGGCCGTACTCCCGGACGAAGGTCTCCTGGGCGTCCGCCAGTCCCTCCGGGTCCAGCGGGAAGTGGGCGCCGTCCTTCGTGAGGATCGGCAGGCCCGCGTTCGGCATGCACAGCAGCGGGATGCGGGAGTGGCGGGTGAGATAGCGCAGGTGCTCGCTCATCTCGGCGGGGCCGGTCGAGCAGTTGAGGCCGATCATGTCGATGCCCAGCGGCTCCAGCGCGGTCAGCGCGGCGCCGATCTCCGAACCCAGCAGCATCGTCCCGGTCGTCTCGAAGGCCATCGAGACCAGGAGGGGCACCTCGACGCCGGTTGCCTCCATCGCACGGCGGGCGCCGAGCACCGAGGCCTTGGTCTGGAGCAGGTCCTGGGTCGTCTCGACGATGAGGGCGTCGGATCCGCCGGCCAGCAGTCCCTCGGCGTTGGTCTGGTAGCCGTCGCGGATCGTCGCGTAGGAGATGTGGCCGAGCGTGGGCAGCTTGGTGCCCGGGCCCACCGAGCCCAGCACCCAGCGCTGCTGCCCGGTCGAGGCGGTGAACTCGTCGGCCACCTCGCGGGCGATGCGGGCACCCGCCTCGGACAGCTCGTGCACGCGGTCGGCGATCTCGTACTCGGTCGCGGCCGAGTGGTTGGCGCCGAAGGTGTTGGTCTCGACGCAGTCGACGCCCACGGCGAAGTACGCCTCGTGGACGGAGCGCACGATGTCGGGGCGGGTCAGGTTCAGGATCTCGTTGCAGCCCTCGAGGTTCTCGAAGTCCTCCAGCGTGGGGTCCTGCGCCTGGAGCATGGTGCCCATCGCTCCGTCGGCCACCACCACACGGGAGGCGAGCGCGTCTCGAAGCGCGGACACACGAGTCCGGCTGTCGGCGGAAGGGGTCGGCGGCACAGAGGCCATGAAAGGGCTCCCTCAAGGTGCGACGGCTGTCGGCTTTGCGTCACCCGTGGCACTCTCCCCGGGGGCGCGCGCCGCCAGGGTAACCGGTCGCCGACCTGCCGGTCGGGGAGTCCACGGGGCGGACGAGGATGGCGGCGAGATCACGCACGGGATACGAGTGACGCAACGGATCCGGACCGACCATTAGCGGGAGGTCGGCATGGA
Source organism: Streptomyces sp. V4I2 (assembly GCF_030817655.1). Classification (GTDB taxonomy): domain Bacteria; phylum Actinomycetota; class Actinomycetes; order Streptomycetales; family Streptomycetaceae; genus Streptomyces; species Streptomyces plumbiresistens. Next base: position 2,300,019 of record NZ_JAUSZM010000003.1, read on the forward strand.
CCGGTAGTGTTCGACATTGCCGAACGGCGGCAGCGGGCGCCGCGGTCGGCGGTCGAAGGGGACGGAGGCAGTACGGCGATGGCACGGAACATCCAGTCGCTCGAACGGGCGGCCGCGATGCTGCGGCTCCTCGCGGGCGGCGAACGTCGGCTCGGCCTCTCGGACATCGCCTCGTCGCTGGGCCTCGCCAAAGGCACCGCGCACGGCATCCTGCGCACCCTCCAGCAGGAGGGCTTCGTGGAGCAGGACGACGCCTCGGGCCGCTACCAGTTGGGCGCCGAACTGCTGCGCCTGGGCACCACCTACCTGGACGTTCACGAGCTGCGGGCGCGTGCTCTGGTGTGGACGGACGACCTGGCCCGCTCCAGCGGCGAGAGCGTCCATCTGGGCGTGCTGCACCAGCAGGGCGTGCTGATCGTGCACCACGTCTTCCGGCCCGACGACAGCCGGCAGGTCCTGGAGATCGGGGCCATGCAGCCCCTGCACTGCACGGCGCTGGGCAAGGTCCTCTCGGCCTACGACCCGGTCGCGCACAGCGAGGCGCTGGAGAGCGACCGCAAGGCGTTCACTGACCGGACCGTATGCGATCTGGACGCCTTCGAACAGATCCTGGACATCACACGCGCGCGTGGGTACGCGGCCGACGTCGAGGAGACCTGGGAGGGCGTCGCCTCCGTCGCCGCGCCCATCCACGACCGCCGGCGCATGCCCGTGGGCGCGGTCGGCATCACCGGCGCCGTGGAGCGGCTGTGCCGCGACGGCGAGCTGCGCGCCGAGCTGATCGCGGCGGTTCGGGACTGCGCACGCGCGGTGTCGCGGGATCTGGGCGCCGCGCGCTTCTGAGCGAAGCCGACAGCGAAGCCGACAGCGAAAAGGGCCGGGACGCCTCGGGCGTTCCGGCCCTCGTCATGCGCCGAGATGCCCTGGTCTCCCGGGCGGCGGAAGATCGATAGCACAGGGCAATCAGTAACGATCGTGTTTTCGACAACAGAACTCTTGACGTGCCTGTAACGCCAGAGCAAGACTCCCGTCCATCGGTCGACATTGTCGAACACCGACCGGCAATAGGCGTTACAGTGAGACAACGCCAAGGGCCGGCAGCTCTTCCCCTGGACGAAGGACAAAGGAGTCGCGGGTGTCCAGCTCCGACATCTTCATCGGCGAGACCATCGGTACCGCCATACTCATCCTGCTCGGCGGCGGCGTCTGCGCCGCTGTCACGCTGAAGGCCTCCAAGGCACGCAACGCCGGCTGGCTCGCCATCGCCTTCGGGTGGGGTTTCGCCGTCATGACGGCCGTGTACATCTCGGCGCCGCTCTCCGGCGCCCACCTCAACCCGGCAGTGACGCTCGCCCTCGCCATCAAGGACGGCGACTGGAGCGACGTCCCGGTCTACTGGGCCGGACAGCTGCTCGGCGCCATGATCGGCGCGGCCCTCGTCTGGGTCGCCTACTACGGCCAGTTCCACGCCCACCTCACCGACAGAGAGATCGTCGGCGGTCCGGGGGCCCAGGCCACCAAGGCCAAGGCCGTCGAGGCCCAGGAGAAGGGCGCGGGCCCGGTCCTCGGCATCTTCTCCACCGGTCCCGAGATCCCGGTCGTGTGGCAGAACCTCGCCACGGAGATCGTGGGCACCGTGGTGCTGGTGCTGGCCATCCTCACGCAGGGCCTGAACGCGAACGGCGACGGTCTCGGCACCCTGGGCGCCCTGATCACCGCGTTCGTGGTCGTCTCGATCGGTCTGTCCCTCGGCGGCCCGACCGGCTATGCGATCAACCCGGCGCGTGACCTCGGTCCGCGTATCGTGCACGCCCTCCTGCCCCTCCCCAACAAGGGCGGCTCCGACTGGGGCTACGCCTGGATCCCGGTGGTCGGTCCGCTGATCGGCGCCGCCATCGCCGCAGGCATCTACAACGTCGCATTCGCGTAGGAGCACGGTGTCTCATCCGTTCGAGCACGGAGCGCCGAGCCGCACAGCACGCGCCGTACGTACAGCCCCTCAACCACGGACTTCCAGGAGCACACAGTGACCGACGCCCACACCGCCGGCATCGCATCCCACGGGCATGGCCCGTTCATTGCCGCCATCGACCAGGGCACCACCTCCAGCCGCTGCATCGTCTTCGACCGGGACGGCCGTATCGTCTCCGTCGACCAGAAGGAGCACGAGCAGATCTTCCCGAAGCCGGGCTGGGTCGAGCACAACGCCACCGAGATCTGGACCAACGTCGAGGAGGTCGTCGCCTCCGCCATCGAGAAGGCCGGCATCACCCGCGACGACATCAAGGCCATCGGCATCACCAACCAGCGCGAGACCACGCTGCTCTGGGACAAGAACACCGGTGAGCCCGTCCACAACGCCATCGTCTGGCAGGACACCCGCACCGACGCGCTCTGCAGAGAACTCGGCCGCAACGTCGGCCAGGACCGCTTCCGCCGTGAGACCGGCCTGCCGCTGGCCTCGTACTTCGCCGGGCCCAAGGCCCGCTGGCTGCTCGACAACGTCGAGGGCCTGCGGGAGCGCGCCGAGGCCGGCGACATCCTCTTCGGCACCATGGACAGCTGGGTCATCTGGAACCTGACCGGTGGTGTCGACGGCGGCCGGCACGTCACCGACGTCACCAACGCCTCCCGCACCATGCTGATGAACCTGCACACGCTGGAGTGGGACCCGAAGATCGCCGAGTCCATCGGCGTCCCGCTGGCGATGCTCCCCGAGATCCGGTCCTCCGCCGAGGTCTACGGCGAGATCACCGGCGGCAAGCTGGGCGACCTGCTCGGCGGCATCCCGGTCGCCTCCGCGCTCGGCGACCAGCAGGCGGCCCTGTTCGGCCAGACCTGTTTCTCCGAGGGCGAGGCCAAGTCCACGTACGGCACCGGCACGTTCATGCTGATGAACACCGGCGAGAAGATCATCAACTCGTACAGCGGACTGCTGACCACCGTGGGCTACCGGATCGGCGACGACAAGCCGGTCTACGCCCTGGAGGGCTCGATCGCCGTCACCGGTTCGCTGGTGCAGTGGATGCGCGACCAGATGGGCCTGATCAGCACCGCCGCCGAGATCGAGACGCTCGCGCTGTCGGTCGAGGACAACGGCGGCGCGTACTTCGTGCCGGCCTTCTCCGGCCTCTTCGCCCCGTACTGGCGCCCGGACGCCCGCGGTGTGATCGCCGGCCTCACCCGGTACGTCACCAAGGCGCACCTCGCGCGCGCCGTCCTGGAGGCCACCGCCTGGCAGACCCGTGAGATCAGCGACGCCATGACGAAGGACTCCGGCGTCGAGCTCACGGCCCTCAAGGTCGACGGCGGCATGACCTCCAACAACCTGCTGATGCAGACGCTCTCGGACTTCCTGGACGCCCCCGTGGTGCGCCCGATGGTCGCCGAGACCACCTGCCTCGGCGCCGCCTACGCCGCCGGCCTCGCCGTCGGCTTCTGGACCAACACCGACGACCTGCGCGCCAACTGGCGCCGGGCCGCCGAGTGGACCCCCCGCATGGACGCGGAGATCCGCGACCGTGAGTACAAGAGCTGGCTCAAGGCCGTCGAGCGGACCATGGGCTGGCTCGAGGACGAGGAGTAAGAACCCGAATGACCAGTCAGTCCACCCTGCAGTCCGTGCCCGCCCTCGGTACGCGCCCGGCCTTCGGCTCGAATCCGAGCCGAGCCGAGACCCGGGAGCAGCTCTCCAAGGCGTCGTACGACCTCCTCGTCATCGGCGGCGGCATCCTGGGCATCTCCACCGCCTGGCACGCCGCGCAGTCCGGCCTCAGGGTGGCTCTGGTCGACGCCGGTGACTTCGCCGGCGCCACCTCCTCCGCCTCCTCCAAGCTGCTCCACGGCGGTCTGCGCTACCTGCAGACCGGCGCGGTGCGGCTGGTGGCGGAGAACCACTTCGAGCGCCGTGCGGTCTCCCGCCAGGTGGCCCCCCACCTGGCGAACCCGCTCACCTTCTACCTCCCCGTGTACAAGGGCGGGCCGCACGGCGCGGCGAAGCTCGGAGCGGGCGTGTTCGCCTACTCCGCCCTGTCCGCGTTCGGTGACGGTGTGGGCCACCTGCTCAGCCCCTCGAAGGCGGCGCGGGACGTGCCCGAGCTGCGCACCGACAACCTCAAGGCCGTGGCCGTGTACGGCGACGACCAGATGAACGACGCGCGCATGGCGCTGATGACGGTCCGCGCGGCCGTCGAGGCGGGCGCGGTGGTGCTGAACCACGCCGAGGTGACGGGCCTGCGCTTCACCAAGGGCCGGGTCACGGGCGCCGACCTGCGCGACCGGCAGTCCGGCGACGAGTTCGGCGTGAACGCCCGGCTCGTCCTGAACGCGACCGGCCCGTGGGTCGACCACCTGCGCAAGCTGGAGGACCCGAACGCGGCGCCGTCCATCCGTCTGTCGAAGGGTGCGCACCTGGTCCTGAAGCGCACCTCCCCCTGGCGTGCCGCGCTCGCCACCCCGATCGACAAGTACCGCATCACCTTCGCCCTGCCCTGGGAGGACATGCTGCTGCTCGGCACGACCGACGAGGAGTTCGAGGGCGACCCGGCGGACGTCACGGTCACCGAGAAGGACACCGCCCAGATACTCGACGAGGCCGCGTTCTCCATCCGCGACCAGCAGCTCGACCGTGACCTCATCACGTACGCGTTCGCGGGTCTGCGCGTGCTTCCGGGTGGCCCCGGCAGCACGGCGAAGGCCAAGCGCGAGACCGTGGTGACCGAGGGCAAGGGCGGGATGCTGTCGGTCGCGGGCGGCAAGTGGACGACCTTCCGGCACATCGGCCGTACGGTCATGCAGAAGCTGGAGGCGCTGCCGGGTCACCCCCTGGGTGACGACTTCGAGCCGATCTCCTCGCTGCCGAAGAAGCTGCCGCTGCCGGGGGTCGCCAACCCGCGCGCGGTGGCCCACCGTCTGCTGGTCGACCACCCCGCGCCGGGTCCGCGCATGGCCGCCGACACGGCCAGGCACCTGGCCACGCACTACGGTTCGCTGGCCTTCGACATCGCCCGCATCGCCAACGACAACCCGGAACTCGCCGAGCGCGTCCACCCGGACGCCCCGGAGATCTGGGCGCAGGTCGTCTACGCCCGTGACAACGAGTGGGCCGAGACGACGGACGACGTGCTGCGCCGCCGTACGACGCTGACGATCCGGGGCCTGGCGACGGACGACGTCCGCGCGAAGGTGCAGGACCTGCTCGACAAGAAGTAGGCGGTACGACGCCGAAGGGGCGGCTCCACGCCGACGGAGCCGCCCCTTCGGCCTGCCGGCTCGGGCGTAGGTCCGGCTGTCAGTGCCGGGTGCTTTCATGAGCGCGTGGACATCGATCAGGCGAATCCCGAGGAACTGGCCGCGTTGCGGGCGGCGTTCGCCGTGGACGACGGTGGGCTCGTGGGGCTCGCAGAGGACGGGAAGGAACAGGTGCTGAGCCGGCCCTTCCCGCTCACGGAGGGGTGGCTGTGGGAGGACGATCCCGGATCGTACGAGGACCCCGATGCCGTCATCGAGCGCGTCGCCCACCACGGTTCGATCGTGCTGGGGACGGACGGCTGCGGCATGGACTGGCATCTCGTCGTCACCGGCGCCCACCGGGGGCACATCACTCAGACGAGTGCCCTGATGTGGTCCGGCGTCTTCAACTCCTCGCGGCGTGTGATCAGTTCGCGCCCCAGCAGCAGCGCCCGCCGCGAAGCCGGGACCGGGTCCGGCAGCGTCGTCAGATCCGTCAGGTGGGCGAAGCCGATGATGCGGCGGACGAGCTCCGTGCCGGCGTAGCCGACGGACTCCGTCCAGACGCGGCGGAGGAAGCGGAGGAGGTAGGCGTCGTCGAAGAAGCTGTCGACGCGGGTCGGCCACAGGCGGCGGAACTCCGCTTCGAACGCCTCCCAGGAGAGGCGGAGTTGGTCGGCGTGGTCACTCAGAGACCCGAGAGCGCGGGCCCGCTCCTCCGAGACCAGCTGCTGCGTACGGTCTTCGGTGTGCAGGGCACCTTCGACGACCCGTCCCTGGCCGGCCTGCCACTGGTCGGCGGCTTCACCCCGCTCGCGTACCTGTCGTGGGTGGCGGTCGGGGTGGCCGCGCTGATGCTGTCGCGGCACATATGGGGGCTCAGGCTGCGCGGGGTCGGCGAGGCGCCGGACGCGGCGGCCACGCTCGGGGTGAGTCCGGCCAAGTACAAGTACGGGGCCATCCTCGTCTCCGGCATCCTGTGCGGGCTCGCGGGCGCCCAACTCGCCCTCGGCAACGTCACCTTGTTCAGTGAGAACATGACGGCGGGCCGCGGCTGGATCGCGGTCGTCGCGGTCATGCTGGGCCGTGCCGCACCCGTCGGTGTCCTGCTCGCCGCGCTGCTGTTCGGCCTCGCCGAGGCGGCCGGGTTCCGTCTCCAGGGCCTCGGCCTGCCGCAGCAGGCGACCGACGCCGCGCCGTACGTCGTCACCCTCGGCGCCCTCTTCCTCACGACCGCCCGCCGCCGTCGCCGTACCCCTCCTTCCGGAGCCGCCTCATGACGCAGGACCTGCTGCCCATCACCCGCATACCCCGCACCGGCCTCCCGGCGCACGCTGTCGTCGTCGGCGACCCGGCGCGCGCGGCGGCCGTCGCCGCGCTCCTCGACAGTGCCGAGGAGGTCTCGTACCACCGCGAATACCAGGTGTTCAGCGGCAGTTGGAAGGGCCTGCCGGTCGTCGTGGCCTCGCACGGGGTGGGCGGGCCGGGCGCGATCCTGCTGTTCCAGGAACTCGCGGACGCGGGAGTGCGCACGATCGTCCGGTTCGGTACGGCAGGCGCGATCAAGCCCGGCATCGGGGACGGCGACCTCGTCATCGCGGAGGCGGCCGTACGGGACGACGGGGTGACGCAGCAGCTGCTGCCGCCGGAGTACCCGGCCGTGTCGGCGCCGGAAGCGGTGATCGCGCTCCAGCGCGCGGCCCGCGAGGCGGGCGCCCCGCACCACCGGGGGATCGTGTGGACGCGGGCGGCCTTCCAGCCGGGACTCATTCCGCTGTTCTCGTACGCCGGTGCGGGGCTCGCGGCCATCGAGATGGAACTGTCGGCGCTGCTGGTGACCGCCTCGCTGCGCGGTCTCGTGGCGGGTGGCGTGCTCGTCGTCGACGGGGCGAACGCCGACGAACTCGTCGACGAGGAGACCACCGGCGGGTACGACCCGCACCGGGAGGTCGTCGCGGCGGGTGTCGAGAAGGGCGCGGTCGTCTCGCTGGAGGCACTGCGGCTGCTGGCGGAGGACGCCGCGGAGGGCACAGCATGAACACCGACCTGTTGGTGCACGGCGGTGACATCCTGACGGTCGACGACGCCGGAACCGTCGTACGGAACGGGGCGGTTGCCGTCCACGAGGGCGAGATCCTCGCCGTCGGACCAGCCGAGGAGCTGAAAGCGCGGTTCACAGCCGCGGAGTCCGTTGACGCCGCGGGCTGTCTCGTTCTGCCCGGGCTCGTCAACACGCACACCCACCTGGCGATGACCCTCCTGCGGGGCCGCGCTGACGACGTCACTCTCCAGGGGTTCCTGGAACGAGTGCTGAGGTGGGAGGCCGAGCTGCTGACGCCGAAGAACGTCGCGGCGGCGGTACGGCTGGCGGTGGCCGAGAGCGTACGGGCCGGCGTGACCTCGGCACTCGACATGTACTGGTTCCACGAGGCGGCCGAACAGGCGGCCCGCGAGGCGGGCTGGCGGCTGCACACCGGCCCCACCTTCATGGACGTCCCCGAGCCGCCCGACGGCATCGCCTACGAGGACCGGCTCGACTGGGCCCGCCGGGACCTCCTGGCCCGCGGCGCCGCCCGCCCCGGCACCCGTCCCGTCCTCTTCGCGCACTCCACCTACACCCTCTCCCCCGACCAGCTCACCGACATCGCCGCCCTGGCACGCGAGTTCGGGGCGCTGCTGCACATCCACGCCGCGGAGAACGCCACCGAGGTCGCCACCGTCGAGGTGCGGTACGGCAAGCGGCCGGTCGAGCTGCTCGACTCGCTCGGGCTCCTCGGCCCCGACCTGCTGCTCGCGCACGCCGTGGAGCTGACCGGACCCGAGATCGCGGCGCTGGCCCGCACCGGCACCTCGGTCGCGCACTGCCCGGTGTCCAATCTGAAGCTGGGCTGCGGGATCGCGCCGGTGCCGCGGCTGCTGAGCGCCGGGGTGAGAGTAGGGCTCGGCACCGACGGGGCCGTCAGCTCCAACACGCTGGACGTCTTGGGGGCAGTACGGCAGGCGGCCCTTGTGCACAAGGCCGACGGCGACCCCACCGCGGTCGGCGCCGAGCAGGCCGTACGCATGGCGACGATCGAGGGCGCGCGGGCGCTGGGGCTCGGGGAGCACCTGGGGTCGCTGGAGGCGGGCAAGCGGGCGGACCTGGTCGTGCTCGACCTGCACGCACCGCATCTGCGGCCGCTGCACGACCCCTGGTCCACGCTCGCGTACGCCGCACACTGCACGGACGTACGGGACACCGTCGTGGACGGGCGTGTGCTGATGCGCGGCCGGGCGCTGACGACGCTCGACGAGGCGGCAGTGATCGCCGATCTGGAGGCACTTGCTGAACAGACCGCATAATGTGGCTGAGACATCCGATGTCTCAGCACGTTACGGGGCGAGGGAGGCCGGTCATGGCAGTCACCGACGAGGCGATCGAGAAGATCAAGGGCATGATCGTCTCCGGCGCGCTGCGCCCCGGCGACCGGCTCCCCAAGGAGAGCGAACTCGCCTCCGAGCTGGGCTTGTCCCGCAACTCCCTGCGGGAGGCCGTGCGCGCCCTGTCGCTGATCCGGATCCTGGACGTACGCCAGGGCGACGGCACGTACGTCACCAGCCTCGACCCGCAGCTCCTCCTGGAGGCGCTGAGCTTCGTCGTCGACTTCCACCGCGACGACACGGTGCTGGAGTTCCTGGCCGTACGCCGCATCCTGGAACCGGCCGCGACGGCGATGGCGGCCCTGCGGATCAGCGAGCAGCAACTGGACGCGCTCTCCGCCCAGTTGGACAAGCTCGGCGACAGCCCGTCGGTGGAGGAGCTGGTCGCCTGCGACCTGGACTTCCATCGGGGGATCGTGCAGAGCTCCGGGAACTCGGTGTTGTGTTCCCTGCTGGACGGCCTGTCCGGGCCGACCACCCGGGCCCGGATCTGGCGCGGGCTGACCCAGGAGGACGCCGTCACCGGCACCCTGCGCGAGCACCGGGCGATCCTGGCGGCGCTGCGCGACCGGGACACCGAGGCGGCGCGTTCCTGGGCAACGGTGCACATCGCAAGCGTCGAGCAGTGGCTGCGGTCGACCCTGTGATGACCACAGGACGCGGGGTGTCCGGGGGTGACGATCGGGGCAGTGATGCGTTCACTCCCCCGTGCAAGGGGGCTGCGGGCGCCCCCGCCGCACGCCGTAAGGTTGGGTGGTCAAGCGAGGGCACGTCGGAAGGAGGCGCTGGGTGATCGAGCTGGAGGGAGTTCCCGAGCTGATCGACCCAGTCATGGTGGCCGCGTTCGAAGGCTGGAACGATGCCGGCGACGCCGCCTCCACCGCGGTCGCGCACCTGGACCGGGAGTGGAAGGGCGAGGTGTTCGCGGCGCTGGACGCCGAGGACTACTACGACTTCCAGGTGAACCGTCCCACGGTGTGGCTGGACGGCGGCGTGCGAAAGATCACGTGGCCCACGACCCGGCTCTCGGTCGTCCGGGTCGGCGGCGACAAGCCGCGCGACCTCGTACTCGTCCGAGGTATAGAACCGTCGATGCGATGGCGCTCGTTCTGCAACGAGATCCTCGGCTTCGCCCACGAGCTGGGCGTGGAACTGGTCGTGATCCTGGGCGCCCTGCTGGGCGACACCCCGCACACCCGTCCGGTTCCGGTCAGCGGCGTCACGTCCGACGCCGACCTGGCGCAGCGGATGGACCTGGAGGAGACCAAGTACGAGGGCCCCACGGGCATCGTCGGCATCCTCCAGGAGGCCTGCACGCACGCGGGCGTACCGGCCGTGTCCCTGTGGGCCGCGGTGCCGCACTACGTCTCGCAGCCGCCGAACCCGAAGGCGACGCTGGCCCTCCTCAACCGTCTGGAGGACCTGATCGACGTCCGCATCCCGCTGGGCGAGCTGCCCGAGGACGCGCGCGCCTGGCAGGTGGGCGTGGACCAGCTGGCCGCGGAGGACAGCGAGGTCGCCGAGTACGTCCAGACGCTGGAGGAGGCCCGGGACACCGCGGAGCTGCCGGAGGCGTCGGGCGATGCGATCGCCCGCGAGTTCGAGCGGTACCTGCGGCGCCGGGACGGCGGACCGGGCGGTCCTGGTGGTCCGGGCGGGCATGCCACGGCCGACGGCAGCGACAGCACGTCGTATCTGAGGGACAACCCCGGCGGTCGTGCGAAGCCGCCGAAGCCCCCGAAGTCGGGGGCGGACGACGAGGACTCGTCATCGGAGGACTGAACAGTGAGGGCGGTGCGCATCGCGCACCGCCCCTTCTGTGATCAGACCTGCTTCACCGCCACCGCGTCGTACTCGGTGTCCGGTGTCGGCTCCACGTCGAAGCGCGGGTCGGTGATGCGGGCGATCGCGGTGCAGCTTCGCCGCGCCGAGGTCGACGGCGCGGGCGACGCCGGTGCGCGGGTCGACCCGCATCAGGCCGCCGCCGTTCGCGAAGGCGCTGACCACGAGCAGGGCGCTGCCGTCGGGGGTGCGCTCGATGCCGTTGGCGGTGAAGTCCGGGCCCTGCTGCCAGTCGCCGGTCAGTGACAGGGTGTCCACGGTGCCGCGGGCCAGCCGGTGGAGCTGCGGCAGCAGCTGAGGGCCGGCCCGTAGCCGACCGTGCGGTCAACAGACGCTTCCACCCCATCACATGCCCCTCGCCTCCGCAGGCTATGGCCGGATTGTGGCGTGACATCTGTTTCAGGACGGATTGCACACGGTACCCAATTCAACTTACTTCAAACCGAGTTGGCCAACACAGGGGTGGACGGGCCGCCGTGGGAGTGCTTGGTTGGGGCCCGAAGGCGCACCCGCACGGACGAAGGGAGCACCCCATGACCGAGCAGGGACAGCCGCCGCAGGGCCCGGGAGCGTCCGGCCCGGGGCCCGACGGATCGGGATTCAGTTATCGAGGAGCCGAGCAGGAACTGGTCGTCGTCGCACGTCCCGAGGCCCGGCTGCGTGCCGGCGCCGAGGGCGTCCGCTCGGCGGCGGGCGCCGACGTGTCGGCCCTCAACATGTTCCTCAGCGACGAACAGCTCTCTTTGGAACCGCTGTTCGGCAGCGAGGAGCGGCTCCAGCAGTCCGCCGCAGCGGGCCCGGAGGACGTGCCCGACCTGGCGCTCTTCTACCGGGTGCGCGGCGGGCAGAACCGCGCCCAGGAGCTGCGGGCCCGGATGGCCGCGCTGCCGGGCGTCGACACGGCGTACGTGAAACCGCGCGCCGTACCCGCCTCCCTCGGGCAGATCGGGGAGGACACCCGGCGGCTGAAGGAAGGGGCGCCGGTCACCCCCGACTTCACCGGCCGTCAGGGGTATCTGCGGCCCGCGCCCGAGGGCATCGAAGCCTACTGGGCCTGGCAGCGGCCCGGCGGCACCGGCCAGGGCGTGACGGTGATCGACGTCGAGGGCGCCTGGCAGCTGGGCCACGAGGACCTGGCCGCCAAGCTCGCCGGCGTGGTCGTCGGCACCCCGCTGACCGACCTCGCCTGGCGCAACCACGGCACCGCCGTGATCGGCGTGATTGGCGGCGACCGGGGTGAGCACGGCGTCACCGGCATCGCGCCGGACGCGCTGACCGCCGCGGCGTCCTTCCAGGACATCGGCACCGCGGCCGCGATCCACGCGGCGGCCGACCGGCTCGCCCCCGGCGACGTCGTGCTGGTCGAGCTGCAGCGGCCCGGACCGCGGTTCGACTTCGAGGAGCGCGACGACCAGCGCGGGTACATCGCGCTGGAGTGGTGGCCGGACGACTTCGCGGCCGTCCGGTACGCGACCGCCAAGGGTGTCCTCGTGGTGGCGGCCGCGGGCAACGGCGGCGAGTCCCTCGACGACGGGGTGTACGAGCGCCGCCCGGACGAGTTCCCCCAGTGGTGGCGGGGCCCGTTCAACCCGTCCAACCAGTCCTCCGGCGCCGTCCTGGTCGGCGCGGGCGCCCCGCCGCCCGGCACGCACGGCCGCGACCACGGCCCGGACCGCTCCCGGCTGGCGTTCTCCAACTACGGCGCCCGCGTGGACGCCCAGGGCTGGGGCCGCGAGGTCACGACCACCGGCGGCTCCTGGGACCGGCCCGGCGACCTGCAGGGCGGGCCCGAGGAGATCGCCTGGTACACGGACACGTTCTCCGGGACCTCCTCCGCCTCCCCGGTGGTGGTCGGCGCGCTGGCGGCGCTGCAGGGCATGCTGAGGGCGGCCGGCCAGCCGCCGATGTCCCCCGAACGCGCCCGTTCCGTGCTGCGGGCCACCGGCTCCCCGCAGCAGGACGCGCCGGACCGGCCCGCCTCCCAGCGGATCGGCAACCGGCCCGACATCAGGGCGGCGGTCACCCGGCTGCTGCCCGAGGCGGTCGGCTCGGGCCGGGCCGAACGGTACTGGGACGAACTGCTGCCGTACCCGCGCGAACTCCCGCCCAGGCTCCGGCTGTTCGTGGCCGGCGGCTGGCGCAGCCTCAACCACCCGTCCCCCGAGATCCGCCAGGCGGTGCACACCGCCTTCGCGGGGGGACGGCCGGACGTCCGGGTCTGGTTCTCGGACGACGAGATCGTCGGCCTCGTCATCGCAGGCTGACGGTTCCTCATTCCACCCATGGAAGGTGGCACTCGCATGAGCATCAACCCGCAGATGAGTCAGCAAGGACAGCAGGGTCAGCAGGGTCAGCAGGGTCAGCAGCAAGGGCAGTTCCCGAGCACCTCGCCGTACCAGCAGCAGAACCAGCCGTTCGGCATGGGCGGCGGCATGGGCGGCGGCATGGGCGGCGGCACGCTCGAGCAGCTCCAGCAGCTCGGCCAGCAGCAGCCGTTCCAGCAGTTGCTGCAGCAGCTCGCCCAGACTCAGCTCGGTCAGACCCAGTTCGGCCAGGGGCAGCAGGAGCAGCAGTCACGGCAGGCCGAGCAGCAGATGCAACAGCAGTTGCAGCAGCTCGCGCAGACCGTGGTCCAGCAGGTGATCCAGCAGGTCCAGGCGCAGTCCCTCGCCTCCGGTGTGGCGGGCGGCTTCATCGACGTCGTCCACCCGCTGCAGGGCCAGCCCCAGCAGATCTTCCTGCGCATCGACGGCCAGTTCCGGGTCTTCAACAATCCGACCCCGCAGATCCACCAGCAGATCCAGGAGGCCTTCGCCTTCGGCCACCAGGTGATCGGTGTCTGGGACACCCAGTCGCCGAACGTCCTGCGGAGCGTGCGGATCCAGCGGATCTGACCGGCTCCTGAAGAGACCCACCCGGAAGAACGGGAGGGGCGCTTCCCCCACGGGGAGGAAGCGCCCCTCTCTTGTGCCCTGCTCTCGTGCTCTTGTGCCCTGCTCTCGTGTCCTGCGGCGCTACAACGCCACGCCCAGCAGCGCGTCCACCGCACGCGACACCACACCCGGCGCGCCTTCGTCCGTTCCGCCCCGCTCGCTCTGGAGCGTCACCCACCGGTCCACGGCGGCCAGCGCGGCCGGCGCGTTCAGGTCGGCGGCGAGGGCCTCCCGGATCTCCTCGACGAGCGCCTCGGCGGGCGGACCGTCGGGCCGGGAGACGGCGGCACGCCAGCGGCCGAGCCGGTCGAGGGCGTCCTGGAGGACCTGGTCGGTCCACTCCCAGTCGGCCCGGTAGTGATGGGCGAGCAGCGCGAGCCGGATGCCGGCGGGGTCGACGCCCTCGCGCCTGAGCTGCGAGACGAAGACCAGGTTCCCCTTGGACTTGGACATCTTCTCGCCGTGCAGCGCGACCATGCCGGCGTGGACGTACGCCTTGGCCATGGGGAACTCGCCGGTCAGCACCTGGGCGTGCGAGGCGCCCATCTCGTGGTGCGGGAAGGCGAGGTCGGAGCCGCCGCCCTGGACGTCGAAGCCCATCCCGAGGTGGTCGAGGGCGATGGCGACGCACTCGATGTGCCAGCCGGGCCGGCCGCGCCCGAGCGAGGCGCCGTCCCAGCTGGGCTCGCCCTCGCGCGCGGCCATCCACAGCATCGGGTCGAGCGGGTTCTTCTTGCCAGGCCGGTCGGGGTCGCCCCCGCGCTCGGCGGACAACAGCCGCATGGCGGCGGCGTCGAGGCCCGAGACCTTGCCGAAGTTCGGGTCGGACCCGACGGAGAAGTAGGTGTCCCCCTCGAGTTCGTAGGCGGCACCCGCGTCCCGCAGCCGCTCGACGAGCGGCACGATGCCGGGTATCGCCTCGACCGCGCCGATGTACTGCCGCGGGGGCAGCATCCGCAGGGCGGTCATGTCCTCGCGGAAGAGGGCCGTCTCCTTCTCGGCGAGGGCGGCCCAGTCGATGCCGTCGCGCTCCGCCCGCTCGAGCAGCGGATCGTCGATGTCGGTGACGTTCTGGACGTAGTGAACCTGCCGCTTGGTGTCGAGCCACACGCGCTGGACAAGGTCGAACGCGTTGTAGGTCGCCGCGTGACCCAGGTGGGTCGCGTCGTACGGCGTGATGCCGCAGACGTAGATACGGGCGACGGGACCGGGGTCGAGGAGGACCGAACCGCCGGTCGCGGTGTCGTGGATCCTCAGGTCGCGGCCCTGACCAGGCAGGGCGGGGACCTCGGAAGCGGGCCAGGCATGCATGTCATGAGCCTAACCGGACGGATGTTCCGTATACGAACCGGACCGGGCCGGATGGCCGGTAAGGCGTTCTTGCGCGTTACGGGCCATTGTGCAGCTATACCGGCGGCCAGGGAATGGCCGGCCACTCCCCGCTCGGCTCCGGATGCTTCCCCGACGCCAGCAGCGCGTCCACACGCGCGCGCGTGGCGTCGAGTTCCACGGCTGTGATCAGGGGAGCCAGCGTGGTGGCGAGGGTCCCGCCCTGCCCCAGCGCCTCCTTGAGACCTTTGAGGACGTCGACCGCCTCACCGGTCAGCGGCTCCCCGGCCCAGCCCCACAGCAGCGTCCGCAACTTGTTCTCGGCGTTGAAGGTGACCCCGTGGTCGATGCCGTACAGCCGGTCCCCGGCGGCGGGCAGGAGGTGGCCGCCCTTGCGGTCCGCGTTGTTGATCACGGCGTCCAGCACGGCGAGCCGGCGCAACCGCTCGTCGTCGGCGTGCACGAGCAGCGCGGTCCGTCCCTCCCCGACCTCGGCGAAGCCGATCGCCTTCCAGCCGGGCTCCGGCTCCTGAGCGTCCACGAGCGCGAGCAGCTCGGCCCCGGGTGTCACCTCGATCCACAGCTGGCACATGCCCTCGCCGTACGGCCCGTCCCGCAGCACGGTGTGCGGTACGAGCCCCCAGCCGGTCGCCTCGGAGACCTCGTACGCGGCGACCTCACGCTGGGCGAGGGTCCCGTCGGGGAAGTCCCACAGGGGCTGCTCGCCGGCGACCGGCTTGTAGATGCAGGCGGCCTCCTGCCCGTCGCGCGTGACCGTGCAGTAGAGCGCCGCGTTGGACGCCTCACGGATGCGGCCGCGCACGGTGAGCTCGCCCTCGGCGAGGAGTTCGGCAGGTGTCGCCCCGGTCGTCACGCTCCGCGGCGGTATCCGTTCTGGCGCGGACATACGTGTCCTTCCGGGTCGAGCGGGAGGCTGCACAGCGGACACGGCGGCCGCCCGGCGTTGACGACGTCCAGGGCCCGCTTGGCGAACGCTCTCGCCTGCGCGCCGGTGAGCCGGACCCGCAGCATCGGGGGGCCGTTCTCCTCGTCCTGGAGGAGACGCTCCTCGGCCTCGGCGAGGTCCTCCTCGGAGTCGGCGTCGAGCTCCACGAGGGCCTGCGCCTCGACGATCATGCGCTGTTCCTCGCCGTCCCAGGCGAGGGCCATGGTGCCGACCCGGAACTCCTCCTCGACGGGGGTGTCGAGGGGGCGGGTGTCGGCGACTTCGGTGGGTACCACCGCCGGGACGGCGGCGCTGCCGCCACTACGGCGTACGACCTCGTCCAGCAGTTCGTCCATGCGCTCGGCGAGCGCGGCCACCTGGGTCTTCTCCAGGGCCACGCTGGTCACCCGGGGGCCGGCCGTGGCCTGGAGGAAGAACGTACGGCGTCCGGGCAGTCCGACCGTACCGGCCACGAAGCGCTCCGGGGGGTCGTAGAGGAACACCTGACGGGACACGTCCTGTCTCCATTGAAATCGTGGGTGTGAACCGCTTCACCCTACTGCGCCCGACGATCACGGTGCGCCCGCACCACCCCCGACGGTGGCCTCGTCGGCCGGAGGCTCCTCGCGCGGCGCCAGGGACCGGAAATCGCCGGTGTCGCCGAGGCGGACGAGAAACGGCCTCAGGCGGGTGTAACGGATCGCGGTGATGGAACACGGTTCAACGGAAATCCGCTGGAAGAGGTCGAGATGAAGTCCGAGTGCGTCCGCCACCAACGACTTGATGATGTCGCCGTGGGAGCACATGAGGTACACGGCGTCCCCGCCGTGGTCGCGCTCCACGCGCGCGTTCCACTCGCGCACCGCTTCGGCGGCGCGGGTCTGCATCGACCGCATCGACTCCCCACCGGGGAAGGCGGCCGCCGACGGGTGCGCCTGCACGACCTCCATCAGCGGCTCGTCCGCGAGTTCGGCGAGCTTGCGGCCGGACCAGTCGCCGTAGTGGCACTCCCCGATCCGCTCGTCGGTGTGCGCGGCGAGGCCGGGGCGGGCGTCGAGCAGCGGCCGGATCGTCTCCTGGCAGCGCTGCAGCGGGCTGCTGACGACCTCGGAGATCGGCAGCTCGGCGAGCCGCCCGGGCAGCGCGGCGGCCTGCGCGGCGCCACGCTCGTCGAGGGCGACACCGGGCGTCCAGCCGGCGAGCAGTCCCTCGGTGTTGGCGGTGGAACGTCCGTGCCGGACGAGGATCAACGTGGGCATGCGGCCCAGCGTAGGCGTACGCCCGAGTGCGAGGGCCCGGGGGCCGAAGGAGAATGCGCCGCGTGATCGTCGACTGTGCCATTTACCGGGACGGACGCCGCACGGAGGGCCCCGAGGATCTGTCCGACGCCCTGGCCGAGGCCCGGTCGGCGCACGGCTTCGTCTGGATCGGTCTGCACGAGCCGTCCGAGAAGGAGTTCGAGCACGTCACCCAGGAGTTCGGCCTGCACCCGCTGGCGGTCGAGGACGCCCTGAAGGCTCACCAGCGGCCCAAGCTGGAGGTCTACGACGACTCGCTGTTCCTGGTCCTCAAGCCGGTCGTGTACGAGCCGGACAGCGATGCCGTGTCCACCGGCGAGGTCATGCTCTTCCTCGGCGACTCGTTCGTGGTGACCGTCCGGCACGGCGAGGGCTCCCCGCTGGGCGCCGTACGGCATCGCATGGAGCAGGAGCCCGAGCTGCTCGGCAAGGGCCCCACCGCCGTGATGTACGCGGTCGCCGACGCCGTCGTCGACCACTACCTGGACGTGGCGACCGAATTGCAGACCGACCTGGAGGAGCTGGAGACGGAGGTGTTCTCGCCCGACGGCGGCGGCTCGCGCCACACCGCGTCCCGGATCTACACGTTCAAGCGCCAGATCCTCGAGTTCCGCCGGGCGAGCGGCCCGCTCGCGCTGCCGCTGACCCGCCTCGCGGGCGTGGGGCAGTTCGGCGGGACGGTGCCCTTCGTGAACGACAAGGCGCAGCCCTTCTTCCGTGACGTCAGCGACCACCTCACGCGCGTGAACGAGTCCGTGGAGGGCCTGGACCGGCTGGTCTCGGACGTCCTGTCCGCGCATCTGGCGCAGATGAGCGTCCGGCAGAACGACGACATGCGGAAGATCTCCGCATGGGCGGCCATGGCCGCGATTCCCACGATGATCGCGGGGATCTACGGCATGAACTTCGAGCACATGCCGGAGCTGCGCTGGGTGTGGGCGTATCCGGCGGTGATCGGGCTGATGGCCGCCCTGGAGGTGCTGCTGTACCGGCTGTTCAAGAGCCGGGGGTGGATGTAGCGGGCCCGGTTCAGGCGAACTCGGGGGCCGAGGTCGCGGGGCCGCCCAGGGCGTTTCGGCGTTCCGGCATCGTCAGGGACACCATCCGGCGCCAGCCCGCCACGCGTTCGTACGCGTACACCGCGTGGATGCCCGCCGCGAGCACCGCCGACTTCGTCCTCGGCCAGCCGAGGATGCGGCCCATGTGGGACATGACGGCGAGGCTGACGTCCCGGTAGATGCGGATCTCCGCGAGCGCGCTCTCCCGCAGTGTCCGCTGGATCGCGCGGCCGTGCCCGGCGGCCGCGAAGCGCAGGAGCTCCTCGTGGCAGTAGGCGAGGTGGTCGTCCTCGTCGTGGGAGATCATCCTGACCGCGCGGCCGAGGTCGGGATGGTCGGCGAAGTGCTTGCGCAGCAGGTCCATCTGCTCCGAGGCGCGCTGCTCGGTGACCCTGCTGTGGGCGAGGTAGGTGACGATGTCCTGCACGGTCAGCGGCTCGTCGCTCTTCAGCTTCTCGTGGGCGAGTCCGATGCCGTGCTTCTCGAGAAGCATCGTGTAGTCGGTCTCGGGCGGGACGGGGACGGCTTCGAGACCGCGTTTCTTCATCAGGGCGTTGAAGATCCGCCCGTGCTTGTCCTCGTCCGCTCCGTGCCGGGTGATCTTGGGGGCCAGTTCGCGCTCGCTCGCGGGGACGAGCGCCGCGATACGGGTGTTCTCCCAGCCGCCCTGCGACTCCCCGCTCGCCGCGATGGAGCAGAACAGCCGGTAGGACTCGTCGTTGTCGAGGATCTCCTGGAACAGACTCTTGGCCGAAAGCATCGTCAGCACCTCTCCGCAGGGCTCTCCGCAGGTTCCGCAAAGAACGAGTCAAATGCGGCGAGAGGGGTGCTGCAACAGCTGTGTCGGACAACTCCGCCAAAAGGAGGACCTCCGGGGTCGCTCCTGGGGCGTAACCGGGAGGGTCCGGGCGCGTTGTTCCGCGTGACGGCCGTGGCGGGGAAGACCCCCGAGCCCCCACCACGGCCGCGGAAACCTCCGGTGGTCGAACCGGCTGCTCCTACCTACGCGAGGCCGGCTCGCTCCAGGGCCTCGGTGCCCGCGCGCAGGGACGCGATCCGCTCGTCGAGGGTGAAGCCCGCCGGGGCGAGGGTGAGGGTGGTGACTCCGACCGCGGCGTACGCCTGCATCCGGTCCGCGATGCGGTCGACCGAGCCCAGCAGTGTCGTCCGGTCGATCAAGTCGTGCGGAATCGCGGCGGCCGCGCCCTGCTTGTCGCCGGACAGGTACTTGTCCTGGATCTCGGCGGCCTCCTGCTCGTAGCCCATGCGCCGGGCGAGCTGGTTGTAGAAGTTCTGCTTGCTGCTGCCCATGCCGCCGACGTACAGCGCGGTGTACGGGCGGAAGGTGTCGGCGAGGGTGGTCACGTCCTTGTCCTCGCCCACGGCGAGGGGCACGGTCGGGCAGACGTCGAAGCCGTCGAGGGTCTTGCCGGCCTTCTCGCGTCCCGCGCGCAGGTACTTGATCGCCGTGTCCTCGAGGTGGTCGGCCGAGGGGAAGATCAGCAGCGCGCCGTCCGCGATCTCGCCGGTCTGTTCGAGGTTCTTCGGGCCGATGGCGGCGATGTACAGCGGGATGTGCTCGCGCTCCGGGTGCACGGTGAGCTTGAGGGGCTTGCCGGGGCCGCCGGGCAGGGGCAGCGTCCAGTGCTCGCCCTCGAACGACAGCCGCTCGCGGGTCATCGCCTTCCGTACGATCTCGACGTACTCGCGGGTGCGGGACAGCGGCTTGTCGAACTTGACGCCGTACCAGCCCTCCGAGACCTGCGGGCCCGAGACGCCGAGGCCGAGGCGGAAGCGACCGCCGGAGAGCGAGTCGAGGGTGGCGGCGGTCATCGCGGTCATCGCCGGCTGGCGGGCCGGGATCTGGAAGATGGCCGAGCCCACGTCGATGCGCTCGGTCTTCGCGGCGACCCAGCTGAGTACGGTGGCCGCGTCCGAGCCGTAGGCCTCGGCGGCCCAGCAGACGGCGTATCCGAGCCGGTCGGCCTCCTGGGCGACGGCCAGATTGTCCGCGTCCATGCCGGCACCCCAGTAGCCGAGGTTGATCCCGAGCTGCATGCCGAATCCCCTTACCGATCAGTAACGTCCCTTGTCGGGAGACCTTAGCGTGCGGGCGGGTGCGGGTGCGTGGGGGTGCGTCCCGGCCGAGCCCTCAGGGGCGCCCGGATCAACGCCCGTGTCCTCGGCGGAAACTGGTTATCCACAGGCCCCCACGCGACAGGTTCTGGCCAGTAATCTCGGCGTTCATGGAGCAGAGGCATCTCGGCCGCACCGGCCTGCGTGTGTCCCGGATCGGGCTCGGCACTCTCACGTGGGGCCGGGACACCGACGAGCACGACGCCGCGGACCTCTTGAAGACGTTCTGGGAAGCGGGTGGGAGCCTCGTCGACACGGCGGACGTGTACGGCGACGGGGAGGCGGAGTACCTGCTCGGACGTCTCATAGAAGGCCTCGTGCCGCGCCGGGACCTGGTCATCTCGACGAAGGCCGGCAGCGTGCCGGATCCCGACCGCCGGTTCGACGGCTCGCGCGGGCATCTGCTCTCCGCGCTGGACGCCTCGCTGGCCCGGCTCGGCACGGACTACGTCGACGTGTGGCACATCCACGCCTTCGACCCGGACACCCCGCTGGAGGAGACCCTCCAGGCGCTCGACCTGGCGGTCAGCAGCGGACGGGCCCGGTATGCCGGGGTCTCCAACTTCTGTGGCTGGCAGCTCGCCAAGGCCGCGACCTGGCAGATCTCCGCGCCGGGCACGCGGACCCGGCTGGCGAGCACGCAGCTGGAGTACTCGCTGCTCCAGCGCGGCGTCGAGCGCGAGGTGCTGCCGGCCGCCCTGGACCTGGGCATCGGCATGCTGCCCTCGTCGCCGCTCGGCCGGGGCGTACTCACCGGCAAGTACCGGCACTCCACACCGGCCGACTCGCGGGGCGCCTCGGAGCATCTGGCGCCGTTCGTCGCGCCGTACCTCGACGACACGGCGAGCCGCATCGTGGACGCCGTGACGACGGCGGCGGACGGGCTCGCGGTGACCCCGATACAGGTGGCCCTGGCATGGGTGCGCGACCGGCCGGGCGTGGCCGCGCCGATCGTCGGCGCGCGCAACGCGCAGCAGCTCACGGCGGCATTGTCAGTGGAGGCCCTTAGTCTTCCTGACGAGATCTGCCGGGCGCTCGACGATGTGTCGGCGCCCGTGCACCGCTATCCCGATCACGACTGGAGCACGCTGTGAGCACGGAGCCGGAGCCCGCTGAGGACGCAGAGGCCACAGAGGTCGCCGAGCCCAGGACGCCGGGCGCCGCGGCGGAGGGCACCGCCCCCGAGGCAGCTGTCCCCGAGGCCGCGACCGGCGAGGGCGACGCCGAAGAGGCGAAGAAGCTGTCCGAGGCCGAGGCCGAGCTGGCCGCCCAGCGGCTGGAGCGGGAGCGGATCGAGAGGCGGAAGGCCGAGAAGCAGGGGCAGCCCATTCCCGCCGGGACCAAGCTCAGCGGGAAGGCCGCGGACCTCCTGGCGGCCGTACGGGCGGTGGAGAGCGGCGAGAAACCCGCGGCCGCCGTCTTCAGCGAGCCCGAACCCGCACCGCGCCGCGCCGCGCCGCAGCCGAGGCAGCAGCCGGTGTCGGCCGGCCCGGTGGTCGCGTCCGCGGCCCCCGCGCCGGAGAACGTCGAGTCCGTCACTCGGGTGCTGGCCGAGGGCGGTGCACCTGACGCGCTCGCGCCGCAGGTCGCCGCGGCCCTCGGCGAGGGTGCCGACGAGCAGTTGCGGGCGGACCCCTGGCAGTTGCTGCGGGTCGCGGGCGTGCGGCCCGAACAGGCCGACGGGTTCGCGCGGGCACTGCTCGGCGCGGAGTGCGCTCCGGACGACGAGCGGCGCGGCCGTGCGGTCACCGTCTGGCTGCTGGAGCAGGCCGCCCTCGCCGGGCACACCGCCCTGGAGATGCCGGCGCTCACCGCCGCGCTGGCCCAACGGGCCGTGCCGGATCCGGATGCGGCCGTGCAGGACACGATCGCCGAGGGCGACGCCCTGGTCTTCCAGGATGCCCTGGACGAGCCCGGGGCGCCGGCCCAGCGGGAGCCGGAGGCTGAGGGGGAGGCGGAGGCGGAGGGGGACGAGGAGGTCGAGGAGCGCCCGGTGCGTGTCCTCGTCGGTCTGGAGCGGTACGCCCTCGCGGAGGAGAGCCTCGCCGACGGCCTGGCCCGGCTGGTCAACTCGGTGCCGAAGGAGGATGGTTCGGCCGCGGACTGGGAGCGGGCCGCCGCCTCGGCCGAGGGCTCCGCCGCCGAGCTGATCCGGGCGGTCGCGGGCCACGGTCTGGTCCTGCACACGGGTGGCGAGGCCTCCCTGGCCGAGCCGGCCCTGCTGCTGGGCGCGGCCCGTGGGCTAGGGCTGCGTGCCTGGGCCGCCGCGCACGGCCCGGTCGGCCGCGACCGCTTCGCGGCGCAGGTCGCCCGTGCCGACGTACCGGAAGCCGATGAGCCCGCTGTCGCCACCGTCGCCGGGCTGCTGTCCGGTGCCGAAGGGCCCGGCCGGGACGCCGACGGGGCGCTGGACCTCGACCTGCTCGTGGTGCTCGACGCGCCGCAGCTGGACGTCGAGACGGCGGCACTCCTCACCGAGTCGCTGGCGGACGGCGCCCGGCTGGTGCTGGCCGGGGACCCGGCGGTGCTGTGGTCCGTGGGTCCCGGGCGGGTGTTCGCGGATCTGCTGGCCGCGCGGATCTGCCCGCAGATCGCCTCCCGGCGCCCGGACCCGGGTCCGCTGGGCGAGCTGGTGTCCGGCATCGGCATCGGCGAGCTCAACCAGGTCGAGACCCCCGGCAAGGAGGTCGTGATCGTCCCGGTGCGGGACGCGGGCGAGGCCGTGCACCGGACCGTGCAGCTCGTCGCGGACTCGGTGCCCCGGGCGATCGGGGTGCCCGCCGAGGAGACGCAGGTGATCATGCCGGGTCACGGCGGCGCGGTCGGCACCCGGGCGCTGAACGTGGTCCTCAAGGAGCGGCTCAACCCCGGCCCCGGCCGGTTCGGCGGCTTCGACCCCGGCGACCGGATCGCCTACTCCCCCGCGCCGGGCCGTACGCTGCCGGGCCGTGTGGTCAAGGCCGACGCCGACGGGCTGCACCTGTCGTGCGCCGGCGAGGCCGTCGTCGTACCGCAGGAGCGGGTGGAGCAGTCCGTGCGGCACGGGTGGGCACTGACCGCGCACCAGGCGGTGGGTTCGCGGTGGCCCGCGGTGGTCGTGGTGCTGCCCGGCGACGCCGTGCAGGCGCTCAGCCGGCCCTGGGTGTACACGGCGTTCGGGCGGGCGGACCGCCATCTGTCCGTGGTCCACGGCGTGGACCAGGCACTGGCCCGTGCCGTGGCCGAGATCCCGGCGAAGCCGCGCACGACCCGCCTGCCCGCGCTGCTCGCTCCGCAGATCCCGACGGCCGGCTGACCGGGCGGCTCCCCACATGAGGACGGCGGCGGTCCCGGAGAGCCTGCATGGCCTCCGGGACCGCCGCCGCGGTCACAGCCGGTGCGCGGTGCGGGTCAGCTCACCGATCCGCGTCCAGCCGCTCCAGGTCCTCGTCCTCCGCGTCGTCCACGTCCGCGTCGAGGTCGTCCGCGAGTTCCCCGGCCGCGTCGTCGATCTCTGGCACGTCAGCGTCGTCAGCGTCATCCTCGTCGTCGATGTCGTCCACGTCCTCGTCGAAGACCGCGCTGACGTCGAAGCGGCACACCACCCGCTGCGGATCGATCTGCTCGAACGGTGCCTCCAGCCACTCCCCGGGCTCCGCCGTCTCGTCCGCCGCCGTCACCCAGAGCGTGGAGTCGCCCTCCTCCAGGCCGAACTCCTTGTGCCGGGAGGCGATCTCGTCCGCCTCGAACTCGCCGAACAGGATGCCGAGCGCCCCGTGCACCGTGCTCGAGGCCTCCCCGCTCTCGTCGTAGTCCGCCGCCTCGACCCGCTGGGCCTGCGCCAGCAGCCGCTGGGGCTCCACCACGGCGTAGTCGCGGCGGATCAGCACGCTGAGGGCGTTCGGCTCCTCAGGGCCGACGTACGGGGGCAGTGAGTCTTCCGCGCCGGGGATCTCGAAGGGCGTGACCTCGTCATAGCGGTCGTAAAGGAGCTCGTCGTACGCCTCCGCGGCCGCGGCCAGCTCGTTGAACGCCTCGTATACGGCCGGGTCGTCCTCCCCGGACCGGCGTTCGACCGCGGCCAGGTGGCGGTCGAGCGCGGTCTTGACCGCCTCGGCGGCGGCGCGTACCTCGGCAGCGGTGGGCTGCGCAGCATCAGACATAGTGCAGACGCTATCCGTACCGGGCCCCAGACCGCACAATAGATGCGATGCCGGAATACGAATTTGTCGACGTGTACGTACCGCGCGGGGTTTCCCGCAAGGACGCGACACGCCTGCTGACGGACCATGCCGAGTACGGACACTGGGAGTTGGACCGCCTGAGCCTGCTGCGCGACGGCAGCCGCAGGGTGCGGCTGCGCCGACGGATCATCCGCCAGGTCCGCGCCACGTGGTGATCTGAGGCGACAAAAACGGAGCGGGCCCCACCGAGGCAGAGCCCGCTCCGTAGCGCGCACCGCGGGGGAGATTCGCGGTGACGTGACTTGCTTGCCCCGGTTTATGCCGAGGCGCGCGCCTTGCGGTAGAGCATCGCTCCCGCCAGCAACGCCCCCGCGCCCACGGGGAGCGCGAGACCCATCGGCAGGTCACTGCCGGTGTGCGCGAGCTGTGCGGCCGCTCGCGGCTGGGTGACCGACTGGGCACCCGGCTGGTTGGGGTGCGAGCCGACCGGCGTCTCGACGCCCGGGCCGGGCGTCGGCGTGTTCGGGGCGCCGGGGCGGCCCGGCTCCACCGGGTTGCCGGGGTTGCCCGGCTGCTCGGGGCTGCCGGGCGGCGTCTCCTGACCGCCCTCCTCAGGCTCGGTCCCGCCGGAACCGCCCTCGTTCGCACAGTCGTTGCCCGTGGTGGAGTTGCCGATCCCGATGACGTCGACGCTGTTGCCGCAGACGTTCACCGGTGCGTCGATCGGCGCCTCGACGTGGTTGCCGGAGCCGACGCCCGACGAGCCGCCGGTGTGCCCGCCCGCCTCCGAGCTCCCGGAGCCGGAGTCGCCGAACCCACCGGACGAACCGCTGCCACCACCGCTCTTGACGCCGGTGTTGACGCACTTGTTGCCCATCGCCGGGTTGAGGAGCCCGATGACGTTGACCGTGTTGCCGCAGACGTTGACCGGCGCGTTCACCGGAGCCTGCACCGAGTTGCCCGACAGCACGCCGGGCGAGTTCGCGCTCGATCCGCTCGCGCCCGAGTCCGCGTGCGCCGCACCGCCGGTGGCGGCGATCACGCCGGTGGCGGCAGCCACGGTCATCAGGCCTTTGCGGGTGACCTGTCGCATTGCTGAATCCCTGCCTTCGAACTTGTCCCGAATTCCCGAATTTCGCATTCCCGACGGCCGGGTTCCCGGTGCTCAAGTTCTCGAAGTCCGGGTTCCGGCATTCGAGTTCCGACGTTCGGGTTCTCGCCGTTCGAAAAGAATCGTTCCGAAAGGCCGGTCGGCCCCGGAGCGCATGGCGCGCGCTCGGGGGCCGACCGGCTCAGGCCCTCACGGGGCGAGGCACAACGTCAGTTGTTGATGCAGGTGTTGCCGAAGGCGGGGTTCAGCAGCCCGATCACGGAGACCGTGTTGCCGCAGGCGTTCACCGGGATGTGGACCGGAGCCTGGACGACGTTGCCGGAAAGGACACCCGGGGAGTGCATGGCCGCACCCTGGGCGCCCGAGTCGGCGACGGCCATGCCCGCGCCCGCGAGAACGAGACCACCAGTGGCAGCGGCAGCAGCGACGATCTTCTTGATCATTATTTTCTCCTTGTTGGCAATGCGATCGCAAGTAGCTGATCGCATCACCAGTAACGAGGAGGGAGTAATGGAGCTACCAGCTTATCGTCGCATTCACTCTTCCCAGTAGGTTCCGTACGTTCGAGCGAATACTGAAGTGTCGTTTCACTGAGGCAATTCAGGACGCATCGATGAACCGGTCGAGCACCCGCACGCCGAACTGCAGCCCGTCCACCGGCACCCGCTCGTCGACACCGTGGAACATCCCGGCGAAGTCCAGCTCCGGCGGCAGCTTGAGCGGGGCGAAGCCGAAGCCCCGGATGCCGAGGTCGTCGAAGGACTTGGCGTCGGTCCCGCCGGAGAGCATGTAGGGGATCGCCTTGGCGGCCGGGTCCTCGGCGACCAGCGCGGACTGCATGGCCGCCACCAGCGCCCCGTCGAAGGTGGTCTCGACGGCCTTGTCGGCGTGCACGTCCTCGCGCCGCACGTTCGGCCCGAGGATCCGGTCGAGGTCGGCGAGGAACTCCTCCTCGTGCCCCGGCAGGAACCGCCCGTCCACGTGCGCGGTGGCCTCGCCCGGGATGACGTTGACCTTGTAACCGGCGCCCAGCTGGGTGGGGTTGGCCGTGTTCCGCAGGGTGGCGCCGATCAGCTTGGCGATGCCCCCGAGCCGGACGAGGGTCGACTCCATGTCCTCCGGGTCGAGCTCGAGGCCCAGCGCATCGCCGAGTTCGTCGAGGAAGGCCCGGGTGGTCTTGGTGACCCGTACCGGGAAGGTGTGCCGGCCGAGCCGCGCGACGGCCTCCGACAGCTCGGTGATGGCGTTGTCCCGGTGGATCATCGACCCGTGGCCCGCCGTGCCGGCGACGGTCAGCTTCATCCAGTGCATGCCCTTCTCGGCCGTCTGGATCAGATAGAGCCGCCGCTCCTCACTCACGGTGAACGAGAACCCGCCCACCTCACTGATCGCCTCGGTGACGCCCTCGAAGAGATCGGGGTGGTTCTTGACGAGGTGCTTGGCGCCGTACGTGCCACCCGCCTCCTCGTCCGCGAGGAACGCCAGGACGATGTCCCGGGGCGGCTTGCGCCCGCTGCGCAGCCGGTCCCGGACGACCGCGAGGGTCATCGCGTCCATGTCCTTCATGTCGACGGCGCCACGGCCCCACACGCACCCGTCCGCGACCTCGCCGGAGAAGGGGTGGTGGGTCCAGTCGCTCGCGTTGGCCGGTACGACGTCGGTGTGGCCGTGGATGAGCAGCGCGGGCCGGGTCGGGTCCGCGCCCTCGATGCGGGCCACGGTGGACGCGCGGCCCGGATGCGACTCGAAGATCCGCGGTTCGAGCCCCACCTCGGCGAGCTTCTCGGCGACGTACTCGGCCGCCTTGCGCTCCCCGGGGCCCGAGTGGTCGCCGTAGTTGCTGGTGTCGATCTGGATCAGCTCGCGGCAGAGGTCCACGACCTCGTCCTCGCCGGTGACGCTCCTGGCCGTGTCCGTCTCGCTCACGCTGCTTCCTCCCGGGCCGTCGCTGCTGGTGGTCCCCCTCATCCTCCCTCTCCTGCCGCTCACCCCCAAGGCCGGTCCCGCCCCGTCACACGTCGTTCACGCCCGGCCGGGGGGGCGCTCCGGTGGTGCGACGGGGGGTGACCAGGGGGCACTCGAAAGCCTGGTAATGTTTTCTCCGTCGCCGCGAGGGAAACCCCGCACGACAGACACCTTGTCCGGGTGGCGGAATGGCAGACGCGCTAGCTTGAGGTGCTAGTGCCCTTTATCGGGCGTGGGGGTTCAAGTCCCCCCTCGGACACTTGAGATGAGCGAGGGTCGCGATCACTGGATCGCGGCCCTCGCTCGTTGTGTGGGCCATCTCTCCTCGGCCCGAAGATCACCAGGTCAACGCCCCTGCGCAGGGCGTGTGCAGGCCCTCGAAAGGCCGTCCCGAGTGGCCGGACAAGGGGCCCGAGCCTAGCGTCGTACTAAAATTTCCGGCTTGTTACGGAACGGAGCTGGACCCGGACAACCCCAGGCAGACCTGCGGGCCCCGCCAGCGCCCCGGAGGCTTCCGGGATCGAGACGCGAGGGCCCGATGGCAGCGATACACGAGAGCAGTGCTCGCGGCCTGCTCGACGAAGAGCTCCGAGAACGGTTCGGCGACACGGCACGCTTCTCCGGGGGGCCGGCGGCCTCGCCGCGCACGCTCGTCGACATCCTCGACGCGTCGGTCCGGTCGTATCCCGACGAACTCGCCCTGGACGACGGCACCACACGCCTGACCTACCGGCAGCTGGCCGCCGCGGTGGAGGACCTGCGGCGCGCGCTGGCCGGCGCCGGGGTCGGGCTCGGGGACCGGGTCGGGGTCCGGGTGCCGTCCGGCACCAATGAGCTGTACGTCGCGATTCTCGCCGTACTGGCCGCCGGGGCCGCCTATGTGCCGGTGGACGCCGAGGACCCGGACGAGCGGGCCGAGTTGGTGTTCGGGGAGGCGGAGGTGCGGGCCGTCGTCGGAGCCGCGCACGAGCTCACCGTGTTCTCGCGCAGCGACCTGCCCGCGGCCCGGCCCGGCACGGAGCACGACGCCTGGATCATCTTCACCTCCGGGTCCACCGGGAAGCCCAAGGGCGTCGCCGTCAGCCATCGCAGTGCCGCCGCGTTCGTGGACGCCGAGGCGGCGCTGTTCCTCACGGAGGATCCGATCGGGCCCGGGGACCGGGTCATGGCGGGTCTGTCGGTCGCGTTCGACGCGTCCTGCGAGGAGATGTGGCTGGCGTGGCGGTACGGGGCGTGCCTGGTGCCGGTGCCGCGCTCGCAGGTCAGGAGCGGTGCCGATCTCGGGCCCTGGCTGGCCGATCAGGAGATCAGCGTGGTGTCGACCGTGCCGACGCTGGCCTCGCTGTGGGAGCCCGAGCACCTGAACGACGTACGGCTGCTGATCTTCGGCGGTGAGGCCTGCCCGCCCGAGCTGGTGCAGCGGCTGGTCACGGAGGGGCGCGAGGTTTGGAACACCTACGGCCCGACCGAGGCGACTGTCGTGGCCTGCGCGTCGCTGATGAGCGGCGAGGAGCCGATCCGGATCGGGCTGCCGTTGGACGGCTGGGAGCTGGCCGTCGTGGACGAGGCCGGGGAGCCTGTGCCGATGGGCGGCACCGGCCAGCTGGTGATCGGCGGGGTCGGCCTCGCGCGGTATCTCGACGCCGAGAAGGACGCGGAGAAGTACGCTCCGCTGGAGTCCCTGGGGTGGGCGCGGGCGTACCGCAGCGGGGACCTCGTCAAGGCGGAGCCTCAGGGGCTGGTCTTCCTCGGGCGGGCCGACGAGCAGATCAAGCTCGGCGGACGGCGCATCGAGCTAGGTGAGGTGGACGCGGCGCTCCAGGCCTTGCCCGGCGTGGCGGGGGCCGCGGCCGCGGTACGCACCGCCCGCAGCGGCAACCAGCTCCTCGTCGGCTATGTCGTCACCCAGGACGGCTGGGACCACGCGACGGCCGTGGAGAAGCTGCGGGCCGAACTGCCGGCCGCGCTCGTCCCGCTGCTCGCGCCGGTCGACGACCTGCCGACCCGGACGAGCGGCAAGGTGGACCGCAATGCCCTCCCCTGGCCGCTGGAGGGGCTGACGACCGGTGGTCCGGCCGAGCAGCTGTACGGGACCGAGGCCTGGCTCGCCGAGCAGTGGAGCGGGGTTCTCGGCATCCCTGTGTCGAGTGCGCGGGACGACTTCTTCGCCATCGGCGGCAGCAGCCTCGCCGCCGCCCAGCTGACCACGCGGCTGCGGACCCGCTACCCGAGCTCCGCGGTCCTCGACATCTACCAGCAGCCCGTGCTGCGCAAGCTCGCGCGGCATCTGGAGGAGTCCTCGCAGGACGACGGTGCCGAGCGGACCGTCGCTCCGGTTCCGGTACGCGCCCAGGCGGTCCAACTCCTGGTGTTGCTCCCCCTGTTCACGCTGCTCGGACTGCGCTGGAGTGTGGCGCTGGCCGCGCTCGGGAACCTGCTGCCCGCCTACTCCTGGCTGCCGACCGCCCCTTGGTGGGCCGTCGGAGCCGGGGCGCTGTTGTTCTTCAGCCCGCCGGGGCGGCTCGCGATCGCCGCGGGCGGGGCGCGGCTGCTGCTGCGCGGTGTGCAGCCGGGCCGGTACGCGCGCGGTGGCAGCGTGCATCTGCGGCTGTGGACCGCCGAGCGGCTGGCCGAGTTCAGCGGGGCGACCTCGCTGACCGGGTCGTGGCTGGAGCGGTACGCGCGGGCACTGGGTGCCAAGGTCGGTCCCGACGTGGACCTGCACTCGCTGCCACCGGTCACCGGCATGCTCAGGCTGGGCCGGGGCGCGGCCGTGGAGTCCGAGGTGGACCTGTCCGGCTGGTGGCTGGACGGCGACCGGCTGGAGATCGGCCCGGTCAGGGTCGGCGGGCACGCCGTCGTCGGCACGCGCAGCATGCTCTTCCCGGGTGCCCGGGTCGGCAAGCGGGCCGAGGTGGCACCCGGTTCGGCCGTCACCGGTCAGATCCCCACCGGGCAGCGCTGGGCGGGCGCGCCCGCGGTCAAGCTCGGCAAGGCCAAGCGGAACTGGCCGAAGGAACGGCCGGTGCGGGGCACGTACTGGCGTGTCATGTACGGCATGGCGGGCTTCGCGCTGACGCTGCTGCCGGTGCTGGCGGGCGTGGCGGCGCTGCTGGTGGCGCGCGTGTTCGTGGCATCCGGCGCAGGGCTCGGCGAGGCGCTCAAGGGCGCCGCGCTCGCCCTCGTCCCGGCGACGCTGGCCTTCGGGCTGGCGTACGCGCTGCTGCTCCTGATCGCCGTACGACTGCTCAGCCTGGGCCTGCGGGAGGGTACGCACCCCACGCACAGCCGGATCGGCTGGCAGGCCTGGACGGTCACGCAGCTGATGGACCGCTCGCGGGAGACGCTGTTCCCGCTGTACGCCGGGCTGGTCACGCCGGTGTGGCTGCGGCTGCTCGGGATGCGGATCGGGCGGGGCGCCGAGGTGTCGACCGTGCTCGCGCTGCCGAGCCTGACGACGGTCGGCGAGGGCGCGTTCCTGGCCGACGACACGCTGACCGCGCCGTACGAGCTCGGCGGTGGCTGGATGCGGATCGGGCGGGCCGAGATCGGGCGGCGGGCCTTCCTCGGGAACTCGGGGATGACCGGGCCGGGGCGGTCGGTGCCGGACGGCGGGCTGGTGGGTGTGCTGTCGGCGACGCCGAAGAAGGCGAAGAAGGGCAGCTCCTATCTGGGGCTGCCGCCGGTGAAGCTGCCGCGCGCGACAGCCGGCGGTGACCAGAGCCGGACGTACGACCCGCCGGCGCGGCTGCTGTGGGCGCGCGGTCTTGTGGAGCTGTGCCGGATTGTGCCGGTGTTCTGCTCGGCGGGGATCGCCGCGCTGACGGTGGCGGCGCTGTGCGCGCTGGGTTCGCTCGGTGCCTGGGCGCCCCTGGTGTCGGGGCTGGTGCTGCTCGGGTCCGGGGTCGCGGCGGGTGTCGTGTCCGTCGTGGCGAAGTGGGCGCTCGTGGGGCGGCACCGCAGCGGGGAGCATCCGCTGTGGAGCGGGTTCGTGTGGCGCAACGAGCTGGCGGACACCTTCGTCGAGGTGGTGGCGGTGCCGTGGCTGGCCGGTTCGGTGCCGGGTACGCCGGTGATGACGGCGTGGCTTCGCGGGCTGGGCGCGAAGATCGGGCGGGGTGTGTGGGTGGAGAGCTACTGGCTGCCCGAGACCGACCTGGTGACGCTGGGGGACGCGGCGACGGTGAACCGGGGCTGTGTGCTCCAGACGCACCTCTTCCACGACCGGATCTTGCGGACGGATACTGTGGTCCTCCGTGAGGGCGCGACGCTGGGTCCTGGCGGAATCGTCCTGCCCGGCAGCACGGTCGGTGCCCGTACCACTCTGGGTCCGGCGTCGCTGGTGATGGCGGCGGAGTCCGTTCCCGACGACACCCGCTGGCTGGGCAATCCGATCGAGTCATGGCGTTCCTGAGGACGCTGCGCGGCTCGTTCGGGTCGGGGCCGAAGGACGGTGCACCGGCACGACGTTCGAGCACAGCGCAGGGAGCAGACGCAGCAGTGACCGTTCAGCAGGCAGTGGGTCCGGACCCGTACTTTCCGGCCAACGGTGATCCCCGGTACCGGGTGCACCGCTACGAGCTCGCGCTGGACTACCGTCCGGATCCCAACCGGCTGTCCGGGACGGCCCGGATCAACGGCATAGCGGGACGGTCGCCGCTCGCGGAGTTCGTGCTGAATCTCGCCGACTTCAAGATCGGCCGGGTCCGGGTGGAAGGGCGGCAGCCGCACTACACGCACCGGGGCGGGCGGCTGCGGGTCCGCCCCGTGAAGCCGATCCGTGCCGGGGCCGCCTTCACGGTCGAGGTGCACTGGTCGGGCAACCCCAAGCCGGTCACCAGCCCCTGGGGCGGGCTCGGCTGGGAGGAGCTGGAGGACGGGGCGCTGGTGGCGAGCCAGCCGGTCGGGGCACCGTCCTGGTACCCGTGCAACGACCGGCCCGCCGACAAGGCGTCGTACCAGATCTCGATCACCACGCCGTCGGCGTACTCGGTGGTGGCCGGCGGGCGCCTGCTGACCCGGACCACGAAGGCGTCGACGACGACCTGGGTGTACGAGCAGTCCGCGCCGACGTCCAGCTATCTGGTCGGGCTGTCGATCGGCAAGTACCAGACGGTGCTGCTGGGTGATCCGGGGCTGGGCGGTGTGCCGCAGCACGGGCACATTCCGGCGCACCTGCTTGCGGAGTTCTCGCGGGACTTCGCGCGGCAGCCCCAGATGATGCATGTCTTCCAACAGCTCTTCGGGCCCTACCCGTTCGGCGAGTACGCCGTGGTGGTGACCGAGGAGGACCTCGATGTCCCCGTCGAGGCACAGGGGTTGTCGCTGTTCGGCGCCAACCACGTGGACGGGGCGCGGGGTTCGGAGCGGCTGGTCGCGCACGAGCTGGCGCACCAGTGGTTCGGCAACAGCGTGTCCATCGCCGACTGGCGGCACATCTGGCTGAACGAGGGCTTCGCGAAGTACGCGGAGTGGCTGTGGTCGGAGCGGTCGGGCGGCCGGCCGGCCCATCGGCACGCCGCCGCCGCACACCGGTTGCTGTCCTCCCTGCCCCAGGACCTCCGGCTGGCCGACCCGGGCCGCAAGTCGATGTTCGACGACCGGCTCTACGAACGCGGCGGGCTGACCCTGCACGCGGTGCGGTGCGCGATGGGCGACGACGCCTTCTTCCGGATGCTGCGCGGCTGGGCCGGGCTGCACCGGGGCGGGTCGGTGAGCACGACGACGTTCACGGCGCATGTGGCGCGGTTCGCGGCCGAGCCGCTGGACGAGGTGTTCCAGGCGTGGGTGTACGACACGGCGCTGCCGCCCCTGCCCACGGCCGACACGCGGATGGCCGGGTAGGAGCGGCAGCGCGGGGTCAGGAGTTGGGCACCATCAGCTTGTCCCAGCTGACCTTGCCCGGGATGCCGTCGGCGTCCTTGCCCTTGAAACGGAGCTTCTGCTGCCAGGCCTGGTAGGAGAGGCGGTCGGCCTCGGTCCACTCGGGGCCGGGGCCCTCCTCGTAGCGGCCGCAGCCCTCGGCGACCAGGCGGCGGCCCATCGCCGTGATGACCGGGGACTTCTGCCCGACGTGGAAGAAGCCGCTGCCCGGGAACGGCTCGTACGACGGCTTCGACGGCGTGGGCTTCGGGTCGGGGGGCTGTGCCTTGCCGCCCAGCCGGTCGGCTATGCGCTTTCGCATGCCGTCCATCGTGAAGCCGCGCGGGTCCGTCTTGCCGGGCTGCCATTCCTTGTGGCCGATGACGGACCGCTCGCTCCAGCCGTGGTGGCGGCAGATCGCGGCGGCCACCTTCTCGATGGCCTCCTTCTGGACCTCGGGCCAGGGGTCCTTGCCGTCGCCGAGGTTGACGCACTCGAAGCCGTAGAAGTGCCGGTTGCCGTCGGTGTCGGCCTCGTTGTCGTGCGGCAGCTTCGCCTCGTTGACCACGGCGCGCAGGACGTCGCTGTCGCCGAGCCCGGCGTGGTTGGCGCGGCCGTTGCCGACGAGGTGGATGTGGCCCTTCTTGTCGATGACCCCGTGACACAGCGGGCCGGGCAGGCCGGAGTAGCCGTTGTAACAGATGTTCACGGAGGCGGCGGTGCCGGAGGTGACGGTGTGGTGGATCATCACGCCGTTCACCGGGCCCCAGGGTCCCTTGGTGTTGCGGTTGTGGGAGCGCCAGTTGCGCACCTCGTGGACCGTGAGGCCCTCGGCGCGCAGGATCTCCACCAGCTTGGACGCGCTGATCGGCTTGGCCATCACTCGTCTCCTTCCACGGCCGCCTCGGCCTCGGCGGTGGTCTGCGACCGGCCGCCCGAGGGGTCGGTCTCCGCCTCCAGTTCCTGCCGGCGGGCCTGTTCCTCCGCCGCGAGCGTCGCCTCGTCCGCCGCCGGGATGCTGCTGGCCAGCGGGACGAAGGCGAGCCGCAGGTCGACGGCGCCGGCCTCGCCCTTGACCAGGGCGAGCGGGGCGAAGTGGCGGGCGATGCCGGCCGGTGCCTGGAGCAGCGGGCGGCGGGCCGGGTCGGCCGGCCACTCGACGCTGCCGGTGGCGGTGCGGGCCGGGATGATCCAGTGGTCGCCGGTGCGGTAGGTGCCGCCCTTGGCGAAGTAGACCTCGACGCCGTCCTCCAAGGGGAGCCACTCGCCCTCCTCGACCTTCGGCGCGCCACCGTGCAGGGCGGCGGTACGGCCCTTGCGCTTCGGTCCCTCGCGGTGGTCCCAGCGGCGCAGGAAGGGGTTGAGGTGGGGCAGCCGGCCGACGCCCGGCTCCGGCTCGGCGGACAGGCGGACCCGGCGGCCGGGCAGGTCCAGTTCCTCGACGCGCAGCAGGGGCAGCGCCTCCAGGCGGGAGGCGTAGGCGGTGTCGGTGAACTCGACGAGGTCACCGACGTCCAGGTCCAGCTTGTCGTCGTGGCCGAGCGAGGCCAACTGCACCCAGGTGCCGTCGAGTTCGTCGACCGGGAAGACCACGGAGCCGTTCTCGCGGGACCACTTGAAGGTGGCCTCCCCGGCCTCGCCGCCGGCGTGGACCTCGACGCGGTAGAGCTGGTTCTCCGGGCCGCGGTAGCGGGCGTCGGGCTTGACCAGGCAGGGGTCCTCGTCGGCGTGGTCGGGCCGCTCGCTGCGGGCGGCGAGGCGGGCGGAGTGCGCGGACCGGCCCTTGGCCCACTTGTCGAAGGCGGCGCGGACGACCTCCCTCGACGGGTCGGTCTCCTCGATCGCCAACTCCGCCAGCGACAGCGGCAGTACCTGCCATACGACCTTGACGCGGGCGGCCGTGTCCGGCATCGCCGCGCCGAGGGCGACCTCGCGCAGCGCCGGGTCCTCGGCCGCGGTCACCGACCGCTCCCACACCTTGACGTAGACGAGGAAGGGCGACTGCGCGGGCGAGGGCAGCCGGTCGCCGGGCTTCTCCGGGTCGCGGTGCCCGTCGGGCTGATCCCAGTAGGTCCAGTACGCGGGCGGGGCCGCGGTGTCCTGCTCCTCGGCGTCCTCGTCGGGGACGGGCGTGCCGGGGGCCGGCCGGTCGGCGTCGAGGAGGATGCCGTCGACGTAGTAGCGGCCGCCGTGGATGTGGAGGGTGTCGATGTCGTGCCGGCCGCCCACGTACTCGATGCGGAAGCCCGGCGCGTCGCGCGGTCCGCCGTGCCGGCCGATGAGGTCCGCGGCGAGGGTGCGGGACTGGTGGAGCTGGATCGCGGTCTGCTCGTTGGCGTCGGCGTCGAGCTGGACGCGGCCCTGCTGGGCGATGACCGCGGTGTAGTGCCGCTCCGGGCGGAACGTGGAGCGGGAGAGGTCAGCGTGCATGAAGGGGGTCCCCCTGGTTCAGGATTCTGCGGGTTGTCGTACGGCGGCACTGCTCACGTCGCGCATCACGTCACGAAGAAGATCCCGGCGTCCGTGCCCGCGGGCGTGTACTCCGCGAGCCGCGCCCGGAGGCCGTCCTCGCGCTGCGGCCGGTACAGGTCGTGGAAGGCGCCCAGCTCGGCGCCGTCGTCCGAGCCGCGCCGGATCTCCTCCGACCCGCGGTCGGCCAACTGTCCGTACCAGGGCGTTCCGTAGCGCTCGGAGGTGAACAACGGGCGTACGCCAGTGGGGCATCGGTGCCTGCGGGGCGTACGCGAGCCGGCGGGGACGTACGAGTACCGCAGGCAGCCGGTGCCGCGCCGGGCCACGTGCAGTTTCCCGGTGAGGATCGAGTTCTCGGCGATCTGCACGGCGTGGGTGTGGATCTCGCCGATGACGGTCGTCCGGTGCAGGTGGAGCACGGCGTGGGCGTGGCGGCAGTCCGGTGCGGACAGTGCCTCGCGGTCGTGGCCGGTGGCGTCGAGGATGCTGTCCCTCAGGTGGATGTCGAGGGGGTCCTCGCTCACTTCGTCGCCGATGACCTCGACGGTGCCGAGGATGCTGTGCTCGATCTGGAGGCAGGCGGTGGTGCGTTCCAGGACGATGCTGGGCTCCTCCGGCGAGTGCGGTGCGCACTCGGGCTCCAGGGACCAGCCGGGGACGAGGGTGCTGTGGCGTACGACGACGGCGCCCATCGGGCCGGTGACGTTGATGCCGCGCCCGGCGACGAGGAGCCCGTCGAGGACGAGGCGGGGCCGTTCGTGCGGGGCACAGTCGTCGCTGACGGCTCGGATGTTGAGGGCGTCCGGGCGGTTGCTGTACCAGTCGAGGAGGCGGATCACCGGCCGGGTTCCCTCGGCCGCCCGCACTTCCAGCCGGTCGCCGGGGTCGAGGTCGAAGTCCAGCTGCTCCTGGTAGGCGCCGCTGTGCGTGATCTCGATGATGCCCTCGGGCCCGGTCCGGTCCGCCCGGCGGTCGTGCTGCCAGGCCCGGTAGGCGTCCATGATCTGCCGGTACGGCTGTCCCGGCCCGACCCGGTAGAAGGCGGCGTCGGGACGCGCCACGCGGTCGGGACGCTCGTACTCGCCGCCGCCCAGGTCGGCGCCGGACGCGTAGTGGTAGTCCACCCACACGCCCTGCCGGGGCGCGGACCGGGAGCCGAACGCGATCCGCCCGAGCTCGGGGTCAACGGCGACCTGCCCGCGCTTGGGCCGGTAGCGCCAGTCGGACAGGTCGGCGACCACGACGTCGGACGGCGGTACGGGCTGGTCCTCGCCGTCGCGCCGGATGACCAGGCTCTTGCCGGGGCCGTAGTAGTCGGCGAGCCGGTCGTGGAGCAGGCGGCGGGTGATGAGGGCGGGCACGTTGTCGACGGTGGCGAGGTGGGTGGGCGACGGCTCCGGGACCGGCTTGGTGGCCAGGGGGGTGTCGTTGCCGAGGATGGAGAAGGTGTACAGGTTGCGGGCGCGGTCGATGCAGTACGCCGGGGAGGCGGTCAGCGCGTACGGCTTGAGGCGCCAGACGAAGAGACCGACTCCGGCGGGGGTCCGACCGCCTTGCTTTTTGGTGGAGTTGGACCGGCGCACATCCACTGTGCGGGCCGCCGCGTCGAAGGGGCCGCCCGCGAGGGCGAGCGCGGAGCCGTCCCGGAGGTCGGCGAGACGTCCCCTGCCCGTGTCCCGGTAGAGCTTCACCGGCTGGTTGTGGGCGACCAGCCGCGACAGTTCGACGGCCCGCGCCGGCCAGCCGGCCACCTGCTCGGAGATCTCCTCCAGGAGGTGCAGCGTGCCCTTGCGGCGGCGGTTGGCGACGGTGGCCGCCACGTCGGCGCGCGGGGCGATCGCCTCGGCCAGCGCGTCGCGGCCGCCGTCGTGCAGGCCCTCGGTGAGGACGCGCTCGTAGCCGGGCAGGGTGCGGTAGCCGACGAGGTCGCCGAGGTACGGCAGCACCCAGGGCGCCGCCGTCTCCACGAACAGGTCCTCGTAGCCCTGCTCGACGCCGTCGCGGACCCGGTCGAGCTGCTCGGCGATCACGGCGAGCAGCGCGCGCAGCGGTTCGCCCTCCTCGGCGTCGCGCAGGAGGTGCCAGCGGGGCAGCAGGGCGGCGAGGCCGTCGGGCTCCCGGGTCGTCGCCGGGGTTGCGGTGTCCAACTCGACATCCGCAGAGTTGGCAGCCATCACTTGACCTCCGTCAGAATCAGGGTGTCCGCGGCGCGCGGCGACAGCAGGGCCAGCTGGGCGGGGCGGATGCCGCGGAAGACGAACACCGACCGGCCCTTGGGCAGGCGCCGGGTGTCGGTGATGTCGGGGTTGAGGCGCAGGAGTTCGGCGAGCGGGATGCCGTAGCGGGCGCAGATCTCCGTCAGCGTCTCGCCGTTCTCGGCGCGAACCCTGTGGACCTTCTCGTCGTACGTCGCCGGATGCGCGGGGACGGATGCCCTGGGCGCGCCGGGGTCGGTGAGCAGGTCGGTCAGCTCCTGCGGAGTGGCGGACGCGGGGACACCCGTGAACACGTCCACGTCCACGTAGTCGACACCGGGCACGGTGTGGGCCGCGGCCAGGAGTTCGGAGAGGCGGGCGGGCCGCGCCGGCTCCCGTCCCTCGTAGCCGAGCCGGCGCAGCAGAGCCTGGCGAAGGCGTGGTTCCACCGTCTCCCAGGCGTGGTCCGGGGCCACCTTCACCTTGGCGGCGACGAGCAGCAGGACCAGTTCCCGCGCGTCGACGCGGACGGGGAGGCCGGGGTCGCCGTACTCGGTGAGCGCTCCGCGCAGGGGGCGCAGGGTCTCCTCGCCGACCGGCACGTCGTCCGTGCCCGCGACGGTCACGTGCAGCACGCGCCGCCGGCCGTCGAAGAGCTCACGCGCGGCGGCCCGGCCGATGCCGGCCCGGGAGCGGGCGAAGTCCTCGTAGTCGGACGGGGAGACGAGCCGGTCCAGGGCGGAGACCGCGAGGGGGATCGTACGGCGGGTCAGGCCGGGCCCGTCCGCGTCCGCGCCGCCGCCGGCCGGGCGGGGGTTGGTGACCGCGGTGACGCCCAGCGGGCGGGTGAGCGGCTGGCTGATCCGGTCGGCGGGGACGTTGGCGGCCCTGCCGGTGCCGAAGCGGTAGCGGGCGTGGACGTTGTCGTGTCCGGTGGGCAGCCGGGCGCCGTGCACGCCGTCGCCGAAGGTCACCGTCGTACGGCCGTCGGCGGTGGAGCCGGTGATGTAGACGCGCTCGCGCGGGCCGCGTCCGGCGAGGCTGTCGACCTCGTGCCAGAGGAGGCCGTCGACCCGGACCTCCAACACCGCTGTGGCACCGAGGGGGTTGTCGTCGGCCAGCCAGGTGAGCGGCGACTGCCAGAGCGCGAAGGTCTGGTTGACCCGGTCCGAGTCGCCGCTGCCGATCGCCTCGTCCCGGCTCTCGCCGTGGGTGGCCTCGACGACGTTGCCGAGGATGCGGACGGTCTCCCGGCGGTAGCGGTGGGCGAGGTCGGTGGTCAGGGTGAGCCTGGTGTGCACGCGGTCGCCGGGCAGCTGGGGGTCGGCGGCCGGGTCGGCGGCGGCGATCGTGACGACCTCGGTGGCGGCGATGGCCCCCGGGATGTCGCTGCGCTCACCGGTGACGACGAGCGTGCGTCCCGGCCCCAGCCCGTCGTGCAGCTCGGCGAGTTCGATCTCGTTGCCGTGGACGTCCTCGCCGAGGGGCTCGTCCGCGAGGCGCAGCGGCTCGCCCGCCGCGTGCACGGTGGTGGCGCGGATGTGCGACAGCAACACGTCGAACTCGTCCAGCCAGGGGTCGGCGAGGGTGAGTTCGGTGCCGCGGCCGGTGATGCCGTAGTTGGTGTACGCCGCCGTGCGCGCGGCCACGACCTGGGTGGTGACGAAGGCGAGCTTGGCGTCGCCGGGTACGCCGTCCTCGGCGCCCTTGGCGGGGCGCCGGACCGCGACCCAGCTGCCGACGGTGATCCCGTCGTGCACGGTGTCGAGTTGCAGCACGGTGCGGTTGACGGGCTGCGGCTTGCTGGCGATGACGATCTCGACATGGGGTTCGGCGCTGCCCACCGTGTACCTGAGGCTCACCTCGTAGTCGCCGTGGGTGAACTGCTCCGAGGCGCCCGGCCGCAGGGCGATCTGCTGCGCCGTACCGTTGTGGACGCCCACCTGGACCAGACCGTCGTCCCCGGGCCGCGACACGAACAGGGTGCGCTCGGGCAGACCCGAGTGGAGGCGGGCGGTGACGCCGGGCTCCTGGGAGTCGGCCGGGCGGCGGTTCAGCCAGTTCAGCTCGCGGTCCTGGCCGGAGCGTACGGACAGGTCGACCTGGCCCGTGCCCAACGGGAACGTGGCGAACTGCGGGACCGGCAGGTTCTCGGCGCGCTGGTCGGAGCTGCTGCCCTCGACGTACTGGAACTCCGCCCGGACCGGGACCTTGCCGCCGGTGTCGTACACCACCCGCATGCTCACCAGCGCCGCGCCCGTGAGCGGCCAGTCCGCGGTGCGGATGACCCGGCCCCGGTTGTCCTGGACCGGCTTGAGCGGGGCCGTGGCGCCGAAGGGGGCAACGGTGACCCGCATCGCGAGCAGTTCCCGCAGCAGCTGCGGGGCGCCGGGAGCGGCGGCCGTGCGCCAGGCGGGGTAGAGGCTGCCGAGGGCGGGGTTGAGGGCGGCGAGGAGGCGGGCGGGGTCGGTGGCGGGGCGTGACGTGCCAGTGCCTGAGGTGGGGGTCGATGCGGTCAGGGCGGGGAGGACAGCGGCCAGAGCCTGCAGAGCGGCGGCGCGAGAATCGCCGGGTAGGGGCGCGGGCCGTGTCGATATGCGGCTCCGCCGCGTGGGCGCGCCCGGCCCCGACGCCGCCGCAGCCGCTCGACCACCGATCCCGGCACTCACCGTCTGCGCCGGCGCCAACTCCAACGCCCGCTCGGCAAGTTCCGCCAGCACAGCCTCCAGCTGCTCGAACCACGCAGCCACATCCTCATACGCCTCGGCCAGCACCTGCGCCTCGCCGAGGCGGGCGACGGGCTCCGCGAGCCGATTCGCGAGTTGCTCGGGGGTCTTGATCCCGTCCAGATCCGTCCGCAGCGGGTCGAGGACCTGGTCGTCGATGTCGTCGACCAGCCGGCTCACCGGGCGCGGGTTCGGCACCTCAGGGGTCGGCGGCTCGTCACCCGGTTCACCCGGCACCGCGGGCTCGGCGGTCCAACGCCGTACCTCGTCGAGGAGTTCCTTCGGCGTCGGCGGGGCCGACTTCGGCAGGGAGATCGCCGTGATCTCGTCGTCGCGGTCGATCCGCGTCCTGGCGACGGGCAGCAACTTCCGCTCACCGCCCGCCTGTTCACCGAAGACGAAGAGCAGCTGGTCCCCGGTCTGCAGGGAGTTGGCGGTCCCCTCGACGAAGAGTTCGGAACGGCGCTCCAGATCCGCGGGGGTCACCAGGGAGGGCCGGCGCCTGCGTACCTTCAGCTCGTTCCAGTCCCAGCGGGCCGTCAGGTCGCTGCTGGTCTCGAAGGTCAGGGACTGCTCGTCGGCGGAGGCGGGCACGCTGTGGCTGCGGGCGCCGCGCGGGATCCGCACGGGCAGTGCCTCCGCGCGCGGGTCGCGTTCGAGGGTGTACGCCAGGTAGGTGCTCGCGGCGACGCCCGGGCGCGGCCGGTGGCCGACGAGCCGGCCGAGCAGGACCAGCGAGCGGTGCTCGTTGGCCGTACGGATGTAGGCCTCGTCGGCGATCCGCTCTGAGTGGAAGGTCAGCAGGTCGCCGAGGACCGCGGTGGCGTCGAGCAGGCCGATCGCCGGGTCGTCGGGGGTGCGGACGGTCAGGCCGTGCAGGGCCGGGTACGCGGGTGAGGCGAGCCGGTCCAGCAGGGCGGCCAGGAAGGAGCCGTATTCGCCGACGCGGTAGTCGAGGGCGGTGCGGCCGGGCGGGTTGTGCGGCGGGGCGGGCGCGAGGCGCTCGTCGTGGCCGCCGCGGCAGGCGCCGCCGCAGTTGCACCCCTCGACGGTGGAGTCGATGGACGTCATCGGGCACCTCCCAGGGATATCGCCAGCAGGCCGTTCTCCGGCCGGTCCGGGTCGTTGTCGCAGGTGGCGATCTCCAGCGGGCCGAGCCGCAGCACGCCGTCCTCCCTCTCGCCTCGGTCTTGCTCGAACAGCCGTCGCAACCGGGTGACTTGGACGCTCTCCACGCCGGGAACGGCCGCGGCGACGGCGACCAGGCGGCTGAGCCGCACGGGTTCGCCGAAGGTCAGCGCGTCCGGGTGGAAGAAGCCGTTGCGTCCGGTGCCCAGGACCCGGTACAGCTCGGCCAGGATCTGTCCGTGCTGGTGGCCCGGCGCGGCGCACACGGTGAGCGCGATGTCCAGCGGTATCAGGCGGGCGGGACCGACCACGAGGTCGTGGCCGATGCGCCGGTACGCCTCCAGGGACTGCTCGACGCGGGCGAGCAGCTCGGCCGACGGCTGTGCGCTGCCGTAGGCGTCGATCGCGATGTGGGCCTCCTGCGTGCTGCCGGTCCAGCGGATGTCGGCGGCCGCCCGCTGGACGCCCGGCAGGGCGGAGGCGAGGGCCGCGTAGTCCTCGGCGGTGACCGCGCGCAGCCGGGTGCGGCGCAGGTCGAGCGGGGCCAGCTGGCGGGCCTGCTCGACGGGTTCGGGCTCGGTGCCGCCGGTGGCGGGCAGCGGGTTGCGGACGACGGCGGCGGGCGGCTGTTCGCAGTCGCTCTGGATGACCAGGTGGTTGACGGCCTCCGCGCCGACGTTGCCCGCGCCGCCGCCGCCGAGGCGGTAGCGCAGGGCGAGCCGGGACCCCGGTGCCGGCTCGGCGCCGTGCCGGCCGTCGCCGAAGCGCAGGGCGAGGCGGCCGTCGTCCTCCAGTTCGCCGACGAAGTGCCGGTCACGGGAGGTGCTGTCGAGGAGGTCCCGGCGCGGCTCCCAGACCAGGTCGTCCTGGTGGAGCCGTACGGCGGGCAGCGCCCGGCGCGGGTCCTGGGTGAGCGCGGCGGTCGCGGAGCCGCGGAGCACCGGCTCGTCGGGGTGCAGTCCGGCCGCGTACGCCGGGCCCCAGCTGTGGGCGATCTCCCAGGCGATGTGACCGTCGAGGACCGCGCCCGCGCGGGCCCGTGCGGTGAGGATCTCCACGCGGCGCAGCTTGCCGTCGAGCAACTGGTCGCTGCGGTGCAGGAGTTCGCGCAGGCCGCGCACCGGGTGGCGGCGCAGTTCGAGGCGCTCCAGAACCTTCAGGCCGTAGACGACGGCGAGTTCGGCGATCTCCTCCTCGCCGAGCCCGTCGCGGTCGCGGGCGCCGCGCCACAGGTCGACGAGCCGCTGCCGGACGCGTCCTGGGATCGCGGCGATCCGCTCGGCCTGCCCCGCGGCGACGATGGCCGGGTCGGGGAACGGCACCGCCTGCACGACCGGCGAGCGGCCGAGGAGGGGCCGGAAGCGGGGCCGGATCCCCGGGTAGACGGACTGGGCGAGCAGGGTTCGCAGGGCGGCCGCCTGGGCGTACGCCGTGCCGGGGACGACACGTTCGTGCCGCTGTCCGGCCCGCTCCAGGCCGAGTCCGGCGCGTACGGTCGCCGCCTCGCCCACGGTGGTGAACAGCTCGCGGACGTCGTCCGGTACCAGCGCCTCGCCCGACTCGGCCTTGTCCGTGAGGGAGCCGATGAGCCGGGCCGGCGCGTTGCCCTCCTCGCGGTCGTGGCAGCCGAAGGCGGGCCGGTCGCAGGGCGCGACGACGGCGGGCTCCGGCGGCACGGTGACCGTCTCGGGGAGCCCGGTGAGGGTGCGGCCGTGGTCGACGAGGACGACGTTCCCGCGGGCCAGCGTCACGTCCTCGACGGGCAGGCAGTCGCGTCCGCCGCGCGTGGTGAGGCAGAGCGGGAAGCGGAGCGCGTCCTCGGCGGCCCAGGTGATCTCGAGGACCGGCTGGTCCTCGATGCGGTCGAGGGCGGGGGCGACGGAGGTGAGGCGTACGACCTGGCGGTGGGCGGGGTCGGCGTCGCCGGGGGTGCCGGTGCGCGGCCCCTTCACCTCCTC
Organism: Streptomyces sp. V4I2; assembly: GCF_030817655.1. Classification (GTDB taxonomy): domain Bacteria; phylum Actinomycetota; class Actinomycetes; order Streptomycetales; family Streptomycetaceae; genus Streptomyces; species Streptomyces plumbiresistens. The sequence goes on from NZ_JAUSZM010000003.1 coordinate 2,343,790, forward strand.
CAGGATCAGCAAGTCGCCGGGCTTGAGGCCCAGTTGGCGTTCTCGGCAGGTCTCCGGGTCGTCCCACTCGTCGCGCAGGGTGGCGGCGGTGGCTCCGGCGGGCAGGGTGCACACCTCGCCGCCCCAGGTCCACAGCCGGATCGCGTTGTGCGCGACCTTCAGTTCCAGCGGGTCGGCGGCGACGACCGGTTCGAAGACCTCCACCGAGCCGCGCTCGTCGAGGTCGGCGAGGTCGTTCTCGTCGACGACCGTGCCGGGTTCGGGGCGGTCGTGCGGGTCGAGGCTGCGGACGTCGACGGAGGCGAAGCGGTAGGTGCCCGCGGCGAGCGTGTGGTCGCCGGCGGTCTCGACGGCGACGTACGCCCGCGCGGTGCAGCCGTCGTGCATCGCGTAGTCGATGAGCCGCACGTGCCGGCGTACGGAGACGCGGCGGCGCGCGGTGTCGAGGTAGGCCTCGGTGGCGACCGCGTCCTGCTGGTAGCTGATCTGGTCGCCGGTGTACGCGAGCAGCTCGACGAGGGTCGTGCCGAGGTCGGCCGGGTTGCGCTCGACCCAGTCGGGGGTGGTGAGCGCGAGCCGGTCCAGGAGGAGCTTGCGGATGGTGTCGTAGTCGCGGGCCGTGTAGTCGATGACCGGCGCGTCCGGGAAGTCCGGCTTCTCGGCGTGCTCGTCCTCGCAGTCGAAGGGCGTCGGGCAGTCGGGCCGGAAGGCGAAGGACGCGCTGTGGTAGCGCTGGTCGAAGCCGCGGAAGGGGGCGGTGCCGGGGCGTCCGTACGGGTCGGTCTCGACGAGCGAGAGCCGGTAGCGGGAGGTGTCGCCGGCCCGGTCGAGGGTGACGTAGAGCCGGTCGTCGAGCTCCGGGCCCTCCTCGCGCTCGATGCTGACGTCGACGGCGGTGATTCCGGTGACGCGGCGGCCGCCGTCGACACGGATGTTCTCGGGGCCGAGGCCGTGCGGGGCCTTGCCGAGGAAGGTGACGGTGAGCAGCAGCCCGTCGTCGCTCACCTCGACGGCGTCGACTCCGTTGAGCTGTGCGGCTCTCACCTTGGCCCGCCGGGAGGTGGTCGTGTTCGTCATGCGGCGGCCCGCCCTTCGAAGACGTCCTCGCGCACGGTGCCGGTGGCGCGGACGGCGTACGACAGGTGGACGCGTACCGCGTTGTCCGCGCTCTCGATGTCGAGGGCGATCACCTCGATGAGGTCGCCGAGCCAGCGCTGCAGCGCCGCCTGCACGGAGAGTTCGAGGGTGCTGACGAGCTCGGGGCTGTTCGGGGCGAAGACCAGGTCGAGGAGTCCGCAGCCGAAGTCGGGACGCATCACACGCTCGCCGGGGCTGGTGAACAGCAGTTGTTCGACCAGGTCGTGGACGTGCTCGGCGTGGCCGGCGTGCGCGGTACGGCCCCGGCGGTCGGCGTGGAAGGGGAACGCGAGGTCGGAGCGTGGGCGGGTGCCACGCGCGCTCGTCTGGCGGCTCATCGGATGGTGACCTTTCGCTGTGCGGCCTGGACGACGGGCGGGCCCTGCGGCACGAAGGCCGCCGTGAGGCACTGGGCCGCTGAGGTGTCGAGCAGCACGGGTGCGCCGTCGACCGTGACGCCGGTGCCGTCGGCCGTCCAGCGGACCGAGACACAGGGCGTGGGCACACCGCCGACGGTGTGGGGGCAGCCGGCGACGACGTAACCGTGCGTGGCCGTGGCGACGGCGACCCCTTGGCTGAGCACGCCACCGGAGGGCGTGGTGGCGGCGGTGACACGGCCGCCGTGCGGGCAGCCGATCACGGCGCCGGCATCGAGCAGACTCCCGGGCAACTTCTTCTCTCCCCGTCTTCTTTCGTTCTGCTATCGCTCGTCTATCGCTTCGAGAGCACGGTCAACTGGCCCTCGTTGATGGTCACTTCCCGGCCGCGCAGGACGATCTCGGCGCCCGCGCCGGTCGCGATGACCACGGCTTCCTTGGTGATGCGGATGTAGGCGCCGCCCTGGGCCTGGAGCAGGATTCCCTGCTCGGCGCCGGCGGTGTCGTTCATGACGATCTTGTGCGCCTGCGGTGTCTGCACGACGACCGGCTTGTTCGGCGAGTTCGCCTGCAGCTCGCGACGCGCGTCGGGCGGCAGCTCCTCGGCGGCGCCGTACCAGCACCCCGTCCACACCGGGAAGCTGGGATCCCCCTGCTCGAACTCCACCCAGACGCCCGCGCCGGGGGGCGGCACCACGAACTGCCCCGACTCGGGCCCGGTGAACGGCAGGCAGGGCAGCGCCCAGGTCGACGGCTCGTCGCCGAGGACGTCCGGGACCTCGACGGTGACACGGCCGATGCGCAGCGGGTCGTCGTTGCTGACGACCCGGCCGCGGAACTTGCCGAGGTAGCGATTACTGGGTGCCGCCATGCTGAACTGCTCCTGGTGATCGGTGAGTTGTCTCGTCGGCTGCGCTACGGCCGGACGTGGTCGCTGCGGGCTTCCAGGCCTTCCCTGGAGAGGGTGAAGTTCTGGTGGTACGAGCCCGGGCGCAGGTTGTGCGTGACGGACTTGACGTAGTAGTCGCCGTCGTACGCCCGTCCCGAGCCGCGGACGCCGACGAGCTGGCGCGGCTGCAGGATGTAGCCGTGCCGGTTGACGTCGAGCGAGCCGGAGCCGGAGACGACGTCGGCGGAGACCGCGGCGCGGGCGAGAAGCTCGGCCTCGGCCTGCTCGCGCTGCTGCTTGGCGGTGCCGGACAGGGTCCTGCGCTTGAGGGCCGGGGTGGGCCGCCTGCCGAGGGGCGGGCGCAGGGGGCTGATCGGCGGTTGCGGGAGGAGGGTGGACTGCCGGGTGCCCGGGTCCTGCCAACGGGCCTGGGGCTCCTCCCTGGCCGTCCCGTCGTACGCGAACGTCAGCTGGTCCACGGTCGTGTTGGCGTCCATGTTGACGTTGAGGGCGTGCTGGCGGATGCCGAGGCGGACCTCCGGGCCCCAACGGGCCGAGGACTGGCCGGGGTTGGGGCCGGGCTCCAGGTAGAACGTGTAGCCGTTGGCGCGGGCGAGTTCGGTGACGTACTGGAGGTCGGTGCCCGTCTGGTAGTGCACGCGGAGGTCCTGGTGCGGGGGCTGGGCGATCTTCTCGGTGTAGACGTCGGGCCGGATGCCGTAGTCGGAGTACCGGCGCAGGATGGCGAGGACCCGTTCGGACGGCGGCAGGTTGGGATAGCGGGCGGTGCGCTCCTCCAGGTCCATCAGGAGGGTGAGGTCCTCGCCGGTGACGGTGAGGGTGGAGTGGCCGGGCTGGTTGCTGGCGCCGACCTCGTGCCGGACGATCAGGCCGTCGAAGAGCACGTCGGGGGTGCCCTTGACCGCGACGGTCACGATGATCCGGGTCTTGGGGTCGAAGAACCCCTCGGGCAGCAGCCGCCGGCTGATCATGCCGGTCTTGGTGAGGTCGAAGGCCAGCTGGAAGCCGCTGCGCTCCCCCGCCGTGGCGGTGATCTGGGCGGACAGCAGCGCCTCGGTGACCTCGGCGGGGACCGGCCGGGCGAGCTTGGGCCCCATGAGGAGCGTGATGTGGACGGGGCCTTGCCCGACGGGCAGATCAAACACGCCGGTCTCCCCTGCCGCCGGGGAAGCCACCGGTGAGCGGGATGTCGATGACGCGTCCGGCCTCGTCCGTCAGCTCCCGTGGGTCGAGTACGGGGTTGGCGTCGGCGATCTGCCACCACTGGCCGACGTCGCCGAGGTAGCGCTGGGCGAGCAGGTCGGGGCGCTCGCCGCTGCCGACGACGTGGCCCTGGGTCTCCTGCTCCTCCAGCTGCTCCAGTGGAGGCAGCAACCGGCGCTTGGTGTACCGGACTTCGGTCCCGTCGGGCTGCCGGTGGATGCCGATCTCGGCGTCGTGGTAGCGGCTGGTGCGGGGGTAGGGGTGGGCGCCCGGGATGGCGTCGAGGGCGTTCTCGTACGGCTCGATGTCGGCCATGGTGTGCTGTTCAGCCCCTTCCGATCACGGCGTTCGTTCCGGCGAGCCCGAGCGAGCCGAGGCTGCCGCCCCGGGCCGCCGCGGCGAGCCGCTCCTTCTGCGCGAGGTGCGCCATGTAGAGGTCGGCGCCGCGGTGTCCGGCGGGCAGGTCGCTGACGGTGAGGATCTTCATGCCGATGCTGAGCGAGGCCCGGATCGGGTTGAGGTTCACGTCGAACGCGGACTCGTTGACGGACAGTTCGGTCAGCCGGACCGGCATGACCCGCTTGCTGCCCCAGGTGAACAGCGTCAACGGCATCTCGATCGGACTGATCTCGATGGTCCCCTTCTGCGACAGCCGGCTCGCCGCGCGCAGTTGGGCGGTCGTCGGCTGCACGAGCATCTCGAGGGTCGCGAGCTGCGGGTGGATGCCGTCGGGCGCGGCGATCTCGAACTGGTCGGTGGCGTCGATCTCGGCGGTGAACTTCCAGGTCTCCTGGGCGGGGCCCTTGAGACGGAGCGCCTCGTTGCGGTCCCCGCTGCCGGTGCCGCCGCCTCCGGCGTCGCCGCTGTCGCCGGCCGACTGGGGACTCACGCTGCGTTCGAGGGTGTCCGGGTTGAACTGCAGGACGATGATCCGCTGGGGGGTGCCGGTGTCGGGGTTGACCACGACTATTCCGGAGCGGATGGGTTTGGGGATGTCGGCGTAGCGGGTCACAGCCGGGCCTCCAGACGGGCCCGGAGGTCCGAGTAGTCGTATGCGGGAAAGAGACGTGGGAAGAGATCGAGCATTCCCGTCAGCCTCCGCGCGGTGCCCTCGTAGTCCTCCTGGGCCAGGGAGACCTCTGTGAAGAGGTACTGCCAGCCGAAGGTTCCCTTCGTTACGCGCAAGGCATCCAGGTACGCGCAGTAGTCAAGGTCCATCCGATGCACACCGAGTGGGCCGACGTCGAACCACAACTCGGGGTTCGGGACGCCGGGTTGGACTCTCAGCGCGGTGAGATGACCGACTCCGGTCATCGTGGTTCCGTCAAAACTACGCAACTGAGAAAGCAGCTCACGTTCGCCTGGGGTGGGATTGGGCCAGCCCAGTTCGGGAGGATTTCCACTCAGCGCGTCGGAGATGTGCGCGACGTCGAATTCACCGGCGATGGAGAACTCCGATTCGACGACCTCCCAGACGGCGGCCATCGAGACGAAACGGAAGTAACACCTCTGCAGGGCCGGATCCAGCGAAATACCATCGAATTCCTTCAGGCTGGCGAACTCCGTCGGAGCGTCACCGAAAACCTGGCTCACCGGCCCCTGCTCAGCCCGGGACACCTGAAGCGCAGCACAGGATCGCAGTTCGTCGAGCACGCTGACCCAACTGCGTTCATAGGGCGTCAGATCTGTCATTTCTCCTCTATTCCCAAGGCATGCGTCAAGCAGGTGACGATTCAGTCCTTGTACCGCAGGATGTGCTCGGCATTCTTCAGTTGCTCGATGGCCGCGCCGCGGTTCTCGTTGACACCGCCAGAGACCACCCCACCCGCTCCACCTAGGTCCTGCCTCGTCTGCAGGGCGCGTATAAGCTCCTGGAACTTGCTGAAGACAACTCCCGTGTCCCGAATCTTCACGATGGCTTCCGCGAAGTGCGGACTGATGCCGGTTGCCGCCCTGATGGTGGGGGCTGCCGCGGTGTTGATGTTGATCGTGGAGGGCTTTCCCGGCGGATCGAACTTCCCTGGCCAGCTGCCCTTGGAGTTCCGCTCCCGAATCCACTGGTGATTCTCGACCCGGTAACCACCCCAGGTCACGTTCACGTTTTTGGGGAATCCCGCATGAGTCGGCCAGTACGAGATGTCCACGTCGTACCAGATCATCCTTTCCTTGCCTCCCGTAGGGCCAACTCCCTTGATCACATGCCCCAGAGAACGCGCGGCCGGATGTTCCACCACGTTGGCTGCGTCATTGTTGTTGATCTTGCGGGCGGGGACGAGGTTGGACGTGGAGGCGTGACCGCCGAGCCGGGCCGGGAGCATATGCATACGCACCCAGTTGTTCTTCCGCTCGTCATTCGCGGTCGGCACGGCGTTCCATCCTTCGGGAAGGGCACCGGTCCGGTTCTCGGCCTCTGTTCCGGCGGGCGTCGACTCCTTGATGTACGACGCCTTGAAGCTGTAGGCGAGAGGACCGTCCGCGAAGGGTGGCAGAACAGTGGGCGGCAACGGCGGCTCCCCCTCGGCCGACTGCCGCTGCTCGAGAAGCTCGGCCAGATACTCCATCTGTGCCTTGAGATTCTCCAGCTGGAGCTGGAAGGCCCGGTCCCCCAAGGGCTTGCTGCTGATGCCGTAAGTGCTGCGGCTCGGAGGCAGAGCGTCCTGCCCGCGCTCGACCACCTTGTGCTGATCCGTCGAGCTCTTGAGAGCCTGGTCCTGCCTGGCCCAGAGCGCCGGGTCCGAGTCCTTCAGTTGGGCGATCTCCTTGCGCCAGCCGTCGAAGTACTCCTGAATGTCCTGCAACCTGCTGCGCGTCGCGAGGTCGGCGCTCTTTCCTTTGCCCTTGAAGAGGAGCGTGTGCGGGTCGCCGTCCATGGTCCTGAATCTCACGTACGGCAGGTCGTAGTCCCTCCTGCCCTCCTGCTCCCGCTGCCGGCCCCGGTCCCGGTCTCGCGTCCGGTCACGGTCCTGTCGACGCCGCCACTGCTCCCGCAGACGCCGCAGCCGGTCGTTCAGCCGGCCGCCGATCCTGCGGCGGGTCTTGCCGAACAGCCTGCCGACCGCGCGGCGGGCGCGGTTGACGGCCGACTTGACGGTCTGGCGGGCACGGCGGACGCGACGGCGGGCGCGGTCCCCCGGTCGACGGTCCCTGTCGGTGTCGCGGCGGCGGTCGGTCGACCGGTCGTCGTCCTGGCGACGGTCGTCCGTAGTGCGCCGACGCTCGTCGGGGCGGTTGGTCCTGGGATCGCGGTCCCGGTCGTCGTCGCGGCGGCGGTCGGGGCGGAGTGTGTCGCGGGCCGGGCCGCGGCGGGTGGGGCGGTCGGTGCGGTCCTTCCTGTCCTCGTCGCGCGTCCGCCGCTCCGCGTCCTTGGCTCGCCGCCTGGCCGCGTTGACGTCGCGGCCCTCCGCACGGCGTTCGTCGTCGTCGCGGCGCTTCTTCGGGCGGGTGGTGTGGGCGGGGCGCGGCTTCTTCTCCGGGGAGGAGCGCTTGCCGGGGCGGGGCTTGGACTGGGGGCGCGAGGTCTTGTTCGGGGACGGCTTGCGCGGGGCGGGGCGGCGATCGGCCGGCTTGTTCGTGGCCGTGGGGTCGTCGTCCTTGGGCTTCTCGTCCTGGCGCTGCTCGTCCTTCGGCTTCTCGTCCTTCGGCTTGTTCGGTGTGGACGGCTGGTCGGGGGTGTCCGGCTGCCCGGGCTTGTCCTTCTTCGTGCGGAGGTTCTTCAGCATGCCGCCGAGCCGCTCGGCGACCTTGCCCATGAACCTGCTGACGCCCTCGATGAGGAACTCGTAGATGAGCTCCAGGAGGGCCACGACCCCGGCCGCCACCGCCTTCGCGAACGGGAGCGCGCCGTTGCCGCTCTTGACGGACTTCAGGAAGTCCATGAACAGGCCGAAGGCGGCGAGGATTTCGCTCAGCGCGCCCCACGCCGTCTGCAGCGCGTCGATGACCGCCATCACCCAGCCGGCGCCGGGGATGAGCTTGGCGACGACCTTCTCGACGACCATGACGCCGATGATGAAGGGCAGTTGGGGGACCGCCTCGTCCCAGGCCATCTGAGCCATCTGGTCGACCGTGACGCCGCCGGAGACCAGCTCCTGGAAGTCCTCCATCGGGACGCCGATGATCTCCTGGACCTTCTGGTTGAACCAGGCCTTGACCGCGGTCTTGATCTCGTTGAAGAGGTGTTCCTTGGCGCCGGTCTCGGCCGCGGCGCCCGCCTTGCTGATCCAGTCGCCGGGGTCGGAGACGATGTCGTTGAAGATGGCCGCCCACTCACCCAGGCCCGACACCACCGCCGCGCCGAACTCCAGGGCGCTGACGGTGACGGACTCTGCGACGTCGACGGCCGCCAGCAGTCCGGTCTCCAGCAGGTCGAGGCCGGCGAGCAGCGCGCCGCACAGGCCGTCGAGCAGCTTCCCGGCGACCTCCTTGAGGGCGTCGGCGAACTCGTTGACCTTCTGCACGGCCCAGTCGCGGGCACCGTCGATGGTGTTGCGCCACTTGTCGCGCATCGCCGGGTAGTCGGCGAGGAGTTCGTCGCCGAGGGCGATCAGGGCGTCGGCGAAGGTGTTGATCTGGTCGATGACCCAGTTGCGGGCATCGTCGATGAGCTTGAAGACCTGCTGTTTGAACTGGTCGATGAGGTCGGTGACGGCCTTGCGGGCCTTCTCGAAGATGCCCTTGATGGCGTTCTTGAGGCCCTCGAAGAACTCCTTCAGCTTCTCGATGGCGTCTTCGAGCCAGTTGTCGGCGTCGTCCTTGCCCTCGTTCTGCTTCTTCTCCGCGTCCTGCTCGGCGGTGGTCTGCTCCGTCTCGATCTTCTTGTTGTCGTCCTCGGTGCGCTTGTCTACGTCCTTGTCGGTGTCCTCTTCCTTCTTCTTGACGTCTTCTCGGACCTTGTCGTACTTCTTGCCCTTCTTGTCGTCGATCTCCGCGACCTTGTCGTCCTGCTCCTTGCGCCACCGGTCGCGGGAGTCGGAGATGTCGGAGCGGCCCTTGTCCCGGGCGTCGGCCTGCTTCTTGCCGCTGGCGTCGACCTCGCGCTTGAGGTCCTCGTCGTGCTGCTTGCGGTCGTCCGTGGCCTTCTTGTCCTTGGCCTGACGCTCCTGGCCCATCTTGTTCCGGCCCTCGGCGAAGCCGGCCTGGATCTGCGGGCCGCGGTCGTGTTCGGCGACGGCGGAGGCGGACTCGATGGGCACACCGCCGGACACCGAGCGCGGTCCGCTCGACTTCCCGCCCTTCTTCCCGCCGGCCACCTTGCCGGTCAGGGTCTCCTTGGGGACGTCCGGGTAGAGCTGGTCCTCGCCCATCGGGCGGGCCGCGTCGTCCCGCCCGGCCTGGTGCAGTTCGGTCTTCCGCTCGTCGAGCTTGCCGCTCTGCTCGTCGGTGCGCTGCGGGTCGGAGTCGTCCTCCAGCGGCAGGCGGGGAGCGTCGCCCACGCGGGCGTTCTGCAGGCCCTCGTCCTTGGTGGGCAGCCCGAGGATCGAGTCGATCAGGTCGTCGAGCGGCAGGATCTCTTTCAGCAGCTTGCCGAAGAGCTGGGCGCCGATGGTGACGGCAATGTCCCACCAGCTCGGCTCCGGCACGTTCGCCCCCGGCACCTCGCCCTCCGGCTTCTGGTCGCCGGTGATCTCGGGGGTCTTGCCGGGGGTCGCCTCGGTGCGGGCGACCTTGGCGTTGGTGTAGGTGCCGGGGGCCGCGGGCGTCGGGCCGCCGGGGACCGTGCGCGGCGAACCGGACGGTCGCTGCGTGGTCGGCGGCGCCTTGCGCAGCGTCGAGCGCTCCTTCTCGACGGAGCGGCCCACCGCGCCGTCGACGCCCTTCAGCGTCTCCAGCGCCTGGTGCGGCTTGAGCGATCCCGCCGTCGCCAGGCCCGACTCGGGCGTGGCGTTGGAGACGTCCGGGGCGGGTGCCTCCTTCTTGGGCTTGGCGCCTCCGGCCGGGGCGGAACGGCCGCCGCTGCGGCCACCTGACCGTACGGGTGCGGGTGCGGACGCCGTACGGCCGCCGCCTCCTCCTCCGCCGCGGCGGGCGTTCTTCGCCACCTGGCGTGCCGCCGCGCGCTTGCTTCCCGTGGGCCGGGCGCGCGAGCCGGTCGAGGCGCCGGATGCCGGAGCCTGGGCGGCCTTGGGCGTGTTGGTCGCCGCCTCCGGCCCGGCGGACAAGGGGGAAGGGCCGTTGCCGGGGGCGAGCTTGGGCGCTGCGGCCGGGCCCGGGGTCGAGACCCGGTCCGGCCCGGTCTCCGGTCCTGCCGAGGTGGCGGGACCGCGGCCCTCGGTGACGTCCCGCGCTCCGGGCTCGGGGGCGGGGGCGGGCACGGACGCCTGGGCCGAGTCGCCCTGCTCGGAGCGGTTGTCGCCGCGCCCGGCGCTCTCCTGAGGGCCTGCCCCGGTCTCCTTGCTCTGCTTCTGCTGCGCACCGGCGGTGTCGGTGCCGCGTCCGCCACCCTGCTCCTCGGTTCCGCCCTTTCGGCTGTCTCCCCCCGACGCGGCGGACCCGGAAGGGGACGTCCCGGGCTCCTGCTTACGGGCGTCCTCGCCCGCCTTGTCCAACTGTCCGGGCGGTGCCGTCTCCCCGGGGCCGGGGGTCGTGCCGCCGCCCGGCGCACCGTCGGCGGTTCGGGCCTCCTCGTCACGGCGACGGGCGTCGGCGTCCTCCCGCTGAGCCTCCGTCTGCTTCCGGTCCCAGTCCCGGTCGGCGGACTCCGCCAGTGGTGCCGCGGTGGCGTCGCCGGCCCGCGACTCCGAGTCGGCACCACTGTCTTCGCCGGCCCCGGAGTCCTGCTCGACGGACAGCGCCGCGAAGAGGTCCTGGTCCTCGGAGTCGTTCTCCGCGGCGTCCGAGCCGGCGTCCCTGGAGGTGCCGGTTGCGGTCGCGCCCTGCTCCGGGCCGCTCGGAACGGCTGGAGTCTCGACGGCCGCGGGACTCATCGGACGTGCGGGATCCTTCTTGCGCTGCTCGACAAGCGTCGGGTTCTTCGCGGCCGGGGTGGCGCCGACCAGGTCGATGTCGGGCACCGAGCCGGTGCCGCCCTGCTCGTCGGGCTCCGCGTCCGACGCCTCGGTGTCGTCCTCCGCCACCGATTCCAGCCCCAACGGCTCGTCGTCGGCGTCCTCCTCGTTCGACGGGTCGCCCACGGCGCGGGCCGGAGCGGTGCCCCCACCCGTCCTGGTCCGCTCGCCGGGCTCGGCCCCGCTCCGGTCCACCGTCCCCGGGGCGGCTGCCTGCCGGGCGGCGGCCTCACTGCCGCCCGCGCCCTCGGACTGCGGCGGCTCCTGCTCACCGGCCTGCTTCTCCGGCTCCGGCGTGGCCTCGCCCTGCGCGCCCTCGGACTCCTCCTCGGCCTCCCGCTCGTCGCTCTGGTCCTGTTCCTTCTGTTCCGTCTCGGCGTTCGCCGCGCCCTGGCGCTCGTCCGCCGCGTCCTTCTGCGCGTCCTGGCCGGAGGCGTTCCGGTCCTCCTGCTGCTCCTGGGACCGTTCCTGCTGCTGCCCCGCCGAGACCTCGCGATCCCGGGCAGCGCCCTTCTCGCCGGGCGCGCCCTCCTGGTCCGCAGCGTCCGCAGCGCCCGCAGAGTCCTCGGCCTCCTCGTCCCGCTGGCCGCCGGACCCGCTCCGTCCGTCGTCCTCCTGCCGACCGACCACATCCCCGTCACGGTCAGCATCGGTACGCTCCTCCGCCTCCTGCTGCTCCTCGGCCGAGGCCCGCCGACGCTCCTCCTCGATCTCCTCGGCCGCCCCGGGCACGGCCAGCGGCGCCGCCGCGGCCTCCGACGGCAGCGGTCCGGCCTGCTCCGTCTCCTCCACGGCCGCCAACAGCCGGTCGAGCACGGGCGTGGGCAGCCGCAGCTCCAACCGGTCCAGCACGATGTCCTGCACCTGCGGCGCCATCCGCGCCAGCTGCAACCGCACGCGCCCCGACCGGTCCTCCGGGTCGCCGCGCAGGGAGCGGAGCAGGCCGTTGGCCAGGCGGTCGACAAGGGTCGCCGGGTCCAGTTGCTCCATGCGGCGACGGTCGGCGTCGACGGTCGCGTACCGCAGCCAGCCGGGCGTGGCCTGACCCTGTTCGACCTGAGCGACGTCCGCGCCCGACTCCGGCTGCTGTACGAGGTCCCGCGCCGCCGACTCCGCCTCCCGCTCGATCGCCTGCTGCGGCAGGCTCACCGCGCCCAGTTCGCGGCCGGCGCGCAGGGTGCCGAGGCCGTGCGGGTTCTGGACGGTGTGCAGGAGTTCGTGGGCGAGGAGGCGGCGGCCCTCGTCGGTGCCGGGCTTGAAGGTGCCCTCGGCGAAGAAGATGTCCTGGCCGACCGCGACCGCGTCCGCGCCGAGCAGGTCCGTCAGGTGTCCGGCGTCCCGGCCGGTGTGCAGGCGTACCCGGCTCAGGTCGTGGCCGAGGCGTTCCTCCAACTCCCGCCGTACGCCGGGATCGAGAGGCTGGCCGGCGCCGCTGACGATGTTCTTGGGCTCAGGGGTACGGGACTTGGCGGCACGTTCCTTGCGCTTACGGCGGCGCTGTTCGGCCGACTGTTCGGAACGGTCGTCCTGCGACTGGGCGTTGGCGGTCACCGGGTCACCTCCCCGTGGCCGCTGAGGCCCTCGTGCACGGCCCGCGCCAGTTCCTGGCCGAGGCGGCGGGCGGACAGGCCGGCGGGCAGGGGCGCGAGGCCGGTCAGCGCGTCGACGGTGAGGGCGCCGTCGGCCGCCAGCGGTACGCCGTGTTCCCGGACCAGGCGGGTCAGTTCGCGTTCGAAGGCGACCGAGACATGCTCGGGGTCGGCGCGGAAGCCGTCGAGCACCAGCTCCCCGATGTCCACGCGTATCGCCGAGGGCGCCTTGGTGCCACCGTTCCCGCTGTTCCCGCCGTTCCCGCCGTTCCCGCCCATCCGCTTCACACCCATCCCCGGACCTCCGTCGGCGTCAGGGAGCGCTCCAGCTTCAGATACTCCGTGCGGGCCGCCGCGAGCATGTGCCGCATCTGGAGGCGATCGCCCTCCTCGGCGGCCAGGAACGCGCCGGACAGCGCGATGTTGCGGATCGAGCCGCCCGCGACGGTGAGCCGGGCCAGCAGCGCGGGGTCGATGTCCTTCACGGGTGCCTGGGGCGGCAGCACCCGGCGCCAGATCTCCGCGCGTTCGTCCTCCGCCGGGAAGGGGAAGTCGACGACGAAGCGGATGCGGCGCAGGAAGGCCGTGTCGAGGGCCTTCTTCATGTTGGTGGTGAGGATGGCGAGGCCCCGGTAGGCCTCCATCCGCATCAGCAGGTAGCTGACCTCCAGGTTGGCGTACCGGTCGTGGCTGTCCTTGACCTCGCTGCGCTTGCCGAAGAGGGCGTCGGCCTCGTCGAACAGGAGCAGCGCGCCGCCGCGTTCGGCGGCGTCGAAGACGCGGCGGAGGTTCTTCTCCGTCTCGCCGATGTACTTGCTCACGACCTGCGAGAGGTCGATGACGAACAGGTCGAGGCCCAGTTCCTTCGCCATCACCTCGGCGGCCAGCGTCTTGCCGGTGCCGGAGCCGCCCGCGAACATCGCGGTGACGCCGAGACCGCGGCGCAGGGTCGCCGCGAATCCCCACTCCTGGTGGACGGTCGCCCGCTGCCGGACATGCGCGACGATCTCGCGCAGCACGCTGGTCTGCCGCTCGTGCAGGACGAGGTCGTCCCAGCCGGCCTGAGGTTCGATGCGGCGGCCCAGCTCGTCCATGCCGATGCGGGCCTCCTCCAGCCCGGCCCGCCAGGCGAGTTGGGCGGGGTCGAGCCGGTCCTCGTACGGCAGCCGGCGGCGCACGGTGGCGGCCGCGGACCGTACGACGTGCGGTGGCAGCTGGAACTGGGCGATCAGGGACCGGAGTTCGGTGTCGTCCATGTCCGCGACGGGGTGGAACGCGTCGGACCACAGGGCGAGTTGCTCCTCGTCGTCGAGACGGGGCACGGACACCCGCGCGCCGTGCGGGCGGTCCGTACGCAGCGGGTCCTCGCTCGACACCACGACGGGTACGGCGGCCCCGGCCAGGAACGCCTCGGCCGCCGCCCGCTGGTCACGGTCCAGTTCACCCGCCTCCAGCAGCAGCGCGGCGGGCAGCAGGATCGCCTCGCGCTGCCACAGCCGGGCGAGCGCGTCCCGTTCGGCGGGGTCCGCCGGGACGTCCTCGGCACCCATCGCGTACATCCCGAGCCCGGACCGGGCGGCCGCCGCGGCGGCGATGTCGGCGCGGCTGCGCAGGTCCCCGCCGGTCACCTCGACCACCGGCACGTCGCTCCCCGTCACCCATCCCTCGGCGACCCGGCTCGCGGCCAGGTCGTACGACGGCGGCAGGCGGTCCGGCGCGGGGGAGCGGCGCAGGCGGCCGTGCAGCCGGGCGTCCAGGTAGGGCGAGCCCAGCAGGAAGTGCAGGACGCGCTCGTCGAGCCGCAGCCGGGAGGTGGTCAGCCGTGACTCGTCGTCCAGTTCGACGATCCGCCAGCGGCGCAGCGGCGCGACGGGTGTGAGGGCGCTCCAGTGCGGCTCGGCCAGCGCGGCCAGCGCGAGCGCGAAGGTGGGGAACGCCCGCTGCGGGTCGCCCGAGGCCGCGGCGCAGCGGGCGGCGGTCGTGGGGTCCAGTTCGTCGGCGGCGGTGAGGAGGATCAGGTCGCGCTCGAAGGGGGTGAGGCCGAAGCAGGCGACCAGTGCGTCGAGCGGGTCGGCCGAGGGCTCGGTGACGGACGGGGTCGTCGGCACCGGGGCGTCGGTTCCCCGGCCGTCCTCGCCCGCCGCGTGGGCGTCGACGCGGGACAGCACACGCCGGATCTCCGCCATCAGCGCCGCGCCGCCGTCCCGCGCGCCCGCCCCGTCGGCCGTTCCCGTCGCGCCCGGCGTACCCGGCGTACCCGGCTCGTTCGTCTCCATGTCCTCACCTGCCCCCGTCGTCCCCATCCGGTCTCAGTTCTCCGTGCCTTCGCCGTCGGCCCGGCGACCGCTGCGCTTGCGGGGTTCCGGCTGCGCGGACCTGCCCGCCTGGGCGGCCTTCCGGGTCCGGGCGGCCGGCGCCTTGGCCACCGTCTTGGCCACCGTCTTGGCCGCAGACTTCGCAGGGGCTTTCACGGCCTGCTTGGCAGAAGTAGAAGCAGAAGCAGGCGCGGGCTCGGACGCGGGCTCGGGCGTCGAGACGGGATCCTCGGTCTCCGCCTCCTGGACCGGCGCCACGAACGGCACCACCCGCACGTCGGACCGTTCCACCGGCTTCGCCGGCACCGGCGTCTGGCGGCCGTCGATGAAGACGAGGGCCGCCTGGTAGACCACGGACAGCGAGTACGGGGTCTGGTGGAGCATCCCCCAGAGCTTCGACGTCTCGTCGATGTCCATCACCGTCGGCGTGAACCGCACGCGCTGTGCCGCCTCGGCGAGGTCGCTCCCGGCCAGGTAGGGCCGCTCACCGGCCTGTTCGACGACGTCCTTCGGCAGGATCGGTGTCTCGTGCAGGGTGCGCACCACGGAGCCGATCAGCCGTTGCCCGACCAGTTCCGTCTCCTCGCCGTACGCGCTGATCAGGTAGTGCAGGTCGAGTGCCGCGGCGGGCCGCTTGACCAGGGTGCCGTCCGACGCGCGCGTCGGCAGGTCGTTGTTGCGCTGCGAGGTGTTGGGCGTGACCTGGTAGAGGAACACGGAGATGGTCGGCTCGGCCTGCGCGTCGGCCGGCGGTTTGCGCGGCTCGACCTTGACGGCTTCGCCGAACTCCGGCCCCACGTTGTTCTCGATCAGCAGGGCGAGGGCCTGGGTGACATGGGCGATGGCCAGTGCGTTGCTCATGACGTCAGTCCCTCGGTTCCATCCAGCCGAATTCGTCCCACTGCTGCCTGTGCGCGGCTCACTCGCGCCCCCGTGCCAGGTACTCCGCGAGGCTCACGGTCGCCCCCGCACGCCCCGCCTGCGGCGTCCGCCGCTGCCGCGCGCCGCCGGACGGCGACCCGGCCGCCGTCACTTCCAGCCGCCCGATCTGCACCTGCACCACCTGCTCGGCCGCCCGCGCGGGTCGCCGGGCCGCGGCCTGGCGTACGGCGTCCCGTGCTGCCGTCGTGTCCGCGGCGGCGGGGCGCAGCGCCGCGGACACGACGGCGGGGGAAGGCGGCGTCCGCACCCGGGAGGGTGGGCACGGACGCCGCGGGCCGGTCGGTACCCCGGTCGGAGCGCCCTTGTCCCTCCGCGCGCCGCCCGGCGGCGGAGGGCACCTGCCGCGGTGCGAGGGGCGCGGCGGGCCGCAGCAGGGGGATCTCCGGGGCGGCCTGCGCGGCCGGGCGCGAGGCCGGTTCGGCGGGCGCCCGTTCGGTGCGTACGACGGTCCGCTCCCGTTCCGTGTACACCCGGGCCTCGCCGGACGCGGCCGGGCGCGGCGCGTCCGGCGGCGGCAGGACCGTCGGCGTGGTGGAGGGCCACAACAGCCCGTCCTCGTCCGGCGTCGCCGCCTGGGCCCGTACCGCCTCGACCCGTTCGAAGGGGCCGGGCAGCCGGGGCCGCACCCGCCCGGCGCCGGGGCGCGGGGCGGTGGCCGGTGCGGCGTGCCGGGCGATCAGCCGGTCGAGGAAGTCGGGCCCCGACAGCTCGGCAGAGGTGTCAGACATCCGCACACAGCTCCAGGTAGTAGCGGCGCCGCAGCGGGCTGAGCGCCAGGATCTCCGGCTCGCTCCAGCCGTACGCGGTGGCGAGCAGATGGACGTCGAGGAGCACGTCGCGTGCCCAGGCGTCCAGTTCGGTCCACAGGTAGGAGGCGATGTCGAGCTCGGCCCGGGTGGCCTGCCCGCACTCGGGGCAGGCCACGTTGAGCGTGAGGTCGGCGCCCGGATCGGCCGCCTCGACGGCCTCGGCGATCCGGCGCTGCACGGCTGCGGGCAACTCCCCCGCCGCCGGCTCCCCGGCCGGCACCGCGCTCCCGTGGTGCGTCGCCGAGACCAGGCACCGCGCGAGCAGCGCCGTACGCGGGTCCGCGGCACGGGCCACCGCCGCCAGGTCGGCGATACCGGGCAGCCTGAACTCGACGTTCCAGCCGTCCTGTTGAACCCGCACGACGTGTTCGCCGCGCCCGCCGAGCGAACCGGCCAGCTGCCCGGCGTCCAGCTCGAACTCCATGTCCGCGCCGCACGCCGCGCACTCCAGCCGTACCTGCATCCGCTCGCCGAACAGCGCCCGGCGCAGCGCGAACAAGTCCGCCTCGCGCTCGCCGACGGGCACCGAGGGCAGCCGTCCGGCATCGACGTCGGGCCGGGCCGCACGGTGCAGCAGCAGCGCGCGCCCGACCGGTGCCTCGGCCAGTCCCGACTCCCAGGCGGCCAGCAGTTCGGCCGCCCCGGTGATCGCCATGTCCTCCCCCGATCCGATCGACTACGCCCGGTTCATGCCGGGTTGAGGAACGACGGTTCCTCCGGTTCGGGCACCTCGTAGTCCCGCTCCCAGCCCTCGCACTCGAGCTTCAGCGACTGGATGGCCACCGCGTTGGCGTTGGCGTCGAGTTCGCCGAGGACCTGGTACTCGCTGGGCCAGGTCCGGTAGAGCTTGTGCGAGACGGCGACCTGTCCGGCCTCGTTGAGGACCTGGATCACGAGGTCCTTGCGGAAGTCGGCCAGGGACACCTCGGAGCCGAGCCCCGCGCCGACCTGCCAGACCTTGTTGGCCCAGCGGTCGAACTCGGGGTCGTGGGTGACGCCGCGCTCCAGGGTGACGCCCTCGAACTCGGAGCGGCCCGGCGACTTGCGCGGGGAGGAGGGGTCGCCGCCGTGGCGGTGCTTGACGACCTCCGTGGTCCGCTTCAGCGGACTGATCTTGCTGATGCCGGCGACCGTACGACCGTCCCACAGGACCAGGAACTTGAAGTTCTTGTAGGGGTCGAATCGATGCGCGTTGACCGTGAACTCAGCCATCGGATTCCTTCAGCTTTCCATGATTCTGCGGCGTCGGGGGTGGCCCCTAGAGCGCGAACTGGCCCGACGTCTGCTGGATCTTGACGACGACGAACTCGGCCGGCCGGACCGGCGCGATGCCCACCAGGACGTTGACGACGCCGTTCGCGACGTCCTCGTCGGTCGTGGTCTCGTGGTCGCACTTGACGAAGTACGCCTCGCGCGGGGTGCTGCCCTTGAAGGCGCCCTGGCGGAACAGCGTGTGCAGGTACGAGGAGGCGCCGAGCCGGATCTGCTGCCACAGGCTCTCGTCGTTGGGCTCGAACACGACCCACTGCAGGCCGCGTTGGAGGCTCTCCTCGACGTGCAGCGCGAGCCGCCGCACGGGCACGTACTTCCACTCGCTGTCGAGCGCGTCGGAGCCTTCGAGGGTGCGGGCGCCCCACACCAGCGGCCCGGTCACCGGGAAGGTCCGCAGGCAGTTGACGCCGAGCGGGTTGAGCAGCCCGGTCTCGCGGTCGGTCAGGTCGACGGTGAGCGAGTGCACGCCCGCGAGCCGCGCCTCGGTGCCGGCCGGCGCCTTCCACACGCCGCGCTCGGAGTCGGTGCGCGCGATGACGCCCGCGACCGCGCCGGACGGCGGGAAGGAGCGCAGCCGCCCGGTGAGCGGGTCGGTGAGCTGCAGGTGCGGGAAGTACAGGCCCGCGTGGTTGCCGCGGACGGCGTCGAAGGCCGAGAGGCCGGCCCGTGCCGTGTCGACGCTCACCCAGGTGCTGGGCGCGTCGACCAGCAGGAAGATCCGTCGCTCCTGGCACAGCCGCTGGGCCGCCGAGACGACCGTGAGCATGTCCTCGGTCTTCTCGTACGAGGCGAGTTCGGGCAGCGCCAGCAGGTTGACGTCGGCGACGCCGCGCAGGGCCTGGATGCCGGTCTTGTCGGCCTCGGAGCCGATGAGGTCACGCGGTCCGGGCGCCTCGCCGTCCTCGCCGCCCTCCAGCGGGAAGACCGGCGGGTTGACCGAGGCCTCCAGGCCCAGGTCGTTGGCGCACTCGCCGACGAAGCGGACGACGTCCTCGGGGTCGGTGGAGCCCGCGACGACCTGGACGCGCCGGCCGAAGGCGGTGACCTCGGCGCCCGCGAAGGCGTGCTTGCCCGGGGCGTCGGGCAGCGCCCGCAGCTTGCGTTCGAGCAGTAGCGCCAACTCGGCCACGCTGGAGGGGGATTCCCCGTCGCAGTCGGGGTCGTAGAGGGTGAACTCGCGCTCCACGTCGCCGATCTTGACGGTCAGGTCGACGGCCAGATCGGGCAGTTCGTGCCCGAACGGCTTGGAGACGGTGCCGGACGGGTCGGGGCGCCCCTCGCCGACGGCCTCGACGCGGATGAGCCGCGACCCCGCGTTGATCACGGTCGGCGCGTACCGCCCGTTCGAGGCGTCCATGGACAGCCCGGTGAAGCTCTCGCGGGCGTCGCCCTTGGCGTCGTAGACCCGCAGGTTGAAGGTCGCGTCGGGGTCGGGGGTGTCGTAGTCGACGGCGACGCGCAGGCCGTTGCCCCACACGCCGGGTTCCTTGGCGTGGACCTCGAGCACACGGCTCTCGCTGTGGCCCTCGGTGGACTCCAGGACGACGCAGGCGGCCTTGCCGCTGCCGGCCTTGGCCACCCGGACGATCACGGCGACGGTGCCGCCGTTGCCGAAGAACTGGTGCACCGCGTAGGCGAGGGCACTCTTCGAGCCGAGCCCGCCGAAGCGCCGCTCGAACTCGGTGAAGCCGGTGACGCGCACCGGCTCGTTCAGCGGACCCCGCCGGGTGTGTCCCACGAAGGCGGTCACCGACGTGGTCACGGCGGAGATGGTGCGGGTGCTGCTGGGAAGCTCTTCGACATAGACGCCGGGATACGTCGGCCTGGCGGCGTTCACTGCATTCGTCGGCATTCCCCCTCCAATCCCTTTTCGGGCACCGATCGACAGGCACCAAGAGACGGCAGAAAGGAGAGGTTTCGTCGCGGTGCAGGCGGAAGGTCCCGGGCGCGCGAAGGCGCGCCGGTCCGCGGACACCGCATCAGCTTCCCCCGTCAGTGCCCGGACGGACGGCCGCCCGGGTCAAGCGCACACGCTTGTGACTCCTGATGCTCAAGTGCTCAACCCACGGTGGAGTGCGAAGAGTTGGACAACAAGGCGTCTTCACGCCACGCCTCAGGGGGGTTCGATGGAGGGTGCCGCGCATGACTCGCACACGATGTGCGCGAGTCGCAACAGGTGCTTCACAGGTTTCCCACAGGCGATGTTCTAGCAGAATGGTGGTCATGCCCCGACGTACCTCGCATCTCCGGTCCCAGAGCCCTTCCGCCCCTGCTCACAAGCCCTCGTGCCCTTGCGATCTTGGGGAGACGTACGCAGAGTGCTGTGGCCGATTCCACCGGGGTGAGGCCGCGGCACCGACCGCGGAATCGCTGATGCGTTCGCGCTACAGCGCTTTCGTGAAGCGCGACGAGGGATACCTGCTGCGCACCTGGCACCCCCGGACCCGGCCGCCCCGGGTCGAGTTCGACCCCGGCATGCGCTGGACCGGTCTGGAGATCCTCGCCACGAGCGAGGGATCGGCGTTCCACACCACCGGGACCGTGACCTTCCGGGCCTCGTACCGGGGCGGTTCGCTGCACGAGCGGAGCCGGTTCGAGCGGGTGGACGGCGCGTGGGTGTACGTGGACGGGACCTTCCTCGACTAGGCCTGTCCGGGCCCTCGACCAGGCCTGTCCCGGACCCGGTTACGGCGCGAGGATGTCCAGCTCCTGAAGCGCGCCCACGGTGATCTCGCGGGTCAGCGCCTCCGCGCGGACGGCGTCCCCCGCGCGGACCGCTTCCGCGACCTGGACGTGCAGGGTGACGGCGGCCGGGTCGGGGTCGTCGAACATGACCTCGTGGTGGGTGCGGCCGGCGAGCACCTCGGCGACGACGTCGCCGAGACGCGCGAACATCTCGTTGCCACAGGCGTTGAGGATGACGCGGTGGAAGGCGATGTCGTGGACCAGGTAGCCCTCGAGCTGGTGGCCTCGTGAGTGGGCCACCATGCCCAGGGCGCACTCGGTGAGTTCGGCGCACTGGTCGGCCGTGGCGTACTTGGCGGCGAGCCCCGCGGCGACCGGTTCGATCGCGGAGCGCAGGACGGTGAGGGAGCGCAGCTGGCGGGGTCGGTCGGCGCCGGCCAGGCGCCAGCGGATGACCTGAGGGTCGAAGACGTTCCACTCGTTCGCGGGACGGACCGTCACGCCCACGCGGCGGCGGGACTCGACGAGGTGCATGGACTCCAGGACGCGGACCGCCTCGCGCATCACGGAGCGTGAGACGTCGAACCTCTGGGCCAGCTCGTCGGTGCGCAGGACACTGCCGGGCGGGTAGGCGCCCGCGGTGATGGCGGGGCCGAGGGTTTCCAGTACGCGGCCGTGCAGCCCCCGGCCCGATGTGCTCATGCACTCAGCGTACGGGGCAGATCACAGGAACAAAAAGTCAGACTTATTTGTCACAGGCTCTTGAATTCGTCGTACCTAATAGGTTTCAGTGTGGCCGACGTCAGATGTCGACGTCGGATGTCGAGGAAGACAGCGAGGCAGTGATGCGTACCCCTCACGTCGTCGTGGTCATGGGCGTCGCCGGCACGGGCAAGACCACGATCGGTCCCCTGCTCGCGGCCCGGCTGGGCGTTCCCTACGCCGAGGGCGACGACTTCCACCCCCAGGCCAACATCGACAAGATGTCGGCCGGCACCCCGCTCGAGGACGCTGACCGGTGGCCGTGGCTCGACGCCATCGGCGCCTGGGCGCACGAGCGGGCCGGGCTCGGCGGGGTGGTCAGCTGCTCCGCCCTGAAGCGGTCGTACCGCGACCGGCTCAGGGCCGCCGCTCCCGGAGTCGTGTTCGTGCACCTCGCGGGCGACCGGAAGCTCATCGAGGACCGCATGACACACCGGCAGGGCCACTTCATGCCGACCGCGCTGCTGGACTCCCAGTTCGCCACGCTCCAGCCGCTCCAGGCGGGCGAGGCGGGAGTCGCCGTGGACGTCTCCGGAAGCCCCGAGGAGATCACCGAGCGGGCCGCCGAGGCACTGAGCGTCCTCCCCGACGTCTCCCGGTGACACCCCTCCCCAACTCCCCTCCCCAGTAACACCCTCCCCTCTCCCCGTACTTGCAAGGGAATCCCCTGTGACCAGACTCAGTGTCGAGATGCTGGCAGCGGACGCACCCGAGCCGATCACCTCGGCCGGCCACGCTCAGCTGGGTATCGCCGTTCTGGCGGGCATAGCCGTCATCGTCCTGCTCATCACCAAGTTCAAGCTCCACGCGTTTCTGTCGCTGACCATCGGGTCACTGGCGCTCGGCGCGTTCGCCGGGGCGCCGCTCGACAAGGCGATCACCAGCTTCACCACCGGGCTCGGCTCGACCGTGGCCGGCGTGGGTGTGCTGATCGCCCTCGGCGCGATCCTCGGCAAGATGCTCGCCGACTCCGGGGGCGCCGACCAGATCGTCGACACCATCCTGGCGAAGGCCAGCGGCCGCACCATGCCGTGGGCGATGGTGCTGATCGCCTCGGTGATCGGACTGCCGCTGTTCTTCGAGGTCGGCGTGGTGCTGCTGATCCCGGTCGTGCTGATGGTCGCCAAGCGCGGCAACTACTCGCTCATGCGCATCGGCATCCCCGCGCTCGCCGGTCTGTCCGTGATGCACGGTCTGGTCCCGCCGCACCCCGGCCCGCTGGTCGCGATCGACGCGGTCAAGGCCAACCTGGGCGTCACGCTGGCGCTCGGCGTGCTCGTCGCCATACCGACGGTGGTCATCGCCGGCCCGCTGTTCGCCCGGTACGCGGCCCGCTGGGTGGACGTGCCGGCCCCCGAGCGAATGATCCCGCAGCGCGCCTCCGAGGAACTGGAGAGGCGCCCCGGCTTCGGCGCGACGCTCGCCACGATCCTCCTGCCGGTCGTCCTGATGCTCTCCAAGGCCCTGGTCGACATCGTCATCGACGACCCGACCCACACCGTGCAGCGCACCTTCGACGTCATCGGCTCTCCGCTGATCGCCCTGCTCGCCGCCGTGCTGGTCGGCATCTTCACGCTGCTGCGGCCCGCCGGGTTCGCCAAGGAGCGGGTCTCGCAGCTCGTCGAGAAGGGCCTCGCGCCCATCGCCGGCATCCTGCTCATCGTCGGCGCGGGCGGCGGCTTCAAGCAGACGCTGATCGACTCCGGCGTCGGCCAGATGATCCTGGACATCTCCAAGGACTGGTCGATCCCCGCCCTGCTCCTGGCCTGGCTGATCGCGGTGGCGATCCGGCTGGCGACCGGTTCGGCGACCGTGGCGACGATCTCGGCGGCCGGCCTGGTCGCCCCGCTCGCGGCCGACATGTCGACGACCCACACGGCCCTGCTCGTCCTGGCCATCGGCGCCGGCTCGCTCTTCTTCAGCCATGTCAACGACGCCGGATTCTGGCTGGTGAAGGAGTACTTCGGCCTGAGCGTCGGCCAGACCCTCAAGACCTGGTCCGTCATGGAGACGATCATCTCCGTGGTCGCGGGCGGTGTGGTCCTCCTCCTCTCGCTGATCATCTAGGAGTACGGCGATGAGTCACCCCTTGTTCGACATCGGCGGGCGGACCGCCCTCGTCACCGGCTCCAGCCGGGGCATCGGACTCGCGCTGGCCCGCGGCCTCGCTGAGGCGGGCTGCCGGGTCGTCCTCAACGGGCGGGACGGCGAGCGGCTCACCAAGGCCGCCGCCGAGCTGCCCGGCGAGGTGCACACGGCCGTGTTCGACGTCACCGACGGGCCGTCGGTGGCGGACGGCATAGCGGAGGTGGAGGAACGGGTCGGCCCGCTCGACATCCTGGTCAACAACGCGGGCATGCAACTGCGCGCCCCGCTCCTGGAGTTCACCGACTCCGACTGGCACCGGATCCTGGACACCAACCTGACCAGCGCCTTCCTGGTCGGCCGGGAAGCCGCCCGCCGGATGACGGAACGCGGCCACGGCAAGATCATCAACATCTGCTCGCTGCAGAGCGAGGTGGCCCGCCCCGGCATCGCGCCCTACGCGGCCACCAAGGGCGCACTGAAGATGCTCACCAAGGGCATGTGCGCGGACTGGGGCCCGTACGGCGTCCAGGTCAACGGCCTCGGCCCCGGCTACATCGAGACCGAGCTGACCCGGCCCCTCGTCGACGACGAGGAGTTCAGCGCGTGGGTACGGCGCCGCACCCCGGCCGGCCGCTGGGGCCGTACGGAGGACCTGGTGGGCGGGGTGCTGTTCCTCGCCTCGCCCGCCGCGGACTTCGTCGGCGGACAGGTGCTGTATGTCGACGGTGGCATGACGAGCGTGCTGTGACCTCCGGGAGGCTTTGATGCTGGGTTGCGTGATCCACGGCCAGGGTGACCTGCGGGTCGAGGAGTTGGCGGTACCGGACCCCGGCCCCGGCCAGGCGCTGGTGGCCGTGCGGTACGGCGGGGTGTGCGGGTCCGACCTGCACTACTGGCGGCACGGCGGAGTCGGCGACTTCCGGCTCAAGGAGCCGATGGTGCTCGGCCACGAGGTGGTCGGAACGGTCGTCTCGTACGGTGCCGGCGCGTCAGGGCCGGTTGCCGGTACGGCAGTCGCCGTGCACCCGGCCACACCCTGCGGGGTCTGCCCGGAGTGCGCGGACGGGCGCCGCAACGTCTGCCGGGACACGCGTTACCTGGGCAGCGCGGCACGGTTTCCGCACGTACAGGGCGGGTTCGCGGCTCACATGGTCGTACCCGCCGAGCAGGTCAGGGCGCTCCCGGCCGGCCTGGAGCTGCGCCGGGCCGCGCTCGCCGAGCCCCTGTCCGTCGCGCTGCACGCGGTGCGACGGGCCGGAGAGGTCGCCGGGAAGCATGTCCTCGTCACCGGCGCCGGGCCCATCGGCTGCCTGGTCGTCGCGGCGGCGAAGGCCGCCGGGGCGGCGCGCGTGACGGTGACGGACCTGGTGCCGCGGGCGCTCGCGTACGCACGGGTCGCCGGTGCCGACACCGTCGTACGGGCCGATGATCCGGACGACGCCGGGTGGCCGGCGGAGGTGGACGTGGTGATCGAGGCGTCAGGCGTGGCCGCCGGGCTGGACACCGGGCTGCGGCTGGTGCGGCGCGGGGGTGTGGTCGTGCAGCTCGGGATGCTGCCGCCGGGGCAGTCGCCCTTCGCCGGGAACCTCGTCGTCAGCCGCGAGACAGAACTGCGCGGCGCGTTCCGCTTCGACGGCGAGTTCGACAACGCGCTGGCGTTGCTCGCGGCGGAGCCGGTGTTCGACGAGCTGATCAGCGCGGTGGTGCCCGTCCGGGAGGCCGAGTCGGCGTTCGCGCTGGCGGCGGACCGGAGCCGGTCGTGCAAGGTACTGCTGGACTTCGCACCCTGACGTCGACTGGACTGCGCCCCCCGAGCATCGATTCGCCCCAGCTCTCGCAGCCTGGGTGAAGCCGCTTCCCGGACGGAGGGGCGCGTCCCATCATGGGAGCACTCCGGGGCGCCGCCCGCGGCCACCGGCCTGCAGAGCCGACGCCCCGGGGCCTATGACTTCGGGGGCGTCATGGCGATTTCGCTCGGGGTACGCATATCGGGGCTCCTGCTCGCGGGAGCCCTGGCGATCGGCACGGCCGCGGCATGCGGCGGGGGCGGTGACGACACGGGCGGCGGGTCCGGCGACGGCGGTACGAGCGTGTCGGGCGGTGGCACCGGCGGGGGCGACGGAGCGGCGAGCGGCACGGGCGGCTCCGGCGAGGGAACACCGACGTGGCGCCCGGATGACGGTACCGGGGGCGGCGACGGGTCCAACGGGTCGGGGGGCGGCGGGAGTTCGAGCGGTTCGGGTGGGTCAGGGGGATCCGGGGGATCCGGCGGCTCCGGCGGCTCCGGCGGCTCCGGCGGCTCCGGCTCGAGCGGGTCTCAGGGTTCCGGAGACTCCGGAGGTTCAGGAATCTCCGGAACCCCCGGAGGTTCCGCAGGCTCGGGGAGCGGCGGAAACTCGGGCGGCGGAGGCGGGCGTATCGAGGGACCCTCCTGGTTACCACCGGGGCCGAAGTCGCCCAACACCGACGCCGAGGACGACCCGGAGACTGTCTACGACCTGCTCGGCGAGGCCCCGCAGAACTGCGGGACAACCGCCGAACTGATCTCGGCGAAGCCACGGACCGACGAGTGGCGCGTGCTCGGGGCACTGGCCGAGGCCTGCAAGGCCGTACAGGGCCAGGGCGGCAGCTGGGACACGGCCGCCACGGAATACGCCGCGCTCCAGGGCAGGCTCGCGGGCTGCAAGGGGAAGGCGGCTCATGCCGTACTCGGCGAAGTCCTGCGTTTCCACCGGCAACATCCCTCCGCCACCGCGCGATTGACGCCGTCCTCGGCCGGCGGCAGTGACGTCTGCTCCTTCCGGATCGTCTCCGTGGACGTGGGCCGCGACGGCACGGCCAGGCCGGGCGACACGATCACGGTCAAGGTCGGCGGCATCTACTTCGACAAGGCGGAGCTGCTGGGCGGAGCGAGCAGCATGACCATCGCCGGGATCCCTGTCGATCTTCCTGACGACGATCCGGACCCGAAAGCCGAGCCACCCGACCAGTTGTCCTTCGACGTGGTCGTCCCGACGCCGGACTCGGGCGCCTATGGGCGGAGCACCACCGTGCGCCTCGACCACAACGGTGGCGACGGGACGGCAAGCCTGGACGACGCCTTCACCATCGTCGCCCCGGCCACGGCCGGCTCCACCGACCCGTCGCCGGTCGAGTCACGGGACGGAAGCCCTTCGACCGCCGCCACCCCGTGAGCGACCGCACCGCGCTGCGCCGCCTGCGTACGGCGGTGACACGTACCCGGGCCGCACTCCGCCGTACGCCGCCCACGCCCGACCCCGCGCCCACGCCCGACCCGGGGCCGCAACCCGTACCCCCCGAGCCCACGCCCACGCCCGCGCCCGACCCGGAACCGCAACCGCAACCCATACCCCCCGAACCCCCGCCCGTCGCCCCCAAGTGGCTCGAACTCCTGGGCACCGCAGGCTCGTTCCTCTCCCTCTTCACCGCCGTCCTCTTCTACTTCGGCTGGGCCAGCACGGACGCCGAGACCCGGGCTCTGGGCCTGCGGGACACCCTCTTCCGGTTCTCCACGGCCGACTATCTGCTGCGGAGTGTGGACGCGCTGTACCTCCCCGTCCTCGTGGCGGCCGCCGTCTCGATCGCGGCAACGGCGTTGCACCAGCGGGTGCAGCGCGATCCGGCGCGCGCCGCGCGGGCACTGCGGGCGCTACGGCACGCATGGGTGCCGTCGGTGCTCCTCCTGCCGGTCTACTACGTGGCCCAGGACGTCCTCGAACTCCTCCTCCCGCTGCTGATCCTGACCGGCGTGCTGGTCAGCGCCTACGCGCGCACCCGACCGGGATCCGACGCGACGGCGCCCCGGCCCGGGGCCGCGCGGATCTGGGCGCCGGCCCTGCTGGTCGCCGTCATCGCGCTGTTCTGGGCCGTGTACGCGTACGCCGGTATCGTCGGCCGGGGCCGTGCCGACACGACGGCCGCCACAGTCGACCAAGGGTTTCCGGCCGTCGTCGTCTTCAGCGAGCAGGACCTGCTGATCCGTGGCGGCGGCAGTTGCTTCGCCGTCGTCGACGCGAAGGGCAGCCCCTACCGTTACCGGTACGCCGGGCTACGGCTGTTCCATGTCTCCGGTGACCGTCTGTTCCTCGTGCCCAGATACTGGGCGCCCTGGAAGGGCAGGCTGTACGTCCTGCGGGAACAGGACAAGACCCTGCGGGTGGAGTACGTCAGCGGGCAGGACTACCGGGCGACGGAATGCCCTTGACCGGTCACGGACGCCACAGCGGATGTTCCCGCTCCGCCCACTCCCGGCTCACCGCCCCCGTCCGCATCCCCCGCCGCGCCTCCGGATCCCCCAGCGCCATGCCGATGTGCCCGGCGAGGACGATGCCGATGGTCAGCGCCAGCCAGTCGTGGACGAAGGTCGCGCTGGTGCGCCACATCAGCGGGGTGAGGTGGGTGAACCACATGATCAGGCCCGTGCCGAGCATGACCAGGGTGGCGCCGGCGACCCAGGCCGCGTACACCTTCTGACCGGCGTTGAACTTGCCCGCCGGGCGGGCTGCGCGCCGTTTGTCGCGGCGCAGGGCGGCACGCAGCCAGAGGCGGTCGTGCGGGCCGAAGCGGTTGAGGAAGCGCAGGTCGGCGCGGAACGCGCGGGAGACGAGGCCCGCCAGGACCGGCACCGGCAGGGCGAGGCCGGCCCACTCGTGGACGCGGACGACCAGTTCGCGGCGGCCGACGAGTTCGGCGAGCTGGGGGACGTACAGACAGGCCGCCGTCACCACGCACACGCTCATCAGGACGGCCGTCGTGCGGTGCACCCACCGTTCGGCCCGGGTGAAGCGGCGCACCCGCGTGGTCGGCGGGGTGTCAGCTCGTAGGCTCATCGTCCCGCCCGTTCGAACGGCCCACCCAGGCGTCGATGTCGTATCCCCGATTCTCCCAGTAGCCCGGCTTCACGTCCTCGGTGACGGTGATGCCGGAGAGCCACTTGGCGGACTTGTAGAAGTACATGGGTGCCACATAGAGGCGGACCGGGCCGCCGTGGGAGTGGCCGAGGTCCTTGTCCTGCATGCGCAGGGCGACCAGGACGTCCGCGCGGCGGGCCTGGTCGAGGGTGAGGCTCTCGCTGTACGCGCCGTCGAAGCAGGTGAAACGCACCGCCCCGGCCGAGGGGCGCACTCCCGCGGCGTCCAGGAGCCGGGACAGGCGTACCCCCTCGAAGGGGGTGTCGGGGACCCGCCAGCCGGTGACGCACTGGACGTCCTTGACCATGCGGGTCTGGGGCAGCGCTCGGAGGTCGGCCAGCGTGTAGGTCTGCGGACGGTCGACCAGGCCGTCGATGGTGAGCCGGTAGTTCTCGGCGTTCTTGCGGGGCACGGAGGACGTGACCGAGTAGTAGCGGAAGCCGCCGCCGTTCGGGAGCAGGCCCGTCAGTCCGGTGGGGTCCTTGTCGGCGGCGCCGCCGAGGAAGGCCTCCAGGCCGCGTTGCAGGGTGGGCGCGGCGACGACGCCCAGCGCGCCCAGGCCGAGGGTGCCGAGGAAGACGCGGCGGCCGGCGGGGGTGCCGCGTGCCTCGGGCTGGTCCGTGCCCGTTCCGCCCGATTCCTCGGGCCGTTCGGTGTTCACGGGTTCATCGGAGTTCACGGGTTCATTCGAACACCCGCGACCCGGGGGCGGCCAGGGGTCGCGGGTGCTCGTCAGGGTTCCGTAATCACTTCTTACGCGAATCTCAGGTGGTGACGACGGTGATCACAACGGTCACGACGGTGCTCACGGCGTCTTCTCCGCCGCCTTCTCCAGCTGGAACGCCTCGTTGCCGAGCCCGATGCGGGCGTGCGCCTCGGGTGCCCTGGAGCGCAGGACCAGGCCCTGGAGCAGGCCGATCACCAGGGCGAGGCCGATGATGCCGGGCAGCGCCCAGCTCAGGGCGGAGCCGGGCCCGGCGCCGACCAGGACGTCGAAGTCCCTGACCGTGTAGCCGGCGATCACCAGGAGGGCGATGCCCGCGAGGGCGGAGGTGACCAGGCGCCAGGCCTGGGCGCCCACGGCGCCGCGGCGGGCGAAGAACACGACGACCGAGAGGGAGGCCGCCGCCATCAGCACGATCACGCCGAGCGCGCCGAGGTTGCCGCACCAGGTGAACAGGTGCAGGACGGGGGCGGTGGGGTCGCCGGCCGGCTTGTCGTCGGCGACCGCGAAGGCGGCCACGACCAGCACGGACACGGCCGTCTGGAGCAGGGAGCCGGTGCCGGGGGCGCCGCTCGCGCCGGTGGTCCGGCCGAAGGCGGCGGGCAGCAGGCCCTCGCGGCCCATGGCGAAGGCGTACCGGGCCACGACGTTGTGGAAGCTGAGCAGCGCCGCGAACATGCCGGTCACGAACAGGATGTGCAGGACGTCCGTGAAGGTGCCGCCGAGCCGGGCCTCGGTGAGGGTGAAGAGGAGTCTGGCGCTCTGCTGCCGTGCCTCGCCGACGATCGCCGCGGGGCCGGTGGCGACGGTGAGGGCCCAGCTGCTGAGCGCGAAGAAGACGGCGACCCCGCCGACCGCCAGGAACATCACGCGCGGCACCAGGATGTGCGGGCGGCTGGTCTCCTCGGCGTACACGGGCGCCTGCTCGAAACCGAGGAAGGCGGCGATGCAGAAGCACAGGGCGGTGCCGAGCCCGGCGCCGGTGAGCGTGTCCGGGTTGAAGGCGTGCAGGGACAGGCCCTGCGGGCCGGGGTCGGCGACGGCCGCCACGTCGAAGATGACGACCAGGGCGACCTCCACGATCAGCAGAACGCCCAGCACGCGCGCGTTGACGTCGATCTTCAGCCGGCCCAGCGCGCCGACCACGAGGGCGGCCGCCAGTGCCGGTATCCACCAGGCGAGCTCCAGGTCGGCGTAGGTGGCGAACAGGCCGGCGACCTCGAAGCCGAAGATGCCGTAGATGCCGACCTGGAGTGCGCTGTAGGCGACGAGGGCGACCAGGGCGGCGCTCGCGCCGGCGGTGCCGCCGAGGCCGCGGGAGATGTACGCGTAGAAGGCGCCGGCGTTGTGGACGTGCCGGCTCATCTCCGCGTAACCGATGCCGAAGAGGACCAGGACGACGCCGAGGACGACGAAGAGGAGCGGCTGCCCGACGATGCCCATCACCGCGAATGTGGTGGGCATGACACCCGCGACCACCATGAGGGGGGCGGTCGCGGCGAGGACGGAGAGCAGCAGGCCGCCGGTGCCGAGGCGGTCGGAGCGCAGGGCACGCTCCTGCCCCTTGAACGTACTGATGCCGCCCGGGGTGGTGCTGCTGCGCGAACTGTCCGTGGTCACGGGGAGACCGTCCTTTTCCGGGAGATGGGGCGTTACGCCGTGCCGAGCGCGCCGGCGCGGGCGGCACGGAAGGCGGGGCAGGGGTCGCGGTCCGGGTACGACCACGGTGCCGGGGTCGCGTGGTCGCCGATGCGGTGGAAGAGGGCGGCCGCCTCGGCGCCCCGGCCCTCACAGACCTTGGCGTGGGCGAGGAAGTTGAGGTCGACCAGTCGGCGCGGGTGGCCCTCGTGCTCCCACTCCAGCCACCAGTCGAAGGCGGCCTTCATCACCTGCCGGGCCCGGCGTCCGGCCCAGTGCCCGCAGGCGGCCGGGTCCGGTGGCTCGTGCCCGGCGGCGGCCAGCACGCGGTAGCGCTCGGCGTGCGCGACGACCGGGAGGATCGCGAGCGGGGAGTCGGCGGGGGCCTGCTCGGCGGCCCAGTGGGCGAAGTCGTACACCTCGTGCAGGGGGTCCGGGCCGGCCTCGGAGCGGCGCTCGGCGAGGTGGGCGACCATCAGGTGATGGGCGTGGTGGTGGTCGGCGTACCGCGCCCGGACCTCGCCGAACAGCCGGACGACCTCCTCGCCGGCCCCGAGGTCCCGCTCCAGCATGAGCAGGCCGAGCCAGGGGGTGGGGTCGGCGGGCGCGAGAGCGGCGGCGGTCCGGCAGGCCTCGCGGGCCGTGACGGGTTTCTCCTTGCCCCGCAGGGCCCGCCGGACCTGGGCGAGGGCGAGCAGGACGGCCGCGTCGGCCGACTCGGGCTCCGCGAGCAGCCAGTCGCCGGCCCACGCGGCGCTGTAGGGCTCCAGGGCGAGCACCGTCACCCGGTGCCCTCGCCGGTCCCAGTCGTCCCCCGTCCAGGCCAGCAGCGCACGGGCGGCCTGCCAGCGCCCCTGCGCCAAGGCGCCCCGGGCGGCGACGAGTTCGCTGTCGTCGAGGGCGGCGTCGAGGATCTGAGCGGCGGCGCGCTTGCGACTGCGCCCGAGGGGTGGCGGGGGTGGGGACACCGCGGGGACTTCCTCACGCGACGCGGCTCGTCGTCGGTATGCGGCCGACGCGGCGGCCGGCCTTCTGGTCTGGACGTTTCGGCTTGCCATCAGCTGATCACTCACAGCCAATCCTCAGCCAACGCTTTCCGTCAAGGGGGATACGGGTGTTACACGCGTCAACTTCCGTGACCTGAAAGGGACTTGTGGAGCGGCGGGCGAGACCGGGCACGGATCGCCGGTTCTGTTGTGGCCCACGCCATGGCGCGGACCCGCCAGGACCCCGCACGATGGTCGGCACGGTCGCACGACCGCCCCGTCGACCGGGGCGCCGGGATCGAGTCAACCGCCCGGGTTCTCGGGCACTCTCAGGGGCATGGCGGACCCTGGGACGCTACAGTCGGCCGCCTACGCTCCCCGTGGCCCCGCCGGATGATCTCGAGGTACGCAGCGTGTCGGTTCTGGTCCTGGTTCTCGCCCTGAGCGCGGCCTGCTGTCTGGGCTTCGGATTCGTGCTCCAGCAGAACGCCGCCCGACAGGCCCCGCTGAGCGACTTCCTCTCCCCCCGCCTGCTGCTCGACCTGATGAAGGTGCCGCGCTGGCTCGGCGGCATCGGGCTGATGGTGGCCGGCATGGCCCTCGGCGCGATCGCGCTGGGCCAGGGCGAGATCTCCCTGGTGGAGCCCCTCCTCGCCACCAACCTGCTGTTCGCCCTCGCCCTGTCCCGCAAGCAGAGCAAGCAGCCGCTGGGCCGCCAGGGCTGGGCGGGCCTCGTGCTGCTCGCGGGCGGAGTCACCACGTTCATCGTGGCGGGCGAGCCACGCGGCGGCACCGCGCTCACCGACCCCCTGCGGCACTGGCTGATCATCGGCGCCATGGTCGGCCTCGCCCTGCTGCTCACGACCTACGCCAAGCGCTCCCGGCTGAGCTCCGGCCCGGTCCTGCTGGCCCTGGCCGCCGGTCTGCTGTACGGCGTCCAGGACGCGCTGACCCGGGTCAGCGGCCAGCGTTTCTCCGAGGGCGGCCTGGTGGAGCTGCTGACCGGCTGGCAGCCGTACGCCGTGCTGCTGCTCGGCGTCACCGGGCTCATCCTCGTGCAGAGCGCGTTCGAGACCGCCCCCCTGCGGATGTCGCTGCCCGCCCTGACCGCGGCCCAGCCACTGGCCGGGATCATCTGCGGCGTCGGCTTCCTCGGCGACCGGCTGCGCACCGACGCGGGTGCGCTGGCCTGGGAGGCGGCGGGACTCGCGGCGATCGTCGTGGGCATCGTGGCCCTCGGCATGCATCCGGCGATGCCGTGCACGCAGACCGAGCGGGCGCGGGACCTTCAGCGCACCGACGCCCGGGCCTGATCCGGCCCCTGCTTGGATGGAGTCATGAGCGCTGCTGACGAGATCCTCGACATCGTCGACGAGAACGACACGGTCATCGGACAGTCGCCGCGGGGCGAGGCGTACGCGAAGGGCCTGCGCCACCGCTGCGTCTTCATCCAGGCGCGGGACGCAGAGGGCCGGATCTTCGTCCACCGCCGCACACCGGCCAAGCTGGTCTTCCCCTCCCTGTACGACATGTTCGTCGGCGGAGTGGTCGGCGCGGGCGAGTCCTACGACGACGCGGCCCTGCGCGAGGCCGAGGAGGAACTGGGCGTGAGCGGACTGCCGCGCCCCGAGTACCTCTTCAAGTTCCTCTACGACGACGGTGCCGGCCGGACCTGGTGGTCCTCGGTGTACGAGGTCCGCTGCGATCTTCCGGTCAGCCCGCAGGTGGAGGAGGTGGCCTGGCACGACTTCCTGCCGGAGGACGAGGTGCTGCGCCGGCTGAGGGAGTGGGAGTGGGTGCCGGACGGGCTGGACGCGTACGAGCGGCTGCGGGCCTACCGCTCGATGGGCTGAGCCGCAGAGCCGACCGGTCCGGGCGTATGAGTACCCCCGCTCAGCGGGCTGTTGCCCGGAGCGGCCCAGTAGGGGCTCTCCCAGAAGGGATGGTCGAGGAACCCCTCGGCCGCCTCCGGAGCCGCCTCAGCCGTCATGCCCACGGCGACGAGTGCGGCGGCGATCCGTTCCACTGCCGCCTCCATGGGTGTCTCCGCGTCGCCGAACGCCGGGAGCAGCAGGAGCAGTCGCAGGCCGGGATCGCGTACGCCCTCGGCGTCCGCCGGGGCCGAGTCGGCGACGGCGACCAGATCCGGCCAGGACAGCCCCGGCCCGGTGAAGTGGCCCTCGATGGATGCCAGGGAGGTCTCCCGGGCCTGGTCGGGGTGGGTGAGCAGGTAGTCCGTGCCCGGGTCGTCGGGGAAGTTCCGGTGCACGATCCAGAGCAGGTGCCCGCCGGGCAGAGGTATGCGGTACGCGGGCCAGACCTCCGTCGCCCCGTACAACGCCTCGCCCGCCGCGTCCACGTCCGCCGGGTCGGCGCCGAACACCTCTGGCTCGTCGGCGAACCCGTCCCAGGTGGGCCCGAAGTAGGCGGGCCAGAACCCGGGCAGGTCGAGCAGCTGCTCGGCGGGGGCGATGCCGTGCCCGGCCTGCGTGTACTGGGCCAGTGACGTGGGAACATCCATGCCCCCGAACAGTAGCGGCGGGCACTGACAACGCCCCATGGCGGTGCCCCGGTAGGGTCCTGCACGTGATCGGTTTCGCACGCACCGTCCGGCTCTGGTTCGACCCCCGGGAGATCCGGCAGGAGGGCGTCACCCCCGACTACCGCTTCTCACTGGCGAACGAGCGCACCTTCCTGGCCTGGCTGCGCACCGCGCTCGCGCTGATCGGCGGCGGCTTCGCCGTGGACCAGTTCCTGCCGGGCCTGCGCTGGGGCTGGCGGGTGGGGCTCGCGCTCGCGCTGCTCGCGGCGGGCGTGGTGTGCTCGCTGCGGGCGGTCAACCACTGGGTGCGTTGCGAGCGGGCCATGCGCCGCGGCGAGGACCTGCCGGTGTCCCGGTTCCCGGCACTGCTGAGCCTCGCGGTCGCGGTCGTGGCCGTCGCGATGGTCGTCGTGGTGCTCGTCGGGTGGGAGGGATGAGCGGGGCGGCCGCCCGTCCGGCCTCGGAACGGGACCCCGGGCTCCAGCCCGAGCGGACCCGGCTGGCCTGGCGGCGTACGACCCTGTCCAGCACCGCCGCCGCCATCCTCGCCATGAAGACCACCCTGCACGGAGGAGTCTCGGCGCCCGGGATCGTCGTCTGCGCCCTGTGCTGCGCCCTCTGGCTGGCCTTCCTGCTCATCGCCCACCACCGCATCCGCACCCTGTCCGCCACGAGCAGCCCGACGGCACTCACCCCCCGGCACGCGACGGCGGGCGCACTGCTCACGGTAGGGCTCGCGGTGTGCGCGGCGGCACTGGTCTTCTAGGCGACGCGCTGTCCGGGCAACCGGTCGCGATCCTGACAGCGAACCGGCGCGGGCCTCGCAGCGAACCGGCACGGACCTCGCAGGCCAACCGGCGACGGCCCCCCTAGGCGATCCGGCGCGGCTCCCATAGGCGCCCCGGCACGGACCTCGTACGCCAACCGGCACGGACCTCGCCGGCAATCCGGCCACGGGCCCTCCGAGGCGATCCGGCGCGCATCTCATACGGGCCGCGGCACGGACCTCGCAGCCCAACCGCCACGGACCTCGCAGCCCAACCGGCGCGGACCTCGTCGGCAATCCGGCGACAGGCCCTCCTAGGCGATCCGGCGCGGATCTCATACAGCCGCGGCACAGACCTCGTACGCCAACCGGCACGCACCTCGCAGCCCAACCGGCGCGCACCTCGTGGGAATTCCGGCGCGGGCCCTCCCGCGCACCCCGGCGCGGATCTCGCACACCCTCGGCAAGGATCCTCGTACACGACCTTGGTCCGTTCTTGGACCGCTCTTGGGGAGCGAGCCCTCTGGCGCCGCTTTACCGTCGGGGACGACGGGCTTCGTGGGCCCGCCCGCCCCTCAGGGGTACCCGGACGCCACGCCAGGTCCGAATCGCCGGATACGCGGCGTTCGCGTGGCAGCCTGTCCGACGTCATCACCCGCACCTTCGAAGGTGAGCACCATGACCACCCTCCACCAGGAACACGCCTCCCACACGCACACGCACGGCCCGGACTGCGGCCACGCCACGGTGCCGCACGGCGACCACGTCGACTACGCGCACGACGGGCACATGCACCGCGAGCACGGCGGCCACTGGGACGAGTGCGAACCCTCCGGGCACGTCTCGCACGAGAGTCACGACCACCGGCACGGCCAGGACTGCGGGCACCCGAGCGTCCTGCACGGCGACCACGTGGACTATCTGCACGACGGCCACCGGCACGCCGAGCACGAGGGCCACTGGGACGACCACTGAGCCGACCTGGCAGAGTCACCACCTGCAGCTCCCCAGCGCCCTGCGCGGGGAGCTGCGGGCCTATCGTGGCCCCGATCACGTTCCGCTCTCCTACTGGACGACATACCGACCGGTCGGCATCATGGTCTTGTCGTGTTCACCCGTCCGTAGGAGCATTGATGAGTCCCGACCATCCGCCCGGTCTCGATCTCGACCGGCTGCGCGGCCTGCTCGACCGTGAGCGGCCCGGCCTGGTGCACGGCCCGCTGACCGGCCGGCTGATCGAGGGCGGACGGTCGAACCTCACCTACGCAGTCTCCGACGGCACCTCGAAGTGGGTCGTACGGCGGCCCCCGCTCGGCCATGTCCTGGCCACCGCGCACGACATGAAGCGCGAGCACCGGGTGATCAGCGCGCTGTACCCGACGAACGTGCCGGTGCCGCGTCCGGTGCTGCTGTGCGAGAAACCCGAGAACGGGGCGGCGCCCGGGGCGCCCTTCTACGTCATGGACTTCGTCGAGGGCACGCCGTACCGCACCGCCGACCAGCTCGCTCCGCTCGGCCCGGAGCGCACCCGGGGTGCCGTGCTGGCCCTGGTGGACACGCTCGTGGAGCTGCACGCGGTGGACCCCGCCGAGGTCGGTCTCGCCGACTTCGGCCGCCCGGAGGGCTTCCTGGACCGCCAGTTGCGGCGCTGGGGCAAGCAGCTGGACGCCTCCCGCAACCGCGAGCTGGCCGGCATCGACGAGCTGCACGCAACCCTCGGCCGGCGGCTGCCGCACTCCCCCGCCCCGACCGTCGTGCACGGCGACTACCGGCTCGACAACGTCCTGATCGGCGACGACGACAAGATCAAGGCGATCCTCGACTGGGAGATGTCGACGCTCGGCGACCCGCTCACCGACCTCGGCCTGCTGGTGATGTACAGCCTGCCGCTCGGCATGCCCGACTCCCCCGTGTCCACCACCGCCGAGGCCGCCGGGCACCCGAGCCCCGCCGAGCTGATCCAGCGGTACGCGGCACGTTCGGGGCGCGATGTCTCCGCGGTCGCCTGGTACACGGCCTTCGCCTGGTTCAAGCTCGCCGTGATCCTGGAGGGCATCCACTACCGCTACACCCTGGGCCAGACGGTCGGCCCGGGCTTCGACCGCATCGGTGACCTGGTCCCGGTCTTCATCGGGCACGGCCTGACCACTCTTCAGGAAGGCTGACGCAACATGGACTTCGCGTTCGACGCACGCACCGAGGAGCTGCGCGCCAAGCTGCTCGCCTTCATGGACGAGTACGTCTACCCGGCCGAGGCGGTCGCGGAGGAGCAGCGCGCCCTGCTGGCCTCGCCGTGGGACACCCCGGCCGTCGTCGAGGAACTGAAGGCCGAGGCACGCAAGCAGGGCCTGTGGAACCTCTTCCTTCCCGACACCGAGTACGGCGCCGGCCTCACCAACCTCCAGTACGCGCCGCTGGCCGAGATCACCGGCCGGTCCCCGCACCTGGCGCCCACCGCGCTGAACTGCGCGGCCCCGGACACCGGGAACATGGAGGTGCTGACGCAGTTCGGCGACGAGCAGCAGAAGAAGCAGTGGCTGGAGCCGCTGCTGGCCGGTGAGATCCGCTCGGCGTTCGCGATGACCGAGCCGGAGGTGGCCTCCTCGGACGCCACGAACATCACCACGCACATCGAGCGGGACGGCGACGAGTACGTCATCACGGGCCGCAAGTGGTACATCTCCGGGGCGATGAACCCGGACTGCAGGATCTTCATCGTGATGGGCAAGACGGACCCGGACGGGGACGACATCCGCCGCCAGCAGTCCATGATCCTCGTCTCCCGCGACACCCCGGGTGTCACGGTC
Source organism: Streptomyces sp. V4I2 (assembly GCF_030817655.1). Classification (GTDB taxonomy): domain Bacteria; phylum Actinomycetota; class Actinomycetes; order Streptomycetales; family Streptomycetaceae; genus Streptomyces; species Streptomyces plumbiresistens. Next base: position 2,381,277 of record NZ_JAUSZM010000003.1, read on the forward strand.
GAGCGCGCCATGAAGGTGTTCGGCTACGAGGACCACTACCACGGCGGTCACGCCGAGGTGGTCTTCGACCACGCGCGCGTGCCGGTGTCCAATCTGATCGGTGAGGAGGGCGGCGGCTTCGCCATCGCCCAGGCCCGGCTGGGTCCGGGCCGGATCCACCACTGCATGCGGCTGATCGGCATGGCCGAGCGGGCGATCGAGCTGATGTGCCGGCGGGCCGTGTCCCGTAGCGCCTTCGGCAAGGCCCTGGCCCAGCAGGGCGTCGTCCACAACTGGATCGCCGACGCGCGGGTCACCGTCGAGCAGCTGCGGCTGCTGGTGCTGAAGACGGCCTGGCTGATGGACACGGTCGGCAACCGGGGTGCCCATGCGGAGATCCAGGCCATCAAGATCGCCACGCCCCGCGCGGTCGTCGACATCATCGACCGGGCCATCCAGCTGCACGGCGCGGGCGGCGTCAGCCAGGACTTCCCCCTCGCCGAGCTCTACGCCGGCGCCCGGACGCTGATGATCGCGGACGGTCCGGACGAGGTGCACCAGCGGTCGCTGGCGCGGCGCGAGCTGAAGCGGTACGTGTGACGTGAAGGGTGCGGGGCGGCCGCCTGGTGGCAGCCGCCCCGCAACGCGCGTGTGGCTACGGCCGCAGCGCCCGCAGCAGGAGGTCCGCGAGGTGGTCGGCGAGCTCCTGGGGGCTCATCTGGCCTTCGGGGCGGTACCAGGTCGACAGGTGGTGGACCGAGCCGAAGTGGTAGTCCACGACCAGGTCGGCCGGGGTCGCCTTCGAGAACACTCCCGCCTCCTGGCCCTCCTCGACGAGCGCGCGGAAGCGTTCGTGGTAGCGCCGGCGCTCGGCGCGGACCTGCTTGTTCTTCTCGGGGCTCAGGTGGTGCATCGAGCGGAAGAAGATCGACGCGTCGTCGAGGTTGTCGATGGTGGTGACGACGACGTCGGCCGCCGCCCCCCTGAGGCGCTTCTCGATCGGCTCGTCGGCGTTCGCGAACGCGTCGAGTCTCTCCTGCTGGACGCGCAGCACGCGCGCGTACACCTCGTGCAGGAGGTCGTCCTTGGAGCCGAAGTAGTGATAGAGCGCCCCCTTGGTGACGCCGGCCGCCTCGACGATCTCCTGCACCGAGGTGCGGTCGTAGCCCTGCTCGGCGAAGAGCCGGGTGGCGGCGGCGAGGAGCCGCTGCGGCACGGGGGTACCGTCACCGTCCGTAGTCCTGGGCACTGCCGCCACCTGCCTTCCGAGACTTTCTTCTGTTGCTGTGTCTAGCCCTGCGGGCGGGAACGCAGTTCCCGCCGGAGGATCTTCCCACTCGCCGTCTTCGGCAGGTCGGGCAGGATCTCCACCTGACGCGGGTATTTGTAGGCGGCCAGTCTCTCCTTGCAGTACGCGGCGAGTGCAGCCGGGTCCGTGTCGGAGCCCGGACGGAGACTGATGTACGCCTTGACGGTCTCCCCGCGGTACCCGTCGGGCACCCCGACGACGGCCGCCTCGCGCACCGCCGGGTGGGTGTAGAGGACGTCCTCGACCTCGCGCGGCCACACCTTGAAGCCGGACGCGTTGATCATGTCCTTCTTGCGGTCGACGACGTACAGCCAGCCCTGCGGGTCCATGAAGCCGATGTCCCCGGTGCGCAGCTCGCCGTCCGGGAAGGTCTCGGCGGTGGCCTCGGGGCGCCGCCAGTAGCCGGGGACGACCTGCGGCCCCCGTACGAGGATCTCGCCCTGCTCCCCGAAGGGGACCTCGGCGCCCCGGTCGTCGACGATGCGTACCACCGTGTCGGGGCCGGGCGCGCCCACGGCCAGGGTCCCGGAGGCCGGGTCGACGGGCGCCTCCAGGTCCGGCGGTACGGAGGCGCAGGGCGCGGTGCACTCGGTGAGCCCGTAACCGTTGCGGATGTACGGCCCGAAGCCGGCCCGGAACTTCTCCACCAGGGCGGGCGGCAGGGGTGCACCGCCGGAGGAGATGTTCACGAAGGACGAGAAGTGGTCCGGGGTGACGGACGGGTGGGCCGCCAGTGCCATGAAGGCCGTGGAGGGGCCGACCGTGTAGTGCGGGCGGTGCTCGGCGAAGGCGTCCAGCACGACACCGGCCTCGAAGCGGTACGCCAGGACGAGCGTGCCCGCGCTGTTCAGACAGGCGCCGAGCTGGCAGACCATGCCGGTGATGTGGAACAGCGGCGCCATCGCGAAGTAGACGGGCGCCTCGGGCAGAGCCAGGCCGGTCCGCTGCCGCTCGGCGTTGTGCATGATGTTGCCGTGCGTGTTGGTGGCGCCCTTGGGGGCGCCGCTGGTGCCCGAGGTGTAGCTGATCAGGGCGATGTCGGCCGGGCCCGCGTCGCGGTCCTCGGGCGCCTTGTGACCGGCGCGGGCGACGGCCGTGAGATCGTCGGCGTCGGCGGCCAGAGGCAGCCGCTCGAAGGTCAGCACGCGCGCGTCCTGGCGGTTCTGGAAGTCCAGCTCGCAGCCGGTCAGCACGATGCGTACGGGCGAGTCGGCCGCCGTGTCGCGCAGATACGACTCCCAGGCCCGGTCCGAGCAGACCAGCGCGGCCACCTCGCCGTCCCGCAGGACATGCCCGACCTCCCCCGACTTGTACATCGGGTTGACGGGCACCACGGTCGCGCCCGCCTTCCAGGCGCCGAGCAGGGCGAGCACGAAGTGCGGGGAGTTCTGCAGCAGGATCGCCACCCGGTCGCCGCGCTCCAGGCCGCGGGCGGCGAGGTGCCCGGCGACGGAGTCGCTCAGCTCGTCGACCTCGCGGTAGGTCAGACGGCCGTCGAAGTAGGCGAGGAAGGCGCGGTCCGGGGTGTCGGCGACGGCCCGGCGCAGGGCATGAACCAGCGAGTCGGCGGGGTCGATCGGCGCGCGCTGGGCGTCGTTGAGCAGGCCGAGCCAGGGCTTGGCCGCATAGCGGGAGTCGGTCACCGGCTCGCCTCCCACTTCTGCTGGAGGTGGTTCATGTTGGTCAGCCAGCGGTCGGGGTGGGCGGCCCTGGCCTGGTAGTACCCGGCGACCTCGGGGTGCGGCAGGATCAGGAAACGGTCCTCCTCGATGCCCTTGAAGAGGGCGTCCGCCACCTCCGCCGGGGCGATCGCGGTCGGCTGGAGGACCAGGTCGCCCGCGCTGCCGGTGGCGGCCAGCATGTCGGTGCGCACGCCCTGCGGACAGATCGCGTGGACCTTCAGACCGCGGTGCCGGTACGTCAGCGACAGCCACTCGGCGAAGGCGTACGCGCCGTGCTTGGTGACGCTGTAGGGCGCGGCGCCGATCATGGTGAGCAGTCCGGCGGCGGACACGGTGGAGACGAAACGGCCGCTGCCGCGCTCCAGCCAGCCCGGGAGCAGTTCGTGGGCCGCGCGTACGTGTGCCATGACGTTCACGTCCCAGGACAGCGTCCAGGGCCGCTCGTCGAACGCCTCGCCGGTCTCCCCGCCCTCGAAGGCGACGCCCGCGTTGGCGCAGTACACGTCGACCGTGCCGCCCAGCGCCTCACTGGCCTCGCCGACGATCGCCGAGGCGTCGCCCGGAACGGCGATGCCGCCGATCTCCTCGGCGACGGCCTTCGCCCGCTCGGCGTCCAGGTCGTTGACGACGACCCGGGCCCCCTCGGCGGCGAAACGCCGGGCCAGCGCGGCCCCGATCCCACCCCCGGCTCCCGTGACGACCACACCAGCACCCTGCACGGCTTCCACCATCGGTCTCCTTCGACGCGACGAGAATCGACTCTGCCCCCGCAACGGCCAGACTAACCGGTCGGTATGTATCAAAGGAAGGGGCCTCAGACGCCCCTAGGGGCGCGGGGAACTGCGCGACCAGCCACGGACGGCCCGCACCTTCCACACAACCCGCGGAAGCACATACCGTGCCCATGCCGACCATCCCCATCAAGGAGGTCACATGCACCTACCCAGACGGACCTTCCTCGCCGCAACAACGGCAGCAGCAGCACTCCCCGCGGCCTCCCCCGCCTTCGCGGCCACCCGCCGGAGGCGAACCGGCTTCGAGAACCTGGCCGCAGACGGCTACGCCCAGCTCAGCGGCCGGCGCACCGGCATCGTCACCAACCCCACCGGCGTCACCAGGGACGTACGCCACATCGTCGACGTCATGCACGCGGACGACCGCGTGAACCTCACCGCCGTCTTCGGCCCCGAGCACGGCTTCCGGGGCACCGCGCAGGCGGGCGGCTCCGAGGGCCGCTACGACGACCCGGCGACCGGCCTGCCCGTCTACGACACGTACTTGAAGAGCGGCCGGCCGCTCGCCGACATCTTCACCGCGTCCGGCGTGGACACCGTGGTCTTCGACATCCAGGACGTGGGCGCGCGCTTCTACACGTACATCTGGACGCTGTACGACTGCATGGAGGCCGCCCAGCTCGCGGGGAAACGGTTCGTGGTCCTGGACCGGCCCAACCCGGTGACCGGACGGGCGGCCCTGGGACCCGTACTGCACAAGGAGTTCGCGACCTTCGTCGGGCGGCAGCCGATCTCGCAGGCGCACGGGATGACGGTCGTGGAGCTGGCGCGGTTGTTCAACGGGGAGTTCCTGGCCGCGCCGGTGGAGCTGGACGCCGTACTGATGAGCGGGTGGAAGCGGTCCGAGTGGTACGACGACTCGGGGCTGCCCTGGGTGCCGCCGAGCCCGAACATGCCGACGCCTCAGACCGCCCTGGTGTACTCGGGGACGTGCCTCTTCGAGGGGACGAACCTGTCGGAGGGGCGTGGCACGACCCGCCCCTTCGAACTGCTCGGCGCGGAGGGCGTCGACGGGCGGTGGGCCGACGCGGCGAACGGACTCGGGCTGCCCGGGGTGCGCTTCAGGGAGGCATACTTCGCGCCCACCTTCTCCAAGTTCCAGGGGAAGACGATCGGGGGCGTGCAGGTCCATGTGCACGACCGGGACGCCTACGACCCCGTACGCACCGGGATCGCGCTCCTGGTGACCGCCAAGAAGGTGTGGAGCGGCTTCGCCTGGCGTGCGGACAACTGGATCGACAAGCTCACGGGTTCCACGCTGGTGCGCACGATGATCGACGCGGGGGCGGGTACCGACGAGGTGGTGGCGGGCTGGGAGGAGGAGCTGGCGGCCTTCCGGAGGGTGCGGCGGGAGTACCTCGTCTACCGGTGAGCCGGTGATTCACCCGGATGAGTCACGACGTATGGCCAACTCCGACCGCTAGCGGGACGATGCGCGCACATCGCACCGCTCCGGGGGACGAGGGGGCCCGTCATGGCAGAGCCGGCAATGAGCGTGAGTCCGTACTGGGAGCTCACTTTCGACGCGGACGGGGACACGGACGGCGGGAAGCGGGACCGGCTGCTGGCCGGGGTCGCGGAACACGACGTGCGCGATCTCGTGGTCTTCTCGCACGGCTGGAACAGCGACCGCTCGGGGGCGACCCGGCTCTACAGCCGCTTCTTCGCGCCGATCCCGGCGCTCGCCCCGGCGGCCCGACTCGGGTATGTCGGTGTCGTGTGGCCGTCGATGCGGTTCTCCGACGAGCCGATCCCGGACTTCCCGCGGGCCGTGGCCGCCGAGCTGCCGCCGCGTCCGGCGCTCGACAAGGACACCCGGCACGCGCTGCTGGAGACCTTCCCCGGGCGGGCGACCGTGATCGACCAGATCGCGCGGATGCTGGACCAGCAGCCGCGCGAGGAGCGGGAGTTGGAGGAGTTCGGGCGGCTGGTGCGCCTGCTGGTGGACGTCGTGCCGCCGGGACCGCAGGTGCTGTTCGCGGCGGACACGATGGCCGAAGGGGTGCAGCAGAGCGACCCCCTGATGTTCTCGGGGTCCACGGCGGAGATCTGCGAGGAGTTCGCGCGGGCGCTGGCGGAACTCGAGTCCCCGGGCGGGACGGCCGGGTTCTCGCTGCCCAACCCGTGGGACGGCGCGCACGAACTGCTGCGCCAGGCGACGTACTACGCCATGAAGCGGCGCGCGGGGACCGTCGGCGAGCGCGGACTCGGGCGGGTGGTCGGGCAGTTGGCCGCGAAGGCACCGAACGTGCGGGTGCACCTCGTGGGGCACAGCTTCGGCGCCCGGCTGGTGTCGTTCGCGCTGCGCGGGCTGCCGCAGGGCGTGCGCACGGTGAAGTCGGTGACGCTCCTCCAAGGCGCCTTCTCCCACTACGCGTTCGCGGCGCGGCTGCCGCACGACCCGCGCGCGGGAGGGGTCCTCCAGGGGCAGCACCTACGGATCGACGGCCCTTTGGTGTGCTGCCACTCCCGGCACGACTCGGCCCTCGGGACCATCTACCCGCTGGCCTCGCGGATGGCGGGCGATGCGCAGGGAGTCGCCGCCGAACTGGCCCTGGCACGCGGCCTCGGTGCCAAGTGGGGGGCGATGGGGTACGGCGGCGTGCAGGCGGTGCCGGGCACCCAGTCGTTCAAGCTCGCCGCCGCGTTGAAGGGGAAGCTGCCGGCCTCGGGGTGTGTGAACGTCGACGCGGTCGAGGTGGTCAGGCGCGGCGGAGCGCCGTCCGGCGCGCACAGCGACATCGTGCACCGGGAGCTGGCACAGCTGGTGGTGGTGGCGGGCCGCATCCGCTGACCCGCCGCCACCCGCGCCCTACCGGTGCGATCGCCCTACCGGTGCGAGGTGAACTCCACGACCTGCTGGAACGTCGGCCGGTTCTGCCAGCTGATGTTGCCGTGTTTGATGCCGCCCAGTGTGCGCTGGACGATCGAGTCGGCGCACCACTGGTTGCCCGCCGAGCACAGGTCGTCACCGGGGTAGACCTGGGCCGCGGTCCTGCCGGCCGCCTCCTTCAGCGTGCTGACGAGGACGTCCCAGCAGGCGGCGAGGCTGCCGCCACCGCAGTACTTCCGTGCGAGCGGCCCCTGGACCGACTCGCCCAGCACGGCCCGGATGTCCTTGTCGACATAGCTCCACCAGCCGTACTGGAAGGCGCTGCCCGCGTGCGCGCCGGTCGGGCCGTGGGCGGCCGACGGGGTCTCGTCGACGGGCAGGTTGGCGGTGAAGGCCGTGTACAGGTCGCTGCCGAGGCCCGGTTCGAACTCGGCCTTCACCAGCAGCGGCCACCACGCGTCCAGGATGCGGATCGCCTCGGCGTCGGCGTACGTCTTCGAACCGGCCGTCGTCTCCGTGCGCTTGGCGCCCGCCGTCACCCACGCCTGGAGCCTGCTCACCGCCGCCGCGGCCGTCGAGTCGGTCACCGGCGAGCTGGTGACCACCTTCAGGAGGTCCGGCAGCACGTCCTCCGCCCTCAGGTCGGCGAGCCCGGCGTCCGCCATCGCCTTCACCAGCGAGGCCCGGGTGACCCCGCCCGCGGCGACCAGTCTCTTCACCCGGTCGTCGAGGAGATTGCCGCGGTGCACCGAACCGTCGCCCCAGGAGGCGGTCGTGTAGTCCTTGGCCTGCTTGTTGTTCCAGGAGATGTAGTAGTCCTGGTCGATCGAGTTCGGGTGGGCCGAGGCCGGCGTGTACTGCGCCGTGTTCGTCGTCGGGTCCCAGTTCCGCCACTCGTACGCCGGCTGCGCCCACACCGGGAACTCGGCATCGACGCCGGTGGCCCGCACCGGGTTGTCGCCGCTGTTGTAGTACGCGGTGTGCTCGGAGTCGGCGTAGAACCAGTTGAAGGTGTAGTTGATGTGCTGCGCCGCGCTCTGGAAGGTCTCCGGGCCGTCGACGTAGTCCGGGTCGTTCAGCATCTGGAAGCCGATGATGGAGTCGGCCTCATGCATGAAGGACGAGCGCAGGGTGGTGTAGGCGACCTTCTTGCCGCCCACGGTCGCGCGGTACTCCACGGGGCCGTACTTCGTCCGCCACACCCGCATCGTGTACGAGCCGGCCGCGGTGCCGTCGGCCGTGGTCGGGGTCCAGGCGTTCTTCCGCTCGATCTTCTCCATCGCCGTGCAGGTGCCGCGGTACAGGTAGTGGTAGTCGTCCTGGCACAGCTCGACGGCGTAGGAGTCGATGATGTCCTGGCCCGAGGTGGTGGCACTCCACGCGTAGTCCTGGCCGCGGCCGAGCTCGACGTACATGCCCAGGCCCGCGAAGGAGGCGCCGCGGGCGCTGAGGCCGGGGCCCTGGATCTCCTGGAGCATGAGCAGCTGCGGCGCGAAGTAGCCGGTCTGCGGTCCGAAGACGGCGACCGGGTTGCCGCTCGCCGTGTGCTCGCCGCTCACCACGAGGGCGTTGGACATGCCGCGCTTTGCCGAGGTGACGGCGGTCCTCGCGGCCGTGGTGGAGGCGCCGGTGGCGCTCGACGTGGCCGCGCTGCCCGTACGGTCGTACACCAGCTGCTCCGTGGCCACCGAGCCGGCGTCGGGCAGGGCCTCGCCCTGCGGGTCGGCGGGCGCGGAGGCGTAGGGGAAGCTGCCGTCGTGGAGGGTCAGGACCGCCTCGGGGTCGTTGCGCTCGCGGAAGGACTCCCAGACCTTGGTGCCCTCGCTCACGCCGTACTTCTGCTGGGCGGCGAGCAGCGACAGCGCGTTGTTCACCTCGCCGCCGCCCCCGGAGCCGAAGAGCGCGCCGATCACGGAGGCCAGCGCGACCAGGTCGGTGGGCTTGAAGCGGTCGATCGTGCCGGCGTTGGTGGCGGAGTCCTTGTGACCGGTCAGGACGTACTCGCCGGGGAAGTAGCGGCCGCTGTCGGAGGCGTCGATGTAGGCATTGATGCCTGCGACGTAGGCGTTCACGTCGGCGAGGGCCTGTTGCCCGCGGGCTCCGTTGGTGGCGACCGCGTTGTCGATCTGCGCCTGGAGATCGGCCTCGGTGTACGGGGCGGTGCGCCAGAACTGCTGCTCCAGGCCCTGGTTGGACGGGTCGCCGCCGGCGAAGGGAGTCAGCTGACCGCGCCCGACGTGACGGAAGACATCCATGAGCCACAGCCGATCCTCAGCCGCCGCATAGCCCGCTCCGAACTCCGTGCCGTATCTGGTGGTACCGGTGATGTGCGGTACGCCCGTCTTCTTGTCGCGGACGATCGTCACGTCGCTGCGACCGGCGGGCTTGAGTGTGGAGGCGACTTGATCGGCAGGGACCCCGAAAGACGCCTCGTTGAAGAAGGTGTTGATCGTGGCGTCGGTGAGCGCGGGATAGCCCTTCGCCAGGTTGGCGTACGGGCCGAGTTGGTCCTCGGCGTGCGCGGGCTGGGAGCCGAAGGCCTGGTTGAGCAGGATCTGCGCGAGGGTGGCGTTGCCGTTCTGGCCGGGCGGCAGGATGTCGGAACACCGGCCCCCGCAGTGGTCGTTCGCCACCGCGGCCGCCACGGTCTCGGTGTCCGCCGCCGCGGCCGCTTGGGAAAGCGGGGACAAAAGACCGGCAATCAGGACGCATACGGAGGCGGACTTCAGGAACCCGGGGAATCTGCCGGGAGTTCTCAGTCTGTCGAGTGCGGTGCGTGAGGTGCGCCGAGGCATGAGAGCTCCTACCGACGGGGGTGGGCCGGACGTTACCGCCGGTATCCCCGGGATTGAAGATGAACATGCGTCACTTTTCGGAGTCGGTGGCATCGCTTATGGGGGTCATCGGAAATTGGATGGAGCCGAATCGCTTGTCGATACGTCTATTCGGCAACGTCGTGCGAAGTCCACGCGAAGTCCGTACGACGACGCCGAAGTGACCGAAGTACAGGTGCAGGTGTGACGGAGGTGCAGGGCGATGGCCGGTTTCCGGAGTTTGGCGAGACAGGTGCGCGATCCGCGATGCGATCTGGCGCTCCGGCGTTATTCGCTGCGCAAGTGCCTTGAGCGGTTCGCCCCTTACGGCCACAGGGCGACCTGGGACCATTTGTGCTCGCGAGCCGGGTTCGGTCCCGAGGACCGGTCCCCCGACCCAGCGCGGCTCGTGGCCGCACTGGAGGAGCTGGAAGAGGCGCGTTCGGTCTGGCTGGCCTACGAGGCCGGATTCGCCGAGCGACGCAAGAAGGAGAAGCACGACGGGCTGCGCAGGCCCGGCACCGTGGACGACTGGCACCGCCTGACCTGGGGCGGCTTCGGAGTCGCCTGGTGCGACGACCCACGGGTCCACCCGCACGAACCGCTGGCGGAGGTGCTGCGCCGGCTGATCTCCGCGCTGGAGCGGGAGCCGGGCGCGGAATGCCCGGTGTGCGGCGGGGAGCGCCTCGTCTGGAAGTACGAACTGGACCACGAACCCTCTACGGGTCCGGTCTGCACGGACTGCGGAATTCTCGTACCGCGTCCCGTGCTCACACCCGAGGCCCTGGCGGACGCCAGGCGCGGACGGTTGCTCGTGTCGGCCTGACCCGACTGACCCGACTGACCCGACTGACCGCAGCGAACCTAGGAACCGTGCGTGCGGGGGTGCGCCGGGGATGCCGTACCCCCTGCTTTGTCAGTGGTGGCTGGCACCATCGAGTCATGGTGCAGGTGTGTGTGAACGGGCCCCGCGGGGCCGCCGACGGTGCGATGGTGCCGCGCACGCCGCAGGCGCTGGCCGAGTCCGCGGCCGAGGCCGTCGCGGCCGGTGCCACGGACGTGCATGTCCATCCCAAGACGCCGTGCGGGCAGGACAGTCTGTCGCCGCGCGTGATCGCGGCGACGTTGGAGGCGATCCGTGCGCGGGTGTCGGTGCCGGTCGGTGTGACCACGGGCGCCTGGGCTGAGCCCGATCCAGCGGCCCGGCTGGAGCGAGTCCGGAGCTGGACCGTGCTGCCCGACCACGCCTCGGTCAACTGGCACGAACCGGGCGCCGAGGAGGTGGCCGCCGCGCTGATGGACCTCGGCGTGGGCGTCGAAGCCGGCATCTGGTCGGGTACGGACGGGGCCGCGCGGTTCGCCGTCTCGCCGCTCGGCCCGAAGGTGCTGCGGGTGCTGGCGGAGGTGACGGACCCGGCGTCCGAGACCGCCGAGGACACCGCGCGTGCACTCCTGACCGACCTCGGTTCCGCGCACGGCCGCCCGGTGCTGCTGCACGGCGAGGACGGCGGCGCGTGGCCGGTGCTGCGGCTGGCCGGACGCCTCGGCCTCGCGACCCGCATAGGCCTGGAGGACACGCTGACCCTTCCCGACGGGCAACGGGCCCTGTCCAACGCTCAGTTGGTGGCGAAGGGGCTGGTCGAGTACGGATGGGACCGGCCAGGTCGGGTGTCGCCGTCCGCCGAAGGCCGGGACCCTACCAGGCGATAATCCGCTCGCTCCAGCGCTTTCGCGTCCGGACATTGGGAGGCGATGAGACACCCCTGAGGAACCCGAGGAGTCCCGATGTCGACGCTGCGCGTCACCGCCGAAGTGCTGACCGTCCACGACCATCCCAACGCCGACGCGCTCGAACTGGCGCAGGTCGGTCTGTACCGGGCCGTCGTCGCCAAGGGCGCCTACCGCACCGGCGAGGCCGCCGTGTACATCCCCGAGCAGTCCGTGCTCCCGGCCGGGCTGATCGAGGAGTTGGGGCTGACCGGGCGTCTGGCGGGCGGCAACCAGGACCGGGTCAAGGCGGTGCGGCTGCGCGGTGAGCTCTCGCAGGGGATCGTGTGCCGGCCGGAGGCGCTGACGGACGTCGACCTGCTGCGGGCGGCGAAAGACGGGACCGACTTCGCCGAGCGGCTCGGGATCACCAAGTGGGTGCCGCCGGTGCCGACGTCGATGAGCGGGGACGTCGAGTCCGCACCCGGCCTGCTGCCCTGGGTCGACATCGAGAACATCCAGCGGTACCCGGACATCTTCGCGCCCGGCGAGCCGGTGGTACTGACCGAGAAGCTGCACGGATCGGCCTGCCTGCTGACGTATGCCGCCGACGGGGAACGGGTGTACGTCTCCTCCAAGGGGTTCGGTGCGAAGTCGCTGGCCCTGAAGGAGAATCCGCGGAACCTCTACTGGCGTGCGGTGCGGGGGCACGGGGTCGCCGAGGTGGCTGCGCGGGTCGCGGAGCGGCTGAGGGCTCGGCGGGTCGGTGTGTTCGGTGAGGTGTACGGAGCGGGCGTGCAGGACCTGACCTACGGCGCGGACGGGCGGCGGGACACGCTGGGATACGCCGTGTTCGACGTGTCCGTGGAGGTCGGCGGGGCCGTGCGGTGGCTCGACGCGGGGGAAGTGGTCGAACTGGTCGACGGTGAGCTGCCGTTGGTGCCGCGGGTGTTCGAAGGGCCGTACGACATCGCTCGGGTGCTGGAGGCCGCGAGCGGTCGGGAGACCGTGTCCGGGCGGGGGCTGCATCTGCGGGAGGGGGTGGTGATACGGCCGGTCCGCGAGCGGTACAGCCCGGTACCCGGGGGGCGGGCTGTCGCGAAGGCGGTGAGCCCGGCGTATCTGACACGTAAGGGGGGCACCGAGTTCGAGTGACCCGGGGTGTGAGGTGCGAGGGCCGGTGCGGGCGGGGGCGGGTGCGCTCACCCGCGGCGACGGGGTGCCGCTGCGCCCACCCGTGCCGCCCCAACGGCACGCCTGCCCGCAGCCGCGGCGGCGCGGGAGGATGCCTGCACCTGAGCGGAGGGGCGAACCTGCGGGTACGGCAGCGCGGTCAAGCCGACGACTGGGGCAACGCGTCAAGCCGACAGCTGGGGCGGCACGCTCAGGCCGACAGCTGGGGCGGCACGGTCTAGCCGCCGGGTGGGGCAGCGCGTCGAAGCCGACAGCTGGGGCGGCACGCTCATGCCCGCACTGAGGCGTGCGATCAAACCCACAGCCACGGCAGTGTGCACAGGCCCGGGCCACGGCAGCACGGTCGGTGCCCTAGGTGTTCTGTCCCGGGAGGTTGTGGACGGTGAGGCAGGTCTCAGCTGAGGGATCTTGAACAGGTGAGGGCCTTTCGAGTTCGGTGTGGATTGCGACGTCGACACCGACCGAAAGGCCCTCGTGTCCCACCGTAATGCACCCCTGACCGAGACCGGACGACTGCGCCTGGCCCGTTGCGTGGTCGAGGACGGCTGGCCCCTGCGCCGGGCTGCCGAACGCTTCCAGGTCTCGCCGACCACCGCCCAGCGCTGGGCCGACCGCTACCGGACGTTCGGCGAAGCAGGCATGAGCGACCTCTCCAGCCGCCCGCGTACCAGCCCGCGCAGGACGCCGACCCGCACCGAGCGGCGCATCATCAAGGTCCGTGTCCTGCGCCGCTGGGGACCGGCCCGCATCGCGCACCTGCTGCACCTGGTGCCCTCGACCGTTCACCGTGTGCTGACCCGCTACGGCCTGGCCCGCCTCACCCACCTGGACCGGGCCACCGGCCGCGTCATACGCCGCTACGAACGTGAACGTCCCGGCGAGCTGGTGCACGTCGACATCAAGAAGCTCGGCAACATCCCCGACGGCGGCGGACACAAAGTGCTGGGCCGCCAAGCAGGACGCAAGAACCGCCCGAACGCCGGCTACAGCTACCTCCACACCGCCGTCGACGACCACTCCCGACTGGCCTACAGCGAGATCCACGCGGATGAGAAGAAGGAGACCGCCACCGGCTTCTGGACCCGTGCCCAGGCGTTCTTCACCCAGGCCGGCATCACGGTCGAACGGGTCCTGACCGACAACGGCTCCTGCTACCGCTCACGAGACTGGCGCGACCTGCTCACCGCAGCCGGGGTCACCCACAAGCGCACCCGGCCCTACCGGCCGCAGACCAACGGGAAGGTCGAACGCTTCAACCGCACCCTGCTCGACGAGTGGGCCTACGCCCGCCCCTACCACTCAGAGACCGAACGACGCCAAGCGTTCCCCGACTGGCTGCACACCTACAATCACCACCGCGGACACACCGCGCTGAAAGGCCAACCACCCGCCAGCCGCGTCCCCAACCTCTCAGGGCAATACACCTAGGCCACGACCGTACAGACAGCCCCGGCCACCGCCGCGCGTACACACTCGCGGCCACGACGGCGGGCGCCCACCCCTGGCCACGACGCGCCTTGCGAGCCCAGCCACGACCGCGCCCTCCGAGCCCGGCCCACGACCGCGCAGACGGCCCTGGCCGCAGCAGCGCAGACCGCCGGCCTCGGCAGCGCGAACAGCGTCGGCCACCACGGCGCGGACGGACCCGCCGCTACGCCTGTCGGTCCCTCCGCTGCTCGACCAGCAGTCTCGAACCCGTCAGCCGTTCGCCGAACACGTCGTCCGGGTTGGACAGGACGCAGGTGTCCAGGGAGAGGCAGCCGCAGCCGATGCAGTCGGTCAAGTGGTCGCGGAGGCGGTTCAGCTGCTTGATGCGCTCGTCGAGTTCGGAGCGCCAGGCCTCGGAGAGGCGGGCCCAGTCCTCGTGGGTGGGGGTGCGTTCCTCGGGGAGCTCGGCGAGGGCCTCGCGGATCGTGGCGAGCGGGATGCCGACGCGCTGGGCGGCGCGGACGAAGGCGACCCGGCGCAGGGCGTCACGGGAGTAGCGGCGTTGGTTGCCCGCGGTGCGGCGGCTGCTGATCAGGCCCTTGGACTCGTAGAAGTGCAGGGCGGAGACGGCGGCGCCGCTGCGGGCGGCGAGCTGGCCGACCGTGAGCTCATGGATCTTCTCGTGAATCTGGGGCACTCCTCGAAGCCTACCCACCCCGTCCTCGCGCCGGTCCGTTGACATGGGATGCGCGGCCGACCATGCTAAGCAGTCGCTTAGACATCACACGAGAGGCCGGGACATGGCAGAGCCGAGGATCTTCGCGTCCGTCGACGACCTGAAGGGGGCGGTGGGCGAGCAGCTGGGGTACACCGACTGGCTGGAGATCGACCAGAAGCGGATCGACCTGTTCGCGGAGGCCACCGGTGATCACCAGTGGATCCACGTCGATCCGGAGCGCGCCGCCTCGGGGCCGTTCGGGACGACCATCGCGCACGGGTACCTGACCCTGTCCCTGCTCCCGCTCTTCGGGCCCCAGCTGATCAAGGTCGAGGGCGTGAAGATGGGCGTCAACTACGGATCGAACAAGGTCCGTTTCCCCGCCCCGGTCCCGGTCGGCTCCCGGCTGCGCTCGACCGCCACGATCACCGGCGTCGACGATGTGCAGGGCGGGGTCCAGGTGACCGTCGCCTTCACCGTGGAGCGCGAGGGCGGGGACAAGCCGGTGTGCGTCGCGGAGTCCGTGTCCCGGTACTACCTCTGACGCACCGCCGACAACCGCCGGGCTTACTTCGCCCCCACCATCCGCAGCACGAGGTCGGCGTAGAGCGCGCCGACCTCCTCGGGTGTGCGGGGGCCCTTGACGTTGAACCAGCGGGCCACGTCGATGCACAGGGAGAGCACGGCGAGCGTGGTCCCCTGGACGTCCAGGACGTCGAACTCGCCCGCCGCCACACCGTCCTCGATGATGCCTCGCACCTCGGCGTCGCACTGCCGGCGCAGGGCGAGGATCTCGGCGCGGGCGTCCGGGCCGAGGGAGTCGAGTTCGTACTGCACGACCCGCGCGGTGGTACGACCGCCCGCGTGCCAGCGGACGAAGGAGCTGACCGCGTCGGCGAGCCGCTCGGCCGCGCTGCCCTCGCCCGCGGCCGCCACGCGCAGGATCTCCACGGCCTTCTCGTGGCCGATCCTGCTGATGCGATGGAGGAGTTCTTCCTTGGTCTTGTAGTGGATGTAGAGCGCGGCCGGGCTCATGCCCGCGCGGCCCGCGATGTCACGGGTCGTCGTGGCGTGGTAGCCGCGCTCGGCGAAGGCCTCCACCGCGGCGACGAGCAGCCGCCGGGCCGCGTCGGGCGTGACCTCGCCCCACGCCGACGTCTCGCCGCCGGCCGTCTCCTCCGCCGTATTCATCACTGGCCCCTCTCGACTGGCACGACCCACACCATACCGCCGAAGGTGAGCGGGCGCTTAGCGTGGCCGCTCAGCGCTGCGCGAAACGGGTTCAGAGCTTCTCGAACGGGTTGTACGCCCCGCTCGCCGCCTCTTGGCGGTCCCGGATCACCTTGGACAGGGTGAAGGTGGAGGTCACCAGGTACAGGACGGCGATCGCGAGGAAGCCGCGCACCCAGGCGTCGCCCTGAAGGTTGTAGATGCCGATGCCGGTGGCCGCCATGGCCACGGAGAAGGACGCGACGGCCTGCCCGTAGAACGCGGCCGTGTTCTGCTGCTTGCCCTGTGTGTCACTCATGGGGACAAGGATCGGCGGACGTGGCCCGCGCCACATCCGCCGAAGTACTCAGAGAACGTACTCAGAAGTCCTCGGAAGCGCTCGGAAGACCTCAGAACGCCGAAACCCCCGTCAGCGCCCGCCCGATCACCAGCTTCTGGATCTGACTGGTGCCCTCGTACAGGGTCATCACGCGGGCGTCCCGCAGCAGCTTGCCCGCCGGGTACTCGTCGATGTAGCCGTAGCCGCCGAAGACCTGGAGGGCGTTGTTCGCGGCGCGGACGGCCGCCTCCGAGGCGAAGAGCTTGGCCTTGGAGGACTCGGTGGCGAAGGGCAGGCCGCGGTCGATCAGGTCGGCGACCCGCCAGGTCAGCAGGCGGGCGGCGTCCACGTCGACGGCGATGTCGCTGATCAGTTCCTGGACGAGCTGGTGGTGGGCGATGGTCCTGCCGAACTGCTCGCGCTCGCCCGCGTACCGGACGGCCACGTCCAGCGCGGCCTGGGCGATGCCGACGCAGCCCGCCGCCACCGACATCCGGCCCTTGGCCAGGGCCGACATGGCGACGGAGAATCCCTTGCCTTCTTCGCCCAACATGGCGGAGGCAGGCACCCGTACGTCCTCGAGGACCAGCTCCGCGGTCGCCTGGCCGCGCAGGCCCAGCTTGCCGTGGATGGCGCGGCGGGTCAGGCCGGGGGTGTCGGTCGGCACGAGGAAGGCGGAGACGCCCTTGTGGCCGGGGGCGTCGGTGGAGCGGGCGAACAGGAGCACGACGTCGGCCCAGGTGCCGTTCGTGATGAACATCTTGGTGCCGTTGATGACGTAGTCGTCGCCGTCGCGCACCGCGCGCGTGGCGAGGTTGCCGGCGTCGGACCCGGTGCCCGGTTCGGTGAGGCCGAAGCAGCCGACGTACGCGCCGGAGGTGAGGCCCGGCAGCCACCGCCGCTTCTGCTCTTCGCTCCCCCGGGCGGCGACGGTCTTGGCAACCAGCCCCAGCGAGACGGAGACGATCCCGCGCACGGACGAGTCACCGCGGCCGAGTTCCTCCGTGACCAGGCAGTACGCGAGATGGTCGCCACCCGAGCCGCCGTACTCCTCGTCGATGGTCAGCCCCAGGAAGCCGACCTCCCCGAGCTTCTTGACGATCGACCTGTCGACCTCCTCGGCGCGGTCCCAGGCGATGACGTGAGGGGCGATCTCGCGGTCCACGAAGTCCCGGGCCAGCCGCCGGACCGCGGTCTGCTCCTCGCTGAGCTCAAGGTTCATGACGTGTCACCCCACTGTGAAAGCTGCACCTTCAGCAGCACCGTCAGCAGCACCTTCAGCAGCACCTTTAAATTAGCACTGCTAGTTTACGGGCGCAGCCCTACTATGTGCGCCATGGCCCGACCGCGCAAGCCCCTCCTGAGCACCGACCGGATCGTCGCGACCGCCCGGGTGCTCGTGGACGCGGAGGGCCTGGCGGCCGTCTCCACGCGCCGGCTCGCCGCCGAGCTGGGGGTCAGCGGGCCCTCGCTCTACAACCACTTCCGCACCAAGGACGAGATCCTGGAGGCGGTCGCCGACTCGGTGAGCGCGCAGGTCGACCTGTCGATGTTCGAGGACGGGCGGGACTGGCGGACCTCGCTGCACGACTGGGCGGTCTCCTACCGGGCCGCCCTGCGCGACCATCCGAACATCGTCCCGGTGCTGGCCCGCGGCCCCGGCCGCCGCCCGGCCGGGCTCCGTCTCGCCGACGCCGTCTACGGCGCGATGGTCGAGGCGGGCTGGCCACCGGCACAGGCCACCTCCATCGGCGCGCTGATGCGGTACTTCGTCATGGGCTCCGCGCTCGGTTCCTTCGCCGGGGGTTTCGTGGACGACGCGAGCGCGTACGACCCCGCCGACTACCCGCACCTCGGGCAGGCCCACCTCCTCGCCGAACAGCAGGAGAAGATCGACGAGCGGGCCTTCGAGACCGGGCTGACCGCGCTGCTGGACGGGCTGGTGCAGCAGTACGAGCAGGTCAGGCGGGCGTCGTAGGAAACTTCGGTGCGCGCCGAACCGTCCGTGTCCCATGCTGGATCGCATGACCACGAAGGACCCACGGGCGCACCCGCTGGCCCGTCTCGCCGGCCTCGTCGCCGACGAGACCCGGGCCGCCTGTCTGCTCGCGCTGCTCGACGGGCGGGCCTGGACCGCCGGTGAGCTGGCGCGGCACGCGGGCGTCGCCGCGTCGACCCTGAGCGAACACCTGGGCAAGCTCGTCGCGGGCGGGCTGCTCACCGAGGAACGTCAGGGGCGGCACCGGTACGTACGGCTGGCCGACGCGCGGGTCGCCCAGCTGGTGGAGGACCTCGCCGCACAGGTCGCTCCGGGCGGTGACGCCGTACGGCCCCGGAACCTGCGCGAGTCCACCGCCGGGTCGGCGATGGCCCGCGGCCGCACCTGCTACGACCACCTCGCGGGACGGCTCGGCATCGCGGTCACCGACGCCCTGACCGCACGCGAACTGCTCCGCCAGGACACCGGGTTCGCACTGACGGACGCGGGCGTCGGCTGGTTCGACGCCGCCGGGATCCGCCTCGACCGTTCGAGCCGTCGCCCGCTGGCCCGTGCCTGCCTCGACTGGACGGAACGCCGGCCTCATCTCGCGGGCGTGGCGGGTGCGGCGCTGTGCCGGCACGCCCTCGACGCGGGCTGGTGTGTGCGTATCGGGTCGGAGCGGGCGGTGAAGGTCACGGCGACCGGGGAGAGGATTCTGTCGGAGCTGCTGGGGATCCCGGCGGGTGCGCTGCGCTGAGCTTGGGCGGGCGGATACGGGTGGGGGGTTCGGTGATGTGCCGGGTGCGAGTGCGTGGGTGGCTGGTCGCGCAGTTCCCCGCGCCCCTGGGGGTTGCAGCGGACGCCACCGCGACAGGCGCCGAACTCATACCCAGCGGCACACTGCGCCGATCGGCCCCAGCCTCTGCGTCCGAAATCCGCGAGACCTTGCCCCACTCCCCTCCTAGTCTCTGGAGCATGATGAACGCCTTCCCTGCCCGCCCCGTCCGTCGCGCAGAGCTGCTCGCCGCCGGCGCCGCCACCGTCACCGTGGTGTTGTGGGCCTCCGCGTTCGTGTCGATCCGCAGTGCGGGGGCCGAGTACTCGCCGGGTGCCCTGGCGCTCGGGCGGTTGCTCGCGGGGGCGCTGACGCTGGGGGTGATCTGTCTCGTACGGCGGGAGGGGCTGCCGCCACGCTCGGCGTGGCGGGGGATCGCGATATCCGGGGTGTTGTGGTTCGGGTTCTACATGGTGGCCCTGAACTGGGGCGAGCAGCAGGTGGACGCCGGTACGGCGGCCCTGGTCGTGAACATCGGGCCGATCCTGATCGCCCTGCTCGGCGCGCGGTTTCTGGGCGACGCCATGCCGCCTCGGCTGCTGGCGGGGATGGCGGTGTCGTTCGCGGGCGCGGTCACGGTCGGGCTGTCGATGTCGGGCGGCGGCGGGTCGTCGTTGCTCGGTGTGGTGCTGTGCCTGCTCGCCGCGGTCGGCTACGCGGCCGGTGTCGTGGCGCAGAAGCCCGCCCTCGGCCGGGCGAGCGTGTTGCAGGTGACGACGTTCGGGTGCCTGGTCGGGGCCGTGGTGTGTCTGCCGTTCGCCGGTCAGCTCGTCGAGGAGGCCGCCGACGCGCCGGTCTCGGCGACCCTCAACATGGTCTACCTGGGCGTGTTCCCGACCGCGCTGGCCTTCACGACGTGGGCGTACGCCCTGTCCCGTACGACCGCGAGCCGCATGGGCGCGACCACGTACGCCGTGCCCGCCCTGGTCGTCCTGATGTCGTGGGTGGCGCTCGGCGAGGTGCCGGGGCTGCTCACGCTGGCGGGCGGCCTGCTGTGCCTGGCCGGGGTCGCGGTGTCGCGCTCGCGCACGCGGAAGGCCGCGGCTCCGGGAGCGGTTCCGGAGCCGCGGCCCGAGAAGGCGGCGGGGCCGTCAGCGTGAACGGGCCCGGTCCGCGAGGACCTTGATGGAGAACAGCGCGATGACCGCGAGCCCGATGATGTAGCCGGACACCGCCATCGAGGTACCCGTGGCCTCCAGGAGCAGCACCATCAGGAAGGGCGCGAGCCCGCCGCCGAACACCGCCGCGATCTGGTAGCCGAGGGAGGCGCCCGTGTAGCGCATCTCGGCGGTGAACAGCTCGGCGAACAGGGCGGCCTGGGGGCCGTACATGATGCTGAGGAAGCAGCTGGCGACGAAGGTGCCGACCGCGAGCCACAGCAGCGAGCCGGTGTCGACCAGCAGGAACATCGGTACGGCCCACAGCCCGATGCCGGCCGCGCCGAACGCGTAGATCCGGATGCGGCCGACGCGGTCGGAGAGCGCCGCGGAGGCGGGGATCAGCACCAGCTGGGTGAGGCTGACGCAGAGCGAGACGGTGAGCACCGCGCCGCGCTTCATGTCGAGTTCGCGGGTCGTGTAGTCGAGGACGCCGGTGATGATGATGTAGAACGTCGCGGTGTTCACGGCGAAGGAGCCACCGGCCAGGAGCACCGTGCCGAGGTGGCCGCGCAGGATCGTGCGCAGCGGGGAGTTCCGCTCGGCCTTCTCCTTCTGCGTCAACGCCTTCTCGGCCTCCCGGAACGCGGGAGTCTCCTCGACCTTGGTGTGGATGTACCAGGCCAGGACGAGCACGAACAGGCCGATGAGGAACGGCACCCGCCAGGCCCACGCGGCGAACTCGCTGTCCGTGGTGAACGCGCCGGCCAGCAGGAAGACCGAGTTGGCCGTCACCACGCCGATGGGGACGCCGAGCTGGACGACGCTGCCGTAGACACCGCGCTTGCCCTCGGGGGCGTACTCGGTGGCCAGCAGCATGGCGCCGCCCCACTGCGCGCCGACCGCGACGCCCTGGAGGACGCGCAGGGCGACCAGCAGGATCGGGGCGGCGACGCCGATGGTGTCGTACGTGGGGAGCAGGCCGATGCCGGTGGTGGCGAGGCCCATGAGCGTGAGGGCGAGGACCAGCATCGGCTTGCGGCCGCGCTTGTCGCCGAGGTGGCCGGCGACGATGCCGCCGAGCGGGCGGGCGAGGAAGCCGACCGCGAAGGTGGCGAAGGAGGCGAGGACTCCGGCGCTGGAGCTGCCCGCCGGGAAGTACAGGTCTCCGAGGACGAGGGCGGCGGCTATGCCGAAGACGAAGTAGTCGTACCACTCGACGGCGGAGGCGAGCGCCGCCGCGGTGGCCACGCGGCGGTGGCCGGCCTTGGGGAGGGCCGTGGTGGGGAGGGGGTGAGCGGGTGGTGCGGTGTCCATGTGTGCACACTCCGGTGGGTGCGGTGGGGACGTTCCCGGGAACATACTGACCGGACGGTATGGGGTCAACGGGTGTGCACGAAGGTTGCCCGGAGCACCCGAGGGGCCCCGGGCGACCCACAGGCCTCAGAACACGACCAGCGCCCTGCCGCCCTTGCCCGCCAGCATGTTCTCGAACGCGCCGGGATGCCTTCCAGGCCGATCCGTTCGGTCACCAGCGCGCCCAGGTCCAGGCGGCCCGCCCGGACGTGTCCGGCGAGCACCGGCAGGTCCCGGGCCGGGTCGGAGTTGCCGTAGACGCAGCCCGCGAGGGTCCGGCCCCAGTGGAAGAGCTCCAGGGCGTTGAAGGTGACCTGCTGGTCCCTTGCCGCCGATGCCGACGACCGTCGTACGGCCGCCGCGGCGGGTGGAGTCCCAGGCCGTGCGGATCGTGGCCACGCGGCCGACGCACTCGACGGCCACGTCGACGCCCTGCCTGCCGGTGAGGGCGCGGATCCCGCGGGCGGTGGTGTCGGAGGCGACGAGGTAGTCGGTGGCGCCGGCGCCCCGCGCCAGTTCTTCCTTCGCAGTTCGCCGGCACCACCGTCTCCTCGGCGAAGGCGGCGACGTTCAGGCCGGGGTGGAGGTCGCTGCCGTCGGACGCGCGACGGGCGTACACCTCGGCGGCCCCGTTGAGGGCGTTGGCGCACAGCCAGACCTCGCCGAGCGAACAGGCGTGGCAACTGCCGCAGGAAGGAACTCAGTTGAGGACGAGGCCGTCGCCAGGGGCAGCACGGGGCACATTCACCCGATCGGGTAGCGCCCGGTTGGATCAGCTGGCGGCGCCTCGACCGTTCGGGCTGGTGTCGTTGCCGCGACCCGCAAGACCGGATACGGCGTCAGCGTGCGGGGCCCCTGCTCCGCCAGAGGATGGTTCAGGGCCTCTCCGCCGCCCCTGGCCGTAGCCACTATCGCGGGCCGTGAGGGAACCTGCCGGTCCGGGACTGGACCACGGACACGATCCGTGTCGCCGCCCAGGCTCGAAAGCGGGGGACCAGTGCGCCCAAGACCGTTCGGGGCGTGCCGGTATGCAGGCCTGACTACGCGTACCGCCCAGGAACGGTTGATGCGGCCGCCGTTGATGCGGCCATTTGGTAAGTGGCGGGCGTCCGACCAGGCCTCGGCGCCCGCCAAACCCCGCCCGCGAGGCCGTAGACCGTGCCGTTGGCGATGCGCAGGGCGTCCTCCTCGTCCTCGTAGCGGAGGATGGACAGGACCGGGCCGAAGATCTCCTCCTGCGCGATGGTCATGTCGGAGGTGACGTCGGCGAAGACGGTCGGGCTGACGAAGTACCCCTGTTCGCGCGGGGATTCGGGACCGCCCGCGACCAGCCGCGCGCCCTCCGCCACACCCTTGTCGATGTAATTCCGCACGCGTTCCCGCTGCTTGGCGTTGACGACCGGGCCGATGCGGTCGCCGTACTTCGCGGCGGCCGCGGCGGCCAGCTCGACCGCCTCGTCGTACCGCTCCCGGTGCACCAGCATCCGCGTCCAGGCGCTGCACGTCTGGCCGGAGTTGGACATGACGTTGGCGACGCCGACGTTGACCGCCCTGGCCAGGTCGGCGCTCGGGAGGATGACGTTGGCGGACTTGCCGCCCAGTTCGAGGGCGACCTTCTTCACGGCGGCGCTCGCCGTCGCGCCGATCTGCCTGCCGACGGCGGTGGAGCCGGTGAAGGAGACCAGGTCGACGCCCGGATGCTCGGCGAGGGCCTGTCCGGCGACCGGGCCGAGGCCGGTGACCAGGTTGAAGACACCCGCCGGCACGCCGGCCTCATGGACCGCCTCGGCGAAGAGCTGGGCGACGAGCGGGGTGTCCTCTGCGGGCTTCACGACCACCGTGCAGCCCGCCGCCAGCGCCGGGGCGACCTTGGCGACGATCTGGTGCAGGGGGTAGTTCCACGGCGTGATCGCGCCGATCACGCCGACGGGCTCGTGGAAGACGGTCGAGTTGCCGACCTTCTCCTCGAAGGCGTACGTCGCCGCCAGCTCGGCGTAGGAACCGGCGACGGCGATCGGTACGGCCGCGTGGACGGCCTGGGAGAACTTCAGGGGCGAGCCGAGTTCGGCGGTGACCGTCTCGGCGATCTCGTCCTTGCGGGCCGCGAGGACGTCCCGGAGGGCGGCCAGGCGCGCTGCCCGCTCGGCGGGGCCGGTCGCGGCCCAGGCCGGGAGGGCGGCGCGGGCGGCCCGTACGGCGGCGTCGACGTCCACGGCGGTCCCCGCCGGGACCCGTGCCGACGACCCGCTCGTCGACCGGGTTCACGACCTCGATCACGTCCGGGCCGGCGGCGGGGCGCCACTCGCCGTCGATGTACATGCCGTCGTGTGCCTTCATCGTGCGTCCTCCCGGGCGGGCTGCGTCGTCCGCCCCATAAACTAGCGGCGTTAGTTTTCTGGCCCCAGACGTCTCCGGGGACCAACCGGGCACCCAGACATCACAAGCCGCCCCGCACCCGCTCGCCCACCCTCGCCACGACCTCCCGCCCGAAACCCTTCTCGTACGCCCACCGGATCCTCTCGGTCTTCCCCCCGTCCCCCGCCGCCCGCCTCACTCCTCCAGATCGGGCAGCCGCGCCGGGGCCGGGGAAATGCGCTCGCCGTGCTGGTCGAAGACGAACAGGTGGGCGATGTCGACGAGGAGGGGGACGTGCATGCCCCGGCGGAGGTCGATGTCGGGAGTGGTGCGCACGACGAGGTCGCCGGGGAGGCGGCCGTCGGCCGGGGCGGGTTCGGGGGCGGGGTCCGTCGGGTCGTCCAGGACCACCACCGGGCCGGCGCGCAGGGCGCCCGCCCGCTCCCGGAAGCGGTTCAGGACCGTGCCCTCGCGGCGGCGGCGCCGGTCCGTGGGGGCGGTGGGGCGTGGGGCCTCCAGCTCCGGTACGAGGGCGGGGCGGGAGCCGGTGTTGAAGTGGACGAGGACCTCGTGGCCCTGGAACTCCACGTGTTCCACGAGGCCGCTGATCGCCACCTCGCCGGGGCGGGCGTCGGCCGGTTTGGCGAGGCGGACGGCCTCCGAGCGCAGGCCGACGATGACCTCGCGGCCCTGCTGGACGCGGAGCAACTGGTGGTCCAGGCAGAGGGGTTCGGGCAGCCGCAGGTACTGCTTGCCGAGGCTGATGGTCATCGCGCCGTCCAGCGGGGCGCGGACCAGGCCGCGCAGCAGGTTGATCCGCGGGGTGCCGATGAAGGCGGCGACGAAGACGTTGCGCGGCAGGGCGTACACCGAGCGCGGGGTGCCTACCTGCTGGAGGACGCCGCCGCGCATGACGGCCACCCGGTCGCCGAGCGACATGGCCTCGGCCTGGTCGTGGGTGACGTAGACCGTGGTGACGCCCAACTGGCGGGTGAGGGCGGCTATTTCGGCCCGCAGGTGGTTGCGGAGCTTCGCGTCCAGGTTGGACAGCGGTTCGTCCATCAGGAAGGCGGAGGGGTGGCGGGCGATCGCCCGGCCCATGGCGACGCGCTGGCGTTCGCCGCCGGAGAGCTGGCCGGGGAGGCGGTCGAGGAGGTCCTCGATGCCCAGCATGCGGGCGGTGGCGTCCACCCGCGGGCTCGGGTCCTCGCCGGGTGCCTCGATGCGCAGCGGGAAGCCGATGTTGCCGCGGCTCGTCATGTTCGGGTAGAGGGCGAAGTTCTGGAACACCATCGCCATGCGCCGGTCGGCGGGGAGCAGGTCGTTGGCGTACTCGCCGTCGAGCAGCAGTTGCCCCTCGGTGATCTCCTCCAGGCCGGCGATCATTCTGAGCACCGTGGACTTGCCGCAGCCCGAGGGGCCGAGCAGCACGAGGAACTCGCCGGGCGCGATGTCCAGCGACAGCCGGTCCACCACGCGGACGCCTCGCGTGTAGGTCTTGCTCACGTCGTGCAGAGAGATGGCGCGTGTCATGGCAGTGCCCCCGGGGGCTCACTTGGGCGCTGGTGCTCCGCGGTCGGATGTCCCGTGCGGGTCGTACGGGCTTGTGAGTCACGGAAGTTAACGGACCATGCCCGGCCGGGGGAAGAGAAGGGGCCGGATCGGGCGCTCCCGTCCAGTCGGTGAGAAAGCGGACGGCCGGATTCAGGAGTGCGGGCGGCCCTGCCGGGTTCGCGGACCTGGGTGAGGTGGGCGAAGACGACGACGTTGCCCGAGTAGCCGGTCCTGCGTTCGTAGGTGCCACCGCAGGTGATCAGCCGGAGCTCGGGGCGGCCCCGGGCGCCGCACACCTCCCGGTCGGGGAAGTCCTTCTTCTCGTACTTCTTGATGGCGTCGACGGTGTAGACGGCGGTCCGTCCGTCGGCGCGCCTGATCTCGACGGTGCGGCCGGGATTCAGTTCGGCGAGGCCCGCGAAGACGGCGGGGCCGGTGTCGGTGTCGAGGTGGCCGACGGCGACGGCGATCCCCTGCTCGCCGGGCGTCGGTCCGCCGTCGTACCAGCCCACCAGGTTCGGACGGTCGTCCGGCGGTGCGGGCAGGCGCCGCTCGCGGTCGAGGCGGAGGGCCATGACCGGGGCGTCGACGCTCAGGTACGGGATGACCAGCCGGGTCGCGCGGGAGCGGGGCAGGGAGCGCTGCGGCGACGGTGCCGGGGGGCGGCGGACGGACTTGGGCCGTGGTGCCGGCCGGCGGGGCTGCGCCGCCCGCGCGTCGGCCCGCGCCCCGGGCGGCCGCGATTTCGGCCTGCTCGCAGCGCTGCCCGCCCTGGGCGGCTCGTGCCGGGCACGGCCGGTGGCGGCCCCGGGTGGTGCGGACTTCGCCGCCGCGGCCCCGGGCCGCGGCGGCTTCGCCCGGGCCGCGTCGACGGCCGGTCGCGGTCGCTGCGGCCTCGCCGTCCTGGCGTCGGCTCGGCCCTCGGGCGGCTCGCGGCGAGCGCCGGGCGCGCCGCCGGCGCCGAACGGCTCGGGGCGGCCCCCGTGCAGTCCGGTGCCGGTCGCGCGCCCCTGCTGTGACACCGCGGGCACTTCGGCGGGGGCGACCGGGGCAGCGGTGGCGGCCGCCCCGGCGGGCGCCTCGTCGACGTGCCGGGCCCACCAGACGCCGCCCACCACCAGGGAGACGGTCAGTACGGCCGTCCTCGCCAGGCGGTAGGCGCGCGCCCGGTACCAGGGCCTGCGGGTCCGTCTACGCGGCGCCATGCGAGCGGCGACGGAGCCGGAACCAGGCCACCCCGCCGACGGCGGCCAGGCCCACGGCGGCCGCACCGGCGACCGGGGTGAAGGCGTCGGCGCGGGCGAGGCCGCCGCCGCCGGCGGGCGGACCACCGTTCGGGACGCCGGCGGCGGACTGGTCCTTGCACTCGACGGTGAACACCTTGGTCTTGCCCGCGCCGGCCGCGCCGGCCGCGCCGACGATGTTCCAGGTGAGCTTGTACATGCCGTCGGGCAGCGACACGATCTCGCTGCTGCCCGTGCCGTCCGGGAGGTTGAGGAGACCGTCGCGGGTCGCGCCGCCCGGCACCAGAGGCTGCGTCACGATTGACCATCTGACGGTCTGGTTGACGTCGAACCCGTTGGCGTCCAGGTAGAACTTGCAGACCTTCGACTCGTCCTTCGGGTCACCGGGGGGCGTCGTGCGGGTCGCCTCCACGCAGTTGATCTGACTCTCTTTCACATCCGCGCCGCGGATGGTGGGAGCAGCGCCCTGCGTCCCGTCAGACATCCCTCTTCCGGTCCAGTGGGACCCCCGCTCTGCGGGGCTCGGGGTCCGGAGCCCGTCCTCCGGCCGGCCCGCCCGGCGAAGGGGACCGCAGCGCCACCCCCGAGGACACCAGCAGCAGCGCGCCGAGCATCACGAACGGCGCCGCCACGCCCGCGACCCCGGCGATCAGGCCGGCCGCGGCGGGCGCGGCGACCTGGCCGAGGCGGTTGCCGGTCAGACGCAGGGCGAGGGCGGTGGAGCGGGCGCCGTCGGGGGCGGCCTGGACGACCGTCGTCATGGACAGCGGCTGGCCCACGCCGAGGCAGAAGCCGAGGGCCGCGAGGATCACGGCCAGGCCCCACACCGGCACCGGCAGCGCGATGCCGGCGCACAGCACCGCCGCCAGCAGACAGGTGACGGTGAGCAGCAGCGCCCGGCCCAACAGCCGCAGCAGCGGCGTCAGTACCAGGCGGCAGGCGATCGTGGCCGCGGCCCGCAGGCTGAGCAGGAGGCCGATCACGGAGGGGGCGATGCCCCGGTGTTCGCCGACCACCGGGAGGTAGGCGGTGAGGATGTCGGTCGCGGAGAGCACGGAGAGGCTGATGAAGATGCCGGCGGGTACGCCCCGGGCGCGCAGGATGCGCTGGACGGGGACGCGGTCGCCCTGTCCCGTACGGGACTTGACCGTCGTACGGTCCTCTATGCGCCACAGCGACGTGAACGCGACCGCGGCTCCCGCGCCCGCGACGACCAGGGCGAGCGCGCTGGTGCCCGCCATGTCCCGGCCGCCGATCAGGGCGCCCGCCGCGATCGGGCCGACCAGCTGGCCGAGGGAGGCGCCGATGGTGAAGTGGCCGAAGTTGCGGTCCTGTTCGTGCGGGGCGGACTGGCGGGCCACCAGCGACTGGGCGCCGATCACGAAGCAGAGGTGACCGAGGCCCATCACCCCGCTCCAGACCGCCATGGCCCAGAGGGAGTTGGCGATGCCGCTGAGTGCGCAGCCGCCGGATATCAGGACCACCCCGGCCGGCAGCAGGGGCGCGCAGCGGCCGTGGTCGGTGCGTCGGCCCAGCGGTACCGCGACGAAGAGCGGGAGCAGGGCGTACACGCCCGCGATGACGCCGATCGCCCGCTCGTCCGCGCCCAGCGCGAGGGCCCGGTAGGACACGGCGGGCCGGGCCATCGACACCGCCCCCTGCGCGAAGCTGAAGGCGATGACGAGGCGGAGCAGCCAGCCGCGGTTCGCACCGGGCCTCACGGTCGTTTCCTCCATGGCGAGTTGGCCGACGGGTCTGTCAGATGATCCCGAAGAGGATTCCTGCCCCGAGGATGATCAGAGATGTCAGCGCGGCCCACTTGACCACGAACCGGGTGTGGTCGCCGAACTCGACCTTGGCCATGCCGACCAGGACGTAGACGGCCGGGACGAGCGGGCTCGACATGTGCAGCGGCTGGCCGACCAGCGAGGCGCGGGCCATCTCCAGCGGCGAGACGCCGTGCGCCGCGCCGGCCTCGGCGAGGACCGGGAGGACGCCGAAGTAGAAGCCGTCGTTGGACATGAAGTAGGTGAGCGGAAGGCTCAGCACGCCGGTGACGAGGGCCATGTGCGGGCCCATGCCCTCGGGGATGACGTCCACCATCCACTTGGCCATGCTGTCGACCATGCCGGTGCCCTGGAGGACACCGGTGAAGACGGCGGCGGCGAAGACCATGCCGGAGACGTTGAGGACGTTGTCCGCGTGAGCGGCGAGGCGGGCCTTCTGGTCGGGGATGTGCGGGAAGTTCACGGTGAGCGCGAGCGCGGCGCCGATCAGGAACAGCACCGGGATCGGCAGGTACTCCATGATCATGGCGGTGAGCAGCACGACCGTGAGGAGGAAGTTGAACCACAGGAGCTTGGGACGCAGGGTGGCCCGGTTCTGGTCGAGGCCCTGGAAGTCGTCGTCCTCGTCGGCGTCGGTGCCGAAGCCGGCGCCGCCGGTGCGGGCCGGGGTCTTGCCGTCGCCGGCACCGCCCGCGCCGACCAGGACCGTCTCGGTCTCCTTCTCCTCGACCTTCTCGTCCACCAGGATCTCGCCCAGCGTCAGCACGCCCAGCCGCCTGCGCTCACGCACACCGAGGACGTACGACAGGATGAAGACGCCGAGGAGGCCGACCAGCAGGGCCGGGATCATCGGGACGAAGATGTCGCTGGCGTCCAGCTTGAGGGCGGTGGCGGCACGGGCGGTGGGGCCGCCCCACGGCAGCGTGTTCATCACGCCGTTGGCCATGGCGGCGACACCGGTCATCACGACCAGGCTCATCTTGAGGCGCTTGTACAGCGGGTACATCGCCGAGACCGTGATCATGAAGGTGGTCGAGCCGTCGCCGTCGAGCGAGACGATCGCGGCGAGGACCGCGGTGCCGACGACGATCCGCATCGGGTCGGCCTTCGCGAACTTCAGGATCCCGCGGACGACCGGGTCGAAGAGGCCGACGTCGATCATCACACCGAAGTAGACGATCGCGAACATGAGCATCGCCGCGGTGGGGGCGAGGCTGGTGACGCCGTCGATGACGTAGTCACCGAGCTTGGCGCCCTTTCCCACGAACACACAGAACAGTGCGGGGATCAGTACGAGCGCCGCGATCGGCGACATCTTCTTCATCATGATCAGGACCAGGAAGGTCGCGATCATGGCGAAGCCGAGGATGGTCAGCATGAGTGGATACCTAACGTTCGCCCTTGAACTCCCACCAGGGCCGGCGGTGGCGACGACGTTAGGACTCGTCAAGTGGCGTTAACAAGACGTTGACACGCGAGCAATAAGCGCAAAACTCCTGGTCACAGCTTTGCTCAGGTCAGAGCAGGGAACTTTTCGGTCACGGCGGCGACTTCGACGGGCACTCCGTTGAGAACGGCGTTGCCCGAGAGCGGGTCGAGCAGGCTGCCGTCGAGGATCTGGTTGACGTTGACTCCGGGGTCGGCGGAGGCGTGGCTGAGCCGGGTTCCGGGCCGGTCGTGACCCCAGCCGTGCGGCAGGCTCACCACACCCCGGCGCACCCCCTCGGTGACCTCGGCGGGCGCGGTCACCTCTCCCCCGGCGCCCTTGACCCGCACGGGCGCCCCGTCCCGTACGCCCAGGCGTTCGGCGTCCTCGGGGTGGATGTGCAGGGTGCAGCGGTTGGTGCCGCCGGTGAGGGCGGGCACATTGTGCATCCAGCTGTTGTTGGAGCGCAGATGACGGCGGCCGACCAGGACGAGCCCGGCGGGCCGCTCGTGCAGGGCCTGGCGGAGGCGGGGCAGGTCTCCGGCGATCGGCTGCGGGAGCAGCTCGACCTTGCCGCTGCGGGTCTTCAGCGGCTGCGGCAGGCGCCGGCTCAGCGGCCCGAGGTCGATGCCGTGCGGATGCGCGAGCAGCTTCTGAAGGCTCAGCCCGTCCGGGCGTACGCCGAAGCCGTCGCCGTACGGTCCCAGGCGCAGCATCAGGTCGAGGCGCCGCTCGGGGCCGGTCTCGCCGGTGAGCTGTGCGGCGAGCTCGCGGGGATCCCGGCCGTGGACCGGGGAGTGCGGCTCCTTGACCGCCTTGCCGAGGGTCTGGTCGATCACCATCGCGTCGACGGCGGCCGGGTCGGCGCCGTGCATGCCGGTCGCGGCCAGGACCAGCCGGGCCAGGATCTCGGTCTCGGCCATTCTGCCGGGCTCCAGGGGCACGGCGGGGCGGGTGTAGCGGACCTGGTTGCGGACGGCGAGGGTGTTGAAGGCGAAGTCGTGGTGCGGGCTCTGGGAGGGCGGAGGCGGCGGCAGCACGACGTGGGCGTGGCGCGAGGTCTCGTTCAGGTACGGGTCGACGCTGACCATGAAGTCGAGGGACTCGAGGGCCTTGTCGAGCCGGTTCCCGTCGGGGGCGGACAGCACCGGGTTGGCGGCGACCGCGATGAGCGCGCGGACCGGTTCTCCCTCCTCGGTGGCCGTGTCGATCTCCTCGGCGAGCGCGGAGAGCGGCAGCTCCCCCTTCGCCTCCGGGTGCCCGCTCACCCGGGAGCGCCAGCGCCCGAGCGCGAAGCCGTGGCCGGGCCCGGCGGGCCGCGGCGTCCTGTCGGTGGCCGCCTGCGGGAAGAGGGCGCCGCCGGGCCGGTCGAGGTTGCCGGTGAGGATGTTGAGGACGTCGACGAGCCAGCTGGCGAGGGTGCCGTGGGGCACGGTGCAGCTGCCGATGCGGCCGTATACGGCGGCGGTGGGGGCGGCGGCGAGTTCGCGGGCGAGGGCGCGGATCGTGACGGCGTCCACGTCGCAGGCGTCGGCCACGGCTTCGGGGGTGAAGTCCCGTACGGACGCCGCGAGTTCGCCGAGCCCCTGCACGTGGGCGGCCAGGTCTCCGAGCTCCACGAGGCCCTCCTCGAAGAGGACGTGTGCCATCGCCGCGAGCAGCAGGGCGTCGGTGCCGGGCCGGATGGCGATGTGGCGGTCGGCGAGCTTGGCGGTACGGGTGCGGCGGGGATCGACGACCGTGAGCGTGCCGCCGCGGGCCTTGAGCGCCTTGAGCTTGCCGGGGAAGTCGGGTGCGGTGCACAGACTCCCGTTGGATTCCAGGGGGTTGGCGCCCAGGAGCAGCAGGTGGTCGGTGTGGTCGAGGTCGGGTACCGGGATCGCGTTGGCGTCGCCGTACAGCAGGCCGCTGGAGACGTGCTTGGGCATCTGGTCGACGGTGGACGCGGTGAAGATGCTGCGGGTGCCGAGCCCGGCGAGGAGCACCGGCGGGTAGAGCGCGCCGGCCATGGTGTGCACGTTGGGGTTGCCGAGGACGACGCCGACGGAGTTCGCGCCGTACCGCTCGACGACGGTCCGGATCCCGGCGGCGACCGCGTCGAAGGCCTCCTCCCAGGTGGCCTCGCGCAGCTCGCCGTCCTTGCGGACGAGGGGTCCGCGCAGCCGGTCGGGGTCACCGTCGACGGCCCCGAAGGAGGCGCCCTTGGGGCAGATGAACCCCTGGCTGAACACATCGTCCCGGTCACCGCGGGCACCGGTGACGCGGGTGCCCTCGATGGTGAGCGTGAGCCCGCAGGTGGCCTCGCACAGGGGGCAGATTCGCAGGGCGGTGCGGGACACGGGTCCTCCCGGGGGCGGCGGCTTCGGTGACGCGCGGACGAGAGTGAGCATACCGACCGGTATGCACGGAGGGGAGGGTCAGCGGGGGACGAGGTCGGAAATTCACGAACCGTTACAGCGCCGGTCCGGCCGACCCGGGCGCGGACGCCCTAGTCCAGCACCCGCGCCAAATACGCCCGCAGCAGCTCCCGGGTCTCCTCGATGATCTTCTCGTCGCCCTCCGGAGCCACCCGGAAGGCGAGGTGGACGAGGGTGTCGGCGGTTTCCACGGCGACCAGGAAGGTGCGGCGCAGGTCCTCGTCCGGGGCGCGGTCGAGGTAGCCGGAGAGGAGGTCGGTGAGGCGGTCGGCGACGCGGTGGTTGGGTTCGGCGTAGCGGGAGCCGACCGGGATCTGGTTGCCGAAGTCGACGAGGGTGAAGCCGGGAGCGGTGCGCTTCATGGCGAGGTACTCGTCGAGTACGGCGTCCACCGCCGCCCGCCAGCCGCCCTCGCCGGTCCCCCGGAGGCGCTCGGTGACGCGCTCGGTGTAGCGCTCCAGGTTGCGCTGGGCGAGGGCGTCGGCCATCGCGCGCTTGTTGCCGAAGAAGCGGTAGACCGAGCCGATCGGAACGCCGGCGCGCAGGGCGACGGCCCGGGTGCTGAGCGCGTCGTAGCCGACCTCGTCGAGGAGGTCGGCGCAGGCGTCGAGGATCCTCGTCAGCCGTTCGGCGCTGCGCCGCTGCACGGGCGCTCGGCGGAGCGATGTCGCTGGGGGCACGGGCTTCATGATGCCTTTCCGCCGCGGTCCGGGAAACCTCGCCCCTCAGTACGGCGCACGGAGCCCGGTGCGCTCAGCACGCCGTTCCCGGTCCCGGTCGCTTCCGGCAACCTCCCGGTCCCCGCCGACTCCGACTGCGCCGACGCCGTGACGTCCGCCGTGCTCTCGACCGGCTCGCCGTCGACGGCCCACACCGTGCCGTCGTCGGCGTACAGGCGGGCGGTGACATGGTGGGTGCCGTGCGGGACGTAGCGGGCGGAGAGGCGGTACTCGGAGGTGCGCAGCCGGGCGACGGGGTGACCGTCCACGAAGAGGCGGACGATGCCGCGGCCGGCCACCGCCTCCTCTTTTGCACCGGCGGGCGAGAAGCGGAAGTCCTCGAGAGTCAGGCGGACGTTCCAGCTGTTGCCGGCGGCGGGCTGCACCTCGATGCCGACGTCGGGTGCGCCCTCTTCCTCCACCTCACGGAAGCGATGCCCCTCTTTGTCGGTCTCGTCGAGGAGTTTGCCCACCGGTGAGGGCGAGGGGTCGTTCCTCCGGTTCTGTTGCTCGTCCGCACCGCTGGTGCCACAGCCCGCGGATCCTGTCAGCAACAGGACACAGACCGCGAGCGCAGCAAGAAGTGCCCGCGTCCACGCCATGTCGGGGAGCGTAGAACACCGGTACGACACCTCGTATCCCCCTGGAGTCTGGTTCCCGCGCTCCGAGATCCTCCGTGAGGAGGTCTCCTGTCCTCTTGCGCCGGGGAAAACGCAATCCTACGGTGACACATAGGAATCAGACCGCAAAGGAGCGATCATGAACGGGGACGCGCGGAAGACCGCCGAGGGCCTCACCTACCTCTCCGGCTTCGGCAATGAGCACAGTTCGCAGGCCGTCCCGGGCGCACTGCCCGAGGGCCGCAACTCGCCCCAGCGCGCCCCGCTCGGGCTGTACGCGGAGCAGCTCAGCGGTACGGCGTTCACCGAGCCCCGGGCGTACAACCGCCGTTCCTGGCTGTACCGCGTCCGCCCGTCGGCCGCGCACCCGGCGTTCACGCGCACGCAGAACGGCCGGATCCGCACGGCTCCCTTCACGCAGGCCGTGCCGGACCCGAACCGGCTGCGCTGGGACCCCCTGCCGGAGCCCACCCCGGGCACCGACTTCCTCGCCGGGCTGTGGACCCTCGGCGGCAACGGCGACGCGACCCAGCGCACCGGCATGGCCGTGCACCTGTACCACGCCGACGCCTCGATGGACCGCGTCTTCAGCGACGCGGACGGCGAGCTGCTGATCGTGCCGGAGCGCGGCGGGCTGCTGCTGCGCACGGAGTTCGGGCTGCTCCAGGTGGAGCCGGGACATGTGGCGCTGATCCCTCGTGGCGTCCGCTTCCGTGTGGAGCTGCTGGATGCGTCGGCCCGCGGCTATGTGTGCGAGAACTACGGGTCGCCCTTCCGCCTCCCCGACCTCGGCCCCATCGGCGCCAACGGCCTCGCCAACCCCAGAGACTTCCGGGCGCCGGTGGCCGCATACGAGGACGACGAGAACACGGAGGGTCCGGTGGAGGTGGTCAACAAGTTCTGCGGCAACCTCTGGACGGCCACCTACGACCACTCGCCGCTCGATGTCGTCGCCTGGCACGGCAACCATGTGCCCTATGTCTATGACCTGCGCCGTTTCAATGTGCTCGGGACCATCTCGTACGACCATCCCGACCCGTCGATCTTCACGGTGCTGACGTCGCCGTCGGACACTCCCGGCCTGGCCGGCGTCGACTTCGTGGTCTTCGCGCCGCGCTGGCTGGTGGGCGAGGACACCTTCCGGCCGCCGTACTTCCACCGGAACGTGATGAGCGAGTACATGGGGCTCATCGAGGGCGCCTACGACGCGAAGACCTCCGGCCCGGGGGGCTTCGTGGCCGGCGGGGGCTCGCTGCACAACATGATGTCGGCGCACGGGCCGGACGGGGACACCTTCGACCGGGCGAGCGCCGCCGAGCTGCGGCCCCAGAAGGTCGACGACGGGCTGGCGTTCATGTTCGAGACCCGCTGGCCGGTGACGCTGACACCGCACGCGGCCCAGGCGGAGCATCTGCAGCAGGGCTACGACGACGTGTGGCAGGGACTGGAGCGGCATTTCCGCCCCTTGCACTGAAGATTCCCTACCGGTACGGATGGCCCCGTGACCTCCTTCGCCCCGGACTCGATCGTCCTGAACCGCAAACTGCCGCTCTGGTACCAGGTGTCGCAGTCGCTGCGCGCCTCGATACTGGGCCGCTCGCCGCAGGACCCGCTGCGGCTGCCCACCGAGGAGCAGTTGGCGGGGCACTACGGGGTGAGCGTGCTGACCATGCGGCAGGCGCTGAAGGAGCTGGAGGACGAGGGCCTGATCACGCGCCACCGCAGGCGCGGCACGTTCATCGAGCCGGACGCCCTGCGGGGCGCCCCGGTGCGGCTGCTCGGCTCGGTGGACGCGATCGTGGCCCAGCAGTCCGGCATGGCGACGCAGCTGCTGGAGCACGGCAGGGCGCCCGTGCCGCCCGAACTCGCCGAGTTCTTCCCGGATCTCGCCGAGGTGGCGACGTACCACCGCCTGCGCGGCGAGGAGAAGACCGGCGAGCCGACCAACCACGCCCGCAACTACGTCCGTCCCGAACTCGCCGCGCGGATCGACCCGGACGACCTGGTCCGCTGGCCGATGACCAAGGTGCTCAGGGATGCCGTCGGGGCGGACATCAGCCGCATCACGGACACCGTGGAGGCCCGCCTGGCGGACCCGGAGACCTCCCGTCTCCTCCAAGTCCCGCTGCTCAGCCCGATCCTGCACTACACGGGCGTCACCTACGACACGGGCGGGCGCCCCCTGGACGTGGCCGTCATCCACTACCGGGGGGACCGCTTCTCCTTCACGGTGACGTTGGACGCCACCTGAGCCGGCTGTCCGTGGCAGGTCGTACGATGCCGAGCGTGACGCACGACGATGCCCCGCCGCTGGCGGACCTCATGCCGTGGTCCGTCGCACCGCCGCGGCTCGGCCGGGGGTGGCCGACGGGCCCCGACGCGGCATCCCTGAAGGCCCGCTGGGACGCCCTGATGAAGGCCGAGGGCCCGGACCGGGAGGCCCTGTTCGAGCCGACCCGCTCGCGCACCCTGCGCTCGGCGGTCGGCCAGCTGCCGGGCCAGACGGGCAGCACGGAGAAGCTGATCCGCGCCTCTGGGCCCTGCCCGGAGCCCGTACGGGTGCTGAACGCGCCCTTCGACGAACAGTGGCTGATCCCCGACCACCGGCTGATCGACGCGGCCCGGCCCGAACTGTGGCGGGTGGCGGACGAGCACCAGATCTTCGTCACGGAGAGCCCCGAGACCCCCGGCCCGCTCCTCCTCGCCACCTCCCTGCTCCCGCTCCACCGCCCCGGCCGGATCCGCCCCCTGTACCGCCGCCCCGGTGGCGCGGAACCCAATCTCGCGCCGGGCCTGTTGGACCACCTGGCCGCCCGTCTCGGCCTCTCCCCCACCCCGGCGGACCTCCTGGCGTGGACCGTGACGGCGGTCCGCCCCGGCCTCACCGTCCCCCTCACCGAGGACCCCGAACTCTGGGCACACGGCGTCGAACTCGGCCACCGCGTCCTGTGGCTGATGCGCCGCGACGGCAGCCGCCCGAAGCTGCCGGGCGGCCGCCGCCCGTACGTCCGCGCACCCCTGCCCTCCCGTCCCCTCTCCGTGCACTACGACCGCGACGAGGAGGCCCTCCACCTCGACGAGGGCCGTATCTCCCCGGTGCCCCCGGAGTCCTGGGACTTCGAGGTGGGCGGAACACGCGTACTGGAACAGTGGTTCACGGCCCGCACCACCGACCCCGAGCCGGGCACCCTGGAGGCGATCCGCCCGCCGACCTGGCCGCAGGCGTGGACGTCGGAGCTGCTGGAGCTGATCACGGTGCTGGCGCTGCTCGCGGAGCTGAGGCCGCGGCAGGAGGAACTGACGGTGACCGCGCCGATCACCACGCAGGAGCTGCGCAAGGCCGGCGTGCTGCCGGTGCCGGAGGCGGCACGCAGGCCCGCGTCGGTGCTGGACCACCACGAGGAAGGCCCGGAAGGCCAAGTCGCCTTGCTCTAGCCTTGCTCTAGGTTCTGGGCTCGAAGGCGTCCATGACCCGCTGGAGCGCCCGTTCGAACACCGCCTCCAGATCGATCGGCCCGGAGGCCTCCATGAAGGCCGCCGCCACCCGCGGATAGGCGCCGGTGGCCACCTGGCTGCCGAGGTAGGCGATCCGGACCGCGTTCTCCTCCTCCTCGGACCAGGGCATGGAGCGGGTGCGCTCGGCGGTGGCGAGCTCGTTCGCGGTGTACGTCGTCACGACGCCGTTGAGCAGCGCGACCAGCTCCATCTTGATGCTGTACGGCACCTCGAGCGGTTCGAGGCAGGCCAGGCAGTGCTCCAGGTAGCGCAGGGTGTTGGGGCTGAAGCCGTAGACCCCCGCCATCAGGCGCGGCACCCACGGGTGGCGGCGCATGATGGCGCGGGTCTCGTACGCGTTGCGGAGCATGTCGGCGCGCCAGTCGCCCGAGGGCTCGCCCATCTCGTGCTCGGCGCCGATGGCGTCGAGCATCAGCTCGTACAGGTCCTCCTTGCGCGGAACGTAGTTGTACAGCGACATCGTTCCGCAGCCCAGTTCGGCCGCGACGTGTCGCATGGAGACGCCGTCCAGCCCCTGCGCGTCCGCGATGCGCACGGCCGCCGCCGCGACGTCCGCGCGCGTGAACGCCGGCTTCGGCCCCCGGCCCGTCCGCTCGGGACGGGCCCAGATCACTTCGGGTACGGCCGCTCGGCCCGCCATCGATCATCACCTCGGCCACCATCCTAGTTACGTACAGCGTACGTAGTGCGCTATGGTCGGTCCATGACTTCTACGTACGCTGTACTTAGTGAAGGTCTGGAGAAGCGGTTCGGTGCCGTGCACGCCCTGCGCGGCCTGGATCTCGCGGTGGCGACCGGCACGGTCTGCGGCATCCTCGGCCCGAACGGGGCGGGCAAGACCACGGCCGTACGCCTGCTCACCACCCTGCTGCGACCGGACGCGGGCTCCGCACGGATCGCCGGCCACGACCTCGTCCGGGAGGCGGCGGCCGTACGGCGCAAGATCGGCGTCACCGGGCAGTACGCGTCGGTCGACGGGGACCTGACCGGGCGCGAGAACCTGCGCCTGTTCGCCCGGCTGCACCGGGTGCGGGGGCCGGCCGAGCGGGCCGGCGAGCTCCTGGACCGCTTCGGGCTGGCCGAGGCCGCCAACCGGGCCGCGTCCACCTACTCGGGCGGGATGCGCCGCCGGCTGGACCTGGCGGCGAGTCTGATACGCCGTCCCGAGGTGCTGTTCCTGGACGAGCCGACCACCGGGCTCGACCCGGCCAGCCGGAACCTGATCTGGTCCGCCGTGCGCGACCTGACGGCGGAGGGCACGACCGTGCTGCTGACCACCCAGTACCTGGAGGAGGCCGACCAACTCGCCCACGACATCGCCCTGGTGGACCGAGGGCGGGTCGCGCACACGGGTTCGCCCGCCCAGCTCAAGTCACTCATCGGGACCCATGTCGAGGTCGTCGTCGCGGACGCGGACGTGCTGGCGAAGGCGGCGGCCGTGCTGGACCGACTCACCGGCGCGCAGCCGTCGTTCGACCACGAGCGCAACGCCGTCGGCGCGGTCAGCCGGGACTCGACGCTCACCCTCCCCCGTCTGGTGCGCGAACTCGACGCGGCGGGCGTGCCGTTGCTGGACGCGAGTCTGCGTCCGCCGACCCTCGACGACGTGTTCCTCCAGCTCACCGACGACCACCAGGAGCGTGCGGCATGACCACACTGGCCTACGACGGCGGCGCGATGCTCGGCCGTCAGCTGCGGCGGATGCGGAACAACCCGGGGCTGCTGATCCTGACCCAGACGATGCCGATCAGCATGCTGCTGTTCTTCGGCTACGTCTTCGGCAGCGCGCTGGCGATGCCGGGCGCGGACTACCGTGCCTTCCTGGTGCCGGGTCTGCTGGTGGCGACCGCCGCCAACGGGATCATGACCGGGATGTTCCAGGCGGCCCAGGACACTCACCGGGGCGTGATGGACCGCTTCCGCACCCTGCCGATGAGCCGGGCGGCCGTGCCGCTGGGGCAGGCGGTGGCGGACCTGGTCGTCACGGCGGCCGGTACGGTTCCGCTGCTGCTGGTCGGCCTCGCGGTGGGCTGGCGCGTGGAGGGGAGCGCTCTGGAGGCGGTGGGCGCCTTCGGCCTGTTGCTGCTGTTCCGGTTCGCCACCACCTGGATCGGGATCTTCCTGGGCCTGCTCACCCGCAACGAGGAGGCCGCGGGCCAGCTCGGCGGCGCGACCTTCCTGCTGCCGCTGCTGTCCAACGCGTACATCCCGGCCGAAGGGCTGCCGGCCTGGCTCCGGACGGTCGCCGAGTGGAACCCGATCAGCGCGGTGACGACGGCCCTGCGGGACCTCTTCGGCAACGCCCCCGTGCCGGAGGGTGCGGCCTGGCCGGTGGCCCATCCCGTCGCCGGGTCACTGGCCTGGTGCGCGGTCCTCCTCGCGGTGTTCATGCCGCTCGCCGTGCGACGGTACGCGCACGGCGAGCGCTGACCGCCTGTCGCGGCCCTAGGTCTGCGGGGTCAGTTCGGGACCGAGCGAGGAGAACTTCTCCTGGGAGACGACCCGCTTCGGCGGCCAGGTGATGTTGTCCGGCGGCCAGCTCTGGCCGGTCTTCTTCAGGAACCACTGGGGCGGCTCGTACATCGGCGGCTCGTAGCCGTCGGGGAGGGAGGTCTTCCACTCGACGTCCTTCGTCCGCTCCGTGAACTCGGCCTTGATCGCCTTCAGGCGTTCGGGCTGGGTGATCAGGTCGACGGCCGTGGCCGCGAGATAGCGCGCGGCGGCGAGCAGGGCCGCCTGGCCGGGGGCGGCCGCCGCGCAGGAGGCGGTGGACCAGGTGTGCATCTTGGTGCCGATCGGGGCGAGCGCGGCGCCCATGGAGACGGTCGGCACGTTCCAGCTGATGTCGGCCACGTCCGTGGAACCGCCGCCCATGAACACCGGGTTGGGGGCGGTGAGCGCGGCGACCTCGGCGTGCATGCCCTTCTGCGGCAGCCCGAGGGACTCCTGCAGCTCCTTGGCCAGCTGGTGGGCCTCGTCGGAGTACTCGGGCGGGCCTATCTGCCGCATGTTGTCGTGCATCAGCTCCGCGAAGGCCTTGGAGGGCAGCTGGTTCCAGCAGGCGGAGGTGATGCGGTGCCGCACCTTCGTCTGCGAGGCCTTGGCGGCGGCCTCCGAGACGGCGATCACCTTGTCGAGGAGGACCTGGACGCGGGCGGGGCTGCCCTCGCGTACGTAGTAGGAGATCTCGGCGATCTCCGGGGTGACGTTGGGGATGTCCCCGCCGTTGTTGATCACCCAGTGCAGGCGGCCGGACGGCGCCAGGTTCTCCTCGCGCAGGAACTCCGACATGGTCGCCATCATCACGGCCGCGTCCAGCGCGCTCTTGTTGCCGAGCGGGGTGCCGCCGTGACCGGCGACGCCGAGGAAGGTGAAGGTCACGGCCGTCATCGCGGTCGAGGAGCCCCACCCGGTGGCGTTGGACGTCGACGGGTGCCAGTCGAGGAACGCGTCGAGGCCCTCGTACACGCCCTTGCTGACCGCGTACGTCTTGCCGATCAGGGTCTCCTCGGCGGTGGAGCCGAAGAACTTCACGGTGACCGGAAGTCTGTGCTTCTCGGCGGCCCGCGCGACGGCCGCCGCGGCCGCTGCCGCCGCCGTGCCGAGGGCGCTGTGGCCGCAGCCGTGGCCGGGGCCGTAGCTGGGGGCGAAGGGGTCGTGGACGTACTCGCGCGGGTCGTGGTGGCCGACGCCCTTGTGCTGCGAGAGGCCGGGCAGGGCGTCGTACTCGCCGCTGAAGCCGAGGACGGGGCCGCCGCTGCCGTACGAGAAGGTCGCGGTGAACGCGGTCGGGAAGCCGGCGGTGCCGAACTCGACGTCGAATCCGGCCTTCTCGAGGAAGCCCGCCTCGGCGAGGGAGGAGTTCCACTCGCGCAGGCTGAGCTCGGCGTTCTCCCAGATCTCGGAGTTGAGAGCGGTGATCCGGCCCGAGTTGCCCTTGATCCAGTCCAGGGCGGTCGTCTTGGCGGGGCTGTCCTGGGCGAGGCCGGTGGGTGCCTCGTAGGCGGACGGGGTGTCGTCGGCGGAGACCGCCGCCATCGCGGGGTCGGTCTCGGCGGCCATCACGGCGGTCGTGACACCGGCCGCGCCCAGCAGTTGCATGATGCGGCGGCGGCTCAGTGCCTGGCCGTTCGCGGACATCGTCTCGTGTTCATGCTGATCGTGCAGGTCACACACGCGCGCCTCCGGCGGTTGAGGATCGGTGCATCAGCCACGTGAAACGTGTAAACGATCAACAACCCTGGACCGGCAACGTTGCCGGGTCAACATGCGTGCATGACAAAGGTGTTACGCGCGGGGGCAACGGGAGGCGAGAGGGTGAGGAGACGTACCCGCGCTCGGCGGACACACCTGGACGCCGCTGCATGCCGTGGGGATGACGGACGACGGGATCGCAGCACTACGCCGGGACGGTGTGGCCGCCTGAGCGCGGGTCAGGAACTCCGAACGCGAGGGCTCAGCGCCCGCCGAACAGCGAACGGCTCAGTCGGCGCAGTGGCGCGAAGAGCGAGAGCCGCCTCACTCGCGCACCCCTGGGGCTGCGCTCGCGCGTGTCACGTGCGGTCAGCTCACGCATCAACGAGGTCGCCTCGACCGTCTCCCGTTGGGGGACGGCAGGACCGCCCAGCACCGAGAGATGGCGGTCGAGACGCGAACTGGTCGCGCTGCTCCCGCAGGTGATCGCAGGGACCCTCGCCCTGCTGCGCACTGTTATCTGTTCCATGTCACTCCCCACCCGTACGAGTCCACCCGGCCCGGGCAGGGTAACCCTATCGCCCCCTTGGGGCACTCGTGTATCGCGGTCACAGGATTCACCTTCCCTGTAAGGAGGTTGACGACTCCTCTTTGATCACTCTCCGAATCCAACCGATTTCAGGGCGAGTTGGACAACCGGCTGGGTAGTGGGCTGCGGTGATCCCCCGTCGGGCTCGACGGTCACAGCGAGTGAGGTGGCGGAGGTGTCGAGACCGGACGCCACCAAGGGCGTGTCGTCGCCGAAGAGCCCCAGGGAGCGCGGTTGCGCGTCGGGGCGCATGAGCCACAGTTGGCGCACACGGTCGCTCGGCAGGTCGTCGTATCCGCTCAGGGTGACGACCGCGCTCCCCTCCGATGCGGAGGCGATCACTCCGATACTGCGGCCCTCGGTGTCCTGGCCCCTCGTCGCACGCGCGTCGGGAGCCGCGAGAACGTGGGCGATCTCACGCGCCTGGGTCCGCTCGGCGTTCAGTTGGTCCTCCGTCTGCCCGGCCTGGACGGCGAACAGGGACGCGACCACGAGGGCCGCGGCGGCGGTCGCCGTCGCGAAGGGCACGAACAGGGGGATCCGCCGCCGCTCACGGGGCGGCGGCTGCACGCCCCACACGTGCGGCGGCAACTGGGGCGGACGCGCGCGTGCCGCCTCCCGCGGGGCGTTCTCCTGCGGAGTGGTGCGTACGGCGGCCAGCACCCGTTCGCGCATCGCGGCCGGCGCCGGGGCGGCCGCCGACCAGGCGAGCCGGACGGCGTCCTCGGCCAGGGCGCGCACCTCGGCGGGACAGCTGTCGCACTTCTTCAGGTGCTTCTCGAAGCGGCGGCGCTCGTCGGGTTCGAGGGCGTCCAGGGCATAGGGCGCGGCCAGGGAGTGGAGGTTCTCGCGGCGGAACAGGCTCACGCCACACCTCCCAGGCACTCGCGCAGGCGGGTCAGTCCGTCACGCATCCTCGTCTTCACCGTGCCGAGCGGCAAGGAGAGCCGCTCGGCCACTTCACGGTAGGTGTACCCCTCGTAATAAGCGAGGGTGACCGACTGGCGCTGCAGGGCCGTGAGGCGGTCCAGACAGCGGCGCACCCACTCGCGTTCGAGGCCGGCCTCCACCTCCTCGGTGACCTGGTCGAAGGCAGGGTTGTGGGAACGCCTCGCCTCGCGCTGCTCGCGTTCGCCGGCGGCGCGGGCGCTGCGCACCCGGTCGACGGCCCGGCGATGGGCCAGGGTGAGGATCCAGGACAGGGCGCTGCCCCGCCCCGGGTCGAACCGCCCCGCCGACCGCCAGAGTTCGAGCAACACTTCCTGCGACACCTCCTCCGACTGCGCCGGATCCCGTACGACCCGTCTCACCAGCCCGAACACGGGCCCGGACACCAGTGCGTACAACTCCTCGAACGCCCTCTGGTCACCACCCGCCACGAGCATCAGCAGCTCGTCCGCCTCCACCCCGGCTCCCCCTCTCCGCACACCGCACCCGGCCCGCCCCGTCCCACGAGGTATTCGCAACGAACCCACCTCCGGATGGGGTTACGGATCAGCGGGCCGAAAACGCGGGCCCGGCAGGGAGAAAAAGACTTTTCAGATTCGACCAATCCGGCCCGCCCCCCGCTCCGAATCCCCCGGCGTCAGGCAAGTTGGACTGAGGACGGACGGCATGACACCTATCTCCAGGAGCGGTTCGGGACGCAAGCACCTCGCGACCCTCGTATGTGGTGCGCTGGCCGCCGGGGGGCTCGCAGCCGCCGGCGTGACCGCGCTGGAACCGGGGGCGGCAGCCGCCTCCAGCCACCGGGAGGCCCCGCTGATATCGGGGCAGCCCCAGTACGACAACACGGACGTGTACGCGTTCGTCAGCCCGGACAAGCCCGACACGACGACGATCGTGGCGAACTGGATCCCCTTCGAGGAGCCGGCCGGCGGTCCGAACTTCTTCCCGTTCGCCGAGGACGCGCAGTACGACCTCCACATCGACAACAACGGTGACGCGCAGGGCGAACTGCTGTACCGCTTCACCTTCAAGACGCACGTCAAGAACGACAAGTCGTTCCTGTACAACACCGGGCCGGTCGAGAGCCTGGACGACCCGGACCTGAACGTCACACAGACGTACGACATCGAGCTGCTGAAGCTCAAACACCAGAAGCTGGTGTCGAAGACGAAGGTCGCCGACGACGTGCCGGTGGCGCCGTCGAACGTGGGCAAGGCGTCCATGCCGGACTACGCCAAGCTGCGCGACCAGGCGGTGCACGAGCTGCCCGGCGGCTCGACGACGTTCGCCGGCCA
This sequence comes from Streptomyces sp. V4I2, assembly GCF_030817655.1. Lineage (GTDB taxonomy): Bacteria > Actinomycetota > Actinomycetes > Streptomycetales > Streptomycetaceae > Streptomyces > Streptomyces plumbiresistens. Next base: position 2,425,216 of record NZ_JAUSZM010000003.1, read on the forward strand.
GGCCGACGACCCGTTCTTCCTGGACCTGCGGGTCTTCGACCTGCTGTACGGCGGGAACCTCACCGAGGTCGGCAACGACACCCTCAAGGGCTACAACGTCAACTCCATCGCCCTCCAGGTCCCGACCCACATGATCACCGAGTCGGCCGAGCAGCCGATCGTCGGTATCTGGTCGACGACCCAGCGCAAGAACGCGCAGGGCTACTACTCCCAGGTCTCGCGCCTCGGTATGCCGCTGGTCAACGAGGTCGTCAACCCGATCAAGGACAAGGACAAGTTCAACGCGTCCGCGCCCTGGGACGACGCCCAGTTCCTCGAGAACGTGACCAACCCGGAGCTGCCGAAGCTCATCGAGGCGATCTACAAGATCGACGCGCCCGACGAGCCGCGCAACGACCTCGTCGACGTCTTCCTGAAGGGCGTGAAGGGCCTCAACCAGCCGCCGCACGTACGCGCGGCGGAGGAACTGCGCCTCAACACCTCGATCCAGCCGGTCGCCGACCCCAAGCGGCTCGGTGTCCTCGACGGCGACAACGCGGGCTTCCCTAACGGACGCCGCCTCACCGACGACGTGATCGACGCCTCGCTCCAGGTCGTCGAGGGTGAACTGCTGGGCGCCAAGAACGACCTGGGCGACGCCGTCGACAAGAACGACAAGGACTTCGAGAAGGCCTTCCCGTACGTCGCGCTGCCCACCGAGGGTTCCCGCGGCCCGCTCGCCAAGGGCACCACCGACGGCAACGACGTCCGCAGCCAGATCGGCGACGCGCTGCAGCCGGCCGGTGCGGGCGGGACCGACGACACCACACTGATCGCCGCCTCCGCGGGCGCCGGCGCGGCCGGCATCCTCCTGATCGGCACCGGCCTCATGTGGTGGCGCCGGATGCGGAGCCGGGCGTACTGATCCGTACTCCCCACCGACTGGCGCGGCCCGCACCTTCCCATTCCCCCACGGCGCGGGCCGCGCCGCAGCTTCCCTGCACAGCGAGCCGACCGAGGAGAGGGCATGGCCCGGCGTACGAACGACAGCGCACCGGAGAACGACCAGGGCGCAGAGCCGACGGCGCCGCCGGAGCGCGAGCGTGGCCCGGGCATGGACGCGGGGCCGGGACACGAAGGCGGCGCGGGTATGGCCGTGGCCGCGGGGCCCGGACACGAAGACGGCGCCGGTATGGCTGCGGCTGCTGTGCCGGTGCCCGTGGACGGGGCGAGCACAGCCACCGTGCCGGAGGCGGGCGCGGGCGCGGGCCCGGATTCTTCGGCTGCGCCAACCGCCTCCGCCCCGGAGCCGGTCGCGCCGGAGGCCAAGGGCACCCCGGAGACAGCTCGGCCCAAGCCGGGGGCCGACTCGACATCAGCCCAGCCGCGGAGCGCGTCCCGGACGGGGGCGGGGGCGGGGGCCGCGTCAGCGGATCCTGGGCCCGGCACTCGAGCTACCCCGGAGACCGCTCAACTCAAGCCAGAGACCGACTCGAAAGCACCCCCACCCCAGAGCACAACCCCGCCGGAGGCCGACACCGCGTCAGCGGACCCTCGGCCCGATACCCAAGCCACGCCGGAGGCGACCCGTCCCGCTCGGGGCTCCGAGATCGCCGTGACCGATCAGCGCGTTGCCGCCGTGCGGCGGGTGGGGGCTGCCGGGCGGCGTTGGCGGGCCGGTCAACTGGCCGGTTGTGCGGTGCTGTTGGCCATCGCGTTCACCGCGGGTTCCATTGCGGTCGGTGCCGTGCGGGACGGCGGCACGGCGGAGGTCGTTTCCGCGCCCGCCGCCGTGTCGCCCGAACTGCTCACCGGCGGTGACCTCGACGCGAGCATCACCGCCCTGCAGGCTCATCTGCGCGCCCAGCCGAGGGACTTCGGCGGCTGGGCCACGCTCGGGCTCGCCTATGTCGAGCAGGCCCGGACCAAGGGCGACCCGTCGCGCTATCCGCAGGCCGAGCGGGCGCTGAAGCGCTCCCTCGGCCTGGAGCCGGACAACGTCCAGGCGCTCGCCGGCCGCGCCGCCCTCGCCGCGGCGCGGCACGACTTCGAGGACGCGCTCGCCTACGCCGACCAGGCACTGGAGCAGAACCCGTACAGCGAGCGCGCCCTGTCCTCCCGTGTCGACGCGCTCGTCGAACTCGGCCGCTACGACGACGCGTTGAAGGCCGCCGAGCTCGCGGACGAGCGCCGGCCGGGCATTCCCGTCTTCACGCGGTACGCGTACGTGCACGAGCTGCGCGGCGACGTGCGCACCGCGCGCCGGGTGCTGGAGCAGGCGCTCGCGTCCGCCACGGCCCCCGGAGACGTGGCGTACGTGGCCACCGCGCTCGGCCAACTCGCCTGGAACCAGGGCGAGTACGAGACGGCCCTGAACCACTACGCGCGCGCCCTCGCCGCCGACGACACCTATCTGCCCGCCCTGGAGGGCCGCGCCCGCACCCAGGCCGCGAACGGCGACCGGGCGGCCGCGATCAAGGGCATGGAGGCCGTCGTCGCCCGCTACCCGCTGCCCGGCCCGCTCGTCGCACTCGGCGAGCTGTACGAGGCCCGCGGCGCCGAAGGCGACCGGGCGAAGGCCGGCGACCAGTACGCCCTCGTGGACGCCTGGACGGCACTCGCCCGGGCGGGCGGCGTCAACGCCGACCTCGACACCGCGCTCGCCGCCGCCGACCACGGCGACAGGGCCGAGGCCCTGCGCGCGGCCCGCGCCGAATGGGCCCGCCGTCACACCGTGCACACCGCGGACGCCCTCGCCTGGGCCCTGCACGTCAACGGCCGCGACGCGGAGGCCCTGCCGTACGCCCGCCGGGCCACGGCCACCGGCTACCGCAACGCCGCCTTCCTGTACCACCGCGGTGTGATCGAACACGCCGCGGGCGACGAGAAGGAGGCCCGCACCCACTTGAAGGCGGCCCTGGACCTCAACCCCGGCTTCTCGCCCCTGGGCGCCCGTGAGGCCCGTAAGACGCTGGAGGCGGCCAAGTGAAGTCCCGGCCCCAGCTCCAGCCCCACCATCAGTCCCGGCCCCGTCGCCGCGTCCTCGCCTCCGCCGCGGCAGTCCTCACGGCGGCCTGCGCGCTCGTGCTCGTGCCCTCGGGGACGGCCGGCGCCCACCCCCTCGGCAACTTCACCGTCAACCACTACGACGGCCTCGTCACCGCCCCCGGCGAACTGCGCGTCGACCACGTCGAGGACCTCGCCGAGATCCCGGCGACGCAGGCCGGTCCGGAGATCGAGCGGCTGGGCATGACCGAGTGGGCCCGGCAGCGGTGCGCCCAGGCCGCTGAGGGCAGCAGGGTCGCCGTCGACGGCCGTACCGTCGCCCTCACCCCGGAGAGCAGCACGGCACGCCTGCGCCCCGGCCAGGCCGGCCTCGACACCCTCCGCGTGGAGTGCCGCCTCACGGCCCCGCTCCCCGAGGGCGACGCGGTCACCCTCGGCTTCCGCAGCGCGGCCGCGGACTCCGGCCCCGGCTGGCGGGAGATCACCGCGCGCGGCGACCGCACGACGCTCACCGAGTCGGACGTACCGACGACGTCGCCGTCCCGCGAACTGACCGCGTATCCCGAGGAGTTGCTCTCCTCCCCCGCCGACACCAGCACGGCCGCCCTGCGCGTACGGCCCGGCGGCCCGGCCCTCGTCGAGGAGCAGACGGACGCCCCCGCCTCCTCCGTCCTGCCACGCGGCGCCGACCGCTGGACCCGGGCCCTGGACTCCCTGGTCGCCCGCAACGACCTCACCGTCGGCTTCGCCGCGCTCGCCCTGCTCATCGCCGTCGCCCTCGGCGCGATGCACGCCCTCGCACCGGGCCACGGCAAGACCCTGATGGCGGCGGTGGCCGCGGCACGGGGAGGGCGGGCCCGGATGAAGGACGTCCTGCCCCTCGCCGCCTCCGTGACGGTCACCCACACCCTCGGCGTGGTCGCCCTCGGCCTCCTGGTCACGGCCGGCTCGGCGGCGGCACCCTCGGTGATCGCCTGGCTGGGCATCGCGAGCGGCGCCCTGGTGACGATGGCGGGCGCGACCCTCGTACGACGGGCCTGGCGAAACCGCCGACCGCCACACGGACACGACCACCCCCACCCGCACGACCACGACCATGACCACGGACACCCTCACCCGCACGCCCACGCCCACGAGCGCACGCCGGTCCTGGTCGGCGCCCACAGCCAGGCCACACCCACGGGCCACACCCACGAAGACCCTCACCCGCACCCGCACGCCCACCCCCACCACGACCACGACCACGACCACGACCACAGTCATGACCACCGGCACAGCCACGAAGGCGACCACCCCCACGCCCACCCCCACACCGTCGAACACACCCACGGCGGCTTCACCCACACCCACGCCACCGCCCCCACCCTCCGCGGCACGATCCTCCTCGGCTTCGCCGGCGGCCTCGTGCCCAGTCCGTCCGCCGTCGTCGTACTCGTCGGCGCGGCGGCGCTCGGGCAGGCCTGGTTCGGGCTGCTGCTCGTCGTCGCGTACGGCGTCGGGCTCGCCCTCACCCTCACCGCGGCCGGCTTCGCGGTCGTCAAGCTGGGTACCGGAGTCACGCGGGTGCTGGACAAACGCCCGCGCTGGTCGAGCAGCCCGCTGACGGCCCTGGTCCGCCGGACCGCACCGCTGGGCTCCGCGCTCGTCGTCGTGGCCCTCGGGGCCGGACTGGTGCTCAAGGGGGCGGCATCCGCACTCGGCTGAGTTACTTTTGGGGAGAAATCTCGCGGATGCGAAGAGGGGGCGCACGTGTCCGAAGAACCGGGCAGTGAACGTCTGATCGCGGGCCGCTACCGTCTGCTGTCCCCGCTCGGCGAGGGCGGCATGGGAACGGTGTGGCGCGCCCGCGACGAGTTGCTCAACCGCGAGGTCGCCGTCAAGGAGGTGCGCGCGCCCTCCGGACTGCCCGGCGCGGACATCGAGCGGATGTACGCGCGACTGGAGCGGGAGGCATGGGCGGCGGCCCGGATCTCCAACCGCAACGTGGTGACGGTGTACGACGTGGCCACCCAGGACCACCGCCCCTGGATCGTCATGGAGCTGGTCCGGGGCATCTCGCTGGCCGAGCTCCTGGAGGCCGAGGGCCCGCTCACCCCGCAGCGCGCCGCGCACATCGGCGCGGAGGTGCTGGCCGCGCTGCGGGCCGCGCACGAGGCGGGGGTGCTGCACCGGGACGTGAAGCCGGCCAACGTCCTGCTGTCGAACGACGGACGCGTGGTGCTGACCGACTTCGGTATCGCGATGGTCGAGGGCAGCTCCGCGCTGACGATGACCGGCGAGGTCATCGGCTCGCCGGAGTTCCTGGCGCCGGAGCGGGCGCTGGGCCGCACGCCCGGCCCGGAGTCGGACCTGTGGTCGCTCGGCGTGCTGCTGTACGCGGCGGTCGAGGGCAACTCCCCCTTTCGGCAGAACACCCCGCTCAGCACGCTGCGCGCGATCGTCGACGAGGAGCTGCCGCCGGCGCACCGGGCCGGTCCGCTCGCCCCCGTGATCGAGGGGCTGTTGCGCAAGGACCCGGCCGAGCGGCTGCCCGCCGACCGGGCCGAGCAGGATCTGCGGGTGATCGGCGCGGGAGGCACCCTCCGCTCGGACGCCGTCCAGGCCTCGCCCTACACGCCGACGATCGCCGCCTACCAGCAGCCGCCCCAACCCCCGCCGGCGCACGCCCAGTCGTCAGCGACGGCGCCCGTCCCGCCGCCACCTCCGTGGACCCAATCGGGAGGCACGGCCACGGCCGAGGAGCCCCGTCGCAACCGCCGAGCCGCCGTCGTCCTGATCGCCGGGATCGTCGCCCTCGCACTGGCGGTCGCCGGACTGACGTACGCGCTGCTGAACCGCGATGACGACGGCAAGGAGGCCGGAGGCCCCAAGAGCGAGACGACAGGCCTGAGTTCGCCCTCGGTGAGCGACCCCGACCGCAGTGACACGGCGGAGCCGAGCCGCTCCCCGAGCCCGAGCCCCAGCAGCAGCGCCACGACCTCCGCTCCGCCCGCGTCGGTGAAGGTCACGCTGGCCGGCGCGCACACGGAGTACACCGGCACCTGCCCGCCCCCGCAGGACGAGGCGCCCGCCTTCACGGCGACGCTCACGGTGGGCAGCCTGCCGTCGGAGGTGACCTACCGCTGGGTGTCCAAGGACGGCCAGATCATGGACCAGGGGTGGAAGACCCTCTCGTTCCCGGCGGGCGGCGGTCTGACCAAGCAGGACACGGCGTTCGTGACGACGAACGACGAGAACGGCAGCCTGGAGAACGAGATCAGTGTCGAGGTCCGCTCTCCGGTGGAGACGACGTCCAACTCGGTGCCGTTCTCGGTGACCTGCGTGACGGAGACCCCGCCGGACGGGGCCTCCGCTTCCGCTTCGCCTTCCTCGTGACGGTCAGGGCCCGGCCGGCGGATCATGCCGCAGACGCGGGGGCGCAGTGACACTAGCCGCTCACCGGCGTTCATCAGGCGCCGCCGATTTCCCGCGCCCCGATCCGCCGGCCAGGCCCTAGGCCAGGCCGTTGAGGACCGGCAGGTAGCCGCCGGACTGGCCGGCCGCGGTGGGGTGGTACGACTCGCCGATGTTCAGCAGGTTGAGGCTGTGCAGCCAGGAGCTTCCGGAGCAGAGCTCGTGGCCGGTGAAGGTGGTGCGGACGTCGCCGAAGACGTAGCCGAAGTTCGCGGCGCGCTTGGCGATGGCGGTGTCGAGATAGTCGGCCGCGTCGTTGATCGCCTTCCGTTTGGTTTCGGAGAGGCCGAGGCAGGCGGTGCCGAGCTTGTAGAAGCGGGGGTAACCGAGCACGACCACACGGGCGTTGGGCGCCTTGGAGCGGATCGCCGAGTAGACGCCGTCGAGCTTGCCGGGCAGGGTCGAGTCGACGTACGCCTTCGCGGTGTTGATCCGGGACAGGCAGGCGCTGTCGGACTGGAGCACACAGGTCGTCATGACGTCGGCGAACCCTGCGTCGTTGCCGCCGACGCTGATCGAGACGAGGCCGGTGGTGACGCTGAGCGGGGTGAGCTGACTCGCCAGAACATCACCCGTTCGGGCGCCCGAGCAAGCGATGAAGTCGAACGACGAGGGTGAATGGGCGGCGGCCCAGAGGTAGGGATAGGCCTTCGTGCTGCGCTTGCAGTCGCCGCTCGCGGAGAGGTAGCCGCCCGCGCCGACCCCGGAGGAGTAGGAGTCGCCGAGGGCCACATAGCCGCCTGGGGCGGCTAGTTGGGATGCCTGCGCGGTCGTGGCCCCGGTGAGGGCGGTGACGGCGGCGAGGAGGAGCGAGCCGACGTATGCGGCAAATCGGGAACGTCTCATGGAACCTCCCTTAGCAGGATCTCTGCCACAACCGTCGTAGCAACTACGCGTGTTGACGGGAAGTGTTCATGCCAAGACTTTTCGGGCGCGCTGACAACCCGTCGATTACGCGTCCATGACAAACATGTGACAGGTCCTCAAGTCCCTTGATCTACGCCCGTAGACCACTGATTCTTTACACAGCCGTGGGGCGGAACGCGACGCTCCACAGCCGTGCGTGCGACGACGCGCGCACCCCCCACAGACGCGCGCCCCACCCAGGCACGCGTCGCCTATGAGGAGGACTCCCTCGTAATGGCACAACTGCGTAGCAACAAAATCCGGCTCGCCGCGATAACCAGCCTGGCGACCGCCGCCCTCGTGGGCGGACTGACCACCCTCCCCGCCCAGGCCGCCCCCGCCGAGGGCAAGGTCCTGGCCGCCGGATCCCCCACGGCGATCAAGGACAGCTACATCGTCACGCTCAAGAAGGACGCCGGCTTCAAGGCGTCCTCCAGCGAAGGCAAGAGCCTCATCAAGGAGTACGGCGGCTCGGTCAGGAAGACGTTCGGCGCCGCGCTGAACGGCTACACCGCCACCCTCTCCGCCACCGAGGCCAAGAGACTCGCCGCCGACCCGTCGGTGGCCGTGGTCGAGCAGAACCAGCGCGTCCAGCTCACCGACACCACCCAGTCCAGCGCGCCCTGGGGCCTGGACCGCAGCGACCAGACCTCGCTGCCCCTGTCCGGCACCTACACCTACCCGGACTCCGCGGGCACCGGTGTGACGGCGTACGTCATCGACACCGGCGTACGAATCACGCACTCCCAGATCAGCGGCCGTGCCTCGTACGGCTACGACGCGGTCGACGGCGACACCACCGCCTCCGACGGCAACGGCCACGGCACCCATGTGGCCACCACGATCGCGGGCTCGACCTACGGCATCGCCAAGAAGGCGAAGATCGTGGCGGTCCGCGTGCTCGACAACGCCGGCTCCGGCACCACCGCGGGCGTGATCGCGGGCATCAACTGGGTGACCGACAACCACTCGGGCCCCTCGGTCGCCAACATGTCGCTCGGCGGCGGCGCCTCCACCACGCTGGACAACGCGGTGGCGAACTCCATCGCCAGCGGCGTGACCTACGCGGTCGCGGCCGGCAACAGCAGCGCCAACGCCTCCTCGTACTCCCCGGCCCGCGTCGCCTCGGCGATCACGGTCGGCGCCACCACCAGCACCGACGCCAAGGCCAGCTACTCGAACTACGGCTCGGTTCTGGACATCTTCGCCCCCGGCTCCTCCATCACGGCCGGCTGGTACACCAGCGACACCGCGACGAACACCATCTCCGGTACGTCGATGGCGACCCCGCACGTCGCGGGCGCGGCCGCGGTCTACCTGGCGGGCCACACCTCGGCCACCCCGGCCCAGGTCGCCACGGCCCTCATCAACGGCTCGACCACCGGCAAGGTCACCAGCGCGGGCACCGGTTCCCCGAACCGCCTGCTGAAGATCGTGCCGTAAGCAACCAGGAACCAGTTCCCCGTGCCCGGTACCGGGCACGGGGAACTGCCGTTGTCCGGCTTCGCAGTCTTGACGGCCCCCGTGCGACTGCGCGACATTGAAGCCCGGCATCCGGCGCTTCGGGGGGCAAAGTCGCCAATGCAGACCATACGTGGCACAACATCTTCAACGGGGAACGGCGCCGAGGGGGCGCGACCAGGACCGGGGAGGGACCTGGCGCCGCTGCTCGCGGGCGCCGCGACGGCCGTCGGGGGGTTCGGCGCGGTCCTCGCACTCGCCGGCTCGGACTCCCCCCTGCGCGGCCCGCTCACGCTGTTCTACCTGCTCGCGGCACCCGCCGCGGCCATCGCCGCCGCACTGCGCGGCCTCGAACCCTTCGGCCGGACCATCGCCGCGCTCGCGGGCTCGGTCGTCGTCAACATGCTGGTGGCCCAGGGCATGCTGGCCCTGCACAGCTGGTCGGTGCGCGGCGGGATCGTGGCCGTGACCGCGATCAGCGGTGTGCTTCTCCTGCTGGTTCTGCTACGACGGCCACGTGGCCGTACGACTACAAGGCAGGGCATCTGACGTGGACATCAGCGTGTACCGCCCGGGCGAGCTGAGCGCGGCCGACCGGACGGCGTGGACGGCGATGCAGTCCAAGGCCCACCTGCTCGGCTCACCGGAGCTGGCGAACCCGTTCCTGTCCCCCGAGTTCGCGCTCGCGGTGGGCCGCTACCGGCGCGGGGTACGGATCGCGGTCGCGCGGGAGGCCGGCGAGCCCGCCGCGTTCTTCCCGTACCAGCGGACCGCCACCGGCGTCGGCCGGGCGATCGGTCTCGGCATCTCCGACGCCCAGGGCGTGGTGCACCGGCCCGGGTTCGCCTGGGACGCCCGGGAGCTGCTGCGGGCGTGCGGGCTCGCCCTGTGGGAGTTCGACCACCTGGTGGAGGGCCAGCCCGCGTTCGAGGCCGCGGCCACCGGCACCTTCCCGTCGCCGGTCATGGACGTGGACCGGGGCTACGAGGCCTATCTCGGCCAACTTCGCGCCCAGTCACCGAAGTTCACCCGCACCACGCTCGCCAAGGAGCGCAAGCTCGGCCGGGACGCGGGCGAGGTGACGTACGTGCACGACGAGCGCGACCCGGCCGCCCTGCGCACCCTAATGAACTGGAAGTCCGCGCAGTACCGCAGGACCGGGCGCAGCGACCGCTTCGCGCACGACTGGATCACCCGGCTCGTGGAGCACCTGTTCCACACGCGATCCGAGTCGTTCGCGGGGATCCTGTCCGTGCTGTACGCGGACGGCAAGCCGATCGCCGCGCACTTCGGGCTGCGCACCGAGCGGGTGCTCGCGTGCTGGTTCCCGGCGTACGACCCGGCGTACTCGAAGTACTCTCCCGGCCTGGTGCTGCATCTGCGGATGGCCGAGGCGGCCGCCGCCGACGGCATCGCCTATCTGGACCTGGGACGGGGCCAGAAGGAATACAAGGACTCCCTGAAGACACGTGAGCTGCAGGTGTCCGAGGGGTGGGTGACCCGGCGTCACCCGGTCGCGGTGGGACATCGTGTCCGCCGCGCTCCGGCCCGGGCACTGCGCAACGCGGTGGTGTCCCGTCCGGAGTTGTTCGAGCCGGCCGACAAACTGCTCAAGCGGGCGGGAAAGATCCGCTCGTCCCGTCGGTAACGGTCAAACCAACAAAAACGTGAGGGCTCGTTCCAGGTCTTGCCATACGGGTTCAATCGTCAATACCGTCGTACATCTCACCCGCATCGGTCCATCACTACGCGGCTCTAGGGGAGGGCTCAAGGACCGCGATGGCCCGGCGCGGGGCGCGGTAGGGGGGTGCCGTGCTCGGTGACCGTACTGGTGACCGAGTCGTGCCGCGCGGTCGACAGCCGTTTTCGGCGGCCGGCCAGCTTTGCCAGCTCACCCGGCAGGGGCGGAGCTCAATTCCGTGCTGCCGTGCGTGAGAAACCCCCCTTTCGAACCGGACACAGAAACCGGACCGCCCAGGGGCGGGCGGTCCACCGGACGAGAGGGACCAGACTCATGAGCTTCGATCTGCGCCCGGCCACCACAGGCCAGGACGCCTTACTGGCCGGCCAATACCGGCCGATCTCCTCTCACCTGGCCATCACACCGCCGGTGAGCGTGGTGATTCCCGCCATGAATGAGGCGGAGAATCTCCCCTACGTCTTCAAGACCCTTCCGAACTGGATCCATGAAGTGGTCCTGGTGGACGGCAATTCCACCGACAACACCGTCGACGTCGCCCGGGAGCTGTGGCCGGACGTCAAGGTCGTCGAGCAGCGCGGCAAGGGCAAGGGCGACGCCCTGATCACCGGGTTCAACGCCTGCACCGGCGACATCATCGTGATGGTCGACGCGGACGGCTCGGCCGACGGCAACGAGATCGTGTCGTACGTCTCCGCCCTCGTCTCGGGCGCGGACTTCGCCAAGGGGTCCCGCTTCGCCAACGGCGGCGGCACCGACGACATGACCTTCATCCGCAAGCTCGGCAACTGGGCGCTGTGCACCGCCGTGAACCGCAAGTTCGGCGCCCGCTACACGGATCTCTGCTACGGCTACAACGCGTTCTGGCGGCACTGCCTGGACAAGATCGACCTCGACTGCACCGGGTTCGAGGTCGAGACCCTGATGAACATCCGGGTGGTCAAGGCAGGGCTCAAGGTCCAGGAGATACCGAGCCACGAGTACCTCCGTATCCACGGCACCAGCAATCTGCGGGCCGTGCGGGACGGGATCAGGGTGCTCAAGGTGATCCTGCGGGAGCGCTCCAACCGGCGTGCCCTGCGCAGCCGGACGCACCACTCCCCCATGCTCGACTCGGTCCGGGGAGAGGTGTCTTGAGCGGTCCCGACATCTCCGTCGTGATCTGCGTCTACACCGAGGACCGCTGGGAGGACATCCTCGCGGCGGTCTCCTCGGTGCGGGCGCAGTCCCGGCCGGCCCTGGAGACCCTGCTGGTCGTCGACCACAACGCGGCTCTCCTGGACCGGCTCACGAAGGAGTACAAAGAGTACAAGGAGTGCAAGAAGTCCGAGAACGGCACAGTCGTGCGGGTGCTCGCCAACGCGGGCCCCCGCGGCCTGTCCGCCGGCCGCAACACCGGCATCGCCGCCTCGCGCGGCGAGGTCGTCGCCTTCCTGGACGACGACGCCGTCGCCGAGCGGGACTGGCTGCGGCATTTCGCCGAGGCGTACGCCGATCCGCGGGTGATGGCCGTCGGCGGCCGTACGGAGCCCATCTGGGCCTCGGGCCGCCGGCCGGCCTGGTTTCCCGAGGAGTTCGACTGGGTGGTGGGCTGCACGTACAAGGGGCTGCCGCCCGGCCTGGTGCGGGTGCGCAACGTGCTCGGCGGCAACGCGTCCTTCAGGCGCAGCGCCTTCGACGCGGCGGGCGGCTTCGCCACCGGCATCGGACGCGACGGCGACAAACGCCCGCTGGGCTGCGAGGAGACGGAGCTGTGCATCCGTCTCACCCGGGCCCGGCCGGACGCGGTCCTCCTGATCGACGACCGGGCGGTGATCCACCACCGGGTGCCCGAGGCGCGCGAGCACTTCGGGTACTTCCGTACGCGCGCGTACGCCGAGGGCCTGTCCAAGGCCCTGGTGGCGCGTAGTGTCGGCGCCGACAAAGGGCTGGAGTCGGAGCGCCGGTACGCCACCCGGGTCCTGCCGGCCGGGGTGGCGCGCGGGCTGCGGGACGCCCTGCTGGCCCGGCCGGGCGGCGCGGGCCGGGCGGGCGCGATCGTCGCCGGGGTGTTCACGGCGGCGGGCGGGTACGTGGTGGGCAGTGTCCGGGCCCGCCGGGGCGGGGCAACCTTCTCGGTGGCTCCGCTGTCGGACAGCGAGGGGGGAAGACATGACTGAGGCATCCGTGCCGATCCTCATGTACCACGCGATCGACACCGACCCGAGCGAGGCGACCCGCGAACTGTCGGTCACACCCGACGACTTCGCGGCCCAGCTGGCGCTGATCGGTGACCTGGGCCTGACCCCGGTCACCACCGCCGGTCTCGCCGCCCGCTGGCGCACCGGCCGCCCGCTGCCCGCACGGCCCGTCCTGATCACCTTCGACGACGGCTACGAGGGCGTGCACCGGCACGCCCTGCCCGTGCTCACCAAGCACGGCTTCGCGGCCACCCTGTTCGTCTCCACCGGCTGGATCCGCGGCCCGTACGACACCGGCGCCGGCCTCGACACCATGCTCGACTGGGACCAGGTCCGCGAACTGGCCGCGGCGGACGTCGAGATCGGCGGGCACAGCCACACCCACCCGCAGCTGGACCAGCTCGACGAGGACAGGCTTCGGCACGAGCTGATCCACTGCAAGGAGATCGTCACCGACGAACTCGGTACCGTCCCCGCCTCCTTCGCCTACCCCTACGGCTACTCCAGCCAACGGGTGCGGCAGGCGGTGCGCGAGACGGGCTACGGCCAGGCGCTCGCCGTCGGCAACGGCCTCGCGCGCCGCCGCCAGGGGCCGTACGCCCTGCGACGCGTCACCGTGCGCCGCAGCACGGGCATCGAGGAGTTCGAGCGGCTCGTCCAGGGCCGTGCGATCGCCCGGAACTTCGCCCGGGACCGTGCCCTCACCAAGGGGTACGCCCTGGTCCGCAGAGCACGCCAGGTCCGCCGGAAGGCCATCCGTTCCCGTGTCTGACACGACCACGACCACGAACGAGGACACCTCGCCCGCGACCGGGGCGCCGGAACGGCCGGGGCGCCGGCTCCGGCTTCCCGGCCTCGGCCGGTCGCCGGGGGGCAGCCAGCTGTTCCGCAACGCCTACGCCCTGATGCTCAACACCGGCATCTCCGCGGTGCTCGGCCTCGGGTTCTGGCTGGCCGCGGCCCGCTACTACTCGGAGGCGGCCGTCGGCCAGGGCTCCGCCGCGATCGCCGCGATGAAGCTGCTCGCCGGTCTGACCGCGGTGACCCTGACGGGGGCGCTGGCCCGCTTCATACCGGTCGCGGGCCGCGCCACCGGGCGGCTGATCTTCCGTACGTACACGGGCAGTTCGGTGGTCGTGGCGCTGGCGGCGGGCCTCTTCCTGCTGACCCTGGACATGTGGGGGCCGTCGTACCGCTTCCTGAACCCGCCGGTCAACGGGCTCGGTTTCGTGGTGGCCGTCGTGGCGTGGAACCTGCTCACGCTGCAGGACGGGGTGCTGACCGGGCTGCGCAGCGCGCTGTGGGTGCCGGTCGGCAACACCGTGTTCTCCGTGGTGAAGCTGGGGCTGCTGGTCGCGTTCGCGGTGGCCATCCCCACGACCGGCGTGTTCGTGTCATGGGTCGCGGCGATCGCCTTCTCGGTGCTGCCGCTGGGCTGGCTGGTGTTCCGGCGTCTGGTGCCCCGGCAGGTGAAGGCGACCGAGGAGCACGCGCATCCGCCGACCTGGAAGGAGATCGGGCGGTTCCTGGCCGGCGACTACACCGGCTCGCTGTTCTCGCTCGCCGTGGTCTACCTGATCCCGGTGATCATCGCCTCGCAGGTCAGCTCCGAGGACAACGCGTACTTCTACATCACCGCCACCATCGGCGGCACGGTCAACCTGCTCGCCATCAACATGGGCGCCTCCCTGACCGTCGAGGGCTCGCACGACCCGGGGCGGCTGGCCGCCAACACCCGGGCCGCGCTCAAGCGGATGGCCCGGATCATGCTGCCGGTGGCCGCGGTGCTGTTCTTCGGAGCGCCGTGGATCCTCGGCGTCTTCGGCGCGGGCTACGCGGACGCGGCCACCGGGCTGCTGCGGTGGTTCGCGGTCGGCGGGCTCCTGCGGGTCGTCATCGAGACGTACTTCGCGGTGCTGCGCGCGCAGAGCCGCACCTCCCCCCTCGCCTGGCTGCAGGGCCTGCTGTGCGTCCTGGTGCTCGGTCTGACGCTGCTGCTGCTTCCCCGCATGGGGCTCATCGGCGCGGGCGTGGCGGAGATCTCGGCCCTCACGTTGATCGTCGCGATCGCCGCACCCAAGCTGTACAAGATCGTCCGGGGTGCGTCGGGTGCCGCCTCCGACGGCGCGGCACCCGACCGGGACCTCGCCGACCTGGGCGCGCGCGAGGTCCCCGCCCCGGCGGCACACAAGCGCGGGCCCGCCTGGGCACTCGACCAGGACACGCTCGCCCTGGGCATCCACGTCGACTTCGACCACCTGGAGCGCCGGCCCGACGTACGCCCGGGCCCCGGCACCCCGCCCACGGGCACGCCCGCGGTGCACGAGGACCGTCGGCCCACCTGGGCGCGCAAGCGGGAGCTGGGGCTGCCGGTCGAGGCGCGCGAACCGGGCTCCGAGGCGTCCTTGGGGCCGGTCGAGGCGGAGGTGGACGCGCCGTTCGAGGAGCCGGAGAACCGCGAGGAACAGGAGAAGGTCGTACAGGAAGAGGCACCGGAGACCGAAGAGGTACGGGAGCCGGCAGAGGTACCGCCTCCGGCCTGGCATGCCCGTCTGCTGCCCACCCGTCTCGGTGTGGTCCTCGGCTGTCTGCTGACCGCCGCGCTCCTGTTGTACTGGGTGCCCGCGCTGCGGCTCGGCGAGGCCGACCTGGACGAGATGGGCGGGCTCGGGCTGATCTCCGTGCTGCCGACGGCCACGCTCATCGGCGCCGGGCTGCTGGTGGTGGTCTTCGCGTCGCTGCTGTGGCTGGGCCGCGAGCACCGGGCACTGCTGCTGGTCACGCTGCTGGCGACGCTGGTCTCGCTGCACGCGCTGCCCGCCGTGATCGAGACCGAGCCGCGCTTCGCGACCGCCTGGCAGCACCTCGGCTTCCTCGACTACATCGACCGGACCGGGACCGCGGTGCCGGACCTGGACGCCCGCTGGAGCTGGCCGGGCTTCTTCGCGGCCGCCGCGTTCGTGCTGAAGGCCTGCGGGGTCAGCGACTTCACCGAGGTCATCCGCTGGTGGCCGCTCGCGATCCAACTGCTGTATCTCGCGCCGATGTTCCTCCTTGTCCGCTCGATGCGGGCGAGCTGGCGGGCCAAGTGGACCGGCATCTGGATCTTCGTGCTCAGCGGCTGGGTCGGCCAGGACTACTTCTCCCCGCAGGGCTTCACCTATCTCCTCTACCTGGTCTTCGTGGCGGTGCTGCTCGTCTGGTTCCGGGCACCGGGCGTGATCTGGACGAAGCGGCGCCCCGGCGAGATCGAGGTCGAGCCGACGAACCGGCGGCAGCGGGCCGTGCTTCTCATGGTCGTGATCGGCTTGTTCGCGGCGAGCGTCCCGGCCCACCAGCTCACCCCGTTCGTGATGCTGGGCGTGCTGACGGTGCTCGTCCTGGTCGGGCGCAGCGAACTGCGCGGGCTGCCCGTCCTGTTCGGCGTCCTGGTGACCGTGTGGATCGGCTTCATGGCCGAGCCGTACTGGTCAGGACACTTCAACGAGATGTTCGGCGGGGTCGGCGGCGTCGGCGGCAATGTGTCGTCCTCGGTGTCCGGCCGGATCGAGGGCGGCAGCTCGACCCACAAGCTCGTGCTGTACGTGCGGGTGCTGCTCGCCGGTGGGCTGATGGCCTTCGCCTGTTACGGCTGGTGGCGGCGGCGCGAGCACAAGTACCGCGAGCGGTCGCTGCTGGTCCTCACCTTCGTGCCGTTCCTGGGCTTCGGCATGCAGTCGTACGGCGGCGAGATGGCCCTGCGGGTCTTCATGTTCGCCCTGCCCGGCGCGGCCCTGCTCGCGGGCCTCGCCCTCTTCCCGCGCACCGGCGTCACCGTCGAGGAGCGCGACAAGGACCGGGTGAGCCTCGCTCCGCTGGCCGCGCTGATGGCGGGCCTGGTGCTCATCGGCGGCTTCCTGGTGGCACGCTGGGGCAACGAGCCGTTCGAGCGGACCCGCAGCGGCGAGATCGCCGCCATGGAGTACGTGTACGCGCACGACGACCCGACGGCGCGTCTGCTGTGGCTGAGCAACGACACGGTGAACGTGGTGACGCCGTCGCTGCCGTGGGGTTCGAAGGACATGGAGAAGGTCGAGTACGTGCCCACGCTGGCGCCGACCGACCCGGTGCTGGTGTCCGGCCTGGTCAAGGCGCTCAAGGACGCGGGCCCGAACTCGTATCTGATGATCAACCGCAGTCAGGTCGTCTACCTCCAGCTGGACGTGGGCTACTCGGCCAGCTGGGAGCCGCGGCTGATCAAGAACCTGGACGCCCGGAAGGAACTGAAGAAGGTCTTCGTCAACGAGGACGTGACGATGTACGCGCTGGCCAAGCAGCCCGAGGGCAAGGTCCCGGCCGCGGACCCCGGTCCGATCGGGCCGCTGGTGACCTGGACGCCGTGGTCGGTCGTCGGGGCGCTCGCCGCGCTTGCGCTGATCGTGCTGCTCTCCGCCCGGGAGGTCGTCCGGGTCGCGGTGCGGCCGAGTGTGCGGCAACTGCGGTGGATGCAGAGCACCTTCTGGTTCTCGCTGCCGTTGCTGGCGGTGCTGCTGGCCGCGTTGGTGCAGCGGTTCCTGACGATGAAGTGACGCGGGTGACGGGGGTGGCGTAGGCGGCGGTCAAGTGGCTCAGCGCGTCAGCCACTTGACCTCGTACGCCTGGAGCTGGACCTGCCGGCCGTCGATCTTCGCGCTGGTCGGCCGGTCGAGGGTGTTGACGACCAGGATCACCTTGTCGGTCGCCAGGACCCGGACGTCGGGCGAGTCGACCGGCACCGTCCGGTAGGCGGTGTCCGGCGGGAACTCCCGGCCGAAGCGCGCGACCAGGTCGTACATGGGCAGCTTCTCGCCCCCGCTGCCGGCATGGGTCGGCGTCCACAGGCAGCCGGGGCAGTCGGTGCCCTTCTCCTTCTCCGGGTTCCAGTAGAAGCCGGAGGAGGCACCGCCCTTGACCATGGCGATCATCCCGGCGGCCTGGACGGCGACCCGGCGGGTCTCGGACCAGCCCTCGCGCTCGTCCTTGCCGTTGGCCGGCTCGACGTAGTACTCGGCCCACCACAGCGGCAGTTCGCCGCTGCGCGCCCGCACCCAGTCGCCCACCGCGGTGAACTTGTCGGTGGCCGCGAACTCGTCGGGCAGCAGCTCGTCGTCCTGGGTGTAGCTGGACCCGTCCACGACCACGAACTCGGCGCCCGCCTTGTGCTTGTTCCAGTAGTCGAAGGCGTCGAGGACCCGCTGGTCCATGGCGCCCCAAGGGCCCCTGAAGGTCGCCGAGGCGTCTTCCGACCGCGGGTCGAGACTGTCCATGACCAGGTAGGGCCCGCCGACCATGATGTCCTCGTCGACCTTCTTCAGGGCTTTGTGGACGAGGTTGTAGAGCTCGGTGTACCCCTCGTAGTCCCAGCGGGCCTTCGCGTCGTTCCAGAAGCCCTTGAACTCGTTCCAGACGATGAAGTGGCGGACGTCCGGATAGCGCTTGGCGACGGTCGCGGCCAGGTCGGCGAAGTCCTGGTAGTGCTCGGGCTCCGGGGCGGTCTCCAGGGCGGCCTGGCTCCAGTTCGTGTTGTTGACGCCGGCCTTGCCGCCCTTCATCCAGTCGGGGGCGCAGCACAGGGTGATCACGGGCGTGCCGCCGGACGCGCGCATGAAGTCGACGCGGAGGTCCATCGCCTCGAAGTCGTAACGCCCCTTCACCGGCTCGGGGTTGTCGGCGCCCCAGCCCATGAGGTGCTGGATCTGCGGCAGGCCCCCGGCCTCGGACAGCCGCCCCTCGACGCGCTCGACGGCGGCGGCACTGCCCTCGTCGGCGCTGAACTTGGTGTGGGTGAAGCCCCAGCCGACGTCCGGCTCGGTCGCGGCCGACGTGGCGGTGGGCGTGCCGTGCACCTTGTCGCCGTCGCGCGAGGTGCCCTCGGTGCCCGAGCCGCCCCCGGGAAGCGTGTTGAGGAGGGTCACCACCAGAGCCAGAGCGGCCACGCCCACACCGAGCAGCGCGGTGAGCCGCCACCGCCCCACCCCCGAATTCCACCCATGACGTCCCATCGAGGGCAACGGTAGCCGGGTTGATGGTCTTCGGGGCAGATGTCGTGGGTGCCCAGCGGAAATCCGGTGCGTGGGACGGCTCGGTGCCGGATCATGGCGGCATGTCTGCGAACCCACACGACGCTCTGCCGATCCGGCTCAACGTCGACGACAGCGACTCACCGTCCGACGTCGTCGACGCGCTGTTCCTCGGCCGCTTCGCGACGGGCGAGCAGCCGTACTCGCACGCGGCCAACATCGACCGCGTCCGCTCCGGGGCCACGCTGCTGCCGACGGGCTCGCGGGTGCTGCGCGTGGCCCGCGACGACGACCGCAGCGCGACCCTCGCCGAGGGCGACGGCTGGACGCTGCTGATCTCCCGCTGGAACCGCGGCGCCGACGTCACCGTGACGGCGACCAGCCCCGAACTGGCCGAGAAGGTCCTCGACCAGGCCACCGACGGCGCGGCGGACGAGCCCGAGCCACAGCCGGAGAACGTCACCATGGGCTTCTGGTACGTCTCCCCGAGGCGCGGCCCGCACCGCACCACCCGGCAGATCTCCGCGGGCACCTGGGACGAGGTGCGGGACAACTACACCGCGCCGGTCGCGGACGCGATGGACGGCCTGATGAAGACGACCCCTCAGGACATCGCGGGCCGTCTGCTGCTCCTGCACGGCCCGCCCGGCACCGGCAAGACGTCGGCGCTGCGGACGCTGGCCCGGTCCTGGCGGGACTGGTGCCAGGTGGACTGCGTCCTGGACCCGGAGCGCCTCTTCTCCGACGTCGGCTATCTGATGGACATCGCGATCGGCGAGGAGGACGGCACCGGGAAGGGCCGCTGGCGGCTGCTCCTCCTCGAGGACTGCGACGAGCTGATCCGCGGGGAGGCGAAGCACACGGCGGGCCAGGCCCTGTCCCGGCTGCTCAACCTGACCGACGGTCTGCTCGGCCAGGGCCGCAACGTCCTGGTCGGCGTCACGACCAACGAGGACCTGGAGCGCCTCCACCCGGCCGTGGTCCGCCCCGGCCGCTGTCTGGCCCGCATCGAGGTGGGGCGGCTGACCCACCGGGAGGCGGTGAACTGGCTGGGCACCGAGGAGGGCGTGGGGCGCGAGGGCGCGACGCTGGCGGAACTGTACGCGCTGCGCCGGGGCACCTCGCCGACGTCGGTGCCGGGGACGCGGACAGGGGCGGACGCGGGGCTGTACCTGTAGTGCTTTGATGGAGGTATGACCCTGTTCGTCGGCACGTCGGGGTGGCAGTACAAGGACTGGCGGGGTGTTCTCTACCCCGCCGGGTGCCCCACCCGGCTGTGGCTGGAGGAGTACGCCACGCGCTTCTCGACGGTGGAGAGCAACAACGCCTTCTACCGGCTGCCGTCCCGGGAGACCTTCGAGGCCTGGCGGGAGCGCACCCCGCCGGACTTCGTCGTCGCCGTCAAGGCCAGCCGCTTCCTCACCCACATCAAGCGGCTGCGGGACCCCGAGGAGCCGGTGGACCGTCTGATGAGCCACGCGGCGGGCCTGGGCGACCGTCTGGGCCCGGTCCTGCTCCAGCTGCCGCCGACCCTGCGGGCGGACGCGGGGCTGCTGGACGCCTGCCTGTCCTGCTTCCCGGCCGGCACGAGGGTCGCGGTCGAGCCGCGCCACGACTCGTGGTGGACGGACGAGGTGCGCGAGGTGCTGGAAGCCCGAGGGGCGGCTCTGTGCTGGGCCGACGTGCGGTCCCGCCCGGCGACCCCGCTGTGGCGCACCACCGACTGGGGCTACGTCCGCTTCCACGTCGGACGCGCCCGCGCCTGGCCGCACTACGGCCGGCAGTCCCTGAAGACCTGGGCCGAGCGGATCGCCCAGGCGTGGTCCGCGCGGCAGGACGTGTACGCCTACTTCAACAACGACCCGACGGGGGCTGCGGTGGAGGACGCGATGACCTTCGCGAGGGCGGCGCGGGCGGAGGGTCTGGACGTCACTCGGGTGCCGGAGAGACTGGAACGGGCTTGACGTTCCCGCCCTCCCGCCGAGCCCCGCTCACCCCTCCCCGTAAGCAGCCCGCAGGGCATCCCGTACCGCCGCCAGCGCATCCGCCTCCGTGAGTCCCAGCCGCCTGGCCCGCTCCACGTAGGACTGGGCGGCCGACGCCAGCTCGCGTTCCGCCGCCGAGCCCGCGGCGGCGACGTACGTTCCGTTCCGGCCCCGCGTCTCGATCACCCCGTCCGACTCCAGTGCCCGGTACGCCTTGGCGACCGTGTTCGCGGCGAGCCCGAGGGACTCGGCCAGCCCGCGCACCGTGGGCAGCCGGTACCCGACCGGCAGCACCCCCGACCGCGCCTGCTCGGAGATCTGCGCCCGCACCTGCTCGTACGGCGGGGCGCTCTCATCGATGTGGATCTTCAAGGTCACGGGGTGATTGTCCCGCACCCGCCAGAAAATGAGAGGCACCGCGGTGCATCTCCCTCGTAGCGTGCGCGTACATGACTGTGACCGTCCGCGACCTCGTCCCCGAGATCCGAGCCGACGTCGAGGGTTTCGCCCGCGTCCGCCATCTCGCGCTTCCCTTCTTCCTCGTCACCCCGGACTCTCTCGCCTACGACCTCGCACACGCCCGCCCCGAGGCCCACTACCGGCCCCTGGTCGCGGAGGAGGACGGCGAGGTGATCGGCACGGCCCAGGTGGGGCTCGTCCACGACAGTCCGGAGCCCGGCCTGGGCTACGTCAACGTGTACGTGCACCCCGGGCGGACACGCCGCGGCGCCGGCTCGCTGCTGGTCCACGCCGCCGAGCGGCACCTGGCCGACCGGGGCGCGACGAAGCTCTTCGCCTGGGTGCTGGACGAACCGGGCAACCTCGCCTTCGCCGAGCGGCACGGCTACCGCGGCAGCCGCTCCGCGCACTTCCTCCGCCTGGACCTGACGGGCGACCTGCCGCCGCTCCGGCCGCTTCCGCCGGGCGTCGAACTGCGCACCGGAGCCGACTTCGCGGCCGACCCGCGCCCGCTGTTCGAGCTGGACTCGGAGACGATGTCGGACGAACCGAGCGACATCGCCTACGAGTTCACCGACTACGAGGCCTGGCTGGCGGAGACCTGGTACCACCCTCTCTTCAGCCCCGAGCTGACCTCGGTCGCCGTGGCCGACGGCCGCCCCGCCGCCTTCAGCATGGCCCGCACGGACGGCGGCACCCGCTACGGCACCGTCATGACCGGCACCGCCCGCGCCTTCCGCGGCCGGGGCCTGGCCAAGCTCGCCAAGAACGACTCGCTGCACCGCGCCCGTGCCGCCGGATTCACGGAGGCGTTCACGGGCAACGACACCGGCAACGGCCCGATGATCGCGATCAACAAGTGGTTCGGGTACGAGATCTGCGCTACAGAGGTGCGGTATGTCCGCGAACTCGGCTGACCCCTCGGTCCTCCTGGACGTCGTCCTCGTCAAGGCGGGCCGTACGAAGATCCGTTACGAGGCCGAACTCCTCGGCGACGACGGCACACGGCTCTCCGTCCGCGCCCCCTGGGCCGGTGAGGGCGTCCGCGACTTCGGCTTCGTCCGCTTCGAGCCCGGCGACGTGTTCACCGAGTACTACTGGCGCGACCGCTGGTACTCGGTGAAGGAGGTCCGCGACGCGTCCGGCGCCCTGAAGGGTTGGTACTGCGACATCACCCGCCCCGCGACGCTCGTCGGAACCGAGCTGATCGTCGAGGATCTCGACCTGGACCTGTGGCGCTCCGCCGGCGGCGATGACGTACGGCGGCTGGACGAGGACGAGTTCGAGGAGAGCGGACTCTCGGAGAGGGACCCGGAGGCCGCGGCGGCCGCCGTCGCCGCCCTCGACGAGCTGGAGGCGTTCGCCACCGTCGAGGGCGGCCTGGAGTCGCTGCTGGTGTGAGCGGCTGGGGCCGCTGCTGGTGTGAGCGGCCCGGCACCTCATACCGTCGCCACCACCGCATACCGCTCGTCCGCCACGTCTCTCCCCCACAGCAGCGCCTCGCCCGACAACCGGTCCACGCGCACCTGTCCGGCGAGCGGCGCGAGGAGTGCGGTGAGCCGGTCGGCGGGCAGCCCCACCGGACTCACCGTGCCCCACACGCCCTCGATCAGCACCAACCGCCCGCCCGGACGCAGCAGCTCCCGCCAGTGCCGCAGGGCTCGGCCGGGATCGGGCAGCGCCCACAGCACATGCCGTACGAGCACGACGTCGAAGCGCTGCTCCCCCACCGGTGGTGCCACCGCGTCACCGACCAGGAACACGGCGTCACGCCCGGCCAGCTTCGCGCGCGCGAGGTCGACCATGGCCGGGGAACTGTCCACGCCGGTGACGCGGTGTCCCTGTTCGGCGGCGAGGAGCGACAGGCTGCCGGTGCCGCAGCCGAGGTCGAGGAAGTCGGAAGGACGCTCGGGCAGCCAGTCGCGCAGCCGTCCGGCCCAGGCCTGGCGCACCTTCGGGTCGCGCAGGCCGTGGTCCGGCTCGTCGTCGAAGACGGCGGCCTGTGCGTCCCAGTCGACATCCGCCGAGGTCGTGCCGTCACTCTCGTTCGTCATGTGCCCAAGAGTGACACCCGCCACTGACAGTCGAATCGTGACAGCGGCCACTGACAGAACGCCAACCGATGAGGAACTCTCCCTGAACGGGTCTACCTCCGTGAGAACGCGGAACTCGTAGGCCGTGAAGGAGGCAGCCATGCGCCGTGTGACCGTGCAGAAGCCCCTGAAGAAGACGGACTCCCGCCAGGTCCGCGAGGAGGCCGACGAGCGCCCCTCGGGACGCCCGGAGGTCCGAAAGGACATCGCACGCACGTGGTGGCCGGACGGGTGAGGAGCCCAAGCTCCCTCAGCCCGAGTTGACTCAGCCCGAGTTCGCTCAGCCCGAGTTCGCTCAGCCCGAGTTCGCTCAGCCCAGCCGCTTGCGATAGTGAATACGGTCGTACGGCCCGTCGACGCGCCGCTCCACGACCTCGTACCCGTACTTCGGGTAGATCTTCTGGTTCTCCCACATCATCGCGTTCGTGTAGAGCCTGACCTCGGGGAGACGCAGCGCACGCGCGTGTGCCTCCACGAAACGCAGCAGCCGTCTGCCCACGCCCTTTCCGTGCGCGTCGGGGTGGACGGCGATGCTGTCCAGGTACAGGTGGTCCTCGTACGCCTCGACCACCACGAGCCCGCTCACGGGCTCCCCCGTCACGAACACCTTCCCCTCGGCCACGTTCGCCGCGTGGTCCGCCTCCATGGGCTGCGGCACCACCCCGATGCGCTCGATGTAGGGGTGATAGGCGGCGTCGGTGACGGCTTTCACGGCGGGTACGTCGGCCGGCGTGGCGGGCCGGATCTCCTGGTTCGTCATGACGCGCACGCTACCTACCTGATCTGAGTCTCAGCACTCCCTTAAGGCGGCCATAAAGATCGCCGCCGACCGCCCTCAGCAGGCGTTTTCACGGTTTCTTTGATCCGGCACGCATCAGTTCCGGTTTCGAGGAGATCCCCCATGCCCGCACGCCGCAAGGCCGCCGCAGTCGCCGCTCTCGGTCTGACCCCGCTCGCCCTGACCGCGCTCTCGGCCGCCCCCGCGTCCGCGCACGGTTCGATGGGCGACCCGGTCAGCCGGGTCTCTCAGTGTTACGCGGAGGGTCCCGAGAGCCCGGCGTCGGACGCGTGCAGGGCGGCGGTCGCGGCCGGCGGCACGCAGGCGCTCTACGACTGGAACGGCATCCGCATCGGCAACGCGGACGGACAGCACCAGGCGCTGATCCCGGACGGCAAGCTGTGCAGCGCGAACAACGACGCGTTCAAGGGGCTCGACCTGGCCCGCGCCGACTGGCCGGCGACGAGCGTGAGCAGCGGGTCGTACACCTTCAAGTACCGCGTGACCGCCCCGCACAAGGGCACCTTCAAGGTGTACATCACCAAGCCCGGTTACGACCCTTCGCAGCCGCTCGCCTGGGACGACCTGGATCTGTCCGACCCGGTGGCGACGGTCACCGACCCGGCCGCGTCCGGCGGTTTCTACACCTTCTCCGGCACCCTTCCCGAGCGCTCCGGCAAGCAGCTGCTGTACGCGGTCTGGCAGCGCTCGGACAGCCCGGAGGCGTTCTACTCCTGCTCGGACGTGACGTTCGGCGGCGGCAGCAGCGGTGACGGGGGTACGACGAGCGGCCCGTCCCCCGTCCCGACCGCCTCCGCCCCCTCCGAGGAGCAGATCGAGGACGGCGGCGACCAGTCGACGGTCGAGCACGACGGCCACGGTGACCAGGACGCCGGTACGTCGGCGGAGCCGGAAGCGAAGCCGGAGGCGAAAGCAGAGCCGGTCGCGCAGACCGAGAGCTCCGTGCCCGACGAGCCGAAGGCGGCCGGCAGTACCGAGAACCTCGCCGAGACCGGCGGCGACAGCAGCACGCCGTACCTCGCCATGGGCGGAGCGGCGACGCTGGCGCTCGGTTCGGCGGTCCTGTTCGCTTCGGTCCGCCGGCGGGCGGTGAGCGGCGGCCGGCACGGTCGCTGATCCGAGGGTTCCGGGGCCTGACCGGCGGCTCAGGCCGGACAGGCCCCGGCGGCACTCAGCCGACCGCCGACGCGCAGGTGGTCGGGATGGCATGCGCCGGGTCGAGGGCGTTGGCCACCTCGTGGAAGGCGATCCGGTCGAGCAGTCCGATCAGGGCGTGCTCGGACAGGTCGACGGGGCACAGGTCCTGGAGCAGGACGTTGCGTACGCCGGGTCCGCTGAGGAACTGGGTCCGGTACGGCGTGACCACCTCGTCGTACTTGGTGGCGAGCACCGTGTACCGGACGCCGGGCACGGTGTCGCCGCCCTCGTTGAGCTTGGTGAGGAAGGCGGAGCCGGCGACCTGGTCGGCGAGGGCGGGGGTGTTGGCGGTGAGCAGGTCCTCGATGCCGGGGAAGTACGGCAGGAGGTGGGTGAACCCGGCGAGCGTGGTGCCGTGGTTGCTGGGCGCGATGCCGACGAGGGCGTTCACCTTGGCGGCTCCGCCGAGGAACTTCAGGTAGTAGCGGGGCATCATGCCGCCCTGCGAGTGGCCGACGAGGTCGGTCTTCGCGGCGCCGGTCGCGGCGAGCACCTTGTCGACGTAGGTTTTCAGCTGCTCGGCCGACTTGTCGACCGGGCCGAGGCCGTGGACGAGCGGGACGCCGGAGAGCTGTCCGTAGTCGAGCGAGAAGACGCAGTAACCGCGGTTCTTCAGGTAGGGCGCGAGGCCCAGCCAGTTGTCGACGGAGTTGGCGAAGGTTCCGTGGACGAGGACGACGGGGCGGGGATGGGCGGCGGACGGCTTGCAGGAGTAGTCGTTCCAGCCCCTGCTGGGGGCGTCGGCCGCCTGGGCGGTGGCGGCGGGGAGGATGGCGACCGCGGCGGTCAGCAGCAGCGCGGTCAGGGGTCTGAGCACTCGTTTCCAGGGCAGCATCGGGTGATCTCCTTGCGGCTCAAGGGAGTTGCGACGGCTCTACGCCCTGTGACCCGGATCACGAGGATGCTGTTCACTGTCAAGTTACGGACGAGTAGTGCGCTTGTGAAGTTACGCGTCAGTAAAAACTTCCAGTGGTAACCATGGACGGCTGGAACCAGCGATAAAGCTCTGACGAACCATCACCAGGCAGGCCTGATAGGGCCATAGGGCGCAATGCGCCCCAACTGTTCGCTCAACGCGCGCACTTCACCCTCACCGAGCAACGCCGCCCACGTCCCCACGACCTCCGCGGCCGCCTCCTCCGCCGCACGAGTGCAGGCCCACCCCTGCCCGGTCAGCACGACCAGCCGGGCCCTGGCGTCGCCGGGATGGGGCCGACGCTCGGCGTACCCCTTGCGCACGATCTCCTCGACCAGCTGGCTCGCGGCCTGCTTGGTCACCCCGAGGTGAGCCGCGAGCTCGGTGACCGTGGCCCCGTCCGGAGCGAGCCGGACGAACGCGAAGCCGTGCGCGGGCCTGATCCCCTCGAAGCCACGGGCGACGACACCCTCGTGGATGCGCTGCGTGAGTTCACCGGCGACGGCGAGCAGGGCGGCGGACAGGGCCATGGCTTCGGAGTTCTCCACGGAGGCATTGAAACACCCTTGACGAATTGGTCAAGGAGCTTGACCATGAGGGTTATTAGTCAAGCTCCTTGACCATCTGACATCGGAGAGTCCCTTGCCCGTCATACGCCCGTCCGAAGCCGTCACTCACGAGATCCACGGCGCCCGCTTCGTCTCGTACGCCACTCCCCGCACCGGCAGCAGGGAGCTCTGCGCCTGGCGAGGGGAGATCCCGGCGGGGACCAAGGCGCCCGCACACACCGTCAACCGGGAGGAGATCTTCCATCTGCTCGGCGGCGAACTGCTGATGACCCTCGACGGCCACACCCACCACGTCACCGCGGGCGACACGGTGATCATCAACGCCGGGTCGACCCTCGCCGTCGAGAACCCGACGACCGAGATCGCCACCTCCTGGGTCACCACGTCCATCGGCCTGGAGGCAGAACTCGCCGACGGCACGCGGATCACGCCTCCGTGGGCCAACTGACTCCTCGGGCCCGTCCGGCGGATCAGGCCGCAGACGCGGGGTCAGGCACGCCCAGCTGCCGCGTTTCCGTCGCCCGCCGGCTCACCTGCGCTCATGGGCCGCCGTCGTTTCCCTGCCGGCCGATCCGCCGGCCAGGCGCTACGCGGCCAGCGTCCCCGGCATCACCGCCCGTGGACCGAACTTCGCTCGCGCGCGGTCCGCGACCTCCTCGATGCGGCGGAGTTTCTCGTCCACGGGGTCGAAGGCGAGCTGGTAGGAGGCCTGTTCGGCGGGGCCGAGGGCCTCGGCGCGCAGGGTGACCGAGCGGACCCGGGCACGCTGGAGGCCGAGGGCCTCGTACAGGCCGTAGGCCGCCTTCGTCAGCGCGGCCGAGTGTGCGGTCGGTTCCTTGAGGGTGCGGGTGCGGTTCGTCGAGGAGCGGTCGGCGTAGCGCACGGTGAGGGTCAGGGTGCCGCAGACCTTGTCGAGGGCGCGCAGCCGGGCGCCCAGTTCCTCGGCGGCCGAGAGCAGGGCGCGGCGGTGCCGGTCGGCGTCCAACTCGTCGCGGTGGAAGGGGCGTTCGGCGGCCAGTGAACGGGACACGGCGTTCGGCACGACCCGGCCGCGGTCGATGCCGTTCGCCTTCTCGCGCAGCTCGCGGCCGGCCTTCGCGCCGACCAGCCGCTGGAGGGTGGACAGGGGTGCGGCGGCGACCAGGCCGAGGGTGTCGAGGCCGTACTCGCCCAGGGTGCGGGCGGTCGCGGCGCCGACGCCGGGGAGCGCGGCGACGGGCTGGTCGGCGAGGAACGCGGCGACGGCGTCCTCGGGCACCGCGCAGGTCACCCCCGGCTCGGCGTCGCGCAGCGCGAGGCGGGCCAGCATCGGGCCGGGCCCGGCGCCGATCACGCAGTCGACGCCGTGCAGGGCGAGCGACCGGACCCGGATCACCGACGCCAGCTCCACGGCGCTGCGCCCGAAGTACCGTTCGGCGCCGCGCAGATCGGCCAGCGCCCCGTCCGGCGGCAGCGCCTCGACGACGGGCGTGAACTCCTCGAGCAACCCGAGCAGCCCCGGCAGGGCCGCCTCGTGCATCGGCGGCAGCTGGAAACGTACGCAGAGGATGGTCATCCCGCACTCCCCGGACTCTGATGCCACAACTTCCGTACTTTCGCGGGCTCTTCGCCCGCAGGGCGCAGATCGGCCCACGGATGCAGTTCGTATCCGGTGGGCATCTGGATTCGCCTGCCCCCTGTCGAATCCCCGCCTCCTTCCGGCACGGGCTCCGCCAGCCGTGCCGCCACCACGTCGAGCCCGCCCTCGGCGCGCAGTTCGACCAGTTCGGCGAGGTTCCAGGCGGCGGCGCCCACCACGCTGAGGCTGCGCGGGCCGCGGCGCTGCACCACCCCGCGCACCAGCAGCAGCCAGGAGTGGAAGACGGTGTGCGCGCAGGCGTCGTGGGAGTCGTCGAAGAAGGCGAGGTCGACCAGGCCGGTGCCGTCGTCCAGGGTGGAGAAGATGACCCGCTTGCCGGACCGGATCGGCGGCGTCTGGGTGGCCGCCTTGGCGCCCGCGACCAGCACCGTCTCCCCGTGCCGCGCCTCCCGCAGCCGCCGCGCCGACACCACGCCCAGCTCGTCGAGGAACGCCCGGTGGTCGTCCATCAGATTGCGCGAGGCGTCCATGGACAGCACACCCAGCTCGGCGCTCAGCTTCTCCGCCGAGGAGAGGTCGGGCAGCCCGGCCGGGGCGGTCTTCCGGCCGCCCGCCAGCGGGAGTTGGCCCCCGCCGCTGCCACTGCCCCGGGCTCCCCGGTGCAGCTCGGTCAAGTGCAGTTGCAGATCGCGGCGGTTGGCACCGAAGGCATCCAACGCACCCACCTGCGCGAGTCGCTGGGCGAGCGGACGGCTCGGGCGGGCCCGTTCCCAGAAGTCGAGCAGCGAGGCGTACGGCTGCCCGTCCGCGACCCGCGCCGCCTCGGCCTCGCTGATGCCGTGGACGTCGGAGAGGGCCAACCGCAGCCCCCACACCTTCGATTCAGACACCAGTTCGATACGGTGGGCGACCGCCGACCTGTTCACGTCCAACGGCAGGATCGGCACCCCGCGCCGCCGCGCGTCCGCCAGCAGCAGCCGCTTCGGATACATCCCGGGGTCGTGCGTGAGCAGCCCGGCGTAAAAGGCGGCCGGGTGGTGCGCCTTCAGCCACGCCGACTGGTACGTCGGTACGGCAAAGGCGACCGCGTGCGCCTTGCAGAAGCCGTACGACCCGAAGGCCTCGACGATCTCCCAGGTCCGCTGAATCGTTTCTGCGTCGTAACCCTCGGCCGCCGCGTGCTGCGCGAACCAGGTCCTGATCCGCCCCTGCGACTCCGGGTCGGACAGCCCGCGCCGCACCTGGTCCGCCACCCCGCGCCCGCAGCCGGTCATGATGGCGACGATGTCGATGATCTGCTCGTGGAAGACGACGACTCCGTACGTCTCCTTCAGCGGCCCTTCCAGATCCCGGTGCGGGTAACGCACCGGCGCCCGCCCGTGCCGCGCCTCGATGAACGGCCGCACCATGTCGGCGGCGACCGGACCGGGCCTGAAGAGCGAGATGTCGACAACGAGGTCGTGGAAGGTGGCCGGCTGGAGCCGCCCCACCAGGTCCCGCTGGCCCGGCGACTCGATCTGGAAGCAGCCCAGGGTCTCGGTGGAGCGGATGAGTTGGTACGTGGCCGGGTCGCCGTCCGGCACCGCGTCCAGGTCGATCCGCTCCCCCGTCGCCCGCTCCACCTCCGCGACCGCGTGCGCCATCGCCGACTGCATCCGCACGCCCAGCACGTCGAGCTTGAGCAGGCCGAGGTCCTCGACGTCGTCCTTGTCGAACTGCGCCATGGGCAGCCCTTCGCCGCTGGTCGGCATGACCGGCGTACGGGAGAGCAGGGAGGCGTCGGAGAGCAGGACCCCGCAGGGGTGCATGGCGACTCCGCGCGGGAGGGCGTCGAGGGACTCGACCAGCTCCCAGAGGCGTCCGTACCGCTCCTTCTCCCCCGCCAGTTGCCGCAGTTCGGGCAGCTCCTCCAGGGCCGCGCGGGCGTCGCGGGCGCGGATGTGCGGGAAGGACTTGGCGATGCGGTCGATGTCGGCCGGGTCCATGGACAGGGCGGCGCCCACGTCACGGATCGCATGCCGCACCCGGTAGGTCTCCGGCATCGCGACCGTCGCGACCCGCTCGGCGCCGAACCGGCCGATGATCGCGCGGTAGACCTCCAGGCGGCGCGCGGACTCCACGTCGATGTCGATGTCCGGCAGGGCGATCCGTTCCTTGGACAGGAAGCGCTCCATCAGCAGCCCGTGCGCGACCGGGTCGGCGTGCGCGATGCCGAGGAGGTGGTTGACGAGGGATCCGGCGCCGGAGCCGCGGGCGGCGACCCGGATGCCCATGTGCCGTACGTCGTCCACCACTTGAGTGACCGTCAGGAAGTAGGAGGCGAAGCCGTGGTGGGCGATGATGTCCAGTTCCCGGTGCATCCGCTCCCAGTACGGGCGCTTCCCGGCGTAACCGCGCAGCACCATCCCCGCCGCCGCCCGGGAGGCCAGCGCCCGCTGCGCGGTGCGGCGGCCCGCGCCGACCAGGTGCGGTTCGGGGAAGTGGACGGTACCGATGCCGAGGTCGTCCTCGGGGTCGACCAGGCACTCGGCGGCCGTCGCCCGGGTCTGTTCCAGCAGGCGGTGGGCGGTGTCACGGCGAAAGCCGGCGGCCTCGACGACCCGCTCGGCGGCCTGGACCATGGCGCCCTCGTCCTTGAGCCAGGCCTCGCCGGAGTCCAGTTCCTTGGTCGCGTCGACGGGCACCAGGCGGCGGGCGGCGTCCAGGACGTCGGCGACCGGGCCGAGCCCGGGATCGGCGTACCGGACGGCGTTGCTGAGCACGGGGCGGATCCGCTGTTCGGCGGCGAAGCCGACGGTGCGGGCGGCGAGGCGCAAGGAGCCGGGTCCCGTACCTTTGCGGCCGTGCCAGACGGCTTCGAGGCGCAGGGCGTCGCCGTAGACCTCCCGCCAGGGGGCGAGCAGCTTGGCGGCGCGGTCGGGGCGTCCCGCGGCGAGGGCGCGGCCGACGTCGGAGGCGGGGCCGAGCAGGACGGTCAGGCCGTCCGCCATGTTGTCGGCCCAGGGCAGCAGGGGCGTGCCCTCCCCCGCGTGCGAGGCCGTGACGAGCCGGCACAGGTCGGCCCAGCCGCGGGCGCCGTCCCGGGCGAGGAAGGTGACGCGGGGTGTCGACTCGTCGATGAAGGCACCTCCGCGCACGGGGGTGCGGCGCCGCTCCTGCCGTCCGCGCCCGGGCACCTCCACCGCGAGGTCCACGCCGAACAGCGGGCGGACCCCTTCCTTCGCGCACGCTTTGGCGAAGCGGACCGTGCCGGCGAGGGTGTCGCGATCAGTGAGGGCGAGGGCGTCCATGCCCCGTTCGGAGGCGCGCTCGGCCAGCCGCTCCGGGTGCGAGGCCCCGTATCGCAGGGAGAAACCGGAGACGGTGTGCAGATGCGTGAAACCCGGCACACGCACCTCCCGCACTCGTGAGCCCGACGGGCTCTCGAACATCTGTTCCCAACCACCTCACCCCCACCATAGACCAATTTTCGAATGCGTGTGCGACATCCGTTCGGGCCTGTCCCACCTGCGCAAACGCCCCACGAACCGGACCGTGGGGGCATGACGCAGCCCACCGGTGCCGACCCTTCGCGTACGTCCTTCCTCGGCGAGGTGGGGGACGCCGTCACCCCGCGGGCGACGGCGCTCGTGCTCGGCGCGGTCGCGCTCCAGCTGCTGTTCATCGCCTCCTATGTGGGGGCGCTGCACGACCCGAAACCCAAGGACGTGCCCTTCGGAGTCGTCGCGCCGCAGGCCGCGGCCCGGCAGGCGGTGACCCGGCTGGAGCAGCTGCCCGGCTCGCCGCTGGACCCGCGCGCGGTGACCGACGAGGCGACGGCCCGCGAGCAGATCATGAACCGGGACATCGACGGCGCACTCGTCGTCGACCCGGCCGGCACCACCGACACCCTCCTGGTCGCCTCCGGCGGCGGCACGGTCCTCGCCACCGCCCTGGAGACGCTCACCACCACCCTGGAGCAGGCCGAGCGGCGGTCGGTCAGAACGGTCGACGTGGCGCCGGCCTCCGCCCGGGACTTCGACGGGCTGTCGTCCTTCTATCTGGTCGTCGGCTGGTGCGTCGGCGGCTATCTGTGCGCCTCGATCCTGGCGATCAGCACCGGCGCCCGGCCCGCCGACCCGCGCCGCGCGGTGATCAGGCTGGTCACGATGGCGCTGGTCTCGGTCGTCGGCGGGCTGGGCGGCGCGATCATCGTCGGGCCGGTCCTGGACGCCCTGCCCGGCAGCGTGGCGGCCCTCTGGGGCCTCGGCGCCCTGATCACCTTCGCGGTCGGCGCCGCCACGCTCGCCCTCCAGGGCGTCTTCGGCATCGTCGGCATCGGCCTCGCGATCCTGCTCGTGGTGATCGCGGGCAACCCGAGCGCGGGCGGCGCCTTCCCACTGCCGATGCTGCCGCCGTTCTGGAACGCCATCGGCCCGGCGCTGCCGCCGGGCGCCGGCACCTGGGCGGCACGCTCGATCGCGTACTTCGAGGGCAACGACACGACCGCCTCGCTGCTGGTGCTGTCGGCGTGGGCGCTCGCGGGGATCGTCATCACGCTGCTGGCGGCGGGGCTGCGCGCAAAGCGACAGCCGAGGCAGACCGCGCAGAGGGCGT
Organism: Streptomyces sp. V4I2; assembly: GCF_030817655.1. Taxonomy (GTDB): domain Bacteria; phylum Actinomycetota; class Actinomycetes; order Streptomycetales; family Streptomycetaceae; genus Streptomyces; species Streptomyces plumbiresistens. The sequence continues at coordinate 2,458,131 of NZ_JAUSZM010000003.1, forward strand.
AGGCGACGCAGGCCGCCGGCCGGGCGGGCGGCTCGCGAAAGTCTCACGGACGACGCAGGCGAAGCCGCGGACGTCGCAACGGCCGTCGACGGGACACCGGCTCGCCCCACCCGTGGCGGCGGCTCGGTCCCCTACGACGCGAAAGTCCCGCCCCTCGCGCGCGGGGCGGGACTTCACGAAGCCGGACTGTCGTGCGTCAGCCGATCTGCGTACCGGTCGCGGACAGCGCCTCCGTCACCGGCTGGAAGAAGGTCTCCCCGCCCGAGGTGCAGTCGCCGCTGCCGCCGGAGGTGAGGCCGATCGCGCTGCTGCCCGAGAAGAGCGAGCCGCCGCTGTCGCCGGGTTCGGCGCAGACGTCGGTCTGGATCAGGCCGTTGACGATGTCGCCGCTGCCGTAGTTCACGGTGGCGTCCAGGCCGGTGACGGTGCCGTCGTGCACCTGGGTGGTCGAGCCGCTGCGGGTCACCTGCATGCCGACGGTGGCCTCGGCCGCGCCGGTGATCTGCTGGGCGGAGCCGTCGTACAGGTCCACCTCGCTCGGGTGGTCCACGTCGGCGGTGTACTTGACGAGGCCGTAGTCGTTGTCCGGGAAGCTGGAGACCTCGTTGGTGCCGATCTCGGTGCCGCTGGAGTCCGACCAGGTGGAGATGGACTCGGTGCAGTGCCCGGCGGTGAGGAAGTACGGCTCGCCGCCCTTGACCACGTTGAAGCCGAGCGAGCAGCGCCCGCCGCCTCCGGTGATGGCGTCGCCGCCCGCGATGAAGGGCTTGAACTCCCCCTTGGTGGTCTTGAGTTCGGCCGTGGCGCCGAGTTCGTCGACGACCTTGGTCAGCTTGGCCAGCTCGGCCTTGGAGACCGTGCGGTCGGCGGTGACCACGACCTTGTTGGTCGTCGGGTCGGTCGCCCAGGAGGTGCCGGGGATGGCCGCGTCCTGGGTGAGGGTGCTGCGGGCGCTCTTCAGCTCGGCGAGGGAGTTCTCGACGATTCTCGCCTGGGCCCCGGCCTCCTCGACGGTCTTGGCCGCGGCCTCGTCGAGCACGTTGACCACGAGGCTCTTGGTCTTCGCGTCGTAGAACGTGCCCGCGGCGTCGGAGCCGAGGTCCTGGCCGAGCGTCGAGGCGAGCTTTCCGGCCGACAGGGCCGAAAGGACCTGGAGCTCAGGGGTGTTCGCCGGCTCGCTGGCGTTCGCAGTCTGGAAGGTGACTCCCGCGGCGACCAGTGCGGCGATGCCCGCACCTGCCACGGCGGCCCGCCGCCTGGGTATGCGTCGGTGCTTCAACTCGCGTCCTCCTGTGGGGGGTCGGTCCGGAGGTTGTGGGGATCTCGCGGACCGGAAGGCTGGTTGACAAGCGCCTACTCTTCCGAACCCCACAGGGGGCGCACAAGGTCGACTTCCGGACGCGCGTAGAACGCGATTGCGCGCCCCCTCCGGTTTTGACTGTCCACGGTCACCCCAGGCCCTTCGCGCTGCAAACACCACGTGCGAGTAACCTTCATCAACCTGTGAGGTCTAGTCCTGTCTTGAAATCGACCCCTGCACATCGGAGTTCGGCCGGGGCTCGACGGACGGACGTTGCTCCTGCACCGGTTGCTGCGCCACGGGCGGCGCCTGCTGCACCGGCTGTTGCGCCCTCTCCAGGAACCGCAGCAGCTCCACCGGGAACGGCAGCACCAGCGTCGAGTTCTTCTCGGCGGCGACCGCCACCACTGTCTGCAGCAGCCGCAGTTGCAGCGCGGCGGGCTGCTCCGACATCTCCTTGGCGGCCTCGGCCAGCTTCTTCGACGCCTGGAGTTCGGCATCGGCGTTGATGACCCGGGCCCGCCGCTCCCGGTCGGCCTCGGCCTGGCGGGCCATGGACCGCTTCATGGTCTCGGGCAGCGACACGTCCTTGATCTCGACCCGGTCGATGGTCACGCCCCACTCCACGGCCGGGCTGTCGATCATCAACTCCAGCCCCTGGTTCAGCTTTTCGCGGTTGGAGAGCAGATCGTCCAGCTCGCTCTTGCCGATGATGGACCGCAGTGAGGTCTGCGCCATCTGCGCGACCGCGAACCGGTAGTCCTCCACCCGGACGACCGCCTCGGCCGGCGCGGTCACCTTGAAGTAGACGACGGCGTCGACCCGCACGGTGACGTTGTCCCGGGTGATGCCCTCCTGACCGGGCACCGGCATCGTCACGATCTGCATATTGACCTTCCGGAGCTTGTCGATGCCCGGAACGACCATGGTGAAGCCCGGTCCGCGCACCTCCGACCGGAGCTTCCCGAGCCGGAAGACCACACCCCGTTCGTACTGTTTGACGACCCGCGCCGCAGCCATCACGTACACCGCTCCGGCAGACGCGAGCGTCACTCCCGCCGCCACCAGCTCCTCGACCATCACGGCCCCCAGGGTCCGATGTGACCGCCTGTATGTCGACGGTAACGCCGGTGCCGGACAAGGGCGAGCCCCCGCACGAGAGTTGCGTGCGGGGGCTCGTCTGCTGCTGGCTGCAGGCAGGCCGTACAGGTGCCGGAGTTCGGCCGGGGCCTAGTAGACGCTGACGCCGTAGGCGCTGAGCGCCTCGGTGACAGGCTGGAAGAACGTCGTTCCGCCGGAGGTGCAGTTGCCGCTGCCTCCGGAGGTGAGACCGTAGGCGGTGCCGTTGCTGCCGTACAGCGAGCCGCCGGAGTCGCCGGGCTCGGCGCAGACGTTGGTCTGGATCAGACCCGAGACGATGTCGCCGCCGCCGTAGTTGACGGTCGCGTTGAGGGCGGTGACACGGCCGCTGTGCGTACCGGTGGTGGAGCCGTCGCGGATGACGGTGGTGCCCACGGCGGGCGTGGCCGCGCGGGTGATGTCCACACCGTTGGCGGTGCCGGGCCTGCTGACGGACCCGGAGTACCGCACGATGCCGTAGTCGTTGCCCGGGAAGCTGGAGCCCGTGGTCGAGCCGATGACCGTGGTGCGGGCGGAGTTGGAGTACCAGCTGCCCGCGCCGTCGGTGCAGTGACCGGCGGTCAGGAAGTACTGGACGCCGCTGCTGTTCTGGACGTTGAAGCCGAGGGAGCAGCGCCAGCTACTCGCATAGATGGCGTCGCCGCCCTGGATCAGCTTGTTGAACTTGCCGGGGGTCCGCTTGATCGTGAGCGCGTCGGCGGTGGTGCCCGCCTGCTCCTTGATCTTCGCGATCTCGGCCTGGGAGACCGTGCTGTCGACGGTGACGACGACACGGTTGGTCTTGCTGTCGACCGCCCAGGCGGTGCCTGGGATGTCGGCCTTGAGCACCGAACTGCCGGCGCTCTTGAGGGCGGTGGCGCTGAACGTGGTGGGGGCGTCGGACGCGTTCGCGCTGGGGATCGCGACGGCTGCGGCGGCGGCGAGTCCGGCGGTCACGGCGATCAGCCGGGTCCGTCTCGTAATGCCACTGCGGGGGGTGGTGCGCTTGATCCTCACTTTTCGTTCCTCCACATGGGAAGTCGGGGGCCCTCGTGGGGTCGGGCCCGTGAGGCGCAGCCAGGGTGCGGGGTGCCCGGATTCCGAACACGCCGTGCTCCTGACAAGCGCTGAGGGGGAGTATTCGGCCGAACGACCGGTCGCCGCAAGGGCGCCTTTCGGCCGTCAAGCTTTGAACGATCTCTGCGGTCTACGCGAGATGACTGCTTCTCAGAGCAGGTGCCGCTCCCCCGCCTCGACCGCGAGCTCCAGCGTGTTCCCCGGTGGCGGGAAGGGGCAGATGAAATGGTCGGCGAACGCGCACGGCGGCAGCAGCGCCCGGTTGAGGTCGACCGTCGTACGCCCGTCGGCGTCGGGCGCGGCGGGCCGCAGGAACCGGAAGCGGTAACTGCCGTTCCCGCTCGTGGCATCGCCGAAAACCGCCCACAGCGAACCGTCGCCCTGGACCGTCACCTGAAGCGTCAGCTCCCGCCCGTCCAGACGGAAAGCCAGTTCCCCGCCGAGGCCGAGACCGCGCGCGCGTCCATCCGCGTTCTCGACCCGTACGGTGCGGTCCTCGCCGTACTGCGTGAAGCGCCCCGGCACCGACCAGCGCGGATCGTACGGCGTGGCCTCGATCCCCCGGAACGCCCGGCGGGCGGCGGAGGCGGGGTCGAAGTCGCGCACACCCCACACGCCTTCACGCACCAGCACGACCAGCCGCCGCTCGCCGTACGCCACCCGGGCGACGCCGGCCGGACCCCGGTCGGCGGTGAGCCGCACCGCACCGGCGAAGGGCTGCCCGTCCACGGTGAGGCCGTCCCCGTCGGCGGCCGTGAGGACGACCGCGTCGCCCTCGACGGTCCATGACCCGGCGATGTCCGGAAGTCGCCCGCCCGGACAGTCCTCCAGCCAGTAGGTCCCGGTCAGCGCGAGCGGTCCGTAGGGCGCCGCCACCGTCTCGGTGCGGTGCTCGTGCCACTGCTTCCACGCCTCGGACGCGTCCGTCGTCATGTGCTCAACCCTTCCCTGCCGGGCCGGAAAGCCCGAGGTGAGAGCGCAGGGTGGCGCCCTCGTATTCCGTACGGAAGGCGCCGCGCTCCTGCAGCAGCGGCACCACCCGGTCCACGAACTCGTCGAGCCCGCCCGGCGTGAGGTGCGGGACGAGGACGAAGCCGTCGGCCGCGTCCCGCCGTACGCACGCGTCGAGTTCGGCCGCGACCGCCTCCGGAGTGCCGATGAGGGACGGCCGGCCGCATCCCGCCTCGATCACGGTCTGCCGGATGGACAGCCCCTTCTCCTTCGACAGCGCCCGCCACTTCTCGGCCACCGCCACCGAGTCACCGTGCCTCGGCCGCCCCTGCGCGATCGCCGGCTCCGGCACCGGGTCGATCTCGGGCAGCGGCCCGTCCGGGTCGTACGACGACAGGTCGACTCGCCAGAGCCGCTCCAGCGTGCGCAGGGCGTGCTGCGGGGAGACCTGCTGCCGCCGGATCCCGGCCGCCCGCTCCCGCGCCTCGGCGGCGGTGTCGCCGAGGACGACGGTGACGGCGGGCATGATCTTCAGGTCGCCGGGGGTACGGCCGTACTTCTCCAGGCGCTTCTTGACGTCGGCGTAGAAGGCACGCCCGTCCTCCAGGGTCCCGTGCCGCGTGAACATCACGTCGGCCGTGGCGGCGGCGGACTCCCGCCCCTCCTCCGAGTCCCCCTCCTGGAGGACGACCGGGTGCCCCTGCGGCGGGCGCGGGACGGTGAACTCGCCCGCGATGTCGAAGTGGCGCCCCCGGTGAGCGAAGGGCCGGGAGACTCCGTCCGGGGTCCAGGAGTCCCACAACTCCCTGGCGACGGTGACGAACTCGGCAGCGCGTGAGAAGCGTTCGGAGCGGTCCGGATGTCCCCCGCGCCGGACGTTCTCTCCGGTGAAGGCGTCGGAGGAGGTCACCACGTTCCAGGCGGCCCGCCCGCCGCTGAGATGGTCCAGGGTGGCGAGTCTGCGGGCGAGTTCGTACGGCTCGTTGAAGGTGGCGTCGACGGTCGCGGCGAGTCCCAGCCGGTCGGTCACGGCGGCGAGGGCGCCCAGCACAGTGAGCGACTCGGGGCGTCCGACCACGTCCACGTCGTCGATCCGGCCCTCGTGTTCACGCGGCCGCGGCCCGTCCGCGAGGAGGAGGAAGTCGAACAGGCCGCGTTCGGCGGTGCGGGCGAGATGCTCGAAGGAGGCGAACTCGATCCCGGGCCGGGAGGCGTTGTCGACGCCGGGAACATGCGCGGCGAGGTGGATCCGCTTCCGTCTGAGGCGTTGCCGTACGGTCATGACGTTCCCCCTGCCACGGCGTACTGGTTGGCGGGCCGGGCGAGCCCCAGGTGCTCCCTGAGCGTGCTGCCCGGGTAGAACGTGCGGAACAGTCCCCGGTGTTGCAGCAGCGCCACCGTGCCGTTGACGAGCCGCTCCAGGTCGCGGCGGGGCTCGGCGGGCGTGAGGTGGAAGCCGTCGGTGACGCCGTCCGTGTACCAGGCGGCGATCAGCTCGGCGAGGTCGACGGGACCGCCCCGGTACAGCGGGCCCCGGGCGGTGGGCCGCGGGCCGCCCCCGCCGTGGCCGGGCTCGGCCGCGTACTCGCCGCCGCCGAGGTCGACGACGAGACTCGCGAGGACCCGCAGGTCGTCCGGGGTCCGTCCGAACGCCGAGGCGGCCTCCCGGAGTTCGTTCCGTGCGGCGGCGAGCTGCGCCGGGCTCACGGCCCGGACGAGCGCCACGTCGGCGTACCGGGCGGCGGTCCCCCGGGCGTGCTTATCGGTGGCCTCGACCACGCGCACCGGGTGGCCCTGCGGGGGTCTCGGCACAGTGGAGGGACCCTTGACCGAGAAGGTGGAGCCGGTGAAATCGACGTGGTGCAGCGTGCCCCGGCCGGTGAAACGGCCGGTCGCCGCGTCCCGTATCCCGGCGTCGTCCTCTCGGCTGTCCCACAGCCTGGCCGCCACCTCGGCGACTTCACCGGCCTCCTGCCACAGCGCGTCGGGCGGGGCCGCGTTCCGCCGGCCGAAGAGACGGGCCTCGCCCTCGGTGGCCGACACGTCGATCCGCCAGCCGGCCCGGCCGCGGCTGACCCAGTCGAGGGTCGCGACGGCCGCCTGGACGTGGAAGGGCTCGGTGTGCGTGGTCGTCACGGTGGGCACCAGGCCGACCCTGCCGGTCGCGGGCGCCACCCGGGACAGGACGGAGAGCGCGTCGGGGCCCGGGCGGGCGAAGGTGTCGTCCAGGGTCACGAAGTCGAGGCCGCCGCGTTCGGCCAGTCGCGCCAGCCCGACGTAGGAGTCGGCGTCGTACACCCTCTGCTGGTCGACGGCGGCGGCCAGGTGCAGCAGGCGCCGGCCGTGCGATGAGGTCATGGGAAAGAAACCTTTCTTGGCAGGCCTCAGAGGACCTTGGAGAGGAAGGCTCGGGTCCGCTCGTGGCGCGGATCGTCCAGCACGTCACCGGGTGCGCCCTGCTCGACGATCCGCCCGTCGTCCATGAACACCACGGTGCCGTCGCGGGCGAACCCGATCTCGTGGGTGACGACGATCATCGTGGTGCCCTGATGGGCCACCCTCCCCCAGTGCCTGAACGGCCTGGGGGCACCCCCAGCTGCTGTCCACCGGAAAGGTGCCGGGGATAGGCGTCGGCCTTCTCGGCGAGCCCCACCCGGTCGAGCAGGCGGCGCGCGGTCTCGACGGCGTCCTTGCGGGGCCGCTTCAGCGCGGACACCGGCGCCTCGATGATGTTGTCCAGCACGGTGAGGTGCGGGAAGAGGTTGAAGTTCTGGAAGACGAACCCGATCCGGGTGCGCTGCCTCGGCACCTCTCGCTCGCGCAGCTCGTACAGCCGGTCGCCGGAGCGCCGGTAGCCGAGGATCACGGTGACCTCGCCCGCGCGCACGGCGAGGTCGATGCCCTTGAGCACGTCCAGCGAGCCGAAACTCTTGTGGACGGACCTGATGTCGACCATGACGGTCATCGCGGATTCCTCACGGTAGAAGCTGGGGTGTCTCACGCGGCCGCACGCCCGTAGAGCGCGCTCAGGAACGTCAGCGCGGCCCGGGCCGTCGCGTCGTTCTGCCGGAACGCGGGCCCGCCGGTGCGCGGCCGGGTGAAGGCACCGGGGGCGCGGGCGTCGGTGTGCGGCCCGAGGGCGAAGCGCCGGGGATGCGGACGGCCGTCCCGGTCGAGGATCCGCCCGTCGGCCGGGTCCACCCGGAGCAGCCCGTCCGGCGTCTCGGCCACCCCGTCGGCGTGCAGCTCACGCAGCAGCGGGTCGCGGGCCCGCGCGACCGTCGGCCCGGGCAGCCGCGCCTCGACCAGCGCCCGGGCCTCGACGACGGAGTCCGGCACGGTGGCGCTCGACGCCCGGAACACCCCGCCCTCGGCGCTGACGGTCATGCCGGCACCGAGGAACCTCACCACGCCCGCGCGGGACAGGGCGAGCAGCTGTCGCAGCCGGGGCCCGGGCGGCCCGGAGGCCAGATAGCTGAAGAACCCGTGCCACCAGGGCCCGATGTCCCCGAGCCGGACCAGCTGGCCGTAGACGGAGAGCAGCCCGAGGAAGACCGCCAGGTCAGGGCTGCGGGACGGATCGTGACGGCGGCTCAGGTCACCCTCGACATACCCGCGCAACCCCTCCTGGAGCTCCTCGTACGACCCGTACCGCACCCCCTCCAGCGGATGGTCGAGCGCCGCGAGGTCGAGCCGGTCGGCGGGATCGGGCACGGCGGACGCGACCAGGGCCGCCCGCCCGGCCGGGTCGTCGACGGCCGCGTACTTCTCCTCGAAGACGCTCCAGGCCGCGGTGGTCCGCTCGGGGTGGACCGTGAAGAGCCGGTGGTAGTGCGCGAAGCCCAGCTCCTTCTCCACCAGCGGCCACACGTCCCGCCGGAAGTCGAAGCCCCCGGGCCGGGCGAGCAGCCCCTCCACCTCGGCGGGCCCGAAGAACCTGGGCAGCGGCGGCCGTTCACCGGTCCAGTCGTACCCGATCTTCGAGTGGTACGGCACTCCGCGCCGCGACCCGACGTACAGGACCGGCTCCTGCCCCGAAGGCACGTACGTGTCCCCGGCGTACCGCCCGCCCCGGCCCTCGGTGAGCAGTGCCATCAGGTCGACGAAGGCGAGCCCGAAGCCGCGGACGAGGACGGGTTCGCCGGGCGCGAGCGGGGACAGGTCGCTGTCGGCGGTGAAGTCCGGCGGAAGGTGGACGAGGCCGTGCTCGCGGGCGTACGCCGCCAACGCACGTTGCTCGTCGTCGAGTTCGGCGTCCAGGTGGCCGAGGGCGAGCACCACGAGGTCGGCGAGGAGCGGGCGCGCGCGGCCCTCCAGCCACACCTGCTGGCGCCCCTGTGACGGCCCGCCGACCCGCAGGGCACGGCGTGGATGGTGGTGGACGACGACACCCGGCGGCAGTGCGGCCACCGCCCGCTCGTGCACCCAGCTCAGATAGGCGCCCTGGAGCCGCCGGTCCGCGAAGGTACGGCCGTCGATGCCGGCCCACTCGTGCAGGGTGGGGCCCTCCCGCACGGGCCCGGCCATGTCGACCGTGTCGTCGGTGAACATGGTGACGTCCTCGGCGTGCGAGTTCATCCACAGCAGCGGCGACTGGGCCGGGCGCCAGATGCGTCCGGCGCCCGGCGGATGCGGGTCGACCAGATGGATGTCGAGGCCCGAACCGGCGTACAGCTCGGGCGCGTTGGCGGCGATCCGCTCGATCAGACCGGTCCCCCGCGGCCCGGCCCCGACGATCACGAGCGAGGGCCTCATCGGGTGGCCCCCACGCCTGGACGTAGATTCGGCACCTTGCTGGTGACCTGGTAGGTGCGGTGTTGGCATCCCCTGGTCGCGAAAGACCAGACTCCCCCGCGCGGCGGCGTGCCGAGCAAGGATGGTTGACGCTTCGCAGGCTGCCCAACGGCGAGGCCTCCGCGTCCCGCAACACCGAGGATCTGCGGGTACAGCGCCCCGATGTTGAACCACAGCAGCTGCACCAGGATCGGGATCGACCGGAACAGCCAGACGTACCCCCAACCGGCGGTTCTCAGCACGGGGTTGGCCGACAGCCGGAACGCGGCGAGCAGCGTGCCCAGCGCGAAGCCGAGCACCATGACGACCGCGGTGAGCCACAGGGTGAGCCACAGGCCGCGCAGCACGGCGTCCGTGGTGAAGTAGTCGGCGACGACGTCCCACTGGAACGCCTGGTCGCGCAGGACGGAGTTGACGGCGAGCGCCGGCAGCACCAGGACGGCGACGGCGGCCGTCCACTGGCCCGACCGGCGTTGCGGGACGATCCGCAGGGAGTCCGCGTGCTCCGGGATGTCCGGTGCGGCGGGGAATGTGGCGAGGGTGTCGGAGGACATGCGAAGGCTCCGTGGCAGCGAGTCGGTCGAACTCGGGCGTGCCTTCACACGGTTGCGGCCGAGCCCCTCAGCAGGGCCGCCCCTCGAGAGTACGGGTGCGTTTCCCCTCGCTGTCAAGGCTGTCCGGACTGTGAGCTGTACGTCTCAAGTCGGTTGACGCTCCACCGGATGCCTGTTCCACTTGGCCCATGCATCCACAGCAGTGGCTGGTCAAGCGCTCCCACATCGACTTCGGTCGCGTGTGGTCCTCTTCCTGTTGAGCTGACCCACTGCGCGCCCTGATCCGCTGATCACCGATCCGGCCGGGCGCTCTCGCGTTCTCCCCTTCGCGTTCTCACGCGTTCGCCTTCACACGCGCGCCTTCCCCTCACCCAGCGCTTCCCGCTCCCAGGAGACCGCTTCACGATGCGCACGCCCACGCATCGACGATCACTACGTCGTCTCGGCCGTCAGGAAGGACGAGGCAGCCGCCGAGCTCCTGCCGTCCGGTGCGTCGAGCCTCACCCTCGACTTCGCGAACGCCGTCGCCAAGGTCCTCGGCATCGGGCTCAGGACCGAGTAGGCGAGCTTCGAGGCGATCCTGCTGGCCCTCGACAGCGGCAAGTACGACCTCGGCGTCGGCAACAGCAGGGCGCCATCTGGTCCTCGCTCCAGCAGGGCCGCAGCGACGTCGTGATGTCCACGATCAACGGCCTGCGGTACGCGGTTCCACATCACGGACGGGACGTACGACAGGATCAAGAAGTGGGGGACGACAGGCTCGGCGCTCACGAAGTCGGAGATCTCACCGTCGGAACTCAAGGACCGACCGGAAGCGGCTCAGCAACTGCATCCGCAGTCGCAGCCGTCGCAGCCGCAGCCGTCGTCACCGCAGCAGTTCCCGCAGCACTCACAGCAGCTGCAGCAGTCACCGCAGCCACTGCAGTCGGTGTTGGAGCACAGTCCTTCCCGGCGCTCCCGGCTCCACGGATCGTCGAACCCTCCGCAGCACATCTGGCAGGTACAGGCGAGCCCCATCCACACCGCGCACCCGGCGAGCAGCCCGCGCCGGTCGCGGCGGGGCGGCTCCGGCGGCAGCGGGGCCCACGGACCGCCGGGCGGGGCGTACGGTCCGCCCGGCATCGCTCCCGTCGGCGCGGGCCCGTGCGCGCAGGAGGCGGTGCCGAAGGCCCGGTCCACGGAGGTGCGCAGCTCGTGCACGAGCAGCCGGTGCGCGAGCTTCGGGTCGGCGAGGTCGGCGTCCCGCAGCGCGAGCCGTATCCCGTGCACGGCGTCGTCGGCGAGCCGCCGGGCCTCGGTGAGGGGCGTCCCGGTGGCGGTGAGCGGGTTCCAGGCACCCGACGCGGCGTCAGTCTCCCTGTCCTCCACGGCGTCCAGGAGATGCGCGAGCCGTCCGAAGAGGCGCCCGGCCTCGGCGAGCGGTTCGGCGTTGCCCGGCCGGCCGGCGAGGACCGCGGTGTGGGCGAAGGCGGCGGCGGTCGCGGTCTCGGTGGGTTCGGTCACCGTGAGCAAGGGGGTTCCGAGCCCGGCGAGCGCCTCGATGCCGACCTGCCGGTCCACGGCGTCGACGAGCAGGGCGGTGTCGAACCCGACGTCCGAGCCGGTCCGCTCCCCGGCCCGGCCCCAGCTCGCGGCGACCCGGCGAGCGGCGAGCGCCACCGGCTTGCGGGCCAGCAGCCCGTCCTTGTCGGCGACATGGTCGCGCACCTTGGCCGAGGCGAGCACCAGCGAGACGGCGGCCGCGAGCCGTGCCCCCTCACCGTGCGCGACGGACGCACTACGCATTCCGCGCAGCGGACACGGTCCCGCCGTGCGCCGCCCGCCACCGCCCTTCTCGGCCTGAGCCTCCGTCAGAACGGAAATCAGCAAGCCGTCGTAGTTCGTGACGACCCTCGCGAACTGTCCGTGGTCCTTGCGCAGCGCGAGACACAACCCGCACAAATGCGCCATCCACTGGGTTTTGAGACTCTCCGAGAGCCTGTGACGGCACGGCCTGACGATTCCGAACACGACGATCCCCCGTGGTGCGTACGACGTTGAACTGCGGTGAGCTGCGGCATCGTACCGATCGCCGCGTTCACCCGTACGCACCGCCCATCACCCATACGCCGTGAAGAATCATATTTCACTCACAGTCAGCAGCTGTTTGCGGAACGACCCTTGGGACACACGGACTCTCGACGGATTCGCTGTGCACCAGTACCGTCACAAACCCCCCGCGCGGCGTCTATCCACTTGGCGCGACGTCCGCATCATGGATGACCATAGGGATGCGGAAAGCAGAAAAGACCGCTGTGAGAGGAGGCGTCCATGGGATCGGTACGCAAGGCAAGTGCCTGGCTTGGCCTCGTCGACGACAACGATGACGAGCGTTACTACGACGACGACTACTCCGAAGGGACCGAGCAGCCCGGGGATGCCTGGGTCACCGACCCGCGGGTCAAGGTGGCCTCGGACGTCGCCGAGGAGAAGGGCCGCCGGATCGGTACGGTCACCCCGGACAGCTTCCGGGACGCCCGCGCCATCGGCGAACTGTTCCGCGAAGGCGTCCCGGTCATCATGAACCTCACGGCCATGGAGGCCGCCGACGCCAAGCGCGTCGTCGACTTCGCGGCCGGGCTGATCTTCGGCCTGCGTGGTTCGATCGAGCGCGTGTCCACCAGAGTGTTCCTGCTGACCCCCGCCAACACGGAGATCGTGAACGGCGACCCGGCCGCGCACCGCACGGACGGCTTCTTCAACCAGAGCTGAGGCAGGGCCGCTCACCGGCCCTGCCGCTGCTGGGGGAATTCAGCGGAAGGCGTCGAGCCCGGTGAGCGCCTTGCCCAGCACGAGCTGGTGCATCTCGACGGTGCCCTCGTAGGTGAGCACCGACTCGAGGTTCGTCGCGTGCCGCATCACGGGGTATTCCAGCGAGATCCCGTTGGCACCGAGGATCGTCCGGGCCGTACGGCAGATGTCGATGGCCTCGCGGACGTTGTTGAGCTTGCCGAAGCTGACCTGCTCGGGACGCAGGCGGCCGGCATCCATGCGACGCCCCAGGTGATGGGCGAGCAGAATCCCCTTGTGCAGCTCGACGGCCATGTCGGCCAGCTTGGCCTGGGTCAGCTGGAAGGCGCCGATCGGCCGCCCGAACTGCTCCCGCGTCTTCGCGTAGTCGACCGCGGTCTCGAAGCAGCTGCGGGCCGCGCCCATGGCTCCCCAGACGATGCCGTAGCGGGCGTGGGAGAGACAGCTGAGCGGGCCCTTGAGCCCCGTCGCCTCCGGCAGTACGGCGTCGGCGGGCAGCCGTACGTCGTCGAGCAGGAGCTCACTGGTGACGGAGGCGCGCAGCGACCACTTGTGCTTGATCTCCAGGGCGGCGAACCCGGCGCTGTCGGTCGGGACGACGAACCCCCGGATCCCGTCCTCGGTCTGCGCCCACACCACGGCCACCCCGGCCACGGACCCGTTGGTGATCCACATCTTGCGGCCGTTGAGCACCCAGTCGCTGCCGTCGCGCTTGGCGTACGTCCGCATTGAGGCGGGGTCGGAGCCGTGGTCGGGCTCGGTCAGCCCGAAGCACCCGATGACCTCACCGGCGGCCATGCGCGGGAGCCAGCCCTGCTTCTGCTCCTCGCTCCCGAACCGGTGAATGGCGTACATGGCGAGGGACCCCTGCACCGACACCAGCGACCGGATCCCGGAATCGGCGGCCTCCAGCTCCAGACAGGCCAGCCCGTACTGCACGGCGCTCGCCCCGGCGCACCCGTACCCGCTGAGCGACATCCCGAGCGCCCCGATCCCGCCCAACTCCCGCGCGAGCTCCCGGATCCCGGGCAGCTCCCCGCTCTCGAACCACTCGGCGACATACGGCAGCACACGATCACCGGCCCACGCCCGCACGGTCTCCCTGATCGCCAGGTCCTCGGGCGCGAGCAGGTCATCGATACCGAGGGGGTCGGCGGGGTCGAACGGAGCCATGAGCACGTCCTCTCAAAACTAGCACCGCTAGTTACATTCCCGACCCTGACGTTACGACGCAGTGTCCCGCACGTCCACGGCTTGCGGGATGTGGCGCATCACGCCGGCAGGCGACCCGCGGCCGCCGACGGCGGTCCACCCCCACGGGAGAGCTCACCTCTCGACCGACGGTCACGGGCGGTGCGTGGGTGGGAGAAGCACTTCGTCAGGCGGAGACGCGGGAGTCCGCGACCTCCCGAGGCGCAGGTACCTCCACGGCCCCGGCCCCGACCTCCCCGCACTGCATGGTCCGCGGCAACCGCAACGCCATCACCGCCCCCAGCAGCAACAACCCCGCGCTCACCAGCAACGTCACATGGAGCCCGTACACGAAACAGTCCTGAGCCGTCCGACGCAGGGCCACCCCGGCCGGCCCCCCGAGCCGCTCGGACACCTCGTACGCCTCGCCCAGCGAATGCCCCGCAGACGCCGCCGCCGACGCCGGAACACCCGGCACCGACGACAGCCCGGGCGCGTACGCCGCGTTCATCACGCTGCCGAGCAGCGCGATCCCGATGCCGGCACCGAGCTGGTACGAGGTCTCCCCGATCGCCGCCGCCCCACCCGCCTGCTCCGGCGGAGCCTCGCTCAGCATCGACTCGTACGCCCCGAAGAGAGTCGTCTCCAGGCCGAAGCCCAGCAGCACGAACCCGAACAGCATCAGAGCCGGGTTGTCCTCGCCGCCCATCGCCGTCAGCAGCACCACGGCCACCGCCGTCAGCAGGAAACCGCAGCTCACCATCCGACGCGGCCCGAACCGTCGTAGCAGCCGCGCACCCGCAAGGCCCGCCGCCATCGCGGCGACGGTCAGCGGCAGCAGCCGCAGCCCGGTCTCCAGCGGAGACAGGCCCAGCACCAGCTGCAGATACTGCGCCGCGATCAGCTCGAGGCCGACCAGCGCGAGCATCGCCAGCACGATGCAGCCCACCGACGTGCTGAACGCCGGCCGGGCGAACATCCGCAGGTCCACCAGCGGATGTGCCCGGCGCCGCTGACGCCGTACGAAAAGAACGATCAGCGCCGCGCCCACGACCACCGGCACCACCGTGAACGGGCCCAGCTCCCCGCTCCCGAGCCGCTTCACGCCCAGCACCAGACAGAACAGCCCGGCCGCCGCCGTCAGCGCGCCGACCACGTCCCAGGGCCCGCGCCCGTCGCCCTTCGACTCGGGCAGGAACAATCGCCCGATCGGCAGGCTGACCAGCATCAGCGGGATGTTGACGAGGAACACCGAACCCCACCAGAAGTGCTCCAGCAGGAAGCCGCCGAGCAGCGGACCCACCGCCGCACCGACCGCCGCCACCGCACTCCAGATGCCGATCGCGAGCGCCCGCTCACGCCGGTCGGGAAAGACCTGGCGGAGGATCGAGAGCGTCGCCGGCATGATCATCGCGCCGCCGACGCCGAGCAGCGCCCGCGCCACGATCAGCACCTGGGCGGTGTCGGCGAGGGCGGCCATGGCGGAGGCGACGCCGAAGAGCGCGTAGCCGAGCAGCAGGACCCGTCTGCGGCCGACGCGGTCGCCGAGCGTGCCGAAGAGGATCAGCAGCGAGGCGCAGACGAGGGGATAGACGTCGACGATCCAGAGCAGCTCTATCGCGCCGGGCTTGAGGTCCTCGGTGACGGCGGGGACCGCCACGTGCAGCACGGTCGCGTCGAGAGCGACCAGGAGCAGGCTGGCACACAGCACCACAAGGACGACCCAGCGGTTGGCACCGGCCCCGGCCGCCCGACGGCGCAGCGCAGCGGCCGTGGTCGTCCCGGACATGTACGTACCTCCCAGATGTTCCCTCGCTTCGGCGGGCTCACGGGGTGGGGACTCCCCATGACTCGGCCGGAGAGGAGCGGTGGTCTCCGGCCTGCGCAACGGTGGCGAGTGACACGTCAGCGTACGCGAGTTCGTGTCGGTACCAAGTGGCGGACCTCTCAGAGGTTGCACGGAACCCGTGTGGCGTGCACCACGTCTCTCCCCCTCACTCCCCTACCGACCACGCCCCGGCCGGACCCCCGGTTCCGCACGCCGTCGATAATCGAGCCCGTGACCGATCTTGAAACGCGCGCGGCCCCGCCCGTCGCCCCGAGCCTGCGCCGGGCGGCTCCGGCGCTGCTCGGCTACGCGGCCGTACGCGCCCTGGGGCTGCTCACGCTGGCCCTGTGGAGCGCGGCGCGCGACAAGAGCGCGTACACGCTGCTGACGGCCCGCTGGGACGCCCTCTGGTACACGAGGGTGGCCGAGCTGGGCTACGGCTACGAGGTGCGCCTGGCGAACGGCGACGTGCACTCGAACCTCGCGTTCTTCCCGCTGCTGCCGTGGCTGGAGCGGCTGCTGGCCGCCGCGACCCCGCTGTCGTACGCCGACGCGGGCTTCGCCGTCGCGCTGCTCGCCTCGGTGGCGGCGGCCTGGGGCATCTTCGCGGTCGCCGATCATGTTTACGGCCGCCGGGCGGGGGTCTGTGCGGTGCTCGTGTGGGCAGTCCTCCCTGTCGGGATCGTGCAGTCGATGGCGTACAGCGAGTCACTGTTCACGGCCCTGGCCGCCTGGTCGCTGTACGCGGTCCTGACCGGCCGCTGGGTGACGGCCGGCACCCTGGCGCTGCTGGCGGGCCTGACCCGCCCGGTGGGCCTCGCGGTCGTCGCGGCGGTGTGGGCGGCCGCCGTCGCCTCGTTCGTCCGGGACCGCGGCCCGGCGCGACCGGACAGCGCCCACCCCGAAGCACGCTCCCTGGGCGCACGCCGAGCCCTCGGCATGCTCCTCGCCCCCCTCGGCGCCGCCGGCTACGTCTTGTGGGTCGGCCACCACACGGGCAAGGGCCCGCTCGGTTACCTCGACGTCCAGGCCGGGTGGCGCAACGGCTTCGACGGCGGCCAGGCCTTCGCCCGCTTCGTCGCCGACAAGTTCACGTCGTTTCCCTCGGCCCTGGCGGGCGTGGGGCTGATCGTCGGGGTCGGGCTGCTCGTTTGGCTGTACGTCGTCTGTGTACGACAGCGCCAACCGCTCCCGCTCCTGGTGTACGCGGGGGTCGTCACCGCCCTCGCCCTGTGCGCGTCGAGCTACTTCGGCTCGAAACCGCGCCTGCTGATGCCCGCCTTCCCCCTCCTGCTCCCCCTCGCCCTGGCCCTGGCCCGGCTGCGTACGCCCAGGTCAGCCGTGGTGCTCGGGACGATCGCCGTGGCGGCGTCCCTGTACGGGGCGTTCTGGCTGAACGGCTCCGGTCCGCCGTGACCGACTCCGGAGCGCGATGAGCGTCCGGAGAATTCCACCCCATGATTTGGTGAACGAATTCATAAGCGGGATAAAACCGCAACCCAGAATGATCAAAGGAATTGAAGGGCGCCGTCCGTCGGCATTGCAGAATCCCTGGAAATAACCTCTCGCTGAGAGGAATCCCACATCACATCGTCATCACAAAGCCGTGGAATCGCCAGGGAACTGAGCTCACTCGCTGTAACGTCGATTGGGTGCGTACCGAACGAAACCTCACCCGTCTGGACCGGGTGTTCGCGAGGCTGGACCGGGAGCCGGAACGGCCGGCTCATATCGACGTGCCGAAGATGAGCCGTCACCGGGTCGCGCTGCTCGCCGGAACCCTGGCCTTCTACCTGGCGATCGTGTGGCTCGTCGTGATCACCTCCTGGCTGGTCCGTCTCGACTGGCAGGTCATGTTCTTCCGCCCGTACCAGCAGTGGGCCGAGATCCACTGGTTCGTCGACTACTACGTCGTACTCGGCCAGCGCGGCCCGACCGCGGTGATGATCGCGGCCTGGCTGGCCTGGCGCTCCTGGCGGCAGCACACCCTGCGCCCGATGCTGACCCTGGCCACCTCCCTGCTGCTGCTGAACATCACGGTCGGCGCCGCCAAGATCGGCATGGGAAGACTCGGGCCGCACTACGCGACCACCATCGGCTCGAACGAGATGGGTCTGGGCGGCGATATATTTCCCAGCGGCCACACCGCCAACGCCGTGGTGACCTGGGGAATCCTGGCCTATCTGGCCTCCACCCCGAGAGCGCGCCGCTGGCTGTCCGCCCTGTCCGCGGTGACCTCGCTGGGCGTCGGCATGGCCACGGTCTACCTCGGTACGCACTGGCTGAGCGACGTACTCCTCGGCTGGGTCGCGGGCCTGCTGGTCCTGCTGGCGCTGCCGTGGTTCGAGCCGCTGATCGCCCGCGCCGAGGACCAGATCTTCGACCTGCGCGACCGCTGGCGGGCCCGCGGCAGCAAGACGGCACCGGCGCCCCTGTCTCCCATCGAGACCCCCGTACGGCTCAAGCCGCGCCCGGCCTCCCAGAACGAGACCGCGGCCCGCGCCGCGGCACCCCGCGCGCCCGTCTACCTGGCCCCCGGCCCGCACACGACCCGCTCGGAACGCACACCGGTCACCCCGGTCGGCAGCCGCCGCCCGCCCCAGACGGACCGCACCGCACGCGGTACGGCCTCCACAGCCCGTCCCCTGACAGGCGGCTGACCCGAGACAGCAGCGGGGCCGGTACGCACGCCCCACCCCGCACGGCGACGGCCCCGGCTCCAGAGAAGGAGCCGGGGCCGTCGCCGTCGTCGCGTCGCGTCGCGTCGCGTCGCGTCGCGTCGCGTCGCGTCGCGTCGAGTCGAGTCGAGTCGAGTCGAGTCGAGGGGTCAGCCCTTCCAGGCCCGGGCCACCTGCCCGTCCTTCACCTCGAAGTTCAGCCGCCCCACGCGGTACTCCATGGTGATGATCGCCCCCGGCGGCAGCGAGCGCACCGTCGACCACCCGCGCTCGCGCGCGAGCCGTTCGGCCCGGTCGGCGTCGAGGCCGACATAGGCGTCCGGACTGTCGTCGGGTTCGGCGGGAGGAGTCGGAATCTGTGCCATACGGCCACGCTAGGCCCTGTGCGACGACCGGGGAAGTCCGGGCTGAGCACCCGGCGTCACGCGTCCCTCTCCGGTCACGCTTCTGTCACAGAATCACGACACTCGTTTTGGACCAACTCCGTCACACGTACGAGCGGTTTCCTGATCCTTCCGCAGGTAATCGAACGCAATTCCCGCGTGTCGCGAGGGATGCGGGAAAAGACCCGTGGAAAGTTCCGGAAGTACCGTTCCCGACCCCTTTCCCCCGCTCGATTCCACAGGGACCCGGGTGCTGACACCACATAAGAAATACACGGTTTCAGCACAGAACCCCCGTACGCCCCCTGTCGGAGCACGCGACGGCGCGAGCATCATGACGTGAGCTCGCGGGTACGCGTGGCGGGGGCTTCAGCGGGCCCGGGGCAGGGCGAGCGAAGGGGCGAGCGAGCGATGGGGACGCAGACCGCGCAGGCGGCGGCACGACCCGTGCGGACCGAGCGGCACGGCCAGGTGGTCGTCGACTGGCTGACCACCACCGACCACAAGAAGATCGGCCATCTCTACCTGATCACGTCGTTCGCGTTCTTTCTGATCGCCGGTGTGATGGCGCTGCTGATGCGCGCCGAACTCGCCCGGCCCGGTCTGCAGATCGTGGACAACCAGCAGTTCAACCAGCTCTTCACGATGCACGGCACGATCATGCTGCTGCTGTTCGCGACCCCCAGCTTCGCGGGCTTCGCCAATGAGCTGATGCCGTTGCAGATCGGTGCGCCCGACGTCGCCTTCCCGCGGCTGAACATGCTGTCGTACTGGCTGTTCCTCTTCGGCGGCCTGATCGTGCTCGGCTCGCTCGCGGTGCCGTCCGGTCCGGCCGCCTTCGGCTGGTTCGCCTACGCGCCGCTCAACGGCTCCGTGCACTCCCCCGGCGTCGGCCCCGACCTGTGGATCATGGGCCTGGCGCTGGCCGGCTTCGGCACGATCCTCGGCGCGGTCAACTTCATCACCACGATCATCGGGATGCGCGCCCCCGGCATGACGATGTTCCGGATGCCGATCTTCGTCTGGAACACCCTGTTCACGTCGATCCTGATCCTCATGGCCTTCCCGGTGCTGGCGGCGGCGCTGCTGTGCCTGGAGTCGGACCGGCGGTTCGGCTCGCACGTCTTCGACGCGACCAACGGCGGCGCGCTCCTGTGGCAGCACCTGTTCTGGTTCTTCGGGCATCCGGAGGTGTACATCATCGCGCTGCCGTTCTTCGGCATCATCAGCGAGGTCATCCCGGTCTTCAGCCGCAAGCCGTTGTTCGGTTATCTGACGCTGGTCGCGGCCACGATGGCGATCACCGGTCTGTCGATGGTCGTGTGGGCGCACCACATGTTCGCCACCGGAGCGGTGTTGCTGCCGTTCTTCTCGTTCATGAGCTTCCTGATCGCGGTGCCGACGGGAGTGAAGTTCTTCAACTGGACCGGGACCATGCTCAAGGGCTCGCTGTCCTTCGAGACACCGATGCTGTGGGCGACCGGCTTCCTGGTGTCGTTCCTGTTCGGCGGCCTGACCGGGGTGATCCTGGCCTCGCCGCCGCTGGACTTCCACGTCACGGACACGTACTTCGTGGTCGCGCACTTCCACTACGTCGTCTTCGGCACGGTCGTCTTCGCGACCTTCGCCGGCTTCTACTTCTGGTGGCCGAAGTTCACCGGCAAGCTGCTCGACGAACGGCTCGGCAAGATCCAGTTCTGGACGCTGTTCGTCGGCTTCCACACCACGTTCCTGGTGCAGCACTGGCTGGGCGCGGAGGGCATGCCCCGCCGGTACGCCGACTACCTCGCCGCCGACGGCTTCACCGCGCTCAACACGCTCTCGACGATCGGCGCCTTCCTGCTCGGCATCTCCACGCTGCCGTTCCTCTACAACGTCTGGAAGACCGCCAAGTACGGCCGGAAGGTCGAGGTCGACGACCCCTGGGGCTTCGGCCGCTCCCTGGAGTGGGCGACGTCCTGCCCGCCGCCCCGGCACAACTTCAACACGCTGCCCCGGATCCGCTCCGAGTCCCCGGCGTTCGATCTGCACCATCCGGAGTACGCGGCCCTGACTCCGCAGCCCGAGCCAGAGAGCGAGCAAGCCGGTCGCGAGCCGTCCTGATCGCCTCGGTCAGCTCCGAGGGCTCCAGCACCTCGAACTCGAAACCCAGCATCATCAGGTGGAGCACCATCACGTCGAGGCTCGCGGCTCCGGTGCGCAGGACGCAGCTGTTCTCGTCGGAGGCCTCCAGCGTTCCCGCGGAGGGCGAGATCCGCTCGGCGGCCTCCTCCATCGGCACGAGCAGCCGGATGACCGCGTGCGAGGCGTACGCGCGCGTGGAGACGCCTTTGGAGACGTAGGCGGCCAGGTCCTCCGCGGGCGGCTCGCGTGGCTCGAAGCGCGGGCCGTGCGGCGGCTTGGGGGTGATGCGGTCGACGCGGAACGTACGCCAGTCCTCGCGGTCGAGGTCCCAGGCGACCAGGTACCAGCGGCGCTCGCTGCACACCAGGCGGTGCGGTTCGACGCTGCGGCGGGTCGGGGCGCCCTCGTGATCGCGGTACTCGAAGCGCAGCCGCTCGGTGTCCCGGCAGAGGTTGGCGAGTTCGGTGAGGACGGCCGGGTCGACGGCGGAGGGTGAGGGGCCGCGCAGCATCGGCACGGTGAAGGCGTTCAGGGCGCTCACCCGCCGGCGCAGCCTGCCCGGCAGGACCTGCTCCAGCTTGGCGAGGGCCCGGACCGAGGTCTCGCCGATGCCGTCGATGCCCTGCCCGGCGGCCGTGCGCAGCCCTACGGCGACCGCCACGGCCTCGTCGTCGTCCAGGAGCAGCGGCGGCAGCTCGGCGCCCGCGCCCAGCTGGTAGCCGCCGCCGGTGCCGGGGCTGGCGTTGACGGGATAGCCCAGCTCACGCAGCCGGTCCACGTCCCGGCGCACGGTGCGCGGGGTGACGCCGAGGCGGTCGGCCAGGTCGGCGCCGGACCATTCGCGGTGGGCCTGGAGGAGCGAGAGCAGGCGCAGCAGTCGTGCCGAGGTCTCCAACATGGGGCCGAGTCTGCCAGCGATCGCGGACAGCTGCTGTCCGCAAGTGCCTCAGGAACCGACCGGGCTCACGGACACCGACAGGTCGTTGTCCCGCGTGTAGTACGGCCCCGCCTCCACCGGCCCGTCCGGCGTCTGCACGCGCGCGCGTGGATAGGTGAACACGGGCTTCTTGTCGGCGACGTCGTCGAGCAGCCGTGCGATCCGTACCCGCGGCCCGGCCTCCCCGCCGGGCCTGAGCCACAGGTCCCAGACGCCGGGCTCCAGACGCGCGTACGCCACCGAGAAGTTGAACTTGGTCTGGTCGACGGCGACTTCGGTACGCCGGGCGGGGTCCGGGCGGTGCCGGGCGCGCAGTTCGGCGTACGCGTCCGGGGCGAGGTCCGTGCCGTACACCCGCCCCTGGACCGTCAACGCGGTGCTGGAGACGCGCAGTTCGCCCACTTCGGCGTGCGGGGCGCGCAGCCAGCTGCGGACGGTGAGGTTGCCCTGCCGGGTGGCGTACGGGATGCGGACGGCGACGTGGCCGCGGGAGCCGCTCGGGATGCGGGCGGCGAGCGAGCTCAGGTCGGTGGCGCCCGGAGTGAGGCGCTGGGGCTCGCTCCCGGTCACGCGGGCGTAGGCGTCCCAGCGGCCCTCGGGCAGGGCGACGGTGCTGGGCAGGGCGGCCCGCAGCCGGCCGTCCGCGACCGGCGTCAGCGGCAGACCGATCTCCTCGTCCGCGTCGCGCCGACGCAGCACCAGATGCGCCACGCCACTCGCTCCACGCGCGGTGACGTCGAAGGTCAGTCCGCCCGCGGAGTCGGCGACGCAGTCGGCACACAGCGGTGCGACCCGAGGAGCGGGCATCGTCATGCGACGGCGATCCTCCTTTGGATCAGTACTGCCCGGTTAGACCACCGAACGGACACTTTGGTTGCCTGTCACGGCCGATACGGCAGCTGCGGAACGTCGAAACAAGTGCTGTCCATGTCCCCCTGGGACACCCATCCCCGGCCGTCCTCCCAGCGGGCCACCGACAGACAGGTCCGGCGGGTCTTCGGCGGCTCGGCACGCCGCTCGAACACCACGGGGGCGAGCAGCCCGTCCGCGGTGTATCCCTCGCCGCGGTTCATGAAAGCGTCCACGCACGCGCGCGTGACGCCGTTTTCGGGGCAGGACCGTGCCGCGTCCGTGAACCACATCGCGGCCGCCCAGCCCTCCAGCTGCCACTGCGAGTGCGTCTTGAGGCCCTTCGTGGCGTCCCTGAACTCCCGTACGGCCTCATGGCCGGTGTCCTCGTAGTTGCGGCTGGACGCGGTCGCCCAGAGGGCGTTGCGGCAGCGCGTGGCGTCCTTGTAGTCCCCGGGGACGGTGGACGTCCAGTTCTGTACGTTCGTGACCTTGGCGGTGACCTCTACGCCCGCGTCGTCCATCGCCTCGCACAGCCGGGCGTTGCCGTGGCTGTCGATGGCGTCGAAGACGAGGTCGACGCCCTGCTCCTTCAGGTCGGCCGCCACGGCACGGAAGTTGGGCAGCGCGAAGTCGACCTGCTCGGTCACCACCTGGTAGCCCTCGGCCTTCAGCCCCCGCTCGACGAGCGAGGCGTAGGCGGCGGACGCGGCCTGGTTGTAGGAGACGACGGCGGCCGTCCGGGCGCCGTGCTCGCGCTTGAAGTAGCGGTAGACCTCGGTGCCGCCGTACTGCTCGCCGTCCCAGCCGGTCGTGCCGTCGCGGGGCGCGAGGCTGCCGTAGATGCCGTACAGGTGCGGCCAGGTGTCGTAGGCGGCCCCGATGGGCTGGCCCCCGATGTCGGGCACGCGCGCGCGTGAGACGCGGGAGGCGCCCGCGTAGTCGAGGGCGGTGGTGGCGACCAGGGCCACGACCTTGTCCTCGTCGATCAGCTTGTGCACGCAGGTGTTGTTGCCGACTCCGCTGCCGCCGTCGTCGCACAGCCGTACCTCGACCGGGCGGCCGTCGATGCCCCCGCGCGCGTTGAGGCGGTCGAAGTAGGCCTTGGCGCCGTCGCGCGGGCCGGTGAAGGCGTTGCCGCCGACCGGGCTGGTGGCGCTGGTGATGATGCCGACGCGGAGGGGGCCGCCGTCCCGCTGCGCGGGCGTCGACGTCCGGCCGCCGTGCTCGAAGTCGCTCTCCGGGAGGCGGCTGCCGCAGGCCGTACTCAGGAGGAGCAGCAGGCCCGCGACGGCCGTCTCAGCAGCCCGGGCCCGGCGAGGCATTGCCGCTCAGGCCGACCAGCCCGCACAGCGTCTTGACGGAGACCTTCCACACGTCGTCCTGCTCGACGGCCGTGCCGGCGGCGTCGGGCATGACCGTCGCGCCCTTCAGGGTGAGGGTGTACGTCACGTTCGCCTCGGTCGGCGAGGTGAACTCGACCTTGCCGACCTTGGCCTCCACCTGCCCGCCACGCTCGTCGCCGCTGAAGCTGTCGAGGACCTCGGTCATCCGGTCGCCGTTCTCCAGGACGGCCCGCTTGTCCGCGACCGGGACGGCCGGATCGAAGAACCTCACCCAGTTCCGCTTGATCTCCCGCTCGGCCGCCGCGGGGTCGTCCGGCGCGGTCGGGCTCGGCTCCGCGCCGGTGGAGGTCTCCACCGAGGGCGAGGGCGGAGCGGTGTCGCCGCCGCCGCTGTCGTCCGAGCACGCTGAGAGGGCCGAGGCGAGGAGGACCACCCCCACCACCAGCCCTCGGCTGACGTTCCCCCGCCTGAGGTCGCTCCCGAGAACCATCTGGCTCACCACCGGGTGTCGGTCCGGGCCGTGGGCGCCCGGTGCTTTCAGGGTCAGCTTCCAGAAGGCATAGTGCAAGCCATCGGCTGACATGGACAGACACATGACGTGGGAGCCTGAGATGCGGACAGCCCGACTGCGGACCGTTCACCCCGTCCTGTGGGCCGGCTGGGCCGCGCTCGCCGCGGGCGCGGTGCTGTGTGTCCTCGGCTGGTACGGCGTCTCGGGCGAGCGCTACGCCGAACGCCAACTGCCCTATCTCGCCTCCTGCACGGTCCCCGGCGCCGCGCTGATCATCGCGGGGGCGGTCCTCCTCACCCACGGCCGCAGCGCCCTGGCCGCGGCCCGCGTGGAGGAGCTGTACGGCCTCCTGGTGACCGCCGAGCCCGCCGACGCCGAGGAGTCCGGGCAGACCGTGACGGCGCCCCTGGCGGTCAGCGGGGACCTCCTGATGGTGCCCGGCGGCACGCTGTGGCACCGCGCGGACTGCCCGCTGGTGGCGGGGAAGGCGGAAGCCGTGCCGGTCGACTCCAAGCTGGTGGCGAGCGGCGAGCTGGGCCCCTGCCCCATCTGCGAGCCCGCCGAAGAAACCGACTGATGTCCTCCCTGACGTACGACCTCACACTCGCCGGTCTCTCGGTCGGCAGCGCCGCCGCCCTCACTGGGATCGGCCTGATCGTGACGTACCGCGCGACCGGCGTGCTCAACTTCGCGCACGGTGCGATCGCGGTGGTGTGCGCGTACGTGCTGCGGCAGTGCGTGGTCGAGTGGGGCTGGCCGCTGTGGGCGGGAGCGGCGGTCACGCTGCTGGTGCTGGCGCCGGCCCTGGGCATGGCGTTGGAGCGTTTCGTCTTCCGGCCGTTGTCGGTGCTGGGCAGCGACCCGGCGCAGACACTGGTCGCGTCCATCGGCGTGTTCGTGCTGCTGGTGGGCGGGGCCGCGCTGGTGTGGGGGCAGGGCGCACGGGACGACGCTCCGGAGCTGGTGTCGGCGGACCCGTGGGGGCAGCTGGCGGTGGCCCTGGTACTGGCCGTCGGCGTCGGTACGGTGATCCGCTGGACCCGCTTCGGGCGGGAGCTGCGGGCCGTGGTGGACGACCGGCGGCTCGCCGTGCTCGGCGGGATCGACGCGGACCGGGTGGCCGCCGCGGGCTGGGCCTTCGGCTCGTTCACGGCGGGTCTGACGGGCGTGCTGCTGGCGCCCTACGTACGCCTGGACCCGTACGGTCTGCCGCTGTTGGTCATGGAGGTGGTGGCGGTCGCGGTGGCCGCGCGGATGCGCAGCCTGCCGGTCGCGGTCGTGGTGGCCCTCGGCATCGGGGTGGCGCAGAGCCAGCTGACGCGACTGCACCCCTCGGGCTGGCGCGAACCGCTGCTTCAGGCGGCCGGCGCCAACCTCTTCGTCGTGGCCCTGCTGATCGCGGCGCTGGCACTCCCCCGCATCGGCACCCGCGACGCGCTGCCGCGCACGGCCACCGCGCGCGTGCCGACACCGCCGGGCGCCTGGATAGTCGCCGCCGTGCTGTTCCTGCTGCCGCTCGGCTTCGCGGGCTCGGACCTCCATACGGCGGTCCAGGTGCCGGCGCTGGGCGTGGTGCTGCTGTCCCTGGTGGTGGTCACCGGCCGCGGCGGCCAGATCTCCCTGGGGCAGGCGGCGTACGCGGGCCTGGGCGCGCTCTTCACGGCCTTGCTGGCGGCCGGACGCTTCCCCGGATCGCCCCGGCTCCCCGAACTGGCCGCGCTGGCCGTGGCGGTGGTCCTGGTCGCTCCCTTGGGCCTGCTGACGGGCTGGCCGGCGATCAGCCGCCGGGGCCTGGCCCTGGCGCTCGCGACCTTCGCGGTGGGCGTCGGGGTGAGCCGCTTCGTCTTCGCCCAGCCGTACGCCGTCTCCGGGCTGTCACTGGGCCGCCCGGCCGGCTTCGACGGCGACCGCGCGTACTACGTCCTGGAGCTGCTCCTGCTGGCGGCCGCGCTGCTGGCGACGCACGCCCTGCGCAGGGGCCGTACCGGCCGGGCCCTCGCCGCCATGCGTGACCACGAGGCGGGCGCGTCGGCGGCGGGCGTCCGGGTGCCGTCCCTGAAGCTCCTCGCCTTCGTCGCGGGCGCCGCGCTGGCCGCGCTCGGCGGCGGCATGCTCGGCATGGGCCTGCGCGCCTTCGACCCCGGCGCCTACGACCCCGTCCGCGGCCTCCTCTGGTTCGCCGCGGTCGTCGTCCTGGGCGCCGACAGCACGCTGGGCGCCCTGGCCGCGGCGGCGCTGTTGGTGGGCCTCGACGCGGGCGCCCGGGGCGGGGTGGCGGCGGCGCTGATCGGGGTACTGGCGGTGCTGGTCGGCCGCTTCCCCGGGGGACCGTACGAGGCGCTGCGGACGGCGGCGGGGCGGCTGCGGTTGCGGCCGAGGGCGGCGTTGACGCCGCTCGGGGAGCGGGTGCGGGCACGGCTGCGGCCCGTGGAGCGACGGGCTGCGGCCGCCGACGGCGCTCCGCCTCCACCAGGGCCACCCGCACCCGACCACGAAAGTGGCACGGGTGGTGCGGGTGGGAACCCAAAAAACCCGGCCGCAGGCCGGGTGCCCCCCAACACCCCCGCACCCACCCTCACGGCCCGCCACCTCCACGCCCGCTACGACGGCTTCACCGCCCTCGACGGCGTCGACCTCGACGTCCCCCACGGCCGGATCACCGCGATCGTCGGCCCCAACGGCGCCGGAAAGAGCACCCTCTTCCACTGCCTCGCCGGAACGCACCGCCCCTCGCACGGCCAGGTCCTGCTGGGAGGACGGGACATCACCCGGCTCACCGCACACGCACGCACCCGGCTCGGCATCGCCCGCACCTTCCAGCAACTGGCCGTGTTCCCGTCGCTGACCGTGGCCGAGAACGTTCAAGTGGGTGCGGAGCAGGGACGCGTCACCGATCCCGGCGCCGCGGAGCGGGCACTCAGGCTGCTCGGACTCGACGGACCGGTCCGCGCGCTGCCCGCCGCCGACCTGCCGACCGGCACCCTGCGCCGCGTCGAACTGGCCAGGGCCCTGGCGGGCGCCCCCCGCGTGCTGCTGCTCGACGAACCCGCCGCCGGCCTGGACACCGCCGAAGTCGCCGCGCTCACCAAGGTCCTGAAGGCTCTCGCCGCCGACGGCACCGCCCTGCTCGTCGTCGAGCACGACCTGGACCTGGTCGCCGACCTCGCCGACGTCGTGCACGTGATGACGGCGGGCCGGATCGTCGCCTCGGGCCCGCCCGCCCGCGTCCTCGACGCCCTCGGCGCCCAGGAGGCTCCCGCATGACGGTGGCTCTGGAGCTGCGCCACGCGCGCGTGCGCTACGGCCCCCTGGAGGCCCTGCACGGCGTCACCCTCGCCGCCCCGGGCCCCGGCCTCACCGTCCTGCTGGGCCGCAACGGCTCCGGCCGTACGACCGTCCTGCGCGCGCTGGCCGGAACCGTGCCGCTGTCCGGCGGCGCGGTGCTCTGGGACGGCACCGACGTGACCCGTGTACCGGCGTTCGAGCGGGCCCGCCGCGGCCTCTGCCTGGTCCCCGAACGGCAGGCGGTGTTCGCCTCCCTCACCGTGCGCGAGAACCTGGAGCTCGCGGCACCGGCACCCGACATCGCCCTGGACGCCTATCCGCAGCTCGCACCCCTGCTCGAGCGCCGCGCCGGCACCCTCTCCGGCGGCGAGCAGCGCATGCTCGCGCTCTCCCGCGCCCTGCTGGCACGCGCGCGCGTGGTGCTCGTCGACGAGCCCGCGCAGGGCATGTCCCCCGCGGTCGCGGCCCGCACCTACACACTGCTGGCCTCGCTCGACGCGTGCGTGGTCGTCGCCGAGCAGCGGCTGCCGCCCGTCCTGCACCACCAGGCGGCGGTCGTGTACGAACTGCGTCGCGGGAGCGTGCTGTTCAGCGGAGAGGCAGCAGAGTTCCGGAGGCGGGAAGCGGCGGACCGAACAGCGCGGGGACGCGGGCCGAGACCTTCGGGATGACCAGCAGCGTGCCGACCTCCAGCCGGTCCGGAGAGCGGCCGATCAGTCCTTGGTGGCCCGGTACAGCGCCCGCCAGCCGCCCTCGACGCCGTACGTGCGGGCGATCGCGGAGAGGGTGTCGTTGGGTTTCACCGTGTGCATACGGCCCCTGAGCCCGTACTTCTTGGAGCAGATCGGCCAGGCCCCCCAGCCCTGCACGGCCACCACCTTCTGGGCGACGGCGATCTGTTCCTTCCGCGTGGCGAGATCCGCGCGCGGGGCGTACTTCAGGCCGCCGAACTCCTCCCAGGTGGGCTGCCCGAACTGGAGCCCTCCGTAGTGGCCGTTTCCGGTGTTGGCGTTCCAGCGTCCGCCGCTCTCACACTCGGCGATGCAGCCCCAGGGCCACTGGTCCTCGGCGCACTCGTAGGGCGCGCGCTTCAGGAGCGGTCCGGGAGCCGGTGACGGCGGTGCCGCGTGCGCGACCCCGCAAGGGAGGGTGGAGACGAGGGCGGCGAGCAGGGCCGTGGCCAGAGCGAGCTTGATCGGCTTCGGGTGCATCGGCCCACGCTAGGCGGCCCGTGCCGTACGCCCGTCGCGGCGCGTCCGGTGCGCCCAGGGCCCCACCCGGTCGGCGGACCGGACGGGGCCCCGTACCCGGGGAGGGGGAGCGGCTCAGAGGTCGAGGCGCTGCCCGGGCACGATCACGTCGGGATCGCCGCCGACGACGGCCTTGTTGGCGGCGAAGAGCCGCTGCCAGGTGGTCCCGTGCCGGGCGGCGATGCCACTGAGCGTGTCGCCCGCGCGGACGGTGTAGTCACCGCGGGACGAGCCGCGGGACGTGCTCGGCGTCGAGCGCTCCGGCGCCTTCGACGGAGCCGAATCGGTGGCGGCCGATCCCGAGGCCGATCCCGAGGTCGACCCGGATCCCGATTCCGACCCGGCGGCCGAGCCGGCCGCGGGAGCCGCCGGTGCGCTCCCGGACGCTCCGGCCCGCGCCGAGCAGGTGGGCCACGCGCCCCAGCCCTGGGCCTGCTGAACCTTGGTGGCGACGGCGATCTGCTGGGACTTGGTCGCCTGGTCGGCGGTCGGGGCGTAGGCCGTGCCGCCGTACCCGCGCCAGGTGGACGCGGAGAACTGGAGTCCTCCGTAGTAGCCGTTTCCGGTGTTGATGTGCCAGTTGCCGCCGCTCTCGCACTGGGCGATGCGGTCCCACACCCCGCCGTCGGCCGCCGCGGCGTTGCCGGTCGCGGCCAGCAGCCCGAGCGGGGCGAGCAGTGCCGCCCCGGCGAGGACCGCCGTCGTACGGGTCTTACGAACGTTGTCGCGAGTGGTATCGGCACATTCGGACATGAAGTTCCCTCTCCACGGACCCGGGGTCCCCCAAGGCGGGGCGCGACGCCTGCGTGTCGTACGCCGTCGTCGTGCTCCGCCCCGTCCGCCGGAGGCCGTGAAGCGAGCAGGCGTCGAGGACGCATGCGGCCGGCGGACGAACCCGAGCGGTGCTCGTTGCACACGGCGGAGGAATGTAGAGAGGGTGACCGCCCGGTATCAACCAACTGCCTGTCGCTCCAGGCCAGTTCGCCGTTACCTTGGGTATCGGCAACTTTCGGCCACCCACTTCATTCGCCGATTTCCTGATTTGTCGACCAGCTGCCTCGATGATCTGTGACCCACTTCACCGAACCAACTTCCTTGGATACCCGAGGAATTGACGGTGAGTGCCGGATTGCGCACCAAAGGTGACCCTGCGCTGTGGATGGTTCGATTCCGTTCGCCCTGGGGCGTGACTCCCGCCACAGATCGCCCGTTGTCTTCTTCATGAGCCCGGGACCCACCCGGTTCACGGGCCGGGAGCCACCCGGCCCCGCCACGCACCACATCCCGAGGGAGCCACCGTGCCGCGCATGCTCGACGTCAGCGACGAGGTACGCGCCGAGATCGGCGACGAAGAGGCCGACCGGCTGCTCGCCGGAGAGAACGCCCCCGGCAGTTACGACTGCACGTCCTGCCGTACCCAGGGCGACTCCGAGCAGGAGCGCACCAGCACCGTCCTGTTCATCGGAGACGAGACCGCCGTCCTCGCCTTCGCCCACGCCACCTGTCTGCCCTCCCAGGTCGTCCAGGTCACCGAGGAGCAGCTCCAGGGCGCGGTGAAGTCCATCACCGGCGACACGGTCGACCTGGAGCCGGACAAGATCGCACCCGAGCAGGCGGTGCTCGGCGTGACCAGCGGACTCGTCCTGATCGCCGGGGAGTTGCACCCGGCGCTGGTGGTCGAGCCGACCGCGCCGATCGTGCGGCCCGGGGCGACGGGGGCCGGCGACGACTTCCTGCCGCTGCTCATCGAGCAGGGGTTCATGCCACTGACGACGATCGACTCCACGCCGTCCGTGCTGCACGGGTGGTCGGTGCTGCTGGCCGTGGGGCAGCTGCACGCGGTGCTCCAGCCGTCGCCGAACGGCGGGCAGCCGGTGGCGTGGTGGCAGGCGCACCAGCCTCTTCAGGTCACGGAGAGCTGGCGGGCCGCCGCGAACAAGCACCAGCAGGTGCTGATGTTCGCCGCGCCGGTGGGGTCCATCGGGCGGCAGCCCCGGGAGGATCTGCTGCGGGACGCGCTGGACAAGGCGGCGGCCAACGGGAAGTTGGTCGCGGCCGCGATGCCGCTTGCGGGGACGTGAGCCCACGCGGCGCAGCCGCACATCGATACGGCCCCGCGCCCCTGAAGGCCTGATGCACAACCGCATCTCTTCAAGTGCGGGGTCGTTTGGACATACGTGCACACCTACGATGTCCCCCGCCGCCAGTTCCCGTCGCTCCCCTCCGCGCGAGTTGCTCAGGATTCTTCGGGCGGCCCCTCGGCCACGCCGATCTACGACGCGCTCTACGCCGAGTACGTCAAGTCGTTCCGTTCGCTGCCGGGTGATCGCAGCGGCGAGGACGAACTGGGTTTCACCGGCTTCGGGAACATCCCGCACAGCACGGGCTCGTTCAGCAACTCGTACAGCGCCTACAGTGCGGGGGCCTACAGCGCCCGCCAGCAGTCGCAGTGGCAGCGCGTCGGGCAGATCGGCCAGATCGGGCAGCAGCACAGCACCGGGATGCACCACGTTCCGGCGGCGCTGCCGCCGGGGCCGCGCAGAGGCGTCTGAGACATGAGGAAGGGCGGCCCCGGTGGGGGCCGCCCTTCCTCATGCGTGCGTCACTTCTTCCTGCCGCGCTTCTCGCGCACCCGCACCGAGATGTGGATCGGGGTGCCCTCGAAGGCGAACTCCTCGCGCAGGCGGCGCTCGATGAAGCGCCGGTAGCCCGCCTCGATGAAGCCGGAGGCGAAGAGCACGAACCGCGGCGGCTTGGTGCCGGCCTGCGTGCCGAACAGGATGCGCGGCTGCTTGCCGCCCCGGACGGGGTGCGGGTGGGCGGCGACCAGCTCGCCGAGGAAGGCGTTCAGGCGGCCCGTGGGGACGCGGGTCTCCCAGCCGGCCAGCGCCGTCTCGATCGCCGGGACCAGCTTCTCCATGTGGCGCCCGGTGCGCGCCGAGACGTTCACCCGCGGCGCCCAGGCGACCTGGGCGAGCTCGGTCTCGATCTCGCGCTCCAGGTAGTAGCGGCGCTCCTCGTCGAGGGTGTCCCACTTGTTGAACGCGAGGACGATCGCGCGGCCCGCGTCCACGGCCATGGAGACGATGCGCTGGTCCTGGACCGAGATGGACTCGCAGGCGTCGATCAGAATGACCGCCACCTCGGCCTTCTCGACGGCGGCCGCGGTGCGCAGCGAGGCGTAGTAGTCGGCGCCCTGCTGGAGGTGGACACGCTTGCGGATGCCCGCCGTGTCGACGAACTTCCAGGTGATGCCGCCGAGTTCGATCAGCTCGTCGACCGGGTCGCGGGTGGTGCCCGCGACCTCGTTGACGACGACGCGCTCCTCGTTCGCCACCTTGTTCAACAGCGAGGACTTGCCGACGTTCGGCCGGCCGATGAGGGCGATGCGGCGCGGACCGCCGACCGCGGTGCCGAAGGTCTGCTCGGGCGCCTCCGGCAGGGCCTCCAGGACGGCGTCCAGCATGTCGCCGGTGCCGCGGCCGTGCAGCGCGGAGATGGGGTGCGGCTCGCCGAGGCCGAGGGCCCACAGGTAGGCCGCGTCGGCCTCGCCGCTCTGGCCGTCGACCTTGTTGGCGGCCAGCACGACGGGCTTGCCGGCCTTGCGCAGCAGTCGTACGACCGCCTCGTCGGTGTCGGTCGCGCCCACCTTGGCGTCCACGACGAACACGACCGCGTCGGCCGCCTCGATCGCGTACTCGGCCTGTGCGGCCACAGAGGCGTCGATGCCGAGGACGTCCTGCTCCCAGCCGCCGGTGTCGACGAGCTTGAAGCGGCGGCCCGCCCACTCGGCTTCGTAGGTCACGCGGTCGCGGGTGACACCCGGCTTGTCCTCGACGACGGCCTCGCGGCGGCCGATGATGCGGTTCACCAGAGTCGACTTGCCGACGTTCGGGCGGCCGACGACGGCGAGGACGGGCAGCGGCCCGTGGCCCGCCGCCTCGATCGCGCCCTCGACGTCCTCGACGTCGAAGCCCTCTTCCGCGGCGAGCTCCATGAACTCCGCGTACTCGGCGTCGCCAAGCGCTCCGTGGTCGTGCTCCTCGCCCGAGCCGTCGGAGTGGATGTGGTCGTTCATGAAGTCCGTACCTCGTTCATCGTGGTGATCGGTGGAACACCCGGTTCGTTTGTCCGGTTGGTCCACTACTCAGTGTCGCCTAGCGCCCGGTCAGGCGCCTGGCGTTTTCCAGGTGTGCGGTGAGCTGCTTCTGGATGCGTTCGGTCGCCTCGTCGAGCGCCTTGCGCGTACGCCGTCCGCTGCCGTCGCCGGCCTCGAACGGGTCGCCGAAGACCACGTCGACGCGGCTGCGCAGCGGGGGCAGCCCCTTTATCAACCGTCCGCGCCTCTCGGAACTTCCCAGTACGGCGACCGGGACGATCGGGGCGCCGCCGCGGACGGCGAAGTACGCGAGCCCGGCGCGCAGTGCGGCGAAGTCCCCCTCGCCGCGGGTGCCCTCCGGGAAGATCCCGAGGACGCCACCGTTCTCCAGCACGCCCAGCGCGCGCGTGATGGCCGTCCGGTCGGTGGTGTCGCGGTCGACTTTGATCTGGCCGACGCGGGTCATGAACGGGCCGAGCAGGCCGACGAACGCCTCCTTCTTGACCAGGAAGTGCGAGGGCCGGGGCGCCACGCCGATGACCATCGGACCGTCGACGACGTGGGAGTGGTTGACCGCGAAGATCACCGGGCCGGTCGCGGGGACCTTCCAGGCGCCCAGCACGCGCGGCTTCCACAGCCCGTACATCAGGCCGACGCCGATGCGCCGCCCTACTTCGGCGCCCTTCTCCGAGGGCACGGACACAACGCTCACTTCGCGGCCCGCTTCTCCTCGACGAGCGTGACGACGCACTCGATGACCTGCGCCAGCGTGAGCTCGGTGGTGTCCACCTCGACCGCGTCGCCGGCCTTGGCCAGCGGCGAGGTCTTGCGGCTGGAGTCGGCCGCGTCCCGCTTGATCAGGGCCTCACGGGTGGCGTTGACGTCGGCACCCTTCAGCTCACCGCTGCGGCGGGCGGCGCGCGCCTCCGGCGAGGCGGTGAGGAAGATCTTCAGGTCGGCGTCGGGCAGCACGGTCGTACCGATGTCGCGGCCCTCGACGACGATGCCCTGCTCGGCGGTGGCCGCGATGGAGCGCTGCAGCTCGGTGATCCGGGCGCGCACCTCGGCCACCGCGCTGACCGCGCTGACCTTGGAGGTGACCTCCTGGGTGCGGATCGGGGCGGCCACGTCGGCGCCGTCGACCGTGATCGTGGGGTGGGACGGGTCGGTGCCGGAGACGATGTCGGGCTTGCCGGCCGCCGCGGCGATCGCCGACGGGTCGTCGGTGTCGATCCCGTTGGTCACCATCCACCAGGTGATCGCCCGGTACTGGGCGCCGGTGTCGAGGTAGCTCAGGCCGAGCTGGGAGGCCACGGCCTTCGACGTGCTCGACTTGCCCGTGCCGGAGGGGCCGTCAATGGCGACAATCACGGGCTGGGCGGCGCCGTTTTCCACGGGGGGACACCTTCCTGGTGCGTGGTGGGAGTGTGCGGGGACGCAAAAGCGCCCCGCACAAGGTTACTGGCTCGCCAGAGGCCTCCTTACTGGCGGATGGCCCAGCCCCGCTCCCGCAGTGCCGCCGTCAGGACCGGCGCCGCCTTGGGCTCCACCATCAGCTGCACCAGACCGGCCTGCTGCCCGGTCGCGTGCTCGATCCGTACGTCCTCGATGTTGACCCCGGCCATCCCCGCGTCCGCGAAGATGCGGGCCAGCTGGCCGGGCTGGTCGTCGATGAGGACGGCCACGACCTCGTACGCCCGGGGAGCGGATCCGTGCTTGCCGGGCACCCGGACCTGGCCCGCGTTGCCGCGCCGCAGGACGCTCTCGATGCCGATGGTGCCCTCGCGCCGCTTGTCCTCGTCGGAGGCCTGCAGGGCCCTGAGCGCCCGGACCGTCTCGTCGAGGTCGGCGGAGACGTCCGCGAGGAGGTCGGCGACCGGCCCCGGGTTCGCGGACAGGATGTCGATCCACATCCCGGGGTCGGACGCGGCGATCCGGGTCACGTCCCGGATGCCCTGCCCGCACAGCCGTACGGCGGCCTCCTCGGCGTGCTCCAGGCGCGCGGCGACCATGCTGGAGACCAGGTGGGGCATGTGGGAGACGAGGGCGACGGCACGGTCGTGGGCGTCGGCGTCCATCACGACCGGCACGGCACGGCAGTGCGAGACCAGTTCCAGGGCGAGGTTCAGCACCTCGGTGTCGGTGTCCCGGGTCGGCGTCAGCACCCAGGGGCGGCCCTCGAAGAGGTCGCCGGTGGCGGCCAGCGGGCCCGACTTCTCGCGGCCCGACATCGGGTGGCTGCCGATGTAGGCCGACAGGTCGAGGCCGAGCGCCTCCAGCTCACGGCGCGGGCCGCCCTTGACGCTGGCCACGTCGAGGTAGCCGCGGGCCAGGCCCCGGCGCATCGCGTCGGCGAGCACCGCGGCCACGTGGGCGGGCGGGGCGGCGACGATCGCGAGGTCGACGGGCTGTTCGGGCGCCTCGTCGGTGCCGGCGCCGAGCGCGGCCGCCGTACGGGCCTGCTCCGGGTCGTGGTCGGCGAGGTGGACGACGACGCCCCGCTGGGACAGGGCGAGGGCGGCGGACGTACCGATGAGTCCGGTGCCGATGACGAGGGCGGTTCTCACTGGGCGATGTCCTTGCGCAGGGCGGCCGCGGCGCCGAGGTAGACATGCGCGATGTCGGCGCGGGGCCGGTCCGACTCGATGTGCGCGAGGACGCGGACGACGCGGGGCATGGCGCCCTCGATCTCCAGCTCCTGGGCGCAGATCAGCGGTACGTCGGCGAAGCCCGTGCCGAGCTTGCGGGCCGCGGCGGCCGGGAAGTCGCTGTGCAGGTCGGGCGTGGCCGTGAACCAGATGCTGATCAGGTCGTCCGGGGTGAGGCCGTTGCGCTCCAGGACCGCGGTGAGCAGGGCCCCGACCTGCTCGTCCATGTGGCCGGCCTCGTCCCGCTCGAGCTGGACGGCGCCCCTCACCGCTCGTACCGCCACGATCATGCTCCTTGCTGATGTACCTGTCGGCTCTTGGTTCATCCAGCCTAGTCAGCCCGTGTGGAGCCGGTGCGCGGCGCCCGCCCGCTGAGACGGTGCCCGTCTCTCACGGCGAACCCCGTCAAGGTCACCCGTAACGCGCAAATCCGCTACTTGGGGCGAGAACGCTCCCGTGCGCCTCTGGACGCGGGGCCCCCGGTCCGCTCTGATGGCAGGAAGCTCGCCTCGGGGGAGGCCTCTCATGAAGCGTTCGGGACCTGTCGTCACTCTGCTCGCTGGACTGCTGCTCGGCCTGTTCATGCTGTCGATGAACTCGACGACGGGGACGAAGAGCGCCTCGACCTCCTACGCCGAGGAGTCACCGGAGGCGGCCACGGCCGCCCCGACGCCCACCCGGACGACCGCGTCCCCCTCGCCGTCCCCCTCCCGCACCCAGATTCCCGACGCCGACTACGCGGGCCGCACCACCGACGACTCCGCCTCCGTCGCCGTGACGCTGCGCGACGGCAAGGCGATCGCCTACTTCTGCGACGGCCGCGCCAAGGAGTCCTGGCTGAAGGGCGACGTCGAGGACGACGGCACCATGAAGCTCACCGGGAAGCACGGCGCCGAGCTGAACGGCACCCTCAAGGATGGCAAGCGGATCAGCGGCACCGTCGACATCGACGGCGGGCAGTACGCGTTCACCGCCGACAAGGCGAAGAAGCCGTCCGGGCTGTACCGGGCCACGGCGACGGTGCGCGGCGCGAAGGTCGACGGCGGCTGGATCGTCCTGCCGGACGGCCGGCAGGTCGGCATCTTCACCCGCGACGGCGAACCCGCACCAGCACCGCGGATCGACCCGGAGACCGGCGCGGTGACGATCGACGGACAGCAGCTCACGGCACGCCCCGTCACCCCCTGACCCTTCCCGGAGTCATTGATGACCGTCGACCCGAACGCCGCCACCCAGAACTTCCCGTCCCCGGAGCCCGGCCACCGTCGCCCGCACCCGGCCCGCTATCTGGTCCCGGCGCTCGTGGCCGCCGCGGTGGCAGTGGGCCTGGGCGTGTACGGCAAGGTCCACGATCCGGCGGGGACCGCCTTCAACCTGGCCGGCTTCAGCAGCACCGGGGCGGTGAAGTCGTGGCTGGGCACCGTCGCGTTCTTCTTCGCCCTCGTCCAGGTGGTCTCGGCGGCGATGGTCTACGGCCGGCTGCCCGGCCCTCGCTGGTCACCGGCCCTGCACCGCTGGTCGGGCCGGGTGGCGTTCCTGGTGTCGGTGCCGGTCGCGGTGCACTGTCTGTACGCGCTGGGCTATCAGACGTACGAAACGCGCGTTTTGTGGCACTCTCTTCTGGGTTGCTTCTTCTTCGGTGCCTTCAGCGCCAAGATGCTGCTGCTCCGTTCGGAGCGACTCCCCGGCTGGCTGCTGCCCATCGTCGGCGGCCTGGTCTTCACCGCCCTCACGATCATCTGGCTCACCTCAGCCCTCTGGTTCTTCCGCACCTTCGGAGTGACGACATGACTCAAGGCCCGACGCGGCGCACGGTTCTTTTCGCGACGGGCGCGGCGGCGCTCACCGTCGGATGCAGCGAGTACGGCGACGACAGCGACTCCGGTTCGTCCTCGGTCGAGGCCTCCGCCGGGCAGGAACTGGCGAAGACGGGCGACATCCCGGTCGGCGGCGGCAAGATCTTCCCGGACCAGAAGATCGTCGTCACCCAGCCGAAGGAAGGCGACT
Source organism: Streptomyces sp. V4I2 (assembly GCF_030817655.1). GTDB lineage: Bacteria > Actinomycetota > Actinomycetes > Streptomycetales > Streptomycetaceae > Streptomyces > Streptomyces plumbiresistens. Next base: position 2,495,852 of record NZ_JAUSZM010000003.1, read on the forward strand.
TCAAGGCCTTCTCCAACATCTGCACCCACCAGCAGTGCCCGGTCGCCAACGTCACCGACGGCACCATCAACTGCACCTGCCACGGCAGCAAGTTCAGCATCACGGACGGCGCTGTGCAGAACCCGCCGGCGACCAAGCCCCTGCCCGAGAAGCAGATCAAGGTGGCAGGAGACTCGATCACCGTGGCCTGACCGCCGCAGACCGGTTCGGCAGCCCCGTCAGGCGTCCCAGAGCGCCCCGAGGGTCACCAGCTCGCCCTGGTACTCGATCCGGTCCGCCCACTCGGCCGGCCAGACCTCCGCGCCCAGGTACGCGCCCGCGAAGGCACCCGCCAGACACGCGATGGAGTCCGAGTCACCGGCGGTGCAGGCGGCCCGGCGCAGGGCCGTCACCGGCTCGTCCGCGAAGAGCAGGAAGCTCAACAGCCCGGTCGCCATGGCCTCTTCGGCGATCCACCCCTCGCCGGTGGCCAGGCACGGGTCGGACTCGGGCGAGGGCGAGCGCAGCGCGGCCTCGAGGCGGTCCAGGATCGCCAGGCACTCGTCCCACCCGCGGGCGATGAAGTGCTCGGGGCCGGGATCCTGGCTGCGCGTCCACAGGTCCCCGAGCCAGCGCTCGTGGTACCGGCTCCGATTCTCCTCCGCGTACGACCGCAGCAGCCCGACCAGTTCGCCCGGCTCGGTCCCGTGCGCGAGCAGCCGTACGGCGTGCGCGGTGAGGTCGGAGGCGGCGAGTGCCGTCGGATGCCCGTGCGTGAGGGCGGACTGCAACTGGGCCGCGCCCGCGCGCTGTTCGTCGCTCAGGCCGGGGATCAGCCCGACGGGCGCGACCCGCATGTTGGCTCCGCAGCCCTTGGAGCCGATCTGGCTGGCGTCCTGCCAGGGCAGGTCGGGACGCTCCAGGAGGGCGCACGCCCGCAGGCACGTGTTGCCCGGGGCCCGGTTGTTCTCCGGGGAGCGGTTCCAGGCGATGAACTCCCGCCGCACGGGCTCGGCCATGTCGGGCCCGAGCACTCCCCGGTCCATGGCCGTCCGCAGCCCCTTCCCCAGCGCCAGCGTCATCTGCGTGTCGTCGGTGACGAGGGCAGGTGTCGGCAGCGACATGTCCCGCCACGGCCCGAACCTGTCGGTGATCGACGACACGCTGTGGAACTCGGTCGGGTATCCGAGCGCGTCACCGAGGGCGAGCCCGATCAGTGAGCCCGTGGCGGCGCGCTTGGTGAGGGTGGTGGTCATGCGGGGCGTCCTTCCCGGGACGGTCGGAGGAGAGGGGGGTGCAGGGCGGTGGCCGGACCCGACCGGTACAGCGCGGCCGGTTTGCCCCGGCCGCCGGTCAGCCGGGCGGCACCGGGCACCGGCTCGACGAACCCGGGTGTGGCGAGCACCTTGCGCCGGAAGTTGGGCCGGTCGAGCGTGCTGCCCCACACGGTCTCGTAGACCTGCTGCAATTCGCCGAGCGTGAACTCGGGCGGGCAGAAGGCGGTGGCGAGGCAGGTGTGCTCGAGCTTGGCGCCGACGCGTTCATGGGCGTCGGCCAGGATGCGGTCGTGGTCGAAGGCGAGCGGCCGGGCCGAGTCGTAGGGCACCCAGCGCGCCTGCGCCGCGTCACTGCCGCCGTGCGGTTCGGGCGGGTCCGGCAGCAGCGCGGCGAACGCGACGGACACGACCCGCATGCGGGGGTCCCGGTCGGGCTCGCTGTAGGTCCACAGCTGCTCCAGGTGCAGCCCGGACACGTCCGCGAGGCCGGTCTCCTCGGCGAGCTCCCGCCGGGCGGCCGTCTCCGCCGACTCGTCCGGCTGCACGAAGCCGCCGGGCAGCGCCCAGTGCCCGGCGTACGGCTCCTGCCCGCGCTCTACGAGCAGGACGTGCAGCGCTCCCGCGCGAAGGGTGAGCACGGCGAGGTCGACGGTGACAGCGAAGGGTTCGTAGGCGTACTTGTCGTAGACCTCGTCGTCGCCGTCCATCCGCACCCACCCTCTTTATAGTCAGTACGACTATAAAGAGGGTGGGTGCGTCTCCACAACCCCCTACTTGCGGCCCGGTGCGAACACCGCCACCACCACCCCCGCCGCCGCGGCCCCCGCGGAGACCCAGAGTGCGGGCGCGCACCCGTCCAGGAAGGCGGCCGGTGAGCCGTAGCCGCCGTAGGTCATGAACACGGCCGCGGCGACGGCCACCCCGAAGACCCCGCCCAGCTCGCGCAGCGCGTTGTTGACGCCGGCGGCGACGCCCGCGTCGCTCAGCGGCACGGACGAGGTCACGGCGTTCGCGACGCTGGGGAACACCATGGAGATGCCGATGCCCGCGATGATCAGCGGGACCACCATCTGCCCGTATCCGACGCCGGGTTCGATCTGCCAGGCCAGCAGCCCGAGCCCCGTCGCCTGCAACGCCAGGCCGGTCAGCATGAAGGGGCGGGTGCCGAACCGGTCCGCGAGCGCGCCCGCGATTGGTGCGACCAGCAGGGGCATGGCGTTCCACACGAGGATGCGCACGCCCGCCTCCAACGGGGAGTAGCCGAGCCCGAACTGGAAGAGCTGCGTGATCATGAAGAGGGCGCCGAGCAGCGAGCCGAAGAGGAGAAAAGCGGCGGCGTTGGCGGTGGAGAAGGCCCGCCGCCGGAAGTATCCGAGCGGCAGCATCGGATACCGGGCGCCCCGTTGCTCCCACCCCAGGAAGGCCGCCACGGACACGGTCCCGACGACCAGCGCGGCCAGCACCTCGACGCTCCCCCAGCCCACCTCGGGAGCCCGCACCGGCGCCCAGGCCAGGCCCGTCAGCCCGACGGCCGCCAACACCAGCCCCACCAGGTCGAGTTGGGGCCTGGTGCCGTAGCTCTCGCGGAGTTTCGTGGCGGCCAGGGGCATCATCGCGATGCCGATGGGCACGTTCAGCCAGAAGATCCACTGCCAGGACAGTCCTTCGGTGACCGCCCCGCCCAGCACGGGCCCGGCCACCACGCCGAGGCCGGTCACCCCGCCCCACACCCCGATGGCCATGCCCCGCTTCTCGGCCGGGAACGCCTCGCTGATCAAGGTCAGGGTGAGCGGCAGGAGTACGGCGGCGCCCGCGCCCTGCACCACACGGGCGGTGATGAGCTGTCCCGGGCCGCCCGCGAGGGCCGCGGCGGCGGAGGCCAGGTGGGCTCACCAGTCGGATTAGCCAACCGTAATCACACTGTGACAGAGTGTAACGTACACGCCCAGCGCCCAGGCGACGTTGGGCACCCTCCCCGGCCGGGGCATCGTCCCGGCCGGCCAGCGTCCGGAGGGGCGTGTCACGAGGGCCCACGGCTTGTCTGTGGGCACCAGGACACGAAGGCGATTGGCATCGCGGTGTTCCCGTGTCCCGGCCCTGCTCACTCCGCTGGGTCGGCAAGCCAATCAGAGACGCTCGCCCCGAAGTCGGCGCGGCTCCTTCCGTGAGGCACGAGTTACTCACGGAAGGCAGACCGGGCTCACCCCACAAAGGAATCGCGGCGCCCCAGGAAGCCCAGCAGCCGGGCCTCGGGCGGGGCGCACGACGACACGGCGACCGGCTCGGCGAACCGCACCCCCCGGTCGGCCTCCTCGACCACACACCGCGCGACGGGCAGCAGCTCGGCCGCGAGGGCCTCCGGAATGGGTCGCCCGCGCGCGTAGGCCTGGGCGACGTCCCAACCGTGCACGGCGATCTCGACGGCGCCCACGGCGACCATCAGCCGCACCTCCAGCGGCCGTTGGCCGACCAGGACCCGCTCCGCGGGCCCGGCCGCCCAGGCGCCGAGCACCGCACCCGCACGCCGGCGGAAGCCGCACGCGGGATCCGCCGACGGCTCACCGGGAAAGAGCCCGATCCGCCCGCCGGTCAGCCCCTCGTGGAGCGCGTCCAGCGAGTCGTCCAGGTGCCCGAGCAGCTCCCCCAGATCCCACTGAGCGCACGGCGTCCGCCGCCCCAGGCCGCCGGGGGCCACCCCGGCCACGCTGCCGAGTGCGTAGGCGAGCGAACGCTCCAGCAGCTCCCCGGGGTTCATGACAGCACCTTCGGCATCCCGAAGCGGCCGACCGGTGCCACGTCCAGGAAGGCCGTGATGCGGGCGACGGCCCCCTCCTCGACGGTGAGCACCTGCACGGAGTGTGCGCTGAAGACGCCGTCCGTCCCGCGCTCGTACATGACGACGGCGGGCTGCCCGTTCGCGCGCGTGGGGAACATGCGGATGCCGCCCTTCTCGTGCACGCGTGCCCGCAGGAACCGCAGGACGTCCTTCTTGCCGACGAACCACTCCAGGTGAGGCGGCATCTCCAGCTCGATCCCGTCCTGGAGGAGCCCGAGCAGTGCCTCCATGTCGGCGTTCTCGAAGGCGGCCATGTACCGGTCGAGCACCTCGCGGTCGGCCGCGCCGTCGGGTTCGACGACGAGGTCCTCCTCGGGGGCGACCTCGTCGAGGCGGGCACGCGCGCGTTGGAGACTGCTTTTGACGGCCGCCGTGGAGGTGCCGAGGAGCGAGGCGACCTCGGGCGCCCGCCAGGCCAGCACGTCCCGCAGGATGAGCACGGCCCGCTGCCGTGCGGGCAGGTGCTGCAGCGCGGCGACGAGCGCGAGCCGCAGACTGCCGCGTGCCGCCACGACGGTCGCGGGGTCGACGAGGGCGTCGGGCAGCGGCTGCAGCCACGGAACGTCCGTCGCCGGGGCGCCCAGCGGCTCCTCGGGCCCGTCCGAGGGTCCGCCCAGTCCCGTGGGCAGCGGACGCCGCACACGGCTCTCCAGCGCCGTCAGACACGTGTTGGTGGCGATCCGGTGGAGCCAGGTGCGCAGGGACGCCCGGCCCTCGTAGCCGGCGTAGGACCGCCACGCCCGCAGATACGTCTCCTGCACCAGGTCCTCGGCCTCGTCCACCGAGCCCAGCATCCGGTAGCAGTGCGCGAGCAGCTCCCGCCGGTACGGGTCGGTCAGCCGCACGAACTCGTCGCGGTCCGTCGTCGTGGTCATCCCCGCTCCCTCCGTCCCCGGTACAGACCGGTGCGAGGGCGAAAACGAATCGGCCGGTCCCGAGTCGATTTCGGAACCGGCCACCGTGAACGGCGATCTACAGGTCGACTTCCTTCATCAGCATCCCGACCTCGGTGTTCGACAGCCGCCGCAGCCAGCCCGACTTCTGGTCGCCCAGGGTGATCGGCCCGAAGGCGACCCGTACCAGCTTGTCGACCGGGAAGCCCGCTTCCGCCAGCATGCGGCGGACGATGTGCTTGCGGCCCTCGTGGAGGGTGACCTCGACGAGGTAGTTCTTGCCGGTCTGCTCGACGACCCGGAAGTGGTCCGCCTTCGCGTACCCGTCCTCCAGCTGGATGCCGTTCTTGAGCTGCTTGCCCAGGTCGCGCGGGATCGGGCCCACGATGTGCGCGAGGTAGACCTTCTTCACGCCGTACTTGGGGTGGGTCAGCCGGTGTGCCAGCTCGCCGTGGTTGGTGAGCAGGATGACGCCCTCGGTCTCGGTGTCGAGCCGGCCGACGTGGAAGAGCCTCGTCTCGCGGTTGGTGACGTAGTCGCCGAGGCACTGCCGGCCCTCGGTGTCCTCCATCGTCGAGACGACACCGGCGGGCTTGTTCAGCGAGAAGAACTGGTACGACTGCGTCGCGACCGTCAGGCCGTCGACCTTGACCTCGTCCTTCTCCGGGTCGACCCGCTTGCCCTGCTCCATGACGATCTCGCCGTTGACCTCGACCCGCGCCTGCTCGATCAGCTCCTCGCAGGCCCGCCGGGAGCCGTAGCCCGCGCGCGCGAGGACCTTCTGCAGCCGCTCGCCCTCCTCCTCGGCGCCCGGGAAGGTCTTGGGCAGCTTGACGTCCTTCTTGTCCGCGTACCGCTCGCGGTTGCGCTCCTCGGCCCGCGTCTCGTACTCACGCGAGGTCGCCGGCGCACTCCGCCCGCGCTGCTGGGGCTTCTTCGGCCCGCCCTTGGCGCCGCCGCGGGCCGCGCCGCCGCGCCCCGCCTTCGGGCCCTCGTGAGACGCGCTGGGGCCCACGTCGTAGCGGCGCTCCTCGGGGCGGGGCTTGCTGGGACGGCCCTGCCCCTTGGCCTGGCCCTGACCCTGGCTCTGCCCCTTGGCCTGGCCCTGGCCCTTGCCCGGGCCCTGGCCCTGCTTCTGGCCCCTGTTGTTGCCGGCCCCGCGGGGGTTGCCGCGCCCGCCGCTCTTGCCGCTACCGCTGCTTCGCATCAAATGTCCGTCGTTGTTGTAATAGGCATGTTCATCCCGGGCCCGTCGTCCAAGTCCGGAGCATCCGGATCGAACGACGGTACGGCTTCCTGGGTCTCGGCCTCGATCGCCTCCGCCTCCGGGAGGAAGGGCGCGAGCTCCGGGAGCTCGTCCAGACCGCGCAGGCCCATCCGCTCCAGGAAGTAGTTCGTCGTCGTGTACAGGATCGCACCTGTTTCGGGTTCCGTGCCCGCCTCCTCGACCAGACCGCGCTGGAGAAGGGTGCGCATCACGCCGTCACAGTTGACTCCGCGGACCGCCGAGACCCTGCTGCGGCTGACCGGCTGGCGGTAGGCGACCACCGCCAGCGTCTCCAGGGCGGCCTGGGTGAGCCGGGCCTGCTGGCCGTCCAGGACGAAGCCCTCGACCGCCGCCGCGTACTCGGGGCGGCTGTAGAAACGCCAGCCGCCGGCGATCAGCCGCAGCTCGAAGCCACGCCCCTGCACGGTGTAGTCGTCGGCCAGCTCCCGCAGCGCGTCCCCGATCTGCCGCTTGGGCCGCTGGAGGATCTTCGCCAGGTGCTCCTCTGTCGCCGGCTCGTCGACGACCATGAGGACGGCCTCCAGGGCCGGCTTGAGGTCGAGGTCGGCGACGGTGCGCTGCCCGGCCGGAACGTCGGTCATCTCCTCGCTCACGCCTTCTTCTCCTCCTTGGGCGCCGTGGACGCCGTGGGCACTTCGGGCGGCCGGTCGAACTCGTCGGTGACGACGGGCTGGGTGTCCCCGTCCCCACCGGTCCAGCGCACCAGCAGCTCCCCGAGGGCGGTCTCCTGGTCGAGGGCGACGGCCTTCTCCCGGTAGAGCTCCAGCAGGGCCAGGAAGCGCGCCACGACGGTCAGGGTGTCGTCGGTGTCCTCGACCAGCACCCGGAAGCTGGCCTCTCCCAGCTCCTTGAGCCGTGCGACGACGATCCCGGCCTGTTCCTGCACGCTCACCAGCGGCGCGTGGATGTGGTCGACGTACACCTGCGGCTTGGGCCTGGGCTGCATCGCCTTGACGGCGAGCTTGGCGAACCCCTCCGCGCCGATGCTGATGACCACCTCGGGCAGCAGCTCGGCGTGGTGCGGTTCGAGTCCGACGGTACGGGGGTAGCGGCGGGCCTCCTCGTCGAGCCGTCCGCTGAAGATGTCGGCGATCTGCTTATACGCGCGGTACTGCAGGAGCCGCGCGAACAGCAGGTCCCGGGCCTCCAGCAACGCCAGGTCGGCCTCGTCCTCCACCTCGGCGGCGGGCAGCAGGCGGGCCGCCTTCAGGTCCAGCAGCGTCGCCGCGACGACCAGGAACTCGGTCGTCTGGTCGAGGTCCCAGTCCGGCCCCATCGCCCTGATGTGCGCCATGAACTCGTCGGTGACCTTCGACAGCGCGACCTCGGTGACGTCCAGCTTGTGCCGGGAGATCAACTGGAGGAGCAGGTCGAAGGGCCCCTCGAAGTTGGAGAGACGGACCTTGAAGACACCGTCGTCGGGTTCTTGGGGCCGGACGGGCTCAGGCTCGCTGCGCGGCGACTCGGACCGGGCAGACGTCTCGGGCCGAGCAGCAGGCGGCTCCTCGTGATCGCCGCCGGCAGCGTGGGCAGGCGCAGGCGTCGGAGCGTCGGCCTCGGCCACCGGATCAGACCCCGGCCCCCTCCCCAGCGCACGCCGACGACCGGCAGCTGCGCCGGAGCCGGGGGGAAGGTCGTTCGAGGTCATGGCCCCCGCAGGCTACCGCTACCGCCCACGCAGCCGTCGTACGAGGATGCTCGCGTCCCCACGCGACTCCAGATCGGCCAGCACGACGGCCACGGCCTCCCGCACGATCCGTCCGCGGTCGACGGCCAGCCCGTGCTCGCCCCGCAGCACCAGACGCGCGTGCTCCAGGTCCATGAGCTCCTCGGCGGAGACGTACACCGTGATCTTCTCGTCGTGCCGCTCCCGCCCGCTGGGCCGGCGCGAGGCCGCCCGTCCGCGCTTGCCGCGCGGCGCGGCGGCCGAGGCAGAACCTTCCTGCGGGTCCTGACGACGTCCGGAGCGGTCCGTGCCCCGGTTGCGGGACTCGCCGGCCTCGGTCGGCTCGGCGTCGGTCGCCACATGCTCCGCGCCGTCGCCGTCACCGCCCTGGGCCGGCACCGACTGCGGTGCGTCCTCACCGGAGGACGACCCGCCGGCGGCCCCGTCGGGCTCCCCCGCGGGAGCCGGCACCCGGGCCTCGCCGTTGGCCCCCCGCCGGGGAGAGGACGCCTGGAGCGCCATTCCCCCTGTCGTACGGAACAGTTCGTCGGCCCCCGGCAGACTCACTCGGCGTGACACCGGGCGAGCACCTCCCTGGCGAGCTGGCGATAGGCGGCGGCCCCGACGGAGTTGGAGGCGTACGTGGTGATCGGCTCACCGGCGACCGTGGTCTCCGGGAAGCGGACCGTACGCCCGATGACCGTGTGGTAGACGTGGTCGTCGAAGGCCTCGACGACCCGGGCGAGCACCTCACGGCTGTGCACCGTGCGCGAGTCGTACATCGTGGCGAGGATGCCGTCGAGCTCCAGATCCGGGTTGAGCCGCTCCTGGACCTTCTCGATGGTCTCCGTCAGCAGCGCGACCCCGCGGAGGGCGAAGAACTCGCACTCCAGGGGCACGATCACCTTGTGCGCGGCCGTCAGGGCGTTCACCGTGAGCAGGCCGAGCGAGGGCTGACAGTCGATGACGATGTAGTCGTAGTCGGCCATGAGCGGCTTCAGGGCGCGTTGCAGCGTCGACTCGCGCGCGACCTCGGAGACCAGCTGGACCTCGGCGGCGGACAGGTCGATGTTGCTGGGCAGCAGGTCCATGTTGGGGACCGCCGTCTTCAGGAGCACCTCGTCGGCCGCCATGCCCCGCTCCATGAGCAGGTTGTAGACCGTGAGGTCGAGCTCCATCGGGTTGACACCGAGACCCACCGACAGCGCGCCCTGCGGGTCGAAGTCCACGAGCAGCACACGACGGCCGTACTCCGCGAGAGCGGCACCCAGGTTGATGGTCGACGTCGTCTTGCCGACGCCGCCCTTCTGGTTGCACATCGCGATGATCTTCGCGGGTCCGTGATCGGTCAGCGGACCCGGGATCGGGAAGTACGGCAGCGGACGACCGGTCGGGCCGATCCGCTCACGGCGCTGACGGGCAGCGTCGGGCGCGAGCGTGGCCGCGTACTCGGGGTCGGGCTCGTACTCGGCGTCGGGATCGTAGAAGTGCCCGTCGGGCAGTTCGTCGTAGTCGGCGAAGTGGTTGTGGGGCGCGCCACTTCCCTCGCCGGCCATGGCGTTCACGTGATGGCCATCCATGCTCTGGTGTGCTGGCTGAGTCACCCCTGAGATCCGGTGACTCCGGTGGGCTGCGAAGGTGCGCACCGCGACGGAGCCGACAGCCTCGAACCCCGCGGGGCCCTCGGCCCGTGCAGGCATTCCTGGTTGACCACCCCCGGGAGAAAATGTCGACTCATTCACAAGTCGTCTTACCTCCTTGGTGACCAGGAAACTTCTAGACAGGTCAGCGTGGCACCATGCCGACGGTTGGCGACTCTATGGCGTGTCGGGCGTTCGCAGCAACACAATCCGCCGGACCCGGCAGGATGTGTCGGCAATGAAACATCCCTCTGTCAAGGGCGTACGGCCGTCGCACGGCGGGTTTCACCGGTGTACGAATCGGTTCAAGGGTTACGTTCGAGGCGAGTTGACCTTGAGCCGCAAAGTGACCATACACACACCCGGCCGGACCTTGTCGGGCAAGGTCCGGCCGGGTGCGCGGTGTTGACGACCTGTGTTGACGTATCGCCTTTTGCCCAATGGTGACTTAGCGACGGCGACCTGCCGCTTCGCGCTGTCGGCGGTCAGCCGAGCAGCGTCTCCAGCTCCACGTGCTCCAGGCCGTGCGCCTCGGCGACCTCGCGGTAAACGACCTTGCCGTCATGGGCGTTGAGACCCTTCGCCAGCGCGGAATCGCGGCGCAGCGCCTCCACCCAGCCGTGGTCGGCGAGTTCGACGATGTACGGCAGCGTCGCGTTGGTGAGCGCGTAGGTGGAGGTGTTGGGCACCGCGCCGGGCATGTTGGCGACGCAGTAGAAGACCGAGTTGTGGACCGGGAAGGTCGGCTCGGCGTGGGTGGTCGGGCGGGAGTCCTCGAAGCAGCCGCCCTGATCGATCGCGATGTCGACAAGGACACTTCCCGGCTTCATGCGCGACACGAGCTCGTTGGTGACCAGCTTCGGGGCCTTGGCACCCGGGATGAGGACGGCGCCGATGACGAGGTCGGCCTCCAGGCAGGCCTTCTCGAGCTCGAAGGCGTTGGAGACGACGGTCTGGATCTTCGTACCGAAGACCTTGTCGGCCTCCTTGAGCTTGTTGATGTCCTTGTCGAGCAGGGTCACGTGGAAGCCCATGCCGATGGCGATCTGCGCGGCGTTCCAGCCGGAGACACCGCCGCCGATGACGACGGCCTTGGCGGCCAGCACGCCCGGGACACCGCCGGGCAGCACACCACGGCCGCCGTTGGCGCGCATCAGGTGGTAGGCGCCGACCTGCGGGGCCAGCCGGCCCGCGACCTCCGACATGGGGGCGAGCAGCGGGAGCGCGCGGCTGGGCAGCTCGACCGTCTCGTATGCGATCGCGGTGGTGCCCGACTCGACGAGCGCGTCCGTGCACTCCTTGGAGGCGGCCAGGTGCAGGTAGGTGAAGAGCGTCTGGTCCTTGCGGAGGCGGTGGTACTCCTCGGCGATGGGCTCCTTGACCTTCAGCAGCAGGTCGGCGGTGGCCCAGACCTCGTCGGCGGTGTCGAGGATCCCGGCGCCGGCGGCGACGTACTCGTCGTCCGTGATCGAGGAGCCGAGGCCGGCGCCCCGCTCGACGACGACCTGGTGGCCGTGGCGCACCAGCTCGTGCACGCCGGCGGGGGTGATGGCCACCCGGAACTCGTTGTTCTTGACCTCGCGGGGGATGCCGACCTTCACGTCGATCACGGTCCTTGGCTCAGTGAGTGTGGGGCATTACAAGACATACCCAGGCATGCGAGGGCACACCGGGAGACACCGCAGGAGAAGGCGCGGCAGAGCCAGTCTAATGAAGGTGTTCCCGCTGTCTAGCCTTTCATTGCATCAATCTTCAGCGGATGTACTACGGATTTCGCAGGCGTTAGCGTCATGTTCCGGTAGATCGGGCTGTTCCGGCTCCGGCTCGGCCTGCGTTTCGGGCTCCTGAGGCTCCTCGGCCAGCAGTCTCTCGGCGGCACCGCGGTGCAGTGAGGCGGCCGCCGGATCGCCGAGGTGTTCCAGCGTGTCGGCGATCCGCAGCTGGAGCGCGGCCTGGAGCCGGACGTCCTCGGCGCGGCGCGCCCACTCGACCGCCTCGATGCAGGTCTCCATCGACTCCTCGAGCCGTCCGGCGTACTCCTGGACGCGCGCGAGTTCGCTCAACGCCCGGGCGTGGGCGGCCACATCGCCGTTCTTCCGGTGCCCGGCGACCGCGGCCCGCCAGTTGCGCTGCGCCTCGCCGTACCGGCCCGCAAAGGTGTGGGCCGCGGCGATACGGCCGTACAGCCGCGCGGCGTCCGCGCGCTCGTCCCGGGCGAGCCGCTGGACGAGGGCCCGGCCGTACCAGTCGGCGGCCCGGTCGTAGTCCCGGAGCTCCAGATGGGCGCCGCCTACGGATTCCATCGCGCGGCCGGTCGCGTACGGATCATTTGCCTCCCGTCCGGCGTCCAGAGCCGCCCGATAGCGCGCCAGGGCCTCCTGGGTGCGGCCGGTCCGGGCGTCCAGGTCGGCGAGGTTCAACAGGGCGGCGGCCTTCTCGCGAGGCAGTTCGCGGCGCTCGGCCACATCCAGGACGAGGCGGTGGATGCCGTACAGGTCGGGCGCGGCGGCCTGGGTGCCGAAGTGGGCGACCATCGCCCGCACGAGCTGGGACATCAGGCGCCGGGCGAGGGTGTCCAGCTCGCCGTCGGCGACCGCGAGGCGGGCCGCGGCCAGCAGGGCGGGCCTGCGGATGCTCAGCCAGTCGGCGGCCGCCCTCGGGCTCGGGAAGCGCAGGGAGCGCGGCATGCCCTGGAGCTTCTCGCGGGCCTCCGGGCTGTCGGTCTCGGTGATCGCCCGGCACGACTGCAGCAGCCGTACGGTCCGCTCCAGCATCCGGGCACGGGCCAGCTGGAGCTCGGCGGGGCGGTCCTTGGCCTCCGCGAGGGCCTTCAGCAGCGGCTGGAGGCAGCCGGGGACCTCGTACTGCGGCAGCGGCGACTCCACGGCGTGCAGCAGGCCGAGGGCGACGAAGTCGTCCAGGGTGGTGCGGGCGCCGCCCACCGAGCAGCCGGCGAGCGCGGCGGCGGTGTGCGGGTCGACCAGGCCGGCCGGGGCGAGGGAGAGCAGTCGCAGTATCCGGGCGGCCGGGGCGGGCAGGGACGTGCAGGCGAGCCGGAAGACCCTGTCGAGCGGAGTGGTTCCTTCGTCGCCGTCGGCGTGCAGGTGCTTGGCGAGGTCGGCGACGGCCGCCTTGGGGCGGGCGGCGAGCCAGCCGCCGGCCAGCGTCAGCGCGGCGGGCTGGCCCTGGCACTCCTCGACCAGCCCCTCGGCCGCACGGGGGTCGACGGTGATGCGGACCGAGCCGGTGTACCGGGACAGCAGTTCGACGGCGGACTTGGTGTCGAGGCCGCCCAGGGTGCACGGGCGGACGTCCGCGATGCCGGTCAGCGGGCCCCCGGAGACGGCCACGACCAGGCATTCCGGCGTGTCCGGCAGGAGCGCGTCGACCTGCTCGGCGGTGGCCGCGTCGTCGAGCAGAAGCAGCGTCCGGCGGTCGGCGAGGGCCTCGCGGAGCGCAGCCGTGAGGTCGTCCTCGGCGGCTCCGGCGGGCGTCGGCAGCTCCAGCGCGGTCAGCAGTTCGCGGGCGACGCGCTCGGTCGGTACGGGCGTGCCGTCGGGCTCGCTGAGGCGGGCCCGGAGCACCCCGTCCCGGTAACCGTCCGCGACCTGCCGTACGAGTTCCTCGGCGAGCGCCGTGCGCCCCGAGCCGGGTTTGCCCGCGATGAGCAGCACGCGCGCGCGTGGGGCCTTGCGGCCCGAGATGGTGTCCAGGCCGGCGCGCTCGATGTCGGCGCGAAGCTCTTTCAACTCCCTTGTACGGCCCAGGAATCGAGACTCCGCAGCAGCGTCTTGGGACAGCTGCACGCCGCCTGTGTCCACCGCCTGATCCGTCACGGGCCACACTCCCGTCCCACCGCACACGCAAGCCCGCCGGGACTCCGGTTCGGGCGTTTCCAGAGCCTAGTTCACGCTCTGCTACGTTCCGTGTGGAGCGCGTCGGACACGTCCCCCGATCGGATCAGCAGATGGTCACATCAGTGGCACGGGGTGTGCGTTCAGGACTCGAAGGGGCGCGCGGGCCAGGGGGCCTCGGCCGGGCGCAGGGCGTCGAGCCCGTCCCCGGCGCGCGCGGCGACCAGCGAAAGCACGCCCACGACGAGGCAGTTGTTGTGCAGCTCCCCCGCGAGCACGCCCCGTACGAGCTCGTCGACCGGCACACGCGCGTGCTCCATGTCGGCCTCCTCGTCCTCCACCTCGAAGCGCTCTCCTTCGGCCTCGGACAGATCGCGGGCGAGGAAGATCCGTACGGCCTCGTCACAGCCGCCGGCCGTCGTGTACACGTCGGTCAGCACCCGCCAGTCCTCGGCCTTGACGTGCGCTTCCTCGTACAGCTCGCGCTGGGCGGCGTGCAGCGGGTTCTCGCCGGGGACGTCGAGCAGGCCGGCCGGGATCTCCCACAGCTTCTGCCGCACCGGGTGCCGGTACTGCTTGATGAGCAGGACACGGTCCTCGCCGTCGAGGGCGACGACGGCCACGGAGCCGGGGTGGACCTGGTAGTCGCGCTTGACCACCGAACCGTCGGGCATGACCACCTCGTCCGTGCGGACCGAGGTCTTGTTGCCCACGAAGGGGGTCTCGGTCGCCCGGATCTCCCACGCTTCGGGGGTGTCCTTGATCGTCATGCCCTGTCCTTCCCGATACGAAAAAGAGGCCGGGGCGCACACCTTTTGAATGCGCGCGCCCCGGCCACCGTACAACTGTCGTGCAGCTACGAATTCTGCCGCTCGACCGCCGCCTTCACGAGCCCGGCGAACAGCGGGTGCGGACGCGTCGGACGCGAGCGCAGCTCCGGGTGCGCCTGGGTCGCGACCAGATACGGGTGGACCTCGCGCGGGTACTCCACGTACTCGACGAGCTTGCCGTCCGGGGAGGTGCCGGAGAACAGGATGCCCGCCTTCTTCTCCAGCTCCGCGCGGTAGGCGTTGTTCACCTCGTAGCGGTGCCGGTGGCGCTCCTCGACGTACTCCTTGCCGTCGTACACCTCGCGCACGATCGAGCCCTCGGCCAGCTTGGCCGGGTACATGCCCAGGCGCATGGTGCCGCCCATGTCGCCCTCGCCGGCGACGATGTCGAGCTGCTCGGCCATGGTGGAGATGACCGGGTGGCCGGTGGCGGCGTCGAACTCGGTGGAGTTGGCGTCCGGGATGTCGGCCAGGTTGCGCGCGGCCTCGATCACGATGCACTGCAGGCCCAGGCACAGGCCGAGCAGCGGGAGCTTGTGCTCGCGGGCGTAGCGGATGGCGCCGACCTTGCCGAGCACACCGCGGTCGCCGAAGCCGCCGGGGATGCAGATGCCGTCGACGTCACCGAGCTGCTGGGCGGCGCCGGCCTGGGTCTTGCAGTCGTCCGAGGTGACCCACTTGATCTTCACGCGGGCCTTGTTGGCGAACCCGCCGGCACGCAGCGCCTCGGTGACCGAGAGGTAGGCGTCGGGCAGGTCGATGTACTTGCCGACCAGGGCGAGCGTGATCTCGTGGTCGGGGTTGTGGACGCGGTCGAGCAGGTCGTCCCAGGTCGTCCAGTCCACGTCGCGGAACGCGAGGTCCAGCTTGCGGACGACGTAGGCGTCCAGGCCCTCGCCGTGCACGGTCTTCGGGATGTCGTAGATCGAGCGGGCGTCGGGGCAGGCGACCACGGCGGCCTCGTCGACGTCGCACATCAGCGAGATCTTGCGCTTGATCGCGGTGGGCACCTCGCGGTCGCAGCGCAGCACGATCGCGTCCGGCTGGATACCGATGTTCCGCAGAGCCGCAACCGAGTGCTGGGTCGGCTTCGTCTTCAGCTCCCCCGAGGGGCCGATGTACGGCAGGAGCGAGATATGCACCACAAAGACGTTGTCGCGGCCGACCTCGTGACGGACCTGACGCACGGTCTCCAGGAACGGCAGCGACTCGATGTCGCCGACGGTGCCGCCGACCTCGGTGATCACGACGTCCACCTCGTCCGTCGCCATGCGGCGGATGCGGTGCTTGATCTCGTTGGTGATGTGCGGGATGACCTGGACGGTGTCGCCCAGGTACTCGCCGCGCCGCTCCTTGGCGATCACCGTCGAGTAGATCTGGCCGGTGGTGACGTTGGCCGAGCCGTCCAGGTCGCGGTCGAGGAAGCGCTCGTAGTGGCCGATGTCCAGGTCGGTCTCGGCGCCGTCGTTGGTGACGAACACCTCACCGTGCTGGAAGGGGTTCATCGTGCCCGGGTCGACGTTCAGGTAGGGGTCGAGCTTCTGCATGACCACCCGCAGGCCGCGGGCCTTGAGCAGCATGCCGAGGCTGGAGGCGGTGAGGCCCTTGCCGAGCGAGGAGGCGACACCCCCGGTGACGAAGATGTGCTTGGTCGTCGTGGCTGTGCTGTTTCGAAAAGCAGCGGGCGGCATGGCCAAGAGGGGGCTCCCGTGGTCGCGGTCTGGGGGTGCGGGGCGGCTCGTCCGGCCCGGGGAACCCGGGTTTTACTGGAGGTGCCGTCGCTGCGGTTCGGGGGTTTCTTGCCCACCGGTCCACGGGCTACCAGGGTATCAGCGCCCGGGCGAGATGGCTTCCGGCCACGCTCCGCACACGCGTCGACACGGACCCGCACAACCGCACGTGTTTCTCACCCGGTGCTCACCCGTTCGGCTCACCCACGTTGTCGGGAGCGGCACCCAGATCATCTACGTGCGTCGTATCCTGCTCGGACACTCGCTGATCGAGCCAGGCCGGCAACACGGCACCACCCCCGCCCGTAAGCACCGGAACAACGAGAGCTCGTCAGTTCGTTGAGCAACAGATGTCGTTTTGCCTCACAGCAGCACGACTGTTTTGCTTCAACACTCAACGACGCATGACAAAGACCCCTTGACCGCACTAGCGACAGCCCCCGTATTTCCCGGGGGCGACGTGGCCGTTCGACTGGAGTTGCACGTGGCCGGGCGCATCGAAGATTACGCACTCATCGGAGACATGCAGACCGCTGCCCTGGTCTGCCGGGACGGCACAGTGGACTGGCTGTGCCTGCCCCGCTTCGACTCGCATGCCATCTTCGCCGGTCTGCTGGGCACCGAGGAGCACGGCTTCTGGCGGCTCGGTCCCGCGCACGCGGCCGACGCCGCACCGCCCACCGCGGCCCGGCGCAGCTACCGCGGCGACTCGCTGATCCTGGAATCCGAGTGGGACACCTCCCGCGGCACGGTCCGTGTGACGGACTTCATGCCACCGCGTGACGGCGCCCCGCAGCTGATCCGGATCGTGGAGGGCGTCTCGGGCCGCGTCCCGATGCGCTCGGCGCTCCGGATGCGTTTCTCCTACGGCCGGGTCGTCCCGTGGGTGCACAAGCACGAGGGCCGTACGGTGGCCGTCGCCGGCCCGGACTCCGTGTGGTTCGACACGGAGGCCGAGACCTACGGCAAGTCGCTGACGACCTACGCGGACTTCACGGTCGCGCCGGGCGAGCGGATCGCGTTCACCATCTCCTGGGAGCCCTCGCACAAGCAGCCGCCGCCGCTGCCGGAGCCCGAGCAGTCCCTGGAGGCGACGGAGGACTTCTGGCGGGACTGGGTGGAGCACTGCACTTACCACGGCCCGTACCGCGAGGCGGTGGTCCGCTCGCTGATCACGCTGAAGGCGCTGACGTACGCCCCGACGGGCGGCATCGTCGCCGCCCCCACCACCTCCCTGCCGGAGGAGATCGGCGGCGTCCGCAACTGGGACTACCGCTACACCTGGCTGCGGGACGCGGCGATCACCCTCTCCTCGCTGCTGCGCACCGGCTACCGCGAAGAAGCCCGCGCCTGGCGCGAGTGGCTGCTGCGGGCGGTCGCCGGCGACCCGGAGAACCTGCAGATCATGTACGGCATCGCGGGCGAGCGCGAGCTGGGCGAGGCCGAGCTGGACTGGCTGCCGGGCTACGAGAACTCCGGGCCGGTCCGGGTCGGCAACGGCGCCGCGCACCAGCTCCAGCTGGACGTGTACGGCGAGGTCACCGAGGCCCTGCACCTGGCCCACATGACGGGCCTGGCCCGCAACGACTACGCGTCCCTGCTCCAGCTGAAGCTCATCCGCTACCTGGAGGACCACTGGGACGAGCCGGACGAGGGCATCTGGGAGGTGCGCGGCCCGCGCCGCCACTTCGTGCACTCCAAGGTGATGGCCTGGGTCGCCGTCGACCGCACCATCAAGCTGATCGAGTCCGGTGACGCGGACGGCCCGCTGGAGAAGTGGCGCGAACTGCGCGACGACATCCACCGGGACGTGTGTGAGAAGGGCTACGACAAGGAGCGCAACACCTTCACGCAGTCGTACGGCTCGAAGGAGCTGGACGCCTCGCTGCTCCTCATCCCCCAGATGGGCTTCCTGCCCCCCGACGACAAGCGCGTGATCGGCACGATCGAGGCGATCCAGCGCGAGCTGTCCACCTCGGACGGCTTCATCCTGCGCTACCCGACGGCCGGCGAGGACGCGGGCGTGGACGGCCTGGCGGGCGACGAGGGCGCCTTCCTCGCCTGCTCGTTCTGGATGGCGGACGACCTCGCGATGATCGGCCGCGTGGACGAGGCCCGCAAGCTGTTCGAGAAGCTGCTGTCCCTGCGCAACGACCTCGGGCTGCTGGCCGAGGAGTGGGACTCACGCCTGCAACGCCAGGTCGGCAACTTCCCGCAGGCGTTCAGCCACGTTCCGCTGATCGACACGGCTCTGCGTCTGACGGCGTCGGGGGCGTACGGCGGCTGAACAGGACTGACCCACCGCGCCCGCCTAGGCTGGAAGCCACCAACCCCCTGCACGGAAGGGGGCAGCCATGGCTTCCCTCTCGAAGGCGGGCGCGGCTCTTGCCGCGTTGCGCGAGGATCTGACCGGTGAGGTGTTCGCGCCCGGAGATCCGGGCTACGACGAGGCCCGGATCGTTCACAACGGCATGATCGACCGGCGGCCCGCGGTGATCGCGCAGTGCGTGGACGAGGACGACGTCGTACGGGCCGTGCGCTTCGGGCGGGATCTGGACCTGAAGATCGCGGTCCGCGGTGGCGGGCACAGCGTGGCGGGCATGGCGCTGAACGACGGCGGGCTGGTCGTCGACCTGCGGCGGCTGCACGGGGTGACCGTCCACCCGGCGGCCGAGGCGGTACGGATCGGGGGCGGCGCCACGATGAGCCACCTCGACCGCGCCACCCAGCCGTACGGCCTCGCGACCACCGGTGGCCGGGCCTCCACCACCGGCGTCGGCGGCTTCGTCCTCGGCGGCGGCACCGGCTGGCTGGACCGCTGCTGCGGGCTCGCCGTCGACAATCTGCTCGGCGTCGAGCTGGTCACCGCCGACGGCGACCGGGTCACCGCGAGCGCCGACGAGAACCCCGAGCTGTTCTGGGCGCTGCACGGCGGCGGCGGCAACTTCGGCATCGCCACCGCGATCACCCTGAAGCTGCACGAGCTGCCCGAGTTCTCCATCGCCCTGGTCCTGTACCTGCCGGAACATGGCCCCGAGGTCGTCCGCACCTACCGCGACCTGATCTCGGTCGGCCCCGTCGAGGCGGCCGGAGGTGTCATCTATCTCACCGGCCCGCCCGAGGAGTTCGTCCCGCCGCCTCTGGTCGGCACGCTGCTGTGCGGGGTGCTGCTGACGTACGCAGGGGGCGAGGAGGACCTGCGCAAGCTCGCCGAGCCGCTGCTGGCGCTGCCGCACGAGGCGGAGGTCGTCGGGGCGATGCCGTACGCCGACGTCCAGTGCATGATCGACGATCCGCCCGGACTGCGGAACTACTGGTCGGCGGAGTACCTCTCTCAGGCGCCCGACGACTTCGTGGACGTCTTCTGCGACCGCGCGCGCTCCATGCCCGTGCCGTCCAGCACCCAGCACGTGCTGTTCCCGCAGGGCGGTGCGATCGCCGACGGGCCACGCGCGTATCCCGTGCCGTACCGGGACGCGCCGTGGGCGGTGCACCCGTTCGCGGCCTGGGAGGACCCGGCCGACGACGAACGCGCCGTCCAGTGGGTCCGGGACGTGCGCGCCGACGTGCGGCCGTGGAGCACCGGCGCGGTCTACCTCAACTTCATCGGCGACGAGGGCGCGGAGCGCGTGGTGGCCGGTCTGGGTGCCGAGAACGCCCGGCGGATGGCGATGGTGAAGCGGCATTACGACCCGGACAACGTGTTCCGCTTCAACCACAACATCAAGCCGGCCTGAGCGTCAGACCGGCCTGAGCGCCGTCAGTGTCCGCTCTCCCGCCGGGTCGCCCGCCGTGGCCGGCACCAGCGCGATCTCGTCGAGCCCGGCCTCGGCATAGGCGTCGATCCGGGCCCGTACGGCGTCGAGGTCCCCGACCAGACCGACCACGCCGGCGGCCTCCGGCGGGAGCGCGCGCAGCAGGGTGTCCCGGTCGGCGCCGGCCGCGGCCAGCTGCACCGCCTCGCCGAGGCCCGCCGCGGTGAACATGTCGCTGTAGCCCGGCACGGTCAGATATCCGGCGATGCTGCCGAGGACCTGGGCGAGGGACTCCGGGTCCGGATCGACGGCCGCGGGCAGCCAGGCGGCCAGCGTGGGCGGGGTGCGGTCGGCCTTCACGGCCGCCGCGAGCAGCTTGCCCCGCAGGACGCGCACCTGTTCCGGCGAGACGATGTCCAGCAGCATGCGGTCGGCGTGCGCGGCGGCCGTGGCGATCGCGCGGTCCCCGAACGCCGCCACGGTGAGCCGGCCGCCGGGCGGCGGGAGCCGGCGCCGGAAGGGACTGTCCGGTACGACCGGCTCCCCCGGCACAGCGTGCAGAAAGCGCCGTACGGCCGCCGCGCTCTCCTCCAGCGCGGCCGCGGGCCGGACCCGGTGCCGCCCGTGCACGCCCTCGACCACGCGCTTGCTGGAGGTGCCCAGCGCCACCCCGGCCGGGCGGCCGGTGACGGCCGCGACGCCCGCGGCACCCCGGGCGATCGTGAACGGGTCGCGCACCGACACCGGGACCGGGCCGGCGGTCAGCGCGACCCGCTCGGTGGCCCGCCCGATCGCGGTGGCCAGGACGAAGGAGTCCCAGGTGGGCCCCTCACCGGCCCACACCTCGCGATACCCGAGCCGGTCGGCGAGCACCGCGACCCGCAACGGCTCGTCGACCGGACTGTCGTCCTCCCGCCCCACGGCGACCACACTGATGTCCATGCTCCCGCCGCTACCCGGCGGTGATCTCCCTAACCGGGCGCGCCGCAGGTAGCGTCCGCTGCATGGAGAGCCGCACGGACCACGGATTCGAGACCCAGGACGCCGGGATCACCGTTCAGCGTGCTCTGGAGCTGCCCGGCCTGCGCAGCGGGCTGCCCGAGATCCTCGCGGGCGCGGACCGGCTGGGGCGCACCGTGCGCTGGGTCCACGCGGGCGAGGTGCCCCACATCGCCTCGCTGCTCAAGGGCGGTGAGCTGTTGCTGACCACGGGCTACGGCCTCGGCACCCGTCCGGCCGAACAGCGCGCGTTCGTGCGCACCCTCGCCGCGCGCGGAATCGCGGCCCTCGTCGTGGAGCTCGGCCCGCGCTTCACCCGGCTGCCCGCGGCCCTCGTCGACACGGCGCGCGCAGCCGGTCTGCCACTGGTCCAGCTGCACCGCGAGGTGCCCTTCGTGGCGGTCACCGAGGAGATCCACACCGAGATCGTCAACGGCCACTACGCCCTGCTCCAGCGGGCGGAGGAGGTGCACCGCCGCTGTACCGAGGCCCTGCTGGGCGGCGGCGGGATCCCCCAGGTGCTCGGGATCCTGGCCGACTTCGGCGGCAACCCCGTCTTCCTGGAGACGACGGACGGTCGGCTGCTGTACGCCGCCGGGGCCGGCCCCGAGGGCGCCGATCCGCTCCAGGTGTGGGACGGGCTGCGCGGCCGGGACAAGGACGGGCCGCCGGCGGGCTCGGTCCTGGTGGACGTGCCGGGCGGCGGGGCCGGGACGGGCTCGGTCCGGGCCCGCCTCGTCCTGCTGCCGGTACGGGCTCCGCTCGCGCCGGTGCACCGGATGGCCGCCGAACGGGCCGCGGGCATCCTGGCCGTGGTGCTGATGCAGGCCCGGCAGGAGGAGGAGCTGGCGGCGCGCGGGCGCGGCGACTTCCTCACCGATCTCGCCGAGGGCCGGATCGCCGCTCAGGACGCGCCCGCGCAGGCGCGCGTGCTGGGCTTCAAACCGGGCGACAGCCCGCTGCTCCCCGTGGTGATGGGGCTGGGGGACGCGCTCTCCACCGGCGGCGGCTGGGCGGTCCTGGCCCGTGCGGTCGCGGAGGAGCTGGCCGCCGTGGGAGTGCCGGTCCTGTTGGGCGTACGACCCGTCGAGGGCCGTGTTCCGCTGCTGCTGGGCCTGCGTTCGGAGTCGGAGCGGTCGGCGGTCGCGGACGGGGTCGCGGCGGCGCTCAGGGCGGGCGTGGAGCGGGCCGGGATGCAGCGGCCCGGGGCGCAGCCGCCGGTGGTGGTCGTCGGGGTGACGGGCGGCTGGGCGGCGGCCTCGGCGGGCCTCAGGCACGCGGCGGAGACGGCGACGGCGGCCCAGGGGCTGTCGGACCGGCCCTGGTACGACGCCCGCCGCCTGGACATCGACCTGCTGCTGTGGCGGCTGCGCGACCATCCGGACCTGGCGGCCTTCGTGGACCGCGCGATCGGCCCGATCCGCGACCACGACGACCGCTCCAAGCCGCCGCTGCTGCCCACCCTGCAGACCTACCTGGCCCACGCGGGCCGCAAGGCGGAGACGGCCCGCGAACTCCACCTCAACCGGCAGACGCTGTACAACCGTCTCGCCCGCATCGGCGAGTTGCTGGGCACCGACCTCGACGACCCGCAGACGGTACTGGCGTTGAGCCTGGCGCTGCGGGCGCGTCGGCTCGTGCCCTAGCTGCCTAGATCAGCGGCCGCGGCTGGGTCAACTCGTCGTAGACACTGAGGACCTGGGCGACCGTCTCGTCCTCGGTCGGCCAAGTGGCCGCTTGCCGGAGGCCCTTCTCCCTGAGCAGCTGCTGCCGCTCGGGATCGCCGAGCAGCCGTACGACGGCGTCCGCGAAGGCCTCCGCGTCACCGTCCGGGACGAGTTCGGCCGCGTCGCCGACGAGTTCGGGGATGCCGCCCGCGTAGGTGGCGACGAGCGGCACGCGCGCGTGGAGGGCCTCCTGGGCGAGGACGTCCCGCGACTCCCCGCTGCTCGGCAGCAGCGCGAGGTCGGCGGCGGCGAGCAGCTCGGTGACGTCGTCCCGACGGCCGATGAGCCGGACCGGCAGCCCCTCGTCCTCGATCCGCCGCTGCAACTCCGCGCGCAGCGGCCCCTCCCCCGCGATCACCACCAGCGGCACGGGGTCGAGGCGGCGCCACGCGCGCGTGGCGTCCAGCAGCAGGTCGTAGCCCCGGTGCCGGTCGAGGGAGCCGACCGCCATCAGCAACGGGCGTCCGGTGGCACCGAGTTCGGCCCGGACCTTGGGGCGCAGCCGGTCGGGATCCTCCTGCTCGGCGGCATCCCGGGGGCCGGGCAGCGCGACGGCGGCGAGCCGGGCGTCCCGTGCGCCCGTGCGGCGGGCCCGGTCGACGAGGGCCGAGGTGGTACCGAGCACCACGGCGGCGGCCTTCACCACCCGCCGCTCCAACAGGCGCAGGAATTGGGCGCGTGCGCCCTCGGTGTACGCCCGGTCGTGCCAGGTGACGATGAGCGGGGTGCGCCGTCCGCTGAGCGCGAGCACCGCGCGGAAGGAGGCGTGCAGTCCGTGCGCGTGCACCAGGTCGGCGTTGGTGCAGGCCATCCGGAGCGCGGCCACCGAGCCCGGGTCGCTGCTGCGCGGCACGTGCACGTGTTCGGCACCGGCCCCGGTGAAGTCGTAGGCGCGATCGGCCTCGACGGGGGCGCACACCGTGACTCGCACGCCCCGTGCGACCAGCCCCGAGGTCAGGGAGCGCACATGCGCGCTGCTGCCGGCGTTGCCTCCGCCCAGCACCTGTACGGTGCGCAGCTGCGACTGGCCGTGCGGTGAGTGGCTGCTCACGGGGGTCACGTGGCCGGGGCTCCTGGTTCGGCGTCGGGCGGTCACGAGGAAACGTACAGAAGGTGTCGGGCGGAGGGGTGTACCGCGCGCTTCCTACGCGTTACTGCGTTCTCCGCCAAGGATGCCAGTACGCACGGCTGTTCCGGGAACGCCGGGAGCCGGTCGGCCCGCCGGCATGGTGGGTCTGGTCACCCACACGAGTGAGGGAAGGGCCGGTTCCGCACTTATGTGCCCGCGCCTGCCGGCCCCGGGAGCGCGCGCCCGTCACCGCCCGCCCACCGAACGCGCCACCTCGCTCACTCTGTCCCCGTACACGGCCGCGGCGACCACCGCGGCGGCGTGTGCGAGCAGCCCGGCCCGCCCGTTGCCCACCACCGCGGCGGCGCCCAGAGCCGCACCCAGCGCGTGCGCGCCCGCGTCGCCGATCATCGTGCGCTCACCGAGGTCGTCGGGCAGTACGGCCACCGCGGCCCCCATGGCGGCCGCGGCCAGCTCCGCCCCGGGCCCCTCCCGCAGCAGACCGGGCGCACCGAGCGCGACAACGGCCGCGGCGGCCCTCCCTGGCCGTACGTCCACGAGGTTCACGACATGCGCGGCCCCGGCGATCACGACCCCCGCGAGCACCTTGTCGACGGCTCGCTCCTTCAGCAGGGCTCCCGCGACGAGCCCGGCCGCGGAGATCCCGAACAGCTTCACGGCCCCGCTGGTGACCTCGCCGTGCCGGAGAGCGGACAGGTGGGCCCGGAATCCGCGCCGGGGGTCATCGGCCCCGGCGACATCGTCGTAGGCACCGCAGACACCGGCGGCGAGCACGGCGAATCCGGCGGCCGGACGGACCCGGACCGTCCCCAGCGCGGCCGCCACGGCGCATGCAGGGCCCGCGTACAACTCGACGGTCCGGCCCGCGTAGTTCGTCCGCTCCCACCGGTCCCGGCCGCCGGGGGCGCCGGCGCGCAGTCCCGCCGTGGTCGCCCGTGCCAGCCCGGCCGCCAGGGCGAAGGCGGCGCTTCTCCTCATCCGCGTGATCATGCGCCCACCTTAGGAAGCGGGCGGAGCGGCGGTTCCGTCAGGCCACCGAGAACGGGCATGGTCCCGGACACCAGCCGGGTCGCCTCCGCAGTCGCCTCATCGCGCCGCGCTCGGCGACCAGTCGGCCCGCGTGCGCGTCAGGTGCCCGCCGCCGTGGCGACGGACCAGCCGAGCGGCGGCAGGGACACGGATCCGGTGGCGGGGTCGATGACGGGATCGCCCGCCGCGTGCGTCCAGTGAGCGGGGGGAACACGGCCCGCGGCGGGCTCCGTACCGAAGTTGAGCGCGACGGCGACGGCCGCGCCGGTGCCGGGATCGTCGGCGGTGTAGGTGAGCACCGCGTCGCCGAGGGTGTGGACCTGGGTCCGGGCGCGTACGAGCCACGAGTGACGTCGCCGGATGCCCACCAGGCTCTGGTGGAGCCGCTGGACGGACAGCCCTTCGGCGCCGAGACCCGACGGGTCGGCGGGAAAGGCCGGCCGGATCGCGTCGTCCCCGCCCTCGCGCTCCTCCTTGACGCCCTGCCAGGCGCGTTCGTCGCCGGCGTAGACGGACGGGATCCCGCCGACGGTGAACAGCACCGTGAGGGCGTGCGCCAGCTGCCCGGGCTCACGCAGGCGGCTGGCGATGCGGGTGACGTCGTGATTGCCGACGAACGTCTGCGGCGCGAAGACGTCCAGCATGGCGTTGTGGCGCCGGAGCGCCCAGGCGAGCTCGTGCGGGTTGGCGTCGTTCAGCGAGCTCCAGATCGCCTTCCACAGTTCGTACTGCGTCACGGAGTCCAGCCCGCCCTCGGTGACGTACTCGGCGTAGTCGCCGTGGATCACCTCGCCGCTGAACCAGGCTTCGGGATGCCGGGCCCGGACGCGGTCGGTGACGGTGCGCCAGAAGGCCGGGGGGACGGCGTACGCGGCGTCCAGCCGCCAGCCGGAGACACCCCGGTCGAGCCAGTGGCCGAGGACGGCGACGACGTGGTCGGCGACGGCGGGGGAAGCGTGGTTCAGGGCCACCAGATGACGGTGGCCCTCGAAGGTGCGGAAGTCGTCCCCTTCGGGGACGAACCAGTCGGCGTACGCCGAGGCCGTGCCGTGTCGTGCCACGTCGGCGAAGGGACGGAAGGACCGGCCCACATGGTTGAAGACGCCGTCCAGCAGGACCCGCACCCCACGGGAGGCGGCGCGCTCGACGAGCTCGGTCAGGTCCTGCTCGGTGCCCAGACGGGGATCGATCCGGAAGTGGTCGGTCGTGTCGTAGCCGTGGGTCTCGGAGGCGAAGACCGGGCCCAGGGCGAGGCCGTTGCAGCCCAGCGCGATCAGGTGGTCCAGCCAGTCGGCGAGGGCGGGCAGCCGGTGGCGCGGAGGCTCGCCCGGGGGCAGGGCGGTGCGCTCCGCGCCGAGGAAGCCCAGCGGATGGATGTGCCACCAGATGGCGTGGTCGGACCAGGACACGCAGCCTCCGTCAGCTCGGTGGGGTCGTACGGCCGGGCGCGACGGCCGTAGGAAGGGTGACCGGCGTCCGGTCAGCTCGTCACAGGTCCGCCCTGGCCGTCGCCAGCAACTCCTCCGCGTGTGCCCGGGCCGTCTGGGAGTCCTCCTGACCGGCGAGCATCCGGGACAGCTCCCGGACCCGCTCCTCGCCCTCCAGCACCTTCACACCGGACCGGGTCACGGACCCGTCGTTGGTCTTCTCCACCAGCAACTGCCGGTCGGCGAAGGCGGCCACCTGCGGCAGGTGCGTCACGACGACGACCTGCGCGGTCTTCGCGAGCCGGGCCAACCGCCGCCCGATCTCCACCGCGGCCTTGCCGCCGACACCGGCGTCGACCTCGTCGAAGAGATAGGTCGGCACGGGATCGGTCCCGGCGAAGACGACCTCCACCGCCAGCATCACGCGCGACAGCTCACCACCGGACGCGCCCTTGGCGATCGGCCGGGGCGGCGCCCCCGGATGCGGGGCCAGCAGCAGCTCGACCTCGTCGACACCGGCCGGCCCGTACGCGACCGTACGCCCGCCGACCTCGACGCCCTCCGGATCCTCGGTCTGCCGGATGTCGAAGGACACGCGCGCGTGCGGCATGGCCAGCGAGGCCAGCTCGGCGGTCACGGCGGCCGCGAACCGCTCGGCGGCTTCCGTCCGCGCGTCCGTCAAGGCCTGCGCCAGCCCGCCCAGTTCGGTCCGCAGCGCGTCCCGCTCGGCGGTCAGCTCCCCGATCCGTTCGTCGTCGCCGTCCAGCTCGGTGAGCCGCGCGGCGCTGCGCTCGGCCCAGTCCAGCACCAAGGCGACGTTCTCGCCGTACTTCCGCGTCAGCGCGGTCAGCGCGGCCCGCCGCTCCTCGACGGCCGCCAGCCGCAGTGGATCGGCGTCCAGGTCGTCGGCGTACCCGGCGAGTTCCCCCGCCACGTCACCGAGCAGGATCCCGATCTCCCCGATCCGGTCGGCGAGCTGGGCCAGCGCCGGGTCGTACGAGCGCACGGCGTCCAGGGCCCGCTGCGCGCCCGCGACGAGCGTGGCGGCGTCGATGCCCTCGGGATCCTCCGGATTGCCGGCCACCGCGGCGTGAGCGGCCGTGGCGGCGGACGACAGGGCCTCCGCGTGCCCGAGCCGCTCCGCCTCCTCCGCCAGCTCCACGTCCTCGCCGGCGCGCGGCTCGACGCCGGCGATCTCGTCGAGGCCGTAACGCAGCATGTCGGCCTCCTGGGCCCGCTCACGCGCGCGCGTGGTGATCTCGTCGAGCTCGACGGAGACCGCCCGCAGCCGCCGGTAGGCCTCGGTGTACTTGGCCAGCGGCCCGGCCACCGCACCCCCCGCGTACCGGTCCAGCGCCTGCCGCTGCCGGGACAGCTTCAGCAGCCCCTGCTGGTCGGTCTGCCCGTGCACGGCCACCAGCTCGTCGGCGAGCTCGGCGAGCACCCCCACGGGTACGCTGCGCCCGCCCAGGTGCGCCCGGGACCGCCCTTCGGCGGAAACGGTACGGCTGATCAGCAGTGCCCCGTCGTCGAGCTCCGCGCCGGCCTCCTCGGCCCGTACGGCGGCCGTGTCGCCGGCGGACACACTGATCCGCCCCTCCACGACCGCGTTCTTGGCCCCGATCCGCACGAGCGCCGCGTCGGCACGACCACCGAGCAACAGCCCCAGGCTGGTGACCACCATGGTCTTGCCGGCACCCGTCTCACCCGTGACAGCGGTGAACCCGGGCGACAGCTCGACGACCGCGTCGTCGATGACTCCGAGCGACCGTATCCGCATTTCCTCCAGCACGGACACGACCTTACGAGGTCAGGGTGGGGAAGTGCGACGCCCCCCGACCCTGACATGTGAAGGTGCAGGTAACGAATGCGCACCGACCTCGCATGTCACCCAGGTGAGTGGACGTCCATAAGGGGCGCGGGGCTGTATCGCTACCCCGCAACCCCTCCGGTAGCGCTAGTGCGGCGCCCCGCGCCATCCAGACACCGGCAACGCGAACTTCGCCACAAGCCGATCAGTGAATGACGCGTGATGCAGTCGAGCAAGCCGCACCGGCACAGCCCCCCGCCGCACCTCGACCCGCGCCCCCGGCGGCAACTCCACGGTCCGCCGCCCGTCACACCACAGCACACCCGGCGGAATGTGCGGCAGCACCTCCACCGCCAGCACGGAGTCCGGCGAGGTCACCAACGGCTTCGCGAACAGCGCGTGCGCACTGATCGGCACCATCAGCAAGGCCTCGACCTCGGGCCACACCACCGGCCCACCCGCCGAGAACGCATACGCCGTGGACCCCGTCGGGGTGGACAGCACAATCCCGTCGCACCCGAACCCGGTGACCGGCCGCCCGTCGATCTCCAGGACGACTTCCAGCAGCTTCTCGGCACCGGCCTTCTGCACGGCCGCCTCGTTCAGGGCCCAGTCCGTATGCACGATGTCGCCGTTGCGATGCACGACGACATCGACGGTCATCCGCTCCTCGACCTCGTACGCCTTCGTCGCCACCCGCTCGACGACCTTGTCGAGATCGTCCCGCTCGGCCTCCGCGAGGAACCCGACGCGCCCCAGGTTGACGCCCAGCATCGGCACTCCGGAGGCCCGCGCGAACTCGGCCCCCCGCAACAGCGTCCCGTCACCCCCGAGGACGATCAGCAACTCGCATCCGTCGAGGCACTGCGGAGTCGCCTCCTTGACCAGCTCCACCTCTTCGGGCAGCGGCAGATCCAGCGCCTCCGCCTCCAGCACACGCACGCCGATACCTTCGCGCAGCAGCCCCTTCACCACCAGTTCGGCGCTGCGGATCGCCGCGGGCCGCCCGGTGTGGGCCAGCAGGAAAACAGTACGAGCTCGGTTCTGTGTCAACGCGGCCCCTCCGCCACTGCACGATCAACGTCGGCCGGGTCCAGTTCGGGTGCACCCGACCGCAGCCACAGAAAATACTCGACATTCCCGGACGGGCCGGGCAAGGGGCTGGCGGTGACACCCTTCACGCCGAGCCCCAGTTCCCACGCCCGCCGGGCCACCGCGCACACGGCCTCGGCGCGCAGCTGCGGACTCCGTACGACTCCCCCACTGCCCAGCCGCTCCTTCCCCACCTCGAACTGCGGCTTGACCATCATCACCAGATCGGCGTCCGGCTTCACGCACCGCACCAGGGCGGGCAGCACCAGTCCGAGCGGGATGAAGGACAGATCCCCCACGACAAGATCCACAGGCTCCCCATCGATCACTTCAAGCGTCAACTCGCGTACGTTCGTACGGTCCTTGACGGTGACGCGTTCATCGCTCTGAAGAGACCAGGCGAGTTGTCCGTAGCCGACGTCGACGGCGACGACGTGCGCGGCCCCCGACCGCAGCAGCACATCCGTGAAACCGCCGGTGGAGGCCCCTGCGTCCAGCGCCCGCCGCCCCTCGACGACCAGCCCCTGCGGTACGAACGCCTCGAGCGCGCCGGCGAGCTTGTGGCCGCCGCGCGAGACGTAGTCGGGATCGCCGTCGTCGACCGCGACCACGATCGCCGCGGCGGTCTCCACCTGCGTGGCCGGCTTGGTCGCGACGGCCTTGCCGACGGTGACCCGCCCCGCGGCGATCAGCTGGCTCGCGTGCTCGCGCGAGCGCGCCAGCTTCCGGCGGACCAGCTCCGCGTCGAGACGACGGCGTGCGACTCCTGCCACGTTCGGTTCAGCTCCTGCTTGCGTACGGCGATGGGGGCGCCGGAGGTCCCGGGCGGGCGTCGAGCGCGGTGAGCGCGTCACGCAGCCCCCGGTGTACATCCTCGTACACCTCGACGTGTCCGTCGGTGGCGAGGTGGTCGGCATCGGCGAGCCGCTCCAGCTGGGCGTCGACCTCGGCGTTGCCGGTGGGAGTGCGGGGCACGTTCAGCGGGGCGGGGGCGGCGGGGTCGTGATCGGCCTGCGCCTCCGCCGTCCCCTGGGGGGTCTCCGTCTCCGGAACAGAGTCGCTCATGCCCAGACGCTACCTCGAACAGCTGCGGTACCGTCGAGCGCGATGGCCACGATCGAGGAGTGCCGCGCCGCACTCGAGAAGCTCTCGGACAACATGCAGACCGCCGAGGGTGACGCCGCCACGGCGGCCGCCCTGGACCGCTCGGTCAGCTGCCGCATCACCGACCTGGACATCACGTTCGTCGGCCGCATGACGGGCGGCCGGATCGTGGTCCAGGACACGCTGCAGGGCCCGCCGCCGGAAAAGGCCCAGATCAGACTGACCCTGGCCGGAGACGACCTGGTCGCCATGGTGAACGGCGAGCTGAACTTCGCGAAGGCCTGGGGCTCGGGCCGGGTGAAGCTGGAGGCAGGCCTCAGGGACCTGCTCCGCCTCAGGAAGCTTCTGTAGCGGCCACCTTCTCCACGTCGGCCTTCGCGTCCGTACGCGCCTTCCGCGCCGCCGGCACCACCAGCGGCGTGCCCGTCTCCGGGTCGTCGATGACCTGGCAGCGCAGCCCGAAGACCTCCTGGACCAGGTCCGCGGTGACGATGTCGTTCGGCGCCCCCTCGGCGATGATCCTGCCGTCCTTCAGGGCGATCAGGTGCGTGGCGTACCGGGCGGCGTGGTTGAGGTCGTGCAGCACGGCGACCAGCGTGCGGCCCTGCTCCTCGTGCAGCTCGGCGCACAGGTCGAGGACGTCGATCTGGTGCTGGATGTCGAGGTAGGTCGTCGGCTCGTCGAGCAGCAGCAGCGGTGTCTGCTGGGCGAGCGCCATCGCGATCCACACCCGCTGCCGCTGACCGCCGGACAGCTCGTCGACATACCGGTCGGCGAGTTCGGCCACCCCGGTCTGGGTCATCGACTCCTGTACGACCCGCTCGTCCTCGGTGGACCACTGGCGCAGGATGCCCTGGTGCGGGTAGCGGCCGCGGCCGACGAGGTCGGCGACGGTGATGCCGTCGGGCGCGATCGACGACTGCGGGAGCAGCCCGAGGGTGCGCGCGACCTTCTTCGCCGGCATCGACTGGATGACGTTGCCGTCGAGGAGCACCCGCCCCTGGTTCGGCTTCAGCATCCGTGACAGCGCCCGCAGCAGCGTGGACTTGCCGCACGCGTTCGGGCCGACGATCACGGTGAAGGAGTTGTCGGGTATCTCGACCGACAACTCCTCGGCGATGACCCGCTGGTCGTAGGCGAGGGTCACGTTCTCGGCGGACAGGCGGTTCACAGTGCTCCTTCGGGTGTTCTCGTTCGCCGTGCCGCGCGTCTCGGGCCGGGATTCCTTCTGCGGGCTCATATCCGGCCCGCCTTTCGCTCGGTGACCAGCAGCCACAGCAGGTAGACGCCGCCGAGGACACCGGTGACCACGCCCACGGGCACCTGGTCGGCGCCGAAGGTGCGCTGCGAGATCCAGTCGGCGGTGACCAGGAGGGCGGCGCCCATGCACAGGGACGGCAGCAGGTTCGGGCCGGGCGAGCGGGTCAGCCGGCGGGCCAGCTGCGGTGCGGTGAGCGCCACGAAGCTGACGGGACCGGCGGCCGCGGTGGCGGTCGCGGTGAGCAGGACGGCGGCGACCAGCAGGAGCAGCCGTACGCGCTCGACACGCACCCCGAGGGCGTACGACACGTCGTCGCCCATCTCCATCATCCGCAGCCCGCGCGCATTGGCGAGGACGAACGGCACGAGCACGCCGCACAGCATGAGCAGCGGCCAGACCTGGTCCCAGTCACGCCCGTTGAGCGACCCCGTCATCCAGACGACCGCACGGGCGGCGTCCACGATGTCGGACACGGTGAGCAGATAGCCGTTGATCGCGGTGACGATCGCGGAGACACCGATACCGACCAGGACCAGTCGGTAGCCGTGCACACCCCGCTTCCAGGCGAGCAGATAGATGGCGAACCCGGTCGCGAGACCGCCCACGAGCGCGCCGAGGGTGACCTGCGCCGCACTGCCGGAGAACAGCACGATCATCACGAGGGCGCCGGCCGTGGCTCCCTGCCCGAGCCCGAGCACGTCCGGACTGCCCAGCGGATTGCGGGAGATGGCCTGGAACAGCGCCCCCCCGACCCCCAGCGAAGCGCCCACCAGGAGCCCGACGAGAACCCGCGGCAACCGCAGTTCGTTGACGATGAACTCCTGGCCCGCGTTGCCGTCGCCGGCGAGCGTTCTGAGCACGTCGGCGGCCGGGATCGGGAAGTCGCCGGTGCCGATCAGCACGACGCTCGCGGCGAGCGCGCAGAGCAGCAGCAGGGCCACGACGGTGACGGCACGGACGTCCACACGGAGCGAGAGCCCGCCCGGCGTCCTGATGGCACGGTTGGTCTTCACAGCTGCGCCGTCCTCCGCCGTCGTACGAGATAGATGAAGACCGGGCCGCCGATGATCGCGGTGACGATGCCGACCTGGAGCTCCGAGGGCCGGGCGATGATCCGGCCGATGACATCGGCACCGAGCAGCAGCACCGGCGACAGGATGGTCGCGTACGGCAGGATCCAGCGCAGGTCGGGCCCCGTAAAGGACCGGACGACGTGCGGCACCATCAGCCCGACGAACATGATCGGCCCGCACGCGGCGGTCGCCGCCCCGCACAGCACGGTCGCGGAGAGCATGGCCAGCGCCCGGGTGCGGTTCAGGTTGGCGCCGAGGGCCTTGGCGGTGTCGTCGCCCATCTCCATGGCGTTCAGCGGCCGGGCCAGCGAGAGCGCGAGGAGCGTGCCCACCGCGATGAACGGCAGGACCTGGAGGATGGCCGAGTCGCTCGCCGAGGACAGCGAACCGACGGTCCAGAAGCGCATCCTGGACAGCGCCACGTCGTCCAGGATCATCACGGCCTGGAGATAGCCGTAGAGCGCGGCGCTGATCGCGGTGCCGGCGAGCGCCAGCCGCACCGGTGTCGCTCCCCGGCTGCCGCCGAGGAACCAGACCAGCGCCCCGACCACCGCCGCGCCGGCGAACGCGAACCAGACATAACCGCTCAGCGAGGTGACGCCGAAGAACGTGATGGCGGTGACGACCGCGGCGGACGCACCCGCGTTGATGCCGAGCAGTCCGGGATCGGCCAGCGGATTGCGCGTGAGCGCCTGGAGCACGGCCCCTGCCAGGCCGAGCGCGGCACCGACGAGCAGCCCCAGTACCGTTCGCGAGATCCGGTCGGCGACCACGACGTCGCCGTATGTCCCCGTGTCCTGGAACAGGCCGTGCCAGACCTGCCCCATGGACAACGCCTTCGCGCCGATCGCGATGCTCGCCAGCGCGACCAGCACCAGGATCACCACGGAGACGAGCAGCCCAATGGCTCGTATCGCCCGGCGGGTTGGGGGCGCGGGGGCGGTCTCCGCGCGCTGTTCGGGAGGACTGTCTACCAACACGCAGTTAGGTTAGCCTACCCTCGCATTCAGCCACGATTCCCCTGCGTGGGGTGGAAGCGTTCGTGACGCGGCACCCCGACGGCTCACAAACCCAGTCGTGCCAGCGCCTTCCCCCCGTCCAGTGCGCATACGCCTTCCCCGGCCGCCGTCCAGGCCGCCGCGCACAGCGCACGCAAGCCGTCCAGAGGCTCACCGTCACCGTCGAGTTCCAGCTGCTCGGGGCCAGCCACCGCCGTCCATCCACCGCACCGGAACCCGTCGCCCTCCTCGGTGACTTCGGGCTGCCCGGTGAGCATCCCCCGCAGATCGGCGTCGACATACGTCGGCCGGTGCTGCGGCGGCGCGGCGAGCAACTGCGGGCCGTCCGTCACCCCGGTCAGGACGAGCAGCGAGTCGACCTCCCCGTTGAACGCGCCCTCGATGTCCGTGTCCAGCCGGTCCCCCACCACCAGCGGCCGCTGCGCACCGGTCCGCAGAACCGTCTCCCGGTGCATGGGCGGCAACGGCTTGCCCGCCACCTGCGGTTCGGCGCCCGTGGCGATCCGTACCACCTCCACCGCCGCGCCGTTGCCCGGCGCGATCCCGCGTGCGCTCGGAATCGTCAGATCGGTGTTGGACGCGAACCACGGAACTCCGCGCGCGATGGCGTAACACGCCTCCGCGAAACGCCCCCAGGGCAGTTCGGGCCCGCCGTACCCCTGCACGACCGCCACCGGCTCGTCGTCCGCCGACTCCACCGGCTCGAGGCCGCGCTCCCGCAGCGCCACCCGCAGCCCCTCCCCGCCGATCACCAGCACCCGCGCGCCTGCCGGGACCTGCTCGGCGATCAGCCGGGCGACCGCCTGCGCGGAGGTGATGACGTCCGACGCCTCCGTCGGTATGCCCAGCTCGGTGAGGTGGCCGGCCACGGTGTCAGGCGTCCGCAGCGCGTTGTTGGTGACGTACGCGAGATGCATCCCGCCCGCGCGGGCGGTGGCGAGCGACTCGACGGCGTACGCGATCGCATTCCCGCCCGCGTACACCACCCCGTCCAGGTCGAGCAGCGCCGTGTCGTACGCCTCGCTCAGGGCCTGCCCACTGCCCTCGGGCTTCGTCCTGACGCCCTGGCTCATTCCGCATCGCTCCTTGGTGTGGCTGGCTTTCCCCCGATCATCCCCCATGCCACTGACACCCGTACGATGCCGGGATGAACACAGCAGGCCACTCGGAAGCAACGACGCGCCGGGGCCTGGAACTCACCCCGTTCCGAGGCCTGCGCTACGACCCCGACCGGGTGGGCAGCCTGGCCGCCGTGACCTCCCCGCCGTACGACGTCGTGGTCCGCCCCGACGGCCTGCACCATCTCCAGTCCGCCGACCCGTACAACATCGTCAGGCTGATCCTGCCCCAGGCCGCCACCCCCAGCATCCGCAACGAACAGGCCGCCGACACCCTGCGCCGCTGGCTCTCCGAAGGCATCCTGACGACCGACACCGAACCCGGCCTGTACGTCTACGAGCAGCGCGACGGCGACGGCATGCTCCAGCGCGGCATCATCGGCGCCCTGCGCCTGTCGGAGCCCTCGGAGGGCGTCGTCCTGCCCCACGAGGACGTCATGCCGCACGTGGTCGCCGACCGCGCCGCCCTGATGCGCGCCACCTCCGCCAACCTGGAGCCGCTGCTCCTGACGTACCGCGGAAATGGTTCGGCGTCCGCCACCGCCGAGGCCGTCGAACGCACCGCCGCACAGCCCCCGCTGCTCGCCACCACCACAGAGGACGGCTTCAGTCACCGCCTGTGGTCGGTCACCGACCCCGCCGAGCTGGCCCGCATCCGCTCCGACCTGGCCGATCGCCAGGCCTTGATCGCCGACGGCCACCACCGCTGGGCCACCTACCGGCGGCTACGCGCGGAGCACCCCTCTCCCAGCCCCTGGGACTACGGCCTGGTCCTCCTCGTCGACACAGCCCGCTATCCCCTGCGCGTCCGCGCCATTCACCGCCTTCTGCACGGCCTGCCGGTCGCGGAGGCCCTGGCGGCCCTGGAGGGCCACTTCCGCATCCATCGCCTGGAACTGCCGTTGGCCGAGGCCCTGGACGCCCTGGCCGGCGCCGCCTGCTCGGGCAACGCCTTCCTGCTGGCCGGCGACGGCGCCTTCCATCTCGTCGACCGCCCGGACCCGGCCCTGCTGGCCCGCACGATCCCCACGGACCGCCCGGCGGCCTGGCGCACGCTGGACGCGACGGTCCTGCACGCCACGCTCCTCGACCACGTCTGGCACATCCCCGAGGACTCCCCCGCCCACATCGCCTACATACACGACACGGCCGCCACGGTCGCGAAGGCGGAACGCGACGGCGGGACGGCGGTCCTGATGCACCCGGTCCGCGAGGAGGTCGTACGCGACCTCGCCCGCCAGGGCGTCACCATGCCCCGCAAGTCGACGTCGTTCGGCCCGAAGCCGGCCTCGGGCCTGGTGCTGCGCGCGCTGGACGTCTGAACATGCGAAAGGGCGGGACCCCGGTCAGGGGCCCCGCCCTTTCACTCAGCGACGTCAGTCCTTGTGGTCGTCCTTGTCGTCGTCAGCCTCGGAGTCCTCAGCGACCTCGACGGCCTGCGCGGGCGCCTCCTGAGACACAGCGTCGTCCTCAGCCTCCGCCTCAGCTTCAGCCTCCGCCTCGCTCTCGTCGAAGGCGTCGACGAACTCCACCCCGTCCATCTCGGCAAGCCGGTCCGACGCGTCCGTGCTGCCGTCCTTATCGGCCTCCGCGGCCTTCGCGAACCACTCCCGTGCCTCGCCCTCACGGCCGGCCGCCAGCAGCGCGTCCGCGTAGGCGTACCGCAGCCGCGCGGTCCACGGCTGTACGGAGTTGGAGGCCAGCTCCGGGCTCTGCAGCGTCACGATGGCCGCGTCGAGCTGATCCATGTCACGCCGAGCGCCGGCCGCGACGAGCCGCATCTCGACCTGCCCGGCCTTGTCCAGCTTGTGCACCTCGGGCGCCCCGGCCATGTCCAGCGCCTTCTCCGGCCGCCCGAGCCCACGCTCGCAGTCCGCCATGACGGGCCACAGGTCGACACCGCCGGTCATCCGCCGCGCCGCCCTGAACTCCGCGAGCGCCTCGCTGTACTTCTGGTTCGCGTACGCCGCGAACCCGCCGGCCTCGCGTACGGCAGCTACCCGCGACGCCAGCCGCAGAGCCACCTTCGAGTAGGCGTACGCCGCCTCGGGGTCCTCGTCGATGAGCCGCGCCACCATCACCAGGTTCTTGGCGACGTCCTCGGCAAGCCCCTTCGGCAGACTCTGCAGCTCCTGACGTACGTCCTTGTCGATCTCCTCGCCCGTGACGTCCTCCGGGATCGGCAGCCGCTTGATGGGCTCCCGGTCGCGGTCGCGCTCGTCCCGGAAACGCCCGCCACCACGCCGGTCGTCACCGCCACGGAAGCCGCCGGGACGTCCGCCACGGTCGTCACGCCGGTCGTCACGACGCGGCCCACGGGGGCCGCCGCCACGGTCGTCCCGGCCCCGGTACCCGCCGCGGTCTCCACCCTGCTGACCGCGGCTGTCGTCACGACGGACTCCACCGCGGTTGTCGTCGCGCCGGTCGTCACGCCGGAAACCACCGCGGTCATCGCCCCGGCGGTCATCACGGCGGTCGTCCCGCCGCTCATCGCTGCGGAAGCCACCGCGATCGCCACGATCGCCACGGTCACCTCGGTCGTCCCGGCGGACTCCACGGTCACGGTCATCGCTGCGGAAGGAGGGACGGTCGCCGCGGTCGTCACGACGGAAGCCGCCCCGGTCACCGCCATCACGGCGATCATCGCGCCGGTCATCCCGACGGTCGTCACGGCGAGCGAAACCACCACGGTCATCGCCCCGACGATCGTCACGCCGACCAGTGAACCCACCACGATTGTCATCGCGCCGGAAGCCACCGCGATTGTCGTCCCGACGCTCTACGCGCTCCCCACGCTCGTCACGCCGGAAGGGCGGACGGTCACCGTCACGCCGGAAGCCACCGCGGTCCCCACGGTCGTCACGCCGCGGCCCAGCGGGACGGTCGTCCCGGCGCGGCCCGGCCGAACGGTCATCGCGACGCGGCGCCGCGGGACGGTCATCCCGGCGCGGCCCGGCCGAACGGTCGTCCCGACGCGGCGCCGCGGGACGATCGTCACGGCGCGGCCCGGCGGGACGGTCATCACGGCGGAACGCCGGACGTGGCCCACGGTCGCCCTCTCGACGGTCATCGCGCCGACCACCGCTGTACCCGCCACGGTTGTCGTCACGCCGGAAGCCACCGCGGTCCCCACGGTCATCGCGGCGCGGTCCTGCGGGACGGTCGTCACGGCGCGGAGACGCTCCGCGATTGTCGTCACGGCGGAAACCACCGCGGTCCCCACGGTCATCGCCTCGCCGGTCATCACGGCGATCATCGCGACGGACATAACTACCGCGGTCGTTACCGCCACGGTCGGAACCGCCCCGGTCGTTGTCCCGGCGGTCATTGTCGCGGCGGACACCGCCACGGTCTCCGCGGTAACCGCCGCGGTCGCCCCGGTCGCCGCGGTCACCACTGTCCCGTCGCCGCTGGTCGCGCTCCGGTCGGTCGTCGGGAGAGTTGGTGGACATCGGTGACTCCTGTCTTCGGTACTGCAAGTTCATTCTCGCGCAACCGAGTACCCGGCGCGCTCCGGAAAAACAAAAAGGACCCCTGGTCCCCAGCTGAACGCTGGGGACCAGGGGTCCTTCCAAAGATTGTTCGGCGGCGTCCTACTCTCCCACAGGGTCCCCCCTGCAGTACCATCGGCGCTGTAAGGCTTAGCTTCCGGGTTCGAAATGTAACCGGGCGTTTCCCTCACGCTATAACCACCGAAACCCTATTGGTTTCGAGCGAACAAGCACACTTTTCAGTTTTGCGTTCTGCTCAAAGCCGGCAACGGTCGTTGCCTCAGAACTAACACAGTGGACGCGAGCAACTGAGGACAAGCCCTCGGCCTATTAGTACCGGTCACCTCCACCCATTACTGGGCTTCCAGATCCGGCCTATCAACCCAGTCGTCTACTGGGAGCCTTAACCCCTCAAAGGGGGTGGGAATACTCATCTCGAAGCAGGCTTCCCGCTTAGATGCTTTCAGCGGTTATCCC
This sequence comes from Streptomyces sp. V4I2, assembly GCF_030817655.1. Lineage (GTDB taxonomy): Bacteria > Actinomycetota > Actinomycetes > Streptomycetales > Streptomycetaceae > Streptomyces > Streptomyces plumbiresistens. The sequence goes on from NZ_JAUSZM010000003.1 coordinate 2,534,317, forward strand.
TCCCGAACGTAGCCAACCAGCCATGCCCTTGGCAGGACAACTGGCACACCAGAGGTTCGTCCGTCCCGGTCCTCTCGTACTAGGGACAGCCCTTCTCAATATTCCTGCGCGCGCAGCGGATAGGGACCGAACTGTCTCACGACGTTCTAAACCCAGCTCGCGTACCGCTTTAATGGGCGAACAGCCCAACCCTTGGGACCGACTCCAGCCCCAGGATGCGACGAGCCGACATCGAGGTGCCAAACCATCCCGTCGATATGGACTCTTGGGGAAGATCAGCCTGTTATCCCCGGGGTACCTTTTATCCGTTGAGCGACGGCGCTTCCACAAGCCACCGCCGGATCACTAGTCCCGACTTTCGTCCCTGCTCGACCCGTCGGTCTCACAGTCAAGCTCCCTTGTGCACTTACACTCAACACCTGATTGCCAACCAGGCTGAGGGAACCTTTGGGCGCCTCCGTTACTCTTTAGGAGGCAACCGCCCCAGTTAAACTACCCATCAGACACTGTCCCTGATCCGGATCACGGACCCAGGTTAGACATCCAGCACGACCAGACTGGTATTTCAACGACGACTCCACCTGAACTGGCGTCCAAGCTTCACAGTCTCCCAGCTATCCTACACAAGCCGAACCGAACACCAATATCAAACTGTAGTAAAGGTCCCGGGGTCTTTCCGTCCTGCTGCGCGAAACGAGCATCTTTACTCGTAGTGCAATTTCACCGGGCCTATGGTTGAGACAGTCGAGAAGTCGTTACGCCATTCGTGCAGGTCGGAACTTACCCGACAAGGAATTTCGCTACCTTAGGATGGTTATAGTTACCACCGCCGTTTACTGGCGCTTAAGTTCTCAGCTTCGCCACCCCGAAGAGTGACTAACCGGTCCCCTTAACGTTCCAGCACCGGGCAGGCGTCAGTCCGTATACATCGCCTTACGGCTTCGCACGGACCTGTGTTTTTAGTAAACAGTCGCTTCTCGCTGGTCTCTGCGGCCACCCCCAGCTCACCGTGTAAAACGGATCACCGGTGATGGCCCCCCTTCTCCCGAAGTTACGGGGGCATTTTGCCGAGTTCCTTAACCATAGTTCACCCGAACGCCTCGGTATTCTCTACCTGACCACCTGAGTCGGTTTAGGGTACGGGCCGCCATGAAACTCGCTAGAGGCTTTTCTCGACAGCATAGGATCATCCACTTCACCACAATCGGCTCGGCATCAGGTCTCAGCCTTGATGAGCGGCGGATTTACCTACCACTCGGCCTACACCCTTACCCCGGGACAACCACCGCCCGGGCTGGACTACCTTCCTGCGTCACCCCATCACTCACCTACTACAAGTCTGGTCCGTCGGCTCCACCACTCCCCTTTGCCCGAAGGCTCCAGGGCGGCTTCACGGACTTAGCATCGCCTGATTCAATGTTTGACGCTTCACAGCGGGTACCGGAATATCAACCGGTTATCCATCGACTACGCCTGTCGGCCTCGCCTTAGGTCCCGACTTACCCTGGGCAGATCAGCTTGACCCAGGAACCCTTAGTCAATCGGCGCACACGTTTCTCACGTGTGTATCGCTACTCATGCCTGCATTCTCACTCGTGAACCGTCCACAACTCGCTTCCGCGGCTGCTTCACCCGGCACACGACGCTCCCCTACCCATCCATACGGGCGTTGGCCCTATTGTATGAATGACACGACTTCGGCGGTACGCTTGAGCCCCGCTACATTGTCGGCGCGGAATCACTAGACCAGTGAGCTATTACGCACTCTTTCAAGGGTGGCTGCTTCTAAGCCAACCTCCTGGTTGTCTGTGCGACTCCACATCCTTTCCCACTTAGCGTACGCTTAGGGGCCTTAGTCGATGCTCTGGGCTGTTTCCCTCTCGACCATGGAGCTTATCCCCCACAGTCTCACTGCCGCGCTCTCACTTACCGGCATTCGGAGTTTGGCTAAGGTCAGTAACCCGGTAGGGCCCATCGCCTATCCAGTGCTCTACCTCCGGCAAGAAACACACGACGCTGCACCTAAATGCATTTCGGGGAGAACCAGCTATCACGGAGTTTGATTGGCCTTTCACCCCTAACCACAGGTCATCCCCCAGGTTTTCAACCCTGGTGGGTTCGGTCCTCCACGAAGTCTTACCTCCGCTTCAACCTGCCCATGGCTAGATCACTCCGCTTCGGGTCTTGAGCGTGCTACTGAAACGCCCTATTCGGACTCGCTTTCGCTACGGCTACCCCACCCGGGTTAACCTCGCAACACACCGCAAACTCGCAGGCTCATTCTTCAAAAGGCACGCAGTCACGACTGTATGTGCAAGCACATACAGCGACGCTCCCACGGCTTGTAGGCACACGGTTTCAGGTACTATTTCACTCCGCTCCCGCGGTACTTTTCACCATTCCCTCACGGTACTATCCGCTATCGGTCACCAGGGAATATTTAGGCTTAACGGGTGGTCCCGCCAGATTCACACGGGATTTCTCGGGCCCCGTGCTACTTGGGTGTCTCTCAAACGAGCCGCTGATGTTTCGACTACGGGGGTCTTACCCTCTACGCCGGACCTTTCGCATGTCCTTCGCCTACATCAACGGTTTCTGACTCGTCTCACGGCCGGCAGACCGTAAAAGAGAGATCCCACAACCCCGCATACGCAACCCCTGCCGGGTCTCACACGTATACGGTTTGGCCTCATCCGGTTTCGCTCGCCACTACTCCCGGAATCACGGTTGTTTTCTCTTCCTGCGGGTACTGAGATGTTTCACTTCCCCGCGTTCCCTCCACATACCCTATGTGTTCAGGTATGGGTGACAGCCCATGACGACTGCCGGGTTTCCCCATTCGGAAACCCCCGGATCAAAGCCTGGTTGACGACTCCCCGGGGACTATCGTGGCCTCCCACGTCCTTCATCGGTTCCTGGTGCCAAGGCATCCACCGTGCGCCCTTAAAAACTTGGCCACAGATGCTCGCGTCCACTGTGCAGTTCTCAAACAACGACCAGCCACCCATCACCCCGAACCAACCGGTTCGAGTTCACTGGGGCCGGCACCGAAGGTCCAGACTCGAAAGCCCGTACCCTCAGATACCCAACAGCGTGCCCGACACCCTTCCCGCTCCCCTCAACGGTCCACGCTCTTGCGAGCAGTACTGGAAGGAGAAGACGATCAAGTGTGCCGAGTAGTCAACGTTCCACCCTTGAGCAACCAGCACCGGACGTTCGCCGATGAACTGGCCTCTGGACAACCAAGCAAGCTCGGCTGCCGAGAAGTGCTCCTTAGAAAGGAGGTGATCCAGCCGCACCTTCCGGTACGGCTACCTTGTTACGACTTCGTCCCAATCGCCAGTCCCACCTTCGACAGCTCCCTCCCCACAAGGGGGTTGGGCCACCGGCTTCGGGTGTTACCGACTTTCGTGACGTGACGGGCGGTGTGTACAAGGCCCGGGAACGTATTCACCGCAGCAATGCTGATCTGCGATTACTAGCAACTCCGACTTCATGGGGTCGAGTTGCAGACCCCAATCCGAACTGAGACAGGCTTTTTGAGATTCGCTCCACCTCACGGTATCGCAGCTCATTGTACCTGCCATTGTAGCACGTGTGCAGCCCAAGACATAAGGGGCATGATGACTTGACGTCGTCCCCACCTTCCTCCGAGTTGACCCCGGCGGTCTCCTGTGAGTCCCCATCACCCCGAAGGGCATGCTGGCAACACAGAACAAGGGTTGCGCTCGTTGCGGGACTTAACCCAACATCTCACGACACGAGCTGACGACAGCCATGCACCACCTGTACACCGACCACAAGGGGGGCACCATCTCTGATGCTTTCCGGCGTATGTCAAGCCTTGGTAAGGTTCTTCGCGTTGCGTCGAATTAAGCCACATGCTCCGCTGCTTGTGCGGGCCCCCGTCAATTCCTTTGAGTTTTAGCCTTGCGGCCGTACTCCCCAGGCGGGGAACTTAATGCGTTAGCTGCGGCACCGACGACGTGGAATGTCGCCAACACCTAGTTCCCACCGTTTACGGCGTGGACTACCAGGGTATCTAATCCTGTTCGCTCCCCACGCTTTCGCTCCTCAGCGTCAGTAATGGCCCAGAGATCCGCCTTCGCCACCGGTGTTCCTCCTGATATCTGCGCATTTCACCGCTACACCAGGAATTCCGATCTCCCCTACCACACTCTAGCTAGCCCGTATCGAATGCAGACCCGGGGTTAAGCCCCGGGCTTTCACACCCGACGTGACAAGCCGCCTACGAGCTCTTTACGCCCAATAATTCCGGACAACGCTTGCGCCCTACGTATTACCGCGGCTGCTGGCACGTAGTTAGCCGGCGCTTCTTCTGCAGGTACCGTCACTTTCGCTTCTTCCCTGCTGAAAGAGGTTTACAACCCGAAGGCCGTCATCCCTCACGCGGCGTCGCTGCATCAGGCTTTCGCCCATTGTGCAATATTCCCCACTGCTGCCTCCCGTAGGAGTCTGGGCCGTGTCTCAGTCCCAGTGTGGCCGGTCGCCCTCTCAGGCCGGCTACCCGTCGTCGCCTTGGTGAGCCATTACCTCACCAACAAGCTGATAGGCCGCGGGCTCATCCTTCACCGCCGGAGCTTTCAACCCCCACCCAGGAGGGAGGGAGTGTTATCCGGTATTAGACCCCGTTTCCAGGGCTTGTCCCAGAGTGAAGGGCAGATTGCCCACGTGTTACTCACCCGTTCGCCACTAATCCCCACCGAAGTGGTTCATCGTTCGACTTGCATGTGTTAAGCACGCCGCCAGCGTTCGTCCTGAGCCAGGATCAAACTCTCCGTGAATGTTTACCCGTAATCGGGTCGACACCACGAGAGCGGAACGGCCAGGCGGAATAAGCCCGGCCGTTCACAGCGTCCTCGCTGTGTATTCTTCAAAGGAACCTCGCCACCGGAAGAATCCGATGGACGGGGTATCAACATATCTGGCGTTGACTTTTGGCACGCTGTTGAGTTCTCAAGGAACGGACGCTTCCTTTGTACTCACCCTCTCGGGCTTTCCTCCGGGCGCTTCCCTTCGGTCTTGCGTTTCCAACTCTACCAGATCCTTTCGGACCCGATTCCCTGTTGGTGGGATTCGCCGTAAGGCTTCGGCTTTCGCCTGTCGGCCTTTCGACATTCACTACGTTAGCCGACTCCCTCGCCAACTCATAATCGAGTCCTGCGAGTTCCGAATTCAGGCATGTAAGCACGCCGAATTGGCCCCCAGCGAAGGGGAGTCGTAGGTAGTGGTTTGGCCGCTTCCGGCTGCAGGCGATCGCCGTACCCGGTTCAAGCGGCTCGGGCTACGTTACGCGCCTGCCGAGGGCGAGTCAACTTCGGCGGCGCCTGGGCACATGGGCCCGATACGGGCTCACCGTCGGGTCGTTGGCGATCCAGAAGCGCCAGGGATGAACGCCACCGTCGCCGGCCACTCCGGTGCGCGGGCCGTTGCTTACCTGGTCGGGGGTCACGGGGGTGCCGGCCAGGACACGCAGGGGTGTGTCCCCGGCGGAGCACGCGTCCGTGCCGTCCAGCGCGCGGTCCACGCCCAGGGCCGTGGCCAGGCGAGCCGGGCCTTTGGCCAGTTCCTTGTCGTTTCGGGCCGAGAGCCGACGTTTGCGGGCCAGCTCGGTGCCTTCGACGATCTCGCCGGCGCGCAGGAGGACGGCGCTCGACTTCCCCTCCGGACCGCAGACCAGGTTCATGCAGAACCACATGCCGTAGGTGATTCACTGAGCATGTACCTCGTTGCGTCGCAGGGAGCGACCAAGGAGCGAGGGAGACGAACAGTGGTCGAGATCAAGAGCTGGCCACGATCAAGGCCGCGACCGAGTGAGTCCAGTGTCGCGGAGGGGTCAGCCGTAACTGGCCCCTCCGTCTCATCCATCCTTGAAGACACCCCGAGCAGGAAGACCACGATGCGAGCGATTGTGTACGCCAGGCTTTCCCCTACCCCCAGGGGCGAGGAGTCGAAGGGCGGGAACCTGGCGCAACAGGTGGAGCTGAGCGAAGCCCTGTGCGATCGGAAGGGCTGGACGATCGTTGACGTGATCTCCGAGAAGGACACGTCCGCCTCGAAGGGACCGCGGAAGGGATGGGAGCGGGTCAAGGCTCTGGTTGCTGCGGGCAAGGTGGACGCCATCGTCTCGCGCCACTACGACCGCATGTACCGCACGCCGAGGGACCTCGAAGACCTGGTTGACCTGGCCGAGTCGACCGGTGTCACACTGGCCGCCGCTCAGGCTCAGGGCGTCTTGGACCTTGCGACCCCTTCGGGTCGCCTCGCTGCTCGCATCGGTGCTGTCGTGGCCCGGAACGAGACTGAGATGCGAGTAGAGCGTCAGGTGCTCGGGCATGAGCGACGCAGGGGGTCGGGTAGGCCGTTCTGGAGCACTCGCCCCTTCGGCTTCGAGCGTGACGGCAGGCACCGCGAGAAGGAGGCGGAGGCCCTACGGCAGGCGTACCGGGATGTCCTGGCTGGCGTCTCCTTGTGGTCCATCGCGAAGGACTGGAACGCCCGTGAGCTGCTCTCCCCTCACGGCAAGGAGTGGCGTAGCTCGAACCTCCGGGGCGTCCTCTTGAAGCCGAGGAACGCGGGTATCCAGACGTACTCCCAGTGGGTCGAGAAGCCGGACGGGAGGCGCGTGCGGTTGACCGAGGAGACCGGCGCGGGCAACTGGGAGTCGATCGTCTCTGAAGGGATGTTCCGGGCCCTGGTCCGCTACCTGAGCGACCCTGAGCGGAACACTGGTGGCGGAGGGAAGCGCAAGGCCCTGTTGTCCGGCGTGGTCCGCTGCTCGAAGTGTCAGGCTGTCGTCACGCAGGGGTGGAGCAAGAAGAACGCGGCAGGCGATCGGTACCGCATCTACACCTGTTCGGGCGGTCGGTGTATTACCTGCCCGGCGGACCCGCTCGACTCCTACGTTGTCCGCAAGGTCATCGCCAGGGCCGAGGAGTGGAATGCCGCTCCGGCCACGGATGACGTAGACGAGGAGCGGGAGGCCGAGTTGCTGGCCGAGGAGGTGGCCACATCCGAGAGGCGTACCGCCCTGGCGGAGATGTTCGCCGTAGGGGACATCGACGCATCGACGATGCGGGCAGGCATCGGCAGGTGTGACGCCGACCTGACGAAGGTGCGGACCGAGCTTGCGGACCTGGCAGCGAAGCGGGTGCGTGTCGACCTGGGCGACATCGAGTACCTGTGGGAGGAGCTGGACTACGAGGACCCCGACCGGATCGACTACGTGCGGACGGTCGTCATGCAGGTCTGCCAACTCGTCGAGCTCATGCCGAGGGGGCGAGGAGTCCGAGGGTTCAAGTCGGACCACTGCCGGATCACCTTCCGGAATCCGTGAGCGTGGAGTGACGGCCGGCTGAACTCTCCGCAGTCGCCGACTCGACCCCGTCAGGCCCCGTTGCTGGGCGCCTGGCGGGGTCTCTCCGTTCAGCAGAGCCCCTGCCAGCCACGGGGGAAGCTGACAGGGGCCAGTCAGGGACGTAGGCCAGCGCCCCCGCATCCTGTCCGGGTGGCGGGGGCGTTCGTCGTATCTGGTGACCTAACACGACGCGCTGATGTCCTTCCGCCACGACAGACGCTCTCCGGTCGCGGCGGCCACACGTACGCCCTTGAACCCGTCGAGGCCGTCCTGAATCTGGTAACCGCTGATCGCCGAACAGATCTTCTTCGCCGCATCCGTCGCGTCCGGGTCGTTGGCCCGAAGGTCGGTTGTCACCCAGTCCTGATCGAAGTTCTTGTCGACGGCCTTGATGTGGTCGACCCACGTCGTACCGGTGAAGTTCTCGGTGAGGTACTTCTTCAGGTCGGCGGGTATCGCTTCGGTCTTCTTCTTCGGCTTCGCCTTCGAGGGCGACGCCTTCGGCTTCGCCTTGGTCGTGGCCGAGCTGGTCGCGGTCGGCGTGGCCTCGGCGGTCAAGTCGACCGGATCGGGGGCGCACCCCGCGAGTGTGAGCACCAGGACTACGGCGGCGGCATGTCTTTTCATACCTGTATCCCTCCCCTTTTCCGACATGAGCGAAGGGAGGATACAGCACGTCTGACCTGCGGCGATGCACACCACGTGACCAACGGAAGGTCGGCAGGGGCAAGGCTTCAAGTCCGCGTATCGAACGGCCTGTTGAACATCCTGTCGCTACTCGGCTCGCTCGACGAGAGCGAACGACGTGCAGATGCGCCGGAACCCCGCATGCCCTGTCCGGCCCGTGTGACCCATGCACTCGACGTCGACGGCCGCGCCATCCGTCGAGGGCGTTGCCTGCCACTCGCACTTCAGGCACTCGGCCTCGAAGGTCACGTCAGTGTCCGGATGCTTCGTGATCCGGTGCTTCACGTACCGCAGTACGGAGCGGGTCACCGAGCACCCTCCGGGGTCCGCATGGCTTCGGCCATCTGCTCGGCCACGTCCGCGCGCACCATGCCTACGTGCACGTACGCCGCACCCTTGTGGGTGACCATGGGGCGCACGGTGCTCCATACGCTCTCAGGGACGCCGAGAGCGGCCAGTGCCCCCCGGAGCGCCTCTGTCGCTTCAACGGCCGTTACCCGGGCGTCTCGCCACGTCTGCATGTCCATCACTCGGCCCGGACGGTCGAACGGAGTTCGCCGTCTGTCAGCCGGTCGGCATCCGCCGATCCGGCTTCCCCGTGCCCTTCCCGGAGATGCACCCGAAGATCCACGTTCGCATCCGAAGCCTTCGAGTAGTCCCCGACCGATCGGGCGTTGGCGCGAGTCACGGCGATGCCGAGGCAGTCACGGCAGCTTGCCACGGGGTCCGGCTCCGAGGAGGGCAGCGTCAGGTTCACTGGCCCCCCCCCATCGTTGTCTTCGGTGCACTCATCCGTAGAACCTCCCCGACGACTGTCTGTCTGCCGAGCGATCGTCCCTCGGAACGTGCATGACTTCGCGGTTCATGCGCGTTGTGGACTGAAGATCATGAACGGCAAGCGGTCGACCACTCGGAGAGTTTCGCTCTGCACTCCTCACCAAACAGTGCACGTTCCTCGTACCCGGCGAACTCCTCGACGTAGGTCCGCACGTCCCTCGGATCGCGAAACACCATGACGCCCGTGGACATCTCCGCCGTAGCCAAGCGGTCGTCGTAGATGGTGAAGGTGTTCAGCGGACACCCCGGCAACGGGGTGCCCAACGGGATCACTCCGAGGCGTACGTTCGGCAAGTGCGTGAGGGAGGTCAGTCGGTCAAGCTGCACGGCCATCGCATCGGGAGCCAGGAACGGCGACCGTGCCGCCTGCTCGGTCAGAAGGAAGGTGAATCGCTTGGACCGGTCGTAGAGGACTTCTTCCCTCTCCAGCTTCCGGGCGATGGCCTTCCTGTGGTCTCCGGGGATGTGAGCCAGGCTCGCCCTGATGTACTCCGGAGTCGAGAGCAGGCCGGTAATCATCGAGAGCAGGAAGAAGCGGAACTCTGCCGACGAGGATTCGAGCCCCGCCAACTCCCGTTGCTTCTTGTCGAGTCCCTTCCTGCGGAGCCCTCTCGCGTCCTGCCACTCGGTGTTGGCTGTACGGGCAAGGGCGGACACTTCCGCCACCACTTCGGGCGGAGCTTCGAGGGCGGTCAGGAGGGCCTCGATGTCGACGAGGGTCGGCCGCGTCTGGCCGTTCTCGATGCGGCTCACCTTCGACTGCGACATGGCGCAGCGCGCGGCGAGCCGGTCCCCGGAGAGACCGGCCGCCTTACGTAGATCTCGGAGCGTGGAGCCCAGCTCGTGCCGGGACTTGCCAAGCTCCTCGGGCTCGAACGTCACTCGCTCTTCACGTACTCCAGGAACGGGACCGACTCGGCGACGGCGATTCGCTGGTACTCGATGAAGTCGGCCGGCTCGCCCTCGAAGAGCTCTCGGCTGATCTGCGTTCCGTCCTCCTGGTAGTGCATGAGAACGACGGTCGACTTGTCGAACATCCAGAAGTCGCCCACGTCGTCCGGCAGCGGGTTGGGCCGGTCCGTCACATCAAGGATGCGGATGTCTTCCCCTGCGGGGGCCTGGTGCTGGTAGTACCGCTCGAACTCGAAGCGCAGGTAGTCGCTCAACGGCTGCCGGATGATGTGGACGCGTCCCACGTTCCGGGCCCGCACCATGTCGATCCAGGAACCCCCGTACGGGCCGGGGAACCGGGCCCCGGCCTTGAACGCTGCGAACTCTTCGGCTTCCTGCGGTACGAGGTACTGAGGCAGGGTCTCCAGCCGCCAAGCCTCCGTGCGGAAGTCGCGGAATTTGGCCTGCCAGTCGTCACCATCCAAGAACACGGACAGCCTCCCGAAGAACGCTCTCGGGGATCTCTACGAGCCCTTCCCCTTGCGGCGGAGTGAAGGCGCTGGACACGTCGCCCTGCACGACGAACGTCCCCTTCTCTGTGCGGTAGACGTTCGGGCAGTCCCCTTGTCCGCACTCGCCGTTCCCGTTGCCGGTGAGTCGGGTAAGCCCTGCACGCTCGGACATGCGAAACCCCCTTGTCTGTGGCCCCCGTTGGGGCCGTCAGACACGACCGTACGAGGGTCATGCACATGCGTCCATGCACGAACGTGGGTATGCACGTTGTTGCATGAAGTGCCTGGCGTGGCGCCGCAGGTCTCGGTGCCTCATGGGAGGAGGGGGCGCCCGTCCTGCGCGGCCCTGATGTGCTCGGGCTTCAGCGCGGCCTCGCCATGCTCGGCAGTGAACGCGCGCACTCGGCCGAGGGGTGAGTCTGGCGGGGGCGGCTCCTCGCTCAGCGTGCCGCCGAGGATCACCGCCCCGAAGGCCGCGCCTACGTCTTGCGGGTTGTTCATGTCCATGCGGACACGGTAGGCCGAGGGTCTGACAGTCGAGTGACCCGCGTCTCACTTCCCGGATCGAGGGCAACAAAACCTTGATCGACTCCCACCAGTAAGTGAGGGCTGTTCACACTTCGCCGAGCAGGTGACCGGCGTCACGATCGGACTGCCGCAACAAACCAAGATCGTCTTGGCTCTTCGTAAGTGAGGCCGCCCGCCATACCGGCTCGACAGCGTGACCGGCATCACTGCCGGAACATCCGGACAGATGGCCCGCTCATCCCGGACTTGCAAGTGGGGGCTGTTCGCTCCTTGTCGAGCAGGTGACCACCGTCACTCGAAGCTCGCCTTCAGAAACCAAGATCGTCTTGGCTCTTTGTGGGTGAGGGCGCTTCGCCCCCCGGCTCGACGACGTGACCACCGTCACTCGAACCACTCTTTGTGAAACCAAGATCGTCTTGGCTCTTTGTAGGTGAGGGCGTTTCGCCCTCCAGCCTGCCCCTGACCGGTCGGGCCCCTTCTTCTTGGACCGCGCCCCATCGTCGGTGCCGTCCACTCTCTACCCCCTTCTGCGCTGCCAGTTCCGTTTCGGGTTCCTGGCGCCCGTCTCGATGCCGCGCCTCCGGGTTGGTCACCTGGGCACTGTCACGCAAGGCACGGCATGGACCCTCGTCGCACTCTTCCTCCTTCTCGGGTGCGGCGGGGGTCCTTCTTCTTGACCCGAACACCTGATGACACCGACACCACTACCGCCCCACACGGGGGCAAGGAAGGAGCCGCTTCGTGCTCAACGTCAACGGAACCCGGTACCTCACCACGGCAGAGACCGCCGAACGGCTCGGCCTGTCTGCCGGACACCTACGCAACCAACGTTCAGACGGGCGTTCCCCGCTCCCCTTCGTGCGCATCGGCCCGAGCGTCTTCTACGCCGAGGCAGACGTGATCCGCCTCGCCGAGGAGCGGAACCGATGAGCGACCCGACCAACGACGGCCGTTACCAGCGCATCGGAGACGTGGCCCGCTACGTACTCGGCTGCCACCCCGCCTACCTGTACCGCGAGATCGTGCGACACCCCGAAGCCTGGAAGCGGCACATCATCGAGCGCGACGGCGTCACCTACCTGAACGCCGTAGCCATCGCCGACGCACACGCCGCGCTCCCTGAAGCCCTCGCCTTCCCCAAGACTCGGCCGAACTGGAAGAGGCGGGGAGGGAAGAAGAAGCCGTGAGCCGATACGGAACCACTCGCAGCGCCTACGGCCGAGAGGTCCACCCTGGCGCCCTGGTCCGTCGAGAGCCCATCGAAGACGTCCACGCCCTGTCTCGCGAGATCGAGCAGGAGCTGAACCCCGACGAGAACGACGACAGCGAAGACGGCTGGATCGTCCTGTAACAACCCTTCCCGAGCGTCCTGGTCCAGATGGCCGGGGCGCTCTTCTCATGCCCGCATGCAGCCGCTCACAGCCGCACAGACAGACGGCCGGCTCGCGCGAGTAACACGCACCTGACCAGCACGTACGCGTGCAGAACGGAGACCCGAACAGATGGCCACCAAGACCGCCACGAACACGCTCGCCGACGTCATCAAGAAGGCCGAGGCAGACCACGAGAAGAAGGCAGACAGCTACGGCGTCCACCTGCTGTCCGCCCGCGAGAAGGCGGAGCAGTACGCGACCGAAGCGGAGCAGGCCGAGGAGCGACTGAACGGCTACCGCGCTTCCCTGGGACGTCGAGCGGACGCTGAGGCCGTGACTCCCGAGGCGTTCGCCACGGCCTTCCACAACATCGAGCGGACGTCGCTCCTCCGTGACGGTGCCGCCCGCATCCTCGCCGACCTGAAGAAGCGACCCGTCCACTCCGACAGTCACGTTGCCGAGCGCATCGCCGAGGCCGTCCGGGCGATCCTCCCGAGCGACGTCGAGGTGATCCACACCTTCGCCGACGTTCGAGGCGACGACACCGACAACGCTTACGCGATCGTCCGACAGATCACCCCAACCAAGTTCACGGGCGGCCGAGAGGCTGCCGAGGTCATCGTGACCGTCCGGCGTAACCCGCGCTTCGCCGCCATGCTCACCCGAGACAAGATCCTGAACGCCGTCAAGAGTCGAGGCTGGTACATCCCTGGCGAGCGTGCGCATGAGACGCATGGCGTCGGCGTCGACGAAGTGCGGATTCAGGAAGCTGTCGTCTTCTCTGCTGTGCCGATCCTGAAGCAGGACCCGGCCGACAGCATGGTGAACCGAGCCGCTTCGGTCCTGGCGTTCGAAGGTGCCTCTCGGGTGGACCTCGGTGGACCGGTCACCTTCCAGCCGATCAGCGGGGGTGTCCGTACGGGCCAGTTCTCCATCACGGTCCGGAACGTCAAGCACTCGTCGAGCGTGAGCAAGGGTGAGCGCACGACCGACGTGATCGCCGAGGTGGCGTTCCAGACCAGCACGCTCTCTCTCCCGACCGGCGAGGTTCGGCAGGCCATCACCGAGGCTGCGCAGACCCTGCCCGGCCGATTCCTGGAGGGTGTCGGTGTGGTCGTCGAGGGTGTGGCCATCCGGCCCGTGACCACCCCGTCCGGCACGCCCGGCACTCAGGAAGTCGTCGCCGTGAAGTTCTCCGCGAAGTCCGTGACTGCCTGATCCCCCTGTTTCGTCCCCGAGTTGTGGACGGTCGAGCAGAGTCCTGCTCGCCGTCCCTGTCCGCGCTCGGGGGCGTTGCTGGGCCGATCAGACCACGGCTCAACGCAACCCGAACGGAGCACTTCCATGGCCTACGCCATCGCCGCCCTGTACGCCACCTTCCTCGTCGAGACCTTCGCCATCGCCCGTATCGGCGTCCGCGTCGTGTCCCCCGAGAGGCCCGTCACCCGAGGGGTCCGGTACTCCGGCGCCCTGCTGGGCCACATGGCCCACGACCGCTACGTCCGCGAGACGGCCGGTCGGCTACCGAGCGTGCAGCCGGCCGTCGACTCAGCGTGACGCAGTTGACGACTGACCAGCCGATCATGTAGGAACTCTCTTCCCGCTCCTTCGAGGAGCGGACACCGTAGCTCCCCCGCTCGACGGGGTAGAGCTGGCCACTCCGAGAGAGGCCAAGGGAAGCCGAGGGCATCCCACCCGGACGGTCAGTGTCCGGCAGTGCGTAGCGGTACGCGCGATCTCCCATCCCACGCCGAGGCGTAGATACGCGCTGCCCTCGGCCTCTCGAAGGAGGTCGCACCCCGTGGCATCGACTGAGTACCTGCTCGACCTGCCCGTTACCGACTACCACCTGTCCTACTCGCATGTCTCCCCCGAGCTCATCGCCGCACTGCCCGAAGGCTCTGCCGTCTCGGCCGTCCGCATGATGCCGGACGGTTCCTCGCTCCGGCTCACCTTCGTTCGCAACTACGGCGAACGGGAGCTCTGGCACGTCCCCGGCCTGCACGCCCGAGGCGTCTCGAACGAGGAGCTCGCCCATGAGCTCATCTGTGTTCTGTACCGCCCGACGGCAACCGCAGCCGTAGAGCAGTCGCGCCCCTTGGAGGTTGCCCGATGAGCGACGGCGCGAAGAAGAAGGGCGCCCCGTACAAGGTCCAGTACGAGCGGCACATCCTCCGCGTGGCGAAGCTGAAGAACCCGACTCACGCCCTGGTGGCGCTTGCGTTCATCGGCTACGCCAACCCGGATGGAACCAACCAGCGCCCTCCGTCCATGGAGACGATCGCCGGTGACCTCGGCCTGTCAGTGCGCACCGTTCAGCGTGCCTGCGAAGCCCTGGAGGAAGCCGGACTCTTCGAGCGACTGAGCCGAGGCACCCCCGGCAAGTCGAGTCACTGGCGCTTCGTCGTCCCGAGCGAAGACCGGACAGCAGTGTCCGGTGTCGTCGAGGTCGAGGAGCAGAAAGACCGGACACCCCTGACGGGAACACCGGACAGCCTTGACGAGAACACCGGACAGCCCTGTCAGGAAGACCGGACAGCACTGTCCGCGTACCAAGACAAGGACCAACACACCACCAACACAACTACCAACACAGAGGCGGCCCCCTTCAGGGGCCGCGCCAGGGTTGACGACGTCTGGGCTCAGGTCGAGGCCGAAGCGTACGAGCGCAACCACTACGAAGAGCTCTCGACTCGACACCTGCTCGAACGCTTCGAGCTCGGGGCGCCTGTCGGCGCCCTCTGACGTAGACCGCAACGGCGAAGGGATGGCCAAGCGCCAACCCATCTACTCGCCGTTGCCCGCTTCACGATGTGGCGCCCCTCCGGGGGCGCCCTCTTCGTAGAACTGCCTTGCTCTCTGGGCCGCGTACGCGGCCACTTCCCGAAGACCCTCACTGCAAGCCACTTGCTCGCCGTCGCTACTCCGCCGAGGACTGCCGGTCGCTGGCGCTCCCTCGCAGTAACCCACCCCAACCTCAAGGAGGTTCCCACCCTTGTTCGTGTGCTCTCACGTACATCACTCCGCCCGCCGTACCGGCGAGCACCTGGCAACCCTGCTCGACTCCGTCACGCTCCCTGGCGTAGACGTCCGGCTCATCTCTGCCGACGCATGCCAGGGCCGAGCGTCCGCCCGGTGGCTGGACGTCGAGCTGTACGCCACAAAGGGGCACGGCTACCCGAACGCCGATCCAACGGACGCTCGCGACGCTGTCGCGCTCGTCCTGGAGGTCGTCACCGGCCACGAAGTGAAGGGCTTCGGTTCGGTCGCTGGTGGCGCTCTCGTCGACTCGTACGGCATCCGTGAGGGTCTGGCGCTTCAACTCCGGCTCGACGTCCATACGGACGCACAGAGCCTCCCTACCCCTCGCTTCCGGCTCGACGAGCGAGCCATGACCGCCATCCACAACCCCGAGGAGGTTGCAGCGTGACCACCCTGACTCTGATCTGCGAAACCTGCCCCAACCCGATCGAGCGCACCGGCAAGCGTGGCCCGGCCCCTCGGTTCTGCGACTCCTGCAAGCTCGACCGGCACAACGCCCGACAGCGTGCCCGGTACGTCAAGAAGGGGCGCCCGGCCGCCCTCCCCGCCCGCCAGAAGTACCGGCCCGGCTGGACATCCCCGAGCGGTCAACTGACCCTTGTTCGCCGCATCGTCGGCGACCCTGACCGAGCCTGGTTCGAGTGCGCTTGCGGCTCCGTGGCGAAGGTGCTGCACATCCATAACGTCGCGTCCGGCCTGACGCAGAACTGCGCCGAGCGGGAGTGGCACACCGACCCGAGGAGCGTTGGCGAAGCTGCGGCGTACTCGACGGCGCACCATCGCTTGGCCAAGTTGCACGGACCGGCCTCGGCTCACCCCTGCTTCGTCTGCGGTGAACAGGCGGACGGGTGGGCGTTCCTCCACGGGACCCCGGACGTCAAGGCGGACGCGACAGGCAAGGATGCCGGACGGCCCTACTCGACCGACCCGGAGCAGTACGCCCCGGCGTGCAAGTCACACCACAAGCGGTGGGACAACTCGAAGGACCGCATGGCCGGTACCGGCCTCTCCCTCGCTCACCGCGCCCTCTGGCTGGCGACTCGCGGCGAGGAGGTCGCGGCAGCATGAGCCGAGTGGACCAAGCGGAACTCGACCGCCGATGGAACGAAGGGCTCTGCGCTCGATGCCTGACCCCGTTCGAGCCCCGCACGGTCGAGCACGTCTACTGCTCCCGGCTCTGTCGACAGCGGGACGAGCGCGAAGCCGAGCGGCCCGAGGCTGGCCACTGTGGCGCCTGCGGCGCCTCCCTGGAGGGGCGCCGAGCGGATGCCCGTTGGTGCTCGGACGCCTGCCGGATGCGGGCGCAGCGTGCGGGCAAGGGGTCGTCGACCCCCTGAGATGCCCCCGGATTTTCGGGGGCACTGGGTATGGGGCGTGTCCTGGGTCGAGCTCAGACACCCCCACCCCTGGCAGTCGGCCGGCTCGCAGCGACGAACCCGCTCTGACCTGCGCGTTCGCGCTCCTGAGTCGCGACCCTGGGACGGTGGCGCAGGAGTCGGCGGTAAGACGTAGCGGTCGGGAAGCTGACACACAGGGGGTCATCCCCCACCCCTTCGGCCCGACTCGGCCCACGTCGACAGCCACTCGACCGGCCAGGGACGAGCCACGCGCCACGCTGGCGAGCGATCACGCAGCCTCGGGCCCGACTCCTCGCCGACACACGGACAGGCCGCGAGCGAGGCGCACAACGGCTTGAGCTCAGTCAGACAGCTTGGCTCTCGGGCTCAGCCGGTACGCCGAGACCGTTGGATCACCGGCGAGGTAGAAACGGTGCTGCCAGTCATGGGCTCTGCTCACGCCTACCCGAGGGCCAACCTGGATGAGCCCCGTCGGTACCGGCTCCCCCTCGGACAGCGTGACCGAGGTACCTGCCAGAAGGTCCGTGCCGTTGTGCTCTGCCGTGATGCCGAGTGCCTGGCAGAAGTTCCCCGGACCCCGTGCAAGGCGTGGGCTCTCGATCTTCTCCCCTCGTCGCTTGCGTGCCAGGTCTTCCCCTTCGATGACCCTGCCTGCCCGAAGGAGGACGGCCGAGGCGATGCCGTCTGTCCCGGTGACGATGTTGGCGCACCAGTGGAGACCGTGAGACCGGTAGACGTACAGGTGTCCTGCGGGTCCGAACATGACAGCGTTACGGGGTGTCTGGCCTCGGTAGGCGTGGGAGGCTGGATCGTTCGGACCGGAGTACGCCTCGGTCTCCGTGATGGCGATGCTCACGGTTCCCTCGGGGGTCTCGCAGGTGAGGACACTCCCGAGCAGTCTGGGGGCGACCTCTTCAGCGGGGCGAGCGAGGACAAGGTTCATGCTGACCGACTTGACATGCCGTAGGTGAAGTAGACGTACACATGCCCGGGCGGACCGAACATCACGCCGTTGCGGGCCGTGGGGCCGCGATAGGCGTGGGAGCCGGGGTCGTTCTGGCCGTCGTAGGCCTCGACCTCCGTGAGGCGCAGGTAGATCGGACCGTCCGACGTGGTGCGTACGAGGATGCGGCCCAGGAGGTCGGGGGCGACCTCGAGTACGGGTCGGTCGAAGAACTCTCTGGGCAGGGGCGTACGGTCGGGGGTCGCGATCATGCCGTCCGAGGGTAGTGCAGACGCGTGCATGCGATGGGGTGGTCAGGGGGCGTTCGCCTTGCCAGGGTGAGAGGCCGGAACCGGGTGCGGTCGGATCGCGTTTGTATGGATCAAGGACGCGCGCGCGTGAAGCGCCGGAAGCGCAAGAAGCAGGACGACGGAACCGATGGAACAGGTGGTGCCCTAGGGGCCGCCTGGAAAGGGAGAGACATGGCGTTCAAGAAGCTGCTCGCGAGCCTGGGGGCCGGCGGGGCTTCGGTGGAGACGGTGCTGACCGAGGTCAACGTCGTGCCGGGTGGTGTCGTCCAGGGCGAGGTGCGGATCCAGGGCGGGTCGGTCGACCAGCAGATCGAGGCACTGTCGGTCGGGCTGCAGGCCAAGGTCGAGGTCGAGAGCGGCGACCAGGAGTACAAGCAGGACATCGAGTTCACGAAGCAGCGGCTGGGCGGTGCCTTCGAGTTGAAGGCGCAGGCCGTGCACGTCGTTCCCTTCGGCCTGGAGATCCCGTGGGAGACGCCGATCACGATGATCGACGGGCGGGCCCTGCCCTCGATGCACATCGGGGTGACCACGGAGCTGGAGATCGCGCGTGCGGTGGACTCCGGTGACCTGGACCCGGTCAACGTGCACCCGCTGCCGGCGCAGAAGGCGATCCTGGACGCCTTCATCCAGCTGGGCTTCCGCTTCAAGAACGCGGACATGGAGCGCGGTCACATTCGGGGGACGCGGCAGAAGCTGCCGTTCTACCAGGAGATCGAGTTCCTGCCGCCGCAGCAGTACCGGGGCCTGAACCAGGTGGAGTTGAGCTTCGTCGCGGACCAGAACGCGATGGACGTCGTCCTGGAGATGGACAAGAAGCCGGGCCTCTTCAGCGAGAGCAGCGACACCTTCCGCTCGTTCCAGGTGGGTCTGAACGACTACCAGGGGACTGACTGGGTCGCGTACCTCAACCAGTGGCTGTCCGAGGTCGGCAGCAAGCGCAACTGGTTCTAGGCTCGGAACCACTGACTCCAGAACCGATGCAGGAGGTACCGAGGTGACCGAGCTCAAGCGGCGGCCGCTCCCCCATGACTTCCATCCGCCCGTCCCGTCGTTCACGGTGACGAGCGAGGACGTCGAGGAGGGTGCGACGCTCAAGGACGCTCAGGTCTACGCGGCCGGCAACACCTCGCCGCAGCTGCGGTGGGAGGGCTTTCCGCCTGAGACCAAGAGCTTCGCCGTGACCTGCTACGACCCCGACGCCCCTACGGGCAGCGGCTTCTGGCACTGGGTCGTGTTCGACCTCCCGGCCTCGGTCACCGAGTTGCCGGCGGGCGCGGGCAGCGGCAAGTTCGAAGGGCTGCCGGAGGGCGCCGTGCAGGTGCGCAACGACTACGGGTCGAAGGACTTCGGTGGTGCCGCGCCGCCGCCCGGGGACGGACCGCACCGGTACGTGTTCACCGTGTATGCCGTGGACCAGGAGAAGCTGGGTCCGGACGCGGATGCCACTCCTGCCTTCGTGGGCTTCAATCTGCGGTTCCACACGATCGCGCGTGCGCAGCTGATCGGTGAGTACGAGGTGCCCGCCGAAGCCTGACGTTCATGGAACGTTTGCCCGCCCCTGGTCTTGGAAGTGATCAGGGGCGGGCACTTTTTATTTTGTTGTCCATCTCGGCGTGCCCGGCCAGAGTTGATCCCAGTCCGCCGAGGGGTGGGCGGGTGCACACGGGAGGTGGGCTGGTCATGCGGGACACGCTGGTACTGAACGCGAGCTTCGAGCCGCTGTCGACGGTGACGTTGAACCGAGCCGTCGTTCTGGTGCTTCAGGACAAGGCCGTCGTGGAGCAGTCCCACCCCGAACTGCGTATGCGGGGAGCCGCGGTCGACATACCGGCGCCCCGGGTGATCAGGCTGTGCAGGTACGTACGGGTGCCCTTCCGAAGACAAGCCCCGTGGTCGAGGCGGGGTGTCCTGGTACGGGACCGGCACAGGTGCGCGTACTGCGGCAGGCGGGCGACGACCGTGGACCACGTGGTGCCGCGGTCGCAGGGCGGTCAGGACACCTGGCTGAACACGGTGGCCTCATGTGCGCAGGACAACCACCGCAAGGCGAACCGGACTCCGGAGGAGGCGGGTATGCCGCTGTTGCGGCTGCCGTTCGAGCCGAGTCCGGCGGACGCGATGCTGCTGTCGCTGGGCAACGAGGACTTCGGGGCGCTGCCGGAGTGGCTGGCTCAGCCGGCGGCCTAGGCCGCACCCTTTCGTAGATATGGGGCCCACCTCCGTCGGGAGGTGGGCCCCAGTCTCGTACGACAGTTGTCAGTCGATCGAAGGCTTCTCGCGGCGCTCCGTACCCGAGCCGCCGCCGTTGCCGGAGTTGCCTCCGCCGCCCGAATCGCCGCCGAAGGGGCCGAAGTTACCCATGGCGCCGGACAGGCCCTTGAGGGCGTCGCCGATTTCACTGGGGACGATCCAGAGCTTGTTGGCGTCGCCCTCGGCGATCTTCGGGAGCATCTGGAGGTACTGGTAGGAGAGGAGCTTCTGGTCCGCGTCGCCGGCGTGGATCGCCTCGAAGACCGTACGGACGGCCTGGGCCTCGCCCTCGGCGCGCAGGGCTGCGGCCTTGGCCTCGCCTTCGGCGCGCAGGATCTGGGACTGCTTCTCACCTTCGGCGGTGAGGATGGCGGCCTGGCGCGTACCTTCGGCGGTGAGGATCGCGGCGCGCTTGTCACGGTCGGCGCGCATCTGCTTCTCCATCGAGTCCTGGATGGAGGTCGGGGGCTCGATGGCCTTCAGTTCCACGCGGTTGACGCGGATGCCCCACTTGCCGGTGGCCTCGTCGAGGACGCCGCGCAGGGCCGCGTTGATCTCCTCGCGGGAGGTCAGGGTCCGCTCCAGGTCCATGCCGCCGATGATGTTGCGCAGCGTGGTGACGGTGAGCTGCTCGATCGCCTGGATGTAGCTGGCGACTTCGTAGGTCGCGGCCCGGGCGTCGGTCACCTGGTAGTAGATGACGGTGTCGATGTTGACGACCAGGTTGTCCTGGGTGATCACCGGCTGGGGCGGGAACGGCACGACCTGTTCACGCAGGTCGATGCGGTTGCGGATGGTGTCGATGAACGGGACGACGATGTTGAGTCCCGCGTTGAGCGTCCGCGTGTAGCGGCCGAAGCGCTCCACGATGGCGGCGCTCGCCTGCGGGATGACCTGGATCGTCTTGATGAGGGCGATGAAGACCAACACCACCAAGATGATCAAGACGATGATGACCGGTTCCATCGTGCTCCCCGTGCCCTTCTCTGCCTCGGCGCTTTCGGAAGATCTTATGTCTGTTGAAGATCTTGCTGGTCGAGTGTGACAGACCGTCGTGTGCCTCGTGGGGCGTTCGGTTCAGTTACGTCATGCCTGCGTCCTGCGAGGTCACATGACGATCGCCGTCGCGCCCTCGATCTCCACGACGTCCACTTCCTCGCCCACTTCGTAGGCGCGGTCGGTGGCGAGGGAGCGGGCGGACCAGACCTCCCCGGCGAGCTTGATGCGACCGCCGGCGCCGTCGACGCGCTCCAGCACTACGGCCTGTCTCCCCTTCAACGCGTCCACGCCGGTGGCCAGTTGGGGTCGCTGTGTGCGGTGCCGGGCGGCGATGGGCCGTACGACGGCGATCAGGGCGACCGATACGGCGGCGAAGACGAGTACTTGGACGGTGACGCCCCCGCCGACTCCGGCGGTGACCGCCGCTGCGGCGGCGCCCACGGCGAGCATGCCGAACTCCGGCATCGCGGTCACCACGAGCGGGATTCCGAGCGCTACCGCGCCGACGAGCCACCACACCCATGCGTCGATGTCGTTCACATGGTCATGGTAGGTCCGGGACCCCTGCCACCGACAGGGCGCCGGAGCGTCGGAACACCCTTATTACCCGGGGAGTTCGGAGGATCAGGCCATCGGGAGGCCCTGAGCGGTCCAGCGCTCGCCGACCTGTTCGACGACGAGCGGGAGGCCGAAGCAGAGCGAGAGGTTGCGGGAGGTGAGTTCGAGCTCCAGCGGTCCGGCAGCGAGGACCTTTCCCTGGCGGATCATGAGGACGTGGGTGAAGCCGGGGGCGATCTCCTCGACATGGTGGGTGACCATGAGCATCGAGGGGGCGATCGGGTCGCGCGCGAGGCGGCCGAGACGGCGTACGAGGTCCTCGCGGCCGCCGAGGTCGAGGCCGGCGGCGGGCTCGTCGAGGAGCAGCAGCTCGGGGTCGGTCATCAGGGCGCGGGCGATGAGGGTGCGCTTGCGCTCGCCCTCGGAGAGCGTGCCGAACTTGCGCTCCAGGTAGTCGCTCATGCCGAGGCGGTCGAGGAAGGCGCGGGCGCGCTGCTCGTCGATCTCCTCGTACTCTTCCTGCCAGCCGGCGGTCATGCCGTACGCGGCGGTCAGCACGGTCTGCAGGACGGTCTGGCGCTTGGGCAGCTTGTCGGCCATGGCGATGCCGGCCATGCCGATGCGCGGGCGCAGCTCGAAAACGTCGGTGCCGGGAGTGCCCAGGGTCTCGCCGAGGATCGTGGCGGTGCCCTTGCTGGGGTAGAGGTAGCTGGACGCGACGTTCAGGAGGGTGGTCTTGCCGGCGCCGTTCGGGCCGAGGATGACCCAGCGCTCGCCCTCCTTCACCGACCAGGAGACCTGGTCCACCAGAGCCCGGCCCTCGCGGACCACGGATACGTCCTGAAGCTCCAGAACATCGCTCATGAGCGCGTTGTCTCCCCTTGCAGTGTGGCCGGTCTCGGCTGTCGCGTTCGCCTGTGGCGCGGTCCGCCGCGCCGGTGGGCGCAGCCCTCGAAGAAATCTACGCCACCGGTCGCCCGCTCCATTCCATCGGTCCGGTCCTTAGGGTGGAGGCATGCTTTCGGAACCACGATCTGGACGCCTTGCCGCTTGGGGAAATGCCCTGTTGGCCGGACTTGTCTCACCGGACGACTCCGTACTCGCCATTGTCGGCGAGGACGCGGTGCACCGGGTGGAGGGGCTGCCGGGTGAGTCGGCGCCCGTCGGTCTCACGCTGGCGCTGGGGCGGCTGCGGTCGCTCGGCGTGACAGGGCTGCGGGTCGCGCTGCCCGCGCCCGGGCATCCGCTGGGGCTGAGCGGACCGCCGGATTTCAACGCGCGGGCGTTGGAGGCCGAGGAGGCGGTGATCTGTTACGGCGCCGCGCTCGGGTTGGTGCCGGAGGTGTACGCGGCCGGGCCCGACGGCGATGTCCATGTCGAGGTCGTGTGGCACTGCCTGGCCGTGCGGGAGGCGCCGCCTGCCGATGTGCCGTCGCTCGGGGAGGCCGAGCGGGAGCTGGCGGAGGCGCTGCGGGATGCGACCGAGGTGCTGACGCGGCTGGATGTGGCCGGGTCGGGGCCGGTGGCCGAGGCTGCGATCAGTGCGTATCGGGCGCGGGCCGAGCGGGGCCGGGAGGTGCTGGCGCCGGGGTATCCGCCGCGGGCGGTGCGGGTGCTGGAGCTGGCGCAGCGGGTGGGGTTGCTGGTTGATCTGGCGTACGAGAACGGTCCCGGGGGTGCGGTGAGCGCGTCCGAGATGGCGGCGCGGGGGGTTGCGCTGCGGCCGGTGGAGCGGACGGCCCGGCGGGCGACCGTGGCGGCGTACAACGCGTACGTGGAGGAGCGGGAGCGCGGGGTGCGGTGAGAGTCGGTCATCCTGGTGCCGGGGGTGGGTCGCGCAGCCCGGCGGCGGCATGCGAAAAGCCCCGCGTGTCGTCGTCGACTCCTGGGGCTCCTCGACGGCCGGGGGACGTCAGTCGTTCACGCCCTGGTTGCCGAAGGCCGGGTTCAGCAGAGCGATGAGGTGGGCGGTGTTGCCGACCACGTTGACCGGGATGTGGACCGGGACCTGGACGACGTTGCCCGAGAGGACACCCGGCGACTTCACGGCCGCGGCATCGGCACCCGCGTCGGCGACAGCGGCGCCGGCCGAGGCGCCGGCGGCGATGCCGGCGACGATGATGGCCACAGCGGCCTTCTTGGCGATGTTCATGAGAAGCGTTCCTCCTGCGTTTGCAGGTCCGACCCGGCCGCGGGTCGTGCGCTGATCAACGCGGGAGAGATCCGAACGGCGCGGGAACGCAAGGCATACGGCCCGTTCGGATCATTCGGACGAAAAGCGACCGGCCTCCCGGGGAAACCCCCGGGAGGCCGAAGTCATGACCTGCTCGGCGACTGGCGTCAGTGGTTGACGCCCTGGTTGCCGAAGGCGGGGTTCAGCACACCGATGACGTTCACGCTGTTGCCGACCGCGTTCACCGGGACGTGCACCGGGGCCTGAACGAGGTTGCCCGAGACGACGCCCGGCGAGCCCGCGGCCTGGCCGTCGGCGTGCGCGTCGGTGGCGGAGGCCATGCCGGCACCGGCGGCGATCAGTCCGCCGGCCACCATCGTCACGGCCGCTGCCTTCTTCAGGTTCTTCACTTCTGAGCCCTCCCTAGCGATTGCCGCGGCAGTCGCCGCAGCACGCACTGGAGAACGGCGGAGATCCGCAAAGGATGCGCCATCCGGGGGACATTCCCACGACGGTATGAATCTCAGCTCGGAGCGGAACGCTCCGTATTGCCATCTGAACAGAATTTCAGCCGGTCACACCATGGCGTACGGCCCACAGGGCGGCCTGTGTGCGGTCCGCCAGGTCGAGCTTCATCAGGATGTTGGAGACGTGCGTCTTGACGGTCTTCTCGGAGAGCACCAGTGCGCGGGCGATCTCCCGGTTGGAGCGGCCGTCCGCTATCAGCCCGAGTACCTCGCGCTCCCGCTCGGTGAGCGAACCGCCTCTTCCCTGGCCGGAGTTGTTCTCGTCCTGGGACAACAGCGCGCCCGCGACCTCGGGTTGGAGCAGGATGTGTCCGGCGTGGACGGAGCGGATCGCGCCGGCCAGGGCTTCGGGGTCGACGTCCTTGTAGACATACCCCGCGGCGCCCGCGCGCAGGGCCGGGACGACCGTGCGCTGTTCGGTGAAGCTGGTGACGATCAGCACGCGCGCGGGGTTGTTCAGTTCGCGGAGCTTGCGCAGCGCGTCGACGCCGTCCATGCCCGGCATCTTGACGTCCATGAGGACGACGTCGGGTTTCAGCTCCTCGGCGCGGGCCACGCCTTCGGCGCCGTCGGCCGCCTCACCCACGACCTCGATGTCGTCCTGCACTTCGAGGAACGTGCGCAGGCCCCGGCGGACCACTTGGTGGTCGTCGACGAGCAGCACCTTGATTGCGTCAGCCACCGGGGACCTCCAGCTCGATCGTCGCGCCCTTGCCGGGCGCCGATTCCACGGTCAGTGCGCCGCCGACCCCACTCGCCCGGTCCCGCATGGAGACCAGGCCCAGGTGGCGTCCCGCACGGCGTATCCCCTGCGGGTCGAAGCCGCCGCCGTCGTCCGTCACCCGCAGGACGGCTCCGCCGCCGCGCCGGTCCAGGGTCACGTCGACGTGCTCGGCGCCGGAGTGCCGCAGGGCATTGTGCAGGGCCTCCTGGGCGACGCGCAGCACGGCCTCCTCCTGGGTGGCGGGCAGGGCGCGCACACCGCGGCCGGCGAAGGTCACGCGCGCGGCGTGGGCGCGGTCCAGGACCTGGATGTGGGTGCGGAGGGTCGCGACCAGACCGTCCTCGTCCAGTGCCGCGGGGCGCAGCTCGACGACCGCCGCGCGCAGTTCGTCGGCGGCCTCCGCGGCGAGCACGGCCACCTGGTGCAGCTCGCCCTTGGCGCGGGACGGGTCCCGGTCGACCAGGGCGGCGGCCGCCTGGGCGGTCAGGCGCAGGGAGAACAGTTTCTGGCTGACCGCGTCGTGCAGTTCGTGGGCGAGCCGGGAGCGCTCCTCGGCGATCGTGAGCTCGCGGCTGCGTTCGTACAGGCGGGCGTTGGTGAGGGCGATCGCGGCGTGCTGGGCGAGGATCGACAGGAGTTCCTCGTCCTCCTCGGTGAAGCCGCAACTGCCTTCTGGCTTCGGGCAGTTCTTGTTGGCGAGGAACAGTGCGCCGATGACCTCGTCGCCGTCGCGGATCGGCAGGCCCAGGAAGTCGGACATGTCGGGGTGGGCGGACGGCCAGCCCTCGAAGCGGGGGTCCTTTCGCACGTCGGCGAGGCGCTCGGGCTTGGCCTCGCGCAGCATCGCGGCGAGGATGCCGTGCTGGCGCGGGAGGGGCCCGATGGCCTTCCACTGGGCGTCGCTGACGCCGTCGACCACGAACTGGGCGAAGCCGCCGTGGTCGTCGGGTACTCCCAGGGCGGCGTACTGCGCGTCGAGCAGCTCGCGGGCCGAGGCGACGATCGTCTTGAGGACGTCGCGCACCTCGAGGTGCCTGCTCATGGCCAGCAGCGCGGAACTCACCGCGGCGAGGCCGGACCGGGGGCCTTGACTCATGTCCTCACGGTACCGGCGGGGTGTGACAGTCCGTATCCGACCTGTGGTGGCCGCTTCCTAGGCCGGGAGACCTAGGGCGAAGGGCCTCGCGGCTTGCGGCCCGCGTCCGAGGCGGCGACCGCGGCCCGGTTCCTACGTTGGGGTCACGCCGATCAGGAGGCGTCGAGGACGAGGGGACGTGTGTCATGCCGGTAGCGATCATCACGGGGGCCTCGAAGGGACTGGGGCGGGCGCTGGCCGACGCGCTGGCCGCCCGGGGCTGGGATCTGGTGCTCGACGCCAGAGGCGCCGAGGCCCTCACGGAGGCGGCGCAGGCCGTCTCCAGGCACGGGACGCGGGTGACCGCCCTGCCCGGGGACGTCACGGACGCCGGGCACCGGAGCGAGCTGGTGGCGGCCGCGTGGAAGTTCGGCGGGGTCGACCTGCTGGTGAACAACGCGAGCGCGCTGGGCGCCGAGCCGCTGGTACGGCTGGAGAAGCTGCCCCTGGAGGGGCTACGGCGGGCACTGGAGGTCAACGTGGTGGCCGCGCTGGGGCTCGTCCAGGAGGCGCTGCCGCTGTTGCGGGCCTCCGAGGCGGGAACGGTGATCGGGGTCAGCTCGGACGCGGCCGCCGAGGCGTACGAGACGTGGGGCGGCTACGGGGCGTCCAAGGCGGCCCTGGACCATCTCGCGGCGGTGCTGAGCGAGGAGGAACCCGGACTGCGGGTCTGGGCGGTCGACCCCGGCGACATGGCGACGGGCCTGTACGCGGCCGCCGTACCGGAGGACAGGGATCCGCGGCCGGAGCCGGCCGGTGTGGTGCCGGCGTTTCTGCGGCTGCTGGACGAGCGGCCCGTGAGCGGGCGCTACGGGGCCCCCGCTCTGCTGGAGGAGCGATGACGCTGGCGGTACATGTCCCGGAGGAGCTGTCGGCGCGAGTGCCGGCAGAGCAGCGTGGGCCGGGGCTCGACCGGGATGCCGTACGGCTGCTCGTGTCGCGGGGCAGCGAGGTGTCGCACCACGCGTTCGTGGAGCTGCCCCGGCTGCTGCGGGCCGGGGACCTGCTCGTCGTGAACACCTCGGCCACGCTGGCCGCCGCCGTCGACGGGCGGATCGGGCACGCGCGCGTGGTGGTGCACTTCTCCACCCGCGGGGACGACGGGCGGTGGGCGGTCGAGCTGCGGGATCCCGACGAGAAGGGCACCACGCGCCCGCGTAAAACAGGCTGGGCGCGAAGCGCTCCTTGGAAGGGTGGTGGCGGGCGACGGGCGGGCGGACCGGCGGGGACGGAGGTGCGGTTGCCCGGGGATGGGCGGCTGGTTATCGAGGAGCCGGTGAGCGCGCACAGTGAGCGGTTGTGGTGGGCGCGGGTGGCGGGGGCGGAGATCCTCGGTCTGCTGCGGGAGCGCGGGCGGCCCATTCGTTACTCCTATACGGAGCGGGACCAGCCGTTGTCCGTGTACCAGACGGTGTTCGCGCTGCCGTCGCCCGACGGTGCGGGCAGTGCGGAGATGCCGAGTGCGGCGCGGCCCTTCACCGCGCGGCTGGTGGCGGAGCTGGTGAGCCGGGGGGTGCAGTTCGCGCCGGTCACGCTGCACACCGGGGTGGCTTCGGCGGAGGCGCACGAGCCGCCGTACCCGGAACGGTTCGCGGTGCCCGAGGCCTCGGCGCGGCTGATCAACGCGGTGAAGGCGGGGGACGGCAGGGTCGTGGCCGTGGGGACGACCGCCGTGCGGGCCGTGGAGTCGGCCGCCGGGCCCGACGGGGTCGTACGCGCGCGTGCGGGGTGGACCGATCTCGTGGTGACTCCGGAGCGCGGGGTGCGGGTGGTGGACGGACTGCTGACGGGGCTGCACGAGCCCGAGGCGTCGCATCTGCTGATGCTGGAGGCGGTCGCGGGGCGGGCGGCGATCGACCGCGGTTACGAGGAGGCGCTGCGGGGGCGGTACCTGTGGCACGAGTTCGGGGACGTGCACCTCGTCCTTCCGGAGGAGAGGCCTCACGCAGAGCATTGCGTCAGCAACTGTTGGTGAGACCGCCGCGCCGCCGATGTGAGCCCGCACATAGGGCGCAGATCACGTACTAGGTGAAATAGGAGACAAAGGCCTCCGGCGTGAACGGGGCAGACGTTCTGGTCTGTCCCGTTTTGCCCTCCCCTGATCCACTACCCGGCTTCGTACGTCACACCTTTGCCTGGGCATTTTGCGGCCGCTAAGAATGGCACCCGTCGCTCAGCGCCGTGGGTTCCGCCCGCGGCGTTTGTGCCGGAAGCACCCCGGTCCGACACCGGACGCTGAGCGACCTCCGCGCTATTCGAAGAGGTCCACCGCATGCCCCTGAACATCAAGTCTCGTAGTCGTGCCCTGACCCGTACGCACCGCATCGCGATCGCCGGTACCGCCGCGCTCGGCGCTGCCGCCATCGTGTTCACGACGGTTCCCGGCGGGCAGACGACCACCTCCGAGGCCGCCGCCGCCCCGGCGCGCGTGGCCTACAGCTCCGAGCAGCTCAACGGCCTGCAGTCGGGTGTCACCGAGCAGCTCGGCGGCGACAGCCTGCAGGGCAAGGCCACCGCGGCGAAGGAGAAGGCCGCGGCGGAAGCCGAGGCCAAGGCGAAGGCCGACGCCGCAGCCAAGAAGAAGGCCGCCGAGGCCGCCGCGAAGAAGAAGGCCGCGGAAGCCGCCGCGAAGAAGAAGGCCGAGCAGGCGCGCAAGGCGAAGGAGGCCGCCAGCCGGTCCGCCAAGCGCGCCGCGGTCAAGGCCGCCGCCGCGAAGACGTACCCCAACAACCTCGACGGCTGGATCAAGGAGTCCCTGGACATCATGAAGTCCAAGGGCATCCCGGGCTCGTACAACGGCCTGCACCGCAACATTCTCCGGGAGTCCTCGGGCAACCCGAAGGCGATCAACAACTGGGACATCAACGCCATCAACGGCATCCCGTCGAAGGGGCTGCTGCAGGTCATCCCGCCGACCTTCCAGGCGTACCACGTCCCGGGCACGTCCTGGAACATCTACGACCCGGTCGCCAACATCACCGCCGCGGCCAACTACGCGGCCGACAAGTACGGCTCGATGGACAACGTCAACGGCGCGTACTGAGGCCGCGCGGACCTCTCCTACGCCGAAGGGCGGCACCCGGTCGGGGTGCCGCCCTTCACCGTCGTACGACAGTGATCACTTGCGCATGACCTCGGGCTCGTGGCGGCGCAGGAAGCGGGCCACGAAGAAGCCGCAGATCACTCCGAGGATGATCAGGGCGGCCATGTCCATGCCCCAGGCGCCGACCGTGTGCTCCCACAGCGGGTCGATGTCGCCGCCCTCCTTGGGCGGGCTGATCTTGTTGAAGTCCAGCGTGGCGCCCGCGGCGGCGACCGCCCAGCGGGACGGCATCAGGTACGAGAACTCGTTGACGCCGACGGCGCCGTTCAGGGTGAACAGGCAGCCGGTGAACACGACCTGGATGATCGCGAACATGACCAGCAGCGGCATGGTCTTCTCGGCCGTCTTCACCAGGGACGAGATGACCAGGCCGAACATCATCGAGGCGAAGCCCAGCGCCATGATCGGGATGGAGAGTTCGATCATGGTGGAGCTGCCGAGGATCAGGCCCTGCTCGGGGATCTCCCGGCTGGCGAACCCGATGACGCCGACCAGCAGGCCCTGGAACACGGTGATCACGCCGAGCACGAACACCTTGGACATCAGGTACGCGGAGCGGGACAGGCCGGTGGCGCGCTCCCGCTCGTAGATGACCCGTTCCTTGATCAGCTCACGCACGGAGTTCGCGGCACCCGCGAAGCAGGCACCGACCGCGAGGATCAAGAGGACCGTGGTGGCGGTGCCGTTCGGGATGATCCGGCCGGTCTTCGGGTTGGCCGGGTTGGGCAGCAGGCTGTTGCCGGAGTCGATGAGCAGGCTCACCGCGCCCAGGACGGCCGGCAGGATCACCATCAGCGCCAGGAAGCCCTTGTCGGAGGCGATCACCGACGTATAGCGGCGCACGAGGGTGACGAACTGGGACATCCAGCCCTGGGGCTTCGGCGGCTTCATCGCCTGCATCGGCGGCATCTGTACGGACTGTGGGGCGACGGCGTCGATGTCCGCGGCGTACATCTGGTAGTGCTGCGAGCCCCTCCAGCGGCCCGCCCAGTCGTAGTCGCGGTAGTTCTCGAAGGCGGAGAAGACGTCGGCCCAGGTGTCGTAGCCGAAGAAGTTCAGCGCCTCCTCCGGCGGACCGAAGTAGGCGACCGCGCCGCCCGGGGCCATCACCAGGAGCTTGTCGCAGATCGCCAGCTCGGCCACGGAGTGCGTGACGACGAGGACCGTACGGCCGTCGTCGGCGAGGCCGCGCAGCAGCTGCATGACATCGCGGTCCATGCCCGGGTCGAGGCCGGAGGTCGGCTCGTCCAGGAAGATCAGCGACGGCTTGGTGAGCAGCTCCAGGGCCACGGAGACGCGCTTGCGCTGGCCGCCGGAGAGGGAGGTGACCTTCTTCTCCTTGTGGATGTCCAGCTTGAGCTCGCGCAGCACCTCGTCGATGCGCTGGTCGCGCTCCTGTGTGCTGGTGTCCGCGGGGAAGCGCAGCTTGGCCGCGTACTTGAGGGCCTTCTTGACGGTCAGTTCCTTGTGCAGGATGTCGTCCTGCGGGACCAGACCGATGCGCTGGCGCAGCTCGGCGAACTGCTTGTACAGGTTCCGGTTGTCGTAGAGGACGTCGCCCTGGTTGGCGGGCCGGTAGCCCGTCAGCGCCTTGAGCAGGGTCGACTTGCCGGAGCCGGACGGGCCGATGACCGCGATCAGCGACTTCTCCGGGACGCCGAAGGAGACGTCCTTCAGGATCTGCTTGCCGCCGTCGACCGTGACGGTCAGGTGGCGGGCAGAGAAGGAGACCTCACCGGTGTCGACGAACTCCTCGAGGCGGTCGCCGACCAGGCGGAACGTGGAGTGGCCGACGCCGACGATGTCGTTCGGGCCCAGCAGTTGCGTGCCGCCCTTGGTGATGGGCTGGCCGTTGACGTACGTGCCGTTGTGCGAGCCCAGGTCGCGGATCTCGTAGCGGCCGTCGGGTGTGGCGTGGAACTCCGCGTGGTTGCGGGAGACCTGGAGGTCGGAGACCACCAGGTCGTTCTCCAGGGCGCGGCCGATGCGCATGACGCGGCCGAGCGAGAACTGGTGGAACGTGGTCGGGCTGCGGTCGCCGTAGACCGGCGGCGCCCCCGCGCCACCACCGGGGCCCTGCTGCTGCGGGATCTGCGGCGCGGCCTGCTGCGGCTGCTGCCAGCCGGCCTGCGGGGCCTGCTGCTGCGGTGCCTGTGGTGCCGCCGCCCAGCCGGGATTCGCGCCCTGCGCCGCGTACGGCTGCTGCTGGGGCTGGGCCTGCGGCGACGCCACGGCGGCGGCGGATCCGGAGACGCTGAGCAGCGGACCGTCGGTCGCGTTGCCCAGGTGCACGGCCGAGCCCGGGCCGATCTCCAGCTGATGGATCCGCTGCCCCTGCACGAACGTGCCGTTGGTGCTGCCGTGGTCTTCGATGACCCAACTGCGGCCGCTCCAGCTGATCGTGGCGTGACGCCAGGAGACCCTGGCGTCGTCGAGCACCACGTCCCCCTGCGGATCACGGCCGAGGGTGTATGGCCTGGACGGGTCGAGCGTCCAGGTCCGTCCATTCAATTCCAGTACGAGTTCCGGCACTCCATGCCCCACTGAGTAGTCCCCCGAGTTACCCCCAACACAGGGAGTCTAGGGATGTCGAACATCGTCGGGAACTATTTCAGGCTCGGCCCCCTGACCGAAAGTCGGGCCTAGTGAAGACGGCGCACGCCCGCTTCGGCCGTTTCCGTTGACGGGGTTGAAACCGGACCGGAGAGTGGTAATCCACGCGAGGGGGACATGCGCGGCGACTCGGCCGCGCCGCGGATCGGGGGGTCTGCCATGAGTGCGTCCATGAGCGTCGAGACCACGAAGCCGGGCGCGAGGCTGCCCTGGGGAGACATCCTGCTGTCCGCGATCGCCGCCGTGAGCTGGGCATTGATCGGGATGGCGGGCACGGCGGCGCTCGGGCTGCACCTGCTCGAAGCCGATACGGCGGGCTCGCTCGGGCCCATGACCGCGGCGGTGGTGGCTCTTGGGGCGGGTGGTTCCGTCACACCGTCCGGCGACGTGTCCGCGTTCGGCCTGACGGGCGCGGAGGCGGCGACCGCCATCGAGATCACGCCACTGGGCGTGAGCCTGGTCGGAGCACTGCTGTTGTCGTGGTTCTTCCTAAGGTCCTTGCGCGGGGCGGGAGTTGTGATCGCGCCCGCCGAACTCCTCGCTCGCGCGGGGGCGGTGGTCGCACTGTTCGTGGCGATGCTGGGCGGGCTGGCCTGGGCGGGACACGATGTCATCACGATCGACGGAAGCGCACTGGGACTCGACGACCTGCCGGGCGGTGGCGGGGGCGGCATCGAGATCCCCGGGGTGGGCGACGTCGGGGACATCGGAGGGCTGCTTCCCGACCAGATCGGCGACCTCGTCGACGCGCAGGCGGCGGTCGGCTTCACCGTCGACACCGCGCCGACCCTGCTCGGCGGGCTCGGCTGGTCGGCCGGGATCCTGCTGATCGCCCTGCTGGCGTCCCGTCGTACTCCCCTGCCGCGCGGCTGGGAGAGCGTGCACCGAGTCGTACGGCCGGCCGCGTCCGCCCTGGTCACGGTTCTGCTGGTGGCGGTGGCGGCGGGGTTCGCGGCGGCGGCGTACGCGGCGATCGGCGACGACCATCCGAAGCGGATCGCGGGGGCGGCGCTGCTGGGGGCGCCGAACGGTGTGTGGCTGGGCATCCCGATCGGCCTGTTCGTGCCGTTCGACGGCCGGGCGACGGGGGTGCTGACGAATTTCCTGCCGGCTCCCATGGACGAGCTGCTGAACTCCGGGTCCGACCAGTCCGTGACCCTGGGGCGGCTGGCGGACCTCGACGGGCGGGTGTGGCTGCTGGGGGTCGCGGCGGCGCTGATGATGCTGCTGGCGGGGGTGCTGACGGCGGTGCGGACGCCGGTGACCGCCGGGGGTGGCGGCGGTTCCGCGGTCGTACGGGATCCGGGCGTACAGGCTGCGGGCGTACGGGATCCAGGCGTACGGGATCCAGGCGTACGGGATCCAGGCGTACGGGATCAGGGTGCCCTCGGTTTCGCCGGGCGGTGTGCGCTGCGGCTGGGCATCGCCACGGCGCTGACCCTGCCGTTGCTCGCCTGGCTGACGGGGGTGTCCGTGGACGCCTCGCTGTCCGTGCTCGGCTTCGACGCGTTCGGCGCGGGAATCAACCTGAGCGGAAATCTCGGCATGGCGTTGCTCCTCGGTGCCCTGTGGGGTGCCGGTGTGGGGGCCGCCGGTGCGCTGCTCGCCCGGGCGACCGGGGCGGCGGGGCGACAGGCCGCGCCGCTGGCACTGGGTGACGGCCGGTGGCGGGACGTGGCCGGGGATGCCGGGCCTTCAGCGACGGTCGCGGGTGCTGGGCGTGCCCCGTACGCGGGGCAGCCGACGGGGCCGTCCGCGGGTGAGACCCGTGATCCTCATGAGGAACAGCGACGGGATCCCTACGCGGGCGAGTCGGGGCGCGAGTCCGGGCCGTACGTCCCCAGCTCGTCCTACCGGCCGCCGAACCCGGCGACCAATCCATATCTGCGAATGCCCGACGCCTTACAGGAACCGGAGGACGCGCGGCCGCCCGACGAGCCGCGCCGGCCGGACGGTCCGCGCTCGCCCGGCGACGACGTGTACGGCGCGCCCACGGTGGCCCGGCCGATCGGGCCACCGCCGCGGTCGCCCCGGAAGCCGCCGCCCGGGGAGCGGCCGTCGTCCGCTTCGGGCGAGCGGCCACCGCCGCCACCGCCTCCCCCGCCTCCCCCGCCTCCCCCGCCTCCTGGGAGGCCGAAGGGGCGCCGGTGACCCAACGCGGCGGCAGGGCCGTGTGCAGCGAAGACGTGGCCGGCGCGTAAGGTCGGCGCCACCGGCCCGACACCCAGTGTTCCGTGTCCGTCAGGCGGACCTCGGGCGCGGAAGGCACTGCGTGCCGGATACGGTGGGAACACCATGAGCGCTTCGCAGACCTCGACCTCTGACGTCCCCACCCTTCTCGTCAAGATCTTCGGGAAGGACAAGCCGGGCATCACGGCCGGACTCTTCGACACCCTCGCCGCCTACTCCGTCGACGTGGTCGACATCGAGCAGGTCGTCACCCGTGGCCGGATGGTGCTGTGCGCGCTCGTGACCGCGCCGCCCAGCGGGCTGGAGGGGGATCTGCGGGCGACCGTCCACAGCTGGGCGGAGTCGATCAAGATGCAGGCCGAGATCATCTCGGGCCTCGGCGACAACCGTCCGCGCGGGCTGGGGCGCTCCCTGGTCACCGTGCTCGGGCATCCGCTCACCGCGGAGGCGACGGCGGCGGTCGCCGCGAAGATCACCAAGGTCGGCGGCAACATCGACCGCATCTTCCGGCTCGCCAAGTATCCGGTGACCGCGGTCGAGTTCGCGGTGTCCGGCGTGGAGACCGCGCCGCTGCGCACCGCCCTGGTGACCGACGCGGCGGCGCTCGGCGTCGATGTCGCGGTCGTCGCGGCCGGACTGCACCGCCGTGCCCAGCGCCTGATCGTCATGGACGTGGATTCGACGCTGATCCAGGACGAGGTGATCGAGCTCTTCGCCGCGCACGCCGGCTGCGAGGACGAGGTCGCCGAGGTGACGGCGGCCGCGATGCGCGGCGAGCTGGACTTCGAGCAGTCGCTGCACGCGCGTGTGGCGCTCCTGGAGGGGCTGGACGCCTCGGTGGTGGACAAGGTGCGCAGCGAGGTCCGGCTGACCCCGGGCGCGCGCACGCTGATCCGTACGCTGAAGCGTCTCGGCTACCAAGTGGGCGTCGTCTCGGGCGGGTTCACGCAGGTCACGGACGATCTGCGGGAGCGGCTCGGGCTTGACTTCGCGCAGGCCAACACGCTGGAGATCGTCGACGGGAAGCTGACGGGCAGGGTCACCGGAGAGATCGTGGACCGGGCAGGCAAGGCGCGGCTGCTGCGCCGGTTCGCCGCGGAGGCGGGCGTACCGCTGGCGCAGACGGTGGCGATCGGCGACGGTGCCAATGACCTGGACATGCTCAACGCGGCCGGCCTGGGGGTGGCCTTCAACGCCAAGCCGATGGTGCGGGAGGCCGCGCACACCGCGGTGAACGTGCCGTTCCTCGACACGGTCCTGTACCTGCTGGGCGTCACCCGCGAAGAGGTCGA
Organism: Streptomyces sp. V4I2; assembly: GCF_030817655.1. Classification (GTDB taxonomy): domain Bacteria; phylum Actinomycetota; class Actinomycetes; order Streptomycetales; family Streptomycetaceae; genus Streptomyces; species Streptomyces plumbiresistens. The sequence continues at coordinate 2,569,744 of NZ_JAUSZM010000003.1, forward strand.
GGCCGCGGACATGCACGAGGAGATCTGAGCCCGTCCTCGCAAGCAGAGCGCCGAAGGGCCCGGAACCGTGCGGTGCCGGGCCCTTCGGCGCGAGAACGGCTCAGTCGGACGGCGCCCAGTAGTCGACCAGCGTGGCCGCGCCCGGCTCCAGGGACTTCCAGGAGCCGTCGAAGGACAGGACGGCGAAGGCGGCGGCCGGGAAGCCGCGGCCGCTCATCCGCTCTCGGGCGTCGCCCTCGGCCGCGCCGGCCAGGATGTCGGCGAGGCCCTGGATGCCCGGGTTGTGGCCGATGAGCAGGACATCCTGTGCGTCGTCGGGGGTCTCGTTGAGCAGGGCGATCAGCTCGCCGGGCGAGGCCTCGTAGATCCGCTCCTCGTAGACCGTTTTCGGCCGGTGCGGGAATTCATGGACGGCGAGCTTCCAGGTCTCGCGGGTCCGGGTCGCGGTGGAGCACAGGGCCAGGTCGAAGGCGAGGCCGGTGTCGGCCAGCTTGCGTCCGGCGACTGCGGCGTCCATGCGGCCCCGCTCAGCGAGCGGCCGCTCGTGGTCGGGCACCTGTGGCCAGTCGGCTTTCGCATGCCGGAAGAGGACGATCTTGCGGGGTTCTGCGACGCTCATGGGATCCAGCTTCGCATGAAACAGGCCATGGGGCGCGGGTAGTTGACCGGCGGCTCCGGCCGTGTTCAGCGCGCTATCAGCTGCTGTACTCGCTCGACGAGGTGAGGGACGGCGGGGTCGCCGGAGGCCGCGTGCGCGTTCGTCGGGTTCAGGATCAGCACCAGGAGCACGATGAACGCGAGCGTCGGCAGCGCGAGGGCCCACCAGGGCAGCCGGCTGTCGACGCCGCCGCGGGTCGCGGGGTGGGGCCGGGTGTGCGTAGGAGCCGACATGGGTGCCTCCGCCGTCTTCGAGTCGTCCGTGTCCGCCTCTCGCGGTCACATCTCGAAGCTACGGAATCTCCGGCCTTCAACCCATCCGGTGATCCACCCAGTTGACCCTGACACTCGCCCCCTAGGGGACAGGGGGGTTAGCCCCACCATCGGGCCCGCCGGACGGTCACGGGGGCACGATCACGAGGGCACGGTCACGGTCACGGTCACGGGGGCACGATCACGGCGAGGCGATCGTCGCGATGATGGCGATGATCACGAAGATGGCGAAGAACGAGCCGAAGACCAGGAGCATCTTCTTCTGGCCGTTCTGGGGGTTCGGATCGAGCACTGGCATACGGCAAGTCTCGCACCCGTCGGTCGCCACGACTCCTCCGGGGTGAGGCCGGGGCCCGCCCACCGGATCAGCGCGCCGCCTCGTCCTCCACCGTGCGGTCGCGCCCCGCCAGGACGCCCACCGCCATCTGCGGGATCATCAGGCCGGTCATGAGGGCGATCGGCAGCCCCCAGCCGCCGCTGTGCTGGTAGAGCACGCCGACCAGGAGCGGCCCGGGGATGGAGATGAGGTAGCCGGTGCTCTGCGCGAAGCCCGACAGTTGGGCGACGCCCGCGCCGGTCCTGGCCCGCATCCCGACCATGGTGAGGGCCAGCGGGAAGGCACAGTTGGAGACGCCGAGCAGGACGGCCCAGGCCCAGGCGCCGCCGGCCGGCGCGAAGTACAGGCCCGCGTAGCCGGCCAGGCCGCAGACACCGAGCGCGATCACGATCGGGCCCTGGTGCGACAACCGGGCGGCGACGCGCGGGATGACGAAGGCGAGCGGCACGCCCATCACCATCGTGACCGCGAGCAGCAGCCCCGCGGTACCCGCGGACACGCCCGCGTCCCGGAAGATCTGCGCCATCCAGCCCATGGTGATGTACGCGGCAGTGGCCTGGAGCCCGAAGAAGACGGCGAGCGCCCAGGCGGTACGGCTCCGGGTGATCCGCAGCGGGGCCGACGGCTCCCCGCGCGCGGGGGCCCGCTCGGCCGACGCGGTCCCCCCGTCCCGTACGAGCGGAATCCACGGGAGCACGGCGGCCGCCGCCAGGACCGCCCACACCGCGAGCCCGGACTGCCAGTCCCCGCCCAGCGCCCGCGTCACCGGCACGGTCACCGCCGCGGCGGCAGCGGTGCCGAGGGCGAGGGCCATCGAGTAGAGGCCGGTCATGGAACCGACCCGGTCGGGGAACCAGCGCTTGACGATGACCGGCATCAGGACGTTGCTGACCGCGATCCCCATGAGGGCGAGCGCACTGCCCGCCAGGAAGCCCGCCGTACCGCCCGCGTACGGCCGTATCAGCAGGCCCGCGGTGATGGCGACCATGCCCGCGCACACCACCGCGCCCGGCCCGAAGCGGCGGGCGAGCCTGGGGGCCATGACGCCGAAGACGGCGAAGCAGAGCGGGGGCACGGAGGTGAGCAGCCCGGCCACGCTGCCGCTCATGCCGAGGCCGTCGCGGACCTCTTCGAGGAGGGCGCCGAGGCTGGTGATGGCGGGGCGGAGGTTGACGGCGGACAGCACGATGCCGACGACGACCAGACGCGTCGCCCACGCGCGCGTGGCGGCCCCTGTGGGCGCATCGCCTGCCGGGGCGTCGGTCGCGGCCGGACCGCGTACGGTCGTGGACTTCCTCGTCCGGGTTTCCTCGCGGGCCATGAGGTCCATCATAGAATCATGGGATGATTGGTTGTCCATCCCCGGGTCGCCCGTTCCGGCCCCGCCCGTGCGAAGGTGTGCCATGCCCCTGAGCCATCCCCGCCGGTCGGCACTGTCCGAGCAGGTCATCACCGCTCTGCGCAACCAGATCACCTCGGGCGAGTGGCCGGTCGGCGCCCGGATCCCGACGGAGCCCGAGCTGGTCGAGCAGCTCGGCGTCGCCCGCAACACCGTCCGCGAGGCCGTCCGCGCGCTCGCGCACAACGGCCTGCTGGACATCCGGCAGGGCTCCGGCACGTACGTCGTGGCGACGAGCGAGCTGGCCGGCGTGATGCACCGCCGTTTCGCCGACGCGGACCCGCGGCACATCGCCGAGCTGCGTTCCACGCTGGAGTCGGCCGCCGCCAGGCTGGCCGCCGAGCGGCGCACGGAGAAGGACCTCAAGCAGCTGGACGCGCTCCTGGTGCGACGCGAGGAGGCGTGGGAGTCGGGCGACACGGAGGCGTTCGTGACGGCGGACGCGACCTTCCACCTGGCGGTGGTGGCCGCCTCGCACAACGACGTGATGACCGCGATGTACGCCGACCTGGGCGAGGTGCTGCGGGACTGGCTGCGCGAGGACGTCGGCGAGGAGCTGACTCCGGAGACGCACATGGACCACGCGCGGCTCGTCGACGCGATCCGGGCGGGTGATGCGGCGGCGGCCGCCCAGGAGGCCGCCAGCTATCCGTTCCTGTGCCGTCCTGGGCGGTTCAACGCCCCTGCCGGTGGCTGACCCACACCGAGCGGACCTCTTTCCAGCAGCGGCCGGTCAGGCGCACGGTCTGCGCGGGCCCGGCCTCGATTGGGGTGCCGTCGCTGTCGACGTCCCACCAGCGGACGCACTCGATGTGCAGGCTGACCCGGTCGGGCCGCGGATACGGGTTGTGGCAGTACGCGATCACATGGGAGCCGGTGACGCTGCTGCGGCACTCGGCCCCGAACGGCTCCGGTGCGGCGGCCTGCCGCACCTCCACGCGCGCGTGCGGCTTCGCGTCGTACGGATGGAACAGCACGAGACAGACGGCTACGGTCGCTGAGGCCAGGCTGCGGGACAGGCGCACAAGGGGACCTCCTCGGCCGTGCTGGGGAGGGGAGCGTGTGGTGAACGCGTAATCCAGAGTGCGCAGTTGTGGCCCCGGGCCGCCCGACCGGATAGGCCGAACGAGTGAAGGGTGTGGGCCCGCGTCCGGAAGGAACGCGGGCCCACACCCTTCACTTCAATGGAGCCACAGCGGCAGCGTCACGCACCGATGGCGTGCAGACCGCCGTCCACGTGGACGATCTCGCCCGTGGTCTTCGGGAACCAGTCGCTCAGCAGCGCGACGACGCCCTTGCCGGCCGGCTCCGGGTCCTTGAGGTCCCACTCCAGGGGCGAGCGGGTGTCCCACACGGAGGCCAGGTCGCTGAAGCCCGGGATGGACTTGGCGGCCATCGAGGCGATCGGGCCGGCGGAGATGAGGTTGCAGCGGATGTTCTGCTTGCCCAGGTCGCGTGCCATGTAGCGGCTGGTGGCCTCCAGGGCGGCCTTGGCCGGGCCCATCCAGTCGTACTGCGGCCAGGCGAACTGCGCGTCGAAGGTCAGGCCGACGACCGAGCCGCCGTTCTGCATCAGCGGCAGGCAGGCCATCGTCAGCGACTTCAGGGAGTACGCCGAGACGTGCATGGCGGTGGCCACGGACTCGAACGGGGTGTTGAGGAAGTTGCCGCCCATCGCGTCCTGGGGCGCGAAGCCGATGGAGTGGACGACGCCGTCGAGGCCGCCGAGCTCCTCGCCGACGAGGTCGGCCAGGCGGCCCAGGTGCTCCTCGTTCGTGACGTCGAGCTCCAGGACCTTGGTGGGCTTGGGAAGCTTCCTGGCGATGCGCTCGGTCAGCGTGGGCCGCGGGAACGCGGTCAGGATGATCTCCGCGCCCTGCTCCTGGGCCAGCTTCGCGGTGTGGAAGGCGATGGAGGACTCCATCAGCACACCGGTGATCAGGACGCGCTTGCCCTCGAGAATTCCGCTCATGGTGTTCAGTGACCCATTCCCAGTCCGCCGTCAACGGGGATGACGGCTCCAGTGATGTACGAGGCGTCGTCCGAGGCGAGGAACCGCACCGTCGCGGCGATCTCCTCGGGCTGCGCGTACCGCCCGAGCGGCACCTGCTTCACGATGACGTCACGCTGCTCGTCGGTGAGCACCTTGGTCATGTCGGTGTCGACGAAGCCGGGCGCCACCACGTTGAACGTGATGTTGCGCGAGCCCAGCTCACGGGCGAGCGAGCGCGCGAAGCCGACCAGAGCGGCCTTGGAGGCGGCGTAGTTCGCCTGGCCGGGGCCGCCGTACAGACCGACGACCGACGAGATCAGCACGACGCGGCCCTTCTTGGCGCGCAGCATGCCGCGGTTGGCGCGCTTGACTACCCGGAAGGTGCCCGTGAGGTTGGTGTCGATGACCGAGGTGAAGTCCTCCTCGGACATGCGCATCAGGAGCTGGTCCTTGGTGATGCCGGCGTTGGCGATCAGCACCTCGACCGGGCCGTGCTCGGCCTCGATCTCCTTGTAGGCCTGCTCCACCTGCTCGGTGTCGGTGATGTCGCACTTGACGGCCAAGAAACCGGCCGGCGGCTCGCCCGAGCGGTAGGTGATGGCAACCTTGTCGCCGGCGTCGGCGAATGCGCGGGCGATGGCGAGGCCGATGCCTCGGTTGCCTCCGGTGACGAGAACCGAGCGGCTCAACGGATCACCCTTTCGATAGCGGTCTGACACACCCGCCCGAACACCTGGATGACAGGCGGCTTCCTCGAAAACCTATCGGTCCCGGCCCGTGCGCGGACAATCGGGCATCCACAGTGGCTTACGGCACCGACTGTCGGGTCCCTACAGAAAGCTGCGGAACTCCGTCGGAAACGTATGGTCGGCGGCCCCGCCCGCGCGACATGATCGGAGCCGACAGGCCACGACAGCAGGGAGACCTCCGTGCCTCATACGATCGACGAAGCGTTCACGGCGCTTCCGCTACGCCCTTTGGCCGACGCCGCCCTGGCACGCGCGCGTGCGCTGGGCGCGGAGCACGCGGACTTCCGGTTCGAGCGGGTGCGCAGTGCGTCCTGGCGGCTTCGGGACGCGAAGCCCTCCGGGACCTCGGACACCACTGATCTCGGGTACGCGGTGCGGGTCGTGCACGGCGGGACGTGGGGGTTCGCCTCGGGGGTGGATCTGACGCTGGACGCCGCCGCCAAGGTCGCCTCTCAGGCGGTGCAGATGGCGAAACTGTCCGCCCAGGTGATCAAGGCGGCCGGGTCGGACGAGCGGGTCGAGCTCGCGGACGAGCCCGTGCACACCGAGAAGGAGTGGATCTCGTCGTACGAGATCGATCCGTTCGCCGTGCCCGACGAGGAGAAGTCGGCGCTGCTGGCGGAGTGGAGCGCGCGGCTGCTGGCGGCGGACGGCGTCAATCACGTGGACGCTTCGCTCCTCACCGTCCATGAGAACAAGTTCTACGCCGACACCGCCGGGACCGTGACGACGCAGCAGCGGGTTCGGCTGCACCCGCAGCTGACCGCCGTGTCCGTCGACGAGTCGAGCGGCGAGTTCGACTCCATGCGGACCATCGCGCCGCCCGTCGGGCGCGGCTGGGAGTACCTCACCGGCACTGGCTGGGACTGGGACGCGGAGCTGGCGCGGATCCCGGAGCTGCTCGCCGAGAAGATGCGGGCGCCCAGCGTCGAGTCGGGCGTCTACGACCTCGTCGTCGATCCCTCCAACCTGTGGCTGACCATCCACGAGTCCATCGGCCACGCCACCGAGCTGGACCGGGCGCTCGGCTACGAGGCCGCCTACGCCGGCACCTCCTTCGCCACCTTCGACCAGCTGGGCAGGCTCAGGTACGGCTCCGAGCTGATGAACGTCACCGGTGACCGCACCGCCGAGCACGGCCTGGCGACCGTCGGGTACGACGACGAGGGCGTCGCGGGACAGTCCTGGGACCTGGTGCGCAGCGGCACCCTGGTCGGCTACCAGCTGGACCGGCGGATCGCCCGGCTGACCGGCTTCGAGCGCTCCAACGGGTGCGCCTTCGCCGACTCCCCCGGGCACGTGCCCGTACAGCGCATGGCCAACGTGTCCTTGCAGCCGGACCCGGCCGGGATGTCGGCCGAGGACCTCATCGGGAGCGTGGACCGCGGGATCTACGTCGTCGGCGACCGCTCCTGGTCGATCGACATGCAGCGCTACAACTTCCAGTTCACCGGGCAGCGGTTCTTCAAGATCGAGAACGGGCGGATCACCGGACAGCTGCGGGACGTCGCGTATCAGGCGACGACCACCGACTTCTGGGGCTCGATGGCCGCGGTGGGCGGTCCGCAGACCTACGTCCTGGGCGGTGCCTTCAACTGCGGCAAGGCCCAGCCGGGCCAGGTCGCGGCGGTCTCGCACGGTTGCCCGTCGGCCCTCTTCAAGGGCGTCAACATTCTCAACACCACGCAGGAGGCCGGTCGATGAGCGTCAGGTCCGGAATCGGCTGGGGGTCCGGGGGTCGTCCCCCGGGACAGCACAGTCTCAACACCACGCAGGAGGCCGGTCGATGAGTCCTCGTACGAACAAGCCGCACGAGATCGTCGAGCGGGCTCTCGCGCTGTCCCGGGCCGACGGCTGCGTGGTCATCGCCGACGAGCAGTCGACCGCCAACCTGCGCTGGGCGGGCAACGCGCTCACCACGAACGGTGTCACCCGCGGCCGTACGCTCACCGTGATCGCGACCGTCGACGGCAAGGAGGGCACGGCCTCCGGTGTCGTCTCGCGGTCGGCCGTGACGCCGGACGAGCTGGAGCCCCTGGTGCGCGCCGCCGAGGCCGCCGCGCGCGGTGCCCAGCCCGCCGAGGACGCCCGGCCGCTGGTCAGCGGCGTGCCCGAGTCGCCCGACTTCACGGACGCGCCCGCCGAGACCTCCTCCGCCGTGTTCGCCGACTTCGCGCCGGCGCTCGGTGAGGCGTTCGCACGCGCGCGTGCCGGCGGACGCGAGTTGTACGGCTTCGCCAACCACGAGCTGGTCTCCAGCTACCTCGGTACGTCGACGGGACTGCGGCTGCGTCACGACCAGCCCAACGGGACGCTGGAGCTGAACGCCAAGTCGCCGGACCGTACCCGCTCGGCGTGGGCGGGCCGCTCCACCCGGGACTTCAAGGACGTCGACCCGGCGGCGCTGGACGCCGAGCTGGCCGTACGCCTCGGGTGGGCCGAGCGGCGGATCGCGCTGCCCGCCGGGCGGTACGAGACGCTGCTGCCGCCGACCGCCGTCGCGGACCTGCTGATCTACCAGATGTGGTCGGCGTCGGGCCGGGACGCGGCGGAGGGCCGCACGGTGTTCTCCAAGCCGGGCGGCGGCACCCGCGTGGGCGACAAGCTCACCGACCTGCCGCTGACCCTGCGCAGCGACCCGAACGCGCCGGGCCTGGAGTCGGCCCCCTTCGTGCTCGCGCACTCCTCCGGCGGCGACCAGTCGGTGTTCGACAACGGGCTGCCGCTGACCGCCACCGACTGGGTGCGCGAGGGCGAGCTGAGCAATCTGCTGACCAGCCGGCACAGCGCCGGGCTGACCGGGCTGCCGGTGGCGCCGGGCATCGACAACCTGATCCTGGACGGGGGCGAGGACCGCTCCCTGGAGGAGATGGTCGCGAACACCGAGCGCGGTCTGCTGCTGACCTGCCTCTGGTACATCCGCGAGGTCGACCCGGCCACGCTGCTGCTCACCGGTCTGACCCGGGACGGCGTCTATCTCGTCGAGAACGGCGAGGTGAGCGGCGAGGTCAACAACTTCCGGTTCAACGAGTCACCGGTCGACCTGCTGGGCCGGGCCGCCGAGGCCGGGCGCACCGAAAAGACGCTGCCGAGGGAGTGGAGCGACTGGTTCACTAGGGCAGCGATGCCGGCCCTGAGGGTGCCGGACTTCAATATGAGCTCTGTCAGTCAGGGCGTATAACCTCGTACCTGATGACGAGCGAACCCAAGGAGATACGAGAACCGTGACGGACATCGTCGACGAACTGAAGTGGCGCGGGCTGCTCGCCCTCTCCACTGACGAGGACGCATTGCGCAAGGCGTTCGCGGACGGTCCCGTCACGTTCTATTGCGGCTTCGACCCGACCGCGCCCAGCCTGCACCTCGGCAACCTCGTGCAGATCCTCACGATGCGCCGGATCCAGCAGGCGGGCAACCGTCCGCTGGGCCTGGTCGGAGGCGCCACCGGCCTGATCGGCGACCCGAAGCCGGACTCGGAGCGCACGCTGAACGCGCCGGAGGTCGTGGGCCAGTGGGTCGAGCGGCTGCGCGCCCAGATCGCGCCGCTCCTCGACTTCGAGGGGCCGAACGCGGCGATCATGGTCAACAACCTGGACTGGACGTCCGGTCTGTCGGCCATCGAGTTCCTGCGTGACGTGGGCAAGCACTTCCGGGTCAACAAGATGATCGCGAAGGAGGCCGTCTCCCGGCGCCTCAACTCCGACGCGGGCATCGGCTACACGGAGTTCAGCTACCAGATCCTGCAGAGCATGGACTTCCTGGAGCTGTACCGGAGGTACGGCTGCACGCTGCAGACCGGCGGCAGCGACCAGTGGGGCAACCTCACCTCCGGCACCGACCTGATCCACCGGGTCGAGCCCGACGCCGTGGTGCACGCCCTGGCCACACCGCTGATCACCAAGGCCGACGGCACCAAGTTCGGCAAGACGGAGTCCGGCACGGTCTGGCTCGACCCCGAGATGACCACGCCGTACGCCTTCTACCAGTTCTGGCTGAACGCGGACGACCGGGACGTCTCCAAGTACCTGCGCATCTTCAGCTTCCGCTCCCGCGAGGAGATCGAGGAGCTGGAGCAGCAGACCGAGGAGCGCCCCCAGGCCCGGGCCGCGCAGCGCGCGCTGGCGGAGGAGCTGACGACGCTGGTGCACGGCGCCGACCAGACGACCGCCGTGATCGCCGCGTCCAAGGCCCTCTTCGGCCAGGGCGAGCTGGCGGATCTCGACGAGAGGACGCTGGCCGCGGCCCTGTCCGAGGTGCCGCACATCCAGGTCGCCGAGCTCGGTCCGGTCGTCGACCTGTTCGCCGAGGTCGGCCTCGTGGCCAGCAAGTCGGCCGCGCGTCGCACGGTCAAGGAGGGCGGCGCCTACGTGAACAACGCGAAGGTCGCCGCGGAGGACGCCGTCCCCGCCAAGGAGGACCTGCTGCAGGGGCGCTGGCTGGTGCTGCGCCGCGGCAAGAAGAACCTGGCGGCCGTCGAGATCACGGGTTCCTAGGCACATCGAAGGGTTCTTAGGTACATCGAAGGGGGCGGCTTCCCGTGCGGGAGGCCGCCCCCTTCGCCGGTGCCTGTCCTCAGGTCCGGTGCTTGTTTCGGCCGAGCGTCGCCATGTACGCCATGTCGCCCAGGAGGACGATGACGACCGCGGCGATGAGCTGGAAGATGTGCCGCATCCAGTCGATGCCGGAGGTGGCGTCGACGCCGGCCGCGCGGGCCACCGCGTTGCCGACGATCGCGCCGAGGATGCCGAAGATCGTGGTCAGCCAGAGAGGGCTGTGCTGCTTGCCCGGGATGATCGCCTTGGCGATCAGGCCCAGTACGAATCCCACGATGATGGCCCACAACCAGCCCATGGCTGCCTCCTGTACGGCTCTACGCGAGCATTACGCCCAGTGTCGGTCCGGTCGCGGTACGGCGCATGTCGGGTACGGCCGTACGCGCTGGGGCCAAGGACGTTGGTCCAGGTTGGAGGTGCCCCGGTCTCGTAGGCGGCGCAGGCCGGGCGTAACGTGGGAGCTGTCCGGGTCCCGTTCCCCGACCGGGGGCGGACCGGGTTGGGGGCGGGGAGAGTCCGATACGGGCGGATGGTGGAATGTGATGCGGAAGCAGCATGGCGGCAGCGTCGAGGTGTTCCGGATCACCGGAGCCCGTACGAGCCTCCAGGAGGACGTGCGCGGACGGCAGCGCCGGTACGTCATCTCGATGACCGTTCGTACGCTGTCGGTGATCCTCGCGGTGGCGCTGTGGAACGTCGAACGGCACGTCGCGATCGTCGCCCTGGTGCTCGGGGCGGTCCTCCCCTATGTGGCCGTGGTGATCGCCAACGCGGGGCGGGAGAACGCGCCGTCGCTCCCGTCGACATTCGTGGCCGCGCCCACCCGGCCGATGATCACCTCGCCCCGTGCGGAGGACGGTTTCGCGGAACCGGTCCCGGAAGACGTGGTGTCCGATCCGGCCTCGGGCGCACGGAACGAGCCGCACGAACGAGCATGATCATGTGCGTCGCCGAGGAGTCGTGACGCGGCGTCGATGGGTGGCTCACAACCGGAAGTCAGACCCTCGCCAAGCTCAAGAAAAGCTCAGATCAATCATGTTGTTCCGGTCCCGGGCGGCGGGTTACCCGTGACATACTTCGTAGGCGCTCCGCATCCCCCGTCGGAGCGACGGACCGACGCCGGGCAGCTCCCCCCGTGGCTGCTCGGCGTCGCCTTTTTGATGCATCTGTGAGACGAACCGGTGAGTGACGAAACCCCGATCTGTTCTGCCAAGGGCTGCCGCGCCGACGCCCTGTGGGTGCTGGCATGGAACAACCCGAAGATCCACACGCCGGAGCGGCGCAAGACGTGGCTCGCGTGCGAGGAGCACCGGGAGCACCTGTCGCAGTTCCTCGGGGTGCGGGGGTTCTTGAAGGACGTGGTCCTCCTGTCGGAGTGGGAGCCCTCCGAAGCTTCCTGAGCCCAGGAGTCCTCCCAAGCTTCCCAGGCCGCTACGAAGCCGCCTGGGCCGCTCCTGGGCCCCGGTCCGCAGGACGGCCCCGGCCGACTAGCCGCCGATCGCCGACATCGGCCGGTCCGGCTGGATGAACGTCGGGTCGTCCAGGCCCGCGCCCGCCTTCTTGCCCCACATGGCCAGGCGCCAGATGCGGGCGACCTCCTCGTCGGGCGCGTCCGAGCGCAGGGCGGCGCGCAGGTCGGTCTCCTCCGTGGCGAACAGGCAGGTGCGTATCTGGCCGTCGGCCGTGAGGCGGGTGCGGTCGCAGGCCGAGCAGAACGGGCGGGTGACGGAGGCGATGACGCCGACGCGCTGGGGTCCGCCGTCGACGAGCCAGCGTTCGGCGGGGGCCGAGCCGCGCTCGCCGGAGCCCTCTTCGGTGAGGTCGAAGCGGGTGCGCAGGGACGCCAGGATGTCTCCCGCGGTGATCATGCCGTCGCGCTTCCAGCCGTGCTGGGCGTCCAGGGGCATCTGCTCGATGAACCGCAGTTCGTAGTCGTGCTCCACGGCCCAGGCCAGCAGGTCCGGGGCCTCGTCCTCGTTCAGTCCCGGCATCAGCACCGAGTTGACCTTGACGGGGGTCAGGCCCGCCTCGCGGGCGGCGTGCAGGCCCTCGATGACGTCCTTGTGCCGGTCCCGGCGGGTGAGGGTCTTGAAGACGTCGGGGCGCAGCGTGTCCAGCGAGACGTTGACCCGGTCCAGGCCGGCCGCCTTCAGGGCCGCCGCGGTGCGCTTGAGGCCGATGCCGTTGGTGGTGAGGGACATCTGGGGGCGCGGCTCGAGGGCCGCGACCCGCTCGACGATGCCGACCAGGCCGGGGCGCAGCAGGGGCTCACCGCCGGTGAAGCGGACTTCCCGGATACCGAGGGCGGTAACGGCGATGTCGATGAGCCGCACGATCTCGTCGTCGGTGAGCAGATCGGGCTTGGCGAGCCACTGCAGACCCTCCTCGGGCATGCAGTAGGTGCAGCGCAGATTGCACCTGTCGGTCAGCGAGACCCTCAGATCGGTGGCCACTCGGCCGTAGGTGTCGATGAGCACGTGGGCCCCCTCCCTCGCGGATCACAAGTTTCCGACACCTGCGAGCCTACGCGACCCCACTGACATCAACAGGCCCCGATCCCACGACGTAAGACGCGGCCGCGTCGTAGGGATCTACGACACGGCCGCTCAGGGGGCGAACCCGGGTTGGGACTCAGTGCGCGCCGGTTCCGGTCAGGGACCGGACCTCCAGTTCCGCGAACTTGGCGGTGTCCGGCTCCTCCTTGGAGAGGACCGTGCCGAGCCAGCCCATCAGGAAGCCGAACGGGATCGAGATGATGCCGGGGTTCTTCAGCGGGAACCAGGCGAAGTCGACATCGGGGAACATCGCCTTGGGGTCGCCGGAGACGACGGGCGAGAACAGCACCAGGCCGACGGCGACGATCAGACCGCCGTAGATCGACCACAGGGCGCCCTGGGTGGTGAACCGCTTCCAGAACAGGCTGTAGAGGATCGTCGGCAGGTTGGCGGACGCCGCGACCGCGAAGGCGAGGGCGACGAGGCCGGCGACGTTCAGGTCGCGGGCGAGGGCGCCCAGGAGGATGGAGGCGGCACCGATGCCGATGGTCGCCAGCCTGGCCGCCCTCATCTCCTGCTTCTCGGTGGCCTTGCCCTTCTTGATGACGTTCGCGTAGATGTCGTGCGCGAAGGACGACGACGAGGCCAGGGTGAGTCCGGCGACCACGGCGAGGATCGTCGCGAAGGCGACCGCCGAGATCACGGCGAGCAGGATGGCGCCCCAGGCGGAGTCGACGCCGCCGAGGTGGAGGGCGAGCAGGGGTGCCGCCGTGTTGCCGGACGGGTTTGACTCGATGATCTCTTCCTGGGAGATCAGCGCCGCGGCGCCGAAGCCGAGGGCGATGGTCATCAGGTAGAAGCCGCCGATGATGCCGATGGCCCAGTTGACGGACTTCCGGGCGGCCTTGGCGTTGGGCACCGTGTAGAAGCGGATCAGGATGTGCGGCAGGCCGGCGGTGCCGAGCACCAGGGCGATGCCGAGGGAGATGAAGTCCAGCTTGGTGGTGCCGGTCGCGCCGTACTGGAGACCGGGCTCCAGGAAGGCGGTGCCCTTGCCGCTGTTCTCGGCGGCCGTGCCGAGCAGGTCGGAGATGTTGAAGTTGAACTTCAGCAGCACCAGGAAGGTGATCAGGATGGTGCCGCTGATGAGCAGCACGGCCTTGACCATCTGGACCCAGGTGGTGCCCTTCATGCCGCCGATGGAGACGTACACGATCATCAGGACGCCGACGAGGGCGACGATGAGGATCTTGCCGGCGTCGGAGGTGATGCCGAGCAGCAGGGACACGAGGACGCCCGCGCCTGCCATCTGGGCCAGCAGGTAGAAGATCGAGACGACGATGGTGGAGGTGCCGGCCGCGGTACGGACCGGGCGCTGGCGCATGCGGTACGCCAGTACGTCACCCATGGTGTAGCGGCCGGAGTTGCGCAGGGGTTCCGCGACGAGGAGCAGCGCCACCAGCCAGGCGACCAGGAAGCCGATGGAGTACAGGAAGCCGTCGTACCCGAAGAGGGCGATGGCGCCGGCGATGCCGAGGAAGGACGCGGCCGACATGTAGTCGCCGGAGACGGCGAGGCCGTTCTGGAAGGCGCTGAACTGGCGTCCGCCGGCGTAGAAGTCGGCGGCGTCCTTGGTCTGGCGGCCCGCCCAGACGGTGATGACCAGGGTCGCGACGACGAACACCGCGAACAGGGAGATGATCAGTGGCCGGTGCTCGCTGGCCTCGCCGGCTGCCAGGGTGATCGCGGGGCTCATGCGCCGCCCTCCATTCGGGACTTGATGGCCTCGGCCTTGGGGTCGAGCTTCGCGGCGGCGTGCCGCGAGTACCACCAGGCGATGAGGAAGGTGGTGAGGAACTGGGCGATGCCGAAGACCAGGGCGACATTGATGTTGCCGAAGAGCTTGGTGCCCATGAAGTCGCCCGCGTAGTTCGACAGCAGGACGTACAGCAGGTACCAGGCGATGAAGCCGACGGTCAGCGGAAAGGCGAAGGAGCGGTAGGAGCGGCGCAGTTCACCGAACTCCGCGCTCTGAGCCACCTCGGTGAACTCCTCGGGTGAGGGGAGTTTGTGTTGCTCTTTCGAGGGGGGCGGTGCGTCGGTGGCCACGGAGTCTCCTCGCGTTGCGGGTGCGGTTGTTACGGGGATCGGGGGCGAGTGTCCTCGCGTTCCCTGCCCAAGGTCACGGCGGCGCGCAAGCCCCGGTTCAACAACGCGGGCTTCTTTCCGAAGTCACTTCGGGTAAGTCATTGCTGGCCAGCGACTTCGGGAGATAGCTTCGGCCCTGCACACCCGTCATGTACCTGCCCGAGCACCACCTGTGCCTCGGGCCGGTTTCGTTTCCGGATGATGTGGAGACCCCATGCCTCATCTGCGTTCCAGACGCCGCCTGGCCCTTGCCGTGCCCGTCGTTCTGTCGTTGACGGCCTCGCTGGGCTTCCTGCCCGCGGCCGCGTCGGCCGCTCCGCAGGCGGAGACCTCCGCTCAGGCGGTGGACGCGCCCAACCTGGCGTATGTCGTCAACACCAAGCTGGACCGCCGCACGATCGAAGCGGTGAAGAAGGCGGTGCCCGCGGCCGGCGGCACCGTCGTGACCACGTACGAGAAGATCGGCGTCATCGTCGTCCACTCGTCGAACCCGGACTTCGGCAAGGAGATTCGCAAGGTGCGCGGGGTGCAGTCGGCGGGTGCCACGCGCACCACGCCGCTGACCGCCGCGGGCTCGACCGACGAGGGGTCGGCGCAGTTCCTGTCGAAGGAGCAGGCCGCGAAGGTCGAGAGCGCGTCGGCGGCGACGCCCGACAGCGAGCCCCTCGAGGCCGACCAGTGGGACCTGCGGGCGATCGGCGCCGACAAGGCCGCGAAGATCAACCCGGGCAGCAGCAAGGTGACCGTCGCCGTGATCGACACCGGCGTGGACGACACCCACCCGGACCTCGCCCCGAACTTCTCCGCCTCCCAGTCGGCCAACTGCGTCGGCGGCGTGGCGGACACCAGTGAGGGCGCCTGGCGTCCGTACACCGCGGACGACTACCACGGCACGCACGTGGCCGGTGAGATAGCCGCGGCCCGCAACGGCATCGGTGTCGCCGGTGTCGCTCCGGGCGTCAAGGTTTCCGGCATCAAGGTGAGCGACCCGGACAACGGCCTCTTCTACCCGGAGAGCGTCGTGTGCGCCTTCGTGTTCGCCGCCGACCACGGTGTCGAGATCACCAACAACAGCTACTACGTTGATCCGTGGCTGTACAACTGCATGGACGACCCCGACCAGCGGGCCATCGTCGATGCGGTCAACAGGGCGCAGCTCTACGCCCAGCACAAGGGTCTGCTCAACCTCGCGTCGGCGGGCAACTCCAACCACGACCTGGACTCCGACGCGATCGTCGACGACTCCAGCCCCGACGACTCCACGCCGGTCGAGCGGACCATCGACCCGCACGAGTGCTTCGACGTGCCGACGCAGCTGCCGGGTGTCGTCACGGTCAGCGCGACGGGCGTCCAGAACCTCAAGTCGTACTACTCCACGTACGGCAAGGGCGTCATCGACGTCGCCGCGCCGGGCGGCGACCGGCTCTACCAGATCCCGGACACGCCGTCGAAGAACGGCCGCATCCTGTCCACCATGCCGAACGGCCAGTACGCCTTCCTCCAGGGCACGTCGATGGCTTCCCCGCACGCCGCGGGTGTCGCCGCGCTGCTGAAGTCGACGCATCCGAAGGCGACGTCGGCCCAGCTCCAGGCGCTGCTCAAGGCGCAGGCGGACGCCACCGCCTGCCCGGAGTCGTACGACCAGGACGGCAACGGCACGCAGGACGCGGTGTGCAAGGGCGGCAAGCACGTCAACGGCTTCTACGGGTACGGCATCGTCAACGCCCTGCGCGCGGTGAAGTGACCCGTACCGCCGTACTCCCGTATCACCGGGGCACCTCGCCCCTTGGGACTCCCCGCACGGTCCGTCCCACACCGCGAACGAACTGGAGACACTGACATATGACAGCGCCTCACCCGCGCTACCGCCGCGCGGTCGCCATCCCCCTCGGTATGGCCCTGACGACGGCCCTGGCCTTCCTGCCGGGCGCCACGGCGTCCGCGGCCGACGTGCCCGGCACCGTGGCCGGCGTCACCGGCGCCGTGAACGACGTCCTGGGCTCCGTGGCCACGGACGACGCCACCGCGCTCAGCTACGTCGTCAACGTCCGCCCCGGGCACGGCCCTTCCGCGCACATCAAGAAGGCCATCGCCGAGGCCGGCGGCACGATCGTGACGTCGTACGCCCAGATCGGCGTGATCGTCGTCCACTCGTCGAACGCCGACTTCGCCAAGACGATCCGCAAGGTCAAGGGCGTCGAGTCGGCCGGCAACACCCGCAACGCCCCGCTGCCCGCCCAGTCGACGACCGACCTGGGCACGCCGAAGGCGCTCAGCGCGGCGGAGGTCGCCGCCGCCGAGGCCGAGGCCGCCGCCGGGCAGGACCCGCTGGAGCCGTTGCAGTGGGACCTGCCCGCCATCAAGGCGGACAAGGCGCACGAGAAGTCCCTCGGCAGCAGCAAGGTGACGGTCGCCGTGATCGACACCGGTGTCGACGACACGCACCCCGACATCGCACCGAACTTCGACCGTGCCGCGTCGGTCAACTGTGTGACGGGCAAGCCGGACACGACCGACGGGGCGTGGCGGCCGAGCGCGTCGGAGAGCCCGCACGGCACGCACGTGGCCGGTGAGATCGCGGCCGCCAAGAACGGCGTCGGCATGACGGGTGTCGCGCCCGGCGTGAAGGTCTCCGGCATCAAGGTGTCGACCACCGCCGGCTACTTCTACACCGAGGCCGTGGTCTGCGGCTTCGTGTGGGCGGCCGAGCACGGCGTCGACGTCACGAACAACAGCTATTACACCGACCCGTGGTACTTCAACTGCACGGACGACCCGGACCAGAAGGCGCTCGTCGACGCCATCACCCGGGCCTCGCGGTATGCGGAGAAGAAGGGCGCGGTCAACGTCGCGGCGGCGGGCAACGAGAACTACGACCTCGCGGCCGACGAGATCACCGACCCGGTCTCGCCGAACGACGCCACGCCCTCGGACCGGGTGATCGACCCGTCGGAGTGCCTCGACATACCGACCCAGCTGCCGGGTGTCGTGACGGTGGCCTCGACCGGCGCCAAGGGCATCAAGTCGTCCTTCTCCAACCACGGTCTGGGTGTCGTCGACATCGCCGCGCCCGGCGGCGACTCGACGGCCTACCAGAAGCCGGAGGCGCCCGCGACCAGCGGTCTGATCCTGGGCACGCTGCCCGGCGGCAAGTGGGGCTACATGGCCGGTACGTCGATGGCGAGCCCGCATGTCGCGGCCGTCGCCGCCCTGATCAAGTCGACGCACCCGTACGCCTCACCGGCGCTCGTGAAGGCACTGCTGTACGCCGAGGCCGACGCCACGCCGTGCACGGACCCGTACGACATCAACAGCGACGGCAAGATCGACGCCGTCTGCGAGGGGTCGAAGAACCGCAACGGCTTCTACGGCTGGGGTACCGCGGACGCGCTGGACGCGGTCACCAAGTAGCGCAGACAGATTGACGCTTCGGGCCGGACGGATTGATCCGTCCGGCCCGAACCTGTCTCATCTTGATCGGATCAATACTGCATAGTGCAGTCATGACTGAAATCACGTACGTGGTGCGGAAGGGCGCTCTTGAGGGGCGGCTTCCCGTACGGGAGCTGGCGCGGGCCTGTGTCGGCGCGTGCGCGCTGGCCGCCGCCGAGCTGGGGGCGAGGCGGGCCGGGCTCGCGAAGGTGCCCGGGGTTCGGGTGGACGACGGGGCCGTGGCGACGGCGTTCGTCAGTGAGCGGCATCTGCTGGTCGACGGGCGGGCTCCGGTCACCTTCGCTCCGCTGTCGCGGTTCTGGCGGACGGCGGACGGGTGGGTGCGTACGCACGCGAACTATCCGCATCACCGGGCGCGGCTGCTGGCCGCGTTGGGGGTGCGGGAGGGCGAGCGAGCCGTGACGGCCGTCGAGGCGGCGCTGGCCGAGCGGTCCGCCCTGGAGGCCGAGGAGGCCGTGTACGCGGCCGGAGGCCTCGCCGTCGCGCTGCGCACGCCCGAGGAGTGGGCCGCGCACGAGCAGGGGGCCGCGGTGGCCGGGCGGCCGTTGGTGGAGCGGGAGCGGCTGGATTCCGCACGTGCGCGTGCCCTGCCCCCGATCGACACGACACTCTTGGCGCCCGCCTCAGCGCCCGCCTTGTTGCCCGCCGCCGGACTGCGCGTCCTCGACCTGACCCGGGTCATCGCGGGCCCGGTCGCCACCCGCACGCTCGCCCTGCTGGGTGCGGACGTGCTGCGCGTGGACGCACCGCAGCTGCCCGAACTCCCCGACCAGCACGCCGACACGGGCTTCGGGAAGCGGTCGACGACCCTCGACCTCATGGCCGACCGGCGGGCCTTCGAGGAGCTGCTCGCGGCGGCGGACGTGGTCGTCACCGGCTACCGGCCGGGCGCCCTGGACCGGTTCGGCCTGTCGGCACAGGCACTGGCCGAGCGGCGGCCCGGAGTGGTCGTGGCGCAGTTGTCGGCATGGGGCGCGTACGGGCCGTGGGGCGGGCGGCGGGGCTTCGACAGCCTGGTCCAGGTGGCCACGGGGATCGCCGCGGTCGAGGGATCGATGGAGGAGCCTGGCGCCCTGCCGGCGCAGGCCTTGGACCACGGGACGGGGTACCTGCTGGCGGCGGCCGTGCTGCGGGCGCTGGCCGAGCAGTCGGACGAGGGCGGCAGTCGGGTCGTACGGCTGGCGCTGGCCCGGACGGCCCGGTGGCTGATGGACGGGGTCGGGACGGGCGGCCCCGAGGGTGTCCCGTACGCCGGGAGCGGTGCAAACGGCGTCGAAGGTGCGCCGTACGACGGGCCCGGCTCCTGGCTGACGGAGACGGACAGTGGGCTCGGGCGGCTGCGGTACGCCCTGTCGCCGGTCTCCTTCGAGGGCGGCCCGGTGGACTGGGCGCGACCGCCGGGGCCGTGGGGAGCGGACGCGCCGCGCTGGAGCTGAGTCACGGTCGGGCCGCGAACGTACCGATGGGCGGAATGCCGCACCGCCAGTTGTTTTCCTGTACTTGCCCGGTTCTGTGACGGCTGGTGAAGATCTCGAGGTGACCTTGACAAGACCCACTCCCGGGGTGCCCGACGCGAGCGACTCGGTAGGGCGTCCCGGCACCGGCCGGGCCGTCGCCGTCCTGCTCCTGGCGGTGCTGGCCGCGCTGATACCGCTGTTCGGGCCGTCCGCGGCACTGCACGACACCGGGGAGGCCGCAGCGCCCGGCGCCGGCGGTGTCGCGCTGCTGCGTACGGTGCTGTTCGCGGCGCTGTGCGTGCCGGTGGGCGAGTTGTTCGTGCGCCGGCTGGCGCGTTCCGTGCCCGGTGCTCCCGAGGCCGCGCCCCGCGACTGGGCGCCGTACGCGGCCGCCGTCGGTTTCGTCGCCGCGCTGGGCCTCGCGTCGTTCGTGGCGACAGGGAACCTCGTGCCGGGCAGCGTCGCCGAGATCGACGTCGGCGGCCTCTACGAGTCCCGCGACGGCAAGCTCGCGCTGGTGGAGGTCAACGCGTTCCTCGCGGCCGGGCTCTGCGCCCTCTCCGCGCGGCCCGCGACGCAGGTGTGGCCGCTGGCCGCGGTGGTCGTGGCGGAGGCCCTGCGCGCGCATCCCACGACCGAGCAGAGCCCGCTGATCGGCTCCGGGCTGACGCTGGCGCACCTGACGTGCGCGGCGCTGTGGGCGGGCGGCCTGCTGTACGCGCTGCGGACGCTGCGGCGCTGGGGTCCCTCGGAAGCGGGGGTGGCGTTGTTGGGGCTCTACGCGCGCGTGGCGGCGGTTCTGCTCGCCGCCATCACGGCGACCGGGGTGTGGAGTTCGCTGCGCCGGATGCCGTCGGACACGGTCCTGGAGCAGCTGACGACGACGGCGTACGGGCGCGTCCTGCTGGCCAAGGTGCTCCTGGTGGCCGTCGTCGCCGTGCTCGCCCTGTGGGCGCGGATCCGGCTCGGCCGGGCCGCCGACCCGCTGACCGCCTGCTCGCCCGCGCGCGCGGAGGTCGTCGCGCTGGGCATGGTGGTCGCGGTGTCGGGGCTGCTGACGGCGCTGCCGGTGCCGATCCGCTGGTGAGGCCGCCGAGCCTTCAGTCGGTGACCATCACCTTGAGGGCGGTGCGCTCGTCCCTCGCTTCGAGTGCACCGAGTGCGCCAACGGTGAGCAGGAACTGCGCGGCGATGTAAGTGAGCATGATCCAGAGGTCGGGCCGAGGCGGCTGGGGCCAGTCGGCGACGCCGGTCGCGATCAGGGTGTCGGACAGCAGGAAGAGCGCACCACCGAGGCCGGCGACGAGGCCGAGCCAGGCCCCGGCCGCGTACGCCATGGCCGTGAGCAGGAGGCTGTAGCCCGCGACGGGGACGCGGAGGCCGGCGGGCAGGTCCGGCCAGAGCAGGACGACGGTGGTGAGCAGGGCGGTGGTGTAGGCGGGGACGAGGAGGCCGCAACGCGCGCGTGCCTTGCCGTACGCCTTGAAGAGGACGAGATAGCAGATGTGCCCCGCGGCGAAGGAGGCCATGCCCGCGAGGAAGGCCGGCTCGGCGTCGAAAAGGAGCAGGACGTCGCCGCCCCAGCCGAAGAGAAGGGCGGCGAGGAGGAGACGGGGAGCACCGCGCGCTGCCGCGTACGCGGCCAGGAGGGGCATCAGAAGCGGCTTGCTCACGGTGTGCCCGATGCCGAACCCGACGGCGAGGCTGACCAGGTCCGTCGCCGCGACCAGGGCGAAGGCGGCGAGGAGGGCGCGGCGAACGGTCACACGACCACGGTTTCCTCGGCCGCTTCCGCGGTCGGCGCGGGCGTCGGCTGCCATCCGGGCCCCCGGAACACCCGCCCCGCGCGCTCACGCCAACCGGCTGCCGCCCTCACGTCCTTGAGGATGGCGACGTACTCATGAGTGGCCACCTTGATGGGGTTGAAGGTGTTGATGTTCTTCGTCAACCCATAGACGGGCCGCACGGTCTCGGCAACGAATGATCCGAAGAGCCGGTCCCAGACGATGAGGATGCCGCCGAAGTTGCGGTCCAGGTAGCCGCCTTGAGAGGCGTGGTGCACCCGGTGGTGCGACGGCGTGTTGAAGACGAACTCGAACCAGCGAGGCATCCTGTCGATCCGCTCGGTGTGGATCCAGAACTGGTAGACGAGGTTCGCTGAGGAGCAGAACGCGAGGGCCGCCGGATGCACGCCGGCGGCCACGAGGGGGACGTAGAACGGCCAGACGGTCAGCGAGGTCCAGGGCTGGCGGAGCGCGGTGGTGAGGTTGAACCGGCGGCTGGAGTGGTGGACGACGTGGCAGGCCCACAGGATGCGGATGACGTGGTGGCCGCGGTGGGACCAGTAGTAGAAGAAGTCCTGCGCGAGCAGCATCAGAGGGACGGTCCACCACAGCACGGGTACCCGCAGCGGGGTGAGTTCGTGGATCGCCGTGTAGACGGCGACGATCGGGATCTTCCACAGGAAGTCGAAGGCGAGGCTCCCGAGCCCCATGCCGACGCTCGTGGCCGCGTCCTTGGCCTCGTAGCCGGCCGCGTCCTCGTCGGGATGGAGGCGGACGCTGATCATCTCGACCACGGTGAGCAGGACGAAGGCGGGGATCGACCACAGCACGACATCGGGCAGGTTCGGCATGTGGGCACCGTAGAACCGCTGGTCGGCCGCGGCTAGACGTTGTTACCCACAAGTATTACCGACGGTACGCGCTTGCTTCTTGGCGATCTCCGCCAAGGGACCCACCGCCCCTGCCTACGATGCCGTGGACAGGAGACGGGGAGGCCGGGGGATGCAGGGGCTCGAGGTCGTGGTCGTGCGACTGGCGTCGACGGTGGTGTCGACGGTCGCGAAGTCGATGCTCAGGCCGAGTCCGGGCGCGGGTCTGGTGGCGGATCCGGTGCGGCCGCTGCCGAAGCCGGCGGGTCCCGAGAAGCTGGCGCGGGTGCTGGGCGGGCGGATCGCCGGCGGGTACGCGTCACTGCCGGAGCACGAGCGGCTGGCGGCGGTGGCGGCGGTCCAGGACACCTTCGCGGCGGCGGGCGATCTGACCCCGGACCGGTTGTTCGCG
The DNA here is from genome assembly GCF_030817655.1 of Streptomyces sp. V4I2. Classification (GTDB taxonomy): domain Bacteria; phylum Actinomycetota; class Actinomycetes; order Streptomycetales; family Streptomycetaceae; genus Streptomyces; species Streptomyces plumbiresistens. The sequence goes on from NZ_JAUSZM010000003.1 coordinate 2,592,323, forward strand.
GTGGACCTCGACCCCGGACGGCTGGCCGACGAACTGCGGCGCCCCGTCCCGGACCTGGCGGAGCCCGCCCAAGGCCTCTACGAGGAGCTGCTGCGGCTGTGCTGTGCGCACGTCCTCGAACAGCTCACCGCGCACCCGTCGTTCGCGGCGCGGGCGGCGGTGGAGCAGACGCGGCGGACCAGGGCGCTGCTGCGGGACCAGAAAGGCCTGGAGTCCTCGGAGGGCCTTGCCTTCGAGCAGCGGTACGCCGACTTCGTGGCCGAGACGCACTCCCGGCTGGAGCTGTTCGGCGTCACGCTCGGCGGCCGGCGCCGTGCCGAGTGGCCGCTGGACACGGCGTACCTGAGCCTCGCGGTGACCGGGGAGCCCCGCTACGCGCCGCACGGCGAGGGGCACGGGGCGCCGGGCGGGGCGCAGACGCCGGTGAAGGTGGAGCAGGCGCTCGCGGACCGCCGCAGGCTGCTGCTGCGCGGCCCGGCCGGGTCGGGGAAGTCGACGCTGATGCAGTGGCTGGCACTGAACGCGGCCCGGCGGAGCTTCGGCCCGGAGCTGGCGGACTGGAACCGCTGCGTGCCGTTCGTGCTGCGTCTGCGGTCCTTCAACACGCCGGACGGCCTCCCGCTGCCGGAGGACTTCCTGCCCGCCTCGGGCGTACCGCTGCGCGCGCCGCGGGGCTGGGTCGAGGAGCTCCTGGGCAGCGGCCGTGCCTTGGTGCTGGTGGACGGCGTCGACGAGGTGCCGCCGCGGCTGCGTGCCCGCACGGAGAAGTGGCTGAAGTCGCTGCTCACGGCCTTCCCGCAGGCCAGGTATGTGGTCACGACCCGCCCGTCCGCCGTCCCGGAGGACTGGCTGGCGCCCCACGGCTTCACGGCGCACACTCTGCTGCCGATGGAACGCGAGGACATCCGGGCGTTCGTACGGCACTGGCACGACGCGGCCCGCCAGGAGTGCGCCCCGGACGGCGAACGGGCGCTGCTCGACCGCTACGAGGCCAGCCTGGGCGAGGCCGTCACCACCCGCCGCGACCTCGGCCGGCTCGCCACCAACCCGCTGATGTGCGCGCTGCTGTGCGCCCTGAACCGCGACCGGCGCATGCACCTCCCGCGAGCCCGCAAGGAGTTGTACGACGCCGCCCTGGACATGCTGCTGATCCGCCGGGACACCGAACGGGAGATCTCCTCGGTCGAGGGTGTCGTCCTGTCCCGCGAGGAGCAGACGGCCCTGCTTCAGCGGCTGGCGTACTGGATGATCCGCAACGGGCAGGTGGAGGCGGACCGGCGAGACGTCATCGCAATGCTGCACGAGTGGCTGGCAGCGATGCCTCAGGTCGGCGAGCAGGGCGACGCCGAGCAGGTCTTCACCCATCTGCTGATCCGCAGCGGGCTGCTGCGCGAACCGGTGCCCGGTTATGTGGACTTCGTCCACCGCACCTTCCAGGACTACCTGGGTGCGAAGGCGGCCGTGGAGGCCCGCGACTTCGGGGTGCTGGTGCGCAACGCGCACGACGACCAGTGGGACGACGTCGTGCGGATGGCGGTGGGGCACGCGCGCGTGGAGGAGCGGGGGCGGCTGCTACGGCAGTTGCTGCGGCGGGCGGACAAGGTGCAGCGGTATCGGCACCGGTTGGTGTTGCTCGCGGCGGCGAGTCTGGAGCATGCGCCGGAGCTGGACCCCGGGGTGCGGCGGGAAGTGGAGGCGCGGGCGGAGGAGTTGATGCCGCCGCGGTCCCTGGAGGAGGCGGAGGAGCTCGCGAAGGTCGGCGAGCTGGTGGTGGAGCTGTTGCCGGGGCCGGAGGGGTTGGACGAGGAGACGGCGGGGGCGGTGGTGCGGACTGCGGCGCTCGTGGGCGGGCCGGCGGCTCTCGCCGTCATCAGGCGGTTCCGGGAGGATTCCAGGTTCCAGGTGACCTACCAGCTCTCGACCAGTTGGCGATCCTTCGATGCGGAGGAATACGCGGATGCCGTGCTGGCCGGGGCGTCGCTCCCCGAGTCGTACCTGCACGTCGTCTCGCCCGACCAGGTGGACGTTCTCGAACGGCTCCCACACATCGAGAAGTTCCACCTCAAGGGGAACCTGGGCATCCCGGAGGCGCTCGTCCGGAGCGGGCGGGCGAGGTGGCTGTTCCTCAATGACGACGATGAGCTGGGGGACCTCTCACCCCTCTCCCGGATGGCCCGGCTCGAGCTGCTCGGCATCCAAAGCTGTCCACGCGTGCGCGACCTCTCGCCTCTGGAGGGGCTGCCGGTCGAGATGCTCTACCTCCACGACCTCTCCCCTGAGCTGCGTCTGACTCGTATCGGTGAGCTCACGGACCTGAAGCAGCTGGTTTTGGGCTACGCCCCTGAAGGATTGCGGTCCGTGGCGGACATTCCGGACGACCATGTGCTCACCGGTCTCGGGCTCTACCCGAAGGCTCGTCACATCAAGCTGGACGGGCTCTCCCGCTGGACCCGGCTCGATTGGCTGACCATCTCAGGAGCAGCGCAGACCGAGCAGTTGGCCCGGCTGGAGGAGCCGCCGAACGTCGGGAGCCTACAGATCCTCAACAGCCCCTTAGTGGTCCCGCCGGACCTGGCTCGCCACCGGCATCTGGCCGAACTCATTCTCTACGCATGCGAACTCCTCACAGGCCTCGACGCCTTGGAGGAGCTGCCGGAACTGCGCAGGCTCTCCCTGAACCGCTGCCCCGGGACGATCGATCTGACCCCCCTGGCAGACATGGAGGACCTCACGATCTACGTGACCCCCAACACGGATCTGCGAGGTGCCGACCTCCTCCCCCCGGAGCGCCTCAAACTCCTCCCCTCCTGACCCTCAAACCCCCGCCGCTCCCAGCAACGCCCCCGCCCCATACGTAACCCCCATCGCCAACGCCCCGCCCGCCATGGTCCGCAGGACAGCGCCGCCCGGTTCGCGCGGCCCCCAGTCGCAGGGGCAACAGCGCCCCCACCGTGAAGGCCAGGAAGCTCGCGCCGGCCGCGTGCCACGGGTTGGTGAGCTCGTCGGGGTCGATACCGAGCTCCACGCGCGCGTGGGCCCTCAGCGCATCCCGCTCCGTCAGCTGGACGGCCGCCTCCCTGGCCACCTCCCGGCTCAGCCCGCGTCCCTCCAGCAGGTCGGCCAGCTCCTCCAGTTCGGCCTCCGGCTGCTCGCGCAACTCCCGTTTCTCCAGCGCAAGAGCGGCCTTCTCGGAGTCGCGCTGCGTGGACACGGACACGTACTCGCCCGCCGCCATCGACATGGATCCGGCGAGCAGGCCCGCGAGGCCGGCGGTCAGCAGGGCGGCGCGGTCGTCCGTGGCGCCGGCCACGCCGACGACGAGGCCCGCGGTGGAGACGATGCCGTCGTTCGCACCCAGGACCGCCGCGCGCAGCCAGTTGAGGCGGGAGGCGAGCCCTCCGCCGTGGGCCTCGTCATGGGTGGGTTCGGTCACAGTCGGAGGATCGCACTCCAGGCGGGGTGAGCCCCGTACCGACGCAGACCGCCGTCGAGGACCGGAAGAGGCGGAACTTCCGCACGCAACAGCTCCCGAAGTCGCAGCACAAACAAGCCGAGCCCGAACAGACGAACCCGACAACACGCCTGTCGAACCCAACAGCGCACCTGAGGAAGGGGACTGTCAGTCGCGACCCGTATCCTCAGGGACCATGCTCGAAGACCGCATGAGGGCAGCGTCCTCCCCCACCGCCTGGCCGGCCGCGTATCCGAAGGGATACGCGGTCGTTGACGTGGAGACCACCGGCCTGGCCCGGGACGACCGGATAATCTCCGCGGGCGTCTACCGTCTGGACGCGCGCGGTGAGGTCGAGGACCACTGGTACACACTGGTCAACCCGGAACGGGACCCGGGCCCGGTGTGGATCCACGGCCTGACGAGCGACGTGCTGGAGAGCGCGCCCCTCTTCCACGAGATCGCCGAGGAGTTCTCGGCCCGCCTGGACGGCCGGGTGCTCGTCGCGCACAACGCGGTCTTCGACTGGCAGATGATCGCCCGGGAGTACGCGCGCGCGGAGCGCGAGGCGCCGGTGCGACAGCGGCTGTGCACCATCGCGCTCTCCAAGGAGCTGGCCCTGCCGCTGCCCAACTACAAGCTGGAGGCCCTGGCGGCGCACTTCGGGGTCGTCCAGCAGCGGGCGCACCATGCCCTCGATGACGCGCGCGTCCTTGCGGAGGCGTTCCGGCCGAGCCTGAGGGCCGCGGCGGCGGGCGGCGTACGGCTGCCGCTGCACGAGTGCCGGCCGCTGACCGAGTGGACGGACCGGGCCGTACCCCGGCAGCAGGCGGCGGGCTACGGAAGCTATCGGCAGACCAGTTGGCGCCCTGCCCGCAAAAGGCCCGCATGTCCCTATCCCAATCCAGGACGGTACGAAGAGGGCAAGCAGCTCAAGCAGGGCATGCGGGTCGCCTTCTCCGGGGACACGTCCATCGAACGCGACCTGCTGGAGGACCGCGCGACCGAGGCCGGGCTGCATGTCGCGACGAGCCTGTCCCGGCTGACCAGCCTGCTCGTCACCAACGACCCGGACTCGGGCACGTCGAAGGTCGTCAAGGCCCGGCAGTTCGGAACACCGGTGGTGGACGAGGCCGCGTTCGGACAACTCCTGGGGGATGTCGAACCGGCGTCGGAGGGCTGACCGTACCCAATACCCATACGGAACCCCGTACGGAACTGTGTGCCGACGACCGTACGGACGGGTGATTGCCGGGCGACTCGCCCGGCGCCCGCTCGCCCGGGACGCGCCGAGCGCTCACCCTGTGGCGCATGGCGACTTGCGAAGTTTGCGGCAATAACTACGGAATGACCTTCGAGGTGCACGCCCAGGGCGCGGTGCACGTCTTCGACTGCTTCTCCTGTGCGATCCACCGCATGGCACCCATCTGCGAGCACTGCAGAGTGCAGATCATCGGCCAGGGCGTCGAGGTCGAGGGCCAATGGTTCTGCGGCGCCCACTGCGCCCGCGCGGAGGGAAAGGCGGGCATCGTCGACAAGGTGTGAGGCCTGCCCGGAAGCCCTGCTTCCGGTACCCGCCTCCATGCGCCCCACGACCGAGTTGTACGGTCGTGGGGTGTACCGCTTCCTGTTGTCCCGGCAGTGGGTGATCCTCACGCTGGTCGCCCTCCTCCTCATCCCCACGATGATCAGGCTGGGTATCTGGCAGATGCACCGCTACGAGGAGCGCACCGCCCGCAACCAGCTGGTCTCCGACGCGCTCTCCGCCGACGCGGTGCCCGTGGAGCGGATGACCTCCCCCGGACACACGGTCACCACCGACGAGCGGTACCGACGCGTGACGGCGAAGGGCCGCTTCGACACCGACGACGAGGTCGTCGTCCGCCGCCGCACCAACTCCGACGACGAGGTCGGCTATCACGTCCTGACCCCGTTCGTCCTCACGGACGGCAAGGTGCTGCTCGTCAACCGCGGCTGGATCCCCGCGAACGGTCCGAGCCAGACCGCCTTCCCCAAGATCCCCGCCCCGCCCGGCGGCGAGATCACCGTCACCGGACGGCTGATGCCGGACGAGACGACCGCGGCGAGCGGCATCAAGAACCTCAAGGGACTGCCGGACCGGCAGATCATGCTGATCAACAGCGAGCAGCAGGCACAGCGCCTCGACGCCCAGGTGCTCGGCGGCTACATCGCGCAGACGTCTCCCGAGCCGAAGGGCGACACCCCGGAGCTGCTCGGCCCGCCCGGCGACGAGGACGCGGCACTGAACTACGCGTACGCCATCCAGTGGTGGCTGTTCGCCGCGGGCGTGCCGATCGGCTGGGTGGTCCTGGTCCGCCGGGAACGGCGCGACCGGCAGGCGGCGGAGGCCGAGCAGACCACGGCCGAGACGGAACCGGCACCGGTGTGAGCACCCGGAACAGACACCGGAACAGCTGACCCGTACCGGAAACAGCCGACCGGCACCGGTACAGCCGCCCCGCGTCACCCACCCGGCCCCCACCCCGGATTGCCACCCCGGTGCTCCGGGAACCCGCACTGCGTGCACCCCCGTATCGAGGACTACGCCCTCATCGGCGACGAACAGACCGCCGCCCTCGTCGGGCTGGACGGCTCCGTCGACTGGCTGTGCCTGCCCCGCTTCGACTCGGCCGCCTGCTTCGCCAAGCTCCTGGGCGACGAGGACAACGGCCACTGGCGGATCGCTCCCAAGGGCGCGGACCGGTGCACGAGACGCGCCTACCGCCCCGGCACCCTCGTGCTCGACACCGAGTGGGAGACCGCCGAGGGCAGCGTGCGCGTCACCGACCTGATGCCGCAGCGCCACCGCGCCCCCGACCTCGTACGCGTCGTGGAGGGCCTCGGCGGCCGGGTCACCGTGCGCAGCACCCTGCGGCTGCGCTTCGACTACGGCTCGGTCGTGCCGTGGATGCGCCGGGCCGACGGCCATCGGGTGGCCGTCGCCGGACCCGACTCGGCGTGGCTGCGCAGCGAACCCGAGGTGCACACCTGGGGCGAGGCGTTCGGTACGCACTCCGAGTTCACCGTCGAGGAGGGCGAGAAGGTCGCCTTCGTCCTCACCTGGCACCCCTCGCACGAGCCGCGCCCGCCGCTCGTCGACCCGTACGAGTCGCTGGAGCACAGCGTCACCGACTGGCAGGCGTGGTCGGCGCGCTGCCGCTACGAGGGTCCGCACCGGGACGCCGTGGTCCGCTCCCTGATCACCCTCAAGGCGCTCACCTACGGGCCGACCGGCGGCATCGTGGCCGCGGCCACGACCTCGCTGCCCGAGGAGCTGGGCGGGGTGCGCAACTGGGACTACCGCTACTGCTGGCTGCGCGACTCCACCCTCACCCTGGGCGCCCTGCTGTCGTGCGGCTACCAGGAGGAGGCCGAGGCCTGGCGGAACTGGCTGGTGCGGGCGGTCGCCGGCGACCCGGCGGACCTCCAGATCATGTACGGCCTCGCGGGCGAGCGGCGGCTGCCCGAGCTGGAGCTGCCGTGGCTGTCCGGTTTCGCCGGCTCCAGGCCCGTACGGATCGGCAACGAGGCCGTGAAGCAGCTCCAGCTGGACGTGTACGGCGAGGTCATGGACACGCTGTCGCTGGCCCGGCGGGCGGGTCTGCCCGCCAAGCCGCACATGTGGTCCATGCAGAGCGTCCTGCTGGAGTTCCTGCGGTCGTCGTGGCGGCAGCCGGACGAGGGGCTGTGGGAGGTGCGCGGCGGCCGCCGCCACTTCGTCCACTCGAAGGTGATGGTGTGGGTGGCCGCCGACCGTGCCGTGCGCGCCCTGGAGTCCTACTCGGCGCTGAGCGGTGACCTGGACGGCTGGCGGGCACTGCGCGACGAGGTGCACCGCGAGGTGTGCGAAAAGGGCTACGACGCCGATCGGAACACCTTCACGCAGTACTACGGCTCGCGCGAACTCGACGCCGCGCTGCTGCTCATCCCGCGCGTCGGCTTCCTGCCGCCCGACGACCCGCGGGTGGTCGGCACCATCGACGCGGTCCGCGACGAGCTGGGCCACAGCGGCTTCGTACGCCGCTACAGCGTCGAGGAGTCGCCCGTCGACGGACTGCCGGGCGGCGAGGGCGTCTTCCTGGCGTGCTCCTTCTGGCTCGCGGACGCGCTGCACATGACGGGCCGTACGAAGGAGGCCCGGGAGCTGTTCGAGCGGCTGGTGGGCGTCGCCAACGACGTGGGGCTGCTGTCCGAGGAGTACGACCCGGTGGCGGGAATGCAGCTCGGCAACTTCCCGCAGGCGTTCAGTCACATCGGTCTGGTGAACACGGCCCTCGCCCTGTTCGGGGACGAGCGGGCAGGATAGGGACCATGGATCTTGGACTGAAGGACCGGGTGTACGTAGTCACCGGGGCCACCCGCGGCCTCGGCAACGCCGCCGCGCGCGCGCTGGTCGCCGACGGCGCGAAGGTGGTCATCACCGGCCGGGACGAGAAGAGCGTCGCCGACGCGGCGTCCGCCCTCGGCCCGAACGCGCTCGGCATGGCCGCGGACAACGCCGAACCGGACGTGGCCGCACGGCTGATCGCCACCGCGCGCGAGCACTTCGGAGGCTTCGACGGCATTCTCGTCAGCGTCGGCGGGCCGGCGCCGGGGTTCGTCGCCGACAACACGGACGAGCAGTGGCAGGCGGCGTTCGAGTCGGTGTTCCTCGGCGCGGTGCGGCTCGCGCGGGCGGCGGCGGGTGAGCTGGACGCGGGCGGCGTGATCGGGTTCGTGCTGTCCGGGTCGGTGCACGAGCCGATTCCGGGGCTGACGATCTCGAACGGGCTGCGGCCGGGGCTGGCCGGGTTCGCCAAGTCGCTGTCGGATGAGCTGGGCCCGCGCGGGATTCGGGTCGTGGGGCTGTTGCCGGCCCGTATCGACACGGATCGCGTGCGCGAGCTGGACGGGCTGTCCGCCGACCCGGAGGCGACGCGGGCGGCGAACGAGTCGCGGATTCCGTTGCGGAGGTACGGCAAGCCGGACGAGTTCGGGCGGGCGGCCGCGTTCCTGCTGTCGCCGGCGGCTTCCTATCTGACGGGGATCATGTTGCCGGTCGACGGGGGGATGCGGCACGGCTTCTGAGCCTGAAGCCTCCTCAACTGACCCGCTCCGCACGGTGCTTGACCCCGGTCAGCCTGACCTCCGCCGGGAGTGACGCGAGGCCCGCCGAATTGCGGGCGTTCGTCAGTGCCACGGCCGTGAGGTCGTCGAGGGCGGCCCCCGGATCCACATGCGGCTCCAGCTGGAGGCGTACGCGGGCCTCCGGGGCGCTCGGGCGGCCCGTGAGCAGGGCATGGGCGTGGGCGACGCCGTTCAGATCGCCCGCCTGGCCTGCGAGTACGCCCTGCAGGGCGCGCCCCCGCAGCAGCGCGCCCTCGCCGTCGCCGGTGTCGACGAGGACCTCCCTGAGCCGGTGCCTGCGCAGGACCGCGGTCAGCCACCACAGGGCGAGCAGCACGAGGACGGCGAGCACGGCGAGGACGGCCGGCCACCACCAGCCGGCGTCCCGCCACCGGGTGCGCTCGGCGTCACTGAGCAGCACGTCGTGCTGATTGTGGTGGATCCACCACGAGGGCGCCGGGGCGCCCAGTCCCACGGCGAGCACGGAACCTCCGACGACGACCAGGACGAGGCCGACGACGCCGAGCAGTACCCGGTTGACGGTCCTGAGCACCGTACTCACCTCTTCCGTACGGGTCGCGTCACGTGCACCGACAGCGTGGGCGGCCGGGTCAGCCCGAACCCCCGCACGGCCTCGGCGAGTGTGGCGTCCAGGTCGGCCTGTACGTCGTCCGGTTCGCGGAAGTGGGAGACCGCGCGGACGTCGGCGCGGGTACGGCGCATCCGCACCCGGACCGACTGCAGTCCGGCGACCTCCATGGCCCGGTCGCGCAGCACCATGGCCGCCGCCTCCCGGTGCAGTCCGGCGCGTACGTCGGGGTGGGTGCGCCGCATCGGCAGCACCGCGCGCAGGCCGGGTGTCACGGCCAGCACGATCAGCCACAGGCCGAGGGCCGCGGCGACGCCCGCGCCGACGAGCACCCAGGTGTCGTCGAGGGGCCGTTCGGCGAGCTGCCGGGCCAGGTCGCGGCGCCAGGCCAGCGCGTCCCGGTCGGCCCGCACGGCGGCGACGTCGTACAGGAAGGCCCCCGCGACGACCAGGAGCAGCAGCGCCACGATGCCGGCCGGTACCCTGCGCGCCGACCAGAACCGCCCGCTGTCGCCGGCCTCGGCCCGTTCGCCGGCCGGCGCGGGTGGAGCCTCGTACTCCCCACCCGTGTCGGTCTCCTTCTCGATGACCGGCAGTCGTTGCGTGGTGCCCTCGGAGCCCTGGGGCTCGCTCATCGCGTCCTCCCCTGTGCCGCGCCGTACGCCGTTGCCGGGTGCAGCCGCTCCACCTGGACGGCGACCTCCGGCACCTCCATGCCCACCAACGCGTCTACCCGCTCGACGACATGACGACGCACCCGACCGCAGCGGGCGCCGATGTCGCTGGGGTATTCGAGTTCTAGGTGCAGACGGATGCGGGCCGTTTCATGGCGGACGACGACGGTGGCGTACGGGCGCGCGGCGTCCTCGGGCAGCGCGCCGAGCGCCTCGCGCGCCGCCTGTCCGGCGATCTTCGCGACGACCCGGTCGGCGATCCTGGTCGCCCCGCGCTCGCCCGCCGGGACGACGGCCGCAGGTCTGCGGAGCTCGGCGGCTCCTCCGCTCACGGACGTCACCGCCGCCCGTCACGCCGGTGGTCACGGGTGCGGAAGAAGTCGCCGAGATCCAGGTCCCCCTCGAGGAACCGGCCGACGACGAAACCGATGGCGCCCAGGGCAGCCACCAGCAGGAAGGCGCCGAATCCGCCGAAGTACCCGGCGAAGCCCAGCGCCATGCCGGCGATCATGCCGACCACGGCCATGCTCATGGTGCCCTCCGTTCGGTTGCCGGTCGTCGGTCCGTCACTGGAGCCGCGACTCCGGCTCCTCGTCCTCTTCGTCCGGCAGCTTCACGTCGCTCACCGCGATGTTGACCTCGACGACTTCGAGGCCGGTCATCCGCTCCACCGCCGCGATGACGTTCTCCCGCACCGCCTGGGCCACGTCGGCGATCGCCACGCCGTACTCGACGACGATCTCCAGGTCGAGCGCGGTCTGCACCTCGCCGACCTCGACCTTGACCCCGCGCGTCACGGCCTTGGTCCCGCCGGGCACCCGGTCCCGTACGGCCCCGAAGGTACGGCTCAGCCCACTGCCCATCGCATGCACGCCGAGGACGTCCCGGGCGGCCATCCCGGCGATCTTCTCCACAACTCCGTCGGCGATGGTGGTCCGTCCCCGGCCGGCCGGGTCCCCGCCGCCGCGCTTGACGGCCTTGCGGGTCTGCACCTGCGGCTCGGTCTGGCCCTCGGGGCTCTGTGTCCGGTTGCGCTCTGTCATGTCGCTCATCCCCGTACGTCCCTTCCGGTCGTCGCTCTTCGACCACGGTAAGCCGGGTTGCGCGATCGCGCGCCGGGGATGCGGCAGGCTGGAGTAATGACGGCGGACCGGTTCACACAGGCGGTACGACAGCGGCTGCGGCTGGGCAGGCTCCTGCCCCTGGGCGGCCCGCGCGACGGCGCGTGGATCTCCGAGGAGGCCGCGGAGGCGGTGCTCCTGCGCGCGGCGGAGGACCTGCCCGGCGTACGGCTGGGCCCGCTGCGGATCGGCCTCGCCGACCCGGCGGACGCGCACGAGCCGGCCGTACCACCGCCGCCGAGCGCTCTGCCGCCCGGTCCGCTGCGGGTGACGGCGGAGTTCGCGGCCGCGCTGTCCGAGCCGCTGCCGACGACGGCGGCCCAGCTGCGGGCGCTTCTGGCGGCCGCGGCGGACGGGCTCGGCCTGGCGGTGGCGGAGGTGGACCTGCGGGTGACGGACCTGCTGGACGAGGAGTCCGAGCCTGCTCCGGTACGGCGGTCCGACGCGGCGCGCCCCGCGGAGGCCGGCGGCGGTGACGAGGGCCGTGCGGCGGCCGCCGTCCTGGCGGTCCCGGGCGTGGCCCGGCTGACGGACCTGCTGGGCCGGCCGGTGCATGTCGAGGACGGGCAGGGCGAGAACGCGCTGCCGCGCCGCCATGTACGGGTCGAGCTGGCGGTACGCGCGGACCACCGGGCCCTGGACGTGGCCCTGGAGGTCCGCGCGAAGGTGGAGCAGGCGCTAGCGGATCATCCGACGGTGGCGGTGCTGGTGACCGCGGTCGGCTGAGCCTGCTGCAGCGGCTGACGGCTCATTCGCCGACGCCGGCCAGGTCGCGCAGCCGGCGTGCCTGCGCGGCCCGTTCGGCGGCGCGCTGGGCCTCGTAGTCCCGGTCCTGGGCGCCGAGCAGCAGCGCCTTGGTCTCGATGACCGCGTCCCGGGGCGCGGCCAGCAGGGCCGCCGCCAGGTCGCGTACCGCGCCGTCGAGCTGCTCCACGGGCACGGCGACGTTCGCCAGCCCGGTGCTCACGGCCTCCTCGGCGTGCACGAACCGCCCGGTCGCGCAGATCTCCAGCGCCCGGGCATAGCCGACCAGGCTCACGAGCGGGTGCGTACCGGTCAGGTCCGGCACCAGCCCCAGGCTGGTCTCGCGCATGGCGAACTGCACGTCGTCGGCGACGACGCGCAGATCACAGGCGAGCGCGAGCTGGAAGCCCGCGCCGATGGCGTGGCCCTGGACGGCGGCGATGGACACAACGTCATTGCGCCGCCACCAGGTGAAGCCCTCCTGGAACTCGGCGATGGCGGCGTCGAGTTCGGCGTCGCCACCGCGCGCGAGATCGATGAAGGACGGCTCGCCCTCGATCCCCTCGGGCGTGAACATCTGCCGGTCGAGCCCGGCGGAGAAGGACTTGCCCTCGCCGCGCAGGACGACCACGCGGACGGAGCCCGGCAGCTGCCTCCCGGCTTCGGCCAACGCCCGCCACAGAGCGGGACTTTGGGCGTTGCGCTTGGCCGGGTTGGTCAGCGTCACCGTGGCGAGCGCGTCGTCCACGGTGAGTCGTACGCCGTCCTTGTCGAGCAGGGGAACGAGTTCCTGGTCGGGCGAAGCCATGGGGCGCCTCCGATGAGTGCGGTCAGCAGAGCGATGTCGCTAGATGCTAAGTGACTGCACAGTAACCACCCGGCCGATCAGCCGACCGACCGGGTGGTCATCATCGAAGCCGATGATCCGCCGGGTTCAGGACGAGGCGGCCTTCTTGCCCCGCGTCGCCCCGCCACGCCCACGAAGCGTGACGCCCGACTCGCTGAGCATCCGGTGCACGAAGCCATACGAGCGGCCGGTTTCCTCGGCCAGCGCTCGAATGCTCGCACCGGAGTCGTACTTCTTCTTCAGGTCTGCCGCGAGCTTGTCGCGCGCGGCGCCGGTTACCCGGCTGCCCTTCTTCAGAGTCTCGGCCACCCGTGCCTCCTCATGGGAAGTGCGCTCTGGTCTCCTCATGATCACCCCTCCGGGCCGTCATGGCCACCCATTCGGCAAGGTCCGTAAGACATGGTTTTGACGACGGGAGCGTGTCCCCACAAGCGGAATCTGTAATTCAACGTGCTGGCGTTCGTACCGCCGAACGGGTTCTTTCGTGAAGTGCCAGGTCAGGGACGTGCAACGGCCGAGCCCTTGTCGATAAAGGGCTCGGCCGTGAAATCGATGTAGGACACACCTCGGTACGAGGAGATCTCACACAGATGATGGATCACCGATGGGCCGAATGATCCAGACGCAGTGGATCACGTCTTCGATCAAGCGTTCCCGACCGTCCCGGACCCGTCCCGGCCCGCGGGCGAGGGCCCACGAGGTCTCAGGCGAGGGCGACGAGGTCCGCGTAGTCCGCGCCCCAGAGGTCCTCGACGCCGTCGGGCAGCAGGATGATCCGCTCCGGCTGGAGCGCCTCGACGGCGCCCTCGTCGTGGGTGACAAGGACGACGGCGCCCTTGTAGGTCTGCAGGGCGCCGAGGATCTCCTCGCGGCTGGCCGGGTCGAGGTTGTTCGTCGGCTCGTCCAGGAGGAGGACGTTCGCCGACGAGACGACCAGGGTCGCGAGCGCCAGGCGGGTCTTCTCACCGCCGGAGAGGACACCGGCCGGCTTGTCGACGTCGTCGCCGGAGAACAGGAACGAGCCGAGCGTCTTGCGGACCTGCACCAGGTCCAGGTCGGGGGCGGCGGAGCGCATGTTCTCCAGGACCGTGCGCTCCGGGTCGAGGGTCTCGTGCTCCTGCGCGTAGTAACCGAGCTTGAGGCCGTGACCCTCGATGATGTTTCCGGTGTCGGGCTTCTCGACACCGCCGAGCAGCTTCAGGAGGGTCGTCTTTCCGGCGCCGTTGAGGCCGAGGATGACGACGCGCGAGCCCTTGTCGATGGCCAGGTCGACGTCGGTGAAGATCTCCAGGGAGCCGTACGACTTCGACAGGCCCTCCGCCATGAGCGGGGTCTTGCCGCACGGGGAGGGCTCGGGGAAGCGCAGCTTGGCGACCTTGTCGGACTTCCGCTCGGCCTCCAGGCCGGCCAGCAGCTTGTCGGCGCGCCGGGCCATGTTCTGCGCGGCGACGGTCTTGGTGGCCTTGGCGCGCATCTTGTCGGCCTGGGAATGCAGCGTGGCGGCCTTCTTCTCGGCGTTCTGCCGCTCGCGCTTGCGGCGCTTCTCGTCGGCCTCGCGCTGCTGCTGGTAGAGCTTCCAGCCCATGTTGTAGACGTCGATCTGGGAGCGGTTGGCGTCCAGGTAGAAGACCTTGTTGACGACCGTCTCGACCAGGTCGACGTCGTGGGAGATCACGATGAAGCCGCCGCGGTAGGTCTTCAGGTAGTCGCGCAGCCAGACGATCGAGTCGGCGTCGAGGTGGTTCGTCGGCTCGTCCAGGAGCAGGGTGTCCGCGTCGGAGAACAGGATGCGGGCCAGCTCGATACGGCGGCGCTGACCGCCGGAGAGCGTATGCAGGGGCTGGCCGAGCACGCGGTCGGGCAGGTTGAGCGCGGCGGCGATGGTGGCGGCCTCGGCCTCGGCGGAGTACCCGCCCTTGGTGAGGAACTCGGTCTCCTGGCGCTCGTACTGCCGCATCGCCTTCTCGCGCGTCGCACCGCTGCCGTTGGCGATGCGCTGCTCGTTCTCGCGCATCTTGCGGATCAGGGTGTCCAGGCCGCGCGCGGACAGGATGCGGTCACCGGCGAGCTGGTCGAGGTCGCCGGTACGCGGGTCCTGCGGGAGGTAGCCGACCTCGCCGGAGCGGGTGACGGTGCCCCCCGCGGGGATGCCCTGGCCCGCGAGGACCTTGGTGAGCGTGGTCTTGCCGGCGCCGTTGCGACCGACCAGGCCGATGCGGTCGCCCTTGGCGATGCGGAAGGTGGCGGACTCGATGAGGATGCGGGAACCGGCGCGCAGCTCGATACCGGAGGCGGAGATCACGGACAGACTCCAGGGCGGATGGGGTGACGGGAAGGGCGGCTGAGGACGTTCCCGCCGTCTAATGCGCGAGGAGAATGGCCATGGGGCCAGTCTAACGGGGCCGTGCAACCACTTTTTCTGCGTTCGGGTGTTCGAGCCGGCCGAGAGGGCCGAGAGGGCCGAGAGGGGGGCCGGGGAAAGCACGGCGACTTCGGCGGCGGACGCTGCTCACCGGGCGTTGTCAGTGGTCGCTGCCAGACTGGGCACCAGGTGAAATTCCCGGCGGAAATGACAGCGGGATCACACGGGAGCACACGGGATCACAAAGGAGTGATCGGCATGGCAGGAACGAACGGCGGGCGGCCCAGCATCTACCCGACCCTGCTGTACGCGGACGCCAAGACGGCGATCCGGCAGCTCACGGAGGCCTTGGGCTTCACGGAGCTGTCGGTGTACGAGGGCGAGGACGGCTCGGTGCTGCACGCCGAGCTGGTGCAGGGCAACGGCGGGGTGATGATCGGCTCCAAGGGCCACGGCGGCGTCTTCGACACGGCGATGAAGGGCGCGGGCCCGAGCGGGGTGTACGTCGTCGTGGACGACGTCGACGCACACCACCGGCGTGCCGTGGATCACGGCGCGGAGATTTTGATGCCCCCGACCGACCAGGACTACGGCTCGCGGGACTACATGGCCCGGGACACCGAGGGCAATATCTGGAGTTTCGGCACCTACGCCCCCGAAATAGACGCCTGACGGCGGACAGGCGCCGGCAGTCCCGCGTTCAGCTTCCCCCGGTGTGCACCTGGAAGGCCGCCCGGCGGACCGCCTTGGCCAGGGCCGGGTCGGGATGCGCGGCGGCGAGCGCGACCAGGACCTGCACGGTGCGGGGGTGACCGACGGCACGCACCTCGTCGAGCAGCATGGGGATGGTCGGCTGCACCGCGGACTCCAGGTGACGCACGAGCATCGGGGCCTCGCCGTGGTCGGCGACGGCGGCGGCGGTGTCCACCCACAGCCAGGTCGCCTCCTCCCGGGTGAGGACTTCGTGGGCGTCCTCCGGGTCGATGCCGTCGTGCTCGGCCAGCCACAGCAGGGCGTACGGCCGCAGCGTGGGCTCGTCGGCCACGGAGCGCACGTCAGGCTCGGCGGGGGCGCCGACGACGCGCAGCGCCTCAAAGGCGAGGCCGCGCAGCAGGGCGTCCTCGCCGCGGGCGGCGCCGAGCAGCTCGGTGACGGCGCTGCCGACGGTGCGGGCGGCGAGCCAGGCGCGGTACTCGGCGCGGGCCGCGTTCGGGCGCAGTTGGGCACAGCCGCGGAGCATGTCCTCGGCCGCCTGCTCGATGTTCCCGGCGGGGCTCTGGGCGGCGACGCAGATCTGCTCCAGCTTGACCCAGACCGCCCAGTTGCCGAGCGGGGTGAGCGTGGCCTGTCCGTCGCCGTAGGTGAGGGCACCGACGGAGGCGAGGGCGCGCAGCGCCCAGTCGAGGAGGGGGGAGAGCGGGGCGTCGGCGGGCTCCGGCTGGGCCGGGGGCGACAGTGCCGGTACCGGCTGCGGGCCGTACGGGATCTCGCAGCGCTCGGTGCGCAGTTCGGTGACCCGCTGCTGGAGGAGGTCGAGGAGCTGGTCCACGGGGACGGGGCCGGCGGACAGCTGGAGGAAGGAGAGCACCTGGGGCATCGCCGAGACGACCTCGGCGACGGCGGACGGCTCGTGGTCGGTGGGTTCCGGGAAGGCGAGCGACCAGGCGTCGAAGAGGGCGACCCAGCCGCGCAGCACGGCGCTGTCGTCACGGTCCCAGGCACGCAGCCGCCAGCCGGGGCGGGCGGTGCCGCCGTGCACCTCGACGAGACCGGCGAGCCGGGCGGTGTCCCAGTCGGCGCGGACCTGAGTCACGGTCAGGCCCAGGTCCAGGGCGGCCCGTTCGGCGGTCTCGTCGGCCAGGGTGCCCTTGTTGTCAGGGTTCGCGCCGTCCCGGCCGGGGCGCAGCGCGACGTCCGCCCAGTGGGCGACGCGGGCCGCGGGGGCCAGGCCGGAGCGCGCCATTCTGGCCAGCTCCGCGGGGGCCGGTGTGCCTTCCGGCGGGCGGGGTGCGGGGCGGCGCAGGCGCCGCTGGTTCACAGCTGTGGGGGCGGCGGCCAGGGGTCGCGGGCGGACGAGTCGAAGCCTGGAGTCGCGCGGGATACGGGACGTCACGGGTGCAGTCTTCCGGTTGACGGTCCGAAAACCCAAACGGAATGGCACGGCGGGCGACGGGGAGGGCCGACGCCGGGCCCTCGCGGGCGGCCGGAGGCCGAGATCAGGCCACTGGTACGGCGTTAAACGGAACCAGTGCGACCGGGCGGGGACGGGGATGGTGCGGACGGATGGACGGAGGCGTCGTGTCCCGTCGAAGAGGGGCGGCAGAGGGGCGTCGTGTCACATCAAGGGCGTCAGGAAGCGACGCATGGTCTCTTCGTAGGCCGCGGGGTCGGCGTTCCACATGGCTGCGTGGGGCGCATGGCGGACCGTGTGGAGGGCGACCCTGCCGGAGTGGGTCGCGGCGAGGCGGCGGGAGTGGTCCCAGGGGGCCACCGTGTCGTCCGGGCCGTGGAAGATCAGGGTCGGCGGCAGGTCGCGCCGCTCGGGCGCCGCGGCGGCGTCGAGGCGGTCGTCGTACAGGCCGGCGCGGCCCTGCGCGGCGCGTACCGCGAGCGGGAGGAGGGCGCCGGGTGTGCGGCGGGCCGAGGCGAGCGCGCGCAGGGTCGCCTCCCAGCTGAGCACCGGGGAGTCCAGGACGAGCCCCGAGATCCGCTCGCGCAGCCCCGAGTGCGCGGCGGCGCGCAGCGCCATCGCGGCGCCGGTGGACCAGCCGTGCAGGACGATCCGCCGGGCGCCGTGGCTCACGGCATAGCGGATGGCCGCGTCCAGGTCACGCCACTCGGTCTCGCCGAGGTGGTTGAGACCGTCCGGCGAGCGGGGGGCGCCGAGGTCACCGCGGTAGGCGAGGGCGAGCACCGGGAAGCGGTGACGGTACAGGAACGCCATCGTGTTCATGGAGTGTTCGCGGGTCGTGCCGAGGCCGTGCACCGCGATCACCCAGGTGCCGCGTGTGCCGGGCACGAACCAGGCGGGCAGGCTGCCGAGTTCGCCGGGGACGTCGACGTCGGCATGGTCCAGGTCCAGTGCCGAACCGGGGTCGCCGGCGTACACGTTCGGCGTGAGCCAGACCTTGTCGCCGGGCTTCAGGGTGCCGTGCGAGACGCGTTCCAGGCGGCGTACGACGGTGTCGACGGAGTGGGACTCCATGCCGAGGACGGGGCCGACGACCGCGTGCGAGCCGTCGCCGCCGAGGCCGTACGTGCCGGGGCGCAGGGCGGCCAGGTCGCGGGTGAGGGCGATACGGCCGGCCGCTGTCGCGTGCACGGTGAGCCGGGGTTCGGTCGGCAGCGGGCGGCCCGGGGGCGCCTTGAGCGCGGCATCGCTGGCGAGCCGGCCGGCGGCGATTCCGGCGGCGCCGGCAGCCAGGGCTGCGGTGACGGCGGCGGCCGTTGCGGTGACAGTGCGCACCCGTCCAGTGTCGTGGCGTACCTCGCCGACGACCAGTGGGAGGGCGGCTCGGGGTGGCCCTTCCCGGTGGGGCGGGCCGGGGAGGTGGGTGGCATGCGGCTCGGCGGGGCGGGGCGGGGCGCGCGACCGGGCGTGCGGCGCGGCGGGCCAGGTGACGGGGCGTACGACGTGCGACGTGCGACGTGCGACGTGCGGCATGCGGCATGCGGCATGCGGCATGCGGCGTGCGACGTGCGGCGTGCGGCGTGCGGCGTGCGGCGTGCGGCGTGCGGCGTGCGGCGGCTCAGCCGCGCTGGCCGTACCCCCGCAGCCGCTCCCCCGCCTCCGCCATCTGGGCCTCGGACAGCAGGGCCGGCGACAGCCCCGGCACCGAGGATGCCGTCAGCCACAGGCGACACATCCATTCCAGCTGGGCCGTGCGGTCGTAGGCCTGGTCCAGGGTGGTGCCGTAGGTGAGGGTGCCGTGGTTCTGGAGGAGGCAGGCGGAGCGGTCGGCGAGGGCGTGGAGCATGTTCTCGGCCAACTCGTCGGTGCCGTATGTGGCATACGGGGCAACCCGGACGGCTCCGCCGAGCGCGGCTGCCATGTAGTGGATCGCCGGGAGCTCGGGGACGAGCGTCGAGACGGCCGTGGCGTGCACGGCGTGGGTGTGCACGACGGCGCCGGCGTCCGTGGCGCGGTAGACCGCGAGGTGCATGGGCAGTTCGCTGGTGGGGACGAGGGTGCCCAGAACCTGCCGGCCGTCGAGGTCGACGCCGGTGACGTCGTCCGGCGCGAGCCGGTCGTAGGGCACGCCCGACGGTGTGACCAGGACGGTGTCCTCGACGCGGACCGAGACGTTGCCGGAGGTGCCGACGACCAGTCCGTCGGACACCGTCCGGCGGGCCGTCGCGACGAGCGCCTCCCAGGCGTGCGCCTCCTCGGGGCGCACACTCCTCCCCCGCGGCTCCCGCACATCCTGTGCGCCCTCCCGAACGCCACGCACGCCTCCCGGATCACGCTGCTCCTCAGCCATGCGGCGATCCTGTCAGGCATGGCGTCGACCTGCTGCCGGGCGGGGGCACTTTAGGCCGGAACTCGCGCCTCCGAAAGGGCGCATATGGGCATACACAGGCTTCTTCGATCACTTGGCCGGAGATCGGCGAGCATCCGATGATCTTCCAGTACTCTCTGGGGGATTTGTCGTGCACGTCGCCATTCCGGGGGGACATATGGCCCGTGATCGCAATCCGTCTCGCCGCCGCGCCCGCGCCTTAGCGGTGTCCGTGGCGGCACTCACCGTCGGGGGAATCGCCCTCGCCGAAACGCCCGCCTCGGCAGCCAGCCTGCCGAAGGGGCACGACGTCTCGTCCCATCAGAAGAACGTCGACTGGCAGAAGGCCAGGACGAAGGGCGCCACGTTCGCCTACGTCAAGGCGACCGAGTCCACCACCTACCGCAACCCGTACTTCAGCCAGCAGTACAACGGCGCACGCAACGCGGGCATCATCCGCGGGGCGTACCACTTCGCCTTGCCGAACAAGTCGTCCGGCAAGGCACAGGCGGCACACTTCGTGCGCAACGGCGGCAGCTGGACCGCGGACGGCTGGACGCTGCCGCCCGCACTCGACATCGAGTACAACCCGTACGACAAGAAGCACAAGTGCTACGGCCTGACCAAGACGCAGATGGTCAGCTGGATCAAGTCGTTCAGCGGCGAGGTGAAGCGGCTCACCGGCCGCCGTCCGGTGATCTACACGACCGCCCACTGGTGGAACACGTGCACCGGCAGCAGCCGCGCCTTCGGCTCCAACCACGCGCTGTGGGCCGCTCGCTACGACTCGGCGAACGCGGGAGCGCTGCCGGCCGGCTGGTCGTTCTGGACGATCTGGCAGTACGACAACAGCGGCGCCCTGCCGGGTGATCAGAATCTCTTCAACGGGTCCCTGACCCAGCTGAGGAAGTTCGCCAGAGGCAGCTGACCGTGCGGCGCCTGGGCCGCACGGAGCGGACGGGGTGAGGCGGTGCGAGAACCGTCAACTTCAGACACCGTGCGGCCTGCCCCAGTTCATCTTCCGTTCATTCAGGTTGCCTACGTTCGTCCGGCCAATGACCTCGAACGATTGCCTGGGTAAATGGAAAACTTCTCGCTGATCCTCGCGATTGTGGTGGTAACCGCACTCGCGTTCGATTTCACGAACGGTTTCCACGACACCGCCAACGCGATGGCCACCACCATCTCGACCGGTGCGCTCAAGCCCAAGGTCGCGGTGGCCATGTCCGCCGTACTGAACCTTGTAGGCGCCTTCCTCTCCGTGGAGGTCGCCAACACGATCTCCAAAGGTCTCGTCGACGAGACCGGCATCCGTCCCGAGGTCATCTTCGCGGCCCTGGTCGGCGCGATCCTCTGGAACCTGCTGACCTGGCTGGTCGGGCTCCCCTCCAGCTCCTCGCACGCCCTCATGGGCGGCCTCATCGGCGCCACCGTCGCCTCGGCGGGCGTCGGCGCGGTGCACGGTGACGCCCTGGTCACCAAGGTCCTGATCCCGGCGATCGCGGCTCCGCTCGTGGCGGGCCTGGCGGCGATGTTCGCCACGCGATTGTCCTACTCCCTCGGCAAGAAGGCCGACGGCAAGGCCGCCGCGAAGGGCTACCGCACCGGCCAGATCGCCTCCGCCGGCCTGGTCTCCCTGGCCCACGGCACCAACGACGCGCAGAAGACCATGGGCATCATCACCCTCGCCCTGGTCGCCGGCGGCGCCGTCGCCCCCGACTCCGACCCGCCCACCTGGGTCATCCTCTCCGCGGGCCTCGCCATCGCGCTCGGCACCTACCTCGGCGGCTGGCGCATCATCCGCACCATGGGCAAGGGCCTGACCGACCTCCAGCCGCAGCAGGGCTTCGCCGCCCAGACCAGCGCGGCCACGGTCATCCTGGCCTCCTCCCACCTCGGTTTCTCCCTCTCCACCACGCACTCCGTCTCCGGCGCGGTGATGGGCGCGGGCCTCGGCCGCAAGGGCGGAGTCGTCCGCTGGTCGACGGCGACCCGGATGTTCGTCGCCTGGGGGCTCACGCTCCCCGCCGCCGCCCTGGTGGGCGCGCTCGCGGAGTACGTGACCGGCTTCGGCACCTGGGGCACGGCCGTCGTCGCCGTCTTCCTGATCGGCTCGAGCGCCGCGATCTGGAAGCTCTCGCGCCGCGAGGTCGTCGACCACACGAACGTCAACGAGCCCCACGAGACCGGGGAGCCGGCCGGTGTGGTCACCACGGCGATCGCCGCCGTGACGCCGCCGCCGGCGGGCACGGTGACCGAGGACCTCACGGCCACGATCCCGGCCCCGGCCACCACTGCCGACGCCTCGGTCCCACCGGCCACGACCGCCGTCTGATCCCAGCCACCCAGGCACGAACCGGTTCTAAGGAAGAAACAGCATGAAGATCGACTGGGCGGCCCTCGGTTCCGTCTTCGGCGTCAGTCTCGTCATCACCGTGGCCCTCGTGGGCCTGTTCACCCTCGGCATCATGGGGCTGTCGCGCCAGGAGCGGGCGGCTGCGCGGGGCGGGGCGGCGGGGCTTGCGGTGACGGGGGCGTATGCGTGCTTCGCGGCGTGTGCGGCTGCGGTGGGGTACGGGATCTATCTGATCGTGGCCTGACGCCCATCCGCGTTGTTCACCCGCCCTGCCCTCGGCCGGTTCAGTCCTGGTCGGGGCAGGGCGCGGCCGTGTCTGCGGCCGACGGCACGGTGAACGTCGGAGCAAGGGAGTCCCACACCTCGGGGAGGCGTGCGCGCAGCAGGCGGCACTCGTCGGGGGAGGCGTCGGTGAGAAGGCCCACGTCGTAGGTGACCGGGCCCAGGGCGGTATCTCCGTGGAGCTGTCGGCCGTCTACCGTCCACTTCTCAACGTAGTCGGCGGCATACAGGGTGACGGGCTCGTCGGCGCCGTCCTCGTCCCAGAGCTGGTCCCCGCCGTCTTCCATGAACAGAATGAAACGGCCCTTCCCGTCGTACGGACCCACCCCGCCTGCGTTACCGGCAAGGAGAACGGGCTCCTTCTCACCCGGCCGCCACACGAAGACACCGGCCCTGGTGGCCACCGCGACGGAGCGCCCGTCGGAGCGGAAGGCGACCTCTCCGCCCTCGTACACATCATCGATCAGCGAGTGGAAGTCGGTCTCATCGATCCGCTCCAGGGCGCCGTCCGGCTTCAGCTCCCACAATTCAGCGTGTCCGTCGGCCCGTAGGATCAGGAACTGCCCGGGCTCGTCGGGGCGTCCCAGAGCCGTGACACAGGCGTGGTCATTCGTTTCCGGGGTCCACGCACAGTCCACTTCTTCGAGAAGGTCGGCTTCACCCGTCGCCCCGTCCAGGCGTGCGAGTCCCTTGCCGTCGAGCAACAGGAAACCCCTCTTCCCGAAGCGGCGCACGGACTCGATGCTCACGGCTCTGTCCGGACTCGACATGTTGCTCTCGATGGGAGCAGAAGCTCCGTTCAGGTGCTCGAATTCGACGGTGCTCCGCAGCTCCCAGCCGGACTCGCCCCATGCGACGTAGCTCCGCTCGTCCTCGCTGAGGGCGATGTCGTCGAAGTCCCTGTCCTCGTCGACGCGGTGGGTGCGCGGCGCACGCCCGTCCACCACTCTTCGACGTGAGTGGAGGGAACACCGGGGCGCGCCGACGACTCCACATCGGTGAGTGCCACGAGCGTCGTCCGGCCGTCCACCCGGTCCATCGCGGAAACCTGCACGGATCCTCGTTCCGGTGGGCGGGCTGCCGGCCGCAGGCGGAACGCCAGCACGTCGCGGTCCTGTACCGCGTAGGCGAGGAGTTCGTCCCCCCGCCAAGTCACCACTGTGTTCTCTCCCATGTGGCGATGCCGAGGGGGAAAACGGCGGAGTAGCAAAGGCCGGAGACGAGATCCTTCATGACCATCCGCACGGCTTCGGGCTCCCCAACGTCCCCGTGGTCGTCGTTGTCCATCTGCAGATACCGGCCGCTGGCCTCCGTATCGAGAGCGGCGACCTGACGAACCTTGGCCCTGAGGCCGTACGGAGCGGGCAGCCGCGCCTGCCACAGCTCGTCCTTCGCGCCCCGTGTTCCCAGCGCCCGCTTACCGGCACCGAGTGTCACGCCGTCCAGGTCCCGCAGTTGCGTTGCGATCCGTCCCGCCGACAGCTCCACCGAGCGGACGGCGTAGGTCGTACTCGTCCGACCGTCAGCCGCCTACGGGCCGGTTCTCTCGGTCACCACGGTGAGGCGGTCGGACTCCCTCGAACGCAGGGCGATCTCGCCCATGCACTCGTCAGTGGCCATCACATCGTCGGGCGGCGCGGTCCCCTGACCTTTCGTGGCGTTTGCAGCCACCTCGATCACGCGCACCCACGGCCGGACCGCGGCCCCCTCGCACAGTGACTCGTTGGATCTGCTGTGATCGACCCGGTGGACGAGCCGACGCCCGTCACCGGAGAAGTCCAGAGTGTCGGTGGTCTCCGCGTCGCGTTCCTTCTGACCCCATTTCCACACCAGCGGTTTCTCGTTCGGCTTGCCGCTCTTGATGTCCCACACCTGCACGGCTCTCACAGATCGCTGGTGCGGCGGGCTGCTACGGCGAGCACGGCCGCGTCGACCGAGTGGTCCTCGGCATGCTCCTCGGCGTGGGCGAGGAGCGCCTTGGCGGCTTTCTCCCGCTCGTCCTGTCCCTGATCGCGCATCAGACCCCACAGCGCATAACCCAGTGCCCCCGTCAGCACCGCAAGGCAGGCCACCAGCGCCACCACGGTCCGTCCACGCCGCACGGAACGCCTTCGGTACAGGCGGCTGAGCCGGAAGAACTCGAACTCCTCGGCGGACAGTTCACCGGAACGCAGAGCCGCCATCGGTTTGGCCTCGGACAGTTCCTGCCCCCGCAGCAACAGGTCAGGATGCCGTTCCCCCTCCTCCCACTCCCGCAACCGCCCCCGCACTTTCTCGTGCCACACCAGGAACGCCCTGGACTCGTCGAGCCAGCCACGCAATGTGGGCCACTGCCGGACCAACGCCTCGTGTGCCAGCGCCACCGTCTCCCTACCGGAGCTGTCGCGGGCGATGACGAGGAGACGGGTGGCTGCCAAGGACTGTGCGGCGGTGCGGAGTTCGGGCGGAAGCTGGTCGAAGGCGCGGGCCACGCGGGCGTATTCCTTGCCCTTGGTGGGGCGGGCCAGGCGTTCGAAGAGGCGGCGGGCTGTCGACTGGTCCGGGCCGCCCGGTGTCTTGCACACATGCGCCAGCTGTTGGTCGGCATACCGGGACAGCGCCCCCTCTACCCCGCCGATCTCCCGGTACACGGCATGGGTGAGCCGCCCGTGCTTCTGGCCGTCCCAGAGTTCGGCCAGCGCGAACTCCAGCAGCGGCAGCGCACCGGCCTCGCCGCCCGCGTCGGCGACCAGGAGTTCGGGCAGGCCGGGTTCGAACACCACGCCGGGGATGGCGTCGATGGGACGGCGGACCACCTCGTCCAGCTGAGCCGGGGTCATCGGTGCGATCATCTGGACCGTCCCGCTGAGCGCCTCGGCGTGGCCGCCGGTGACGAGTTCCTCCAGGGATGCGGAGCGCAGGGTCGCGAGGACGCGGAGGCGGCGGCCTTCCGGGTGGACGGCGCGGGCCATGGGGAGCAGGACGTCCAGCAGGGCCCGGGCATCGGCGGGGCGGGCGCCCACTGTCTCCTCGAACTGGTCGAGGAGGATGACGTGGCCTGCCCTGCCCGCCGGTTCGAGGATGCGGGCGCCGAGCAGGGTGGCGGCAGCGGGATCGCCGCCGAGCTGTCGTGCCAGGTCCCTCACCTGCGGGAACTGGTCGGCGATGGCCGCCACCAGGGTGCGTACGGGGTCGGTGTCCGGCTGACCGACGAAGTCCGTGACGGTGTAGCCCACGGAGCGGAGCAGGGGAAGCACACCGGCGCGCACCAGCGAGGACTTGCCCACGCCCGACGCCCCGGCCACCGGCACGAAGAGGTGGTCGCGGAGGGCAGCGGTGATGCGTTCGCTGTCGGCCCGGCGGGCGTAGAAGACCGCGGCGTCCTGTTCCCGGAAGGGTTCCAGGCCCCGGAAGGGAGACGGTCGCATGGCCGGGTCCAGGCCGAGGAGCAGCGCCGCCGGGATGAGGTACGCCGTGGTCGCCCCCGTGCCGACGTCCGCGGCCACCGTCATGCCGACGACCCCGCCCTGCTCGGTGTCCCACACCGGCGACCCGCTGAATCCGCGCCCGACGGCCGGTCCGTCCGGGGCCGGGCGGGTCTCCATGGAAGTCCAGCCCTTGCCGACGGGGGCCCGGAGCCGGCCCTCCACCCACACTCCGTGGTCGTCGGTCAGCAGCGGGAAGCCCAGTACGCGGAAGGGGTGGTCCCATACGGCCGTGCCGCCGGCGAAGCGCACCGGAGAGGTGCTGGGGACGGTCTCCTCCAGGCTGAGCAGCGCGATGTCGCCGCCGCCGTCACCGGTGACCGGCCGCCAGTGCGCGACTGTCGCCCGCAGCCGGGCGGAGGGAGGTGTCAGGAGGGGGAAGTCGAGAGTCAGCGGGGCGGTGGGAGGCGTCGTGGCCGTCTCGTCCGTGCCCAGTGCGCTCGCCACGACATGGGCACAGGTGCACAGGGTCCGTTCCGCGATCAGGAAACCACAGCCGGCGACCCGGCCGTCCGCGCTCCAGAAGCGTGCGATGCCCCGCGGGAGTTCGTCGTCAGGAGGGGTGGTCACCATCACGCTGCCCCGGGATGACGGACTCGTTCTGATTCGTCCACTCCATGCTCACGGTGAAGTGCGCCTCGGTCGATCCCCGCGCGACCACGACTCCCGCCTCGGCGCTGAGGGTGATCCCGAACTCGACGGTGACGGAGCCAGGAGGTCTCGGCAGACTTCGGGCACCCTCCACGACCGCGCCGAGCGCCGGACGCACCCGGGCCAGGGCCTGTTGGAGGGTCTCGGCGGCACCGGCGACCGCACCGCCGCCCCGGGAGACGCGCTGGACACCTGCCGGGCCGCTCCCGGCCACCTCCAGCAGCACGATCTGACCGTCGTCCAGCAGCATCTCGCCCACGTACGCCACCGTGTGCCCCTCCCGCGTCCATTGCGCCCCCTATGAGGCGTACGTGATATTGCAGGCGCTCACGATCCGCGTTCACAAGCGGGTTCGTCGAATGCCGCCCGCCCGAGGGGAATTCCCGCCAAGCGGGTGCCGTCGGGCGAGCGGCCGTGCTAGCGATGTGGGCTTCTGCACACTCCGCTCCCGCAGGTCAACAGCAAGTTGACGGCCCTTCCAACCCCGTGGTGGACTGCCCAAGCCATGTACGGCGGTAGGAGAGGAAGCCGGTGTGAGTCCGGCGCGGTCCCGCCACTGTCACCGGGGTAGGAAGCCCCGGGAGCCAGGAACTCTCACCGCCGATCTCGTCGAACCAGGGCGTGGACACCCTGAGTGAGGACATATCGCCATGCGCGGCTGCCGTTTGAGGTTCAACACCAGCGTCCTGTCTGTGACAGCGGTCGGCTGAGTCCATGCGTGCCGATCGCGTTTTCGCGTACGGCGCCGCCGCCGGCCTTCTCGGCGACCTCCTGCTCGGCGATCCGCGCCGTGGGCATCCGGTCGCCGTGTTCGGGCGGGCCGCGGGTGCCGTGGAACGGGTGTTGTGGCGGGACCACCGGGGGTGGGGCGCGCTGCATGCCGTCGTGTGTGCCGGGGGTGCTGTTGCCCTGGGGCGTGTTGCTGTGCGGGCCGTACGTACGTCACCTGCCGCTTCCGTCGCGCTGACCGGGGCCGCCACCTGGGCGGTCGTCGGGGGGACTTCGCTCGCGCGGGAGGCTCGGGTCATCGGGCGGGCGCTGGAGGCCGGGGACGTCGACGCCGCGCGGGCTCGGCTGCCGCATCTGTGCGGGCGGGATCCGCAGGCTCTCGACGCAGACGGGATCGCCCGGGCCGTGGTGGAGTCCGTTGCCGAGAACACGTCCGACGCGGTGGTGGGGGCGCTGGTGTGGGGGGCCGTGGCCGGGGTGCCCGGGCTGCTCGGGTTCCGGGCCGTCAACACCCTCGACGCCATGGTGGGGCACAAGTCGCCCAGGTATCGGCGGTACGGGTGGGCTTCCGCCCGGCTCGACGATCTCGCGGGATGGCCGGGGGCGCGGCTGACCGCCGTACTGGCCGCGGTGGCCGGGCCGGATCCGCGGGGGGCCCTGCGCGCCTGGCGGGCCGATGCCGCAAAGCATCCGAGTCCCAACGCCGGGCCCGTGGAGGCGTCGTTCGCGGGGGCGCTCGGGGTGCGGCTCGGCGGGACCTTGTCCTATGCGGGGCGGGTGGAGCATCGGCCCGTGCTCAACACACAGGGGCGCGCGGTCGCCACACCCGACGTCGAACGGGCCGTACGACTCTCGCAGCGCGTCGGTTGGCTCGCGCTCGGTGTCAGTGTCGCGGCACGGCTCGTAGCGAAGGGGCGTACGTCATGACCGGTGGGGGTCTCCTGGTCGCCGGTACCACCTCCGACGCCGGCAAGAGTGTCGTCACCGCCGGGATCTGCCGGTGGCTGGTGCGGCAAGGGGTCAAGGTGGCGCCCTTCAAGGCGCAGAACATGTCCCTCAATTCGTTCGTGACGCGCGAGGGCGCCGAGATCGGGCGGGCTCAGGCCATGCAGGCCCAGGCCTGCCGGGTCGAGCCGACCGCGCTCATGAATCCCGTGCTGCTGAAGCCGGGCGGTGAGCGGAGCAGCCAGGTCGTGCTGCTCGGGAAGCCGGTCGGGGAGCTCAGTGCGCGGGGCTATCACGGGGGGCGGCAGCAGCAGCTTCTGGGGACCGTTCTCGACTGTCTCGCCGAGTTGCGGGGCACGTATGACGCGGTGATCTGTGAGGGGGCCGGCAGCCCCGCCGAGATCAACCTTCGGCGGACCGACATCGTCAACATGGGGATCGCCCGGAATGCCGGGCTGCCCGTGCTCGTCGTCGGTGACATCGATCGTGGGGGTGTCTTCGCCTCCTTCTTCGGGACCGTCGCGCTGCTGTCGCCCGAGGATCAGGCGCTCGTCGCCGGGTTCCTCGTCAACAAGTTCCGGGGGGACGTGTCCCTGCTGGAGCCCGGGCTCGACATGCTCCACGAGCTCACCGGGCGGCGCACGTACGGTGTCCTGCCGTTCCGGCACGGGCTCGGTATCGATGAAGAGGACGGGCTGCGGGTCTCGCTGCGGGGGACGGTCAGGGAGTCGGTCGTGGCCCCGCCGGTCGGCGAGGACGTGCTGCGGGTCGCCGTCTGTGCGGTCCCGCTGATGTCCAACTTCACCGACGTGGACGCGCTGGCCGCCGAGCCGGGTGTCGTCGTGCGGTTCGTGGACCGGCCGGAGGAGTTGGCCGACGCCGACCTCGTCGTCCTTCCCGGGACCCGGGGGACCGTCCGGGCCCTGGAGTGGCTGCGGGAGCGGGGACTGGCCGAGGCGATCACGAGGAGGGCCGCTCAAGGACGGCCGATCCTCGGCATCTGCGGTGGCTTCCAGGTCCTCGGCGAGCACATCGAGGACGAGGTCGAGAGCCGGCGCGGGCATGTCGAGGGGCTCGGGCTCCTTCCCGTCCGGGTGCGGTTCGCCCGCGAGAAGACCCTTACCCGGCCCGTCGGCGAGGCCCTCGGCGAGCAGGTCGAGGGGTACGAGATCCATCACGGGGTCGCCGAGATCGAGGGCGGTGACCCGTTCCTCGACGGTTGTCGTGTCGGCGGCACCTGGGGCACCCACTGGCACGGCTCGCTGGAGTCGGACGGGTTCCGGCGGGCGTTCCTGCGTGAGGTGGCGGCCGCCGCGGGCCGCCGTTTCGTGCCGGCCGCCGACACCTCGTTCGCCGCGCTGCGCGAGGAGCAGCTCGACCGGCTCGGCGACCTGATCGAACAGCACGCGGACACGGACGCGCTGTGGCGGCTCATCGAGTCCGGCGCGCCGCAAGGACTGCCTTTCATTCCACCGGGAGCGCCCGCATGAGCACAGTGTTGTTGTTGTCGACCGCCGACACGGATCTGCTGGCGGCCCGGGCCGCTTCCGATGCCTCGTACCGGATCGGCAATCCGACCCGGGTGGATGTCGCGGAGGAACTGCCGGGGCTCCTCCAGGGCTCGGACATCGCCGTCGTACGGCTGCTCGGCGGCAAGCGGGCCTGGGAGGACGGGCTCGCGGCTCTCAAGGCCTCGGGGATCCCCACCGTCCTGCTCGGCGGAGAGACCGTGCCCGACGCGGAGCTCATGGCCGAGTCGTCGGTGCCCGCCGGCGTGGTGGCCGAGGCGCTGCGGTATCTCGTCGAGGGCGGGCCCGCCAACCTCACCGAGCTCGCGCGGTTCCTCTCGGACACCGTGCTGCTGACGGGTGAGGGGTTCGTCGAGCCGCAGAAGATGCCGGAGTACGGCGTCCATGGGGAGCGCGCGTTCATCGAGGGCCGCCCCAGCATCGGCGTGCTCTTCTACCGCGCGCACCAGCTCAGCGGCAACACCGCCTTCGTGGACACCCTGTGCGACGCGATCGAGGCGAAGGGCGCCAACGCCCTCCCCGTCTACTGCGGTTCGCTGCGCGGTGCCGACTCCGGGCTGTACGAGCTCCTCGGGAAGGCCGATGCCCTCGTCGCCACCGTCCTCGCCGCCGGCGGCACGCACGCCTCGCAGGCGTCGGCCGGCGGCGACGAGGAGGCCTGGGACATCGGGGCGCTCGCCGACCTGGACATCCCTGTGCTGCAGGGTCTTTGCCTGACCTCCTCGAAGAGCGCCTGGGAGGCGTCCGACGCCGCCCTCTCCCCCATGGACGCGGCGATGCAGGTCGCGATCCCGGAGTTCGACGGGCGCCTGATCACCGTTCCCTTCTCCTTCAAGGAGCAGGGCCCGGACGACGTTCCCGTGTACGTCGCCGACCCCGAGCGGGCCGCTCGGGTCGCCGGGATCGCCGTACGGCACGCGGTGTTGAAGCACAAGCCGAACCGGGACAAGAAGCTCGCGCTCGTCTTCACCGCCTATCCGACCAAGCACTCGCGGGTCGGCAACGCCGTGGGGCTGGACACGCCCGCCTCGGCGATCCGCGTCCTGGACGCGCTCCGCGACGCCGGGTACGTCGTGGAGGGACACCCCGACAACGGCGACGAGTTGATCCACCGGCTGATCAACGCCGGTGGACACGACGTCGAATGGCTCACCGAGGAGCAACTCGCCGCCGCGCCCGCGCGGGTGCCGCTGGCCGACTACCGGGCGTGGTTCGACACGCTCGACCCCAAGCTGCGGGACGGGATGCTGGAGGCGTGGGGCGAGCCGCCGGGCAGTCTGTACGTCGACGGGGACGACATCGTGCTCGCCTCCCTCCAGTTCGGGAACGTCGTCGTGATGATCCAGCCGCCGCGCGGCTTCGGCGAGAACCCGATCGCGATCTACCACGACCCGGACATGCCGCCCTCGCACCACTACATGGCGGCCTACCGGTGGCTGGAGAACAGCTTCGGCGCCGACGCCGTCGTGCACATGGGCAAGCACGGCACGATGGAGTGGCTGCCGGGCAAGGGGCTCGGGCTCAGCGGGGGGTGCGCTCCGGACGCCGTCCTCGGGGAGCTGCCGCTCATCTACCCGTTCATCGTCAACGACCCCGGCGAGGGCACCCAGGCCAAGCGCCGCGGTCACGCCACCGTCGTCGACCACCTGGTGCCGCCCATGGCGCGCGCGGACACGTACGGCGACCTGGCCAAGCTGGAGCAGCTGCTCGACGAGTACGCGCTCGTCTCCGACCTGGACCCGACGAAGGCGCCGGCCGTGCGCGCGCAGATCTGGACGCTGGTGAAGGCGGCCGAGCTGCATCACGACCTGCACGTCGACGACCAGCCGGACGACGACGCGTTCGACGAGTTCGTCATGCACATCGACGGCTATCTGTGCGAGATCAAGGACGTGCAGATCCGGGACGGGCTGCACATCCTCGGCGGCGGTCCGGTCGGCGAGCCGCGGGTGAACCTGGTGCTCGCCGTGCTGCGTGCCTCGCAGGTGTGGGGCGGGCAGGCGAACGCGCTGCCGGGGCTGCGGGCCTGCCTCGCGACTCATTTCGGGCTCACCGAGAAGGAGTTGCTGGCCGAGCCCGGGGCGCCGGTCAAGGTCCCGGTGGAGCTGACGGATCTCGTCGAGGGCCCGTCCCGCTCGGCCGCCGACGCCATCGACCTGCTGGAGCAGCTGTGCCGGCGGTTCGCCGAGGGCATGGAGGCACGCGGGTGGGCCGTGGCCGAGTGCGCACCTCTCGTACGGGAGGTCATCGGCACCGAACTGCCCGACGCCGTCGCCGTGCTGGAGTTCGCCTGCAACGAGGTCGTCCCTCGCCTGGAGAAGACCACCGACGAGATCGGGCACATCCTCAAGGCGCTGGACGGCGGTTACGTCCCGGCGGGCCCGTCCGGTTCGCCGACGCGCGGCTTGGTCAACGTCCTCCCGACCGGCCGCAACTTCTACTCCGTCGACCCCAAGGCCATTCCGTCCAGGCTGAGTTGGGAGGTCGGGCAGTCCCTCGCCGACTCGCTCGTGCAGCGGTACCTCCAGGACACCGGCGCGTACCCCAAGTCCGTCGGCCTGACGGTGTGGGGCACGTCCGCGATGCGCACCCAGGG
This sequence comes from Streptomyces sp. V4I2, assembly GCF_030817655.1. Lineage (GTDB taxonomy): Bacteria > Actinomycetota > Actinomycetes > Streptomycetales > Streptomycetaceae > Streptomyces > Streptomyces plumbiresistens. The sequence goes on from NZ_JAUSZM010000003.1 coordinate 2,624,289, forward strand.
CGACGACATCGCCGAGATCCTGGCGCTGCTGGGATGCCGGCCGGTGTGGGACGACGCCTCGCGCCGGGTGACCGGGTTCGAAGTGGTGCCGCTGAGCGAGCTGGGGCGGCCTCGCATCGACGTCACGGTCCGGATCTCCGGGTTCTTCCGGGACGCGTTCCCGCACGTCGTCGGGCTGATCGACGACGCCGTGCGCGCGGTGGCCGAGCTGGACGAGCCGGCCGAGGGGAACTTCGTGAAGGCGCACGCCGACGAGGACACCGCCGAGCACGGCGACCGGCGGCGCGCCACGGCCCGCATCTTCGGCTCCAAGCCGGGCGCGTACGGGGCGGGCTTGCTGCCGCTCATCGACGCGCGCAACTGGCGCTCGGACGCCGACCTCGCCGAGGTGTACGCGGTGTGGGGCGGCTACGCCTACGGGCGCGGGCTCGGTGGACGGGCGGCGCGCGGGGACATGGAGACGGCGTTCAAGCGGATCGCGGTGGCCGCGAAGAACGTCGACACCCGCGAGCACGACCTCGTCGACGCCGACGACTACTTCCAGTACCACGGCGGCATGGTCGCCATGGTCCGCCATCTGACGGGCGCCTCCCCCGAGGCGTACGTCGGTGACTCGGCCACACCGGACCAGGTGAAGACCCGCACGCTGGGCGAGGAGACGCACCGCGTGTTCCGTGCCCGGGTGGTCAACCCGCGCTGGATGGCGGCCATGCGGCGGCACGGCTACAAGGGCGCCTTCGAGATGGCGGCGACCGTGGACTACCTGTTCGGGTACGACGCCACGGCCGGGGTCGTGGACGACTGGATGTACGAGAAGCTCAGCGCGGAGTACGTCTTCGACCAGGAGAACCAGGACTTCATGAAGAAGTCCAACCCCTGGGCGCTGCGCGGCATCACGGAACGTCTCCTGGAGGCCGCCGACCGCGGGCTGTGGGCCGAGCCGGACGCCGAGACGATCGAGCGGCTGCGGGCCACCTACCTGGAGCTGGAAGGCGACTTGGAGGGCGACGACAAGTGAGTACCCCGTTCCCGTTCACGGCCCTCGTCGGCCAGGACGACCTGCGCCTCGCGCTGCTGCTCAACGCCGTGTCCCCGGCGGTCGGCGGTGTGCTGGTGCGCGGCGAGAAGGGCACGGCCAAGTCGACGGCGGTGCGGGCACTTTCGGCGCTGCTGCCGGAGGTGTCCGTCGTCCCCGGCTGCCGTTTCTCGTGCGACCCCGTCAAGCCGGACGCACAGTGTCCGGACGGCCCGCACGAGCCGGGGGCGGGGGTCGGACGGCCCGCGCGCATGGTCGAGTTGCCGGTCGGCGCCTCCGAGGACCGGCTGGTGGGCGCGCTGGACATCGAGCGGGCGCTCTCGGAGGGCGTGAAGGCCTTCGAGCCCGGGCTGCTCGCGGACGCGCACCGCGGGATCCTCTACGTCGACGAGGTCAACCTCCTCCACGACCACCTCGTCGACCTGCTCCTCGACGCGGCGGCGATGGGCGCGTCGTACGTCGAACGCGAGGGTGTCTCCGTGCGGCACGCGTCGAAGTTCCTGCTCGTCGGGACCATGAACCCCGAAGAGGGCGAGCTGCGGCCGCAGTTGCTCGACCGGTTCGGGCTGACCGTCGAGGTCGCGGCCTCGCGGGAGCCCGACCAGCGGGTGGAGGTCGTACGGCGGCGGCTCGCGTACGACGACGATCCCGCCGGCTTCGCTGCCCGGTGGGCGGACGAGGAGAGCGCCGTACGGGCGCGGATCGTGGCGGCGCGCAATCTGCTGCCGTCGGTGCTGCTGGGCGACGGGGCGCTGCGGCAGATCGCGGCGACCTGTGCCGCCTTCGAGGTGGACGGTATGCGGGCCGACATCGTGATGGCGCGGACGGCGGTCGCGCTGGCGGCGTGGGCCGGGCGGACCGAGGTGCTCGCGGAGGACGTCCGGCAAGCCGCGCTGCTCGCGCTGCCGCACCGCAGGCGCCGTAATCCCTTTGACGCTCCGGGACTTGACGAGGACAAGCTCGACGAGACCCTGGAGGAGTTCGGGGACGGGTCCGAGGAGGAGGACCCCGATCCGGATCCGGACGGGCCCGGTGGGGGTGGCGGACAGCCGCCGTCGGAGGACGGCCCCCAGACAGACGACTCCGGTGCACGACCCGAGGCCGGGGAGGACGGCGGCGAGCCGCAGGCCTCCGGTGGGGGCTCGGGTGAGCAGCAGCCGGCGCGGGCCTCGGAGCCCTTCCGTACCAAGGTGCTGAGCGTGCCCGGTCTCGGTGAGGGTGCCGCGGGACGGCGTTCGCGGGCGCGGACCGAGCACGGGCGGACGACGGGTGCCCGGCGGCCTCGCGGGGCGCTGACCAAACTGCACCTGGCGGCGACCGTGCAGGCGGCCGCGCCGCATCAGCGGGCCCGCGGACGGTCGGGACGCGGTCTCGTCGTACGGCGGGACGATCTTCGGCAGGCGACGCGGGAGGGGCGCGAGGGGAATCTCGTGCTCTTCGTGGTCGACGCGTCCGGGTCCATGGCCGCGCGGCAGCGGATGAGTGCGGTGAAGGGTGCCGTGCTGTCGCTGCTGCTCGATGCCTATCAGCGGCGGGACAAGGTGGGGCTGGTGACCTTCCGCGGGTCGGCCGCCGAGGTCGCGCTGCCTCCGACCTCGTCCGTGGACGCGGCGGCGGTGCGGTTGGAGTCGCTGCCCACCGGTGGGCGGACGCCGCTCGCGGCGGGCCTGCTGCGGGCGCACGAGGTGCTGCGGGTGGAGCGGCTGCGGGATCCCGCGCGGCGGGCGCTGGTCGTCGTCGTGACGGACGGGCGGGCCACGGGTGGGCCGGAGCCGGTCGCCCTCGCCGGGCGCGCGGCCCGGCTGTTCGCGGCCGACGGGGTCGCCTCCGTGGTCGTGGACTGCGAGTCGGGGCCCGTACGGCTGGGTCTTGCCGGGCAGCTCGCGGGTGAGCTGGGCGGTACGGCGGTGACGCTCGACGAGCTGCGGGCGGACTCGATCGCCGGGCTGGTCAGGGACGTGCAGGAGACTTCGAGGAGGGCCGCGTAATGCCGCAGGGACAGCCGAGTGTCGTGCCGGAGGATGGCCTGACGACCCGTCAGCGTCGTAATCGGCCTCTTGTCGTCGTGCACACAGGGATCGGGAAGGGCAAGTCAACGGCCGCGTTCGGGCTCGCTCTGCGGGGCTGGAACCAGGGGTGGCCGATCGGGGTGTTCCAGTTCGTCAAGTCGGCGAAGTGGAAGGTCGGCGAGGAGAACGCGCTGCGGGTGCTGGGGGCGAGCGGTGAAGGCGGGTCCGTCGACTGGCACAAGATGGGCGAGGGGTGGTCCTGGGTTCAGCGGGACTCCCAGATGGACAACGAGGAGAAGGCCCGGGAGGGCTGGGAGCAGGTCAAGCGGGATCTGGCGGCCGAGACCTACAAGCTGTACGTGCTCGACGAGTTCGCCTACCCCATGCACTGGGGGTGGATCGATGTCGATGAGGTCGTCGCCGTGCTGCGGGACCGGCCCGGCACCCAGCATGTCGTGATCACCGGGCGCAACGCTCCCGAGAAGCTCGTCGAGTTCGCCGATCTTGTTACTGACATGTCCAAGATCAAGCACCCGATGGACGCCGGGCAGAAGGGGCAGAGGGGCATCGAGTGGTGACTTCCTCCGTCCCACGGCTGGTCATCGCCGCGCCCTCCTCGGGCAGCGGCAAGACCACCGTCGCCACGGGGCTGATGGCCGCGTTCGCCGCGCGGGGGCTTGCCGTGTCCCCGCACAAGGTCGGGCCGGACTACATCGACCCCGGGTATCACGCGCTCGCCACCGGGCGGGTGGGGCGGAATCTCGACGCGTATCTGTGCGGGCCGGAGTTGGTCGGGCCGTTGTTCCTGCATGGGGCGCGCGGGTGTGACATCGCCGTCGTCGAGGGTGTGATGGGGCTGTACGACGGGGCCGCCGGGGAGGGTGAGCTCGCGTCCACCGCTCATGTGGCGAAGTTGCTGCGGGCGCCGGTGGTGCTGGTCGTCGACGCCTCGTCGCAGTCCCGGTCGGTGGCGGCGTTGGTGCACGGGTTCGCGTCGTGGGATCCGGAGGTTCGGGTCGGGGGCGTGATTCTCAACAAGGTCGGGTCGGATCGGCACGAGGCGTTGTTGCGGGAGGCGTTGGAGTCGGCGGGGGTGCCGGTGCTGGGGGTGTTGCGGCGGGTGGATCAGGTGTCCACGCCGTCGCGGCATTTGGGGTTGGTGCCGGTTGCCGAGCGGCGGGGGGCGGCGGTCGAGGCCGTTGCCGCGATGGCGGAGCAGGTTCGGGTCGGGTGTGACCTGGAGGCGTTGGGTGCGCTGGCGCGGAGTGCCGGTGCGTTGTCGTGTGCGGCTTGGGATGCGGCTGAGGTTTTGGGTTCCTCGCCCCCTCCGCCCCTTCCCGTCCCGTCCCTGGGGGCTGCCGCCCCCAGACCCCCGCTTCGGCCCGAAGGGCCTCGTCCTCAAGCGCCGGACGGGCTGAAGCGCGTTGCCGTGGCCGGTGGGGCCGCGTTCACGTTCTCTTATGCGGAGCACTCCGAGCTGCTCTCCGCTGCCGGAGCGGAGGTGGTTGTCTTCGATCCGCTGCGTGACGAGCAACTGCCCGACGGGACCGAAGGATTGGTCATCGGTGGCGGGTTTCCCGAGGTGTACGCCTCCGAGCTGTCCGCCAACGAGCGGCTGCGCAAGGCCGTTGGCGAACTCGCCCTCAGTGGGGCTCCGGTCGCCGCCGAGTGTGCCGGGCTGCTCTATCTCTGTCGTGAGCTCGACGGGCAGCCCATGTGCGGGGTGCTCGATGCCACCGCACGGATGGGCGAGCGGCTCACCCTCGGCTATCGGGACGCCGTGGCCCTCAGTGACAGCGTGCTTGCCGTCGCGGGGACGCGGATGCGGGGGCACGAGTTTCATCGGACGGTCGTGGAGCCGGGGGCGGGGGGTGCTCCCGCCTGGGGGGTGCGGGCTCCGGAGCGGCGGGTCGAAGGTTTTGTGGAGCGCGGTGTGCACGCGAGTTATCTGCACACGCACTGGGCGTCCGAGCCCGGTGTGGCCCGTCGGTTCGTGGAGAGGTGCCGGACGTCATGAGCAGCAGGCTGATCGGAGTCGGGGTAGGGCCCGGGGATCCGGAGCTGGTGACCGTCAAGGGCGTCAATGCTCTGCGGGCCGCCGAGGTCGTCGTCGTACCCGTCATGGCTGCGTCTGATGGAAAAGATGGCGGTGAGCGGGGGCGCGCCGAAGCGACCGTGCTGCACTACGTGCCCGAGGAGAAGGTCGTACGGGTCGTGTTCGCGCTCAACGAGCGCAGTGACCGCACGCGGCGGGAAGCCGCCTGGGACGCGGCCGGGGAGCGGGTTGTGCGGTTGCTGGCGGACCATGGCTCCGTGGCGTTCGCGACCATCGGCGACCCGAACGTGTACTCCACCTTCACCTATCTCGCGCAGACCATCGGCGAGCTGGTGCCGGGCGTCGTCGTGGAGACCGTGCCCGGGATCACCGCCATGCAGGACCTCGCGGCGCGGTCGGGAGCGGTTCTCACCGAGGGCACCGAGCCGCTGACGCTCGTGCCGGTCACCGCCGGGGCCGCCGTGCTCAAGGACGCGTTGAACGGGCCCGGGACCGTCGTCGCCTACAAGTTCGGGCGGCAGGCGCGGGAGGTGGCCGAGGCGTTGCGGGAGAGCGGGCGGATCGGCGACGCCGTGTGGGGGTCGGCGCTCGGGCTGCCGGAGGAGTCCATCCGGCCCGCCGCCGAACTGGACGGAGAGCCCCTGCCCTATCTCTCGACGCTCATCGCGCCCGCGCGGCGCGAGGGCGGGCGGGGCGGCAAGCTGTGACGCCCCACAGAGCATCGCTGTGGACATCACTCGGCGATGCCCACCACCAGCCAGATGAACGCCGCGCCCGCGATCGTGCACAGCACGGTCGAGCGGGCGGGGTGTTCGTGGTGGGCCTCGGGCAGGATCTCGGCCGCCGCGAGATAGAGGAGCGCGCCGCCGAAGAGGCCGAGGTAGCCGCCGAGCAGGGGCTCCGGGATGGTGAACAGGAGTGTGGAGGCGGCGCCCAGCACGGGGGCGGCGGCGTCCGCGAACAGCATGGCGAGGGCTTTGCGGCGGGCGTTCCCGTACAGGCTCGTGATCGTGTACGTGTTGAAGCCGTCCGCGAAGTCGTGGGCGACGACGGCCAGCGCGACCGCCGTGCCCATGCCGCCGCCCACCTGGAAGGCCGCGCCGATCGCCACGCCGTCCATGGCGCTGTGGCCGACCATCGCGGCCGCGGCCGTGAGGCCCACCTCGGGAGCGCGGCCGTCGGTCTCCTCGGCGCCGTGCGCGGCCTGCCGTACGGCCAGCAGACGTTCCACCAGATGGGCCAGCAGGAACCCGGCCACGAAGAGCAGGAGCGCGGCCGGTACGCCGAAGATCTCGGTGCCCGCCGCGTCCAGCGCCTCCGGCAGCAGGTCCAGGCCGACCACGCCCAGCATCAGGCCGCCGGCCAGGCCCAGGACGAGATGGCGGCGGTCGGTCACGCGCAGTGCCGTCCAGCCGCCGGCCAGCGTCATCAGGAACGCGCCGAGCGCGACAAGCACCGCCATCTGCCCTTGGTATCCGATCAGACCCCGGTCGCGCACATCCGACGTCGGCGACCGCAGTACTCGTAATGCCCTGAATGCTTTGAATGCTTTGAATGATCCGAATTTGAATGCTGTGCAGAGAAGAGAGAGGACCTGTTCCCATGGCCGAAGCCCCCACCGGCAAGGTGACCTTCGTCGGTGCCGGGCCCGGCGCCGCCGATCTGCTGACGTTCCGGGCCGCGCGTGCCATCGCCGAGGCCGACGTCGTGATCTGGGCGGCCAGCCTGGTGCAGGCGGAGGTCCTCGAGCACGCGCGTGAGGGCGCGGAGATCCTCGACTCGGCGACGATGTCCCTGGAGGACGTGGTGGCCGTGTACGAGCGGGCGTCGGCGCAGGGCCTGCGCGTGGCCCGTATCCACTCCGGCGACCCGGCCCTGTGGGGCGGTACGCAGGAGCAGCTGGACCGGTGTGCCCGGATCGGCATCGACACCGAGGTGGTCCCGGGTGTCTCCGCCTTCTCCGCCGTCGCCGCGCTCGCGCAGCGCGAGCTGACCATCCCCGAGGTCGCGCAGTCCGTGGTGCTCACCCGGCTCGGCGGCGGCAAGACGCCGATGCCGCCCGGGGAGGAGGTGCGGGAGTTCGCCAAGCACGGCACGACCATGGCGATCTTCCTGTCGGCGGCCCGCAGCGGGCAGTTGGTGCGGGAGCTGCTGGAGGGCGGATATCCGACCTCCACTCCGGTCGTGGTGGCGTACCAGGCGACCTGGCCGGAGGAGCTGATCGTGCGGTGCACGATCGAGACGCTGGAGGAGACAGTCAAGGAGCACAAGCTCTGGAAGCACACGCTCTTCCTCGTCGGCCCGGCCCTCGGCGCCGAGGGCACCCGCTCGCACCTCTACCACCCCGGCCACTTCCACGGTTACCGCAAGGCCGACCCGGAGGCGCGCAGGGCGCTGCGGGCACGGGGTGCGAGCACGTGAACCGCCTGATCACGGTTGTCGGTACGGGGACGGGGGCGCCGGTTCCGGTCGAGGTGCTGACCGGGGCGCGGCTCGTCGTGGGCGGCCGGCGGCATCTGGCCGCCGCGCCGGTTCCGGCGGACGCCGAGCAGGTGGTCCTCGGTGCGCTGGCGCCGGCGCTGGACGTCATCGAGCGGCACGTGGAGAAGCGGAACCCCGTCGTCGTGCTGGCCTCCGGGGATCCCGGGTTCTTCGGGATCGTGCGGGTGCTGGCCGAGCGGTTCGGGGTGGAGGCGCTCGATGTGCGGCCGGGGGTCTCGTCCGTGGCCGCCGCCTTCTCGCGGGTCGGGCTGCCGTGGGACGACGCGGTCGTGGTCAGCGCGCACGGGCGTGATCTGCGTACGGCGGTGAACGTGTGCCGGGCGCGGCCCAAGGTCGCCGTGCTGACCGGGCCGGGGGCCGGGCCGGCGGAACTCGGCGCCGCCCTCCGGGCCGACGCGCGGGTCCTGGTCGTCGCCTCCGCGCTGGGTTCCCCTCAGGAGCGTCTGGAGCGGGTGACACCGGCCGAGGCCGCCGCCCGCGACTGGGGTACGGCGGTCAGCGTGGTGCTGTGCCTGGACGAGTCACGGGCGCTCGGTGCCGTGCGCACGGTCGCCGGACCGCCCGCCGGGCCCGCCCGATGGGCCCTGGACGAGGGCGAGTTCACGCACCGGGACTCGATGATCACCAAGTTCGAGGTACGCGCGCTGGCGCTGGCCCGGCTCGGTCCGCGCCTCGGTGACCTGGTGTGGGACATCGGCGCGGGCTCCGGTTCGGTCGCCGTGGAGTGCGCGCGGTTCGGCGCCGCCGTCACCGCGGTCGAGAAGACTCTGGACGGGGTCGGGCGGATCCGAGCGAACGCGGCCGCGCACGGGGTCGACGTACGGGTCGTGCACGGGGCGGCGCCGACCGTGCTGTCCGACCTGGACGATCCCGACGCCGTGTTCGTCGGCGGCGGGGGGCGCGAACTGCCCGCCGTCGTCACGGCGTGCGCGCGGCGGGCGCGGCGGACGGTCGTCGTCGCGATGGCCGCGCTCGACCGGGTACCGGCCGCGCGTGCGGCGCTCACCGGCGCCGGGTTCGACTGCGACGGGGTGCTGCTGCAGTCGTCGCGGCTCGCGCCGCTGCCCGGGGACGTGACCCGGCTGGCGGCGACCAATCCGGTTTTCCTGCTGTGGGGCGTTCGGCCCCAGGCATTTGAAAGTGAAGGAGTTGCTCATTGAATCCTCTCCCACGCAAGCGGGGGAGATTCCTGGCTCTCGCTGCTCGTCAGCCCAGCGGGCCGTCGAGTCTGATGCGATCAGCACCAGCCGGGTTGAAACCAGCCCGGATTATTGAGTTTTCGGAGGTTACTGCTGTGCTGGCTTGGTTCTCGCTCAGCAATTCGCGCCCCTACCAGCCATCGTTCGGGGGTACCCGATGATTGGCCTCATTTCCGCCACCGTGGCGGGCGCCGCTGCGCGGGACCGGCTGGCCGCGGCGTGGCCGGACCGTACGCGCGTGTACGAGGGTCCCGTGGGGGACGCCGTACGGGCCGCGTTCGCGGAGTGCGAGCAGCTCGTGTGTTTTCTGGCGACGGGAGCGGTCGTACGGCTGGTCGCGCCGCTGCTCGGCGACAAGGCGTCCGACCCGGGTGTGGTGTGCGTCGACGAGGGCGGGCGGTTCGCCGTGTCGCTGGTCGGCGGGCACGGGGGTGGCGCCAACGAACTCGCCGGTGAGGTCGGGGAGTTGCTGGGGGCGCTGCCGGTGGTGACCACGGCGACGGATGCGGTGGGGGTGCCGGGTCTCGACACGCTCGGGTTCCCGGTGGAGGGGGATGTCGCGGGCGTCTCGCGCGCCGTGCTCGACGGCGAACCGGTGGCCCTGAAGGCGGACTTCGCCTGGCCCCTTCCGCCACTTCCGGTCACCTCGGAGGGGTCGTACGCGATCAGGCTGACGGACCGCCTCGTCGAGCCCGCCGCGCACGAGGTCGTCCTGCGCCCGCCGTCCCTCGTCGTCGGCGTCGGCGCCTCCCAGGGCGCCCCGGTCGAGGAGGTGCTCGGGCTGGTCGAGGCGGCGTTGCGGGATGCGGGACTGTCCGCTCGTAGCATCGCCGAACTCGCCACCGTGGACGCCAAGGCCGGGGAACCCGGGATCGTCGAGGCGGCCGCACGCCTGGGTGTGCCGCTGGTGACCTACTCCGCCGAGGAGTTGGCGCAGGTGGACGTGCCCAACCCGTCCGACGCGCCCCTCGCGGCCGTCGGCACCCCCTCCGTCGCGGAGGCCGCCGCGCTCGTGCGCGGAGGCGAACTCCTCGTCCCCAAACGCAAGTCGGACCGTCCGGACGGTCAGCCCGCCATGGCGACCTGTGCCGTCGTACGGCGGCCCGCGCGCGGCCGGCTCACGGTCGTCGGGCTCGGTCCCGGCGCCCGGGACCTGCTCACGCCCCGCGCGAAGGCGGAGCTGCGGCGCGCTTCCGTGCTCGTCGGGCTCGACCAGTACGTCGACCAGATCCGCGACCTGCTGCGGCCGGGCACCCGGATCCTGGAGTCGGGGCTCGGGGCCGAGGAGGAGCGGGCCCGGACGGCGGTCGAGGAGGCGCGGAAGGGCCAGGCCGTCGCGCTGATCGGCAGCGGGGACGCCGGGGTGTACGCCATGGCCTCCCCGGCGCTCGCCGAGGCGTCCGACGACATCGACGTGATCGGCGTACCGGGGGTGACGGCGGCGCTCGCCGCTGCGGCGATCCTCGGTGCACCGCTGGGCCACGACCACGTGTCCATCAGCCTCTCCGATCTCCACACCCCCTGGGAGGTCATCGAGCGGCGGGTGCGGGCGGCGGCCGAGGCGGACATCGTCGTGACGTTCTACAACCCGCGCAGCCGGGGCCGGGACTGGCAGCTGCCGAAGGCCCTCGCGATCCTCGCCGAGCACCGGGAGCCGACGACGCCGGTCGGTGTCGTACGCAACGCGTCCCGGCCGGACGAGGCCAGTCGCCTCACGACACTCGCCGCCCTCGATCCGGCGACGGTCGACATGATGACGGTCGTGACCGTGGGCAACACGGCGACCCGGGACATCGCGGGGCGCATGGTGACGCCGCGCGGCTACCGCTGGCAGGAGGGCGACAAGTGAACCGTGTGGTTCATCCGATCGAGGAGGAGTCCTACCGGCGGCTGCGCGCCCGCCTGGACACCTCGCACTTCCCGCCGCTGACCCGGGCCGTGGTGGAGCGGGTCATCCACTCCGCCGCCGACCTGGATTACGCGTCCGATCTCGTCATGGACGAGGGCGAGTTGGAGAAGGCGTACGCCGCCCTGCACGCCGGGGCGCCCGTCGTCGTGGACGTCGAGATGGTGGCCGCCGGGATCACCCGGCGCGAGACCGTCTGCCGGCTCAGGGACGCCGTGGCCGGTCCGGAGCTGACCCGCTCCGCGCACGCCGTCCGGCTCGCCTACGAGCAGGTCGGGCCCGGCGCCCTCTGGGTGATCGGCAACGCGCCGACCGCCCTGGAGGAGCTGCTGACCCTGGACGCCTCCCCCGCGCTCGTGATCGGTCTGCCCGTCGGTTTCGTCGGCGCGGCCGAGTCCAAGGCCGCGTTGCGTGAGAGCGGGCTGCCCGCCGTGAGCAACGTGTCCGAGAAGGGCGGCTCGGCGGTCGCCGCCGCCGCGCTCAACGCCCTGCTGTACCACCGCACTTCACACCCAGATGCGCATCCCGAGGAGAAATCGTGACCACCCCGCCGCCCGCCCTGCTCATCGCCGGTCATGGCACCCGGGACGATGCCGGAGCCGAGGCGTTCCGCGACTTCGTCCGGGAGCTGGGCAGCCGCCACCCCGAACTGCCCGTCGCGGGCGGCTTCATCGAGCTGTCCCCGCCGCCGCTGGGGGACGCGGTCGCCGAGCTGGTGGAGCGGGGCGTACGTCGGTTCGCCGCCGTACCGCTGATGCTGGTGTCCGCCGGACACGCCAAGGGGGACATCCCGGCGGCGCTGGCCCGCGAGAAGGAGCGGCACGCCGGGATCTCGTACACGTACGGCCGTCCGCTGGGCCCGCATCCGTCGCTGCTGGCCGTGCTGGAGCGGCGGCTGGACGAGGTCCTCGGCGGCACGGCCCGCACCCCCGAGGACCGGGCGGACGTGACCGTGCTGCTGGTCGGGCGCGGGTCGACGGACCCGGACGCCAACGCCGAGGTGCACAAGGCGGCCCGGCTGCTGTGGGAGGGGCGCGGGTACGCGGGCGTGGAGACGGCGTTCGTGTCGCTGGCGGCGCCGGACGTGCCGAGCGGGCTCGACCGGTGTGTGAAGCTGGGTGCGCGGCGGATCGTCGTCCTCCCCTACTTCCTCTTCACCGGCATCCTCCCGGACCGGGTGCGGCAGCAGACGGAGGGCTGGGCGGCCGCGCACCCCGAGGTCGAGGTGCGGTCCGCCGATGTGATCGGCCCGGAGCCGGAGCTGCTCGACCTGGTGATGGAGCGGTACGAGGAGGCCGTCAAGGGCGACCTGCGGATGAACTGCGACTCCTGTGTGTACCGGATCGCGCTGCCCGGCTTCGAGGACAAGGTGGGGCTGCCGCAGCAGCCGCACTTCCACCCGGACGACGACGGCGACCAGCACGGTCACCACGGACACCACCATGGCGCTCACTCCCATGCCCACTGACAGGCCCACTGACAGGCCCACTGAGGGACACGACCTGCGGCACCACGGCGACGCCGAGGTGCGGGACGACGGTGCGCGGCTGATCGACCTCGCGGTGAACGTCCGCGCGGACACGCCTCCGGCGTGGCTGCGGGAGCACATCGCCGGCTCGCTCGGTGACCTGGCCGCGTATCCGGACGGTCGGGCCGCGCGGGCGGCGGTCGCGGCCCGGCACGGGCTGCCGGTGGAGCGGGTGCTGCTGACGGCGGGCGCGGCGGAGGCCTTCGTGCTGCTCGCCCGTGCCCTGAAGGTGCGTCAGCCGTCCGTCGTGCACCCGCAGTTCACGGAGCCGGAGGCGGCGCTGCGGGACGCGGGCCACACCGTCGACCGGGTGCTGCTGCGCGAGGAGGACGGCTTCCGGCTGGATGCGGCGGCCGTCCCCGAGGACGCGGACCTGGTGGTGATCGGCAACCCGACCAACCCGACCTCAGTGCTGCACCCGGCCGCCACCATCGCCCGACTGGCCCGTCCCGGGCGGACGTTGGTCGTCGACGAGGCGTTCATGGACGCGGTGCCGGGCGAGCGGGAGGCGTTGGCCGGACGCACGGACGTCCCCGGTCTTGTGGTCCTGCGCAGCCTCACCAAGACCTGGGGGCTGGCCGGGCTGCGCATCGGGTACGTGCTGGCGGCCCCGGAGACCATCGCGGACCTGGAGCGGGCCCAGCCCCTGTGGCCCGTCTCCACCCCCGCCCTCGCGGCGGCGGAGGCGTGCGTGTCCCCGCGGGCCCTGGCGGAGGCGGCCCACGCGGCCCACCGCATCGCCGCGGACCGGGCCCATCTGGTGGCGGGGCTGGAGGAGTTCGCCTCGGACGGACTCCAGGTGGCCGGGCCGGCCGAGGGGTCGTTCGTCCTCGTACGGCTGCCGCGTGCCACCCGGGTACGCCGTCACCTGCGTGACCTGGGGTTCGCGGTCCGGCGCGGGGACACCTTCCCCGGGCTGGGCGAGGAGTGGCTGCGGCTGGCGGTGCGGGACCGGACGACCGTCAACTCCTTCCTTCAGGCGCTGGACCGGGCGGTGACACTGGCCCGGAGCTGACGCGAGGCACCCGCTCCCGGGCGCCGTCCGGGAAGCGGATCTCCACGGTTCCGTCGTCGAGGACCGACGCGCTCGCCCCGGTGAGCGACACGTCCGGGTCGGCGCTGAGCACCACCAGTGTCACCAACAGCGGGGCCGCGTCGCCCAGTTCGAGGCAGGGCGTCGCCGAGTGGAGGCCGACGGCATTGGCGCCGTCGGCCCGCGCGACCGTGGCCTCGGCGCCGCTCCAGCCGTACAGTCCGACGATCGCGCTGGTCAGGCCGTCCGCGCGGCGGGCCGTGGCCCGGCCGGGCCCCGTCCGGGCGACCGGGGGCGCACCGTCGTCCGCGACGGCCCAGCCGCCTTCGCGCACCGGAAGCACCGGAGTGCCGGCCGGTACGTCGAGGTGGTGCACGCGCACCTCCCACGGCCCCCGCACCACGCTCACCGTCTCGATCCGGTGCCCTCGCGCCCGATGCCAGGAAGCGGCCCGCCGGCCGTCGGCGTACAGCGGGTGGATGCGGCCGCGCGGGGACGGGGTGCCGTCGAGGGCCAGCAGGGCGAGGTGGTTGTCGGGGCCCGTGGGGGTCTCGGGGGCGGCGGCGCTGGAGTAGGCGAACCGGGCGTAGTGGGGGCTGTCGTCGGCCGTGGCGGGCGGCGGCGGGAGCCGGTCGCTGCCGTGGTTGACGAGCCGTACGATCCCGTCGGCCGCCGTGGAGTGCAGCAGCCAGCCGGGCGCGGGCAGGGCGAGGGCGGTGTCGGCGGTGTCGACGGGGCCGGGCTCTTCGGGTGCCGTCCACACGGGGTGGCTCTCGGGCAGGAGCAGCCCGAGGAAGGCCTTGCTGGCCCAGTACGGGGAGGCGGGGCCCGAGTAGCGCTGGGTGACGGGGCCGAACGGCCGGTACCAGCCGAGGGTGAGCAGCCCCCGCTCGTCGGGCACCCCGCGATCGGCGAAGTGCTTCAGGGCCCCCGAGGCGAGCCGGCGGGTGCGGCCGGGCGGCAGCGGGGTCGCGTCGGCGAGGGCGCCCGCCCACAGCGGGGCGGCGGTCGCGAACCGGTAGGTGAGGGAGCGGCCCTGGTGGACCGGGGCGCCGTCGGAACCGAAGAAGTACTGGTGGACGGCGAGGAATTCACGCAGCCGGGTGCGGTGCAGGGCCACCGTCGCCGGGTCGGCGCGCGGACCCGCGATGCGCGCCCACAGCACGGGGTACAGGTGCAGCGCCCAGGCGTTGTAGTAGTCGAACTTGCGCCCGTCGCCGTCGGTGTACCAGCCGTCGCCTCGGTACCAGTCGTTCAGGCGGGCCAGTCCGGCGTCGATCTCGGCACGGCTGTGCGGGGCACCGACGGAGGCCAGGAACTCCTCCGTGATGACCTGGAACAGGCGCCAGTTGGAGTCGTTGACGTCGGCGCCCACGAAACCGCCCAGCCAGTCGGCGACCTGTCCGCGCACACCGTCGTCGAGCTGGTCCCACAGCCACGGGCGGGACTCGTGCAGGGCGATCGCGATCGACGCGGCCTCGACCATCGGCTGCGCGCGGTCGGTGATGGGCGGCCAGCGCTCCTCGCCGTGCGGGTCGGTGCCGGCGGCGAGTCCGACGGCGTACCGCTCGATCAGCGCCGGGTCGACACGGCCGCCCGCGCCCGCGATGCGGAAGGCGGCCAGCAGGAAGGAACGCGCGAAGCCCTCCAGCCCGTCCGACCAGGGCCCGGAGTGGCTGGCCGGTCCGGGCAGCCGGTACTGGGCGAAGCCCGGCGAGGCGTACGGCAGCAGCCCGTCGAGAAGCCGGTCGGCCATCGCCTCCCAGTGGGCGCGGGTCCAGCCGGTGACGGGGGACGACAGGCGGTCGGGGGGCGGAAGCAGATGCGTCGGGTCACCGGGAAGCGACACGTGCGGCGCGGTCATACGGGGTTCGGTCCTCCATGAAATCGGGGGCGGCACAGCGCCCCTTCAGGGGCGCGGGGAACTGCGCGACAAGCCACGACGCACCTGCAGATTCAGTACGACCCTTCCGGCGGAGCCCCAACGCTGCGGCGCACGACGATGTGCGTGCCCAGCAGATGGTGGCTCCCGGCAGCGCTGTTGGGATCACGCAGAGCGATCCGCACGGCAGCGCGACCAAGTTCCTCCGCAGGAGTCCGCACGGTGGTGAGCGGCGGGTTGAAGTCCTCCGCAAGAGGGATGTCGTTGTATCCGACGACCGAAATGTCATCGGGGACGACGAGCCCCGCGTCGGCGATGGCCCGCAGCGCACCGGCGGCAACCATGTCGTCCCCGGCGAACACAGCCGTGAACTCCCTCGTCTCCTTGAGGAGTTCGGCCATCGCGCGCAGCCCGGCCGCACGGCCCAGGCCGCAGTCGACGACGTGCGCGGCCCCGGGCGGCAGTCCATGCTCGGCGAGCGCGGACCGATAGCCCGCGACCCGCGCGTCGAGCGCGGTGTTCCCGGGCAGCCCGCCGAGGAAGACGATCCGGCGATGGCCGGCCGACAGCAGGTACCCGGTGACGGCCCGCGCCCCCGCCTCGTTGTCGAACTCGACGACCAGCGCGGGGATGTCGGGATCCGGAGCGGGCCGCCCGCACAGCACGAGCCGCGCCCCCGACGCATCCAGCGCCTGCGCATAGTGAGCCACACGCGACCGATACGCGTCGTCCTCGACCACGCCACCCACCAGGATCACCAGCCGCGCCCCCTCCTCCCGCATCAGCTGCACGAACTCCATCTCGCGCTGCGGATCCCCGCCCGTCGCACCGACCACGCACAGCCACCCCCGGTCGGCGGCCTCCGCCTCGACACCCTCGGCGACCTGGGCATAGAAAGGGCTGGTGACCTGGCGGACCACGACGGCGGCCATCTTGCGGCCGCCGCCGACCAGCGCGCGGGCGTGCGCGTTGGCGACGTAGTCGAGCTCACGGGCGGCACGCAGGACGCGGGAGCGAGTCGCAGCCGGCACCGGGTGGTTCCCGCTCAGCGCCCGCGACGCCGTAGCGATGGAAACGCCCGCCCGTTCGGCGACCTCGCGGATCGTGACCCGTCCCCTGCCCGCCATGTCGTTCCCCATCCCCCGCGCCTCCTGCTTCCACCGGCCGCGATTCACGTGTTGACGGCATAGTCCTTCGCGAGCTCCTCGGCCATTCTGTCGCCGCCCCCGGCCCGCCACTTCTTCACCGTCGCGTCCCACTCCGACAGCGGGATCCGTCCCGCGACGATCCCGGTGACGGTGTCGTCGAGCAGCGCCTGCAGCGTCGCGCCCTTGGCGTTGTTCGTGGTGGACTGCAGACCGAAGGAGGCGTTGCGGACGGCGTGCGGCACCACCTTCTGCTGCCAGGCGTGCAGGGCCCGTACGGCGTCGGGCATGCCCGGCACGAACAGCACCTGCGGGCCCTCGGCGAGGTACTTCAGCGGCAGGTTGGTGTTGTTCTCGACTTCGCCGAGCTTGGTCGGCTGGGGCGAACCGTCCTTGCCGCGGGTGAAGTGGGTGCCCTCGACGCCGTAGTGGACGAGCTCCCACTCCTTGCTGCCGAAGGGGGCGGCGAGGTAGTCGAGGATGCGCAGGAGGAGCTGGATGCGCTCCTTCTTCGCCTTCTTCAGCACGGTGTAGCCGAAGGAGCGGCGGGCGGCGACGATGCCGCCGGACGTGCCGCCCACGCTGTACGGCAGCGCGGCGGCCGGTGTCATCCCGTCCGGGGCCTCCCGGTACTTGGGCAGGTACGCGCCGAAGCCGTCCTGCATGGAGCCGACAGTGCCGTTGTAGTAGAGGGTGGTCAGGTCGATCTGGGAGACGGACGTGGAGTCCGGGTAGAAGGAGCCCTCCTTGCGCAACTGGGCCCGGAAGGCGATGGACGCCTTGTAGCGTTCGTCGGCGCAGCCCGGCAGGAATGTGCCGTCCTTGGAGACGGCCCAGCCCTGGGGCGCGTTGTGCGCGGCGGAGTGGAAGCCGTTGCAGAACCCGGAGCCCTGCGCGGCGCCGAGGGCGTACGTTCTGCCGCTGGTGGCCTGCTTCGCGACGGCGGCGAAGTCGTCGGAGGTCCAGCCTTCCTTCATGCCCGCGTCGGTGAACGTGCCCTGGTTGATCCAGAGCGTGGAGCCGGGCAGCGGGCGCTCCAGCGGGATGCCGTGGATACGGCCGCCGATGCGGCCCATGTCGCGCCAGGCGTGCGTGGGGATGTTGGCGAGGTTCGGGTAGTCGGCGATCGCCTCGCCGGACAGGAACGGTGTGAGGTCCTCTGCGCGACGCTGCACGAACTGGCCCTCGCGGGGCAGCACGACCCCGGAGAACATGTTGATGATGTCGGGCAGGCCGTCGGCGTCGCCGGCCATGACCGTGGCCATCTTCTTCTGGTAGTCGGCCTGGGAGACGATCGTGTACTCGATCTTCACGCCGAGGGCCTTCTCGACGGCCGCCCAGAACTGGTTGGCGGAGGCCGGCTTCGGCGGTACGCCGAAGGACACCGTCATGACCTTGACGGTGGAGCCGTCGCCGGGGGTGCGGGCCACGGACTGCGCCAGGTCGGCGGGGTAGGCGGTGTACCCGGCCTGGACACCGGCCTCGGAGGGCGCCAGGTCGGGCTTGGGCGCCTTGGCGGCGGGGCGGTAGGCGGGCCACGGGGCCAGCTTCTTGCCCGCGTTGGAGACGTCGTCGTCGCCTGAGCTGGTGGAACAGGCGGACAGCAGGGCGGGGGCGGAGAGCGCTGCGCCGCCCACCGCCACGGAGCGCAGGAGCGTGCGTCGGGACATGCTGGACATGGGCAGGTCACCTTTCTACATGCGGCTCTTGATGACGTGTCAGCTCTTGATGACGTGTCAGCTCTTGATGGCGCCGGTGAGCACGCCCTTGGTGAAGTACTTCTGCAGGAAGGGATAGACGAGCAGGATCGGCACGGTGGCGATCACCAGCACCGCCATCTGCACGGTCTGCGGGGCGGTGATCGTGCCCTCGCCGGTCGTCGCGTCGGTGAGTCCGGAACCGGACACCACATAGGTGCGCAGCACCTGCTGGAGGGGCCAGTGGTCGCTCTCCAGGTAGAGCGAGGCGTAGAACCAGGAGTTCCAGTACGCCACCGCGTAGAAGAGCCCCACGACGGCCAGCGCGGCCTTGGACAGCGGCAGGACGACGGAGACCAGCACCCGCCAGTCCCCCGCCCCGTCGAGCCGGGCGGCCTCGTAGAGTTCCTCGGGGATGCCCTGGAAGAAGCCGCGCAGGACGACGAGGTTGAAGACGTTCACCAGGACCGGCAGGACCAGCGAGGCGTAGTTGTCCAGCAGACCCAGCTCCTTGACCAGCAGGAAGCTCGGGATCATGCCGGGCGGGAACAGGAACGTGAACAGGATGAGGAGCAGCACCGGTTTGCCGCCGAAGACTCCGGGGCGGGACAGGGCGTAGGCGAGGGTCACCGTGCAGGCGAGGCTGAGCAGGGTGCCCACGATCGTGACGCCGGCGCTGACACCGAGGGCGTGGGTGACGATGCCGCCGTCGAGGATGTCGCGGTAGGCGTCGAGCGACGGCTCGGTCGGCCACAGCACCCAGCCGCCGCCCTCGACGACCTCGTCGGTGGAGGCCAGCGAGGTCGAGACGATGACCAGGAACGGCACGCAGACCAGCAGGACGACGGCGACCAGCGCGAGGGCCTTCGCGGCCTGGGTGAGCGGCTTCGGCTTCTCCATCCAGCCGGGCCGGACAGCGGTCCGAGTACGGGCACTCACTTGTAGACCCCCTGTTCGCCGAGGCGGTGGGCGACCTTGTTGGCGGCGTAGACGAGGAGAGCGCCGATCACGCCCTTGAACAGGCCCGCGGCGGCGGCGAATCCGTAGTCGCCGCCGACGATGCCCTGGTAGTAGACGAAGGTGTCGATGATCTCGGCGGCCTCGGGACCGACCGCGTCGCGCTGGAGCAGCATCTGCTCGAAGCCGACGGAGAGGATGTCGCCGAGCCGCATGATGAGCAGCAGCACGATCACCGGGCGGATCGCGGGCAGCGTGACGTGCCAGAAGCGCCGCCAGGGCCCGGCCCCGTCGATCGCGGCGGCCTCGTACTGCTGCTCGTCGACCTGGGCCAGCGCGGCGAGGAAGATGATCGTGCCCCAGCCGGCGTCCTTCCAGATGACCTGGGCGACGGTGAGCGGCTTGAAGGCGTCGGGGTTGCCGATGATGTCGACGGTGCTCAGTCCCATGCCGTCCAGCGAGGTGTTGAGCAGTCCGGTGTCGCCGAGCAGCTGCTGGAAGAGGGCGACGACGATCACCCACGAGATGAAGTGCGGCAGATACGCCACCGACTGCACGAACCGGCGCACCGAGCTCCAGGTGAGGCTGTGCAGGAGCAGGGCGAGGCCGAGCGGCACCGGGAAGTAGAAGGCCAGTTGCAGGACGGCGATCCAGACGGTGTTGAGCACCGCGTCCCAGAAGGCGCCGTCCTCGAACATCCGCTGGAAGTTGCCCATGCCGACCCAGGGGCTGCCCCAGAGGCCGTCGAAGGGGACGTACTCCTTGAAGGCGATGACGTTGCCAACGAGGGCGCCGTAGTGGAACAGCAGGAAGTAGGCGAGGCCGGGCAGCATGAGCAG
The DNA here is from genome assembly GCF_030817655.1 of Streptomyces sp. V4I2. Taxonomy (GTDB): domain Bacteria; phylum Actinomycetota; class Actinomycetes; order Streptomycetales; family Streptomycetaceae; genus Streptomyces; species Streptomyces plumbiresistens. The sequence goes on from NZ_JAUSZM010000003.1 coordinate 2,644,078, forward strand.
AACCAGGGAACGCGACCCCCGGCTCTGAAAACCTTTTCGTCGCGGGGGCGCACCGTCCGCGCGACGGCGCGCCGCCCTCACCTCCTCTGTACCTGCGCGTTCCCGCAGTACTGCGGCCACGGGCCCCCCTCACGTCTCGAAGTCGGCGTGAGGGAAAATTAAAACGTTTTCATTGCTCGGTCAACACTCCTGACACACAAAGGCCGTTGACCTTGCGACCGACTCGGTCAGCTCCTGCCGCGCCGCGCCAGCGCCACCGCTCCCCCGCCCGCCACGACCAGCGCGATCGCGCCGCCGACGAGATACGGCGTGATCGAGCTGCCGCCGGTGACGGCCAACCCACCCTCGTCCGGGGCACCTTGGGGCTTCACGTCGGCGGGAGCGGCGCTCGGCGCCGACTGCTGCTGCGCCGGTGCCGGTGCCTCGCAGGTCGCCTTCGCCAGGGTCAGGGTGCCGGTGACCTCGGCGACGTTCAGGTTCAACGGGTTGACGATGACGGCGAGTTCGAGGGCGGTGGCGGCCGCCGTACGGGTCGTCGTCTCCGTCTTCGAGAGGTCGAGCCGGACCTCGCCGACGCCGGGCACCTTCACCTCCGTCGTGCCGCCGACGGTGAGGGTGACCTTCTTGCCGAGAACCGTCACCGCGCCGAGCAGGTTCGCGGCGGCGACCGGGGGCTTGCCGGCCTCGCAGGTCGCCTTGGAGGTGACCGTGCCGAGCTCGACGAGGGAGAGCAGCGGCAGGCCGGGGACGTGGAGCCGGGCGTGGGCGAGGTTGGTGTAACTCTCGGCCTTCTCCCCGGTGACCGTGGCCTTCGCGTCCGCCACGTCGGCGTGCAGCACGTTGAAGGGCTGTCCGCCGTCGACCCCGTCCAACCGGGCGGTCAGCGCGGTCTTCTGGGCACTCTGCGGTGCCTGGACCTCGTTCAGGGCGACCGCGAGCGGGACGTTCACGGTCTTGTCGAGCAGGGAGACGTCGAGCCCGGTACGCAGGACGACGGCGCTCGCGCGGCCCTGGTCGGGGGTCGCGTGGGCGGAGGCCGCGCCGGCGAGGGCCGCGGGGCCCGCGGCCAGGGCCGTGGCCGTCGCGACGGTGGCGAGACGGCGTGCGGGCATGCGGAAGTCGGTGCCGTTCAAGGTGGTGGGACCCCCAGAGAGATCAAGCTTGGGACGTCGAAAGGATGTCGCACCACCGCGCGTTCGACAGTGATCCCACGGGAGTTCACACGATCGTGGCGCATCCGTGCATGCTTTCGCGCAATCGTTCACAGTCCGGAACTCACCCTTGCATTTGACATGTCATTGACACGCCTTTGAAGGGCCTTGGTACACATGTCTGCCCGCGATTCCTGTGCGATCCCTGTGTCCACCGGGACAAGGAGCCCTACATGGCAGGCTTAGGCCACACCCGCATCCGCACCCGCCTCCGCCCCACCCGCAACCGCCTCCGCCGTCTCCGTCTGCGCGCCGCCCTCGTCGGCGCCGTCGCCACGGCGTTGATCATCGGAACCGCTCCATCGACCCCCGCCCGCACGGGCGAGGCGAGACCCGCGGCCGCCTCCGAGCCCGACACCACCGATCCACGCGACGGCTGGCGCCCCGCCAGCGAACGCGCCGACGACGAGGACGACCGCGGCTTCTGGGACAGCCTCTTCGGCAGCGACGACGCCAAGGACGACCGGGACGACGGCGACGACGGCGAAGGCGAGGGCGACAAGAAACCGCCCCGCATCACCCTCGACCGCGCCCGCGGCGCCGCCTCCCTCACCCATCCGCGCGTCGCGGGCGGGACCGACGGCGTCCGCATCACCGCGCCCCGCACCGCGCACGCCACCGGCGCCGACCTCGCCTGGACGGCGTACGACGGCAAGGGCCTCCTCGAGTACGAGGTCCACCGCTCGACGTCCAAGGACTTCACGCCGACCGACGAGACCCTGGTCGCCCCGGTCGACCGCGGCACGCGCACCTTCGCCGACCGCACCGCGCCGCCCGCCCTCGAGGGCGACGGCCGCACCTACCACTACCGGATCGCCGTACGGACGAAGCAGGGCAAGCTCGTGGCCGGCCCTGCCCGCGCCGTCGAGCTGCCCGCCGTCGGCCAGGTCGCCCGAGGCGGCAAGCTGCTCGCCGCTCCCGAGGGCGAGACCTACTTCCTGCCGTTCACGCCGGCCCGGATGGTCCCCGGCGAGACCGCCACCGTCGAGGCGACGCTCACCAACACCACGTCCGCGGTGTGGAAGAAGGGCGAGCGCGTCCTGTCGTACCGCTGGACGCTGGACGGCAAGGACATCACCAGCCTCCTCAACAAGGACGCCACCGGGCTGCCGAAGGACGTGGCGCCCGGCGAGACCGTCACCTTCGACGCGGAGTTGAAGGCCCCGGTGCTGGTCGACCCGCTCGACAAGCGGCTGACCTTCGGCCTGGAGTGGGACCTGCGGGAGAAGGCGACCGGCGACTGGCTGTCCGAGACGGACGGGGTCCCGCCGTCGAAGCACGAGGTCACCGCCGAGTACCCGACCTCCGACCAGCTCGGTCTGGAGGACTTCTACTCGTACGCGGGCAAGAACACCGGCGCGGGTTCGGCGCTGATGAGCAACCTCTACGCCGGCAACGCGGTGTGGTCGTACAACGCCTTCTCGAACCCGTCGCTCGGCTTCTCGACCTTCCTGCGCCTCGCCTACAACTCGCAGGACGCATCGAGCACTCCGGCCGGTCCGGGCTGGTCGCTGCAGGCCTCGTCGCCCGTGCGGCTCGGCACCCCGCTGGACTTCCACCCGTCCGCGCTGCTGCCCAAGCAGCTCACGCTGACCGACGGCGACGGCACCAGCCACGTCTTCAGCAAGAACAAGAAGGGCGAGTGGGACTCCCCCGCCGGGGTCCACTTCCGGGTCAAGCAGCTGGAGAAGGACTGTCTGCTCAAGCCCCACCAGCGGGAGGCCTGGGAGTTCCTGCGCCCGGACCGCACCCGGTTCCTCTTCGACTGCCAGGGCTATCCGAGCGCCCAGGTGGACAAGAACGGCAACCGGATGGAGTTCACGTACGAGGAGCGGCTGCTCGGGCACCCGTCCAAGCTGCTGAAGTACGTCACCGACGCCGAGGGGCGGCGCACGCTCACCGTCGACTACTGGGAGAAGGGCGAGGCGTACACGTACGTCGACGAGGACGGGAAGGTCCGTGAGGGCAAGCACCTCCTGAACCCGTTCATCATCGGCAAGGTCCGCTCCGTCACCGACATCTCGGGGCGGCGGATCGACTTCACGTTCACCGAGAAGGGCCTGCTCGCGCTGCTCACGGACGGCGCGAACTCCGCGGACAAGGATCTGCGCAAGGTCTTCAGGTTCGGTTACGGCAAGGAGTTCGACCACCCGGGACTGAAGCTGGCCCAGGTCACCGACCCGAAGGGCAACGCCACCGAACTGGACTACGTCGGTCCGCACGACGACAAGGACCAGCTGAACTACCTGGGGTACACCAAGACGGTCACGGACCGCCTCGGCGGCCTGACCAGGTACCGCTACGAGGACGCCGACGACCACGACGGCAAGGCGATCCGGACCGTCGTCACCGACGCCGAGGGCAACCCGGCCACCCAGCTGATGGACGGCTACGGCCGCCCGGTCGAGCTCACTGACGCCAAGAAGCGGACCACGAAGCTCGGTTGGGACGCCGACAACAACGTCACGCGCCTGGAGGAGAACAACGGGGCCGCCCGCACCTGGAAGTACGACCCCAGGACGGGCTACCCGCTGGAGGCGAAGGACGCCGAGAGTGTCAAGAACGACCGGCCCGCCTCCACCCTCGCCTACGCGAGCGGCGAGAACGGCTACATCGCCGACCTGGTGCGCCGCGTCTCCCCGGAGGGCCGCGCCTGGCAGTTCGGCTACGACGCGCGCGGCAACATGATCTCGGTCACCGACCCCAAGGGCGTGGCGAGCGAGCCCGCGGGCGACTACACCTCCACCAACGCCTATGACGCCCGGGGCCGGCTCATCGCCGCGACCGACGCGAACGAGCACACCACCAAGTTCGAGGACTACGACCCCTCCGGCTATCCGCGGGTCATCGTCGACGCGCTCGGCAACCGCACGCTGACGACGTACGACGTACGCGGGAACGTCACCGAGGTCGAGGAGGCCGACGGGGCGACGACCACGCAGACGTACGACCTGTTCGCCCGTCCGCTGGAGAACCGCAGGCCGAAGGACCAGAAAGCCGGCGAGTTCATCGTCACGCCCGCGCCGCAGTACGACGCGAACGACAACACCCTCGTCTTCACCGCCCCGAACGAGGTGTCGAGCACCAGCGTGTTCGACGCCGCCGACCAGCTGCTGAAGTCGACCCAGCCCGGCGACGAGGAGGGCTCGGCGCCCCGCGTGTCGACCTTCACCTACGACAAGGTCGGCAACCAGCTCACCTCGACCGAGCCGAAGGGCAACCGCACCGAGACGCCCGGCGACTTCACCTCGACGACGAAGTACGACGAGGTCTACCAGCCGATCGAGGCGGTCAACTCGGCGGGCAAGCGCGCGAGCGCCGTCTACAACGACGTCGGTGACCTGGTGAAGGTCGTCGACGCCCGCAAGAACGAGACCGAGAACCCGGACGACTACACCAGCAAGTTCCGCTACGACCTCGACCACCGGCTGCTGGAGACCACCGACGCGGCCGGCAACTCGACGACCAGCACCTACGACTGGGACGGCCTGACCACAGCCACCACGGACGCCGAGGGCAACCGCACCGAGTTGGTCATGGACGCCCGCGCCGCCCTGGTCGAGGCACGCGTCCCGTACGACGGCGACGGCGACGACGCGGTCGTGCGCACCACCCGCTTCGAGTACGACGAGGTCGGCAACCAGACCCGGGTCATCACCCCGCGCGGCATCGAGACCGGCGACGACCCGAAGGACTTCGCCGCCGAGACCGTCTACGACGAGCTGAACCGGGTCAAGGAGACCCTCAGCCCCTTCGACCCGGACGACGCCCGCTACAACACGCCGGACCGGACGACGTACGAGTACGACGCGCTGAGCCGGGTGAAGAAGGTCAGTGCCCCGCCGTCCGAGGGCCAGAGCGTCCGCAACGAGACGGAGTACACCTACTTCGACACCGGCTGGATCAAGACATCCACCGATGCCTTCGACATCAAGAACACCTACCAGTACAACGACCTCGGCCAGCAGATCCAGAACACCCTGAGCAGCGGGGGCGGTTCGGTCACCCGTACCCTCGACTCCGCCTTCTACCCGAGCGGTGCGTTGAAGTCCCGCTCGGACGACGGGGTGCCGGTCGGCCTCCAGGCCGCACTCGTCGACAACTCCGACATCAACAACACGGCGACGCAGGGCACCTGGACCGAGGCCGCCGCCGAGGGTTCGTACGGCTACAACGCACAGACCCACCCGGCCGGTTCGGGCGAGGACCGTTTCGTCTGGCAGTTGACGATCCCCCAGGCGGGCGACTACACGGTCTACGTCCAGTATCCGAAGGTCGACGGGGCGGCGAAGGACGCCACCTACGAGATCAAGCACAAGGACGGCACCGAGACCAAGACCCTCGACCAGACCGAACTCCCGGGTGAGTGGCGGTCGCTCGGCAAGTACGCCTTCGGCGAGGACACCGGCCAGGCCGTCACCCTCACCGACAAGGCGACCGGCACGGTGGTCGCGGACGCGGTCCGGCTGGTCCGCGACAACTCCGGGGACACGGACAACGAGGAGAAGGACTTCTCCTACCGGTACGACGCCAACGGCAACCAGATCGAGATCACCGACCGCAGCCCCGGTGTCGAGACCGACCGCTACACCCTGGAGTACAACGAGCTCAACCAGCTCGGCACGGTCGTGGAGCACGACGGCGACGCCGTGCGCAACACCACGAAGCTGACGTACGACGCCAACGGCAACACGCTCACCACGACCCACGACCTGACCTGGAGCAAGCTGGACTACGACGTCCTGGACCGGGTCGAACGCATCACCAACGCGGCCTCGCCGACGGCGGGCGACCGGCAGGTCACGGAGCTGGAGTACACGGCCCGAGGTGAACTGGCCGAGCAGACCAAGCCCAACGGCAACGTCCTGACCGTCGACTACTACCTCGACGGTTCGACGAAGAAGACCAGCGAGAAGACGTCCGACGACACCCTCGTCGCCGAACACGCACTCAAGTACAACGCCAATGGCCACAAGGTCGAGGACGTCCTCAAGCTCATGGACGCCGACGACCACGGCTCCACCATCGACAACACCTACGCCTACACCTACGACCCGCAGGACCGCATCGCCAAGGTCGCCAAGACCGGCGACGACGAGGCGACCGAGGAGTACCGGCACGACGCGGCCGGCAACGTGGTCTGGCAGACGGTCGACGACACGACCACCACCCACCGCTACGACCGCAACCGCCTCCTGACCTCGACGGCGGACGGCGCGTCCTCGACGTACAACTACGACCCGCTGGGCCGCCTCGACACCGTCTCCTTCGGCGGCGAGACGATCCAGAAGTACCGCTACGACGGCTTCGACCGCCCGGCGTCGATCACCGCGGGCAGCGGCGAGTCGGCGAAGACGACCCGCATCACGTACGACGCCTTCGACCGCACGGTGAAGGAGGCGGTCGGCAGCGGCGACGACGCCAAGACGACCCTCTTCACCTACCTGGGCATCACCTCGCACTCCTTGAAGGAGGAGGTGACGGACGAGGGAGTCACGTCCTTCCAGTACGCGTCCTGGGGCCAGAAGCTGACCCAGATCAAGGACGAGGAGGACAAGGATCCCGAGACGACCCAGTACCTCTACCACCCGCACGGCGACGTCGAGGCGCTGACCGACAAGGACGGCAACACCAAGGCGACGTACGGCTACACGGCGTACGGAAAGAACGACGCGGCCCAGTTCACGGGCGCCGACAAGCCGGGTGCGGGCGGCGGGGAATCGGAGGATCCGTACAACTCGTACCGCTTCAACAGCAAGCGTTACGACACCACGTCGGGCACGTACGACATGGGCTTCCGGACCTACGACCCGGGTCTGAACCGCTTCCTGACCCGGGACATGTACGGCGGCGCACTTGCCGACATGGGCCTGTCGACCGACCCGTTCACCGGCAACCGCTACGCCTTCGCGGGCGGCAACCCGATCTCCTTCATCGAGATCGACGGCCACCTGTTCGGGATGTCCTGGTCCGACATCGGCCACATCGCCCTGGACGTGGTCGGCCTGATCCCGGTCGTCGGCGAGGCCGCGGACCTGGCCAACTGCGGCTGGTACGCGGCCGAGGGCGAGTACGTGGACGCGGCCCTGTCCTGCGCCTCCGCGATCCCGTTCGCGGGGTACGGGGCGACGGCGGCGAAGGCGGCCAAGTACGGCGACGAGGCGCTGGAGGCCCTGGACACGGCGAGCGACGTCGGCCGCAACGTGCCGCCGAGCGCGGCGACACCGTCCACGGGCGGCGCGAATCCCCCGTCGACCGGCGCCGCCGACGCGCCCTCCACGGGCGGCGCCAATCCGCCGGCCGACCCTGCCCCGGCTCCGGCGGCGCCCGCACCGGCACCGGCACCGGCCGCGCCGAAGGTCCCGGACGCACCGCCGGCGTGCAAGGTCGGCAACAGCTTCGTCCCCGGCACCAAGGTCCTGATGGCCGACGGAACGACGAAGGCGATCGAGGACGTCGAGATCGGCGACAAGGTCGCCGCATCGGACGTGGAGACCGACGACGTCCAGACCCGCGCGGTCACCCGCACGATCAAGGGAGATGGCACCAAGCACCTGGTCACCCTCACCGTCGACACGGACGGCCGGGCAGGCGACAAGACCTCCACGATCACGGCCACCGACGGCCACCCGTTCTGGCTGCCGGACGCGGGCCGTTGGGTGGAGGCCGGTGACCTGGAGCGCGGACAGTGGCTGAGCACGGGCAGCGGCAGCTGGATCCAGATCACAGCGGCCAAGACCCGGACGGCACAGGCGACGGTCCACAACCTGGCCGTCGAAGGCCTGCACACGTATTACGTGCTGGTGGGGGCCGCACCGACTCTGGTCCACAACGACGGGTGCGGGCCGGTACCGTACGGATCGACCGATCTCAGCCAGATGGCGATCAACCACCGGCGCACCGCCGGCGTGGGCCCCGGTCAGAACGTCGCCATCTACCAGGTAGAACTGCCGAACGGGCAGGTGGCCAACCTCCCCTTCGTCAATAATGTGCGCGGCCCGCACTCCGAGGCCAACGCCGACGACTTCCTGGAGTCGATCGGTTTCGGCCCCGAGACAGTCGTGGGTATCTACTCCGAACGCAACTTCTGCACCTCGGCGGGCCACGACTGCGCCGGCCGGGTCGGTAAGTACACCAGGGCGGGCAACAGCCTTTCCTGGAGCTTCGAAGCGGGCGAGAACGCCATGGCGGCGATCTCCCGCACGGTGTTCGGCTGAGAGTGACAGAGTGATCATGTAGGCCGGGCAGAGCCATGGGATACGGTTTCGTGGCCCTGCCCGGCCGACCAGGAGACGCGAGTGAACGCTGACGAGGCCCGTGCCGAGGTGGCCCGCATCCTCGGCGCGAATCTCGGCGAGCTGACCGACGGCGGTCGGCTCGCCGTGGTCCCTTCGATCCCCCCGGATGACTGGGAACTGACGGAGACGGACAGGCAGGCCCTGTGGAGCCATGGCCTGCCCCCGGCCAGGCAGGATGAAATCCTGACCGTCATCGGCGACTACCAGCAAGGGGTGCGGCCCGAACTGGAGGAGGACGGCACCCCTCTCTACCGTCTCGGCTCCTACGGCGTGGCAACCATCGGGGCAGTGCGCTCGACGGGGACCGTCCTCGCGCTGCCGAAGTACCGCGAGGTCCATCCCGCCCTTCGCCACCTCCATCCGGACGGCATCACCCCCAGCACGGTCAACGTCACCGTCGCGGGGCTCGTCGACTGCGCCTGGCGGTGGTATTGGCTCGTGCCGATCCTCGCCGAGCAGCAGACACTGGCCGGCGAGGCGGAGGTCGCGGCCTGGCGGGCGGCGACGGCCGCCGATCCGCAGGACGACGCTCGCCAGGACGACGTTCCGCAGGACTACTACGCGGACTGCAAGGCACTATGCCGGGAGGTCCTGGCGGCCTTCGGCGACCGTGATCCACTGGTCGCTTCGCCCGACCGCTCTTTCTGGTCGAACGTCATCCGCGACGACCTCTTCTGAGCACGTCGGTCCCTATCCGACGACCCGCCCGTTCAGCACCACCCTCAACGGGGCCCCCAGCACGCGTACGTCCGTGCGGGGGTCCCGTTCGTACACCACCAGGTCCCCCACCGCCCCCTCCTCCAACCCGGGCCGCCCAAGCCACTTCCGGGCGCCCCAGGTCGTCGCCGACAGGGCCTCCAGCGGAGGGATGCCGGCCGTCACCAGTTCGGCGACCTCCGCCGCCACCAGGCCGTGGGGCAGCGTGCCGCCGGCGTCGGTGCCGACGAAGACCGGGATGCCGGCGTCGTAGGCGTTGCGGACCGTGTCGTAGCGGCGTTCGTGGAGGCGGCGCATGTGGGCCGACCAGCGGGGGAACCTGGATTCGCCGCCGTCGGCCAGCCGCGGGAAGGTGGCGATGTTGACCAGGGTCGGGACGATCGCGACGCCGCGGGAGACGAAGAGCGGGATCAGGTCGTCCGTCAGGCCCGTCGCGTGTTCGATGCAGTCGATGCCCGACTCCACCAGGTCGCGCAAGGACGACTCCGCGAAGCAGTGTGCCGTCACCCGCGCGCCCAGGCGATGGGCCTCCGCGATGGCCGCCTCGACCGCGTCCCGCGGCCAGCTGGGAGCCAGGTCGCCCGCCTCGCGGTCGATCCAGTCGCCCACCAGCTTCACCCAGCCGTCGCCGCGCCGGGCCTCCTGGGCGACGTAGGCGACGAGGTCCTCCGGCTCGATCTCCCACGCGAAGTCACGGATGTAGCGGCGGGTACGCGCGATGTGGCGGCCCGCGCGGATGATCTTCGGGAGGTCCTGGCGGTCGTCGATCCAGCGGGTGTCGGAGGGCGAACCCGCGTCGCGGATCAGCAGGGTGCCCGCCTCGCGGTCGGTCAGCGCCTGCTTCTCGGCGACGTCCTGCGGTACCGGGCCGTGCGGGCCCAGGCCGACGTGGCAGTGGGCGTCGACCAGACCGGGCAGCGCCCAGCCCGACATCGTGCGGATGTCACGGGCCGCGAGGGGGCGGTCGTAGGAGATCCGGCCGTCGACGATCCACAGCTCGTCCCGGACGTCGTCCGGGCCGACCAGGATCCGGCCCTTCACGTGCAGCACCGTGCGATCACTCATGCACCGCACCTTAGTCAGCCCGGCGTCACTGCTCCCAGGGCGGTGGTCCCTCGAAGGCGAGCTGGTACACGTCGAAGAGGACCGCGGCCTCGACGCCGAGCGCGGGGCCGGCCTGGCGGGCCGCCCAGGTCAGGAAGGGGCGGGGTTCGAAGCCCTGGGCCCCGAGGCCCTTGGTGTACTCGGCGTGGGCGGCGAGGGAGGCGATGCCCCGCTCCAGCGATGCGCCGGACACGTCCACGCCGTGGGTGGGGCGCTCGGCGCCGGCGAAGCACACGAAGCGGACCCCTCCCCAGGGTTCGAGGCCCTCGTCGGCGAGTTCGGGGAAGATCCACCGGTTGCCCGCGTCCCGCGCCGCGTCGAGCGCGGCGAGACCCACCACGCGGTGGTCGGCCTGGTTGACCACTCCGGCGACCATCCGCACGGTGTACGCCCCGGTCACCACGACCTCGGGCCGGTGCCGGCGGATGGCCCGCACGATGTCACGGCGCAGGTCCGGGCCGTACTCGATCATTCCGTCGCGGTGGTCGAGGAACTCGACCGTGTCCACGCCCACTTCGCGGGCCCCGGCCCGTTCCTCCGCCTCACGCAGCGGGCCCGCCTCGTCGGGGTGCAGCCCGTCGATGCCGGCCTCGCCCCGCGTGGCCAGCAGGTACGCGACCTGCTTGCCCTGGGCCGTCCACCGGGCCACGGCGGACGCCGTCCCGTACTCGATGTCGTCCGGGTGGGAGGCCACGGCCAGGCAGCGGTCCCAGTCCTCCGGCAGCCGGGGCAGCGCGGTGCCGGCTCCGAAGCCGCCCGCGTCGTCGAGAGTCGTCATGCCCCGAATGATGGCGGTCCGCAGGCTCCGTCCGACAGGGGAACGTATGTCCTCTTCAGTCGCTTGTGCCCACCTGGTCCGACGTCTCCTCCTCCACCTCCGCCATCGCGGGGTCGAGGAGACGGGAGAGGAAGTGCCGGGTGCGTTCGTGGCGGGGGTTGGCGATGACCTGTTCCGGGGTGCCGTCCTCGACGATCACTCCGCCGTCCATGAAGACGACCCGGTCGGCGACCTCGCGGGCGAAGGTCATCTCGTGGGTGACGACCATCATCGTCATGCCCTCGTTCGCCAGCATGCGCATCACCGCCAGTACGTCCCCCACCAGCTCCGGGTCGAGCGCCGACGTAGGTTCGTCGAACAGCATCACCTCGGGGCCCATGGCAAGGGCGCGGGCGATCGCCACCCGCTGCTGCTGGCCGCCGGAGAGGGAGGCCGGGTAGGCGTCCGCCTTCTCCGCCAGACCCACCCGTTCCAGGTTCTCGGCGGCCACCTTGGCTGCCTGCGCCTTGTCCCGCCTGAGCACCCGCCGCTGCGGCAGCGTGAGGTTCTCCGTCACGGACAGGTGCGGGAAGAGGTTGAACTGCTGGAAGACCATGCCGATACGGCGGCGTACGGCGTCGATGTCGACGTCGGGATCCGTCAACTCGGTGCCGCCGACGAAGACCTGGCCCTTGGTGGGTTCCTCCAGGAGGTTCACGCACCTCAGCAGCGTCGACTTGCCCGAGCCCGAGGGGCCGATGACGCACACGACCTCGCCCTGGTCGACCTCCAGGTCGATGCCGCGCAGCACCTCGTTGTCGCCGAACGACTTGTGCAGGCCGCGCACTTCGATCTCCGGGTGCGTCCCAGGAGTCTTCTCGCTCATTTCACGGCCTCCTGGGCCTTCGTCTCCATACGGCGCACGACGAAGCCGAGCGGGATCGTGACCAGCAGATAGCACAGGCCGGCGACGAGGATCGGCGTGGAGTTGGCGGTCGTACTCGCCAGATCCCGGCCGTACTTGGACAGTTCGCGCTCCTCCAGGGTGACACCGAGGAACAGCACCAGCGAGGAGTCCTTGAAGAGCAGGACCAACTCGTTGGTGAGCGGCGGGAGGATGATCCGGAACGCCTGCGGGATGATGATCGAGATCATCGCGCGTGCGGGCGAGAAGCCCAGTGAACGGGCCGCTTCCATCTGGCCCTTGGGGACGGCCTGGATGCCGGCGCGGATCGTCTCCGCCATGTAGGCCGCCGCCACCAGACCGAGAGCGAGCGCGACCTTGCCGTAGGTGCCGCCGACGATCTCCGTGCCCGGGAAGGCGAGCGGGACGGCGACGCCGATGAAGATGAAGATCAGCAGGGCCGGCAGACCGCGGAAGATCTCGATGTACACCCCGGCGAACCAGCGGTACGGCCCGACCGACGACAGCCGCATCAGCGCGATGACCATGCCGAGCATCAGGCCGACGACGAAGCCGGACAGGGTGTAGAGCACGGTGTTCTTCAGCGCCAGCGTGATGACGTCCGGGAACATCTGCTCGGCGATGTCGGCCTGCGCGAACTGGTTCTGCAGCCGGTCCCAGTCCGCCGAGGCCGCGAAGGCGATCACGGCGGCGACGAAGACGGCGTACTGGATGCCCTGCGACAGGCGGCGCTTCTGACGCCGTGTCAGGCCCTTCTTGCGGGGCGGTGCTTCGAGCTTGGTATCACTCATGAGGCGGACGGAGAAGCGGATGCCGCGGACTCGTCGTACGGGCCGATCCACTGCTCGTAGAGCTTCTTGTACGTGCCGTCGGCCCTGGCGTCCGCGAGCGCCTTGTTGATGGCGGCGAGCAGCTTGGTGTTGCCCTTCTTCACCGTGAAGCCGTACTGCTCACCGGTGTTGATGTTGTCGGCGACCTCGAAGGCGTCCGCGTTGGCCTTGTTCTTCAGCCAGCCCTGGACGACCGGGTAGTCGATGACGACGGCCTTGACCTGGCCGGAACGCAGGCCGTTGAGGACCGCGTCCGAGGACTCGAAGGAGACCGGGTCGAAGCCCTGGCTCTTCGCGTAGTCCTCGCCGGTGGTCTGCGCCTGGGCGCCGAGCGCAACCTTCTTGGACTTCACGTCGGCGAGGGAGCCGACCCCGGCCTTCTTGTCGACCAGGACGGCCTGGGTGGCGTCGAAGTACGGGTCCGAGAAGTCGACGTTCTTCTTGCGCTCCTCGGTGATGGTCATGCCGGCCGCGGCCAGGTCGCACTGGCCGGCGTTGAGGGACCCACCGGTCTTGAAGTTCTCGAAGGGCTGGTCGAGGATGTCCTGCTGCACGCCCAGGTCCTTGGCGACCAGGTCGATCAGCGAGACGTCGAAGCCCTGCACCTTGCCGTCGATCTCCGACTGGAAGGGCGGGTACGGCAGGTGCGTGCAGGTGGTGAGCTGACCGGCCTTGACCAGTTCGACCCCGCCGGCGGCGGTCTTCGTGCCGCTGCCCCCGTCGTCGGTGGAGGTGCAACCGGAGGCAGAGACAGCCACGAGCACCAGCCCGGCCGTCGCGGTGGTGGCGGCCAGGACGCGGGTCCGGCGCCCGAGGAGCGTGTTCACGGCGGGCCTTCCTATGGGGAAACTGTGGCTTCCGATTATAAGGAGAAGTTTGAGGCTCTCAAACCAAACCGATGGCTTCGGGGCTGTCCGGCCTAAGAAGTCGTCGGTCGGGGGAGCGTGGCGGGTGGCGGTTACGCTCGTCACCTCTACCCCGTGAGTGGGACTCGTTACCCCGTGAGTGAAGAGAGCACCGCCGTGACACACCCGTTTCTGGATCTGGCCCCGCTGACCGCCGCGCACTTCGCGTCGATCGAGGACCGTGTGGCGCGGCTGCTGAGCACCGAACAGGACGTGGTGATCACGCAGGGCGAGGCGCTGCTGCCGCTGGAGGGTGCGATCCGTTCCACCGCCGGACCGGGCACCACGGCGCTCAACGTCATCACCGGCCCGTACGGGCAGACCTTCGGCGACTGGCTGCGGGACTGCGGCGCGAGGGTGATCGACCTGGCGGTGCCCTTCCACACCGCCGTCACCGCCGAGCAGATCCAGGACGCCTTCGCCGAGCACCCGGAGATCGACTTCGTGTCCCTGGTGCACGCGGAGGCCGCGACCGGCAACACCAACCCGGTCGCGGAGATCGGCGAGGTCGTACGGCGGCACGGCGCCCTGTTCCATCTCGACGCCGTCGCCTCCATCGGCGCGGAGCCGGTGCTGCCGGACGCGTGGGGCGTCGACCTGTGCGTGATCGGGGCGCAGAAGGCGATGGGCGGGCCCGCGGGTGTCTCGGCCGTGTCGGTGAGCGAGCGGGCGTGGGCGCGGATGGCGGCGAATCCGGGGGCGCCACGCCGGTCGTACCTCTCCTTGCTGGACTGGAAGGAGAGGTGGATCGACGGCGGGCGGAAGACTCTGCTGCACGCGCCGGCGCAGTTGGAGATGCTGGCGTTGGAGGCGTGTGTCGAGCGGATCGAGGCGGTGGGGCCGGCCGCCGTGATGGAGCGGCACCGGCGGGCCGCGGAGGCGACTCGGGCGGGGGCGCGGGCGCTGGGTGGGGGTCTTGAGCCGTATGTGTACGAGGACCGGGAGGCCGCGCCGGTCGCCACGACGCTGAGGGCGCCGTCGGGCGTGGTGGCGTCGGAGTTGGTGGCCCGGGCGCTGGAGTCGGACCCGGCCGTGCCGCTGGTGGCGGGTGGGGGTGCGCTGGCCAAGGAGATGATCCGGGTCAACCACTACGGGGTGGATGCGACGCGGGGGGCGGTGCGGGCGAGTCTGTCGGCGCTTGGCGCTGCGCTGGCGGCGGCGGGGTTGGGCGTGGATGTGGAGGGGGCGTTGGGGGCTGCGGAGGGTGCGTGGCGGTAGTGGTGGTGGCAGTGGTGGGTGGCTGAGGTTCTGGGGTCGCCCCTCCGCCCCTTCCCGTCCCGTCTCTGGGGGCTGCGCCCCCAGACCCCCGCTTTCGGCCCGAAGGGCCTCGTCCTCAAACGCCGGACGGGCTGAAATAGCCCGTGGCATGCTCGGGCTCATGACCGCCAACACTCCCCTTACCCTCCCCGACGGCCGTCCCATTCCCCACTGGTTCCAGCGGGTGGCCGCGGGGATCGACGTGCCGCCGGTGTACGGCAAGGGGAACGGGTACGTCCTCGACCCCGAGCGCGGGATGGGCGAGGCGCTGGCCGTGTGGAAGCGGGAGATCGCCCGCGGTGAGGAGGTGTGCGCCGGGCTGTCGCTGGACGACATCGGGCGGATCGCCGACGGGCCGATGGCCGGGCTCGAGGTCAGTCTGCGCTGGGCGTACGTCCACATGATCGAGGAGTACGCGCGGCACAACGGGCACGCGGACATTCTGCGGGAGCGAATAGACGGGGTAATCGGAGCATAATTCCGAGCTAATTCTGGGAAACTATATGTGCGTAGCTTCCCGTATTCTTCTGCCCGCTTTTCACCGACCTAAACGCAAAGATTCTGCGAACGTCAACCGGTGAAATTCGGGCAGGTCTCGTGCAGGTTACATGGCTGTGACGCGTTACACATCACGCCCGGTTTGCACCAGATTATCCGGGCAAACACGCACATTACCTCGCACGCACCCGCGTGATAACACGGACCGCGCTCGCACGTAACCCCGCGCAGCGATGCATTTTTGAATTTCCCTCGGTAAATTCAATCCGCATGACTGCCGCACAAGCAGACCTGCAAATCGACCGCCCGGCGGTGGCGGACGGAGCCGCGCTGTGGCGGATGGCAAGGGACTCGAAGGTCCTCGACCTGAACTCGTCCTACAGCTATCTGCTGTGGTGTCGCGACTTCGCCGCCACGTCGGCCGTCGCGCGCGACGAGCACGGCGAGCCGGTCGGCTTCGTCACCGGTTACGTCCGCCCGGACCGCCCCGGCACCCTGCTCGTCTGGCAGGTGGCGGTGGACGAGGCGCAGCGCGGCCGCGGGCTCGCCGCCGCACTGCTGGACGGGCTGGTCGCGCGGACCGCCCCGGAGCACGTCGAGACCACCATCACGCCGGGCAACACCGCCTCCGAGCGCCTGTTCACGTCGTTCGCCGAGCGCCACGGCGCCCGACTGGAGCGCGAGGTGCTGTTCGACACGGGTCTGTTCCCCGACGGGCCGCACGACCCGGAGGTCCTGTACCGCATCGGCCCCCTGTCTTTCACTCCCGCCGCCTGAAATCCCTCTACGCCACCCCCGTGCAACCCCCACGCAACGAGGAGCGATTCGTCGTGACCATCACCCAGCCCGACCTCAGCGTCTTCGAGACCCTCGAGTCCGAGGTGCGCAGCTACTGCCGCGGCTGGCCCGCCGTCTTCGACCGTGCGCAGGGCAGCCGCATGTACGACGAGGACGGCCACGAGTACCTCGACTTCTTCGCCGGAGCCGGCTCACTGAACTACGGCCACAACAACCCCGTCCTGAAACGGGCGTTGATCGACTACCTGGAGCGGGACGGCGTCACGCACGGTCTCGACATGTCGACCACCGCCAAGCGGGCCTTCCTGGAGTCCTTCCAGAACCTGGTGCTGCGGCCGCGCGACCTGCCGTACAAGGTCATGTTCCCCGGTCCGACGGGCACCAACGCCGTGGAGGCCGCGCTGAAGCTGGCGCGGAAGGTGAAGGGGCGCGAGGCGATCGTGTCCTTCACCAACGCCTTCCACGGCATGTCGCTCGGCTCGCTCGCCGTGACCGGCAACGCCTTCAAGCGGGCCGGCGCGGGCATCCCGCTCGTGCACGGGACGCCGATGCCGTTCGACAACTACTTCGACGGGCAGGTCCCGGACTTCCTCTGGTTCGAGCGACTGCTCGAGGACCAGGGCTCCGGGCTCAACAAGCCCGCCGCGGTGATCGTGGAGACCGTGCAGGGCGAGGGCGGCATCAACGTCGCCCGCCCGGAGTGGCTGCGCGCGCTGTCCGAGCTGTGCAAGCGGCAGGACATGCTGCTCATCGTCGACGACATCCAGATGGGCTGCGGACGGACGGGCGCCTTCTTCTCCTTCGAGGAGGCCGGCATCACGCCCGACATCGTCACCGTGTCCAAGTCCATCAGCGGCTACGGCATGCCCATGTCGCTGTGCCTGTTCAAGCCCGAGCTGGACATCTGGGAGCCGGGCGAGCACAACGGCACCTTCCGCGGCAACAACCCCGCCTTCGTCACGGCCACCGCCACGCTGGAGGCGTACTGGGCGGACGGCTCCGTGATGGAGAAGCAGACCCGCGCCCGGGGCGAGCAGGTCGAGCAGGCGTTCATCTCCATCACCGAGGAGAACCTCGCCGACGTGAAGGAGTACCGGGGCCGCGGGCTCGTGTGGGGCATGGAGTTCCACGACAAGCAGCGCGCCGGGAAGATCGCGCAGCGCGCCTTCGAACTCGGGCTGCTCATCGAGACGTCGGGCCCGGAGAGCGAGGTCGTGAAGCTGCTGCCGGCGCTCACGATCACGCCGGAGGAGCTGGACGCGGGGCTGAGCGTCCTGGCCCGCGCCGTCCGCGAGACCGCCTGACCGTCTGACCGCCTGGCACCTTCGGCGCGACCCATTCAGTACATCCACCTAGGAGGCATCGCACCACCGTGATCGTCCGTTCGTTCAAGGACATCGAAGGCACCGACCGGCACGTGAAGGCCGAGTCGGGCACCTGGGAGAGCAAACGCATCGTCCTCGCCAAGGAGAAGGTCGGCTTCTCGCTGCACGAGACGATCCTGTACGCGGGTACGGAGACGTCGATGTGGTACGCGAACCACGTCGAGGCCGTCGTCTGCGTCGAGGGCGAGGCCGAGCTCACCGACGACGAGACCGGGCAGAAGTACACGATCACGCCCGGGACCATGTACCTGCTCGACGGCCACGAGCGGCACACGATGCGGATCAAGGAGGACTTCCGCTGCATCTGTGTGTTCAACCCGCCCGTGACCGGCCGGGAGGACCACGACGAGAACGGGGTCTACCCGTTGCTCACCGAACCCGAGGAGGTGTGACGTCACCATGACCACCGCTACCAAGATCCCCGATCTCTATCCCAGCCGTGGCGCCATCGAGGTGGCCACCCCGCGCAAGGACCCGGTCGTGTGGTCCGCGCCGGGCACGCCCGGGCCGATCTCCGGCGGCGAGCTCCAGTCGTTCGAGCGGGACGGCTTCCTCGCCATCGACCAGCTCATCAGCCCGGACGAAGTACCCGTCTATCACCGGGAGTTGGAGCGGCTCGTCACGGATCCCGCGATCCGGGCCGACGAGCGTTCCATCGTCGAGCCGAGGACCCAGGAGATCCGCTCCGTCTTCGAGGTGCACCGGATCAGCGAGGTCTTCGCGAACCTCGTGCGCGACGAGCGGGTCGTCGGCCGGGCCCGCCAGATCCTCGGCTCGGACGTGTACGTCCACCAGTCGCGGATCAACGTCAAGCCCGGTTTCGGCGCCAGCGGCTTCTACTGGCACTCCGACTTCGAGACCTGGCACGCCGAGGACGGTCTGCCGAACATGCGCACGGTGTCGGTCTCGATCGCGCTCACGGAGAACTACGACACCAACGGCGGTCTCATGATCATGCCGGGGTCGCATCAGACGTTCCTCGGGTGCGCGGGGGCCACGCCGAAGGACAACTACAAGAAGTCGCTCCAGATGCAGGACGCGGGCACGCCGTCCGACGAGGCGCTGACCGCCATGGCGAGCGAGTACGGCATCAAGTTGTTCACCGGCAAGGCCGGTTCGGCGACCTGGTTCGACTGCAACTGCATGCACGGCTCGGGCGACAACATCACGCCCTTCCCGCGCAGCAACGTCTTCATCGTGTTCAACAGCGTGGAGAACGAGGCCGTCGAGCCGTTCGCGGCTCCGGTGCGGCGTCCGGAGTTCATCGGGGCACGGGACTTCACGCCGGTCAAGTGAGCTGAGCCCTGCCCCTGTGGAGTAAGCCACTTGGAGCGGGCGGTGTCACAGCCAAGCGAGTGACGCCGCCCGCTCCAGCACGTTCCGTACGGCTCCCTCGTCGCCGTTGGTCCCCCGCGGCACCTCGTCGGGTGCGTACCGTCCGCCGACGAGGAGGCAGAAGTCGACGGGATTCAGGGTGAGTTCGGCGCGTACGGGCTCGTCCTCGGAACCCAGCACCCATTCGTCGCCGCCGGTGACCGCGAACAGCACCGGCGGTGCGGTGGGTCCGAGGGACAGGCCGAGGATACGGACGGCCAGCCGGACCAGCTGCCACAGGTGTGCCTCGGGCGGCGGCGGGACGGACAGGCCAAGAGCGCGGCCGATGTCGTCGCTGTGAACCCAGGTCTCGAAGGCCCGTACCAGGAAGTGCTCGGCGACCGGCAGCCGCATCCCCATCAACGTCACGGCGTGGGCGGCCAGTTCGGGGTCGTGCGCCTCGGGGGTGGCCAGCAGCGCGTCCGCCTGCGCCGCCCAGTCGGCGACGGTCTCCTCGGGCGTACGGCCGTACTCGTGGGCGATGACCTCGGCGGTGCGCCGGTTCCAGGCGTCCTCCCAGGGCGTGTCCGCGTCGATGTCCAGAGGCGGCCGTACCTGTGTATCGATGCCCAGTCGGTCGGCCAGTGGCTCGTCGGCGGCGAGGAGGTGGGCGAGGGTCGCGTGGACGTCCCAGTCGTGCACCACCGGGGTGGACCAGCGGCCGGCCGCCTCGGGCAGCAGCGCCTTCAGTCCGGCGACGGCGGCGGCGTAGGGGGCGGCGTGCGCGGCGACACGCGGCGTGGCCCGGCGGGCACGCAGGGCGAGCGGGAGCGTGTCGGCGGCGGGGCGTGCTTGGGGGCCATGGGGGCCATGGGGGCCGTGGGGGTCGTGGGGGCCGTCCATCAGTCGTACCGTCTCCCGCAGCCGTTCCGCCTCCGCCGCGCAGTCCTCGCACTCGGCCAGGTGCAGGGGGACCTTCTTCTCGTCCGCCGGTTCCAGGGCACCGAAGGCCCAGGCGGCCAGCAGGTCCCGTACCTCGTCGTGGTCCTTGGTCATCGCACACCTCCTTCCCCTAGTGCCCGCAGTTCTCGCAGTTCCCGCGGTTTTCGCAGTCCCCTGCTCGCCATCATGCGCCTCTTTCCCACGCCGGATCGGGTGGGTCGGCCAAAGTCTCGGCCAAGGTGCGCAGCGCCGTGCGCAGGCGGGTCTTGGCGGTGCCCTCGGGGATGCCGAGTTCGACGGCGGCCTGCCGGTAGGTGCGGCCCGCGAAGTAGGCGAGGTGGACCACCTCCCGTTGCGGCTGCGGGAGTTCGGCGAGCGCGGAGTGCAGGAGCAGGGACCGTTCCCGGTCGACGACCGCCTCGTCGGGGCCGGGAGCGGCGTCCGGGATCGTGTGCAGCGCGGCGTCGTCGGCGCGGGCGTCCTTGCGGTGCCGGGCCTCGCTGCGCACCCAGTCGACGGCCCGCCGGTGGGCGAGCACGGACAGCCAGGTGCGCAGGGTGCCGCGGCCCGCGTCGAAGGCGTACGGCCTGCTCCACAGCTGGGCGAAGACCTCCTGCGCCACGTCCTCGGCGGCGGCCGGGCTCCGGGTGACGCGCAGGGCGACCCGCCGCACCAGCCCGCCGTACGCCGTGTACACCTCGGCCAGCGCGGACTCGTCGCCGTAGACCAGTCGCCGGTGCAGCTCCGTGTCGGCGGACGGTTCGACGGACGTCTTGCCCGTGGACTCCAACGGCACCACCACCCCTGTGCCCCTTCCTAGCGTCCCCGACGGGTCCGCGCCACCGGTTCAGCCGGACAGGACGTCCAGCAGCCGGTCCACGTCCGCCGTCGTGTTGTAGAGGTGGAAGGAGGCGCGCAGGTTGCCCGCGCGGTTGGAGACCTCGATCCCGGCGCTGCTCAGGTCGGCCTGGCGGTGACCGAGTCCGGGGACGGAGACGATCGCCGAGCCGGGGGCGGGGACCGGTTCGTGCCCGAGGGTGGCGAGGCCCGTACGGAAGCGGTCGGCGAGGGCGAGGTCGTGGGCGTGGATGGCGTCGACGCCGAGTTCCTCGACGAGTTCGAGGGAGCGGCGCAGGCCGGCGTACGAGAAGAGCGCCGGGGGCAGGTCGAAGCGCCGGGCGGAGTGGGCGAGTTCGGTGACGGGTCCGTAGCAGCTGTTCCAGGGGTTCTCCCCCGCCACCCAGCCCGCCAGGATCGGCGTCAGTTCTTCGAAGTCCTCCGGCACGACGAGGAAACCCACCCCGTGCGGTCCGAGCAGCCACTTGTATCCGACGGCGACGGTGTAGTCGTACGCGTCGGCCTCCATCGGCAGCCAGCCGGCGGACTGGGAGACGTCGACGTACGTGCGGGCGCCGTGCTGCCGGGCCGCCTCCCGGAGCGCCGGCAGGTCGGCGATCCGTCCGTCGGCGGACTGCGCGGAGCTGACCGCGACGAGCGCGGTGCCCGGGCGGACGGACTCGGCGATCCGCTCCAGCGGCACGGCCCGCACCTTGAGGTCGCCGCGGGCGTGGAAGGGGTTCACGACGGAGGTGAAGTCGTCCTCGGCGGTGAGGACTTCGGCGCCCGCGGGCAGCGAGGCGGCGACCAGCCCGGTGTGGGCGGCGACCGAGGAGCCCGCCGCCACCCGTCCGGCCGGGACGCCGGCCAGCCGGGCGAAGGCGGCCCGGGCGGTCTCCACGTCGTCGTACAGCGCGTCCAGCGGCCTGCCGTCGGCCCTCATCAGCGCGGCCTCCTGAAGGGCGGCCACGGTGCGGGCGGGCAGCAGGCCGCTGCTCGCGGTGTTCAGGAAGGTGCGCTTCGGGGCGAACTCGGAACGGATCAGGCTCTCGAAGGTCTCCATGTCTTCACTGTGAGGCCCCGACAACCTGTAGTCCATTGCGAATCTTTACGTGAATCCTCTTAGGGATGCTTATACATCCGCCCCCACCTGCGCGGTTCCTCAGTGCTGCGGCACCGCGCACCCGTCGGGACCGCAGGCGTCCGCGTCCCCCTGGTCGATCAGCTGCAGCGGCGGGCGCTCGCCCCATGCCTGCGTCAGTGCCTGCGCGAAGACCTCGGCGGGCTGGGCGCCGGAGACGCCGTACTTGCGGTCGAGGACGAAGAAGGGCACGCCGTTGGCGCCGAGCTCGGCGGCCTCGCGCTCGTCGGCGCGGACCTCGTCGGCGTAGGCGGTGGGGTCTGCGAGCACCCTGTGTACGTCGTCGGCGTCGAGGCCGGCGGCGACGGCCAGCTCGACCAGCCGCTCGTCGCCCTCCGAGTACACGGACCGCTCCTCGGCGAAGTTGGCCTTGTAGAGCCGGGCGAGGAGCTCGTCCTGGCGGCCCTGCTCCTTGGCGAGGTGGAGGAGGCGGTGCATGTCGAAGGTGCTGCCGTGGTCACGGCCGTGGGTGCGGTACTCCAGTCCCTCGGCTGCGGCCTGCGCACCGAGGTTCTCCTCGCCTGCCTGGGCCTGCGCCTCGCTCATGCCGTACTTCTTGGTGAGCATGGTGATCACGGGCTGGATGTCCTGCTTGGCGCGGCCGGGGTCCAGCTCGAAGGACCGGTGCACCACCTCGACCTGCTCGCGGTGCGGGAAGGCCTCCAGCGCCTTCTCGAAGCGGGCCTTGCCCACGTAGCACCAGGGGCAGGCGATGTCCGACCAGATCTCGACGCGCATGTTCTCGGCTTTCTCCAGGGTGTGCGGGGGCGGAGGCTGCCCTCCGGCGAGTGTATGA
This sequence comes from Streptomyces sp. V4I2, assembly GCF_030817655.1. Classification (GTDB taxonomy): domain Bacteria; phylum Actinomycetota; class Actinomycetes; order Streptomycetales; family Streptomycetaceae; genus Streptomyces; species Streptomyces plumbiresistens. Next base: position 2,666,793 of record NZ_JAUSZM010000003.1, read on the forward strand.
ACGTTCAAGCAGCGTGGTTTCATTCCGCGGGGGCCGGGAGCGGGTGATGCCTGCGGCGGCCTGTGCGGGTGGGGTGGGGGTGCGCGTAGCGCCTTGCGTTGGGTGGTGGGTCGGGGCCGCGCCGGGGGGTGTCCGTCCTCGGAACGGCGCGAAATCGGTCGGCCAGGGAGGTACCGGCGTTGACGCGCCAACCGCTGCGGGCGGACACCCCCCGACACGCCCCCTTCCCGCCGTACGCGAGTGCAGGTGCGTGCGTCCACCTCTCGACCCACCGAGACGGGTCGTGGGCCGAGACCATCCCCCCGCCCCCACCCAACCCGCCGGGGACGCAACCCCGGCGAAGAGGTTTGCCTCTTGACCGACCGAGTCGGGTGGTGGGTGGGCATAGGCCGGGGGTCTGGGGGCGGAGCCCCCAGCAGGCGCCCGCATCCGCGCCGGGTTGCCTTCAAGCGGCGGGGGCTCCCAGGCGGCTGAACTGCGCCCGGTACGCGCTCGGCGTCAGCCCGGTGCGCCGTACCAGGTGCGCCCGCAGCGAGTCGGCCGTGCCGAGGCCGCTGGCGTGGGCCACCTGGTCCATGGGCAGGCCGGTGGTTTCCAGGAGCTCCTTCGCCCGCTCGATGCGCTGGTGGAGCAGCCACTGGAGGGGGCTGACCCCGCTCTCGGCGTGGAAGCGGCGCGTGAGGGTGCGTACGGAGACTCCCGCGTGGCGGGCAAGATCGGTCAGGGTGAGCGGCTTGTCGAGGTTGCGCATGGCCCAGCCGCGGGTGTCGGCGCAGGCGGTGCCGCGCTCGGGCGGCAGCGGGGTCTGCGTGAACTGGGTCTGGCCGCCGGGGCGGACGGGGGCGACCAGGGCGAGGCGGGCGACCTGGTTGGCCGCGGCGGCGCCGTAGTCGGTGCGGATGATGTGCAGGCACAGGTCGATACCGGCGGCGTACCCGGAGGACGTCATGATCCGGCCGTCCTGCACGTAGAGGACGTCGCCGGTGACGTCGACCGCCGGGTAGCGCTCGCGCAGCTCGTCGGCCTGGTTCCAGTACGTGGTGGCCCGGCGGCCGTCCAGCAGACCCGCCTCGGCCAGGACGAACGCGCCGCTGCAGATGGACGCGATCCGCTTGCCCGCGGCGGCGGCCTCGCGCACGGCGGCCACCGTGCGCGGGTCGGGCACGTACCGCTGTCCGGTGCCTACGACGACGGCCATGTCCGCCGCCCGTACCGCCTCCAGCCCGTGCCGTACCTGGAGGTCGAGGCCTCCGGTGGTGGGGACGAGGCCCGGCTCGGGGGCGCAGATGACCACCTCGTAGCCCGGACCGCCGTCGATCTCCACCCGCTCGAAGAGGAGTTCCGGGATGGCCAGGTTGAACATCGAGACGGGCGTCGCCGCGATGACGGCGACACGGCGGGGACCACGCGGACGGGCCATGGCCAGAACCTCCGGACGTGTGGCGTTCAGGCCACTACTGTACGCCGCCGGAGATCAGCAGCATGGAGGGCATGTCGACGAATCACCTCACCGGGAGCGATGAACGCAGGAGTGACAATGGGGAGTTGATGCCCAAGAAACCCTCCCCTGCCCCTTCTCCCTCTCTCACCCTCGCCGCCGCCCTCCTCGGTTTCGCGCTGATCACCCTGGACGCGTCCGTCGTGAACGTGGCGCTGCCGTCCATCGGCTCCGCCCTCGGCGGCGGGATGTCCGGCCTCCAGTGGGTGGTGGACGCCTACACGCTCGCCTTCGCCGCCCTGATGCTGTCCACCGGCGCCTTCTCGGACCGGGCCGGGGCGAGCCGGGCGTACGCGATCGGCATCACGGTGTTCACGCTGGCCTCCGCGGCCTGCGGTCTCGCGCCGACCCTGCCGACGCTGATCGGTGCGCGCGTGCTGCAGGGCGTGGCGGCGGCCGTGGTGCTGCCGGCCTCGCTGGCGCTGGTGCGGCAGGCGTACGGGGATCCCGCGCGGCGGGCGCGTGCGGTGGCCACGTGGGCGGCGGGCGGTGCCGTGGCGGTGGCGCTGGGCCCCGTGGCGGGCGGTGTGCTGACGACCGCCTGGGACTGGCGGGGCATCTTCTTCATCAACCTGCCGCTGGGCGCGGTGGCCCTCGCCCTGCTGGTGCGCGCACCGCGGTCGCAGCGGCGCCCGGCACCCCTCGACCTGCCCGGCCAGCTGACGGCGGTCGTCGCCCTCACGGCGCTGACGTTCGCGGTGATCGAGGGTGGGCGGACGGGTCTGGTGGCCCTGGCGGTGGCCGTCGCGGCAGGCGTGGCCTTCTTCCGCGTCGAGGCACGGCAGCCGCATCCCGTCGTACCGCTCGGCCTGTTCCGCGACCGGGCCGTGTCCGTGGCCGTCGCGGCGGGGGCGGCGTGCAACGTGGCCTTCTACGGCGTGGTGTTCCTCTTCTCCCTCTTCTTCCAGCAGGTCCAGGGCCACTCCGCGCTCTACGCCGGCCTGATGTTCCTGCCGATGACCGGACTGATCGCGGTGACGAACGTACTGTCGGGGAAGCTGGCGGACCGGTACGGGCCGCGGGTGCCGATGCTGGCGGGCCAGGGCCTGGCGGCGGCCGGACTGCTCGTTCTCCTGTACGTCGACAGCGCCACGTCCCCCGCCCTGGTGGCCGCGCTCCTCGTCCCCATGGCGCTCGGCTGCGCCCTCACGGTGCCGCCGCTGACGGCCATGATGCTGGACGCGGTTCCGGCCGAGCGGGCCGGCCTGGCGGCGGGGGTGCTCAACGCGGCGCGGCAGGTGGCCGGAGGGCTCGGCATCGCCGTGTTCGGGGCGCTGGTCTCCGGCGGTTTCGAGGCGGGGATGCGGGTGAGCCTCGGCATCGGCGCGGCCCTGCTCGGGGTGACGGGTGCGCTCAGCTTCCGTCTCGCAGGTCGCGCGGCCAGCTAGGCCGGAACTCGATGTGGTCGTACGTCACCACGCAGCCCTCCCCCATCGGCGACTGCGCCATGAACCCGACCAGGGCCGCCCCGGTCTCCTTCTCGTCCCCCAGCGTGAAGAGCCGGACGAAGGTCCAGCGCTTCCCGTCCCGGGAGGCGTGAAAGGCGAAGGCGCGGCCGGTCCGGCTCACCCGGAGCCAGACGGAACTGCCCTCCACCGTCCAGGCGTTGGCGTCGTCGGAGTGTCCCCGGGTGACCACCGTGCAGACGGTGGGCACATCCGGGGAGAACTCCAGACACAGCTTGGCCCAGGCCCGCTCACCGACATGGACGTACAACGCCCCGGCGTCGAAGGCCCCGCCGAACCCCACGGTGACGCGAGCGATCAGCTGGAAATCCCCTTCGGGGGCACCCAGCAGCCGCGGTGCGTCGGATGCGGGGTCCAGCCCTTCACCGGTGGGCGGCACGAACCGGTCCTGGCGGGGCCCGGCCCACCCGGTGAGGACACCGTCCTCGTGAGACCAGCTGCCGTCCGGCCCGTAGGTACGGAGGGGAAAGGGGAGTTCAGGAATTTCCACGTCCGGTACCTATCATCCCAGGGCAAGTGCACGCCCCCTCAGGGGCGCGGGGAACTGCGCGACCAGCCGCAACCGGCCCGCAGCCCGCGAACAATCGCAACCCCTACGGCGCTACCGTTCCAAACGCCCGTTGAACCGACGAGGCAGCCCCAGCGGATTCTCGTCCCGAAGCTCCGCGGGAAGCAGCGCTGCCGGCGCATTCTGATACGCCACCGGCCGCAGCCACCGCTCGATAGCCGTACCGCCGACAGACGTGGACGTCGACGTCGTGGCCGGGTACGGCCCGCCGTGATGCTGGGCCGGAGCCACGGCAACGCCCGTGGGCCACGCGTTCACCAGCACACGACCGGCAAGCGGTGTCAGCTCCGCCAGGATCTCCGCGCCACGGCCCTCTCCGGCCGCCTCCTCCGTCGACAGATGAACCGTCGCCGTGAGGTTGCCCGGCAGACGGGACAGCACGGCCTGCGCCTCGGCGTCGTCCTCGTAGCGGGCCACGACCGTGACCGGACCGAAGCACTCCTCCAGGAGAAGGTCGTACGCCCCCTCGCTGGCCAGCTTCTCCGCGGCCACCGTCAGGAAGCCCGCGCTCACCGTGTGCTCACCGCCGGCGCCCGGCGTCACCGGCGTGTCGACGTCGGGGAGTTCGGCCCGCTCGGCGACGCCCGCGACGAAGTTGTCCCGCATGCGGTGGTCGAGGAGCACCCCGGCCTCGGTGTCGCTGACGGCGTCGGTCAGGGACTTCAGCAGACGGTCGCCCGACGCACCGGCCGGAGCCAGCACCAGGCCCGGCTTCACGCAGAACTGGCCCACACCCAGCGTCATGGAACCGGCGAGGCCCGCACCGATCGCCTCGGCACGTTCGGCCGCGGCCGCCTCCGTGATCACGACGGGGTTCAGCGAGCCCAGCTCGCCGTGGAACGGGATCGGCACCGGCCGCGCGGCCGCCGCGTCGAAGAGGGCACGTCCGCCCCGGATGGAACCGGTGAAGCCCGCGGCGGTGACCAGCGGGTGCTTGATCAGCTCGATGCCCGCCTCGAAGCCGTGCACGAGGCCGATGACACCTTCGGGGATGCCCTGTGCGGCGGCGGCCCGGCGAAGGACGGACGCGACCAGCTCGGACAGGCCCGGGTGGTCCGGGTGGGCCTTGACGACGACCGGGCAGCCCGCGCCCAGCGCGCTCGCGGTGTCGCCGCCGGCGACCGAGAAGGCGAAGGGGAAGTTGGAGGCCGAGTAGACGGCGACGACGCCGAGCGACACCTTGTAGCGGCGCAGGTCCGGGATCGGCGGGGTCGCGGTGTCGTCGGGGTGGTTGATGACGACGTCGAGGAAGGCGCCCTCGTCGACGATGTCCGCGAAGGCCCGCAGCTGGTAGCAGGTGCGGGCGAGTTCGCCGGTCAGCCGGACCGGGCCGAGCGCGGTCTCGGCGTCGGCGGCCTCGACGAGGTGGTCCTTGGACGCCTCGAGGCCGTCGGCGGCGGCGCGCAGGAACGCCGAGCGGACCGCGCGGTCGGCGAGGGCGCTCCGCGCGGCGTGCGCGGCGCGGACGGTGGTGTCCACCTCCTGGGCTGTGGCCTCCACCGCAACCTGCTCACGCTGCTTCCCGGTTCGGGGGTCGACACTCCAGACTGGTGCTGCTGCCACCGCGGGTCCCTCCACATTGATTTGCTGTCGGCCTATTGCCGCTTATTGCCGCAGTATCTAAGGTCATCCACCAGGTCGTTCGATATGCTGAACGCTGTCTCTGATGATGAATATGCTGTCGGAGACTATTTCCCGTCGAACGAAGGGGTCAAGGGCGATGTCGGCAGCCGAGACAGGCGGCGGGGCGCAGGTCAAGTCCGCGGTACGGACCGTTGAGCTGCTGGAGTACTTCGCCGGACGCCCTGGTATGCACTCCCTCGCGGCGGTCCAGGAGGCCGTCGGGTACCCCAAGTCCAGTCTGTACATGCTACTGCGCACGCTCGTGGAGCTGGGCTGGGTGGAGACGGACGCGACGGGCACGCGGTACGGCATCGGGGTGCGGGCGCTGCTGGTCGGCACCTCGTACATCGACGGCGACGAGGTGGTCGCGGTGGCCCGTCCCACGCTGGACCGGCTGTCGGACGACACGACGGAGACGATCCACCTGGCCCGCCTGGACGGCACGAACGTCGTCTATCTCGCCACCCGCCAGTCGCAGCACTATCTGCGCCCCTTCACCCGGGTCGGCCGCCGGCTGCCCGCGCACTCCACGTCCCTGGGCAAGGCGCTGCTGAGCACCTACTCGGACGAGCAGGTCCGCAAGATGCTGCCCGAGACGCTGCCGGCCCTGACCGAGCACACCATCACCGACCGGGAGAAGCTCATCGAGGAGCTGCACCAGGTGCGGGAGCAGGGCTTCGCGGTGGACCGCGAGGAGAACACCCTGGGGCTGCGCTGCTTCGGCGTGGCGATCCCGTACCGCACTCCCGCGCGCGACGCGATCAGCTGCTCGGTGCCGGTGGCGCGGCTCACGCCCGCGCACGAGCAGATGGTGAAGGACGCCTTGTTCGACGCCCGCGACCGGCTGACACTCGCCACCCGGAGGCTCTGAACCATGCAGGTCGCACTCCGCGACGTCCACGACAGCGACCTGCCGGTCTTCTTCCGGCAGCTCAACGACCCGGAGGCCCTGCGCATGGCGGCCTTCACCCCGCGGGATCCGGCCGACTGGGACGCCTTCGAGGCCCGGTGGAAACAGCAGCGGTTGTCGGCCGTCGTGGTGGCGCGGACCGTCCTCGCGGACGGTGACGTGGTGGGCAGCGCGGCGGTCTACGGGGAGCCGGGCGAGCGCGAAGTGACGTACTGGATCGACCGCACGTACTGGGGCCGGGGCATCGCCACCGCCGCCCTGGGCGATCTGCTGGCCGAGGTACCGGAGCGCCCGCTGTACGCCCGCGCCGCCGCCGACAACGAGGGGTCCCTGCGGGTCCTCACGAAGTGCGGCTTCCGCCTGACCGCGCACGCCACGGGGTACGCGAACGCCCGCGGCGAGGAGATCGACGAGGTCGTGCTGAGGCTGGAGGGCTGAGGGCGGCCGAGCCGTTCCGCGCGGGGGCGGGCTTCATGAACTCCCGATGAGAAATCCGGCGGAAGGGAACGTTCCGCTCGCTCCCGCTCGTCCTTCTGAGCGGGATGAACAAAACGATCAGGCGCGCCTCCGTCTTCACGCTGCTCCTGGTGTTCGCTCTGCTGATCAGGGCGACCTGGGTGCAGTTCTACGACGGCAAGGCGCTCGCGGACGACAAGGACAACCGGCGCAACGCGATCGAGCTGTACAGCGAGCCGCTCGGCGACATCGTCGTGGGCGGAAAGTCGGTCACCGGCTCGGCGCCCACGACCGGCAGCGACCTCAAGTACAAGCGGACGTACACGGACGGCAAGCTGTTCTCGGCCGTCACGGGCTACAGCTCGCAGGTGTACGGGGCGACGCAGTTGGAGGGCATCTACCAGAACCTGCTCGACGGAACGGACACCCGTCTGAAGACCGTGATGGACACGGTCACCGGCAAGCGGGCCGACCCGGGCAACGTGATCACGACGATCGACCCGGCCGTGCAGAAGGCGGCGTACGACGCGCTCGGTGACAAGAAGGGCGCCGCCGTCGCGATCGACCCGGCCACGGGCAAGATCCTCGCGGTCGTCTCCACCCCGTCGTACGACCCGTCGACGCTCGCCACGGGAACCGGCGACGCGTGGACACAGCTGACCAAGGACCCCGAGAAGCCGATGACGAACCGGGCGCTGCGCCAGCCGCTGCCGCCGGGCTCGACGTTCAAGCTGGTCGTCGCGGCGGCCGCGCTGGAGGACGGGCTGTACTCCTCGGTGGACGAGAGGACGGACAGCCCGGACCCGTACCAGCTGCCGCTCTCCACCGACGTGCTGTCCAACGAGAACCCCTCGGCGCCCTGCGAGAACGCCTCGATCCGGGTGGCCCTGCAGTACTCCTGCAACAACGTCTTCGCGAAGATGGCCGTCGACCTGGGCCAGGACAAGGTCCGGGCGCAGGCGGACAAGTTCGGGTTCAACGACGCCTCGCAGGACGTGCCCGTGCGGGCGTACGAGAGCGTGTACCCGAAGGACATGGACAAGGCGCAGACGGCCCTGACCGGCATCGGCCAGTTCGACGTGACGGCGACGCCGCTGCAGATGGCCATGGTGTCGGCGGCCATCGCGAACGGCGGCAAGCTGGTCACCCCGCACATGGTGTCGCAGATCACCGACGGCGGCGGTGACGTCCTGGAGAACTACGACGACAACACGGACACCAAGGAGATCGTCAGCTCCTCCACCGCCGAGCAGTTGCAGTCGGCGATGCAGACGGTCGTCGAGGACGGTACCGGCACGAACGCGCAGATTTCGGGCGCGACGGTGGGCGGCAAGACCGGTACCGCCCAGCACGGCGAGAACAACAGCCAGACGCCGTACGCCTGGTTCACCTCGTATGCCAAGGCCGACGGCAAGGAGGTCGCCGTGGCGGTGGTCGTGGAGCAGTCGAACGCGGCCCGGTCGGAGGTCAGCGGCAACGGGCTGGCCGCGCCGGTGGCCAAGACCGTGATGGAAGCGGCACTGGAGAACTGAGTAGCCGGGGGCAGTCTCGGCGAAGACTGCCCCCGGACCTCACTACTTCGCGCCCAGGATCTGCTCGATCGGGTCGATCGCGAAGTACACCAGGAACAGCGCCGAGGTCGCCCACAGCAGCCAGTGGATCTCCTTGGCCTTGCCGAGGACCGCCTTGATCACCACGTAGGCGAGGAAGCCGGCGCCGATGCCGTTGGTGATGGAGTACGTGAAGGGCATCACGGCGATGGTCAGGAACGCCGGGATGGCGATCTCGTACTTGTCCCAGTCGATGTTCTTGACCTGGGTCATCATCAGGAAGCCGACGGCGACGAGGGCCGGGGCGGCCGCCTGGAGCGGGACGATGGTCAGCAGCGGGGTCAGGAACAGGGCGAGGGTGAACATGCCGCCGGTGACCAGGTTGGAGAAGCCGGTGCGCGAGCCCTCGCCGACGCCGGCCGCCGACTCGATGTAGGAGGTGGCGGAGGAGGACGAGGCCGCGCCGCCCGCGACCGCCGCGGCACCGTCGATGAGCAGGACCCGGCCGAGGTTGGGCACCTTGCCCTCCTCGTCGAGGAGGCCGGCCTCGGCGCTGATGCCGACGACCGTGCCCATGGTGTCGAAGAAGTCGGACAGGATCAGCGTGAAGATCAGCAGGACGACGGTGATGACGCCGACGCCGGCCGCGTCGAAGGCGCCGAACAGGCTGAAGTGACCGATCAGCCCGAAGTCGGGGGTGTCGACCAGCTTGTCGGGCCACGCGGGCGTGGTCAGGCCCCAGGACTTGATGTCGGCGGCGGAGTTGATGATCATCGCGACGATCGTCATGGTCACGATGCTGATCAGGATGGCGCCCTTGACCTTGCGGGCGAGCAGTCCGATCGTCAGCAGCACGCCGAGGCAGAAGACGAGGATCGGCCACCCGGTGAGGGTGCCGGTGGCGCCGATCTGGACCGGGACCGTGGTGTTCGCGATGTCCGGGATGCGGGTGACGAACCCGGCGTCGACGAAGCCGATGAAGGCGATGAACAGGCCGATGCCGACGCTGATCGCCTGCTTGAGGGGTTGTGGGATGGCGTGCATGACCGCTTCGCGCAGCCCGGTCACCACCAGGACGCAGATCAGCAGGCCTTCGAGGACGACGAGGCCCATCGCGTCGTCCCAGCTCATCAGCGGGGCTATCTGGAAGGCGACGACCGCGTTGAGGCCGAGTCCGGCGGCTAGCGCGAGGGGCAGGTTGCCGCCGACGCCCATGATGATCGTCATGACGGCGGCCACCAGGGCGGTGGCGGTGGTGAGTTGGACCGGGTCCAGCTGGTCGCCGAACTTGTCCTTGGCGCTGCCGAGGATGATGGGATTCAGGACAAGGATGTAGGCCATCGTGAAGAACGTGGCGAAGCCGCCGCGTATCTCACGGGCGAAGGTGGAACCCCGCTCGGAGATCTTGAAGAACCGGTCGACGCTGTTCGTCGCCGGTGGCGGGCCGCTCGGCCGGTCGGCCGCCTTCTGCGGTCGGGACATGGTTGTTGCTCCTTGGTGCCTGAATGATCTGTGTGCGGATGCTGGCTGGATTGTTCCTGCGTTGAACTGTTTTCAGGTTTTCTCCGTGTTACGGAATCGGAGTCGAGGGACCATACAGCGTTCGAAGGCCCGTACGAACCAGGTAGTCGATCACTGCTACGCTTCCGGATCTCGTCCCGGCGGACGCCGGACGATCACATGTCATTCACATGACACGCACAGGCGCCCGAGGGGTGCCCGAGTCGCCGTGAGGAGAGGTCGCCCGTGGGCACAGTCGTCGACGACGCCGCCTCCGTGGAGTTCCACGCCTTCTTCGAGCGTCACTACGCCGAACTGGCCCGCCTCGCCCATCTGCTGACCGGCGAGGCCGACGCCGCCGACGATCTGGCGGCCGACGCTTTGCTGGCGCTGTGGCACCGCTGGGACCGGGTCCGCGCGGCCGACCATCCGGCGGCGTACGCGCGCGGAGTCGTGGCCAACCTGGCCCGCACCCGCATCCGCAGCGCGGTCCGGGAGCGGCGGCGCATCGCGCTGTTCTGGTCGCAGCGCGAGGAGAAGACCGAGAACCCGGACGTCGCCGGCGTGGTGGACGTCCAGGGGGCGCTGCGCAGCCTGCCGTTCCGCAAGCGGGCCTGCGTGGTGCTGCGGCACGCCTTCGACCTCTCGGAGAAGGACACGGCACTCGCCCTCGGGATCTCGGTCGGTACGGTGAAGAGCCAGACCTCGAAGGGCATGGCGGAGCTGCAGCGGCTGCTCGGCACGCAGGCGGCACCGCTTAGAGTGCATGCGGCGATGGCGCGAACCGGTGACGCCGCGGGAAGGGACCGATGACCATGCAGCGGGACGTGCACGACGAGCTGCGCGCCCGGCTGCACGAGGCGGCCGGAACGCACGAGCCCGACCGCGCGCGCATCCTGGCCAGGGTCGAGCGCGGCATGACCGAGCAGACCCGCTCCGACCACCGGGCGACCCGCCCGCCGGTGTTCGGCTGGGTACGGGTGGTCGCGGCCACGACCGCGGTCGCGGGCGTACTCGGCGTCGGCGGTTACGCGGTGGCGTCCGCGGTGAAGGAGGACGCTCCCCCGCAGCGGAATGTCGCGGTCACGGCGACACCGTCCCCGGACGCCACGAGCCGCGCGCCCGCCCCGCCGCCGGACCCGACCCCGAGCGCCCCGAAGGAGACCCGCGAGACCGGCACGTCGCCGTCACGGACGCCGAGCGCGTCGGCCACCGCCGAGGCGCCCGTCGCCTCCGGCACCGAGGACGGCCCGCTGTGGTCGGACGGCTCGGTGGACCCGCACAGCAACGAGTTCTGGGGGCAGAGCAACGTCACCCTCAAGACGACCGAGAAACTCACCGCGCTCACCGTCCGGTTGAAGGTCAGGCAGACCGGCGGGCTCACCTCTGCGGGTGCCTGGCGCTCCGCTCCCGAGGACGACTTCACGACGACCGTTGTCGAGGAGGACGGCTTCCTCGTCTACACCTGGGTGCTCAAGCCCGACCGTTCGGTGTGGCCGGGCGAGTGGGTGTTCGCGGGCCAGTACGACCACGACCGCGGCGGCCGGGACGCGAGGGACGACGACTACGAGATCACCGCCACCACCGGCGGCCAGCAGCGTGCCGTGGCGGGCGACTTCGCCGCCCGTGAAGACGACGAGGGCGACTCGTAGAAAAATTCTGAAGCGGCGGCAACCCTTTCCTCACCCCGTGGCGACCAGGAAGCGCAAAGTTCCTCTCCCACGCAAGGAATGGGCATGACTGCACGAGCCGCACAGCGCGTCCGCCACCGCCGCCGGGTCACCACGAAGCGGGCGGCGATCGCCTCAGCCGCCGCGTTAGGCATCACCGGCGCGGCGATCGTCACCACGACGATGCTGTCCTCCGCCGGCGCCGCCTCCGCATGGCCCACCGCCAACGGCAGCAAGGCCGTCTCGTCGACGATCAAGGTGTCCGGCACGTACGACGGCAAGCTCACGAAGTTCTACGGCTCCGGCGCCCTCGGCGGCAGCGGCCAGGAGGAGGGCCAGGACCCGGTCTTCCAGCTCGCCGACGGAGCGGTCCTCAAGAACGTGATCATCGGCACTCCGGCCGCTGACGGCGTGCACTGCCTGGGCAGCTGCACCCTGCAGAACGTGTGGTGGCTGGACGTCGGCGAGGACGCCGCCACCTTCAAGGGCAAGTCGTCCTCGTCCGTGTACACGGTCCACGGCGGCGGCGCGAAGAACGGGTCGGACAAGGTCCTCCAGTTCAACGGCGCCGGCAAGCTCGTCGTCAGCAAGTTCCAGGTCGAGAACTCGGGCAAGCTGGTGCGCTCCTGCGGCAACTGCTCCACGCAGTACAAGCGCACGATCATCATCAACGACGTGGACGTCACCGCGCCGATGAACTCGATCGTCGGCATCAACTCCAACTACGGCGACACCGCCGCCCTGCGCAAGGTGCGCATCCACGGCGACAGCGGCAAGAAGATCAAGACCTGCGTCCGCTTCCAGGGCAACAACACCGGCAAGGAACCCACCCAGCTCGGTGTCGGCCCGGACGGAACCTCCTGCACGTTCACGTCATCTGACATCACATATCAGTGAGTGAACATTCAAGTATGACGGAGCACACTCCTTGAGTACGCACAAGAAGCACCTCACGCGCAGACGTGTGCTCGGGGCCTCCGCGATCGGCGTCGCCGCCACCGGCGCCGCCGTCGCGGGAGGCACCGGCCTTCTCTCCTCCGCGTCCGCGGCCGCGTTCGGCCACTCGGACGACGGCAGGAACTACGTCGTCGACACCGGCGCCTCCCTGGTCTTCAAGGTCTCCAAGTCGACCGGCGACATCACGTCCCTCGCCTACAAGGGCAAGGAGTACGAGGGATACGGCGGCAAGCACTCGCACGTCGAATCGGGGCTCGGCGCCTCCACCGTCACGATCAAGCAGTCCGGGGCGACCATCCTGGTGAAGGCCGTGCACGGCGCGATCACCCAGTGGTACGCGGCCCGCAGCGGCGAGAGCAACGTCTACCTGTGGACGGACAAGAAGGACGCCTCCTTCACCGCGACCCGGTTCCTCGTCCGCCTCAAGCCCGGGATGTTCCCCAACACGGGCCCGGACACCTGGATCGAGGCCTCCGACAAGGTCATCGAGGCCGGGGACGTCTGGCAGCGCGCGGACGGCACGACACACTCCAAGCACTACTCGGGCAAGCGGACGACCGACTACGACCACGTCGGCTTCACCACCGGCTCGGCCGGCCTGTGGCTGGTCCGCTCGAACCACGAGAAGGCCTCCGGCGGCCCCTTCTACCGCTCGCTGCTGCGCCACTCGAACGACCTCGGTGCCGGGCTCTACGAGATCCTGCACTACAACCAGGCCCAGACGGAGCCCGAGCGCTTCGGCCTCCAGGGCCCGTACGTGCTGGCCTTCACCGACGGCGGCGCCCCCGCCTCGTCCCTGTCCCACGCGAACCTCGACTCCTCGTGGGTGGACGGCCTCGGCATCACCGGCTGGGTCGGCAAGGCCGGCCGCGGCCGGGTGGCGGGCGTCGGCCTCAAGGGCATGAACGCCGAGTACGCCTACACCGTGGGCTTCGCCAACGCCGACGCCCAGTACTGGGCCAAGGCCGCGGCCGGCACGGGCGCCTTCTCCTGCAAGGGGATGCTGCCGGGGACGTACACGATGACGGTGTACAAGGGCGAACTCGCCGTGCACACCGGCACGGTGAAGGTGACCGCGGGCGGTACGACCTCCCTGCACACCATCACCGTCACCGGCGACCCGTCCACCGCCCGGACCCTCTGGCGGCTCGGCGACTGGGACGGCACGCCCGGCGGGTTCAAGAACGCCGAGCTGATGACGTACGCGCATCCCTCCGACGGCCGCGCCGCGAAGTGGACGGGGAACGTCACGATCGGCGGCGGCGGCGAGGCCGCGTCCTTCCCGGCCTACATGTGGAAGGACGTCAACGACGGGATCCTGGTCTACTTCAAGCTGACCGAGGCCCAGGCCGCCGCCGCGCACACGCTGCGGGTCGGGGTGACGGACGCGTTCGCCAACGGGCGGCCGCGGGTGACCGTCAACGACTGGGTCTCGCCGCTTCCCTCGGCCCCCACGCAGCCCTCCACGCGCTCCCTCACCACGGGTTCGTACCGGGGAAACAACCACACCTTCACTTTCAACGTCCCTACCAGTGCGTGGAAGACGGACACCTCGCAGTACAACGTCCTGAAGCTCAACATCGTCAGTGGTTCGGGCGGCTCGGCCTACCTCAGCGCCGGCACCTCGTTCGACTGCGTGGACCTGCTGGCCTGAGCCCCCTTCGGCCAGCGGTTGCCGGCCAGAGCCCCCCTCGGTCGGCACGAGGAACGCCCCGCCGGTGACGACCGGCGGGGCGTTCTTTCGTGCGGTGCGGGCTAGTTCATCGCCGTTCCGATGCTCGTCGACCCCGTCGTCAGGAACGTGGTCGCGGGCAGCGAGCCGTCCGGCCTCCTGGCGCCGTACGCTGTCGTCGCGTCCGTCGACCTGAAGGACGGCGTACTGACCCCGCCGTCCCAGTTGTTCGCCGCGGACACCGTCGACGGACCCAGCTTGCACGGCCCGCCCTTGTCGCCCACCGCGAGATTGCGAGCCAGCCGCGCCTTGCCGGTCGCGAAGTAGAACCCGGCCTTGGCATTGGCGTACGCGGTGTTCCGGTTCAACACGATCGCACCGCGGTTGGAGTTCTCCGTGAACCCGTTCGCCGTGTTGTCCCACGCCGCGTTGTTCTTGACGACATGCGCGACCGTGACTCCCCCGCCGCCCAGCTTGAACCCGTTGCCGTTGCCCTCGAACGCCGAGTCGCCCCACCGGTTCCTGCCGTTGCCGAAGGCCCAGGTGCGCTCGATGGTCACCCGCGAGGAGAACTGCCACAGGTCGAGGCCATCGTCGGAGTTGTTGTACAGCCGCGCGCCCGTGATCCGGTTGCCGGTGCCGGAGCCGAACTTCACGGCGATGCCGTCGGCGTTCTGCCCGTGCCTGGCCGGGTCGAAGTTGCCGTGACTGTCCAGGTTCTGCACGAGGTTGTCGGTCGTGCCGTCGCCGCGCAGGGTGAAGCCGGAGTCGCCGTTGTTCGCGGTGACGAGGTTCTTGAAGACGCCGCCGACCGAGGAGGTGACGACGAAGCCCTGGGCCGGGGAGTTCTGGAAGGTGAGGTTCTGGACGGTCCAGTGGTCGCCGTAGATCCCGGCGAGCCAGGAGCCGTCGGCCAGCTTGGAACCGTCGATCTTCACCTTCTCACTGCCGTACGCCTGCAGCGTGATCCGCGCCGAACTCGTGCCGTCGGCCGTGGACTTGAGGGTGGCCTTCGGGGTGTAGGTGCCGGCGCGGACCTGGATGACGGTACCGGCGGACGCGTTCTTGACGGCCGACTCCAGCTGGGCGGTGGTGGAGACGGTGACCGTCGTCGAGGCGGCCTGGGCACCGCCGTTCGAGAGGCCGAGGTAGACGCCGCTCGCGCACGCGGTGACGGCCACCGCCGCGGCGATCGAGAGGGTCCGCGTCCTGCGGTGACGTCCGGTGCCAAGACGCACGGGGCGTTCCTTTCCTAGGCGTTGGGGGACGAAGCGGGCCGGAGGGGCCGCCCCGGCCCGCTTCTGACATCCGGTCGCCGCCCCGGCCGAAAAGGTTGCCGCCCCGCGAAAACGATCGAAACTTTCGCTCCCCTCGGCCCCAACCGCACCGATTGACCAGCTGTCCCCCGCCGGTGACACTCCGAAGGCGAACCGACCCCACAGAAACCCCCACAGTCACACAGGATGTGTCATGCGACCCGCCAGACGCCGCACCGCCCGCACGCTCCTGGTCCCCTTTCTCGCCCTTCTCCTCTCCCTCCTCTCCCTCCTCGCCGCCCCTGCCGGCACCGCGCAATCAGGAGCACCACCCGTGAAGCAGTCCAAGTACGCCGGTTACCTCTTCGCCTACTTCACCGGCGAGGGCACCGCCGACGGCGAGCAGATCCGCTACGCCCTCAGCCGCGGCAACGACCCGCTGCACTGGCGGGAGCTGAACGCGGGCAAGCCGGTCCTGACGTCCACGACCGGCGAGAAGGGGCTGCGGGACCCGTTCGTGATCCGCTCCCCCGAGGGCGACAAGTTCTACATGATCGCCACCGACCTGAGGATGTACCGGAACTCCAGCGGCAGTTGGGACCAGGTCCAGCGGCACGGCAGCAAGTCGGTCATGGTGTGGGAGTCCACCGACCTGGTCCACTGGACCGACCAGCGGCTGGTGAAGGTCTCCCCCGACAACGCGGGCAACACCTGGGCGCCGGAGGCCTATTGGGACGACTCGCTGGGCGAGTTCGTCGTCTTCTGGGCGTCGAAGCTGTACGCCGACGACGATCCCGGCCACACGGGATCGACGTACAACAAGATGCTGTACGCGACCACCAAGGACTTCCGCACCTTCAGCGAGCCGAAGGTCTGGGACGACCCCGGATACTCGGTCATCGACTCGACGGTCGTGAAGCACAAGGACACCTACTACCGCTACACCAAGGACGAGCGGGACCCGTCCTCCAGCTCGCCCTGCTCGAAGTTCATCACCGGGGAGAAGTCGACGAGCCTGACGGACACGTCGTACGACTTCGTCTCCGAGTGCATCGGCAGCGGCTCGATCGACCGCGGCGAGGGGCCGACGGTCTTCAAGTCCAACACCGAGAAGAAGTGGTACCTGTTCATCGACGAGTACGGCGGCCGCGGCTACGTCCCCTTCGAGACCACCGACCTCGACTCGGGGAAGTGGACGATGTCCACGAACTACCAGCTCCCCGCGAGCCCGCGGCACGGCACGGTGCTGCCGGTCACGCAGGCCGAGTACGACCGGCTCCTTGCCGCGTACCCGTCGACGCCGACGTCGGTCGTGGACGCGACGGCGACCGGCCAGAAGGGGTACGCGGTCGTGACCGAGGCCGCGTCGAAGGTCGTGCTGCCGATGGAGCCCGGCGCGGATGTGGCACGTCTCGCCCCGCGGATCCACGTGGGTGAGGGCGCAACGCTGAGCCCGAGGTCGGGCACCCGGCGGGACTTCCGCACACCGCAGACGTACACCGTGAGAGCCGCCGACGGCACGACCCGCGCCTGGACGGTCGAGGCGGTCCGCACCGGCAGCCCGACCCTGCCCGGCCTCAACGCCGACCCCGACGTGCACTATCTGAACGGCGAGTACTGGATCTACCCGACGACGGACGGCTTCCCCGGCTGGGGCGGGACCCGGTTCAAGGCGTACTCGTCGAAGGACCTGGTCCACTGGAAGGACCACGGCGTCATCCTGGACCTCGGCCCCGACGTGGCCTGGGCGGACAAGTACGCGTGGGCGCCGGCGATCGCCGAGCGCGACGGGAAGTACTACTTCTACTTCTGCGCCGAGCAGCAGATCGGCGTGGCGGTGGCGGACTCCCCGGCCGGCCCGTTCAAGGACGCGCTCGGCAAACCCCTGGTGGCGAAGGGCGGTTCACTGAGCGGCCAGATGATCGACCCGGCGGTCTTCACGGACGACGACGGTCAGGCGTACCTGTACTGGGGCAACGGGCGCGGATACGTGGCGCCGCTGAACGACGACATGGTGTCCTTCGACGCCACGCGGGTGCAGGACATCACCCCGGACAACTTCCGCGAGGGGTCCTTCGTGATCAAGCGGAACGGCACGTACTACTTCATGTGGTCCGAGGACGACACCCGCAGCGAGAACTACCACGTCGCCTACGCGACGGGACCGTCCCCGCTCGGCCCGTGGACCAAGCGGGGGACGATCCTGTCCAAGCGCCCCGAGTACGGCATCCTCGGCACCGGCCACCACTCCGTGGTGAACGTCCCCGGCACCGACGACTGGTACATCGTCTACCACCGGTTCGCCCTGAACGGCCCCGGCAGGCCGGGCGGCGACGGCATGCACCGCGAGACGACCATCGACCGCATGGAGTTCGCGGCCGACGGGACGATCAAGCCGGTGGTGCCGACCCTGGAGTCGATACGACGGGTCAGCTGACGAAGTACGTCGGGTTCGGCAGCTTGTACGTCCGGTCGGCGTAGCCGCCTTCCAGGTCGGAGTACTGGTCACCGAAGTTGGCGACGATGTCGTACCCGAGGTCCTCGATGTGCGCCCGGGTGCCGGACTTGTACTGCACGGTGGTGCAGGTCCAGGCGCCCGGCGTGGCGCAACCGCTCAGGTACGACGGCGGGTTGGCCTTGTCCTTGAGGAACATGTGGTCGGCGTCGAGGTTCACATCGGCGCCGATCTTCTTCAGGTTCTCGACGGCCGCCGAGCGCTGCGCCTCGCTGAGGCCCGAGTTGTAGAAGACCTCGACACCCTTCTTCTCGGCGTACCGCACGAGTTCGGGGCTGCCGAAGACGGCCGGGCGGTCGGCCTTGTTGACGTAGTCGGCCCAAGTGGTCGCGTTGTACGTGTAGTTGTAGCGCTTCTCGTAGTCGAGGCTGAGCAGCAGCGTGTCGTCGATGTCGAAGACGACCGCGGGCTTCTCGCCCCGGTGCAGCGCCTTGCGGGCTGCCTGGTCGATGTACTTCTTCGCGGCGGCGTCGATGCGCGCGAGGTCCTTGGCGTACGGGCTGTCCGGGGACGCCTGGTAGACGCCGTTCGCGTCGGGCGCGGTGCCGTAGTAGGTGTCGATGTCCTTGACCAGCAGCCCGATGTTGTAGGGCTCGTGCGTCGAGTTGGCCGTGGACTGGCCGGCGGTGGCCGCACCGGCGCCGTACAGGGCGGCACCGGTGACGGCACAGGCTGCGACGACGGCAGCGATACGCAGTGGCTTATGCATGACACAGGTTTCTACGCGCGTCACCCCCGTGAGCGCGAGACCCGTTGCCTGATCGAGACCACTTTGCCAGGCAAAAGTCGGGTCAAGCGCCCCGGACGGCTCAGTCCATGGTCGCGCCGATGGTGGTCGAGCCCGTTGTCAGGAACGTCGTCGCGGGCAGGGTGCCACTGGAGCTGCGGGCGTTGTACGTGCTGCTCGCGTCCGTCGACCTGAAGGCGGGCGTCGAGATGCCGCTGTCCCAGTTGTTGCCGGAGGAGGCCACCGAGGAGCTCTTGCTCACCGATCCGCCGCCGTTGCTCACGGCCAGGTTCTTGCCGAGCTTGGCCGCGCCGGTGGCGAAGTAGTAGCCCCACTTCGCGTTGGCGTAGGCGGTGGTGCGGTTGATGACGATCGCGCCCTTGTTGGAGTTCTCGGTGAAGCCGTTGCCCGCGTTGTCCCAGGCGGCCGAGTTGTTGATGACGTGCGCGACCACCTCGCCGTCGCCGCCCAGCTTGTAGCCGTTGCCGTCGCCCGCGAAGGCGGAGTCGGACCAGCGGTTCTTGCCGTTGCCCATGGCCCAGGTGTGCTCGACGGTGACGGGCGAGGAGAAGGACCAGAAGTCCAGGCCGTCGTCGGAGTTGTTGTAGAGGCGGGCCCCGGTGATGAGGTTGCCGGTGCCGGAGCCGAACTTCACGGCGATGCCGTCGGCGTTCTCGCCGTGGGTGGCGGCGTCGTAGTGGCCGTAACTGTCGATGTTCTTCACGGTGTTGTTCACCGTGCCGTCGCCGGTGAGCGTGAAGCCGGAGTCGCCGCCGTTGATGGTCTTGATGTTGTTCCAGGTGGTGCCGGTGCACGACTGGCAGACGACCGCGCTGTCCGGGGAGTTCTGGAAGGTGAGGTTGGAGACGTTCCAGTAGTCCGCGGTGAGCTTGAAGATCCAGCCTCCCGCGGGCAGCGAGGACCCGTCGATCTTCACGGTCTCCGAGCCGTACGCGGTGAGTGTGACCGGCGCCGACGAGGTGCCGTTGGCCGTGGACTGGAGCGTGGCCGTCGGGTAGTAGGTGCCGCCGCGGACCTGGATGACGGTGCCGGCGGTGGCGTTCTTGATGGCGTTGGACAGGTCGGTCGAGTTGCTGACGACCACGGTCGCGGCCTGTGCCTGGGTGGGGAGCAGGGCGAGGCCGGCGCCGAGGGCGAGGGCCGTGCCGAGGGTGGTGAGAGCGGTACGACGAGTCATGGAGTGCGGTCCTTTTACGTCGTTCGGATGGGGAGGGGGTTACAGGACGCGGTCCAGCCAGGTGAAGACCTCGTCCTGCATGCGGTCGACGAAGACGTGGCCGAGGTCGGGCCAGGTCTTGAGGTGCAACCGCTCCTCGGCGTGGCGCGAACGCCAGACGGCGCGCAGCTTGTCGTGGGCCACCCGGACGCCGTCGGCGGGGAAGAGGGTGTCCAGAGCGCCGCTGAAGAAGAGCATCGGCCTGGGTGCGGCGATGCCCGCCACGTCGGGGAAGTCGAGGAACCGGGGAAGCCCGGGGTGGAGCATGTAGTACGACGACTGCCCGCGCAGCGTGTTGTTGCCGGGCACCATCATTTCCTTCAGCCCGGTCATCCAGCACACGCTCGCCGCGGCGGCGATGTCGTCGCTGAGCGCGGCCGTCTGCCAGGCGCGGTAGGCGCCCATGGAGAACCCGACCGCCGCGACCCGGCGTGCGTCCACCCGGTCGAGACCGGCCAGGAATTGGGCGGCGCGGGCGTCTTCGCGGGCCATGAGTCCGGCGAGGGAGGAGCCGAGGTTGTAGAGGTTGGAGGCGAGGGCCTGCTGCTGCTCGTAGGTGAGGGGGCCACGGTCGCTCCAGCCGAGCGCGTCCAGGCACAGGACGACGTAGCCGCGCCGGGCCAGTTCGTCGCCGAGGAAGCGGCCGCTGAAGTACTTGTCCGCCCACGCCTGCGCGGAGGCGAGGCGCGTGTCGTCGTACCAGGGCCGGACGAGCTTCTCCTTCCCGATGTCGAACCTGGCTCCGTGGTCGTGGAGGAGGAGGACGGCGGGGAAGGGTCCGGTGCCGTGCGGAGTGAGCAGAGTGCCGCGGACGCGCTCGTACGAGGTGAGGGAGAGGGTCACCAACTCCCGCGTGTATCCCCCGCCTTGGGGTCCCTCGGTGAACTCCGGGGCGTACCGCGTCCCGTCCTGCCGGCCGACGAGGAGGTGCTCCTCCACCTTGGCACGGGCGGCGCGGCGCCAGGCCTTGAAGTCGCGGACGGGTGACGTGCCCCAGGCGAGCGGGAAGCGCAGGCCGTCCTTCAGCGCCGGGTAGAAGTCGGGGAGGTTGCCGCCGACGAGCTCGGCGGCCTGTGCGGGACCGGGTGTACCGCCGAGGAACGCCGCCGCGGCGGCTCCCGCGACGAAGGTACGGCGACCGAACGGCTCACTCATACTGCCTCCCGGTGCCTGCGTGACGCAGGACGTGGTGCTCGACCGCGGACGGGGACCTGAGGGGCCGGTAGTCGTAGACGTCGGCGGGGTCCCAGCCGACCTCGCCGCTCAGTCCCAGGCCGCTCGCCACGGCGTCGAGGCGGGCCGGGCGGCCGTTGAACCAGGAGCCGGTGTCCCGGAAGTGCTCGCCGCCGTAGTCCGCGACCGCCAGCGCCGGGTTGCCGCGCGGGTACACGAAGACGTTGCGCTCGGAGAAGATCGCGGACTCCAGGCCGGCACCGAGCGCGTACAGGGTGTCGGCGGCCCGGCCCCGGTAGACGTTGTTGACGACGTGCACCTGCCCGAAGCGGACGCGGGGACCGCGCTGCACGATGTCGGTGAAGAGGTTGCGTACGAAGGTGACCTTGAGATGCCCGCGGTCCCGGTCGCCGCGCCCGTCGCCGGACCCGATGAGGATCGCCTTGTCATGGTCGGTGAACCGGCTGTCGGACACCGTGACGAAGTCGGAGCCGTCCTCGATGTCGAGGAGACCGTCGTGCCGCTGGACGTGCTCCCCGTGGAAGCCGAGGGGTGCCTCGCGGTCCGGGAAGCGGCCGTCGGTGAAGGTGCAGTGGTCGACCCAGATGTTCTTGCCGGTGATCACGGTCATCGCGTCGAAGCGGGCGTTCCAGCTGCCCCGCGTCCCGTCGCCCGGCGACCAGCTGGTGAAGTGGTCGACGGGCGCTTCCAGGTGAAGGTTCCGGACGATGATGTTCGTGCCGGTGTTGACGGTCAGGAAGACGCCGAGGAGCCGGGCGGTGCCGCCCACGCCGACCAGGGTGGTGTTGCTCGGCACGGTCAGCTGGATCTGCGCCTTTTCCCTGTTCGATCCGTTCTGCCTCAGCGTGCGCTGCTGCTTGCAGTAGTCGTATCGGGTGTCGGACCAGACGGCTCCGTCCTCGCCGAAGCAGGACATGTACTTCCCGAGGTCGTACCCGGGCGCGTAGTCCTGCTCGCCGAGCAGCGAACCGTCCGCCGCCTCGTGGCCGTCGATGGCGCCGACGACCCGGATCACCTTGGGTGCGGTGGGCTCGCCTTCGTTGGCCAGGGCCTCCTTCAGCTCGGCGCGGGTGTGCACCGTCCAGGTCGTGCCGCCCGCGCCGCCGGTGGTACCGGCGCCGGACGCGGCCCAGCCGACGGGTTCCCGCCCGGCAAAGGCGGCGGCCGTCTGGGTCGGCACGAGCAGGAACGCGCAGGCCAGCAGAGCTGCCATGGCCCTACGCACGGGGCCTCCAGTCGCCGAGGTAGGCCGACCTGGTGTGCGTCTGGGCCTCTTCGCCGGTCAGTTGGGGCCGGTTCTCCGGCACCGTGACGGCCGCGCCCGGGCCCGTGTTGCGGTACTCCCGGAACCGCATGGTCTGCCAGGGATAGGCCTCGCGCATGTTGGTGTACGGCGCCACCGCGTCGATCCCCGGACCGATCCGGCTGTCCCGCACGACGAGGGAGGGCCAGGCGGTCGTCTCGTACGACGGCACCCACGGCCGTGCCAGCTTGTACGCCCCGTCCTCGGCGGCGGAGGTGATCCGGGAGCGGACGGCGAGGATGCCGTGCGGGTTGGCGCGCGCGGTGGACGGGGCGAAGACCATGCCCTTCGGGGTGAAGGTCACGTCCCGTCGCAGCGTGCGGAAGTGGCAGTCCTCGAAGACCGCGGTCGCCCGGCCGAAGACGAAGTCGACGTCGCCCTCGACGTAGCAGCGGTGGAAGTACTGCCGGTCGAAGACGTCCAGCCCGCTCGTCTCGACGAAGAGCGTGTCCTGGTGGGCCAGGAGGCGGACGTTCTCGAAGTGGGTGCGGTCGCCGTACGTGTACGCCGCCACCGCCTGCGTTCCGGTGATCTCGGGGTGGTCGGCCCGCAGCCAGTCGTTGGCGAGGGTGAGGTCGCGGACGGTGAGACCGGGGGCCGCCGAGGTGAAGGTGGCGGAGCCCGCGGTGCCGTACGTGCCCGAACCGTCCGGCTTCTGCGTGCCGTTCGCGTTGTCGTACACGATGACGACGTCACGCGGATCGCGAGTCGCGCCGCGCAGGGTCAACTCCGCCTTGGCGGCAGGGACGTTGACGACCTCGCGATACCTGCCCGGGTGCACGACGATCGTCCAGCCGGGGCCGGTCACCGCGTCGACGGCCGCCTGGACGGAGTCGCCGGGACGGACGTGCAGGACGCGGCGGCCGACGGCGAGGGCGGGACCAGCACCGGCACCGGCCGCCACCAGCCCCCCGGCGATCCCCGTGAGGACCGTGCGCCTGCGCATCAGCGCTCCCCCTTCCACGGCGTCCAGTCACCGAGGTAAGCCGCACGCGTCGCCGACTCGGCCTGCTCATCATTGAGTTGGGGACGCTGGGCGGGCACCGTGATCTCCGCGCCCGGCCCTGTGTTGCGGTACTCGGCGAACCGCTGGTTCTGCCACGGGAAGGCGTCCGACATGTTGGTATAGGGCGCGACCGCGTCGATGCCCGGGCCGAGCCAGGTGTTCCGCACGGTGAGCGACGGGCGGGCGGTCATGTCCGAGCTGGGCACCCAGGGGCGGGCCAGCTTGTAGTACGCGTCCGGGGCCGCGCTGCTGATCCGGCTGCGCAGCACCAGGTAGCCGAGCGGGTTGGCGCCCGCCGTGGAGGGCGCGAAGACGAAGCCGTACGGGGCGGAGGACAGGTCGGTGCGGTTCAGGGTGCGGAAGTGGCAGTTCTCGTAGACGGCCGTGCCCCGGCCGAAGACGAAGTCGACGTCGCCCTCGACGTAGCAGTGCGCGTAGTACTGGCGGGCGAAGACGGACAGCGCGAAGGAGTCGGCGTACAGCGTGTCCTGGTGGCCGAGGAAACGGCAGTGGTGGAAGGCCGAGCGGTCGCCGAGGACCTTGATGGCGACGGCCTGGGTGCCGGTGATCTCGGGGTGGTCGGCGCGCAGCCAGTCGTTGGCGAAGGTGATCCAGCGGGCGGTGAAGCCGTCGGTGCGGATCAGGGTGGTGGCGGAGCCGGTGGTGCCGTAGGTGCCGGAGCCGTCGGGCTTCTTCGTGCCGGCCGCGTTGTCGTAGACGATGACGACATCGCGCGGGTCCTCGCTCGCACCGATCCAGGTCATCTCGGCGGCGGCCTCGGTGCGCTGCCCGGTGGCGGGGTCCACGACACCGGCGGACACGGTCTCGCGGTACTCGCCGGGCGCGATGACCAGGGTGTGTCCGGCGGTGGTGGCGGCGCGCACGGCGGCCTGGACGGTGGTGTGGTCGCCGCGGCCCCGCCGGTCGACGTACAGCGTCTTCGGGGTGAGGCGGGCGGCCGGTGACCCGTACCGGCCGAACGGGCGGGACCGGGCGGTGGCCTCGGCGGGCAGGGCCGTCAGCCCGAGCGCGGCGCCCGCTCCGGCGCTCGCCATCAGGAATCCCCTTCTGGACAGGGGGAGTTGGAGGTGGGGCGAGGGCATGCGGGTGCTCCTTGGATGTGCGGCTCGGCAGGGTGGTTCGGTGCGGGGCTTCCTCGCGTGGGGGGTGCGGGGGCCGGGGCGGCTGCGGGAGCCCGCCCCGGCCGGTGGTTCGAGGCGTCAGCCCAGGCGGCCGGCACCCGCCCGGTGGTCGACGATCGCCGGGACCGCCTTCGCCGGGTCGACCTTGGTGCGCAGGGTCGGCGTCCAGCCCGCGCCCGACTGCAGGGTCTCGGCGGGGATCTCCGCGTTGTGCACGGCGATCAGGTCGACGGCCTTGCCGTTGACGTAGTTGCCGGCGGCGGTGACCGGGGCCTCGCTCCACTTCTTGAGGACCTTCGCCGCGCTGACCCCGGCGGGCAGCGTGAACGCGTTCTTCTCCGCGACCAGCTGGGACTCCTTGCCGATGCCGTAGCTGTAGGAGTAGGAGGCGTCGGCCACGAAGTGGTTGTTGTACGAGTCGACCTGCCCGAAGCGGACCCGGGGCGCGCGCTCGACCAGCTTCGAGAACAGGTTGTGGTGGAAGGTGACCTTCAGGTGTCCCCGGTCCCCCACTGCCGTGGATTCGCTGTCACTGTTGCCGATCAGGATCGTCTTGTCGTGGTCGGCGAAGACGTTCCAGGAGGCGGTGACGTAGTCGGAGCCGCGGACGATGTCCAGCTCGCCGTCGTGCTGCTGGTAGAGCATCCCGAAGTAGGTGGGCGCCTCGCTGTCGGGGTGCTCGCCATCGGTGAACGTGTTGTGGTCCATCCACACGTGGGTGGAGCCGTAGACGACGGCGGTGTCGTACTCCGAGTTCCAGTTGCCCTTCGAGCCGTCGGTGGGATCCCACTGCGGGAAGCAGTCGACGGGGCTCTCGAAGGTGAGGTTGCGGACGATGACGTTGTCCACGGCCTTGATCTGGAGGCTGGCGCCCTTGATGCCGGCGTTCCTGCCGACTCCGATGATCGTGGTGTTGGCCGGGATGTTCGCCTTGATGGCCTTGTCCTGGTTGGCGGCCGAGGTTCGGCGCAGCCCCTCGGGGCTGTCGGCGGGCTCGGCGCTCAGGTCGGTGTCGAGGCCCCAGGCATCCGGCGAGTACTTCGCGAGGTAGGCGTCGAAGTCGTACCCGGGCGCGGCGAAGGCGTCACAGCCCTCGGAGACGGCGTCGATCGTCCCCTTCACCTTGATGATCTTCGGCGCGCTGCCCCCGGCGGCGAGGGCGGCCTTGAACTCGGCCCAGGTGCTCACGGTGTAGACGTGCTCGGCGTCGGCGGCGGCACCGCCGGTGGTTCCCGTCCCGTACGACGCCCAGCCGTCGTTCGCGGCGAGGGTCTGCCGGGCCAGGTCACGGGAGGTGTGGGCCTGGGCGGTGGTGCCGGTGACCGCCAGGGCGAGGGCGGTGCAGCCGACCAGGGCGATGCTTGTGGCCTGTTTTGTGGCATGCCCATGCCATCTTTGTGCATTCATTGTGCGGCTCTCTCTCGGTGAAAGGTGGTTACGCGGTGGCCGTCGGCCAGGTGATCCAGGACTCCGGGATCTCCGCGTCGAGCCGGCGCACGTCCTGGGGCGCCAGCACCCGGTGGTGCAGCAGCTCGGCGGCGACCAGCCGGGCCACCGCGATCGCGCCCGGCGGGTTGAAGTGCGTGTTGTCCTGCTCGGTGGCGGTCCAGTTGAAGTACTTCTTCGTCTCCTCGACGCCGAGCTTCTGCCACAGCGCGAGCGACAGGGCCTGGAGATCGAGCAGCGCCACGCGCTCCTCCTCGGCGAGCGCACGCATCGCCGCCGGATAGTCGCCGTGACTCGGCACGGCGTTGCCGCTCGCGTCGAACCTGCGACGCTCGACGGCCGTGGCGAGCACGGGCCGGGCACCTCGGGCCCGGGCACCCTCGATGTACAGGCGCAGGTAGTCCTGGTACGTCGTCCAGGGCTCGGTGTAACGCGTGGGGTCCGTGGTCTTCTCGTCGTTGTGCGCGAACTGGACGAGCAGGAAGTCCCCGGGCCGGATCGCGGAGAGAACGACGTCGAGCCGTCCCTCGTCGACGAAGCTCTTCGAACTGCGCCCGTTCACCGCGTGATTGGCGACGGGCCGATCCTTGTGCAGGAAGAACGGAAGCGCCATGCCCCACCCCGTCTCGGGGGCGGCATCCGAGTATTTCTGGGCGGCGGTGGAATCACCGGCGATATAGAGGGTCCGGTTACGGCGGCCCGAGGCCTGCGCGGTACCGGTCGCGGCAAGAGCGAGAGGAGCAGCGGCCAGGGCCGCGGTGGTGACTTGTCTGCGGGTGAGCGACACGACGATGTGCCTTTCTCGACGGTCTTACGAGATAGCGGTGCCTTTCAAAGTGGGGGGTAACCCCCGCGCCCCCAAAAGGGGCGCGGGGCTGTGCCCTATATGCGGCTACCGCCGCGTGGGCGCGACCAGCCACAAAAACCCCGCAGCCGACCGTAAAACCGAACCAGCCGAGCTCTTAGCCCTTCTGCTCGTTCCA
Organism: Streptomyces sp. V4I2; assembly: GCF_030817655.1. Classification (GTDB taxonomy): domain Bacteria; phylum Actinomycetota; class Actinomycetes; order Streptomycetales; family Streptomycetaceae; genus Streptomyces; species Streptomyces plumbiresistens. The sequence goes on from NZ_JAUSZM010000003.1 coordinate 2,693,472, forward strand.
CTCCGCCTGAGCCGTGTTCAACTGCTCAGCCAGCGTGTCCAGGAAGTCCTTCTCACTCATCTTCCCGAGCAGCACCTTCTGGAAGTTCGGCTCGTTGTCCGACTTCGAGATCGTGCCCCAGTCAGGCAGGTAGTACGGCAGCTGGACAATGGTCGTGGAACCGTCACTCAGCGCCTCGGCCGCCAGCTTCGTGGGCTCGGCCTTCTGAACCCACGCGTCCTTCGCGGCGTCGTTGTTCGCCGGCACCTGACCGGCCGACTCGTTGAACTTCGAGTTCTCCGCGTGCGAGGTGGCGAACTCGATGAACTTCCAGGCGGCTTCCTTGTTCTTGGAGGTCTTGAACAGCCCGAGCCCGTCAACGGGGTTGGAGACCTGGACCCGCTTGCCGGAGGGCCCCATCGGCTGCGGAATACCGCGGAACTTGTCGGTCCCGAACGCCTTCACATGATCCTGGTACGAGCCCAGGTTGTGGTTCAGCATTCCGATCGTGCCGGAATCCCACTGGGCGACCATCTTGGTGAAGTCGTTGTTGAGGTCGGCGGCCGGAGTGGTCTTCTTGAAGAGGGCCGTGTACTTCTCCAGCGCCGCCACGTTCTTCGGGTCGTTGACCGTGGTCTTCTCCCCGCTCGCGTCCCAGAAGGACGTGATGCCGGACTGCCCGTACATCGCGTCCAGCGCCTGGGCGATGGAACCGGCGCCACCACGGATGGTGTAGCCGAACTCGTTCTTGCTCGCGTTCGTGAGCTTGTCCGCGGCCTCGTAGAACGTGTCCCAGGTGGTCGGCGCCTCCAGCCCCGCCTTCTCGAACAGGTCGGTGCGGTAGTAGAGGACACCGTTGTTGGCGGAGGTCGGGATCGAGTACAGGGTGCCGTCACCGCCGCCGGCCGCCTTCAGCGACTTGACCATGTCCTCGTTGAGCTTGCCGTTGAGCGAGGACTTGGCGAGACGGTCGTCCAGCGGGTCCAGCGCGTTCTGCGCGGAGATCGCCGCGATCATGGCCGCGCCGACACCGCCGACGTCCGGCAGGCCGCCGCCCTGGATGGCGGTGTCGACCTTGGACTGGTACTCGGTGGAGGCGATCCCGACGTACTCGACGTCGATGTCCGGGTTCGCCTTCTCGAAGTCGGCGATGATCTCCTTCCAGATGTCGGTGCGGACACCGCCGTTGTTGTCCCAGAAGAGGACCTTGCCCTTGCCGCTGCCCTCGGCGCCCTTGTCACCGCCGGCGCCGCCACCGTCGTCACCACAGGCGGTGGCGGTCAGCGCGAGCACGGAGCCCAGGGCGACGGCTATGGCCGCGCGCCTGCTTCTACGGATGCTGATCTTCATTGGTCGGCTCTCTTCTTCTGGATCCAGCGGAGATGTGAAGTTGTGGGGGTCAGTGGTCACCGTGTGAGGTCAGCGGCGGGCGTGCGGAGCCCAGTTGTCCGTGCCCTTGAGGTAGTTCGCGACGGTGTGCGTCTTCGCGTCGGCGTCGCTCATCTGCGGCCGGTCCGCGGTGACTTCCGCTCCCGGGCCGTAGGTCCGGTACTCGGCGAACCGGGCGTCCTTCCATGAGAACCCGCTCATGTCGGTCCACGGCGAGGCCTTGATCGCGGCGGGCAACTCGGTCTCACGGAACAGCACTTGGGCGACGGCGTTCGGTTCCCCGCCCGGGTGCCAGGGCCGGCCGAGGTGGAAGCTGCCGGCGGGCGCGTCACTCACGACCTTCGACTTCGTGATCAGGAACCCGTACGGGTTGCCCGTCCATGTCGAAGCCGCCGTGATGTAGCCGTTGTTGGTGGCGGAGCCCCGGCTGAGCGCCTTGATGACGGACCGCTCGATGACGGTGGTCGCGCGTCCGTAGACGAAGTCGACATCGCCCTCGATGTACGAGTCGCGGATGTAGACGCGGCTGATCACGTCCAGCTTGGGGCTGTCGGTCATCAGGGTGTCCTGGTTGCCCAGGAAGGCGGTGTCCTCGAAGACGATCCGGTCGCCGGTCGTCTTCATGGCGAGGGCCTGCTCGCCGCTGAGCTCGTGCGCGGCCTCGTCGAAGTCGTTGCTGAAGGTGAGGTTGCGGGCCGTGACGTCGCTCGCGGCGATCCGTACGGTCGCGCTCCCGGTGGAGCCGCCGTACGCGGCGGGCGTGTCGTAGACGATGACGGCGTCGGACCGGTCCTGTCCAGTCCCCTGCAACACGATGTTCGGCTTCGTCGCGGGGACGAAGACCTTCGCCCGGTACGTGCCCGGCGCGATGGCGATCGTCACCGGCACGGCGTTGCCGTCGGGCACGGCGTCGACGGCGGCCTGCACGGTCGGGTAGTCGGCCGGAACGTGCAGCGTGGTACCGATGCGCTTCTGCGGCCCGGAGAAGCGCTGGACCAGAGCCGGCACGGCGGCAGCCGGATCCAGCCGGTAGTCGTAGAACTCCCGGGGATCGAAGGCGGCGCCCCACTCGTCGGTCCGTCCGGTCGTGTTCCGCAGGATCGACCCGCGCTCGACCAACTCGGCGGTGGCGTCCGCCTGGTAGGGGTGCTGGACGTCACGGTAGTAGCTGTTCTCGATGACCATCCTGGTCCGGCCGCGCGACCAGTTGCCGTACGTCCACACGGGATCGCCCGGATCCGCCTGTGCCGTCAGGTAGTTGTTGTACAGGTGCGCGTAGGCGGCGTTGTCCACGGACGGGTTGCGCTGCTTGGTCTGGGCGAACAGGTTGTGGTCGATCGTGATCTGCGTTGTGACGTTGGTCGTCCAGCCGAGCCCGAAGGTCTTGTTGTTGTTCTCGAACCGGTTGTACGAGACGGTCACGTACTCGCTGTCCTTGCGGACGTCCAGCTGCCCGTCGCAGATGTTCGAGAAGCGGTTGTGATCGACCCACACGTGGTGGACGGTGTCCATCTGGATGCCGTCGAAGTCGGTGTCCTTGCAGTCCCAGTTGCCCTCGACCGCCGAGTCACGGATCGTCAGGTTCCGGATGATGACGTTGCTCGTGCCGGGGTTCAGATGGAGCTCCCCGTGGACGATCTCGCCGGTGTCGCCGACGCCGATGATCGTCTTGTTCGAGGTCACGACGATGTCCGAACCGAACGGCTCGACGGCGATCGCCCCCGACACCCTGATGACGTACGGCTCTTCGGCCGCCGCGTACCTCGCCAGCGCGGCCTGGTCGGTGACGGTCACCACCTTGCCGCCCGCGCCGCCGGTCGTGCCGCCGGCGAGGGAGGCGAAACCGTGGGCCCGGTCGGTCCAGCGGTCGGCCGGCGCCGAAGCGGCCGAGGACGGGGCCGCGGCCTTCGCCTCGCCGACCGCCCCGAGAGACAGGGCGGCCACCAGACCGATCACGGCGGCCACGACTCTGCCGAGACCCGGTCTCGGCAAGCGCTTGCTATGGAGGTGCGTCATTGCGGCTCCCAACAGGCGTTCTACGTGCGATCAACAGACGTACGCGAGCAGTGCTTTACAGCGGACTGATCCTGAACTGCGTGAAACTCGCCGCCCCGGCCTGTCCCGGGCCGGCGGGTGCAAGGGCGAACAGGCCGAGCAGGGCGCCGACCCAGCGCCAGGGGGTGGCGGCGAAGACCTGGCCGGAGGGACGCGGGCCGTCGCCGACGTCGTAGAAGAAGCGGCAGCGTGCTCCCGTGCCGATCTCGATCCGCAGCCTGGCCCGGCCCTCGGGCGCGAGCCGCGGGTGGTCGGCGTCGCGTTCCTTCTCCGCGACGGCCTCGGCGAACCGGTGCACCAGGTGGACCGTCCCGTCGGCTCCCCGCTGCAGTCCGATCCAGCTGAAGGCGTCCCCGAGAACCGCGAGCCCGGCCCGCGCCCCCGGTTCCTCGCCGTGCAGGGTCAGTTCGACCTCGACGACGGACGGGACGCCCGGCAGCCGCTGGGTGAGGACGCTCGGCACCTTGCGCAGGTCGTGCGCGTCGGCCGAGCGGACACAGGCGAGGCGGAGGCCGTCCCCGGAGTGCTGGGTGGCCCAGCCGTCCTGCGGGTTGGCCGTCCACTGCCACTGACGGCCGAAGCGTCCGCCGGGGAAGTCGTCGTCGGTGGCGGGTGCGGCGGCCTGCTGCGGCGGCAGGTCGGGCTTTTCGTATACGGCCACGGGGGCGCCCTCGTCCCCGAGCACCGGCCAGCCGTCCGCGGTCCAGCGCATCGGCTGGAGGTGGACGACCCGGCCGTAGGCACCGCGCTGCTGGAAGTGCAGGAACCAGTCCTCGCCGGACGGGGTGCGCACCCAGCCGCCCTGGTGGGGGCCGTTGACGTCGGTGTCCTTCTGCTCCAGGACGATCTTCTCCTCGTACGGCCCGAAGAAGCCGCGCGAGCGGAAGGCGCCCTGCCAGCCGGTCTCCACGCTCCCGGCGGGGGCGAAGATCCAGAACCAGCCGTCGTGCCGGTAGAGCTTGGGGCCCTCGAGGGTGAACCAGCCGGGGATGCGGTCCCCGTCGACGATGACCTTGCCCTCGTCGAGAAGTGACGTGCCGTCAGGGTGCATGCGGTGGCCGGTGAGGCGGTTCTTGATCCCCGAGCGGGACTTGGCCCAGGCGTGCACCAGGTAGGCCTCGCCGGTCTCGTCGTCCCACAGGGGGCAGGCGTCGATGAGCCCCTTGCCCTCCTTCAGCAGATGGGGGCGGGTCCAAGGACCGCGTATCTCGGGGGCGTTGATCTGGAAGATGCCCTGGTCGGGATCGCCCCAGAAGATCCAGAAGCGGTCGTCGTGGTGTCTGAGTGCCGGGGCCCAGACTCCGCAGTCGTGCCGCGGTGACCTGAACTCGCCCGCCGGTTCCAGGCGTTCGAGGGCGTGGCCGACGAGCGTCCAGTTGACCAGGTCGCGGGAGTGCAGCAGCGGCAGGCCGGGGGCGCGGCTGAAGCTGGACGCCGTGAGGTAGAAGTCGTCGCCGACGCGGACGACGTCGGGGTCGGACCAGTCGGCGTTCAGGACGGGGTTCGTATACGTCTCGGCGGTCGGAACGGGGTGCGGGTTCGTCTCGGCGGTCGGAACAGGGTTCGGGTTCGTCTCGGCGGTCACAGGCTCACCGCCTTGCGGATGAGGGCGGCGGCGCCGTCCCGGTCGAGGCGGCCGTCGGCGACCACGGTGACGATCCGGCGTACGACGGTGTCACCCGGCTCGATCGGCAGCCGCTCGTCGTACGCGAGGGACGAGCCGACGCCCGGGTACTCGGCGGTGCGCACGAACCACGGGTCCCGGCGGGTCTCTTCGGTGGCGCCCGCGAAGACCAGGGTCCAGTCGGCGCCGGCCAGGGCGAGCCAGTCGGCGCGGGTGCCGTGGATCTCGGCCTCGCCCTCGGTGCCGGCGGTGAAGACCCGCGGGGTCTCCTGTTCCTTGCGGGCCCGCCAGAAGAAGCCGCCGTAGGCCGCGCCGGGGCGCCCGTTGGTCGCCGGGCTGCCGATCGACAGCGGGCCCGGGGTGACGTTGGTGAGGGAGAAGGTGAAGTCCAACGCCCAGGCGGTGTCGGTGAGTTCGGTGGCGGCGACCGTACGGCGCTCGCGCAGCAGCTCACCGCCCGCGGCCACCCAGCGCAGTTCCTCCACGAGCCCGTCGGGGTCGCGCAGCTGGAACGCGGTGTGCCGCTGGGCGCCGTGGTTGTCGAGCTCGGTCGGGCCCTGGTCGCGGACGTAGGTGCGGCCGCCCCAGAAGTTGAACCCCTCGACGTCGGGAACGGCGACACCGATGCCGAGGTGGTGGATGTGGTCGGCGGGGCTGAGCTCGGTGACAGCCGTGCCGGCCAGGGTGGTGACGGGGTGCAGGTACGGGCGCGGGGAGAGCCGGGGCGGCAGCTCGGGCCGGGTGACGTACCGGCCGACCGGTCGGCCCGCGACACGCAGCACCGGCGAGTCGTTGGTCGTCATCAGGTGCTCACCTCGTTTCCTGGCGCCCACGAGGCGCCCAGCTCTGAGTAGAGGGCGAGAGTGTCGGCGGCGGCCGCGACCAGTCCGTCGATGCCGGGGACGACCCTGCGCCGCTCGCCCGGGAGCAGCTGCCAGGCGCTGTCGGGCAGCGGGGCCGGGTCGGGCGCTTGCCGGATCGCCTCGACGACCTTCATGAAGGCGCCGGTGGCGTCCGGGGCGACCAGCAGGTCGACGCCGTCGGTGAGGTGCTCGACGAGGTTCTCCAGCAGGTCGGTGCGGCCGTACTCGTACTCCTCGGGGCCGTGGTCGGCCCGCTGGAGCAGCACGCGGTCCTGCTTGTACCAGAGGGTGATCCGGCCGCTGCTGCCGTGCGCGACGACGTACGGCTCGTCGGGGTCCTCGGCGCACAGGGTCGCGGCGACGGTGACCGGGAGGCCCCGCGTGGTGGTGACGCGGACGCAGGAGGTGTCGTCGGACTCGATGTCGTTGGCGCGCAGCAGCTCGGTCTCGATCCCGGCGACGTCCTCGGCGTGCGGGGCACCGGCCAGCGCGAGGGCGGTGGCGACGGCGTGTGCGAGCGGGTTGGTCAGCACCCCGTCGATCACGTCGACGCCGTTCATCCGCCGCCTGCCCGCCCACGGCGCCCGCCGGTAGTACGCCTCCGGGCGCGCCCAGGCGCCGGCCCCGCCGACGCCGGCCAGGTCGCCGATCGCGCCCTCGGCGATCAGCTCGCGGACCGCGGGCACGGCGTGCGAGCCCAGCGACTGGAAGCCGATCTGGCAGACCACCCCAGCGTCGGCGACCCCGTCCGCCATACGGCGGAACTCGGCGTACGAGGGGGCGGGCGGCTTCTCCAGCAGGAGGTGCACGCTCCTGCGCGCGGCCGTCAGCGCCAGGTCCGTGTGGGTGGGGATCGGCGTGCAGATCACCGCGATCCGGGCACCGGTCGAGTCGAGGAGGGCGCCGAAGTCCGCGGACTGCTCGGGCGTGCCGAGGCCCTCGGGGAGTTCGTCCGCGGTCAGCGGGGTCAGCTCGCAGATACCGGCGAGCCGGACGATCCCCTTGTCCTGGAGCCTGCGGATGTTGTCCAGGTGCCAGCGGCCGTGGCCTCGCGCGCCCGCCAGGACGATGTCTACGGTCATGGGGTCCTCCCTGCGCCCGCGCCGCGTGCCACCTCTCGGTCGGCCGTCCCGGCGCTGTCGATCTTTGTGTGCAGGGTAGGTGTCCAGCCGACGTCGGCCGTGAGGTCACGCTCGCTGCCCGAGTTGTAGGCGTTGTATATGGCGAGCAGGTCCACCGGATAGCCGTTGAAGAGGGTGCCGCTCTGGTGCAGGGCGGTGCCGTTCCAGCTCTTGACCAGGTCGGCGGCCTCGATGTGGCCGGGGGTGTGGAAGGCGTTGTTCTCGGCGTGGATCCCCGACTCGGTGGACACTCCGACGGAGTAGCGGTAGTCGTGGGCGTCGTCCGGGACGACGTACCGGTTGTTGTAGAGGTGCACCTGCCCGAAGCGGACGCGCGGGGCGCGCTGGACGACGGACTCGAACTCGTTGTGATGCAGGGTCACCCGGAGCTTGCCTCGGTCGCCGGTGGCCGTGTCGCCGTTGCCGATGAGCATCGCCTTGTCGTGGTCGGCGAACCGGCTCCAGGAGACGGTGACCAGGTCGGAGCCGTTGGTGATGTCGAGCAGACCGTCGTGGCGCAGGTAGTTGCGGGCGAAGTAGGTGGGTTCCTTCTCGTCCGGGTGGCCCTTGTCGGAGGCCGTGACGTGGTCGACCCAGACGTGGGTGGCACCGCGCAGCCAGAGGGTGTCGTACGCCGTCTTCCAGTCGCCGAGGCCGCCGGTGTTGGGCTGCCAGACGGGGAAGCAGTCGTAGGCGTCGCGGAGTTCGAGGTTGCGGATGATCACGTTGTCCGCGTTGCTGACCTGGAGGCTGCCGCCCTTGAGGACGGCCTTGGAGCCGAGCCCGACGATCGTGGTGTTGGAGCCGACGGGCAGGACGACCCGCTCGGCCTGCCTGGCCGCCGATGCCTTGCGGGCCTCCTCCTGCGGGCCGCTGGGCGGGGCCGAACCCCAGGTGCGGGGATCGTAGGCGCCCAGGTACTTCTTCAGGCCGTAGCCGTCGGTGGCGTAGTCGGCGCAGTCCAGGCGGTCGCCGTCGTCGTCGGTGTTGGCGTCGATGGTCCCGGCGATCTTGATGATCTTCGGGGTGTCGCTGCCGCCGTCGAGGGCGCGGACCAGTCCGGCGCGGTCGGTGACCGTGTAGACGTGGGCGCCGTCGGCCGCCGCGCCCCCGGTGGTGCCGCCGTCGGCGGCCGCCCAGCCGTCGTTCGGGGCCAGGGTCTCGCGGCTGATGTCACGGGCCTCGGCGTGGGCGGGGACGCAGAGCATCCCCAACAGGCCCAGGGCGACGACGAGGTGACGCTTCCTCATCCCTTCACCGCCCCCGCGCTGAAGCCCGTGATCAGCCACTTCTGGATGAAGGCGAACACGATCACGACGGGGACGGCCGCGATGATGCCGCCCGCGGCGAGCGCGCCGAGGTCGACGCTGTCCGCGCTCATCAGGGTGTTGAGGCCGACCGGGATCGTCTGCTTGCTCTGGTTGTTGAGGAACATCAGGGCGAACAGGAAGTGGTTCCAGGAGTGCACGAAGGCGAAGGAGCCGACGGCGATCAGACCGGGCCGCAGCAGCGGCAGGACGACGATCCGGAACGCGGTGAACCGGTTGCAGCCGTCGACCCAGGCCGCCTCCTCCAGCGAGTACGGCACGTTCTTGATGAAGTTGCTGATCAGGATCATCGACAGCGGCAGCTGGAACACGGTCTCCGCGATGATGACGCTGCCCAGCGAGTTGATCATCTGGAGCTCGGCGAAGATCTCGAACAGCGGCACCAGGAGCAGCGCGCCCGGCACGAACTGGGAGCACAGCAGGGCCAGCATGAAGGCCTGCTTGATCTTGAAGTTGAACCGGGCGAGCGCGTAGCCGCCGGCCAGCGCGACGAGGGTCGTCATCACCAGGGTGGCGAGACCGACGAGCAGGCTGTTCTCGAAGTAGGTGGCGAAGGCGCGCTCCGTCCACACCTTCTCGAAGTGGTCGAAGGTGATCGGCCAGGGCACGAGCGAGGTCGAGCCGGCCGGGCGCAGCGCGAACAGCAGGATCCAGTAGAAGGGGATGAGCGTGAAGACGAGGTAGATCGACAGCGGCAGGTAGATCTGCCAGCGGGGTGCCTCGTCCCAGGCGGGACGCTTCTTGACCGGGCGCTGCGGTTCGGGAACCGTGCGCCGGGGGGCCGGTGCGACCGCGGTGGCCTCCTTGGTGCTCACTTGTCCCCACCTCCGAACTTGCTCAGGCGCAGATAGACCATCGAGCAGAAGAGCAGGATGACGAACGCGACCGTGGTCAGGGCGGACGCGTAGCCGAAGTTGTGTGCGTCGACGCTGGTGTTGGCGATGTAGAGCGGGAGGGTCGTCGTCTCGCCGGCCGGTCCGCCGCCCGTGAGGGTGTAGAGGAGGTCGACGTTGTTGAACTCCCACACCGCGCGCAGCAGCGTGGACAGGATGATCGCGTCCTTCAGGTGCGGCAGCGTGATGTGCCAGAACTGCTTGATGCGGCTCGCCCCGTCGACCTCGGCGGCCTCGTACAGGTCCTTCGAGACGGACTGCAGGTCGGCGAGGATGAGGATCGCGAAGAAGGGGACACCACGCCACAGGTCGGCGACGATCGCCGCCGGGAACACGGTCGAGGTGTCCGACAGCCAGCTGGTGCCGTAGCTGCCCAGCCCCAAGTCCGCGAGGTAACGGGTGATGCCCGTCTGGGAGTTGTAGAGCAGCACCCAGATCGCGGAGGTGAGCACGCCGGAGACGGCCCAGGGGGAGAAGACCATGGCACGGCCCAGTCCCCGGCCCACGAAGGTCTGGTTGACGATCAGTGCCAGCGCCAGACCGAACAGCAGCTGGAGCCCGACCTCGACGACGACCCACTTGGCGCTGAAGACCAGCGTGTCCCAGAAGATCGGGTCCTCGGTGAAGGCGTGCACGAAGTTGTCGAAGCCCGCGTAGCCGTTCCGCCACGGCTTGGTGGGGTTGTAGTTCTGCAGGCTGTAGTAGAAGACGCTGATGACCGGATAGGCGATGAAGCCCAGCATGAGCAGGGCCGCCGGCGCGATCAGCAGGTAAGGGAGCCTGCGCGGCGTGGCGGAGGCACGGCGTCGCCGGGGTGGCGCGGGCGGTTTCGCCACGGCTGCGGCTTGGGCCACGACTGTTCTCCGTTTCTGGTACGTCGTGCGTTCTGGTGCGGGTGAAGCGCTTTCTGCATGTGCATGGGTGTGCGAGGGGGTACTGCTGTGGTTCAGCCCGCGTACGGGTCCTGCACCTTGCCGGGGCGGGCCAGGAACTCGAAGTCGCAGCCCGTGTCGGCCTGGGTGATCTGTTCGTTGTAGAGCGCGCCGTAGCCACGCTCGTACCGCACCGGCGGCGGCGTCCACTCGGCCCGCCTGCGCTCCAACTCCTCGTCGTCCACGTTGAGTTGAAGAGCACGGGCCTCGACGTCGAGGGTGATGCTGTCGCCGCTCCTGACCAGGGCCAGCGGTCCGCCGATGTACGACTCGGGCGCCACGTGCAGCACACACGCGCCGTAACTCGTGCCGCTCATCCGGGCGTCGGAGATGCGGACCATGTCCCGCACGCCCTGCTTGAGCAGGTGGTCGGGGATGGGCAGCATGCCGTACTCGGGCATGCCCGGTCCGCCCTTGGGCCCGGCGTTGCGCAGCACCAGCACGCTGTCGGCGGTGATGTTCAGCGCCGGGTCGTTGATGGTGCGCTGCATCGTCCGGTAGTCGTCGAAGACGACGGCGGTACCGGTGTGCTTGAGCAGGTGCGGCTCGGCCGAGATGTGCTTGATGACCGCGCCGTCCGGGCAGAGGTTGCCGCGCAGGACGGCGACCCCGCCCTCGTTCGCGACCGGGTTGTCCCGGGGCCGGATGACGTCGTCGTTGTGCACCTGCGCGCCGGAGATCTGCTCGCGCATGGTGTCGTACGAGACGGTGGGCCGCTCCAGGTGGAGCAGGTCCGGGATCCGGGAGAGGAAGGCGGGCAGACCGCCGGCGAAGTGGAAGTCCTCCATCAGGTACGTCTGTCCGCCGGGCCGTACGTTGGCGAGCACCGGGACCGTGCGGGCGATGCGGTCGAAGTCGTCGAGGGTGAGCTTGACGCCCGCCCGGCCCGCCATGGCGATCAGGTGGATCACGGCGTTGGTGGAGCCGCCGAGGCCGAGGACGGTGGTGACGGCGTCCTCGAAGGCGTCGCGGGTGAGGATCTCGCTCAGCTTCCGGTCCTTGTGGACCAGCTCGACGATGGTCATGCCGGCTTTGGCCGCCATCCGGTCGTGACCCGAGTCGACGGCCGGGATGCTGGAGGCACCCGGGACCGTGACACCGAGGGCCTCGGCGGCGGCTGTCAGCGTGGACGCCGTACCCATCGTCATGCAGTGCCCGGGCGAGCGGGCGAGACCGGACTCCAGCTCGGTCATCTCGCAGTCGCCGATGAGGCCGGCCCGCTTGTCGTCCCAGTACTTCCACATGTCGGTGCCGGAACCGAGGATCTCGTTGCGCCAGTGGCCCGGCAGCATCGGACCGGCCGGCACGAAGACCGCGGGCAGGTCGACGGTCGCGGCGCCCATCAGCAGCGCGGGCGTGGACTTGTCGCAGCCGCCCATCAGGACGGCCCCGTCGACCGGGTAGGACCGCAGCAGCTCCTCGGTCTCCATCGCGAGCATGTTGCGGTAGAGCATCGGGGTCGGCTTCTGGAAGGTCTCCGAGAGGGTGGAGACCGGGAATTCGAGCGGGAAGCCCCCGGCCTGCCACACCCCCCGCTTCACCGCCTGCGCGCGGTCGCGCAGATGGACGTGGCACGGGTTGATGTCGGACCAGGTGTTGAGGATCGCGATGACCGGCTTGCCCAGGTGCTCCTCGGGCAGGTAGCCGAGCTGGCGGGTGCGGGCGCGGTGGCTGAAGGAGCGCAGGCCGTCCGTGCCGTACCACTGGTGGCTTCTGAGGTCTTCGGGGCGCCTTCTGATCGGCTCGTTCATCCCGTTCACATGGACCACCCCGCGGCTATGGCGGCGACTTCCGCCCGCTCGTCCTCGGGCAGCTGCCGGCTCGGCGGCCGGACGTCGCGGCGGCACAGGCCGAGGGAGGCGAGGGCCTCCTTGACGACGGTGACGTTGTTGGCGGAGCCGTTGGCGGCACGCAGTTCCTCGAAGCGGCGGATCTGCTCCCAGACCTTCATGGCGGCCGGGAAGTCGCCGGATCGAAGCGCTTCGATCATGTTCAGCGAAACGGCCGGGGCGACGTTCACGAGCCCCGAGGTGAAGCCGGTGGCGCCCGCGGAGAAGTACGAGGGGGCGTACGGCTCGGCGAGACCGGCGACCCACACGAAGCGGTCGAGCCCCGCGTCGCGGGCGAACGCGGCGAACTTGGCCGCGTCCGGGACGGCGTACTTCACGCCGATGACGTTCGGGCAGGCATCGGCGAGTTCGGCGAGCCGGAAGCCGTGCAGCTGGGCGTTGCGGATGTACGGGACGACGCCCAGCTCGGGCACCGCCTCGGCGATCGCGCGGTGGTAGTCGACCCAGCCGCTCTGCGAGACGTACGGGTGGACGGGCTGGTGGACCATCACCATCTGGGCGCCCTGCTCACGGGCGTGCCGGGCGGAGGCGACGGCCGTCGGCACGTCGTGCCCGACCCCGACGAGGATCACGGCACGGTCGCCGGTCTCGTCGATGGTCCACTCGGTGACGAGCTGCCGCTCCCGGGGCGTGAGGGCGTAGAACTCCCCGGTGTTGCCGTTGGGGGTGAGGGTCCTGACCCCTCCGTCGAGGAGACGACGCAGCAGGGCCCGGTGGGTGGCCTGGTCGATGGTGCCGTCCTCGGCGAACGGCGTCACCGGGATCGCCACCACGTCGGCCAGGGCCGTCCGCTGGGTCTCGAACGTCGTTGTCATGCCTGACCGTCCTCTCCCTTGGCCCCGGACTCCGCCTGCGGGAAGGCCCGTTGCACGAACGACCCGATGTGCGCGTGCAGGGCGCGGGCCGCGCCGTCGGCGTCACCGGCGAGGGCGAGCCGCAGGATCTCGCGGTGCTCGCCGGCCTCCCGGTCCCAGGACGGCGAGGCCGCCCAGGCGACCGCGGAGACCAGGGCCGCCTGGTCGCGGACCTCGTCCAGCATCCGGCCGAGCAGCGGGTTGCCGCAGGGCAGGTACAGGGCGCGGTGGAACTCACGGTTGGCGAGCGACCGTTCGGCGGTGTCCGTGGCCCCGTCGGCGCGGGTCAGCGCGTCCCGCGCGGCGTCGAGGGACGCCCCGCGCTGCACGGCACGCTTCAGCGCCTCGGGCTCCAGGAGCAGTCGGACGTCGTACACCTCGCGCGCCATGTCCGCGTCCACCATGCGCACCGTGACGCCCTTGTACTGGTTCATCACGACGAGCCCGGTGCCGGCCAGGGTCTTGAGTGCCTCGCGCACCGGGGTCTTGGACACCCCGAACTGTGCGGCGAGCTCGGTCTCGACCAGAGCCTGCCCCGGGGTCAACTGCCCGGTGAGGATGCGGTGTTTGATCCCTTCCAGCACGTACTGCGTGCGGGAGGGGATCGGCGTGGGCACAGAGGTCATGCGCGCCTCTCGGATCTCGCGTATCGGATCTCACGTATCGCGTCTCATATATGACGTACGAAGTACGACGGCTTGAAGGTAGGAGGGACCCTGTGTTTCGTCAATGCTTCTGGCAAAGGAAGTTGAGGTTGCGGTAAAGACAGCGGGTCAGACGGCCCGGGTCTCCCCGACCGTTGCGAGGGCGGTCGGCCCGCCGAAGAGGGAGGCGGCACGCGCGGTCGCCGCCTCGGTGGTGAGCGTGGGCCCGACATGCGTGACGAGCAGCTGCCGTACGCCGGCCGCACGGGCCGTGGCGCCGGCACCCTCGGGCGTCAGATGAACCTGTTCGCCTTCGCGATGCGCGTCGATATCGGCCTCGCAGAGGAACAAGTCGGCGCGCTCGGCGAGTTCGGTGAGGGCGGCGCAGGGTCCGGTGTCGCCGGAGTAGGCGAGGGCGCGGCCGCCGGTTTCGGCGCGCAGTCCGTAGGCCTCCACGTCGTGGCTGACCTCGTGTGCGGTGAGGAGCAGTTCGCCGTGCCGGGCGGTGTGGCCGTCGTGCAAGGTCCGGAAGTCGAAGATGCCGCTCAGGAACTCGGCGTCCGGCCGCCCGAGGAACCCGGCGAGGCGCTGGGCGCAGCCGGCCGGGGCATAGACGGGAAGGGGGGCGGACGGGGTCAGTCCGCCGTAGGCCAACCCGTATACGGCGGAGAGCAGATCGGCGTTGTGGTCCGCGTGCAGATGCGAGATCCAGATCGCGCTGAGCCGTGCCGGATCGGTGTGCCGCTGCAACTCCGCGAAGCTCCCGGGCCCGGCATCCACCCACACCTCGGCACCGCCACCGCGCACCAGATAGCCGGAGCAGGGCCGGTCCGGCCGCGGGTGCGGGGAGGCGGTGCCGAGGACCGTGAGGGTGACAGGGCCGGGCATGGGGGGAGCGTACGTGCCCGGTGGTCGCGCGCCCCGGGATTTACGGCGTCCAGCCCGGGTCCCGCCCGCTCAGCCCCACAGCCCGGTCGAGCAGCGGGGCGTCGGCCGGGACAGGGACGACGGGGCCGAAGATGCTGTCGCGGGTCGGGTCGTCGACCGATGCGAGGAGGAAGTCGTGCACGGCCTGCAGTGCGGCGGGGTCGGCGTCGTACGGCTGGCCCGTTGCCCGGGCCAGGTCCCAGCCGTGGATCATGATCTCGTCGACCGCGACGAGGCCGGCGACGGGACCGGGCAGGTCCACGCCGCCCGCGCGGGTCATGCCGGTCCAGGCGGCCGGGTCGCGCCACGCGTCGCCGAGTTCCTCGAGCACCTTGGGCAGTTCCTGGCGCCAGCCCGGCCCGATGTCGGGCAGCGCGGAGGTGGGGCTGGTGTCCGTCGTGGCACCCAGATCCTTGCGCCCGGCGTCGCGGAAGGCGACGGCCAGGCCGGCCAGGTGCCCCAGCAGGTTGTGCACCGCGTAGTCCGGGCAGGGCGTCGGGCCCGAGAGCTGCTCGTCGGTCACGCCCTCCGCCAGGCGCGCCACGATCCGGGCCTGGGGTCCGAGGTCGAGGGTGGTGTCGGTCATTGCCGCTCCTCACACAGGTGGTCTTGAGAGGTAGACCGACTGCGGACCCGGAAATCATCGGCCCGCCCGGATCAGGCGGCGGTCCAGCCCTCCACCGTGGCCGGCCGCGTCGGCCGCGCCCTGCGCAGGAGATCGCGCGCCGACCGGAACACGAACCCGGAGCACCCCCAGCCGCCGACCCGCCAAGCCCACCGCCGGATTCCCGCCCGCACCCCCTGCTTCGCCTGAGCCCCGCGCCCGTATCCCCCAAGCCCGAGCCCGCTTCCAAGGCACCTGCCTGATTCGCCCGCCCCGCCTCAGCGCCACGATGACCAGGCATGGCGGCGACTTCGGCGCCTCCGCGCTCTGACCGATCACCGCCCGCTGCTGGTCCCCCCTGGGCCTCGCCCTGCTCGCGACCCCGGTGCTGCTGCGTCAGAGCCCCGTGAGCTCCGACCGCACGGTCTCCAGGTCACCGTCCGACGCCAACCCAGCGTGATACAGCCGCAGTTCCGTGGCCCCCAGTTCCCGGGCCCGCGCCGCGTCCGCCGCGAGCGTGCCCGGGCTGCCGCCCATGCCGGAGACCACACCGAAGTTGGCCGCGACCACGGTGTCGTCCCGCCGATGCTCCGCGAAGGGCGTCAGGAGACCCGGTCCGCCCGCGCACGGCACGACCACCCCGTCCGCGACGGACAGGATGTGCGCGGGGTCGACGCCAGGGTTGGCGCCGACGTGGTGGGTCACGGGGTCGGCGTGCAGCAGTACCTGGAAGCCCTCGGGAGCGCCGGCGCGGACCGCGGCGACGGCTGTCTCCTGGAGCGTGCGGGCGGTGTCGTCGCGCCACGCGCGCGTGGCGGCCGCCGTCTCCTCCCCGAGGAGTTTCTCGACCCCCGCCCAGCCTCCGTCGTCGGGCGCCCCCTGCCACACCGGCTCCAGCGCCGTGCGTACGGCGGCCGCCAACTCGTCGACGTCCAGGCCCTGCCGGCCGTATCCCTCCCGGCAGGCCGGGCAGAAGCAGAGCGCCATCAGGTACTGTCCGGCGTCCCCGAGGCCGACCCCGCCGGTCTTGTCGTGGGCGTGCAGGTGCTGGAGGCCGTACCAGCCGAGGGACTCCAGTTCGGTGCCGCGCGCGCCGGGCCGTACGGCGGCCTCGGCGGCCAGGTCGACGAGGTACGCGCGCGTGGCGGGCTGTGCGATGCAGGGGGCCCACGGGTAGCGGTCGCCGTAGGCGTTGACGACCGAGGTGTCCGGGTGGTCGGCGCCCAGGCGGGAGTTGTGCGCGAGGACGACCCAGGTGTGCACCTCGAGCCCGGCGTCCGCGAGCGCGGCGGCGGCCTCGCCGAAGGCGTCGCCGGGGGCCCAGTCGCCGGCCGCGTACGGGCGCAGGGCCCGCCCCTCCCAGCGGTCGTCCGTGGGGTACAGCACCGCCGCGTGCTCGGCGGTGACGATGCGGTGGCGCGGGTGGCGGGGGGTGAGGGCGCGGGTGGAGTGGTAGGCGGCGGCGAGGGTCGCCTGCTGTACGCCGAGGGCGGCGATGCGCTCGGCGGCCTCGGGGTCCCCGTTGACATCCCAGGGGTAGACGAACGTAGACGCCTTCACTTGTCCTCCGCCGTGTTCTCTGCGATCACTGGTTCTCGCCGAGCAGTGCGTACCCACGCTCGATCACCTGAGCGAGCTGCTTGACATGATCCTCGCTCGGCTCGTGCAGCGGCGGCCGCACCTCTCCCACGTCGAGCCCGCGCATCCGTACGCCGGCCTTGACGAGGGCGACGGCGTAGCCGCGGCCCTGGGCGCGCAGTTCGACGAAGGGACGGTAGAAGCCGTCGAGGAGGCGGTTGGCGGTGGCGTCGTCGCCGGTCTTGTGGGCCTCGTAGAAGGCGAGGGCGATCTCGGGCGCGAAGCAGAAGACGGCGGAGGAGTAGAGGGTGATGCCGAGGCCGCGGTAGGCGAGCTGGGTCTGCTCGGCGGTCGGCAGGCCGTTGAAGTAGAGGAAGTCGCCGGGGATCTCGGTCCGGACGGCGCTCACGATCCGCTGCATCAGGTCCAGGTCGCCGAGGCCGTCCTTGAAGCCGATGATCCCGTCCGTGCGGGCCAGCTCGACGACTGTCTCCGGGGTGAACACGGCGTTGTCGCGCTGGTAGACGATCACCGGCAGCGGGGTCGCGGCGGCCACCTCCCGGTAGTGCCGCAGCAGGCCTTCCTGTCCGGCGACCACGAGGTACGGCGGCATGGCGAGCAGCCCGTCCGCCCCGGCCGCCTCGGCCAGGCGCGCGTACCGCACGGCGAGCGCGGTGCCGTATCCGGCGCCCGCGACCACCGGCACCCGGCCCGCCGTCTCCTCCACGGCCGCCCGCACGCACGCCTCGAACTCCTCGGGCGCGAGCGCGTGGAACTCCCCGGTGCCGCAGCAGGCGAAGACGGCTGCGGCACCGGCCTCCACCCCGCGGCGCACATGCGCGCGGAAGACGTCGAGGTCGAGGGAGCCGTCCGGTCCGTAGGCGGTGACGGGGAAGAACAGGGGCCCGCCGGGGATGCCGAGTCGAGCGGCGAGGGGGGCTGAGGTCACGGGCTCTCCCTAGAACAGGCGATCACGCTTATGATTCGCATCCATATCTATGAACGCCTCCACCCTAAGGAGCCCCTTCAGGGCCGGTCAAGCGCGCAAACAGCCATCCCAGAGGCGAATTTCCCAGGTCCGCGCGATACTTGACGGGATACGCCGGGGCTCCTTAGCGTGTCCACGCATGTGAATGCAGTCCACACATACGCCCACCTGTCACAGGCGGCGGACCCAAGGAGACCCGAGGATGCCCGCTCCCCGCATCGTTCTGCTCACCGGCGCGGCCGGCGGGCTCGGCTCCCTGATGCAGAACCTGCTCCCGGCCTTCGGCTACGAACTGCGCCTGCTCGACCTGCGTCCCATCGACGGCGAGCCGGACGCGATCGTCGCGGACCTCGCGGACAAGGACGCCGTGCGCGAGGCCGTGCGGGGCGTCGACGCGATCATCCACCTCGCGGGCATCTCCCTGGAAGCCCCCTTCGAGAAGATCCTCAGCGCGAACATCGTGGGCACGTACAACCTGTACGAGGCCGCCCGCGAGGAGGGCATCGAGCGGATCGTCTTCGCCTCCTCCAACCACGCGGTCGGCTTCACCCCGCGCCCCCAGGGCGACACGCCTCTCGATCCGGACGCCCTGATCCCCATCGACACCCCGCGCCGCCCTGACACCTTCTACGGCCTGTCGAAGTCCTTCGGCGAGGACCTCGCGCAGTTCTACTGGGACAAGCACGGCATGGAGACGGTCTCCGTACGCATCGGCTCGTGCTTCCCCGAGCCGACCAGCGTGCGCATGCTCTCGGTGTGGATGAGCCCCGCCGACGGCGCCCGCCTCTTCCACGCGGCCCTGACCGCCGAGAACGTGGGCCACACCGTCGTGTACGGCTCCTCCGCCAACACCCGCCTGTGGTGGGACCTGACGACCGCGCGGTCCCTCGGCTACGAACCGCAGGACGACTCCGAGCCGTACGCCGAGAAGCTGATCGCCGAACAGGGCGAGCTGGACCCGGAGAACGTGGCGCACGCCTACCTCGGCGGCCACTTCGTGAGCGACCCGCCGATCTGGCCGTACTAGTACTTGAAAACAGCGGATGACGGCGGGCGGGCACCGAACGGGCCCGCCCGCCGCCGTGTTCGGGCAGCCGCGCTGCCCGATCCCGCGCGCCGGGACACAGCCGTGCAGGTCCGGGACGGGCAGGACCCACGGTAAACGGGCACACCCGGGCAGTATCGAGCCCGCAACAGACCTGGTCAGTGCCGCGCAGCCGCTGTAGAACTTCCCCCATGGGCCCCACCGGGCCCGAACGGGCAACGCGGCAGCACGGAGGCAGGTGTCGGCCATGCACATCAGGACGGCAGAAGAGCGTCAGCGGGAGATCGTCCGGGCTGCGCGCGCCACCGGCCAGGTCGACGTCACCGCGCTCGCCGCCGAACTGGGCGTGGCCAAGGAGACCGTACGACGGGATCTGCGCGCCCTGGAGGACCACGGTCTGGTCCGCCGTACCCACGGCGGCGCCTATCCCGTGGAGAGCGCCGGGTTTGAGACGACGCTCGCATTTCGTGCCACCAGCCATGTTCCCGAGAAGCGCCGGATCGCGGCCGCCGCGGCCGAGCTGCTCGGGGACGCCGAGACGGTCTTCGTCGACGAGGGCTTCACCCCGCAGCTCATCGCCGAGGCACTGCCCAGGGACCGGCCGCTGACCGTGGTCACCGCGTCCCTGCCGGTCGCGGGCGCGCTGGCCGAGGCCGACGCGATCTCGGTGCTGCTGCTGGGCGGGCGGGTCCGCTCCGGCACCCTCGCCACCGTCGACCACTGGACGACGAAGATGCTGGCCGGTTTCGTCGTCGACCTCGCCTACATCGGCGCCAACGGCATCTCCCGCGAACACGGTCTGACCACCCCCGACCCCGCGGTCAGCGAGGTCAAGGCACAGGCGATCCGGGCCGCGCGCCGCACGGTGTTCGCCGGCGTGCACACCAAGTTCGGCGCGGTCAGCTTCTGCCGGTTCGCGGAGATCGGCACGCTGGAGACGATCGTGACGAGCACCCTTCTCCCTACGGCCGAGGCTCACCGCTACTCACTGCTGGGGCCCCAGGTCATCCGCGTCTGAAAACACGTCTGAAAACACGTCTGCAAACAACGTCTGAAAACAACTCCCTCCCCTCGCAGGGCACTTCTGTACCCAGCTGCGCCCCTTATCTCCCCATACGTCCAGGAGCGATCCATGCGAACCCAGAGCCGACGACGGCCGCCGCGAGCCACGCTCGCCATGGCCGCCGCAGGGACGCTGCTCGCCCCGCTGCTCTCCGGCTGCTGGGCCGGAGCGGGCGGGTCCGGTTCCGGCGGCAATTCCATCAACGTCCTCATGGTCAACAACCCCCAGATGACCGAGCTGCAGAAGCTCACCGCCGCCCACTTCACCAAAGAGACCGGCATCAAGGTCAACTTCACGGTCCTGCCCGAGAACGATGTCCGCGACAAGATCAGCCAGGACTTCGCCAACCAGGCGGGGCAGTACGACGTGGCGACCCTCTCCAACTACGAGATCCCGATCTACGCCCGCAACGGCTGGCTGCACGAGATGAACTCCTACGTCGCCAAGGACCCGGCGTACGACGAACAGGACGTCCTCAAACCCATGCGCCAGTCGCTGACCGGCGACGACGGCAAGCTCTACGGCCAGCCCTTCTACGGCGAATCGTCCTTCCTGATGTACCGCAAGGACATCCTCGAGAAGGAGGGCCTGACGATGCCCGCGCACCCCACCTGGACCCAGGTCGCGGACCTCGCCGCGAAGGTCGACGGTGCCGAGCCGGGCATGAACGGCATCTGTCTGCGCGGCCTGCCCGGCTGGGGCGAGGTGATGGCACCCCTGACGACCGTCGTGAACACCTTCGGCGGCACCTGGTTCGACAAGGACTGGAAGGCGCGGCTCGACTCCCCCGAGTTCGAGAAGGCGGTGAAGTTCTATGTCGACCTGGTCCGTGAGCACGGCGAGTCCGGCGCCGCGCAGTCCGGCTTCGCCGAGTGCCTGAACAACATGACCCAGGGCAAGGTCGCCATGTGGTACGACGCCACCTCCGCTGCCGGTTCCCTGGAGGCGTCCAACTCCCCCGTCAAGGGCAAGCTCGGCTACGCCCCCGCGCCCGTCGAGGAGACCAAGTCCGCCGGCTGGCTCTACACCTGGGCCTGGGGCATCCAGGACGCGTCCCGCAACCCCGACAAGGCCTGGAAGTTCGTCTCCTGGGCGTCCAGCAAGGAGTACGAGCAGCTGGTCGGCGACGAGATCGGCTGGTCCAACGTGCCCGCCGGCAAGCGCGCCTCGACGTACACGAACCCGGCCTACGTCAAGGAGGCCGCCGCCTTCCAGGAGATGACCAAGGAGGCCATCGAGGGCGCCCGGCCCAACGACCCCGGCGTGCAGCCGCGCCCCGCACCCGGCATCCAGTTCGTCGGCATCCCCGAGTTCACCGACCTCGGCACCAAGGTCTCCCAGGAGATCAGCGCGGCCATCGCCGGACGCCAGTCCGTCGAGTCGGCCCTGAAGAAGTCCCAGCAGCTCGCCGAGCGGATCTCCGAGGAGTACGAGGGACGATGACCGCGACGACCACGGCTCCCGTAGCCGCCACTCCCGTACCCACCGTGCGGCAGCCCTCCGACCGCCTGCGTGCCTGGGCGACCCGGGGCCCGCTGCTGCCGGCCCTGATCTTCATGATCGCCGTGACCCAGCTCCCGTTCGTGGCCACGGTGGTGATCTCCTTCTTCGACTGGAACTCCCTCTATCCCGATGCCCGGGAGTTCACCGGCTTCGGCAACTACCAGCAGGTGCTGAGCGACGCCGACCTGCGCCAGTCGGTGTGGACCACGGTCCTGCTGACGGTCGCGGTGGTGCTGGCCAGCCTGATCCTGGGCCTCGCCCTGGCCCTGCTCCTGGACCGGAAGTTCCGGGGCCGGGGCCTGGTCCGCACCCTGCTGATCGCCCCCTTCCTGGTGGTGCCGGTGGCGGCGGCCCTGCTCTGGAAGCATGTGCTCTACAACCCCGAATACGGCCTGTTCAATGGGTTGTTGCACTATGTGGGCGGCCCACAGCCCGACTGGATCTCCAACACCCCGCTGCTCGCGGTCGAGGCCTCCCTGGTCTGGCAGTGGACGCCGTTCATGATGCTGATCCTGCTGGCGGGACTACAGAGCCGCGACCAGCAGCAGATGGAAGCCGCGCGGGTGGACGGCGCGAGCGACTGGCAGATCTTCCGCTACCTGACGCTCCCGCACCTGCGCCGCTACCTCGAACTGGGCGCGCTGCTCGGCTCGATCTACATCGTCCAGAACTTCGACGCGGTCTTCACGATCACGTCCGGCGGCCTGGGCACGGCGAACCTCCCCTACACCGTCTACCAGAGCTTCTACCAGGCCCACGAGAACGGCCTCGCCTCGGCCGCGGGCGTCCTGGTGGTCATCGGCTCGATCATCATCGCGACCTTCGCGCTGCGCGTGGTGTCGTCGCTGTTCCGCGAGGAGGTGGGGCGCGCATGAGTGCCACGACCACGACCACGACCACGACCACGACCACGACCACCACCACGACCACCACCACGAACGCGACCGTACGCGTCCGTCGCAAGGGTGCCGGCCTGGGCCTGGTGGCCTGGCTGGCCGGGATCGTCTTCTTCCTTCCCATCGCCTGGATGGCGCTGACCTCCTTCCACTCGGAGCAGGACGCGGCCACCAACCCGCCGTCCTTCACCGCCGCCCTGACCCTGGACGGCTACCGCGAGTTCTTCGGCACGGGCGGCGGCGCGAGCCCCTGGCCCGCCCTGATCAACTCGACCGTGGCATCGGTGGCGTCCACGCTCTTCGTCCTGCTGCTGGCCCTGCCGGCCGCGTACGCGCTGTCGATCCGCCCGGTGAAGAAGTGGACGGACGTCCTGTTCTTCTTCCTGTCGACCAAGATGCTGCCGGCGGTGGCGGGCCTGCTGCCGATCTACCTGTTCGCCAAGAACACGGGGATGCTCGACAACATCTGGCTCCTGGTCATCCTCTACACGTCCATGAACCTGCCGATCGCGGTCTGGATGATGCAGTCCTTCCTGGCCGAGGTCCCGGTGGCGATCATCGAGGCGGCGCGGGTGGACGGGGCGCGGCTGCCCACGATCCTCGCGCGCGTGGTGGCCCCGATCGCCCTTCCCGGCATCGCGGCGACGGCCCTGATCTGCTTCATCTTCAGCTGGAACGAGCTGTTGTTCGCGCGAGTACTGACCGGCGTGGTCGCCGAGACCGCCCCCGTCTTCCTGACCGGCTTCATCACCAGCCAGGGCCTGTTCCTGGCGAAGGTGTGCGCCGCGTCGCTCGTGATCTCCCTGCCGGTGCTCGCCGCGGGGTTCGCCGCCCAGGACAAGCTGGTCCAGGGCCTGTCGTTGGGAGCCGTGAAATGAAGGCCGCCGTCATCGAGTCCGTGGGCCGCGCCGTCGTCACCGAGGTCCCGGACCCGACGCCCGGGCCGCGCGAGGTCGTCGTCGAGGTCGCCGCGTGTGGGCTGTGCGGGACCGATCTGCACATCCTCCAGGGCGAGTTCGCGCCCAAGCTGCCGATCGTGCCCGGACACGAGTTCGCGGGCGCGGTGGTCGGGGTCGGCACCCAGGTCACGGAGGTGTCGGTGGGCGACCGGGTCGCGGTGGACCCCTCGCTCTACTGCTACGAGTGCCGGTACTGCCGTACGGGCCACAACAACCTCTGCGAGCGGTGGGCCGCGATCGGCGTGACCACGGCGGGCGGTGCGGCGCAGTACGCGGTGGCGCCGGTGGCGAACTGCGTGAAGCTGCCCGAGCACGTCCGTACCGAGGACGCGGCGCTGGTGGAGCCGCTGTCGTGCGCGGTGCGCGGCTACGACGTTCTCCAATCCCGCCTGGGTGCCCACGTCCTGATCTACGGATCCGGAACCATGGGCCTGATGATGCTGGAACTGGCCAAGCGCACGGGCGCGGCCAGCGTGGACATGGTCGACCTGAACCCGGCGCGGCTGGAGACGGCACGGCTGCTCGGCGTCTCCGGGTCGGCGGCGAACGCGGACGAGCTGGAGCGGCCGCAGGGCTGGGACGTCGTGGTCGACGCCACGGGCAACGCGGCGGCGATCCAGGACGGTCTGGGGCGGGTCGCGAAGGCCGGCACGTTCCTGCAGTTCGGCGTAGCCGACTACGCGACCCGCGTGGAGATCGACCCGTACCGCATCTACAACCAGGAGATCACCATCACCGGGTCGATGGCGGTGCTGCACAGCTTCGAGCGGGCGGCCGAACTGTTCGCCAACGGGGTGCTCGACCCCGAGGTGTTCATCAGCGACCGCATCCCGCTGGACCGGTACCCGCAGGCGCTGGAGCAGTTCGCCGCGGGGGTGGGGCGGAAGATCGTGGTGGTGCCGTAGCCGGTCGTCCTGCCCGGCGGCAGCGCCGGGCAGGAGGTCATATCGGCAGCGTCGGGCGGGACGTCATAACGGCAGTGAACCGTAGAGGGCGGCGCCCACGGCGGCGAAGGCCGCGCCCGACCACCGGGGCCAGGAGCGACCGCGCCGGCCTGCCGCGTGGACGAGGGCCGTCGCCGCCATCGCCGGCCACAGGATGCCCAACCCGGTGTCCCCGAGAGAGAAGTGGCCCCGGAGTGCAGCGGCGACCGTGAACGCGGCGACCGCCGCGAGGGCGATGACCGGGAAGCCCGTGCCGAACGGGTCCCACGCATCGGACGCCGACTCCGGCTCCCGGCGGACCGACCGGACGAAGAGCACGAGCACCGCGAGCACCGCGAGGGCGGCGACGGCGGTCCACAGCATGGCGGGGACGACCAGGAAAGGACTGGGATTCATACCCCGCATCCTGGCTTACGGCCGAATGGATGCCACACAGCGCGAAGATCTGACGGACACACAACTATTCAGGGGTGTCGGGAGTCTCCCTCCCGGCGCCCCTTTCCCTTTGGGTGCGGCCCGCCCCACTGACCTCGTTCGCCTCACATCTTCACGAAGGACGGCACAAGACCACTATGGGTAGACCTAGATACCTCTGGGGTGCGGCCGCCGCGGCCGTGGCCGCGCTCTCCGCAGCACTCGTGTTCCAGGGAGTCCCGGGCGAGTCCGCCGACAGCGCGCAGAGCGACGGCAAGCCGGGCCCGGTCACGCCCCAGTCCCGTACGGTCGCCCTGCCGACGGCGGAGCGCGGCACCCGGGCGGCCCTGAAGCAGCAGGACACCAAGCCGTTCAGCATGCTCGGCATCACCTGGGCCGACCCCTCGGTCCGGGTCACCGGCACCATCGAGGCGCGCACCCGGGCCACCGGGAGCGGACAGTGGTCGACGTGGCTGCGGCTGGACGGCGACAGCGGGCAGGGCGAGAGCACGGCCCGGCGCGGCGGCACCGAACCGGCGTGGGTGGGACCGTCCGACGGCGTGGAGGTACGGGTCACCGCGGGCGGACGCAGCTCCGGCGGGCTGCCCGCGGGGCTGCGGCTGGACATGATCGACCCGGGCGAGGGCGCCACGGGCGGGATGGAACCGGCGGCCTTCGTCGCCGACACGTCCGCGGACCCGTCGGCGACGGCCGACCCGGTCGAGCCCACGCCTTCGGACAACACGGCGAGCGAGACCGCGACCACCACCGAGCCCAGCGACTCGTCGACCCCGACGACGCCGGCTCCCACGACCTCGGCCCCGACCAGTGCCACACAGACGCCGACAACCTCCGCGCCGACATCGACCTCCGCGAGCCCGAGTGCCACCGCGCCCACGGCCCCGCCGTCCACCGCGCCCCGTCCCGCGATCACCTCGCGTGCCGGATGGGGCGCGGACGAGTCGATCAGCCCCGAGGAACCGGGCTATCTGCCGGGCGGGAAGATCAAGGCGGTGGTGGTCCACCACACCGCCGAGAGCAACGCCTACACCTGCGCCGAGGCGCCGGCCGTCGTACGCGGCGTCTACGCGTACCACGTCAAGCAGCTGCAGTGGAAAGACATCGGCTACAACTTCCTCGTCGACAAGTGCGGCACCGTCTACGAGGGCCGCAAGGGCGGCGTCGACAGGCCCGTCATGGGCGCCCACGCCTTCGGCTTCAACTCCGAGACCACCGGCATCTCGGTCCTCGGCACCTACACGGACGTGGCGCCGAGCCAGGCCGCCATGGTCTCGGTCGCCAGGATCGCCGCCTGGAAGCTCGGCCAGTACGGCGTGAACCCGAGCGGCACCACCACCCTCACCGCGGGCGCGGACGGCACCAACTACTTCCGCAAGTCCTGGGCGCAGGGCGCGCAGTTGAGCTTCCCGACCATCCACGGTCACCGTGACGGCTACAACACGCAGTGCCCCGGCGACTCGCTCTACGCCAAGCTGCCCACGCTCCGCGCCTGGGCCGCCGGACCCGTCGCCGGGCTGACGATCAAGTCCGTCAGCGGCGGCGTCTCGGGCACGACGCACTACACCAAGGCCGGCGTCACCGTGGGCTGGGCGGCCACCACCCCGTCGTCGCTGATCACGAAGTACGAGCTCCTCGTCGACGGCAAGACCGCGGCCACGACCGCGGGCACCGCCACCTCCGCGAAGGCCACGCTGGCGGTGGGCACCCACAAGGTCCAGGTGCGCGCCACCCACCAGTCGGGCAGGACGGCCACGTCCGCGGCCGCCACGGTGGTCGCGGAGACGACCGCCCCGTCCTTCACCACCAAGCCCGGCCTCGCCCTGCGCCCCGGCACGGTGAACACCACGGCCGTGCCGCTCAAGCTGACCTGGAAGGCGACCGACAGCGCCGCGCTGAAGCAGGTCAGGCTGACCGCCCCGGTCGCCGTGACCTACGGCCCGACGGTGACCGCCTCCGACCGCACGGCCAAGTCCGGCGTGGCGACCACCTGGTCCATGACGGCCTCCGACCAGGCGGGCAACACCGCCACGGCGTCCGTCGCCCGCACGCCGGTCATCCTCCAGGAGACCTCGGCCGTGAAGTCCGGCACCTGGGCGAGCAAGTCCTCCACCAGCTACCTGGGCGGCAAGTCGTACTCCAGCTCCTCCAAGAACGCCGCGCTGACCTGGACCTTCACCGGTCGCTCGGTCGCGTGGGTGGTGTCCCGGGCGGCCACCTCCGGCCAGGCGTACGTCTACGTCGACGGCGTCAAGACGGCGACCGTCGACCTGAAGTCGTCGACCACGAAGTACCGCGACGCGATCTGGACCAAGAGCTGGTCCACCAGTGCCAAGCACACGGTCAAGATCGTGGTCGTCGGCACCTCGGGACGTCCGGCAGTCACCACGGACGGCATCGTGTACCTCAAGTAGGCGCCTGATCCGTCACCCGGGGGCAGGGCCCTTTCGTCGGGCTCGGCCCCCGGGCGACGGACACCCACCCGATTGGCCTCGGGTAAGGGAACGGTAAAACGCCCTCGCTCGTTCAACCGGGCATGACAGCTATGACCCCCGGCTCGAACATCCCTCTGCCCGCCGCCCGCGTGACGGTGGACGTCGCCGCCCCGGTGCGGCTCGACGTATCGAGCCTGCTGCTCACCGCCGACGGCAAGGTGCGCTCCGACGACGACTTCATCTTCTACAACCAGCCCACGGGCCCCGGCGTGACCTACCGCTCCGGCGGCGGTACGGCCCCCGACGCGATCGTCGTCGACACCAGCGCCGTCCCCCCGGGCATCGAGAAGATCGTGGTCACCGCCAGCCCGGACGCGGCCGGCCAGACCTTCCAGGGCATCGAACCGACGGCCACCATCCGCAACGCGGACGACAACAGCGTCCTGGCCACGTTCACGCCCCCGCAGCTCGGCACCGAGACCGCCCTGGTCATCGTCGAGGTGTATCTGCGCAACGGCGCCTGGAAGGCCCGCGCCGTCGGCCAGGGCTACTCGAACGGCCTGGCCGGCATCGCCACCGACTTCGGCGTCTCGGTCGAGGAGCCCGCCGCGCCGGCCGCCCAGCCGGTCGCCCCGCCGGCGCCGGCCATGCAGACCCCGGTGGCACCGCCGGCCCCGCCGCTGGACCCGCGCGTCACCACGCCCCCGCCGCCGGCCGCTCCCCCGGCCCCGCCCGCCGCCGCCCCCGGCACCGGGAAGATCAACCTCGACAAGGGCCGGGTCAGCCTCCAGAAGAACCAGACCGTCTCCCTGGTCAAGGGCGGCCGCCCACTCCTCTCCCAGGTCAAGATGGGCCTCGGCTGGGAGCCGGCCTACCGCGGCAAGGACATCGACCTGGACGCCTCGGTCATTGCCTACGGCCCGCAGCGCAACCACATCGACAGCTGCTACTTCGGCAAGCTGTCCATCGTGGGCGGCGCGATCAAGCACTCCGGCGACAACCTCACCGGTGAGGGCGGCGGTGACGACGAGGTGATCGTCGTCGACCTCGGCCGGCTCCCGCAGGAGGTCACCGGCCTGGTCTTCACCGTCAACTCCTTCTCCGGTCAGAAGTTCACCGAGGTCGCCAAGGCGTACTGCCGCCTCCTGGACGCCGCGAGCGGCGAGGAACTGGTCCGCTTCGACCTCACCACCGCCGAACCGCAGACCGGCGTCCTGATGGCCAAGCTGATCAAGCAGTTCTCCGGCGAGTGGGAGATGACAGCGATGGGCGACTTCGTGAAGGCCCGCACGGTCCGCAACATGGTGAAGCCGGGCGCCCAGTCCCTGTAGCCGCCTGGCTACGCAGCTACGGGCAATCGTGCCGCCCGTAGCTGCGGACAGTCCTACCGCCCGTAGCTGCGGGCAGTCGTGCCGCTGGGGCGATGGGGTCCCCCCGCTCGAGCGAAGCCGAGAGTGGGGGAGGGTGGGCGCAGCGGCACCCGGCAACGCCGGTGAGCTCACCCACCCGACACCAGCCCCGACCCCGGGCACCTGGCCATCGCCCACAGCTGCGGCAAGGCACCCACGGCCGCCACGACCGCTACGGTCGCAACCCTTCCGTCAGCAGCGACAGATACCGGCGGATGAACTTCCCCTCCCCGTCCGTCAGCTCCGACGCCGTCGCCACCCCGTGCGCCAGCCGCAGAATCTCGATCGGCTCCACGTCCCCCCGCAGCGTCCCCTCCCGCTGCGCCGCCTCGACCAGCCGCCCGGCCGCGCCCTTCACCGAGACGCCACAGGCCGTGACCACGGCATTGCTCCCGTCCGTGACGGCAGAGCCGAGCAGCGCCTTCAGCCCGCGGACCTGGATCATCCCGGCGCTGAGTTCGTTCAGCCACTCCACCAGCGCCTCGCCCGGCGGCAGTTCACCGGCGAGATCGTCCGCGCGCGCCGCGAGCGCTTCGACGCGGTCGATGTACGCCGCCTCGAGCAGCGCCTGACGCGTCGGGAAGTGCCGGTACAGCGTGCCGGATCCGACCCCCGCCCGCTTGGCGATGTCGTCGAGCGACGCACCCTCCCCGTGCTCGGCGAAGGCCTCGGCGGCTGCCTTCAGCAACCGCTCGTAGTTGCGGCGGGCATCCGCGCGCATGGGCTTGACCTCCGTCATCCAGAATCTCCTTGCAAAACCGGGGACCCTCTCCGTATCTTACGAGGACTAAGCGGAGACAGTCCCCGTTTATCGCGGCGCTCTCCGCGGGCAGTTCACCCTGCCCGCCCGCGCCCCGTCCGGGGACACCAGACCGGGAGAACTCCATGTCCGTCCCGTCCACGCCGTCCACGACCTCCGACACACTCTCCGCTCCACCGGATCAGACCGCCAGGCTCGGCGCCGTCCTGTTCGTCGTCGTCACCGCCTACCTGATGGTCGGCGTCGACTCCACCGTCGTCAACGTAGCCCTGCCGGACATCCAGCGTGACCTCGGCTTCAGCCCCACCGGACTGTCCTGGGTCCTCAACGCCTACACGCTCGCCTTCGGCGGCCTGCTGCTGCTCGGCGGCCGGGTCGGCGACATCGTCGGCCGCCGCCGCACCCTGACCGTCGGCGTGCTCCTGTTCGCCGCGTCCTCCCTGCTCGGCGGAGTCGCCGGCGACAGCGCCTGGCTGCTCGCGGCCCGCGCCCTGCAAGGCGTCGGTGCCGCCCTCACCGCCCCCAGCACCCTCGCCCTGATCACCACCCACTTCCCCGAGGGCCCCCGCCGCCACCACGCCCTCGGCGTCTACTCCTCCATGGCGGGCATCGGCGCCTCCGTCGGCCTGGTCCTCGGAGGCATGCTCACCACCTGGGCGTCCTGGCGCTGGTCCCTGCTCATCAACGTACCGATCGGAGTGGCGGTGGCCCTCGCGCTGCCCCGCGTCGTCACCGAGACCCCGCGCCATGCAGGCCGTTTCGACGCGGCCGGCGCACTCACCGGGACGGTCGGCACGACCTCGCTCGTCTACGCGTTCATCCGGGTCTCGGAGGAAGGCTGGAGCGACACCCAGGCGCTGCTCGGCTTCACCACCGCGGCAGCACTGCTCACGGCCTTCGCCCTCGTCGAGGCGCGCGCGGCCCAGCCGATCCTGCCCCTGCGGCTCTTCGCGGACCGCGACCGCGCGGGCGGCTACGCGGGGATCCTGCTGCTGCCCGCCGGCATGTTCGGCGCGTTCTACTTCCTCAGCCTGATCGGCCAACAGGTCCTGGACTACAGCCCGTTGCGTGCGGGCTTCGCCTTCCTCCCGCTGACGCTGGCGATGTTCACCACCGTCCGCACGGTGCCGCGCCTGCTGGCCCGATTCGGTGCCAAGCCGGTCCTGCTGACCGGCATGGCCCTGCTCGCCGCGGCGGGCGGATGGCTGTGGCGGCTGGAGCCCGGCGACGGCTACGCCACCGGCCTGCTCGGCCCGCTGCTGCTGATGGGCCTGGGCGTCGGCCTGAGCATCATGCCCCTCAACGCGACGATCCTCGCCCGCGTCCGGCCCCGCGAGGCCGGCGCCGCCTCCGGACTGCTGCAGACCCTCCAGTGGCTCGGCGGCACCCTCGGCCTGTCGATCCTGGTCACCGTCTACGGCACGGCGACCCGGCACGCCACCGGGTCACCGTCCGAGATCCTCACCGAGGGCTCGGCCCGCGCGTTCGGCGTGGGCGCACTGGTGGCGCTCACCGCGCTCCTGGTGTGCGCAGTGGTGATCACGGGCCGGAAGCCGCGGACCGCCACCTAGTGTGATGCGCCGGGCGCCGCCTAGAACAGCGCGCTGTAGGCGTTGAGCGCGGGCTGCCCGCCCAAGTGGGCGTAGAGCACGGTGGATTCGGGACCGATCTCGCCCCGCGCGACCAGGTCCACCATCCCGGCCATCGACTTCCCCTCGTACACCGGGTCGGTGACCATGCCCTCGGTGCGGGCCGCGAGCCGCATGGCGTCCAGCGTGGTCTCGTCGGGGATCCCGTACGTGCCCGCGTGATACCGGTCGTCCAGCTCGACGTCCGCCTCCGTCAACTCCTTCTG
The DNA here is from genome assembly GCF_030817655.1 of Streptomyces sp. V4I2. Classification (GTDB taxonomy): domain Bacteria; phylum Actinomycetota; class Actinomycetes; order Streptomycetales; family Streptomycetaceae; genus Streptomyces; species Streptomyces plumbiresistens. The sequence goes on from NZ_JAUSZM010000003.1 coordinate 2,724,402, forward strand.
TACGCCGATGAGTTGCCCGGTGTTGTGGGCGATCCGGGCGATCTGCTCCCGGGTACGGGCGGGTGCCGCCGACGCGTCGATGCCGATCACGCGCCGCTGCCGCCCGCCCGCCTCCTCCAGCGCGCGGAACCCGGCGACCATGCCGGCCTGGGTGGACCCGGTCACCGAGCACACCACGACGGTGTCGAAGAAGACGCCCAACTCCTGTTCCTGTTCGGCGACTTCGTACGCCCAGCCGGCGAAGCCGAGGCCGCCGAGCGGGTGGTCGGAGGCGCCGGCGGGGATGGCGTACGGCTTGCCGCCGCCCTCCTCGACCTCCCTGAGCGCCTGCTCCCAGCTCTCCTTGAAGCCGATGCCGAAGCCGGCCTTCACCAACCGCACGTCGGCTCCGGCGAGGCGGCTGATCAGGATGTTGCCGACCTTGTCGTACACGGCGTCGGGCCATTCGACCCAACTTTCCTGCACCAGAACGCACTTGAGACCGGCGCGGGCGGCACAGGCGGCGACCTGACGGGTGTGGTTCGACTGCACCCCGCCGATCGAGACGAGCGTGTCGCACCCCTGGGCGAGCGCGTCGGCGACCAGGTACTCCAGCTTGCGCGTCTTGTTGCCGCCGTACGCCACACCGGAGTTGCAGTCCTCGCGCTTGGCCCAGAGGGCGGCGCCGCCGAGGTGTGCGGTGAGCCGCTCCAGGGGGTGCACGGGCGATGGCCCGAAGAGGAGGGGGTAACGGTCGTGGGAAGAAAGGGAAAGAGCAGAAGCTGAAAGGGACATGGGTCCTCCCGGGTTCGGGATCAGTCGCTGTCGGCGAGTTCGGCCAGGCCTCGCCAGATCTCCGCGGTGACACGGACCGCGGTGTCCACGTCTCCGGCCGCACAGGACGCGATCAGCCGGTCGTGCAGACCGGCCGAAAGACAGTTGCCGCCCTCGCCGAAGCGTCGTCGCTCCAGGCGGCGGATGAGGGGGGTGTAGCGGGCGGCGGTGGCCGCGGCGGCGCGATTGCCGCTGACGCGGACGAGAACGTCGTGCAGTTCGTCGTCCGCGCGCACGGCGGTGTCCACGTCACCGGCGTGGACGGCGGCCGCGAACCGCTCGTTGGCCGCGCGCATCGCCTCGACGTCCGCGGCGAACAGCCGGGGCACGGCGACCCGCGTGACCAGCTCGTGCATGGCGCCGACCACGGCGGCGGCGTCCCGCACGTCGGAGGCCACCACCGGCGTCACCCGCGTGTAGCTCTGCGGCTTGCTCTCCAGCAGCCCCTCGTCGACCAGCCGCGAGAACGCCTCGCGCACCGGAGCCCGGGACAGCCCGAGCCGCTCGGCGAGCTCGGCGTCCCGCACCACCGCGCCGGGTTCGATCTCCCCGGCGACGATGGCGTCCCTGATGGCTTCATAGGCGCGGTCCCTGAGCAGGGTGCGCGGCACGGGTCGCATGGCCTCCATGAACTGAAATGTTAGATGTCAGCGCGCGGTCCGTCCAGGGCCTGACTCAGTAGACCCACGGCCAGTCGGCGTCCCGCGCCGCCTCGAGCAGCGGAACCATCCGGAAGGCCGCGTCCGAAAGGCCCCCGAAGGTGTGCCGGTTCGCCTTGCCCGACGGGCCGTGGCCCGCCCGGTACCCGGCCAGGTTCCAGGTGTAGACCGGCACGTCGGCCGGGACCTGTGCGGTCGGGTCGCCGTGGTGGCTGAACGCGTACTGCTCGTCGGTGACGATCAGCACCCGGTCGTGCCTGCGGTAGTGCCGGCGCACCGCGCCCGTGGTGTCGGTGCCGCCCAGGTCGCCGAAGCGGCCGAGGACCTTCAGCACCGACTCGCCCTCGCGCAGCGGCACCTCCTTGCTGCTCGTGCCGAACTCGACGAGATCGACGTCCGCCGCCCGCAGCGCGAGAGCCGTACCGAAGATCGCCGCCGCGTCGGCCCGGGTGAGCTCCGAGCGGTCGGACAGCCGCGAGCAGAACATCGAGCCCGACCGGTCGACGAGGACCAGCGTCCGGCCGGGCAGCGCGGGCACGTTGGCCAGCGAGTGGCCGAGCGCCTGCTCCAGCGGGTACGACCAGCGCAGCGACGGCGCGTGCCGGTACGCGGCGAGGTAGCGGAAGGGAAACTGCCGCGAGCGCGCGACCTCGGCCGGGTCGCTGATCTTCGCCGCGACCAGGGGCCACCTCGTCCGAGACGCCGGCCTGGTCGAAGTTCCGCAGATTCCGGGTCACCGCCATCGCGCTCACCGCAGCGGGGGCGCCGCTCCTGCCATCCACAACGGAGGCACGGCTCGGGGAGCCCTCGCCGTGCCTCCGCCTCCTTGCCTCGGCCCGCTGGTTCGCAGTCCCCGCGAGGCTGCACCGGCTGCTCCGCCGATTCGGACAGGCCCACCCGAGTGACCGTGCGTTCTACCGCTTCTGGCGCTTCCAGGGGCCGGTGATGGCGACCAGGATGCCCGGGTCCTGGATGTTGGCGTACAGGGTCTTTCCGTCGGGCGAGAAGGTGACGCCGGCGAACTCGGAGTATTCCGGCTCCTCTTCGGTGCCGACGTTCAGGTCGTTGCGGGCGATGGGGTACGTGCGGCCGCTGTCCGTCGCGCCGAAGAGGTGGGAGATTCCCTCGCCGTCCTCCGCGAGAACCAGGCCGCCGTACGGGGAGACGGTGATGTTGTCGGGGCCGTCGAAGGCGCCGTCGACGGACGGGTCGGGGTTGACGCCGAGCAGGACCTTCAGCGTCAGGGTGCGACGCTTGGGGTCGTAGAACCAGACCTGGCCGTCGTGCTGGGCGGGGCTCTCCGCGCGGGCGTACGAGGAGACGATGTAGGTGCCGCCGTCGCCCCACCACATGCCCTCCAGCTTGCGGGCGCGGGTGATCTCGCCGGCGCCGAACTGCTTGCGCACGGCGACGGTCCTGGCGTCGCGGTCGGGGACGTCGACCCAGTCGACGCCGTACACCGTGCCGATCCTGGTGGCGCGGGAGAGGTCGTCGACGAACGTGCCACCGGAGTCGTAGCACTTGGGGGCCTGGAGGACGCCGGCGTCGTCGGCGAGGGTGCGGAACGTGCCGCGGCCGTACTCGAAGCCCTGGGGCGGGGTCCAGCGGAAGAAGAGGCCGTTGGGGTTCGAGGCGTCCTCGGTGAGGTAGGCGTGGCCGCGCTTGGGGTCGATGACGACGGCCTCGTGGTCGTAACGGCCGAAGAACTTCAGGGGCTTGGGGCTCTGGTTGGCGCGCCGGTCGCCCGGGTCGACCTCGAAGACGTAGCCGTGGTCCTTGGTCATGCCGTTGACGCCGGCCTTGTCGGAGTTCTCCTCGCAGGTGAGCCAGGTACCCCAAGGGGTGCTGCCGCCCGCGCAGTTGGTGGAGGTACCGGCGATGCCGACCCATTCGGCGACGCGTCCGTCGGGGCGGACCTCGACGACGGTGCAGCCGCCGGAGGCGGCCGGGTCGTAGACGAGGCCCTCGGTGAGGGGCACCGGGTACGTCCAGTTGGCGCGCGGGCCCTTCAGCTCGTGGTTGTTGACGAGGAGGGTGGTGCCGCGCGGGCCGGCGAAGGCGGCCGTGCCATCGTGGTTGGACGGGGTGAACTCGCCCGACTCGAGCTTGGTCTTCCCGCTGTAGGTGATGACGCGGTACGTGAACCCGGCGGGCAGCGCGAGGATGCCCTTCGGGTCGGGGACCAACGGCCCGTAACCGACACCGCCGTGGATGTCCGCCGACTCCTGCGTGTTGTCGGTTTCCGTGGACGCGAGGGCGTTCGGAGCGGTGGCGAGGGCGCCGACACTGCCCGCCAGCGCGACACCGGCACCGGTGATCGCGGATGTTCTGGCGAAGTCCCTGCGGGTGAGCGACATGCTGTCTCCTGTGACGGGGGGTATGCCGTGGAGGGTGGCGGACCTCGGTCCGCGCCACCGTCCCGCCCAGGCCTGAACGCCGGTTGAACACCGGGCGACGTCAGTCGTTCAACTACTCGCGCGCAGGAAATTGAAGCCCAGACCAAATCGGGACATATTAATCCTTTTTGCATAAGTCGGCCAGATGCGACGAATGGAAGAAGACGCGCACATCTCTCACAAAGGAGATGGTGGTATGTCTGCCACCGAGTTTCGGCTCGACGACCTCACCGAGGTCCAAGGGATCGACGTGGAAGCGGCTCTCGACCCGGTCGAGGCCGACGGCTACTACCGCGACAGCCGCCAGTGCGCGGCGCTCGCCCTGACGGGCTCGTCGAGCAACATCCTGCTGTCGCCTCCGACGCCCCGTCCGAAGAAGGGCTGACAGGAGAAATCGAATGGAGAAGTCAGGCACTTCGACCCGCCTCGCGGGCGCGGTGCAGGGCCTTACGTCGGAACTGGTCTCCGCTCTTCGGAGCGGGGACCCGTTTCGGCTCGCGGGCAGCGTCGCGGAGGGGGACGACCCCGAGGTGACCGCCGGCCTGGCCCTTGCCGCCGTACGGGTGGTGGGAGCCGATGCCGTCCTGCCGAGCGCCCTGCGCAACGCGCCCTGCGAATCCGACGATCTGAGCATGTTCAGCAAAGCCGTGCACGCCTACCCGCCACCCGCGGGCGCCTCTCCCACCTCGGTGTGGAGTCACTGGGCCATGAGGCGAGCGCTCCTGCGGTTGGACGCGTCCCTCGACGGCGACTGGGACCACGACGCCGAGCCCGGCGCGGCGTGGCTCGACGATGCCCCCTGGCAGTTCCTGACCCACCAACTCGCCGTACTCGCCCCGCTCGCGCTCCCCGACGAGGACTGTGCGGTGGCCCGCGTGGCACGCGGCCGTCCCGTCGACGTCTCCCGGGGATTCGTCCGGGCGGTCCGCCGCCGCGACTGGCTCCAGGCGGCCGAAGCGGGACGCTGGCTGGTCCTCCTCGACGGCGTACCGGAAACTCTGGGGCTGGTCACCGGCCTGGAGTTCGTGGCGCAGATGGGCCGCGACGACGCACGCGTGGCGCTGCAGGTCCAGGCCGCGCAGCTGATGCGGGCCGGAGTGCGGGTGTGACGGCGCATGAGGTCCAGGAGGCGCGCCAGGTCCGGATGATGGGCGAGGCCGCGCTGGCCTGGGTGTCCGCCCACCGTGACGGATTCCGGCTCGGCGAGGACGCGCTGGCCGAACGTGGCGACGTGAACCTCACCTGGAAGCCCCTCGGCGAGCTGGCCCAGGTGTGCGTCTGTGTACGTCGCCACACCGATCCGGCCGACCCGCTCCATGTGACCGCCTCCGACCTGTTGGCGTTCGCGTGGCAACAGACCGGGCATGGCGCCCTCTTCGTCGAGTTGCAGCGCCTCGAACCCTTCGCGACGTACCCGCTGGAGGTCTACGCGGCGTTCGCGTCGGCCGGCCTGCGCCACGTTGGCTACGAGAGCGCCACCGCGACGGTGGCCCGCACCCGGGGCTGGCAGGTGACGGAGCAGGAACCGAACCGGCGCCTGAGCGTGCTCAACTCCGAGCGCCGCAGCGGCATCCCGCAACACGGGGACATGCCGGAGGCCTTGCGACGCACGTGGCTCGCCGGTCTGCCGGAGCCATGGACGTTCGAGCGAGCCGCCGGTTACACGCTCACCCATGTGGTCTTCCATCTCACCGACTGGGGCCGGACCCCCGATGCCGTACCCCCGCCTGTCGCGACCTACCTCCGGCAGTGGCTGCCGCCCTGGCTCGACACCTGCCTGGAGGACGAGCAGTGGGACCTGAGCTGCGAACTACTGGCCGTGGCGAGCAGCCTGCCCGGCCCGCCGGAGCGCGCCCTGTTCCAGGACGCCTGGGCGAGGCTCGCGGTGGCGCAGGACGACTCCGGGGCCGTCCCGGAGGTCGGCGCCGGCCGCGGCGGCCGTGGCGGCGCGCACGACTTCGTCGACTGCTACCACTCGACACTGATGACGGTCTTCGCCGCCGTGCTGACCATCAACCGTCTGCGCGAGGCCGCAGAGGACGGCGCGGACGGCGCGGCGGCGCGGAGTGCACAAGGAGTGGCGAGATGACCAGCACCCGTCTCATCCACAGCGTCGGGGCCGGCGCCCTCGAGTGGCTGTACGCCCACCGCGACGGGTTCCGGCTGGAGCCGGACGTCGATCCCGAGGTGGGCTTTCTGGAGCGCTTCAAACCGGTCGCCGAACTGGCCCTGATCTGCAAGGTGTTGTTCCGCGAAGGGGTCGCCGGATCGCGACAGGCCCAGCTGGCACGGCAGTTGGTCGACCACGCCTGGCGTCACACACTGGACGGCGGCCGGATGCTGGTGCTCGGCCAGGCGACCGAGCCCCTGTCCCCCGTCCCCTTCGAGGTGTACCTCCCGTTCAAGGAACTGGGCTACAGCCATCCCGAGGCCGAGCAGGCCTTCCTGCTCAACCAGCGGCTGGAGAGCCACGCCGCCCTCGAGATGGCGCCGGTCCGCCGCCTCGGACTGTCCGCGTACCAGCGCCGTTTCGGCCTGCCGCCCCGACCGCCGGAAGCCGACATCGTCCCCGAGACGTGGCTGGGGCGCACACCCGAACCCTGGACGGTCGAAGGGCACACCGCCTACGACATCACCCACACCGTCTTCCACCTGACCAACTGGGGAGAGCACCACGACGGTCTGCCCCCACGGATCGCCGACTATCTCGCGACCTGGCTGCCGGCCTGGCTGGACGACTGGCTGGACCTGCAACGCTGGGACCTGCTCGGCGAACTGCTCGTCGTCGATGCCTGCCTGCCCCGCCCCACCTGGGACGAGCGGGCCTGGGAGGGCTTCGCCGCCGCCCAGCAACCCGACGGTGCGATGCCGGCCATCCGCACGATGCCGCAGGGCGACCCCGACGAGGTGTTCGACATCGTCTACCACCCGACACTGGTCGCCGCCTTCGCCTCCGTACTGGCCACCTCCCGCGCCATGACGCGGCTGGCGCACGCACCGGCATGACCACGCGGCCCGCCCCCTGGCCGGGCGATCCCCTCGGCGTCACCGGACCGCTCCCGTTCGACGGTCCGCCGACGGACGCCGCTCCGGACGGCGAGACGGTGCGGCGGCTGGACGCGGCCGTCGACGCCGTGGACGCGCCCGACGTCGTCTTCGCGCTCTCCCGGCACGGTCGCCGCACCGTGCGCTGCGGAGGCACCGCGCCGGCCCCGCCCGTTCCGCGCCATCGACTGCGCTACGAACTGGGGTCGGCGTCCAAGACGTTCACCGGACTGCTGCTGGCCCACCTGACGCGGACGGGTCTGCTGTCCGCGGGAGAGCCGGCCGCCGCCTTCCTGGACCCGGTCCGGCGAGCCGGCCAGGACGACGACCCCATCACGCTCGCCCACCTGATCACCCACACCTCCGGACTGCCCGCCCTGCCCGCCGACTTCTTCGTCCGGGCGCTGCCCGCGTGGCGTACCGACCCCTACGCCCGCTATCCCGCGGAACGGGTGGTCGACGCCTTTCTGCGCCATCGCCAACGCCGCCGGCCCGGCACCCGCTGGCACTACTCCAACTTCGGTGTCGCCGTGCTCGGTCACGCCCTGGCGGCGGCCACCGCGACCCCGTGGGACGACCTGCTCACCGGACACGTGTTGCGTCCGCTCGGGCTGGGCGGCACCGCCCTGTCACCCGGCGGCCCGGACACCGACGCCACCGGACACCGCAGGGACGGCACGACACCCACGCCCGGGCTGACCATCGGCGGCTTCCAGGCGGCCGGCGCCGTCCGCGCCACCCCGCACGACCTGCTGACGTTCCTCGAAGCACATCTGGATCCGGCGGGCCGGTCCCTGACCGGTGCGCTGCGGGCGGTACGCCGCCCCGTGCTCCGACGCGGTCTCGGGCACCGGCATGTGCACACGGTGGCCTGGTTCCAGCACCCCATGGAGCACGGCCCGATGTACTTCCACTGCGGGGCGACACTCGGGCAGCAGGCCTTCCTGGGCTTCCGGCCCGACACCGGAACGGCGCTGGCCGCCCTGTGCACCCGCCGCTTCCGCGCCCGCGACACCTTCGTGTCGACCGCGTACGCGGTGCTGGCCGAGGCCTAGGGCCTGCCGGACGCGGCCGACGTCGGGGTCGTCAGACGCGCTGCCACAGGGCCGGAGTGAGGGCGGGCTGCCACGCGCCCTGCGCCTGATGCGCCTGCAGGCACTGGTAGGAGACGCCGTTGTACGTCACCCGCGCGCCGACCTCATAGACCTGGCCCACGGCCCAGCCACCCGCCTGGCCGTCCTGGGGGGCCGGGGTACCGCTCTCGGCCGCGCCGGTCTTGAGGGTGAGGCCGTAGGCGCTGAGCACCGGGTTGATCGGCTGGTAGTAGGTCGTTCCGCCGCTCGTGCAGTCGCCGGAGCCCCCCGACGTGACGCCCTGGGCCTGGGTTCCCGAGATGTAGGAGCCGCCGGAGTCACCCGGCTCGGCGCACACCGTGGTGCGGGTCACGCCGTCGACGGTGCCCTCGGAATAGCTGACGCTGGTGTCGTGCTGCTCGATGGTTCCGCAGTGCCAGCCGGTGGTCGATCCGGACCGGCAGACCGCGGCGCCGGCCAGGGCCTTCACCGAGCCGGCGGTCTGCACGTTCTCGTCACCCTCCCCCTTGACGGCGGGCGTTGCGGTCCAGTCGCTGTTGACGCCCACCCACGCCATGTCCTGGCCGGGGAAGACGGAGTTCCGGAAGGTGCCCTGGGCGACCTTGTTGAAGCCGGTGGTCTTGGCGCCGGCCTTGCCGCAGTGACCGGCCGTGGCGAAGCCCTGCTGCTCGCCCTTGGTGACGGAGAATCCCACGGAGCAGCGGGCCTGGCCGTCGATGTAGAAGGCGTCACCGCCCCGTACGTCGTGCAGGGCGTGAGGCTGCTCCGCCGACACCTTGACGTCCACGAGTCCGGCGGCGACTCCGGCGGCGGCGATGAGCGTGTCCGCGGCGGCACGGCTCGTCGCCTGGACCGTCACCCGGTTGGTCCGTACGTCGATGTACCGCACCGGCGTGTCGAGGGCCTTGCCGGTCACGGCGCCGTCCAGCTTCGTCTTGGCCTTCCTCAGGTCCTCCAGCGCGGTCTTGACGACCGCCGCCTTCGCCCCGCCGGCCTCGATGGCGGGGACGTCCGCGGTGTCGGTGGTCGCGACGGTCAGGTCGGCGGAGGTCGCGCCGCTCACCCATGCTCCCGCGAAGTGCTTGCCCAGCGCGTTCTGGAGCCGGCCGGCGCGCGTGCCCGCCTCGGCCTCGTTCACCAGGCGCGTCCTGGCCTGCGTGTCCGTCAGGCCCAGGTCGCGCACCAGCGCGCGCAGGACTGCGGGCGACGGCTTGTCGGCGCCGAGGGTCTCGGCGGCGGAGGGTGCCGGTGTCGGCGCGGGGGGCTCGGCGGCCGCGGCGTGGGGCAGCCCCGCGAGCACGAGCGCGCCGAGCACCGTCAAGGCGGCACAGCAGGCTCCGGCGTGTCTGTGGACCATCAGGCGTCTCCTCGGGTTTCGGTGGCAGAAGGGCCTCGAAGCCCTAGGTTTTGCCGAAGAGGGGTCAGAAGATGTCCGGTTCCCGCCCGTTCCGCGCATTGGACGACATGAAGGGCCCCGCCCGGCGGAGTACCGGATGCTGACGGGCCGACACTCCGGTACGGGTGTCGACGCACCGGTACCGGGGTCACGCGGGCTTGAGTGCGGGGTTGCCGGCCTCGGTCACGAAGGACGCGGCGGTGGTGATCGGCGCGCCCGGCGTCGTCACGGCGGACACGGTCCTGAAGTCGGCCCGCGCCTTCTGACGGTCCAGCGTGACCCTCACATAGCCGCGCCGCCCGTCGTAGAACTTCAGATGCGGGTTGGCCTTGAGGTACGTGTCCCAGGTGGGTGGCCTCTCGGCGCCGTCCCGGCCGCTCGCCACCGACGTGGCGACGATCTCCGTGCCCAGGGTCTTGGACGCCGGATCGTCGAAGTCGTCCTTGATGTCGAAGGCGTACCCGACGTGCACGTCCCCGGTCATCACCACCAGGTTCTCGACCCCGGCCGATTTCGCGCCGTCGAGGATCCGCCGGCGCGAGGCCCGGTAGCCGTCCCAGGCGTCCATGGACATCTTCGGCTCCGCGTTGAGGTCGAGTTTGCGCTGGGAGAAGCAGACCTGTTGCGGCATCACGTTCCACAGAGCCTCGGAGGCGCGCCAGCCGTCGATCAGCCAGCTCTCCTGCGCCGCCCCCGTCATGGTGCGGCTCGGGTCGTCCACCTCGGGGCCGAGGACGAAGTGTTTGGTGTCGTTGTACAACTGGTCGGAGCGGTACTGGCGGGTGTTGAGGACGTCGAACTGGGCGAGCGTGCCCCAGTGGAGCCGACGGTAGAGCCGCATGTCCGGACCGCTGGGCAGCTGTGCGTTGCGCAGCGGATGGTTCTCCCAGTGCGCCCGGTAGGCGGCGGCGCGCCGCAGCAGGAACGTCTCCGGCGGGTCGTTGTTCTCGCTGATGGCGCCCGCGTAGTTGTTCTCGGTCTCGTGGTCGTCCCAGGTGATGACGAAGGGGTGGGCCGCGTGGACCGCTCGCAGGTCCGGGTCGCTCTTGTAGAGGGCGTAGCGCAGCCGGTAGTCCTCCAGGGTCGTGGCCTCGTGGTTGAAGAGGTCGGGCAGCTTGCGGTCGGTGTAGTTCCGGTGGCCGCCCACGGAGTTCACGGCGTACCCGTACAGGTAGTCGCCGAGATGGAACACCACGTCGACGTCGTCCTGGGCGAGATGGCGGTGCACCGTGTAGTACCCGTCGAAGTAGGCCTGGCAGGCGACGGCGGCGTAGGTGAGCGTCGCGGCGGCGGCCGTGGTGGCGGGCGCCGTGCGGGTGCGGCCCGTCTCGCTGATCCAGGTTCCGGCCTTGAACCGGTAGTAGTAGACACGGTCGGGGTCGAGGCCGTCGACCTCGACGTGCAGGCTGTGGTTGTACTCGGGGTAGGCGATGGCGACGCCGGTGCGGACGGTCAGGGCGAAGCGTTCGTCGGTGGCCACCTCCCACTGGACGGCGACGTACTGCCCGGGCAGACCGCCGTCCGCCTGGTACGGGGCGGGGGCGAGCCGCGTCCACAGCAGTACGGAGTGGGGCAGCGGGTCTCCGGAGGCGATGCCGAGCGTGAACGGGTCGCTGGGGATCCTCGCCGCGTCGAGCTCGGAGGAGCCCGCCGCGCCCCGGGCCGGCAGGTTGGTGGTGAAGGCGAGGGCGGCGGCCGCCGCGGTGATCGTGAAGAAGCGGCGCCGCCCGAAGTGCGGTGCCGCGGCACGCAGTTCGAGGTCGTGTCGAGAAGAAGTGTGGTGCAGCAGCGATCTACGACGGCCTGATGAGGCCATGTGGCCTCCTCTCGCGGTTGATTGCACGCAGGACCTGTGCGCCACGTACGACAAAGTCGCAGGAAGCGGATTTCTGAATGCTAATCAGATATAGGTCGCAATTGCGGCAGGTGCGAGTTCCCGAGAGCGTCGGGCCGTGTGTCCGAGCCGTCTCTCCGAGCCGTGTGTCCGGGCGTCCGGACGCGGAAGAGGCGGCCGGGGCCCCGATGTGCGGGCCCCGGCCGCCTCCGGCCGAGCAGGGACCGCCGAGCGGTCCCGCAGCTCAACCCCCTTGCTGCGAGCGCGCCTTGAACGCGGCCTTCCGTGCTTCCTTCGCGATCCTCTTGTCGGGGTGCAGCCGCCCCATCGCCTCCAGCACGTCCGCCGTGGCGGGGTGGTCGACCCGCCAGGCCGCCGCGAAGAACCCGCTGTGCTGCTGGGCCAGTCCCTCGACCAGCCCCCTCAGCTCGTCGGAGTTGCCCTCGGCCGCGAGCTGCGCGGCGAGCGTGTCGACGGTCAGCCAGAACACCAGGTCCTCGGAGGGTGCGGGCACCTCGGAGGCGCCCCGCTCGGCCAGCCAGACCCGGGCCAGGCCGCCGAGCTCGGGGTCGTCGAGGACCTCGCGCAGGGCCGGCTCGGCCTCGTTGCCCACCAGGGACAGCGCCTGCTGGCAGCGCAGTCGCCTGAGCGGCGCCCCGGCGTCCAGGCCCCGCGCCGCCGCCAGCAACTCCCTTGCGGCGGCGAGGGATTCGCGGCGCGCCAGCCACTGCTCGGTCTCGGCCTGGGCGGCGGTGGGCGGGAAGGCGGCCGTGCCGTCGAGCAGCGCGTCGGCGCCCTTGTCGGCGAGGTCGCCGACCGCGGGTGCCTCGAACCCGGCCTCCAGGAGCCGGGCCCTGAGCCCGTAGAGGCCGAGCGGGGTGAGCCGGACCATGCCGTAGCGGGAGACGTCGGTCTCGTCGACCGGGGAGGCGGGCTCCTCGTCGGTGTCGGCCATCAGCGCCTCGTCGACGGGCTGGTAGGCCACGAGCCCGACCGGCTCAAGGAGCCGGAACTGGTCGTCGAGCCGCATCATCGCGTCGGAGACCTGCTCCAGCACGTCGTTGGTGGGCTCGCCCATGTCGCTGGGGACGATCATGGAGGCGGCCAGCGCGGGCAGCGGCACGAATGCCGTGCCGGGCCTCTCCTCGCCGGCGGTGAGGAGGTAGAGGTTGCCGAGCACGCCGTCCAGGAACTCGGCCTCGGCCTCCGGGTCCCAGTCCAGGGACGAGAGGTCGACCTCGCCCCCCGCGTCCATCGCGCCGACCAGGTCGTCCAGGTCCGGCACGCTCGCGTCGGCGAGCACGGTCTCCAGCGCCGCCAGCCACACACCGAGCACGTCGTGCGGGGCGCCGCCGGTGAGCACGGCAAGCTCCTCGCCCGCGGTGACGGTGCCGGCTTCCTCGTCGACGACCTCGACGAGCCCGGTGTCGACGGCGACCCGCCAGGCCTCGCTCGCGTACGCCGCCGCGTCGTCCCCGCTCAGCCCGAGCACCCCGGCCGCCTCGGGCAGCTGCTCTTCGACGAGCCCGCCCCCGGCGTCGATCCGCGTCGTCGGCCCGGCCCAGCGGGCGAGCCGCGCGGCCCGTGACAGCAGGGGCGTGGACAGGGCGTCCCGCGCCAGCTCCGCTTCGGGGTGCAGCCGCACCGGCGGCAGTGGGGAGCTGTCTGACATCGGCTGGTTCTCCTAGAGGCGCGTCGTACTACTCAGCCGCTCAGCCTAGACCGCTTTCCACCCATGCCGCCCGGTTCATCTCCCGGTCCGGGGGCGTACATGGCTGAAACCTTGACAAGTGGCCTGACCAGGCAGGAGATTGACGCGCGTAGAAGCCGGGGGGACAGGTGTTCACTCGCTTCTACGCGCGTCATACGCGCCTCCCGCTCCACCCTCGTCCCGGCGCCCATGTACGTCCCCGGAGGGATCCCGTTGCCGAGCAAGTCTTCCGTGCGTCTCGCCGCGCTCACCGTCGCCGCCGTCTGTTCCGCGGCCTCCACCGTCGTACTCACCTCGCCCGCGCACGCGGCGGCCGTGAGCATCCATGACATCCAGGGCACGACCCGGATATCCCCGTACGCCGGCCAGGCGGTCACGGATGTGGCCGGAATCGTCACCGGCGTGCGCACCTACGGCTCCTCCAGGGGCTTCTGGATCCAGGACCCGAACCCGGACGCCGACCCCGCCACCAGCGAGGGCGTCTTCGTCTTCACCAGCTCCACCCCGAAGGTCGCGGTCGGCGACGCGGTGACCGTGTCCGGCACGATCACGGAGTTCGTCCCGGGCGGCGCCGCCTCCGGCAACCAGGCGGTGACCGAGATCGTCCGCCCGACGGTGACCGTCGTCTCCAGCGGCAACGCGGTCCCGGCCGCCACCGTCGTCGACGCCAGGTCGGTGCCGAGCGCCTACGCCCCGGCCGGCGACACCGCCGCGAGCGGCTCGGTCAATGCTCTGACCCTGCGGCCGTCGAAGTACGCCCTGGACTACTACGAGTCCCTGGAGGGCATGAACGTCCAGGTCGCCGACACCCGCGTGGTCGGCGCCACCGACCCGTTCACCGAGCTGTGGGTCACGGTGAAGCCGCGCGAGAACAGCAACCGCCGCGGCGGCACGGTCTACGGCTCCTACGAGTCGCAGAACACCGGCCGGCTCCAGATCCAGTCCCTGGGCGCGACCGCCGACTTCCCGAAGGCGAACGTCGGTGACGTCCTCACCGGCGCCACCGCCGGCCCGCTGGACTACAACCAGTTCGGCGGCTACACCCTGGTGGCCAACAAGATCGGCACGCTGAAGAGCGCCGGCCTGGCCCGCGAGACCACCGAGAAGCAGAAGAACGGCGAGCTCGCGGTCGCGACGTACAACGTCGAGAACCTCGACCCGTCCGACGCCTCCTTCGAGGAGCACGCCGCCGCGATCGTGAACAACCTGAAGTCGCCCGACATCGTGTCCCTGGAGGAGATCCAGGACAACAACGGCGCGAAGAACGACGGCACGGTCGCCGCCGACCTGACGGTGACGAAGCTGATCGACGCGATCGTCGCGGCCGGCGGCCCGACGTACGACTGGCGCTCCATCGACCCGGCGAACAACACCGACGGCGGCGAGCCGGGCGGCAACATCCGCCAGGTGTTCCTGTTCAACCCGGAGCGGGTCTCCTTCACCGACCGCGCGGGCGGCGACGCCACCACCGCCGCCGGCGTCACCAAGGAGCACGGCAAGGCCGCGCTGACGGTCTCCCCCGGCCGGATCGACCCGGCGAACACCGCCTGGGCGAGCAGCCGCAAGCCGCTGGCCGGCGAGTTCTCCTTCCGTGGCCGGACGGTCTTCGTGATCGCCAACCACTTCAACTCCAAGGGCGGCGACCAGGGTCTGACCTCGCAGTACCAGCCGCCGGCGCGCAGCTCGGAGACCCAGCGCGCCCTCCAGGCGACCGCGGTGAACGCGTTCGTCAAGGACATCCTGGCCGCCCAGAAGAACGCGGACGTCGTCACCCTCGGTGACATCAACGACTTCGAGTTCTCCGGCACCACCGAGATCCTGGAGAGCGACGGCGCGCTCTGGTCGGCGATCAAGTCGCTGCCGAAGAGCGAGCGTTACTCGTACGTCTACCAGGGCAACACCCAGGTCCTCGACCAGATCCTGGTCAGTCCGTCGATCCGGCGTTCCTGCGACTTCGAGTACGACAGCGTGCACATCAACGCGGAGTTCAACGACCAGATCAGCGACCACGACCCGCAGGTGCTGCGGTTCAAGCCGTAGTCGCCGACCGTCGGTCGCAGTTGCTCTACCGGGGCTGGCTGAACACTTTGTTCAGCCAGCCCTTCCATGCGGTTTCGACCGCCTCCGCGTCCGCCCCCGGCGCGAAGTCGTGGACGCTGATCCCGACCGGGTAACCCCAGTGGTCGCGCCCGAAGACGCGGATCAGGGCCCCCTCGGTGCGCAGCCCGAGGAAGTAGGGGTTGCGGAAGTCGACCTCGGCGTCGAGGAGTTGGTCCTCGGGGCCGCGGGCCCGCACCCGCGCCCCCTCGGCGGTGTCGTCCGCGAGGCCGAGCGCCCGGCCGACGGCGGCGTAGGAACCGGTGGCCTTGGAGGCGTCGGGTCCGTCGAAGGTGGCGAAGGCGGCCGTGCGGGGCGCGAAGTGGACCAGATACTGGCGCAGGGTCGCCATGTAGAAGTCGGTGTGCTTGGCGGCGCCGTCGTACTGGTTGTCCCAGTCGTCGACGAAGATCCCGCTGTGCACGTACCGCACCCAGGCACGCCGGCCCTCGTCGCGCGGCTCGATGGTGTAGTCGAGCTGGTTGAGGGTCTGCTCGGAGATGCCCTCGACGTTCTCGACGCGGTTGGTGTAGCGGTGCGGCGGGTCCCAGGCGGTGACCGTGGACCCGAAGGGGCCCTTGCCGCCCTCGCGCGGCTCGGGGGGCTCCATCGGCCACAGCCATCCGCCGGTCTGGGCGGTGACGGCCTCCCAGACCTCCTCCGGTGAGGCATCGACCTCAAACTCGCGGGCGATCTCGAATTCCTTGGACATGGTGGGCTCCTGAGTACGGACTGGTCTAGCTGTCGAGTTCCGGAACGGGTCCCGGGCCGGGTTCGGGCCGGTCCTCGACCGTGGGCTTGAGCGTGGGGTGGACGGCCACGACGATCCGGTGATCCCGACCGTCCTCGGTGTCCGGAGCGTCGTACTTGCGGATCAGCGCGGTGATCCCCGCCGTCAGCTCCTGGATGAACGCGGCCCGGTCGGCGGCCGAGGCGAAGCGCACCTCGCCGTCGAGCGCGTACGTCGCCAGCCGCTTGCGGGCCTTCGTCGCGCCCGTGATCAGCGAGCCGACGTCCCGGACGAGCCGGGCGCCGAGCGCGAGCAGCCAGCGCGCGGAGAGCTGGTCCCGGAAGCGGTCCGGGTCCGGCTGCACGGCGGCGAGCGCGAGCGGTGAGATGACGTACGACGCGGCGGTGGCCCGCATCAGCCGCTCGGTGACGTTGCCCTTGCGGCGCTCCCCGGCCAGCTCGACCAGGCCGTGCCGCTCCAGGGTCTTCAGGTGGTAGTTGACCTTCTGCCGGGGCAGTCCGACGTTGCCGGCCAGCATGGCCGCCGATGCGGGTCCAGCCGCCAGCTCGGCGAGCAGCCGGGCCCTTATGGGGTCCAGGGAGGCGGCTGCGGCCTCGGGGTCCTCGATCACGGTCACGTCCAGCATGGGTCCACCGTCTCACCGAAAACTTTTTTTGTCCAGACTCATTGAGTTGTCGGATGGGCCTGAGTTGATCTCACTGGGGCACGAGACCGAGGGCGTGGTCGTAGCGCCTGCCCGTGAAGCCCCGCACGCCCGGGTACGTCCGCACCCGCTCCCACTCCTCGTCGACGGGGACGGTGAGGGCCTTGTCGTAGGCCTGAGAGGTGTCCCACTCCGCATAGTTGAGGACGTGGGTGCCGTCGGTGGACAGATGGAAGTGGGCGGAGATCAGTCCGCGGTGGGCGACCGGTCCGGGGGCGGTGCGCAGCAGGAGGTCGATCCAGTCCCGGCGCCGCTCGGCCGCACCGGGCTCGAAGTCGATCCGCACGGTCACGATCAGCCCCGGCACACGTTGGTCGCAGGCGGCACGCTCTTCGCCGCGGTAGTACCGGTACCGGTCGAGTGCGACGCGCTCGATGCCCGGGACGGCGGTGTCGATCTCGTCGTTGCGTTCCTGCCGGTGGGCCCGCGGCGAAGCCGCTGTTGGATGCAGCATGAAGGCCTCGTAGGCCGACTCGCTCGCCCACTGCGAGTGGTGCATCAGCGTCTCGCCGTCGTGCCCGGTGTAGACGTGGTAGCCGAGCAGGTCGTCGGCGGGCCAGGGCCGGCGCTCCCAGGTGTGCGCGATCGCCTCGACGGCCTGCTTCTGCCGCTCGGGGGTGCCCATGTGCCAGGTGCTGAAGAGGGCGGCGCCGACGTCGGGCCGGGTGAGGTCGGGGTGGGTGTCGGTGCGGCGGGTGTCGGTGCGGCGGGTCACGGCGGGCCTCCGTCGGTCGGTACGGGATGCGTGCACCGCCCACCCTTCAACCTCAACCAAGATTCAGGTCAAGTAGCCGATTCGCGCGGCGAATTCGGGAGACTCGGCTGGTCATGGACGAGAAGGCCCAGAGGGCCGAGACGGTGGAGCAGGGCGAGACATCCGAGACCGCTGGGACGGACAGTCCCTCCGAGTTGCCCGCGCGGTCGTGGCGGGCGGTGGTGGGGCGCACGTTCAAGGAGTTGCTGGACGACGAACTCTCCGACCGTGCGGCCGCGTTGACGTACTACGGCGTGCTGTCGCTCTTCCCGGCGCTGCTGGTGATGGTGTCCCTGCTGGGTGTGGTCGGACAGCGCGCCACGGACAAGATCCTCGACAACATCGGGGACCTCGCCCCCGGCCCCGCCCGGGACATCCTCCGGGACGCGGTGGTCCAGCTCGGCGACAGCGGCGGCACCGGCAGCGTGCTGGCCGTCCTCGGCCTGCTCTTCGCCCTGTGGTCGGCGTCCGGGTATGTCGCCGCGTTCATCCGCGCGTCCAACGCGGTGTACGACCTTCCGGAGGGCCGCCCGGTCTGGAAGCTCACGCCGCTGAGGCTGGCGCTGACCGTGGTGCTGATGGTGATGCTGGCCGCGAGCGCGCTGATCGTGGTGTTCACGGGGCCGCTGGCCGAGCGGGCCGGCACGACGATCGGGCTCGGTGACGAGGCGATCGCGGTGTGGGACGTCGCGAAGTGGCCGGTACTGCTGCTGCTGGTGGTCCTGATGATCGCCCTGCTGTACTGGGCCGCCCCCAACGTCCGTGGCCGCGGCTTCCGTTGGATCTCACCCGGCAGCGTCCTCGCCACGCTGATCTGGCTGGCCGCGTCCGCGGGTTTCGCCGTGTACGCGTCCAACTTCGGCTCGTACAACAAGACGTACGGCACGCTCGCGGGCGCCATCGTCTTCCTCGTCTGGCTCTGGCTGACCAACATGGCGATCCTCCTGGGCCTGGAGTTCGACGCGGAACTGGCACGCGAGCGAGCGATCACGGGCGGCCGCCCGCCGACGGAGGAGCCGTACGTGGAGCCGAGGGACACGAGGAAGTGGCCGGCGAGGCTGCGCGCGGCGCGAGGAAGGTGACGGGGTCGGCGGGGCACCACCTCACCACTACCTCACCACTCGGCCCACAGCCCGGCCACCGCCAAACCTCACCCCACAGCCAACCGAGTCGGGTGGTGGGTGGGCAAAGGCCGGGGGTCTGGGGCGGAGCCCCCAGCGACGGTCACGCAGACGCCGGGCGCCGAAGTCACCCACCTCAAGGGCAACCCCGGCACCCGCACCCGCACCGTCACCGCCCGTGACGCCGCCGCACCACCTCTCCGACGACCACCGCACCCACCGCCGCCGCCCCCAGAACCAGCACCGGCCGCGGATGCCGCACCCCGACCTGCACGGCGGAGCGAACCGGCCCGGGCAGGCTGTGCTCAACGGCATGCCCCGCATGACTCGCCCGGTCCTGGACCGTATGCCCGGCCTGCGCCGCACTGCTGCGCAGCTGCACCGTCATCGCGCCCGCCTTGTCCCGGAGGTCGGCGGCCCGTGCCCGCGCACGCCCCTTGACGTCGACCTTGCCGGCCAGCTCCTCCACGGTGTCGCCGAGTTCGCTCCGCGTCCGCTCGATCTGCCGACGCAGCTCGTCGGGCCCCTTGGCGCCGACCTCGTGCGCTGTCTTGTCCGTCATCGGTGCGCCCTTCCCCTGATCTCCTGGACGTCGGCCCTGACGCTGCCGAGTGCTTCCTCGGGCGTGGGCGGTGTGGCGCGGCGCAGCTGGGCGCGGCCGGTCACCGCGAGCAGGCCCGCGAGCGCGAACAGGACGGCCGTCACGATGAGCGCCGCCGCCCAGACGGGCAGTATCAGCGAGAGCGCGGCGGCACCCGTGGCGGCCAGGGCGAGGAATCCGGCGTAGGCGACAGCGCTCGCGGCGCCGAGCAGCCCACCGCCGCGCCCCGCGCGACGGCCCTTCTGCGCAAGCTCCTCCTTGGCGAGGGCCACTTCCTGTCGTACCAGCCGGGAGACCTGTTCGGTGGCCTGTCCGACGAGGTCGCCGACCGAATGATGTTCGTCATGTACGGGCCTGGGGGCCATGGTCCCGGTCACGGTTCCGCCTCCTCTCTGTATCGGAACCCCCGGGTACCCTGTCCGGCCCTCGCTACCCCTGCGGCGCGCCTCCGGGCCCGCGCTCGCCGAGCCGGGCCAGCTGGCTCTGGAACCAGTCGAGCCGGGCCTGCAACAGGGCGGCCTCCGCGACGAGTTCGGGCACCCCGAGCCCGCCGGGCGCACCCGGACCGGCGGCCGGCAGCAGCTCGTCCCCCGCCACCCGCAGACGGTCCCCCGCCACGACCCGCAGCCGGTCCCCGGCCAGGCGGGCGAACCCGGCCAACGAGACGGACGTACGACCGCGCAGGCACCCCGCGCAGGAGGGGGCCAGCGCGTGCCAGCCCGGTCGGCCCCAGCCGGCGTCGGCCAGGGCCGCGGCGACCGTGCCGCAGGCGCACGGGCCGACGGTGGCCGTGCGGACGCGCTGACGGGCGTACCGGAAGCCCCGCTCGAAGCGGAGGTAGCGGCCGAGTACGGAGACCTCGAGCAGGACGGCCGTACGGTGCTCGGCCGTGCACAGCAGGGCCTCGGCGGTCGTACGGTCGTGCACGCAGTGGAAGCCGCAGTCGCAGCGGCGGTGCGGTGCCCGGTGCCGCAGGCCGTAGACGCAGGACGCGTCGGCCAGGACTCCGTAGGGCAGCGCGCCGCCCAGCGACACACCGGTGAACCCGGCCCGGGTGCCGTCCTGGGACAGCACCGGGTGGGCGATCTTGTATCCGGTCGGCGGCTCCGTCGGACGTTCCTCGGGGAGCCGCAGCCTCATCGGGCGGCCGGGACCTCTTCGGGCGCCTTCAGTTCCTTGAGCTCCTCAGGGAGCTCGAGTTCTTCAGGTTCTTGACCGTGCACCTGCGGCCGCTCTTCCGCGACTCCGGTGGCGAGTGCCTTGCCGAGCCTCATGACGCCTCCCAATGACCAGGGGTCGATGACCGTCCTGGCCATGGTGACCCATGAGGGGCCGACTTGGACATAGGGCCTGGCACCTGCGCACAGACCGAGAACCCCTCAGCATTCCTTATCAATACCTCGTAGAAGAATTAAGTGGAGCTTCACTGTCGGCGCGCCGAGACTACCCTCATGACGACACCTCGCCCCTTCGGCCGCGCCCTCTGCGCCATGATCACGCCCTTCACCGACGCGGGCGCGCTCGATCTCGACGGTGCGCAGCGGCTGGCCGACCGGCTGGTGACGGAAGGCTGCGACGGTCTCGTCCTGTCCGGGACGACGGGCGAGTCACCGACCACGACGGACGCGGAGAAGGCCGCGCTCGTCACCGCCGTCCGGGAGGCGGTGGGCGGGCGGGCGTCGGTCGTCGCGGGTGTGGGCACCTTCGACACCCGGCACACCATTGAGCTGGCCCTGGCGGCCGAAAAGGCGGGCGCGGACGGCCTGTTGGTGGTCAGCCCGTACTACAGCAGGCCCCCGCAGGACGCGCTGGAGGCGCATTTCCGCGAGGTCGCGGACGCGTCCGGGCTGCCGCTCGTGCTGTACGACATCCCGGGGCGCACCGGCACCCGGATCGAGCCGGACACCCTGATCCGCCTCGCCGGGCACCCCCGCATCGTCGCGGTCAAGGACTGTTCCTACGACTTCCTCGGCGCCCAGAAGGTCCTGGACCGCACGGAGTTGGCGTACTACGCGGGCTGCGACGAACACAACCTCGCCCTGTACGCGGTGGGCGCCGCCGGATACGTCAGCACGGTCGCCAACGTGGTCCCGGCCCAGCTCCGTGCGGTCCTCGACGCGTTCGAGGCGGGCGACACCCCCGTGGCCGCCCGCCTCCAACAGCGGGCCACGCGGCTGATCGAGGCGATGATGTCGGCGGGCCTGCCCGGCACGGTCACTGCCAAGGCCCTCCTCAACGCACTCGGCCTGCCCGCGGGCCCGGTCCGCGCACCGCTGCGACCCGCCGACCGCGAGACGGTCGACGGGCTGCTGGCGGCGTACGAACAGTTCATGGCCTCCTGACCAGCGCCTTCTGATCAGCGTTCGGCGAAGACGGGTTCCCAGCGTCCGGCGTCCCCGTCGTTGCCCTTGCGGAAGTCGCTGAGCGGTACGACCTTGTCGCTGCCGATGGTGACCAGCACGAGCCGCTGGTGGAACTCGTTCTTGCCGCCCTTGGCGATGTCCCAGGCGATGAGAGACGTGTTGCCGACCCAGGCGAGCAGCTGCTGCCCGTGGACCTCGGTCTTCTTGCCGGTCGCGGCATCGAGGACCCAGGAGGAGGTCTTCCACTTCTCGCCCGCGAAGTCACCGGCGACGAGCCTGCCGTCGGGCGACTTCCCCGCGTCGACGTACCACGACAGGTGCTTGTCGCCCGCCGGCACCGGGACCTCCTTGCCCGTGAAGTCGTAGAACTGCTTGCCGATGTCGCCCATGGGGTTGCCCGCCCAGACGTACCTGCCGTCGCCGGTGAGGGCGAAGTCCTGGCGGGAGTTGAGGAAGCTTCCCATCGGGTCCTCGGGGTCACCGCCGAGCCCGACCTCGGTCCAGGAGCCCTTGCCGGAGGCCACGTCGAGGACATGGAAACCGGTGCGGCTCGACGGCTGCTTCTGGTCCCAGCCGTCGGAACCCTCCATCTTGACCCGCAGGTCGGGGTTCTCGCCGTAGGTCGTCGCGACCAGCTTGCGGCCGTCGCGCGAGAACGCGAGTCCGCCGACGGGGTGGTCGACCGGGATCCACCGCGCGACCTCGCCGGTGGTCAGGTCGAGCAGGCCGATCCGCGAGGCGGGCAGGTCCTGCTCCAGGACGGCGGCGGTCTTCATGCCGGGGGCGACGGCCACCCAGGACCACTTCGTGGTCTTCTCGTACCTGCCGGTCTTCTGGTCGAGCAGCCAGTAGGTGCGCTCGTAGACGGCGGTGTCGGCCGACTTCCTGACGGTCCTCGGGACGAAGTACGCGGCCAGTCGGGTGTTCCCGGCGGAGATCAGCTCGCGTGGCGGCGACTGGTCCGGATGCGCGGTCACCTCGGTCTTCGGTACGACGTCCGCGGGGCGTACGTCGGTGCCCCGGCCCGAGTCCAGCATCGGCAGGCCCACCACGACGGCGAGTACGGCGGCCGTGGCGACGGCGGCGGTCGCGATCCGGCGCGTACGGCGGCGCCGGCGGAACGCCAGCACCCGGTCGGCGAACCCCGGCCGCGCCGGGGACTGTTCGGCGGCCTGCTCCCGCAGCGCGTCGCGCACGAGTTCCTCGACGTTCACGGCCGCACCTCCAGAGGCGAGTAGTCACGGGACGACTGCCGCTCGGCGTCGGCCGGTCCCAGGGCGGCCAGTTCGGGCGCCAGCGAGCGCAGCCGGGCGAGGGAGCGGTGGGTGGTGGACCGTACGGTGCCGACGGTGCAGCCGAGGAGCCGGGCCACGTCGGCCTCGGGAAGGTCCTCGAAGTAGCGAAGCACGAGCACGGTCCGCTGGCGCGCGGTGAGCCGGGCCAGCGCCTCGCGCATCACGACACGCAGTTCGGCCGCGGCCGCCGCGTCGACGCTTCCCGCGCCCGCCTCGGGCGGCTCGGCGACGCTGACCTCCCGTCTGCGCCACTTCAGCCGCCAGCGACTGACCTGCTGGCGGTAGAGGATCCGGCGTACATAGGCCTCGGGCTCGTCGATCCGCTGCCACTTCCCGGCCGCCTTGGCGAGCGCCGTCTGCAGCAGGTCCTCACCGGCGTGCTGGTCTCCCCCGCAGAGCAGCACGGCCGTCTTCAGCAGCGCCGACGACCGGTTGTCCACGAACTCCCGGAAACTCTCCAGCCCTTCGGCATTCATCGTCACCTTCTCTTCCCCGGCGGTCCCTGCGCTCCGCCCCCTGTCTTCCTTGTGACGCGTGCGACCGCCCGCCGCTATGCCACCCCGCCGAAGAATTTTCTGGAAGATCTCTCCGGAGGATTGTGTCCGGCGGAAAGGGCCGGGGCCCGTACCGCACAGGTGTGCGGTACGGGCCCCGGCCCTCGGCGGGCGTGATCAGCGCCAGGTGTACCCGTCGCCGATCAGCAGCACGTGCTCCAGTACGTCCTCCATCGGATCGTCCACCTGGCCCACATTGACCAGTCCGATCCGCGGGCCGTTGTGCGAGGCGGTGTTGTACTCGTCGGCGTACGCGGTCCCCGCCCCGAGCCCGGACACCGCCGCCAGGGTCAGCACCCCGGACAGCCACCGTGCCACGGTCCTCGCCCGCTCGTTCGTCATTGCGCGATCCCTCGTTCGTCGTTTCGGCGTCTGATCGGACACTGCGTCCACCCGTTCATCTGCCGAAACCACAAGAAGGTCACGTTGAGTAACCCGTACGGGATCTTGAGCTGATCAGTTGTGGCTGTGGAGGATCTCGTTCAGACCGCCCCAGACCGCGTTGTTCGGGCGGGCCTCGACGGTGCCGGTGACCGAGTTGCGGCGGAAGAGGATGTTGGAGGCGCCGGACAGCTCGCGCGCCTTGACGATCTGCCCATCGGGCATGGTGACGCGGGTGCCCGCCGTGACGTACAGCCCCGCCTCGACCACGCACTCGTCGCCGAGCGCGATACCGACGCCCGCCTCGGCGCCGATCAGGCAGCGCTCGCCGATGGTGATGCGGACGTTGCCGCCGCCGGACAGGGTGCCCATGGTGGAGGCGCCGCCGCCGATGTCCGAGCCGTCGCCGATCACGACACCGGCGGAGACACGGCCCTCGACCATCGACGTGCCGAGCGTGCCGGCGTTGAAGTTCACGAAACCCTCGTGCATGACGGTCGTGCCGTCGGCGAGGTGCGCGCCCAGGCGGACCCGGTCGGCGTCGGCGATGCGGACGCCCTTCGGGGCCACGTAGTCCGTCATGCGGGGGAACTTGTCGATCGAGGTGACCTGGAGGTGCAGGCCCTCGGCGCGGGCGTTCAGCCGCACCTTCTCGACGTCGTCGACGGCGACCGGGCCGAGCGAGGTCCAGGCGACGTTGGCGAGGTGGCCGAAGATGCCGTCCAGGCTCTGGCCGTGCGGCTGGACCAGGCGGTGCGAGAGCAGGTGCAGGCGCAGGTAGACGTCGTGCGCGTCGATCGGCTTGTCGTCGAGCGAGCCGATGACCGTGCGGACCGCGACCACCTCGACGCCACGGCGGGCGTCCGGACCGAGCGCCGCGGTGGCGCCTGGGCCGAGCAGCTCCGCGGCACGTTCGGCGGCCAGCCGCTCGGTGCCGGACGGGCCGGGCTCAGCGGTGAGCTCGGGAGCGGGGAACCAGGTGTCGAGGACGGTGCCGTCGGCGGCGATCGTGGCGAGGCCGGCGGCAACGGCGCCGGTGGTGCGAGGAGCAGTCGTGTCGGTCATAAGGGGCAACCTAACGTGGCAGGGGGCACCCGGGCGAACCGGTGCGCACGGCGTCTCAGGTGCCGGGCGCACCGTCCGGGATCCGGCCCGGACCGGTCGTGGATCGGACCGGGCTCAGGCCGTGCCGACGGCCCGGATCAGGGCCGCTCCCCCTTCTCGTCCACCACCGCCGTCACGAGCCGTGCCCCGCTGAGCACGACGTCGCCCTTGTCCCACTGCAGGTCGCCGCCGGTCTGCGCCACGGACCGGTACCCGGCGTAGAGGTAGGTGGCCGGGTCGAGGAGCACTTCGTCGCGGGAGGTGACGACGGCGCTCTTCAGGTACAGCGCGTAGGCGCTGCGCCCCGCCGCGTCCTGGACTTCCGCGGCCTGCACGCCGGGGATCGTGGCGAGGGCCCGGTAGACCTTGGCGAGGCCTGCGGGGTCGTAGGCGTAGGCCCGGCTGAGGACAGCCACAAGGGCCCGGTACTCGTGCTGGGTGCCGGACTCGGACTTGTCGGTGGCGTAGAAGAACGCGCGCGCCTTCGCCCGCACCTTCGCCGGGTCGTCCGGCAGGCTCTTGAGGAACGCGTACTCCTCCCTGGGCGAGTGGTCGTCGCCGGCCTTGCCGTCCTCCATCTTCGGATCGGCGTAGGCGTACCAGTCCTCGCTGGTCTGCGGCCCCGGCTTCTCGTCGTCCGTCAAGTTCGTCTCGACGGACTTCACGTAGATCCACTGGCCATCGCGTGCGGTGACCGCGGGACCGGCGGCGATGGCGTCGGCGGCGTCGTTCAGGAGGTCCTTGGCGCTGCCGAGTTGGAGGGTGTATCCGGGCCGGGCGCCCGGCTGCACGCCGTCCGGGCCGCGGTCGATCACCTGCGTCCCGACCAGGGCGACCGCCGTGATCAGGGCCGCCGTCGCCGCGGCCATCAGCCGCCAGTCGCCGCGCAGCCGGCGGGCCCGGCTGCGGCCCGTCGCCTCCCGCAGCAGCCGGTCGCGTCCGGCGAGGAAGGGTGCGCGCTCGGCCGCCGGGGCCTCGGCCCGCAGTTCGCGGACCGCCGTCATTTCGTCCATGTCAGAACACCTCCGTGGCGTCGAGCGTGAATGCGGGGTCGGCGCCCAGGGCCGAACGGACCTTGCGGCGGGCGCGGTTGAGCCGGGAACGCACGGTGCCGACGGGGATCCCGAGCGCCTCACCGACCTCGGTGTACGTCAGGTCGGCCCAGGCCACGAGCAGCAGCACATGCCGGTCGCCCACGGACAGCGCGGCCAGCGCCCCGGCCAGCGGAGCCTGGGCGGCCTGCGCGGTGACCCGGTCGTCGGCGCGCTCGGACCAGGTCTCGGCGACCGGATCGTGCCCGGTGCGGGCCAGCGCCCGCAGGGCCCGCACCTCGGCGCGGCGGTGCTTGCCGACGAGGTTGCCGGCGATGCCGTAGAGCCAGGGGCGGGCGCTGGGGCGGGCGGTGTCGTAGCGGGACCGGATGCGGAACGCGATGAGGAAGGTCTCCGCGGTGATGTCGTCGGCGGCGCCCATGCCCAGCCGGCGTGCCACATAGCGGTGGATGTCGGGGGCGTACCGGTCGTAGAGGCGGGCGAAGAGCTCCGGTTCCTCCAGGGACTGGGCGACGACCTGGGCGTCCTCGGGCGAGGACGGATCCGGTGGTCCGGTCACGTGGCGGCCTCCGTGGGTGTGTTCGGGTGAGGATGTCACCCGCTGTTCCCCGACGTCGGCAAAGCGGTTCACGGCCCGGAGTTCACGGACCGGCGTTCACGCCCGCGTTCACGGACCGCGGCCGCCCGGGCTCACGCGGCGCCGTCGATGATCCTCGCCAGCATCTCCCGCGCGTACTCCTCGTCGTACGACGTCCCCGTCAGCAGCACCTGCAGACAGATCCCGTCCATCAGCGCGACCAACGCCCGCGCGGTGACCGGGTCGGTGCGCGCGGTGAGCCGGGCGGCGAGGTCGTCGGCCCACTCGGCGGCGACCGGGCGCAGGGCGGGGCGGCGCAGAGCGGCGAGGTAGAGCTCGTACTCCAGCTCGACGCCGGTGCGCTCGCCGGCCAGCCACTCGCCCAGCAGTCCGGCGAGTTCGGCGGCCAGGTCGGTACGCGGTCGGGCGAGGCCGCCGCGGGAGGCGATCACCTTGGCGAAGCCCTCGTTGGCCTGGCGGAGCGCCGCGACCATCAGCTCGTCCAGGGTCGTGAAGTGGTACGTCGTGGAGCCGAGCGGCACATCGGCCTCGGCGGCGACGGAACGGTGGCTCAGCCCGGCGAGGCCCTTCTGCCCGGCGACCCGGATCGCCGCGTCGATGATCCGCTGCCGTCGCTCGGGGTCGTAGCGGCGGGCCATCAGTGCGCACCGCCCAGGTTCAGCACCACCACGCCGACGATGATCAGCGCGATACCGGCGGCCTTGGCCAGGGTCATCCCCTCCCCCAGGAACACCATGCCGATGCCCGCGATGACCGCGGTGCCGACCCCGGCCCAGATCGCGTACGCCGTGCCGACCGAGACGGTCTTCAGCGTCTGAGCGAGCAGCGCGAAGGCGACGACGTACCCCAGGGCGGTCAGCAGGGAGGGCCAGAGCCTGCTGAAGCCGTCGCTGTACTTCATGGAGGTCGTGGCGGCCACCTCGGCGGCGATGGCGCCGGCGAGCAACAGGTATCCCATGTGTACGAGTGTACATAACGGCGCCGGCACAGGGCCGGGCTCGGACCGGTCCCGACGTCAGACGTGGAACCCGGACATGGAACCCGGACACGGCCAGGGTGGTGTGGGTGCGCCGGTGCCGGTCTCGCGGGCGGGCACGGCCGTGCGGGCCGGCCGGTGCGGCTCGGCCGTCTCGGGGGCGCAGTACAAAACGAGGCCGGGCTGGGCCCGGCATGAGAAAGAGCTGTGAACATCGAGCGGGATGCGGAACCGGAGCGGCCGGAAACCGCTCACGCAAACAGCTCCCAGGAGCGCACCGGCTCCACTAGTGTTTCACCGTTCACCTACTTCCCCGTCTCGGCCGCAGCCGTCGCCCAAGGCGCCCGCCGGAGGAATCGCGCATGCCAGAAAGCAAGTCCCGGCCCCCTCAGAACCAGCCATGGGAGAGCGGCTGGGCTCCGGACACCTCCCGGGTGCCGGGAACGCGACGCCTGTGGCTGGCCGGTGCGCTGGCGATAGCCACGGTCGCCGCCTGCGTGACGGCGATCGTCGTGACGGAGCAGCAGCCTGACTACCCGTCACCCGCCCCGGACCAGGCGGCCGTCGCGGACCCGAGCGGCCCCGGCCTGATCTCCTACGGCACCCCCTCCGCGACGCCCTCTCCGACGCCCGGCAAGAAGAGCGCCTCCCCGTCCGCCCGGACGACGACGAGCGCCTCCGAACCACAGGGCTCGGCCTCCGCGCCCCCGCCCGCCGCTCCGCCCAAGCCGCCCACCTCGCAGCCCGGTTCGTCCGCCCCGAAGCCGTCGACGACCTGGCGCTCGGTCCGCTCGGTGAACTACCCCGACCGCTACTGGCACATCAGCGGCGGCCTGGTGAAGCTCGACCCGGTCGGCGGCTCGGAGTCCCGCGAGGACTCCACCTTCAAGCTGGTCAAGGGCCTGGCCGACGGCTCCTGCCAGTCCTTCGCCACGGCCGACGGCAAGTACCTCCGCCACCGCGACTTCATCCTCCGCGCGGACCGGAACGACGGCTCGTCCCTCTTCAAGCTGGACGCCACGTTCTGCCCCCGCAGCTCACCGGTGTCCGGCGCGATCATGCTGGAGTCGGTCAACTACCCGGGCCGCTTCCTGCGCCACAGGGACTTCGTACTCCGCCTGGAGTCGTACCAGCACAGCGGCGGGTACCAGGCGGAGTCGGCGTTCCGGCTGGTGGGCGGGCTGGCCTGAGCACGAGAAACGGCGACGCCCGAAGGCGTCGCCGTTCGCATCAGCTCGTGGAACTCAGACGTTGAACCCGAGCGCCCGCAGCTGCTCGCGCCCGTCGTCCGTGATCTTGTCGGGGCCCCACGGGGGCATCCAGACCCAGTTGATGCGGAGCTCGTTGACGAGGCCGTCCGTGGCGGACTTGGCCTGGTCCTCGATGACGTCCGTCAGCGGACAGGCCGCCGAGGTCAGGGTCATGTCGATGGTCGCGATGTTCGCGTCGTCGATGTGGATGCCGTAGATCAGGCCGAGGTTGACGACGTCGATGCCCAGTTCGGGGTCGACGACGTCGTACAGGGCCTCGCGGAGTTCTTCCTCCGAGGCCGGCTTCATCTCAACGGTCTCGCTCATGCGGTCTTCCTTTCGGCGTCGGCTCCGCCCAGGGCCTGGGCCGTCGCGTCCTTCCACGCCATCCAGCTCAGGAGGGCGCACTTCACCCGCGCCGGGTACTTGGAGACACCGGCGAACGCGACCGCGTCCTCCAGCACCTCCTCCATCGCGTCGTCGGGCTCGATCCGGCCCTTGGACTGCATCAGCTCCAGGAAGGTCTCCTGGATCTTCTGCGCGTCCGCCAGGTCCTTGCCGACCAGCAGGTCGTTCAGCACGGAGGCCGAGGCCTGGCTGATCGAGCAGCCCTGACCCTCGTACGAGACGTCGCTGATCGTCGTGCCGTCGTACTTCACGCGCAGCGTGATCTCGTCGCCGCACGTCGGGTTGACGTGGTGCACCTCGGCGTCGCCATCCCGAAGACCACGCCCGTGCGGGTGCTTGTAGTGGTCCAGGATGACTTCCTGGTACATCGAATCCAGCTTCACGATTTCAGCACGCCCCTCAGCCGAAGAAGTTCCGTACGTGCTCCAAACCGTCGACCAGAGCGTCGATCTCGGCCGGCGTGGAGTACAGATAGAACGACGCTCGCGTGGTCGCAGGAATTCCGTACCGCAGGCAGACCGGGCGTGCGCAGTGATGGCCGACCCGGACCGCGATGCCCTGCTCGTCGAGGACCTGGCCCACGTCGTGCGGGTGGATGTCACCGAGCGTGAAGGAGATCGCCGCGCCCCGGTCCTCGGCCGTGGTCGGGCCGATGATCCTGAGGCCCGGGACCTCCGCGAGGCGCTTGACCGCGTACTCCGTGAGCGCGTGCTCGTGGGCGAGGATCTTGTCCATGCCGATCGCCGACAGGTAGTCGATCGCCGCTCCCAGCCCGACCGCCTGCGCGATCGGCGGGGTGCCCGCCTCGAACTTGTGGGGCGCCGGGGCGTACGTCGACGAGTGCATCGACACCGTCTCGATCATCTCGCCGCCGCCGAGGAACGGAGGCAGGTCCTCCAGCAGCTCCTGGCGGCCCCAGAGGACGCCGATGCCGGTCGGGCCGCACATCTTGTGGCCGGTGAAGGCCACGAAGTCGGCCTGGAGGGCCTGTACGTCCATCGGCATGTGCGGAGCGGCCTGCGAGGCGTCGATGCACACCAGCGCGCCGACCTCCTGCGCACGGCGCACTATCGCCTCGACGGGGTTCACCGTGCCCAGGATGTTGGACACCAGGACGAAGGAGACGATCTTCGTCTTCTCCGTGATGATCTCGTCGATGTTGGAGAGGTCGAGGCGGCCGTCGTCGGTCAGCCCGAACCACTTCAGCTTCGCGCCCGTGCGCTGCGCCAGCAGCTGCCACGGCACGATGTTGGAGTGATGCTCCATCTCCGTGATGACGATCTCGGTCTCGTGGTCCACGCGGTAGGGCTCGTCGGCCCAGCCCAGCATGTTCGCCACGAGGTTGAGCGACTCGGAGGCGTTCTTGGTGAAGATCACCTCGTCGCGGCTCGGCGCGTTGATGAACGCGGCGACCTTGTCGCGCGCGCCCTCGTACAGCGCCGTGGCCTCCTCGGCGAGCACATGCACACCGCGATGGACGTTGGCGTTGTGGCGCTCGTAGTACTCACTCAGGGCGTCCAGTACCTGGCGCGGTTTCTGCGAGGTCGCCGCGTTGTCCAGGTAGACGAGCTTCCGGTCGTCGTGGACCAGGCGGTCCAGGATGGGGAAGTCCTTACGGATCGCCTCGGCGTCGAGGAGGCCCGGCAGCTGTGTCACGCGACGTCCTCCTCTGAGTTCGCTCCGCTCACGGGTCCACCCTTCGTGTAAGCCTCGTAGCCCTCGTTCTCCAGCTTGTCGGCGAGTTCGGCGCCACCGGACTCGACGATCCGGCCCGCGGAGAAGACGTGGACGTAGTCGGGCTTGATGTAGCGCAGGATGCGCGTGTAGTGCGTGATGAGCATGGTGCCCACCTCGCCGCTCTCACGGACGCGGTTGACGCCCTCGGAGACGACCCGGAGCGCGTCGACGTCCAGACCGGAGTCCGTCTCGTCGAGGATCGCGACCTTCGGCTTGAGGAGCTCCAGCTGGAGGATCTCGTGGCGCTTCTTCTCACCGCCGGAGAAGCCCTCGTTCACGTTGCGCTCGGCGAAGGCCGGGTCCATGTTGAGACGCTGCATGGTCTCCTTGACCTCCTTCACCCACGTCCGCAGCTTGGGGGCCTCGCCGCGGATGGCGGTGGCGGACGTACGGAGGAAGTTGGAGACCGAGACGCCGGGGACCTCGACCGGGTACTGCATCGCCAGGAACAGGCCCGCGCGGGCGCGCTCGTCGACGGACATCGCCAGGACGTCCTCGCCGTCGAGGGTGACGGTGCCGCTGGTGATCGTGTACTTCGGGTGACCCGCGAGCGAGTAGGCGAGCGTCGACTTGCCGGAGCCGTTCGGGCCCATGATGGCGTGCGTCTCGCCCTGCTTCACGGTGAGGTCGACGCCCTTGAGGATCTCCTTGGTGGAGTTGTCGGCCTCGACGGTGACGTGCAGGTCTCGGATTTCAAGCGTTGCCATGGGTTGCCTCAGGACTCCTGGGAAAGGGAGACGAGCACATCGTCCCCTTCGATCTTTACGGGATATACGGGGACGGGGCGCGTCGCGGGCAGGCCGGACGGTTTGCCGGTGCGGAGGTCGAAGCTGGAGCCGTGCAGCCAGCACTCGATCTGGCAGTCCTCCACCTCGCCCTCGGAGAGCGAGACGTTCGCGTGCGAGCAGATGTCGTGGATCGCGAACACCTCCCCCTCGGTCTGCACGACCGAGACCGGCGTGCCGTCGAGTTCCACCCGCTTCGGGGTGTCCTCCTCCAGTTCGCTCAGCCCACAGGCGCGTACGAAGGCGGCCATCAGACCGACGCCTCCAGCTCCTCGTCGATCTTCACGAGAAGGCGCTCTTCGATGTCGTCGACGCCGATCTGCTGGACCAGCTCGGCGAAGAAGCCGCGGACCACCAGGCGGCGGGCCTCGTCGGCCGGGATGCCGCGGGCCATCAGGTAGAAGAGCTGCTCGTCGTCGAAACGGCCGGTGGCGCTGGCGTGGCCGGCGCCGACGATCTCGCCGGTCTCGATCTCGAGGTTCGGCACGGAATCGACCCGGGCGCCGTCGGTCAGAACCAGGTTGCGGTTCATCTCGTACGTGTCCGTGCCCTCGGCCTTGGCCTCGATGAGGACGTCGCCGATCCACACCGCGTGGGCGCCCTCGCCCTGGAGCGCGCCCTTGTAGGCCACGTTCGACTTGCAGTGCGGGGTGTTGTGGTCGACCAGGAGGCGGTGCTCCTGGTGCTGGCCGGCGTCCGTGAAGTAGAGGCCGAAGAGTTCGGCCTCACCGCCGGGGCCGGCGTACGTGACGCGCGGGTGCAGGCGGACCAGGTCGCCGCCGAAGGTGACCACGAACGATTTGAAGGTGGCGTCGCGGCCGATCAGCGCGTTGTGCTGGGCCACGTGCACGGCCTTGTCGTCCCAGTCCTGGACGGAGACGACGGTCAGCTTGGCGCCGTCCCCGAGGAGGTAGTCGACGTTGGCGGCGAGCACGGCGTCGCCGGTGTGGTCGAGGACGACGACGGCCTCGGCGAAGGCTCCCAGCTCGATGACCTGGTGGGCGAAGGAGGTCCCGCCCTCGCCGTGCACGGCGATACGGATCGGCTCGGTGAGGACCGTCTCCTTGGGGACGGTGATCACGCCGGCCTTCTCGAACGCCGAGTACGCCTGGGCGGCGACGCGGTCCACCGGGACGCCCGCCTTGCCCAGGCGCGCGTCGTCACGGCCGACGGTCTCGACGACGACGCCCTCGGGCGCGTCGATGTCGACCTTCAGGCCGTCGCCGGTGGCGACCGCGGTGCCGTCGTGCAGCCCGCGCAGCCGCTCCAGCGGGGTGAACCGCCACTCCTCCTCACGGCCGTGCGGGACCGGGAAGTCCTGCACGTCGAAGGACGGGGGCGCGCTCATGCGCGTGGCGACGGTCGACTCGGCGGCCACCGCGATCTGGCCGGCGGTGGTGGACCCCACCGGGATGTTCTGAGCCTCAGCCATGGCTGTCGGTCTGCTCTCTTCCTACGTCAGATTTCGCTAGCTGGTTGTGGAGAGGCGGCCTTAGCCGACCGCGCCTTCCATCTGCAGCTCGATCAGCCGGTTGAGTTCGAGGGCGTACTCCATGGGGAGTTCCTTCGCGATCGGCTCGACGAAGCCGCGCACGATCATGGCCATCGCCTCGAACTCGGTCAGACCACGGCTCATCAGGTAGAAGAGCTGGTCCTCGGAGACCTTGGAGACGGTCGCCTCGTGACCCATGGACACGTCGTCCTCGCGGACGTCCACGTAGGGGTACGTGTCGGAGCGGGAGATGGTGTCGACGAGCAGCGCGTCGCACAGCACGTTCGACTTGGAGCCGTGGGCGCCCTCACCGATCTCGACGAGACCGCGGTAGGACGTACGACCGCCACCGCGCGCCACCGACTTGGAGACGATGTTGGAGGAGGTGTTCGGCGCCATGTGGACCATCTTGGAGCCGGCGTCCTGGTGCTGGCCCTCGCCCGCGAAGGCGATGGACAGGGTCTCGCCCTTGGCGTGCTCGCCCATCAGGTAGACGGCCGGGTACTTCATCGTCACCTTGGAGCCGATGTTGCCGTCGATCCACTCCATGGTCGCGCCCTCGTACGCCACGGCGCGCTTGGTGACCAGGTTGTAGACGTTGTTCGACCAGTTCTGGATGGTCGTGTAACGGCAGCGGGCGTTCTTCTTGACGATGATCTCGACGACCGCGGAGTGCAGCGAGTCCGACTTGTAGATCGGCGCCGTACAACCCTCGACGTAGTGCACGTAGGCACCCTCGTCGACGATGATCAGGGTCCGCTCGAACTGGCCCATGTTCTCCGTGTTGATACGGAAGTAGGCCTGCAGCGGGATCTCGACGTGCACGCCCGGCGGCACGTAGATGAAGGAGCCGCCCGACCACACGGCGGTGTTCAGGGAGGCGAACTTGTTGTCACCGACGGGGATGACGGTCCCGAAGTACTCCTTGAAGAGCTCCGGGTGCTGCTTCAGCGCGGTGTCGGTGTCGAGGAAGATGACGCCCTGCTCCTCCAGGTCCTCGCGGATCTGGTGGTAGACGACCTCGGACTCGTACTGGGCCGCGACACCGGCGACGAGGCGCTGCTTCTCCGCCTCCGGGATGCCGAGCTTGTCGTACGTGTTCTTGATGTCCTCGGGCAGGTCCTCCCAGGACTCCGCCTGCTTCTCCGTGGAACGTACGAAGTACTTGATGTTGTCGAAGTCGATCCCCGACAGGTCCGAGCCCCAGTTCGGCATGGGCTTCTTGCCGAACAGGCGCAGGCCCTTGAGGCGGAGCTTGGTCATCCACTCCGGCTCGCTCTTCTTCGCCGAGATGTCGCGGACGACGTCCTCGTTGATGCCGCGCTTGGCAGAGGCGCCGGCCTTGTCGGAGTCGGCCCAGCCGTATTCGTACTTGCCCAGACCCTCGAGCTCGGGGTGGGCAGTCTCCGTGGGGAGCGTCATGCGGGGTTCCTCCCGGCCGTGCTTGCAGATGCGTTGTCAGTCGTGTGGGAAATCTTGGGGATGAACGTCGTGCAGACACCGTCGCCGTGCGCGATGGTCGCCAGTCGCTGGACGTGGGTGCCGAGCAGCTGGGAGAAGATCTCGGTCTCCGCCTCGCAGAGCTGCGGGAACTTTTCCGCGACGTGGGCCACCGGGCAGTGGTGCTGGCAGAGCTGCTCGCCGACCGGTGCGCTTCGCGCCGTAGCAGCGTACCCGTCCGCGCTCAGGGCCTTGGCCAGGGCTTCGGTCCGCTCTTCGGGGGCGGCCGCCTCGACGGCCTTGCGGTAGGCGGTGGCCTGTTCGGCGATCCTGGCGCGGGCGAAGGCGACGACCGCCTCGTCCCCGCCGAAACGCTCCTGGATCCAGCGCAGGGCGTCCGTGGCGAGCTTGTCGTAGGACTGGTCGAACGCGTCGCGGCCGCAGTCCGTGAGGGCGAAGACCTTGGCGGGCCGGCCGCGCGTCCGCGCCCCGTACACCCGCTGTTCCCGGGCCTCCACGACGTCGTCGGCGACCAGCGCGTCCAGATGCCGGCGTACGGCCGCCTGGGTGAGCCCCAGCCGTCCGGCCAGCTCGGTCGCGGTCGACGGCCCGTGGTCCAGGATGGACCGAGCGACCCGGTTGCGCGTCGAGCGCTCACCGGTCGCTAGCTCCTCCTGCGGGGCCCCCGTGGGGGTCTCCCGAGCCTCGCCGACGTTTTTCACAACGCCATTGTTGCGTAATTCCTCTGAGGCAGGCAAGCGGCGTCCGGAACGACGGACGGTGCCCTGCGTCACTTAGGTTTACCTAATCTGACCTGGGCAAACGATCTTTGATCGATCAAATCGGTGGCGTCGGCGAGCCCTGTCCGGGACACTCCACAACCATGCCCACACCCCCTCCCACCGGCCCTCTTGTCACCCGGGACACCCTCGCGACCCAGCTGCGCGCCCTGGGTGTCGAACCAGGCGAAACCCTCCTGATGCACTCCTCCCTCAGCTCCCTCGGCTGGGTCTGCGGAGGGGCCGTGGCGGTCGTCCAGGGACTTCTCGACACGCTCGGTCCGGACGGCACACTGGTCGTCCCCACCCAGACGGGCAGCCTCTCGGACCCGGCCCTGTGGGCAAACCCGCCGGTCCCCGAGGCGTGGTGGGACACGATCCGGGCCACCATGCCCGCGTTCGACCCCCTGGTCACGCCCAGCCGCGGGGTCGGCGTGATCCCGGAGACCGTACGGACCTGGCCGGGCGCCCTGCGCAGCGCGCACCCGCAGACCTCGTTCGCCGCTGTCGGCCCGCGCGCGGCGGAGATCATCGAGGGGCACGCGCCGGACTGCCGCCTCGGCGAGCACAGCCCCCTGGCACGACTGGAACACCTCCACGCGCGCGTGCTGCTGCTCGGCGCCGGCTACGACACCTGCACCAGCTTCCACCTGGCCGAGTACCGCATACCGGCGCCGCGCGTGAAGGTCGGCCGACCCGGACCGGCGGGCTGGGAGGTGGTGACCGAGGTGTCGATCGACTCGGACCGGTTCGACGAACTGGGGCACGACTTCGAGCGGGACCGTCCCGTCGTACGCGGACAGGTGGGCGCGGCCGACGTCCGGCTGTTCCCCGTGGCGGAGGCGGTGGCGTACGCGGAGCGGTGGCTGGCGGTGCACCGGTCGCGCGAGGAGGAGGTCTGAGGCCCGTCCGCCCGGGCCGGGTGGAGATCTCGCACCCGCCGGTCTGGGCTCCGGTTCGCGAACCTAGACTCTGGACCCATGCGAAGTGAGCCCGTGGTCCAGGTCCAGGCCCTGGTGAAGCGGTACGGCACGAAGACCGCGGTGGACGGCCTCGACCTGGTGGCCAAGGCGGGCGTGACGGCCGTACTCGGCCCCAACGGCGCGGGCAAGACGACGACGGTCGAGACCTGCGAGGGGTACCGGAAGCCGGACTCCGGCACGGTGCGCGTCCTGGGCCTCGACCCGGTGCGACAGTCGCGACAGCTGAACCCTCGCATCGGCGTGATGCTGCAGTCCGGGGGCGTCTACTCGGGCGCCCGGGCCGACGAGATGCTCCGGCATGTCGCCCAGCTGCACGCCCACCCGCTCGACGTGGACGCGCTCATCGAGCGTCTGGGGCTGGGAAGTTGCGGCCGGACGACGTACCGGCGCCTGTCGGGAGGCCAGCAGCAGCGGCTCGCGCTCGCCATGGCGGTCGTCGGCCGCCCGGAACTCGTCTTCCTGGACGAGCCCACCGCCGGCCTCGATCCGCAGGCCCGCCACGCCACCTGGGACCTCGTGCGGGACCTGCGCGCCGACGGCGTCTCCGTGATCCTCACGACGCACCACATGGACGAGGCCGAGCAGCTCGCCGACGACGTCGCGATCATCGACGCGGGCCGGGTCGTCGCCCAGGGCTCCCCGGAGCAGCTGTGCCGCGGCGGCGCCGAGAACACCCTGCGGTTCTCCGGCCGTCCGGGACTGGACGTCGGGTCCCTGCTCAAGGCGCTCCCCGCCGACTGCACGGCCGCGGAGCTGACGCCGGGCTCGTACCGGGTAGGCGGCAAGGTCGACCCGCAGCTGCTCGCGACGGTGACCTCGTGGTGCGCGCAGCACGGGGTGATGCCGGAGAAGATCTCGGTCGAACGGCACACTCTCGAAGACGTTTTTTTGGAGCTCACGGGCAAGGAGCTGCGTTCATGACCGCCGGCACCGCCGGCACCACCGGCACCTACGCACCGCGGCCGGGTGCCGCGCCGCTCCCCCGCATGATCGGGGCGCAGGCCGCGCTGGAGACGAAGATGCTCCTGCGCAACGGCGAGCAGCTGCTGCTGACGGTCGTCATCCCGACACTGCTCCTCGTTCTCTTCAGCTCCGTGGACATCGTCGACACCGGAGCCGGCGAGGCCGTCGACTTCCTGACGCCGGGCGTCCTCGCCCTCGCCGTGATGTCGACGGCGTTCACCGGGCAGGCCATCGCGACGGGCTTCGAGCGGCGGTACGGCGTCCTGAAGCGCCTCGCCTCCTCCCCCCTCCCCCGCTGGGGCCTGATGGCCGCGAAGACGCTGGCCGTGCTGGTCACGGAGGTCCTCCAGATCGTCCTGCTGACGGTGATCGCCTTCGCCCTGGGCTGGTCGCCGCACGGAAACCCCTTCGCCGTACTGCTTCTGCTGGTCCTCGGGACGGCCGCCTTCTCGGGGCTCGGCCTGCTGATGGCGGGCACGCTGAAGGCGGAGGCCACGCTGGGCGCCGCCAACCTGGTCTTCCTGCTGCTCCTGGTGGGCGGCGGGGTGATCGTGCCGCTGGACAAGTTCCCTGCCGGCGCCCAGGACGTGCTCGGGCTGCTGCCGATCTCGGCGCTGTCGGACGGACTGCGGGACGTGTTGCAGCACGGGGCCGGGATGCCTTGGGGGAACCTGGGGATTCTGGGCGTGTGGGCGGTCGTGGGGTTGGCGGCGGCGGGGAAGTTCTTCCGCTGGGAGTGAGCGATGTGAATGGGACGTGCGCGAACGGGGAAGACCCGCCCCGTGTTCGAATCTGCGGATTCCTCAGCACCACGCGCCTTACCGCCGCTCCTGCACGACGTGGTCATCTGCGTGTCCGCTCCCGCTTTCGCGGCCTCGTCCCGTGACGGACAACTGAGGGGCGAGCGGGCGGAGGGGTTCTACGACCACGACCGACGGCTGCTGCACACCCTGTGTCTGCTCCTCGACGACCGCGAGCCGGAACCCATCGGTGTGCAGCCCCTCGGTCCCCACCAGGTGAGATTCACCGCCGTCCACCGCTACCCCCGGGACCGTACCGACGACCCGACCCTGATCGTCGAACGCGTCCGAACCGCGGGCGACGGAGAGACCATCACGCTGCGCAACATCGGCATGCTGGGACGCCGACTGCGGGTGGAGCTGGTCGCCGCGTCGGACCTCGCCGACATCGCGGACGTCAAACGCGGACACCGGCGCCCCGTGGTGCGGTGCACGGCGGCCCCGGCCTCGCTCGCCTGGAGTTCCCCCGCCGGACGCGCCCGGATCCGGGTGCTGTCCGGCCCCGAACCCGAAACCTCCGGGGGCCCCGAAGGGGGCACCCTGACCTGGTCCCGAGTCGTGTTGCGCCCCGGCGAGTGCTGGACGGTCCAGCTCTGTGTCGACGGCAGCGCCATCCCGACACCTCCCGGGCATCCTGTGGCTCCCACCGATCCGGCGCCCTGGAACGATCCCGTGATCGAGAGCGACCGGCGGCTCAAGAGGCTGGTACGGCGGGGACTCGCCGACCTCAGTGCACTGCGCCTCGCCGATCCCCAACGCCGCACCACCGAAGGGTCCGAGGACCAGTTCATCGCCGCGGGCTGTCCGTGGTACCTCACCCTGTTCGGCCGGGACTCCATCTGGTCGGCGCGCATGATGCTGCCCCTGGGCACGGATCTGGCCCGCGGCACGCTGTGGTCGCTCGCCCGGCGGCAGGGCCGGGTGCACGAGCACTACCGCGAGGAGGCGCCCGGCAGGATCTTGCACGAACTGCGCCCGGCGGAGGCCCAGCACGGCCACGGCCTGCTCCTGCCGGCCTCCTACTACGGATCGGTGGACGCGACCCCGCTGTTCGTGACGCTGCTGGTCGAGGCCTGGCAGTGGGGGCTCCCGGACAAGGACGTGGACGCCCTGCTGCCGTACGCGGAGCGCGCCATGGCGTGGGTCGTGGCGACGAGCAAACGCGACGAGGGCGGCCTGTTGCGCTACTACCCCCGCGCCGGAGGCCTGCGGCACCAGTCGTGGAAGGACAGCGACGACGCCGTGCGTGATGCCGAGGGCCGGCACATAGAACCCCCGTTGGCGCTCTGCGAAGTCCAGGGGTACGCGTACGAGGCGGCCATGGGACTCGCCCGCCTGCAGCACAGCCGCGGCCGCTACGAGGCGGCCCAACGCCTGCTCGTCTGGGCCGCATCCCTGCGAAAACGGTTCTCCGAAGCTTTCTGGATACCGGCCCGCAACGGCCCCGCGCCTCGTTACGTGGCCATCGCCGTGGGCCACGACCTGTCGCCGGTGAGCGGCCCGGCATCGAACATGGGCCAGCTGCTGTCCACCGGCATCCTCGACCCGGAGGGTTCCGCCGACGTCGCCGCCTGGCTGGCCCACCCCGATCTCAACTCCGGCTGGGGACTGCGCAGCCGCTCGGCCGCGGTCCCTGGCTTCAACCCGCTGAGCTACCACGGGGGTTCCGTGTGGACCCACGACACCGCGATCGCCGTACAGGGACTGTGCGCGGCCGGCCATCACGAGGAGGCGAGCGCCCTGGTGGACGGCCTGCTGGACGCCGCGAGCCACTTCTCGTACCGAATGCCCGAGCTGTACGCGGGCGACGCCCGCACGGAGGACTCACCGGCACCGCTGGCCTACCCGGCCGCGTGCCGGCCTCAGGGGTGGTCGGCGGCCTCGGGCGTGGCGGTGCTGTCCGCGCTGCTCGGGCTGAAACCTGACATCACTCGGCAGACATTGTGTGTGAACCCTGTGCCGCGGTGGCCGATGACGGTGCGAGAAATAGTTCTGGCAGGACGAGGTCTTACCGTGCAGGTGGACAAAGACGGCGAAGCCAGGATTTCAGGGCTGCCGGAGGGATGGCGGGTGACCCACTCCTAGAAATCCCCGAGTACCCCGGCCTTGACCAGGAGACGTGTGTACTCGGTCAGCATCGGCTCGACGTAGACCCGCTCCAGATCGAAGCGGTCACGGACATGTTCGCGTGCCGCCCGTCCGGCCTCCCTGGCCTCCCCAGGCACAGTGAGCAGACGCCACACCTCGTCGGCGAAACGGGACGCCAGTTCTTCCTCGTCCTCGTCGGGCGCGACGAGCCTGCTGCCGCCCTCCCCGAGACCCCCGACGCCGGTGGCCACCACCGGACGGGCCGCGCACATGGCCTCCAACGGGGCGAGGCCCATGGGTTCGTCGAAGCGAGAGGGGTACACCACCACGGTGGCCTCCTCGTACAGCTTCCGCATGCAGTCGATCCCCGCCGGTCTGAACTCGACGTCCTGTCTCGGCCCCTCCAGCAGGCCGCAGTGCTCCACGAGGCGGGTCAGATCACCGCGGAATCCGCCGCGTTCGTGGTGGAAGTCGACGGTGTCGAAGGGGTCCGTCAGGACCAACCGGGGCCGCATCGCGGCCGTCTCCCCCGTGCACTGCTCCGCACGCTTCCCGAGATGTTTCAGCATCAGGATCGCCACCCGGGCGCCCTTGTTGGGGATGAGCCGGGCCGGCAGCAGGACGACCGGATGCGAGCCCACGACGTCGAGTTCCGGGATGGTCAGGTACGCCTCGGTGTTGACACCCAGGTAGGTACGGTCCACGGGTTCACCCAGCACCTCCATGCAGGCTGTGACGAGGAAGTCCGACACGGCGTGGTGCACGTCCCAGACCGCGCACTCCTTGGCGATGCGCTCGTCCTCCGGGCTACGCCAGATGCTGTGGTAGGTGTGAAGCAGTACGAGGTTCAGATCATCCTGCAGGCTCTTCAGCGCACGGGCGGGGGCGCTGGAGAAGTGGTGCAGGTTGTGGCCGTGGACCAGGTGCACAGGTGCGCCGGGCACCGTGAACTCCTGCCGGAACCAGCCCCGCAGCTCTTCTACCGTCGCGTCGTCGTACCGGTGGTCGGCGGACAGGTCCAGCAGGTCGTGACGGACCACGCGCACCCCGTCGCAGGGCGCATGGGCACCCACCGACCCGGTGAGAACGGTGACTCGGTGTCCCCGGCCGGCCAGGACCCTCGAGAAGTCCCACAAATGGGTTTCCACGCCGCCGACACAGGGGGGAAACGACCAGTGGACCAAGCCGATGTGCAGCTTCCGCCCGTCCCCGGACCCGCTTTCCTCACCGGGCTCTGCCTGCCGCTGGTCCACCGCGCCTCCGCGAGTCGTAGATGCCCGAAACGCAGAAATCAACGACTAGTACAGGATGAGGACACTCATGGACGCCGCATGGTTCCGTGCGCTTGCCTGGATGTTGATAGCTCCGGCGGGGAGAATGGACTGTAGTACACGCGCGGCGCCCGGGGGGACTGGATGGCGATACGCACAGCATTACGAGTTCGCACGCGCCCATCTCCGACGCGACGTCGTCTCCAGACCGCTCTCAGCTCCGTGACCGGGGCGGGAGCGGTATTTTTGTCCGTGTTCGCTCAGGAGACCCATGGCACGACCTTGATGGTGCTGGCGTCGAGTGCCGGAGTACTGGGCGGGATCTCGGCGATATCGGGTTACTTCTCCGTGCACCGCCCGAGCTCCGCCTCCTCCGCCCCCGGCAGCACGGACAGCGACGCGTTGTACGTACCGCCGCCCAACATCCCCACTGTCTCCCGGTACTTCACCGGGCGTAGCGCCGAACTCAAGTCCATCGCCCGGGCACTTGGGCCCAGTGACCACGGCGACGGGGTGCGGATCTGTGTGGTGCACGGGCGTGGCGGTCTGGGCAAGACCCAGTTGGCGATCGCCTACGCCGATGAGCGCCTGAGGCAGGCCGGGTCCCTCGTCTGGTGGCTGTCCGCCCCCAGTCACGAGCGGCTCATGGGCGAGCTGCTGGAACTCGCCGCCTGCCTCGGCATACCGGAGCACAACTCCAAGAGCGTGATGCTCAACAGGCTCTGGGGCCGGCTCCGCGATGCTCCCGGCTGGCTCCTGGTCTACGACGACGTGCAGGAGGACAGCCTGGGGCCGCTGAGCGCACGGGCGAGCGACGCCCGGCCCTCTCTGCTGCCCCGGACGGGCCCGGGGTCGGTCCTCATCACCACGCAGCGGCGGGAGGGCTGGCACCACCTCCCCGAGCCGATCGAAGTGATCGCCCTGCCCGACCTGACCGCCGAGGAGGGACACGCCTTCCTGCGCAAGAGGATCGAGGCCGATGACGACGGGAAGGCCATCGACGAGCTGGGCGCCCAGCTGCACTGGCTGCCCCTGGCCCTCGACCAGGCCGGCGCGTACATCGCGGACGCCGAGATATCCGTGAAGGAGTATCTGCGCCGGCTTCCCGGCCACTCGACGGGCAACGCCGCCGCCACCTTCCGGCTCTCCATCGAGCGCATCGTCTCGGCCGCGCCCGAGGCCGAGGACCTCATGCGGCTGTGCTCCTTCCTCGCTTCGGAGGACGTGGGGCGCGACATGCTGCTGCACCACCGTGAACTGACCCCCTCGCCACTGCGGGAGGTGATGAGGGACGAGGCCGAGTTCAACCGCGTCGTACGACGTCTGTCCAACCACTCCCTGCTCAGCCGGAGCGGGGACAGCAGGGGCGCCAGCGTCAGTTACGCCATGCATCCCCAGGTGCAGTCGTTCGTCCGCGAGGGCATGGACACTCAGGCCCGGCTGCTGTGGTCGCAGTCGGTGGTCCAGTTGCTGGAGGCCGCGTTCCCCCTGACTCCCGAACTGCTCGACGAGCGAGCCGCCTGTGAGCGGTTGATGCCTCATGTCGAGGCGGTCTCGGCCGAACTGGTGTGGGGAGCCGACGCCGACGATCACGAGTACGGAGCGGCGCGTGATCCCCAGGCTCTGGCCCGGCTGCTGCACCGCGTCGGGATCTACCAGGAGCACCGCTGCGACTGGGTACACGCCCTGGAGTACTTCGAGAAGGAGGCGACGCTGCGCGAGACCCATCCCGGCGACGCCCTGGGGCTGGCGACCGCGCAACTGGCCGTGGCACGTCAGCTCTATCTGCTCGCTCGCCTCTCGGAGGCCGAGGAGCAGTGCCGACAGGCGCTGGACCAGTGCCTCCTGCGGCCGGACGACCCCGCCTTCCTCCCACTGCGCGCGCAGTGCCTGCGGCAACTCGGCGGCATTCTGCGCGAGAACCTCCAGTTCCCCGAGGCCCTGGAGGCCGTCGAGCTGGCGATAGACATCTACGAACGGCACGGCGCGGAGTGGGACGGGCTCGACTGGGCCGTCGCCGAGCAGGAAGCCGGCATGATCCATCGGAATGCCGGACAGCTCGCCAAAGCTCTCGAACGCTACGCGCAAGCCGGCCGCCGCATCCCGCGCAACGGCAGCCAGGAACCGCGCGAGCACAAGATCTTCCGCGCGATGCTCCAGAGGGACGTGGGCATCGTGGCCCAGGACCGCGGTGACCTGGAAAAGGCGGAACAAGAGCTGCGCGAGGCCCTCGAGGTTCTGAAGGCTTCGCGCGGTATGGACGACTTCGAGACCTCTCAGATCGCCAAGTTCCTCGGCGATGTACGGCGTCGCCAGGGCGAGGAACTGCGCCTGCGCGCCCGCCGGACACCCCGTCCCTTCCTCCGGCGGCGCCTGCACCGGGAGGCCCGCGCCCACCTCCGGGAGGCGGCGCAGCTGCTCGACGCGGTGGTCGAGTTGCATCGCAAGCGCCGCGAGGCGGAGGCGCACAAGTACGCCGCCTGCCTCAACAAACTCGGATCCCTCCAGCACGCACAAGGCCGTACGGCCTTGGCCCTGGAGACCCTTCGAGAAGCCGAGGAGATCTACGTCACGAAGTACAGCAGCGATCACCACTACCGCGCCAAGACCCTGTCCCGGCTGGGCCCGGTCCTCCTCAGCGCCGGGGACCGCCAAGCCGCCGAGCAGGCGTTGCGCGAGGCGGAGGACATCATCTGCAGTCGGCTGACGGACGTCCATCCCTCACTCGTCGCCGTGTACGAAAGGCTCGCCGTGTGCACCCACAACACACAAGAGGCCTCGGCGTACCTCATCCGGGCCCAGCACATCAAGGATGCGATCGGCGCCTGACGGGGTCGCCGGAACCCACCCAAGTGAATTCGTGCACAAGCGGCCCCCTACGATGGGACGCGTGCCAAAAGTGACCCGCGCCGACGCCGTAGCGGCCGTCCGCAACCCGCTCGCCTTCATCGCCGAACGCTGGACCCCGACCGCACGGACGGTCCGGCGGGCGGCCCTCGCCGCGCTCGTCATGTCGGTGCTCATCGTGGTCACCGGCGGGGCGGTGCGGCTCACCGGATCCGGGCTCGGCTGTCCGACCTGGCCCAAGTGCACCGACGACTCGCTGACCGCCACCAGCGCGATGGGCTTCCAC
The DNA here is from genome assembly GCF_030817655.1 of Streptomyces sp. V4I2. Taxonomy (GTDB): domain Bacteria; phylum Actinomycetota; class Actinomycetes; order Streptomycetales; family Streptomycetaceae; genus Streptomyces; species Streptomyces plumbiresistens. Next base: position 2,768,829 of record NZ_JAUSZM010000003.1, read on the forward strand.
GGCGCCATCGAGTTCGGCAACCGCATGCTGACGTACGTGCTGTGCGCGGCGGTCGGCTGGGCGATCATCGCCGCGCGTTCCGTCAAGCCGTACCGGCGCGGCCTGACCCGGCTGGGCTGGGCGCAGTTCTGGGTCGTGATGAGCAACGCGATCCTCGGCGGCATCGTGGTCCTGGTCGGCCTCAACCCGTATACGGTCGCGGCCCACTTCGTGGCGACGTCCGCCCTGATCGCCATCGCCACGGTGATGTGGCACCGCACCCGGGAGAGCGACGGGACGCCCCGCCCGCTGGTCGGCAGGTCCGTGCAGCAGCTGGTGTGGTTCCTGGTCGCCGCCTCCGTCCTGCTGATCCTGGTCGGCACGATCGTGACCGGTGCGGGGCCGCACGCGGGCGACTCCAGGGAGGTCGAGCGGATGCCGCTCGACTGGGAGACCGTCAGCAAGGTGCACGCCGTGCTGGCCTGGATCGTGGTGTCGCTGACGTTCGCCCTGTGGTTCGTCCTCAAGGCGGTCGACTCCCCCAAGGGGCCGCAGGGACGCACCCGCGACCTCTTCCTGATCCTGCTCGCGCAGGGCGTCATCGGCTACGTCCAGTACTTCACCGACCTGCCCGAGATCCTGGTCGGCCTGCACATGCTCGGCTCGGCCCTGGTGTGGATCGCGGTGCTGCGTGTGGTGCTGTCCCTGCGGGAGCGGGCGGAGGTCGTGACCGATGTGCCGGGCCCTTCGAGCGAGGCGACGCTGACGCGGGCGTGAGCGCCACCTCGCCGTAGCCCACCGGCCCACCGGCCCACCGGCTCACTCCAGCCCGTACACCCGCCTGGCGTTCCCCGCCGCGATCAGTCCCGCCACCCGCTGCGCGTCCGCCAGCGACCACGCCCCCTCGGCGACCCAGGTGCCCAGCACCCGGCCCAGCGCCTCCCGGAACAGCCGCGCGCCCACCACGTGCAGCTCGGGCAGGCCCTGGGCGCCGCTGGAGAAGAGGATCTTGCCGAAGGGGGCCAGCTCCAGGATCTCCGCGAGGACGGTGGCGGCACGGGCCCCGGTCCGTACGAGCGCGGCGCCCGAGTCGGCGTACACGTGCGGGAAGACCCCGGCGAGATGGGCGGCGTGCCGGTGGTAGGGGTAGCCGTGCAGCAGCACGAGGTCTGTGCCGAGGCCGGCCGTGGCCCGGACGAAGTCCGTGAGCAGCACGGGATCCGTACGGTCGATCCGCAGCCCCGGTTCGCCGAGCCCGGCGTGCAGTTGCAGCGGCAGGCCCGAGGCGACGGCGATCCACAGCAGGTGCCGCAGCAGCACCGGGTCGCTCAGCTCCCCGCCCACCCGGCGACCGGCGAGCCAGCGGCCGGCGGCGCCGCGCACCTCGCCGGGCCCCGGCGGTTCGGGCGCGAGCGCGAGTCCGTGCCGTACGCCCGCCACGGAGGTGAAGGCCACGGCGCCCGAGGCGGCGCCGTGCACCGACTCGGCGAGGTTGGCGAGGAAGGACTCGACGGTGCCGGAGGTGTCGGCGACCTGTTCGGCGAGGAGTTCGAGGCGCACGACCTCGCGGGCCTCGGCGGCCGCGGCGGAGGCCATCTCGCCGGGGCCGGTCAGGTCGCCGGGCAGCCCGGTGTCGACCAGATACGTCGTGATCCCGCTGCCGCGCAGCAGCCGGCGGCCCGACTCCAGTACGCCGAGTTCACGGCGCCGGGCGAGATAGCGGGCGGGCGGGCAGTGCGGCTCCAGACCGAGTAACGGCGGGCACCAACGGCGTACCGCGAACCCGGTCTGCGTGTCGAAGAGCGTCGTACCCGGCGCGGGCGGCCCCTCGGTCCGGGCCAACTGGGCCTCGAAGGTCCCGAGGCCCAGCTCCGTTCTCAGGACGCCGTGACAGTACTGGTCCACGAGGGACGGCGTTTCGATCATCCGGACTCCCCGTGCTCGGACTCTGTCCTTCTCAGGTCCTAACGGGTGAACCGGGCACTAGGTGTTGCAGTCACACACCCCGTGCGAAAGCGCTCCGCGGGAGAGCCGAACGCGCAACTGTCTCGGGGGTGCTGGTGATCCGGCGGCTGCGGGCCGTATGTGGCTGGTCGCTCCCCCACTCTCGGCTTCGCTCGAGCGGGGGGACCCCATCGCGGCGGAGCCGCACATCGATACAACCCCGCGCCCCTTGAGAGCGTTGTTCAGCCGTTGCTCGGGCCGCCCACCTGGATGCCCGCCATGCGGCTCCACTCGTACGGGCCGGTCTTGACCTTGGCCGCGAACTCGCCGTCGAAGTCCTCGTGGACGGTGATGCCGGCCTTCGCCACCGCCTGCTCGGCGAGGGCGGTCGAGGGGGCCACCAGGTCGCCCCAGGCGCCGTCCTCGCCGACGAGGACGATGCGGGCGCCGCGGTCCCCGAGGTACGCGATCTGGCCCTCGGCCCCGCCGTGCTCCTTGGAGAAGCTGCTGATCTGCTTGGCGAGCCGGGTCACTTTGCGCTCGGCCTTCGGGTCCACCTGCTGCGTGTCTGCCATGGCCAGGATGCTACCGACGGGTAGATCAAACGGCGACGGCCGGGGTGAGTGGCCTTGACCACGCACCCCGGCCGCCGGAAGCGACAAGGGGATCTACCGCAGGAAGGGATCCACCGCGACCGCCACGAACAGGAGCGACACGTAGGTGATCGACCAGTGGAACAGCCGCATCTCCTTGAGCTTGGCGCCGGTCACCTCGGCCCTGGCCCGGTTCTGCAGGCCGTGCGCCTCCCACAGCCAGAAACCGCCGGCCAGCAGCGCGACCACCGTGTAGAACCAGCCGGTGTAGCCGAGCGGGGTCAGCAGCAGCGACACCGCGACCATCACCCAGCTGTAGAGCACGATCTGCCGGGCGACGACCTTGTTGGAGGCGACGACCGGGAGCATCGGCACGCCCACGCGCGCGTAGTCCTCCCTGACCTTCATGGACAGCGGCCAGTAGTGCGGCGGCGTCCAGAAGAACATGACGAGGAAGAGGATGATCGGCGCCCACGACATCGAGTTCGTGACGGCGGACCAGCCGATGAGCACCGGGAGGCAGCCGGCGATGCCGCCCCACACGATGTTCTGCGACGTGCGGCGCTTGAGGATCATCGTGTAGACGACGACATAGAAGAGGAGCGCTCCGAGCGACAGCCAGGCGGAGAGCCAGTTGACGGCGAGGCCAAACAGCAGCGTGGAGACGACGGCGAGGGTGATGCCGAAGGCGAGACACTCGCGCGGGCTGACCATGCCGGTGACCAGCGGACGCTGCGAGGTGCGGTCCATCAGCGCGTCGATGTCGCGGTCGATGTACATGTTCAGCGCGTTGGCGCCGCCCGCGGAGAGGTACCCGCCGATGCAGGTCAGCAGGACGAGCTCCAGATCAGGGACGCCCTGCTGGGCCAGGAACATCACCGGAACCGTGGTGATGAGCAACAGCTCGATGATCCGAGGCTTGGTCAGAGCTACGAACGCCTTGACACGGGCCCCGAACGGCCGGTGGCTCGGGCTCTGGCTCGCACCGAGCACCCCCGCTGGACGGGATTCGACGGCCGTCACGCACACCCCTACAGAGACATCCCAGCAAGCCCAGCCGTGTGAAGTCCCGGTAAAGGCTCGCGCGTACCACGCCACTGTAGACGTTGCCCATACCCCGACATTCGCGGGGGTGGGGTCGTGTTTGACATTCGCGGGGGTGGGGTCGTGTTTGAGCAGCGCCGCCGGAAGAGCCGCGCGGCACTCGATTGAGCACTCGGACGAGCGGTTCCGTATTCACATGCCGAATGCGGAACGGCCCAGTCGGGAGGCGGATCCCGAAGAGTCCCGGCAGTCTGTAATGACTCGAAAAAACGCAGGTTCTTACGGGGGTAGGCTCGACAACGGCCGGAGCGTTCAGCACACCGGCATTCGACATGCGTGACATGTGGAGAGGAGCCCTGACCCAGGGTGAGCACCAAGCCGACCACCACAGACCTCGAGTGGACCGAGTTGGACCAGCGGGCCGTCGACACCGCCCGTGTCCTGGCCGCCGATGCCGTACAGAAGGTCGGCAACGGCCATCCCGGTACGGCGATGAGCCTGGCACCCGCCGCGTACACCCTCTTCCAGAAGGTGATGCGGCACGACCCGGCGGACCCCGACTGGGTCGGCCGCGACCGCTTCGTGCTGTCCGCGGGCCACTCGTCCCTGACCCTCTACACCCAGCTGTACCTGGCCGGCTTCGGCCTGGAGCTGGACGACCTGAAGGCCTTCAGGACGTGGGGTTCGAAGACCCCCGGTCACCCCGAGTACGGCCACACCACCGGTGTGGAGACGACGACCGGCCCGCTGGGCCAGGGTGTCGCCAACGCGGTGGGCATGGCGATGGCCGCCCGCTACGAGCGCGGTCTGTTCGACCCGGACGCGCCTGCCGGCGAGAGCCCCTTCGACCACCACATCTTCGCGATCGCCGGTGACGGCTGCCTCCAGGAGGGCATCTCCGCGGAGGCGTCCTCGCTGGCCGGCCACCAGAAGCTCGGCAACCTCGTCCTCCTGTGGGACGACAACCACATCTCCATCGAAGGCGACACCGAGACGGCCGTCTCCGAGGACACCGCCAAGCGCTACGAGGCGTACGGCTGGCACGTGCAGCGGATCGCCCCGAAGCCGGACGGCGACCTCGACCCGCACGCCATCTACAACGCGATCGAGGCCGCGAAGCAGGTGACGGACAAGCCGTCCTTCATCGCGATGCGCTCGATCATCGCCTGGCCCGCCCCGAACGCGCAGAACACCGAGGCCGCGCACGGCTCGGCGCTCGGTGACGACGAGGTCGCGGCCACCAAGCGGGTCCTCGGCTTCGACCCGGAGCAGAGCTTCGAGGTCGCGGACGAGGTCCTGGGCCACACCCGCGCGCTGGGCGAGCGGGGCCGCCAGGCCAAGGCCGAGTGGGAGAAGTCCTTCCAGGAGTGGCGCAACAACAACGCCGAGCGCGCCGCCGAGTTCGACCGCGTCGCCGCGGGCGAGCTGCCGGCCGGCTGGGAGGAGAAGATCCCGGTCTTCGAGGCGGGCAAGGGTGTCGCCACCCGTGCCGCGTCCGGCAAGGTGCTCCAGGCGCTCGGTGCGGTCGTCCCCGAGCTGTGGGGCGGCTCCGCCGACCTGGCCGGCTCGAACAACACGACGATCGACAAGACCTCGTCGTTCCTCCCGGCGGACAACCCGCTGCCGGAGGCGAAGCCGTACGGCCGCACGATCCACTTCGGTATCCGTGAGCACTCGATGGCCGCGGAGATGAACGGCATCGCGCTGCACGGCAACACCCGTATCTACGGCGGTACGTTCCTGGTCTTCTCGGACTACATGCGCAACGCGGTGCGCCTGTCGGCCCTGATGCACCTGCCGGTGACGTACGTGTGGACGCACGACTCCATCGGTCTGGGCGAGGACGGCCCGACCCACCAGCCGGTCGAGCACCTGGCCTCGCTGCGCGCCATCCCGGGTCTGAACGTGGTCCGCCCGGCCGACGCCAACGAGACCGCGGTCGCCTGGCGCGAGATCCTGCGCCGCTACACCAAGGTCTTCGGCAAGGGCGCCCCGCACGGCCTGGCGCTGACCCGTCAGGGCGTGCCGACGTACGAGCCGAACGAGGACGCGGCCAAGGGCGGTTACGTCCTGTTCGAGGCCTCCACGGGCACGCCCGAGGTGGTGCTGATCGCCACCGGTTCCGAGGTGCACGTCGCCGTCGAGGCGCGCGAGCAGCTCGAGGCCGACGGTGTGCCGACGCGGGTCGTGTCCATGCCGTCCGTGGAGTGGTTCGAGGAGCAGGACCAGGGGTACCGGGACAGCGTCCTGCCGCCGGCGGTCAAGGCGCGAGTCGCGGTCGAGGCCGGCATCGGTCTCACCTGGCACAAGTACGTGGGCGACGCCGGTCGCATCGTTTCCCTGGAGCACTTCGGTGCTTCGGCCGACGGCAAGGTCCTCTTCCAGGAGTTCGGCTTCACTGCCGAGAACGTGGCCGCCAAGGCCCGGGAATCCATCGCCGCCGCCCAGCGCTGACGCTCATATACGACACGTAGGAGATGCAATTTCCATGACAGACGCACTCAAGCGCCTCTCCGAGGAAGGCGTGGCGATCTGGCTGGACGACCTGTCGCGCAAGCGGATCACGTCCGGCAACCTCGCCGAGCTGATCGACCAGCAGCACGTCGTGGGCGTCACCACCAACCCGTCGATCTTCCAAAAGGCGATCTCGCAGGGGGACGGCTACGACCAGCAGGTCTCCGACCTCGCCGCCCGCAAGGTCACGGTCGAAGAGGCCATCCGCATGATCACCACGGCGGACGTCCGTGACGCCGCCGACATCCTGCGCCCGGTCTTCGACGCCACCGGCGGCCAGGACGGGCGGGTGTCGATCGAGGTCGACCCGCGCCTGGCCCACAACACGCACGCGACCGTCGCCGAGGCCAAGCAGCTCGCCTGGCTGGTGGACCGCCCCAACACCCTCATCAAGATCCCGGCCACCAAGGCGGGTCTGCCGGCGATCACCGAGACCATCGGTCGCGGCATCAGCGTCAACGTGACGCTGATCTTCTCGCTGGAGCGCTACCGCGAGGTCATGGACGCCTACCTGTCCGGCCTGGAGAAGGCCAAGGCGGCGGGTCTCGACCTCTCGAAGATCCACTCCGTGGCGTCCTTCTTCGTGTCCCGCGTGGACACCGAGATCGACAAGCGGCTCGACGCGCTCGGCACCCCCGAGGCCAAGTCGGCCCGCGGCAAGGCCGGCGTCGCCAACGCGCGTCTGGCCTACCAGGCGTACGAGGAGGTCTTCTCCTCGGACCGCTGGAGCCCCCTGGAGAACGCGGGTGCGAACAAGCAGCGTCCGCTGTGGGCGTCGACCGGCGTGAAGGACCCGGCGTACAAGGACACGATGTACGTCGACGACCTGGTGGCGCCGAACACGGTCAACACCATGCCGGAGGCGACCCTGTTCGCCACCGAGGACCACGGTCAGATCACCGGCAACACCATCGCCGGCACGTACGAGCAGGCCCGCGCCGACCTCGACGCGGTCGAGAAGCTCGGGATCGGCTACGACGACGTGGTCCAGCTCCTCGAGGACGAGGGCGTCGAGAAGTTCGAGGCGTCCTGGAACGACCTGCTCAAGTCGACCGAGGCGGAACTCAAGCGCCTCGCCCCCTCGGAGGGCTGAACCCTTGTCGAGCAGCAACCCGCTGCGTGACCCCGCCGACCGACGGCTCCCGCGTATCGCGGGGCCGTCGGGCCTGGTCATCTTCGGCGTCACGGGCGATTTGTCACGAAAGAAGCTCATGCCCGCCGTGTACGACCTCGCGAATCGGGGTCTGCTGCCGCCGGGTTTCTCGCTGGTCGGCTTCGCGCGGCGCGAGTGGCAGAACGAGGACTTCGCCCAGGAGGTCCACGACGCCGTCAAGGAACACGCCCGTACGCCGTTCCGTGAGGAGGTCTGGCAGCAGCTCATCCAGGGGATGCGCTTCGTCCAGGGCACCTTCGACGACGACGAGGCGTTCGAGCGGCTGCGCGGCACCATCGAGGAACTCGACAAGGCCCAGGGCACGGGCGGCAACTTCGCCTTCTACCTGTCCGTGCCGCCGGGCGCCTTCCCGGTGGTCATCCAGCAGCTGAAGAAGCACGGCCTGGCCGACCAGTCGAGCGGCTCCTGGCGGCGCGCGGTCATCGAGAAGCCCTTCGGTCACGATCTGAAGTCGGCCGAGGAGCTCAACACGACGGTCGAGGAGGTCTTCGCCCCGGACCAGGTCTTCCGTATCGACCACTACCTGGGCAAGGAGACCGTCCAGAACATCCTGGCGCTCCGCTTCGCCAACACGATGTTCGAGCCGATCTGGAACCGGTCCTTCGTGGACCACGTGCAGATCACGATGGCCGAGGACATCGGCATCGGCGGCCGGGCCGGCTACTACGACGGCATCGGCGCCGCCCGTGACGTCATCCAGAACCACCTCCTCCAGTTGATGGCGCTGACCGCCATGGAGGAGCCCGCCTCCTTCGACGCGGACGCGCTGGCCGCGGAGAAGACCAAGGTGCTCGGCGCGGTGCGGCTGCCGAAGGATCTGGGCCGGGACACCGTCCGCGGACAGTACGCGGCCGGCTGGCAGGGCGGCGAGAAGGTCATCGGCTACCTCCAGGAAGACGGCATCAACGCCCAGTCGAAGACCGACACCTACGCGGCCATCAAGCTGGAGGTCGACAACCGCCGCTGGGCGGGCGTCCCCTTCTACCTGCGCACCGGCAAGCGCCTCGGCCGCCGCGTCACCGAGATCGCGGTGGTCTTCCAGCGGGCCCCGCACTCCCCCTTCGACCACACGGCGACGGAGGAGCTCGGCAAGAACGCGATCGTCATCCGCGTCCAGCCCGACGAGGGCGTCACGGTCCGTTTCGGCTCCAAGGTGCCGGGCACCTCGATGGAGATCCGGGACGTGTCCATGGACTTCGCGTACGGCGAGTCCTTCACGGAGTCCAGCCCGGAGGCGTACGAGCGGCTCATCCTCGACGTGCTGCTCGGCGACTCGAACCTCTTCCCGCGCACCGAGGAGGTCGAGCTGTCCTGGAAGATCCTCGACCCGATCGAGGAGTACTGGGACCGGCACGGCAAGCCCGCCCAGTACCAGGCCGGCACCTGGGGCCCCGGCGAGGCGGACGACATGCTCGAGCGAGACGGACGGAGCTGGCGCCGGCCATGAAGATAGACCTCACGGACACCACGGCCAGCAAGATCAACAAGGCGCTGGTGCAGGGCCGCCGGGCCATCGGCACACCGGCCGTCGGCATGGTGCTCACCCTGGTCATCGTCACGGACGAGGAGAACGCGTACGACGCCCTGAAGGCCGCCAACGACGCCTCGCACGAGCACCCCTCGCGCACGCTCGTGGTCATCAGGCGCGTCTCGCGTTCGCCCCGCGACCGTACGCAGTCCCGCCTCGACGCCGAGGTGCGGGTGGGCGTGGAGGCGGGCACCGGCGAGACGGTCGTCCTGCGGCTGTACGGCGAGGTCGTGAACCACGCCCAGTCGGTCGTCCTGCCGCTGCTGCTGCCGGACGCCCCGGTGGTGGTCTGGTGGCCGGTGAACGCGCCGCTGGACCCGGCGAACGACCCGCTGGGCGCGCTGGCCCAGCGCCGGGTCACCGACACCTACGCCTCCGAGCAGCCGGTACGGGAGCTCGGCGCCCGCGCCGACACCTACACACCCGGCGACACCGACCTCTCCTGGACCCGCATCACGCCCTGGCGCTCGATGCTGGCCGCCGCCCTCGACCAGGTCACCTGCGAGGTCGAGGCCGTCGAGGTGGAGGGCGAGGAGTTCAACCCGAGCTGCGAGCTGCTGGCGATGTGGCTCGCGGACCGGCTGGACGTGCCGGTGAAGCGGTCGCTGTCGTCGGGCCCCGGCCTCACGGCGGTCCGGATGAACACCGACAGCGGCCCGATCGTCCTGGACCGTGCCGACGGCTCCCTCGCCACCCTCTCGATCCAGGGCCAGCCGGACCGTGCGGTGGCGCTCAAGCGGCGCGAGACGGCCGAGCTGATCGGGGAGGAGCTGCGGCGGCTGGACCCGGACGACACGTACGCCTCGGCGCTGCGCTTCGGCGTGGACCGGCTGAACGTATCGAACGGCAAGGGCGCCAAGGCGGCCGGCACGGAGAAGGCCACCGATGCCGAGGGAGGACCGGTGGCCAAAGGAGAACGGGCTGCGGTCCCCACTCCCCTCGAAGCGGCTGCGAAAGCACCCGCGAAGGAAGCGGCGGCGCCGGCCCCGGTGAAGAAGGCGGCGGCGAAGTGATCACTCCGCAGCTGGTCGTGCACCACGACAAGGAGCTGATGGCCCAGGCCGCCGCGGCCCGCCTGATCACGAAGATCGTGGACGCGCAGGCCTCCCGGGGCTCGGCGTCCGTGGTCCTGACGGGCGGGCGCAACGGCAACGGCCTGCTGGCCGCGCTCGCCGCCGCCCCCGCCCGCGACGCCGTCGACTGGGCCCGGCTGGACCTGTGGTGGGGTGACGAGCGGTTCCTGCCCGAGGGCGACCCGGAACGCAATGTCACGCAGGCCCGCGAGGCCCTGCTGGACTCCGTGCCCCTGGACCCGAAGCGCGTGCACGCCATGCCCGCGTCGGACGGTCCGTACGGCGCCGACGCGGACGCGGCTGCCGCCGCCTACGCGGAGGAGCTGGCCCGGGCGGCGGGCCCCGAGAACCATGGCGCCGCGCCGACCTTCGACGTCCTGATGCTGGGCGTCGGCCCGGACACCCATGTGGCGTCCCTGTTCCCGGAACTCCCCGCGGTGCGGGAGACCGAGCGCACGGTCGTCGGCGTCCACGGCGCCCCGAAGCCGCCGCCGACCCGTATCACCCTCACCCTCCCGGCTATCCGCGCCGCCCGCGAGGTCTGGCTCCTGGCAGCCGGCGAGGACAAGGCACAGGCCGCGGCGATCGCCCTGTCGGGTGCGGGCGAGATCCAGGCCCCGGCGGCGGGCGCGTACGGCAGGCAGCGCACCCTGTGGCTGCTGGACTCGGCGGCGGCCTCACAGCTGCCCCGGTCGCTGTATCCGGCGGCCTCCCCCTGAGCTCTGCCGGCTCTTCGGAAAGCCCCAGCGCCGGGTGGCCGGCCTGGGGCTTTCCGCTGTCCTCGGACTTTCTGCCGTCCTGATGTCTCACGGGGCGAGGTTGTGATGGAGGCGGAACAGGTTTCCCGGGTCGTAGCGCCGCTTGATGTCGGTCAACCGGGCGTAGTTGCCTCGGTAGTTGGTGCGGACCCGGTCCTGGTCGTCGCCGTCCATGAAGTCGACGTAGCCGTCCCCGGAGGAGTGCGGTTCGAGGGCCGCGTAGAAGCCGCGCACCCAGTCCTTCTGGGCCTCGCCGTCCTCGCGGGTGGTCAGGGTGGGGCTGAGGGCACCCTTCCAGTAGTGGAAGAGGCCGGCGGGGACCAGTTCGTCGAAGAGCGTGTAGGCGAGGCGGGCGGGATCGATACCGCCGAGGAGGCGGTACGCGTCGGCCCAGGCCTCTCGGGCGACGGCTTCGCGTGCCTGCCGCCGGGACGACCGGACGGAGCTCCGCCGCGAACACCACGAGGTACGGAAGCGGACAGCCGTACGCCGTCCGCTCCCCTGCTCGCGCTCACTGCCGGCCGCGCAGCTCCCGGTACGTCGACACCAGAGCCTTCGTGGACGCGTCCAGGCCCGGCACCTCGGCGCCCTCGGTGAGCGCCGGCTCCAGGCGCTTGGCGAGGACCTTGCCGAGTTCGACGCCCCACTGGTCGAAGGAGTCGATGTTCCACACCGCTCCCTGGACGAACACCTTGTGTTCGTAGAGCGCGATGAGCTGACCGAGGACCGACGGGGTCAGTTCGCGGGCGAGGATGGTGGTCGTGGGGTGGTTCCCCTTGAAGGTCTTGTGCGGGACCAGTTCCTCGGGCACACCCTCCGCGCGCACCTCGTCGGGCGTCTTGCCGAACGCCAACGCCTGCGTCTGGGCGAAGAAGTTGGCCATCAGCAGGTCGTGCTGGGCCACCAGCCCGGGCAGGAGACCGGCGACCGGCTCGGCGAAGCCGATGAAGTCCGCCGGGATCAGCTTCGTGCCCTGGTGGATCAACTGGTAGTAGGCGTGCTGCCCGTTGGTGCCCGGGGTGCCCCACACGACCGGCCCGGTCTGCCAGTCGACGGGCTTCCCGTCCCGGTCCACCGACTTGCCGTTGGACTCCATGTCCAGCTGCTGGAGGTAGGCGGTGAACTTGGACAGGTAGTGGCTGTAGGGCAGCACCGCATGCGACTGGGCGTCGTGGAAGTTGCCGTACCAGATGCCCAACAGGCCCAGCAGCAACGGCACGTTGGACTCGGCGGGCGCGGTGCGGAAGTGCTCGTCGACGAGTCGGAAGCCGTCGAGCATCTCCCGGAAGCGGCCGGGGCCGATGGCGGTCATCAGCGCGAGGCCGATCGCCGAGTCGAAGGAGTACCGGCCGCCGACCCAGTCCCAGAACTCGAACATGTTCGCCGTGTCGATGCCGAACTCCGACACCTTCTCGGCGTTCGTCGACAGCGCCACGAAGTGCCGGGCGACGGCATCCTGCCCCGCCTTGAGCTCGGTGAGCAGCCAGTTGCGTGCCGACGTCGCGTTCGTGATCGTCTCGATGGTGGTGAAGGTCTTGGAGGCGATGACGAACAGCGTCTCGGCCGCGTCCAGGTCGCGGACGGCCTCGTGCAGGTCGGCGCCGTCCACGTTCGACACGAAGCGGACCGTGAGGTCGCGGTCGGTGTATCCGCGCAGCGCCTCGTAGGCCATTGCAGGGCCCAGGTCGGAGCCGCCGATGCCGACGTTGACCACGTTCCTGATGCGCTTGCCGGTGTGGCCGGTCCAGGCGCCGGAGCGGACCCGCTCCGCGAAGTCGGCCATCCTGTCGAGGACGGCGTGCACACCCGGCACGACGTTCTCCCCGTCGACCTCGGTCACCGCGTCGCGCGACGCCCGCAACGCGGTGTGCAGCACGGCCCGGTTCTCGGTGGTGTTGATCTTCTCCCCGCGGAACATGGCGTCCCTGAGGCCGAAGACGTCGGTCGCGGCGGCCAGCTCGCGCAGCAGCCGCAGGGTCTCGTCGGTGACGAGGTGCTTGGAGTAGTCGATGTGCAGGTCACCGACCTGCACCGTGTACCCCGTGCCGCGCCCGGGGTCAGCGGCGAACAGCTCCCGCAGCTGCACCTCGCCGATCTCCTCGCGGTGCTTGGCCAGAGCGGTCCACTCGGGCGTCTGGTTGAGCCTGGTACGGCCGTCTGCGTTCATGTCGGACTTCAGCCTCTTTCCTACCTGTCCCTGCCGGTCCCAACCTAGTTGATCAGCGTGGGGCGTGAGCTGTCGTGGCGCCGTCGTCGGGCGCGACTACAGATACGTCCGTCTTGAGCGCGGGTATCAGCGAGGCGACGGACAGAATGAAGAAGCCGGCCGCCAGCAGGGCCGGAGTGTTCAGGCCCCAGGCGGTGGCCACGGCACCGCCCAGCAGTGCGCCCAGGGGCGCACCGGCGACCGCCAGGGTCCGGAAGGCCGAACTGACCCGGCCCAGCAGCTCGGCGGGGCTGCGCTCCTGCATCAGCGTCCGCGTGTTGACGTTCCACACCATGCCCATGAACCCGAAGACAGCCATGGCGGCCGCCAGCGCGACCGTGCTGCGCACCGAGCCCATGACGACGAGCGCGCCGGTCTGCACCGTCCCGGCGAGCAGCACCGCACGCACCTGTCCTAGGCGGGCGACGATCCGGCCGCTCGCCGCTCCCCCGGTCAGGCCGCCGACCGCGTACGCGGTCGTGGCCGCCGCGTACCCCGCCGTACCGGCGCCCAGCCAGCCGGTCACCAGGAAGACCAGACCGGCGATGAGGGCGCCGACGCCGATGTTGCAGAGGGCCGTCGCTGCGCACAGCCCGCGCAGGACCCGGTCGCGCCGCAGGGTGCGCAGCCCTTCGGCGATCTCGCGGCGCAGGGTGCTGCCCGTCGGTCTCGGCGTCCGCTCGGGCACGGCGGTCGGCAGCGACGCGACCAGGGCGGCCGCCAAGAGGAAGGTCACCGCGTCGGCCCCGAAGGGCATCGCGGCGCCGACCACCAGCAACAGCGGCACGACGGGTCCGGCCACCAGTCCGCCCGCGATCTGCTGGCCGGTCATCAGGCGGGCGTTGGCGCTGCCGAGCGCCTCGCGGTCCACCAGGGCGGGCAGCAGGGCCGTGGCGGCGTTGTCGAAGAGCGTCTGCAGGGTGGTCAGGGCGAAGGCCAGCGCGATCAGCAGGTCGATCGAGGCGTGCCCGAACGCGACGGCCAGCGCGAAGCAGGCGACGAGCAGCCCTCGTACCGCATCCACCATCCACATGGCCCGCCGCTGGTCCACCCGGTCGGCGACGGCACCGCCGAGCAGCCCGAAAACGATCCACGGCAGATAACCGCAGGCGGTCACGGACGCGACGAGCAGCGGCTCGTCGGTCAGGGACACCGCAAGCAGGGGGAGCGCGGCGCCGCGCAGTGCGTCACCGAAGCTGGAGAGCACGGCGGCACTCCACAACCGCCCGAATCCCCCACGCCACGCGGGTGTACGCACGCCCGTCGCATCAGCCGTCGCCACCGTTCCCCCTCACGATTCGCCTGTTCACAAACCGTAGAGGGCACCACTGACAATCGGCCTCGGCGCGACAGCCGGCTCAGGGCGCCGAACAAGTCCGGCCGGGCATCCACGGATGCCCGGCCGTCTCTCAACTCCTAGATCTCGCCCCGCAGTTTGGCGAGCGCTTCGGCGAGGATCGCCTCGCCGTCCGCGTCGCTGCGCCGCTCCCGCACATAGGCGAGGTGCGTCTTGTAGGGCTCGGTGCGCGGTGGGTCCGGCGGGTTGTCCCGGTCCTGGCCTGCTGGAAAGCCGCAGCGCGGGCAGTCCCAGGTTTCGGGAACCTGCGCGTCGCTGGCGAAGCTGGGCACCGTTTCGTGCCCGTTGGAGCACCAGAAGGAGATGCGCAGCCGGGGCGCGGACTCGCCCCGCTCGGCCTCGCCCATCGGCCCCGCCCCGACCCGGCTTCCTCGGATCGCGTTGCCACTTGCCACGGTCGTAACTCCCTGCGTGATGGTGCCGCAAAGCGAGTCGGCGTTTCGCTTCGCTGCGAGCGCCTCAGTCTACGTAAGGCCCAACGCGCGTCCAGTGATTCGAGTTACAGCTCCCCTACACACAGACGCAAGCCCCATGATAGGCCGCGCTCAGGTGCGCGTACCGAACATGGGGCCTTACGTGCGGATCGGGCGTGCTGCGTGTGCGACGCTGATCAGTTGTTCGCCTTCATCAGCAGGCCGAGCACGACAATGCACGCGAACCACAGCAGACCGACCACCACGGTGATGCGGTCGAGGTTGCGCTCGGCGACCGAGGAGCCACCGACGGACGACTGCATGCCGCCACCGAACATGTCGGAAAGGCCGCCGCCCTTGCCCTTGTGCATCAGCACCAGCAGCATCATCAGCAGGCTGAAGACGATCAGGGCGATCGAGAACCCCATAACCACGGCTGGACCAACTTCCTCGGATCTGGACAGACGACGGGGCACAGCGACAGCGCTGTGCCCCGCAAGAGTACGACGTTCCGCTGCTACCGCATACTCACTGGTCGCGGAAGCGCGCGATCTTGACGAACTCCTCCGCGTCCAGCGAGGCACCGCCGACGAGGGCGCCGTCGATGTCCGCCTGGGCCATGATCTCGGCGACGTTGCCGGACTTCACGGAGCCGCCGTACTGGATGCGGACCTTGTCGGCCAGCTCCTGCGTGTACAGCTCGGCGAGCTTGCCGCGGATGGCCGCGCAGACCTCCTGCGCGTCCTCGGCGCCGCAGACCTTGCCGGTGCCGATGGCCCACACGGGCTCGTAGGCGACCACCACGGACTCGGCCTGCTCGGCCGGGATGTCCTTGAGGCCGCCCTCGACCTGGGTGAGCGTGTGGGTGACGTGGTTGCCCGCCTCGCGGACGTCCAGCTCCTCGCCGACGCACAGGATCGGGGTCAGGCCGTGCTTGTAGGCGGCCTTGACCTTGGCGTTCACCACGTCGTCGGTCTCGTTGTGGTACTGGCGGCGCTCGGAGTGCCCGATCGCCACGTACGTGCACTTCAGCTTGGCCAGCATCGAGCCGGAGATCTCGCCGGTGTAGGCACCGGAGTCGTGCGCCGAGATGTCCTGGGCGCCGTACTTGATCTTGAGCTTGTCGCCGTCGACCAGGGTCTGCACGGAGCGCAGGTCGGTGAAGGGCGGCAGGACGGCGACCTCGACGGCGTCGTAGTCCTTGTCGGCCAGGGCGAAGGCGAGCTTCTGGACGTGCGCGATGGCCTCGAGGTGGTTGAGGTTCATCTTCCAGTTGCCGGCCATCAGCGGCGTGCGCCCCGAAGAAGTAGATGCAGCCATTAAGGGTCAGTCCTCCAGTGCGGCGAGGCCGGGGAGCGTCTTGCCCTCGAGGTATTCGAGGGAGGCGCCGCCGCCGGTCGAGATGTGGCCGAATGCGTTCTCGTCGAAGCCCAGGATGCGGACGGCCGCGGCGGAGTCGCCACCGCCGACGACCGTGAAGCCCGGGGAGTCGAGGAGGGCCTGGGCGACCGCCTTGGTGCCCTCGGCGTAGTCGGGGTGCTCGAAGACGCCCATGGGGCCGTTCCAGAAGACGGTGGCGGCGTCGGCGAGCTTCGAGGCGTACAGCTTGCGGGTCTGCGGACCGATGTCCAGGCCCAGCTGGTCGGCGGGGATGGCGTCCGCGGCGACGGTGTTGGGGTTCGCCGGCGCCTTGGTCTTCAGGTCCGGGAAGTCGGTGGAGGTCAGCACGTCGACGGGCAGGACCAGTTCGACGCCGTTCTTCTCCGCCCGCTCGATGTACTCCTGGACGACCGGGATCTGGTCCTCCTGGAGGAGGGAGGCGCCGACCTCGTACCCCTTGGCCTTGAGGAAGGTGAACACCATGCCGCCGCCGATGAGGAGGCGGTCCGCCTTGCCGAGCAGCTGGTCGATGACGGCGAGTTTGTCGGAGACCTTGGAGCCGCCGAGGGCGACGACGTACGGGCGCTTGACGTCCTCGGTGAGTTTCTTCAGGACGCCGACCTCGGTGGCGATGAGGTAGCCGGCCGCGTGCGGAAGGCGGGCCGGGAGGTCGAAGACCGAGGCGTGCTTGCGGTGCACCGCGCCGAAGCCGTCACCGACGTACACGTCCGCGAGGGCGGCGAGCTGGTCGGCGAAGGCGCCGCGCTCGGCGTCGTCCTTGCTCGTCTCGCCGGCGTTGAAGCGCAGGTTCTCGATGACGGCGACCTGGCCGTCGGCGAGGCCGGCGACGGTCGACTGGGCGGACTCGCCGACCGTGTCCGTCGCGAACGCCACCTCGGCGCCCAGGAGTTCACCGAGACGCGCGGCGGCCGGGCCGAGCGAGAAGGCCGGGTCCGGGGCGCCCTTGGGGCGGCCCAGGTGCGAGGCGACGACCACCCGTGCGCCTGCCTCCGCGAGGGCCTTGACGGTGGGCAGGACGGCGCGGATGCGGCCGTCGTCGGTGATGGTCGTGCCGTCCAGCGGCACGTTCAGGTCGGCGCGGACGAAGACCCGCCGGCCCGTGACGCCTTCGGCGAGAAGTTCGTCGATCGTCTTCATTGAGGGGACTCCTGAGGAGGGCTCGTGATGCTCGTGATCGTAAGAGGGCTGGTCCGTACGTGAGTCAGGGCTCGGGCAGCGCGTCCCTGCGCTGCCCGAGCCCTGTTCTCACATCAAAGTGCCTGCTCTGTGGATCAGAGCTGGTTGCCGACGAAGACCGTCAGGTCGACGAGGCGGTTGGAGTAGCCCCACTCGTTGTCGTACCAGCCGAGGATCTTCACCGAGTTGCCCTCCTGGACCATGGTCAGGGAGGAGTCGAAGGTGCAGGAGGCCGGGTCGCCGACGATGTCCGAGGAGACGATCGGGTCCTCGGTGTAGGTCAGGTAGCCCTTGAGGTCGCCGTCGTCGGAGGCCTTCTTGAACGCGGCGTTGACCTCGTCCTTGGTGACCTCGCGCTGCAGCGTCACGACCAGGTCGGTGGCCGAGCCGGTCGGGACCGGGACGCGCATCGCGATGCCGTCCAGCTTGCCCTTGAGCTGCGGGAGGACCAGCGCGGTGGCCTTGGCGGCACCGGTGGTGGTCGGGATGATGTTCTCGGCGGCGGCGCGGGCGCGGCGCAGGTCCGAGTGCGGGAAGTCCAGGATGCGCTGGTCGTTCGTGTACGCGTGGACCGTCGTCATCAGACCCTTGACGATGCCGAAGTTCTCGTCGAGAACCTTCGCCATCGGCGCCACACAGTTGGTGGTACAGGAGGCGTTGGAGATGACGTGGTGGTTCGCCGCGTCGTACTTGTCCTGGTTGACGCCCATCACGATGGTGATGTCCTCATCCTTGGCCGGAGCCGAGATGAGGACCTTCTTGGCGCCGCCGGTGATGTGCTTCTCGGCGTCGGCCTTCTTGGTGAAGATGCCGGTCGACTCGATGACGATGTCGACGCCCAGGTCACCCCACGGGATGTCGGCGGGGTTGCGCTCGGAAAGAACCTTGATCGTCTTGCCGTCGACAGTGATCGTGTCGGCGGTGTGCGACACCTCGGCCTTGAGGCGGCCCAGGATGGTGTCGTACTTGAGCAGGTGAGCGGTGGTCGCGGTGTCACCCAGGTCGTTGACAGCCACGATCTCGATGTCAGCACCCTGCTCCAGCAGCGCGCGGAAGTAGTTACGACCGATGCGGCCAAAGCCGTTGATGCCTACGCGGATCGTCACGAAACCGATCTCCTCGTTGGTACGCCGGTTCGAGACCGGCGAGCTGTATGGGATGTCCCCGACCGCCTACGACCCTACCTCCCTGACGGCTCCGGAGTGACATCGAGACGCCCCATACACGGCAGGGCGGCCCGTACCCGCCAGTAGGGGTACGGACCGCCCGGGCCCGAAGCCGGATCACCCGATGTGATCATGACCGATCACACGCGGTTGACCAGGCAGATTCACCCGTCGAGGGCCGCGAGTGCCTTCTTCACCAGAGCCCTCCGTTCGGCCGCCGAGGCGACGTGCTCCAGGCCGAAACCCAGCAGCACCGTGTCGTCCGTGGTGACCGCTCCGTACGTCTGGAAGAGCGCCCCGGTGCGCGCCCAGTCCTTGAGCACCGCCGGGCTGCCCGCGGGCGGCCCGGTCACGCTCCAGACGCCCAGCGACGTCTCGAAGCCCTCGGTCTGGGTGGCGGTACCGCCGACGACCAGCGAGGCATCGTCGGCGAGGACGCCGTGGCCGCCGCTGCCCGGGTCGGTGACGTAGCTGATCGAGACCTCGACCGACTTTCCGGCGTACGCGCTCAGGTCGAAGTTCACCTGCTGCCAGCCGCTGGAGGCGCCGGTGAGGGCGTTCCACGCGCCGGTGGTACCGGTCGCGGTGCAGCCGTCGGCCGCCACGGTCAGATAGTGCTCGAGCTGGGGGTGCTCCCCTACGTAGTACCCGGCCTCGCAGTCCGCGGGCACGGTGGCGCGGGTGGCACCGCCCGCCTCCGGGAGCGTGGTCCAGTCGTCGGCCCCGGTGGTGTGGGCCTCGACCAGTACGTTGTCGTAGCCGGGCTCGGTGTCCCACAGCAGCTGAGTGCGGAGCGTGGGCTTGTCGGCCGCGCTCACCCCGGTGAGGTCGACGGTCCGAGTGAGCCGCTTGTACGCGTCGTCGGTGTGGACGGCCGCGGCCATGGAGGAGCCCGCGTAGGGCCCGTACGGGTTGACCGTCCCGGCGAACTGGCCCGCGCCCGCACTCGCGAACTGCGGGTACGTGTCCGTCGGCAACTCGTCGGACGTCACGCCGTACGTCCCTGCCCGGTCCAGGGGGTTGCCGACCGCGGGGCCGAACGCGCCCGTGAAGCCGGCGAGCTTGCCGGAGCCGGTGAAGCCGGTGGCCCCGGGGGTCGACGTACGTGTGTAGGCGCCCAGGTAGTACTGGCTGAAGTCGTTCGACAGGGTGCCGCCGCCGAGGTCGACGCTGCCTCCGGCCAGCTCGCCCGCCTCGACCAGCTTGCCGCCCTCGTTCAGGAAGGCGCGCAGCTGCAGCTGGGTGGCGACGCCCGGTGTGCTCGCCCCGGTGTAGTGGACGACCGTGTCGAAGTGGCTCAGCACGCCGAGCGCGTCGGGCGCGCCATGGGTGGCGACGTCCCACACCAGCGCCTTGCGGCCGTTCGCCTTCAGCGCGTCGACGTACGTCTGCGCCTGCGTGGCGGTCGCGCCCTCCTCGGCGACGACGAGGACATCCGCGCGGGGCCGTTCGGCCACGGTGTAGGTGAAGCGCTCGCTGGAGACCTTCTTGCCGCTCTTCGTCTCGCCGGTGAACCACACCTCGACCTTGTCGCCCGGGTCGCCGTCCTGGACCTTGGCCCGGTACTCGTCGAAGTGGAGGTTGTCGTCACCGCCGTACGTCTCGCCGCCCTTCCACGCCCTGAGCGCCATGTCCTCCGTACGTCCGCCGTTGACGCGGTACTTGAGCTCCTTGTCACGCACGGACTTCCGTACGACGACCGAGACCTCCTGGTCCGCTCCGCGCGAGTACGACGTCGAGAACGCGGCCGGGGTGAAGTCGGCGGCGCTCAGGCCGACCGCGGACTTCGGCTGGTCGGGCCTGGCGGCGGACTCGGCGAGGGAGAGCGCGAACGGGATGTTCTTGGCGAACTCCTGCTGGATCAGCGTCTCGTCGTCCGGGAAGGTGAAGATCGACAGGCAGTCGGCCGGCTCCCAGGCGTCGTTCGGGTCGACGTTCGAGGCGGTCTGGCAGGTCGACATCTCGGGGGTGAACATCGCCATGCCGTTGACGTTCGCCGCGTGGCCGTCGGCCTCGCCGTTGGTGGTGTACAGCTCCGAGGAGACTTGCGGGTGGTAGCCCGGGATCGCGGAGTTCTCCGGGGTGCCGGCGAGTGCCTCGTAGAGGACGTCGTCCGGGGTGGGCGTGGCGACCTGCCAGCCGACTCCGTAGAGAAGGAGTTCGGCGGCGGAGTGGTAGTTGATGCCGTACTCGAAGCCGATGCGCCGCTCGAAGGCGTCCAGTGCCTGGGTCTCGGGCTCGGATCCGGGGGCTGCGCCGCGGTAGGTCTGGCTGGTGGGGCTGGGGGACGAGCCCTCGTTGTCGTAGCCCCACTTGTAGGCGAAGTTGCGGTTGAGGTCGACACCGTCGCCGGTGGTGATGGCGCCGTCGCCGTTGTTGTCGCGCAGGTTCTTGCGCCACAGGCGGTTGTCGGAGTTCTGGAAGGTGTAGTCATAGCCGTCGGGGTTGGCCGACAGCACGAACCACAGCTCGGTCGAGTCGACGAGCTTCTTGATCTTCTTGTCCGTCTTGTAGTTGTCCAGGTAGTGGTGCATCAGCCGGCGGGTCATCTCCGGCGTGATCCACTCGCGCGCGTGCTGGTTGGACAGGTACAGGACGGACGGCTTGGAGCCGTCCTTGGACTTCTTGGCGCCCTTGGTCATCTTCAGCGCCAGGATGTCCTGGCCGTTGACCGTTTTGCCGATGGAGACGACCTTGGTGAGGTCGGGGTTCTCCTGCCCGGCCTTGACGATCTCCTCCTTCAGGCCGCCTTTCCCGCTGTAGGGGCGGAACACGCCCTCGGCGGCTGCCTCGACGCGGTTCTCGGCCTTGGCGGACAGCTTGTGCTCGGTGAGGTCGACGCCCTGGTCCTCGAGCTTTTCGGCCTGCTGGTCGGTGAGGTAGACCTCGACCGTGGCCTCGCCCTTCTCGGGTACCTGCTCACCGAGTTCGTGGCCGTCCTGGCCGGACGCGAGCAGCAGGGGTACCTGCTTCTGTGTCACGTCAGCGCGGAAGACCTTGACCTCGTTCGGATCGGGAGAACCTTCGCTCCCTGCGGCCTGGGCGATGGGTGCGATTCCCGCACCGCCCAGCAGGAGCGCGCCAACAGCGAGGATCGGTCTCGCTTTTCGTCTCATGAACCCCCCTAGCAGTGGTTCGCCACTCGGCGAACAGATGCCAGGCTCATGTCACTCCATGATCCAGTCAAGGGTGCCTCAACGACACGCAAACGCCGGTGCCGATCACCCAAGTGGGCGTCGGCACCGGCGTGTTGCGCTGAAGGCGGGGCTCACCCCACGAGGTTGTCCGCCATCTCCTCGGTGATGCTGGACTCGGTGCCCGGGATGCCGAGGTCCTGGGCCCGCTTGTCGGCCATCGCCAGCAGGCGGCGGATACGGCCCGCGACGGCGTCCTTGGTCAGCGGCGGGTCGGCGAGCGCGCCCAGTTCCTCCAGGGAGGCCTGCTTGTGGTCCATGCGCAGCCGGCCGGCAGCGGCCAGGTGCTCGGGAACGTCGTCGGCGAGGATCTCCAGGGCGCGCTGGACGCGGGCACCGGCGGCGACGGCCGCGCGCGCGGAGCGGCGCAGGTTGGCGTCGTCGAAGTTGGCGAGACGGTTCGCCGTGGCCCGCACCTCGCGGCGCATCCGGCGCTCCTCCCACGCCAGCACGGACTCGTGCGCGCCGAGCCGGGTCAACAGCGCACCGATCGCGTCACCGTCACGGACCACGACCCGGTCCACTCCCCGCACCTCGCGGGCCTTCGCGGCGATCGACAGCCGACGGGCGGCGCCGACCAGGGCGAGCGCCGCCTCGGGGCCGGGGCAGGTCACCTCCAGGGAGGAGGAGCGGCCCGGCTCGGTGAGCGAGCCGTGCGCCAGGAACGCGCCGCGCCAGGCCGCCTCCGCGTCACAGGTGGCTCCGGAGACGACCTGCGGGGGCAGGCCGCGGATCGGGCGGCCCCGGCCGTCGACCAGGCCGGTCTGCCGGGCCAGCTGGTCACCGCCGGCGACCACCCGTACGACGTAGCGCGAGCCGCGGCGCAGTCCGCCCGGCGCCATCACGATCAGCTCGGAGCTGTGGCCGAAGATCTCCAGGATGTCCCGCTTGAGGCGGCGGGCCGCCATCGCGGTGTCCAGCTCCGCCTCGATCACGATGCGCCCGCTCACCAGGTGGAGGCCGCCGGCGAACCGCAGAATGGCGGAGACCTCCGCCTTCCTGCAGCAGGTACGGGTGACGGGGAGTCGGGAGATCTCGTCCTTCACCGCTGCCGTCATCGCCATGGGCCGATCCTTCCATGCATCCGAAAAATACGGTCGTACGCGGCGGCCAACAGCTCCGGGTCGTGCCGAGGAGTTCCGTCCCTCCGGGCGACCGGGGCCAGCTCGACCGCGGCACCGAGCCGCTTGGCGGCCTCGATGAGCACATCACGGTCGGGCACGGCGGCCTCGTCGGCCAGCACCACGTCCAGGGCGAGTTTAGGGGCGTGTCGTCCCAAAACCTCCAAATGACGCTGCGGGGAGAAGCCATCGGTTTCTCCGGGCTGCGGGGCGAGGTTCAGGGAGAGGACCCGGCGCGCCTTCGTCTGGGTGAGCGCGTCCAGGAGGTCGGGCACGAGCAGGTGCGGGATCACCGAGGAGAACCAGGAGCCGGGACCGAGGACCACCCAGTCCGCGTCGAGGACGGCCGCCACCGCCTCCGGCACCGCGGGCGGGTCGTGCGGCACCACGTGCACGGACTGCACCTCGCCGGGCGTGAGGGCGACGGTCGCCTGTCCCCGTACGGTGTCGACGTCCTCCGGGCGGTCCGGGTCGTGGCCCTTGACCAGGGCCTGGAGCTCCAGCGGTACGGCGGACATGGGCAGCACGCGCCCGTGCGCGCCGAGCAGCCTGCCGACCAGGTCGAGAGCCTGGACGTGGTCGCCGAGCTGCTCCCACAGGGCGACGATCAGCAGATTGCCGACCGCGTGTTCGTGCAGGTCGCCCTTGGACTGGAAGCGGTGCTGGATGACGCGGGCCCAGGTCTGGCCCCACTCGTCGTCGCCGCAGAGCGCGGCCAGCGCCTTGCGCAGGTCGCCGGGCGGCAGTACGCCCAGTTCGTCGCGCAGGCGGCCGCTGGAGCCGCCGTCGTCGGCCACGGTGACGACGGCGGTGAGGTCGCCGGTGATCCGGCGCAGTGCGGCGAGCGAGGCGGACAGGCCCATGCCGCCGCCGAGGGCGACCACCTTGGGCTGGGCGCCGCGGCGGCGCGGTTTGGCACCGCGGGCCTCTACGGGCCGGCTCGCGCGCCCTTCGGGCACGGCCCGGCGCAGCCTGCTCAGCCGCGGAGTACGTCCTGTCATTCCCGTCCCATGTCCCGGTGCACGACCACCGTCTCCACGCCCTCGGCCGCGAGGCGCGCGGCGAGCTTCTCCGAGGTGGCGACCGATCGGTGCTTGCCGCCGGTGCAGCCGATGGCGATGGTCACGTACCGCTTGCCCTCGCGGCGGTAGCCGGCCGCGATGAGCCTGAGCAGTTCGGAGTACCGGTCGAGGAACTCCTTGGCGCCGGGCTGGTTGAAGATGTACGCGGCGACCTCCTCGTTGAGGCCGGTGAAGGGGCGCAGCTCCGGGACCCAGTGCGGATTGGGCAGGAAGCGCATGTCCGCGACCAGGTCGGCGTCGACCGGGAGGCCGTACTTGAAGCCGAAGGACATGACGGTGGCCCGCAGCTCGGGCTCCTCCTCGCCGGCGAACTGGGCGTCCATCTTGGCGCGCAGCTCGTGCACGTTCAGGCTGGAGGTGTCGATCACCAGGTCGGCGTCGCCGCGCAGCTCGCGCAGCAGCTCGCGTTCGGCGGCGATGCCGTCGACGATGCGGCCGTCGCCCTGGAGGGGGTGCGGGCGGCGCACCGACTCGAAGCGCCGCACCAGGGCCTCGTCCGAGGACTCCAGGAAGACGATCCGCCGGGTGACGTTCTTGCCGTCCAGGTCGGCGAGGGACTCGCGGAGGTTGTCGAAGAAGCGCCGGCCGCGTACGTCGACGACGACCGCGATCCGCGCCACGTTGCCCTGGGAGCGGGCGCCGAGCTCCACCATGGTGGGGATCAGCGCGGGCGGGAGGTTGTCGACGACGAACCAGCCGAGGTCCTCCAGACACTTGGCGGCCGTCGAGCGGCCTGCCCCGGACATGCCGGAGATGATCACCAGCTCGGGGATGGCCGCGTCCGGGACTGCAGCCGTGTCGTTGGGCGTGCCCGTACTCACCTGTGCTCCGTCTCCGGCTTGGTCCTGTTGCTCGTCGTGCTCGTTCACATTCATGTCTCCTGCCCCCGTCGTTCGTCCGGGGCGCCCATCGTCACGGACTCCCCACTGGAACCCATGGTGTCGGATTCCTCTTCCATGATCTCTCCGGTCGCCGTGTTCACGGCGGGTGCGGCCGGAGCCGCCTGGGCGAGGGCCACGGCGATCGTCTCGGCTGTCTTGCGGCCTATGCCGGGAACCTCGCAGATCTGGTCGATTGTCGCTGACCTCAGCTTTTTCACCGAACCGAAGTGCTTGAGGAGTGCCTGTTTACGTGTCTCGCCCAGGCCTGGTACCTCGTCCAGGGGGCCGGCGCGGAAGCGCTTGGCGCGCTTGGTGCGCTGGTAGGTGATCGCGAAGCGGTGGGCCTCGTCGCGGACGCGCTGGAGGAGGTAGAGGCCCTCGCTGGTGCGGGGCAGGACCACCGGGTCGTCGTCGTCCGGCAGCCAGACCTCCTCCAGGCGCTTGGCGAGGCCGCAGACGGCAATGTCGTCGATGCCGAGTTCGTCGAGGGCCTTCTTGGCGGCGGCGACCTGGGGCCGGCCACCGTCGACGACGACGAGCTGGGGCGGGTAGGCGAAGCGCTTGGGACGGCCGTCCTCCTCGGTGAGGCCGTTGCCGAGGCCGTCGGCGTCGGTGTTCTCGCCGTCGGCCCACTCCCCCGTCCGCTCCTTCTCGGCGAGGTAGCGCCGGAAGCGGCGGGTGAGCACCTCGTGCATGGAGCGGACGTCGTCCTGGCCCTCGAAGCCCTTGATCTGGAAGCGGCGGTACTCGCTCTTGCGCTGGAGTCCGTCCTCGAAGACGACCATGGAGGCCACCACGTCGTCGCCCTGGAGGTGCGAGATGTCGTAGCACTCGATCCGGAGCGGGGCGCTGTCCAGGTCGAGGGCGTCGGCGATCTCCTCCAGCGCGCGCGAGCGCGTGGTCAGGTCGGAGGCGCGTTTCGTCTTGTGCAGCACGAGCGACTGCTGAGCGTTGCGCTCCACGGTCTCCATGAGGGCCTTCTTGTCGCCGCGCTGCGGGATGCGCAGCGACACGTTCGACCCGCGCCGCTCGGTGAGCCACTCCTGGACGGGCTCGACCGGGTCGGGCAGGGCCGGAACGAGAACCTCCTTGGGGACGGAGTCGCCGGTCTCCTCGCCGTAGAGCTGCTGGAGGGCGTGTTCCACCAGGGCGCCGGTGGTGATCTCCTCGACCTTGTCGGTGACCCAGCCGCGCTGGCCGCGCACGCGTCCGCCGCGGACGTGGAAGATCTGCACGGCCGCTTCCAGCTCGTCCTCGGCGACCGCGATGAGGTCGGCGTCGGTCGCGTCGGCGAGCACGACCGCGCTCTTCTCCATGGCCTTCTTCAGGGCCCCGATGTCGTCGCGCAGGCGGGCCGCCCGCTCGTACTCCATCTCCTCGGCCGCCGCCGTCATCTGCTTCTCCAGGCGGCGCAGATACGTGCCCGTGCGGCCGGCCATGAAGTCGCTGAACTCGTCGGCGAGTTCGCGGTGCTCCTCGGCGGAGACGCGGCCCACGCAGGGCGCGGAGCACTTGCCGATGTAGCCGAGCAGGCAGGGGCGGCCGGTGCGGGCGGCGTTCTTGAAGGACGCCGGCCGAGCAGGTGCGGACGGGGAAGACGCGCAGCAGGAGGTCGACGGTGTCGCGGATCGCCCACGCGTGGCCGTACGGCCCGAAGTAACGCACGCCCTTCTTCTTGTGACCGCGCATCACCTGTACGCGCGGGAATTCCTCGTTCATCGTCACCGCGAGGTACGGGTAGCTCTTGTCGTCGCGGTACTTGACGTTGAACCGGGGGTCGTACTCCTTGATCCAGGAGTACTCCAGCTGCAGGGCCTCGACCTCCGTGGACACCACCGTCCATTCCACGGACGCGGCCGTGGTGACCATGGTGCGGGTGCGGGGGTGCAGGCCCGCCAGGTCCTGGAAGTAGTTCGCCAGGCGCTGGCGCAGGCTCTTCGCCTTTCCGACGTAGATCACCCGGCGGTGCTCGTCGCGGAACCTGTACACCCCGGGAGAGTCCGGGATCTGTCCCGGCTTGGGGCGGTAGCTGGAGGGGTCGGCCATGTCTCACACCCTACTGGCGGGAACTGACAGCGCGGCGGGCCTGTGGACAACGGTCCGCCACCGTCAGCGGGACTCCAGGAAGGTGAGAACCGCCAGTACCGGCGGTGGTCGTCGGTGTCCTCCGTGAGGGCGAGGACCTCGCGGTCACGGCCGCTGAGGTGGGACAGGGGGTCGGCGCGGCGCTGGGCCGAGCCGGCCTTGCGGCCGCTCGCCAGCAGTTCCAGGGCGTCCTCGACCTCGACGTACGCCGACAGGACGAGGATGCCGGTGCCCGGGTGGCGCTCGCGGATGGTGCGGGCCACCTTCAGGCCCTCGGTGGAGTGGTCCGGCAGCATCCGTATGTCGACGATCACGAGATCGGGGCGCTCGTCGGCGACCAGTTCGAGGAGCCGGGTCGCGTCGCCGGCCTGACCGGCCACCTCGTAGCCGACGCGCTCGCAGAGGCTGGCCGGGCCCTCCCGGAGCAGCACGTCGTCGGCGGCGAGAACGACCCGTCACCGGCGGGCTGCCGCGGTGCGTCCATGATTCTCGCCCCCCCTTGCAACCCCTGAAAGTGCGCCCCAACAGCCTGCCGGAGTCCAGGAGGACAGCTGGCAGGAAGCGGACCTGGGGGCTTGCCGTGACGACACGCGGTCGTATCCGAGGGATGCTGGAGTCATTGCGGACACAAGCGGACACGAAAAGACCGGCCGTCCTCGATGACGTGAGGAACGGCGGGTCGTCGGTCGAAGGGCTGCGGACATGCGGCAGAAACGGATCGAGAAGCCACGGCGGTCGGGTCGTGCCGGCCGGACCATGGACGACAGGTACGCGCCGTACGACGCCCTCGACCCGCGGGATGCCGACATCGTGCGTGCCAAGCGCGTACCGAAGGCACGACGCGGCGCGGCTCGCCGCATCTAGAACAGGCACGACACGGCGGCACTGCGCCGCCCCACGAGTCGGACGACAGCCTCTCCGTCCGACTCGACCGCCCGGACGTACGCGACGTACGCGACGTCACCGAGTCCAGGTTCCCCCGCCTGGGCAGACTCCCCTGGCGTGCGCCCCGGGCGGTCACATGTCCGCGCTCGGACCGCTCAGCGGCAGCCGTACGGTGAGTGTCGTGCCCCGGCCCGGCGGGCTGCTGACGGTCAGCCTCCCGCCGTTCGCCTCCACCCGGTCGACGAGTCCGACCAGCCCGGAGCCGCGACCCGGCTCGGCGCCCCCTGTGCCGTCGTCGGTGATGGTCACCTCCAGGACGTCGTGAGGCACTCCGAGGTGCCGTAGTAGACGGCGACCTCTGTCTGCTCGGGCAGCCGGTTCGGGGGCAGCCGGAGGTCCAGTTCGACGGGGAGGGGCGGGGCGGGCCAGGGCGCGCAGGGCGGGGCCGAGGCCGCCCTTGGAGAGGATCGCGGGGTGGATGCCGCGTGCGCCCTGGAGAAGGTCGTCGAAGGCTTCGTCCATGCCCTTGGTCACGTGGTCCGTCGTGCAGATCGCGTTCGATGCGCCGCCGGGAGGCGTTCCCGGCGGCCACCACGCGTGCGGGACGCCGTGAGCCGCGCCCGGCTGTCGGCGCCCCAGACCCTGTCCGCGCGCGATCCGGGAGGCGCTGGGCAAGGACGGGTCCACCGCCCCGGCGTGAGGGATGTGAAGTCGGCCGGGAGTCCGCCACGGTTGGGCAACAGGTGTTGTCGGGGCTTGGTCAACACGCTTCAATGCGGGGGAGCTCGGGGCCCTGAACGACGGCGTACGGATGTGAAGACCCACGGCGCCGACGCGGGCCCCGACGACTCCCGCGAACGGTCTGACCAGCCGTTGTGAACATTCACAGAAAGGCCCCTGCATGCCGCACGCCACACAGCACGCGGACGTCGCCACCGCGGAACTGGACTCGGCCCTGCGCGGCGGCCCCTTCCACGTCGCGCTGCGGGCCGCGATCGCCGCCCGCGGACTGCCGTTGCAGCGCGTGCAGCACCATCTGTCGCGCCATGGGGTCAAGGTCGGTGTGACCAGCCTGAGTTACTGGCAGCAGGGCGCCCGGCGCCCGCAGCGCCCCGAGTCGCTGCGGGCCGTACGGGCTCTGGAGGAGATCCTCCAGTTGCCGCAGGAGTCGCTGATCCGGCTGCTCGTCCAGGCCGACGAGGACCCGGCCTCGCACCGGCCCGCGGCCCGCTCCTACCGCTCCCTCGTCGAGGCCTCCGGCGTCCTGGAGCGGCTGCTGGCCGAGCTGGACTCGCCGCTCGACGGCGGGCTGCACACCCTCGGCCACCACGAGCGGGTACGGATCGGCGCGCGCCGTGAGCTGGCCGGACGCGAGTCGCACCACATCGTGCGGGCCCACCGGGACGGCGTCGACCGTTTCGTGGCCGTCCACCACGGCGACCCGGGGTGCGCGCCGGAGCGCATGAGTGTCCACGCCTTGGAGAACTGCCGCACGGGACGCGTTCGTTCGGACCACGGCACCGGGGTGTTCGTGGCCGAGCTGCTCTTCGACACACGGCTGCGGGCCGGCGACACGTTCCTCTTCCGCTACGGCGTCGAGGACGGCACGGCCGGCGCGTCACGGGAGTACGTCCGCGGATTCGGGCCGGCCGGCGGCCAGTACGCGCTCCAGGTGCGCTTCGACGAGAACGCGCTGCCGGTGCGCTGCCACCGGTTCGCCCAGCACTCGGCGGCGGCGCCGCGCAGCGGGCGCCAGGAGCTGGCGCTGACCGGACGGCACCACTCGGTGCACCTCGTCGAGCCGCGGGTGCGGTCGGGGGTCGTGGGGATCGGGTGGGACTGGGAGTGAGACACAGTTCCTGGCCTGTACCTCCGCATGTTCCTGGGCGTACTCCTGCAACGTGATCCTGGCTGCGTTCCTCGGCAGGTGACTGCACGTAAACGCTTGCGCAAACGTTTACGTCTGCCGCCGCATGCGATACGTTCCCCGTGCCGTTCCGGGAGGGAATCCGATCCCGGTGTCGTTCCGGAGGAGACCTCATGCCGACCATGGCCGACGTCGCACGCAGTGCCGGCGTGTCCGTGGCGACCGTCTCCCACGTGCTGAACGACACCCGGCCGGTCCTGCCGCACACCCGTCAGGCCGTGCTGGAAGCCGTCGAGGAGCTCGGCTACACGCCCAACACCCTCGCCCGCTCCTTGGTGACCTCCCGCACCAGGTCCATCGGCCTCGCGGTGTCGGCGATCAGCAACCCCTACTTCACGGAGATCCTCCAGGGAGTCGAGGCCGCCGCCCTGGAGCACGGCTACAGCCTGCTGATCGCCGACCCGCACGACGATCCGGAGCACGAGCGCAAGGTCGTCCAGCTCCTGCACGAACGGCGGGTGGACGGCATGATCGTCGCGCCCTCCGCCGACCCGCGCGAACTCGTCGCCTACCTCACGCGTCACGAGGTACCGGCCGTGTTCCTCGACCGGGTGATCGACTCCGCCGAGGACCGCGCACCGCGCTTCGACCAGGTCTGCGCCGACAGTGCCGAACCGACGGCCCGGCTGGTCACGCATCTCGCCGGGCTCGGCCACCGGCGGATCGCCCTGGTCGCGGGCCGGCCCGGGCTGAGCACCACCGGCGAGCGGATCACCGGTTACCGGCACGGCCTCGCCGCCGCCGGGTTCCCCTACGACGAACGCCTCGTCGTGCACGGCGACTCCGAGTCGGCCGGCGGTGAACGGGCCACGGCGGCCCTGCTGTCGCTCGCCGCGCCACCCACCGCGCTCGTCACCGCCAACAACGCGATGACCATCGGCGCCCTGCGCGCGCTGCGCGAGCACGGCCTGTCCGTGCCGGACGACATCGCGCTGTGCTGCTTCGACGACTTCGCCTGGGCGGACCTGTTCACGCCCCGGCTCACCGCGATCGCCCAGCCCAGCAGGGAGATCGGCGCCCAGGCCGTCGGGGTGCTCCTGGAGCGTCTCGCCGCGCCGGACCGGCCCGCCCGGACCGTGCGGCTCCCCTGCGCCTTCGTCCACCGTGCCTCCTGCGGCTGCGCCGACGAGCCGGAGCGCTCGCAGCGCCCTCAGGCCTCGCAGCGCCCTCAGCACTTGCAGCCACCTGGCTCCTTGCAGCCGTTGCAGATCTCTCAACCCTCGCAACCCTCGCAACTTTCGCAGTCCGAGAGAGGAACCGTCTCGTGATCGTCGTCGCCGGAGAGGCCCTGATCGACCTGGTACCGCAGGGCACGGGCGCCCTCGCGGGCCTCAAGCCGGCGCTCGGCGGCGGCCCGTACAACACGGCCCTGGCCCTCGGCCGCCTCGGCTCCCCCACGGCCTTCTGCTCCCGCGTCTCGTACGACGCCTTCGGCGAGGCGCTGCTCGACGGGCTGCGGGAGGCGGGGGTGGACGTGACGGCCGTACAGCGTGGCAAGGAGCCGACCACCCTCGCGGTCGCCACGATCGACACGCACGGCTCGGCCGCCTACTCCTTCTACGTCGACGGCACCGCGGACCGGCTGTTCACGGCGCCCACGGAACTTCCCGCGGGCGCCCGGGCGGTCTCCTTCGGCACCTGCTCGCTCGTCCTGGAGCCGGGCGCGAGCGCCTACGAGGAGCTGATGCGGACCGCGGCCGAGCAGGGCGTGTTCACCCTGCTCGACCCGAACATCCGGGCCGGACTGATCCCCGACGCGGACGCCTACCGGGCCCGCTTCAAGAGCTGGCTGCCGTCGGTGTCACTGCTCAAGCTCTCCGAGGAGGACGCGCTGTGGCTGGGCGGCACCCCGCGGGAGTGGCTGGCCGCGGGGCCCTCCGCCGTCGTGATCACCCACGGCGGCGACGGGCTGACCGCCTTCACCCGGGACGGCGCGGTGCACTCCGTGCCGGGTGAGAAGGTCGACGTCGTCGACACGATCGGCGCCGGCGACACCGTGAACGCGGCCCTGCTGCACGGCCTGTCCGCCCGTGCCGCCCTGTCCTTGGAAGCCCTCGCCGGCCTGGGCCCGGACGGCTGGTCCCAGTTGCTGAGGTTCGCCGCGCGCGCCGCGGCGATCACCTGCTCACGCGCGGGCGCGGAGCCGCCGTACGCGGCGGAACTGGTCTGAGAGGCGCCGGGCCGCAATCACGTACGGCGGATGTCACAGCGTGTTCCCTTCGGCGGGCGCTGCGAGGGCCGCGAGCAGTGGTCCGATCACCTCGGGCCGGTCTCCCACGGCCAGGAGGAACTCGAGTTGACGGCGCATGGAGGAGAGTTCGGCGCCGTCGGCGGAGTGGGCCGCCACGGTGTAGTGGTGCAGTGCTTCGACGGGCGGCACGGGAGCCATGTCCTTGTCCAGCAGGTGCTGATGCAGGGTGAGTTCGGCCAGGGTGGCGTGCTCCCAGGTGTCGTTCGGGCCGATCTTTCGGCGCTCGACGGCGAAGCGGACCACCGGAAGCAGGGACTCCGCCAGCGCCAAGTCGCCCTGACCGCCACCGAAGTGCTGTCCTCTCACTCTCACGAGGGCGAGCGCGTTGATCCCCGGGTAGTAGTCGCCGGGATCGGCCACCATGCCGCTGTGGTAGGCCTCGATGGCGCGGTCCAGATGGGGCACGGCGTTCTTCTGTCCGAGCCGGAGGGCGAGTTCGAAGGCCCTCTTGGCCGCGCTGCCGAGCAGTCCCAGTGTCTCGGAGGATCCCGGGCGGCGGTCGTCGAGCAGCTTTAATCTGCGTTCGGCCTCTTTCAGGTACGTCAGCCGATCCGCGGGCGTCCCGTCACGGTGGATCAGCGTGAGGGCGTAACACTGCTGCATACGGAGCCGGCCGAGAGAGACGTCGGCCGCGGCCAGCGGCTCCAGCAGTTCCCGCCCCTTGTCGAAGTCGCCCAGCGTCACGAGGGCCAGACCGATCTGCTCCAGCTGGGTGTGGCAGTTGCCGACGGACAGTCCGTCCTGCCGTACCCGATCGGCGATGTCGAGCAGTTTCCCGGCGTCGCGCAGGGCCGCCGCCAGGGAGATCTCCTCGCTGTAGCGCGTCAGCCGCGAGTAGAGCTCCCCGTCGGCGTCGGGAGGCAGCTCTACGGGCTCCAGCGTGGGGAAGACCGCCCACACCGGGCTGTCGACCCCCCGTTGCGTCGCGTTCAGGGCGTCCTTGAGCTTGCCGATGGCCGCGACCGCCTGCCGGTCGCTGACCTTCTTCATCCCCCGCTCGTAGCGCTGAATGGTCGAATGCCCCAGGTCGAAGGGCGGTGTGACCCAGTGCGGCGCCATGAGGAGCGTGGCGGAGGGCCGCCAGGCGTGCCGCACGCCCAGTTCCCACAGGACATTGGGGTTGAGGGTGGCGAGATCCGCCACGAAGAGATCGGCGGTGTTGATGCTGTGCAGCATGCGGGCGTCGATGCTCTTCAGGCCTGCTTCCAGGTCCGTGCGGATCGGCCGGTACCCGCTGTCGAGCAGGGCGGGCACGAGCACCCGGTGCCAGGACTCGTCCGCCTCGAACCGCTTGAGTTCCCGGGTGGAGTCGGCCTTGCCGCCGTACGGCATGGCGACGAACGCCGTCTGTGCCGCGGACCGACTCTGCGAGGGGTTCAGGCGCAGCACGAGGTGGCCGAGCGCCTTGGCCGACATGGCCAGGGACTCGGTGTGGTCCTCTCCCGCGCGGCGCCCCTCGGTGACCGCGACCACCACGAGTTCCTCGGGTTCGTCCGCTTCCTCGCCCGGGGTGTGGAGGCTGTCGCGGGCGTGGTTCAGAAGCGCCTGGTTGACGGCACGGAACCCGTCGTCGTCGGCCTTGGCTCCCGGCACGGGGACGAGGGATGCCTTCGTGTGCGCCGTCAGCGTGCGAAAGCGCTCCTCCCATTGGGGCCCCTTGTCGGCGACGGAAGCGCCCACGAACTCCTCGGGGTTCTCGGTGACCACGAGGTCGACCGGGATACCGGCGCTCAGTGCCGCCCCGGCGGCCAGCAGGTCCGTGCCCGCGGCGGCGGATCCCACGGCGAGCCGCGGCCGCAGTCCGCCGAAGAGGAGCTTCAGGCGCTCCTCGAGCCAGTCCACGGCGGCCTCGGGGAACACCCCGTCCGGCCCTGAGGGACGCCGGCCGGTGAAGACGACGATCATGTGGCCTCCCTTTCCACCCAGTGGGTGGTCTCCTGGCCGATGATCCGCTCCACCATCTCGGCGAGCAGGGTGTCGGGGACGGCCGTGTCGCCGTAGTGCCCGGCACGCGCCAGGTACAGGTACTGCTCGCGGCGCAGGCTCTCGCACACGGACCGGTAGTTGATCCAGTTCTCCTGGAACTTGAACAGCTGCTGCGCGCCCTCGATGACCGCGACGAGAGCACCCATCAACGCCGGGATCCAGTTGGGCGCGGAGGCGGCGACGGTCACCGGGAGTCCGGCCGCCAGCATCAGCGTGGCCAACTTCAGCTGTTTGAAACGCCGTTGGGCGAGAGCACTCTTCCGGTCGAACCAGTCCAGCTGGTTCTGGAGCCGGTCCCAGGTAACATCGGCGGGCCTCGCCGTACGTGGTTCCGCCGGGCCGCCCCGAGCTGCCGGAATGTCAGGTTCCACCACCGGCTCCCCCTCCGTGGTCGTCGGCGGTGCATGCCCGCGTCATCACGGGCTGATCCGCCACGGTCACGATGACGCAAGCGCACGGGCGGGGCAAGAACGCCGGGGGCGGTCCTTGGGGAAGCCTGGGCCGCCGCGGGTTCTTGTGATCGGCCCGCAGCGGCCCCCGGCTCAGTGCTCCCTCGCTCAGTGCTCCCTCGTCAGGCCTTGGGGGCCCGGGTCGTCTTCTTCGCGGGCGTGGCCTTCTTGACGGCTCCGGTCGTCTTCTTCGCCGCTGTGTTGTTCACGGCCTTGGCCGTCTTCGCGGTGGTCGTCCTCGCCGTTGCCGTCTTCTTCGCCGCCGACGCGGCCGCCACCGCCTTCTTGGCCGCCGTCTTGCGCGGGGCGCTCACCGGGTTCGCGTCGCTGATCCGGTCGGCGCCGAGGACCTCCCGGAGGAACTTGCCGGTGTGGCTGGCCGGGACGCCCGCGACCTGCTCGGGCGTGCCCTCGGCGACGACCAGGCCGCCGCCCGCGCCGCCCTCGGGGCCCATGTCGACGACCCAGTCGGCGGTCTTGATCACGTCGAGGTTGTGCTCGATGACGATGACCGTGTTGCCCTTGTCGACGAGCCCGGCCAGGACCGTGAGCAGCTTGCTGATGTCCTCGAAGTGCAGGCCGGTGGTCGGCTCGTCCAGGACGTAGACCGTGCGTCCGGTGGAGCGCTTCTGCAGCTCGCTGGCGAGCTTCACCCGCTGAGCCTCGCCACCGGACAGGGTGGTCGCGGACTGCCCGAGGCGGACGTAGCCGAGACCGACGTCGTTCAGCGTCCTGAGGTGGCGGGAGATCGCCGGCACGGCCTCGAAGAAGTGCATGGCTTCCTCGATCGGCATGTTCAGGACGTCGGCGATGGACTTGCCCTTGTAGTGGACGTCCAGCGTCTCCCGGTTGTAGCGGGCGCCGTGGCAGACCTCGCACGGGACGTACACGTCCGGGAGGAAGTTCATCTCGATCTTGATCGTGCCGTCGCCCGCGCAGTTCTCGCAGCGGCCGCCCTTGACGTTGAAGGAGAAGCGGCCGGGCATGTAGCCGCGGACCTTCGCCTCGGTGGTCTCGGCGAACAGCTTGCGGACGTGGTCGAAGACGCCGGTGTACGTCGCCGGGTTCGACCGGGGCGTGCGGCCGATGGGCGACTGGTCGACGTGCACGACCTTGTCGACGAGGTCGTCGCCGTCCACGCGCGTGTGCCGCCCCGGAACGCTGCGCGCGCCGTTGAGCTCGCGGGCCAGGTGCGTGTACAGGATGTCGTTGACCAGCGTCGACTTGCCGGAGCCGGACACGCCCGTGACCGCGGTGAACACGCCCAGCGGGAAGGAGACGTCGATGTCCTGGAGGTTGTTCTCGCGGGCGCCGTGCACCGTGAGCCGGCGGGACGGGTCCTGCGGGCGCCTGATGTCGGGCAGCGGGATGGCCTTCTTGCCGGACAGGTACTGGCCGGTCATCGACTCGGCGTTGTCGAGCAGCTCCTTGAGGGAGCCGCTGTGCACGACCTTGCCGCCGTGCTCGCCCGCGCCGGGGCCGATGTCGACGATCCAGTCGGCGACCTTGATGGTGTCCTCGTCGTGCTCGACGACGATCAGCGTGTTGCCCATGTCGCGCAGCCGGACCAGGGTCTCGATGAGCCGGTGGTTGTCGCGCTGGTGCAGGCCGATGGACGGCTCGTCCAGGACGTACAGGACGCCGACGAGGCCGGAGCCGATCTGGGTGGCGAGGCGGATGCGCTGGGCCTCGCCGCCGGACAGCGTGCCGGCCGCGCGGTTCAGCGAGAGGTAGTCCAGGCCGACGTCGACCAGGAACTTGAGCCGCTCGTTGACCTCCTTCAGCACGCGCTCGGCGATCTTCTTGTCGCGGGCGGTCAGCTTCAGCTCGCCCAGGAAGTCCGCGCAGTCGCTGATGGACATCGCGGCGACCTCGGCGATCGACTTCCCCATGACGGTGACCGCGAGGACGACCGGCTTGAGGCGTGTGCCCTCACAGGTGGGGCAGGGCACCTCGCGCATGTAGCCCTCGAAGCGCTCCCGGCCGGCGTCGCTCTCGGACTCGCTGTGCCGGCGCTTGACGAAGGGGACGGCGCCTTCGAACGGGGTCGTGTAGACGCGCTCGCGGCCGTACCGGTTGCGGTAGCGGACCTCGATCTGGGTCTTGTGGCCGTACATGAGGGCCTTCTTGGCGCGCTGCGGCAGACCGGCGAAGGGGATGTCCGTACGGAATCCCAGCGCGTCCGCGAGGGCGCCGATCAGGCGGCCGAAGTAGTCCTTGGTGTGGCCGTGCGACCAGGGGTGGATGGCGCCCTCGTCGAGGGACTTGTCCTCGTCCGGGACGATCAGCTCGGGGTCGACCTCCATGCGCGTGCCGATGCCGGTGCACTCGGGGCAGGCGCCGAAGGGCGAGTTGAAGGAGAAGGAGCGGGGCTCGAGCTCTTCGAAGGACAGGTCGTCGTACGCGCAGTACAGGTGCTCCGAGAACATGCGCTCGCGCTCGGGGTCGTCCTCGGGGAGGTCGACGAAGTCGAGCACGACCATGCCGGCGGACAGGCCGAGTGCGGTCTCGACGGAGTCGGTGAGGCGGCGCTTGGCGGAGTCCTTCACCGTGAGGCGGTCGACGACCACCTCGATGGTGTGCTTCTCCTGCTTCTTCAGGACGGGCGGGTTGGAGAGCTGGATCGTCTCGCCGTCCACCCGCGCGCGGGAGTAGCCCTTGGTCTGCAGGTCGGCGAAGAGGTCGACGAACTCGCCCTTGCGCTCACGCACCAGCGGCGACAGCACCTGGAAGCGGCTCCCCTCCGGCAGCTCCAGGACTCTGTCGACGATGGCCTGCGGCGACTGGCGCGAGATCGGGCGGCCGCACTCGGGACAGTGCGGCTTGCCGATGCGCGCGAAGAGCAGGCGCAGATAGTCGTAGACCTCGGTGATGGTGCCGACCGTCGAGCGCGGGTTGCGCGAGGTCGACTTCTGGTCGATGGAGACCGCGGGCGAGAGGCCCTCGATGAAGTCGACGTCCGGCTTGTCCATCTGGCCGAGGAACTGGCGGGCGTACGAGGAGAGCGATTCCACATAGCGCCGCTGACCCTCGGCGAAGATGGTGTCGAAGGCCAGGGAGGACTTGCCCGACCCGGACAGGCCCGTGAAGACGATGAGCGAGTCGCGAGGCAGGTCGAGCGAGACGTTCTTCAGGTTGTGCTCGCGCGCGCCACGGACGATGAGACGGTCGGCCACGCCGGTCCGCACCTTTCTTGAGAGAAGTGACAGGGGCGAGGCCCCCGTGCTTTCTCAGACTAGGGGGAGCCACTGACAACGCCGGTCGGATTCCCGGAGTGCATAACAATCCCCGACCATCCAGCATGCCCGACGCCACGCCCGACCATATAGCACGTGCATTCGATTTACGGCACACCTTCACCACCTTCACCCGAAGGTGTGGCGGAGCTAGGGTCAGCACCATGATTGATCACGCGCATGACCTGGCGTCTGTACGTGACGCGACCGAACGCTTGCTCATCGCAGTCGCCAAACTGGACGACGCGGCTGTGACCGAGCCGTCACGACTGCCCGGCTGGACCAGCGGCCACGTCCTCGCCCACCTCGCCCGCAACGCGGACGCCCTGGTGAACGTCCTCGAAGGCCGTCCCATGTACGTCTCCGCGGACGCCCGGGACACCGACATCGAGCGGGACGCCCCGCGCCCCCTCGCCGTCCACCTCGCCGACCTGCGCGACAGTGCGGCGCGCTTCCAGGAGGCGGGGGCGGCCCCGGCGGACTGGTCGCGCACGGTGGAGCTGCGGGGCGGGGTCACCGACTCGGCGTCCCGGGTGCCCTTCCGGCGGTGGATCGAGGTGGAGCTGCACCATGTGGACCTCGGGATCGGGTACGAGCTGGAGGACCTCCCCGAGGAGTTCGCCCAGCGCGAGATCGGCTTCCTCGCCGACCGCTTCCGGGGGCATCCCGACGTACCCGCCGTGCTGATCGAGCAGGACGACCGACGCCGGATCCCGACCGGCCGCGAGGGTGCGGTGGAGGTCACCGTCGCGGGCCGCCGGGCCGACCTGCTGGGCTGGCTCGCCGGCCGCCGCGACGGATCCGGTCTGACCGTGGACGGCGGCCCGCTGCCGGCCCTTCCCCCGCTGTAGTCCGCTCCGCCTCGGCCGGGCCCCGCCCCCGCTATAGGCTGAACGTCATGACGTACAGCGGAGCGGTGAAGGTCGGCGGCCCGGCCGATGTGCATGAGCTGCCGGACCTGATCATCACGAAGATCGCGGTCGGCCCGATGGACAACAACGCCTATCTGCTGCGCTGCCGGGCCACGGACGAGCAGCTGCTGATCGACGCCGCCAACGACGCGGGCACCCTGCTCGGCAGCATCGGCGACGACGGCATCGCCTCGGTCGTCACCACGCATCAGCACGGCGACCACTGGCAGGCGCTCGCCGAGGTCGTCGCCGCCACGGGCGCGCGCACGTACGCGGGACGGGACGACGCCGACGGCATCCCCGTACCGACCGACGTCCTGGTCGACGACGGCGACACCATCCGCGTGGGGCGCGTGGAGCTCACCGCGCGCCATCTGGTCGGCCACACGCCGGGCTCGATCGCCCTCGTCTACGACGACCCGCACGGGCATCCCCATGTGTTCACCGGCGACTGTCTGTTCCCGGGCGGCGTGGGCAACACCCGCAAGGACCCGAAGGCGTTCGCCAGCCTGATCCACGACGTCGAGACGAAGATCTTCGACGTGCTCCCGGACGAGACCTGGGTGTACCCCGGGCACGGCAACGACACGAGCCTGGGCGCGGAGCGACCGCATCTGCCGGAGTGGCGCGCGCGGGGGTGGTGAGGCCGCCGAGCGGTGGTGAAGAAGGTGGTGAACCGGTGGCGAACAAGGTGGTGAACAGGAGCGTCCGCCGATGAGTGCGCGCCCCGCGCGCACTCTCCACCGCACGCGGGCGCGTACGCACCCCGTGTGAACCCTTCACACACGCCGGTGCCACGCGCGCGCTCCCGGCGCGCGTGGTTGCGCGGTCAACTGGCAGCAGCCCCGCAGCAGGATGACGGCTCCTGCGCGGTACGGGCCGCCGGCCTTTCGATCCCCGCCCTCGGCCGGCGGCCCCGGCGAACGGCGCGTCGCGGGACGCGTTCACAAGAATGCAACACCCGTTCCCACCATGCGGACGATGCATGCCGTGACCTCGACAAACGGGGCTGCGGACTGTCACTCTCCCGCCATGCATCTTGCCTCGCGCGCGCTGCACCGCGCCGTCGCCGCCGCGACCACAGCCCTGCTCGCCACCGCCGTCGGCTGCGCTCCGCAGCCGGAGGAGAAGGCCGCCGACACGCCGTCGGGGTCGGCCGGGACCACCTGCGCCAAGGGCAAGTTGGCCACCGAGACCTCCGGCAAGCTGACCATCGCCACCGACGAACCGGCCTACGAGCCGTGGTTCAAGGACGACGAGCCCACGAACGGCGAAGGCTTCGAGTCGGCGGTCGCGTACGCCGTGGCGAACGAGCTGGGCTACGACAAGAGTGCCGTCGTCTGGCAGAGCGTCCCCTTCAACAAGGCCTTCGCGCCCGGTGAGAAGACCTTCGACTTCGACATCAACCAGGTGTCGATCAGCGACGAGCGCAAGAAGGCCGTGGACTTCTCCTCCGGCTACTACGACGTGCGCCAGGCCGTCATCGCCCTCAAGGACAGCAAGGCCGCGAAGGCGACCAGCCTCGCCGACCTCAAGGGCCTCAAGCTGGGCGCCCAGGTCGGCACGACCAGCCTCAACTACATCGACGACGTGGTGAAGCCGACGCAGGATCCCGCCGCCTACGCCAAGAACGACCAGGCCAAGTCCGCGCTGAAGAACGGCCAGGTCGACGCCATCGTCGTCGACCTGCCGACCGCGTTCTACATCACGGCGGCCGAGGTGACGGACGCGACGATCGTGGGGCAGTTCGAGAACCAGGGCGGTACGCCGGAGCAGTTCGGGCTCGTGCTCGACAAGGGCAGCGCGCTCACCGCGTGCGTGACGGACGCCGTCGACACCCTCCGCGAGAACGGCACGCTGGCCAGGATCGAACAGCAGTGGCTGTCCGACGCCGTCGACGCCCCGGTACTCAAGTGACGCTCACCAAGGACGAGTCCGGCCAGGAGGACGCGGACGGCAAGGGCGACCTGACCGGCTCGGCTGAGCCGGACCGCCCGGGAGCGGGCGAGGGGTACGTCCCCTCGCAGCGGCGGATCGACCGCGAGGCCTACAAGCGCGCCCGCTCCCGCCGCGCCACCGCGATCGCCGCGCTCTCGACCCTGGTCACGGGCGTCGTCCTCTACCTGGTCGTCGTCAACGCGCCCGGCTGGTCGCGCACCAAGGAGACGTTCTTCAGCGCCGAGTACGCGCGCGAGGCGTTGCCCAAGGTCCTCGAAGGGCTCTGGCTCAACGTCCGGCTGCTGCTGATCTGCGGCGCTGCCGTCCTCGTCCTCGGGATGCTCATCGCCGTCGCGCGCACGCTGCGCGGCCCGGTGTTCTTCCCGCTGCGCGTGCTGGCCGCCGCGTACACGGACTTCTTCCGAGGGCTGCCGCTCATCATCAACCTGATGATCGTGGTCCTCGGAGTCCCCGCGCTGCGGCTGCAGGGCGTCACCGTCGACCCGGTGCTGCTGGGCGGTACGGCGCTGACGCTGACCTACTCGGCGTACGTCGCCGAGGTGTTCCGGGCCGGCATCGAGTCCGTCCACCCCTCGCAGCGCGCCGCGGCCCGCTCGCTGGGCCTCAACAACCGACAGTCGCTGCGGTACGTCGTCCTGCCCCAGGCGGTACGCCGCCAGGTGCCGCCCCTGCTCAACGACCTGGTGTCGCTCCAGAAGGACACCGGGCTGGTGTCGATCGGCGGCGCCGTGGACGCCGTACGGGCCGCCGACATCATCGTCGGCCGCAGCCTCAACTACACGCCGTACATCGTCGCGGGCCTGGTCTTCGTGGCGCTGACCATCCCCATGACGCGGTTCACGGACTGGGTGACGGCCCGGATGGACCGTAAGCGGGCCCAGGGAGGATCCCTATGAGCGACGCCCCCGTGCTGCGCATGGAGTCGGTCCGCAAGACCTTCGGTGAGTCGGTCGTACTGCGGGACGTCGACCTTGAGGTCGCCCCGCACACCGTGACCGCGCTGATCGGTGCCTCCGGCTCCGGCAAGTCGACGCTGCTGCGGTGCGCGAACCTCCTGGAGGACATCGACGACGGTGCGATCTGGCTGGACGACGAGGAGATCACCGATCCGCGTGCCGACCAGGACGCGGTGCGCCGCCGTATCGGCGTGGTCTTCCAGGCGTACAACCTGTTTCCGCACATGACGGTCCTCGAGAACATCACCCTGGCTCCGCGCCGCGTGCACGGGGTGCCCCGTGCGGAGGCCGAGGCACGCGCGCGTGAGCTGCTGGAGCGGCTCGGCCTCGGCGGCAGGGCGGGCGAGTACCCGGACCGGCTGAGCGGCGGACAGCAGCAGCGGGTCGCGATCGTGCGCGCCCTGGCCGTACGTCCCCGGCTGCTGCTGCTCGACGAGGTCACCGCCGCCCTCGACCCGGAGCTGGTGGGCGAGGTCCTGGCCGTCGTGCGCGATCTGAAGGACGACGGCATGACCATGGTGCTGGCCACGCACGAGATGAGCTTCGCCCGCGAGGTGGCCGACCAGGTGTGCTTCCTGGACGGCGGTGTGGTCCTGGAGCGCGGCAGCTCCGAGCAGATCTTCGGCGACCCGCAGCAGGAGCGCACGCAGCGCTTTCTGCGGCGGATCGTGGAGGCGGGGCGGCTGTAAGGGGCGTCCGCCTGGACAGCGGGACTTACGCCTCGGCCTGCCCCGCCCCCACCAGCGCCGCGACCCGCTCCACCCCGAACACGTACCCCTGCACTCCGCACCCGGCGATGACCCCGTCGGCGCGCAGCGAGACGTAGGAGTGGTGCCGGAACGTCTCGCGCTGGTGGATGTTGGAGATGTGGACCTCCACCACCGGTAGGCCATCACAGGTGTTGAGCGCATCCAGGATCGCCACCGAGGTGTGCGAGTAGGCACCGGGGTTGATCACGATCCCGCAGTGGTTCAGCCGCGCCTCGTGGATCCAGTCGACCAGCTCGCCCTCGTGGTTGGACTGGCGGAAGTCCACCGTGCCGCCATGTGCGGCCGCCGCTTTGGCGCACAGGGCCTCGACGTCGGCGAGCGTGTCGGAGCCGTAGATCTCCGGCTGGCGCTGGCCGAGCAGGTTCAGGTTGGGGCCGTTGAGGATCATGATCGGGGCGTTGGCCAGGGTGCGGGGCACGGTTCCTCCGGTCCGTTCAGGGTGGGCGATCCTTCGAGGACCGCTGCTCGGACCCGGTTTATCACGGTGCGCGGCCGGACCCACGGCCCGTACCCTCCCCGCATGACGACGATCTCCTACGCGCCCAAGCCGTCGCCCGGCGACCGTATAGCCGTGCTCTCGCCGTCGGCCGGGCTGCCCGGCCTCTTCCCGCGCCCCTACGAACTGGGTCTTGAGCGGCTGCGCAAGGAGTACGGGCTCGAACCGGTCGAGTATCCGGCGACGCGCACCATGGGCTCCACGCCGCGGGAGCGGGCCGCCGACATCCACGCCGCGTTCGCCGATCCGGACATCAAGGCGGTGATCGCGTCGATCGGCGGTGACGACCAGATCACCGTACTGCCGCTGCTGGACCGGGAGTTGATCACCGCGAACCCGAAGCCGTTCTTCGGGATGAGCGACAACACGAACCTGCTCGCCTTCCTGCGCAACGCCGGAATCGTGGGCTACCACGGCGCGACC
This sequence comes from Streptomyces sp. V4I2, assembly GCF_030817655.1. GTDB lineage: Bacteria > Actinomycetota > Actinomycetes > Streptomycetales > Streptomycetaceae > Streptomyces > Streptomyces plumbiresistens. Next base: position 2,811,767 of record NZ_JAUSZM010000003.1, read on the forward strand.
GTGATGTGCGAGCTGGGCCGTCCCGGCGCCATGCACCCGCAGACCGCCGAGTCCCTGCGCGCGGCGCTGTTCACCTCGGGTGAGTACGAGTTGAGGCCCGCCGAGCGCTGGAACGACGTCAACCGCGACTGGGCCGATCCGGCAACCTTCGACACGGAGCCCGAGACCCGGCCCGGCACCGGATGGACCTGGGTGAACGCCGACCGGGTGGTCGAGGGCCGCACTTGGGGCGGCTGCCTGGAGATCGTCGGCTGGCTGCTGATGGCCGACCGTGAAGTCGCGCACGACCTGACGGAGTACGACGGCGGAGTGCTGCTCCTGGAGACCTCGGAGGACATGCCGAGTGCCACGGAGGTCTTCTGGACCCTGCGCAACATGGGCGAGCGCGGCCTGCTCCAGCGCTTCTCCGCACTGCTGATGGGCCGAGCGAAGACGTGGTCCTTCGAGCGCCCCAACAGCCCGCAGGAAGCCGCTCGTTACGCCGCCGGGCAGCGCGAGGCCGTGCTGCGCGCCATGGAGGCGTACGCCCCTGAGACCCCGATCGTCCTCGACGTCGACTTCGGGCACACCGACCCACAACTCGTCATCCCGTACGGCGGCACCGTCCGCGTCGACGGCCCTGCCCGGCGCATCACCGTCACGTACTGACGCGGTCCGCGCGCCCGCGCGCCCCCGTAACTCGCGATCACCGTGGGTAGTTGACGCGGCATGCACGACGTACGCACCGTAAGGGCCCCCTCCATGCTGCGGCTCGCGGCCGCCTCGCTCGCCGGGACGGCCATCGAGTTCTACGACTTCTTCGTCTACGGGACCGCGGCGGCGCTGGTCCTGGGGCCGTTGTTCTTCCCGACGTTCTCACCGGTGGCGGGGACGCTGGCCGCGTTCGGGACGTTCGGCGTGGGGTTTGTCGCGCGGCCGCTGGGATCGGTGCTGTTCGGGCACATCGGCGACCGGCACGGGCGCAGGCCGGTCCTGGTCGCCTCACTCCTGCTGACCGGCGCCTCCACGGTCGCGGTCGGCTGTGTACCGACGTACGAGACCATCGGTGTCGCCGCTCCCGTACTGCTGCTCGTACTGCGCTTTCTGCAGGGGCTCGGGCTCGGCGGGGAGTGGGGCGGGGCCGTCCTGCTGACCGCCGAGCACGCACCCCCCGAACGGCGGGGCCTGTGGTCGAGCTTCCCGCAGGTCGGGCCCGCGCTGGGCTTCCTGCTCGCCAACGGCGTGGTGCTGGCACTGTCCGCGACGCTGACCGAGGCGCAGTTCGCGCAGTGGGGCTGGCGGGTGCCGTTCTGGGCGGCCGGGGTGCTGGCCGTGGTGGGGCTGCGGCTGCGTTCCTCGCTCGCCGAGAGCCCCAGCTTCCTCGAGATCGACGACCACGCGCGCGTGCCGCTCGCCGAGGTGGCGCGTGACCACTGGCGGCTCGTCCTGCTGACCGCCGGGGCACTCGCCATCGGGTACGCGATCTTCTACGCCGTGACGACCTGGTCCCTCGCGTACGCCACGGAGCGGCTCGGAGTGAGCCGTACCGTCATGCTGACCTGCATCATGGCCGCGGTGCTGGTGAAGGGTTCGCTGACGCCGGTGGCGGCGCTGCTCGGCGACCGTTACGGGCGGCGGCCATTGTGCCTGGCCGGGTGTGCGGGCGCCGCCGTGTGGATGTTCCCGATGGTCGCGCTCCTCGCCACGGGAGAGCCGTTGCTGATGTTCCTCGGCTTCCTGGGGGCGATGCTCGCGTTCATCACCATGTTCGCCGTGATCGCCGCGTATCTGCCGGAGCTGTACGAGCCCCGGGTGCGCTGCACGGGCGCCGCGGTCGGCTGCAACCTCGGCGGGGTTGTCGGGGGCGCGCTCACGCCCCTCGTGGCGACCGCCCTCGTCGAGCAGGGCGGCCGGGTGCCGTGGGGTGTGGGCGCGTATCTGACCGGGATCGCCCTGCTCAGCCTGGGGTGTTTCGCGCTGTTGCCCGAGACGCGGCCCGTGCCGGTGGTGGCGGCGGAGCCGGCCACTGGCTGAACCCGCGGTGCGTAAGCGCTCGCGCAAGCGTTTACGCACCGCCTGAGGATCGTCCCGCTGGGGATTCCGGTAGGGATTCCCGCTAGGGATTGATCGCCAGCTCCAGATACGCCGCGAACACCACCAGGTGGACTCCTCCCTGGAGTGGCGTGGCCCGCCCCGGCACCACCGTCAGGGAGCTCACCACCACAGTCAGCGCGAGCAGCACCATGTGGGTGGAGCCGAGGCCGAGGACAAGCGGGCCGGAGAGCCAGATCGAGGCCAGGGCGACCGCCGGGATGGTGAGGCCGATGCTGGCCATCGCGGAGCCGAGGGCGAGGTTGAGGCTGGTCTGCACCCGGTCGCGGCGCGCGGAGCGCAGTGCGGCGATGGTCTCGGGCAGCAGCACCAGCAGGGCGATGATCACGCCGACGACCGCGTGCGGCAGGTCGGCCGCCTCCACACCGGACTCGATGGTCGGCGACACACCTTTGGCCAGGCCGACCACGCCGATCAGGGCCAGGCCCAGCAGCCCGAGGCTGACCAGGGCGGTGCGCGCGGACGGCACGCCGGCGTGTTCTTCGACGGTGATCACCTCGCCCTGGCGGGTGATCGGGAGGAAGTAGTCGCGGTGCCGCACGGTCTGGGTCGCCACGAACAGGCCGTACAGGACCAGCGAGGAGATCGCCGCGAAGGTCAGCTGCACGCCCGAGAACTCCGGTCCCGGCTTGCTCGTGGTGAACGTCGGCAGCACCAGGCTGAGCGTGGCCAGGGTGGCGACGGTCGCGAGGGCGGCGCCGGTGCCCTCGGGGTTGAAGACCGCCGTGCCGTGGCGGAGGGAGGCGACCAGGAGACTCAGGCCGACGATGCCGTTGCAGGTGATCATCACGGCCGCGAAGACCGTGTCCCTGGCCAGCGTCGAGCTCTTGTCGCCGCCGTCGGCCATCAGGGTGACGATCAGGGCGACCTCGATGATCGTGACGGCGACGGCCAGGACGAGAGAGCCGAAGGGTTCCCCGACCCGGTGGGCGACCACTTCCGCGTGGTGCACGGCGGCCAGGACGGCCCCGGCGAGGATCACCGTCACCAGCGCGACGACCGCGCCGGGCAGGTCTCGACCCCACGTGAACAGCAGCATGACGATCGCGAGCACCGGCACCGCAGACGTCCACTGTGTCGTGAGCGACCCGAGCCGAGCGATCATGCAGTGATCGTCGCAGAGGCGAACGGGCCCCGCACTCCAGGAGTGCGGGGCCCGTCCCACCCGGACCCGGGGCGTCCCCTGGCGGGGAACGCTCAGTCCCAACGAAGCACCGGGAGCGGCGGTCGGCAATGCGCCGACCGCCGCTCCCGGGTGGTTGTCCTACGTCCGAAGTGGTCAGGCCTCGATGCTGTCCTTCGGAGAGCCTTCGTTCGGTCCCTGCGCCGCCTCGGCCGCCGCCTGCTTCTTGGACGCCCGCAGGCTGGTGATCGTGGTGACGATCAGGACCAGGCAGATCACGCCGAGGGAGACCGGGATGCTGATCTCCGGGACGTGGACCCCGGACTCGTGCAGCGCGTGCAGCACCAGCTTGACGCCGATGAAGCCCAGGATGATCGACAGGCCGTAGCTGAGGTGGACCAGCTTCCTGAGCAGGCCGCCGATCAGGAAGTACAGCTGCCTCAGGCCCATCAGCGCGAACGCGTTGGCCGTGAAGACGATGTACGGGTCCTGGGTCAGGCCGAAGATCGCCGGGATCGAGTCGAGGGCGAACAGGACGTCCGTCGTACCGATCGCGAGCATCACGACCAGCATCGGGGTCATGACCCGCTTGCCGTTCTCCTGGATCCACAGCTTGGTGCCGTGGTAGCGGTCGGCGACGCCGAAGCGGCGCTCGGCCGCCTTGAGCAGCTTGTTCTCCTCCCAGTCCTCGTCCTCCTCGTCGGCCCGGGCCTCCTGGATCAGCTTCCAGGCGGTGTAGATGAGGAACGCGCCGAAGATGTAGAAGACCCACGCGAAGCTCGCAAGGATCGCGGCGCCCGCTGCGATGAAGATCGCGCGCAGGACGAGGGCTATCAGCACACCGATGAGCAGCACCCGCTGCTGGTACTGCGAGGGCACCGCGAACTTCGCCATGATCAGGACGAAGACGAAGAGGTTGTCGACGCTCAGAGACTTCTCGGTGATGAAGCCCGCGAAGAACTCGCCGGAGGGCTGGCCTCCGGCGAAGACGAGCAGGCCGAGTCCGAAGAGTGCGGCCAGGACGATCCAGACGATCGTCCAGATTCCGGCTTCCTTGATGGACACGTCGTGCGGCTTGCGGCCGATGAAGAAGTCGACCGCGATGAGGGCGGCAAGGCCCACGATCGTCAGGACCCACAGGGTCAGGGAAACATCCACTGCGCCTCCGGCAGTACGTAACGGCAAGTAACCAGCGTCGTCGCGCTGCCGGAGGTCTCTTCCACCCAGGATGGGCCGACGCCCCGGGATCTGGCCAGATCCGTATTGACGGGTACGCCGCAGTCGACAGGGAGTACTCCCCTCCGTGGGAACAACCGTACCCAATCACCAAGGAAAGGTAAAGCGCTTGGCAAAAGAAGGGTCAAAATACCTGGTCAGACGACTTTACGTGGGCTTGGTGCGAGCCCTCGCGACCTGGCTGAGCACCTGCTGGAGCACCTCGCTGCCGGGCGGCACGAGCGAGGGCTCGTACGTCCAGGCATGCCCGACCCACGGGTCGGCCAGGTGGTCGTCGGGCACCGGGGTGAGCCGCAGCAGCGAACGCCACAGCGGGTCGAGCAACGGGCCGTAGCCGGCGGCTTCCTCACGGTCCGCGACCATCATCAGGTGGACGCCGACGGCCGGGCCCTCGTCCGCGAGGTAGCGGAGCTGGGTCACGGCGCGGTCGTCGAAGCCGTGCGGGAAGTCGTTCACGATCAGCAGTTGCTCGGCGGTGTCGAGGCCGGGCGGCAGCGAGTCGGCTGCTCCCGCGCGCACCGCCATCTGCACCAGGTCGACGCGCTCGGTGAGCCGCGTCAGGACGTCCGCCACGCCTGCCGCCCCCATGGCGGGCGGGGCTGCGAGCACGCCCGTCCGCACCAGCGGGGCGAGCGCCTGCGCCGCCGAACCGGCGGGGTCGATGACGTGCACGGTGAACTCGCCCGCCGGGTGGACGGCGAGCAGCCGCGCCGCGTGCGCCACCGCCGTCTCCATCGCGAGGCGTCCCAGGTCGTGGGAGTCGGTGAACGAGCCGCCGAGTGATCCGGCGCGCCCGCTGTCGATCCACAGACCGCGCTCCAGCGGCAGGCGGACCAGCAACGGTATGCGCAGCTCGGGGGCCTCCGCCAGGTGAAGATCGCCCATGCGCAGGGCCATCGGCACCTCCATCGGCACGCGGTAGCCGTGCCACACGGGGTTGTCCCAGCGCGCATACGCCGGCGGCAGCGCGGGCTCCACGACCTCGGCCTCGGCGGTGAGCTGGGCGAGGTCCCGGTCGAGCACCGCTCTGGCCTGGTCGACGAGTTGGGCGTACTTGGCCCGGGCCGCCTCCCGCGCGGCGTCGCCCTGTCCGCCGAGTCGGCTGCGCGGGTCGGACAGGATCTGGTCGAGTTCCTTCTCCATCCGCGAGTCGGCGAAGTCGACGGCACTGCGGTACGCGGCCATGGTGCGGGCCAGGTCCTCGAACATGCCCCACACCTGGTTGTAGAGCCGCTCGTCCATGGACCACCCGGCGGCGTCCCCCGCGACCGGCGGCTTGGCCTGCCCGGGCGGGGGCGGCTGCGGAGCCGCGCTCTGCCGACGCGGATGGGCGTAGTCGATGGGGGCGCCGGACGGCTGGGCGGCGGATGAGGAGTCCGCGGGTACGGCCGCCCCCTGGGGCTGGCCGGGCTGCGGTGCGGCGGCCGCCGGGGTGCTCTGCGGGTCGTACGGAGAGGCGGGTTGTCGCGGTGTGCCGTAGGGCGGGGTGGGCTGCTGGGGAGCACCGGCCGCCGACGTGCCCTGCGGATCGTACGGAGAGGCGGGTTGCGACGGGACGCCGGGAGCCTGCGCGCCGTACGGAGACGTGGGCTGCGGCGGGACGCCCGGAGCCTGGGCGCCGTACGGGGGCACCGGCTGGGGCGGTACGCCGCCGGAGGCGCCCTGGGTCGCGGGGCCGCCCTGGTCGCCGCCGAGGGCCGGTGCGGCCGGCCGGCGGGAGCGGTCGGGGTCGGTGGGGCGTGACGGGGCCGGGAGTGAGCGGGCCAGGCCCTGGGCCACCGCCTCGTTGATGCCGGTCGCCAGGTGGTGGGCCTCGGCCAGGCCCTGGTCGGTGAGGAGCTCGGCGAGCCCGCCGCCGTACCCCTGGCCGACCGCACGCACCTTCCAGGCGCCCTGGCGGCGGTAGAACTCCAGGGCGACGACGGCCGACTCGGCGTCCAGACCGGTGATCGTGTAGCTGGCGAGCTCGGTGCCGTCGAGGTCGGTGACCGCGACGAACGGGGCGGCGACGACGCCGAAGCTCGCTGGTCCTGCCCCGCCCGCCGCGGGCAGGGCGAGCAGCACATCGACCCGGTGCACGGCCTCCGGCACGGCGCCGAGGTCGACCGCGAGGCGGTGGTCGGCGGCCGCCTGACGGGAGACCTCGAGCCCCGGCAGCGTGGGGGCGCCCGGGTGGGCGACCCACTCGACGCCGGGCACCCTGCCGTGCTCGTCGCCGAGCGTGGCCCCCACCACGATCGGCGTGCCGGCCGCGATCCGAACCTCGAGACGGGCCTGTGAGAGCGGGTGATTCTGCCCTCGCACCAGCTCGGCCGTCATCGCCTTCTCCCCCTGTGTCGATGTGTCGCGTGCTGCCCGCCGTGCTGTCCTACAGGTGCGGCAGGATCGCCGGCATCAGGTCCTGGAACGTGCGGCCGTTGGCCGGAGTGCCGAGGGCCGTCATCGTCCAGCCCGGGCCCGTGCGGTGCACCTTGGCCATGATCTGGGCCGTGTACGCGCCGCCGCCCGCGAGTGTGTAGCGGGCGAGTTCCTGGCCGTTGGTCTCGTCGACCAGGCGGCAGAACGCGTTCTGCACCTCCTGGAAGGTCTGGCCCGTGAAGGAGTTCACGGTGAAGACGATCTGGTCGATGTGGACCGGCACCCGCGCCAGGTCGACGAGGATCGACTCGTCGTCGCCGCCCTGGCCCACGCCGCCGACCAGGTTGTCGCCGGTGTGGCGCACCGAGCCGTCGTCGCTCACCAGGTGGCGGAAGAAGACGACGTCGACCGGCTGCTTGTCCGCGAACAGAACGGCCGAGGCATCGAGATCGACCTCCCGGGTGCGCGAGCCGAACAGGCCGCGCCGGGGGGCCGCCTGCCAGCCGAGACCCATGCGCACCGCCGTCAGCGTGCCGCCGTCACGCTTCTGCAGACTGATGGCCTGACCCTTGGTCAGATTGACGCCGCCGCCGGGCGCGCCGCCCTTGGATACGTCCACCACGGGCTGGTCCCCTCTCGTATTTCCCCTGTTGCCGCGGGATCCGCGGATGACCAGAACCCTACGCACGGCCACTGACAGTGCCGTACCCCGGTCCGCACTTTGTGTCGGTCTTGCAACACAGGGCGTATGCGCGGGAGTCAGGCCAGGCCGGCCTCCTTCATCTGGCGGAGTTCCTTCTTCATTTCGGAGACCTCGTCGCGCAGTCGGGCGGCGATCTCGAACTGGAGGTCGGCGGCGGCGGCGCGCATCCGCTCGGTCATCTCCTCGATCTGCTCGGCGAGCTCGGCCGCGGGGCGGTCGGTCGGCACCGTCTCCTTCGCCTTGCCCTTGGCGGCCTTGGCCGCCTTGCTGCCGAGGGCGGGCACGGGAGCCTTGGCACCCTTGCCCTCCTTCAGCTTGCGGTAGCCGGAACCGAGCAGCTGCTCGGTGTCGACGTCCTCGCGGGCGATCTGCGCGACGATGTCGTTGATCTTCTTGCGGAGCGGCTGGGGGTCGATGCCCCGCTCCGTGTTGTACGCGACCTGCTTCTCCCGGCGGCGGTTGGTCTCCTCGATGGCCTTCTCCATCGCCGGGGTGATCTTGTCGGCGTACATGTGGACCTGGCCGGAGACATTGCGCGCCGCGCGGCCGATGGTCTGGATGAGGGAGGTGCCCGAGCGCAGGAAGCCCTCCTTGTCGGCGTCGAGGATCGCCACCAGGGACACCTCGGGCAGGTCGAGGCCCTCGCGCAGGAGGTTGATGCCGACCAGGACGTCGAACTCGCCGGACCGCAGCTCGCGCAGCAGCTCGACCCGGCGCAGGGTGTCGACGTCGCTGTGCAGGTAGCGCACCTGGATGCCGAGCTCCAGGAAGTAGTCGGTGAGGTCCTCGGACATCTTCTTGGTGAGGGTGGTGACCAGGACGCGCTCGTCCTTCTCGGTGCGCTTGCGGATTTCGTGCACCAGGTCGTCGATCTGACCCTCGGTGGGCTTGACGATGACCTCGGGGTCGATCAGACCGGTGGGGCGGATGATCTGTTCGACGGCGCCGTCACCGCGCGAGAGCTCGTACTTGCCCGGGGTCGCGGACAGGTAGACGGTCTGGCCGATGCGCTTTTGGAACTCCTCCCACTTCAGCGGGCGGTTGTCCAGCGCGGAGGGCAGCCGGAAGCCGTGGTCGACAAGGGTGCGCTTGCGGGCGGCATCGCCCTCGTACATGGCGCCGATCTGCGGGACGGTGACATGGGACTCGTCGATGACGAGCAGGAAGTCGTCCGGGAAGTAGTCCAGCAGGGTGTTCGGCGGGGAGCCGGGCTCGCGGCCGTCGAAGTGCATCGAGTAGTTCTCGACTCCGGAGCAGGAGCCGATCTGGCGGAGCATCTCGAGGTCGTACGTCGTGCGCATGCGCAGCCGCTGGGCCTCCAGGAGCTTGCCCTGCTTCTCCAACTCGGCCAGGCGCTCGCCGAGCTCCTTCTCGATGTCGTTGACGGCCCGCTCCAGGCGCTCGGGGCCCGCGATGTAGTGGGAGGCCGGGAAGACGTACAGCTGCTCGTCGTCGCTGATGATCTCGCCGGTGAGCGGGTGGAGGGTGGACAGGGCCTCGATCTCGTCGCCGAACATCTCGATGCGGACGGCGAGCTCCTCGTAGACCGGGAAGATCTCGATGGTGTCGCCGCGGACGCGGAAGGTGCCGCGGCTGAACGCCATGTCGTTGCGCGTGTACTGGATGTCCACGAAGCGGCGCAGCAGCTGGTCGCGGTCGATCTCCTCGCCGACCTTGAGGGGGACCATGCGGTCCACGTACTCCTGCGGAGTACCGAGACCGTAGATGCAGGAGACCGAGGCGACCACGACGACGTCGCGGCGGGTGAGGAGCGAGTTGGTCGCGGAGTGGCGCAGCCGCTCGACCTCCTCGTTGACCGAGGAGTCCTTCTCGATGTAGGTGTCCGACTGCGGGACGTACGCCTCGGGCTGGTAGTAGTCGTAGTACGAGACGAAGTACTCGACGGCGTTGTTCGGCAGCAGCTCCCGGAACTCGTTGGCCAGCTGGGCGGCCAGCGTTTTGTTCGGCGCCATCACGAGGGTGGGGCGCTGGAGCTTCTCGATCATCCACGCGGTGGTGGCGGACTTGCCGGTGCCGGTCGCGCCGAGCAGGACGACGTCCTTCTCACCGGCCTCGATGCGCCGGGCGAGCTCGGCGATGGCCGCGGGCTGGTCGCCGCTGGGCTGGTACGGGCTGACGACCTCGAAAGGCGCCACCGTGCGTTCGATGTGGGAAACGGGCCGCATGTCATCAACCGTACGACCCCCCACTGACAACGCGGCCCGATCAGCGGTTTTGCAGGGTGCGAGGCCCCGGTGGCCCGGGCCGGATCAGCGGTTCTGCGGGGTGCGGGAGTCCCGGTGGGCCGGATTCCGGCGGGTGCGGAGGGAGGGGCGGCGGGCGGCGGGGTGGGAGACCAGCTCGCGGGCGGGGACACCCGGCTTGTTCTCGACCGGGGTCCAGACGGGCTTCCCCATGACCATCAGCGGGTCGAACATCACGACGACTGCCGCGAGGAGCAGGAAGGCGAGCGGGCCGATCATCATGGGCGCCAGCAGGGAGGCTGCCGAGTCGCCCCCGGTGGGGGCCGTGGACCTGTGCAGATGGACGCTGAGGGCGGCCATGCCCGTGTAGTGCATACCGGTCACGGCGAGCCCCATGACGAGGCTCGCGCCCACGCTCCACAGGAAGCCCCGCACCTGTCCGGCGGCCCACAGGGCGACGGTGGCGGCGACGACCGCTATGACGACGGAGGCGGCCACGGTGAGGGTGTTGTACTCCAGCTTGCCGTTGAGACGCATGCCGGCCATGCCCAGGTAGTGCATCGAGGCGATGCCCAGGCCGGTGATGGCACCACCGGTCATCAGGGCCGTTCCCTTCGCCCCCCGGTAGCCGACGATGAAGATCCCGATGCCCACCATGACGACGGCGACGCCCAGACTCGCGAACGTCATCGCCCGGTCGTAGTGGATCGGTGCCTGCTCGACCTTGAAGCCCATCATCGCGATGAAGTGCATGGTCCAGATGCCCGAACCGATCGCGGCCGCGCCGAGGGCGAGCCAGCCGGGCCGCCAGGAGTTGCTGACCAGCATGGATCTGGTGGTGCAGCGCAGGCCGAGGGCCCCGCCCAGGCAGGCCATGAGGTAGGCCACCAGCGGTGTGACGAGTCCGTAGCTGAATCCGTCGACCGTGCCTTGCATGCGCGGCTACCCTTCCGCCCTCTTGCTTCCCGGAAATCCCTGATGTGCGCCCCTTCCCAGGACCGCCCGAGCGGTCAGGGTTGACGCAGAGAGTATGACTCCCACCGGAATGGTCGAACGATTTTCCGGCAAAGAAACACGGCCTTGCCCCAGTTGTGCGGCATCAGTGAGCGGACTCGGGACAACCTCGTTCAACTTGTGGCCATTCTGCACCCGCCTACTGTTGACCCTCTGCTGTCACAGTTGTGCTGTCCGTGATCGCTCGACGCGAGGAGTACGCATGCACGCGCGCGCACTTGCCGCCACGACCACCGCACTCCTGGGAACCGCCGCCTTCTTGCTTCCCCCTTCCGACGTCCGGGCCGACGAGGACGGCAAGCAGCCCACGGTCATCGCCCATCGGGGCGCCTCCGCCCACGCGCCCGAGAACACCCTGGCAGCCGTCGACAAGGCAGCCCAGCTGGGCATCGACTGGGTCGAGAACGACGTCCAGCGCACCAAGGACGGCGAACTCGTCGTCCTCCACGACGACAATCTGCGGCGCACCACCGACGTCGAGGAGGTCTTCCCCGACCGGGCGCCATGGAAGGTGCGGGACTTCACCTCCGCCGAGATCGCGCGGCTCGACGCGGGGAGCTGGTTCGGCCACGCGTACGCGGACGCACGCGTGCCCACGCTCAAGCAGTACGTGCGCCGCGTCGAGGTCCACCATCAGAAGCTGCTCCTGGAGATCAAGAACCCGGACCTGTACCCGGGCATCGAGGGCCAGACCCTCAAGGTCCTCGGCAACGAGGGCTGGCTCGACCGGCAACACCTCGCGGGTCGGCTGATCGTGCAGAGCTTCGATGCGGCCAGCGTGCGCGCGGTCCACGAACTGAAGCCCGGCGTCAAGACGGGTTTCCTCGGTACGCCGCCGGTGGCGGACCTGTCCGCGTACGCGGCCTTCGCGGACCAGATCAACCCCTCGTACGGCTCTCTTTCCAAGGGATACGTCTCCGCCGTCCACGCCTTCACAGGTCCGCACGGCAGGCCGCTGGAGGTCTTCACCTGGACCGTGGACACCGCGGCCGCGGCCCGTCTGGTCGCCGGGTACGGCGTCGACGGGGTCATCACCAACAAGCCGGACGTGGTACGCGCCGCGCTGCGCGGGTTGTGAAACCCCGGCCGGCCGGGGGCCTCGGATCCCCGGCCACTTCCCCGGGCGTTGTCAGTGGCGGGTCGTACGGTGGGGCGCATGAACAGCCATGGGCAGGACGAGCAGCAGGTCGTGTGGGCCGTCGTCGCCACCGACATCGGTCCGCTGCTGCTGGCCGCGACCCGCGAGGGTCTGGTCAACGTGGTGTTCCACGCCACGGACGCGGTCCGCGACAAGGCGCTGGACCGGCTCGCGTCCCGGCTGGGCGGCGAGCCCGTCGAGGCGCCCGGCTCCCCGCTGCTGGCGGAGGCGATACGCCAGGTGAAGGCGTACTTCGCGGGTGAGCGGCACGACTTCGAGCTGCCGCTGGACTGGTCGCTGATCTCGGGCTTCAACCGGCAGGTGCTGCGCGAGCTGGCCTCCGGCGTCTCGTTCGGCAAGGTGGTCGGGTACGGCGATCTGGCCGGGCGCGTGGGGCAGCCGGGCGCTGCCCAGGCGGTGGGCGTGGCGATGGGGTCCAATCCGCTGCCGGTCGTCGTGCCCTGTCACCGGGTCGTGGAGAGCGACGGCGGTATCGGCGGGTTCGGGGGCGGCCTGGAGACCAAGCGGAAGCTGCTGGCACTGGAGGGCGTGCTGCCCGAGCCGCTGTTCTGAGCGGTCGGGCGGCACGGCCCGCGCGACGACTGGCCGGAAGGCCGAGGCGGTAGCAGACTCCGCCATGCGCACAGCCGCTGGCATCCGACTGGCATCCGTAAGACGCGGAGCCGAAGGGACGGCGATCACGCATGAGCGGGAACAGGGCAGTCGCATATCTCAAGCCGGGCGCGGTGGAAGTAAGGACCATCGACCACCCGACGCTGGAACTCCAGGACGGGCCGGGAGTCGCCACCGAGAACGTCGGCCGAAAGTGCCGGCACGGGGTGATCCTCAAGGTGCTCGCCAGCAACATCTGCGGAAGCGACCAGCACATGGTGCGCGGGCGGACGACCGCGCCGGAGGGGCTGGTCCTCGGACACGAGATCACCGGAGAGGTCGTCGAACGGGGGCCGGACGTCGAGTTCATCGAGGTCGGCGACATCGTCTCCGTACCGTTCAACATCGCCTGCGGGCGATGCCGCAACTGCAAGGAGCGCAAGACCGGCATCTGTCTGAACGTCAACCCCGCCCGTCCGGGGGGGGCTTATGGCTATGTCGACATGGGTGGCTGGGTCGGCGGTCAGGCCGAGTACGCGCTGATCCCGTACGCGGACTTCAACCTGCTGAAGTTCCCCGACCGGGACGAGGCGCGCGAGAAGCTGCTCGACCTGACCATGCTGTCGGACATCTTCCCGACCGGCTTCCACGGCGCGGTCACCGCCGGCGCGGGCGTCGGCTCGACGGTGTACGTCGCCGGGGCCGGACCGGTCGGCCTGGCCGCTGCCGCGTCGGCGCAGCTCCTGGGCGCCGCCGTGGTCATCGTGGGTGACCTCAACGCCGAGCGTCTCGCCCAGGCGCGCAGCTTCGGCTGCGAGACCGTCGACGTGTCGCGCGGAAGCGTGGAGGAGCAGATCGCCGAGATCCTCGGAGAGCCCGAGGTGGATGCCGCGGTCGACGCGGTCGGCTTCGAGGCACGGGCCCACGGCAAGGACGCCCCGGAGGCGCCCGCGACCGTCCTCAACTCGCTGATGGGCCTCACGCGCGCGGGCGGCGCCCTGGGCATCCCCGGGTTGTACGTCACGGACGACCCGGGCGGCGTCGACGAGGACGCCAGGAGCGGCACGTTGAAGGTGCGGTTGGGGCTCGGCTGGGCCAAGAGCCACCGCTTCACCACCGGACAGTGCCCGGTGATGACGTACAACCGGAGCCTGATGATGGCGATCCTGCACGGGCGCGTGCACATCGCCAAGGCCGTCAACGCGACCGTCATCGGGATGGAGGACGCTCCGCGCGGTTACGCCGAGTTCGACCAGGGCGCGAGCCGCAAGTACGTGCTGAATCCGCACGGGGTGCTGGACGGCGTACGTCCGGTCTGACGTCGCTCACGGGGGCTACGGCCACGCGCGCGTGGCCGTAGCCCCCGTGCACGCTAGTCGTAGTGCCGCGCCTCGAATACGTTCCCGTCCGGGTCGCGGAAGTAGAAGCTTCGCCGGGCCAGTCCGCGGGCGCCGAAGGAGTCGTAGGAGATGTCCGAGACGGGAACCGCCCGTTCCTCCAGGCGGGCGCGCAGTGTCTCGAAGTCGTCGCCGGGCAGGGCCAGGCAGACGTGGTTGACCGGGTGGCCCGCGCTGTCGACGGAGCCGGGCAGCATCTTCATGCGCTCGGCCATGGAGAGCGGCATGAGGTCGAAGATGGTCTCGTCATTGAGCCGTACGGAGGGAAAGGGCTCCGTCCCCGCGGCGAATTCGGTGAGCCTCAGGGGGGCCATGCCGAGTGCCTTCTCGTAGAAGTCGGCCGCCGCCACCGGGTCCCGCACCCAGAGAACGACATGATCGAGACGTGTCGTGTTGTCCGTCATGCACCTCAGGCTGGTGTCCTCCCCCACAGGCCGCAAGTGTTTGACCGGCCGCGCGGCCCGCCAGACATGAGGGAAGACCGAACCGACAGGAGGCAGGCCCGTGGTGCTGGTGGTGTCCGAGGAAGTGCGCGAGGCGATCGACGCGCGTCGACCCGTGGTGGCCCTGGAGTCCACGATCATCGCGCACGGGCTGCCGCGCCCGCGCAATCTGCAGGTGGGGCTGGAGCTGGAGGACGTCGTACGGCAGGAGGGTGCCGTGCCCGCGACGATCGCCGTGCTGGACGGGCGGCCCCATGTCGGCCTGGACAAGCAGCAGTTGGAGCGGGTCGCGAACGAGGACGGGATCCGCAAGCTGGGCCACCGCGACCTGCCGCTCGCGGTGGCCTCCGGGGCGAGCGGGGCGACCACGGTGTCGGCGACCGCGCTGCTGGCGGCCCTGGCGGGGGTACGCGTGTTCGCCACGGGTGGGCTCGGCGGGGTGCACCGGGAGTGGACGGTGACGCAGGACGAGTCGGCCGACATCGGTCTGCTGGCCCGGACCCGGATCACTGTGGTGTGCGCGGGTGTGAAGTCGATCCTGGACGTGCCGGCGACCCTGCAGCGGCTGGAGACGCTGGGTGTCGCGGTGGCCGGGTACGGCACGGATCGCTTCCCCGGCTTCTACCTGTCCGACTCGGGACACCCCGTGGACTGGACGCTGGACAGCCCCGGGCAGGTGGCGGACGTCATGCGGGCGCAGGACGCGGTCGGTGGGCCCGAGTCGGCGCTGATCGTCGCCAACCCCGTGCCCGAGGAGGAGCAGCTGGATCCCGAGCTGCACGCGCGCGTGCTCGCCGACGCGCTGTACGCGTGCGAGGAGGCCGGGGTCACGGGGCAGGGCGTCACGCCGTTCCTGCTGAACTACCTGGTGCAGCACACCGACGGCGCCTCGCTGACCGCCAATCTCGCGGCGGTCCGCGGCAACGTACGGCTGGCGGCGCGGATCGCGGCGGCCTGGGCCGGGGCGTGACGCCCCAGCGGCCTGGGCTCGGTGCGGCCGCCCAGGCGGAGCACCGGCACGGCGGAGTGCGCCCGGACGGCGCGCTGCTGGTCGTCGGGGACGTCATCACGGACGTCGTGGCCCGGCACCGGGGGCCGCTCGCGGCGGGTACGGACACGGCGGCGACGATCCGGACGGTGCCGGGCGGCGCGGGCGCCAATGTGGCCTGCTGGGCCGCTCACCGGAGTGGCATGGAGGTGCGGTTGCTCGGACGGGTGGGCTCGGACTCGGCCGCCTGGCACGAGCGGGAGCTGGTCGCGTGCGGCGTACGGCCCCGGTTGGTCGTCGACCCCGAGGCGCCGACCGGGACGGTGATCTGCCTCGTCGACACGGGTGCGGCTGCCGAGCGGACGTTCCTCACGGACAGCGGCGCGGCGTTGCGGTTCGCGCCCGAGGACTGGTCGGACGCGCTGCTCGACGGGGTGGCGCGGCTGCATCTGTCGGGCTACCTGCTGTTCTCCGAGCCGAGCCGCGCGCTGGTGGCGGTCGCGCTGGCGGCGGCACGCGCGCGTGGAGTGCCGGTGAGCATGGACCCGGCGTCGGCCGGTTTCCTCGTGGAGCTGGGGGTCGACCGTTTCCTGGCACTCGTCGAGGGTGTGGACGTGCTGCTGCCCAGCCGTGACGAGGCCTGCCTGCTCACGGGGCTGCCCGACGCGGCGGACGCGGCGGCCAAGCTGAGCCGCCACGTCCCGCTGGTGGTCGCCAAGCAGGGCGCGCAGGGCGCGCTGGTCGCCCGCTCCGGCACCGTGGTCGCCCACGTCCCCGCGGTACCCGCCACTCCCCGGGACACCACCGGGGCCGGCGACGCCTTCACGGGCGCCTTCCTCGCCGCCCTCCTCACGGGCACCGGTCCCGTGGCCGCGGCGGCGGAAGGGTGCCGGGCCGGGGCGGCGGCGGTGGAGCGGGTGGGGGGCCGACCGCCGGTGGACGGCTGACAGGGGGGGTCGGCCCCGGGTCGCCCCGTGATCAGCGGCTGGCGGCGCCCGGCGGTGTCAGATCGCCGTGCCGGGCGTCCCGCGTCAACTCCCGCTCCCCTCCGACGGCTTACGCCTTACGCCCCCACGCCGAGATCATCGGTGCCGTGGCGAGGTCCATGCCGCCGGAGGCCACATTCGCGAGGTGGCGGTCGATGTCCTGGTCCGTGGCGAGGCCCGCGGTGACGAGCTGGTCGCGGATCTGGCGGATCGTGGCGGATTCCAGGGCGGCGCAGGCGGGCGAGGTGAGCGGGAAGTACGCGTCGGCCTCCACCCGGCGCAGGCCGGCCTCGCGAAGCAGGCGCGGCAGCCTGCGGCCGTAGGCGAGGTCGGCGCCCCGGTCGGCGAGCAGTTGACGGAAGCCCTGCCGCAGCCGGTTGGCCAGCTGCTGTTCGGGGCCGTGGTCGTCGGGACAGAGCAGGGGCTGCAGGGCGGGATCGGCGTCCTCGACCAGGATCCGTCCGCCGGGCCGCAGGGCCTTGACCATCGATCGCAGCGCCCTTTCCCGGTCGGGCACATGAACGAGCACGAGCCGGGCGTGGACCAGGTCGAACCCGTCCCCGGGCGGCTCCTGGGCGGCCACGTCGTGGACGCGTACCTGGACCGGCGGGCGGGCGGCCGCGGCGAGGCGCGAGGTCTCGATGTCGGTCGCGACGACCCGTCCGGTCGGGCCGACCTTCTTGGCCAGCCAGGACACCACGGAGGTTCCGCCGGCACCGACCTCCCAGCAGCGCCAGCCGGGTCCGATGCCGAACCGTTCGAGGTGCCGGAACGTCGTGGGGTCGAAGAGGGTGGCGAAGGCGTCGAAACGCTCCGCCGCCTCGGTCCGCCGGTTGTCGAGGAGGTACCCGTCACTTCGCGTCATGCCGCGATCATCCCAGTTGTCTTCCTTGTCCGGAGCGGTCGACGCGGCGCCTACGACGAGATGGCGCACTCCCCGCCCGGCGGATCCCCGCGTCCACGGCCGCATCCGTCGTCCACAGCCGGGAACAAAGCGGAACGGCCTGTTCCCACAGGCTTGCACGACTCTCACCGCGAACTGGCAAACTGGCTCGCCAGGGCGCGGAAACGCGGCGCGAGGGAGATCCACGCAAGGAGATCCAGATGTCCATGGCAGGGAATCTGCGGAAGGTCACGAGCCTCGGCAGGGTCGGCGGCCTCCGCAAGGTGGCACGGCTGGCACGGCGGCGCCCGCGCGTCGACCTGAGCCACCCGGCCCGGTCCCCGCTGGGCTCCTCGGTGGTGAACTGCGTGACGTACCGCGACGGCGTCCGGCTCCCGGCCGGTGTCGACCTGGTCGACTCCGTGGAACGGGTGCGCAAGAACCGCGACGGCTTCGTCTGGCTCGGCCTCCATGAACCGACCGACCAGGAGTTCGCGGGGATCGCGGAGCTCTTCGACCTGCATCCGCTGGCGGTCGAGGACGCGGTCGAGGCCCACCAGCGTCCCAAGCTGGAGCACTACGGCGAGACCCTGTTCGCGGTGTTCAAGACGGTCTGCTACGTCGAGCACGAGGAACTCACGGCGACCAGCGAGGTGGTCAACACCGGCGAGATCATGGTGTTCGTCGGCCATGACTTCGTGATCACGGTACGACACGGTCGGCACGGCTCACTGGGCCCGCTGCGCGAGGAGCTGGAGGCCGCTCCCCAGCAACTGGCCAAGGGACCGGCCGCGGTGCTGCACGCGATCGCGGACCATGTGGTCGACGACTATCTGAACGTCACCGACGCCGTGCAGTCGGACATCGACCTGGTCGAGATGGCCGTGTTCGCGGACAACGGCGCGCGGGTCGACGCGGGACGCATCTACCAGCTCAAGCGTGAACTACTGGAGCTGAAGCGGGCCCTGGTCCCGCTCGGCCGGCCGCTCGAGGACCTTGCCACCCGGCCGATCCGGGTGGTCGATCCGGAGATACAGGCGTACTTCCGTGACGTCTCCGACCATCTGCTGCGGGCCAAGGAACAGCTCGCCGCGTTCGACGAGCTGCTCAACTCGATTCTGCAGGCGCACCTCGCGCAGGTGACGGTCGCTCAGAACGAGGACATGCGGAAGATCACGGCGTGGGCCGCGATAGTGGCCGTACCAACGATGGTCTGCGGGGTGTACGGCATGAACTTCGACCACATGCCGGAGCTGCACTGGCGGTACGGCTACGGCATGGTGATCACGGTGATATCCGTCGCGTGTCTGGTGCTGCACCGCGGCTTCCGGCGCAACGGCTGGCTCTGAGGTCCGAGGCCGCCGGGTTCGACGGGATCAGTGGCGGTCCGGGGTCCTGGCATAGACGCTCTCGGCCCAGGTCCCGATCTGGTCCTCCGGCAGGTGCTGGGCCAGGTCTGCCTCGCTGATCATGCCGACCAGGCGCTTGTTCTCGATGACGGGGAGCCGGCGGATCTGGTGCTCCTGCATCTCGTGGAGCACCTCGCTGACATCGGCGTTCGCGTCGATCCAGCGGGGGGTGCCGTGGGCCATCTCGCCCGCGGTGACCCTGGCCGGGTCGTGGCCCAGGGCGACACAGCCGACGACGATGTCACGGTCGGTGAGAATGCCGCAGAGCCGCTCGTTCTCGTCACTGATGGGCAGGGCTCCGACGTTGAGCTCGCGCATCAGCTGGGCGGCGCGGTCCAGGGTCTCGTGGGCGGGGATCCACTGGGCGCCCCGGTGCATGATGTCTCCGGCGGTGGTCATAAGTGCCTCCCGGTGCCGGGCGGCCGGCGCGGCGCGAGGAAGAGCACCGCAAGTCCCGGCGCCCTACATTCTCGCCGCGCGGCCGTACGCACGCACCCCGGGCTCGGAACCTGTCCGGCGCATCTCGCCGAGAAGCCCACGATCTTCCGCGGGACGACACGGATGATCATGCGGACCTCGCCGCCCTTCTCCGCGGGCGGGTCGAGGCCGAGGTACTTGTGCGAGAGGTCGTAAGGGAGCCGCTTGCCCTTGCCGGGCTCTTGTCGGGCTCTTCTCGGGGAGGATCTCGGCGATGCCGCGGACCTCGACCCTCGACCGAGGTACAGCGGTGTCCGGATCGCTCGGACGCCGGTTCGGATCAGCCGTTCCACTCAGCCGTTCCACGCCGGGTGGCGCGGATCGTCGGCGCGTACCAGGACGTCGGCCGTGCCGGCCGGGTCGGTCTCGTCCTCGTAGCGTTCGAAGGCGGGGAGGGTCCAGTGCTCGGCCTCGGGGGTGCGGCGGCGCAGGGCGCCGGGTGAGAGGAGGACGTGGACGGCCAGGTCGAAGGGGAACCAGTGGCGCAGCAGGAAGGGGCCGTGCAGCAACAGGAAGCCGCCGGGCGGGAGTTGGACGTAGGGGCTGCGGGTGGCGCGGTCGGTCGTGGGATCCCAGAGGTCGGGCAGGACGCGGCCGTCGCCGCCGGGTTCGAGGGGGCCGAAGACCTCGCGCCAGAGGGAACCGGTGTCGAACCAGCCGTCGTAGTAGGCCTCCACGTCCTGGTGGCCGTACTCGAGTCGGAGCGAGGCGGGGCGCAGGAAGCCGTCGGTGCCGACGACCAGCGAGGGGCGGCCGCGTATGCGCAGGGCCTCGGCGACGCGGTCGGCGAGGTCGCCCGGGCGGGCGGCCGGGGCGCCGTCGAAGGCGATGCGCGGCCAGGGGCTGCCGTCGGCCGGTTTCAGGTCGAGCAGTCGCTCGGCAAGGAGGTCGCCGAGCCGGTCCCAGGTGATCGCTTCGAGTCGCACAGGGCCCATGATGCGTCAGGCCCGGGTCAGGCCGCGTTCCGCTCGTGGGCACGGCGGGCGGCGAGCAGGTGGGGAAGGTGGGTTTCGCTCCAGGCGCGGGCGGCGTCGAGGAGGGGGATCAGGGTGCGGCCGAGAGGAGTGAGGGCGTATTCGACGCGGGGCGGGTTCTCGTCGTACGCGGTGCGGGTGAGGAGGCCGTCGCGTTCCATGGCACGCAGGGTCTCGCTGAGGACCTTGGGGGTGACGGACCGGAGCGGGGCGCGGAGTTCGGTGAAGCGGCGCGGGCCGCCTTCGAGGCACCGGATGACCATTCCCGTCCACTTGTCGCCGACCCGGAAGGGCATCTCGGAGGAAGGGCAGAACGGGTGGAACATGTCGGGGTCCAAAGGGGCGAGCCGTGCGCCGTCCGTGGAGTCGGTCATCGGCCGAGGGTAGCGCCGATACCGTTGAAGTAACCGGGCATCCGACGCCTAACGTCCAGGTCGGGCCGACAACGGCGGCCTCGGACAAGGAGGTTGGGCATGGGTGACAGGGGTGGCGTCGTCGTCTTCGGGGCCGGCGGACGGGCCATGCCGATCTCGCTGTGGCGGTGCTGGACGAGATCGAGACGCCGACGCGGCATCGGACGCGGGTGTCGGTGGTCGCTGCCGGCGGTACGGGCGGGCTGGTCCAGGGGCCGGAAGGCGGAGTTCGGGCACGTCGGCAGCGGGAATGAACCCCGTATGGCGTCGCTCGCAACTCCCCCGCTCCGGACCGGACTTCTCGTCATCCAGCCGCTGCGGCGACGGCACTGCGCCGAGTGCTGCGGCGGGCCGTTGTCGTTGCTCGTGCTGGAGGACGGTGCGCCGCGGTGCCTCGACTGCGCGGATCTCGGGCACCTGGTGTTCCTGCCGCGCGGCGACACGGCGCTGACGCGCCGGTCGCGGGAGGAGAGCGCGTTGTCGGCGGTGGTCGTACGGTTCAACCGGCGCAGGGGCCGTTACGAGCGGCAGGGCGTCCTCGTCGAGGAGGCGGGGCTCGCCCGGGCCGAGGCGCGGTGCCTCGTGGACGCGGAGGTGCGCCGGCGGCGCCGGGTGCGGGACGCGGCGCGGCGGGCGGCTCAGGACATGCGGTTCGCCGATGCCTTCGCGGCGGAGATACGGCGGCTCTTCCCCGGGTGCCCGGCGGACCGGGCACGGGCGATCGCCGAGCATGCCTCGGTGCGGGGCAGCGGACGGGTGGGGCGGAGCGCGGCGGGGCGGGCGCTGTCCGAGGGGGCGGTGATCTCGGCGGTCGTGGCCTCCGTACGGCACGTGGACACGCGGTACGACCAGTTGCTGATGAGCGGGGTGGCACGGCACGAGGCGCGACGGCGGATCTCGGCCGGGGTGGAGACGGTGCTGCGGAGATGGCGGGCGGAGGGGGCGGAGGCGGAGGTCGGCTGAGGGCGGTTGTTCGACGCCACCGAGCTGCCGACCTGCCGGGCCGCACCCTCATGGTGAGGTGAGGCACCGAGCAAGCGAACCGGCACGCGGCGTTCGCACGCACCACCCGCACTCGCCTCGACGTCACGCGTCCCCCGTCCTCCGTCCCGGTGCCCCGCCCCTCACCCCGCCCGACCTGGACGCTCACGTATGCCCCCGCGCGGTTCGGGCATGGTTCGAAGGGCTGGGCGGGGATTCACTTGGGTGACGGTGGTGCCGGGTGGGAGCTCGGCCGGATGCGGGAGTGGGTGTCGGGATGATCGAGGGACCGTATTTCGTGCTGACCGTGCTGGGTGTGCTGGGGACCGGGCTGGTGGCCGGGGTCTTCTGCGGCTTCTCGACCTTCGTGATGCAGGGGCTCGCCGCGTTGCCGCCCGCGCAGGGCGTCGCCGCGATGAACGCGATCAATGTGAGCGCGGTGCGGCCGCCGTTCATGCTCGTGTTCGCCGGGCAGGCGGTGCTGAGTGCGGTGATCGCGGTGGTGACGTTCGTGCTGTGGCCGGACGAGGGGACGGTGGAGCTGCTGGTCGGCAGCGGGCTGTACCTGTTCGGCGCGTTCGGGCTCACCATGATGGCGAACGTGCCGCGCAACGACGCGCTGGCGAGGCTGGATCCGGGCACCCGGGAGGCGGCCGCCTATTGGCCGACCTACGTGCGCGAGTGGACGCTGTGGAACCACGTCCGCACGGTCGCCTCGGCCGCCGCGGCGGTGACGTACCTCCTGGCCCTCACCTGACGGAATCGGGCCGCTGAGAAAGCGCTGTCCGACGCTCTGCGCGAGTGACCGACGAGACGTATCGTGGCCGGAAGGAGTTCGCAAGAGTGCCGCCCGATGACGCACGGCCACGTCGGACGCGCAAGCGTCGCACGCGTAAGCAAGGAAGACGCCCATGGCCGATCCCAAGGGATTCATGACCACGCCTCGCCAGGACTGGCCGCGCAGGCCGGTCGAGGAGCGGGTCCGGGACTGGGACGAGGTGTACGTCCCCGGGGCGCTGCTGCCGATCATCAGCAAGCAGGCCGACCGTTGCATGGACTGCGGCATCCCCTTCTGCCACGAGGCCTGTCCGCTCGGCAACCTGATCCCCGAGTGGAACGACCTGGTGTCCCGGGAGGACTGGCGTGCGGCCGCCGACCGGTTGCACGCCACGAACAACTTCCCCGAGTACACCGGCCGGTTGTGCCCGGCACCCTGCGAGTCGGGGTGTGTGCTGGCCATCAACCAGCCCGCGGTTACCATCAAGAACGTCGAGGTCGCCATCGCCGACCGGGCGTGGGAACTCGGGTTCACGCCGCCACGGCCGCCCGATCGACTGTCCGGGCGGACGGTCGCGGTGATCGGATCGGGGCCCACCGGGCTTGCGGCAGCACAGCAGTTGACCCGCGCGGGGCACACGGTCGCCGTGTACGAGAAGGACGACCGGCTCGGCGGGCTGATGCGGTACGGCATCCCCGAGTTCAAGATGGAGAAGCACCACCTGGAGCGGCGGATCGAGCAGATGCGGGCCGAGGGCACCAAGTTCCGGACGTCGACCGCGGTCGGACGGGACATCGGTGCCGCCGAGCTGCGTTCGCGCTACGACGCCGTCGTGATCGCCACCGGAGCTACGGCGTGGCGTGAACTGGACGTACCGGGGCGGGAGTTGAGCGGCATCCACCAGGCGATGGAGTACCTGCCGCTGGCCAACCGGGTGTGCGAGGGGGACCTGGCGGTCTCCCCGCTGTCCGCCGCCGGGAAGCACGTCGTCATCGTCGGCGGCGGTGACACCGGGGCCGACTGTCTGGGCACGGCGGTACGGGAAGGCGCCGCGTCCGTGACGCAGTTGGACATCTACGCGCAGCCGGGTGGCGAGCGGGACGAGGACGTCGATCCCTGGCCGACGTACCCGAAGATCTACCGGCTGTCGGCCGCGCACGAGGAGGCCGGCGAGCTGCGGACGGCCCCGGCGGCGAACGCCGACGCCCGGCTGTTCGCCGCGTCCACGCTCCGCTTCACCGGGGACGCCGACGGGCACGTACGGTCGCTGCACCTCGTCGAGGTGGACGCGCAGCGACGGCCCGTGCCGGACACCGGGCGGACGCTGCCCGCCGACCTCGTGCTGCTCGCCCTCGGCTTCTCGGGCCCCGACAAGGAGGACGGGCTCATCGACCAGCTGGGACTGGAGCTGGAGCCCCGCGGGACGCTCACGCGGGACGCCCGCTTCGCGACGAACGTCCCCGGCGTGTTCGCCGCCGGGGACGCCGCGCGCGGTCAGTCGCTGATCGTGTGGGCCATCGCCGAGGGGCGGGCGGTGGCGGCGGCCGTCGACCGCCATCTGACGGGGAGTTCACGACTGCCCGCGCCGATCGGGCCGTACGACCGGCCCATGGTTGTATAGGCCACTGGCGGACTAGCGGCGCTCGTCCGTCCCCGCCACCTTCCCCGTCGCCAGTGCCACCCGGTTCCACGTGTTGATCGTGAGGATCAGGGCGAGGACGTGAGCCAGTTCCGCCTCGTCGAAGTGGGCCGCGGCGCGGGCGTAGACCTCGTCGGGAACTCCACCGTCGGCCACCAGGGTCACCGCTTCCGTGAGGGCGAGGGCCGCCTGCTCCTTCTCGGTGAAGAAGTGGCGGGCCTCGCGCCACACGGCGACCAGGTGCAGCCGGTCCTCGCTCTCGCCGGCCTTGCGCGCGTCGTTCGTGTGCATGTGCAGGCAGTACGCGCAGTGGTTGAGGTGCGAGGCGCGGATCTGGATCAGCTCGACGAGGGCGGGGTCGAGGCCCTCACGGGCGGCGGCGTCGAAACCGACGATGGCGCGGAAGACCTTCGGGGCGGACTTCGCGAAGTCCAGGCGGGTCCGCCGGGCCTCCGCCTCGGCGATCGTGGCGGCGGAGTCGACGGTCGTGGCGCCGGCGGTCGGGGCGGCAAGGGGCGTCGTGGTGTCGGTCGTGTTCGTCGTCATGTGCGTCGTCGTGTGCGTCGTCGTCATGTGCATCAACCTACGAGCCGGATAGACCCTCTGTAGGGTGCATTTCTGTGGATGGATCGTGGGTCAATTACGCGGAGCGGATCGGTGCCGACCTGCATCTGGAACTGTCCGGCCCCGGCGGACGACGGGCCGCGCTGATCCGGTCGCTGCGTGAGGCCGTGCGGGGTGGGCGGCTCGCTCCCGGTACCCGGCTGCCGCCCTACCGCTCGCTCGCCGCCGACCTCGGCGTGGCCCGCAACACGGTGGCCGACGCGTACGCGGAGCTGGTCGCGGAGGGCTGGCTCACCGCCCGGCAGGGCTCGGGCACGCGCGTCGCGGAGAGGGCCGAGCCGCTGAGACACACCGCGCGGGTGCCTCGTAAGGCACCTCCACGCGCGCGTGGACCACGGCACGACCTGCGGCAGGGCACCCCGGACGCGTCGTCGTTCCCGCGCGCGGCATGGCTCGCCTCCTACCGGCGGGCGCTCCAGCAGGCACCGAACGAGGTGTTCGGGCCGGGCGATCCCGCCGGCCGCGTCGAGCTGCGGGAGGCGCTGACCGAATACCTGGCACGCGCGCGTGGCGTACGTACCGAGCCGGATCGGATCGTGATCTGCTCCGGCTTCGCGCACGCACTGCGGCTGCTGTTCGGCCAGGCCGGCGGCGGGGGCGGCGGGGTGCTGCGCGGTCCGCTGGCGGTGGAGGCGTACGGGCTGGGATTCCACCGGGAGCTGCTCGCCGCCGCCGGTGTGCGGACCGTACCGCTTCCCCTGGACGAACACGGCGCGCGGATCGAGCGGTTGGGGCGCGAGCGGGCCGTGCTGCTCACGCCCGCACACCAGTTCCCGACCGGCGGTCCGCTGGATCCCGCGCGCCGGGCCGCGGTGGTCGACTGGGCACGCGCGCGTGGGGGTGTGATCGTCGAGGACGACTACGACGGGGAGTTCCGCTACGACCGCAAGCCGGTCGGCGCGGTCCAGGGGCTCGATCCCGAGCGCGTGATCTTCGTGGGCTCGGTCAGCAAGAGCCTGTCCCCGGCTGTGCGGCTGGGCTGGATGGTCCTTCCGGAGCGGTACGTCGACGACGTACTCGCGGCCAAGGGCGAGCGGGAGGCCTGGGCGAGCGTCCTGGACCAGCTGAGCCTCGCCGACTTCATCTCGCGCGGGTCCTACGACCGCCACGTGCGGCGGATGCGGCAGCGGTACCGGAGTCGCCGGGACCGTCTCGCCGCGGCGCTCGCAGCGCACGCGCCGCACGTCGAGGTCACCGGTGTCGCGGCCGGGCTGCACGCCGTGCTGCGGCTGCCGCCCGGCACCGAGCGGTCCACGGTGAAGGCCGCCACCTGACAGGGCGTCGCCCTGGACGGCCTCGCCGAGTTCCGGCACCCGGACACCGACATGGCGGCCCGCGACGGTCTGGTCGTGGGATACGCGACGCCCTCGGAGCACGCGTACGGGGCGGCGCTGGAGGCGCTGTGCGGGGTGCTGCCGCCGGGTGAGTGACCGGGTGAGTACCGGGTGAGTACCGGGTGAGTGATCGGAGGGCTCCTGCCTCCGGATGAGCGGGCCCGCGCGGTGTCCTGCCCGCGGAGGAGCCGACGGCTGCTGCCGGTGGACGAGCCGGTCGGGGTGCCGTCGTACCGCCGCACTGAATTTCCCCTCAGGTGTCCGAAAAGCGGCTTACGGGCTACATGGATCGGAACTGTGGTGGGATCATCGGAACAGGAGGTGCGCTGTCGCCGTGCCGGATTCCCGGTCGGCAGCTGCCCGCCCCATCCTTCGTTCCGCCGTCAGGCGCAGGGCCACCCCCGCGCGTCCCCCCTGTTGGCGGTCGGTCCTGGAGGGTGATCGATGACGACACTCGACGAACGTCAGGGAGAAGGCGCGAGAGAAGGGGAAGAGGTCCGGGGCCGGAGCGTGTTCGGCCTGGTCGGGGCCGTCGTCCCGGCCGCCGTCCCGCTGGACCGGCCCAGCGCCGCGCTCCCGTGGCTCACAGGGTCCAAGGCCGCGAACCTCGCCCGCGCGGCCCGCGCCGGACTGCCGGTGCTTCCCGGCTTCGTGATTCCGCCCAGCGGGGGTGGCGACACCGTCGCCCTGCGGCGAGCCTGGCACGAACTCTCGGAGGGGGGCGCCCGCCCGCTCGTCGTGCGCTCCTCGTCCCCGCAGGAGGACACGGAGGAGTCGTCGCTCGCGGGCCAGTTCGCCTCCGTGCTCGACGTGCGCGACTGGCCGGACTTCCGTACGGCCGTACAGACCGTGCTCGACTCGGCACGCCGGCCCGACGGATCCACGGCGCCCATGGCGGTGCTGGTGCAGCCGATGCTCCCGGCCCGGGTCGGCGGGGTGCTGTTCGGCGCCGACCCCGTCGAGGGGCGGGCCGACCGCATGCTGGTGAGCGCGGTGTGCGGCGGCCCGGACAGCCTGGTCAGCGGCGAGCAGGGCGGGGCGAACTACTGGCTGAACAGGCGCGGCCGTGTCCTGCGGACGGAACGACCGGGGACCGACGGGCCGCCGCCCCAGACCCACCTCGCGGACACCAACGGATCGCCGCACCACACCCACCCCACGGGGACCGAACGGACGCCGCACCACACCCACCCCACGGGGACCGATCGGACGCCGCACCACACCCACCCCGCAGACACCAACGGGCCGTCGCCCTCCCGTTTCGGCCTCGCGCACACCGAGCCACTGGTCATCCGCCCCGACGTCTCCGAAACCGATGCGCCGCTCCCCCGCTCCGCTCCCCAGGAGACGGACTCGCCGCCCACCCGCTCCGCTCCCCAGGAAGCCGATCCACCGCCCACCCGCCCCACTCCCCAATTCACGGACTCGCCGCTCACCCGCTCCGAACTGTTCCGGCTCGCGCGGCTCGCGCGGCGTGCGCGGCGGGTCTTCGGTGGGCCGCAGGACATCGAGTTCGGGTTCGACAAGGACGGGCGGCTGTGGCTGTTCCAGAGCCGGCCGATCACGGCGATGGCGGCGCGGCCGGCGCGCCGGGCGCGGCTGCTCGGACCCGGCCCGGTCGCGGAGACGCTGCCGGGACAGCTGCTGCCGCTGGAGGAGGACCTGTGGGTGGCGCCCATGTCCCGTGGGCTCGCCACCGCGCTCGACATCGGGGCACCGCGCCGCGCCGGCTGCTGCGGACGGTGCCGGTGGTCACGACGGTCGACGGGCGGGCAGCCGCCGACCTGCGCCTCCTCGGCACCGCCACGCCCCGGCACCGCTGGCTCGCGCTGCTCAACCCGGCGCCGGGTGCGCGCAGGCTCGGTGCGGCGTGGCGGATGGGCCGGCTCACCGCGGCGCTGCCGGGCCTCGCGACGGACCTGGTCGCGGACGTCGACCGCCGGCTCACGGAGATCCCGTCGCCGGCCACCCTCTCCGGTCCCGACCTGGCGGCGGAGCTCCGCTGGACCCGCCGGGTCCTGGTCTCCTTGCACGCGCAGGAGACGCTCGCGGGTGCCTTGCTGACCGAGCCGCCCAGGAGCCGGACGGCGGCGGGTACGGCCCTCACCGTCCTGGCGGAGGCTCGCGCCCAGGGCGTGCCCGACGACCGGGTGGTCGCCGCGGACCCCGTGGTCCTGGCCCTCACCGCACCGAGCCTGCGGGGTCGGGAGCGGCTGCCGCGGTCGGTCGCGCCGAGCCAGGAGGATGCCGCAACCGGCCGGTGGGAAACAGCGCCGCCGCCTGCCCAGGTAGCCGCCGACCCGATTCGAGTCACCACCCTCACCCACGAACGGTCGACGGCCACCTCCCCCGACCACCCCTCTCCCCGCACCACCGCCGCCCTCACCCTCGCCCTCCCCCTCACCGAACGGTCCGTACCACGTCGGTCCCCCAACGCGGCATCCGCTGCAGCGACCACCGCCGCCCTCCCGCCGCGCGAAGCCCTCCCGCCCCGCGAAGCCCTCCGGCTCCGCATTCGCTGGGTGCAGGAACTCCAGGTCCGGCTCGTACGCGAGACCGCGCGGCGGATGGGGCTGGGCATGGAGCGCGTCGGACTGTTGAGCTGGCGGGAGCTGATCGTCGTCCTCGAAGGAGGCCCGCTGCCGGGCGATCTGTACGCGCGCGTGCCGCAGCCCCAGTCGCCTCCGCTGCCGGACACCTTCCGGCTCGCGGAGGGCGGCGTGGTCGTCGCCGAGCGCGGCCGCCGGCGCGGCGACGGGGTACGGGGCGTGTCCGGCGGGCGCGCGGCTGGGACGGTCTGGGACGGGACGGGCACCTCGCCGTCGGACGCGGTGCTCGTCGTGCGCACGCTGGACCCGGCGCTAGCCCCGTTGCTGCCCGGCCTCACTGCCCTGGTCGCCCAGACCGGCAGTCCGCTGTCCCATCTCGCGGTGCTGGCGAGGGAGTTCGGGCTCCCCGCGGTCGTCGGCGCCACGGACGCCGTACGCCGGTTCCCGCCCGGGTCCCGTCTCACCGTCGACGGCACGACCGGCGACGTGGAGCTGGGGGAGGCGCCATGAGGAAGATCGCCTTCGTCTTCGGAAGCCTCGCCGCCGTCGGCGCGGGGTCGTATCTCGTCGTCTACCTGTACCGCTGGCAGTGGCAGCGGGCCCTGCTGTGCGGGGTGCTGCTGGTGGTCGTCGAGGTGATGCTGCTCGGCCTCGTGCTGGTGGGCCGGCTCGCGCGGATCGAGGAGCGGGTGCGCGACTCCGACCGGCGGCAGCGGGAAGTGGCCACCCGGCAGGACGACGTGCTGGCCCGGCTGCGCGCCGAGCCCGAGCCGGAGCTCAGCGGCGGCGGACGGTTCCGTTGGCTGGAGGACCCCGCGGAACGCACGTACGTCTTCGTGCCGGTCCTCATGGTCGCCGGTGTACTGCTGTCGGGCCTCGCCTGGCTGGTGCAGCGGATCGCGTCGGCCACCGCCCGGCCCGCCGAGCGGCGGCTCGCCGGACGGCTGGCGGTCCTCGCCGCACCCGACCCGGCCGCCCACGACGACCTTGACGACCTGCCGCCGCCCGGCGCGGGCGCCTCCCGGGGTCGTACCGCGGGCGTGACCGCCGTCGGCGTGCTCGGCGTCGCCCTGGTCGGCGCGCTCGTGGTGGAGCTCGCCGATCTCACCCAGACCCGGGACGACGGCGCGAACGACAGCGCGGCGACTTCCGTGGTCGTCCAGGTCGACATGCGGGGCCCGGACCTGACCGCCGAGCGGCGGTCCCTCGCCGCACAGCAGGTCTGGGAGCGCTGCCGGGACTCCACATCCGTACCACTGCACCACGCGGCCCTCGGCGACCTGGGCGACGGCCTGTACGCCGGAGTCGTCCGGCCCGCCCTCACCGATCACGACCGGCGGCGGCTGCGCGGCTGCCTGGAGGACGCGACCCTCGAACGTGCCCATCTCACGGTCGTCGGCATCGGCGACGCGGACAAGGACGACGACGACGACTGAATCCGACGGCGACGACACTCACGGGCGCCTGACCCCGAAGGTGACGACAGTCACAAAATGACGCTGACGTCACCCGAAATGACGGGAATCGACGCCTCTCGACTCCATCCGCGATCACATAGCAGCCCGTACACGGACAAGACCGCCATAGCTTGCCCGGGTTAGCATGCGAGGCACAACCCCGTCCCCAATACCCCCGGTCGCCCATGGCTGTCCTCAGCGCCACCCTGCCCCCTCCTGCCCTCCGCCCGAGCCCTCGCCCGCTGTCACGGCGTGCGCTGCGGATCCTCCTCTTCGTGGCCATCGGCTACCTCGCCCTGTGGGCCACGGGCGCCCTGGGCATCCTGGGGCTGTCGTACATGGCACGCGAGGAGACCCCGGCGCCCGCCGGGACCCGTACGGTGCAGGGCGTGCACCACTTCCAGCCGGTCGACGCCGAGGGACGGCTGTGGCGCGGCGCCGCGCCCTCTCCCGCCGGTTACCAGGCGCTCGCGGGCATGGGCATCACCACGGTGGTCGACCTGCGCGCCGAGGACCTGAGCGCGTCCCAGCTCGCCGGACCCGGAAACGCCGGACTGAACGTCGTACACCTGCCCATTCGCGACGGGCAGACGCCGAAGCCCGAGCAGGTGCGGCGCTTCTTGGACATCGTCGCCAAGTCGTCCGGGCCGGTGTTCGTGCACTGCGGTGCGGGAGTCGGCCGTACGGGCGCGATGGCCGCGGCGTATCTCGTGCAGACCGGAGAACAGTCGTCGTCTTCGGCGGTCCGGCGCAATCTCGCGGTCGGACCGCCGTCGATCGAGCAGATCTACTACGGGCTGAACCTCAGCCCCAGCAAGGCGGAGCAGCCGCCGCTGCCGGTGGTGGTCGTGAGCCGTCTCGTGGACGCGCCCCGGCGGATCTGGTCCTCGCTCTGAGGGCGAGGCCCTGCAACGCTGCTGCAAGACCCTGCGATCAGGGCTTCCGCCCCACCGCCCCGTACCCGGGAATGACCCCGTCGTCCTGCCCGGGGACCGGCTCCCCCAGCTCGGGATGCCACCGGTGCGGCACCTCGACACCCGGCTCGACGAGTTCCAGACCGTCGAAGAAGCGGCTGAACTCCTCGCGGGAGCGCAGCGCCAGGGTGACGCCGGCGGCCTTGAGCTTCTCGGTGGCCACCGCCGACTCCTCGGGCGTGAAGTCGGCGGTCGCGTGGCTGACCACCAGGTAGCTGCCCGCGGGCAGTTCGGACAGCAGCCGGCCGACCAGTTCGAGCGCGCCGTCCCCGTCGGGGACGAAGTGCAGCAGCGCGACGAGCGAGAGGGCCACCGGCCGGCCGAAGTCCAGGATCTTCCGGGCGCCTTCGATGATGGCGTCCGGATCCCGCACGTCGGCCTGGAGGTACTCGGTCACCCCCTCGTCCGTGCCGCGCAGCAGGGCGCCCGCGTGGGCGAGGACGATCGGGTCGTTGTCGCAGTAGACGACCCGCGCGTCGGGCGCGACCCGCTGGGCGACCTGGTGGAGGTTCGGCTCGGTGGGAATGCCGGTGCCGATGTCCAGGAACTGGCGTACGCCGTGCTCGGCGAGCCAGCGCGTGGACCGGTGCATGAACGCCCGGTTGACCCGGGCCATGACCGGGACCCGCGGGTCGAGGGTGAGCATCTGCCGGCCCATGACCTCGTCGACGGGGTAGTTGTCCTTGCCGCCGAGGTACCAGTCGTACATTCGGGCCGGGTGGGGTTTGCCGGTGTCGATCTCAACCATTAATTCAGTACCCATCAATGTTTATCAATGTCCATCAAATCAGTGCATTAACAAGGAAGTTGAGTGCGCGTCAGCCAATCACGTCACGACAACAGGAAGTCGGCCTCCCCCGCTTTCGCACCTTCGATGAACGCGGTCATCTCGTCCGGGGTGTAGATCAGCGCCGGACCGTCCGGGTCGGTGGACTGGCGGACGGCGATCCGGCCGTCGGCGAGCTTCATCGCCTCCAGGCAGTTACCGCCGTTGCCGCCGCTCCACGGCTTGTGCCAGCCCTCGCTGCCCAACTCCCGCGCGGGCATGCCGTTGTAGACCCGTATGCGCGGCTTGATGCGATCCATTCACAACTCCTTGCGGAGATCCCGGAGGATCTCCTTCGTGCGATGTGCCGTAGCGGCCTGCGCCGCCATGCGGTCCATGACCTCGAGATGGGTCGCCACCTCTGCGCGCGCGTCCAGATAGACCGCGCCGGTCAGGTACTCGCTGTAAACCATGTCCGGGAGTTCCGGCACGGCGAATCGGAACAGCACGAAGGGCCCGTACGTGCCGGGGTGCGGCCCGTTGGCGAACGGGGCGACCTGCAGCGTGACGTTGGGCAGCTTCGTGGCGTCGAGCAGTCTGTCGATCTGGGCACGCATCACCTTCGGGCCGCCGACGGGGCGGCGCAGCACGGTCTCGTCCATCACGACCCACAGTCGGGGGGCATCCTGACGGGTGAGCAGTTCCTGGCGTTGCATGCGCAGGTCGACATGGCGCTCGATGTCGTCGGGGCTGGTCTGGCCGATGGCCCCGGACCGCAGGACACCACGGGCGTAGTCCTCGGTCTGCAGCAGGCCCGGAACGAAGTGCGGCTCATACTGGCGGATGAGGGCGGCCGCGCCCTCCAGGCTGACGTGCATCGAGAACCAGCCGGGCAGGACGTCGTGGAAGCGCTGCCACCACCCGGGCTGGTTGGCCTCCTCGGCCAGTTGGACGAAGCCCTCGGCCTCCAGGTCGGTGACGCCGTAGGCCTTCAGGAGGAGTTGGAGGTACGGGATCTTGAGTCCGACCTCGGCCATCTCCATACGGCGGACGGTGGCCGGGGCGACACGGAGGATGCGGGCGGCCTCCTCACGCTTGAGGCCTGCGCGTTCCCGCAGGTCCAGCAGGCGCCGACCGAGGACGACCTGGCCGACCGTCGGCGCGGACCGCGGTTCGCTCACCCTCCACCTCCACAGATCGGGCCGGCCACACAGCATGCTGACAGCCTTACGGCGCCATTCGAAGACCCATTCGAAGATCTGTACGGATCTTCGCTGATCTCAACTGGCGCCGCCCGACGTGCTGTTGCGAGCAGTGTGCCACGGCACTTCACAGCGTCACACAGCACTCTGCATTTTTCAGAGTGACACTTGCCAAGTGTTCACGGCGGGGCGATAGTGGCAAGCGTGATTCCGTCCCCGCCCTTAGGAACAGACGCCGCTGCGGACCGCCCCACCGGTCTCGGCGCCGCCGCCGAAGCGGGCCCTGACAGGGCCGGCGCCGCGCGCCGGTTCCGATTCGAGCTGGCCGCCCATCCGGGCTCTCCCGCGCAGGCCAGACGGCTGGCACGGGCCCGGCTGACCCACTGGTCGGTCGGCGAGGACACCTGTGACTCGGCGGCCCTGGTGGTCTCCGAGCTGGTCACCAACGCCATCATGCACACCGCGAGCCGCCGCGTCGTCTGCGAGCTGCACGAGGGCGACGACCTGGTGCGCATAGCCGTGCGTGACGAGGGCTGCGCGCCCGGTGAGCCGCACCCGTCCCCGCAGCGGCCCGAGGAGGAGCACGGGAGGGGACTGCTCCTCGTCGACGCCCTGTGTCACAGCTGGGGCGCCCACGAGCACGGCCCCGGCCTGCTGGTCTGGGCGGAGCTCCCGCACAAGAGCGACACCCCTCACGACGACTCCGCCGTCCCGCGCAACGACCTGGGCTGGGGAGCCCGCCCGAAGCCGGAGCCGTCCGGCGGTTCGGGCGAGGAGGACGAGCCGGCGGCCCACCACCGGGCGGCACACCCGGCGTCAGAAGAAACGGCACGCCCGACGCCTGAAGAAGCCACACCCCCGGCGCCCGAAGAAACGGCACATCACCGCGCGCTGCCCGACACCGAAGCACGTCACCACGGGACGGAGTCCCCGGCTCTCCCTCCGATCGAGCAGAGCCGGGATCGGGGGAGGATGTGAGGGCCGGCCCCGGCGGCCGGGTACTGACCCTGGACTCGCTGGCCCGCCTCCGACGCGGACTCCGCACGCCGGGAGACCCGCTGCGGCTGCCCCTGCCCGAGGGCATGGCGGCCCCGCTGGGCTGTGACGCGGTGGCGGTGCCCGCCCGCTTCGGCCCGCTGCTGAGATCCCGGTTGCCGCAGGTGGGGTGCGTCTACGCCGACGAGACGCACTGGTGGTGGATCGTTCCGTCCGACTCGGACTACGCCCTGGAGTGGCCCGCCCCGGCGCGGTACGCCACCGGAGCGACGGTCCCCGCCGCGCCGGCCGTCCCGGACCTGATCCACAGGCCGGACGGCACGCTGCCGTACACCCCGCCGATACCGCTCTTCCTGGCCCTGTGCCGGCTCACCGGCACCACTCCGACCTGGTCCCGGCCCGTCAGCGCGTAGGCCACCGGTCGTGCGCCCGCGCGCACCCGTCTCTTCGGCCTGCGCCCTGCCCCCACAGATGTCCGCCCCGCGATAGTGGCCCTCCGTCCACGAGCGCGGGAGGCCGACGGTGGGAACGAGGCGCGACGAGGGCGACAGGGACACCCCCGGCAAACCGGAGGTCTCCGAGTCGGAGCAGCTGCTCTTCGGTGGCCCGTTGCGCTACGACATGGGCTGGAACTCGCACGCGGACGCGTTCCTGGAGCTGAACTTCCGGGCCATGCTCACCCGCCTCCCGTCCCTGCTGACGGCCAGCTTCCGGCTCGCCTGGCAGGCCGACCGCCGCGCCGCCCGGACCGTGGTGGCCGCCGAGGTGGGCCGAGGCCTGGCCCAGGCGGTGAGCCTGCTCGCGGTCAACAGCGTGCTGGGCCGGCTGATCGGCGGCGGCGCCATGGAGGACCGGCTGCGCGGCGCCGCGCCCGCGCTGGTCGTGATGGCCGCCGTGATGCTGGTCGGGGCGCTCCTGCGGGCCGCGTCGATCTACGCCACCGGGCGCCTGGAGCCCAAGGTGGAGCGGGTGGCGACCGAGCGCTATCTGGAGCGGGCGGCGACCGTGGAGCTGTCCGCGATCGAGGACCACGCCTTCCACAAGCTGCTGGACACCGCGCAGTACGGCGCCACCTCCGCCCGGCGGATGATCTCGTACGCCACGCGCGTGGTGAACGCGATGATCTCGCTGGTCGCGGCGGCGGGCGTACTGACCGTGCTGCACCCGGCACTGCTGCCGCTGCTGGTGACGATGACCATCCCGAGCGCCTGGAGCGCGCTGACGAACGCGCGCCGCCGCTACGAGTCCTTCCACACCTGGGTGCAGCACGCGCGCGCGGGACGGCTGCTCGGCGCCCTGCTGATCGAACCCGAGGCGGCTCCCGAGATCCGCGTGCACGGAGTGGGCCCCTTCCTGCTCCGCCATTTCCGCGAGATGTCCGAGACGGCGGAGGCGGAGCAGGCCCGGCTGGCCCGGCTCGCGGCCCGCACGGGCCTGATCGCGGCGGCCTGGACCGGTCTGGCGACGGCGGCGACGTACGCGACGCTGGGCGGGCTGCTGCTGGCGGGCGCGATGGCACTGGCTGTGGCGGGCACGGCCGTGATCGCCATCCGCACGGGCTCGCAGAGCCTGGGTACCCTCGTCGTGGAGATGAACGCCCTGCACGAGGAGGCGCTCTTCGTAGGCGACCTGCAGCGGCTCTACGTGGAGGCGGCCGAGCGGGCGATTCCGGTGGGCGGGGCCGTCCTGCCGGACGATCCGCGCGAGATCCGGTTCGAGAACGTCAGCTTCACCTATCCGGGTGACGCGGCCCGTCCCGCCCTCGACGACGTGTCGCTCACCGTCCCGATCGGCAGGATCGTCGCGCTGGTCGGCGAGAACGGCTCCGGCAAGACCACACTGGTCAAGCTGCTGGCCGGGCTGTACGCCCCCGACCGGGGCCGGATCCTGTGGGACGACGTGGACGCGGCGGGCGCGGACCGGCAGCTGCTCGCGGAGCGCGTCGCGATGGTGGCCCAGGACTTCAAGCGGTGGCCGTTCACCGCCCGCGTCAACGTGGCGGTCGGCCGCTCCTCGGTTCCGCTCACCGACGAGCGCGTGTCCGGCGCGGTCGGGGAGGCCGGCGCCGAGGACGTGCTGGCGGACCTGCCGCGCGGCCTGGACACGCTGCTGGCCCGCAACTTCAGCGGCGGGCACGAGCTGTCGGGCGGTCAGTGGCAGCGGCTGGGGATCGCCCGGGCCGCGTACCGGCGCGGTCGCATCCTGATCGTGGACGAGCCAACGGCGGCCCTGGACGCCCGGGCCGAGCTGGAGGTCTTCGAGAAGATCCGGGCCCTGGCCGGCACCGGCCAGACGGTCATCCTCATCACCCACCGGCTGGCGTCCGTACGCCACGCGGACCTGGTGCACGTCCTGGACCAGGGCCGGCTCGTGGAGTCCGGTACGCCCGACGCGCTGCTGGCGACCGGTGGGGTCTACGCGGAGCTGTACTCGCTCCAGGCGGACCAGTTCACGGCGAAGGTGCCCGCTCCGAAGGCGGGCTGACCTCACGCGGCGGCGTCGACCGCCGCCTCCCCGCTACGCACGATCACCAGGAACATGTCCGTCGCGAGATCCATGACGACCTCGGCGGGCATCCCTTCAAGTCGCCGCGCTTGCGCGAACTCCTCCGCCGGCCACGAGCCTCGCGGCCCACCTGCGGGAAAGCGTTCGAGCACTGTTCGCCCGTTCACCACCCTGCACCTCCAGAAAGCGTCGTACTTGTTAGGAGTTAACGCTCTCCGGAGGCCGATCGCCTCGCTCAGTTGCGGGACTGAGACGTAGCTGACACGTATTCAGCGCGCAGCGTGAGGACTTGGTTACCGAACGGTCACTTTCGCTACGGAACGTTTCAGTCCTCGTACTCATCGTGATGCCGGACGCGCTCACTGCCCGCCGGTGCCCCGAGAGTCGACGCGCGTCCCTCGGGTTCCTCCCACTCCTCCTGCCGTCCCAGCGCGGTGAGATCCAGCAGGGTGGCGGTCGAACCGAGCCCGTCGAGACCGCGTTCGTACGTCGAGTAGGTGTGGAAGACGCTCTCCCGGTCCCGCAGGAAGCAGCTGACGCCCGGCCGCTCGACGAGCTGCCCCTCGTGTTCCAGGGTCACCTCGAAGTCGTGGTTGAAGTCGCTCGCGTACGACGAGTACCAGGGCACCGTCCAGCCCATCCGCGCCTTGAAGGGCAGGATCTTCGGGTACGGCGCTCTCGACACGGCGGCGAAGGTCGTACCGCGTGCCTTCAGGTGCGCGAGGTGCCCGATCTGGTCCAGGAAGGCCGAGCAGCCGTGGCAGCCGGCGTCCCACTCGGGCGCGAACATGAAGTGGTGGACGACGAGTTGGTGGCGTCCCTCGAAGAGGTCGAGCAGCGTGGCCTTGCCGTCGCCGCCCTCGAAGACGTACTCCGTGTCGACCTCGACCATCGGCAGCCCGCGCCGCTCGGCGTTCAGCGCGTCCCGCGCGCGTGTGAGGGCCTTCTCCTTCAGCAGTAACTCCGCACGCGCCGCGCGCCACTCGGCACGCGAGACGATCTCCGGAAGCGACATGGCTCCTCCTGGGCAGCGGTCCGTTCCGAGGGGTGACCGGCCAAAAACGCGGAACTCATCGCCGCCCGGAGACTTTTCTTCAGGTCTTCCGGTCTTCCGGTCTTCCGGGCCCGCTCAGGTGTCGTAGTCCTGGATCCGCTTGCCGTGACTCCGGTCGACCAGTGCGGGCAGCCGCTCCCCCAGCTCCGCGACCACGGAGGGGACGTCGATCGTCAGCAGCTCGCGGTCCCGCATGAGGATCCGGCCGTCGACGATCGTCGTACGGACGTCGGAGGCACGGGCGCTGTGCACGAGGGTGGCGGCGAGGTCGTGGACGGGCTGGGTGTGCGGGCCGGTGAGGTCGACGAGGACGATGTCGGCCCGCCGCCCGGGCGCGATGCTGCCGACGGTCTCGCCGAGGCCGACCGCCCGGGCGCTCTGCAGCGTGGCGTGGTGCAGGGCCTGGCGGGACGTCAGCCAGCGCGGGTCCCCGGTCGTGGACTTCTGGATCAGGGCGGTGAGGGCCATCGACTCCCACACGTCGAGGGAGTTGTTGGAGGCGGCGCCGTCGG
Organism: Streptomyces sp. V4I2; assembly: GCF_030817655.1. Taxonomy (GTDB): domain Bacteria; phylum Actinomycetota; class Actinomycetes; order Streptomycetales; family Streptomycetaceae; genus Streptomyces; species Streptomyces plumbiresistens. Next base: position 2,849,587 of record NZ_JAUSZM010000003.1, read on the forward strand.
TGGCGAGTCCGACGGGGATGCCGATGTCGTGCAGGGCGCGCACCGGTGTGGTGGTGGGCCAGGCGAACTTGAGGTATCCGCGGGGTGCGGTGGCGACGGCCGTACGGCCCCTGGCGGCTTCGAGGACGGGCAGGTCGCGCTCGATGATGCCGCTGCCGTGCGCGAGCAGGACGTCCGTGTCGAGGATGCCGGTGCGCTTGAGGATCTCGATCGGGGTGACGCCGTGCCGGGCGAGGCTGGTGTCGGTCTGGTCGCGGTTCTCGGAGGCGTGGATGTGCACGGGGAGGCCGTGCTCGCGGGCGAGGTCGGCGGTGGCGGAGAGGTCGGCGTCGTCCACGGTGTAGGGGGCGTGCGGGGCGAGGGCGGTGGTGATGCGGCCGGCGGCGCCGCCACGGTGCCGGAGCGCGAACTCCAGGGACTTCTCCCGCCCTTGCGGGCCCTGGGAGGAGAAGTACGCCTCGCCGAGATGCGCCCGCATCCCGCACTCGGTGACGACGGCCGCGACCGCGTCCATGCTGAAGTAGTGGTCCGCGAAGCAGGTGACGCCGCCGCGGATCATCTCGGCGCAGGCGAGCCGCGCCCCCAACTCGACGTCCCGCTCGGTGAGGTTGGACTCCACCGGCCAGACGACGTCGTTGAACCACTCCTCGGTGGGCAGGTCCTCGGCGAGGCCGCGCAACGCGACCATCGGGGCGTGGGTGTGACAGTTGACCAGCCCGGGCAGGGCGACCTGGCCACGGGCGTCGAGGCGTTCGGCGGCGGGCCGGTCCGCGGCCGCGGCGGCGCTCGTCACGGACTCGACGACCCCGTCCCGTACGACGATCGCGGCGTCCTCCTCGAACCCGATCCGCTCCTGCTCGTCGTGTACGAGGACGGTGCAGCCGGTGATGAGGAGATCGGCGGGAGAGTCACTCATCACGCCAACGTACGACGCCGTGGCCGCCCCGCGTGAGCCGAACCGCGCATCCCGTCGCCGCTCTGTCCCGGGGCCCGCCGGGAGGGCACCCTGACCTCAGCACCGCCCGCCGCCCGACGGCTTCTGGAAGGGGCCCCGCATGCTCCTCGGCACCTGGAACTTAGAGAACCTCTACCGTCCCGGCGGGCCGTTCGGTCCCAAGGACAAGGCCGCGTACGAGACGAAGCTCGCCGCGCTCGCCACCGTGATCACGGAGCTGGACCCGGCGCTGCTGGGCCTGCAGGAGGTCGGCGAACCCGAGGCGCTGCGGGACCTGGCGGGGATGCTGGACGGCGAGTGGCATCTCGCGCTCTCCCGGCGCCCGGACAGCCGGGGCATCCGGGTCGGCTTCATCGGTCGTACGCCCTTCGAGGTGCTGTCCGACACGAGCGCGTTCCCGGCCAAGCTGCGGCAGGTGCAGGCGGACGACGAGGGCGTGTCGGTGACGGAGGCGGGGCGGGGCTTCCTGGCGGTGGAGGCGGCGACCGGCGACGGGCCACTGCGGGTGGCGGTCGCCCATCTCAAGTCGAAGCTGCTGTCGTATCCCGGCGGCCGGTTCCAGCCGCGTGACGAGGGCGAGCGGGCGCGGTACGGCGCATACGCCCTGTACCGGCGGGCGGCCGAGGCGGCGACGCTGCGCGCGCTGGCCGACGAGTTGCTGTCCGGTGAGGGTCGCGAGCGGGACGTGGCCGTCCTCGGGGACCTCAACGACGAGGTGCGGGCGGCCACCACTCAGATCCTGCTCGGCCCGCCCGGCTCCGAGATCGGCACCCCCGGCTTCGAGGCGGCCGACCGGGGAGATGCGACCCGCCTGTGGAACGTGGCCCCCCTCATCCCCGCCGAGCAGCGCTACTCCCGCATCAACTCCGGGCGCCGCGAGCTCATCGACCACGTCCTGGTCAGCCACCGCCTGGTCCACCGGGTGACGGAGGCGGGGACGGGCCTGCCGGGCACCGGCACGCCGCGACTGCCGTCGGTGGGGTCGGATCCGGCGGAGCGGCGCGGGGAGCCGGGGTCGGATCACGCGCCGGTGTGGGTGCGGGTGCGGGTGGGATAGGTCCGGGGGCTACGCGGCGCGAGCCGCTTCCTGTCGCCGGCAGGCCTGGTCGAGCCGCAGGGTGTCCTCCAGGACCGTGTCCTCGACCATGCGGCCCCAGCGCAGCCGTACCCACTGCACGGCCTCGTTCTCGTACGCGCCGCCGTCCGCGAGGGTGCCCCGGACGGTCAGTCGGGTCACCACGCTCGTGTTCCAGGGCGGGCCCTGGACGACGACGTCCTGAAGGGTCAGCCGTAGTCCGGGAAACGTCCGCTCGAACCGTTCGAACCAGTCGGCGAAGCCCTCCCGGCCCCGCAGATCGGCGCCCATCGGGGTGTCGCCGACGAAGCGGAAGTGCACGTCGGGAGCGGCCAGGGCGACGGCCTTCCGCCAGCCGCCCTCCCCGCTGCCGACAGTGCGCCAGAGCTTGCGGACCTTGCGGCGGACGATGGCGTGGTACATGAAGGCACCCACTCGAAGCGACTTGTTATGTGCAAGTGACTCTCCCCGGAGAGGCTAGGCGGGTCACTTGCGGTTTGCAAGGGACTACCGTGGCGGCATGAAAGGTGAACGTTTCGCACGGATGCACTGCTCGGTCGCCCGGGCCGCCGCCGTCGTCGCGGACCAGTGGACCGTCGTCATCCTGCGCGACCTCTTCCTCGGCCTGAACCGCTACGAGGATCTGCGCGCCGACCTGGGCATCGCGACCAACGTGCTGGCGGACCGGCTTGACCACCTGGTCGCCGAAGGGGTCGTGGAGCGGGTGGCGTACCAGGAGCGTCCGGTGCGGTACGCGTACGAACTGACGGATGCGGGCCGGGAGTTGTACGGCACCGTACTGACGCTGCTGACGTGGGGCGACCGGCACCGGGCGGTGGCGGGGCCGCCGTTGGTGCTGGTCCACGAGACGTGCGGGCACGCGGCCCAGGCGCGGGTGACGTGCTCGCACTGCGGGGACGAACTGCGCCCGGGGGAGGTCAGGCACACACCGGGACCGGGCGGGCGGACGGAGCCGGGGACGGCGTTGGTGCACACGGTGCTGGACGGCGCCGGGCAGCTCGGCGGGCTACACGGCGAGGGGCAGCTCGGGCAGCCGTAGCCCCACGCGCTCGCGTTCCTTGGCGAGCTCGTCGAGCAGTTCGTTGAGCCGCTCGGTGTGCCGGCGCGTGAGCCGCCCGGAGTCGTCGAGATGGACGGCGCACGCGGTGGTCGTGTCGACGAGCCGTTCGAGGAGGGCGACGACCTCGTCCGTGCCTTCCGAGTGCCGGGCGAGCGCGGGCAGTTCGGCCGCGGCGAGGGCGATGGCGGTACGGGCCTCGGCGAGGGTGCGGTAGGCCTCGCGGCGCAGGGTCCAGCGGACGGCGCGGGCGTCCGAGTCGCCGCCGACACCGACCCTCAGGACGTGCGCGTCGGATTCCCGCAGCACGTGCGCGAGGTAGGCGTGCGCGGCATCGCTCGCCGCGACGAGCCGGGTACGGACGCCCCCGCCGCGCTGCCCCGGCATCGGCAGATGCCCCACGATCAGTACGATCGCGCAGGCCAGCAGCGTCTCGCCGATCCGCCCGGCGGACGCCTGCGGCTCGCCGCCCACCATCACGAGCGACAGGACGAGCAGGGTGACGACGGCGGTCTGCGCGGCGAAGTGCCGGGTGGCGACGGGTATCAGGGCACCGCTGAGGGCGACCAGCGCGATGAGCCCCTCCGGCCGGGGCAGCACCGCGGCGAACCCGGCGAAGAGGAGAGCGCCCAGAACGGTGCCGGCCGCCCGGTTCAGCACGCGCGAGGCGAGCGGCCCGAGGTCGGGCTTGACGAGGAAGACGGCGGTGGCGGGCAGCCAGTACCAGTGCGGGTGATCCCCGTACCAGCGGGCGTGGTGCAGTGCCTGCGCCACGCCGACGCTGGCCCCGAAGCAGAGGGCGACCCGCAGGCCGTACTCCCGTCCGCCGGCCCCGAATGCGGTGCGCAGCACATCCCGGACCCCACGCCGACGCGTGTGCAGGTCGCTCCCCTTGCCCCGGTCGAAGGCCTCGGCGGCGTGCAGGAGGGCGTCGTCGAGCGCGCGCAGGCCGGCCGCCGAACGGGAGGGCGCGGGCAGCGGCCCGGTGTGGGTGCCGGCGCGCACGGCCTCGGCGAGGCGCCGCGGCCCCTCGGACGCCCGCCCGGCGAGGGCCTCCCCGGTCCAGGCGAGCGCGGTGGCGGCCTCGGCGAGGGGCAGCGCGGCGGCGTACTGGGCGTGCAGCCGCCGCTCGGCCGCGGAGCTGGCGTAGCGCCGCAGCCGGGGCCCGGCGAGGGCGTCCTGGGCGTGATCGAGCGCGGCGGTGAGCGCGGCGCGCCGGGAGGTGGACTCCGGGCTGCCCGCGGCGTCGAGCAGCTCCGCCACGGCGTCGTAGACGGCGGCGACGGCAGCGCGCTCCCCGTCGAAGCGGAAGTCCCCGGCGAAGGCGCCGGGCGTCGGCAGGACCAGCCGGAGCCCTAGCAGCCACCCGGCCCCCACGACGAAGGCCAGAGCGCGCTGCCAGCCCGGCTCGGGCAACGGCATCCCGGCCCCGATCGCGGAGGCCACCAGCAACTGCGTGCCGGCCCCGGAGGCGACCGGCCCGACGGCACTGACACCCCCGGCGACCAGCCCGACCAGCGTGAGCAGCAGGGTCAGCGTCACCGCCCCCACATGCTCCCCGGCGTACGTCCCCACGAGCAGCCCGCCCGCCCCCGCGAGCGCGGGCGCCCCGAGCCGCCTGACGGAGGCCCGCCGGCTGCCGGGCCGGTCATTGATCCCGGCGAGCATGGCGGCGATGGCGGCGACGACACCGAGGTGCGTACGGTCGACCAGGACGGCCACAAGGAGCAACGGCCCGGCCGACAGCGCCCCCCGCAGGACCGCGTTCCAGGGCACGGGCCCGCGCTGGGCGCGCAGGGCGTGGGCAAGCCAGGGCGGAAGGGTCAGGGCGGCGGGGCGTGACACGGGGCTCCTGTCGTCTGTGCGAGGCGGGGGTGTGCCTTCGGGCGACGGTGGCCGGGCAGTGGCTGTGGACTGTGGTGTCCACGTTAGATCGCGTTCTTGGAGAGAACGGGACGACCGTATTTCGGGGATGTGACGATCGGCCGGAGAAGCGTGTTCTTTATGAACGCAACGGGGGTGGGCCGGGGCCCGGCCAGCCCGCTGCCACATCTAGGACGAGGTGAAGAGCCTCTCCGCATCGGCGACCGCCCCGGCCAACACGTCCGGCTCCGGACGCAAGCGCCCGAGGATCTCGTCGACGCCCCGCAGCCCGGCCCGCTCCAGCAACCGCTTCTCGTTCGTCACCCACTCCCCCCGCCCCGCGAGCACCCCGTGCCCGGCCTGCATGGCGGCCGTGGCGATGGCGCCGGCGACCTCCGCGAGCCGGCCTGCCGGGGCGTGGTTGGCCCCGGCGTACGCGAGGGTGGCGAGGGCGGTCCCGTGCCAGCGCTGGGCCGCGGAGGTGCGCAGCTTCTCCGGGTAGCCGGCCGGCCGCGGGAGTTCGCCGCGCAGCACGCGGTTGATCGCCAGTTCGGCGACGACCAAGTAGCTCGGAATCCCCGCCAGATGGAACAGCAGGGGCTCGACCCGGAACCGCCCCTGCTCCGCCTCCGCCACCTCGTGCTCCACCACGTCGAGATCGCGGTAGTGCACGTCCACGCGCCGCCCGTCGATCGTCAGCCACGCACCCCCGTTGAAGACCCCGCCACCCCAGCCGCCGACCTCGGAGACCTCGCCCTGCCAGCCGAGGGCGCGCAGGTCGTCGGGGGCGAAGGGCCCGCGGTAGTAGACGGCCAGGTCCCAGTCGCTGTCGGGCTTGTGGGTGCCCTGGGCGCGGGAGCCGCCGAGGGCGACCGCCCGGACGGTGGGGAGGGCGGCGAGGCGGTCGGCGGTGGTGTCGAGGAAGGCGGAGTCCGGGAGGGAGGAGTCGGGCAGGGAGGGCATGGTCGCAGCGTACGGAGTCGGGAGCCGTGGCTCCACGCACTTGCGGGCGGCCCTCAGCCCGTCGCCGCCACCCCGAAGTCGGCCCCGGAGATGCCGCCCAGCTCTTCCGCGATCCGCCGCAACGGCTCCCGCAGCGCGGCCAGTTCGGCGCGCATCGCCTCGGCTTCGGGCCAGGCGGTCTCGTGGTCGAGCAGGGCCACGTCGGCCGGGCAGCGGGCCTCGTACGCGGCGAGGCGGGGGTGCCAGGGGGTGGTGAAGGGCCGGATGACGTCGTTGATCAGGGTGTAGGCGAGGCTCTGGACCGTCGGCGCGCCGGCTTGGGAACCCTGTTCGAGGTGGATGTTGTACGTGTGCAGCGTCGCGCGCGTGAAGTCGATCAGCGACTTCAGGGAGGTCAACGCCTCGCGCAGGCTGCCCGTGCCCGGTGCCAGTTCCTGGACCCCGATCCGGGTGACCAGTTCGACCTGGATGTCGAAGGCGGCCATGCGTTCGGACTCGCTGGGTGCTGCCACGGGTGCCTCCCTCCGGCTGCCGGGGAAGGCCAGCGTAACCGGGTCGCGACGGCCGCCGCACAGGGTGCGCAGGGCGGTGTGGCGCAGGACTTCGGTGCGGGCGGGGGCCGGGTCGTGGTGGTGCCAGGCGTGCAGGGTGACCGGGTGGAGCTGCCAGCCTCCGTCGGCGAGGGGTGCGAGCAGGCTGCGGACGCGGAGTTCGGCGACTCCGTTCTCGGCCTGTCGGTGGGCGACGGCTCTCGGTACCCGGTCGGCGGCGGCCAGCACGCGTTCCGCGTCCTCGACGGTGAGCGGCAGCGGGTGCAGGGCGGCCGCGCAGCGCAGTACGTCGGCGGCGTTCACGGTGTCCACGTCGCGGATCAGGGAGCCCGTCACGTCCTCGTCGGCGAGCGCGTCGAGCAGGGAGGCGCCCCGGGCGTGCAGGCGGTCGTAGAGGGTGTGGGGCGGGTGCCCCGCACGGACCGCGCGGCCAAGGAGGGCCAGGGCGAGCGGATGTCCGTCGACCGCTTCGACGAGGGCGGGCGCGCGGCCCTGCGTCCCGTCGGCCGGCGTGTCCTCGCCGCCGACGAGCACGCGCGCGTGGAGCGCGTCGAGGGGACCCAGGTCGACCGGGGTGCCGAGTCCGTCGTAGGCACGACTGCGGAGCGTGAAGAGGGTGTGGCCCAAGGGGTGGGGTGCGGCCATGTCCGCGAGCTCGCGTGCGGTGCGGCGGCCGCGCGCGGGGACGCCGTCGACGATCCAGAGGAACGGTTCGCCGGCGGCGTCGAAGTGGCCGAAGAGGTCGTCCGTGCCGAGGGCGCGCGAGACATGCGAGGACACCGAGTCGTCGTACGCCTCCCCGTCCAGCCAGAAGACGCCGCCCGGGTACGCGGCCTCGAAGCGGAGGGCGTACTCCTGGGCGAGTGCGGTCTTGCCGATGCCCGCCATGCCGCGGATCTGGACGGCGTGCGCGGCGGCGCGGCCGGTGACGAGAGGCGCGGCATGGGCGTGCAGCGCGGAGTGCACCTGCCAGAGCTCAAAGAGGCGGCCGAGGAACCCGGGGCGCGGCTGCGGTGCGCCCGGCGGCCGACGCCGTACGGTGCGCTCCCCGGCGGTCATCGGGCCGTCGAGCCGCGCCACGTGCGCGCGTACGGCGGTGACGAGGGCGGCGAGGTCGTCGTTCGGGGCGTGTCGGGCGTCGCGCAGTTCCACCGGGTGGATGTGGTCCGTCCCCCGTTCCGGGTTGACGACCATGACGCGGCGCCGCGGGTCGCCCTCCTCAAGTCCCGCGAGATAGGCGGTCGTCAGCTCCCACCGGCAGGCCTCGCGCTCGGGGTAGCCGGTGGAGTAGTACGCCAGGAGGGCCTTGGACCGGGCGAGTTCGCGCCGGATGGTGTCACTGATCCCGGCGAAGGAGGCGACTCCGGTCTCGTCGGTGAACACCCGGAGCCCGCCGTCGCGCAGCGCCCGCGCGAGCGGACGGACCTGCTCCGCATCACCGCGGCTGTAGCTGAGGAAGACGTCCCACACGGCGACTTACCCTACTGTGGGTACCGGGGAGGCGATCATGAGACACAGGCAGCGCAGGCGGCGGAGCCCGGGCGGCCCGGCGCAGGTCACGGCCAAGCTGACGATTCCCTTCGTCGGCGAGATATCCGGTACGTGGGAGCCGGCCGACGCGGAACGCAGTGCGGCCTGGGAGTTGTACCTGGAACTCGTCACGCGCGTGTCGGTCGAGGAGCTCGATCCGGACGAGGGTTTCCTGCGCGAGGCGCTCTCCTCCCTCTACACCTTCTTCACCACCACCCGCGAGATCCTCCGCCGCTACGGCCCCGACGTCGCCCCTCCGCTGGCCCCCGGCCACGTGAGCTTCGGCGTCCTCGCGGTCACCGTCCTCAACCGCGTCCTGCGGCCGCTCCTCGCCTCCTGGCACCCCCGCCTGACGGCCTACGAGTCCCAGCGCCCGCCCGGCCGCGATCCCGTCGCGCACGAACGCCAGTGGGAGCACGCGCAGGCCCTGCGCGCCGAGATCACGGCAGTCCGGCAGACCCTGGTCTCCCTGGCGCGGACCCTCCAGGAAGTGGCAGGCGTCAGCGACCTGATCGACCTGCCGGCACCACGGCCGCCCCGGTCTCCGGAATTGAGGCACCCCCCCCCCGCAGGTCAGAGGGGTCCTGAGGGACCTGATGGCCCTGAAGGCTCCCGCAGTTGAGAACACCCCCGACCGGCGGCTGATCGTTCTGACGGCCTGAAGTCCCGCCGCCGCCCCTCCTCCACTGCGCCGGTCGTCCGCCCGGGGTGATTGTCAGTGGGGTCCGCTTCAATGGGAGTTGTCATCACGGAGCGTCACGGACAGCCGTGGGTGACGGGCTGTCGGGCGGCACGGGGGAGGTAACGGCAGTGGATTGCGGGATGCACGAAGAGGACGGGCGGCGGTACGTCTCGTTGGCCGGGCTGCGTCTGCGGGGGTGGACCGGCGGCTCGGTGCGCCGGCTGCTCGGGGCGCCGGACCGGCTCAGTCTCGATCCCCGGGTCCGGGGCGCGCCGCAGGTTCGGCCGTACCGGCTGGAGCGGGTCGAGGCGGCCGAGCGGAGCAATGAGGTGCGGCCGTGGGCGGAGAGTCGTAGGGGCCTGACGCCGGGAAATTGGGATGCGGGCGCGGCCGTAGGCCCGGATGATCGGCAAGTTGCCGGCGACCGACCCAGGAGAGTCATGATCCAGCGCGTCACCTCCCCCGCACTCTTCCCACCGCCCACCTACTCCCACGCCTCCGTTGTCGAGGCCGGCACGAGGCTCGCCTTTCTCGCCGGGTCGGTACCTCTCGATGCCGACGGCGAGTTGGTCGGTGCGGGAGACCCGGTGCGGCAGGCCGAGCAGGTGATCGCGAACCTCCGTGAGCAACTGCGGGCTGTCGGGAGCGACTTGGAGCACGTCCTGGCGACCGATGTGTACGTGGTGAGCGGTGAACCCGCGGTGCTCTCCGCCGTCTGGGAGGTCGTCGAGGCGTCCGGGCTGAGCGTCGGTCCGCATGCGTCGACCCTCCTCGGAGTGGCCTGCCTCGGGTACACCGGGCAGTTGGTGGAGATCACGGCGACGGCCGTCGTCCCGGAAGGCCGCGAGCAGGAGGCCGTACGCCCGTGAGCCGTCCCGAAGCCGTTGTCACCCTGCGTCGCGCCACCGCCCCGGACGCGGCCGCGGTGGCCGACGTCTGGTTGCGTTCCTTCGCCGCCGCTCTGCCGACCGTCGTCAGCCCCCGCTCCGGCGACGACGTGCGCGCCTACTTCCGGGAAGTCGTGGTGCCGCTGCGCGAGACGTGGATGGCCGAGGCCGCGGACGGGGGTGGCACGGTGGGGGTGATGGTGCTCAACGGCAACCTGCTGTCCCAGCTCTACCTCGCCCCCGACTGGCGCGGACGCGGCATCGGCGACCGCTTCGTCGCCCTCGCCAAGGAGCGCAGCCCGGAAGGGCTGAGCCTGTGGACCTTCCAGGTCAACAAGCCCGCCCACCGGTTCTACGAGCGGCACGGCTTCGTCGCCGTCGAGTACACCGACGGCAGCGGAAATGAGGAGCGCGAGCCGGATGTGCGGTACGAGTGGCGGCCGTGAACACCGCGGTGGGCGGCGCCTTGGGCGCGGCGCTGCGGCCGCGGTGGGCCGGCCCTGGGTCCGGCATCGCGGCGGCGCCGATGTCAGGCCGTCATCCCTCTCCCCCACACCCGCCTCTTCGGCACCGGCTTCGCATAGCTCCCCGCCCGGCTCGTCGTCAGTCCCAGGGCCACCAGCGACTCCGCCAGCTTCACCGCCGCCGCGACCCCGTCGACCACCGGAAGCCCGAGCTTCTCCCCCACCACCCGCTCCAGGCCCGTCATCCCGGCACAGCCCAGTACCAGGACCTCCGCGCCGGCCCGGCCCGCCTGCTCGGCGGCCGCGAGAAACGCCTCTTCCGTGCGCTCTCGGTCCCCGTCCCCGAGGTCGAGGACGCTGAGCCCCGTCCCGACGACGGCGGCGCAGTTGCGGCCCACGCCCGCCAGCTCCAGGCTGTCCTCGATCTGGCCGCACGACCGTTCCAGGGTGGTGACGACCCCGTACCGGCGTCCCAGCAGGCAGGCCAGATGGGCGGCGGCCTCGGTGATGTCGACGACCGGCACGTCCACGAGCTCGCGCACGCCCTCACGCCCGTGCTCGCCGAAGCCCGCCATGACCACGGCGTCGTACGGCGGACCGTCGTACGTGCGCAGCAGATCGATGACCGCCGCGGCCGAGAGGTAGCTGTCGAGCCAGCCCTCCGCGGACTCGGGTCCCCAGGCCGGGGTCAGTCCGGTCACGGTGGTGCCCGGGCCTGCCGCGGCCCGGGCACCTCGTACGATCTCCTCGGTCATCTCCTGCGTGGTGTTGCAGTTGGTGACGACGATTCGCACGTTCCTCAGACCTCCACGGGCTTCTCGGGGACGGCCCCGGCGTCGGCGGCGCGCTCGGCGCGGCACAGCACCACGTACAGTCCGGCGGCCAGCGCCGTGCCGATGAACCAGGAGTACGGCGCGACTTCGCTGAACGTCTTGACCAGGGCGAGCACCGCCGCGACCGCCGCCGACGGCAGGAACGCCCACAGGGCCTTGGGGTTGACGCCCTTGCGGTAGCGGTAGCGGGAACCGGGCTGGGCGTTGAACAGCTCGTCCACGTCGATGCGGCCGCGCTTGACCCAGTAGTAGTCGACCATGATCACGCCGAACAGCGGGCCGAGGAAGGCGCCCAGTCCGCCGAGGAAGTAGTTGACGACCGTGGGGTTGGAGAAGAGGTTCCACGGGGTCACCAGCAGCGCCACGACCGTGCTGATCATGCCGCCGACCTTGAAGGTGATCTTCTGCGGCCAGACGTTGGCGAGGTCGTACGCCGGTGAGACGAAGTTGGCGACGATGTTGACGCCCATGGTGGCGATGGCGAACGCCAGCGCGCCCAGTACCAGCACCCAGGTGTTGCCGATCTCGGCGACGAGGTAGGCGGGCTCGGTGATCTGCTTGCCGAACGCCTCGTAGGCGCCCGCCGTGACGACGACCGACAGGATCACGAAGGCCGTGGAGTTGACCGGCAGGCCCCAGAAGTTTCCGCGGCGGACCGTCTTGTAGTCGGGCGCGAAGCGGGAGAAGTCGCAGAAGTTGAGCATCAGCGTGCCGTAGGTGGCGAGGACCAGACCGACCGCGCCGAACCACTGCCGCCACTGTTCGCCGACCGAGACCGGGTTCGGGGTGGTGGTGAGCGAGATGGTCCAGCCGGCCTTGGCGAGGATCCACACGGCCAGCGCGATCATCACGATCCAGATGGCCGGTCCGCAGAAGTCCTGGAACTTCCGCACGGACTCCATGCCCTGGCTGATGATCGCCGCCTGGATCAGCCACAGCGCCACGAACGACACCCAGCCGAGCGCGTCGAGTCCGAGGAAGGAGTTGTGCGTCCAGGACTCCAGGCCGGGCCAGGCCGCCAGCAGCATCACGTTGACGGCGACGGAGGCGAGGTAGGTCTGGATGCCGTACCACATGATGGCGATGACGGCCCTGATCAGGGCGGGGATGTTGGCGCCCCAGACGCCGAAGGCGATGCGGCTGACGACCGGGAAGGGGACGCCGGTGCGCTGCCCGATGCGGCCCATCATGTTCATCCCGATGTAGATGATCACGAAGCCGACGAGCAGGGACGTGAAGATCTGCCAGACGTTCATGCCGAGGAAGAGCAGGCCGGCCGCGAACGTGTAGTTGCCGAGGTTGTGGACGTCGGACATCCACATGGCGAAGAGGTCGAAGACCTTCCAGTTGCGCTTGCCCGCGGGCGCGAGATCTTCGTTGGTGAGCCGGGGGTCGGGGACGAACGCTGTTGTGCCGGTGGCTTCGGCACGGTCGGCGAGGGACACGGGGCCTCCAGGAGCCAGGGGGACGGAGGAGGACTGCAGCCGTTTGGTATACCAAACAGCCGACATAGTCCCTCCGTCAACCGTTCCGACCGATGTCGCCTTCGTTAACGCTCCGTAAAACACACCCGGAGTCGGCGAAGATGGCTCCATGAGCTCCACGACGAAGATCGAACCCCTGGGCGCCGTCCGCGAGCGCGTCCTGGCCGCCCTGCGACAGGAGATCATCGCGGGCCGCCTCCTCCCGGGCGACCGACTGGTCGAGCGGGAGCTCGCCGACCGCTTCGGGGTCTCCCGGGTGCCGGTCCGGGAGGCGATCCGCGCACTGGTCGCCGAGGGATTCGTCCACTTCGAGACACCACGCCGCACGGTCGTACGGCGGCTGACCCCGAACGACGTCAAGGAGCTGTTCGAACTGCGCGAGGCGCTGGAGGTCTACGCCGCCGGACTCGCCGCCGCGAAGGCGACACCAGCGGACCTGGCCGAGGTCGAGGAGCTCCTGGACCGTGCGGCCGTCGCGACCGAGGCGGGGGACGCCGAGGCCATCACCGAGATCAACAGCCGTCTCCACGACCGCATCGTGGCGATGGCGGGCAACAGCCTGCTGATAGAGGCCCTCGAACCGGTCGCCGGCCGCCTGCGCTGGATGACCCGGAGGAACGAGGAGTGGCCCCAACTCCTCGTCGAGCACCGCGAGTTGTACGAGGCGATCGCCTCCGGCGATCCGGAGCGGGCGCGGGCGCACGCCCTCACCCACGTGCAGACCAACTACCGTTCGACGGTACGGCAGTTGTTCGGGGACACCGCCGAACTCCGCTAGCGGGCCGCGTATCTGTCCGTCGCCGCCACCAGGGCCTCCGCCACGCCCGGCGCACCCGCGTTGTGGCCCACGTCGTTCACGACCACCAACTCGCTGCCCTGCCAGGCGTGATGCAGCCGCCAGACGATGCCGAGGAGGTTGCCGAAGTCGAGGCCGCCCTGTACCAGGGTGCCGGGGATGTCCTTCAGGAGGGCCGCGTCCCGCAGGACGACACCCTCGTCGTTGCCCTCGCCCAGGAAGTGGTCGTTGCCGAAGTAGTGCGTGACGGTGCGGGCGAAGCCCATGCGGAACACCGGGTCCTCGAAGCGCTCGACCGACCGCGGCGGCGCGGGAATCGTCGCCGTCTCCCAGTCCGTCCAGGCGCGCGCCGCCCTCGCCCGCACCTCGGGATCGGGCGACTCGATCAGCCGGTTGTACGCGGCGGCAGGGTTGCCGGACCGCTCGCCCTCCGGCAGTTCGGCCAGGAACTTCTCGAACGCCTCCGGGAAGATCTTGCCAAGTCCCCGGGACAGCAGGGCGACTTCGGCATTCGAGCCGGTCGCGACCCCTGTCAGCACCAGCTCCGACACGGCTCCCGGATGTGTCTGCGCGTACCGCAGCCCCAGCACCGACCCGAACGACACGCCCCACACCAGCCACCGCTCGATCCCGAGGTGCCGCCGCAGCAGCTCCAGGTCCGCGATGAGGTGAGCGGTCGTATTGACGCTCATGTCGGTGTCGTACGCACTCGCGTGCGGCGTCGATCGCCCGCAGCCGCGCTGGTCGAGCAGGACGATCCGGTACGCGGCCGGATCGAACAGCCGCCGGAAGTACGGCGTGCAGCCGGACCCCGGCCCGCCGTGCAGCACCAGCGCGGGCTTGCCCCGCGGGTTCCCGCAGGTCTCCCAGTAGACGCGGTTGCCGTCACCAACATCGAGCATGCCGCGGTCGTACGGTTCTGTCTCAGGGTGGAGGACCATCGGACGACCCTAGCCGTCCTGCGAACGTATCGGCAGCCCCGCCGACGTCGCCGCCGTGCGCAGCACGTCCCGCAGCATCACGGGGGTGAGCCGGCCGGTGAAGGTGTTGCGCTGGCTGACGTGGAAGCAGCCGAAGAGTTCCAGACCGTCGAGCGGCACGTGCGTGCCGTGGGCGAAGGGCGGGCGCGGTCGGGGCACGTGCCACCCCGCCTCCGTGAACGCGGGCAGCGCGGCCTGCCAGCCGAAGGCGCCGAGGACGACCACGACCCGCAGCGTCGGCCGCAGCAGGTTCAGCTCCTGGACGAGCCAGGGCCGGCAGGTGTCCCGCTCCTCAGGGGTGGGCTTGTTGGCGGGCGGGGCGCAGTGCACCGGCGAGGTGACGCGGACGCCGTACAGTTCCAGGCCGTCGTCGGCCGAGACCGAGGTGGGCTGCGAGGCGAGCCCCAGGTCGTACAGCGCCTCGTACAGGACGTCTCCGGAGCGGTCGCCGGTGAACATCCGGCCGGTGCGGTTGCCGCCGTGCGCGGCCGGGGCGAGGCCGATGATCAGCAGCCGGGCGTCCGGCGGGCCGAAACCGGGCACTGGCCGGCCCCAGTACGTCCAGTCGGCGAAGGCGGCGCGCTTGGTGCGGGCGACCTCCTCCCGCCAGTCGACCAGGCGCGGACAGGCCCGACAGCCCGCGATCCGCGCATCGAGGGCGGCCAGACCGGCACGAGGGCTGGTGTCCATTCCTCCACGGTACGGAAGCGCCGCGCCCGGCATCCGCCCCGGGCTGTGCGCCTCGGCGCGGGTCCGCCGGAAAACCCACCCGGCCCGCCCGGCACGGGGCACTAAAGTCAAGGGCATGGCTGCCGAGCACACGGACGACATCAGGACGGGCGGGAGGGGCGGGACAGGCGGGACCGAGGGTCCCGCGGGGTCCGTCCCGATGGACGCGCACGCCCAGGACACGGACCCCAAGGACCCGGGCCCCCAGCACACCGACTCCAACGACACGGACCCCAAGATCGCCGCCGCTGTGGCCGCCGCCGAGGCGGCCGGTCCGCAGAGCGGCGAGACCGTGCGCATCGACAGCTGGATCTGGTCGGTCCGCCTGGTCAAGACGCGTTCCATGGGTGCCACCGCCTGCCGGGGCGGGCACGTGCGGGTGAACGGCGAGCGTGTGAAGCCCGCGCACTCCCTGCGCGTCGGCGACGAGGTGCGCGTACGCCAGGAGGGCTGGGAGCGGATCGTCGTCGTCAAGCGGCTGATCCGCAAGCGCGTCGGCGCCCCCGTGGCCGCCCAGTGCTACGTCGACAACAGCCCCCCGCCCCCGCCCCGCGAGGCCGTCGCCCCCGCCGGCATCCGCGACCGCGGCACGGGCCGCCCGACCAAGCGCGACCGCCGCGAACTGGAACGCCTGCGCGGGATGCCGGGAGGCTCGCCGGAGGGGCACTGACCGCGGACAGGCCGGTGACGGCGGTGGCGCCCGGGGCGAAGAACCGACCCGGACACCACCACCGTCACCGGCGCGGCACGACGCACTCCCTTACGCCCGGCGCCGCACCAGCGCCAGCAGCTGCTCGTTGTGGCCACGCCGGGCCCAGGCGATGAGGGCGAGCGGCACGATGAGGATGAGCGGTGTCGCCGCGTTCTCCCCGTTGAAGTACGTGAGCGTGACGACGAACGCCCCCACCATCAGCCCGCTCAGGGCCATCGCCGCCACCGACTGCAGGACCGGGATCAACAGCGCGATCCCTCCGGCCAGTTCGAGGACGCCGATGGTGTACATCCCCGCGCTGCCCCACCCCATGTCGTCGAAGGCCTCGGCGGCCGTGGGGTGCGCGATCAGCTTGGGGAGCGCGCTCGCGATCACGTAGAAGAGGGCGAGGAACACCTGGAGGCCGCGCAGGGCGATCCGGGCGCGGCGACCACGGGCGGTCGCGGACTCGGCGACGACGGGGCGGGCCGCTGCGGCGGAGGCGGAGGCGGCAGCGGTGACGGGGACGGTGGGGTCGGACATCAGGGTCTCCTGTGTGAAGCGGTCCGTGGTGTTTTCACAGAGGTAGACCGGCCCCCGCCCCAAAACTCATCGCCGCCGGGCGAGTTGCCCCCTGCGCCTACGTCGCGGGAACGGCGCGCACCCAGACCCCGTCCTCCGTCAGATAGCTGTCCACCTCCAGACCGGCCTCCGCCAGCGCCTCTTCGAACTGCTCCTTCGTCAGTGGCCGGGCCAGGAACGTCTGGGTCCATGTCGCGTCCGGGAACTCGTACTCTGCGTGCACCGAGTTGACGCCGTCCCCGACCGGTTCCGAGGACACGATGCGGATGGTGAAGCCACTCGGATCCACTCGCTCGCGCGGCACGTTGCTGTGGTAGTCCTCGCCCTCGCGCTGCATGAGTACGCAGCCGTCCTTCGCGACATGCCGCACGCAGGTGCGCAGCAGCGCCTGCCGCTCCTCGGGATCGCCGGTGTGCACGAGGAACGACGCGAGCATCACGACGTCGAATCGCTCGCCGAGGTCGAGGTCCTCGATGGTGCTGCGTATGGTGCGCGCCCCGCGGACGCGCTCCAGCATCTCCGCGGACTCGTCGACCGCCGTGACGGTGAATCCCCGCTCCAGCAGCGGATGAGTCATGCGGCCCACACCGCTGCCCAGTTCCAGAATGCGCGCACCCGCCGGCACGGCGGCGCTGACGACGTCCGGTGCGTCCCCCGCAGGCAGCCGCGAGTAGAGCTCGACCGCACAACCGTCCGGGGTGATGGGCCCCGGTCCCGTTCCCTGATGTCCCGTTCGCATTTTCAGCTCCATGCCCGTCCAACGGCCCGCATCCGCACGCCCGTTCCCACCCGACATGGGTTCACCCGTTCGAGTTACAGCGGAAACCAGCCGTGCCCGATGTACCAGTGGCCCCCGGCCCGCAGATGATCCCCGACCGCCCGCTCCACCGAGGTGCGCCGCGGGAGCGCCTCCACGTCCAGGTCCGGGTCACCGAACACGAACTGGATCGGCTCGGTGTCGGCCGGTTCCGTGTCCTCGCGGGCCACCCGGAACCGCTCCTGGAACCGGATGATGTTGGAGTCCGCGGGCAGATACCGCTTGAGCTGCGGGTCCAGCAGCCAGGAGTGACAGAGCGCGGCCCGGTGCTTCTCCTCGGGGAAGTACCGGGCGAAGAACTCGCCGGCCAACGCCAAGGAGCGGTCGCAGGCGGCCGGTGACAGCGAGCCGAGGAAGTCGGGAATGTGAAGGTCCAGACAGGGCGTACCGGGGGCCAGGTCCAGCCCGGCCGCCGCGAGCCCCTTTCCCGTCCGCTGCCCGTGCCGCGTCCGCTCGAACTGCAGCCTGCCCAGCTGGTACAGCTCGCCCCGGAAGTGGTGGGTGAGCCAGCGCGGGGACTGCACCCCCGTCCTGCCGTGACGCCTGCGGTGCACGGCCATGTTCCGCCCCAGGTCGGCGAGGGTGCGCCGGGAGACATCAGCCGGGACACCGCGCTCTCGGTGGTACGCGCGAGTGTGCGGCAACGCCGCCACGAACACGAACACGGGGTAACACCGCTGCAGGGCGCCCGACGCCCAGTCGAGTTCGAGCAGGTCGACCGCGCCGCCCGCCTCCCCCATTCCGCGGACCAGCTCCTCGACCGACGCCTCCAGCAGCCTCAGCAGCTCCGGGTCGTCCATGACCCGTCGGCCCATCCGTACGAGTTCGTTGATGTCATCGTGCGGTACGCCGAGGTCCAGCAGCACCTCGGCCAGTTCATCGGCGTCCGGAAGCACGCCTGCCCCCTCTGTTCGGACCGCTGGGTGAACATCCGCCACGAAGGGTACTTTCCCCGGAGGAGTAGTGATTCCGATGCGTACGGGCAGTGAACCGACGACAGCGCGCAGTGCTCTGCGGGTGCGCTTCTGGCTGACCGTGTGGGGGCTGGTCTGGGCGGTCTTCGGGACCGTCGCCTTCGCACTCGCGGGACGGCCCGGGTGGGCGATCGCCTGCGGGCTGCTGTGGCTGGTGATCACCGTCGACATGGCGATGATCCTCAGGCACATCCGGCAGGGCCCGCACTACCAGCCGGGCCCCGACATCCCGCCGTACCGGCCCCCGGAAGGCCGCCGCCGTTAGCGGCCGTCCGGCGATCCGGCGCTCACGACTCGAAGCGCGCCGCCCGCAGGTACCGCGGGTTCGGGTCCAGCGCGGCCGCCAGGCGGAAGTGGCGCCTGGCCTGGTCGGGCCGGGCCTGGCGCTCGTAGGTCCGGGCGAGCGCGAAGTGCGCGAACGCGTTGTCCGGTTCACGCTCCAGGACGATGGTGAACTCCAGCTCGGCGGGCCGCAGTTGCGCGGCCGCGAAGAAGGCACGGGCGCGCAGCAGCCGGGCGGCGGTGTTCTCCGGGTGTACGGCGATCACGGCGTCGAGCAGCTTCACCGCGCCCCGCGGGTCCCGTGCGGCGAGCAGTTGCTCCGCGGCACGGAAGTCGATGACATGCGTCTCCGGTGTACGTCCGGTCGATCCGCTGGTCTCGGGCACGGCAAAGTCCTTCCCTCACTCGCAGGGTTCAACGCCCGAACAGGGACGGCTATTCCTGAGGCGGCTGAGGCGCCGTCCCGCGCGCGTGGGCTCTGCGCAGGAGATCGGCCCATACGTCCTTCACTCGGCGCTCCAGCTCCGGCAGCGGCACGTCGTTGTCGATGACGACGTCCGCGATCTCCAGGCGCTTCTCGCGGGTCGCCTGGGCGGCCATACGCGCGCGTGCGTCCACCTCGGTCATCCCGCGCAGCCTGATGAGGCGGTCGAGCTGGGTCTCGGGGCTCGCGTCGACGACGATCACGACGTCGTACAACGGGGCGAGGCCGTTCTCCGCGAGGAGCGGGACGTCATGGACGACGACGGCGTCCTCGGCGGCGGCGGACTCGAGCTCGTGGGAGCGGGCGCCCACCAGGGGGTGCACGATCGAGTTCAGGACGGCGAGTTTCTCGGGGTCGGCGAAGACGATGGAGCCCAGCTTGGGCCGGTCCAGGGCGCCGTCCGCGGTGAGCACGTCCTCGCCGAAGGCCTCGACGACCGCGGCGAGCCCGGGCGTCCCCGGCGCGACGACCTCGCGCGCGATCCGGTCCGCGTCGACCAGCACGGCACCGCACGCGACCAGCAGCCGCGACACCTCACTCTTACCGGCACCGATGCCGCCGGTCAGGCCCACCTTCAGCATGAGCCGAAGCTTAGGGCCTGCCACCGACACCGCACCCGGCGGGAGCCGGGACAGCTCTAGCCGTCGCCCTCCCGCTCCGCCAGGAACCGCTCGAACTCGAGGCCGATCTCGTCCGCCGACGGGATCTCGACCGGCTCGGCGAGCATGTTGCCGCGGGTCTCGGCGCCCGCGGCGGCGTCGAACTGGTGCTCAAGGCCCTGCACGAGGGCGACGAGGTCCTCGTCGCCCTCCTGGATCTGGCGGTCGATCTCGGTCTGCGTACGGTGCGCGTCTGTGCGCAGCGCGTGCGCGATGCCCGGCAGGACCAGCCCGGTCGCCGCCGTGATGGCCTCCAGGACGGTCAGCGCCGCGTCCGGGTACGAGGAGCGGGCGATGTAGTGCGGGACGTGCGCCGCGACGCCCAGGACGTCGTGTCCGGCCTCCATGAGGCGGTACTCGACCAGCGCCTCCGCGCTGCCGGGCACCTGGGCCTCGTCGAAGGGGCTGCGGTGGCCCGGGACGAGGTCGTTGCGATTGCCGTGCGGGGTGAGGCCCACCGGGCGGGTGTGCGGGACGCCCATGGGGATGCCGTGGAAGTTCACCGACAGGCGGACGCCGAGGCGCTCCACGATCTGCTGGACGGCCGCGGCGAAGCGCTCCCACTCCACGTCCGGCTCGGGGCCGGACAGCAGCAGGAAGGGCGCTCCGGTGGCGTCCTGGACGAGGCGCACCTCGATGGTGGGCTCCTCGTACTCGACCCAGCGGTCGCGCTTGAACGTCAGCAACGGGCGGCGGGCACGGTAGTCCACCAACCGGTCGTGGTCGAAGCGGGCGACGACCTGGTGGGGCAGCGAGTCGAGGATCCGGTCGGCGATCTGGTCGCCGGTCTCGCCCGCGTCGATGTATCCGTCGAAGTGGTAGAGCATGACAAGGCCGGCCGACTCCTGGGCGAGCGCCATGTCCACCACGGCGAGGCCCTTCGGCTCCCATGCGTACAAACCCTGCGGATCAAGCACTGTGACCGCTCCTCCTCGTGTTCGTACTGCACAACGCGGTGCAGGGCGTGGGCATTCCCGCCCACGCTCCTGATCAGGCACCTCTTACAGCCTTTTCATGCACCGTCCTTTTCGTCCTCTGCTGCACGGTGTCACCGGCTTTACGACGACAGCACGCGCGCGTGCAGGGCCGTCACCGCCTTCTGTGCGGAGGTGAACGCCCCGTGCTGCCAGGCGTCGGTGTAGCTGAGCCAGTCGCCGGCGAAGTAGACGCGTCCGGTGGGCTCGTTGAGCGGCTTGTAGCGGATGTCGTCCGGGCCGCCGGGCGTGTCGTGCCAGGCGGCTTCGAGGTGGGGTGTCTGGCGCCAGTGGTGGGAGAAGGAGGAGGCGAGTCGGGTGCGGTACTTCTCGCCGTAGATCTTCACGCCGGCGGCCACCGCCCGTTCCTCGCGCCCCTTGGGGCTGAGCTTGGCGTACGAGTCGGCGTCGTCGTCGTAGTTGTAGTAGCCGATGAGGAGGCCGCGTTCGTCGTGGAAGCCGTGCGACGGATGCCAGATGTGGGTGACGTCCTGGTCGGTCTCGGTGATGCCGCCGTAGATGCGGTGGTCCAGCTCCCACCAGCGGGACGTGTATTCGAGGCCGATCTTGGCCGCGGACGACGGGGTGATGGCCTCCAGGGCGGACTGCACTCCGGAGCCGAGGTTGTGCGGCACCTTGGCGAGGATGTTGGGCGGCAGGGCGGCGACGCAGTAGTCGGCCTGAACGACCTTCGTACGACCGCCCTGGGTGTAGGCGACGGAGACACCGCTTCCGGTGTCGGTGACCTTCGAGACCACCGCCCCTGTACGTACCCGGTGGGCGCCGACCGCACGCGTGAGCGCCTTGGGTATCTGGTCCATGCCGCCGACGGGCTGGAACATCAGCATGGCCTGGTCGAAGCCGAACTCGAAGGAGAAGTAGCGTCCGACGCCGCTGGCGAAGACCTCGGAGGCGCTGGGGACGTCCCCGAGGAGCACTCCCGGGGTGCCTGCGGCGGCCGGGACGGTCGTGTACCCGCGCCGCTCCCCGCCCTTGTAGGTCAGCTTGTCGCCGAGTTCGCCCCAGTCCTCCAGGAAGTCGACGAGGCGCTCCTTGTCATCGGCCGTCAGTTCCCCGTCCAGGGCGCCCTTGTTCGTGGCCTTGGCGAGCAACTCGGAGACATAGCCGTAGACATCGGCCTTGGCGGTGCGGTACCGCTCGGGCCTCGTCATCCCGGCCGATTCGTTGTAGAGGTACGCGTCCGCGTTGACGTTGGTGAACACCTCGATGGGGACGCCGAGTTCGCGACAGTAGTCGAGGGTGACCATCCACTGCGGGATGCGGGCGGGGCCCGCGTTCATGTACTGGCCGTCGCTGAAGCGGGCGGTCTGCCGGTTGCCATAGAGGTCGGTCGTGGTGTCGCCGCCGCGCACGGTGAAGTTGCGGCCGCCGGTGCGGTCCCTGGCTTCGAGGACCGTGCAGTCGTAGCCGGCCTTGCCGAGTTCGTACGCGGTCGTCAGTCCGGCGATGCCGCCGCCGATGACGACCACCTTGGCGGCGCCGCGCCCGGTGAGGGTGAAGTCGCTCGCGTTCGGGGCGCGGAAGGGCTGTGCGCGCCGGGCGGCCTGTGCGGTGGGAGCGAGGCCGAGGGCTCCCATGGTGGCGAACATGGCGCCGGCCCCACCGGTGAGACCGACGTTCCGCAGGAACGAACGCCGACTGGTGCCGGGTCCGCTGTGAGTCTGTGCCATGCGTTCGGCTCCCTCTCCGATCATGAATGACCGGGGAAGCCTCCCAATGGCCGGTTACGGCCCATCAGTTATCCGTGTATCACGCATGTTTATTCGTGTATTCCGCATGTTTCTGCAACGGCGACGGCGCCGGACACGCCGAGGGCCCGTACCCCACCGGGATACGGGCCCTCAGTTCAAGAGCTACTGCTCAAGAGCTACTGCTCAAGAGCTACTGCTCAAGAGCTACTGCTCAAGATCAGCTCTGGCCGCCGGCCAGCTTCTCACGCAGAGCGGCAAGCGCCTCGTCCGAGGCCAGCGCGCCGGAGTTGTCCGGGCCCTCGGAGGAGTACGAACCGCCACCGCCACCGCCACCACCGGACGGAGCCGGAGCGGCGGTCTCGCCACCCTCGGCCTCGGCGGCAGCGTCGGCCTCGCGGGACTTGATGACCTGAGCCTGGTGCTGCTCGAAGCGCTGCTGCGCCTCGGCGTACTGGTGCTCCCAGGCCTCGCGCTGGGTCTCGTAGCCCTCGAGCCAGTCGTTGGTCTCGGGGTCGAAGCCCTCGGGGTAGATGTAGTTGCCCTGGTCGTCGTACGACGCGGCCATGCCGTACAGCGTCGGGTCGAACTCGACCGAGGCCGGGTCGGCACCGAAGGACTCGTTGGCCTGCTTCAGCGAGAGGCTGATGCGACGGCGCTCGAGGTCGATGTCGATGACCTTGACGAAGATCTCGTCGTTGACCTGGACGACCTGCTCCGGGATCTCCACGTGGCGCTCGGCCAGCTCGGAGATGTGGACCAGACCCTCGATACCCTCGTCCACGCGGACGAACGCACCGAACGGAACCAGCTTCGTGACCTTGCCGGGCACGACCTGGCCGATCTGGTGCGTACGGGCGAACTGCTGCCACGGGTCTTCCTGGGTCGCCTTCAGCGACAGGGAGACGCGCTCGCGGTCCATGTCGACGTCGAGGACCTCGACGGTGACTTCCTGGCCGACCTCGACAACCTCGGACGGGTGGTCGATGTGCTTCCAGGAGAGCTCCGAGACGTGCACCAGACCGTCAACGCCACCCAGGTCCACGAAGGCACCGAAGTTGACGATCGAGGAGACGACGCCGGAACGGACCTGACCCTTCTGCAGGGTGGTGAGGAACGTCTGGCGGACCTCGGACTGAGTCTGCTCCAGCCAGGCACGGCGGGACAGGACCACGTTGTTGCGGTTCTTGTCCAGCTCGATGATCTTGGCCTCGAGCTCCTTGCCCACGTAGGGCTGGAGGTCGCGGACACGGCGCATCTCGACGAGGGAAGCCGGCAGGAAGCCACGGAGGCCGATGTCGAGGATGAGACCACCCTTGACGACCTCGATGACGGTACCGGTGACGATGCCGTCCTCTTCCTTGATCTTCTCGATGGTGCCCCAGGCGCGCTCGTACTGGGCGCGCTTCTTCGAGAGGATCAGGCGGCCTTCCTTGTCCTCCTTCTGGAGAACAAGGGCTTCGATCTCGTCACCGACGGCGACGACCTCGTTGGGGTCGACGTCGTGCTTGATCGAGAGCTCGCGGCTCGGGATGACACCTTCGGTCTTGTAACCGATGTCGAGCAGGACCTCGTCCCGGTCGACCTTCACGATGACGCCGTCGACGATGTCGCCGTCGTTGAAGTACTTGATCGTCTCGTCGATCGCGGCGAGGAAAGCTTCCTCGTTACCGATGTCGTTGACCGCTACCTGCGGAGTGGTAGAGGTGGTCTCGGTGCTGCTCGTCATGTGGGAAAGGGCTCCGGTACGGACAGTGAGTCGTAGGTACTGCTTACGCCGGGAGCCCGTTTCGCTCTGAAGAAGCCGGACAGCCAAGGAAGCGCCCCACCAAAAACTGGTGATGGCGCCTCGACAACCGAGGGGACATACAACAGATGCGAGCGCAGCCTGCTACGTCTGAGGAGCGCAGGCCCGCAGCGCAACTTGTAGCATACGGGGGCAGCCGGACAGGGTCAATGCGCGAAGCCGCACACCCGGGGCGGATCGCCGCATACCCGGCACAAAACCTGTCTCACGAGGCCACGCGGGCCCGATGAGGTCCCCTGCGTGACGCCCGTCGCGACAGGCCGGACGGAAGTGGCCGCAGGCTAATACGAGGGAGCCGATCATCCAAGAGCCCGAAGCGTCCGAGCCGGAAGCCACCCGGCGCACGGCCGGTGTCACCGAGAGTTCCCGGGCCAACCGGGGCTGGTGGGACCGCAACGCGGACGAGTACCAGATCGAGCACGGCACGTTCCTGGGCGACGACCGCTTCGTGTGGTGCCCCGAGGGCCTGGACGAGGTGGAGGCCGAGCTGCTCGGCCCGCCGGAGGAGCTGAAGGGCAAGGACGTCCTGGAGATCGGCGCCGGCGCGGCCCAGTGCGCGCGCTGGCTGGCCGCGCAGGGCGCCCGCCCGGTCGCCCTGGACCTCTCCCACCGCCAGCTCCAGCACGCGCTGCGCATCGGCGCGTCGTTCCCTGTGGTGTGCGCCGACGCCGGCGCGCTGCCCTTCGCGGACGGCTCCTTCGACGTGGCCTGCTCGGCGTACGGCGCGCTGCCCTTCGTCGCCGACCCGGTGCTGGTCCTGAAGGAGGTGCGCCGGGTGCTGCGCCCCGGCGGCCGCTTCGTGTTCTCGGTGACGCACCCGATCCGCTGGGCGTTCCCGGACGAGCCGGGCCCCGAAGGGCTGTCCGTCGCCGCCTCGTACTTCGACCGCACGCCGTACGTCGAGCAGGACGACGACGGTCACGCGGTGTACGTCGAGCACCACCGGACGATCGGCGACCGGGTGCGCGACGTGGTCGCCGGGGGCTTCCGCCTGGTGGACCTGGTCGAGCCGGAGTGGCCGGCCTGGAACACCACCGAGTGGGGCGGCTGGTCCCCACTGCGCGGGAACCTGATCCCGGGTACGGCGATCTTCGTGTGCGAACGGAACTGAACAACTGCGAACGGGCCCGAGAATGCGAACGGGCCCGAGAAATAGGAACGCACGCGCGCGGGGGGCCTTCCCGCGGGCGTACGACACTGGGGGCGTGATCCGTTACGACGCTCTGGACGCCCTTCCCGTACGCGCTGCCCTGCCCGGTCTGAACGACGCGCTGGAGGGCCACGGCACCGCCGTGCTCGTCGCGCCGCCCGGTACCGGCAAGACGACCCTGGTGCCGCTGGCCCTGGCCGGTCTGCTGGGCGAGGGGGCCGCGCGGCGGGTGGTCGTGGCCGAGCCGCGGCGGATCGCGGCACGGGCGGCGGCCCAGCGGATGGCGTGGCTGCTCGGCGAGAAGGTCGGCGGGAGCGTCGGCTACACGGTGCGCGGCGAGCGGGTCGTCGGGCGCCACGCGCGCGTGGAGGTCGTCACGACCGGTGTGCTGTTGCAGCGGTTGCAGCGCGACCAGGAGCTGTCCGGGGTCGACGTGGTGGTGCTCGACGAGTGCCACGAGCGGCATCTGGACGCGGACACGGTGGCGGCCTTCCTGTGGGACGTACGCGAGACGCTGCGGCCGGAGCTGCGGCTGGTGGCCGCCTCCGCGACGACCGACGCCGAGGGGTGGGCGCGGCTGCTGGGCGGGGCGCCGGTCGTCGAGGCGACGGGGGTCTCGTATCCGGTGGAGGTGGTGTGGGCGCCGCCGGTGCGTCCCGTACGGCCACCGCACGGCATGCGGGTCGATCCCGCGCTGCTGGCGCACGTGGCCTCGGTGGTGCGGCGGGCGCTGGCCGAGCGGGCGGGCGACGTGCTGTGTTTCCTGCCGGGCGTGGGCGAGATCGCCCGCGTCGCCGGGCAGCTGGGCGATCCCGGTGGCGTGGACGTGCTCCAGGTGCACGGCCGGGCACCCGCGGCCGTGCAGGACGCGGTGCTGGCTCCCGCGGGGCGGCGCCGGGTGGTGCTGGCGACCTCGGTGGCCGAGTCCTCGCTGACGGTTCCCGGAGTGCGGGTAGTCGTCGACTCGGGGCTGGCCCGGGAGCCGCGGGTCGACCACGCGCGCGGGCTGAGCGCGCTGGCGACGGTACGGGCCTCGCTGGCGGCGGGACGGCAGCGGGCGGGACGGGCCGGGCGTGAGGCACCGGGTGCGGTGTACCGGTGCTGGACGGAGGCCGAGGACGCGCGTCTGCCGCGTTTCCCGGCCCCCGAGATCAAAGTGGCCGACCTGACGGCGTTCGCCCTGCAGACGGCGTGCTGGGGCGATCCTGGGGCTACTGGGCTGGCGTTGCTGGATCCGCCGCCGGGCGGGGCGATGGCGGCGGCGCGGTCGGTACTGGCGGCCGTCGGGGCGGTCGACTCCGCCGGACGGGCCACGGAGCGGGGTGTGCGTCTGACGCGGCTGGGGCTGCATCCCCGGCTGGGGAGGGCGCTGCTGGACTCCGCGGCGGTGGTGGGCGGGGAGCGGGCCGCCGAGGTGGTCGCGTTGCTGAGCGAGGAGCCGCCTCGGGAGTACGGGGACGACCTGGCGGCTGCCTTGCGGGCCGCGCGGCGTGGAAGTGACGCCTATGGGGCGCGGTGGCGTACGGAGGTTCGGCGGCTGCGGGGCGTCGCCACCGAGATCTCCCCGCCGCCCGCAGGTGTGGAGGGTCGGCCGGCACCCGCCGGTGAGGACGGTCTGGTCGGGCTCGTCGCCGCTCTCGCCTTCCCCGAGCGGGTCGCCAAGGCCGACGGCGGTTCCTACCTGATGGTCTCCGGAACCCGCGCCGAGAGCGGTGAGGGCAGCGGCCTGCGGGGCGCTCCCTGGATCGCCGTGGCCGTCGCCGACCGGCCCCTCGGCAAGGGGCACGCGCGCGTGCGGCTCGGGGCAGCTGTGGACGAGGGCGTTGCCCGGCTGGCGGCAGGCACGCTGGCCCAGACCCGGGACGAGGTCCACTGGGCCGACGGGGACGTCGTCGCGCGGCGGGTCGAGCGGCTGGGGGCCGTCGAGGTGGCGGTGCGCCCGCTCAAGAACGCCGACGCCGGGCTCGTGCGGGAAGCGCTCCTCGAAGGGTTGCGGCAAGACGGGCTCGGGTTGCTGCGGTGGTCGGCCGACGCCCTCGTACTGCGGCAGCGGCTCGCCTTTCTGCGTCTGCATCTCGGGGAGCCGTGGCCCGATGTCTCGGACGACGCTCTGCACGCGCGCGTGGACGAGTGGCTGGAACCCGAGCTGGGGCGGGCGCGGCGGCGTGCCGACCTCGGGCGGATCGAGGCCGGACAGGGGCTCACCCGGCTGCTTCCGTGGGCCTCCGGGGACGCCGGGCGGCTCGACGAGCTGGCGCCCGAGCGGATCACCGTACCCAGTGGGTCCAGGATCAAGGTCGACTACGGCAATCCCGAACAGCCGGTTCTCGCCGTGAAGTTGCAGGAAATGTTCGGTCTGCAGGAGTCGCCCGCCGTGGCCGGGGTGCCCCTCCTCGTCCATCTCCTCTCCCCCCGCCGGGCGGCCCGCCGCCGTCACCGCCGACCTCGCCTCCTTCTGGAAGGACGGCTACAAGGGCGTACGGGCGGAGCTGCGCGGTCGGTATCCGAAGCACCCGTGGCCCGAGGATCCGGCCGGCGCGGAGCCGACGCGGTACACCAACGCGCGGCTCAGGCGGTGACCGGTTCCGGTTCCGTGGCGTCCGTCGGAGCGGGGTCGGCCGGGCGGCGGGCGCGGGCCTCCAGATACAAGGACAGGGACAGGAGCAGGACGCCCAGGGCCAGGAAGCCCCAGGGCAGGTACGAGGTCATCAGCAGGACCAGCATGCGGTTGGACTTGACCAGGTCGACGGTGTACGCGATGTAGTCCTCGCGCATCTTCACGTGGCCGGCGAACGCCGTCACCTTCTCGCGGTCGCCGAGCAGGGTGCCGCCGCGCAGTTCCTCCTTGTGGATCTCCTCGCCGTAGACGGGGGCGCCGGTCAGCGGTTCGACCCAGAACTTGCGGACCGTGGTGTACCAGCGGGTGGTGCCGGTCTCGGCGACCGACTCGGGCGTGATGCCCGCGACGGGCATGGCCTTGGGGAAGGGCACCTTGGTCCAGGGGATGGTCTGCTCGAAGTAGTAGACCTCGACGCCCCGGAAGTCCTGGGTGCCCTTGTAGTGGATCGGGGCCGTGATGCGGGCCTGCGCGTCGAAGTACTCGTAGTCCCGTTTCTCCGTCAGGAACGGCCACTTGAACTCGATGCCCTCGCGCCTGACCGGGTCGCCGTCGACCATCTCGCCGGTGGCGTGGACGGGTTCCTGGGTGTGGGCGTCGAAGATGTAGCGCTCGGGGATCCTGGAGACCATCTTGCCGTCGGGGCCCTGGACGTAGGACAGGCCGTCCCAGACGACGACGTCCTTTCCTGCCGTCTTCTCGATCTTCTCGGAGGCCTCCACGTTGCCCTTGAGGGTCTGCACGATGGTGACCTTGGGGACCTTCTTCGCCTTCATCGTGCCGTAGTCGAGGAGGGTGGCGTCCTTCGCCTCCAGGACCATGTCCTGGTACTGGTTCGCCGGGATCTTGGCCAGGCGCGGGAAGGCGTACCAGCGCACCAGCGGGGACAGCGCCGCGAAGAGCACGGCGAGGGCGAGCAGGACGAGACTGGACTTTCGGCGCATCTCGGTCTCCCTCGCGAGTCGTTACGGGTGTGCGGGCACCGTCGTCAGCAGCGGCTTCGGGGACGTGTCGCCCGACGGTGCGCCCACGGCGGTGATGGTCAGGACCAGGGCGAGCGCGACGGCGAGACCGGTCGCGGCGGCGATCAGGGCACGCATGCCTGCCTCCGGGCGAGCTGGAACTGATACATCGTCAGGTCCGGCACCGTAGCAACGGGCGGGTGAGATGAGAACACGTTGCACACACAACGGCGGCGCCCCCCTTTCGGGAGGGCGCCGCCGTTACGAAGTACCGCTGTGACGAAGTACCGCTATGTGGAAGGGCTGGCCGACGGGCTCGGGGACGAGGTCTCCGCCGCCGCCACGGTCAGCGTGACGTTCAGCGCCGCGCCGCCCGCGGTGGTGATGCGGAGCATGAACGTGCCGGTGGTGTCGTCCGCGTACAGCTTCGGCAGCTTCAGTAGGCCGTTCGCGTCCGTCTCCAGGCCGGTCAGGGTGCGTACGGTCTTGCCGCCCGCGTCCTTGAAGTAGGGGCCCTTGTCGTTCGCGGTCGGGTCGAGCACCGACTTGATCAGCGTGGCGGTGGCGGCCACCTTGTCGGCGACCTTGCCGTCGTACGTCGCCTTCACCTCGACCTGCTCGGCGAACTCGCCGCCCGGCACGCAGGTCAGCGCGGTGTCGCTGGTGCGGGCGAGGGTGTCGGCGGCGCGCTCGGCGACGGTGGCCGTGTAGTCGAGGCCGCTGATGGAACGGCCCACGACGGTCGCGCGGACGGTAAAGGTTCCCGTCTTCTCGCCCGCCTGCAGCGCGGGCGCGACGGCCACGCCGGTGCTGTTGGTGACGACCGTCGCGACGCTCTCGCCGCCGGTGAAGGTGGTGTCCGTGGCACCGACGATCGTGAACCGGATGCGGACCTTGGCGACGGCCGCGCCGGCCTTGGTCTCGGCCCGGGTGCTCACCCTCTCCGTGAACGCGTCGCCCGCCTGCGCGGTGAGCTTCGCGGTGCCCGCGTCCTCCAGGTGGTCCACCGTGTCGGTGGGGGTGGCGGGCGTGGACGGAGGCGTGGTGCTCGGCGGGCTCGTCGTGGGCGGCTTCGGGTTCGGGGTGCCGGTTTCGGGCTTCTGCGGCTTGGGGCTGGGCTTGACCGAGGCCGGCGGCGTTGGCGACGGCGACGGCGTGACGGTCGCGCTGTCGTTGTCGTCGCTGCGGTCGCTGGGCAGTGTGCCGGTGCCGTCCGGGATCTCGTGGGTGCCCTTGCGGTAGTACTCCAGCCACGACAGGACCGTGTTCAGGTAGTCCTGCGAGTGGTTGTAGCTGAGGATCGCGCTGTTGAGATCGGCCTGGGTGGACAGGTCCCAGCCGAAGCGGCACAGGTAGTGGCCCGCCGCGAGCGCGGCGTCGTAGATGTTGTTGGGGTTCTTCTTGCCGTCACCGTTGCCGTCGCGGCCCGCCCACGCCCAGGTGGAGGGGATGAACTGCATGGGGCCGACGGCCTGGTCGTACGTGCTGTTGCCGTCGTACGCGCCGTTGTCGGTGTCCTTGATGAGCGCGAAGCCGTTGCCGTCGAGCTGCGGGCCGAGGATCGCGGAGGTCGTGTCGCCGTTCGCGGCGACCTGGCCGCCGCGGGCCTGGCCCGACTCGACCTTGCCGATGGCGGCGAGGAGTTCCCAGGGCAGGTTGCAGCCGGGCTTGGCCGACCGCAGTTCGGACGCGGCCTTCTTGTAGGCGTCGAGGACGGTCGCGGGGATGCCGGCCTCGGTCGCGGTGTCGCCCCGGGAGGCGGGCGTGCCGATGGTCGGCGAGGGGCTCGGGCTGTTCAGGGGCGGCAGGTCCGTGTAGTACGGCGAGTTGCCGGTCGCGCCGCCGGTGCCGGCGGCCGCGTCGGGCGAGGTCTCGGCGCCGGTGGTGGCCGGTCTGCCGCCCTGGTCGTCGGCCGTCGCGCCCGGTCCCTGCGAGGCGGACAGGGCCGCGACCGCGAGCGCGGCCACGGCGGTGGTTGCCGCACCCTTGCGCAGCCTCCTGCCGAATTGCGCCGCCATAAAGTGAACCCCTCCCGTGGACGCCCGAGCGCCCGTCTCTGTCTGTCCTGTCCGTCTGTGCTGCGTGTCCGTCTGTCCTGCTCGACCTGGTGTGACTGTCGACCCGCCGTGAGGGTTGCCCCCCGTGGCGAGGTTCATGTCCGGTCCGGCCGTGCTCCCCAGCAGGGGGCCCAGGTGACCCTACGACAACTTCCTTTCCTCGGGCACCCGTTCGTGCCCGATTTTCACCGGTTGGCCATGTGGGATCGTGGCGTGATCGGTCGTTCGTATCCACGTCCAAGGAGCCTCGTTGCCGTTCACTCTGAGCCATGCGGCAGCCGTACTGCCCGTCGTGCGCACCGACGGAACCGGCCGGGGCCGACTCGTGCCGGCCGTGCTCGTGGCGGGTTCCTTCGCGCCCGACATGACCTACTACACGGCGAGTGTCCTGTCCGGGGCGATGGAGTTCGGCGAGTTCACGCACTCCTTCCCTGGCGTTCTCACATTCGACGTACTGGTCGCCTGGGCGCTGGTCGGGCTGTGGCTGCTGGTGCGCGAGCCGCTGGTGGCGCTGCTGCCGCCGGCCCGGCAGGGGCGGGTGGCGACGCTGTCGCGCTGCGGGGCGCCACGGGCGCGCGTACGGCCCGCTTCGGTGGCGTGGTGGTACGTGTCCGCCGCGCTCGGTGCGCTGACCCACGTCGTGTGGGACGCGTTCACGCACCTCGACCGGTGGGGGATGCGGCTGATTCCCGTCCTCGGCGAGAGGGTGGCGGGTTCCCCTTTGTACTGGTACCTGCAGTACGGCGGTTCCGCGGTGGCCGCGGTCGTGATCGCCGTGTTCGTCGCGTACGCGCTACGGCGGACGCCCGCAGCCGAGCCGGTGGGGGTCCCGGCACTGTCGGTACGGGACCGGTGGTGGGCCGGCGTCGTGATCGGCGGCTGCGCGCTCGTCGGGGCGGTGGAGCGGACGACGCGGTGGTGGGAGTACTCGGGGTCCACCGCGAAGCCCTGGGAGCTGATTCCGACGCTGTGCTTCGGAGCGGGCGCGGGGCTCGTCCTGGGGGT
Source organism: Streptomyces sp. V4I2 (assembly GCF_030817655.1). GTDB lineage: Bacteria > Actinomycetota > Actinomycetes > Streptomycetales > Streptomycetaceae > Streptomyces > Streptomyces plumbiresistens. The sequence goes on from NZ_JAUSZM010000003.1 coordinate 2,881,227, forward strand.
CGTGCTGTACGCCGCCGGGGTCAGGGTGTGGCGTCCGGCCCCGGTGTCCGACGGTTCGGGCGTCGGCGAGACGGAGCGTCGATCGGCCACTCGTTGACAGCGGTGAACACCGTGAACGTGGGCATCGGACGCGACCGGGGCAGCAGTGTGAGGCCCAGCGCCAGATAGCCGCGGCCCAGATCCACCCACAGCCGCCAGACGGATGCCTCGCGCTTCTGCCGCCGTACGGCGTCCCGCTCGCGGCGATCGAGCCGGCGCCGGGTGCTTGCGGCGGCGTGGTGGAGGGCTGCTTGGCGGAGGGCCGCCGCGAGGCCAGTGGGGATGCGGGCGGTGCCGGCGGTGGTCGCGCGGCGCAGGACCGTGGCCGGGTCGGTGGGGATGCGGGCGGTACTTGCGGTGGCCGAGAAGGCCGGGACCGGCGGGGGCGGTGCAGGCGGGGCCGTCTTGGCGTGCGCCTTTGCCTGCGCCCGTGCCTGGGCCGTCCGGCGGTGGAGCATGCGTATACCCATGCCCGCATCCTTACGGGCCGGGGCGCCGGGGGGCGTCTTCGCGGGGGCCACGTGAGTGACGGGTCCCTCCGAGGGTGGGGCGGGGGGCTGTGCGGGTGGGTTGAGCTGAGGGTGGGGCGTGCGGCGGGGGACGTGCAGGTGGGGGGCGGGCCTGTGGCGAGGGTCTTCGCCCCTCGATGCAGCGCGGAGGGCACGCTCTCACAGCCTCTGCCGGGAGCGGGCCCTCCGCACGACCGCCGGAGGCTAGTGCGCTGCCGATTCCCAGTCCGGGCCGACGCCGACCGAGACGTCGAGGGGGGCTCGGAGGTGGACGGCGTTGGCCATTTCGTGGCGGAGGAGTTCCTCGGTGGCGGCTCGCTCGCCGGGGGCGATTTCCAGGACGATTTCGTCGTGGACCTGGAGGAGCATGCGGGACCTGAGGTCCGCCTTCTCCAGCGCCTGGCCCACCTTCAGCATGGCGATCTTGACGATGTCCGCGGCCGTGCCCTGGATGGGCGCGTTGAGGGCCATGCGCTCGGCCGCCTCGCGGCGCTGGCGGTTGTCGCTGTTGAGGTCGGGCAGATAGCGGCGGCGCCCGAAGAGCGTCGCCGTGTAACCGGTCGCCCTCGCCTCGTCCACGGCCCGGCGCAGATAATCCCGTACGCCGCCGAAGCGCTCGAAGTACGCGTCCATCAGGCCACGGGCCTCGGCCGCCTCGATGTTCAGCTGCTGGGAGAGGCCGAAGGCCGACAGGCCGTACGCCAGGCCGTACGACATCGCCTTGATCTTGCGCCGCATCTCCGCGTCGACCGCGGCGGGCTCGACCGCGAACACCTGCGCGGCGGCCGTCGTGTGCAGGTCCTCGCCGGAGGTGAACGCCTCGATGAGGCCCGCGTCCTCGGACAGGTGGGCCATCACGCGCAGTTCGATCTGGCTGTAGTCGGCCGTCATGAGGGACTCGAAGCCCTCCCCCACCACGAAGCCGCGGCGGATGGCCCGGCCCTCGTCCGTGCGGACGGGGATGTTCTGCAGGTTCGGGTCCGTCGAGGAGAGCCGGCCGGTCGCCGCCACCGTCTGGTTGAAGGTGGTGTGGATACGGCCGTCCGTCGCGACCGTCTTGATGAGGCCTTCGACGGTGACGCGCAGCTTGGCCTGCTCGCGGTGCCGGAGCATGATCACCGGCAGTTCGTTGTCCGTCTGGGTCGCGAGCCAGGCCAGGGCGTCGGCGTCGGTGGTGTAGCCGGTCTTGGTCTTCTTCGTCTTCGGCAGGGCGAGCTCGCCGAAGAGGACCTCCTGGAGCTGCTTGGGCGAGCCGAGGTTGAACTCGTGCCCGGCCGCCGCGTGGGCCTCCTTCACGGCCTGCTGGACGGCGCCCGCGAACATCTGCTCCATGGCCTCCAGGTGGGCCCGGTCGGCCGCGATGCCGTGCCGCTCCATCCGGGCCAGCAGGGCGGAGGTGGGCAGCTCCACGTCCCGCAGCAGTTCCGCTGCGCCCACCTCCTGGAGGCGGCTCTCGAAGGCCTCCCCCAGGTCGAGGATCGCGCGGGCCTGGACCATCAGGGCCTCGGCCTCGGCACCGTCGTCCGTACCGAAGGCCAGCTGCCCGTCGGCCGCCGCGGCGGGCGCCAGCTCCCGGTGCAGGTACTCCATGGACAGCGCGTCCAGGTCGAAGGAGCGACGGCCCGGCTTGACCAGGTAGGCGGCGAGCGCGGTGTCCATGCGCACACCTTCGACCGTCCAGCCGTGCTCGGCGAAGACGCGCATCACGCCCTTGGCGTTGTGGAGGATCTTCGGGCGGTCCGGGTCGGCGAGCCAGGCCGCGAACCCCGTCTCGTCGGCCTCGTCCAGCTGCGACGGGTCGAACCAGGCCGCCGCTCCCCCGCCCGCGGCGAGCGCGACCTCGGCGACCGAGCCGGAGCCGAGCGCCCAGGTGTCGACCGTGGCCATGCCGAGGACCTCGGTGGCGTGCTCGGTGAGCCACGGGGCCAGCTCGCCAGTGCCCAGCACGGTGCCGTCCACCGCCACGCCGCCCTCGACGACCGGAGTCGTCTCGACCTCCTCGGCGCCCGGGTCGACGGCGAGCAGCCGCTCCCGCAGCGAGGGGTTGCGGATCTCCAGGGTGTCGAGGACCATCGCGAGCGCCTTGCGGTCGTACGGCGCGCGCTCCAGGTCGGCGACCGTCTTGGGTAGCTCGACGGTGCGCACCATCTCGGTCAGCCGCCGGTTGAGCTTGACGGCCTCCAGGTGGTCGCGGAGGTTCTGCCCGGCCTTGCCCTTGACCTCGTCCACGCGCTCGACCAGGTCCGCGAACGACCCGAACTGGTTGATCCACTTCGCGGCGGTCTTCTCGCCGACACCCGGGATGCCGGGCAGGTTGTCGGACGGGTCGCCACGCAAAGCCGCGAAGTCCGGGTACTGCGCGGGCGTCAGCCCGTACTTCTCGACGACCTTCTCCGGGGTGAACCGGGTCAGCTCGGAGACGCCCTTCGTCGGGTACAGCACCGTGGTGTGCTCGCTGACCAGCTGGAAGGAGTCACGGTCGCCGGTGACGATCAGCACCTCGAAGCCCTCGGCCTCGGCCTGCGTGGCCAGGGTGGCGATGACGTCGTCCGCCTCGAAGCCGTCCACCGCGAAGCGGTGCGCGTGCATCGCGTCGAGCATTTCGCCGATCAGCTCGACCTGGCCCTTGAACTCGTCCGGGGTCTTGGAGCGGTTCGCCTTGTACTCCGTGAACTCCTCGGAGCGCCAGGTCTTGCGGGACACGTCGAAGGCCACCGCGAAGTGCGTGGGCGACTCGTCGCGCAGGGTGTTGGCCAGCATCGACGCGAAGCCGTAGATCGCGTTCGTCGGCTGGCCCGTCGCCGTCGTGAAGTTCTCCGCGGGCAGCGCGAAGAACGCGCGGTACGCCAGCGAGTGCCCGTCCATGAGCATCAGGCGGGGCCGGTCGCCGCCGGAGGAGTTTGCGGTCGTCTTCGATGCTGTTTCTGCCACGCCCCCGATCCTGCCACGCCCCACTGACAGTCGACCGCCATCGGACGTTCCCGCCGGTCCGGCGCAAGCAGTGCTCACGTTCCACCACCCGCCCGGACACGATCGTTGTCACCGGCGCGTGCGAGGATCGGAGAGGTACTTCACATGCGAAGGAGAGCGCGCGATGGCCAGCAAGCCGCCCAAGGCAGATCCGGTTCAGGACGCGCCGCAGGTCGCCGAGCCGAAGCACGCGGCCGCGGGGATCCCGGCCATCGGGCACACCCTGCGCATCGCGCAGCAGCAGATGGGCGTCAAGCGCACCGCGCTGACCCTCCTGCGCGTCAACCAGAAGGACGGCTTCGACTGCCCGGGCTGCGCCTGGCCGGAGCCCGAGCACCGGCACGCGGCCGAGTTCTGCGAGAACGGCGCGAAGGCGGTCGCCGAGGAGGCCACCCTGCGCCGGGTCACCCCGGAGTTCTTCGCCGCGCACCCCGTCGCCGACCTCGCGACCAGGAGCGGCTACTGGCTGGGCCAGCAGGGCCGGCTGACACACCCCATGTATCTCCCCGAGGGCGGAACCCACTACGAGCCGGTGACCTGGGAGCGCGCCTTCGACATCGTCGCCGAGGAGATCACCGCCCTCGCCTCCCCCGACGAGGCCCTCTTCTACACCTCCGGCCGCACCAGCAACGAGGCCGCGTTCCTCTACCAGCTCTTCGCGCGCGAGCTCGGCACCAACAACCTGCCGGACTGCTCCAACATGTGCCACGAGTCCTCCGGTTCGGCCCTGTCGGAGACGATCGGCGTCGGCAAGGGCAGCGTCCTGCTCGAAGACCTCTACAAGGCCGACCTGATCGTCGTCGCCGGCCAGAACCCCGGCACCAACCACCCGCGCATGCTCTCCGCCCTGGAGAAGGCCAAGGCCAACGGCGCGAAGATCATCAGCGTCAACCCGCTGCCCGAGGCCGGCCTGGAGCGCTTCAAGAACCCGCAGACCCCCCAGGGCATGCTCAAGGGCGCCGCGCTCACCGACCTCTTCCTGCAGATCCGCATCGGCGGCGACCAGGCCCTCTTCCGCCTCCTCAACAAGCTCATCCTCGAGACGGAGGGCGCGGTCGACGAGGAGTTCGTCCGCGAACACACCCACGGCTACGAGGAGTTCGCGGCCGAGGCCCGCGCCGCCGACTGGGCCGAGACGCTCACCGCGACCGGCCTCTCCCAGCAGGACATCGAACAAGCCCTCGGCATGGTCCTCGCCTCCAAGCGCACCATCGTGTGCTGGGCGATGGGCCTCACCCAGCACAAGCACTCCGTGCCGACCATCCGCGAGGTCGTCAACTTCCTCCTCCTGCGCGGCAACATCGGCCGCCCCGGCGCGGGCGTGTGCCCCGTGCGCGGCCACTCGAACGTGCAGGGCGACCGCACCATGGGCATCTTCGAACGCCCCGCGCCCGCCTTCCTGGACGCCCTGGAGAAGGAGTTCGGGTTCGCGCCGCCCCGCGAGCACGGCTACGACGTCGTACGGGCCATCCGCGCCCTGCGCGACGGCGACGCGAAGGTCTTCTTCGCCATGGGCGGCAACTTCGTCTCCGCCTCCCCCGACACCGAGGTCACCGAAGCGGCCATGCGACGCGCACGCCTCACCGTGCACGTGTCGACGAAGCTCAACCGCTCGCACGCGATCACCGGCGCACGGGCCCTCATCCTCCCCACCCTCGGCCGCACCGAGCGCGATCTCCAGGTCGGCCCGAACGGGAAGAGCACCGAGCAGTTCGTGACCGTCGAGGACTCCATGGGCATGGTGCACGCCTCCCGCGGCCGCCTGGAACCCGCGAGCACCCACCTGCTGTCCGAGCCGGCGATCGTGTGCCGCCTCGCCCGCCGGGTGCTCGGCGAGACCAGCAAGGTGCCGTGGGAGGAGTTCGAGAAGGACTACGCCACCGTCCGCGACCGCATCGCCCGCGTCATCCCCGGCTTCGAGAGCTTCAACGCACGCGTGGCACGCCCCGAAGGCTTCACCCTCCCGCACGCCCCCCGCGACGAGCGCCGCTTCCCCACGGCCACCGGCAAGGCCAACTTCACCGCGGCACCGGTCGAGTACCCGAAGCTGCCCGAAGGCCGCCTCCTGCTCCAGACCCTCCGCTCGCACGACCAGTACAACACCACGATCTACGGCCTCGACGACCGCTACCGCGGCATCAAGAACGGCCGCCGGGTGGTCCTGGTGAACCCCGAGGACGCACGCACACTCGGCGTCACCGACGGGACGTACGTCGACCTCGTCAGCGAGTGGAAGGACGGCATCGAGCGACGCGCCCCCGGATTCCGGGTCGTGCACTACCCCACCGCACGGGGATGTGCGGCCGCCTACTACCCCGAGACCAACGTCCTCGTCCCCCTGGACGCCACCGCTGACACCAGCAACACCCCGGCCAGCAAGTCCGTCGTCGTACGTCTGGAACAATCGGCTACCGACTGAGCGTTTGCTCAGCCGGAGACAGCCGTACGGTCAGCCGTACCGATCACCACGAACGGAGCCGGGCGCCATGGGCGAGCAGCAGCACGTGAAGTTCCCGCAGAAGGTCATCGACGAGTACGCCGCACTCGGGGTGGACCTTCCCGCGCTGTTCTCCGCGGGGCACCTCGGGACGCGGATGGGCGTGCAGATCGTCGAGGCGTCGGCGGAACGGGTCGTCGGCACGATGCCGGTCGAGGGGAACACCCAGCCGTACGGACTGCTCCACGGAGGCGCCTCCGCCGTGCTCGCCGAGACGCTCGGGTCGGTGGGGTCGATGCTGCACGGCGGCAGTACGAAGATCGCGGTCGGCGTCGACCTCAACTGCACGCACCACCGGGGGGCGCGGTCGGGACTGGTGACCGGCGTCGCCACGCCTGTCCATCGCGGACGCTCCACGGCAACGTACGAGATCGTGATCACCGACGAGACAGGCCGACGCGTCTGCACCGCCCGCCTCACCTGCCTCCTGCGGGACGTCTCACCGACCGACGAGGCCAACATGCGCGCGGCAGGCTGACGCGGGCGGAGTTCAGCTACCGCGCGCTTCGGGTCACCCCGCGCGGCTGCGGACGCCCCTGGGGGCTCCGCCCCCAGACCCCCGACCTATGCCCACCCACCACCCGACTCGGTAAGTCAACAGGTGAACGTCACACCTGGGGGCTGCGCCCCCAACGGGTGGGTGGGGGCTGGGGATGCCCTCTATCCACCGCCCGACTCGGCCGCGCGAGAGACGGGCCTCACCCCAGCCGCTGCACCCCAGCGGGTGAGCGAGGGCCAGGGATGGACTCAATCCACCGCCCGGTTCGGTGGAGCCAGAAGCGGGCCTCGCCCAAACTCTGCACCCCAACGGGGGCATGGGGGCCAGAGACGGGCTCCATCACCGCCCGACTCGGTGAAACCACAGGCGCACCTCGCCCCTGGGGTCGCGCCCAGCGGGTGAGCGGGGGCCAGGGATGGGCTCAGGCGCAATTCACCGCCCGACCCGGTTGGTTGAGAGGTGAGGGTTTCGGTCTGGGGACTGCGGTCAGAGTGGGCTTCTGCCCGACACTCGACTCGGAGGGCCGACCGGTGGGCTGAGGGAACAGCCGCAAGCCGCACGCTCCCGCAGTCGCGTACGGCGGGAAGGGGACGTGTCGGGGGGTGTCCGCCCGCAGCGGTTGGCGCGTCCACGCCGGTACCTCCCTGGCCGACCGATTTCGCGCCGTTCCGAGGACGGACACCCCCCGGCGCGGCCCCGACCCCCACACAACCGAAGGCGCTACGCGCACCCCCACCCACCCCGCACAGGCCGCCGCAGGCATCCGCACACCACACCCCCGCCCGCTACCTTGCCCTCATGACCGGCACCGGCCCCGTCGAACCCGGCAACTCTCCCGACTCAGGCGGCAGTTACGACGTCGTCGGCGTCGACGCACCACGCCTCACCGACCGCTTGAGCGCGCGCTGGCACACCTTCCCCCCACGCACCCGCAAAGCCGCCCTCGCCTCAGCCCTGACCGCCGCCGCCGCAGCCGGAGTCCTCCTCGCCCCCACCCCCGGCGGACCCGACCGGCCCGACCCCACCCCCTGGCCGGCCAACGTCACCACCTGGCACTACCTGGGACCCGCAACCCCCACCACCCCCACCACCCCCGCCGCCCCCGGCCGTTTCCGCTTCGCGGTCTCCGTCGGCAAAGGGCCGCCCGTGACGCTCCGCGTCAACGGCACGTCCTCCCCCGGCCTCCACGCCCACACCACACCCGAACCGGAATTCAGCGTTAAAACCGGGACAACTCGCACAATCGCCGTCGAAATCAACGTTTCCGACTGTTCGGGCCTGCCCCTGAATGCCGATCTTCCCTTTCTTGACGTAACGCTGCGTAACACGCGTGCAATACAGCGCCACAGTTTCATCTTCGGCGGCGCGTTCTCCCGCGATCTCTCCGAGCTCCTCCACACCGCCTGCGCCCCACCCACCGCACGACCGGCCCCACTGCCAACCGGAAGTGCGGGTTCTCAGAATGCGGACTAAGCGGAAACTCCGCCAAACCGTCCGAGAGCCCACTTCCGGGAAGCGATCCCTTCATCACGTCATAACAAGAAAGTCACAAGCCAGCCTACGACGATGCCCCTGCCTACACACCGGGCTTAGAGTCACGGCCAGTCACCGCTCCATCGGGAGTTCGGTACCAGCGCGGCACCCGCCGCCCCCACAGGGATGGCAGTGACTGCGGAAAGGACTGATTGTGCGACGTTCCATGGTGATACTTACCTCCGTCCTCGCGACTGGAGCTCTGACGCTCACCGCTTGCGGCTCCCGTGACGAAGGCGGCGACAGTAGCGACAACGGAGACGGCACCACCCTGACGATCGGCGTGGACGCCCCGCTCTCCGGCGAGAACTCCACCACCGGCCTCGGCATCCAGTACGGCGCCCAGATCGCCGTCGACGACGCCAACAAGAACAAGCTCGTACCCGGCGTGACGTTCAAGCTGAAGGCCTACGACGACAAGGCGCAGCCCGCCACCGGCCAGTCGAACGCCACCGCGATCACCGGCGACAAGACCGCCGTCGGCGCCGTCGGCCCCCTGAACTCCGGCGTCGCCCAGACCATGCAGCAGGTGTTCGCCTCGGCCGACATGGTCCAGATCTCCCCCTCGAACACCAACCCCGAGCTGACCCAGGGCAAGAACTGGCAGACGGACAAGAAGCGGCCGTACCCCACGTACTTCCGCACCGCCACCACCGACGAGCTGCAGGGCAGCTTCGCCGCCGGCTACGCCTACAACAAGCTCAAGAAGAAGAAGGCGTTTGTCGTCGACGACAAGCAGACCTACGGCGCCGGCCTGGCGAAGATCTTCAACGAGCAGTTCAAGAAGCTCGGCGGCACGGTCGTCCAGACCGACCACGTCAACACCGGCGACAAGGACTTCGGCTCCCTCGTCACCAAGATCAAGAACTCCGGCGCCGACCTGCTCTACTACGGCGGCCAGTACGACGAGTCCGCGCTGATCACCAAGCAGATGAAGGACGGCGGCGTCAAGATCCCGCTGTTCGGCGGCGACGGCATGTTCGCCTCCACCTACATCGAGACCGCCGGCACCTCCGCCGAAGGCGACCTCGCCACCTCCGTCGGCGTCCCCGCCGACACCCTGCCCGCCGCCAAGACGTTCATCGAGACGTACAAGGCCAAGGGCTACAAGGGTGACTACGGCGCCTACGGTGCCTACGCCTACGACGCCACCACCGCCATCATCAAGGCCGTGAAGGCCGCCGTGGACGCCAACAACGGCGATGTCCCCTCCGACATCAACAAGCTGCGCTCCAGCGTCGTCGACGAGGTCCAGAAGTCCGACTTCGAAGGCATCAGCGGCAAGGTCGCCTTCGACCAGTACGGCGACACCACGAACAAGCAGCTCACCGTTTACCAGGTCGAAAAGGGTGCCTGGAAGGCTGTCGAGACCGGCACCGCCGACCTCGGCTGACCAAGGCCCCAGCACACCTCACCACGGGCCGCGCGGAAGGGGACCCCGACCGCGCGGCCCGTTTCCACACCCACACCACCCCCACCCGGCACGCATCCAGTGCACACGACCACCAGCGACATGGAGGCCATGCGGTGAACACCCTGCCGCAGCAGCTGGCCAACGGGCTGCTCCTAGGCTCGATGTACGGGCTCATCGCCATCGGCTACACGATGGTGTACGGCATCGTCCAGCTCATCAACTTCGCGCACGGCGAGATCTTCATGACCGGCGCCTTCGGCGCGCTCACGGTCTACTTCTACGTCCTCCCCGACGGCACGGCGATGGCCATCGCCGTCCCCCTGATGCTGATAGGCGGCGCCATCGTCGCCGTCCTCATCGCCGTCGGAGCGGAACGGTTCGCCTACCGACCACTGCGCGGAGCACCACGGCTAGCACCGCTCATCACCGCCATCGGCCTCTCCCTCGCGCTCCAGGAGGTCGTCCGAAACTTCTACCCCGGTGCCGACCGCGCCCGCGCCTTCCCCGGCCTCGACGCCACCCACGACATCGGCTCCATCACCATCAAGGACGCCGACATCTTCCTGGTCGCCGCCGCGATCATCTGCATGTCCGGCCTCGCCTTCTTCGTCCGCAAGAGCCGCACCGGCCGCGCCATGCAGGCCACCGCGCAGGATCCGGACACCGCACAGCTCATGGGCATCGACACCAACCGCATCATCGTCATCGCCTTCGCCATCGGCGGCCTCTTCGCCGCCGTCGCAGCTGTGGCGTACGGCCTGAAGTACGGCAACGTCGACTACCGCATGGGCTTCCTCATGGGCCTCAAGGCGTTCACCGCCGCCGTCCTCGGCGGCATCGGCAACATCTACGGCGCCATGCTCGGCGGCATCGTCCTCGGCATCGCCGAGACCCTCGCCTCCGCCTACATCGACGGCATCCCCGGCATGCAGCAGCTCGGCGGCCAGAGCTGGGCCAACGTCTGGGCCTTCGCCCTCCTCATCATCGTCCTCCTCGTGAGGCCACAAGGCCTACTCGGCGAACGCGTCGCGGACAGGGCGTGATCACGATGACCGACATCACCAAAACCACCCCCGCCACCCGCGGCCTCATCCCCCTCCCGGAAGCCGCCGCCCGCGGCCTCCTCCTCGGAGGCGGCATAGCCACCGCCGCCTCCGCCTTCCTCGCCTGGACCTGGACCTCAGAATTCCCCGGCGACCTCACCATCAACGGCTACCCCGGCGGCCTGCAATGGCTCACCTTCACCGCCGGCCTCCTCACCACCCTCTTCGCCCTCGCCCTCTACGGCGTCCGCGGCCTCGGCTGGCTCCTGCCCGCCCGCAACAACGCACCCCTCGCCCTCGCAGCCCTCGGCGGCCTGGGCACCACCTGGTTCACCGTCATCGCCATCGCCAACAACCTCGGCGGCGTCGTCAACCTCGAACCCGGCGGCTGGATCGCAGCCATCGCCTCCCTGCTGCCCGTCCTCGGCGCCTTCGCCCTCCCCCAAGAAGGAGTCGGCAAGGACAGCACCAAGGAAAGCCTCAAGGCGTACATCACCAAGCCCGACGCGATCCCCGCCCCCCAGCCCCTCACCCCCTGGCTGGAACGCGCCGTCATCACCCTCGCCACCATCCTCGGCCTCGCCGTCTTCACCTACGGCATCGACACCGAGTACGGCGAACTCTTCATCGGCTACCTCTTCGTCGTCGTCTTCTTCACCTGGGCCCTGCACACCGCAGGCATCATGGACCGCTTCTCCCGCCTCGTCGCCCACAACCGCAGCTTCACGCTCGCCATGGGCTTCCTCGCGGCCATCGCGTTCCCCTTCACCCAGACCGACGACCACTACGCCAACATCGGCGTCAACATCCTGATCTTCGGAACCGTCGCCCTCGGCCTCAACATCGTCGTCGGCCTCGCCGGACTCCTCGACCTCGGATACGTCGCCTTCCTCGGCGTCGGCGCCTACACCGCCGCCCTCGTCTCCGGCTCCGAGTTCTCCACCTTCTCCGGCGTCCAGTTCCCCTTCTGGGCCTCCGCCCTCACCGGCGCCGCCGCCAGCCTCATCTTCGGCGTCCTCATCGGCGCCCCCACCCTGCGACTGCGCGGCGACTACCTCGCCATCGTGACCCTCGGCTTCGGAGAGATCTTCCGCATCGCCGTCAACAACATGGACGGCGACTCCGGCCCCGACATCACCAACGGCCCCAACGGCATCCCCGCCATCCCCGACCTGAACTTCTTCGGGTTCAACATGGGCCAAGCGCACGACATCGGCGGCTTCACCCTCGGCCGCTTCGCCAACTACTACCTGCTCATGGTCCTCATCATGGCCATCGTCGTCCTCGTCTACACCCGCGCCGCCGACTCCCGCATCGGCCGCTCCTGGATCGCCATCCGCGAAGACGAGACCGCCGCCACCGCCATGGGCATCAACGGCTTCCGCGTCAAGCTCATCGCCTTCGCCCTCGGCGCCTCCCTCGCCGGCCTCGCCGGCACCGTCAGCGCCCACGTCACCTACAGCGTCGTCCCGACGCCGTACCAGTTCGCCGGCTCCACCCCGCCCAACTCGGCCTTCCTCCTCGCCGCAGTCGTCCTCGGCGGCATGGGCACGGTCGCAGGCCCCATCCTCGGCGCCGCACTGCTCTACCTGCTGCCCGAGAAGCTGGTCTTCCTCCAGGACAAGTCGCTGCTCGCCTTCGGTATCGCGCTCATCCTCCTGATGCGCTTCCGCCCCGAAGGCATCATCGCCAACCGGCGCAACCAACTCGAGTTCCACGAAACCGGCCAACTCGACGTACCAGAACAAACGACGTTGACCGACGAACCGGCCACCGTGACCAAGGCGGGGGCGTGACCATCATGACGACACCAGTACTCGAAGCCCGTGACGTCACCATGCGCTTCGGCGGCCTCACCGCCGTCCGCTCGGTGGACTTCACGGTCAACGCCGGCGAGATCGTCGGCCTCATCGGCCCCAACGGCGCCGGCAAGACGACCTTCTTCAACTGCCTCACGGGCCTGTACATCCCCACAGAGGGAACGGTCTCGTACAAGGGCACGGTCCTCCCTCCCAAGCCCCACCTGGTCACCCAGGCCGGCATCGCCCGCACCTTCCAGAACATCCGCCTGTTCGCCAACATGACGGTCCTCGAGAACGTCCTCGTCGGCCGCCACACGCGGACCAAGGAAGGCCTCTGGTCGGCACTCCTGCGCGGCCCCGGCTTCAAGAAGGCGGAAAAGGCCAGCGAAGAACGAGCCATGGAACTCCTCGAGTTCATCGGCCTCGCCGCCAAGCGCGACCACCTGGCCCGCAACCTCCCCTACGGCGAACAGCGCAAGCTCGAGATCGCCCGCGCACTCGCCTCCGATCCCGGCCTGCTCCTCCTCGACGAGCCGACCGCCGGCATGAACCCGCAGGAGACGAGGGCCACCGAAGAACTGGTCTTCGCCATCCGCGACATGGGCGTCGCCGTCCTCGTCATCGAGCACGACATGCGCTTCATCTTCAACCTGTGCGACCGCGTCGCCGTCCTCGTCCAGGGCGAAAAACTCGTCGAAGGCACCTCCGAAGTCGTCCAGGCCGACGAACGCGTCATCGCCGCCTACCTGGGCGAACCCTTCGAAGGCGACCCCGGAGCCGCGGAGGCCGCCGAAGTCGCCGCGGCCGAGGCAGGAGCCGAAGCGCAGAGCACCACCAGCACCAAGGGAGAAGCCCAGTGAGCACACTGCTAGAGGTCGAAGACCTCCGGGTGTCCTACGGCAAGATCGAAGCCGTCAAAGGCATCTCCTTCAGCGTCGAAGCCGGCCAGGTCGTCACCCTCATCGGCACCAACGGCGCCGGTAAGACGACCACCCTGCGAACCCTCTCGGGACTCCTGAAGCCGACCAGCGGAAAGATCATCTTCGACGGCAAGCCCCTCACCGGCGTCGCCGCCCACAAGATCGTCGCCCTCGGCCTCGCCCACTCCCCCGAAGGCCGGCACATCTTCCCCCGCCTCACCATCGCCGAAAACCTCCAACTCGGCGCCTTCCTCAGGAACGACAAGGCAGGCATCGAAAAGGACATCCAGCGCGCCTACGACCTCTTCCCCATCCTGGGAGAACGCCGCAAGCAGGCCGCCGGAACCCTCTCGGGCGGCGAACAGCAGATGCTGGCCATGGGCCGGGCCCTCATGTCCCAGCCCAAGCTCCTCATGCTGGACGAGCCCTCCATGGGCCTCTCCCCCATCATGATGCAGAAGATCATGGCCACCATCTCCGAACTCAAGTCCCAGGGCACGACGATCCTCCTCGTCGAACAGAACGCCCAGGCAGCCCTCTCCCTGGCCGACCAAGGCCACGTCATGGAGGTCGGCAGCATCGTCGTCTCCGGCACGGGACAGGACCTGCTGCACGACGAGTCCGTACGCAAGGCATACCTCGGCGAGGACTAGAACGCGCCCTTCGCTGTACGACGAGGCCCGCGCCCCCGAATCGGGGACGCGGGCCTCACTCGTGTTCTGGAACGGGTCCCGGGTGTCAGCCCTTGCCGTTCTTCTTCTCGTCGGCATCCTGAATGACCGCCTCGGCAACCTGCTGCATCGACATCCGACGATCCATCGACGTCTTCTGGATCCACCGGAACGCGGCCGGCTCGGTCAGCCCGTACTCCGTCTGCAGGATCGACTTCGCACGGTCCACCAGCTTGCGGGTCTCCAGACGCAGAGTGAGGTCCGCGACCTCGTTCTCCAGCTCCCTGAGCTCCGTGAACCGGGACACGGCCATCTCGATCGCCGGCACGACATCACTCTTGCTGAACGGCTTCACGAGATACGCCATCGCACCGGCGTCCCGAGCACGCTCGACGAGGTCGCGCTGCGAGAAGGCGGTCAACATGAGCACCGGGGCGATACGCTCCTCGGCGATCTTCTCCGCCGCGGAGATCCCATCCAGCTTGGGCATCTTCACGTCAAGGATCACGAGGTCCGGCTTGTGCTCGCGGGCAAGCTCGACGGCCTGCTCGCCGTCACCGGCCTCGCCTACGACGCTGTAGCCCTCTTCCTCCAGCATCTCTTTCAGATCGAGGCGAATCAGCGCCTCGTCCTCGGCGATGACGACACGGGTCGTCAGCGGAGGCACGTGCGACTTGTCGTCGTCGGGCGCGTCTACGGGCTGGGGCGACTCGGGGGCGGTCACGGGGGCTCCTTGGTACGGGGCAGGTCACTGCTTGCCCTGAGCCTACCTAGCTCCTGTATGTTTGATGCACCGAGGGGATACACTAACCTTCGGTTCGAAGAGGCTCCGGTAGTCCAATCGGCAGAGACGATACCCTCAAAAGGTATTCAGTGTGGGTTCGAGTCCCACCCGGGGCACTTAACCTTCAATTCGAAGGAACCCAATCAAAAGCGGATGTTCCCGTTCTCGTGAACATCCGCTTTTTGCTGCATGTCGTCATGGCCAGTCACACAGAGTGGCCACATGTACGACATGGGTACACGCAAGCGAGCTCTGGCTCTCGTCGCTCAAGGGCGCAGCCTGAACTCCGTGAGCAAGGAGCTCGGGGTCTCCCGATTCGCAATCCGCTCCTGGCAAGCACGCATCGAGCCCCTCCGACGCACTGGCCGACCGTGCCCGCGATGCCAGGACACACCTGGGCCGCCCGAATCGCCTGCGGCCTACGCCTACCTATTGGGCCTCTATCTTGGCGATGGCTGCATCAGCCTCCACCTGCGTGAGGTCTACTTCATGCGCATCGTGCTGGACAACGCCTGGCCGGGCGTGATCGACGAGTGCGAAGCCGCAATGCGTTCTGTCCGCCCCAACAACAGCGTGTGCCGCGTCAAGAAGCAAGGCTGTGTCGCCGTGACCGGGTCCAGCAAGCACTGGCCGTGCCTCTTCCCCCAGCACGGCCCCGGCAAGAAGCACGACCGCACCATCGCCCTCGAACCCTGGCAGCAAGCCATCATCGACGCGCACCCCTGGGAATTCATCCGCGGCCTCATCCACTCGGACGGCTGCCGCATCACCAACTGGACGACCCGCCTCGTCGCCGGTGAGCGCAAGCGCTACGAATACCCCCGGTACTTCTTCTCCAACAAGTCCGACGACATCCGGAAGCTCTTCACCAATGCCCTGGACAGGGTGGGTGTCGAATGGACAACCCTCGCTCGCGGCAGCGACCCCTTCAACATCTCCGTCGCCCGCAAAGCCTCGGTCGCCCTCATGGACACCCACGTCGGCCCCAAGCACTGAACCGGAACTACCTGGGGCTGTCGTCCTCCCCGATGTGATGCACCCGGACCAGGTTCGTCGAACCGGAGACGCCGGGCGGGGAGCCGGCGGTGATGACGACCGTGTCGCCCTTCTCGCAGCGGCCGTACTTCAGCAGCAGCTCGTCCACCTGGTTGACCATCGCGTCGGTGGAGTCGGCGTGGGGGCCGAGGAAGGTCTCCACGCCCCAGGTCAGGCTGAGCTGGGAGCGCGTCGCCGGCTCCGGGGTGAAGGCCAGCAGCGGGATCGGCGAGCGGTAACGCGACAGGCGGCGGACCGTGTCGCCGGACTGGGTAAAGGCGACGAGGAACTTGGCGCCCAGGAAGTCGCCTGTCTCGGCTGCCGCTCGGGCTACGGCTCCGCCCTGCGTGCGTGGCTTGTTGCTGTCGGTCAGGGGTGGGAGGCCCTTGGCGAGGATGTCTTCCTCGGCCGCTTCGACGATCTTCGCCATGGTGCTGACCGTCTCGATGGGGTATTTGCCGACGCTGGTCTCGCCGGACAGCATCACGGCGTCCGTGCCGTCGATGACCGCGTTCGCCACATCGCTGGCCTCGGCCCTTGTCGGGCGCGAGTTCTCGATCATCGAGTCCAGCATCTGAGTCGCGACGATCACCGGTTTGGCGTTGCGCTTCGCCAGCTTGATCGCGCGCTTCTGGACGATCGGGACTTGTTCCAGCGGCATTTCGACGCCGAGGTCGCCGCGCGCGACCATGATGCCGTCGAAGGCGGCGACGATGTCGTCGATGGCGTCGACGGCCTGGGGCTTTTCGACCTTGGCGATGACCGGGAGGCGGCGGCCTTCTTCGTCCATGATGCGGTGGACGTCGTGGATGTCGCGGCCGCTGCGGACGAAGGAGAGGGCGATGACGTCGAAGCCGGTGCGCAGGGCCCAGCGGAGGTCGGCTTCGTCCTTGTCGGAGAGGGCGGGGACGGAGACGGCGACGCCGGGGAGGTTGAGCCCTTTGTGGTCGGAGACGATGCCGCCTTCGACGACGGTGGTGTGGACGCGGGGGCCGTCGACGTCGGTGACTTCGAGGCAGACTTTGCCGTCGTCGACGAGGATGTGTTCGCCGGGGGTGACGTCGGTGGCGAGGCCGGAGTAGGTGGTTCCGCAGGTCTGGCGGTCTCCCTCGATGCCTTCTTCGACGGTGATGGTGAAGGTGTCGCCGCGTTCGAGGAGTACGGGGCCTTCGGTGAAGCGGCCGAGGCGGATCTTCGGGCCTTGAAGGTCGGCGAGGAGGCCGACGCTGCGGCCGGTCTCGTCGGAGGCCTTGCGTACGCGGTGGTAGCGCTCGTCGTGTTCGGCGTAGGTGCCGTGGCTGAGGTTGAATCGGGCGAGGTCCATTCCGGCGTCGACCAGTCCTTTGATCTGGTCGTACGAGTCGGTGGCGGGGCCCAGGGTGCAGACGATTTTTGCTCGGCGCATGTTTCGAGCCTAGAGCTTACTGATGGGTAGGGAATTGGTCGTACGTGTCTGCTCAACGACCTTTGGGTGAAGCGCTTTTGACAAGTGTTGAATTGTGCGCCGGGGTGCTCTGATGAGCATTTCGGGTGCACCCCGACGTTTTCTTATGACAATTACTTTTACAGCTGTGGCGGGGCCATGGTGAAGCGGGCGTTGACCTGGGCGTGGACGCGTTGCCGCTGGGGTTCGAGGTCGAGGGGGGCGGCGGCGGTGTCCTCGGCGGCGTAGGCGGCGGAGCGCATGCGGCTGCCGGCGGCGGCGGGGTAGACCGGGGTGTTTTCGGCGCCGATGTCGGCCAGCTCGACGAGGGCTGCGAGGGTCGTTCCGAGTGCTTCGGCGTACTCTCTCGCGCGCTGGACGGCTTCTCGTACCGCCTGTTGCCGGGCCTGGCGGTGGGCGGGGGAGTCGGGGCGCAGCGCCCACCAGGGGCCGTCGACTCGCGTGAGGTCCAAGTCGGCGAGTCGGGTGGTGAGTTCGCCGAGGGCGGTGAAGTCGGTGAGTTCGGCGGTGATGTGGACGCGGCCGTGGTAGGCGTGGATGCGTTCGCCTCGGCCGTGTTCTTTGAGTTGTGGGGTGATGGAGAAGGAGCCGGTCTCCAGTCGTTCCACTGCGTCGCCGTAGGTTTTGATGAGGTCGAGGGCGGTGGTGTTGCGGCGGGTGAGATCGTCGAGGGCGGCTCGGCGGTCTTTGCCGCGGGAGGCGACGGTGACGCCGATGCGGGCGATTTCGGGGTCGACTTCAAGGTGTGCTTCGCCGCGGACGGCGATGCGGGGTGCGTCGGGGGTGCCGTAGGGGACGGCGGGTTGGGGCTCCTCGGATGGTGGGGTGGTCATACGCCCCACTCTGTCACTTCTTACCTGGTTGACGCCCCGGCTGGTCACCAGATCGAAACCTGCGGGGTCTGTTGTCGTGCGGCATGTCCGGGTCAGAATCTACGCGCGTTGTTGACCTTTCCCCGAGGAGTACCAGACATGCCGTTGAACCGTCGGAAGTTCCTGAAGAAGTCCGCTGTGACCGGTGCGGGTGTCGCGCTGGCCGGTTCGGTGGCGGCTCCGGCGGCGCAGGCTGCGGAGGCGAAGAAGGGCTCCCGGCCTGCGAAGCGGTACTCGCTGACGGTGATGGGCACGACCGACCTGCACGGTCACATCTTCAACTGGGACTACTTCAAGGACGCGGAGTACACCGACGCGAAGGGCAACGCGCAGGGTCTGGCCCGGGTGTCGACGCTGGTGAACCAGGTCCGCAAGGAGAAGGGCCGTGGCAACACGCTGCTGCTGGACGCGGGTGACACGATCCAGGGCACTCCGCTGACGTACTACTACGCGAAGGTCGACCCGATCACCGCGGAGGGTGGTCCGGTGCATCCGATGGCGGCGGCGATGAACGCGATCGGGTATGACGCGGTGGCGCTCGGCAACCACGAGTTCAACTACGGCATCGAGACGCTGCGCAAGTTCGAGGAACAGTGCGATTTTCCGCTGCTGGGTGCGAATGCGTTGGACGCGAAGACGCTGAAGCCGGCTTTTCCGCCGTTCTTCATGAAGACGTTCCGGGTGAAGGGGGCGCCGCCGGTGAAGGTGGCGGTGCTGGGGCTGACGAACCCGGGTATCGCGATCTGGGACAAGGCGTATGTGCAGGGGAGGTTGACGTTCCCGGGGCTTGAGGAGCAGGCGGCGAAGTGGGTGCCGAGGCTGCGGTCGATGGGTGCGGACGTGGTGGTCGTGTCGGCGCACTCGGGTTCGTCCGGTACGTCGTCGTACGGTGACCAGTTGCCGTATGTCGAGAATTCGGCGGCGTTGGTGGCGCAGCAGGTGCCGGGGATCGACGCGATTCTGGTCGGGCACGCGCATGTGGAGATTCCGGAGCTGCTGGTCACGAACGAGAAGACCGGTAAGACGGTGGTGCTGTCGGAGCCGTTGGCGTATGCGGAGCGGTTGTCCCTGTTCGACTTCGAGCTGGTTTTCGCGAAGGGTCGTTGGGCGGTCGAGTCGGTGTCGGCGTCGGTGCTGAACTCGAACGCGGTGGCCGACGATCCGAAGATCACGAAGTTGCTGAAGGACGACCACGATGTCGTGGTGGAGTACGTGAACCAGGTGGTCGGTACGGCCACGGACACGCTGACGACGGTGGACGCGCGGTACAAGGACGCGCCGATCATCGACCTGATCACGAAGGTGCAGGAGGACGTCGTCAAGGCGGCGCTGGCGGGTACGGAGTATGCGTCGGTGCCGGTGATCGCGCAGGCGTCGCCGTTCTCGCGTACGTCGGAGATTCCGGCCGGTGATGTGACGATCCGGGATCTGTCGAGTCTGTACGTGTATGACAACACGCTGGTCGCGAAGTTGATGACGGGTGCGCAGATCAAGGCGTACCTGGAGTACTCGGCGGAGTACTTCGTGCAGACGGCGGCGGATGCGGCGGTCGATGTGGAGAAGTTGACGAACGCCGGTGGTCGTCCGGACTACAACTATGACTATGTGTCGGGTCTGACGTACGAGATCGACGTCGCTCAGGCGGCGGGTTCGCGGATCAGGAACGTGTTGTACAACGGTGCGGCGCTGGCTGACGCGCAGCAGTTCGTGCTGGCGGTGAACAACTACCGTGCCAATGGTGGCGGTGCGTTCCCGCATGTGGCGTCGGCGACGGAGGTGTGGGCGGAGTCGACGGAGATCCGGACGCGGATCGCGGAGTGGGTGACGGCGAAGGGTGTGCTGGACCCGAAGGACTTCGCGTCGGTGGACTGGAAGCTGACGCGGGGCGGTACGCCGGTCTTCTAGGTCTGCGGGGCTCTGTGTGTGAGGGGCTCTGTGTCTGAAGGGCGTCTGAGGGGCGGTGGGAGGGTTTCTCCCGCCGCCCTTTGTCGTTCTACCGGCCTTCGATCAGGGGGGTGAGGGCCTGTGGTTGTCGGGCCGGGGGGATGTGGGGCCGGTTTTCCAGGCCGAAGGTGGTGAAGGCGGTGCGGGTGGGGAGCGGGTAGGGCTCTTTTCCGGTCAGGGAGTTGAGGATGGTGGCGCTGCGCCAGGCGGCGAGGCCGAGGTCGGGTGTGCCGATGCCGTGGGTGTGGCGTTCGGCGTTCTGTACGTAGGCGGTGCCGGTGACGGAGGGGTCGAGGGCGAGGCGGAACTGTTCGTCGACGCGGGGGCGTTCGCGGCTGTCGCGGCTCAGGTAGGGGTCGAGGCCGGCGAGGATGCGGTCGAGGGGGCGTTCGCGGTAGCCGGTGGCGAGGACGACGGCGTCGGTGGTGAGGCGGGTGCGGGTGTTCTGCTGGATGTGTTCGAGGTGGAGTTCGATTTTGGTGGTGGCGATGCGGCCTGCGGTGCGGACGCGGACGCCGGGGGTGAGGACGGCGTCGGGCCAGCCGCCGTGCAGGGTGCGGCGGTAGAGCTCGTCGTGGATGGCGGCGATGGTGTCGGTGTCGATGCCTTTGTGGAGCTGCCATTGGGTGGTGACGAGGCGGTCGCGGACGCTTTCGGTGAGGGCGTGGAAGTAGCGGGTGTAGTCGGGGGTGAAGTGTTCGAGGCCGAGTTTGGAGTACTCCATGGGGGCGAAGGCCTCGGTGCGGCCGAGCCAGTGGAGTTTCTCGTGGCCTGCGGGGCGGGCCCGGAGCAGGTCGAGGAAGATTTCGGCGCCGGACTGTCCTGAGCCGATGACGGTGACGTGGTCGGCGGTGAGGATCGTGTCGCGGTGGGTGAGGTAGTCGGCGGCGTGGACGACGGGTACGGCGGGGGCGTCGACGAGGGGTTTCAGGGGGTCGGGGACGTACGGTTCGGTGCCGATGCCGAGGACGATGTTGCGTGTGTAGGTCCGTCCTAGGGCTTCGGCTTCGCCGTCGGTGTCGAGTTGGGTGTAGTCGACTTCGAAGAGGTCGCGGTCGGGGTTCCAGCGGACGGCGTCGATCTGGTGGCCGAAGCGGAGTCCGGGGAGGTTCTGCGAGACCCAGCGGCAGTAGGCGTCGTATTCGGCGCGTTGGATGTGGAAGCGCTCGGCGAAGTAGAAGGGGAAGAGTCTCTCGCGGGCCTTGAGGTAGTTGAGGAAGGTCCAGGGGCTGGTGGGGTCGGCGAGGGTGACGAGGTCGGCGAGGAAGGGGACTTGGATGGTGGCGCCTTCGATGAGGAGGCCGGGGTGCCAGTCGAAGGTGGGGCGTTGGTCGTAGAAGACGGTGTCGAGTTCGGTGAGGGGGTGGGCGAGGGCGGCGAGGGAGAGGTTGAAGGGGCCGATGCCGATGCCGACGAGGTCGCGGGGTGCGTCGGGCTCGTGGTGTGGGGGGTGGGGCGTCCGGCTCATCGGGGTGTGGTTCCTTCCACGGGTTCTTCGACGGGTTCTTCGAGGAGTTCTTCGACGAGTTGCAGGAGCCCGGCCAGGTCGGCGGGCCGGGTGTGGGGGTTGAGGAGGGTGGCCTTGAGCCAGAGGCGGCCGTCGAGGCGGGCGCGGCCGAGGACGGCTCGGCCGCGGGTGAGGAGCTGTCGGCGTACGGCGGCGACGGTGTCGTCGGTGGCTCCTGCGGGGCGGAACAGGACGGTGCTGATGGTGGGCCGGTCGTGGAGTTCGAAGGCGGGGTGGTCGTCGACGAGGGCGGCGAAGGTGTGGGCGTGGTCGCAGACCTGGTCGACGAGGGTGCCGAGGCCGGTCCGGCCGAGGGTTTTGAGGGTGACGGCGATCTTGAGGGCGTCGGCGCGGCGGCTGGTGCGCGGGGAGCGGCCGAGGAGGTCGGGCAGGCCGGCTTCGGTGTCGTCGTCGGCGTTGAGGTAGTCGGCGCGTTGGTGGAGTGCGGCGAGGTCGTGGGGGTGTTTGACGGCGAGGAGGCCTGCGGCGATGGGCTGCCAGCCGAGTTTGTGCAGGTCGAGGGTGATGGTGTGGGCGGCGTCGAGGCCGGTGAGTTTGGTGCGGTGGCGGTCGCTGAAGAGGAGGCCTGAGCCGTAGGCGGCGTCGATGTGCAGGCGGGCGTGGTGGGCGTGGCACAGGGCGGCGATGTCGGGGAGGGGGTCGATGAGTCCGGCGTCGGTGGTGCCCGCGGTGGCGGCTACGACGACGGGCCCGGGGAGGGTGCTGAGGGCGTCGGCGAGGGCGGCGGGGTCGAGGGTGCCGGCGGGGGCGGGGACGACGACGGGGTCGGGCAGGCCGAGCAGCCAGGCGGCGCGGGGCAGGGAGTGGTGGGCGTTGGCGCCGTGGAGGAGGCGGATGCCGGGGCCGTGGGTTTCGCGGGCGAGGAGGAGGGCGAGTTGGTTGGATTCGGTGCCGCCGGTGGTGATGAGGGCGTCGGGGCGGGGTGGGTTCTGTGTGGTGCCGACTGCGGGCCGGTGGGGGCTGGTCGCGCCCTGCGGCGGAGCCGCATGGTGACCCAGCCCCGCGCCGCTGGGTGTCTCTCCGTAGACCTCGTTCGCGAGTGCCCGTGTTACCAGCGCCTCCAGCTCCGACGCCGCCGGTGCCTGGTCCCATGAGTCCATCGAGGGGTTGAGGGCGGACGCGGCGAGGTCGGCGGCGGTGGCGACGGCGAGGGGTGGGCAGTGGAGGTGGGCGGCGCAGTGGGGGTGGGCGGGGTCGGCGGCGCCTTCGGCGAGTGCGTGGACGAGGCGGCGTAGGGCGTCGGGGTCGCCGTGGTCCGGCAGTACGTTCCCCACGGCGTCGCGTACGCGTGCGGCGACGGTGTCGGGGCCGCCGGCGGGGAGGGGGCCGCGGCGGGCGCGGGTGCCGTCGCGCAGGGCGTCGAGCACGGTGTCGAGCAGGGGCCGTAGGGCGTGGGGGCCTTGGGGGCCCGAGGCGAGGCTCGGTGTGCTCATGGGTGGTCCTCCGGGCGCTGGGCAGAGGGAGTTCCAGCTTGTACGCGAATGCGTGATCGTGCCCGAAAAGCCCAACGAACCGAACCCGAAAGAAGGTACGTCCGTGCGGGGAGAACGTGTCGGGGCACGGCCGATCGGTAGGAGTCGGCCGTGCCCCGGGGGTGGTGCGGTCTAGGTGTATTGCCCTGAGAGGTTGGGGACGCGGCTGGCGGGTGGTTGGCCTTTCAGCGCGGTGTGTCCGCGGTGGTGATTGTAGGTGTGCAGCCAGTCGGGGAACGCTTGGCGTCGTTCGGTCTCTGAGTGGTAGGGGCGGGCGTAGGCCCACTCGTCGAGCAGGGTGCGGTTGAAGCGTTCGACCTTCCCGTTGGTCTGCGGCCGGTAGGGCCGGGTGCGCTTGTGGGCGATCCCGGCTGCGGTGAGCAGGTCGCGCCAGTCTCGTGAGCGGTAGCAGGAGCCGTTGTCGGTCAGGACCCGTTCGACCGTGATGCCGGCCTGGGTGAAGAACGCCTGGGCACGGGTCCAGAAGCCGGTGGCGGTCTCCTTCTTCTCATCCGCGTGGATCTCGCTGTAGGCCAGTCGGGAGTGGTCGTCGACGGCGGTGTGGAGGTAGCTGTAGCCGGCGTTCGGGCGGTTCTTGCGTCCTGCTTGGCGGCCCAGCACTTTGTGTCCGCCGCCGTCGGGGATGTTGCCGAGCTTCTTGATGTCGACGTGCACCAGCTCGCCGGGACGTTCACGTTCGTAGCGGCGTATGACGCGGCCGGTGGCCCGGTCCAGGTGGGTGAGGCGGGCCAGGCCGTAGCGGGTCAGCACACGGTGAACGGTCGAGGGCACCAGGTGCAGCAGGTGCGCGATGCGGGCCGGTCCCCAGCGGCGCAGGACACGGACCTTGATGATGCGCCGCTCGGTGCGGGTCGGCGTCCTGCGCGGGCTGGTACGCGGGCGGCTGGAGAGGTCGCTCATGCCTGCTTCGCCGAACGTCCGGTAGCGGTCGGCCCAGCGCTGGGCGGTGGTCGGCGAGACCTGGAAGCGTTCGGCAGCCCGGCGCAGGGGCCAGCCGTCCTCGACCACGCAACGGGCCAGGCGCAGTCGTCCGGTCTCGGTCAGGGGTGCATTACGGTGGGACACGAGGGCCTTTCGGTCGGTGTCGACGTCGCAATCCACACCGAACTCGAAAGGCCCTCACCTGTTCAAGATCCCTCAGCTGAGACCTGCCTCACCGTCCACAACCTCCCGGGACAGAACACCTAGGCCTCGTGTACCCGCAACGCGCGTGCCAGGTCGTCGAGTTGGTCGGCCAGCTTGCGGCGCAGTGCCGGGATCGGTGCGTCGTCGCTCAGACATGCCTCGCCGAGGCGGAGTGTCTCGGTGTCGACGGCGTGGGCCGGGAAGGCCCAGCGGCCGGCGGCTTCGGCGATGGCGGGGCCGCGGCGGGCGGCGAGGGTGACGACGTCCTGGAAGTAGCGGGGGACGTACTGGCGTACCAGGTCGGCCTGTTCGGGTTGCCAGAAGCCCTGGGCGGTGGCGGTGAAGAGGTAGTTGGAAAGGGTGTCGTCGGTGAACATCGCCTCCCATGCCTGTTGCTTGGCTGCTTCGTCGGGCAGGGCGGCGCGGCAGCGGGCGGCGCCTTCGCGGCCGGTGGCGCTGGGGTCGCGCTCGAGTTCGGCGGCGATGGCGGTCTCGTCGGTGGCGCCGAGGACGGCGAGGCGGGCCAGGACGCGCCAGCGTAGTTCGGGGTCGAGTTCGGGGCCGCCGGGGGCGGTGCCGTCGGCGAGCCAGGCGGCGATGGTGTCGGGGTGGGCGGCGACGTCGATGAAGTGGCGTACGGCGATGAGGCGCAGGCCGGGGTGGTCGCCGTCCTCGGTGCGGCGGATGAGGTCGCGGCACAGGGCGGTGAGGGAGGCGAGTGCGGCGGGCCGTTGGTCGGGGTTGAGGTAGCGGTCGGTGACCTGGGCGGCGGCGAAGGCGAGGACGCCTTGCACGATGGCGAGGTCGGTCTCTCGCGGGAGGTGGGTGCGGGCGGCTTCCAGGTAGGCGCCGGGGGCCAGTTCGCCGTCGCGTACGGAGTCGCGCAGGGCGTTCCACACGACCGCGCGGGTCAGCGGGTCGGGCAGGCCGGAGAGGCCGGAGTGGACGCTCTGGAAGGACTGGGTGTCGAAGCGGATCTTGGCGTAGGTGAGGTCGCCGTCGTTGAGGAGGAGGAGTGCGGGGCGTTTGCCGATGGGGTGGGCGGTGGTGTGGGGGAGGTCGAGGTCGAGGCGTTCGCGCAGGACGAGGTGGCGGCCTTCGTCGGCGACGTCCTGGTCGTAGAGGCCGACGGCGATGCGGTGGGGGCGGCTGCCGGTGCGGTCGACGGTGAGGGTGCAGGTGCCGTCGTCGCCGGGGGTGATGCGGGGGGTGAGGGTGTCGACGCCGGTGGTGCGCAGCCAGGTGTCGGCCCAGGCGTGGACGTCGCGGTCGGTGCCGGCGGCGAGGGAGTCGATGAAGTCGGCGAGGGTGGCGTTGGCGAACCTGTGGCGGACGAAGTGGGTGTTGATGCCGGTGAGGAAGTCCTTCTCGCCGAGCCAGGCGACGAGTTGCCGCAGGGCGGAGGCGCCCTTGGCGTAGGAGATGCCGTCGAAGTTGAGCAGGGCGGAGGCGGTGTCGTCGACGGCCTCCGGGGCGACGGGGTGGGTGGAGGGGCGCTGGTCGGCTTCGTAGCCCCAGGCCTTGCGGCTGACGCCGAAGTCGGTCCAGGTGTCTGTGAAGCGGGTGGCTTCGGTGAGGGTCTGGTAGCCCATGTACTCGGCGAAGGACTCGTTGAGCCAGATGTCGTCCCACCATCGGAGGGTGACGAGGTCGCCGAACCACATGTGGGCCATCTCGTGGGCGATGACCATGGCGCGGGTCTGGCGTTCGGTGTCGGTGACGGCGGAGCGGTAGACGAACTCGTCGCGGAAGGTGACGAGGCCGGGGTTCTCCATGGCGCCGGCGTTGAACTCGGGGACGAAGGCCTGGTCGTAGGAGTCGAAGGGGTAGGGCTCCTCGAACTTCTCGTGGTAGCGGTCGTAGCACTGCTTGGTGATCTCGAAGAGCTCGTCGGCGTCCGCGTCCAGGTGGGGGGCGAGGGAGCGGCGGCAGTGGATGCCGAAGGGCAGGCCGCGGTGTTCGGTGCGTACGGAGTGCCAGGGGCCGGCGGCGACGGCGACGAGGTAGGTGGAGATAAGGGGGGTGGGGGCGGCCTGCCAGCGGCCTTCGCCGAGGTGTTCGGTGATGCTGTTGGCGAGGACGGTCCAGTCTTCGGGGGCCTTGAGGGACAGGTCGAAGACGGATTTGAGGTCCGGCTGGTCGAAGGCGGCGAAGACGCGTTGGACGTCGTCCATGAACAGCTGGGTGTACAGGTAGGTTTCGCCGTCGGTGGGGTCGGTGAAGCGGTGCATGCCCTCGCCGGTGCGGGAGTAGCGCATGGCGGCGTCGACGCGCAGTTCGTGTTCGCCGGGGGTGAGGTTCTTCAGGGGCAGCCGGTTCTCGTCAAGGGTTTCCGGGTCGAGGGGGTGTCCGTCGAGGGTGACGGAGCGCAGCTGGGCCGGCTTGACCTCGACGAAGGTGTCCGTGGCGTCCTGGTCCGCGCGGACGGTGAACCTGATGACGGTGCGGGAGTCGAACGTGTCGTCCCCGCAGGTCAGGTCGAGGTCGATCGTGTAGCGGTGGACGTCGAGGAGTTTGGCTCGGGTCTGCGCTTCGTCGCGCGTCAGTACGGACATGCAGGACATGCTGCCTGATGGCGCTGACGTGGCACAGGGGCGGATTGGTACGCGCCTTATGTCCGGTCCTGTTCGAGTTCCCCGGTGTGCGCCCCTTGGCCGCGTTGGGTGGGGACGCGGGCGTCCGGGTGGGGCAGGGCGGGGCGTGGGGGGTGTTCGCCGGCTTCGGTGTGGTCCTTGACGAGGGCGCGGAGTTCGCGGACCTCGTGTTGGAGGGCGAGGTGGCGTTGGTGGGTGTCGAAGAGGTAGCGGACCTTGGTGCGCAGGGCCCAGGGGTCGATGGGCTTCATGACGAGGTCGGCGACGCCGAGGCCGAAGGCGGTGGCGGTCAGTTCGTGGTCGGCGCCGAAGCCGGTGAGGAGGATGACGGGTATGTGCTGGGTCTGTTCGACGCGGCGCATGTAGCGCACCACGTCGAGGCCGCTGACGCCGGGCATGCGTACGTCGAGGAGGAGGAGCCCGACCTGGCCGCGCAGTACCTGTTTGAGGGCTTCGTCTCCGCTGGTGGCGCGGCCCAGTCGGTAGCCCAGCGGGGCCAGGGCGCTTTCCAGGGCGTACAGCGTGTCCTCGTGGTCGTCGACGATGAGGATCCTGGCATCCGACGGCATGGCCCGACGTCCCTCCCTCGTGGACAGACCAGCCTACGACCGCGCACTGACGCGGAGTGCTCGTCGGCTGACAAGGAGTGCACAGCGCAGCATGCCTCTCGCGGGGCCCTGTGTCACGTCCCTGGGGGCATCGGGGGAGGTCAATTCGCCAGGTGTGTGGTTCCGTTGACGGCGTCCTCGGCGATGCGCTCGTGGTGTCTGATCACTTCGGCGATGATGAAGTTCAGGAACTTCTCAGCGAAGGCCGGGTCGAGTTTGGCGTTCTCGGCGAGGGTGCGCAGGCGTTCGATCTGCCGGGACTCGCGGGCCGCGTCGGCGGGCGGCAGTTGGTGTCTGGCCTTGAGGTGGCCGACCTGCTGGGTGCACTTGAAGCGTTCGGCGAGCATGTGGACGACGGCGGCGTCGATGTTGTCGATGCTGTCGCGGAGCCGGGCGAGTTCCTCGCGGACGGCGGGGTCGACGTCGCCGGTTCCGTTGTTGCTGGTTCCGTTGTTGCTGGTGGTCATGGGCGTCCACATTACGGGGCGGGCGCGCGCTCGATCATGGGTGGATCGTCCGGATCCGGTACCTGGTTGCTCCAGCCGCCGGGAACGACGCGGCTCTCCTGGGCGCGGAAGCGGACGGGGGCCATGCCGACGCGGCGGGTGAACAGGCGGGAGAAGTAGGCGGGGTCGTCGTAGCCGACGCGGCGGGCGACGGCGGCGACGGGCAGTTCGGTGGCGGCGAGGAGTTCCTTGGCGCGGCCGAGGCGGATGCCCAGGAGGTAGTCCTTGGGGCTGCAGCCGGCGCCGCGGCGGACGGCGGTGCGCAGTTCGGCGGTGGTCATCCGGTGCCGGGCGGCGTGGTCGGCGACCGACAGCGGTTTGAAGGCGTCGCGGGCGAGGGCCTTGAGGACCGGGTCGCCGTCGGGGGCGAGGTCGGCGCGGGCGCGGCGCAGGGCGACGAGGAGTTCGTGGACGGCGGCGCCGGTCTCCACTTCCAGGAGGGGGTTGTCGCGGCGGGCGGCGCGGGCGATGCGGGCGATGACGGCGCGTGGGCCGGTGGCGTCGGACAGGGGGACGACGGGGCGGTCGGGTTCGATGTAGCCGAGTTCGGTGTAGGTGGCGGTGGCGGGCCCGGTGAAGCCGACGAAGCCCTCGTCCCAGCCGGCGGCGGGGTCGGGCGCGTAGTGGTGGGGGACGCCGGGGGTGAGCCACAGCAGGGCGGGCGCGGTGACGGTGGTTCGGCGGCCGTCGGGGGCGAGGTACCAGCCGCTGCCGGTGCTGATGACGACGGCGACGTGGCTGTCGAGGGTGCGGGGGCCGACGGTGGGCAGCGCACCGTACTGAAGGCCGACGCCGAGGCAGACGAGGCCGAGCCGGTGGTGGGCGGGGCCGGGCGTGAGGAACCGCATCCAGGTGTGGTACATCGGCGGTCCTCCGACGGTCGTACTTGTGTCCAAGCAGCGCCGATCTTTGTCCATGGACGTGATCCACGCCAGGGGTGAGGGTGGGGCGTATGAGCGAGTTCACGGTGGGGGACGCGGATTTCCTGCTGGACGGGCGGCCGGTGCGGCTGCTGTCCGGTGCGCTGCACTACTTCCGGGTGCACGAGGCGCAGTGGGGGCACCGGCTGGCGATGCTGCGGGCGATGGGCCTCAACTGCGTGGAGACGTATGTGCCGTGGAACCTGCACGAGCCGCGGCCGGGCGAGTTCCGGGACGTGGAGGCGCTGGGCCGGTTCCTGGACGCGGCCCACCGGGAGGGTCTGTGGGCGATCGTGCGGCCGGGTCCGTACATCTGTGCCGAGTGGGAGAACGGCGGGCTGCCGCACTGGCTGACGGGGCACCCGCGCACGCGTGACGAGCGTTTTCTGCGACCTGTGGCGGACTGGTTCCGTCGGCTGCTGCCGGAGGTGGTGTCCCGGCAGGCCGACCGGGGCGGCCCGGTGATCATGGTGCAGGTGGAGAACGAGTACGGCAGCTTCGGCTCGGACGCCGAGTACCTGGGCCGTCTCGCGGGTCTGCTGCGGTCCGAGGGCGTGACGGTCCCGCTGTGCACCTCGGACGGCCCGGAGGACCACATGCTCAGCGGCGGCTCGGTTCCCGGGGTGCTCGCCACGGTGAACTTCGGCTCCCACGCGCGCGGGGCGTTCGCGTCGCTGCGCCGGCATCGCGGCGACGGGCCGTTGATGTGCATGGAGTTCTGGTGCGGCTGGTTCGACCACTGGGGCGGTGAGCATGTCGTGCGGGATCCCGCCGAAGCGGCGGCGACGCTGCGGGAGATCCTGGAGTGCGGGGCCTCGGTCAATCTGTACATGGCGCACGGCGGCACCAGTTTCGCGGGCTGGGCGGGCGCCAACCGGGGTGGCGGCTGGATGCACGACGGGCCGCTTCAGCCGGACGTGACCTCGTACGACTACGACGCGCCCGTCGACGAGTACGGTCGGCCCACGGAGAAGTTCTGGCGTCTGCGCGAGGTGTTCGCCGAGTACGCCGACGGGCCGCTGCCTGAAGTCCCGCCCGCGCCCACGCCGTTGGGTGAGCCGGCCGAGGTGCGGCTGGACGGCTGGGCGTCCCTGTCCGCCGTACTCGAGGCGCGCGGGGGCCCGGAGGGCACGTATCCCGTGCCGCCGGCCTTCGAGGAGCTGGACGTCGACCGGGGTGTGGTGCGCTACGAGGTGACGGTGCCGGGGCCGCGGCAGCCCTACCCGCTGACCGCGCGCGGGCTGCGGGACCTGGCGGTGGTGTACGTCGACGGGGAGCGGGCCGGGGTGCTCACCGAGGACGAGGACCGGCTCAAGGAGCCCGTCGCGGGGCACGCGCGCGTTCAGCTGTGGGTGGAGTCCCTGGGGAGGGTCAACTACGGTCCGCTGACCGGTGAGCCCAAGGGCATCACCGGGGGCCTGCTGCACGAGCGCCAGTATCTGCACGGCGTACGCGCGCGCGGGCTGCGCCTGGACGCCCTGGACGACATCGAGGGCCTCGCCTTCCCGGCCCTCCCGGGCGACGCCTCCCCCGGTCTGTACCGGGCCGGCGTCACGGTCCACGGCGCCGGGGATGCCTGCCTGGACCTGCCGGGCTGGACCCGTGGCTTCGTGTGGATCAACGGTTTCAACCTGGGCCGTTACTGGTCCGCGGGGCCGCAGCGGTCACTGTACGTACCCGGGCCGGTGCTGCGGGAGGGGACCAACGAGGTATGGGTGCTGGAGTTGGATCAGGCGTCGGTGACGCCGCCCGTCCTGCGGCCCGTACCGGCGAATCCGGCCGGGGAAAATCCACCCGCGTCGCCGTAGAGTGGAACCGGGTTCACGGCCTCTTGGGGGTACGGGCGTGGCGAACGACGGACCGGTCGAGCATGGCTATCCGCACCTGGAGACGGTGCGGGCCGCCGTCACCGCGTTGTACAAGCGGTTGTCGTACGACACCGTCCAGCTGTTCGGGACCAGCGTGGTCCCCGCCGACGTGGCTTTCTGCGACACCGACGACCTGTATCTGGGGGCGCAGCGGGTGGCGCGTGAGCTGGTGCGGCACTACCGGCTGCCGGATGCCCGGATGGTCGTCAGCTTCCGGGAGATGAAGCAGGCGGCGAACGTCGAACTCACCGCCGGGCCCGAGTACTTCGTCGAGCTGAACGACCGTTTCCGCACCCACCGCCGGGACATCGGCGCGGCCCTCGCCCACGAGGTGATGCACGTCTATCTGCACCGCCTGGACCTGACCTTCCCCGGCACCCGGGAGAACGAGATCCTCACGGACACCGCGGCGACCTACCTGGGTGCGGGCTGGCTGCTCCTCGACGCGTACCGGGAGGACGCGGCGTCCTCCCAGAAGCTCGGCTATCTCACCCCGGAGGAGTTCGGTTACGTCCTCGCCAAGCGGGCCCTGGTCTTCGGTGAGGACCCGTCGGTGTGGTTCACCAGCCCGCAGGCCTACACGGCGTACGTCAAGGGCATGACCCGGGCCCGCCAGGACGAGCAGCAGCCCCCGCTGACGGCGGCCGGCTGGGCGGGGCGGCGCCGCTACGCCCGCGACCGGCGGCACGCGCCCGGGACGGGACCCGGACCGGGCGTCCCGTACGCCTTCTCCCCCGACAGCGGCGGCCGCCTGCGGGTCTCCTTCCCCTGCCCGACCTGCCACCAGCGGATCCGGGTGCCGGTGCGGGGCAGGATGCGGGCGCGGTGTTCGCTGTGCCGGACGGTGCTGGAGTGCGACACGTAGCCGACACGGTGCTGGGGTGCGATACGTAGCCGACACGGTGCTGGAGTGCGACTCCTGGCCGACGGAGTTCCTACTCCGTGCGCAGCGCCGTCGCCGTCCGGGCCCTCGCCGCCCACCCGGCCGGAAGCAGCGCGCCCAGCAGGGCGATGGTGAGGCCGGCCAGCCCCAGGAGCACCAACCGCGGAGTGTCGTACACGTCGAGGACCGACGGCGGCAGGTCGGTGCCCGCCGCGTCCCCCATCACGGGCAGCACATAGGCGTGCAGCGCGAATCCGGCCGGGACGCCGACCAGTCCCCCGAGTACGCCGATCCCGGCCACCGAGGCGAGGACGAGGCCCACGGTCTGGCGGGGCGACATGCCGAGTGCCTTGCACACGCCCAGGTCGTGGACGCGCTCGCGGGTGTCGAGGACGACGGAGTTGAGCACGCCGAGTCCGGCCACGGAGACCAGCATGAGGGTGAGCAGCGCGGCCATCGCCTGCACGATGAGGAGCAGGCCGTCCTGCTCCGAGGGGGAGTTGGCGTGTGCGTCGCCGCCAAGGGGCTGGATCTCGGCGGCGAGTTCCCGGGCGTACTCGGTGGCGGAGACGCCCGGCTTCACCTCGACGAGGAACACGCCGGGCGCGGCCGCCGGGAAGTCGGCGAGGTCCGCGTGGATCTCCAGTTCGTCGTCCGAGGTGTCGAAGGCCTCGCCGACGATGCGCAGGGTCTGCGTGCGCCCCTGATGGGTCACCCGTACGGTGTCGCCGAGCTCGGTGCCGGTCTTCTCCAGGAAGCGCGAGGGCACGACGACCTGCCCCCGGCCGGTGATCCAGTGGCCGGAGATCATCTCGTAGGCGCCGGAGCGGGAGTCGCCCTCGTAGAGGCTTGCCCGGGCGGTGCCGGAGACCCCGCCCACGGTGACGTCCGCCTGGGTCTTGCCGTAGTAGGAGGCCGTGCCGGGCTGCGCCTCGACGGCGGCACGCACGCGTGCCGGGTCGGCGGCGGCCGGGGGTTCGGCCGTGCCCGGCTCGGGGGCGGCCGGGGGCTCGGCCGTGCCCGCCGCGGGGGCGGGCCCGCGTGTGACGGTCGGTCCGTCGGCGCCGGTGAAGACGGTGACCGCCGCGCGGCTCTCGGGATCCCCCGCCTCGGCGACCGCGGTCAGGGACGAGGTCAGGCCCAGCGCGAAGGTCGCCGCGACCGTGCCGAAGGCCACCGCGAGCAGCATCGCGGCCGTGCGGACGGGGTGGGCGAAGGGCGCGGCGAGGCCGTAGGTCACCGCGCGGGGCAGCGGCAGCCGGCCCGCCGCCCGGTGCGCCCACTGGCCGCGTCCGGTACGGGGCGCACGGCCCACCGCGATGGCCTCGACGGTGCGCAGCCGTCCGGCCCGCAGTGCGGGGACCAGCGCCGCGATCCCCACGACGAGCAGCGCGGCGACCACCACGACGACGTCCACCCACCAGGCCACCGTCAGCGAGGCGGTGCCGTACACCTGCTCGGTGTCGTTCAGCAGCGGTACGGCCAGCAGGTTTCCGAGGACGACGCCCAGGGCGATGCCCGCGCCCGCCGGGATGAGTGCCTGGGCGACGTAGGCGCGCACGACCTCCCGCGGGGTGAAGCCGATGGCCTTGAGGATGCCGATCCTGCGCAGGCTGGTGCCGACCGCGCCGCTGACCACACTGCCGACGATGATCAGCGACATCGCGATGCCGAGCACGCCGAACGCGATGAGGAACGGGATGGTGACCGCCGCGCTCGTGTCGGCTGCGCGCTTGGTGTCCAGGTAGGACTGGGTGCCCAGAAGCGCCCCTTGCGGTACGGCGGCGGTGAGCTTCTTGCGGGCGGCGGCGATCTGGCCGCCCGTGTCCGCGGAGTCGAGGCGGTAGAGCATCTGGCTGGTGACCGGGGTGTCCTTCGAGGCGAGGGCCGTGACCTGGGCGGGGGTTGCCCAGGCGTCGGCGGACCTGCCGGCCGAGACGGCGATGCCGACGACCGTCAGGGTGGGGGCGTCGGCCGCGTCCGAGGACCTCAGTGTCGAGCCGAGCTGGAAGGCGGGGCCCGCGACCTGCGTGGTGAGCACGATCTCGCCGGGCTTCTCCGCCCACCGGCCCAAGGACAGCTCCAGGTCGTCCACGTCGGCGTGCGCGGCGGACCGCCCGGCCAGGGTGACGGGCCGCAGGTGGCCGCCGCCCCCGTCCACCGGGCGGATCGACGTGACGGGGTACGGTCCCGCGGTCGCGGTGACGCCGTCCACGCGTCCGGTCGCCTCGAGCTGTGCCGTGCTCGCCTTCGCCGGGTCGTACTCCGCGGTGAGGTGCGCCCCGTTCTGCCGGGCGAAGGCCTTGTCGAAGGGCGCGTCCGCGGCGACCATCAGCGAACCGGCGACCACGGCCGAGGCCACGGCCATCATCACGGCCACCGCGATCACCACGGTCTGCACCCGCCGCCGGCCCACCCCGGAGCGGACGACGCGGCCGAGCGCGCCGGTGCCGAAGCCGCTCATCGGACGGCCTCCACCGTGGTGTCGAGGGCGAGATGACCGTCCACCAGATGGATCGAGCGGCTCGCGCACGCCTCTGCCAGTGCCAGGTCGTGGGTGACCAGCACGATGGTCTGGCCGCCGCGGTGCAGATCGACCAGCAGGTCCCGTACGTCCTGGCCCGACGCGGTGTCGAGGGCTCCGGTCGGCTCGTCGGCCAGCAGCAGTGCGGGCCGGTTGACCAGGGCGCGGGCGACCGCGACCCGCTGGCGTTCGCCGCCGGAGAGCCGGCCGGGGTAGGCGCGGGCGTGCTTCTGGATGGCGAGCAGCTCCATGAGCTCGCCGGCGCGGGCCGCGGCCTGGCGTCGCGCGGTGCCGGTCAGCTGGGCGGGGAGCTGGATGTTGTCGGCGACGGTGAGGTCGTCGAGCAGGTTGAAGAACTGGAAGACCATGCCGATCCGTTCGCGGCGGAAGCGGGCCAGCGCGTGCTCGCTCAGCCGGTCGATGCGCCGCCCGTCGACGGTCACCGTGCCCTCGGTCGGCCGGTCCAGGCCGGCGACGAGGTTCAGCAGCGTGGACTTGCCGCTGCCGGAGGGGCCCGTCACGGCAAGGGCCTCCCCCTGGGCGACGGCGAGGTCGAGCGGTCCGAGGGCGGGCGCGCCGGCGCTGTCGTAGCGCTTGGCCACGCCCGCCAGTTCGATCACGTGGGTCGTGGTGGTCGGGGAGGTCGGGGAGGTCATGGGAGTCGTCCGTCCTTACGGTCGCTCGTGCGCGGTCGGATACCGGCGAATGCCGGGTCGCTGCGGAGGTGTCCCGGCGAAGGTGTCCGGTCCCGGCGAACGTAGGGGCGGGCGCTCCTCGGGCGCGTCGGCCGGGGCACCGACATGCCGCCCTCCCCGCGGAGGACCCGGCCGCGGGGTCATCCCTGCGAAGTACGCCTGCGGGACGGTCTCTTGGTCGTCCTGGCCGTCCTGGTCGTCAAGGCGGACGCAGCCCGGGCGCATCGGCCACACAATGAGCCGATGGAGACGGAGGAGCGGCCCGGATGGCGCCGGCAACTGCGGGAGGCGATGCGGCCGGAGGCGAAGGGGCCCCCGCTGTCCCGGCGGGCGGTGCGCGCGGACGTGGTGCTGGCGGTCGTCCTGACCCTGGTCGCGCTGGTGGTGGCGGCGCGGTATCCCAGCGACGGGCCGGTGTTCGTCGTGCCGAGGGACGAGTACGGGGTGCCTGTCCCGCCCTACCCCCCGACGCCGGGTGCGCGGATCGTGCCGGACCGGATCTCCGGGCCGCCCTGGCCGCTCGTGCTGCTGTCGGCGCTGCCGCTCGCGGCCCGGCGCCGGTATCCGCTGGCCGCGTTCGGGGTGGTGCTGGTCGGGGCCCTGGGCATCGGGGACCGGGCCACCTGGATCACTGTGCTGACCTGCGTCATCGGTGCCTACAGCGCGGTGAAGTACAGCCCGTACCGGACGCTGGCGCCGGCCTGCCTGGTCGTCGCCGCCGTGCCGGCCGGCCTGGCGTTCCGGCGGACGGATCCCGTGCTGCCGGGGTGGTCGAGTCCCGTGGTCGTCCTGCTGGCCGCCGGGGTGCTGGCCGGGACCGTCCGCTACTGGCGGCGGCGGCTCGCGGCCGGCCGGGACCGGTTCGCACAGTTGCAGCAGGAGCAGGAGGAGAGCATGCGCCGGGCCGTCGAGGAGGAACGGGCGCGGATCGCGGCCGAGTTGCACGATGTCGTGACCCACAATGTGAGCGTGATGGTCATCCAGGCGGGGGCGGCCCGCAAGGTGATGGACGCGGCCCCCGAGCGGTCGAAGGCGGCGCTGCTGGCGGTGGAGGCCGGAGGCAGGGCCGCGATGGCCGAACTGCGCCATGTGATGGGCCTGTTGGCGGCGGCCACGGACCCCGGCCGCGCCGACAGTCCGGCCGACGGCCTGGAGCCGCAGCCCGGCCTCGGACAGCTCGACGCGCTGATCGAGAGGGTGCGGTCCGCCGGGACGCCGGTCGGTGTGGCGGTGTCGCTGCCGCCCCAGCCGCTGCCGACCGGGGTGGACCTGGCGGCGTACCGCGTGGTGCAGGAGGCGCTGACCAACACGATCAAGCACGCACCCGGCGCCGACGCCTGCGTGACGATCGGCTACGCCGAGAACTGGCTGGAGATCGAGGTCACCGACACCGGCGCCGTCCGCGACTCCGCCCCCGCCGACGGCAACGGCCGCGGGCTGATCGGACTGCGCGAGCGCCTCGCCGTCTACGGCGGCGAGCTGACGACCGGTCCGACCCTCACCGGCGGCTACCGCATCACCGCCCGAATCCCATGGCGAACCACATGAACCAGCCACCCACGCTGCGCGCGGTCATCGCCGACGACCAGGCTCTCGTACGGACCGGCTTCGGGATGATCCTGGCCGCGGACGGCATCGAGGTCACGGCCGAGGCGGCCGACGGGGCGGAGGCGGTCGACGCGGTCCGGCGCACCCGGCCCGACGTGGTCCTCATGGACATCCGGATGCCGCGGATGGACGGCATCGAGGCCACCCGGCGGATCCTCGCCGACAGCGACCCGGCCGCCCTCCGCGTCATCATCCTCACCACCTACGACCTCGACCACTACGTCTATGCCGCGCTCACCGCCGGGGCCAGCGGATTCCTGCTCAAGGACGTCACCCCCGAGCATCTGGTGGCCGCCGTACGGCTCGTGCAGTCCGGTGACGCCCTGCTCGCGCCCGCCATCACCCGGCGCCTCATCGAGCGCTTCGCCCACCGCGAGGAGGCGCGTCCGGCCGCCCTGCACCGCGACCTGTCCGGCCTCACCCCGCGCGAACTGGAGGTACTGCGGCTGCTCGCGACGGGCCTGAGCAACGCCGAGCTCGCCGACCGGCTGTTCCTCAGCCCCACCACCGTCAAGACCCACATCGGCCGCATCCTGTCGAAACTGGACCTCCGCGACCGCGTCCAGGCCGTGGTCCTCGCGTATGAGTCGGGGCTGGTGGCGCCTGGGGATCCGGCGGGGGACGGCCAATGACGACTAAAGAAGGCTGAATACGGGTGAATACGGCTTCGACTACCCCGCCCCGTACACCGCCCCCGGAGCCTCCCCCTCCGCCAGCAGTTTCAGCGTGACGTCCCCCGCCTCCGCCGGTGTCCACCGCGTGCCCTTGTCGGCGCTCGGCCCCGGCCGCCATCCCTCCATGACGGTGATCCGCCCGCCCTCGGCCTCGAAGACCCGCCCGGTGACGCCCGCGCTCGCGGCCGAGCCCAGCCACACCACCAGCGGCGACACGTTCTCGGGGGCCATGGCGTCGAAGCCCCCCGCGGGCGCCGCCATCGTCCGCGCGAAGGTCTCCTCGGTCATCCGGGTCCGGGCGGCCGGGGCGATCGCGTTGACCTGGACCCCGTACCGCCCCATCTCGGCCGCCGCGACCAGCGTCAAGGCGACGATCCCGGCCTTCGCGGCGCTGTAGTTCCCCTGCCCGACCGACCCCAGCAACCCTGCCCCGCTGCTGGTGTTGACGACCCGCGCCACCGGCGTCCGCCCCGCCTTCGCCTCCGCCCGCCAGTACGCCGCCGCGTGCTTGAGCGGCAGGAAGTGCCCCTTCAGGTGGACGCGTACGACCGCGTCCCAGTCGTCCTCGTCGAGGTTGACGAGCATGCGGTCGCGCAGGAACCCGGCGTTGTTGATGAGGGTGTCGAGACGGCCGTACGTCTCCAGCGCGGTGTGTACGAGCGAGGCGGCGCCCTCGGTCGTGGCGATGTCGCCGCCGTGGGGCACGGCCTCGCCGCCCGCGGCGCGGATCTCGTCGGCGACCCGGCGGGCCGGGCTGTCGGCGCCCGGCGTGCCGTCGAGGCCGACACCGAGGTCGTTGACGACGAGCCGGGCGCCCTCGGCGGCGAACGCGAGCGCGTGGGCGCGGCCGAGCCCGCGGCCGGCGCCGGTGACGACGACGACCCGGCCCTCGCAGATTCCGCTCATCTCACTTCTCCTTGTGGTCACTTCTCCTTGTGGGCAGTTGCCGCTTCCAGGAACGCGGGCCGGTCACCGCCGCCGTGCACGAGCAGGCTCGCGCCGGTGACATAGGCGGCGGCGTCGGAGGCGAGGAAGACCGCGGCCGCGCCGACGTCGGACGGCTCGGCCAGCCGCCCCAGGGGGACGGTGCGGGCGACGGCGGCGACGGCGTCCGGGCCGCCGTAGTGGAGGTGGGACAGCTCGGTGCGGACCATGCCGACGACGAGGGTGTTGACGCGGACCTCCGGCGCCCACTCGACGGCCATCGAGCGGGCCAGGTGGTCGAGACCGGCCTTGGCCGCCCCGTACGCCGCGGTACCGGGCGAGGGGCGGCTGCCGCTGACGCTGCCGATCATCACGATCGAGCCGTGGGCCCGCCTGAGGTGGTCGTACGCGGCGAGGGACACGGTCAGCGGTGCCAGCAGGTTCAACTCCACGACCCGGACGTGCCGTTCGGCCCCGGCCTGCGCGAGCGGCCGGTACGGGGCGCCGCCCGCGTTGTTGACCAGGACGTCGAGACGGGGCAGCCCGGCGAAGAAGTGCCCCACGGCTTCGGTGTCCCGTACGTCCAGCGGCGCGAACTCGGTCTTCGGCACCGGCACGTCCGGCGGCCTGCGGGCGCAGACCACGACCTCGGCACCCGCCCGGACGAAGGCCCGCGCGATCCCGGCGCCGACGCCGCGGGTACCGCCGGTGACGACCGCGACCTTCCCGTTCAGCTCCATTCGCCGCTACCCTTCACCTAACAAACGTTTGGTGGAAAGGTAGCTGATGCGGCCATGGGTGTCTCCACCTCGTCCCCGGAAAAGGGGACCGAAAAAGGCATAGCCGTCGTCACGGTCGACTTCCCGCCGGTGAACGCCCTGCCCGTGCACGGCTGGTTCGCGCTGGCCGACGCCGTGCGCACGGCCGGCCACGACGCCGGGGTCCGGTGCGTGGTGCTGGCCGCCGAGGGGCGGGGGTTCAACGCCGGCGTGGACATCAAGGAGATCCAGGCCCAGGGGCAGCAGGCGCTGATCGGCGCGAACCGCGGCTGCTTCGAGGCCTTCGCGGCGGTCTACGAGTGCGAGGTGCCCGTCGTCGCCGCCGTGCAGGGTTTCTGTCTGGGCGGCGGGATCGGTCTGGTGGGGAACGCGGACGCGATCGTGGCGAGCGAGGACGCGACCTTCGGCCTGCCCGAGCTGGACCGCGGCGCGCTCGGCGCGGCCACCCACCTGGCCCGGCTGGTCCCGCAGCACCTGATGCGCGCCCTCTACTACACCTCGCGCACCGCGACCGCGGCCGAGCTGCACGCGCACGGCTCGGTGTGGCGGGTCGTCCCGCGCGCGGAACTGCGCGAGGCCGCCCTTGAGTTGGCCCGCGAGATCGCCGCCAAGGACGGCCATCTCATCCGGCTGGCCAAGTCCGCCATCAACGGCATCGATCCCGTCGACGTGCGCCGCAGCTACCGCTTCGAACAGGGCTTCACCTTCGAGGCCAACCTCGGCGGGGTGGCGGACCGGGTCCGCGACAGCTTCGGCAAGGAGGTCGTCCAGTGAGCGACAAGACCATGTCAGCCGAGGAAGCTGTCGGCCGCCTGGAGAGCGGGATGACGCTCGGCATCGGCGGCTGGGGCTCGCGCCGCAAGCCGATGGCGCTGGTCCGAGCCCTGCTGCGGACGAGCATCACCGATCTCACCGTCGTCTCGTACGGCGGTCCGGACGTCGGCCTGCTCGCCGCCACCGGACGGATCCGCAAGCTCGTCACCGCCTTCGTCACCCTCGACTCGATCCCGCTGGAACCGCACTACCGGGCGGCACGCGAGCGTGGCGCCTTCGAGTTGACGGAGGTCGACGAGGCGATGTTCATGTGGGGGCTGCACGCGGCCGCCAACCGTCTGCCGTTCCTGCCGGTGCGGGCCGGTCTCGGCTCGGACGTGATGCGGATCAACCCCGGGCTGCGGACGGTCGCTTCGCCGTACGAGGACGCGGAGACGTTCGTCGCGATGCCCGCGCTGCGCCTGGACGCCGCCCTCGTCCACATGAACCGCGCGGACCGCCTGGGCAACGGCCAGTACCTGGGCCCGGACCCCTACTTCGACGACCTGCTGTGCGAGGCGGCGGACGCGGCGTACGTGTCGTGCGAACGGCTCGTCGACAACGTCGGCACGGCAGAGCCGGCCAAGGAGGCCGCGCCGCAGACGCTGCTCCTCAAGCGGTCGAGCGTGACCGGCGTGATCGAGACGCCGAACGGCGCCCACTTCACCTCGTGCGCCCCCGACTACGGCCGGGACGAGGCCTTCCAGAAGCTGTACGCCACCACGCCGTACGGGCAGTTCGCGGAGCGGTTCCTCGGCGGGGACGAGCAGCACTACCAACGCGCCGTACTGGACTGGCGGAAGGAGCGTGGCCAGTGACCGTCACCCGTGCCGAGTACTGCGTGATCGCCTGCGCCGAGGCCTGGCGGGACAACGGGGAGGTGCTCGCGAGCCCCATGGGCCTGATCCCGGCCCTGGGCGCCCGCCTCGCCAAGCGCACCTTCTCCCCCGACCTGCTGCTGACCGACGGCGAGGCGATGCTCGTCGGTCTCGACGGCACGGTGGAGGGCTGGCTGCCGTACCGGCAGCATCTGACCATGGTCACCGGCGGGCGCCGGCACGTGATGATGGGCGCGAGCCAGATCGACCGCTTCGGCAACCAGAACATCTCGTGCATCGGCGACTGGGCCAGGCCGAAGCGGCAGCTGCTGGGCGTGCGCGGCGGCCCGGTCAACACCCTGAACAACCCGACCAGTTACTGGGTGCCGAAGCACTCCGCGCGGGTCTTCGTCGAGAAGGTCGACATGGTCTGCGGAGTGGGCTACGACCGTGCCGCCGCCGCAGGACCCAGTGTCACCCGCTTCCACCGCATCCCGCGCGTGGTCAGTGACCTGGGCGTCTTCGACTTCGCCACCCCTGACCACGCGATGCGCCTCGCCTCCCTCCACCCGGGCGTCACCGTCGAGCAGGTCCAGGAAGCCACGGGCTTCGCCCTGCACGTGCCCGACGAGGTGCCGTACACCCGCGAACCGACCAGTGCGGAGCTGGATTTGATCCGCTCGGTCATCGATCCGGAAGGCGCGAGGCGGCGCGAGGTCGACGGCTGATGGAGACCGCGCTGACCAGGCTCGTGGGAGTCCGCCACCCCATCGTGCAGACCGGCATGGGCTGGGTGGCCGGCCCGCGCCTGGTCTCCGCGTCGGCCGAGGCGGGCGCGCTGGGCATCCTGGCCTCCGCGACGATGACACTCGACCGGCTGCGGGACGCCGTACGGGAGGTCAAGTCCCGTACTCAGGAGCCGTTCGGAGTGAATCTGCGCGCGGACGCCGGGGACGCGGGCGACCGGGTACGGATCATCGTCGACGAGGGCGTACGGGTCGCGTCCTTCGCCCTGGCCCCCTCCCCCGAACTGATCGCCGAGCTCAAGGAGGCGGGCGTCGTGGTCATCCCCTCCGTGGGCGCCCGGCGGCATGCCGAGAAGGTCGCGGCGTGGGGCGCGGACGCGGTGATCGTGCAGGGCGGGGAGGGCGGCGGGCACACCGGCGAGGTGGCGACGACCGTGCTGCTGCCGCAGGTGGTGGACGCCGTCGGCATACCGGTCGTGGCCGCGGGCGGCTTCCACGACGGACGGGGACTGGTCGCGGCGCTGGCGTACGGCGCTGCGGGCGTCGCCATGGGCACGCGGTTCCTGCTCACCTCGGACTCGACGGTGCCGGACGCGGTGAAGGCGCGGTACCTGGCGGCGACGGTGAAGGACGTGACGGTGACCCGGGCGGTCGACGGCCTGCCGCACCGCATGCTCCGTACGGAACTGGTCGACGCCCTGGAGCACGCCGGCCGTACGAAGGCCCTGCTCCAAGCCGCGCGAAGAGCGGCCGGCTTCCGCAGGCTGTCCGGGCTGACCTGGCGCCGGATGGTCCAGGACGGGCTCGCCATGAAACACGGCAAGGACCTGACCTGGAGCCAGGTCCTGCTCGCCGCGAACACGCCGATGCTGCTGAAGTCGGCGATGGTGGACGGCCGTACGGACCTCGGTGTCATGGCCTCCGGGCAGGTCGCCGGGGTGATCGACGACCTGCCGTCGTGCGCGGAGCTGGTGGAGCGGATCATGAAGGAGGCGGCGGAGGTACGGGAGCGGTTGAACCCGTCTCCCTCGAACCCGTCTCCGTGAGCGTCACAGCCGCTCGATGATCGTGACGTTCGCCTGCCCGCCGCCCTCGCACATCGTCTGGAGCCCGAACCGGCCGCCGGTGCGCTCCAGTTCGTGCAGCAGGGTCGTCATGAGCTTGACGCCCGTCGCGCCCAGTGGATGCCCGAGGGCTATCGCGCCGCCGTTGACGTTGACCTTGTCGGGGTCCGCGCCGGTCTCCTTCAGCCAGGCCAGGACGACCGGGGCGAAGGCCTCGTTGATCTCGACGAGGTCGATGTCGTCGAGGGACAGGCCGGTCTTCTTCAGGGCGTGCGCGGTGGCCGGGATGGGTGCGGTCAGCATGCGGATGGGGTCCTCGCCGCGGACGGAGAGATGGTGCACGCGCGCGCGGGGACGCAGCCCGTGCTCGTGCACCGCCTGCTCCGAGGCGAGCAGCATG
Source organism: Streptomyces sp. V4I2 (assembly GCF_030817655.1). Classification (GTDB taxonomy): domain Bacteria; phylum Actinomycetota; class Actinomycetes; order Streptomycetales; family Streptomycetaceae; genus Streptomyces; species Streptomyces plumbiresistens. Next base: position 2,923,773 of record NZ_JAUSZM010000003.1, read on the forward strand.
GCGGCCGCGCCGTCGGAGACCTGCGAGGAGCAGGCCGCGGTGACGGTGCCGCCGTCGATGACCGGCTTCAGCGCGGCCATCTTCTCCAGGGAGGTGTCCCGGCGCGGGCCCTCGTCGACGGCGGTCCGGCCGCACGCCACGATCTCCCGCTCGAAGCGTCCCTCGTCGATGGCCCGCAGCGCCCGCCGGTGCGAGCGCAGCGCGAACTCCTCCTGGTCCTGCCTGCTGATGCCCCACTTGCCGGCGATCATCTCGGCGCCGACGAACTGGTTCACCGCCCGGTCCCCGTACCGGGCCCGCCAGCCCTCGCTGCCCGCGAAGGGGCCCTCCGTGAACCCGAGGGGCTCGGCGGCCTGCCGGGTCGCGAAGGCGATCGGGATCTGCGACATGTTCTGCACACCGCCGGCGACGACCAGGTCCTGTGTCCCGGACAGCACGGCCTGCGCCGCGAAGTGCACGGCCTGCTGCGAGGAGCCGCACTGCCGGTCCACCGTCACCCCCGGCACCTCCTCGGGCAGTCCCGCCGCCAGCCAGCAGGTCCGCGCGATGTCCCCGGCCTGCGGCCCCACGGCGTCGAGGCAGCCGAAGACGACGTCCTCGACGGCGGCCGGGTCGACCCCGGCCCGCGCGACCAGCTCCTTCAGCACGTGCGCGCCGAGATCGGCCGGGTGGACCGCGCTCAGTCCTCCCCCGCGCCGCCCGACGGGCGTACGGACCGCTTCGACGATGTAGGCCTCGGCCATGGCAACTCCCTCACAGATGGGGGCTATTCGCGTACGGCGATCCCGTCCAGCACCATCGACAGGTACTGCCGGGCGATCTCCTCGGGGCTGTGCTGTCCGCCGGGCCGGTACCAGGACGCGGCGACCCACACGGTGTCGCGCACGAACCGGTAGGTGAGGCGGACGTCGAGGTCGGCGCGGAACACCTCGGCGGCGACCCCGCGTTCCAGCGTGGACAGCCACGTCTTCTCGAACCTGCGCTGTGACTCGGCGAGGAACGCGAACCGCTCCTGCGCGACGAGCTGTTTGCTCTCCTTCTGGTAGATCGCGACGGCGGCGCGGTGCCGGTCGATCTCCCGGAACGACTCGGTGACCAGCGCTTGGAGGGTCTCGCGCGGCCCGAGTTCACCGCCGAGGACGGTGTCGTAGCCGTCCCAGAGCTCGTCGAGGAAGGTCCGCAGGATCTCTTCGAGCATCGACTCCTTGGAGTCGAAGTGGTAGTAGAGGCTGCCCGCGAGCATGCCCGCGTGGTCCGCGATCTTGCGGACGGTGGTGGCGTTGTAGCCCTGCTCGGCGAAGACCTCGGCGGCGGTGTCGAGGAGTTCGCGGCGGCGGTCGCGAGCGGTGGCGGCCGCCGGGGGCTCTGTGGCGGTCACCTGGGGGCTCTTCTTCGTAGGAGGCACAGATCCATTCTCGTCCTAGGCGTGCTGACTGCTGACGGAGACGACCTCGCCCGTCATGTACGAGGAGTAGCCCGACGCCAGGAAGACGATCACGTTGGCCACCTCCCAGGGCTCGGCGTACCGCCCGAAGGCCTCTGCCTCGGTCAGCTCCTCCAGCAGGTCCGCCGACGTCACCTTCACCAGGTGCGGATGCATGGCGAGGCTCGGCGACACGGCGTTGACCCGCACCCCGAACTCGGCGGCCTCCATCGCCGCGCACCGGGTCAGCGCCATCACGCCCGCCTTCGCGGCGGCGTAGTGCGCCTGCCCGGCCTGGGCACGCCAGCCGACCACGGAGGCGTTGTTGACGATCACTCCGCCGGTGTCCTTCATCAGGCGAAGGGCTGCCCGCAGGCACCGGAACGTGCCGTTCAACGTCACGTCCAGCACCTTCGACCACTGCTCGTCGGTCATGTCGACAAGTCGTGAAGTCCCGCCGAGTCCCGCGTTGTTGACGACGACGTCCAGCCGTCCGTGTTCCTGGACGGCGGCGTCGAAGAGGGCCCGCACCTGTGCCTCGTCGGTGACATCGCAGGGGAGGGCCGCCACCGCCCCCGGGAATTCCCGGCTCAGCTCGGTCTCGTGTTCCTTCAGCCGCCGCGCGTGCGCGTCGCTGATCAGCACGCGCGCGCCCTCCTCCAGGAAGCGGCGCGCGGTCGCCCCGCCGATCCCGGCGCCGGCCGCCGCGGTGATGACGGCCGTGCGCCCGCCGAGCAGCCCGTGCCCGGGAACGTACGCCGGAGCCTCGACGTTCTTCATGACAGCACGCTAACCTACCAAACACTTGTTAGGGAAGAACGAGGGAAGAGAGGATGACCGTGGACCTGGCCCACTCCCCCGCCGACGAGGCGTTCCGCGCCGAGGCCCGGACCTGGCTGCGCGCACACGTGCCGGCCGTCCCGCTCCCCTCCCTGGAGACGGAGGAGGGCTTCGCGGCGCACCGCGCATGGGAGGCGGAACTCGCCGCGGACCGCTGGTCGGTGGTGAGCTGGCCGACGGCCTACGGCGGCCGGGACGCGGGCCTGATCCGGTGGCTGCTGTTCGAGGAGGAGTACTACGCGGCGGGCGCCCCCGGGCGGGTGAGCCAGAACGGCATCAACCTCCTCGCCCCGACCCTCTTCGACCACGGCACGGAGGAGCAACGCGCGCGCGTGCTCCCGCCCATGGCCTCGGGCGAGGTGGTCTGGGCGCAGGCCTGGTCGGAGCCGGAGGCGGGTTCGGACCTGGCGTCCCTGCGGTCCAGGGCGGTCCGTACGGACGGCGGCTGGCTGCTGAGCGGCCAGAAGACCTGGTCGTCGCGCGCGGCCTTCGCGGACCGCGCGTTCGGCCTGTTCCGCAGCGAGCCCGACACCCCGAAGCCGCACCAGGGCCTCACCTACCTGATGTTCGACCTGCGCGCCCCGGGGGTCACGGTCCGCCCGATCGGCCGCCTCGACGGGAAACCGGCCTTCGCCGAGCTCTTCCTGGACGAGGTGTTCGTGCCCGACGAGGACGTGATCGGCGAGCCCGGACAGGGCTGGCGGGTCGCCATGTCGACAGCGGGCAACGAACGCGGGCTGACCCTCCGCTCCCCCGGCCGCTTCCTCGCGAGCGCCGCCCGGCTGTCCGAGCTCTGGCAGGCCCAGGGCCGCCCGCACAGCACGAGCGAGCGCGTGGCCGACGCCCTCATCGGCGCCCGCGCCTACCAGCTCTTCACCTACGCCGCCGCCTCCCGCTTCCTCGACGGCGCTTCGATCGGCCCCGAGTCCAGCCTGAACAAGGTCTTCTGGTCCGAGTACGACATCGCCCTGCACGAGACGGCCCTCGATCTCCTCGGCCCGGAGGGCGAGCCGGCCGACACCGACTGGGCCGAGGGCTACGTCTTCTCCCTCGCCGGCCCCATCTACGCCGGCACCAACGAGATCCAGCGCGACATCATCGCCGAGCGCCTGCTGGGCCTGCCGAAGGGACGCCGCTGATGCGCTTCCTCCTGGACACCGAACAGCGCGCGTTCGCCGACACCCTTGACACCATGCTGACGGCCGCGGACACACCGGCGGTGGTACGGGACTGGAGCCGCGGCGAGCACACGAGCGGCCGTGCGCTGTGGCGCCGTGTCGCGGAGGCGGGCGTGTTCGCGCTGGCGGTGCCGGAGGCGTACGAGGGGCTGGGCCCGCGTCCTGTGGAACTCGCCGTCGCCTTCGTGGAGTTGGGGCGGCACGCGGTGCCGGGCCCCTTGGTGGAGACGGTGACGACAGCCGCGCTCCTCACCGCCCTGGACGACACGGGCCCCGCCAAACGCCTGCTGCCCGCGCTGGCTTCGGGCGAGTCGACGGCGACCCTGGCCGTGGGGCCGTACGCGCTGGACGCGGACCTGGCCGACGTACGGCTGGCGGTGTCGGGGCCGAGCGAGCTGCGCCTGACCCCTGCGCCCGGTGGCCCGCACCGCCCCTCCCTCGACCCCGCCCGTCGGCTCTTTTCTCCCCCGCCCGGAGGGGAAATCCTCGCCACCGGCCCGCAGGTCACCACGGCCACCGCCGTCGCCCTCACCTGGGCCCGCCTGGCCACCGCCGCCCAGGCCCTCGGCGTAGGTCTCGCCCTCCTCGACAGAACCGTCACCTACGTCAAGCAGCGCGTCCAATTCGGCGTCCCCATAGGTTCGTTCCAGGCGGTCAAGCACCGACTGGCCGACGCGAAGATCGCGCTGGAGTTCGCACGCCCCCTGCTCCTCGGCGCCGCCCTGACGATGACCGAGCGGGACGTCGCCGCGGCCAAGGTCATGGCCTGCGAGGCGGCGTACACAACCGCTCGTACGGCCCTCCAACTGCACGGCGCGATCGGCTACACGGCGGAGTACGACCTGTCCCTGTGGCTCACGAAGGCCCGCGCGCTGCGCACCGCCTGGGGCAGCCCGGACGAGTGCCGGGCCGCCCTCCTCCGGGGGCTCAGTGGTGATCGCCCCTGGTGAGCTCCCGGTACTCCTCGACCGTCGGCTTCTCGATCCGCTTCCCGGGTCCGAACACGGCCTTCGCCAGCCGGGCCCGCAGCCGCTGGGACGGCTTCACCCGACGGCGGACACCGCCCGCGTCGACGAGCGGCCCGATCTCGTACGGTGGCTCCTGCTCGTGCTGGGTGAGAGTGAACAGATGGGCCTGCGAGAGGGGTTCGTGGACCTCGACGTACTCGCCGTTCGGCAGCCTCTTGATGGTGCCCGTCTCCCTGCCGTGCAGCACCTTGTTCCGGTCGCGGCGCTGGAGGCCGAGACAGATCCGCTTGGTGACCGTGAACGCGAGGACCGGCACCACGAAGACCGCGATCCGCACGAACCAGGTGATGTCGTTGATGGACAGGTGCAGATGGGTGGCCACGATGTCGTTGCCCCCGCCGATCAGCAGCACCACGTACAGGCTGAGCCAGGCCACGCCGAGGCCGGTGCGCACGGGTGCGTTGCGCGGCCGCTCCAGGAGGTGGTGCTCGCGCTTGTCGCCGGTGATCCACGCCTCGATGAAGGGGTACACGGCGATGGCCAGCATGACCAGCGGGAACAGCGCGAAGGGGATGAAGACACCCAGCGCCAGCGTGTGGCCCCAGAGATTGATCTCCCATCCCGGCATCACCCGGATCAGTCCCTCGGAGAAGCCGAGGTACCAGTCGGGCTGGGCGCCCGTGGTGACGAGGTCCGGGCGATAGGGGCCGAAGGCCCACACGGGGTTGATCTGGGCGATGCCACCCAGGATCGCCAGCACGCCGAAGACCAGGAAGAAGAAGCCGCCCGCCTTCGCCATGTACACCGGCAGGAAGGGCATGCCGACCACCGACCTGTTGTCGCGGCCGGGGCCCGGATACTGCGTGTGCTTGTGGTAGAAGACCAGGATCAGGTGGGCGGCCACCAGGCCCAGCATGATCCCCGGCAACAGCAGAACATGGATCGGGAAGAGTCTCGCGATGATGTCGTGGCCCGGGAACTCCCCGCCGAAAAGGAAGAAGGACAGATACGTCCCGACGATCGGGACGGACAGGATCGCGCCCTGGGCGAAGCGGATGCCGGTGCCGGACAGCAGGTCGTCGGGGAGCGAGTAGCCGGTCAGACCGGTGATGATGCCGAGCATCAGCAGCGTCCAGCCGAAGACCCAGTTGAGCTCGCGCGGCTTGCGGAACGCGCCGGTGAAGAAGACCCGCATCATGTGCACGATCATGGCGCCGACGAAGACCAGCGCCGCCCAGTGGTGGATCTGCCGGATCAGCAGCCCGCCGCGCACCTCGAAGCTGATGTCGAGCGTGGACTCGAACGCCCTCGTCATCAGGACGCCGTTGAGCGGTTCGTACGAGCCGTGGTACACGACCTCGGCCATGCTCGGCTCGAAGAAAAGGGTGAGGTAGACGCCGGTGAGGATCAGGACGACGAAGCTGTAGAGAGCGACCTCGCCCAGCATGAAGGACGGGTGGTCCGGGAAGACCTTGCGCATGTTGGCCTTGGCCAGCGCGTAGAGCCCGAGCCGCCCGTCGGCCCAGTCGGCGAGTTTCTCGCCCTTGCCGGGGGCCTCCCTGCGGGAGCGGGCGGACCCCGCCGTCTCGTTCACCGAACGTGCGCCGTCCATGCGTCGTCGCCTCCCCGTCGCATCCCACTCAGGGTGGCACGGCGGTCACGGGTGAGCCAACGGTGCGAGCAGCCGGGTGACTCAGGACGGCCGTACGATCCCCTGCGCCCGCGCCGCCACCAGCCACTTCGGGAACTCGCCCACGAGACGGTCGTACAACTCGGCGTCGGACACCTGCCCCGGATCCGCACCGGCGTGGAAGAACCCGGCGTTGTCGACGACCCGTTTGTCGGGCACCGCCAGCTCGTCGAGCCTGCGCAGGAAGTCGAACTGGCGGCTGTCCGGGTCGCCGAAGCCGACGAACTGCCAGAACAGGGGCAGTCTGGCCGCCTTGCACACGTAGCGTTCCGCGGCGAGCTTGTTGATCGGGCCGCCGTCGGTCTGGAAGACGACGAGGGCGGGTGCGGTGGACCCGCTGTCGAGGTAGTGGTCGATGACGGCGTCCATCGCCAGGTGGTAGCCGGTCTTGCCCATGTGCCCGAGCCCGGCCACGATCCGCTCGATGCGCCCCTGGTGGTCGGCCAGCGCGATGTCCGTGACGGCGTCCACGTCGGTGGAGAAGAACACCACCGGCACCCGGCCGTCGTCGTCGAGATGAGCCGACAGCCCCAGCACCCGGTCGGCGAGCGCCTGCACGCTGCCGTCCTTGTAGTACGGCTTCATGGACCCGGAGTAGTCGACCACGAGATAGACCGCGGCCCGCAGCCCGTCCAGCCCGTGCTTCGTGAGGGACACCCCGGCGCTCTTGTACAGGCTGACCAGCGCGGGCGCGGTCTCCTCCACTTTGCTGAGACTGATCGCGACCATGGGCCCCACCCTGTCACACACATGCGGCGGCGCCTGCCCGGTCGTCCGGTCGGGGACTGTGGGGCAGGCGCCGTCTCGGGGGGTCTGGGGGGTATCCCCCCAGATATCCCGCCCGTACGCCTTTGTACGGGACGTCTGTGTGATCCTGCGGGATCAGACCATCAGCGAGCGGTCCGTCGGGCGGATCGGGGCGTGCAGTTCGCTGCCACCGGTCAGGAAGCGGTCGACGCCGCGCGCGGCCGAGCGGCCCTCGGCGATCGCCCACACGATGAGCGACTGGCCGCGGCCGGCGTCGCCGGCCACGTAGACGCCCGGCACGTTGGTCTGGAAGTCGGCGTCGCGGGCGATGTTGCCGCGCTCGTCGAGCTCCAGGCCGAACTGGTCGACCAGGCCGTTCTCGCGGTCGGTGCCGGTGAAGCCCATGGCGAGGGTGACCAGCTGGGCGGGGATCTTGCGCTCCGTGCCCGGCTTCGGGGTCAGCCTGCCCTCGATGAACTCGACCTCGGTGAGGTGCAGCCACTGGACGTTGCCGTCCTCGTCGCCCTCGAAGTGGGTGGTGGAAACGGAGTAGATCCGCTCGCCGCCCTCCTCGTGCGCGGAGGTGACCTTGTAGAGCATCGGGAAGGTCGGCCAGGGCTGGGAGACCGGGTTCCGCTCGTCGTTCGGGCGGGGCATGATCTCCAGCTGCGTGACGGAGGCCGCGCCCTGGCGGTGAGCCGTGCCCACGCAGTCGGCGCCGGTGTCACCGCCGCCGATCACGATCACGTGCTTGCCCTCGGCCGTGATGGGGGGCGCCACGAAGTCGCCCTCCTGCACCTTGTTGGCCAGGGGCAGGTACTCCATGGCCTGGTAGATGCCCTTGAGCTCGCGGCCCGGGACCGGAAGGTCACGCGCGGTCGTGGCACCGGCGGCGATGACGATCGCGTCGTACCGCTTCTTCAGGTCGGTCGCCTTGAGGTCGCGGCCGATCTCGATGCCCGTACGGAAGCGGGTGCCCTCCGCGCGCATCTGTTCGATACGGCGGTTGATGTGCCGCTTCTCCATCTTGAACTCGGGGATGCCGTACCGGAGGAGGCCTCCGATGCGGTCCGCGCGCTCGTAGACGGCGACGGTGTGGCCGGCCCGGGTCAGCTGCTGCGCGGCGGCCAGGCCCGCCGGGCCCGAGCCGATGACCGCGACCGTCTTGCCGGACAGGCGCTCGGGCGCCTGCGGGGCGACGTCACCGGTCTCCCACGCCTTGTCGATGATCGAGACCTCGACGTTCTTGATGGTGACCGGCGGCTGGTTGATGCCGAGCACACACGCCGACTCGCAGGGGGCCGGGCACAGCCGCCCGGTGAACTCCGGGAAGTTGTTCGTCGCGTGCAGACGCTCGGAGGCGGCGCTCCAGTCCTCGCGGTAGGCGAAGTCGTTCCACTCGGGGATCAGGTTCCCCAGCGGACAGCCGTTGTGGCAGAACGGGATGCCGCAGTCCATGCACCGGCTGGCCTGCTTGCTGATGATCGGCAGCAGCGAGCCGGGGACGTAGACCTCGTTCCAGTCCTTGAGACGTACGTCTACGGGACGGGACTTGGCGACCTCGCGCCCGTGGTTCAGAAAGCCCTTCGGGTCAGCCATTGATCGCCGCCTCCATCATCTTCTCGGTGATCTCGGTCTCGGTGAGACCCGCTCGCTCGGCGGCGTCCTTGGCGGCGAGCACTGCCTTGTACGTACTGGGGATGATCTTGCTGAAGCGCTCCACGGACACGTCCCAGTTGGCGAGCAGCTTCTCGGCGACCGTCGAGGCGGTCTCCTCGGCGTGGCGGCGCACCACGTCGTGCAGCCACTTCTTGTCGGTGTCGTCCAGCGCCTCGACGGCGCCCACGTTGCCGACGTTGACGTTGTCGCGGTTCAGGTCGATGACGTACGCGACACCGCCGGACATGCCGGCCGCGAAGTTGCGGCCCGTCTCGCCGAGGACCACCGCGTGACCGCCGGTCATGTACTCGCAGCCGTGGTCGCCCACGCCCTCGGAGACGACCGTCGCGCCGGAGTTGCGGACGCAGAACCGCTCGCCGGTCCGACCGCGCAGGAACAGCTCGCCGCCGGTCGCGCCGTACGCGATGGTGTTGCCCGCGATGGTGGAGAACTCGGCGAGGTGGTCGGCGCCCCGGTCGGGACGGACGATCACCCGGCCGCCGGAGAGGCCCTTGCCGACGTAGTCGTTGGCGTCGCCCTCCAGGCGCAGCGTGACACCGCGCGGCAGGAAGGCGCCGAAGGACTGGCCGGCGGAGCCCGTGAAGGTGATGTCGATGGTGTCGTCGGGCAGGCCCGCGCCACCGAACTTCTTCGTCACCTCGTGGCCGAGCATGGTGCCGACCGTGCGGTTGATGTTGCGTATCGCGACCTGGGCGCGCACCGGCTGGGCGTCGGTCGCGGAGTCCGCGGCCAGGGCGTCGCCGGCGAGCTTGATCAGCTCGTTGTCGAGCGCCTTCTCCAGGCCGTGGTCCTGCGCGATGACCTGGTGGAGCGGGGTGCCCTCGGGCAGCTCCGGCACGTAGAACAGCGGGGTCAGGTCCAGGCCCTGCGCCTTCCAGTGGTCGACGGCACGCGTGACGTCGAGCGTCTCGGCGTGGCCGACGGCCTCCTCGATGGAGCGGAAGCCCAGCTCGGCGAGGATCTCGCGGACCTCTTCGGCGATGAACCGGAAGAAGTTGACGATGTACTCGGCCTTGCCGGTGAACCGGTCGCGCAGGACCGGGTTCTGGGTGGCGATGCCGACCGGGCAGGTGTCCAGGTGGCAGACGCGCATCATGACGCAGCCGGAGACGACGAGCGGCGCGGTCGCGAAACCGAACTCCTCGGCGCCGAGCAGCGCGGCGATGACGACGTCACGGCCGGTCTTGAGCTGACCGTCGGTCTGCACGACGATGCGGTCGCGCAGGCCGTTGAGCAGCAGGGTCTGCTGGGTCTCGGCGAGACCGAGCTCCCAGGGACCGCCCGCGTGCTTGAGCGAGGTGAGCGGGGAGGCACCCGTACCGCCGTCGTGGCCGGAGATGAGCACCACGTCCGCGTGCGCCTTGGACACACCCGCGGCGACCGTGCCGACGCCGACCTCGGAGACCAGCTTCACGTGAACCCGCGCCTGCGGGTTCGCGTTCTTCAGGTCGTGGATCAGCTGGGCCAGGTCCTCGATGGAGTAGATGTCGTGGTGCGGCGGCGGGGAGATCAGACCGACACCCGGAGTCGAGTGACGGGTCTTGGCGACCCACGGGTAGACCTTGTGGCCGGGCAGCTGGCCGCCCTCGCCGGGCTTGGCGCCCTGGGCCATCTTGATCTGGATGTCGTCGGCGTTGACCAGGTACTCCGAGGTCACACCGAAGCGGCCGGAGGCGACCTGCTTGATCGAGGACCGGCGCGCCGGGTCGTACAGGCGGTCCGCGTCCTCGCCGCCCTCACCGGTGTTGGACTTGCCGCCCAGCTGGTTCATGGCGATGGCGAGCGTCTCGTGGGCTTCCTTCGAGATGGAGCCGTACGACATGGCGCCCGTCGAGAACCGCTTGACGATCTCGCTGACCGGCTCGACCTCGTCGACGGAGATCGGCTGCCGGTCGCTCTTGAGACCGAACAGGCCGCGCAGCGTCATCAGGCGCTCGGACTGCTCGTTCACGCGCTCGGTGTACTTCTTGAAGGTGTCGTACCGGCCGCTGCGCGTGGAGTGCTGGAGGCGGAAGACCGTCTCCGGGTCGAACAGGTGCGGCTCGCCCTCACGGCGCCACTGGTACTCGCCGCCTATGTCGAGGGCGCGGTGCGCGGGCGCGATGCCGCTCGCCGGGTACGCCTTGGCGTGCCGGGCGGCGACCTCCTTGGCGATGACGTCGATGCCGACGCCGCCGATCTTGGTGGCCGTGCCGCGGAAGTACTTGGCGACGAACTGCTCGTCCAGGCCGACCGCTTCGAAGACCTGGGCGCCGCGGTAGGACGCGACGGTCGAGATGCCCATCTTGGACATGACCTTCAGGACGCCCTTGCCGAGGGCGTAGATCAGGTTGCGGATGGCCTGCTCGGCCTCGATGTCCGACAGGAAGGTGCCCGCGCGGACCAGGTCCTCGACGGACTCCATGGCCAGGTACGGGTTCACGGCCGCGGCGCCGAAGCCGATGAGCAGGGCGACGTGGTGGACCTCGCGGACGTCCCCGGCCTCGACCAGCAGGCCCACCTGGGTGCGCTGCTTGGTGCCGATGAGGTGGTGGTGGACGGCCGCGGTGAGCAGCAGCGACGGGATCGGCGCGTGCTCGGCGTCCGAGTGGCGGTCCGACAGGACGATCAGCCGGGCGCCGTTCTCGATCGCGGCGTCGGCCTCGGCGCAGATCTCCTCCAGGCGCGCGGCGAGGGCGTCGCCGCCGCCGGAGACCCGGTACAGGCCGGACAGGGTCGCGGCCTTCATGCCGGGCATGTCGCCGTCGGCGTTGATGTGGATGAGCTTGGCCAGCTCGTCGTTGTCGATGACCGGGAAGGGCAGGACGACGCTGCGGCAGGAGGCGGCGCTCGGCTCGAGCAGGTTGCCCGCCGGGCCCAGCGACGAGCGCAGGGAGGTGACGAGTTCCTCGCGGATCGCGTCCAGCGGCGGGTTGGTGACCTGCGCGAACAGCTGGGTGAAGTAGTCGAAGAGCAGGCGCGGGCGGTCGGACAGCGCCGCGATCGGCGAGTCCGTGCCCATCGAACCGATCGGCTCGGCACCGGCCTTGGCCATCGGCGCCACGATGACGCGCAGCTCCTCCTCGGTGTAGCCGAAGGTCTGCTGACGGCGGGTGACCGAGGCGTGCGTGTGCACGATGTGCTCGCGCTCGGGCAGGTCGGACAGCTCGATCTCGCCGGCTTCCAGCCACTCGGCGTACGGCGCCTCGGTGGCGAGCTGCGCCTTGATCTCGTCGTCCTCGATGATGCGGTGCTCGACGGTGTCGACGAGGAACATCCGGCCGGGCTGCAGGCGGCCCTTGCGGACGACCTTGGAGGGCTCGATGTCGAGGACGCCGACCTCGGAGCCGAGGACGACGAGGCCGTCGTCGGTGACCCAGTAGCGGCCGGGGCGCAGTCCGTTGCGGTCGAGGACCGCGCCGACCTGCTTGCCGTCGGTGAAGGTGACACAGGCCGGGCCGTCCCAGGGCTCCATCATCGTGGAGTGGAACTGGTAGAAGGCGCGCCGGGCCGGGTCCATGGAGTCGTGGTTCTCCCACGCCTCCGGGATCATCATCAGCACCGAGTGCGGCAGCGAGCGACCGCCCAGGTGCAGGAGTTCGAGCACCTCGTCGAAGGACGCCGAGTCGGAGGCGTCGGGCGTACAGATCGGGAAGACCCGGTCCAGGCCCTTGTCACCGAACAGGTCGGAGACCAGCTGGGACTCGCGGGCGACCATCCAGTTGCGGTTGCCCTTGACGGTGTTGATCTCACCGTTGTGCGCGACGAAGCGGTAGGGGTGCGCGAGCGGCCAGCTCGGGAAGGTGTTGGTCGAGAAGCGCGAGTGGACCAGCGCGATGGCCGACGCGAAGCGGCGGTCGGACAGGTCCGGGAAGAAGGGCTCCAGCTGGCCGGTGGTCAGCATGCCCTTGTAGACGATCGTCCGCGCGGACAGCGACGGGAAGTAGACGTCGACCTCGCGCTCGGCGCGCTTGCGCAGCACGAACGCCTTGCGGTCGAGGGTGATGTCGGTCGAGGAACCGTCCGCGACGAAGATCTGCCGGAAGGCGGGCATCGTCGAGCGGGCGGTGGCGCCGAGCAGTTCGGGGGCGACCGGCACCTCGCGCCAGCCGAGGACCGTCAGGCCCTCCTCCGCGGCGATCGTCTCAATGCGTGAGACGGCGTCCTCCAGCCCGTCCTCGGGCAGGAAGGCGGTACCGACCGCGTACGCACCGGCCGCGGGCAGCTCGAACGCGGCCACCTCACGGAAGAAGGCGTCCGGCACCTGGGACAGGATGCCCGCGCCGTCGCCCGAGTCGGGCTCGGAGCCGGTGGCACCGCGGTGCTCCAGGTTGCGCAGCACCGTGAGCGCCTGCTCGACCAGCGCGTGGCTCGCCTCGCCGGTGAGGGTGGCCACGAAGCCGACGCCACAGGCGTCGTGCTCGTTGCGGGGGTCGTACATACCCTGCGCAGCAGGGCGAGCATCCATGAAGGACCACTTCTGGCCATTCGTGGAGTGCTGGGACGGCTGGCGCGGCGTACGCATCGGCTCTCCCGTCGTCGTCAAGTGGCATATGCAGATTGCCGAGGGACGACGTTGGCCCTCTGCGTGAGTGCAAAATTTCGTGCAGGTTACATGATGGAGCGGTTCTCGGAAACCGGATACTTCGTTCCAACATGCGGACGCCACGGGCTTACGGCGGGGGTACCGCGCACATGGCTTGAAGTATGTGGGACCGAACGGGACAGATCGGTGTCCGTCGGCCCGGGGGGCGGAGGGGGCGACGTCGCTCACCCCGCGAGTGCGCCGCAGGCTCCCTTGCCCACAGCGCTTACGGCTCATGCCCGGTGGTTAACCATTCGAAACCAGCGAGTAACGGCTACTTATGCGGCCCAACGCATAAGTTGTAGCCGACCTATCCTACGGCCGTTCCGAACAAGCTGCCCAGGGCGTACGTCACACCGGCCGCAGCACCCCCCAGAGCGAGCTGCCGCAGCCCGCTGAACCACCAGCTCCGCGCCGTCACCCTGGCCACGATCGCGCCGCACGCGAAGAGCCCGAAGAGCGCGAGCAGCACGGCGGGCCACAGCTCGGTGGCACCGAGCAGATAGGGCAGTACGGGAAGCAGGGCGCCCAGCGCGAACGCCCCGAAGGAGGACACCGCGGCGACCAGCGGCGAGGGCAGGTCACCGGGGTCGATGCCGAGTTCCTCGCGGGCGTGTATCTCCAGCGCCTGCTCGGGATCGCGGGACAGCTGCCGGGCCACCTCGCGGGCCAGCCCCGGCTCGACGCCCCGCCCTTCGTACAGGGCCGCGAGCTCCGCCTCCTCGTCCTTCGGGTGCTTCTTCAGCTCCCTGCGCTCCACGTCCAGCTCGGCCTCGACCAGCTCGCGCTGCGAGGCGACGGAGGTGTACTCACCGGCGGCCATGGAGAAGGCACCGGCGGCCAGCCCCGCGAGTCCGGTGATGACGATGGTCTGATGGCCGACCGAACCGCCCGCGACACCGGTCATCAGGGCGAGGTTGGAGACCAGCCCGTCCATCGCACCGAAAACGGCGGGCCGCAGCCAGCCGCCGTTCACATCGCGGTGCGTGTGGTTGTCGCGGTGCGCCTCGTGCAGTGACGCCTCGGTTTCGATGATGGCCATACAGTCCCCCAGGGCACTTCTTTGGACTTCCTCTACTTTTCGACAACATCGAGAGTACGCCGTCGAATTCCCCCTCGCCAGCAAGGAAAGGCTGGACTAACCTGCGGTTTTGTCGTCGGACGCTCATTCGATCAAGGGGTCGCACAGATGTCGACCGGGTGATGCTGAGGCGACCGAGGCTCTGGCGAACCGCTCCGGTGGGACACATCCGCAAAGGGCTCCGCCCCCTGCGCGCAGCCCCCCAAGGAGAGGCCGCGTATGGCATCGATCGCCTGCATTCCCTCGGTCCCGGCGCCCGGGGACGCCGCCGACCTCCGCGAGCGGGCCCGCGGCGCCCTGCTCGGCCTGGCCGTGGGAGACGCCCTCGGAGCCCCGGCGGAGAACATGAAGCCCTCCGAGATCCGGGCCCGCTGGGGCCGTATCACCGGCTACGTCGCGGACCGCCCCTCCGGCACGGACGACACCGAGTACGCGATCTTCTCGGGCCTCCTGCTGGCCCGGCACGGCTCGGCCCTCACCCCGGCCCACGTGGAGGCGGCCTGGCACGAGTGGATCGCCGACCGCGACGAGGGTCCCTTCCGGGGCGCCGGCTTCAGCGAACGCGGCACGCTGGAGAACCTGCGCCGCGGCCTCGCGGCCCCCATCTCCGCCCAGCACCGCCACGCCTGGAGCGACGGCCTGGCCATGCGCGCGGCTCCTTTCGGCGTCTTCGCGTCCGGCCGCCCCGCCGAAGCGGCCCGCCTGGTCGCGATCGACGGCTCGGTGAGCCACGACGGTGAAGGCATCTACGGCGGCCAGGCGGTGGCCGCGGGCGTGGCGGCGGCGATGGCCGGAGCACCGACCGTCGCAGTGGTCGCCTCCGCCCTGGCAGTCGTCCCGGACGACTCCTGGACGGCCCGCTCGCTACGCCGTGCGGTGGCGGTCGCCCACCGGGGGGAGCGGGCGGTCCGCTCGGCGGTCGTCGTCGGCGGCTACCCCTGGACCGACCTGGCCCCCGAGGCCGTCGCCCTCGCCTTCGGCGCCTACGCGGCCGCCGACGGCGACTTCGTCCAGGCGGTCCTGACCGCCGTCAACATGGGCCGCGACGCCGACACCACGGCGGCGGTGGCCGGCGCGTTGGCCGGCGCGACCCACGGCGCCTCCTCGATCCCGCCGGACTGGGCGGCGGCGATCGGCCCGGCGCGCGGCAGCTGCCTGCCGTCCATGGCGGGCCACCACGTCCTCGACGTGGCGGAGCTGCTGACGCCGAGCGAGGACGGGAGATGGAGCACGGAGGGCTTCGTGCCGAGCACGGCCGACGAGACGGAGGTCCTCTCATGACACCGCCCGCCCCATGGGACGAGGGGACCGCACCGGAGCTGCTCGCACCCGCGGCCGCCGACGGCGAGGAACCCCCACAGGGGCCACCCGCACCCGACGACGAAAGTTGTACGGGTGGTGCGGGTGGGAACACAAAGGCCGAAGGCGAAGCCGAGGCCGTCAAGCAGCTCCGCCGAATCGAGGGCCTCCTGCTCGGCCTGGCGGCAGGCGACGCCGCCGGCTGGCCCGCCGCCCGCCACCGAGCCGCCCGCATGCCCGACTGGACCCGCCGCCTCACCCGCGAACTCGACACCTTCGCCGAACAGAACGCGACGACCACCCTCCCCGTCCCCATCGCCCTGAACCAACCCCCCGAACCCCTCCGCCTCGGCCCCTCCGACGACGCCGAATGGGCAGCCTTCGCAGCGGAAGCAGTCCTGCGCGCAGGCGACGACACCGTCCTCGGCGACCTGAGCCGAGAACGCCGCACCCGCGCCGCCATCGACCTGACCTGGAACGCCCTGGCGAGCGAGGTCGCCGCCGCGGCGGACCGCGCCCCCGAGGTCGAGTCCGCGGTGCTCCCCCTGCGCGCCCGCATCTCCGTCCGCGCCGGCCTCGGCAACCTCGCCACCGGCCTCCGCCCGCCCGCCACCGGCCACGACAACCCGCACTACTTCGACGACGCCGCCTGCGTACGGGCCTGCGTACTCGCCGTCGCCCACCCCGGCGACCCCCGACTCGCCGCGGAGCTGGCCGAGTTCGACGCCCGCTACACCCAGGACGGCGACGGAGTGCACGGCGCCCGCGCGATGGCCGCGGCACTCGCCCTCGCCCTGGCGGGAGCCGACGTACAGGCATGCGTCACCGCCGCACTCGCCGAGCTCCCCGAATCCACCGAGATCGGCCGCAACGCCCGCCACGCCCTCAAGCTCGCCCGGGACGCCGAGAGCGCCTTCGCCCTGATCCCGCTCCTGGAACACCAGATCGTCGACCACGTCTACAGCTACGGCATCGCCGCCGCCGAAACGGTCCCGGTCGCCCTGGCCCTGGCCGCCGCGGCGCACGGCCGGATCGCGGAGGCGGTACCGGCCGCGGCCTGTCTCTCCCGCGTCGCCGACTCGGCCCCCGCCCTCGCGGGCGCCCTCACCGGCGCCCTGGGCGGCGGCGCGTCGATCCCCGCCTCCTGGCGCGACACCTGCCGCACCCTCTCCGGCTGCGTCCTCCCCCGCCTCACCGACACCGACCTGGTGGAACTCGCCGAACTTCTGGAAGCCGCACAACCGGCCCCACCGGAGGGATGATTCGGGTCATGACACCCAAAGGAGCAAAAAGCGGCCGCGCTTCGAGTCTGGACGAACGCATCACCGGCGCCCTGGTCGGCGCCGCCGTCGGCGACGCGCTCGGCGGCCCCGTCGAGGGCTACTCCCCCGAGCAGATCCTGCAGCGCCACGCCGGTCGCGTCCACGGCATCGTCGGCCCCTGGAACGGCGACGACTGGCGCACGGCCCGCCCCATCGCGCCGTACCACAAGGGCGACGGCCACGTCACCGACGACACCTTGATGACCCACGCGTTGGTACGGGTGTACGCGCAGGTCCGTGACCACCTCGACGCGTACGCGATCGCGGACCATCTGGTCCCGGACCTGATGACGAACCCGCGCTGGATCCCGGAGCTGGAGGCGGAGGCCCTCCCCCTCCAGCGCCTCTTCCTGGCGGAGAAGTGGCTGGTGACCCGCCTCCACTACGGGCACGTCGACCCCCGCGAGGCCGGCGTCGGCAACATCGTCAACTGCGGCGCCGCGATGTACATGGCCCCGGTCGGCCTGGTCAACGCGGCCAACCCGGCGGGCGCGTACGCCGAGGCGCTGGACATCGCGGGCGCCCACCAGTCGTCGTACGGCCGTGAGGCGGCGGCCGTCTTCGCGGCGGCGGTCGCGGCGGCGAGCACGCCCGGCGCGACCCCCGACTCCGTCGTGTCCACCTGCCTCTCCCTGGCGAAGGACGGCACCCGGGCGGCGATCGAGCAGGTCTGCGAAACGGCGTCCCGCCACTCGGACTTCGAGTCCGCGCTGACCCCTCTCCGGACGGCGGTCGCCCCGTACGACACGGTCGGCCCCGACTACCGACAGCCCTCCCTGGGCGCCCGCCGCCCCTCCCGGCTGCACACCATCGAGGAACTCCCCATCGCCCTGGGCATGCTGCTGGTCTCCCGCGGCGACTACCGCCACGCGGTCCTGGGCGCGGTGAACTACGGCCGCGACTGCGACTCCATCGCCACGATGGCGGGCGCGATGGCCGGTGCCCTCGGCTCCCCGGTCCCGGAGGACTGGGCGAAGCAGGTCTCCGAGGCCAGCCGCCTGGACCTCTGGGAACCGGCGACCACCCTCACGACCGTCACCCGCGAGATCTTCCAACGGGACGTCACCCGCCGCCGATCCCACGAGGCGGCCCTCACCGAACTCGGAGCCTGACATGCTCCGCCTCACCTGGGTCCAGCCCGAGGACCTGATCGGCCATGAACTCCACCAGGCAGCCCAGGACGGCCGCGAGCCGTCGGCGGTCAAGGCGAGATGGAAAGCAGCGGGCGGCAAGGAAGCCCCCCTGCGAGCGGGCGCATCCCCGGAGCCGGCGTCAAGATACCTACGCCAGCTCGCAGAAGACCTGCTGGACGAACTCGCGGACCTACCAAGCAGGTTGGCCGACAGCGAGCCCACGAGCCTCGCCAAGATCAAGGCCAGCTGCCCGGCTTGGCCCACACAACCTCCAGGCAACCGACCCGCCGAACCCACACAGCCTGCGGGCAGTCGTGCCGCTGGGGCGGCTCCCGACCCAAGGATGGGCGGCGGCACCCCGCAAGCGCCGGCAAGCGCCCCCACCCCCACAGCACCCCCCACCCAGGCCCGCCTGGAAGCCGCCTGGCTCGGCAGAGCCGTCGGCTGTCTCCTGGGCAAGCCGGTCGAGAAGCTCCCTTTGCCCGCCATCCGCCAACTGGCCCAATCCACCGGCAACTGGCCCCTGAACACGTACTTCACTGCCCGAGGAGTCCCCCCGGAACTCCTCGCCGCACACCCCTGGAACCGCCGATCCGCAAGCACCTCCCTCGCCGAGAACATCGACGGCATGCCCGAGGACGACGACCTCAACTACCCCCTCCTCAACCTCCTCCTGCTCCAACGCCACGGCAAAACCTTCACCACCACGGACGTAGCCACCCTCTGGCTCGACGAACTCCCCGCCGGCCGTACCTTCACCGCCGAACGCATCACCTACCGCAACCTCCTCACCGGCCTGGAACCCCCACGCACGGCCCGCCACCGCAACCCCTTCCGCGAATGGATCGGCGCCCTGATCCGAGCGGACGTCCACGGCTGGACCAACCCCGGCGACCCCGCGGCCGCCGCGGCACAGGCCCACCGCGACGCCACCCTCACCCACACCGCCAACGGCGTCTACGCGGC
The DNA here is from genome assembly GCF_030817655.1 of Streptomyces sp. V4I2. Taxonomy (GTDB): domain Bacteria; phylum Actinomycetota; class Actinomycetes; order Streptomycetales; family Streptomycetaceae; genus Streptomyces; species Streptomyces plumbiresistens. The sequence goes on from NZ_JAUSZM010000003.1 coordinate 2,942,664, forward strand.
GATGTTCACGGCGGCCACCATCGCGCAGGCTGCCACCGGCACAGCCGACATCCACACAGCCCTCCGCACGGGCCTCACCGTGATCCCGCCGGCCTCCCGCCTCGCGAAGGCCCTCACCCACGCCATCCAACTGGCCCGAACCCACGACGACTTCGACACGGTCGTCGACGAACTCCACGCCACCCACGCGCCCACCCACCACTGGGTCCACGCCATCCCCAACACCGCCCTGATCGCCGCCGCCCTCACCCACGCGGACGGCGACTTCACCGGCTCCATCTGCCGTGCCGTGTCCGGAGGCTGGGACACCGACTCCAACGGCGCCACGGCCGGCAGCTTCGCCGCCCTCCTCGCCGGTTCCCCTGCCGCGCTCCCCGACCGCTGGACGACCCCGCTGAAGAACCGGCTCGCCACCACGATCGGCGACTTCAACGGCACCGGCTTCGACACCCTCGCCCACCTCACCCAGACCCTCGCCCAGCTGGAGGCACCGCGCCCATGACCCACATCCCCGTGCTCGGCAGCACGAACACGGATCTCGTCGCGTACGTCGAGAAGGCCCCGCAGCGCGGAGAGACCGTGACGGGACGGGAGTTCCGTACGATCCCCGGCGGCAAGGGCGCCCTCGAACACTCCGGCGTGACCACCGACCGCCTGGTCCCCGGCGACGAGGGCCCCGTCGCCTCCGCCGACGCCCTGCTCCTCCAGCTGGAGATCCCCCTGGCCGCGGTCCTCGCGGGCGCCCGGACGGCCCGCGGCCACGGAGTCCGTACGGTCCTCACCCCCGCGCCCGCCCGACCCCTGCCCCCCGAACTCCTCACCACCGTCGACCCGTTGGTGCCCAACGAACACGAGGCCGCCGCCCTCACCGGCCTCACCGACCCGGACAGCGCGGCCACCGCCCTGCTGGAACAGGTCCCGGAGGTGGTCGTCACCCTGGGCGCGGCCGGCAGCCTCCACGCGGCCCGCGGCACCGAGCCGTTCACCGTCCCGGCACCGCGGGTCACCGCCGTGGACTCGACCGGCGCGGGCGACACCTTCGTCGGCACCCTGGCGGATGGGGGTCCCCCCGCTCGAGCGAAGCCGAGAGTGGGGGAACTCGGCGAGGGCCGCCCGATGCGCGAGGCCCTTCCGTGGGCGGCCACGGCTGCCGCCCTCTCCGTGCAGCGGCCGGGCGCCTCGGCGTCGATGCCGTACCGCTCCGAGATCGAAACGCGGTTCACGTCATGACCCAGACTCCCCTGACCGGCCTGCGCGTCCTCGACCTCGCCACCCTCTTCGCCGGCCCGCTCGCCGCCACGATGCTCGGCGACTTCGGCGCGGAGGTCATCAAGGTCGAGCACCCGACCAGACCCGACCCCTCCCGAGGCCACGGCCCGTCGAAGAACGGGGTGGGCCTGTGGTGGAAACTGCTCGGCCGTAACAAGCGCACGATCACGCTGAACCTCTCCACACCCGGCGGCCGCGCCACCCTCCTCCGCCTCGCCGCCACCGCCGACGTCGTCATCGAGAACTTCCGCCCCGGCACCCTGGAGAAGTGGGACCTCGGCTGGGAGGAACTGTCGGCCGTCAACCCCCGTCTGGTCCTCACCCGCGTCACCGGCTTCGGCCAGTTCGGCCCCTACGCCCAACGCCCCGGCTTCGGCACCCTCGCCGAGGCGATGAGCGGCTTCGCCGCGATCACCGGCGAACCGGACGCGTCCCCGACGCTGCCGCCCTTCGGCCTGGCCGACTCGATCGCGGGACTGGCGACGGCGTACGCCGTGATGACCGCGCTCGCCGCCCGCGACCGCACCGGCGAGGGCCAGGTCGTCGACATGGCGATCATCGAGCCGATCCTGACCGTGCTGGGCCCGCAGCCGACCTGGTACGACCAGCTGGGCTACGTACAGGAACGCACCGGCAACCGATCCGCCAACAACGCCCCGCGCAACACCTACCGCACGGCGGACGGCAGTTGGGTGGCCGTCTCCACCTCCGCCCAGTCGATCGCCGAGCGCGTGATGCGGCTGGTCGGCCGCCCGGAGCTGATCGACGAGCCGTGGTTCGCCACCGGAGCCGAACGGGCGGCCCACTCCGACGTCCTCGACGAGGCGGTCGGCAGCTGGATCGCCGAGCGCACCCGCACCGAGGTCCTCGCCGCCTTCGAGAAGGCGGAGGCGGCCGTCGCCCCGATCCAGGACGTACGGGACGTGATGGCCGACCCGCAGTACCAGGCCCTCGACACCGTCACCACGGTCGACGACCCCGAACTGGGCCCCCTGCGCATGCAGAACGTCCTCTTCCGCCTCTCCGCCACCCCCGGCGCGATCCGCTGGACGGGCCGCCCGCACGGCGCGGACACGGTGGAGGTCCTGACCGAACTGGGCCTGACACCGGCGGACCTGGCGGCCCTGCGCGAGGAGGGCACGGTATGACCCCACTCACCTGGCTCTACGTCCCCGGCGACCGCCCGCACCTCGTCGCGAAGGCCCTGACCACCGGCGCCGACGTCGTCGTGATCGACCTGGAGGACGCGGTCGCCCCGGACCGCAAGGAGTACGCCCGCCAGGCCACCGCCGAACGCCTCTGTGAACGGCAGCCGGTACCGGTCCACGTCCGCGTGAACGCCCTGGACGGCCCGCTCGCCGCGGCGGACCTGACGGCGGTCGCGGCCCTCCCGGGCGTCTGTGGCCTCCGCCTCCCCAAGGTGACCTCCCCCGAGCAGATCATCCGCGTCGCCGAAGCAGCAGCCCCCGCCGACGGCGGCGCACCCCCGCTCCACGCCCTCCTGGAAACGGCCCTGGGCATCGAACGCGCCCACGCCATCGCCTCCGCACACCCCGCCCTGCGGGGCATCGCCCTCGGCGAGACGGACCTCCGCGCCGACCTGGGCGTACGCGAGGACACGGGCCTCGACTGGTCCCGCTCCCGCGTGGTCGTCGCCGCCCGCGCGGCGGGCCTCGCCCCACCGCCCCAGTCCGTCCACCCCGACATCCGCGACCTGGACACCCTCGCCGCCTCCTGCGCCCACGGCCGCACCCTCGGCTTCCTCGGCCGCGGCGCCCTCCACCCCCGCCAACTCCCGGTCATCGAGCGGGCCTACCTCCCCACGGCCCGGGAGATCGAGGAAGCGGAGACGATCGTCAAGGCGGCCGTCACGGACCAGGGCGCCCAGGCCCTGCCGGACGGAACATTCATCGACGCGGCGGTGGTGGCAGCCGCACAGCGAACCCTCTCACTGGCCCGCCGGACCTAGCCCCACACGCGATGAGGGCGCCCAGGAAGATCCCGGGCGCCCTCATCGACGTACAACCGACCGTCAGGTCTTCTTCCCCGACCCGGCCTCGTCCTTCTCCGCGGCCTCTTCGGCCTTCGCGGCAGCCTTCTCCTCGGCCTTCGCGTCGGACACCTCGGTCTCACCACCGCTGTCGTCCTCGGCCCCGGCGCCGGAGGCACCGTCACCATCGGTTCCGTCGTCGGAGGCACCCGGCTCGACCACGGTCTCGCGTCCCGGCCGCTTCTTCGCCGACAGCACGAGGTAGACCACCGCGAGCACGAACACGACCAGCGCGGTCCAGTTGTTCAGGCGCAGGCCCAGGATGTGGTGGGCGTCGTCGACGCGCAGGTACTCGATCCAGAACCGGCCCACGCAGTACGCGGCGACGTACAGCGCGAACGCCCGCCCGTGGCCCAGCTTGAAGCGGCGGTCGGCCCAGATGACGAGGAGGGCGACGCCGATGCACCACAGCGACTCGTACAGGAACGTCGGGTGGTAGTAGCCGGGCACCCGGCCGTCCGCGGAGGACGTGATGTGCAGGGCCCAGGGGAGGTCGGTCTCCTTGCCGTACAGCTCCTGGTTGAACCAGTTGCCCCAGCGGCCGATCGCCTGGGCGAGGGCGATGCCGGGGGCGAGGGCGTCGGCCCAGGCGGGCAGCGGGATGCCCCGGCGGCGGCAGCCGATCCACGCACCCACCGCGCCGAGCGCGATCGCGCCCCAGATGCCGAGGCCGCCCTCCCAGATCTTGAAGGCGTCCACCCAGTCACGGCCCTCGCTGAAGTACAGCTCGTAGTCCGTGATCACGTGGTAGAGCCGGCCGCCGACGAGACCGAACGGCACGGCCCAGACCGCGATGTCGGCCACCGTGCCGGCCCGCCCGCCCCGGGCGAGCCAGCGCTTGTTGCCGAGCCAGACGGCTACGAAGACGCCGATGATGATGCAGAACGCGTAGCCGCGCAGCGGAATAGGGCCGATGTACAGCACCCCGCGCGACGGGCTGGGAATGTAGGCAAGTTCCATGGCAGTGTCGACGCTACCCTGCCGGACCGGGCCCACGGCAGGCGGCCCGGCTACGGGTCCATAACGGGCGGGGGCGGAACCTCCTCACCCACTGGTCACGCCTTGTCGGCCTCCTGCACCAGCTGCTTCAGCTTCGCCGGGGTCATCGTCTGGTCCTGGTAGATGTTCTTGCCGTTCAGGATCACGGTCGGCGTGCCGCTGAAGCCGCCGTTGCGGAAGGCGGCGGCGGACTTCTCGACCCAGCTGTTGTGGGTGCCCTTCTCGACACACGTACGGAACGCCGCCGTGTCGAGGCCGTCGACCTTGCCGGCCAGCTCGAGGAGCTTGCTGTTCTCGGCGAAGGCGTCGTCGGTCTCCGCGGGCTGGTTGTCGAACAGCACGTCGTGGTACGCCGTGAACTTGCCGACGTCCTGGGCGCAGGCCGCCGCGTTGGCCGCGGTGCGGGAGCCGGTGCCGCCCATGTTGCCGTCGATGATCGTCGCCAGGTGGTACTCCACCTTCAGCTGGCCGGAGTTCGTCAGCTCGTGGATCACCGGCCGGTACGCCGTCTCGAAGGCCTTGCAGGCCGGGCAGCGGAAGTCCTCCCAGACGGTGAGCGTCGACTTGGCGCTCTCCTTGCCGGCCGGGATGGCCAGGCTGTCCTTGCCCTGGGCCCCCGAGGGCACCACGACCGGACCCGCGGAGTCGCTGCCGTCGTCCTTGCCCGCGTTCGCCGCGACCACGCCGATCACCGCCGCGAGGCCCAGGACGCAGACCACGCTCGCGCCCACGATCAGCACCCGGCGCCGCTTCTCCGCGGACTTCTGTTTCTCGCGCTCCTCCGCCAGCCGCTCCCGGGCGGTGCGCTTTCCCTCTCGATTCTTCTCGCTCACATCCCGCAGAACGAACCGGGAAGGCGCACCGCGCCTCCCCGGTCCCAGGTCCACCCGTTCGAGTGACCCGTACGGAATGTCCTGCCTTGTTACGCCTTTCCGCGCACGCCCTTGGCGAGCTCACCGGCGAGCGCGTGGACCGCCTCGACCCCGGCGGCGTCGTCCGGCGCGTCCAGCATCCGCTTGACGAAGGCCGAGCCGACGATCACGCCGTCGGCGAAGCCGGCGACCTCGGCGGCCTGAGCCGCGTCCGACACGCCGAGACCGACGCAGACCGGCAGGTCCGTGCCGGTGGCGCGGGTGCGCTCGACCAGGTCCTGGGCCTGCGCGTCGACCGACGCGCGGGTGCCGGTGACGCCCATGAGCGAGGCGGCGTAGACGAAACCGCTGCCCGCCGCGGTGATCTTGGCGAGCCGCTCGTCCTTGCTGCTGGGCGCCACCACGAATACCGTCGCGAGCCCGTGCTTCTCCGCGTGCTCCCTCCACAGCGCCGACTCCTGCACCGGCAGGTCGGGCAGGATGCACCCGGCGCCGCCCGCCTCGGCGAGCTCGGCGGTGAAGCGCTCGACGCCGTAGCGGTCGATCGGGTTCCAGTACGTCATCACGAGCACCGGCTTGCCGGTCGCCGCGTGCGCCTCGCGGACCGTCCGCATGACGTCCGCGATCTTGACGCCGCCGCGCAGGGCGATGTCGTCAGCGGTCTGGATGACCGGGCCGTCGAGGACCGGGTCACTGTGCGGCAGGCCCACCTCGACGATGTCGGCGCCGCCGTCGAAGACGGCCTTGATCGCCTCGATGCCGCCGTCCACGGTCGGGAACCCGGCCGGGAGGTAGGCGATGAGAGCGGAACGCCCCTCCGCCTTGGCAGTGGCGAGGGTGTCGGCCAGCAGTTGGATGTTGCCGCTCACTTGGCGTCCCCCTCGATCTCGGCGGTGTCGCTGTCCTGGTCGGCGGCGACCTCGGCGTCGGTGTCGTACAGGTCGAAGTAGCGGGCAGCCGTGTCCATGTCCTTGTCGCCGCGGCCGGACAGGTTGACCACGATCAGCCCGTCCTTGCCCAGCTCCCGGCCGACCTCCAGGGCACCGGCCAGCGCGTGGGCGCTCTCGATGGCCGGGATGATGCCCTCGGTCCGCGACAGCAGGAGCAGGGCCTGCATGGCAGCGTCGTCGGTGACCGCGCGGTACTCGCCGCGGCCGCTGTCCTTGAGGTAGGAGTGCTCGGGGCCGATGCCGGGGTAGTCGAGCCCGGCCGAGATCGAGTACGGCTCGGTGATCTGGCCTTCCTCGTCCTGGAGGACGTACGACCGCGACCCGTGCAGGATGCCGGGCTCGCCGGCGGTCAGGGTGGCCGCGTGCTCGCCGGTCTCCACGCCGTGCCCGGCGGGCTCGCAGCCGACGAGGCGTACGTCCGCGTCCGGGATGAAGGCGTGGAACAGGCCGATGGCGTTGGAGCCGCCGCCGACACAGGCGATGGCGGCGTCGGGGAGACGGCCGGCGCGCTCCAGGATCTGGCGGCGGGCCTCGACGCCGATCACCCGGTGGAAGTCGCGCACCATGGCCGGGAAGGGGTGCGGTCCGGCCACGGTCCCGAACAGGTAGTGGGTGTGGTCGACGTTGGCGACCCAGTCGCGGAACGCCTCGTTGATCGCGTCCTTCAGCGTGCGGCTGCCGGACTTCACGGCGATGACCTCGGCGCCGAGCATGCGCATCCGGGCCACGTTGAGGGCCTGGCGCTTGGTGTCGATCTCGCCCATGTAGATGGTGCACTCGAGCCCGAACAGCGCGCAGGCGGTGGCGGTCGCTACGCCGTGCTGACCGGCGCCGGTCTCCGCGATGACGCGCGTCTTGCCCATGCGCTTGGTGAGCAGCGCCTGGCCGAGCACGTTGTTGATCTTGTGCGAGCCGGTGTGGTTGAGGTCTTCGCGCTTGAGGAACACCCGGGCGCCACCGGCGTGTTCGGCGAACCGCCGCACCTCAGTCAGGGAGCTGGGCCGGCCGGTGTAGTGGACGAGGAGGTCGTCGAGCTCGCGCGCGAACTCGGGGTCCCCCTTCGCCTTCTCGTACTCGACGGCGACCTCGTCCACGGCGGCGACGAGGGCCTCCGGGATGAACTTGCCGCCGAACGCGCCGAAGTAGCCTTCGGCGCTGGGGATGCGACCCTCGGGGTCGGGGATGAAGAACTCGCTGGGCATGCGGAAACCTCACGGTGAGTGCGGGAAAGACACCTGTTCGCCGTGGGGGCGGGGTTGTCGGGCGGCCCCAGGCCGTCCGTGGCTTATCGCGCGCACGCGGCGGAGCCGCATGTTCAGAACTGCCCCGCGCCCCTGACGGGGCGCTGCCATCGCATGCCGTTCACTTGCCCCGGCTCGTCACCGATGACGTACCGGACCCGGCGCCCGTGCACCCTGCGCGCGGGCGCGCGGCAGCCCCGGGGGCGGCAGCCGCGCGCCAGGCGGGCGTACCGGTCCGGGGTCGTCAGGGTGATCGGGAGCGTCATCGGGGTCAGCCTAGCGAACCGTCAGCTGCGGCCGTGCCGGAGGGCGGGGTGTTCGCCCGCCGCCACCAGGTCGGCGACCGCCGTCTTGGGGTCCTTGCCGGTCACCAGGGACTCGCCCACCAGGACCGCGTCGGCGCCGGCGTTGGCGTACGCGATGAGGTCGTGCGGGCCGCGGATGCCGGATTCGGCGATCTTGACGACGTTGTTCGGGATCTCCGGGGCCACCCGCTCGAAGGTCGTGCGGTCGACCTCCAGGGTCTTCAGGTTGCGGGCGTTGACGCCGATCACCTTGGCGCCCGCGTCCACCGCGCGCTCCACCTCGTCCTCGTCGTGCACCTCGACGAGCGGGGTGAGCCCGATGGACTCGGCGCGCTCGATGAGGGACTCCAGGGCCGGCTGGTCCAGGGCGGCGACGATGAGCAGCACGAGGTCGGCGCCGTAGGCCCGGGCCTCCCACAGCTGGTACGAGGTGACGACGAAGTCCTTGCGCAGGACGGGGATGTCCACCCGCGCGCGGACCGCCTCCAGGTCGGCCAGCGAGCCGCCGAAGCGGCGCTCCTCGGTCAGTACGGAGATGACGGCCGCGCCGCCCGCCTCGTAGTCCGCGGCCAGGCCGGCCGGGTCGGCGATCGCGGCCAGCGCGCCCTTGGACGGGCTGGAGCGCTTGACCTCGCAGATGACCTTGACGCCGTCGCCCCTGAGGGCGGCCAGTCCGTCCTTGGCCGCGGGAGCCTTCGCAGCGCGCTCCTTGAGCTCGTCGAGGCTGACGCGCGCCTGCCGTTCCGCGAGGTCGGCACGGACTCCGTCGATGATCTCGTCGAGCACACTCACGCGAGCGGCCCCCTTCCAGACGGTTGACTGTTCAAGCGGTTGAGCTTCTGTCACCGGACCGGCTCAGCAGACGAAACCGGTGGTCACTCCGATGGTATCCGGAGGAGGGCGTAGGCCTCGCATCCAGTTGACGCCGGTCCCACTACCTGGACCTTCGCGAATTGATCAAGGGTGTAGCCAGCCACCGAAGGGCAGGTTCCGGACAACCGTGAAGACCAGCACCAACGCGCCGAGACTCCACAGCTGCACCGGCCCGAGAACGATCCTCGCCGGCCGCCCGCGCACCGCACGGACCACCCAGACGGTCCACACCACCGCGAAGGCGAAGTAGCCGACGACGGCCAGCGCGTTGTCGCCGAGCGCCGCGACGAAGTCCCCGTGGACGAAGGCGTGCGCGCTGCGCAGCCCGCCGCAGCCGGGGCAGTAGATGCCCGTGAGGCGCAACAACGGGCAGACCGGGTAGTGGCCGGGCTGGTTGGGGTCGACGGTCCCCACGTACCCGAAGGCCCCGACGACCGCCGCGAGCACTCCCGCGGGCACGGCCAGCCGCCCCAGCACGGACCCCCCGTCGGAGGGCTGTGTCCCAGGGGTGCCCGGGGTCCTCTGGCTGTCGGCGTTCACGCTGGCATTGTGCCCTGCGCGGGTCCCCGGGCGCGCGTGAGGGGCGGCCCCGGCGTCATGCCGGGCCGCCCCTCCACGAAGGCGTACGCGATCAGCTCTCGACGCTCGCCGGCTCGCGCTCGTCCGTGACCTGGTGCGGGGTGTGGGTGTTCTTCGGCTGGCCCAGGCCCATCGCCCGCATGATCCAGCCGACCACGCCACCGAGGACCACGATCACCAGGCCGCCCCAGAAGCCCGCCGGCTGGGCCAGCACCATGAAGGCGCCGGAGACGGTGAAACCGATGAAGGCGATGATGACACCGGTCCAGGCGGCCGGGGTGTGACCGTGGCTGCTGCCCGCCATGACTTGCTCCTCGTTGCTGTGTACCTGTCTGAGCCGGACGCTCAAGCCCATTGTTCCGCACGCGCGCGTGCCGGGTGCCCGGGGGTCGCCCCTCGCGCGTCGGAGGCTGTCCGTGTGGGAGGTACGGGTCCTGCCTCAGGGGCGCGGGGAACTGCGCGACCAGCCCTCAACGCACCCGCACCCGGCAGATCACCGAACCCCCACCCCCGTAGCCGCTTGACCGCGCGACCGCCGGAGGCTTACGCGCCGGTCGGGTCCTCGCCCCGGTCCAGGGCCTTCCACATGTCCTCGGGGCGGTCGGGGTCGACGACGGGCGCCTGGCGGCGGGGACGAGGGGCGCCGGAGCGCTCGTAGCGGCCGGACATCGCGGGCCACAGACGGCCGTAGCGCAGGGCGAGCAGACCGGCCAGGAGCAGCAGGACACCGCCGGCGACCGCGACGTAGGGCCAGGCGGTGTGGGAGAGCGTGTCGACGGTGGCCGAGGTGTCGCCGGAGGCCTTCGCGGCCTGCTCGTCGAGCGCGGAGCTGTCGTTGACACCGAGGAGGGCCGCCGCGATGGTGCCGGCGCCGGAGAGCGCGAGCAGGGCGGCGACCAGGAAGCGGCCGGCCCGGCGGACGGCGAAGACGGCGACGAGCGCGGCGAGGCCCACTATGGCTAGGGACGCGGGCACACCCGTGACGTCGCTGCCCTTCGCGGTCAGCGGGAAGCTGCCGCCGGCCACCGTCGCGGTGCCCTCCGACCACTGCTGCCGGGTGGCGAGCAACGCCACGGCCGCGCCGAGCGCCCCGCTGAGCAGGGCCACGGCAAGACTCCGGCGGCCGGCCCGGGCGGGGCCTGCGGCTTCGGAACGGGGGGGAGGTACGGCAGTCACGTACCCCACTATCGCCTGAACCCCCGGGCGAACCCTCACTCGGGGTTGAGTGACACCCGTCCTACTTTGCGAGCCGGTTGGCCGTGTGGACCGCGCGCAGGACCGCCGCCGCCTTGTTGCGGCACTCCTGGTCCTCGGCGAGTGGGTCGGAGTCGGCGACGATGCCGGCGCCCGCCTGGACGTAGGCCGTGCCGCCCCGCAGCAGGGCCGTGCGGATGGCGATGGCGGTGTCGGAGTCTCCGGCGAAGTCCAGGTAGCCCACGCAGCCGCCGTACAGACCGCGCCGGGACGGCTCGAGTTCGTCGATGATCTGCATGGCGCGGGGCTTGGGGGCGCCGGAGAGGGTGCCCGCCGGGAAGCAGGCCGTCAGGACGTCGAAGGCGGTACGGCCGGCGGCGATCTTGCCGGTGACCGTCGAGACGATGTGCATGACGTGCGAGTACCGCTCGACGGACATGAAGTCGACGACCTCGACCGAGCCCGGTTCGCAGACGCGTCCCAGGTCGTTGCGCCCCAGGTCGACCAGCATGAGGTGCTCGGCGCGCTCCTTGGGGTCGGCGAGCAGCTCGTCGGCGAGGGCCTGGTCCTCCTGCGGAGTGGCGCCGCGGTGCCGGGTGCCGGCGATGGGGTGGACCATGGCCTGCCCGTCCTCGACCTTGACCAGGGCCTCGGGGGAGGAGCCGACGACATCGAAGCCGTCGAAGCGGAACAGGTACATGTACGGGGAGGGGTTGGTGGCCCTCAGCACCCGGTACACGTCCAACGCGCTTGCCGTGCACGGTGTTTCGAAGCGCTGGGAGGGGACGACCTGGAAGGCCTCGCCGGCGCGGATGCGCTCCTTGATGTCCTCGACGGCCTCCTGGAAGTCGGGGCCGCCCCACAGGGCGGTGTACTCGGGGAGTTCGGAGGGGGGCAGGACGGCGGGCGGCTGGGCCACCGCGCGCGAGAGGTCCGCCTCCATCGCGTCCAGGCGGGCCACCGCGTCCGCGTAGGCCTCGTCGACGCCCGTGTCGAGGTCGTTGTGGTTGATCGCGTTGGCGATCAGCAGGACCGAGCCCTCCCAGTGGTCCATCACGGCGAGGTCGCTGGTGAGGAGCATGGTCAGCTCGGGCAGTTTCAGGTCGTCGCGCTCGCCGGGGCCGATCTTCTCCAGGCGGCGCACGATGTCGTAGCCGAGGTAGCCGACCATGCCGCCGGTGAAGGGCGGCATGCCCTCCTGGTGGGGGGTGTGCAGGGCCTCGATGGTGGCGCGCAGGGCGGCGAGGGGGTCGCCGTCCGCCGGGACGCCGACGGGCGGGGTGCCGAGCCAGTGGGCCTGTCCGTCGCGCGCGGTGAGGGTCGCGGCGGAGCGGACGCCGACGAACGAGTAACGGGACCACGAGCGGCCGTTCTCCGCGGACTCCAGCAGGAAGGTGCCGGGGCGCTCGCCGGCGAGCTTGCGGTAGAGCGCGACCGGGGTGTCGCCGTCGGCGAGGAGCTTGCGGCTGACGGGGATGACCCGGCGGTCGGTGGCCAGCTTGCGGAAGGTCTCGAGGTCCATGGCGGCTGACCTTACTGATCCGCGGCCGGTACGCCGGAACCGGCGTCCTTGACCAGCACGTCGGCGTCGAAGCAGGTGCGCGCGCCGGTGTGGCAGGCGGCGCCGACCTGGTCGACCTTGACCAGCACGGTGTCCGCGTCGCAGTCCAGGGCGACGGACTTGACCCACTGGAAGTGGCCGGATGTGTCGCCCTTGACCCAGTACTCCCGGCGGCTGCGCGACCAGTAGGTGCAGCGGCCCGTGGTCAGGGTGCGGTGCAGCGCCTCGTCGTCCATCCAGCCGAGCATCAGCACCTCTCCGGTGTCGTACTGCTGGGCGATGGCGGGTACGAGGCCGTCGGCGCTGCGCTTGAGGCGTGCGGCGATCTCGGGGTCGAGTCGGCTGGTGGGGCTGGGCGTGCTGCTGCTCATGGATGCCATTGTGCCGCCCGCCACTGACAGTCACGGTGGGGTGTCCACTGTGCGGACCGCGGGGACAGTCGTAGGCTGACGTCATGTCGACTTTCGCCAAGCGTGAACGACTTCTCCTCGCCGACCTGTTGGAGGCCGCGGGCCCGGAGGCCCCGACCCTGTGTGAGGGCTGGCTCACCCGTGACCTGGCCGCGCACGTGGTGGTGCGCGAGCGCCGCCCCGACGCGGCCGGCGGGATGCTGATCAAGCAGCTCGGGCCACGCCTGGAGAAGGTGATGGACGAGTTCGCGGCCAAGCCGTACGAAGAGCTGATCCAGCTGATCCGGACCGGCCCGCCCCGGTTCTCGCCCTTCTCCCTCAAGCAGCTCGACGAGGCCGCCAACACCATCGAGTTCTACGTCCACACCGAGGACGTCCGCCGCGCCCAGCCCGACTGGTCCCCGCGCGAGCTCGACCCGGTCTTCCAGGACACCCTGTGGTCCCGCCTGGAGCGCACCGCCCGCGTCATTGGCCGCAGCGTTCCGACAGGCTTGGTGCTGCGCCGCCCGGACGGCCAGACGGCGGTCGCCCACCGGGGCACGCCGGTCGTGACGGTGACGGGCGAGCCCTCGGAGCTGCTGCTGTTCCTCTACGGCCGCCAGAACGAGGCCAAGGTCGACCTGGACGGCGACAAGGAGGCGATCGACAAGCTGCACGGGGCGAAGCAGCTCGGCATCTGAGAATCGTTATCCGAGAAGGGGCGTACGGGGCCTCAGCGGGGCAGTTCCGCGCGCCGCAGGTCCCGTACGCCCAGGGCGACGACCCCGCCGAGCCCGCAGACCACGGCGCTGACGACGAAGACCGGGCCGGTCCCCCAGGCGCCGATGGCGGCGGCGGACAGCGGCATGCTCAGCGGGGCGAAGCCGAGGCTCACCAGGCCGGACACGGCGGTGACCCGGCCCAGATAGGCGGGGTCCGCCTGGGTCTGCAGCAGGGCGCCGCACATGGCGCCGCTGAGTCCGGCGAGCAGCCCGATGAGCAGGGCCACCCCGACGGCCGCGAGGACGCCCGGGACGAAGGCGAGGGCGCCGATCGCGACCGAGCCCGCGAGGATGGTGTACGCCGCGACCTGCCCGGCGTACGGCAGGCGCCCACGCACGGTCAGCAGCAGGGACGCGGCGCCCGCGCCGGTGCCGAACCCGGCGAGCACCCAGCCCATGCCGGAGGCGCCCCAGCCGCGCTCGTCGGCGAGCAGGGTCAGGCCGACGTTGAGGGGGCCGACGAACCCGAGGTCGCCGAGGGCGATGGCCAGCATCAGCGGGGCGAGCACGCGGTGTCGGCGTATGTAGCGCAGTCCGGCCACCAGGTCGCGCCGGGCGGTGTCGGCGCGGGCGGCCGCCTTGTCGTCCGGGGGCAGGTCCCGCAGCCGTACGGAGACCAGCAGCGGCACCGACACCGCGATCAGCAGGCCGGCCAGCCCGAAGGCCGCCGACGCGCCGCCGACCGCCACCGCGAGACCGCCGAGCGGGGCGCCGACGACGCTCGCGAAGCGGATTGCCAGACCCCGCATGCCCTGCACGCGCGCGAGCTGGGCGCGGCTCGTCACGCGCGCGGGGAGGGCACCCACGGCCGGCATGAACACGGCGTCGACGGTGCCGAAGACCAGGGCGAGGAGGGCCAGCGGCCACAGTCCGGGGCTGGTGAAGAACAGCAGCGCCGCCACCGCGAGCGCGGCCGCGCACCGCACCGCGTCACTGCCGATGACGACCCTGCGCGGCCCGAACCGGTCGGCGATCACTCCCCCGCCCAGCATGAGCAGCGCCCGCGGCACGGCGCTCACCGCCATGACCACGCCGGCCTGCGAGGGCGTCCCGGCCTGTACGGCCGCCCAGGACAGGGCGAGGTAGTACACGCTGTCGCCGACCATCGAGGAGGTGTAGGCGGCCAGCCAGCGCACGACGTTGGGGTCGCGGTGGGCCGGTCTGTCGGTGGCGGGGCCCGGGGCGGTGAGTGTCGCGCTCACGGGAAGGGGTCCTCTCGGTCGCGGATCATTCGCGGATCATTCGCGGATCATTCGCGGATCGTTCACGAACCGGACGCGGATCGGTCGCGGTCACACGCGGTCACACGCGGTCAGACGCGGAACGGGAAGGCGTACAGGTGCAGCGCGACGTGCGCGCGCCCTTCGGTGTCGCCGGCTGCTTCGGCGGCCCGGCCCTTCTCGTCGTACTTCCTGGCGAGGGCGAGCAACTCCTCGTTCAGCTCGGTCAGTTCGGCCGGGGTCAGGCGCAGCCAGGACTCGGTGTCCTGGGAGGCGGTGTTCCACTCGGGGCCCCAGGCCGCACGCTCGTCCAGGTAGCGGTGGTACAGGTCGGCGCGCTGGTCGTGGAACAGGCGCGCGGCCGCCGTGTGCGCCGCGGCCTTCTCCGGGGCGTCCCGGAAGTCCGCGTCGCGGATGCTCACGCCGTCGGACGACGGCCGCCACCAACGCTCTCGGCCGTCCTTGCGCTGCGGCTCGGCCTCCTCGATCAGCCCGTGGTCGGCGAGCTTGCGCAGGTGGTAGCTGACCAGCGACACGGCCTCGTCCACCTGGTCGGCGAGCTGCGAGGCAGTCGCGACCTGCGCCACGGACAGGGCCCGGTACAGGTTCGCCCGCAAGGGATGCGCCAGCGCCTTCAGCGTCCCCACGTCGGTGATCGGGCGGTTCTCCTTGCTTGCCATGCCCCAACCGTAGGTACGAAAGAAAACTTGCACAATATATTTTGCGCAACTTTCCTTTCATACTGGTCGGGAGATCCCGGAGGTCCCGGAGATCAGCTCGGAGCAGCCAAAGGCCCGACCGCCTTCACAGCGACCCTGATCGAACGCCGGCCGCCGTAGCTGAGCGGAACCTCCCGGATGCGGACGACGGCCGTGCCGACGGGATCCGCGCCCGCCGCGACGGCTCGGGCGACCGCGGTCTCCCGGGCCTCCTCCAGGGCGTCCAGGCGGCCCGAGCCGGCCGGGACGACCGTCTCGTGCTCGCCGCTGACCAGGGCGAGCGCCGCGCCCACCGCATTGGCGACATCGGCATGGCGGGGCCGTTCGACGCTGTGGCCGTCCACCGTGGCGGGGATCAGCCCGGCCGCGCCGCCCACGGCGACGACCGGCTGGTCGCGGCGGCCGTGGGAGACGAGGCTGACGGCTTCGGAAAGATGCTGGTCGAAGTCCTCGACCGCGGCCTTCAGGCGACCGCCCGGCCCCGACCCGAGGCGGGCACGGTCGCCGAGCGTGAGCCGGCCGGCGAAGACGGCCGCGTCGGTGAGCGTGGGGGTCGCGCCGCCGAAGACCAGGGCGTGCGCCGTGATCGCCCGGTCGACGGATTCGGGTCCCGTACGGTCCTCGTACACGACGGTTCCGCCGCCGTAGGCGATCGACAGCACGTCGGGCATCGGCAGGTTCGTCCGGACACCGCCGATGACACTGCCGGCCGCGCTCTCGCGCGCGAAGCCGTCGACGAGGACGCCGAGGTCGGTGGTGGTGCCGCCGACGTCGGCCACGACGGCCTCGGCCAGCCCGGTCAGCAACGCGGCTCCCCGCAGGGAGTTCGACGGTCCCGATCCGATGGTGAGCAGGGGGAAGCGGTCGGCGTGGGCCGCGTCCATCAGCGTGCCGTCGTTCTGCGTGAAGTACGTGGCGACGTCCAGCCCGTGTTCGTCGAGGGCGTGACCGAGGGCGCTCGTGACCGCGGCCACCGTCGGCCGCAGGGCCGCGTTGAGGACGGTCGAGTTCTCGCGGGCGAGGAGACCGAGGGCGCCGATCTGATGGCCCATCGACGTGTGGACCCCGGGGCCGAGTTCCGTTCGTACGAGGTCGGCGACCCGGAGTTCGTGCTCCGGGTGGACCGGGCTGAAGACACCGGTGACGGCGATGGCCTGCGCCCGTCCCGCGAGGTCGCCCAGGAAGCGCTTGACCGCCTCGACGTCGAGCGGCGCCACGGGATAGCCGTCGATCAGGTGTCCGCCGTCGACCTGGGCGGTGCCCGCCACGGCCGCGCGGTGCAGATCCTCGGGCCAGTCGGCGAGGGGCGGGACCGCGGCGGTGACGGAGGCGCCGATCCGCAGGACGCCGACCTTCGCGAGATCGCGGCGTCCGACGACGGCGTTGGTGGCGTGGGTCGTGCCGACCATGACGCTCCGTACGTCACCGGCCCGCGCGCCCAGCTCCGCCAGGACCACCGCCAGCGCCGCCCGCATGCCGCCGGTGACGTCGTCGGAGGTCGGCCGCTTGGCGCGGGCGACGAGGCGGTCGTCGGAGTCGAGGGCCACGGCGTCCGTGTTGGTGCCGCCGACGTCGATGCCGATGCGCAGCCACGGCGCTGTACGACGGCTCACCGACTGTTCCTCTCCGGCAGGGTCTCCACCGGCACGTAAGGGTGCGGGTAACCGAAGGCCGCCGGCCCCGCCGTCTCCAGCCCCCGCGCCGTGCGCCACAGCGGGTCGCACGGCCAGGCGATCACCGTGACCCGCTGGCCGAAGCGCAGCGACTCGGTGGCGATCGGGATGCCGGTGCGCGTGTCGCAGATCGAGATCAGGTCCGGCACACTCGCCAGGACCGACTCCCCCTCCCGCGCCACCAGGTTCTCGTTCTGCAGGTCGACGCGGAGCTCCCGGCCGAGGTCGAGGCCGCGTCCGGACACGGTCACGCTCCCGCGGACGAACCCCTCGTCCGTGTCCCGGTCCAGGTCCTCGATCGTGCCGGTCAGCAGGCGCCGGGCGCCGAGGGCCGTCACGAGCGCGTCCATGGGCTCCTCAGCGGTGCGGATCACGCGGCCCGCCTCCAGGGCCCGGGACACGGAGCCGTGGACGACCGCGCCATGGTCGGCGGGCGTGAGCAGATGGTCGGCCAGCAGGGCGGAGGAGCCCGAGGCGACGCACAGCGCGCGTCCCCACCGCTCGGCCCAGGCCGCGTCGACCGGCCGGAGCGTGGCGAGGTTGCCGAGCGCGTCGACGAGCACGACGACGGACGGTTCGAGCCCCGCGACGTGCATGGACACCATCTGCAGTTCGGGAAGGGCCCGCCCCATGCCGTCGGCGTCGACGAGGGGCAGCCCGAGCTGGGCCGCCCACCCGACCGGCGCCACGCCATTGGCGCCGCCGATCTCCATGGCCATCACCGCGGCGACGGGCCGCCCGGTCAGCCGCTCGACCTCCTCGCGGACAGCTGCCGCCTCCCGGCCGCTGCCCAGCATCTCCTGGCCGACGGTCGGCGACCCGATCATCGACAGGGGCAGGATCAGCCCGTCGGGCGGCAGGTCCGCCATCCGTACGAGGGATACGTCGCCGTGGGCCTTGAGGGCGAGGAACGCCGCCAGCGACTCGCCGGAGACGTCACCGCCACCGCCGGTGCCGTACACGGCGCAGCCGAGCGCGAGATCCTCCAGATCGGCGGTGGTCAGCACACCTTGCTCACGCATGACGACCCTCGCTCCAGCGCCACAGCGCCGCGTACACCGCCACCGTCAGGACGGGCCCGACCAGGAAGCTCACGTCACCGCCCGCGAGGGCGCCCGAGAGCGGCCCCTGGAAGTCGGTGGTGTTCACGCACAGCACCGTGCCGAAGGTGCCGACGGCGAGTGCGGCCGTGCCGGCGATGTTGAAACCGCCCCGGTACCAGAACCGGCCGGTGGGCGTCTCGTCGTGCAGGGCGACGCCGTCGTAGCGATTGCGCCGCAGGACGATGTCGGCGACGTACAGCGCCATGGACGGGGCGAGCACGACCACCGTCAGTTCGAGGGCGCGGCTCAGCGAGTCGGTGAAGTCGTTGACGAACAGGGCGTACGCGGCGAGGGCCATGCTCAGCGCCGCGTCGAGGAACACGGACCGGGCCCGGCTGACCTTCAGTCCCATCGACTGGAGGCACAGGCCCGACGAGTACGCGGTGAGGATGTTGTTCGTGATCGAGCTGAAGACGATCACGAACAGGAACAGCGGATAGAACCAGCCCGGCACGATCTCGGCCAGGTTGCCCTGCGGGTCCCCCATGTCGATCCGGGTGCCGGCGAGGATGCCGAGGATCCCCAGCCCGACAGCCGGGAGGAAGCCTCCCAGTGCGGTGTAGGACAGCACCCGGGGCATGGAGACCGTACGCGGCAGATAGCGGGCGTAGTCCGCGCCGTTCGCCCAGGACAGCGGTACGGCGGCGATGATCGCGACGCCGACCGAGAGCGTGGCGAGCAGGTCGCCGCCGTGCAGGGGAGCCTCGGGGACGTAGCCGGTGTCCGCCTCGCGCAGGACGAAGACCGCGAGCAGCACCATCACGGCGGCGAGGACGGCGGTGCAGTAGGGGCTGATCCGCACGATGGTCGCGTGGCCGTAGACGCTGACGGAGAAGGTCAGCACCGCGGTGACGAGCAGGACGGCCACCTTGACCGGGCCGGAGACGCTCAGCCCGAGGTGGTCGGCCAGCGCGAATCCGGCGAGTGCGCCGAGGGCGAGGTTGACGGCCTCGTAGGCGATGGCGACGAGCCAGCCGATGCCCGCACTGAGCGGCCGGTTACCGCGTACGCCGTACATCGCGCGGGTGACGACCACGCTCGGGGTGCCGGACGGCGGGCCGCTGACGGCGAGGACACCCACGCCGACCCAGTAGAGATTGCCCACGACGATCACGAGCACGGACTGCCACAGGGTCAGCCCGAGCAGCAGGATCACGCCGCCGAGGACGAAGTAGAGGTAGGTGATCTGGGCGGCGAACCACACCCAGAAGAGTTCGCGCGGACGCCCGTGGCGCTCCGCGTCCAGGATGTGGTCGATGCCGCGGACCTCGACCCGGCCGGGCAGGTCGCCGCCGGAGTCGGGCAGACCTGTGGCCGTTGCCGGGGCCAGTACCTGCTGAGGGTCCATGGGTACCACCGCACGAGTTATTGGCCTCAAGGCCAACAGAAGGGGACGGCAAGGAGTCCACCACGGTACGAACGGAGGGGTCAAGGATTGTTGGCCATGTGGCCAATAAAGAAACCCGGGGTTTGCCCGGACCGTGCCGCCTGACGTATGAAGTCCCGTATG
Organism: Streptomyces sp. V4I2; assembly: GCF_030817655.1. Taxonomy (GTDB): domain Bacteria; phylum Actinomycetota; class Actinomycetes; order Streptomycetales; family Streptomycetaceae; genus Streptomyces; species Streptomyces plumbiresistens. Next base: position 2,961,953 of record NZ_JAUSZM010000003.1, read on the forward strand.
AGCGCAACGCAGCCCACCGCCAGGAGCCGACGCCTGTCCCCCGCCGAGCGGCGACAGGAGATCATCGAGGCGGCGGCGGCCCTCGCGCTCGAGGAGGGGCTCGCGGCCGTGACGTACCGCGGCGTCGCCGCCCGGCTCGGCTGTGCGCCTGGCCTGGTCCACCACTACTTCGACGTGGTGGAGGCGCTGGAGGCCGAGGCGTTCACGCACGCCGTCACCACCGACTTCGAGCGCACCTTCGAGGAGGCCGAGGAACTCGGCGACGCGGTGGCCGGTCTACGGCACATCCTGCGCGTCTGGGTCTCGGAGAGCCCGGAGCCGCACAAGACGGTGTGGCTCGACGCCTGGTACCTGGCGGCCCGCAAACCGCGGGTCCACGCGGCCGTCGACCACGCCATGCGCACCACTCACGGCCTGCTGGTCGCGGTCCTGGAACGGGGCCTGCGCGAGGACCGCTTCGCCCCGCACGATCCCGACCCGCTGGCCTGGCAGCTGCTCACGGCGCTGGACGGCGTCATCGTCCACTCCTCGCTCGGAGTGAACCGGGGCATCGTGGACGTCCGCCGGACCATCGCCCGCTTCACGGAAACGGCCCTGGGCCTGGAACGGGACGCGCTGGCTTCGGCGTTCGACAACTGACCAGGCGCACGCCACAAGGGCGCAGGCACCCAGCCCCGGACAACCCGCAGCCAAGAACCGAGCGGACACCCACCAAGGGGCGCGAGGAACTGCGCGACCAGCCCCCACAACCCGCAGCCGAAAACCCGACCCCACCCCAACCCCACCCCCAGCCCAACCCAGCGGAGCGCTACCGCACGGGATGCCCCGCCCCCCGCAGCGTCTCCTTCACCTCACCGATCCGCAGATCCCCGAAGTGGAAGACGGACGCGGCGAGTACGGCGTCCGCGCCCGCGGCGATGGCCGGCGGGAAGTGGGCCAGCTGCCCCGCTCCCCCACTGGCGATCAGCGGCACGGTCACGTGCTTGCGGACGGCCTCGATCATCTCGATGTCGTAGCCGTCCTTCGTGCCGTCCGCGTCCATCGAGTTGAGCAGGATCTCGCCCGCGCCCAACTCGGCCGCCCGGTGCGCCCATTCGACGGCGTCGATGCCGGTGCCCCTGCGGCCGCCGTGGGTCGTCACCTCGAAGGACCCGCTCTCGGTCCGGCGCGCGTCGACCGACAGCACCAGCACCTGCCGGCCGAACCGCTCCGCGATCTCACGGATCAGCTCGGGCCGTGCGATGGCGGCGGTGTTCACCCCGACCTTGTCCGCGCCCGCCCGCAGCAGCTTGTCCACGTCCTCGGCCGTACGGACGCCGCCGCCGACCGTGAGCGGGATGAAGACCTGCTCGGCGGTGCGGCGCACCACGTCGTACGTCGTCTCGCGGTTGCCCGACGAGGCGGTGATGTCGAGGAACGTCAGCTCGTCGGCGCCCTCGGCGTCGTACACCTTGGCCATCTCGACGGGGTCGCCCGCGTCGCGCAGATTCTGGAAGTTGACGCCCTTGACGACCCGGCCGTTGTCCACGTCCAGGCAGGGGATGACTCGTACGGCCAGGGTCATGCGGGTGCTCCTCGGAACGCCTCCACCTCGACCTCGACCACCAGGCTGGGGTCCACGAAGCCGGAGACGATGATCATGGATGCGGCGGGCCGGACGTCGTCGAACAGCTCCTTGTGAGCGCGTCCGACGTCCTCCACGTCCCGGGCATGGGTGATGTACATGCGCGTCCGTACGACGTCCTCGCGGCCGAGGCCCAGCTGCCCGAGCGCCGCGAACGCGACGTTGAAGGCGTTGACCGTCTGCTCGTGCGGGTCGCCCCCGGCGATCTGGCCGTCCACTATCGACGTGCAGCCGGAGACCAGCACCAGACCGTTCGGCAGTTCCACCGCACGGGAGTACCCGAAGGTGTCCTCCCAGGGCGCGCCGGTCGTGACGCGTCGCAGATCGCTCACCGGTCTACCGCCTCCAAGGCCTCTTCGAGGGTGAACGCCTTCGCGTACAGGGCCTTCCCGACGATGGCGCCCTCGACACCGAGGGGTACCAGTTCGGCGATGGCCCTCAGGTCGTCCAGGGACGACACGCCACCGGAGGCCACGACCGGCCGATCGGTCGCCGCGCACACGTTGCGCAGCAGCTCCAGGTTCGGGCCCTGCAGCGTGCCGTCCTTGGCGATGTCCGTCACCACGTACCGCGCGCAGCCCTCCTTGTCGAGGCGCTCCAGCGTCTCGTAGAGGTCTCCGCCGTCGCTGGTCCAGCCACGCCCGCGCAGGGTCGTGCCGCGGACGTCGAGCCCGACCGCGATCTTGTCGCCGTACTCGGAGATGACCTTGGCGACCCACTGAGGGGTCTCCAGGGCAGCCGTGCCGAGGTTCACCCGGGTGCAGCCGGTGGCCAGGGCGGCGGCGAGCGCGGCGTCGTCGCGGATGCCGCCGGACAGCTCCACCTTGATGTGCATGTCCTTCATGCGCTCGGCGACCTCGCCGATCACGGCCCGGTTGTCGCCGGTGCCGAACGCCGCGTCCAGGTCGACCAGGTGCAGCCACTCGGCGCCCGAGCGCTGCCAGGCGAGGGCCGCCTCCAGGGGCGAGCCGTACGAGGTCTCCGAGCCGGACTCGCCGTGGACGAGCCGGACCGCCTGGCCGTCGCGGACGTCCACGGCGGGCAGGAGTTCGAGCCGTCCCGAGGGGTTGGAAGACATCAGAGGGTTCCGATCCAGTTGTTCAGCAGCTGCGCTCCGGCGTCGCCGGACTTTTCGGGGTGGAACTGAGTGGCCCACAGGGCGCCGTTCTCCACGGCGGCCACGAAGGGCTTGCCGTGGGTCGACCAGGTGACCTTGGGGGCCCGGATCGCCGCGTTGTGCGTCTGCAGGCTCCAGTCGTGGACGGCGTAGGAGTGCACGAAGTAGAAGCGCGCGTCCGCGTCCAGCCCGGCGAAGAGCTGCGAGTCGGCCGGCGCGTCGACGGTGTTCCAGCCCATGTGGGGCACGATCTCGGCCTGCAGCGGCTCGACCGAGCCGGGCCACTCGTCCAGGCCCTCGGTCTCCACGCCGTGCTCGATGCCGCGCGCGAAGAGGATCTGCATGCCGACGCAGATGCCCATCACCGGGCGTCCGCCGGACAGGCGCCGGTCGACGATCCAGTCGCCGCGCGCCTCCTTCAGGCCCTTCATACAAGCGGCGAAGGCGCCGACGCCCGGCACCAGCAGGCCGTCGGCGTTCATGGCCCGGTCGAAGTCACGGGTTATCTCGACGTCGACACCGGTACGGGCGAGGGCACGCTCGGCGGAACGGACGTTGCCGAAGCCATAGTCGAAGACGACGACCTTTTTCGATCCTGCGCTCAATTCCACACCTCCAGCCTCATGACGCCCGCGACGAGACACATCGCGGCGCCGATGGACAGCAGCACGATGAGGTTCTTCGGCATCTGCTGCTTGACGAAGGAGTAGATGCCGCCGAGGAGGAAGAGGCCGACGACGATCAGGACGGTCGAGGTGCCGTTCATGGCTAGAGCGCGCCCTTCGTCGAAGGCAGGATGCCGGCCGCGCGCGGGTCGCGCTCGCTGGCGTAGCGCAAGGCCCGGGCCAGCGCCTTGAACTGGCACTCCACGATGTGGTGCGCGTTGCGCCCGTAGGGCACGTGCACGTGCAGGGCGATCTGCGCCTGGGCGACGAAGGACTCCAGGATGTGCCGGGTCATCGTGGTGTCGTACTCGCCGATCATCGGCGCCATCTTCTCGGGCTCGGTGTGCACGAGGTAGGGGCGGCCGGACAGGTCGACGGTGACCTGGGCGAGGGACTCGTCCAGCGGGACCGTGCAGTTGCCGAAGCGGTAGATGCCCACCTTGTCGCCAAGGGCCTGCTTGAAGGCGGCGCCCAGCGCGAGGGCGGAGTCCTCGATGGTGTGGTGCGAGTCGATGTGCAGGTCGCCCTCGGTCTTCACGGTCAGGTCGAACAGACCGTGCCGGCCGAGCTGGTCGAGCATGTGGTCGTAGAAACCGACCCCTGTCGACACGTCGACCTTGCCGGACCCGTCGAGATCGATCTCGACGAGAACCGAGGTCTCCTTGGTCACCCGTTCCACACGTCCAACGCGGCTCATGCGCTCTGCTCCTTCTTCAACTCACGGACCGCGTCGAGGAACGCGTCGTTTTCGGCGGGGGTCCCCGCGGTGACCCGCAGCCATCCCGGCACCCCGTTGTCCCGGACCAGGACACCCCGGTCGAGGATCTGCTGCCACACCACATGGGCGTCGTCGAACCGCCCGAACTGCACGAAGTTGGCGTCCGAGGCCGTCACCTCGTAGCCGGTCGCCAGCAGTTCGGAGACCAGCCGGTCCCGCTCGGCCTTCAGCTGCTCGACATAGCCGAGCAGCGTCTCGGTGTGCTCAAGGGCGGCCAGCGCGGTCGCCTGCGTGATCGCGGAGAGGTGGTACGGCAGGCGTACGAGCTGGACGGCGTCCACGACGGCCGGGTGCGCGGCGAGATAGCCGAGGCGCAGGCCCGCCGCGCCGAACGCCTTCGACATCGTCCGCGAGACGACGAGGTTCGGCCGGCCCTCGATGAGCGGCAGCAGTGAGTCGCCGTGGCTGAACTCGATGTACGCCTCGTCGACCACGACCATCGAGGGCTTCGCGGCCTGCGCTGCCTCGTAGAGGGCCAGGACGGTCTCCGGCGGGACCGCGGTGCCCGTGGGGTTGTTGGGGGTGGTGATGAAGACGACGTCCGGCCGGTTCTCGGCGATCGCCTTCTCGGCGGCGGCGAGGTCGATCGTGAAGTCCTCGTTGCGCGGGCCGGAGATCCAGCCCGTACCCGTCCCGCGTGCGATGAGACCGTGCATCGAGTACGACGGCTCGAAGCCGATCGCCGTACGGCCCGGTCCGCCGAAGGTCTGCAGCAGCTGCTGGATGACCTCGTTGGAGCCGTTGGCCGCCCAGACGTTGGCCAGGCCGACCGGATGGCCGGAGGTGTCCGTCAGGTACTCGGCGAGGCGCGTGCGCAGCTCCACGGCGTCGCGGTCCGGGTAGCGGTTGAGGTTGCGGGCCGCCTCGCGGACGCGCTCGGCGATCCGCTCGACCAGCGGCTCGGGCAGCGGGTAGGGGTTCTCGTTGGTGTTCAGCCGTACGGGCACGTCCAACTGGGGCGCGCCATAAGGCGATTTGCCGCGCAGCTCGTCCCGTACGGGGAGATCGTCGATTCCGAAGCTCACTTGTTCTCAGGCACCTTCCACCCGAACCTGGCCTTGATCGCCGCCCCGTGCGCCGGCAGGTCCTCCGCCTCCGCCAGCGTCACCACGTGATGCGCCACGTCGGCCAGCGCGTCCTTCGTGTAGTCGACGATGTGGATGCCCCGGAGGAAGGACTGCACGGACAGCCCGGAGGAGTGACAGGCGCAACCGCCGGTCGGGAGCACGTGGTTGGACCCGGCCGCGTAGTCGCCGAGCGAGACCGGCGCCCAGGGACCGATGAAGATCGCGCCGGCGTTGCGGACCCGCTCGGCCACGGCGGCCGCGTCGGCCGTCTGGATCTCCAGGTGCTCGGCGCCGTACGCGTTGACCACCCTGAGTCCCTCGTCGATGCCGTCGACCAGCACGATCGCGGACTGCTTGCCGCCCAGGGCCGGAACGATCCGGTCCTCGACGTGCTTGCTGGCCGCGACCTGCGGCTCCAGTTCCTTCGCCACCGCGTCCGCGAGGTCCACGGAGTCGGTGACGAGCACGGCGGCCGCCAGCGGGTCGTGCTCGGCCTGGCTGATCAGGTCGGAGGCGACGTGCACCGGGTCGGCGGTGTCGTCCGCGAGGACCGCGATCTCGGTCGGGCCGGCCTCGGCGTCGATGCCGATCTTGCCGGTGAAGTAGCGCTTGGCGGCGGCGACCCAGATGTTGCCGGGACCGGTGACCATGTTGGCGGGCGGGCAGGACTCGGTGCCGTACGCGAACATCGCGACGGCGGTCGCGCCGCCGGCCGCGTACACCTCGTCAATCCCGAGGAGCGCGCACGCGGCGAGGATCGTCGGGTGCGGCAGGCCACCGAAGTCGGCCTGCGCCGGGGAGGCGAGAGCGATCGACTCGACGCCGGCCTCCTGCGCGGGCACCACGTTCATGATCACGGAGGAGGGGTAGACGGACCGCCCGCCGGGCGCGTACAGCCCGACCCGGTCGACCGGCACCCACTTCTCGGTGACGGAACCGCCGGGCACGACCTGGGTCGTGTGCGTCGTACGGCGCTGCTCGCGGTGGACGAGACGGGCGCGGCGGATGGACTCCTCCAGGGCCGCGCGCACGGCGGGGTCGAGTTCCTCGAGGGCGCGGGTGAGTGCCGCGGCGGGCACGCGCACCTGGTCGAGCCTGACCCCGTCGAACTTCTCGGCGAAGTCGATCAGCGCCGCGTCGCCCCGATGATGCACGGCCTCGCAGATCGGACGCACCTTCTCCAGGGCGGCCGAGACGTCGAAGTCGGCTCGGGGCAGCAGGTCGCGCAGGGCGGGGCCCACGGGAAGGGCGTCGCCGCGCAGATCGATTCGAGAGATCACGTCGTCAATTCTCTCAGACCCGGATAAGGCGTCGTTCGCGCGTATCAATGGCTGATACAGACCGCGGGCGGGAACCCGGAAGATCCCCTTCACGTTGGGCGTTCGGGGCGTCACCCAGCGGGCATGAACAGTTGTACGAAACGACGAAGAACAACTGGGGAAGAACTACTGGGGAGGACGGAAGACTGGTGACCGAGGGGGCCGGCATCCGGGACGACGCAGACCTGCCGGACGATCTGACCGCCGCCGAGGCCGGAATGTGGCAGGCCTTCCGCAACGGCAGCGTGTACGACCTGAGCAGCGGTGACACAGTTGTCGACGATCCGCACGGCGGGCACCCCTGGGGGCCCGAGCGGACCGTGCGGGCCCGCATCGTGTGCTGGCTGCTTCTGGACGGACCGCCCGCGCTCGCGGGCCGCGTGTCCTCCCTCAAGCTCGTCGGGGTGCAGATCAGCGGGACCCTGGACCTCGCGGGCGGCACCGTGGTGCCGTACGTCGAGATGCGCGGCTGCCGCTTCGAGCGGGACGTCCTGCTGCCGGAGGCCCACTTCACGACCGTACGGATGGTGGAGTGCTCGGTGCCGCGCCTGGAGGCTGCCCGGGTGCACACCGAGGGCGATCTGCACCTGCCGCGCTGCCGCTTCCAGAACGGCATACGGCTCACCGACGCGCAGATCGGCACGGATCTGCTGCTCAACCAGGCGATCGTCTACCGCGACCGCAGCGGACGCTCGATCGCTGCGGACGGCATGACCGTCGGCCAGGACCTCCAGGCCGAGATGCTGGAGTCGCACGGCGAGCTGAGCCTGCGCAGCGCCAAGATCGGCGTCTCGCTGAGCCTGCGCGGCGCCCGGCTGGTCAACCCGTACTCGCGGCTCGCCCTGAACGCCCCGCAGCTGACCGTGGAGCGCTCGCTGTACCTGACCCCGGCGGGCGTCGGCAACGTCCTGCTGAGCGGCACGACACCCGCGCGCGGGACGCGCATCCAGCGGTTCGAGTGCCAGGGCGGGCTGCGCCTGGACGACGGGCGGTTCGGGGACGCGGTCGACCTGGAGCGGGCCCGGTTCACCCTCACCGACGAGCAGGAGCTGTCGCTGCGCCGCCTGCAGACACCCGAGTTGCGCTTCCTCGGGGAGCGGCCGGCGCGGGGCACGGTGGTGCTGTCGGGGGCGCGGGTCGTCAACCTGATGGATCGGGCGGACGCCTGGCCGGGCCCGGGCCGGCTGCACATGGGCGGCTTCAGCTACGAGAACCTGGTGCCGCGCGGCCCGTTCCCGCTGAACGAGCGGCTGGAGTGGGTGGCGGCCGCGACCGCCGAGTACAACCCGGAGCCGTACGAGCGACTGGCCGCCGTGCTGCGGACCGGCGGCGAGGACGAAGACGCCCGCGAGGTACTGCTCGCCAAGCAGCGCCGCCGCCGCGAGAGCCTGCCGGTCGCCGCCAAGCTGTGGGGGTACGTGCAGGACTGGACGGTCGCCTACGGATACCGGCCGGGCCGGGCCGCCGTATGGATGGCGGTGCTGTGGGCGGCGAGTTCGGTGGCCTTCGCGCACGCCAGTCATCCACCGCTCAAGCGCGGCGAGCATCCGGACTGGAACCCCGCCCTGTTCGCGCTCGACCTGCTCCTGCCGGTCATCGACCTCGGTCAGGTCGGGTTCTGGCAGCTGAGCGGCGGCTGGCAGTGGCTGGCCGCCGCGATCGTCCTGCTGGGCTGGATCCTGGCGACGACGGTGGCGGCGGGGGCCACGCGGCTGTTGCGGCGCAGCTAGCGGGCTTGCGGGGCGTACGCCGGACAAGTTGTTGAATGCTCATCTTTTTACTTGTCTTTGACCGTAGCGCGTACAACTTTTCACGAGTTGTCCTTTCGCTCTGGCGCTCCATTGACCTGCGGTCTTTCAATGGTCGACACCATGGCTCTCCTGCCCCCCTTCATCCGCTCCTCGCGGATGCCCCGGAAGCCCTCGCGCCTCGCCGTCGGACCGCCCGCCGACCCCGCCGACGACGAGGCGCTCCTCGACGCGCCCGACGACCGGCTCGGCCCCGCCCTGGTCGCGGCCGCGCAGGGCGAGTACCGGCCCGCCGCGGACCTGCTCGCCGCCACCCGCACCGGCGCCGACTGGGAGAACCGCGACCGCTACGCGCGGAGACTGGCGGCCTTCGCACGCTCGCGGGACGAGTGGTACGAGGACTGGCGCAAGGCCGCCCCGCACGACCCGGACGCGCTGCTCGTCGGCGCCCAGCTCGTGCTGGAGCGCTCCTGGCAGTCACCGGCCCGGGCGGAGCTGCTGCGCCAGGCGACCCCCTTGATCACGGCCGCCGCGCACGGCGACGACCGCGACCCGGTGCCGTGGCGGATCGCGCTGGACCACGCGCGCGGCGCGCAGGCCGGGCCCAGGTACGTCGAGGAGCTGTGGGCGGCCGCGGTCCGCCGCGACCCGCACCACTACGGCTGCCATGTGGCGGCCCTGCGCTACCTCGCCGCTTCCTGGCACGGCTCCCACCACGCGTGCTTCGACTTCGCCGAGCTGGCCGCGCAGGACGCTCCGGCCGACTCCCTCGTCCAGGCGCTCCCGGCGCGGGCGGCCTTCTCCTATCTGACCGACGGCTGCGGCCCCGAGGTGCCGGGCGAGCGGCTGGACGCGGCGGCCGACCGGGCGATCGCGCTCTCCGCCCGGTTCCCGGCGGCCGATCCGTGGCCCGCCCAGGTGCGGAACAAGCTGATGTACGTCCTGGTACGGCTGGACCGCTGGACGGACGCCGCGGAGCAACTGCGCCTGATCGGTCCGTACGCCACCTCCTTCCCCTGGGACCGGATCTCGGACGACCCGCTGGGCCGGTTCCTGGAGATCCGCGACGAGATCCGCGACGCGCGTCGCGACGCGGTCCGCAACGAGGTCGGCCGGAACCCGGTCCCCCGCCATCCACGGAGTGAGCACGGCGGACGCGCCCACTCCGGCGACCATTAGGCTTTTGCGTCGTGACCACCGTCCGGCTGCCGCTCTTTCCTCTGAACTCCGTGCTGCTTCCGGGGCTCGTCCTTCCGCTGAACATTTTCGAGGAGCGCTATCGCGCCATGATGCGCGAGTTGCTGAAGACGCCCGAGGACGAGCCGCGCCGGTTCGCCGTCGTGGCGATCCGCGACGGCCACGAGGTGGCACCGAGCTCACCCGGCCTGCCGGACCAGACCGCCGTACCCGAGCAGGGCGCCGCCGCCGGCTTCGGCGACGACCCGGTCAAGGCGTTCCACTCGGTCGGCTGCATCGCCGACGCCGCGACGGTCCGGGAGCGGGCCGACGGCACCTTCGAGGTACTGGCGACGGGCACAGCCCGGGTGCGGCTGCTGTCGGTCGACGCGTCGGGTCCGTTCCTGACGGCGGAGCTGGAGGAGCTGGAGGAGGATCCGGGCGAGGAGGCGGGGGCGCTGGCGGAGGGCGTGCTGCGGGCGTTCCGTCAGTACCAGAAGCGCCTGGCGGGCGCGCGCGAGCGGTCCCTGTCCACCGGCGCCGACCTGCCGGACGAGCCGTCGGTCGTCTCGTATCTCGTGGCCGCCGCGATGATGCTCGACATCCCGACCAAGCAGCGCCTGCTCCAGGCCCCGGACACCGCGTCCCGGCTGCGCGACGAACTGAAACTCCTTCGCACGGAGACGGCGATCATCCGTAACCTGCCGTCGTTGCCCGCGGCGGAGCTGACGCGGGCCCCGAGAAGTCTCAACTGACGTACGACCACTGGGGAACGGGCGGGATCAGGCCGCGATGGCGAAGAAGTCGAAGAAGCAGCAGCAGCCGGGCGGCACGCCCGCGACGGTGGCCCTGACGGCCGCGGGAGTGCCGTACACGGTGCACTCCTACGACCACGATCCCGCCCACCCCTCGTACGGCGAGGAGGCGGCCGAGGCGATGGGCGTCTCGCCGGAGCGGGTCTTCAAGACGCTGGTCGCGGACGTCGACGGCACGCTGACCGTCGCCGTCGTCCCGGTGGCCGGCCAGCTGGACCTCAAGGCGCTCGCGGCAGCCGTCGGTGGCAAGCGGGCCGCGATGGCCGACCCGGCGCTCGCCGAACGCACCACGGGGTACGTCCGCGGCGGCATCTCCCCGCTCGGCCAGCGCAAGAAACTGCCCACGGTCCTGGACGAGTCGGCCGCCGTCCATCCGACGGTCTGCGTCTCGGCGGGCCGCCGCGGCCTGGAGGTCGAACTCGCCCCGGACGACCTGGCGAAGCTCACCGAAGCGGTGGTGGCCTCCATCGGGCGCGCCTGACCCCTCGACGCGGGTCCGTTCCTCGGTTAAGTACGAGGGACATGTCGAAGAAAACGCGCAAACGCAAGTGGCGCACCAAGAAGGGCCGCTCCAATCACGGAAGGCGGCCCGCCTAGCCGACGGCTACGCCGGCGGGGTCCCGTACCCGTCCTTCGGGACCGGTCCCTGCTGGTGGGCGTACGGGTCCGGATCCCGGGGCCCGAACAGTGCCGTCAGCCCCAGATGCACGACCAGCGCGGCCAGCGACCACGCCAGCAGCGCCCCCTTCGCGCCCAGCTTCAGCGGCGCCGAGAACGTGACCCCCTTGCCGACATCCTTGGCATGCGCGAGGACGTCCTGCGCCGGCCCGAGCCACACGCCGAGCCGCCACGCCAGCAGCGACCCGAGCAGCCCGCCGACGGTGAGCGCCACGACCAGCGGCGCTCCCCCACGTCTGCGCACGAGGAACACGGCGAGCGCGCTCACCACGCCGAAGGCCAGCGCCAGCAGAGTGAACGTTCCGTCGACACCGACCGCCTGTTCGCCCTCGGTGTCCTTGAGGTAGACGACCCAGTTGCCCTGCTCGTCCAGGCCGCCGACCAGCGGCACGTGCGGCGCCAGCCACCACCACAGCAGCCCGAGCAGCACCCCGCCGAGCGCCACCGCCACCGTGATGACGGCGGCCTCCCGCACTTCGGTCTTCATCCCGGGACCGTCCTGTCCGTACGAACCGTGCGCGCCGTCCGACGCGTCCGGCGCGGGAGCCACGTACCCGGGAGGCGAAGCCTGCCACGCACTGTGTGCGGGCTGTTCGTGCGGCGGCGGAGGAGGAGTCAACGGTGCGGTCACCCTGACATCGTGCCAGGCCCGCCTGTGCGGCGCGTCATCGGACGGCCGCTCGGCGGTAGGCCCAGGTCGCGACGGCCAGCGAGACCACGCCGACCACGCCGCACACGGCGAGGTCGCCGAGTACGAACGCCCAGTCGGGGTTCGGCCCGAAGGTCCGCGCGAAGGCCTCGACGCCGTACGTCGACGGCAGCAGGTCCCGCGCGAAGCGCACGGCCTCCGGCATCCGATCCGCGGGCAGGACCCCGAGCAGCAGCGCCGCGGACATGCCCAGCTGCCCCAGCAGCGTGGCCAGCTCAGGACGCGGCGCGAGCAGCCCGAGCGCGGCCCCGAGCCCGGCGAGCGCGGCGCCCGCGAGCGGGATGACGGCGATCAGCACCCACAGGTGCGCGAACGGCAGCCCGAACAGCACGCAACCGAAGACCGCGGTCACCACGGTCCCCGGCACGGTGAAGGACGCGTAGGCGCCCGCCGCTCCCAGCACCACGGCCGCCGGCGGCACGGGCAGCGTGGCGTAGTGGTCGAGCCCGCCGCTGGCGCGCAGCTGGCCGAAGTACTGGGCGAGCAGGTTGAGCGCGACGAAGGCGACGACGAGCACCGACGACCCGGCGACCACGGCCTGTGCCTCGCCTCCGCCGTCCACGACCCCGCGCATCAGGATCATGATCCCGATCGACTGGAAGGTCGCCACGAACAGCAGCGGGATCCGCGCCACCCGCGCTCGGGACAGCTGCGCCCGGTACACGGCCGCGAGCGCCGGCCACAGCCGCGCACGCGGTCCGAGCTCGGCCGCCTCCCGGACCGTCTCCTCCACGGCCAGGGCACTGCCCGGCAGAACCTCGGCGGGTACGACACTCACGTCGCGCGGCTCCCCTCTCTCGGTTTCACTCCGGCAGTCGTCCAGTCCGGTACGGATACGGCGGTCCGGGTACTCAACATGCTCACGCCTTCACCAGCCCCTGGCGTGCGGCGCCGCCCAGCGCCAGGTACACGTCCTCCAGGCTCGGTGTGGTCAGCGTGAAGTCGTCCAGCGCGGCGAACGCGGACCCGCCGGTGACGGTGGCGACGACCGTACGGGCCTCCTCCGGGGCGAGCCGCAGCGTCCAGCGGCGTCCGGACTCCACGGCCCGGTCCCGCAGCGCGGCCACCTCGGGGACGTGCAGCGGGGCGGACTCGCGCCACACCAGGTCGACCCGCACCTCGCCGGCGACCTGCTCCTTGAGGCCGGTGGGGGTGTCGCAGGCGATCACCCGTCCCCGGTCGAGGACGGCGACCCGGTCGAGGACGGTCTCGGCCTCGATGACGTTGTGGGTGACGAGCAGCACGGTCGTGCCGTGCTCGGCCCGGCGCCGGTCGACGGCGCCCCACACCGCGCGCCGCGCCACCGGGTCCATGCCGCTGGTCGGCTCGTCGAGGACGAGGAACGGCCGCTGTCCCACCAGCGCGGCGGCGAAGCAGGCGAGGCGGCGCTGCCCGCCGGAGAGTTTCCTGAGCGGCCGCCCGGCGAGCGACGTGAGGCCCAGCTCGTCGAGTACGGCGTCCCGCTCGGCGCGTGCCTGTCTCGACTGCAGCCCGCGCAGCCGTCCGGTGGTCTCGGCGGCGAGCGACACGGTCAGGTCGTCGAGGGCGGTGGACTCCTGCCCGAGGTAGGCGAGGATCCGCGAGGCCCGCTCCGGGTGGCGCACGATGTCGTGCCCGAGGATCTCGACACTGCCGCGGTCGGGCCGCATCAGCCCGGTCAGCTGCCGTACGAGGGTGGTCTTCCCGGCGCCGTTCGGCCCGAGGAGCCCGAAGATCTCCCCGCGCCGGATGTCCAGCCGTACGTCGTCGGTGGCCCTGACCTCGGGTGTCGCCGGAACGCCGCGCCGCCCCCGTACCGCCGGATAGGTCTTGGCGAGCCCGCGCACCGCGCACACGACATCGTCACCGTGCCGAAGTGCCTGTGCCGCGCGCGTACTCACAAGGGACGAGACTACGGGGTCCGCGCCCCCGGTCCGCTCCCGGGGCGGCCCATTGCGGCATATCCGGCGGTAAGGATCTCATTCCCCCGCGGACGCGTGCTCGGCGGCCGTCCGCACGTCGATCTCCCGCCAGAACCCGGCGCGGATCGCGTAGCGGTCGTGCTCGTCGATCTGGTCGTCCTTGTGCGCGAGCAGCCCGAACCGGGCGGCGTACCGCAGCAGCTCCCCGTCGATCCGGTGCGGGACCCGCGGGTACATCCCGGAGAGCTTCTGCAGATGGCTCGGGTCCCCGAGCCGCTCCATCCACCGCCGCGCGAACACCTGTCCGACCTCGTACGGATCGCCGCCGACGGTCGTGATGTCCTCCTCCCGGTCCGCCCACCGCTGCTCCGCCGTGGTCAGCTGGGCCAGCGTGGGCATCGAGGCGACCTCGGGCGGCTCGGCCGCGCCGCCGGGCCGGTCGACCCACCCTTTGTCGGAGGACCAGCGCAGGGTCGCGGTCTGCGGGGGCTGGGCGGGCTGCTGGACGCCGGGCGCGCGCAGCGCGGCCAGGTCCTTCGGCGTGGGCACCCCTGCCTTGGGCGCGGTCGCGGGCACCCGCTCCTGCGTGCCGTTCTCCGAGACGGTGGCCGCCGGGGCGTGCTCCTCCTCGACCGACCGCTCGGCTGCCGGGCGGTGCGCGGACTCGGGCAGCGGGGCGGAGAGGATCGCGGCGATCTCGGGCCGCGGCACGGGCGGCGGCGCACAGATCCCGCCGAGGTCCTTGGTGCGCACGGCCTTGGTGATCCACGTACGGTCCAGCACGCGCCGCTCGTCGGCCTCGGCGACCAGGTCCTCGGACTGGTTGTAGTCCCCGTCGGCGGCCTGCACGGCCCACAGGTGTACGGCGACGCCGTGCTCCTTGGCGGCCATCATGCCCGGCAGCAGATCCCCGTCGCCGGTCACCAGGACGATGTCGGAGCAGGCGCGGTTGCGGGCCAGCTCGGTCAGCTCGGCGTGCATCGCGGCGTCCACGCCCTTCTGGGCCCAGCGTCCGTCGCTGCGGGTCAGGGCGCCGAGCCGGACGGTGACCCGGGGCATCACGCGCAGTCTGCGGTGCTCGGGCTGCGGGACGCGGTCGGGGGCGCCGTCGAACCAGTAGATGCGCAGCAGGGGCCGTTCCGTGTCGGACTCGGCGCGTTCGCGCAGGCCCTGGATGAGGGCGGTGTGGTCGACGGTGATGCGGGACCGCGAGGGCTCCCCGGCGAGGAGACTGGCGGCGGCCCCCAGCAGATACCCGGCGTCCACCAGGACGATGCAGCGGTCCACGCGATCCACCCTCTTTCCGGGAGGTTTGCTTCGGGCTTGCTTCGAGTCTGCCCGACCACGCGAGGGTTAACGGCCCGAACTCGATCTTCGGCGTGGCGTTTCGGGGCTTCGCACCCCGACAAGCCGTGTCACAGACGGTAATTATCCGACATGCGCTTGTTGTCAGCCTATGTGAATCTGGTCCCGGCCCTGGCCCCTAGATCCCCCTCAGGAGGTAGATCACCATGGCCAAGAACAAGAACCGTGAACGCAAGCAGTCGCAGCCCGAGCGTGGTCAGCAGACGGCCGAGCAGCCGTCGATGGACACGCCGAGCGAGCACCGCACCACCCAGGTGACTCCCGGCGACATGGCCCCCAAAGGGCGCCGGAAGCGCTTCGGTCACAACTGACATCTTCATAACGGGCTGTTGAAGCCCAGGCACACACCGAGGGGCGCACCCGGCTGCGGATGCGCCCCTCGCGTACGTCAGTTGCCCGTCGGCCGGCCGCTCAGCCGGCCAGGCAGGACGGGCCCAGCAGCACCTTCAGATCGCCGAAGAGCGCCGGGTCCGGCTTCACGCGATGCCGGTCGAGGCGCAGCACGGTCGTCTTGCGCGGGCCCTGGAGCTTGATCCGGACCTCGCTCTCGCCCTTGTGGTGGCTGAGGATCTCACCGAGCCGACTCACCATCGGCGGGGTGATCCGGGTGGCCGGGATGGTGAGGATCACGGGCGCGTTGGTGCCGGCGTTCGACAGGTCCGGCACCTGGAGCTCCATCGCGACGAGACGGGGCACGTCCTCGCGCTTGTCCAGGCGTCCCTTGACGAACACCACGGCGTCCTCGACGAGTTGGGTCGAGACGAGCTGGTAGGTCGCCGGGAAGAACATGCACTCGATGGAGCCGGCGAGGTCCTCGACGGTGGCGATGGCCCAGGCGTTGCCCTGCTTGGTCATCTTGCGCTGGAGGCCGGAGATGATGCCGCCGATGGTGACCACCGCGCCGTCGGAGTGCTCACCTCCGGTGAGCTGGGCGATGCCCGCGTCGGCCTTGTCGGACAGCACGTGCTCCAGGCCGAAGAGCGGGTGGTCGGAGACGTACAGACCGAGCATCTCCCGCTCCTGCGCGAGGAGATAGGTCTTGTCCCACTCCTCGGTGGTGAACTCCACGTCGAGGCCGAAGCCGGGTTCGCTGGTGTCCTCCTCGCCCATGCCGCCGAAGAGGTCGAACTGCCCCTCGGCCTCCTTGCGCTTGACCGCCACCACGTTGTCGATCATCGGCTCGAAGTGCGCGGTCAGCCCCTTGCGGGTGTGCCCCAGGGTGTCGAACGCGCCCGCCTTGATCAGCGACTCCGTGGTGCGCTTGTTGCACGCGACCGCCTCGACCTTGTCGAGGTAGTCGGGGAAGGAGGCGTACTTGCCCTTGGCCTTGCGGCTCTTGATGATCGACTCGACCACGTTCGTACCGACGTTCCGCACCGCTTCGAGGCCGAAGAGGATCACGTCGTCGCCCTGGGCGGCGAAGTTGTGCACCGACTCGTTGACGTTCGGCGGGAGCACCTTGATGCCCATGCGCCGGCACTCGTTGAGGTAGACCGCCGACTTGTCCTTGTCGTCCTTGACGGAGGTCAGCAGCGCGGCCATGTACTCGGCGGGGTGGTTCGCCTTGAGGTAGGCGGTCCAGTACGAGACCAGGCCGTACGCGGCGGAGTGCGCCTTGTTGAACGCGTAGCCGGCGAAGGGGACCAGCACGTCCCACAGCGCCTTGATGGCTTCGTCGCTGTACCCCTTCTTCTGGGCGCCCTCCTGGAAAAGGACGAAGTTCTTCGCCAGCTCGTCGGGCTTCTTCTTGCCCATCACACGGCGGAGGATGTCGGCCTCGCCGAGCGAGTAGCCGGCGATGATCTGGGCGGCCTTCTGCACCTGCTCCTGGTAGACGATCAGGCCGTAGGTGACCGCCAGGACCTCCTGGAGGGGCTCCTCCAGCTCCTTGTGGATCGGCGTGATCTCCTGGAGGCCGTTCTTGCGCAGCGCGTAGTTGGTGTGCGAGTCCATGCCCATCGGGCCGGGACGGTAGAGCGCGGAGACGGCGGAGATGTCCTCGAAGTTGTCGGGCTTCATCAGGCGCAGCAGCGAGCGCATGGGGCCGCCGTCGAACTGGAAGACGCCGAGGGTCTCGCCGCGCTGGAGGAGTTCGAAGGTCGTCGGATCGTCCAGCGGGAGGGCCAGCAGGTCGAGGTCGATGCCCTTGTTGGACTTCACCATCTTGACGGCGTCGTCCATGATCGTCAGGTTGCGCAGGCCGAGGAAGTCCATCTTCAGCAGGCCGAGCGACTCGCACTGCGGGTAGTCCCACTGCGTGATGGTCACGCCGTCGGTGTGCCGCACCCAGATCGGGGCGTGGTCGACGATGGGCTCGCTGGACATGATCACGCCGGCGGCGTGCACGCCCATCTGCCGGACCAGTCCCTCGACGCCCTTGGCGGTGTCGATGACCTTCTTCACGTCCGGCTCGTTCTCGTACATCGCGCGGATCTCGCCGGCCTCGCTGTAGCGCGGGTGCGAGGGGTCGGTGATGCCGTTGAGGTCGATGCCCTTGCCGAGGACGTCGGCGGGCATCGCCTTGGTGAGGCGGTCGCCCATCGCGTACGGGTAGCCCAGCACGCGCGCGGAGTCCTTGATGGCGTTCTTCGCCTTGATCTTGCCGTAGGTGCCGATCATGGCGACCTTGTCGGCGCCGTACTTCTCCGTCACGTACCTGATCACCTCGACGCGCCGACGCTCGTCGAAGTCGATGTCGACGTCGGGCATGGAGACGCGCTCGGGATTGAGGAACCGCTCGAAGATCAGGCCGTGCGGGATCGGGTCGAGGTCGGTGATGCCCATCGCGTACGCGACGATCGAGCCGGCCGCGGACCCTCGGCCGGGGCCGACCGCGATGCCCTGGTTCTTGGCCCACATGATGAAGTCTGCGACGACGAGGAAGTAGCCCGGGAACCCCATCTGGATGATGACGTCCATCTCGTACTCGACCTGCTTCTGACGGTCCTCGGGGATGCCGCCCGGGAAGCGGCGCTCCATGCCGCGGCGGACCTCCTCCTTGAACCAGCTGACCTCGGTGTAGCCCTCGGGGATGTCGAACTTCGGCATGAGGTTCTTCGCCTCGAACATGCCGGCCGTGTCGATCTGCTCGGCCACCAGGAGGGTGTTGGCGCAGCCCTCCTGCCAGGCGTCCGAGGAGTCGATGGCGTACATCTCGTCGGTGGACTTGAGGTAGTAGCCGGTGCCGTCGAAGCGGAAGCGGTCCGGGTCGGAGAGGTTCTTGCCGGTCTGGATGCACAGCAGCGCGTCATGCGCGACCGACTCGTGCGCGTACGTGTAGTGCGAGTCGTTGGTGACCAGCGGCGGGATGCCGAGCTTCTTGCCGATCTCCAGGAGGCCGTCGCGGACCCGGTGCTCGATGTCGATGCCGTGGTCCATCAGTTCCAGGAAGTAGCGGTCCTTGCCGAAGATGTCCTGGTACTCGGCCGCGGACTTCAGGGCCTCGTCGAACTGGCCGAGGCGCAGCCGGGTCTGGAGCTCGCCGGAGGGGCAGCCGGTGGAGGCGATGAGCCCCTCGGACCACTGGGAGATGGTCTCCTTGTCCATCCGGGGCCACTTCTGCAGCCAGCCCTCCGCGTACGCGTCCGAGGAGAGCTTGAAGAGGTTGTGCAGGCCCGTCGCGTTGGCCGCCCAGATCGTCTTGTGGGTGTAACCACCCGAACCGGAGACGTCGTCCCGCTTCTGGTGCGGCTGACCCCACTGGATCTTGCGCTTGTTGCGCCGGGACTCGGGCGCGACATAGGCCTCGATGCCGATGATCGGGGTGACCCCGGCCTTCTTCGCCGAGTGGAAGAAGTCGTACGCCCCGTGGAGGTTGCCGTGGTCGGACATGGCGATGTGCGTCATGCCCATCTCGTTGCACGCGTCGAACATGTCCTTGAGCCGCGCGGCACCGTCCAGCAGCGAGTACTGGGTGTGGACGTGCAGGTGCGTGAACGGCGGCTTTGACACGGCGTGGCCTCCATGGAAAACACTCGGCGACAGGCTGCGGACAGTCTGGGGGGACAGCGTCGAAGTCTATGCCTCGGCACTGACACCGGGAGGCGTCTCCCCCGTACCTTCATGGAGGAGTCGCGGGCACTCCCGCGTACCGTCGCACGTTGCAAGAGGACGGGCGGTCCGTCCCCCATGTCACGCACCACCTGCACCAGGAGGCACCCAGCGATGTCGGTTCCACAGCTCAACGACGAGCACCGCGGCGAGGAGATCCTCGCCGTCTTCGACACCGCATTCGGCCAGCTCCTGGCCGCCGACCCGGCCGCGTTCCGCGTCAAGTTCCGGAAGATGGCGGCCTCGGCCTTCGCGTTCTACCGTGGCACGGCGTGCCTCTTCTACCACGACCTCGAGGCCGAGAGCGCCGGGCAGGGTGGTGGGAGGGTACTCAGTGGCCCGTACCTGGACGAGCGCACCTCGCGCGTGTGGATCCACGGCGACCTGCACGCGGAGAACTTCGGCACGTACATGGACTCCACCGGCCGGCTGATCTTCAACGTCAACGACTTCGACGAGGCGTACGTCGGCCCCTTCACCTGGGACCTCAAGCGCTTCGCCGCCTCCATCGCCCTGGTCGGGTACGCGAAGGCGCTCGGCGACGAGCAGATCACCGATCTGGTGCAGGTGTACGCGGGCGCCTACCGCGAGCGGATCCACGCCCTGGCCACCGGCGCCAAGCGGGACGAGGTGCCGCCCTTCACCCTGGACACCGCCCAGGGCCCGCTCCTGGACGCGCTGCGGGACGCCCGCTCGCTGACCCGCTTCGGCCTGCTCGACTCGATGACGGAGATCCGTGACTTCGAGCGCCGCTTCGCCCCGGGCGGCGGCTCCATCGAGCTGGACGCGGCCACCCGCTACAAGGTCCTCGCGGCCTTCGACGGCTACCTGGAGACGCTGCCGGACTCGTCCCTGGCCCGCCCGGACTCGTACCGCGTGAAGGACGTCGTCGGACGCCGCGGCATCGGCATCGGCTCGGCCGGTCTGCCGTCGTACAACATCCTCCTTGAGGGCCACAGCGACGCCCTGGAGAACGACGTCGTGATCTACATCAAGCAGGCCCAGACCCCGGCCGTCTCCCGGCACATCACGGACTCGGCGATCCGGGACTACTTCCAGCACGAGGGCCACCGCACGGTGATCTCGCAGCGCGCCCTCCAGGCGCACGCCGACCCGTGGCTCGGCTGGACCGAGCTCGGCGGCATCGGCCAGCTGGTCGCCGAGGTGTCGCCGTACGCCGTGGACCTGGACTGGGGCGACATCGACGACCCGGAGGAGATCGCCGCGGTCGTCGCCGACCTGGGCCGGGCCACCGCCACCATGCACGGGGCGGCGGACGACCAGTCCGGTGAGTCCCTGGTGCCCTTCTCCACCGAGCGGGCCATCGACGCGGTGCTCGCGGCGGACTCCGACGACGGCGCCGGCTTCGAGAGCCTCCTGGTCGACTTCGCGCACGACTACGGCGCACGCGCGCGTGCCGACCACCAGATCTTCGTGGACCTGTTCCGCAACGGCCGGATTCCGGGTCTGTGACGGAACGGCCGCGCACAGGGATCCTTTAGGGGTCCCTTACAGGCCCGCGTGACAGACTCTCCTCCGCTATGGACATATCCGGGACCCAGCTCAGAGCCGTGCGCGCGGCGCTGTTCACGGCACTCGTCGTGACGCTCAGCACCGCGTCGCACGTCCTGCTGTCCCGGGCCCCGCTGCCGCTGAACACGGTGGTGGTGGTCGCCGCCGCCGTGTTCGTGATCGCCTACGCCCTGGCCGGCCGCGAGCGCGGCTTCGGCCGGATCGCCGCCCTGCTGATCCCGCTGGAGCTGGCCGCCGACACCGTGTTCACCACCGGCCAGCACGTCTGTTACGGCGCCGCGGGCGGCCCGGTCACCGGCCCGCTGCGCTCCGTCGGCTTCGACGTGCTGTGCGGCGACGGCACCAGTGTCGGCGCCCCGCTGGCCCAATTCGGCAGGGGCGGCGCGCAGCGCCTCCGTGAGGGGTGGGGGTCGGGCGGCGGGTGGGAGGGCTCCGGCCCCGAGCGGCTCGGCGGTCTGCTCGCCCACGCCGACCCGGCGACCGCCTGGCTGCTGCTCGGCGCGCACATCGGCGTGGGCCTCCTCGCGGCCGCCTGGCTGCGCCGCGGCGAGCACGCGCTGGCCCAGCTGCTGCGCGCGGTGACCGCGACCACCTTCCGGCCGCTGCTGCTGGCGGTCGCGGCGGTGACGGTGGTGCCGTCGCCCTCCGTGCGCCGCCCGCGGCACCCCGGCCACCGTACGACCACCGCGCGCGAGCGGATCCTCGTGCACTCCCTGGGACGGCGTGGACCGCCGTGCTCAGGCGCTTTTGCCTGAGCGTCTGCTCTCGGCCGAGCGTCTGCTGTCGCCTGAGCGTCTGCTCTCGCCCGAGCAGCGCCGAAGAGCGCCGAACGCACCTGAGCACCACCAGTCCCCCATACGTATCCCGCACACGACGTGTGCGCCTCCCCTACGGAGATCACCATGGCAAAGCGGAACAGCCAGGCCGCGAAGTCCGCCGCCCGCGAGCGCCTGCGCCAGGAGCGCGAGCGCCAGGCCAAGCGCGCCAAGATCAAGCGGCAGGTCATCGTGGCCGGCTCCATAGTCGGCGTCCTGGCGATAGCCGGCGGCATCAGCTACGCGGTCGTCCAGGGCAACAAGCCCGGTTACTGGGACGCCGCGAAGGACGACAAGCTCGTCAAGCCGGCCAACACCACGGGCACGAACGGCACGACCGTGGTCACCGGCGAGAGCAGCGCCAAGAAGACCCTGGTCATGTACGAGGACCCGCGCTGCCCGGTCTGCGCCCAGTTCGAGCAGACCGTCGGCGCGACGGTGGACAAGGGCGTCGAGGACGGCAAGTACAAGATCGAGTACGTCGGTGCCACCTTCCTCGACAACGGCCTGGGCGGCGAGGGCTCCAAGAACGCGCTCAGTGCCCTGGGCGCCGCGCTGAACGTCAGCCCCGAGGCCTTCCTCGAGTACAAGACCGCGATGTACTCGGCGAAGTGGCACCCGGAGGAGTCCGACGACAAGTTCAAGGACGACTCCTACCTGATCAAGGTGGCCGACACGGTCCCCGCCCTCAAGGGCAACGCGAAGTTCCAGAACGCCGTGAAGAACGGCACCTTCGACAAGTGGGCGCTGGAGATGTCGGCGAAGTTCGACGACAGCGGCGTGTCGGGCACCCCGACCCTGAAGATGGACGGCAAGACCCTGACCGGCTCGGACGGCAAGAACGCGCCGATGACGGTCGCCGACTTCAACACGGCGATCGAGGCGGCCCTCAAGGCCTGACCCCGATCGCCGCTCGAAGAGCGACCGTCGGCCAAAGAGCGGGCGAACTTTTGCGAGTTCGCCCGCTCTCGTTCATACCGATCAGTAACCTGATCGGCCGTGACGAGTCGATACAGAGCATCCGAGCAACTCAACTCCCTGTCCCCGCGCCGCCGTACGGTCGTCAAGGCCGCGGCGGCGACCGCTGTCCTGGCCGGCCCGCTGGCCGCCGCGCTGCCCGCCCGGGCCGCCACGGACGCCCCCGCCTTCCTGCACGGCGTCGCCTCCGGCGACCCGCTCCCCGACGGCATCCTGCTGTGGACGCGGGTGACGCCCACCGCCGAGGCGGAACCCGGCTCCGGGCTCGGCCCGGACACCCCGGTCGACTGGGTCATCGCCAGGGACAAAGCGCTGACGACCATCGTCGCCAAGGGCTCCGTCACCGCGACCGCCGCCTCCGACCACACCGTCAAGGCGGACGTACGCGGCCTGGAGCCCGCCACCGACTACTGGTTCCGCTTCTCCGCCGGCGGCACCGACTCCCCCGTGGCCCGCACCCGCACCGCCCCCGCCGCCGACGCGGCCGTCCCGAACCTCCGCTTCGGCGTGGTCTCCTGCGCCAACTGGGAGGCCGGCTACTTCTCCTCGTACCGCCATCTCGCGGCCCGCGGCGACCTGGACGCCTGGCTGCACCTGGGCGACTACATCTACGAGTACGGCACCGGCGAATACGGCACGCGCGACACCGTCGTACGGCCGCACGCGCCCACCCACGAGATCCTCACGCTGGCCGACTACCGCACCCGGCACGGCCGTTACAAGACCGACGCCGACCTCCAGGCCCTGCACGCGGCCGCGCCCGTCATCGCCATCTGGGACGACCACGAGTTCGCCAACGACGCCTGGTCGGGCGGGGCCGAGAACCACACCGAGGGCGCGGAGGGTGTTTGGAGCGCGCGTCAGGCCGCCGCCAAGCAGGCCTACTTCGAGTGGATGCCGGTGCGCACCGCGGTCGCGGGCACCACCTACCGGCGGCTGCGCTTCGGCAAGCTCGTCGACCTCTCCCTCCTGGACCTGCGCTCCTTCCGCTCGCAGCAGGTCGCCGTCGGCAACGGCTCGGTCGACGACCCGGACCGCACGCTCACAGGCCGCGCCCAACTCGACTGGCTGAAGGCCGGACTGAAGACGTCCGACACCACCTGGCGGCTGATCGGCAACTCGGTGATGATCTCGCCGTTCGCGATCGGCTCCCTCACCGCCGACCTGCTGAAGCCGCTCGCCGAGCTGCTCGGGCTGCCGAAGGAGGGCCTCGCCCTCAACACCGACCAGTGGGACGGCTACACGGACGACCGCCGCGAGCTGCTGGCCCACCTGCGCGCGAACGCCGTCCGCAACACGGTCTTCCTGACCGGCGACATCCACATGGCGTGGGCCAACGACGTGCCGGTGGACGCCGGGACGTACCCGCTGTCCGCCTCGGCCGCCACGGAGTTCGTGGTCACCTCGGTCACCTCCGACAACCTCGACGACATCGTGAAGGCCCCCCAGGGCACGATCTCCGCGCTCGCCGCGCCGATCATCAAGGCCGCCAACCGGCACGTCCACTGGGTCGACACCGACCGCCACGGCTACGGCGTCCTGGACATCACCGCCGCCCGCGCGCAGATGGACTACTACGTCCTGTCCGACCGCACCAAGCCGGACGCGACCTCGTCCTGGGCCCGCTCGTACCGCACCCGCAGCGGCACCCAGAAGGTCGAGCGGACGTACGACCCCGTGTAGCCACGGGGTTACAGGCCCTACTGGCCCTACAGGCTGTCGAGGAAACCGAGCGCCACCCGCCAGGTGGCCTCGGCGGCCTCCTCGTCGTAGTCGGGCAGGTCGGGGTCGGTGTACAGATGGCCGGCCCCGGCGTACCGGTACACCTCCACATCCGCACCCGCTCTGCCCATCTGGAGATACCAGGCGCTCAGCCAGTCGTCGGTCTCGAAGGGGTCCGGCTCGGCGACGTGCAGTTGGACGGGCAGCTCGTCCACGGCCGCGTTCGGCGCGATGTCCGACGTGCCGTGCAGGAGCAGCAGCCCGCGGGCCTTGTCGTCGCCGAGCGCGAGGGTCTGCGCGATGGAGGCGCCGAGCGAGAACCCGGCGTAGACCAGCCCGCGTTCCGAGTAGGGCGCGGCGGCCAGGACGGCCCGCTTCAGCAGCTCGTCCTTGCCGATCCCGTCGTTGAAGGCCATGCCCTCCTCGACCGTCTCGAACGTACGCCCCTCGAAGAGGTCCGGCGTCCACACCTCGTGTCCGGCCGCGCGCAGCCGGTCCGCCGCCGCGCGCACCGCGGGCCTGAGACCGAAGGTCGAGTGAAAGAGCACGATGTTCATGAGGACATGGTGCCAGCCGGGTACGACAACGCAGGTCATGGCGGCGCTCCCCGCGTGCGGCCACGGCCGTACCCACCTTGAGCGCGAAGTCACATGTTCATGTGCGCCCGGGGCCGGTTACGTTCGTGGGCATGGAGAATCTGCTCCGCCCACTCATCGTGGTCGGCGGGTCGGTCGCGCTCACGCTGGTCATCGGCTGGGCCACCGACCTGCTGCTGCGCAAGGCCGACGCACGGCATCACGAGACCCCTCTGTGGGGTCTGCTGCGCCGCGGCCGCATCCCCTACCAGCTCGTGCTCTGCGCGGCCATGCTGAGAGGGTCGTTCGACGAGGCGCAGCTGCTGGAGCAGCACCGCGTCGGCATCGGCCAGACCCTCACACTGGTGCTCATCGGGGCCGCGGCGTGGCTGGTGATCCGGATCGCCGCCGCGATAGTGGAGACGTCGTACAGCCGCTACGCGCGCGCCCACCGCGATCCGGCCCGGGTGCGGCGCGTGCGGACCCAGGTGACGCTGATCATGCGGGTGGTCGCCGCGGTCGTCGGTGTGGTGGCGGCGGCCACGATGCTGCTGACGTTCCCGGCGTTCCGCGCGGCCGGCGCCTCGCTGCTGGCCTCGGCCGGAATCCTCGGCATCGTCGCCGGTGTCGCCGCCCAGTCGACGCTCAGCAACATGTTCGCGGGACTGCAGATCGCCTTCGGCGACATGGTGCGCATCGGCGACACGGTCGTGGTGGACGGCGAGTGGGGCACCGTCGAGGAGATCACGCTGACGTTCCTGACCGTACGGACCTGGGACGAGCGCCGGATCACCATGCCCGTCTCGTACTTCACGTCCAAGCCCTTCGAGAACTGGTCGCGCGGCACTCCGCAGATGACCGGCATCGTCTTCTGGCACGTCGACCACGCCGCGCCGGTGGACGCGATGCGCGAGAAGCTCCGCGACATCCTGCGCGAGTGCCCGGCCTGGGACGGCCGCGCCTACGGCCTGGACGTCACCGACACCACCCCGAACACCATGGAAGTACGGGCCCTGATGACCGCCAAGGACGCCGACGACATCTGGACGGTACGCGTCACGGTCCGCGAGGGCATGATCCGCTGGCTGGCCGCGGAACACTCGTACGCCCTCCCCCGCGTCAACACGGCGGACGCGGCCCTGCCCCCGAACCGCACGAACGGCCGCGTCCGGGACGACATCTCACGCGACGGCGTGGCCGCGAGCCGCGGCCACGAGCCACCGCGCGGGGGCGCCTGACGCAGCCAAGCAGTCTCGACCAACTGGAAACGAGTGGTGCGCGGCTGGGAAACCAACACAGCAACCCCCACCCGCCCGCACCCGGCAACTCACCGCAGACTACGCACATCCAGATGCCGCAGCACCCGATCCACCACCTCCGGATCGGCCCCCAGCTCACTCCGCGCGGCCAACACCTCATGCCGAGCCGCGCTCAACATCTCCCCCTGGATCCGGCGCACCCGCTTCAGCCTCCGCACCCGCTGCTCATGCGCCTCCCGCCGCTCGTCCTCCCCCACCTCGGGACTGATCCGCACCCCGATGTCGTACGCCCGCCGCAGCATCTGCTCGGACAACTCCTCCGGCAACTCCTCGACGGCCTCGATCTCCCTGAGCCTCCGCTTCGCCGCCTTCGCCGCCCGCACGGCCAGCGCCTTCTCGAACTCCTTCTCCCGGTCCGTGTCCGCCTGCACGCCCAGCCGTTTCACCAGCCACGGCAGGGTCAGCCCCTGAAGCACCAGCGTGGCCATGATCACCCCGAACGCGATGAACACGATCTCGTCCCGGTCGGGAAAGGCCGACCCGTCATCGGTCTCCAGGGGAATCGCCAACGCCAGCGCGACGGACGCCACCCCCCGCATCCCCGACCACCACATGACGACGGTCTCCCGCACGCTCATCGGGATGTCCTCGTCGTGGTCCCGCCTGGCGTGCAGCCGCTTGGTGAGCCAGGTGGCCGGCAACAGCCACACCAGCCGTACGAGGACGACCACACCCACGATCGCCGCCGCCCACCCGAGCATCTCGCCCCACCGCCCGGACGCCGTCCGGATCGCGTTGTGCAGCTCCAGGCCGATCAGCCCGAACGCGACCCCGGTGACCAGCGTGTCGACGATGTCCCAGAAGGTATGCCCGGCGAGCCGAGTCATCACGTCGTCGGGATCGGTGGCGTACTCGGCGAGGAACAGCGCCGTGGTGAGCACGGCGAGCACCCCGGACCCGCGGAACTCCTCGGCCAGCACGTAGGAGGCGAACGGCACCAGCAGCGTCATCCCGATCTGCAGGGTCGCGTCCCCGAGCAGATCCATCAGCTTGTTGGCGCCCCAGCCCAGCACGATCCCGACGGCCACCGCCACCACGGCGGACAGCACCAGGTCCAGCCCCGCCCGCCACGGTGAGAAGGTCCCGCTGACGGCCGCGGCGATCGCCACGTGGTACAGCACGATGGCCGTCACGTCGTTGAAGAGCCCCTCGCCCTCCAGGATGGACACCAGCCGCCTCGGCAGCCCGAGTTGTCCGGCGACGGCGGTCGCGGCGACCGGATCGGGCGGCGCCACCAGCGCGCCGAGCGCCACCGCGGCCGCGACCGGCAGCCCCGGCACGATCGCGTTCGCGACGACGGCCACACACACCGTGGTGACGAACACCAGCGCCACGGCCAGCAGGAAGATCGGCCGCACATTGGCGGCGAACTGCCGCCAGGACGTGCGCCGTACGGCCGCGTACAGCAGCGGAGGCAACAGCAGGGGCAGGATGAGATCCGGCGGGATGTTGACGTTCGGCACGAAGTCGAGCAGCGCGAGGACGATCCCGAGGAGCGTCATCAGCACCGGCGCCGGCAGCCCCAGCCGGTCTCCGACCGGAACGCTCATCACGGCCCCGAGCAACAGCACGAACAGCAGGGCCAACTGATCCACGGTCAGCGCTCCGGGTCGTCTCGGTGGTCGTCTCGGTGGTCGTCTCGGCGGTCACACAGCAGACCTCAAGCCTGCCACGCCACCGTGTTCACCGGCCGTCGACGCCCCCCGTCGCAGCCCCCCGCCACAGCAGGAACGGCCGGCTACAGCACGCGCCGCATCGCCCGGTGCGGCATCCCGGCGTCCGGGAACTCCGCGCCGTACGCCACGTACCCCAGCCGCTCGTAGAACCCCAGCGCGTGCGTCTGTGCGTGCAGGTCCACCGCCGCGAGCCCACGCGCGCGTGCCGCGTCCTCGACCGCCCGGACGAGGACGGCTCCGACGCCGAGCCCCCGCGCGTCCTTCGTCACGGCGAGCCGACCCAGCGATCCCACCGCCGGGTCGCCGTCGGTCCTGTCCGCGGCCGCCTCGCCGTACAGCAGCCGCCCGGTCCCGAGCGGTGTCCCGTCCTCACGGACCGCCAGCACATGCACGGCACCGGCGTCGTACGCGTCGTACTCCAGGTCCGCGGGCACGCCCTGCTCGCCGACGAAGACCTCCTTGCGCACCGCGAAGCACGCCTCACGGTCGGCGAGGTCCTCGGCGACCCGCACGACGTACGACGCCGGGCTCATGCGTAGGTCTCCTCGCGAACCTGGTCGAGCGCCTCCTGCAGGTCGTCCGGGTAGTCGCAGGAGAACTCCGCCCACTGCCCGTCACCGGGGTGCTCGAAGCCCAGCCGTACGGCGTGCAGCCACTGGCGGGTCAGGCCGAGCCGCTTGGCGAGCGTGGGATCGGCGCCGTAGGTCAGGTCGCCGACGCACGGGTGGCGGTGGGCGGCCATGTGGACGCGGATCTGGTGGGTGCGGCCGGTCTCCAGCTTCACGTCGAGCAGGGAGGCCGCGCGGAACGCCTCGATGAGGTCGTAGTGGGTCACCGAGGGCTTGCCCTCGGCCGTGACCGCCCACTTGTAGTCGTGGGTCGGGTGGCGGCCGATGGGCGCGTCGATGGTGCCGCTGGTCGGGTCCGGGTGGCCCTGGACGAGGGCGTGGTACCGCTTGTCGACCGTGCGCTCCTTGAACTGGCGCTTGAGCGAGGTGTACGCGTACTCGGACTTGGCGACCACCATCAGGCCGGAGGTGCCCACGTCGAGGCGGTGCACGATGCCCTGGCGCTCGGCGGCGCCCGAGGTCGAGATGCGGTACCCGGCGGCGGCGAGCCCGCCGATCACGGTCGGTCCGGACCAGCCGGGGCTGGGGTGTGCGGCCACGCCGACCGGCTTGACGATCACGACCACGTCGTCGTCGTCGTGCACGATCTCCATGCCCTCGACCGGCTCGGCGACGATCTGCACGGGGGCGGGCGCCTGCGGCATCTCGACCTCCAGCCAGGCGCCGCCGTGCACCCGCTCGGACTTCCCGACCACCGATCCGTCGACCAGGACCTTCCCCGCGGCGGCGAGCTCCGCGGCCTTGGTACGGGAGAAGCCGAACATGCGGGAGATGGCGGCGTCGACACGCTCGCCCTCCAGGCCGTCGGGCACGGGCAGGGTTCGGATCTCGGGAATGGTGCTCACCCGTCGAGTATGCCGGACAGGTCCGACACTCTCGTACGAGAGTCCGGGCTCCTCAGTCCTTGTGGACGGTGCCGTCCGGATCGAGACCCTTGAACGACAGCAGCACGATCAGGATGCCGCCACAGACGATCGCCGAGTCGGCGAGGTTGAAGACCGCGAAGTGCTTCGGCGCGATGAAGTCGACGACCGCGCCCTCGAACACCCCCGGCGACCGGAAGATCCGGTCGGTCAGGTTGCCGAGCGCACCGCCGAGCAGCAGGCCGAGCGCGATCGCCCAGGGCAGGCTGTAGAGCTTGCGGGCGAGGCGGGCGATGACCACGATCACGGCCGCCGCGATCACCGTGAAGATCACGGTGAACGCCTCGCCGAAGCCGAAGGCCGCGCCCGCGTTGCGGATGGCCTCGAACCTCAGCCAGTCCCCGATGATCTCGATCGGCGCGTGGTGCTCCAGCTTGGCGACCACGATCATCTTGCTGATCAGGTCGAGGGCGTACGCGACGACCGCGACGGCGAACAGCACGGCGATCCGCCGCTTGCCCCGCGGCCGCTCCGCCTCGGCGGCGTCCTCCGACGCGTCCGCTGGAGTGTCCGGCGTACCGATGATGCGCTCCGCCTCTGCCACGTGAGTCCCTCAACCTAGATACCTGACTGAGGACGAGGGTACGTCACACCCCCCGGCGCCCATGTGATCAGTCACGTGATCAGTACCGTCGTTCCTGCTTCTGCTTGCACTCCACGCACAGGGTGGCCCGCGGGAAGGCCTGCATGCGCGCCTTCCCGATGGGGTTGCCACAGTTCTCGCACAGGCCGTAGGTGCCCGCGTCGAGCCGCTCCAGGGCGCGCTCGAACTGGATGAGCATCTCGCGCGCGTTGGCCGCGAGGGCCATCTCGTGCTCCCGCGTGATGTTCTTGGTGCCGGTGTCCGCCTGGTCGTCGCCGGCGCCGTCCCCGGAGTCCCGCATCAGCCCCACGAGGGAGGCCTCGGACGAGGCGATCTCGTCGCGCAGCCGCGTCGCCTCGGACGACAGTTCGGCCCGCGCCTCCGCGACCTCTTCCGGCGTCCAGGGGTCCTCACCGGGGCGCACCGCGAGCTCGCCGGGCTCCGCCGCGGCGACCCGTGCCTTGGGAACTGCGGTCTTCGCCGCCGTGGCCGTGCCAGGAGTCTTCTTCGCAACCACTGTCGTGGCTCCCGTCTGCTCCGCGGCCTGCGCCGCGCCCGCCTTCTTGGCCATGCTTCCGGCCGTGCTCTTCTCGCCCGCGGTCGTCTTGGCCACGGTCGTCTCAGCCGCAGTCGTCTCAGCTGAGCCCTTCTCTGCCACGCCCTTCTTGGCCGCAGTCGTTTTGGCCGCGCTCTTCTCGCCGACGGTCGTCTTGGCCGCGCCTTTTTCGGCCGCCGCCGTCTTGGCCGCGGTCGTCTCGGCCGCGCCCTTCTCAGCCGCACTCTTCTTAGCCGTGCTCTTCCCGGCCGCGCCCTTTTCGGCCGCCGTCGTCTTGGCCACGGTCGTCTCAGCTGCGCCCTTCTCAGCCGCGCTCCTCTCGGCCGCAGTCGTCTCGACCATGGTCGTCTTGGCCGCGCCCTTCTCGGCCGCGCCTTTCTTGGCCGCAGTCCTCTCGTCCGCGTCCTTCTCGGAGGTGCTCTTCGTAGAGCTGCTCTTCTCGGCCGCAGTCGTCTCGTCCGCGCCCTTTTCGGCCGCCGTCGTCTTGGCCACGGTCGTCTCAGCTGCGCCCTTCTCAGCCGCGCTCTTCTTAGCCGTGCTCCTCTCGGCCGCAGTCGTCTCGACCATGGTCGTCTTGGCCGCGCCCTTCTCGGCCGCAGTCGTCTCGGCTGAACCCTTCTTGGCCGCAGTCCTCTCGTCCGCGTCCTTCTCGGAGGTGCTCTTCGTAGAGCTGCTCTTCTGGGCAGCGGTTTTCTTCGCCCCCGCCGCCTTCGTACCCGTTTCCTTCATGGCCGCCGCCTTCTTCGCCACGGCATTCTTCGCTGCGGGCTTCTTCGCTACGGCCTGCTTCGCCGCCGCTTTCTTGCCCGCCGCCCTCTTGCCTCCCGCCACCTCCTCGGCGCCCGACGCCTTCTTGCCGCCCGACGCCCTCTTGCCCGCCGGTCTCTCCGTCCCCTCCTCGACCGCGGCCTTGGCAGGAGCAGTCTTGGAAGCGGCGACCTTCTTCACCGGCGCCGTTTTCTTCACCGGCCCCGTGTCCTTCGCCGCCGCCTTCTGCGAAACGGCCTTCTTGGCCGCCACACGCTCACCCGTGCCTGCACCCGCCCGCGCCCCCGCCCCCGCCCCCGTGCTCTTCCCGGCGGTCTTTCTCGCCTCCGTACCGACCGTCTTCACGGCCTTGGCCTCCCGCTCGGCCGCGCCCCGCTGCGTGCTCTTCTTCCCGCCGACGTTCTTGGCCGCACCGCCGGAGGCACCCGTGGACCCGGACGCCGACTGCTGTACGGCGGTCTTCTTCGCCACCATGGCCGCGGCCCCTTCACATATTGTGATCTTGCACGCGAATCGTGCTGGGACGATAAATCGACTTGAGTCCCGCGGCAACGGGGCGCACCGCCCGATTCGCCCGCCTCGCGCATGCCGCGCGGCAAACCTGCATGCGTTGTGCCCAACTCCCCGCCGGGTAATCCGCCGAGCCGGGCGTCCCGAGAATCGAACACGCGCACTTCGCCATTCGGGTCACGCCCGGCCCCCGCCGAGCCCCGGCCCCGGCCGCCGTAAAAGCGGTCGGCCGCTGTCCCCGCGGCGCCGTACACTGGGCGGAGCGAAAAGCGTGGATGGGGACGAGTAGCGACGTACGCAGCCCAGAGCGACCCGGGGACGGTGGAAGCCCGGGGGCGAGCGCGACGTGAAGATCACCCCGGAGCCGCCGGAAGAAAGCCGCAGCGAACCAGCCGCGGCCAGTAGACCCGGCCTCGCGACCCCAATGAGGGGGCTCACTGGTGCGTACGGCGCACCCGGGAGCCAAGGAGGGTGGTACCGCGGGAGCGCGCCGAAGGCGGCGCAGGGAATGACACAGCTCTCGTCCCTCCGGACGGAAGGCAGCAAGTCCGCCGGAGGAAGCTCGCTGATGACAACGCCGACGTACCGCCAGGTGCCCGCCCAGGTCGACCTGCCCGCGCTCGAGCACGCCGTGCTCGACTTCTGGCGCGAACAGAAGATCTTCGCCAAGACCCTGGAACAGTCCGAGGGCCGCCCCGAGTGGGTGTTCTACGAGGGCCCGCCCACCGCCAACGGCATGCCGGGCGCCCACCACATCGAGGCACGCGTCTTCAAGGACGTCTTCCCCCGCTTCCGCACCATGCGCGGCTATCACGTGGCCCGCAAGGCCGGCTGGGACTGCCACGGCCTGCCGGTGGAGATCGCCGTGGAGAAGGAACTCGGCTTCGACGGCAAGAAGGACATCGAGACGTACGGCATCGCGGAGTTCAACGCCAAGTGCCGCGAGTCCGTGACCCGCCACACCGACGCCTTCACCGAGCTCACCAACCGCATGGGCTACTGGGTCGACCTGGACGACGCGTACCGCACGATGGACCCCGAGTACGTGGAGTCCGTCTGGTGGTCGCTGAAGGAGATCTTCGACAAGGGCCTGCTGGTCCAGGACTACCGCGTCGCCCCCTGGTGCCCGCGCGACGAGACGGGTCTGTCGGACCACGAGCTGGCGCAGGGCTACGAGACGATCGTCGACCCGTCCGTGTACGTCCGGTTCCCGCTCACCTCCGGTCCGCTCGCCGGCCAGGCAGCGCTCCTGGTGTGGACGACGACCCCTTGGACGCTGGTCTCCAACACGGCCGTCGCCGCGCATCCCGACGTCACCTACGTCGTCGCGACGAACGGCACAGAGAAGCTCGTCGTCGCCGCGCCGCTCGTCGAGAAGGCCCTCGGCGAGGGCTGGGAGGTCACGGGCGAGACGTTCACCGGCGCCGAGATGGAACGCTGGACCTATCAACGTCCGTTCGAGCTCGTCGAGTTCCCGGCACCGGCCCACTACGTGGTCAACGCCGAGTACGTGACGACCGAGGACGGTACGGGTCTGGTCCACCAGTCCCCCGCCTTCGGCGAGGACGACCTCAAGGTCTGCCGCGCGTACGGCCTGCCCGTCGTGAACCCCGTCCGCAGGGACGGCACGTTCGAGGCGGACGTCCCCCTCGTGGGCGGCGTCTTCTTCAAGAAGGCGGACGAAAAGCTCACCGAGGACCTCCACAACCGCGGTCTCCTCTTCAAGCACATCCCGTACGAGCACAGCTACCCGCACTGCTGGCGCTGCCACACCGCGCTCCTCTACTACGCGCAGCCGTCCTGGTACATCCGCACCACGGCCGTCAAGGACCGCCTCCTTCAGGAGAACGAGAAGACCAACTGGTTCCCGGACACCGTCAAGCACGGCCGCTTCGGCGACTGGCTGAACAACAACATCGACTGGGCGCTCTCCCGCAGCCGTTACTGGGGCACGCCGCTGCCGATCTGGACCTGCGAGGACGGCCACCTCACCTGCGTCGGCTCCCTTGCGGAGCTCTCCGAGCTGACCGGCACCGACCAGTCCGGCCTCGACCCGCACCGCCCGTACATCGACGAGGTCACCTTCGCCTGCCCGAAGTGCCAGAAGACGGCCACACGCGTCCCGGAGGTCATCGACGCCTGGTACGACTCGGGTTCGATGCCGTTCGCGCAGTGGGGCTACCCGCACAAGAACAAGGAACTCTTCGAGTCCCGGTACCCCGCGCAGTTCATCAGCGAGGCCATCGACCAGACCCGCGGCTGGTTCTACACGCTGATGGCGGTCGGCACCCTGGTCTTCGACAAGTCGTCGTTCGAGAACGTGGTGTGCCTCGGCCACATCCTCGCCGAGGACGGCCGCAAGATGTCCAAGCACCTGGGCAACACCCTGGAGCCGATCCCGCTGATGGACCAGCACGGCGCGGACGCGGTCCGCTGGTTCATGGCGGCCGGCGGCTCGCCGTGGGCGGCTCGCCGCGTCGGCCACGGCACCATCCAGGAGGTCGTCCGCAAGACGCTCCTCACATACTGGAACACGGTCGCCTTCCAGGCCCTGTACGCCCGTACGTCCGACTGGGCCCCCAGCGAGGCCGACCCGGCCCCCGCGGACCGGCCCGCCCTCGACCGCTGGCTCCTGTCCGAACTCCACGCGCTCACCGACCAGGTGACGCAGGCCATGGAGGCGTACGACACCCAGCGCGCCGGAAAGCTCCTCTCGGCGTTCGTCGACGACCTGTCCAACTGGTACGTACGCCGCTCCCGTCGCCGCTTCTGGCAGGGCGACAAGGCGGCGCTGCGCACCCTGCACGAGGTCGTCGAGACGGTCACCAAGCTGCTGGCCCCGCTGACCCCGTTCATCACCGAGCGGGTCTGGCAGGACCTGGTGGTGCCCGTCACGCCGGGCGCCCCCGAGTCGGTGCACCTCACGTCCTGGCCCGAGGCGGACCTGTCCGCCATCGACCCGGAGCTGTCGAAGCAGATGGTCCTGGTACGACGGCTGGTGGAGCTGGGCCGTGCCACGCGCGCGGAGTCGGGCGTGAAGACGCGTCAGCCGCTGCGGCGCGCACTGGTCGCGGCGACGGGCTTCGCCTCGCTCGACCCCGAGCTGCACGCGCAGATCACGGAGGAGCTGAACGTCGAGTCGCTGGCGTCGCTGTCCGAGGTGGGCGGCTCGCTGGTCGACACGACGGCGAAAGCCAACTTCCGTGCGCTGGGCAAGCGGTTCGGCAAGCGGGTCCAGGACGTGGCGAAGGCCGTCGCGAACGCGGACGCCGCTGCCCTGTCCCTGGCACTGCGCGAGGGCACGGCGTCGGTGGAGGTCGACGGCGAGACGATCACGCTCGCCCCGGACGAGGTGATCATCACGGAGACCCCTCGCGAGGGCTGGTCGGTGGCCTCCGACTCGGGCGCCACGGTCGCGCTCGACCTGGAGATCACCGAGGAGCTGCGTCAGGCGGGCCTGGCCCGTGACGCCATCCGTCTGATCCAGGAGGCCCGCAAGAACAGCGGCCTGGACGTGGCCGACCGCATCGCGCTGCGCTGGACGGCGACGGACCCGGCGGTGGTCGCGGCCCTGTCGGAGCACAGCGGTCTGATCGCCGAGGAGGTCCTGGCGACCGACTTCCTGAATGAGCACAGCGCCCAGGGCGAGACGGACGACACCTACGGCTCCCCGTTCACGGACGAGGGCCTGTCCCTGACGTTCCGCCTGCGCAAGGCGTAACCAACGGCACGAAGGCCCGGGTACACCGAGAAGATCTTGGTGCACCCGGGCCTTCGGCGTTGCGTACGCAGGACAGGTGCACCGGCACCCGAACACGCACGGCAAGAACCCCGCACGCGCACGGCAAAAAGGCTGGGCCCCGGATCAAAATCCGGGGCCCAGCCCTGAACGCTGCCGACGCCTACGGCGTACTCATAACCGTCAGTTGTCGTCCTCGTCGATGAGGAAGCCGCGCATCGGCGAGGGAGCCTGGCCCATCGGCGACGGGCCCTGCGGCCGTACCGGCGCCATCGGCTGGGTCATCGCCGGGGACATCTGCTGCTGGCCGCCGTAGGACGGGGGGGCCGGAGCCGGGCCACCGCCCATGCCCTGGTTGCCACCGCCGTACGACGGGGCGCTCGCGCCGGCCGGAGCCATGGAAGGCGCCGGGGACGGCGGCAGCGACGCGGTCGCCGGAGTGCGCGGCGGGGCCAGCGAGTCGTCCGCCTGGGTCTCCAGCTGACGCAGCTGCGACTCCAGGTAGGACTTCAGACGCGTGCGGTACTCGCGCTCGAAGCCGCGCAGATCCTCGACCTTGCGCTCCAGCGTGGCGCGGGCGGACTCCAGGGAGCCCATCGCGACGCGGTGCTTCTCCTGCGCGTCCCGCTCCAGGGCGTCGGCCTTGGCACGGGCGTCACGCTCGAGACCCTCGGCACGCGAACGCGCCTCGCCGACGATCTTGTTGGCCTCGGAACGAGCCTCGGCGATCGCCTGGTCGGCGGTCTGCTGAGCCAGCGAGAGAACACGGGCGGCACTGTCGCCACCGGGTCCCTGACCGTGGCCGCCCATCGGACCGCCCATGGGGCCGCCCATCTGCTGCTGCATGGGCGGCTGACCGCCCATGGGGCCCTGACCCATCGGACCCTGGCCCATCGGACCGGGACCCTGCGGGCCGCCCTGGCCGCCACTGGGACCGGCAGGCAGCTGCGGGGCGCCGCTCGGCAGCTGGGGCGGGCCACCCATGGGGCCACCCATCTGCTGCTGCGGCGGGCCAGATATGCCGGCGGGCACCGGGCCGCCGGGCCCACGCATGCCCTGCTGCGGCATTCCCTGCTGGGGCATCCCGCCCTGCTGAGGCATTCCGCCTTGTTGGGGCATCCCGCCCTGCTGAGGCATCCCGCCCTGCTGGGGCATCCCCTGCTGCTGGTCCTGCTGCTCCGGCGGCTTGCGCATGTTCTGCTGGTTCTGGGCAGCAGCGCGCGTGGCCGCGGCCAGCTTGGCACGCAGGTCCTCGTTCTCGCGGAGCAGGCGAGTCAGTTCGGCTTCGACCTCGTCGAGGAAGGCATCGACCTCGTCCTCGTCATAGCCTTCTCGGAGGCGGACGGTCGTGAACTGCTTGTTCCGCACGTCCTCGGGGGTCAA
This sequence comes from Streptomyces sp. V4I2, assembly GCF_030817655.1. Lineage (GTDB taxonomy): Bacteria > Actinomycetota > Actinomycetes > Streptomycetales > Streptomycetaceae > Streptomyces > Streptomyces plumbiresistens. The sequence continues at coordinate 2,998,674 of NZ_JAUSZM010000003.1, forward strand.
CGGCATCTCTTCACCTCAACGTAGTCGTCGGCATTCGGCAAGACCGTATCGTTCACAGCCGGCTCACGACGGAGATCAGGATGTAGACGATGATCATCAGTACGAAGAAGGACAGGTCGAGCGCCACGCCCCCGAGACGCAGCGGCGGAATGACCCGCCGCAGAAGCTTGAGCGGTGGATCAGTGACCGTGTAAGTGGCCTCCAGAACGACCACCATCGCCTTGCCGGGCTGCCACGAGCGGGCGAACTGGAAGACGTAGTCCATGACCAACCGGAAGATCAGCACGATGAGAAAGCACATCAGCGCGATGTAGATGACATCCAGGACCACGCTCATTGGCTGTGCTTCCCTCTCCCCTGTTCCGTGCTGCCGGGTACTACTTGTACTGCTGTTTCCGGTCGAGTATCTCAGCTCTGGTTGAAGAACCCGCCCTCTGCGATACGGGCCTTGTCCTCCGCCGTGACATCGACGTTAGCAGGCGACAACAGGAACACCTTCTGCGTCACCCGCTCGATGCTGCCGTGAAGACCAAACACCAAACCGGCCGCAAAGTCGACAAGTCGCTTCGCGTCTGTGTCATCCATCTCAGTCAGATTCATGATCACCGGGGTGCCCTCACGGAAGTGTTCCCCGATAGTACGGGCCTCGTTGTAGGTCCGCGGGTGAAGCGTGGTGATCCGGTAAGGCTCTCGTTCCGACACGACCTTGGGCATGATCACCGGTGCGTTCTTCTCCAGGCTTGCGCGTTCTTGTGTGATGGATGCCACGGGCGCAATGCGCGCCGGACGCCCGGATTCCGCGCCTAGCGAAGCGGATCGGGGCAACGGGTCGCGCGGCGCCGGAGCCTGCACCACTCTTACCGATTCGTCCCTTTCAGGCTGATGTGCCTGGTGGGACTGGTGCGAACCATGCGACTGGTGCGACAGCTCATGCCGTCGACGGTCCCGCTCGGGCTCCGGGTCCAGTTCGGGTTCGAAGTCGTCGTCAGGGTCGAAACCGCGGCCATCGTACCCATCGTCCTCCACGAGGCCGAGGTAGACCGCCATCTTGCGCATCGCGCCGGCCATTCTCTGAGTCCTCCGCTCTGTGGTGGATCGGCTGACGACTGCCAAGTGCCCGCGATCCACTAGGTCGTTATGCCCGCTGTACTGCGGTAATGACCATATTTTCTGCTGTGGTCCGACTTCCTGGCGACGTTACCCGAGCCTGGGGCGTACTCCGAGTACCGCGGTGCCGACGCGTACATGTGTCGCTCCGGCCGCCACGGCCTGTTCGAGGTCCGCACTCATCCCTGCCGAGACCATGTTCGCAGCCGGATGGGCTCGGCGCAGGTCGGTCGACAAATCCATCAACCGCTCGAACGCCGCCTGTTGGCGCCCCGCGTACTCCCCGGTGAGCGGCGCGACGGTCATCAGCCCGTCGAGTCGCAGCCCCGGAGCGTCGGCGACGAGGTCGGCCAACTCCTGGATTCCACCAGGTCCTACACCACCCCGCTCCCCCCTGCCGCTCTCGTCCGCGTCGAGTGCGACCTGCAGGAGACATCCCACCTCACGCCCGACCCGCACGGCCTCTTTGGACAGAGCCGTGACGAGCTTGGAACGATCGACGGACTGCACGAGATCCGCATAACCGACCACGGATCGCACCTTGTTGGTCTGCAACTGACCGACGAAGTGCCAAGTAAGGGGCAGATCCGTACATTCCGCAGCCTTGGGCGCCGCGTCCTGGTCGCGGTTCTCGGCGACGTGACGCACACCGAGCTCCGCCAGCATGCGCACATCGCTCGCGGGATACGTCTTGGTGACCACGATCAGCGTGACTTCCTCACGCTTGCGCCCCGCGGCCGCACACGCGGCGGCGATGCGCTCCTCCACTTTCGCCAGGTTTCCGGCGAGTTCACCCTTACGGTCCGTCATGCCCCATCAGTCCAGCCAGATATATCCCGCGAGTCGCCCCGTGGTGCGCTCGCGGCGGTATGAGAAGTGATCGCCCGACTCCAGCGTGCACACCGGCGACTGCTCCCGGTCGCGCACCCCGAGCCGCTCGAGCTGAGCGTGCACCCCGGCGGTCACGTCGACCGCGGGGGTACCCCAGCCCGTCTCGGCGTGTGCCGCCGGTTCGACTGCCGCGACCTCGGCGCGCATGGCGTCCGGCACTTCGTAGCACCGGCCGCAGACGGCGGGTCCGGTGCGGGCGACGATCCGGGACGGCTCGGCGCCCAGCTCCGCCATGGCCCGTACGGCGGCGGGGACGACCCCGGCGATCATGCCGGGCCGGCCCGCGTGGGCCGCGGCGGCGATCCCCGCGACCGGGTCGGCCAGCAGGACGGGCGTGCAGTCGGCGGTCAGAACGGCGAGGGCGAGTCCGCGCCGGGCGGTGACGACCGCGTCGGCCGAGGGGATCTCCGAAGCGGAACCCCAGGGTCCGTCCACTACCGCCACGTCGGCCCCGTGCACCTGGTTCATCCAGACCACCTGAGCGGGGTCGAGCCCCAGGGACTTGGCGGCCAGTTCGCGGTTGGTCCCCACGACTTCGGGGTCGTCGCCGACCGCACCGCCGAGGTTGAGCTCCTCATACGGAGCGGCGCCCACCCCGCCCCACCGGTCGGTGAAGGCGAAGTGCGCGCCGCTCACGCTCTCGCGCTGCCCTATCACTTCAGGAAGTCCGGCACGTCCAGTTCCTCGGCCGCGCTGTCCGAGTAGGAGCGCGACGGCGGGACCGGCGGGGAGACCGGAAGGTCGGCCACCGGCTCGGGCGCCGACTCCTCCTCCTTCGGCGTGACGCTGCCGAGCGAGCCGAAGGACGGGCGGCTCTCGGTCTGCCGTACCGGAGTGGGCTCCTCGCGGCGGCCCGAGGACGAGGACGCCGAGGACGAACCGAGGACGGTGTCCCGGCGGGCCGGCGGCTGGCCGCCGTCGAAGCCGGCCGCGATCACCGTGACCCGGACCTCGTCGCCGAGGGCGTCGTCGATGACCGCGCCGAAGATGATGTTGGCCTCGGGGTGGGCGGCCTCGCTCACCAGCTGGGCGGCCTCGTTGATCTCGAACAGGCCGAGGTCGGAGCCGCCGGAGATGGAGAGCAGGACGCCCCGGGCGCCGTCGATGGACGCCTCGAGCAGCGGCGAGGAGATCGCCATCTCGGCGGCGGCCACCGCGCGGTCGTCGCCGCGGGCCGAGCCGATGCCCATGAGGGCCGAACCGGCCTCGGACATGACCGACTTGACGTCGGCGAAGTCAAGGTTGATCAGGCCGGGCGTGGTGATGAGGTCGGTGATGCCCTGAACACCGGAGAGCAGGACCTGGTCCGCCGACTTGAAGGCGTCGAGGACCGAGACCTGGCGGTCCGAGATGGACAGCAGCCGGTCGTTCGGGATGACGATGAGGGTGTCGACCTCTTCGCGGAGTTCGGCGATGCCGTCCTCGGCCTGGTTCGCGCGGCGCCGTCCCTCGAAGGTGAACGGGCGCGTGACCACGCCGATGGTGAGGGCGCCGAGCGTGCGTGCGATGTTGGCCACGACGGGCGCGCCGCCGGTACCGGTGCCGCCGCCTTCACCGGCCGTCACGAAGACCATGTCGGCCCCCTTGAGGACCTCCTCGATCTCCTCGCGGTGGTCCTCGGCGGCCTTGCGGCCGACAGCCGGGTTGGCTCCGGCGCCGAGTCCGCGGGTGAGTTCGCGGCCGACGTCGAGTTTGACGTCGGCGTCGCTCATCAACAGCGCCTGCGCGTCGGTGTTGATGGCGATGAACTCGACGCCCTTGAGACCGACCTCGATCATCCGGTTGATGGCATTGACACCACCGCCGCCGACACCGATGACTTTGATGACTGCGAGGTAGTTCTGCGGTGCTGCCACGTCGAAGGCCTCTCGCCTCGAGTTACGTGTCGCCGCCTCGCGGCGTTGCCGCGGTCCGACGACTGATGCCGATTGGGACGGTCCGTATCGCCGACCCGAACCCTAACGTTGAAGTTTAGGGTTACCAGTGTGTCTGTTCCCTGGAGTCTTCTGAACAGGACACTAAGTCGACAAGTGGCGCACGTTCAACGAACACGCCGAACCTCCCGTTTTTCTTTTCACCCTATGTGATCAGGCGTAGCGCTGCCCAACCAGGGTGCTGGCCTGCGCTGATGTGCGTCAACTCCCTGATGACGCGGGCGCGGTGGGAACGCTGACGTCGAAGTACCGGGCATCGGGAGAGGCTTTCATCAGAGCCGTGAGCGTACGGGCCTTCGCGGCACCCTTCTCACCACTTCCCCAGGAGACGGTCCGGCCGTCGCTCAACTCCAGCGAGATGTCGTCGTACGAACGCACCTTGAGGGCCTGGGTCCGCCGCGCGACGGCGGCCGGAATGGCACCGGCGACACGGACCGCCTCCCGCACCAATCGGTCCTCGCCGAAACGGCGCAGGCTCGCGGCGCGGGAGCCCGGCTGGGACAGGGTCAATTCGAGTGCGGCGACGCCTTTCGGGGCTTCGGAAACCGTGGCGAATCGGACACCTTCATCGTCCGCTTCGACAAAGTTTCGGCCCTTTTGGACAAGCAGAACCGGAGTGCGCTCAGTCACTTTCAGTCCGATTCCATGGGGCCAGGAACGCACCACGTCAACCACGTCAATTCGGGGCAATTTCCGCCGCAGACGCGCCTCAATCGCATCGGTGTCGACGGAAATCAGCGGAGCGCCGACCGGGACGTCGGCGGCCTCGCGCACCTCAGCGGGCGTCAGGATCCTGGTTCCGGAGACCGATACGCGCTCCACGCGCAGCCAGTTCGAGCCGTACAGCACCCAGACGGAACCGGCGCCGACGAGTACCAGCGCGACGGCGAGGATGATGATCGTACGAAGTCGCGGTGGGATGAGCCTTCGGGCGGGCGGCGGGCCGGACGACTCCTGTTGGCGTTCACCGCGCTCGGCGGTCGTCGATCCGGCCACGCTCCCTGCCTTCCGGTCATACGGGCCCGTATACAGTCCTATCGGTGTGCACGACTGGCGGCGATCGCCTCGTACACCATGCCGACGAGCAGCTCGTCGGCGTCCCGTCGGCCGAACTCACCGGCTGCGCGGGACATCTGGAACAGCCGGTGCGGGTCGGCGAGCACGGGCAGGACGTTCTGCTGTACCCACTCGGGCGTCAGGTCCGCGTCGTCGACCAGGAGTCCGCCGCCGGCCTTGACCACCGGCTGGGCGTTCAGCCGCTGTTCGCCGTTGCCGATGGGCAGCGGGACGTAGGCGGCCGGGAGCCCGACGGCGGAGAGTTCGGCGACGGTCATCGCGCCCGCACGGCAGAGCATCATGTCGGCCGCGGCGTACGCGAGGTCCATCCGGTCCACGTACGGTACCGGGATGTACGGGGGCATCCCCGGCATCTGGTGCACCTGCGGCAGTTCGTTCTTCGGGCCGACCGCGTGCAGGATCTGGATCCCGGCCTGCTGGAGGTATGGCGCGACCTGCTGGACCACCTCGTTGAGCCGGCGTGCGCCCTGCGAGCCGCCGGAGACCAGCAGCGTCGGCAGGTGCGGGTCGAGCCCGAAGGCGGCGCGCGCCTCGGGGCGCACGGCCGCCCGGTCCAGGATGGCGATGGAGCGGCGCAGCGGGATGCCGATGTAGCGGGCGTCGCGCAGCTTGCTGTCCGGGGTGGAGACGGCGACCTTGGCCGCGTACCGCGAGCCGATCTTGTTCGCCAGGCCGGGCCGGGCGTTGGCCTCGTGGATGATGATCGGCACGCCGAGGCGCTTGGCGGCGAGGTAGCCGGGCAGCGCCACGTAGCCGCCGAAGCCGACGACGGCGTCCGCCTTGGTGCGCTCCAGGATCTGCTCGGCGGCCTTGATCGTGCCGCGCAGCCGGCCCGGGACGGTGATCAGCTCGGGAGTGGGCCTGCGTGGCAGCGGTACCGCGGGGATCAGTGCGAGATCGTAACCCCGCTCCGGTACGAGCCGGGTCTCAAGGCCCCGCTCCGTGCCCAGGGCCGTGATTCCCACGGTCGGGTCCTGCCTGCGCAGGGCGTCCGCGAGGGCGAGCGCGGGCTCGATGTGGCCGGCGGTCCCCCCACCGGCGAGTACGACATGCACCGAAATTCACCGCTCTCCGGACGTACGTGCCGAGGCACGCCGTCGCATCGTGTTCCATCTCCGAGGCCCCCGCACAGGGCCTCCCGCCCGCTTTCTACCAAAGCGGGGTTGCCGCATCGAAAGCGCCATCCGCGCAGCGGGATCCTCACGCGCGAACGCGATCAGCAACCCGATGGCGAACATGGTCGGCAACAGGGCGGAACCCCCGTAGGAGAACAGCGGGAGGGGGACACCGGCGATCGGCAGCAGACCGAGCACCGCACCGATGTTGATCACCGTCTGCGCGGTGATCCAGGTGGTCACACCTCCCGCGGCATACCTGACGAAGGGGTCCTCCGTGCGTCCGGCCACGCGGATACCCGCATAGCCTAGAGCCGCGAAGAGGGCGAGCACGGACAGCGTCCCCGCCAGGCCCAGTTCCTCACCGGTCACGGCGAAGATGAAGTCCGTGTGCGCTTCCGGGAGTTGGCCCCATTTTTCCACACTCGCGCCGAGCCCGGAACCGAAAAGGCCGCCGGAGGCGAGGGCGTAGATGCCGTGCACGGCCTGCCAGCAGTCGGCTCCCGCGGACCTCGGCTCGGTGGCGCCGATGCACTGGAGCCGGGCCATGCGGTTGGGGCTGGTCTTGATAAGGATCACACCGAGCGTGGCGGCGATCGACAGTACGCCGACGAACAGCCGGGTCGGCGCCCCCGCCAGCCACAGCAGGCCGAACAGGATCGCGGTGAGGATGATCGCCGTACCCATGTCGCCGCCGAGCATGATCAACCCGAGCAGCATGAAGGCGACCGGTACGAGCGGCACCAGCATGTGCTTCCACTGGGTCAGCAGCTTCTTGTCCTGCTTGCGGGCGAGCAGGTCGGCGCCCCAGAGCACGAGCGCGAGCTTGCCGAACTCGCTGGGCTGGATCTGGAAGGAGCCGCCGAGTGAGATCCAGTTCTGGTTGCCCTTGATCGACATCCCTATCCCCGGCACCTGCACCAGGGCCATCAGGAACACGGCGCCCGCCAGGATGGGGTAGGCCAGCGCCCGGTGCAGCTTCACCGGCATCCGGGAGGCGATCAGCAGCAGCACCCCGCCGATGACGGCCGCGAGGAGCTGCTTGCGGAAGAAGTACGAGCCCGGCAGGGACATCTGCAACGCCGTGATCTGGGAGGCCGAGTAGACCATCACCAGTCCGAGCACGGTGATCAGCAGGCTGCCGCCGAGGATCAGGTAGTAGGCGGTCAGCGGCCGGTCCCAGGCGCGGCGGGCGCGCAGGTACAGGCCGAGGAGCAGGTTCTCGCGCGGTGCCCGGGGGGCGGCGGGACGTCTGACGGCCCGCCGCACGGGCGGGCGCCCGGTTCGGCTACCGGGCATCGCAGACCTCACTGTACGTCGACGGTCCCACGCGTCCCTCCCAAGGTCCGCCCGGCAGGCGGCCGGGTCAGGCGCCGAGTTCGCGAACCGCCTCCGCGAACGCGTCACCGCGCTGGTTGTAGTTGGTGAACATGTCCATGGAGGCACAGGCCGGGGCCAGCAGGACCGTGTCGCCTGCGGCAGCGAGGCGCTGCGCCTCCTGGACTGCCTGGAGCATCGCCCCAGTGTCGGTCCGGTCGAGGTCGACGACGGGTACTTCCGGCGCGTGTCGTGCCAGCGCTTCGCGGATCAGGGCACGGTCCGCCCCGATGAGGACGACGCCGCGCAGCCGCTTCGCCGCCCCCGCCACCAGTTCGTCGAAGGTCGCGCCCTTCGCCAGGCCGCCGGCGATCCACACGATCGACTCGTAGGCCGCCAACGAGGCTTGTGCCGCGTGGGTGTTGGTCGCCTTGGAGTCGTCGATGTAGGCGACCTGGTCGATGTCGGCCACGTGCGCGATCCGGTGGGCGTCCGGCGTGAAGGCCCTCAGACCGTCCCGTACGGCCGCCGCGGGCACCCCGAAGGCACGCGCGAGTGCGGCCGCCGCAAGGGCGTTGGCGATGTTGTGCGGGGCGGGCGGGTTGACGTCGGAGACCTCGGCGAGCTCCTGGGCGTTCTTCTGCCGGTCCTCCACGAAGGCCCGGTCGACCAGGATGCCGTCCACCACGCCGAGTTGGGAGGGCGCGGGCGCACCGAGGGTGAAGCCGACGGCCCGGCAGCCCTCCTCGACGTCGGCCGCGCGCACCAGGTCCTCGGTGGCCTTGTCGGCGACGTTGTAGACGCAGGCGACGCGATTGCCTTCGTAGACACGGCCCTTGTCGGCGGCGTAGGCCTCCATGGAGCCGTGCCAGTCGAGGTGGTCGGGCGCCAGGTTCAGTACGGCGGCGGAGTGGGCGCGCAGCGAGGGTGCCCAGTGGAGCTGGTAGCTCGACAGTTCCACCGCGAGGACGTCGTAGTGCTCCTCGCCCAGGACCGCGTCGAGGAGCGAGACGCCGATGTTGCCCACGGCGGCCGTGCGCAGGCCCGCCGCCTTCAGGATGGAGGCGAGCATCTGGACGGTCGTGGTCTTGCCGTTGGTGCCGGTGACGGCGAGCCAGGGCGCGGCGTCGGGGCCGCGCAGCCGCCAGGCGAGTTCGACGTCGCCCCAGACCGGCACGCCGGCCTCGTGAGCGGCCGCGAACAGCGGCTTGTCCGGCTTCCAGCCGGGGGCCGTGACGATGAGTTCGGTGCCCGGTGGCAGGGTCGCGCCGTCGCCGAGGCGCACGGTGATGCCCAGCGCCTCCAGTTCGGCCGCCTGGGCGCGGGCCCGCTCGTCGTCGCCGTCGTTGACGACCGTGACGAGAGCGCCGCGTTCGTGCAGCACCTTGGCGGCCGGGACGCCGGAGACGCCGAGCCCGGCGACGGTGACGCGCTTGCCCTGCCAGTCGGTCACTTCTCCGCCGCCCATCCCGCGTAGAAGATGCCCAGGCCGACGATCACACAGATGCCCTGGATGATCCAGAAGCGGACCACCACAAGGACTTCGGACCACCCCTTGAGTTCGAAGTGGTGCTGGAGCGGCGCCATTCGGAAGACGCGCTTGCCGGTCATGCGGAAGGAGCCGACCTGGATGACCACCGACATGGTGATCAGGACGAACAGGCCGCCGAGGAGGGCGATCAGCAGCTCGGTGCGGGAGCAGATCGCGAGACCGGCGAGCACACCGCCGAGCGCCAGCGAACCGGTGTCCCCCATGAAGATCTTGGCGGGCGAGGTGTTCCACCACAGGAAGCCGAGACAGGCGCCCATCAGCGCGGAGGCGATGACCGCGAGGTCGAGCGGATCGCGCACCTCGTAACAGGCGCCCGGGTTGGTCAGACTCTCGCCGTTGGCGCAGGACTCCTGGAACTGCCAGACGCCGATGAAGGTGTAGGCGCCGAAGACCAGGACGGAGGCGCCGGTGGCGAGGCCGTCCAGACCGTCCGTCAGGTTCACGCCGTTCGACATCGCGAGGATCATGAACAGCGCCCAGACGACGAACAGCACCGGGCCGATCGTCCAGCCGAAGTCGGTGATGAACGACAGCTTGGTGGAGGCCGGGGTGTTGCCGCGGACGTCCGCGAACTGCAGCGAGAGCACCGCGAAACTGATGCCGACGATCAGCTGGCCGGCCATCTTCGCCTTGGCCCGCAGGCCCAGCGAACGCCTCTTGACGATCTTGATGTAGTCGTCGAGGAAGCCGACCAGGCCCATGCCGACCATCAGGCCGAGTACGAGCAGACCGGAGTAGGTCGGGGTGTAACCGGTGATGACCTTCGACAGGAAGTACGCGGCGACCGTCGCGAAGATGAAGGCGATGCCGCCCATGGTCGGCGTGCCGCGCTTGCTGCCGTGTGTGCGCGGGCCGTCGTCGCGGATGTACTGGCCGTAGCCCTTGCGGGCAAGGAGTTTGATCAGCAGCGGGGTGCCGACCAGGGTCAGGAAGAGGCCAATGACTCCTGCGAACAGGATCTGCTTCATCATCGGGCGGAAACCTCACCCTCGGCACCGGTTGCCAGCAACGCCTCGGCGATGCTTTCCAGGCCGACCGAACGGGACGCCTTCACGAGTACGACGTCTCCCGGGCGCAACTCGCTGCGCAACAGGTCGACCGCCGCCTGTGCGTCGGACACGTGCACCGACTCCTCACCCCACGAACCCTCGTTATATGCGCCCAGTTGCAGCCAGGACGCTTCCCTGCCCCCGACCGCGACGAGCTTGCCGACATTGAGCCGGACGGCGAGCCGTCCGACCGCGTCGTGCTCGGCGAGCGCCTCGTCCCCGAGCTCGGCCATCTTGCCGAGCACCGCCCAGGTCCGCCGCCCCCGGCCCATGGCCGCGAGCGCGCGCAAGGCGGCTCGCATGGACTCGGGGTTCGCGTTGTAGGCGTCGTTGACGACCGTCACGCCGTCCGGGCGCTCGGTGACCTCCATACGCCAGCGGGAGAGGGAGCCCGCCTCGGAGAGCGCGGTGGCGATCTCTTCCGCGGACATGCCCAGCTCATGGGCGACGGCGGCCGCGGCGAGCGCGTTCGACACGTGGTGCTCACCGTACAGGCGCATGGTCACTTCGCTTGCACCGGAGGGTGTTCGAAGCAGGAAGGCGGGCTGTCCGCTGTCCGTGAGTCTCACGTTCTCGGCGCGTACGTCCGCTTCGCCGGACTCTCCGAAAAGGATCACCTTCGCCTTGGTACGGGACGCCATGGCCCGTACGAGGGGATCGTCGGCGTTGAGGACCGCCGCGCCGCCCTCGCTCGCCGAAGGGAGGGCCTCCACGAGCTCGCCCTTGGCCTGCGCGATCTGCTCGCGGCCGCCGAACTCGCCGATGTGTGCGGTCCCGACGTTGAGTACGAGGCCGATCTTCGGCGGGGTCAGGTCGGCGAGGTAGCGGATGTGGCCGATGCCGCGGGCGCCCATCTCCAGGACGAGGAACTTCGTCTCCTCGGTGGCGCTGAGCGCGGTCAGCGGCAGCCCGATCTCGTTGTTGAGCGAGCCGGGCGTGAACACCGTCGGCGCCTTGTGCCGGAGCACCTGGGCGATCAGGTCCTTGGTGCTGGTCTTCCCGGCGGAGCCGGTGAGGGCGACGAGGGTCGCGCCGAGCCGTCGTACGACATGACGCGCGAGGGCGCCCAGAGCCGTCTGGACGTCCTCGACGACGATCGCGGGCACGCCGACGGGGCGGGACGCCAGTACGGCGACCGCGCCCGCCTGTACGACCGCCTGGGCGAAGTCGTGGCCGTCCACGCGCTCGCCGACGAAGGCGACGAAGAGGGTGCCGGGCCCGGCTTCCCGGGAGTCCCGGACGACCGGTCCGGTGACCTGGACGGACGGATCCGGTATGTCGTGCGTCTGCCCGCCGACGACTGAGGCGATCTCGGCGAGAGAGAGGGCGATCACAAGTTCATCCCTGGGTCTTCTGGATAGCTTCGCGAAGCACCTGGCGGTCGTCGAAGGGACGTACCACCCCGGCGATGTCCTGGCCCTGCTCGTGGCCCTTGCCCGCGACCAGCACGGTGTCTCCGGGCCGTGCGCGGGACACGGCGGCGGCGATCGCGGCGGCCCGGTCCTCGAAGACCTGGACCTCGCCGCGCTCGTGTGCTGGTACGGACGCCGCGCCCTCGAGCATGGTTGCGAGGATCGCGAGGGGGTCCTCGGAGCGGGGGTTGTCGGAGGTCAGTACGGCGGTGTCGGCGCCCCGGGCCGCGGCGGCGCCCATCGGCCCGCGCTTGGTCCTGTCACGGTCGCCGCCGCAGCCGAGCACGAGGTGCAGCCGGCCCTCGGTGACCTTGCGCAGCGCACGCAGCACCGATTCGACGGCGTCCGTCTTGTGGGCGTAGTCCACGACCGCGAGGTACGGCTGCCCCGCGTCCACCCGCTCCAGCCGCCCCGGCACGCCCGGCACGGCGGCGATGCCGTCGGCGGCCGTCTGCGGGTCGAGGCCGGCGGCGGCGAGGGCGACGATCGCGGTGAGGGTGTTGGCCACGTTGAAGGTCCCGGGGAGCGGCGCCCTGGCGGTGATCCGCTCTCCCTTGGGGCCGATCACCGTGAACGTCGAGTCCATGGGGCCGACTTGGACCTCCTCGGCGCGCCAGTCGGCGTCCGGGTGGCCCTCGGCGGAGAAGGTGACGACCGGGACGGTGGCCTCCTTGGCCAGCCTGCGCCCGTACTCGTCGTCGAAGTTGACCACGCCGAGCCTGCTGCGTTTCGGCGTGAACAGCTGTGCCTTGGCCCGGAAGTAGTCCTCCATGTCGGAGTGGAACTCCATGTGTTCCGGGCTGAGGTTGGTGAAGACGCCGATGTCGAAGATGCAGCCGTCGACCCGGCCGAGGACCAGGGCGTGGCTGGAGACCTCCATGGCGACCGCCTCGACGCCGCGTTCGCGCATGACGGCGAACAGGGCCTGGAGGTCGGTGGCTTCGGGGGTGGTGCGCTCGGACTTGATGCGCTCGTCGCCGATGCGCGTCTCCACCGTGCCGATCAGGCCGGTGGACCTGGCCGTCCTGAGCCCGCCCTCGACGAGGTAGGCGGTGGTGGTCTTGCCGGAGGTGCCGGTGATGCCGATCTGGAGCAGATCGGGTCCAGGGTGGCCGTAGATCGTGGCGGCCAGTTCGCCCATCTCCGCGCGCGGGTCGTCGACGACCAGGACCGGAAGCCCGGTCGCCGCGGCGCGCTCGGCGCCCGCCGGGTCGGTCAGCACGGCGACCGCGCCGAGGCCCGCGGCCTGGGTGACGAAGTCGGCGCCGTGCAGGCGGGCGCCCGGCAGGGCGGCGTACAGGTCGCCGGGGCGGACCGCGCGGGAGTCGTGGGTGATGCCCGTGACCTCGGCGGCGGTTTCCGGTGCGGTGACACCCAGCTGATCGGCGAGTTCCGCGAGGGGTGTGGCGGAGACCTGGACCGGCCTGGGCGGCCCCGGATATGTCACGGGTGCGCCCTTCTGGGTGGTTTGGGACTGATCAGCGTGTGGCACGGCGGTGAGCGTACCGGGCTCACCCGCCTCGGGGCGAAGTGAGGGGCCGGGGGCGCCCTGGTTGCCGGAATCGGGGGTGATCGTCGTCACGAGCTGGTTCCTGGGGGTTCCGTGCTGAACAGGGCTGGTCAGGGTTTGAAGGTGACCGGAGGGTTCGCGGCCTTGGCCCCGGTGGGCGGTACCTGGAGGGTCTTCAGGGCGAACTCCATCACCTGCTTGTAGACGGGACCGCAGATCTGCCCGCCGAAGTAGCTGCCCTCGGTGGCGTTCTGGATCGCGCAGTAGACGGTGATGCGGGGCTTGTCTGCGGGGGCGAATCCGGCGAACGACGAGGTGTAGCCCTTGTACTTGCCGGTGGCCGGATCCACACGGTTGGCCGTGCCCGTCTTGCCCGCCACCCGGTAGCCGGGGATGCGGGCCTTGGTGCCGGTGCCCTCCACGTCGTCCACGACGGACTCCAGCATCCGGGCGAGGGTCTTGGCCGTCTTGGCACTGACGACCCTTGTCTCCTTTGGCTGCGCTGCCGGGGTGAAGCGCCCGTCGGGCCCCTTCGTACCGCGCACGAGCGTGGGTTCGACGCGTACGCCGCCGTTGGCGATGGTCGAGTAGACGGACGCCGCCTGCATCGCGTTGATGGACACGCCCTGGCCGAAAGGAATCGTGTACTGCTGCGAGGTCGACCACTTGTCGGGCGCGGCGAGGATGCCCGGCGTCTCGCCCGGGAAGCCGAGCCCGGTGTAGCTGCCGAGGCCGAACTTGCGCAGGTAGGAGTACAGGACCTGGTTGGCCTCGGGCTGGGTCTTGCCGAGCTGGCCGGTCGCGAGGATCGTGCCGATGTTGCTGGACTTGGCGAGCACGCCGTTGAGGGTGAGGTACCAGGTCGGGTGGTCGATGTCGTCCTTGAAGAGCCGGTCACCGCGGTGCAGCCGGTTGGGCACGACGACCTGCGTGTCGGGCGTGGCGACGTTCTCCTGCAGTACGGCGGCCATCGACATGACCTTCGCGGTGGAGCCGGGCTCGTACGCGTCCTGGAGAGCCGCGTTGCCCATGTTCACGGAGCTGGCCGTGGACAGGTCGTTCGGGTCGAAGCCGGGCGAGTTGGCCATGGCGAGGACCTGGCCGGTCTGCGTGTCCTGCACGATCACATAGCCGCGGTCCGCCTTGGACGCCTCGACCTGCCGGGTGATCGCGTTCTGCGCGGCCCACTGGATGTCCCGGTCGATGGTGAGCTCGACATCGCTGCCGGGCACCGCGGGGGTCTCGGCGGAGCCCGCGGTCGGCACCTGGCGGCCTCCGGACTGGGCGTAGCGGATCTTGCCGTCCTTGCCGGCGAGCAGGCCGTTCAGCTGCTGCTCGACCCCGCCGCCGCCCTTGCCCTCGGCGTTGACCCACCCCAGTATCCCGGCGGCGAGGTCGCCGTTCGGGTACACGCGCTTGCTGGTGGGGACGGCGAGGACGCCCGCGAGGACGTTGACCGTGCTCGGGTCGGTCTCGGCCTTGGTGCCCAGCGCGGTCTTCAGGTCCTTGATCTGCTTCCAGACCTGCGGGGTCTGGCGGTTGGCGAGCACGGCGTAGCGGCTGTTCTTGTCGGCCGGCCTGAGCTTCTTGACGATCGCGTCCTGCTCCTGGCCGAGGATGGGTGCGAGCAGGGCGGCCGCCTGCTCGGGTCCGTCGTCGATCTTCAGCTGCTTCCGGTTGAACAGCGTGGGGTCCGCGGTGATGTTGTACGCGTCCACGCTGGTCGCCAGGGCCACACCGTCGCGGTCGGTGATCCCGCCGCGCTCGGCGGCCAGGGTGTAGCCGACATACCGGTTCTGCTCGGCCTTGGCGGCGTACGTGCTCGCGTCGACAGCCTGCACCTGGAGCAGTCGTACGACGAAGGCGATCAGTACGAGGGTCAGCGCGAGGCCGACCATCCGCAGCCGGGGGCGGGGGCTGCCCAGCCGGATGACGCGGGGGGCCGCGGGGCGGGGCGCCGCCGGGCGGCGGGACGGGCGGGCGCCGGGGCCCGGGCGGCGCCGGCCGACGGGGCGGGCGGGGCGCTCGGGGCGGGCGGGCCCGGGCACGCGGCGGCGCGGTGGTTCCCTGTCGGACACTTCCGTCACCTGCCGGGGGTCGAGGTCGGGGTCGGGGTCACTGTCGGGGTCGTGAGGGACGGGGAGAAGGGGGGCGCGTCGGCCGGCTGGACCGGCTGGACCGGCTGGGCGGTGTCCGTCGCCGGGGGCGGGGCGGTTGCGGTGTCCATCGCCTCGGGGGCGAGGACGAGGGGGACGCCCATCGAGGCCGGCTCGGCGCCGGAGGCGGGGCTCGGTACGCCCTTGACGGTGCCGTCGGGGTTCAGGAAGGCCGGGTCGCCGCCGGGCACCATGCCGAGCTCGCGGGCGCGGCGCTGGAGGGCCTCGGGAGCGGAGTAGGCGTCGATGTCCCGCTGGAGCGACTGTTCCTCGTCGGTGAGGCTCTTGGTCTCCTTCTGGAGGTCGTCCAGCTTGAACGACCCTGCGCTGAGCGCCGAGTTCAGCGCCAGCAGCCCGATGAGACCGCCGCCGAGGAGCAGGACGACGAGGAGGACGAAGGGAGTGCGGGCAGCCTGTCCGGAGCCCGCCGATACCGGGAAGAGCCGCGCGAGACGGGCGGCCCTGCCCCTCAGCTGGGGTTTCCTGCCCATGCGCCCTCCCCCGGAGTCCGGTTCCCCAACTCGCTCACACCCCTCACGCCCCTCACTCGATGGACTCCCTGATGCGCTCGGCTCCACGCAGTCGCGCCGGTGCCGCCCGCCGGTTCTCGGCGACCTCTTCCTCGGTGGGAAGTTCGGCACCGCGCGTGAGCAGCTTGAGCCGGGGCTGGTAGCGCTCGGGGACCACGGGCAGGCCGGGCGGCGCGGTGGTGGCGGCGCCCGCCGCGAACACCTGCTTGACCAGCCGGTCCTCCAACGAGTGGTACGACAGGACGGCGATGCGTCCGCCGACGTCGATGGCCTCCACGGCGGCCGGGATCGCCCGCTCCAGGACGGAGAGTTCGCCGTTGACCTCGATGCGCAGGGCCTGGAAGGTGCGCTTGGCCGGGTTGCCGCCGGTCCGCTTGGCGGCCTGCGGCAGGCTGTCCCGGATCAGCTCCACCAGCCGCGCGCTGTTGGAGAACGGCTCCTTCTCCCGCTCGCGCACGATCGCGGACACGATCCGCTTGGCCTGCTTCTCCTCGCCGTACGCCCTGAGGATCCGGACGAGCTCGCCGGGCGGGTAGGTGTTCAGGACCTCGGCGGCGCTCATGCCGGTCGTCTGGTCCATGCGCATGTCGAGCGGGGCGTCCTGCGCGTAGGCGAAGCCGCGGTCGGCCTCGTCGAGCTGCATGGAGGACACACCGAGGTCGAACAGAACGCCCTGCACGCGCGCGATGCCGAGCCTGTCCAGTACCTCGGGCAGCTCGTCGTACACGGCGTGCACGAGGGTGGCGCGCTCCCCGTACGGGGCGAGGCGCTCGCCGGACAGGCGCAGCGCCTCCTTGTCGCGGTCGAGGGCGACGAGCCGGGCCTCGGGGAACCTCGCCAGGAGAGCCTCGCTGTGGCCGCCGAGACCGAGGGTGCAGTCGACGACGACCGCTCCCGGCCGCTCCTGAAGGGCGGGGGCCAACAGGTCCAGGCACCGCTGGAGCATCACCGGGACGTGTCGACTCTGGCTCAACTGGGCCTCTCAGGTCCGACGCGGGCGCCGCACGCACCGCCGGGTCCCCGCCCTCCCCCGGTGAAGGGGAGGCCTGCCGGCGCCGAAAGCGTCAGCCGACCGGGAGCGGGAGGAGGCCGAGCCGTACGTACGCGCCGCGCACGTGGGGAGATCTCCGGAAAATCGCCGGGGTCTCCGGGGAAAACAGTCCGCAGGGAGACCTCGCCTCCCGCTTCGCGTCACTTTAGTCCACGGTGTCGCGCGGTCAATCAACCGGCCTGCGCGTCGCGGTCCGGCGTGGGCGCGATGCGGCAAACCGGGAAAAATCCCTCGCCCGGACGTATCCGTCTCACTCCTGTGGGTTACCTCACAGTGAGCACGTGATAACGCTCTTTTTCCTTTCTCACGACAGGACCGGAAACAGCGTGACCAGTACCGTCATGGGTATGACGACTTCTGCATCGGTTCCCACAAGCCCCGAAGGCGCCATAGCTCGCCGCGGCACTGTCACCGACCGTCTCGTGGAGGCCAACGAACGGTACGCGGCCGCGTTCGCCGACCCCGGGATGGACGCCCGTCCCGTGCTGGGCGTCGCCGTCGTGGCCTGCATGGACGCACGTCTCGACCTGCACGACGCCCTCGGTCTGGAACTCGGCGACTGCCACACGATCCGCAACGCCGGCGGTGTCGTCACCGACGACGTGATCCGCTCGCTCACCATCAGCCAGCGCAAGCTCGGCACGCGCAGCGTGGTCCTCATCCACCACACCGGCTGCGGCCTGGAGGCGATCACCGAGGACTTCCGCACCGACCTGGAGATGGAGGTCGGCCAGCGTCCCGCCTGGGCGGTGGAGGCCTTCCGGGACGTCGACCAGGACGTACGGCAGTCGATGCAGCGGGTGCGCACCTCGCCCTTCCTACTGCACACCGACGACATCCGCGGCTTCGTTTTCGACGTCAAGACCGGCTTGCTGCGCGAGATCGACCCCGCGTAAAACACCCGTGACCGTCCGCCGCAGCTGTCGTTTCGCTGTTGATTTCGAGCCACAGGGCGCCCAAAACGGCGTAAGACCCGACATAGCGCGGGCAGTTGTCCACAGGCGAGTGACACGAATCGGTAACGGCAGCAAGAATGCGGGTGTGGCGTCACGCGGAACTATTCACGCGTGGTGTCCGTGTTTCGGGGTGGGCCGGTCACGCATCGAGCGCGTCGGCCCGGAAAGAACGGGCCGAGGAGGGCCGGGTGACGACCTATGACGATCGAGCGAGCCTCACTGATCTGACCGCCACTGTGGAGCGTGTCCGCAGTTCCGTGGAGGGTGTGATCGAGGGCAAGCCCGAGGTCGTACGGCTTTCGCTGACCGTACTGCTCGCCGAGGGGCATCTTCTGATCGAAGACGTCCCCGGCGTGGGCAAGACCATGCTCGCCAAAGCGTTGGCGCGCTCCATCGACTGTTCGGTGCGGCGTATCCAGTTCACGCCCGACCTGCTGCCCTCGGACATCACGGGTGTGTCCATCTGGGACCAGCAGCGCAGGGACTTCGAGTTCAAGCCGGGGGCGATCTTCGCGCAGATCGTGATCGGCGACGAGATCAACCGTGCCTCGCCGAAGACGCAGTCCGCCCTTCTGGAGTCCATGGAGGAGCGGCAGGTCACCATCGACGGGCAGACCTACGAGCTGCCCAGCCCCTTCATGGTGGTGGCGACCCAGAACCCGGTCGAGATGGAGGGCACCTACCCGCTGCCGGAGGCCCAGCGCGACCGCTTCATGGCCCGCGTCTCCATCGGCTACCCGAGCGCGGAGGCCGAGCTGCAGATGCTCGACATCCACGGCGGGGCGAGCCCTCTGGACGACCTCCAGCCGGTGGCGCACGCACACGACATGGTGAAGCTGATCGACGCCGTCCGCGGCGTCCACGTCGCCGACACGGTCCGGCGGTACGCGGTGGACCTGGTCGCCGCCACCCGCACGCACCCCGACCTGAGACTCGGCGCCTCCCCGCGCGCGACGCTGCACCTGCTGCGCGCGGCGAAGGCGTCCGCCGCCCTCAGCGGCCGGGAGTACGCGCTGCCGGACGACGTGCAGGCACTCGCCGTCGCGGTCCTTGCCCACCGGCTGCTGCCCACCGCGCAGGCCCAGCTGAACCGGCGTACGGCGGAGCAGGTCGTGCAGGAGATCCTCCAGCACACCCCGGTGCCCGCGGCGCCCCAGCAGAGCGGCATCGGCGTGGGCCGTCCCGCTACGCCTTACGGCCAGCAGCCGCCGCGGAGGCTGTGATGAGCACCGGGGCGACCGGGCACGCGGAGCCCGACCGGGGCGACCAGGGCGGTGTGCGCACGGCCCTGGCGGGTCTGACCACCCGTGGCCGCTCCTTCTTCGCGGCCGGGATAGCCGCGGCCATCTGCGCGTACGTCCTCGGGCAGAGCGACCTGCTGCGGGTCGGACTGCTGCTGGCCGTGCTGCCCCTGATCTGCGCCACCGTGCTCTACCGCACGCGTTACCGGGTGGCCGGCAGCCGCCGGCTCTCCCCCGCGCGCGTGCCGGCCGGCAGCGAGGCCCGCGTCCATCTGCGGATGGACAACGTCTCGCGGCTGCCCACGGGCCTGCTGATGCTCCAGGACCGGGTGCCCTACGTCCTCGGCCCCCGCCCCCGCTTCGTGTTGGACCGGGTGGAGCCGGGCGGCCGCCGCGAGGTGTCCTACCGCGTCCGCTCCGACCTGCGCGGCCGCTACCCGCTGGGCCCGCTGCAGCTGCGCCTGACCGACCCGTTCGGCATGTGCGAGCTGACCCGGTCCTTCTCGACGTACGACAACCTGACGGTGATCCCGCGCGTGGAGCCGCTCCCGCCGGTGCGGCTGACCGGCGAGGCGAAGGGCTACGGCGACGGACGACTGCGCTCGCTCGCCCTGGCCGGCGACGACGACATCATCCCTCGCGGGTACCGCTACGGCGACGACCTGCGCCGGGTGCACTGGCGCTCCACCGCGCGCTACGGCGAGCTGATGGTGCGCCGCGAGGAACAGCCCCAGCGCTCCCGCTGCACGGTGCTCCTCGACACCCGGGGCCTCGCCTTCCAGGGCGCGGGCCCCGAATCGGCCTTCGAGTGGGCCGTCTCGGGCACCGCGTCCACCCTGGTCCACATGCTCGAACGGGGCTTTTCCGTACGACTGTTGACGGACACCGGCAACTCGGTGCCCAGCGAGGGCGCCGACGGCTTCGCGGGCGCGAGCCAGGAGTCGGCGGACGCCGCCGGGCTGATGATGGACACCCTCGCGGTGATCGACCACTCGGACGGCACGGGCCTGTCGCGGGCGTACGACGTGCTGCGCGGCGGGAACGAGGGGCTGCTGGTGGCCTTCTTCGGCGACCTAGACGAGGAACAGGCCGCGGTGGCCGCCAAGATGCGGCAGCGCAGCGGCGGAGCCGTCGCGTTCCTGCTGGACAGCGAAACCTGGGTGCGGGAACCGAGCGACGCGCCCGGCCCGTTGGACAGGAGCGGGGAGCGGCTGCGGATGCTGCGCGAGGCGGGCTGGACGGCGCTGAGCGTGCCGCGGGGCGCTTCCCTGAACGAACTGTGGCGTCAGGCGGACCGGGACCGTACGGGTGTCGGTGCGGCCGGCGGCGGGGAGGGGTCGGCATGAGCGGGCGGGCACGACTGGCGCTGTGCGCCTGGGCGGCCACGCTGATGGCGGCGTGCGCCCTGCTGCCGCTCGTCGAGCCGGCCACCTGGATCCTGCAGGCCGCGCTCCTGCTCGGGATACAGACGGGCGTGGGTGCGGCGACCCGGCGGGTGCCGCTGGCCCGGCCACTGACCGTGGCGGCGCAGGCTCTGGTCACGCTGATGCTGCTGAGTCTCGTCTTCGCCCGGCAGCAGGCCTTCCTGGGGCTGTTCCCGGGACCTGAAGCCTTCGTGCGCTTCTCCGACCTGCTGCGACAGGGCAGCGACGACATCGCTCGGTACGCGATTCCGGCGCCGCTGACGTCCGACGGCATCCGGCTGATGATCATCGGCGGGGTGCTGGTGATCGGACTCGCGGTGGACACCCTCGCGGTGACCTTCCGCAGCGCGGCCCCGGCCGGCCTGCCGCTGCTCGCGCTGTACTCCGTCGCCGCGGGGCTGTCCGACGGCGGCGCCGACTGGCTGTGGTTCCTGGTCGCGGCGGCCGGTTATCTGCTGCTGCTCCTGGCCGAGGGACGGGAGCGGCTCTCGCAGTGGGGCCGGGTCTTCGGCGGGGCACCGCGCACTCCCGGCGCTGAGTCCGGCGGCCCGGTGGCCCCCGTCCGCACCGGCCGCCGCATCGGCGTGGTGGCGCTGGGCGTCGCCCTCGTGGTCCCGCTCGCCCTGCCCGCGATGAACGGCGGCCTGCTGGACGCCACCGGGACGGGTGTGGGCAGCGGCAGCGGCGGCGGGGGCACGATCTCCGCGGTGAACCCGCTGGTGACCCTGCGGGACGATCTGAACGTGGACGAGGACCGCCAGGTCCTGTCCCTGAAGACCGACGACAACACGGACCTCTCGAACCTCTACCTGCGCATCGTGTCGCTGGACAACTTCGACGGCACCAGCTGGAAGCCGTCCAAGCGGTCCATCACCGCCGTTCCGGACGGCGAGTTCCCGACACCCCGCGGGCTGGGCGCGGACGTCAAGCGCGCGGAGATCGAGACCACCATCTCGGCGTCCAACACATACGCGCAGACATGGCTGCCGATGCCGTACCCGCCCAGCGGCGTGCAGATCAGCGGCAACTGGCGCTACGAACCCGAGGGCATGACGCTGGTCGGCGACAAGGGCCAGAACACTCGCGGTGCGACGTACGAGGTGAAGAGCCTGGACGTGCGCCCGACGGCGGAGCAGCTCGCCGCCGCACCGCCGCCGCCCCCGGCCCTGGAACGCGATTACACCGATCTGCCGGACTCCCTGCCGGGCGTGGTGGCCCGCACCGCCCGCGAGATCACGGCGGACGCCAAGAACCCCTATGAGCAGGCCGTCGCGCTCCAGGACTACTTCGCCGTCACCGGCGGCTTCGAGTACGACACCCAGGTGGACGTCGGCAGCGGCTCGCAGGCGATCGCCCGCTTCCTGAGGGACAAGCAGGGCTTCTGCGTCCACTTCTCCTTCGCGATGGCGGCGATGGCCCGGTCCCTGGGCATACCGGCCCGGGTCGCGGTGGGCTTCGCGCCGGGGTCCCCGCAGGCGGACGGCTCGGTGTCGGTGGGGCTGAAGGACGCCCACGCCTGGCCCGAGCTGTTTTTCGAGGGCGTGGGCTGGACCCGCTTCGAGCCGACTCCGAACCGCGGTTCGGTGCCCTCGTACACCGTGCCGGACTCGACCGGAAGCACGCTCCCGGATGTGACCCAGCCGTCCCTCGAGACGTCCACGGCGCCCTCCGCGGCGCCCTCGACGAGCGAGAGCTGCACGGCGGAGCAGAAGAAGCTGGAGGCCTGCGAGAGCGAGACCCCGGCGGCCGCGCTGGGCGGTGGTGACGACGGTATGAAGTGGTACTGGGCGTTGCTCCTGGCCCTCGGAGGCCTCGCCCTGGCCCTGGCGATCCCCTCGGCGCCGATGCTGTGGCGACTGCGCAACCGGTCCGTACGGCTGGGCGCGCACGGCCGCTCCGAGGCGGACGCGGCACGGCACACCCTGGCGGTCTGGCTGGAGCTGACCGACACGGCCTGGGACCACGGGATCCTGCCGGACGACTCGCAGACCCCGCGCAAGGCGGCCGCCAGGATCGTCCGGCTCGGGCATCTCGACCCCACGGCGGCGGCCGCGGTGCACCGGGTGGCGGACGCCGTGGAGCAGGTCCTCTACGCGCCACGGCCACGCCCGACGGCGGGGCTCGCGCAGGACGTCCGCCTGGCGATCGACGGACTGCGGAGCACGGTCGGCCGGGGCACCAAGCTGCGCGCGGTCGTCGCTCCGCGTTCCACCGCACGGGTGGTGTGGGCGCTGTCGGACTGGTGGACGGACGTGAGGTCCCGCGTGGCGGCGGCCCGTCCGAACCTGCGCAGGCCCTCGGGTCAGCAGGGCTGAGGCCGGGCCGGCGGGGTCCGGCGGATACGGTTCAGCGCACTGCGGGCCCCGGGTCGTGACACGACCCGGGGCCCGCAGTGCGCTGTGCGCTGTGCGCTGTGCGGGCAGGGGATCTCGGTCAGGCGGCAGCCGCTTGTCAGCCGTGGCGACCAGCCGACTGCCGGCCGACTGCCAGTCGCCCGAACGAGGGCATGCGTGAGGGGGTGACCACCACTTGGGTGGTCACCCCCTCACGCAACAGGCGAGAGCTGTTCGTCGAGCTACTGGCCCTGTTGTTCGTCGCGGCGCCGCTGCCAGCGCTGCTCGATGCGGTCCATCATGGAGCGCCGCTGCCGTCCCTGATCACGGGGCTGCGGGCCACCGGCGGGCTGTTCGCCCGGCTTGGGAGCCTTGCGCCAGCCGGTTACCGCGAGCACCGCACAGCCCAGCATGACCAGGAAGCCCACCACGCTGAGCCAGACCTGCTTGGCGACCATACCGGCCATGAGGAGCGCGATACCCACGAGGAAGCCAGCGACCGCTTGGTAGACCCGTCGCCGGGTGTACGTACGCAGCCCGCTTCCCTCGAGCGCTGTCGCGAACTTGGGATCTTCGGCGTACAGCGCTCGCTCCATCTGCTCGAGCATTCGCTGCTCGTGCTCCGAGAGCGGCACGGAGTCCTCCTCATCGTGCAGTCGCCGGGGCGACCCGGGGGTCCCTTCAGGATAGGCAGGGAATCGCCCCCGTGAAACCCGCCCCTCTACGCCAATTAGCCAACCGAATCCGCCATGAGCGTCTCGGCCCGCTGAGGCTTCCATTCCCCAGGAGCCGACCCGTCATGCCGGGCGGTCTCCCTCGATCATACGGCGCAGAGCGTCAGAGCGGGGGGCCTGTGGCGTACTCCATGTGCGCCCAAGTCCCTGATCAGCAGCACAGCACAAGTGGGGCTCAGCCCTCGGCGGCCCCCGACGTCACGCCAAGCACATGAAGCTGCGTGGCCACGGAGTGGAAGGCGGGCAGCTCGGCGGCCGCCTCCTCCAGCTTCAGCAGCGCCTCCACCGCCCCGGGCTCGGTGTCGACCAGCACCCCGGGAACGAGGTCGGCGAAGATCCGTACGCCGTGCACGGCGCCGACCGTGAGGCCCGCACCCTGGACCAGCTCGGTGAGCTGCTCGGCGGTGAAGCGGTGCGGTACGGGGTCGCCCTCGCCCCAGCGGCCGTTCGGGTCGTCGAGGGCCTGCTTGGCCTCCTTGAAGTGGCCGGCGAGGGCCCGCGCGAGCACGGCGCCGCCGAGGCCGGCGGCGAGCAGGCTGAGGACGCCCTCGGACCGCAGCGCGGCCACCGCGTTGCGGACGCCCTCGGCGGGGTCGTCCACGTACTCCAGCACGCCGTGGCACAGCACCACGTCGTAGCCGCCGCGCTCGACCACGTCGAAGAGGCCGTGGGCGTCGCCCTGGACGCCCTGCACACGGTCGGCGACGCCGGCTTCGGCGGCGCGGCGCTCCAGCGCGAACAGCGCGTTCGGGCTGGGGTCGACGACGGTGACCCGGTGGCCGAGGCGGGCCACCGGCACGGCGAAGTTGCCGCTGCCGCCTCCGGTGTCGAGGACGTCCAGCGCCTGGCGACCCGTGGCCTTGACCCGGCGGTCGAGGGCGTCCTGGAGGACCTCCCAGACCACGGCGGTACGGAGAGAGGCGCGGGGGCGCATCGGGTCCGGCACGGCAGTTGACTCCTCGGCGCGGCACCGCCTCTGGCACGGCGGCGCGAACGGGGCGCCTCCCTGCCCCGGCTGCGGGAAAGGGAAGCTTCAGGCGCTTCCCACCCTATTGCCTCCGGTGCCCTGGCCGGTCACCGCGGTCTCGCGCCTCCGGGCCGTCTCACACGGCGGACTCGGGGCCTTTCCGTTGTGCCGCAGCGGTGGTCCGCGCGACCGCCGACGGCGGGACGGGGACACGGTGGCACCTCCATCGGAGGCGGCCGACCGGGCTCTCAGCCCGCGTCCGGGAAGTCGCGGTCGGTGGTGTCCTGGTCCTCCGGCTGCTCCGCGTCCTGGCGTGGCTGGGGCAGGACGGGCTGGAGCACCAGCATGCGCTCGACGAGGCGCAGGAACATCGCCACGTCGCGTATCAGGTCGTCGGCGTCCCGACGGCTGGCCGCGCCCTGGATGCCCGCCTCCGCCCGGGCGCGGCGCCGGGCTCCGGAGGCGAAGAGCGCGCTCCACTCGGCGAGTTCGGGCGCTATCTCGGGGAGCACTTCCCAGGCGCTCCGGATGCGGGCCCGGCGTCGGGGTGTGGGCTCGGGGCGCCCCCGCGCGGCGAGCACGGCGGCGGCGGTGCGCAGGGCGGCCAAGTGGGCCGTCGCATAGCGCTCGTTCGACGTCTCCAGGGTCGCCGCCTCGTCGAGACCGGCACGGGCCTGGGCGAGCAGATCGAGGGCGGCCGGTGGGGCGGTTGTCCGGCGGAGCACGGGGTGCACGTCACTCGCCGGGCCGGTCAGTGAGGGGGCAGGGCCGGTGGCGCGGCGCCGGCGGGCGGCGGCTGCGTTGTAGGTGGCCATGACGAACCTCCTGTCGTCTGTGTGACGGCTTCGCCCCGAAACGGGGTGCCGTATGTGCCCATCGTGAGGTATGCCACTGACAATCCGTTCTGACCTGGGCTTTTGCTTCGATCTGAAGTTCGGGTTAGTTTTTGCACTGACCAGTCAGTTCAAAAACTACGGTTCATCAACAGGGGGAGCTGTGGGCGCAGTCGGTGTCACAGCCGAGGGTTTCGGGCTCAAGGGCCCACGCGGCTGGGCGTTCCGTGGGGTCTGGGTCGACGCGGAGCCCGGCTCGCTGATCGCCGTCGAGGGACCGTCCGGGTCCGGGCGTACGTGCCTGCTGCTCGCGCTCACCGGGCGGATGAAGGCGACGGAGGGCACGGCGGCCGTGAGCGGGGCGCGGCTGCCGAAGCACCTGGCGGCGGTGCGCCGCGTCAGTGCTCTGGCCCATGTCGCCGGGCTCACCGACCTCGACCCGGCGCTGACCGTCGGGGAGCACCTGCACGAACGGGCGTTGCTGCAGCGGCACTTCGGCGACTCCCTGCGTGGGCTGCTGCGGCCGCGGTCCGAGCGGGCGACCGAGGCGAAGCTGCGGATCGACACCGCGCTGGCGGCCGCCGGTCTCCACCTGGAGTCGCTGCCCAAGGGCTCGCGGACCGCCGTACGCGATCTGGAACGGCTGGAGGCGCTGCGGCTGTCCGTCGCGCTGGCGCTGATCGGGCGCCCGGGCCTGCTGGGGGTCGACGACATCGATCTGAAGCTGTCCGAGGCCGAACGGGCCGAGGTCTGGACGCTGTTCAGGTCCCTCGCCGACGCCGGCACGACGGTCGTGGCGGTGTGCAGCGAGGCGCCCGACGACACGGTGAAGGTCTCCACCCGGCAGTCGCAGGAGACCCAAGGGGAGATCCAAGGGGAGGAGAAGGCCGATGCGCTCGCCGAGACTGGCCACGCTTGAGCTGCGCCGCTTCGGGAGGGGGAAGCTGCCGCGCGCCGCCCTGGTCGCGCTGCTGGTGCTGCCGCTGCTGTACGGCGCCCTGTACCTGTGGTCGTTCTGGGACCCGTACGGCCGCCTGGACCGCATTCCCGTGGCGCTCGTGAACGACGACAAAGGGGCGCGCGCCGACGGGAAGAAGCTCGCGGCGGGCGACGACATCACCGAGGGGCTGCGCGAGAGCGAGGTCTTCGACTGGCACGAGGTGAGCGCCGCCGAGGCACGCGCGGGCGTGGAGGACGGCAGGTACTACCTGTCGCTGACCATGCCGGCCGACTTCAGCCGGCGGATCGCCTCCAGCTCGGGCGACTCTCCGGAGACCGGCGCGCTCCAGGTCCGTACGAACGACGCGAACAACTACATCGTCGGGCAGATCTCGCGGACGGTGTTCAGCGAGGTGCGCACGACCGCGTCCACCAAGGCGTCGCGGTCGTTCCTGGACCGGATCTTCGTCTCGTTCTCGGACATCCACGGCGAGACGGTGAAGGCCGCCGAGGGGGCCGATGACCTGGAAGGTGGCATCGGCAAGGCGGAGAAGGGTTCCCAGGACCTCGCCGACGGTCTGAAGGACGCCAGGAAGGGCAGCGGCGAGCTGTCCGAGGGGCTGACGAAGCTCGACAGCGGAGCGGGCGACCTGGAGGACGGTTCGAAGCAGGTCGCGGGGGGCACGCAGGCCCTCGCCGACAAGGTCAACGGGGTCGCGGACACGGTGGGGCCCTTCCTCGATGACAACGAGAAGACCATCGGCGACACCGCCCGGCTGGTCGCCGACTCGGCGGCGGCGATCCGCCACAACCTCGACACGCTGGTGAAGACGGCCCCGACGGCCGCCGAGGGGGCCCACGCGGCCTCCGACACGCTGGACGCCGTCTACCAGGCGCGCTGCGAGGACCCCGTGCTGCCGGACGCCGCCTGCGCCGACCTGAAGAAGGCCAGGCAGGCCGCGGCCGACGTGGCGAAGGTCGCCGACGACGTCAACACGCTCATCGCCGACCAGGACGGCGACCTGGCGAAGCTCGACGGTCACCTCGGCACGCTCCAGAAGCAGGCCCAGGCGCTCGCCGACCACGCCCCGCACCTCTCCGAGGACCTTGCCGACGCCGCGAAGAAGGTCAACGAGCTGAACACGGGCGCCGGGAAGGTCGCCGCGGGCGCCGAAAAGCTGCACTCGGGGCTCGGCACGGCCGAGACCGGCGCCACCGACCTGGACGAGGGCGTCGGCGACCTCAAGACGGGTGCCGAGGACCTGAGCGGCGGCATGTACAAGCTCGTCGACGGCTCGGGCGAGCTCTCCGACGGACTGCACGACGGCGCCGAGCAGATCCCCGACTACGACCAGCGGGACCGCGACCGGCGCACCGAGGTGATGGCGGACCCGGTCCAGCTCGTCTCCAGGGACCTGCACAAGGCGCCCAACTACGGCACCGGGTTCGCCCCGTACTTCATCCCGCTGTCCCTGTGGGTGGGCGCGATGGTGGCCTACATGCTGATCACCCCGATGAACCGGCGTGCCCTCGCCGCGGGCGCCTCCGCCTGGCGGATCGCACTGGCGGGCTGGCTCCCGGTGGTGGCGATCGGGGTGCTGCAGACGGTCGCCCTGATGTCGGTGCTGCACTGGGCGGTCGGCCTGGAGATGGCGCGGGCGGCCGGGACGGTGGGCTTCCTGTTCCTGGTGACGGCGTGCTTCGCTGCGATCGTGCAGTGGCTGAACGCGCGCTTCGGGGCGGCGGGCCGGATCCTCGTCCTGGCCCTGCTGATGCTCCAGCTGACCTCCGCGGGCGGCACGTACCCCGTGCAGACCAGTCCGGACTTCTTCAACGCGCTGCACCCCTTCCTGCCGATGAGTTACGTCGTCGAGGCCCTCAGGAGGCTCATCACCGGCGGCGGCCTGGGTCCGGTGTGGCAGGCGTGTGCCGTGCTGGCGGCCTTCACCGCGGGCGCCCTGGCGCTGACCGCCGTGTCGGCCCGCCGTCGGCAAGTCTGGACGCTCGACCGGCTGCACCCGGAGCTGACCCTGTGAGCCCCGCGGTGACACTTCCGGTGACACCTCCGGTGCCTCCTCCGATGACTCCTGGAGGGAACGCTCCTGTGACAATCAGGACCATGGAAAGCAGCAGCGCCCCGCAGGGTGTCAGCACGCGCCGCGAGGCCACCCGGCAAAAACTCTACGAGGCAGCCGTCACGCTCATCGCCGAGCAGGGCTTCTCCGCCACCACGGTGGACGAGATCGCCGAGCGGGCCGGGGTCGCCAAGGGCACCGTCTACTACAACTTCGCGAGCAAGTCCGTCCTCTTCGAGGAACTGCTGCGGCACGGCGTGCGGCTCCTCGCCGCCTCCCTTCGGGAGGCGGCCGAGCGGACGGCACGGCAGGGCGGCAGCAAGGTCGACGCCCTGGACGCGATGATCCGCGCGGGTCTCGTCTTCATCCAGGCCTACCCGTCCTTCACGCAGCTGTACGTGGCGGAGCTGTGGCGTACCAACCGGGCCTGGCAGTCCACGCTGATGGTGGTCCGGCAGGAAGCCGTCGCGGTCGTGGAGGGCGTGCTGCGCGAGGGCGTGGACAACGGCGAGTTCAGCGAAGAGATCGACATCCAACTGACCTCGGCCGCGCTGGTCGGCATGGTCCTGGTGGCCGCCCTGGACTGGCAGGCCTTCCAGCCGGAACGCTCCCTGGACGACGTGCACGCGGCGCTGTCCCGGCTGCTCCAGGGGCGGGTCAGCGGGCGCGGCTGAGCACGGCCGCCCAGCGTGGCCGGCGCGACCTCGTCACCGCGACACGGCTACCGCAGACACACGAAAGCGCCGGTCCGATGTGGCCGCGTCCCCCGCGGGCCACCTCGAACCGGCGCCTCCTGCTCCCCCGTTTCCCCCGTACTCCCCCGATTCCCCCGTCGGGCCCCCGTACGGTCGTCCCCCGGGTCCCCCCGTGCCTCGCTCCCGCCGGCATCGGCCGGCGGAAGGAGCGGATCGGGGGCGGCTCCGTTCCGGCGCCCCGTGTCGCCGGTGCCGGAGCCTTGCCCCTTCTCCGTGCCCCCACTCTCTCGTTGATGCAGGTCGCGGCCCATCCGCACGCGTACTCAACTAACCGGCTAGGTACGGATACTCAGCACTGCGCACTCAGCCCCAAGGACGCCGGGTCGCCGACTGGTCACGATCGCGGTTCCGGACCGACAGCCGGTGGCCGTGGCCGGGTTGTCAGTGGCGGCCGATAAAGTCGCAGGCATGGCACGGATTGCGGTGATCGGCGCCGGGATGGGCGCGATGGCGGCCGCTGCCCGGCTGGCCGTCGCGGGCCACCGGGTGGCGGTGTACGAGCGTACGGAGACGTACGGCGGAGCGGTGCGCCGCTTCGAGCGGGACGGCTTCTCCTTCGACACGGGCCCGGGGCTCCTGTCCCTGCCCGCGGTCTACCGCGACCTGTTCGTCAAGACCGGCAAGGAGCCGCTGGAGTCCTGCGTCGAGCTGGTCCAGGTCGACCCGTCCTCGCACCACCTCTTCGCGGACGGCACCCAGGTGTCGCTGCCGAACGCCTCGCGCGCGGGCGCCGTCGCGGCTCTGGACGAGGCGCTCGGGTCGGGCGCGGGGCAGCGCTGGGGCGACTTCCTGGTCCGGGCCCGGGAGGCCTGGGACCGGACACGCAGGCCCCTCCTGGAGGAGCCCCTGTGGCCCAACTGGTCGGTGCTGGCCGGGCGCGAGCCCTATCCGGCGGTCCCCCACAAGCGTCTGCTGCGCACCCGCCGGGCCGGCACCCTCGCCGAGATCGGCGCCTGGGAGCTGCGCGACCCCCGGCTCGCCGCCCTGCTGGACAACTACGCCCTCACGTACGGCCTGGACCCGGGCGACGCACCCGCGAGCGCGTCCGTGCTGCCGTACATGGAGCACGCCTTCGGCACCTGGTATGTGCGCGGCGGGATGCGGGAGTTGGCGCGCGCGGTGTACGAGCGGTGCCTGGCCAGGAAGGTCGAGTTCGTCTTCGGCGCCGAGGTCACCGGGGTGCTGGAGAAGGACGGCCGGGCGTCGGGCGTGGAGTTCGCGGACGGCGGGGTCGCGGAGGCGGACACGGTGGTCGGCACCGGGCCCTGGCGGCTGCGTGACCTGGTGCGGGGCCGTGCGCTGTACGACGCCAAGGCGGTCGAGCCCGGTCCCGAGGGCATGGCCGCCGGCCGGGTCGTCGTCTGCCTGGCGCTGCGCGGCGCCCGGGCGGCGGACGCCGCCCACCGCACCGTCGTGCACAGCCCGGACTCGGAGAGCGAACTGGGGTTCTTCGCGCACGGCGTGCCGCCCGAGCAGCCGACCGTGCGCATCGACCGGCCGGACGATCCGGCCCTGCGCCCCGACGACGGACACGAGGCCGTGGTGCTCACGTCGACAGTGCCGTCACAGACGCACTACGACTGGACGGCCGTCGGCGCTGCCGACGCCTTCGCCGACCGGATGGTCGCCGCCGCGGAGCGGGCGGTCCCGGGGCTGCGCGAGCGGACGCTGTGGCAGGAGGTGCGTACGCCCCTGCACACCCGTGAGGAGACGGGCGCCGAGGGCGGTGGCGTGCCCGCACCCTCCCTGGCCTCGGCCGCGGGGACCCTGCTGCACCCGTCCAACAACACGGCGATACCGGGCCTGTTCGCCGTCGGCGGCTGGGCGCACCCGGGCGGCGGTCTCCCGCACGCCGGTATGTCGGGCGCGCTGGTCGCCGGACTGGTCGTGGAGGGGCCGGAATTCCGGGGTTCTCAGTGAACGCCCGGGATCCGGGCCGCCGGCATCCGGGCCGAGGGACGGTTCAGAACCGGTACTGCTCGTCGTAGCCGTTGCCCTGCCCCTGGCCGTTGTCCTGGTAGGGGTACGGCTGCTCCGGCGGGAGTTCGCCACCGTAGGGGTCGTCGGTGCTGCGCTGCTGCGGCACCCACACCCCGCCGGCCGGCGTCTCCCCGCCGTAGGTGGCGTTGCCGTACTGGTCCTGCCCGTAGCCCTGCTGGTCGTACTGCTGCTGACCGCCGTAGGAGGCGTCGTACGAGCCGCCGCCGTAGGTCTGGGTGCCGATGTAGGGGTCGGAGTAGGCGGCGTACTGCTGCTGTCCGGACGTGTCGTAGCCGTACTGCTGCTGGTAGTAGCCGTCGTACCCGTAGGTCTGGTCGGCGCCCTGGGCGGCTGCCGCGTACTGGTCCTGGGGCTGGTCCGCGCCGGCGTACGAGGAGTCGGCGGCCGCCGCGTACCCGGAGTTGCCGTATATGCCGTAGGAACCGGTGTCGTCGGGCAGGGGCTGCGGCTCGTACACCGCGGTGCTCTCGGCGGCCGGGGGGTCGACGGGGTGCGCGGGCGTGAACACGTCGTCGCGGTCGTAGTCGTCGTGGCCGTAGGCGCCGGTGCTCTGGCCGTACTCGGCGTCGCCGCCGAAGCCGGCGTCGGCCGCTGCGAGGTCGGTGACCTCCAGGGTCGGGTCCTGGCGGTCGGCCTTGCCGCGGCGCCGCTTGGTGCCGTCGGCACCCGGGCGGCTGACCGCCCAGCCGGACGCGAAGCCGCTGCGGAAGGAGAGTGTGACGTAGGTCTGGCCGACCGCGAAGGCGGCGGCACCCAGGCCGATGACGATCACGGAGGGGATCAGGACGCCGAGCACGACGCCGAGGAAGCCGCCGAAGGCCAGCAACCGCCAGCGCAGGCGCGCCTTGTACTGCAGCAGCACCTCGCCGAGCAGCCACAGCGCGACGATGCCGAACGCGATGTAGAGGACCGTCCAGCCCATGTACGCCCCTCTCCCAGTGGCCGCTACGCAGTGTGTCGTATGTCGGTGCGACCGGTCTAGGCCTGCGGTGGGTGGTGCAGGCCCAGGTTCTCGTAGATTTCCAGCGTCGCCGTGGAGTTGTTGAGCGTGATGAAGTGCAGTCCGGGCACTCCCTCGGCCAACAGCCGGGCGCAGAACTCCGTGGCGTACTCGATGCCAATGGAGCGTACAGCGGCCGGATCGTCTTGTGCTGTGAGGATTCGCTCTTTCAAAGCGGGCGGGAAGGCCGCGTTGGTGAGGGACGGCACCCGGTCCAGGCTCTTCACACTCGCGATCGGCATGACCTCGGGAATGATCGGGGTCTCACAGCCGGCGGCCGCGACCTTGTCGCGCAGCCGCAGATAGTCCTCCGGGTGGAAGAACATCTGCGTGATCGCGTAGTCCGCGCCCGCGCGGCACTTGTCGACGAAGTGGCGGACGTCGCTGTCCCAGTCGCAGGAGCGCGGGTGCATCGCGGGGAAGGCCGCGACGCCCACACAGAAATCGCCGGACGCCTTGATGAGTTCGACCAGTTCGGCGGCGTAGGTGAGGCCCCGGGGGTGCGGCACCCAGTCGCCCATGGGGTCGCCGGGCGGGTCGCCGCGCAGGGCCAGCATGTTGCGGATTCCGGCGTCGGCGTACTGCCCGATGATGTTGCGCAGGTCGGCCACCGAGTGGTCGACCGCGGTGAGGTGGGCGATCGGGGTGAGCGTCGTGTTGGAGGCGATCGCCTCGGTCGCCTTGACCGTGCCCGCGCGGGTGGAACCGCCCGCGCCGTAGGTCACGGAGACGAAGTCGGGCGCCACGGCCTCGACCCGGCGCAGCGCGTTCCACAGGTTCCGCTCGCCCTTCGGGGTCTTCGGGGCGTAGAACTCGAAGGAGTACGTCGTTTTGCCGGTCGCGAGCATGTCACGCACGGTGCGGGCGTGGTCCGTCCTGGTGGATGCGGTGCCGAGGGCCATACCCGCAGGTTAGTCAGGGCGAGGCGGTCCCCCAACCAGAACCCGGGAATTTGCCCGATTTGTCTATTTGTTGTCCACCTTTCGGACACTAAAGCCGTGACCGGAGTCACGCCTGCCGCAGCCGCTTGGCGAACTCCGCCGCCGCCGCGCCCGGGTCGTCCGCCTCCGTGATGGCACGCACGACCACGACCCTGCGGGCACCCGCCTCCAGCACCTCGTCGAGGTTGCCGAGGTCGATGCCGCCGATGGCGAACCAGGGGCGGTCGGTGCCGAGGGACGCGGTGTACCGGACCAGGTCGAGGCCGGGGGCGTGGCGGCCGGGCTTGGTGGGGGTCGGCCAGCACGGGCCGGTGCAGAAGTAGTCCACGCCCTCCTGGTCGGCGGCCGCGGCGGCCTCGGACTCCTCGTGCGTGGAGCGGCCCATGAGCACGTCCTCGCCCAGGATCGCGCGGGCGGCGTGGACCGGGAGGTCGCCCTGTCCCAGATGCAGGACGGCGGCACCGGCGGCGTGAGCGACGTCGGCTCGGTCGTTGACCGCGAGGAGCCTGCCGTGCCGGGCGCAGGCCTCGGCGAACACCTTCAGGTGTTCCAGCTCCTGAGCCGCCTCCATGCCCTTGTCCCGCAGCTGCACGATGTCGACCCCGCCGGCCAGGACGGCGTCCAGGAACTCGGCGAGGTCACCCTGCCGCCTGCGGGCGTCCGTGCAGAGGTAGACCCTGGCGTCGGCGAGCTGGGCGCGGGCGGTGGTGTCGGGCATGCGTGGGTCCCCCGAGGTCGATGACGTACGGGCCGTGGCAGGCCGGTGCGGTCGGCCGCTGCGGGCCGCAGTGAACCGTGACCGCGGCTTGCGGACCACGGCCCGTACGTCGGGCGATGTTCAGATCAGCGTGCTCAGATCAGACGGCGAGCGCCTGGGCCCGGCGCTTCACCTCCGTGCCGCGATTCTCACTCAGTGCCTGCGCGGGGGTGCCGGGCAGGCTCGGGTCGGGGGTGAAGAGCCACTCGAGCATCTCTTCGTCGGTGAAGCCGTCGTCCCGCAGGAGCGTCAAAGTGCCGGTGAGGCCCTTGACGACCTTCTGCTCGGTCCCGTCGATGAAGGCGGCGGGGACGTGCAGCGCGCGGTTCTCACCACGGCGTACGGCGATGAGCTGGCCGTCCTTGACCAGCTGCCGCACACGCGTCACCTCGACATCGAGCATTTCCGCGATGTCGGGGAGGGTGAGCCAGGCGGGGACGAGAGCATCGATCTTTGCGTCAATCTCGGTCACGGGACAAGCCTGCCATCCCGCACTGACAGTCGGAAGCCAGGAGCGCCCGACCTGGGGTTTCGCACTACGCCATGGCCGCCTTCAAGGGCCGCGCCGGGTCGGCCAGCAGCGTGGGGTCCATGGGCGTCCCCGCCTCGATCAGCCGCCGTCCCTGCGCCAGGTCCCGGGGGCGGCCCACGGCCAGCAGGGCGACCAGGCGGCCCTCCCGCAGCCAGCAGACCGTCCAGGACGGGCCGGTCGGGTCGCCGCGCCACAGGGTGGTGTCGGCGGACGCGTGGTGGCCGGCGTACTGGACGAAGCGCCCGAACTGCTCGGACCAGAAGTACGGGACCGGGTCGTAGACGGCCGGGGGCTCGCCGGTGGCCCCGCCGAGGATGTTCGCGGCCACCGTGCGCGGGCCCTGGAGGGCGTTGTCCCAGTGGTGGACCAGCAGGCGCTCGCCATACCTTCCCGAAGGGAAGGAGGCGCAGTCGCCGACCGCGTAGACGTCCGGCGCCGAGGTGCGCAGCCGGTCGTCGGCGACGACCTCGCCGTGGCTGCCGAGCTCGATGCCGGAGCCGGCGAGCCAGGCCGTGGCGGGGCGGGCGCCGATGCCGACGACCACGGCGTCCGCGGGCAGCCGGGAGCCGTCGTCGAGCAGCACCGCGCCGGGCTCGACGCTCCGCACGCGCGCGTGGGTGCGCAAAGTGGCCCCGGCGTCGGCGTACCAGGCGGCCATGGGCGCGGCCACCTCGGCGGGCAGCGCGCCCGCGAGCGGCCGGTCGGCCGCCTCCACGACCGTCACCGCGCAGCCCGCCTCGCGGGCCGCCGTGGCGAACTCGGCGCCGATCCAGCCCGCGCCGACGACCACGATGTCGTGCTGCCGGGCGAGCACCGGGCGCAGCCGCTCGGCGTCGTCCAGGGTGCGCAGCAGATGCACGCCGGGCACGCCCTCCGCGCCCGGCAGCCGGATCGGTTCGGCGCCGGTGGCGAGGACCAGGACGTCGTACGGCACCGGCCCCTCGGCGGTGTCCAGCTCGTGCTCGGCGGGGTGGACACCCAGGACCTCGCGCCCGAGCCGCAGTTCGATGCCGAGTGCCTCGAAGTCCACGTCGAAGGCGGAGCCCTCGGCCGTGCCGAGCAGCACGGCCTTCGACAGCGGGGGCCGGTCGTACGGCTGATGGGGCTCCGCGCCGATCAGCGTCACGCTGCCGGTGAAGCCCTGTTCCCGCAGGGCGACCGCGGTCTGCACCCCGGCCATGCCTGCCCCGACGACGACAACACGCCGTGGCGTGGAGGTGCCCCGTTCCTGCGTCTGCTCGCTCACCTGATCACCATAGACAACTGACAAATCGTCAGTCAGGGGGCGTGCTCGGTGACCTGCTCCACAACGCTCGTCCCGCTGCCCGGCTGCGACTCCCACTCCCAGGTCTCCTCCAGCCGCACCCGGCCGTCGGGCAGCTCGACGGCCGTGGACACACAGTGCCCCGAGGACGTCGTCCCGTCCTCCTTGAGCTGTACGTACCGGAAGTCCAGGCGGTCGCCCTCCCGGGTCCCCACCAGGTGCCCGCGTACGACGTCCCCGCCCGCGTACTCGGCCCAGATCTCGCCGTCCTTCTCGTGGTACGCGAACCGGGTGCGGGTACCCACCTGACCTGGGGCCTGGTCGGCGACGGGGGCGAGGACGAGGCCGTCGAGCGAACGGGCCACAGGAGGAGGCTCCCTTACTGAGACATACGGCATTGGCTAGGGTGGCCAACGAAAGCACACGCGGGAGCCCGGACGCACCGGGCTGAGAGGGAGGCTGGCGGCCTCCGACCGTACGAACCTGATCCGGGTCATGCCGGCGAAGGGAGGGGCTGGACGCCCATGTCGCGTACGTCAGACACCTCACACACCTCGGACGTCCTGATCGCCGGGGGCGGGATCATCGGCC
This sequence comes from Streptomyces sp. V4I2, assembly GCF_030817655.1. Classification (GTDB taxonomy): domain Bacteria; phylum Actinomycetota; class Actinomycetes; order Streptomycetales; family Streptomycetaceae; genus Streptomyces; species Streptomyces plumbiresistens. Next base: position 3,034,718 of record NZ_JAUSZM010000003.1, read on the forward strand.
TGGTCACGGCCTGGCGGGCCGCGCAGCGCGGGTTCGATGTGGCCGTCGTGGACCCCGAACCGGGTGGCGGGGCCGCCCAGGTCGCCGCCGGAATGCTGGCCGCCGTCACGGAACTGCACTACGGCGAGCAGACCCTGCTCGGCCTGAACCTGGAGTCGGCCCGCCGCTATCCGGACTTCGCGGCCGAACTCACCGACCTCACCGGGCACGACCTCGGCTACCGCAGGTGCGGCACGCTCGCCGTCGCGCTGGACGCCGACGACCGCGCCCATCTGCGGGAACTGCACGCGCTGCAGCGGCAGTCGGGCCTGGACTCCGAGTGGCTGTCCGGGCGGGAGTGCCGGCGCCTGGAGCCCATGCTGGCGCCGGGCGTGCGCGGCGGTCTGCGGGTCGACGGGGACCACCAGATCGACCCGCGGCGGCTCGCGGCGGCGCTGGTGGCCGCGTGCGAGCGGGCCGGGGTCGCCTTCCACCGCACCTGGGCGGAGCGGCTGTCGGTCGTACGGGAGCGGGCGGCCGGTGTCGTCACGCGCGAGGGCGTCGTCCTGGGCGCCGGGCAGGTGGTGCTGGCCGCGGGCAGCCTCAGCGGGCGGCTCGCGGGCGTCCCGGACGACTTGCTGCCGCCCGTACGGCCCGTGAAGGGGCAGGTGCTGCGGCTGACCGTGCCGGAGCGGTACGCGCCCTTCCTGAGCCGGACCGTGCGGGCCGTGGTGCGCGGCAGCCAGGTCTACCTGGTGCCGCGCGAGAACGGCGAACTGGTCGTCGGCGCGACCAGCGAGGAACTGGGCTGGGACACGACGGTGACCGCGGGCGGGGTGTACGAGCTGCTGCGCGACGCGCACGAGCTGGTGCCCGGGATCACGGAGCTGCCGCTGACGGAGACGCGCGCCGGTCTGCGGCCGGGCTCCCCCGACAACGCGCCGCTGCTCGGCCCGAGCGGCCTGGACGGGCTACTGCTGGCCACCGGGCACTACCGCAACGGCGTGCTGCTCACGCCGGTCACCGGCGACTCCATGGCGCACGCCCTGACCACCGGCGAACTCCCGGACGTGGCCCGCCCGTTCACACCCAAGCGCTTCAGCACCGTCCGCACGGAGCAGCCCGCATGAAGATCCAGGTCAACGGCGAGTGGCAGGACGTCGCTCCCGGCACCGCCCTCGACACGCTCGTACGGTCCCTCACCGCGGCGCCCTCCGGAGTCGCCGCCGCCCTCAACGAAACCGTCGTCCCGCGCGCGCAGTGGTCCGCCACGTCGCTCTCCGAGGGAGACCGCGTCGAAGTCCTCACCGCCGTCCAAGGAGGCTGACCCATGGCCGACGATCCCTTTGTCATCGCAGACACGTCCTTCACCTCCCGCCTGATCATGGGCACCGGCGGGGCACCCAGCCTGGAGGTGCTGGAGCGGGCGCTGGTCACCTCCGGCACGGAGCTGACGACGGTCGCGATGCGGCGCGTCGATCCGGACGTGCACGGCTCGGTGCTCTCGGTGCTGGAGAAGCTCGGGATCCGGGTGCTGCCGAACACCGCGGGCTGTTTCACGGCCGGCGAGGCGGTCCTCACCGCCCGCCTCGCGCGCGAGGCGCTCGGGACCGACCTGGTCAAGCTCGAGGTCATCGCCGACGAGCGGACCCTGCTGCCGGATCCGATCGAGCTGCTGGACGCGGCGGAGACGCTGGTGGACGACGGGTTCACGGTGCTGCCGTACACGAACGACGATCCGGTGCTGGCGCGGAAGCTGGAGGACGTCGGGTGCGCGGCCATCATGCCGCTCGGGTCGCCGATCGGGTCGGGACTGGGCATTCGCAACCCGCACAACTTCCAGCTGATCGTGGAGCACGCGCGCGTGCCGGTGATTCTGGACGCGGGAGCCGGTACGGCGTCGGACGCGGCCTTGGCGATGGAGCTGGGGTGTGCGGGTGTGATGCTCGCCTCGGCGGTGACGCGGGCGCAGGAGCCTCAGCTGATGGCCGAGGCCATGAAGCACGCGGTGGAGGCGGGGCGACTGGCGTACCGGGCGGGGCGGATCCCGCGCAGGCACTTCGCCCAGGCGTCGTCCCCGGCAGAGGGGCTGGCCAGGCTGGATCCCGAACGGCCGGCATTCTGAACGTACGTTCGACTGAAGCGGACAGCCGGTGCGACCTCCGTCACAGCTCCGCTTCAGTCCCGCCCCGATCCGGAGCGAACCGGCGGCCGTGTCAGTCGCGGCTCGTACACTCACCTGCGTGGATACGACCCTTCAGGACCCGTTGGTCGGGCAGGTGCTCGACAGGCGATACCGCGTGGACGCGCGGATCGCCGTCGGCGGGATGGCCACGGTCTACCGGGCCGTGGACACCCGCCTGGACCGCGTGCTCGCGCTCAAGGTGATGCACCCGGCGCTCGCGGCCGACGGGACCTTCGTCGAGCGGTTCATCCGGGAGGCGAAGTCGGTCGCCCGGCTGGCCCACCCGAACGTCGTGCAGGTCTTCGACCAGGGCACCGACGGGTCGTACGTCTACCTCGCCATGGAGTACGTCGCCGGCTGCACCCTGCGCGACGTCCTGCGCGACCGCGGGGCCCTGCAGCCGCGTGCCGCCCTGGACATCCTGGAGCCGGTGCTCGCCGCGCTCGGCGCCGCGCACCGCGCCGGGTTCGTGCACCGGGACATGAAGCCGGAGAACGTGCTGATAGGGGACGACGGCCGGGTCAAGGTCGCCGACTTCGGGCTCGTACGCTCCGTGGACACCGTCACCAGCACCACGGGGGCGGTCCTCGGCACCGTCTCGTACCTCGCGCCCGAGCAGATCGAGCAGCCGGGCGCCGCCGACCCCCGCGTCGACGTGTACGCGTGCGGTGTCGTCCTCTACGAGATGCTCACCGGCGAGAGGCCGCACGACGGGGACTCCCCCGCCGTGGTGCTGTACAAACACCTGCACGAGGACGTCCCGCCGCCCTCGGCCGTCGTGCCCGGCATGGCGTACGAGCTCGACGAGCTGGTCGCCTCGGCGACCGCCCGCACCCCTGCGATCCGCCCGTACGACGCGGTCGCGCTGCTCGCCCAGGCGCGCGAGGCGCGTGCCGCGCTCAGCGTGGACCAGCTGGACGCGGTGCCGCCGCAGGCGCTCTCCTCGGACCACGAGCAGCGTGACATCGGTGCCGATCTCACGAGCGTGATCCCGCGCTCGCTGACTGTGCCGCGCCCGCTGCCGGTGAACGAGGACGAGGAAGCGGAAGGGGCCGTCTTCCACCGCACGAGCCGGCTGGAGAGCCCGCCGCCCCTTCCCCCGCGCCGCCGTACCGACCGGTCCCGTCGCCGGCTCGTCACGATCGTGGCCGCCGTGCTGCTCGCGCTCGGCCTCGGGGCGGGCGTCTGGTACATCAACTCCGGCCAGTTCACGCAGGTCCCGCCGCTGCTGGCGAAGACCGAGGCACAGGCCCGGGACCGGCTGGAGCAGTCCGGCCTCGAGGTCGGCAAGGTCGAGCACGCCTACAGCGACACCGTGAAGCGCGGCACTGTCATCAGCTCCGACCCGAAGCAGGGCACCCGGATCCGGGACAACGACTCGGTGGCCCTCACCATCTCCGACGGCCCGGAGACGGTCCGGGTGCCCGACGTGGAGGGCTACCGGCTGGACAAGGCGAGGTCCCTGCTGAAGGACGGCGGGCTGGAGCCGGGCATGGTCACCCGGGCGTTCAGCGAGGATGTCCGCAGGGGCTTCGTGATCTCCACGGACCCGGAGAAGGGCACCGAGCGGCGCGCGGGCTCGGCGATCGCGCTCACCGTCAGCAAGGGCAGCCCGATCGACGTCCCGGACGTCACCGGCGCGACTCTGGAGGACGCTCAGGCGGAGCTGGAGGAGGCAGGCCTGAAGGTGAAGATCGCCTCCCAGGAGGTCAACTCCTCCGAGTACGACAAGGGCCAGGTCGCCCGGCAGACCCCGCAGAACGGCAGCACCGCCGCCGAGGGCGACACCGTGACGCTGACGCTGTCCAAGGGCCCCGAGATGGTCGAGGTCCCGGACGTGGTCGGTGACAGCGTCGACGACGCCAAGGCGACTCTTGAGGGAGCCGGCTTCCAGGTCGACGAGGACCGCGGACTGCTCGGGCTCTTCGGCGACACCGTGAAGAGCCAGTCCGTGCAGGGCGGGGAGACGGCCCCCAAGGGATCGACCATCACCATCACGATCCGCTGACGGAAGGGGCCGGGCCGCATGACACCCTGGAAAGGTGAAGAGTCAACAGCCCGGCACCACCTCCGGCACGATGCGCAACCCCGTCGGCGGCCACGTCCCCGTGGCCGGCGGTCTGCGCTCCGTGGGCCTGTCCTACGCCCATGACCTGAAGGCCGAGACCGTTCAGGTCTTCGTCGCCAACCCGCGCGGCTGGGCCACCCCCGCCGGAAATCCGCGGCAGGACGAGGAGTTCCGCCAGGTGTGCGCGGCCGAGTCGATCCCGGCGTACGTGCATGCCCCGTACCTGATCAACTTCGGTTCGCACACCGAGGCGACCGCGGAGAAGTCGGTCGATTCGCTGCGGCATTCGCTGCGGCGCGGGCGGGACATCGGGGCGCTGGGCGTGGTCGTGCACACCGGCAGCGCGACGGGCGGGCGGGACCGGTCGGTGGCGCTGAAGCAGGTGCGGGAGTATCTGCTGCCGCTGCTCGACGAGCTCACCCACGACGACGACCCGTTCCTGCTCCTGGAGTCGACCGCCGGGCAGGGCGCCTCACTGTGCTCGCGGACCTGGGACTTCGGGCCGTACTTCGAGGCGCTGGACGCCCATCCGAAGCTGGGCGTGTGCCTGGACACCTGCCACATCTTCGCGGCCGGGCACGACCTGACCGGGCCGGCCGGCATGCACCAGACGCTGGACCTGCTGGTGGACACGGTCGGCGAGGGCCGGCTGAAGCTGATCCACGCCAACGACTCCAAGGACGTGGTCGGCGCCCACAAGGACCGGCACGAGAACATCGGCGCCGGTCACATCGGCGAGGACCCGTTCCGGGCGCTGATGACCCACCCCGCGACCGCGGGCGTACCGCTGATCATCGAGACGCCCGGCGGCAAGGAGGGGCACGCGGCGGACGTGGAGCGGCTCAAGAAGCTGCGGGACGGCTGACGGCGAGCGATCGGCCGCCGTCCGCCACGTCCCTGTCTCAGCCCGCCGCCAACGGTGCGGCGGCCAGCGCCAGTCCCGCGCCGAGCAGCGTCATCGACCACCGCAGCCAGCGGTACTTCGCCGCGAGGATGACGCTGACGTCCTGGAACTGGGTCAGCAGCCAGCGCACCCGGTCGGCGCCCGCCTCAGCGGCTGCGCGGCCCAGCGCCTCGAGATCCGGGCTGCCCAGCCCGTCGGCGTAGAAGGTCGGGCCCGCCATCGCACGGACCGTGCCGGTACGGGGCACGATCACCGCGAGCAGCAGCAGCGTGCCGGCCGCCCACAGCGCTCCGCCGGCCGCGAGGAACACCGCGGCCACGCCGGAGACGTCGGTCGGCGCCCCCTTGCCGATGATCAGCGCGGGCACCGCCACGGCTCCGGACAGCAGGACGGACGCCTTCACGTCCGCCCTGCCCAGGTCCTCGCGGACGGTCAGCAGCAGCCGCTCGGCAACGTACTGCGCGGCGGCGTCCGTTTCGCTCGCGGTCGTCGGACTCACTCACGCGCTCCCGGACTCGGGGCGTCCTGCACACCCTGGCCCTGCCCCGGGACCGTGTCGTTCGGCGGCGCGGGCGGGATGGCCGGAGCGTCGTCCGCGGGCCCCGGCGGAACGGCCGGCATCGGCGGTATCGGCAACGAGGTCGGAGCCTGCGGCAGCCCGTTCGGAAAGACCGTGGTGGAGACCGAACGGCTGTACTCGATGAGAGCCTGCACCTGGTCGTCGATCTGGTGGCGCTGGACCACGCCCTGGTTGATCAGGTTGGTCAGGTAGTCCAGGGCACCGTGGCGCTGTTCGCGGGCCTGGCGCTGGAGTTCGCCCAGGATCTCGTTCGCCCGGCCCGGGTCCTGCGCCAGCATCGTGGCGTACTGGAAGGTCTCGCCCGCCGCGATCAGCTTCTGCGCGTCGTCGATGTTCGCCGCGACGCGCGCCTTGTTGGCGGAGTCGATGGCCTCCTGGACCTTGCTGCCCTTCTCCACCGCGACCATCTGCGCCTGGTGGTCGGCGGCCGCCTGGCCCAGATCGATCCGGATGAAGACCTGGGTGGCCAGGCCGAGGTCGGCGCCGAAGCCGCTCCACCGGCCGCTGGCCAGCTCGTCCTGGATCGCCTCGTCGACCTGCTGCGCCGAGTCCAGGCCGTAGCGGCGGCTGACGCCGCGCAGCCGGGCCTCCAGCGGCGGGCGGAGCATCCGCTCCACGTCGACGACCCGCTTCTCGGCGGCCAGGTAGAAGTCGCTGACCTCCCAGTTGACGTCGGCACCGGCCTTGAACCTGGACCGGTCGCCGTAGGTGGGCAGTTCCAGCTGGAAGGAGGCCTGGTGCTGTCCGCGGGCGATCCAGCACACCGAGGTGGGCTTGCCCATCATCGGCTTGTTGTTGTGCTCGGCGCCCCGGACGGTGATGATGCTGTGCCCGCCGTTCTTGTAGTAGAGCACCGAGGCCACCTGGCTGTTGCGGTGCCGGTAGGCCGCCTGCGGGGCGAACTCCCGGATGAAGGGCCCTCTGAGGTCGTGCGGGAGGACGAACTCCTCGTCCTGGGGCGGCCACGGCCGGCCCCACTGGTTGTGCGTCATGGCGTACTCGCTCCCTGGACCGCCCCCCACAGACGGCGGACCTGCTGTTCGTTCAGTGGTTGGTCGGGGTCTTCGGACAGTTCCTTGATCAGTGACAGCAGCCGGTGCCGGTCGTCGTGGCTGTGCACGAGCAGCGGCAGGAACCGCTCCAGCGCGTCGGCCCACGGCTGGTCGGCCGATCCCCGCACCCAGTCGGCCAGGGCCTCGATGGCCGCGTCGTAGGACCGCCCGGTCTGCAGCGCCGTCCACAGCAGTCCGGCGAGTTCCGGGGCCAGGGCGGGCCGGGCGGTGGCGAGGGCCAGCATCAGCGGCCAGTCCCCGTAGCCCTCCAGGTCGGGGTGCTGGTTCCACAGGTCGACCACGGTGACGGCGGCGAGCAGGACCGTGGTCTGCAGGCCGAGGTCCTGCTGGTGCCGTCGCTCGTCGGACAGCCAGGCGCGGATCCGGCGGCAGGTGAGCGCGTCGGCGTGGACACCGGCCAGGTGGGCCACCTGGACGGCCGCGTCGGCCCGCAGTTTCCCCTCGTCCCAGACGCCGATCGCGCCGAGCAGGTCCAGCGCCTCGCGGACCGTGGCGGTCCCGCGGCCCCGGCCGAGCACGGCGCCCGCCGTCCAGCGCAGCCGCTCGTCGCCCTGCCGTGCCCAGTGGCCGACCAGGGCCCGGATCGCGGTGCCGACCTCCGGGGAGGCGAGGGCCACGTCGAGCACGGTGGCGGCGAAGAGCCGGCGGCGGGCCTGGTCGGCCTGGCCCATGGGCTGGACGAGTTCGTGCACCGTGTGCACGCAGTCCAGCCGGCACAACTGGCCGGCCGCCACGGCGGCGCGCACCCAGACCTCGGGTCGGGGGTCCTCGCACAGTCCGGCCAGCCAGCGCAGCACGGGCCCGCGTACGTTGTGCCGGTGCTGCCACAGGTGGCCGAGGACGGCCGGCGCGAGGGCCTCGCCCCGGAACCGCACCGTGCGCACCGGCACGTCCTCGTCGCCGATCTGCTCGACGCCGAGTTCGGCCGTCGCGCGGGCGGAGACCAGCCGGGCGTCGACCCCGTCGCTGAACAGCGGACGGCCCGGGGTGGCCTCCGGATCGACGGTCACGGCGAGTTCCCAGGCCAGCACCTCGGCGGCCTCGGCCACAGCGCTCAGCGAGGCACCGTCGAGCACGGCGAGGGCGATGCGGTAGGCGGCGTCCCGCAGCCGCTCCGGGGTCTCGGAGCGGACGCCCCCGGCGAACCACTCGGCGGCCTGGTCCTCGGCGAACTTGCGGCATTCGGCGAGGAGTTGGTCGTACGACAGCTCGTCCTGGGCGTGCCGGGCGAGCAGCTTCGCGAACCGGGCCGCCTCGGCGGGCAGCAGTTCGTCGAGGCCCCTCGCCTCCTCCACCGCGGGGTCCAGTGCCATCGCGCGGACGCGGTCGTGGGACTCCTCGGGCGCGCCGTCGAGTTCGGCGGCAAGGTGTTTGTCCAGTACGGCGTCGGCGGGCGCCGGGATGTGGGCGCGGTGGTAGCGGCCGGCCCGGGCGAGCACGTCACCCGGTTCGGGGGCGGCCAGCAGGACCGCGTACGCCTGCTTCTTGCCGAGCAGTTCGCAGAGCCGGTCGAGGCCGGTCTCGTCGGGCAGTCCGGCGACGGCGGGTTCCAGCGCGTAGCCGTGGCCCTCGCCGATCTGGGTGTCGTCCAGCGTGTCCAGATCGGTGCGCGGGTCGAGCCGGGAGACCTGACCGCGGGTCAGGTCGTCCAGCAGGGACAGGGCGGTGTAGGCGCGGCCGGTGCCGGGCTGTCCGAACAGCACCAGGAGCCGCCCGGCCCGTAACCGGTCCCGGTACGCGCCGTACTCCGCCGGTTCCTGGAAGACCCGGCGCAGTCTGCGCAGTTCGTCGTCGGGGAGCGGTCCGGCGAGCAGGCGCTCCCCCGACCGCTCGCCGTAGATGTTGATGGCCGCGACGGACCCGGAGCTGATGACGGGGCCGGATCCGTGCGAGGACAGGGTGGAGCGGTAGACACGGGAGGCGGCGGCCGCGGCTCCGGGCAGCGTCTCTCCGCCGAGCGGGTCGGCGGCGGGACCGCCGATGACGTCCGGCTGGGCCGGTTCCGGCCCCTGGGCGGCCGACTCGGCCTGGGGCTCGGCCTGGGCCTGCGGCTTGGGGCCGGCCGGCTGCGGTCCCGGGGGCGCCGGGTTCTGCGCGTTCACCGGTCGCCGCCGGACCGGCCGATGTTGATGGTGTCGATGTGACCGCCGACGATGAACTCGCCGCTGCCGTGGTGGTGGTTGTACTGGACCACGCCGGCGCCGGTGCTCTCCGGTTCCGGCCGGGACCCGCTGCCCGCCTGCGGCGACGCCGGTTCGGGCGGTCGGGGCAGGCCCGGAACCATGAACCAGGCGGCACGGCGGCCCTCCTTGAGGTCGACGTCGTGACGGCGGTAGTGCTCGGGGTCCACCCAGCGGCCACCGGACCGGATGACGTCCTCGAACAGCCGGTCGGAGGCGACCACCACCAAGGGGGCGGCGGACGCGGCCGCGAGGATCGCCTTCGCGGTGTCGCAGTCGCCCAGCCGACAGGCCAGGTCGACGGCACGGCCGGAGCGGCCGTGGGCGTCGGCCGTGACCGGACCGATGTGCAGTCCCGCGCGCAGCCGCAGCGGGGTCTGACGTCCGCGGTTGATCTCCCGCAGGTTCTGGTGGAGGTACTCCAGCCACTCCCCCACCACCCGGCGCGGCGGTACGTCGGGCGCGAGCACGGTGAGGATGCCGTCGCCGCGGTCCTCCTGGTAGAGGCGGGGTGCTCGGATGTCCGCCTGTTCGAAGGCGGCGCCCGTGACCTCGTAGAGTCTGCTGCGCATCTCCGGTTTCTCGGTGTCGGACAGCAGGCCGGAGCCCTGCGCGTCCACATTGATGACGAAGCCGTACGCGGCTTCCTGCTCCATGGCTTTCTCCTCCCTGCCGTCCCGCCGGACGCGGGCTCCCCGAATGCTCGCGGAGTCGACGCGTCACCGCTGTAGCCGTTTACACAGCGCGGGACTCCGGTGCTTCTAGGTGTCGGTGCCGTGGTGGTGCCCGGCGGCGAGCAGGCGGAGCGGCGCCAGGTCGGCCACGGCGAGCGTGCCGGGGCCGGTCCGCACCAGGCCCTGTTCGCGCAGCAGGCGCAGGGCCTTGGCCACGGCCTCACGGGTGGATCCCACGGACGCGGCCAGCTCGTGCTGGGCCAGGGGGAGCCGGAGGGTCACGACCTCGTTCTCCACTCGGCCGGTACGGTCGGCGAGTTCGACCAGGCGCTGCGCGAGCCGTTGCAGCACGGTCATGGAGGCCAGTGCCCGGCGCTCGTGGTCGGCGCTGCGCAGGCGCTCGGTGAGCTGGCTCATCATCAGCGCGTTCGCGTGCGGCCGGGAGGCCAGGAACCAGCGGAAGCGTTCACCGGCCACGGCCAGTCCGGTCACCGGGCCGAGCGCGCTGACCGAGGCACTGCGCGGGCGGCCGTCGAGCGCCGCCATGTCGCCGACGACCTCGCCGGCTCTGCGGAGCGCCAGTATCAGCCGGCTGCCGCGTTCGGTCGGTGTCCACACCGTGCACCAGCCGCGCAGCAGGACCACCGCGAACGTGGTGCGGTCGCCCTCGGCGAGCACCGTCTCGTGCGGCGGGTAGTCGTGCCGGGTGCCTAAGCCCGTCAGGGCCTCGCGGTCCGCCGGACCGAGACCCTCCATGAAGGTATGCCGCTCTCCGAACAGACCCACCGTCGTCCCCCGACCGTTTCCCCCGACCGCCCCGCAAGCGGAACCGGGAGAGCCCCTCGGTTCCGCATCAGCCCGGCGGCACCCGCCCTGGCAGGGGACCCAGAGTAGCGCTACGGCCACGGAGAATCGCCCCCGTTACCGGAATGAAGCCGCCGACCCGCGACTGAAATACCCCCGCCGGTATCGCGCCCTTGCGTCAGGACAGCGAGTCAGAGCTCGGGACCCTCCCCGGGCCCCTCCTGATAGGAGTAGCGCTGCTCCTTCCAGGGGTCGCCGACGTTGTGGTAGCCGCGCTCCTCCCAGAAGCCGCGGCGGTCGGCGGTCATGTACTCCACGCCCCGGACCCACTTGGGGCCCTTCCACGCGTACAGATGGGGGACGACCAGTCGCAGCGGGAAGCCGTGCTCCGCCGTCAGCAGTTCGCCGTCCTTGTGGGTGGCGAAGATCGCGCGGTCGGACGCGAAGTCGGACAGCCGCAGGTTCGAGCTGAATCCGTACTCCGCCCACACCATCACATGGGTGACGGCCGGGGCGGGCGGGGCGATGTCCAGGATGGTCCGCGCGGGGATGCCGCCCCACTCGGCGCCCAGCATGCTGAACTTCGTGACGCAGTGCAGATCGCCCAAGAGGCTGGTGTACGGCAGGGCCGTGAACTCCTCGTGGTTCCAGCAGTGCTTCTCGCCGTCCGCGGTGGCGCCGAAGACCCGGAACTCCCAGCGTTCCGGGCGGAACTTGGGGACCGGGCCGTAGTGAGTGACCGGCCAGCCACGCTGCAGTCGCTGCCCCGGCGGAAGCTCGGAGTGTGCCGCATCTCCCGACTCGCGTTCCACCGGCTGACCCATGACTCCATCCTGACAGACCCCGGGCAGTGCACATGACCAACCCCCACCCAAATCGGGCAAAAGGAACTAAGCATGCCCTTACTTACTAAGTGAAGACTTACTGGACGATCTTCGTCACCGGTGCAAGGATGCGGAGCCACCTGCCAGTTCACCGTGTGGAAGGAGCCTCTGCGATGCAGGGCGACCCCGAGGTCATCGAGTTTCTCAACGAGCAGCTGACCGCCGAGCTCACCGCGATCAACCAGTACTTTCTGCACGCGAAGATGCAGGAGAACTTCGGCTGGACCAAGCTCGCGAAGTACACGCGGGCCGAGTCCTTCGACGAGATGAAGCACGCCGAGGTGCTCACCGACCGGATCCTGTTCCTGGACGGGCTGCCGAACTACCAGCGCCTCTTCCACGTCCGCGTGGGACAGACGGTCAAGGAGATGTTCGAGGCCGACCGGCAGGTCGAGGTCGAGGCCATCGACCGGCTCAAGCGCGGTGTCGAGGTGATGCGGAACAAGGGCGACATCACCTCCGCGAACATCTTCGAGTCGATCCTCGAGGATGAAGAGCACCACATCGACTACCTCGACACCCAGCTGGAACTGCTGGAGAAGCTCGGTGAGGCGCTCTACCTCGCCCAGCTGATCGAACAGCCGGAGAGCTGAACCGACCAGACTTGGGCGGCACCGACCAGACTCAGGCGGCTTCCTCGAGCACGTCGGCTTCCCCGAGCGCTTCGACGTCGGCGAGCGCTTCGACGTCCGCGAGCCCGGAGAGGACCGGCCCGCTCTGGTGGGCCGGCCGGGGGTACGCGCCTCGGCCGAGGATCGCCTGGATCCGGCGGACGCAGGAGCCGCAGTCCGTGCCGGCCTTGCAGGCGGAGGCGATCTGGCGGGGTGTGCAGGCGCCGTTGTCCGCGTGCTGCTGGACCTGCGCTTCGGTCACTCCGAAGCAGTTGCACACGAACACGCGGTTCACCTCCCACCGAGATCATCCCACCGAGATCAATAAGGCTAACCTAACCTTACCCGTCACGCGGGGCCCGCAAAAGTGGAGTGGGGCGCGGATCGTATGTGATCCGCGCCCCACTCCACGCTCCTGTAACAGGTGCGCCCGCTGGTGATCTGCTACTGGTCGCGGTACATCTCCGCGACGAGGAACGCCAGGTCCAGGGACTGGCTGCGGTTCAGCCGCGGGTCGCAGGCCGTCTCGTAGCGCTGGTGCAGGTCGTCGACGAAGATCTCGTCGCCGCCGCCCACGCACTCGGTGACGTCGTCACCGGTGAGCTCGACATGGATGCCGCCCGGGTGGGTGCCGAGGGACTTGTGGACCTCGAAGAAGCCCTTGACCTCGTCGAGCACGTCGTCGAAGCGGCGGGTCTTGTGGCCGGAGGCCGCCTCGTAGGTGTTGCCGTGCATCGGGTCGGTGATCCAGGCCACCGTCGCGCCCGAGGCGGTGACCTTCTCGACCAGCTCGGGCAGCTTGTCGCGGACCTTGTCGGCGCCCATGCGGACGATGAAGGTCAGCCGGCCCGGCTCGCGGTCGGGGTCGAGGCGCTCGATGTACTGCAGCGCCTCCTCGGCCGTGGTCGTCGGGCCGAGCTTGATGCCGATCGGGTTGCGGATCTGCGAGGCGAACTCGATGTGCGCGTGGTCCAGCTGCCGGGTGCGCTCACCGATCCACACCATGTGCGCCGAGACGTCGTACAGGTGCCCCGTGCGGGAGTCGACCCTGGTCAGCGCCGACTCGTAGTCGAGCAGCAGCGCCTCGTGCGAGGAGTAGAACTCGACCGTCTTGAACTCCTCCGGGTCGGCCCCGCAGGCGTGCATGAAGTTCAGCGCCTGGTCGATCTCGCGGGCCAGCTGCTCGTAGCGCTGGCCGGAGGGGGACGACTTCACGAAGTCCTGGTTCCAGGCGTGCACCTGGCGCAGGTCGGCGTAGCCGCCGGTGGTGAAGGCACGGACCAGGTTGAGCGTGGAGGCGGAGGCGTTGTACATCCGCTTCAGGCGCTCGGGGTCCGGGATGCGGGCGGCCTCGTTGAAGTCGAAGCCGTTGACCGAGTCGCCGCGGTACGTCGGCAGCGTCACGCCGTCACGGGTCTCGGTGTTCTTGGAGCGCGGCTTGGAGTACTGGCCGGCGATACGGCCGACCTTCACCACCGGCACCGAGGCCGCGTACGTCAGCACGGCGCCCATCTGGAGCAGCGTCTTGAGCTTGTTGCGGATGTGGTCGGCGGACACCGCGTCGAAGGCCTCGGCGCAGTCGCCGCCCTGGAGCAGGAACGCCTCTCCCTTGGCGACGGCCGCCAACCGGGCGCGCAGCTGGTCGCACTCGCCCGCGAAGACGAGCGGCGGATACGACTCGAGGTCCGCGATCACTGCGCGCAGAGCCTCGGTGTCGGGGTACTCGGGCTGCTGCGCCGCGGGCAGGTCTCGCCAGGTGTTGCCAGCGCTGGCGCTGGTCTTAGCGTTCACGGTCACGTCCTCAACATTACGGGGTCGTGTCGAGTGATTTTCGTGCGGCTCGACAGGTGAGACACCCGCACGCCCGGGTGCGCGTGGGGTAGGGTGCCTCGCATGTTCGCGCATTCGACCCAGACCTGGTGGTGGACCGCTCATCCGGCGGCCCACTGACTGCGCGTACGCAAGACTTCGCGAAGGCCGCCCGAGGGGCGGCCTTCGGTGTTTCCGGCGCTGAGGTCGTCTCTCCTTCCCAGAAGGAACACGACCGATGAACCTGCTCGACCTGCTGGCCGACCCCCGTCCCTTCGCCCTGCTGCGCCGCCGCACCCCGGGCCACGACCACGACACGGTCGAGGTCCTGCTCGGCCCGGTCGGCACGCACGACCGCCTCGCCGACCTCCCCGAGCACGGCCTGGCCCTCGTCCCCTTCCGGCAGATCCGCGAGCGCGGTTTCGACGTCCGCGACGACGGGACGCCCCTGTCGGTGCTGATGCCGGAGGAGACGTACGAGATCCCGCTCGCCGAAGCCCTCGCCCAGCTCCCGGCGCACGAGGTGCGGGTCGAGGACGGCGGCTTCGACGTGGCCGACGAGGAGTACGCGCAGATCGTCGGGCGGGTGCTGCGGGAGGAGATCGGCGCCGGTGAGGGCGCGAACTTCGTGATCCGGCGGACGTACGAGGGGAAGATCCACGGATTCTCCCGGGCCGACGCGCTTGCCCTGTTCCGGCGGCTGCTCGTGGGTGAGCGGGGCGCGTACTGGACGTTCGTCGTGCACACCGGGGAACGCACGCTGGTCGGGGCCAGTCCCGAGGTGCATGTGCGGATGTCCGGCGGAACGGTCGTGATGAACCCGATCAGCGGGACGTACCGCTATCCGGCCGAAGGCCCCACCCCCGAGCATCTGCTCGACTTCCTCGCCGACGGCAAGGAGATCGAGGAGCTGTCGATGGTCGTCGACGAGGAGCTCAAGATGATGTGCACGGTCGGCGACATGGGCGGGGTCGTGATCGGGCCCCGGCTCAAGGAGATGGCGCACCTCGCGCACACCGAGTACGAGCTGCGCGGGAAGTCCTCCCTGGACGTGCGGGAGGTACTGAAGGAGACCATGTTCGCGGCGACCGTCACGGGCTCGCCGGTGCAGAACGCCTGCCGGGTCATCGAGCGGCACGAGGTCGGCGGGCGGGGCTACTACGCCGGTGCCCTGGCCCTCATCGGCAGGGACTCGGGCGGCGCCCAGACCCTGGACTCCCCCATCCTCATCCGCACCGCCGACATCGACGCGGCCGGGCGGCTGCGGGTGCCGGTCGGCGCCACGCTGGTGCGCGGCTCGGACCCGGCGGCCGAGGTCGCGGAGACGCACGCGAAGGCGGCGGGGGTGCTGGCCGCGTTGGGCGTACGGCCGTCCAGGCCGCGTACGGAGCACACGCGCCCCGCGCTGGCCGACGACCCCCGGGTGCGGGCCGCGCTGGACGGGCGCCGGGCCTCGCTGGCGCCGTTCTGGCTGCGGATGCAGGAGCGGTCGGAGGAACTGGCCGGGCATGCCCTGGTCGTCGACGGGGAGGACACCTTCACGGCGATGCTCGCGCACGTCCTGCGATCCAGTGGCCTGGAGGTGACCGTCCGGCGCTACGACGAGCCCGGCCTGGCGGAGGCGGTCCGTGCGCACGAGGGGCCGGTCGTCCTCGGCCCCGGACCGGGCGACCCCTGCGACACCGCCGACCCCAAGATGCGGTTCCTGCGCGCGCTGACCGCCGAGGCGATCCGCGACAACCGGCACGGCGTGCTCGGCGTCTGCCTCGGGCACGAGCTGATCGCGGCCGAGCTGGGGCTGGAGATCGTACGCAAGGAAGTGCCGTACCAGGGGGCGCAGACCGAGATCGATCTGTTCGGGCGACGCGAGACCGTCGGCTTCTACAACAGCTTCGTGGCCCGCTGCGACGACGACGCCCTCGTCGAACTGTCGGCGCACGACGTCGAGGTGAGCCGCAGTGACACCGGCGAGGTGCACGCGCTGCGCGGGCCCGGCTTCGCCGGCGTGCAGTTCCACCCGGAGTCGGTGCTCACGCTGAACGGCGCGGCCGTCGTACGGGAGCTGGTGGGCCAGCTGCGCGGCACCAGCACGTTCTCGGAGGGGCGGCCGGCGGTGTAGTCGAGGACGCGGTGCGTTGAGGGCGCCGTCGACCGGCCGACGGCGCCCTCAGAGCAGGTCGCGGGGCGGACGAGCCCCTGGTGCCCGTCATGCCGAGGCGTTCGGCGACCGCGTTGCGTCACCCTCCGCGTGCCGCCGGCCGCGAGGAACTCCAGGACGCTTATGGGCCGACTGTGCGACCCACAAGCCGACAGCGCCGGGCGGGCTCAGCCGAAGAACACCCCGACCTCCTCGTACAGCTTCGGATCCACCGTCTTCAGCCGGGCCGTCGCCTCCGCGATCGGGACGCGCACGATGTCCGTGCCGCGCAGGGCGACCATCTTGCCGAAGTCGCCGTCTCGGACGGCCTCGATGGCGTGCAGGCCGAAGCGGGTGGCGAGCCAGCGGTCGAAGGCGCTGGGCGTGCCGCCGCGCTGGATGTGCCCGAGGACCGTGGTGCGGGCCTCCTTGCCGGTGCGCCGCTCGATCTCCTTGGCCAGCCACTCGCCGACGCCGGACAGCCTCACGTGCCCGAAGGAGTCCAGCGACCCGTCCTTGAGGACCATGTCGCCGTCCTTGGGCATCGCACCCTCGGCGACGACCACGATGGGGGCGTACGAGGCCTTGAACCGGGAGGTCACCCAGGCGCACACCTGCTCGACGTCGAAGCGCTGTTCGGGGATGAGGATGACATTGGCGCCGCCGGCCAGGCCGGAGTGGAGGGCGATCCAGCCCGCGTGCCGGCCCATGACCTCGCAGACCAGGACGCGCATGTGGGACTCGGCGGTGGTGTGCAGCCGGTCGATCGCCTCCGTGGCGATGCCGACGGCCGTGTCGAAGCCGAAGGTGTAGTCGGTGCCGGAGAGGTCGTTGTCGATCGTCTTCGGCACGCCGACGCAGGGCACGTCGGACTCGTCGGACAGCCGGGCGGCGACGCCGAGGGTGTCCTCGCCGCCGATCACGACGAGCGCCCCGACCTCCTGCTCGGCGAGGTTCTCCTTGATACGGCGGATGCCGTCCTCCTGCTTCAGGGGGTTGGTGCGCGAGGAGCCGAGGATGGTGCCGCCGCGGGGCAGGATCCCGCGCACCGCGGGGATGTCCAGACGCACGGTGCGGTTCTCGAGGGGTCCTCGCCAGCCGTCCCGGAAGCCGACGAAGTCGTATCCGTACTCCTGCACGCCCTTGCGGACGATGCCCCGGATGACGGCGTTGAGCCCGGGGCAGTCGCCGCCTCCGGTCAGTACTCCGACGCGCATGGAAGTGTCCCTTCGCCGCGGTTGCCTGATGGGGATCACGCTAGTAGTGATCCAGGTCACACAGGGATGGGCGGGAACGACAATTCCGTTGGAATGTCAGGTAGTTGATCTACTCGTCGTCGAGTCCGCGTTCTATCGCGTACCTCACCAGTTCGACCCGGTTGTGCAGTTGGAGCTTGCCGAGGGTGTTCTGGACGTGGTTCTGGACCGTGCGGTGCGAGATGACCAGGCGTTCGGCGATCTGCTTGTAGCTCAGGCCCTTGGCGACCAGGCGCAGCACCTCGGTCTCCCGGTCGGTGAGCTGCGGGGCTCCGGGCGCGCCGGTGTCCGGGGCGGGCGCGGGCTCGGCGGCCAGACGCCGGTACTCGCCGAGGACCAGACCGGCCAGGCCGGGGGTGAACACCGGGTCGCCGACGGCCGTACGGCGGACCGCGTCCACCAGTTCGTCCGTCGAGGCGGACTTCAGCAGATAGCCGGTCGCGCCGGACTTCACCGCCTCCAGCACGTCGGCGTGCTCACCGCTCGCGGACAGCACCAGGACGCGCAACGCCGGGTTGGCGCCCACGAGTTCCTTGCAGACCTGGACGCCGGGCTTGGCGGGCAGGTTCAGGTCCAGCACCAGTACGTCGGGCGCGGCGGCCTTGGCGCGGCGCACGGCCTGCTCGCCGTCGCCCGCGGTGGCGACCACCTCGAAGCCCGACTCGCCCAGGTCACGGGCGACCGCGTCGCGCCACATGGGGTGGTCGTCGACCACCATGACCCTGATCGGCCCCGGCCTGCCCTCGCTGCTGTCCGTCATCGCTTCTCCGCCTTCCCCCGTGAAGACTTCGTCTCCTTCGGTACCTTCAGTTCGACCTCCGTGCCCTGGCCGGGCACCGAGATCAGTTCGGCGCTGCCGCCGAGTTCCCGCAGCCGGCCCCGGATCGAGAGGGCCACGCCGAGCCTCCCCTCCCCTTCGGCCTGCGCGAGGCGGCCCTCGGGGATGCCGGGGCCGTCGTCCCGGACGGTCACGATCACCTCGCCCGGCTCGTCCTCGACGAGGATCCACGCGCGCGCGTGCTCCCCCACGTGCTCGCGGACATTGTCCAGGGCGGCGCCCACGGCCGCGGCCAGCTCGCGTGCCGCCTCCGGGGGCAGCGGGACGGGGGCGCCCGGCTCGGCGAGGTTGACGTTCGCCGAGGCGTACCGGGCGAGCAGTGCGCGCACGTCGACAGGCCCGGTGGAGTCGTCCGGCTCCTCGACGGCCCGTACGACCGCCCCCTCGGCCGCGTCCTCCGACGCGCGGGAGACCGGGACCAGGCCGCCGGAGACCAGCGTGCGCAGGGCGACCTCCTGCTCGCCCGCCATCCGGCCCAGCGCGGCCGCCTCACCGCCGAGGACCGCGCCGCGCCGCTGCACCATCGCCAGCACCTGGAGCACGCTGTCGTGGATGTCCCGGGCGAGCCGCTCCCGCTCCCTGGTCGCGGCCTCGATCTCCAGGGCGCGGGCAAGGGTGCGCTCGGAGGCGCGGGCGACCTCGACGACGTAGCCGATGGCGATGGAGGCGACCCAGACCAGGATCACGTTGTGGACGGTGTCCCGGGCGGGGCTGCCCCGTTCGACGAGGTTGGCGACGGCGACCGCGGTGGAGGCGGCGGCCGCCCAGCGCCAGCCGCCCTTGATGGCGAAGGCCAGCACGGAACCCGCGGTCCATATCGACGGCAGCGTCGGGCCGCCCGACTGGATGCGTTCGTGGGCGTCGGCCAAGGGCGTGAGCAGGATGCCGGTGAGCGCGACGGTGAGGTCGGCGGCGAGGAAGCGCTTGGTGCAGCTGGCCGCGTTCGCGACCTTGGGCAGGGTGGCCACGGTCCAGACGAACAGGACGCAGTAGTACACGACGGCGACCCAGGGACGGTCGAACCCGTCGTAGGCGGTGGCGAAGAACCCGACCGCGTACAGCATGGTGAGCACGCGGTAGCCGGCGAGCGCACGCCACAGCGGCTGCTCGACCGACATTCGCATGACTCTCTCGCGACTGGCCATGTCCCCCACCCCCGACCGACCCCCGGCTGTCGCCTAGGACTCGGTCTTCTCCTTCTCGGCCTGATCCTTCGCCGCCTGATCCACCGCAGCCTGATCCGCCGCAGCCTGTTCCTTCGCCGCCTGCACGAGCGCGGCCTTAGCCGCCTTCTCGGCTTCCCTCTCGGCCTTCGCCGCGTCCGCGATCTGCCGCTTGGCGGCGGTCGCGTACATGTCGACGTACTCCTGGCCGGAGAGCTTCATGATCTCGTACATGACCTCGTCGGTCAGCGCGCGCAGCACGAAACGGTCGTGCTCCATGCCCTGGTAGCGGCTGAAGTCCAGCGGCTCGCCGATGCGGATGCCCGGCCGCATCAGCTTGGGCATCACCTTCCCGGGCGGCTGGATCTTCTCCGTGTCGATCATGGCGACCGGGATGACCGGCGCGCCGGTGGCGAGCGCCACGCGCGCGAGGCCGCCGGGCTTGCCCCGGTAGAGCCGGCCGTCGGGCGAGCGGGTGCCCTCCGGGTAGATCCCGAACAGCTCACCGCGCTCCAGCACCTCGATGCCGCTCTTGACGGCCGCCTCGCCCGCGCCGCGCGCCCCCGAACGGTCCACCGGGAGCTGGCCGACGCCCTTGAAGAACGCGGCCGTCAGACGGCCCTTCACACCGGGCGTGGTGAAGTACTCGGCCTTCGCGATGAAGGTGACCTTGCGGTCGAGGACCGCCGGCAGGAAGAACGAGTCGGAGAACGACAGGTGATTGCTGGCCAGGATGGCGGGGCCCTCGGCGGGAATGTTCTCCAAGCCGTCCACCCAGGGCCTGAAGGCGACCTTCAGCGGCCCTCCGATGGCGACCTTCATCGTGCCGTACAACAACCGAGTGCCTCCTGTGTGCGTCGGTCAGACCTTAACCCGGAGCGCTGTCAAACAGCCCGACGGCCCTGGTCGGTGTCAGTGCGGTCGCGTACGGTTAACCGCACCTGGACTCGTTCACGCCCTTCTCATGAACAGGAGACCGAAGGTGCCGGTCCTCCCTGGAGCCGAGCCGTTCCGCCACGAGGGCGGGGACACGGGGGTCCTCCTCTGTCACGGCTTCACCGGTTCCCCCCAGTCGCTGCGCCCCTGGGCGGAGTATCTGGCCGCGCGCGGACTGACCGTCTCGCTGCCGTTGCTGCCCGGCCACGGCACCCGCTGGGAGGACATGCAGCTCACCGGCTGGCAGGACTGGTACGCCGAGGTGGACCGCGAGCTGCGCGCCCTGCGCGAGCGCTGCACGCGGGTGTTCGTGGCGGGTCTGTCGATGGGTGCCACACTCGCGCTCCGGCTCGCGGCCAAGCACGGTGACGAGGTCAGCGGCCTCGTGGTCGTCAACCCGGCGAACCGGATGCACGGACTGGCCGCCTACACCTTGCCGGTGGTCCGTCACCTCGTCCGCACCACGAAGGGCATCGCCGACGACATCGCCAAGGAGGGCAGCGTCGAGCTGGGGTACGGGCGGGTGCCGCTGCGCTCCGCGCACTCCCTGCGGACCTTCTTCCGGCTGGTCGACGGGGAGCTTCCGCAGGTCACCCAGCCGCTGCTGGTTCTGCGCAGCGCCCAGGACCATGTGGTGCCGGCCGCCGACTCCGCGCGCGTGCTGAGCCGGGTGTCATCCACGGACGTACAGGAGATCGTGCTGGAACAGAGCTACCACGTCGCGACGTTGGACCACGAGGCGGACCGGATCTTCGAGGAGAGCTACGCGTTCATCGGCCGCCTGGCACCCAGCATCGGCAAGGAAGGGACGGCTGCACGTGGCTGAGCACGACTCCGATCGCGAGGACCGTGAGGAGCGCGAGGACCGCGAGCCGGACGAGCAGCACGTCCCGTTCGACGAGGAGGCCGCCTGGGCGGCCATCGTCGCCGGGTACGGCGAGGAACCGTCCGACCCGCCCGGCTCCAAGCCCTTCAAGTCGGTCGAGGACCTGGCCCTGCTGGAGTCCGAGACGAACGAGGCGAACGACGGTGGTCCCAAGGACGCGAAGGGGCCCACGGAGGCCAAGGAGGACAAGCCCGCGAAGCCGCTGGGCGGCTCCGTCGCCTTCGCCCCCGGCGTCGGCGGCCCCCGGGACTACAGCATGCCCGAGCCGGCCGAGGAGGGGTCCAAAGAGGACTCCGAGGAGGACGACGAGGGCCACTTCGTACCGCCGGAGCCGCCGCCGCTGCCCGCCGCCGACGCGACCGCGAAGTTCGCCTGGCTGGGGCTGCTCGGCGGGCCTGTACTGCTCCTGCTCGCCGTGCTGCTCGGCTGGGACATGACCTGGTGGCTCGCCACCCTCGGCATCGGCGGCTTCCTGGGCGGTTTCGCCACGCTGGTGATGCGGATGCGGTCGGACGACGAGGACGACGACGACCCCGGTCGGGGAGCGGTCGTCTGAGCGGATCGGGCGAAGTGCGGTTCGGTTCGGTGCGGTTCGGCAGTGCTCTGAAGAGGCGCGGGGCGATATCGGCCGACCGGCACTTCCCGCGGAGCGCTCAGCGCGGGTCCGACGCCGCTCAGCGCGGGTCCGACGCCGGAATTCTGAGGGCGGCCAGCACCGGAAGGTGGTCCGTGGCCGCCCTCAGGTCTGTCTCCGTCACTCCGGGATGCCCCAGCGGCACCCCGCACCCCAGCACCTCGACGCCCTTCGTCGCGAAGATCGCGTCGATGCGCCGGCGGGGGTCGGTGCGTGTCCAGGTGTGTTCGCCGCCCCAGGGGGCCATGGCCCAGCAGTCCTGGAGACTCTCGGTGAGGCGGGCGAAGGTGCGGCCGCCGGGGTGCTCGTTCAGGTCGCCGCCCGCGATCGCGTGCTCCACGCCCATGCCGGCGAGCCGGTCGAGGAGCAGGCCGGCCTGCTCGTACCGCTCCTCCTTGCGCAGCGACAGATGACAGCTCAGGACGCCGACCCGGGCGCCCCCGAACCGTACGACCGCGGTGGCGAAGCCGCGGCGGTGCTGGCCCGGGGTGAGGGGGAGCAGCACGTCCTCGGTGCGCTCGACGGTGGCCCGGAGTGAGCAGAGGATCGCCGGGCCGGCCGCCGTGCCGCCGCCGGAGAGGATCACCTGGCCGGAGGCCGCGGCGAGCCGTGCCAGCTTCTTGCGCCAGCGGAAGAAGCGGGGGGCTTCCTGGACGAGGACCAGGTCGGGGGCGCAGGCGCTGATCACTCGGGCGAGGGCGGTGGGGTCGTCGCGCATCGAGCGGATGTTGTAGCTCAGGACGCGGATGACGGCCGAACCGTCGGGCGCGGTTCGGGAGTTGGGGAGCAGCGTCATGTGGATCAATGTACGCCTGACAGCCCAGGTGCAATTGTCCGTTTGCGGCTGCGGGGGGGGTGGTTGCTCGCGCCGTTCCCCGCGCCCCTTTCGGGCGCGAGGAACCCACGTACCTGGAGAAGTGACCGTTACATGATCGGGTCGGGCTCGCGGGCCAGGTCCGCCGCGCCGACCATGCCCGCCTTGTTGCCCAGCTGGGCGGCGATGACATCGGCCACCGGGCGCCAGTTGCCGCCGACCAGCCAGCGCTTGTACGACTTGCGGATCGGGTCGAGGACCAGCTCGCCCTCGTCCGAGAGACCGCCGCCGACGATGAAGGCGGAGGGATCGAAGAGGGAGGCGAGGTCGGCGAGGCCGGCGCCGGCCCAGCGGGCGAGCTCGCGGTAGGAGTCGACGGCGACCGGGTCGCCCTGGCGGGCGGCCATGGAGATGTGCTTGCCCTCGATGCCGTCGGGGCTGCCGTCACCGAGGCCGAGCAGGATCTCCGCGTTCTCGGGGGTCGCGTTGGCGCGCTGCTTGGCGTACCTCACCAGGGCGCGCCCGGAGGCGTACTGCTCCCAGCAGCCCTGGCTGCCGCAGCCGCACAGCAGCCCGTCCGGGACCATGCGGATGTGTCCGAACTCGGCGGCCACGCCGAAGTGCCCGCGGCGCAGCTTGTTGCCGATGATGATGCCGCCGCCGAGGCCGGTGCCGAGGGTGATGCAGATGACGTTGCGGTGGCCCTTGCCGCCGCCGAACTTGTACTCGCCCCACGCGGCCGCGTTGGCGTCGTTCTCCACGACGACCGGCAGGTGGACGCGTGCCTCGACCTTCTCCTTCAGCGGCTCCTGGCGCCAGTCGATGTTCGGCGCGAAGTAGACCGTGGAGCGCTGACGGTTGACGTATCCGGCGGCACCGATGCCCACGCCGACGATCTCGTGGCCGGCGCGCGCACCTTCCACCGCGGAGGCGATGGCGTCCACGATGCCCTCGGACGTACCCGGGGTCGGCACCTTGAAGGTCGAGAGGATGTTGCCTTCCTCATCGACCACGCCGGCCGCGATCTTCGTGCCGCCGATATCGACGCCGATGGTGAGTCCCATGAATCCCTCAGTTTCGGTCGAGCCCCGCTACGGCCAACCGTACCCGAGGCCCTGCCGTCGGGGTCCCGTCGTCCGCCCGTCGGGCGGGGCCCCGTCAGTCCAGGTCGATGCGCTCGCCGGGGCCCGGCTCGTCACCCTTGTCGGGGCGGCCCTCGTCCAGGTCACGGGGGTCGCTGCCGCCGGTCGTCCAGCGTCGCTCCTGGGCCTCGACGGCGGAGCGGTAGGCGGCGAACAGTTCGTTGCCCGCGGCCGCAAGGTGGTCGAAGACGTCCGGGTTGCGTTCGATGACGGGCTCGACGGCGGCCTTGGCCTGCTGTACGACCTGCTTGACCACCTGCTGGGCGGCGGGTCCCGCGACCGCGCCGAACAGCGGGGACTGGAAGCCGGACAGCTTGTCCGCGACGGTGTCGACGAGCTTGCGCAGTTCCTCGGCGGCCGAGCCCGGCGGCGGGCCGTAATCGGCACGGCGGCGGGCCTTCTCCGCCGCGAGGTCCTCGGCACACGCCGTCGCCCACGCGTCGGCGTCGGTGGCCCGCACCTCGTCGACGGCCTCGCGCCCGGCGGAGTCGGACGGGGGGAGCTCTTCGCTCATGACGGACTCCTGACTACGGTTCGTCTCTACGACGTTACCCGAACGGCCGTATGCGGTTCACCGTGTCCCGGGCCATAGTTCCGGGTCGGGCGCGAACCGGATCCGCAGCTCGCCCTCCCGCAGGGACGCCCCGTCGACGGTGCAGCGGCGCAGGGCCGACGGCAGCGGGACGATCCGGCGGAACCGCCCCGCGCTGACGACGAGTTCGTCGCCGCGCCGGATGAGGTCCAGTTCGTGGCGTATCGCGCCGGGCAGCGGGAGGTGCCAGATCAGGACGCCGTCCTCGGCGAGGTGGTCGGTGACGGGCCACTCGACCGTGGAGGCCTCCGCCTTGACGCCGGGGACGGCGAGCTCGGCCAGGTCGTCGGCGCCGCGCGGGTCGCGGCCCAGATGAGCCACGGGCCGGACGTCGTACGACTCCTGCCACTCCGCGAGGACCTTGCGCTGCTGGGCGACGGGCCCGGCGAGCCAGCTGTCCCCCGCCGCCTCCGGCAGCACCCGGTTCGCCACCAGCAGGTCGGGGCGCAGGCCGCGCAGGGCGAGGCCGAGGCCGGCGCTGGTGACGGCGTCGGCGCCGGCCGGTGAGGGCTCGGCGACCAGTCGTACGGCGGTGTTCCGGTCGGCGACGACCGCCTCGACGGCGGCCAGTTCGACGTCCCAGCGGGCGGCGGTCTCGTACAGCCACTGCGCGGGCATGGGCACGCCGGCCAGCCGGCCGAGGACGGGGCGCAGGGCACGGGCCGCCTGCCGCTCGGGCGGGAGCAGGCGGCGCAGATAGCGGCGCAGCTCCTCGGGGAGCGCGAGCAGGGCGAGGGCCTGCGGGGTGGGCGGCAGGTCGACCACGAGCAGGTCGTGCGCCTCGGCGAGGACCGCGTCCCGCAGGGCGCGCAGCAGGGTGAGTTCCTCGGCGCCGGGGAGGGGGGTGACCTCCTCGGGGTCCAGGCGGGAGGCGCCCAGGAGGTCGAGGACGGAGGACGCGCGGTCCTGGAAGGCGGCCAGGTCGTCACGGAAACCCGCGGTCGCGTCGGGCCGCCACGCGGTGAGGTTCGCCGCGGCCCGCACCGGCGCCGGGCCCGTCGGCGTGCCGAGCACCGCGCCGAGGGTGTCGGTGCGGTCCGCACTGAGGACGAGGGTGCGGGTGCCCTCACCGGCGGCGGCGAGTGCGGTGGCGGCGGCGACCGTCGTACGGCCGCTTCCGCCCGGGCCCGTGATCAGGATGGTGCGCATGGGGGTGAACGGTACCTCCGCCCACCGCCCTGGCGGGGACGGCGGCTTCGCCCCCGACGCTACTTCGCCCCCGACTCCACCCGCTTCTTCAGCCCGGCCAGCGCCCGGTCGATGATGACCTTCTCCGCCTTGCGCTTGATCATGCCGAGCATCGGGATCTTGACGTCGACGGTGAGCCGGTACGTCACCTCGGTCGCCCCCGCGCCCGCGGGCTTGAGGAGGTACGAGCCGTCGAGCGAGCGCAGCATCTGGGACTTCACCAGGGTCCAGGAGACCTCGTTCTCGCCGGTCCAGGTGTAGCCCAGGACCTGGTCGTCCTTGATCGCCCCGGCGTCCATGACCAGGCGGACCTGTTCGGCGCGTCCCTGGGCGTCGGTCGCCAGGACCTCCGCCTCCTTCACCTCTCCGGTCCAGTCCGGGTAGCGGGCGAAGTCGGCGATCACCCCCATGACATCGGCCGGTGCCGCCTCGATCGTGATGCTCGAGCTGGTGTGTTCCGCCATCGCTGTGGCTCCTCCAGATGCGGGCCGGTAGGCAAGTCCACCGTGCACAAGCCTGCGCACGTGTGTGCAGCGTGAAGGCTACCGCGCGGTCGACCGGCCGCCTTCACCCCCTCAGCTGCGGTCTCTCACCATTCGAGCGCCCAGGGCTTCCCGGATCCCGCGAAGTGCCCGACGTTCACGCATTCGGTCGCCCCGATCCGCATCCGGCGCACCAGCGGCTGGTGGACGTGACCGAACAGCGCGTAGCGGGGCCGGGTGCGGCGGATCGCGTCCAGCAGCGCCCGGCTGCCGCGTTCGAAGCGGCGCGCGACGGTGTCGTAGACCAGCTCGGGCACCTCCGGCGGGATGTGCGTGCACAGCACGTCCACCTCGCCCACCGCCTCGATCTTCGCCGCGTACTCCTCGTCGCTGATCTCGTACGGCGTCCGCATCGGCGTGCGCAGTCCGCCGCCCACGAAGCCGAAGACCAGGCCGCCGATCTCGACCCGCTCCCCGTCGAGCACGGTCGTGCCGGGACCGGCGTACTCCTGCCACAGAGGCGGCATGTCGACATTGCCGTAGGTCGCGTACGTCGGTGTCGGGAACGCCGCGAACATCTCGGCGTACTGCTTGCGCACCGCCTGCTCGATCACCTCGGCGCGGTGCTCGCCGACCCCCGCCCACAGCCGGGCCCCGAGCTCGCGCGCCTCCTCGAAGCGGCGGGCGGTGCGCAGCTCGACGATGCGGTCGGCGTTCTCCACGCCGAAGAGGTCGGGGAAGATCCCGCGCGAGTGGTCGGCGTAGTCGAGGAAGAGGACGAGGTCACCCAGACAGATCAGGGCGTCCGCGCCCTCGCCGGCTCTGGCCAGGTCACGGGCGTTGCCGTGTACGTCACTGACCACATGAACGCGCGTCCTGCCGTTTCCGGCTGGTGTGGGTGCCATGACGATCAAGCGTAAGCGTGTGCGGCATACGTGAACAGTGGCGGCGGGGCCTGCGGTTACTGGCCAGTCAGTTAGGGGGTGGACTACTGTGCGCGGAGGAAACCCAATCCGTGTGACGCAGCGAACATCTCGCCGGGACCCCCTGTCGAAGAAGCCATACCGGCGGGTAACGTCCGGTCGGTCCAGTCGTGCTCAGGATTTCAACCACCGGGTCCCCGAGTCCCGGAGCGAGGCTCTGAGCACCCGCCCGAGTCGTGGACCGGACCGTCGCATCACACAACGTCGTGGCGCCGGCGCCCTATGAGGAGCAGCAGTCTTGCGCGAGTTCAGCCTTCCGGCTTTGTACGAGGTCCCTGCGGACGGCAATCTCACCGACATCGTCCGGAGAAACGCCTCGCAGCATCCGGATGTCGCCGTGATCGCCCGCAAGGTCGACGGTGCCTGGCAGGACGTGACGGCCACCGCCTTCCTCGCCGAGGTGCACACGGCGGCGAAGGGGCTCATCGCCTCCGGTGTCGAGCCCGGCGACCGGGTCGGCCTGATGTCCCGCACGCGGTACGAGTGGACGCTGCTCGACTTCGCGATCTGGTGCGCGGGTGCGGTCACCGTGCCGGTGTACGAGACCAGCTCGGCCGAGCAGGTCCAGTGGATCCTCAGCGACTCGGGCGCCACCGCCTGCGTCGTCGAGCTCGACACCCACACGGCCGCCGTCGAGTCGGTGCGCGACAGCCTGCCCGCCCTCAAGCACGTCTGGCAGATCGAGGCCGGTGGCCTGGAGGAGCTGGGGCGCCTGGGCCAGGACGTCTCCGACGAGACCGTCGAGGAGCGCAGTTCGCAGGCCAAGGCGGACGACCCGGCGACCATCGTCTACACGTCCGGCACCACGGGCCGGCCGAAGGGCTGTGTGCTGACCCACCGCAGCTTCTTCGCCGAGTGCGGGAACATCGTGGAGCGCCTGCGTCCGCTCTTCCGCACCGGTGAGTGCAGCGTCCTGCTGTTCCTGCCGCTCGCGCACGTCTTCGGGCGGCTCGTGCAGGTCGCGCCGATGATGGCGCCGATCAAGCTGGGCCTGGTGCCGGACATCAAGAACCTCACCGACGAGCTGGCGTCCTTCCGGCCGACCCTGATCCTCGGTGTCCCGCGTGTCTTCGAGAAGGTCTACAACTCGGCGCGCGCCAAGGCGCAGGCGGACGGCAAGGGCAAGATCTTCGACAAGGCCGCGGACACCGCGATCGCGTACAGCAAGGCGCTGGACACCCCGTCGGGCCCGTCCCTCGGCCTGAAGATCAAACACAAGACCTTCGACAAGCTCGTCTACAGCAAGCTGCGCGCGGTGCTCGGCGGCAAGGGTGAGTTCGCCATCTCCGGCGGCGCCCCGCTGGGCGAGCGCCTCGGTCACTTCTTCCGCGGCATCGGCTTCACGGTCCTTGAGGGCTACGGCCTGACCGAGTCCTGTGCGGCGACCGCCTTCAACCCCTGGGACCGCCAGAAGATCGGCACGGTCGGCCAGCCGCTGCCCGGCTCGGTCGTAAGGATCGCGGACGACGGCGAGGTGCTGCTGCACGGCGAGCACCTGTTCAAGGGCTACTGGAACAACGAGGCGGCCACCGCCGAGGCGCTGGCCGACGGCTGGTTCCACACCGGCGACATCGGCACCCTCGACGAGGACGGCTACCTCCGGATCACCGGCCGCAAGAAGGAGATCATCGTCACCGCGGGCGGCAAGAACGTCGCCCCGGCCGTGATCGAGGACCGTATCCGCGCGCACGCGCTGGTCGCGGAGTGCATGGTGGTCGGCGACGGGCGGCCGTTCGTCGGCGCGCTGGTCACCGTCGACGACGAGTTCCTGGGCCGCTGGGCGGCCGAGCACGGCAAGCCGGAGGGTTCCACCGCGGCGTCGCTGCGCGAGGACCCCGACCTGCTGGCCGCGATCCAGTCGGCGATCGACGACGGCAACGCCGCGGTGTCGAAGGCGGAATCGGTGCGGAAGTTCCGCATTCTGTCCTCCCCGTTCACGGAGGAGTCGGGCCACCTGACGCCGTCCCTGAAGCTCAAGCGCAACGTGGTGGCGAAGGACTACGCGTCCGAGATCGAGGCCATCTACCAGAAGTAGCAAGGCCCCTGACGGACTTGACGGACTGTCATGGCGCGGTGTCCTCGGCGAGGACCCGCGCCATCGTCCGTTCGGCGAGCGCGGTGATCGTCACGAACGGGTTCACCCCGATCGACCCGGGCACGAGCGAGCCGTCGGTGACGTACAGCCTCGGATACCCCTTCACCCGGCCGTAGTTGTCGGTCGCCTTCCCCAACACGCAGCCGCCCAGCGGGTGGTACGTGAAGTCGTCGGCGAAGACCTTGTTGGACGAACCGAACAGGTCGTACCGGTAGATCGTCGAGTTCGCCGCGTTGATCCGGTCGAACAGCTTCTTGGCCATGGCGACGGAGACCGCGCTGTGCGCCGCGGTCCAGCCCAGCCGCACGCCGTCCGTCCCGCTGTCGTACGAGAACGACGCCCGCGACGGATTCTTGGTGATCGCCAGATACAGACTGACCCAGTGCTCGAGTCCCGTCGGCAGCGGGGCGATCTCCGCGAAGACGGGGTTGGCGGTGTTGGCCCAGTCGTCGATGCCCATGACCGGCATGGTCGACTGGTTCGCCCCGACCGTGTCCCAGAGGTGGTTGGCGCGGCCGAGCATCACGTTGCCGTTGGTACCCCAGCCGGCGCCGACGCTCGCGTCCAGGGCGGGCAGCGCCCCCGTCTCCCGGGCGCGGACGAGGAGTTCGGTGGTGCCGAGGCTGCCGCCGCCGAGGAAGAGGTACGCGCAGCCGTACTGCTTGGTCTCGACGACCTTGCCGGTGGTGTCGATGCGGTCGGCGGTGACCAGCCAGGAGCCGTCCGCGGCGCGGCTGATGGCCCTGACCTTCTCCATGGTGTGGATGGTGACGTTCCCGGTGCCGAGGGCCGAGGCGAGGTACGTCTTGTCGAGGCTGCGCTTTCCGTGGTTGTTGCCGTAGATCACCTCGCCGGCGAGCGCGGACTTGGTGGCCGTACCGGCCGCCTCGCGCTGCATGTACCCGAAGTCGTAGACGTTCGGCACGAAGGTGGTCTTCAGTCCGGTCTTCTGGGCGTGGGCGCGGGAGATCCGGGTGAAGCGGTACCACTCCGTCGACTCGAACCAGGCGGGATCGACGGTGTTGACGCCCAGCATGGAGCGGGCGCGCGGGAAGTAGGTGCCGTACATCTCGTCGGAGTCGACGGCGGGGAACTGCTCGGCGAAGTACGCCTTCAACGGCGTCACCGCCATCCCGCCGTTGACCAGGGAGCCGCCGCCGACGCCCCGGCCGACGTACACGGACATCGCGTCGAAGTGCACCCGGTCCAGGACTCCCGGGTAGGCGCTGATGTCCCTGTTGACGACGTCCAGCCACAGGAAGGTGGCCAGCGGCGCCTCGGTGCGGGTGCGGAACCACATGGACCGCTGGTCCGGGGCGCTGGTGGAGCAGAAGACCTTGCCGTCGGCGCCGGGGGTGTTCCAGGCCCGGCCCATCTCGAGGACGAGGGTGCGGATGCCGGCCTGGCCGAGGCGGAGGGCGGCGACGGCACCGCCGTAGCCCGAACCGACCACGATGGCGGGGGCGTTGTCGACGGCGGCGGGCTCGGCGCCCGAGGCCGTCTGGAGACCGATGCGGGTGAGACCGGACGCGGCGGCGGTCTGCAGGGCCACCATGCCCAAGATTTGACGTCTCGTCAGCTGACGCTGCATCAGTTTTGCTGTCATGTGCGCAGCATCGGCGGATTATTTCCCTCCGCCTAGGAGTCGCGCACCGGCAACTGGCACCGGCAACTGGGAATCCCGTTACAGCAACGTCTTCAGCTTTTCCGCCAGCAGGTCCCAGCGCCACTTCTCCTCGACCCACGCCCGCCCCCGCTCCCCCATCCGGCGGCGCAGCTCGGCGTCCTGGAGGAGGACCAGGATGCGGTCGGCGGCCTCCTCGGCGGAGCCGCCCCGCACGACCCAGCCGGTCTCGCCGTCGAGGACGGCGTCCGGGGCGCCGCCGGAGTCGCCGGCGACGACGGGCAGCCCGGTCGCGGAGGCCTCCAGGTAGACGATCCCGAGCCCCTCGACGTCGAGTCCGCCCCGCCGGGTCCGGCACGGCATGGCGAACACGTCACCGGCCCCGTAGTGCGCGGGCAGCTCGGCCCAGGGCACCGCGCCGGTGAAGCGGACGGAGTCGGCGACCCGGGTCTCCCGCGCGAGCCGGCGCAGCTCCTTCTCGTACGGCCCGCCGCCCACGATCAGCAGCACCGCGTCCGGCTCGGCGGCCAGGATCCGCGGCATCGCCAGGATCAGCGTGTCCTGCCCCTTGCGCGGGACCAGCCGCGAGACGCACACGATCACCGGCCGCTCGCTCAGCCCGAGCCGCGCCCGGACCTCGGCGCCGCCCGATCCGGGGTGGAAGGTCTTCTCGTCGACGCCCGGCGGCAGCTGCGCCATCCGCCCGGCCGCGTCCGGCGTCAGCGCGCCGGCGATCCGCGAGCGCGTGTACTCGCCGAGGTAGGTGAGGGTGTCCGTGGACTCCCCGATCCGGCGCAGCAGCTGTCGCGCGGCGGGCAGCTGGGCCCATCCGGCCTCGTGCCCGTGGGTGGTGGCCACGATCCGCTCGGCGCCCGCCTTCCGCAGCGTCGGCGCCATCAGCCCGAGCGGCGCCGCCGCCCCGAACCACACCGAGGTGCACCCGTGCTCACGCAGCAGCCCGACCGCCCGCCGGGTCGCCGCGGGCGTCGGCAGCAGCATCGTCGTGGCGTCCCGTACGACGGTGAAGGGCTGCTCGGCGTCGAAGGCGGCGGTGGCCTCGGCACCCTCCCGGCCGCGCTTCCACGTGGAGGCATACACGACGAGCCGCTCGGGGTCGAGGCGCAGCGCCATGTTGTGCAGGAACGCCTGGATGCCGCCGGGCCGGGGCGGGAAGTCGTTCGTGACGATCAGGGTCTTGTGCATCGCCCCAGACCCTACCGAAACCGCCTGCTCACAGCCGCTCGCGGTGGCCCCTGTGGCACGCTCACAGGAGGGGACGACATCATGTCCCCCAAGGCGGGAATCGAACGGGCAGGGGATCACGTGGAGACGACGGGCGCGAGGCGGTCTCTGCCGTGGCTGCTGACGGCCTGGGGCGTGACCAGGCTGTTGCTGCTGCTCTTCGTCTTCAAGGTGTACGTCTTCCCGGGCCCGGACGTCACCAGTGACGTGTCGGTCATCTACCAGGGCTGGTACGACGTGCTGCGCACGGGCACCTTCCCGCTGGACGACGTCACCTGGCAGTATCCGCCCGCCGCGGCCCTGCCGATCCTCGCCCCCGGTCTGCTGCCCTTCCTCGACTACGCGTCGGCCTTCTTCGTCCTCGCCTTCCTCGCCGACCTGGTCGCCCTGTCCCTGCTGGTGTACGCGGGCCGGCGCCCGAACCGACGGCTGAGCGGCGCCTGGGTGTGGGTGGTGGGCGTACCGCTGCTCGGCCCCACCGTCTACGCCCGCTACGACGTGATGGTCACCGCGGTCGCGGTCGCCGCCCTGCTCGCGGGCTCCCGGCGTCCCCGCCTGATGGGCGCCCTCGCGGGCTTCGGGGCGATGCTGAAGGTGTGGCCGGCGCTGCTGCTCCTGGGCGTGCGCAAGCGCGGCGCCTGGATGTCGGCGGTGGCGACCATGGCCGCGCTGGCCGCGCTGTTCACCCTCGCGATGCCCGGCGCGTTCGCCTTCCTGACCTTCCAGCGCGACCGGGGCACCGAGGTGGAGTCGCTGGGCGCGCTGGTCTTCCATGTGGCCCGGCACTACGGCTGGGACGGCCAGGTGCTGCTGAACTACGGCTCGGTCGAGTTCCTCGGCCCGTGGGTGAACATCGTGAGCACGGCCGCGCTGGCCCTCACCGGCATGACGTTCGGCTGGCTGCTGCTGTGGCGGCTGGTGGCGACCCGGTTCGAGGCGCACACGGCGGCCGACGCGGCCTTCGTCGGGGTGCTGATGTTCACCGTGACCAGCCGGGTCATCAGCCCGCAGTACATGGTGTGGCTGGTCGGCATCGCGGCCGTCTGCTTGTGCTTCCGCGCCACCCTGATGGGCCTGCCGGCCGGCCTGGTGCTCGCGGCGTGCTTCGTGACGGTCCTGGAGTTCCCGCTCTATTTCGGGAACGTCGTGGCCAGCGACCCCCTCGGCATCACCCTGTTGGTGGTCCGCAACGGCCTGCTGGTCCTCGCCGCCGTCATCGCGGCCCGCCGGCTGTGGCGCTCGACGGTGCCGAAGCCCGTCCCGGCCGAGCTGCCCGATCAGACCGCCGGCGCCGGTCGCGCCAAGGAGACCTCGGCCTCCTCCTGACTCCGGGCCCGCCGGAACAGCACCGCGATGCCTGCGCCGGCGCCAGGCAAACCTCCGGTCTGTGAGGCCATACGCCAGGGGCAGCCGGAGAGATCACGGACCACGTGCGCTTCAACACGCTCCTGGCGTTCCTACGGCACCTGCCCGAACGGCGGGAACAGGCCTACGCAGGCCTACGCGGCTGACACCGCCTAGGTCAGCCCAGCTGCTCCCGCAGATACTCCCGCCACTGCTCGGTGAACTCCCCCGGCGTGGTGCCGAGCACCTTCCGCATCGCGTCCTCGACCGCCCCCGGCCGCTTCTCGTGCGCCCCCACGGCCTTGTAGAACTCCTTCAGCCGCACCTCGCCCCAGCGCTCGGCGATCATCCGGCAGGCCATCCAGCCGCCCTCATAGGCCCGCGCGAGCCCGGCCGCGTCGCCGCTGAAGCCGAAGTCCCCGTCGGTCGGCAGCGCAGCCGGCAGGCTGCCCTCGGCGACGGCGTCCCACAGCTCGGGCGCGGCCTGGACGGGCGTACGCCCGCTGCCGCGGTAGCCGACCCAGTCGGCGTACCCCTCGGACAGCCACAGGGAGGTCGCGGGGGTGGTGTCGGCGCGGGTGGCGACATGGGTCGTCTCGTGGGTGAGCACGACCTGCTTGCCGACCGAGCCGAGCACGCCGTACGCGTCTGGGTTGACGATGATCCGGTCCGCGGGCGCCTCGGCCGGTGCGCCCGTCTCGCCGGTGGTGACCGCCGCGATCCCGCGGTAGGAGGAGGCGGGCGAACCGAGCAGCCCCGCCATGCCCTCCAGCGACCTCGGTACGAGCACGACGACGTGCCGGGGCCAGTCGGTGCCCCACGCGTCCGACACGGCCGGTACGGCGCGGTCCGCCAGATCCGCGTAGGAGTGCAGTTCCTCGCCGGACCGGCCGACCCCGAGGACCAGGCTGTGCCGACCGCGTACGGTCATCACCTCGCCCTGGTCCCAGAGCTGTTGGGCGGTCTTCTGCGCGGGCTGCTCGGCGTCCACGTACCACTGCCCGCCCGCGTCCAGGCTGAGGGCCAGCGTGCGGCCGACGGTGACGGGGGCCCGGTCGTAGCCCTGGACGCGGTAACGCAGTTCGACGTCGGCGGTGGCGGTGCTGCCGGTCCGGTGCAGGGCGGTGACGCGGTAGGACCAGTCGGCGAGCGGGACCGCGCTGAGGTTCGCGAACCAGCTCAGCGCGCCCGTCTTCACGAACGCCGCCCGGTCGCGGTCCAGGACCGCGGTCGCCCGCCGGTCCAGGACCCGCTGCACCGCGGCCTTCGCGCTGTCGGTGGCGGCGTTCCCCCCGCACCCCACGAGGCCGACGAGCAGCAGCAGACACAGCGCCACGGCTCCGCGTCCCGATCCCCGCCCTCGATCAGCCACGCCCCGATCGTACGGTGGTCGCGGCCGCCCGGTCAGACCCTGGTGACGGTCGCGCCCGGGATCATGCCCACCGGGTCGTAGCGCACCGGCGCTCCGGGATAGGGCGCGTGGATCACCTGGCCGTTGCCCATGTACATCGCCACATGGCTGGCATCCGACCGGTAGGTGACCAGATCGCCCGGCTGGGCCTGGGAGAGCGGGACCTGACGGCCGGCGTAGCGCTGGCCCTGCGAGGTGCGCGGCAGGGAGACGCCGGCCTGTGCGTACGACCACTGCATCAGGCCCGAACAGTCGAAGCCCGAGGGGCCGTTGGCGCCCCAGACGTACGGCTTGCCGAGCGCGGAGCGGGCGGCGGCGATCGCGGCGGCGGCGCGGGCGGACGGCGGTGCGGCGCTGCCGAAGTCAGGCATGTCGGTGCGGCCGGAACGGGAGGCCCGGTCGTAGGCGTCCCGCTCGTCGGACGGCAGGGCGTTGAGGAGCGCGCGCGCCTTGGCGAGCTTCTTCTCGACGGTCCGCTTGTTGGTGGCGACGGCCTTGCGGCTCTTCTCCAGTTCGCCGAGTTTCTCGGCCGCCTCGGAACGCTCCTGGGCGAGTTCGCGCATGGCCTCCTGGAGGTCCTTGAGCTCGCCCGCCTGGCGCGCGGTGATCCGGTCGAGGACGCCGGCCTTGTCGAGGTAGTCGTCCGGGTCGTCGGAGAACAGCAGCGCGAGGCAGGGGTCGAGGCCGCCGGAGCGGTACTGGGCGCCGGCGAGCGAACCGAGCGCTTCCCGCATGCGGTTGATGCGCTCCTGCTGCCGGGCGATCCCGTCCTGCGCGGTACCGACCTCCTCGCGGAGGTCGTCGGCGCGCTCGTCGGCCTTGTTGTAGGCCTCGGTCGCCTGCTCTGCCTCCTCGTAGAGGCGGTCCACCTCCGCGCTGGTGTCGTCGTGCGGTGCGGCGACGGCCGACGTGGCCGGCAGGACGCCGAGGGCCGCGGCGGCGACTGACAGGACGCAGAGCGCCGTACTGGCGCCCCGGTCGAACCCGGACGGTGCAAAGCGGCGATGGGACCCCACGGGAAGCCGCACTCCTTCCGCTGGCGGACAGGGAAACGCGGCAGACAGTAGCCCCGAGGAGGGGTGCCCACCAACGACCTTGGCGGGCACACAAAGTGACGCCCCGCCACAGACGCAGGTCATGGGCGGGGCGTGGGGTCAGTTCAGGTTCTCGGGATTCGCCCGAACGGGCGGTGCGGCGTACCGATCTTGATGGTGATCGGACCCGTCCTGAGGGTGCTCAGATCCGGACGCCGAACTGGAACGGCATGTTGTTGATCGACTCGTAGCGGACGACCGTGCCGGTGCGCGGGGCGTGCAGCACCTGGCCGTTGCCCGCGTACAAGGCGACGTGGTGCAGGTCGCCGTAGAAGATGACCAGGTCGCCGACCTTGAGGTCGGCCTGCGAGTAGATCTTGGTGCCGGCGTTGGCCTGGGCCTGCGAGGTGCGCGGGATGCCGACGCCGGCCTGCGCGTACGCCCAGGAGGTCAGGCCCGAGCAGTCGTAGGAGGCGGTGCCGGTGGCGCCGTAGACGTACGGCTTGCCGATCTGGGTCTGCGCGGCCTGGAAGGCGGCCATCGCCCGGCCGGAGCCGGCGGGGGCGTCACCGAGGTCCACGCGCTCGCCGGCGTCGCGGCTGGCGCGGGCGTCCTGGGCGGCGAGGGCGGCCTTCTCGGCGGCCGTCAGCGTGTTGAGGAGCTTCTGCGCCGCGGCCAGCTTGCTCTGGACTTCCTTCTTCTTCTTGCCCAGTTCGCTGCGGGTGCTCGCGAGGTCCTTGAGCTTCTCGGAGGCCTCGGAACGGTCCTGGGCGAGCTCGCGCTGCTTGTCCTGGATCTTCTTCAGGGCCTCGACCTGCTGAGAGCTCAGCTGGTCGGCGGTGGACGCCTT
Source organism: Streptomyces sp. V4I2 (assembly GCF_030817655.1). GTDB lineage: Bacteria > Actinomycetota > Actinomycetes > Streptomycetales > Streptomycetaceae > Streptomyces > Streptomyces plumbiresistens. The sequence goes on from NZ_JAUSZM010000003.1 coordinate 3,071,120, forward strand.
GTCCAGGTAGTCGTCCGGGTTGGACGACAGGAACAGCTGGAGGGAGGAGTCGATGCTGCCCGTGCGGTACTGGGCCGCGGCCGCCAGGCCTATGGAGTCGCGCAGCTCGTTGAGCTCGTCCTGGCCGCGGGCGACGTTGTCCTGGATGGTGGAGATCTCCTTCTGGAGCTTCTCCTGCTTCTCCGTGGCCCCGTTGAGCTTCTCGGTGGCCTGCTCGGCCTCTTCGTAGAGCTTGTCGACCTTGGCCTTGACCTCGTCCTTGCTGGGCTTCTCGCTCGGCGCGGCATTCGCGGCCTGCGAGCTCAGGGCGACCGCAGCGGCGGCTGCGGTGGTCAGCACGGTCACGCGTGCACGGCTCGGTTGCTTGGGTCGACGGTGGGACGCCACGGAGGTGAACTCCTTCTTTTGAGTGATCACCCGCTCGGAGGTTCGAGGTCAGACCCTAGTGACCTTCCCGTGATCAGTTCAAATCCTCACGAGAAAAATCTCGTCACACCCGTCATTCTTTACACTCAACTCACATGCAGTGAGGTTTGCTTGACGCTACGTTGCGTGACGGTTCCGTCAATTCGGGCATTAGGCCCGTATGTTGACCTTCACGACAATCGCTTGAGAAGCATCGCGGAAGCGACCGGCCGCGCCCCCGCCCGGGCCACCCCGTCGGCGACCTCGCGGTCGGTCGAGGCGACGATGACCGGACGCCCCGGCGGCTCCGCGCGCACCAGCTGGCGGATCAACTCATCGGCGGTGACGCCCGGCTTGGAGAACAGCACCCGCACCCCGCGCGGCGGCGCCAAGAGCACCGGCGCGGCCAGCTCCGCCCCGTCGAAGACACACGTCACCTCGGCGCCGGTCTGCGCCGCGAGCTGGGAGAGCTGCCCGAGGAGCCTCAACCGCTGCTTTTCCAGGGGCATTTGGGGATAACCTGTCTTGGTGACGTTGTAGCCGTCAACCACCAGATGGGCCTGCGGCAGGTCGAGGAGCTGGTCGAGGATCGCGGGGTCGTTCTCGGACAACGCCCGCGCCGCGATGTCCTTCGGGGTCATACGTCCCGGTTCGACCGCATCCACGGTCTCGGCCGGCCGTACGGACACCGGCGGCAGCGCGAGTTCCCGCCGCAGTCCCTGGGTCGCGTCGAGCAGGGTGTCGAGCAGCAGCCGTACGCGCATGTCCTCGACGCTGCGGCCCTCGCGGGCCGCCTTGCGGGTGGCCTCCAGGGCCGCCTCCGCCTCGCCGAGCCGTGACTTGAGCCGCCGGGACTCGCTCTCCGCGGCGGACACCTGGGCCTGCCCCTCCGCGCGCAGGGTCTCCATCTCGGCGTGCAGCTTGCGCAGGGCCGCCTCGCCGCGCTTGACGTCGCTGACGGCGGCGCGCAGCTTGCGGTGCAGCGAGTCCGCTTCCTTCTTGGCCGAATCCAGCTCGGTGCGCAGCCGCTCGGTCTCGCTCCGGGTCTGCTCACGGGCCCGGTCGAGCTCCTCGCGCAGCCGCTCCAGCTCGGCCCGGCTCTCCTCGTCGGCGCGCTCGGCGTAGGCCCGCTGGGCCTCCTCGCCGGCCGCGGTCACGAGCTTCACCCAGCCGGTGGGCCGCAGTACGTAGGCCGCGGCCGCCACGTCGAGCGGGTCCGCGGCCGGGGGCGGCGAGCCGGAGTCCAGGGAGCCGGAGAGCTCCGGCTGCGTCTCTCTGAACTTCTCCCCGATGCGCTGCCGGAACAGCGGATCGGTCTCCAGGGCGGCCGCCATGGCGTTGCCGGCGAACTTGGCGCGCCGGTTCGGCGCGAACCGGGCGTACTGTCGTAGCTGCGCGGGCAGTTCGCCGACGGTCAGCCCGCCGAACCCGTCCGAGACGATCTGTACGACCCTGCGGCGCACGCCGTCGGGCAGCGGACGGTCGAGCACCTCAGCGGCGCCGTCGCCCGGCCCCCCGCCTGCGGTCTCCACCATCCTCACCCCATCGCCTGTGCGGGGCCCGCTCCCTCAGGAGCCGGCGCCCGGCCTGTCCACGAGTTCCACCTGATCCACGGCATTGCACCAGCGGCAGCGCACCGACTCGATGGTCTCACTGACCACGTCGCGCTCCTCGACCTTCGGCTCACCGGCCAGGTCGAGGTGGACGTACTCGACCACCTTCGACGAGCGGGTCACGTCGAAGCGCGTGAGGTTGCCGCAGAGGGTGCAGCGCCACCGCGTCGAGGCAGTCGGCAGGGGAACCGTCATCGTGGCTGTTCGCCTTCCTTCTTGTTCCTTCTAGTGTCCGTGACGCGCCGGGCACCCCGGTGCGTGTGGCTCGTTACCCTACGGCCTGGCGGGTACTCGCCGCTCCGCCGTCCACAGCGGCGAGGCGGTCCGTGCCGTCCGGTCCCCTTGCGTCATGCTCTGTGTTCATGATCGGCAACTGGAGCGGGACGGTCGGCAGAGCGGTCGGGGCGGTCCGGCGGCCGTCGGCGCCGATGACCTACGGGCTGATCACCGTGTGCTGTCTACTCTTCCTGGCCGGCCCGGCCTCGGGGCTCAATCCGTCGTACGGCTCCGGCGACGCCCTGCTCGCGGCGCAGCGGGCCTATTTCCACCGCTGGGGCGTGGTGCCCGCCGAACTGTTCGAGGGCTCGGCGCGGGCCGCGCTCACCCCCGCCACGGCCCTCTTCGTCCACGGCAGCTGGGTCCACCTGCTGGGCAACATGCTCTTCCTCTACGTCTTCGGCGTGCTGACCGAGGAACGGATGGGCCGCTTCCAGTTCACTCTCTTCTATCTGGGTTGCGGCTACCTGGCCCTGTTGGGCTACGCGGCCGCCAACGCCGACTCCGAGCAGTCCCTGGTCGGCGCGTCCGGGGCGATCTCGGCGGTCCTCGGGGCGTTCCTGTACCTGTTCCCCGGAGCCCGCGTCACCAGTCTCCTGCCGTTCCTCTTCTTCCTCCCGCTGCGCTTCCCGGCCTGGGTCGTCCTGCCCTTCTGGGCGGCCCTCCAATGGCTGGCCGCGGGCCGGGCCGGCCAGGGCCCCGGCGTGGCCTACCTGGCGCACCTGGTGGGCTTCGGCCTGGGGCTCACGTTCGCGTGGGTGCGCTTCGGGCGTGCGACTAGAGTGAAGGCCGCCCCAGCTCCGGCCCCCGAGGGAGAGAACCAGCCGTGATCACCGCGATCGTCCTCATCAAGACCAGCGTGGACCGGATCCCCGAGATCGCGGAGTCGATCGCGGCGCTGGAGAACGTCAGTGAGGTGTTCTCCGTGACCGGCACGTACGACCTGATCGCGATGGTCCGGGTGAAGCGGCACGAGGATCTCGCGGAGGTCATTCCCGGGCACATCAGCAAGATCCCGGGCGTGGAGGGGACGGACACGCACGTGGCGTTCCGGACGTACTCGCAGCACGACCTGGAGGCGGCGTTCGCGATCGGGCTCGACAGCTAGTACCGCGGCCCCAGGACCGCGGCGCTAGGACGGCGGCGCTAGGACGGCGGCGCTAGGGCTTCTTCAGGGCGAGGACGGTGATGCCGTCGGCGGTCGCGGCATAGACGCGTCCGTCGCGGACGACCGGGCTCTGGGTGCCGACGGACGCGCCACCCTCGACCCGCTTCTGCCAGGTCCGGCTGCCCTGACGGTTCAGGCCGTAGAGCGTCGCGCCCCGGCGTGCGTAGAGCGTGCCGCCGGCGACCGTCGGATCGCTGTACTGGTTCCCCTCGTCGTCGAACCGGAAGGCCCACGCCCTGGATCCGTCGGCCGGGTCCAGCGCGACGACCTCGTAGTCGGTCGCGGAGACACCGAGACCGCCGAAGGCGACACAGCTGAAGTAGCGGCTGCCGTACAGCATCTCGTCGGCCACGTGCCACAAGGCCTTTCCGGACCGGCTGATGCCGTGCAGTGACCGCTCGCCGCCCGACCCGACCAGCAGCGTGTCCCCGACCAGCGTGGGCCGCCCGGTGTCCGTTCCCGCTCGCGTCGCCCAGAGCCGCTTCCCGGTCTTCACGTCCAGGGCCTGCACCTCGTCGCCGAAGGTGCCGACGTACACCACCGAGTCCGCCACCATGGGTTCGCTGGTGGGCGCCGCTCCGGTCGGCGTGCTCCAGCGCACGCTGCCGTCGGGCGCGTACGCCCGCACCCCGCCCTCGTCCGACGAAGAGGCGTAGGACACCAGAACCAGTCCGCCCGCGGCCACCGGGACCTGGCCGTTCGCGGCGACCGGCTTGGCCCAGCGCACCTTGCCGCCCCGGCCGAGCGCGCAGAGCTCAAAGGCGCCCTCCTGCCCGTCGAACAGCAGGCAGTACACGCCGTCGGCGGTGGCCAGCGGGGACATGACCTCGCCGCCCAGTGCGGTGTGCCAGACGCTCAGGCCGTTCAGGTCCACGGCGTGCAGCGAGCGGTCCGCGCCGCCGACGTACACCCGCCTGCCGTCGGGCGACAGCGCGGCACAGGGCCCATGTCCTCCGCCCAGTCCCTCGACCTTGTACTGCCAGCCCACCCGAGGCGTTCCCGCCGCGGAGGACCGGGCCGGGGTGCCGGATCCGCCCGCGGCCCCTGCCTTGCCGTCCGAGGAGTCCCGCAGCAGCAGCCAGCCGCCGAGGCCACCGGCCGCCACCACTCCCGCGCCACCGGTCAGCGCCCCCAGCAGCCGTCGCCGCGAGGGCGGCCGCGGCGGGGCCTCTGCGTCCGCCGGTAAGTCCGTGACCGTCACGGGCGCCACGTACTCGACCCGGCTCTCCCGCTCCCCCGACCCGTGCTCCGGGATCCAGCGCTCACCGCCCCCGACGGAGGCGGCCCCTCCCCCAGGGCCGGCCGCGTACCACCCCGACCGCAGGCCCTCGCGCAGCGAACGCGCGGTGTGCCCCGTGGCCGCGACCACGTCCGCGGGCGTCGGCCGGGCGCCCGGATCGTCCCGCAGACACGCCTCCACCAGCGGCAGCTGGTCCTTCGGTACGGCGGACAGGTCGACGTCCCCGGTCAGGATCCGCAGCAGGACGACCGAATCCTGTCCCTCGCCGAACGGCTCCTTGCCGCCGGACGCGTACGCGAGCACCGCGCCCAGCGAGAAGACGTCACTGGCCGGCCCCACGTGGGCACCGTTGCGGATCTGCTCGGGCGAGACATAGCCGACCGACCCGACGACCACCCCGGTCCGGGTCAGCGCCGTCCCTTCCAGGGCCCGGACGATCCCGAAGTCGATCACCCGGGGTCCGTCCTGCGCCAGCAGGATGTTGGAGGGCTTGAGGTCCCGGTGCACCAGCCCCTTGGCGTGGATCGCGGCGAGCGCCTCGGCGAGCGCGGCCGCCAGCAGCCGTACCGCGTCCGCTGTCAGGGGGCCGCCGTCGAACACCGCGTCCCGCAGGTTCGGCCCGTCGACGAACTCGGTGGCCATCCACGGCCGCGGGGCCTCGGTGTCCGCGTCCACGACCCGCGCGGTGTACGTCCCCGCACCGCCGACGGTCTGCGCGGCCCGCACCTCGTGCCGGAACCGCGCCCGGAAGGTCCGGTCCTCCGCCTGCTCGGCCCGCACCACCTTCACGGCCAGCCGCGGCCCGCGCCGCGCCTCGGCGAGATACACCTCGCCCATGCCTCCGGACCCGAGCCTGCCCACGACCTCATAGGGCCCGATGGCCCGAGGATCCGTCTCGCGCAGCTCCTGCACCCCGTGTCCCCCTACGTCGTACGGCTGCCGAGAGGGAGCGTATACGCGCTGGTGGACGTCAGTCCCTCAGACGGCCGGTACGCAGCGGCCGTCCTCCGTGCGGTACGTCCACTTCGCACCGTCACGGACCAGTTCCTTCACGGCGCCGACGAAACGCTCCACGTGCTCGTCGGGCGTGCCCGCGCCGAAGCTCACCCGGATTGCGTTGAGGGACTTCTCGCCGGGCGCGGCCTCGGGGGCACCGCACTCGCCCTGGCTGCGGGGGTCGCTGCCCAGCAGGGTACGGACGAGCGGGTGGGCGCAGAAGAGGCCGTCGCGGACGCCGATGCCGTACTCGGCGGAGAGCGCGGCGGCGAAGTGGGAGCTGTTCCAGCCCTCGACGACGAAGGAGATCACGCCGACCCGCGGGGCGTCGTCACCGAAGAGGGAGAGGACCCTGACCTCGGGGACCTCGGCGAGACCCGCGCGGACCGTGTCGATCAGGTGCTGCTCCCGGGCCACCAGCGTGTCGAAGCCGGCCTCGGTGAGGGCCTTGCAGGCGGAGGCGATGGCGTAGACGCCGATGACGTTGGGCGAGCCGGCCTCGTGGCGGGCGGCGCTCTCGTGCCACTCCACGTCCACTCCCCCGTCCTGGCGCCGCGTGACCTTGCGGCTGGCGCCGCCGCCCGCGAGGTACGGCTCGGCCGCGCGCAGCCAGTCGGCACGGCCGGCCAGGACGCCGGAGCCGAAGGGGGCGTACAGCTTGTGCCCGGAGAAGGCGACCCAGTCGACGTCGAGGTCCTGGACCGACACCGGGTGGTGCGGGGCCAGTTGGGCGGCGTCCAGGACGATCCGGGCGCCGTGCGCGTGCGCGGCGGCGGCCAGCTCCCGTACGGGCCACAGCTCACCGGTGACGTTCGAGGCGCCGGTCACGCAGACCAGGGCCGGGCCGTGCGGGTCACGGTCGGCGAGGGCGCGCTCCAGGGTCGCCACCGCCTGGCGCGGGGTGCGCGGGGCGTCGAGGTAGCTGACGCGGGCGTCCTGCCAGGGCAGCAGCGAGGCGTGGTGCTCGGTCTCGAAGACGAAGACCTGGCAGTCGGCCGGAAGCGCGGCGGCGAGCAGGTTGAGCGAGTCGGTGGTGGACCGGGTGAAGACCACCTGGTCGTCGGCTCGGCAGTCGAGGAACTCGGCGACCGTCGTGCGGGCGTTCTCGAAGAGGTCCGTGGACAGCTGGGAGAGGTAGCCGGCGCCCCGGTGGACGCTGCCGTAGTACGGGGCGTAGGCCGCCACGTCGTCCCACACGCGCTGCAGCGCCGGCGCGCTGGCCGCGTAGTCGAGCGCGGCGTAGGTGACCTCGCCGCCGGTGACGAGCGGGACGGTGACATCCCGGCCCAGAACGGGCAGCGCCCCCGAAATGTCACTGCAAAGGGACTGGGCGGCGGCAACGGTGGAGACAGACATGGCGAACTCCCGTGAGAGGCAGGTGAAATCACCGCGCGAGCGGACGTGGCTCAGCGCAGGAGAAGGTGAAAAGGGGTGTGCGGAGGCGGGGCTCTGCGGCCCTATCGCATTCGCTTGCTCACGGAAGGCTCCCTCGACGACCAGGACCCCTGGTACTGCGCTCGTTCAAGAGCCGCGAGGGGTCCGCGCTTGCCGTAGGCCTTGCTGCCCACGACCTGGTCTTCACCCGGGGCACCCCGCCACGGACGGAGGGTTGCCGGACAGTCGGCCGGGGCCTCATGACTGTCACTCATGACCTGGTTCAGAAACCTACGCGAAGTGATCGCGGTCCCGCAACCCGAGTCCGGATCGCGGGACATCACGACGTGCGGTGCTACGCGTTGCTGGCCGCCACCCACCGCTCCAGCGTCCGCTTGGCCGCGCCCGAGTCGATCGACTCGGCGGCCTTGGCCATGCCGACCCCGAGCTGCTCGGCCAGCGGCGCCCCGGTCGGCTCCAACGCCACCAGCGCCGCCGCCGAGTTCAGCAGTACGGCGTCCCGCACCGGCCCCGTCTCGCCGTCCAGCAGCCGCCGGGCGACCTCGGCGTTGTACGACGCGTCGGCGCCCCTGAGCGCCTGAACCGGCACCAGTTCGAGGCCGACGTCCCGCGGGTCGAAGGCCTCCTCGGCGACCTTGCCGTCGCGCACGACCCACACCCGGGAGGTGGCCGTGGTGGTCAGCTCGTCGAGGCCGTCGTCGCCGCGGAACACCAGCGCGGAGGAGCCGCGCTCGGCCAGTACGCCGGCGATGAGCCCCGCCATCCGGGTGTCGAAGCAGCCGATCGCCGAGGCGGTGACCTTGGCGGGGTTGGTCAGCGGCCCGAGGAGGTTGAAGGAGGTCGGGATGCCGAGGTCCCGCCGGACCGCGCCGACGAACCGCATCGAGGGGTGGAACTTGGCCGCGAAGCAGAAGGTGATCCCGGCCTCCTCCACCACCCGCGCGACCCCCTCGGGCGACAGGTCCAGGTTGATGCCGAGCTTCTCCAGCACGTCGGACGACCCGCTCGCCGAGGACGAGGCCCGGTTGCCGTGCTTGACGACCTTCGCCCCGGTACCCGCGATCACGATGGCGGACATCGTCGAGATGTTGACCGTCTTGGCCCGGTCACCGCCCGTACCGACGATGTCGACGGCGGGACCCGGGATGTCCAGCGGCTGCGCGTGCGCGTACATCGCCTCGACGAGACCGTTGATCTCCTCGACCGTCTCGCCCTTGGCCCGCAGCGCCACCATGAAGCCCGCGATCTGGGCGTCCGAGGCCTCGCCGCTCATGAAGCGGTCCATCGCCCAGGCCGTGTCGCCGGCGCTCAGGTCCCGCCCGCCGAGCAGTGCGCTCAGTACCTCGGGCCAGGAACGGTCCGCCGCGGTGTCGCCTCCAGCGGGGGTCACAGCGCTCATAAGCCGCTCCTGGGTGTAGTCCCGTCCGACGGGACGCGAATCTCGACGGGGTCCACCCTATCCAGCGACGGGCACGGCAAAGGGCCCCGTCCGGTCTTCGGACGGGGCCCCTACTAGAGCTCTACCGCGCGTGGCGAGCGCAGCGATCAGTGGTGGCCGTGGCCGCTCGTGATCTCCTTGTACTCCTCGACGGTCGGCTTGGGGATCTGGGCCTCTTCTCCGTAGTACGCCTCGCTCAGCTTGGCGCGCAGCTTCTCGGAGCCCTTCACCTTGCGCTCGACGCCGTTCTCGTCGACCGTCGGGCCGATCTGGGCCGGCACGTACTGCTCGTGCGCGGTGAGCGTGTGCAGCGCGTCCTGGCTGAGCGGCTCGTGCACCTCGATGAACTCACCGTGCGGCAGGCGCTTGATGATGCCCGACTCGCGGCCGTGCAGCACCTTGTCCTTGTCCCGGCGCTGGAGGCCGAGGCAGATCCGCTTGGTGATGACGAACGCGAGGACCGGGGCGACGAAGAACGCGATCCGCACGAACCAGGTGATGGCGTTGATCGACAGGTGGAAGTGGGTGGCCCAGAGGTCGTTTCCACCACCGATCAGCAGCACCATGTACCAGGTGATCCACGCGACACCGAAGGCCGTACGGGTCGGCACGTTGCGCGGGCGGTCCAGGATGTGGTGCTCGCGCTTGTCGCCGGTGACCCAGGACTCGATGAACGGGTAGACCGCGATCGCGACCAGGACCAGCGGGAAGATCACCAGCGGGATGAACACGCCCAGGACGAGCGTGTGGCCCCAGAAGTTGATCTCCCAGCCGGGCATGACACGGATCAGGCCCTCCGAGAAGCCCATGTACCAGTCGGGCTGGGCGCCGGTGGACACCTGGTCCGGGCGGTAGGGGCCCATGGACCAGATCGGGTTGATCGAGGCGATCGCCGAGATGGCCGCGATGACACCGAAGACCAGGAAGAAGAAGCCTCCGGCCTTGGCCATGTAGACCGGCAGCAGCGGCATGCCGACGACGTTCTTGTTCGACTTTCCGGGGCCCGCGAACTGGGTGTGCTTGTGGTAGAAGACCAGGATCAGGTGGGCGACCACCAGACCGAGCATGATGCCCGGCAGCAACAGCACGTGGATCGAGTAGAAGCGGGCCACGAAGTCGCCGCCCGGGAACTCGCCGCCGAAGAGGAAGAACGACAGGTACGTGCCGACGATCGGCACGGACAGGACCGCGCCCTCCATGAAGCGGACACCGGTGCCGGAGAGCAGGTCGTCCGGGAGCGAGTAACCGGTGAAGCCGGTGAACATGCCCAGGACGAACAGCAGGAAGCCGAACAGCCAGTTGACCTCACGCGGCTTGCGGAACGCACCCGTGAAGAAGACGCGCATCATGTGCACGAACATGCCGGCGAGGAAGATCAGCGCCGCCCAGTGGTGGATCTGCCGGATCAGCAGGCCACCGCGCACATCGAAGGAGATGTGCATGGTCGAGTTGAACGCCTCGGACATCAGCTGTCCCTGCAGCGGGACGTAGCTGCCGTGGTACTCCACCTCGTTCATCGACGGGTGGAAGAACAGCGTCAGATACACACCCGTGAGGATGATGATGATGAAGCTGTAGAGGCAGACCTCACCCAACATGAACGACCAGTGGTCGGGGAAGATCTTGCGCATGTTGGCCTTGGCCAGGGAGTAGATCCCCAGCCGGCCGTCGGCCCAGTCGGCGACGCGCTCGCCGGCCGGTGCCTTCTCGCGCGAACGCGAGTCCTTGGCGGTGGTCTCAGTGCTCATCCGCGCTCCCAGAAAGCAGGACCGACGGGCTCGTCGAAGTCGCCGAGCGCCTCGAGGTAGCCCTCGTCGTTCACACCGATGCGCAGCTGCGGCAGGGCGTGACCGGCGGGGCCGAAGATCACCCGGGCGCCGTCGGAGAGGTCGAAGGTGGACTGGTGACAGGGGCACAGCACGTGGTGCGTCTGCTGCTCGTACAGCGAGATCGGGCAGCCGACGTGGGTGCAGATCTTCGAGTACGCCACGATGCCCTCGTGCGACCACTCGAGTTCGCGCTTGTCCTTGATGTCGTCCGGCTGGATCCGGACGATCATCAGGGCGGCCTTGGCGATCTCGGTCTGGAACTCGTGGTCGTGCTCCTCCAGGCCCTCGGGCTTGGCGAAGGTCAGCGAGCCGACCGCGACGTCGGAGGCCCGCAGCGGCTCGTTGGTGTTCATGTTGACGAGCAGCTTGCCCTTGGACCACAGGGTGTGGCGGAGCTTGGTGCCCGGCAGCGGACCGAGGTCGCGCAGCAGCATGACGCCGGAGAGCGGGAACAGGGCCAGCGCGCCGAACATCGTGTTGCGGATCAGCTTGCGGCGGCCGAGCGCGGACTCCTTGGCGCCCTGTTTGAAGTCGGCCATGACCTTGGCCTTGACCTCGGGCTCCGCCTCGATCGGGTGCCGCTCGTCGGCGAGCTCCTCGTCGGACATCAGGGTGCGGGCCCAGTGGACCGCGCCCGCGCCGATCAGGAACAGCGCCGCACCGAGGGTCAGACCCAGGGCGAAGTTCAGCGCGTTGATGTGCCCGATCGGAAAGACGTAGATCGTCCTGTCGTGCGGGATCGCCACGTACGAGACGATGAAGCCGACGGTGGCCAGCATCGACAGCACGAACATCATGGCGACCGTACGCTCGGACCGCCTGGCGGCCCGCTCGTCGATGTCCTGGATGCGGTGCTCGTGGGGCGGCAGTCCGGGGTCGGCGAACGGGTTCTTCTCGTCCGCGACGCCCACCGCGCCGTGCCCATGGTCATTGTGTCCTGCGGACTGCTCAGCCGGCAGGTTCTCTTCTGGAATGTCTTGGCTACTCATGACTTCTTGGCCTTTGCGGTCCGAGCGGCGACCCAGACGGCGACCGCGATCAGCGAGCCGAGTCCGAAGATCCAGCCGAACAGGCCCTCGCTGACCGGCCCGAGTCCGCCCAGTTCGAGGCCGCCGGGGCTCTCGGTGTCCTCGCCGTTGACCGCGTCGAGGTACGCGATGATGTCCTGCTTGTTCTGCTCCGACAGCGTGGTGTCGGGGAAGGAGGGCATGTTCTGCGGGCCGGTCTGCATGGCCTCGTAGATGTGCTTCGGGGAGACGCCCTCGAGGTCGGGTGCGAACTTGCCGTGCGTGAGCGCGCCGCCCTTGCCGGTGAAGTTGTGGCACTGCGCGCAGTTGGTGCGGAACAGCTCGCCGCCCTTGGCGATGTCGGCGCCCTCGGGGCCGTACTGCGCCTCGGTCGGGACGTTCGGACCGGCACCCAGCGAGGAGATGTACGCCGCGAGCTGGTCGATCTCGGCCTGCGAGTAGATGTTCTTCTTCTTCGGGACCTGCGCGCCCGGCTGCTGGGCCGGCATACGGCCGGTGCCGACCTGGAAGTCGACGGCCGCGGCGCCCACGCCCACGAGGCTCGGACCGTCAGTGGTGCCCTGACCACCGGTGCCGTGGCAGCTGGCGCAGCCGACGGCGTAGAGCTTCTTGCCCTCGTCGATGGCCAGGGACTGGGCGGTTGTGTCTGCCTTCGCCTCGCTCGTGGGTGCGAGCAGGACGTACAGCCCCCCGGTGCATGCCAGCGCGAGGAGTAGGACGACGACCGCCGCCAACGGGTGGCGTCGTCGTGCGGAGAGCTTTTTCACGGATTACTCCGGTGTCAGGATCTTCTGCGTCGATGCTTCTGGAAGGTGCGGGAGCGGGCCCGGCTACTTGATCAAATAGATCGTGGCGAAGAGGCCGATCCAGACGACATCGACGAAGTGCCAGTAGTAGGACACGACAATGGCCGCGGTCGCCTGATCGTGGGTGAACCTCTTCGCCGCATAGGTGCGGCCGAGGACGAACAGGAAGGCGATGAGGCCGCCCGTCACGTGCAGGCCGTGGAAGCCGGTGGTCAGGTAGAAGACCGAGCCGTACGGGTCGGAGGAGAGCGAGAGCCCGTCCTTCTTGACCAGCTCGGTGTACTCGTACACCTGACCGCCGATGAAGATCGCACCCATGGCGAAGGTGACGATGAACCACATCCGGAGCTTCTTCACATCACCGCGCTCGGCGGCGAACACGCCGAGCTGACAGGTGAGGGAGGAGAGCACCAGGATCGTGGTGTTGGTCGCCGAGAACGGAAGGTTCAGGCTGTGCGCCATCTCCTTCCAGTGGTCGGGACCCGTCACCGATCGCAGGGTGAAGTACATCGCGAAGAGGGCCGCGAAGAACATCAGCTCGGAACTCAACCAGATGATGGTTCCGACGCTGGTGAGGTTCGGCCGGTTGACCGACGGGTGCGCGTGCCCGGTTTCTACTGTCGTTGCTGTCGCCACGACCGACATTATGTCGGTCGCTTATCCCGCCCTCACTCCCGGGGGTCCCGTTCGGAGCGTTCGCTGGGTGTGTACTGCCCGTATGGCCCACCGAAGCGGTGTTCCAACAGGTGTTGACGGGCAGTTCAAGGGAGTAGCATCCGCCGCATCGGGCTCCGCCCGTCTTGGCCCGTACGACGCTGACGTCACGGAGGAAGCATGCAGCCGACCGCCACGGTGCTGGTCTACAGCGACGACTCCAACACCCGCGAGCAGGTGCGGTTGGCCACCGGCAGGCGGCCGGCTCCCGACGTACCCGTCGTCGAGTTCCTGGAGTGCGCCACTCCGGCGGCCGTGCTCAAGGAGCTGGACAAGGGCGGGATCGATGTCTGCGTCCTGGACGGCGAGGCCGTACCGATGGGGGGCATGGGGATGTGCCGTCAGATCAAGGACGAGGTCTTCAACTGCCCGCCGGTGCTGCTGCTGATCGGGCGGCCGCAGGACGCGTGGCTGGCCACGTGGAGCCGTGCGGAGGCGGCTGTGACGCTGCCGGTGGATCCGGTGGAGTTCGCGGCGGCGCTGGCTTCCCTGTTGCGGGAGCGGAAGGCTCTGAGCGCCTAGGAGCGCGGTCTCAGACGCTCTGCGGCCGCAGCCTGGCCTGCTCCTGGGGACCCGGGCTCTCCGGGTTGCCGGCCAGCAGGGCGCTGCCGCCGCGCCAGTTCTTCCAGGCGAGGTTCCAGTCGCCGAAGCCGTTGCCGAAGCTCTCCATGGTGTTGCCGTCCGAGTTGACGACCTCGACGAGGTCTCCCTCGCGGACGTTCTTGAAGAACCAGGCGGCGTTGTCGGTGCTCATGCCGGTGCAGCCGTGGCTGACGTTGGCGTAGCCCTGGGAACCGACGGACCAGGGGGCGGCGTGGACGTACTCGCCGCTCCAGGTGACGCGGGTGGCGTAGTACACCGGTAGGTCGTACGACTCCGCAGAGCCCTCGGCTATGCCGATGCTGGTGCCGCGCATGCGTACGAAGTACTCCTTGCCCAGGACGACCTTGACGCCGTTGCGGGTCTCGAAGCCGGGCTTGCCGGTGGTGACGGGGATCGTCTTGATCGCCTCGCCGTTCTTGTAGACCGTCATCGAGTGGGACGAGGCGTCGGTCACCGCGATGACCCGGTCGCCCGTGGTGATCTTCAGCGGTTTAGAGGTGCCGCCCCACAGCCGGTCGCTGATCTTGATGCCGTCCAGGTTGCTACGGACCTGGATGGTGGCCCGGGCGGGCCAGTACTCCTTGGGGCGGTAATGGAGCTCCTTGTCGTCCACCCAGTGCCAGCCGCCGTCCACGGCGGGCATGGAGTCGACCTTGAGGGCGCGCTCGACGACGGCCCGCTGGGCCTTGTCCTTGACGGGTCCGCTCAGCTCGGCCGTGATGGGCTGGCCGACGCCGTACGTGCCCGCCTTGGGCCCGAAGGTCACCTTCAGGCGCTTCTTGGTGAGGGGCTTGCCGGTGTCGAAGTCGAGGACCCGGCGGCCGGGCGCGCCGTCCTCGTCCTCGGTGCTCACCCGGACCGTGTAGTGGGCGTTGGCGGCCAGCGGGGTGGTGCTGTGCCAGCGGCCGCCGTCGGCGGAGAGTTCGCCCGCCAGGTACCGTCCCGCCGAGTCCCTGGCCGTGACGTCCGTGATGCGGCCGTCGCCGTCCTCGGCGGTGATCTCTATGGGCTTGTCCGGGTCGGCCTTCTTGCCCTCTCCGGTGGGGCCGTTGAAGGCGATCTGGTCCGTCGCGTCGTACGGCGAGGCGGACAGTGGGTGGTCGTCGCTGCCGCAGGCGGTGACGCCCGCGCCGAGGGCGATCACCAGAAACGTGCAGGTGACGACGGTACGGGTGCGGGGTTCGTGGTTCATGACTTCACGCTAGGGAGCTTCGTCAAGCGCGGCGCGCTGGGTGACTCGTACGAGTGATCAGCATTGCGGCAAAAGCAGGAGCCCGGACGCTCCTGACGGAGTGTCCGGGCTCCTGAGAGCTCAGCTCGTGCTACTGGGTGCGGTTCTCACCGCGGTAGTACTCGAAGACCCAGCCCCACAGGCCGATCAGGATCAGCGGCGCCGAGAAGTACATCAGCCACCAGCCGATCGCGACCGACAGGAAGGCGAGCGCGCCGCCGACCGCGAGGGAGAGCGGCTGCCAGCTGTGCGGGCTGAAGAACCCGACCTCGCCGGCGTCGTCCGCGACGTCCGCTTCCTTGTTGTCCTGCGCACCCGCGTCGACCCGCCGGGCCGTGAAGCCCAGGTAGAAGCCGATCATGATGGACAGACCGAACGCCAGGAAGAGGGCCGTGGTGCCGGCCGGCTCCTTCGACCAGTAGCCATAGACGATCGCCATGACGAGGATGAAGACGCTCAGCCAGATGAACATCCTGCCCTGGATCTTCACTTGCCGGCCTCCTTGCCGCCGTTGCCGGCCAGAGCCTTGTCGCCGTGAGGCGCGTTCTCGAGCTGGTCGAGAGCGGCGATCTCGGGGTGGTGCAGGTCGAACGCCGGGGATTCGCTGCGGATCCGCGGCAGGGTGAGGAAGTTGTGCCGCGGGGGCGGGCAGGAGGTCGCCCACTCCAGCGAGCGGCCGTAGCCCCAGGGGTCGTCGACGCCGACCGGCTTGCCGTACTTCGCCGTCTTCCAGACGTTGTACATGAACGGCAGGATCGACAGGCCGAGCAGGAACGAGCTGATCGTCGAGATCGTGTTCAGGGCGGTGAAGCCGTCGGCCGCGAGGTAGTCCGCGTAACGACGGGGCATGCCCTCGGCACCCAGCCAGTGCTGGACCAGGAAGGTGCCGTGGAAGCCGATGAACAGCGTCCAGAAGGTGATCTTGCCGAGCCGCTCGTCGAGCATCTTGCCGGTCATCTTCGGCCACCAGAAGTGGAAGCCGGAGAACATCGCGAAGACGACGGTGCCGAAGACGACGTAGTGGAAGTGCGCCACCACGAAGTACGAGTCGGAGACGTGGAAGTCCATCGGCGGCGAGGCCAGGATGACACCGGTCAGACCACCGAAGGTGAAGGTGATCAGGAAGCCGGTGGCCCAGAGCATCGGGGTCTCGAAACTCAAGGACCCCTTCCACATCGTTCCGATCCAGTTGAAGAACTTCACGCCCGTTGGCACGGCGATGAGGAACGTCATGAAGGAGAAGAACGGCAGGAGCACACCGCCGGTGACGTACATGTGGTGCGCCCACACCGTCACGGACAGGCCCGCGATGGAGATCGTCGCCGCGATCAGGCCCATGTAGCCGAACATCGGCTTGCGGGAGAACACCGGGATGACTTCGGAAATGATGCCGAAGAACGGCAGCGCGATGATGTACACCTCTGGATGGCCGAAGAACCAGAAGAGGTGTTGCCAAAGTAGAGCGCCGCCGTTGGCGGAGTCGAAGACGTGCGCACCGAACTTGCGGTCCGCCTCCAGGGCGAACAGCGCGGCCGCGAGGACCGGGAAGGCGAGCAGGACCAGGACACCGGTCAGCAGCACGTTCCACACGAAGATCGGCATGCGGAACATGGTCATGCCCGGAGCGCGCATGCAGATGATGGTGGTGATGAAGTTGACCGAGCCGAGGATGGTGCCGAAGCCGGAGAAGGCCAGGCCCATGATCCACATGTCGGCGCCGATGCCCGGGGAGCGGACCGCGTCCGACAGCGGGCTGTAGGCGAACCAGCCGAAGTCGGCCGCGCCCTGCGGGGTGAGGAAGCCGCCGACCGCGATCAGCGAGCCGAACAGGTACAGCCAGTAGGCGAACATGTTCAGCCGGGGGAAGGCCACGTCCGGCGCGCCGATCTGCAGCGGCATGATCCAGTTCGCGAAGCCGGCGAACAGCGGCGTCGCGAACATCAGCAGCATGATCGTGCCGTGCATCGTGAACGCCTGGTTGAACTGCTCGTTCGACATGATCTGCAGGCCCGGACGGGCCAGCTCGGCGCGCATGAACAGCGCCATCACGCCACCGATGCAGAAGAACGCGAACGACGTGACCAGATACAGCGTGCCGATCGTCTTGTGGTCAGTGGTCGTCAGCCACTTGATCACGACGCTGCCACGGTTCTGGCGCCGGACCGGCAGCTCGTCCGTGTAGTGGGGCTCCGCCGCCGCGGCACCCTGGGGTTCGTTGAGGATGCTCACAGGTTGTTCGTCTCCCGGTTCTTCTCGTGGCTCGTCTGCGCGATGCCGGCGGGAACGTAACCGGTCTGCCCCTTCTTGGCGAGGTCCTTGAGGTGCTGCTCGTAGCGCTCGGGGGAGACGACCTTCACGTTGAACAGCATCCGGGAGTGGTCGACGCCGCACAGTTCGGCGCACTTGCCTCGGAAGGTGCCCTCCTTGTTGGGGGTCACCTCGAAGGCGTTGGTGTGGCCCGGGATGACGTCCTGCTTCATCAGGAACGGCAGCACCCAGAAGGAGTGGATGACGTCACGTGAAGTGAGGACGAAGCGGACCGTCTTGCCCTCCGGGAGCCAGAGGGTCGGGCCGGGGTTGCCGTTCTGCGGGTTCCGCGTGCTGGGCGTGCCGACGTCGTAGACGCCGCCGGCGTTGGCCGGGAAGTCCTCCTTGAACCGGTCCGGAATGGCGTCCAGGTTCTTGTCGGTCTTCGCGTCACCCGTGGAGCCTTCGACGGGCTCGACGTAGTTGAAGCCCCAGCTCCACTGGAAGCCGACCACGTTGACCGTGACGTCCGGCTTCTTCTTGAGGCTGAGGATCTCGGACTCGTCGCGAGCCGTGAAGTAGAAGAGCACCGAGACGATGATGAGCGGGACCACCGTGTACAGCGCCTCGATGGGCATGTTGTACCGGGTCTGCGCCGGGACCTCGACCTTGGTGCGGGTGCGCCGGTGGAAGAACGCACTCCAGAGGATCAGGCCCCACACCAGCACGCCGACGGCGAGCGCGGCAGCCCAGGAGCCCTGCCACAGGGAGAGGATCCGCGGAGCCTCTTCCGTGGTCGGGGTGGGCATACCAAGGCGGGGGAAGTCCTTGTATGTGCAACCGGTCGCGGTCGCCAGGACCAGGCCGGCGGTCATCGCCTGCAGCAGCTTCCGCCGCATCGGGCGCCGCGGCGAGCGGTCGGAGCCGTTGGGACTCACGTAGCGCCTTCCCGAGAGTCTCGCCCGCGCGGATTGAGCTGCGGCCTTCTCGCTGGTCGGTCGCCGCCCTGCGTCGGGCAGGGGTTTGGATGTTTATGCGGACCAAACCCTAGCCGACGCGATTTGGGGGTGCGCGGGGAGGGGTCGGCAACTCGCCGTGGGTTGTGCGGGGCGCCCAGTCGCTCGGAAGGTTCTGTGAGTTGGCGGCACGGGTGCGTCGTGGTTTCTCGCGCAGTTCCCCGCGCCCCTTCGGGGCGCATAGCGTTGCTGTATGTCCTACCTTGATGCCGCTTCCTCTGCTCCTCTTCATCCCGTTGCCCGTCAGGCTCTGATGGCTTCACTCGACGAGGGGTGGGCGGATCCTGCCCGGCTTTACCGGGAGGGGCGGCGGGCGCGGATGTTGCTGGACGCGGCGCGGGAGGCCGCGGCCGAGGCCGTCGGGTGCCGGCCGGACGAACTGGCGTTCACCCCCTCCGGTACGCGGGCCGTGCACTCCGGGATCGCCGGGGCGCTCGCGGGGCGGCGGCGGGTCGGGCGTCACCTGATCGTGTCAGCCGTCGAACACTCCTCGGTGCTCCATTCGGCCGAAGTGCACCAGGCGGACGGCGGGTCGGTGACCGAGGTGCCGGTGCTGCGTTCGGGAGCGGTGACCGTGGAGGCGTACGCGGAGGCTCTGCGGCCCGACACCGCGCTGGCCTGTCTTCAGTCGGCCAATCACGAGGTGGGGACGGAGCAGCCGGTGGCGGGCGTCGCCGAGGTGTGCCGGGCGGCCGGGGTGCCGTTGCTGGTGGACGCGGCCCAGTCGCTCGGGTGGGGACGGGTCGAGGGTGACTGGTCGCTGCTGGCGGCGAGCGCGCACAAGTGGGGCGGGCCGTCGGGGGTCGGGCTGCTCGTGGTGCGCAAGGGAGTGCGGTTCGCTGCTCAAGGGCCCGTGGACGAGCGGGAGTCGGGGCGGGCGGCCGGGTTCGAGAACATTCCGGCGATCGTGGCGGCCGCGGCCTCGCTGCGGGCGGTGCGGGCCGAGGCGGCGCAAGAGGCTGCGCGGCTGCGGGAGCTGACGGAGCGGATCCGGGCCCGGGTGCCGCGGCTGGTGCCGGACGTGGAGGTGGTCGGCGATCCGGAGCGGCGGCTGCCCGGTGTCGTCACCTTCTCCTGTCTCTATGTCGACGGGGAGACACTGCTGCACGAGCTGGACCGCGCCGGTTTCTCCGTCTCGTCCGGATCATCCTGTACGAGCAGCACGCTGACGCCCAGCCATGTGCTGAAGGCGATGGGGGTGCTGAGTGAGGGGAATGTGCGGGTCTCGCTGCCGCTGGGGGCACCGGAGGAGGACGTGGAGCGGTTCCTGGAGGTGCTGCCGGGGGCGGTGGCCGGGGTCAGGGAGAAGCTGGGAGCGCCGGTCGCCGAGGCCGTCGTACGTGACGACGCCCTGGTCGTCGACTCGCTGGGCAAGCGCTGCCCGATCCCGGTCATCGAGCTGGCCAAGGTCATCGGCGAGGTGCCGGTGGGCGGCCTCGTCCGGGTGCTCTCGGACGACGAGGCCGCGCGGCTGGACATCCCGGCATGGTGCGAGATGCGGGGCCAGGAGTACGTCGGTGAGGAGCCGGCGGACCGGGGTTCGGCCTATGTGGTCCGCCGACTCTCGTGACTACGCGAGGTGCTTCTGGACCTCGGCGGCGGCTTCGTCGCCGTACGCCTTGGTGAAGCGCTCCATGAAGTGGCCGCGGCGCAGCTGGTACTCCTGGGTGCCGACCGTCTCGATGACGAGCGTGGCGAGCATGCAGCCGACCTGGGCGGCGCGCTCCAGGGAGACGCCCCAGGCGAGGCCGGAGAGGAAGCCGGCGCGGAAGGCGTCGCCGACGCCGGTGGGGTCGGCCTTGCGCTCCTCCTCCGGGCAGCCGACGACGATCGGCTCCTCGCCGGCCCGCTCGATGCGGACGCCCTGTGCGCCGAGGGTGGTGACGCGGTGACCGACCTTCGACAGGATCTCCTCGTCCGTCCAGCCCGTCTTGGACTCGATGAGGCCCTTTTCGTACTCGTTCGAGAAGAGGTACGTCGCCCCGTCCAGCAGTATCCGGATCTCGTCGCCGCCCATGCGGGCGATCTGCTGGGAGAAGTCGGCGGCGAAGGGGATGGACCGGGAGCGGCACTCCTCCGTGTGGCGGAGCATCCCCTCCGGGTCGTCGGCGCCGATCAGCACCAGGTCGAGGCCGCCGACGCGGTCGGCGACGGTCTTGAGCTCGATGAGGCGGGCCTCGCTCATCGCGCCGGTGTAGAAGGAGCCGATCTGGTTGTGGTCGGCGTCGGTGGTGCACACGAAGCGGGCGGTGTGCAGCGTCTCGGAGATGCGTACCGAGGCGGTGTCGACGCCGTGCCGGTCCAGCCAGGCGCGGTACTCGTCGAAGTCGAAGCCCGCGGCCCCGACCAGGATCGGCGCGGTGCCCAGCTGGCCCATGCCGAAGGCGATGTTGGCGCCGACGCCGCCCCGGCGGACGTCGAGGTTGTCGACCAGGAAGGAGAGCGAGACCGTGTGCAGTTGGTCCGCGACGAGCTGGTCGGCGAAGCGGCCGGGGAAGGTCATGAGGTGGTCGGTGGCGATGGAGCCGGTGACTGCGATGCGCACGGCGTTGACTCTCCTGTGGGGAGACGGGAGGGCGGGTTGACGGTTCACGCTATCGGGTTGGTGCGGGGCTCTGCGAGGCACTGATGGGCACTGAAGAGGTCAAAACTACCCGATAGTAGATCTTTCTTCGCCGGCTCGACCGTGCCTACCGTGCCGTTATGACGAACCTCGAGGTCCATGCTCCCGTCCCGGCCGACCTGGACGGCGACCTGGCGTCGCTGCGCGGCGACTGCGCGCGGATGGCTCCCC
The DNA here is from genome assembly GCF_030817655.1 of Streptomyces sp. V4I2. Classification (GTDB taxonomy): domain Bacteria; phylum Actinomycetota; class Actinomycetes; order Streptomycetales; family Streptomycetaceae; genus Streptomyces; species Streptomyces plumbiresistens. The sequence goes on from NZ_JAUSZM010000003.1 coordinate 3,091,919, forward strand.
ACTGGGCGGTTCCCGACCGGATCACAGCTCTTCCCGTCTCCCCCTCGCGCATCCACGGCGTGACCGTGCCCCCGGCGTCGGCGCGGCTGCTGGACGCGATGTCGGAGTACGGAGACTGAGGCAGCGCTTTTAAGGGAACCGCGCGCTCCCCCGCTGCGTCCCATCGGCGTCCCCCGTAAAGGGGATGCGGGATACGACCCGTGGGCCGACTTCTTTGACAGGGTCGGGTCAGGGTTACGGGACAGATGCACAGCCGAAGGAGCGATGCGGTGAACACCGAGCGACCCGACAACGACGACGTCGGCCCGGAGGACGGCGCCGCCGAGAAGGCCGGTACGCCGCGGGACGCCGATGCCTCCACCGGGCCCGCCGCGCAGGAGGGCGCCCCGGAGCGGGAGGAGACGCCGGACGCTCCCGGGTCTGCCTCGGAGCGGGAGGAGCCCCGGGAAGCCGGCGAGCCGGACCTGGAGCGGGGAGAAGCCCCGGAAGCCGCTGCCACGGCCTCGGAGCGGGAAGAAGCCCCGGAAGCAGGTGAGCCGGCCCCGGAGCCGGAGGAAGCTCCCGAAGCCGCCGAGGCGCCCTCGGAGCAGGAAGCCTTCGCAAACGCCCCTGAGACCGACGCCTCCTCGGCCTCCGAGCCCGACCTGCCCCCGGCTCCCGACACCGACGTGTCCTCCGCCGCCCCTGAGTCCCACGCGTCCCCGGCTCCGGACGCCACCGCGCCCGCCAGCGACGGTCCCCACGCCGATGCCCGACCCCGGCGCCGCCCCACCCTGGTCGCCGCCTCCGTGGCCGCCGCCGTGCTGCTCGTCGGGGGTGGCGGGGCGTACCTCGCCACCTCCGCCTCCGGGGGTTCCGGCGACCGTGCGACGTCCGGGGCCGGCGGCGACGGCACTCCCCCGCCGCTCGCCCTCGACGGCTACTCCGAGGGCGCCGGCTCGAACGGCATCGCGCCCGGCGAGCCCAACCCGTACGGCGCCACCTACCGCGCCGACGGCACGCTCCCAAAGGGGCCCGGCTCGGCGCCCGTGTACCGGTCGGCCGGCACCGTCAGCGAGGAGCAGGTGGCCGGGCTGGCGAAGGCGCTCGGCGTCGAGGGGAAGCCGGTGGTGCAGGGGCAGGCCTGGACGGTCGGGGCGCAGGACGGGGCGGGGCCGAGTCTGCAGGTGGACCGGCAGGCGCCGGGCACCTGGACGTTCCACCGGTACGCGCCCGGCCCCGATGCCTGCCAGAGCGAGACCATGTGTGCGAGCGACCCCGTGGACCCGTCCGCCGACCCGGTGAGCGAGGCGGTCGCGAAGCAGGCGGCCGCGCCCGTGCTGAAGGCGTTGGGTCAGGACGACGCGAAGCTGGACGCGAGCCAGGTGGCGGGCGACCACCGGATCGTGAACGCCGATCCGGTGGTCGGCGGGCTGCCCACGCACGGCTGGACGACCGGCGTCACCGTCGGCGCCCAGGGCGAGGTGGTGGGCGGCAACGGCCAGTTGCGGACGCCGGTGAAGGGCGACACGTACCCCGTGCTGAGCGCGGAGAAGACCCTGGGCCTGATGAACGCGGCGCCGGGCACCGACCCCCGCATGGGCATCGGCGGCTGCGCCAGCCCCGTACCGCTGAAGGACCAGGCGGAAGCCCCCTGCGGAGAGTCCGCCACCGCACCGAAGGCGGAGCGGAAGGCGACGATCACGGTCGAGAAGGCCGTGTTCGGACTGGCGTCGCAGTCCGTGGACGGGCGGCAGGCGCTGGTGCCGTCCTGGCTGTTCGAGGTGCGGGCGACGGGCGCGCAGGACACCTTCGAGGTGACGTATCCGGCGGTCGATCCGGAGTACCTGACGTCCACGACGGCGTCCGCACAGCCCAGCCCGCGGCCGACGTCGCCCGGTGACGAGCCGACGGCCGCGCCGGCCACCCGGGACGTCCAGGTGGAGGGCTACACGGCCGAGGGGACGGAGCTGACCGTGAGCTTCACCGGCGGGGTGTGCGCCGACTACAAGGCGACGGCGATCGAGGGCACGGACGAGGTGACGGTCACGGTGACCGAGACGCCCTGGCCGGACAAGGTCTGCATCATGATCGCCAAGGTGTACCACCAGACCGTGCAGCTGGACGAGCCGCTCGGCGCCCGCAAGGTCGTGGGCGCGGCCGGCAAGGAGATCCCGCTGGAGAAGTCGGGGGCGCGGCTCCCGGAGACGTCCGGGGCGCGGTAGCGCGGCACCGGACATGCGCGAAGGCGGCGGCCCTGTCGGAGGGGGCCGCCGCCTTCTTGCCGCTCAGCGGCAGTTCAGCTGTGGGGCTTAGCTGAAGGAGTCGCCGCAGGCGCAGGAGCCCGTCGCGTTCGGGTTGTCGATCGTGAAGCCCTGCTTCTCGATGGTGTCGACGAAGTCGATGGAGGCGCCGCCCAGGTACGGGGCGCTCATGCGGTCGGTGACGACCTTGACACCGCCGAAGTCCTTCAGCACGTCGCCGTCGAGCGAACGCTCGTCGAAGAAGAGCTGGTAGCGCAGGCCGGAGCAGCCGCCGGGCTGAACGGCGACGCGCAGGGCCAGGTCGTCACGGCCTTCCTGGTCGAGCAGGGCCTTGACCTTCGCCGCGGCGGCGTCGGACAGGATGATGCCGTCGGTGACGGTGCTGGTCTCGTCCGATACGGACATCTACATCTCTCCCGGGTTGTACGGAGACTGCTTGCCGACGGTTGCAACCGTCGGGGCCGCGGATTCATTCCGGGCCGGGCACTTCTTTCGCCTGTTCCTTCATGCTCGCACACCCGCGCCGAAGCGAACAGCGACCCAGGTGGGGCTCGGATCCCGGCTTCGGGATTCACGTCACATCGACGTTATGACCATCGTCAAAGTGACGTGAAGCGGGTTATGATAGATAACGTCAGTTCGACGAAAAGTAGAAAGGGTGCGTGACGTGACCACCGCCCAGACCACGGAGCTCGACGTACAGCCGACTCCGCTCGCCCTGTTGCTGCTCGGCCGCGAGGCCGACCCGAGGAGCGAGCGGGGCGTCGAGTGTCCCGGCGACCTGCCCTCGCCCTCCGATCCGGACCTGGTCGAGCGCGCCCGCGCGGCCAAGGAGAAGCTCGGCGACAAGGTGTTCGTCCTCGGCCACCACTACCAGCGCGACGAGGTCATCCAGTTCGCCGACGTCACGGGCGACTCCTTCAAGCTGGCCCGCGACGCGGCCGCCCGCCCGGAGGCCGAGTACATCGTGTTCTGCGGTGTGCACTTCATGGCCGAGTCCGCGGACATCCTGACGTCCGACGACCAGAAGGTGGTCCTGCCCGACCTCGCCGCCGGCTGCTCGATGGCCGACATGGCGACGGCCGAGCAGGTCGCCGAGTGCTGGGACGTGCTGACCGAGGCCGGCATAGCCGAGCAGGTCGTGCCCGTCTCGTACATGAACTCCTCCGCGGACATCAAGGCGTTCACCGGCAAGCACGGCGGCACGATCTGCACGTCGTCGAACGCCCAGCGGGCCCTGGAGTGGGCCTTCGAGCAGGGGGAGCCCCATTCAACAAAGGTGCTCTTCCTGCCCGACCAGCACCTCGGCCGCAACACCGCCGTGCGGGACCTGGGGATGTCGCTGGAGGACTGCGTCCTCTACAACCCGCACAAGCCCAACGGCGGCCTGACCGCCGAGCAGCTGCGCGCCGCGAAGATGATCCTGTGGCGGGGCCACTGCTCGGTGCACGGCCGCTTCAGCCTGGAGTCGGTGCGGGATGTGCGCGAGCGCATCCCCGGCGTCAACGTCCTCGTCCACCCCGAGTGCAAGAACGAGGTCGTGGCGGCCGCGGACTACGTCGGCTCGACCGAGTACATCATCAAGGCGCTGGAGGCCGCTCCGGCCGGTTCCAAGTGGGCCATCGGGACCGAGCTGAACCTCGTACGCCGCCTGGCGAACCGTTTCGCTCCCGAGGGCAAGGAGATCGTCTTCCTCGACAAGACGGTCTGCTTCTGCTCGACGATGAACCGCATCGACCTCCCCCACCTGGTGTGGACCCTGGAGTCCCTCGCCGAGGGCAACCTGGTCAACCGCATCGAGGTCGACAAGGAGACCGAGGCGTTCGCGAAGCTGGCGCTGGAGCGGATGCTGGCGCTGCCGTAGCCCGCTGCCCGGCCCCGTTCATCCCGCGGCGGGTTTCCGCTCGGGGTGGGCGGGGTCGAGGCTGAAGACGGTGCCGTTCGGCGTGAACACGACGAGCGCGCCCTCGTGGAGCAGCACCTCGGGCGGGTACAGGCTGGACACCACCGACTCGGTGCGCGGCAGTGTCTCCCACAGCACCGTTCCCCGACGGCCGTCGAGGGCCGCGACGCGGCCGCTGGCACTGGCCATGTACAGGACACCGGCCCGCGGGTCGTACCGTGCCTCTCCCGGTTGTTCCAGGCTGGTGCTGGTCTTCCACAGCTCCTTGCCCGTACGCGCCGACACGGCGGTCACCTGTCCGTCGGACTCGGTGAACCACAGGGTGCTGTCCGTCAGCGTCACGTTGTCCCCGTACGTGTCCGCCAGCTTCGTCGAGGTACGCGCGCCGGTTTTCGGGTCCACCAGCAGGATCCGGGTGTACGTCAGGTCCTCCGCGTCCATCTCCATCAGGAGCAGCCGGTCGTCGAGGGCCCCGAGGATGCCGCTGGTGGCCGGGATGTTCAGGGTCCGCACCGAACCGTCGGTCCGGTCCACCTCCAGGAGCCGGGCGGTCTTCTGATCGGCCTCGGCCGGGCTGCAGTTCGCGTACAGCCCGTCGCCGGCCGTCAGGAACGAGCAGTAGTAGCCGGCGGGCAGCGGGGCGGTCCAGCGCACGGCGCCGGTGCGCGGCGACCGGGCCGTCGCCTCCCGGCCGGTGTCGGAGGTCAGGACGATGTCGCCGGACAGGACCAGCTCGAGGTCCGCCTCGTTCACCCTGCGGTGCCACCGCTCGGCGCCGGTCTCGACGTCGAGGGCGAAGACGTCGACCGGGTCGGTCTCGGCGGCTTCGCTGGAGATGGACTGGCGCAGGAGCAGCGTGCCGTCCTGGACGCCGAGCAGCGAGGCGGAGTACATCCCGCTCTCGATCCGGGACGGTGCGACCTCGGCGCGCCAGACGGTCTGGCCGGTCCGGGCGTCCAGGCGTACCGGAAGGATGCTCTCGCCCACGCAGTAGACGGCGTCCTCGTGCAGCAGACACTCGGGCTCGCCCGACAGCAGGCCCTCCTGCGCTCCCAGCGCCTTCTTGACGCCGAGCGGCGCCGTCTTGAACACCGTCGTCTCCCACGGCTTCCAGCCGCTGGGCGGCGCCGACCACCGCGAGGCCGTCCCGCCGCCGCTCTCCGCCCATCCCGGCCCGAGCATCAGATAGGCCGTCAGTCCGAGGGCGAGCGCGCCGACCGTGCCGGTGGCGGCCAGCAGCGGGCGGATACGGCGGCCCCGGCGGCCGGTGCCGGGGCCGGTGCCGACCGTCGCGTCGGCGAGGGTCCCGAGGTGGGTGTCCGGCGTGGCCGGCAGCTCCCGCAGGCGCAGCGACACGGTGGCCGGGTCGCCCGCGTCCGGTTCGGGCAGGGCGGTGGCGAACTCCCGGGCCAGCTCGTCGAGTCCGGGCCGCTGCGTGGCCTCCTTGACCAGACAGCGCTCCAGGACCCCGCGCAGCGGCTGCCCCACCCCGTCCAGCACGGGTTCGTCGTGGACCACCCGGTAGGCCGTGAGATAGGGGCTGTCGGTGTCGAACGGGCCCCGCCCGGTCGTGGCGTACACCAGCAGCGCGCCGAGCGAGAAGACGTCGGAGGCCGGGCCGACCGTTCGGGCGTCGGTGAGCTGCTCCGGGGACATGAACGGCGGGGTGCCGATCATCTGGCCGGTCTCGGTGAGGGTGTTGTGGTTCTCCGCCGCGCGGGAGATGCCGAAGTCGATGACGCGGGGGCCGCCCTCGGCCATCAGGACGTTCGCCGGCTTCAGGTCCCGGTGCACCACACCGGCCCGGTGGATGTCCCTCAGAGCCTCCACCAAACCCAGCGCAAGCTGCCGCAGTTCGCCGCCGCGGAGCGCGCCCCGGTCGCGGATCCGCTGGGCTAGCGAGCTTCCGGGCACGTACTGGGTCGCCATCCAGGGCCGGGCCGCGTCCGGGTCGGCGTCCACGACCGGGGCGGTGAAGGCGCCGCTCACCTTGCGGACGGCCTCGATCTCCTGCCGGAACCGGGTGCGGAAGACGGCGTCCTCGGCGTACTGGGCGTGCACCACCTTGACGGCGACCTCGCGGCCCGACCGCGATCTGCCCCGGTAGACGGCTCCCATGCCGCCGGCGCCGAGGCGGTCGACCAGCTTGTACCCGCCGACCGACCTCGGGTCGTCCTTGTGCAGTGGCACCGTCCGAATTCCCTTCCCCCGCAAAGCCGTTCGGGCCACAGGATACGTAACGGGGAAACGGGCAAGGCCGGGACGGCGAACCATGGGGGTTCGCCGCCCGGCCTGTCCGGACGGATCAGACGGACACGGGCTCCGGCTCGTCCGACGGCGCCTGCCGGGACGACTCCCCGGCCTTCCGCGCCCGCTTCTCCTCGCGCTTCCTCGCGGTCCGGTTGCTGCCGTCCTCGTCGAAGGAGCCGGCCCGGACGGTCGCGCCGCCCGCCTGGAGCGCCGGCGTGAGGGCCTGCGTGCTCAGGCCCGCCTCGGCGAGCTTCGCGTCGTCGGGGGATGACGGTGACCTGGAGGTCCCGTACACCGTCGACGGTCACCTGGCCGACGCCGTCGATGGCCTTCAGGTCCGGTACGACGGTCCGGTGAGCCGGTCGGCCAGCGCCTGCTGGCCCTGGTCGGAGGTGACGGCGAGGACGACGGTCGGGACGTCGTCCGTCGATCCCGCGACGACCTGCGGGTCCACGTCGTCCGGGAGCTGGACGCGGGCGCGGTTGACGGCCTGCTGGACGTCGGCGACGAGCTGCTGGGTGTCGTTGCCGTAGTCGAAGGACGCCATGATCACGGCGTCGCCCTCGCTGGCAGTGACGCAACTTACTCCGCCTGGCGGCGCAGTACGGCCGGATCGAGGTCAGTCCACCCTTGGACGTACCAGCCCCGACTCGTACGCGATCACCACGAGCTGCGCCCGGTCCCGCGCGCCCAGTTTGGCCATGGCCCGGTTGACGTGCGTCTTCACGGTGAGCGGGCTGACTTCGAGGCGCTCGGCGATCTCGTCGTTGGAGTGCCCCCCGGCAACCTGGACCAGGACCTCGCGCTCCCGCACGGTCAGCGCGGCGAGGCGCTGCGCGCGAGCGGGGTCGCGCTCGTCGTCCCCCGCGTCGCCCTGGGCGAGGAAGCGGGCGATGAGCCCCTTCGTCGCCGTCGGGGACAGCAGCGCCTCGCCGCCCGCCGCGACCCGGATCGCGCTGAGGAGTTCCTCCGGCTCGGAGCCCTTGCCGAGGAAGCCGGAGGCGCCCGCGCGCAGCGACTGCACGACGTAGTCGTCGACCTCGAAGGTCGTCAGGATGACCACCCGGACATGGGTGAGCGAGGGGTCGGCGCTGATCATGCGGGTCGCCGCGAGGCCGTCGGTGCCGGGCATCCGGATGTCCATCAGGACGACGTCGGCCCGCTCCACCTTGGTCAGCCGCACCGCCTCGGCTCCGTCGGACGCCTCGCCCACGACCTCCATGTCGGGCTCGGAGTCGACGAGCACGCGGAAGGCGCTGCGCAGCAGGGCCTGGTCGTCGGCGAGCAGGACACGGATGGTCATACGGGTTCCCCCGGCTTTCCGGTGACGGCTGTGCGGGTCTTGATCGGCAGGATCGCATGGACGCGGAAGCCGCCTCCGTAGCGAGGACCGGTGGTGAGGGTGCCGCGCAGGGCGGTGACGCGCTCGCGCATGCCGAGCAGGCCGTGGCCGCCGAGGGTCTCCGGGTCGTGGTCCTCGCCCGCGCCGTTGTCGAGGACGGTGATCTCGATGTTCGGTCCCACGCGTACGACGCTCACCTCGGCCTTCGCCTCGGTCCCGGCGTGCTTCTGCACGTTGGTGAGGGCTTCCTGGATCACGCGGTAGGCGGCCAGGCCGACGGCGGCGGGCAGGGTGATCCCGCTGTCCGCGCGGGCCACCTCGACGTGCAGCCCCGCGCTGCGGAAGGTGCCGACGAGTTCGTCGAGCCGGTCCAGTCCGGGCGCGGGTTCGGTCGGGGCCTCCGGGTCGCCGGACTGTCTGAGCAGCCCGACGGTGGCGCGCAGCTCGTTCAGCGCCGAGCGGCTGGCCTCCCGTACGTGGGCCAGGGCCTCCTTGGCCTGGTCGGGCCGCTTGTCCATGACATGGGCGGCGACTCCGGCCTGGACGTTGACCAGGGCGATGTGGTGGGCGACCACGTCGTGCAGGTCGCGGGCAATGCGCAGCCGTTCCTCCGCGACCCGGCGGCGGGCCTCCTCCTCGCGGGTGCGCTCGGCCCGTTCGGCGCGCTCCCTTATGGCGTGGACGAAGGCGCGGCGGCTGCGGACGGCGTCGCCCGCGGTGGCGCCGATGCCGGTCCAGGCGAAGATCGCCAGGTTCTCCTGGGCGTACCACGGAAGCGGCCCGGCGAGCATGGAGGCGCCGGTGAGGACGGTCATGGTGAGCAGGCCGACGCGCCAGGTGGTGGGGCGGTCGGTGGTGGAGGCGACGGTGTAGAGCGCGATGACCGCGGACATGGCGACGGGGGCACGGGGGTCGCCGGTGACGGCCTCCACGAGGGCGAAGCCGCCGGTGAGGGCGAGGACCGTCATCGGGGCGCGGCGGCGGAACACGAGGGTGACGGCGGCGAGCACGATGAGGACGAGGCTGAGCGGGTCGGGGGTGCGCAGGATCCAGCTGACGTCGTGTTTGCTGCGCGGGTCGACGAACGAGCCGGCCACCATGCAGGCGAGCACGCCGGCCGCGAGGGCCGCGTCCAGCGTCATGGGGTGCGCTTTGAGATGACGCCGGGCTCGCTCGAGGGTGCTCACGTCTGCCAACGGTACGGGGGCTCCGCGGGCGGCGGAACGGGGGCTACCTGTACGTTCCCCCTCACCTCAGCCCGGGATCAGGCCGTCGTCGCTCAGCAGTTCCCGTACCTCCTCCAGCGTCGCGTCCGGCGACGGCAGGATCAGTTCGGACGGTTCCAGGGAGTCGTCGGGCAGGGGGTCGCCCAGTTCCCGCACCTTGGCCAGCAGGGCCTGCAAGGTGCGGCGGAATCCGGGGCCGTCGCCGTTCTCCATCTCCCTGAGGAGTTCGTCGTCCAGCTTGTTCAGCTCGGTGAGGTGGCTGTCGGCCAGCCTCACCTGCCCCTCCCCCATGATCCGTACGATCATGTCGCCCTCCTAGGCGTGGGCCCCGGCCCGCGTTACTGCTTGTCGAAGCGCGGGGTGTCCTGCGGCTGCTGCTGGGACTGCTGCTGGCTCGTGCCGCCTTCGATGGCCTGCTGGGACGAGGTGCCCCCAGCCAGCTCCGCCTTCATGCGCTGCAGCTCCAGCTCTACATCCGTACCACCGGAGAGGCGGTCCAGCTCGGCCTGGATGTCGTCCTTGTGCATGCCGGACTGGTCGTCCAGGGCGCCGGAGGCGAGCAGTTCGTCGATGGCTCCGGCCCGCGCCTGGAGCTGGGCCGTCTTGTCCTCGGCACGCTGTATCGCCAGGCCGACGTCGCCCATCTCCTCGGAGATGCCGGAGAACGCCTCGCCGATGCGGGTCTGCGCCTGGGCCGCGGTGTACGTGGCCTTGATCGTCTCCTTCTTGGTGCGGAAGGCGTCGACCTTGGCCTGGAGCCGCTGGGCCGCGAGGGTGAGCTTCTCCTCCTCGCCCTGGAGGGTCGAGTGCTGCGTCTCGAGGTCCGTCACCTGCTGCTGGAGTGCGGCGCGGCGGGAGAGCGCCTCGCGGGCCAGGTCCTCACGACCCAGCGCGAGCGCCTTGCGGCCCTGGTCCTCCAGCTTGGACGACTGGGACTGCAGCTGGTTCAGCTGGAGTTCCAGGCGCTTGCGGGACGTGGCCACGTCGGCCACGCCTCGGCGCACCTTCTGCAGCAGTTCCAGCTGCTTCTGGTACGAGTAATCGAGGGTTTCGCGCGGGTCCTCGGCCCGGTCAAGGGCCTTGTTCGCCTTCGCGCGGAAGATCATCCCCATACGCTTCATGACACCGCTCATGGGCTTCGCGCGCCCCCTTCTGACGGACTTCCAGCTCCAGCTCTGCAACAGAACCCACAGTACGGGCCCTGCATCCATTACCGCACTGTTCGGGGACGGATGCGCTCATCCCCAAGGACGACTGGCCAAGGCCCTGCTCCGGCGTAAGGAGTAGGTGACCATCAGGGTCCCTCTTCCCCACTACAGACGACCGGTGTTGCCGGATCGTTCCCCACCGGGCTGGGGTCCATGCCCCCTGACCCCGTACCCTTGGGTTTTGTGTTCCGAAGCCGTGCCAAGGATGAGAAGGCCCCGGCCGCCGACAAGGCGCCGCTGACCGACTCCAAGCAGACCCGCGACCCGCAGGCCCCGAAGGGCAGGCCCACGCCCAAGCGCAGTGAGGCCCAGTCCCAGCGCCGCAGCGTCGCCCAAACGCCCACGTCGCGCAAGGAGGCCTCCAAGCGTCAGCGCGACGAGCGTCGCGCGCAGCTGGAGAAGCAGCGCCAGGCGCTCGCCGGCGGTGACGAGCGGTACCTGCCCGCGCGTGACAAGGGCCCGGTGCGCAAGTTCGCGCGCGACACCATCGACTCGCGGTTCAACATCGCCGAGTTCTTCCTGCCGATGGCCGTGGTCATCCTCGTGCTGAGCATGGTGCAGGTCGGTGCGCTGCAGAGCATCGCGCTGCTGCTGTGGCTGGTCGTGATCGTGCTGATCGTGCTCGACTCGGCCCTCAGCGGCTTCCGTCTGAAGAAGCGGCTGGCCGAGCGCTTCCCGGACCAGAACCGGCGCGGCGCTGTGGCCTACGCGCTGATGCGCTCCCTCCAGATGCGTCGGCTCCGGCTGCCGAAGCCGCAGGTCAAGCGCGGAGAGCGGCCCTGAGCACTACGCCGTTCACCGGGGGCGCGGCGGATGCCTGGCTGAGCAAGCTGGGCGGGCTGCGGGACGTCGTACGACAGGAGCTGGTGGCCCGGCAGCTCGACGAGCAGATAGTCGGGCGGTTCCCGGTGGGACAGCGACTGCGGGTGCTCGACGTGGGGATGGGCCAGGGCACGCAGGCGTTGCGGCTGGCCCGGGCCGGGCATCAGGTCACCGGCGTCGAGCAGGACCCGAAGATGATCTCCGCCGTGCGGGAGGCCCTCGCCGCCGAGCCCGAGGGGATCCGGGAGCGGGTGCGGATCGTCCAGAGCGACGGCCGGGACACCGGAGTGCACTTCCTGCCGGGCAGTTTCGACGTCGTGCTGTGTCATGGCGTGCTCATGTACGTCGAGGAGCCTGATCCGCTGCTGGCGGGGCTGGCCCGGATGCTCGCCCAGGGCGGGCTGCTGTCGCTGGTCGTGCGCAACGCGGACGCGCTGGCCATGCGGCCGGGGCTGTCGGGCGACTGGGCCGGGGCACTGACCGCCTTCGACACCACCGCCTACACGAACCGGCTCGGCCTCGACGTACGCGCCGACCGCCTGGCGACGCTGACCGCGACCCTCGCGGGCATCGGTGCGCCGCTCGCCGCCTGGTACGGCGTGCGGGTCTTCACGGACACCGCGGTGGACGACGCCGACATCCCGGCCGACGTCGAGACGCTGCTGACGGTCGAGGAGCGGGCCGGGCGGACCGACCCGTATCGCGGAGTCGCGGCGCTGCTGCATCTGTGCGGGGTGCGGGGCTGAGCCCGTTCCGGCGCGCAGCACAAGGCGGACATACACCCCCGGAGCGAGGCTCGGGGCATGGACGCCTCTCGTACCCGTGCCCTGCGACTGGCCGCCCCCGTCGTGGTTCTCGCGTGCGGTCTCGCACTCGTCAGCGGGTGTTCCGACTCGGGGTCCTCGTCGAAGACGGAGAAGTCGACCACCCAGGTGGGCGGTGAACTGGGCTCGGGCGTGGTGTACGACGCCAAAAGCCAGACTCCTCGAAGGTCGAGGTCGGGCAGATCGTCCTCGCCATGGGCTCACCGCTCGGGCTGTCGTCCAGCGTGACGCAGGGCATCGCGTCGGCGACCGGACGGACCGTCAGCGAGGGCCGCACCGACGGCGGTACGGGCGCGACGATCGCCAACATGGTGCAGACGTCCGCGGCCATCAACCCGGGCAACAGCGGGGGCGCCCTCGTCAACCTCGACGGTCAGGTCATCGGCATCCCGACGCCGGCCGCCCATCACGACCATCACCTCGCTGACCGAGGCCCTGGCGGCGCAGAAGCCGGGTGACAGGACGTCGGTGACGTTCACCCGCGACGGCCGTACGAAGACCGTGGAGGTGACGCTGGGTGAGCAGTGAGGGAGCCGGACAGTGACACGACGAGGGGCGGCCGGTGTCCGGCCGCCCCGGCCGGCTACGCCTCCTGGGCGTGCAGGCTCATCGGACCGTAGATCTTCGTCCCGTCCTCGAAGAGGTGCACCTGGTCCGCACCGCCTTCGAGCAGGTCCTTCCAGTACTCCCCGATCCAGGACTCGGCGTCCCCCTGCGTGGTGAACTCCTCCGGCACCACCGCGGGCTGAACCTCGGTGCCGTCGGACTTCTCGAACCGCCACGTCCATGCCGCCATGTACGCCTCCCTGGTGTGAGCCCTTGCACAGCGGGAGCCGGATCTTGGTCCGGCTCCCGCCCCGAGCCTATTCGTTCCGCTGGGCGGGCTGTTGAAGAACCTGCGGGTCGTCGTCACAGTGCGGGCCGTCCGGGGCCGGTCGCGGCCCCTTGGGAAGGTGTCCCAGACGCGCGGTACCAACGGCGACCGGCGAGAATCGGGGCTGTGGACGTTACTTTGCTCGGCACCGGCGGCCCCGCGGGGCTCCCTCACCCCGACTGCCCCTGTGCTTCCTGCGCGGCCGCGCTAGGCGCGGATGCCCGGGCGGCGACCTCGTTGCTCGTGGACGGGGCACTGATGCTCGATCTGACGCCGGGGGCGGCGTTCGCGGCGGCGCGGGCGGGACGTTCGCTGGGGGGCGTACGACAGGTGCTGTTGTCCCATCCGCACGACGGGCCGGCGGTCGAGGTGCCGGCCGGGCTGCCGCAGCCCGGGCGGGTACCGGATGGGCGGGAGTTGGCGCTGCTGACAGGGCATCGGGTGCGGGCGGTGGCGATGGACGCGCCGGGGACCGGGTACGCGGTGACCGGGCCGGACGGGCAGCGGCTGCTGTATCTGCCGCCCGGGGGTGCGCCCGCCGGGCTGGAGAACGGGTTCGCCGAGACGTACGACCTGGTGCTCGCCGATGTGGTGGCGCGGCCGGACGCGCTCGCCAAGCTGCGGGCGGTGCGGGCGATCGGGCCGACGACGGACGTCGTCGCCGTGCATCTCGACCACGAGGTGCCGCCGGGGGCCGAGGTGCGGCGGCGGCTCGCCGCGGCGGGGGCTCGGGCCGTGCCGGACGGCACGACTCTGGCCGTCGGCGCCTACGAGGACGTACCGGATGTGCCGCGGCGGACGCTGGTGCTGGGCGGGGCGCGGTCCGGGAAGTCGGTGGAGGCCGAGCGGCGCCTTGAGGCGTTCCCCGACGTGCTGTACGTGGCGACCGGCGGCGCCCGCAACGGGGACGGCGAGTGGGCCGCGCGGGTGAGCGCGCACCGGGAGCGGCGGCCGGGGTCGTGGCGTACGGCCGAGACCTGCGACCTGGTGCCGCTGCTGAAGGACGACGGGCCGCCGCTGCTCATCGACTGTCTGTCCCTGTGGCTGACGGACGCGATGGACGCGGTCGGGGCGTGGGACGACGCGGAGTGGGCCGACGGCGGCGAGCGGGCGCTGCGGGCACGGGTGCGGGACCTGACGGAGGCGGTGCGGGCCACGCGGCGGACCGTCGTCGCCGTGTCGAACGAGGTGGGGTCGGGGATCGTCCCGGCCACGGCGTCCGGACGGCGCTACCGGGACGAACTCGGGCGGCTCAACGCGGCGTTCGCGGCCGAATGCGAGCAGGTGCTGCTGGTGGTGGCGGGGCAGGCGCTGGTGCTACGGGGCTGACGCCTCCCGGCGGGCGATCACCCGGTAGGTGTTCGAGCAGCGGGTCAGTACGAGCAGCGGGCCCAGGGCCTGCTCCACCGCCTTGGCCGCGGCGAGCAGCGGGATCTTCGCCCAGGTGGGCAGGGACTTGGGCAGGACCAGGAACAGGGCGCCCGGCAGGTCCCGGGGGATGTGTGCGGCCCGGCGGTCCGCGGTGACGATCGCGCAGCCCTGGGACTCCAGTTCCGCGCGCAGCTCGGCCAGCGGCAGCAGGTGGAGCCGGCGGTGGCGCGGCAGCCAGCGGCTGCCGAGGAGCGTGGCGAACGCGCTCTGCGGGTCGGGGAGTTCGAGCAGGAGGTGGCCGCCCGGGCGGAGTACGGCCAGGGCGGCCCGGAGTTCGGCGCGCGGGTCCGGGGTGCGCGGCAGGTGGTGGATCATGCTGACCACGTCGTAGCGGGCGCGCAGGCGGGCGGTGATCTGCGGGTCGGTCAGCCGGCCCAGGTGGGCCTCCTCGACGCGTTCGGCGCGGCGGGCCCACTCGACACGGGGGGTGGGGTCGAGGCCGTCCAAGGACGTGTACGGGAACACCTGCCGGGCCGCCTCGGGGAAGCGGGCGTCGCCCGTGCCCACGTCCAGCCAGCTCTCCGGTTCGGGGAACGGCAGTATCGCGCGGGCGACGGAGCGCAGACGCCGGGCCAGAGGTGCGGAGGATGCGGAGGATGCGGACATGGGCGGCTCCCGGGGGCGTACGACATTCCGCTGCAAACCGGAACGTATGGGATGGCGATCTTGAGCGCAACGACGTCGCACGCTCGTCGTGGCGATGTGGCGCCGCCGTGTTCGATCAGGGCCGGTACTGTTCGGCGAATGAGCTCGCTTAATCTCGACGACTTCACCGATCTGATCGAGCGCCCGGACGGCGGGATGCGCCGTGACGCCGAGGCACGCCGGGAGCGTCAGATCGTGCCGCCCGGAGCGCTGGGACGGCTGGACGAACTGGGTGAGTGGCTGGCCGCGGCGCAGTCGGCCGTGCCGGTGCGGCCGATCGAACGGCCGAAGGTCGTGCTGTTCGCCGGTGACCACGGCATCGCCGAACTGGGCGTTTCGGGGCGGCCCGCGGGCAGCGCCGCCGAGTTGGTGCGCGAGGTCATGGAGGGCGGCCGGCCGGCGTCGGTGCTCGCCCGGCGGCTCGGCGTGCCGGTGCGGCTGGTCGACATGTCGCTGGACTGCGATCCCGAGACGCTGCCGGCCGAGGTCGCGGGGCACCGGGTGCGGCGCGGCAGCGGGCGTATCGACATCGAGGACGCGCTCACGCCGGAGGAGGCGGAGGCCGCCTTCCGGGCCGGGGTCGCCGTGGCCGACGAGGAGGCCGACTCCGGTACGGATCTGGTGGTGCTCGGCGATGTGAGCGTGGGCGGGACCACGGCGGCGGGCACGCTGATCGCCGCGCTGTGCGGGACCGACGCGTCCGTCGTGACCGGGCGGGGCGGGCAGGCGATCGACGACCTGGCGTGGATGCGCAAGTGCGCGGCGATCCGGGACGCGCTGCGGCGGGCCCGGCCGGTGCTCGGGGACCAGTTGCAGCTGCTGGCGACGGTGGGCGGGGCCGACCTCGCCGCGCTGACCGGGTTCCTGTTGCAGAGTGCGGTGCGGAAGATGCCGGTGATCCTGGACGGCGTCGTGGTGGCCGCCTGTGCGCTGGTGGGGCAGCGGATCGCGTTCCGGGCGCCGGACTGGTGGCTGGCCGGACAGAACAGCGGGGAGCCGGGCCAGGCCAAGGCGCTGGACCGGATGGCGCTGGAGCCGCTGCTCGACCACGGGGTGACGGTCGGGGAAGGCGCGGGGGCGTTGCTGGCGCTGCCGCTGGTCCAGGCCGCGGCGGCACTGGCCGCCGAACTCCCCGAGAAACCGGAGGTTTCCGAGAAGCCGGAGGTTTCCGAGAAGCCGACGGACGCCGAGGTTTCCGAGAAGGAGTAACAGCCCACGAGATCGAGATCACTCGGGTCTCTCTCAACTTCGCCCGGTCCCGGTCGGTCTTCGCAGGTGGTACAACGACGAGGACCACCGAATGAACACGCTCGCCCGCCGGGCCCGCGCCGAATGGGGACTGCTGTACGTCACCGTGCGCGACGCGCTGCACGAGCGCGGGTGGCGGGCGGTCCCCATGGCCCTCGGGGCGGTCTGTCTGACGGCGGTCCTGCACTTCGCGCACAACCAGTCCTCGGGCTATCAGCTCGTGCAGAACCTCGGTGCCGTGCGCGCCGAGGACCCGCTGTGGCTCGCCCTTCTGCGCACTCCCTTGTCCCTGTTCGTGCCCGCCCTGGACCTGCCCGTCTGGGGCGCCCTGGGGCAGCTCCTGCTGGTGTTCGGGATCGCCGAGATCTGTCTGGGCCGGTGGCGGACGCTCACTCTCGCGTACGCCGCCACGCTCGCGGGCACGCTGTACGCGCGCGTGGGTATCTGGCTGGGTCCCGACAGCCCGCTGGGTCTGCCCGGCTCGGACGCGCATGTCGTGGACACCGGGCCGTCGGCGGCCGTGGTGGGCCTCGCCGTGTTCGTCGGTTGGCGCTGCGGCGCCCATGTCACGGCGGGTGCGGTGATCGCGGCGATGGTGGTCGAGGTGGTGCTGCGGGAGAACCTGGCCGGCAAGGAGCATCTGGCGGCGATCGGGGTCGTGCTGGTGCTGTGCGGGGTGTCGGCGCTGCGTCACTGGTGTTCGAGGGCGCGGACGGGCTCGTCCGGTCTGCCGCCGATCCAGTCCTGAACGGTGCGGCTGGGGCCCGCCCAACGGCGGTCGTGGTGGTAGGCGCGCAGTGTGGACCTGGCGCGGGCGCGCGGGCGGCGGGCGTAGAAGCGCTTGGCCCAGGGGGAGCCGGGGCGGGCCAGCCGGAGGGCGCCGACGAGTGCGATGAGGGGGACGATCACGCCGAAGATCGCGGTGCGGGCCTTGCCCTTGGCCAGGGCGAGGAGCGAGAAGACGAAGTTCACGGCCACGCTCACGATGACGGAGCCGCGGTCCTGGAGCTCGTCGTCGTTGAGGTCGTTGACCCCGAAGGGTACGAAGCCGCACAGGACCAGGCCGACCAGGGCCGCGGTGAGTACGACGACCTCGACGCTCTTGCGTCCCGCCTCGGTCCAGTAGACGTCGTCGAGGTGCAGGATCAGCGCGAACTCGTCGAGGACCAGACCCGCACCGATGCCGAAGACGACGGCGAACGCGGCCGAGCCGAAGCCGTGCCGGGTGCTGGCGACGGCGCCGAAGCCGCCGAGGACAGTGAGGGCGACCCCGGGGACCACGTGGTGGAGGTGCACTCCTCCGGCACTGACGTTGCCGAAGGGCCCCTTGCCCGCCCGGATCATGCGCGTGACGACCCGGGTGATCAGGAATGTCAGCACGAACGCGGCGAGGGCGAGCAGCAGGGGCAGTTTGCCCGGCTCGATGATGTTCCGCTCCAGCCAATGTCCCATATGGGCACTTTATCCACGGAGGCCCTGGGCGCTCTCCCGACCGCCGGGTAACCTGCGCCGGTGTCCACGACCCCGACCTCCTCGCCCTCCTCCTCACCCTCCTCCTGGCCCGACGGCCTCCGCTTCGCCTTCGGCACCCTCACCGTGCTCCCGGTCAAGGTGACCCGCTGGGACCGGGAGGCCGCCCGGGGCGGCATGCTGTGCGCGCCTGCGGCCGGGCTGGCGGTCGGCGCGGGTGCGGCCGTGCTCGGCGTGTTCCTGCTGTTCCTGGGCGCGGGCCCGCTGCTCGCCGCCGTCGCCTCCGTCGCCGTACCCGCCGCCCTCACCCGCGGACTGCACCTGGACGGCCTCGCGGACACCGCGGACGGGCTGGGCAGCGGCAAGCCCGCCGAGGACGCGTTGCGGATCATGAAGCAGTCGGACATCGGGCCGTTCGGGGTGATCACCCTCGTCCTCGTGCTGTTCGCCCAGGTGGCCGCACTGTCCCAGCTCTACGCCGACTCCTGGACCCGGGGTGCCGTGGCCGCCGTCGTCTCGGCGACCGCCGCCCGCCTGGCGCTCACCCTGGCCGCCCGCACCGGGATACCGGCGGCGCGGCCGGAGGGGCTGGGGGCGGCGGTGGCGGGCGTGGTGCCGGTGCGGGGTGCGACGGTCGCCGCCATCGCCGTCACGCTGGTGGCAGCCGGTGCGGGGGCGCTCGTCGGGCCGTACGACGCGGTCGGCACGGCCCTCGCCGTCCTCGTCGCCCTCGGCGTCGCCGAACTCCTGCTGCGGCACTGCGTCCGGCGGTTCGGCGGGGTGACCGGGGACGTGTTCGGGGGGCTCGCGGAGACGGCGGCCACGGCGGCGCTCGTCGCGCTGACCCTGGGGCGCTGACGCTGGGGCGGCTGACCCTGGGGTGCCGGCCCGTTCAGCAGGCCCGGCGCCACACCCCCAGTTCGTACTTCTTGAGCATCGAACTCAGTTTCAGGCTGCGGGAGTCGGCGCAGAAGCGGCCGGTCGGCAGTTCGTACTCGACGTGGAAGACGGCCTTGCCCGCGGCGATGAAGGGCAACAGGTCGGCGCATTCGTCGTACTGGGCACACTGTTCGTTGACCGCGAAGTCGAAGTCGTCCACCAGCTCGGGGATCTGGTCCAGGTCGTTCTTCAGGCCCACGGCCAGGCCGCGGTCGTGGGCGAGTTTCGCGATCAGGCGGTTGTAGCGGAGCTGGTCGGCGGCCTTCAGGGGGAAGCCGGTGCGGTTGCGGTAGCCGTCCATGTTGTCGGGCTCGACCGCGTCGAAGCCCTTCTCGCGGCACATGTCGACACGGGCCGCCATCAGGGGTTCCAGGACGTCGGTGCGGCGGATGTCGAGCCAGCGCTCGCCCTCCCAGCCGTTGCCGCGGCCCAGGACCGACTTGGGGAACTTCTTCGCGTCGGGGCGCCAGTCCTCCCAGGCGCCGGTCGAGAGGTAGCAGATGACCTTGCGGTCCTCGCGGTGCAGCGCGGTGACGGTCGCCTCGGGCTGGTCGAAGCCGTCGATGTCGTAGACCGGGACGTCGACGCTCGTGTCGATCCGGCCGCTGAGCTGCCACTGCCAGGAGAGGCCGGGGCGCGGCTGCCAGCGCTCGCCGCTCGGCTCGTCGGCGTCCTTGTCGGGAACGGTCGTGCAGGCCGCCGACAGCAGAAGCGAGGCGCTCAGCAGAACGCTCGGCAGAACCCTCAGCAGAACAAGGTGCAGGATCGGGCGTCTCACCGGGCGGGCTCCAGGGTGTGCGGCAACGTACCCCAGGGATGATCTCCCGCGCCCGGCACCGCACAGTGCACCGAGGCGCCCCGCGCGCGGGCGAGCCCCGCCAGGTCGACGTCGGTCGGGACGTCGTACACGAGGTGGCACAGCCGTACGCCGGTGGTGCCGGGCCGGGGCTGTGGTGGGAGGCGGCGGTACGAGTCCCAGGTGCCCTCGAAGGTGACGAGGACGTCGGCGATCCTGGCGTAGGAGGGGTGCGGCGGGGTGCCGTGGTTGAGGACCAGGGTGGTGCAGCCGAGGCCCCAGGCGGCCACCGCGAGCCTTTGGTAGTGCGGGAACTCCTCGGGACCCGCGCTGACTTGGTCGAGGAAGGCGCCGTCGGTGCCGTACCAGTCGCGGTACCGCGTGAGGTCGCGGACGACGTCGGTGTGGGGTCTGCGGCCGTAGTCGGTGTCGGTGTAGCCGAGCACGCGCGCGCCCGCCGCCCGCAGTCGGGCGGCGGTCTCGGCGAAGGCCGGGTCGGGGCGGTCGCCGGGGCCGCTGGCCGGGTTGAGGACGACGCCGTGGAGGCGGGGGGCCGCCGCCACGATCGCGTCCCATTCGGCCGGGCGGACGGACGGGTGCTCGTAGTAGGGAACCAGCAGGGTGCTCATCGGTGGGCGGTCGCCCTTCCCAACAGGGCGCAGACCAGGCCCGCCTGGGTGACCGCGGCCGTGCCGTACACGATCAGGCCGACCCAGTGCGGGTCGCCGGTGTGCGTGACGAGGGCGACGGTCTGGGCGAGGGCCGCCGCGCAGCACACCGCCGCCGCGCCGGTGACCGCGCCGAAGGACTGGAGCAGCAGGCCCGTCCACAGGACCACGCCGAGCAGGAGCAGCCCGGCCAGGCGGACGCCGGTGAGGCCCTGGGCGTGCGGCCACAGGGCCGAGGTGGCGAGGCTGAGGGCCAGCAGGCTGGCCAGGTAGCCGGTCAGGCACTGGACGACGGTGCGTGCCGTGGTCCGCCAGAACGCCTTCGGGGTGCTGCTGGAGCGCAGTCCGGCCAGGCCGCTGCTGCGGAAGCGGTACAGCAGCCATTCGGCCGGGCCCATGCTGAGGGTGAGCGCCACGGCGGCGGGCGCGGCGATCGCGCTCTGTTCCTCGCCGGCCAGGACGTCCCCCAGCGCCCCGTAGACGACGAGGACCCCGCTGCCGAGCCCGAACAGGGCGTACGGCAGGGAGGCCGCGAGCCGGGGGGCCGCGGTGCGCCGGTGCTCGGGGACCGGCCCGAACGCGCCGAAGGGCAGCAGCGCGGTCAGTCCGGCGGTCCAGCTACTGCCCTCACCCAAGTCCCGTAGAGCGGGCGCCACTTCGCGCAGTGCGAGGACTCCCACCACGGCCAGCGAGCCGAGCAGCAGGGCGAGTCTCGCCGCGTCGGGCACGGGCTGGGCCACGGTGACGGCCGCGCCCGTCGCCATCGGCACGAGGGCGATCAGCAGGGCCCGTTCGCGGCCCATCACCAGCAGGACGGTGGCCGCGCCCAGGTAGCCGGACTGGCCGGCGGCGAAGACGATCGCCGCCGGGTGGGCCGTACCGGCCACGGCGAGGGCGATCAGGGCGCCGAGCAGCGCGCCGGCCGGCGCTCCCAGGAGCAGGGAGCGGCGGGCGGCCAAGCGGTCGCCGAGCCCGAGCCAGGAGTAGGCCCGGTGGGCGAGGCCCTGGTTCCAGGTCCAGCCGCACAGGGCGCCGGCCAGCAGCGGGACCGTGCCGGCCGGGAGGCCGAGGTCGCCCTCGGGGCCGGCGAGCAGGGGTGCGCCGAGGACGTAGCCGAAGCCCGGCAGGGCGAAGACGATCCCGCGCAGGAGGCAGCCGAGGAGGGCGATCCGCCAGGGGTCGTGGAGCGGGCCGTCCGGCTCGGGGTAACGGCGTTCGACGCGCTCGTACAGCTCCTCGGCGAGCGCGAAGGAGTTCTTCACGCCGTACCGCTCGCGTATCTGGTCGTCCGAGAGGCCGTCGGACTCCAGCACGGCGGCTATCTCGTCCGGGTGGACGGCCGCGGCTATGACGTCGTCGAGCCGCTCGGCGAGTTCGTCGACCGGGTCGGGCTGCGCCCAACTCGGGGTGTGCTGCCGGGGGATGAACGGGAGGGTGTCCGGGCGGGCGCCCGGGGGCATCCAGAGGCTTCCGCTCACCAGCCGGTTCCGTCCGTCGCGACCGCCGCGTACCACGGGTCGCGCAGTTCGAGGGTCCAGTCGGCGACGGTCTCCAGGGTGGGCTCGTAGACCTCGGGCAGGCCCGCGAGCTCCTGGTAGATCGTCCGGAAGGCGTCCACGCTGCGGCGGAGCGTGAAGCGGTCGATGACCCGCTGGCGGGCCAGTTCGCCCAGTTCCAGGCGCCGTTCGTCGTCCCGGAGGAGGGTGAGCGCGGCCGCGGCCATCTTCTCCGGCTCGCGCGGGGGCACCACCAGACCCGTGTCGCCCACGGCCTCGCGCACTCCCCCGACGTCGGTCGAGACCGTCGTACGGCCGCAGGACATGGCCTCGATGATGGAGAACGGGAAGCCCTCGGAGATCGACGACAGCATGACGACGTGACCGGCCGCGTAGGCCCGCCAGACCTCGCTGATACGGCCCTCGAAGGTCAGTCCGTCCCTCACCCCGAGCTCGGCGGCGAGCTTCTCCAGCTTGGTGTGGTAGGCCTCGCCGCCGGCCGGGACCGGGCCGAACAGCCTGAGCCGGGTCTCGGGGATCTCGGCGCGGACGAGGGCGTACGCGCGGAGAAGCGTTTCGAGGTCCTTGATGGGGTCGACGCGGCCGCACCAGGTGAGCGTGGGCACCTCGGGTTCGGGCCCCGCGTGCGGGAAGGCGGCCGGGTCGACGCCGTTGTAGACCGTGCGGATCTTGTCGGCGTCGGCGCCGCCGCGCTCCTCCCAGCGGCGGTTGTACTGGTTGCACGGGGTGATCAGGTCGGCGGCGCGGTAGCCCAGGGAGTTGAGCTCGCGGTAGAAGCCGAGCATGAACGCCTTGACCGGCCAGCGCTGTTCGCCGCTGCGGTAGCCGAGGTAGCGCTCGCGCAGATAGATGCCGTGCTCGGTGAGCAGGAAGGGCACGCCGTCCAGCTTGCGGGCGGCGAGCGCGGGCAGGGTCGCCAGGCCGCTGCTGACGGCGTGGGCGACGGAGTCCTCCGGGATGCGGACACCGAGCGGCCTGAGGGCGTGTTCGAGCAGGTCGGTCGCGGTCAGCGCGTCGTGGACGGTCGGGCGGGCCGCGGCGGTCGCCAGATGCGGCATCGTCCATATCCACATCAGCGAACGCAGCGCGGACTCGGTGCGCAGCGCCGCCGACAGGCGTCCGTCGCGGGCGAGTTCGGCGAGCTCGTACAGCGCCTCGCCGAAGTCGCGGTTCGCCTCGGGGGCGAGGAAGGAGAGCAGGAAACGCTCGTACGACTCGAGGAAGCGGCGGCGGGCCCGGCCGAGCGGCGCCCGTGCGCGCCCGGGCCGCGGGCCCCAGGTCGGCACGGAGGTGTGCCGGTAGACGTTGGGCGGCAGCTCCCAGGTCACGGGTTCGCGGCCGCTGCCGGTGAGCGACAGGACGTGGAAGTCGACCTCCGGCATGCCCTTGACGAGCTGGTCGCACCAGGTGCTGACCCCGCCGTGGACATGCGGATAGGTGCCTTCGGTGAGCATGGTGACATGACGGCCCGTACGCATCATGCGAAGTTCCCCCTGTGGAACGTTGACGGCTCGGTCACGCGCCCCGGCAGTGGGGTGCCGGGGCGCGCTTGATGCAGGTCAGGGCAGGTTCAGCGTGACCGCGGTCTGCAGCAGCTCCGGCGTGGTCCAGGCCGAGCGCTGTCCCGCGTACGGCGTCCCGAACGCCGCGGTGCCCAGGGTCAGTTGCTTGGTGGTCCCCTCTGGTGCGGTCACCGGAATCCTGGTCCCGGACGGTGCGGTGACGGTGACCTCGTTCCCGATGCGGTACGCGGTGACCTGGCCGTTCGTGACAGCGGTCTGCCAGGCGGCGCGTCGTTGCAGCTCGGTGCCGATGGCGCTCTGCGCGAGGTTCTGCACCGGGGTGTTGTCGGCGAAGAGGGCCGCGTAGTCGGCCAGCACCTGGTCCATGACCGGGTAGAGCGTCCGGTCCTCGGCGAGGTTGGACTGGTGGGCGTAGTGCGGGCGCGGGTCGCCCGCGACGACGTGTCCGAGGGCGGTGCGTGCCTCCAGCGGGACGATGTACTCGTCGTAGCCGGTGGCGGTGTCCAGCGGCTCGTCGAGGCAGGTGGACGTGGGGTTGTTCTCGCAGACGCCGCTGCCGCCGTCGGCCGCCGAGGCGTAGATCCAGTTGTACTCGTCGGCCATCTCGGCGTCGGTGCCCACGTTGTAGTACACGTTCATCGGATAGCGCGGCACGGTCCGCGTGCTGGTGCCGACCGGACGTTGCTCGGCCTCGCGGGAGTTGTCCGAGGCGGTCCAGGCGATGCCGTTGTCGGCGAGGGCGCCGGCCAGGTTCGGGTTGTCGTCGGGCTGCTGCGGCAGCGTCCTGAGGCCCGAGTGCTCGCCGGTGACCAGCTCGGAGCGGTCCATCGGAAGGCCCTGCGTCAGCCCCCAGTTGTAGTTGGCGGAGATCTCCGCCGAGATGTCGGCGCGGCTCAGGTACCGCGTCGAGCCGTCGGCGTTCTTCGCGCAGCTCCACGGCACGGTGCTGGTGTCCTGGACGCAGCCCAGGTACTGGTGCGTGTAGGTGTGGTTGATCCAGCGGTACTGCTCCTTGTCGGCGAGCAGCTGGTCGGTGAGCGGGTCGCTGCCGCCGTGCTCGCTCTTCCACTCCTCGCCGGAGCCGGCGTTGTAGACCATGTCGAGCGTGAAGCCGTGCTCCTGCTGCCACCGCGCCGCGTACTGCGCGTCGGCCGCGGTCATACGGATCGGCGTGGTTCCCTCGCCGTCACCGCCCGCGCAGTCGAAGTCGCCGGGGGTGCAGTTGCGTTCGGTGTCCCAGCGGCTGTCGGGCGCGAAGACGTCGTCGACATGGACGGCGAAGTAGTTCCTGCTCTGCCCGAGGTGTACGCCCTGAGTCAGCCATTCGACAATGCCACGGGCGAGTACCCGGAACTGCTCCTGGTACTGGTTGTAGGCGAAGGTGACGACGAGTTCACGGCGTCCGTCGTGCGCGTACTCGCCGATCAGGCTGCCGGTGCCCTCCCCGGCGGGCACCGGGATGTCGACGTAACTGGTGAATCCCGTACGGGGCTTGGCGACGAAGCCGTAGCTCTCCTGCGTCGAGGCGTCGTTGTCCTCGAAGGTGAGGGCGCCGTCCAGATAGCCGAAGTACCCCGCCTGGCCGGCCGTGGTCACGGCCGCCTCACGCCCGTCGAGGGTGCCGGCCCAGCCGCCCTGACTCGTGTAGTCGAGGCCGACTCCCGGGTGCGCCCAGGTGTAGGCGTCGACCTGCGGGATGCCGTACGTCCGCTCGTAGGTCTCCAGGGCGGTCTGCTCGGCCGAGCCCGCCCCGAACGGGGCCTCGTTGGGCAGCACCACGCCCTGGTACTTGGCGCGCGGCGTGCCGCCCACCGTGTCGCTGAGGAACGTGTCCGTGATGGCCGGACGGTCGGCGTCGTTCAGGTTCACCGTCGTGTACGGGATGCCGGTGCTCTTCAGCTGGGCGGTGATGGCCTGGACCGGGCTGTCGCCGTTGTCCACCACCAGCACCCTGAGATCGATGCGCGGCTCCTCGGCCGCCGACGCGCCGGGTATGCCCAGTCCCAGCGCCATGAGCCCGGCGGCCGTCAGTACGGCGGCCGTGGTTCTCCAGCTGTGTGCGTGCGCGCGATGCGCCATGGGTCGTCCCCTCCCCCTGTGGATCCCCACTGTGGTCGATCAGAGGAGGATCCGTGGAAATCATGCAAAGCGGCGAGGCGTACGCTCGCCTGAACCAGACGAGTGTGACTCAGCTCACCGCGACTGGAGATCAAGAAGTGGCCAGGACGCCACCGATGGGTGAATGGCCGGAGGAATGATCGACAGCGAGCCCGAGCGTAGGCTCAGGGCGGGTGTTTACCTGCCCTGGTAAAGACCAGGCCGCAAGAGAGTTCCAGGGTCGGTTTTCGGGCTCGGCCGACCCACCCTTGTCCGGCCGCACAGGACTTCCAAGGAAGCGAGATTTCACCACCGTGACTGCTCTCACTCTCAGCACCGCCGCGGCGCCCGGCCTTCGGGCCGACGCGATCGTGATCGGTGTGGCCAAGGGTGCCGAAGGCCCGGTCGTCGCACCGGGCGCCGAGGCCGTGGACAAGGCGTACGACGGCAGGCTCGCCGGCGTCCTGGAGACCCTCGGTGCCTCCGGTGCCGAGGGCGAGGTGACGAAGCTGCCCGCGCCGGCCGGCTTCAAGGCGCCGCTCGTAGTGGCGGTGGGCCTGGGCGCCGAGCCCGAGAAGGACTCCGGCTTCGACGCGGAGGCGCTGCGCCGGGCCGCCGGCGTGGCCGCCCGCACCCTCTCCGGCGCCAAGAAGGCGGCGTTCGCGCTGCCGCTCGCGGACGCCGCGGACGCCGGTGTGGTGGCCGAGGGCATCCTCCTCGGGGCGTACTCCTTCGACACCTACAAGGAGAACGGCAAGAGCGACGCCAAGGCCAAGAACGGCAAGGCGCCGCTCGCCGAGGCCTCCCTGCTCGGCGGCAAGCCCCGCGACCGCGCCTACAAGGCGGCGATCGAGCGGGCCGCCGCGGTGGCCGAGGAGCTCAACCGCGCCCGCGACCTGATCAACATGCCGCCGAACGACCTCGACCCCGAGGCGTTCGCCGCCGTCGCGCAGACCGCGGCCAAGGAGCACGGCATCAAGGTGCAGGTGCTCGACGAGAAGGCCCTGGTCAAGGGCGGCTACGGCGGCATCCTGGGCGTCGGCGCCGGGTCGGCGGCAGGCCCGCGGCTGGTGAAGCTGTCGTACACCTCCTCGAAGGCGAGCAAGCACCTCGCCTTCGTCGGCAAGGGCATCACCTACGACTCGGGCGGCATCTCGCTCAAGCCGGCCGGCCACAACGAGACCATGAAGTGCGACATGAGCGGGGCGGCCGCGGTGTTCGCCGCGGTGGTCGCCGCCGCGCGGCTGGGGCTCGAGGTCAACGTCACCGGCTGGCTGGCGCTGGCCGAGAACATGCCCTCGGGCTCCGCGACCCGGCCCGGTGACGTGCTGCGCATGTACAGCGGCAAGACCGTGGAGGTGCTCAACACCGACGCCGAGGGCCGGCTGGTCCTCGCCGACGCGCTGTGGGCCGCCTCGCAGGAGAAGCCGGACGCGATCGTGGACGTGGCGACGCTGACCGGCGCGATGATGCTGGCGCTGGGCAACCGGACGTTCGGGATCATGGCGAACGACGAGGCGTTCCGCTCCGCGATCCACGAGGCCGCGGAGGAGGTCGGCGAGCCGGCCTGGCCGATGCCGCTGCCGGAGCACCTGCGCAAGGGGATGGACTCCGCCACGGCCGACATCGCCAACATGGGTGAGCGGATGGGCGGCGGCCTGGTCGCCGGTCTGTTCCTGCGGGAGTTCGTGGGTGAGGGGATCACCTGGGCGCACCTGGACATCGCGGGACCGGCCTTCAACGAGGGCGGGCCCTTCGGGTACACGCCGAAGGGCGGCACGGGGACGGCGGTGCGGACTCTGGTCCGGCTGGCCGAACTGACGGCCGCGGGCGACCTGGGCTGAGGCCTTTTCGGTGACGGGGCCCCGCGCGCGGGTAGGGCGGGGCCCCGTCGCCTTGCCGTGGCACATGGGACGGCACAGGAGAGTGCGACGTCTCACACACCAGCCCGGCGTCTCTTCCCGCGCCGACAAGTGCGAAGATGGGCCTCGGCAGGACAGGGCCCCACCAAAGGGCCGAAGAACGAGCGGCCGGACACCAGCCGCCGACCGGTCACCGCAGACCGGCGTGGCGCACATGCATGGAGGACGTGACGTGGCGAACGACGCCAGCACCGTTTTCGACCTAGTGATCCTCGGCGGTGGTAGCGGTGGTTACGCCGCGGCCCTGCGCGGGGCTCAGCTGGGCCTGGACGTCGCCCTGATCGAGAAGGACAAGGTCGGCGGTACCTGCCTGCACCGGGGGTGCATCCCCACCAAGGCCCTGCTGCACGCGGGCGAGATCGCCGACCAGGCCCGCGAGAGCGAGCAGTTCGGTGTGAAGACCGCCTTCGAGGGCATCGACATGGCCGGGGTCCACAAGTACAAGGACGGCGTCATCGCCGGCCTGTACAAGGGGCTCCAGGGTCTCGTCGCCTCCCGCAAGGTGACGTACATCGAGGGTGAGGGCCGCCTCTCCTCCCCCACCTCCGTCGACGTGAACGGCCAGCGCATCCAGGGCCGCCACGTCCTGCTGGCGACCGGCTCCGTGCCGAAGTCGCTGCCGGGCCTGGAGATCGACGGCAACCGGATCATCTCCTCCGACCACGCCCTCGTCCTGGACCGGGTGCCGAAGTCGGCGATCGTCCTCGGCGGCGGGGTCATCGGCGTCGAGTTCGCCTCCGCGTGGAAGTCCTTCGGCACGGACATCACGATCATCGAGGGCCTCAAGCACCTCGCCCCCCTCGAGGACGAGAACTCCTCCAAGCTTCTTGAGCGCGCGTTCCGCAAGCGTGGCATCAAGTTCAACCTGGGCACCTTCTTCTCGAAGGCCGAGTACACCGCCGACGGCGTCAAGGTCACCCTCGCCGACGGCAAGGAGTTCGAGGCCGAGCTGCTGCTGGTCGCGGTGGGCCGCGGGCCCGTCTCCGCCGGTCTCGGCTACGAGGAGCAGGGCGTCGCCATGGACCGCGGCTACGTCCTGGTCGACGAGTACATGCGCACCAACGTCCCGACCATCTCCGCCGTCGGTGACCTGGTCCCCACGCTCCAGCTCGCGCACGTCGGCTTCGCCGAGGGCATCCTGGTGGCGGAGCGTCTGGCCGGTCTGAAGACCGTTCCGATCGACTACGACGGTGTCCCGCGGGTGACGTACTGCCACCCCGAGGTCGCCTCCGTGGGCATCACCGAGGCCAAGGCCAAGGAGATCTACGGTGCGGACAAGGTCGTCGCTCTGAAGTACAACCTCGCGGGCAACGGCAAGAGCAAGATCCTGAACACCTCGGGCGAGATCAAGCTCGTCCAGGTCAAGGACGGTGCCGTGGTCGGCGTCCACATGGTCGGTGACCGCATGGGCGAGCAGGTCGGCGAAGCCCAGCTGATCTACAACTGGGAGGCGCTGCCCGCCGAGGTCGCGCAGCTCATCCACGCCCACCCGACGCAGAGCGAAGCGCTCGGCGAGGCCCACCTGGCCCTGGCCGGCAAGCCCCTCCACTCGCACGACTGACCCCTCGGTCGACGAACCCCCAGACTTCCGCACTTGTAAGGAGCAACCGAAACCATGGCGGTTTCCGTAACCCTTCCTGCGCTCGGTGAGAGCGTCACCGAGGGCACTGTCACCCGCTGGCTGAAGGCCGAGGGTGAGCGCGTCGAGGCCGACGAGCCGCTGCTCGAGGTGTCGACCGACAAGGTCGACACCGAGATCCCCTCGCCCGCCGCCGGTGTCCTGGCGTCCATCAAGGTTGCCGAGGACGAGACCGTCGAGGTCGGCGCCGAACTGGCCGTCATCGACGACGGCACGGGCGCACCCGCTGCCGCTCCGGCCCCGGCCGCCGAGCCGGCCCCTGCTGCCGCTCCCGAGCCGGCTCCGCAGGCCGCCCCGTCCACCGAGCAGGCCGCCCCGGCGCCTGCTCCCACCGCCGAGGCCGCCTCCGGCGGCGGCTCCGCCGAGGGCACGGACGTCGTCCTGCCCGCGCTCGGCGAGTCCGTCACCGAGGGCACCGTCACCCGCTGGCTCAAGGAGGTCGGCGACTCCGTCGAGGCCGACGAGCCGCTGCTCGAGGTCTCCACGGACAAGGTCGACACCGAGATCCCGGCGCCCACCTCCGGTGTGCTGCTCGAGATCACGGTCGCCGAGGACGAGACCGCCGAGGTCGGCGCCAAGCTGGCCGTCATCGGCGCCCCGGGCGCGGCTCCGGCCGCCGCTCCGGCCCCCGCGGCTCCGGCTCCCGCGCCCGCCGCCGAGGCTCCTACCCCGGCTCCGGCGCCCGCCCCCGCGGCTCCGGCCGCTCCGGCTCCCGCGCCGGCCGCCCCGGCTCCGGTCACCCCGGCCGCCGCGCCCGCCGCCACCTCCGGTGACGACGGCGCCTACGTGACCCCGCTGGTGCGCAAGCTCGCCGCCGAGAACGGCGTCGACCTGGCCACCGTCAAGGGCACCGGCGTCGGCGGCCGCGTCCGCAAGCAGGACGTCATCGCCGCCGCCGAGGCCGCGAAGGCCGCCGCCGCTGCTCCGGCTCCGGCCGCTGCCGCTCCGGCTGCCGCCGCTGCCAAGAAGGCGCCGGTTCTCGAGGCCTCCCCGCTGCGTGGCCAGACCGTCAAGATGCCGCGCATCCGCAAGGTCATCGGCGACAACATGGTCAAGGCCCTGCACGAGCAGGCGCAGCTGTCCTCGGTCGTCGAGGTCGACGTCACGCGCCTGATGAAGCTGCGCGCCCGGGCCAAGGACGCGTTCGCGGCCCGTGAGGGCGTCAAGCTCTCCCCGATGCCGTTCTTCGTCAAGGCGGCGGCCCAGGCGCTGAAGGCGCACGCGCCCGTCAACGCCCGGATCAACGTGGACGAGGGCACGATCACCTACTTCGACACCGAGAGCATCGGTATCGCGGTGGACTCCGAGAAGGGCCTGATGACCCCGGTCATCAAGCACGCCGGTGACCTCAACATCGCCGGCATCGCCAAGGCCACGGCGGAGCTCGCGGGCAAGGTCCGCGCCAACAAGATCACCCCGGACGAGCTGTCCGGCGCGACCTTCACCATCAGCAACACCGGGTCGCGCGGCGCGCTCTTCGACACGATCATCGTGCCGCCGGGCCAGGTCGCGATCCTCGGTATCGGTGCCACGGTCAAGCGTCCGGCCGTCATCGAGACGGAGGAGGGCACGGTCATCGGTATCCGCGACATGACGTACCTGACCCTCTCCTACGACCACCGTCTGGTGGACGGCGCCGACGCGGCCCGTTACCTGACCGCGGTCAAGGCGATCCTGGAGGCGGGCGAGTTCGAGGTCGAGCTCGGCCTCTGAGGCTCTTCGCTTGTACGGTGCCCCGTCCGGAGTCCTCCGGGCGGGGCACCGCGCTGTCACCGGGGCGTCAGCCTCTTGTCCGACCACCCCACCAGCGACTCCACCCACACATTGGGAACGGCCAGCTTCGGCGCGGGCACCAGGCGCCGCGTCCGGTACGCCTTCAGTACGTCGGACGTGGCGTCCAGGCAGTCCCGCGAGGTGAGCTTCCCGGTCCTCGGGTCGACGCCCACGAGGAAGCCGCGTTCGGCGACGGTACGGATCATCGCCCGCGCCGCCGGCACGTCGCTCGTCGAGGAGGACGTGCAGCGGTAACGGCTGTACGGGTGCTCGGACCTGCCGGGATAGTGCGCGTCCCGGGACATCTCGCTGAGCATGCGCGCGTACGTCCCCTCCGCCTGCCAGGCACCGATGTCGCCGCCCGGCGGCGTGTACAGCCTGCCGCTCGGGTTCTCGACCGCGCCGTACACCCAGCGGTCGGTCCCGGTGATCCGGAAGCCCCAGCCGACGTGGCCGAACTTCTGCGCCCCGTCCGGCTTGACGAAGACACAGGCGCCGCCCTGTCCCCGGGCTGCGCCCGCCATTCCCGTGATCCGTTCCGTGGCCTCTTCCGTGCTCTCTTCCGTGCTCTCTTCCGTGCTCTCTTCCGTGATCGTGCGGCCCGGCTTCGCCTCCGCCCGGGTGGGCGTCTGCTGGCAGCCCGTCACCCCCACCAGCGCGCCGATCACGGCCGCCGCGGCCGTCCAGCGCAGTGCTCCACGCCGTCCCCCGATGTTCATGTCGCCCCCACTCGTGCCGAGGGCGCCCCGCGCGGGAGCCCTCTGCCGACGGCGACACCGAAGGAGCCCGCGGGGTTCCCCGTATTGACAGAAGACGCCGAGCTGAGAGCGTGTAAGCCTCGTCTCACCTGCGCGAAAGCGCCCCCGTGCGCCCCTCCCCCATGGGCCCGCGGCCTTATTGTCTAAACGTCAAACGCCCCGGGGCCGATGGGCGGCCCCTCCCTAAGGAGCCCTCATGACCGCGCCCGTCGTCCACTCGCTGCGCGAGCAGATCCGCGAGCACATCGTGGAGGGGATCGTCAGCGGGCGCTGGAAGCCGGGCGAGCGGATCGTGGAGCGCCGTATCGCCACCGAGCTGGAGGTCAGTCAGACCCCGGTGCGCGAGGCGCTGCGCGAGCTGGAGTCGCTGCGGCTGATCGAGTCGGCGCCGAACAAGGGCGTGCGGGTGCGGAACCTGACCGCGGCCGACCTGGAGGAGAGCTACCCGGTCCGGGCCGGTCTGGAGGCGATCGCGGCGGAGCTGGCGGCGGGGCGGCTGGCGCACGACTGCTCGGCCCTGGAGCCGCATGTCGCCGCGCTGTACGAGGCCGACCGCGCGTCGGACGGGACGGCCCAGGTGCGGCACACGGTGGCCTTCCACCGGGAGATGGTCCGGGCGGCGGGCAACTCGGTGCTGCTGCACACCTGGGAGGGCCTGGGCATCGAGGTCTTCACCGCGCTGTCGATCCGCTGGCTGGGAACGGTCCAGCAGTCGTACGCGGAGGAGCACGAGGAGCTGGTGGCCGCCTTCCGCCGCCGGGATCCCCGGATCGCCGAGATCGTGAAAGCGCACGTCCTGGGCTGCGCACCGCAGGCCTGAACCCTGAGCGGTACCGCGCTCAAACGTGTCCCGACCTGCGAAAACCCCCACCAGGAGCGGCACGCCGTGTCTTTCTTGAAGGCACCCCGTGCCTACTTTCTCGTGATCAAGAGGTTTTGCCTCTCAACCCTTTGATCGATCATCGATCAGGGAGTTAGAGTCTCGACGGGCTTCCACCGAGGCCCCAGCCCTGTCCTGCCAAAGACAAAGGGCACCCCTGAAACCCTCATTGGGAACCCCCTTCGACTGAGGAAGGCGGCGACATGACCGACCCCAACGCCATCCAGCCGAGCGCGCTCGACCAGCTCCCGGACCGGGACCCGGAGGAGACCGCCGAATGGCAGGCCTCACTGGACGCGGTCGCCAAGGCGGCCGGGCCGCACCGCGCGGCGTACCTGATGCGGCGCACGCTGGAGCGGGCCGAGGGCACCGGCATCGCGCTGCCCAAGCTCCTCGAGACCGACTACGTCAACACCATCCCGACCGCCGCCGAGCCGTCCGCGCCCGGTGACGAGGCGATGGAAGCCCGGATCACCGCCTGGAACCGCTGGAACGCGGCGGCGATGGTCAGCCGGGGCAGCAAGTACGGCGTCGGCGGCCACATCGCCACCTTCGCCTCCGCCGCCTGGCTGTACGAGACGGGCTTCAACCACTTCTTCAAGGGCAAGGAATCCCAGGAAGCGCCCGGCTCCGGCGACCAGCTGTACATCCAGGGCCACGCCTCCCCCGGTATCTACGCCCGCGCCTTCCTCGACGGCCGGCTCAACGAGGACCACCTCGACAACTTCCGCCGCGAGTCCGGCGGCAACGGCCTCCCGTCGTATCCGCACCCCCGCCGCCTGCCCTGGCTGTGGGAGTTCCCGACGGTGTCGATGGGCCTCGGCCCGCTCTCCGCGATCTACCAGGCGCGCTTCAACCGCTACCTGACCGCCCGCGGCATCAAGGACGTCTCCCAGTCGCACGTCTGGGCCTTCCTGGGCGACGGCGAGATGGACGAACCCGAGTCGACGGCGGCCCTCGCACTGGCCTCCCGCGAGGGTCTGGACAACCTGACCTTCGTCATCAACTGCAACCTGCAGCGCCTCGACGGCCCGGTCCGCGCGAACTTCAAGATCGTGCAGGAGCTGGAGGCCCAGTTCCGCGGCGCCGGCTGGAACGTCATCAAGACGCTGTGGGGTTCGGCCTGGGACGAGCTGTTCCAGCTCGACACCACGGGCGCGCTGGTACGCCGCCTGCGCGAGGTACCCGACGCCCAGGTGCAGACGTACCAGACCCGCGACGCCGCCTACATCCGCCAGGACTTCTTCGGCAAGGACCCGGCGCTCGTCGAGATGGCGAAGCTGCTGAGCGACGACAAGATCCTCGAGTGCTTCCACCTCTCCCGCGGTGGCCACGAGGCGCGCAAGGTGTACGCGGCGTACAAGGCGGCCGTGGACTTCAAGGGCGCCCCGACGGTCATCCTGGCCCAGACGGTCAAGGGCCACACCCTCGGCGAGGGCTTCGCGTCGAAGAACGCCAACCACCAGATGAAGAAGCTCTCGGTGGACGAGTTCAAGACGATGCGCGACCTGCTGGAGCTGCCGATCTCGGACAGCCAGTTCGTCGACGGGGTCGTGCCGTACGGCCACCCGGGCGCCGACTCCCCCGAGGTCCGCTACCTCCAGGAGCGCCGCGCGGCCCTCGGCGGCCCGGCCCCGGCCCGCCGCACGCAGCCGCTGGCCCCGCTGCCGGCCCCGTCGGAGAAGGCGTTCGCCTCCTTCGACAAGGGCTCCGGCACGCAGAACGTCGCGACCACGATGGCCTTCGTCCGGCTCGTCAAGGACCTGGTCCGCGACAAGGAGTCCGGCAAGCGCTGGGTGCCGATCGTCCCCGACGAGGCGCGCACCTTCGGCATGGAGAGCCTGTTCCCGTCGCTCGGGATCTACTCGCCCAAGGGCCAGACGTACGAGCCGGTCGACCGCGACCAGCTGATGTACTACAAGGAGGCCACGAACGGCCAGATCCTCAACGAGGGGATCACCGAGGCCGGTTCGATGGCCGACTTCATCGCCGCGTCCACCGCGTACTCCACGCACGGCGAAGCGATGATCCCGTTCTACATCTTCTACTCGATGTTCGGCTGGCAGCGCACGGCCGACCAGATGTGGCAGCTCGGCGACCAGCTCGGCCGCGGCTTCCTCGTCGGCGCCACGGCGGGCCGGACGACCCTGACGGGCGAGGGTCTCCAGCACGCCGACGGCCACTCGCCGGTCATCGCGGCGACGAACCCCGCCGCCCTGACGTACGACCCGGCGTTCGCCTACGAGGTCGCGACGATCGTCAAGGACG
The DNA here is from genome assembly GCF_030817655.1 of Streptomyces sp. V4I2. GTDB lineage: Bacteria > Actinomycetota > Actinomycetes > Streptomycetales > Streptomycetaceae > Streptomyces > Streptomyces plumbiresistens. The sequence continues at coordinate 3,126,185 of NZ_JAUSZM010000003.1, forward strand.
GTCTGCGCCGGATGTACGGCGAGGCGGCCCCGGGTGAGGACCAGAACGTCTTCTACTACCTGACCGTCTACAACGAGCCGCTGCCGCAGCCCGCGAAACCGTCGGGCCTCGGCATCGACGAGGGCATCGTCAAGGGCCTGTACCGGTTCAGCACGGCGGAGTCGGCGGGGCTGTCCCCGGTCGCCAACGCGCCGCGCATCCAGCTGCTGGGCTCCGGCACCGCGATCCACTGGGCGATCAAGGCGCAGAAGCTGCTCGCCGAGGAGTGGGGTGTGGCCGCCGACGTGTGGTCCGCGACCTCCTGGACCGAGTTGCGCCGCGACGCGCTGGAGGCCGACGCGGCTCTCCTGGAGGGCGAGGAGCGGGTGCCGTACGTCCGTCAGGCGCTGCACGGCGCCGAGGGCCCGGTGCTCGCGGTCTCCGACTATATGCGCCAGGTCCCCGACCAGATCGCGCAGTGGGTGGAGCAGGACTACTCCTCGCTGGGCGCCGACGGCTTCGGCCTCTCGGACACCCGTGACGCGGCCCGCCGCCACTTCGGTGTCGACGCCGAGTCGATCGTCGTCGCCGCCCTGGCCCAGCTCGCGAAGCGCGGCGAGGTCAAGGCGACCGCGGTGAAGGAAGCGCGGGCGAAGTACGGCCTGTAGGACCTGTAGGACCTGAGGTCCGCTGACATCGATGAAGGGGTACGGCTACCGCCGTGCCCCTTCGTTGTCAGTGGCGCCCGGCATCATGGCCGTATGCGTGCTGCCCGTCTGATCAAAATGGTGCTGCTGCTCCAGTCCCGGCCGTCCATGACCGCCGCCGAGCTGGCGCGGGAGCTGGAGGTGTCCGAGCGGACCGTCACCCGCGACGCGCAGGCGCTGTCGGAGGCGGGGGTGCCGGTGTACGCGGACCGGGGGCGGGCCGGCGGCTACCGGCTGATCGGCGGGTACCGCACCCGGCTGACCGGACTGGCCCGCGGCGAGGCCGAGGCGCTGTTCCTGTCCGGGGTGCCGGGGGCGCTGCGGGAGATGGGCCTGGAGGACGCGGCCTCGGCGGCCCGGCTGAAGGTGTCGGCGGCCCTGCTGCCGTCGTTGAGCGACGCCTCCCGAACCGCCGCGCAGCGCTTCCACCTGGACGCGCCGAGCTGGTTCAAGGAGCCGAAGACCCCCGAACTGCTGCCCGCCGTCGCGGACGCGGTGTGGGACGACCGGCGGATCACCGCGCGCTATCGCGGCCGGGAAGCGGAGCGCTCGCAGGACGTCGTGCGCGAGCTGGAGCCGTACGGGCTCGTCCTCAAGGCGGGCGTCTGGTACCTGTGCGCGCGGGTGGCGGGGCAGAGCGACTCCTACCGGGTGTACCGGATCGACCGGTTCGCCGTGGTGACGGTCGGCGAGGAGCGGTTCGACCGGGACGAGGAGTTCGATCTGCCGGGCTTCTGGGAGGAGCGGGCCGAGCAGTTCGCCCGGTCGCTGCTGCGGGCGGAGGTGGTGGTGCGGCTGTCCGGGGACGGGGTGCGGAGACTGCCGTACACGGTCGATCCCCCGTCGGCCCGGGAGGCGCTGGCAGCGGCCGGTGCCCCGGACCGCGACGGGCGGGTGACGGTGACCCTGCCGGTGGAGTCCGAGGAGGTCGCGCACACGCAGCTCGCGGCGCTCGGGCCGGAGGCGGAGGTGCTGGCACCGGAGAGCCTGCGGGCGCGTTTCGCCGGCGACGCGGCCAGACTGGCCTCGCTGTACGGGACATAACAATCCGCCCCACTCCACGTGCGTCCCACCTCTTCAGGGCCGATGCTGGACCCGTGATGGACGAGACGGAGTTCTGGGAGCTGGTGGACGCCACCCGCGAGGCCGCCGAGGGCGACCCCGAGGAGCAGGCGGACCTGCTCGTGGACCGTCTTATCCAGCTGGACCCGGACATGGTCCTCGACTTCGCCCGTCACTTCGAGGCCCGCTACAACCGCGCCTACACCTGGGACCTGTGGGGCGCCGCCTGGGTCCTGCTGGACGGCGCGAGCGACGACGCCTTCGACTTCTTCCGGTGCTGGCTGATCGGCCAGGGCCGCGAGGTGTACGAGGGCGCGGTGCACGCCCCCGACTCGCTCGCCGACCTCCTGGACGACTTCGACGAGGAGATCGACGGCGACGGCGAGGAACTCGGCTACGCGGCGGACGAGGCCTACGAGCAGCTCACCGGCACCGTCGCCCCCGACCTGGGCATCGCGCCCGCCCCCTCCGAGCCGGAGGGCACACCGCTCGACTTCGAGGACGAGTCGGTGCTGGCCGGGCGGTATCCGAAGCTGTGGGAGCGGTTCAGGGGCTGACCCCGGCCGACGCCCTGAACGGGGACTTCGCGCCCGGAACCCGCTCGCCCTCAGCGCTGGACGGACCGTCAGAAATCCTGCCGTAGGGGCGTGTTCCCCTTTCCTCGTGCTCTGGAGGTAGGGTAGGGCAATCCACCGGGGCAGCCAGGTGGCAAGCCGTACCCGGGCAGTGTGCCACCTGGCAGTCTGCCCACCGGCAACCTGCCAGGTGGCAACCACCCTGGAACACTCCGTCACCCTCGGAAGGTGGGACTACGAGGAGATGGCTTCGAAGGATCCCGCCGTGGAGCGGCGCCGGGTGCGGCTGGCCCTGCGCACGTTCCGCAACGAGGCGGGACTGAACCAACCGGACGTGGCGCAGGCCCTGTCCTGGTCACCGTCCAAGGTGATCCGCATCGAAGGCGGCTCGGTCGGTGTGTCCGTGACCGATCTGCGTGCCCTGCTCGATCTCTACGGCATTACGGAGTCCGATGTCCGGCAACAGCTCGAGGAGGCCGCCCGTGAGAGCCGGAAGCCTCCGTGGTGGAGCCCCTACCGGGACGTGGTGGACCCCCAGTTCGCCGTATACCTCGGCTTCGAGAGCGTGGCCGCCGAGTTGTACGCCTACGACCCCACGTTCGTCCCGGGACTGCTCCAGACCGAGGCGTACACGCGCGCGCTGCTCAACAGCCGGCACTCCGCCGAGAAGAGCGACGCGATCGTGGCGCTGCGGACGGAGCGCCAGGACCGGCTGCTGCGCGAGGCCTCGGAGCCTCGGCTGAACTTCCTGGTCGACGAGGCCGCGCTACGGCGCTTGATCGGTGGACCGGCCGTGATGCGCGAGCAGTTGCGGCACCTGAAGTCGCTCGCGGAACTCAGCCACGTGAGCCTCGGCGTGGTTCCCTTCGCCATCGGTCTGCACCCAGTGCTGCGCAACGGCTCGATCGCCCTGACGTTCAAGGACGACAACAACGACGTTCTCTTCGTGGAAGGTCCGAACGGCGCGCTGACCACCCGCGACGACCAGGACAGTGTCGTCGGCTACCTGACGAAGTTCGACAAGTCCCGCACCGATGCCCTCTCGGGCAGCGCTGCGGTCCGCTTCATCGACGAGGTGCTGGCCCAGTACCCGCACGGCCCTGCGACCGCGTCGAACGCCCTGCGGGACGCCCCGTCCTAGCAGGAGCTTCGCCCCCCGCACCGGCGACACGTCGGACCGAGACCGGGAGAGGCCCGTGAAGGGTGTCTTCACACGGATACGCGACAGGCTGGCACGGAAACGTGCCCGCCCCGACACGCAGGGGTCGTCGACCGATGCCGTCGAGCCGACCGCCGTCAGCGAGTCGAGCGAGATCGGCGCGTCGGAACCTGTCGCGAACCCCCGGCCGACGAAGGCGTCGATCGTGTTCGTCGAGGCCCTTCCGGCGGATCGGCCGACCGACCCCACCGGACCGCAGACTCCGGCGGAGGTGCTGCCGGACCGGCAGCTCTCCGTACTCGACGTGGTGATGTACACACTCCACACGGTCATGCACTCGGACTCGGCTCTGAAGAACCTCCGCGGGCTGGTCGGGTGGTTCGCCCTGGTGTTCTGCGGGACCACCGGCTTCGCGGCGTCGGTGCTCTACGTCATCCTCCACACCATCGCCCCGGGGTCCGCTCCCTCGTTCCGCGTCTTGGCGGCAAGCGTGTTCGGACTCGGCAGCCTCGGCACGCTGGTCGGCGCTGTCTGGGTGCGAATACTTCGAATACGCAGGCGTCCCAAGGCCGATCCCGCCGTCGGCGATGGCACCGCGCCCTCCGCCACCGTTACTTCCGGGACCGAACCCGTCCCTCGGACACCGGACGCAGGCCCAGCCCCAGACTCGGAAACCGGCGGACAGCAGCCGTAGTTCCGCGATCGAGCAGCAGGCCCGCGACACTCGCCACGATCACGCCGGCCGAGGCCCACACCCATGGGCGCAGCGCGGGAGCCACCGCGAAGGAGAGGAGGACGCCCACCAGCGTGCCGGTTCCTCCGGACACCAGGAAGTAGGCGCCCAGCAACGCGGCCAGCGGCAACAGCGGTCTTGTAACAGGTCCGTGCGCGTGGCCGTTGGAAGCCTGTGGCCCTGTGGAATCCCCCATGTCGTCCCCAGACGGCTGTGTGTGACTCTGGTGGTGATCCGGACGCCGCGTCACTGCTGGGCTCAATCGAACCACAGGCACCCCCCGCCCCTATGCTCCCTCTGTCCCTGTGGCCGAAAACCGCCCATCACAGCGGTCCTTCCAGGGTTCTGGCACATAACGCCCCGAGAAAATCCCTCCAGGCCACGGCCCCCACGGAGATGACATTCCCCTCCGGACGAGTCGACTCACGCACGCGAACCCCCCTGGCCATCAGGGCGACTTCCACGCAATCAACCGGATCGCAGGCACTGCTTTTGCGCCAGTCGAGTACGAGCAGGTCACCATCGCCCACCCCTGACTCCCTCGCCCCACCAGGCCGGTGACCGCGCGGAACAGGGCTGCGCCTCGCCTGGAAACCCCCGTATTTCCCGCTCTTGCCGGCTTCGGCGCACCGTATCGCAGGCGCCGGAAGCCTCGCAGGATGACGGCGGGAGTGGCCAGTGCGCGGCACAACCGGACCGCAGGTCACACACTCCTGCCCCACATTTGTCCTGAAAGGTTAGGCTCTCCGAAGTTGTGCGCCAAGTTGCAAACAAGCCCGATTACCGCGTGCGTCCGAGCCACGGCGTCATCAAGTGGCCGTGATCCGGCGGCGGTTGGTGTCCGTCGGGAGGTACGCCTGGGTGTTGTCGGCCTTCACCGCGTGGTACAGCGGTGCCGCGTTGGCCTGGTCCAGGGCGGAGGCGGTGACGGCGGCCGGGCCCAGCACGACGGCGGCGACCGCGCAGACGACGGCCCAGGGGCCGCGGGCGGTCCTGGCCCAACCACCTGCGGTCTCCTTGGTGTTCATACGACTGCTGTTCATGATCCCCACCTCCGGTCAGTGCGTGTCACTGACGCTATGGCGGCCGCCTCGGGGGAATCGGTGAGCGGGCTGGGAGAAGCCTGTGAGCCGGTCGCCGCTACGTCCTGCCCTGCAGGCGGGCCGCCAGGTCTCTGATCTCCGGGAGGCGGGCGCTGAGGGCCGCGCCCGGGCAGCTGGTCATGTAGCCGTCGTCGTGGCCGGCCAGGGCGGGGAGGGCGGCGGCGGTGCCGGCGGCGTAGCGGCTGTGGCCGTTGCTGGAGACCAGACGGACCGTCCGCCGGGGGTCGATGTCGGCGAGGCCCAGCTTCCAGGCGGCGAGGTGGGCGATCGCGTCGGTCATCACCTTCGGGACCGGCACTTGGGAGGTGAAGGTGCCGAGGGCGGCGATGCCGGTGGTGCGGTGGTTGAAGCCCTGGGTGTGGGCGCCGGTGACGGGGCGGTCGGTGCCGCCCGCGCGGCCTTCGTAGATGGTGCCGCAGCGGTCGACGAGGAAGTTGTAGCCGATGTCGTCCCAGTGACGGGATTCGGTCATGCCCGCGGCGAGGTAGCGGATGATGCGGGGCGCCTCGGCGCAGTCGTAGGCGTTGGGCGAGTCCGTGTGGTGGATGAACACCGCGAGGACCTTGTCGTCGTAGCGCGGCGGCGGCCGGGTGCGGGTGCTGTCCTCCCCCGCCCAGACCGAGCGCGGCACGATGTGCGGTCTGGTCGCGGAGCGGGCCGCGGCGGGGCGGGCCTCGGCCTGCCGGGCACCGGCGGCGGCCGAGCGCTCGACGCCGCCCGCGCACAGCACCAGGACGACGGCCGCGGCGAGGCCGGGCAGACAGCCGAGGAGCACCAGCGCGGCCCTCGGTATGTGCACCGCGCGTGTTTTCCGGGCACCCTTCGGTCTTCGGACACGCATGGTTTCCACTGTCCGACCGATCCGGTCCGCCCGCGATGTGTGCTGTGCCACCCGGTGGAACCATCGTCCCGGTCCGGGACGTTTTTCCAGGTGCACGCACGCGTGGCGGGTTCCGGACGCCACGCGCGCGTGGCTGATCACTGGGCGCATCCCGTGCGTACTAAGGGTTCCTGGAGAAAGGCGGCTCAGTGGACCTGCTCGACATCCTGCTGTTGCTGGTGATCCTCGCCTACGCGGCCGCCGGCTACCGGCGCGGTCTGGTCGCCGGCTGTGTCTCACTGGCCGGGTTCGTGGGCGGCGCGGTCATCGGTGTGTGGGCGCTGCCCTGGGTGATGGACCTGGCGTCACCGGGCACGACCGCGGCGACGGTGACCGCGGTGCTGACGGTGCTCGGCCCGGCCGCGGTCGGACACGAGCTGGCGGGGCGGCTCGCGCTCCGGCTGCGGCGGGAGCTGGGCCGTGCCAGTCTCGGTCCGCTCAGAGTGGCCGACGGGGTCGGCGGCGCCGCGGCCAACTCGGTGGCCGTGCTGATCGTGGCGTGGGTGGCCGCGAGCGTGCTCGGCGCGTCCTCGTCGCCGCTGGTCACGACCGCGATCCGGGACTCGGCCCTGCTCGGCGCCGTGCAGAACACCATGCCGGACACCACCCCCGCCTGGTTCTCGCGGGCCACGTCCGCGCTCACCGAGGCGGGTTTCCCGCAGGTCTTCAACCCCTTCGAGAACGAGTCGACGGCCGAGGTCGCCGAGCCCACCGGCGACAGCGTCACCGCGAGCGCCACCAACGCCGCCAAGCTCAGCACGGTGAAGATCGAGGGCGTCTCGGGCACCCAGGGCCGCGAGGGCAGCGGGTTCGTGTACGCGCCGCAGCATGTGATGACCAACGCCCACGTGGTGGCCGGCATCGACGACCCGAGCGTGCGGATCGGCGGGGTCGGGCGGTCGTACGAGTCACGCGTGGTGCTCTTCGACCCGGACAAGGACGTGGCCGTGCTGTACGTGCCCGACCTGAGCGCCCCCGTCCTGAGCTTCGACGACACCGCCGCCCGCGGCGACTCGGCCGTCGTCGCGGGCTATCCGCAGGACGGCGACCTGAACCTGCAGGCGGCCACCGTCGCGGGCCGGGTCCAGGCGAACGGGCAGAACATCTACAGCGACGCGACCGTCACCCGCGAGATCTACTCGATCCGCTCCACCGTCCGCCCCGGCAACTCCGGCGGCCCGCTCCTCACCACCGACGGCAAGGTCTTCGGCGTCGTCTTCGCCCGCTCCACCTCCGACGCCGAGACGGGTTACGTCCTGACGGCGGACGAGGTCGCCTCCGACGCCGAACGCGCGGCGGACGCGACGGCGCCGGTGGACACGGGCGAGCTGGTGACGTCCTAGCTGCCCTCGGGGGAGGCCGGCGGGGGCGCCCGAGATGAGTGCAAGCGCTTCCTGGCGGTCTCCCGGCTTGCGTACGCTTCGGCGGGTGAGCGCCAAGCCACCCTCGCTGACCGAGCGCCGCAAGGCGGCGACCCAGCTGGACATCGCGCGTGCCGCCGCCGAGCTCTTCACCGAGCACGGCCCGGACGGCACGACGGCGGAGGACGTCGCCGAGCGGGCCGGGGTCGCGCTGCGCACCTTCTACCGCTACTTCCGCAACAAGCAGGACGCGGTGGGCCCCCTGCTCGCGGCCGGCGGCGACCGCTGGCGAGGGCTGCTCGCGGCGATCGAGCCGGGCGCGGCCGTGCCCGAGGCGCTGGAGCGAGCCATGCGGGAGGCGCTCGCCGCCCCGGACGCGCCCGCGGCCGACGGTCTCCGGCAGACCCGGGCGCTGCTGCGGGCGGCCGCCGACGACCCACCCCTGCGGGCCGTCTGGTACCGGGTGAACCAGGAGACCCGTCAGTACGGGGAGCAGCTGCTCCCCGTACTGACGCGACTGGCGGGCCCGGACGCGGACGAGCTGGGGATCCGCCTGGCCGCCGCCGCGGCCACCGACGCCGTCCGGGTGGCACTGGAGGTGTGGGCCGCCACGGACGCCGGCCTGACGGGACCGGGGTCGCCCGCGGAGCTGGCCGTACGGTGCCTGCGGGAGCTGATGGGCGGGATGCGGCCGCTGACGGAGTGACGGGCCCGGCACGTCCTGACTCGACGCCCCTCGCGTCGCCCTCGTACGGATCAATGCCCTCGGCCGGGACACTCCCGGGCGTACCTCTGAGCCATGTCTCGTGCTCTCGGCGCGCTCCGTCCCGCCGCCGCCCTGGCCCTGGTCTCCCTGCTCACCCTCACCGCCGCCGCTCCGGCGCCGGACTCCGGCGGCAAGGGCTGGGTGCTCGCCGGTTTCGCCACGGCGGCCGCGGTGGCGGGGGTGCCGCTGTATCTGGTGGCGCGCAGGCGTCGTACGACCGCCTCGGCGGACCAGGTCAGAGACTGCGGCCCATGAGCACGTCGTCGACGTACCGGCCGTCCAGGAAGAACTCCTCGGGCAGCACGCCCTCCACGACGAAGCCCTCGGACTCGTAGAGCCCCCGGGCCGGCGTGTTGTGGCCGAGCACACGCAGGGTGATGCGGCGCGCCCCCTGCCGCCGGGCCTCGTCCTGCGCGGCCCGCAGCAGCGCCCGGCCGACCCCGGTGCCGCGTGCCTTGTCGGCGACGGCGAGGCCCTGGATCTGGCGGACGTGGGTGTTGCAGGCGAGCGAGGTCGGATAGGCCAGCCGGACGTAGCCGACGAGGCTGCCGCCGAGCTCCGCGACCAGATGGTCCAGCGGGCCGAACCGCTCGTTGAAGAAGGGCTCGTAGGGCGGCTGCGGGCGGGGCTGGACGGCGTGCAGCGGAGACCAGGTGTCGCGGTCGAGGCGGGCCAGCGGCTCCTCGTCGTCGGAGGTGGCATGGCGTATGTACGGAACCGGCATCCGGTCACCCTACGACGGCGGTCCGCGGACCCCGCCGGGGTTTTTCGCGGCGGCTGAGCAAGGATGGTCCTCATGGAACGTTCGCGAATCGCGGTGGCCGGCGCGTCCGGTCTCATCGGCGCAGCCCTGGTGCGGTCCCTGGCCGCCGACGGACACGAGGTGGTGCGCCTGGTGCGCCGGGAGCCCAGGACGCCGGACGAGGTGCGCTGGGACCCCGAGCGGAAGTACGTCGACCCGGCCGGGCTCGCCGGGTGCGACGCGGTGGTCAACCTGGCCGGGGCGAACGTGGGGTCGCGCCGCTGGACGGACGCGTACAAGGCGAGGATCCGGGACAGCCGGGTGCTGGGCACGACGGCCCTCGCCGAGGCGGTCGCCTCCCTGGACCGGCCGCCGCGGGTGTTCGTCAACGGCAGCGCGATGGGCATCTACGGCGAGACCGGCGACCGTGCCGTGGACGAGGACGCCCCGCCCGGGGAGGGCTTCCTGCCCGAGCTGTGCGTGGAGTGGGAAGGGGCCGCGGCACCGGCCCGGGCGGCGGGCGTGCGGACGGTGTTCACCCGGACCGGCCTGGTGGTGTCCCGCGAGGGCGGGGCGTGGGGAAGGCTCTTCCCCCTGTTCAAGGCCGGGCTCGGCGGGCGGATGGGAGACGGGCGGCAGTACTGGTCGTTCGTCTCGCTGCACGACGAGGTGGCCGCGATCCGCCATCTCATCGACACCGACGGCCTGTCGGGGCCGTTCAACGTGACCGCGCCGCACCCGCTGACGAACGCCGAGATCACCGCCGCGATGGGGCGTGTGCTGCACCGGCCGACCCTTTTCACGGTGCCCGCGCCGGTGTTGCGGGCGGTGCTCGGCGAGATGGCCGGGGACGTGCTGGGCAGCCAACGGGTGTTGCCGATGCGGCTGTTGGAGTCGGGGTTCACTTTCGCGTTCCCGGAGATCGAGGAGGCGATCCGGGCGGCGAAGTGACCCTTGCGATCGTATGCGACCGTCGTGCGACCGTGCCCTGTCGATGCGCGACTGCCACGGACCGATCACGGCCCTACCCTCGACGCGAACTCGGCTTTCCCCGGAGCCAGTTGGGGGCATGACGTCTCCACCGGCCGCGCAACCTCGAGGAGGGGCACGTGCTTGAGCCCGCGTACCAGGCGGACGTCGTGATCGTGGGAGCCGGGGTCGCCGGGCTGTCCGCGGCGCATCGGCTGACCAGCGCAGGAGTGACGACCGCGGTGCTGGAGGCCGCCCCGTGTGTGGGCGGCCGGATGACGACCGAGAAGGTCGACGGCTTCCGGCTCGACCGCATCGGACAGCTGCTGTCCACGGCGTATCCCGAACTACGGCTGACCCCAGGGCTCGACGCGCTCGTGCTGCGGCCCTTCGCGCCGGGCGTCCTGCTCCACAGCGACGGCCGCCACCACCGAGCCGCACCGCCCCCGAACGCGGGGGGCGCACGGGGCGCACTCCACGCGGTACGCGCCCTGGCAGGTGCGCCCGCCAAAGGGCGTACGGCCCTCCGGCCGGCCTCCGTGCCGAAGGCCGGGGCGACCGCCCCGCTGGGCACCGCCGTCGACCAGGCTCGGCTCGGTGCCGCACTGACCCGGATCGCGAACACTCCCGTCGAGCGCCTGCTGGCCCGTCCCGAACTGCCCGCCGGGCAGGCCCTCGCCGCCCGCGGTGTGCCGGCCCGCACGATCGACGGGTTTCTGCGTCCGCTGCTCGCGGCCCTGCTGTGCGACCCGGAGCTGACCACGTCCAGCCGGTGCGCGGACCTCGCGCTCAGGGCGTTCGCGGCCGGGCGGCTGTGCGTGCCGGAGGGCGGCGCCGAGGTACTGCCGGAGCTGCTCGCACAGACGCTGCCGCCGGGCACCGTGCACACCGGTGTCCGGGCCACCTCGATCTCCACGACCTCGGTGACGACGGCCGAGCACGGCGAGATCCGCTGCCGTGCCGTCCTGATCGCGACCGACGCCCGGCCCGCCGCCGAGCTGCTGCCCGGCCTGCGGGTGCCGGACTTCCACCCGGTGACGGTGGTCCACCACACGACGGACGAGCCGCCGGCGACGGGCGCGGCCCTACTGCTCGACGCGGACCGGGGCGGCCCGGTCGCGCACACGGCGGTGATCAGCCGCGTCGACCCGTCCCGCGCCCCCGCGGGCCGCACCCTCGTCTCCTCGACGGTCCTCGGCCCGCCGCCGTCCGACCTGGACACCGCCGTCCGTATGCACCTGTCCCGCCTCTACGGCACCTCCACCCGCCGCTGGGAGACCCTCGCCGTCCACCACACCATCGAGGCGGTCCCCGCGATGCGCCCACCGCACGACCTGCGCCGTCCGGTACGGCTGCTGGCGGGCCTGTACGTGTGCGGCGACCACCGGGACACCAGCACCGTCCAGGGCGCGCTGCACTCGGCCCACCGGGCGTCGGCGGCGATCCTGGCGGACCTGGGGGCGGCGGGGTCGTCACTGCACCGGGCGGACCCGCTGCCCACAACACAGGCCGCCTGAAGCGCCCCGGAAGGGGCGCGGGACTGTGACATGTGCGGCTCCGCCGCGGGGCGCGACCAGCCGCAACGAGCCCGCACCGGGCACACAGCAGTCAGCCCTGCGGCGATACCCCTACCCCAGTGCCGCGACCTTGTCGCGATACCCCCGCACCGGTGCCGCGTCCTTGTACGGCTCCAGCCTCCGCTCGAAGTCCCGTACGTACTCGACGGCCCGCACCGACCGCATCTCCGCCGCCTGGCCGGCCGCCTCCGCGCCCAGCGCGCAGGCCTGGTCGAGTTCGCCCAGGCCCAGGCGCGCGGAGGCGAGGACGACACGGCAGAACAGACGGCTGCGGGCGTAGGAGGGGGCGCGCAGCTGCAGGGAGCGCTCGGCGTGCTGGGCGGCCGAGCGGAACTGCTGGAGGTCCCGGTGGCAGTGCCCGAACTCGTCGGCGAGCTGCGCCTCGTCGAAGAACCGCGCCCAGTGCGGGACTTCGTCACCGGGCCGGGCCGTCTCCAGGGCCCGCTCGGCCCGTACCAGCGACGCGGTGCAGGCGCGCACCTCGCCGAGCACCCCGTGCCCGCGCGCCTCGACCGCGTGCAGCAGTGCCTGCACGACGGGCGGGGCGTTGGTCCCGACCCCCTGCTGGGCCACCCGCGCGAGCTGCACGGCCTCGCGCCCGTGCCCGAGGTAGACGGCCTGCCGGCTCATCGTGACCAGCACATAGGAGCCGTACGCCCGGTCCCCGGCCGCCTGCGCGAGCCGCAGCGCCTGCACGAAGTAGCGCTGGGCGAGGCCGTGCGCGGCGATGTCGTACGACGTCCAGCCCGCGAGCCTCGTGAGGTCGGCGGCGGCGGCGAACAGGCGGCGGCCGGTCTGCTCGCCGTAGGTGCCGCGCAGCATCGGCTCGCACTCGTGCTCCAGGTAGCGCACGAGGGCCTGGCGGGCGTGGCCGCCGCCGTACATGTCGTCGAGGGAGCGGAACAGCTCGCCGACCGAGCGGAGGGCGGCGATGTCGCCGCCGGTGACCTTCTGGCCGGGACCGCGCTCGGCGGCGCCGCGCTGACGCGGCACCCCGGGGCGCCCCTGCGCGGGGACGCGGACGAGCGGCTCGCCGCGGGCCACCCTGTCGTCGGCCCGTCCGATCAGCCAGTCCCGGCTGGGGACGACCAGGCCGGCCGGGGTGAACGCGATCTTGCGGAGTTCGGCGTGACTGCCGGAGTCCTTGCGCCACAGCCCGCTGATGATGTCGACGGCCTCTTCGGGCGTGGCGGCGAACTCCAGGCCCGCGTAGACAGGAGCGCAGGCGTCGAGCCCGAGGTCCTGGGCGGTGAGCCTGCGGCCGAGGCGGCGGGTGAAGACCTCGGCGATGAGGGCGGGGGTGGTGCCGCGGGGCTGCTGGCCGCGCAGCCACCGGGTCACGGACGTCTTGTCGTATCTCAGGTCCAGCCCGTGTTCGAGTCCGAGCTGGTCCACTCGACGGGCGAGTCCCGCGTTGGAGAACCCCGCTTCTGCGATGAGCGCGGCGAGCTGGCGGTTGGGAGTGCGCTGCGCGGGTCGTTCCGTCATCTGCGGTGCGGTCTCCTGCCTTCGGGCCTCGCTGAGGCCGCTTCGTGCCTGCGGTGCCTGCGTTGCCCGGATTGCCTGTGAGCAGCCCTTATGGCCTCTGTGAACGGCGCGAATGTAGCGGAGAGTGAGCAGGCGATCGCACACTTCGACGCTCGTTCATCCGATCGTGTGAGGATTGACCGCACGGCTGACGCGCGGCGCTCGGTCGTACAGTGGCGTAGGCACGCTTTGTGCCTTACGACTGCCAGGGCTGCTAGGAGGCGCTTGCCGTGAGTGAGTTGCGGTTCGTCCGGATGGGATTCGGTGCGGACGCCGTCGAGTACCAGGAGGCGTGGGACGAGCAACGCCGGGTGCACGCGGCGCGGTTCGCCGACGAGATCGCCGACACCGTGCTGCTGCTGGAGCACCCGCCGGTGTACACGGCCGGCCGGCGTACGGCGGACAGCGAGCGGCCGCTCGACGGCACTCCCGTCATCGACGTCGACCGTGGCGGCAAGATCACCTGGCACGGCCCCGGCCAGCTGGTCGGCTACCCCATCCAGAAGCTCCCGCGCCCGGTGGACGTCGTGGCGCACGTACGGCGCCTGGAAGAGGCCCTGATCCGCACCTGCGCGGAGTTCGGGATCGAGACGTCCCGGGTCGAGGGCCGCAGCGGGGTGTGGGTGCTCGGCGACCCGGTCGAGACGCGGCCGACGCTCGGCGGTCTGTCCCTGGACTTCGACCCGCGCCTGCACGACGAGGAGTTCGACCCGCGCATGAACGGGCCGGAGTACGCCCCCTCCAACGCCGGCCAGCGCCGCGAGGACCGCAAGATCGCCGCGATCGGCATCCGGGTGGCCAAGGGCGTCACGATGCACGGCTTCGCGCTGAACGTGAACCCCGACAACCGGTGGTTCGACCGGATCATCCCGTGCGGGATCCGGGACGCAGGGGTCGCCTCCCTCGCGAACGAGCTGGGGCGCGAGGTGACGATCGAGGAGGTGCTGCCCGTCGTGGAGCGGCACCTTCTGGATGTGCTGGAGAACGCGGAACTGAAGCCGCGGCTGGTGGAGCGGGCACCGGCGTAACCCGACTCGGTGGGTCGAGAGGTGCGGCACCAGACGCCCGCACCGGCGCCGGGCACGGGAATGCCCCACAGTTCCGCAAGGTTGCCCACCCCGGGGACCGAAAACGCACGGGCGTACCCTGGTGTACGCCGAAGAATCGAAGCTACAGGGAGCCGATGTGTCCGCAGTCGCACCCGACGGACGCAAGATGCTGCGCCTGGAGGTCCGCAACAGCCAGACCCCCATCGAGCGCAAGCCCGAGTGGATCAAGACCCGGGCGAAAATGGGTCCCGAATACACCAAGATGCAGAACCTCGTGAAGAGCGAGGGCCTGCACACGGTCTGCCAGGAAGCCGGCTGCCCCAACATCTACGAGTGCTGGGAAGACCGCGAGGCCACGTTCCTCATCGGCGGCGACCAGTGCACCCGGCGCTGCGACTTCTGCCAGATCGACACCGGCAAGCCCGAGGCGCTCGACCGCGACGAGCCCCGGCGCGTGGGCGAGTCCGTGGTCACCATGGACCTGAACTACGCCACGATCACCGGCGTCGCCCGCGACGACCTGGAGGACGGCGGCGCCTGGCTCTACGCCGAGACGGTCCGCCAGATCCACGAGCAGACGGCCTCCCGCGAGGCCGGCCGCACCAAGGTGGAGCTCCTCGCCCCGGACTTCAACGCCGTACCGGAGCTCCTGGCGGAGGTCTTCGCCTCCCGCCCCGAGGTCTTCGCGCACAACGTCGAGACGGTCCCCCGGATCTTCAAGCGCATCCGCCCCGGCTTCCGCTACGAGCGCTCGCTGAAGGTCATCACCGACGCCCGCGACTACGGCCTGGTCACCAAGTCGAACCTGATCCTCGGCATGGGCGAGACCCGCGAGGAGGTCAGCGAGGCGCTCCGGCAGTTGCACGACGCGGGCTGCGAGCTGGTGACGATCACGCAGTACCTGCGCCCGTCCGTGCGCCACCACCCGGTCGAGCGCTGGGTCAAGCCGCACGAGTTCGTGGAGCTGAAGGAGGAGGCCGAGCAGATCGGCTTCTCCGGTGTGATGTCCGGTCCGCTGGTCCGTTCCTCGTACCGCGCCGGGCGGCTGTACCAGATGGCCGTCGAGAAGCGCGGTTCGTACGTCGCCTCGCAGGCAGTCTGATTCCTGACACCCCGCTCCACTGACACACCGTCACCCGCCTTCCGAGCAGGGTGTGCGGCAAGCGTGTGAATTCGCGCACAAGAGGCTACCCACCAGTAGTGACCGATACGACGCGGTCCTGACCGTCCTCGCTGATGAGGGCGTACGTCAGGGCCGCGTCGTCGTTCAAGGGCCCCGCGTCAAGGCTTCATTGGCGTTTGACCGGTCGGTCATGCCCTGGTAACACCAATCAGTGACCCTGGACTTACACCACGTACACCCATACCCGCAGCGGTATCGAGGGGGACCTCCATCATGCAGGCCGCGCCCGTACGCGCCACACCGATCCCGACGTTCACCGACGCACTCCGCGCCGTCGAATCCCTGCTTCTGAGCAGTGGCCAGCGCACCGCACGCCGCAATGCCTGGACGTCCGTCCAGGAGGACCGCCGCCGCGCCAAGGACCGGGTCGAGGCCCAGCGCGTCCTGGAGCAGACGTTCACCACCGCACGCCTCTGAAGCACCCGTTCCCCGCTCCTCGGGGCACTGCCGTCGTCGGCGCTCCCGGGGGCACGTAGACTTCGTGCCATGGCGAGGAAGGACACGGCAGCGGACGCTGCGAACCCCGGGCGACTCAAGCAGATCGCTCTGACCTACAAGATGACCCGCAAGGCCGACAAGAAGATCGGTCTTGTACTCGCGGCGGTCGGAATCGTCACCTTCGGTGTCTTCCTCGCGATCGGTTTCTTGATCGGTCACCCCATCTATCTCGGCATTCTGGGCCTCCTGCTCGCCTTCCTCGCGTCGGCGATCGTGTTCGGGCGCCGGGCCGAGCGAGCGGCCTTCGGGCAAATGGAGGGCCAGCCGGGCGCGGCAGCGGCGGTACTCGACAACATCGGCCGGGGCTGGACGACCACCCCCGCGGTGGCGATGAACCGCAGCCAGGACGTGGTGCACCGGGCCGTCGGCAAGGCCGGCATCGTCCTGGTCGCCGAGGGCAACCCGAACCGGGTGAAGAGCCTGCTGGCCGCGGAGAAGAAGAAGATGAACCGCATCGTCGCGGACGTGCCGGTGCACGACCTGATGGTGGGCACCAGCGAGGGCCAGGTCCCGCTGAAGAAGCTGCGCACGACCATGCTGAAGCTGCCGCGCGTGCTGACCGGCCCGCAGGTGACGGCCACCAACGACCGGCTGCGCGCCCTCGGTGACCTGATGAGCAACATGCCGCTCCCGAAGGGTCCGATGCCCAAGGGCATGAAGCTCCCGAAGGGCGGACCGAAGGCCCGATAGGACGCCGACCCCCAGGTCGTGGAAGGGCCGTCGCGGATTCCGCGGCGGCCCTTCGGCGTGCGGTGGCTACCACGTGGAGGGTGAGGGGAGATCGGTCGGCGGGCTGTCCCCCGTGAAGTACGCCAGCTTCAGGGTGAGGGCCTCCAGTGCCGTCTTGGCCGTGAGGAGGTGCAACTCCAGGGCGAAGAGCCGTTCCGGCTCGGTGCCGGCCAGGTCGGGTCCGCACAGGACGCCGCTGCCGCTACGGGCCTTCCGCAGGCCGGTCTCCCAGCTCTCCCTGCCCTCGGGCTCCGGATACCGCGGCTGCGCGTCGGCGACCGACAGGGCCGTCAGTACGGCCGGACAGTAGCCGTCGGGCACGGAGGGCACATACCGGTCCGGCCCCTTGTCCTTCATGTCGTCCAGACCGGACGACCGCAGGGCGAGGGCCCGGATCAGCCCGGTGGCGGCGTCGCGGCCGCCGCCCTCGGACCACTCGGTCACCCGCGCGCGGGTCTCGTCGTCCACCGAGGGCAGGGGCTCCGGCCGGTACTCGGCCGGCAGCTTCTCGAAGGCCTCCAGAGTGCGGGTCAGGCTGTCCTCGGCCTTGTCGCCGACGTCCGGGGACAGCGGGTCCATGACGAGGAGGGCACCGATGGAGAGCGCCACGAGAATCGCGGTGCGACGGGGACGCGGCTGCCTGCGGGGCCTCGGCTGCTTCGGGACACCTCCGAACCTGCCTCTCGTCGGGTCCTTGGGCGGCCGTACCGCGAACCAGGTCGCCACCAGCAGCGGCACCGCCACATAGATCGCGTTGTCCAGCAGCTCCGCCGCCCAGGACCGCGATTGAGCGCTGGGCACGCGGAGCAGGACGGCGAGCGAGCTGAAGAAGAGGACCGCCTGGAGCCAGCTGCCGCCCGGGTCGCTCGGCGTGGACCGGATGACCGTGGTGTGCCGATGGGCCCAGTCGGGGTGCGTGCGCCACAGGCCCGCCGACCAACCGACCGCGTCCGCCGCCCACTCCGGCAGCCGCCCCGTCTCCCGGACCCTCGCGTGCTGCTCCTTCCATACGTTCGGGTCGGCGCCGGAGTCGACGGCGTCCAGGTCGGCGCACAACTCACGGCTGCGGAGCACGTCGGCGCGGCCGAGCTGCACCTGGGCCACGAGGAAGGCGGCGAACAGCACCTCGCCCAGCCAGGGTGCGGCGTCGGCCCAGTAGACCCGGTCCCGGCCCAGCGCGGTCTCCTGGAAGACCAGCCAACCCTGGAGCGCCGCGTAGGGAAGGAGCACCAGGACGCAGTAGGTCCGCCAGAGGGCGACGGTGAGATAGGTGATGTCCACGTCACGGTTGCGGATGTGGGCCAGCTCGTGCAGGACCACGGCCTCGAAGTTGCGCGGACTGTGAGTGCGTTCCCTGAGCAGGGCCGCCGGGAGGGCCACGAGGTAGCGGCCGGCGCGGCCGAAGGCGACGGCGGTGGAAGCCTTGGCCGGGCGCATGTCGACGACGAAGCGAGGGGCGCGGGGCACCTCGGCCCGCTCGCTCAGCGCGGCCAGGTGCCGCCACAACGGTTCCCGCGGCTTCCGGGGCTGGAGGGCTGCCACCGGCTGCGGCGTCCACTCCAGGAGGGTGCGCACAGAAACCCAGCCGCCCTCCGAGAACCTGGAGGACAGGACCGCGTCGGGCTCGCCGGGTGCGCTCGGTGCCTGGGCGCGGGCTGCGCCGGATGCGTGGGCGGGGACTTCGTCGAAGTCCTCCGCGGGCAGCAGGCGGCCGCGGCGTACCCGCCAGACGGGGAGCAGCCAGTAGACGACCAGGGCAACGAGGACGACGGCCGCCGTGCCGAGCACCGCGAGGCGGAGGGCCTCCGTGGCGGCCTGGACCCGGCAGTGCTCGAAGTCGTCGTCGAACCAGATCGAGAGGCTGACCCGCCACACCGGCGCGTCGGGATCCGCTCCGGATCCGCGGACGCAGGCGCGGAACGTGGACTCCGACCGCAGGGCGAGCGCCGCCCGGTCCAGCATGGTGAGGCAGGACGACAGGAGAACGAACAGCAGCACCACGAAGCGCCGCGTCGTGCCGTGCCCCGCGTTCCGCCGGTTCTCCCCGCGGTTCATCGTGGTGGGTCCCCCGCATTCAGCGCGCGGCGCGGACCGGCTCGTCCGGGTCGGACCGCTCGTCGGGCGCAGCGCCGGAGCCGGTCTCGCGCGCCAGGCGGGACACCACCGCGTCGGCGAGGCCCTGCGCGGTTCCCCGCTCCATCCCGGCGTCGGCCGCCAGCTCCAGCACCCGCCCGTGGACGGCGTCCAGCTGGGGTGCGGTCAGCGCCGGCACAGTGTCCGCGTCGTCGTCGGACCGGCGCAGCAGTCTGCGCAGCGGAGCCCCGAGGCGGGCCAGCGCGCTGTCCGTGGCCGCGCCCACCCCACGCCTGACCACCTCGTCCACCACGAGCCACACCACCGGTGTGACCAGGACCACGGCGTCCGTCAGCCCGAAGCCGAGGGTGTCCGGGTGGCTGCCCCGGCGCTTCAGCACGTCCGTGACGTGCCGGTCACTCAGGGATCTCATGCCGTCGAGCAGAACCAGCTCACCCGGAGCCGTGTCGGCGACGACATCCCGCACGACCTCGCGTCGTGTTGCGCTCATGCCGGAGCACCTTACTCATGGCCTTGCAACACCGCTGAATTCACAAGGGAGTTGAGGGTGCCCCGTGGTCAGGATCACAGCCGGGTCAGATGCGGACCTCGACCGTGCGGGCCAGCCGGTCGTGCAGGCCGCGGCCGTCGCGGTCCCAGATCAGGGCCGGGACGGCGAGGCAGAGCAGGGCCGTGCGGAGCAGGGCGCGGGCGGGGCTGACGCGGCCGGTGTCGACGGTGACCACGCGCAGGCCGAAGAGGCGCTTACCCGGGGTGAAGCCGACGGTGCCCACGGTCAGGGCGCCGAGCAGGAAGAAGACGAGGAGCGCCCAGTTGCTGGTCGCCTGGTCGTAGCCCTGTGTGATGAGGCCGTATGCGATCAAGAGGCTCAGGCCCCAGTCGACGGCGATGGCGCCGAGGCGCCGGCCGGGGCGGGCGATCGAGCCCGGCCCCTCTTCCGGCAGACCGAGTTGCTCACCGCGGTATCCGAAGTCGACACCGGCTTCCTCCGCGGCCGTGCGCGGTCCGGAAAGCCACGATCCGATTGCCTGCCTGTTGTCCACCCGTCCACGGTACTGCGCCCGTTTCGCGATACGGACAGGTGGGGTAGGCGTAGCGATGTCCGGTTAACTTGTGCGAAACAAATGGGTCACGTCTGAGAAATCACCCGTCCCTAGGGTCGAGGTCAGCGTGTGCCACCGCACTGGCCGCACGAACGAACTACCACCCCGGCACGGAACGGTCGGGGGTAGGAGGAGCTGGATGTTCCAGAACGCCGACGAGACCAAGAAGTTCATCGCGGACAAGGGCGTCAAGTTCATCGACGTCCGCTTCTGCGACCTGCCGGGCGTCATGCAGCACTTCACGGTGCCCGTTGAGGCGTTCGACCCGGACGAGGAGCTGGCCTTCGACGGATCGTCGATCCGTGGCTTCCAGGCCATTCACGAGTCCGACATGGCGCTGCGCGCGGACCTGTCGACCGCCCGGGTCGACGCCTTCCGCCGTGACAAGACGCTGAACATCAACTTCTTCATCCACGACCCGATCACCGGCGAGCAGTACAGCCGTGACCCGCGCAACGTGGCCAAGAAGGCGGAGGCCTACCTCGCCTCCACCGGGATCGCCGACACCGCGTACTTCGGCCCCGAGGCCGAGTTCTACGTGTTCGACAGCGTCCGCTTCGCGACCACCGCGAACGAGTCCTTCTATCACATCGACTCCGAGGCGGGCGCCTGGAACACCGGCGCCCTCGAGGACAACCGTGGGTACAAGGTCCGCTACAAGGGCGGCTACTTCCCGGTCCCGCCGGTCGACCACTTCGCCGACCTGCGTGCCGAGATCTCCCTGGAGCTGGCCAACGCCGGCCTCCAGGTCGAGCGCCAGCACCACGAGGTGGGCACCGCCGGCCAGGCGGAGATCAACTACAAGTTCAACACGCTGCTCGCCGCGGCCGACGACCTCCAGCTCTTCAAGTACATCGTGAAGAACGTGGCCTGGCGCAACGGCAAGACCGCGACCTTCATGCCGAAGCCGATCTTCGGTGACAACGGCTCGGGCATGCACGTCCACCAGTCGCTGTGGGCCAACGGCGACCCGCTGTTCTACGACGAGGCCGGTTACGCGGGCCTGTCGGACATGGCCCGCTTCTACATCGGCGGCATCCTCAAGCACGCCCCGTCGCTGCTGGCCTTCACCAACCCGACGGTGAACTCGTACCACCGTCTGGTGCCGGGCTTCGAGGCGCCGGTCAACCTGGTGTACTCGCAGCGCAACCGCTCCGCGGCCATGCGTATCCCGATCACCGGCTCGAACCCGAAGGCCAAGCGCGTCGAGTTCCGGGCGCCCGACTCCTCCGGCAACCCGTACCTGGCGTTCTCCGCGCTGCTGCTCGCGGGCCTGGACGGCATCAAGAACAAGATCGAGCCGGCCGAGCCGATCGACAAGGACCTGTACGAGCTGGCTCCCGAGGAGCACGCGGGCGTCGCGCAGGTCCCGACCTCGCTCCCGGCCGTCCTCGACCGCCTCGAGGCCGACCACGAGTTCCTGCTCGCGGGCGACGTCTTCACGTCCGACCTGATCGAGACGTGGATCGACTACAAGCGCGCCAACGAGATCGCGCCGCTGCAGCTGCGTCCGCACCCGCACGAGTTCGAGCTCTACTTCGACGTGTGATCGGCCAGTAGGCCCTTCGGCTGCGCCCCCGTTCCTGATTTCTCAGGGCGGGGGCGTCGTCGTATCGTGTTCTGTACAACTGTTCGAGACGGAGACGACCGGGGGTTACGGGGATGCCCGAACAGGACGACGCGGAGCGGGAGTTCGACCTCAAGTGGGCCGACAACGCCCAGCACAAGGAGCCCTCCGCGCGGGCCAGGATGCTGGCCGCGCGCTGGAAGGAGAACCCGCCCGAGCCGCAGCCGTTCCGCGCCGACCCCGACCCGGCGGGGCCGCGCCGGTCGTCGTGGATATCGACGGTCATCGTGCTCGGGAGTGTGGCGGCGATCATCCTGCTGCTGGGGTACGCGAACTTCCGGGCGCCGTACTAGCGAGGCGCTGTGCGAGGCCGGGACCGGGGGCTGAGCCTTTGCTGGTCCTAGAGGTGATCGCGACCGCTTCATGGGCAGGGGCGGGTGCACACTGGGCTGTGGGGCGAGTGCCTGACTGCTGAGGGTGATGCCAGATGCAGAGCCGCTTTCGGAGCGACCGGCGGTTGACCGTGCGGATGACGGTCACGATGTTTCTACTTGGGCTGCTGTACGTGGCCTTCGTCGCGGCCTTGGTCGTGCTGTTGAAGTCGTGGGTGCTGGTCGTGGTGGTCGCGGCGGGGATGCTCGGCGCGCAGTACTGGTTCTCCGACCGGATCGCGCTGTTCGCGATGCGCGGGCGGGTCGTGGAGCGGGAGGAGTATCCCGAACTGCACGCCGTGATCGACCGGCTGTGTGCCCTCGCGGACATGCCCAAGCCGGTGGTCGCCGTGTCGGAGATGGACATGCCGAACGCGTTCGCGACCGGGCGGAACCCCGACAACGCCGTCGTCTGCGTGACCACCGGGCTGCTGCGGCGGCTGGAACCCGCGGAGCTGGAGGGCGTCCTCGCGCACGAGCTGTCGCACGTGGCGCACAAGGACGTCGCCGTGATCACCATCGCGTCCTTCCTCGGGGTGATCGCGGGGCTGATCGTGCGGTTCGCCTTCTACTCGCAGCTGTTCGGCGGCGGGCGCAGGGATCAGAACACCGCCGTCGTCTTCGCCGCCGTGATGGGGGTGTCGGCGGCCGTGTACGCGATCAGCTTCCTGCTGATCCGGGCGCTGTCCCGGTACCGGGAGCTGGCGGCGGACCGGGCCGCGGCCCTGCTCACCGGCCGGCCCTCGGCGCTGGCGTCCGCGCTCACCAAGGTCACCGGCGACATCGCCCGGATCCCCAGCAAGGACCTGCGCACGGCCCAGGCGTTCAACGCCTTCTATTTCACCCCCGCGCTGGGCGCCGAGCCGGGCGTGGCGCGGATCTTCTCGACCCACCCGAGCCTGGAGCAGCGGCTGGAGCAGCTGGGGCGGATCTCCGGTGAGCTGGGCGAGGCGGCGACGCCGGGAAGGGCGGGCTGAGGATGGGGCTGCTGGACATCCTGCTCGGCCGTACGAAGCCGGTCGCACCCGATCTCGACCAGCTCTTCGCGCTGCCGTCGGCGGCGGTGACGCTGGAGGCGGCCGCCTCCTTCACGCCGACCGGGCGGGGTGCGGTGTGCTTCGCCACGGTGGAGGGCGCTGCCTTCGAGCAGACCCACCGCGAGGTGCAGGCCCTGCTCGACGCGGACACCGACCGAGACGGGCCGCCGGTGGAGCTGCGGCGGGACGGCTACGGGTATTCGTGGCTGGTGTCGGAGCGCGCTCCCGACCAGCTGCCGCTCCTGGTCAACGACCTGCACGCGGTGAACAGTTCGATGGAGGTCAACGGCTTCGGGCCGCAACTGCTGTGTTCCCTGGCCGGGTTCCAGGATCCGGAGGGCCGGTCGCTGGCGCTGGTCTACCTCTACAAGCGCGGCAGCTTCTACCCGTTCGCGCCGCTGCCCGGCGAGGGACAGCGGCGCGACAACGCACTGGAGCTGCGGGTGAAGGCGGCACTGGAGGGCGATCTGCGGATCGAGCCCGACCTGAGCCGCTGGTTCCCGGTGTGGGGCGCCCCCGGTCTGTGACGACGACCGGGGGCGCCTGGATCACCGGGATCACCGGGATCACCAGTGGTCTCACTGGTCTCACTTGCTCTTCTCGCGCTCCTGACGGCGGGACTCGAAGGGGCGCTCGCGGCGGTAGCGACGCTCCCACCTGGCCTGCTTGTCACGGCGGTCGCGATACGCGCGGTAGCTCGCGGGCGTGGGCCCCGCCGAGGATCCCCCCGTCGGCGACGAGGGCGAGGACCCGCCGCGTCCGTACTGCACGTACAGGAAGAGCACGGCGACGGCGGCGAGCCAGTAGAGATGGTTGTCGAATCCCAGAACGACCAGGACGACGGTCCCGGATATGACGATGGTGCCCATGACGGGCCTCCGTGGGCGTGGGTTGATCCGAGCGGTGATCCGTTCCCGACGGGGCGCCGGGGGTGGGCGGCCGTCCGTCGGTGCGTAGAGAGTAGCCCCGAGTCCGCGGGGTGATGCCTGTCCTGCGGGACGCGGTGGTGGGCAGTTCCTCGACGCTTGTCCAGCGTAGGGAGGCGGTCACTTGACGTGCATCCCCTTTTTCCCGCGCGGCGCGGCGGCGTAGGCGCCATGAGTGAACGCTGCCGCAGGCGCCATGAGTGAATGGGGAGATGAGTGAGCTGATCTCCTTCACACACGAGCACGCCGGGGAACATCTCAGTGTGAGGTACGGCGGTGACGGCGGTGGTCCGGACCGGGCCACCGCCGTTGTGCTGCACGGAGCGGGCAACGGCGGCAAGGAGCGATTGCTCCCGCTGCTGGCTGAGTTCGTGGCACACGGCTACCGCGGTCTCGCCCTCGACTTCTCCGGGCACGGCGAAAGCACGGGCACACTGCGGGAGTTGAGCCTGCGCCGCCGCTTCGAGCAGGCGGTCTCGGTCATCGACGCGTTCGCTCCGGCCAACGGGCCGCTGATCCTGGTCGGGTTCAGCATGAGCGGGCAGACGGTGGCGGACCTCGCCGCGCACTACGGCGACCGGGTCACGGCGCTGGGGCTGTGTGCGCCCGCCGTGTACGCGGGCGAGGCGTGGGACGTGCCGTTCGGGGCGGGCGACGGTTCCTTCAGCGCGATCATCCGGACGCCCGGGAGCTGGCGGGCCTCGCCCGCGCTCGACGTGCTGCGGGCGTACGAGGGCCGCGCGGTGCTCGCCGTGCCGGGTACGGACGCGGTGATCCCGCCGGAGGTGACGGAGGCCGTGCAGGACGCGCTCTGCACCCGTGCGCAGTTCACGCGCTTCGAACTGCCTGAGGCCGACCACCAGTTGGGGCTGTGGCTGCGCGATCACGCCGAGGACCGGCGGGAGTTCGTGTCGGCCGTACTCACCCAGGGGTGGGCGGCGACCCGGTCATGGCTGGCCAAGCAACTCCCGGAGGGGCGGACGGTCCTCGACAACCGTCCGCTGTCCGGCGGCTGGACCTCCCAGATGCGCCGCCTGACCCTCGACGACGGCACCGGGCTGGTGCTGCGGACCTTCGTGAAACCCTTCTTCCGCCGACACGCCCCGGGGCTGCTGGCCCGCGAGGCGTCCGTCCTCGCGCTCCTCGCCGGGCAGGACGGCATCCCGGCGGCGCGGCCGGTCGCCGTCGACGCCTCCGGCGAACTCTGCGACCACCCCTCGCTGCTGATGTCCCTGCTCCCGGGCACGGTGCGGGTCGACGAGGACGAACTGGAGCGGCGCCTGGACCTGCTCGCGGCGCAACTCGTCCGGATCCACGAGGTCGTACCGGCCGAACGCCCGCGCCCGTACCAGGCGTGGACGTCGCCGGAGCGGGTGATCGCCCCGCCGGGACCGCTGTGGGAACGGGCGGTCGACGTGATCCGCCGCGAACCCCCGTCCTACGACGGTTGCTTCCTGCACCGGGACTTCCACCCGGGGAACGTCCTCTTCGACGGCAGCGGCGACGACCTGCGGATCAGCGGAGTCGTCGACTGGGTCGAGACGTCGTGGGGCCCCGCCGACCTGGACGTCGCCCACTGCTCGACGGCCCTGGCCCTGCTGCACGGCCCGGAGCACGGCCTCGGCTTCCGCGCACGCTACGAGGCGCACGGCGGCCGGCGCCTCGCCGACGGACCCGACCACCTGTACTGGCGGCTGCTGGACGCCCTCGGCTACGCCCCCGACGCGGCGAAGCTCGCGGGTCCCTGGCGCGAGCTGGGCCGGACCGAGCTGACGGCAAAGGTGCTGGGCGGGCGGCTGGAGACGTATGTGGCCCGGCTGGTGGAGGCGTACGCCTGACCGGCTGAGGCAAGCCTGCGCCGACCGGTTCTCAGACCCCGGGTGCGGCCGTCACCACGCCCGCCGCGACGGCCGCGCACAGGGTCGCGTGGTCGTGGGTGGTCTGGTCGGCGTAGGCGAGGGCGAAGTCGGCGACGGCCCGTTCGAAGGTGTCCGCGCGGGCCAACGCCGTGCCGCACAGCCGGGCCGGGCGTACGCCGCGAGGTCGGAGCGGTGGGCCGGCTGGGCCCGGTGGGCGGGGTCGGCGGGGGTGCTCATCTGGGGCTGTCTCCGCATCACGCCTCCTCGGGTGCCCTGGTTTCCATCGGGTGACGGCACCCGGGCCTCGGCGCGGCCCGATTGTCAGTGGTGTCCGGGAGGATGCCCTCACGGTGGGTGTGACAGGTGGAGGCCGGCATGGGTGACGAGGAGCGGTACATCGGCGTGGCGGAGCGGCGGGCGCGGCTCGCGCTGCGGCACCGGCTGGCCGGGGCGGCACGGGCGGCGAGTCCCGAGGAGGTGGCCGGCTCCCTGGTCGCCCTGCACGGATCGGACCCGGCGACGGTGTACCTGGCGGTGGGCGCGCGGCTCGCGGACCCGGCCGGGACCGTGCCGGAGACCGGGCGGGCGCTGTACGAGGACCGTGCGCTGGTCCGTATGCACGGCATGCGGCACACGGTCTTCGTGTTCCCGACGGAGCTGACCGCGGTCGTGCACGCCTCGACCGGCCTCACGGTCGCCGCCCGGGAGCGGGCCGCGCTGCTGAAGGCCATGGCGAAGGCCGGGGCGCCGGACGCGGCCTGGCTGAAGGAGGTCGAGGAGTCGGCGCTGGCCGCGCTGGCGCGGCGCGGGCAGGCGACGGCGGCGGAGCTCACCGCGGACGAGCCGCGGCTGCGGGAGCAGTTCGTGTACGCGGCCGGGAAGAGCTACCAGGGCGTCCACACCGTCTCGACCCGGCTGCTGAAGGTGCTGGGCGTCGAGGGCAAGGTCGTGCGGGGCCGGCCGCTCGGCTCCTGGACGTCCAGCCAGTTCCGCTGGGCGGTGTCCCCCGCCCACCCCGAACTGGACGTGGCGCAGGCCCAGGCATCCCTGCTGGGGCGCTGGCTCGCCGCGTGCGGCCCGGCGACGGAGGCCGACCTCAAGTGGTGGACGGGGTGGAAAGTCACCGACGTCCGCCGGGCGTTGGCGGCGATCGGGGCGCGGCCGGTGTCCCTGGACGAGGGGGTGGGGTACGTCGTCGACGGCGACGTCGGCCCGGTGGCGGAGCCGGCCGAGCCGTGGGCCGCGCTGCTGCCGGCGCTCGATCCGACGGCGATGGGCTGGCAGCAGCGGGACTGGTATCTGGCGCCGGCCTTGCGGCCCGCGTTGTTCGACTACAGCGGCAATGTGGGGCCGACGGTGTGGTGGAACGGCCGGGTGGTGGGCGCATGGGCCCAGCGGGCGGACGGGGAGATCGTGTGGCGGTTGCTGGACACGGAGGGGGTGGGGCGCGATGCGGAGGCGGCGATCGCGGTGGAGGCGGAGCGGGTGCGGGGGTGGGTGGGGGCGGCGAGGGTGACACCGCGGTTCCGGACGCCGGTGGAGAAGGAGTTGGCGGCGTAGGGGGTGTACCAGAGGGCTCCGCCCCCTGGACCCCCGGCCTGTGCCTACCCACCGCCCGTCTCGGTCGGTCGAGAGGCACAGGTTCAGGGGCTGGGGACGGAGCCCCCAGGGGCTCCGAGGCTTACCGCGAGTACCTCATCAGCGCCCGCACCATGTGGCACGTCGTGTCCGACGGCGGGTGGACGCCGATCGTCTCCGCTGTGCTCCGTATCGTCTCGTTGCGGGCCTGGTTGGGCATGTAGACGCCCGAGTCGAGCAGGGCGATCGCGAGGCGCATCGCCTTGAGGCGGCGGTTGTGGCTGACGTACCACTCGCGCGGACGCCCCGGCGGCAGCGGGCGCTTCTCCACCGGCGCGTAGGGCATGTCGAGCAGCACGGAACGCTTCGCGGTGGACTGGGTGGGCAACGGCTTCGGCTTCAGTGCGGCAGCGGGCACAGGCATCCTCCTGTCGCGGTCAGGGCATCGGCCCCGGAGATCTCGACACCCCGGCGACACCCTCGAACACTGCTTCTATTCTACTGCCCGCCACTGACAAAAGGCCCTGGCCACAAGGGCTTTCGGGGGTGCTGTGACACGGGTGAAGGACGGGTTTTCGCGTACCGTGGGCCGTATGGAGATCTGGATCAATCCGGCCTGTTCGAAGTGCCGCAGCGCGCTCACCCTGCTCGACGCGGAGGGCGCGGACTACACCGTCCGCCGCTATCTGGAGGACGTGCCGAGCGAGGACGAGATCCGGGACGTCCTGAACCGCCTCGGCCTCGAACCCTGGGACATCACCCGCACCCAGGAGGCCGCCGCGAAGGAGCTCGGCCTCAAGGGCTGGGCCCGGGACGACACTTCGCGCGACCGCTGGATCACCGCCCTCGCCGAACATCCCAAGCTGATCCAGCGTCCGATCATCACCGCGGACGACGGTACGGCGGTGGTGGCCCGCACCGACGAGGCCGTACGGGACGCTCTGTCACGATAGCCAACGGTTTGTCGGGCGGCGGGAGTTCGGAGGGTCCGCGCTGTTACCCTCCGCCGCCATGACCTTCGGTGATCAAGGAATGCCCCCGCACAGCCCCGACCCGTACACACCTGGCCCGTACACACCTGACCCGTACACCCGATGGGTGGCCGAGCAGGAGCGCATACGCAGAAGACGCCGCGCCCGGCGCGCGGCCGCCGCCGGCACGGCGGTCGTCCTCGTGGCGGCGATCGCCCTGGGCGCCGTGATGTACGTGAGCGGCGGGGAGGAGGACGACCGGACGACGGCGACCCCGCTGGCCTCGGCCACCACGGGCTCCGGCACCGCCGTTCCGTCCGTCGACGTCTCCCTCCCCTCCGACGCCCCGACCGCCCTGTCCTCCCTGCTCGCGCGGCCCGTCATCCGGCCCGAGCAGGCCTTCCCGCAGCAGAACGTGCGCCTGAAGGACGGTTCCCGGCACCATCGCGTCGACCTCGCCACCACCACCGACTGCGCTCGCGCCATGTCTCCCGAGCTGGCCGCGCTGCTCGAACAGGGCGAGGGATGTGTCCGGTTGACGGCGGCGCTCTTCACGGACACCGAGCGGCGTTCGCAGGTGACGGTGAGCGTGCTGAGTTTCCGGCGCGTCGAGGACGCCTCGGCGGTGTTCACGATGGCCTCGATGGACCCGGTGACGTATCAGGTGGTCGCGCTCGACCCGCCGCCCGAGGCGGGGCTGCCGACCGTGCCGCCCGGTTCGGCGGGGGTCTTCCGGCGGCTGATGACCGTGCGCTCGGTGGTGTTCGCCAGTGGGCAGTGGGGGGACGGGGCGGAGACCGGGGAGGCCGAACTCACCGTCCGTACCGAGGGGTTGCTCCAGCACGTCAACGACACCGTGGCGGCGTACGAACAGGACCAGAGCTGACACCGGTGTGACGCGCACCACTTTGGTGACTCCTGTAACCGCTGAGTAACTTCGTTCGGTATCTCGTACATAGCGGCGTACGCTCCCCTACCTCTCAGGAGCCGCGCATGTCGCGTAGGAGAACGCTCAGCACGAAAAAGAAGCTCGCGCTGCTGGCGAGTGCCGCGACGGTGGCGGGAGGCGGCGCCTTCGTCATGGCGGCCACCTCGAACGCCGCGCAGTCCCCGCAGACGGCCGCCGAGTCGACCGTCTGCCAGGGGCTGGCCACCGCCCTCGGCAACAACCAGCGGTTCATCGACGGCCAGCGGGCCGCCCCGGACGCGCAGTCCGAGGCCCGGATCGCCAACCGCGAGGCCGTCATCGCGCAGATCAGGGTGCAGCAGGAGGCGTCCGGGTGCGTCGTCGGGGAGTCGGCTCAGGACCCCCAGGCGACCCAGCCGGCCCAGACCACGCCCCCGGCGCAGGCCGCACCACCCACGCAGACCGCGCCGCCGGCGCAGGCCGCGCCGCCCGCCTCCGGTCAGCAGGTGTGCAACGGCTCGACCGTCACCCTGTCCGGCGAGGACGGCGCCCCGGCCGCGTCCAGCAACCAGTTCCCGGCCGGCACGAGGCTGAAGGTCACCAACCTGGACAACAACAAGTCCACGACGGTGGAGGTCACCTCGGTCTCCGGCAGCTGTGTCCTGCTCAACAACGCGGCCTTCGAAGACGTACGGGAGCCCGGCAAGTTTCTGATCCGCCGGGCCGTGATCGAGAAGGTGGGGTGATGCCACGACGTCCGTGACCGTACGTGTCACCGGTCCCGCCGCCCCCGGCCAGGGGTGGCGGGACCGGCATGTCCGTGACCTTGCATGCCCCCGGGCCCCGCCCGCAACCCCATCGCATACGAGCCGCCCCCCGCGCCCCGTTCGGGGCGCCTTTCCGTGTCGCTCCGCGCACCACTCCCCGCGCAGCGCCTGCCCTCACAGCGTGAATCGCGCCACAGCACCACCAGGTAACACGGGGTTCACATTCGAGCAATGACCGGGAAATCGCCTGTTGACAGGCTGCCTGGCATCGAAAGCGGTGCCCCAGTGCCGCAGCGCCGCAGCACCCGCAAGTGCGTCTAGACACACCCCCGAAGGAAGTGGCCCGTGACCTTCAAGGCTGAGTACATCTGGATCGACGGCACCCAGCCGACGGCGAAGCTCCGTTCCAAGACGAAGATACTGGCCGACGACGCCAAGGGTGCCGAGCTGGGGATCTGGGGCTTCGACGGGTCTTCCACGAACCAGGCCGAGGGCCACTCCTCGGACCGTGTCCTCAAGCCGGTCTTCTCCTGCCCCGACCCGATCCGCGGCGGCGACGACATCCTCGTCCTGTGCGAGGTCCTCAACATCGACATGACGCCGCACGAGTCCAACACCCGTGCCGCGCTGGTCGAGGTCGCCGAGAAGTTCGCCTCCCAGGAGCCGATCTTCGGCATCGAGCAGGAGTACACCTTCTTCCAGGACGGCTACCCGCTGGGCTTCCCCAAGGGCGGCTTCCCGGCCCCCCAGGGCGGCTACTACTGCGGTGTCGGCGCCGACGAGATCTTCGGCCGTGACGTCGTCGAGGCGCACCTGGAGAACTGTCTGAAGGCGGGCCTCGCGATCTCCGGCATCAACGCCGAGGTCATGCCCGGCCAGTGGGAGTTCCAGGTCGGCCCGGTCTCCCCGCTGGAGGTCTCCGACCACCTGTGGGTGGCCCGCTGGCTGCTCTACCGCACCGCCGAGGACTTCGGCGTCGCCGCGACGCTGGACCCGAAGCCGGTGAAGGGCGACTGGAACGGCGCCGGTGCGCACACCAACTTCTCCACCAAGTCGATGCGCGAGGGCTACGACGCGATCATCACCGCGTGCGAGTCGCTCGGCGAGGGCTCGAAGCCGCTCGACCACGTCAAGCACTACGGCGCCGGCATCGACGACCGCCTGACCGGTCTGCACGAGACCGCCCCGTGGAACGAGTACTCCTACGGTGTCTCCAACCGTGGCGCCTCGGTCCGCATCCCGTGGCAGGTCGAGAAGGACGGCAAGGGCTACATCGAGGACCGCCGTCCGAACGCGAACGTCGACCCGTACCTGGTGACCCGCCTGATCGTCGACACCTGCTGCTCCGCCCTGGAGAAGGCCGGCCAGGTCTGATCACCGCGCACTTCCCGGAAGGGGCGCCCGCCATCTCGGCGGGCGCCCCTTCCGCGTGCCGGACGAGAGCGAGTTCACGCCGGGCAGGCGTCCAAGCAGTGAGAGCAGGCTCCTGTTGCGGGGTCGTGTCTGCTTCAATGGGCCCATGGCCAGCTTCCAGAACCACGCCGCGACGGGTCGCCATGACCTCGAGCCGTTCTGGCCTTCCCGTCAGCACCACGACTTCGACCGGGTGTGTTGCCGCGCGACGAACGCGCCGGCCCTCTAAAGCCGTACACCCCGGCCTTCGGCCAGCGCGCACGACGTACGTTCCCGTCGGACCTCTCGCGCGAAAGAGCTGACCTCTCATGGCGACCACTCGTTCCCTGTCCACCGCCGTTCCCTCCTCCCCCAACGGTTCGCGTCATCGACTGCGGGCCGTCGACCGGGACGAGGTGATCGATGTAGCGGAGTTCCTGCCGCCGGGCGCCACCTGGCTGCCCGCTCCCCCGCACACCCTCCCGACCCTGCCGGGGCAGCCGCCGATGATCGGCTACCTGGTGCTCGTCCCGGCCGACCAGCAGCCGCCGTTCGCGCCGGTGGCGGTGCCCGACGCGGCGCCGGAGGGCGGCGAGACCGCCGCCGACCCGCTCGTCCGCGTCGACACCGTGCAGCGCACGGCCGCCGTGGACGGACGCGAACTCGACCTCACCTACCTGGAGTTCGAGCTGCTCGCGCATCTGGTCACCCACCCCCACCGGGTGCACACCCGCGACCAGCTGGTGACGACGGTGTGGGGATACGGCCATGTCGGCGACGGCCGTACGGTCGACGTCCACATCGCCCGCCTGCGCCGCAAGCTCGGCTCCGAGCACCGCCGGGCGATCCAGACGGTGCGCCGGGTCGGCTACAAGTACGCACCCCCGACCGGACGTTGATCCCCTGAGCCTCTGCTGACGGCAGATACGCGTTCCGTCCCGCGGCTCCACCGGGCACAGTCACCGGCATGAGACTTCTGATGCTGGGCGGTACGGAGTTCGCGGGGCGGGCCGTCGTCGAGGCGGCCCTCGGGCGCGGCTGGGAGGTGACCGTCTTCCACCGGGGACGCCACGAACCTCCGGCCGGCGTGCGGTCCCTGCACGGCGACCGCACCGCGCCCGACGGGCTCGCCGCCCTGGCCGCGGCGGACGGCGACTGGGACGTGGTCGTCGACACCTGGTCGGCGGCGCCCCGGGCGGTGCTCGAGGCGGCGCGGCTGCTGCGGGGCCGCGCCGACCGGTATGTGTACGTGTCGAGCCGCTCGGTGTACGCGTGGCCGCCGGGCGCCGGGTGCACCGAGGACTCGCCCCTGGTCGAGGGAGCCTCGGCCGACGCCGACCAGACCGACTACGCCCGGGACAAGCGGGGCGGCGAGCTGGCCGCCGTCGAGGCCTTCGGCGCGGACCGCTCGCTGCTGGTGCGGGCCGGGCTGATCCTCGGGCCGTACGAGAACATCGGCCGGCTGCCCTGGTGGCTGAACCGGATCGCCCGAGGCGGCCCCGTCCTCGCGCCCGGGCCGTACGACCTGCCCCTCCAGTACGTCGACGTCCGTGACCTCGCGGAATGGATCCTCGACTCGGCGGAGCGGAAGGCGAGCGGACCGTACAACCTCGTCGGGCCCTCGGGGCACGCCACCATGGGCACGTTCCTCGACGCCTGCGTGGACGTCACCGGTGGCTCCGCCGAGCTGCGCTGGACCGACCCGGACGTCGTCCTCGACGCGGGCATCGAGCCGTGGCAGCAGCTGCCGGTGTGGCTGCCGCCGGGCAGCGAGGGACATGCGGCCCTGCACAGCGCGGACGTCTCCCGGGCGCTCGGGGCGGGCCTGCGCTGCCGACCGGTCACCGAGACCGTCGCCGACACCTGGAACTGGTTGCGGGGCATCGGCGGAGTGGCGCCGCAGCGCCCGGACCGGCCGGCGGTGGGACTGGACCCGGAGCTGGAGGCGAAGGTCCTCGCCGCGACCGGAGGTGTACCTGGCACCACCTCCTGACCGGCCGCCCAGCCCCAGTGACCGCCGCCTCCCGCTCGGCCAGACTGACGCCATGACGACCATCGAGACGAAGAGCGGCACCGGCCGCACCGGGACGCGAGGCGTGGGGCGGGCGGCGGTACGGGGGCTCGGGCTGGCGCTGGTGACGCTGCCGGGGGCGGTGCTCTGTTTCACGCTCACCCTGGTGTCCCTGGCGCTGATACCGATCGGGATCGGGATCGTCACCACGCCGTGGGTGCTCACGGGGGTGCGGGCGTTCGCCGACTGGCGGCGGGTCCTGGCCGCCCAGTGGTGCGGGGTGCAGATCCCGTCGGCGTACCGGCCGGTCCCGGAGGACGCCAACCCCTGGACGCGTACCTTCGCGATGCTCCGCGATCCGGCGACCTGGCGGGACCTGAGGTGGCTGCCCGTCGACATGACCGCGGGCTTCCTCACCGCGCTGCTGCCGGCCGTGCTGCTCTTCTACCCGCTGGAGGGGTTCGCGCTGGCGGCCGGGCTGTGGCGGGTCTTCCCGGACGGGTACTGGTACGGGTTCGTGCCCGTCTCCGGCCAGGCCTCCGCCTTCGGCGCCGCCGCACTGGGCCTCGTCATCCTGTTCTTCGCCCACTTCCTCACCCCGCGGCTGCTGGAGGCCCACTTCCGGCTGACCCGGGCGGTGCTCGCCTCCAACCAGGGCGAACTGGCCGAGCGGGTGCGGGTGCTGACCGAGACCCGGCGCGACGCCGTCGACACCTCCGCCGCCGAACTGCGGCGCATCGAGCGGGACCTGCACGACGGGGCGCAGGCCCGGCTGGTCGCGATGGGCATGGATCTCGGCACCATCGAGGTGCTGCTGGACAAGAACCCCGAGCAGGCGAGGAAGCTGCTCGCGCAGGCCCGCCAGTCGTCCGTGGACGCCCTCACCGAGCTGCGCGACCTGGTGCGCGGCATCCACCCGCCGGTGCTCGCCGAGCGCGGACTGGGCGACGCCGTACGGGCGTTGGCACTGCGGCTGCCGGTGACCACCGAGGTGGAGGTGGACCTGCCCGGCCGGGCGGACGCGCCCGTGGAGTCGGCGGCGTACTTCGCGGTCAGCGAGGTGCTCACCAACGCGGTCAAGCACGCGGACGCCGACCGGATCTGGGTCGACCTGCATCACGTCGCGGAGGGCGCCGGCCTGCTGCGGATCTCGGTCACCGACAACGGCAGGGGCGGCGCGGCGACCGGGGCCGGTTCGGGTCTGGCCGGGGTGGAGCGTCGACTGGGTACATTCGACGGCGTCCTGGCCGTCAGCAGTCCCGCGGGCGGTCCCACCATGGTCACCATGGAGATCCCTTGCGCGTTGTCCTAGCCGAAGACCTGTTCCTGCTGCGGGACGGACTCGTCCGACTTCTGGAGGCCTACGACTTCGAGATCGCGGCGGCCGTCGAGAGCGGGCCGGAGCTGGCCGCCGCGCTGGCCGAACTGGAGCCGGACGTCGCGGTGGTCGACGTACGACTGCCGCCGACGCACACCGACGAGGGCCTGCAGTGCGCGCTGAACGCCCGCCGGGACAGACCCGGCCTGCCGGTGCTGGTGCTCTCGCAGCACGTGGAGCAGCTGTACGCGCGTGAGCTGCTCGCCGACGGCAGCGGCGGGGTCGGCTATCTGCTGAAGGACCGGGTGTTCGACGCGGAGCAGTTCGTGGACGCCGTACGGCGGGTCGCGGCGGGCGGTACGGCGATGGACCCGCAGGTGATCCAGCAGCTGCTGTCCCGCCGGGCGGCCGACGACCAGCCGCTCGGCCGGCTCACGCCCCGGGAACGCGAGGTGCTGGAACTGATGGCGCAGGGCCGCACCAACGCGGCGATCGCCGCCAAGCTGGTGGTCACGGAACGGGCGATCGCGAAACACACCGCCAATATCTTCGCCAAACTGGGGCTGGAAGTGTCGGACGACGACAACCGTCGCGTCCTGGCGGTTCTCGCGTATCTCGACCACGGCCGCTGAAATCGGGACCCCGCCCGGGCACCTCCTGTGAGGGATCAACAACTCCTCGTATTCCATGGGCAGTTGAAACCGAATTGTCTCGCGAACCTCTCATCAATTTCTGAGACGGCTGAACACCACTGGGACCGCTTGCGTATTCAGGGGAGCCGCTTCACTCCTGTCGGGCGCCTCGATAGCCCCGCAAGGAAGTCAGAGGAGTTCCATGGGACGCAACACAAGAAAACGCCGTATGCCACTGGCCACCAAGGCCGTTGCCGCTTCGGCAGCCCTAGCGCTCGGTGGGGGCGGGCTGATCTGGGCAAACTTCTACGCCTCGGCTCATGAGACAGGCTCGGGGCAGAATCAGACCAAGGCCACGGGCGCTCAGGTCGCGACGATCAACTGCCCGGACGTCGGCCAGAAGCTGACGGACGTGCCAGAGGGCGCGCGCCAAGGCGTCGCCAAGGAGCTGGCGCTGCTCGACAGGCAGATCACGGACGCCTACACGCGTCTCGCCGACACGCGCCAGGCCCAGGCAGGAGACGCCGGCTACGTCAACAACGCCATCCTGGGCCCGCTGAAGTCCAAGCGGGTCGCCACCATCGACCGGATCGGCATCAACATCAACCGCGTGGGCGGTAAGGCTCCGCAGGGGATCGACCAGCTCGCCGAGTGTCAGGGCGTCCCGGCCGAACAGCCGGAGACCAACGACGGTCAGGGCGGGGACCAGAACAACGACGGTCAGGACCAGGGCCAGGACCAGGGCCAGGACCAGGGTGACGGTCAGGACCAGGGCCAGGACCAGGGTCAGGACCAGGGTGACGGTCAGGACCAGGGCAACGGCGGTCAGGCCGGCAACGGCCCGGTGGCCGACGACTTCGTCAACATCGAGGACGTCCAGCCCAACTCCCGCAACCTGCCGAACGGGCTGGCCGCGAACGGGGACACCGGTTCGACGGGCAGCTTCACCACGAACTGCGGCACCAACGAGAACGAGAACCGCAACTCGGACAACGTGATCGTCGCTCCCGGTGTCAGCAACGGTGCGCAGCACCAGCACGACTACGTCGGCAACCAGGCCAACGACGCTTTCGCGAGCGACGAGGACCTGGCGAACGGCGAGACGACCTGCCAGAACCAGGGCGACAAGTCGTCCTACTTCTGGCCGGTACTGCGGGTGCAGGACGGCCAGAACGACATCGACGCGGACGCGCCCGGTGGCGGTCAGGACAGCAACGTCGGCACCATCCAGCAGACCGCCCAGGCGGAGCTGAAGTTCGTCGGCAACAAGACGAGCGATGTCGTCGCGATGCCCACCGCCCTGCGCATCATCACCGGTGACGCCAAGGCCTTCACCAACGGTCTCGCGAACGCCAACACCGCTTGGAGCTGCACCGGCTTCGAGGACCGGCAGGTGACGGACAAGTACCCGATCTGCCCCGAGGGCAGCTCCGTGGTGCGCACGTCCGCCTTCCAGAGCTGCTGGGACGGCCAGAACATCGACAGCGCCAACCACCGTACCCACGTGGCGTTCGTCCAGGCCGACGGCACCTGTGCCAACGGCTTCCAGGCCATCCCCCAGCTGCAGGTCAAGCTGGTCTACGACGTGCCGGCCCCGCAGATCGAGAACGGGCAGGTCGTGAACCCGTTCGCGGTGGACTCCTTCCCGGAGCAGTTGCACAAGCCGATCACCGACCACAACGACTTCATCAACTTCTTCGACGAGAACGTGATGAACCAGATGGTCGACTGCATCAACAGCGGCGAGGACTGCCAGTAGTCCTGACCCAGTAGGAAGCCGGCGGTGGGATTCCCCACCGCCGGCTTTCGTTTGCCCGCCCCCGATATGACCCGCGCGGAAAGACCAGCGCGGTCAGCCGCTGTGACCGGAGCCGGAGTGGGTGGCCTCGCCCCCCGTACCACCGTGGCCGCCGTTCATGTGAGCGGACCCTTCCTCCATGGTCCCGCCGAGCGTGGTCCGCAGCTCGGTGACCGTCTTCTCCTCGCCGACGGCGACCCACTTGCGGCCCACGAGGTAGTAGCCGCCGTAGTCCTTCGCCCCGTTCAGCCACTCGCGCTGACCGCGGTCGGTGGCGAAGGTGGCGAGGACGTACTTCTCGTCGCCGTTCTTGCAGATGGCCTGCCGGATCGTGTCCGCGTCCGTCTGCATGTTCGGCTTGCACTTCGCCTCGGCGGCCAGGTGTTCGAGGCTGCCGGTCGCCGTCTTGGGAACGGCCGCCTCGCCGTCCCCGTCGGATCCGCAGCCCGCCAGCGCAAGCACCAGCGCCGCGCCGCTCAGCGCGAGCATCGGTCGGGTCACCCTCATCTGTTCCTCCGGTCGCCTGCATCGGACCATGCCTCGGTCGGCCCCGGCAAGGGGCCCGTCCCCTTCGATACGGCTCCCGGGCCCGCCGCGCTCAAATCCGCTGCCATGACGGGGCACACCCGTGCGAAAGTGTCCCGGTGAACCAGGACTGGGAAGACCGCGTGACCGCCGCTTGGGCGACCTTCGACGACTACGCCGAGGAGGCGGCGGCCGACTTCCGTGCGCTGATCGACACGCTGGTCGCCGAGCTGCCTCCGGGCAGTCCGCTCGGCCCCTTCGAGGGGGCCTGCGCCTGGGACTCGACGGGCCACTCGGACAAGGCCGTTCCGCTGTACCGGGAGGCCCTCGCCCGCGGCCTCGACGGATACAAGGGGCGGCGCGCCAGGATCCAGCTGTCCAGTTCCCTGCGGAACACCGGACAGGCCGAGGAGGGCGTCAAGCTGCTGACACCCGAACTGGACGCCCCTTCGGACGAGTTGGACGACGCGGTACGCGCGACACTCGCCCTGTGCCTGTCCAGCCTCGGCCGCGACCGCGAGGGCCTCTCCCTCGTCCTGGGCGCCCTCGCGCCCCATCTGCCGCGTTACCAGCGCTCGATGGCGAACTACGCGCGGGCTCTCGTCGATCCTCAGGAGTGAGTCACCCGGGTGGCGGTGACCAACCACCGATTCGCTCGTTCTGCTGAACGTGCAGTCACAGGATGTCGCCCCGCGCCCCGCACCCGGCTCCGGCTCCGCCGCCGCTTCCTCGTCGTCCGACCCGCTCGTCGACGTCGAGCAGGCAGAAGCGGCGCTCGTCGAGCACTACCCCCGGCTCGTCCGGCTCGCCTATCTGGTGCTGCCACCGGGCCTCGGCCGCAACCGGCGCGTGGTGACCGCACACGCGCTCACCCAGCGCGCCCTGCCCCGGCGCCGGACGCCGGCACCTGTGATCCCGGCCCAGTCGACCGGCCGCGAGGGTGACCCGGGCTACGCCTTCGTCCGACTCCAGGTGCTGCGTACGGCACTGGAGGCGGGCCTGCCGCTGACGCTCAGGGCATGGCCCAAGCAGTCCCAGCTGCCGCCGCTGCTGCCCCAGGTGTGGGGCCTGCGTCTCTTCCCGCGCTCGGGCGGCGCCGACGAACTCGCCCTGGACCAGCGGCTGTCCGCCCTGTCCGGACCGGCCCGCGCCGCATACGTGCTGCGCGGCCTGGAGAAACTCCCGGACGGCGACGTACGCGAGGTGCTCACCACGGCGGGCGTCGACGACGTGGACGCCGCGCTGGACGAGGCCGACGAGGTCCCCGCGCAGTACGCGCTGCTCGACTCCCCCGAGTTCGACCCCTGTTCGCTGCAGGCCCGGCCCACCGACCTGATGCGGCGCCGCCAGCACCTGAAGGCGGCGCTCGCCGCCGCGGCGGCCGTCGCGGTGTGCGGGGCGTTGCTCGGCCTGCCCGGTGACGGCTGGGCACCCGACGGCGCCGCCGCCCCGTCCTACGCGCAGAACCCGTCGGCCCAGGCGGCTCTCGACCCGGCCAACCTGACCAAGGTCCCGGACACCGCGTGGCAGTCCGCCTCGCGCACCGACTTCTCCGTCTGGCCCGCCCGCGGCGAACTCACCGGCGACAGGGCACTGCTGCGCCGCGCGCTCGCCGTCTGGGCCCGCCCCGGCGAGACCGTCCAGGTCTCCGCCACCCCGGGCACCCCCTCGGGCGGCCCGGCCGGCCCGCCGCAGCTGCTGTACGCCGGGGACGTCGACAACGCGCGGGTGGTGATCTTCTACGACGGTCTGCGCATCGCCCGGTACGCCGAACCGAAGGGCAGCACCAGGGGCGCCGCGCTCGACTTCGCGCGGGTCGACGGGGCGACCGGCGCCGAGTCGAACGCGGTGGTGCTGGGCCGGGCCGACGGCAACGTCCGTTACCTGACGGCGCCTTGGGTGAAGAAGGCGGCCGAGCGAGACCTGCTGAAGCCGGGCACCGGCGCGATGGACCTCACACTGACCGACGGTGTCACCTCACCGCTGGCCAGCGCCGCCCTGCAGACCGGCGCGTGCACCTCGTGGAACGTGCTCCAGCTGACGGACGGCTCCGGCACCCGCCTGTCGACCGACCTCGGCGAACTGGTCCCGGCCCGCCTCACCACCGGCCGCCCGGGCTCGGAGCGCGACGCGACCGGCGCGGCGGCGCTGCGCGCCTGGGCACCGTTCGCCTGCTCGCTGTCCGCCGTGCGCTCACAGGGAGTGCGGTCCGTGAACTCCTGGGAGTACGCCACCCAGTCGCTGCCCGACGCGAGCGGGTCGGCCTCGTGGGTGTGCACCCGCGCCGAGACCTGGCGGGGCGGCGGGACGCGCGTGCTGGCGCAGTTCCACACGCCGGGCGGGGCGTACGGGGCGGTCGCGGCGAAGGCCGAGAACGTGCCGGCGTGCGGTCCGCGCGACCCGCATGTGCTGGCCGGCGTGCTGTGGAAGTCGGAGGCGGGGTCCTGGTACCTGCTGGCGGCGGGCGGCCGGGGCACCGCGTCGATCACGGCGACGGGCGGGGTCGACGGTTCCGCGCAGGGCAACCTGCTGGCCGTGAAGACGAAGGCGGGAGCTCAGGCGGGCCTGCAGGGCGAGTTGGAGAACGGACGGTCGATCAACGCCCTGCGGTAGCCGGGCACCGGCGTCCTGCCGCCGCCCGGGCCGAGGACGTGATCATCTTGTGTCGGATATGTGAACGCCGCTGGCCGGTCCGGTCCGTTCGGGGCCGGATCCGATCGGTAAGGTGTTCGCATGACTATCGGGGTGCGCCGCAGAATGGGTGTCGAGGAGCGGCGGCAGCAGTTGATCGGCGTCGCCCTCGAACTGTTCAGCCGTCGCTCGCCCGACGAGGTCTCCATCGACGAGATAGCCGCGGCCGCCGGCATCTCCCGCCCGCTGGTGTACCACTACTTCCCCGGCAAACTCAGCCTGTACGAGGCCGCGTTGAAGCGCGCGTCGGAGGATCTGGCCAGCCGGTTCGTCGAACCGCGGGAGGGTCCGCTGGGGGCCCGGCTGCTGCGCGTGATGCACCGGTTCTTCGACTTCGTCGACGATCACGGGCCCGGTTTCTCGGCGTTGATGCGCGGCGGCCCGGCCGTCGGCTCCTCGACGACCAACGCGCTCATCGACGCCGTACGGCAGGCCGCGTATGACCAGATTCTTTCGCATCTGCGCGTGGAGAACCCGCCCGCGCGACTGGAACTGGTCGTCCGTTCCTGGATCTCGCTCGCCGAGTCGACCGCACTGATCTGGCTGGACGGCCGGCGCATCCCGCGCCGCGAGCTGGAGGCACAGCTCGTGCACGACTTCGCCGCACTGGCAGCCGTGAGCGCCGCGTACGACGAGGAGATGGCCGCGCTGATCCGGCACATGTTCAAGGACGAGCCGACCGACGGGCCGTTCACCGACCTGGTCGGCCGGCTGATCGCGCTGGGCTCCTAGGCCCGGACAGCCGTGAAGGGGCGCGGGGCGATGTCGGTATGCGGCTCCGCGCGGGCGCTCAGCTCTCGAACTTACGGTAGGACGCGTCCAGTTCGCGCACCTCGGCCGAGGCGTGCAGCGCCAGCCCGTCGGCGGGCTTCACATACGTGCGGAGCAACTCCAGTACCGCTTCGGTCAGTTGCGCCTTCGTCTCGTCGGTGCGGCCGGCCAGCAAGGCGAGGGAGACATGGACGATGGCGTGACCGTTCCCGTCCCGGCCCACGGTTGTGTCCTCGGTCGCCCGGAACCGGGTCTTGCACGCCTCGTGCTTCGCGGCCGCGATCTCCACCACCGCGTCGTGCAGGGCGAGCGCGAAGCCGCGCCGGTCGAAGCCCTCGGCGAGGGGCGTGGAGTAGTCGACGGTGATCTGCGGCATGGGGACTCCTGTTCTGGGCAACAGGACCCACCCTAGTTCTTCAGTTGCAGCGCCAGCATCGCGATGTCGTCCTCGCGCTCGTGGCCGAAGCAGGCGAGGAGTGTGTCGCACAGGGCGTCCAGGCCCGGCAGGGAGCCGGTGGCGGCCGCGCGGAGGTGCTCCATCGAGACCTCGAGGTCGGTGCCCCGGTTCTCGATCAGGCCGTCGGTGACCATGAGGAGCCGGTCGGAGGGCTCCAGGAACAGCTCGGTGGGCGGCGGATGCGGCAGGCCCACGCCGAGCAGCGGACCGTTGACCTTGGTGTAGTCGGCGCTGCCGGTGTCCCGGATGATCAGCGGCGGGATGTGCCCCGCGTTGGCGATGCGGGTGCGGCCGGTGCCGGGGTCGATCAGGGCCAGGCAGACGGTGGCCGTGACGTCGGGGTGGTAGACCTGGAGCATCCGGTCGAGGCGCTCGGCGAGCACGGCCGGGTCGCTCTCCTCGAGGCAGTAGGCGCGCAGCGCGTGCCGGATCTCGACCATGACGGTCGCCGCCTCCAGCGAGTGCCCGACGACGTCACCGACCGCGGCGAGCACGCCGTCGCCGGTGCGCAGTACGGCGTAGAAGTCGCCGCCGATCTCGGTCTCCCGGGACGCGGGCACATAGCGGACCACGACGTCCATACCCGGCAGCTCGGGCAGCCGGTGCGGCAGGGGCAGGAAGCTGTGCTGGAGGGTGAGGGCGACGTGCCGCTCGACCTGGTACATGAGCAGCGGCTCGGCGGCGAGCGCGGTGGCCTGGGCGAGCCGGGCCAGCAGGGCCTCGGCCTCGGGGCCCGCTCGGCGCAGCCCGCGGGTGGGCGCGGCCAGGCACACCGGGGCCCTGCCGTCCTGGGTGACGACCAGCGCCAGGCGGGCGTCGTGCTGCACGCCGGGCCGGAAGAACCCGGCGGGCCACAGCGGTGCGGGCACGGTGGTGATCTGCACTCCGGCCTGTCCGCGGGTGAGCCGCCGCAGCAGGCCGGCCACGGTCCGGTGGGCGCTCTCGTCCGGCAGCGCGATCGAGGTGCGGTCCCGGGAGAGGCCGCGGAACAGCTCGTCATCCTGGCCGAGGACGAAGACGGCGGCCGGAGAGCCGGTGAGCCGCGCGGTGCCGTCGGCGGCGGCGTCGGCGAGCTCCTGCAGGGAGCGCGCCGCCTGGATGGTGACGATCGTCTCGGAGAGCATGGTCAGCCGCCGGACCTGCGCCTGGCCGTCGGCCCGCAGCCGGGCGGCGCGCACCGCGGCCCGGACCGCCGCCTCGATCGCCTCGGGCTCGG
Source organism: Streptomyces sp. V4I2 (assembly GCF_030817655.1). Lineage (GTDB taxonomy): Bacteria > Actinomycetota > Actinomycetes > Streptomycetales > Streptomycetaceae > Streptomyces > Streptomyces plumbiresistens. The sequence goes on from NZ_JAUSZM010000003.1 coordinate 3,168,835, forward strand.
CGGGCATCGCCAGGAACGCCTCGGCGCCCTCGTCCAGCGCCTGGCAGCGGTCGCCCGGGACCACGGCGACGGCCGAGCAGTGCACGACGGGCAGGCCGGCCATGCGCGGCCGTTCCTTGAGCCGGCGGCACAGTTCGAAGCCGCTCATGTCCGGCAGGTTCACGTCGATCAGGGCCACGTCGGGCAGGTTCCCCTTGCGCAGCCGGGTGTCGATCTCGGTGAGCGCCTCGTGGCCGGTGGCGACCTGGACGACCCGGTGACCGGCGCGGCTCAGTACGGCGGCCAGGGCGTACCGACTGTCCGCCACGTCGTCCACGACCAGCACGGTCGTGCCTGTCTGCTTGCCGTTGACGTCCATCTGCCAGCCCCTCGGACACACCGGTGGGGCAGACCTGGGTTCGGGGTCTGCCCCACCAAGGTAATGCCCTTGTCAGGAAACCGGGGAGAATACCGCCACGGTCCGCCCAGGAACCGTGAAGGTGCCCGATATCCGCTCGTAGGACGAGGACTTGACGACGGAGTCGGCACCCGACGCCTGCACCGGGTGCAGCCGGTAGCCGGTCCCGGCGAGCGGACCGACCCGCTGCTCCTGCGCTGTCGGCGTCGCGTTGAAGACGACGACCAGGTCACCGAGCTCCATGGTGATCACGCCGGGCGTCTCCTCCTTCCCGGACAGCGGGAAGGAGAGCTTCGACTGCACCTGGCCGGCCGTGTCGAGGGAGAAGTCCCGCTCCGTCGTCCGGATCTTCAGGAGATCCCGGTACGCCGCCGAGGCGCCCTCGATCTGCGGGCAGCCGACCTTGATCGCGCCCAACAGGGGTTTGGCGTACGGCCACTTGGACGCGTTGTCGGCGGCCATCGGCAGTCCGCGCCCGAAGCCGTTGCCGTCCTGGCAGTTCCAGTGGACGGCGTTGAACCAGTCGCCGCTGTCGTAGGAGTTGCGGTCGAGGGACTTGGACCGCAGCAGGTCGGTGCCCGCCTGGGAGAGGGCCGGGCCCTGCGAGAGGGTGGCCGTCGCCATGGCGAGGACCTGCATGCGGGCCCGGTCGGCCGCGGACGTGCCCGCCGGCAGCTTGAAGGCCAGCGCGTCGAACAGCGTCTCGTTGTCATGCGCGTCCGCGTAGGCGAGGGCGTCGCCGGGCGCGTCCGCGTAGCCGGCGGGGGCGCCGTTGTAGTCGACCTCGGCGCCGGTGACCTCCTTGCCGTCGGTGTCGGTGAAGGTGAAGCCCTTGAGGTTGCCGGAGAGCCCGACCTTGATCAGGTCCTGGTAGTGCAGGAGGCGGGCCTTCTGCTCCGCGGGCGTCCCGTTGCCTGTGGACCCGTTGGGGTCGGTGTACAGGCCGGACGCGAAGCCCTGGACGCCCGGGTCCTCGTCGAAGGGGCCGCCGCCGCGCACGGCGTCACGGGCGCGGTCGGAGAAGGTCGCGACTCCGGTGCCGGCCATGTTCTTCTGCGTGGCCTGCACGAAGCGGGCGTCGTCGGCGACCTCGCCGAAGTTCCAGCCCTCGCCGTACAGGATGATCTTCTTGCCGTCGACGCCGTCCTCGGCGACGGTGAGCGCGTCGAGGGCCTTCCTGACGGCCAGGATGTTGGCCTTCGGGTGGTGGCCCATCAGGTCGAAGCGGAAGCCGTCGACCTTGTACTCCTTGGCCCAGGTGACGATCGAGTCGACGACGAGTTTGCCCATCATGGCGTTCTCGGTGGCCGTGTTGGCACAGCAGGTGCTGTTGGCGACCGAGCCGTCGGCGAGCAGCCGCTGGTAGTAGCCGGGGACGATCCGGTCGAGGACGCTGGTGTCCGCCTGGCCGCTCGCGGCCGTGTGGTTGTAGACGACGTCCATGACGACCCTGAGGCCGTCCTCGTTCAGTGCCTTGACCATCTTCCGGAACTCGACGGTACGGCCGCTGCCCTCGGGGTCCGTCGCGTACGAGCCCTCGGGGACCGTGTAGTGGTAGGGGTCGTAGCCCCAGTTGTAGGCGTCCTTCGCGGCGACCGCGGAGACGCATTCCTGCTGTCGGTCCGAGTCGGCCCCGTAGGAAGCCAGGTCGCAGTCGACACTCGCCTGGTCGGACTTCTTCTCGGGGATGCTGGCGATGTCGAAGGCGGGCAGGAGGTGCACGTACGAGGTGCCCGACTTCGCCAGCTCACGCAGGTGCTCGGAGCCGTCGCTGTCCTTGTCGGTGAAGGCGAGGTAGGTGCCCGGGTCGGCCGCCGTCCTGTCCGCGACGGAGAAGTCCCGGATGTGCAGCTCCTGGATCTGGGCGTCCTTGAGGGGCACGGCCTTGGGCTTGGCCGGCGAGGACCATCCCTTGGGGGCGAGGGAGCCGTCGTCGAGGTCGACGACCAGGCTGCGCTCCGAGTCGGTGGTCAGGGCGAGGGAGTAGGGGTCGGTGACCTTGTTGGTGACGACCTTGCGGACACTGGGCGCCCAGACGGTCACGGCGTACCGGTAGGCCTTGTTCTTCCAGGACTTGGGGCCGGTGACGGACCAGACTCCGGTGGTGGCGTCGCGCTTCATGGCGACCGTGGAGCCGTCGAGTTCCAAGGAGACCTTGTGCGCGGTCGGCGCCCAGACCGCCAGTGTGGGGCGGCCGTTGCGGAACGTCGGTCCGAGCTCCGCCTTCGTCGCCGCGGGGTACAGATCGTCGAGTACGCCGGCGATCTGGACGCCCGTCGCGGCGAGCACCGCTCCGTTGGCGGCCCGCTGGGAGGCGACGACCTGGCCGCTCAGCGCACCGCGCACCCGGTCGCGGTCGCGCGGGTCGACGGACCAGGCGGTGTAGTCCTTGAGGTGCGGGAACCTGGTCTTCTGGGCGTCGGTGAGGACGGTCCTGGAGAGGCGCAGCCACTTGGCGTCCGAGGTCAGCGTGCCCTTGTCGACGGCGATCGAGCCGTCGCGGGAGTACAGCAGCTGTGTGGAGGCGGCCGCCTCGGAGCCGTTCCAGGCGACCGTGTTCCGGTCGATCCAGACCGCCTTGGAGGTGGTCAGGTCGAGCGCGGCGGCGGAGCCGGCCGGCTGCGGGAGCAGGTACTTCTCCTGGCCGCTCACCAGCCACACCTCGTGGCCGTCGGCCGTGAGGTCGAGGGACCGGTCGGTGGGCAGGTCCTTCTCGTCGCCCTTGTGGATGATGTAACTGAGGCTGCCGGCACCCTCGTTGAGCGGTACCTCGAAGACCGCGCCATAGGGGTCGGTCTTCACCGGCTTCAGGGGGTTCGACCAGTCGGTGGGGTTCGCGGCGCCCGTCCAGACGTGCAGGCCCCAGCCGTCGTAGTTCCCGTCGGCGCGGTGGTAGTGCAGGACGGCCTTCGTCTTGTCCTGCGCCGGGTAGTCGGGCCGCTCGGTCCGTACGGCCTCCTTGCCCTGCTCGATCCAGATCTCGCCGGTCTTGGTGACGTCGATCGTGCGGTCGGCGGAGACGTCTTTGGTGCCGTCCTTGTCGATGACGAGGAAGCCGACGTTCGAGGCGCCGGGCTTCAGCTTGACGTAGGCGAAGGCGCCGTACGCGTCCCGGCCGATGAAGGGATGACTGTCGGGCCAGTCGGTCGACTCGCCGTCGGCGAGGTCGCCCCAGGCGTACAGGCCCCAGTCGGCGTAGTCGCCGTCGGTGCGCTTGTAGTGGACGACCGCGGAGTCACGGGAGGAGGCGGAGGGGATCTCCTCGGCGGGCGGGGTGCCGGTGACGCTGGCGGCGGTGGCGCTCGCCGTGCGGCCGGCCGAGTCGACGACAACCGCCTTGTAGCGCAGGGCGGTTCCGGCCGGGACGTCCTTGCCGAGGGTCTGCGTGACCTTGAACGGAGCGTGGTCGGCGGAGCCGAGGGTCTGCCACTTCCCGTTGCCGACCTGCGCGGCGAAGACGACCCGGTTGAGCTGACCGCCTCCCCCGTCGTCGGCGGTGACCCCGACCGTGCCGGTGGCGCCGGTGGCGGGGGCCTTGAGGGTGATCGTCGGCTCGGTGGCGGGCCGGGCGAGCCTGCCGGCCGCCTTGAGGACGATCGCCGAGCCGGCCGGGACGGTGACGGTGATCTTCTTGTCGGCGTCCGACCTGGCCGTGCTGTCGGTGCCGTGGATCCCGCGGAACGCCATGTCCGCCGAACCGGTCGCGAACGTCGCCTGCTTCGCCTCGTCCGCGTTGTTGACGGCCACGACGTACTCGACGCCCGTCTTCGCGTCCGTGCGGGAGAAGGCGTAGACACCGGAGCCGTCGGCCGCGTACCGCTCCGTCTGCACGCCGTCCGCCAGCGCCGGATTGTTCTTGCGAAGCTTCGAGAGGGCGGCGAGCTGCCGGTAGAGCGGTGCCGTCGTGTCGTACGCGTCGTCCGCGTGCGTACGGTCGGTGCCGAGCCGGTCGTCGTCGAGGTAGTCCTCGGTCTTCGAGGCGAACAGCGTCTGGCGGGCGTCCTTGTCGCCGCCCGCGCCGGTGAAGCCCTGTTCGTCGCCGTAGTAGACGACGGGGTTGCCGCGGCTGAGGAACATCAGCTCGTTGGCGAGCCTGTCCTTGGCGAGCAGCTCGGCGTCGGTGGCCTTCGGGTTGTCCTGCTTCAGGAAGTACCCGATGCGTCCCATGTCGTGGTTGCCGAGGAAGGTGACCTGCTCGTACGCGTTGGCCTTGTCGGTCGTGTACTTGTAGTCGTCGCCGAAGACCGCGGCGAGGTTTTGCGCGCTGCCGCCCTGGGAGGCGTACTGCCGGGCCGCCTCCTGGAAGGGGAAGTCGAGCGTGGCGTCGAGGCGGCCCTCGGTGACATACGGCGAGGTGATCGACGTGTCGGCGGAGTACACCTCGCCGAACATGAAGAAGTCGTCGCGGCCCTGCTTGGCGGCGTAGGCGTCGAGGGCGGTGGCCCACTGGGTCCAGAACTCCGTGTTGACGTGCTTCACGGTGTCGACGCGGAAGCCGTCGATGTCGAAGTCCCGCACCCAGCGCTGGTAGATCTTCTCCATCCCGCTGACGACCTCGGGCCGCTCGGTCCACAGGTCGTCGAGGCCGGAGAAGTCGCCGTTCGTGGAGCTCTCACCGGCGAAGGTGGAGTCGCCGCGGTTGTGGTACATCGTCGGGTCGTTGAGCCAGGACGGGACCTTGGCGCTGCTCGTGGCCTTCGGCGTGCGCGGGAAGGAGTCGGCGTCGACCGGGGGGAAGTCCTCGGTGCCGTCCGCGTAGTCGGCGTCGTCGAAGGGCTTCCCGTCCTTGGTCAGGTACGGGAAGGCGCCCTTGGAGAGGTAGTCGTAGGACTTCTCCTCGTAGTCGACGACGTCGGCGGTGTGGTTGGTGATGACGTCGAAGAAGACCTTCATGCCCTTGGCGTGCGCCTTGGAGATGAGGGTCTCGAGGTCCTTGTTGGTGCCGAAGTGCGGGTCGACCTGGGTGAAGTCGGTGATCCAGTACCCGTGGTAGCCGGCGGAGGCTCCCCCAGCGCCCTCGCCCTGCACGGGTCGGTTCTTGAAGATGGGGGCCATCCACAGGGCGGTGGTGCCGAGGCCCTTGATGTAGTCGAGCCTCTTGGTCAGGCCCTTGAGGTCACCGCCCTGGTAGAAGCCCTTGTCGGTGGGGTCGTAGCCGGTGCTGAGGCGGGAACCGGTCAGGCCGCCCCGGTCGTTGCCGGTGTCGCCGTTGGCGAAGCGGTCCGGCAGGACGAAGTAGAACTGCTCACGGGTGGCGTCGTGCCGGGCGGGCTCGGCGGCGAGCTTCGCGTCGGACGGCGGTGGCGGCGGGGTGTCCGCCCGGGCGGCCAGGGGCTGGACGAGCGCCGCGGCCAACGCGGTCACGGTGACCGCGGCGACCCGGCCGGCCTGGGCAGTACGGCGCCTGGGCGCCGTCCATCTCGGTATCACGGACGTGGACTCCTTGCGATGACGGCTCTCTTGGGTCCGACCCCGCGCGACCGTATCGCCGAGGAAAGGCTTACAGCAAGAGTCCTGAAACTTCTGGTAAGAACTTTCAGCAGCTCGACTTGCCCGCATAGATCGCCAGGGCCGTGTTGGCGCCCAGCGTCGCGGTGAACTGGCCGCTCGAACTGACCGTCACCGTCGTGTTGTTCTGCACGTTGCAGTACGTCCCCGCGGGCAGCGAGGTCTGGTAGGTGCGGCTCAGGCTGCCCGACTCGTGGTTGATGGCGACATAGCCTTTCGCTCCCCGCCCGAAGGCGATGGCGTCGCCCCCGTTGTCCCACCAGTTGGTGAGCGACTCGCCGCGCACCGCGTTGCGGAAGGCGACCATGCGCCGGAGCTCCGGCCAGGCGTGCTGGCACTTCCAGCCGTCCTGCCAACAGGCGTTCACGGCGCCGCCGTTGGGCGGCCCGGCGTCGGCGTCGGAGAACTCGTAGCCGGAGTTGATGTCCGGGGCGCCGTACGGGTGGGCGAGCATGAAGACGTTGGCCAGCGTGTAGGTGGCGCCGTCCTTGTAGCTGAGCGTGGAGCCGTTGCGCTCGGTGTCGTGGTTGTCGACGAAGACACCGGAGACCGAGCTGTTCATGTAGCCCCAGCCCTCGCCGTAGTTCTTCAGGTAGGCGAGGTTCTCGTTGTTGAAGACCCGCTTGAGGTCGTAGGCGTAGCGGAACTCCTGGACGTCGCCGTTGCCGGTGTACTCGGTGGGCTGGACGGCCTCTCCGCTGCCGTGAATGACCTCCTGCTTCCAGTACACGGACGGGTTGCTGAGGCGCGACTTGATGTCCGCCAGGTCGGCCGCCGGGATGTGCTTGGCCGCGTCGATGCGGAAGCCGTCGACGCCGTACCCGAGCAGGGAGTTCAGGTAGCCGGCGATCGCCGAGCGGACGTAGCTCTCGCCCGTGTCCAGGTCGGCGAGGCCGACGAGTTCGCAGTTCTGGACGTTGGTGCGGTTGCCGTAGTCGCTGATCGTGGCCGTGCAGTCGTCGAAGTCGTAGGAGGAGTACAGGCCGGGGTAGGTGTACTTCGAGTACGACGAGCCGCCCGTGCCGGTGCCGTTGCCCGCCGACATGTGGTTGACGACCGCGTCGACGACGACCTTCACACCGGCCGCGTGACACGTGTCGACCATGCTCTTGAAGGCGGTGGCGTCACCGAGCCGGCCGGCGATCCGGTAGCTGACCGGCTGGTACGACGTCCACCACTGGGAGCCCTGTATGTGCTCGGCGGGCGGGGAGACCTGGACGTAGCCGTACCCGGCCGGGCCGAGGGTGCTGGTGCACTCCTTCGCCACCGAGGCGAAGTTCCACTCGAAGAGGACGGCAGTGACGTCCTTGGTGCCGGGCGGCGCGGCCTGTGCGGTGCCGGCGGGGGCGACGAACGCGGCGGCGCCCGCCATGAGGGCGCATGCTCCGGCGAGGGCTCTTCTGGCCATGTGAGGGCCCCTTCTCCGTTGAAGGTTCTTGCTGAAAGCTTGCAAAGCCGTGCGGTGTCGCAGAGCGTAGAGGCCCGCCTCCCCAAGCGGAAGGCGGGCCTCGAAGATTCCTGAAACTTCTTGCAGGGTCGGTCAGTTGACCGCTGTCAGTCGGCCGCTGTCAGTTGGCCGTCCACCACACGGTCGTGTCCGCCGGCAGCTTCGCCTCGCCGTCCGTCTCGGCGATCTCGCCGCTGGCGAGGAGCACACGGCCGTACGCCGGAGTCGTGACCGACTCACCGCCGGTGTTGGCGACACACACGAACTCGCCGCGGCGGAAGGCGAGGACGCCCTCGGGAGCCTTCAGCCACTCCACGGAGTCGCCCGCGCCGAGGTCGGGCTGTTCGCGGCGGGCGGCGAAGGCGGCGCGGTACAGCTCCAGGGTGGAGCCGGGGACGCCGCTCTGGGCCTCGATGCTCAGTTCGCCCCAGCCCTCCGGCTGCGGGAGCCAGCTGCCGCCGCTGCCGAAGCCGTACGACGATCCCTCGCGCGTCCACGGGATCGGCACCCGGCAGCCGTCGCGGAAGCCGTCCTGGCCGGCGCCCCGGAAGTACGCCGGGTCCTGGCGCACCTCGTCGGGCAGGTCGACGACGTCCGGCAGGCCGAGTTCCTCGCCCTGGTAGACGTACGCCGAGCCGGGCAGCGCCAGCATGAGGAGGGTCGCGGCCCGCGCCCGGCGCAGGCCGAGTTCGCGGTCGCCCGCCGTGCGGATCTGGGTGCCGAGGCCGGGCGGGTTGGCGAAGCGGGTGGCGTGGCGGGTCACGTCGTGGTTGGACAGGACCCAGGTGGCGGGGGCGCCGACCGGGCGCATCGCCTCCAGGGTGCGGTCGATGACCGTCCGCAGTTCTTCGGCGTCCCACTCGGTGCTCAGGTACTGGAAGTTGAAGGCCTGGTGGAGCTCGTCCGGGCGGACGTAGTTCGCGGTGCGCTCGACCGTCGGGGTCCACGCCTCGGCGACGAAGATCCGCTCGCCCGCGTACTCGTCGAGGATCGTGCGCCACTGGCGGTAGATGGCGTGCACGCCGTCCTGGTCGAAGAACGGCATGACATCGTTGCCCAGCAGCTTGAGTTGCTCGTGGGATCCGAGGTCGGGGAGGCCCTCCGCCTTCACCAGGCCGTGGGCCACGTCGATGCGGAAGCCGTCGACGCCCATGTCGAGCCAGAAGCGCAGGATGGAGCGGAACTCGTCGCCGACGGCCGGGTGATCCCAGTTGAAGTCGGGCTGCTCGGGGGCGAAGAGGTGGAGATACCACTCACCGGGCGAGCCGTCCGGTTCGGTGACGCGGGTCCACGCCGGGCCGCCGAAGATCGACTCCCAGTCGTTGGGCGGGAGTGCGCCGTTCTTCCCCTTGCCGGGCCGGAAGTGGTAGCGGTCCCGCAGCGGCGAGCCGGGGCCGTCCGCGACGGCCCGCTTGAACCACTCGTGCTGGTCGGAGGAGTGGTTGGGGACCAGGTCGACGATGATCCTGAGGTCCAGTTCGCGGGCGGAGCGGATCAGCGCGTCGGCGTCGAGGAGGTTGCCGAACATGGGGTCCACGGCCCGGTAGTCGGCGACGTCGTAGCCGGCGTCGGCCTGCGGGGAGGCGTAGAAGGGGCTGAGCCACACGGCGTCCACGCCGAGGTCGCGCAGGTACGGCAGTCGGGAGCGGATGCCCTCCAGGTCGCCCATGCCGTCGCCGTTGCTGTCGGCGAAGCTGCGCGGATAGACCTGGTAGATCACCGCGTCCCGCCACCAGTCGCGGCGCTTGGCGACGGTGGCGACGGCGGAGTTTTCGGCCGGGTCGGCGGAGTGCTGGCTCATGGCGTCCTTGATACGTAAAGGAGTTTCGGTCATGGAGGCTTACGTGCGTAGGGCAGGGCGGGTGACGAGGCGGCCGCGGTGACAGCGGGGTCGGATGGTCACCGCGGCCGCCACCCGCGCGGTCAGGCGCGCGGGAGTCGGGTCGGAAGGGGTCAGCCCTTCGTGCCGCCCGCGGTGAGGCCGGTCACCAGGTTCTTCTGCACGAAGTAGAAGAACGCGGAGACGGGTATCGCGATCAGCACCGCGGTGGCGGCCATGAGATTGCGCTGCGCGTCGTGTTCGCTGACGAAGGTCTGCAGTCCGACGGCGAAGGTGTACTTCGTGTCGGACAGCATGAACGTCGCGGCGAACGCGACCTCCCCGAAGGCGGTGAGGAAGCTGTAGAAGGCGGCGACCGCCAGGCCCGGCTTGGCGAGCGGCAGGATCAGTCGCGCGAACGTGCCGAAGGGGGTCAGCCCGTCGACCCGTCCCGCCTCGTCGATCTCGAACGGGATGGTGTCGAAATAGCCCTTCATCAGCCATGCGCAGTACGGAACGGTGGTCGTGCAGTACACCAGGATGAGTCCAAGGTAGCTGTCGATGAGCTGCAGTTCCGAGAGGATCTGGTACATCGGCACCATGAGTACGGCCACCGGGAACATCTGCGTGACCAGGAGCACCCACATGAACTTCCGGTAGCCCGGGAAGCGCATGCGCGAGACCGCGTAACCGGTGGTCGCGGAGATGACCACACCGATGAGTGTGGTGCCGAGGGTGACGATCATCGTGGTCTGCAGCCAGTCGAAGAACTTCGTCTCCTGGAGCACGAACGTGTAGTTGTCGAACGTCATCTTCCCCCAGATGCGTCCGGGATGCAGGTAGTCGTCCTTGTCCGGGCCGAGGGACAGGAACACCAGCCAGGCGACCGGGAAGAGCGCGATGAGGCTCGCGGTGATCAGGATGCCGTGGGAGGCGAGGCGGACGGCGGGGGTGCTCTCGCCGCGCTTGGTGGCCTTGCGCGGCGCGGGCGCCATGGAGTCCTCCTTGTTCGCCGCGGCGGAGGTCTCGGCGGTGGTCGTACTCATGGGGACTCCTGCCTCAGATCGCGAGCTGCTGGTCATTGCGGTTCAGCCAGCGGCGGTAGAAGGAGGTGAAGACGATCAGGATGGCCAGCAGCAGGATGCCGTAGGCCGCCGACTGCGCGAAGTCACGCGGCTGCTGTCCGAAGCCGAGGTACCAGGCCCAGGTGACGAGGATCTGCGCGTCGGGGGCGGTGTTGCCGAACAGCAGGAAGATGATCGCGAACTGGTTGAAGGTCCAGATGATGCCGAGGAGGACGACGGTGGAGCTGACGGACCTCAGGCCCGGCAGGGTGACGTACCGGAACTTCTGCCAGGCGCTGGCCCCGTCCATCTCGGCGGCCTCGTACAGCGAGGTGTCGATGGACTGCAGGCCGCCGAGCAGCGACAGCATCATGAAGGGCACCCCGCACCAGGTGTTGACCATGATCGCGGAGAACCGCTGCCAGAAGGTGTCCTCCAGCCACAGCGGTGTCGGCAGGTGGAGGGTCTCCAGGAAGGAGTTGATGATCCCGCCGTCGGCGAGCATGAACCGCCAGCCGAAGACGGTGACGAAGGTCGGCACGGCCCACGGCAGGATCAGGACCAGCCGGTAGAAGGTGCGCCCGCGCAGCTTCAGGTTGAGCAGCAGGGCGAGGCCCAGGCCGATCGTGTAGTGCAGGGTGACGCAGAGCGCGGTCCAGACGATCGTCCAGATGAAGTGCGACCAGAAGCGGTCGTAGGCCGTGTCGCCCCACAGGATGTCGGCGTAGTTGTCGAGGCCGATGAACTCGTAGGTGGCGTCGATGTGGTTGACGCCGATCGTGCGGGCGGTGTTGAGGCTGTTGGCGTCGGTGAGCGTGAGGTACAGGCCGTACGCCAGGGGGTACAGCACGAGGACGCCGAGGACGACTACCACGGGGGCGATCATCGCGTACGCGTACCAGTGCTTCTGATAGCCGCGCCGCAGGCGCCGGCCCAGCCCGGACTTCGGCTCGCGGTCACCGCGGCGCTTGCCGGTCGCGCGGTCGATGGCGACTGTCATTGGTTCGACACCTTCTTCGACACCTTCTCCGACACCTTCTGGAAGATCTTCGGCCTGCCCGGCCCGCACGGCCCGGTCACAGGCCGGTGGCCGCCGGATCCCTCCCCCGGTTCGCGGGGGATCCGGCGGCCACTCGGGGTCACTTGCTGAAGTCCGGGACCAGCTTGGCGATCGCGGTCTCGGCGGTGCCCAGGCCCTTGTCGAGGGACGTCTTGCCCCCGGCGATCTGCGGCAGCTCGGTGTCCAGCGGGCCCCACAGGGAGCTGTACTCGGGCAGCGCCGGGCGCGGCTGGGCGGCGGGCAGGACGCCCTGGAAGCCGGCGATGCCCGGGTCGGCCTTGACCTCGGCGGTGTAGGCGTCGTCGCGGGTCGGCAGCGTGGAGTTCTTCAGCGCGATGCTCGCCTGGGACTTCGCGGAGGTCATGAAGTTGACGAACTTCAGGGCCGCCTTCTGGTGGGCCGAGTCCGAGCCGGCGTACACCGAGAGGTTGTGGCCGCCGGTCGGGGCGCCCGCCTTGCCGGTGGAGCCGGCCGGGACGGTGGCGATGCCGAGGTTGTTCTTGTCCTTGAAGGCGGTGCCCTTGTAGAAGTTGGTGATCTCCCACGGGCCCTGGATGATCGAGGCGACCTTGCCGCTGACGAACGCCTCCTGGATGTGGGCGTAGGCGTCGGCGGTGGTGTCGGCCTTGTGCAGGCCCTTGCCGTCGAACAGGCTCAGCCAGGTCTCGTAGCCCTTCTTGGCGGGCGCCGAGTTGACGGTGACCTTCTTGGCGGCGGCGTCGACGGTGTCGGTGCCCTCGCCGTAGAGGAAGGTCTGCGCGTAGTAGGCCTGGGTGGAGCCCCAGTAGCCGTCGACGCCGGTCTTGGCCTTGAGCGTGGCGGCGGCCTTCTTCAGGTCGTCCCAGGTCTTCGGGGCCTCGACACCGGCCTTCGCGAAGAGCTCCTTGTTGTAGACCAGCGCGAGGGTGTCGGTGACCAGCGGCACGCCGTAGGTCTTGCCGTCGTACTTGGCCTGCTCGATCAGGTTGGGCTGGAACTTGCTCTCGTCCGCGAGGGCCTCGGTGCCGTCCAGCGGCAGGAAGTAGCCCTTCTTCGCGAAGGCGGGGGTCCAGCCGACCTCGGAGCGCAGGATGTCCGGGGCGCCCTTGGAACCGGCGGCGGTGTCGAACTTGTTCTGTGCCTGGTCGAAGGGCACGTTGACGTACTTGACCTTGACGTCCTTGTTGGCGGCCTCGAACTCCTTGATCAGGGCCTGGTACGTCGGCGCCTCGTTGGTGGCGTTGGAGGTGTCCCACCAGGTGATGGTGACCGGACCGTCGGCCGAGTCGCCGCCGTCGCTTCCGCCGCAGGCCGTCGCCGCGAGGGCGAAAGACGCCACCAGCGCGGTGGCCGCTATGCCACGCCGCATGAGTTCTCCTTGAGGGTGAAAGCCCGTGTGCTCACAGAAGACGGCCCCGTCTGCCGCCCCTGTCGACTTGCCGACTGCGCCGTTGCGGCCGCCGGGCGTCGCCGAACGTAACAGCGATGTAAGCGCCACGAAAGAGCTTGCAGCAAAAAAGTGCAAGAGAGCTCCGAAGTTATCCGTGCGTGACCCCAGAGCGACCATCGTGAGACGCTTATTTGCGGCCGTCGAGCAGATGGGACGGGTTGTGCAAGACTCTGCAAGCTCTTGCCATCACTTTCACGAGGGAGCGCGATGACCCAGCAGCCCGGGCCGGGCCGGCCAACACGTCGCACGCGGCGCCGGATTGGTGTGCAAGGTGAGACCTGGCCGGTACAGTCCACCCCTGTGACCACACGGCTTGCCGACATCGCTGCTCAGGCGGGGGTGAGCGAAGCGACCGTCAGCCGCGTCCTCAACGGCAAGCCGGGCGTCGCCGCCACCACCCGCCAGTCCGTGCTGGCCGCCCTCGACGTACTGGGCTACGAACGCCCGGTGCGTCTGCGGCAGCGCAGCGAAGGCCTCGTGGGCCTCATAACCCCGGAGCTGGAGAACCCGATATTCCCGGCACTGGCCCAGGTCATCGGCCAGGCACTGACCCGGCAGGGCTACACGCCGGTGCTCGCGACCCAGACCCCGGGCGGTTCCACGGAGGACGAGCTGACGGAGATGCTCGTCGACCGGGGCGTGGCCGGCATCATCTTCGTCTCCGGTCTGCACGCGGACACCTCCGCCGACATGCAGCGCTACGAGCAGCTGCGCGCGCAGGGCGTGCCGTACGTGCTGGTGGACGGCTTCTCGCCGAAGGTGCAGGCGCCGTTCATCTCCCCCGACGACCGGGCGGCGATGACCCTGGCGGTCACGCACCTGGTGTCGCTGGGGCACACACGGATCGGCCTCGCGCTCGGCCCCAAGCGGTTCGTGCCGGTGCAGCGCAAGATCGAGGGCTTCGTCCGCACCATGCAGGACCTGCTGGGTCTGGGTACGGAGGCCATCGAGACGGAGTTCGTCCAGCACTCCCTCTACACCCTGGAGGGCGGCCAGGCCGCGGCCACCGCGCTCATGGAGCGGGACTGTACGGCGGTGGTGTGCGCCAGCGACATGATGGCGCTGGGCGCGATACGGGCGGCCCGGCAGCGCGGCCTGGACGTCCCCAAGGACATCTCGGTCGTCGGCTTCGACGACTCCCCCCTGATCGCCTTCACCGACCCGCCGCTGACGACGATCCGCAAGCCGGTCCCGGCGATGGGACAGGCAGCGGTCCGCACGCTGTTGGAGGAGATCGGCGGGACGCCCGCGCCCCACAGCGAGTTCGTGTTCATGCCGGAACTGGTGGTGCGCGGCTCGACCGCCTCGGCTCCCGGGGAACGCGGACGCCACTGAGGTCGCACGGCTCGTGAGGCTCGGGGCGCGGCTCGTTCTCAGGGTGGATAAATCGACCTTTCCGCAGTGCGCTGGTAGGAGGTTCCAGGGGTCTTCCGGGCGTAGAACGTGCGACCCGGACCCAACCGGGGGATGATCGGCGGAAGAAGCCTTTTCTGGCAGACTCTGTGCCTATGACTGAGACGACCGTGACGACGCAGGAAGGGCCCGACGAGGCCGTTCCGCAGCCCGTCACGGCCGGGACCGGGCCGGGTCTCCTGCACCGGCTGCGCGCCCCGCGCCGGCCCCGCCTCTGGTTCGAGATCCTTCTGATCGCCCTGAGTTACTGGACGTACTCACTCGTCCGCAACGCGGTCCCGGAGCAGCGGTCCGAGGCGCTGCGGAACGCCGACTGGATCTGGAAGGTCGAGCACCAGCTCGGCATCGCCGTCGAGGAGTCCGTCAACCATGGCGTGAACTCGGTGACTTGGCTCATCGTCGGGATGAACTACTACTACGCGACCTTGCACTTCGTGGTGACGCTGGGTGTGCTCGTGTGGCTCTACCGCAGTCATCCCGGCCGCTACGCGGCGACCCGTCTCGTGCTCTTCGCGACCACCGGCGTCGCCCTGGTCGGTTACTACCTGTATCCGCTCGCCCCGCCGCGGCTGATGAACGGCGGCGACTTCGTCGACACCGTCATGGTCCACCAGACCTGGGGCTCGATGGCCTCGGGCGACCTGAAGAACATGTCGAACCAGTACGCCGCGATGCCGTCGATGCACATCGGCTGGTCCCTGTGGTGCGGTCTGACGATCTTCGCGCTGGCGTCGGTGCCGTGGGTGCGGGTGCTGGGCCTGCTCTACCCGACGGCCACGCTGGTGGTCATCGTCGCCACCGCCAACCACTTCTGGCTCGACGCGGTGGGCGGCATGGCGTGCCTCGCCTTCGGCTTCACGGTGGCGCGGGTCTGGTACGGGGCACTGCCGTACACGCTGCCGAAGCTGGTGCCGGCCCGCGGCGGGCCCTTGCCGCCGAAGAAGGCCTGGGCAGGCTCTTAGCCCGCCGCCTCCCGCAGCGCCCCGATGAACGCCTCCAGGGCCGGCTGCGGCGGGGCCGTCTCCCGTACCGCCGCGTGGATGCTGCGCACCGGCTCCGGGCGCCGCACCGGGCGTACGACCACGTCGGGATGGCGGCCGCCCAGCCCCAGCCGTGGGATCAGGCTGACGCCCAGGCCCGCCGCCACGAAGCCCTGCGCGGTCACGTAGTCCTCGCTCTCGACCACGAACCGCGGCCGGAACCCGGCGACCTCGCAGGCGTGGAGCTGTGCGTCCAGGCACGGTCCGGGCCACTCGCTGCCGACCCAGGGCTCCTCGGCCAGCTCGGTGAGCGCCACCGACCGCCGCGCCGCGAGCCGGTGCCCCCTGGGGAGGACGGCGAGGTAGGGGTCGTCCAGCAGGTGCAGCAGCCGTACGCCGTCGCTCCCGGTCCCCTCCCCCACCACGAGCGCCAGGTCCGCCCGCCCCTCCCGCACGTCCGGCAGCGGGTCCTCGGGGTCGGTCAGTCTCAGCTCGACCTGTACGCCGGGGTGGTCGGCCCGCAGCCGCGCCACCGCCGGGGCGACCAGCGAGGCACCGGCGGTCGCGAAGTACCGCACCGACAGCCGTCCGGTGCGCCCCGCCAGCAGGTCGGCGAGGGCGGTCTCCGCCTCGGCGACCTGCCGGCCGATCGTGTCCGCGTACTCCGTGAGCAGCAGCCCGGCCGCCGTGGGCCGCACCCCGCGCCCGACCCGTTCGAGGAGCTCGGCCCCGGCCTCCTTCTCCAGCGCGGCGACCTGCTGACTGACCGCGGACGGCGTGTAGCCGAGCCGCGCGGCCGCCGCGGTCACCGATCCACAGGCCACGACGGACCGCAGCACCTGCATACGCCTCACGTCCAGCATGCAGGACAGCTTAACGGTGCATGCATAATACTTCACTTGTCCTTACGCTCCCGTTGGCGGACCGTGGGGGCATGCAGCGCTCCTCCACCGTCCGCATGGCCGTGCTCGCCCTCCTGTGGGGCTCCGGCTTCCTGTGGATCAAAGTCGCCCTGAACCACGGCCTGTCCCCCGCCCAGATCACCATCGCCCGGTGCGCCCTCGGTGCGGCGGTCCTGCTCCTGCTCGCCCGCTCGGCGGGCCAGCGCCTGCCGCGGTCCCGCTCCACCTGGAAGCACCTGGTCGTCGCCGCCTTCTTCTGCAACGCGCTGCCCTTCGCCCTGTTCAGCGTCGGCGAGCAGACCGTCGACTCCGGTGTCGCGGGCGTCCTGAACGCCACCACACCGCTGTGGGCACTCCTGATCGGCCTGCTCCTCGGCACCGACCGGGCCCTGCGCCCCGTACGTCTGACCGGCCTGGTCCTCGGGTTCGCCGGGACGCTGCTGATCTTCGCGCCCTGGCACCGGTCCGGGCTGCTGAGCTGGGGCGCCCTGGCGCTGCTGGCCGCCGCCGTGAGCTACGCCGTGGCGTTCGCGTACATGGCCCGCAAGCTCACCGCCGGCCGGGATCCGCTCGCCGTCTCCGCGGCCCAACTCCTCACGGCGACGGCCTGGAGCGCCCTGGCCCTCCCGGCCGCGGGCCCTCTCGACACCGACCTCACCGGACTGCTCGCGATCACCGCACTCGGGGTCCTCGGCACGGGCGTCACCTTCTACCTCAACTACCGGCTGATCGCGGACGAGGGTCCGACGGCGGCCGCGACGGTCGGCTATCTGCTGCCCGTCGTGTCGGTGTCGCTGGGCGCGCTGCTCCTGGACGAGAACGTGGGGCCGCGGGTGCTCGCCGGGATGGCGGTGGTGCTGGTGGGGGTGGCGCTCACCCGCGGGCGGCGGGCGGCCGGGACAGTGGTGAGTGTCCCGGCCCCGAAGGCCTACGCCCCGTAGAACAGTTCGTCCACGACGCCCCGCGCCCGTCGTGCCGTACGCCGGTAGTCGTCGAGCATGTCGCCGACGTGCCCGGGGCCGTAGCCCAGGTACCGCCCCACCGCGCCCAGTTCGCGGGCGTCCGAGGGGAAGGTGTCGCCGGCGCGGCCGCGTACGAGCATCACGGCGTTGCGTACGCGGGTGGCCAGGACCCAGGCCTCGTCGAGGGTGCCGGCGTCCTCGTCGGAGAGGAGGCCGGCCGTGCGGGCGGCGGCGAGGGCGGCGCGGGTGCGGGTCGTGCGCAGGCCCGCGACCCGCGCGCCGTGCCGCATCTGGATGAGCTGCACCGTCCACTCGACGTCGGACAGGCCGCCGGGCCCGAGCTTGGTGTGCAGCTTCGGGTCGGCGCCGCGCGGCATCCGCTCGGACTCCATCCGGGCCTTCAGGCGCCGGATCTCGCGTACGGCGTCGTCACCGAGGCCGGCCGCCGGATAGCGCAGCGGATCGATCAGCTCGATGAAACGGCTGCCCAACTCCTCGTCCCCGGCGACCGGTTCGGCCCGCAGCAGGGCCTGCGACTCCCAGCCGAGGGACCAGCGGCGGTAGTAGGCCTCGTAGGAGTTCAACGTCCGTACGAGCGGGCCGGACTTGCCCTCCGGTCGCAGGTCGGCGTCGATCAGCAGGGGCGGGTCGGCGCTGGAGATCTGGAGGAGGCGGCGCATCTCGGAGACGACCTTGTTGGCCGCCTGGGACGCCTCGCGTTCGTCGACGCCGTCGCGCGGCTCGTGCACGAAGAGGACGTCGGCGTCGGAGCCGTAGCCGAGTTCGTGGCCGCCGAAGCGCCCCATGCCTATGACGGCGAACCGGGTGGGCAGGGTGTCCCCCCAGCCGTCCCCGACCACCGCGCGCAGCGTCCCCGAGAGGGTGGCCGCCGTCAGGTCGGAGACCGCGCCGCCGACCCGGTCCACGAGGGCGCCCTGGTCGGCCTCGACCGGCTGGGACTCGGTGCCGTAGGAGCCGACGATGTCCGCGGCGGCCGTCCGGAACAGCTCGCGGCGGCGGACACCGCGCGCGAAGGTGACCGCCTGCACGGCGCCGTCCGCGCGGCCGACCGCGGCGAGGATCTCCTGCTCCAGGGCCGCCCGGTCGCGCGGCTCCAGGCCGCCCGCGGCGCCGTCGCCGAGCAGCGCGACCGCCTCGGGCGCGCGCATCAGCAGGTCGGGGGCGAGGCGGCCGGCGGACAGGACCCGGGCGAGGTTCTCGGCGGCGGCACCCTCGTCCCTCAGCAGCCGCAGGTACCAGGGGGTCCTGCCGAGCGCGTCCGACACCTTGCGGAAGTTGAGCAGCCCGGCGTCCGGGTCGGCCGAGTCGGCGAACCAGCCGAGCAGGACCGGCAGCAGCGTGCGCTGGATGGCCGCCTTGCGGGTGACCCCGGACGCCAGCGCCTCCAGGTGCCGCAGCGCCGCCGCCGGGTCCGCGTACCCCAGCGCGACCAGCCGCTCGCGGGCCGCCTCGGGGCTCAACCGGGTCTCACCGGGGGCGAGTTGGGCGACCGCGTCGAGCAGGGGGCGGTAGAAGAGCTTCTCGTGCAGCCGCCGTACGACACTGGTGTGCCGTTTCCACTCGCGGGTCAGCTCGGCGACCGGGTCGGCGCGCAGACCGAGGGAACGGCCCAGGCGCCGCAGGTCGGCCTCGTCCTCGGGGACGAGGTGGGTGCGGCGCAGCCGGTACAGCTGGATGCGGTGCTCCATGGAGCGCAGGAAGCGGTAGGCGTCGTCGAGCTGGACGGCGTCCGCGCGGCCGACATAGCCGCCGGTGGCCAGGGCCTGCAGGGCCTTGAGCGTGGTGCCGCTGCGGAGCGAGACGTCGGCCCGTCCGTGCACCAGCTGGAGGAGCTGGACGGCGAATTCGACGTCCCTCAGGCCGCCGGGGCCGAGCTTCAGCTCGCGTTCGATCTCGGCGACCGGGATGTTCTGGACGACGCGGCGGCGCATCTTCTGCACGTCGGCGACGAAGTTGTCGCGCTCGGCGGCCTTCCAGACGAGGGGTTCGAGGGCGGCGACGTACTCCTCGCCGAGTTCGATGTCGCCGGCCACCGGGCGGGCCTTGAGCAGGGCCTGGAACTCCCACGTCTTGGCCCAGCGCTGGTAGTAGGCGAGGTGGCTGGAGAGCGTGCGCACCAGCGGACCGTTTCTGCCCTCGGGCCGCAGATTGGCGTCCACGGGCCAGATCGATCCCTCGACGGTGGTCTCCGAGCAGATCCGCATCAGGTGCGAGGCGAGCTTGGTGGCGGCCCTGACGGCCTTGCCCTCGTCGGCGCCCTCGGCGGCCTCGCCGACGAAGATGACGTCGACGTCCGAGACGTAGTTCAGCTCGTTCCCGCCGCACTTGCCCATCGCGATGACGGCGAGCCGGCACAGCGCCGCGTCGTCGGGCGCCGCCGCGCGGGCGATGGCGAGGGCGGCGCGCAGGGTGGCGGTCGCGAGGTCGGCGAGTTCGGCGGCGGTCTGAGCCAGGTCGGTGGTGCCGCACACGTCCCGGGCGGCGATGGACAGCAGGCAGCGGCGGTAGGCGACGCGCAGGGCGACCGGGTCGGCCGCCTCGGCCAGTCCCCGCTCGAACTCCTCCACCCCGGGATGCAGATCCCGCGGCTCGTACATGACGAGGGCGTGCCAGTCGCTCGGGTGCCGGGCGAGATGGTCGGCGAGCGCGGCGGAGGCGCCGAGCACCCCGAGCAGCCGGTCGCGCAGCGGCTTGGCCGCTATCACCGTGTCGAGCAGTTCCCGGCGGGCGGTGGGCGCCGGCTGCGCCTCCAGCAGCCGTACGAGACCGTGCAGGGCCAGGTCCGGGTCGGCGGTCGCCCCCAGCGCCTCCAGCAGGACCGGGTCGTCCCGCAGGTGCGCGAGCTCCCCGCTGTCCAGGAGCCGCTCGGCGCCGGAGGGATCGGTGAAGCCGTGCCGCAGCAGCCGCGTGAAGGTACTGCTCCTGCGCCCCGGCGCCGTCATATCCGGCCTCCTGTCGGATCAAGGTCGTACGGGGCCGAGCCTAACCGGAGAAGCTGAGGGAAGCGCCGGGGCGCCTCAGAGGTTTCAGCGGGTCACCGACAGCGTCGCCGGTCGCCGCGGGTCCACGAGCACGCTGTCGCCCGGCCGGTCCGTGCCCTCGTCCGGGGGCAGGACGGCCGCGGTGTCCGGCGGTCCGGCGAGCGGCACCAGGACCTGTCGTACGGTGCCGGCGCGGCCGTCGCCGGGCAGCGAGGCGTACTGCACGTCGAGGCACTGCTTCCGCAGCCGCGCCAGCGCGGTCCCGACGGGCGTGCCCGCCACCATCTCCGGGAGGACCACCCGTCGGTCGGTCCAGCGGTCGAGCCGCGCGCACGCGCGGTCCTCGGGTGGCGGGGTGGGCTGTCCGGACCGACCCCCGTGCGGTCCGGACAGGGTGAGCCGGACGCGGTCCCCGCCGGTGGCGTTCGTGGTGTCGATCCGGATCGTGTCCCGTCGCAGCCACTGCAACGGGTGCCCGTCGAGGTCGGCACGCACCCAGTTCGCGGTGTCGACGAGGTACCCCGTTTCGACCGCCGGCTCCTCGGGCGGCGGCATCAGGCGGGCCCGCCCGCGCGAGGCTCGCTCCGTGACCGCCTCCGGCCAGTGCCGCAGGATCACCAGCAGGGCCCCGGCGGGCCGGGGGAAGGCGTGGGCACGGCCGGCGGTCACCGGGTACGCCCCGGCCGGCCTGACCGCCGTACGAGAGGTGCCGGAGAGCTGGACGTCGCCGCGGGAGCCGAGCGTGAAGGACGCGGTGGAGAACACCGTGTCGTCGTCCGTTCCGGCCGAAGCGGTGGGGGCCGTTCCGCCGCACCCGGTGGCGAGCAGTCCGGCGGCCACGGCGGCGGCGCCCGCGGCGAGGGCCGCGGGGCGGTGGGAATGGGTGCGCCCGTCATGGGTACGCAGGTGGGAGCGCATGGGATGACTCCGTCCGGTCCGGCGGCCGGGGCGGCCGCTGGTGTCGACACTGCTCGCGTCAACGGCCGTAGCCCATTCGGCATTTGACGAATCCCCGGCGCCCTGGGCGCGATCCGGGCGTAGATTCGCCGCAGACGAGAACCCCGGCCCCGGGAGGCCGCGATGGCACCACCCCTGACGACGGCCGAGGCGCAGCTGCGGCGCATGGCGGACATTCTGGACGAGGCCCGGGAGGACCGCTCGGACGACGTGCCCCCGCAGTCCCTGCTGTTCGGCCTGCAGCGGCTGGTCCCCTGCGACTGCGCCTGCTTCTCGGAGCTGGACATCCCGACCCGGATCGATCTCGCCGAGCAGGAGACGCCGTACGACGACTGGGGCGACATGGGCGACGGCGGCTCGATGGACGGGTACTGGCGCTGGCGGCACCAGCACCTGCAGTGCCTGCGGGTCTCGCAGGTGCACACGAGCCCCGAGGTCACGCAGATGACCGACTTCATGTCGGTGCGCGAGCTGACGAAGCTGCCGATCTACACGGAGTTCCTCCGCCCGTTCAAGAGCATCGCGGCGGTCGCCCTGCCCACCGCGCCGAACCGCACCCGGGTCTTCCAGTTCCTGCGCAGGGACCCGAAGCCCTTCACCGACCACGAGATGACCACCCTGCGCCTGATGGCCCCGCACCTGTACGCGATCTACACCGAGGCCGCCCGCCGGCGCCGGCCCCCCGTACAGCTGACCCTCCGCGAGCTGGACGTCCTGCGCTGCGTGGCCCGGGGACTGAGCACCCCGCAGATCGCCGAACAGCTCGTCGTCTCCGCCGGCACCGTCCGCAAGCACCTGGAGAACAGCTTCGCCAGGCTGGGCGTGTCGAGCCGCACCGCCGCTGTGGCCCGGGTGTTCCCCGAGGCACTCTGGGAAGAGACACCTCTGGAGGGCCGCTGATGACCGACAACGAATCCGCGCAGGCACCCACGACCCGGCTCGACCCCCGCTACAGCGACGAGGCCGCCACCGCGATCCCCTGGCCCGACGCCGAGGCACTGCTGTCCGCGGCGGAGCTGTTCTGGATCTCGACGGTACGGCCGGACGGGCGGCCGCATGTGACACCGCTGCCCGCGGTGTGGGCGCACGGCGCGCTGCACTTCTGCACCGGGCCCGACGAACGCAAAGCGAAGAACCTCGCGCACAATCCGCACGTCGTGCTGACCACCGGCACCAACATCTGGGACAAGGGCTACGACCTGGTGGTGGAGGGCGAGGCGGTGCGCGTGTCCGACGACGGCAGGCTGCGCGAGCTGGCCGCCGCGTGGGAGACGAAGTACGGCGAATTCTGGCGCTTCGAGGTACAGGAGGGGTATTTCCACCACGGTCCTGGACACGCCGTCGTCTTCGCGGTGGCGCCCCACACCGTTTTCGGCTTCGGTAAGGGGGAGCCGTTCAGCCAGACCCGCTGGCGGTTCGTCTGACACTCCCGTCAACGGCGACATGGAGGACCAGTGATGGAGTTCACCCTGGAAGTGATCCCGCTGCCCGTGACCGACATCGACCGGGCCAGGGACTTCTACCGGGACCGGGTCGGGTTCCACGTGGACATCGACCAGGAGGTCATGCCGGGCATGCGGATCGTCCAGCTGACCCCACCGGGCTCCGGCTGCTCGATCGCCCTCGGCGACAGCATCTGGGAGATGGCACAGGGCCCACGCCCCGCCCCCGGCTCCTACCAGGGCCTCCAGCTCTGCGTGACCGACATCAAGGCAGCCCACGCCCCGAGCTGGTCGAACGCGGCCTGGAGGTCTCCGAGCCGGTCCAGTACGCCCCCGACGACGGCGCGACCTTCATGTACTTCCAGGACCCGGACGGCAACGGCTGGGCGGTCCAGGAGTACCGGAGGCGGGTGACGGAGCCGCTGCACCAGGTACTGGCGAAACTGGCGGAACAGTAACGCCGCCAAGGGGCGCGGCAACCCCGCGCCCCACGGCGAGTCCCTACAGCACCGGCAGGTTCTTCCGCAGCTCGAACGCGGTGACCTCGCTGCGGTACTCCTCCCACTCCTGCCGCTTGTTGCGCAGGAAGAAGTCGAACACGTGCTCGCCCAGCGTCTCGGCGACCAGGTCGCTGCGCTCCATCAGCGTCAGCGCCTCGCCCAGGTTCTGGGGGAGCGGCTCGATGCCCATCGCGCGGCGCTCGGCGTCGGAGAGGGCCCAGACGTCGTCCTCGGCGCCCGGCGGGAGCTCGTAGCCCTCCTCGATGCCCTTGAGGCCGGCGGCCAGGAGCATCGCGTACGCCAGGTACGGGTTGGCGCCGGAGTCGATGGAGCGGACCTCGATGCGGGCCGAGCCGGTCTTGCCGGGCTTGTACATCGGTACGCGGACCAGGGCCGAGCGGTTGTTGTGGCCCCAGCAGATGTAGGAGGGGGCCTCGCCGCCGGCGCCCGCCGTGCGCTCCGAGCCGCCCCAGATGCGCTTGTAGGAGTTCACCCACTGGTTGGTGACCGCCGCGATCTCCGCCGCGTGCTTGAGCAGGCCCGCGATGAAGGAACGGCCGACCTTGGAGAGCTGGTACTCCGCGCCCGACTCGTAGAAGGCGTTGCGGTCGCCCTCGAAGAGGGACAGGTGCGTGTGCATCCCGCTGCCGGGGTGCTCGGAGAACGGCTTCGGCATGAAGGTCGCCTGGACGCCCTGCTCCAGCGCCACCTGCTTCATGACCAGGCGGAACGTCATGATGTTGTCCGCCGTGGAGAGCGCGTCGGCGTAGCGCAGGTCGATCTCCTGCTGGCCCGGGGCGCCCTCGTGGTGGGAGAACTCGACCGAGATGCCCATCGACTCCAGCATGGTGATCGCCTGGCGGCGGAAGTCCATGCCGATGTTCTGCGGGGTGTGGTCGAAGTACCCGGAGTTGTCGGCCGGGGTCGGCCGGGTGCCGTCGAGCGGCTTGTCCTTCAGCAGGAAGAACTCGATCTCCGGGTGGGTGTAGAAGGTGAAGCCCAGGTCGGAGGTGCGGGCCAGGGCGCGCTTGAGCACGTACCGCGGGTCCGCGAAGGACGGGGAGCCGTCCGGCATGAGGATGTCGCAGAACATGCGGGCCGTGCCGGGGGCCTCCGCACGCCACGGCAGGACCTGGAAGGTCGACGGGTCGGGCTTGGCGATCATGTCGGACTCGTAGACCCGGGCGAAGCCCTCGATCGCGGAGCCGTCGAAGCCGATGCCCTCGTCGAAGGCCTGCTCCAGTTCGGCCGGGGCCACGGCCACGGACTTGAGGAAGCCCAGCACGTCCGTGAACCACAGGCGTACGAACCGGATGTCACGCTCCTCCAACGTCCGGAGCACGAACTCCTGCTGCTTGTCCATCTTCCGCTTCCCCATCCTTGCTGGTCAGGCCGCCTGTCTCCCGTACCACAGGAGGCGGTCGGGCACCCGAGCATCCCACCACAACACCATTTCGTGCGCGTTGCGCGCCTTGATCGTCCGGCCGACCCAGGAGTGAACGCCTCACGTAGGGCGGGTGTACCGCTCTCCCGCCCATCTTGCCTGCTCGGACCCGTATACGTAATGCCGGGAGGTCCGGAACCTCCCCGGGGCCGGGTACCCCCGGTATCCGATCTTCTCCGGGTACCCGATCTTCGGCCATTCCTGTGCCCTCCCTACGAGAGTCCGCCCGTCCCCGATTACCATCAGCGGACCCGACCGGCTCCCTTTCCCCAGAAGGACACACACGCATGGGCTCCGCCAAGAACAGCAGCAGCGCCGCCCGCAAGGCCCGGATAGAGGAGATGCGGCGCGCCGAGCAGTCCCGTGACCGCCGCAACCGGATCCTCACCATCGCCGCCAGTGTGGTGGTCGTCACCGGCCTCGTGGTCGGCGGGGTGGTCCTGGTGAACTCGCAGTCCGACGACGACAGCACGGCGGCCGACGGGAAGACCACGGGGAAGTTCGTCACCGGCGCGGACGGGGTGAAGACCTGGGACACCAAGCTGAGCCAGACCCACGTCACCAAGGAAGTGAAGTACCCGATGGAGCCGCCGGTCGGCGGTGACCACAACCAGGTCTGGATGAACTGCAACGGCGACGTGTACACCGAGGCGATCAACAACATGAACGCCGTGCACTCCCTGGAGCACGGGGCGGTCTGGGTGACGTACACCAGCAAGGCCGCCAAGGCGGACGTGGAGGCGCTGGCGGCGAAGGTGAAGAGCACGCCGTACACGCTGATGAGCCCGGACGAGAAGCAGGCCGACCCGATCATGCTCTCCGCGTGGGGGAACCAGCGCACGGTGACGAGTGCCGACGACCCGAACGTCGCCAAGTTCTTCGAGAAGTTCGTGCAGGGCAAGCAGACACCCGAGCCGGGCGCGGCGTGCACGGGCGGTCTGTCGAAGTGAGGTCCGCGTCCGTGGCCGTCGCCGTGGCGGGCGTGCTCGTCGCGGCCGGCGCCATCAGTTACGCCGTCGCCGAGGACGAGGGTTCGAGCACGGTGCCCGCCGCCGACTCCGCGGACGCCGGGTTCGCGCGGGACATGGCGGTGCACCATCAGCAGGCCGTCGAGATGTCGTACATCGTGCGTGACCGCACCGACGACGAGGACGTGCGGCGCCTCGCGTACGACATCGCGCAGACGCAGGCCAACCAGCGCGGCATGATGCTGGGCTGGCTCGATCTGTGGGGGCTGCCGAAGGTGTCGGCGGACCCGCCGATGACCTGGATGGGCATGGGCGGGATGGCCTCCGGCAAGGACGGGGCACTGATGCCGGGCATGGCGACCAACACCGAGCTGAAGAAGCTGGGCACGCTGAACGGCAAGCAGGCCGAGGTCTTCTATCTCCAGCTGATGACGGACCATCACAAGGGCGGGGTCCACATGGCCGAGGGCTGTGTGGACCAGTGCACGGTCGGCGTGGAGAAGCGGCTCGCACAGGGCATGGTCAACGCGCAGGAGTCGGAGATCGACCTGATGACGGACCTGCTCAAGGAGCGGGGCGCCGAGCCCCGTTCATAGCGCGGCAACCCTCAAATGGCTTTGTCATTGCGTTAATTGGGCTCTTCTTGGCATGCGTATTCCCCTGGCGTGAACGGTTCGTCGCGAGAGTGGCCACCGTCGAGTGATCCACTCGCGACGAACCGCACAGGGGGTTCCATGAGATCCAACCGCGCCAAGATGCGCGCCGGGGTGAGCATGGCGGCGACACTGCCGATGCTCGCGGGCGCGCTGGCGCTCGGCATACCCGTGGCGCACGCGGCGGACAACCCGGGCCGGGCCACGCTGGCCGGGACCAAGCCGGCGTGGGCCACGGCCAAGGCCGACAAGGGCGCGACCGCCGACAGTTCCAAGGTGTCCGCCCGCGTCTATCTCGCCGGGCGGGACGCCGCCGGCCTCGCCGCGTACGCGAAGGCCGTGTCCGACCCGTCCTCCGCCTCGTACGGCACGTACCTGAGCACACGGGCGGCGCAGGACCGCTACGGCGCGACCGAGGCCCAGGTGGCGGCGGTCAGGTCCTGGCTGACGTCCGCCGGTCTCAAGGTCACGGGCGTCACGCAGCACTACGTGTCCGTCTCCGGTGACGTGTCCGCCGCCGAACAGGCCTTCGGCACCCAGCTCCACAACTACGCCAAGGGTGCCAAGACCTACCGCGCGCCCGCCAAGACGGCCTCCGCGCCGGACAGTCTGAACGGTGCCGTCCTGACCGTCACCGGCCTGGACAACGCCCCGCACCTGGCGAGCCACAGCGACACGCTGCCGCCGCCGGACGCGGTGTTCAAGAACGCCGGGCCGTTCTCCTCGTACTACGGCTCCACCGTGGCGAGCACGCTGCCGGACGCGTACGGCGGGAAGATCCCGTACGCCGTCGAGGGCTACACCGGCAAGCAGTTGCGGGCCGCGTACGGCGCGGGCAGCTACACGGGCAAGGGGGTGCGGGTCGCCATCACCGACGCGTACGCCTCGCCGACCATCGCCCACGACGCGGCCACCTACGCGAAGAAGCACGGCGACGCGGCCTACACGGGCGGACAGCTGAGCCAGGTCCTGCCCAAGAAGTACGCCCACACCGACGAGTGCGGGGCGGCCGGCTGGTACGGCGAGGAGACCCTCGACGTCGAGGCCGTGCACGCGGTCGCGCCCGCCGCGGACATCACGTACGTCGGCGGCGCGTCATGCTACGACGACGATCTGCTCGACTCGCTGAGCAAGGTCGTCGACGGGCACCTGGCGGACATCGTGTCCAACTCGTGGGGCAGCATCGAGTCCGCCCAGACGCCCGACCTCCAGGCCGCCTACGACCAGGTCTTCCAGTTCGGCGCGGTCGAGGGCATCGGCTTCTACTTCTCCTCCGGCGACAACGGCGACGAGGTCGCGAACACCGGGACGAAGCAGGTCGACTCCCCGGCCAACTCGGCGTGGGTGACGGCGGTCGGCGGCACCTCGCTGGCGGTCGGCAAGGGCGACAAGTACCTGTGGGAGACCGGCTGGGGCACCGAGAAGGCCATGCTGTCCGCGGACGGCACGAGCTGGACGGACTTCCCCGGCGCGTTCACCTCGGGCGCGGGCGGCGGCACCAGCGCGACGGTCGCCGAGCCCTTCTACCAGCAGGGTGTCGTCCCCGGCGCGCTCGCCACGGCCAACAGCGCCGCCGGCAACCGCGTGGTCCCGGACATCTCGGCGATCGCCGACCCGAACACCGGCTTCAAGGTCGGCCAGACGCAGACCTTCCCGGACGGGTCGCAGCAGTACAGCGAGTACCGCATCGGCGGCACCTCGCTGGCCGCGCCGGTCATCGCGGCCGTACAGGCCCTCGCCCAGCAGGCGCGCGGCGGCAAGGCGATCGGTTTCGCCAACCCGTCGATCTACGCCAGGTACGGGACGAAGGCGTACCACGACGTCACGGACGACCCCACGGGCTCCGGCCTCGCGGTGGCCCGCGTCGACTACACCAACAGCTACGACGCGTCGCAGGGCCTGCTCACCTCCGTGCGCACCCTCGGCGCGGACAGCTCGCTCGAGGCCGTGAAGGGCTACGACGACGTCACCGGCGTGGGTACGCCGGCGGGCGGCTATGTGGAGTCGTACCGGCGTCGCTGATCCGGTGAGCGGTACGGGATCTCTCTGATCCAGCGGTACGGGATGGGGTGGCGTGAAGTGGCCCACACTTCACACCACCCCATCGCGTCGCACTGACGATTACACTGGGCCCGTGCCTCAACTACGTCTCGCCCTGAACCAGATCGACTCACGCGTCGGTGACCTCGCCGGGAACACCGAGACGATCCTCCGCTGGACCCGGCACTCCGCCGAGCAGGGAGCGCACCTGGTGGCGTTCCCGGAGATGGCGCTGACCGGGTATCCCGTCGAGGACCTCGCCCTGCGCTCGTCCTTCGTGGAGGCGTCCCGCGCGGCCCTGCGCGAGCTCGCCGCACGGCTCGCCGAGGAGGGCTTCGGGGAGCTTCCGGTGGTCGTCGGCTACCTCGACCGGTCCGAGTCCGCGCAGCCGAAGTTCGGCCAGCCGCCCGGCGCGCCCCGCAACGCTGGAGCGGTGCTGCACCGCGGCGAGGTGGTCCTGACCTACGCCAAGCACCACCTGCCGAACTACGGCGTCTTCGACGAGTTCCGCTACTTCATGCCCGGCGACACCATGCCGGTCGTGCGCGTGCACGGCATCGACGTGGCCCTCGCCATCTGCGAGGACCTGTGGCAGGACGGCGGCCGCGTGCCGGCGGCGCGCTCCGCCGAGGCCGGGCTGCTGCTGTCCATCAACGCCTCGCCGTACGAGCGCGACAAGGACGACACCCGGCTGGAGCTGGTCCGCAAGCGCGCCCAGGAGGCGGGCTGCACCACCGCCTACCTCGCCATGATGGGCGGGCAGGACGAGCTGGTCTTCGACGGCGACTCGATCGTCGTCGACAAGGACGGCGAGGTCGTCGCGCGGGCGCCGCAGTTCTCGGAGGGCTGCGTGGTGCTGGACCTCGACCTGCCGGCCGCCTCGGTGGACGCGCCGACCGCCCGCGACGGAGTCGCTAATGGACAACGTGTCGACGACGGTCTGCGCATCGACCGGGTCGTCCTGTCCGAGGACCCGCTGCCCGCGTACCAGCCCGAACTCACCGGGGCCTACGCGGACCGTCTCGACGACGCCGAGGAGGTCTACTCGGCGCTGGTCGTGGGCCTGCGGGCGTACGTCGCGAAGAACGGCTTCAGCTCGGTCCTGATCGGCATGTCCGGCGGTATCGACTCGGCGCTGGTCGCGGCGATCGCGTGCGACGCGGTGGGCGCACAGAACGTGTACGGCGTGTCGATGCCCTCGAAGTACTCCTCCGAGCACTCGAAGGGGGACGCGGCGGAGATGGCCCGGCGGACGGGGCTGAACTTCCGTACGGTGCCGATCGAGCCGATGTTCGACGCGTACATGGGCTCGCTGGGGCTGACCGGGCTGGCGGAGGAGAACCTCCAGTCCCGACTGCGCGGCACGATGCTGATGGCGATCTCCAACCAGGAGGGCCACATCGTCCTCGCGCCCGGCAACAAGTCGGAGCTGGCGGTGGGGTATTCGACGCTGTACGGCGACTCGGTGGGCGCGTACGGGCCCATCAAGGACGTCTACAAGACGTGGATCTTCCGCCTGGCCCAGTGGCGCAACAAGGCGGCGGCCGAGCGGGGTCAAACCCCGCCGATCCCGGAGAACTCGATCACCAAGCCGCCGAGCGCGGAGCTGCGGCCGGGGCAGGTCGACACGGACTCCCTGCCGGACTATCCGGTGCTGGACGGGATCCTCGAACTGTACGTCGACCGGGACCAGGGCGCCGACGCGATCGTCGCCGCCGGGTACGACCGGGAGCTGGTCGTGAAGACGCTGCGGATGGTCGACACGGCGGAGTACAAGCGGCGGCAGTATCCGCCGGGTACGAAGATCTCGGCGAAGGGGTTCGGCAAGGACCGCCGGCTGCCGATCACTAATGGCTGGCGGGAGTCGGTGTAGTCGTCGCGCGGGGTCAACGGTCGTTGACCGTCGACCCCGCAGCGTCTGCTCAGCGTCCCTGACCGGCTTCCGGTTCGGCATACGCGAAGTCGTACGCGGCCCAATCGGTGAGCGTGCGATAGCCGAGGCGCTGGTAGAGGGCGTTGCTGGTGGGGTTGGACAGGTCGGCGAACAGGACGACATCCCTCGCGCCCGCGGCCAGCGCCGCCCGGCTCACCTCCGCCGCCACGGCGCCCGCGTAGCCGCGACCGCGCAGGTGGGCCGGGGTGTAGACGATGTCCACCTGGATCTGGCCGCCGATCATCGGGTTCATGCCCGCGATGGAGACGGGGGTGCCCTCGGGGGTTTCCCACAGCGTGTAGCGCTTGTCGGCGAAGCGGGTGTCGGCCCACGTCTGGGCGTCTATCGAGACGTCTTCCCCGACGGCCTTGGCGAACTCGCCGCACCAGAACATGACTTGCTCGAGATCCTGCTCACCCAGGACGCGACCCCGGCCCGCCGGCAGCGGCTCCGGCGGGGTGAGCGTGCCGAGGCGGTACAGACGGAGCCGCGTGTCGCGGCGTCTCGGCGTCGCGCCGGTGTGCCGCTGCCAGGCCTCGGCGAAAGCGGCGGCCGTGCCGTGGTCCGCGCTGACGGAGGGGAGGGAGTGTCCAGCGGCGGCCAGGTGGGCGGCGAGGGAGTCGGCCTGCTCGGGCGTGAGTGGGGAGAGGCCGAAACCCCGGGGCGGGAGCCGGTAGAAGGTGGCGTGGACCTCGCCTGCCCGCTCCAGCACGCCGAAGACGGGAGCTTCGGCGCCGAACGCCTCCGCCCCGCGCGCTCGCACTCTCTCGGCCCAGGTCAACTGCATGACGTGCGGGCCGGGTCGAGAGCGCAGGAAGTCTCCGGCTCGGGCGAGGAAGTCGTCGACGTCTTCGGTGAGGTGCCAGTCATCCGGTTCGGTGAGGTGCCAGTCATCCGGTCGCATGCTTCATGATTTCTCATTCAGCAGGCTGTGGGTGTGCTGTTCGGACCTCAGCGGTGCAACGCCTCGACGTCCCGCGGAACGTGGGTCGCGACCAGCCGCCCCTGAGGGGCGACAACCCGCCGCCGGTCCACTACAGCCGCCGCACCGGCGACCGCCAGACCCAGCACGGCCAAGCCCGCACCCGCCAGCGCCGGAGACGTCACCCCGAACCCCGCGGCCAGCGCGACGCCCCCGATCCACGCACCCCCGGCGTTGGCCAGGTTGAACGCCGCCTGGTTCGCGGAGGACGCCAGGGACGGGGCGGCCGAGGCCTTCTCCATCACCATCAGCTGCAACGGCGAGCCGGTCACGAACGCCGCCGTGCCGAGCAGCACGACCGCAAGGCCCGCGCTCCACTCCGCGCTCATGAGCAGCGGGAACAGCGCCAACACGGCCACCAGGGCGATCAGTCCGCCGAACAGCGTGCCGCGCAGGGAGTGGTCGGCGAGGCGTCCGCCCAGCAGGTTGCCGGCGGTCGCGCCGACGCCGAACAGCGCCAGCAGCAGCGTCACGCTGGAGTCGGCGAAGCCGGCGGCGTCGGTGAGCATGGGCGTGATGTAGCTGTACGCGGCGAACAGCGCGCCGAAGCCCGCGACGGTCGTGCCGAGCGCGAGCCAGACCGGGAGGGAGCGCAGCGCGGCGAGTTCGCCGCGGACGCCGACGCGCGGGGCGTGGGCGTCGTCGTGGGCGATGAGCTTGGCCAGGGCCGCGATGGCCACGACGCCGATCGTGCTGACGCCGAGGAAGGTCGCCCGCCAGCCCAGCTGCTGGCCCATGAGGGTGGCGACGGGCACGCCCGCGATGTTGGCGACGGTGAGGCCGAGGAACATCAGGGAGACCGAGCGGGCCTTGCGCTCCGGCGCCACCATCGTCGTGGCGACGACGGCACCCACGCCGAAGAAGGCGCCGTGCGGGAGGCCGCTGAGCAAGCGGGCCGCCAGGAGCCAGTGGTAGTCGGGGGCGAAGGCGGAGAGCGCGTTGCCGGCCACGAACAGGACCATGAGGCCGATCAGGACCGTGCGGCGGGACATGCGCGCGGTGACCGCGGCGAGCAAGGGGGCACCGACGACCACGCCCAGCGCGTACGCGGAGACCAGATGGCCGGCCTCGGGGAGCGAGATGTTCAGGTCGTCCGCGACGTCGGGCAGCAGGCCCATCATCACGAACTCGGTCGTACCGATGCCGAAGGCGCCCACGGCGAGGGCGAGCAGGGCCAGGGGCATGAAAAGACCATTGCCTTTCGAGGGAGAGCGGAGTTCCGTACGAAGCATATGTTCAAGTACGGAACAAAGACTCCCTCGGCCGGTATTCCGGCAGGTGACGTCAGGATGACGTGTCGACGTTCACACGCGCGGCCACCGGAAGGTGGTCGCTCCCGGTCCGCGGAAGCGTCCAGGAGCTCAGCGGCTCGATGCCCTTCACCATGATCTGGTCGATCCGCGCCATCGGGAACGACGCCGGCCAGCTGAACCCGAAGCCGCTGCCCGCCGCGCCCTGCGTGGAACGCATCTGGGAGGTGACGGCGTTGAGCGAGCGGTCGTTCATGGTGCCGTTCAGGTCACCGAGCAGTACGACCCTGGTCAGCTTCTCGTCGGCGATGGCCTCGCCGAGGGCGTCGGCGCTCTTGTCGCGCTGGTGGGCCGTGAACCCGGCCTCCACCTTCACCCGCACCGACGGCAGATGGGCGACGTACACGGCGACCTGCCCGGCGGGCGTGGTCACCGTGGCGCGCATGGCGCGCGTCCAGCCCAGCTTGATGTCCACGGGCCTGAGTCCGGTGAGCGGGTACTTGCTCCACAGACCGACGGTGCCCTGCACCGAGTGGTACTTGTACGTCGACGTCAGCGCCTTCTCGTACGTCGGGACCGCCGTCTCCGTCAGCTCCTCCAGGGCGACCACGTCCGCGCCGGACGCGGCGACGTCGCGGGCGGTGCCGGCGGGGTCGGGGTTGTCGGCGTTGACGTTGTGCGTGGCCATGGTGAGGTCGCCGCCGGTGGCGGCCTTGTCGGTGAGGAGGCTGCCGAAGAGGTTGAACCAGACGGCCGACAGGAGCAGCACCGCGACCAGGGCGGTCGCGGACTTCCGTACCAGGGCGAGAACCAGCAGCACTGGCACGGCGAGACCCAGCCAGGGCAGGAAGGTCTCGATGAGGCTGCCGAGGTTGCCGAAGCGGTTGGGGATCTGCGCGTGCAGCAACATGATCAGGGCGATCAGCACCGCGAGCGCCGTGACGACGAGGCCGCGGCGCCAGATGCGCTTGTCACCGCGCCAGCCGGCCAGGAGGCGGTCCGTCAGGCGCCGGAATCGGGCTCCCCGGCGCTCGGGTCCCGAGCCTCCGTTGTCCGTCTCCGTCATGTACGCCTGCTGCGCCATACCGTCGCCTCACTGCCTGCCGTGCACACCGTTCGCCCCCCGTGTCCTACGACCCTAGGGGATGATCGCCGCTGTTCCTGCCGTCCCATGACGGCCGTACGGGCACGAGGACGTACAAGTCGGCGCCGCGAGTTCCGGTCACGCCGGGGGAAAGCGCCCTCTGTGACGAAACGCGCACACGGGCGGGACAGCCCTACGCGGAGGGCGAACTGACGGGTGGTGAACTGACGGGCCGTAGCCCTTCCAGCACCATGTCGACGATCTGTTCGGACAGGCCCGCGGGGAGATCGGCGTCCGGGCGCATGACGGTGCGCACGAGCATGGGGCCCGCGAACATGTCGTTCATCAGCTCGACGTCGATGTCCCCGCGCAGCTCGCCGTTCTCCTGTCCGCGACGCAGGACGTCGAGCTGGATCCGGCGGCGAGGTGCGATGACGGTCGCGTGGTAGGCGGCCCAGACCTTCGGGCTGCTCTTCATCTGGGCGTAGACGCTGTGCAGAAGCGCGGACGAGCGGGTCATCAGCCCACGTTGGCGCAGTTGTTCGAGGAGGGCCACGAGGTCGTCGCGGATCGACGTGCCGGGGAGTTCCGGGTCCGCCGGCTCCGCCGTGCGTACGACGTCGACGAAGAGTTCCTCCTTGCCGCTCCAGCGGCGGTAGATGGTGGCCTTGCCGACGCCCGCGGTACGGGCGATGCGCTCGATGGACAGCTCGGCGAGCGGAACGCCGTCCTCCAGGAGCTTCATCACCGCCTCGACGATGGCGCGCTCCACGGCCTCGCTGCGGGGACGCCCCCGTGCGGGGCCGTCCTGCGCGGGTCGGCTGTCGGCGAGGCTGCTCACGTTCGCTGGTCCCTTCTGTGGCCTGGGGTGATTCTCCCCCGGATACGGCCGCTACTCCGCCTCCGCCAACTCCTGCTCCGCCTTGCCCTTGTCCCGCTGAGGTGTCGGCACCTTCCCCGGCAGGTACAGGGCGACGACGACCGCGCCGAAGACCGCCACGCCCGCTCCCCACAGCGCCGTGACGTGCATGGCGTGCAGGAACGCGTCGTTGGCGGAGCCGACGAGTGCCTCGCCCCTGGGGCCGAGCTTCGCGGCGGCACCCAGGGTCGACTCGATGGACTCCCCCGCGGTGTGGCGCAGGCCGGCGGGCAGCGCGCCGAGCTTGTCCTCGATGCCGCCGCGGTACGCCGTGGAGAGCACCGAGCCGAGTACGGCGATGCCCAGCGCGCCGCCGACCTGGCGGAAGGTGTTGCTGAGCGCGGAGGCGGAGCCGGCCTTCTCGCGGGGCAGGGCCTGCATGATGACGACGCTGACCGGCGTCATGATGTGGGCCATGCCGGTGCCCATGAGGAAGAAGATCACCTCGAGGATCCAGATCGGGGTGTCCGCCTCCAGCGTGGCGAACGCGGCCAGCATCGCGGCGATGATCAGCATGCCGGCCGTGGTGGTGGCCTTGTAGCCGAAGCGGTCGACGAGCAGCCGGGCGCGCGGCGCGAAGATCATCTGGGCGGCGGCCAGCGGCAGCATCAGCAGACCGGTCTGCAGCGGGGAGTAGCCGCGCACGCTCTGGGTGTAGAAGACCGAGAAGAAGGTCACGCCCATCAGCGCGAAGAAGACCAGCGCGATGGCGGCGATCGCGGCCGAGAAGACCTTGTCGCGGAAATAGGTGACGTCGATGGACGGGTGGCTGCTGCGCTTCTCGAACACGACGAAGGCGACGAGGACCAGGACACCGGCGGCGATGGTCGCCAGGACCGTCGGGTCGGTGAAGTCGGCGATCTGGCCGCCCTTGATGATGCCGTAGACGAGCAGGACGAGGCCGACGACGGACAGCACGACGCCGACGGGGTCGAGCCGGCCGGGGTTCGGGTCGCGGGAGTCGGGCACCAGCCACAGCATCAGCGCGAGGGCGATGACGACGATCGGCACGTTGATGAGGAAGACCGAGCCCCACCAGAAGTGGTCGAGCAGCACACCGCCGGTGATCGGCCCGATGGCGATGGCCAGACCGACGCCACCGGCCCAGATCCCGATGGCCTTCGGCTGCTCCTCGCGCTCGAAGACGTTCATCAGGACGGCGAGGGTGGCCGGCATCACGAAGGCGGCGCCGAGGCCCATCAGCGCGCGGAAGGTGATCAGCTCGCCCGGTGAGCCGGAGGAGGCGGCGAGGGCGGAGCCGATGCCGAACACGACGAGCCCGCCCATCAGGACCTTCTTGCGGCCGAGCCGGTCGCCGAGCAGGCCGGCGCTGAACAGCAGGCCGGCGAAGACCAGGGTGTACGCGTTGATCGCCCACTCCAGCTCGCCCTGGGTGGCGCCCAGGCCGGTGGGGGCGGGTGTCGAGATCGTCTTGATGGCGACGTTCAGGATCGAGTTGTCGAGCACCACGATCAACAGGCTCAGCATCAGGACGCCGAGGATCAGCCAGCGGCGCCGGTGCACCGCTTCCGGTATTCGGGACCGGGAGTCAGGAACTGCGGTAGTCATGCGTTCGAGCGTACGTCCATTTCGATACGGCACCGTCTCGTATCGTAAACATTTTACCCAGCTCTTACGTGCCGGAACCGTCACACGGACCTCCGCGGGCCCTCCCCTAGCCCTCCCTGGCACGAGGTGCCACCATGGAGGGGATCCGGGGACGCCGTAAGGGCGCCTCGAGATGACTGAAGGAGCCGTTGCAATGACGCAGCTTTCGGCTGCCCAGCCTGCGCAGCAGAAACCCTCCGACGGCAGCAAGGCGCTGTACGGGGGCAAGGGCACGCGCCGTATCACCGTCCGCGACATCGCCGCCGCCAAGGAGCGCGGCGAGAAGTGGCCCATGCTCACCGCGTACGACGCGATGACCGCGTCCGTCTTCGACGAGGCCGGCATCCCGGTCATGCTCGTCGGGGACTCGGCGGGCAACTGTCACCTCGGGTACGAGTCCACCGTGCCCGTCACCCTCGACGAGATGACCATGCTCTCCGCGGCCGTCGTCCGGGGCACCCAGCGCGCCCTGATCGTCGGCGACCTGCCCTTCGGCTCCTACCAGGAGGGTCCGGTGCAGGCGCTGCGCTCGGCGACCCGGCTGGTCAAGGAGGCCGGGGTCGGGGCCGTCAAGCTGGAGGGCGGCGAGCGATCGCACCGGCAGATCGAACTGCTGGTGGAGTCCGGGATCCCCGTGATGGCCCACATCGGGCTGACCCCGCAGTCCGTGAACGCCATGGGCTACCGCGTCCAGGGGCGCGGCGAGGAGGCGGCCCAGCAACTGCTGCGGGACGCGAAGGCGGTGCAGGACGCGGGCGCGTTCGCGGTGGTCCTGGAGCTGGTTCCGGCGGAGCTGGCGGCCGAGGTGACGCGGGTGCTGCACATTCCGACCGTCGGGATCGGCGCCGGTCCTCAGACGGACGCGCAGGTGCTGGTGTGGACGGACATGCTCGGGCTGACCGGGGGGCGGATGCCGAAGTTCGTGAAGCAGTACGCGAATCTGCGTGAGGTGATGGGGAACGCGGCGAAGGCGTTCGCGGAGGACGTGGTCGGCGGGGCGTTCCCGCTCGAGGAGCACAGCGTCCACTGAGCCACTGCGGCACCACTGCAGCCCGCCGATCTTCCCCCGTCGGCGGGCTGTTGCCGCTCTCGGCTCCGACCGTCCCTGGAGGCTCCGCCCCCGGACCCCCGGCCTGTGCCCACCCACCACCCGTCTCGGTCGGCCGAGAGGTGCACCAACAGACCCAGCCGTCGGTGCCCTGCAGGTGGCTGTCGGCGGACTGTCGGTCGTTTGTCGGTGGGGACTGACAAGGTCGTCCCCATGACGCGAATCGACAAGAACCCCAGTGGCGCCGGCAGCGCCGTGACCGTGCGGGGGCTGGTCAAGCACTACGGCCAGACCAAGGCGCTGGACGGGGTCGACCTGGATGTGCGGGAGGGCACCGTGATGGGGGTGCTCGGGCCGAACGGGGCCGGGAAGACCACGCTCGTACGGATCCTGTCCACCCTGATCCAGCCCGACGCCGGACAGGCGACCGTCGTCGGCTACGACGTCGTCCGGCAGCCCCGGCAGCTGCGCCGGGTGATCGGACTGACCGGACAGTACGCCTCCGTGGACGAGAAGCTCCCCGGCTGGGAGAACCTCTACATGATCGGCAGGCTCCTCGACCTGCCCCGCAAGGACGCCCGCGCGCGGGCCGACGAACTGCTGGAGCGGTTCTCGCTCACCGAGGCGGCCAGGCGTCCGGCGGCGACGTACTCGGGCGGCATGCGGCGGCGCCTCGACCTCGCCGCGTCGCTGATCGGACACCCGGCCGTGCTCTACCTGGACGAACCGACGACCGGTCTGGACCCGCGTACCCGCAACGAGGTGTGGGACGAGGTGAAGCGGATGGTCGGCGACGGCGTCACCGTCCTGCTCACCACCCAGTACATGGAGGAGGCCGAGCAGCTCGCCTCGGAGCTGACGGTCGTCGACCGCGGCAAGGTGATCGCGAACGGCGCGATCGAGGAGCTGAAGGCGAAGGTCGGCGGCCGCACCCTGCGCATCCGCCCGCTCGACCCGCTGCAGCTGCGCCCCCTGGCCGCCCATCTCGACGAGCTGGGCATCACCGGCCTCGCGTCCACCACCGTGGACACCGAACGCGGTGCCGCGCTGGTCCCGATCCTCAGCGACGAGCAGCTGACCGCCGTGGTCGGCGCGGTCACCGCGCGCGGCATCACGCTCTCCTCCATCACCACCGAACTGCCCAGCCTGGACGAGGTGTTCCTGTCCCTCACCGGCCACCGCGCCAGTGCCCCGCAGGACGCCACGCCCGCCGACGACCGCCAGGAGGTCGCCGTATGAGCGCCACCGCACTCGCCCCGACCGACCTCAGGGCGGAGGCCCGGATCCCGCTGCGCGGCCATCTGCGCCACACCGGTGCGCTGGTCCGCCGCAACCTGCTGTGGATCCGCCAGGACCCGGAGTCGATGTTCGACGCCATCCTGTTCCCGGTCATCTTCACGCTGCTGTTCGTGTACGTCTTCGGCGGCTCCATCGGGCAGTCGCTCGGCGGCGGGCAGGAGGCGTACGTGCAGTACGTCGTGCCGGGTCTGATGGCCATGATGGGCATGAACATGGCCCAGGGGGTCGGCACCGGCTTCAACCAGGACTTCAACACCGGTGTCATGGACCGCTTCCGGTCCCTGCCGATCGGGCGCGGCTCGGTGCTGTTCGCCAAGATCGCGGTGGAACTGCTGCGGATGCTGTTCGCGACCGTGGTCCTGATGATCGTCGGCGTGCTGGTGGGCTTCGACATCACCAACTGGACCGGTCTGCTCGCCGCCGTGGGGCTGTCCGCCGTCTTCGGCTCGGCCCTGATGTGGGTGTTCCTCACGCTCGGCGTGGTGATGAAGAACGCGCAGTCCGTGCAGGCCATGGGCTTCCTGGTGCTGATGCCGCTGCAGTTCGGCTCGTCGATCTTCGCGCCGACCCAGTCGATGCCGGGCTGGCTGCAGAACTTCACCGACTACAACCCGCTGTCCGCGCTCGCGGACGCCGCGCGCGGGCTGATGGTGGGCGGTCCGGCCGCGCACGACGTGTGGCTGACCCTCGCCTGGTCGGCGGCCATCACGGCGGTGATGGCGCCGGTCGCCATCCACAAGTTCCGGACCAAGGCCTGACCGGGCGCCCGCAGCACGACGGGTGCGCGTCAGACCAGGGCGGCGGCCTCCGCGAAGGAGAGGCCGCCGCCCTCGGCGTACGCCGCCTCGTACGTCTGGTCGTCGAGCACGGCGCGGGTCCGCCGCTCGGCCCGGTCGCGGATCTCGCGCTCCATGGCCGGCATGACGTGGCGGGGCGGCAGCAGGGTCTCGGCGGCGCCCATGCAGCGGGCGGCGTCACGGGCGCGGTGTCCGCCGTCGAGACCGGCGAGGGCTGTCGCGGCGGTGACCAGGTAGGAGGAGCGCATCGACGGCGCGATGGCGATGGCCAGCGGGTCGTCGGCCTGTTGCAGCGCCCGCCGGACCTTGGTCAGAGCGTCCTCGTGCCGGTCGTCCAGGGCGTCCAGCCAGGCCTCCGCCCCGAGGATGTAGGCATCGAAGATCACGAACAGGGCGAGCTTGAACTCCTCGCGCAGCAGCCGGAGTTGTTCGCGCGCCTCGGGGATCCGGTCGGTCATCCCGAGCCGGCCGGCAAGGAAGAGCCGGGCGGCGGGCATCGCCTCGTTGCCCGAGCCCTCGTTGCTGTCGATCACCTCGCGCAGCAGGCGTTCCCCGCGCTCGGCCTCGCCGGCCTCGATCAGCGCGCTGCCCAGTCGGGCGGAGAGCACCCCCTTCTGGGCGCGGGCGCCGAGCCGCTCCGCCTTCGCGATCGCCGCCTCGAAGTCGGCGGCGGCAAGCCGGTACTCGCCGCTGCGTTCCCGGGCCTCGCCGCGCGCGGAGAGCGCCTCGGCGATGCCCCAGAGGTCGCCCAGGCGCCGGTAGATCTCCAGCGCCTCGTCGGCGTCGCGGGTCGCGTCGCCCGCCCAGTCGGTGCGGTTGGCGAGCAGGTTGGCCCGCATGTGCAGACTGGCGGCGAGCTCCCACTCGTAGCCCGGCGCGTCGCGGCAGGTACGGACATTGGCGTCGATCACCTCGCGCACCCGGTCCATGTCGCCGGTGAGCATGACGGCGAAGAACCAGAGGGAACCGGGGTTGCGGCAGGTCTGCGGCATGCCGGGCCGGTAGGTCCGGGCGATCACCCGCAGCTTCTCCTGCGCCTGCGGGGTCTGCCAGGCGTCCATCTCCATGTCCATGCAGGCGAGATGGACGAGGTGGACACCGCGCCGGGCCTCCTGGAGGACCTCACCGGTCCACGGGAGCGGCACCTGCGTGCAGAGCTCCCACAGCGGCTCGGCGGGGCGGACGGGCGCCGCGAACGGGTCGGGGCCGAGGGCCTGCACGTCGCGCGACCAGTTGCGGGCGGCCAGGCGCAGGTCGCGCATCTGCCAGTACCAGCACATGGACAGGACCAGACACAGCGCCTCCTGCTCGTCGCCCGCCGCGACGGCGTGCGTCAGGGCGACGCGGATGTTCTCGCCCTCGCGCTCCAGCCGGTCGATGGCCGCGCGTTGGCCGGCGCCCCGAAGCAACGGGTCGGTGGTGCGGGCGAGTTCGCGGTAGTACGTCAGATGCGCGCGTTCGGCCTCCTGGCGGGCGCCGGCCTCGTCGAGCCGTTCGCCCGCGTACTCGGCGACGGTCTCCAGGAGCCGGTAGCGCATCCCCTCGTCGCCCGAAGGGGCGGCCACGACAAGGGACTTGTCGACGAGCGAGCCGAGCGCGTCGAAGGCGGCGGGTCCGCACACGGCCTCGGCGGCGGCGAGGTCGCAGCCGCCGGCGAAGACGGACAGCCGTCGCAGTACGTCCCGTTCGCCCTCGTCGAGCAGTTCCCAGGACCAGTCGACGACCGCCCTGAGTGTCTGCTGGCGGGGCAGGACCGTACGGCTGCCGGAGGTGAGCAGCCGGAAGCGGTCGTCGAGCCGGTCGGCGATCTGACGCGGGGTCAGCAGACGCAGCCGGGCGGCGGCCAGCTCGATGGCCAGCGGCAGACCGTCCAGCCGCCGGCAGATCTCGGCACAGGAGGCGGGGTCGTCCTCGATCCGGAAGCCGGGCCGGGCCGCGGCCCCGCGCTCGGCGAGCAGCCTCAGCGCGACGGGCTCCGGCAACGGCTCCACGGGCCGCAGCAACTCCCCCGGTACGCCGAGTGGTTCGCGGCTCGTGGCCAGCACCGTAAGCCCCGGACAGCGCTCCAGCAACTCCTCCACCAGCCGGGCGGCGGCCTCCACGACGTGCTCGCAGTTGTCGAGGATCAGCAGCATCCGGCGCCTGCCGCAGTGTTCGGAGAGCCGCTCGACGGGATCGTCGTGCCGCTCGCCCCCGGCCCGCATGGCCTCCGCCCCCGCGCCGTACAGCACGGTCTCCCGCGCCCCCACGGCGGTCAGCACGGCCTCCGGTACGGCCTCCGGGTCGTCCACGGGCGCGAGCTCGGCCAGCCACACCCCGTCCCGCGCCGACTCTCCCACCGCCTCCGCGGCCTCCTGCGAGAGCCGCGTCTTCCCGGCCCCACCGGGCCCGAGCAGGGTGACGAGCCGGGCGGCGGCGAGATCCTCCCGGATGGCATCGATGTCGGCCTCCCGGCCGACGAAGGAGGTGAGGCGGGCGCGGAGGTTGCCCGGGGGCGGGGGTACGGGGGCGGGCAGGGGTCCGCCGGGGGTGCGGGAGCCGGGGGTGTGGGAGCCGGGGGTGTGGGAGCCGGGGGTGTGGGCTGCCGCCCCAAGTCCGGACAAGCCCTGCGGGCCGCCCCCGGCGCCGGACGGCGTACCGTACGCGCCCTCGTCGGCTGTGCCCGGCAGCGACCCGTGCACGCGCCCGTCGGCGGTGCCGGACGGCGGGACGGACGGGTCGCCCCCGTCGCCCCCGTCGCCCCCGTCAGCCGCGCGGGACGGCCCGGCCGCCCGCACGCCGTAGCCCGGCGAACGCCCACGCGCAGGCGCGCCGGAGCCGTCCGGCCGCAGCAACTCCCCGTACAGCGCCCTCAGTTCCGGGCCCGGGTCCGCCCCGAGCCGCTCCGCCAGCAGCTGTCGTACGGCCTCGTAGGCGGCCAGTGCCTCCGCCGTGCGGCCGGCGTCGCGCAGGGCGCGCAGGCGCAGTGCCTGGAGGGGTTCGTCCAGGGGGTGGGTGTCGCACAGGGCGGTGAGTTCGGGCAGGGACTGTTCGGCGTGGCCGAGGGCGAGGGCGGCGGTGTGGCGGGCGCGCAGGACGTCGAGGCGGCGGGTCTGCCGACGGGCCGCCTCGGCGGTGCGGTCGGGCAGGTCGGCGAGGGCGGGGCCGCGCCACAGGGTGAGGGCGTCGTCGAGGACGACGGCCGCCTTCGCGGGGTCGCCGTCGGCCAGCGCACGGGTGCCCTCGTCGGCCAGCCGCTCGAAACGGTGCAGGTCGACGTCGTCGGGCGCGGCGGTGAGGCGGTAGCCGCCGTCCACCGAGGCGATCGCGTCCGCACCGAGCGCCCGCCGCAGCCGCCCGACCAGCGCCTGCAGCGCGCCCGTCGCGTCGGCGGGCGGGTCGCCGTCCCCCCACACCTCCTCGACCAGAAGCCCCGCGGGCACGGTCCGGCCGGCCCGCAGCGCCAGCACGGTCAGCAGCGCACGCAGCCGCGCCCCGCCTACGGGGACGGGCGTGCCGTCTGGGCGGAGGGCCTGGGTGGTGCCGAGGATGCGGTAGCGCACGGGGTCCATTGTCTCCGGTGGCGTCGGGGCCGGTCACGGGGTTCCGGCGGTGCGGTGCGGCGCGCGGCGCCGGGGATGGGGACGAGGCGTCGCTTAAAGCGGGCCAGGGGGTCGGCGGGTTCCGCGCGGTCCGGCTGCCGACCCCCGTAGAACACGTGCCAAAGCCCCATGAGCCCCACCCTCCATGGAACCCCTGGGGGACCGCGAGACGTTTTCCCCGTGCGCCCGGTACCGTCGGGCAGTCCCACCGCGTGCACGAGAGTCCAGGGAGCCCCATGACCACCGCCACCACCCGCCACAGTGAACGGCGGATCAGTCCCGTCTTCCTCGGGATCCTCGCCGTGACGGCGGTGACCGGCTGGGCCACCTGGACCGGGTTCGCCGAGCAGCCCGGGTTCTCGGTGTTCCTGTTCGTGACGGCCGCGTGGATCGTCTCCCTGTGCCTGCACGAGTACGCGCACGCGCGCACCGCCCTGCACAGCGGCGACATCTCGGTCGGCGCGAAGGGCTATCTCACGCTGAACCCGCTGAAGTACACGCACGCCCTGCTGAGCATCGTGCTCCCCGTGATCTTCGTGATCATGGGCGGGATCGGTCTGCCCGGCGGTGCCGTGTTCATCGAGCGCGGCCGGATCCAGGGGCGCTGGCGGCACAGTCTGATCTCGGCGGCCGGTCCGCTGACGAACGTCCTGTTCGCGATCGTCTGCACGGCCCCGTTCTGGCTGGACGCCCTGGACGGCGTGCCGGCCGACTTCCGCCTGGCCCTCGCCTTCCTCGCCCTGCTCCAGGTCACCGCCGCGATCCTGAACTTCCTGCCGGTCCCGGGCCTGGACGGCTACGGCGTCATCGAACCCTGGCTGTCGTACAACCTCAAGCGCCAGGTGGAGCCCTTCGCGCCCTTCGGCCTGCTGTTCGTGTTCGCTCTGCTGTGGCTGCCGGCGGTCAACGGCGTGTTCTTCGACGTGGTCGACTCGATCCTGAAGAGCCTCGGGATCCATGAGTTCGAGACGTACTGCGGTCAGGAGCTGTACCGCTTCTGGCAGGGCACGAACGAGTTCTGCCAGGTCAGCCAGTGACGGACTTGCGCACCTTCTCGCGCTTCACGTAGTACCAGCACATGTTGGACGACAGCCCCGCGAGCAGCACCCAGACGATCCCCAGGAAGTCGCCCTGGACGAAGGAGACGACCGCCGCGGCCACGGCGAGGAGGCAGACGACGAGGGCGTAGAGGGCGAGGCGGGGCATGGGGTGATTCTCCTGTCGGGGGACACTGCACTGCTTGCTGTACTGCTGCTTGCTGCAACTGCTTCGCCGAACAGTGTCCCCCATGCGCTCATCCGCTCACACGTCGGTGATACGGAGTCCCGCGTGCGCCTTGTAGCGGCGGTTCACGGAGATCAGATTGGCGACCAGCGACTCGACCTGGTGGGCGTTGCGCAGGCGCCCGGAGAAGATGCCGCGCATGCCGGGGATGCGGCCGGCCAGTGCCTGGACGATCTCCACG
Organism: Streptomyces sp. V4I2; assembly: GCF_030817655.1. Lineage (GTDB taxonomy): Bacteria > Actinomycetota > Actinomycetes > Streptomycetales > Streptomycetaceae > Streptomyces > Streptomyces plumbiresistens. Next base: position 3,212,788 of record NZ_JAUSZM010000003.1, read on the forward strand.
TCCTCGCGTACCTCGCCGAGGACCATCACGTCGGTGTCGATCTCCTCGACCGCCGGGTCCTGGAGGAGGACCGCCGAGAGGTGGTGGAAGGCAGCCGTCACCCGCGAGTCCGGCAGCAGCGCGGCGGCCTGCTCGGCGGCGCTGCCCTCCTCCGGCTTCAGCGCGTACGCGCCCTTCTTGTCGAAGCCGAGCGGGTTGACGCAGTCCACGACGAGCTTGCCCGCCAGTTCCTCGCGCAGCGACTCCAGGGTCTTGCCGTGCCCCTCCCACGGCACGGCGACGATCACGATGTCGCTGCGCCGGGCCGTCTCGGCGTTGTCGGCACCCTCGACGCCGTGCCCGAGCTCCTCGGCGGCGGCCTGGGCCCGGTCCGCGGCGCGCGAGCCGATGATCACCTTCTGCCCGGCCCTGGCCAGCCGGTAGGCGAGGCCCTTGCCCTGCGGGCCGGTGCCCCCGAGCACGCCGACGACCAGCCCGGAGACGTCGGGCAGGTCCCAGGGGTCCTTGGCAGGGGCCTTCTGTGCACTGTCGGTAGAGGTCATGGGCCGACTTTACGTCCGCCTTGCCCACGGTGAGGGACCGGGTGAGCCGCGTCACGGGTACGTGCCGACGCTCACGAGGGAGCGAGGCCGGCCACCGTGGGTGCCCACCGCCGGGCAGCCGCCCTGCCCCTTGCCCAAGTTGGGCGAATTCGGGCCGAACCGCTGCCTGTGAGGCACCGGTTGAGGCAGGATGCGGTCACATGGATGCCGTACGGGTCGCATTGCTGCGCGAAGTGCTCGCCGGAACCGAGTGGTTGGGGGCGACGCGCCGGTTCGCGGGGACGCTGCGGGGGTCCGTGGTGTCGTACGGCGGCGGACTGCTGCTCGTCGGCACGGCGGAGTACGAGCCCTGGCATCTCGCGGCCCACCTGGTGGACGAGGCCGCGTGGTCGGGGACGCCGGAGCTCGCCCCGACCCTCGTACGGCACGACGCGCGCCCGTCCGACCCCGCGCATCTGTCGGTCGGGCCGGGGCGGTTGGCCGCCGCGCGGCGCAGCGAGACGCTGCTGGTCGTCTCGCCGCGGGGACCGGGTGCTCCGCTGCTGGAGCGGGTGCACGACGCCCGGCGGGCCGGGGCGACGGTACTGGCGCTGGGCGACGGCGGGGCCGAACTCACGGCGATGGCCCACGAGTCGCTGACCGTGCCGGACGGGGCGGAACTGGACCTGGACAGCGTGCAGCACCTGGTGAGCGCGGCGGTCGGCGAGAACGCGCTGCCGTCTCCGTCACGGGGGCGCCGGCGTTTCCGGGACAGGCTGTCCAGGCTGGCGGACGAACTGACGGCACCGCCCCCGGCCCGCTGGTGAGCTTCCCCGTCCACCCACCCGCGCCCGGGTGAAAAGCAGTTGCCCGGCATCACCCCGCACCCGACCATGACGCCTCATGACGGACGACGCCGCCGAGCCCCCTAAGCCCCACTCCCCCGCCGACGCCCCGCCCTCCGGCCTTCGCGCCCTCCTCCCCGATCTCGCCCCCTGGCGGACCTCCCGTGACTTCCGGCGGCTGTGGTACTCGGGGCTGATCTCGAACTTCGGGAGTTTCCTCACCTTCGTCGCGCTGCCGGTGCAGGTGAAGGAGCTGACCGGGTCGGCCGCGGCGGTGGGGGCCATCGGGGCCGTGGAGCTGGTGCCGCTGGTGGTGTTCGGGCTGTACGGCGGGGCGCTCGCGGACGCGTGGGACAAGCGGAAGCTGATCATGTGGACGGAGGCCGGGCAGGGGCTGCTCAGCGCGGTGCTGCTGGTGAACGCCCTGCTGCCGGGCCCGGCCCTGTGGCCGCTGTACGTCGTCGCCGCCCTCTCCTCCGCCCTCGTCTCCGTGCAGCGGCCCGCGCTCGACTCGCTGTGGCCGCGGATCGTGGCCCACGAGCACCTGACGGCGGCGGGCTCCCTGAACGCCCTGCGCTGGACGGTCGGCGGGGTCGCGGGCCCGGCGCTGGCGGGTGTGGTGGTCGCCTACGCGGGTCTCGGCTGGGCGTACGGCGCCGACCTCGTCACCTTCGTCGTCTCCATGGCCCTGATGGTCCGTATCGCCGCCTCCCCCGCCTCCCACGAGGCGGCGAAGCCGTCACTGAAGGCCATCGCCGAGGGCGCCCGGTACGCCTGGAACCGCAAGGAGCTCCTCGGCACCTACGCCGTCGATCTCGCCGCGATGTTCCTGGCGATGCCGCTGGCCGTGCTGCCGTTCCTCGCGGACGAACTGGACGCCGAGTGGTCGCTGGGTCTGATGTATGCCTCTGTCCCGGCCGGAGCGATGCTGGTGAGTCTGACCAGCGGCTGGACCTCGCGGATCCGGCGGCACGGGCGGATGGTGGTGCTGGCGGCCGCGCTGTGGGGTTTGGCCGTCGCGGGGGCCGGGCTCGTCGGCGACGTATGGCTGGTGCTGCTGTTCCTGACCCTGGCCGGCTGCGCCGACATGGTCAGCGGCATCTTCCGCGGGGCCATGTGGAACCAGACGATCCCCGACGAGCTGCGCGGGCGGCTCGCCGGGATCGAGCTGCTGTCGTACTCGGTCGGACCGACGGTGGGTCAGATGCGGTCCGGTGGTTTCGCGGCCTGGCTGGGGGTGCGGACGTCGGTCTGGTCGGGCGGGCTGCTGTGCGTGGGCGCGGTGGGGCTGCTGGCGCTGTGCCTGCCGAAGCTGATGACGTACGACGTGCGGACGAACGAGCACGCGGTGCGGCTGCGCGAACAGCGCGCGGCAGCCGCACCCGTCGAAGCGTGATCGGTCAGTCGTCGTCCCGGCCCGCCGCCGGGGCGTCGTGCCACTTCGGGTCGTTCTCCCACTCGAGGTTGCGCTCGCGGGCCGTCGCCATCGCGTGTTCGGCCTCCTTGCGGGTGGCGTACGGGCCGAACCGGTCCTTGGCGGGGCACTCCGGCCCCTCCTCGACCTTCTTGTGCTGCAGGCAGTAGTACCACTCGCCCGGTTTGCCGACCGTCCGCTTCTTGAACAGGGCCATGACCAGCTCCTCTCGCCACCGACATGTTCCCCCATCGCCGCTGGATAGACTCTTCGGCATGTCTGGCCAGTCGCTGCTCGTCCCAGGGGAGCTGTCCCCCATCCGTTCCGTGCCCGGAAACATCCGGCGCCCCGAGTACGTCGGCAAGCCCGCGCCGACGCCGTACACCGGGCCGGAGGTGCAGACTCCCGAGACGATCGAGGCGATGCGGGTCGCCGGCCGGATCGCCGCTCGGGCGATGGCGGAGGCCGCGAAGCTGATCGCGCCGGGTGTCAGCACCGACGAGCTGGACAAGGTGGCGCACGACTACATGTGCGACCACGGCGCCTACCCGTCGACGCTGGGCTACCGCGGCTTCCCCAAGTCCCTGTGCACGTCCGTCAACGAGGTCATCTGCCACGGCATCCCGGACTCGACGGTCCTCAAGGACGGCGACATCGTCAACCTGGACGTGACGGCGTACATCGGCGGGGTGCACGGCGACAACAACGCCACCTACCTGGTCGGGGACGTCGACGAGGAGTCGCGGCTGCTGGTGGAGCGGACCCGGGAGTCCCTCGACCGCGCGATCAAGGCGGTCCGGCCGGGCCGGCAGATCAACATCATCGGGCGGGTCATCGAGTCGTACGCGAAGAGGTTCGGGTACGGGGTGGTGCGGGACTTCACCGGCCACGGGATCAACTCGTCGTTCCACTCCGGGCTGATCATCCCGCACTACGACAGCCCGCACGCGACGACCGTGATCCAGCCCGGGATGACGTTCACGATCGAGCCGATGCTGACGCTGGGGACCCACGAGTACGACATGTGGGACGACGGCTGGACGGTCGTGACGAAGGACCGGAAGCGGACGGCCCAGTTCGAGCACACGCTGGTGGTGACGGGGACGGGAGCGGAGATCCTCACGCTGCCGTAGCCCTGTCGTTCGACTTCGGACCGAGCCCGCTCTCTTCGGAGGGCGGGCTCCTCGCATGTGTGGGCGCGGCGTGGATTTCCGGGTAGGTTTTTACCGACAGAGAGTCGGAAAAAGCATTGACTTAGGCAAGCCTAACCAAAGAAATTGGGCTCATGGACTCCTTCTCGGCACTCCTCCGTACCGCCTCCCACGAGCAGCACATGGAGGCGAACGCCTCGACGTTCATGAGCGACCTGACCGGCGGCAGGCTCGAGGTCGACGCGTACGCGCGCTACACCGAGCAGCTCTGGTTCGTGTACGAGGCACTGGAGACCGGTGCCGAGCGCCTGGCCTCCGACCCGGTGGCCGGACCCTTCATCCGGCCGGAGCTGTTCCGGATGAGCGCGCTGGAGCGCGACCTGACGCATCTGCGGGGTCCGGACTGGCGTGCGCGCCTGACCGCGCTGCCGGCCACCCGGGGGTACGTGGAGCGGGTGCGCGAGTGCGCCGAGCGGTGGCCGGCCGGTTATGTCGCCCACCACTACACGCGCTACCTCGGCGACCTCTCCGGCGGCCAGGTCCTCCGCGACACGGCGGAGAAGACCTGGGGCTTCGCAAAGAAGGGCGACGGCGTCCGCTTCTACGTCTTCGAGGAGATCCCGAACCCGGCCGCGTTCAAGCGGGGGTACCGCGAACTGCTGGACACCGTGCGCGCGGACGACCTCGAGAAGCAGCGGATCGTCGCGGAGTGCAGGAAGGCGTTCGCCCTGAACATCGACGTTCTCAGGGCACTCGGGGACGAGTTCCAGCTGAGCGCCTGACGGTCAGCGCTCCAGGAAGACCCGCCCTCCGACCTCCACCCAGCCCCCGGGCTGCGGAGCCGTCAGAATCTGCGAGCCCGCGCCCTGCGTGATGTTCAGGGCGCGGCCCAGCCGGTCCGTCAGCAGCAGCGCCGCCGCGCCCGTGGCCTCGTCCTCGTCGATGCCGTCGTCGCGGCCGGGGAAGGCGCGGGCGCGGACGCGGCCGGCCGCCTCGTCCTCCCAGGCCCAGGCATAGATCCACTCCCCCTTCGGCGGGACCGGCAGGTCCTCGACCTCCGCAGGCGTGGCGTACTGGCGCAGCGTGCGTGGCGGGACCCACTCCGCGAGCGCCTCGATCCAGCTGAACTCGCCGTCCAGGCGGGCGCCCACCGTCCCGGCCTGCGTGACCAGTTCGGGTACGTCGAGCAGCCAGGCCGTGCCGACGCAGGGGTGGCCGGCGAAGGGCAGGCGCAGGGTGGGCGTGTAGATGTCGATGACACCACGCTCGGGGTCGTCCACGAACACGGTCTCGCTGAAGCGCAGTTTCGCGGCGAACGCCTGCCGTTCCTCCGGGTCCGGCAGCACGGAGCCCTCGCGGACGACACCGAGCTCGTTGCCGTATCCGCCGTTCGCTCCGCAGAAGACACGGAGCACGTCGTAGTCAGTCACGCGGGCATTGTGCCTTGAGTGGTGGGGCGACACGGGCGAGGCAAGGCTAACCTAAGCTGCCTTGGCGCCCTTTGACACACGTGGAGCCCGACGAACACGGCGACCCTCCAGGAGAGTGGCAATGACCGTACTGGACAAGGTGGTTGGCGATGCGCCCACCGAGACGCCGGCACCGGGACGGCACACCACCGCCTGGCTGCTGACCATGGGACTGGCCGCCGCCCTCCTCGTCCTCGTGCCGGTCGCGGCCGGGATCGGCGCCTATCCGGTGCCCGTCGGGGACGTGCTCGCCTCCGTGCAGCACCGAGTCGGTCTCGGCGGTACGGAGTTGGACCGGGTCGCGGAGTCGGTGCTGTGGAACGTCCGCTTCCCGCGGATCGTGCTCGCACTGCTCATCGGCGCCTCGCTGGGCTGCGCGGGCGCGCTGATGCAGGGCGTGTTCGGCAATCCGCTCGCCGAGCCGGGCGTCATCGGGATCTCCTCGGGCGCCGCGGTGGGTGCGGTCGCCGCGATCGCCCTCGGCCTCAACTTCTTCGGTACGTGGACGGTGTCCGTCTGCGCCTTCGTCGCCGGACTCGCCACGGTGCTGCTCGTGTACGCGATGTCGCGCGAGGGCGGCCGTACGGAGGTGGTGACGCTGATCCTCACCGGGATCGCGCTGAACGCGTTCGCGGGCGCGGTGATCGGGCTGTTCCTGTTCTTCGCGGACGCCGCGGCCATCCAGCAGATCACCTTCTGGCAGCTCGGCTCGCTCGCGCAGGCGACCTGGCCGAGGTGCTCGCGGTCCTGCCGTGCGCGGTGGTCGGGCTGGTGGTCGCGCCGCTGTACAGCCGCCGGCTCGACCTGCTGGCGCTCGGTGAGCGGCCGGCCCGGCATCTGGGCGTGGACGTGGAGCGGATGCGGATCGCACTCATCGTCGTCATCGCGCTGCTGACCGCGGCGGCCGTGAGCGTCGCGGGGATCATCAGCTTCGTCGGCCTCGTGGTGCCGCACCTGCTGCGGATGTCGGCCGGGCCCGGGCACCGGTTCCTGATCCCGGGCAGTGCCCTGCTCGGCGCGGTGGTGCTGCTCGCCGCCGACCTCGCGGCCCGTACGATCGCCGCTCCCGCCGAGCTGCCGCTCGGTGTCCTGACCGCCCTGCTGGGCAGTCCGTTCTTCTTCTGGCTGCTGCGGAGGACTCGGCGCAGGCAGGGGGGATGGGCCTAGAGGTCGTGTGTCGTCTGCGGGTGCGTGGGGGCTGGTCGCGCCCACGCGGCGGAGCCGCACATCGAAACAGCCCCGCGCCCCCAGGTACGTCACCTCCACCGGCGATATCCCTTAAGGACCCGTCCCATGAGACTCCTCCGCCCCCGCCCCGCGCTTCCCACGCCCGCCTCGCCCGGAGACGTCCTCGCCGAGGCCGCGGATCTCCATGTCCGCCTCGGCTCCCGGGACGTCCTCGACGGAGTGTCCGTCACCGTCCGCGCGGGCGAGGTGCTCGCCCTGGTCGGCCCCAACGGGGCGGGAAAGTCGACCCTGTTGGGCGCGCTGTCCGCGGATCTGGCGCCCACCGCAGGCGTCGTACGCATCCACGGCCGCCCGGCGTCGCAGTGGTCCGCGCCCGAACTGGCCCTGCGCCGGGCGGTCCTCCCCCAGTCCGCCACGCTGTCCTTCCCCTTCAAGGTCGAGGAGGTCGTCCGGATGGGCCGCGCGCCCTGGGCCGCGCTCGGCATGGAGGACGACGACGCGGCCGTGGCCGAGGCGATGGCCGCGACCGAGGTGACCGCCTTCGCCGTACGGCCGTTCTCCGCGCTCAGCGGCGGCGAGCGGGCCCGGGTCGCGCTCGCCCGGGTGCTGGCCCAGCGCGCTCCCCTGCTGCTGCTCGACGAGCCGACCGCGGCCCTCGACCTCAAGCACCAGGAACTGGTGCTGCGGGTGTGCCGGGAGCGGGCGCGGGCCGGGGACGCGGTGGTGGTCGTGCTGCACGACCTGGGGCTCGCGGCGGCCTACGCGCACCGGGTCGCGGTCCTGCACGACGGTCGGGTGGCCGCCGAGGGCGCGCCGGCCGAGGTGTTCTCCGACCGGCTGCTGACGGAGGTCTACGACCAGCCGGTCGAGGTGCTCCCGCATCCGCGCACGGGCCAGATCCTGGTGAGTCCGCGCCGGGATGCTTGACCGGTACTTGACCCTCCCGTGGGGTCCATTTTGGGTCGCCGTGACCGGGGCGTGCTCATACAGCGTCTATGAGAGCTGAATCACCGCATGGACGGGTATCGCACCGGAAAAGCTTCGGTACGTTAGGCGAGCCTCACCTTATGTGAGGCTCGTCACGCGTCTTTTTCGGCCATTCCCTGGAGCCCTTCATGCGAGCCGTCAGATTCTCCGCTCTCACCGCTGTCGCCACCGCGGCGGCGCTGACCGCCGTCACGGGCTGCACCGAGAAGGGCGGCTCCGGGACCGACGACCGGGTCGTCAACGTGACGGCGACGGACGACAAGTGCGAGGTCTCCACCAACGAGTTCCCGGCCGGGCACGTCGAACTCGCCATCGAGAACAAGGGCTCCAAGGTCACCGAGGTCTACATCCTCTTCCCGGACGACCGGATCGTCACCGAGCGCGAGAACATCGGCCCCGGCACCAAGCAGCGGGTCACCGCCGAGGTGAAGGCCGGCGACTACCAGATCGCCTGCAAGCCCGGCATGGTGGGCGACGGCATACGCCAGGACGTCAAGGCCACCGGCGGCACGGTCGCCAAGCGCGACCCGCGTCTCGACAAGGCCGTCGCCTCCTACCGCGCGTACGTCCAGGCGCAGGCCGACGAGACGCTGCCGCTCGCCGAGACCTTCGCCAAGGCGGTCAAGGACGGCGACCTGGAAGCCGCGAAGAAGGCCTACGCGCCCTCCCGCATCGGCTGGGAGCGCACCGAGCCGGTCGCCGAGTCCTTCGGTGACATCGACCCGAAGGTCGACGTCCGCGCGGACGGCCTGGAGGACGGCCAGGAGTTCACCGGCTGGCACCGCCTGGAGAAGGCCCTCTGGGAGGACAAGAAGATCGGCGCCACGGAGAAGACCCTCGCCGACCAGCTGATCACCGACCTGAAGGACTGGCAGAAGCGGGTCGGCAAGGCCGACATCACCCCGACCTCCATGGCCAACGGCGCCAAGGAACTCCTCGACGAGGTCGCCACCGGCAAGGTCACCGGCGAGGAGGAGCGCTACTCGCACACCGACCTCGTCGACTTCAAGGCGAACGTCGAGGGCGCGGAGAAGTCGTACGCGTTGCTGAAGCCGGTGGCCCAGGAGAACGACGCGGCGCTGATCACCGAGCTGGACAAGCAGTTCGCCGCGCTGAACACGCTGCTCGACAAGTACCGCGCGGACAAGGCGTCCTACGACTTCGTCTCGTACGACAAGGTCACCGAGGCGCAGCAGAAGGAGCTGTCGGACGCGGTCAACGCGCTCGCGGAGCCGCTGTCCAAGCTCGCCGCCGCCGTCGTCGTGAAGTAGGGACACTCATGACGGACAACTCCGCAGAAGCCGCCACTCCGTCCCGGCGCGCGCTGATCGGCTGGGGTGGTGCCGGGCTCGCGCTCGGTGCCGTCGCGGCCGGCGGCACGGTCGCGATGACGAACGCCGGCGACGAGGTCGATCCCGCCGGCGCCGAGACGGGCGCGGCGATCGCCTTCCACGGCGACCATCAGGCGGGCATCTCGACGCCCGTGCAGGACAGGCTGCACTTCGCCGCGTTCGACGTGACGACCGACGACCGTGCCGCGTTCGTGCAGATGCTGAAGGACTGGACCGAGGCCGCACGGAAGATGACCGCCGGGCACGCGGTCGGCGAGGGCGCGTACGGCGGTCTCGCCGAGGCACCGCCGGACGACACCGGCGAGGCGCTGGGGCTGAAGCCGTCGCGGCTGACGCTGACGATCGGCTTCGGGCCGTCGCTGTTCGGGAGGTTCGGGCTCAAGGACAAGCGTCCCGAGGCCCTGATCGACCTGCCCAAGTTCGCCGGCGACAACCTGGACAGGAACCGCAGCGGCGGCGACCTGGGCATCCAGGCGTGTGCGGACGACCCGCAGGTCGCCGTGCACGCGATCCGCAACCTCGCCCGGATCGGCTTCGGCAAGGTCGTCATCCGCTGGTCGCAGCTCGGCTTCGGCAAGACCTCGTCCACCACGCCGGAGGCGCAGACGCCTCGCAACCTGATGGGCTTCAAGGACGGCACCCGCAACATCGCGGGCACGGAGACCGACCGCCTGAAGAAGTTCGTGTGGGTCGACGAGAAGGACGGTCCCGGCTGGATGGCCGGCGGCTCCTACCTCGTCGCCCGCCGCATCCGCATGCACATCGAGACCTGGGACCGCACCTCGCTCCAGGAACAGGAGGACATCTTCGGCCGCGACAAGGGCGAGGGCGCCCCGGTCGGCAAGGCCAAGGAGCGCGACGAGCCGTTCCTGAAGGCGATGCTGCCCGACGCGCACGTGCGGCTCGCGCACCCCGACTCCAACCAGGGGGCGACGATCCTGCGCCGCGGCTACTCCTTCACCGACGGCACGGACGGTCTGGGCCGCCTCGACGCGGGCCTGTTCTTCCTGGCCTACCAGCGGGACGTCCGCGAGGGCTTCGTCCGGATCCAGCGCAACCTGGCCAAGGACACCCTCAACGAGTACATCCAGCACGTGGGTTCCGCGGTGTTCGCGGTCCCGCCCGGCGTTCGGGGCACGGACGACTGGTGGGGCAGCACCCTGTTGACCGAGGAGGCCTGAGCCGTGTTCTCCAACTACCTGATCGGCCTGCGCGAGGGCCTGGAAGCCAGCCTCGTCGTCTGCATCCTCATCGCCTACCTGGTCAAGACGGACCGCCGGGACGCGCTGAAGCCCATCTGGATCGGCATCGGCGTCGCGGTCGCCCTCGCGCTCGGCTTCGGCTCCGCGCTCGAATTCGGCTCCCAGGAGCTGACGTTCGAGGCGCAGGAGGCACTCGGCGGCACGCTGTCGATCCTCGCGGTGGGCCTGGTGACGTGGATGGTGTTCTGGATGCGGCGCACCGCCCGGCACCTCAAGTCGGAGCTGCACGGCAAGCTGGACGCCGCCCTGCAGATGGGCACCGGTGCCCTGGTCGCCACCGCCTTCCTCGCGGTCGGCCGGGAGGGCCTGGAGACCGCCCTGTTCGTGTGGGCGTCGGTGCACGCGGCGAGCGACGGCACCCCGCGCCCGCTGGTCGGCGTCGGCCTGGGCATCGCCACGGCGGTGTTCCTGGGCTGGCTGTTCTACCGGGGCGCGCTGCGCATCAACCTGGCCAAGTTCTTCACCTGGACCGGCGGCATGCTGGTCGTGGTGGCCGCGGGCGTGCTGGCGTACGGCGTCCACGACCTCCAGGAGGCCGACCTGGTCCCGGGCCTGACGAACAAGGCCTTCGACATCAGCGGCACCATCCCGCCGGACAGTTGGTACGGCACGCTCCTCAAGGGCGTCTTCAACTTCCAGCCCGACCCGACGGTCCTCCAGGTCACGGTGTGGCTGCTGTACTTGATCCCGACGCTCGCGCTTTTCCTCGCCCCGGTAGGGTTCGCCTCCGGGAAGGGGAAGGTGAAGGAACCTGATGAGCCTGGATCGCGGCCCTCGAAGGCTCCGCAGTCTTGACCGGAGCGCACTGATAGCAGCCTCGATGACCGCTTTGTCGTTGACGGCGAGCGGATGCATGGTGGTGCACGGCGAGCGGGAGGTGCTCCCCGCGGCGACCCGGGCGGAGGCCGCCAAGGCGCTCGAGCAGTTCACGAACGCGTACAACAAGGCCGACGAGGCGTACGACAGTTCCCTGGACGCCGACTTCGTCACCGGCGCCCTGGAGGACATCGACCGGGCCCGGCTGAAGGCGGGCGCGGTGAACAACCCGGACGGCAATCCGGCGTACGCCCCGCTGAAGCTGACGGACGCGAAGTACACGATCCCGAAGAAGGCGGGCTGGCCGCGCTGGTTCGTGGCCGACGCGGCCGGCAACAAGGGCGGCACCTCGCGCTGGCTGCTGGTGTTCACGCGGGGCAGCCTCGACCAGCCGTGGCAGGTGGCGTACCTGACGCTGGTGGCGCCCGGCAAGGTGCCGGAGTTCAAGACGGACGCGGCCGGCTTCGCCGAGGCCGTGCCGGTGAACTCGACCGAACTGGCCGTCGCCCCCGGGGACTTGGGCAAGAACTACACGTCCTACCTCGAGACCGGCGACGGGGACACCTTCGCGGACGGTGCGCACACCAGCCTGTGGCGGGCGCAGCGCCAGAAGGACTCCAAGAAGCCGGGTCTCGCCACGCAGTACATCGACGAGCCGATGGCCAGTGGCGACTACGCGCCGCTGGCGCTGCGCACGTCCGACGGCGGGGCGCTGGTGTTCTTCACCACGCACCACTTCGTGAAGCAGACGGCCGCCCAGGGTGCCGCGATCCCCGACCCGGGGCAGGGCGCGCTCGCCCTGACGACCGGGGAGATCAAGCAGTCGCTCACCATGGAGTTCGTCTCCAACGAGGTGGCCCTGGACCCGGCGAAGGGTTCGGGCGAGGTGAACGTGCTGGGGCGGATCCAGGGACTGACGTCGGCGCAGGGGTCGTAGAACGGCCGGTGCGCCTCAGCGGCGGGAGGGCCAGGCCGCGTTCGCGTGGTCGGGCTCCTCGCCGATGTAGCGGGCGCAGGCGTCGGTGAGGACTTCCAGGAGGGTCAGCGGGTCGGGCAGCGGGTGTTCGAGGCCGCGGACCCAGTGCACGGACTGCTTGTCACCGGGGAGCCGGGCGGGCGGGACGAGGACGTAGGAGCCGCGGCAGTGCCAGCGCAGGCCCGGGTGCTCGTCCATCGTCTCGGGGTGGCAGTCCAGCTCGCACGGCCACCACTCGTCCTCGTCCTCGGGGGTGCCGCGGGTGAGGGTGAAGAACAGCAGGCGGCCGTCGTCGCTCTCGGCGACCGGGCCGACCTCGATGCCGGCGTCGAGCAGCCGCTCCAGGGCTTCCCAGCCCACCTCCAGCGGCACGTCGAGGACGTCGTGCACCATGCCGGTCGCGGTGATGAAGTTGGCCTGCGGCTGGTGCCGGGCCCAGCGCTCGATCTGGCCGCGGTCGGTGGTCGACTGGGTCTGCCAGGCGAACGACACCGGGTGCCGGGCCGGGGTGGGACAGCCGACGCGGTCGCAGGAACAGCGGAAGTCCGCGGTGGGATACGCGGCGGGCGCCAGCGGCAGCCCCACTCCGGCGGCGGCGAGCAGCAGGGCCTCGCGACCGTCGTCTCCGACGGCCTCCTTCGGGCGGCGTCCTCGCAGCCACTGGGAGATTTTGCCCTGCCGGCCGGTGCGACCGCCGAACTCCGCGCTCATCTATCCCCTCGCCTCGCTGTCGTGCGGAACAGCATGCCCCATGGTCCCACCTTCCTGGGCTCCGGGGGGCCGGAGCAGACAACAGGGATGGGTGGGGCGAGGCGGGCCGGTCCCAGGGATCGAGTGTCATTGCACCCTTTGATGTGATTTACCCCCCTACCGTGGTCGCCATGGTCACATGGATCACGTTGACCGGTCTGGCCTCCGCGGCGTCCCTGGTCTCGCTGACCCTCACCGGGCCGACGAGCCCGCTGGAGTGGGGTGCCGGGCCGCTGACCGTGGACTCCTTGCCCCGCGTGACGTATGTCGCCCATCGCGGCGGTGCCCGCGAGGTGCCCGAGAACAGCATGTCCGGGCTGATGGCCGCCTACCGGCGCGGTACGGCACAGGTGCTGGACCTCGACACGCAGATGCTGGGCGACGGCACGCTCGTCGTGCTGCACGATCCGACCCTGAACCGGACGACGTTCCTCGGCGGCGCGGTGCGCGGGATGAGCGTGCACGAGTGGCAGGGCGTACGGCTGCGGCCACGGGCCTCGCTGCCCGGTAGCTGGCGGTCCGAGCGGCCGCCGACGGTGGCCGAGGTCCTGGACCGCTTCGGCGGGCGGATCGTGCTGATGCTGGAGGCGAAGGACCCGCACAGCCTGGGCCGGCTGGCCGGGCTGATCCGCGCCCGGGGCCTGGCCCGCTCGGTCTTCGTCAACTCCAACGACCCCGAGGTGGCCCGGCGGGCCCATCGGCTGGGCCTGCTCGCCCAGCTGTGGCGCTCGGCGGAACAACTGCGCCGGGACCGCCCCGAGCACTGGCGGTCCTACGTCGATCTGCTCGACGTCGACCACCGGGCGCGGGACGCCGACCTCCTGCGGGCGGTGCGCTCCGGCATCCCGCGCGTGTGGGCCCACACCGTGCTCACTCCCGCCGAACGGGACCGGGCGCTGGCGCTGGGCTGCGACGGGATCATCACGGACGCGCCGGGGAGGCTCGCGCGGCAGCCCGCGCGGGCGGCTCAGCGGGGTGCGATGCCGTTGAGGGCGTAGTCGACGAGGGTGTCGGTGTACTCGTAGGAGATCGGGCCGGTGTACTGGAGCCAGCGCTGGGCCAGGGGTGAGACGAAGAGTTCCAGGGCGATCCGCGGGTCGACGTCCCGGCGGACCTGGCCGGCGTCCTGCGCCGAGCGCAGCCTCTCGACGTACAGCTGGAGCGAGGGTTCGAGGAGCCTGGTCATGAAGGCGCGGCCGAGCTGTTCGTTGACCACGCCCTCGGCGGCCAGGGCCCGGGACGGGGCCTCGAAGCGGGGGTTCTTCAGTTCGTCGACGGTCGCCCGCAGGACGGCCTTGAGGTCGGCCGCGAGATCGCCGGTGTCCGGGAAGACATACGGGTCCCCGCCTGCCGCCGCCTCCCGCCCCGCCTGTTCGCTCAGATCGAGGAAGGCGTCCATCAGCACCTCCGCCTTCGACGACCACCACCGGTAGATCGTCTGCTTGCCGACGCCTGCGCGGGCGGCGATGCCCTCGATGGTGGTCCTGGGGTAGCCGGCCTCGACGACGAGCGCGATGGCGGCGTCGTAGATGGCACGGCGGGACTTCTCGCTGCGGCGAGCGGTGTCGGGGGCGGGCTTCTTGACCATGGGGCGACGGTAGCAGGGAAGTGAGACGGGGCGTCTCGCGGCGGGGCGGGTACGGGTGGTCGGGCGGGTCTGTTTCTCGCCCTCGCCGCCCCTACCCGTCCCATCACCGGGGGCTGCGCCCCCAGACCCCCGCTGAATACAGCCCGCTGAATACAGCCCCTCCGGCGTTTGAGGAGCGGGGTCTGGGGCGGAGCCCCAGAAGGATGGGACGGGTAGGGGCGGCGGGGGCGAGGAAAACCCCGTGTCACGGCGGCCACGCATCGCCCCAGTCCGCGTCTCGGGCCGCCTTGTACAGGTCGCCGTGGCGTTTGGTGATCGTGCGGCGGGTCAGGTGCTGGTCGGGCTCGCACAGGTCGAGGAGTACCTGGCCCTTGCGGATCTGGGGGCGCCGGACGACCCGGGAGGGTGCCGGGGTGACCGGGAGGCGGGTGGCCGCCACGTAGGCGAACTTCTCGTCCTCGTAGGGGAGGGAGCCGCCCTTGACCTGGCGGTGCAGGGAGGACCGGCTGACCCGGGCCGAGAAGTGGCACCAGTCCTCGCCCGGGACGATGGGGCAGGCGCCGCTGTGCGGACAGGGCGCGGCGACCTGGAACCCGGCGGCGATCAGACGGTCGCGGGCCTCGATGACTCGGGCGTACCCGCCGGGGGTGCCGGCCTCGACGATGACCACAGCCTGGGCGGCGGTCGCGGCGGCGTCGACGAGGGCGGCGCGGTCAGGGTCGGTGAGCTCGTTGAGGACGTACGAGACCGTGACGAGGTCGGTGCTGTCGAGGGTGAGCGCCGAGCCGATGCGGGCGCGCCGCCAGTTCACGCCCCGCAGCGCCGGGTTGGCGGCGGCGACCTCGCGGCCGAGGGCGAGGGCGGGTTCGGCCCAGTCGAGGACGGTGACGGGGCGCTCGCCGGGCCAGGTCGCGGTGACGGCCCAGGTCGCGGCGCCGGTGCCGCCGCCGACGTCGATGTGGCTGCCGGGTGCCCAGTCGGGGACGGCCTCCGCGAACGCCTCCAGCGCCGCGTGCACCGCCTCGAAGGTCGCGGGCATCCGGTAGGCGGCGTAGGCGGCCACGTCGGCGCGGTCACGGAGGATGGGGGCGTTGGTGGGGGTGGCACCCCGGTAGGTGGCGATCAGCCGGTCGACCGCCTGCGCGGCCTGCCGGGGCGGGAGGCCGTCGAGCAGGTCGGCGAGGGCCGTGCGGAGGGCGTCCGCCGGGGTTACGGGGTCGTTCACCCGGCGATTCTACGAGCCCTCGGCGTTGGTGCGGGCCCTGCCGGGGGCTCCGCCGCCAGACCCCGCTCCCCCGTCACGTACCCCGCACCGCCCTCGCCACCCGCGTCCCCGCCGCCGCCCGCGGTCTGCTGTCCGGTAGGCGCCTTCGGGGGTGGACCGTGTTCGCCAGCAGGACCAGGAACGTGTCCGTCGCCTGGTCCAGGACCAGCGAGGTGCCCGTGAAGCCGGTGTGGCCGGCCGCTCCGCGCCCCGCGAGTTCTCCCATGAACCACGGCTGGTCGAGGGCGAAGCCCAGGCCCGGTGGGGTCATGAGCAGCTCGACGAAGTCGGGGCCGAGGATACGGGCGGGGCCGTACGCGCCGCCCGCCAGCAGCGCGCGGCAGAAGACCGCGAGGTCCCGGCCGGTCGAGAACAGGCCGGCGTGGCCGGCCACGCCGCCCAGTGCCCAGGCGTTCTCGTCGTGGACCACGCCGCGCAGCATGCCCCGGTCCGCCTTGGCCCAGGGCCGCTTCTGGTACTCGGTGGCCGCCGCCCCGGGACACGGGCCGAAGCAGGTCGCCGTCATGCCCAGCGGCCGGGTGATGCCGTCGTGGACGAGGACGTCGAAGGTGCGGCCGGTGACGCGTTCCAGGACGTGTTGGAGGAGGAGCAGGTTCAGGTCCGAGTACGTGTAGGTGCCGGGCACGCCGAGCGGGGGCTCGGCCCGCAGCATCGCCAGGCGTTCCGCGTCGTCGGCGAGGTCGTAGAGCGGGAGTTCGGGCCGCAGGCCGGAGGTGTGGGTGAGCAGCTCTCGTACGGTGATGCCGTGTTCGGCGGCCGCCCGGAAGTCCGGGAGGTAGGCGCCGACCCGCGCGTCGATGCCGAGCGTGCCCCGTTCGATCTGCTGCACGGCGGCGACCGAGGTGAACAGCTTGGTGAGGGAGGCCAGGTCGAAGGGGGTGTCGACGGTCATCGGGACGCGTGCGTCGGGCGGCAGTTCCACGCCCCGGTCGCTTCCGGGGTCGTAGGAGGCGTACCGGACGGCCCAGCCCGCCGCCTCCTCGACGGCGATCACGGGGCCGCGCCCGGCGACCACGACGGTGCCCGCCGCCCAGGGGCGCTCGCCCACGGTGAGGTCGCGGACCTGCTGGACGAGCTGTCGGAGTTCCTCGGCGTCGAGCCCGGCCCGCTCCGGGGTGTCGCTGCGCAGTCTCGGTGCGCTCAGCTTTCCTCCTCCGCTCTCGCACGCGTGTTCCAAGGACGGCACATTCCCACGAAACAGCCCAGTGCCACCACTGCGGCCGCCAGTTGGACGACGGCCATCGGGACGGCGGTGCGCTCCCCGGCGATGCCGACGAGCGGGGAGGCGATCGCTCCGATGAGGAAGGAGGACGTGCCGAGCAGGGCGGACGCGGAGCCGGCGGCGTGCTTGACGCGCATCAGGGCGAGCGCCTGGGTGTTGGGGAGGGTGACGCCCATCGCCGACATCAGGACGAACAGCGCGGCGGCCACGGGGGCGAGGCCGACCTCGCCGAACACGCCCAGCGCCATCAGCAGCAGGGCGGTCGCCGCGAGGATGACGATCAGGAGGCCGGCCGCCAGCACCCGGTCCAGGCTGACCCGTCCGACCAGCACCTTGCCGTTGATCTGGCCGACGATCACCAGGCCGACCGAGTTCACCCCGAACAGCAGGCTGAAGGTCTGCGGGGAGGCGCCGTGGATCTCCTGGATCACGAACGGCGAGGCCGCGATGTAGGCGAAGAGGGCCGCGAAGGCGAAGCCGCCCGTGAGCATGTAGCCGGAGAAGCCGCGGTCGGCAAGCAGTCCGCGCATCGCGCGCAGGGCCTCGCCGACGCCTCCGGAGTGGCGTTCGTCGGGCGCGAGGGTCTCGGGGAGTTTCGCCCACACGATCACGGCCAGCAGCGCTCCGACGACCGTCAGGACGACGAACACGCCCCGCCAGTCCGTCACCCGCAGGATCTGTCCGCCGATGAGCGGCGCGACGATCGGGGCGACGCCGGAGATCAGCATCAGGGTGGAGAAGAAGCGGGCCATGGCCATGCCGTCGTGCAGGTCGCGTACGACGGCCCGCGCGATGACTATCCCGGCCGCGCCCGCGAGGCCCTGCGCCAGCCGGAAGACGACCAGAAGCTCGACGGTGGGCGCGAGCGCGCACAGGGCGGTGGCGACGACGTAGACGGCGAGTCCGGCGAGCAGCGGGCGCCGGCGGCCCCACCGGTCGCTCATCGGGCCGACCACCAGCTGCCCGAGTGCCATGCCGAGGAGGCAGGCGGTGAGGGTGAGCTGGACGGTCGCGGCGGGCGCGTTCAGGGACCTGGTGACCTCCGGGAGGGCGGGGAGGTACATGTCCATCGCCAGCGGGGGCGTGGCGGTGAGGCCGCCGAGGATGAGCGTGACGAGCAGGCCGGTGCGGCGCAGCGCGCGGGCGGCCGGTTCCTTGGTCGGTCCGGCCGCCCGCGACACGTCCGGTGTCGTTGCCCCGTGCTCGGGCATGTGCCCCTCCCTCTCCGAGTGATGCGGCACCTATGCTCTCAGCTCGTACCGAGTGCCGAGGGTCACGTGAGCGAGGGTGGGGCCGGGATGACGAGGGAGCAGAGCGTGCGCTGGGGGATTCTGGCGACGGGCGGGATCGCGGCGGCGTTCACCGCGGACCTGGTGGACCTGCCGGACGCGGAGGTGGTGGCGGTGGCCTCGCGGACCGAGGAGTCCGCGAAGGCGTTCGCGGACCGGTTCGGGATCCCCCGGGCGTACGGCGGCTGGGAGGCGCTCGCCCAGGACGAGGACATCGATGTCGTGTACGTCGCCACCCCGCACTCGGCGCACCGGGCGGCCGCGGGCCTGTGCCTTACGGCCGGACGGAACGTCCTGTGCGAGAAGGCGTTCACGCTGAACGCGCGCGAAGCCGAGGAGCTGGTCGCGCTGGCGAAGGCGCGCGGGAGCTTCCTGATGGAGGCCATGTGGATGTACTGCAACCCGCTGATCCGGCGCCTCGCCGACCTGGTGCGGGACGGCGCGATCGGCGAAGTGCGCACGGTGCACGCCGACTTCGGGCTCGCCGGCCCCTTCCCTCCCAGCCACCGGCTGCGTGACCCGGCCCAGGGCGGCGGCGCGCTGCTCGACCTCGGCGTGTACCCGGTGTCGTTCGCGCACCTGCTGCTCGGCGAACCCTCGGACATCGCGGCGCGCGCGACCCTGTCCGAGGAGGGCGTCGACCTCCAGACGGGCGCGCTGCTCTCCTGGGACAGCGGCGCGATCGCCTCGGTGCACTGCTCCCTCGTCGGCGGTACGGCCACCACGGCGTCCGTCACCGGCACTCTGGGCCGCATCGACATCCCGTACGGCTTCTTCCACACCGACCGTTTCGTGCTGCACCGCGACGGCCGCGACCCGCAGGAGTTCACGGCCGACCCGGCGGACGGGCCCCGGGGCAGCCTCCGGCACGAGGCCCGCGAGGTGATGCGCGCCCTGCGGGCCGGCGAGACGGAGTCCCCGCTCGTCCCGCTCGACGGCACCCTTGCCGTGATGCGGACGCTCGACGCGATACGGGAGCGCGTCGGCGTCCGCTATCCGGGAGAGGACCTCGCGGCCGGGCTCACGCCGGCTTGAGACCCTGGTCCCCCACCTCCGTCACGAAGGACGCGGCCGTCGCGATCGGGGCCCCGGGCCTGGTCACGTACGGCACGCTCCGGAAGTCGGCCCGGGCCCGCTCGCGGCCCAGCTCGACGGTCACGTAGCCGCGCAGCCCGTTGTAGAACTTCATGTGCGGGTTGGCCCGGGTGTACGTGTCCCAGGTCGCGGGCTTGTCGGCGCCGTCCCGGCCGCTGGAGATCGACGATCCGACGATCTCGGTGCCGAGGGTGCGGGAGGCCGGGTCGTCGAAGTCGTCCTTGATGTCGTAGGCGTACGCGACGTGCACGTCACCGGTGAGGACCATCAGGTTGTCGACGCCGGCCGCCTTGGCGCCGTCGAGGATGCGGCGGCGGGAGGCCCGGTAGCCGTCCCAGGCGTCCATCGCCAGCCGTGCCGGGTCCGTGAGGTCGAGCTTGCGCTGCGAGAAGTTCGCCTGCTGCGGTACGACGTTCCACAGGGCCCGTGAGTCGCGCCAGCCGTTGAGCAGCCACCGCTCCTGGGTCTCGCCGGTCATGGTGCGCGCCGGGTCGTCGATCTCCGGGCCGGGCAGGTCCAGGCCGTCGCCGTAGGCCTGGTCGGAGCGGTACTGGCGGGTGTCGAGGACGTCGAACTGGGCGAGCCGGCCCCAGTGCAGGCGACGGTAGAGCTGCATGTCCGGTCCCGCGGGCCGCTGCGGGCTGCGCAGCGGCTGGTTCTCCCAGTAGGCCCGGTAGGCGGCGGCGCGGCGCAGCAGGAACTCCTCCGGCGGGACAGGGTTCGCGGGGTTGTCCTCAGGTATGTGGCCGGCGTAGTTGTTCTCGGTCTCGTGGTCGTCCCAGGTGACGACGAAGGGGTGCGCGGCGTGTGCGGCCATCAGGTCCGGGTCGGACTTGTAGAGGGCGTAGCGCAGGCGGTAGTCCTCCAGGCTCACCGTCTCGCGGTTGAACACCGCCGGGAGCGTGCGGTCGGTGTGGTTCCGGTAGCCGCCCACCGAGTTGACCGCGTACTCGTACAGGTAGTCGCCGAGGTGGAAGACCACGTCGACGTCCTCGGTGGCGAGATGGCCGTACGGGGTGAAGTAGCCGTCGGTGTACGCCTGGCAGGAGACCGCGGCGAAGGTGAGTGCCGAGGTGCGGTCGAAGGCGGCCGGCGCGGTGCGGGTGCGGCCGGTCGGGCTGATCCAACTGCCCGTGCGGAAGCGGTAGTAGAAGACGCGTCCGGAGTCGAGGTGACCGACCTCGGCGTGCACGGTGTGGTGGAACTCGGGGTGGGCGGTGACCGTGCCGCGTCTGGCGATCCGGCGGAATCGCTCGTCGTACGCCAACTCCCAGTGGACCAGGACGCGTTCGGCCGGGAGGCCGCCGTCGGGCTGGAACGGGACGGGGGCCAGGCGGGTCCACAGGAGCACGGAGCCGGGCTGCGGGTCGCCGGACGCGACGCCGAGGGTGAAGGGGTTCTCGGTGATCTTCGCGGCGTCGAGCTCGGCGGCGCTCGCGGTGCCGGCGGCCGGCAGGTTCACGGAGAAGGCGAGCGCGGCGGCGGCGCCGGTGACGGTCAGGAAGCGGCGGCGGCCGATGTGCCGGGCGGCTGCGCGCAGTTCGGGGGCGTGTTGTGACGGGCGGGTGTCGAGTGTCATCCGGTCCTCCCCTGACAGATGAATGCAAGAGGCAATTGGAGTGGCCCGGAGCGACAGCTTCTTGGCACGTACACAACACCCAGATGGCGGACGGATGAGTTCCGCATGGCGGACCCCGCCGGAGGCCTCCCGTACGCTGCGGGCCCATGAATGCCATGCAAACTGCGAAAGTTTCGAGGATCGCGATGGTGACCGGCGCAGGCTCCGGCATCGGCCGCGCGGTCGCCGTGGAGCTGCTGCGCGCGGGTTGGTCGGTGGCGCTGGCCGGCCGGCGAACGGAAACCCTGGAGGCGACGGCGGCGTTGGCGCCCGAAGGCACCGGGGGCGCCTCGATCGCCGTACGCACCGACGTGTCGCGGCCGGAGGACGTGGCCGCGCTGTTCGCCGCCACCACCGACCGCTTCGGGCGCGTCGACCTGCTGTTCAACAACGCCGGAACATTCGGTCCGGGTGGGGTGCCCGTCGAGGAACTGCCGTACGACGCCTGGCGGCACGTGGTGGACACCAACCTCAACGGGGCGTTCCTGTGCGCGCAGGCGGCGTACCGGCAGATGAAGGAGCAGGACCCGCGGGGCGGCCGGATCATCAACAACGGCTCCATCTCGGCGCACACGCCCCGGCCGCACTCGGTCGCCTACACCGCGACGAAGCACGCGCTGACGGGGCTCACCAAGTCCCTGTCCCTGGACGGGCGGCCGTACCGCATCGCCGTCGGGCAGATCGACATCGGCAACGCGGCGACCGACATGACCGAGCGGATGCAGACCGGGGCGCTTCAGGCCAACGGGGAGATCGCTCCCGAGCCGGTGATGGACGTCGCCGATGTGGCGCGGACCGTGCGGCACATGGCGGAGCTGCCACTGGAGGCGAACGTGCAGTTCGCGACGGTACTGGCGACGGCGATGCCGTACGTGGGGCGCGGCTGAGCCGCCGGCTCAGGCAGTCACGTACTCAACATGCACAACCGGAATGGAATCCTCCGGTGCATTCGGGCCGATAGCGGGCTTATGCTCTTGCCCTCCTCCACAAGAGCTTCACACTTGGAGGAGAGGTCTTCCGCCGACCACACCCGAGGGGGGAGGCGGCAGCCGTTCCACCGCACCGGTGGGGGTGGACTCCGCGCGGGACCGCGGAGTACGCACCGGTGCGATGGAACGGCTGCCGTGTACGTCGGACCGGACGCTCAGCGCCCGAGGATCCGGTCCACCTCGGCCATCTGCCCGGCCGTGAGCGGTCCCTTCTCGATCGCGCCCGCGTTCTGCTCCGCCTGGGCGACCGAACGGAACCCGGGGATCGGGATCGTGCGCGGGCTGCGCGCCCACAGCCAGGCGAGGGCGCCCTGGGCGGGCGTACGGCCGCCGCTGGTGAGGATCTCCTTCAACGCGTCGACGCGGGCCACCCAGTCGGCAGCGGCACCGGCCCCCTTCCTCGAATCCCTGCAACCACTCCGGCGGACGGCTGCGGATGTCCCCGGCCTCCAGAGCCCCTTGGCGCTTCCCCGTCAGCAACCCCATGGCGAGCGGGCTGCGGTTGATGCTCGCCAGGTCAGACGCCTCGCACAGGGCCAGCATGTCGGGCGCGTCCTGCAACACGTTGACCGCGTGCTGTACGGCCGCACAGTGCTCCCCCTCCGCGAACAGGGCGGCGCGGGCCGGGTCGTCGGTGCTCCAGGCGTAGGCCCGGACGAGACCCTCGCGCACGAACTCCTCGCAGGTGTCGCGCAGTTCGACCGCGCGCTCCGGGTCGGCGTCAGAGAGGTGCAGCTGGTAGAGGTCGATGTGGTCGGTGCCGAGGCGCTTCAGGGATGCCGTCAGCGCGCGGCGGGCGTAGGCCGGGGTGTCGTCGCCGCCGGTGAGTGTGCGGGTCTCCTCGTCGAAGACGTTGCCCCACTTGGTGGCGAGGACCACGTCGTCCCGGCGCTTGCCGAGGGCGCGGCCGAGGACGCGTTCGCTGTGTCCGGCCCCGTAGGTGTCCGCGGCGTCGAAGAAGGTGACGCCCAGATCGAGGGCGCGCCGGATCGCCCGTACGGACTCCTCGTCGTCGACCTTGCCCCAGCCGAGCGGCTGTCCGTCGGTGTCCTGCCACTCACCGCCGATCGCCCAGCAGCCGAAGCCGAGGGCACTGACCTCTATGCCGCTGCGGCCCAGTGTGCGTGTGATCTCCATGCCGGTGAACGTTAGGAGTTGGAGTGCACACGAAGACAAGGGGTTTCGGCGTGCGTTATGCCTGACCGGTCTCGAAGCGGGAGATCCTGCCGTCGTCCTCGACCGTGAAGCTCCACCGGGTGCGCATCTCGCCCCAGGTGTCGTTGCTGTAGCGGGCGAGGAGGGCGCGGCCGCCCTGGGACTCGTTGTCGACCTCCATGTGGCCGTGGGAGGCGAAGATCTCCCGGTCGATCCACTCGTCGAGGTCGCGGTCGGACCCGTCGTCCGCCATGGTCGCGCCGGGCGCGAGGACCTTCAGGAAGGCCTCGCGGTCATGGGCGTTGACGGCGGTGACGAAGGCGCGGACGGCCGGGTCGCTCAGTCTCGCTGTCTGAATCGTCATGGCAGTCAGACTCACACCGCGCTCGGGAGAGCGCCACCCGAACGGCGCCTCGGGCGGAGCCGGTGGGTGTGAGGGGTGGGACGGTGGAAAGGCGCGGGGTGCCCCTTCTTTCCGCCCTCTGTCCTTTCTCCGTCTCCTCTCCGTCTGTTCCGGGAGTCATCGTGAGCTGTTACGACCGACGTGATCTGGGCCTGCTGCTGCTCCGGCTGGGGACCGGCGGTGTGCTGGCCGCGCACGGCACGCAGAAGCTGTTCGGGTGGTTCGGCGGGCACGGGCTGGCGGGCACCGGCCAGTTCTTCGAGTCCGTCGGGTACGCGCCCGGGAAGCCGAGCGCCGCGGCGGCGGGGCTGGCCGAGGCCGGCGGCGGCACCCTGCTGGCGCTGGGCCTGGCGACCCCGGCGGCCGGTGCGGCTGCGGCCGGGGCGATGGCGGGCGCGGCCGCGGTGCACACCCCGAACGGCTTCTTCAACGCGAGCGGCGGCTACGAGTACGCCGCCTCCCTGGGCCTGACGGCGGCCGGTCTCGCCGTCACGGGGCCCGGCCGGCTCTCCGTGGACCACGCGCTCGGTCACGCGGTCAACCGGAACTGGATGATCCCGGCCGCGTTCGCGGCGACCGGGCTGGTGACGGCGCTGGTCGTGGGCGCCCGCAACCGGCGGCTGCGGCAGGCGGAGGAGGGCGAGCAGACCGCCTTGTTCGAGGAGACGTTCGACGAGTGAGGCAGTGAGGCAGTGAGGCACGGTGTCCCGCGGCCCGGACCGCGTGACACGCTGCCCGCATGACTGATCAGGCCACCTCCCCCGAGACGACCGAGACAACGAGCGTGACCGGGACGACCGCGGACCTCTGGGGCTCCGTCGACGACCTGTGGAGCTGGCTGGAGGCGAACCGTCCCGTCGACGGCGACCAGGGCCTGCTGCTGCGCATGCTGAAGCTGTCGGAGGAGGTCGGCGAGGTCGCCCAGGCGGTGATCGGCGCGACCGGCCAGAACCCGCGCAAGGGCGTCTCCCATACCTGGGAGGACGTCCAGGGTGAGCTGTGCGACGTCGTGATCACGGCCCTGGTGGCCCTGCGCACGCTCACCCCGGACACCCGCGAGGTCTTCACCCGGCATCTGGCCCGGGTGACGGAACGCTCCCTGGGGCCGGCGGCCCCGTCGTCCTAGTCGGCGTCGACGAGGACGTCCTTCGTCCCGCCCTCCTGGCTTCCTGACAGTCGGCCGGCGTCACGGTGGTCGTGATCCGCACGCTGCAGCCGGTACAGGGACCAGGCGCACACCAGTCCCAGGACGAGCAGCGCCAGCCAGGGCAGCGCGGACATGCCGGCCGACCGCGCGGCGTCGAGGGCCGCCCCGGTGAGCAGGTTGCCCAAGGTGATGCCGACCCCGCAGATGGTGTTGTAGAGGCCGTAGTGGGTGGCGACGAGGCGGTCGCCCGAGAGCCGGACGATGGTGTCCATCTCGAACGGGTACGCGATCATCGTGCCCAGCGCCAGCAGCAGCGCGGCCAGCGTCGGCGGGACGACCGCGAGCAGCCGACGCCCCATTCCCCCGTCCGGCACGGGCACGGCCGTCGCCACGAGCAGCGGGACGAAGGCCAGACCCATGCTCAACAGCCCCCAGGCCAGGGCCTGCCCGGGCTCCAGCCGCTCCTTGCACCAGGCCGTCACCCGGGTCTGCCCGAAGATCGTGGCCAGCCCCGAGGCCGCGAAGAGCAGGGCGACGGCCGCGGTCCCGAACTCGCCGTCGCCGCCCAGCCGTCGTACCTCCAGCGGCAAGGCCAGATAGACCTGGAAGGACAGGACGTACGAGCCGATCATGGCCGTCGAGAAGAGCAGGAAGGCGCGGTTGCGCAGGATCCCGCGCCACTGGGCGAGCACGCGCTCGTGCCCGTCGGCCCTCGCGTCCGCCGCGTCGTCCGCGCGCCGAGCGGGCAGCGCACGGATCTGTACGACGCTCAGCAGCGCGAAGACCGCCGCCGAGACGAGGCAGGTGATCCGGAAGTCGAAGCCCGTCAGCAGCATCCCCACCAGCGGGCCGAGCAGGATGCCCGCCTGGTAGAAGACATTGAAGAGGGCGAAGGCCTCGACGCGGCGCTCCCCCGCGTCGGCGGCGAGATAGGCGCGCACGGCCGGGTTGAACAACGCTCCCGCGAAGCCGGTGGCCGCCGAGGCGGCCAGCAGTGCCGGAACCGAGTCGACGAGACCGAGCGTGGCGAAGCCCACCGTGCGCAGCACGCATCCCGCGACGATCAGCGGCTTGTAGCCCAGCCGGTCGGCGAGGGTGCCGCCGATGAGGAACATGCCCTGCTGGCTGAAGTTCCGTACGCCGAGGATGAGTCCGACCGTCCAGCCGGCCAGGCCGAGGGATCCGGACAGGTGGGCGGCCAGGTACGGCATCAGCATGTAGAAGCCGAGGTTGATGGTGAACTGGTTCACCATGAGCAGTTGGACGCTTCGCTCGTATGAGCGGACCTGTGTGAGCGTCGTCTTCACCGTGCCGCCCCGCCTTCGGCACCGGCCGTTCCGGCCGGCAGGGAGAGGGGATCGCTGACGCTCGTGCAGCGGGTCCAGCGGGTGACCTCCTTCTCGTCGGGGCGGCCCACCAGCTCCGGTTCGGGTGCGGGGGTCACGCCCAGCAGCCCGTGCTCGGCGCAGTACTGGTCGTCGTAGACGGTCTCCAGGTACCGCTGGGGCCCGTCGGGGAAGATCGCCACGATGCGGGTGCTCGCGGCGGCCGTTCGGGCGAGCCAGCCGGCCACCAGCGCGACCGCGCCGACGCTCCAGCCGCCGGTGGCGTAGTGCGAGGCGGCCAACTGCCTGCAGGCCCAGACCGATTCGCCCGGTGCCACCCAGTGCACCTCGCTGAAGTTCTCGTACGCCACGTTGCGCGGGTAGATGCTGGAGCCGAGTCCGCGCATCAGGCGGGTCTTCGCGGGCTGGCCGAAGATGGTCGAGCCCACGGTGTCCACACCCACCAGCCGCAGCTCGGGGTACAGCTGGCGCAGGACGCGCGAGATGCCCGCGGAGTGGCCGCCCGTGCCGACGCTGCAGACCAGTAAGTCGATGTGGCCCATCTGCGAGGCGAGTTCGAGGGCGAGCGGGGTGTAGGCGGAGACGTTGTCGGGATTGCCGTACTGGTCGGGGCACCAGGCACCGGGGCTCCGCGCCAGCAGTTCGGCCACCCGGTCGCGGCGGGCCTGCTGCCAGCCGCCGGTGGGATGCGGCTCGGGCACCAGGTCGACGGTGGCGCCGTAGGCGGTGAGCAGCCGGGTCATGGACGGTTCGAGGCCCGGGTCGGTGACCAGGGTGACGGGGTGCCCGTAGACCATTCCGGCCAGGGCGAGGCCGAGGCCGAGGGTGCCGCTGGTCGACTCGATGACCGGAGCTCCCGGGCGCAGGTCGCCGCGGGCCCGGGCCCGTTCGATCATGTGCAGTGCGGGGCGGTCCTTGATACCGCCGGGGTTGAAGCCCTCCAGTTTGGCCCAGAACCCACGGTCGGGCGGCGAGAAGGGCTGGGATACGCGCAGTACGGGGGTGTTGCCGACCAGCCCGGAGAGGGTGGAGCCGGCGGGGGTGAAGTCACTCGTGGTGGGAGAGTGCATCTGTTTCGCTCTCGTTCGATGCGGACGCGTGCGAGTGCTCGTCTCGCGCGCCGGCGGATGCGCGGCGGTCCGGGCGGGGCCGGACTGCCGGGGCGACGCCTATATGCGCCACTGGCAGAGGGCGACGAGAGCGGACCGGCCGCCGCTGGGCGGGAGTCTTCGCGCGGTACTCCGGGGGTCGCGCGCTAGGAGGTCTGCCGGGTCCGTCGGTGCCGCGGCGGTCGTCGCGGGCGCAGGGACGCGAGCCCAGGACTTCGAGACCGCGGCGGCCTGGGAACGGGCGCCGGGACACAGGTCGGGAGAGTCCGGCCCGTCGGCTGTCTCGCCCTCGGGCCTCTGCGGGGGCGACGGGATCTCACTCGACGCGGCGGCCGAGGGACCGTAGGGCTGCTCCGGCGTATGGAGCCGATCGCCGAGGCACGCCAGTAGGGCGAGCGTCGCGAGCAGCAGGGCGTACAGCGTGGCGTGGGCGAGTCGGGTCATCCCGCTCTTGGCAGGGGCGTACGGCACAGGTCCTCCGCGCGGCGCTGCCCTGGCCGGAGGGATCTGGGATCACGGCAGGGCAGGGATCAGTGGGGGGGAGAGGGTCGTCGACCATCCCCGCACCGCACCGGAGGGCGGCATGCGGAGGAGGTCAGACGCCAGGAACCGGCAACCGGGACACACCGGTTCGGAAAAGCGCTGACCTAGATGCGCAGAATCGTGGAACCCGCCGCATGCGCTATCGGAGCCACGACGTCGCGGACCGCGGCGTGGCGGGCGTCCGCCGGCCGGGGCAGGCCGTCGTCATCGCTCTGCGAGCTCAGCGGAGTCAGGCAGGGCACGCCGGCACCGGGCCCTTGCGGAGGCTGCCCCAGCGCGCACTCCCCACCGGCGTGGTGCCGGCCGTGACCGTCGTGGTGGTCGCCCGACGGACTGTCGTGGGTCTGGCTCGCGGACACCGCCGACGTGGCACTCGCAACCCTTTCACTGTGCGCGACGGGCTCGAAATGAACACCGGAGACGGCGGCGCCTTCCTCGGACGCGATGTGACGCACCGTGGCATCGGGGCTGACGGCGTGCGTATACAGCAAACCGAAGAGGAACAGGCCCAGCCCCAGCACACGCCACAGAACCGCTGTCGAGCGGCTCCGCTGCACACCGGAAGGTGACCAGGCCGTAATCACGCCGTGATCCTAACCCGCCCCAGAACTCCTCGCGCTCCGAACGGCGAGAACACTGCGTGAACAAGCCATCGTGCGGACACGGCCGCCTCCGGGCGGAACCAACCACCTGAAAGTGCACGGCACTTCACGGACTGCAAACAGTCGTCCCGGCATCTCGCGGGCGACACGACAGCGGTGGGCCACCGGGGTGATCCCCGGTGGCCCGCCGCTTCATGGCCCTGTGTCAGCTCTTGTCGAGCATCTTGTTCATCTGCTCGATCTCGGCGGTCTGGGCCGTGATCACGTCGTCCGCGAGCTTCACGGCGGGGTCGTACGCGCCGTCGGCCTTCTCGGCCTTGGCCATCTCGACGGCGCCCTCGTGGTGCTTGACCATCATCTCGAGGAACGTCGTGTCGAACTCGGCGCCGGAGGCCTTGTCCAGCTTGTCCATGTCCTCGCTGCTCATCATGCCGGGCATGCCGGAGGACATGTCGTGGCCCTCCATGCCGGACATGTCCGCGGGGACCTCCTCGCCCCACGAGGTGAGCCAGCCGGACATCGTCTTGATCTCCGGGTCCTGCGCCCCCTTGATCTTCGTCGCGAGGTCCTTGACCTCCTTGGAGGAAGCGCGGTCGGCGGCCATGTCGGCCATCTCGATGGCCTGACGGTGGTGCGGGATCATCTCCGTGGCGAAGTCGACGTCCTGGTCGTTGTGTTCGCCGGCCTCGGCGGACGCGGAGGCGGAGGCGGAGGCGGACGCGGACGCGCCGGAGTCGGACCCCATCGAGCCCATGTCGTGGCCGTCGCCCCCGCAGGCGGCGAGCACGAGGGCGGCCACCGAAGTGGTGGCGGCGAGGGCGGTACGGCGGATGAGCTTGCGGCGTGCGGTCATGGTGGAACTCCTGCGATCGGATGGGGAAAAGGGCGTACCGATACGCGGCGCCGCGCCCTCAGGGGCGTACGGCGTCACGCGGGCCGCTCTATATCCGCAGGAGTTGGAGTTCGGAGAGGGAAGGCGGCGCCCGGCCGCCGTCGGGTCCGCTGCCGCCCGGCGAAGTACGCGCGAGCGGTGCTCCGGCGCAGGCCACCACATCGGGCAGCAGCACGGGCACCACGCCGGGAGCCCCGGCCACCGCCCCGGAGGCGCAGGTCGGGTCCGCGTGCTGTGCGTGGCCTTGGCAGTCGCCGCCGTGTTCACAGGTGCCGGGCATGGAGGCCACGACGCCCGTGCCCATACCCATGCCCGCGGCCGCCACTGTCCGGTCGTGTCCGTGGCCGGCCGCAGCCGCCGGCACCGGTCCGAGACCGTGCATACCGAGCAGGCCCAGCAGCAGAGCGCCCACGAGCAGCCCGAAGGACCGCAACACCGGTTGCGGTCGAGGGGCGGGCTGTACGAGGCGGGTCACGGCGCCATGGTAGGCACAGGCTGTTGGGCCCTCGCATCTTGGAGGTACGCGAACAGGTCGCATATCGGACGCACGCGAGAAGGCCCGAGGGACCGCCGGACTACTATGGCCTTGCGTATTCGCTTGCGCATTCGGTGGCGAAAAAGGAGTCAGGGCATGCGGCGGCTGGGGGAGCTCGAGGCGGAGATCATGGACCGTCTCTGGACGTGGAACCGTCCGGCCACGGTGCGTGAGGTCGTCGACGACATAAACAAGACCCGCCCGGTGGCGTACACCACGGTGATGACCGTCACCAACATCCTGTACACCAAGGGCTGGCTGCTCCGGGGCAAGCAGGGCCGCGCCTGGCTCTACACCCCCGTCCGCAGCCGCGAGGCGTACGCCGCCGCGCTCATGGAGGACGGCCTGGGAGAGAGCAAGGACCGCCCGGCCGCGCTGGTCCACTTCGTCGAGAACATGTCCGAGGACGAGGTGGCCGCCCTGCGGAAGGCCCTGCGGAACGTCGGTCGTCAGGCGAAGGCGTGAACGCGGCGCCGGTTCTGGTCGGCTACACGGCCGCCGTGGGTTTCGTCGCGCCGCAGCTGATCCTGCGCGCTCGCTGGCCGCACCGGGCTCCGGCGCTGGCGGCAGCGGTGTGGTACGCCCTGGCGGTGTCGTTCTCGATCGGGGCGGCCCTGTCCGCCTACAACCTGGCCATGCCGACCGAGCACCTGCACGCGGGCCTGGTGGGCCTGCTGCACTCCTGCGGGCTCGACATGGGTGCGAGCGCGGGTGCGGGTGCGGGTACGCCCGACCCCGGCACGGCGGAGCGGCTGGCCGCCGGTGTGCCCGGCGCCTTCGCGGTCGCGCTGCTGGCCGGCTTCGCCTTCCATGTGACGCGCGCCCGCCGGGCGCGGACGGAGCACCGGCAGGCCCTGGACCTGGTCGGCCGCCACTCGGCACGGCTGAGCGCCACCGTCCTGCCGTACGACGTCCCCGCCGCGTACTGCCTGCCCGGCCGCCGTCCCCGGATCGTGGTCAGTGACGCGGCCGTGCGCGAGCTGACGCCGGATCAGCTCGGCGCCGTACTGGAGCACGAGCAGGCGCACATCGCGGGCCGCCACCACCTGCTCCTGGCCGCCGTGGAGGCCTTCCACTCGGTGTTCCACCGGCTCCCGCTGGCCCGCCACGCCCGCGAGCAGACGGCACTGCTGCTGGAGATGATCGCGGACGACCGCGCCCTGCGCAGCCACTCCCACGAGGTGCTGGCCACCGCCATGTACGAGATGGCCGCGGCCCGCGCCCCCAAGGGCGCGCTCGCCGCGGGCGGCCACACCGTCCTGATCCGCATGAAGCGGATCCTCGGTCCGCGCAAGGCGCCCCATCCGGCGCTGTGGGGTTCGGTCGCCGCCGTGGCCCTCGCGGTTCCGCTGCTGCCGCTGCTGGTGGCCTGCCCGCCCGGGCTCGGCTGACCGACCGACCGGCTCACCGACCGCCCGGCTCCCGTGAAACGCCTGTGACTCGCACTCACTTGCGATGCCAACCACTAAGCTACTAAGTTCTAACGCGCTTGCCTGTCGGCGCCCCGGCGCCGGTACGACGGCCGCCGGCCCGTCGTCTGGTACACAGACCGCGCAGAGGAGTCACCCCACGATGGGAACCCACCGTCGGCCGAAGCCGCCCAGCCGTGCCCGAATAGCCACGCTCGGTATGGCCGCCGGCGCCGTCAGCCTCCTGCCGACCCAGAGCCAGGCGGCTCCCGAGCCCACGCTGGAAGACGTACGCAAGCAGGTCGAGACGCTGTACGAGGAGGCCGAGGCTCCCACGGAGGAGTACAACGCCATCACCGAGAAGCAGGCGAAGCTGCAGCGCGAGGTGGACGGCGCGCGGGACCGGCTGGCCCGCAAGCAGCAGGAGGTCAACGAACTGCGGGAGAAGATCGGCCCGTTGGCGGCCGCGCAGTACCGCGATGGCGGCATCGACCCGAGTGTGGAGCTGTTCCTGTCCGGCGACCCGGACAACTACCTCGACCAGGCCGCGATGCTGGACCGTACGAGCAGCCGGCAGGCCGACGCGCTGCGGGCGATGCAGACCAAGCAGCGCGAACTGACGCAGGAGCGCACGGACGCCCAGAAGCGTCTGAAGGCCCTGGAGGAGACGCGCGCCGAGGCCGCCGAGACGAAGAACGAGGTCCAGGGCAAGCTCGCCGAGGCACGCAAGCTCCTGAACAGTCTGACCGCCCAGCAGCGCGCCCGGATGGAGGCCGACCAGGAGCGCGACGACGCCTCGGCGGGCGCCAGCGACTCCGCCGCCAGTTACAACGGGCCCGCGAGCGGTCGCGCCAAGACCGCGCTCGACTTCGCGTACGCGCAGCTCGGCAAGCCGTACGAGTGGGGTTCGACCGGCCCCAACTCCTACGACTGCTCAGGACTCGTGGGCGCGGCCTGGCGCACGGCGGGGGTGTCCCTGCCCCGCACGGTCAAGCAGATGTACGACGCGGGCCGCAAGGTGTCCAAGTCGGACCTGCAGCCGGGCGACATCATCTACTGGTACAACGACACCCAGCACAACGGCATGTACGTCGGCAACGGCAAGGCCATCCACGCGCCGCGCACCGGCAAGAACATCGAGATCGTCCCCCTGGACTCCATGCCGTTCTTCGCCGCGTCCCGGCCCTGAGCACCAACTCCCGTACCTTGCAAGGAACTTCAGTGACCGCACGCCCGGCCGTCCGTACCCTGCTCGGCGCGGCGGGCGTCTCGCTCGCCGCCCTGGTCCTGTCCGCGTGCGGAGGCGGAGGCGGGTCCGCCGAGCCGGGCGCGGCAGCGGACGACGCTTCGGAGGCGTCGGGGTCGCTCTCCCATGTGCACGGCCTGGGCGTCGACCCGGCTGACGGACGCGTGTACGTCGCCACCCACAACGGCCTCTACACCGCGGCCGAGGGCGGGAAGCCGGAACTCGTCGGCGAGAGCAGGGACGACTTCATGGGCTTCACCGTGACCGGCGCGAGGACCTTCGTCGCGAGCGGACACGGAGCCGAGGGCAGCGGCCGTCCGGGCAACGTGGGTCTCATCGAGAGCAGGGACGCGGGCGTCACCTGGACGTCCCGGTCGCTGTCCGGGGAGGCCGATTTCCATGCGCTCGACTCGGCCGGGGGAACCGTCTACGGGTACGAGGCCGGCCGGGTCCGGGTCAGCGGCGATCTCAGGAACTGGGACGACCGGGCCCCGCTCGACGCCCTCGACCTCGCGGTGAGCCCGGCCGGGGACAGGCTGCTGGCCACCACGGCCGACGGTGTCGCGGTCAGCACCGACGGCGGCCGCACCTTCGGCAAGGGCACCGGGCAGGTCCAGGCCTTCCTGTCCTGGCCGTTGGAGAAGTCGCTGTTCGGCATCGACCCCTCCGGGAGGCTGAGCAGCAGCGCGGACGGCGGCAGGACCTGGAAGCGGCTCACGACCGTGCCCGGCGGACAGCCCCAGGCACTGACCGCGGTGAACGCCGAGCACGTGCTCGCCGCGACGCAGGACGGGGTGTACGAGTCCCGCGACGGCGGCAGGACCTTCACCGCGCTCGCGCCTCTCGCCTCGTGAGGTCCATCGACGTGGGGGAATTCTGATGTGCGGGGGAATCCTGCCGCCTACGCCACCCGTAGCGGGTCAGCCCTTTCGGCTTGAACACCGACAGCGTGACCGCGACCAGCAGTATCAGCAGGGCCGCTGCGGCATCGGCCAGCAGTTGGACCCTCATCCCGAAGAGGTCGTCGCCGGACAGGTTCGCCTCGGCCGCGGCGTCGGCGACGTGGTCGATCACCTGCATGTGCACGAGCAGCAGGACGGAGGCGACGACGTTGATCAGCAGCTTGAACAGCACCCAGTAGTGGCGGAACAGCCCCCACGCGCTCCCCAGGGACTGGACGAGCCCCGTGACCAGTGAGGCGAAGCTGAGCGGGACCAGGACGAACCAGCCCGTCACCTCCATCGCCAGGTAGGCGCCCCGCACCGTCTGGGCACTCCCGCTGGACAGACCGGCGACGGCGAGGACGAGGAAGACGGCGACGGCACCGAGCCAGCCGACCGACGAGGTGACGTGTGCGGTGAGCGTGAGCTTGCGGAGGCGAGGGTTCATGGTCATCGCGATCAGTGGCCGCTCATGCCGCCGCCGAGCGTGTGCATGAGCACGAGCGCCACGAGCAGGGCCGCGCCGGCGGCGATCGCGAGGGTCCTGGCCCAGCGCGGCATGCCGGGATGCGCCGCGGGAGCCGGTCCGTGACCGGTGTCGTCGGGGCGAGTGGGCGAGTCGGCCATGTGCGTGTCCCTCACGGTGCGCGATGCGTGGATGGTGTGCTGCGCCCATTTTACGAGACACAGTGTCTACGACGTCAAGCAGTGTGTATCGAGGGCGCCGCCCCGTACACTGAACCGGTGCCGAAGCTGTGGAACGAGACGATCGAGGCGCACCGCCGCGCCGTGCGCGACGCGATCCTGAACTCCACCGCCGAGCTGGCCGCCGAGCACGGCGTACGGTCGGTGACGATGTCGCAGATCGCCGAGCGGGCCGGCATCGGGCGGGCGACGCTCTACAAGTACTTCCCGGACGTCGAGGCGATCCTGTTCGCCTGGCACGACCGTCGGATCACCGAGCACCTCGGACAGTTGGCGGAGATCCGGGACCGGACCGACGGGGCCGGCGACCGACTGGAGGCGGTCCTCAGGGCGTTCGCGCACATCTCGCGCCACTCCCGCGGACACCACGGCACCGAACTCGCGGCGCTCCTCCATCGGGACGAGCGGGTGGCCGACGCCCAGCGGCAGCTCCACGACATGATCCGGGACCTGTTGGCGGCAGGCGTCGAGACCGGGGACTTCCGCGGCGATGTCGCGCCCGCCGAACTCGCGACGTACTGCCTGCACGCCCTCACGGCGGCCGCCGCGCTGACCTCCGACGCGGCGGCCGACCGCCTGGTCACGGTCACCCTGTCCGGACTGCGCGAGGGGAAGGCCGTACCGGACGACCGTGCCGTACGGGACGACCGGAAGCCGACGCGTCGGCATGAGCAGCACGGCCACCACCCGGGGCGGTCGGCCCACTAGGTCTGCGGCGCGAGACGCATGTCAGGCCCGGTAGGCCACGTTCGCCATCATCCCGGCCTCGCCGTGATACGCGTTGTGGCAGTGCAGCATCCACTGGCCCGGGTTGTCCGCGTCGAAGAAGACGGACAGCTTCTTCCCGGGCAGCACGATCGAGGTGTCCTTGCGCGGCCCCGAGGCGCCGAGCTGGTACGTGTGGCCGTGCAGGTGCATCGGGTGCCACATGTCGGTGTCGTTGACGAAGTCCAGCCGTACGCGCTGCCCCTCCTCGATGAGGATCGGGTTCGCCTCGGTGTCGTTCATGTCGAACGGCGTGCCGTTGATGGCCCAGTTGTACTTGTCCATGCCGCCGGTCAGCTCGATCCGGTGCGTGACGTCGGTCTTGGCGGACTCCAGGCGCACCGCGTCGGCCGCCCGCAGCTGGGACGCCGTCATCATCATGCCGTCGAGCTCCTTCGGGCGGACCGTCGCCTTCGGGGCGCCCCCGAGCCCGTACGTACCAGGGCCAGAGCGTTCGCGTCCTTGCCCTCGGCCAGGGCGACGAGCGGGAAGACGCCGTCGCCCAGGGTGACCAGGACGTCGTACCGCTCGCCCATGCCGACCAGGAGGGCATCCACTTCCCGGTGCCGGACCGGGAAGCCGTCGGTGTGCGTGACGGTCAGCCGGTGGCCGCCGAGGGCCACCCGGTACGCCGTGTCGCCGCCGGCGTTGACGATCCGCAGCCGCACCTTCTTGCCGGGCTTGCCCGTGTAGACGTCCGGGTCGGTCGCCACCCGGCCGTTGACCAGGTGGTACGGGTACTTCACATCACCCGCGTCGCCGCCGAGCAGGTCGCTCTCGGCACCCATGAGCATGAACTTCGCCCCGCCCATGTCCATGCCGCCCATGCCCTGCCTCAGCTCGGCGAAGACCTCGTCGGGGGTCCCGGTGACGCCGTCGACCCAGTCGTCGAGGAGGACGACCCACTCGTCGTCGTGGTCGAGGGTCTCCTTGGGATCCTCGACGATCAGCGGGGCGTACAGGCCGCGGTCGAGCTGGACGCCGACGTGCGGGTGGAAGAAGTACGTGCCCGGGGCGTCGGCGATGAACCTGTACGTGAAGGTGGAACCGGCCCGGACGGCGGTCTGGGTGGTGGGCGGCACGCCGTCCATGTCGTCGCGCAGGGCGATGCCGTGCCAGTGGATCGACGTGGCGGTCCTGTCCGGGAGCTGGTTGGACAGCTCGGCGACGAGGGTGTCGCCGACGGACAGGCGGACCTCCTTGCCGGGGGTACGGCCGTCGAAGGCCCAGGTCCTCGGCCTGACGCCGCCACCCAGGTCGATCACGGCGGGCGCCGCGGTCAGAGTGAGCTTCTGCTGCCGTCCGGTGCCGGTCCGCTTCTTCTCGGCGGCGGCGACCGCCGCGCCCGAGGGGCTGACCAGGGCGTTGCTGCCGGAGCCTGAGCCGGTGCCGCCGGAACCGGAGTTGCTGCACGCCGCGAGCGCGCCCGTGCCGGCGACGCCCAGCCCTGCGAGCAGGACGGAGCGACGGTTGATGCTGTTCATGGGATGAGGTCCTCTGGTCGGAACTGCTGATGTGGTCGCGGAGAGGAGACGGCACATCGCGCGCCGTCCGGCGCGGTCTACAGGCGCAGTCGAGAGAGGACCGACAGGTCGGGCGGGGCCCGGCCGACCGTGACGCCGGGTGTGCGTCCGGCCTCGGCGGGCCGCGGGTGCGCGAGCGGATCGGACGCGCCTCGGGTGGGTGTCGCCAGCTGCACGGAGTCGACACTCGCCGTGGTGCAGTGCTGCATTCCAGGTGTGATTCCAGGCGTGGAGCATCCGCCGTTGTCGTCGGCGGTGGCCGTGCCGGGCATGGCGGTAGGGGCGGTATGAGCCGCATGAACCGCGCTCGGCATCGGCATCGGCATCGGGGAGGCACCCGTCTCGGACATCTCGTGGTGGACGAGCACGGCCAGCGCGACGCACAGGGTGAGGAACACCCCGTAGGTCCAGCGGACGGCTGTGCCGCCGCTGGGAGCCGTCCGTATCGCCATGCGCTCCACCTGGTGCTGTGCTTGCCGAGCCCGGGCCCCTGAACGCTCACCGACCTCGGAACGTACTAAGGGCACTAGCAGATCGTAGTCCGAGAGACGCTCAGACGATCGTGAGGGTGAAGATGGGAATCCTGGCGCTCAGTTGGGCCATCGCGGCGGTCGCCGCCCTGGTGGCCGCCGTCAGCGCGGTCCGGGTGGTGACCACCAGCGGTGAACCCCGGTTCGTGGCGGGAGGCGATCTCCTGATGGGCCTGTGCATGGTCGCCATGGCCCTGCCCGCGACGGTCGCCTGGTACGCGGACTACGGCATGTGGTGGTCCGGGGCGTTCGCGCTGCTCGGGCTGGGAGGCGTGGCGATGGCCGTCAGGCACACGCGTACGCGCGGGTGGAAGCACGGCCGGCACTGGGTGCATCTCGTCGTGGGCAGCGCGGGCATGGTGATCATGACACTGGCCATGACGAGTACGTCGTCCGGCCCTGTTCTCGCCCTGGGCCATTCCTCGATGGCACACATGCCGGGCATGGAGCACACGGCGAGCTCGGCGGACACGCACGAGATGGCGGGCATGGACTCCATGGAGGGGATGGAGGGCATGGAGTCCATGGAGGGCATGGGCTCCGCGCACGGGACGGACATGCCCGGCATGACGCACGCCGCGGCCGGCACCGGCGCTTCCGCGGGGTCCCCCACCCTGTGGCGGCTCCTGATCGTGGCGCTCGCCGTGTACTTCGTGCTGTCGATCGGCGCGTCCGTGTGGGCCAGGATCCGGGGCACCGGCAGGCGTGGCCGGAGTGCGGGCTCGGGGGGCGGCTGGGGCCGCTGGCTGCTGGCCATGCCGGACACGGTGTTCGTCTTCCTGGCGTCCTTGACCGTCTCCGTGTGGGACAGGGCCCGATCCGCCCAGTCGACCGGTCACGGGCGGCGGCGCAAACTGGGGGCCGCCCCGGACGCGGCGCTGGCGGCCCACATCGGCATGGGCGGGACCATGTCCGCGATGCTGCTGATGATGGCCGTGTGAGGGCCGGGCACCACCACTGACCGGTACTGGACGACACACAGGTCACGGTGTCTACTAAGCAGCTTGAGAGACAGAGGAATTCACCGGAGGGGTCACCGAACGAGTCATGTGAGGGGCGCCACAGGTATCGTGAATACCCCTAGGGGGTATAGTGTGGACGTGACCGGGAGGCCAGGGAACCACCCCTCCCGGAGAACGACCCACGCATCCACACCCTGAGGAAGTAGCCATGACCACCGAGACGAACACCGGCTCCTGCTGCGGCTCCCACTCCTGTGGCTCCGAGGCCACGGTCGACGTCCAGGGCGTCGGCGTCACCACGGTCTACAAGGTGTCCGGCATGACCTGCGGCCACTGCGAGGGCGCTGTCTCCCAGGAGATCTCCGCGCTGGACGGCGTCACCGCGGTCAAGGCCGTCGCCGACACCGGCGAGGTGACCGTCAGCTCCGCCGCCCCGCTCGACGAGGAGGCCGTCCGCGCCGCCGTCGACGAGGCCGGCTACGAGCTCGTCGGCCGCGCCTGACACCCCCTTCGGGGCCACTGCCACCCCGAAGACGCGAATACCTCCCGCGCCGGGACGTACCGCTCCGCTGATACGGACGCCGTACGTCCCGGCCTCCCCCTGGAGACACGCATGACCAGCACGGCTCCCGAAAAGCCCCTCCCCGTCACGGCGTCCGCGCCGGCCTCCGAGGTCGAGCTCTCCATCGGCGGCATGACCTGCGCCTCGTGCGCCGCCCGCATCGAGAAGAAGCTCAACCGCATGGACGGCGTCACCGCGACCGTCAACTACGCCACCGAGAAGGCGAAGGTCTCCTTCCCGGCAGGTGTCGAGGTCGGCGACCTCATCGCGACGGTCGAGAAGACCGGCTACACCGCCGAGAAGCCGCCCCCGCCCCCCTCGGACACGGGAGACGAGGGCGAGGCTCGGGCCGCTCCGGCCGCGGACGGTGAGCTGCTGTCCCTGCGCGAGCGCCTGTACGTGTCGCTGGCGCTCACCGTGCCCGTCGTCCTGATGGCGATGGTGCCCGCCCTGCAGTTCGACAACTGGCAGTGGCTGTCGCTCACTCTGGCGGCTCCCGTCGTCGTCTGGGGCGCCTTCCCGTTCCACAAGGCCGCCTGGACGAACGCCCGGCACGGCGCCGCCACGATGGACACACTGGTGTCGATCGGCACACTCGCGGCGCTCGGCTGGTCGGTGTGGGCGCTGTTCTGGGGGAACGCCGGGATGCCGGGCATGCGCCACGGCTTCGAGTTCACCATCTCCCGAGGGGACGGCTCCTCCGCCATCTACCTGGAGGCCGCAGCCGGGGTGACCACGTTCATCCTCGCCGGGCGCTACCTGGAGGCCCGCGCCAAGAGGAAGTCGGGGGCGGCGCTGCGGGCGCTCATGGAGCTGGGCGCCAAGGACGTGGCGGTGCTGCGCGGCGGCAAGGAAGTCCGCATCCCGGTCGGCCAGTTGGCGGTCGGTGACCGGTTCGTCGTACGGCCCGGTGAGAAGATCGCCACCGACGGCACGGTCGTCGAGGGCGCGTCGGCGGTGGACGCCTCCATGCTGACCGGTGAGTCGGTGCCGGTGGACGTGACCGTCGGCGACGCCGTCACGGGGGCGACCGTGAACGCCGGGGGCCGGCTCGTCGTCGAGGCGACCCGCATCGGCACGGACACCCAGCTCGCGCGGATGGCGAAGCTGGTCGAGGACGCGCAGAACGGCAAGGCCGAGGTGCAGCGCCTCGCCGACCGGATCTCCGGGATCTTCGTGCCGGTGGTCATCTTCCTCGCGGTCGCCACGTTCGGCGTCTGGCTCGGGGCCACCGGCGACACCGTGGCCGGCTTCACCGCCGCCATCGCCGTCCTGATCATCGCCTGCCCGTGCGCACTGGGCCTGGCCACGCCGACCGCGCTGATGGTCGGCACCGGACGCGGCGCCCAGCTCGGCATCCTCATCAAGGGCCCCGAGGTCCTGGAGTCCACCCGCCGCGTCGACACCGTCGTCCTGGACAAGACCGGCACCGTCACCACCGGCCGGATGCAACTCCAGGACGTCTACACCGCACCGGGCGTCGACGAGACCGAACTGCTGCGGCTGGCCGGTGCGTTGGAGCACGCCTCGGAACACCCCATCGCCCAGGCCATCGCGGCGGGGGCGGCCGAGCGGGCCGGCGGGAGCCTTCCCGTGCCGGAGAACTTCGAGAACGTCGCCGGCCTCGGCGTCCAGGGCGTCGTCGACGGACACGCCGTACTCGTCGGCCGCGAGAAGCTCCTCGAGGAGTGGGTCATCGAACTCCCCGCAGAGCTGGCCGAGGCCAAGGCCGCCGCGGAGGCCGAGGGGCGTACGGCGGTCGCCGTCGCCTGGGACGGCCAGGCGCGCGGCGTCCTCACCGTCGCCGACGCGATCAAGGAGACCAGTGCCGAAGCGGTGGCCGAACTGCGCAGGCTGGGGCTCACACCCGTCCTGCTGACCGGCGACAACCAGCTCGTCGCCGAGTCGGTCGCGAAGGCCGTCGGGATCGACGAGGTGATCGCCGAAGTCCTGCCCCAGGACAAGGTCGACGTGGTCAAGCGACTGCAGAGCCAGGGCCGTACGGTCGCCATGGTCGGCGACGGCGTCAACGACGCGGCTGCACTGGCCACCGCGGACCTGGGTCTGGCCATGGGCACCGGCACGGACGCGGCGATCGAGGCGGGTGACCTGACCCTCGTACGCGGCGACCTGCGCGTGGCCGCCGACGCCATCCGTCTGTCCCGCCGGACCCTGGCCACCATCAAGGGCAACCTGTTCTGGGCGTTCGGCTACAACGTCGCCGCCCTGCCGCTCGCCGCCTTCGGCCTGCTCAACCCGATGATCGCGGGGGCGACGATGGCGTTCTCGTCAGTGTTCGTCGTGACCAACAGCCTGCGGCTGCGGTCCTTCAAGTGAACCGCGCGGCGCGCGACTTTTGGCTGATGCCGTAACCGTCCACGGACTGCCATGCTCCCTCGCGTGGCAGCCGTGCGGACGATCCATGGAAGGGGACCCGTGCAGACATCGGACTGGGAGCCGGTCCTGGCCCTCCTGGTGCTGGTTTCCGGAGCCGTCGTGCTGCTCCACGCTCTCTCCGTCGCCGTACGGGCGGTCCGGGAACCGCTGCACACCGGGCCGTTCAGCGGAGGGCTGGAACCTCAGGAACACGCGCTGTCCCGGTTCCACGTCCGCTGGTATCCGGTCACGATGGTCTTCCTCGCCTTCGACATGGAGATGCTCTTCATGTATCCGTGGACGAAGGTCGTCTCTGCGGTGGGTACGACCGCGGTCGTCGAGATGTTCCTCTTCCTCGGCATCCTGCTGGCGGGCGTCGGATACGCCTGGCGGGAGGGGGCGTTCCGATGGAGCTGAGACGCCGGCTCGCGAGAACGGCCGTGTCTCGTCCGGGAGTTCTGCTCGCGGTGTCTCCCGGAGCCACGCGCGAACGGCTCGCCGTGGAAGCGGAACTGGGGCGCCGGGGATGGCCGTGCGTGAGCACGCCCGCGGAGGCGGATCTCCTTGTGGTCCTGGGCACCGACCGCGCGGAGGACCAGGACTGGGTCATGAACCTGTGGCGCTCCATGCCGGCGCCCAAGACCCGCGTGCTGCTCACCGACGCCGAACAGGCCGCCACGGTCCTCGATGACGGGCTGGCCGCGCTCCGGGAGGGGAGAACTCCCCGGGAGGGCCACGAGAACCACATGGGTGAGGACCACCGGGGGCACGACGCTCACGGAGGGGGCATGTCCGCTGCCGACGGCGACGGCGACGGCAACGGCGACGGCGACGGGCGGGGTGAGGCCGAGGCCCCCGAGGGCGATGCGGATGAGCCACATGGGGGTCGAGAAGGCCACGGCGGGCACGACGGGCACGCCTACCACGAAGGGCACGAGGGCGGCGGGCACGAAGGGCACGAGACGGCCCACGGGGACGAAGGGCACGGCGAAGACAGCGCGCACGAGACACACGGCGGGCACGAAGGCCACGAGGCGCACAGCGAGCACGAAGGCCACGGGGCCCATAACTCGCACAGCGGGCACACCGGCCACGAAGGTCACGAAGCACACGCCGGCCACGAAGGCCACAAGGCCCACGAGGCGCACAGCGAGCATGAAGGCCACGGCAGCCACGAGACCAACGCCGGACACGACGAGCACGAAACGCAGGCCGAACACCACGGCCCCAACAGCCACGCATCGCACGCCGGCCACCACAGCCCCCCGTCACACACCGGCCACGACATGCACAGCGCCCACCACGGCCACGCAGGCCACGACATGGGCGGACTCATCGCCGGTCTGCCCATGGCGGATCGCGCCGACGACAGGGACGGGCTGAGGCTCGACCAGTTGCACGTGCCGCTCGGTCCCGGCCTCGTCGACTGGCCCGCGGGGCTGGTCCTGCGCCTCACACTCCAGGGCGATGTCGTCCAACAGGTCGGCGTCGAATCGGCGGAGTCGACGGAATTGACGGAATCGACGGCTCCCGCACCCCCGCCTCCCCCCTTCTGGAGCGAGCCCTGGCTCCGTGCCGTCGCGGGCGAGCGGGTGACCCGCGGCGAGGCGGCGCGGCGGCTGTGCGCGGCGCATCTGGACAGTCTGGGCAGGTTCTTCGCCGTGGCGGGGTGGGCGGACATGGCCGCCCGTGCCCGGCACGTACGGGACAGCGCACTGGCAGGGGCGGACGCCGCCGAACTCACCGCTCTCACCCGGCCCTTGATCCGCCGGGCCGAGCGCTCGCGGGCCCTGCGATGGCTGACCACCGGACTCGGAGCGCTGCCTGCCGAGCACGCGGCGCATCTCGGGGTCACCGGTCCTGCCCTGCTCGCGGACGGGGACGCGTACAGCCGGATGCTCGTGTGGCTCGACGCGGTCGCGCGGAGTGCGGCCGCCTGTGACGACGACACCAGCACCGTGGGCCAGGCGGACACCATCGGCCCGCGCGGGCGTGTCGATACGTCGACTCTGCCGCCCTCTCGACCACTCCTCAACGCGCTGCCCACTCTCCTGGAGGGCACCGAGTTCGCGGCCGCGCGGATCGTCGTCGCGAGCCTGGACCCGGACCTCGACGAGTTGGCGTACGTTCCGGCGGCGGGGGTGGCCCATGGCTGAACGCACCCCGCTGTGGGCGGTCTTCGTCCTGCCTGCGCTGCTCGTCGCGGTCGCTCTGGTGATGGCCGGCCTCGACGCCGTACTCGCGGCCGGGGCGCGGAACGGGCGGCCGGGGTCCCTGCGTGAGGCGGCCGTCCGCGCGACGGGGCCGGGCCGCGAGGTGCTGCGGCAGCTCGTGCAGCAGCCGCGGCGGACCCGGGCGTCCGACGTACCGCTGGCCCGGATCGGAGCGGGTCTCCTTCCCGTCGCGGCGGTCCTGGCCGCCGTCGTCCTGCCGCTCGGCTTCCGGTCGGTGAGCGATCTACCGGAGGGGATCGTCTGGTTCAACGCGATGGAGGCGTTGGCGTGGGCGGCGGTGTGGCTGGCGGGCTGGGGGCCGAACTCGGCGCTCTCACTCATCGGCGGATACCGGTTCCTGGCCCAGGGGCTGGCGTACGAGCTGCCGCACATGCTCGCCATCACCACGGCGGCGCTGGGCGCGGAGTCGCTGCGGGTGGGCGAAGTCGTCGACGCCCAGGCCGGGTTGTGGTTCGCGGTGTGGATGCCGGCGGCTTTCGGGATCTATCTGCTGAGCGCGATGGCGATGGCGTTCTGGGGACCGTTCGACCAGCCCGTCGGTCATGACGTCGCGGGTGGCGCGGCCTCCGAGCTGTCCGGTGCGGACCGGGTGCTCTTCCTCGGTGGCCGCTGGCTCCTGCTGGTCGTGGCGGCGGCGTTCAGCGTGCCGCTCTTCCTGGGCGGCGGGCACGGGCCGCTGCTGCCCGGCTGGCTGTGGACCGTACTCAAGACGGCAGCCGTGCTGGCCTTCCTGGTCTGGGCCCGTCGCAGGGTCCCGACCCTGCGCATGGACCGCTACCTGGAGCTGACCTGGGTCGTGCTGACCCCGCTGGCCATCGTGCAGGCGCTGGTCGTGGCCGTCGTGGTCCTGAACCGATGACCCCGATGAACCCAATCAACACGACGAGCCCGACGGGCCCGATGAGCCCGATGAGCCCGATGACGAGAGCGAGGTGTCGTACGTAAATGAATGTCGCGGTCTTCTGGACGCTCGCCGTCCTCGCGGTCGTCAGCGGCGTGATGGTGTTCCGCTTCGACTCCATGGCCCGGGCGACGTTCTCCCTGCTGGCCTCGCTGCTGTGCGTGGGCGGTCTGGTCGTGCTGCTGGGGCTGGACTACCTGGGCATCGTCATCGTGCTGATGATGACGATCGAGATGGCCATCATGGCGGTCTTCATGGTGATGTACATGATGAATCCGGCCGGGCTGATGCCGATGACGATGATGCACAACAAGAAGGGTGCCGCTGTCGTCTGCGGCCTCGTCTTCCTGCTCCTCGCCGCCGGAATCCTGTTCGCGCCCTGGCCCGCCCGGCGCGGGAAGGCTCCCGCCGACCCCACCATGGATCTCGGCATGTCCCTCATGGGCCCGCAGATGCTGACCATGATGACGCTGGGCATGGCCCTGTTCGCGACGATCGTCGCCACGGTGGTGCTGGCCACCCGGCGGGGACGGTACGACCGGCTCGGCGACGACCTGCGGGCGCGGCGCGCGGACGATCCCGTACGAGGCGGTGTCGGCCGGTGAGTCTGGAACTGTTTCTCCTGCTCGCGGGCGCGCTGTTCTGCGTCGGCCTGTTCGGAGCCCTCACCCAGCAGTCGATCGTGATGCTGATGATGGGCCTCGAACTGATGCTGGGCGGGGTCATCCTGGGCGCCGGGGCCGTCTGGCACTACGTCGCTCCGGCGGCGGCCGACGGCCAGGTACTGATCGTCCTCGCCGTCACGGCGATGGCCCTGGAGATGGCGGTCGGGTTCGCCGTCGTCACCGCCCTGTTCCGCTCGCGGGAGGTCGACATGACCGACATGGCAGCGGAGTTGAAGGAGTGAGCGCCCTGCTGTGGGCGCTGGTCGCCCTGCCGCTCGGCACCGGTGCGCTGCTGCTCGTCGCGGGCCGGCGGGCCGATCGCGCGGCGCCGGCCGTTGCTCTCGCCGTGACGGCCGCCGCCCTGGGGCTCGCCATCGCCGCGGCCTTCCGGCATCCGGCCGTGCGGGCACCGTTCCTCGACGGGCTGCCGATGCGGTTCGCGGTGGACGGTCTGTCGGGGGTACTGGTGATCACGGT
Source organism: Streptomyces sp. V4I2 (assembly GCF_030817655.1). GTDB lineage: Bacteria > Actinomycetota > Actinomycetes > Streptomycetales > Streptomycetaceae > Streptomyces > Streptomyces plumbiresistens. Next base: position 3,257,633 of record NZ_JAUSZM010000003.1, read on the forward strand.
CACCGCCGTCACCCTGGCCGTCCTCCTCTTCAGCGCGGCGGAGTTCGGCGCCGACGAGGCCCGGGCGCGCTTCTTCGGGCTGATGCTGCTGTTCGCCGGGAGCATGCTCGCCACGGTGACCGCCGCGACCCTCCCGGTCCTGCTCATGGGCTGGGAGGTCATGGGCGCCACGTCATGGGCGCTGATCGGCTACTGGTGGCGTGACCCGGAGCGGACGAGCGCGGCCGACACCGCGTTCCTCACCACTCGTACCGCGGACCTCGGCCTCTACCTCGCGGCGGGCGCGGCGCTCGCGGGCGGCCAGGACCCGACCCTCTCGCTCGACGGCCTCGCGCGCGCCGACGACCCGTGGCTGTCCTTCGTCACCGCCGGTCTCGTCGTCGCCGCCTTGGGCAAGTCCGCCCAACTCCCCTTCAGCTTCTGGCTGTCGAAGGCCATGCAGGGCCCGAGCCCGGTCTCGGCGCTGCTGCACTCGGCGACGATGGTCGTCGCGGGGGCGTATCTGCTGCTGCGCACCGGACCGCTGCTGGACGCCTCCGGCTGGGGCGACGACGTCGTCGCGTGGACGGGCGCCGCCACCGCGCTCGGCCTGGGGCTCGTCGCCGTGGCACAGACCGACCTCAAGCAGCTGCTGGCCGCGTCGAGTTGTGCCCAGATCGGCTTCATGGTGCTGGCCGCCGGAACCGACGCGACCTCCGGCGCCACGCTCCAGCTCATCGCCCACGCGGCGGCGAAGAGCCTCCTCTTCCTCGGCGCAGGCGCCTGGCTCACCGCACTGGGCACGCAGCGGCTCCCCGAGCTGCTCGGCGCCGCCCGCCACAGCCGGACGGTCGGCGCGGCCTTCACCGTGGCCGCGCTCACCCTGGCCGGACTCCCCCCGCTGTCGCTGTGGGCCGCCAAGGACCTGCTGCTGGCGGGAGCCCTGGAGCACAGCCCCTGGCTGTACGCCGTCGGGCTGGCCGCCGCCCTCCTCTCGGCGGTCTACAGCACCAAGGCCCTCTGGTACGTGTGGCAGCGCCCGGTGTCACGGCCCGATGCCCGCCGTATCCCGGGCGGGGCCGTGCCGCCCTTGGTCCTGCTGGCCCTGGCCTGCGTCGCGTTGACACCGCTGGCCTTCCCTCCCCTGCGTGACAGTGTCGATCGTGTCCTCGTGGCCTCCGGCCAACCCACACCGCACGCCTGGGAGCTGGCTGTCTCCGGAGGTCTGGCTCTGCTCGCGGCCGCGGCCGCCTGGACTTGGGGAACGCGCCCGCCCGCGAAGTCGCTCTTCGCGGACTGGCTGCACCTGGAACGCGCCGCGCACGCCCTCCTGGTCGTCCCCGTGATGCGGCTCGCGCACCTGGCCGCCGCGGTCGACGACCGGGTCGTCGACCGCGCCGTCGACGGTTCGGCAGCGGCCGCCCTGCGGTGCGCCCGCTGGACGGACGGCGTCGTGGAGCGTGCCCTCGACGGCACGGTCACCGCCCTCGCCGCCGGTACCCGCGCGCTCGGCCGCTGGTCCCGCCGTCCGCAGACCGGCCAGCTGCACCAGTACCTCGCCCAGACCGTCGCCGCCTTCACCGTCCTCGCCGTCGTGCTCGTCCTCGTGAGGTGACCCACTTGCTGACCGCCCTCGTCTTCGCGCCCACGGCCGTCGCCCTGCTGCTGTTCGCACTCCCCCGCCGTACGACACCGGTGGTGTTCCGCGCCGTCTGGGTGGCGGTGTCCGCCGCCGAGCTCGCTCTGGTCGTCGCCCTGTGGGCCGGGTACGACACGAGCGGGGGCATGCAGTACGAGGAGCGCGCCCGCTGGATCCCGAGCGCCGGCGTCGGCTACCACGTCGGCGTCGACGGGCTCTCCCTGCCGCTGCTCGCCCTCACCTGCCTGCTCTTCCTGGCCTGCGCGCTGTACTCCCTGCGCGAGAACCGCCGTATCCGCGAGTTCGCCGCGCTGTTCCTCTTCCTCCAGACCACCTGCCTGGGCCTGTTCGCGGCCCTCGACCTGATCCTGTTCTTCGTCTTCTTCGACCTGTCCATCGTGGCGATGTACTTCGTCATCGCGGGCTGGGGGCACCGGCAGGCGGCCCGGGCCGCGCTGAAGTTCTTCCTCTACACCTTCGTCGGTTCGCTCGCCCTGCTGCTCGGCTTCATCGGCCTCTACCTCGCCGCGTCGCCGCACACCTTCGACATGGTCGAGCTGACCGAGCAGAACCCGCTCGCCGGACGGTCCGTCTACGGCGCGTTCGTGCTCCTCGCCGTCGTGGTCGGCCTGGCGGTGAAGACCCCGACGGTGCCCTTCCACACCTGGCTGCCGCCGGCCCACGTCGAGGCACCCGCCGCCGGTTCGGCCATCCTCGCCGGGGTGCTGCTGAAGATGGGCACGTACGGCTTCGTCCGCATCGCCATGCCCATGCTCCCGGAGGCCTGGCGGCGCTACGCCCTGGTGCTGGTCGTCATCGGCGTCATCTCGATCCTCCACGGCGCCCTGGTCGCCCTCGCCCAGACCGACTTCAAGCGGATGGTCGCCTACACCTCCGTGAACCACATGGGGTACGTCGTCCTCGCGGTCGGCGCCGCGGCGGCCACGGCGGACAGTTCCGAGCAGGCCCGCTCCCTCGCCGTCACCGGAGCGGTGACGCAGATGGTCAGCCACGGACTGCTCACCGGCGCGCTGTTCCTGCTCGCCGGGGTGCTCTACGAGCGCGGACGGACGTACGACATGGGCGCCTACTCCGGACTCGCCGCCGCGGCCCCGGCCTTCGCGGCCCTGACCGGCGTCGCGGCCTTCGCCTCCCTCGGGCTGCCCGGCTTCTCCGGCTTCATCGCCGAGTTCCAGATCTTCACCGGCAGCCTCGGACCACGGCCGGTGGCTACGGCGCTCTCGGTGCTCGGCATCCTCCTGACGGCCGGGCTGTTCCTGCGCGCGCTGAGGCAGGTCTTCACGGGGCCGTTGCGGCTGCCCGACGCCCCGGGCACGCCCCGCGTGTTCCCCGACATCCGCGCGCACGAGGCCCTGGCCGTCGTACCCCTGCTCGTGCTGGCCGTCGTCCTCGGCGTGGCACCACGCTTCCTGCTCGACGTCATCGAACCGGCCTCCCGGTCCGTCCTGGAGCTGCTCGCCCGATGACCGAGATGAACGAGAACCCGCTCGACCTCCTGCCCGAGGTCCTGCTCGCCGCGTCCGCCGTCCTCGGCCTGCTGCTCGGCTCCTGGCTGCCGCGCGCCCGGCAGTGGGCGGTCGGTCTGCTGGCGGTCCTCGCGTGCGTGGCCGGGATCGTGGCCGCCTCGGTGGCCGCCGCCGAGCCCGCCACGACCGCCTTCGGCGAGGCCTTCATCGTCGACCCGGTGACCAGCACCTCCCGGATCGTGGTCCTCGCCGGTACGCTCCTCGTCCTCGCCGTCTCCTTCGGCCCGCTGCGCGGGGACCCGCGGGAGAGCGAGTTCTACGTCCTGCTGCAACTGGCCGCCCTGGGCGCGCTGATGATGGCCGGGGCCCAGGACCTGCTGCTCCTCGCCTCCGCGTACCTGCTGGCCAGCATCCCCGCCTACACCCTCGCCGGGTTCCGCAAGGACGGGCCGGGCACCGAAGCCGCCCTGAAGTTCTACGTGATCGGCGCCCTGCTCGGCGTACTCCTGCTGACCGGGATCACCGTCCTGTACGCGGCCGGGCGCGGCACCGGTTACCCGATGCTCGGGGAGGCCTTCCGGGACGCGCCCGAGGCGCTGCTGGCGACCGGGGCGATCGGGCTGCTGGCGGGCGTGCTGTTCAAGGCGGGCGGCGTGCCCGCGCACTTCTGGGTGCCCGACGCCGTGCAGGGCAGCAGCCCTCCGGTGGCGGCCCTCCTCACCACCATCCCGAAGATCGGGGCACTCGCCGCGCTCTTCCGCCTCGGCGAGGCGGTGTTCGCGGACAGCACGCTGCCGTGGGCCGCGCTCGTCTCGGTCCTCGCGGCCGCGTCCATGACGCTCGGCAATCTCGGGGCGTTCTTCCAGCAGGACGTCAAGCGGCTGCTCGCCTACTCGACGATCAGCCAGGTGGGGTACCTGCTCATGCCGGTGGCCGTCGCCGGACGCTCGGACCTCGCCCAACAGGCCCTGCTGTACTACCTCGCGGCGTACACGGTCACGAACCTCGGCGCCTTCGCCGTCGTCTGCGCGCTGCCGCGTGCGCAGACCCTGGAGGACTATCGAGGACTGGCCAGGGAACGTCCGCTGCTCGCCGCGAGCCTGGTCGTCTGTCTCCTGGGCTTGGTCGGTACCCCGCCCACCGCCGTCTTCCTCGGCAAACTCGAAGCCTTCAGTGCCGTGGTCGACGGCGGCTACGCCTGGCTCGCCGCGTTGGCCGCCGCGAACACCGTGGCCTCGCTCTTCTATTACCTGCGGTGGATCGTGCCCGCGGTCTCGCGGGGCGGTGGCTCGTCGTCGGAGGAGGCGGCGGCGGCGGTCGAGGGAGACCGGACGGCTCGCGTCGTGGCGTACGCCGCCGCGGCGGTCTCGGTCGGGCTCGGCCTGGCGGCCGGGCCCGTCCTGGACGCCCTGGCGGCGTGACACGCGCTGTTCCCCCTCCCCCTGAGGGCACCAAATCACCTCGCGGTCAGTGGGCCATGACCGGCCCTTGCGACGGGTCCGGCCGCCCCGCAGGCAGCAGCAGCGCACCCAGGGCGGCGACCACCGCGGCGATGATCGCGCACGCGGTGAAGGCGTTGTCGAAGCCGCCCGTTCCTGCCACCGCATCCGCGCCTCCGCCTGCGCCACCGCCTTCCAGGCTCGCCCCGGCGATGGTCGAGATCACGGCGACACCGAGCGCCGCGCCGAGCTCGTGCGAGGTGCTCACCAGGCCGGAGGCCAGACCCATGTCCTCGTGCGGCAGCCCGTTCATCGCGGCGGTGGTGGCGCAGACGAAGGCGGTCCCGAGGGCGAGCGACAGCAGCACGAACCCGGGGACGAGCTCCGTCCACACGCCGCTGTCCGCGTCCAGGCGGGTCAGCAGGGCGGCGCCCACAGCGGTCAGCGCGAAGGCGACCACGCCCACGGGGCGCCAGCCGAGCCGTGCGACGAGGTGCGAGGCCGCGTGCGCCCCGATCGTGATGGCGACGGCGACCGGCAGGAAGACCAATCCCGTCTTCAACGCGCTGAATCCCAGGACGTGTTGGACGTAGAACGAGCTGAGGAAGAAGCTCGCGATGAGCAGTCCGGAGGCGGCCAGCATGACCACGCTCCCGCCGACCAGCGAGCGCCGCGCGAAGATCGCAAGCCGTACGAGCGGTTCGCGCACCCGGCGCTCGACCACCACGAAGGCGGCCGCCGACAGCAGGGCACCGAGCAGGGGCAGCCAGGCGCCCGGCGCGTCGAAGCCGTCGTCGCGGGCCTGGACCAGTCCGTAGATGAGCAGGCCGGGCGCGGCCGTGAGGGTGAGCGCCCCCGGAAGGTCGAGAGAGCCGCCCCCGCCGGAAGGAGCCACCAGCTCACGGGAGTTGCCGAGCAGCGCCGGCACGCCGACGAGCGCGACCAGTCCCACCGGCACGTTGATGAAGAACACCCACTCCCAGCCGGGCCCGGACACGAACACCCCGCCGAGCAGCACTCCCACGGCGGATCCGGCGCCGCCGATCGCGGCCCAGACGCCGAGGGCCTTGTTCCGGTCGGGCCCGTGGAACAGGGCCGTGACGAGGGCCATCGCGGCCGGTGACATCAGGGCCGCGCCGACACCCTGGGCCGAACGGGCGGCGATGAGCATCCCACCGCCCGCGGCGAGCCCGGACGCTATGGACGCGGCGGTGAAGACGGTCAGCCCGGCGAGGAAGGCCCGCAGCTTGCCGACCGCGTCCGCGAGCCGCCCGCCGAGCAGCAGCAGGCTGCCGAAGAACAGGGTGTACGCGGTGACGACCCAGGTGAGTCCCGAGCCGTCGAGATCGAGGTCCTCGCCGATGGTCGGCAGGGCGACGTTGATGACGGTCACGTCCGCGATCAGCATGAACTGGGCGAGGCAGAGGAGGGCCAGCAGCCGCCAGCGGTGTGGATGTCGGGCCGGCAGACCGGCGGCATGGGCGTGTGCGTGGGCGTGCGAATCAGAAGAAGCACTCATGAACTGAACGGTACAGTTCATGAGAACTGAACTCAACTGTTCAGTTCAGTTGGCGATAGGATACGGCCATGAACCACGAGGCAGCCGACGCCAAGCGCCCCCCTTCCGGAGCGCGGGCCGAGCAGAAGCGAGCGGCGATCATCGCGGCCGCACGGGAGACGTTCCTCAAGGAGGGCTTCTCGGCCGGCATGGACCTGATCGCCGCGCAGGCGGGCGTGTCCAAGGTGACCGTCTACAACCACTTCGGCAGCAAGGAAGCCCTGTTCACCGCCGTCGTCGCCGACGCGCTGGACGCCCCGCTCAGCGGCACCCTGGCCCCCGCCATCGATCAGCTCGCCGAGGCGGACGACCTGCGCAAGGCCCTCACCGAGGCGGCCCAGGCCTGGGTCAAGGAAGTCCGCGAGAACCCCGACGTCCTGGCCATGCGCAACCTGGTCGCCCGTGAACTGCACCGCTTCCCCGACCTGGGCGCCGCCTGGCAGCACCAGGCCCCCGGAGGCCACCACCCGGCCATGGCCGGCGCCCTGGAACACCTCGTGTCCAAGGGCCGCCTCACGATCCCCGACATCGAGGTGGCCATCCTCCAGCTCTACTCACTGCTGCTCTTCCCGCACCTGGTCTTCAGCACGTACGGCACGGAGATCAACGCGGACCTGACCGGCCGGCTGATCGCACACGGGGTGGAGATGTTCCTGGACCACTACTCGTACCGGCCGACCAACGCGTGAACGCCGTCGGTTCCGCCCACACCGCAGAGAGCGGCGGGCCGTCAGACTCCCAGCCGATCGAGGAGCCGGAAGAACAGCTCCTCCGCGAAGTCGGCGTCCTCCACGGCGAAGACCTCGAGGAGGCCGGCCGGGTCGGGGGTGAGTCCCGCGTCTCCCGCCCAGGACGCCGCGGCGCGCGCGGCCGCCTCCGGGAGCGGGAACTCGGCGGCGAAGTCCTCGTCGTCGTCCTCGCAGTAGGCCTCGGCGGCCGCGCGCACCAGGCAGGCCCGCCAGTAGCCACCGCCGGTGGAGTGTCCCTCGACGAAGACCGTGTCGCTGTCCAGCACGTACCCGGCCAGGGCCGGTGCCCCCGTCTCCTCCGCCAGGTCGGCGAGCAGTGCCGGGCCGTCGTCGGCCAGTTCCGGGCCCGGGTAGCGGCCGATCTGCCAGCCGCCGGGCCGGTGCTCGTGTTCGTCGATGCCGTCGTGCCGCTCGACGACCGCCTGGAGGTCGTCGAGCGGGGTGTCGCCGCGGCACACGACGAAGGACCCCCAGAAGCCCACGCCTCAGTGCTCCTGCGCCGCGCGCCGGGCCAGCCGCTCGCGGGCCCAGACGACGAAGGGCGCGAAGACCCCCTCGGCCTCGGCCTTGTCGACCAGGGCGGTCACGTCCGCGACCGGGTCGTCGTCGACGCGCAGGAAGATCTCGGTCATGGGGCGGCCCCGCAGGCGCACCAGTTCACCGTTCGGGTTGACCCGCGTCTCCTCCAGCAGCGTCCGGCGGTCGAGAAGGCGCACCATGGCCGGGATCGACTCCTCCGTGAGGCCACGGGCCAGCTCCCGTCCGCACAGGTCCCGGGTGTCCGGCTCCACGAATGCCCACCGGGACCGGAACGGCATCTCCTCGTCGGGCTCGTGGGCGACCTCGGCCGGCGGCATCACCGGGCAGGTGGCCAGGGCCCCGCTCGCGTCGGGCTGGGGCGGGTCGGCGTACTGGCGGTTCACGAACTCCCAGTGCGACAGGGGAACCACCGTGAACGTGACGTCGAAGACCTCCCGGCCGGGGTCGACGGCCTCCCGACGGACCTCCATCAGCAGGTGATCGCCGTGCGGCGCCACCAGCCGGAAGGTCCTGCCCTTCTTCGTGAAGCCGGCCGCCTTCATGACCGGCGCCACATGCTGCTTGATGAGGGTGTCCAGGGGGTTCATCGTGTGCCGCTCGCCTTTCCTGATCACGCCGCCAGTGTGTAGACAGTAGCCGCGACTCCCGCGCTCACCGAGGCCGCTGCCGCCACTCCGCCCGCCTCGATCACGACCGGCAGTCCGATGATGATGATCGGTACCAGCAGGGGCCATTGGTTCACCCCGTCCGTGGCCTGCGGCACGATGCCCAGTCCCGGCTGGTCGACGGTTCCCGGGTAGGGGCCCGGGCCCGGGCCCGGGGTGGGCTGCGGAGTGGGCTGCCCCTGCTGAAGCGCGCTGGCCGGGCTGTTGCTGAGGATGCGTCTGAACTTCTTGCTGTTCTTGGGCTTGCCGTAGAGGACCGAACCGGGCTCCGGACCGATCACCTTGTCGCCGTTGATCACGTTGTAGGGCCCTCCGATGGTCCATCCCAGCACGGTGTTCTTGCCGTCGGCGCGCATCCGGTTGACGTACCACTGCGCCTCGGGAACGGCCTTGGCGGCCTCGCCCGCGGACTTCACCTCCCACACGTAGTAGATGTCGTGGTTCATGTCGTAGCCGACGATGTCCGGGAAGCCCTTGCTGCAGTCCGCGCCGACGTTCTTGCCCGGGCGCATGCACGCCTTGTTGGCGCCGGGCACCTTCAGCGAGGTCATGATCCGGAAGTTCTTCACGCCGAGCCGCTTGGCCTGCAGCACGATCTCCTTGATGGCCCGGTCCCGCGCCTGGTTGTGCCGGGTCGTCTTGTCACCGGTGGCCGCTCCCAGCAGCGGGGCGCCGCCGCCGTCTCCGTCGTGGCTCGACCCGTCGTACTCGTCCGACCCGGGGTCGTTCTCCGGCTTGTACGTCCCGTACGTGCCGTTGCTGCCGGAGCAGAAGTGGGCGAGGCCGCAGGACTCCAGGCCGGTGGGGTCGGACTGGGTGGCGGGGTTGTTGTTGGCGTAGGTGTAGCCGTTGAGGGACTGGGCCTGCCCCGTGCTGAGGACCGGGTCGACGCTGATGAAGCGGCCGGTGGCCGGGTCGTACTCCCGGGCACCCAGGTGGGTCAGCCCGGTGTCGGAGTCGGCGCTCTTGCCGAGGAAGCCCTTGTCGTCGGCCCAGCTGCCGGTGCCGCCGGAACGGGTGGCCCCGAAGGGTGAGGTGTAGCGCTTGACGACGCCCTGGCTCGTCGACTCGATCGCCAGGCCGGAGGTGCCGTGCTGGTCGGCGGCCAGCCAGGTCAGGGCGGTGGTGCCGGACTTGTTGCCGCGCATTGCGACCGTCGAGGCGCCGGCGGTGTAGTAACGCTGGGCCCAGTACTTGGCGGTGGCGGTGCTGGTGTCGAGGTGGACCTCGGTCGCCCCCAGGTAGAGGACGGTTTCGCCGGCGGTCTCCCGCCGGATGAGGAGGTTGCCGTCGGCGTCGTACACGTAGCCGGTGGTGCTGCTGCCTTCGACCAGCTTGCCGAGGTCGCCCTCCTCGTTCCAGACGAGGGACTGCGTGGCGCTTCCGTCGGGTCGGGTGGTGGTGTTTCCGGTGGCGTCGTAGGCGTAGGCGGGCGTGACGCCCGTGCAGGAGGTGGCCGTGGTGACCGCCGCCAGGGTGTGGCCGCGGGTGCTGTCGTAGCAGTAGGTCTTCTTGGTGTCGCCGCCGGTGGCGTGGGTGGTCTCGGTGGCCCGCAGGCCGGAGTCCTGGTAGGTGTACGAGGTCCAGTAGGGGCTCGCGCCACCGAGGTTGGCCGCGGTGCGGCCGGTGGTCGAGCAGTCGGCGGCCTTCGGGGTCCAGGCCTCGGTCAGCCGCTGGTGGCCGTCGTAGGCGAAGCACTGGTTGTCCGCCGCCGAGGTCCCGCCCAGGGTGGTGGGGTCGGTGATGGAGGTGACGTTGCCCGCGTCGTCGTAGGTGTAGTTGAGCTCCTGCAGTTCGTAGCCGTGGGTCTGGTCAGTGACGACGGACTGGGTGAGCCGGCCGGTGCCCTCCTCGAAGGCGTTGGTGAGGTAGGCCTTCTTGGTGCCGGTGGCCGAGGACGTGCCCAGGGTCAGCTGTTCGGTCTGGCCGAGCGCCGAGTAGCTGGTGCCCAGGACGTAGCCGCTGGCGCCGGACAGAGTGGTGGGCAGGCCGACGGCGTTGTACTCGGTGGTGATCTGCTCGGCCGCCAGCCCGCCGGCGGCCGGCTCCTTGGTGTACTGCCGGGTTCCGTCGACGTTGTAGTACGACGTGAAGTCGAGCGTGGCGGACGGGACGGCGCCCGAGGTCACCAGGGCGTCACCGGCGGGCAGGACGATCTGGCTGCCGGTGGTGCGGTACAGGGCGTCGTACTCGGTGACCTTCTTGGTGTACGCGGAGCCGCCGGTGCCGCCGACGTAGCGGACCGCCGTGTCCAGTTGACCCTTGGCCAGGGTGTCGTAGGTGTAGGCGGTGAGCTGCTTGGCGGCCACCTGTTCCTCGGTGGTCGACGTCAGGTCGGCGGTGGCGGGGGCGCTCCAGGTGCCCGTGACCCGGCCGAGGACGTCGTAGGCCGAGATCAGGACGCGTCCGGCGGCGTCCTTGATCCAGGAGACCTCGTCGAGGGCGGTGTAACCGGTGGTGGTGGTCCCCTTGTCGGGGTCGGTGGAGGTGGTCTTGCGGCCGTACAGGTCGTAGCCGTAGGACCAGACGGAGCCGTCGGGTCCGGTGACCGTCTTCTCCTTGCCGTCCGGTGCGTAGGTGAAGGAGGTGGAGGTGCGGGCGGCACCGGTGCCGGCGCCGTACTCCGCGTCGGCCGGGGAGGTGCCCGCGTACTCGCGGCGTTCGACGGTGCGGCCCAGGGCGTCGGTGATCACCCGGGTGGCCGAGCCGCCGGACAGGGCCGTGGTCGCGGTGGAGTCGCCGGTGTAGCCGGTGGTCGTCGTCCAGCGCTTGACGCCGTAGACGTACAGGCTGTTGCTGGTGGCACGTTCCGCGCCGTCGAACGTGGTCGCGGTCTGCTGGGCGGCCTCGCCGTACTCGGCCCGGGTGTAGGTGCCGCTCGGGGTGTGGTCCTGGTCGAAGATCTGGGCGTACGACTCGTAGGCCAGGCCCCTGCTGTCGTAGCGGGTGTCGGTCAGCAGGCGGCCGCCGAGCGGGCTCGGGGACTGGGTCTGCAGGGGGCGCAGCAGGGCGTCGAACAGGCTGTAGGTGGTGTTGTAGGTGTTGCCGTCGGCCTTGAGGGTCGAGGTGGATGTCCAAGAGGGGGCGTCGGCGGTGACGGAGTAGGCGTAGGTGTAGTTCGCCGACTGCTCGGAGGAGTGGGAGCGGTTGGGCAGCCAGACCGCGGTGACCCGGCCCAGCGCGTCGTACGCGGTCTCGGTCAGCTTGGTGTTGACGTCGTAGACCTTGGTCTTCGAGCCGCGCGCCGGGTCCAGGTAGGTGTAGCTCTTCTGGCTCTTGGCGTTGGTGGCGACGACCCGGGTCAGGGGGCCCGCGTCGGTCGGGGTGTAGGCGGCGCCCGTGGTGTTGCCCGCGGCGTCGGTGACGGACAGCGGGCGGCCGAGCTTGCTCGTCGCGGTGTCGTACGTCGTTTTGCTGACGGTCTGCCAGCCGGTGGGGTGGCGTTCACCGCCGGTCGCCGTGGCCGGGTAGGCCGAGGCGCGGCCCTTCCAGGTGGCCAGGCCCAGGGTGGGGCTCTGATCGGCGCTCCAGGCAGTCGCCGAGGTGTTGTCGTAGACGGTGGCGGTGTCGGCGAGGACATCGCCGGAACTCGCGCTGGACGTCGGCAGGTTGAGTGAGGCCTCGGCCACCGAGCAGGGCCGGCCGACGGTACGGGTGCGGGAGACCAGGCCGGTGATGCCGAGGCCGCTGTTGCGGGCGTACCAGGTGCGGGAGCAGGTCTCGTCGCCGGACTTGGCGGTGTCGCCCGCCTCGTCCACCGTGGCGGTCATTCCGTAGGCGTCGTAGGTGGTCGCGGTGGTGCGGGTGCGCCAGCGCGAGGCGGCCGTCAGGTAGGTGTGGGTGGAGGTCTTGGCATCGCGGACGTAGTAGGCCTCGGTGTCCGCGTACGACTTGTGCTGGGTGGCGGTCCGCTTCGACCAGGGGTCGCGGACGCTCACGCCGACCGGTGTGGTGCCGTCGTAGGTGATCTGCTCACGGAGGTATCCGGCGTACGGCTCGCTGTCGGTCTGGTCGGGCACGTCCAGGCCGGCGACGTCGACGCCCTCGACGGTGGCCGAGCGTCGGGCGTCCGCGTCGAGCTTGCCGTCCGAGCCGAGCAGGCGGTCTCCGTTCATGCCCTGGAGGTAGACGGAGACGGTCTTGGTCCGCGTGGTTGCGGTGCCCTTGGTGGCGGTGACCCTGCCGTAGCCCCGGAAGACCGACCAGGTGCGCTCGGCGGTGGGGGTGAAGGGGTTGTCGTCGTAGTGCCAGGCGGGGTCGGCGTACGCGTACTGGTGCTCCACGGCGTCGTTCTTGCCGGTCGGGTCGGAGACGTTGACGGCGAGCACGCGGTACTTGTGGAACCAGTCGATCGAGGCGTTCTCGGCGCCGTTGATGTTCCAGTACTGCGGATAGCAGGACTTCGTGTTGTGGTCGGCGGAGCCCGGCATGTTCGAGCCCCGTACGCATTCGGGCTCGGAGAGGGTGACCCGGGTGATGGAGCCGGTCTCGGTGGTGACGCTCTCTATACGGGGGCGGCGCAGCGGCAGGATGTCGTCGGTGGCGTCGACCCGGTTCTCGCGCATCTGGTAGGTGAAGGTCACCGGGGACAACGCGATGTCGGTACCGTTCTTGCCGGTGTGCCGAAGGGACTTCAGGGTCAGCGTCTGGTCGCTGGTGTCCCCGATGTCGCCGCCGTCGAGGAACGCCTGGGTGAACGCCCACGAGTCGACGGCCGTGAACGCGCTCGACGCCGCCGACCAGGCGTGGGTGTCGACCTGGGTGAGCCGCTTGCGCGTGAAGAAGAACGGACCGCGCACGTCGCAGGTCGCGTCCTTCTTGCAGATCGCGTCGAACGGCACGTCCGGCCAGTTGTCGGCGGTGGAGTCCTTCAGTTCGGAGCAGTCGGCGGCGGTGCAGCGCTCCTCGTAGGTGAAGGTGACCTTGTCGGAGGTGACGCCGGTGAACAGGGTGTCGGAGCGCTGCCCGTAGAGGATCTTGCTGAGCTGGCCGCCGCGGACGTACTCGGTGGTGGCGGTGGTGGCGCCGTTCTTGCCGTAGTAGTTGGTCTCCGGCGTGTACCAGTACGTCATGGCGTTGCCGCTGAGGTCCACGACGTAGTCGAGGTTCCAGCGCCAGGCCTGGGTGGCGGAGCGGTCGGCGAAGGCGGCGCCCTGGTCGTAGCCGGGTTCGCCGGAGTCGTCACCGTAGACGGGCACGGTCCACACGGAGTTGGTGCGTTCGGTGCCGGCGCCGGGGAGCTTGTTCTGGCCGAAGACGTACTTGGTGCCCTCGCCGGTGGTGACGGTCCAGTACTCGCCGTCGCCGTCGCCGTTGTCGGCGCCGGTGGAGTGCGTGACGGTGGAGGCGTCGTCGTTCTTCAGCCGCCACACGCCGGTGGTGTCGTCCTTGACCAGCTCGTTGGACTTGCCGTTGAGGACGATCGAGGCGTTGTCGTACTTCCAGCACAGGTCGGCCTTGCCGTCCTGGCCGTCCTTGTCGCAGGAGCCGTAGGAGCGCTCGACGTAGGAGGCGGAGGTGAGGTCGAAGCCCTCGCCGACCTCGGTGGCCTGGTTGTTGGTGGAGGCGGTACGGCCGTCGATGCCGCCGGAGTCGTAGGACAGCTCCAGCTCCGGCTGGGGTCCGACCGCCGCGGGCGGGGTGTCCAGCGGGTACGACCAGGTGAACGAGCCGGACGAGCCGCCCGCCTCCCAGCTGGAGGCCGCGGACAGCGGAGTCGCCGTGTAGTCGCCGGCGCCCGAGGTGGAGCCGCCGGTCGTGGCGGCCAGGGCGAGGACGGTCGCGGAGGAGGTGGTGGCGAGCGGCACGTCCGCGGAGACGGTCCGCGCGGCCGTGTCGTTGTCCGAGGCCAGCACCGCGCGGGTGCGGCAGGCGGCCTTCTGCGGGGTGGTCAGGGCACAGTGCGGCAGCCGGACCAGGCCCAGCCGGCCGGACCAGCCACCGCCGTAGGCGGAGGCGAACGCCGAGTAGTCCAGGGTCAGCCGGGCCCGGCCGGGTTCGGTGGCCGCCGCGGTGAGCAGGACGCCCTTGATGCCGACGGCCGCGGCGGCCTCGCGGTCGAGGACGCGGACGGTCGAGCGCCCGCCCGCCACGACGCCCACGCCGCCCCGGGCGACGGTGACCGGCAGCCCGCCCGCCGCGGCGCTCGCGCGGCCGGAGCGGGTGCCGGGCACGGCGACCGTGGCGCGGCCCGGCTTCGGCCAGGCGGAGCTCTGTTCGGCCGCGGCCCGGCGCGCCTGCGCGGAGTTCTCCTTGCGCGCCGCCGCCACGGCGGCGCGGGACTGCTTCGCTCCCAGTCCGGTGACCGCGCGCACGTCGCTGTCCCGCTGCGCGGGCAGGCCGGGCCGGCCCAGACCGCCTGGCGCGTCGGTCGCGGCGGTCGCCGGTTGCACGGCGGGCAGCGCGCCCGTGGCCAGCGCGACGGCGAGCGTCACCACGATTCCGGCGCGTCTGCCGCGCAGCCAACGAGCCACTCTCGTACCGGTGTTCACGACATACCCCTGTCAAGGCACGGCCGCGACGCGGCCACGGAGGGAAGGAAGTCGAAGGAAGGAAGGGGCGGGGTGCGGCGGTCAGCCGCCGATCATGGTGTCGAGCTGCGTGCCGTCGGCCGCCGCGCCCACCCAGATCCGGATGTCGGAGATCCGGCCGGGCAGATAGTGGCCCCAGGCGCTGCTCACGAAGTCCTTGCCGACCGCGAGTTCACCGGAGCCGACGACGGCCGTGTACGGCGTGTCCGTGTCGTTCTGCGTGGAGTCGAGGTAGAGGGCGATGGTCCCGGCCTGCGCGTCGTACACGCCGGTCAGCCGCACCCGGCTGCCGACCACGGCCGCGCTGTCGGAGTCGACGGCGGTGAAGGTGCCGTTGGCGGCGAGCCGCCCGAACCGCCAGAAACCGAGGGGTACTTCGTAGGGATTGTCGTTGTCGTCGAAGCGGGTCTCGGTGCCGGTCTGCTGGTACCACAGGCCCCAGGCCGAGCCGTCGGCGGTGCGCTGGCCCAGCACCTGGCCGACGTATCCGGTGCCCTTGGCGTTCAGGGCCGCCTGGTCGAGTTCTACCTCGGTGGTGACGGTGAAGGAACCGGTCTCGTCGACGACCGGGCCGGACGTGGTGGCGGCGTCGTCGGTGCCGTCCAGCACGATCGCCTCCCCGTCCAGCGAGGCACCCCCGGACAGCGCCAGCGAGCGCCCGTAGCCGGTGAGGGTGTCGGCCAGCGAAGTACCGCTCGCTCCCTCGGGGTTCCAGGCGGCGACCAGTTCGGTGGCCGTCGCGGTCTCGGAACCGTCCAGCAGCTTGGCCTCCTTGGCCACGTCACCGGGCTGCAGGACCTCCTGGAACACGGCGACCTCGTCGACCCGGCCGCGCCAGTACTGCTCGTAGGTGCCGGCCACATAGCTGGCCCGGCCGATCTGCAGGGCCCCGTCCGGGGTCTGCTTCTCCCCGCCCGCCGGCACGGCCACCGGGCTGCCCTGGGCACGGCCGTTGACGTACAGCTGGATCGTCTTGTCGTCGGCGTTGTACACGCCCGCCAGCTGCGTCCAGGTCTTCAGCACGACGCCCTCCACGGCGGCGTTCTGGGCGACGAAGCGCCGGGTGCCGCCGCTGTCGGTCCAGCTGAAGCGGAACACCCACCGCTTGACGCCCGCCGAGTAGTAGAGGGAGAAGCCGGAGCTGTCACTGCCGGTCTGGGACAGGACGGTCCGGTAGGCGCTGCTGTCGGTCAGGTACGCCCAGGCTGAAACGGTGTATGACGACTGGGTGTTGACCGCCGGTCCCGAGGTCGCCGCGTATCCCGACTGCCGGGTGGTGTCGGAGGTGTCGTTGAGCCACAGCGAGTGGTCCGCGGAGCCACGACGGCTCAGTCCGGACCAGCCGGCGCCGGTGGTGTGAAGGGTGGCCGGGTGCCGCGTCCCCGCGGTCGTCGCGGAGTCGGCCGCGGTGGTCACGCCGGAGTTGGGCGTGCTGTCGTCGAAGCGCCAGCGGCCGGTGGCCCCTTGGCTCTCCTGCACGTTGAACTTCACACTGGCGATGGCGCCCCAGCGTCCGCTGCCCACGTTGTCCAGCGCCCGGACCTGAAGGACCTGCGTGCCGGCCAGGTCCGGTGCGATGGCCTTCTTGACGTTCGTCCCGGAGATCGTGGCCGACCAGGAGGTGGAGGACGACAGCTTGTAGCGGTATCCGACGACGGTGGCGGCGTCACCGGATGCCGGGGAGAAGCCGAACTCGTCCTTCACGCCGGGCCCGCCGGCTGCGACACACGCGTTGGCCGTGCACGGCGTGTAGGTCGTGCCGAAGGCGATCACCGGCGCCTTCGGGGCGGTGGTGTCGACCTTGAAGTAGCACCAGCCCTTGGTCGTCACGGTGCTGCTCGACTCCAGATAGCTGCCGCCGCCGTTGTAGTAGGAGCGGGTGAACACCGCCATCCGGTAAATCCCCCCGTCCGCCAGCGTCACCGGCGAACTGACCGACACCCGCTGCCCGTCGTTCACGTAACCGGGGCTGACCGGCCGCACGGGCTCGGTGGCCACCGCCCAGCTGCCGTCACTTGCCCTCTTCTGCACATAGAAGTGGGTGCGCAGATTCGCCCCGCTCTCCCCGCCAGCCAGGGTCTGCGCCACCGCGGTGAACGTGGGCGTGGGGTCGGAGAGGACGTCGGGGTCGCTCGCGTCCGTCTCGCAGGAGGTGATCTCGCCGGACAGCACGCCCGGGCTGGTCGGCGGGGCCGGGACGCCCACGTAGGTGACGTCGAGGACGGCGTCGTCGTCGAACCGCTTCCAGCCGTTGGGGTCCGACTCGTTGTACGCCTTCAGCATCAGGGTGAGCCGGGAGAAGTCACCGGCCGCGAAGGCCTTCACGGTGTTGGTGAGGTTCTCGTAGTTCTGCGCCGGGTCGTCGTTGAACTCGATGGGCGCGTCCGGCTGGTCCGGATCGCAGGCCGTGCCCCGGCCGGCGGAAACCGTGCGGTCGCCCATGATGTCCCAGTTGCTGGTCGGCCCCGGCCACCGTGTCGCGGAGGAGATGTTGGGTGTCCTCACGAGTTGCACGGTCGTCCTCTCACAGGACATCGACCAGCGCTCGGTCACCCGGAACGTGGCGTCCAGCACCCGCTTGCCGCGCAGCGCGGTCGGCGAGAACTCGAAGTACATCCGCTGCTTGTAGCCGGACCCGCAGGGGTAGGCGTACCCGCCGCTGATGTACGTGCCGCAGTAGCCGACGCCCTCGCCGTCGTCGCCGCCGGAGAAGTTGTAGAAGGTGTCGCCGTCCGAGGAGAGCAGGGTTCGTTCGGACTCGCTCCAGGACACGTCGGGGTCGACATAGACCGGGTAGACGGTCGCGTCACCGGTCAGCAGTTCGGGGTCCGGCACGACGGTGATCGAGTCGGCGTCCGCGGTGACGGGCAGTACGGCGGAGGCGTCGCCGTCGCTGGGACCGGATGCGGGGTCGGGGGTGAAGTCGCCGTCGTGGGGGGTGGGTTGATCGGCGGTGGGCGAGGCGTCCGAGGCGGGTAGTGCCGCGTCCGACGCCGCGAGCGACATGGTGGACGTCCCGGACGCCTCGGACGCGCCGGACGCCTCGGACGCCGTCGCCGTGTCTCCGGCGGAGTCCCATTGGCGGGCGACGGGGCTGCGGAACACGGCGTTGCCGTTGTCGTCCACGGCGTCCAGGCCTCCGCCGACACCGTCGCGCAGTGTCAGTCCCTGGGCCTCGACGGGAAAGTCCAGCTTCTTCAACTCGTCGCTCGCGGCCGCCTCGGGCGACGTGACGACGAGAACCTGGCGGTAGCCCTCGAGGGTCGCGGTCATCCGCAGATCCACTCCGGGCAGTACGTCCGCGTACACGGCCGAGGCGCCGTCCAGCGTCGGTTCGGGCAACTCGCCCGGCCAGCCGACCTGGAGCGACATACCGCCCTCGGCGACGGTCACCAGGTCGGTGCCATCACCTCCACCGGAGAACGACACATCGGCCACGGCTGCCTTCGGGCCGACGGTGCCGTCGGCCCGGCGCTCCAGCGACGCGTTCGGTTCGTCCCACGCGCCGCCGGCCTGCTTCACCCGCACCGGCACAGTGGACTGGCTGAGGGAGAAAGTGACGCCGTCCGGATTGGCGTAGGTCGTCGTGTATTCGGTGCGCTCTCCGACGACCTCTACGCGCTCGCCGGTGTCTGCGGCCTTTTCGGCGGCCCTTTCAGCCTCGGACTTGTTTCCCTTGCTCGCCTCAGCAGCTGAATTCGCATAGGCGGGCGGGGTCATGGCGGAGATGCTCACGGTGGGAATCCCTGCGAGCACCGCCATCGACGTCACCAGGACCGTCGCATCGCGCAGACGTCTCGCCCGACCACCGACATGGCAACACCTCATGCGTGACAGCACAACCGCCCCCCGAGCCACACGATCTTCACAGTGGGTGCCAGTTGTACTCACGTTGATCGGACATGGTCAAGACTTCAAGGAAAATGAGACTCACTTCGATCTCGAAGTCGACCAAGGGAAAGAGGGAGGGTGAACACACGGATAACTCGACCTGTACGCCGGTGATCTCGGCGCCCGGGTGCCCCCACATGACGAGCCGGGATCCCTTGATGGCCCAGGAGTTGTCACAAAGTTGGGCAACAGCACCGTCGTCGAGCGGCTCGTTGTGATTGCTGTTGCGATCTCGTCGCCTGGAACCCTTGACGCTGAACGCGCCTGCGCGTTGGCTTTCACCACCTGGCCGCCAGGCTGCTCTCTAGCCCCGGAAGGCACCTGTAGTGAACGCTGCACCCATCCTCCACTCCACCGCGCGTCGTTTTCCCCTGGTCGTGGCCATCTCCACGTCGACCCTGTTGCTCACCTCGTGCGGCGCCATCGAGGGCATCGCCGGGAGCGACAGCTCTGTGAGCCCGAGCAAAGGCGACGACATCACGGTGGGGCTTCTCCTGCCCGACAAGGAGACGAGACGCTTCGAGAAGTTCGACTACCCCCTGATCAAGGAACGGGTTGCCTCCCTCACCAAGAAGAAGGGCACGGTCCGTTACGCCAACGCCGGTGCCAGCGCGGCCAAGCAGAGCCGGCAGTTCGGCGAGATGATCGACGCCGAGGTGGACGTGATCCTGGTCGACGCGGTCGACGCCAAGGCCATCTCGTCCGACGTCCAGAAGGCCAAGGACGCGGGCATCCCCGTCATCGCCTACGACCGGCTCGCTCAGGGGCCGATCGACGCGTACGTCTCGCACGACAACGAGCTCGTCGGCCAGGTGCAGGGCCGCGCCATCGTCGGGGCACTCGGCGACGCGTCCAAGACCAGCAAGATCGTCATGGTGAACGGCTCGCCCGCCGACCCGAACACAGAGCTGTTCAAGACAGGCGCACACAGCGAGTTGGACGGCAACGTCATCATCGCCAAGGAGTACTACACGAGGGAATGGCTGCCGTCGGTCGCCAAGACGAACATGGCGAAGGCGATCCAGGCCGTCGGGCTCGACAACATAGCCGCCGTCTACTCGGCGAACGACGGGATGGCAGGCGCCGTCATCGACGCGCTGAAGGAGGCGGGGGCGAGCAAGATCCCCCCGGTGACCGGGCAGGACGCCGATCTGGCCGCGCTGCAGCGGATCGTCTCCGGCGAGCAGTACATGACCGTGTACAAGCCGTTCCTGCTGGAGGCGGACAACGCCGCGGAAATGGCCGTGGCCAAGGTCCAGGGCCGCTCGATCGAGTTCGACGCGCTGACCCCCGCCTCCGTCGACAGCCCGACGGAGAAGGGCATCCGGTCCAACCTGGTCCCGGTGGTCGCCGTCACGAAGGACAACATCAAGGAAACGGTGATCCAGGACGGCGTCTACACCGTCAAGGAGATCTGCACGGCGGAGTATGCGGCGGACTGCGCGGAGATCGGGCTGAGTTGACTTGCAGGGGCTGAAACCCGAGGATTCTGGCCTTCTCGATCGTTGCTGTGCCGCTACGCGGCACGGGGTTCGGTCGGGAATCCGTGGCTTCCTGTTTCTTCGCGCTGCGCCGGGAATGCTCCTGGTCTTACCGGCGCTCCGCAGGCCGATACCGCCAGTCCGGCGGCCGTCTTCACGTTGATCGCGGCATTGTGGTCACGGTCGTGGACGGTGCCGCAGGCGGCACACGTCCACTCCCGGACATCGAGGGGCTTGGGTCCGTCCTTGACGCCGCAGGTGGAGCAGGTCTGGGAGGTCGGCTCGAACCGGCCGATCTTCACCAGGGTGCGTCCGTACCGCTCCGCCTTGTACTGGAGCATGCTGACGAACGAGGACCATCCGGCGTCGTGCACGGACTTGGCCAGCCTGGTGCGGGCCGGTCCTGCCACCGACAGGTCCTCCACGGCGATCCCTTGGTTCTCGGAGATCAGCCTGGTGGAGAGCTGGTGGTGGAACTCGCGGCGGGCGTCGGTGACCTTGGCGTGGGCGCGGGCGACCTCGAGACGGGCCTTTTCGCGGTTCTTGGATCCTTTCTGTGTGCGGGACAGCTCCCGCTGGGCCTTCTTCAGCTTCTTCTCCGCGCGCCGCAGGAACCGCGGGGAGTCGATCTTCGTGCCGTCGGACAGTACCGCGAAGTGGGTCAGGCCGAGATCGATGCCGATGGTGCGGTCGGTGGCGGGCATCCGGGTCGCGTCGGCGGCGGGGTCGGTGTCGATGACGAAGGAGGCGAAGTACCGCCCGGCCGCGTCCTTGATGACGGTGACCGAGGTGGGGATGGTGGGCAGGGTGCGGGACCACGTCACCTTCACCGCGCCGATCTTCGGCAGGTTCAGCCGGCCACTGTCGGTGATGTTCCAGCGGGCGTTGGCGGTGAACCGGATCGACTGCCGGGCATCCTTGCGGGACTCGAAGCGGGGCGGACCGGTCTTCGGCCCCTTGCGGGTGCCCTTGAGGGAGGCGAAGAAGTTGCGGTACGCGGTCTCGGCGTCCCGCAGGGACTGCTGGAGGACGACGGCGGAGACCTCGCCCAGCCAGGACCGTTCCGCTGTCCGCTTGGCCTGGGTGATCAGGCGCGTGGACAGCTCCCCGGCCTTGGGGAACGGCTGCTCGGCCTTGCGGGCGTCTTCACGGGCACGCACCGCGTCGTTGAACACGACGCGGGCGCACCCGAACGCCCTCGACAGCGCGATGCGCTGGCCGGTGTCCGGGTACAACCTGAAGGCGTACCTGAGCTGCATGACGATCACACTGGACATGTCGCAGGCACACCGTCACGACGGAACATTCGTGCGAACCCTCACCGCTCCCGCAGCCCAGTCCGGCTCCGCCGGAAGGACACCGCGACGCTCCGCGTCGCAACCATCAGATTCGCTTCACCCCCGGCGTGAACGCCGGGGCACTGCGAATGAATCCCGGTAGCGAGAACAGGTGCGCGGGCGAGGCACTCCGCCGGGGCCGCGTCGGCGACGTCCTCGAGCGGGGCCGTGCGGCCGGCCCCGCTCGACGACCTCTGGAGGCGGCAGCCCGAGCTCCGGCGCGCTGCCCCGGCGGCTGTTTCGGGCCCCGGAACAGGGATGGCGGTCTCAGGTGCCGAGTGCGGTGCGCAGGGTGGCGGCCATCAGCTCTATGGCCTCCTTCCCTGCCGGTACCGGGCCGGTGTGCGTGAAGTAGTGGTCGACGCCCTCGAAGACGCGGTGGGTGACCGGGACGCCCGCGGCGTCCAGGGCCTTGGCGTAGGCGTCGCCCTCGTCGCGCAGGCGGTCGTTCTCCGCGGTGATGACCAGGGCGGGCGGCAGTCCGGCGAGGTCGTCGGCCAGCCCGGGCGAGACGAGGGGATGGGCGCGGTCGGCGGAGTCCGGGACGTAGGCGGCGGTGAAGACCCGCATGAGGTGCGGGGTGAGCAGCGGCTTGGCGATCGGGGAATGCTTGGTGGCGGGGTCGGCGACCTGGTCGAGCGGAGCGGAGTCGATGATCTGGAGCCGGGGCGTGAAGGTGCCGCGGTCGCGGGCGGTGCGGCAGACCGCGGCGGTCAGGCCGGCCCCGGCGCTGTGTCCGCCCACGGCGAGTCGCGAGCCGTCCCAGCCGTTGGCGGGGCCGTTCTCGGCGACCCACGCGGTGACGTCGTACGCCTGGGTGACGGCGGTGGGGAACCGTCGCTGCGGGGCGACGGCGTAGTCCACGTTGATCACGACGCAGCCTGCCGTGGCGGCTATGTAGCGGCAGATGTGGTCGTCCTGCTCGGGACGGGCGACGACGAATCCGCCGCCGTGGAAGTTGACGTACACGGGGGCGAGGGCGTCGGTGGAGTCGGTGGTGGCCGGCGGGCGATAGACGGTGCACGTCACCGGTCCGGCGCCGGTCTCCACCCGGAGGGATTCGGTGCGCTTCGGGATGTCGGTGAAGCGGAGGTCCTTGTGCACGCGGGACATCATGCCGCCGAGCAGCAGCTGGATACCTCTGGCCTGGATTCCGGGACTGAATGGCATGGTCTGGTCCGCCCATCGCTGCAACGCTGCAACATTGAACTAACAGGATTCCTGATAATGAACGGTCATCCCGTGTCGCGCAACGGGGGGCGGCGTACTACTTCCGAACGGGAGTCCTGGGTGACGGAGAGCATGCGGCGCGCACTCGGCCCGCCGACCGCCTGACCTTCGTCAGTACCACCGGGTTTCCAAAGTAACTAGCCTGGCCATCGTGAAAGGATCAGTCACGGCCATCGCACCGCCCGGCACTCCCCCCGCGGAGCAGCAACGGCCCCTCAGGCGCAGGCTGATCACCTCGCTGCTCGTCTGGCTCGCGCTCAACCTCACGGCGCTGGTGCTGTCCTCAGGTTTTCCGGAGGGGCTGAACCGGTGGTGGCAGATCCTGATCGGGGCCGTTGTCACCGGTGTCGCCGTCTGGCTGCACCGGTCGCGGCCCTTGGTCTCGTTCGTCCTCTGTCTGGCCCTGTGGTGGACCCTGGGCACGCTGGACAACGACCTGGGGTCGACTGTCGTCTCCCCGTACCTGCCCGCCGTCTTCATCATGAGCTTCATGGTGGGACGGCTGCCGGTGGCCACCCCGTTGGTCCTGCAGGCCCTCGGCGGCACCATCCTCGTCGGCTCGGGTCTCGCGGTCGCGGTCCAGCTGTCCTTGCCGATGTGGTTCGTCCTGCTGACCGTTCTGGTCTTCGCTTGTCTGCTGCCGTGGCTGACGGGCCGCTACTGGCAGCAACGGCACGAGTTGCAGCTCGCGGGCTGGGAACGTGCCCGCCAGATGGAGACGCAGCAGCGCATCCTGATCGATCAGGCCCGGCTGCGGGAGCGGGCGCGCATAGCCGAGGACATGCACGACTCGCTGGGGCACGAACTCAGCCTGATCGCCCTGCGCGCCGGCGCGCTTCAGGTGGCTCCCGGTGTGAGCGAGAGCTTCCGCAGCGGGGCCGGTGAACTGCGGGAGAGCACCGCGAGGGCGATGGAGCATCTGCGCGACATCATCGGCGTCCTGCGCGAGGACGACACGGAGACACCGCTGGATCCCTCGCAGTCCGGCATCGGCGCGCTGATCGACCGTACGCGGGCGTCCGGCGTGCCGGTGACGTTGGAGCACGTGGGCGAGGCGGAGCAGCTGCCCGCCATGACGGACAAGGCGCTGTACCGGGTGGTGCAGGAGTCGCTGACCAACGCGATCAAACACGCCCCCGGTGCGTCCGTGACCGTATGTCTGGAGTACCGGCCGATCGAGGTCATGGTGAGGGTGCGCAACGGCCCGCCGACGGAGCCGCCCTCGGACGACCGACCGAGCGGGCGGCGTGGGCTGATCGGGCTTCAGGAGCGGGCCCGCCTGGCGGGCGGACGGCTGTACGCCGCCGCGCTGCCGGACGGCGGCTTCGAGGTGACGGCCCGGCTGCCTCGGGTGCCCGAGGCGCTCGAGGCGCTCAAGGCCGGCGAGGCTCCCGAGTGGCTGTCGCCGTCGGCCGGGTCGACGGAGGGCGGTCTCGCCGACGCGACCATGCACGTCCGCCGACGGTTCATCACCGCGGTCGCGCTGCCGCTCGGCCTGTTCGTCCTGCTCGTTGTGGGAATAATCGGCTACTACGCGTATCTGTCGGCGTCCACCACGCTGGCTCCCAAGGACTTCGACAGGCTCCGGGTCGGGCAGGGCAAGGCCGAGGTCAACCGCGTGCTTCCCGAGAACGACATGAACGACCCGCCGTCCGAGGAACTGCCCGTCCCGGCCGCGGCATCCTGCCACTACTACCGTTCCAGTGGGGCGCTCTTCGTCCAGGTCGACGTCTACCGGCTCTGCTTCGCCGACGGGCGCCTGGTGGCCAAGGACGTCATCACCGCCGAGTCCCGGGCCCCTGTCGACCACGACGCCTGACCGCCTCCGCCTCCTCCACCACCACCATGCCGCTGAACAGGAGACGACCATCACTCCCATCACCCTTGTCCTGGCCGACGACGAAGCGATGATCCGCGCGGGGGTGAAGGCCATCCTGGCAACGGATCCCGAGATCGACGTCGTCGCCGAAGCAGCCAACGGACGCGAAGCGATCGCTCTGACGCTGGAGCACCGGCCCGACGTGGTGCTCATGGACATCCGTATGCCCGTCATGGACGGACTCGCCGCCACGGCCGAGATCAAGCGGCAGGTGCCGCAGACCTCGGTGCTGGTACTGACCACTTTCTCCGAGGACGCGTATGTCGCCCGTGCGCTGGGCGACGGAGCCAGCGGCTTCATGCTCAAGTCCGGCGACCCGCGGGAGCTGCTGACGGGTGTGCACGCCGCGGCTGCCGGTGCCTCCTATCTGTCGGCGAAGGTCGCCGAACGGGTCATTTCCGAACTCAACCGCAGCTCCGGAGGACAGGCCGAGGCGCGCAGCGCCCTCGCGCAGAAACGGGTGAGCGCGCTGACCGAGCGGGAGCAGGAGGTGCTGGCGCTGGTGGGCAGCGGCCTGTCCAACGCCGACATCGGCAGGCGGCTCCATGTGGTCGAGGGCACCGTCAAGAGTTACGTCAGCGCCATCTTCACCGCGTTGGGCGTGCGCAACCGGGTGCAGGCCGCGATCATCGCGTACGAGGCGGGGCTCGTGGCGGACCGGGACAAGTGACACGGTCGGCACGTCGCGCGGGTGCACGAGCCGGGGCCACGTCCGGCTCGGGTACCCGTTCCGTCAGGGGTACGACATCGAAAACCCGGGCTACGACAGCGAAGACCGGGGCACGACAGCGAAGACCCGGGGCACGACGACGAAAACCGGGGCGTCGCCCACCGAGCGGGGGTTCCCGGTGGAGCGACGCCCCGTGCGCCCGGTCAGATTCCGGAGCGCGCTTCAGGGGTGGCGCGAGGTCAGGCGTCGCGCTTGCGGAGGGCGTAGAAGCCCACCGCCAGGGTCCCGAGGGCCCACAGGACGAGGAGCAGGAGCCCCATGCCGGGTCCGTACGGTGTGGTGTCCGCGTTCATGAAGACGGTGCCGGCCGAGTTGGGCATCCGCTCCGCCAGCGCCACCAGCGGGTCGATGTCGGAGGCCTGGAGGACCACCGGCAGGACCGTGAGCCCGACGAAGACGATGGTGAGCGTGCCGGCGGCGCTGCGCACGGCGACGGCCACGGCCACGGTGAGGACGGCGACGAGCGCGAGGTAGACCCCGATCCGCAGGGCACTGCCCAGGGCTTCACCGCCGGCCGTCCCCGCCTTGTCGCCCAGCGACAGCGAGGAGACCCCGACCCCGATCAGGCCGAACACGACTCCGGCGAGGAGGCTCACCGCGGCGGCCACTGCGGTCTTGGCCGCCAGCAGCCGGCCCCGCATGGGCACGGACTGCAGCGTCGTGCGGATGCTGCCGGAGGCGTACTCGGCTGTGATCATCAGCATCGCCAGGGCGATCAGGGCGAACTGGGCGACGTACACGGTGGCCACGGCGACGTCGCCGACCGGCACCGTGGTGCCCTCCTTCTTGTTGTTGGCCATGGTCGCACCGATGATCGGGGTGGTGAGCAGCATCAGCCCCGCACCGCCCAGCAGGCACCACCAGGTGGACCTGACCGACCAGAGTTTGATCCATTCCGATGCCACGGCGCCGGGCAGTCCGCCGCCGGAGGCACGCACCGGCTGACCGGCAGTCGTCACGGGCATTGATGTCGTCATGACTGGAATCCTTGTGCTCTCTCAACAGGGCGACACGGTCGCGTGGAGTTCCGGGAGGGTGGGCGAGCCGCTGGACGTCACGCTCCCGCGCCCGGGTGCTGGTGGCCGGACGCGGCCCCGAACTCGACGCTGTCCGCGGTCAGTTCCATGTACGCCTGCTCAAGGGACGCCTCGACGCTGCGCACTTCGTGCAGCCTGATCCCCAGCTCGTAGGCCACGTCCGACACCCGGTCGACGGTGAGCCCCGTGATGTACAGCTCGTTGTGGCTCTCCCAGCGGACGGGCACCGACCATTCATGCAGCCGGGCCACCAGCTTCTTGAGCCCCTCCTGGTCGGCGCCGCGCACCCGCACCGCGTTGAGCGAGCTGCTGTCGATGAGCTCCTTGACGGACGTCTCGGTGATCAGCCGCCCCTTGCCGATGATCACCAGATGATCGGCGGTCAGCTGCATCTCGCTCATCAGGTGGCTGGAGACGAAGACGGTGCGTCCCTCGGCGGCGAGTCCGCGCATCAA
Organism: Streptomyces sp. V4I2; assembly: GCF_030817655.1. Classification (GTDB taxonomy): domain Bacteria; phylum Actinomycetota; class Actinomycetes; order Streptomycetales; family Streptomycetaceae; genus Streptomyces; species Streptomyces plumbiresistens. The sequence goes on from NZ_JAUSZM010000003.1 coordinate 3,284,259, forward strand.
GCCGCGGATCCAGCGCACGCCGTCGGGGTCGAGGCCGTTGACCGGCTCGTCGAACATGACGACACCGGGGTTGCCCAGCAGGGCACCCGCGATGCCCAGACGCTGCCCCATGCCGAGCGAGTACGAGCCGGCGCGGCGGTTGGCCACCGATGTCAGACCCACGGTCTCGAGGACCTCGTCGACCCGCTGGACGGGGATGCCGTTGGTACGGGCGAGCGCCCGCAGATGTGCGCGTGCGCTGCGGCCGGGATGCACGGCTTTGGCGTCCAGCAGTGCGCCGATCTCGCGCAGCGGGTACGCCAGTTCGGCGTAGGGGCGGCCACCGACGAGTGCCTGGCCGGATGTGGGGTGGTCCAGGCCCATGATCATCCGCATGGTGGTGGACTTGCCCGCACCGTTGGGGCCCAGGAAACCGGTGACGCGACCCGCCGCGATGGTGAGGGACAAGTTGTCCACGGCGGCCTGACCGCCATACCTCTTTGTCAGACCCTGCAGGGTGATCATGGATGAGTTCTCCCAGCCCTTCCAGCATTCTCTGTCTCACGCCGAACGTAGGCCCTGGCCGGGGAGGACCACATCAGTCCATGGGAAGGCATCCACCCTTACTTTAGTCAGGACTTTCACCGAGACCTTAGGCAACTGCCCGACAACTCTTGCCTTGATCCGGTCGGACGACGCAAAGTGGAAAGGCAGTTCCCAGCCAGACGCGGCGGCCGACCCTCGTCTCACCTTTTCTCGTTCCCATCGAAAGGCTCTTACGCGCTGCCCGGAAACGGCAGCGCACCACCCGCAACCTCATCTGGGGAGCCATGTCTCAGCTCACGAACGAACCCGGCTTAGAGGAATCCGCACACATCGACCCGGTCAGCGCGGTCCGCACCTACTACCGACTCGTCGACTCCGGCGACGTGCCCGGACTCGTCCGCCTCTTCGCGCCCGACGCCGAGTACCACCGACCCGGATACACCAAGCTCACCGGCCACGCCGAGCTGGAGCGCTTCTATCGCGAGAAGCGCGTCATCGCCGACGGCACGCACCGTCTGTCCAAGATCGTGAGCCAGGGCCGCGACGTGGCTGTGCACGGCACCTTCGAAGGGGTGCTGCATGACGGAACGAAGACTTCCGTACGATTCGCCGATTTCTTCAGCGTGAACACTGCGGGCGCATTTTCGGTGCGTCAGACGTTCTTCTACGCACCACTCGTATGAATCGACTGAGGAAACACACCGGGGGATTGTTTCTGTCATGCGTAAATGCGATACCACCGCTGCCGACTTCGACCGAATTCCTTTCGGAGAGCAGTTCACGCCGCACATGGTCACTGCCGAGTGGACCGAGCGGGACGGCTGGTCGCCACCGCGGCTGAAGCCGTTCGGCGACCTCTCCATGTCCCCGGCCATGGTCGGCCTGCACTACGGCCAGGTCGTCTTCGAGGGCTTGAAGGCCTACCGCCGGGGCACCGACGCGGTGGCCTGTTTCCGCCCCGCCGATCACGCGGCCCGGCTGAGCCGCTCCGCGCACCGGCTGGCCATTCCCGCACTGCCCGAGGACAGCCTGCTCACGGCCGTGGACCTGCTCCTCCAGGCCGACGGCGGGTGCCTGCCCGATCGGCCCGGGCTGAGTCTGTACCTGCGCCCGGTGCTCTACGCGAACGAGGCGAACCTGGCGCTGCGCCCCGCCCGCAGGTATGCGTTCCTGTTGATCGCCTTCGTCACGGGAGGCTTCTTCTCCGACCGTCCGGACCCGGTCACGGTCTGGGTCGCCCGCGACTACACGCGCGCGGCCCCGGGCGGCACCGGCAGCGTCAAGTTCGCCGGGAACTACTCCCCGTCGTACGCCGCCCAGGAGCAGGCCCGCGCCGCCGGCTGCGACCAGGTGGTCTGGCTGGACCCCGTGGAGCGCCAGTGGGTCGAGGAACTCGGCGGCATGAATCTCTTCTTCGTCCGGGGCAGTGGTCCGTCGGCGCAGCTGATCACGCCGCCGGCGACCGGAACGCTGCTGCCCGGCGTCACCCGGGACTCGCTACTGCACCTGGCCGCAGGACACGGACTCGCCGTCCGTGAGGAGCCGCTGTCGATCGGGCAGTGGAAGGCGGAGTGTCTCGACGGCACGATCAACGAGACGTTCGCCAGCGGCACGGCCGCCGTCGTCACGCCGGTCGGCACCGTCCGCGACGGCGCCGAGTCGTGGCAGGTGGGGACGGGCCTGGCGGGCCCTGTCACGCTCGCGCTGCGCGATGCGCTGGTCGGCATCCACACCGGGCGGGCACCGGCCCCCGAGGGCTGGCTGCGCACCGTCGGCCTCCGGGACGCGGGACGCGATGACCCGCACCCGCGGGAGAGCCTGGCCGGCTCGCGGAAGTAGCGCCACGGCCGGAGCCCTGCTCCGGCGAACGGCCGGCGGTCACCACGGTCTGGCCGACAGTCACCACGGTCTGAAGGAACAGGGGGAGTTCCATGCATTCCGGCATGCGTCCGGAACGTGTTGTCATCAAGATCGGCACCTCGTCGCTCATCTCCGCGGGAGAGCCCGACCCCGCGAAACTGTCCGCCCTCGCCGACGCGGTGCTGCGGCTGCGCAACGACGGCCGGCAGCCCGTGTTGGTCGCGTCGGGGGCCATCGCCCTGGGCGCCGCACGGCTGCCACCGGACGGCAGGCTGGGCGGCGCGGCCCGCCAGTTGGCGGCCGCGGTGGGCCAGGGTCTGCTGTTCGAGTCGTTCCGGCACAGCCTGGAACAGCGGTGCCTGACCGCCGCGCAGGTCCTGCTGACCCCGGTCGACGTGACGGGCCCGGAACACCACGACAGCACCCGTGCGGTGCTGGAGTCCTGCCTCGACACGGGGCTGGTGCCCGTCGTCAACGAGAACGACACCGTCATGGTGCGCAACAACGACGTTCTCGCCGCGCTGCTGGCGGCCGCGCTGGGGGCCGAGCGGCTGGTGCTGCTCACTGACGTCCCCGGGCTGTACGAGAGTGACCCGCGACGCGACGCGAATGCCCGGCGGATCCCGGAAGTCCGCGCCATGACGCCCGAGGTCGAACGGCTCGCGGGTGCGGCGGCCCGCGGCCCGGGCACCGGCGGTATGCAGGCCAAGCTGTGCGCCGCCTGGATCGCCACGCTGGCCGGCGTGCCCACGGTGATCGCGGGCGCGGACGCCGAGGACGCGGTGGTCCGCGCGGTGCGGGGTGAGGACATCGGCACCCTCGTCCACGCCCGTGCCCGGGACAAACAGCCGGGTCTGCGCCGGCTGTGGCGCGCCCTGTCCGCACCGCCGGCCGCGCGGCTGCACGGCGGTCCGGACACCCGGCGCCTGGTGGCCGACGGCGGACCGCTGACTGTCCGTCACCTGAAGGCGGGCGAAGAGCCGTTCGAGGCGGACGACGTCGTGGACGTGCTCGACCCGGACGGCCGGGTCGTCGCCCGTGGCCGTACCAGGGTGGCCTCCGCCGCGCTGCCCGGCGCCGCCGCCGATCTGTCCGTGCTTCACCACACCGAGTACATCAGCCTGTTGGAGGAGTGAGAGTGTCCGCCACCGTTACCGACATCTGCCGGCGCGCCCGTGCCGCATCCACCGTCATCCGGGAGCTGACCACCGAGGTCAAGGACCAGGTGCTGCGTGAAATGGCCGACGCGATCGACACGGCGGCCGAGGACCTGAAGGAGGCCAACGCCCGTGACGTGGCGGCGGCGCGCGAGGCGGGGACCTCGGCCACCCTGGTCGACCGGCTCACGCTGACCGACAAGCGCATCGCGGGGATGACCGGGGCGATCCGCACGATCATCGACCTGCCCGACCCGGTGGGGCAGGTGGTGGGCGGCCGTACCCGGCCCAACGGCCTGCGCATCGAGCATGTGCGGGAGCCTCTCGGGGTCGTCGCGGTGATCTACGAGGCCCGTCCGAACGTCACCGCCGATGTTGCGGCGCTGTGCCTGAAATCCGGCAACGCCGCCGTGCTGCGCGGCTCCTCGATCGCGCAGCACACCAACGCCGCCATCGCGGACGTACTGGCCGAGGTGCTGCGTGCGCGGGACGACGTGCCGGACGACGCCGTGCAGTTGATCCGGGACACCTCGCGCGAGGCGGCCATGGAACTGCTGCACGCGGACGGGTACGTCGACCTGCTGGTCCCGCGCGGTGGCCCGAGCCTGATCAAGACCGTCAAGGACAACGCCACCGTGCCGACCGTGATCGACGGCGACGGCAACTGCCATGTCTACGTCGACGCGAGCGCCGACCCCGCGCGCGCCACGGACATCGTGGTGAACGGCAAGACCTCGCGGCCCAGCGTGTGCAACGCGGTGGAGACCCTGCTCGTCCACCGGGACCTGGCCGGGGACTGGCTGCCCAAGGCGCTGGACACCCTGCAGGACCTCGGCGTGAGCATCCGCGGCGACGAGCGCACCCGCGAAGTGTGGCCGGCCGCGAAGGAGGCCCAGGACAGCGACTGGGAGACCGAGTACCTGGACCTGATCCTGGCGGTGAAGGTGGTGGACGGCCTCGACGAGGCCGTCCGGCACATCGACCGCTACGGCACCCGTAACGCCGAGGCGATCGTGGCCCAGGACTACGACGTGGCCCGCCGCTTCGCCCTGGCGGTGGACTCGGGCAGCGTCTTCGTCAACACGTCCACGCGCTACTCCGACGGCGGCGAGTTCGGCTACGGCGTCGAGATCGGTGTCTCCACGCAGAAGCTGCACGCCCGCGGTCCGATGGGGCTGGAGTCGCTGACCTGCGTCAAGAACGTGGTGTGGGGCAGTGGACAGATCCGTGTCATATGAGCGTCCGGTGCGCGCCATGACCGCACCCCCGGTACCCGCGAAAGGCGAGACCGCAATGCCGCCGCTGCACCACGCGAGTCTGCTGGACACGGTCCAGGAGGCCTCGTCGATCAAGCTCAACAACCGGATCTACGACATGCAGGCCGCCGGGGTCGACGTCGTCACGCTCTCGCTCGGCGAGGCGTTCTTCGACCTCCCCGTGCCGTCCTTCGAGGGGCTGCCGGCGTCCCGGCTCCACCACTACTCGCACTCGCGCGGTCTGCCTCTGCTGCGCGAGAAGCTGGCCAAGTACCACGCGACCACTACGGGAGTTCCGGTCGACCCGGACCACGAGATTCTGGTCACGGCCGGGTCGAAGGCCGCGATCTTCATGGTGCTCACGGCACTGCTGGAACCGGGTGACGAGGTCATCATCCCCGAACCGCTGTGGGTGAGTTACCCCGACCAGGTGCGGCTGGCCCGCGGCGTGCCGGTGATGACCCCGTGGTACGACACGGTGGAGGACTTCGCCTCCTACATCACCTCCCGCACCCGCGCCATAGTGGTCAACAACCCGCACAACCCCAGCGGCCGCAGACTCGGCGCCGAGGAGTTGCGGACGCTGCACGAACTGGCCGACCGGCACGGCCTGTTCCTGATCGCCGACGAGGCGTATCACGAATTCGTGCCGGAGGGCGTGGAATTCGTCTCGGCCCTCGTGCTCGACCCGGACAAGCGGCACACGGTCGTCTGCAATTCCATGTCGAAGAACTACGGGATATCCGGCTGGCGCATCGGATACGTGCTTGCCCACCGGCAGCTCACCGATCAGCTCATCAAATTGCAGCAGCATCTGGTGACGTGTGCGCCGACGATTCTCAGTTACTACCTGGCGGAGCACTTCGAGAACATCCTCGAACACACCCGGCCGCAGATCCAGCGGGTCGTCTCGCTGCGCAACCGGATGGCCCGGATGCTCGCGGAGCGCGGCGTGGAATGCCTTCCCGGGGACGCCACGTTCTATCTGTTCACGTCACTGGGCGCTTCTCGGCTGGACTCCGAGGAGTTCGCCCGGGAACTGCTCGACCGGCACCGGGTCGCCGTGGTCCCGGGGGTCGGATACGGGGCCTCCTGCGGCGGGTTCGTCCGGGTGTCGGTGGGAACCGAGAGTGAGGAACGGCTGGTCCGTGGGGTCTCGGCGGTGGCCTCGCTGATCGAGGAGACCCGGTGAGCGAGGCCGTCGCGTTCGTCGGCTGCGGGCGCATCACGCGCGCCGTGGTGGGCGGGCTGGTCTCGGGGGGAGCCGCCCCGGACACGATCCGGGGCGTCTCCCGTACCGGGGCCGGGGCCCGGGCGCTGGGCGAGGAGTTCGGCATCCGTGCCGCGACGTCGGTCCGAGAGGCTGTCGACGGCGCGGACGTCGTCATACTCGCCGTCCATCCGCACGAGACGCCGGACGCGCTGCGCACCCTGGCGGGTGTGCTCGCGGGCGGTGGACCGGTGCTGGTGTCGCTGGTGGCCTCGTGCCGTACGGAGGCCGTGGCCGCGGTCCTGCCAAAGGTCGCGGTCGTACGCGCCGTGCCGAACGTCGCGGTGGCCGCCCGGCACGGGGTGACCGTCCTGTCGCGCGGCCCGCACTGCCCACCGGAGGCACTCACCGCCGCCCGGGAGCTGTTCGCGCCGCTGGGCGAGGTGCTCACGGCCGAGGAGGACCTCATGGAAACGGTCAGCGCACTGTCCGGGGCCGGCCCGGCGCTGATCGCCCACTTCGCCCGGGCGCTGGCCCGGGCGGGCGTCGGGCAGGGGCTGTCCGCGGACACCGCGGGCGCGCTGGCCGCACACGCCGTCCGGGGCACGGGTGCGCTGCTGACGGCGCCCGGTGCCACACCGGACGCCGTCGTGGACCGGGTCGCCTCTCCGGGCGGCATGACGGAGGCCGCACTGCGCACACTGGACGACCGTGCCCTGCCGCGGACCGTGCAGCAGGCGCTCGACGCGGCGGTCCGCCTCTCGCTGGGCCGTCTGCTGGCGGGCCCCGAAAGCCCGCCGGTCCGTTCCTGAGATACCGGCCCTCCAGCACGGAAACCCGCCGGGGTGACCGCGTCCCACGACGCGGTCACCCCGGCGGTCTTGTGCCGGGCCGGCTCAGCGGGCCGCCGGCTCCAGGACGCCGACCCCGCCGGCCAGCGCGGGGTCGTCGCTCTCCTCCAGAATGCGGTTGTGCTCGTCCACGAAGACCACGCGCGGCTTCAACGCACGGGCCTCGGCGTCGGCCACCATGCCGTAGCCGATGATGATGACGAGGTCGCCCTCGTGGACGAGCCGGGCCGCCGCGCCGTTGATCTTGACCATTCCCGAGCCTCGGTCGCCCTCGATGACGTAGGTCTCCAGGCGCGAGCCGTTGTTGATGTCGACGACATGGACCAGCTCGCCCGGGAGCAGGTCGGCGGCCTCCATCAGGTCCGGGTCCAGAGTCAGCGACCCCACGTAGTTCAGGTCGGCCTGGGTGACCGTGGCCCGGTGGATCTTGGACTTCAGCATCGTCCGGAACACCGCGTGCCCGCCCCTCAGTTCGCGGAGCCCGCGGCGTCCATCGCCGCGATCAAGCTGGCCGGCCGCATGTCGGTCCAGTTCTCGTTGATGTAGTCCAGGCACGTCTGCCGGTCCGTCTCCTCGACGGCGACGCTCCACCCGGCCGGCACCTCGACGAAGGACGGCCACAGCGAGTGCTGGCCCTCGTCGTTGACAAGGACCAGGTACTTGCCTTCCGCGTCCTCGAACGGATTACTCATCGTTCAGACCCCCTGTACAGGTGCGGACTTCGTCCGCAGCTCGTTCAGTTTCTCAGCGACAACTCGCCCTATCCGGGCGGTGGGTGCCGGCTCGGTCAGCAATTCCTCATGCTCGGCATCCACATCGTAGTTTTCCAACCGCCCTTCCGTATAGGGATTCCAGGCAGTGACGTCACGACGATTCCTGGTTTCGTCGGAAACCCGGGTCGCTGTGAAGAACAGCACATCTCCGCGGAAGACTTCGGGTTCGTGACGGGGCATCATCCGTACGTTGTTCACGTACACGTTCTTCACCGCGACGACCTCGTCCGCCGTCAACTCGGCGAGCGCCCTGTTCTCGCGCCGGAGGAATTCCCGGTAACGCTCCACGGGGAAGCCGTCGTCGGTCAGCTCGCTCATCTCGAAGTCGAATCCGATGGCCCGCAGGCTGTTCGCGACGATCTCCGCCTCGGAACGTTCGGCGGCGTCCTGGCCACGCCTGCTCGACGGGTAGGCGTCCACCAGGCACAGCAGCTCCACCTCGGCGCCGAGAGCCTGGAGCCGGGTGGCGACGGCCTGGGCGACCGGGCCACCGAACGACCAGCCCAGGACGCGGTACGGCCCCTCGGGCCGGACGGAGCGGATCAGGTCGGCGTACCGGTCCGCCATCTCCGTCACGTCGCCGGGCAGTGGGGCGTCACGGTCCCTGATCCCCCGGGCCTGCAGCGCGTACACCGGGGTGTCCGGATCGAGGTGGGCGAGCAGTCCGGCGTAGCACCAGCCGAGGCCGGCGGCCGGGTGGACGCAGAACAGCGGGGTGTCCGTGCCACGTTCACGCAGGGGGAGCAGTTCGGCGAACGGATCGTGGCGGGTGCCCCGGTCGAGCTCCTCGGCGAGGCGCGCGACGGTCGGGGCCTCGAACAGGCTCCGGATGGACAGTTCGACGCCGAGGACGGCACGGATCCGGCCGAGCAGCCGGGCCACCAGCAGTGAGTGCCCGCCGAGGGCGAAGAAGTCGTCGTCGACACCCACGTCGGGCAGCTTGAGCACCTCGGCGAACAGGGCGCACAGCACTTCCTCGCGGGGCCCGTTCGGCCCACGGCCGGACCGCGCCGCATAGTCCGGGACGGGCAGGGCACGCCGGTCGAGCTTCCCGTTCGCGGTGAGCGGCAGTTCGTCCACGGCCATGAAGACGGCGGGGATCATGTAGTCCGGCAGCCGTTCGCCGAGGTGAACGCGGAGTCCGGCAGTGCCGGGCAGCTCCCCTGTGGGCACCGCGTACGCCACCAGGCGCCGGTCTCCAGGCCGGTCCTCGCGCAGTACGACGGCGGCCTGGGCGACGGCCGGGTGCGCGACGAGCGCCGCTTCCACCTCGCCGGGTTCGATACGGAAGCCGCGCAGCTTGATCTGGTGGTCGGCGCGGCCCAGGAACTCCAGTTGCCCATCGGTGCGCAGCCGCACGCGGTCACCGCTTCGGTACATGCGCTCGCCCGGTTCGAAGGGGCAGGCGACGAAGCGCTCCGCGGTCAGCCCCGGACGGCCCAGGTAGCCGCGGGCCAGGCCGGCGCCGGACACATAGAGCTCGCCGGCCACACCCGGGGGTACCGGTCGCAGGCGGTCGTCGAGTACGTACAGGCCGGTGTTGTCGACCGCCGTGCCGATCGGGGCGGTGGCGGGCCAGTCGGCCGGGTCGGCGGGCAGGGTGGCGCCGGTCGCCGCGTGCGTCTCGCTGGGGCCGTAGTGGTTGTGCAGCCGCAGACCCGGCCGCCCGGCGAAGAACCTGCGCACGGTCGGGGTGAGGTTGAGCGCATCGCCGGCCTGGGCGACGTCGGTCAGGCGGGGCAGCGCCGCGCCGAGTTCGGCGGCCGCTTCGGCGAGGGCCTCCACGACCAGGTTGGGCGCGTGCAGTTGCTCGATGCCGTGCTCCGCCAGCCAGCGCACCAGACGCTTGGGATCGCGTCGGACGTCCTCCGGGCAGGGCACCAGACGCTTCCCGCCGAGCAGCGCGGAGAGGATCTCGTGCACCGACACGTCGAAGCTGATCGCCGCGAACTGGGCGACGGCCGCGCCGGGCCGGCGCGGGGGCATGGCCTCCTGGTGCCAGGAGACCAGGTTGTCCATGGCCCGGGCCGGCATGACGACACCCTTGGGGCGGCCCGTCGATCCCGAGGTGTAGATCGCGTACACCGGGCGGTGCGGCGACAGCGGCCCGGTGTACGGCGGTGCCGTGGGCTGCGCGGCCAGGTCCCGGACGGTGCCGGGCGCGTCGAGGAGCAGCAGTGGCCCCACCTCACCGGGCAGCCGTGCGGCGACCTCCTCCGTCGTCAGCACGAGAACCGGTCGGGCGTCCCCGGTCATGTGGGCGAGTCGCTGCGCCGGGTACTCCGGGTCGAGCGGCAGGTAGCCGGCGCCGGTCTTGAGCACGGCGAGCAACGCCACGACGAGGTCCGCCGAGCGGCGCAGGGCCAGTCCCACCAGACGCTCGGGACCGGCGCCTTCCCGGGCCAGTAGCCCGGCGAGCCGATTGGCGGCCGCGTCGAGTTGTGCGTACGTCAGGGCCCGTGGCCCGTCCTGCACGGCCACGGCCGTCGGGGTGCGGCGCACCTGCTCCTCGAACCGCTCGGTGAGGCTCGCGCGCGGCAGTTCCCGTGCACCGGGGCGGGCGAGCAGCCGTGCGCGCTCGTCGGGGGTCAGGACCTCGACGCTGCCGATCGGCTGCCCGGGCGCTTCGGCCAGCGCGCGCAGCACCCGTACGAAGCGTTCGGCGAGTGCCTCGGCGGTCGCGGCGTCGAACAGGTCGGCGCTGTACTCCAGGACGGCGTTGAGGCCACCTGGCTTGCCCTCGCCGTCGGGCAGGTCGGCGAAGGCGAAGAGCAGGTCGAAGCGGGAGACCGCGGAGCCGACGGCCTGGCCGGTCACCTTCAGGCCGGGCAGTTGCTCGATGACCTCGTGGGCGGCCTGCTGTTCGGTGTTGTTGAACGCCAGCATCACCTGGAACAGGGGGTGGCGAGCCATCGACCGGACGGGGTTGAGCAGTTCCACGAGCCGCTCGAACGGCACGTCCTGGTGGGCGTACGCGGCAAGGGAGTTCTCGCGGACCCGGCGCACCAGTTCCTCGAAGGTCGGGTCGCCGGAGGTGTCGGTGCGCAGGACGAGAGTGTTGACGAAGAAGCCGACCAGGTCCTCGAGGGCGTCGTCGGTGCGTCCGGCGATCGGGGTGCCGATCGGGATGTCGTCGCCCGCACCCGTCCGGGACAGGGTCACGGCCAGCGCGGCCTGTACGACCATGAAGACGGTCGCCCGGTTCTTCCGGGCAAGCTCGACCAGGCCGGCATGGAGGTCCGGCGGCACCTGGAAGCCGATGCGGGCGCCGGTCTGACTGGACACCGCGGGCCGCGGCCGGTCGGCGGGCAGGTCGAGTTCCTCGGGCAGTCCCGCGAGCGCCTCCCGCCAGTGGGCGAGCTGACGCGAGATGAGGCTGTCGGGGTCCTCTTCGGAGCCGAGCGTCTCGCGCTGCCACAGCGTGTAGTCGGCGTACTGTACGGCCGGTTCGCGCCACTGCGGGGCGCCGCCCGCACAGCGGGCGGCGTAGGCGGTGGCGAGGTCCCTGCCGAGCGGCCGCCTCGACCAGGCGTCGCTGGCGATGTGGTGCACCAGCAGGAGCAGCACATGGTCCTCGGGGCCGAGCTCGAACAGGGTGACGCGTACCGGCAGTTCGCGCGCCAGGTCGAAGCCGTACCGGGCCGCGGCGCGCAGTTCGTCCGGCAGCCGGTCCTCGTCGGTGACGACGGTGGTGAACGGCACCGGGACCTCGCCCGGTGCGCGCACGATCTGCTGGGCGCCCTCCGGGCTGTCGGGGTCCTCGGCGAACACGGTCCGCAGCGACTCGTGGCGGGCCACGACGTCCTCGAGGGCCTGCCGCAGCGCGGCCCCGTCGAGAGGGCCGTGGAAGCGGCGCGAGACCGGGATGTTGTAGGTGGGGCTGGGTCCCTCCATGCGGTGCAGGAACCACAGCCGTGACTGCGCGTACGACAGCGGCAGCCGGGCCGGACGCACCGCCGGCCGGGTCACGGCGCGGCGGGCTCCGCCACCGGTGTCCAGGGCTTCCGCGACACCCGCCACGGTGGGTGTGTCGAACAGCTGACGCACCGACAGTTCGACGTCGAGCGTCGCGCGGATACGGCTCACCAGCCGGGTTGCGAGCAGCGAGTGGCCGCCCAGGTCGAAGAAGTCGTCGTCGATGCCGACCGCCGGCCGGCGCAGCACCTCGGCGAAGAGCGAGCAGAGGATCTCCTCGCGCGGTGAACGGGGCGCGCGCCCGCCGGGAGCGGTCTCGTACTCGGGGGCGGGCAGGGCCCGGCGGTCCAGCTTGCCGTTCGGGGTGAGGGGCAGGGCGTCGAGCACGATCACCGCGTCCGGCACCATGTACTCCGGCAGCGTGGCCGCGGCATGCTCGCGCACGCCGGCCGGCGCGGGCACGGCGCCCTGGTCGGGAACGACGTAGGCGACGAGCCGCCGGTCGCCGGGCACGTCCTCGCGCACCACCACGGTGGCGCGCGCCACCTCCGGGTGGCCAAAGACCACGGACTCGATCTCCCCGAGCTCGATGCGGTAACCCCGGATCTTGACCTGCCCGTCGACCCGGCCCACGAACTCCAGCTCGCCCGCATCGTTCCAGCGGGCCAGGTCGCCGGTGCGGTACATGCGCTCACCGGGCGCACCGTAGGGGCAGGCCACGAAGCGCTCAGCGGTCAGGTCCTGCCGCCCGAGGTAGCCACGGGCGAGCCCGGTGCCGGCGATGTACACCTCGCCCGCAGTGCCGGGCGGGGCCGGCTGGAGTCCGGCGTCGAGAATGTGGATCTTGGTGTTCCAGAAGGGACGGCCCACCGGGATGGCCCCGGCGGGCACCTTCGCGCCGGGCGCGATGGGGTTCTCGACGCTGTTCACGGTGGCTTCCGTGGCGCCGTAGACATTGAAGACGGTGGCGTCCGGGTGCCTGGCCCGCCAGCGGTCCAGGGCCTCGCCCACCAGTAGTTCGCCGCCGAGCATCAGCGTCCGGGTGGGCGACACCTCGTCCGGCAGCTCGTCGAGGAGCGCGAGGACGCTGGGGGTGCCCTTGAGGAAGGTGGCGCGCGGACCGGCGGCGGCGTCCTCGGTGAGTTCCGCGATGTGCACCCGGCCGCCGCTCACCAGCGGGGTGTACAGGCCGGTCACCGTCAGGTCGAAGGAGATGGGCGAGTGCAGCAGCGTGGTCCCGGAGGCGGTCGGGTAGGCCTCCCTGGCCCGTACCAGATAGGCGCCCAGCGAGCGGTGTTCGATGACCACACCCTTGGGGCGGCCGGTCGAGCCCGAGGTGAACACGACGTAGGCGGGATTGGTGAGGGACAGCGGCAGCGCGCGGTCGGCGTCGTTCAGGTCCGTGCCGGAGTACGGCGTGAGGTCGGCGTCGTCGAGGACGATCCTCGGCGCGGTGTGCTCGGGCAGCGCCGGGGCGAGCTCTCGCGTGGTGACCAGCAGGGCCGGGTCGGCGCTGTCCAGCATGTAGGCGATGCGGTCGGCGGGGTATCCCGGGTCCAGCGGCAGGTAGGCGGCCCCGGTCTTGAGCACGGCCAGCAGGCCGACCGCCGCCGCCACGGTGCGCGGCAGTGCCAGGGCCACGAACCGTTCGGGCGCCGCGCCCCGGGCGACGAGCAGCCGCGCCAGCCGGTTCGCACGCGCGTTCAGCTCGGCGTAGGTCAGGCGCTCCGCTCCGCTCACCACCGCCTCGGCGTCAGGGGTACGGGCCGCCTGCTCCTGGAACAGGGTGACCACATCGGCCTCGCGGACCTCGCGGGCCGTGTCGTTCCACTCCTCCAGGACGCGGCGCCGCTCGTCGGCCGACAGCACGTCGAGCGTGCCGACGGGGCTGCGCGGGTCGTCCAGTACGGCGGTCAGGACCCGGCGCAGCCGCTCGCCGACGGCCGTGGCGGCCTCCTCGGTGAACACGTCGGGACGGAAGTCGACGCGGAACCGGAGCCGGCTGCCCGGCTTGACGATCAGGCCCAGCGGATAGTGCATGCCGTCCTGGGTCTCGACGCCCGTCACCCGCACTCCGTGGCGTGGCGCCGACGCCTGTGCCGCCGGGGCGCTCGCCGGGTCCAGCGGATAGTTCTCGAAGACGAGCGCCGAGTCGAACAGCTCGCCCACGCCCGCCAGTTCCTGGATCCGGGTCAGACCAAGGTACTGGTGGTCGAGGAGCCGGGCCTGCTCCGTCTGGAGCCGGTCCAGCAGCTCGGTGAGCGGCTCCGCCGGGTCCAGCCTCAGCCGCAGCGGCAGGGTGTTGATGAACAGGCCGACCATGTTCTCGACGCCGTCCAGCTCCGGCGGCCGGCCGGAGACCGTCACGCCGAACACCACGTCGGTGCGACCCACCAGCCGGGACAGCACGATCGCCCACGCCGCCTGGGCCACGGTGTTGAGCGTCACGCCGAGTTCACGGGCCCGCTCGGTCAGCCGCGCCGTCTCCAGCGGAGTGAGTGCCATCTCGACCTGGCCGGGGACCACGGGCACCCGCCCGGAGGCGGCCGGCGCCACCCGGAACGGCTCCTGGAGCCCGGCGAGCGCCTCCCGCCAGGCCCGCTCGCCCGCCGCACGGTCCCGTCCGGCGAGCCAGCCCAGGTAGTCGCGGTACGGGCGGACCCGCGGCAGCTGTGAGACGTCACCGCCGTTCAGGTACAGGGCCAGCAGTTCCCGCAGCAGCACCGGACGCGACCAGCCGTCCCACAGCACATGGTGGTTGGTCAGTACGAACCGGTGCCGGTCCGGCCCGTACCGGAGCAGGATGAACCGCACGAGCGGAGGCTCGGCCAGGTCGAAGCGGCGGGCGCGGTCCGCGTCGAGCACCCGGCGCGCCTCGCGTTCCCGCTCGTCCTGCGGCAGTCCGCTCAGGTCCACTTCCTGCCATGCCAGGGGTACGTCCTTCAGCACGATCTGCACCGGCCGGCTCAGGCCCTCGTGACGCAGCGCCGTGCGCAGGTTGGCGTGCCGGGCCAGCAGTGCCGCGGCCGCGGTCCGCAACGCCTTGGCGTCCAGCGCCCCTTCGAGGTCCAGAACCATCTGGACCGTGTAGATGTCCAGCGCCTTCTCGTCGAAGACGTTGTGGAACAGCAGCCCCTCCTGCAACGGAGACAGCGGCAGTATGTCCTCCAACGCGGACCGCTTCATTCCGACGTCCTCCACTCGGCTTCGAGCTGTTCGATGTCGCTCTGGTTCAACAGGGCCAGCGGCACGTCGGACGGGGTGAACCCGCCCGCCGTCCCTTCGGCCGCGTGGTCGGCGAGCGCGCGCAGCGCCCGGAACCACGCCTGGGCCAGCTCCCGTACCTCCTGCTCGGTGAGCAGCCCCTGGGCCCAGGTCCAGGCGGCGAGGAGTTCCGGACCCTCCGCGCCGTCCCGGGTGATGGCGTTCAGTTCGACGGCATGGGTCAACGGCATTCCGGTGTCCCGGCCGCCGCCGATGCCCGCGGTGCCGGGCGCCGTCGCCCAGTCGGCCGCCGCCTGGTCCCGGGAGGTGAACCGGCCCAGATAGTTGAACTTGATCTGGGGGCGGGCGAGCGGCGCGAGGAGGTCGGCCGTCTTGGAGTTGAGCCGGCGCAGCAGTCCATGGCCGAGCCCCTTGCCGGGCACCGCCCGCAGCTGCTCCTTCACCCGCTTCAGCGCCGCACCCTCGTCGACTGCCGCGGCCGTGTCGAGCCGGACCGGGTAGGTGCTGGTGAACCAGCCGACGGTACGGGTGAGATCGGCTCCCGGCAGCGCCTCCTCCGCCCGGCCGTGGGCCTCCAACTCCACCAGCACGCCGTGTTCCGCCGCGGTGGCCCGCCACTCCCGGACCGCCGACGCGAATGCGGTGAGCAGTACGTCGTTGATCTCGGCGTGGAAAGCCGCCGGCACCGTCGTGAGCAGGGACTCGGTCACGTCCGAGGGCAGCTCCTGGGTGAGGTGACCGGTTGTGCCGACGGTGTCGCGCACCGGGTCCAGCGGGCGCCCGCCCAGCGGCGCGTCCGCATGCTGGAGCACCTGTGTCCAGTGGCTCAGCTCGGCCGTGGTCTGCGGCTCGTGGGCCAGCTCCTGCAGGTGCCGGGCCCAGCGGCGCAGTGAGGTGCCCACCGGTTCGAGCACCGCCTCCCGGCCGGCCGCCACGTCCCGCCAGGCCTGCGCGAGATCCGGGACGAGGATGCGCAGGGACACCCCGTCGACCACCAAGTGGTGCAGGACGAGCAGCAGTTGCCCCGGCATGTGCCGGCCCCGGTCGAACCAGACCGCCTGCACCATGACTCCGTCCCGTGGTGCCAGGCGGGTCCGGGCCCGTGCCCCGTGCTGGGCCATCAGCGTGCGCAGTTCCTCGTCGTCGAGTCCCGCCGCCTCGATCCGCTCGACACGGTCGCCGGCGCTCACCGAGCCGGGCGCGGTCACCTCCAGCGACCAGTCGTCACCGTCCACCGCGGTGAGCCGCAGCCGCAGGGCGTCGTGGTGGTCGAGCACCGCCTGCAGCGCCCGCGTCAGGGTCTCGCAGGTCAACGCGGCCGGCACCTGGACGACGGTGGACTGGTTGAACTCCGCGAACGGGCCGCCGCGCGAGGCCAGTTCCTTCATGATCGGCGTCAGCGGGACCTCGCCCACCCCGTCGTCCGGTGCCGCCGGAGCGGCTGCGTCGGCGGCCTGGGCGACATCGGCGAGGCGGGCCACCGTCTTGCACTCGAAGACGTCCCGGGGCGAGAACCGCAGTCCGGCCCGGCGTGCCGCGCTCACCAACTGGATCGACATGATGCTGTCGCCGCCCAGGTCGAAGAAGCTGTCGTCGACACCGACGTCGGGCACGCCGAGGACGTCCGCGTAGAGCCCGCACAGCAGTTCTTCCTTGACCGTGGCCGGTCCACGGGACCCGGCGCCTGCCGTGTACTCCGGGTCGGGGAGTGCGGTGCGGTCGAGTTTGCCGTGTGCGGTCAGCGGCAGGGCGTCTACGACGACGACCGCGGCCGGGACCATGTAGTCGGGCAGCGACTCGGCGAGCGACTTGCGTACCAGCTGCGGATCCAGCGCACCCGTGCCGTCCTGCGCAACGGCATAGCCGACCAGACGCTCCTCACGGACGACGACCGCGGCCTGCGCGATGAGCGGATGCGCCGCCAACGCCGACTGCACCTCACCCAGTTCAATACGGTAACCACGGATCTTGACCTGGTCGTCCGCCCGCCCCACATACTCCAACTGGCCCCCGCGATTCCAGCGGACCACATCCCCGGTGCGATACATCCGCGTGCCCGGGACGCCGAACGGGTCCGCGACGAAACGCTCCGCCGTCAGACCGGGCCGGCCGAGATAACCGCGGGCCAGCACCACACCCGCCACATACAACTCACCCGGGCTACCCACCGGCACCGGCTTCAGGGCTGCATCCAGCACATAGGTACGGGTGTTGGCGAACGGACGGCCGATCGGCACCGCACCCGACGGCGTCTCCACACCCGGCTCGAGACGGTATTCGGCACAGTTGACCGTCGCCTCCGTCGGACCATACGCATTGATCACCTGCACCTGCGGGTGAGCCTGCCGCCACGCGGCCAGCGCCTCCCCCCGCAACGCCTCACCACCGATCACCAACGTCCCCGACGGCGAAGCGCTCTCCGGAAGAGCCTCCAACAGACCCAGGTGAGAAGGCGTGACCTTCATGAACGAGACCCCGGACACAGACTCGTCCAAGTCCCCGACCACGACCCGGCCACCAGAAACCAGCGGCGACCACAACGCCGTCACCGTCAGATCGAACGCGAACGACGAGTGCACCAACGACACCCCCGCCGCCTGCGGATACACCTCCCGCGCCCGCACCAGATACGCCCCCACCGACCGGTGCTCAACCACCACACCCTTCGGCCGCCCCGTCGACCCCGACGTATAAATCACATACGCCGGCCACGACAACTCCACCCCAGACAGATTGCCGTCCGCAAACCTGGAAACGTCCGCCGCCGCCAGCCACGCCTCATCGATCACCAGCGCAGGCGCACAGTCCCGAAGGATGAAGGCGATCCGCTCCGCCGGATACTCCGGATCCACCGGCACATACGCCGCGCCCGCCTTCACCACCGCCAACAACACCGTCACCAGCTCCGCAGACGCAGGCAGCACCACCGCCACCCGCGACTCCGCACCAACCCCCGCTTCCACCAGCAACCGAGCCAGCCGATTCGCCCCCGCATTCACCTCCGCATACGACAGATCCCCCACCGCCACCGCACCCGGCGTCCGCTCCACCTGCGCCTCGAACAACTGCGGCAACCCGACAACCGACACCTCCCGCCCCGTATCGATCCACTCCCCCAACACCAAACCCCGCTCAGCATCAGAGAGCACATCCACACCACCAACCCGCACCCCCGGATCAGCAACCACCACCCCCAACACCCGCACCAACCGCTCAACCAACCCCTCAGCACTCACCACATCGAACAGATCCATGCTGAATTCGAGGACACCCGCGATGCCGTCGGGACGTGCGTCCGGGGCGTGCTGTTCCACCATGCGGAACAGGAGGTCGAACTTGGCCGCGCCGGTCGGCAGCGGCTGCTGTCGTACGGTGAGGCCGGACAGGCTCTGGACGGCGTCGGCCGCGGCCCGCTGGTCGAGGTTGTTCCAGGTGAGCATGGTCTGGAAGAGGGGGTGGCGGGTCATTGAGCGCTCGGGGTTGAGGACCTCCACCAGCCGCTCGAAGGGCACGTCCTGGTGCGCGTACGCGGCCAGATCGAACTCCCTTACCTGGCCGAGGAGTTCACGGAAGGTCGGATCGCCCGACAGGTCGGCACGCAGCACCAGCGTGTTCACGAAGAACCCGATCATGTCCTCCACGGCGTCGTCGGTGCGGCCCGCGATCGGGGTGCCCAGCGGGATGTCCGTGCCGGCGCCCAGCCGCGACAACAGCGTCGCCAGCGCCGCCTGCACCACCATGAACACGCTCGCGTCGCTCTCCCGCGCCAGCGCCACCAGCCGCTCGTGTACTTCCCGAGGGACGGTAAAGGCGACCCGGCCGCCTCGCTGCGAGGCGACGGCGGGGCGTGGACGGTCCATGGGAAGGGCCAGTTCCTCCGGAAGCCCGGCCAGCGACTCCCGCCAGAAGGCGATCTGACGTGCGATGGCGCTGTCGGGGTCGTCCTCGGAGCCGAGCGTATCCCGCTGCCACAGCGTGAAGTCCGCGTACTGCACCGGCAGTTCCCGCCACTGTGGGGCGACACCCGCGCAGCGGGCCGCGTAGGCGGCGGTCAGGTCCCGGGCCAGCGGGCCCGTCGACCACCCGTCGCCCGCGATGTGATGGACCAGCACCAGCAGCACATGCCGCTCCGGAGCGAGCTCGAACAGCCAGGTGCGCAGCGGAAGTTCGCCGGCGAGGTCGAAGGCGTAGCGGGCCGCCGTGAGCAGGTCGTCCGTGAGGCTGTCGTCGTCCGTCTGCGTAATGTGCAGCTCCGGGCGGGCCGCTTCGGACGGCAGGACGACCTGGTGGGCGCCCTGGGCGTCCTCGGCGAAGAGGGTACGCAGCGACTCGTGGCGGGCCACGAGGTCGTGCAGCGCCGCGGTCAGCGCGGCCCGGTCCAGTGTGCCGTCGAGGCGCAGCGCGGTCGGCATGTTGTAGGTGGGGCTGGGGCCTTCCAGCCGGTTCAGGAACCACAGCCGCTGCTGGGCGTAGGAGAGCGGGATCCGGGCCGGCCGCCCGGTCCTGGTCAGCGGCCGGCGGAGCGGCCCGGACGCCGTGTCGAGGACGGCGCCGAGCCGTGCCACGGTGGGGTGTTCGAACAGTTGCCGCACGGACAGTTCGACGTCGAGCGTGGCGCGGATGCGGCTCACCAGCCGGGTGGCGAGCAGCGAGTGGCCGCCCAGGTCGAAGAAGCCGTCGTCGACGCTCACCTCGGGCACGCCGAGTACCTCGGCGAACAGCCCGCAGAGGATCTCCTCGCGCGGCGAACGCGGTGCCCTGCCCGTGGGTCGCGCCGTGTTGTCGGGGGCGGGCAGGGCCTTGCGGTCGAGCTTGCCGTTGGGGGTCAGTGGCAGCGCGTCCAGGGGCACGAACGCCGACGGCACCATGTACTCCGGCAGTTGACGGGCCGCGTGCTCCCGGAGGGCTGCCGGGCCGGTGGTGCCAGTCGTGCCGGTCACATAGGCGACCAGCCGCCGGTCCCCGGGGGTGTCCTCCCGGACCAGGACCGCGGCGCGCGTCACGGACTCGTGCGCGAGCAGGACGGCCTCGATCTCGCCGGGTTCGATGCGGTAGCCGCGCACCTTGACCTGCTGGTCCACGCGGCCGAGGTACTCCAGCTCGCCGTCGGCCGTCCAGCGGGCCAGGTCACCGGTGCGGTACATCCGGGTGCCCGGGGTGCCGTAGGGGTCGGCCACGAACCGCTCCGCCGTCAACCCCGGACGGTCCAGGTAGCCGCGGGCCAGACCCGCGCCGGCGATGTACAGCTCTCCGGCCACTGCGGCGGGTACCGGACGCAGGGCCGCGTCGAGCACGTACACCCGGGTGTTGGCGATCGGCCCTCCGATCGATCCCCGGCGTGCGCTGTCGGTGCCGACGGCTCCGGCGGTGGACCAGATCGTGGTCTCCGTCGGGCCGTAGACGTTGGTCACCGAGACGGCGTGCCGGGTGAGGGACGCGGCGAGGTCGGCGGGCAGCGCCTCACCTCCGACGAGCACCCTGACGCCCGAGAGCACGGAGGCCTGCTCGTCCACGATCGCGTGCCACAGGCTGGGCGTCGCCTGCACGACCGAGATCCCGGCCCCGCCGATCAGCTCGGCCAGGGCCCGCGGATCGCGCACCGTGTCCCGGCCGGCGAGCACCACGGTGGCTCCGGCCAGCAGAGGTACGTACAGTTCGAGCGCCGCGATGTCGAAGCCGACCGTCGTCACCGCGAGCAGCCGCTCGCCCGGTGTGAGCGCGCACCGCTCCCCCAGGGCGTGCAGGAAGTTGGCCAGGGCCGCGTGTCCGACGACGACGCCCTTGGGCCGTCCTGTCGAACCCGAGGTGTAGATCACGTAGGCGGCGGATGCGAGCGGGACCGGCGGAAGGTCGCTTCCGTCGAGGCCGGTGAGGTCCGCCGCGGCGAGCCACTCCTCGTCCACGACGAGCACGGGACGCGCGTCGTCGATCATGTAGGCGATGCGCTCGTCCGGGAAGTCGGGGTCGAGCGGCACGTAGGCGGCACCGGACTTCAGCACGGCGAGAAGGACGGCCACCAGGTCGGCCGAGCGCGGCAGCCGGACGGCGACCCGTCGCTCGGGGCCGGCGCCGTACCGTACGAGCAGCCGGGCGAGCCGGTTGGCCCGCGCGTTGAGCGCCGCGTACGACAGTTCCCGGTCGCCGCAGACGACGGCGACGGCCTCGGGGTCGCGGGCGGCGCGGACCGCGAACAACTGCGGCAGGGCCTTGCCCGGTACGGGGCGTGCCGTGTCGTTCCACCGGTCGAGCACCGTGGCACGCTCGGCGTCCGCCATGACGTCGACCCTGCTCACGGGGAGGTCCGGTGCGGCCAGGACCTCCTCCAGGACACGGGCGAACCGCTCCGCGATCCGGGCGGCCGAGTCGCGGTCGTAGAGGTCGGTGCTGAACCCGAGCGCTCCGTGCAGTCCGCCGCCGTCCCCGGTGCGCTCCTCCAGGGCGAAGGAGAGGTCGAACTTGGCGACCCCGGTGCCGACGGGGTGTCCCGTCACGGTGAGGCCGGGCAGCGGCTCCGCGGCCGTGTTGTCGGCGCCCTGGAGGGTGCCGTCGTTCCAGGTGAGCATGGTCTGGAAGAGAGGGTGGCGGGCCGTCGCGCGCTCGGGGTTGAGGACCTCCACCAGCCGCTCGAAGGGCACGTCCTGGTGGGTGTAGGCGGCCAGGTCGAACTCCCGTACCCGGCCGACGAGTTCACGGAAGGTCGGGTCGCCCGACAGGTCGGTGCGCAGCACCAGCGTGTTCACGAAGAACCCGACCAGATCCTCCACCGCCTCGTCACCACGGCCCGCGATCGGCGTACCGATCGGGATGTCCGGACCCGCACCCAGCCGTGACAACAGCGTGGCCAGCGCGGCCTGCACCACCATGAACACGCTCGCGCCGCTCTCCCGCGCCAGCGCCACCAGCCGCTCGTGCACCCGGTCGGGAATCTCGAACTCCACGGCGTCGCCCCGGTAGGAGGGGACGGCGGGCCGAGCGCGGTCCCTGGGCAGGTCCAGCTCCTCCGGGAGCCCGGCGAGCGCCTCGCGCCAGAAGTCCACCTGTCCGGCCAGCGGACTGTCGGGGTCGTCCTCGGAACCGAGCGTCTGCCGCTGCCACAGCGTGAAGTCCGCGTACTGCACCGGCAGTTCCCGCCAGTCCGGGGCGGCACCCGCACAGCGGGCCGCGTAGGCGGCCGTCAGGTCGCGCGAGAGCGGGCCCATCGACCAGCCGTCGCCCGCGATGTGATGCACCGTCAGGAGCAGCACGTGATCTTCTTCCGCCAGCTCGAAGAGCCGGGCCCGGAACGGGAGTTCCCGCTCCAGGTCGAAGGTCTGCCGGGCCGCGGCGCGCAGCTCGGCATCCAGCCGGGAGGAGTCGGCGGGTGCCACGTCCAGCGCGGGCCGGTCCAGGTGTACGGGGATCACCCGCTGGTACGGCCCCTCGGCGTCCTCGCCGAAGACGGTGCGCAACGCCTCGTGCCGCGCCACCACGTCGGCCAGGGCGGCCTGGAGCGCGGCCCGGTCCAGGCTGCCGGTCAGCCGCAGCGCGGTGGGGATGTTGTAGGTGGCGCTGGGCCCCTCGAAGCGGTCCAGGAACCAGAGCCGGCGCTGGGCGAACGACAGCGGCACCCGGTCGGGGCGGGCTGCCGCCCGCATGACGCCGGCGCGGGCGCCATGCCCGGCCTCGTCGATCGCCGCCCCGAGCCCGGCGACCGTAGGCGTCTCGAAGAGCCGGCGCACGGGCAGTTCCACGCCGAGTGTGCTGCGGACGCGGTTGACCAGCCGGGTGGCCAGCAGGGAGTGACCGCCCAGCTCGAAGAAGCCGTCGTCGATGCCGACCCGCTCCACTCCCAGCACCTCGGCGAACAGACCGCACAGGATCTCCTCGCGCGGGGACCGGGGTCCGCGCCCGGTGGAGGCGTACCGCGGGGCGGGCAGCGCGCGGCGGTCCAGCTTGCCGTTCGCGGTGAGCGGCAGCGCGTCCAGTTCGACGAACGCGGACGGCACCATGTAGTCCGGCAGCACGGTCGCGACGTGGGCCCGCAGGGCCGATGGGTCGGGAGTACCGGCCGGCACGACGTACGCCACCAGCCGCGTGTCGCCCGGCCGGTCCTCGCGGACCAGGACGGCGCAGCGGGCCACGGAGGTGTGGGCCGACACCACGGCCTCGACCTCTCCCGGCTCGATCCGGAAGCCGCGCAGCTTGACCTGGTCGTCGGCGCGGCCCAGGTACTCCAGCAGGCCGTCGCGGTTCCAGCGGACGCGGTCGCCGGTGCGGTACATGCGTTCGCCGGGCGCACCGAACGGACAAGCCACGAACCGTTCCGCGGTCGGCCCGGGACGGTTCAGGTAGCCGCGGGCGAGCCCGGCACCGGCGACGTACAACTCGCCCGCCACACCGGCGGACACCGGCCGCAGACCGTCGTCCAGCACATAGACACGGATGTTGGAGACCGGCCGGCCGATGGGTGCCTGCTCGGGCCATCCGCCGAGGTCCGGGGGGAGGGTCCAGGCGGTGACGACGTGCGTCTCCGTGGGCCCGTAGTGGTTGTGCAGACGCCGGCCGGGCTGCCGCTCGTACAGGGCTCGTACGGCACCGCCGAGGGTGAGGGCCTCGCCGGCCTGGGCGACATGGGCGAGGTCCGGCAGGTCCAGGTCCTGCCGGCGGGCCGCCTCGGCGAGCGCGTCGACGACCAGGTTGGGGGCGTACAACTCCCGCACCCGGTGCCGCCCAAGCCACTCGGCCAGCCGGTCGGGGCTGTGGCGCACCTCGTCGGGGCAGGTCGCCAGCGCGTTGCCGGACAACAGCGCGGAGAGCGTCTCCTGAACCGACACGTCGAAGCCGACCGCGGTGAACTGCGCGGTCACTCCGCCGTCGGCGGGCGGAACGGCGCGCTCGTGCCAGGTCAGCAGGTTGACGACCGCCCCGGCCGGCATGACCACGCCCTTGGGACGGCCGGTGGAGCCGGAGGTGTAGATCACGTATGCCGGGTGCTCGGGGGCCGGCGGCATGACGCGCTCGGCATCCGTCAGGTTCCCCGCACCTTGGCCGGAGGTGTCGGACGCGGCGAGCCAGGCCTCGTCGACGACCAGGGCCGGTGCGGCGTCCTCGATCAGCGCGGCGATGCGGTCGGCCGGGTGCTGAGGGTCCAGGGGCAGGTAGGCCGCGCCCGTCTTCAGGACCGCCAGCAGGACGACCAGCAGGTCGGCGGAGCGCGGCAGCCGCACGCCCACGAACCGCTCGGCGCCGATGCCCCGGCCGGCCAGCAACCGGGCGAGCCGGTTGGCCCGTGCGTTGAGCTCGGCGTAGCCGAGGGTGCGGTCACCGTCGAGCACGGCCGGTGCGTCCGGGGTGCGGGCCACCTGGGCCTCGAAGAGCTCCGCCAGAGAGGCCGCGGGCACCGGGGCGGAGGTGTCGTTCCACTCGGTGAGGACACGTGCCCGCTCGTCGGGGGTGAGCAGTCCGGCCCGCCCGATGGCTTCCCCGGGTGCGTCGACCAGGGCGCGCAGCAGCCGTACGAACCGCTCGGCGAGCGTCGTGGCACCGTCACGGTCGTAGAGGTCGGCGCTGTACTCCAGCACGCCCTGGAGTCCGCCGCCCTGACCGCCGTCGTCGGCGGGCCGCTCGACGAAGGCGAACAGCAGGTCGAACTTGGCGATGCCCGTGCCCGCGGGCAGCGGCGTGACCGTCAGCCCGTCGAGGTGCGCGGACGCGTCGAAGGTCTGGTGCTGGTCCGCCGCGTTCCAGGTGAGCATGGTCTGGAACAGGGGGTGGCGGGCCATCGAACGCTCGGGGTTGAGGACCTCCACCAGCCGCTCGAACGGCACGTCCTGGTGCGCGTACGCGGCGAGCGCGGTGCCGCGCACCCGGCCGACGAGTTCCGCGAACGTGGGGTCGCCCGAGGTGTCGGTGCGCAGCACCAGCGTGTTGACGAAGAAGCCGACGAGGTCTTCGAGCGCGCTGTCGGTGCGGCCCGCGGTCGGGGTGCCCAGTGGGACGTCGGTGCCCGCGCCCAGCCGCGACAGCAGAGCGGCCAGTGCGGCCTGCACCACCATGAACGGACTCGCCTGATGGGCCCGGGCCACGGCCACGACCTTGCCGTACACGTCCCCCGGGATGTCGAAGGGCACCCGCCCGCCCTCGTGGGAGGAGACAGCCGGCCGCGGCCGGTCGGCAGGCAGCTCCAACTCCTCCGGGAGGTCGGTCAGTTGGTCCCGCCAGTAGGCGAGTTGCCGCGCGATCGAGCTGTCGGGGTCGTCCTCGGAGCCCAGCACCTCGCGCTGCCACAGGGTGTAGTCCGCGTACTGCGCGGGCAGTGGCTGCCAGGACGGCACCGCACCCGCGCGGCGCGCCGCGTACGCGGTGGTGAGGTCACGGGCGAGCAGCGGCATGGACCAGCCGTCGCCGCAGATGTGGTGCACGAGCACCAGCAGCACGTGGTCCCGCTCGCCGGCCCGGAACAGCGTCACTCGCAGAGGCGGCTCCGCCGAGAGGTCGAAGCCGTACCGTGCGGCCTTCTCCAACGCGGCGGGCAGCCCGGCCTCGTCGGTCGGTACGACGTCCAGGACCGGTACGGCCTCCGCCACCGGAAGCACCCGCTGGTACGGGCCCTCGGCATCCTCCCCGAACACCGTCCGCAGCGATTCGTGCCGTCCCACCACGTCGGCCAGGGCCGCACACAGCGCCTCCCGGTCGAGGTCGCCGGTCAACCGCAGTGAGACGGGCATGTTGTACGTCGGGCTTGGCCCCTCCAGCCTGTTGAGGAACCACAGTCGCCGCTGTGCGTACGAGACCGGCACGCGGCCCGGCCGGGGCAGCGCTCTGACACCCTGCCGGGCGCCGCCCGCCCCGTCCAGCAGCTTCAGCATGCTGTTCACGGACCTGGCCTCGAAGGCCTGCCGGATGGTCAGCTCGAAACCGAGCGCGGCACGCACCCGACTGACCAGCCGGATGGCGAGCAGGGAGTGCCCGCCGAGCTCGAAGAAGTCGTCGTCGACACCGACGTCGGGCACGCCGAGGACATCCGCGTACAGCCCGCACAGGATCTCCGCCCGCGGATCCCCGGGCGCCCGCACCACGAGGCTCGCACCCGCGTCGGAGTAGGTGTCCGTGGCGTACTCCGGGTCGGGGAGTGCGGTGCGGTCGAGTTTGCCGTGTGCGGTCAGCGGCAGGGCGTCTACGACGACGACCGCGGCCGGGACCATGTAGTCGGGCAGCGACTCGGCGAGCGACTTGCGTACCAGCTGCGGATCCAGCGCACCCGTGCCGTCCTGCGCAACGGCATAGCCGACCAGACGCTCCTCACGGACGACGACCGCGGCCTGCGCGATGAGCGGATGCGCCGCCAATGCCGACTGCACCTCACCCAGTTCAATACGGTAACCACGGATCTTGACCTGGTCGTCCGCCCGCCCCACATACTCCAACTGGCCCCCGCGATTCCAGCGGACCACATCCCCGGTGCGATACATCCGCGTGCCCGGGACGCCGAACGGGTCCGCGACGAAACGCTCCGCCGTCAGACCGGGCCGGCCGAGATAACCGCGGGCCAGCACCACACCCGCCACATACAACTCACCCGGGCTACCCACCGGCACCGGCTTCAGGGCTGCATCCAGCACATAGGTACGGGTGTTGGCGAACGGACGGCCGATCGGCACCGCACCCGACGGCGTCTCCACACCCGGCTCGAGACGGTATTCGGCACAGTTGACCGTCGCCTCCGTCGGACCATACGCATTGATCACCTGCACCTGCGGGTGAGCCTGCCGCCACGCGGCCAGCGCCTCCCCCCGCAACGCCTCACCACCGATCACCAACGTCCCCGACGGCGAAGCGCTCTCCGGAAGAGCCTCCAACAGACCCAGGTGAGAAGGCGTGACCTTCATGAACGAGACCCCGGACACAGACTCGTCCAAGTCCCCGACCACGACCCGGCCACCAGAAACCAGCGGCGACCACAACGCCGTCACCGTCAGATCGAACGCGAACGACGAGTGCACCAACGACACCCCCGCCGCCTGCGGATACACCTCCCGCGCCCGCACCAGATACGCCCCCACCGACCGGTGCTCAACCACCACACCCTTCGGCCGCCCCGTCGACCCCGACGTATAAATCACATACGCCGGCCACGACAACCCCACCCCAGACAGATTCCCCGCCGACACCCCACTGGTGTCAGCCTGCGCCAGCCACGCCTCATCGATCACCAGCGCGGGCGCACAGTCCTGAAGGATGTACGCGATCCGCTCCTCGGGATAACCGGGATCGACGGGCACATACGCCGCCCCCGCCTTCACCACCGCCAACAACACCGTCACCAACTCCGCAGACGCAGGCAGCACCACCGCCACCCGCGACTCCGCACCAACCCCCGCTTCCACCAACAACCGCGCCAGCCGATTCGCCCCCGCATTCACCTCCGCATACGACAGATCCCCCACCGCCACCGCACCCGGCGTCCGCTCCACCTGCGCCTCGAACAACTGCGGCAACCCGACAACCGACACCTCCCGCCCCGTATCGATCCACTCCCCCAACACCAAACCCCGCTCAGCATCAGAGAGCACATCCACACCACCAACCCGCACCCCCGGATCAGCAACCACCACCCCCAACACCCGCACCAACCGCTCAACCAACCCCTCAGCACTCACCACATCGAACAGATCCATGCTGAACTCCACCGCGCCGCGCATGCCGGCCGGCGTGCCGTCGGTCTCGCGCTGCTCGGAGAACCGGAAGAGCAGATCGAACTTGGCCGCGCCGAGGTCCACGGGCTCGGGTGTGACGGTGAGGCCGGGCAGGCTCCGGACGGCGTCGGCCACGGCCTGCTGGTCGAGGTTGTTGAAGACGAAGCGCACCTGGAAAAGCGGGTGTCGGGCTGCGCGGCGCTCGGGGTTGAGGACCTCCACCAGCCGCTCGAACGGCACGTCCTGGTGCGCGTACGCCGCCAGGTCCGTCTCGCGCACCCGCGCGACGAGTTCCCGGAAGGTCGGATTGCCGGACAGGTCGGTGCGCAGCACCAGCGTGTTGATGAAGAAGCCGACCAGGTCCTCCACCGCGTCGTCGGTGCGGCCCGCGATCGGGGTGCCCAGCGGGATGTCCGTGCCGGCGCCCAGCCGCGACAACAGCGTCGCAAGCGCCGCCTGCACCACCATGAAGGGGCTGGCCTGGCACTCACGAGCCAGCTCCACGAGCCGCGCGTGCAGGGCGGCCGGGATCTCGAAGGGGAGCGATCCGCCTTCGAAGGTCACGGCATCGGACCGCGGCCGGTCGGCGGGGAGTTCCAGTTCCTCGGGAAGTCCCGCCAAGGCCTGCTGCCAGTAGTCCAGTTGCCGCGAGATCGAGCTGTCGGGGTCGTCCTCGGAGCCGAGCGTCTCGCGCTGCCACAGCGTGAAGTCCGCATACTGCACCGGCAGTTCCCGCCACTCAGGGAAGGCACCCATGGTGCTCGCGCTGTAGGCCGTGGTCAGATCGCGGGCGAGCAGCGGCATGGACCAGCCGTCACCGACGATGTGGTGCACCAGCACCAGCAGCACGTGCTGCTCCGGGCCGAGTTCGAACAGCCGGGCCCGCACGGGTATTTCGGCCGTCAGGTCGAAACCGTACCGGGCGGCCTCCTCCAGGGCGGCGGGCAGCCCGGCCTCGTCGGTCGGTACGACGTCCAGGACCGGTACGGCCTCCGCCACCGGAAGCACTCGCTGGTAGGCGCCCTCGGCATCCTCCCCGAACACCGTCCGCAGGGACTCGTGCCGCGCGACGACCGCGCCCAGAGCCGTCCGCAGGGCATCGTGGTCCAGTGCGCCCGTCAGTCGCAAGGACACCGGCATGTTGTACGTCGGGCTCGGGCCCTCCAGCCGGTGCAGGAACCAGAGTCCGCGTTGGGCGAACGACAGCGGCACCCGGTCCGGGCGGGTGGCGGCGCGGACGACCGCCTCGCGGCCCTCGTGCGCGGTGTCGAGTGCCTTGGCGAGCGCAGCGACGGTGGGAGTGCTGAAAATCTGCCGCACGGCCAGTTCCACGCCGAGCGCGGAACGGGTCCGGCTCGCCAGGCGCGTGGCCAGCAGGGAGTGACCGCCCAGGTCGAAGAAGTTGTCGTCGACGCCGACCTGCTGCAATCCGAGCACCTCGGCGAACAGACCGCACAGGATCTCCTCGCGCGGAGAACGCGGGCTCCGCTCACGCGACTTGACCGCGTACTCAGGTGCGGGCAGCGCCCGGCGGTCGAGTTTGCCGTGTGCGGTCAGCGGCAACGCGTCCAGGACCACGACAGCGGCCGGGACCATGTACTCCGGCAGGGCATCGGACAGGGCTGCGCGCACGGCCCTCACGTCGACTTCGCCACCGGCCTCGGGCACCGCGTAGGCGACGAGCCGCTTGTCCCCGGTCCGGTCCTCGCGGACGATGACGGCGGCCTGCGCGATGAGCGGATGCGCCGCCAACGCCGACTGCACCTCACCCAGTTCAATACGGTAACCACGGATCTTGACCTGGTCGTCCGCCCGCCCCACATACTCCAACTGGCCCCCGCGATTCCAGCGGACCACATCCCCGGTGCGATACATCCGCGTGCCCGGGACGCCGAACGGGTCCGCGACGAAACGCTCCGCCGTCAGACCGGGCCGGCCGAGATAACCACGGGCCAGCACCACACCCGCCACATACAACTCACCCGGAGTACCCACCGGCACCGGATTCAGGGCTGCATCCAGCACATACGTACGGGTGTTGGCGAACGGACGGCCGATCGGCACCGCACCCGACGGCGTCTCCACACCCGGCTCCAACCGGAACTCGGCACAGTTGACCGTCGCCTCCGTCGGACCATACGCATTGATCACCTCGACGCCGGGATGAGCCTGCCGCCACGCGGCCAGCGCCTCACCCCGCAACGCCTCACCACCGATCACCAACGTCCCCGACGGCGACGCGCTCTCCGGAAGAGCCTCCAACAGACCCAGGTGAGAAGGCGTGACCTTCATGAACGAGACCCCGGACACAGACTCGTCCAAGTCCCCGACCACGACCCGGCCACCAGAAACCAGCGGCGACCACAACGCCGTCACCGTCAGATCGAACGCGAACGACGAGTGCACCAACGACACCCCCGCCGCCTGCGGATACACCTCCCGCGCCCGCACCAGATACGCCCCCACCGACCGGTGCTCAACCACCACACCCTTCGGCCGCCCCGTCGACCCCGACGTATAAATCACATACGCCGGCCACGACAACCCCACCCCAGACAGATTCCCCGCCGACACCCCACTGGTGTCAGCCTGCGCCAGCCACGCCTCATCGATCACCAGCGCGGGCGCACAGTCCTGAAGGATGTACGCGATCCGCTCCTCGGGATAACCGGGATCGACGGGCACATACGCCGCCCCCGCCTTCACCACCGCCAACAACACCGTCACCAACTCCGCAGACGCAGGCAGCACCACCGCCACCCGCGACTCCGCACCAACCCCCGCTTCCACCAACAACCGCGCCAGCCGATTCGCCCCCGCATTCACCTCCGCATACGACAGATCCCCCACCGCCACCGCATCCGGAGTCCTGGCCACCTGCGCCTCGAACAACTGCGGCAACCCGACAACCGACACCTCCCGCCCCGTATCGATCCACTCCCCCAACACCAAACCCCGCTCAGCATCAGAGAGCACATCCACACCACCAACCCGCACCCCCGGATCAGCAACCACCACCCCCAACACCCGCACCAACCGCTCAACCAACCCCTCAGCCGACTCCCGGTCGACGAGGTCGGGCTGGAAGTCCAGGCGGAAGCGGAGGTCCGTGCCGGGGTGGGCGACCAGGCCGTAGGTGTAGTGCATCGCGGAGCGGCTCTGGGCGGATGCCAGGCGCAGGTCGCTCTCGTCGGCCGAGGTGTCGAGGCCGGCGCTGTCGAGGGGGTAGTTCTCGAAGACCATCGAGGTGTCGAACAACTCCCCCTTTCCGATGGCGCGTTGGAGGTCGGCGAGGCCGATGTACTGATGGTCCAGGAGCGCGGACTGCTCGCGCTGGAGGCGCCGCAGCAGGTCGCCGACGGTTTCCGCGGGGTCCGTCCGCAGTCTCAGGGGCAGGGTGTTGATGAACAGGCCCACCATGTCCTCGACGCCCGGCAGGTCGGCGGGGCGGCCGGAAACGGTCACGCCGAACACGACGTCGTCGCGGTCGAGCAGGCGGGACAGTACGAGGCCCCAGGCGCCCTGGACCACGGTGTTGAGTGTGACGCCGAGTTCGCGGGCCCGCTCGGTGAGCCGGCGGGTGGTGTCGGCGGGCAGTCCGAACTCGACCTTGTCCGGGACGACCGGGGTTCGGCCGGGGACGGCGGGGGCGATCCGGGCCGGCTCCTCGAAGTCCTCGAAGACCCGGTGCCATGCGGCGAGCGCGGCGTCCCGGTCGCGGCCGGCGAGCCAGGCGAGGTAGTCGCGGTAGGGGCGGATCCGGGGCAGGCCGGACACGTCGCCGCCCGAGACGTACAGGGTGAGGAGTTCGCGCAGCACGACGGGCAGGGACCAGCCGTCCAGGACGGCGTGGTGCACGGCGAGCGCGAGGCGGTGCCGGTCGGGGGTGAGGCGCAGCAGGGTGAACCGCAGCAGCGGCGGCCGCCCCACGTCGAAGCGGCGGGCGCGGTCCTCGACGACGATCCGCTCGGCCTCGCGCTCACGGTCGGCCTCGGGCAGTGCGGAGAGGTCCGTCTCGGTCCAGTCCGGCGGGGCGTCGCGCAGGACCACCTGGACCCACTCGCCGGACGTGCGCTGCCGGAACCCCGCGCGGAGGTTGGTGTGGCGCTGTACCAGGGTCCGGGCGGCCGTGTGCAGCGCGGTGGAGTCCAGGGGGCCGTCGACGTCGAAGACGAGCTGAACGGTGTAGATGTCTGCGCCGCGGTCGTCGTACACGCTGTGGAAGATGAGACCTTCCTGCAGCGGCGACAGGGGCAGGATGTCCTCGATGGAGCGGGACTTACGGCTCACGGCTTTCCTCACTCGTCTTCCTGGTCTGCGAAGAAGTCGTCTTCGAAGGCGTCGATCTCGTCCTGGCTGAGGGACAGCAGGGACACGTCCGACGGGGTCAGTCCTCCCGCGTCGGGTTGGCGGGCGTGTTCGGCGAGTCCGCGCAGGGCCGCGAACCAGGCCTCGGCCACCTCCCGCACCTCGTCCTCGGACAGCAGGCGCGCGGCCCAGGTCCAGGTGGCGACGAGTTCGGGTCCCTCGTCCCCGTCCTGGGTGAGGGCGTTGAGTTCCAATATGTGGGTGAGCGGGGCGTCCGGGTCGTCGCCGGGGACGAGCGCCCCGGTGTCGGGTACGGGGGTCCAGTCGACGGCTTCCTGTGCCGTGACCCGGCCCAGGTAGTTGAAGCCGATCCGGGGGCGGCCGAGCGGGGCGAGCACGGACCTGGTCCTGGGGTTGAGGTGGCGCAGCAGGCCGTATCCGACGCCGTTGTCGGGTACCGCCCGCAGTTGTTCCTTGACGGCCTTCAGGACGCGGCCCGCGGTGGGGCCGCCGGCGAGGGCGTCCTCGTGGGCGGCCCGGTCCAGCGGGCCCGGGTCGAGCCGCACCGGGTAGAGGCTGGTGAACCAGCCGACGGTGCGGGACAGGTCGGCCCCGGGAACGACCTGCTCCTCGCGTCCGTGTCCCTCGACGTCGACGACCACGCCGCTGTCGCGCGTGGGCCGCCGGGAGGCGAGGGCCAGGGTGAGGGCGGCGAGGAGACCGTCGGCCGCGCCGGTGCCGAAGACGGAGCCGACGGTGGTGAGCACACTCGTGGTGACGTCGGCGGGCAGTCTCAGCGTGAGGGTGCCGGCGGTGGCGTGGGTGTCGCGGGCCGGGTCCAGCGGGGCCGTGCCGAACGGTGCCCCGGCGTCCCGCAGCGTGTCCGCCCAGTGGGCGAGCCGGTCGGTGTGCGCCGGGTCCAGCGCCGCCGTCTGCAGGGCGGTGGCCCAGTGCCGGAAGGAGGTGCCGACGGGCGGGAGCGCGGGGTCGGTGCCCGCGGCCGACGCCTGCCGGGCCTCGGCGAGGTCGGACACGATCAGGCGCCAGGACACGCCGTCGACGACCAGGTGGTCGGCGAGCAGCACGAGCCGTCCCGGTGTCCGCGGGCCGCGGTCCAGCCAGACGGCCTGGAGCATGATGCCGTCCGCGGGTGCCAGCCGTCCGAGGGCCGCGCGAGCGTGGTCGGCGAGCAGCCGGTGCACGGTCTGCGTGTCGGCGCCCCGGGCGTCCACGCGCTCCAGGCAGGTACGGGCGTCGAGCGTGCCCGGCTCCGGGATCTTTGCGTGCGGTTGCCCGGCGGCGTCGGACGCCCAGCGCATGCGCAGCGCGTCGTGGCGGTCCAGAACGGCCTGGAGGGCGGTGCGCAGGTCGTCGTACGTCATGCCCGCGGGCACCTGGAGGACGACGGACTGGTTGAACTTCTCGGTGCGCCCGCCGCGTTCGGCGAGCCAGTGCATGATCGGCGTGAGCGGGACGGGGCCCGTGGCGGGTTCCTGTGCCGTCTGAGGCACCTCGGCGGGGGTCCGGCCGGAGATGGCCTCGGCGAGCGCGGCCACCGTACGGTGGTCGAACACGTCGCGCGGACTGAGGGTGAGGCCTGCTTTGCGGGCGCGGCTGACCAGTTGGATGGACATGATGCTGTCACCGCCGAGGTCGAAGAAGCTGTCCTCGACGCCGATCCCGTCCACGCCGAGCACGTCGGCGAACAGCGCGCACAGGGTTTCCTCCACGGGTCCGGCGGCGGTACGGCCGGTGGCGCGGGGTGTGTGGGCGGGAGCCGGGAGGGCCCTGCGGTCAAGTTTTCCGTTGTTGGTCAGCGGCAGCTCGGGCAGGGGTATGAGGGCCGCGGGCACCATGTAGTCGGGCAGGCGTGCGGTGAGGTGGGCGCGCAGCCCGGCGAGGTCGAGCCCGTCGCCGGCGGCCACGACGTAGCCGGTGAGGCGTTTGTCGCCGGGCTGGTCCTCGCGCACGATCACCGCGCCCGCCCGCACGTCGGGGTGGGCGGTCAGGGCGCCCTCGATCTCGGCGAGTTCGATGCGGAAACCGCGCACCTTGACCTGGTCGTCGGCGCGGCCCACGAACTCCAGCAGGCCGTCGGTGTTCCACCGCACCAGGTCGCCGGTGTGGTACATGCGCTCGCCCGGCGCCCCGAACGGACAGGGCACGAAGCGTTCGGCGGTGAGGTCGGGGCGCGCCCAGTAACCGCGGGCGAGGCCGCTGCCGGCCACGTAGAGCTCGCCGGGTACTCCGTCCGGTACGGGGTGCAGGGCGGCGTCGAGGACGTACACCCGCATGTTGTCCAGCGGGCGTCCGATGGGTACCACGTCGGCCAGCCGGCGGGCGTCGTCCGCGCCGACCGGGTTGCGGGTGGTGAACACCGTCGTCTCGGTGGGGCCGTAGCCGTTGACGACCTCGATGTGCGGGCAGTGTTCCAGGACCCGGCGCACGGCGGCGGGCGGGACCGCGTCACCGCCGGTCCACACCTGGCGCACGCCGCGGAAGCAGTCCGGCTGCTCCTCCGCCAGTACCGCGAACAGGCCCGCGGTGAGCCACAGTCCGGTGACGCCGTGCCCGGTGATGAGCGCGCCGAGCGCCTCGACGCCGGTGTCCCCTGCGGGGGCGACGACGACACTGCCGCCGCACAGCAGCGCGACCCACAGTTCCAGGGTGAGCGCGTCCCAGGCGTGCGGGGAGTGCAGCAGGACGCGTTCGGCGCAGCCGGAGCTCCACCACCGATCCTGTGCGAGGTCGGCGATGTTCCCGTGGGTCGCGGCGACGCCCTTGGGCAGGCCGGTCGAGCCGGAGGTGAACATCAGGCAGGCGAGGTCCTCGGGCCCGGGGACGAATCCGGGTGCACAGGCGTCCTCGCCGACGAGGGCCTCGGCGGTGGCGGGGTCGTCGACGACGAGCACGTCGAGGGGGCCGGCGACGCTCTCGGCCCGTTCCCGCTGGGCGCGGTCGGCGATGAGCAGCGGTGTGCCGGTCTCGGCGACGATCCAGCGCAGCCGCTCGTCGGGATAGGTCGCGCTGAGCGGCACGTAGGCGCCGCCCGCCTTGAGGACGGCGAGTACGGCGACGACGAGGTCGACGGAGCGTTCCATGAGGAGCGCGACGCGGGTATCGCGGCGTATCCCGGCTCGGCGCAGCCGGTGTGCCAACCGGTGCGCCCTGGCCGACAGTTCCGCGTAGGTGAGGGTCGTGCCGTCGCCGACGAGTGCCGTCTTGTCGGGGGTGGCCGCGGTGTGCGCCTCGAAGAGACCGAGGAGGGTGGTCGCGGGAGCCGGAACGGTCGTGTCGTTGCGTCCCTCCAGCAGGAGCCGGCGTTCGTCGGTGCCGAGGACGTCGACGCGGGTGACCGGTGCGTCGGGGTGTGCCAGCACCGCCTCCAGCACGCGGACGAGCCGGGCGGCGAGGATCTGGGCGGTGGTGCGGTCGTAGAGGTCGGTGGCGTACTCGACGCGGCCGGTGAGACCGAAGCCGGCCGCACGGCTGCGGGTGAAGCCGAAGGACAGGTCGAACTTGGCGACGCCCGTGTCGAGGTGGTACTCGGAGACGTCCACTCCCGGCAGTCGCGCGGCCTGGGCGAGGGCCTCCTGTTCGGCGGTGTCGTCCAGGGTGAGGACCGTCTGGAACAGCGGGTGTCGTGATGTCGAGCGGGTCACGTCGAGCACGTCGACGACGCGTTCGAAGGGCACGTCCTGGTGGGCGTACGCCGCCAGGCCGAACTCGCGTACGCGGTCGACGAGTTCACGGAAGGTCGGGTCGCCCGACAGGTCGGTGCGCAGCACCAGCGTGTTCACGAAGAACCCGACCAGGTCCTCCACCGCGTCATCGGTGCGGCCCGCGATCGGCGTACCGATCGGGATGTCCGTGCCCGCGCCGAGCCGCGACAGCAGGGTCGCCAGTGCCGCCTGCATCACCATGAACGGCGTCGCCCGCAGCTCGCGCGCCAGGTCAGCCAGCCGCTCGTGCAGGGCGGCAGGCACCTCGAACTCCACCACGCCGCCGGTGTACGAGGACACGGCCGGACGGGGCCGGTCGGTGGGCAGGCTGAGTTCCTCGGGCAGGCCGTTCAGCCGGTCCTTCCAGAACGCGAGCTGGCGTGAGACGAGGCTGTCGGGGTCGTCCTCGGAGCCGAGCGTCTGGTTCTGCCACAGTGTGAAGTCGGCGTACTGCACGGGCAGTTCGGTCCAGGCCGGGGCGTGCCCGGCGCGGCGCGCCAGGTAGGCGGCGGTCAGGTCCCGGGCGAGGACGCCGGTCGACCGGCCGTCCCCGGCGATGTGATGGACCACCAGGAGCAGTACGTGTTCCCGGTCGCTCTGGGAGAACAGCGCGGCGTGCAGCGGGAGTTCGGCGCCGAGGTCGAAGGCGTGGCGTGCCGCCGCGCCCAGTTCGGCCTCGTCGGCGACCGTGTGCAGGCGTGGCCGCGCGTGGTCAAGCACCACCTGGTACGGGCCCTCGTCGTCCTCCGCGAAGACGGTGCGCAGCGCCTCGTGGCGTGTCGTCACGTCGGCCAGGGCGACTTCCAGTGCCGCCGGGTCGAGGTCACCGGTCAGGTGCAGTGCCAGCGGGATGTTGTAGGTGGCGCCGGGGCCTTCGAAGCGGTGCAGGAACCAGAGCCTGCGCTGCGCGAACGACAGCGGGAGCCGGTCCGGCCGCTCCACGCGGGCCACGGGCCGCCCCGCGCCGGTGCCGGCCGTGCCCAGGACCGGGCCCAGGCCGGCGACGGTGGGCGACTCGAACAGGTCCCGCACCGACAGTTCCGCGCCGAGCGTCGCGCGGACGCGGTTGACCAGCCGGGTGGCCAGCAGCGAGTGACCGCCCAGTTCGAAGAAGCCGTCGTCGATGCCGACCCGCTCCACGCCGAGCACCTCGGCGAACAGACCGCACAGGATCTCCTCGCGCGGCGAACGCGGCCCGCGGTACTCGGCGGTGCCCGTGCCGACGTACTCCGGAGCGGGCAGGGCCTTGCGGTCGAGCTTGCCGTTGACGGTGAGCGGCAGCGCCGTGAGGGGCACCACGGCCGACGGCACCATGTACTCCGGCAGTTCGGCGGCCAGCCGGTCGCGTACGGCGGCGACGTCCAGGCCGTCGGCGGCGGGCACCGCGTAGGCGACGAGCCGCTGGTCGCCGGGCTGGTCCTCGCGGACGACCACGGCGGCCTGGGCGACCTGGGGATGGCCGGCCAGCGCGGCGTCGATCTCGCCGAGTTCGATGCGGAAGCCGCGGATCTTGACCTGGTCGTCGGCCCGCCCCAGGTACTCCAGTTCACCGTCCGCGGTCCACCGCGCCAGGTCACCCGTGCGATACATCCGCGTGCCGGACGCGCCGTACGGATCCGCCACGAACCGTTCCGCGGTCAGCCCCGGCCGGTTCAGATAACCGCGCGCCAGACCCGCCCCGGCGACATACATCTCACCCGTGACACCCACCGCAGCCGGCCGCAGACCACCGTCGAGGACGTACACCCGCAGGTCGCGGATACCGACACCGATGAGACTGCGGCGCTGACCGGTCCAGGCGGCGGCATCCAGAGCCCGCACGCTGACATGGACGGTCGTCTCGGTGATGCCGTACATGTTGACCAGGACGGGCTCGGCATCGCCGTGCCGACGACCCCAGCTCTCCAGCCG
The DNA here is from genome assembly GCF_030817655.1 of Streptomyces sp. V4I2. GTDB lineage: Bacteria > Actinomycetota > Actinomycetes > Streptomycetales > Streptomycetaceae > Streptomyces > Streptomyces plumbiresistens. The sequence continues at coordinate 3,321,646 of NZ_JAUSZM010000003.1, forward strand.
GCCGAGGTCGAGCGCCTCACCACCGAAGATCACCCACCGCAGTGCGAGCCGATCCCCGAGACCGGGCTGGTCCCGGTCCGCCTGCATCAACTGATAGAACGCCGACGGAGTCTGGTTGAGCACCGTGACCCGCTCACGCACCAGCAGCCGCAAAAACTCCACCGGATTCCGGCTGACATCGAACGGCACCACGACAAGCCGCCCACCGTGCAGGAGCGGACCCCACAGCTCCCACACCGAGAAGTCGAACGCGACGGAATGGAACAGAGTCCACACGTCGTCCGGACCGAAGCCGTAGACGTCCTCGGTGGCGGTGAACAGCCGCACCACGTTGGCATGCGGGACCACCACACCCTTGGGACGGCCGGTGGAACCGGAGGTGTAGATCACATACGCCGGACTGGCCGGACCGGCCGGGACACGACCACGGCCAGGACCGGACACACCGGGCTCCCCGGTCGCGGCCGAGGCAAGCCACTCCTCATCGACGACAAGGACCGGATCGGTGTCCTGAAGGATGTAGGCGATCCGCTCCTCGGGATAGCCGGGATCGACGGGAACATACGCCGCCCCCGACTTCACGACCCCCAGCAGAGCCACGACCAGATCAAGGCCACGCGGCAGGCACACCGCGACAAACCGCTCCGGACCCGCACCATGCGCCACCAGCCGGTCCGCCAACCGGTCCGCCCGCTCATCCAGCTCCGCATACGTCAACGACCGCGTCCCACAGGTGACGGCGACCGCGTCCGGAACGAGAGCGGCACGGGCCGCGAAGAGTTCGGCGAGCGTCCGGGGCGGGGCGGCTGTGCCTCCTTCGCCGGCCGCGGCCAGCAGCCGGGCGCGCTCGGCCGCGTCGGTGACGTCGATGCGGGTGACCGGTCGGTCCGGGTCGGTCAGCGCCGCGTCGAGGACGCGCGCCAGGCGCCGGGTGAGGGCCACGGCGCCCGCGTGGGTGTACAGGTCGGCGCTGTAGGAGAGGCTGCCGTGCAGTCCCGCGGGCGTGCCGTCGGCGGCGCGACGCTCCTCGAAGACGAGGGAGAGGTCGAATTTCGCCGCCGTGGTGTCCACCGGTTCGGGACGGACCGCGAGGCCCGGCAGACCGCGCAGCGCGCCGAGGGCCTGCTCGGTGGTGTCGTTCCAAGTGAGAGCGGTCTGGAAGAGAGGGTGGCGGGCCATGGAGCGGGCCGGGTTGAGGACGTCGACGAGGCGTTCGAAGGGCACGTCCTGGTGGGCGTACGCCGCCAGGTCGAACTCCCGTACGCGGCCGACGAGTTCACGGAAGGTCGGGTCGCCCGACAGGTCGGTGCGCAGCACCAGCGTGTTCACGAAGAACCCGACCAGGCCCTCCAGGGCGTCGTCGGCGCGGCCGGCGACCGGGGTGCCGATGGGGATGTCGGTTCCGGCGCCCAGCCGCGACAGCAGGGTCGCCAGGGCCGCGCGCATCACCATGAACGGCGTCGCCCGCAGCTCGCGGGCCACGACCACGAGCCGCTCGTGCAGGGCGGCCGGCACCTCGAACTCCACCACCCCGCCGGTGTACGAGGACACGGCCGGACGCCGGTGGTCGGTCGGCAGGTCCAGTTCCTCGGGCAGGCCGGACAGCGCGTCCTTCCAGAACGCCAGCCGGCGTGCCAGGGGGCTGTCCGCATCGGTCTCGGAGCCGAGCGTCCGGCGCTGCCACAGGGCGAAGTCCGCGTACTGGAGCGGCAGTTGCTCCCAGCTCGGAGCGTGACCGGCGCGGCGGGCCGCGTAGGCGGCGGTCAGGTCCCGGGCGAGCGGCCCCACCGACCAGCCGTCGCCGGCGATGTGGTGCAGGACCAGCAGGAGCACATGCTCCTGCGGGGCGAGTTCGAACAGCCGGACCCGCAGGGGGAGTTCGGCCGAGAGATCGAAGGGACGGCGGGTCTCACCGGCCAGTTTCGCGCCGAGTCCGGCCTCGTCGGCGGGCTCGGCCGTGACCCGCGGGGCAGCCCCGCGGGCGTCGAGGACGCGCTGGTGGGGGCCGTCGGCGTCCTCGGCGACGAGAGTGCGCAGCGACTCGTGCCGGCCCACCACGTCGGCCAGCGCGGCTTCGAGAGCCGTCCGGTCGAGGTCGCCGGTCAGCCGCAGTGCGGCGGGGATGTTGTACGTGGCAGACGCCTCGTCGAACTGGCCGAGGAACCACAGCCGTTCCTGCGCGAACGACAGCGGCAGCCGCTCGGGCCGCTGGGCCGCCCGCGCGGCGGGACGGGCGGCATCGGTGCCCTGCCGGGCGGCGAGCCCGGCGACGGTCGGCGTCTCGAACAGACCGCGCACCGGCAGTTCCTCGCCGAGCGTCGTGCGGACGCGGTTGACCAGCCGGGTGGCCAGCAGCGAGTGACCGCCCAGTTCGAAGAAGCCGTCGTCGATACCGACCCGCTCCACGCCGAGCACCTCGGCGAACAGACCGCACAGGATCTCCTCGCGCGGCGAACGCGGCCCGCGGTACCCGGCCGTGGACAGGGTGCCGTACTCCGGAGCGGGCAGCGCCTTGCGGTCCAGCTTCCCGTTGGGGGTGACGGGCAGGCTGTCCAGGGCGACGAACGCCGAGGGCACCATGTGGGCGGCGAGCCGTCCGGCGGCGTACCGGCGCAGCCGCGCCTGGTCCGCGTCCGCGCCGGGCGCGGGCACCACGTAGGCGACGAGCCGCTTGTCGCCGGGCTGGTCCTCGCGGACGACCACCACGGCTCTGGCCACGGCGGGGTGGCCGCCGACGACCGCGGCCACCTCGCCGGGCTCGATGCGGAAGCCGCGGATCTTGACCTGGTCGTCAGCGCGCCCCAGGTACTCCAGCTCACCGTCCGCGGTCCACCGCGCCAGGTCGCCCGTGCGGTACATCCGCTCCCCCGGCCCTCCGAACGGACAGGCCACGAACCGATCCGCGGTCAGCGCCGGCCGGTTCAGATAGCCGCGCGCCAGACCGGCCCCGGCGATGTAGAGCTCGCCCGGGGTGCCGACGGGTGCCGGCCGCAAACCGCCGTCGAGGACGTACAGGCGGGTGTTGATCAGCGGGGTGCCGATGGGCGGGACGGCGGCACCGGCCAGTGGGGCGCTCATGCTGGCGCACACCGTGGACTCGGTGGGGCCGTAGGCGTTGATCATGCGGCGCCCGCGCGACCAGCGCGCCACCAGGTCCGGCGGACAGGCCTCGCCGGCCACGACCAGGGTGGTCACGGTGGGCAGCGCGTCGTCCGGAAGCACGGCCAGCGCCGACGGCGGCAGGGTGACGTGGCTGATCTCCTGCTCGCGCACCAGCTCGGTCAGCGCGGGGCCGGGCAGCAGCCGCTCGGCGGGGGCCAGCACCAGTGTCGCGCCGGCGAGCAGCGCCATGCACAGCTCGGAGACGGCCGCGTCGAAGCTGGGCGAGGCGAAGAGCAGCACCCGGCTGTCGGGGGTGACGGCGAAGCGGTCGATCTGTCCGGTGGCCAGGCTCGCGATGCCCCGGTGGGAGACCGCGACGCCCTTGGGCCGACCGGTGGAACCCGAGGTGTGGATGACGTAGGCGAGCAACGCGGGGTCGACGGGGGCGGGATCGTCGGCGGCGTGGGCGGAGGTGTCGGCCGCCGCCAGCCAGGCCGAGTCGACGAACAGTACGGGATCGACGTCGTCGAGGATGTGCGCGATGCGCTCGGCGGGGTAGTCCGGGTCGATGGGTACGTGGGCGGCTCCCGTCTTCATGACGGCGAGCAGGGTGACCACCAGGTCGGCCGAGCGCGGCAGGGACACCGCGACGCACCGCTCCGGGCCCGCGCCGTGCTCGGCCAGCAGCAGGGCCAGCCGGTTGGCACGTGCGTTGAGGTCGGCGTAGCTCAGTCGGCTGCCTTCGAAGACCACGGCCTCGGCGTCCGGGGTGCGGGCCACCTGTGCCTGGAACAACTCGGGCAGCGCGCCGGCGGGCACCGGGTGTTCGGTGGCGTTCCAGTCGTCGACCAGCAGTCGGCGTTCGTCGGCACCGAGCGCGTCGATCCGTCCGACGGGCAACTCGGGGGCGTCGGCCATGGCCGTCAGGATCCGCAGCAGGCGGTCCATGACCAGGCGTGCCGTCTCCGGGGCGACCAGGTCGGGCTGATGGTCGAGGCGGAAGCGCAGTTCGTCGCCGGGCATCGCGACGAGGCCGTAGGTGTAGTGCACGGCGTCGCGGGTGCGGGCGCCGGTGAGCCGCAGACCGGTTCCGGCCGCGACGGCGTTCAGTGTCCCGGCGTCCAGGGGGTAGTTCTCGAACACCAGAGAGGTGTCGAAGAGTTCACCGAAATCGGTCACCCGCTGGATGTCGGCGAGACCGAGGTGCTGGTGTTCCAGCAGCCGCGCCTGTTCACGCTGCGCACGCAGCAGCAGCTCGCCGACGGACTCCGCGGGATCGACGCGCAGCCGCGCCGGCACCGTGTTGATGAACAGGCCGATGGCGTCCCAGGTTCCGTCTGCCTCGGCCGGGCGGCCGGACACGGTGACGCCGAACGCCACGTCGTCGCGGCCCAGTTGACCGGCCAGGACGAGTCCCCAGGCGGCCTGGACCGCCGAGTTGAGGGTCACGCCGAGGGCCCGGGTCCGCTCGGTCAGCCGGGCGGTGTCCGGGGCGGGCAGCGAAGCCTCCACAGTCTCCGGAAGGAGCGGGGTGCGACCGGCGTCGAGCGTGGCGGCCAGCGTCGGCTCCTCGAATCCGGCGAACGCCTCGCGCCAGGCAGCCTCGGCGGCGGCGCGGTCCTGCCGGGCGAGCCACGCCAGATGGTCCCGGTAGGGCCGGACCGGCGGCAGCGGGCGCTCGCCCCGGTACAGCTCCAGCAGCTCACGGACGATGACGGGCAGGGACCAGCCGTCCCACAGCACATGGTGCGAGGTGATCGCCAGCCGGTGGTGCCGGTCGCCCAGCCGCAGCAGGGTGAAACGGACGAGCGGGGGCCGGGCGGGGTCGAAGCGCCGGGTGCGGTCGGCGTCGAGCAGGCGCCGGGCCTCCTGTTCGCGTTCGGCCTCGTGCAGCGCACCGAGGTCGGCCTCCTGCCAGGGCAGCGGAACTTCGCGCAGCACCGCCTGCACCGGGGTGCTGAGGTTCTCGTGCAGGAAGGCCGCCCGCAGGTTGGGGTGCCGGTCGAGCAGCGCGGCCGCGGCGGCACGCAGCGCGGCGGTGTCCGGCTCGCCCTCGATGTCGACGACGAGCTGCACCGTGTAGACGTCCGCGGACTCCTCGTCGAAGGAGTGGTGGAAGAGCAGGCCCTCCTGCAGCGGGGACAGCGGCAGGACGTCCTCCAGGTCCGGCAGCCGCCGCTCCAGTTCCTCGATCTCGCGCTGGCCGAGCCGCGCGGGGGCGATGTCGGAGGGCGTGAGACCGCCCGCGCCCGGCCGGCGCACGTGGGCGGCGAAGCCGCGCAGGACCTCGAACCACTCCTCGGCCAGCAGGCGCACCCGGTCCTCGTCGAACAGGCGGCTCGCCCAGGTCCAGGCGGCGACGAGTTCGGGCCCGTCGGGGCCGTCCTCGGCCAGCGCGTTGAGTTCCACGGCGTGGGCGAGCGGCAGGCCGGGGTCGGCGGAACCGCCGATGCCGTTACTGCCGGGCACGACGCTCCAGTCCGCGTCGTCGCCGGTGGTGGCGCGGCCGAGGTAGTTGAAGCCCAGCTCGGGCGAGGTCGGCGCGGAGAGTTCGGCGGCGGTCTGCGCGTCGAGGTGGCGCAGCGCGCCGAAGCCGAGGCCGTGGTCCGGCACCGCGCGGAGCAGTTCCTTGGTGCGCTTCAGCAGCCGGCCGGCCTCCGAGCCGCCCGCCCGCAGCCCGGCGCGCGCCTCGGCGTCGAGCCGGCCGGCGTCCAGCCGCACCGGGTACAGGCTGGTGAACCAGCCCACGGTCCGTGACAGGTCGGCGTCGTCCGCGCCGAGCTGGTCGCGGCCGTGGCCCTCGGCGTCCACCAGTACGGTCGGGTCGTCCGTGCCGCGCCAGGCGGTGACGGCCGCCGCGAACGCAGCGAGCAGGACCTCGTCGGGGCGGGCCCGGTAACGGGAGGCAGCGGTGGTCAGCACGGCCCGGGTCACCTCGGCGGGCAGCCGCAGCCGCAGCGTGGCGGCGGTGCCGTGGGTGTCCAGCGCGGGGTCCAGGGCGGGGGCCAGGGCGGGGGCCAGGGCGGGCGTGGCCGCCGTATCCGCGGATGCTCCCAATACCTCACGCCAGTAAGGGAGCTGGTTCCGGTATCTGCCCTCGGCGGCCGCCGTGTGCCGACGGCGGGCCCAGGAACGGTAGGACAGGCCCGTCGGAGCGAGGTCGGCGGCACGGCCGGCGGTGGCCGCCCGCCAGGCGTCGGCGAGGTCGGGCAGCAGTATCCGCCAGGACACGCCGTCGACCACCAGGTGGTGGGCGACCAGCACCAGCCGGCCGGGCCGGTCCGGCCCCCGGTCGCACCACACCGCCTGGACCATCACGCCGTCACGCGGCGCGAGCCGAGCACGGGCGGCCGCGGCGTGCTCGGCCACGAGGTCGTCCAACTCGGCGTCACCGAGCCCCTCGGCGTCCACCCGGCGCAGCAGCCCACCGGCCGCCACCGAGCCGCGTTCGCCGATCTCGAGCGACCACGGCTCGACGTCGGTCAGGCGCATCCGCAGGGCGTCGTGGTGGTCGAGGACGGTCTGCAGGGCCGTCAGCAGGTCCTCGCGGTGCAGCCCGGCGGGTACCCGCACCGCGAGGGACTGGGCGAATCCGTCGACGGGGCCGCCGCGTTCGGCCAGCCAGTGGGCCATGGGCGGCAGCGGAACCGCGCCGTCCGCGACGTCCGGCTCCTCGGCCGCGTCGGCGCCGGTCGGCGCCGCGACCGCGGCGAGGCCCTCGACCGTGCGCTGCTCGAACACGTCCCGCGGGGAGAGGACGAGCCCCTGCTGCCGGGCCCGGCCGACCAGCTGGATCGACATGATGCTGTCGCCGCCGAGGTCGAAGAAGCCGTCGTCGACGGCCACTTCGGGCAGACCGAGCACCTCGCCGACGAGCAGGCACAGGATGCGCTCGGTCTCGGTGCGCGGCGCCCTGCCGCCGCCGGACGCCGGCAGCTCGGGGGCGGGCAGGGCCTTGCGGTCGAGCTTGCCGTTGACGGTGAGCGGCAGCTCGTCGAGCGTGACGAAGGCGGACGGCACCATGTAGTCGGGCAGCGTGGCCGCCAGGTGGTCCCGCAGCAGGCCGTGATCGACCGGCTTCCGCGCGGCCAGGACGTAGGCGACGAGACGACGGTCGCCGGGGCGGTCCTCGCGCACCATCGTCCGGGCCCAGGCCACGTCCCGGTGGCCGGCCAGCGCGGCGTCGATCTCGCCGAGTTCGATGCGGAAGCCGCGGATCTTGACCTGGTCGTCGGCCCGCCCCAGGTACTCCAGCTCACCGTCCGAGGTCCACCGCGCCAGGTCACCCGTGCGGTACATCCGCGTGCCGGACGCGCCGTAGGGGTCGGCCACGAACCGTTCCGCGGTCAGCCCCGGCCGGTTCAGATAACCGCGCGCCAGACCCGCCCCGGCGACATACATCTCACCCGTGACACCCACCGCAGCCGGCCGCAGACCACCGTCAAGGACATAGACCCGCAGGTCGCGGATACCGACACCGATCAGGCTGCGGTGCTGACCGGTCCAGGCGGCGGCATCCAGAGCACGCACGCTGACATGGACGGTCGTCTCCGTGATCCCGTACATGTTCACCAGGACGGGCTCGGTGTCGCCGTGCCGACGACCCCAGCTCTCCAGCCGGCCCAAATCGAGCGCCTCACCACCGAAGATCACCCACCGCAGCGCGAGCCGATCCCCAAGACCGGGCTGGTCCCGGTCCGCCTGCATCAACTGATAGAACGCCGACGGAGTCTGGTTGAGCACCGTGACCCGTTCACGGACGAGCAGCCGCAAAAACTCCACCGGGTTCCGGCTGACATCGAACGGCACCACGACGAGCCGCCCACCGTGCAGGAGCGGACCCCACAGCTCCCACACCGAGAAGTCGAACGCGACGGAATGGAACAGAGTCCACACGTCGTCCGGGCCGAAGCCGTAGACGTCCTCGGTGGCGGTGAACAGCCGCACCACGTTGGCATGCGGAACCACCACACCCTTGGGACGGCCGGTGGAACCGGACGTATAGATCACATACGCCGGACTGGCCGGATCGACCCGAACACGGCCACGACCACGACCACGCGCAACGGGCTCCCCGGTCGCGGCCGAGGCAAGCCACTCCTCGTCGACGACAAGGACCGGATCGGTGTCCTGAAGGATGTAGGCAATCCGCTCCTCGGGATAGCCGGGATCGACGGGAACATACGCCGCCCCCGACTTCACGACCCCCAGCAGAGCCACGACCAGATCAAGGCCACGCGGCAGACACACCGCGACAAACCGCTCCGGACCCGCACCATGCGCCACCAGCCGGTCCGCCAACCGGTCCGCCCGCTCATCCAACTCCGCATACGTCAACGACCGCGTCCCACAGGTGACGGCGACCGCGTCCGGAACGAGAGCGGCACGCCGCTCGAACAGTTCGGCCAGCGACGAAGACGAGGTGTGCGCGGCCGGCGCCACCTCGTGGGCGGTGTCGGCGAAGGTGTCGAGTGTCAGCCGCCGCTCGGCGTGGGTCAGTACGTCGAGTCGCCCGGTGGGCAGCTCGGGACGGTCGGCGAGAGCCTGAAGGATGTGCACGAACCGGTCCGCGACGGCCTGCGCGGTGGCGTGGTCGACGAGGTCGGGCTGGTGGTCGAGGCGCAACCGCAGTTCGTCGCCGGGGACCACGACCAGGCCGAGCGAGTAGTGCACCGCGTCGTGCGCGCGGACCTCGCCGACCCGCAGGCCGGCCGTCGCGGTGAGCTCCGTGAAGGCGGCCGCGTCCAGTGGGAAGTTCTCGAACACCACGGAGGTGTCGAAGAGTTCGCCCAGTCCGACCGTGCGCTGGATGTCGGCGAGGCCGGTGTGCTGGTGCTCCAGCAGCCGCTGCCGCTCGCCCTGCACGCGGCGCAGCAGGTCGCCGAGCGGCTCGGCCGCCTTCAGGCGCACCCGCAGCGGAACGGTGTTGATGTACAGCCCGACGCAGTCCTCGATGCCGTCGATCTCGGCGGGCCGTCCGGAGACGGTCACGCCGAAGGTGACGTCGTCGCGGCCCAGGATGCGCGACAGCACCAGCGCCCAGGCCGCCTCGACCACCGAGTTGAGCGTCACGCCCAGAGCGCGGGAGCGTTCGACCAGCGCCGCGGTGGCAGGCGCCGGCAGGGTGGTCTCCACGCGTTCCGGCCGCACCGGGATCCGGCCGGCCGGCGCGGCGGCGACCCGCGTCGGCTCCTCGACGTCGGCGAACGCCGCCCGCCAGGCCCGTTCGGCCGCGTCCCGGTCGCGCTGCGCGAGCCACCGCAGATGGTCGCGGAAGGGGCGCGCCGCGGGCAGCGCGGACCTGCTCCGGTACAGCTCCAGCAGCTCTCGCAGCAGCACGGGCAGCGACCAGCCGTCCAGTACGGCGTGGTGGACGGTGAGTGCCAGCACGGCGCGCTCGGTGCCGGTGCGGGCGAGCAGGAAGCGGACCAGCGGGGGTGCGGCGAGGTCGAAGGGACGCTCCCGCTCCAGGAGCAGCCGGTCGTGCAGCGACTCCTCGCCGACGGCCTCGGTCTCCTGCCAGTTCAGGGGTACGTCGGCGTGGACGACCTGGACGGGGCGGCTGAGCCCCTCCGTCCGGAAGCCGGCGCGCAGCGCGTCGTGCCGGGTGAGCAGGGCGGCGGCCGCCGACTTCAGGGCGGGCACGTCGAGCCGGCCGAGGAGTTCGACGGCGACCTGCACGGTGTAGACGTCGGGGGCACCGCGGTCGAAGACGCTGTGGAAGACCAGGCCTTCCTGGAGCGGTGTGAGCGGCAGCACCTCGGCCGACGCGGGCAGTCGCGTGCGCAGCGCGGCCAGTTCCTCGTCGCCGAGCGGTACGTCGACGGGGGTGTCGTCGGGCGCGTCGGCAGCGGCGGTGGACTTGCCGTCGTTCGGCGATTCGGGCAGGGCCTCGGCGAGCGCGGCGACCGTACGGTGGGCGAAGACGTCCTTCACGGCGATGCGCAGTCCGGCCCGGCGGGCCCGGCCGACCAGGCGCACCGCGACGATGCTGTCGCCGCCCAGGGCGAAGAAACTGTCGTCGACGCCGGCCTCGGGCACGCCGAGCACCTCGGCGAACAGGGCGCACAGCGTCTCCTCGCGCGCGGTGCGGGGCGCCCGGCCGGAGGCCACGGCGGCGAAGTCGGGGGCGGGCAGGACCTTGCGGTCGATCTTGCCGTTGGGGGTGAGCGGCAGCGCGTCCAGCGTGACGAAGGCCGCCGGGACCATGTACTCCGGCAGGGTTCGCGCCAGGTGGGTACGCAGCTCTTCGGGGGCGCCGCCGACCACGTAGGCCACCAGGCGCTTGTCGCCGGGGGGGTCCTCGCGCACCACGACCGCCGCCCGGGACACCTCCTCGTGGCCGAGCAGGACCGCCTCGATCTCGCCGGGCTCGATGCGATGGCCGCGTACCTTGACCTGCTGGTCCACGCGGCCGAGGTACTCCAGCTCGCCGTCGGCCGACCAGCGCACCAGGTCGCCGGTGCGGTACATCCGGGTGCCGGACGCGCCGTAGGGGTCGGCGACGAAGCGCTCCGCGGTGAGGCCGGCCCGGTCCAGGTAGCCGTGGGCCAGGCCCGCTCCGGCGATGTACAGCTCTGCGGCGACTCCGGCGGGCGCCGGGCGCAGGGCCGCGTCGAGCACGTACACCCGGGTGTTGCCGATGGGGCGGCCGATCGAGCCGCGCGACGCGCTGTCGCCGGCGACCTCGCCGGCCGTGGACCAGATGGTGGTCTCGGTGGGGCCGTAGAGGTTGGTGACCGAACGGGCCGTGGTCAGCAGGCGGTCGGCGAGGTCCGCGGGCAGTGCCTCGCCGCCGACGAGGACCCGCAGCCCGGCCGGAGCCGTCGGGACCTCGTCGACGAGGGCGCGCCACAGGCTCGGGGTCGCCTGCATCACCGACACCCCGGCCTCGTCGATCAGCTCGGCCAGTGCCTGCGGGTCCCGGGTGGTGTCCTTGTCGGCGAGCACCACCCGCGCGCCGGCCAGCAGCGGCACGAACAGCTCCAGGGCGGCGATGTCGAAGCCCACCGTCGTGACGGCCAGCAGCCGGTCCTCGGTGGTCAGGGCGAACAACCGCGCCATCGAGTCGAGGAAGTTGACCAGGGCGGCGTGTCCGACGACCACGCCCTTGGGGCGGCCGGTCGAACCGGAGGTGTAGATCACGTACGCGGGACTGTGCGGCGAGACCGCGGCCAGGTCGTCTGCCGCGAGGTCCTCGGTGCGGGCCCCGGCGAGCCAGGTCTCGTCCACGACGAGGACGGGCCGGGAGTCCTCGAGCATGTAGGAGACGCGGTCGGCGGGGAAGTCCGGGTCGAGCGGCACGTACGCCGCACCCGACTTGGCCACGGCGAGCAGCACGGTGACGAGGTCGGCGGAGCGCGGCAGCCGGACCGCGACCCGGCGCCCGGGCCCCGCCCCCTGCTCGACCAGCAGCCGGGCCACCCGGTTGGCGCGGGCGTTGAGCTCCCCGTAGGTGAGTTCGTGGCCGCCGCAGACCACGGCCGTGGCCTGCGGCGTCCGGGCCGCGCGGTCCTCGAAGAGCTGCGGAAGGGCGGCCGGGGGCACGGCTCGGTCGGTGGCGTTCCACCGCTCCAGCAGTGTTTCGCGTTCGGTGTCGTCGAGGACCTCCACCCGTCCCGTCGGCGTCGTCGGGTCGGCCGCGAACTGCTCCAGGACGCGGACGAGCCGGGCGACGGTCCGCTCGGCCGCGGTGGTGTCGACCAGGTCGGGTTGGTGGTCGACGCGCAGCCGGAGCCGCTCACCCGGGTGGACGACGAGGCTGAGGGGGTAGTGGGCTCCCTCGTGCGCGCGGGCGTCCACGAGCCGCAGACCGGCCTCGTCGGCCAGGGTGCCGAGTGCGGTGCGGTCCAGGGGGTAGTTCTCGAACACCATGGAGGTGTCGAAGAGTTCACCGAGACCGGTCCACCGCTGGATGTCGGCGAGGCCCACGTGCTGGTGCTCCAGCAGGGCCGTCCGCTCCTCCTGAAGTCGTGCGGCGAGGGCTGCGAGGGGTTCGGCGGGGTCCAGCCGTACGCGCTGGGGCAGCGTGTTGATGAACAGGCCCGCCAGGTCCTCCACGCCGCTGAGCTCGGCGGGGCGGCCGGCCACCGTGGTGCCGAACACCACGTCGGTACGGCCCAGCACCTGGGCCAGGACCAGCGACCAGGCCGCGGTCGTCAGGGAGTTGAGGGTGACGCCCAGGTCGCGGGCCCGCTGTCCCAGGCGGGCGGTGAGTGCGGCGGGCAGATCGTGCTCCACGCGCGCGGGGAGCACCGGGGTACGGCCGGGTACGGAGGGAGCCAGCCGGGCGGGCTCGTCGAAGCCGTCGAGCGCGGCGGTCCAGGCGTGCCGGGCCGCCTCGGTGTCCTGTGCCGCGAGCCACGCCAAGTAGTCCTCGTACGGCCGCACTTCGGGCAGGGGACGCCCGTCTGTGTAGCTCTGGAGCAGGTCACGGACGACGAGGGGCAGCGACCAGCCGTCGACGACGGTGTGATGGGCGGTCACCGCCAGGGCGTGGTGCTCGGCCGCCGTGCGGACCAGCAGGAAGCGGACGAGCGGCGGCCGGTCCAGGGCGAAGCGCGTGGCGCGTTCCCGGGCGAGCAGCGCGTCGAGCTCCTCCTGGTCCTCGGTCGTCTCCTCCCGCCAGACGAGCGGTACCTCGGCCGGCACGACCTGGACGGCGCGGCTGAGTCCCTCGTGCCGGAACCCGGCCCGCAGCGCGTCGTGGCGCTTCAGCAGCCGCGCGGCGGCGGTACGCAGGGCGGCGGTGTCGAGCGGGCCACCGAGTTCGAGGACGGCCTGGACGGTGTAGAGGTCGGGCTGGTCCTCGTCGAAGACGCTGTGGAAGAGCAGGCCTTCCTGGAGGGGCGTCAGCGGCAGCACACGGGCCCCGGACGGGGCGTCGACGAGGGCGAGTTCGTGCTGCGGCAGCGGGTCGGGGAGGGTGTACGTGGCGGTGTCCGCGGCCGCCCGGGCGATGGCCGCGAGGGCCTCCACGGTGCGATGCACGAAGACGTCGCGGGCGGTGAACGCGAGGCCCGTGCGGCGGGCGTGCGAGACGAGCCGGAGCGCCAGGACGCTGTCGCCGCCCAGATCGAAGAAGCTGTCGTGGACACCGGCCCGGGGCACGCCGAGAACCTCGGTGAACAGGGCGCACAGCCGGGTCTCGGCGGCAGTGCGCGCCGCCCCGCCGCGTGAGGTGTGAACGGGTGCGGGCAGGGCGGCCCGGTCCAGTTTGCCGTTGGGGCTGAGCGGGAGCGTGCCAAGCGTGACGAACGCGGACGGCACCATGTAGTCCGGCAGGTCCTCCGCCACCCGGGCACGCAGCTCCCCGGTGTCGGCGCCGCCGACGACGTAGGCCACCAGCCGCTTGTCGCCGGGGCGGTCCTCGCGCAGCACCACGGCGGCGTGCTCCACCGCGGGGTGGGCGGTGAGGACGGCCTCGATCTCGGCCGGTTCGACGCGGAAGCCGCGCACCTTCACCTGCTGGTCGGCACGCCCGAGGTACTCGAGCTCCCCGTCGGCCGTCCAGCGGGCCAGGTCGCCGGTACGGTACATGCGCTCGCCCGCGATGCCGAAGGGGCAGGCGACGAATCGCTCGGCGGTCAGGCCGGACCGCCCGAGGTAGCCGCGGGCCAGACCGGCGCCCGCCACGTACAGCTCACCGACGGCGCCCACCGGCACCGGGCGCAGGAACGAATCCAGCACGAGGGCACGGGTGTTGGCGATGGGGCGGCCGATCCGCACGGTGCCGGCGGTGACGTCGGCGTACAGGCTGTCGCCGCTGGCCTCGGAGGACCCGTACAGGTTCAGCAGGCGGGCCTCGGGCAGCGCGGCCCGGAACCGGTCGGCGTACGCCGGCGGCAGTGCCTCGCCGCTGGTCACCCACAACGTGCACGGCGCCAGGGCACCGGTGTCGTCGCCGTCCAGGAGCTCGGCGAGGAGGCTGGGCACGAGGGTGATGCGTCCGACGCGGTGGCGGGCGACGAGGTCCGTCATCGCAGCGGCGCTGCGGCCGGCGTCGGGGCCGCAGAGCACGACGGGCGCGCCGTGCACGAGCGGGCCGAGGAGTTCGGTGGTGCCGTCCACGAAGCTGAGGGAGCTCTTGGCGAGCACGGGCCGTCCGTCGAAGGGGAACTCCTCGCCGAACCACAGCAGTCGGTTGACGGCCCCTTCGTGGAGGCCGATCACGCCCTTGGGGACGCCCGTCGATCCGGAGGTGTAGATCAGGTACGCGGGATGGGCGGCGGTCAGCGGCCGGTGGCGGTCGGCGTCGATGGGGCTGTGCGTGGGCTGCCCCGTGGTGTCGAGGGTGTCGACGATCAGCCGTGGTGCGCCGTCCGGCGGCAGTTCGGCGGCCACGTCGGCGGTGGTGAGGACCAGACCGGGGCGGGCGTCGCCGAGCATGTGGGCGATGCGGTCGGCGGGGTAGTCCGGGTCGACGGGCAGATAGGCGGCGCCTGCCTTCAGTACGGCGAGTACGGCGACGACCAGGTCCGCGGAGCGCCGCAGCGCGAGGCCGACGTGCTGGTCGGGGCCCGTACCCCGGCCGATGAGCAGGTGGGCGAGCCGGTTGGCCCGGGTGTCGAGTTCGGCGTAGGTGAGCGTGCCGCCGTCGTGGTGCAGGGCGGGCTCGTCCGGGGTGCGGGCGGCCTGCGCCTCGAACAGCTCGGGCAGGGTGGCGGCCGTCCGTTCGCGTGCGGTGCCGTTCCACTCCCGCAGCAGCAGGTCGCGTTCGGTGTCGGTGGGCAGGTCCAGGGCGGCGACCGGGTGGTCGGGGCGGGTGGCGGCGCGGTTCAGGAACGCGCAGAACCGCTCCTGGTGACGGGCGAGTTCGTCCTGGGTGTAGAGCTCGCGGTTGCCGCAGAACTCCAGCTCGGTCTCCGCGGTGCCGGGCGTGCGGTAGACGTTGACCGTCAGGTCCGCGATCGGGCCGTTGGCGAGCTGGCGGCGCACGGCCGTCCAGGCGCCGAAGCGGGTCTCCTGCTCGAAGGCCATCACATTGACCTGCGGCCCGGAGAGGGCACCGGCCTCGGCGGACAGGCCGAGTTCCGCGCGCAGAGCCTCGCCCCGGTGGCGCTGGTGCCGGATGGCCTTGCGGATCTGTTCCTCCGCCTGGTCCACGAGGTCGCCGAAGGTGGTGTCCGGGCGGACGGTCAGCCGGACGGGGACTTCGTTGGCGAGCATCGCGGGCGTGCCGAGCTCCCTGCGCGAACGGCGCGCCGCCATGGGCATGTTGACGATGACGTCGGGCCGGCCGAGCAGGCGGTGCACATATGCCGCGGTGGCGGCGACGATCGTGGCGGACAGCCGGCCGACGCCGCCGCGGCCGCCGTCGGCGACCCCGGCGAGGAAGTCCGACGGCATGGGGGTGACCAGGCGCATCGTGCTGGGCGTGGCGGGCGCGACCCGCCCGGCGAGCGGGGTGCCCTCGTGGTGGTCGGCGAATGCGGCACGCCAGTACGCCGCGTCCGTGGCGTACCGGGGGGAGGCGAGGTAGGCGGCGTCCTCGGCCAGGAGGTCGGCGAGCGGGGCGGCGGTGGATCCGGGAGGGGTCAGGCCCTGCTCGAACGCGGTGTACAGCTCCGCGAGCCGCCGCATGTAGAGGTGCTGGCCGAAGCCGTCCAGCACGATGTGGTGGTAGCGGAAATACAGGACGCTGCGCTGCGTCCCGATGGTGAACAGCGCGTGTGTGTACGGCGCTTCGCGGGTGAGGTCGGTCGCGGTGGCGAGGTCGGCGGCCGTCCAGGCCTGGATCTCGGCGTCCGGGTCGGGCCGGCCGGTGAGGTCGACGACGTGCAGTTCGCCCTCGTCGGCCGGCTCGATGCTCAGCCGGGGGCCGTCCGCGGTGTCGTGGAACCGGGTGCGCAGGGTCTCGGCCTCGGCGACGGCCTGGGTGACGGCCCGGCGCAGGGCGTCCTCGTCGAGGCGTCCGGTGAGCGTGTAGGTGACGCCGCAGTTGTAGAAGGGGTCGTCGGGTGCCATGCGCTGCGCCACCCAGATGCCGGTCTGCGCGGCTGACACGGTACGGAGCGTGTTGCTGACGTCGGACACGGGCTTCCCATCCCCCAGGGCGCTGCGGACTGCGTGGAACTGCGGTGCGTGAATGCGTGCGGGTGCGGTGCGCGGCTCAGGCAGCGCCGCTGCGGGCACGCTCCTCGCCGATGGCGGCGAGGAGGGCCTCGATCGTGGGGTTGTCCCACATCATCGTCGGGTCGACCGCGAAGCCGAGGTGGTCCTCGATCTCGGCGGCGACGGACAGCGCGTACACCGAATCGAGGCCGTAGTCGCTGAGCGGCACGTCGGGCCGGATGTCGGCGGCCGGCATCCTCAGGTGCTCGGCGACCCGGGCCACCAGCCAGTCCTGCAGGTCGTCGTTGTCGGCGGAGTCGGTCATGCTCAGGGCGGTGCTTTCGGACATGGGGTCTCCAGTCGCGATACGTGGTGGGACAGCGGTCGGGCGACACCGGACGGCGCCGGCCCGTGGTCGTGCTCGGGCCGGGGCCCGAGACCGGTGGGTCGGGTGTGTTCAGCCGTGGGAGCCGGCGAGTGGCCGGGGCAGCATTCCGAGGCCCTTGGAGCGGGCACAGCGGTCCAGCAGTTCGTCCCACAGCGGCTGTTCGAGGTGGCCGGGCAGGGAGGGGCGGGGCGTGCCGAGCGGAGTGCGCAGCCGGTGGAGGGCCGCGGCCGCCCAGGCGGGATCGGCCAGGAAGGCGGCGTCGGTGCCCCGGGCGTGCCGCCAGGTCTCGAAGCAGGCGGCAGCGACGAGGATCTTCACATAGCGGGTGGTGAGGTCGTAGGTGTGCGAGCCGGCGCCGACCGACAGCTCGGCCGGCGAGAGCGACACGCACTCCTCGGCGAGGTCGACGAGTTCGCCGGCGAAGTGCTCGCCGTGCGCGCGCAGCGCGGTGTACGCCGGTCCGGTGCCGTTCGGCATGGCGGCGAGCCCGGCGGCCAGCGAGGTGCTCAGGCTCTCGCGGCCCGCGGCGCTGATGACGAGCTGCCGGAAGTCGAACGCCGGAAGGTCGGCGCCGGGGCGGAACAGCTCGGCCGGTGCGCCGGTCTCGCCGAGCCAGGACCGCCGGGCGAGCAGGGGCAGTTGGGGCAGCAGCGACACCTGGCAGGCGGCGCGCGCCGCGTGCCCGAAGCCCGCGGGCTGGATGTCGCGCAGCAGTTTCTGGAAGCCCGCGGCCGGTCCCTCACGCAGGTAGAAGTGAGCGCCCAGCACGGCCGAGAGCTGGTTCATCACGTCCATCAGGGTCTTGGACACGAAGAACTTCACGGCCAGCGCGTAGATCGGGGTCTGCGCCGGCAGCAGGTGCAGCGCCCGGGTCGCCACGGTCGCGAAGCAGTCGGCGGTCAGCAGATCCGAGTACGCGGCGGCGAGCACCGAGCGGATGTGCGGGAGATCGGCGGCCGTACGACCGTACAGTCGCCGGCCCCTGACGTGGCTGAGGGTGGTGCGCAGTGCCGAGTCGACGACACCGGTGAACATCGACACGAGGGTGGTGCGGGTGACCGGGAAGGACCGCAGCGCGTTCTCCAGCCCGTGGCCCATGGTGCCGAGGACGGCGCTCTCGGGCAGCGGGCAGTCCCGGAACTCGATGCCGCCCAGTTGCACTCCGCGCATGCCGCTGGTGCGGTAGCGGGGCAGGTGGGTCAGGTGTCCGCCGGGCAACCGGGACTTGTCGACGTACAGCTGGGAGTGGCTGCGGCTACCGGGGCGCTGTGCGGTGCGGGCGAAGACCACCAGCGCCTCGGCGCGCCGGACGTTGGTGATGATCTCCTTGCGGCCGTTGAGGACGAGACCGGCCGGTCCGGGCAGCGCGGTGAACTCGGTGCCCGCCATGTCGTTGCCGTGCGCCAGCTCGTGGTAGGCGACGGCCACCCGGCGGCCGGAGCACAGCAGTTCGGCGGCGTGGCGGCACTGCTCCTCGTCGCCCGCGGTCCACAGGTTGACGCCCGCGATGAACGAGCTGGCGCCGTAGCCCAGTCCGAGGCAGGGGTCGCGCCGGTAGACCGAGCGCATGATCTCCACGAGGTGGTCGAGCCGGTCGAGCCGGCCGCCGAACGCCGTGGGCACGAACTCGGCGCCCAGTCCGTACTCGTGGAGCGCCTGTTCCCCGGCCTCGAACATCTCGCCGCGCTCGTCGGCTTCGAGTACGGCCCGCAGGCCGAGCGGGTTGTCGTCGGCGAAGGGGTCGCCGAGCGCGGACTCCAGGGCGTGCAGTCGCGCGGGCCCGGCGGTGGTGGCGAGTGCCGTGGTCACTGGACGCCTCCCTGCGCGTGGTGGGCCGGCAACGACAGCGGCGCGCTGTCGGTCGTGGCGAGCAGCCGGTCGGCCAGCCGGTCGAAGGCGGTGGCCCGCGTCTCGTCGACGGCGATGCCGAGCCGGTTGAGGACGAGGGTGAGGCCGGCCTGGAGCCACAGCCCGTCGTACGCGGTGCGGGCGCTGTCCAGCCACAGGTGCACCAGGGCCGCGGCGGCGAAGCACAGCTCGTACTGGGCCGCCAGGTCGAAGGCGGACTGCGGGACGTCCCGGACCGTGCGCTCCTGGTGCTCCATACCGGTGTGCACGGCTTCGGCGAGACCGGTGAGCTCGTCCGCCATGCGGGCCGCCTCGGGCGGCAGTTGCCCCTGGCGGACACCGGCGCGGAGCCGGTCCAGTGCTTCCGGCAGCAGTTGTACGAGGCTGCAGCCCCCGGTCGACAGCAGCCGCAGCCGGCCCGGGTCGAAGGGGCGTGGTGGGCTGCCCGGCAGCGTCGCGGTGACGGCGTCCCGGTCGGCCGTGCCGCGGTGCCAGGACCGGGCCAGGACCGGGAAGTGGTCGATGAGCAGGCTGCGGTTGACGGCAGTGCTGCCGTCGAAGACGGCGACGATGCGGTGGTCGCGGTCGAGCTTGGCGAAGGCACCGTCGAGGTAGGTGTCGCTCAGGAAGCTCCGGACGCCGAGCAGTTCGCTCAGCTGGTCGAGGGTGTCCTGGGCGAGCGTCGGCACGAGCGCCTTGGTGACGGACGCGATGACGCTCATCTCGGGGGTCAGCGTGTGGATGGCGCGGGCGGCCACGGTGGTGACGGCCTCGGCGACGATCAGCCCGGCACCGGCCTCGCCCAGGATGCGGCGTACGCGCGGCAGGTCGCTGAGCCGGCGCCCGTAGAGGTGGCGGCCGAGCGCGTACTCCGTGGCGATCCGCAGCCCGTGGTCGAGTGCGCCGAGCGACAGTGCGGTGCACACGGTGCGGGTCAGCTGAAGGGTCTTGAGAACCGTTTCCGCTCCGGTTCCGGCCGCACCGACCAGTGCCTCCTCGGGCACCACGGCGCCGTCGAAGGCGATGCCGCTGATGTCGGCCCCCCGGATGCCGTGGGTTCGCACCTTGGGCAGCGGCCGGTGGCTGCCGGGGGCCAGCCGGTCCTTGTCGACCAGGAAGAGACTGAAGCCACGGGGGCCGCCCCGCTCGTCGGTGCGGGCGAGGACGCACAGGAACCGACCCCGCGTCGCGTTGTTGATGAGCCACTTCTCCCCGTCGAGCCGCCATCCGCCCTCGGTTCGACGGGCGGTGAGCTCTCCGGCGAGCAGGTCGCTGCCGTGGTCGCGCTCGGTCAGGGCCCAGGAGGCCACGGCACCGGCGCGTACGTCCGCGGCGAGACCGGCCGCCTGGGCGGGGCTGCCCGCGACCTGGACGGGGGCGGTGCCGAGGAATGTCTTGCCGTGTGCGACCGCCACCGTCAGGTCGCGGCGGGCCACGGTGCGCAGGAGCTGGACGAGTTCGACATGGTCGTGCAGGAGGCCGCCGTGGCGGGCGTCGACGTAGTGGGCGGCGAGGCCGAAGTCGTCGAGCGCGCGGCAGGCCTCGGCGGGAAACCGCTCCTCGCGGTCCAGGGCGGCCATCGCGCCGGGGCTGAAGACGCCGTCGCCGGAGTCGGATTGTCGCAGGAACTGGTCGAGTCTGAGCACAGAGCTGTGCGGCACGGTGAATCCCCCGTTGTGTGGCTCCCCGGGGCCTGGCGGCGCTCAGGGAACTGTTCGTGATCCGGCGCGTGCCCGGTCGTGCGTGCGGGTCGGCCGGTGGTGTGCGGTGTGGTTACGCGGTGGTGCGTTCCAGACGCGGGTCGAGCTTGGCGATGAGTGCGGAGATCTCTCCGTCGCGGAAGTGCTCGCGCATCTGGAGGCGCTGGACCTTGCCGCTCGTGGTGCGCTGCACGGCGCCGCGCCGGACCAGGACGAGTCCTGACAGGTGCGCGCCGAACTCCGTGAAGACGGTGCGGCGGATGGAGCTGGCCAGCGCTTCCAGCTCGTTTTCGGTGTGCCGACCGCGCAGTTCGTGGACCAGGACGAGGAGTTCCTCCTCGTGGCCCTCGTCGTCGCGGACGGGCACGGTGAAGGCGGCTCCGAAGGTGCCGTGCAGCTCCGGATGGCGCTGGCGCGCCTCGTACTCGATGTCCTGCGGGTAGAGGTTGCGGCCGCGGAGGATGAGCATCTCCTTGAGCCGGCCCGTGATGAACAGCTCGCCGTCGAGCACGGCGCCCAGGTCCCCGGTACGCAGATAGCCGTTCTCGGTGTCGGGGGCGGCGTCCGCGACCGTGGCGTGGAACGTGCGCTCCGTGGCTTCTGGGTTGTCCCAGTAGCCTTGGCCGACGCTCGGGCCCCGCAGCCAGATCTCGCCGATCTCCCCTTCGGGAAGCGCGCGCCGGCTCTCGGGCTCGACGATGCGCACGTCGTAGTCGTGCGGGAAGCCGCAGGAGACGACATCCCTGCCGGGGTCGGCCGCGGAGACGGGCACGAGAGCGCCGGCCGACAGACGCTGCTCGTCGACGCGGAGCACCACCGGCTCACGGTGACCGGAGCCGCTGACGAAGACGGTGGCCTCGGCCATGCCGTAGGAGGGGTTGAGGGCTTCGGTCCGCAGGCCCGCGGCGGCGAAGCGCTTGGCGAAGGCGGTGAGTGTGGCCGCCTGGACCGGCTCCGAGCCGTTGTTGGCGTACTTCCAGCGGGACAGGTCCAGGCCGGCCAGCTGTTCATCGGTTATCCGACGGCTGCACAGTTCGTACGCGAAATTGGGGCCGGCGGACCAGGTGATGTCGAACTCGTCGATCATGCGCAGCCACCAGTGCGGCCGCTTCAGGAACGTGGTGGGGCTCATGAGGACGCAGGAACTGCCGAGGTAGAGCGGCGGCAGCAGAATGCCCATCAGGCCCATGTCGTGATAGTGCGGAATCCAGGAGCCGAAGCGGGATCCGTCGTCAAGGGCGAAGGTCCGGCACAAACTGGCGGCGTTGTGCAGCAGATTGCCCTGGGTGAGCACGACGCCCTTGGGACTGCCCGTCGAGCCCGAGGTGTACTGCAGCAGGGCTATCGAGTCACGGTCGAGCCGGGGCAGTGATTCCTCTGCCAACGGGGGCACTTCGAGGGCGTCGGTGACCAGCAGCGTGTCGCGGTTCCGTTGGGAGGCCTCGGCCCAGTCGCCGACTTCCGCAAGGCTGCGGCTGTCGGTGAGAACCGCGGCGACCCGGGCGTCGGCGGCGATGGCGGAAACCCGACGCCGGTGGTGGCGGTATCGGCCGGGAAGCGGTGAAGGTACCGCTACGACGCCGGCGTAGAGACAGCCGACAAAGGCTGTGACGAAATCCAGTCCTTCTGGGTACAGCAACAGGGCGCGGTCTCCGGGCGCACACCGCTCGAGCAGTGCCGCGGCGACCGAGCGGGCTCTTCGGTCGAGTTCCGCATAGGTCACGGATATTCGGCCGTCGTGGGCATCGAAATCCGTTAAGAATATGACGGCGGTTGATGAACTGCGATCCGCGACGTTTCTTCGGATCGCCTCGGTGAAATTGGCATGCATCAACAAGATCCTCCCCCGTAGCACCGCATCTCCCTGATGCGGCTGACATACGCCGATCTCGTGAACCAAATCGGTGCGACATCCCCTGACGTTCGACCGATGACCAAGGTCAACTTCCTCGACCCTAAGGACCCTCCAAACCCACAGTCAAGCCCCCTTCACCACACGGGACCCGGACCGGACACGCTCCTTGGTCAGTATCAAACCCCCGCTCAGGGACGGGTCAACCCACTTTGGTCAGCTCATGCCCAACGAAGGTAAGGCGCCGCTCGACCACCCGGGGATTGGCTCGATTCCATCCATCCACACCGGCGAATCACGAAAACCAAGGTCAGTCGATACTCGCTTGACACCTCAACAGAGGCCTGTCTAGTGTCCGATCGATCATCCAACTTGCCATTCGCTGGAGAGGGTGTTTAGCCGTGGGGGGAACGGTTCTCGTGTCTGGCACGTCGTCAGATGCGCACACCTGGAATTTAATCTACGTACATCTCTTCCTTGAAGAGCGTGGATACACAGTCCACAATCTCGGCTCCTGCGTTCCGGATGACCTTCTTGTGCGCTCGTGTCGCGAACTGCGGCCGGACCTCGTGGTCCTCAGCAGCGTCAACGGCCATGGGTTCACCGATGGCCTTCGAGCCATCCGGACGATCAGGGAACAGCGTGATGTGCGCCACGTCCCCGTGGTGATCGGCGGCAAGCTGGGGACGGACGGGCTGCGCAACGCCGGCTGCACGCGCAGGCTCCTCAACGCCGGCTTCGACGCCGTGTTCGACAACGGGGACCTCGGCGCCTTCGAACTCTTCCTGAACCGGCATCGCACGGCCGCGGCATGACCGCCCCGCCGGACCGGGGCTTCGGCGGGTTCGTGGCAACGGCCCGGTCCCACGGGCACCTTGTCGTACAGCCTCGGATGGGCTTCGGCAGCCGGGCACGGATGCGGGTCGGTCTGGAGCGGACCAAGCAGGCCCAAGGCGTCACCGTGGGCACCATCACCCTGGACAGCTACACGCGGGTGGGCGACTTCGCCGCGGCCCGCGCCGCGGTGGGAGGGAACTCCCCGCTCAACGGCTACCCACTGCTGGCACACGGGGCGGAGGCGACCCGGGCCCTCCTCGACGGGGTCCAGGACGAGTCGTTCCCGGTCCAGGTCCGCCACGGATCGGCGCGCCCGCAGGCGGTGTTCGCCGAACTGGTCGCGGCCGGCGTGCACGCCACCGAGGGTGGCCCCGTCTCGTACTGCCTGCCCTACAGCCGTACCCCGCTGCGTGAGTCCGTACGGCACTGGGCGCAGAGCTGCGAGCTGCTGGCCTCGGCGGGCGGGCCGGACGTCGTGCCCCACCTCGAGTCGTTCGGCGGCTGCATGCTGGGCCAGCTCTGCCCGCCCGGCCTGCTGGTGGCGCTGAGCGTGCTGGAGGGGCTGTTCTTCACCCAGCACGGGCTGCGCAGCATCTCCCTCAGCTACGCCCAGCAGACCAGCACCGAGCAGGACATGGAGGCGCTGGCGGCGCTGCACCGGCTGGCTGCCGAGGAGTTGCCGCCCGACGTGCGGTGGCACAGCGTCCTCTACGCGTACATGGGTCTCTACCCCAGCACGGCGCGGGGAGCGGAGCGGCTGCTGCGGTCCGCGGCCTCGCTCGCGGTGCGGGCCGGTGCCGCCCGGCTGATCGTCAAGACCACGGCCGAAGCACATCGCATTCCCACGATCGCCGAGAACGTGGCCGCGCTGGAGCTGGCCGCACACACCGCGGCGCAGGCCCGCCCGGACGAGCCGGGCGCACCGCGGGACGAGTCCGGCGGCGGGGTCTACGCGGAGGCCCGCGCGCTGGTGCACGCCGTCCGGGAGCTGCACCCGGACCTGGGCACAGCCCTGGCCCGCGCGTTCGCCCGGGGCCTGCTGGACATCCCGTTCTGTCTGCACCCGGACAACCAGGGCCGCACCAGGAGCCTCATCGACGACCAGGGCCGGCTGCGCTGGTCGTCCACCGGCGGCCTGCCCCTGCCGGGCACGGCCCCGCAGCCGGCCGCCCGCGCGATGACCTCGGCAGGGCTGCTGGAATCCCTTACGTTCGTCCAGCGGGCGTACGACTCATGACCGACACCGGGCGACTCGACGGTCTCCTGTTCGGATCACGTTCGGCAGACCACATCGGTGCCGGACGCAGGGGTCAGGTCATGCCCTTCCGCAGAGGTGCGACGGGCGTGCCTCGGGAATCTTGGACGCATGAACCTCCGTCGTCTCCCCCTGCTCGTCGGCCTGTCGGCGGCGGCCGTCGCGCTGCTGCTCGTCGGCCTCGGCCTGCGGCCCCCGGCCCCCTCCGCCTCCCCCTCCGCCTCCGCCTCCCGTACGGTCCGACCCGAACCGGCAGCGGCCGTGGTGCCGCTGCTGCCGGCACCCACGGGGCCCCACGCGATCGGCCGGGCCGATCTCAGGCTGGTCGACCGGCAGCGCACCGACCCCTTCACCCACCGCGGTCCGCGGGAACTCATGGTCAGCGTCTGGTACCCGGCGAGCGACACGGCGGGGCGGCCCCGGGCCCCCTGGATGCCCCCTGCCGTCGCCCGCGGCTTCGCGGCCAACGCGTCCCGCATCCTCGGTCTGCCCACCGGGCTGGTCGACTGGTCTGCGGTGACGACGCACGCGGCGGTCGACGCACCGCCGGCCGCCCCCGTCCGGCACCGGCCGGTGGTGCTGTACTCGCCCGGTCTCGGTACCTCCCGGTCCTGGGGAACGGTACTGGTCGAGGAACTCGCGAGCCGCGGCTACGTCGTCGTGACGCTGGACCACACCTACGAGGCCCTCGCGGTGGACCTCGGAGACGGCAGGATCGCCGAAGCCGTGACGGCGGGCTCCGGCACCGACGAGGGGCTTGCCCGGCGCATGCGAGTCCGCGCCGCGGACACCGGGTTCGTCCTGGACGCGCTCGCCCGGCCGAGCACCCGGCGTGCGCTGCCCGCGGAACTCGGCGCGCAGCTGGACCTGGACCGGATCGGGATGTTCGGTCACTCGGCGGGCGGCATCACCGCGGCCGAGACCATGGCACGGGACCTGCGGCTCGATGCGGGGCTGGACCTCGACGGGTTCAACGTCACGCCCGCCCGGCGCTCCTGGCCGGAGCTGGACCGCCTGGTACGCGACGGTCTCGACCGCCCGTTCCAGATGGTGGGTTCCACCGCGACCCCCGCCGAGGAACTGCCGGCACGGCTGCGCGCCGGTTCGCCGGCGTCGGTGTCGGTCCGCCGACTCGCGGACACCGCGCACTATTCGTTCAGCGACTTCCAGGCGCTGTTGCCGCAACTGCGGGACCGGGCGGACCTGTCCGGAACGCGCACGGCCCAGCTGATCGGCACCGCCGCTCCGCAGGCCATGGTGCACCGCGAACGGGCGATCGTCACCGGCTTCTTCGACCGGAACCTGCTCCGCCCGGGTCGCACGGGCGGCTGAACCGGCCTGACCGACGGGGGAATCCATGGCCGAACCGATGATCAGCACAAGGGACCTCACCAAGTCGTACGACAAGGTGCACGCCCTGCGCGGGGTGAGCCTCGACGTGGCCGAAGGCACGGTGCTGGGGCTGCTCGGGCACAACGGCGCCGGAAAGACGACGCTGGTGAACATCCTCGCCACGCTGCTGCCGCCGAGCGGTGGCAGCGCGGCGGTGGCCGGTCACGACGTGCTCCGGGACAGCCGGGCGGTACGTGGCTGCATCGGGCTCACCGGCCAGTTCGCCTCGGTGGACGAGAAACTGTCCGGCTTCGACAACCTCGTCCTGATCGGACGGCTGCTGGGTGCCAGCGCGCGGCAAGCACGGGAGCGGGCCGACGAACTGCTCGACACGTTCGATCTCGCCGGGGCCGCGCGCCGGCTCTGCCGTACCTACTCCGGCGGGATGCGCCGGCGGCTCGATCTCGCCGCGAGCCTCGTCGGCCGGCCGCGGGTGATCTTCCTCGACGAGCCGTCCACCGGACTGGACCCGGCCAGCCGGCTCTCCCTGTGGGAGACCGTGGAGGCACTGGTCGCGGACGGCACCACCGTGCTGCTGACCACGCAGTACCTGGAAGAGGCGGAACGCCTGGCGGACATCGTGGCCGTCCTCGCCGAGGGCTCCGTGGTGGCGGCCGGAACTCCGACCGAGCTGAAGTCCCAGGTGGGTGAACGCCGGGCGCAGCTGTCGACCACCCGGCGCGGGGACACCGTCAAGGTCGCCGAGGCGTTGCGCCGGGCCGGGTTCGCCGCCGTGCAGACCCCGGAGGAGGGCACGGTGAGCGTGCCGGTCGCCGACTTCGAGGACTTCGCACAGGTCGTCCGTGCCGTCGAGGAAGCCGCGGTGCCGGTCACCGGGCTCACTCTGTCGGAACCGTCACTGGACGACGTCTATCTCTCGCTGGCCGCCAAGCCGGTTGCGGCCGCGGCTCGTTGACCTTCCGGCTCTTTGACCTTCCGGCTCGCTGACCTTCCGGCTCGCTGATCTCCGAGGAGCAACCATCATGACTGTCACGGTCCCCACCGACCGCGCCCGGTCCGCGGCTCCCGTGCGCTGGCAGCCGGCGAGCGCACGCGCCCAGTTCGCCGTGCTGACCGGACGCAGCCTGCGCGGACTGGTCGCCGACCGCAGGCTCGTCGTCCTCACGCTGGTCCAGCCGCTGATCCTGCTGGTCATCTTCAGCCAGGTGTTCGGCAGCATGGCCTCCCCCGACCACTTTCCGGCGGGCGTGAGCTACATCGACTATCTGATGCCGGCCATCCTGGTCACCAGCGGGATCACCTCGGCCGTCGGCTCCGGCGCGGAACTGATCCGGGACATGGACAACGGGGTGCTGACCCGCTTCCGTTCGCTGCCGGTCGGGCTGCACTGGATCCTGGTCGCCCGCGCCGTCACGGACGTGCTGCGCACCACCGCCCAGACCGTGCTGCTGCTCGTGTGCGCCGCGCTGTGCTTCGGTTTCGATCCCGCGGGCGGTGCGTGGGGCGTCATCGCGGCGCTGGCCCTGTCCCTCCTCGTCATCGCCTCGCTGACGTGGGTCTTCATCGCCGTGGGTACCTGGGTGCGCAGCGCGCGGATCATGCAGAGTGTCAGCGGGCTGGCCCTCTTCCCCCTCATGTTCGCCTCCAGCGCGTACGTCCCGCTGGACGCGCTGCCCGCTTGGTTGCGCGCGGTGGCTGTGGTCAACCCCGTCTCGTACGCGGTGGACGCCACCCGGGCGCTGGCGCTTGACTGGCCGCTGGGCGGCGACGTACTGGGGGCGGTGGCCACGAGTCTCCTGATCCTGGCCGTGGCCGTGTGGGCGGCGGTGGCCGGGTTCCGCAGGCCGCTCACCCGCTGAACCGCGTCCGGCCGCCACGCCCGTCGCCGGACGGACGGAAGGGGGCGGGACGCCCGCCGGCGTCCCGCCCCGTTCGCGTGCTTCGGAGGCCGGTCAGTCCGTCATGGCGACCAGGACCCGGCGGGGACCGGTGAAGGACCGCCGGCCATGGCCCACGGCGACGTTGTCGATCACCATCAGGTCGCCCTGGTGCCAGTCGACGTCGACCGCGTTCTCCAGACCCCGGTCCCGTACCTGAAGGACGTGCTCCGCCGGGATGGGGCTGCCGTCGGCGAAGGTCACCGACTGCGGCAGCTCCTCCTCCGGCAGGATCTGCGCGAGTTCGGCGGCCGTCTCGTCACCGAGGGACGCCGGGTGCCACTGGTCGGACTGGTTGAACCAGACCTCCGCGCCGGTCTCCGGATGGGTCAGTGTGGAGTGCCGTACCTGGGTGATGCGCAGCGTGCCGTCGGGGAGCCACTTCCAGTCGCACTCCGCACCACGCAGATAGGCTTCGACCTCCGCCCGGTCGGTCGTCTCGAAGGTCTCCTGCCAGCTCTTGCCGAGCCCCAGGCCGTCATGCAGGTTCTGCGTGTAGCGCACCCCGCCGGCGAACGCCTCGCGCACCTCCGGGTCGAGGGAGGCGAGCCACAACTCCCCGTCGACGATGGGCGTGGCGCCACCGGTGGCGGGGGCCGTGGCACAGAAGAAGACCAGCCGCGAGGGCCAACGGCGGCCGTAGCTCAGCTCGTTGTGCATCGAGATGGTCAGTTCCTGCGGGTACTCGGTGGACGTGTAGACGTTTGAACCCACCTTGGTGCGGGGCGAGTTGCCGTGCACATAGGCGAGCCGGTTCGGCAGCAGGAGGTCCAGGACGGGGTCCAGGGTCTCCTCGGTGAGGTGGAAGCCGCGGAAGACGACGGCCTTCTCGCGGGTGAGCAGACCCGCGAAGTCCTCGTGGCCGCGGAGCAGTTCGGCCAGTGCCTCGGGAGTCCCCTGCCCGCCGTCGGCGGTGATCTCGAAGGGCTGCCAGGCGCGCAGTTCGGCCAGGTCGGTCATGCGGGTCATCCTTCCTGCCTGAAGAACTCGATGATGATCTTGTTCGTGGCGTCCGGGTCTTCGAGGTATCCGTAGTGTCCACAGCCGGGCACAAGGTCGTACGTCGCTCCGGGGATGGCGTCCGCGACCTCCCTGCCCAGATGGGCCGGGGTGATCAGGTCGTCGGCGAAGGAGATCACATGGCACGGCCGGCTGATCCCGGCGTAGGCCGCGAGCCGGTCGTCCATGGCCGAGAACCGCATGTGGACACGGTCCCCCCGGCCGGTCGGCGCCGACATCTCGAACAGGTCGAGCCAGTCGTCGATCTGGCCGGAGTCGGCCAGGGTCCGTGGCGAGAGGTTCTGCAGGGCACGGACCACCGCGGTGTACCGGGGAGGCAGCCGCAATCCCGAGTCGTGCAGCGCGATCTCCGCCTCGGCCAGGGCCCGCCGCAGCCGGTCGGACCGGCCGCGGGTCGCCATCAGCACGGCCCTGCGCACCAACTCCGGCCGCTGGAGCGCCAGTTCCTGGACGATCTGGGCACCCATGGACGTACCCACGAACAGACACGGCCCGATCCCCAGGTGCTCGACCAGGGCGGCGGTGTCCGCCACCATGTCGTCGACGGTGAAGCCCTCGGCACACTCGTCCGTGGGCGGGACGCCTCGATTGTCGAAGGTGATGACCCGGTACCCCGCGGCCGTGAGCGCGGGCACCTGATGCAGGTCCCACACCCTCCCCCGGCTACCGCTGCCCATCACCATGAGGACCGGCGGCCCTGTGCCCTCCGAGTCGTAGTGCATCCGTATCCCGTTCACGGCTGCCCACGCCATCTGCCCCTCCCCTTCGCATCCCTGCGCTTCGAAAAGCGAATGAGGGGGCTACAGCTCCCTGCCTCTTGGAAGAACGGACACAATCCGCCCGGACCTCCATGAGCCGCCCCCGTGGCTGCAATATTCCACACAGCACCTTAAGTGGATCTTCAAGACATCGTCAAGCAATTTCGCCCGGCGAGCGAACGCGCACAGCAAATGCCGCGGCGTTTTCCCTCGGGGTGAACACGTAAGAACCCCGCTGAAACGCGGGGGTAAAAAGAAGAGCTGAGCCTACGTCATGCGCTGGCCCGGAAGAGGTGCGCTCCGGTCACCGGCGACGGATAGGTGACCACATGGTCGAACACCTCCTTCGCCTGGTTGCCGCCGAAGTGCGGGCACGCCATCGGCCCGACCGTCCCGTCGGTCGCGTCGGTCGCGCCCAAGTCGATGTACCAGGCCGCGCAGTAACCGTCCGGCGTGCCCCATCCGCCACCGGGCAGCAGATCCTCGATGTAGCCGGTGACGCGGGTGGAACCGTCACTCAGCGGGCACAGCGATATCTCGCCACGCCCGTAGGTCTCCGCCCCGCTTGCGGTGACGCATGCCGCAGCGGCCGACGCGGCCCGGGAATCCGGCGCGGCCAACAGCATCAGGGCTCCTGCGGCTCCGGCCATGGCCACGGCACGAAAAAGGGATCTCACGGTTTCCCCCTGCTCTCATGGGTGGGTGGCGCTGCCCCGCCGTTGCGGCGAGTCGACCGAGACAATCACGTTCGGCATTGATCGCGCCAGTAGGTGTTCGGCCGCCCCGCCAACCCCATTTCCCGTCAAGCAACTTTCGTCATCGATCTGCCCAACCAAAGTTGTATGCGCGGCAAATCCCCATCAATTTGGCGATTGATTCGACGGAGGATCCGTTGTCGAATTGACAAGTCCTGCTGACCGAACACCAACACCGAAGGAGCAGCTGTGCGTATTGGCGTCGCTGTCGCCTACTGGCCCTGGTTCAGACTCCGGGAGCAGATCGAAGTCGCCCGGCTCGCCGACGAACTGGGGCTCGACTCCGTGTGGGTCTCCGAAACCTGGGGCCAGGAGGCGGTCGCCCTGCTGGGCCACCTGACGGCCGTCACCCACCGCATCCGGCTCGGCGCCGCCGTCCTCCAGATCCCGGCCCGGCAGCCCACCACGGTGGCGACAGCCGCGGTGACCCTGCACGATCTCTCCGGCGGGCGGGTCATGCTCGGTCTGGGCCTGTCCGGCCCGCAGATCTCCGAGGGCTGGTACGGCGTGCCGTTCAGCGAACCGCTGGCCCGGACCCGTGAGTACATCGAGGTGATCCGCGGGGCCTTGAGCGGGAAGCCGGTCGATCACCAGGGCACGCAGTGGACCATCCCCGCCTACGGCCAAGGGCTGGGGCAGGGCATGCCGCTCAAGCTGCTGGCGCTGCCGACCAACCGCCGCATACCACTCTTCCTCGGGGTCTCCGGAGCCAAAACGGTCGAGCAGGCCGGCGCCCTCGCCGACGGCTGGCTGCCGTTCCTGTTCAGTGCCGCACACGCCGAAGAGCTGACCGCGCCCCTGTTGCGCGGCATCGAGAAGGCGGGCCGCAGCCGGTCGGACGTGGAAATCGCCCCGATCGTGCCCGCGGCGCTCGCCGACGACCTCGCCACCGCACGGAACCAGATCCGCCCCTTCATCGCCTTCTACCTCGGCGGAATGGGGTCGCCGGAGAAGAACTTCTACGTCGACCTCGCCGAACGCTACGGCCACGGCGCGTCGGCACGCGCCTGCCAGGAACGCTTCCTCGCCGGCGACCGGCGCGGGGCCGCCTCCGAACTGTCCGACGCCCTCATCGACTTGATCTCGCTGCCGGTCACCGACAGCACTCTCGCCGCGGGACTCGACCGTTACGCGGCCACCGGCGCCGACACCCTCATCACCATGCCTTTCGGTGACCGCTCCCGCCTGCTGCGCGCCCTCGCCTCGCACATGTCAACCGACATTAGCCAGTGATTTACCCAACCAAAGTTCCGTACGCGACGACCCTTTCGTAATCCAGCACCCCAACGAAATTCGCACGACCCGGACTCAGGAACTGGCCAATAGCCTCGAACCCCACCACTTCTCCGGAATTCGGACGGTTGAACCCGGGGCGCCAAGCGGGTTTCTAATTTCATGGCCCACGGCTGTAGCATCAGAGCCGCAGTGGAGCTCGGCGCCGCCTGGCACGACAGCCGGTTCACCGCTCCAGCCATGACCACTCCCTGCCACATCTCAGGCCGACAGCACCTGAGTTGACCTGGCTCAGCAGCGAGGAAGAGAGTTTCATGAATATCGTCGAGGCGGCGTTTCTGGGCGCCGTTGAGGGATTCACCGAATTCTTACCCGTTTCCAGCACCGGGCATCTCACCATCCTGGAGAGAATGCTCGGGTATTCCACCGATGACCCCGACATAACTGCCTTCACCGCCATCATTCAGGTCGGTGCGGTTCTTGCCACGCTGCTGTACCTCCGTTCGGATATCCGACGTCTCCTCACTGCTTTGTTCCGCGGCCTCGCCCAGCGGGAGCAGCGAAAGAATTCCGACTACAAACTCGCTTGGGCCGTTATTCTGGGTTCGCTGCCCATCGGTGTCGTCGGGCTCGCGTTCAAGGACACCATCGAGACAACGCTCCGCACCCTGTGGTTCGTCTCGGCCGCACTGGTGCTCTGGAGTGCGGTCATGTGGTACGCGGACCGCAAAGGCACCCAGGTCCGTGGTGAGAACGATGTGACCTGGAAGGACACCCTGATCATCGGCATCGTTCAGTGCATGGCACTGATTCCGGGTGTCTCCCGTTCGGGCGCCACGATGTCGGCGGGTCTCCTCCGTGGCCTGGACCGGGTCACCGTCACCCGGCTCTCCTTCATGCTGTCCATCCCGGCGCTCACCGCCGCCGGCGCGCTGCAGACGATCACCGAATTCGATGCGATTTCCCACGGGGTGGGATGGACCGCGACGTTGACCGCCACAGCGGTGAGTTTCGTGACCGCTTATCTGGCGGTGTCCTGGCTGCTGAAATTCGTGGCGAAGCACAGCTACAGCGTGTTCATCGGCTACCGGGTGGTGCTCGGCCTCTTCATCATGTTCCTGCTCGGAGCCGACATCCTCCCGTCGACCTGACGGCGTGCGGCACGCACGGCTGCGAGCCCGCTGCGAGGCCCCCGGGCAGGCGAGTTGAGGCGCCGAGCATCTCGCTCGACGGCCCGGGGGCCGAGTCGGTCACACGGCGCCGCCGTCACCGGTGCGGGGCGGTGCAGGGCGGTGTGGTGTGGTGCGGAAGGTGTCACTCATCGAACCCACGGCCCGGCCCCCAGCGGCGGTGGCAGTGGCACTCTCGGTTGGAGTTCCAGCCTTCCCGTCGGCCCATGACGTGACGGGACCGCAGGTCAGATTCCCGCGGCCGCCAAGCTGTCCGCTGCCCGTCGGCTCAGACGGCCGGCAGCGCGTACAGCCGCTTGTCGTGCATCACGGCCAGCCGCTTGCCCGCCGCGACCACGTACCACTTCTGGTTCTCACCGGTGCTGTCGTTGTACGTCCAGCGCAGCTTCCCGGTCGCCGTGTCGAAGGCGTGCACGCCGCCGTTCTTGTCGTGCTCGGTCGCGCCGTACAGCGTGCCGCCCACCTTGGCGTACTGCCACGCCTCCGCGGCTGAGCCCACCAGGTCCTTGTTGTGCCAGATCTCCTTGCCCGTACCGGCGTCCACCGCCCACATGCCGTACGCGCTGTCGGAGGCGTAGAGCACCCCGTCCAGCACCTGCGGATCGTTGAACCAGGTGGCCTTCTCATTCGCCAGCGACCAGCGCTCCGTGCCCGAGGCCAGCGCGAACGCCCGCAGCCGCTGCCCGTCCGGCACGATCATCAGGTCCTCGTGCACGGCGAAGCGGTAGTAGTTGGACCTGCCGATCTTCTTCGTCCAGAGCTGCCGGCCCGTCGTCGTGTCGCGGACGGTCACGTTCTTCCGGAAATCGGTGTACGCGAGCCGCCCGCCGACGACCGCGGCGGTGATGCCGAACTCCTCGGTCCCCGTGTCACGCTGCTCACGCCAGGCGATCTTGCCGGAGGTGGTGTCGATCGCGGCGATCACGTTGGTCGGCGACGAGAGGTCCTCCTCCAGGATCCCGGCGAGGACGTAGACATGTCGGTCGTCGGCCGCGATGGGGCGCGGCTGCTCGTACTCCTCGCCCAGGCGGCTGCGCCAGGTCTCCTTGCCCGTGGCCGGATCGAGTCCCACCACGTCACCGTCGTACTCGGCACTGGCGAGATAGAGCGTCCCGCCGCCGGTGATCAGCTTGGCGCCTGGAATGGTGACGCCCGGCCGTGACCACTTCTCCTCGCCGCTGACGACGTCACGCCCCACCAACGGGTCACCCGACACCACGACCGTGTCCCCGACGACCGCGAGCGCGTGGATCCCGGCCAGGTTGTCGTTCCCTGTCTCCTGCCGCCACAGCGCCTTGGGCGCGGTACCCGGGGACGGGGTGGCGAACGCGTCACCGCCCTTGTCTCCGGCGGCAGTTGTGCCACCGCCCGACGCGCCCGTTTCCCCCTCGGGGCCGCACCCCCATGCCCCTGCCCCCAGTACGGCCAGCCCGAGCCCCGCCCCGGCCAGCCTGAACGCCTGCCTGCGTGACACCACGTGCTCGTCACGTCGATCCATGCCTGTTCCCCGTTTCCCCGTCTTCGCCCGGATGTTGCCGACGCCCCCTCGGACGTCTCGAGCCCGGTCAGGCTAGCCGTCGGATTTCGGCCAGCTGCGGGGCGGTACCCAACCGGGACGCGTCCGTGAAGCTCCTGTCACACAAGATCAACGACTCCTGGCACTGAGAAGGCGTCACATTGAGCCTGTCCGACCCTGGGCGGCAACTGCGGGGAGGTGGCGGAGGCGTTTCCCGGCGCCGCGCCCGTCCGAGACAGCAAGATCCCGCACGGTCCTGCCGTGACGTTCCAGGGCGGCTCCTGGGCAGGGTTTACAGGCAAGTTGAGCTCGGAATGGCAACCGTCCCTCATCCCGCATACCACGCCCGACCCTCCGCGCCACCGCTCCACCTGCCCGAACCCTCCCCCGTCCCCTCCACGTGATCGGCAAGCTCAGGCGACGCCCGCGCTCACCGAGGCTGCGGCCGCCGCTCCGCGACCGCATCGGTCCCGTACCTGTTCGCCTCAGGAGCTGTTCTCCCGGGGAGGACGTACTCCGCCCAGACGGTCTTGCCCGGACCGTCGGAGCGTGGGCGCCAATCCCAGCGCGCAGCCAGACGCGATACAAGGAGCAGCCCACGGCCCGTCTCTTCGGTACCAGCGATGTCGGGGACAGCGGGACGCCGGGGGATGAGTTCGGCACGGGTGTCGGTGACCTCGACGCGGACAGCGCAGCCGTCGGCCGGGGCGTGCACGCGGAGGTGAAAGTCGCGACCGGGAACATGGCCGTGCCGCACGGCGTTCGCGGTCAACTCGGCCACGATCAGCACGATCTCGTCGTGGTGTGTGGCGTCGTACGGGATGCCCCACGCGTCCAGGCGTACGGCCGTCAGGCGGCGGGCGAGTCGGGCACCGCGGGGTGTGGAGGTGAAGCGCATCTCGAAGGTGCGGTCACCGAGCGGTTCGGGCGCCGAGATCAAGTGTGGTATGGAAGCGGTGAGTTGAGTGGTGGCGGTGGGGCTGTCGGGCTTGGTTGTCATGCCGATAACGGTGCCCTTGGTGGCGTAGCGTGACCAGTGGTGACGCACCGACGCGGACCGGCTGTACGCGCGGTGTCGGTACGAGTACGAGGCGCGCGGCGTTACGGCGTCCCCTGCAGGGGCGTTGGGCCGGGGAGGCGGTGGTCGATGACGGATGTTACGGCGAGTACGGCGGCGGGGGCCGAGGTGACGCCAGTCGGTGACGGCGAGGCGGTCGTAAGTCTCGGGGACGGTTGGGAGAACGACGACGCGGGCGGGCAACGGCCGGAAGGTGATGCCGGGCGGGGCGTCGTCACGGCGTTCGGGCAGACCATGAAGACGCTGCGGGTGCGGGAGGGCATGGAGCGGGAGGAGTTCGGAAGGCAGCTCGGCTATTCGGCGTCCACGATCGCGTCGTTCGAGCAGGGGCGGAGGATTCCGTCGCCTCGGACGATCGAGCGGGCGGATGAGGTGCTGAGGGCGAGCGGGTTGCTTTGCCTGTGGAAGGAGGAGGTGGAGCGGGCCCAGTACCCGGTGTTCTTTCAGGGGATGGCGGCGCTGGAGAAGGAGTGCCTTGAGCTGCTCATGTACGACACGCATGTCGTCAACGGGCTCCTCCAGACCGAGGAGTACATGAGGGCCCTGCTCGCTATGCGGCGTCCGCCCCTGGACCAGGAAACGATCGAGCAACGCGTAGCCGCGCGGTTGGCTCGGCAGGACATCTTCGACCGGCGACCTGCACCGCTACTGGGGTTCGTGATGGACGAGGCGGTTTTGCGGCATCGATACGGTGGAGAGGACGTCCTACGAGGACAGCTGGAGCAGCTCCTCCTCATCGGCCGGAAGCGGAACGTCGAGATCCAGGTCATGCCCCTCGACTGCGAGGACAACGCGGGCGTGAACGGTCCGTTCACGGTCGTCACGCGGAAAGACGGCAAGAAGTTCGTGTACGCCGAAACTCACGCAACCAGCACTCTCGAGACCGACCCGGAACAGACGGTTCTCGCCGCGGCCCGCTATGGGATTATCCGCTCACAGGCTCTCAGTCCGCGAGAGTCACTGGAGTTCATCGAAGGGTTGCTGGGATCACTATGAACAACGCTGAGTCCTCAGCCGCCGCATCCGGCTTCGCCTGGTTCAAGAGCAGCTACAGCGGAACCGAGGGCGGCCAGTGTGTAGAGGTCGCGGCCGGAACGGCAATTGTGCACGTCCGGGACTCCAAGGGCGACGCCGGTCCCGTCGTCACGGTGTCGCGTGAAGCGTGGGCGGGATTCGTCGGGCTGGCCTCGTCGAGGCGGGACGTCTGACGCTCGTACGGCCGCGAGGCCCTGCCGGTGCATGTCGGACGGTAGGGCTCTCGTGCAGGCGGGGTGCCGGGTCCAGCCGTCGACTTCTCGCGGAGTCGAGGCCGCCAGCCTGAACTACTGGCGTACTGGGTTGGCGGAGCGCAGCGCCTGGGGCTGTCGGACGAAATCATCGCCGACCCCACACCCGGACCGTGGACCGGCCACAAACTCCTGCCGCACCTCATCCAGGGCTTGGTGCCGCACCACGGCTACGTCGACCTCAACATCCACTCCCTGTGGTCACTGCTGCAGATCCGCACCAAATGCTGATCCCGCACGGTGGCTCGGGCCCTACGCGACCGCCTCGGTGATGTTGGATAGTCGTGGGCTCTCGCCACGCGGTCGACGGGAGTTGGAAGGCATCCAGTACTCGATACGCCTCGCCGAGGCATGAGAGGAGCCCCACGGTGTCCGAGGACCTGACCGCGGTTGCCCGCTTCCTGTACGAGGCAGGGACGCTGAAGAACACCGCTCGCACCGGATGGTGGATGGCCGGCGTACAGCACCCCGAGTCCGTCGCCGAGCACTCCTGGCGCACTGCCCTCATCGCAACGATCATCGCAAAACTGGAGGGCGCCGACCCGGCCCGGGCCGCGTTCCTCGCCGTCTGGCACGACTCCCAGGAAACCCGCACAGGAGACGTCAACCACCTCGGCAAGAAGTACACCGGCGGAGAAGCCGACCCACGCGACATCACCGCCGACCAAGTCGTCGGCATGCCTGAGCTGTTGGCCGAGGCTGTGCGTGACCTGGTCGCCGAGTACGAGGCCAAGGAGTCCCCGGAAGCGATCTGCGCGCGAGACGCGGACAAGTTGGAGTGCATGATCCAGGGCATCGAGTACAGGTCACAGGGCTACCAGCACGCGCAGCGCTGGATTGACAACAGCCGTGGCCGTCTGACGACCAAGACCGCCAACACGCTGGCGGACGCAGTGCTGGAGACCGGCTCACTGGACTGGCTCCGCACAGCGCTCGGCGAGAAGCAGAGCTGAAGCCAACTGACTGCGGCAGAGCTGTGGAGTACGGACCGCTGGGTCGTGGTCCGGTTGGCCTCGAAGGACCCGTGTGCTGGCGACACAGAGCGAAAACGCAGTCAGTTGTTGACCTGATCCGGCGTCAAAGCTCCCAGCTGGAAAGTGTGTGAACGATGCCACGCGTAGTACTGCTCCCGCTCCGTTGTCCACCACGCAATGGAGCGGTCAGCCAGGTGCTCCTCTATGTATTTGGCCACGGGCGGCGCGCTCGCTGCGACAGGGCTGATCCTGAGCTGCCCTCCTTCCTCGACAGCGACGAAGCCGTACTCAAAGAGGCTGTCGCAGCCGAGTAGGCACGCAAGCATGGCAACGTTGTTGAGGTCCCAGCGCTCTTCCTCGCTGCACGCCGCGCGCTTCTTTATGTGCGCAGCAACGAGAAAGGCTCGCGGCAGAGTACGCCCGCAGAGCGCGCACTCTCCTTCTGCGCCAGGCAACAGTGCCTTCTTCAGCCGCCCCTGCTCCGCACGTCGTTGAGCGTCTGCGGCTGCATCCGAGGGGCCGTAGGGAGGCGTCGTAGGCTCCTCGGAGTCCGGGAGCAGGCTTCCATGGATGCTGTCCTCGAACCCCACCAGGTCTTTGAGGATCCCGCCGTCCGTTTCTCGTAGAGCAACGAACCCTTGAATGTGGCGGTTAGGGTTCCAACTCAGCAGAGAGCGAATCTCCTCCATCGGGAAGTCAATGCCTCGCACTCCGGTCAAAGCGTACATGTACTCCCACGTCTGCTCCGTCCTGTCGTCAACTCCCCAAAGACGGTGCGCAAGAGCCGGGTTGTGCCAGGTCAAAGCCACGGTACCGACGAGGTAGAGACGTTTACTGCCGGAGAAGAAGACGACGTCTCCGGGCTGCATCTTGCGAATCTGTGACAGATTAGCGCCGTTGATGCCTGGTGTGACGCCCCATATTTGCGCTTGGCCGGACGGGAAGAGCCCACTCAGCGTCTGCATGACCTGGGTGTCTATGAGGTCCACATGGCTCGTCAGGTCAACAGGTTGCAGGATGGTTTCTTCGTAGTGCTCACGAACGGCTGGCCGCTTCAGACTCGCTGGTTGAGCAAAGACGGTCACGAAGTGTTCCCCTCACGGTCCGGGCCCCACCAACGGCGTTGAGTGGCGATCAGTTAATACGTTTATCAGCTCACACTGACAGGCCCTCACTTGTAGGGGGTGTGAGTACGCATCTGCCCTGCCCCTGCGCCGTTGCAAGGAGTACGGACGCAAGGCATTGGCCGGAGTAGCGGCCCGCAGACCACGCCAACCTCCGCGCTCCACCTGACCGAACCCACCCCCGTCCCCTCCACGTGATCGAGACGCTCACCTAGGATGGCGAGCACCATCTCAGCGGCCCGACGGGCTTCCTGATCCGCCTGCGCGGCGGACGTCGAAGGACATGCCCCCACCCGCACGAGTCTTCTTCGTGCTGCATGGGGGCATTTTCTTGCTGTTCCGTGAGTCCGCGGCGTCCGTGGCCGCCCGCCTCCTCGAAGGGTCGCTGGCGCTGCATCTGACCGAGAACTTCCGTCACCAGCACGGCCGGAGCCCCGCACAGGCGGAGATAAGGTCCTGGGAACGCAGCCTCCCCGCTCTCGTCAACGCGCTGATCGAGGCCGGGCTCGACGACGTGGAGGTCCTCGTCGAGTACAGCCTGCCCCTCACCAGCAAGCGCGCGGACGCCGTACTCGCCGGCGTGCACCCCACCACAGGCGAGCCGTCGTACGTCGTCGTCGAACTCAAGCAGTGGAGCGCGGCCTACCCGGAGGAGGACGAGCCGCTGCTGTGCCGGATCGACGCGTACGCGCAGCCCGTGCTCAACCCGATCGAGCAGGTACGGGGCTACTGTGAGTATCTGCTGTCGTTCAACGGGGCGTTGGAGCGGATGCCCAACTCGCTGGCCGGCGTGGCGTTCCTGCACAACGCGACCGAGTTCCAGATCTCGGGGCTGAGGACCGTCGAGGAGAACCAGTACGGTCGGATGTACACCGGGGAACAGCGCGGTGCCTTCCTCGACTTCCTGCGCTCGCGGCTCGCCGCGAAACCGGGCGCACACGTGGCCGACGTACTGCTCGACGCCAAGATACGGCCCTCGAAGCAGCTGATGTCCGTCGCGGCAGCCGAGATCCGCGACCGCGAGCAGTTCGTACTCATCGCCGAGCAGCGGGTCGCGTACGAGAAGGTGATGTCCGCAGTTCGCAAGGCCAAGCGCGGCAACCACAAGCAGGTGATCGTGGTGACCGGCGGTCCCGGATCCGGCAAGAGCGTCATCGCGCTGTCGGTCCTGGGCGAGCTGTACCGCCGCGGAGTACCAGCGCTGCACGCGACCGGGTCGGCGTCGTTCACCAAGACGATGCGCAGGGTCGCGGGGCACAAGAAACGTGAAGTGCAGCAGCTGTTCATGTACTTCAACAGCTTCATGGACGCTGAGCCCAACGACCTCGACGTACTGATCTGCGACGAGGCCCACCGCCTGCGGAAGACCTCCGCCAATCGCTACACCAAGGCGGCGCTGCGTACAGGACGCCCCCAGGTGGCGGAACTGATCGACGCGGCCCGGGTCCCCGTGTTCCTGCTCGACCAGCACCAGGTGGTACGCCCCGGCGAGATGGGGACCCGACAGGAGATCGAACGGGCCGCCGCCGCGGAGGGCCTCGACTGCACGGTGGTGGAACTGGACGGCCAGTTCCGCTGCGGCGGCAGCGACGCGTACGAGAAGTGGGTCATCGACCTGCTCGGCCTGGACGGCGGCACGCCCAGCCAGTGGGAACCCGACGGCAAGCTGCAACTACTCACCGCCGAGACCCCGCAGGAGCTGGAGGACTTCCTCGTCGCACGCCGGGAGGAGGGCTACGGCGCCCGTATGTCGGCCGGTTACTGCTGGAAATGGACCACGAAGATCACCCCCGACATGACGACACTCCCCGAAGACGTCGTGATCGGCCAATGGTCCCGCCCCTGGAACCTCTACGGCGACCGCTCCGCCCTCGGCGCCCCACCCGCCCCCCTCTGGGCCACCGACCCGGCCGGCTTCGGCCAGGTCGGCTGCGTCTACACGGCGCAGGGCTTCGAGTACGACTGGTCGGGCGTGATCATCGGCCCTGATCTGGTCTGGCGAACGGACCGCTGGGTCGTGGACCGCTCGGCGTCCAAGGACCCGTCGTTCACGAAGGCCACGCCGGACGGCGACGTCGACCGCCTCATCCGCAACACGTACAAGGTGCTGCTGACGCGGGGGATGGTCGGGACGATTCTGTACTCGACGGACGCGGAGACGCGCGAGAAGCTGCGGTCGCTTATTCATCCGGCATCTCGGGCTGAGGTGCCGGAACTGGTGTAGTTCGGCGTGGGCGAGAGGTGGTCAGCTGCTGACGCAGGGCGGTGCATCGCCGGGATTGCGTGATCGCCGGCTGCCCGTGAGGCTCTCCGATGTCGATGCCGCCTCATAAGAGACGGTGCACGTCCATGAGCTGAGCCGGCTGCTGCTCCACCCCGACCACGAGGGTGGCCGGCACGCCCGGCACATCGCACTGCGCTCGGGGCAGGCACGCGCCTTGGACTACATCCGCCGGGTGTGGGCCAGCGCCTCGTCGGTGGTAAGCAGCACGCGGGTCCTGGAGTCGCGGTCTCCCCGCACACGGACCAGCCTGCGGCAACCGCCTTGCCTTTGACGCGCACGTCAGGGATTAGCTTCGGTGCGCCGACCACGGCCGGCCGTCGCACGACGCGGCCCCCGCTTCCCGATCAGGAGTCCCCGCATGGCTGCTGCCCTGCCCTCTGCCACCCGCGAGATCCGGCTCGCCACCACCCCGCAAGGACTGCCCGGCCCTGAGCACTTCGACGTCGTCACACAGCCGCTCACCGCTCCCGGCCCCGGACAGGTCGTCGTGCGCAATCACTGCTTCCTTGTCTTCCCGGGGTTGCGGACCCTCATCGGAGGCGAGGTCGAGGGCGTGCCGTTGCCGCCGATCCACGCCGGTGACGTCCTTTTCGGTCCCGCCGTCGGCGAGGTTGTCGCCGCGGGCGCGGGAAGCCCGCTCCGGCCGGGAGACGCCGTCACGCATCTGCTCGGCTGGCGCGAGCACGCGTTGCTCGCGGCGGACCAGTGCAGCCCGATCGGTGATGTGCTGCCTTCCCCGATCGCCCATCTGTCCTCGGGGGCGGCCGCCTACGGCGCGCTCACCCGGCTCGCCGAACTCCGCCCCGGCGACACGGTCCTCGTCACCGGGGCGGCCGGCGCGGTGGGCACTCTGGCGGGTCCGGTCGCCCGGCTGCTGGGCGCCGGGAGGGTCATCGGCAGCACGCGTTCCCCGGCCAAGGCCGACCGACTGCTCACCGAACTGGGCTACGACGCGGTGGCGGTGCCCGGGTCCCCGTCCGGCACGCTCACCGAGCAACTGCGCCAAGCGGCTCCCGAGGGCATCGACGTCCTCGTGGACACCGTGGGCGGCGAGCAACTGACCGCTGCCCTCACGGCAGCGCGCCGCGGTGCCCGCTTCGTACTGGTCGGTGCGCTGTCCGGCCAGCTGTCCCCCACGAGGGGCGGTGGCAGCGCGCCGGTCGACATCGACACGTTCCGCGTCATCAACCAGGGGATCACGCTGCGCGGCTACAGCGGCACGGACCACCCCGAGGTGGCGGACGAGTGGGCCACACGGTTCGGCGACTGGCTGCGCTCCGGTGAGATCTCCTTTCCGCATGTGCGGATCCCGGGCATCGAACGGGCCCCTCAAGCGTTGCAGGAACTGTTCGAGGGCCGGCACTTCGGCACCGTCGTCGTGGAGCTGCCGCGCCAGTGACAGATCGCCGCCGCGCTGCACGGGCCGACGCGCGACACGAAACGAGGCGAGGTCTGCATGCGGATCGGAGACGCGGCGGCGGCAGCCGGAACCACCCCACGGGCTCTGCGGTTCTACGAAGAGCGCGGCCTGCTGCCCCCGCCGCCGCGCACGGCCACCGGCCAACGCCGGTACGGGCCGGACGAGGTGGCACACGTCCGCGTCATCCGCGAACTGCTGGCCCTCGGCCTCACCGTCCAGGACCTGCGCGGCGTCGCCGACCGGATCCAGCTCCTGGTCGACGATCCGCAACGGCGCTGTACCCGCGCCGAGGGGGCCTCCTCCGCCTCCGGCGTGGTCGAACGCCGGCTGGCGGCGATCGACGCCGAGATCGCTCGCCTGAGACGACTGCGCGACCGCTTGGCGCAGCAGACAGGACAGGCGTAGGTCGTCCCCCGGACCGCTCCGGCCGGCCCCTGCCCGGTATCCCGCCCGGTATCCCGCTCCCCGTGCCGGCGGGCCGCCCTGGCAGATCTTCCCTTCCGCCTGCCGAAAGCCCAGGTCAGTAATGCATCCGGCGGTGCGTCAGGTGGCGCAACATTTCCGCAACACCACTATCCATACCGGATAGGTATGGTTCCGGCCATGCCGCCCACCGACCGCATCCGAGACCACGCCGGCCAGGGCGCGCCCACCGTGGCCGCCCAGCGCACGCGGCGTCGGCTGCGCGCGGACCGGGCACGCCAGCTCGCCGACCTCCTGCGCCACCAGCTCCTCACCGGGGGCTTCCCGGCCGGCACCCTCCCGCACGAGTCGACCCTCGCCACCGACTACCGGGCCTCGCGCAACACCGTCCGCCAGGCCCTCGACCTCCTGCGTGCCGAAGGCCTCGTGGACCGCCTCCCCGGCGTCGGCACCGTGGTCGTCGCCCAGAAGTACCCCCACGGGCTCGACCGTCTGATGGGCCTCGCGGAAACCCTGCGCGAACACGGCCACGTCACCAACGAGGTCCGCACCATGGGCCCCGCCCCGGTCCCCACCCTTGTCGCCGAACGCCTCCACGTCCCACCCGGCGCCGACGTCCTCTACATCGAACGCCTGCGCCGCCTGAACGGCCTCCCCCTCTCCCTCGACCTCACCTACGTCCCCCTCGACATCGGCACCGCCCTGCTCGGCGCCGACCTGGAGAACACCGACGTCTTCCGCCTCCTGGAAGCCATCACCGGCCAGCGGCTGGGCCACGCCGAGATCACCCTGGAGGCGGTGAACGCGGACGCCCACTCCGCCACCGTCCTCGAAGCCCCGCGCGGCGCGGCCGTCCTGATGCTGGAACGCCTCACCCACCTCGCGGACGGCCGCCCGGTCGACCTGGAGTTCATCCGCTTCCGCGGCGACCGCATCACGATGAGCGGCCTGCTGCACCGCTCCCTGTAGACACCGCCTGCTCCATACAGCACGACCTTTCTGGAGACAACCATGCCCTTGGCGCCCCAGCGGGCCGACGTGCCCGTGACCATCGACGAGTCGAAGTGCATCGACGGCTGCACGCTCTGCGTGGACATGTGCCCGCTGGACTCCCTCGCCATCGACGACAGCAGCGGCAAGGCGTACATGCACGTCGACGAGTGCTGGTACTGCGGCCCGTGCGCGGCCCGCTGTCCCACCGGAGCCGTCACGGTCAACATGCCCTATCTGCTCCGCTGAGAGGCCCGGACTCCCATGAAACGCACGGCAGTCGCACTCGCCGTATCCGCTCTGCTGCTCCCCCTGTCCGCGTGCGGCGGCAGCGCCGAGGCGGGCAGCGGCTCCACGGTCACCGTCACCGTCGGATACCAGTCCAAGACCATCAACACGGTCACGGCCGGCACTCTCCTGCGCTCCCTCGGCTACTTCGAGAAACAGCTGAACGCCCTTCACGACGGTAAGACGTACAAGGTCGACTGGCAGGACTACGCCACCGGCGCCCCCATCACCGCGCAGATGACCGCCGGGAAGATCGACATCGGGTCGATGGGTGACTTCCCGCTGCTCATCAACGCGGCCCGCGGCAAGCAGCTGGGCAAGCCCACCCACCTGGTCTCGGTCACCGGCTACAACCTCAAGGGCGGCCTGAACACGGTCGTCGTCCCACCGGAGTCCAAGCTCACCTCCTTGAAGGACCTGAAGGGCAAGAAGGTCTCCACGAGCGTCGGCTCGGCCGCCGACG
Source organism: Streptomyces sp. V4I2 (assembly GCF_030817655.1). GTDB lineage: Bacteria > Actinomycetota > Actinomycetes > Streptomycetales > Streptomycetaceae > Streptomyces > Streptomyces plumbiresistens. The sequence goes on from NZ_JAUSZM010000003.1 coordinate 3,365,773, forward strand.
GCACCCTCGTACGGGCCCTGCAACGGGCCGGCATCGACCCGAACAAGGGCATCGAGAAGCTGAACCAGCAGCCCGCGGTGGGCGCCTCGGCACTCTCTGCGGGCAGCGCGGACGCCCTGTCGCAGTTCGTCGCCTGGCCGGGACTCCTCGCCCACCAGGGCAAGGCGAAGGCTCTGTACGACGGCGCCCAGCTGAACCTGCCCACCTTCCACGGCGTCACCGCCCGCGAGGACTTCGCGGGGCAGCGCCCGGCCGTGCTGGAGGCGTTTCTGAAGGCCCAGGCGGAGGCGACCGACTACCTCAACGCCCATCCGGTTCAGGCCACCGAGAAGGTCGCGAAGGCCACCGGCCTGCCGGCCGAGGTCGTCTACCTCTACAACGGCGCCCACGGCATCTCCACCTTCGACCCGGCCGTCAAGCCGCAGCTCGTCTCCGCGCTCGAGCAGGACGTGGCAGTCCTGAAGGCGGCCAAGCTGACCGGTGACATCGACGTGGACTCTTTCGTCGACGACCAGTACGTCAAGAAAGCCCTCGGCGCCACCTACGCCAAGCGGCTCGCCGCCACCCCGCCCGCCGCCGCGAGCGAGGTCTGGCCCGAGGGCGCCACGAAGACCCGGAGCTTTACCTCCCCCGCCCAACTCCTCACCTACGTGGCCCAGCACAAGGACGGCATCCGCGCGGCCTACGTCCCCGACGCCACCACCGGCACCCTCTGGTTCGCCGACAAGGCCGTCTGGGTGGCGGACGGCAAGCAGCTGCTGCCCTTCGTCGCCCCGGAAACCGCGCAGGCCTACGTGGCCGGCCACAGCGGCGCTCGGGTCATCACGTACGCGGACGCCCTGGGACGGGCCTCGTGAGCCGGTACCCCCGGCGGACGGGCCGGCTCGCACTGCGGGCCGGCTCGCTGGCCGCCGCCCTCGGCCTCTGGCAGCTGCTGACCACCCTCGAAGTGAACGTGTGGCTGCGCTTCTCGCAGTTCCCGACGGTGACCGACGTGGCCCGGGCCTTCGCCGACCGGCTCTTGGGCCCCGACTACTGGACCGACCTCACCGACAGCCTCACCCGGATCGTGACCGGCTTCCTGCTCGCCGCCGTCCTGGGCGTGGCCACCGGCGTACTCGTGGCACGCTCGCGGCTCGCCGAGGACCTGCTCGGGCCGGTCCTCGAGGTCGTGCGGCCCATCCCGGCCATCGCCATGGTCCCCGTCGCGATCCTCCTGTTCCCCTCCAACGAACAGGGCATCGTCTTCATCACCTTCACCGCCGCCTACTTCCCGGTCCTGGTCTCCACCCGGCACGCGGTCCGAGCACTGACTCCCATGTGGGAGGAGGCAGTTCTCACCATGGGCGGCGGCCGGTGGAGGATCCTCGGCTCGGTCGTCCTGCCGGGTGCCTTGCCCGGCATCTTCGGCGGCCTGTCCGTCGGCATCGGCGTCTCGTGGATCTGCGTGATCTCCGCGGAGATGATCTCCGGCCAGCACGGCGTCGGCTACCGCACCTGGCAGGACTACACGATCGTCAACTACCCGGGCGTCTTCGTCGGCATGGTCACCATCGGCCTGCTCGGCTGGCTCACCTCCACCGCCGTCGAGCTGGTCGGCCGCCGCCTGACCCACTGGCTGCCGCGCACGTCGTACGTCCCCGGCGCCCGGCCCCGGCCCGCACGAACCCTGGCGTCCACCGTCGAACCCACCAAGGCCGAGGAGGCACGCGATGAGCACCTCGTCTGAGACCAGGCCGCCCGAGGCGAGGACCGCGTCGGCGGCCCCGCGCGGCACGCGCCTCACCCTCCGCGGCGCCACGCTCGGCCGGCCGGGCGCCCCGGCCGTGGCCGAGGTCGACCTGGACGTCGCCGCCGGCGAGATCCTGACCGTCGTCGGCCCCTCCGGCTGCGGCAAGTCGACCCTGCTGCGCACCTTCGCCGGGCTGCTGCCCACGCTGGACGGGGCGGTGGAACAGGACGGTCGGCCGGTGCCCGGTCCGGGCGCGGACCGGGCACTGGTCTTCCAGGAGGACGCCCTGCTGCCCTGGCGCACCCTGCGCGCCAACGTCGAACTGCCCCTCGCCATCCAAGGCGTGCCGCGCGCCCAGCGCGGGGAACAGGCCGAAGCCTGGCTGGAGCGGGTCGGACTCGCCGACCAGGCACGGCAGTTGCCGCACCGTGTCTCCGGCGGGCAGCGCCAGCGCGCCCAGCTGGCCCGCGCCCTCGCCGGACGCCCGCGCGCCGTCCTCATGGACGAACCGTTCGGCGCGCTCGACGCCCAGACCCGCGCAGGCATGCAGGACCTGCTGGTGGAGGTGCTGCACGGCACGGGCGCGACGGTCGTCTTCGTCACCCACGACGTCGACGAGGCCCTGTTCCTCGGCGACCGCGTGGCCCTCCTCGGCTCCGGCCGGCTGATCGCCGTACGCGACGTGCCGCGCCCGCGCGAGCGCTCGGCGCACGACGACCCGGCCCGTGTGGCGCTGCGTCGCGACATCCTCACCTCGCTCGGTACCTGAAAGGCCCCCCGGTGACCACCCCCGTGCACACCCCTTCGGAAACCCTCCCCACCCCCGCCCTCAGCGACGCCGAGGAACTGACCTGCGACGTCCTCGTCATCGGCGGCGGCACCGCCGGCACCATGGCCGCCCTGACCGCCGCCGAGCACGGCGCGGACGTCCTGCTGCTGGAAAAGGCTCACGTCCGCCACTCCGGCGCGCTCGCCATGGGCATGGACGGCGTCAACAACGCCGTCATCCCCGGCCGCGCCGAGCCCGACGACTACGTCGCCGAGATCACCCGCGCCAACGACGGCATCGTCGACCAGTCCACCGTCCGCCAGACCGCCACCCGTGGCTTCGCCATGGTGCAGCGCCTGGAGTCGTACGGCGTGAAGTTCGAGAAGGACGAGCACGGCGAATACGCGGTCCGCCAGGTCCACCGCTCCGGCTCCTACGTGCTGCCGATGCCGGAGGGCAAGGACGTCAAGAAGGTCCTGTACCGGCAACTGCGGCGACGTGAGATGCGGGAGCGGATACGGATCGAGAACCGGGTGATGCCGGTGCGCGTGCTGACCGCCGGGGGGCGGGCCGTCGGGGCGGCGGGCTTCAACACCCGCACAGGGCGGTTCGTCACCGTCCGCGCGGGCGCGGTGATCCTCGCGACCGGCGCCTGCGGCCGCCTCGGCCTGCCCGCCTCCGGCTACCTGTACGGCACCTACGAGAACCCGACCAACGCGGGCGACGGCTACGCCATGGCCTACCACGCGGGTGCCGAACTCACCGGCATCGAGTGCTTCCAGATCAACCCGCTGATCAAGGACTACAACGGCCCCGCCTGCGCCTACGTCGCCAACCCCTTCGGCGGCTACCAGGTCAACCGGCACGGCGAACGCTTCGTCGACTCCGACTACTGGTCGGGGCAGATGATGGCCGAGTTCGCGGCGGAGGTGGCCAGCGACCGGGGCCCGGTGTACCTGAAGCTGAGCCACCTCCCGGAGGAGTCGGTCTCGGCGCTGGAGTCGATCCTGCACTCGACGGAGCGCCCGACCCGCGGCACCTTCCATTCCGGCCGCGGCCACGACTACCGCACCCATGACGTCGAGATGCACATCTCCGAAATCGGGCTGTGCGGTGGCCATTCGGCCTCGGGGGTACGGGTCGACGACCATGCTCGCACGACCGTTCCCCGGCTGTACGCCGCCGGCGACCTGGCCTGCGTGCCGCACAACTACATGATCGGCGCGTTCGTCTTCGGGGACCTCGCGGGCGCGGACGCGGCCCAGTACACGCCATACGAAGGAGAGTTGCCCCTGGACCAGCTCCGCGAGGCGCACGAACTGGTCTACCGCCCGCTGCGCAACCCTGACGGCCCGCCGCAGACCCAGGTCGAGTACAAGCTGCGCCGCTTCGTGAACGACTACGTGGCCCCGCCCAAGTCCGGCGCCCGGCTGTCGCTGGCCCTGGAGGCGTTCGAGCGGATGCGCGCCGACATCGCCGAGATGGGAGCCCACACCCCCCACGAGCTGATGCGCTGCGCCGAGGTCACCTTCATCCGCGACTGCGCGGAGATGGCCGCGCGCGCCTCCCTGGCCCGCACGGAGTCCCGCTGGGGCCTCTACCACGACCGCCTCGACCACCCGCAGCGTGACGACGCGTCCTGGTTCCACCACCTCGATCTGCGCAAGTCCCCCACTGGCGCGATGGAGTTCACGGCTCGTCCCGTGGCTCCCTTCCTGGTCCCGGTCGACGGTTTCACCCCGGCCGGCGGCCCCTCCCGTCACCTCGGCGAGGTCCACCCGGAACAGGTGGCGACGGCGGGGGCCCGGGAAGCGGCGCCGGTGGCGTTGCTGCAGGAGCCCACCGCGACCGGCACAACCGCCCACGCCGCTGCCGGGGCGGAAACGCCGGCCACACCTCGCCTGCTCGGCCTCCTCTCCCTCACGGAGGAGGAGCCCGAACTGTCCGCTCTCACCCCCTACTTGACCGACCCCGAGCCCACCGTGCGCCGTACGGCCGTCACGGTCCTGACGGAGACCGTGCCGCCGGGCACCGGACCGGCACTGGCCGCCGCGCTGGCGGACACCGACGCCGGCGTCCGCGCCGCCGCGGCCGCCTCACTACGGGAACTCGTCGAGACACTGCCCCCCGAACCGGCCCTGCGCGACGCCCTCGCCGCTGCCCTGACCGAGACCGACCCCGTTGTCCGTGCCACCGCACTGGATGTCCTGCGCGCCCTGCGCCTGGGTGACGTCGAGCTGTTCACGGACTCGCTGTCGGACTCCGACATCGCCGTCCGCATCGCGGCTGTGCGAGCTCTCATGTCGGTCGACGCCGCCGGAGAGCTGGCGCGCGCGGCTGCCGTCGATCCGTCACGCGAGGTCCGCGTCACCATCGCCAAGGCCCTGGCCACCGCGGGCCCGGACTCGGCGATGACGCACTCGGCCCTCGCGGAGCTCGTGGACGATCCCGACGCCCTGGTCCGTGGGGCCGCCTACGAGGCGCTGGGGACTACGGGCTGCCCGCCGGCCCTGGCCGCCCGCGCCGAGGCGGCCCTGGCCGACCCGGCCTGGCAGGTGCGCGCCGGCGCCGCCACCGCCCTGTCCGCCACGGATCCCGACTTCGCCGTCCCCGCACTCGCCAAGGCCGTCGCCGACCCCAACGCCGACGTCCGCAAGGCCGCCGTACTGGCCCTGACCCGCCACCGTGCCACCGAGGACGCCCGAGCGGCCCTGGCCGCCGCGACGACGGACTCGGACGCGGACGTCAGGGCCTATGCGGCGCGGGCGCTGTGACCGCGTCCTACCGTGACGCCGGTCCTACCGTGAGGCCAGGAGACGTCCCGCGTTCCGCAGGACGTACCGCGCCACGTCCGTGCCGAGCGTGATCCCCGCCTCGTCGGCCGACCGGGTGTGGATACCGGAGAAGACCCGGGCGTCCACGTTCTCGTCCGAGAGCTGCTTCCACGTGGTGTACGTCCTGGTCACCCCGGGCGCGGTGGGGCTGGTCAGGTCGAACGGGGCGGTACGCGGCCCCACGAGCGCCGACAGCACGGTCTGAGCGGCACCCGAGTAGGTGTTGTGGCCGCTCGGGTAGTCCGGATGCGCGGGGGTGGCGTGCAGCGGTGTCCAGTCCGCGTCGGGGTCGATGGCGCCGGTGCGGATCGCCGTCACGGGACGCCAGCGTTCGTAGGCGTACTTGGTGTCGGAGGTCGCGATCTGCGTGTCCACCAGCGCCACGTGGAACAGCGCGACCAGCCGCGCCTGCCCGGCGATTCCCCGGTCCGTGCGCGAAAGCGCCACGCGCAGCGGCTCGGCGTAGAGGGTGAGGGAGGAGCCGAGCCAGAAGGTGGCCGTCTCGGTCTGGTGGGTGCTGCGTGCCTGGCTGTCGACGGCGCCGTACGCCCGCACCTCCGCGAGGTCGGCGGCGTAGCGCGCGGAGTCCAGCGCGGGTGGCGGGCCGAGCCGGAACTGGCTCTGCGTCGCGAGCACGAACGGCTTGGCGAGGCGGTTGCCGTACTGCGCCGCGGGGGCGTAGGCGGGTGGTGTCGGCTGCCACACGCCGGGCGCAGCCGGTCGTACGGGATAGGGCGCGTTGACGGAGGCGGGGTCGAGCCCGTCACCCTCCCTCGATTGGAGGACGAGGTCCGCCTGCCGCTCCCCCGCCGCGACGCCGCGCTCCTGCGCCGGGCCGTCGGGAATCGCGTCGAGGGTCTCCTTGTACGTCGCGTCGAGTTGTTCGGTACGGCTCGGTACGAGCGTCACCAGTGCGCGGTGTACGGCCGCGGCGAGCGCCGCCGCCTGGTATGGGCCGTGTGCCACGCCCGCCGGTACGCTACGGGTGGCCCGAGCGGCCGCGAGCCAACTGATGGCCCAGGTGCGGTTGTTGGTGATCTGGGTCGAGGCCCCGGCGGCCGCGACGGTCTCGGCCGTGGCGTCGTACCAGGCGAGCGTCGTGGAGGTACGGTCGGCTGCGGCGGCCTGCGGAACCGTGACGGACGCGGTCAGCAGCGCCGTCGCGCCCAGGGCGACGAGGGCGGGGCGGGTTCTGAGCGGACTCACACGTTCTCCTTCGGATTGGGTGAGGGCAGTGAGGCGATGCGGAACAGGCCGCGCGCACGCAGCGCGGCGGCGCTCAGCTACACACCGCGGTGGCGACGCGCATCAGATCGATGGCCCGCCTCTTGCGAAAGCGTTCGAAGACCCGCATGACGAAGAAGAAGTGGTGCTGCGGGATCTGGCCGATGCCGGCGTCGGCGGCAGACCGCAGCCGGACGACCTCGCCGAGGGTGCGGGCGCTCACCTCTGCGCCGCCGTGCGAGCGGGGCACGGTGATGCCCAGCAGCCCGGAGGCCGACAGCTCGTCGAGTTCGGCGCGCGGCAGGATGCGTTCGGCGTCGTCGGCGATCACGTGGGTCATCGCGGGCTCCCGGCGCCGGCGAAGGGTCGGGCGGCCCCCGAGGGCGAGCGAGAACTGGTCGGTGACCTGGGCCAGGACCCCGGCAGCGCCGGGCGCAACGGTCAGGGTGCCGTCGTCGTCCTCGGTGATGTCCTTGCCGAGGGTGAACCAGCCCGGCGTGATGTGGGCGGGGCCCATGGAGTTCAGTACGGGGCGCAGGGCGTAGTCGATGGCCAGGACGTGGGCGGTGGTGCCGCCGGTGGCCAGCGGGAGGACGGTCTTGCCCGCGAGCGCGTACTGCGGGAGCAGGTCGAGCAGGGCCTTGAGCAGGCCGGAGTAGGCGGCCTTGTAGACGGGCGTGCCGATCATGATGCCGTCCGCGCGTTCGAACAAGGCGGTGGCCTCGACGATCGCCGTATGCCGGAAGTCGGCGGGCGGGAGGGTGCGGACGTCGAACGGGATCACGTCGTGCCCCTGGGCCCTGAGCCGGTCGTCCAGATGGCGCAGCAGCCGGGCGGTGCGGGAGGTGGCGGAGGGGCTCCCGGAGACGGACAGGATGGTGGCCATCGGAGGACCTTTCAGGAGTACCAGGTCGGCTGCGGCAGTTCGCCGGTGAGGACGTGGCGGCCGATCTCGCGGCGCTTGTAGGCCACCGGGTCGTGGAGCGTGTGGGTGCGGACGTTGCGCCAGAAACGGTCGAGGCCCTCGGCGGAGGCGGTGGCGCGGGCGCCGGTCACCTCGAAGATCCGGTTGGTGACCTCCAGGGCCACGTCGGTGGCGCGGGCCTTCACCGCGGCCACCCGCACCTCGAACTCGCCGCGGGCCTGCTCGGTGACCGCGTCCGGGGCGTCGTGCAGTTTCTGGCCCTCGACGGCCACGGCGTCGGCCAGCGCTTCGGCGGCCCACAGCTTGGCGGTGAGGTCGCCGTAGGTGTCGATGACGTACGGCTCGTCCACGGCGTGCTCCTGACCGCCGTGCAGCCAGGCGCGGGACTTGGTCCGGGTGTAGGTGACGGCGGTCTCCAGGGCGCCGGCGGCGATGCCGAGGTAGAAGTTGACGAAGACGAGCTGGATGGTAGGCACGTTCAGGGTGTTGTAGATGCGCGGCTGGAACTGCTTGTCCACGTAGCCCGCCGCGGCCGACCAGGGGACGCGTACGGCGTCGATGGTGACGCCGCCGCTCTCGGTCAGGCGCTGGCCGATGTTGTCCCAGTCGTCGTGGAAGGTCAGGCCCTCGCTGTCGGACGGGACGATGGCGAAGACGTGGTCGTCGGTGCCCTCCAGGACGCCTTCGAGGACGGTGACGTCGGAGACCTTGCTGCCGGTGGAGAAGGACTTGCGTCCGGTGAAGGTGAGGGTGTCGCCCTCGTCCTTCACCGTCACGTCCTCGTCGCGCGGATTGACCGCGCCGCCGAAGAACCACTGATTGCGGGCGGCCTCGGCCTCCACGTGCTCCCACTGTTCGCGGGTGGCGACCAGACGGGCGGCCCAGTTCCACAGATAGTGGTAGCCGAGCAGCTGGCCGATGGAGCCGTCGGCCTTGGCGACCTCGCGGACGACGCGGTAGGCGGTGGGCCAGTCCTGGCCCGCGCCCCCGTGCTCGACGGGGCCGAGGAGGGTGACCAGGCCGGAGTCCTTCAGCAGCTGGACCTCGGCGTACGGGGTGGCCGCGGCCTTGTCGCGGGCGGCGGCGTCGGTGGCGAGGACGGCGGCGACCTCTGCGGCGCGGGCGATCCAGTCCTGGGCGGTCCGCGGGGCGGGGGCGGTCTTCCAGTCGGCCGGTGCGGCGGTGCTCATGGTGAAGTCCCTTCGTCTTGGGTACGGGTGCGGGTGCGGTCAGGCGCGGGCGGCGGCGACGGGCTCCGACTCGGCTTCCTGTGCCTCCAGTTCGCGCACGAGAGGGAGCACGCGCTTGCCGAAGTACTCGACCTCCTCCAGGTAGTGCAGGAAGCCGAGAAGGACGAGGTCGACGCCGAGCCGCTTGTAGGCGACGATCCGCTCGGCGATCTGCTCGGGCGTGCCGATCAGGCCCGTACGGAAGCCGTCGTTGTACTGGACCAGGTCCTCGAAGCTGGAGTCCTGCCACATGCCCTTGCCGTCGGCGGTGGACGGGCCGGCCTGCTGGACGGCGCCGCGGAAGCCGTGGACCGCCTCGGTGTTGGCCTTGGCGACGATCTCGCGGAGCGTGTCGCGGGCCTCGGCCTCGGTGTCACGGGCGATGAGGAAACCGTTGAGGCCGAACTTCGGTGCCGCACGGCCCACTCGGGCGGCCGAGGCGCGGACGTCGTTGATCTGCTCGGTGACGCCGTCGAAGTCCTTGCCGTTGCTGAAGTACCAGTCGGAGACGCGGCCCGCCATGGCTCGGGCGGCGGTGGAGTTGCCGCCCTGGAAGATCTCCGGGTGCGGGCGCTCGGGGGTGTTCAGCGGCTTGGGCTTGAGGGAGAAGTCGCGCAACCGGTAGAAGTCACCGGCGAGTTCGGTGTGGTCCTCGGTCCAGATTTTGCGCAGGGCGCTGATGAACTCCTCCGAGCGCCGGTAGCGCTCGTCGTGCTCCAGCCAGGGCTCGCCGAGGGCGGTGAACTCGCCCTTGAACCAGCCGCTGACGACGTTGACGGCGAAGCGGCCGTTCGACAAGTGGTCGGCGGTGGCGCCGAGTTTGGCGAGGACGCCGGGGTGCCACAGGCCTGGGTGGACGGCGGCGATGACCTTGAGCCGCTGGGTGGCGAGCAGCAGGGCGAGGCTGAAGCTGGTCGACTCGTGCTGGAACTCGGCGCCGTAGCTGGCCATGTAGCGGACCTGGCTGAGGGCGTAGTCGAAGCCGTTGTTCTCGGCGAGGACGGCGAGTTCGCGGTTGTAGTCGTAGCCCCAGTCGGTGCGCTGCTCGATGGTGCTGGTGACCAGGCCGCCGCTGACGTTCGGCACCCAGTAGGCGAATCGGACGGGATCGGGTCCAGGAGATGCGGGCATGGAAACTCCAGGCGGGAGAATGCTGCTGCGGGCAGGACGAATGAGCTCCTGGGGAATTCAGGCACGCTGGAGCGGCGTTCCCGGGAAAGTCGTCATCGCGACAGAAATCGACCGGGATCGGAATTCACAGAAGGAGATCGCAGACGGAGCGAGTGTGAGGGTTTCCCTCGGAGGCTCAGCTGGTGCGCTCAGGCCCGACAGCGACAGCAGGAGCTGGAGACACGCGCGAGGTCGACGTGGCGTCGACGCGTGAGGTCCTGTCGCTTCATGTCACCGATAGAACCAGTGGAGAGTCCTGCCGGTCAAGAATTCCTGGCCGTGATTCCACATCCTGAGAGTCGGTATTCATGAGGTTGTGACAGGGTTTCCCTTGAACTCGCCACGGGACGGGCGCCAGTCTCCTGTCGTGCGCATCGAACAGCTGGAATACATCGCCGCCGTCACCCGGTTCGGTTCGCTACGGCGCGCCGCGGAGGAACTGCATCTGTCCCAGCCCGCGCTCAGCGAGACCGTCCGCAATCTGGAGCGCGAGCTGGGCGTGGATCTGCTGGAGCGCAAGCGGTCCGGGGCGAAGATCAGCGACGAGGGCCGGGAGCTGCTGCCGCACATCATGAGTGTGCTGGACGCTGTCGACCGGCTGCGCGGCGCGGCCGACGACCAGCACCGCGTCAGCCGCATGGTCCGGCTCGGCACGGTCAACACGGCCACTGTCCCGCTGGTCATCCCGACCGTGCGTGAGTTCCGGGCCGCACACCCGGTCACGCAGGTCGAGTTGGTGGGCGTGCAACAGAGCGAGATCCACCGTGGGCTGCTGGAGGGCGCGTTCGACCTGGGGCTGGTGAACTACCTCCGGGGCGACGACATGCCGCCCGGCTTCGAGACCACCGAGCTCCTGCGCGGCCGCCCCGTGGTGTGCGTGCGCCCTGACAGTCCGCTGGCGGCCCTGGATGCGGTGGACACGGACAGCCTCCTGGCCGAGCCGCTGGTCGTCATGCGGTCCGGCTATGTCATGCATCGTTTCCTGCACCGTCTGCTCCGCGGCCGGACACCGGTCTTCTCGTACTCCACCGATGGCGCGGAGATGGGCAAGCTGATGGTCGCCGAGGGACTGGGCGCCACGGTGCTGCCGGACTTCAGCGTGGTCGGCGACCCGCTGGAACGGCGAGGCACGATCACCGTGCGGCCGCTCGCGGAGGACGGAACCGAGGTACTGCTGGTCCTGCAGCGCCGGCATTCCGGTTCCGTCCCCAAGGCCGTCCGCGATCTGCACGAGCTGTTCGTGCGCAACGCCCGTGCGTACCGGGCCGCTTCGTGATGGAGGTCCTGTGCCTCAGCTGTTCGCCAGCTCCCCGAGCAGCTTCCAGGTGCGGCGCCGGTCCGCCTCACCTCCCAGGTCGGTCGCGGTGAACACCACCTCCGTCGCCCCGGCCTCGCGGTAACGCCGCACCTCGGCGGCGACGGTCTCCTCGTCGCCGATCACGGCCAGATCGGCGGCCCGGGTGCCGCCGGAGAGCCCGATGACGCGCTGGTAGGAAGGGAACTGCTCGTAGAACGCGAGCTTCTCGGTCGCGGTCTCCCGCACGGCCTCGGCGTCCGCGGTGACCACGCCGGGGACGAACGCCACGATGCGCGGCGCCGGCCGGCCCGCCGACTGTGCCGCGGCGGTGACGGCCGGGACGATGTGCTCGGCCAGGGCACGCGGCCCGGCCAGCAACGGAAGGATTCCGTCCGCGAGTTCGCCGGAGACGCGCAGCGCCTGCGGCGCCATGGCGGCAACCAGGATCGGCACCGGCGGCTCGGCGCCCGGCACCGCCGCCGGCAGCGGTGTGGTGGCTGTCAGCAGCTCGCCGTGGAAGTCGGCGCTGCCCGTCTCCACCAGCTGGCGCAGGGCGGTGAGGAACTCCCGGAGCCGGGCGATGGGGCGCTCGTACGGGATGCCGAAGCCGGTCTCGGTCAGGTTCTTGGTGCCGAGCGCGAGCCCGAGGTGGTAACGGCCGCCGGTCGCGGCCTGGGCCGTCTGGGCCTGACTGGAGACCAGCAGCGGATGGCGGCCGAAGACGGGGATCGCGGCGGTCCCGACATGCAGCCCGGGCACCTCGCGGCCGACGATCGCGGCAAGTGACGGAGAGTCGTACGAGAAGGTCTGCCCGAACCACGCGGAACGCAGTCCAGCCTCGTGGGCCTCCCTCGCGAGCTGCACCGTCGTGTCGATCCGGTGCTGGTAAGCGGTCGAGTAGAGCGTCACTCCGATGGTCATACACAGGGCAACCGGCATGCGCGCGACGGGCATTCCTGTCTGCGTATGACAAGCTCGTGGCGGCCTCGTAACGGACGGTACCGCGCCCCGGCGAGGTGTCACCGTCGCAGTACCGGACGACCGGTGGGCGGGCGCTGCCGAGCACCGGGCCGGCCCGGAGGCGAGTTCGGTGCGAGCAGCACGCGGTCGGCGCAGGACACCGGCCTGGCGTATTGATATGACGGCCACGCAAATCGTTCGCCGGGGCGGCAAGCACCTCCCGCGGCAGGTGACGGAGGAATGATCCCGTGCTCATCGTCATGGGCGGCCTGCCCGGTGCCGGGAAGACCACGCTCGCCCGTCTCCTGGCGGCCCGGATCGGTGCGGTCCACCTGCGGGTCGACACCATCGAGCAGGCGATCGTCCGTTCCGGGACGGCCCGGCACCCGGTCGGTCCCGTGGGGTACGCCGTCGGTTACGCCTTGGCCGAGGAGCATCTGGGGCAGGGGCTGACCGTGATCGCGGAATCCGTCAATCCGCTGAGCGTGACGCGTGCCGCCTGGCGTGCCACGGCCCTCGGTGCGGGTGTGCCGGTCGTCGAGGTGGAAGTGATGTGCTCCGATCCGGCGGAGCACCGGCGCCGCGTGACCTCGCGGTCGGTCGACATTCCGGATCTGCCCCTGCCGGACTGGCAGCAGGTCGTCGATCGGGAGTACGAGCCGTGGGACCGCGAGCGCGTCGTCGTCGACACCGCGGGACAGAGCCCGCAGCAGTCACTGGCTGTGCTCCTCCGTGGCCTCGAACCGCGCTGACCGAGACGTGGCGGCTGCGCGGCGCGCGGCCTCGAAGGAGTCACCCGCGGCGGCGCCATTCCTCCGCGAGCAGTTCGTACGACCGGACCCGGTCGGCGTGGTCGTGAGTGATCGTCGTGATGAGCAACTCGTCCGCACCGGTGGCCTCTTGGAGCTGTTCCAGCTGGTCGGCCACCCGGGCCGGTGAGCCGACGAACTGGGTGTCGACGCGGTCCTGTACGAGGACGCGGTCCGCGTCGCTCCACGCGTGGGCGCGCGCCTCCTCGGGTGTCGGGAACGCGATGGCGCCTTCGGCGGTGCGGATGCTGCGGACCCGCAGGAGAGGGATCGTCGTCCGGCGGCGCAGAGTGAAGGCGATCGACTCGTACAGCCGAATCGCCCTCGGTTGGTCGCGGTGGCGTGCAGGAAAGGGTGTCACCACGGTCGCGGACACCCGCCGCGACGGCACGTACGAGTCGGGTCGCCAGGCCACGGCCACGGTGCGCCGGGTCGGTGCAGACGGCGCTGGTCTCCGTCCGCCGGGCACCCGTAGCCTCCCCCAGCCTTCGGAGTGCCCCCATCTCGCTTCGCTCGGCAAAGCAAGCGGGCGTGTGGGTTGGCCAGTGCGGCCCAGACAGCGTTGTCCAGGACGCGCGTGCTCCGGATGCGAAGACGGGCCGGGGCGGTCGCGCCTCGCACGGGGCAGATGAGGGCGCGGAGGCCGTGCGTCTCCGCGCCCTGGACCGGCTACTTGTTGGTCTTGGGCAGGCCGGGCGGGTTGATCTCCGACTTGGTCACGGCCTCGTCGGACAGGCCCCAGCGCCCCAGCACCTTCGCGTACGTCCCGTTGTCGATGATGTGGTTGAGGGCGTCGGCGAGCGGCTTGACCAGGCCGCTGTCCTTCTTGGTCGTTGCGGCGATGAGGCCCTGGAGGGTGGCACCGGCGCCGGAGTAGGTCCCGACGACCTCGGTCTTGCCGGTGGTGGCCGCGTGGTAGGCGGCGGTGGGGTTGGGGCCGAGGTAGAGGTCGATGCGGCCGGACTGGAGGGCGAGGTAGGTGTCGCTGTCGTTCTGGTAGTACTTGATGTTCACCGGCTTTCGGCCGGCCTTCTCGTTCTCCTTGCTCCACTCGATGAGCAGTTTCTCCTGGTTGGTGCCGCTGCCCACGGCGACCGTCCTGCCCGCCACGTCCTCGGGTCCGGTGATCTTCAGGCCGCTGCCCTTCTTCGCCTCGAAGCCCAGGTTGTCCTCGCGGTAGGTGGCGAAGTCGTACTTCTCCTTGCGTTCCTCGGTGACCGTGATGTTGCTGAGGCCGGCGTCGTACTTGGCGCTGTCGAGGCCGACGAAGATGTTCTCCCAGGAGACGGTGTTGATGTGCGGCTTGAGGCCGAGGACGTTTGCGACCAGGTAGGCGATGTCGGGCTCAACGCCGATGACGGTCTTGTTGTCGGTGGCGTGGAAGGTCAGCGGCGCGGCGGAGCCGGACGAGGCGACCAGCTCCAGGGTGCCTCTCTTGCGAATCTTCTCCGGGACCTCGGCGGCTATGGAGTCGACCTTGCCGGTGGTGATGCGGTTCTGGTCGGCGCTGATGTTGATCTTCGTCTTGGCGCCCGACGTGTCCGCGACCTCGGTGGTGCCGCCGTCGGTGGGGTTGCTGCAGGCGGCGAGGACAAGGGCGGTGGCGAGTCCGAGCGCGGCTGCGGTGGTACGGCGGGCGAGGGTGGTGGACACGGTCGTTCTCCTTGTGTGAAACGGGTGAGGGGCGGTCAGAGGACCTTGGAGAGGAAAGCGCGGGTGCGCTCGTGGTGCGGGTCGTCCAGGACGGCCGCGGGCGGCCCCTGCTCGACGACGACTCCGCCGTCCATGAACACCACGGTGTCGGCGACCTCACGGGCGAAGCCGATCTCGTGGGTCACGACGATCATGGTGGTGCCGGTGCCGGCCAAGTCCTTGATGACGTCGAGGACTTCACCGACCAGCTCCGGGTCCAGCGCGGAGGTGGGCTCGTCGAAGAGCAGCACCTTCGGTTCGAGGGCGAGCGCGCGGGCGATGGCCACCCGCTGCTGCTGTCCGCCGGAGAGCTGGCGCGGGTAGGCGTCGGCCTTGTCGGTGAGGCCGACCCGGTCGAGGAGCCGGCGGGCGGTCTCCTCCGCCTCCTTGCGCGGCCGACGCAGCGCGGAGACAGGCGCCTCGATCAGGTTCTCCAGCACGGTCAAATGCGGAAAGAGGTTGAAGTTCTGGAAGACGAACCCGATATGGGTGCGCTGCTTCAGAACGTCCTTCTCCTTGAGCTCGTGCAGCTTGCCCCCGGCGCGGCGGTAGCCGATGAGCTCGCCGTCGATGCTGATCCAGCCGCGATTGACCTTCTCCAGGTGGTTGATGGTGCGCAGCAGCGTGGACTTGCCGGAGCCGGACGGGCCGAGGATCACGGTGACCTCGCCGGCGCGCACCCTCAGGTCGACGCCGCGCAGCACCTCCAGCGGGCCGAAGCTCTTGTGGACGCCGTGCACGTCCACCATCACCTGACTCATCGGCTGTCTCCCAGGGGTCCAGTGGTCTTCAGGGGTACGACGGGCTGGTTGCGCTGGGCCGCGGCCGCGCGCAGGGTGCGCACGAAGCGCCGGGCGCGCTGGAACGGGGTGGGCGGCGGGGTGCGGTTGGCGCCCCGGGCGTAGCGGCGCTCCACGTAGTACTGGGCGACCGACAGCAGGGAGGTGAGGACGACGTACCAGGCGGTGGCGACCAGCAGCAGCGGGATCACGCGGCCGGTGCGGCCGTAGATGACCTGCACCTGGTAGAAGAGCTCGCCGATGGACATCACGTAGACCACCGAGGTGCCCTTCAGCAGGCCGATGATCTCGTTGCCGGCCGTGGGCAGGATGGCGCGCATGGCCTGCGGCAGCACGATCCGGCGGATCTGCCGCAGCCGAGGGATGCCCAGGGCGGCGGCTGCCTCCAGTTGCCCGTGGTCGACCGAGATGACGCCGCCCCGGACGATCTCGGCGGCGTAGGCGGCCTGATGCAGCGTCAGCCCGATGATCGCGGCACCCATGGTGCCGATGACGCTGTTGCTGTCGACGGACCAGAACACCGGGCCGAAGGGGATGCCGAAGCCCAACCTCTCGTACAGCGCGCTGAGGTTGAACCAGAACACCAGCTGGACGATCATCGGGATCGACCGGAAGATCCAGATGTAGGTCCAGGCGACGGTCTGCAGCACCGGGCTGCGCGACAGCCGCATGAAGGCCAGCACGGTGCCGAGGAGGAAGCCCAGCACGGTGGCGTACGCGGTGAGCTGGAGGGTCACCCACACCGCCTGCACGATCGTCTCGGACAGGACGTAGTCGCGGAAGACACCCCATTCCCACACAGGGTTGTTCGCCAGTCCGTGCACGAACTGGGCGACCAGCACGATCACGGCCAGGGCCGCCGCCCACCGGGCGTAGTGGCGGGCGGGGACGACCTTGAGAGAGGCCGGATCGTCGGGGGCGGGTGGTGCTTCGGGGCGGGTGCCCAAAGAGGCCGCGCCGGGCGGGGCGGCGTCGGTGGTGGATGCCATGGTGATGTCCCTGCTCGACTCTTACGTGTGTTCAGGCGGGTTGATCCGCGACGTCTCGATCGCGGAGGCGGAGGTGCCCCACTTCTTGAGGATCCGGGCGTAGGTGCCGTCCTTGATCAGCTCATTGACGGCGGCCTGGAAGGCCTTGGTGAGCGGGGAACCCTTCTTGAAGGCGAAGCCGACGTCGAGGCGGTGGAACTCACCGAGGAAGGCGGTCTGCGACGCGGACTGTGCCGCCTGGTACCGCAGGCCGTTGATCGTCGACATGATCACGTCGATCCGGCCCTGCTGGAGCGCGGTGAGAGTCGCCGCGTTCTCTGAGTAGACCTTCACGTCGTACGGCTTCTTGCCCGCCTTCGCGCACACCCCCTTCTGCGCGGTGAGGGTCGCCTCGAAGGTGGTGCCGGCGCCGGTACCGATGGTCAGCCCGCACAGTTGCGTGAGGTCGGTGACCTTGTCGCCGAGCGCCGTGTTGCCCTTCTTCACCGCGAAGCCCTGGCCGTCGTTGACATAGGTGACGAAATCGATGGTCTTCAGGCGCTCGGTGGTGACCCCGAAGTTGCCGGTGCCGAAGTCGTACTTGCCACTTCCGAGGGCGGGCAGGATCGTCTCGAAGGACGCGTCCTGCCGCTCCAGCTCGACGCCGAGGACCTTGGCCACCGCGTCGGCGAGGTCGATGTCCTGACCTGCGGGCGCCTTGTCCGTACCGTTCGGGTAGTAGGCCCCCGGCGGGAACCCGATCGAGCTTCCGACGCGCAGCGTGCCCGCCTTGCGCACGTCCGCGGGCAGCAGGGCGGCGACGGAATCCACCGTGCGTACGGCGGCGACCGGGTCGTCGGTCGGCGCGGGAGAGGCCTGAGCTCCCACCGCCGCCGTGCCGTCGGTGTCACCGGAGCCGCAGGCGGTCAGCGCCAGCAACGGCAGCAGCGCGAGGACGGCGGCGCTGCGCAGGCGGCTTCTGATCCCGGGGAGATTCACAGGTCGGTGGCCTTTCCGGTGTGCGCGGTGACAGGGAGGTGCTTCTCGAACGGCAGCGGGCCGATGGATTCCGGATCGGCCCCGGTGTCGAACAGCGGCGTGTACCCGGTGGCCAGGTACAGAGCGCGGGCCTCCGGCTGGCGGGGCCCGGTGGTCAGGTAGATCCGCCGGTAGCCGCGGGCACTCGCCTCGCGCTCCAGCTCGGCGATCACGCGGCGGGCGAGGCCGCGGCGGCGGCGGGCGGAGTGGGTCCAGATCCGCTTCAGTTCGGCCGTGGCCTCGTCGTAACGGCGGAAGGCACCGCCCGCGACGGGATCACCGCGCTCCAGCAGCAGGAGGAGCAGACCGCCGTACGACTCGGTGAACTCGTCGTCGGGATAGCGGGAGATCTCGGCGTGTGCGTCCTTGCCGTAGCGCGTCGAGTACTCGTGGCCGAGTTCGCGCAGTAGGGGTCTCACGCGCGGGTCGGAGACCGGAACATGAATGACCGTCAACTCTGCTGAAGACGGTGGTTGGGCTACGGAAGTCACTCGCCCACCGCCGCGAGGTTCTGCGTGCCGCGCGCCACTCGTTCCGCGTCGCGTTTGGCGACCTCTTCGCGGACGATCGGGATCACGTACCGGCCGAAGTCGATGGCGTCACCCAGCAGGTCGTAGCCGCGTGCGGAGAGGATGTCGACGCCGAGGTCGTAGTAGTCGAGGAGCGCCTGGGCAACCGTCTCCGGGGTGCCGACCAGGGCGTTGGAGTTGCCCGCGCCTCCGGTCGCGGCGGCGGTCGGGGTCCACAGGGCGCGGTCATAGCGCTCGCCCGACTCGGCGATGGCGAGCAGCCGCTGCGAGCCAGTGTTTTGAGGCTCTGCGTGCCCGTTGTGGCGCTTGGTGATCGCCTCGCCGCGCTCCTTGCGGGCCTTGATCGCGCCGACCGTGCGGTGGGCCTTCGCCCAGGCCAGCTCCTCGGTCGGGGCGATGATCGGGCGGAACGCGACCTGGACACGGGGGACGTCGGTGCGCCCCGCGGCCTTCGCGGCGGCCTTCACGTTCTCGATCTGCTCGGCGGTCTTCGCCAGGGGCTCGCCCCACAGGCAGTAGATGTCGGCCTCGGCGCCTCCGGCGGCGTACGCGGCAGGGGACGAGCCGCCGAACGAAACGTTGGGGCGGGGCTGTTGGACGGGGAAGACATCGCTGACGAAGTCGTGGAAGCGGTAGTGCTCGCCCTCGTGGTCGAAGTGCTCGTGGGTGGTCCAGATCTTCTTGATGATCCGGATGTACTCCCGGGTGCGGTCGTAGCGCTCGTCCTTGGTGAGCGTGTCGCCCTCGCGGCCCTGCTCGTGGTCGTTGCCGCCGGTGATGAAGTGCACGGTCAGCCGGCCCTCGCTGATCTGGTCGAGGGTGGCGAAGGTCTTGGCGGCGAAGGTGGGGTACGAGACGTTGGGCCGGTGGGCCAGCAGGATCTGGAGGCGGTCCAGCCTGCTCGCGATGTACGCGGCGGCCGGTGCGGGGTCCGGCGAGCCGGAGCCGTAGGCGAACAGCACCCGGTCCCAGCCGTGGTCCTCGTGTGCTCGGGCGAGCCGGAGCGTGTACTCCTTGTCGAAGGCGGCGCCGGAGCGCGCTGTGGTTTCTGAGCCGTCATTGGTGGCGGCGATGCCGAGGAATTCCACGGGCATGGGAGTGGCCTTTCGGAAGCGACCGCACGCAGGCATGGCGGAAACGGCTGTGCGTGGAGGCGTGGGTGACGGACCGTCAGAAGGACAGGTCGGTGCAGGCGTGACGACGCCGGGTGTCGAGAGAAGCAGCGGTGCGGCAGCGCGCGCAAAGAGGCAAATCGGCCCGCGACGGGGTTACCGAGGGAGGGAAGGGCCGGTCAGACGGCCCGCTGCCGAGTCAGGCGCAACACGCCGCGGACCACACCCGACCGAAGTCGATGTGATCGCGCGAGACCAAGCGCTGCTGGGCATTCATGCGACCAATTGAGCAGCCCATCGCGCTGTTCGTCAAGCAGCGCCCGGATGCCGGACCACCTCGGCCGCCCCTCCCACGCGTTGTTGACACATCCGTGCTGTGGGCACATACGATCGATAGCGGATCGGCTCCGCCCCGCGCGGCGGCCTCTCCGGCCGCGTTGAGGGACGCGGCGAATGTGACGACGCCGAACCCCGGCCGCACCGTATCCGCGTAGCGCCTGTGACGCTGCGTTCCCCTACGAGTGCCACCGGGTGGTCATCCACGCCTGCGATCCCCTCCCCCGGAGAGCCTCCCGATGGTCACGCCTTTCGATGTCACATCCGTCCCTGCCACGAAGCCCCCGGAGCGCGCGGGTGCCGCCGACCCCGACCTGCCGCGGATCGTGCCACGCCGGCATATCGGCCGCTGGGCGACCGCTGCCGCCACACTGCTGGTCTTCGCGATGGTGCTCAACTCCGTCGTCCGCAACCAGGCTTTCCAATGGGACGTGGTGGGGCGGTACTTCACCACCGCCGCCGTACTCGACGGACTGCTGCTGACGCTGTGGCTGACCGGTGCGGTGATGGTGCTCGGTTTCCTGCTCGGCACCGTCCTGGCGGTGATGCGGCTGTCGGGCAACCCGGTGCTGCGTACGCTGAGTTGGGGCTACGTGTGGATCTTCCGGTCCACCCCGCTGCTGGTGCAGCTGCTGTTCTGGTTCAACATCGGCGCCCTGTACCCGACGCTCGGGCTCGGCATCCCTTTCGGCCCGGAGTTCGTCACCGTCAAGACGGTCAACCTGCTCGGGCCCACCCTGACCGCCGTCGTCGGACTGACCCTGCACGAGACGGCCTACGCCGCCGAGGTGGTGCGCGGCGGCATCCTCTCCGTCGACTCCGGCCAGACCGAGGCCGCCCAGGCGCTCGGCCTGAGCAGGCACCGTACCCTGCGCCGAATCGTCGTCCCCCAGGCAATGCGCTCCATCGTGCCGACCGCCGGGAACATGCTGATAGGCACCCTCAAGGGCACCAGCATCGTCAGCGTGCTGGCCGTGCACGACCTGCTGTACTCGGTGCAGCTGATCTACAACCAGACCTACCAGGTCATCCCGCTGCTGATGGTCGCCACGCTCTGGTACATCGCGGTCACCAGCGTGCTCAGCGCGGGCCAGTACTACGTCGAGCGGTACTACGCACGCGGCAACTCCCGCGCGCTGCCGCCAACTCCGCTGCAGCGGCTGGGCGGTCGCCTGTCTGCCGTACGCACCCGACTGAGCACGGCGACGGCCGCCGATGCCCCCGCCGCGATCGGCGGTGACCGGTGAGCAGCGCCCCCTCCACGGCCGTCCTGGTTCTCGTCGGCGCGGGACCGCGCGCCACCGGCCTGCCGGAGCGCATAGCGGTCCAATGCCCCCGAACTCTGGGACGGCAGGCGGCAGTTGCGCATCCACCCGGTCGACCCGCACCCGCCCGGTTCCGGCCGGATCCGGCGGCACGAGCAGTCGCCGCTGTTGCGGATGAACTCCATGGCCGAGGACGTCACCATGTTCACCGACGAGTTTTCCACGATCGACGGTCCCGTACGGCCGGGCCCTTCCCTCGCCGAGTGGGCCTCCCAGTTGTCCGGCGGGGGTGCACGTCACGCGCCGTACGCCGAGCCCGCCGACCCTGACGTGCTCGCCGAACCGCGCACTCCGAGCGGCACCGACTTCGCCCCCCTTCGCGCCCAGAGCGCCTACCTGGACCGGGTGTTCCGCCGGGCGCCGGCGGAACCACACCGTCTCCCCTGCTGACTGCCACCTCATCGACCCCGCCTTCGGTGGCCCTCATCCCCGCCGCATCGCCCTCGGCGCCCCCACCAACAGCCGGGCCGTCGCCGCCTTCGCCCGCCCCCTCCCCCCGCACACACCAACGCCCCGGCCTTCCGCCAGAACGACGCGGTCGCTCTCAGGCTGTGAGACCTTCCCCACTTTTCCTATCGAATTACTAGGGAAACCTTGACGGTATCCAGCGCGGATGCGCAGCATGATGAACATGTCCCGCAAGCAGCAACGACTCGTTCGTCGTCGGCATGTCGACTTTGGTCACGTCGTCAGCGCCGCCTGCTGTCAGGCATAAGGCACGCGGCTCGCACGTTCGCCCGTGCCACTCCGCTCCCCCTTCCAGGCGATCAGGCGAATACACAACTGCGTCTGACGGCCCGACACACTTCTGAGGGACAACCGCCATGACCACGGCACTTCCGGCCCAGGCCACTCCAAACGATCAGCCGCTTTCCGACACGCGCCGACTTCGCCTGGTGGGCGATACCGCGCAGAGCGGTGCCAAGGGACACTCGCCCGCGCCGCTCGTCGGCTATCTCGTGCTCGTCCCCGAGGGCACCGATCCCGCCGAACTCTTCGTCAAGGACAGGCAGGGGCCTGAGATCCGACCGATCGCCGCCGCGGACTCGAACCTTGTCCGGCGCACGGGAGACGACGTCGTCCGCATCGATACCGCACGTCATGTCGCCGAGGTGGACGGTCATGAACTCGACCTGACCTACCTGGAGTTCGCGCTGCTGGCGCATCTCGTTCTGCATCCTCACCACGTCCATTCGCGCGATCAGCTGGTGGCCGCCGTCTGGGGCTACGCCCACATCGGCGACGGCCGCACCGTGGATGTCCACATCGCCCGCCTGCGCCGCAAGCTGGGCGAGGCCCACCGGCACCGGATCGTCACCGTGCGGCGCGTGGGCTACAAGTACGTGCCCGACCAGCAGCAGAGCCCCAACGCCGCGCTCCGCGGCCGACCTTGAGGAGACCACTTCCATGGGCCTTGCCTCCGCGCCGCCCGCCCCCACCTCGCCATCGGACCGGACCGGGCCCGGCCATGCGCACTGGCTGCGCGTGGCCCGCGAGGCGGCGGACGACCTGGCCACGGACACGGTGACCAGGGAGCAGGCAGGCAAGGCTCCGTTCGACGAGGTGTCCCGGCTGCGCGAGGCGGGACTGCTGACGCTTCTGGGGCCGGCCGAGTCCGGAGGAGGCGGCGCGGACTGGCCCACGGCCTACGCGGTCGTCCGGGAGGTCGCTGCGGCCGACGGCTCGATCGGTCAACTGCTCGGCTGTCACTACTTCCTGTCGTGGAGCGCCCAGTTCTTCGCCGAGCCCATTCTGGCGGCGCGGACAGAGCAGCGGTCCGCGGCTGAAGAGTGGTGTTGGGGTGGCGGCTTCGCCCGTCAGGAGCCTCCTCTGATGCTGGCCAGGACCTCCCGTGGCCTGGTGCTGGATGGTCGGCAGAGCTATACCACCGGGGTCCTGGTCGCCGACCGCCTCGCCGTGCGCGCCGTGCGGGAGGACACAGGTGAACCACTCGCCATCGCGGTGGATCCCACCCGTCGCGGTGTTCGGATCGACGGTGACGTCGACACCTTCGGCCAACGGCTCGCGGCCGGCGGCAGCGTGGAGTTCGACGACGTATCGGTCGCTGCTGACGACGTACTCGGCCCCCTGTCCGCGGACACGGACGAGGACTTCCTGTCGCCCCGGGCCGCCCTGGCATCGCCGGCCGGGCATCTCGTCTCCGTCCAGCTCCTGCTCGGCATGGCCGAGGGAGTGCTCGCCGAAGCCCGTGAGTACAGCAGGGCGGGCCAGGCTCCCTCGCACCCCGCCTGGCCGGTCGGCACTGCCCACGACCCACTGGTGTTGACCGCCTACGGAGAACTCACCGTCCTCACCCGGTCCGCGTCCGCACTCGCCGATCAAGCGATGGAAGCCGTGCAGGGCGCGCTGGCACTCGGCGAGGACCTCGCCTATGACGAGTACGCGGACGTCTCCGCCCTCGTGGCCATGGCCGAAGCCGCTGCCTCCAGAGCCGCGCAGGAGTGCACCACCCGCGCCCTCGACATCATCGGTCCCCGCTCCACCTCCGCGCGGCTGGGCTTGGACCGCTTCTGGCGCAATGCCCGAACCCACACCTTGAACGAGCCCGTCGCCCACCGGCTCCGCGATGTCGGGGACTACTTCCTCAATGGCGCCCACCCTCCGTTCGTCCTGCCCGCCTGACCGGAGGCGGTGAGGGCGGGGACAGAATCCGCAGACCTACTCCGCAGCCCCCCATGCCTGAGCCGGCCGACCTGATGCCAGGGCCCCTCGCTGCTGGGATGCACAGCGAACCCTGCGCCGGGCAGCGGGACCCCGGCGGCGATACTGGCCGGACGTTCGATTCAGGGAGCTGCCGTGACATGGTCAACGGGGCTGGTCGGGCTGGCCGCCGGCCTGCTGATAGCCGTGGCGACCGCGCCGGTGGGGGTTTCGGGCGCGGTGTTCCTGCTGCCGGTGCAGTTGAGCGTACTCGGCGTACCCAGCCCGGCGGTCACACCCACCAATCTGCTGTACAACGTGGTGGCCGGGCCCGGCGCCCTGCTGCGCTACCACCGCGCGGGCCTGCTGCACGGCCCGCTGACGCGCCGCCTGGTGACCGGCACTCTGCCCGGGGTGGTCATCGGCGCCGTGGTACGGGTCTTCGCCGTGCCGGGGGCCACCGCCTTCCGCCTCCTGGTCGCCGCTCTCCTGATGCCGCTGGGCCTGTGGCTCATCGGGCGGACCCTCCGGCCCGCCCGGCCGACCTCGGCCGCCGAACCCTCTCCCCGGGCCGTCACCGGACTGGCCCTGGTCGTCGGGGTCATCGGCGGGATCTACGGGATCGGCGGCGGGTCCATCATCGGCCCCATCCTGGTCGGCCAGGGCATGCCCGTCGCCCGGGTGGCACCGGCCGCCCTCGCCTCCACTTTCGCCACCTCCGTGGCCGGCGCCGCGACCTTCGCACTGCTGGCCCTGACCGGATCCGGCGACATCGCCCCTGACTGGCACCTCGGCCTCGCCTGCGGTCTCGGCGGACTGATCGGCGGCTACCTCGGGGCACATCTGCAACCTCACCTGCCCGAGACCGCACTGCGCCTCCTGCTCGGAGCCCTGGCCACCCTCCTCGGCGCCCTCTACGCCGCGCAGTCCCTGCGCTGACGGCCAGGGCCCGGCACAGACTCCCTTCCGGCGCGGTCGCCGGGGCCAGGGAGCACCGGCGCCAGGCCGGGCAGCCGTATCGGGTGCGCGCCGGGGCGGTCGTCCTGGCCACGGGCGGCTGCGCGTCCCTCAGCGGCGCGCTGGGCTGCAACGTCAACACCGGCGACGGTGCGCTGCTCGCCGCCGAGGTGGGCGCGGAGCTGTCCGGAAGGGAGTTCTCCAACGCGTACGGCATCGCCCTCCGAGGGCACCTCGGCCTCGCCCAGAGCATCGTGGGCCTCGGCCCCCTCTGACTCCCGCGACCTGTGCGCATCTTCAAGTCCTACGTCACCCGCCCCGAGGACATCGTGCGTGTGTCCTGGACGCCGGGCGACCTCGTCCTGTTCCACAACCGCATCACCGAGCACTACGCCCCCGACGACTACGGCGACCTCCCGCGCCTGCTGCACCGGGTGACCGTCGCGAGCGACGTCCCGGCCGGTGTCGACGGCACCCTCAGCCACGTCATCGAGGGCGACGACGCCTCCCACTACACCCCGGCCTCGGCCCGAGGCCCACGGCCGCCGGACAGGGGACACCGGCCCCCTGCCCGGCGGCCCGCCCGAAGTGGATGCCGACCGAAGTCTTACGGGATAATGAGCGCATGCGGATCTCAGCCAGGGCCGACTACGCGGTACGCGCCGCACTGCAGCTCGCCGCGTCACGGGACGACGCGCCGCTGAAGGCCGAGGCCATCGCCGACGCCCAGGACATCCCGCACAAGTTCCTCGAAAGCATCCTGAACGACATGCGCCGGGGCGGCCTCGTACTCAGCCAGCGCGGCGGCAACGGCGGCTACCGGCTGGCCAAACCCGCCGAGTCCATCAGCATCGCCGACGTCATCCGCGTCGTGGACGGACCCCTGGTCTCGGTGCGCGGGGTCCGCCCGCCGGACCTGTCCTACACCGGCCCCGCCGAGTCACTGCTCCCCCTGTGGGTCGCACTGCGGTCCAACGTGCGCGAGATCCTTGAGGGCGTGTCACTCGCCGACGTCGCAGCCGCCCGGCTGCCCGCCGACGTGTCCGCGCTGACCGAGACCCCGAGCGCCTGGGCCAACCCCTGACACACTGGGCCATCTCGAAGAGCGAGATGGCTACGTCCACCATGCGAGCACCCTCTTGGGGTGGGCGCCACCTTCTGCCACGATCCCTATCAGCCAGGTAGGAAAACTAGGGATCTGTGGGGTGGCCATGAGAACGCTCGACCGCGCAGACCTGTCACTTCCCCTGCTGACCTCGCGCCGCCACATCGACCTCGGCCGCACGTCCAGTGCCATCTGCCGGCCGGTCTGAGACCGTCCGCAGAGCACCTTTCGGCCGGCAGCGCCACTCGCGCGCCACTCATCCCCGCACACCGCCGCTCGGGAACCCACAGCAGCATTCCAGCCGCCGAGGGCCTTCGCGCGGAGTGCCGGCGCACGTCCATGGGCTTCCGCCTCGTGCTTTCCTCACCTCCCTGATCAACTCTTTCCCTGAGAGGACACCTCCGTGTCTGCCGCAAGACCGCTCGCCACCCTGCGCACCTTCGCCGTCATAGCAGCGCTTCCCCTCCTGCTCACCGCCTGCGGCTACGGATCCGACGCCACTGACGACAGCAAGCAGACCGAGGTCGCGGCGGACGCCAAGAAGCTCTCCGCCGACGAGGTGAAGATCGGCTACTTCCCCAACCTCACGCACGCCACCGCCCTGGTGGGCGTCCAGGAGGGCCTGCTCCAGAAGGAGCTCGGCGGCACCACGATCAAGGCCTCGACCTTCAACGCCGGCCCCTCCGAGATCGAGGCGCTGAACGCCCGGTCCATCGACATCGGCTGGATCGGCCCGTCCCCGGCGATCAACGGCTACACCAAGTCGGGCGGCAAGAACCTGCGCATCATCGGCGGTTCCGCCTCCGGTGGTGTGAAGCTCGTGGTCAACCCGGCGAAGATCAAGTCCCTGGACGACGTCAAGGGCAAGAAGATCGCGACGCCCCAACTCGGCAATACCCAGGACGTGGCGTTCCTCAACTGGATCGCGGAGCAGGGCTGGAAGGTCGACGCGGAGAGCGGCGGGGGCGATGTCTCCGTCGTCCGTACGGACAACAAGGTCACCCCGGACGCCTACAAGTCCGGCTCCATCGACGGCGCGTGGGTGCCGGAGCCGACCGCGTCCAAGCTGGTCGCCGAGGGCGGCAAGGTGCTGCTCGACGAGGCCGACCTGTGGCCGGACAAGAAGTTCGTGATCACGAACATCATCGTGCGGCAGGACTTCCTCAAGGAGCACCCGGACGTCGTCGAGGCCGTGCTGCGCGGCTCGGTGAAGACCAACGAGTGGATCAACGCCAACCCGGACAAGGCCAAGGCCTCCGCCAACAAGGCTCTTGAGGAGCTGTCGGGCAAGGCGCTGCCCGCCGAGGTCATCGACCCGGCTTGGAAGTCGATCACCTTCCTGGACGACCCGCTGGCCTCGACCCTCAACACCGAGGCGGACCACGCGGTCAAGGCCGGCCTCCTGGAGAAGCCCGACCTGAAGGGCATTTACAACCTCAGGCCGCTCAACAAGGTCCTCAAGGCCGAGGGCAAGGACGAGGTCGACGACGCCGGCCTCGGCGCCGAGTAACGACCACCGCACCCGAAGGACCCCCAGAAGATGACGGCCATGGCCACGACGACGGCCACGACGGCCAAGGACGCCACGGCGGCGACGTACGCCGCCCGGATCGAGCACGTCTCGAAGTCCTTTTCCGCGCCGGGCACGCCCGGCGGACAGCGGCTCGTGCTGGACGACATCACGCTCGATGTCGCACCGGGCGAGTTTGTCACCCTCCTGGGGGCCTCCGGCTGCGGCAAGTCCACCCTGCTCAACCTGGTCGCCGGACTCGACCTGCCCTCCACCGGCTCGACCGGCACGGACGGCCGACCCGTCCTGATGTTCCAGGAGCACACGCTGTTCCGTGGCTGACCGCGGGTAAGAACGTCGAACTCGCCCTGAGCTCAGGGGCGTTCCCAAGGCCGTACGCCGCTGCGCGCGAGACACTGATCCGCGAGGTACTGCCACCTGTCACCGCGATCGCGCTGGTGCTGGTGGTCTGGCAGCTACTGGTATGGGCCGAGGTCGCCCCCGACTACAAACTGGCCTCGCCGTCCGAGGTATGGGGCGAGGTACGCGAGGCCTGGCTCCAGGGAACGCTCCTCGACTACATCTGGACGTCCGTCTCACGCGGTCTGCTCGGCTTCCTGCTGGCACTCGCCATCGGTACGCCGCTCGGACTGCTGGTCGCCCGGGTGAAGTTCGTCCGGGCGGCCATCGGCCCCATCCTGTCCGGTCTGCAGTCGCTGCCGTCGGTGGCCTGGGTGCCGCCCGACGTGCCGTGGCTGGGCCTGAACAACTCGATGATGTACGCCGTGATCCTGCTCGGCGCGGTCCCGTCCATCGCCAACGGCCTCGTCGCGGGCATCGACCAGATCCCGCCGCTGTTCCTGCGCGCCGGGCGCACCCTGGGCGCGACCGGGCTGCGCGAGGCCTGGCACATCGTGATGCCCGGGGCGCTCCCCGGCTATCTGGCGGGCCTGAAGCAGGGCTGGGCGTTCTCCTGGCGGTCGCTGATGGCCGCCGAGATCATCGTCTCCTCACCCGATCTCGGCGTCGGTCTCGGCCAGTTGCTGGAGAACGGCCGCAACAACGGCAGCATGCCACAGGTGTTCCTGGCCATCTTCCTCATCCGGAGGCATCACCCCGCCGCGGGGCCGGTTCTGCTGTGTGCGGTGGGGCGGCCTTGGCCGCACCGGTTCAGAGCGCGATCGGCGGCCCCGAGGCAGGCGTCACAGTCAGCAGTTGAACGGGCATCCTCAGGCAATTGCAGGAGTCCCAAGAGTGCGCACGCTCACCGTTCTCGTCTGCGGTCAACAGGCAGACCGACTCCCTGACGAGCCCTGAACGGAAAATCCAGGATCCTGAGGGCATGCGGGAGCGTCCGGCCGGTGCCGGACGGACGCTCGGGTTGGTTCGGGTCAGGCAGTCAGAGGCCTGGGGCGAGGGTGACTTGGTGTCCGAGCGCGGTCAGTTGACGGACCAGGTCGCGGGTGCGCCGGGCCGGGTCGATCAGACGCTGGTGGTGATCGGAGCCGAGCTCTTGGTACTCGGTCTCGGGGTTGTTGATGAGGTGCCAGATGATGACCAGGATCGATCGGGCGACGGCGACCAGGGCCTTCTTGTGGCCACGGCGTTTGACGATTCTCCGGTAGCGGGAACCGAGGAAGGTGTCGGTGCGGGAGGCGGCCATCGCCGCCTCGCCGAGGGCGCCCTTGAGCCAGGGGTTGCCCTTGCCGGTGCGGCCGAAGGACTGCTTGGCTCCGGACTGCACGGTGCGTGGGCATAGCCTCGCCCACGACGCGAGATGGTCCGGGGTGGGAAATACCCGCATGTCCGGGCCGAGTTCGGCCAGCAGGATCTGTGCGGTGGCCGGACCGACGCCCGGGATGGCGTCCAGTCGCTTCACCAGCCCCGGCCCCGGCCTGCTGCTGTCACCGTCGTCGCCGGCATCGGGGCAGTCGGGTCCGGGCAAGTCCCTGATCGCGTTGGTGATCCGGGCGGACAGCCTGTCGATCTGGGCGGTCAGGTGGTCGATGGTGTCCAGCAGCGTGCGGCACAAGAACGCGTGATGCTCCTCGAACTGCCCCGTGAGCGCCTGCGTCAGGGCGTCCTTCTTCGCGGTCATCTTGCCCTTGGCCATCTGGGCCAGGAATCGCGGGTCCCGCTGGCCGCCGATCATTGCCTCCATCATGGCCCGCCCGGACACCCCGAAGATGTCGGTGGCCACGGTGGACAGCTTGACCTGGGCGTCTTCCAGCAGCTTCTCGACGCGCTGCTTGTGCCGGGTCCGTTCCTCGGTCAGGACGGTGCGGGTACGGGTCAGATCACGAAGCTGCCGGACCGGCTTGGGCGGGACGAACGAAGGTCGCAGCATCCCGCGCTCGGTCAGCTTGGCGAGCCAGATCGCGTCCAGCTTGTCGGTCTTGGGGCGGCCGGGGACGTTCTTCACGTCACGAGCGTTGACCAGCCAGCACTCCAGCCCTCGCGCCTCCAGCAGGAAGAAGAACACCTTCCAGTACGCCCCGGTGGCCTCCATCACCACCCGGGTCACGCCCTGACACAGCAAGCGGTCCCCTAGCTCAAGGACCGCGTTCGTGGTCGCCGCGACGTTCCAGACCTCCTGCACGCGCCGGCCTTCCCGGGTCGGGTGCGGCAGCCGCATGCACACCATGCCCGACGTCTTCGCCACGTCGATCGCGGCGACCCTCTCCACCAGGCCCTCGGCCGTCTCGAGCTCCGCAGCCTCCATACCCACCCCTTTCATGCCGGGACCGACAGGCAGCGGCCGCCCGGGAGCGGGAGGGGAGAGCGGGAGTCTGAACGGCGTGCTCGTGGCAACAGTGCATGGCCCCTCGGGCCGACTCCGGCATCAGACTTTCACGCGGGCTCCCGGCCCAAGGCTCGGTCGACGTCGACGGACGGCCGCCGCTCTCAATTTTCACGCCTCCAAGGCGTCACCGTAGGGACATGGGGACTTTTACGAAAGCATTTCCGCCTGACAGAAGCCGCCTCGCACGGCGGTCCCAGCCCTCAGGACCCTGATCCCAACCACGGCACGCGGGGCGGCGATGCCACGCCGACAGGAACGGGAACCCGCATGCCTCGCATGACTGCCTCCTGCCAGGAACCAGTGGTTGGCGGCAGGTTCGAGTCCCACCAGGGTGCGCCGCACTGCCTTCAGTTGCCGCAGGTCAAGAGGCATTTCCTGGTTCCCCGGCAAAGTCGCGCCCTATCGGCGACACCTGTGTGATCGGGCGCACACCCGCAGGGTTCGCGCCCGGGGCGGGGTCACTACGTCCGTGCCCAGGAACGTGTACGTCGTCCACCGCGCGACGAGGGCGCCGACGCTCGCGTCGGCCTTTCTTCGCGGGGCACGTGACGTGGCTGCCGGCCTCGTCACGTGCCCCGCTCGTCGGGCCCACGGGCATCTCCTCACCCGGTGAGAAACCCGATGACCGCCTTGTTCACAGCGTCGGGCCGCTCCAGGTAGGCCGTAGTGACCGCAGCCGGGTATCTCGGTGTACGCGGCTCCGGGGATGGCCGCGGCGAGTTCGCGCGACAGGTGCGGGCGGACGGCCAGGTCGTCCTGGAAGCCGATGACGAGGCAGGGGCGGGCGATCCGCCGGTAGTGCGGAAGGCGGTTCGGGACGACTTCGAGGCCGAGTCGCGCGCGGACCGTCGACGGGTCGGGTGCGGAGAGCCCGAAGATGCCGAGCCAGTCCCGCAGTCTGTCCTCGTCGTTGAGCGTCCGTGGTGAGAGGTTCTGCAGGGCGTGCCGGTACGCGGACACGGCGGGAGGGATCTTGACGCCGCTGTCGGCCAGCTCGATGTCCGCGGCCGACATCGCGGTGATCAGCGCGTCCGCTCGTCCGCAGCTGGCCATCAGCACGGCCCGCGTGACGAGTTCGGGCCGTGCGAGGAGGAGTTCCGGCGCGATGAGACCACCCAGCGAGTGGCCCACGACCCGGCAGGGCCCTGCGCCCTCGTACCGCACCCGGGCGCGGTCGTCGGTACCGCCGTCGCCGCTCACACGGTCCTCGGTCACGACGACCTCGCCGCGAACCTGCCGACCTTGTGGATGACGTCCTCCCCGTACAGCCGCAGCGCCTGCTGGAGGGCGAACTCCGCCATGTACGCGCGAAACGCCTCGGCGGGCTCCTCTGCGAGGTTGAGCATCCGTCGGTTGGCGAGCAGCGCCTCGCCGTCGAGGCGCTCCAGGCTCCGCTCGACGGCGGCGTCCAGCTCCTGCGGGTCCACGACCTCGTCCGCCAGCAGCCGCGCCTGTGGCTCCGAGGCCCAGATCCTGCGCCCTTCCAGGATCACCTGGCGGGACAGCCGAGGCCCGACGTACCGGCTGAAGCGGAAGTTGGCCACCCCGGGGATGATCCCTTCCTTGGCGGCCGGGAGGCTGAGGTAGGCGTCGGACGCGGCGAGGACATGGTCGAACACCAGCAGCAGCCGGGCGCCTCCGCCGATCGCGAAGCCGTCGACAGCGGCGACCCACGGCTTCTCGACGTACGGCGAGTGCCACCGCTCCGGGTCCTCGACGAACAGGCCCCGGACGAGCTTGTGGATGTAGCCGAGAAAGCCGCGTCGGCGACGCCAGCCCCGCGACATGCGGTCAGCTGAGCGCATGCGGCGCGTAGCCCACACCCGGCGGGACCCTCCGTGAATGTCAGGCCATGATTGCCCCAGCTGGGTGTCCGTCGGGGAGAATGACTGGACGATGATGTCGACGCCTTCCGGAGCGGCACGGGCCGGGTATGCACCCTTCGCCCACCTCACCGTGCCCAACGCCGCCCTGTACCGCCGGGTGATGGGCGCGTTCCTGGCCGCCAAGGAGCGCTTCGCGGTCCATCTGCGGCCCGAGGACGTGTTCGCGGTGCTGCCGCCGGAGCACCGGCCCGCCGACGTGGACACGGTGGTCAAGGCGCTGGACAGCCTTGTGGAGTGGGGCAATCTGCGGGCGGATCCGGACACCTCCCGGGTCACCGCGGTCGAGGACTTCTACCGCAAGCGCTTCATCTACCAGCTCACACAAGCCGGCGAGGCCGCCGAGCTGGCGCTGTCGGCGTATGACGAGGCGCTGGGGCGGCGCGGTGCGCTGCAGGCGGTGGCCCTGCACGACATCGTCACCCAGCTGCGGGCCCTGCTGGTGATCGCCGCCGAGCAGGAGGAGGGCGAGCCGGACGCGGCCAAGACGCATCTGGCGCTGTCCGCGCTCACGAGCCGGTTCGAGGCACTGGCGGAGAACGCGCGGGCGTTCATGGGCTCCCTGCAGCGCACCATCGACCTGCACGATGTGGAGGTCGAGGTGTTCCTCGCCTACAAAGACCGCCTGATCCAGTACCTGGAGCGGTTCATCCAGGACCTGATCACCCTGGGCGGGCGGATCGCCCTGCTCATCGGGGAGTTGGAGGAGCAGGGCCGGGTCGGTGGGCTGTTGCGGCTGGCGGCGGCCCGGGAGGCGGCCGACGCCGCCCCGGACGAGGCCGAGAGCGCCGAGGCGCGGGCGTATGAGCGGTGGGTCGGCAGATGGGCGGGGCTGGCTGCCTGGTTCGTGTCGGCGGACGGCCGAGAGTCGCAGGCCCGCCTGCTGCGTGGGCGCGCACTTGGGGCGATCCCGCAACTGCTGGCGGTCGTGCGCCAGTTGAACGAGCGGCGGGCCGGGCGCTCGGATCGCTCGGCTGACTTTCGGACCCTGGCCCGCTGGTTCGCCGAGGCCCCCGACGACGGGGCGCGGCACCGGCTGTGGCGCGCCGCGTTCGGGCTGTATCCGGCACGTCACCTCACCGTCGACGCCGACACCCTCGACCGGCGCGCCGCCCACCCGGTGGCCGCCTCCACCCCGTGGGCCGAGGCCGAGCCGCTGCGCATCAGCCCGCAGCTGCGCCGCACCGGCAGCTACGAACGGCGTGGCAAGACCCGTCGAGTACAGGACCGGTCCGAGCAGCGCAGGCGCCTGGCCGAGTTCGCCGCCAAGCAGGCGGAGGAGATCGCGGCCGCCCGCGCCCGCCTCGCGACGGACGGCACCACGCGGTTGTCCGCACTCGGCGAGCTCGACCCGCTCGCCTTCGGTCTTTTCCTTCAGCTGCTCGGCGACGCCCTGTCCACCTGGCGGCCCGGCATGACGGCCACCACCGCGACCAGCAACGACGGCACGATGGAGGTCCGGCTCACCGCCCTGGCGGACGGCACGACGGCCGAGGTCCGCACCCCCGGCGGCACCTTCCGCGGACCCGACCACCTGGTCGAGATCACCGATCTCACCCGGACCGGTCAGGTGCGCGTCGACGACACTCCGACGGGAGAAGAGCGATGACCACGCCCCTGGGCGAGGTGCTGGACAGCCGGCGCGCCGCCGAGTTCCACAAGGCCGCCCGCGCGCTGCTGAAGGAGCCGCTGCTGCTCGCGCACGGCCCGAACGCCGAGGAGTTCCGGCTGGTGCGCCAGCACGCCGGCGACCTGCGCGACTGGTTCGACCGCAACACCGGCTGGCCTCTGCGGGTGGACGCGGAGGCGGCGCGGCTGGGCAGGTCACCCGGCACCCTGGCCGACCCCACCCATCCGGCCCGCGAGACCTCCCGTGCTCGCGCGCCCTTCACCCGCCGCCGCTATGTGCTGCTGTGCCTGGCGCTGGCCGCGCTGGAGCGGGGCGAGGCGCAGATCGCGCTCGGCCGGCTCGCCGAGCAGGTGGTCCTGGATGCCGCCGATCCCCATCTGGTCGCCGCTGGGATCGAGTTCACGCTGGAGCGGCGCGAGGAGCGGCTGGATCTGGCGGCGGTGGTACGGCTGCTCATGCGGTACGGAGTGCTGCGGCGGGTGGCCGGCGACGAGGACGCCTACGTCAGCGGCGCGGGCGATGTGCTCTACGACGTCCAGCGCCGTGTCCTGGCCGGGCTGCTCGCCGCCCGCCGCGGCCCGTCGATGATCACCGCCGACGGATTCGAGGACCGCCTGGCCGAGCTGGCCGCCGAGAGCGCCCTGGACAGCGACGAACTACGCTTCCGCGCCATCCGCCAGCGGCTGACCCGGCGCCTGCTGGACGACCCGGTGCTGTACTACGCCGAGCTGACCGACACAGAGCTCGCCTACCTCACCCGCCAGCGCGCCTTCATCACCGCGCGGATCACCGAACTGACCGGCCTGGTCGCGGAGGTGCGGGCCGAGGGCATCGCCATGGTCGACCCCCTGGACGACCTGACCGACGTACGGATGCCCGAGCAAGGCACCCACGGCCACGTCACCTTGCTGCTCGCCGAGCACCTCGCGGCCGCGAACGGCGCGGTCAGCCGCGGTGAGCTGGAGCGCAGGGTGCGGGAACTGGCCGTCGAACACGGCGGCTTCTGGTCCAAGAGCGCCAAACAGCCGGGCTCGGAAACAGAGTTGGTCGACCAGGCCCTGGCCAAGCTGATCGCGCTCGGCCTGGTCACCGCCGTCCCCGGCGGCGTCGCCCCGCTGCCGGCGTTGGCCCGGTACGCGGTCGGAGAGACCGTCGTAAGGGAACCGGGAGTCCCTGCCCCCCATACCGCTCAGCGAAAGGCGTGAGAGCTGTGACCGCCCTGCCCACTCCCGCACCTGGCCGGTGGCGGCCACTGCGTATTGGCCTGGTCGACCTTTTCTACTACGACACCGAGGAGTTCTGGTTCCGGGACGGACGGCTGCTGCTGCGCGGCAACAACGGCACCGGCAAGTCCAAGGTCCTCGCCCTCACTCTGCCCTTCCTCCTGGACGGCGACCTGTCCGCGCGGCGCGTGGAGCCCGACGCCGACCCGGGCAAGCGCATGGAGTGGAACCTGCTGCTGGGCGGGCAGCACCCGCACCCCGAGCGGCTCGGCTACACCTGGATCGAGTTCGGCCGCCGGGACAGTAAGGACAACGCCGCCGGCCAGGACCACTTCCTCACCCTGGCCTGCGGGCTGAAGGCGGTGGCGGGGCGGGGTATCGCCCGCCACTGGTACGCCGTCACCGACCAGCGGATCGGGGAGGAACTCAGTCTGCTCGACACCACCGGCACCGCGCTGTCGCGGGACCGGCTCGCGGAAGCTGTCGCCGGGCACGGCATGGTGTACGACACCGCCACCGCGTATCGCAGGGGCGTCGACGAGGCGCTGTTCGGGCTCGGTGAGCGACGGTACGCGGCCTTGGTGGACCTGCTCATCCAGCTGCGCCAGCCGCAGCTGTCGAAGCGGCCCAACGAGGCGGCACTGTCGCGTGCGCTGACCGAGTCGCTCCCACCCATGGACCAGGCGGTGATCGCCGACGTGGCCGAGGCGTTCCGGTCTCTGGACGAGGAGAAGGAGGAGCTACGGGCGGCCACCGAGGCCGAGCGGGCCGCCGCCGCCTTCCTGGACCACTACCGCCGCTACGCCCGCGTCGCCACCCGCCGCCGCGCCCGGCTCCCCCGCCACGAACACGCCCGCTACGAACAGTTGAACCGCGACCTCGTGCAGGCCGAGAGCGAGCGGTCGCAGGCCGAGGAGGACAGGGAGCGGATCGCCGGACGGATCGCGGAACTGGAGGAGAGTGCCACACGGCTGACGGCGCAGGAGGCTGCGCTGCGCGAGGGCCCGGAGATGCGCAGCGCCCGGGAGCTGGAGCAGGCGGCTTCCGACGCCCGCCGCACCGCCGACGACCAGGCCCGCGCCGAGGCGGACCGGGAGCAGGCCGCCCAGGTCCACACCCGCGCCCTGGACCGCCTCGAGAGCGCCGACAGGCGGCTCGCGGCAGCCGAACAGCAGGTCGCGGACACACTCGTCCGCGAACGGGAGGCGGCCTGCGCCGCCCGCCTCGACGGTGATCTGCGCACCGAAGGCGCGCCGGAGACCGAACTGCGCCACGCGGCCGAGGAGTCGGTGGCCCGCAGGCGGCGCACCCTCGACCACGTGGAGGAACTGGCGACGCGCGCCGAGCAGGCCGCCGCCGAGCGGCGCGCCGCCGCCCGCCGCCTGGATGAGGCGCAGACCGAGGCCGGGCACACCGCCGAGCGGCACGCCCAGGCGGAGGCCGTAGCGGCCGAGGCGGGCCGGGAACTGGTCGCCGCCGTACGCGAACACCTCGATGCCTGTGAGGAGTTGGCGCCCCAGGATCCGGCGGGCCTGCTGGACGGTCTGCAGGAGTGGGTCACACACCTCCAAGGCCCCTCACCCGCGCGCGTGCACACCGCCGACGCCCATCGCGCCAGGGCCGCGCACCTGGCCGACCAGACGGCCGCCCTCGGCCAACGGCTGACCGAACTACATGCCCGGCGCGCCGAGACCGAGCGGGAGCTGGCCGGCCTGGAGGCGGGCGGCCAGCGCGGTCCCACGGCACCCCACACGCGTACTCCCGGCGTCCGCCACCAGGCCCCCGGGGCGCCGCTGTGGCGTCTGGTCGACTTCCACGACCACGTCACCGCCGCTGAACGCGCGGGCCTGGAGGCGGCGTTGGAGGCCTCCGGTCTCCTGGATGCCTGGGTGTGCCCGGACGGTACCGCCGTGTCCGCCGACGGGCACGACATTCTGCTGTCGCCGGGCGCCGCGCTCGCCGGGCCGGTGCTTGCCGATGTGCTGCGCCCGGCTGTGGACCACGGTGACGCGCGTGCCATGGCAGTGGGCGAGCAGACGGTGGCCCGCCTTCTGGCCGCCGTGGGTCTCGGCTCCGGCGGCGACACCTGGGTGGCGGCGGACGGCCGCTTCCACGTCGGAGCACTGACCGGCAGCTGGTCGAAGCAGGCCGCCGTGTACGTGGGCGAGGGCGCCCGCGAGGAGGCGCGCCGGGCCCGGATCGCAGTCCTGCACGGCGAACTCGAGGCACTGGCACACCAGTCGGACCAGCTGCAGGCCGAGCGGGCCACGGTGGTCCGGCGCCGCCGCACCCTGGACGCCGAACTGGCCGCCATCCCCGACGACGCCGCCTTGCGCCACGCGCACGCGCTGGCCGCGGCCGCCGCGGACGCCGCCCACCGCGCCCGCGCCCGCCAGGACGAACGCTCCGCCGAACTGGCCGCGGCGGCCGGGCAGGAAGCCGAGTCCGCCACCGAACTCACCGACACGGCAGCTGCCGTGAACCTGCCCGCCGACCGGCCGCAACTGGCCGCTGTCCGCCAGGCGCTGGCCGACTACACCGCCGTCCTGGCCGCCCTGTGGCCCGCCCTGCGCGAGCGCGCCGACGCCGGGCGCACGGTCGCCGACGAGCGCGCGGAAGCCGAGCGAGCCGGCACCCGGGTGGCCGAACTGGCCCTGCGGGCCGAGGACTCGGCCCGCTTCGCGGCCGCCGCGGACGAACGCCACACCACCCTGCGCTCCACCGTCGGCGCCGCCGTCGCGGAGCTGGAGCGGCGCCTGGCCGCCACCGCCGAGGCCTTGGCCGCGTGCGAGCGCGATCAGCGCATCTCCCGCCAGGAGCACACCGCCGCCGGTCGGCGCGTCGGCCATGCGGAGGGCCGCATCGAGCAGTTGGAGAAGGACGTACGCGAGGCCGCCGCCTCCCGCGCCGAGGCGATCGCCGCGCTCCAGCGGTTCGCGGCCACCGGCCTGCTGACCGTCGCCCTGCCCGAGACGGTCGTGCCCCCGCTGGACGGCGGACCATGGGCCGCAACCCCGGCCGTCGCGCTCGCCCGCGCCATCGAGGCGCAGCTGTCGGGCCCGTCCGGCACCGACGACTCCGACGGCGCCTGGGAACGCGTACAAAAACGGCTCAGCGAGGAGTACAAAAAACTCCAGGACGCCCTCTCCCGCGGCGGCCACAGCGCCACCGCCCGCATGGTCGAGGACGGCATGGTCGTCGACATCGTCTACCAGGGCCGCCGGCGGACCGTGCCCGAACTGGCCGCGGCCCTCGCCACCGAGGTGACCGAACTGGCGCGCATCCTGTCCGCGCACGAACGCGAGATCCTCGAAACCCACCTGCTCACCGAAGTCGCCGGCACCCTTCAGGAACTGATCGCGGCCGCCGAGCGGCAGGTGCGGGCCATGAACGCCGAACTTCAGGAGCGGCCCACGTCCACCGGCATGAAACTGCGACTGATGTGGCGCCCCTCCCGCAAGGCACCCGCCGGACTGGCCCAGGCCCGCGAACGCCTGCGCCAGTCCGCGGACGCCTGGGCGCCCGAGGACCGGGCGGCGGTCGGCGAATTCCTGCAGGCCGAGATCGCCCGCCGGCAGTCCGACGACGCGGCAGGCAGCTGGCTGGAGGTGCTCACCGCGGCGCTCGACTACCGCTCCTGGCACGAGTTCGGCATCGAACGCCACCAGCACGGCACCTGGGTTCCGGCCACCGGCCCCGCCTCCGGCGGCGAACGGGTCCTGGCCGTGTCCGTACCCCTGTTCGCCGCCGCCTCCTCGCACTACGCCACGGCCGCACCCGACGCCCCGCGTCTGGTCACCCTGGACGAGGCGTTCGCGGGCGTGGACGACGACTCGCGGGCCAAGTGCCTGGGCCTGCTGCATGCCTTCGACCTGGACGTGGTGATGACCAGCGAACGCGAATGGGCCTGCTACCCCCAGGTCCCCGGCATCGCCATCGCCCAACTCTCCCGCGTCGACGAGATCGCCGCGGTCCTGGTGAGCCGCTGGGAATGGGACGGGACCGAGCGCGTACGGGGCACCGAACCGGACCACCGCCTGGCGGTACTCCCCGTCCAGGCGGCGCCTTCGGCCACTGCGGTCGGCGCGGCGGCCCCCGGGCCCGCGCCGGCCGACGGCAGCGACCCCGACCAGGACGTGCTGTGGGCATGAGCACGCCCGGGCAGCCCTCGCCCCCCGGGGAACCCGGCGCGCGCGTCGATCGCGACCGTCTCGGCCGCCTGCTCGGCGACCCCGACCTCGCCTGGCTGGTCGAGCGCGTCCGACGCCGCATGGAGCGGGACGAACCCCTCACCGGCCCGGTCACGCTGACCGCCCCCACCACCGCCGAGCGCGGCGCCGCCGAACGCCTGCTGGGCCGCAGTCCAGGCGCCGGACGCTCGCTGACCGTGCGCCTCGACGCGGTGGACGCCGTGCTGCGCCGCTCCGGCATCAGCCCCGGCCTCGCCGCAGCCGTGATCGCCCTCACCGGTCCGATCGCCCGGCTCACCGACGTGCGCGAACAGGAGGCGAACGCCTGGCAGAATGCGTACGCCTCACTGGCCACGCTGGGGTCCGAACTGTCCGAGTGGTCCGACCGGTTGCGCCAAGACGGCCTCGTTCGCCGCCTCGCCCGCACCCCCCAAGCAGCGAAGACCCTGCTCATCGACGCCACGACAGCCCTGCGGGCGCTGCCCGCCGACCCGGCCGTGTCGCTGCCCGCCTTCGCCAACAACACTCTGGGCGACGCGCACGCCCTCGACGACACAACACCACTCGCCACCGTTGTCCTGTCCGGCGTACGCGCCCTCACCGGCTTCCCGGACGGCAGCGGAACCGAATGGCGCCGCGAGGCCTGGGCCTCGGCCGGCCTGCTCAGGGACGCTCTGTCCTCCACCGTCCTCACCCTGGGTCTGCAGGGCACCGCTGCTCTGGACTGGATGACCGACACGGGCGAACCGGCCGTCCTGACGCTGCGCCAGCTCACCCACAGCCCGCCGAGCACGGCACCTGCGGTCGTGTACGTGTGCGAGAACCCGACCGTCCTGGCCACCGCGGCCGACATCCACGGCCCCGCCTGCCCGGCTCTGGTCTGCCTCCAGGGCCAGCCCTCGGCCGCCGCCCTCACCCTGCTGCGCCACCTGCACAGCCACGGTTCCACACTTCGCTACCACGGCGACTTCGACTGGGGCGGCCTGCGCATCGCCGACGCCCTGCTGCGCCGCGTCCCCTGGCAGCCCTGGCGCTACACCGCAGCCGACTACCGCACCGCGGCCGCCGCCACACCCCTGGCCCCACCCCTGACCGGCACCCCGGCCAACGCCGCGTGGGATCCCGACCTGTCCCCGGCCCTGACCGAACTCGGGGTGCGCATCGAGGAAGAGGCCGTCCTCGACACCCTCCTCGCTGACCTTGCACCCTGAGCCGTCGCGCGGGTGGAACGTGGACGTCATGCGGCAACAGCCCGGCCGTTCCGGTACGTGACGCGCCACCTGAGCCATGCGTCAGTGCGACGCGCTCGTCCAGGTGACGGGTCTGGAGATTCCCCTGCATCCCCGCTCCACGCCCCAGGCTCTGGCGGTGATGCTGGTGTGCGCCGGGTTGTCGCGGCGCACGAGCGCGGAGGCGGCCGCCGACGCGCAACCTGCCCAACGGCGGCCCCGATCCCCCGGCGGCACCCACCCGCCCGTTCGCCCGCCGTCCCCTGTTTTTCTTCTGCTGTGGGGGCGAGCGCGGGGGTGTGCAGAGGGGGATGTCGGGCAGCCGACCACGCCGACGAGGCATGGTGACCTGCGGATATGCCGCCCCGGCTCGGAGAGGAGCGGGCAGATGTCGGCGGGGATGTCAACGCAGGTGTCGGCCCGGTCGAAGGCGGTGTTGTCGCATCGTGACCGTGGTCGGGCCCTCATGGTCGCAGGTGTGGTCGGGGTCGGCTGCTGCCGTGGCCGGTACGCGCGGCGCCGTACCGGACGGTGCCGCCCTGTACAGGAGAGGCGGGCCGGCGATGACGGACGTGGACGCGGGCAGTGGCGATCGGCTGGCGTTGGCGGTGCTGGTGCAGTACCGGATGGCCACCACCGAGCAGAT
This sequence comes from Streptomyces sp. V4I2, assembly GCF_030817655.1. Classification (GTDB taxonomy): domain Bacteria; phylum Actinomycetota; class Actinomycetes; order Streptomycetales; family Streptomycetaceae; genus Streptomyces; species Streptomyces plumbiresistens. The sequence goes on from NZ_JAUSZM010000003.1 coordinate 3,406,360, forward strand.
GCACCGGGTGATCGCCCCGGGAGTGCGCAGCGAGCAGACTCGGCGCAGGCTGGCCAAGTTGCGCGAGGAGGGGCTGATCGACCGCATCACCCTGCCCAGGGCCGGGCGGCTGCGGGTGTGGTTCCCCACCTCGTACGGCGTGCAGGTCGCCTGCGAGTGGCCCGAGTTGCGCGGCCGGCGGCCACCGAAGGCAGTGTCCGATCCGACTGCCGCACGGCTGCGGGTCGGGCACTCGCTGACGGTGACCGAGACCGCACTGGTCTTCCTCGAGGACGCCCGACGCCGCGGCGAACTGTGCCGACCGCTGGACTGGATCCCCGAGGTCTACCACCCCATCGGAGGCGGTGACGCCGTCATCCCCGACGCGCTCATGTACTACCGGCGCGGCCGTGAGGGCGGCGACGGGCCGATGCTGCGGGCGTTCGTCGAGGTCGACCGGGCCACCATGGGCCCGGAACGCCTGGCCGCGAAGCTCACCGCCTACGCCCGCCTCCACGACTACGTGCCCACCTCCCCGGGGCAGCGGCGGCAGCCCCCGGAGCAGGAGCCGGGGCAGGAAGCATGGCGGCGGCACTACCCGCTCTTCCCCCGCCTGCTGTTCGTCCTGGACGGCACCGGCCCCGCCGGCATCACCACCCGCATCCGCGCCCTGCACGCGGCCGCCAAAGGCCTGGCGTTGCCCCTCTTCCTGCACACCGTCCCCGTCCTGGCCGCGGCGCTGGCAGACCTGCGCACCAAAGGCCCCTCCGAGCCCGTGTGGCACCCCGTCCAGGACCCCGATCGCGGGGTCGCCTGGAGCTGGTCGCCCCATACGTAGACGGCCTACGCAGCCCCGACCATGGACCGACCACAACCCCGAAACCCCGACCATGGCCCTGACCACAGCGATGCGCAACCAACTGCGCACCGAGCGCGCACCGCATGCGCAGCACGAAGTGGACGGCTGCGCAGTCGGCGCACGCAGGCGAAAAGGAGTCTGCGCAGCCGCCCACCTACCTGCCGTGGTCGTGCGCATGGTCGCCCCAACCAACGGGCCCTCCACAGGTCTGCCACACCCTGCGTGGCACCAAGTGCGTGGTGATTGCGCATCGTTGGTCGGGCGATGCGAACCCGGCTTCACGACCATTCATGGATCTGCACAGTCGGGGTGCGGACGGTGTCTGCGCACCTTCCCGCGGGCCGGGCCTTGACCCCTCCTTGTGGTGCGCGGGAGGCGTACGGCGTGGCCCGACCACGGCACACTGAGGCAGCGAGACCCACCAGCAGGAGAGCGGGAAGCGGGATGCACACCCAGTACGTACCACCACGGCCGAGCGAGACTCGCCAGGGGATCGAGTGGCTGAAGAACTTCGCCCCTGGGGACGTCGAGACAGCTCAACTGCTGTTGAACAGCCTCTGTTTCGTCTCCGAAACCATGTTCCGGCAGGACCTGTTCGCACGCCTGGCCGCTGTCCTGGCCGACGGACACATCGAGACACCAGCAGCCCTGTACAGCGTCCAGTCTTACGACCCTCCCGGCACGATGTTCCACGACCACGTGACGCCAGTGGTCTCCAGCGCGAGCAGCATGGGCAGTGAACTGGTCGTCCAGAACATCATCGGCGCCGTACGACGCAGCTTGGTCCCCCGCGTGAACATCCGTGACGCCACCGAACTCTGCATCCTCAGACAGCATCGGGTACGCAGCCTGGTGTTCGTATCGGACCAGGCCGGCTCGGGACGCGAGTGCGAGGAGTATGCCCGCACCTGGCTGCGCAACAAGACCATCCGCAGTTGGAAGTCCCTGAAACTGGTCAAGCTGTACCTGGTCCTGTTCACCGCCTCCGCCTCTGGGCTGCGCCGCCTGCGCAAGAGCGGCCTCTACGACGAGATCTGGGTGGTGCGGCACGGCATGGACTTCGCCTCCGCCCAGTGGAACGATGCCGAGCGCAGCCGCATCCGGACACTGTGCGAGAAGTACGCACGGCGCGAGGGGGAGGGCCTGGGCTGGGAAGGTAGTCAAGGGCTGGCCGTGTTCGAGCACACCGTGCCCAACAACCTGCCGTCCATTCTCCGGCAGCGAAGAGGACCGTCGCGGCGCCCCGATGGCTGGGCGCCGTTCTTCCAACACCGCACCGCACCACCGGACCTCATGCAGGAACTCGTCGGATATGCGCCGGCGCACGACCGGGCACGAGGACTACGCGCACTGGGTCAGCAGCGCCTGGCATATGCGGGCGAAATCCGCACCCACTACCGCAGCGGGGTCCGCAACCTGGCCGAGATTCTGGGGCACCTCGCCGCGGGACACCGTCATGCCGAGCAACTGGCCCGCGCCGTGTCGGTGTCCGTGCCCACCGCCGAAGAAGTCATCGTGCAGATACGTAGCTGGGGACTGATCGACGCTCAGAGACGTCTGACGGATGCCGGATGGGCAGAACTGCGGGCGGCCAAGGCCAAGCCCCGCCGCGTACTTCAGCAATTGCAGGGCAGCCAGGAGCCCTACTATCCTCACTCTCTGCGGGAGAGCCGGTGGCCCTAGCGTAATCGGCGAGGTAATCGCCGAGACAACGGCCTTCATTTGAAGGCCAGGCTGTGGCCGGTGGCTGCATGCTGTGGACAAGCTGTCGTACGCCTGAGCCTTGAGATGCGCTGGTGCCCCTACGTGCGCCTGGTGCGCGCAGCTCAAGGACCTAGCGGGATGACACCGAAGGTAGGACGTCATCGACTCTCCCGCACGCTACCGAAGGCAGGGGCTACAACGCGGTGTCGCGCCGGAAGTCATCGACGAGGCCCTGTCCCAGATGCGGCGCCTTGACGCCAGGGGCCTGACGCCGGTGCTGACACTGGCTCACCTCGCGCATCTGACCGGGGTGCACTATCTGTACCTGCGGGAAATCGTCCAGCGCCGACGCGACCCCTACACGGAGTTCTCCCGCCCCAAGCGTGAGACCGGCAAGACACGCACCATCGCTGCACCGGACCCCGTCCTGATGAACGTCCAACGCTGGCTCCTGCACCAGATCTTCGGACGGCTCACGCCCCACCAGGCCAGCTACGCCTACCAGCAGGGCCGCTCAGCCGTGCAGTGCGCCCAACGCCACCTCGGCGCCACATGGCTACTGAAGTTCGACCTGCACAACTTCTTCCCCTCCATCAACGAGAGAGCCGTCCAGGCGGTGGTGCATGCCGCCGGCTACAACAAGCTCATCTCCTTCGAGATCGCTCGTCTGTGCACCCGGGTCCCCTGGGTCGTGGAGTGGCCCTACTCCGGCAGTTCCTACCAGACCATCGACACCTACAGGACGCCGAGAGTGGGCCGCTTGCCTCAAGGCGCCCCTACCAGCGGGGCCTTGGCCAATGTTGTGGCCCGCCCGCTGGACGAGACGCTTGCCGCGCTGGCCGAACACTATGACCTGACGTACACCCGCTACGCGGATGACATGACCTTCTCGACGTTCCGGCGTTTCGAGCGTCCGACGCTGACCCGCTGCGTCGCCGAGATCACACAGGCTGTGGCCGCCACGCCCTTCACATTGCATCGCAAGAAGACCCGTGTTGTCCCGCCCGGGGCACGGAAGATCGTTCTCGGCCTCCTGGTGGACGGCGACGAGGTGCGTCTGCCACGGCAAACAAGAAAGAGGCTGGAGGACCACATCCGCGGGGCGGAGAAGTTCGGATTCGCTGCCCACGTCGAACACATCGGTTTCAGCTCATTGCAGGGGTTCATCCACCACGTCGACGGGTTGCTGGCCTACGCCCAGGGAGTGGACACTGCATGGGCGCGTCCACTGACACGCCAGTGGGAAGACTTGCTGGCCGCCGAAGGCTTCTCCGTTCTGGAACGCCGCCGGTGGTGACGGCTCTTTAACCCGTCTCCGGCAATCCCAGACCAACTGCTGCCAGCGTCGGTCGACGTCCGCTGTGGTCGCATCGGTGCCGGACTCTTGTCGGATGCCCACAACAAGGCTGACAGCGGACAGCAACTGCGCACGTCGCTCCGTGGCCACCGCCCCCTCTGCACGCTCGCTGCGCACGTGGCCACCCCTAGGCCACCCCTCGCTCACGAAGCACCTCGGCGACCGTCAGGGAACGTCTGCCCTCTGGCCCAAAAAAGCAGTGCATCACCGAAGTTGAGGCCGAGCGCGACGATGTCCGGGCGCAGCTCGCCGGCACACACACGTGCAGCGGTTCGCCGCCAACGCGACGAAACCCGCATTCATCCACTTCCGGGCCACCGCGAACACCGACAACCGGCTGATGAGCCAAGGCCATTCGTGTGCGGCACGTCCGCAGTCACCGACATGCCACACACGAACGCGCCGAACAGGAGCAGCGCCGATGAACTACGCCACCGCCGTACACGAGACCGTCGCCGCTCTGCGCAGCGCCCGGGAACGGTGGGCCGAGCTGCTGCTCGCCATCGAGACCCCGCCCGCGGACGTCTGGCCACCGCGGCAGCTCGCGCACACCCTGCGCGCCACCGACGACGAGCAACTACTCGTCGAGGACCGAGCCCCGCTCGTACTACGCGAGCACCCCGCCCCGGCCAACCTCGACGCGCTCGACACTGGCCTCGCCATCGAGAGACAGGTATTCGCCCTCGCCGACACCCTCGCCGCCGCCGTCCAGCACCCCCGGCGCGACGACCCTCGACGGTGGCAGTTCCAGAACCCCGGCGCACAGACGCGCGGGACGCGGCCGGATCACGGGCGCACGGGCTGCACTTCACGTGCGTATGGGTCGAGGGACGTGTGCTCGACGAGGACACCGAGCCCGAGCAGCAGCTCGACGGCACCCCCTCCGCACCGCCGTTCGCTCCCCTGCCCCCGCACTTGCTGCACGAGGCACGGCGTACCGCGCGGATCGCCGAGGGCCGACCGCTACGAACCCTCGGCCTCCACGCGCGCGCCACCCCTCTACCGAATCACCCGTGCCCGTACTGCGCCGACGAGCTCATCCTGCACACCGTCCTCGAGGAGGCCCCGACCGCCCGTGCCCGAGGACAAGCACGGCCGGCGCGTATGGAGGTGGGCCGATCTGTTGGCTCTGGTTGCCGCCCTCGGTTCCGAGGGGCGGCCCGGAACCGCGCGGCACGCAGTATGACGACGTCGGCCCCGGGCATGGTCCGGGGCCGACCGGACTGCTCCTCAATGGTGCGCGGCTACGCACGGGACCCTTCCGGCACCGGTGGCAGCAGATACCTGCACATTGGTCACATATAGGTAACAAAAGGGTAAAGCAGGCCACTAGGCGAACTCCCTTGACTGCAAACTATCTTCAGAGTCAAAAACGAGGGCGGAATACAGGCTGAATTTAGTTAGTTAGACTAACTAACCTCTTCTGACCAAGCTCTGAAGCAATAGCTGTCGACGAATGAAATAAAAAAGGGGAGGGCAATTCAGATGCGCAAAAGCTGGATGCGAATCATTCGGGAAGCGCTGCAAAGTGGGGACGGGACACTGCGCCTAGTGTTCCTCATGGGCGCAGGGGTCGCTTGCGGCGCGACGTTCGTCGGAGTGCTAGCCGTAGCGAGGCTCGTCGGACTGCTCTAGCTGTATTGCCCTGAGAGGTTGGGGACGCGGCTGGCGGGTGGTTGGCCTTTCAGCGCGGTGTGTCCGCGGTGGTGATTGTAGGTGTGCAGCCAGTCGGGGAACGCTTGGCGTCGTTCGGTCTCTGAGTGGTAGGGGCGGGCGTAGGCCCACTCGTCGAGCAGGGTGCGGTTGAAGCGTTCGACCTTCCCGTTGGTCTGCGGCCGGTAGGGCCGGGTGCGCTTGTGGGTGATCCCGGCTGCGGTGAGCAGGTCGCGCCAGTCTCGTGAGCGGTAGCAGGAGCCGTTGTCGGTCAGGACCCGTTCGACCGTGATGCCGGCCTGGGTGAAGAACGCCTGGGCACGGGTCCAGAAGCCGGTGGCGGTCTCCTTCTTCTCATCCGCGTGGATCTCGCTGTAGGCCAGTCGGGAGTGGTCGTCGACGGCGGTGTGGAGGTAGCTGTAGCCGGCGTTCGGGCGGTTCTTGCGTCCTGCTTGGCGGCCCAGCACTTTGTGTCCGCCGCCGTCGGGGATGTTGCCGAGCTTCTTGATGTCGACGTGCACCAGCTCGCCGGGACGTTCACGTTCGTAGCGGCGTATGACGCGGCCGGTGGCCCGGTCCAGGTGGGTGAGGCGGGCCAGGCCGTAGCGGGTCAGCACACGGTGAACGGTCGAGGGCACCAGGTGCAGCAGGTGCGCGATGCGGGCCGGTCCCCAGCGGCGCAGGACACGGACCTTGATGATGCGCCGCTCGGTGCGGGTCGGCGTCCTGCGCGGGCTGGTACGCGGGCGGCTGGAGAGGTCGCTCATGCCTGCTTCGCCGAACGTCCGGTAGCGGTCGGCCCAGCGCTGGGCGGTGGTCGGCGAGACCTGGAAGCGTTCGGCAGCCCGGCGCAGGGGCCAGCCGTCCTCGACCACGCAACGGGCCAGGCGCAGTCGTCCGGTCTCGGTCAGGGGTGCATTACGGTGGGACACGAGGGCCTTTCGGTCGGTGTCGACGTCGCAATCCACACCGAACTCGAAAGGCCCTCACCTGTTCAAGATCCCTCAGCCGAGACCTGCCTCACCGTCCACAACCTCCCGGGACAGAACATCTAGCCGGCGATCTTGCATCACCTGTGGTGCGGTAACAACGTTATTTGCCCGTGACCTACGGGCGGCGCCTTGGCCGTGCGTCCCGCATCTTGCTCAAGAGGCGGGACGTGTCGAGCAGTTGCCTACCCCAAGAGCGGCCCCACGGCGCACGAGACATCGCCCGCTCCAACGTGATTGTCAGTGGTGGTGCCTAGCCTCGCGCTTTCGCGTGGGGTGACGTCTGGAGCTGAACAAGGAAGCCATGAGTGCCATTGACCTGGGACGACAGGCAAGATCAGGGTCCTCATTGCTGCCAGGAAGACTGCACTCCGCAGGTGAAGAGGCGTGGCGGGTCGTACCCGCGTGGAAACGGTCTGCCGGAAGAGTCGGCGAACTGGCACGTGCGGTCAAAGCCGGCTAGCACTGCACGGTCAGCCGGACCTGGCCGAAGCGGTGGGCGGCGAGGTCCTCGGGGCGGATGAGCCAGTAAAGGGTGCCCACGTCGCCCCACTCCATCTTCGCGTCGCTGTCGCTGTCGAACTGGGCGAGCAGTACCCATCGTTCGGCTTCCTGGTCCAGGGGTGGTCGCCCCACGCATGCCTGTTGCCGAGCGTCCCGTGCGCGATGTCGTACTCCACCGGGCCCTGGACGGGTACGGCGTGGCCGCCGATCTGGTGGCCGATGTGGGTGTGCAGGCGGGCGAAGGCACGGCGGAACGACTTGAGCTCGGCGGGGGTTTCACGGGGGTGGTCCGGCCAGGTCCGGCCGTCGCCGAGCAGGGCTTTCCTGGCCTGTGGCAGCCACAGGTCGGGGGCGCTCTGCTCCGTCTCGGCGGTGAGGTCCACGCGGAAACGCCCAGACCTGTTCGCGGACCTGGGCGCGGGCCCGGCGGTTCGCCGACATCCGAGCCGCCCTGAACGCCGGGCCACCTCTCCGTCGCTGGACGGCTTCGATCAAGTCGAGCGCTGCGAGCTGGACTTGTCCACGCCAAGCCCGCTCCTCGGCCGTCGGCCCACCGCCATCGGATACCTCATCGCTCCGCATAGCGCGCCCCACCTCAGGCCGTCACGCCTCTCCACGGTTAAAGATCTGTACCCCTTCGCGGATTGGACGCGTCGGTCAATACGAGAAGACGAATTCGACCGAAATGCGACCCGGAGGGTTTGCTCAACTGCAAAACATAGCTCTGACATGAGGAAATAAAGAGCGGCAGACGAGTCGGGCTGTACGCCGGGTTCTGTCGCCCGACCGCCTCGCGGCGGCCGGGGAGACGGCCATCCATCTAGGGCCGGCGTTGCCGCCGGCCTCGTGCGGTCTACCCGCGGACTCGGGCGGGCAGCCCTCGAACGTCCGCGCAGAGTCGCTTTTTAGGGCGGCTCCTTTTGACCTTGCTCCGGGTGGGGTTTACCTAGCTGCCCAGGTCACCCTGGGCACTGGTGGTCTCTTACACCACCGTTTCACCCTTACCCAGCGCCGGAGCGCTGGGCGGTTTGTTTTCTGTGGCACTTTCCCGCGGGTCACCCCGGGTGGCCGTTAGCCATCACCCTGCCCTGTGGAGCCCGGACGTTCCTCGGGAAGGCCCCTGAGGGACTTCACGCGGCCGTCCGCCCGGCTCGTCTGCCGTGTGGACCATGTTACCGGGCGCGGGCCTCGCCTCTGTCCGGCTGGGGGTCCGGCCCGCGGCGGAGTCGCTGTGCGAGGCCGCGTCGACCTGGGTGACGCAGCACCGGGCCGGTGGACGCCCCCGGACCAGACGACGTCGCCAGCACCGACCCCGCCAAGATCAGCGTGAACGCCGCCACGATGCCCGCCGTCAGCCGTTCGTCCAGGAAGATCGCGCCCGCTGCCACCGCGACCGCCGGATTGACGTACGTGAAGACCGTCGCGCGGGTCGGGCCGACCTCCTTGATCAGCTCCAGGAAGGCCACGAAGGCGACCGCGGTGCAGACCATGCCCAGGGTGGCCAGCGCGGCCAGGACCGAGGGGGAGGGCATCGTCGACGGCCAGGTCACCGCCGCCGCCGGGGCGTAGACCAGGGCCGCGAGGGCCAGACAGGGGGCGATGAGCTGGAGGGTCGGGACGTCCTTCAGGTAGCGCGCGGCGATCAGGGGGGCGGTCGCGTAGCCGATCACCGTCACCAGGACCTCCGCGAGGGAGCGGGCGTCGCCGCCGGTCAGGTGCGGGACCGTGAGGACTCCGACGCCGGTCAAGCCCAGGCCGAGGCCGATTGCCCGCCTTACCCCCAGCCTCTCCGTGTCTCCGAAGAAGCGGGCCAGGGCCACCCCCACGATCGGGACGCCGGCGATCAGCAGGCCCGCTGTCGAGCTGGACAGGTGGCGTTCCGCGTCGGTCAGGGTCCACCAGGGGCCGATGATCTCGATGCACGCGAAGGCCAGCATCGGGCGCCAGTGGGTCCGGACGGTGGTGGGCAGGCCGCCCTGTCGTATCGCGAAGGGCAGGAGCAGGGCCGCGCCCAGCGCGCAACGCGTGAACACCACCATCGACGGGGACAGCGGGGCATCCACCGCCACCTTGATCATCAGGTAGGGGATGCCCCAGACCACTCCCATCAGGGAGAACAGAAACCAGCCGCGTGCAGTCATGCGGCCATGTTCGCCAGGTCAGCGGCGGCCGTCTTGAACGCTGTTGCGGTACGCCGCCGGGGTCACGCCCAGTACACGCCGGAACCAGCGGGTGAGGTGGGCCTGGTCCGCGAAGCCCACCAGGTTCGCGACCTCGGCCGGCTTCAGGCCGGAGTCCAGTAGTCCGCGGGCCCGGTGTACCCGGTGCTGCGCCAGCCAGGCGTACGGGGGCATCCCCATCGCCGTACGGAAGGCTCGGAGGAGTTGGTAGCGGGACAAGCCCTGCTCGGCGGCGAGCAGAGCGAGGGAGGGGGGTTCCAGGAGCTCGTCGGCCAGGCGGTCCCGTACGGCGTGGGCGATGTGCGCGGCGCCTGGGAGCGCGTCGTCAGAAGCGCGGGACGTGGAGTGGCGGCGGGCCAGTGCCGTGAGCAGCCAGGGGAGGCGGGACTCGGTCTCCAACGGGTCGGGGCAGACGCTCAGTTCGGTGTGGGCGCGGCTGAGGGCGGTGGCCAGTTCGGGGTCGTCGAGGAGGGGCTCGCGGAAGTACGGGAGGCCGTCGCCGAGGGTGCCTTCGGTGAGGAGGGAGGGGTCGGGGTACAGGGCGCGGTAGGCGTAGCCGTCGGACGCGGCGGGGCGGCCTGTGTGCATTTCGCCGGGGGCCAGTACGACGATCGAGCCCGGGCCGGGGCGGAGGTGGTCGCCGCGGTAGTCGATGACCTCGGAGCCGTCGACGCAGATGCCGATGCTGAACTGCTCGTGCGTGTGCGAGGCGTAGACGTGGCGGTCGAAGCGGGCGGTGAGCAGGTCGAGGGGAGGGCCGCAGCGGCCTAGGCGTGCCCTGGTCCATCGTGCCTGCTCCACGCGTCGCCCCCTTACCATGCGTCGCCCCTGCCGTCGTCCTGTGGTGGAACGCCGGAGAGCTCAGAGAAAGTCCGACGTGTCCAGGTCGAAGGCGAAGGGTTCCGGGAGGGTGAGCGGCTTGCCAAAGGCGGCGGCGCAGACCTCCCGGTAGTCGCCCGACGCCGGGTCACTGAACAGTGTGGTCCACGAGGCCTCGCGGTCAACCAGCAGGTAGAGGGGGATGCCAGCGCGGGCGTAGCAGCGGCGTTTGGTCTCGCGGTCGGTCTGCGGTTTGAAGGACGTCACCTCAGACGTCACCTCCAGCACCAGGGCGACTCCTTCACAAGGCATCCAGGGATCGGTTCCTCGGTACAGCTGCAGCTCCTTCGAGGCGAACGTGCCGTCCGGGATCACGTGATCCGGCGGGCAGCCGTCCGCACTCTGCAACAGCAGGCCCTTGTTTGCCGAGAACTCCATGTCGGCTGGGGATCTCCGATACACCTGGCGCACGGTCCGGCTGATGCAGTGCTCGTGGTGCCCGTCCGGCACCAGGGTCATGACGAACTCTCCCTCGATGAGTTCCGCTCGAAGGCCCTCGGGGGTGTCCAGGTCGACGAACCAGTCCAGCAGGAGCTTCCGTGTGATCGGATCCAGTGACATGGCATCCATGCAATGCCGGTTCAGTAGCTCACCGGAACGGAACTGCGGAAGATCACCGGTTCGGGAAAGTGCCGGCCCGCGTCCTTGACCCTGCCGCGACGTCAGCGTTTGTACTGGTCCCATGCGGATCGGAGAACTCGCCGCGGCCGTGGGTGTCACGACACGGACCGTGCGGCACTACCACCACCTGGGGCTGCTGCCGGAGCCCGAGCGGCTCGGCAACGGCTACCGGGACTACACGCTGCGGCATGCCGTCGTGCTCGCCCGGATCCGGCGGCTGACCGAGTTGGGGCTGGGGCTCGCGGAGGTGCGGGACGCGCTTGCCGAGGACGCCGGGAAGGATCTCGTCGAGGTGCTCACCGAGCTCGACGAGGATCTCGCCCGGCAGGAGGCGGCGATCCGGGAGCAGCGTGCCCGGCTGCGCGGGCTCATCCAGCAGGGCTCGCTGCCTGCCGAGGGGCCCGTCTCGCCCGAGCTCGCCGCGCTGTTCAGCGAGGTGGGGGACGTCTCCGACTCGCCCATGGCGGCCAAGGACCGCGAGATCCTCGCGCTGATCGACACTTCGGCGACGCCGGAGGCCCGGGAGCAGCTGATCGGACTGTTGGGCAGCACCTTCACCACCCCTGGGGGCGTGGAGCGGGCCCGTGCCGCCTACGCGCTGCTCGACGCGCTCGCCGACGCCGACCCGTCCGACCCTCGCGTGGACGAGGCCGCCCACGCCATCGCCGACTGTCTGCCCGCCGAGTTGCTGCCGGAGGCCGCCGACATCGATCACGACGGCAGTTTCCTCCGCGCCTTCTACGCGGACTTCGCGCCCGCGCAGGCCGAGGCGATCCGCCGGACCTTGAAGATCCTGACCGAGGGCAGGGACCGATGAGGATGAGGACCGTGGGGGGGCTCGTCCGGCACGAGCTGAGGATGCTGGTGAGTCTTGTGCTGTGGGCGGGCCGGAGGACCCACGGCACCGGCGACGGCGGGCGGGCCTTCGGGTACGCCCGCGGGCAGGGCGCGGTGATGTTCGGGTTCGCGTTCGTGTGCGTGGTCGAGACGCTGACGATGTCCGTGCTGCTGCGCGACTACCCGGCCGTGCACCGGTTGTGGCTCGCCCTGGACCTCTACACCATCCTCTTCGTCGTCGGGCTGCACGCGGCGAACGTGGTCCGGCCGCATGTGCTGGACGCCGGTTCGCTGCGGATCCGCCGGGCGGTGCACGTGGATCTGCGCGTACCGCTGGAGAAGATCGCGGACGTACGCCGTGAGTTGCGGGCCAGCCACCAGCCCACCGAGGGCGAACTCGATCTCGCCGTGGGCGCCCAGACCTCCGTCACGCTCGAACTTGCCGAGCCCGTATCGCACTTGACGTTCCTCGGCCGCCGCCGGGACGTCCATCTCGTCCGCTTCCACGCCGAGGACGCCGACGGTCTCGTACGCGCGGTCAGGCAGGCGCGAACCGCACTTTCGCCTGGGAGCCCTGGGCGTCCGGTGCCGGATCTGCCCGCGTGAGCCGTACCCGCAACCGCTCCCCCAGCGGCAGCGCGGCTCCGCCGCCCTCGATCCGGCCGATGATCGCCGGGGACTCCAACTGCACGGTACCGACGCTGGGTTGACGCTCCTCCACGTCCACCACGCATCCGTCGAAGACCTCCCCCACCCGGTCCTTGAGCAGCGCGGCCTCGACGATGTCGACGCACCCGCGCTCGACGGCCCCGGCGCGCCGGCCCCCGTCGGCCATCTCCTTGCGCAGGACGTCGAGCGAGGCGAGGACCCACTCGGGCGGTTCCTGGCCGGCGGCGGCCGCGAGGCAGAGCTCCGACGTGTACCGGTCGACGAGGCGGCGCAGGGGGGCCGTGCAGTGGGCGTAGGGGGCGGCGACGGCGGCGTGGGTGGTGATGTCCGGGAGTTCGCCGTCCCGGAAGGGTGTGTAGCCGGCGCCGCGCAGGAGGGTCGTGCATTCCTGGAGGAAGGCCGCGTGGTGCGGGCGGTGCGGGTCGAGGGAGCGGACGAGCTGGGCGTACGAGACGTGGTGCGGCCAGTCGATGTGCAGGGCGTGGGCGGTACGGCGGAGGCGGCCGACGTCCCCCACTCTCGGCTTCGCTCGAGCGGGGGGACCCCCATCGTCGGGGGCGGCGGGGAGGGTGCGGAGGACTCCGGTGCCGTTCGCGATCATCAGGTCCGCCGCTGCCATTCCGGTGAGCAGGGAGATCTGCGCGTTCCAGCCGTCGGCGGGGAGCGGGGCGCGGAAGGTCAGCTCGTAGGTGTGGTCCCGGTCGACGATCTCCTGCTCGGGCACGTTGAGCGAGATCCCGCCGCGGTCGACCTCCAGCGCCTCCCGCAGCTCGCCGATCTCCTTGAGGAGCGCGAGCGGTTCCTCGGCGGTGCGGGAGTCGATCTGCTTCTGGACGCCCGCGTAGTCGAGCTTGGCGCGGCTGCGGACCAGGGCCCGGCGGACGTCGACGGCGAGCGTGCGGCCGTCCGCGTCGAGGTCGATCGTCCACAGCGCGGCCGGGCGGATCCGGCCGGGGAGGAGACTGGCGGCGCCCTCGCTGAGCACGAGCGGGTGCAGGGGGACCTTCTCGTCGGGGAAGTAGAGGGTGGTCACCCGCCGGTGGGCCTCCGTGTCCACGGCCCTGCCGGGTACGACGAAGGCGGCGACGTCGGCGATGGCGTACCGGACGCGGTAGCCGGTGCCCTGCCGGGACAGGTGCATCGCCTGGTCCAGGTCGATGGAGGCGGGCGGGTCGATGGTGAACAGGGGGAGGTCGGTGGCGTCGTACGAAGGGAGGGTGGGCGCCTTCGTCGACCGCTCGGCCTCGGCGAGCACCTCGGGCGGGAAGCTCTCGGGCACGCCGAGTTCGGTGCGCAGTGCGGTGAGGGCGGCCCGGAGGGGGGCTTCGGGGGCGCCGGACACGCGGATGTGGCGGCGGGGCATGTGTCGAGCGTAGGGCGGGGGCGGCTCAGGGGCACGCCGTACGCTGTTCCGGAGTTCAACCGAAGGAGATCGATCCCGTGCTTGTCCTGCTGCCGCCCTCCGAAGGCAAGGCCTCCTCCGGCCGCGGCGCCCCGCTGAAGCTGGAGTCGCTGTCGCTGCCGGGGCTCACCGCCGCCCGTGGGGCCGTACTCGACGAACTGGTCGAGCTGTGCGTGGGTGACGAGGACAAGGCGCGCGAGGTGCTCGGGCTGAGCGAGGGGCTGCGGGGCGAGGTCGCGAAGAACGTGGAGCTGCGGACGGCGGGGGCGCGGCCCGCCGGGGAGATCTACACGGGGGTGCTGTACGACGCCCTCGGCCTGGCCACCCTGGACGCCGCCGCGAAGAAGCGCGCCGCCCGCTCGCTGCTCGTGTTCTCGGGGCTGTGGGGGGCCGTCCGCGTGACCGACCGCATCCCCTCCTACCGCTGCTCCATGGGCGTGAAGCTGCCCGGACTCGGGGCGCTGGGCGGGCACTGGCGTACGGCGATGGCGGCGGCGCTTCCCGAGGCGGCCGGGGCCGGGCTGGTGCTGGACCTGCGGTCCTCGGCGTACGCGGCCGCGTGGAAGCCGAAGGGCGAGCTCGCCGGGCGGACGGCGACGGTACGGGTGCTGCACGCGCCGACGCGGAAGGTCGTCAGCCACTTCAACAAGGCGACGAAGGGGCGGATCGTACGGAGTCTGTTGTCGGCCGGGATCTCGCCCAAGGGGCCGGCGGAGCTGGTGACGGCGCTGCGGGATCTGGGGTACGAGGTGGAGGCGGCGGCGCCCGGAAGGGCGGGGGCCGCGTGGGCGCTGGATGTGCTGGTGGACGAGGTGCACTGAGCACCCACGCGGTAGCTTGTTGCAGCATGCGCAACGCCCTTTGCGCATGCTGCATGCCACGTGCAGGATGACGCCATGGCCCCCTCCCTCCTGGACCTCGCCCCCGTCGTGCCCGTCGTCGTCATCGAGGACGCCTCCGATGCCGTGCCGCTCGCCCGGGCTCTCGTCGCCGGCGGGCTGCCCGCGATCGAGGTGACGCTGCGGACGCCGGTCGCGCTGGACGCTATCCGGGCGATCGCCGGGGCGGTGCCGGAGGCGGTGGTGGGTGCGGGGACTGTGCTGACGCCGGAGCAGGTGACGGAGTCGGTGGCGGCGGGGGCGCGTTTTCTGGTCAGCCCGGGCTGGACGGACGTACTGCTGGAGGCGATGCGGGCGTCCGGCGTGCCGTTCCTGCCGGGGGTGTCGACCACGTCCGAGGTCGTGGCGCTGCTGGAGCGCGGGGTGCGGGAGATGAAGTTCTTCCCGGCGCAGGCGGCGGGCGGGACGGCGTATCTGAAGTCGCTGTCCGGGCCGCTGCCCCAGGCCCGCTTCTGCCCGACCGGCGGGATCGGTCCGGCCAACGCGCCTGAGTACCTGTCGCTCCCCAACGTGGGCTGCGTGGGCGGTACTTGGATGATCCCGGACGACGCGGTGGCGGCGCGGGACTGGGGGCGGATCGAGGAGCTGGCCCGCGCGGCGGCGGGCCTGCGCACCCCCTAGTCAGCCGCACCCTCCAGTCAGCCGCACCCTCTGGTCAGCCGCACCCTGGTCAGCGCAGGTGGGACGTGTCGTTGAGGAGCCGGACGCTGGCGTTGCCGTCCGCGTAGTACGCCACCGCCGACAACGAGGCCGCCGACAGTTCCATGCGGAACAGGGACTCGGGCGGGGCGCCGAGGGCGAGCCGTACGAACGTCTTGATGGGCGTGACGTGGGTGACGAGCAGGACCGTGCGGCCCGCGTACGCCGCGACCAGCTTGTCCCGGGTGGCGGCGATCCGGGTGGCGGTCGCCGCGAAGCTCTCGCCGCCGCCGGTGGGTTCCGCCTCCGGGTCGGCCAGCCACTTGGTCAGGTCGTCCGGGTAGCGCTCGCGCACCTCGCCGAAGGTGAGCCCCTCCCAGGCGCCGAAGTCCGTCTCGCGAAGGCCGTCCTCGATGGTCACCTCGAGCCCGAGGAGGGCGGCGACGGCCGCAGCGGTCTCCCGGGTACGGGTGAGGGGCGAGGCGACGATGTCCTGAACGGTGCCGCGCCGGGCGAGCGCCGCGGCGACCCTCTCGGCCTGCTCCAGCCCGATGTCGGAGAGGGAGGGATCGCTGCCGCCGCTCCCCGAGAACCGCTTCTGGGGCGTCAGGGGCGTCTCCCCGTGCCGGAGCAGCACGAAGGTGGCCGGCGCGCCCATGTCGGCGGCCGCCCACCCGGGCGAGGCGACGACCTGCGCGGCCCGCACATCGGCGTCGGCCTTCGCGGCGCCCTCACCGACGCCGGTCTTCGCCGCTCCGCCGCCGGGAGACTCCGCCGCTGCGCGGCGGGAAGAAGAGGGGGCGGCCAGCGCCGCCCGAGCCCGTGCCGCGCCCTCAGCCGCGTCCCCCGGCGGACCCGACGGCTCAAGAGCGGCCGCCCTCACCGCCCGCGCGTCCAGCTCCGCCGTCGATGCCGCGGCCGACCACTGCTCCCCCCGCTTCCCCGCGTCCATCGCCTCGTTGGCCAGCCGGTCGGCGTGCTTGTTCTGCTCCCTGGGGATCCACTCGTAGGTCAGCTGGGAGGCCGGGAAGATCCGTGCCGCCTCCGCCGCGAGCGGCTTCATGTCGGGGTGCTTGATCTTCCAGCGGCCCGACATCTGCTCGACGACGAGCTTGGAGTCCATGCGGACGTGGACCTCGGCCGTGGGGTCGAGCTCATGTGCCGCGCGCAGGCCGGCCACCAGCCCCCGGTACTCCGCGACGTTGTTCGTGGCGACGCCGATGTACGCGGCCGCCTCGACGAGGGTCTCCCCCGTCGCCGCGTCGATCACCACGGATCCGTAGCCCGCGGGCCCCGGGTTGCCCCGTGACCCGCCGTCGGCCTCGACGATGAACTCGCGCACGCTGAAAGCTCCTTACCGAGGACCGAGGACCGAGGACCGAGGACCGAAGACCGAAGACCGAGGCCCTAGAGACCAGACTCGGACGTACGCACCAGGATGCGACGGCAGTTCTCGCAGCGGACGACCGTGTCGGGCGCCGCCGCGCGGATCTCGTTGATGTCGGTGATCGCGAGCTCCTGGCGGCAGCCCTGGCAGGTGCGCTGGTACAGCTTGGCCGCGCCGACACCGCCCTGCTGCGCACGCAGCTTGTCGTAGAGCTTGATCAGGTCGGCGGGGATCACGCCGGCGAGGACCTCGCGCTCCTTCGTCGCGGTCGCCGCCTCGCTGTCGAGGGTCTCGAAGGCGGCGTCCCGGCGGGCCGTCGCGTCGTCGATCTTCGACTCGACGGAGGCGACCCGCTCGGTCAGCTCGGCGGCCCGCTCCTGCGCGGACTCGCGGCGCTCCATGATCTCGAGGACGACGTCCTCCAGGTCGCCCTGGCGCTTGGCGAGGGAGGCGATCTCGCGCTGGAGGTTCTCCAGGTCCTTCGGCGAGGTGACCGCGCCGGAGTCCAGGCGCTGCTGGTCGCGGGAGGCGCGCTGGCGCACCTGGTCCACGTCCTGCTCGGCCTTGATCTGCTCGCGGGCGGTGTCGCTCTCCTCGGTCTGCGCGGCCACGAGGAGGTCGCGCAGCTGGGTCAGGTCCTTGGTCAGCGCCTCGATCTCGGCGTGCTCGGGCAGCGACCTCCGCTTGTGGGCGATCTGCTGGAGACGGACGTCGAGGTCCTGGAGGTCGAGAAGGCGGATCTGGTCGGCGGGCGCGGCGTTCAGTTGGGGGCTCCCAGTGGTTCGGTGGCAGAAGAGGGGGCGCGCGTAGCGCTCGTTGGAGGGGCGGTGGCGGGCGACGGGTGGGCGGACGCCGCGTGGGCGGTCCAAGGGTCGGTGACCGTCTTGGAGACGTGGACGCGAAGGTCCCATCCGTTGCGGTCGGAAATCTCGTCGAGCTGGGCGGCGGCCAGCTCGCACCAGGGCCATTCGGTGGCCCAGTGCGCGGCGTCGAGCAGCGCGAGGGGACTGTGGGCGCGATCCGCCATGAACTCCGACGCCGGGTGGTGGCGCAGGTCCGCGGTGAGGAAGGCGTCGACGCCGGCCGCGCGGACGTCTTCGAACAGGCTGTCGCCGGAGCCGCCGCTGACGGCGACGGTGCGGACGACGGCCTCGGGGTCGCCGGCCACCCTGATGCCCTGCGCGGTCGCGGGCAGCCGCTCGGCGGCGCGGGCGGCGAAGTCCCTCAGGGACAGCGGGTGGTCCAGCTCGCAGATGCGGCCGAGGCCCCGGCGGCCGGACGGATCGGCCGGGTCCGGCACCAGGGGGCGTACGACGCGAAGGTCGAGCGCGCCGGCCAGGGCGTCCGAGACACCCGGATCCGCCGTGTCCGCGTTGGTGTGGGCGACGTGCAGCGCGATGTCGTTCTTGATCAGCGTGTGCACCACGCGGCCCTTGAAGGTGGAGGCCGCGACCGTCGTCGTACCGCGCAGATAGAGGGGGTGGTGGGTGACCAGCAGGTCGGCGCCCAGCTTCAGCGCCTCGTCGACGATCCCCTGGACCGGGTCGACGGCGAAGAGGACGCGCGTGACCTCCTGGTCGGGGTCGCCCACGACGGTGCCGACCGCGTCCCAGGACTCGGCCCGCGCGGCGGGCCACAGATTCTCCAGCGCGGTGATGACTTCAGACAGACGGGGCACGAGCAAAAGGCTACCTGCCCGTACTCCCCCGCTGAACCGGTGCCGCCGTCGGTGGTCCCGCCCAGCACAGTCGCCCCGGGTTCCTCAGGCGAATCGTTCCTGGGCCACCCCTTTGTGTGAAGTGACTGCCCGCCCGCCCACGTCCGTGCGTACGAAAACTAGTTTCGTCACCGGAGGTGACCAGACGATGACGGTCTGTGCGATCGAGCCTGCGGCGGACGACGCGGATGGTGCCGCGCGGCCGGAGTGCACCATCACCGCGGACGGCGCCTACGCGGCCCGCCTCGCGCTGGACGGCGACTCCTGGTTCCCGGAGCGCTGGACGCTGGACGGCCCCGAGCCGTACGCGGTGCCGCTGCCCGGCAACCAGCCGGAGGAGCCCGGCACCGAGGTCCAGCCGATGGGCGACGGACGGGTCCTCATCCGGCGACTGGCCGACGGACGGCACATCTTCTCGCTCCTGTACCCGACCGACCCCGGCACCGGCGAGCTGCCGCTGGGCGCGGTCGAGTGCCCGGACGAGGGCAGCCGGCTGCGGCTGCTGCCGCCCGCGCCGGGCGGCGAGCGGGCGTACGGCCTCGCCGTGGGCCGGCGCTCCAGCGCGGTGTGGCTGGTGGCGGGCGGCGCCTTCGGTCCTGAGCACCTCGCGGAGATCCCGGGGCGCTGTTCGGGCGGGGTGTGGCTGGACCGTGCCGGGCGGATGCTGGCCCTCGACCGGGAGGTCGGCGGCCGGACGAAGACCGTCGTGGTGGACCTGGAGCGCGGCGGCGAGGTCTCGCCGCTGCTGCAGATCGCGGCGGACAGCGACGACCGGCTGCTGCTCGCCGACCCGGACAGCGGACTGCTGCTGATCCGGTCGGACGCACCCTCGCCGGGGCAGAACCGGCTGGGCTGGGGTGTCCTGGGCAGCACCCTGCCGGTGCGCTTCCCGGAGTGCCTGCGGGTGCCCGACTGCGCGGTCACGCCGTTCGCGATCCAGCCCGGGCAGATGCTGATGCCGGAGAGCTGCGCGGTGGCGCTGCGGGTCGACGGCCCCCTTGGCAGCTGGGTCGGCGTGTGGCGACCCGCCCGGCGCCGGATGCATCATCTCCCGGCGCCCGAGGGGTGGTTGGCGGGAGCCGGGCTGTGGACCGGGGACGGGATGCTGCACCTGCCGTACGCGACGGCCGAGGCGCCGTGCGGGCTGGCGCGGGTGCCGGCGCCCTCGGAGGAAGCGGGGGACACGGGGGACACGGGGAGGGCGGGGGACGCGGGGGCGGAGGGTCCGGTCCGGGACGGTACGGCTGCCGGGTCGACGTCGGACACGGCGTCGGACACGGCGTCGGGCGGGCCGTCGGAACCGGACCCTCCGAACCCGGTCGCGCTCCGTCCTGTGCCGCTTCAGGAAGCGCCGTTGGGGCGTCTTGTAACGAAGTAGTGGCGGTTGGCGTGCCTGCCTGGATTCGGGGCCCGGACCGCCGGTTAAACTCGCCCGGCTGTGAGCAAAAGATCATGTTGACGGGGTGAGTTTTTCCGATGAGTGACGCCAGCACGAACCAGCACACTGCCGACGTCCAGGAGTCCACCGGCCACGGCCGGCACCGGGGTCCGGTTTCGGTGCAGCACGACGGCGAGGCGGCCCAGGCGGCCCCCCGCGGCCGTCACCGCAAGCCGGTCGAGCAGAAGCAGACCGAACACGCGGCCTGAAAGACGTACGGCCCCGCCCTCGCACGAGAGGGCGGGGCCGTTCTGCGTCTACTCCCGTTTGAAGCTCAGCGTCTACTCCCGTTTGAGGCTCAGCACTTCTACTCCCGTTTGAGTCCCAGCACTTCCGCCGCCGCGAAGGTCTCCCCCTCCGGCCGCTCGGCGTAGTGCGCGGTGAGCAGCGCGTCCAGTTCGTCGTACGTGAACGTGTCCTGCTTGCTGTCGAACTTGGCCTGTACGCGCGGCCGTTCGACGATCGCCACCATGCCGCCGTGTACGACGATCAGCTGGCCGTTGACCTGGGCGGCGGCGGGCGAGGCCAGGTAGCCGACGAGCGGGGCGACATGTTCGGGGGCGAGCGGGTCCAGGGCGTCGGCGGGGCGCTCGAAGCCGGCGAAGACGTCCTCGGTCATCCGGGTGCGTGCGCGCGGGCAGATGGCGTTGGCGGTCACGCCGTACTTGGCGAGCGCGAGGGCCGTCGACGTGGTGAGCCCGACGATTCCCCCTTTCGCCGCCGCGTAGTTGGGCTGCCCGGCCGACCCCGCGAGGAACGCCTCCGACGAGGTGTTCACGATCCGCCCGAACACCGGCCCGCCCGCCGCCTTGGAACGCTCGCGCCAGTGCGCGGCCGCGAAGTGGGTGGTGTTGAAGTGGCCCTTGAGGTGGACGCGGATCACGGCGTCCCACTCGTCCTCGGTCATGGAGAACACCATGCGGTCGCGCAGGATGCCGGCGTTGTTGACGAGGATGTCCAGGCGGCCGAACTCGCCGGTCGCCGACTCGACGAGTTCGCCCGCCTGTCGGAAGTCGGAGACGTCCCCGGTGTGGGCGAGCGCCTTGCCGCCCGCCGCGCGGATCTCGGCGGCGACCTGCTCGGCGGGGCTGGCCGAGGCCTCGCCCGAGCCGTCCCGGCCGGGCTGCCCGTAGTCGTTGACGACGACGGCCGCGCCGAGCCGGGCCAGTTCCAGCGCCTCGGCCCGGCCGAGGCCGCGGCCCGCGCCGGTGACGATCGCAGAGAGTCCCTCCAGTGGCAGTGACATCCGGGGTCCTCAGATCTCGATGCAGGTACGGAGGGCGGTCCCCGTCCGCATCTGGTCGAGTGCCTCGTTGATCTCGCTCAGCGGCACGCGGTGGGTGATCAGGCCGTCGAGGTCGACGCGGCCGGCCCGCCACAGGGCGATGGTCCGTTCGTAGGAGCGCAGGACGTCTCCGCCGCCGTACATGGACGGCAGGATCCGCTTCTCGTCGAAGAACAGCTCGAACATGTTGAGCTGGAGGTAGTCGTCCATGGCGCCCGCGCCGACGACGACCAGGGTGCCGCCGCGCCGCGTGGTGTCGTACGCCGTGCGGGCAGTGGCGGAGCGGCCGACGACCTCGAAGACGTAGTCGAAGCCCTCGCCGCCGGTGACCTGTTGCTTGGCGTCGGCCAGTTCCTCGGGTGAAACGGCCTTGGTCGCCCCGAACTTGAGCGCGGACTCGCGGCGCGAGGCGACCGGGTCGACCGCGACGATCTCGGCGGCGCCCTTGAGGCGGGCGCCCTGGATCGCGGAGATGCCGACGCCGCCGCAGCCGATGACGGCGACCGACGAACCGGCCTCCACGTCCGCGGTGTTGAGGGCGGCACCGAGGCCCGTGGTCACCCCGCAGCCGATGAGCGCGGCGATGTCGAAGGGCACGTCGTCGGGTATCGGCACCGCGCAGCCGGCGTCGACCACGACCTCCTCGGCGAAGGTGCCGGTGCCGGCGAAGCCGAAGAGGTCACCGCCGGGGCGCTTGAAGTTGGGGGTGCCCGCGTTCATGAACCCGGCCAGGCACAGTTCGGTCTGGCCGCGCTTGCAGGCGGGACAGACGCCGCAGGCGGGCAGCCAGCAGACGACGACCCGGTCGCCGGGCTTCAGGTGGCTGACGCCCTCGCCCACTTCGAGGATCTCCCCCGCGCCCTCGTGACCGGGCACGAACGGCGCGGGCTGCGGCAGTACGCCGCCCATCGCGGACAGGTCCGAGTGGCACAGCCCGGTGGCCCGCACCCGGATCCTCGCCCTGCCGGGGCCGAAGCCCACCGCCTCGACGTCGTCGAGGACCTCCAGCTTGTCCTGGCCGATCTCGTGCAGTACGGCTGCGCGCATGGTGCGGCTCCCCTCAACAGCGGGCTGACTCAGGAGTGTTGGACGATGGTGTCGGCGAGGACGGGCGCGTCGTCCCGCTCTACGGCGCTCACGGTCACCCGGATCTCGCCGTCCCGTCGCCACATGCGGATCCGCAGGGTCTCCCCCGGGTACACGACCCCGGCGAACCGGGTGGCGTACCCGCGCACCCGACTCACATCCCCGCCGAGGAGCGTGTCGACGACCGCCTTGAGCGTGATGCCGTAGGTGCACAGTCCGTGCAGGATGGGCCGCTCGAATCCGGCGACCTTGGCGAACTCCGGGTCGGCGTGCAGCGGGTTCCGGTCGCCGGAGAGGCGGTAGAGGAGGGCCTGGTCCTCGCGGACCGGCCGCTCGACGACCTTGTCGGGCTCGCCGGTGGTCGGTTCGAGGCCGGCGGAGGGGCCGCGGTCGCCGCCCCAGCCGCCTTCTCCGCGTACGAAGATCTGGGCGTCGTTGGTCCACAGCGAGCCCTCGGCGTCGGCGACCTCGGTGCGCATCACGAGAACCGCCGCCTTGCCCTTGTCGTACACGGCGGCGATGCGGGAGGTCGCGGTGGCCGTGCCCTCGACGGGGAGCGGTCGGTGGATCTCCAGGCTCTGGCCGCCGTGCAGGACACGGGCCAGGTCGACCTCGACGCCGGGCATCGACAGACCGCTGATCACCCCGGGCGAGCCGGCGCCCGCGACGGTCGCGAAGCTCGGCAGGACGTGCAGCCGGGACTCCAGGGTGTAGCGCAGTTCGTCGGGGTCCGTGGCGGGACTGTGCTTGTCAGGATTCGCGGCGGCCCCGATGCCGAGGTGGTAGAGCTGGACGTCCTTCACGCTCCAGGCGATCTCGCCGGAACGGGGCTCGGCGGCCAGGGCCTTGGCTGCGTCGATGGGCATGGGGCTCCCTGCTCCTGAGGGCTCAGAAACCTCGGTACGGCCGTCCGCACCGTCGGCCGCACCGAGGTCGACACGGGCCGACCTAGAACGCGTTCCAGTCCGGCGACCCCTGTATAGCCCAGCGCTCCGCAGTTGTGAAGGCTCCTGACGGAGTGTCAGTTCGGTAGCCACCGCAGCGGCACCCATGACATTTGTCCTGCCGGATTCCGTACAAGGGCATCTGCCGGGCCGACGGGCGAGTGCGTAGCGTCGTGGTCATGCCCGACAACAAGGTCCGACGCAAGGTCCGACGCAAGGTCCGACGCAAGGTCCGACGCAAGTTGGAGTGCAAGGCCGCGCGGAGCATCGCTCCCAACGGCTTCAGTCTCCTGCCGTGGCTGCTCATGGGGATGGGTTCCCTCTCGAACCTCTTCCAGGGGGACACGCCCAACCCCCTGATCGGCGGCCTCGGCCTGCTCGCCTTCAACTCCCTCTACATCTACGTGGCGTTCCGCGCCTTCGTGAAGGAGACGCGCGAGGCCGCCTCGACGCGGGTGGCGCTGGCGCTGATGGGCCTGGTGACCTGCGCTCTGGCCATCGGGTACGGCGGCAACTGGCTGCTGTTCTTCCCCCTGTTCGGCCTCGCGACGGGCGCGGTCGTGCGGATGCCGCAGCTGCGCTGGGTCGGCGCGGCCGTCGCGCTGCTCGCCGGGGCGGCCTCCGTCGCCCACGAGGGCTGGGGCGGCCTCGACACCGCGTACGCGACCTGGATCTCAACGATGGTGACGGCGGCGATCCTGTCCCTGTCCGAAGCGGTACGGGAGCTGACGGCGGCCCGCGAGCAGCTGGCCCGGCGTGCCGTCGAGGAGGAGCGGGTGCGCTTCTCCCGCGACCTGCACGACCTGCTCGGGCACACCATGTCGGTGATCGTGGTGAAGGCGGAGGCGGCCCGCAGGCTGGCCGACCGCGACCTGCCGTCGGCGCTGGGCCAGATCACCGACATCGAGTCCGTCGGCCGGCAGGCGCTGACCGAGATCCGCGAGGCGGTGACCGGCTACCGCGAGGGCAGCCTCGGCACCGAACTCGACCGGGCCCACTCGGTGTTGCCGGCCGCGGGCATCGAGCCCGTCGTCCACCGGTCCGGCCCGCCCCTCGCCGCCCGGACGGAGGTGCTGCTGGGCTGGGTCGTCCGCGAGGCGGTCACCAACGCCGTACGGCACAGCGGGGCGACGCGGTGCGAGATCGCCGTGGAGAGCACGCCGGAACGGGCCCGCCTGCGCATCACGGACGACGGCCGCGGGTCGCCCGCCGCCACGGAGCCGCTTCCCGGCGCCCCGCGGATCGGCGGCACCGGGCTGATAGGGCTGAAGGAGCGGCTCGCGGCGGCGGGAGGGTCCTTGGAGGCGGGGCCGGGTCCGGGGGCGCGGGGCGGGTTCGTGGTGAAGGCGGAACTGCCGGTGGGGTCGGCGGAGTTGTCAAGCGGGGCGATGCGTCAATGGACGCGGATGACGGAGGCAGTCGGCGGGGCGCGTACGCCGGACCTTGACCGTCCGGCGGTGTCTGCGGCGCCTCACCCTCCGAGCCGGTAGAACCGCCGCAGGTCGTGGTCGTGGCGATACTGGGCAATTCGTCCAGCTTTTTCAACGATCCGGCACATATGCGGCAAGGCGTTCCGCTACCGCCGTACCGACCTCGGCACAGACGTCGGCACAGGGCCGGCACAGACGTCGGCACAGACCACGGGAGGGACCACGGCCCCACCCGCGCCCTACCCTTGGGCCGTGAACGAGATGCCGCGCGACCACCGGCCCGCCAGGTCCATCCGAGTCCTGCTCGCCGAGGACCAGGGGATGCTGCGCGGAGCACTCGCCCTGCTGCTCGGGATGGAGGCGGACATCCAGGTCGTGGCCCAGGTGTCGGCCGGCGACGCCATCGTGGACGCGGCCCTGACCCACCGCCCCGACGTGGCCCTCCTCGACATCGAGCTGCCCGGCATCAGCGGCCTGGACGCCGCCGCCCGACTCCGCGACGAGGCACCCGACTGCCGCGTGCTGATCCTCACCACCTTCGGCCGGCCCGGCTATCTTCGCCGGGCCATGGAGGCCGGAGCCGCGGGCTTCCTCGTCAAGGACGGCCCCGTGGAGGAACTGGCCGCCACGATCCGCCGCGTACTGACCGGCGAGACGGTCATCGACCCCGCGCTCGCTGCAGCCGCGCTCAGCGCCGGCCCCAACCCGCTCACGCCCCGCGAGTGCGAGGTCCTCAACGCCTCGACGGACGGCGCGACCGTCGCCGACATCGCCACCGGGCTCCGCCTCTCGGAGTCCACGGTCCGCAACTACCTCTCCTCCGCCATCGGCAAGACAGGCACCCGCAACCGCATGGAGGCGATGCGGGAGGCGCGGCAGCAGGGGTGGTTGTAGGGGTGGCTGTAGGACCGGGCCCCGGTCAGGCGCGGATCGGGGTCTTACTTCCGTCTGAACAGCGCCGTCCACAGGGAGTCCTCCCCGAAGTACGGCGAGTCGGCCGGTTCGTCGTGCATGCGGCGCAGTTCCACCTCCGTCAGGTCCGAGAAGATCCAGCGCAGGGACTCGGGCGTGTAGGCGAGGCCGCCCTGCAGACCGGCCTGGCGGTAGAAGTCGGCGTCGGACAGTTCCGAACCCATCCCTCCGGCCGCGAAGCAGGTGAGGGCGAAGTGGCCGCCGGGCGCCAGGAGGTGGTCGAGGAGACGCAGGTAGCTGACCCTCCGGTGCGGCGGCAGGTGGTGGAAACAGCCGGAGTCGTACACCAGGTCGTACGGTCCCGTCAGTTCCGTACCGACGAGGGCGAAGGCGTCCCCGCGGTGGAACCGTGCCTCCGCCCCCGCCTCGCGGGCCCGCTCCTGCGCCCCGGCGATGGCTGCCGACGACAGGTCGACGGCGTCCACCTCGAAGCCGCGCGCCGCGAGATGCAGCGCGTTGCGGCCGAGACCGCAGCCCAGGTCCAGGGCGCGGCCTCCGGGGATCAGGTCATGGTCGGGGACCAGGCCACGGTCGAGGTACGACACCAGGTTCTCGTCCGGTTTGGCCACGAAGAACGGAACCGGCCTGGAGCCGTCCGCGTAGAAGCCGTCCCACCAGGAGGCGCCCCGGTCCGTCCACCGGTCGGCGTCCGGCGCGAACAGCCCGTCCAGGAGCCGGAGTACGTCGTTGACACTGCGTATGTTCCGGTCCATCCGGGCCCCTTTCCGAGACCGGCGATCGTAGCTTCGAGCGGGCGGGGAGCCCAGGTGAGCGGGTACGGCGAGGGTTCTGCGAATGCCGTCACCAGGTGCGTGCGGGGCCGGGGCGGGAGGCCATGACGCGTCACTCCAGGGGCAGGGGGAAGTGCCCGCGGTGGGCTGGGCGAGGGCCTCCATGGCACCGTTCCCGGCGACGCCGACGGCACTTTCGGAGCGGTTGCGCCGCGCGAGCCCTGGACATGCGAAGGAGTTGATATCCCCGCCTCACTCCGCGGAGTTGTTTCGCGGCAGCCACAGCAGCATCAGCACCACCCCACCGGCCAGCACCCCGGCGCCCACCCGGAACACCAGCGCGTACCCCTCCGTCAGCGCCTCGCGAGAGCCGCGCCCCGCCGTACGGGCCGCCGCGATCGTCGACATGACCGCGAGGCCCAGTGAACCGCCCATCGTGCGCGAGGTGTTGACCAGTCCCGACACCAGCCCGGCCTCCCCGGGCGCCACCCCCGCCGTGGCCAGCGCGGCGAGCGGTGTCGCGGCCAGGCCCGCGCCCAGCATCATCAGGATCCCCGGGATCATGATCGTGGTGAGATACGCCCCGTCCGCGGTCATCGTCGACTGCCAGCCGAACCCCGCGACCGCCACCAGGGTCCCGAGCACCGCCACGGCCCGGGCCCCGAACCTCCGCATGAACCGGGGTGCGAGCTTCGAGCCAACGACGATGGCCAGGGAGGTCGGCACCAGCGTGAGCCCGGCGTCCAGCGGCGAGTAGCCGAGCACGTTCTGCGCGTACAGCGTCATGAAGAACCACATGCAGAACATCGCCGAGCCGCACAGGAACATCGCCACGTTCGCCGACGCCACCGCCCGCACCCTGAGCAGTCCGAGCGGCATCAGCGGGGCCGCCGTACGGGCCTCGACGGCGAGGAAGCAGCCGATCAGCGCGAGCCCGGCGAGCAGCGGCACCAGGGTGGCCGCGGCCGTCCACCCCTCGGCCTCCGTCTGCGAGATGCCGTAGGCCAAGGTGGCGAGCCCCGCGGTCACCAGCACGGCGCCCGGCAGGTCGAGCCGTCGTCCGTCCCCCGCCCGGCCCTCGGCGAGCCACAGCACGGAGCCGACGAGTACCACCGCGCCGATCGGCACGTTGATCAGCAGCACCCACCGCCACGAGAGCACCTCCACCAGCGCCCCGCCGACGAGCCCGCCGGCCGCGCCGCCGCCCGCGCCGACCGCCGTCCAGGTCGCGATGGCACGCGCGCGTGCGGCGCCCTCGGGGACGGCGGAGGTGAGGATGGTCAGCGTCGAGGGCGCGAGCACCGCCGCGCCGAGCCCCTGCGCGGCCCGCGCCACCAGCAGCTGCCAGCCCTCCTGGGCGAGTCCGCCGGCCAGCGAGGCCACCGTGAACAGACCGAGGCCGACCAGGAACATCCGCTTGCGGCCGTAGAGGTCACCGGCCCGCCCGCCCAGCAGCATGAACCCGGCGAACGCGATGGCGTAGGCGTTGACGACCCACTGGAGCCCCTGCTCGCTCAGCCCGAGGTCGGTCCGCATCGACGGCAGCGCCACGTTCACGACGGACACGTCCAGCACGACCAGGAACTGGCCGGCACACGCGAGCGCCACGACCAGCCAGGTGGGCGGCGCGGTACGGCGGCGGGACATGCGGGTGACGTCAGCGGCTCCGAGCATGCCTGTCATGCTCTCAACCGGCCGACGGTCCTTGCATCGGGATTTCGTCCCAGGCCGCCGGCCGGGGCGGCTTCCCCAAGAGAAGACAAAGAATTCGTTAGTGAGCCGAAGCATCGGAATAGTTGCCCGGGCGCACGGGGTTCACCGTGCACGTATCCCGTCCGAACCCCTCGTTCCCCGGCCTGGAGGCCCCACTCCATGACGCACACGTCGACCGCCGACCAGCCCGTACGCAGAGCGAGCGGGGCCGTCGTCCCGGTGCTCGCCTTCGCGGGCATCGTGGTCGCGGTGATGCAG
This sequence comes from Streptomyces sp. V4I2, assembly GCF_030817655.1. Classification (GTDB taxonomy): domain Bacteria; phylum Actinomycetota; class Actinomycetes; order Streptomycetales; family Streptomycetaceae; genus Streptomyces; species Streptomyces plumbiresistens. The sequence continues at coordinate 3,434,492 of NZ_JAUSZM010000003.1, forward strand.
ACCCTGCTCGTCCCGGTCATCAAGGACCTGCCGCAGCTGCTGGACACCGAGCCGAGCAACGCCACCTGGGTGCTGACCTCGACCCTGCTCTCCGGTGCCGTCGCCACGCCGATCATGGGCCGCCTCGGCGACCTCTACGGCAAGCGGCGCATGCTGATCTTCAGCCTCTCGGTGATGGTCGTCGGCGCGCTGGTCAGCGCGCTCACCAGCGACCTGCTCACGATGATCGCGGGCCGTGCGCTCCAGGGCTTCGCGATGGGCGCGATACCGCTCGGCATCGGCCTGATGCGCGACATGCTGCCCCGCGAGAAGCTCGGCTCGGCGATGGCCCTGATGAGCTCCTCGATCGGCGTCGGCGGCGGCCTCGCGCTGCCCGCCGCGGCGCTGGTCGCCCAGCACGCCGACTGGCACGCCCTCTTCTACGGCGCCGCCGGCATCGGCGTCCTGGCCATCGCCCTCACCCTCCTCGTCGTACCCGAGTCGCCGCTGCGCGCCAAGGGCACCTTCGACGTCCTGGGCGCGATCGGACTCTCCGCGGGCCTCGTCCTCTTCCTCCTGCCGATCACCAAGGGCAGCGACTGGGGCTGGACGTCGGGGACCACGCTCGGCCTGTTCGGCGCGTCGGCGGTCGTCCTCGTCCTGTGGGGCGTGATGGAGCTGCGGGTGAAGGCCCCGCTGGTGGACCTGCGCACCACGGCCCGCCCTACGGTCCTCTTCACCAACCTCGCCTCGATCATGGTCGGCGTCTCGTTCTACGTCGTCTCGCTGGTCCTGCCCCAGCTCCTCCAGCTGCCCAAGTCCACGGGCTACGGCCTCGGCCAGTCCATGGTCGTCGCCGGACTGCTGGTGGCACCGCTCGGCCTGACCATGATGGTCACGGCCCCCGTCTACGCCCGCCTGTCGGCCAAGTACGGCCCCAAGGTCACCCTGATCCTCGGCATGCTGATCATCGCGATCGGCTACGGCGCCGGCCTCGGCCTGATGAGCGCCGCCTGGCAGAGCCTCGTCATCGCGGTCGTCCTGGGCGCGGGCATCGGCCTCGCCTACTCCTCGCTGCCCGCGCTGATCGTCGGCGCGGTCCCGGCCTCGGAGACGGGCGCGGCGAACGGCCTCAACACCCTGATGCGTTCCATCGGTACGTCGGTCTCCAGCGCCGTGATCGGCATGGTCCTCGCCAACACCGCGAACAACGTGAACGGCGTCGCGATCCCGACCATGCACGGCTTCCGCGTCTCCTTCCTGATCGCGACGGGCGCGGTGGCGGTCGGCCTCCTGATGGCCCTCCTGCTGCCCCGCAACCGCCCGGCGACCAAGCCGCAGCTGCGCGCGAGCAGCGAGGAGGACGCGGTGCTCGCACACGCCGAGGAAGTGCTGCGCGGCTTCCGGGGCCGGGTCCTGGACGCCACGGGCACTCCCGTCGCCCGCGCCAAGGTCACCCTGATCGACCGCCGCGGCCGCCAGGCGGGCGCGACCCTCTCCTCCGAGGACGGCACCTACACCCTCGCCGTCCCCACCCAGGGCGCCTACGTCCTGGCCGCCCGCGCCACCGGCCACGGCCCGCTCGCCTCCGCGGCGACCCACGCGGGCGACGACAACGCGGTCGACCTGGACCTGTCGCTACCGGGACAGACGGTCTCCGCCTGACGCCCGCGCCGGCCTGAACCCGCCCTACCGCGCCCCCCGTCGCCACGCATGGCCGGGGGGCGCGGTGCACCACAGGACCCGGCGCTGCCAGGACAGACGGCCTCCGCTGCGCCCCGCCCGACGCCCGCCTCAGCCCGGCCCACCCCGCCCGAGCCCGCCCCCGTCGCCACGCACGCCCGGAGGCACGCCGCACCACCGGATACCCGGCGCTGCCAGGACAGCCGGGCCTCCGCCGAGCCCCGCCCGACGCCCGCCTGCACTCACCGCCCCCGCCCCCGCCCCCGCCCGCCCCCCCCGTCACCCCCATGCCGGGGGCCGCGGTGCATCATGGGCGCCCAGACATTCGTACGACGGAAGGCAGGCCCCCATGCCCGCGGCCCCCAAGCCCGAGATCCTGGCCGCCTTCGAGGGCGCGAAGGGGTTCATGCCCGCCGGTGAAGGGCTCGCCCTGTACGCGGCGGCCGTCGAGGCCGGGCGGCTCGGGCTGCCGCTCCTGGAGGTCGGTACCTACTGCGGGCGGTCCGCGATCCTGCTCGCCGACGCGGCCCGTGAGGCGGGGGTCGTCGCGCTGACCGTCGACCACCACCGGGGCAGCGAGGAGCAGCAGCCGGGCTGGGAGTTCCACGACCCGGAGACGGTCGACCCGGAGATCGGCCTGATGGACACCCTGCCGACCTTCCGCCGCACCCTCCAGAAGGCGGGCCTGGAGGAGCACGTCGTGGCGCTGGTCGGCCGCTCGCCGCAGGTCGCGAAGGTCTGGGGATCCCCGCTCGGCCTGGTCTTCGTCGACGGCGGCCACACCGACGAGCACGCGAACGCCGACTACGAGGGCTGGGCGTCCCATGTCGCCGAGGGCGGCCTGCTCGTCATCCACGACGTGTTCCCCGACCCGGCGGACGAGTTCACCGGCCAGGCCCCGTACCGCGTGTATCTGCGGGCCCTGGCCTCGGGCGCCTTCACGGAGGTCTCGGCGACGGACTCGCTGCGCGTGTTGCGGCGGACCGGCGCGGGGATCTGATCCCGGGGCACCTCGTCACGGGATCCGATCGCTCGGCCGCGGCACGCCGCAGGGTCGCGCGGGGGCTCCCGGCGGAGCATGTGGCGGGACCGTAAGGTGGCTGTCGTGTCGTACGTAGGCCCGGACTTCGAACCCTCCCCGCCGCGCCGCCCCAGGCGCCGCCCCCTCACCGTCGCGCTCGCCGCGCTCGTGCCCGGCGCGTTGCTCGGTTGGGTGGTGTACGAGGCGGTCGGCGGATCCGACGGAGGGTCGGCGGGGGCGGTCGGGACGCCCGTGTCGTCGCGCGCGCCCGCCTCCCCGACGGCATCCGAACCGACGGACTCCGGCAACGACGACGCCAAGCAGCCGAGCCCGACCCCCGCCACCTCCGCGCCCGGCACGTCCGCGCCCGCCGCCTCCGGCCCTCTCAAGGGCAAGGTGATCGTCATCGACCCGGGTCACAACCCGGGCAACTTCCAGCACACGGCCGAGATCAACCGCAAGGTGAACATCGGCACGAACTGGAAGGAGTGCGACACGACGGGCACCTCCACCAACGCCGGTTACACGGAAGCCGAGTTCACTCTCGACGTCGCCCACCGGATGCGCACGCTGCTCCAAGCGCAGGGCGCCACGGTGAAACTGACCCAGGACGGCGACCGGCCCTATGGCCCGTGCGTGGACGAGCGCGCCCGGATCGGCAACGCGGCGCACGCGGACGCCGTCGTCTCGGTCCACGCGGACGGCTCGGCGGCCGGCAACCGCGGCTTCCACGTGATCCTGCCGGGCAGCGTGCACGCGGGCGCCGCGGACACCCGCCCGATCGTCGCCCCCTCCCGCCGCCTCGGTGAGCGCATCGCGGGCAACTTCGTACGCGTCACGGGCAGCGCGCCCTCCAACTACATCGGAGACGGCACCGGACTGGACACCCGCACGGACCTGGGCGGTCTCAATCTGTCAACGGTTCCCAAGGTGTTCATCGAGTGCGGCAACATGCGCGATAGCAAGGACGAGGCGCTGCTGACCAGTGGCGCCTGGCGGCAGAAGGCGGCGCAGGGGATCTCTGAGGGAATCGTGAGTTTCCTGCGCGGGTAGTGATCAGCGCGCTGATCCGGGCGGACACCCTGTTCCGGCGGACGATAGTGTCGTCCTTACGATGAGGGGCCACCCCCGCGCTTCACACCGGGGCCTGACGGCGACATGGTGACTGGCGACGCCTCTACCGACGACGAGACGACTTACGAAGGACCTGAAGTGAATATCCGCTCCCTCACTCGAGGCGACGGCGTGGTGATCGGAGCAGCGGTGTTGCTGTTCGTCGCGTCGTTCCTCGACATCTACTCGGTCGACGGAGCCCCCGACGACACCGACTTCCCCAACGCCTGGGAAAGCGGTCCGGTGCTGTTGGGCGTCGTGCTGGCAGGCATCATCGGCGCCGCGCTCGTCGTTGTCGCCCGCGGTCTGCCGCAGGCGCCGAAGGTCGCCGGTCTTGATCTCGGCCCGTTCGGCGTGGCCTTCACCGTCTTCGCCGCGTGGAGCGCGCTCGGCAACCTCTTCGACCCCGCCGGCGGTGCGGACAACGTGAACGGCAACTCGAGCGGCCCCGACGCCGGAATGGGTCTGATCCTCGCCTTCGTCGCGACCCTGCTCCTGGCCGCGGCCGCCGTCGCCACCCCGCTGGTCCCGGCCCTGCAGGCGGGACTCGTCCCAGCCCCCAAGCCGCCCACCCCCCAGCCCTACGGCGCCCAGCCGCCCGGTGGTTACGGCTACCCCGGCGCCCAGCAGCCGCAGCCCGGGCAGCCCTACGGCGGTCAGCCGCAGCCCGGGCAGCCCTTCGGCGCACAGCCCCAGCAGCCCCAGCAGGCGCAGCCCCAGCCGCAGCAGGCGCAGGCCCAGCCGCCGGCCCCGGAGTTCTCGCCGTTCTGGTTCGCCGTGCCGGTGCCGCGTCCGCTGTTCGCGGAGGACGGTTCGCAGGCGCCGATCGCCGAACTCGCCCCCGGTACCTGGTACCTGGCGGTCGAGCAGCGCGGCGGTGCGCTGGTCGCGCAGACGCAGGACGGCCGTCGTGGCGTGCTGCAGGACACGTCGGGGATCCAGCGCGGCTGATCCCCGGTCTTCGACGTACGGCCCCTCGCCCTTCCGGGTGGGGGGCCGTTGTCGTACAGTCGCCACCCCCTCGTCACCACCCCCTCGTCCGATTTCACTGACACTCCGTCAGGAGGCAGGTATGCGGCTCGGTCTCGCCCTCGGATACTGGGGCCGCGGCCCCGACCCGGATCATGTTCCGCTGGCGCAGGAGGCCGAGCGGCTCGGCTACGACTCCGTGTGGACCGCCGAGTCCTGGGGCTCGGACGTGTTCACCCCGCTCACCTGGATCGCCGCGCGGACCTCGCGCATCAGGCTCGGCACGGCGGTGGCCCAGATGGCGGCCCGCTCCCCGACCACGACGGCCATGCACGCCCTCACCCTGGACCATCTGTCCGGTGGCCGCGTGCTGCTGGGGCTCGGGCTGTCCGGTCCGCAGGTGGTCGAGGGCTGGTACGGCCGCCCGTTCCCCAAGTCGCCGCTGACCGCGACCCGCGAGTACGTCGATGTCGTACGGCAGGTGCTCAGGCGGGAGGCGCCGGTCGAGCTGGACGGCCGCTTCCACTCGCACCCCTACCGGGGCGCCGACGGCACCGGTCTCGGCAAGGCACTCAAGCCCATCACGCACCCTCTCCGTCCCCAACTCCCGGTGCTGCTGGGCGCCGAGGGGCCGAAGAACGTGGCCCAGACGGTCCGGATCGCCGACGGGTGGCTGCCGCTGTACTGGTCGCCGAGCCGTCCCGAGGTGTACGGGGAGGCGGTGGCCGAGCTGCCGGACGGGTTCATGGTCGCGCCGATGGCACAGGTGAAGGTCTGCGACGACGTCGCCCAGGGCCTCCTCCCCGTCAAGGCGATGCTCGGCTTCTACATCGGCGGCATGGGGCACGCGGCCCGCAACTTCCACGCCGAACTGATGGCGCGCATGGGGTACGAGGAGGAGGCCCGGCGGATCCAGGAACTGTTCCTGGCCGGTCGCCGGGAGGAGGCGGTGCTCGCCGTGCCGGACGCGTTCGCCGACGAGATCTCCCTCGTCGGACCGCGCGAACGCATCGCGGAGCGGCTGGAGTTGTGGCGCAAGGGCCCGGTGACGGACCTGCTGGCGCTGGCGCCGGACCGGCAGACGCTGCGGGTACTGGCGGAACTCAACACCTGACCGGTTACGCATGTTGAGGTTTCATCGAAGATTCAGCGGCAACCCGGAGGGCATGTCCCCTCGATATCGCAACGGTGCCAATCAGGCCGGCACGATCATCGCAGTCGTCGCCGATGTCATGGCCCTCATCCTGGGCCTGTGGATCCTGATGTACCTGCTGGACGCGAACCGCGCGAACGACTTCGTGCAGTTCATCCACGACGTGGCCCGCTGGCTCGCCGGCTGGTCGCACGACCTGTTCACCTTCGACGAAGCCTGGGCACGGGTCGTCGCGGGCTACGGCCTCGCAGCCGTGGTCTACCTCTTCGTCGGCCACGCCATCGCCAACCGCGTACACCGGCACTGAGCAGTACTCAGCCGCAGCAGTCCGGGTCGAGGCCGCTCGGCAGGTGGTCGCCGCCGAAGATTCTGCAGGTTGCCTCGTGGCCGCCGAGGGCGGCGACCGCGAGGAGCAGGGAGCCGGCCGTCCAACTGGTCAGTTCCCGGGGCCAGATGGCCTTGTCCTTGAAGACGTAGCCCGTCCAGTACAGGCCGGTCTCCGAGTCCCGTAGGTGCTGTATCGACTGGAGGATCTCCAGCGCGCGGTCGGACTCGCCCATCACCCAGAGCGTGAGGGCGAGTTCGGCCGACTCGCCGCCCGTGACCCATGGGTTGGGCACGACGCAGCGCACCCCCAGGCCGGGGACGACGAAGCGCTCCCAGTCCGCCTCCAGGCGGGACTTGGCCTCCGTGCCGGTGAGCGCGCCGCCCAGCACCGGGTAGTACCAGTCCATGGAGTAGCGGTCCTTGTCGAGGAACCGCTCCGGGTGGCGGCGGATCGCGTGCCGCAGCGCTCCTGCCGCCAACTCCCAGTCCGGCTGCGGCTCTTCGCGCTGCTCGGCGATGGCGAGCGCGCAGCGCAGCGCGTGGTGGACCGAGGAGGAGCCGGTCAGCAGCGCGTCCGCGGTGTCCGTACCGTCGTCCTCGCGCTTCCAGCCGATCTGCCCGCCCGGCTGCTGCAGTTGGAGGACGAACTCGATGGCCGCGTAGACCGTCGGCCACATGCTGTCGAGGAAGGTGTCGTCGCCGGTGGAGAGGTAGTGGTGCCAGACGCCGACGGCTATGTAGGCGACGAAGTTCGTCTCCCGGCCCCGGTCGCTGACGTCGTCGAAGGCCCCGTCGGCGTACGCCGCGTACCAGGAGCCGTCCGCGTTCTGGTGTCGGGCCAGCCACGTGTACGCCCGCTCGGCGGCCTCGTGCTCGCCCGCAGCGTCCAGCGCCATCGCGGCCTCGGTGTGGTCCCACGGGTCCAGGTGATGCCCGCGGAACCACGGGATCGCCCCGTCCTCCCGCTGCACGGCGAGGATGCCGGCGACGGTCGCGGCGGCCTCCTCGGCGGTGAGGACCCCGGGCAGGACGAGGTGTTCTGTCCGGGGGGTGGTCACTTGGCGGCCACCTCGGTCCCGGCGAGACCCGGCAGGTGCGGCTTGGTCGCGTACGCCACGAAGCTCTTGCCGATCAGCGGGTTCAGCGCCTGCTCGGCGACCCGGGTCGCGAGTGGCTTCTTCATGATGTCCCAGACCAGAAGCTTGTGGTACGCCCGCACCGGCAGCGCCTTGTCGTTGTCGACGCCGAACGCGCACTTGAGCCACCAGTACGGCGAGTGCAGCGCGTGGGCGTGGTGGGTGCCGTAGGGCCTGAGGCCGGCCTCGCGGATCCTGGCGAGGAGTTCCTCCGCCTTGTAGATGCGGATGTGGCCGCCCTCGACCTCGTGGTAGGCGTCGGACAGCGTCCAGCAGACCTTCTCGGGCCCGTAGCGCGGGACGGTGATCGCGATCCGGCCGCCGGGCCTCAACACCCGTACCATCTCGGCGAGTACGCCCTTGTCGTCCGGGATGTGCTCCATCACCTCGGAGATGATGACGACGTCGAAGGACTCGTCGGGGAAGGGCAGCGCCAGGGCGTCGCCCTCCATCGCCGTCGCGGTGGCGCCCTCCGGTGCCTCCCCGGCCTCCTTCATCGCCGCGAACCACTTGGCGACCTCGCGGATCTCCTCGCCGTTCTGGTCGAGGGCCACGACCCGGGCACCCCGCCGATAGCACTCGAACGCGTGCCGTCCTGCGCCGCAGCCGAGGTCCAGGACGCGGTCGCCCGGGGCGAGCGGGAACCGGGAGAAGTCGACGGTCAGCACGTGGCCCTGCTTTCGCGATCGGATACAACGTCGGCAACTTCTGGGGCCGCTGAGCGGCCGGGAGGTGTGGTGGCGGGGCGGGCAGCGGCTTCGCCGGTGCCGGGGACGGCCATGGCCTCCCGGTAGCGGGCCACCGTGCCCTCGGCCGCGCGGGCCCAGGTGAAGCGGGCCAGTACGCGCTCGCGGCCGGCCGCGCCGAGCCGGGCGCGCAGTTCCGGGTCGGACAGCAGGCGGCTGAGGCCTGCCGCCAACGCCTCGGAGTCCCCCGGTGGTACGGCGAGGCAGGTCTCCCCGTCCCGGCCGGCGACCTCGGGGATCGCGCCGCCGGTCGTGGCCAGCAGCGGGGTGCCCGTCGCCATGGCTTCGGCCGCCGGGAGCGAGAAGCCCTCGTACAGCGACGGGACGCACGCGACCTCCGCCGAGCGCACCAGGTCGACCAGTTCGGCGTCCGTGATGCCCTTGACGAACTCGACGGCGCCCTGGAGGCCGTACCGCTCGACGGCCTGGGCGACGGGGCCGCCCTCGGGCCGCTTGCCGACGACGACGAGGTGGGCGTCCGGGCGCTCGGTGCGTATCTTCGCCAGCGCCTCGACGAGGAAGACCAAACCCTTGAGCGGGACGTCGGCGCTGGACGTCGTCACGATCCGGCCCGGCACGACGGGCACCGAGGGATCCGGCGAGAACAGGTCCGTGTCGGCGCCGATGTGGACGACGTGGATGCGGTCGTCGCGTACGCCGAGATCGTCGACGATCTCCTGGCGGGAGGTGGCGGAGACGGTGAGGACGGACGACAGGCGGCGCGCCACCCGCTTCTGCATGCGCGTGAAGCCGTACCAGCGGCGTACCGAGAACCTGCGCCGCGCACCCTGTGCCGCCTCCAGCTCCAACCGGCGGTCCACGGTGATGGGGTGGTGGATCGTGGTGATCAGCGGGGCGCCGATGTCGCCCAACAGGCCGTATCCGAGCGTCTGGTTGTCGTGGACGACGTCGAACTCGCCGCGCCGGGCGCGCAGCTGGCGGCGGGCGCGGAGCGAGAAGGTGAGCGGCTCGGGGAAGCCGCCGGTCCACATCGTCCCGACTTCGAGGGCGTCGATCCAGTCGCGGTACTCGCCGAACTTCGGGGTGCGAAAGGGATCGGGGTGGCGGTACAGGTCCAGGCTGGGCAGCTCGGTGAGGCTCAGACGCTCGTCGTGGCCCTCGTCGAGGACGGGATAGGGCTGGGAACCGATGACCTCGACGGTATGGCCGAGGCGGGCCAGCTCGCGCGAGAGGTGTCGTACGTAGACGCCCTGTCCCCCGCAGAACGGGTTCCCTTTGTATGTGAGGAGTGCGATGCGGAGCGGTCGCTCGCCGTCGGTGGCCGGTCCCTCCAAGGGCCCCGCCTGACTGGCCTCAGCGGTCACTCTGGGCCCCCTTCTGCCTGCACTGTCCCGCGAGATTACGCCGGGACGCTAATCTAGAACAAGTTTCAGACTTGATCGTTCAGGAGGCTCTGAATCTACCGGCAGGTAGGAGCACGGTGAGCAGTGGATCAGGTGATTCACGCCACGACCGGCGCCCCTGTCATGCTGTGTGATCACTTGCCCTCACCGACTGTCACGGAACGGGACCCATGCCTGCGGAAGCCAAGGTGGACAAGGTGGCCAAGGTGGATGCCAGTACCCCGCGGTCCGACTCGCCGCCGCTCACCGAGCGGCAGGAGGCGCGGCGTCGGCGCATCCTGCACGCGAGCGCCCAACTGGCCAGCCGGGGCGGTTTCGACGCGGTGCAGATGCGGGAGGTCGCGGAGTCCTCGCAGGTGGCGCTCGGCACGCTGTACCGCTACTTCCCGTCCAAGATCCATCTGCTGGTCGCCACGATGCAGGATCAGCTGGAACACATGCACGGCACGCTGCGCAAGAAGCCGCCGGCCGGCGAGACGGCGGCGGAACGGGTGGCTCAGACGCTGATGCGGGCCTTCCGCGCGCTGCAGCGGGAGCCGCACCTGGCGGACGCGATGGTCCGCGCGCTCACGTTCGCGGACCGCAGCGTGTCCCCCGAGGTCGACCAGGTGTCCCGCCAGACCACGGTGATCATCCTGGACGCGATGGGGCTGGAGAATCCGACGCCGGAGCAGCTGTCCGCGGTCCGGGTCATCGAGCACACCTGGCACTCGGCGCTGATCACCTGGCTGTCGGGCCGGGCCTCGATCGCCCAGGTGAAGATCGACATCGAGACGGTGTGCCGGCTGATCGACCTGACGGACCCGGCGAACGACAGCCGGGTCTAGGCATGCGAAGAACCTACGAGACGGGTTCCCTTCGCCGGTATTACCCGGATCAGGTGCTAGGGGTCGCCTTCCGGCCCGACTACTGCCTTCCAGCCTCTCAGCCCGACCGTCGACGTCGGCCACTGGCGGATGCCGAAGCGTCTCGCCACAGTCGGCTACTCCGGTCGAACTCCCTCACTCGTCCCGTAGGCCACTTCCCAGGATAGAACTTTTATTCCGTGACAGAACCCCCTGAATCATGATTTTTTAGGGCGAATCTCTCAAGGAGTTCTCAAGGAGCTCTCAGGGAGTTCTCAGGGAGACGGAGTGGCGGCGGCCGCACCGCAGTCCCGCCCGAGCAGGCGCCCATGCGTCGGGCGGCCTCGTTGTCGATGAACCGAGGCCGCCCGAAGTCCCCGGCGGCGACCGCCGCCCGGATGTCACCCCGCACCGCGGCCGCCCCCACCCCACGCATCGTTCTCCCACCTCGTCACGTCCCGAACGTGAGGCGGAGGGTCGCACGGAACCGCTACTCCTCCGGAGGAAACACCGGCTCCCCGCTCCCCAGCAGCGTGATCATGATCGCCTCGACCGGGCAGCCCTCCGCCGCCGCGAGGACCTTCTCGTTGGCGTCGGTCTCGGGGTCGACGGGGTGGGACTGGCGGCCCGTGTCGAGGCGGAAGCCGTCCGGGGCGTGGTGGACGCACTGGGGCGGAGCCGATGCACAGGGAGCGGTCGACCTCGATCTGCCAGCGGTCGCCCATGGTCGGTCAGCCCTCCCAGCCCGCCGGCAGGTGGATCATCTTGTGCTCGAGGTACTCGCCGTACCCCTCCGGCCCGAACTCCCGCCCCAGGCCGGAGTCCTTGTAGCCGCCGAAGGGGCCGAGCATGTCGAGGCTGAAGGTGTTCACCGAGTACGTGCCGGTACGGACCTGACGGGCGACCTCGATGCCGCGGGCGACGTCGGCCGTCCACACGCTGCCGCTGAGCCCGTAGTCGGAGTCGTTCGCGATCTTCACGGCCTCGGACTCGTCGCCGTACGGGAGCAGGCAGATGACCGGGCCGAAGATCTCCTCGCGGGCGATGCGCATGGAGTTGTCGACATCGCCGAAGAGGGTCGGCTCGACGTACCAGCCGCGGTCCAGGCCCGGCGGACGCCCGCCGCCGGTGAGGATCTTCGCGCCCTCCTCCTGGCCGATGCGGATGTAGTCGAGGTTGCGCTGCTGCTGCCGCTTCGCCACCAGCGGGCCCACCTGGGTCGCCGGGTCCAGCGGGTCGCCGACCACCAGCGCGCCGGCCGCCGCCGCGAAGGCCTCGGCGAACTCGTCGTAGCGCGCCCGCGGCAGCAGGATGCGGGTCTGGGCCACGCACGCCTGCCCGTTGTTCATCCAGGCCGCCGGGACGATCCCGGCGACAGCCGTCTCCACGTCCGCGTCCGGCAGCACCACCGCCGCCGACTTGCCGCCCAGCTCCAGCGTCACGCGGGTCAGGTTGCGCGCGGCGACCTCCATCACGCGCTTGCCGGCCGCCACCGAGCCGGTGAAGGAGACCTTGTCCACGCCCGGGTGCCCGACCAGGTACTCACTGACCTCGCGGTCCGCCGGAAGGATCGACAGGACGCCCTCCGGCAGCCCGGCCTCGCGGGCGATGTCGGCGAGGATGTACGCGTCCAGCGGCGACTCCGGCGACGGCTTCAGCACCACCGTGCAGCCGGTGAGCAGCGCGGGCGCGAGCTTGGCCGCGGCGACGAACTGCGGGACGTTCCAGGGGACCACGGCCGCCACGACCCCGACGGGCTCGCGCCGCACGAGGATCCTGCCGAGCACGCCGTCGCGTGTCTCCTCGTAGGTGAAGTTCCGCGCGACCGTGATCGCCGCGTCCCACACCATCATCGCGCCGAGCGCCTGCGCGAGGACGCTCCAGGAGTACGGCGACCCGTTCTCGGACGAGATCACGCGGGCGATCTCCTCGTGCCGTACGGCGATCGCGTCCTTGATCCGTCCGACCACCTCGATCCGCTCGTCGAGGGTCGTCCGCGGCCAGGGCCCTTCGTCGAACGCCTTCCGCGCCGCGGCGACCGCCCGGTCCACGTCCCCCGTCGAGGCGTGCGGCACGCGCCCGATGACCTGCTCGGTGTGCGGCGAGATCACCTCGATGACGTCCTTGCCCAGGGGGTAGGTCAACTCCCCGCCGATGAACAGCTGTCCGTGTTCCACGAGCTCGGTCATGGCGACTGCCTCCCCGGAACGACTCCGTCTCTGACGGTTCATCAGATACGGCCACTGATACCAGGTCCGCCTGGAGGAGTCCACGGGCGGGACGCCGACCATCGCGCCGAGAAGGTCGACCCGGGCTCCCATCGAAACGCGTTCTAGTTATAGTTGGCCCGGACACGGCGATTGGGGAGCCCATGACGCAGGTGTACGACCACGGCGGCGGCGTTCGCTCCCTCCAGGTCCCCATCCCGGACAACCCCCTCGGCCACACCCTCGTGTACGTCGTCGACACCGACCGCGGGCCGGTGCTGATCGACACCGGCTGGGACGACCCGGCCTCCTGGGACACCCTCGCCGAGGGCCTGACGGCGTGCGGCACCTCGCCGGAGGAGATCCACGGTGTCGTGATCACCCATCACCACCCCGACCACCATGGCCTGTCGGGCCGGGTGCGGGAGGCGTCCGGTGCCTGGATCGCGATGCACGAGGCGGACGGCGCGATCGTACGGCGGGCCCGCTCGACGCGCCCCGAACGCTGGCTCACCTACATGAGCGCCAAGCTCGAGGCCGCCGGCGCCCCCGAGGACCACCTGGCACCGCTGCGCGCCGCCCGCCCCCGCTCCGTCCCCGGCCTGGCCCCCGCCCTGCCCGACCGCGAGATCGTCCCCGGCGAACTCCTCGCCCTCCCCGGCCGCCGGCTGCGCGCGATCTGGACGCCGGGCCACACTCCCGGCCATGTCTGTCTGCACCTGGAGGAGGCGCACCCCGGCCGTCTCCCGGGCCACGGCCGCCTGTTCTCCGGCGACCACCTGCTCCCCGAGATCACCCCGCACATCGGCCTGTACGAGGACCCGGACGACGCCACCGTCACCGACCCCCTCGGCGACTACCTCGACTCCCTGGAACGCGTCGGCCGCCTCGCCCCCGCCGAGGTGCTCCCCGCCCACCAGCACGCCTTCACCGACGCGGCCTCCCGCGTACGGGAGTTGCTCACCCACCACGAGGACCGCCTCACCGGCCTGCTCACCCTCCTCACCGAGCCCCTCACGCCCTGGCAGCTCGCCGAACGCATGGAGTGGAACCGCCCCTGGGCCCAGATCCGGTACGGCTCGCGGAACATCGCCGTCTCGGAGGCGGAGGCCCATCTGCGGCGACTGGTGAAGCTGGGGCGGGCGGAGGCGGTGGCGGGGAGCGAGCCGGTGACGTACGTGGCGGTGTAAATACGTGGCGGCGTAAAGCGGTCGCCCTCACCGGCCACCGCTGGTACCAACAACCCCATGGACCCCATCGACCGCCTCCTCGCCGAACGCGCCTGCGAGCACCTGATCATCGGCTTCGTCCACCGGCTCGACCTCGGCGAACCCGGCTCCGTCGCCGAGCTGTTCACCGAGGACGGCAGCTGGGAGTGGCCGGCCGGCGACCGTCTGGTCAAGGGCCGGGACGCACTGCGCCGGTACTTCGCCTCCCGCCCCGCCGACCGCCTCTCGCGCCGCCTGATGTCCAACATCCTCGTGACCGTGACGTCCCCGGACGCGGCGACGGCGACCTCGTACTTCACGACGTACCGCATCGACGGCCACGACGGCGGCACGACCCCGGTCCCGTCCGGCCCACCGGTCCAGGTCGGCCACTACGAGGACACCTTCCACCGCCACCCCGACGGCACCTGGCTGCTCTCCGCCCGCGTCCTCCACCTCCCCTTCGGCGGCCCGACCCCGCACGCGAGTTCGATAGCATGAACGGCGGCACCTCTACACGTTCTACGTCGCCACAGCACCACCTCGCTAGCGCCTTCGACGCGCCCTTGGACGTGCGGCCTCCGGCCGGGACCGACGTGCTGGACGCCGGCCGCGCGTCCGGCGACTAGGACACGACCGAGCGGATCAAGTCCTCGGCCTCACCCAGCAGTTCGACCTCCCGACGGCTCATCGTCGGGTTCGCCGCGCGCCGGAGGCGGGCCTCCGTCATGCCCGCCTCGGTGAGGTGGGACGGGTCGGCGAGGAGGGTGGTGAGCATCGTGCGGGCGGGGGCGGCGAGGGCTTCGTCGGTCACGGCGACCTGGGCGAGGATCATCGCGGAGATGCCCCAGTCCAGGCCGGGGTCGCCCTCCTCCGTGTTGGTCCAGTCGATGACCCGGGGACCGTCCGCGGTGAGGATGACGTTCTCCGGGTGGAGGTCCAGGTGGAGGACGCGGGCGCCGGGCGAGTGCCGGGCGGGGACGGTGTGCAACTGCCGTAGGAGACGGGCGAGGACGTCCCCCGCCTCACTCGCGTCGATCCGGCCCGCGCCGAACGCGTCCAGCATCGTCGGGCCGTGGAGCCGCTCCATCACCAGCTCGGTGCGCGTGGAGTCGGCCGGGCGGACCCGCGGCACCGGATAGCCGTGGCGGCGTACGAACTCCATCACCGCGCCCTCGGCCAGCGCGTCCCCGTGCCCCTCCCGGTCGCGGCGCAGCACCCACGCCTCGTCGATCTCGTACACGTCGGCGGAACGGCCGGAGCCGAGCAGTCTCCCCGTCGGCTGCATGGGACCGAACCTACCTCCCCCGTGCGGGCGGCCCTCGGGATGCTCCGTACGGGCCGGTAGAGTGGCCGGGTCGTATCACACCCGTACGGGGGGAAGCCGGTGCAAATCCGGCGCTGACCCGCAACCGTGTGCCGTCCGTCCAGGGCGGCGAGCCGGACTGCCCCGCACGGACCGTGACCGGCTCACGCACACCGGCAACCGGCCGGTGTGCGGCACCGTCGAGGTATACGGAGCCGAGCCGCCGGGGTGTCCCGTGCTGCCCGGCTCCCTTCAGGGAGAGGCACCCGCCGATCATGAACGTCCGCCGCAGCGCCGCGGTCCTGGCCGCCGCCACCGCCGTGATCGGGGCCGCCGTGCCCGCCGTCGCCGCCGACCCGTCCCCCTCCGCCTCGCGGGCGTTCCCCGCCGCGCTGTACGGCAGCACGGACCCGACGTACGACGGTGTCTGGCGTCAGTCCCTCGCCCTGCTCGCCCAGCACACGGCGGGAGTGAAGCCGGCCGCGACGTCCGTGGACTGGCTGACCGGACAGCAGTGCGCGAGCGGCGCCTTCGCGCCCTACCGCGCCGACCCCGCCACGGCCTGCGACGCCAAGCTCATGGTCGACACCAACAACACCGCCGCCGCCGTCCAGGCTCTCGCCGCGCTCGGCGGCCACGACGCCGCCACGGACAAGGCGGTCGCCTGGCTGAAGTCCGTGCAGAACAAGGACGGCGGCTGGGGGTACGCCCCCGGCGGCGCCAGCGACACCAACTCGACGTCCGTGGTCGTCGGCGCGCTGACGACCGTGGGGGAGAAGCCGGCGGACGTACGCAAGGGGGGCCAAGGGCCGTACGACGCCCTGGTGAAGCTCGCCCTGCCGTGCGAGGGCGCCGCAGCCGCTGCCGACGCAGGTGCCTTCGCCTTCCAGCCCGGCAAGAAGGGTGAGCTGGCCGCCAACGCCGACGCCACCGCGGCGGGGGTCGTCGGCGCGCTCGGGAAGGGCCTGGTCGTCGAGCCCGCCGCGCAGGCGGAGGCCGCCGCCTGCTCCGGCTCCGGCTCGCCGTCCCCGCGGCAGGCCGCCGCCAACGGCGCCGCCTACCTCACCAAGGCCCTCGCCAAGGACGGCCACCTCACCTCGGCCCTCCCCGGCTCCACCGACCAACCGGACCACGGCAACACGGCCGACGCCGTCGTCGCCCTCGCCGCCCAGGGCCAGGCCGCGCAGGCGAAGAAGCCGCTGGAGTGGCTCGAGCAGAACTCCTCCGCCTGGGCGGCGCAGAGCGGCCCGGCCGCCTACGCCCAGCTGATCTTCGCCGCCCACGCCACGGGCACGGACCCGCGTGACTTCGGCGGCACGGACCTGGTCGAGCAGCTCAACGCGACGGGGCCGGCTCCGCAGACGGCGACGGCCAACAGCGAGAAGGCCGACGAAACAACCGACGAAACGGATGACTCGGGCAGCGGCGACGTGTGGTGGATGGTCGGCGCCGGCCTCGCCGCCGGGGCGGGCATCGGCTTCCTGCTGAGCAGCCGCAACAAGAGGCGGCAGCCGTGACCTCCCGCCGCCGTGCCGCGACCCTCCTGCTCCTCGCCTCGTTCCTGTTCTCCGGGAACGCGGGTCAGGCGCAGGCCGCCGGTTACCGCTACTGGTCCTTCTGGGAGCGCGACGGCAACCAGTGGACGTACGCCACCCAGGGCCCTTCGACCGCTCGTCCGTACGACGGCGACGTCCAGGGCTTCCGCTTCGCGGTCAGCGAGGACTCCGGCGACGCGACGAAGCCACGCGGCACGGCCGACTTCGCGACGATCTGCGCGAACACGCCCGCGCAGGACGGCAAGAAGCGGATCGCCCTGGTCATCGACTTCGGTACGACGACCGACGCCCCGTCCGGCGAAACCCCGCCCCCGGCCCGCACGGGCTGCGTGCCGACCGCCCCCGACGCCACGACCGCCGAGGCCCTGGCCGCCGTCGCCAAACCGCTCCGCTACAACACCAACGCCCTGCTGTGCGCGATCGCGGGTTATCCGGAGGCGGGGTGCGGGGAGCAGGTGTCGACCGAGAAGAAGCCGAGCACCGCATCCAGGGAGGAGAAGGAGAACGGGGGCCCGTCGGCGGGCCTGCTGGCGGGCGCGGCGGCCGTGGCAGCCCTGGGCGCGGCGGCGGTATGGCAGGCACGGCGGCGCAGGAATGGATAGCTCGTGTCGAGCCGCCCAGCCTGCGGGCAGTCGTGCCGCTGGGGCGATGGGCGTCCCCCCGCTCGAGCGGAGCCGAGAGTGGGGGAGGGTGGGCGCAGGCGGCACCCCGCAACGCCGGGCTGCGCACCCCACCCGCCCGCACCAGCGCCGGCCCACATTGCACCCCGGCGCCTGGTGGCTCTGGGCCCTCGCCCTCGGCACCGCAGCCACCCGCACCACCAACCCCCTCCTCCTCGCCCTCCTCATCACCACCTCCGCCTACGTCGTGGCCACCCGCCGCCCCGACACCCCCACCGCCCGCTCCTACACCGCCTTCGTCAAACTGGCCCTGGCCGTCCTCCTCATCCGCCTCGCCTTCGCGGTGGCACTCGGCTCCCCCGTCCCCGGCACCCACGTGATCGCCACCCTCCCCGAAGTCCCCCTCCCCGACTGGGCCCAGGGCATCCGCCTCGGCGGCAGAGTCACCGCCGAAGGCCTCCTCTTCGCCCTGTACGACGGCCTGCGTCTGGCCACCCTCCTCATCTGCGTGGGCGCCGCGAACGCCCTCGCGAACCCGGCCCGTCTCCTCAAGTCGCTCCCGGGCGCGCTGTACGAGATGGGCGTGGCGGTGGTCGTGGCCCTCACCTTCGCCCCGAACCTGATCCTCGACGTCCAGCGCCTGCGCGCCGCCCGCCGGCTGCGCGGCCGCCCCGACAAGGGCATCCGCGGCCTCCTCCAGGTCGCGCTCCCGGTGCTCGAAGGCGCCCTGGAACGCTCCGTCGCCCTCGCCGCAGCGATGGACGCCCGCGGCTACGGCCGTACCGCCGACGTCCCCGCCCCGGTCCGCCGTACGACGACCGCTCTCACCCTCGGCGGGCTGCTCGGGGTCTGCGCGGGAACGTACGGACTGCTGACGGCCGAGGGCGGCACTTACGGCCTCCCCGTCCTCCTCGCCGGACTGGCCACCGCTCTCGCGGGCCTCCGCCTGGGCGGCCGGCGTTCGCTGCGCACCCGGTACCGCCCGGACCGCTGGGACATGCGCGCCTGGCTGGTCACCGGCTCCGGCGTGGCGGTGGCCACGCTGCTCGTGCTCGCCTCCGCCCACGACCCCGAGGCCCTGAACCCGGGCGTGGTCCCCCTGGTCGCCCCGGCCCTCCCCCTGTGGCCCGCGGCGGCCGTACTCCTCGGCCTGCTCCCGGCCTTCGTCGCCCCCGATCCCAACCCCGACCCCGACCCCGCTCCCGCTCCCGACCCCAAGGACCCGTCGTGATCCGCTTCGAGAACGTCTCGGTGACGTACGACGGTGCCGCCGAACCCACCGTCCAGGGCGTGGACTTCGAGGTGCCGGAAGGCGAACTCGTTCTGCTGGTAGGCCCGTCGGGCGTCGGCAAGTCCACCGTGCTCGGCGCGGTGAGCGGGCTCGTCCCGCACTTCACCGGCGGGACCCTGCGCGGCCGGGTCACGGTGGCCGGCCGGGACACCCGTACGCACAAGCCGCGGGAACTCGCCGACGTGGTGGGGACAGTCGGCCAGGACCCGCTCTCCCACTTCGTGACGGACACCGTGGAGGACGAACTCGCCTACGGCATGGAGTCGTTGGGCCTCGCCCCGGATGTGATGCGCCGCCGCGTCGAGGAGACCCTGGACCTTCTGGGTCTGGCCGATCTGCGCGACCGGCCCATCACCACGCTCTCCGGCGGGCAGCAGCAGCGCGTCGCGATCGGCTCGGTCCTCACCCCGCACCCGCGGGTCCTCGTCCTCGACGAACCGACCTCCGCGCTCGACCCGGCGGCCGCGGAGGAGGTCCTCGCGGTCCTCCAGCGCCTCGTCCACGACCTCGGCACGACGGTCCTCATGGCCGAGCACCGACTGGAACGCGTCGTCCAGTACGCCGACCAGGTCGCCCTCCTCCCCTCGCCCGGCGCGGCCCCGGTCCTCGGCACCCCGGCCGAGATCATGGCCGTATCGCCGGTGTACCCACCGGTGGTGGACCTGGGCCGGCTCGCGGGCTGGTCCCCGCTGCCGCTGACGGTCCGGGACGCGCGGCGACGGGCGGGCGATCTGCGGGAACGGCTGGGCGGACAAGACGGGACGCCCGAAGTGTCCCCCGTCACGACGGCACCACCCCAGCCGGAGGCTCCCCCGACCTCCCGTCTCCGCCTCCGTCTCCGCCTCCGTCTCCGCAAGAAGCCCACCCCGGCCCCAACTACCGCATCCCCGGCCGAAGTCCACGCCCTCGCCGTCCGCCGCGACCGCGTCCAGGCCCTGCGTCACGTCGACCTCACCGTCGCCCCCGGCGAGACGATCGCCCTCATGGGCCGCAACGGCGCCGGTAAGTCGACGCTGCTCTCCGCGCTGGTCGGTCTGGTGGAGCCGGCCGCCGGGTCGGTGCGGGTCGGGGGTGCCGTACCGCATCGCACGGCGCCCCCCGAGCTCGTACGCCGCGTGGGTCTCGTACCGCAGGAACCGCGCGACCTGCTGTACGCCGACACGGTCGCCGCCGAGTGCGCGGCCGCCGACCGGGACGCGGGCGCGGCGCCGGGGACCTGCCGGGCGCTGGTCACCGAGCTGCTCCCCGGCGTCACCGACGACATCCATCCGCGTGACCTCTCCGAGGGCCAGCGGCTGGCTCTCGCGCTGGCCGTGGTCCTGGCGGCCCGCCCTCCCCTGCTGCTCCTCGACGAGCCGACCCGGGGCCTGGACTACGCGGCGAAGGCCCGCCTGGTCGCGGTCCTGCGCGGGCTGGCGGCCGAGGGGCACGCGATCGTGCTGGCGACCCACGACGTCGAGCTGGCCGCCGAGCTGGTCCACCGTGTGGTGCTCCTCGCCGACGGAGAGGTGATCGCGGACGGCCCGACGGCGGACGTGGTGGTGGCCTCCCCCTCCTTCGCCCCGCAGGTCACGAAGATCCTGGCGCCGCAGAAGTGGCTCACGGTCGCGCAGGTGCGGGAGGCGCTGGCATGACCGATACGCGCCAGGCCAAGGCCGTCCGCCTGGGCCCTCGCTCGACAGCCGCCCTGCTCCTCGTGAGCGCGGTCGGCGTGGCCGCTCTCGGCTGGCCGTTCCTCGCCCCGCCCACGTCCCGGGTCGGGGCGCATGCGCAGGACGCCCCGTGGTTCTTCGCGGGCCTGCTGCTCCTTCTCGTCGCGGTGCTGGCGGCGACGATCTCGGAGTCCGGCCTGGGCCCGAAGGCGGTGGCGATGCTCGGCGTGCTGGCGGCGACCGGTGCGGCGCTGCGCCCCATCGGCGCCGGGACGGCCGGTCTCGAGCCGATGTTCTTCCTGATGGTGCTGAGCGGACGCGTGCTCGGCCCTGGCTTCGGTTTCGTGCTCGGCTCCGTGACGATGTTCGCGTCGGCGCTGCTCACGGGCGGGGTGGGCCCGTGGATGCCGTTCCAGATGCTGGCGATGGGGTGGTTCACGATGGGCGCGGGTCTGCTGCCGGGCCCCGACCGCCTGCGCGGCCGCGCCGAACTCGCGCTCCTCGGCGGCTACGGCTTCGTGTCCGCCTTCGCCTACGGCACGATCACCAACCTCGCGGGCTGGACCTTCATGACGCAGAACGCCTCGAACATCGCCTTCCAGCCGGACGGGGCGGTCGCCGCCAACCTGGCCCGCTTCGTCGCGTACTGCCTGGCCACGTCACTGGGCTGGGACCTGGGCCGGGCGCTGGTCACGGTCGTCCTGACGGCGCTGCTCGGCCCGGCGATCCTCAGGGCCCTGCGCCGGGCCACCCGCAGGGCGGCCTTCGAGACCCCGGTCACTTTCGACGCCCCCGCCGAGTGAAGAGCCCCACATGACCCAGGTCACCTACGAGGCCCGGTCGTAGACTCCGGCGCCTGGCATGTACGCGCACGCAGCCCCGCTGACCTGCACGTTGAGAGCCAGATCACACAGAGGGCCGAGGCCCCACATGCGACCACCACTAGTAAAAGGGGTCATTGCGGACAGGGCGCGGGCCTGTTTCTCTGAAGGACGTCGCACGGCGCCGACGAGCCCTCAGGGCCGCGGCGCCGCGGCACGCCACCGCCCCCGCACCACGGGGTCACGGCACGCCACGACATCCCAGTCCCCGAAGAAAAGGTTCTCCGTGTCCGTCCCGCGCATCGTTCGTCGCATCGCTTCCCCGAAGAAGGCCCTCACCGCCGTAGCGCTGGCCGCCGCCACCACCGGCATGGCCCTGACCGCGGCCCCCGCCCAGGCGGCCACCACGGGCGCCTCGGCCACCGAGGCGAAGGCGATCGCGCACAAGCTGATCCCGGACACCGCTCAGTACAACGCCTTCAGCAAGATCGTCGAGCACGAGAGCGGCTGGGACGTCGACGCCACGAACGCCTCCTCCGGCGCCTACGGCCTGGTCCAGGCCCTCCCCGGCGCCAAGATGGCCTCCGCCGGCTCCGACTGGAAGACCAACGCCGAGACCCAGATCGAGTGGGGCCTCGACTACATGAACGACCGCTACGGCAGCCCGACCGGCGCCTGGTCGTTCTGGCAGGCCAACGGCTGGTACTGATCGCTCCGCTGATCCCAGCCCCTCTTACGCGAAGGCGGCGGCCCCCGATCCCCGGGGCCGCCGCCTTCGCCATGTCCGCCCGCTCACCCAGGCCGAGGCCGCCGAGTTTCCGAGGACGGCCGGGACGGGACGCCGGCCGGCGACGCCGTCAGCGATGGTGTCGGTCGAGTCGGTGGTGACGACGCGCCGCCCGCGCCACGAGCGTGTCAGCGCCGGTGCGCCCAGCGGCTGGACACAGATCACCTCGATACCGGGAGCCAAGGCCTTCACCACACGACCCACACCGGTGTTCCGGGTCGGCCGCCTGGATGGACGGCAGCGTGGTGCTGCTGTCCCACACGCCGATCTGGACGGCACCCTCGACGATCTCCAGCCCTGATCAGACGGTCGGCAAGCTGGTCCTGGCCCTCATTTTGGGCAGCAGCATCCATGGAACCGCCTCACGTCCGAAGCACCGAGCAGTGCCCACCCCGCATACCCCCGGAACACCACAGCACGCGCCAACACACGAGGTCACGGCGGCGCGTAAACCTACGGGCCGTGCCTCCGCAGCGTCGAAGTGGGCCGACCGCATCAGATGCCTGGGCAACGAGGTCGGCCGTGCCCTTGTCAGTGGTGGCGCGGGCGGGGCAGCAAGGCGAACGCGCTCTCCGCGATCGAGGTCAGGCGGTCGGGACTGTGGCCGTACGCGCCCACGACATCGCACCCGCGGATGACGGTCAGCAGAAGGTATGCAAGGTCGTCGGGGTCCGCGTCGGGGTCGATGTCGCCGTTGCGCTGCGCCGCTCGCACGCACTCGGCCACCGCCGTCCGGACCACGGAGAAGCAGTCGTTGGCCAGGCGTTGCACCTCGGGGTCGGAGGCGCCGATCTCCAGGGCCATCTTGGCGGCGAAGCAGGCCGCCGCCGCCCGGTCGGGGGCGGGGGGTACGTCGGCGGCGAGTGGCACTCCGTGGACGGCGCGGAGCAAGTACGCGTGCAGTCGTTCCAGGGCGCCCTCGTCCGGTCCGGCGAGCATGTTCCGCGGACCTTGCCCCAGCCGGGCGAAGTAGCCGGCCATCGCCTGCAGCAGCACGCCGTGCTTGCCGTCGAACGCGGCGTAGAGGCTGCCGCGGCCCAGGCCGGTGGCGGCGCTGATGTCGTCGACGCTCGTGCCGTTGTAGCCCGAGGT
This sequence comes from Streptomyces sp. V4I2, assembly GCF_030817655.1. GTDB lineage: Bacteria > Actinomycetota > Actinomycetes > Streptomycetales > Streptomycetaceae > Streptomyces > Streptomyces plumbiresistens. Next base: position 3,457,368 of record NZ_JAUSZM010000003.1, read on the forward strand.
GCGGAACTGCCGCTCGGCGGCATGGAGGACGTGGTCGGGGTCGAAGCTTCGTGGTCTCGCCATATACCGAAGGTAAAGCCAACCCACCCTTCTTGACAACTCAGTACAGAACCATCTAGGTTTCCGACTGTTCAGTCCACAACCGTCCTGAGCTCACCGGACCGGCCTGGTCCGGGCTTGCAGGACCGGTGCGGACCGTGTCGACCTGAGCACAGGCGACCCCGCACAGCGCACGACGAAGTCATGGCCACAACCGAAGGAACCGACATGCAGACAGCTTCCCCAGTGGCCCTCGTGACGGGCGCTTCCTCCGGGATCGGGCGGGCGGCGGCGCTCGCTCTCGTGGGTGCCGGCTTCGCGGTGGTCGGCACGAGCCGCAACGCGGCGAAGGCCGAGCCGCTCGCCGGGGTGACGTTCCTCGATCTCGACGTGGCCAGCGACGAATCGGTCCGCTCCCTGGTCGAGGAGGTGATCGAGCGGTTCGGCCGGATCGACGTCCTGGTCAACAACGCAGGTGTGGGTGCGGTCGGCGCCGGCGAGGAGAGCTCGATCAACCAGGCCAAGGAGGTCTTCGACATCAATGTCTTCGGTCTGATTCGGATGACAAACGCAGTGCTGCCCCAGATGCGCGCCCAGGGCAGTGGCCGCGTGGTCAACGTCTCCTCGATGCTCGGTCGGATCCCAGCGCCCTTCATGGCCGTCTACGCCGCCACCAAGCATGCGGTCGAGGGCTACGCGGAGTCCGTCGATCACGAGCTTCGCGAGCACGGCGTCCGGATGCTGCTGGTCGAGCCGACCTACACACGCACGAGTTTCGAGGCGAGCAGCATGGCACCCGACTCGCCCCTGCCGATCTACGCCGCACAGCGGGAGGTCTCCCGAGACGTGCTGGCCACGGCCTTGCGCAACGCCGACCACCCGGACGTTGTCGCGAAGGTGATCGTCGCGGCCGCCACCGATTCCAAGCCCAAGCTCCGGTACACCGCCGGCTCGTTGGCCGCACGCGTCAGCCTCCTGCGCCGGATCGTGCCCTCGCGCGCCTTCGACAGACAAATCCGCAAGCTCAACCGGCTGGCCGGCTGACCCCGCAGTACACCCGGCGCCCGAGGAGACGCACATGTCCGAACCAGAGACACCGAAGCCGCTCGCGGCGAGACCGCCGGGATGGGCGGCGCGGGGCCGACCGGCAGGCCGAGGTCGACCGGCTGCCGGCCCTCGGGGCGTGGCACGCGGACATCGGCCAGGGAGAGCAGTCCTGGACCACACTGGTGGACCCGGAGGGCAACGAGTTCTGGGTGCTCGGCTCGCGGCGGAGCTGACCGGAGCGAAGCAGGGCGACGAACATACGATGGCTGAAAGGCGGCGCGGCACCGAGCCGGCGCCGACCGTAATCCGATCACTCGGGGTGTAGACGTATGGCACAGGCCGCAGACGCTGCGCGGACCGTCATCATGACCGTGGACGACGATCCCGGGGTGTCCCGGGCCGTCGCCCGTGACCTGCGGCGGCGCTACGGCAAGTCGTACCGGATCGTGCGCGCGGAGTCCGGCGAGTCCGCGCTGGACGCGCTGCGGGAGCTGAAGCTGCGCGGTGATCTGGTCGCGGTGATCCTGGCCGACTACCGGATGCCCCAGATGAACGGCATCGAGTTCCTCGAACAGGCCATGGACGTCTATCCGGGCGCCCGCCGCGTGCTGCTGACCGCGTACGCGGACACGAACGCGGCGATCGACGCGATCAACGTCGTCGACCTCGACCACTACCTCCTCAAACCCTGGGACCCGCCGGAGGAGAAGCTCTACCCGGTGCTCGACGACCTCCTGGAGGCGTGGCGGTGCAGTGACTTCCGGCCGGTGCCGAGCACCAAGGTCGTCGGCCACCGGTGGTCGGCCCGCTCGTCGGATGTACGGGAGTTCCTGGCCCGCAACCAGGTGCCGTACCGCTGGTACTCCACCGAGGAGCCCGAGGGGCAGCGGCTCCTCGCGGCCTGCGGTCAGGACGGGCAGCGGCTGCCGGTCGTGATCACGGCGGACGGTACGGCGCTCGTCGAGCCGGAGGTGCTCGAACTGGCCGCGCACGTGGGACTGGCGACGACACCCACCGCTGACTTCTACGACCTCGTCGTCATCGGCGGCGGTCCGGCCGGGCTGGGCGCGGCGGTGTACGGGGCCTCGGAGGGCCTGCGTACGGTGCTCGTGGAGCGGTCGGCGACCGGCGGGCAGGCCGGGCAGAGTTCGCGGATCGAGAACTATCTGGGCTTCCCGGACGGGGTGTCCGGCGGCCAGCTCACCGACCGGGCGCGACGCCAGGCCACGAAGTTCGGCGCCGAGATCCTCACCGCCCGTGAGGTGACCGGTCTGGAGAGCAGCGGGGCGGCGCGGCTCGTACGGTTCGCGGACGGGTCGGCGATCGCGGCGCACAGTGTGATCCTGGCGACCGGTGTGTCCTACCGGCAGCTGGAGGCGCCGGGTGCCGACGAGCTGTCGGGCCGTGGGGTGTTCTACGGGTCCGCGCTCACCGAGGCCGCCGCCTGCCAGGGCCACGACGTGTACATCGTCGGCGGCGCCAACTCGGCCGGGCAGGCGGCGATGTACCTTTCCAGGGGCGCCAAGTCGGTCACCCTGCTGGTGCGCGGAGCGGACCTCACCGCGTCGATGTCGCACTATCTGATCCAGCAGATCGCCGAGTCGCCGAACATCTCGGTGCGGGCCCACACGGTCGTCGAGGCCGCGCACGGCGACAACTACCTGGAACAGCTGACGTTGCGCGACACGACGAGCGGGCAGACCGAACGGGTCGACGCGCAGTGGATGTTCGTGTTCATCGGCGCGGCCCCGCTGACCGGCTGGCTGGAGGGTGCGGTGTTGCGGGACGAGCGCGGGTTCATCCTGGCCGGGCCCGATCTGACCGCCGACGGGCGGCCACCGGCCAACTGGGAGCTGGACCGGCCGCCGTACCACCTGGAGACCAACATCCCCGGCGTGTTCGTCGCCGGGGACGCGCGCGCGGAGTCCGCCAAGCGGGTCGCGTCCGCCGTCGGAGAGGGAGCCATGGCCGTGATGCTCGTACACCGGTATCTGGAGCAGTCGTGAGCGGGCGGCTGATGCCGTGCAGCGCGGCGGAGATCAGCTCGCTGTTCCTCTTCGAGAAGCTGAACTCCGAGCAGCTCGGCAGGCTGTGCAGCGAGGGACGGATCGAACTGTTCGACCCCGGGCCGGTGTTCACCGAAGGTGACCCGGCGACCGACTTCTACGTGATGATCGAGGGCACGCTCGTCATGTCCCGCCGGGTGGGCAGCGACGACATCGAGGTGAGCCGCACGTCCCAGCCAGGGGTGTACGCGGGGGCCGTGATGGCGTACCTCTGGGACGGAAAACCGCAGCGGTACATGAACTCGTTGCGGGTGTCGGAGCCGACGCGGTTCTTCGTCCTGCCCGCCGAATCGTTCGCGAACTTCATCCACGAGTGGTTTCCGATGGCGGTCCATCTCCTGGAGGGGCTCACCCTCGGTTCGCAGACCTTTCAGCGGGCCGTCGGGCAGCGCGAACGGCTGCTGGCGCTGGGCTCTTTGTCCGCGGGTCTCACCCATGAGCTCAACAACCCGGCCGCGGCGGCCGTACGGGCCACCTCGTCGCTCAGGGACCGGGTCGCCCACATGCGCAACACGCTCGGCGTCATCGCCTCGGGCCCCCACCACGGCGACGCCCTGAAGGCCCTGGTCGACCTCCAGGAGCGTACGGCCGAGCGGGTCTCCAAGGCGCCGGCACTGAGGCCGCTCGAAGCGTCCGACCGGGAGGACGAACTCGCCGACTGGCTCGACGACCACGGTGTCCAGAACGGCTGGCAGATCGCGCCGACCTTCGTGCAGGGCGGTCTCGACGTCGACTGGCTGGAGCAGATCGCGGCGGCCGTCGACGAGCCGGGAATCCTGCAGAGTGCCATCGAGTGCCTCAACTACACGGTCGAGGCCGAGCTGTTGATGTCCGAGATCGAGGACTCCACCACCCGTATCTCGCACCTCGTCGACGCCGCCAAGCAGTACTCGCAGCTGGACCGCGCGCCCTACCAGGTCGCCGATGTGCACGAACTCCTCGACAGCACGCTGCTGATGCTGTCGGGCAAGATCGGTCCACAGGTCAAGGTCGTGAAGGAGTACGACCGTTCGGTGCCGAGGATTCCGGCCTACTCGGCCGAACTGAACCAGGTGTGGACCAACCTGATCGACAACGCGGTCTCCGCCATCAAGGGCGCGGGCGGCGAAGGGACGTTGACCGTACGCACCGCTCTGGTGCACGACCGGCTGCTGGTGGAGTTCCGCGACACGGGCCCGGGAGTGCCGGCCGAGATCCGAGGCCGGATCTTCGACCCGTTCTTCACCACCAAGCCGGTGGGCGAGGGCACCGGGCTGGGGCTCGACATCTCCTGGCGGATCGTTGTCAACAAGCACCACGGTGACCTGAAAGTCGAGTCCGTACCCGGCGACACCCGCTTCCAGGTGCTGCTCCCTCTCACCGCCACCGACCCTGACGCCGGGCCCGATGCCGTCCCCGACCCGGCCCGGGAGCCCTCATGACCAAGGACACCGGCATCGACCCCAGCGTCCCGCCCAGCGGTGCCGGCTGCGTCGAGTGCGACGCCGACGGCGGCTGGTGGTTCCATCTGCGGCGCTGCGCCCAGTGCGGTCACATCGGCTGCTGCGACGACTCACCCGCCAAGCACGCCACCGGCCACTTCCGGGCCACCGGCCATCCGGTGATCCGCAGTTACGAGCCGGCGAGGCCTGGTTCTGGAACTTCGAGACGTCCGAGCTCTACGATTCCGGTCCGGCCCTGGCTCCCCCGGCCGCCCACCCTGCCGACCAGCCCGTGCCGGGACCGGCGGGGCGCGTGCCGGCGAACTGGGCGGACACGCTGCGCTGAGCCTGGCCGACCAGGGCTGTCAGTGGTGGATGTCAGGATTCATCTGTGCCGCAGAACCTGTTCGGCACTCCACTCATCGGCCGATCGCGATGCCCTCCTGCAGCTCCACGGTGCCGACGACGGCTGCCTCCTCCACCCCGCAGGTCGACGACCGACATGATGGGCGGCGCGGGGCGGACTCTGACATGGCGTTGTTGCGGACGGCGGGATGGGGCGGATCTCTGCCCCGTGACCAGCGATGCAACCGTCAACCCGGTCGGTCAGAACCGTCAGGTGAACGGTGCTCGTCGATGAAGGCGATCACCAGCCGTTGCGGGGGTCGGGCTCCCCGACGAAGAAAGTTGTGGCCGCCTTCAGGATCGCCACGTCCTCACGCAGCCGGCGGATCTCCTCGTTCTCCTCGATCGTGACCCCGGGCGCCTCGCCGACGTTCAATCTCGGCCTGGGCGCCCCAGCGCCATAACGACTTCTGCCTATCCCGACCTGCTTGGACACCGTCAGCACCGCCGCGGTATCTGGTCGGGTACTGGGCACGGTGCTACAGCATCAGCCGGACGGCTCGGGCCCTCAGCTCGGGATCCACCTTCTTCGGCATGACATGCATCCTTCCAACTCAAGAAGATGCGGCATCAAACCGGCCCCTACCTGGTCCACGCTGAGTCTCGATCACAGCGTGGCAGCGCGGTCTTCTGCTGTTCGCCTCGGCGAGGACTTCGCCGGCATCTACGGGCCCGAAACCATCGAGCGGTTCGGGCTGTTGCTCGGCGGCATGCTCACCGAATGGGCCTCGTGGCGCTGGGTGATGTACGTGAACGTCGCCTTCGCGGCCCCTGCCCTGATCGGTGCCTTGCTGCTGCTGGCCAAGCCCGTGATCACCTAGAAGCCCAAACTCGGCATTCCGGGCATCGCCGTGGTGAGCGAGGGTCGACCTGCCGCACTTGACAACTCAGTACAGAACCGCCTAGGTTTCTGACTGTTCAGTACACAACCATCCTGAGCTCACCAAACAGGCTGCGTGCACGCCTGGCGCGATCGAGGGCAACCCATGCCATTGAACTCCTCCGCGCCGCCCGGCGTTGCGACGCCTTCCAGGCCGGCGAGGCCCGGTCTGATCCTCACGGTCCTGGCGACGGCGAGCTTCATCGCCGTACTGGATCTGCACATCACGAACGTCCCAAGCGAACCCGGAGCCGGACTCTCCCCTCGGTGAACAGCCACCTCGTGACCGCTCACCGGCACCGACCCCGGCTTCAGACAGCCGTACTTGCACTTGGTCCGGGCTTGCCGGACCGCGACGCCGCGAAGGCGGCTTGGAGGTTGAACTCATGACACAGATGACCCAGCGACCGCCCTTTGGCGAGGACTCCCCGGCCAGGGGGTCCCAGGCGACCGACCGCGTCCGTCATCGCACGGTTCAGGCAGGCGGACTGGAGGTCCCGATCCTTGAGGCCGGCAGCGGGCCGCTCGTTGTGTGCCTCCACGGGTTTCCCGACCATGCCGCCAGCTGGACAGGAATCCTCGACCGCCTTGCGCAGGAAGGCTACTGGGCGGTCGCGCCCGCACAGCGCGGATACTGGCCCGGCGGCGCGGCCCCCGACGGCTCCTACCGCATTGCCACGACCGGCCAGGACGTCCTCGCCCTCATCGAAGCCCTCGGGCGCGAGCAGGCGGATCTCATCGGCCACGACTTCGGCGCCGCGGCGGCGTACGCGGCTACGAGCCTCGACCCGAGACGTGTCCGCAAGCTTGTCACCATGGCGGGTCCCCCTGGCCGTCAACTGCTGAACGCATTGGTCACCAACGGCGACCAGCAGCGACTCAGCTGGTACATGTTCTTCTTCCAGACAGCCATGGCCGAGGCGGCCATCGAGCTCGACGACTTCGCCTTCATCGACCGGCTCTGGCGGGAATGGTCACCCGGCTACGAGCTGCCGGACGCGGAGCGTGCCGCGCTCAAGGAAACCCTGGGTGCTCCAGGAGTCCTGACCGAGATCCTGGGCTACTACCGCCAGTTGTTCACGCCCCCCGCGGACGAGGCGACCCAAGCCCTGCAAGCCCGGGTCTTCGGCGCCCTCACCGTCCCCTCGCTCTACCTCCACGGGGCCGACGACAACTGCATGTCCGTGGAGTTGAGCGACGGCATGGACGACCTGTACACGAACGGCCTCGAGCGCGTCGTCGTACCCGGCGCAGGGCACTTCCTGCACCTGGAACAGCCCAAGACGGTCGCCGACCACATCGTGGGCTTCCTGAACAGCTGACCCCCCCTCCAACCACCCAGAACTCGAAGGGTTGACCCAACCATGACTGACAAGGAAAGCCAGGAGGCCATGGCTGTGGCGACTCCTTTGTACGCGAGCGACGCACTGGCCGAGGGGACCGTCGACGCGGTGGTGATCGGCGGGGGCGCCGCGGGGCTGAATGGCGCACTGATCCTCGCCCGCTCCCGCCGCTCGGTCGTCGTGATCGACAGCGGCTCCCCGCGCAACGCGCCCGCGAAGGCCGTGCACGGTCTCCTCGCCCTGGACGGCACCCCGCCGCCCGAGATCCTTCGACGGGGCCGGGAGCAGGTGCGCCAGTACGGCGGACGCGTGGTGCTCGGCGAGGTGGTCTCGGCCGAGTCCACCGCCCCGTCGGCGGACGGGGACCTGCGGTTCACCGTCACCCTGGCCGACGGCCGCAGCATCACCGCCCGCCGCATCCTGGTGGCCACCGGCCTCACGGATGTGCTGCCACAGGTGCCCGGACTCGCCGAGCACTGGGGACACAGTGTGGTGCACTGCCCGTACTGCCACGGCTGGGAGGTGCGCGACGAGCCCATCGGCGTCCTCGCCACCGGCCCGGCCTCCCTCGGCCACGCGTATCTGTTCCGTCAACTGACCGACGACCTGACCTACTTCACCCGCGGCACCGACCTGGACGAGGACAGCCGCGCCCGCTTCGCCGCCCGCGGCATCCGCGTCATCGACACCCCGGTCACCGAGGTCGTCAACGACGAGGACGGTGCCCTCGCCGGGGTGCGCCTGGCCGACGGCCAGGTCGTGGCCCGCCGCGTCCTCGCGGTCGCCTCGCCGATGCAGGCCCGCACCCAGGGCCTGGAAGGCCTGGGCCTGCCGGTGCAGGACCTGCCGACGGGCCGCGGCTTCGCCTCCGGCACGGCCGGCACCACCGAGGTGCCGGGTGTGTGGGTGGCCGGCAACGCCACCGATCTGGTCGCCCAGGTCGGGGCCTCCGCAGCGGCCGGCGCACTGGCCGGCGCCGACATCAACAGGATGCTGGCCACTGCGGACACCGACGCGGCCCTCCAGGCGATCGCCGAGGAAAGCCCCAAAGCGACCACACGATGATCTCGAAGCCCTGAGATCTCAGCCCGTCACCCACTCACCTCACCTTCACCGGTGAGGAAACCCATCAGTTTCCAGACGGCTTTCAGCCATGTCCAGCAAGCAAGGGAAAAAAATGAGTACCAGCATCGACCGCGGGGCGCCCGCCTCCGGAAAGAAAGACTCGGGCCTTCGCGGCTCACATGCCGTGCGCTGGTGGGTGCTGGCCGTCATAGGCATGGCACAGCTCATGGTCATGCTCGATGCGACCGTCGTGAACATCGCGCTGCCCGAGGCGCAGCAAGACCTCGGCTTCAGCGACGGCAGCCGGCAGTGGGTCATCACGGGTTACGCCCTGGCGTTCGGCAGCCTGCTGCTGCTCGGCGGCCGACTCGGTGACCTGTTGGGCCGACGTACCCTCTTCGTGATCGGCCTGGCAGGTTTCGGGGCCGCGTCCGTCGTCGGCGGCTCGGCCGGCAGCTTCGAGATCTTCGTCGCGGCACGTGTGGCCCAGGGCCTCTTCGCCGCAGTACTCGCGCCCGCGGCACTCTCACTGCTCAGTGTGACCTTCACCGAACCGTCTGAAAGGGCGAAGGCCTTCGGTATCTTCAGTGCGTTGGGCGGTGCGGGCGGCGCGATCGGGCTGCTGCTCGGCGGCATGCTCACCGAATGGGCGTCGTGGCGCTGGGTGATGTACGTGAACGTCGCCTTCGCGGCCCCCGCCCTGATCGGTGCCTTGCTGCTGCTGGCCAAGCCCGTGATCACCAAGAAGCCCAAACTCGATATTCCGGGCATCTTCGTGGTGAGCGCCGCGCTGTTCGCCGTCGTCTACGGGTTCGCGCACGTCGAGTCCACCAGCTGGACCAACCCGGTCGCACTCGGCTCCATGATCGTCGGCGTGGTGCTGCTCGCGGTGTTCGTCTGGCTGCAGTCCAGGGTCGCGCATCCGCTGCTGCCGCTGCGCGTCGTGCTGGACCGGACCCGCGGTGGTTCGTTCATGGCGGTGTTCGTCCTGGGCATGGGGATGTTCTCGATCTTCCTGTTCCTGACCTACTACTTCGCGGCCAGCCTCGGCTACTCGCCGATCAAGACCGGTCTGGCGTTCCTGCCGATGGTCGCGGCCGTCGTCGCTTCGTCGACCACGATGCCTTCGCTGGTGCTGCCCAGGGTCGGCCCGAAGATCGTCGTCAGCGCCGGCTTCCTGGTCGCCGCAGCCGGTATGGCCCTGCTGACCCGGCTCGAACTGGACAGCACCTACGCCGCCCACATCATGCCCGGCCTGATCCTGCTGGGCCTCGGCATCGGCGCGGTGATGACCACCGCGTTCCAGGGGGCGACCTCAGGCCTGCGCCACGAGGACACGGGCGTCGCCTCGGCGCTGATCAACACCGGTCAGCAGGTGGGCGGCTCGATCAGTACGGCGCTACTGACCACCGTCGCCTCGTCGGCCGCGACCGACTACCTGACTTCGCACAAGCCCGGCGCGCTGGCCGCGGCGCAGGCCGGGGTCGAGGGCTACACGGCCACCCTGGCGTGGGGCTCCGGGTTCTTCGTGGTCGGTGCGGTGATCGCGGCGTTCCTGGTTCCCAATCGGGCTCTGGAGCCGTCCGAGGGCGAGCCCGTGATGGCCCACTGAGCCTGGATCCACCCTGGAGATGCCCTGCTACCTGCGATGACTGTTGTTCTCAGGACACGAATCAGCGCAGGAAAGCAGGGCATCCCCAGGGTTCCACCGCGACCGTCTCGCCCTGCGCATTCACGACGGGGCGTTCTCCGCGATGGACCTCACCGCCCGCCACCCGCGCACCGGAGAACTGCTGTCCACGGTGCAGTTCATGGTGCAGACCCTCGCCGCCGCCGGCGACCTCCAACGCGACCTGACCTACGACGGACTGCGGGCCGCCGAGGCCAAGGGCAACAAGGGCGGGCGCCGCCCCGCCATCGCGGCCGACAAGACCGACGCCGTGCGCACCGCGTACCTGGAAGGCCGGTCCATCGCCGCCCTCGCCCGCGACCACGACGTCAGCCGCGGCGCTGTCCGCACCGCCGTCGCCGACCTCCTGCCCCAGTACACGGCCGCCGACCCGGGCACCCCAGCCCCGGAGCTGCCGGTCACCCTCGGCATGCCGGGCAAGGTCGCCGACTTCCTCCGTGCCGCCGACCTGGACGACGTCGAGCGGGCCGCGCTCGACCAGGGCGTGACCGTACGACGCGGCCAGGGCTACACCCTGCGCGTCAGCGCCCCCCACACGGTCCACCGCCAGTTCCTCGACCACTGCCAGCCCCTCGACGGCGCCCAGGGCGCCCCGGGAATCCCGGCGCAGCGCAAGGCCCGCCGCGAGTACGAGAACCGTGTCAACGCTCTCGTGGCCGGCACCCTGCGCTGAGCGCGATCCTGGAGGTATGGCCCGCCGTCGGTACTGCTACGTCTGCGGCGCCGTGCTCCCGAAGAACGCGACACGGCGGCGCCTGTACTGCGGTCCGGCCTGCCGAGTCCAGGCGTACCGAGACCGGCAGGTCACCGAGCGGCTCGGAGCGCTTGGCCGACTGTTCCTGAAGGCCGTGGCCACCGACGACAAGCGCCTGCTGCGGCGGCTGACATGCCCCGTGTGCGGACGCATGACCTACTCGGCCGGGTCCCGCCGCCGGGACGCAAGGTACTGTTCCGCGCGCTGCCGAGACCGCGCATACCGCCGTCGTCACCGCCAGTACGGTGACGTCAAGGCATCGGGACAACGAGCTGTACCGGCGGGTATGACGCACTGACGTCACGCAACGTCCATCTGTGCGCGAAGTCCTCCCAGGTCAGCGCTAGCGCCGAGAGCCTACCGATGCTCGATTGACGGTGGAAGCAACAGCTCGCAATAGGCGAGAGAAGAGGTGGTCGGCATATGTCCGAACGCGCGATCTACCCGCGCCAGTCGGCGCGCCGGGTCGCGGCTGTCCACCACCGATGTGTTGCTGTGTCACGGCTGTGTGACAGCGTTGTCCTGCTGCGATGACGGGTGTGACCTGCGGGCCTGGCGGGCCGTCATACAGGTCACGTGGCGGGGAACGGCGAAAGCGTCGTCGGCCCCGCCAACTCCCCACAGCCGAAGGGTTTCCCGTGATGAACCGCCACCTGCGCAAGGCCACTGTCGTCGCTGCCGCGATCACCGCCGGCCTGTTGATGACCGCGTGCCAGAACGACTCCGCGACCAGCGGCGGCTCATCTTCCGGCAAGGGAACCAAGGACGCGGCCGCGGCCGCCGTCGCGGACTCGTCGGCGGCCACCAAGGCTCCCAGCGGCTCGAAGGGTTCCGTGTCCAAGGGTGTCAGCGGGACGTTAAGCAACGGCACGGTCACCTACCTCGCGCCGGGCAAGTACATCGTGTCCGTGCCGGGCAAGGACGACCAGCAGTTCTTCGTCGCCGAGGACACCGAGGTCTACGGCGTGGGCACGATATGCGGGGACGCGCAGTCGAAGGTGGACGCGCCGTGCACGCTGGACGAGTTGGAGACGGCCACCAAGAAGGGTGCCGTCAACGCCGATGTGCGGATGAAGGACGGAGTCGCCACGCTGGTCTCCGAGCGGCGTGCCGCCCAGTCCGAGGACGGCACCGGGTCCGACACGGACGCCGGCTCCGGCTCCCGTGACACGGCCGTCGAGGGCATCAACAAGGGCAAGGGCGTCAACGGAACCTGGCACGGCACCGTCTCCTACCTGGCGCCGGGCAAGTACACCGTCACCGAGGAGCACGGCGTCCCGCAGCAGTTCTTCGTCTCCGAGGACACCGACATCTGGGGCTACGGCCAGGTCTGCGGAGGCCCGGGGGTGGGCGAAGGCCAGCAGGGCGGCACCCAGTGCACGGAAGCCGAACTGGAGAGTGCCGCCAAGAAGGGCTTCCCCGCTGAAGTGAAGATCGCCAATGGCATAGCGACCACGCTCAACGACACGCCGTAACCCGCGCTGTCCCGGCGGCGGCCGACGCCGGAACGGGTCCGGTCTCCCCGGGTGAGGGCCCGCGGGGAGGCCGGACCCTCAGCCCTCACCCGCGCCGCACTCGAACCACACCGTCTTGCCGCCTTCCGATCTCGGTCCCACACCCCACTTGTCGACGATCGCGTCCAGGAGCACCAGCCCTCGGCCGCCCTCCGCTTCGACGGACAACTGAGGCCGGGTGTACGGCAGCTCGGGCACACCGTCCGCCACCTCCACCCGCACCGCTCCCGCCAGCCGCAGCACCAGCACCGCACACCGCCGGTCCGGAACATGCCGTACGACATTGGTGACCAGCTCCGTCACGCCCAGCTCCACGACGTCGGACAGCTCCGGCAGCTCCCACTCGTCCAGCAGCGAGCGGACGATGCGGCGGATGTGACGGGCGGAGTGTTCGCCTGCGGTGAGGGTCAGGCGGTACTGGGGAATGTATGCGTTCACAGGACGAGAGTGACCTGGCGTGACTACCCTGGGCTACGTACTGAATACAACCAGTCCCGAAGTGGACGGAGTTGCCGCACAGAGGGGACCGTGCGTGACCCACATCAACACCCTCGACCCGGGCGCCTCGCCGCTCGACTACTACGGCTACGAGCTGCGCCGGTACCGCGAAGCCGCCGAGCTGACGCAACGACAGCTCGGGGACATCGTCAACTACACCGGCTCGATGGTCGGGCAAATCGAAACGGCCAGAAAGCTGCCCACGCAGGACTTCAGTGAGCGTGCCGATGCGGCGCTGGGGACGGGCGGGGCGTTGTCGCGGCTCGTCGAGTTGGTGATGCGGAGTCAACTGCCGGGGTGGTTCAGGCAGGTGGCCGAACTGGAGGCACGGGCAGTCGAAATCTGCGCCTTCCAGATGGGCATGATCCACGGCCTCCTCCAGACCCACGCGTATGCACGGGCCACCCTCGGCACGCTCGACCGCACCAACCTCGACGACCGCACCGCCGTACGGCTGGCCCGTCAGCGCATCTTCGAGAAGGAGGAGCCCCCGGTCTTCTGGATGGTCATCAGTGAGGCCGCGCTGTACCAGGAGATCGGCGGGCCGGAAACCACGCGTGGCCAACTCGCCCACCTGTTGGCCTTCGAGGACGACCCTCGGACCAACGTCCAGGTGCTGCCGTTCTCGGCGGGAGCGCACGCCGGCCTGACTGGCTCCTTCACCCTCTTCCGCTTCGCGAGCGATCCGACCATCGTCTACACCGAGGGATACGGCAGCGGGCATCCGACCGCGAATCCGGACACCGTCAAGGACTGCTCACTCCGTTACGATCATCTCCGGGCCGCCGCTCTATCCCTCAAGGACTCGGCGGAGTTGATCCGGCGTGCGATGGAGGACCGCTATGGAGAGCAACTGGCGTAAGTCCAGCTACAGCAGCGACCAGGGCGGCGAGTGCGTCGAGTGCGCGCCGCTCGGCCGGCTCGCCTGGCGCAAGTCCACGCACAGCGGCGACCAGGGCGGCAACTGCGTAGAGATCGCCGAACTCCCCACCGCCACCATCGCCATCCGCGACTCAAAGACCCCGGCGGGACCGATCCTCACCCTCGGCCCCGCCGCGTTCACCACCTTCGTCGACTGGACGACGACTACAACCGCTGAATGATCGTGCCGGTGGCCAAGCCCCCACCCGCACACATCGTCACCAGCGCGAACTCCTTGTCGGCGCGCTCCAGTTCATGAAGTGCCGTCGTGATGAGCCGGGCCCCGGTGGACCCCACCGGATGCCCGAGCGCGATCGCGCCGCCGTTGACGTTGACCTTCTCCAGGTCCTGCTCGAAGACCTGGGCCCAGCTGAGCACCACCGACGCGAAGGCCTCGTTGATCTCGACCAGGTCGATGTCCTTCAACGACATGCCGGCCTTGCCCAGGACGGCCCGCGTCGCGTCGATCGGCCCGTCCAGGTGGAAGTGCGGGTCGGCGCCCACCAGGGCCTGTGCGACGATCCGCGCTCGGGGCCGCAGCTTCAGCGCCCGCGCCATCCGCTTCGACGCCCACATGATCGCCGCCGAACCGTCGCTGATCTGGGACGAGTTGCCCGCCGTGTGCACGGCGGTCGGCATGATCGGCTTGAGCCGGGCCAGCGCCTCCATGGACGTGTCGCGCAGCCCCTCGTCCCGGTCGACCAGCCGCCACATGCCCTGCCCGGCCCGCTGCTCGTCCTCCGTCGTCGGCACCTGGACCGCGAACGTCTCCCGCTTGAACCGCTCCTCGGCCCAGGCGACAGCAGCCCGCTCCTGCGAGATCAGGCCCAGCGAGTCGACGTTCTCCCTGGTGAGGCCCCGGTGGCGGGCGATCCGCTCCGCCGCCTCGAACTGGTTGGGCAGATCCACGTTCCACTCGTCCGGGAACGGCTTCCCGGGCCCGTGCTTCGACCCGGACCCCAGCGGCACCCGCGACATCGACTCCACGCCACAACTGATGCCCACGTCGATCACCCCCGCCGCGACCATGTTGGCCACCATGTGGGAGGCCTGCTGCGAGGAGCCGCACTGGCAGTCGACCGTCGTCGCCGCCGTCTCGTACGGCAGCCCGACCGTCAGCCAGGCGGTGCGTGCGGGGTTCATGGACTGCTCGCCGGCGTGGGTGACCGTGCCGCCGACGATCTGTTCGACCGCGTCGGCTGGGATGCCGGTGCGGCCGAGGAGTTCACGGTAGGTCTCGCCCAGCAGATAGGCGGGGTGCAGGTTGGCGAGCGCACCGCCGCGCCTACCGATGGGGGTGCGTACAGCCTCGACGATCACGGGTTCCGCGGCCATGGGGAGTTCCTCTCCTCCGATACCCGCGCGGCGCGGGGGCGTCCCGGCCCGGCCCGCCACGCGGAACTAGTACGTGTTCTAGTTCCATCTGCAGTCTGCTGACCCCTCACCCCCCACCGCAAGGGGCGTGCAGGCAATTCGGGGTGCCGCACCCCTTGCTACTTCTAGAACCCGTTACTACCTTCACGGCAGCCTTGTCCCTGATGGACCGTCAGATGGCTGGAGTGAGTTGCCGATGCCCTGTCCAGCGCTTCCCGACGGGTTCGACTTCACCGATCCCGATCTGCTGCAACACCGCGTACCTCTCCCGGAGTTCGCCGAGCTGCGCCGGGCCGAGCCGGTCCACTGGGTCCCCCAGCCCTCGAACCTCGCCGGCTTCCAGGACGAGGGGTACTGGGCCGTCACCCGGCACGCGGACGTCAAGTACGTCTCGACGCACCCGGAGCTGTTCTCCTCGTACCTCAACACGGCGATCATCCGCTTCAACGAGCACATCGAGCGCGACGCGATCGACGCCCAGCGGCTGATCCTGCTCAACATGGACCCGCCGGAGCACACGCGGGTCCGCCAGATCGTGCAGCGGGTGTTCACGCCGAGGGCCATCCGCGCGCTGGAGGACAACCTGCGCGCCCGCGCCCTCGCGATCGCGGCGAACGCACGCGCCCGCACCGGGTCCTTCGACTTCGTCACCGAAGTCGCCTGCGAACTGCCCCTGCAGGCCATCGCCGAGCTCATCGGCATCCCGCAGGACGACCGGGCCAAGATCTTCGACTGGTCCAACAAGATGATCTCGTACGACGATCCGGAGTACGCGATCACCGAGGAGGTCGGCCAGGAGTCGGCCACCGAGCTCATCGCCTACGCGATGAACATGGCCGCCGACCGAAAGCAGTGCCCCGCGAAGGACATCGTGACGACCCTGGTGTCGGCCGAGGACGAGGGCAACCTCAACTCGGACGAGTTCGGGTTCTTCGTGCTGATGCTGGCCGTGGCCGGCAACGAGACCACGCGCAACGCCATCACCCACGGCATGCACGCCTTTCTCACCAACCCCGAGCAGTGGGAGCTGTACAAGGCGGAGCGTCCGGCGACCGCCGCCGAGGAGATCGTCCGCTGGGCCACCCCGGTCAACTCCTTCCAGCGCACCGCCACCCAGGACACCGAACTCGGCGGCAAGCAGATCAAGAAGGGCGACCGCGTCGGCCTCTTCTACGCCGCCGCCAACCACGACCCCGAGGTCTTCGAGAACCCGGACGTCTTCGACATCACCCGCGACCCGAACCCCCACCTCGGCTTCGGCGGCGGAGGCCCGCACTACTGCCTCGGCAAGTCCCTGGCGGTCCTGGAGATCGACCTCATCTTCAACGCGATCGCCGACGCCATGCCCAACCTGAAACCGACGGGCGACCCGCGCCGCCTGCGCTCCGCCTGGATCAACGGCGTCAAGGAGCTTCAGGTCAGCACGAGTTGACGTATCCCGCGTGTCCCGCGGTTCTCTCGTACCCCGCGGTTCTCGCGTACCCCGCGGTTCTCGGGCCGACGGCTTCCCGGCGCCGTCGGCCCGTCCGGCCTTTCGTCCTCCCGACGGGTTGACCGCCTCCGGGGCCGACGACAGTCTGGGAGAGGGACAGCATTACGGGGGTTTTGCTGTGAATGTCGTGACACGGGGGGCAGCTGCTGTCATCGGCCTCGTCCTCGTTCTCCTACTCGGGGTACCGCAGAGCACCGCGACGCCGGTCGCCCAAGCGCAGGTCGTCGAAGCGACGCCGAAGCCGTGCGGCAAGGCGAGGACGAAGCTCACGTCGTGGTTCCAGACCCCGATCGGGCGGAGGGCGTACGTCGCACGGGCGGCGAGGTACATCGACGATCCGGAAAAGGCATGGCGCAACCTCGCCATGGGATTCATCGACATCACGAACCTGGACGGCCTGAACACCAAGGGTTTGGAGGTCGTCGACGTCACGGAGTTACAGGAGAGTGACCCCGAGCTCCACCGGCAGCTCTGCCTCGACGAGAACCCGGAGATCAAGCGGTTCATCATCATCCGGAAGACCAACAACGCCCATGCCGAGCACTCCGAAATACGCCTGCTGGAAGAGTTGGACTACCTCGGTGTGAAGGACCAGAACCGGCTCTTCGCCGTCTACACCGACCGCTCGCCCTGCCCGAGGTGTGCTCCCGAGATCCCGAAGAACGCGCGCGTGTACTACGCCGTCCCGCACGGCACGCGCTCGACAGCGGCGATGAGGAGGCTCCTCACCGCAACGGCACCGGCCACGGAGAAGAACGCGGCGTTCCGCCAGGAGGTGGCCCAGGAGAAGGAGAGGCTCGAACAGCGCGAGGAGGTGACCGAGGAGCGCAGGCGGGAAAAGGCCAGGCAAACGAGCCGCGTCTTCAGAACCGCCCGAGGGGGCGGCTCCTGCAGTCTCGGCCTCGCCTCGGCGGCGCTCACCTCCGCGGTGCGTTCGGCGTGCGGCGAGAGCGACGCGGCGGGCGGCGCCGAGAGCGGGCTCGTCAGGGCGTTGGCGGCACCCGTCGAGCAGGCCCTGGGCGGTATCGACTTCTCCGCTCTCCAACTGCGCTACCTGTCCGACCCCGGCGACGGCAGCGGCCTGCAGTACTCCTTCCAGGCCCCGGCCTCCACCACCGGTGGCACCTCCCCGGACCTCGGCGTGGACGCGGCGCGGCTCACCTCGGACGCCTTCTTCACCTGGCTGGCGCTGGATCCGTCGACGTACTGGGTGAATCTGAATCCGAACGAGCCGGACCGCATCGTGGATTCCCGGCTCGGCCGCACCGACGTCGGACGCGTCATGCTCCAGGCCGACCTGCGGCTCAAGAAGGACACCAGCAGGATCCTCCACCCGGACACCGCGAGCGGCCGGGAGTTCTGGGACGGCCTGCTGGGGACGTGCACGCGGACCCGGGTGTGGATCGTGCCCGCTCCCGCGCAGGTCCGCCGTGACGATGACCGGCTCTACATCCTCGACGCGCCGCTGGACGTGCGGATGAAGTCCCAGTACCGCTCCCGCCCGGCCGAGAGCTGCCCAGGGAACGACGTGGCCACCGAGAACCACAACGAGCGGCTGATCCAGCGCCTCGTGCTGCCCCGGCTGAAGAAGGACGTCAACTCCGGCCCGGGGTACGCCGATCTGCGCCGCGTGTATCTCGCCCGGGTGGCCGCCGAGTGGTACCGCGACCTGAGCCGGTCGCAGCAGACCACCTACGGCGATCTCGTGGACCGGGGCGACATCGGCCCGTGGACGACGAGGACGGGGTGGACGGCCGATGACACCTACGACGCGTACGTGGACTCGTACACGAACCACGAGTTCGACATCGTCCGCGAGTGGACCGAGAACGGCGTGCGCTACCGGCGCTCGTACGTGTCCGGCGGCGTCAACCTGCGCGACGTACCGTTGCGGCAGATGTCGGACGGTTCGTTCGAGAGCCGGTACGGCGACCTGCGCGAGGACGTCGACAAGTCCCTGCGGCAGCCGTCGCCCGGCGACGCGTCCGGCACGCTGTCGCTCGGCTCCCCCACCCCGCGCCAGGCGGCCGGCCTCGGCCCGCCCGGCGACGGCTCGTCCCCGTGGGACCTGACGCTGCGTCTGCTGCCCTTCGCGGCGGCCGTGCTGCTCCTGCCGCTCGCCGTACTGCTGCTCCGGCGGTGGCGACGCCGTCCCCTCTCCACCCCGGCCGCCGTGAGTCCCCTGCGCCAGGCGGCTCTCCGATCCGCCCGTACCCGACCCCGTCCCTCTCCACAGGGAGACAACCATGACGTCCGAGGACGAGAGGGGCCCGGCCCCTGAGTTACCGGCGGGCGCCGGCCCGCCGCCCATGACGCCGCAGCAGGCGGGATCGTCGTCGTACCCGCCGGGTTCAGCGCCGTATCCTCCGGATCCGTCTCCTCCCCCGGAGCTCAGGGGATTCCCGGACGAGGAGACCGCGGCGTATGCGGCCGAGCCGGAGCGCGGGCCCCGGCCCTACGTACGGCTGATGGCCGCGATCGGCGGGGTCGGCGCCGTGGCCCTCGTGGTCGCCGCGGTCATGGGGGCCACCACCGAACCGGCGGTGCCGCAGACCGACATGCCGCCGCCCGCGTCGATCGTGCCCACGGAACTGCTTCCGTCCGGTGTCACCGAGATGCCCCTGCCCAGTGGCTACCCGAGCGACTGGCTCACCGGGGTCCCGAGCGAGTGGCCCACCTCCTGGCCCACCGGCGGCCCGAACTACCCGACGCCGACCTTCTCCTTCCCGTCCCTGCCCGAGCTGCCGACCCTTACGGAACTCCCCAGCGGCTGGCCGAGCCTCGACCTTCCGCAGGACGGAGGTGCCCCATGACGACGGCACCCGGAGCTCTCCCACCGCCCCCGCCCCGGCCGCCGGCCCGCGTGCCGCGGCACGGCCTGCCGACCGCGATCGTGGTGGCGCTCGTGATGTCAGCGGCCTACGGCATCGCGCAGATCCTCTACTGGTCCACGCCCGACGTCACCTCGCCCACCTCCCTGATGGTGCTGTGGCTGAAGCCCCTGCCGGGCATCTTCGAGGCGACGCGGATCCTGCTGCTCGTCGGCTGGGGCGTCGCGGCGGTCCTGGGCCTGTCGCTCGCCCTGCGGCGCGGCGCTCCCCCGGCCGATCCCGAAGCGCACGCCAGGACGGTCCGCGCCCACCAGTACGGCATCCTGGCGGCCCTGACCCTGCCGTACACGACGATGGCGTTCCACGTCCTGTTCCGGAGCCTGCCCCTGCTGCTGCTCTGCCTGCCCACCACGGCGGCGGCCCTGCTCCTCGTGCACCGCCTCCAGCTGTTCCGCCGGCTGCCCGGCCGGCTGCTGCTGGCCGGGTTCGGCTCGGGCGCGCTGATCGCCGCCGGGTACGGCCTCACCATGAACGTCTGGGCGTGGTGGTACGCCCCCGGCTACCTTCTCGACTGGTCGACCCCCCGGGACACGGTCCGCGCGCTCTTCGCCGTCGGCTGCTTCAACAGCGCCCTCTTCACGGAACTGGGCAAGGCCGCCGTGGTCGCCGCCCTGTACTTCCTCTGCCGGCGCCACTTCGACGGCGTGGTCTCCGGGGTGGTCCTCGGCGCGGCCGTCGGCCTCGGGTTCAACCTCACGGAGACGGTCGCCTACATGAGCGACTACCCGGGCGCGCTCGGCTCGGCCGGCCCCGAGGCCCAGCTGCCCGTGGAGTTCTGGACCCGGCAGGTGGTCGGGCTGATGGCGGTGCACGTGGCGTTCACGGCGCTGGTGGGGGCCGGGTTCGGCGCGGCCCGCCGGCTGCGGGAGCGCAGGGACCGGGCCCTGGTCGTCGGCGCGGGGGTGCTGGCCGCGGTGGGCGGGCACTTCTGGACGGACATCGCTCTGGGGCAGCTCGCCAAGCGGCGGGACGACTGGTTCTCCGACAGCGACGCGGTGGGGCTGCTGCTGGGGGTGCCGTTGATGACGGCCCTCACCTCGGGGGTGTTCATCGTCCTGTACGTGCTGGTCCTCAGGCAGGGACTCAGGGCGCAGCGGCTGGGACTGTCCCGCGCGCTGCGCGCGGAGGCCGCGGAGGGGGACGGCGCCGTCACGGAACCGGAGATCGGGCTCCTGCTCGCCCCGCGCCGCCGGCTCCTGCTGGAACTGCGGGTGTGGCGCCGGGACGGAGTGGCAGGCGTACGCCACCTCATGCGCCTCCAGCAGGCGCAGCTGGACCTCGCGACACAGCGCCTGCACCGTGACCGATCCGGCGCCGACATCTTCGTACCGGATGAACGGCCGCTGCGAGACCGCGTACTGGAACTGAAGGGAGCGCCCATGGCCCCGGAACCGCCCGCCCTGCCGGCGCGGGGAGCGCTGTCATGACCGGCTCCCGTGCCGTGCGGCTGCTGGCCCTGGCCGCGGCCATCGTGGTCCTCGTGCTCGGCGGGCCCTCGTCCGCCTCGGCGCAGTGTCTGCCCCCCGCCTACCACAGCGACCTGCCGGGTGGCAGCGGGAGCTGCCCGGAGCAGGTCGCGGGCAGTGCGTCGGCCGTCGTGTGGGCGGTGCTGGTGCTCGCCGCGGGGCTGTGGCTCGCCCGGGCGCTGTCCCGCTCGCGGGACACGACGGACGACGACCTGGCGGTCGTCGACTCCGTGTTCAGCCGGCCCGCGCCCGAAGGGAGTCCGGAGAGCGGCACCAGCGGTGGGACCGGCGGGCCCGCGCCTTCGTGACCAGGTCGCCGGGGGCGCGGGCGGGGCGGGTCAGCTCGGTGCGGGGTCCTTCACCAGTGACGGTTCGTTGCTGACCCGCCCGGCCTGCGCGCTCCTGGCCCGCGGCCCCTGGAACAGATAGGCCAGCCCGAACCCGGCCGCCACGACCACCGCGCCGCCCGCCGCGTCCAGTACCCAGTGGTTGCCGGTCACCACGATCGCCGTAACCGTGAAGAGCGGGTGCAGCAGGCCCAGCGCCTTCATCCACCATCTCGGGGCGATGATCGCGATGACGAGGCCGCACCACAGGGACCAGCCGAAGTGGAGGGACGGCATCGCCGCGTACTGGTTGGTGAGGGCGGTCAGGGTGCCGTAGTCCGGCTTGGTGAAGTCCTGGACGCCGTGCACGGTGTCGATGACGCCGAGGTTGGGCATCAGGCGGGGCGGGGCGAGCGGGTAGAGCCAGAAGCCGACGAGGGCGAGCAGGGTGGTGAAGCCGAGGGTGGCGCGGGCCCATCGGTAGTCGACGGGGCGGCGCCAGTACAGGATGGCGAGGACGCTCAGCGGGACGACGAAGTGGAACGACGTGTAGTAGAAGTCGAAGAAGTTCCGGATCCAGTCGACCTTGACGACGGCGTGGTTGGCCCAGTGCTCGATGTCGATGTGGAGCCAGCGCTCCATGTCGTGGATCTGGTGGCCGTGCTTCTCCGCGCGGGCCCGGCCGGCCGAGTTGGATCCGCCGGTCGCCGCGAGTCTGACCTGCTGGTAGGCGGCGTAGGTGACGCGGATGAGCAGGAGTTCCAGCAGCAGGTTCGGGCGGCTGAGGACCCGGCGCAGGAAGGGCAGCAGCGGGACCTGCTTGAGGCGTGCCGGGACGGGTTCGGCGTACTCCGTCGGGATCGGTGACCGGTAGTGCGCCGAGGTGCGGGACAGGAACGGGATGACGGTGGCCGCCGCGACGGCCGCGAGCAGCACCACGTTGTCGCGCAGGGCGTACAGCGCCGGCATGTTCGGCAGCATCATCTTCGCGGGCAGCGTCATCACCAGGACGACGGCGACCGGCCACACATAGCGGTCGGAGGCCCGCTTGCCGACCCGGCCGACGACCGCGAGCAGCACCCACAGCAGCTGGTGCTGCCAGGTGGTCGGCGAGACGGCGATCGCGGCGCAGCCGGTGATCGCGACGGCGAGCAGGAGCTGTCCGTCCCGCGCGTAGCGCACGGCCCGGTGCACGCCGAGGGTGGCGACCGCGGCGCCCAGCAGCAGGAAGAGCGTGATCTCCAGCGGGCCGGAGAGGCCGAGGCGGAGCAGGAACCCGTGCAGGGACTGGTTGGCGAGGTCGTCGGCCTTGCCGCCGAGGCCGACGCCGGCCATGTGGTGCACCCAGTAGGTGTACGAGTCGTGCGGCATCGCCGCCCAGACCAGCGCCGTGCATCCGGCGAAGGTCACGCCGGTGGACAGGGCGGCCTGGCGGCGGCCGGTGAACCACAGCAGCGGGGCGAACAGCAGGACCGTGGGCTGGAGTGCGGCGGCGATGCCGATGAGGAGGCCGCTGGCGCGCTGGCCGCGTACGGAGAAGCAGCCGAGCAGCACGAGCAGGACCGGGATGATGCTGGTCTGGCCGAGCGAGAGCGTGTTGCGCACCGGCAGCGACAGCATCAGCAGGCTGATCGCGACGGGTGCGGCGAGCAGGGAGGTACGGCGGCTGACCGGCTGAGGCAGGGCGCGGGCGGCGACCAGGCCGAGCGCGACGACCAGCAGGAGGGTGCCGAAGGTCCAGCCCCAGCCGAGGGCCTGCTCGGCCGCTCGGGTGAGCGGTTTCATGACCCATCCGCCGAAGGGCGTGCCGGTGAAGCGCGTCGAGTCGTACAGCGAGCCCTTCACATGCAGGACACCGTTCGGACCGACCCAGGTCTCCAGATCCGTCAGCCGCTCCCCCCGGGGCGTACTGAGGACGACAGCCACCTGTCGTACGGCGATGACCACGGCGACCAGCCACAGGCCGAGCCGGGCCGCGCGCAGGCGGGCCTGGGCAGCCGCAGCCGTGCCGACGGCTGTCGCTCCGAAAGCTTCCGCCGGTCGCCCACTGTGCTCCGCATTCGCCACGCCTCGTCGGCCTCCCGCCCCGTTCGTCCCACGCGTCGCGTGCGTCGGATTGCTTAGCGAACCCTATGAGGCTCGCATCACCCCCGGAGAGAGACGCGGGCAACCCCTGCTTCACCTGACGTCCGCTCTCCTTTTGTCCGGATGACGATAGTGCGCGGAAGGTTCACTTGCCTCCGCGGGGCGCGAGAAGGATCACAGCGGGACGTCGGAACATCCGCTGCGAGGCCGGGATGCGGGTTTTCTGCCTGCCCTCCGTCGCCGCAAGCGGCGGCGCCTGGGCCGATCGGCTGAAACCTCCCCGCGGGAGTCCCTGACAGGGAACCGGCACGCGACTATGTTCGTTAGCACAGCTAGTTAGCTGTTCTAACTAGACATACGAAAGGCACAGGTCCATGAGCGAGTCGCAGCGCTGGGACGACATCGACGACTACTTCACCACCCACCTCGCGCGGAACGACGAGGCCCTGGCGGCGGCCCTGCGCGACAGTGAAGCCGCCGAGCTGCCGCCGGTCAGCGTCACGGCACCCCAGGGCAAGCTCCTCCAGCTGCTCGCCCAGATCCAGGGCGCCCGCACCATCCTGGAGATCGGCACCCTCGGCGGCTACAGCACCATCTGGCTGGCCCGCGCCCTGCCCGCCGACGGTCGCCTGATCTCCCTGGAGTACAACCCGCGGCACGCGGAGGTCGCCACCCGCAACATCGCCCGCGCGGGCCTCGACAAGCTCGTCGAGGTGCGGGTGGGCCCGGCCCTGGAGTCGCTGCCCGAACTGGCCGACGAGAACCCGGCCCCCTTCGACCTGGTCTTCATCGACGCCGACAAGGACAACAACCCGCACTATGTGGAGTGGGCGCTCAAACTCACCAGCGTCGGCAGCCTGATCGTCGTCGACAACGTGGTGCGGGGCGGCCGGGTCGCCGACGCGGACAGCGCCGTCCCGGACGTCCAGGGCACCCGGGCCGCCATCGAACTAATCGGCAGGCACCCCAGGCTGAGCGGTACGGCGATCCAGACGGTGGGCAGCAAGGGCTACGACGGTTTCGCGCTGGCCCGCGTCCTCGCGTGACCCCTGCCCCGGTTCCCTCACACCTCGTGATAGAAGCCGACGTTGACGCTGCGCGGGGCGGTGCGGTCCTGGACGATGATCTCGCCGCTGCCGCCCCTGGGCAGCGGCACGGTCCCGCCGTAGGACAGCGGCTGCGCGTACTCGCCGACGGTGAGGCGGACCTCGGAGGACGGGTCGGGCTGGGAGCCCTGCAGCCAGGTCAGGTGCCAGGTGCCGTCCGGGCCACAGAGGAACTCCAGGTGGACGCGGGAGACGAACAGCCAGTCGTCGGGTGTCGCGAGGCGGCACACGGTCTTGTCCCGGCCCACCCGCAGCACGGCGCCCGGCTCGCTGGGCGAGTCGGCCATGAGCATGCCGGCCGTGGCACCCTCCTCCGTCGCGGAGACGGCGGCCATGGTGAGTTCGAGCACGTGCGCTCCTCCTGAAGTGTCCTTACACAGCCGCCGCATGATAAATCGCCCGGCCCCGGCCCGTCCGGCACAATGGACTCATGACCGAGCGAAAACCACCCGGAGTTCCGTTCGAGTCCTGGGTCGACAAACAGATCCATGATGCCGAGCGCCGCGGCGAGTTCGACCAACTTCCGGGCGCGGGCAAGCCGTTGCCGGAGATCACCGACACGTCGTACGACGAACTGTGGTGGATCAAACGGAAGATGGCCCGCGAAGGCCTCGCCGTCCTGCCGCCCACCCTCGCGCTGCGCAAGGAGGCCGAGGACGCGCTCGCGGCTGCGTACGCGGCGCCCTCGGAGCGGATCGTCCGGAAGATCCTGACGGACGTCAACGTCAGGATCAGCGAGATGATGTTCAAACCGCCGCCCGGTCCCCCGCTGGGCATGAAGCCGTACGACGTCGAGGACGTCGTACGGCAGTGGCGGGAGCGCCGGGCGGCGCAGGCCTGAAGGCCTGAATCCTCAGATACGTAGCAGTCGCTCCGCCAGTTCGCGGTAGTCCCGCAGGGCCAGCCGGAGTTGTTCGGTGTCGGTGGACGTCGCGGGCCCGCCCTCGGTGCCGCCGCCGTCCGCGGCCTGCCAGGAGTTGCGGAGGGTACGGCGCCGCTGTGTCACCGCGTCGGTGAAGCGGGCGGCGGCCTCCTCCAGCACGTGGTCGGCCTCCTCGACGGCCGACTTCGGAGCGTCCACGAACCCGGTGACCGCGTGCTGCAGTCGCGAGGAGAGCTTGTCGCTCTCGTCATGCGGGAGGAGGCGGCCGCCGTGGCTGCCCTGGCCCTGCTCGGAGCCGTGGCTGCCGTGGCTCTGCTCGGAGCCGGTGACCAGCGGTGCCGAGTCGGAGGATGTACCGGAGGGGCCATGGCTGCCCGGCATGCCCGCCGGGGCCGTAGCGCCCGAGGTACCCGCCGGGGCCGGGGCGTCGCGGCCCGTGGCGGTCTCGCCGCCGAACCCGCCGCCCGACTCCGTCTCACGGCCTCGCCCGGTCTCCGCGCCGGTCGCCTGCACGGTGCCCGGTACCTTCTCGCCCGTCACCGGGTCGCGGCCCGGAGCCGCAGCCGGGACCGCGGACCGCCCCCTGGGCTTTCCGTCGCGCGGGGCGCCCTCGGCGCCCGGGCCGCTCGTCGCATCCGTCATGTCATTCAACTCCCCTTCGCATGACGCCTGGTGAATCCCCACGGCTGGTGGTGGGCGCGACCGTGCGCCGCCCCGCCGTCGGACCTTTCGACGGTCTTCCGGGACTCGTCCCGGTGCCGGGTCGGGCGCGTCAGGTCCTCGAACAGGGCCCGCGCCTCGACCATGGCCTCGCGCATTTCCTCGGTGCCTGCCCTGCCGTCGCCGTCCTGCGTCCGGGTCCCGCCCGCGGTGGCGACGCGGTGCACGCGCCGGTAGCCGTGCACGTGGTGAGCGTGGTGCACGGACAGCGCGTCGAGTTGTTCGTCGTACCGCGCGCCGTCCGGGAAGCCCCGGGCGCCGGCCAGCTCGGCGAGCAGCCGGTCCGCCTCGGCCACGGCCTCCCGCGGCGAGTCGACGAACCGCTCCTGCGCGGCCGTCCAGCGGGCCTCGTACTGCTCGCGCTGTGCGGGTTCCAGCGGCCGCTCGCGCAGCGATCCGTGCCGCTCCACGCGCTCGGCGAGTTCGTGTTCGGCGGCCGTGGCGTCCCCGTCGTGCCGGGCCACGGCCCGGTCGTACTCGGGCCCGAAGCGCCGCTTCAGGTTCTGGCCGCCGGGCCCGCGCCGGGCCCGCAGGGTCAGTACCGCCGCGACGATCACGAGGGCCGCCACGATCACGATCAGAGCGATGATCAAGCCTGTCGACATGAGTGCCTTCCGGGTTCTCGACCCAACCGGCTCTCCGTACGGGCCGGTTTCAACGACCGGGTAGCCCGGGCGGCCCCGTCCAAACGGTCCGCGCATCCGTGGCAACGGCGTGTCGATCCGGTGTGCGCCCGATCGACGCAAGGGTGAAGGCACCGGAAGAGTGCTCCGAGGAGGAGGTCGTCATGAGTGACGTCATCGCACAGCTGTCCACGTCGCTGGACGGGTACATCGCCGGTCCGGAATCGGGGCGCGAGCACCCCCTGGGCATCGGCGGGGAGCGGCTGCACCAGTGAGTGTTCGGGCTGCGTTCGTGGCGCCGGATGCAGGGGATGAAGGGCGGGACGACCGGCCCGGAGGACGAATTGCTCGCCATGGGGGTCCCCCCACGCCGTTCAGGCAGTGGGGGAGGATCGCCCGCCCGGGCGCGGTGGTCATGGGCCACCGCATGTACATCACCGGCGAGATCCCGTGGGGCGACGACCCGCCCTTCCACATGCCGGTGTACGTCGTCACCCACCATGAGCGCGAGCCCCTCGTGAAGGAGGGCGGCACCACCTTCCACTTCGTCACCGAGGGCCCGGAACACGCCCTCGCTCTCGCCCGGAAGGCGGCCGGCGACAAGGACGTCTCCCTGGCCGGCGGCGCCGACCTCGTGCAGCAGTTCGTCCGGGCCGGATGGCTCGACGAACTGTGGCTGCACGTCGTCCCCGTCCTCGCCTGCGGCGGCCGCCGCCTCTTCGACGGCCTCGGCGACCAGCAGCTCGAGTGGCGCAAGACGCAGGTGCTGGACTCGCCGGAGGCCACCCATATCCGGTTGCGGACGGCTTAGCCGCGCTCCCGAGAATGGGCGCCATGACGACCTGGACCATCGCCCCTGAACCCTTCGACTCGCCCGTCGCCGCCGCGCTCTGGCGGGCGTACTACACGGAGGTCAGCGACCGCTGGTACCTGCTGCACGAGGCACGGCGGACCGACCCCGACGAGCTGGAACGGGAGATCGCCGCCCACACCGGGGCCGAACTCGCCCCGCCGAGCGGACAGTTGCTGGTCGCCCGGTACGGGGGCGAACCGGCCGGGAGCGCGGGCGTACGGCTGCTGGAGGGCGGGAGCGCCGAGCTCACCCGGGTGTTCCTCTACGAGGGGATGCGCGGCCGGGGCGGCGCCGCGCCCCTGGTCCGGGCCGCCGAGGACGCGGCGCGCGCCCTCGGTGCCGTGTCGATGATCTTGGACACGCGCGGCGACCTGGTGGAGGCCCGCGCCCTGTACGCGCGGCTCGGCTACGAGGAGACCGAGCCGCACAACGCCGACACGTACGCCGAGCACTGGTTCCGCAAGCGGCTCACGTAGGACGGTTCACCGCCCGCTCGTCGTGCGGCCGTTCCGCCTCCGAGCCGCACAGCTCCCCGTTCAGCTCCTTGACCAGCTGGATCAGGTCGGTGGGCCGGTCCGGCCCCCACCAGTCGCCCAGCAGCTCGGCCAGCGACTCCTCGCGGGCCTGGGCGAGCCGGTCGGCGACCTCGCGGCCCTCGTCGGTCAGGACGAGGTCGAGACCCTGGCGGAGGGCGAGGCGGCGCACCTCGACCTGGCGGGCGGCCTCGATGATGACGGTCAGCGGGACGGTGGTGCGCTCGGCGAGCACGCCCGGCTCGACCATGCCGTACCTCTTGATCCGCAGCAGCAGCCAGCTCGCCGCGGGGAGCAGGTCGTAGCCCGCCCGTGCGGTGATCTTGCGGTAGATCTCGCGCCGGCCCTCCCGGGTGCCGAGGACGGACAGCGCCCGGCAGACCTCGTCGTACGAGGACCGCTCCACCGGGTTGCTGGCGAGCGTCTCCGTGACGTCCGGCGCCGTGACCGAGCCGCGCAGCCGGTCCTCCTTCAGGAACCAGGCCAGTACGAAGCCGACGACGGCGACGGGCGCGGCGTACAGGAAGACGTCGGTGATGGACGAGGCGTACGCCTGCACGGCCGGGAGTTGCAGCGCGGCCGGCAGTGCCTCGATACCGCGCGGGTCGGCCTCCAGAGAGCCGACCGAGACGCCGGGCGGGAGCTGGGTGCCGCTGAAGGCGTCGGTGAGCTTGTCGCCGAGGCGGTTGGCGAAGACCGTGCCGAAGATGGCGACGCCGAAGGAGGCTCCGATGGACCGGAAGAAGGTCGCGCCGGAGGTGGCGACGCCGAGATCCTCGTACGAGACCGCGTTCTGCACGATGAGGACGAGGACCTGCATGACCAGGCCGAGCCCCAGGCCGAAGACGAAGAAGTAGCCGCTCATCCGGGCCGTGGAGCTGGTCTCGTCCAGCTGGTGGAGCAGGAGCAGGCCGAGGGCGGTGACACCGGTGCCCGCGACCGGGAACACCTTCCAGCGACCGGTGCGGCTGACGATCTGCCCGGAGACGGTCGACGACAGCAGCAGGCCGAACACCATCGGCAGCATGTGCACACCGGACATGGTCGGGCTGACGCCCTGGACGACCTGGAGGAAGGTCGGCAGATAGGTCATCGCGCCGAACATCGCGAAGCCGACGATGAAGCTGATGACCGCGGAGAGGGTGAAGGTGCGGATCCGGAAGAGCTTCAGCGGGAGGACGGGTTCGGCCGCCCGCCGCTCGACGGCCACGAACACGAAGGCGAGGACGACGCCGAGCACCGCCAGGCCGACGATCTGCGGCGAGCCCCAGCCCCAGGTGGTGCCGCCGAGCGAGGCCACCAGCACCAGGCAGGTGGCGACGGACGCGATGAGGAACGTACCGAGGTAGTCGATGACGTGCCGCGTGGACTTGACCGGGATGCGCAGCACGGTCGCGATCACCGCGAGGGCGACGACACCGACCGGCAGGTTGATGTAGAACACCCAGCGCCAGCTCAGGTGCTCGGTGAACAGCCCGCCCAGCAGCGGGCCCAGGACGCTGGTCGCCCCGAAGACCGCGCCGAACAGCCCCTGGTAGCGGCCGCGTTCGCGCGGTGGGACGAGGTCGCCGACGATCGCCATCGACAGCACCATCAGCCCGCCGCCGCCGAGGCCCTGCAGCGCCCGGAACGCGATCAGCTGGGCCATGTCCTGTGCCGCGCCGCACAGCGCCGAACCGATCAGAAAAATCACAATGGCGATCTGGAACAGCCTTTTTCGGCCGTATTGATCGCCGAGCTTGCCCCACAGCGGGGTCGCCGCCGTCGACGCCAGCAGATAGGCGGTGACCACCCACGACAGGTGTTCCAGGCCGCCGAGTTCGCTGACGATCGTGGGCAGCGCGGTCGACACGATGGTCTGGTCGAGGGCGGCCAGCAGCATCCCGAGGAGCAGGGCACCAATGGAGACGAGAACGTTGCCGGGCACGTGTTCGGCGCGTGCGTCCGGCACCTGACCCGTCATTGCGTGTGCGTCCCCGGCCATGAAGACCTCCCGACCGTCTCGTTCCATCTTCCATCGTGGTCGGTGTGACCAGTTATGGCCTGTTGAGTCATGCCGGAAGCCATTGTTCCGGGGGCTCGTGAGCGATGGTGTGGAGGAGGTCTGGATAATCTCTGGAGTTCGCGAGGGGAAGACGGCGAGGGGAGGGGCGAACGCGTGACCGAGTCGAAGGGGCACCTGTGCCCGGAGTGCGGTGCCCCCAGAGGCGCCGACAACACCCCGTCCTGCGCCTGCACCCAGCGGGCGTCCGACGCCCTGCGCGACGCCCGCACCGCGGAGGCGGCCGCGGCGGAGGACTTCGATCCGCTGCGCATACGGCCGTACGTCGAGCTGGAGGGGGCGGCGGACGCGTCTGAGGTGTCCGAGACACCCGACGACGCTCGTGAGGTGCGTGCCACGCCCGACATGCCTGGGGTTCCCGGGGTGCCTTCCGTCGAGGCCACCATGGCGCTGCGTGCGGTGACCCCGGCCGCGACCGCCTCCGGCGCCGAGGACGCCACGGTCACGCTCCCGGCCGTCGACGCGACCTCCGCGCTCCCGACCCCCCTGGCACCCCCCGCCTCCTACCCCAGCCCGACCGACCTGCACCTGTTCGAGGCGACCGACGGCCCGGGCCCCGTCGAAGCCGACGGTGACGGGGAGCCGGGGCGCCGCCGGCCTCGTACCGTCCTGCTCGGCGTCGGCGGAGCCGTCGTGTCGGTGGTGGCGGCGGCCGGGTTCGCGAGCGGGCTGTTCGCGTACGAGACGCCCTCGCGGGACGGCGCACCACCGCAGGACGTACGGGCGGCCGTGCCGGACTCCTCGCCGAGCGCGGCGTCCGTGTCGCCGTCCATGCGGACCACGTCCGCGGCGCCGACGTCCGCCTCCCCGTCCGCGTCCGCCAGCCGCAGCCCGTCGCCCACCACCTCGCCGTCGGCATCCGCGTCGAGCGCCTCGCCGAGCCCGTCCCGGTCGGCCGAGCCGACGCAGTCGGTGACGAGCAGCGCCGCGGGCCCGGGCTCCGGGGACGAGTCCGGGGAGGACCGCAGCGACCCCCCCGTCCTGCGCCGCGGCGACGAGGGTCCCGAGGTCACCGAGCTCCAGGAGCGCCTGCGCCAGCTGTACCTCTACAACGGCGCGATCGACGGGGACTTCACCACCGCGGTCGAGGACGCGCTGCGCAACTACCAGTGGTCCCGGAACGTCGGCACCGACAACCTCGGGGTGTACGAGCACAAGACCCGGGCCAAGCTGGAGTCGGAGACGACGGAGCCGTGACCGGCCCCAAGACCGACCTCGAAAACGGGCCTCGGAAGCCGGCCCTGACGCCTTACCCGACGCACGCGGCTCTCAGCCGACATAGACCCTGACCGGGCCGCGCGGCCGCCTCGGAAACCGGCCCCGGACGCCGTGTCCGACATACACGGAAAACCGGGCAGGCAGCACTCAGCCGACGCACCCGGGACCCCGCACGCGGCTCTCAGCCGACGCACACCCTGACCGCCCCGTCACCCACGGCCTCCACCCGCACCTCCGTCAGGTCCCGCACCAGCGCGTCCGGCCCATGGAAACCGGCCCTCGACCCCACACCGACGACCCGCATCCCGGCCGCGCGGCCGGCCTGGATGCCGGCGCCGGAGTCCTCGAAGACGATGCAGTCGGCCGGGGCGACGCCCAGTTCGGCGGCGCCCTTGAGGAACCCCTCGGGGTCGGGCTTGCTCGCGCCGACGGACTCGGCGGTGATCCGGACGTCGGGCAGGCCGAGGCCCGCGGCGGTCATCCGCGCGGTGGACAGCGGGACGTCGGCGGAGGTGACCAGGGCGTGCGGCAGCCCGTGCAGCGAGGCGAGGAACTCGGCGGCGCCCGGGATGGCGACGACGCCGTCCATGTCGGCGGTCTCCTCGGCGAGCATGCGCGCGTTGTCGGCGTGGTTCTGCTCCATGGGGCGGCCGGGCAGCAGCAGCGCCATCGAGGCGTGCCCCTGGCGGCCGTGGACGACCTTCATGACCTCGTCCCCGTCCAGCGCGTGCCGGTCGGCCCAGCGCCGCCAGATGCGTTCGACCACGGCGTCGGAATTGACCAGGGTGCCGTCCATGTCCAGCAGGAGGGCGCGGGCGGTGAGCACGGCGGTGGCCGTCATCGGCAGCTCCAAGACGCGGGGCAGCGGGGCGGGTGGGTGAGCCCCGGGGGAACAAGGCGGCCCCGCCCGCCGGTCAGGGAAAACGGGCGGGAGCCACTTTGTTCCTCCACGGTACAAAACAGAACCGGCTTCCCGCCACCGTCTGACGCAACAGTTCACTCACGGTTCAGCTCACGCGGCGCGTTCACCCGGCCACGGCCTCCCACAGCGACCACACCCCGAGGCCCAGCATCAGCAGCGCCGCGACCTTGGTGATCAGCCGCAGCGGAACCCGCTTCATCAGGGCTTTTCCGCCGACGATGCCGAGTCCGGCCACCGCCCACAGCGCGAGCACCGCGCCGAGGCCGACGGAGAGGGGGTCGTCGTAACGGGCCGCGAGGTTCGCCGTCATGATCTGGGTCAGATCGCCGAACTCGGCGACCAGGATGAGCATGAACCCGGCGCCCGAGACCTTCCAGAAGGACTGGTTCTCCGGCTTGCGGACCTCCGCGCCACCATCGGCCCCGTCCCTCGTCATCAGCAGCACAGCCGCGCCGCCGAGGAAGAGCACACCGGTCAGGGCGTGCACGAGCTGCTGCGGCAGGAGCGTCAGCACGCTGCCGGCCGCGACGGCGAGCGCGACATGCAGCGCGAAGGCGGCGGCGGCGCCCGCGAAGACGTAGGAGGCGCGGTAGCGGGTGCCGAGGACGAGGCCGGCGAGCGCGGTCTTGTCCGGCAGCTCGGCGAGGAAGACGACGCCGAAGACGAGCGCCGTCACGGTGAAGCTGATCAAGGGTCCTCAATCGGTCGGGGCTGCCCCACCGAGAGCACTGCATCCGTCGGACGGGACACCTCGGCACGGCAGCGCACACGTCATCCGTGCCGTACGGCACGGATGTGCACTGCTTGCCGAAGGTCTCGCTGGCCGATCCACCAAGGGATCCGCCTCCGGGCGCCGGCTCAGACGAGCTGAGCAGTATGTCGACGGTCCGGCGAAGAGCTACTCCCCTTCTGCGCCGTCCATAGTACTTGAATCCTCCCCTCCCTGAAGGGAAGGGGATTCCTGGCTCAGGCCGCCTCCTGGAGCAGCGCTCCAGGAGGTCTTCCGCCATCAGCACCAGCCGGGTTGAGACCAGCCCGGACGAGCATCACGCGTGCGGAGTTCTTGTCCCTCGGAGAGGAGGCTCCGCACGCGGTGCAGGTGTAGGTGCACTCACCCAACGGCAGTGCGTGCTTGGCTCTCGCATCGCAGTGCGCGCAGTCCATCGTGGTGTGCGCAGGGTGTACGAGGCGGATGTCCCGCCCGTGCTTGCGGCCCATCTCGACCAGAGCGGCCTTGGTGGCACCGATCGCGGCGTCAGCGGCCTTGCGGGCCATGGTGGTCCTGGCCAGGAACTTCGGGCGGAAGTCCTCGACAGCGATGGCGTCGTGGTCACGGACCACCTTCTTGGCCCACTTGCGGCCGGTGTCCTCACGCTGCCTGGCGACCTTCTTGTATGCCTTCGCCCGCAGTTTCCTCGCCTCGCGGTAGCCCTTCGATGCCGGTTGTCCCGTCTTCGGCTTGCGACGGGCCATCATCCGGTCGTACCGGCTCAGCTTCTCCTGGGCCTTCCTGCCGTGCTCTGGGTGCGGCAGGTCGTGCGCGTCGGACGTGGTGGTGGCGGTCTCCTTCACGCCCCAGTCGACACCGAGTGCCTGGCCGGTGGCGGGCAGCGGCTGCACCTGGGCAGGGACGACGAACGAGCAGTACCAGTGCCCGAGGCTGTCCTGGTACACGCGCACCGAGGACGGCTCAGCCGGAAGGGCCCGCGACCACACCACGGTGAGGACGATGCCGCCCGCCAGGTGCAGCCGGCCGTCCTTCAACCGGAACCCGCGCCGGGTGTAGTTGAGGCTCGGCAGTGCCTCGCGCTTCGTCTTGTACGTGGGCATCCCGGCCCGGCGCGTCATGGGCAGGCGCGCTTCGATGTCCTTGTGCGCCTTGGCGCGGGAGCGGCCGAAGTCGCGGATGACCTGCTGCTGGGGAACCGATGAGCCCGCACGCAGCCACGGCGTACGGGCGCGGGCCTCGGTCAGCATCCGGTCGAGCTGAGCCGGCCGCACGTGGCCTTCCGGCCGGCGGCCTTGTTGTGCAGGTGCACGGCCCTGGACTTGGCGACGCATTCGTTCCACACCCAACGACACCGGCCCCACTCCGCCGCCAGGGCGGTGCGGGCAGCGGACGGCACGCGCAGCCGGTAGGTGTACCGGGCATGCCCGCCCTCCGCAGCCACCCCCACCTGCCCCATCTCGCCCCCTCACAGTGCCCCGGGCCGGACACTGCGCCGTCCCGAACCCTCCGAAGGACCATACGTACGACAGCCGCACACACGCCCCCCGATCCCACAACCACCACCCCGACCAGCGACCACAGGCACAGGCGTTCGCATCACCTCGGCGATACGACAGCGGTACGGGCACTCCGCGCCCTGACCCGGACACGGCGACGCTCCGCGTCGCGACCCCCGGATGCGATTCCTCCCCGGCGTGAACGCCGGGGCCTCCTCGCAAGAAACAGGTGAACCCTGAACCGACCCCCAGGGCCGAAAGTCCCGTCGCGAGCATAGACGTGTCATGTGCATGTCACTAGCTTCTTACCCGACGCACATCCCCCGGCAACACGGCCCCGCGAGCATTCCCTCGCTCGCACCTCAACGGCCCCACACCCCATGGGAGTTCGTATGTCGAAGTTCTACGCGCGTCGACGCGTCAGCATACTCGCCGCGCTCACCGGCCTCATAGCCTCGGTCGGGCTTTTCAACGGCCCGACCGCCTCCGCCGCCCTCCCCACCCCGGTCAGCGGCGCCACCGCCCGCACCTACCTCGCCTCGCTCACCGTGGCGACGGAGGACCGCACCGGGTACAACCGCGACCTGTTCCCGCACTGGATCACCCAGTCCGGCACCTGCAACACCCGTGAGGCCGTCCTGAAGCGCGACGGCACGAACGTCGTCCAGGACTCCGCCTGCGCCGCCACCAGCGGCAGCTGGTACTCCGTCTACGACGGCGCCACCTGGACCGCCGCCTCCGACCTCGACATCGACCACCTCGTCCCGCTCGCCGAGGCCTGGGACTCCGGCGCCGACAGCTGGACCACCGCCCGCCGCCAGTCCTTCGCCAACGACCTGACCCGCCCGCAGCTCATCGCGGTCACGGACAACGTCAACCAGTCCAAGGGCGACCAGGACCCCGCCACCTGGATGCCCTCGCGCACGGCCTACCGCTGCACCTACGTCCGCGCCTGGGTCCAGGTGAAGTACTACTACGGCCTCTCCGTCGACTCGGCCGAGAAGACCGCGCTCACGAACTACCTCTCGGGCTGCTGATCCCCCCGATCCCAAGTGGTCCGCGAGGATCGCCAAAGGGTCGACAAACCGTGATCTGCGGAACCTCCCCGTTCCCCTCCGTCGTTCCGTACCGTACGGGGCGACGGAGGAGGGTGATCACGTGGCGGGACTGCGCCTTGGGCCACTGCTGAGGTATGCCGACGGCTCGTGCGCGACCGTCTGGGTCGAGGCGAGCCGCCCGTGCACCGCCGAGGTGCGCTGCGCCGACGGCGCCCGCGGCGAGGCCCGCACCTTCCAGGTCGAGGGCCATCACTACGCCCTCGTCCCGGTGAGCGGCCTCACCCCCGGCACGACACGCGCGTACGAGGTGTTCCTCGACGGCACGCGCGTGTGGCCGTTGCCCGACTCCCCGTTCCCGCCCTCGGTCATCCGCACCTCCACCGAGGACGAGGCCGTCCGTGTCGCCTTCGGCTCCTGCCGCTGGGCCGCGCCCCCGGCCGGCGAGAAGGACCCCTTCGGCCCGGACGCCCTGGACACCCTCTCGGCCCGGATGGCGAGCAGTCCCGAGGGCGAACGTCCGGACGTGCTGCTGCTGTTGGGCGACCAGGTGTACGCCGACGAGACCTCCGGCGCGACCCGCCGCTGGCTGGCCGCCCGCCGCGACCTGAGCGACCCGCCGGGCAACGAGGTGGCGGACTACGAGGAGTACACCCACCTCTATTACGAGTCCTGGCTGGACCCCGAGGTGCGCTGGCTGCTGTCCACCGTGCCCAGCTGCATGATCTTCGACGACCACGACGTCATCGACGACTGGAACACCTCCGCCGCCTGGCTCGAGGACATGCGGGCCACCGGCTGGTGGCAGGAGCGGCTGCTGAGCGGCCTGATGTCGTACTGGGTGCACCAGCACCTGGGGAACCTGTCCCCGGCCGAACTGGCCGCCGACCCGCTGTACGCGGCGGTGCGCGAAACCCCCGACGGCACCGACGTGCTGCGCGCCTTCGCCGCCGAGGCCGACGCCGACGCGGCCTCGGTGCGCTGGAGCTACCGCCGCGACTTCGGCCGCGTCCGCCTGCTGATGGTGGACACCCGGGCGGCCCGCGTCCTCGACGAGGAGCACCGCGCGATGCTCGACCCGGGCGAGGCGGAGTGGGTGCGCGAACAGGCGCTGGACGCGCCGGGTTCGTACGACCATCTCCTCGTCGGCACCTCCCTGCCCTGGCTGCTGCCGCACCTGGTGCACGACGCCGAGGCGTGGAACGCGGCGCTGTGCCGGGGCGAGAAGGGTGCCCGCTGGGCCCGCTTCGGCGAGGACCTGCGGCGCCGGGCCGACCTGGAGCACTGGGCGGCCTTCCCGGCGTCCTTCACCGCACTGACGGAGCTGCTCGCCGAGGCCGGTTCGGGGCCCCAGGCGCCGGCGACGATCCTCGTCCTGTCCGGGGACGTGCACCACGCGTACGTGGCCGAGCCGCACTGGCGTGCCGAGTCCCCCGACGCCCGGATCCTCCAGCTGACCTGCTCCCCGGTCCACAACTCCATTCCCCTGTCCATAAGGCTCGGCTTCCGCTTCGGCTGGAGCGCCCTGGCCCGCGCCCTCGGCCGCCGCTTCGCCTGGCACGCCGGCACTCCCGTCCCGCCGGTCAGCTGGCGCAAGAAGGGCGGCCCGTGGTTCGGCAACCAGCTCATGACCCTGACCCTGCGCGGCCGTTCGGCCCGGCTGCGGCTGGAGCAGGCGCGGGAGGTACGGGGCGGGAGGCCGCAGTTGGCGACGGTCACGGAGTCCGAACTCGCCCGCTGATCAACCCGTTACGACCGTTTGTTGTGCCCGTGGCCCGTGATGCCCGTGATGCCCGTGATGCTCGTGATGCATCCCACAGTCCGTGCACCCTGGTCTCGGCTCGCTCGGCTCCCGACGGCATGATGAGGCGGACCGTCCGCTTCCAGTGGTCGCCTCGACGCGCCCCACACGCCCGGGAGTCCCCCTCTTGCCCGCACCGACCGAGGACCACGTGCCCGTCTCCGTCGCCCTGGTCGGCGCCGGACCGCGCGGCACCAGCGTCCTGGAACGCCTCTGCGCCTCGGCGCCGGAACTCCTCCCCCCCGGCGCCCGGCTGACGGTGCACGTCGTCGACCCGGCGCCGCCCGGCCCGGGCCGCGTCTGGCGGACCGCGCAGTCGCCCGAGCTGCTGATGAACACGGTGGCCTCGCAGGTGACCCTGTTCACCGACGAGAGCGTGGACTGCTCGGGACCGATCCGGCCGGGCCCGAGCCTGCACGAGTGGGCGGGCGGCACGCTCGGGCCCGACGCGTATCCGACCCGGGCCCAGTACGGGCGTTACCTGGAGTGGGTGTTCGCACGGACGGTGCGCGAGGCACCGCCCGGGGTACGGGTCGAGACGCACGCGGCCCGCGCGGTACGCCTCGACGACGCCCCCGACGGCCTCCAGACCCTCACCCTCGACGACGGCCGCGCCCTGTCCGGCCTGTCCGCCGTCGTCCTGGCCCAGGGCCATCTGCCGGTGGCCGCGGACACCGCCGTACGGCGGCCGGCGGCCTACGCCGAGCAGCACGGCCTGTGCCACATACCGCCCGCCAACCCGGCCGACGTCGACCTCGCGCCCGTCTCCCCCGGCGAACCGGTGCTGTTGCGCGGTCTGGGCCTCAACTTCTTCGACCACACGGCCCTGTTGACGACCGGCCGCGGCGGCCGCTTCGTACCCGGTCCGCACGGACTGCGGTACCTGCCCTCCGGCCGCGAGCCGCGCCTGTACGCCGGTTCGCGGCGCGGCATCCCGTACCAGGCCCGGGGCGACAACGCGAAGGGCCCCTACGGCCGTCATCGCCCGCTGGTCCTCACCGACGAGGTGATCGCCGGGTTGCGCAAGCGCGCCGACTCCGGCGAGGCGCCGGACTTCCTCGCCGAGATATGGCCGCTGGTGGCGAAGGAGGTGGAGACGGTCTACTACGAAGCGCTGGTCGGGGCCATGGAGTTCGGCATCACGGAGTTCGCCGCCACGGGGTACGCGGCCTCGGACTTCCGGGACCGTTTCCTGGCCACCGCGCACGGCAGTCCCCAAGAGGCCGCCGTACTCGAGGAGTTCGGGGTGGCGCCGGCCGACCGCTGGTCCTGGGACCGGATGTCCCGCCCGTACGCGGGACGCGCCTTCGCCGGCCCCGGTGCCTGGCGGGACTGGCTGCTCGCACACCTCCGCGAGGACGCCGCCCAGGCCGCCCTCGGCAATGTCGCCGGCCCGCTGAAGGCCGCCCAGGACGTGCTGCGCGACCTGCGCAACGAGCTGCGGCAGATCGTCGACCACGGCGGGCTCGCGGGCGCCTCCCGCCGGGACCACCTGGACCGCTGGTACACCCCGCTCAACGCCTTCCTGTCCATCGGCCCGCCCCGGCGCCGCATCGAGGAACTGGTCGCGCTGGTGGAGGCGGGCGTGGTGGAGGTGCTCGGGCCGCACCTTGAGGTCCGCGAGGAGGACGGGGCGTGGGTGGCGCACTCCCCGGAGGTGCCGGGGTCCGCCGTACGCGTCACCACGCTCATAGAGGCGCGGCTGCCGGAACCGGATCTGCGACGCACGGCCGACGAGCTGCTGGCCCGGCTGCTGAAGACCGGACAGTGCCGGCCCCACACCGTGGACGGTTACGAGACCGGGGGGTTGGACGTGACACCGCGGCCGTACCGTCTGCTGGACCGCCAGGGCCGGGCGCACGCACGGCGGCTGGCCTTCGGGGTACCCACGGAGGGCGTGCACTGGGTGACCGCGGCGGGCGCCCGTCCTGGTGTGGATTCGGTCACGCTTTCGGACGCGGACGCGGTGGCGAGAGCGGCCCTACGTGCGGCCTCGGCCGAGACGGAAGGGAAAGCAGAGGCAAACCGATGGCCAAATGTTGAACTTGCAACCATCGATTAGGCCGACCTAACCTGGGTCACTCACTCGGTTCCGTCCCCCAGACCGGTCCTCTCCCCACGGACCGGCCCGACCGAAGGAGTACCCCCACATGACGGCACGGCTCAACAGCGCCCAGCCGTACGCCCTCGGCCTCTTCCGCATCGTCGTCGGCCTGCTCTTCGCCTGCCACGGCGCCTCCTCGCTCTTCGGCGTCCTCGGCGGCACCGACGGCAGCGGCGGCACGGTCGAGACCGGCGCCTGGCCCAACTGGTACGCGGCCGTGATCGAGTTGGTCGGCGGCTCGCTCGTACTGATCGGCCTCGGCACACGCGCCGCCGCGTTCATCTCCTCGGGCGCGATGGCGTACGCGTACTTCAAGGTCCACCAGCCCAACGCCCTGTGGCCGATGGAGAACAGCGGCGAGGGTGCGGCGATGTTCTGCTGGGCCTTCTTCCTGCTGGTCTTCACCGGCTCCGGCGCCTTCGGCCTGGACCGGCTGTTCGCCAAGCGCTCCACGGCGGCGCAGAAGCCGGCCACCGAGCACACGCCGGTGGCGGCCTGATCCTCGGCAACTGCGTTGCATGCACGACGGCGCCCGTTCCCGCGGCTCACGCGGGGCGGGCGCCGTTCCCGCGAGAGGGGCAGCCGGGTGAACATGTCGTGCCGAACACACGAGCCCCCGGTGAATGTCCTGCCAGACCCCGGGCGTACGCTGTATGGCTGTTAACACGGGGGATCACGGGGAGTTCGGGTGCTGGAAAGCATGGAGAGTGTGGGGCTGCTGACCGGCGGCCCATGGATCTACGCGGTGATCGCCGCGTCCGTCGTCCTGGACGTGTTCCTGCCGGTCCTGCCGAGCGGCGTCCTCGTCATCACGGCCGCCACGGCCGCCGCCGGCGCGGCGACCGGCCAGGTCGCTGCGCACGAGGTGCCCGACATCCTCGCCCTCATCCTCTGCGCCACGACCGCGTCCGTACTGGGCGACCTGGTGGCCTACCGCCTGGCCTGGCGCGGCGGGGCCCGCCTGGACCGCGCCATCGCCCGCTCCCGTCGGCTGACGGTCGCGCAGGAACGTCTCGGCTCGGCCCTCGCCAGCGGCGGCGGCACCCTGGTCGTCCTCGCCCGCTTCGCCCCGGCCGGCCGCTCCGTCGTCTCCCTCGGCGCCGGCGCCGCCCACCGCCGCGCCCGCGACTTCCTCCCCTGGTCCGCCCTCGGCGGCCTCTCCTGGGCCGCCTACAGCGTCGCCCTCGGCTACTACGGCGCCCAGTGGCTGGGCACGACCTGGCTGGCGACGGGGGTGTCGCTACTGGCCCTGTTCGGAGCGGGCGCAGGCGCGGCCTTCGTCATGCGCCGCCGCCCGGAGCCGGCGGAGGCACCGTAACGACGGGCACTGCACCGGAAGCCCGGCGCCCCGGACACCGCAACTGCGGGCAGTCATGCCGCAGGGCCGACACAGGCAGCACCCCAGGCACGCTTCGCACCGCAGCTGCGGGCAGTCGTGCCGCTGGGGCGGCACGGGTGGGCGCAGCGGCACCCCGCAGCGCCGGGCCGCGCGACCCACCCCCGGGCAGCAACGCCGACCCGCACGGCAAACATCCCGGCAGCAACGCCGGCCCACCCACCAAACCCCGGCCCGCTCTACCCCGCCCTCTGCGCAGCGGACCCCCGTACCTCCAACCCGGCCAACAACTCCGCCGTGGCCTCGGCGATCACCTCCACGGCCCGGTCGAACACCTCCTGGTTGTGCGCGGCGGGCGCGCGGAACCCGGAGACCTTGCGGACGTACTGCAGGGCGGCGGCCCGGATCTCCTCCTCGGTCGCCTCCTCGGGCAGTACGGGCGGACGAAGCGTCTTGATGCTGCGGCACATGCCTCCAGTCTCGCCCCCGCCGGGGAATATCGCCGGGCCTCCGCCGGATTCCACCAACCAGGCCACCGCGACAGCGCCGCCTGCGATGATCGTTCCGAGGCGGCCACCGTCCCGGGGTCGACCGAGGAGAGGAACCCCGCATCATGGCGTACGAAGAACTGACCGTGGCCGTCCTGGGCCCCGGCGGCACCGGCGGCCTGCTCGCCGCCCTCCTGTCCCGCGCCGGCCACCGCGTGATCTGCCTGGCCGGCGACGAGACGGCGGACACCCTCCGTACGGCCGGAATCCGCGTCCACAGCGAGACGTTCGGCGACTTCACGGCCCACGTCGAGGCGGACACGACCCTGCGCGAACCGGTCGACGCCTGCCTCGTCGCGGTCAAGCACACGACCCTCGACGCCGCCCTCGACCGCGTCCCGCCCGCGACGCTCGGCGACGGTCTGGTCGTACCGCTCCTGAACGGCGTCGAACACTCCGCGGCCCTCCGCACCCGCTACCGCCCCGACCGCGTCGCCCCCGCCGTCATCCGCGTGGAGTCGACCCGCGTGGCGCCGGGCGTGATCGAGCACGGCAGCCCCTTCGCCGAGCTCGACCTCACCGGCGAAGGCGTCCCCCGCGAACGCCTCGACGCGCTGGCGGAGGCCCTCACGGCCGCCGGCCCGACCACCCGCGTGCTGCCGGACGAGTCGGCGGCGCTCTGGGCGAAGATGTCGTTCCTGGCCCCCTTCGCGCTCCTGACGACCCGCCACGGACTCTCCCTCGGCGACGTCCGCACCAAGTACCGCGAGGAGTTGACGGCCCTGGTGGAGGAGACCGCCAAGGTCAGCGCCGCCTGCGGCGGCCCGGCGGACCCCGCCCAGGCACTCGCCCGCTACGACAGCTTCCCGCACGGGATGAAGTCGTCGATGCAGCGCGACGCCGAGGCGGGCCGCCCGCTCGAACTGGACGCGATCGGCGGGGCGTTGCTGCGCGCGGCCGAGCGTCACGGGGTGGAGATGCCCGTAACGGCCCGTCTGGTAGGGGAGTTGAGGGACGCCGGGTACTGACGCGGGGTCCTCCCAGGGCCGCGGCCGGATGGGGATGGCTGAGCGACACCGGGGCGCCGGGTTCGCGCCGCCCCGGTGAACGCCTCCTCCCCACCTGGTACCGATTTGCCGAACCGGCAACAACCGTCGCGCCCGGCCGCCGCCGAACCGCAGGATCGACGTACGAGCCGCAGCGCCGCCGCCCGTGTGCGTGCCGCTGCACCCGACGCACGTACGGAGGACTCATGCCCCATCCGGCCCCCCAGCTCGAAGACGTCACCCACCGCCTCCTCCCCGCCCCCGCCGGCCGCGTCCACGCCGCGGAACTCGGCGAGGGACCGCTGGTCCTGCTGCTGCACGGCTTCCCGGAGTCCTGGTACTCCTGGCGTCACCAGCTGCCGGCCCTGGCCGCCGCCGGATACCGGGCGGTCGCCGTGGACGTGCGCGGATACGGGCGCTCCTCGCGGCCGGACGCGGTGGCGGCGTACCGGATGCGCGACCTGGTGGCGGACAACGCGGCCGTGGTCGAGGCGCTCGGCGAGCGGTCCGCGGTGGTCGTCGGACACGACTGGGGCGCGACCATCGCCGCGCACTCCGCCCTGCTGCGGCCCGACGTCTTCCACGCGGTGGGCCTGCTGAGCGTGCCGTACACCCCGCCCGGCGGCCCGCGGCCGAGCGAGATCTTCGCGCAACTGGGCGGCGGGAAGGAGGAGTTCTACGTCTCCTACTTCCAGGAACCGGGCCGGGCCGAGCGCGAGATCGAACCGGACGTACGCGGCTGGCTCGCCGGTTTCTACGCCGCGCTCTCCGCGGACACCATGCCCGGACCCGGCGCCCCCGACCCGCACTTCGTGAGCCCCGGCAACACCCTCCGTGACCGTTTCCCGGCCGACCGTCTGCCCGCTTGGCTCGGCGAGGCGGAACTCGACGTCTACGCGGGCGAGTTCGAGCGCACCGGCCTGACCGGCGCCCTGAACCGCTGCCGCGCGATGGACGAGGACTGGAAGGACCTCGCCGACCTCACCGGCGCCCCGATCCCCCAGCCGTCGCTCTTCCTCGGCGGCACCCTGGACGCCTCGACGACCTGGCTGTCGGACGCGATCGAGGCCTTTCCCGTCACCCTCCCCGGCCTGCGCTCCTCCCACCTCCTCGAAGGCTGCGGCCACTGGATCCAGCAGGAGCGCCCGGACGAGGTCAACCGCCTCCTGACCGCCTGGCTGGCCGCCCTGCCCACGGCCTGAGCCCTACCGGGTCCGCCGCCCACGCCGACCACCGAACGGCATACGCACTCCGGCACACCCGTTCGCATGAACCACGCGAAGGAACTCGCCACCCAAATTCGAACAGGCGTAGCATTGTGCCGTGGCTACGACCTATGACTTTCCGAGTGACCTCCTCGCCGGTCAGGAGGAGCTGCATCAGGTCCGGGCCGAGCTGTCGGCCCTGCTCAAGCGGCTTCCCTGGTCGGTCGAGCCTCTGGACGGCTTCAGCGACGCGGGCGGCTGGCGCAAGGTGGAGCGCCCCGCCTCCCCCGGTTGGACAGCCGACGAACAGGCCGCGGTGGAGAAGCTCCGCCGGCGGGAGCACGAACTCGCGGTCTTCGTGAGCTGCCACCGCTTCTGGGCGGAGGTCGCGGCGGCGGAACGGGTGGACGCCCGCATGAAGCTGAAGCACGCGCGCGAGACTCCGGAGCAGCCGGAGAAAGAGGGAGCCTGAACCACGAAGACCCCGGCCGTGATCGGCCGGGGTCTGTCGTACCTCTGTGGCACCATGCCCCCTCAGACCGCACCGTCCATGGGGGGACACATGCGCACCCGCGCCACCACGCTCACCGCCACCGCCTTGCTCGTCACCGCGCTCACCGCCTGCTCGTCCAGCGAGGACAACGGCGACGACGCGGCTGCCGACAGCAGCAGCGCGAGCAGTCCGGCCGCCGAGGAGAGCAGCGCGCCGGGCGACGACGGCGCCCTCCAGCAGGCCGTGGAGGACTACACCACGGCGTACTTCGACGGTGACGACGACACCGCGTACGAAGCCCTGTCGGAGCGCTGCCAGGGCAAGATCACGCCCGAGGCGTATACGGCTGTGATCGAGCAGGCTGCGGCCGACCACGGCGACGGGCACCCGGCGACGGACGTGCAGGCGGAGGTGTCCGGGGATCTGGCCCGCGTCTCCTACAAGGTGGAGGGCCTGCCGAAGTTCGACCAGGAGTCGCAGCCGTGGGCGAGGGAGGGCGGCGACTGGAA
Organism: Streptomyces sp. V4I2; assembly: GCF_030817655.1. Lineage (GTDB taxonomy): Bacteria > Actinomycetota > Actinomycetes > Streptomycetales > Streptomycetaceae > Streptomyces > Streptomyces plumbiresistens. Next base: position 3,501,828 of record NZ_JAUSZM010000003.1, read on the forward strand.
GTACGACGCCTGCTGACCCTGCACCCCTGCGGGCCCCGTCACAGGCATCTCCGCGGCGAGGCCCTCGTACGTCATCCCGTCATCCCTCGGAGCGGCGGCGAGGCGGACTCCAGGTGGACTCCGCTCATGAGAACGGCCCCCCGGAGATCTCTCCGAGGGGCCGCCGAAGCTCTGCTGAGCCGGACCTGAACGGTCGGTGGGCGCGGACGGTTTCGAACCGCCGACATCCTGCTTGTAAGGCAGGCGCTCTACCCCTGAGCTACGCACCCGAGACGAGTCGACAGCCTACATTGCCCGGGGCACTGCCCCGCAAACCCGTATCGCGGAGCTGTGTGCGGCCGAGCTGTGTGTAAGGGCCACCTCCGTGGAACCTCCGGGGGTCTCCGGGGGTTATCCCCACCCGGAATCCGGGAGCGGCCCGGATGCCCCCGCCCGCCCGGGATCCGTACGGTCGAAGAGCGTCGTAGCACAGGCTTCGGCGCTCGTCCCAGGGGGAGACCGTCATGGCCCGTACCGTTCCCGTCCGTGCCCTCGCCGTCGCCGGTGTCGTCGCGGCCCTCGTCGCCGGTGCCACCGCGTGTGGCGCCTCCGCCGGCGACGACAAGGACCCCGACCAGCGGTCCTTCGCGCTGCGGGGCGACACGCTCACGATCGACTCCGACGACTCCGCGCTGGAGATCGTCGCCGCCGACGCGCACAAGGCGGGCACGGTCGACGTCACCCGCTGGTTCCAGGGCACGGTCGCCATGGGCAAGGACCCCAAGGTGACCTGGTCCATGAAGGACGACCGGCTGAAGCTGCGGCTGACGTGCTCCGGCGTGGTCGCCGACTGCGCGGCCAAGCACCGGATCGAGGTGCCGCGCGGGGTCGCGGTGAACGTCGTGGACGGGGACGGCAGCGTGCGCGCGCGGGGCTTCGAGGACGCGCTGAACATCCGTACCGGCGACGGCTCCGTGCGCGTCACCGACTCCAGCGGCCCGCTGGAGCTGCGTACCGGCGACGGCTCGGTGCGCGCGGAGGTCTCCTCGCGCGAGGTACGCGCCCGGACCGGTGACGGCTCCGTCCACCTCGAACTGGGCGCCGTACCCGACCTGGTGGAGTCCCGCACCGGCGACGGGTCCGTGACGATCGCGCTGCCCGACGCCACGTACCGGGTGACGTCCAGGACGGGCGACGGAGCCGAGGACATATCGGTACCTCGGGACGACTCCAGCTCGCATGTGGTGTCCGCGCAGACCGGCGACGGCAAAGTAACGGTCCGGACGGCGAACTGACCGGCCCGTGTGTTCGTCCTTAACCGGTGGGAGAATGACAGCGGGCAAGGACGAACCACAGCACGGGAGAGGGATGTGACGGCGACACCTTCGCAGTCGTACTCGCCGTTGGTGCCGCGCGCACACCACCCTGTGCGTCACGTGCTGCGGGACACCCTCACCCTGCTCGGACTGCCGCTCGTCGTCGCGATCGCCCTGCCCGCCGCCTTCGCGAGCGGTGGCGGCAGCGGAACCCGGCGCTGGTTCGGCGGGCGCGCCGAGAGCCAGCGGGCCGAGGCGCAGGCCGCGAAGGACGCCGCCGCGGCCGCGTTCTACGAGCTGGACACCGCCCAGCGTGACCTGCGGATCTCGATAGAGACCATCACGGCCGTCGACGACTCCCCGGCCGCCCGGCGCGCGGTCGCCGACTTCCAGGCGATCAGCAACCGCATCGACGAGGCCAGTCACCAGTACATCAACGCCGTCGACGCACACGACCTCGACCGGGACGACCTGGAGACCTCGGCCGCCGCGCAGGCCCGCACCGCGCTCGGCCGGGCCAAGGACGAACTGGGCCGGGTCAAGCAGGACCTGGACCGGTTCACGGCCGGGCTCGAACCGCTGATCGGCAAGGCCGAGACCCAGCTGGCCCGCCTCGCCCCCGCCGTCGAGCGGGCCCGGCAGGGCCTGCTGGCCGCGTCCAACGCGCTCGACGCCGTACGGGGATCGGGGCTGAAGGCGGACGACCTGGCCGCCCGGCTCGCCGCCCTCGGGCCCGAGCTGACCAAGCTGAACCAGGGCGCGGGAGCGCACGGCGTCCCCCAGACCCTGGAGCGCGCCGAGCGCGTGGCGCGGGAGGCCGAGTCGGTCCGGGTGGAGGCCGAGCGGCTGCCGGAGCGGGCCGCCGAGATCGACCACCGGCTGGTCTCCCTGCGCACCCGCGCCCAGGCCCTCACCACCCGCGCGGAGCAGCTCGACCCGATCCTGAGCGAGCTGCGGCGCCGCTTCGTGGCCGCCTGCTGGCAGGACCTCCAGCACGTGCCGGACCAGGCCGCGGAGAACGTGGCGCAGGCCGAGCTGAAGCTGCGCGAGGCCCGCGCCGCCCGCGACGAGCAGCGCTGGCCCGACGCGACCGCCCTGCTGTCGACGGTCCGGGCGCTGCTGAACACGACCGACGAGTCCGTCTCGGCCGCCGGGGACCGGCTGCGCCGGCTGAACGCCGTGCAGAAGGACCCGCAGCAGGAGATCGACCGCACCCGCTTCGCCATCCGCGACGCCCAGCGCCTCGCCATGGCCGGCCGCCACACCCCCGACCCGCATCACGCCCGCCCCCTGGACGACGCGGTCGCCCGCCTCGAGCGCGCGATCGGCACGCTGGAGGGCCGCCATCCGGACTACTGGCACTTCCTGACCGAGACGGAGGCGGTACGGCAGTCGGTGGCGCGGGTCGTGAACCAGATCCGGGAGGAGCGCGGGTCCGGGCACTGACGTGCCCCTACGACGGCGACCGTACGCCGGTTAACCTGTGCGCATGCCTCGCTATGAGTACCGCTGCCGGACCTGCGGCGACACCTTCGAACTGAGCCGTCCGATGGCGGAGTCCTCCGCCCCCGCCGACTGCCCCGCGGGCCACGACGACACGGTCAAGCTCCTGTCGACCGTGGCGGTCGGCGGCTCGGCCTCCGCGCCCGCCCCCGCGCCCGGGTCGGGCGGTGGCGGCGGGGGCGGCTGCTGCGGCGGGGGCTGCTGCGGCTGACGGGTCAGGCTTGCCGCGCCCCCCGCAGGAACTCCCGCAGGATCCGCTCCCCCGCCAGCACGCCCCGCTCCGGCAGCGCGCTGATCGTCGGGGCGCTCCAGTCGGCGTCGGCGAGTTCGCCGTGGCCCGGGCGCCAGCCCCGGTCCGCCGCCAGGAGCAGGTCGGCGTCCAGGAGGGAGTCGCCGGCGGCGAGGGTGAGCTCGGCGCCGGTGCGGCGGGCGACCTCGTGCATGGCCGCGCTCTTGGTGAGCGGCTTCGGGACGGCGTAGATCTTGCGGCCCTGGAGGGACACCGTCCAGCCGCGGTTCTCCGCCCAGACGGCGAGTTCCTTCACCCATTCCTCGGGGAGCAGTTCGCGCTCGACGACCAGGTAGGCGAAGAGGCCCTCGGCGTCGCGGTGCTTGCGCACCCAGAGCGGGTCGGCCGTCGTCATCAGGTACTCGCGGACCTCGTCCAGCGGGGCGCACTCGTCAGCGAGGCGGGCCGTCACGCGCGCGTGCCAGTCAGGGTCGGAGACGCCGTCCACCAGAAGGTGCCCGCCGTTCGCGCAGATCGCGTACGTGGGCGTGGGGCCGGGGAGGTTGATGCGCTGGTACTGCTTGCGGGTCCGGGTCGTCGTCGGAACGAAGACCGCCGCGTCGCCGAGTTCGGTGAGCAGGGCCGCCGAGGTCTCCGTCATGAACGACAGCGGCCTGCTCTCGTGCACCTCGACGCACAGCAGCCGGGGCGCCCGCGCGTCCGGCATGGTCAGCGCGAGGGCCGCGGCGGAGTAGATGAGCGTACGGTCGAGGTCGCTCGCCACCAGCACCGGCATCAGACCGTCACCGCCTTGCCGTCGGCACCCGTGGCGCCCCGCGTGTACTTGGGGTGGATCAACCCCACGCAGGTGTACGGGAGTTCGGCGACCTCTTCCACCGGGACACCTCTCTGTTCGGCCAGCAGACGCACATGGTCGAGGTCGGCGCCCGCCCCGGCCCGGGCGAGGATCTTCCAGGGCACCCGGCGCAGCAGCACCCGGGTGGTCTCGCCGACGCCGGGCTTGACGAGGTTCACGTCGTGGATGCCGTACTCCTCGCTGATGCGCTCGACGGCCGCCCAGCCCTCCCAGGTCGGGGCGCGGTCGCCGGACAGCAGTTCCTTGGCCTGCGCGTCCACCGCTTCCCCGACCTCGGGGAAGCGGGCGGCGACCGCGTCCAGGAAGGCCACCGACACATCGGCGCCGGCGAGTTCGCGGTAGAACTTGGCGCCGTGGAAGTCGTTGGGGCCGACCAGGTCCGCGCGCAGGACGGTTCGCGAAATCAGGCCGGAGACGGTCGAGTTGAGGCACGCGGACGGGATGAGGAAGTCCTCGCGGGTGCCGTACGTCCGCACGCACGAGCCCGGGTCGGCCAGCACCGCGATCTCCGGGTCGAAGCCCACCGCACCGCCCCTGGCCTCGAACTCCTTGACGGCGTCGGCGAGTTCGCGGGTGATGGCGCCCTTGCCGGTCCAGCCGTCGACGAAGACGACGTCGGCCGGGTCGTGGTGGGCGGCCAGCCAGCGCAGCGCGTTGGCGTCGATGCCGCGGCCGCGCACGATGGAGACGGCGTAGTGCGGCAGGTCGAGACCGTGCCGGAACTGGGCCCAGCGGCGCATCAGCACACCGATCGGCGTGCCCGCACGGGCCAGCGAGACGAGCACCGGCCGGGGAGAGCGCTCGGCGAGCACGAGCTCGGTGACCGCGCCCACCGCCAGCGCCAGCCGCCCCGCGGACGCCTCCAGCGCCGTGTGGAACAGCTCCTGGTACTGCTCGCTGGGCTGGTACTCCACCGGCAGCGACTCCGCGTAGTGCGCGCCGCCGCTCTGGATGGCCTCCTCGCGCTCCTCGGTCGGCGCCTCCAGCGTCACGTCCGAGAGGTCCTGGAGCAGCCAGCCGACCTCCTCGGGCGGGTACGAGGAGAAGGCGGGGCCGCGGAGGGGCTCGGGCAGCATTGCGGGCCTTTCGGGGACGTACAGCGGCTCGGGGACGTACGACGGTACGACCGCGAGGACCACGTGCGGGGTGTGCGCGGCCAGCCGGGCCAACAGGCCGTCGGACGCGTGCAGTTCGGGAGTGTCGGCGGCCGAGTCGACGACGGCGATGACGGCGTCGAAGCCGCCGCCCGCCACGTTGTAGGCGTACCGCTCGCCGGGGCCGTCGGCCGGGTCGTCGTGGGCGGGGAAGACGAGACGGCTGCGGATCGCGTAACCGGGGTCGTCGACCGCGAGGACGGGTGAGCGGGTGGTGGTGGAGTAGCGCACCTCGGCGCCGGCGGTGTCGGCGGTGTCGGCGGTGTCGGCGGTGTCGGCAGTGTCTACGAGCTGCTCCAGCTCGCGGGCCAGCCTGAGCGGCGCGTACATCAGCTCCTCGAAGCCGAGGACGAGCACGCGCCGGGCCTTCGGGGGCAGCGCCTCGGCGAGCCGGGCGGCCATGGCGGGCAGTGCCCTCTCCAGGCGTATTCGGTGCTGCGGCGTGAACCCGTGCCGCCCGCCGTCGGGCAGGCCGCGGGGCCAGCGCAGGTCGACGCGGGCGATCCGGCCGTACGACGGCGGGGCGGGGACGGCCGCGGCTTCGTGCCGGGCCACCAGCTCCTGCCCCTTCTCCAGCACCCCCTCCGGCAGCCGTACGGTCCCCGAGGCGGCCGCCACCAGGTCCACCCGGGCGCCGATCTCCCGCGCGAACTCGTCCAGGCGGCCGGCGTCGGCCGCCGAGCGCATGTCGACGAGGGCGACCACCACATACCGTCCGCGCGGATAGCGTTCGTGCAGGTCACGGATGGTGTTGAGGATCGTGTTGCCGGTGGAGAACTCGTCGTCGACCAGGACCAGCGGCCCGTCGCCGACCAGCAGCGCAGGATCCTCCGGCAGCAGCAGGTGGGAGGTGGCGTGCGAGTGGGACTCCTCGAAACCGCCGGCCGTGGCGACGCCCGGGACCGGGCGCCTGGTGGAGTGCAGGTAGGGCGCGAGGCCCACGCCGTCGGCGACACAGTGGCCGAGGCCGGTGGCGGTCTCCGCGTAGCCGAGGACGACCGCCCGGCGGGCCTCGTCGGCGCCGAGCAGGTCGCGGACCCGGCGGCCGAGGGCGAAGCCGTGGCCGTAGACGACGGACGGCGACTGCGGGACGTGCTTGCCGAGCACGTTCGACACCAGCAGGTGCGCCCGCTTGGGGTTGCGGCGCAGCGCCAGCCCCAGCAGCTCGGTCAGCCCGTCGTCGCCCACCAGTTCGACGCCGAGTCGCTCCGCGACCCAGCTGCCGGACCAGACGGCTTTGTTCACTGCGTGGTTCATACGTCCCTTGGTGGTCAGCGGTCTCAATCGGGGATTCCGGCCGCGAGCAGCTCCACGAAGCCGATGTCCTCGTTCGCCACACCGAACACCTCGGCGCGCAGCAGGGTCCGCTCGGCCCAGGCGCGATGCGGCTTCACTTCATTCATTTTGTTCGTGTACGCCGACCTGAGCACGCCGCCGCCGCCCCGCTCGGACCGCAGGATGTCCTGGGCGTCGCTGTACTCCTCGTGGCTGACCACGGAGAGTGCGTGCACGGGCAGCACGTGGGAGGGGTGGATGCAGGTCTTGCCCTGCAGGCCGTTGGCCTGGTCGAGGGTGATCTCGCGCAGCAGGCCGTCCATGGCGTGCTCGATGAGCGCCTCGCGCAGCTCCTCGGCCTTGCCCTCCAGGAAGGGGCTGCGGCGCAGCTGCGGCTTGAACATGCGCTCCTGGACGCGGAAGTACTCCCACACCGGCCCGGTCACCGTGAACCCGGTGCCGTCGGCCCGGCCCATCATGTTCACCACGTCGGCGATCACGGAGGCGACGACCTGGACGTCGTAGGCGGTCATGTCGGGCGCTCTGCGCAGGCCGTACGAGGAGCAGAAGTCGGTCACGCCGAGGCGCAGCGCCAGGACGCGCTCGCGGTACTTGTCGACCGCGCGGGAGATGCCCTCCAGGGTCTCCACCCGCGACTCCCGGTACAGCAGCTCGGGCGACTCCAGCACGGGCATCGCGAAGAGCCGCCGCCCGCTCGACGTCTCGGCGCTCGCCAGCGCCTCCAGGAAGGGGATGCCGCGCTCCTCGGTGAACTTCGGCATCACGAACCCGGACAGCAGCCGGGCGGCGGCACCGAGACGCTCCACGAGGTCGGGGATCTGCTCGGGCGTGCGGACCCGGATGAACAGCAGCGGCAGGTCCATGCCGTCGCGGCCGGCGAGGTCCTTGAACTGCCGGACGAGGTTCTCCTCGGCGTCCGCGACCTCCTCGTCGCCGATCGAGTCCTCCAGGCACAGCACCATCGAGACCACACCGCGTCCGGTCTGCTTGACGATGTCGTCGGCGAGCCGTGGCCGGGTGGCCGGACTGTAGAGCGTGGCGCCCAGGGCCACGGCGAGCAGCCGGGCCGAGGAGTCCGCGGTGAACTCGCACGGCTCCAGGTGGAAGAGGCGCTGCCGCACCTCAGGGGCGATGTGCCCGAAATGACGCATAGAACTCCCCCGTGGACGCTGATGGACTCCTGCGGGTTGTCCACAGGTGGCCGGTAATAGTACGTAGGGATCCATGTCCTGGGTTCCCGCAGGGCATGAATTTCAGGTAACGCGGACACACACACCCATGCACAGCCAAACACACGGATCTGCGACCCCGCGTTGTCGTGAGCAGGACCGAGAGGGCAGGATGACCGCATGACGCACGCGATGCTGAAGGGGTCGAACGTCCCGCTCGAAGCCACCACGGTACGCGCCGTGCTGCGCTGGGCGCCCGTGCCGGGGAGCCCTGTCGTCGACGCCTCGGCGCTGCTCCTCGGCCCCGACGGTCGTGTGCGATCCGACGAGGACTTCGTCTTCTACAACCAGCCCCGCCACCCCTCCGGAAAGGTCTGGTTGCTCGGCAAGAAGCGGGTCGCCGAGGGGCCCACGGACACGATCCAGACAGATCTCGCCGGTGTCGAGTCCGATGTCAGCCGGATTCTGCTGGTCGCCTCCGCGGACGACGTCACCTTCGACCACGTCCAGGGGCTGCACATCCTGCTGTACGACGCCGCCGTGGCCGACGGCGAGCCGCTGGCGCACTTCGACATCAAGCCGGAGACCGGCGAGGAGACCGCCCTGATCTGCGGCGAGCTGTACCGCCGCGGCGAGGGCTGGAAGTTCCGCGCCCTGGGCGAGGGCTACTCCAACGGCCTTCAGGGCCTCGCCACCGACTTCGGCATCGCGGTGGACGAGTCGGAGGAGCAGCAGACCCCGGACGAGCCCGCGGCCCAGTCGCCCCCGGAGACCTCCCAGCCCCTCCCCCCGGAACAGCCCACGATGGTCCCGGCCCAGCCGGACTACGGCTACCCCCAGCAGCCCGCCCCCACGGTCCAGCCGGCGTACGGCTACCCCCAGACCCCGGCCGCGGCGACGACGGGAGCCCCGGGCGGCTACGGCTACCCGCAGCCGGTGACGGCGGCACCGGCGCAGGAGTTCCGGCTGCCTCCTCAGGGACCTCAGTTCATCGGACGGTGAAGGGGCGCGGGGCTGTGACGTGGGCGAGCGCTCACCGCTCAGCCTTCGCCTTGTAGCCCCGCCCCCACTGCAATCCCCACCCGTACAACCGGTCCAGCTCCGCCTGGAACCCGTAGACGAACTTCACCTCACGCCGGACGATCATCTCTCCCTTCACGTTCTCGATCATCACCACCGCGCATGACCGAGCCTGGGGATGCCGCTCGTCGAGGCCTATCTCGATCCGCGGCCCGTTGCTGGGGTACAGCGTGACGATCGCGTGCGTACGGTCGAACGCCGGCGTCTGGTCGTAGATGTACACGAACACCAGCAGCCGCTTGATCGCGTCCCGATGGTCGAGGTTGACGTAGATCGTCTCCCCGGACGCCGACCCGAACCGGTCGTCCCCGCTGAGCTTCACGTACGGCGCCCCGTTGATCTCCCCGAGGTAGCCCCCGAGCGGCTGCACGACGCCCTTGGTGCCGTCCTGGAGCTCGTACAGGCACCCCAGGTCGAGGTCGACGTTGACCATGCTCTGGCTGTGCCCGAGGACCTCCGGCGGCTTGAGCGCCCTGAAGGGGTGCCGCAGCAGACTCTCCCGCTGGGAGCCGCCGAAGTCGGACGTCCGCATGCGCCAGGCCAGGTTGATGCGCAGATGCCCGGTGGCGGCGCCCTGCTTGGTGAGCGACACCTGGGCGTGCCGTTTGGTCAGCTCGATGGAGTTGGTCGCCGCGTTGCCCGAGTCGAAGTCGGACTCCTGCCCGCGCCGGAGCCCGTCGAAGAAACCCATTCCCGCCCCACCTTCACGTCAAAGACCGGCGGGGCGGCGCCGAGGACTCGCCTCGACGCCGCCCCGCACAGAGCGTTCCTCACCCCGAGGGGTGTCACACCCCGGACGACACCTCAGTCTTGTCGTCCGAGCCCGCTTTTCCCTCGGCCGCTGCCAGTGCCTTGTTGCGGCGCACGGAGGACCAGAAGGACCAGCCGATCAGGAACACACCGATGAATCCGGTGATGAGCTCGCTGATCTGGTACTGGATGGTGACCAGGAGGATCGCGGCGAGGGCACCGATCGCGTAGTGCGCGCCGTGCTCCAGGTAGACGTAGTCGTCGAGGGTGCCCTGGCGGACGAGGTACACGGTCAGCGACCGGACGTACATCGCGCCGATGCCCAGGCCCAGCGCCATCAGGACGATGTCGTTGGTGATGGCGAAGGCGCCGATCACGCCGTCGAAGGAGAAGGACGCGTCCAGGACCTCGAGGTAGAGGAACATGAAGAACGCGGCCTTGCCGGCCATGACGACCGCCGAGCGGGGCTTGCCCTGGCGTTCGGCGGCTTCCTCCTCCTCGTGCTCGCGCTCCTCCTGTTCTTCGAGCCTGTCCTCGAAGAAGCCGGAGAGACCGCCGACGATCATGTAGGTGATGAGGCCGCCGACACCGGAGAGCAGGACCGTCTCCGCCTTGTCGACGTGGGTGCCGCCGTGCTGGTGGGCGTGGGTCGCGAAGGTCAACGCGGAGATCAGCAGCACGACCAGGGCGATGCAGACCGAGAGCATGTCGACCTTGCCGAGCTTGGCGAGCGGCCGCTCGAGCCAGCCCAGCCACTTGATGTCCCGGTCCTCGAAGATGAAGTCGAGGAAGATCATCAGCAGGAACATGCCACCGAAGGCGGCGATCGACGGGTGAGCGTCGGTCACCAGCTGCTCGTAGCGGTCCTTGTCGGTGAGGGCGAGGTCGACGGCCTCGATCGGACCCATCGAGGCACTGACGGCGACGATGACGACGGGGAAGACCAGTCGCATGCCGAACACGGCGATGAGCACGCCGACGGTGAGGAAGATCTTCTGCCAGAAGGCAGACATCTTCTTCAGGATTCCGGCGTTGACCACTGCGTTGTCGAAGGACAGCGAGATCTCGAGAACGGAGAGGATCGCCACGATACCGAAGCCGGTCCACCCCCCGTAGAAGACCGCCGCGACGAGGCCGAGCGCGGTGACCGCGAACGACCAGCCGAAGGTTTTCAGAACCACTGGCTACCCAATCCTGTAAGTACGGATTTCTATCGCGCCGTACTCGGCTTTACGAAACATTGACTCCGAAGTCTAGAGCGATGCCCCGCAGCCCCGACGCGTACCCCTGCCCCACGGCCCTGAACTTCCATTCCCCCTGGTAGCGATAGACCTCGCCGAAGATCATCGCGGTCTCTGTGGAGGCGTCCTCGCTGAGGTCGTAGCGAGCGAGTTCCTGGCCGTCGGCCTGGTTGACCACGCGGATGAAGGCGTTGCTCACCTGGCCGAAGCTCTGGCCGCGCTCGTCGGCCTGGTGGATGGAGACGGGAAAGACGATCTTGTCGCACTGCGGCGGCACCTTGGAGAGGTCGATCAGCAGCGACTCGTCGTCGCCCTCGCCCTCACCGGTGAGGTTGTCGCCGGTGTGCTCGACCGAGCCGTCCGGGCTCTTGAGCTGGTTGTAGAAGACGAACCACTCGTCCCCCAGCACCCGGCCGTTGTTGCACATCAGCGCGCTGGCGTCGAGATCGAAGGGCGCGCCGGTGGTGGAGCGCGCGTCCCAGCCGAGCCCGACCGTCACCTGGGTGAGGTTGGGTGCGGCCTTGGACAGGGAGACATTGCCTCCCTTGGCGAGCGTGACGCCCATGATGCTGGTCCCTCCCCGAGACAGTCCTTCTCTGCTTGTCCTGCACGTCCGGCGCCGCACGCAAACCGTGCGGCGCCGGACGGTGAGACCTGCCGTGGGCTCAGACGTTCACGCCGAAGTCCTGGGCGATGCCGCGCAGGCCCGAGGCGTAGCCCTGGCCGATGGCACGGAACTTCCACTCCGGGCCGTTGCGGTAGAGCTCGCCGAAGACCATGGCGGTCTCGGTGGAGGCGTCCTCGGAGAGGTCGTACCGCGCGATCTCGGCGCCGCCGGCCTGGTTCACGACGCGGATGAACGCGTTGCGCACCTGGCCGAAGGACTGCTGGCGGTTCTCGGCGTCATAGATCGACACCGGGAAGGTGATCTTGTCGACGTCGGCCGGGACGGCGGCGAGGTTGACCTTGATCTGCTCGTCGTCGCCCTCGCCCTCACCGGTGAGGTTGTCGCCGGTGTGCTCGACCGAGCCGTCCGGGCTCTTGAGGTTGTTGAAGAAGATGAAGTTGGCGTCACTGGTGACCTTGCCGGACGCGTCCAGCAGCAGCGCGCTGGCGTCCAGGTCGAAGTCCGTGCCGGTGGTGGTGCGGATGTCCCACCCCAGACCGACGATGACCGCGGTCAGGCCCGGGGCCTCCTTGGTCAGCGATACGTTGCCGCCCTTGCTGAGGCTGACTCCCACGAGTCCTCCATTGGTGTCCGGGGGCTGGGAGGCCCCGCCGTGCGTTCGATGTCGGATCAACGAGTCGATCCTAGTGACGGGTTCCCGCACCACGCATGGCGTGGAACCGAAGAATCACAGGGTGTCGAGCGCCTTGACGTACTCGTTCAGGTCACGCGCGTCCGGCAGGGCGTTGACGACGGTCCAGCGCACGACGCCCTCCTTGTCGATGACGAAGGTGCCGCGCACCGCGCAGCCCTTGTCCTCGGCGAAGACGCCGTACGCGCGACTGACCTCGCCGTGCGGCCAGAAGTCGCTGAGCAGCGGGTATTCCAGACCCTCCTGCTCGGCGAAGACGCGCAGGGTGTGGATGGAGTCGTTCGAGACGGCGAGCAGCTGGGTGTCGCGGTCGGAGAACTGCGGCAGGTGGTCGCGCAGCTCGCACAGCTCGCCGGTGCACACGCCCGTGAAGGCGAAGGGGTAGAAGATCAGTACGACGTTCTTGCTGCCGCGGAAGTCGGACAGCTTCACGGTCGCGCCGTGGTTGTCCTTGAGCTCGAAGTCGGGGGCCTTCTCGCCGACCTGGATCGCCATCGCCTCGGATGTCCCTTCGTGGGCTGTTCGGGTGAGAACCACCCTACGCAGCGATCACCGAGGGGCTTCGGACGGGCTGGGGGTCTCGGCCACTGCCGAGTGCTGACCAGCCCGTCCGGCGCTGCGGGCTACTTCTTGGACTTCGCGGCCTTCGGCGTCACCAGCCGGCTGCCGCTCCAGTCCTTGCCGACGCTGACACTCTTGGACGCGGACAGCCCTGCCGTGGTCGCGGCTTCAGAGATGTCGCTCGGCTCCACGTAGCCGTCCCGGCCGGTCTTCGGCGTCAGCAGCAGGATCGAACCGCCCTCTTCGATGTACGTGATGGCATCCACCAGTACGTCGGTCAGGTCGCCGTCCTCGTCGCGGAACCACAGCACAACGGCGTCGGCGACGTCGTCGTATTCCTCATCCACGAGGTCTGTGCCGATGACTTCCTCAATGGCCTCGCGGAGTTCCTGGTCTACGTCGTCGTCGTAGCCGATCTCCTGGACCACCTGCTCGGGCTGGAACCCCAGCCTGACGGCAGGGTTCGTCCGCTCCTCCGCGTGGTCCGCGGTCGCGCTCACGGGTTGCCTCCTGATCATGTCTTGGTGAATGTCTCAGCCACGCGCGTGCGCGAAGCAATGGCCGTAGTCCACACGGGCGGGACCGATCGCGCAAGTACCCGGCCGTTCGGACCGCCGAAACGGTGACGATACCGGCCGTGTCGCCGCAACCTACGGCACACCGCCCCAGTCCGAGGTGATGCAGCCCACACCCATGTGCCCTGTTTGTACGTTTGGGAACCCCACTTGGGGGCGCCCGTGCGTACCAGGCTCTGATTACCTCACAGTAGAGATGACGTTTGCGACGCCGAGGTACACGATGGGGAACGGTGCAGGCATACGAAAACCCCGAGGAAACCCTCGCAAAGCAGCCCTCTGACAGGTAAGGAACAGCGTGGCTTCCGGATCCGATCGCAATCCGATCATCATTGGCGGCCTTCCGAGTCAGGTTCCTGACTTCGATCCCGAAGAGACCCAGGAGTGGCTCGACTCCCTCGACGCCGCTGTGGACGAGCGCGGCCGGGAACGGGCCCGCTACCTGATGCTGCGGCTCATCGAGCGCGCCCGCGAGAAGCGCGTGGCCGTGCCGGAGATGCGCAGCACGGACTACGTCAACACCATCCCCACCAGGGCTGAGCCGTTCTTCCCGGGCAACGAGGAGATCGAGCGCCGGATCCTGAACGCGACCCGGTGGAACGCCGCGGTCATGGTCTCGCGCGCCCAGCGGCCCGGCATCGGCGTCGGCGGCCACATCGCCACCTTCGCCTCCTCGGCCTCCCTCTACGACGTCGGCTTCAACCACTTCTTCCGCGGCAAGGACGAGGGCGACGGCGGCGACCAGGTCTTCTTCCAGGGGCATGCCTCCCCGGGCATCTACGCCCGCGCATTCCTCCTCGACCGCCTCAGCGAGCAGAACCTGGACGCGTTCCGCCAGGAGAAGTCGAAGGCGCCGTACGGCCTGTCCAGCTACCCGCATCCGCGGCTGATGCCGGACTTCTGGGAGTTCCCGACCGTGTCGATGGGCCTCGGTCCGATCGGCGCGATCTACCAGGCCCGGATGAACCGCTATCTCCACGCGCGCGGGATCGCGGACACCTCCAAGTCGCAGGTGTGGGCGTTCCTCGGCGACGGCGAGATGGACGAGCCCGAGTCGCTCGGCCAGCTGTCCATCGCCGCCCGTGAGGGCCTGGACAACCTCACCTTCGTGGTCAACTGCAACCTGCAGCGGCTCGACGGCCCGGTGCGCGGCAACGGCAAGATCATCCAGGAGCTGGAGTCGATCTTCCGGGGCGCCGGCTGGAACGTCATCAAGCTGGTGTGGGACCGCACCTGGGACCCGCTGCTGGCGCAGGACCGCGACGGCGTGCTGGTCAACAGGATGAACACCACGCCGGACGGGCAGTTCCAGACGTACGCCACCGAGACCGGCGCGTACATCCGCGACCACTTCTTCGGCGACGACCACCGGCTGCGCGCGATGGTCGAGGGCATGACCGACGACCAGATCCTGCACCTGGGGCGCGGCGGTCACGACCACCGGAAGATCTTCGCGGCGTACAAGGCGGCCGCGGAGCACAAGGGCCAGCCGACCGTGATCCTCGCCAAGACGATCAAGGGCTGGACGCTGGGGCCGAACTTCGAGGGCCGCAACGCCACGCACCAGATGAAGAAGCTGACGGTCGCCGACCTCAAGGGCTTCCGCGACCGGCTGCACCTGCCGATCTCCGACAAGGAGTTGGAGTCGGGCGCGCCGCCCTACTACCACCCGGGCCGGGACTCGGAGGAGATCCAGTACATGCACGACCGCCGCAACTCGCTCGGCGGTTACGTCCCGACGCGCGTGGTGCGCTCGCAGCCGCTCCCGCTGCCGGACGAGAAGACGTACGCGACCGTGAAGAAGGGCTCGGGCCAGCAGTCCATCGCGACGACCATGGCCTTCGTCCGGCTCCTGAAGGACCTCATGCGGGACAAGGAGATCGGCAAGCGGTTCGTGCTGATCGCGCCGGACGAGTACCGCACCTTCGGCATGGACTCCTTCTTCCCGAGCGCGAAGATCTACAACCCGCTCGGCCAGCAGTACGAGGCCGTGGACCGGGACCTGCTCCTCGCGTACAAGGAGTCGCCGACCGGGCAGATGCTGCACGACGGCATCTCCGAGGCGGGCTGCACCGCCTCGCTGATCGCCGCCGGTTCGTCGTACGCCACGCACGGCGAGCCGCTCATCCCGGTGTACGTCTTCTACTCGATGTTCGGTTTCCAGCGCACCGGCGACCAGTTCTGGCAGATGTCCGACCAGCTGGCGCGCGGCTTCGTGCTGGGTGCGACCGCGGGCCGTACGACCCTGACCGGTGAGGGCCTCCAGCACGCGGACGGCCACTCGCAGCTGCTCGCCTCGACCAACCCGGGCTGTGTGGCGTACGACCCGGCCTACGGCTTCGAGATCGCGCACATCGTGCAGGACGGGCTGCGCCGGATGTACGGCCCCGACAGCGAGGACGTCTTCTACTACCTCACCGTCTACAACGAGCCGATCCAGCACCCGGCCGAGCCGGCGAACGTGGACGCCGAGGGCATCGTCAAGGGCATCCACCGCTTCGCTCAGGGCACGTCGGGGTCGATCCCGGCGCAGATCATGGCGTCCGGTGTCGCGGTGCCGTGGGCGGTCGAGGCGCAGAAGATCCTGGCCGAGGAGTGGAACGTGAAGGCCGACGTCTGGTCGGCGACCTCCTGGAACGAGCTGCGGCGCGAGGCCGTGGCCTGCGAGGAGCACAACCTGCTGCACCCCGAGGAGGAGCAGCGGGTGCCGTACGTGACGCGGAGGCTGTCCGGCGCGGAGGGACCGTTCGTGGCCGTGTCCGACTGGATGCGGTCGGTTCCGGACCAGATCGCGCGGTGGGTGCCGGGGACGTACCAGTCGCTGGGCGCCGACGGCTTCGGCTTCGCCGACACCCGTGGGGCGGCGCGCCGCTACTTCCACATCGACGCGCAGTCGATCGTGGTGGGCGTGCTGACCGAGCTGGCGAAGGAGGGCAAGGTCGACCGGTCGGCGCTGAAGCAGGCCATCGACCGCTACCAGCTGCTCGACGTGTCGGCGGCGGACCCGGGGGCCGCGGGCGGCGACGCGTAGCGCGGAGCGCATGACTGAGTGAGGGCGGTGGGGCAGCCTGTGGCCCCACCGCCCTCACTGCTTCACCACTTCTTTACGATGCGGGCATGAAGGAACAGACGCCGCAGGTGCGTTGGGAGCGGCGCACCCAACGGCCTTTGCTGGCGCTCGCCGTGCTGTTCGCCGTCGCCTACGCCGTGCCCATCGTGGTCAGCCCGGCGAGCCGGTCACTGACCCTCGCCTGCACGACCGTCGAGTGGGCGGTGTGGGGGGCCTTCGCCGTCGACTACCTGGTGCGGCTGGTCCTCTCGGAGGATCGCCGGCGGTTCGTACGGACGCACTGGCTGGACCTGTGCGCGGTGGCGCTGCCGCTGATCCAGCCGCTCAGGCTGCTGCGGCTGGTGTCGACGCTGGTGCTGGTGCAGCGGCGGGCGCGGATGGCCTCGCAGATCCGGCTGACGACGTATGTCGCGGGGGCGGTGGTCGGGCTGCTGATGTTCGGGTCGCTGGCCGTGCTGTCGGTGGAGCGGGAGTCGGCGGACGGGAACATCAGGACGCTGGGTGACGCGGTGTGGTGGTCGTTCACGACGATGACGACCGTGGGCTACGGGGACCACGCGCCGACCACCGGCCTCGGGCGGATCATCGCCGTGGGGCTGATGCTGTCCGGGATCGCGCTGCTGGGTGTGGTGACCGCGAACATCGCCGCGTGGTTCATCGCCCGGTTCGAGAAGGACGACGTGGAGGAGCGGCGGCAGACGGAGGCGATCCGGCTGCTGACCGATGAGGTGCGGGCGTTGCGGGCGGAGGTCGCGGCGTTGCGGGAGACGTCCGTCAACAGGTGACCGGCGTTGCGCCGCTGGGTTGGGTGTCGCGAACCTGCGCTCGCGGGTGGGCCCCCGGCGTCCCACCGGGGGCCCTTCCCTCACGCCCCCGGGTCAGAACATGCCCGTGCCCGGGGTTGCCGCTCCGGCGATCCAGATGACCGCCAGGAGCGTGTCGATGGCGCCCAGTACCAGGGCGACCAGGGCCGGGACGGGGCGGGTGCCCGCCCAGCTGCGGCCCATGGCGAGCCAGCCGCAGACGATCGCGACGGGGCCGAGGATGATCCCCAGCACAAAGAATCCGGCGATCGCACAGATGACTCCGATGATTCCGAGCGTCGCGCGATCCGGCCCGCTCCGTGACCACGTCCGGCTACGTGAGCGGGGGTACCTGCGCGTTCCGTGTCCGAAGCCCGCCATCATCAACTCCCTGAACCCCTCGGTTGGTTGGGTTCGTTTCGGGTTCGACGATGCGAGTACCCCCGATGCGGTGCCTAATCCTCCGGCCTTGCGGCGCGCCGCCCCCCTCCGGCGGCGCGCCGCAGATCCGGTCGCCCTCATTCGTCGTACGAACGTCCCGAACTTGCCTGGGGAACATGCCGCACCGGAGGGCTTGACCACTGTGACCTGCGGCGCGTACCGGGTGCGAGGAATCTTTAGCGTTGTCACCCTGATAGGGGAACTCCGCCTATTCCTCCCGGGGTTGGAGAAGGACGGGGTGTATTGGGGTCAGATGTGCCCGACGCCCGCGCCCGCCTCGGCGTTCTCGCCGCGCTTGGTGAGCATCGCGACCAGGACGGCGAGGACGGCGACCCCGGCGGCGACCAGGGACGCCAGGCTCATGCCGGAGACGAAGGTGTCGTGCGCGACGTCGGTGATCTTCGCGGCGACCGCCTCCGGCGTGCCCGGCGCGACCGGTGCCGCGCCGACCTGGACCGCCTCCTTGGCCTGGTCCAGCTGGGTCGGCGCCAGGTCCGGGAGTCCCGCGTCCTTCCAGTTGCCCGCGAGGTCGCTGTCCACCTTGGAGGCCATCACGGCGCCCAGGACGGCCGTACCGAGGCTGCCGCCGATCTGCATCGCGGCCTGCTGGAGTCCGCCGGCGACACCGGAGAGCTCCATCGGGGCGTTGCCGACGATCACCTCGGTGGCGCCGACCATGACGGGCGCGAGGCCGAGACCCAGCAGGGCGAACCAGAGCGACATGAGACCGCTGCCGGTGCCCGCGTCCAGGGTGGACATCCCGAACATGGCGATGGCGACGGCGGCCATGCCTCCGGCCAGCGGAACGCGCGGGCCCAGCTTGGTGATCATCGCGCCCGCGAGCGGGGAGCCCACGATCATCATCCCGGTGAGCGGGAGGAGGTGCAGACCGGCGTCGATCGGGCCCATACCGTGCACGTTCTGCAGATAGAAGGTGACGAAGAACAGGCCGCCCATGAAGGCGATCGCCATGAGGACCATGAGGACGACACCCGCCGACAGCGGGACCGAGCGGAACAGCGCCAGCGGGATCAGCGGCTCCTTGACCTTCGTCTCCCAGAAGGCGAAGAGCGCGAAGCCGACGACGGACACAAGGAGGAAGGTCCAGGTCGTGCCGGAGCCCCAGCCCCATTCCGGGGCCTTGATGAGCGCCCACACCAGGCAGAACATGGCGGCCGACAGCAGGGCGATGCCCAGGATGTCGAAGGAGCGCGGGGCGTTCTCGGCGCGGTGGTCGAGCAGGATGAACACGCCGAGGGCGACGGCGAGGATGCCGACCGGCACGTTGATGAAGAACACCGACTGCCAGTTGACGTGCTCGACCAGGACGCCGCCGAGGATCGGGCCGCCCGCGGTGGAGGCGCCGATGACCATGCCCCAGATACCGATGGCCATGTTGAGCTTCTCGGCCGGGAAGGTCGCGCGCAGCAGGCCGAGCGCGGCCGGCATCAGCAGCGCGCCGAACAGGCCCTGCAGGACCCGGAAGGTGACGACCAGCGCGATACTGTCGGACATTCCGATGGCACCGGAGGCGGCGGCGAAGCCGACCACGCCGATCAGGAAGGTCTGCCGGTGGCCGAAGCGGTCACCGAGCTTGCCCGCGGTGATCAGGGAGACCGCGAGGGCGAGGAAGTAGCCGTTGGTGATCCACTGGACGTCGGCGAAGCTCGCCTTCAGGTCCGACTGGATGGCCGGGTTGGCGATGGCCACGATGGTGCCGTCCAGGGCCACCATCATGACCCCGACCGCGACGGTTATGAGCGTGAACCAGGGGTGGCCGCGCAGCCCGGAGGCAGGCGACCCGCCGGACGGGGCTGATGGTGCCTTGTCCCCCGGCCCCGTCTTGTCGATGGTGGTCTGACTAGTCATGCGTTCGAGGCTAATGACAGCCGCTGACAATTGACAAACCAATTCACAAGTCGGTAACTGTCACGACAGTGATTGTTATTTAGCAGGGAGATGCCCATGGACACCGCGGCACGGCCGGGACTGCGCGAGCGCAAGAGGCAGCGCACCCGTGACGCGCTGATCAGGGCCGCCCTCGAACTGTTCGTCGGCCGGGGGTACGAGCAGACGACCGTCGACGACATCGCCGAGGCGGTCGACGTCTCGCAGCGCACCTTCTTCCGCTACTTCGCCAACAAGGAGGAGGCCGCGCTCGCCGTCCAGGAGATGACGGTGGAGCGCTTCGTCGAGTCGGTGCGCCAGCGCCCGGCGCACGAGGCGCCGATGGAGGCGCTGCGACAGGCGGTCCTGGAGGGCTGGGACACGCTCAACGAGATCGTCGAATCCGTCGTACCGGTGGAGCTGCATCTGCGCATGTCCCGGGTGATCGAGTCGACGCCCGTCCTGCTCGCCGCCCATCTGCGCCGCTCCGCGGAGATCGAGGAGATCATCGCCCGGGTGCTCGCCGAGCGCGAGGGCCTCGACGTGGACACCGACCCGCGCCCCCGGCTGACGGTGGCCGTGTTCAGCGGGGTGATACGGGTGACGGAACGTCAGTGGAGCACCGGCGAGGACTTCAGCCTCGACGCGATCCGCGCCCTGACGGTCAGGTACCTCGAACAGGTGGGACCGGCGTTGACCGGAAACTGGCGAACGGCCTGAAGGCGACCGCACTATGCACCGAAGACCCCACTTTGTCCAAACGTGATTCACGCCACTTGGTTAACGCGAGACCCTCTCGTTCTCCTAGTGTGTCCTTTCAGTGACTTCCTTCGACACCTCCCCGCAACTGAACGTCTGGCGCGCACTGCTCGCGTTGGCCGTGGTGTTCGTGATGCTGGCCACCACCGGCTGGACGGCACTGCGCAGTCAGCCGAGCAGTACCGCGATCCAGGCATCGCTCTCGGACTGGGAGCACGGCAGCATCGCCGGGCACCGGCTGCCTGACCCGCAGGAGACGACCCCCCACCGTCTCGCCCGGTTCTTCGCCGCACTCACCGCGCAGCAGCGCGGCAGCCTCGTGAGGCGCTATCCGCTCGCCGTCGGCAACATGAACGGCGCCCCCGTCGAGCTGCGCTACCGCGCCAACCACATCGCGCTCGACCAGGCCCGCAAGGTCGAGCTGAAACGCATGCACGACGCACGGCTCACCCCTGACGGGCAGCAGGAGGCCGGGCGGCGCATGCACCGCTACGTCGCGCTGATGACCAAGGGCCGCCACATCCTCGCCTTCGACCCCGACGGCTCGGGCCGGGTCGCCGAGGTCTTCGGCAGCCTGCGCAAGGCGGAACGGGTCTCGGTCGTCGTCCCCGGTGTCGACACCGACCTGCTCACCTTCCAGCGCACCTCCCGCCAGTACTCCGCGCCGGTCGGCATGGCCAAGGCCCTGTACCGGGCCGAGCGCGCGGCGAGCCCGTCGACGCGTACGGCCGTCATCGCCTGGGCCGACTACACCGCCCCCAGCGGGCTCGGCATCGACTCGGCCACCGCGATGCGCGCGGCGGACGGGGCGGTCCGGCTGAACGCGCTGGTGCGGGCCCTGCCCGGTGGCACCCGGGTCTCCCTGTTCTGCCACAGCTACGGCTCGGTGGTGTGCGGCCTCGCCGCGCGGACGCTGCCGGACCGGGTGGCCGACATCGCGGTGGCCGGCAGCCCCGGGATGCGGGTGGCGAACGCGTCCCACCTGCACACCTCCGCGCATGTGTGGGCGATGCGGGACGCCGACGACTGGGTGCAGGACGTGCCGTACCTGGAGGTCGGAGGGCTCGGCCACGGGGCGGACCCGATGTCCGCCGCGTTCGGCGCGCGCGTGCTGTCCTCGCACGGCGCGGACGGACACAGCGGCTACTTCCAACCGGGCACCGAGAGCCTGTCGAACTTCGCCGACATCGGCACTGGCGCATACCGCTCGGTGCACTGCGCGGGAGATACCGAAGCCTGCCGGGCGGGTTTGTCCGGGGCGGCGTCGGCCGGACGCGCGTAGAGAAGGAGAAATCCACGGATGCGCGAGGAGGGGACGAAGGAGCTCGTGCCACATACGATGAGCCGCATGGGTGACGTACTGGCCGGATTTCATGCCGCCTGGGAGTTCGACTCCGACTCCGTGCTCATCCGCTACGAACGGGGGATTCGAACACCCAAGCTGTTCCAGGCGCTAGGGGAACGCCGCATCCCCCTCGACGCGCTCGCCGGGGTGACACTCACCCCCGGCAGACGCGGGACGGTGGTCCTGCGTGCCCAACCGCGCCCCGGCGCCGATCCTTTGATGGAGGCGGCCGAGGAGCAGCTCAAGGAAGGGTGCGATCCGTACCGGCTGGTGCTGCCGGCCGACAAGGAGACGCTCGCCGAGTACTACGCCGACGAGTTGCGTGCGCGGCTGAAGCAGGACGACGGGCCGGCCGAAAGGTTTCTGGTGCCGGCTCCCGAAGTGCCGCTGCAGTTCAAGGCGTACGACGGGAAGGCGTCCTTCGACGGCAAAACCGTGCGCTTCCGGTGGTTCTGGACCGGGGCGTCGTCGGCGAAGTGGAAGGCCGGCGACCAGAGTTTCGCGGTCTCCGAGCTGACCGGCGTGGAGTGGCGGTCGCCGGAGGTGTTCGAGGGACATCTGCGGTTGGTACGGCGGGACGCGGGGGCGCCGCCGGCCCAGGCGGACCAGGACCCGGCGGCTGTGGTGTTCGGGTTGGGGTATGGGCCGGTGCACGAGTCGTTGCCGTTCGCGGCGGCCGTGCTGGCCGCCGTCCGCGAACGCGGGCCGGTCGCGGCCGTGGCCACGACGGCCCCCCGCCGCGACCCCGCCGACATCGCCGAGCGCATCCGTCACCTCGGGGAGCTGCATCAGGCCGGGCTGGTGACGGATGAGGAGTTCTCGGTGAAGAAGGCGGAGTTGCTGGCGGAGCTCTGAGGTGCGTCGTCGTCTGCAGGTCGTACGTGGTTGCTCGCGCCCTCGCGGCGGAGCCGCATATCGACACAGCCCCGCGCCCTTGACTACGTCTACTCGCGCCCGGCAGAAGTGAACGTCATGTCCGCGTAGCGGTCGCCCGCCACCTTCGCCGCGATGGGCTCCAGGAGCTCCAGCTCACCCTTCGTCAGCTCGATCCTCGTCGCCGCCGTGTTCTCCTCGATGCGGCTGACCTTGCGAGTGCCGGGGATCGGGACGAGCGGGAGGCCGTGCACCGAGGCCTGCTGCTGGACCCACGCCAGGGCGATCTGCCCGAGCGAGGCCCCGTGCGCCTCGGCCACCGTGCGGATCGGGTCCAGGAGGGCCACGTTGGCGGACGCGTTCTCGCCGGTGAAGCGGGGCTGCTGGCGGCGGAAGTCGTCGGCCGTCAGGTCCTTGTCGGCGTTGGCGAAGGAGCCGGTGAGGAAGCCGCGGCCGAGCGGGGAGTACGGCACCAGGGTCACGCCCAGTTCGCGGGCCGTCGGCACCACGTTCGCCTCGATGTCCCGGCTGAACAGCGACCACTCCGACTGCACGGCGGCGATCGGGTGGACGGACTGCGCGGTGCGCAGCTCGTCGGCCGTGACCTCGCTCAGGCCCAGCTGCTTGACCTTGCCCTCGCGCACCAGCTCCGCCATGGCGGCGACGGTGTCCTCGATCGGCACGTTCACGTCACGCCGGTGCATGTAGTAGAGGTCGATGACGTCGACGTCGAGGCGCTTGAGGCTCGCCTCGACGGCCTGGCGGATGTAGGGCCGGTCGTTGCGGATGATGCGCCGGGTCGGGTCGTCCGGGGGGATCGCCAGGGCGAACTTGGTGGCGATGACCACCTCGTCGCGGTGCGCCTTGAAGAACGGGGAGAGGAACTTCTCGTTCTCCCCCGCGCCGTACGCATCCGCCGTGTCGTACAGGGTGACGCCGAGTTCCAGGGCCCGCTCCAGCGTGGCCCTCGACTCGTCGGCGTCCGCGGGGCCGTACCCGAAGCTCATGCCCATGCAGCCGAGGCCCTGTACACCGACCTCGGGGCCGTCGTCGCCGAGTCGCACCGTGGGGATCTTGCCGTCCGTCATCAGGACCTCTCCGACGCCAGGGCCTGCCCGGCGTCCGCGTAGAAATTGATCTTCCGGTCGAGAACCGCGAGCGTGTCCTGGAGTTCGGCGATCCGCGCGAGGACGTCCTCGCGGGTCTCCTTCAGCAGCTCGAAGCGGTCCGTGTACGTGTGGTCGCCCTCGCGTACCAGTTCCGCGTACCGCACCATGTCCGCCACCGGCATACCGGTCAGCCGGAGCTTGCCGACGAGGTCGAGCCAGTCGAGGTCGCGGTTGCAGTAGCGACGCTGGCCGGTGTGCGAGCGGTCGATGTGCGGCATCAGGCCGATGCGCTCGTACCAGCGCAGGGTGTGCGCGGTCAGGCCGGTGATCGCGACCACCTCGCTGATCGTGTAGCTGTCCTGGCCGTCCGGGCGTCGACCGGGTCGATGCTCCGGGGCGGCACAGCTGTCGGTACTGGTACCCGTGGTTTCCATCACCGTCATGGCCTCAACGCTAGGGCCTTGGAGTGCACTCGAAGCAAGCGCCACCGGTAAGAAATCGGCAGGACGCCGCACAGGTCGGCTGGCTAGCGTGCGGGGCATGAGTCTTGTACGCCGTGCCACGACCGAGGACGCGGAGGAAGTTCTGCGTCTGCGCCAGGTGATGATCGATTCGCAGTCCGGTCCGGACGCCGGGGACACGCAGTGGCACGCGGAGGGCCTGCCCGCCCTGCGTGCCCGGCTGGCCGAGCCGGACGGGGACTTCGCGGCCTTCGTCGTCGACCACCCGGAGCGGCCGGGGGCGCTGGCTGCGCTGGTGGTCGGCACCATCGACTACCGGATCGGCAAGGCGGGCAATCCGCGCGGGCTCGCCGGATACGTCTTCAGCGTCGCCACCGACCCGGACGCCCGCCGCCGCGGCTACGCGCGGGCGTGCATGGAGGAACTCCTCGCCTGGTTCCGCGAGCGGGGCGCCGGCCAGGTCCTGCTGACCGCGTCCAAGGAGGCCGAGCCGCTGTACGCCGCCCTCGGCTTCGTCCGCAAGCCGGACCCCGCGATGGGGATGAGGCTCTGAGCGGCTTAGGCTCGACGGCATGTCCTTGCAGAGCCTCGTCTTGATCGAGAACTGGCCGGTTCCCACCGCCGCGGCGGCCGTCGTACGGGCGGACGGGACCCTGCTGGGTGCCCGCGGCCCGGTCGGGCAACGCTTCCCGCTGGCCTCGGTCACCAAGCCGCTCGCCGCGTATGCCGCCCTCGTCGCGTACGAGGAGGGGGCGATCGAGCTCGACGAGCCGGCCGGGCCGCCCGGGTCGACGGTCCGTCATCTGCTCGCGCACACTTCGGGCCTGGCCTTCGACGAGCACAGGGTGACGGCCTCGCCCGGGGAGCGGCGGCTGTACTCCAACGCCGGGTTCGAGCAGCTCGGGGACCACATCGCCAAGGCGGCGGAGATCCCGTTCGCGGAGTATCTGCGGCAGGCGGTGCTGGAGCCGCTGGGGATGACCTCGACGACGCTGGAGGGTTCTCCGGCCAAGGACGGCGTGTCCACCGTGGACGACCTCGCGCGGTTCGCGGCGGAGGTCCAGGCGCCGCGGCTGCTGGATCCCCGTACGGTCGCCGAGGCGATGACGGTGCAGTACCCGGGGACGAAGGGTGTGCTGCCGGGGTACGGCCACCAGAACCCGAACGACTGGGGGCTGGGCTTCGAGATCCGGGACTCCAAGTCCCCGCACTGGACGGGGTCTTCGTCCTCGCCGCGCACCTTCGGGCATTTCGGGCAGTCCGGTACGTTCCTCTGGATCGACCCGGATGCGGGGGTGGCGTGCGTGGCACTGACGGACCGGGCGTTCGGGCCCTGGGCTGTCGAGGCGTGGCCGGTGTTCACGGACGCGGTGCTGGCGGAGTTGCGGGGCTGACGTCGGCTGGGGTGCTGCGGGGGTTTTTCGCCCCCTCCGCCCCTACCCTTCCCGTCCCGGGGGCTGCCGCCCCCAAACCCCCGCTTCGGCCCGAAGGGCCTCGTCCTCAAACGCCGGACGGGCTGGAAAGTCCCGTCATCTCCCAGATCAGCAGCTCCGCCCCCGTCACCCCCACCGCCTCCAGATCCTTCGCGTCCGTGATGCGTGCCGCGTCGCCCGGGGCCAGCTCTTCGCCGTCCAGGGCTACTTCGCCCCGTACGACCTGGACGTACGCGTATGCCCCGTCCGGTACCGCCGTGCGCTCCCCCGCCGCCAGGCGCCGTACGTGGAGCATGGCGCCCGCCTCGGGGACGGCGTACGGGGTGGAGTCCGCGATGCCGTGGACGATGTCGTAGGAGGGGTCGCCGCCGGGTTCCAGTGGGGCCAGCCACATCTGGACGAAGGTCAGGGGGGTCGGACCGTCGTTGCGCTCGATGTGGCTGACGCCGGCCGCCGAGCTGAGGTGCTGGACGTCGCCGGGGCGGACGACCGTCTCGTGGCCCGTCGAGTCGCGGTGGGTCAGTTCGCCCTCGACGACCCAGGTCACGATCTCGGTGTGGCTGTGCGGGTGCTCGTCGAAGCCGGCGCCGGGGGCCAGCCGCTCCTCGTTGCAGGCGATCAGCGCGCCGAAGCGGAGGTTGTCGGGGTCGTAGTGCGGGCCGAAGGAGAAGGCGTGCAGGGACTGGATTCCGGTCCCCGGGTCACCGCCTCGGTAGCGCTCCGCGGCGCGCCGTACGTCCATCACGGACCCCACCGTAGTCCTCACCGGTACCCGGGCACGCGTACTCCCGTCCGGATAAGGCAGTCTTGTCCCGTGCCCGAACCCGAATCCCACGCCGGCAATGCGGCCGCGCCCGATGTCCATCCGCACCCCGCGACGCTGAAGCGACTGGAGAAGTCGTCCGGGCGTCTCGCCGCGCAGGCCATCCAGCGTATGGACGAGACGCTGCCGTGGTACCGGGCCATGCCCCCGGAGAACCGTTCCTGGATCGGGCTCGTCGCACAGGCCGGTATCGCCGCCTTCACCGAGTGGTTCCGGCGCCCGGACGCCCCGCAGGCCATCTCCACCGACGTCTTCGGAACCGCGCCCCGCGAGCTGACCAGGGCGATCACCCTGCGGCAGACCGTCGAGATGGTGCGCACCACGATCGAGGTCATGGAGTCGGCCATCGACGAGGTGGCGGCCCCGGGCGACGAGAACGTGCTGCGCGAGGCCCTGCTCGTGTACGCCCGCGAGATCGCCTTCGCCACCGCCCAGGTGTACGCCCAGGCCGCCGAGGCACGCGGCGCCTGGGACGCGCGCCTGGAGTCGCTCGTCGTGAACGCCGTGCTGAGCGGGGAGGCCGACGAGGGCGCCGTCAGCCGGGCCGCCGCCCTTGGCTGGAACTCGCCCGAGCATGTGTGCGTGGTGTTGGGCAACGCTCCCGACGGTGACAGTGAGTTGACCGTCGAGGCCATCCGGCGGGCCGCCCGGCACGCCAAGCTCCAGGTGCTGACCGGGGTGCTCGGGTCCCGGCTCGTGGTCATCGCCGGTGGCAGCGACAACCCGCTCGCCGTCGCCAAGTCGCTGATCGGGCCGTTCGCCGCCGGGCCGGTGGTGGCGGGGCCCATCGTCCCCGATCTGCAGGCCGCGACCCGGTCCGCGCAGGCCGCCGCGGCCGGCCTGAAGGCGTGTTCTGCCTGGCAGGACGCCCCGCGCCCGGTCCTGGCGGACGATCTGCTTCCGGAGCGCGCGATGGCCGGTGACCCCGCGGCCCGCGACCAGTTGGTGGAGGAGATCTACAGACCGCTGGAGGAGGCCGGCTCGGCGCTCCTGGAGACGCTCGCCGTCTATCTGGAACAGGCGAGCAGCCTCGAAGGCGCCGCCCGTATGCTCTTCGTCCATCCCAACACCGTGCGCTACCGGCTCCGACGTGTGACTGACGTCACCGGCTGGTCGCCCTCCGATGTACGGTCGGCGTTCACGCTGCGCATCGCGCTGATCCTGGGGCGTCTGGCCGACGGGGATCTCCAGCTCTAGTCTTTTGTCGGGGGTCCACAAAACCCCCTCGTGTTCTTCGTCCTTGTCCCCACGGGCGGTCGTGGCCGTCCACAAGAGAGAGTGTGAGAGTGCTCG
The DNA here is from genome assembly GCF_030817655.1 of Streptomyces sp. V4I2. Classification (GTDB taxonomy): domain Bacteria; phylum Actinomycetota; class Actinomycetes; order Streptomycetales; family Streptomycetaceae; genus Streptomyces; species Streptomyces plumbiresistens. Next base: position 3,529,174 of record NZ_JAUSZM010000003.1, read on the forward strand.
TACTCGTCGCTCCCGGCCAGGGCGCCCAGACGCCCGGCTTCCTGACCCCCTGGCTCGAACTCCCCGGTGCCGCGGACCGCGTCGCCGCGTGGTCCGACGCCATCGGACTGGACCTCGCCCGTTACGGCACGCATGCCGACGCGGACGAGATCCGGGACACGGCTGTCGCCCAGCCGCTCCTTGTCGCGGCCGGAATCCTGTCGGCCGCGGCACTCGGTACTGCCACATCAGCCGCTGACGCGGCGGGCGCCGCCATCGTGCCCGGCGCCGTCGCGGGCCACAGCGTCGGCGAGATCACCGCCGCCGTCTTCGCGGGTGTGCTCGACGACACCGCGGCGCTGACCCTCGTACGCAAGCGCGGTCTGGCGATGGCCGAGGCCGCCGCCGTCACCGAGACCGGGATGTCGGCGCTGCTCGGCGGCGACCCCGAGGTGAGCGTCGCGCATCTGGAGAAGCTCGGTCTGACCCCGGCGAACGTCAACGGGGCCGGCCAGATCGTGGCCGCGGGCACGCTGGAGCAGCTCGCGGTGCTGAACGAGAACAAGCCCGAGGGCGTCCGCAAGGTCGTCCCGCTCAAGGTGGCCGGCGCCTTCCACACGCACCACATGGCGTCCGCGGTCGACGTGCTGGCGAAGGCCGCCGAGGCCCTGACGCCCGCCGACCCGAAGGTCGCCTACGTCTCGAACAAGGACGGCCGGGCCGTCGCCACGGGCGCGGAGATCGTCGCGCGGCTGGTCGGCCAGGTCGCCAACCCGGTCCGCTGGGACCTGTGCATGGAGACCTTCAAGGCGCTCGGCGTGACCGCCCTGATCGAGGTGTGCCCCGGCGGCACGCTGACCGGCCTCGCCAAGCGCGCGCTGCCAGGTGTGAAGACCCTGGCGCTCAAGACCCCCGACGACCTCGACGCTGCTCGCGAGCTCATCGCCGAGACGGTTACATCTGCCGCTGACGCGGCGGGTGCCTGACAAGGAGCCTGGAGAGCATGTCGAAGATCAAGCCCAGCAAGGGCGCCCCGTACGCGCGGATCCTCGGTGTGGGCGGCTACCGTCCTACCCGGGTCGTGCCGAACGAGGTGATCCTCGAGACGATCGACTCGTCCGACGAGTGGATCCGCTCGCGCTCCGGCATCGAGACCCGGCACTGGGCGAACGACGAGGAGACCGTCGCCGCCATGTCGATCGAGGCGTCCGGCAAGGCGATCGCCGACGCCGGGATCTCCGCCGAGCAGATCGGCGGCGTGATCGTCTCGACCGTGTCGCACTTCAAGCAGACTCCGGCCGTCGCCACCGAGATCGCCGACAAACTGGGCACGAACAAGGCCGCCGCCTTCGACATCTCGGCCGGCTGCGCGGGCTTCGGCTACGGCCTCACCCTCGCCAAGGGCATGATCGTCGAGGGCTCGGCGGAGTACGTACTCGTCATCGGCGTGGAGCGGCTGTCCGACCTGACCGACCTGGAGGACCGGGCCACGGCCTTCCTGTTCGGGGACGGCGCGGGCGCGGTCGTGGTGGGTCCCTCACCGGAGCCCGCGATCGGACCCACGGTCTGGGGCTCGGAGGGTGACAAGTCCGACACCATCAAGCAGACGGTGGCCTGGACCGAGTACGACAGCTCCAAGGACAAGTTCCCGGCGATCACGCAGGAGGGCCAGGCGGTCTTCCGCTGGGCCGTGTTCGAGATGGCGAAGGTCGCCCAGCAGGCGCTGGACGCGGCCGGGATCAGCCCGGCCGACCTGGACGTCTTCATTCCCCACCAGGCCAACGAGCGGATCATCGACTCGATGGTGAAGACTCTCAAGCTGCCGGAGCACGTCACGGTCGCGCGTGACGTGCGCACCACCGGCAACACCTCGGCCGCCTCGATTCCGCTCGCGATGGAGCGGCTTCTGGCGACCGGCGAGGCGAAGAGCGGCGACACCGCGCTCGTCATCGGTTTCGGGGCGGGTCTCGTGTACGCCGCGACGGTCGTTACCCTCCCCTAGGCACTCCGTGCCGGATCATGCGGTCCGGTGCGGGAAATGCACCACCTGCCGCTCACGCGGCGGGAGCCACACCCTCTGGATCACTACGAAGGAGCGCCTGACATGGCCGCCACTCAGGAAGAGATCGTCGCCGGTCTCGCCGACATCGTGAACGAGATCGCCGGCATCCCGGTTGAGGACGTCCAGCTGGACAAGTCCTTCACCGACGACCTGGACGTCGACTCGCTGTCCATGGTCGAGGTCGTCGTCGCCGCCGAGGAGCGCTTCGACGTCAAGATTCCCGACGAGGACGTCAAGAACCTCAAGACGGTCGGCGACGCGACCGAGTACATCCTCAAGAACCAGGGCTGATCCCAGCCCCGGATCCTGGCCCCGCCACCCGGCGGTGGCGCCGCTTAATCCTCGTATCCGTTGGAGAAAGAATTCCCGTGAGCTCGACCAATCGCACCGTGGTCGTCACCGGTATCGGCGCAACCACACCGCTGGGTGGCGACGCAGCTTCTACCTGGGAGGGCCTGGTCGCCGGACGTTCCGGTGTCAAGGCCCTGGAGCAGGAGTGGGCCGCCGAGCAGGCGGTCCGCATCGCCGCGCCGGTGGCCGTGGAACCGACCGAGGTCATTCCGCGGCCGCAGGCCCGCCGACTGGACCGTTCGGCGCAGTTCGCGCTGATCGCGGCCCAGGAGGCGTGGAAGGACGCCGGTTTCGAAGCCAGGGCCGGGGAAGACACCACTGTCGACCCCGACCGGCTCGGTGCGGTGATCGCCTCCGGCATCGGTGGCGTGACGACCCTCCTCGACCAGTACGACGTGCTCAAGGAGAAGGGCGTCCGCCGCGTCTCCCCGCACACCGTCCCCATGCTGATGCCGAACGGTCCCTCCGCCAACGTGGGTCTGCTCGTGGGCGCCCGTGCGGGCGTGCACACGCCGGTCTCCGCGTGCGCCTCCGGCGCCGAGGCCATCGGCTACGCCATCGAGATGATCCGCTCCGGCCGCGCCGACATCGTCGTCGCGGGTGGCACGGAAGCGGCCATCCATCCGCTGCCGATCGCCGCGTTCGGCAACATGATGGCGATGTCCAAGAACAACGACGACCCCCAGGGCGCCTCACGTCCCTACGATCTCGCCCGCGACGGCTTCGTCCTCGGCGAGGGCGCCGGCGTGATCGTCCTGGAGTCCGCCGAGCACGCCGCCAAGCGCGGGGCGCGGGTGTACGCCGAGGCGGTCGGACAGGGCATCTCCGCCGACGGCCACGACATCGTGCAGCCGGAGCCGGAGGGGCGGGGCATCTCGCACGCCCTGCAGAACCTGCTGGACCGCACCGACCTGGACCCCGCCGAGATCATGCACGTCAACGCGCATGCGACCTCGACGCCGGCCGGTGACGTGGCGGAGCTGAAGGCGCTGCGCAAGGTGTTCGGCGACGACGCCGACCACATGGCGGTCTCCGCGACCAAGTCGATGACCGGTCACCTGCTCGGTGGCGCGGGCGGTGTCGAGACCGTGGCGACGGTGCTCGCGCTGTACCACCGGGTGGCTCCGCCGACCATCAACATCGAGAACCTCGACCCCGAGGCCGAGGCCAACGCGGACATCGTGCGCGGTGAGGCTCGGAAGCTGCCGGTCGAGGGGCGGATTGCCGCGCTGAACGACTCGTTCGGGTTTGGTGGGCACAACGTGGTGCTGGCGTTCAGGACTGTTTGAGCCTTGCCGTGAACGGCGTGTGGCCCGCACCCCGGGTTGGGGGCGGGCCACTCGCCGTTCTGGTGTCTGTTCGTGGTCGGGTGCGGGCCGTCTTGGGCTGGTCGCGCCCACGCGGCGGAGCCGCATATCGATACAGCCCCGCGCCCCTGAAAGCCTCACACCACCTGGTGCAGCCAGCGGACCGGGGCTCCCTCACCGGCGTACCTGAACGGCTCCAACTCGTCGTCCCAGGGCTTGCCCAGGAGCTTGGACAGTTCCGCCTCCAGGTCCGTCTCGCCGCGCTGGGAGCGGAGCAGGGCCGCCCGCAGGCGGTCCTCCGGGATCAGGATGTCGCCGTGGATGCCGGTGACGGCGTGGAAGATGCCGAGTTCGGGGGTGCAGCTGTAGCGCTCGCCCTCGGCGGTGGCGCAGGGCTCGGCGGTGACCTCGAAACGGAGGAGGTGCCAGCCTCGCAGCGCGGAGGCCAGTTTGGAGGCGGTGCCGACCTGGCCCTGCCAGGAGAACTCGGAGCGCCAGGTGCCGGGCGCGGCGGGCTGCCGGATCCAGTCGAGGTTGACGCGTGCGCCGAGCACCCCGGCGACGGCCCACTCGACGTGCGGGCACAGCGCGCGCGGCGCGGAGTGCACGTACAGAACTCCACGTGTCGTCACCGGGACCTCCGGGCAGAGCGGGACATCTTGCGAACTGGCTGACGGCAGTGGCCGGGCAGCCACGTTGATGGCGAGGCTACCGTGCGGCGGCGCAAGGAGTGTGACGTACCGTCGGTCCCAGTGCCGTGAAACCCCCGCCATTCACTCGGCAGGACGCCAGTACGGGTGCGAACCGTTGCGCGGTGGGCGTCGGGAACTCTCGCGCGTTGTTATGGGAGGACGAGCTTTTTCACGACCGAGGGGATCACCACCGGATGCGGAAGCAGAGCCACCGCTCGCGCGCCGTTCTCGCCGTCCTGGCGGCGGCCGTTCTGGGCGTCACCGGCTGTGACGCCGTCGGTGGCGACTCGCCGGGGCCGAGCGGCACCGGGGCGCAGAAGGCGAAGCCGTCCCCGAAGCCGACGCCGGACTGGGACAGCAGCCCGGCATCGATCGCCGCCGTGGGGGACTCCATCACGCGCGGTTTCGACGCGTGCTCGGTGCTGTCGGACTGCCCCGAGGTGTCGTGGGCGACCGGCAGCAGTGCCAAGGTCGACAGTCTCGCCGTACGGCTGCTGGGAAGGGCGAAGGCGGCCGAGCGGAGTTGGAACTACGCGGTGACCGGGGCGCGGATGGCGGACCTGCCCGGTCAGATGACGCGGGCGGCTGTGCAGAAGCCGGCGCTGGTGGCGGTGATGACGGGGGCGAACGACGCCTGCCGGGCCAGCGTCTCGGCGATGACGTCCGTGGCCGACTTCCGGGCCGACTTCGAGGACGCGCTGAGCACGCTGCGCACGGCCTCGCCCAAGACACAGGTGTACGTGGCGAGCGTGCCGAACCTGAAGCGGCTGTGGTCCCAGGGTCGTACGAACCCGATGGGCACGCGGGTGTGGCAGCTGGGCATCTGCCCGTCGATGCTGGCGGACCCGAACGTGTTGGACGCCGCGGCGACCGAGCGGCGGGACACCGTGCAGCAGCGGGTGGAGGAGTACAACGAGGTGTTGGAGGAGGTCTGCGCCAAGGACCGCCACTGCCGCTTCGACGAGGGCGCGGTGTACGACTTCCGGTTCGGGACCGACCAGCTCAGCCACTGGGACTGGTTCCATCCGAGTGTGAACGGCCAGGCGCGGCTCGCGGAGATCGCCTATCGCACGGTGACGGGCAAGAAGGCGTGACGCACAGGTCGTGACTTAAAGTTCCGCACATGAACGAACTCTTCGGCACACTTTCCGACGGCACGCCTGTTCACCGCTGGACCCTGGAGCGGGCCGGCGTCCGCGTGCGGATCCTGTCGTACGGCGGGATCGTGCAGTCGGTGGAGGTCCCGGACCGGGAGGGGCACGCCGCGGACGTGGTGCTCGGGTTCCCGGAGCTCGACGGCTATGTGACGCACCCGGACCCGTACTTCGGCGCCCTGGTCGGGCGGTACGCGAACCGGATCGCGGGCGGCCGCTTCCCGCTCGACGGCCGGACGTACGCGCTCGCGCTCAACAACCCGCCCAATTCCCTGCACGGCGGCGAGCGCGGCTTCGACAAGCGGGTGTGGGACGTGACGCCGGTCGAGCACGGGGTGCGTCTGACGCGGGTGAGCGCCCATGGCGAGGAGGGCTTCCCGGGGCGTCTGGAGGTCTCGACGACGTACTCGCTGGACGAGGCCGGTGCGCTGCGGATCGCGTACGAGGCGGTCACGGACGCGCCGACCGTCGTGAACCTGACCAACCACAGCTACTTCAACCTCGGCGGGTCGGGGAACGCCGGTGGGCACGAACTGCGGATCGCCGCCTCCCGGTTCACCCCGGTCGACGCGGACCTGATCCCGACCGGCGTCCTGGACGAGGTGGCGGACACGCGCTTCGACTTCCGGGAGGCGCGGAAGGTGGGTTCCGGGTACGACCACAACTTCGTGCTCGACAAGGGGGTGACGGACGGGCCCGTGGAGGTCGCCGAGCTGTACGACCCGGCGTCCGGCCGGGTGCTGACCGTGGCGACCACCGAGCCCGGCCTCCAGCTGTACACCGCGGACCACCTCGGCGAGCCCTTCGCGCCCTGCGACGGCATCGCGCTGGAGACCCAGCACTTCCCCGACTCCCCGAACCGCCCGGAGTTCCCGAGCACGGTGCTGCGGCCGGGCGAGGTGTACCGCTCGGAGACGGTGTACGGGTTTTCCACTCGATAGACGCCGGGCTTTTCCGCCTGTCGGACGTGATGAGCCCCGGCCCAGAGGTCAGGTCCCGGGCCGGGGCTGGTTCATGGGAGAAACGTGTCCCGGATCAGACGTTACTGTAATCGTCGCGGTGAGCCTACGGTCCGTGATGGAGCGGCTCACCTGGATTTCGTACGAACCGTTCCTGAAGACTGAGTGGGAGAAGCTCCTATAGACCGTCAAGCGGCTTGTTTGAGCTGTTCGGCGGTGATGTGAGGGCGGGGTAGATGCTGGTAGACCTCGCGGGCGACGAACCGTTTCAAGCAGCGCATGATGTCCTTCTTGGTCATGCCTTCGGCGGTGCGTCTGGCGACGTACTCGCGGGTGCGCTGGTCGTGGCGCATGCGGACCAGCACGATCGTGTGCAGGGCCCGGTTGGCTTGGCGGTCTCCGCCCCGGTTGAGGCGGTGCCGGTTGGTGCGGCCGGAGGAGGCCGGCAGCGGGGCGGCACCGCACAGGTGGGCGAAGGATGCTTCCGAGCGCAGGCGGTCCGGGTTGTCGCCGACGGTGGTCAGCAGCTGGCCCGCGCTCTCGGGGCCGACGCCGGGCAGAGCGATCAGCCGTGGTGCGGCCCGGGTGACCAGCGGGCCCAGGTCCGCGTCGGCTTCGGCGATTTCCTCCTCCAGCCGCTGGCAGCGGCGGGCGAGCCGTCGCAGCGTGATCCTGACCGCGCAGTCCGGATCCGCCAGGTCGCCCACGGGCCGGGACCGGGCCAGGGCGTCTATCAGCTCGCCGGTGGCCAGGCCGCGCAGCCTCTCGCGCACCGCGGCCGGTGCGGTGATGATGAGCGTGCGGATCTGGTTGATGGTCTGGGTGCGGGCCTTGACGGCCGAACTGCGGGCCACCCGCAGGGTGCGGATGGCCTCCACGATCCCGTTGCGGGTCTTCGGAATGCCCGAGGCCCGGCCGGACAGCACGGCGGTCGCGGCGGCGTAGGCGTCAACCGGGTCGGACTTGCCATTGTCCCGCCTGGCCTTGCGGTCGGGTCGGTCGACCTCGATGACGGTGACACCCTTTGTGGTCAGGAAACGGGCGATCTCGGCCCCGTAGGCGCCGGTGCCCTCGATGCCTACCGCCAGAACCTCGCCGTGCGAACGCAGCCAGTGGAGCAGCTGCTCATAGCCGGCGGGACCGGTCGGGAACGGCTCGGTGGCCAGGTGCCGGCCCACGGTGTCGATCGCGGCCGCCTGGTGCAGGTCGGTGTGGGTGTCGATCCCGCCAATGACCGCTATCTCATCTGCTGCCATGCTGGACGTGCTGTCCTTCCGTACGACGCATCAGGGAGGGCACGCGCCGGTCGGGCGGACGGACAAGACAGTGATGGGACCTTTGGCCGGGCTCCTATGAGGTCACGAACGCCTGACCGGCACGCGCGCGGTGGCACCGCCCGACAGGCCGACGGTTCTCCCGACAGACAGCCGAAGCGCCAGTGAGTCCTTGAGTCAGACCTCCGAGCGGTGCCACCGCAATCATCACTGTGAGTCCTGTTGCCAGGACTGCTGCTCAGCCGGGTGCTCCGAACGGTGTTGGGCACCCTGGTCGCCCGCTTTCGCTCCACCACCGGGCGGCACGCATCCGGTGCGCGGTCCGGGAATGTGGGGGCGGGTTTCCTCACGCCTGCGGGTGTCCGGTCGGGCCTGGGCGGTCCGATGCCCACCACGATCACTCTGGTCGGGGTGGGGCGGTGCCGTCCGTCGCCGGATCGGGTGTCCGAGGGCGCGTCGCCCGACCGCGATGCTCGCCGCATCGTGCCGGGACATCTTGCGTCGCGGGGTGGTCAGCGGTTTCTGCCAGTGCTGGACACCCCACCGGCTGGTGTAGGCCGGGTCAACCGCCACGACGGCCAGGTTCTGTTCGGCTGCCATCGACACCAGCCGGGCCCTGAGCTTGGCGGTGGGGAAGCGGGACAGCAGGCGGCGGAAGCGTTTGTTGCGGCCGTGCTTCTCCCGGCTGGTGCCGTCGGTGAAGTCGAGGTCCTCGATGGCGATCGCGGCGGCCCCGCAGCGCCGGGTGTGGTGCAGCAGCCGGGTCAGGGCGTGCCGGATCTGTGCGTCCCGGTGCTCGGCAGTGCCGGTGAGGTCGTAGAAGAACCGTTGTGGTTCGCCGACCGGGTTGCCGTGCACATCCAACTGCCAGGCGGCCAAGTGGTCATCGTTCATGTCGACCCCCACCACCCCCCGCGCCAGCGCCGCGTTGAGCGGCAGGACGGGGGCGGCGGCGCGCTGCCAGGACGCGGTGATGTACCAGCGGCCGCGCGCGGTGTCGTGGTGGATGCGGTAGGCCACCGCCCGGTTCGCGGTGATCCGGTCCAGCCACTCCGTGCCCCGGTGCTGGAACCGTACGGTGGCGTCGAGGAGGTAGCGGCCGTGCGGTGCGTTGGCCAGGTGGGCCAGCGGGGCCGGGAGCTTGACCGAGATCTGTCCGGTGTCGGTTACGCGGAGGGTCTCGTTGCCGAAGCGCTTGCCGGACTCGCCGTCGGCGGTCAGGAACATCCGCTCCTCCCGCCACCGTTCCCGCCATGCCTGTTCGCTCAGTCCGGCCGCCTCAAGGTGGTGGCGGGTGTTCGCGAGGCGCTTGCCGCCGCGCACCACGTGCACCCGGCCCGCCGCCCAGTCCGCCTCCACCAAAGCCAGCCGGTCCTTGAGGGTGTGCAGGCGGCGGGACTTGGCATGCCACTCACCACGCGTGGCATAGCCGCGCGCCAGGCCTTCGTGTTTGTCAGCCTTGGCGCCCAGCGGCCGGGCCAGCCGCGCCTCGATGGAGGCGATCTGCTTGTGCAGCCAGGCCAGGTGGGCGGCCTGGCCGCGCCGGGCCAGCGCCCACTGGTCATGGGTAGCCTTGGTGATGCTGCCCGCCCACCGCGCCGACGACCTCCCCGTCAGCGCCCGCTTGCGCACCGCCCACGCGGCCGCGTCATGCGCCAGCCCCTGCCGGGAGCGCTCCGCGAGATCACCCGCCGCCAGCGACCCCAGAAACATGCCCACCTCGGCGAGGACCGCCGCGTCCGACTCGCTCACCCGCAGCCGGTCCCGGATCGCCACCCCGGCCGGGCCGGGCACCACGAACGACGCCGCCAACTTCCGTAGTGCGCTCACCCGTTCACCCCCGTCCGGCCGAAGAGCCCCGTCACGGCAGTCAACGAGCAGCCTCCGCAAAGGTCACCCATTCGACCCAAGAACTCCCGTTCCCCTCCCAAGAGCGAAGGTCCACAACACACCCCAGGCCGCAGGAGCCCCTTGACACACAGCGGAACAACCGCGTTCAGCACGGGCACTCACTCACGCTCACCAGAAGGCACTCATGCTCATGAAACGGGCAGCAGTTCCTGACCCCATGGCGTGGACCACTTCCGTCACGCGATACTGCGGCCGTTCGCACCCCATGCGCCCCACAGCGACGGAAGGACCTGAACTTCCTTGAATTCCATACGTGTTCGGATCGGCGTACTCGGACTGGCCCTGGTGGCCGGGCTGGCGGCCCCCACCCAGGCGTCCGCCGCCGAGACCGCTCTCCCACCCACTGTCGAGGAGCAGCGGCTCGACCGGGCCGTACCGCAGGAGATCCTCCGGCGTTCCGGATTCGACGCCGTGACCGCGGAGTTCGCCCGGGAGCTCGCCGCGGCGCGCTCCTACGCCGAGGCGCGGCGGGTCGTCGTACGGGAGGGGTCGGCGCTGTGGCGGCGGGCCGTCGGGCGGGCGCAGGGGCGGGGGCCGGTGGGCGGTGACCTCAGTCGGGACGACGACCGGCCGCTGTACTGGGCGCGGCTGGGGATGACGCGGGACGTGCGGACGTGGGAGCCGCGGTTCGGGCTGACGGACGACCGACGCAGCGCCCTGCTCGGTGAGTTGGAGCGGACGTCACGCGGGCAGACCGCTGTGCGGTATCCGCGGGGCGACGGGATCAAGCGGGTCCTTGTCACCGGCTTCGATCCGTTCACGCTGGACCGGGACATCCGGATCTCCAACCCGTCGGGAGCGACCGCGCTGGCGCTCGACGGCACGGTGATCGAGACCGCGGAGGGGCCGGCACGGGTCGAGACCGTCGTCTTCCCGGTGCGCTGGCAGGACTTCGCGGACGGCACGGTGGAACGGACGCTGCGGCCGTACCTGCGGCAGGTGGATCTCTTCGCCACCGTGAGTCAGGGGCGCGTGGGGCGGTTCGACGTCGAGCGGACCAACGGGGCCTGGCGGGGCGGGTTCCCCGACAACGACAACATCGGCAGGACCGAGACCGTGCCGGTCCGCGATCCGGCCTCGCAGCCGCAGTGGACCTCTACGACGCTGCCGTACGCGACGATCGTGGGAGCTGAGACCGGGCGGTTTCCTGTGTACGACAACACGAGTGTGACCGAGATTCCGGCGGGCGGTACGGAGGCCGTGGTGCGGGCGGACGGGCCGACGCCGGGGTCTACCGCGCGGGCCGGGGGCGGCGGGAACTATCTGTCCAACGAGATCGCCTATCGGGCCACGCTGTTGCGGGACCGGCTGGGGTTGCACGAGGTGTTGCCGGGTGGGCATGTGCATACGCCTGTGCTGCAGTTCGGGGCGGGGAACACGGATCCGGCCGGCGGGGCGGTGACGGATGCGGAGTTCGTGCGGAACCGGGTGGACATCATCGCGCAGGTGACGGGGATTGTGCGGGTGGCTGTGGAAGAGACATCGGCTGTGTAGGTGTCCGGTCATGGGGGCGGGCGTCGGGGTGTTTTCGCCCCCTCCGCCCCTTCCCGTCCCGTCCCTGGGGGCTGCGCCCCCAGACCCCCGCTTTCGGCCCGAAGGCCTCGTCCTCAAACGCCGGACGGGCTGACAGAGCCTTCGGACGGGCTGACAGGAGGCGTCTCCTCGGCCAGTAGGTCCCGGGCCATCAGTGTCGCGCCCGCTACCGCGCCCGGCATCAGGAAGACCGCGACGAAGGGGATCAGGAAGGACACGGCGAGGGGGGTGCCGAAGCCCCAGACCAGGGTTTTGCGGGTGCGGAGGAGGGCGAGTCGGTCGCGGAGTTCGACGCGGCGGCGTTGGAGGGCGACGGAGGTGAGTTCCTGGGTGAGGAAGAAGCCGGTGACAAGGAAGCCGATCACCGGGACGACCGTCTGGCCGACGACCGGGATGAAGCCGAGCCCGAAGAGGAGGACGCCCCACAGCAGGGCCCGCACGAGGATGCGGAGGCTGTCGCGGGCCGAGATCCACAGCTCGCGCCAGAGCGGGAGGCCGGACTCGGGGGCGGTGCCGTCCGGCGAGACGTCCCGGTCGACCTTCTCGGAGAGGTTCTCGTAGAAGGGCTGGCCGATCAGGAGGGTGACCGCGGTGAAGGTGATGACGGAGAGGAGGAGGGCCAGGGCGAACAGGACGGCGGTCAGGAAGCCGCGGAAGAGGCCGGGCCACGGGCTCGACCAGTCGTCCGCGAACGGGGTCGCCCACGTCACGAAGTCCTCGCCCCAGAGGGCCAGGGCGACCAGGGCCGCCGCGTAGAGGACCAGCGTGATCAGGCCGGGGAGCAGGCCGAAGCCGAACTGCTTGCCGTGCCGGGCCACCCAACGCTGGCCTTCCATGAGGTACTTGAATCCCGCCCCGAGATCGCGCATGGGGGAACTCTATCGGGAGGTTGTCGGTCACCTTTTGACCAGCCGAGCCGGATGGCGCCCCGGCGCCGGGTCACACAGGAGTCACCGCCACCACGACCCCCCGCTCCGCCGCCGGAGACACCGCCGCCGACACCCGTACCGCCGCCGCCCGCGCGAAGCGCCCCGCTCGGGACGCGCTCGTCAGGAGGAGCGGCTGGAGGTGTTCGAGGCCGGAGACGAGGAGTTCCTCGCCGGCGATCAGGACCGGGCGGGCCGCCTTCGTCGTCGCCGCTGCCGCCTCCGTGAGGTCGGCCAGCGGGGCGAGCGTCGTGCGGACCACGTTGGCACCGGCGGCGGCCGCGCGTTCCGCGAGGGCGACTTGGAGCGGCAACAGCGGGGCCAGCGCGGTCGTCAGCGCATCGGCGATGCGGCGGAGTTCGGGGTTCGACTCCTCCAGTACGTCCGCCGCCGCCCGGATCACCGGGGTGAGGGCGAGGAGCGCACCGGCGGCCAGTCCAGCCGCCGCCGGCAGCAGGGGCGAGGCCGCCTCGACCAGGTCGCCGAGCGCCGCCGCGAACTCCTCCACGGCCGGCTCCACGGCGTCCAGGACGGGCAGCAGGCTGTCGCCCAGGGCCGCGAGCAGCGCCTGGGCCGGTTCGCTCACGGGGTGCACGGCCAGCGGCGCCCCGGAGGTGCCCAGCCGCATCAGCGTGTCGACGATCCGGTAGAACGCCTCCTGGGCCTGCGGAGACTCGCTCGCCTCGGCCAGTTCCGCGGTGGTCTCGCGCAGGACGCGCAGCGCCTCGCTGCCCGAACCGTCGCGCGGGTCGAAGGTGTTGATGGCGATTCTGGTGATGTTCCCGGCCGTGTCGAGGAGTTGGCCGGTGATGTCGGTGGTGTTGCGGGCCATGCGCAGTACGTCGTCCCTGCTGGGGAGCGAAGGGATCGTGGCCACGAGCTCTCTCCTCGTCTCACACGCCTGGGCCGGCGCCGAACTCCGGGGTGTTCCGCCCTCAGCATGCCCACTCCGCACCCCCAATGCGCCCCCGGCCGACCACCGGTGACGAGCCGTCCGGGGTGTCAGCGACTCCGACTCCCTCTTGTTGCGGTTGAGTCGAACAGGTACACCTCGCCGTACCGATCACAGGAAGCCCCACAGGAGGTACGCGTGCGCACCACGAGAACCGTTCCTGCGAGACCTGTTCTGATCACCGCCCTCGCCGTCACCACGGCGGGCTCACTCCTGCTCACCCCCCACACCGCCGTCGCGAGGCCCGAGCCCGAGCCCCCCGTCACCCGCGAGGGCCCCGCCGTCGACAACCGCGCCGCCCGTGCCCCCGAGAGCGCCGCCGAACGGGCCCTCACCGGTCAGGGCAGCCCGACCACCGGCACCGGGCGCGGCTATCCCCGCGAACAGGTTCTGACCCCCGACCCGGAGAACCCCGCCGACAGGTCCATCAAGCTCGGCCTCACCCCGTACCACGGGATCGCCCCGAAGCTGAACGCCCTGCAACGGCTCGGCGACCGCGTGAGCGTCGAGGTCGCGGGCCGTTCGGCCGGCGGGCACCGGCTCTACCTCGTGACCGTGACCGCCCCGGAGAGCGCCCGGCAGGCCCGCGCCCAGGAGCGGATGCGCGAGCTGATCGAGAGCGTGCCGGGCAGGGCCGCCAAGGACCCGGCGGTCAAGGCGGGTTACAAGACTCCCGTCTTCTTCAACAACAACATCCACGGCAACGAGTGGGAGGGCACCGACGCCTCCCTGAGGATCGTCGAGCAGCTCGCGACCGCGAACGACGCGAAGACGAAGGACCTCCTCGCGCACAGCCGCCTGTACTTCAACATCACGGCCAACCCGGACGGCCGTATCGCCGGCACCCGCGCCAACGCCAACGGCTTCGACATGAACCGGGACTTCGTCACCGCCTCGCAGCCCGAGGTGCGGGCGATGCGGCAGATCGAGATCGACAAGCAGCCGGCCGTCATGCTCGACCTGCACGGCTACGTCAACGGCACGCTCATCGAGCCCACCACTCCCCCGCACGGCGAGAACTACGAGTACGACCTGTTCCTGAAGAACACCTACGCCAACGCCCTCCGCATGGAGTCCGCCGTCAACGGCCTCGGCTACACGCCCGCGAAGGACGGCGTGCGGCCCGCGCAGATCCCCTTCCGGGACCAGGAGGAGGGCTGGGACGACTGGCCGCCGATCTTCACCCCGCAGTACGCGGCCTTCCACGGCACGGTCGCCGCGCACACCGTGGAGATCCCGCTGGCGGTGAACAACGCCGCCTACACCAGCCTGCCGGAGAGCGAACTGCGCCGCCGGTCCGCGATCAACGTGGACGTGGCCGGTGCCGCCATCCGGGCCACTCTCGACTTCGTCCGGACGAACCGCGCGTCGCTGGTCGCCGACCAGATCGAGGTCTTCCGGCGCGGGGCGGCGGGCGCGGCCCAGGTGCCGGTTTCGGAGGAGACCGTGCCGGGCGTTCCGGGCATCGGTCCGGAGGACGTGTACACCACCGACTTCCCGCGGGCGTATGTCATCCCCGGAGGGTCCGCCGCCGCCGCCCGGCTCGTCGACCATCTCCTCGCCAACGACGTCCGGGTGACCCGCGCCGCCCGCGACTTCCGGCTCGCGGGACGGTCGTACACGAAGGGCTCCTACGTCGTCGACATGCACCAGCCCAAGCGAGGGCTCGCCAACGTGCTGCTCGCCGACGGGACGGACATCAGCGACAAGGTCTCGGTGATGTACGACATCTCGGGCTGGAGCCTGGGCCGCCTGTGGGGCGCCACGGTCGAGCCGGTGACCTCCGGCGGCCTGACGGGCCTGCCGCTGCGGACCGTGGACGAGGCCGCGCCGGTCGGTCACGTCGCCCCGCGCGGCGACCTGCGGCTGCGGCTCGACGACCCGCAGGAGATCGCGGCAGTCAACTCCCTTCTCCAGCAGGGCGTTCCGGTACGGCGGTCCGCGGACGGCAGTGCGATCGTGCCGGCGTCGGCGCGGACGAAGGCAGCCGCGGCGGCGCGGACGTACGACGTCGCCTTCGACGCGACCAAGGTGACCGGCACGACCGAGCTGCACCGGCTGCGGGTGGCCGCGGCCGTCACGCCCGGTGAACTGTTCGCGCTGCGGGAGATGAACTTCGAGGTCACGCCGGTCTCCACGGCCGTGCTGAACGCGGGCTTCGACTGGTCGGCGGCGGACGTGCTGTTCGTGTCGGCGGGGCTGGACCACGGCGCCCTGAACACGACCGCCCGTACCGCCCTCGACGCCTTCCTCGACAGCGGGCACGGGCTCGTCGGGCGCGGGGTCACCGGAGCCGAGCTGAGCACCGCCGCCGGGCTGCTGGCGGCGAAGCCGGTCGAGGGCAACGGGGACGCCAACGGTGTGGTGCGGGTGGTGAATTCGGGACCGGTGACGGCAGGTGCGCCGGAGCACGGGTTCGTGTACGCGCCCGTCTGGTTCACCGACCTCGGCCCCGGGGTCCGGGTGGAGCAGACCTACGGGACCGGTAACCCGCTCGTCTCCGGGCACTGGCGAGCGCTGGAGGACGGCTCCGGCGGTCCCGCCCAGGCGGCGGGGCAGGCCTCGGTCGTCAGTGGCTCGGGGGCCGTTCTGTTCGGCACCGAGCCCCTCTTCCGGGACCATCCGAAGGGGGAGTTCGCGCAGGTGGCACGCGCGCTGTTCACAGTGGCGCAGGCGCGTGGCGGTACAGGTGAGGAGAGCGGATGACACACGAGATCCACGGCACCGTCGCGGACGGATTCGAGGCGGTGCGCGAGGAGTTCGCCGCCTTCGCGGCGGGGGAACGACCGGACTACGAGGGGCAGTTGTGCGCATACGTGCACGGCCGCAGAGTCGTCGACCTGTGGACGGGCGACGGCGCCGACGCCGGGTCCCTCTACGGCGTGTACTCCTCGACCAAGGGTGCCGCCCACCTCGTGGTCGCGCTCCTCGTGCAGGACGGCACGCTCGAGCTGGACCGCAAGGTGACGTACTACTGGCCGGAGTTCAGCGCCGAGGGCAAGGGCGCGCTGACCCTGCGCGAGCTGGTCTCGCACCGCGCGGGCGTGGTCGGGCTCGACGCCGGGTTCACCGCGCAGGAGCTGGCCGACGACCGGCTGGTCGCCGAACGGCTCGCCGACCAGCGGCCGTTCTGGCGGCCGGGCACGGCGTTCGGCTACCACGCGCTCGTCATCGGCGCGCTCGCCGGAGAGGTCGTACGGCGCGCCACCGGCCGTACGCTCCAGGAGGTGTACGAGGAGCGGATCCGCGTCCCGTACGGGCTCGACTTCTTCCTGGGGCTGCCCGAGGCACTGGAACCCCGCTACCGCCCGGTCCAGCCGATGACCCCGACGGCGACGCAACAGGCGCTGCTGGACTCGGTGCAGACCGGTCCGCACACGCTGTCCTCGATCGCCTTCAACCAGCACGTGCCGAACGCGGGTGACCTGGTGGACTACGCCAACTCCCGTGCCGTACGCGCCAAGGGACCGGCCTCGGCGGGCGGGGTCGCCGCCGCGCGCGGGCTCGCCGGGATGTACGCGGCGGCGATCAGCGAGGTGGACGGGCGGCCGCCGCTGCTGAAGCCGGACACCGTGGCCGAGGTGGGGCAGATCCACTCGGCCGGGTACGACCTGGTGGCCCGGGCGCACAAGTCGTACGGGCTCGGCTTCCAGGCGACGGCCGACATGTGGCATCCGTTCCTGGGTGCCGGGACGTTCGGGCACAGCGGCGCGGGCGGTTCACAGGCCTTCGCCGATCCGCGCAGCGGGCTGGCGTACGGCTACACCCGCCGCCGGATGGCCTTCCCGGGCGGGGCGGCACCGGAGAACGAACGGTTCGTGAGGTCCGTGCACTCAGCGGCGCTGGCGGCCTGACGCGGTACGACGGAGGCCGCACCCCATGTCCAGGGGTGCGGCCTGCGCCGCAACGAACGTCCGGCAGACGTGCCCGTAGATCAGAGCTTGACGATCATCTTCCCGGTGTTGTCGCCGCGCAGGACGCCGAGGAACGCCTCCAGGTTGTTCTCGATGCCCTCGACGACCGTCTCGCGGTACTTGAGCGCGCCGGAGGCGACCCAGGGGCCGACCTCCTGGACGAACTGCGGCTGGAGGTCCGCGTGGTCGTTGACGAGGAAGCCCTCGATGCGGCCGCGGGTCTGGATGAGGCGGGCGAGGTTCCGCGGGCCGGGGGCGGGCTCGGTGTTGTTGTAGACCGAGATCATTCCGCAGACCGCGATCCGGCCGTCGCGGTTGAGCTGCCCGATGGCGGCTTCCAGGTGGTCGCCGCCGACGTTGTCGAAGTAGACGTCGACGCCGTCCGGGGCGGCCTCGCGGAGCTGCTGGGCGACCGAGCCGTTCTTGTAGTTGAACGCCGCGTCGAAGCCGTACTCCTCGACGAGGAGCTTGACCTTCTCGTCGGAACCGGCCGAGCCGATGACCCGGGAGGCACCCTTGAGCCTGGCGATCTGGCCGACCTGGCTGCCGACGGCACCGGCCGCGCCGGAGACGAACACCGAGTCGCCCTCCTTGAAGGCGGCGGTGCGCAGCAGGCCCGCGTAGGCGGTGAGGCCGGTCATGCCGAGGACGCCGAGGTACGTGGAGAGCGGGGCGGCCTCGGGGTCCACCTTGACCGCCTGCTGGGCGTCGAAGGTGGCGTACTCGCGCCAGCCGCCGAAGTGCAGCACGTGGTCGCCGACGGCGATGCCCTCGGCCTGCGAGGCGACGACCTCGCCGACCGCACCGCCCTGCATGGCCTTGCCCAGCTCGAAGGGGGCCACATAGGACTTGGCGTCGCTCATCCGGCCACGCATGTACGGGTCGACGGAGAGGTACGCGTTGCGTACGAGCACCTGGCCGGGACCGGGCTGCCGGATCTCCGCCTCGGCCAGCTCGAAGTCCTCGGGCTTGGGCCAGCCGACGGGGCGGCTGAGCAGACGCCATTCGCGGCTTGCGGCGGGGAGTGTGCGGGTGTCGGACATGGAACCGGCCTTCCTCAAAATACTTCAGTGCCTGAAACAACCATGCTCCTGAACATTTCAGGATGTCAAGTAACGGGGTACCCTGGATCCCATGGCCACACCCGAGAAAACCCGCCGGCCCGACGCGTTGACCATGGAGGTGGTCGAGCTGATCGGTGACGTCGTGGCGCGTTTCTACGAGGACTACGAGGAGGCGGCCGCGGAGCACGCGCTGACCGGAGCGCAGGCGCGGCTGCTGAGCCTGCTGTCGCTGGAGCCCCTGCCGATGCGGAAGCTGGCCCAGAAGCTGAAGTGCGAGCCGTCCAACGTGACGGGCATCGTCGACCGACTGGAGGCCCGCGGACTCGTCGAGCGCCGGGCGGCCCCGGCGGACCGCCGGGTGAAGGTGGCGGCCGCGACGGATGAGGGGCGGCGGGTCGCCCGGGAGCTGCGGGAAGGGCTGCGCTTCGCGCGGGAGCCCATGGCCGGACTGTCCGACGAGGAACGGCAGTCTTTGCGGGATTTGCTGCGGCGGATGCTGGAGCAGGGGTCTTAGTCGCGCACCACACCCCGCTTGCAGGGCGCCGGAGGCGCCCGGAAGGCCGCTGGGCCCGTCGGACAGGCCCTGAGCCCTAGGTGCACCACCACAAGAAGCGGTTGCACGTTTCCGACGGTGACGGGTTCGCGGTCGGTTCCGATGTCGTGGGGTCCGTCGTGGGAGTCGGGGACTGTGCCGGGGGCGCGGGGTCCGCGGTGGTGGGGGACGTGCCCGGGTCCCTGGTGGGCGACTGGGCGTCCTTGTCGGAGTCGTCCTCGTCCTTCTTCGTGTCGTCGTCCTTCGCGGACTCCGAGGCGGAGGGGGAGGCCGACGCGGTCGGGGAGGCCGAGTCCGACGCGCTCGCTCCGGTGCCTGCCTCGCCGTCCCGCGCCTTGGCCGACTCGCTCACCTCCGTCGCCGCGCCGTCCGCGGACTCGCCGCCGGCCGCCGCGGGCTTCGGGCTGGAGCCCGGGGCGTCCATGCCGAGTTCCGCGAGGCTCAGCCCGCCGGCCGCCAGCACGAAGCCGGCGGCGATCAGGAGGGTCCGGCGGCGGCGGCGCCGGTGCGCGGCGGCCTTTCGGTCGCGTCGGCTCGCACCGCCCGCGGGGCCGTCGTCCCGGGTGTCGTCGTCGGCGTCTTCGTCGTGGTCGTCGTACTCTTCGGCGTCCTCGGGGACTACCGCGCCCCGGCCGCCACGTCCTCGCGCGCGTCTTCGGGCCGCCCGCCCGCCCGAGGGTTCCGCCACCGCCTCGGACCGGTGAGCGGCCGCCTCGGTCCCGGCCGTGCCGGTGTCGTCGCCGTCAGCACCGTCGCCACTCGCGCTCGCGACCCCGGAGGAGGCGTCTCCGTTCCCCGCAGCCGTCCCCTGAGCGTCCCCGTAGGGGCCGACAGCCTGGCCGCCACCCCCGTACGCCTCAGCCGCGTGGCCGCCTTCGTACGCCGCGCCCGCGCCCCCGCTCGGGTACCCGTCCGCGTATCCGCCGCCGTACGTCCCGTCGGCCCCGTACGCCTGGTACGCCCCGGCTCCGCCCGGTGCCACGGCCTCGGCCGGCGCGGGCTGCTGCGTCGCGTACGCGCGGACGGATTCGGCTGAGGTGCCGCACCCCGGGCAGGCGAGGGCGCCGTTGAGGTGCCGTCGGCACGGGAGGCAGTAGTCCATGACGCGGGAATATTAGGTTCCGCACAGGGAGCGCTCCTAGAGATCTCTGTGAAGGTTCCGTGCGGAACTGGCGAGTCGAGTTTGCCCAGTTGAGGGCAAGCCCCGCCATTCCCCGCTATCTTCCGACACACCGGAGCGGTCCGGCGCACGGCGTACGTGCGTCGGACCGCTCCGGCGTGACAGCGTCCCTTTCGGCCGTCCTTTCGGCCGTCCTTTCGGCGCCCTCGGCTCAGGTTTTCCTACGGGTCGTCATGGCGCGCTGGATCAGGATGAACGCGCACAGCAGCACACCGGTGGCGATCTTCGTCCACCAGGAGCTGAGCGTGCCCTCGAACTGGATGATGCTCTTGATCAGGCCCAGGACGAGGACGCCGAAGAGGGTGCCCAGGACGTAGCCGGAGCCGCCCGTCAGCAGCGTGCCGCCGATGACGACCGCGGCGATCGCGTCGAGTTCCATGCCGGTCGCGTGCAGCGGGTCACCGGACTGGATGTACAGGGTGAAGAGGAGGCCGGCCAGGGCCGAGCAGAAGCCGCTCACCGTGTACACGGCGATCTTGGTGCCGCCCTGCGGCAGGCCCATCAGCATGGCCGACTGCTCGTTGCCGCCGATGGCGTACACCCGCCGTCCGAAGCGCGTGTAGTGCAGGACGTAGAACGCCACGGCGAGGACGACGAGCGCGACGATGGCGCCGACCGACAGGAAGCCCATCCCCAGCGACGCCTGTGCCTGGGCCATGCTGCTCACCGAGGAGTCGTCGATGGCGATCGACTCCTTGCTGATGACCAGGCACAGGCCCCGGAAGAGGAAGAGGCCGGCGAGGGTCACGATGAAGGGCTGGATCTCGAAGTTGTGGATCACATAGCCCATCAGGAAGCCGCCGAAGGCTCCCACGCCCAGCGCGATGGGGATGACGACCAGGATGGGCAGGCCCTGCTTCTCCACGAGCCACGCGGTGAGCATGGTCGTGAAGCCGATCACGGAGCCGACGGACAGGTCGATACCGCCGGACAGGATGACGAAGGTGGCGCCGACGGCGGCGACCAGCAGGTAGCCGTTGTCGATGAAGAGGTTGAGGAAGACCTGCGGTTCGCCGAAACCGTAGTTCGCGTAGCGGCTCAGGCCCCCGATGTACATCGCTATGAAGAGCGTGGCGGTCACCAGGACGGGCAGGCGCCGGTCGCCGAGCAGCTGGGCGCCCCTGGACGTCGTACGACTGTCCGGGGCCTTGGCCTTGGGGGTCTGGGTGGTCGCGCTCATCACGACACCTCCATCTTGGGGGCTGCCGCGGTGGTCGGGGTGGTGTCCGCCGGGGTGGCGGCCGACGTGCCGCTTCCGTTCGCGCCCGGTCCGGAGCCGAACCTGGCGCCGAACACCTTGGCGCGGAACTTCGGGGACTGGAGCAGGCAGACGACGATGACGACGGCGGCCTTGAAGACCAGGTTGGTCTGGGTCGGCACGCCGATGGTGTAGATCGTGGTGGTCAGGGTCTGGATGACGAGGGCGCCCACCACCGTGCCGCCGATGGAGAACCGGCCGCCCAGGAGCGAGGTGCCGCCGATCACCACGGCGAGGATCGCGTCGAGCTCGATCCACAGACCGGCGTTGTTGCCGTCCGCGGCCGAGGTGTTGGAGCTGATCATCAGGCCCGCGATGCCGGCGCACAGCGCGCAGAACACGTACACCATGATCTTGATGCGGCGGGACCTGATACCGACCAGGCGGCTGGCCTCGGCGTTGCCGCCGACCGACTCGACCAACAGGCCGAGGGCCGTACGGCGGGTCAGTGCCACGGTGACGGCCACGACCGCGGCCACCACGAAGATGGAGAAGGGCAGGGTCAGCCAGTAGCCGCCGCCGATCAGCTTGTACGGCTCGCTGTTGATGGTGATGATCTGGCCGTCGGTGATCAGCTGGGCCACGCCTCGTCCGGCGACCATGATGATGAGGGTCGCGATGATGGGCTGGATGCCCATCCGGGCCACCAGGAAGCCGTTCCACAGCCCGCAGACCACCGCGGCCACCAGGCCGATGCCCATGGCCAGGAACACTCCGGACAGGGCGTCCTGGTCGGACCGGTCGCTGATGTACGAGCAGGTCAGGGCTCCGGTGATGGCGACCACGGCGCCGACCGAGAGGTCGATGCCGCCGGTGGCGATGACCAGGGTCATACCGACCGCCACCAGGATCAGCGGCGAGCCGAACAGCACGATCGAGACGAGACTGCCGTAGAGGTGGCCGTCCGTCATCTTGATCGAGAAGAAGTCGGGGGTGAAGGGAACGTTGATCAGCAGCAGGACGACCAGCACGGCCACCGGCCAGAACAGGTGATGCTGCGTCAGCGCTCGCCATCGGGGAGTGGTGGTCACTGGTGCTCTCCGCTCGCGATGGTCTCCAGGATCCGGGTGGGGGTGATCTCGGGCCCGTTGGCGAGCTGTGCGACGAGCTTGCGGTCGCGCAGAACGCCGATGGTGTGGCTGAGCCGGAGCACCTCTTCCAGCTCGGCCGCGATGTACAGCACTGCCATGCCTTCCTCGGAGAGCGAGACCACGAGTTTCTGGATCTCCGCCTTCGCGCCGACGTCGATGCCGCGCGTCGGTTCGTCCAGGATCAGCAGCTTCGGCTGGGTGATGAGCCAGCGGGCGAGCAGCACCTTCTGCTGGTTGCCGCCGCTGAGCCGGCCGACGCGGGCCTCGGGGTTGGCGGGGCGGATGTCCAGCGCCTTGATGTACTTGGCGACGAGTTCGTCGCGCTGGGCGGCCGGGATGGGCCGGGTCCAGCCGCGCGCCGCCTGGAGCGCGAGGATGATGTTCTCCCGCACCGTCAGCTCGGGTACCAGGCCCTCGGTCTTGCGGTTCTCCGAACAGAACGCGACGCCCGCGGAGATCGCGTCGTTCGGGGCGCTCATCGAGACCTGCTTGCCGCCGATGGTGACCTTGCCGCTGTCGGGCTGATCGGCGCCGAAGAGCAGCCGGGCGAGTTCGGTGCGGCCGGAGCCGAGCAGGCCGGCCAGGCCGAGGACCTCGCCCTTCTTGATCTCCAGGTCGAAGGGGGCGACGCCGCCCACCCTGCCGAGGCCGTCCGCCTTGAGCAGCGTCTCGCCGACGTCGGCGTGCAGCTGGTGCTCGTGGAGCTCCTCCAGCTGGTCCATGGCCTTGCCGATCATGAGCTGGATCAGTCCGACCTGGTCGAGCTCGCTGACCAGGTGCTCGCCGACCAGGGCGCCGTTGCGCAGGACGGTCATCCGGTCGCAGATCTCGTAGATCTGGTCGAGGAAGTGCGAGACGAACAGGATCGCGACGCCTTCGTCCCTCAGCTGCCGCATCAGGCGGAACAGTTCGAGGACCTCGTCGCGGTCGAGGCTGGACGTCGGCTCGTCCAGGACCAGCACCTTGGTGCCGGTTCCCGAGCCGTCGCTGTCGCCGGTGCCGACCGACCGTACGATCGCGACCAGTTGCTGCACGGCCAGCGGGTACGAGGACAGGGGCGCGGTGACGTCGATGTCGAGGCCGAGCCGGTCGACCAGCTCCGCGGCCTCCTGGCGCATGCGCTTCCACTGGATGCGGCCGAAGCGGGTGGGTTCACGTCCGATGAAGATGTTCTCCGCCACCGACAGGTTGGGGCAGAGGTTCACCTCCTGGTACACCGTGCTGATGCCGGCCTGCTGCGCCTGCAGCGGGCTGCCGATCCGCACGGACTTGCCGTCGAGGGTGACCGTGCCGCTGTCCAGCGAGTAGACGCCGGTCAGCACCTTGATCAGGGTGGATTTTCCGGCGCCGTTCTCGCCCATCAGGGCGTGGATCTCGCCGGGGAAGAGCCGGAAGTCGACACCCGACAGAGCCCGTACCCCCGGAAACTCCTTGACTATGCCCGTCATCTCCAGGACGGGCTTCGGCTCTGCCATAACTCTCCTAGCGCGGGACCACCGGCTTTGCCCAGTGGGGACATTCACTTACCTGGCCTGTATTACGTTCGTTTCGCCCCCGGAAGGGGTCGGTTCGGGCTGGACCGCAAGAGGGCCCGGCCGACCGAGGCTTCGGTCGGCCGGAGGCTCCTGCCGGTGGGTGCGGTCGGTCAGTACTTGCGGGTGGGGAGGGCGGCCTTGGCCTGGTCCTGCATGAAGTCGCCCTCCTTGGTCTTGATCCAGCGCTCGACCGTCTCGCCGTCCTTGACCTTCTGCACGACCTCCATCAGCTGGGGGCCGAGCAGCGGGTTGCACTCGACGATGGCGTTGATCTTGCCCTCGGACATGGCCACGAAGCCGTCCTTCACGCCGTCGATCGTGACGATCAGGATGTCCTTGCCGGGCTTCTTGCCGGCCGCCTCGATGGCCTGGATGGCGCCGATGCCCATGTCGTCGTTGTGCGCGAAGAGCACGTTGATGTCCGGGTTGGACTGGAGGAAGGCGGCCATGACCTGCTTGCCGCCGGCGCGGGTGAAGTCACCGGTCTGGCTGACGACGATCTTCCAGTCGTCGGCGTGGTCGGCTTCCATGACCTCCTTGAAGCCCTTGGCACGCTCGATCGCCGGGGCGGCACCGGTGGTGCCCTCCAGCTGGGCGATCTTGACGGCGCCCTTGTGGCCGGCCTTCTCCAGGACCTTCTCCAGGATCTTGGCGGCGCGCCGGCCCTCGTCCGTGAAGTCGGAGCCGACGAGGGTGACGAACAGGGACTCGTCGGAGGTCTCGACGGAGCGGTCGGTGAGGACCACCGGGATCTTCTTGGCCTTGGCCTCCTTCAGCACCGCGTCCCAGCCGGTGACGACCACCGGCGAGAAGGCTATGACGTCCACGCCCTGGGTGATGTAGCTGCGGATCGCGGAGATCTGGTTCTCCTGCTTCTGCTGCGCGTCGGAGAACTTGAGGGTGTAACCCGCCTCCTTGGCCGCCGACTTGACCGAGTCGGTGTTGGCGCTGCGCCAGCCGCTCTCCGAGCCGACCTGGGAGAAGCCGAGGACGAGCGCCTTGCTGCCGCCGGAGGTGGAGCCCGCGGGGCTGTCGTCCTCCTTGGCGCAGGCCGCCAGGCCCGTCGCAGCCGCCACGCCGACCGCCGCGGTGAGGAAGTTCCTTCTGTTGAGCATGGGTCTTCTCCTTTGAAGAGCCGGTCCGGGGATGGACCACTGGTACTCGATGGGACCGGCCGCACTGCGTCCAGCCTGTCGATCATTGTTCGAGATTTCGTCCGCACCGGTGGTGGGAGTCGATCAGTTGGTGCGGTTGGTGCGGTAGTGCCGCGTCAGCCCGGAGCGTTCCCCGGTTGCGGGACGTACGGGAAAGTGCTGGCGCGGACGACGAGTTGAGGTTCGATGGCGACGCGGGACGTCCCGGAGGGGGGCCGGCCCTCGATGAGGTCCAGCAGCAGGGCGATGCTCCGTTTGCCCACCGTCGCGAAGTCCTGCCGGACGGTGGTGAGCGGCGGAGCGAAGAACTCCGACTCCGGGATGTCGTCGAAGCCGACCACCGCGACGTCCTGGGGGGTGCGCACTCCCGCCTCACGCAGAGCCCGCAACACCCCCAGTGCCATCTGGTCGTTGGCGACGAAGACGGCGGTCAGGCCACGGCCCACCCAGCCGGCCAGTTCCTGGCCCGCACGGTAGCCGGACAGCGGGCTCCAGTCACCCCCCAGCGGCAGCGGTGGTTCGACACCCGCCTCTTCGAGGGTCGCCCGCCAGCCGTCGACCCGGTCCACCGCCTCCTGCCAGTCCTCGGGTCCGGCGAGATGCCAGACCGTACGGTGACCGGAGGCCAGCAGATGACCGGTGGCCAGCCGCGCGCCCAGGCGCTGGTCCACGTTGACGCTGGGGATCTCCACGCCGGTCCCGGTTCCCACGGCCACCACCGGGAAGGGCTGGCGCAGTTCGGCGAGGGCCTCGACCGCCGACCGCTGCGGGGCGAGGGCGATCACTCCCTCCACCCCACCCTGGCTGAGGTGGTCCAGGGCCTCGGACAGTGTCTCCACGGTCAGTCTGCGCAGACTGACCGTCGAGACGACATAGCCCTCGGTGCGCGCCGCCTCCTCCAGCGCGAACAGCGTGCTGGCCGGTCCGTAGAGCGTGGTGTTGGAGGCGACGACACCCAGGGTGCGGGTGCGCCGGGTCACCAGGGCCCGTGCGGAGGAGTTGCGGCGGTAGCCCATCTCCTCGATCGCACGCTGCACCCGGGCCCGTGTCTCGTCCCGCACGTTGGGGTGATCCCCCAGTACGCGGGACACGGTCTGGTGGGACACACCGGCCAGGCGTGCCACGTCGGCCATGGTGGGCGGCCGGAGCTGAGTGTGGTTCACGGCCGCACCTCCTTGGTGGTCGGCTGCCGGTGGGTCCTGCGGGCCGGGCGGGTGGTTCTGTGCCGTCTGCTTCACGCCGGGGTTCCGGAGAGCCCCAGGACACCGGGCGGGAAGGCGGGTTGAGGCACTGCCGACACGACGCTCACACCTCCTTGGATGCCATGGGACGACGACTGGTGAATGCGGAGGTCATTGTGAGCGCTAACAATTCCCGTGGGTCAAGAGGTCTGCGTCAGGGTGGTCGTCACGGTTGGATAACGCGCCGAGCGGCCACCCCGACCGGCGGGTGACCGGTAACGTCCCTGGGTGCGGGCGTGAAAGCCGGGACGACCGGACCGTCGCCGGCCGCCCCGGTCGGCGCACCGGAACCGTTGTGGGTTCGAACCATTGACACTCCGACCGGGTCGTCTTTACTGTCGCGACAGCATTTCGAACAAGCGACGATATCTCGAACAAGCCAGGATTTAGGGAGTACCGTGCGCATCACGGGAATCAGCACGCACGTGGTCGGGACGCCGTGGCGGAACCTGACCTATGTCCAGGTGCACACCGACGAGGGACTCACCGGCGTCGGCGAGACCCGCATGCTGGGCCACACCGACGCGCTGCTCGGCTATCTGCGCGAGGCGGAGCAGAACCACATTCTCGGGTCGGACCCGTTCGCTGTCGAGGATCTGGTCAAGCGCATGAAGTACGGCGACTACGGCCGGGCCGGCGAGATCGTGATGTCCGGCATCGCCGTCATCGAGATGGCCTGCTGGGACATCAAGGGCAAGGCCCTCGGGGTGCCGGTGTGGCAGCTCCTGGGCGGCAAGGTCACCGACAAGGTCAAGGCCTACGCCAACGGCTGGTACACCACCGAGCGGACCCCGGAGGCGTACCACAAGGCCGCCAAGGGAGTCATGGAGCGCGGGTACAGGGCGCTCAAGATCGACCCCTTCGGCACCGGGCACTTCGAGCTGGACCACCAGCAGAGCCTGTACGCCGTCTCCCTCATCGAGGCCGTGCGCGACGCCATCGGGCCGGACGCCGAGCTGATGCTGGAGATGCACGGCCGCTTCTCCCCCGCCACGGCCATCCGGCTGGCGAAGGACCTCGCGCCCTTCAAGCCCGCGTGGCTGGAAGAGCCCGTACCGCCGGAGAACCTCAAGGCGCTGGAGAAGGTCGCCGCCAAGGTGGACATCCCGGTCGCCACCGGTGAGCGGATCCACGACCGCATCGAGTTCCGCGAGCTCTTCGAGAGCCAGGCCGTCGACATCATCCAGCCAGATGTCGGTCACATCGGCGGTATCTGGGAGACCCGGAAGCTGGCCGCGACGGCCGAGACGCACTACGTGCTGGTCGCTCCGCACAACGTCGGTGGCCCGGTCCTCACCGCCGCCTCCCTCCAGGTCGGCTTCACCTCGCCGAACTTCAAGATCCTGGAGCACTTCAACGACTTCGCGGACGCGGAGATCAAGAAGGTCGTCAAGGGGGCGCCCGAGGTGATCGACGGGTACTTCCACCTCTCCGACGCCCCCGGTCTGGGTGTCGAGCTGGACGTCGACGCCGCCGCAGAGTTCCCGCAGCAGCAGGCCCGGTTCGACCTGTGGGCCGACGGCTGGGAGCAGCGGAAGCCGAAGGGCGCCAAGTGAGCACGGCCGTCGTCGTCGAGGCGCCCGGCGAGCACCGCCTCGCCCCGCACGCGCCCCGCGAGCCGGGCGCGGGCGAGGCGCTGGTGCGCGTCCACGCCGTCGGCATCTGCGGCAGCGACCGCGAGGTGTACCAGGGCAACCGGCCCGAGGGGTACGTCCGCTACCCGCTGACCCCGGGCCACGAGTGGTCCGGCACGGTCGAAGCGGTCGGCGCCGGGGTCCCCGAGGCGCTCGTCGGCCGGAAGGTCGTCGGGGAGGGTTTCCGCAACTGCCAGGTCTGCGACCGCTGCCACGCGGGCGAGACCACCCTGTGCACGGCGGGATACGAGGAGACCGGGTTCACCCAGCCCGGGGCGATGGCCACCACCCTCACCCTGCCCGCCCGGCTGCTGCACGCCCTGCCGGACGACGCCGACCTGACGGCGGCGGCCCTGCTGGAGCCGGCCGCGTGCATCGCGGCCGCCGCGATCAAGGCGAACGCGCGGCCGGGTGAGCGGGTGGCCGTCGTCGGCACCGGCACCCTCGGCATGTTCGCCGTGCAGTTCCTGAAGGCGGGCTCCCCGGCGGAGCTGCTGGTCGTCGGCACACGCACCGACCGCGAGGCCCTGTCGAGGCAGTTCGGCGCCAGCGACTTCCGTACGAAGGACCAGCCGCTCCCGGACGACTTCGACGTCGTCATCGAGACCGCCGGGTCCGCGTCCGCCGCGCGCACCGCCGCCTCCCTGCTCAGGCGCGGCGGACGCCTGGTCCTGACGGGCATCCCGGCGCCGGGCGCCGAGGGCCTGGACCCGACCGACCTGGTCGTACGGCAGCTGGAGGTGCACACCGTCTTCGGTGCGCCGCCGGACGCCTGGGCACACACGGTGCGGGTCTTCGGGGCGGGACTGCTCGATCCGCTGCCGCTGGTCACGCACGAGCTGCCGCTCGACGGGTTCCCCGAGGCCATCGAGCTGGTGGGATCCGGCGATCCGAAGGTGGGCAAGGTCCTGCTCCGCCCCTAGACGTACGCCGGTACGGGGGCGACCTGACGGCTTCCGTACCGGCGTACACCCAGCCCCCACGCCTTGAGCCGCGAACTTCGTCCGAAATACCGAACAGAAGGACAGACAGTGACCGACGCTTCCACCACGGCGGCCCGCAGGCCCGGTGAGCAGGCACTCACCACCCTCGGCCTGGGCGCGCCCGCCCTCGACCCCGCGGACGCCTCACCGCACACCTTCCCCAGCGGCGGCAGCTGGCGCACCGAAGTTCCCTCCTGCGAGGGTCCCGAAGCGCTGGCCGTCGTCCTGAAGGAGGCCTCCCGCCTCGACGTGCCGATCCACCGGATCAGCCAGGGCAGCGGCGTGTGGATGCTGACCGACTCGGAGATCACCGAGATGGTCGAGTCCACCGGCGAGCGTGACATCGAGCTCTGTCTGTTCACCGGCCCGCGCGGCACCTGGGACATCGGCGGCTCGACCCGGACCGACTCGCGCGGCGGCGGCCTGCGTGCCCGCGGCCACGACGCGGTCGCCGGATGCGTCGAAGACGCCGTCCGGGCAACCGAGTTGGGCGTCAAGTGTCTGCTGGTCGCCGACGAGGGCGTGCTGTGGACGCTGCACCGGGCGCGGCTGGCCGGGATCATCCCGGCCGACACAACTCTCAAGGTGAGCGCCCTCATTGGGCCCGTGAACCCGGCCGCGTACGCGGTGTACGAGAACCTCGGCGGCGACTCGATCAACGTGCCGAGCGATCTGACGCTCGATCACCTCACCGAGATCCGGCGGGTTTCCGCCGCTCCCATGGACATGTACATCGAGGCTCCCGACGACCTCGGCGGCTATGTGCGGATGTACGAGGTCGCCGAGCTGATCCGGCGCGGCGCACCGATCTATCTGAAGTTCGGCCTGTCGAAGGCCCCGGGGATCTACCCGTACGGCCATCACATGCGCGACGTGACCTTGAACAGTGCCCGGGAACGGGTGCGGCGCGGCCGGCTCGCGCTGGACCTGCTGGCGCGGCACGGAGCGGACGGCGACATGGCTCCGCTGGGCTCGCGGCTGCCCGGTGATCTGCATCGATTCGAAACGCCCTCATAACGTTCCGGACAACGCCCCTTCACAAAAGACCACGCAGCCGCACACAATCCCACACACCCCTTCTTCGGTCAGCACCTCGCACCGCGCCAGGCAGCGTCCCCGCATCGCCAGACCGAGCCAGCCCCACACATCAAGGATGATGATCATGCGTACTCGCCGAGCCTCACTCGCCGCCATAGCCGGCGCTGCCTCCCTCGCCCTGACCCTGTCCGCCTGCGGCCAGAGCGGCGAGGGCGGCAGCGAGGAGGGCTCCGGCAGCTCCGAGGGCGCCACCATCGGCATCGCGATGCCCACCAAGTCCTCCGAGCGCTGGATCGCCGACGGCAACAACGTCGTCAAGAACCTGGAGTCCAAGGGCTACAAGACCAAGCTGGTCTACGGCGAGGACGACCCGGACCAGCAGGTCTCCCAGGTCGAGAACCTGATCACGCAGGGAGTCAAGGCGCTGATCATCGCGGCCATCGACAACAAGTCGATGAACAACGTCCTGCAGCAGGCCAAGGACGCCGACATCCCGGTGATCTCCTACGACCGCCTTATCCTCGGCACCGAGAACGTCGACTACTACGCCTCCTTCGACAACGAGAAGGTCGGCGAGCTCCAGGGCAACTACATCGTCGAGAAGCTCGGCCTGAAGGACGGCAGCAAGAAGGGCCCGTTCAACATCGAGCTCTTCGCCGGCTCGAACGACGACAACAACACCCGCTACTTCTTCCAGGGCGCGATGAACGTCCTGCAGCCCTACATCGACAAGAAGCAGCTCGTCGTCCGGTCCGGCCAGACCAAGCTGACCCAGGTCAGCACCCTGCGCTGGGACGGCGGAGTCGCCCAGAAGCGCATGGACGACATCCTGACCTCGGCCTACAAGAGCGAGCGGGTCGACGCGGTCCTGTCGCCCTACGACGGCATCTCCATCGGCATCCTCTCCGCGCTGAAGTCGGACGACTACGGCTCCAAGAGCAAGCCGCTGCCGGTCGTCACCGGCCAGGACGCCGAGGTCGCCTCGGTAAAGTCGATCATCGCGGGCCAGCAGTCGATGACCGTCTACAAGGACACCCGCGAGCTCGCCAAGGTGTCCTCGAACATGGTCGACGCGCTGCTGAACGACAAGAAGCCCGAGACGAACGACACCAAGACGTACGACAACGGCTCGAAGGTCGTCCCGGCCTACCTGCTGGAGCCGGTCGCCGTCGACAAGGCCAACTACCAGAAGGTCGTCGTCGACTCCGGCTACATCAAGGCAAGCGACCTGAAGTAACCGCCACCCCCCTAGTGATTGGAAGGCACGACCATGGCGGGACCCGTCCTGGAAATGCGCTCGATCGTCAAGACCTTTCCCGGCGTAAAAGCGCTGTCGGACGTCACACTGACCGTCCAGCAGGGCGAGGTCCATGCCATCTGCGGGGAGAACGGCGCCGGCAAGTCGACCTTGATGAAGGTCCTCTCCGGCGTCCACCCGCACGGCACGTACGAGGGCGAGATCCTTTTCGAGGGTGACGTCTGCGAGTTCAAGGACATCCGGGCCAGTGAGCATCACGGCATCGTGATCATTCACCAGGAGCTGGCCCTGGTGCCCTACCTCTCCCTCGCGGAGAACATCTTCCTCGGCAACGAGCACGCCGCGCGCGGGTTCATCAACTGGAACGACACCCTCAAGCACGCCAGCGAGCTGCTGCGCCGGGTCGGTCTCTCCGACCACCCGGAGACCCGCGTCGCCGACATCGGCGTGGGCAAGCAGCAGCTCGTGGAGATCGCCAAGGCGCTGTCCAAGAAGGTGAAGCTGCTCATCCTCGACGAGCCGACCGCGGCTCTGAACGACGAGGACAGCGGCAAACTCCTGGATCTCATCCTGGAGTTGAAGAAGCAGGGCATCACCGCGATCATCATCTCCCACAAGCTGAACGAGATCCGCAAGGTCGCCGACTCGGTGACGATCCTGCGGGACGGGCGCACCATCGAGACGCTCGACGTGAAGGCGGCGGAGACGACCGAGGACAGGATCATCAGCGGGATGGTCGGCCGCGACCTGGAGAACCGCTTCCCGGAGCGCTCCCCGCACGAGCCGGAGGAAGACCAGGCGCCCGCCCTGGAGGTCCGCAACTGGACCGTGCACCACCCGATCGACCAGCAGCGCAAGGTGGTCGACGACGTGTCGCTCCAGGTGCGCCGCGGGGAGATCGTCGGCATCGCGGGCCTCATGGGCGCCGGCCGCACCGAACTCGCGATGAGCGTCTTCGGGCGCTCCTACGGCCGGTACGCGGGCGGCACGGTCCTCAAGGACGGCACGGAGATCCGTACGAAGTCCGTCCCGGAGGCGGTCAAGCACGGCATCGCGTACGTCACCGAGGACCGCAAGCACTACGGCCTCAACCTCATCGACACCATCGGGCGGAACATCTCGCTCAGCGCGCTGGGCAAGGTCGCCAAGCGCGGTGTGGTCGACGAGCACGAGGAACGGCAGGTCGCCGAGGGCTTCCGCAAGTCCATGAACATCAAGGCACCGACCGTCTTCGAGCCGGTGGGCAAGCTGTCCGGCGGCAACCAGCAGAAGGTCGTCCTCAGCAAGTGGATCTTCGCGGGTCCCGACGTACTGATCCTGGACGAGCCGACGCGCGGTATCGACGTCGGCGCCAAGTACGAGATCTACACGGTCATCGACCAGCTGGCCGCCCAGGGCAAGGCGGTCGTCTTCATCTCCTCGGAGCTGCCGGAGCTGCTGGGCATGTGTGACCGCATCTACACGATGGCCGCGGGGCGGCTGACCGGTGAGTTCTCGCGGGCCGAGGCCTCGCAGGAATCACTGATGCGCCAGATGACAAAGGACAAAGAGGTAACCCGATGAGCACGGACCTGACCGCCAAGACGCCGGCCCCCGCGCCGCCCGGCAAGGGCGGTTCGGCAACCGGTGACAGCCTGCTGCACCTGATGCTGGACGGCATGCGCCGCAACATGCGGCAGTACGGCATGCTGTTCGCCCTCGGTCTGATCGTGGTGCTGTTCGCCGTATGGACCAACGGTGACCTGCTGCTGCCGCGCAACGTCTCCAACCTGGTCCTGCAGAACAGCTACATCCTGATCCTCGCGATCGGCATGATGCTCGTCATCATCGCGGGCCACATCGACCTGTCGGTCGGCTCGCTGACGGCGTTCGTGGGCGCGGTGGGAGCCGTGCTGATGGTCAACCACGACATCCCCTGGCCCATCGCCCTGGTGATGTGTCTGGCCATCGGAGCGGCGGCCGGTGCCGCGCAAGGGTTCCTCATCGCGTATCTCGGCATCCCGTCGTTCATCGTGACACTGGCGGGCATGCTGACCTTCCGCGGGCTCACGGAGATCTTCCTGGAGGGCCAGACCATCGGCCCGTTCCCGGAGGGCCTGCAGAAGGTCGCCAACAGCTTCCTGCCCGAGGTCGGCCCGGACACCAACTACCACAACCTCACCCTGCTGCTCGGTCTCGCGGTGATCGTGTTCGTGGTGCTCCAGGAGCTCCGCGACCGCAAGCGGCAGCAGGAGTTCGCCCTCGAGGTGCCGCCCGCCAAGCTCTTCGCGCTCAAGCTCGTCGCGCTGGTGGCCGCGGTGCTCACCGTCACGATGCTGCTCGCCAGCTACAAGGGCGCCCCGATCGTGCTGCTGATCCTCGGCATCCTGGTCGTCGGCTTCGGCTACATCATGCGCAACGCGATCATCGGCCGGCACATCTACGCGATCGGCGGCAACCTGCCCGCCGCCAAGCTGTCGGGCGTCAAGGACAAGAAGGTCACCTTCCTCGTCTTCCTCAACATGGGCATGCTCGCGGCCCTGGCGGGTCTGGTCTTCGCCGCCCGCTTCAACGCGGCCTCGCCCAAGGCCGGCCTCAACTTCGAGCTGGAGGCCATCGCGGCCTCCTTCATCGGCGGCGCGTCGATGAGCGGCGGTGTGGGTACCGTCCTCGGCGCGATCATCGGTGGTGTGGTCCTGGGCGTGCTGAACAACGGCATGAACCTGGTCGGCATCGGCACCGACTGGCAGCAGGTCATCAAGGGCCTGGTACTGCTGGCGGCGGTCGGATTCGACGTCTGGAACAAGCGCAAGGTCGGTTCGTAAACGACCGGGCCAGAGCCCAGGGGCCCCGCCGGCAGGCGGGGCCCTTTCCACTTCCACGGGAGGCAGGAAGCCGGTGAAGTCGCTCTTCGGCAAGCTCGCCGACGGCACGGAGGTCCACAGCTGGACCCTGGAGAACGGCGGCACCCGCCTGAAGGTCCTCTCCTGGGGCGGCGTCGTCCAGTCCCTGGAGATCCCGGACCGCGAGGGCCGGTACGCCAACGTCTCCCTGGGCTTCGACACCATCGAGGACTACGTCGCGGGGAGCCCGTACTTCGGCGCGCTGATCGGCCGCTACGGCAACCGCATCGCCGAGGGCCGGTTCACCCTGGACGGCGAGAGCCACCAGGTGGACGTCAACGACGGCGCCAACAGCCTGCACGGCGGCGCCCAGGGCTTCGACAAGCGGGTGTGGGACGTCGAGCCGTTCACCGCGGGCTCCGACGTCGGCCTGTACCTGTACCTCACGAGCGCCGACGGCGAGATGGGCTACCCCGGCACTCTCGCGACGAAGGTGACGTACACCCTCACCGGGCAGGGCGACTGGCGCATCGACTACGAGGCGACCACCGACAAGCCCACGGTCGTCAACCTCACGAGCCACGTCTACTGGAACCTGGCCGGCGAGAGCAGCGGCAGCATCTACGACCACGAGCTGGAGATCGCGGCCTCCCGCTACACGCCGGTCGACTCGGGGCTGATCCCCACCGGGGAGATGGCGGACGTGGCGGGCACCCCCTTCGACTTCCGGCGCCCCAAGACGGTCGGCGAGGACCTCCGGGCCGCCCACCCGCAGCTGCTGTACAGCAAGGGCATCGACCACAACTACGTCCTCGACAAGGGGATCACGAGCGAGCCGGAGCACATCGCGACGCTGAAGGACCCGTCCTCCGGGCGGACCATGAGGATCGCGACGACCGAGCCGGGCCTGCAGTTCTACTCCGGCAACTTCCTCGACGGCACCCTCGTGGGCAGCGGCGGCACCGTCTACCGCCAGGGCGACGCCCTCTGCCTGGAGACCCAGCACTTCCCGGACTCGCCGAACCAGCCGTCATTCCCCTCTACGATGCTGCGACCTGGGCAGACGTACCGGACGACGACAGTGCACTCGTTCCACGCATGACCCTCTTCACAGGTGGCGCACAAGTTCTTACCCGTTTCTCAGCGGTTGAACAGTGCCACCCCAGCCTCCGTATGTAAGGGCGGCCCGTGCTCCCCCGCGCGGGCCACCCAAGACGACGGGCCCGGTCGTCCCCACCGGGCCCGCCCCATACGGAGGCTCCCTTGGCTGACAACGTCACCTCGCTGTTCCGCAGCACCGCGGCGCACAGCCCGTCGATGGCGGCGCTGACCCGTGAGGGCGGCGAAGGGGCCGGCCCGGTCGACTTCTGTATCCCCTGCAACCCCTACTTCCCCACTCCCGCCATGTTCGACGACATGGCGGCCCGGTTGCGGGACATCATCACGTACTACCCGAGCAGCGCCGACACCATCACGGCCGAGCTGTGCAGTCTGCTCCAACTCCCGCCGCAGTGCGTGGCGATGGGCAACGGTTCCACCGAACTCATCACCTGGATCGACCACCTGATGGTGCGCGAGTCCCTCGCCATCCCCGTCCCCACCTTCGGCCGCTGGACCGACCAGCCGATGGAGACCGGCAAGCGGGTCGACATGTTCCCGCTCCAGGAGTCCAGCGGCTTCGCCCTGGACCTCGCCCAGTACGCCGAGTTCATCCGCGCCCGCGGCACCCGGGTGGCCGTCATCTGCAACCCGAACAACCCCGACGGCGGCTTCCTGCACAAGCACGCGGTCGTGCAGTTCATGGACGCCATGGCCGACCTGGACCTGGTCGTGATCGACGAGTCGTTCCTGGAGTTCGCGGACGCGGAGGTCGAGCCGAGCGTCGTCCACGAGGCCATGCTGCGGCCCAACGTGGTCGTCCTGCGCAGCCTCGGCAAGAACTTCGGCCTGCACGGCATACGGTTCGGCTACCTGGTCGCCAACCCGGCCCTGGCGGGCCGGATCCGCTCGATGCTCCCCAAGTGGAACCTCAATTCCTTCGCCGAGCACGTGGTGTTCATCCTGAAGGAGCACGGCGCCGAGTACGCGCAGAGCCTCCAGCAGGTCCGCCGCGACCGGCTGGACATGGCCGGCCAGCTCGCGAACCTGCCCGGCCTGACCGTCTACCCCTCCCAGGGGAACTTCCTCTTCGTACGCCTGCCGGTGGGCGCCGAAGGCACCGTGGTCCGGGACCGGATGCTCACCGAGCACCGGATCCTCGTCCGCGAGTGCGGCAACAAGATCGGCTCCTCAAGCCGCTTCCTGCGACTCGTGGTGCGCCCCCAGGTGGACGTGCGTCGCCTGGTGTCCGGCCTGGAACAGGTGCTCTACGGGACCAGGAGGGGAGCCGCCGTGCCCGAGCTGGCTACAGGGACCAGCTACAGCTCGGGTACGGCGGCAGTTGACCGGTTGGTCGGTGCCACCAACGGCGCCGGCATGCAGGGCCTCGCCGCTCAGGCCATGGCCGCCGCGCCGGGGTTCTCGTCCGCCCCGTCCGTCGGCGCCGGCATGCCGATGCCCGCCGCGGCGCAGACCGCTCAGCCGGGTCAGCCGTTCGGGGCCGGGATGCCGATGCCGGCGGTGGCCCAGGCAGCCCCGCAGCCGGTCGGCTACCCGGCCCCGACTCCGGTACCGCCGCAGATGCCCACTCCCGCTCCGATGCCCGCGCCCATGCCCGCTCCGATGCCCGCGGCGGCCGCCGCACCCGCCGCCGCGATGGGGCAGACCCCGCCGGGCGTCCCGGCCCGCGGCGGCCTCACCGCCGCCCAGGTCCGCGGCATGACCGCCCCGAGCTCCTCCGCCCAGGACCTGACGGCGGCCCCGGCGACCGGCTGGCCCAACGCCCAGAGCTGGCCGAACGCGGCGGGGATGGGCCAGGCCGGCTGAGACCGGTCTCGCCCCCGCCGCCCCTTCCCGTTCCCGACCTTCTGGGGCTCCGCCCCCAAACCCCCGCTCCTCAAACGCCGGAGGGGCTGAAATCAGCCCGTCTGGGGGTCCCCCTCTGGGGGAGTTTGAGGACGAGGCCCGTTCAGGGCCGAAGGGGGGTCTGGGGGCGCAGCCCCCAGGGACGGGACGGGAAGGGGCGGCGGGGGCGAGAATCCGCCCCTGGTGGGCTGTCCTAAACCGGGTTGAGCCTCCACTGCTGGCAGGTGTTGTTCAGCCACGACCACTGGCGTACGTCGGCCGAGTCCGCGGTGGAGCAGTTCTCGACGTCGGCGACCTTGCCGGTGGCCTGGTTCACGATCCTGACGTAGCCGCCGTCGGTGGCGAGGAACCGGAACCGCTGGCAGGTGTTGTTCAGCCAGGACCACTGGCGCAGGTCGGCCCCGTCGGCGGCGGAGCATTCGGCCGTGTCGAGCACCTTGCCGCTCGCCACGTTCACCAGCCGGCTGGTGTCGTCGCCCTGATCCTGGATCCGCCACTTCTGGTTGTTGCCGCCGCTGCACGCGTACTGCTGGACATTGGCACCGTCGGCCGTCGAACTCCCTGCGACGTCCAGGCACTTGCCGCTGTTGCGGTTGCTGATGGTGTACGTCGTCGAGGCGGCGGACGGCTCACCGGACGGCCCGGTCATGCTCGCCCCGAGCGCGACCGGCGTACCGAGGTTCGGCGTGCCGTCCGCGTTCCAGGTGAACTTCTGCGCCCGCGTCGTACGCCCGTTGTCGCAGCCGTCCGAGGCGGAGTCGTTGGCGTGGTAGACGATCCAGTTCTCGGTGCCGTCGGGCGAGGTGAAGAACCCGTTGTGCCCGGGCCCGTAGACCCCGGCCGCGTCGTTCCGCTGGAACACCGGCGTGGACTTCTTCGTCCAGGAGGACGCGGACAGCGGATCGGACCCGGTGAGGGTGAGCTGGCCGAGCTTGTAGTCGGGGGTCCAGCAGCCGCTCGCCGAGTAGATCAGGAAGGTCTTGCCGCCGCGCTGGAGGATCTCCGGCCCCTCGTTGACCGTACCGCCGGACCTCTCCCAGGAGTTGGTCGGCGTGGAGATGGTGGAGAAGCCGGTGGCGAGGGTGTACGGGTTGGACATCCGCGCCGCGACGAGGTTCTGTGTGCCTCCTCCGGTCGCGCTGCCGAACAGGTACAGCTGCCCGTTGATGGTGGCGACCGTCGGATCCAGCATCCAGGCGGAGTTGAGCTGGTTCTTGTACGTGTACGGGCCCATCGGATCCGAGCCCGCGCTCTCCAGGACGTGGGTGCGCTGTGTCGGGTTGTAGTCGGAGACGTTCTGCCCGGCGACGTAGTACAGGTACCAGCGGCCGTTGAGGAAGTGGAGCTCGGGCGCCCAGGTGTTGAAGCCCGGGGAGGCGGCGTCGCCCTTCCACACCTGGACGCTGGGCGCGGTGGCCAGGCCGGCGAGGGTGGCGGACTTGCGCATGGTGATGACGTCGGTCCAACTCGTCGTCACCATGTAGTAGTTGCCGTTGTAGAACGAGATCCAGGGGTCGGCGCCCTTCTGCGTCTTGATCGCGTTGGTGAATGACGCCGCGCTCGCGGACGACTGCCCGAGCGACAGGGCCAGCAGCAGCGCTGCCAGCAGGGTCAGTATGCGACGGGCCATCCGGTGCTCCAGTTCAGAAGGTTGACGCCCAGCTTGGGCGTGCCGTTGTCGTTGCCGTCGTAGTAGTGGTAGACGATCAGGTCCCCGTCGGAGTCGCTCATGACCGACTGTCCGCCGGGGCCGATGACGCTCCCGTGGGTCTCCAGCACGGGCGTCCCGCCGTTGTTCGTCATCGAGACGCCGTTCTTGTCGTAGTACGGCCCGGTGACGCTCGTGGCGCGGCCGACCTTGACCTTGTACGTCGAACTCGTACCGGCGCAGCAGGTGTCGTACGAGGCGAAGAGGTAGTAGTAGCCGCCCCGCTTCACGATGGAGGGCGCCTCGACGGCCTTGGTGCCGGTCGGGCGGGAGGCGATCGAGTAGCGGGTGGTGTTCGTGGAGAGCTGCTTGCCGGTGGACGGGTTGATCTGGATCATCTTCAGGCCGGTCCACCAACTGCCGAAGGAGAGCCACCACTTGCCGTCGCCGTCGACGAAGAGGTTCGGGTCGATGGCGTTGTAGTCGCTGGAGGTGGTGGAGGTGTAGACGATTCCCTGATCGCTCCACGACCCCGGCAGCCCGGTGCTCGAAGTGGCGAGCCCGATGGCCGACTTGTTCGACCCGAAGGTCGAGACGGCGTAGTACATCAGGTATTTGCCGCCCTGGTACGAGATGTCCGGCGCCCACGCCTCGGTGGCGTACGACGACCACCAACCCGGCTTGGCCGAGAAGGCGTCACCGCCGTTGGTGAAGGCGACGCGGTCGGTGGAGGTCTTGTAGCCGAGGCCGCCGCCGGTGCCGTAGAGGAGGTAGCGGCCGGCCGAGTTGCGGATCATCGTCGGGTCGTGGACGACGACGTCGCCGGTGACCCGGCCGGGGTTGGGGTACGCGGACGCGGTGCTCGGTATCAGGGCGAGCAGGACGGCGGCGGGGAGGGCGAGGAGTGCGGTTCGGCGGGAGGTGCGGGAGGTGCGGGATGTGCGGGACGTACCGGAAGCTCGGGAAGTACCGGAGGTACGGGAGGTGCGGCTCACGCGGGCCCTCCTTGCGTGGGGGGGGAACGATCGGTCCGTTCGGTATTTCGATCACCGATCAGAACTTCGGACGGACCGTAGAATCGAACCCCTTGCGCGTCAATGGTCCGCGCAGCCTCAGTGGACAATCGCCACGATCGTTATCGCCGTTCCCCGTGCTTTTTCTTCGCGTAGCACCCAATGGGAGGATTTGGGCCAGGCGCAGCCCGCAAACACGCAGGTGGAGCAGGCCTGAGGCGCGCGAGCCTGGCCCAAATCCTCCCATTCCCAGGCACCGGCAAGGGACCGCCCCAGTCGGCCCCCGGCCCAACGGTCACTTCAGCGGCTCGGGGTCGGGCATCCCCTCACACCCCCGGCCCGAAGTCCGCCTCCAGCCGTTCCCTCCAGGCCGCGTCCGCCAGTCCTGCCCCCACCAGCACATCGCGCCAGTCCTCCTTGGCCAGCTGGAGGGCGTCGAGGAGGCGGTCCATGCGGCCATGACTGCACAGGAGGGTCGCGGCGGCGATGCGTTCCTTGTCCTCGCTGTCGCCGCGCTCGGTGAGGTGGTTGACGAGTTCGGCGAGGAGTTCGCCCACGACCTGGCCGTCACGGCCGGGGAAGTCCTTGGCGATGCGCTGTTCGACGCGTCCGGTCAGCCTCATTCGTACTCCCATGCGCCAGCCCTTCGAAACTTTTGACCCTTTTTGTCCCTTTAGGGCGCTACGCTACCTCGCCTCGACCCGCCCGACGGGCTGTCTCGCCAGGACTTGACGGATCGTCGCTTTACCCGACCGCCGACCGACTGACAGGATCCGCTTCCACGCCGCCATGCCCATGACATAAACCGTCTGGGCAGCAGAACAGAAGCAGCCCGTCAGACGGGCGTGCGGCCATCCGTGTCGGCTCCGCGGCCCGCCCGTGACCGTCGGGCGGTGGTCTAGCCCTTCGAGTCCGGCTTCCAGTCCTGGGCGAGGAGCCCGAGCAGCACCTCGTCCAGGAACTCGCCCATCACCCAGGCCGAGGAGCGCAGCACGCCCTCGCGGACGAAGCCGTTGCGCTCGGCGGAGCGCAACATCGCGGCGTTGTCCGACAGCGTCTCTATCTGCAGCCGGTGCAGGCCGCGCACGACGAAACCGTAGTGGCACAGCACCGCGACCACGTCGGTGCCATAGCCCTTGCCGCGCGAGGACGGCAGCAGTCCAAGGCCGATGTGCGCGGACCGGTTGTGGGTGTCGATGCCCCACAGCGTCGCGGTGCCGACCAGAGTGCCGCCCTCCAGCTCCACCACGGAGAACGGGACGTGCTGCTGCTCCGTGTCGTCCACCACCAGCCGTGCGTCCTTCGAGCCGGGCGTGATCGGCCGCCACGGCCGGCCTTCGGCCCGCGAGGCGTTGACCACGTCGTCGTAGAGCTCGGCCCGCAGGATCGGGATGTCGTCCTCGTGCCGGGCCCTGAGCCCGACTTTGCTGCCCTTTAGCATGCAAAGCTTCCTATCCGACCGGGCCGGCCGGCGGCAATCCAATAAGAGGTCGCGTCAGCCGGTGTAGCGGCGGCAGCCATTGAGCCCGGACACGGTGCGCTTTGACCAGCCGGCGGTGGCGGCCCGGGCGGCCGATCCTGACCGCCGCGCCTCAGTGACCGCGGTGGCCCTGGGGCTCAGTGGAGGCAGAGGCAGAACGGATGGCCGGCCGGGTCCGCGTAAATGCGCCAGTTGGCCCCCGGGCGAAGCTGGTCCGTCCGCTCCAGCACGGTCGCGCCAAGGGCGAGCGCCCGTTTCTCCTCGCCGTCGAGGTCGTCCACGTCGAAGTCCAGGTGGAGCTGCTGCGGGCGCTCCTGGCCGGGCCATTCGGGCGGTCGATAGCCGTCCACCCGCTGGCAGGCCAGCGGCGTCCCCTCGAACCCGTGCACCTCGACCCAGTCGGCATCCCCCGGATCCGCTACCACCCGGCCGCCGAGCAGTTCCGCGTAGAACTCCGCGAGCCGTACCGGATCGGCACAGTCCAGCGCGACCGCCTGCAGCTTTCGAATCACTTCCGAACCCCCTCGCTCTTCGGCCGCTTCCACGACGCCTGCGTACGGGAGGGGTCGTACCCGCCGCGACGGCGGGCATGCGCGACGGTACACCGGACGCGTACGGTCACCCGGCGCCGTCCGCTCTGCCCTTCGCCAGGGACAGCCACCCCGGCAGGTCGACCTCGGCCCGCACGGTCTTGCCGGGCGGCGGCTCCCGGTCGGCCACCTCCCACCGGTCGGCGAGCGCGTCGACGAGGAGAAGGCCGCGACCGTCCTCGTCGAGAGGTCTCGGTGGCCGTACGTCGCCGGGGACGGGCGGGCGTGGTCGCGTGCCGGTGTCGCTGACCTCGACGCGCACGCTGCCGGTGACGAGCGCGAGCCGCAGCTCGAAGTCCCGGCCCGGGACGCGTCCGTGCGTCACCGCGTTCGCGGCCAGCTCCGCGACGATCACGGCCACGGCGTCGGAGGGGTCGCTGCCGTGCGGGATGCCCCAGGCGTCGAGTTGGTTCAGGGCGAGGTGCCGGGCGAGGCGTGCGCCGCGGGGCGTGGAGCTGAGGCGCTGGGTGAACATACGTACGGTGACGGGGCCTTTGGAGGTGGGGGGTGTGGTCATGCGCCCAATCTGGCGGGCCCGAGGGCCACTTCACCAGGTCGGCGGCGCGTACGCTGCGGCAGCGTACGCGGTCACGGGCTGGACAGTACTGGTTACTGGCCGTGACCATGTCTGCGGGAGGTGACCGGTGGTGGTCGATGGAGCGGTGGGTCCGGGTGGGGGCGAGCCGGAGTCGTCCGACAGTCTGCGGACGTTCGGGGCGGTCACGCAGGCGTTGCGCGAGCATGCGGGGCTGAGCCGGGAGGAGTTCGCGGATGTCGTGCGGTTCTCCAAGCACACAGTGGCGTCCGTGGAGTTGGGCAGGCGC
Organism: Streptomyces sp. V4I2; assembly: GCF_030817655.1. Lineage (GTDB taxonomy): Bacteria > Actinomycetota > Actinomycetes > Streptomycetales > Streptomycetaceae > Streptomyces > Streptomyces plumbiresistens. The sequence goes on from NZ_JAUSZM010000003.1 coordinate 3,571,518, forward strand.
ATGCCGGATCCGGCGTTCGTGGAGCGGGCGGAGGAGGCGCTGGGGAACACGGGGGCGTTGCGGAAGGCGGCGGGATGTCTGGCTCGGCAGCCGGGGTTGGCGGCGTGGTTTCGGCAGTGGGCTCGGTTGGAGGCGGCGGCGATCACGCTGTACACGTACGAATGCCGGTTGATTCCGGGTCTGTTGCAGACGGAGGCGTACGCGCGGACCCTGTTCACCGAGCAGCTGCCGCCGCTGGACGACCAGCAGATCGAGGTGCAGTGGGCGGCGCGTGCCGAACGGAAGAAGCTGCTGCGGAACCGGCCCAACACGGCGTTCGGCTTCATTCTGGAGGAGCACCTGTTCCGGCGGCGCACGGGCGGGGTGGACGTCACTCGGGAACTGCTCGATCACGTGCTGGAACTCGCCGAGCTGCGCAACATCGAGATCCAGGTAATGCCCACGGAACGGGAGTCGCACGCGGGTCTCGCCGGCCCCATCCAATTGCTGGAGACTCCCGACAACAAGTGGTTCGCCTACTGCGAGGGGCAGCGAGGCGGCCTGCTCATCTCCGACCCCAAGGAGGTCAGCGTCCTCCAACAGCGCTATGCGAGGATGCGGTCACAGGCTCTTCCTCTGAAAGACTCCCTGAGCCTGTTGCAGCGAATGCGAGGGGACCTATGAGCGGCACCGCACTGGCCTGGTTCAAGAGCAGCTACAGCAGCGGCGGCGACGGGGACTGCGTAGAAGTCGCCCTCTCCTGGCGCAAGTCCAGCTACAGCAGCAGCGGCGACGGCGACTGCGTCGAGGTAGCCACCTGCCCCGCCACCATCCACGTCCGCGACTCCAAGGACAGGCAGGGCGCCGAGCTCGCGGTCTCCCCCGACGCCTGGGCCGACTTCCTCACGCACTTCACGAACTGACCGCTTCACCGTCGAGTCCATCGTCATGAACGGGCCGTGAACCCAGGTCGTCATTCTGGGTGGAATCCGAGACCCGCCTGAGGAGCACTCACAGGCTCAGGGGTTCTCCCAGGCCGCCGGTTCCGCCGCCAGCTGCCGTACCGGCTCGGGCAGGGCGTCCGCCGCGATGTCGGCGACGGTGACGCCCTCCAGGATCCTGCGGACGTTGGCGCGCAGCGCGATCCACAGCGGCAGCAGGGGCTGGGCCGATCCGGTGTACGCGAGGCCGGTTGGGCGCTCGCCGCGCACCGACACGATGGGCCCGTCGACTGCGCGGATGATGTCGGCCACCGTGATCGCGGTGGCCTCGCGGGCGAGCCGGTAGCCGCCGCCCCCGCCGCGCCGGCTGTCGACGATCCCGCCGCGCCGCAGATCGCCGAGAATGCCCTCCAGGAACTTGTGCGGGATGCCCTGGACGGCTGCGACGGTCTCCGCCTTCACCGGCCCGTCGTCCTGTCGTACGGCGAGCTCCAGCACCGCCCGTACCGCGTAGTCCGCCCGCGCAGAGATCCTCATACGACAATTGTGCGGCGTCCGACCGTACAGAATGACCCAGCACCCACGGTCGCGGACGACCAGGCACAACAGGAGGCGCTCCCTTGGGGCTCAGCAGACGTACTTTCAGCGCCCTCGCCGGCACCACGGCGCTCGGCCTCGCGCTGACCGGCAGCGGCGGCCTTGCGACGAACGCCCGCACGTCCCGCAGCGTGCCCACGGGCCCTCCGCCGAGCCCGCCCACCGCCGACGGCCGCCGGCACTCGGTCGGCTTCGACCGGTACTCGCTGATCGTCGACGGCCGGCGGCTGGTCCTGTGGTCGGGCGAGATGCACCCCTTCCGGCTGCCGAGCCCGTCGCTGTGGCGGGACGTCCTGCAGAAGATGCGCGCGCACGGCCACAACGCGGTCAGCGTGTACGTCGCCTGGAACTACCACTCCCCCGCGCCCGGCGCGTACGACTTCACGGGCGTCCGCGACCTCGGCCTGTTCCTGCGCACGGCCGCCGAGACCGGCCTGTACGTCATCCTGCGCCCGGGTCCGTACATCAACGCGGAGGTCGACGCCGGCGGCTTCCCCGGCTGGCTCACGGCGACCGAGGGCCGGGCCCGCACCGCCGACCCGGCCTATCTGAAGCACGTCGACGAGTGGCTGACCCAGGTGAACGCGATCGCCGCCCGGCACCAGTTCACCAAGGGCACGGGCACCGTCCTGCTCTACCAGATCGAGAACGAGTACGACCCCTCCGGCGGTGGCGACGGCCTCGGCGCGACCGCACAGGACTACATGTCCCACCTGTACAAGAAGGTGCGGGCCGACGGGATCGACGTACCGCTGTTCCACAACGACAAGGGCCACAACGGCCGCTGGATCCCCGGGTCGTTCGACACCGGGGGCGAGAAGGGGCGTTGGCTGTACGGCTTCGACGCGTATCCCGATCCGGCCCAGGTGCCGCCGGACTGGGGGCACCTCGGGGTCGGCGGCCGGACCGGCGGGGCCACGGCCAGTCCGCGGACGCCCGGGTTCCTGCCCGAGTTCGGCGGGGGCCGGTTCGACGGGTGGGGCGGGGCGACGTTCCAGGGCAAGGGGTACGCGGAGGCCCGGCGGACCCGGGACGCGGCGTACGAGCGGCGCTTCCACCTCACCAACCTGGCCAACGGCATCACGCTGACCAACGTCTACATGACCTTCGGCGGCACCTCGTGGGGCTGGCTGCCCGCGCCGGCCGTCTACACGTCGTACGACTACGGGGCGGCCTTCGACGAGGGACGCAAGGCCGCCACCGCCAAGCTGGCGCCGATGCACCAGCTCGGGCATCTGCTGCAACGCGTGCCGGACTTCGCGAAGCTGGACCGGACGGCGGCGGTACGGGCGACGGACGACCGGCTGAAGGTGTACCACCTCACCAATCCCGACACCGGCTTCCACGTCTACGTCGTGCGCAACGACACCGACGAGGACATCTCCTCGACCATGCCGGACGCCGGTTTCTCGGTGCCGTTCACCGTCCCGGCCCAGGACGCGCTGCTGCTGACCGCCGATCTGGCCCTCGGGCGGCGGAAGCTGAAGTACGCCACCGTGCCGCCCATGTTCTGCGTCACGGCGGGGCGGCAGGACATCGCCCTCTTCGCGGGGCGGTACGGCGACATGGCGCAGATCGCGCTGGAGAGCGAACAGGACGTGGAGGCGACGCGGCTGGACCCCGAGGGGGCGTGGATCTACGACCGCGGTCTGCTGCGCGTGAACGCCCCGCTCGGCGTGGGCGGGCTGACCCGGGTCAGGGTCGAGGCCGCCGGGTCCGAGCGGCCGCTGCTGCTGCTCTTCGCCGACGACGCGACCTCGCTGCGGCTGTGGCCGTTCGACACCCCGTCGGGCACGGTGCTGGTGTACGGCCCGCCGCTGGTGCGCGAGGTGACCGTGCGCGGCGACACGGTGAACCTGACCGGCGACACGTACAGCGCGACCGGGCTCGAGGTGTGGGCTCCGCGGGGCGTCGGTCGCGTCACCTGGAACCGGCGCCCGGTGCGCACCAGGATCAGCGCCACCGGCAGTCTGCTGGCCGAGCCGCTGCTGCCCGGCGTGGACCCGGTGACGCTGCCCGCGCTGGACTCGGGCTGGCGGCGGCGGACGGAGGACCCGGAATCCGAGCCGGACTTCGACGACTCCGCGTGGACCGTCGCCGACAAGAAGACGTCGTTCAGCATCACGCCCGTGCCCGAGGGGCAGCCCGTTCTCTTCGCGGACGACTACGGCTTCCACTACGGCGACGTCTGGTACCGGGGGCGCTTCACGGAGGCAGCAGGCGCTGAATCGGTTGCCCTCTCCTACAGCACGGGCACGCAGGGCCTGCTGATGGCGTGGCTGGACGGGACTCCGCTGGGCACGCACCGGATGCCGGTGCCGGACAAGGACACGGTGGGGAAGGGCAGTTGGGCCCGCACCGTCACCTTCGACCTGCCTGAGGCGCTCCCTCAGGGGGCCGGTGACGCACACGTCCTGTCCGTCCTCGTCCGGCCGATGCAGCACGACCAGGACGGCGGGGCGGACGACGCGCACAAGGTGGCCCGCGGGCTGACGGCGGTCACCTTCAAGGGGGCCTCGTCCCAGCCGAAGGTGAGGTGGCGGGTGCAGGGCGCGGCCGAGCCCGATCCCGTGCGCGGGCCGCTGAACAACGGCGGGCTGTTCGGGGAGCGGGAGGGCTGGCACCTGCCGGGGTTCGCGGACGGCGAGTGGCGGACGGTGGACCTTCCGCACGCCGACCGGGGCCAGGGCGTCACCTGGTACCGGAAGACCTTCCGGCTGGCCGTCGACGCCGGGACCGACGCCTCGATCGGGCTCGTCCTGGACGACGACCCGGCCCGCGCCTACCGCGTCCAGATCTTCCTCAACGGCTGGAACATGGGCCAGTACATCAACGACGTGGGCCCGCAGCACACCTTCGTCCTGCCGAACGGGATCCTGCGCACACGTGGCACCAACACACTGGCCCTGGCGGTTCTGTCCGACGGGACCACACCATCGGGCCTGCGGGACGTACGGCTGACGCTGCTGGGCGTGGCGGCCGGAGGAGTACCGGTGACACCGGTGGACTCCCCCGGCCGCTGATCAACGACGTCTACGCCACTGCTGAGCCGCTGCTACGCCAGCCGGATCACGTTCCAGGACAGCGGCTCCAGTACGGCGGTCAGGGTGCCGTCCGTCAGGGCCGTGCCCTCGACCGGGTGCGGGGCGACCCGCCCGGGCTCGTCGAGGGTGTTGCGGGCGTCCGGGTCGGCGTCCGCGAGGGCGCTGTGCTCGACGACCGAGGTGAGGTCGAGTCCGTTCAGGGCGACCTCGAGGGGCAGCGCGTCGGACCGGCTGCGGTTGACCGCGAAGACGGTGACCGTGCCGTCCTCGGCGCGTACGGCGGTGGCGTGCAGCAGGTCGGTCTCGCCGTACTTCTTCGTCTCGTACGTCGGTGAGTCGACGCGGACGTCGAGGACCTGGCCGCGGCCGTACTTCGAGGCCTGCGCGAACGGGAAGAACGTCGTCTGGCGCCAGGCCGGGCCGCCCGGCTCGGTCATGATCGGCGCGATGACGTTGACGAGCTGCGCGAGGCAGGCGACGGTCACGCGGTCGGCGTGCCGCAGCAGCGCGATGAGCAGCGAGCCGAAGACGACCGCGTCCATGACGCTGTAGTTGTCCTCCAGGAGGCGGGGGGCCTCGGGCCAGTCGTCCTGCCCGAACGACTTGGCGTGCTCCTCCCAGTCCGGCAGGTACCAGACGTTCCACTCGTCGAAGGAGAGGTTGATCTTCTTCTTCGACTTGAGCCTCGCGCCCACGTGGTCCGCGGTCGCGACGACGTTGTCGATGAAGGACTCCATGTCGACGGCGGAGGCGAGGAAGGAGTCGACGTCGCCGTTCTCCGGCCAGTAGTAGGCATGCAGCGAGATGTAGTCGACGAGGTCGTACGTCTCCTTGAGGACCGTCGCCTCCCACTCGGCGAACGTCGGCATGCTCTGGCTGGAGGAACCGCAGGCGACCAGTTCGACGGTCGGGTCGAGCTGGCGCATCGCCCGGGCCGTCTCGGCGGCGACCCGGCCGTACTCCTCGGCCGTCTTGTGGCCCGTCTGCCAGGGGCCGTCCATCTCGTTGCCGAGACACCACAGCTTGATGCCGAAGGGGTCCTTGTCGCCGTGGGCGATGCGCTTCTCGGCGAGTGCGGTGCCGGAGGTGTGGTTGGCGTACTCCTGGAGCTCCAGGGCCTCGGCGACGCCTCGGGTGCCGAGGTTCACGGCCATCATGGGCTCGGCCTGGGGGCCGACCTTGCGGAGGAACGCGATGTACTCGGAGAGGCCGAAGCGGTTCGTTTCGGTCGAGTGCCAGGCGAGGTCGAGGCGGCGGGGGCGGTCTTCGGCGGGGCCTGTCGAGTCCTCCCACTTGTAGCCGGAGACGAAGTTGCCGCCGGGGTAGCGGATGGCTGTCGCGCCGAGTTCGCGGACCAGGTCCAGGACGTCGGTCCGGATGCCGTCTTCGTCCGCGGTGGGGTGGCCGGGTTCGAAGATGCCGGTGTAGACGCAGCGGCCGAGGTGTTCGACGAAGGATCCGAAGAGGCGGGGGTTCACTTCGCCGATGGTGAAGGCGGGGTCGAGGGTGAAGCGGGCGGTGTGCATGTGCGCCTTTCGGGGTACGGGGTTCTGATTCGTTGGCGGCTGCGGGTGCGTGGGGGCTGGTCGCGCAGTTCCCCGCGCCCCTAAGGAACCTTTGGCCAGCCGCTCTTTTTCCAGCTCAGCCTGTTGAGCCCTAGCTTCGGCGTGCCCTGGTCCTCCGCGTCGTAGTAGTGGTACGCCAGCCAGTCCTGGCCCCGGTCGTTGAACACCGACTGGCCTCCCGTGCCGATGTACCTGCCGTGGCCGGCCAGCAACAAGTCTCCGCCGCCCTCCAGCATCGGCGTACCCGTGCTGTCCACGTAGGGGCCCGTCACCTTCGTCGATCTGGCCACCCTGATCTTGTACGTCGAGTTCACGCCGGAGCAACAGGCGTCGTACGACGCGAAGAGGTAGTAGTGGCGGCCGTGCTTCACGATGTACGGGCCCTCCACCGCGTACGGCGCGTCGGGGCGCGTCGCCAGGTGGTGGACCGTCGCTCCCGGCACCGCCTTTCCCGTCCGCTCGTCCAGCTCCACCATCCGGATGCCCGTCCAGTACGAGCCGAACGACATCCACAACCGGCCGTCCGCCTGGACGATCGCCGGGTCGATGGCGTTCCAGGTGTCGGTTCGTTCGGAGGTGAAGACCTTGCCGCGGTCGGTCCAGGTGCCGGGCAGGCCGGTCGGGGAGGTGGCCACGCCGATCGCGGAGTGGTTGGTGCCCCAGGAGGAGACCGCGTAGTAGAGCCAGTACGTGCCGGCGCGGTAGGAGATGTCGGGGGCCCACGGGTCGCCGGTGTCGTTGTACTCGTACCACCAACTCGGCGGCTCGGCGAAGGCGTTGCCCGCGTCGTCCCAGTGGACGCGGTCCTTCGAGGTGCGGGCGCCGATCACTCCGCCGGTCGAATAGGCCACGTAGGCACCGGACTTGAGGCGGATGACGGTGGGGTCGTGGATGATCTGCTGGCCGGTGATCGGCTGGGGGTCGGGGTAGGTGACGTCCGCCGTGGCCGTGGTGGGCAGCAGGGCGAGGAGGGCCGCGGCGACGACCGCGGCGAGTCTGAGGCGCTTCAACTGCGCAGCTCCTTCGGGGGAGTTACTGGCCCGCGAGGCCGGTGTGCGCGACACCCGCCACGATCTGGCGCTGGAAGAAGACGAAGACGATGATCAGCGGCAGGCCCGCCATGAGGCCGCCGGCCATGAGCTGGGCCCACTGGATGCCGTAGGAGTTCATGACGGTGGCGATGCCGTTCGGCATGGTCATCAGGTCGGGGTTGTTGGTCACCATGTACGGCCACAGGAAGTTGTTCCAGGAGGCGATGAAGGTGAAGATGCCGACCGCCGCGAGGGAGGGGCGGGACAGGGGCAGGACGATGGTGAAGAAGACGCGCCAGCGGCCGGCGCCGTCGATGAACGCGGCCTCCTCCAGCTCGCGCGGGATGCCCTGGAAGAACTTGTAGAGGATGTAGACCATCGCGGCGGGCGCGCACTGCGGCAGGATCATGCCCCAGTAGGTGTCGACCATCCCCATCTGCTGGACGGTCGTGAAGAGGGGGACGCCGAGGACCGCGGGCGAGACCATCAGGCCGGTCATCACGAGGCCCATCAGGGCGCCCTTGCCGCGGAACTCGGTGCGGGCGAAGCCGTATCCGGCGAGCGCGCTCACGAGCAGCACGACGGCCGTCACGCAGACCGAGACGACCAGCGAGTTCACGAACCAGTTGGTGATGTTGCCGGTCTCGAAGATGGCCTTCCATGCCTGGACGGTCCACACCTTCGGCAGCCAGTGCGGCGGCACCTCGACGGCCTCGGTCTCGGACTTGAGGGACGTGAACAGGGCCCAGACGAGCGGCGCGAGGAACACCGCGGAGACGGCGGCGCCGAGGAGGGTGAGCACGATCTGGCTGGGCGTCCAGACCTTGCGGGGCTTGACGCGTATCGGTGCGGCGGTGGTCATCGGCCGCCCTCCTCACGGTTGCGCAGCAGCCACATCCGGGCGAGGGCGACGGCCGCGATGATCACGAAGAAGATGATGGAGATCGCGGAGGCGTAGCCCACGCGGTAGCTGGTGAAGCCCTGTTCGAGGGTGTACTGCACGAAGGTGCGGGTCGATTCCTCGGGGCCGGGGGTGAAGTCCATCATCACGACGGCCTGGTCGAAGACCTGGAGCGAGGCGAGGATCTGGAGGGCGACGACGAGGCCGGTGATGTTGCGCAGCATGGGCAGCGTGATGTGGACCATGCGGTGCCAGGCGTTCGCGCCGTCCAGCTTGGCGGCCTCGTAGAGGTGCGCGGGGATGCCCTGGAGGGCGGCGAGGTAGAGCAGGAAGCTGAAGCCGACGGTCCACCACAGGGTCGTGATGACGACGGCGAGCATGGCGTACGCCTTGTCGGTCAGCCAGGGCGTCTCGATGCCGAAGACGTGGTTGACCATGCCCGTGCCGGGGTTGAACAGCCACTGCCAGAGGTTGCCCGCGACGGTCGAGGGCAGCAGGAACGGCGCGAAGAAGCACAGCCGCCACAGCCACTTGGCGTGCTCGATGTGGTGGGCCAGCATCGCGAGGAGGAAGGCGAGGACGGTGATGCAGGGCACGACCAGGAGCGTGAAGTAGGCGCTGTGGCCGAGCGCGTCCCACATCAGGGGGTCCTTCAGGGCCTCGCGGTAGTTGTCGAGGCCGACGAAGTTCGCGCCGTCGCCGGAGATGTTGGCGTCGGTGAGGCTGAGGTAGACGCCGCGCAGCAGCGGCCAGATCACGAAGAGCACGAACAGGACGAGGAACGGGGCGACGAACCAGCCGCCGTGCTGGAAGCCCTGCTTGCGGCGGAGGGTGGCGCCGGCCGCGGCGGTCCTCGCGCGGGCCGGGGCGAGGACGGTCTGTGCGCTGGTCGTCATGCGACCGCACCTCCCTGCGCGGCGGTCTTGCCGTCCATGGGGTTCTTCATGGCGAGCAGCTCGGTGAGCGTGCTCTTCATCCGGCGGGCGGCGGCCTCCGGCTTGGCGGAGCCCATCGTCGAGGAGACGACGATCGGGCCGACGCGCTGGGCGAGGATGCCGGTGGAGCCCGCGAACCACACCTTCGGCTCGGTGGCCTGGTGGTCCATCGCCGAGGCGTACTCGTTCTGCGGGCTCAGCTTCTTGTACGCGGCCGTGGACAACGTCGGCGTGTAGGCGGGGATGTGACCGCCCGCCGCCCACTGCTGGGCGTGCTGGACGACGTAGGCGGCGAGCTGGTGGGCGGCCTCGTTCGTGGCGCCGCCGCGCTCGGACTGGTGCGGCAGGACGAAGGAGTGCGACTCGGCGTGGGTGGCCTGTCTGCCGAAGACGGGTGGCAGCGGGGTGGCGCCGTAGTCGAGCTTGGCGCCGGAGAAGACCGGCACCGACCAGTTGCCCTCCCAGGTGAACGGGGCGCCGTTGATGAACTGCTCACCGTCGGCGGCGCCCGCGGTGGAGTAGCCGTCGGTGACGTGCCGACGCAGGAACTCCAGGACCTCGGTGGCCTTGTCGGTGTCGAAGGTGACCTCGGTGTCGGCGTCGTTGAAGTAGGTGCCGCCGAGCTGGGTGTAGAACGCGACGAAGAACCACCACATGAAGTTCTGGTCGTTGGCGTGCAGCCCGAGGGTCTGCAGCCCTTTCCTGGTGGCTTTCTTGGCCTCCTTGAGCACGTCGAACCACTCGTCGGCCGAGGTGACCGGGACCATCCGGCCGTCGTCGCCCAGCAGGCCCGCCTTCTTCAGCACGTCCTTGCGGTAGAAGCAGAGCTGGACGTGGATGTCGAGCGGGAGGGCGTAGAGCTTGCCGTCGATGACCGCGCGTTTCCACAGCGCCGGGTTGAAGTCCGCTTCCCGCACGCCGTACTTGGCGAGCAGGCCGACGTCCCAGGGGTCCAGGAGGCGGCCGGGCGAGAAGCCGGTGACCCGGCCCAGGTGCATGACGCCGAGGTCCGGTGCGCGGTTGCCAGCCGCCGCCATGGCCAGTTTGGTGTAGAAGGGGCTGCCCCACTGGAGGGTGGAGTGCTTCACGTCGATGCCGGGATTCTCCTCACGGAAGGCGTCCAGCATCGCGATCATGTTGTAGCCGTCGCCGCCACTGAAGAGGTTCCAGTACCGCACGCGGGTCTGTGAGCCGCTGGCGAGCGCGTCGGCGCCGGTCCCGAGGGCGGCGAAGCCGAAGCTGCCCGCGACCGTGAGACCGCCCGCCGCGGCCAGGAGTTGCCTGCGGTTCAGGCCAGGTAGTCCCATTCCCTGCCCTAACTGTTCGATATTCCGGATCACGCTCGTAACTTCGAACGGGACCGTAGGTTCGAAGCGCTTGCGCGTCAATGGGGCGGGCAGCAGGGCGGCACCGAAAACCCGGCCGAAAAGAGTCGGCAAGGCTTTCGAAAAGTGATCGTTCCTGATTGAACAACGGTCGCGGGATCGCATGACGCGGACAGTCGTGGGCGCGTAATCTCGGACGAGCCGCCGAACGGCGGTGAGAAGGGGGAACGATGGACATCGCGGGCGCGCGGAGGACTGCGTCCCGGATCGCCGCGGCGCTGCGGATCCCGCGGCGCGGCGCCACGATGCGGGGCCTGGCGGCCGACCTCGCCACCGCCCTGCGCGCCAGACCCCGTCCCCCGGCCGACGTCCGCGAGTTGTGCGCGGCGCTGTGCGAGGAGATGAGCGTCCGCCGCGGCGGACGACCCCTCGAGCTGCGCTTCGAACGGTTCCCCGACGAGCTCGAAGTCACCGGCCTGTGGGTGGAGTTCCACGACTTCGATCTCGTCATCGTCGAGGAGCGGGCCGAGGCCGTGCAGCAACTGGTCATCCTCGGCCACGAGTTGTGGCACCTGCACGCCGCGCACACCCACCACCACGCGGCCGGTACGGCGGCGGCGCACGCCCTGGCCGACCAGCCCGGCTGGAAGGACGTGGCCCTGACCGTGGCCGCCCGCGACGGCTCCCGCGAGCGCGACGAGGCCGAGGCCGACGACTTCGGCCACCGCCTGGCCGCAGCCTTCCGGCCCCTGCTCTCCTCGGGCCGGGACACCCGCCTCGACCCGGTGCAGCGGTCCCTGGGCTACCGCGGACGCGGAGGTACGGCGCGGTGAGCACCGCCTTCGCACCAGTGGGCAGCGGGCTGCACCTGGTGGCGGGTCCGGCGGCCCTGGCCCTGGACACGTCCCTCGGCGAGCTGAACCTCACCTTCTGGGTCCCGACCGCGGTCCTGACCGCCGCCCTGGCGATCAAGCTGCCCAGCATCGTCAAGATGTGGCGGGACCCGCTGCTGCGCGCCGTCGGCGGCCTGCTGCTCTTCGCCTGCGCGGTGTTCGTCTTCGCGGCCCCGGGCACCATCGCCTGGACCAACCGGGTCACCGGCGTCCCGAACATCTCCTCGCCCTGGGTGTACTCGCTGCTCACCACGCTCTGCGCGTCCTGGCTGCTGCTGATCATCGCCTGGCGCAACGGCCTCACCGACCGCACGGACCGCACGCGCCGCGCCACCCGGTGGGTCGTCGCCGTCTACGCGGGGGTGATCGTCGCCCTGTGGGTGCTGTTCGCGTTCGCGGACGCCCCCGTGGAGCGGCTGCGGGACCTGGACACGTACTACGCCAACACGCCGTTCATGCGCGAGGAGATCCTGCTCTACCTGACCGCGCACACGGTGGCCTCCACGGTCACCGCACGGCTGGTGTGGAACTGGATCCGCACCGACGGCCTCGACGCCTGGCTGCGCTGGGGACTCCGGCTCCTCGGCATCGGCTTCACGACGAACCTGTTCTTCGCCGTGTTCAAGCTCACCGCCATCATCGCCCGCTGGACCGGCCACGACCTGGACTGGCTGTCCACCGACCTGGCGCCATTGGCCGCCGGTGTCGCCGCCACGCTGGTCGCGATCGGCTTCATCGTCCCGCACGCCGGCCAGTACCTGCAGGAACGCTGGCGCGTCCGGCTCCGCCACCGGCGCCTGCGGCCCCTCTACCTGCTGATGCGGACCGCGGCGGGCGGCCGCGAGCCGTTCACCCTGCGCGCCACCGCCGAACTGCGCCTGATCCGCCGCGAGACGTTCATCCGCGACGGACTGCTCCACCTGTCCCGGCACCTCGACGAGAACCTGCGCCTACGGTCCTACGAGGCCGCCGTCGCCCTCGACTTCGAGCGCGGCCGGGCACAGGCCCTGGCCGCCGCCGTGACGATCCTGGACGCCGCCGCCGGACCACAGCGGTCCTCGGCGGAAGCCCCGGAGGCCACCTCCGAAGAGCGGTCCCCGGAACCGGACACCACCTATCTGCTGCGGGAGATCCAGGCCGTCTCCGAAGCCCTTCGCCGCCCCGACGACATCAAGGCGGTACGCGCCCGCGCCGCCGCCCCGGCAGAGAGCGTGTCCGCGCATGACTGAACCGCCCGCCCCCCTCAGAACCGCCGTCGTCCTGGGGGGCTCCCACACGGGCATGCTCGCGGCGCGCGCACTGGCGGAGTCCGCCGACCGGGTCGTCGTCGTCGAACGCGACGTACTGCCCGAGGGCCCCGAGCCCCGCAAGGGCCTGCCGCAGGCGCGGCACGCCCACATGCTGTGGTCGGGCGGCGTACACGCCGTGGAGGAACTGCTGCCGGGCGTCACCGACGTGCTGCGGGACGCCGGAGCGCGCCGGGCGCCGGTCACCACGGACATGGTCATCATGGGTCCGCGGGGCTGGTTCCGGCGCTGGCCCGAGTCCCACCACGTGATCCTGGCCGGCCGGGACCTGCTGGACGCGACGATCCGCGCGCAGGTCCTCGCCGACGAGCGGATCGAACTGCTCGACGGGGCCGAGGTGCTGGGGCTCGAAGGTACGGCGGCCGCGGTCACCGGCGTGCGGGTGCGGATGCGCGACGAGGGCGAGCGGGTCATCGAGGCGGGCCTGGTCGTCGACGCCACGGGGCGCGGCTCCGGGGCCTCCCGCTGGCTGACGGCCCTCGGACTGCCCGAGGCGGAGCGGCGCGAGGTCGACTCGGGGCTGGTGTACGCCAGCCGTCTCTACCTCGCCCCCGAGCAGGCCCGGGACGGCTATCCGGTCGTCAACGTGCAGCCCGACCCGCGGGACGAGGGCCCGGCCCGGGCGGGCTTCCTGCTGCCCATCGAGGACGGCCGGTGGATCGTCACCCTGAACGGCACCCGCGGCGGCGAACCCTCCGCCGCCAACGACGACTTCGTGCGGTTCGCCCGCGAGGAGCTGCGGCACCCGGTCATCGGCGAACTGCTGGAGCGGGCCGAGCCGTTGACCGACGTGTCCGTCAGCCGCACGACACTCAACCGCCGTTACTTCTACGAGCGGATGCGGGCCTGGCCCGAGAACTTCACCGTCCTCGGCGACGCCCTCGCCGCGTTCAACCCGCTCTACGGCCACGGCCTCGCGGTCGGCGCCCAAAGCGCCCTGCTGCTGCGGAACGTGATCCGGCGTCAGGGCTGGGGCACGCCGGGACTGTCCCGCCGTATCCAGAAGGCGGTGGCCCGCCCCGCCGCCGCGGCCTGGGACCTCGCCATAGGCCAGGACGTCTTCTACCCCGGCGCCACGGAAACCGGCCCCACCCTCAGGGACCGCCTCCTGGCCGCCTACGTCGGCCGCCTCATGCACACGGCCACGGGCAACGGCCGCATCGCCCGCCGAGTGACCGACGTGACGTCCCTGGAACGGGGCGCGGCGGTCCTGCTGACCCCGCCGGTACTGCTGGCAGCGACCCTGGGCCCACTCAAGCCACCCCTGGACGGACCACCACTGACCGCGGAGGAGCGAAAGGCGGCAGAGCTGGAGTGACACGCCCGTCGACTCGCGGGCAATCGGCCCACCGAGACGCCGAACAGCCAAAGCCGCCGGACACGACGGACAGCCGAAGTCGTCCAGCTGCGGGCAGTCGTGCCGCTGGGGCGGCTCCCGACCCAAAGAGGCGCGGCACCCCGTAAGCGCCGGGCTGCGCGACCCACCCCCGGCGCCCACCATCCCGCCGGCCCGCGGACAATCGATGCCCCTGTGCCGCGGACAGTCGACGCCGCCGGCCTGCGGGCAGTCGTACCGCCGCGGCGACTCCCGACCCCAAAGAGACGCGGCACCCCGTCAGCGCCGGGCCGCGCGACCCACCCCGCCCCGCGCCGGCACCCCTCAGCCCTCGAACGCAGGCTGCCGCAGTCCCTTCCCCGCGCCCCGCACCACCAGCAGCGACCCCGCCACCGGATGCGGCGCGGACAACCCGACCCGGGCTGTCGTGATGTACAGGTCGGTCAGGTCGGCGCCGCCGAACGCGCAGGCCGTCACGCGCGGCGTGGGCAGTTCGATCACGCGGTCCAGCTCGCCGTCCGGCGTGTACCGGCGTACCGCCCCGCCGTCCCACAGCGCGACCCACACACAGCCGTCGGCGTCGACCGTGAGGCCGTCGGGGAAGCCCGCGCCCTCCTCGATCTCCACCAGCGGACGCCTGTTCAGGAGCCGTCCGTCCGCGGAGTCGACGTCGAAGACATCCACACGGCGGGTCGGCGAGTCGATGTAGTACATCAGCCGCCCGTCGGGACTCCACCCCGTGCCGTTGCTCACCGCCACGTCGTCGAGGACGACCTCGGCCGTGCCGTCACCGGTGACACGGGAGAGCGTGCCGCCGCCCGCGGCCTCGTCGTAGCGCATGGTGCCGGCCCACAGGGAGCCGTCGGGGGCGACGGCGGCGTCGTTGGCGCGGCGGCCGGGGACGGGGTCGTGGTGCAGCCAGCGGAAGGTGTCGTCCTGGTCCAGCAGCCCCACCCCGTCGCGCAGGTTGAGGACGAACCCGCCGCCCGCCCGCGGCTTGACCGCGCCCACGTGCTGCTCGGTGGTGCGGGACGTACGCCGGCCGGAGACCGGGTCGTACGTGTTGATCCGCGAGCCCAGGATGTCGATCCAGACGAGCCGGCCGCCCGCCGCGTCCCACGTGGGGCCCTCGCCGAGGGTCGCCTCCGCCCGGACCGCCACCTCGTACGCGTCCGTCATGCCACGCTCCGGTAGCCGAGCCGCTCGGACAGTTCGGCGGCGCCCTTCGCGGCGAGCTGCTCCAGCTCGATCCGTCGCTCGTCGCTCCAGCGGATCATCGGCACCGAGATGGACAGCGCGGCGACGACCCGGCCGGTGCGGTCGCGGACCGGCGCGGCCACGCAGGAGACGTCCGGGTTGGACTCACGGCTCTCCACCGCGATCCCGCGCTGCCGGATCGCGGTGAGGGCCTCGCGCAGCGCGTCCGGGTCGGTGATGCTGTTGGGTGTCATCGCGAGGAGGTCCGCGTCGTCCGGGACCCGCGCGCTGAGCTCGTGCTCGGGGAGGGAGGCCAGCAGCATCTTGCCGACGGAGGTGCAGTGGGCGGGCAGGCGCCGGCCCGCCGCGGAGACCATGCGCACGGCGTGCGTGGAGTCCACCTTGGCGATGTAGATGACGTCGGTGCCCTCCAGGATCGCCACGTGCACGGTCTCGTCGCAGGTCTCGGCGACCGAGCGGGCCACCTGCTGGCCCTCGGCGGCGAGGTCGAGCTGCTCGGCGTACCGGCTGCCCAGCTGGTACGGCCGTACCCCGAGCCGGTAGCGTCCGGGCTGGCCGGGTACCTGCACGATGTACCCCCGGGCGGCGAGCGTGGTGACCAGTTCGTGCACGGTGGTGCGCGGCAGCTGGAGCCTGCGCACTATGTCGGGGGCGGAGAGCGTCCCGTCCCCGTCGAGGAAGAGCTCAAGAATGTCGAGAGCCCGGGTCACCGCAGGTACAAGACGTCCCATGACCGGCCCCCTCCCTTGTATCTAAGAAGTCTGTGTTCGAAATTTCAACAGACGATCGGCATGACGAACACAGGCTAGTCACATGCGTTTGCCCGGGCAATGGGCGCGGGTGATCGGACGCCCCCGATCGCGCGCGGACGTGCTGCTCAGCGCCGCCCCCGCAGCTCCCCCAAGGTCCCCCGCAGCCGCTGCGCCCGCAGTACCAGTTCCAGCTCGAAGCGGCGGTCCGGGTCGTCGATCCCGGCGCCCCACAGTTCGCGGATCTGACGGAGCCGGTAGCGGACCGTCTGCGGGTGGACGCCGAGCCGTGCCGCGACCTCCGGTGCCCCACCTCTGGTCTCCAGCCACGCCAGTAACGTTTCGGCGAGTCGTCGGCGGTGGGTCGGGCCGCAGTGGGTCAGGGGGGCGAGGCAGCGCAGGGCGAGGTCGTCGATGAGTTCCTCGGGCTGGAGGAGGACGAGGGCCTCGGTGTGCTCGGTGCAGTACAGGACGCCGCCCGCCGGGAGCAGATCGCGTTCCATCAGGCGTACGGCCGCCTCGGCCCAGCGCAGCGACTTCGCCGCGTCGGCCAGGGGGACCGGCGGGCCGATCGCCCCGGCCCATCCGGTCAGGGCCCGGTGCAGCAGTTCCGGGCGGCCGGCGGCGTCCGGCTCCGGGACGACCATGCGGGGCTGCTCGTACTCCATGTCGAGCAGCACCCCCTGCCCCACGGCCGGCGCCACCGCCTCCCGCGCCGGGCGCAGCAGTACGCCCACCGCGACCTTCCCGGGCAGCGGCCAGCCGATGCGGGCGGCGCGTTCGGTGAGGGCCTCGGCGGGGTCACCGCGGTGGTGTTCGGCCAGCAGCAGCTCCATCAGGCGGCGCTGGAGCCTGAGCCGCTCCCCGGCCTGCCGTGCCGCCGCCTCGGCGTACCCCCGTACGGACTGGTCGACCAGTCCGTCCAGGTACTCGTAGCCCGCGTCCACCAGCTCGTACATCGCCGGCGGCGGGATCTCCACGCGCTGGCCGATCTCGGCGAAACGGCGCCAGGCCAGCCGTACGCCCATGCGGTAGATCGCCTGGAGCGAGTCGAGGCTGCGGCCGCCGAGGCCCTCGCCGCGGCCGAACTCCTGGAAGACGCCGGGCGGTACGGTCGGGCGGCCCGCCGAGTGGTCGGAGTGCTCCAGGTGCTGGACGAAGACCTCGATGGCACGGCGGATGCCGATCAGGGCCATCGGCTCGCCCGACTCGTCGAGGACCTCGGGCAGATGCGGGTACTCGCGGCGGATCTCGCTCAGGATCTCCTCGGCGAGCGCGGGGGCCTCCGCCATGGCGATCGCCGCGAACCGGCGGACCTGGAGGCGGGGCACGTCGTGCCAGGCCGAGCGAGTGGTGAGGGTTGCCGGACGGGACGTCACGGGTCAACTCCCCTGGCCCGCTTGCTCGTACGTGATCAAGGGGGTGTTGGGCTGGTCGGGCGTCGCTTCGAGGAGCGCGACGACGCCGAGGGCCGCGCCCACGGCGAGGGCGGCACCGAGCGCCACGGCGAGTGCGGCGGCAAGCAGTCTGGACATCGCAGGGTCAGCCTCTCTGTCCGGCACGATCCGGAGGTCCCACCCCGGCGTTCCGCCCTGCCTGTCGGGCCCAGTGTCGACAAGCATTGACACTCCGTCAAGGGGGGCTTACGGTTCCCGGCCCAAGGGCCCTGTCGTCACGCTCCCGTCAGCCCCGCGGCGTCCGGCACGCGCATCTGCGGCGTTGTCGCAGTTCACCGACGCTTCGCGTCAACTCCCTCCGCCACCTTGCCGTCGCACGCACCGGACGCCGCGGGGCCCGCCCTCCGGGCGGACGACAGGAGCCGACGACAGGGCCGGAGCGGCCCGAACTCCGTCATCCCACGCCTCAGGAGTGTCCGGATGCCCCGTACAGCCTCACCTCTGTCTTTGATTCTGCTGGGACTCGGCACGTTTCTGCTGGTGCTGGCACCCCTGTTGGCCTGGTACGTGGAACCGCGGGCCGCCGTGAACCCCACCGACATCGACACCACCGCCGTCTACCGCGGCACGGGCAGCGTCTTCGACACCGAGCGCGTCGAGACCGTGCCCGACCAGCGGATCACCGTCACCCAGCGGGTGCGCGGCAACGTCGCGGAGAGCGAACGCAGCGGCAACGCAGTGTGGGACGTGACGACCACGGTCGACACGGACAAGTCGCTGCCGGCCGCCGATCCGCACGACGCGCTGGACTTCGTCCCGCACCGCTGGGTGATGGACCGAAAGACCACCGAGCCGGTGCACTGCTGCAAGGAGACCCCGTACATCGAGGGCGAGGCCTATCTGAAGTTCCCCTTCGACGTGCAGAAGCGCTCCTACCGCTGGTGGGACAACACCCTGGGCGGGACGGTCATGCTGAGCTACCGGGGTACCGAGAAGGTCCAGGGGTACACGGGTTACAAGTTCACCGGAACCGTCCCGCCGACGAAGGTCGGCAGCCGGCTGGTGCCGGGCGCGATCGTCGACCAGCCCGACCGGCCGCAGGTGCTGGCCGAGGAGTGGTACTCCAACCACGGCTTCGAGCTGATCGTCGACCAGGCCACCGGCCGCGTGATCTACGCGCAGACGGGCCCGAAGCGGACGCTGCGGGCACCCGGCGCGGACGAGGACGCGGCGGTCCTGCTGGACAGCCGGAAGATCGCCTTCACCACCGCGACGCAGAAGGAGGCGGTGCGGCAGGCGAAGCAGGACAGCGGGCAACTGCGCACGGTGGGCGTGACGTTGCCGATCGGTGCTGCTGTGGCCGGATTCGTTCTGGTGGTCGTGGGGGGCGTTTTGGTGGTACGGGGGCGCAGGCGTCCCGAATCCGATGAAACACCCGATACGTCCAGGGTCCCCCTCACGATATGACGTGACGTCAGCTCCAACAAAGCCGGAAATTGTCACTTCCGTGAGTAGCCGTGGCGAACGGCTGGGCGAAAACTGTCCACCCCACCCCGAACACAGTCCGTCCACACCCGCCTCGCAAGAGGCCCTCAGATCCCCCACAGGAACCGAAAACCCTCTTCCCCCACGCTGAGTTCCGCACCCTGACACGAGTTGGAGCACCCATGCCCCAGCACGTACCACCGGCGCTGCGCTCCCCGCTCCCGCGGGTGTCGCAGCACTCTTCGGCGCTCCCCCCACCGCCGCGCCGAATCGTTTTCCTTGCCCATCGCGATCTGGACAACCCGGCCGCCGGCGGCTCCGAGCTGCTGGTCGACCGGCTCGCCGACGGTCTGACCCGGCTGGGTCACGAGGTGACCCTGTTGTGCGGCGGTCCCGCCTCCTACCGGGACTACCGGGTCGTGTCGGCGGGCGGCGAGTTCGGCCACTACCTGCGCGCCCGCTCGGCCTTCGCCCGGCAGGTCGGCGACTGCGACCTGCTGGTCGAGGTCTGCAACGGCATGCCGTACCTGGCACCCCTCTGGCACCGCGGCCCCACCCTGTGCCTCGTCAACCACGTCCACACCGACCTGTGGAAGATGCGCTTCGGCGGGCCGCTGGCCCCGGCCGCGCGCATCGGCCGAAGACTCGAACACTGGGCGCTGTCCGGTGCCCAGCAGCGGAATCTGCTGGTCGCCGTCTCCCCGTCGACGGCCCACGCCCTGCGCGCGATCGGCGTGGAACGCGACCGCATCCGGGTCGTGCACAACGGCGTGGAGGAACCCGGCCCCCGGGCCGACCGTTCCCCGGACCCGCTGTTCGTCGCGGTGGGCCGGCTCGTCGAGTACAAACGGATCGATCTGCTGCTGAGGCTGTGGGAGCGGGTGCGGCCGGTCACCGGCGGCCGGCTGCTGATCGTCGGCGACGGGCCGGAGCGGGACCGCCTGGAGCAACTCGCCGGTCCCGGCGTGGAGTTCACCGGGCATGTCTCCGAAGCCGAGAAACACCGTCTGCTGTGCGAGGCCTGGCTGCTGCTGCACCCCTCCGCGGTGGAGGGCTGGGGCCTGGTGGTCACGGAGGCCGCCGCCCGGCAGACCCCGTCGATCGCCTTCGACGTGCCGGGGCTGCGCGACTCGGTCGTGGACGGCGAGACGGGCGTCCTCGCCCACGGCGAGTCGTCGTTCGCGGCGGCCTGGTGCACGTTGGCCCTGTCGGGACACCGCCGGGAACTGATGGGCAAGGCGGCACGCGACCGCGCGGCGAGCTACCGCTGGGACCGGACGGTGAGGCAGTTCCGGGCCGTGGCCGCGGAGGCGGTGCGGGGATGGGTGCGGTGACGCCTGTGCGCCGTGGCAGAAAGGCCGTCTCACGGGTGTTCGCCGTGCGTGGCTGGTCGCGCCCACGCGGCGGAGCCGCAGATGTCACAGCCCCGCGCCCCTTTCGGGGTGCCGCGCGGCACCCGAGTATGAAGGACCCCTCTTTTCGGCGCTCCCTCGCCCTCTTCCGGGCCTTCCTGCACGAGCAGGAGGACCCGGAGTCCTGCTACTCGTTGCTCGCCCGGGACGCCGTCGACCAGGTGGAGGCCTACGACGGTCCGGTCGCCGGCCGTACGGTCGTGGACGTCGGCGGTGGCAGCGGCCACTTCACCGAGGAGTTCCGCAGACGTGGCGCCCAGGCCCACCTCTTCGAACCGGACGTACGGGAGCTGGGCGAGAAGCCGCCCGAGGGGACCGTGATCGCCGACGGCTATCTGCTGCCCCTGTACGACGGGGTCGCCGATGTCACTTTTTCGTCCAACGTCCTTGAGCACGTGGCCGACCCGCAGACCTTCATCAGCGAGCTGGTGCGGGTGACCCGCCCCGACGGGCTGATCTATGTGTCGTTCACCAACTGGCTGTCCCCGTGGGGCGGCCATGAGTGGGCGCCCTGGCACTACCTGGGTGCCGAGCGGGCCCGCGCCCGCTACCGGCGCCGTACCGGAAGGGCCGCCAAGCACACCCTCGGCGAGAACCTGTTCGCCGTGCACATCGGCCCGACCCTGCGGCAGGTGCGCGCCCGTGACGACGTCAGGATCGTCTCGGCGCGCTCCCGCTACTGGCCGTTCCTCGCGGAGACCGTGGTCAGAGCTCCCGGGATCCGCGAGGTCGCCACCTGGAACCTCCTCCTCATCCTCCGGCGGTGTCCACCATGACGACGTCCACGGTCCAGGCTCCTCCCCCGGCAGCCGTTCCCACCACCGCGATCATGTCGCGCCCTCCCGAGGGCCCGAGGTCGCGACGCTGGCTGCTGGGGTTCTGGGCCGTGGTGTTCGTGCTGTTCCTGGCGGTGCAGCCGGGCCGCCAGACCTTCGACACCAAGCTCGGCGTCACCACCGACCCGGGCCGCTTCCTCGCCGACCTCGGCCAGTTGTGGCACGACCAGGGCTCGTTCGGCGGGATCCAGGACCAGTACGTCGGCTATGTGTGGCCGATGCTGCCGTTCTACTGGCTCGGCCACGCCGTGCAGCTGCCGGTGTGGCTGGTGGAACGGCTGTGGCTGTCGCTGGTCGTGTCGGTCGCCTTCTGGGGTGCGCTGCGGCTGGCCGAACGGCTGCGCATCGGCAGCGGCGCCTCCCGGCTGCTCGCCGCCGTGGCGTACGCGCTGTGGCCGGTGTTCACGATCGTCGTCGGCTCCACGTCGGCCGCCGCGCTGCCCGGCGCGTTCCTGCCCTGGGTCCTGCTCCCGCTCGCCGACGAGCGCTACAGCGCCCGGATCGCCGCCCTACGCTCGGCGTTGATCATCCCCTTCATGGGCGGCGTCAACGCGGCCTCGACCCTGGCAGCCCTGCTCCCGGTCGGCCTCTACCTCCTCTCCCGCCCGCCCGGCCCGAGGCAGCGCAAGCTGATCGCCTGGTGGACGCCCGGCATGATCCTGGCGACGGCCTGGTGGTGGATCCCGCTGCTGCTGCTCGGCACCTACGGCGAGAACTTCCTTCCGTACGTGGAGAGTTCGCAGACCACGACCGAGACCATGTCGGCGACCGAGGCGCTGCGCGGCGCCGGCAACTGGGTCGCCTATCTGCACCTGGTGGACGCCTGGTTGCCGGCGGGCTGGACGGTCGCGTCCTCGGTCGTGGTGATCCTCTGCTCGGCGTTCGCGGCCGGGCTGGGGCTCGCGGGGCTGGCCCGGCGGGACCTGCCGGAGCGGCGCTGGCTGGTGCTGACCGCGCTGACGGCCGTACTCGTCCTGCTCGCCGGGTACGGCGGCCCGTTCGGCACCCCCTTCCACGGGGCCGTGCAGGACTGGCTGAACGGCGGCCTCGCGCCCTTCCGCAACATCTACAAGTTCCAGGTGGGTCTGGCCCTCGCGCTGGTGCTGGGCCTCGCCCATCTGGTGGGCGTGGCGGCCGAGCCGCGCGGCGCCCGTCAGGTGCGGGGCCGCCGTTTCGCCCCGCTGATCGCGGCCGTGCTGATCCTGCCGGGTCTGCTGTGGCCGTACCTCAACGGCTCGATCCTCCAGCCGGGGTCCTTCCAGGAGCTCCCCAAGTACTGGCAGTCCACGGCCGACTGGCTGGAGAAGTACTCCCCCGACTCGCGTGCCCTGGTCGTCCCGGCGACCGCGCACGGCATCTACACCTGGGGCTCCCCCATCGACCAGCCCCTCGACGTGCTCGCCGAGTCCCGCTGGGCACAACGGGATTACGTCCCCTTCGGCACCCCCGGCAACCGGCGCGCCATGGACGCGGTGGAGGAGGCGCTGCTGACGGGCAGTGAAGTCCCGGGCCTGGCCGACTACTTGAGCCGGGCGGGCGTCTATTACGTCGTCGTCCGCAACGACCTCGACCCCGACCAGATCGGCAACGTGCCGACCTCGACGGTGAAGCGGGCCCTGGAGCAGTCCGGGTACCAGCGGGTGACGGGCCTCGGCCCGCTCATGACCGGCGGCAAGATCCAGCCCGACACCCCGCTCCAGGTGGAGGGCCTGTACCCGAGGCAGCGGGCGGTGGAGATCTACCGTCCGGCGAGCGAGGACGTGCAACGGCCCGGGCAGGCCGGGCTGACACCGGTCGCCGACACGGCCGTGGTCTCCGGCGGCCCGGAGTCGCTGCTGCCGCTGGCGACCGAGCTGCGGGGCCGGGCGACCGTCCTGACCGGCGACAACCATCCCGGGCTCGGCACCCCGCCGCTCCAGGTGGTCGGCGACGGGCTGCGCCGCGCGGACACCCGCTTCGGCCTGGTCAACGCGAACACCTCGTACACGTACACCCGCGACGAACGCAACGCGTCCGGCGCCGCCCAGGACGCCGGTGACAAGCCGCATCAGATTCTGCCGACCACCGGCCAGGACCACCAGACGGTCGCCGAACTGCGCGGCGCCCGCGAGGTCACGGCGTCCTCGTACGGCAACTGGCTCTTCCATCTCCCGCAGTTCGACCCGGTGAACGCCTTCGACGGCAACCCGGACACGGCGTGGACGGAGGGCGTGGTGGGTTCGCCGAACGGGCAGTGGCTGCGGATCGGCTTCACGGAGAACTACGACATGCCGTCGTCGTTCAAGGTCACGCCGTTGCCGCAGGAGAGCGTGCGGTCGGCGCCGACGCGGGTGCGGGTGGAGACGGAGAAGGGGTCGGTGACCAGCTTCCTCCGCCCGGACGGCTCGACGCAGAGCGTCAAGGCGCCCAAGGGCGCGACGGACTGGATGAAACTGACGATCACCGACTCGGTGGCCCGGCGGGCCGGGCTCGCGGGCGCGGGCTTCACCGAGATCGACCTGCCGGACGTCCAGGTGACCCGCCTGCTCCGGCTCCCCACCGACGCCGCGAAGGCCGAGACCGCGGCCGCCTCCGCCGAGGTCATCTCCCTGCACCGCACCGCCGACCCGGCCGGGTTCTCCCCGACGGGCACGGAGGCGGGCCTGCACCGCCGCTTCTCGACGGCGACGGCGGGGACGTACGACGTCAAGGCGAGCGCGGTCCCGGTCACCGGCGAGGAATTCGACCGGATGCTGTACGAGATCGCGCCCGACCAGGCCGGCCGCATCACGGCGACCGCCGACTCCACGGCCGCGCTCGGCGCCGGCCTGTCGGCGCGGAACCTCACCGACGGCGATCTGACGACGGCGTGGATCGCGGGCGACCGTCCCACGATCCATCTGCGCTGGCCCGACAAGCAGCCGGTCGGCGAGCTCGTCCTGCCCGGCGCGGGCGGCCTGTCCGCCCGGCCCACCGAGGTGGACATCAGCTCCCCCGACGGCGCGGTGATCGCCGGCGTCGACGAGAACGGCTGGGTCCGCTTCCCGCCGATCACCACGGACCGCCTCGACATCACCATCACCGAGACGGCCCCGATGATCCTGCACAACCCGGTCGCCGACGAGGACCTGCAACTGCCGGTCGGCCTCACCGAGGCGTACATCCCGGCCCTCGACCGTTACCGCACGCCCCAGCCGGCGGCTTCACGGACCTTCTCGCTGCCGTGCGGGTCCGGACCGGACCTGGCGGTGGACGGGAAGCTGTACCAGACCAGCGTGAAGGGGACGGTACGGGACCTGACCGAGCGCCGGCCCGTGGACGTGACCCTGTGTCAGTCCGGCCGGTCCGACAGCGAGTTGGAGCTGACGGCGGGCTCGCACCGGGTCGAGGGCGGCGACGCGGGACCGCTCACCCTGACCGACGTGACACTGACCCGCGGCACGGTCACGGCACCCACGCCGGTCGCCCGTGACCTGCGGATACGGGACTGGCTGGGCGACCAGCGCGCGGTCACGGTCGGCTCGGGCGCGGCGTCCTACTTCACGACCTACGAGAACTTCAACGACGGCTGGAAGGCCACGCTGAACGGCAGGGAACTGTCGCCGGTACGGCTGGACGGCTGGCAGCAGGGCTGGCGGATCCCGGCGGGGGCCGGCGGCACGGTGAAGCTGTCGTACGAGCCCTCGACGACCTACGACGCCGGGCTGATCGGCAGCGGGGTGGCGATCGTCGGGCTCGCGGGCCTCGTGCTCTGGCGGCGCCGGTCCCCCAACCCGGACGATCCGCAGCCGCTGCCGCCCGCGCCCGGCGTGTGGCTCGGCGCGGTGGCGCTGACGCTGGTCGGCGCGGTGATCGCCGGGTGGTTCGCGCTGCTGGTCCCGGCGCTGGCGCTCCTCGCGTACCGACGGCACGCGCTCCTCGTACCGATCGCGTTCGTGGCCCTCGCGGGGGCCGGGATCGCGGCGGCCGTGGGGGCCGGGAATCCGGTGGGCGCGGAGGAGGGGGCGTTCGGGCCTGCCGCCCAACTGCTGGCGTTGATCGGGTTGTTCGCGGGACTGGTGAGTGTGTGGGAGCGGCCTGAGACGCCTGTGGCCGTGGCGTCCGAGGCGCCGACGCAGCAACTGCCGCCGGTGGAAGTGACCAAGGGGAGGAGCGAGCCCGCATGACCAGCACACCGCTGCGCATCCCGTTCCCGGTGGTGGACGAGGTGGCCCGGCACTGCCTCCAGGAGGAGGAGCCGGAGACGGTCCACATCGAGGTGCACCTGCCCGGCCGGCTGGACCCCGTACGCCTGCGGAAGGCCTTCACGGAGGCCCTGCACCGGCACCCGCGCATCCTCATGCGGGAAGCGCCGGGTCGGTGGTACCGACGCCGCTACGAATGGGAACTGACGGCCGAACCGGACGTGGAGGTGGTCAGCTTCCCGGCACCGGGCAGGGACGCCCTGCGGGACGCGCGGACCCGGGCCCTGGTGGAGGCACCGTCACTTTCGGCTTCGCCACCGGTGCGGCTGGAGGTGGTGGAGGGGGCGGGGCCGGTCGAAGGCAGCGAGGCGACCGATGGGGTCGGCGTATCCGCCGGAGCCGCGGGCAGTCGTGCCGCCGCGTCGGCGCCCTTCCCGGCAGCGACAGGCGGCGCCCCCCGGACAGCCACAGCCGCCACAGCCGAGGGCATTCTCGCTGCCGGGCAGGCGCCTGCCCCGGCCTCGGCGAGCAGCATGCAGGCAGGCGCTGCCGCTGGGGCGGCACGGGTGGGCGGTGGGGGTCCCCCCGCTCGAGCGGAGCCGAGCGTGGGGGAGGCACCCCGCGAGCGCGGGCAAGCGCCCTCACCGCCCGGCAGCAGCCCCGGCCCGCGCCCCCCTGGCACGGTGCTGTTCCTCACCATCAACCACACCGCCCTCGACGGCCCCGCCTGCCTCCGCGTCCTCGCCACCGCCGCGGAGCTCTACGGTGGCAAGGACAACGCCCCCGCCGCACCACCCGTCCGCACGCCCGACCCCCCGCAGGGCCCCCCGGACACCCCCTCCAACTGGTCCAAACCCGCCCGCGTGGCCCCCGGCGCCCCCGAGCCCTCCCCCGGCAACGGCCTCCTCGTCACCGAGCTCCCCCTCCCCCACCGCCCCAAGGGTTCGCCCTACACGGTGAACGACCAGCTCATGGTCACCACGGCGCTCACCATCGCCCACTGGAACAGGGAACACGGCGCCCGCCCCCGCCCGCTCCGCATCACCATGCCCGTGGACGACCGCCCCCGCGACACCTCCATGCCCATAGGCAACGGCACCCGCCTCGTCGAAGTCCCGTTCGCTCCGCACGAGTTGGACCACCCCCCGATGCCCGACCTCCTGCGCCGCACGGCGACCCGTACCCGTGCCCTCAAGTCCCTCCCCCGCCCCCAACTGGGCCACGGCGCCTCCCTCCTGACCGCCCCGGTCACCCCCGTGGCGTGGCGGGCCGCGCTCACCAGGGGGCTGCGCAGGGCCGCCGCACCGTGGACGTCGACGACCCTGCTCAGCAACATCGGCCGGATCCCGTATCCCCTGGACTTCGGCGAGGAGGCCGGCCGCGCGCACGCCGTGTGGTTCTCCGCGCCGGCCCGGATGCCCCGCGGCCTCACCGTCACCACCGCCTCCACCGCGGGCCGCCTCCACCTCGCCCTGCGCTGGTCGCGATCCCTGCTCGGCCACGGCGACGGAGCCCATCTGCGGGACCTCTTCGAGCACTACCTGCACACCACGGAGGCCGGCGCATGACCACCACCGCGCAACTCCCCAAGGAACTCCGGGACTTCTACGAGGATCCCGCCGTACCCGTCGCCTCCGGCGCCTCCCGGTCCCTGCGCCAGGCCCGCATGCTGGCAGCCGCCCTCGGCACCGGGAAGGCGCACACGATCCTCGACATCGGCTGCGGCGACGGCACCGCCGCGGCCACCGCAGCCCCCCTCCTCAAGGGCCACCGCATCGTCGGCGTCGACTGGTCCCAGGACGCCCTGAAGCGTGCCCGCGCCCACCTGACGTACGCGATCCGCGGCGAACTCACCGGCGAGGGCCTGCCGTTCGGCACCGGTTCCGCGGACGCCGTCCTGTTCAGCGAGGTGATCGAGCACCTCGTCGACCCGGACGCCGCGCTCGACGAGATCCGCCGCGTCCTGCGCCCGGGAGGCCACCTCATGCTGTCCACCCCGAACCTGGCCGCCTGGTACAACCGCGCCCTGCTGCTGGCCGGCGTGCAGCCCGTGTTCTCCGAGGTCAGCCTGCGGGCGATCCACGGCCGGCCGGGCACGGAGGTCGTCGGCCACCTGCGTCTCTACACCGCCCGCGCGCTGCGGGAGTTCGTCGGCGCGGCCGGCTTCGAGGTCGTACGGGTCGAAGGCGCTCCCTTCCACGGCGTACCGCGTCCGCTGCGGCCGCTGGACCGGCTGGCCTGTGCCAGACCGTCCCTCGCGTCGATCCTCCTCCTCCACGCCCGAAGGACGTAGGCGATGTGGTGGGGAGTGGCCGCGGCGCTGCTGGCGAACGTCCTGTACAGCACCGGATTCGTCCTGGAGAAAAGGGCGTTGGCCACCCTGCCCGAGATCAGCATCCGGCAGCCGGCCCGGCTGCTGGGGCTCGTGCTGCGCAGCCCGCTGTGGATCGGGGGGTCGCTCTCGCTCGCCGCCGGTTTCGGCGCGCAGCTCGCCGTGTACCGGACGCTGCCGATCGCCGCCGCCCAGGGCATCTTCGTCTCCGGCCTGGTGCTGCTCGTGCTGCTGTCCGCCCGGCTGCTGGGCGAGGAGACCACCGGGCGCGAGCGGTACGCGCTGGGCGCGATCCTCGCCGCGCTGCTCATGGTCGTCCTGTCGCTGAGCGAGAGCTCCGACACGGTCAGCGAGGAGGCGCCGTACCCGCTGATCCTGCTGGTGTGCGTGCCCTCGCTGGCGGGGGGCGTCTGGCTGTACAACTCCGCCGAGCGCCGCACCCGGCACCGCCACCGCGCCCCGACCACGGGCGTCGAGTACGGCGTGGCGGTGGGCCTGCTGTACGGCGTCAGCTCGCTCGCCATCAAGGGCATGTCGGGCTACCTGACCGCGAGCGGCCTGGGCGGGGCCGTGGTCGACGTGCTCCGCTCCCCGTATCCGTATCTGCTGCTGTTCACCGGCGCGTTCGGTCTCGTCATGTCACAGGCGGCGCTGCAACGCTGCCGCGCCTCGCTGATCGTGCCCGTGTGTACGACGGTGACCTGCCTGTACACGGCGGTGCTCGGCACGCTCTCGTTCGGCGAGGCGCTGCCCCAGGACCCGCTCAGACTCGCGCTGCGCCTCGCGGGCATCGTGCTCGCCGTCGCCGTGCTGCTGAGCATGCCGAAGCACGACCGGGCGCCCCAGCCCTCCCTCGGTGCCAAGGAGTTGACTCCCCCGTGAAACCCGACGACCCACTGTTGAAGATCCTGGCGTGCCCGCTCGACAAGGGTCCGCTGCACCTCGTCGTACCGGACGGCCCGGCGCGGACCGAGGCCCTCTACAACCCTCGTCTGCACCGGCGTTACCCGATCGTCGACGGCATCCCGCAACTGCTGCCGGCCTCCGGGGAGCAGGTCTCGGACGACGAACACGAGGAACTTCTGCTGCGCCTTTCTGGGGGTTCCCCCCAGACCCCCGGGATGACCTCATGACGGGCCCCGAGATGACGGACTCCGGGCATCAGGCGGGCCCCGCGCGCACCTGGGCGGCCCGAGTGGCCCCGCACCTGCCCACCCGCCTGGTCGCCGCCGCCGCCAGAGCCGTGTACCCGCGGTTCGAGCCGGAGCTGGCGCGGCTCTCCGACCTGTGCCCTCAGGGCTGCGGCACGGCCGTGGACGTCGGCGGCTGGTACGGCCCCTGGACGCGGCGGCTGTCCGAACGGGCGAGCCGGGTGGTGACCGTCGAGCCGGTTCCCCATCTGGCACGGCTGCTGACCTCGGCGGCCCCGGCGAACGTCCGGGTGGTCCAGGCCGCCGCCGCGGACCGCCCGGGCACGGCCCGCCTGTGGCTGCCGCCGGACGACGCGGGCGACCGGGGTGTGTCGTCGCTGGTCCGCCCGGGACATCCACGGCCGCGCGCTGGAGGTACCCTGCGTCACGCTGGACGAACTGGCCCTGAAGGACGTCGGCTTCATCAAGATCGACGTGGACGGCAGCGAGCTGGCGGTGCTGCGCGGGGCGACGGGGCTGCTGGCCCGCGACCGGCCGGCCCTCTTCGTCGAGCTGGAATCCCGTATCCAGCCGATCGCGCCGGTGGTGACGTATCTGGCCATGCTCGGCTACGACGGCTGGGTGCTGCCCCGCGACAACTGGGTGCCGCTGACCGCGTTCCCGCTGGAGGCCCATCAGTCGGTGGCCTCGTACGTCGTCGCGCACGGCCTGCTGCGGCGGGTCCTGCCGTTCCGCAAGCGCCCCCGGTACGTGAACTCGGTGCTGTTCCTCCCGGACGGGCGTCGACCGGGGTCCCCTCAGGTGGGGGACGATGGTTCGCATGCCCTCCGGAAAGCCCGCCGCTAGTCCCTTCACCCCGCTCGACTTCCAGCTGGTGCTGCTGCGCCGCATGGCCGACCACAACCCCGACCTGGTGGAGGAGGCCCGCCACCGCCTCGGCGTCTCCCTCACGGACATGAGGGAGGCCAACCGACGCTGGCAGGCGATGGTCCGCTCCCCGCGCTCCCGGTCCGCCGCCTCCCGGTACCGCTCGATCCTCGGCGAGCCGGAATCGGTGCTCACCCGCAAGGTCGGCGACCTGGAGTGCGAGGCCCGCCTCTGGCCCGTCCCCCTCTGGCCCGACCTGCGCTTCGAGGTGCTTCTCGCCCCGAACGGCGGCGTCTGGAACGAGTGGCTGATCCGCGCCCCGGAAGCCGAGGCACCCGCGCTGCGGACCCTCGACGACCTCACCCCCTGGTCCTGCACGGTCGACGAGGCGGCCCGCGCCTTCGCCCCGGCCCGGCCGCTCCAGGGGTCGGCGCCGACGCGATGGGGGCTGGCCTTCACGGCACCGGACGGTCAGGGCGGGCGGTGGGAGTGTGCCGCCGAGTTCACCTGGGGGCTGTTGCAGCGGGTGGCGGTCAACGACCGGGCCGCTGACGGAGGTTAGGCCAGGTCCTCGACGCCCGGGGCCACTCCCCCGAGGCTCTCCGTGATGGCGCCGGTGGCGGCGACGAGGAGGGCGCCGAGTTCCGGGACGCGGTCGCGGGTGACGCGGGCGGCCGGGCCGGAGACGCTCACGGCCGTGGTGACATCGCCCTTGTGGTCGTGGACCGGGGCGGCCACGCAGCGGATGTCGAGTTCGTTCTCCACGTCGTCGACGGCGTAGCCGCGCTGCCGGATGAGCGCGAGCTCCTCGCGCAGCCGCTCGGGCGAGGTGAGGGTGGCCGGGGTGCGGGCGGGCAGCCCGGCGGCGATCACCTTGTCGACGACGTCGTCGGCGCTGTGGGCGAGGAAGACCTTGCCGGTGGCGGTGCAGTAGGCGGGCTGGCGGCTGCCGATCCGGGAGTGCATACGAACCGCCTGGGTGCTCTCGACCTTGTCGATGTAGACGATCTCCGGGGGGTCGAAGGTCACGAGGTGGACGGTCTCGCCGCTGTCCTCGGCGAGCCGGTGCAGCACCGGCGAGGTGATCTGCCGGGTGTCGCGCCGCTCCAGATAGGCCTGGCCGAGCAGCGCGTTCTGCGGGCCCAGGCGGTAGCGGCCCGACTCGGGGTCCTGGTCGACCAGCCGCACGTCCCGCAGCGGCGCGACGAGGCGCAGCACGGTGCTCTTGCTCATCCCGAGTCCCTCGGCGAGGTCGGTCAGGGTGACGCCGTGCGGATGGCCCCTGTCCTCGGCCAGGTACATCAGGATGCCGAGCGCGCGCCGCAGCGAGGAGGAGGCGTTGCGGCGGGCCGGAGGCGTGTCGGGTGCGTCAGTCACGTCCGCATCCTATCGTGCTGCATAGCAAAACTCCGTGTTACATATTGAAATCCCCCATTGACGGTCGCGAACGCCCGGGGCTAGCTTCGGCGCAACGTTCTGCGAAACGAAGTTTTGCATTGCAGAACAACCTCTCCCCGAAGGGATCCCGCGATGCGACTTCGTCACCGTAACCGCCCCCTGATGCTGATGTGCACCGGTGTGACCGGCGCCGCCCTCCTCACCGCCTGCAGCTCCGCCTCCGGTACCAGCGCCTCCTCCGCCCAGTCCTCGACGCTCCAGACGGTCATCAAGCGCGGCACGCTGAACGTCGCCAGCTGTCTGACGTTCCCGCCGTTCGGCTCGCTCAGCAAGGACAACAAGCCGCAGGGCTTCGACGTGGACGTCGCCGGCGCGATGGCCAAGGCGCTCGGCGTCAAGGTCAAGGTCGTCGACACGACCTCCGCCAACCGCATCCCCAACCTGCAGACCAAGAAGGTCGACGCGGTGGTCTGCAACTTCACCACCACCGCCGAGCGCGCCAAGCAGGTCGCCTTCAGCGACCCGTACATCGTCGCGGGCGAGGTCCTGCTGGTGAAGAAGTCCAGCGGCATCGCCACGATCAAGGACCTGAGCGGCAAGACGGTCGCCGTCACCAAGGGCTCCACCAACGGCGACGCGGTGAAGGCCGGCAACCCCGCGGCCAGGATCCAGGAGTACGACACCTCCTCCGCCGCCGTCCTCGCGGTCAAGCAGGGCCAGGCCGACGCCATGGTCGAGGACTCCAACTTCCTCAACTTCCAGGCGAAGCAGGACCCTTCGCTCAAGGTCACCAAGGACTCCGTGGTCCCGCTGGAGTACAACGGCATCGGCGTCCAGCTGGGCGACTCCACCTGGCTCCAGTGGGTGAACACCTGGCTCAGGGAGTTCAACACCTCCGGTGAGTCGGCCGCCCTCTACAAGAAGTGGTTCGGCGTCGACCGCGTCTTCCCGCTCACCCCGTCCTACTGAGTTCCGGCGGGCGGCGGCCCCTCGAATGACGGATCGTCGCCCCCCGTGAACGTGTGGAGGAGCCCCCATGCTCACCGACTGGTCCTACGCCCTCCAGGACTGGCCCACCTACCTGAGCGCGGCCTGGCTGTCGCTGAGACTCTCGCTCGCCGCCTTCGCGCTGGCCTTCGCCCTCGGCCTGGGCGGCGCCCTGGCCCGCAGATCCCGGTACGCCGTGCTGCGCGCACCGGCCGCCGTGTACGTCGAGGTCATCCGCAACACCCCCGTGCTGCTGCAGATGTTCGTCGCGTACTTCGCCCTGCCGTCCGCCGGTGTCCGGCTGAGCCCCGTCCAGGCGGGCGTCCTCGCGCTCGGCGTCAACGTGGGCGCGTATCTGACGGAGATCTTCCGGGCCGGCATCCAGGCCGTCCCGTCCGGCCAGCGCGAGGCGGCACGCGTCCTCGCCCTGAGCCCCGCCCGCGCCTTCGCGCACGTGGTGCTCCCGCAGGCACTGCGCAACGTCTACCCGGCGGTGGTGAACCAGCTCGTACAGATCATCCTGGGCTCGTCGCTGCTGTCCGCCATCTCGGTGCCCGAACTCACCGGCACGTCGATGGTCATCAACTCCCGCACCCTGCTGACCGTCCAGGTCTTCGGCATCGCCGCGGTGCTCTACCTCGTCCTCACCAACCTGGTGGTCCTCGCGGCCGGGCTGATCGGCCGAGTGGCGTTCAAACCGCCACTGGCCGTGGCCGCACGACCGCGCCCGCTGGACGCCGTACGACGGCTGCTGCCCGCCCGCTCCGTCCCCAACGTCCGTAAGGAGGCGGCGTGATGGACTGGTCGGTCATCTGGTCGAACCGTCAGCTGTTCACCGACGGGTTGTGGGCCACGGTCCTGCTGTCCCTCGCGGCCATCGCCACCGGCACGCTCACCGGGCTCCTCGTCGCGGCCGTACGCACCAGCCGCATCCCCCTGGTGGCCCAGCTCGCCCGGGTCTATCTGGAGGTCTTCCGCGGCACCCCGCTGCTGATCCAGATGCTGTTCCTCTACTTCGGCGCGGCCTATCTGAACCTCGCGGGCATCACCGTCTTCGGCGCGGCCCTGCTCGCGCTGACCCTGTACCAGGGCGCGTACATCGCGGAGATCTTCCGGGCCGGCATCGAGGCCGTGCCCCGGGGGCAGTGGGAGGCCGCGCGGGTCCTCGGTCTCAGCCGGACGCAGACCTTCACCACCGTGATCCTGCCGCAGACCCGGGCGATCGTGCTGCCGCCGCTGGTGGGCCAGTACCTCTCCCTGGTCAAGGACACCTCGATCGCCGTCGTCATCGGCTACGTCGAACTCGTGCGCCAGGGCCAGGCGGTCATCGACCGCGCGGGCGATCCGGCCACCACCTATCTCGCCGTGGCCGCCCTGTACTTCGTCATCTGCTACCCGCTGTCGCTCGTCGTGCGACGGATGGAACGAAAGGCTGTCATCGCATGACGACCACCGACACCACGACCGTGGAGAAGACGGTCGCCCGTATCTCCCTGTCCGGCGTGCACAAGCGGTTCGGCGCGCTGGAGGTCCTCAAGGGCGTCGACATCGACGTCGAGCCGGGCGAGGTCGTCGTCCTCATCGGCGCCAGCGGCTCCGGCAAGAGCACCCTGCTGCGGATCATGTGCGACCTGGAGCGGGCGGACGACGGTGACGTGTGGGTCAACGGCGTACCGCTGCACGACCGCAAGCGCGCCCCGGAGATCTTCGGCCAAGTGGGCATGGTCTTCCAGCAGTTCAACCTCTTCCCGCACAAGACCGCGCTCGGCAACGTCACCCTCGCCCTGCTCAAGGTCAGGAAGCTGTCGCGGGCCGAGGCCGAGGAGCGCGGACGCGCCGCACTGGCCCGGGTCGGGCTCGCCGAGAAGGCCGACTCCTACCCGGCGCAGCTCTCCGGCGGCCAGCAGCAGCGGGTCGCCATCGCCCGCGCCCTCGCCATGGACCCGGCGATCATGTTCTTCGACGAGCCGACCTCCGCGCTCGACCCGGAGCTGGTCGGCGAGGTCACCGGCGTCATGCGCTCGCTCGCCGAGGACGGCATGACCATGGTCGTGGTCACCCACGAGATGCGCTTCGCGAAGGACACCGCGGACCGGGTCGTGTTCATGGACGGCGGGGTCGTCCTCGAACAGGGCCCGCCGGCGCAGGTCTTCGGCAACCCGGCGGAACTCCGCACGCAGCAGTTCCTGCACCGGGTCCTGGACACGTGAGCGGCACCGGCCCGGACGTCGTGTGCCTCGGCGAGACCATGGCCGTGCTCAGCCCGCCGGACGCCGGGCCGCTCGCCCGTCAGCGCACCCTCGCGCTGACCGTGGGCGGCGCGGAGTCCAACGTGGCCTGCTCGCTGGCCGCCCTCGGGCACCGCGTCGCCTGGATGGGCCGCGTCGGCGCCGACCCGCTCGGCCGCCGCGTGCTGGACGACCTCACGGCCCGCGGCGTCGACGTCCTGGCCGTGGAGACCGACCCCGAGCGCCCCACCGGCGTGTACTTCAAGGACCCGGCCCCGGACGTGACCCGCACCTACTACTACCGCCGCGGCTCGGCGGCGTCGGGCATGAGCCCCTCCCTGGCCCGACTCCCCCTGCTCCGCGAGGCCCGGCTGCTGCACCTGTCCGGCATCACGCCGGCCCTGTCGGACAGCTGCGCCGCCCTGATGGACGTACTGATCACGGGAAGGACCGCCCCGGGCCCGCTCATCTCCTTCGACGTCAACCACCGCCCCGCCCTGTGGCGGCACCGGCCCGCCGACGCGGCGCGGGTGCTGCTCCGGCTGGCCCGCGGCGCCGACGTCGTCTTCGTCGGCCGGGACGAGGCCGAGACCCTGTGGGGCACCGGCAAGGCGGCGGACGTACGGGACCTGCTCCGGCCCGCCCGCGTCGTCGTGGTCAAGGACGCCGGGCACGGAGCGACGGCGTACACCGAGGACGGCGAGGAGACCTTCGTCCCCACGCCCCCGTCCCGGGTCGTCGAACGGGTCGGCGCCGGCGACGCCTTCGCCGCGGGCTACCTGTCGGCGGCGCTGCTGGAAGGCCGCGGCCCCGAGGAGGGACTGCGCCGCGGGCACGAGCTGGCCGCGGCGGCACTGGCCACGAGGGACGACGTCCCGGCCTGATCAGCGAGCCGCCGCCAGGATCGCCGCCACGACGGCGGGCACCGACTCCGGGTGCAGGAACAGGAACAGATTCGGCTCCACCAGCTCCAGCTCCATCACCCGCGGCTCGCCGTCCTCCCCGTCTTCCCCGTCCACCAGGTCGACCCGGGCGTACAGCACCTCGTGCTCGTCCGGTACGACGGCCAGGGCGCGCTCGGCGACGGACAGTTCGGCCGGGGTCGGCGTCCAGGGCTCCAGGCCGGGATGCGCGACCTTGGCGGCGTCGAAGGCCGTACCGGGGGCGAGAACGGCCCGCTTGCGGCTGGCGTGCAGCAGCCGCCCGCCGAAGAACTGCAACGCCCGCTCACCACCGGCGTCTATGCCCTTCATGTACGGCTGCACCATCGCGGTGAGCCCCTCCTCGTGCATGCGCGCGAGGTGTCGTACGGCCGTCTCGTGCTGCTCGGGCGTGTAGCGCGCGGCATAACGGGCCCCGGCGCCGGAGGTGGGCTTGACGACGTACTCGTGGTCGTCGGGGAGGTCGGCGGCGTCACCCGGCGCGAGGTACCGGGTGGGGACGACGGGCACCCCGGCCGCCGCCAGATCCCCGAGGTACCGCTTGTCGGTGTTCCACCGCACCACGTCCGCCGGATTCGCCAGCCGCGTGACCTTGGCGCAGCGCTCCGCCCACGCCACGAACTCGGCTGCCCGCCAGCTGTAGTCCCAGGTGGACCGGATGACGGCGAGGTCGTAGGCGCCCCAGTCGACACCGGCGTCGTCCCAGAACACGACGTCCGCCTCGGCCCCGGCCGCGCGCAGCGCGTCCCGCAGCACGGGCAGGTCGTCGTCCCTGCTGGGCTCCGGCCGGGGATCGTAGGTGACGAGGGCGACTCGGGGCACGGCGGGCTCCATTCTCGTACTGCTCGACTCTCGTACGGCTCGACCAGGCAGGCTAACCGCCGCCCACGCAACCGCGGCAACCCGTTTGACCTTCCCCTTCGGTGAAGCCGCAGCATCGGTGGCGAGGAACGAAGGAATCCGGGGGTGCCCATGGACGACGGCCTGCTGACGATCGGCACGTTCGCGAAGGCCTCCCGGCTGTCGCCCAAGGCGCTGCGGCTGTACGACGAGCTGGAGCTGCTGCGTCCGGCGCGGGTCGACCCCGACACGGGTTACCGGTACTACGCGGTCGACCAGCTGGAGCAGGCGCGGCTGGTGGCGTGGCTGCGGCGGCTCGGGATGCCGCTGGCCCGGATCCGTGAGGTGTGCGATACGTACGCCCTCGACTCCGAGGCCGCCGCCGGGGAGATCCGTGCCTACTGGGCGCGGGTCGAGGCGGAGACGGCCGTGCGGCGGGATCTCGCCGCGTTCCTCGTGGACCAACTGACAGTGGAACCGAGGAAGGACACCACCATGCTGGAACTGCGCTACTTCGCCCACTCGGACCGGGGGCGGGTCCGCCCCGAGAACCAGGACACGGCGTACGCCGGCACCCGGCTGCTCGCGGTCGCGGACGGCTTCGGCCCGGCGGGCGCGCCCGCGAGCAGCGCCGCCGTGGAGGCGCTGCGGTTCCTGGACACGGAGGAGGTGCCGGCGGGCAACGTCCTCAACCTCCTGGAGGACGCGGTACGCAGCGCCACGGAGGCGGTCCAGGACGTCACCCGGGGCGCGGAGGACATGGGCACCACACTGACCGCCCTGCTGTGGACGGGCTCCCGCCTCGCCCTGGTCCACATCGGCGACTCGCGCGCGTATCTGCTGCGCGACGGCGGCCTGTTCCGCATCACCGACGACCACACGATGGTCCAGTCGCTGATCGACGAGGGGCGCCTCACGCCCGAGGAGGCCACCGCCCACCCCCAACGCTCCCTGCTCCTCAAGGCCCTGCCCTCCGCCGCCCCCGCGACCCCGGACCTCCGCCTGCACGACGCCCGCCCCGGCGACCGCTACCTCCTGTGCTCCGACGGCCTGTCCACCGTCGTCCCCGACGACCGCATCCGCACCCTCCTCGGCGCCGCCCCGGCCCCGGACGAGGCCGTACGCACCCTGGTCGCCGAGGCGAACACGGCCGGCGGGCCGGACAACGTGAGCTGTGTGGTGGCGGACGTGGTGGAGACGGCGACGGCCTGAAGGGTTGCTCCGTTATTCCGGAATAACGTAACGTCGGAACATGGCCGATGACTCCTTGCAGGAGCGAGTCGCCGCGCTCGAAGAACGGGTGGCGCGGCTGGAGTCGAGACCGCGGGCGCCGCAGAGCGAGGTGTTCTGGGCGCTCGAGGGGCTGCGCGAGCGGCTCACCGGGGACGGTGAGGTCCTCTTCACCGGCGTCGTGGACCTGCCCACAGGCGAGCACTACGCATGGCAGCAGAGTGCGGCGACGGCGGGACTGCTCGAAGCGGACTGGGCGGACCACGCCGCGCCGTACGCCGCCCTGGGGCACCCGGTGCGGCTCACCCTGCTGCGCGCGGTGCTCCGTGGCACCCGCTCCGCGGCCGAGTTGCAGGAGACGGCCGGGCTGAACACCACCGGGCAGCTCTACCACCACCTCAAGCAGCTCACCGCCACCGGCTGGCTCCAGGCCGAGGGGCGTGGCCACTACCAGGTGCCCGCGGGCAAAGTGGTCCCGCTGCTCGTGCTGTTGTCCGCGGTGGTGCCGGCACCGAACCCGACGACGACGCAGGAGTAGTTCATGAACCGACGGAGTTTCCTGGGCGCGGCGACGGCCGCGGCCGGGATATCGCAGTTACCCGGACACGCCACGGCGGCCGGGAACGACCTGGCCGCTCGGGTGCGGCCCTACCTGGACCGTGCGCTGGCCGCCGGCAGCCCGAGCGTCGCCTGCGGAGTCATCCGCGGCGCACACCAACACGTGGCGGGCGCGTCCCAGGTCGGCAGGGCCCCGGACGGCAGGACGGTCTTCCAGCTCGGCTCGATCGGCAAGACACTCACCGCCACGGCTCTCGCGCGCGCCGTGAGCGGGGGGAGGGTCCGCCTCGACACACCACTGGCCCTGCCCCCGGGCTTCCCGGTCCCCCGCAAGGGCCCTCGGCGGATCACCCTGGCCGACCTGGCGACCCATACCTCCGGCCTGCCCTCCCTGCCGCCCAACCTCCTCGCGGAGGCGGACCCGTACGACCCCTACGCGCACTACACACTGGACGACCTGGCCGCCGGCCTGGCCGAGACGTCCCTGAACACCGAGCCGGGCAGCACCTACCTCTACGCGAACCTCGGGTTCGGCCTGCTCGCCCAGGCGCTGGCCTTCGACGACGTGGACGCGATGCTGTGGCGCGACGTGGCGGCCCCGCTGCGCCTGCGCGACACGACGACGACCCTGCGACCGGACATGGCCCCGCGCAAGGCCACCGGCCATCTCGCCGGAGACGCCGTCCCCGACTGGCACGACCACGTCCTCACCGGCGCGGGCACGTCCGTGTACAGCACCGCCGACGACATGCTCCGCTTCCTCGGCGCACACCTACGCCCGGACCGCTCACCGTTTCGCGACGCGATCGAGCTGACCCAGCGCCCCCGCTTCACCGTCGACCGGACCCTGCGCGTCGGCCTCGGCTGGCACCTCAGCACGCTCCCCGACGGCCGCACCATGACCTGGCACAACGGCGGCACCGGCGGATTCAGCACCTGCGCGGCGTTCGACAGACGGAGCGGGACGGCGGTGGTGATGCTGGTGAACACGTTCAGCCAGGAGTCCACCGACAGCCTCCGCCCGGTGGACGAACTGACCTTCGGGCTACTGGAAGCGTTGACCTGACCGCCCCAGGCCCTACCGCTCCTCGTCCGGCTCCCAGTCGAGCAGGCGGACCTTCGCGACCGTACGCACATGGCGGCGCATCGCGGCGGCCGCCTGCTTCGGCTGTCCGGCGGCGATGGCGTCGAGGATCGCCTGATGCTGGGTCAGGGAGCGGTGCGGGCGGTGCGGTTGGCGCAGGGACTCGGTGCGGCTCTCGGCGATCTGGTCGGCGATGGAGCGCATGAACTCGGCGAGGAGGCTGCTGTGGGCGGCCGCGGTGACCGCCGCGTGGAAGAGCCGGTCACCCTCGATGCCGTGACCGCCCGCCTCGATCTCCTGGGCCATGTGGGCGAGTGCCGCCCGCATCGCCGCGAGGTCGTCCTCCGTGCCGCGCTCGGCGGCCAGTTCGGCGAGCTTCGTCTCCAGGGCCTCGCGGGCGTCCAGGACGTCCGGGAGGCGCCTTCGGCGCTCGACCATCCTCTCGACGGGTTCGACGTCCAGGCTGTCGCGGACCAGGTACGTCCCGCCGCCGTGCCGTGCCTCCACCAGGCCCTGGACCTCCAGGACCACGATCGCCTGCTTGACCGAGGCCCGGCTGACACCCAGCCGCTGGGCCAGGTCACGCTCGGGCGGGAGGCGGTCGCCGGCCTTGAGGCCGCCCTCGGCGACGTACTGGCGCAGCCGGTCGAGCACCTGCTCGTACAGGCGCTGTTTCGTCATGGGGCGCAAGGCGTCCGTCACGTGCTCGGTCATGGACTCCCCCTCTCGTCGGGAGCGTAACACCGGGCCTTTGGGTGGCCGAGTGGCTGAGCCAATTTCTGCGCGACCCCTTGACGAGGCTCCGCCGCGCGCCCACGCTAACCAGCCAACCGACCTAAGTGGCTCAGCCACTCGACCACTCGCTCGCCCTCCCCCGAAGTACCCACGCAACCGCTCCGGGACCCAAAGACGGGAGCCCGTATGTCCCCCGAACTCATCTCGATCCTCGTCCTCGTCGTGGTGTTCGTCATCGCCACCACCCGTTCCGTCAACATGGGCGCGCTCGCCTTCGCCGCCGCCTTCGCGGTCGGCGAGCTCGTCGCCGACCTCGACGCGGACGGCATCTTCGCCGGATTTCCCGGCGACCTGTTCGTCGTGCTCGTCGGCGTCACCTACCTCTTCGCCATCGCGCGGGCCAACGGCACGACCGACTGGCTGGTGCACGCGTCCATCCGGCTCGTCCGGGGGCGCGTGGCGCTGATCCCCTGGGTGATGTTCGCGATCACCGCCGCGCTCACCGCGATCGGCGCGGTCAGCCCGGCCGCGGTGGCGATCGTCGCGCCGATCGCGCTGAGCTTCGCCTCCCGCTACGGGATCAGCCCGCTGCTGATGGGCGCGATGGTCGTGCACGGTGCCCAGGGCGGCGGCTTCTCGCCGATCAGCATCTACGGCACGATCGTCAACGGCATCGTCGAGCGCGAGAAGCTCCCGGGCAACGAGATCGCCCTCTTCCTCGCGTCGCTGATCGCCAACGTGATCATCGCGGGGATCGTGTTCGTCCTGTTCGGCGGGCTGAAACTGTGGGCGCGGGGGGCGGTCGCGCCGGACGGCGGCTCCGGCGCGGGCGAGATGCCGGAGGGCGGTGGGGGTGCCCGCCGTACAACAGCTGACGCCGGCACCAGCACCAGCACCAGCACCAGCCCTTCCGGCACCGCCACCCTCGTCGAAACCCAGCCGGACACCCTGGACACCACCCGCCTCAACCCCGCCCGGATCGCCACCCTCACCGCCCTGGTCGCCCTCGTCGTCGCCGTCCTCGCCTTCGACCTCGACGCCGGTCTGACCGCGATCACCCTCGCCGTCCTCCTGAGCACCGCCTGGCCGGAGGACAGCCGCAAGGCGGTCGGACAGATCGCCTGGTCGACGGTGCTGCTGATCTGCGGTGTCCTGACGTACGTCGGTGTCCTGGACGAGATGGGCACCATCACCTGGGCCGGCGAGGGCGTCAGCGGCATCGGCGTCCCGCTGCTGGCCGCCGTACTGCTCTGCTACATCGGCGCGATCGTGTCGGCCTTCGCCTCCTCCGTGGGGATCATGGGCGCACTGATCCCGCTCGCCGTGCCGTTCCTCGCGCAGGGCGAGATCGGGGCGATCGGCATGGTGGCGGCGCTGGCGGTGTCGGCGACGGTGGTGGACGTGAGTCCGTTCTCGACGAACGGCGCGCTGGTGCTGGCCGCGGCGCCGGACGTCGACCGCGAGCGTTTCTTCCGGCAGTTGATGATCTACGGAGGGATCGTGGTGGCGGTGGTCCCCGCGGTGGCGTGGCTGGTGCTGGTCGTGCCGGGCTGGGGGTAGGACGGACAGACGGCAGCAGGCAGTGACAGTGAACAGTTAAGGAGTACGACGCGTGTCCTCTCTCTTCCCGGCCCTGACCGAGGGCCGGACCGACGGCCGCACCGACCGGCCCGCTCTCCGGTTCGGCGACCGGTCCCTCACGTACGGCGAGCTCGGCGCCGCCTCCGGTGCCCTCGCGGCGCGGATCGGCGGGGCGGGCCGGGTGGCCGTCTGGGCGACCCCGGCACTTGAGACGGCCGTGGCGGTGGTGGCGGCGCTGGAGGCCTCGATCGCCGCCGTGCCGCTCAACCCGAAGTCCGGGGAGAAGGAGCTCGGGCACATCCTGGCCGACAGCGCACCCACCCTGGTCCTCGCCGCACCCGGCGACGAACTCCCGCCTCCCCTGCGGGATCTGGCCCGCATCGACGTCGACGTGCGGGCCACCGGACCCGTCCCCCACGGCGAGGCCTCCGTGGACGACGCCCCCGCCCTCGTCGTCTACACCTCCGGCACCACCGGCCCGCCCAAGGGCGCCGTCATCCCCCGCCGGGCCGTCGCCGCCACCCTGGACGCCCTCGCCGACGCCTGGCAGTGGACCGGCGACGACGTGCTCGTGCACGGGCTGCCCCTGTTCCACGTCCACGGCCTGGTCCTGGGCATCCTGGGCCCGCTGCGGCGCGGCGGATCGGTCCGCCACCTGGGCCGGTTCACCACGGAGGGCGTGGCCCGCGAGCTGAACGCCGGCGCGACCATGCTGTTCGGCGTGCCGACGATGTACCACCGGATCGCCCAGACCCTGCCCGACGACCCGGAGCTGGCGAAGGCGCTGGGCCGCGCCCGGCTGCTCGTCTCCGGTTCGGCCGCCCTGCCGGTGCACGACCACGAGCGCATCGCGGCCGCGACCGGCCGCCGCGTGATCGAGCGGTACGGCATGACCGAGACGCTGATGAACACGAGCGTGCGGGCGGACGGCGAGCCGCGCGCGGGCACGGTCGGCGTGCCGCTGCCGGGAGTCGAGCTGCGGCTCGTGGAGGAGGACGGGTCGCCGATCACGTCGTACGACAGCGAGACCGTGGGCGAGATCCAGGTGCGCGGGCCCAACCTGTTCACCGAGTACCTCAACCGGCCGGACGCCACAGCCGCCTTCACCGCCGACGGCTGGTTCCGCACCGGGGACATGGCGGTGCGCGACCCGGACGGCTATGTGCGCATCGTCGGCCGCAAGGCCACCGACCTGATTAAGAGCGGGGGTTACAAGATCGGGGCGGGCGAGATCGAGAACGCGCTCCTCGAACACCCGGGGGTGCGGGAGGCCGCTGTCACCGGCGAGCCGGATGCCGACCTGGGCGAGCGGATCGTGGCGTGGATCGTCCCGGCCGATCCCGAATCTCCGCCCACCGTGGCGGAGTTGGCGGATCACGTGGCGAACCGTCTCGCCCCGCACAAGCGTCCCCGGGTGGTCCACCACCTGGCCTCCCTCCCCCGCAACGACATGGGGAAGATCATGAAGCGGGCGCTGACCCGTGACTGACCGCCCGACCGCACGCGAGACCGTCGCCGCGGTCACCGACGATTCCACCTTCACCGAACTCCCGTACCCGGCAAGGGAATCCAAGCCGGACGGCCCGATCGGCTGGCAGGGCTACGACGCCTCGCGCGCCCGCGCCGCCGAACGCACCGGCGAGCAGGAGTCCGTGGTCTGCGGCACCGCGCGGGTGGAGGGCACGCGGGCGGTGCTGATCGCGTTCGAGTTCGGCTTCCTGGGCGGTTCGCTCGGCGAGCGCACCGGGGACCGGCTGGAGGCGGCGTACACCCATGCCCGCGAACACCGGCTCCCGGTCGTGCCGCTGATCGCCACCGGCGGCAGCCGCATGCAGGAGGGCATGCTCGCGCTGACCCAACTCCAGCGCGTGGCCCGGCAGTCGGCACTCACGCGGGAGGCGGGGCTGCCGCAGGTCGCGGTCCTGCGGGACCCGACCACCGGCGGCGGCTGGGCCACGCTGGGCGCGGGCGCCGACGTGATCCTCGCCCTGCCCGGCGCTCAGGTCGGCTTCGCGGGTTCCCGGGTCCGGCCGCCGGACGCGGACCCGGCGGCGTACACGGCCGAGGCGCAGGTGGCGGCGGGCGCGGCCGACGCGGTCGTACCACCGGAGGAACTGCGCGGGACGCTGGGCCGGTGGCTGCGGCTGCTGACGTCGCCGGCACAGCAGGCGCCGGTGCCGCCGCCTCTCGGCGCCACCGACCTGCCGGCCACGGGAGGGGACGCGGTGCGGCGTGCCCGTTCTCCCCGACGTCCGCGCGCCGAACGCTACTTGGACGCCTACTTCACGCACCGTCTCCCCATCAACGGCGACCGCTGCGGCGGCACCGACCCCGACGGCATGCTGTGCGGCTTCGGCGAGCACGAGGGCCGTACGGTCGCGTACGCCGCCCAGACCGGCACGGCGACCCGCCCCGCCGGCTACCGCACCGCCGCCCGTCTGATCCGCCTCGCGGACCGCCTCGGCATCCCGGTCCTCTCCCTGGTGGACACCCCCGGCGCGGCCAACGACGCCGAGGCCGAACGCCAGGGCGCGGGCGCCGCGATCGCGGACCTGTTCCTCACCGTGGCCGCCGCCCGCACCCCCGTCACCACGCTGCTGATCGGCGAGGGCGGCTCGGGCGGCGCGCTGGCCCTGGCGGCACCCGGCAACACCTGGGCCACGCCGGACAGTTACTTCTCGGTGATCGCACCCGAGCAGGCGGCGGCGATCCTGAAGCGGTCGGCCGAGGAGGTCGAGGCGACGGCGGACCACCTGCGGATCCGGCCGCAGGACTTGGCCGAACTGGGACTGGTCCGGCATGCCCCACGCGACAACCTCAAGTACCGTCCGTAACAATAGAGATGCTCAGTGCTGCGAGAGCGGTGTGAGAGCAGTGCTGGAGCGTGCGAGAACGCTTGACGGGACGACGGGGGCACCATGGAACGCTTAGTGGAGTTCGAGACCGCCGACGGGGCCGTGGTGTCGGTCGAGGCCTTCGAGGAGCGGTCCGGCTCCCGGCTGGTGTCCCGCGGGGACGGCACCGTCCAGGCGGCCCGCACCTTCGAGGGCGCCCTGGAAGGAGTGCGTGCCGCCGCCTCCTCGGCGCTCCGCGTCTTCCGTGACGGCTCGCTGCGGCCCGACGGGATCGAGATCGAGTTCGGGGTGAAGCTGTCCGCGGAGACCGGCGCGATCATCGCGAAGGGGACGGCGGAGGGCCACCTGGTGGTGAAGCTGACCTGGTCACCGGGGGCGGCCACAGAGGCCGACGTACCCCCGTCCGCGTCCGTCCCGGAGCCCAGCACGCCGTCATGAACAGCGCCGAATGGCACGCCCGGATCGAGTGCGGGGGCGAGGTGGCCGGAGCAGGCTTCCTCGTGTCCCCGAACAAGGTGCTGACCTGCGCCCATGTGGTGAAGCGGGCGGACGCGGGGCTGGCCGTGACGTTCACGGAACGTCCCGGCTCCCCCGCCGTCCCGGCCCGTGTCGTCGCCCACGGCGGCTGGGCGGGCGGTGACACCGACCCGGGGGACCTCGCGGTCCTGGAGCTGGAGCGGGACATGCCGATCGTGCCGGCCGCGCTGGCGCCCGTCGACACGGCACACGGCGTGACGGCGCCCCGCAAGCTGGTCGTGTACGGGTTCCCGGTCGGCTTCGACGAGGGCACCCTCGCCGAATACCGCATCACCGCACCGCAGTTGATCAACCGGGAGTGGATCCAGCTGGAGGCCTGGCAGCAGGGCGGCCAGCCGCTCGCCCCCGGGTTCAGCGGCTCGGCGGTCACGCTCGTCGACACCGGCGAGGTCGTCGGCATGGTCACGGCGGAGGGCGCCCCGGATGTGCGCAACGGGCGGATGATGCCCACCGAGGTCATGGTCCGGTACTGGCCCGACCTGGAGGGCCTGGTGCCCACCTCGGACC
Organism: Streptomyces sp. V4I2; assembly: GCF_030817655.1. Classification (GTDB taxonomy): domain Bacteria; phylum Actinomycetota; class Actinomycetes; order Streptomycetales; family Streptomycetaceae; genus Streptomyces; species Streptomyces plumbiresistens. Next base: position 3,616,463 of record NZ_JAUSZM010000003.1, read on the forward strand.
ATGCGAGCGCCGACCGGGCGCGGCTGCGCGCGCTGGTGGAGCGGGCGGTCCGCACAGGCCTGGAGTGCGATCCGGTACGGCTCTACACCGCGGCCGCCGACCGGTTCGACCCGCCGCCGCCCGAGGAGGGCTTCGCCTCGCTGTGGTCGGCGGCGCTGTTCGTGCTGTGCGAACTCGACGGGCCCGGCGCCGCCGGCACGGTCACCCGGTTCGCCGACCACCTGGAGGCGCGGCTGCACGCCCTGTTCCGGGCGCCCGCGCCCGCCGAGCCGGAAGCGGCGCCCGACTGGTCGCCGATCCTCGTCGAGCTGGCGCACAGCGGCGCCGGTGACGACCTGGTGCGCGTGGAGGTGTCCGCGTACAGCGGAGGGCACCGCCACCCGGTCGACTCGGGAACGGTTCCGCAGAACCGGCTGCGCGCCTTCGTGCAGGACCGGATCGAGGCGGCGTTCCGCCATCTCACGCCGGGCGCCGACGAGTTGATCGCGTTCGCGCTGCCCCGGGACTGGCTGGACTGGCCGGTGGACCGCTGGGAGAGCGCCCCCGACGACGCCACTCCGCTCGGCTGCCTCTACCCGCTCGTCGTCACCGACCACGCCCGCCGCAAGACCAGCACCCGGCACGTCCTGACCCGCGCCTGGAACCGCCTCGACTCCTCCCCGGGCGCGCGGGTGCACCGCGTCGAGTGCTCCGGCCCCGAGGAGCCCGGCCGGCTCCGGTTGCGGCTGCGCAAGCCCGACGCCTGTCTGGCCGGCTTCGCCACCGCGCCGGCCGCGGCCCGCACCCGCCCGCACTTCGACACCTCGCTCACCGCTCCGGCCCCGGTGATCGTCTGGTCGCGCAGCGGCTGCGGCGCCGGCCGGGCCGACCAGGAAACGGACTGCGGAGACACGACCGCCCCCTGCACCGGCAAGTCCTTCCTCGACGAACTCGACGCCCACGTCGCCCACGTACCGCCCGCCGAACTCCCCCGGCACATCCTGGCCCTGCGCGAGGAGGCCGACGCGGAGGAGGGCCACTGGGCCCGCGACATCCAGCTGCTGTGGGACGACCCGCGCTGCTTCACCGACCCGCACGACACCACCGCGCACGTCCGCTCACCCGTGGCGTGACCCCACCCCCGGCACGAACCCCAGCAAGAAGGAGCCCGGAGACCACCTCATGGCGCACTGGTCCGTCTACACCGGCAAGAGCGAGCCGCACGACGGCATCGACGAGCTGCCCGCCCCGCCCCCGTGGCGGGCCTTCGACGGCGGTCCCGCGCTGCCACCGCCCGCCGAGGAGGAGGACGAGGCCGCCGTCTCCCCGGACCGCATGCACCGCGCGAAGACGTACGTCGCCTCGCCGGAGACCGTCCAGCTCGTCAACGCCGCGCTCTGTCTGCGCCGCCCGCTGCTGGTCACCGGGCCGCCCGGCACCGGCAAGTCCTCCCTGGCGTACGCGGTCGCCCGCGAACTGCGTCTCGGACCGGTCCTGCGCTGGAACATCACCAGCCGCAGCACCCTCGCCGACGGCCTCTACCAGTACGACCCGCTGTCCCGGCTGTACGCCTCCCGGCCCGGCCCGGGAGGCGACCGCGGTGGCCGGGGCGGCGTGGAGGACCACCTGCGCCTCGGCCCCCTCGGCACCGCCCTGCTCCCCTACGGGCGCCCGCGCGCCCTGCTCGTCGACGAGATCGACAAGAGCGACCTCGACCTGCCGAACGACCTGCTCAACGTCCTCGAGGAGGGCCAGTACGAGATCCCCGAACTCGTCCGCGCGGCCCGCCACTTGGCCGACGACGGCCGCGCCGAGGTCCTCGCCGACGGCACGGACGGTCCGGTGGCGATCACCCGCGGCCTGGTCCGCTGCCGCGCCTTCCCCTTCGTCGTCCTGACCAGCAACGGCGAGCGCGAGTTCCCGCCCGCCTTCCTGCGCCGCTGCGTCCGTCTCAAGCTGCGCCGCCCCGACCGGGGCCGCCTCACCGACATCGTCCGCGCCCATCTCGGCAGCCCGGACGGCGAGGCCGAGCCCCTGATCACCCGTTTCCTGGAGCGCGCGGGCAGCGGCGAGCTGGCCACCGACCAGCTCCTGAACGCGATCTACCTCACCGGCGTCGCCGGCCTCGACGCCGCCTCCCGCGACGAGCTGGCCGAGCAGCTGATGCCGTACCTGAGCGCGGCGGCGGACGGCGATGGCATCTGAGCGGGCGGGTTCGAGCACGGGATCCGATGACGCTTCCGCCTCGCCCGTCGCCCGGCTCTCCGCGGTCCTGGCGGCCGCGGCGGAGGCCGACGGGCCGACTCCGCGCGAGCTGGCGGAACTGCTGTGGCTGGCCGGGCAGTTGGAGCGTACGGAGGAGGGGGCGGCGGCGTCCGCGGGCCGGGAGCCCCGGACCGCGTCCCCCGCGCCGGACGCCCCCGTCGCGGTACCGCCCCGCCCCGAGGCCGACCGCCCACGCCCGCCGGACCAGGCACCCGCCCCGCACCACGACGCCCGGGTCCCCCTGCTCCTGCCCACCCCGGCACCCCGCGTCCCCGGCCCGAACAGCGGCGGCGGCACCCGCTTCCTCGCCCCCGCACCCCCGATGCTGCACCGCCCCCTCGCGTTGCAGCGGGCCCTGCGTCCCCTCAAGCGCAAGGTGCCGTCACCGCGCGCCCGCGTCCTGGACGAGCGGGCGACGGCCGACCGGATCGCCCGGCTGGGCGCACACCCCGCGGTGTGGGTGCCCGTACTGCGTCCCGCCCCCGACCGCTGGCTGCGCCTCAACCTCGTGCACGACACCGGTCCCACGATGCCCGTGTGGCGCCCCCTGGTCCGCGAACTGCACACCGTCCTCGCCCAGTCCGGCATCTTCCGCACGGTCACCCTGCACCCGGCCGGCCCCGACGGCCGGGCCCGCCAGGTCCCGGCCCTCGACGACGGCCGCACGGTCACCCTGGTCGTCAGCGACTGCATGGGCCCGCAGTGGCGCCCGGGCGAGACGGGCGCGCGCTGGTACGGCACGCTGCGTCACTGGGCGGCCCGCATGCCGGTGGCCGTGGTCCAGCCGCTCCCCGAACACCTGTGGGCCGGCACCGCACTGCCCGCCGAACCGGGCCTGCTGACACCTCCGGCCGCGGCGGCCCCGTCCGCCGCGCTCACCTTCCTGCCGTACGACCCGGAGACCCCACCGCCACCCGCCACGGCCGTCCCCCTCCCCGTACTGGAGCCCGGCGCGCCCTGGCTCGCCAACTGGGCCGCGCTGTTGGCCGACCCGGGCGGCAGCCGGATGCCGGGAGCGGCGGCCTGGCTGCCGGTCGTTCCGCGGCCACCTGCCGAACAGGCCCCCGACATAGCCGAGTTGGGCCCGGAGGATTTGGTGCTGCGCTTCCGCGCCACCGCCTCCCCGGAGGCCTTCCGCCTCGCCGGCCACCTCGCACTGGCGGTCCCCTCCGTGCCGGTGATGCGCCTCGTCCAGCGCACCGTGGACCGCGATCCACGCCCGCAGCACCTGGCCGAGGTGATCCTCAGCGGCATGCTCCAGGCCGTCCCCGGACCGGCGGGGAGGTATGAATTCCGTCCGGGTGTACGGGACTTGCTCCTGCGGTCGCTGCCGCGGACCGCCCGGGGGCGGACGCGCGAGTTCCTGGCGCAGGTGGGCGGGCTGATCGACGAGCGGGCGGGGCTGGCGGCGGGCGAGTTCCGGGCGGAGACGGGCGGGGCGTCCGGCGGCGCGGGGTCGGTGTTCGCGACGGTGAGCGAGGAGACGGTACGGCGGCTGGGCGGGGGTGGGGCGGAGCGGCTGGTCGGAGGGCGTTACCGGATCGTCGGGGAGCGCGGCCCGGGTCAGCGGATGTGGGAGGCCGTGGATGTGCGGACCGAGGAGCGGGTGGTCGTACACCTGTATCCGGAGCAGGCGGAGCGGTATCGGGAACGGTTCCTCAGGGAGGCTGCCGCGCTGGCCGAGGTCGACAGTCCGTACGTGGTGCGGGTGCTCGACTTCGGGGTGGACGGAGAAAAGCCTTACCTGGTCGCGGAGTTCGTGGATGGAGTGACCGTGCGCGAGGTGACCGAGGAGGGCGGTCACCCGCTGTCCTTCACGATGTTCGCGCGCCTGGCCCGTCAGGGAGGGGCGGGGCTGGCGGCCCTGCACGCACGTGGCCTGGTGCGCGGGCAGCGCGGCCTGCTGGGGCTGCTGCTGCGGCCGGAGGGCGCCGTCCTGATCTGCCGGTTCGCTCTCGGCGAGGAATCCCTGGACAAGAACCCGGACGCGGACTACCGAGAATTCGACCGGATGCTCCAGGACCTGGCCCGGCGGGTACCGAAGGCGCCACCGGAGCACCGGGGGCTGCTGGACCGGATCGCCGGCGGCGACCTGAGCGAACCCACCCGCATCGCGGTCGAGGAATTCGCGAACGTCGAACCCACCGAGTCGGGCCGGTTCACCCTGCTGGGCGAGCTGCGGATCAGCCACCAGGACTCCCCCGTGGCCTCGCCCTCACCCGATGTCCAGACCCTGCTCTGCATGCTGCTCCTCAGGCACGGCCGGCGCCTGACCTACGCCGAGCTGGCCCAGGGCATGTGGGACGATCCGCCCGCGCCGGGTGAGGCGGCGCGCATCATCGACGACCTGGCCGCGCAGGTATGGCGGCTCGTCGACCCCTGCACGCTCGTCATCCTCTCCGGCGGCTACGCGCTGCACGCGGCGGACCACCACATCGACGTGGACCTCTTGGAAAAGCTCAGCCACCGCGACCCCGACCAGTCCCCCGACCTCCGACGCACCCAACTCCGCCAGGCCCTGGACCTCTTCTACGGCGACCCCCTCGACGGCGTCCCCGGCCCCGCCGCCCGGGCCGCCCGCACCCGCCTCCGCGCCCTCCGCGACGAACTCACCCGTGAACTCGCGGAGTTGGAGGACAGGACCACGGTCACCCGGCGCTCCGCGATCCTCTTCGAGGCCGACGACCTGAGCGGCCTCCCCGAGGCCCGTATCTCCCTCGAGTACGCGGTGCACGAGTTCCTGTCCCGCGGCACCCTCGCCCCCCATCAGCACGAGGTGCGCGTCCGCGACAACGGCTATGCCGTGCTCGCCGACCCCGACGCCTACCTGCTCCCCCTCCTCGTGGCCGTCCTGCGCGGGCTCCCCGAGGCCTTCGCGAGGCTGGCCGACCCGCCGCGTCTCCAGGTGACGTTCTGGGACCGGCCCGGCCTGCCGCCCGAGTTGGAGAGTCTCCAGGACCGCACCCCCTCCGACCTCCAGGTCGTCGTCCCGCCCGCCCTGTACGAGGAGTTCGCGGCCAGCTCCGCCGCGCTCGGCACCCAGCGCTTCCAGCCGCTGTACGGCAGCACCGCACCGGACACCCCGCCCCTCGCCTGGTACTGCCCGCTCGCCCCGTCACAGCCCCGGACCGACGACCGCGACCTGGTGCACGGCCCACTGATCACCCACGACCTGCACAGCCTCGGCATCCCCGCCCCCGGCCGCACCGCCATCGTCCACACCCAGCCCGAGGGGCCGCTCACGCTCCTCAACCCGGCCCGTCCGCACGGCTCCGGGCCGCCGCGGGCGACGACGTACTACGAGGTCGACCTCACCACCCAGCAGGCCTTCCACCAGGTGTCCCTGCCCAGCTCCGGCAAGGGCGCCTTTCACGCGGCCGTGGAGCTGTTCTGGCGGGTGGAGGACCCGGTCGCGTTCGTGCACGGCGAGGTTCCGCGGGTCTCCGAGGTACTGCTCGAGCACCTGCTCACCGCGGCCGGCCGGATCACCCGGCGTCACCCACTGCGCCGGGCGGGCGCGGCCCAGCGGTCGGTGAACTCGGGGCTGCGCACGTCGTCGTGGCCGGTGCCGGGGCTGTCGGTGTCGTTCTCGGTGCACCTGGTGCCGGAGGGGGCGCCGTTGCCCGTGCCGGGGCGGGCGGTGCCCGCGCGGCGCCCGTTGTCCGACGTCCTCGGCGAGGCCGAGACCGTGCTGCTCGGTTTCGACGGTCCCGTGACCCGTCTGTACTCGGCGCAGACCGCCCGCGAGGCCGCGCTCGACCTGCTCTCCGTCGTCGCCGAGCACCGCGACCCCGAGGACGCACTGGCGGGACGGCACCCCTTGCCCACCGCCGACGGCCCCGGACGGGAGGTCTTCGTCCATCCCCTGGACGTGCTGCGCGCCTTCGCGCACGACCGCCTCGGACCGACCCTGCGCCGGCGCCTCGACGAGATCGAACTGCGGGCCGTCCCGGACGCGCCCACGACCCACAACTCCGTCGCCCTGGTGCGAGCACTGCACACCGCCGACCGTCGGGTCCTGGTGGTCACGGACGTCTGCGAACAGGCCGTGCACCGCTACCTGGAGCCGTACCGTCTCCCCCTGGCCGGCGTCCACGGCCGCAGCGACGATCTCAGCCTGCTGATGCCGCACCCCGACTGTCTGCTGCGCGCCCTGCGCTCCCCCGACGTACCCGCTCCCACGGGCGTGCTGATCGGCTCCACGGTCGCCGAACTCACCGCCGCCCAGCAGGTCGGACTGCGCTTCATCGGCCTGGCCCGCAACCCGACCGTCGACCAGAGTCTGCGCGAGGCCGGCTGCGAGATCACCGTCCCGTCCCTCGCGCCGGTACTGGAGGCCGCCCGCTCCCTGTGACACATCGCCCGTTCAGCGGCACCCCACCCGGCCCACCACAAGACGCGCCCCCTGCCCCGCCCCCGCACGATGCCTATGAGGCCGCCACCCGGCGGCTCACGGTCTGTGCTCTCGGGAGGACCTGCCATGACCGCCAGCCTGGAGCAGCTGCGCCGCTGCCACTTCGCCGTAGACCTGGGTGCGGCGAGGACGCGGGTGTACGTGAAGGGGGCCGGGCTCGTCGTCGACCAGCCGTCCGCCGCCGCCGTGAACACCCGTACCGGCGCGCTGATCGCGGTCGGCGAGTTCGCGGAGAGGATGACGGGCCGTACGCCCGACTACATCCGCGTCGTCAGGCCCGTGTCCGGCGGCACGGTCGTCGACATCGAGATGGCGCAGCGCATGCTGCGCCACCTGCTCGGCGACAAGGTCCGCCGCGCCCTGCGCCGCAAGCCCCGGCTGCGGGCCGCCGCCTGCATCCCGCACGACGCCGACCCGCTGGCCCAGCGTGCCGCGATCGAGACGCTCGTCGGGCTCGGGGCGCGCCGCGTGGAGCTCGTCGACACGCTCATCGCCGCGGCCGTGGGGTGCGGGCTGCCCGTCGAGCGGCCCGAGGCGACCATGATCATGGTGTGCGGGGCGGCGGCGACCCAGGTGGCCGTGCTCTCCCTCGGGTCGATCGTGACCGCCGAGCGGATCCCGGTGGGCGGCGAGGCCGTGGACCACGCGATCGTGCAGCACCTGCGTCACGAGCACGAGCTGATGCTGCCCAGCCAGTCGGTACGGCCGCTGCAGCTCGCCCTCTCCGGCAACGGCCTCACCCCGCAGGGCCCGGCCTCCACCGAGATCCACGGGCGGGACGTGGCCACCGGCCTCGCCCGGTCCGTCCAGGTCGACACCGCCGCCGTACGGGACGCGATCGAGACCCCGCTGACCGCCGTACTGGACGGCATCGGCCGGGTGCTGCGCAACTGCCCGCCCGACCTGGTGGCCGACCTCGCCGACCGCGGGATCATGATGGTCGGCGGCAGCGCGCTGCTGCCCGGCTTCGACCAGATGCTGCGGCACGCGACCGGCATGCCGGTGCACATCGCCGAACGGCCGGACGTGTGCGCCGCCCAGGGCCTGGGCTACATGCTGGAGGGCAAGATCGAGCCGCTGGTCCTGGACCCGCTGGCCACCTGAGGCCACCGGCTGACCGACCAGGAGTGGTCCGAGAACCGCGCCGCCGGGCCGCCTCGGCCGGCCGCGTTCGAGCACACCTGCGACACCGCCCGAGCAGATACGACCCCCGCTGACGTCAGCGCGCGAACCAGCACCGCACGGTCGTCCCGTCGACCCCCGTGTGCACCCGCACCAGATCGGCGAGCAGGTTGACCATGAGCAGGCCCCGTCCGCCGCGCTGATCGCGGGGGGCGGGCCGGCGGCCGGCCAGGGGGTCCGCCAGGCGGCCCTTGTCGTGGACCTCGCAGACCACGCGCTCGTCCTCGGCCCACACCCGCAGGGTGCCCGAACCGCCGCCGTGCACCACGCTGTTGGTGGTCAGCTCGGCGGTGACGAGGGCCAGGTCCTGCAGCCGGGTGCCGGCCAGACCGAGCCGCGCGGCCACGTCGGTGGCGACGTGCCGGGCCTGCGAGAGGGACTCCGTGTCGAAGGCGAAGGCCGGCACGCCGTCGACGGGCGGCAGCGGCTCGTTGTAGCGGTCCACGACGTCGTCGGGGTCGTACGCCCCGCTGTCCCGCTCCTGCCCCGCGCCCGCCTGGATGACGGTCGGGTGGGTGGCGTACGCGTCGGCGACGACCTCCGGTGCGAGGCGCCGGACGTCGTACGGACACAGGATGCTCACCGTGCGACCCTGGAAGGCCGCGTTGATCAGCGCCTCGTGCTGGACGCAGGCGGGGTACTCGGTCTCCGAGCGGCCCGCCCAGATGGGCTCGCCGATGATCCGCACCCGCTTGCCGGGCGGCTGGGCGTCGGCGAAGGCGCGCAGCACGCCGGGGATGATCCGGCCGGGGTTGCGCCCGGCCTCCCGCATGTCCAGGAGCCGTACGGCGTCGGCGTCGGCACCGAGCCCGTCCCGGATGAGCCGGAGGTTCTCGCCGGGGACGGCGACCGCCACGGGGTCGCCGGCGGCGAGGCCGGCGCGCACGAAGGACACCGTGCCCGCGAGGTACTCCTGCTCGTCGCCGTAGAAGAGGGCGGGGTGGACGAAGGGATCGAAGAGTTCGGCCGCGGCACTCATGACATCGACACCTCGATCGCCGAGAGGTCGGGCCAGAACATCTCCAGCACCCGTTGCAGGGTGTCCGGGGGCCGGTCCAGCACGATCCGCCGCCCGTCGCCCAGTTGCTGGGCTGCGGCGGCGAGCGCTCCGGCGCCGGCGACGTCGACGAAGGTCACGGACGACAGCTCCAGGTAGTAGACGTCTTGGTCCTCACGCACGGCCCTTTCCAGCGCGCGTTCCCACACCGAGTGCGTCGTCAGACCGACCTCCCCCGCCACGCGCAGCCCGCTGCGCTCGACCAGGGGGGACACCGTCAGCTCCGGGACCGCGCCCGCGGTCCCGGAGACGGTCAGGTATCGGATGCCCACACCGCCTCCCCACTTTTCCCGGACTCGATCGCACATACCCCGGACCGGACCGGCCATTCCCACGGCCGGTGTGTACTACGCCGTACGGCGGGCAGGCGCTCAGTCAGCACCGCCTGGCACCACCTGGCCGGCCGGGCGGACGGGGGCACGGGGGCAGGCAACGTCATGAAGGCTGTCGGTGATCTACAAGGCGGGGACATGACCTCAGCGGCACACACATCTCTCGCGGGGCGGATGAAGGCCCTGGTGATCGAGAGCCGCGTGGACGCGGGCCGAGCGGTGCTCGTTCCGCGCGGGGAGCTCATCCACGGATCGGCGGACGTCCTGGCGAAGGCACTGGCCGAGCTGCCGGACGGCATCGGCCGGCTGGAGCTGGACATGACCGAGGTGCGCTTCATGGACACGGCGGGACTGGAGTTCCTGGAGACCCTCGGCGACTACGGCCACCGGCACGGGATCCCGGTCATGACCGCGAACTGGGACGGCCAGCCGCGCCGGATCCTGGAGCTGGTCGGCCTGGACACCGCGGACCCGGTGCGGCCCGCGGACGGCGGATCCGCCCCCGAGCCACCGCACCCGCCCGCCTCCTCGGCGGTGGCCGTGGAACGCGCGGAACAACTGCGGCACCTCCAGCAGGAGGTCGACCAGCTCCGCCAGGCGATCGCCTCCCGTCCGGTGATCGACCAGGCGCGCGGCATCCTCATGGCCACCCATGCCTGTACGTCCGACGAGGCCTGGACCATCCTCCGCGAGGCCTCCCAGCTCTCCAACACCAAGCTCCGCACGGTCGCCGCGGCGGTCACCGCCAGCACCGGCACCGACGGCCCGCCACCCCCGGAGGAGCTCCGCACGGCCCTGCGCACGGCGGTGGCACGGCGGTGGCACGGCGCGGCCGGTGACAGCTCGGGGCGGCCCTGATCCGGGCGTTGATCCTCTCGTACGAATACGGCGTTGATCCGTTCCTCGGCCGGGGCATAGGTTCCGACGCATGACGAACCTTCGGATCGGTGTGATGTACGACCGCGACTGGGCCCCGGAGGGGCTGCCCGGGTTCGCACGGCAGGCCGAGGCGCTCGGTGTGGACGACCTGTGGGTGGTCGAGGACCTCGGCTGGAACGGCGGGGTGTCGGCGGCGGCCGTGGCGCTGGGCGCGACGGAGCGCCTCCGGGTCGGTATCGGCATCACACCCGCCCCGTTGCGCAGCCCGGCCCTGCTGGCCATGGAGCTGGCGACACTGGCCCGGGTGTTCCCGGGACGGCTGGTGGCCGGGATCGGGCACGGGGTACGGGGGTGGATGGTCTCGGTGGGCGTCGCGCCGGGTTCACCGCTGGCCCTGCTGGAGGAGACGATCACCTCCGTGCGCGCGCTGCTGCGCGGGGAGCGCGTCGAACTGGCGGGCCGGGAGGTGCGCCTGGACGGCATCCAGCTGGTGCACCCGCCCGCCGAAGTACCGCCGGTGGTCGCGGGCGTGGTCCGTTCCCGCTCGCTGGAGCTGTCCGGCCGGGTCGCGGACGGCACGCTGATCGCCGAGGGGCACGGCCCGCGCGACCTGGAGAACACCCGGGCGCTGACCGCCAAGGGCGGAGCCGCCGCCGACCACACGCTGACCGTGCTGTCCTTCTGCTGCGTCGGCGAGGACCCCGACCAGGTGGCCCGGACCTTACACCCGGTCACCGAGGGCCAGGGCGCCTGGCTCGGCCGCCCGCAGGACGAGGTGTTCACCGTCTCCGGCCGACCGGCCCAGGCCGCCGCCCACGTCCAGGACCTGGCAGCGGCGGGGGCGGACACGGTCGTACTCCGGGTCATCGGCCCCGAGCCGCTGGACCAGCTCAAGGCCGTACTGGGGGCACTGGGACGCTGAACGCCGCGTCACCCCGGCTGAGCGCCTCCGTCACCCCCGGCCCGATCACCGGTTGCGTCCACCCCGGGTCCGCCCAGCGGGCCAGGTCGTCCGGGTCGGGGAGGCCGCGGCGGTATCCCCGGTCCTGCTGCTGCCGGACCCGGACGCTCGCGTGGAACACCGCGTCCTCGGGCACGGCACGCGACCGCCTGCCTGCGAGGAACCAGAGCGGGCCGTTGCGGTGGACGGGGGCGCCGGCGAACTCCTTGGTCAGCGCCGTCGCCTCGGCGTAGGCACCGGCCCGGAAGAGCAGGTCCTCGTGGACGCCGTCGACGATCCACTTGAGGGTGACGGTGGAGAGCAGGGGGTCGCCCTTCGCGTGGTCGAAGGTGCCGCCGACATCGGAGTGCACCCCGGCGAACCAGACCTCCTCGAGGGTGTCCCGGGTCAGCTGCGGCCGGGGTTTGACGAGGTACTCGCGGTAGGGACGGCGCCGCTCGTCGAGGGACACGGCGTGCCGGATGCGGGCGGCGTTGGGCAGGGAGCGGGTGTAGGGCCACTGCAGATTGCCCAGGCGGAGGATGCCGGCCGCCTTCACGGTGTCCCAGAGCCCCAGGTAGGCGACCGGCACGGCGTAGCGCGAGACCTGCTTGGAGTCGTTGCGCTTGACCGTCTCCCACAGCGGGTCCGTGTGGGTGTGCCGGCAGAAGGCCCGCGAGAACCGCGCGACCTCCTGCTGGCTGCGGTCGATGTCGTGGTTGAAGGCGTACTTCGCCACGGCGTACGGGACGAGGTTCTCGGCTCCGGGGCGCATGAGCCCCGGCTTGTTGAGCATCCCGACGAGTGCGCGGGCCGTGTAGGCGCCGCGGCTGAATCCGAAGACGTACACGCGGTCGCCCGGCTCCCAGTGCCGCATCAGATAGGTGTAGGCCTCGGCGAGGTTGGCCCTGAGCCCGGTCCCGAAGGCGAGGCCGCTGAGCCGGGAGAGCCGGTGGCCGAGCGGCCCGCGCGCGCCGGCCGACGACATGGTGCCGACGCCGGGGTCGTAGTAGAGGAGCTGGTGCGAGGGGTCGTCGGTGCTGAGCATCTCGTACAGCTTGACCACGTTGGTGGGGTTGCGGGCGCCGACCTGGTTGCCCGTTCCGTCGAGGCAGATGACGATGTTGCGCGGCATGATCGCTCCTCGCCTAACCGACGGGCGGGGTGGACGCGGTGTCCGCCCCGAGCGGTATCTGCTGCTCGAACGCCGCCAGGGCCACCGGGCTGTCCGGCGCGGCGACCGCCATCATGCGGCGCCGCTGAGCCTCCGCCAGGACGTCCCCGGCCGGGGTGCCGTGCCGGGCGTGGACGATGCGCACATGGCCGTCACCGGAACCCCGGCGGTCCACCGGAGCGACGCCGGCGTGGGTGCCGTCGGGCAGCGTGACCCACAGCTGGAAGTCGTCGAACTTGAAGAAGTCCGCGGACTTGGTCGGCCAGGGGTAGTGGTGTTCGCCGGCCGCCTTGGGCAGAACCCCCGAGTGGTGCGGGTTGCTCATCGGCACGCACGCGTTGAACAGCGAGTCCGTCCAGGCCTCGACGCTGTCGGCATCGGTGACGGGCCTGCTCAGGAGGTCACGTGCGCGCTTGTAGCCGAGGGCGTCCAGCGCCGGAAGCGTGAACGGGAAGGCGGCCACGAGGTCGGCGGCCTCCTGGCGGAGCCGGTCGATCTTCGCCGGGTCGGCGCAGAACTGCATGCTCCATTCGATGCCGACCCGGGCCCGGTACATCCGCCAGCCGCTTCCCGTCATGACCCAGAGGCTGCCGCCGTGGTGCATCTCGTGGGGCCCCGGCCCGTACGGCGCGTCGGCCCCGGCGGCGCTCAGCTCCTCGAGGATCTTCTTGACCACCTTCTTGGCGGCGCGGAAGTGGCCGGACACGGAGCGCTCCGGATGCCTGACGATGCGTATCTTCCAGGGGCGGGTTTCCCCATGGGTGTGGTCCACCTCGAGGAGAGCACCCGCCCCCGGCGCCGCACCCCCCGGTACTGCCACGGAACCGGCGTCAGCCATGGCCGGCCTCCTTCGGTCGGCGGCCCCGCACGCCATGACCGCGCCCGAGCGCCGCTCCCTCCATCGTGCAGCGCCCAGGCGACGGCGTCGACTTGTGGGCGTTCCGTCGCACAGAAACTACGCCCGTCACCGCGACTTGACGGGATGACAGCCGCTACGACTACGACGCGCTCGGCGCCGGAGTCGGCCCGATGCCCCGCAGTTGCTGAATGGTCCCGCCGAGCTTGGTACGGAACCGCTCCAGCATCTCCGGCTCCTTCGCACTGACGATCCACCGCGTGCCGACCAGGTACTTGCCTCCGTAGACGGCGGCGGAATCCAGCCAGGTCTGTTTGTACTTCTCCTCGGGGAAGGTGGTGATGAGGTAGTCGACCTCCTTCGTGTGGCAGAGGCCCTGGCGCAGTTCGGCCGCGTCGATGCGGATCTCGGGCTTGCAGCCGGTCAGGTTGGCGATCACCTCGACCTTCGCCGGGGCCACGACACCGGCCGCGGGGGCCGCGGATATCTCCGACGGCTTGTCGCTCGCCGTTGCGCCGTCCGCATCCCCACCGGTGCAGGCCGTGACCAGGGGAAGAAACGCCAGACTCGCGGCCAGCGCGGCGCCGCGTACGAGACGGGCAGCGGGTGGCGTACGTCCGGTGCGTCCTCGCTGTGCCTGCGCTGCGTGCGCTGCGTGCGCTGGCTGCTCTGGCTGCTCTGCCTGCTCCAGCTCGTGTGACACGTGCCTCTCCGTATCCGGCTGTCCCTGCCCGCACCAGCGGCCGGGCGTTCGACAAGGGGTACGGGTGACCGCCGGGGGCTGTTCACGCCCTGGGGGGAGCGGGGCGTCGGGGGCGGAAAATCTCCCTGCCACGGGTGCCGCCGACGATGCCGGACACCTTCTTGGCGACCCGGCGGACGGTGACGGTGGACAATCGCACCTCGCTGCTGGACCTGGCCGACGGCGATGAACCGGGCGCCCTGCAGCAGGCGTTCATCGACCAGGACTCCTTCCAGTGCGGCTCCTGCACGCCCAGCGCGAGTACCCGGCAGTTGCCGGGCGTTCGCCGCACGGGCCCCTGTACTCCGAGTCGCCTCGGGGGCAAGGGCCATGCCTTGACGACGATGACGCCGACCCTGCTCGCACGCGTCCGGGCAGTTCACCGCCCGGACCTGGGCGGCGGATCCCGACTCCGCCTTCAGCCGGGCAGCCGGGCGGCGTGGTCGACGCCGGGGACCCTCGGCGTCCCGCAGTGGCGGCCCGGCATACGGTGACCGTGCGCCGCCTGGGCGGGAGCCCTGCAGCGGCTCACCCGGCGGCCCGCCGCCAGGCCGACTCGCGCAGCAGCCGCAGTCCGTTGAGGCCGACGATGACGGTGGAGCCCTCGTGGCCGGCGACGCCGAGCGGCAGTGGCAGGTGGCCGGCCAGGTCCCAGACGACCAGGACGGCGATGAAGACCCCGGCGATGACGAGGTTCTGCACGACGAGCTTGCGGGCCCGGCGGGACAGGGCGATCACGGCGGGCACGGTGGCGAGTTCGTCGCGGACGATCACCGCGTCGGCGGTCTCCAGGGCCAGGTCGGAGCCGGCCCGGCCCATGGCGACACCGGTGTGCGCGGCGGCGAGCGCCGGGGCGTCGTTGACGCCGTCGCCGACGACCATCACCCTGCGGCCGCCGTCCTCCAGCTCCCGGACCGCCCGCACCTTGTGCTCCGGCAGCAGCCCGGCCCGTACCTCCTCGATGCCGACCTCGGCGGCGAGGCGGGCGGCGGCGCGAGGATTGTCGCCGGTCAGGAGCAGGGGTGCGGTCCCGGTGAGGGAGGCGAGCGAGGCCACGGTCTCCCGCGCGTCCGGTCGGAGCCGGTCGGCGATGCCGAGCACGCCGGCCGGAGCACCGTCCAGGGTGATCAGCACGGCGGTCGTGCCACCCTCCTCCAGCTCACCGGCGAGCACCACCGCGCGGGCGGAGGCGGCGTCGGTGGCCTCGTTCAGCAGCCGGGCCGGGGCGCCGACCATGACCGCGCGCCCGTCGACGGTGGCCGTCACCGCGACGCCCGGCGTCGAGTCGAAGCCCTCCGCCGGGGCGAGCGCGAGCCCGCGTTCGCGCGCCGCGGCGACGACCGCCCTGGCCAGGGGGTGCTCGCTCGGGTTCTCCGCCGCCGCCGCGAGGGCCAGCAACTCGCCCTCGTCCAGGCCGGATCCGGGGAACGGCCGGATGTCGGTGACCCGCGGGGTGCCCTCGGTGAGCGTGCCCGTCTTGTCCAGCGCCACCGCGTCGACCTGCCCGAGCCGCTCCATCACCACGGCCGACTTGACCAGTACACCGTGGCGGCCGGCGTTGGCGATGGCCGACAGCAGCGGCGGCATCGTCGCCAGCACGACCGCGCAGGGCGACGCCACGATCATGAAGGTCATCGCCCGCAGCAGCGAGTCCGTGAGGTTCGCTCCGAAGGCGAGCGGCACGAGGAACACGGCGAGGGTCGCGGCCACCATGCCCAGCGAGTAACGCTGTTCGACCTTCTCGATGAACAACTGGGTCGGCGCCTTGGTCTCGGACGCCTCCTCCACCATCCGCACGATCCGTGCGATCACCGTGTCGGAGGCGTCCCGCTCGACCCGTACCCGAAGCGCGCCGGTGCCATTGAGGGTGCCGGCGAAGACCTCGTCGCCCTTCTCCTTCGTCACGGGAAGGGGTTCACCGGTGATGGTCGCCTGGTCGACGTCGCTCGCCCCGTCGAGCACGCGGCCGTCGGCGCCGATGCGTTCACCGGGGCGTACGAGGATCGTGTCGCCGACGCACAGGTCCTCGACGGCGACGGTCGCCTCGCTGCCCTCGTCCGCGACGCGGGTGGCGGTCTCGGGTGCCAGGTCGAGCAGTCCGCGCACCGAGTCGGCGGTGCGGGCGGTGGCCAGCGCCTCCAGGGCGCCCGAGGTCGCGAAGATCACGATCAGCAGGGCGCCGTCCATGACCTGCCCGATCGAGGCCGCGCCCAGCGCGGCGACGATCATCAGGAGGTCGACGTCGAGGGTCTTCTCCTTCAGCGCCTGAAGGCCGGCCCAGCCCGGCTCCCAGCCGCCGGTCGCGTACGACAGCGCGTACAGCGGGCCCCACGCCCAGGCCGGAGCGCCGGTCAGCTGGAGAGGCAGCGCCAGCAGGAAGAAGGCGGTGGCGGCAGTCGCCCAGCGCGCCTCGGGGAGGGCGAGGACCCGGGTACGACGCCGGACCGCGTCACTTGCGCGCGAGGGCGCGGCCCGGTCGGCCGTGGGCGGGGTGAGGGTGGAGGTCATCGGAGCGGAAGTCCTTCACGACGGCATGACGGAGTAACGGCAGCCGGAAACCCGGCGCCGCTCACTCCACCGTACAGGACCACATGAAGACCCATTCATACGTTCATGGGCGTCTCTCCGTAGGATGAGGGCATGGGCCACGGAGCTGACGCCAAGACCACCGCCACCGCACGCGAACGCCTGGAGACCGTGGGCGCCGCCGACGTGGCCGCCACGCTCCAGGCCCTCGCCACCCCGTCCCGGCTCCGGATCCTGGCGCGCCTCCAGGAGGGTCCGTGCGCGGCGACCGAACTCGCCGACGCCGTCGGCATGGAACAGTCCGCCTGTTCGCACCAGTTGCGTCTGCTGCGCAACCTCGGTCTGGTGACCGGCGAGCGCCGGGGCCGCTCGATCATCTACGCCCTGTACGACAACCACGTCGCCGAACTCCTGGAGCAGGCCCTTTACCACGTCGAGCACCTGCGCATGGGCCTGCGGGACGCCGCCCCGGCCCCGGCGGTCGTGGCCGAGACACGCTGAACCGCGAGCGGGTCAGCTCACCCGGGTACAGGCACCGGCTTCGGCGTCAGCTGCCGGCACGGCGCAACCAGGCCACCGACCCGGCACACAGCGGCCCGGCGCCGGCCGACGCCGCCCACCCCGCACCGCCTGCCCGCCCGCCCGGACCAGTTGTCCGGCCGCGTCTCCATAGCACCCGCCGGAAGCCGGCGTGGCGCGTCGCCTTCTCAGAAGTTCTCGGCGGCCATGCTCTCGGAACCGTCCGGATGATTCCACCCACCTCGGGTAGTCCTGCCACAGGCGACCCCGGAGGTGCAGTCCCATGACCGCCACGACACGGCGCGGGGCCTGGGCGACGGCTTCCGCCGTCACCCTTGTCCTCGCCCTCGCCCTCGCCCTCACCAGCGCCTGCGACAGCGGTGGCGACGGCGACGACACAGCCCCCTCGACGCGTACGCCCGCCACCGCCCCGCCCGACCCGACAACGGCCGCCACGTCACCGCCGGCGTCCCGATCCCCCACGCCGACCGGCACGGCACCGGAGGACCCGGTGGAGGCCGAGAAGGAGATCAGGGAAGCCTGGCGGATCCTCTTCGCCCCGGAGTCATCAGTCGACGAGCGAAGCGACGTCATCGAGGACGGCTACGAGAACGCGCTGATGACCGAGAACCTCTTCGCGGACCCGCTCGGCAGTCGCCTCCGCGCCGACGTGACCTCGGTGTCGTACACCTCGTCCCTCAGTGCCGACGTCCGCTACACCCTCACGCGCGAGGGCCGTCGGCTGGACACCGGCGGCCCGGGAGCGGCCGTCTTCCAGGACGACACCTGGAAGGTGGCGCTGCAAACGGTCTGCGATCTGACACGGCACGCGAAGGACGCTCCGCAGGCGCCGAGCTGCGAGTGATCGACCACGCTTGTCCGCCGACGTACACCACGCCGTAGCGGCTGGTGGTCCGCGCGGGAACCGCACGGGCCCGGCGAGGGTACTCGCCGGGCCCGTGCGGTTCGGATCAGTGGTCGAGGGGAACAGACACCGGCATCAGCTTCTGGTCCACTGCTGGTTACTGCTTCCGTTGCAGTACCAGACATCGACCGCCGTGCCGTTGCCGGTGCCCGCTCCGGCCGCGTCCAGGCAGAGCTCCGGGTTCGCGACGCTGGTCACGGTGAGGTCCGCGTTCAGATTCCACTGTTGTGCCGCCGCGCCGGTGCAGTCGGAGATGACCACGGGGTCTCCCGCCGTGGCTCCGGTGCCTCCCACCGTCATGCACTTGTTGCCGTAGACGGTGAGTTGTTTGTCCGCGTCCCAGTTCCAGGACTGGTTGCCGCCGTCGTTGCAGTCCCAGAGGTCGAGTTGGGTGCCGTTGGTCGTGCTGAAGCCGGGCACGTCGACGCAGCGGTTGGAGCCCACTCCGCGCAGGACCTCGCCGGGAGGCGCGGGCGGCAGGTCGTTGACGGGCGGGGTCGTGCCGAAGCCGTAGCCCCAGCGCAGCAGGGCGACTCCGGTGGCGCTGTTGTCCACCAGGTTGCCCTCGGCGTCCAGCGACTCGATCGAGTAGGCGTCGTCGAACCTCAGCCCCGGCCAGTAGACCAGTCCCATCCCCTTGCTGCGGGCGGTGTTGGCCACGGCCGCGAGATACGAGGTGTAGACGTTGCCGTTCCACGCGCCGTAGTTCAGACCGGTGGTCATCGGGGAGCCGGCCTCGTCGATGATGGTCCGGCCGGCGTACTTGCCGATGCGGGCTTCGAGGTCGGCGGTCCAGTCCGCCTGCTGGGTGTAGCTGGCCCAGAAGCCGTAGAAGTGCAGCGACAGCAGCGTTCCCCGCAGTTCGGGTGCCGCGCCGACACCGGTGACGTTGTCGTTGTAGCCGGTACCGCTGATCACGACCCGGCCGCGCGGGACGTCCTTGTGCTGGGCGAGCCAGCCACTGGTGACGGACACCCACTGGTCCAGGGTGTAGCCGTGCGGTTCGTTCATGGGCTCGAAGTAGACCCGCGGGTTGTTCTTGTACTCCCGCACCACGGTGTTCCACATCGTTTTCCAGGCGGCCGTGTCGTCGACCAGGCCGTCCTTGCTGGTGTTGGCCTCCCAGTAGCTGACGATGACCTTGTCACCGTAGGCCGTGGCCGCGTCGATCGTCGCCCGGTACGACTTCCACCAAGTGGTGCCCACGCTGGCCGGGTTGATCGGTAGTCGCAGCGTGTTGGCGCCCAGGTTCTTCTTGAAGCCGCGCACCATGTGACCCGTGGTGCGGTACACGGTGCGGTAGTCGTCGGTCACCGACAGCCCGCTGGGCACCACGGCGTCACTGGCGTAATTGTCTCGCGGGTCTGCCCAGTTCACCCCGCGGAAGTCACTGGTATCGCCCTTCGGCGCGGTCTTCACCGCCGCGTACGAGCCGTCCGCCGTCTCGGCTGCCGACTGGGCGAGGGCGGGGGCGGGGGTGGTCAGGAACAGGAGTGTCGCGCCGAAGCCGGCCATGAGCACACTGGCCAGTCTTCTCGACCGCGTCGGGGTCTTGGTCATGTCGTCTCCAGTGACGGGAATCGCGGAGGGCGGAGTGCGGGTTCGCCACCTGAGCCGAGGCAGTGATGAACCAGGGTCCGGATACAGACACTCGGACCCGCGTAAATCGGCAATGGTTACGTAACCATTGCCCGGACACTGGCACGACGCCTGCACTGGTGACAAGACCCGTGACGGTTCCGAATACGACGGGGCGTCTGGGTCCACTGAGGACGGTGGGGCGGACGGTGGGGCGGTTGAGGGCGGAGTCGTGGGGATCGGTGCAGTCTGCCCATCCGAGGACGGCAGCGGGTCCACGGCGGTGCAGCGGTCGCTGCAGCCGTCGTAGTCATGGGCGCGCAAGTCGTACCGACCGCTGATGTGTCAAGGCGTACATCGACTGGTCCCCGATCCGCCGGTCACGCCAGGACCGCACTCACTCAGGCACGCGAGGGCAGTTCGGCATCGGCAGCCCACGACCGCAGAGGGGCACATTGCCGCAGCCCGCTTCTCGGCAGTAACCACGCTCCTCGCCCACCGCGGCACTGACCACCAACGCCCTGGCCATGGCCATGGCCATGGCCATCGGCAACCGCTCCCCGCGGCCGGGCGGCACCATCATCCACTCCGACAGTGAGTGTCCACGGAGTGCAGTTCGGGTCCTGGGCATTCACCCAGCGCGCGAGGGCCTCCGGGCTGCTGCCCTCGATGGGCTCGATCGGAACTGCGTGGCGGACCCGGCTGGGGCTGTCCACCACGCTCTTCGAGTACCTGGAAATCTTCCACAACCGCCGGCGCAGACACTCCGCGCCGGGCATGCTCGGCCCGGCGGAGTACGAACTCCGCACCCCGCCATTTCAGGCTGCGGATCTCAGCCGGCGAGCTTGTTGCTCTTGCGGATCTGTCCGTCGAAGACCCCGGCGGGAAGGATACGGTGCGCCGCGCTGAGGAGCCGGGCGCTCCGGCCGGCGGTGTAGCGCACCTTCGGCTTGGAGCCGGTGGCGGCCGCGACGATCGCCTTCGCGACGATGGCGGGATCGTCGCCTTCCTCGTTGACCGCCAACGCCACCTGATCGGCGATGCGCCGCTGCTCCGCATAGATGTCCATGGGCATGTCGGGCTCGACGGTGTTCGCCTCGAACGAGGATTTGGTACCGCCCGGCTGGACGATGAGGGCCCGGACCCCGTGTTCGCGTATCTCGTGGTCCAGGGACTCGGTGTACCCCTCGAGCGCATGCTTGGACGCCGAGTAGGTGGCCATGTAGGGCGCGGGGAGGAACCCGAGGACGGACGAGATGTTGATGATGCGCCCGCTTCCCTGGGCGCGCATGTGCGGGAGAACGGCCTTGGCCATGCGCATCACACCGAAGACGTTGATGTTGAAGAGGCGCTGGGCCTGCGCGAGAGAGTTCTCCTCGGCGGCGCCCGAGGAGCCGATGCCCGCGTTGTTGACCAGGACGTCGATCCGCCCGAACCGCTCGATCACCTGCTCGACCGCGGCAGCGACCGAATCGTCGCTGCCCACGTCGAGGGCGAGGAACGTCACGCCGTCACGACGGTCGGCCCCCGACGTCTTCCGGCTCGTTCCCACCGTCTCGAAACCCGCTGCGACGAGCGCGAGGGCGGCCGCCTTTCCGATACCGGTGGACGCGCCTGTCACGAGTGCCACCGGTCGGGTTGCTGTAGCCATTGTGGCCTCCAGAGCCAATTGAATTATGACCATAATACTAAGCGGGAGAGCGAGTGGTTGGCAAGTGCTCTTGGGACCGCAGACGGTGAAGGGATCCGGAGGCGCCCCAGCTCGGTCAACCGTGATGTGCAGGGCGGACCATCAAGAACTACAGCTGCCGGGACTGACAACCGTCGACATCTCCACCGTCACCTCCACTGGAGACAACCTGCTGTCAACGGCGGCGGCGCTCCACGTTTCGTACGGCTTCGCTGTCATCGCCGCCTCAAAACACCCGTCAGTCATTCGGCCCGTCGCACCGTTCCGCATGCGTCCCGACAATCGACCCGATCTACTCGCTTGGGCTACCTCCGAGTCGCCCGGCGGCGAGTGCTCGCGTGTACGTCTCACGATTCAACAGAGGGAGCTCGCCAGTGGCGTCCGTGGTGGCGATGTATGCAAGCATCCGCCCCTGAGCTTCCTTCGATTGATCTCTGACCAGGAACTCGGCGTGCTCGAACTGCAAGCCGTCCTCGAGCGACAGGGTGCTGCCGAAGTAGATGGATCGTTTGATGGCTCCGAGGGACTTCTTCGAGCGCAGGCTCAGATACTTTGCGCGCTCGATCGACCGTGCGAGGACCTTTTCCTGTGGCACCACTTCGTCGACCACACCGAGCGAGAGAGCCTCTGCAGGCGTGAACGGCCTGCCTTCGAGAATGGAGAGCAACGCCTGCTGAGTACCGATCAGACGAGGCAGTCGCTGAGAGCCGCCGCCACCCGGTGTCAGTGCGAGCAGGACTTCTGTCAGGCCGATGGCATGCTCCCCGTCTGCCATGATGCGCAGATCACAGGCAAATGCCAGTTCCGCGCCGACGGCAAGTGCCGACCCGTTGAGCGCCGCGACGAAGATGGTGCCGCTTGCATTCATCTTCAGGAAGGTGGCATGGAAGCCGTCGAGCTGCAGAAGTGTCTTGAGCCGGGTCATCCCCGCGAGCGTTCTGACGACCGGCACTCGGTTGATGAGTCGCGCCGTGCGCGTTGCGAGCTTGGCCACGCGCGTGTTGATCGGCGGGAATCCAGTGCCACCTTTTTGTAGCCAGCGCACATCAGAATGACTCAAGAAGCGGTCAGGATGCGTACCGGTGAAGACGACCGCGCGGATGTCCGGATCGCGGTCTGCACGATCGACCAACTCTTTCAGCTGCTTGGACATCTCGGGATCGAACACCGCATGCGGGCCTCCGTCGAGACGAGCGACAAGCACCCCTGCGTGGCCCTCGACGTCAATGTGTCCTGCGGGCTGCGAGCTACTTCGCGACGTGTCCATGCGGTCCTCCGGTGAATTGGCTGTGGTCGACGGTTTCCGGCGCTCGCGCGGGTCACGCTCCTCCTGAGACGGCGACGCATTCTGTGCGCAGGGGGCGTGCCGGCCCGGCGATCCTGTCCTTGCTTCCGGTTTCGATGATCGCGGTCGCCATGTCGTCTCCCGCGGTGCGCGCGAGTGCGCTGACCAGGCCCGACTCTATGGACAGCGAGCTGCAAGCGAATCTGTCGTCGTATCGGTCACGGGGATGGCGAGGTTCGGAACGCAGGCAGCACGAGCGCTCCGGCGACAGCAGCCATGAAGCTTTCAAGCAAAGGGACCTTTACGGAGGGCGCCAGGAGCAGGCCGCGCGCCGCGGGCCTCTGGATCGACGCCTCCCTGGAGCACTCCACAGCCGCCATGGTCACCAAGCTGTTCGACCAGGCCCGAAAAGCGCGACCCGACGCACGGCCGCCGCTGGATCGTGCTGGGCGACGGCGCCAACCACCAGCTGGAGTGTCTGGAAAGAGAAGCCGCCGGACGCGGCGTGGACATCGACATCATCGTTTCGACTTCGTGCACGTGCTCGAACACCTGTGGAAGGCCGCCGAGGACCTGCACCCCGCCCAGCCCGCCCTCGCCGCCTTCGTCCAGGCCACAGCCCGCGACCTGCTGGAGGGCCACGCCCCGCGCGTGGTCGCCGACCTGCAGGCCTACCAGCGGCGCCCGCACCGAACGGTCAGTTCTCGAACAGGCTTCGGTTCGACTGGCTCCAGACCACCCTGCCGTCGAGTTCCTGGAGCAAGCCCTCAGCGACCCAGGTCGCCTGGGGTTCGTGGCCTTGCCCCGCCAAACGGCGGACGAGTTCGAGGTTCTCCTGCTGCCTGGCGATGACGGCATCAACCATGCCGGACGCCGCGGGAAGGCCGTAGGCAGTGCAGAACAGTTCCAGGCGTCTGCGGCGGGCGGGCGGTTCCGAGAAGCCCAGCCACCTCAGGCACTCGGCGTCGCTGCGGAAGGGGGCAACGTACTCGAGCGCGTAGGCCACATCGTGCAATCGCGGAGCCGGGCGCGCAAAGTCCCAGTCGATGATCCCCACGGGCCGGTGGCCCTGCCACACGACGTTCCACGGACCGAAGTCTCCGTGGCAGATCGCCTCGCCTTCGACCTGCCCGCCACCCGTGCCGACGGCCCAGGCCGCTCCCTCCGGCGGGGAGAAGCCCACGGTCGCGTCGTGGTATTCACGCAGCAGCCGGGCAAACGCAGACAGACCTTGCTCGTTCACCACGTTGGCCCAGCCCGCCGACCCGGACTCCCCTTCGAGATAACTCAGGACCTCGCGGCCCTGCTCGTCGAACCCCAGGGCTCGGGGCGCGTACGGAAAGCCCACCGCTTCCAGATGTCGCAGCAGTGAATGAACCGTCGCAGTCCATGGCTGAACGGGCCTGCGGATCGTGTCACCGATACGCACGATCTGCCGATGAGGGTGATCTTGCACAACGTCTTCGCTCGCCACCCGCATGACGCTACCCACGTCGCGAACGGCGCAGCACATGGGTAACTGCGAGCAACGATCAGCGGCCAGACACTTCCCCGCGACAGTCTCTCCACAGCCCAGGCAGCAGCCATGTCTCGCCCTACCCCGGCCTGCGCGCGCGAGGTTCCGGCATCTGCGCCGCCTCTGCTGCCGGCCCGGTACTCGACTGGCCACGCCGTGGATGGCAGCCCCATGCCGACACAACAAGGAAATCGAGCGCCGTGACCTGCCGATTTCAGGTTTTCCGCAGGTACACCGAAGCCGGGAGCGCCACGATGACCTCTGCCTGGCCGCCGACGCCATCGTGGGGCGGACGACCGACTGAGGGGGGACAATCATGCCGATCCACAAGGGCGCCGCCGTCCCCCGTCACACCACAACCGGCGTTCCCGACGCCCAGGTCACCGTCCACCCCGTCACCACGGACGACGGACTCGGCCTCCAACTGACCCGTTTCCGCCGGGCGGAGTGCGACGACGTCGTACTTCTCGTACATGGACTGACCGCGTCCAGCGACCTGTTCATCATGCCCGAGCACCGGAATCTGGCGACCTGCCTCCTCGACAACGGTTTCGCGGACGTATGGACGCTCGACATGCGGATGAGCAACCGCTTCCCGTACAACACGGAACCGCACGCACACACCCTCGACGACATCGCCCTGTACGACTACCCGGCCGCGCTCGCCGAACTGCGCCGGCATGTCGGCGAACGGCGGGTGCACGTCGTGGCGCACTGTCTCGGGTCGATGACCTTCCTCATGAGCCTGTACGCCGGCGCCGTACGGGACGTCACCAGCGTCGTCACCAGCGCGGTCGGCCTGCTGATGCGCGTACCGGCCTGGTCTCGCTGGAAGCTGGCGTACGGCCCCGCGCTCGTCGAGGGCGCGCTCGGACTGTCCCAGCTCGACCCGCGGAGCGGCGACGCGGCCTGGTTCAGCCGGAGCGGGTTGTTTGCCCGTCTGGTGTCACTGGCGCACCCGGAGTGCGACAACCCGGCCTGCCACATGGTGAGCTTCATGTGGGGCACCGGCTGGCCCGCGCTCTACAGCCACGACAAACTCGACCCCGTCACTCACGACCGCGTCGCGGACCTGCTCGGCCCTGTCGGGCTGGGCTACCACCGGCACATCGGCAGGATCGTACGAGCGGGTCGTGCCATGAAGTACGACGCCGCCGAACCGCGCCACGCGCGCCTCCCGGACGACTACCTCGCGGCGGCGGCCAAGGGCGGCCCACCGGTGCTGTTCCTGACCGGCGAGCACAACCGCGTCTTCGGGGACTCCGTCGTCCAGGAACACGAGGCGATGTGTCGGGATACCGCTGACCCCGACCGCTACGAACTGTTCGTCGCCCCCGGCTACGGCTACGTGGACACGATCATCGGCCGGGACGCGCACCGGGACGTGTTCCCGCACCTCCTCGACTTCCTCCACCGAAGGGCTGTATGAGATGACGGAGTCGCACGCCGAACACGTCGAAACCGTCGTCGTCGGCTCGGGATTCGGCGGCTCCGTGGCCGCGTACCGGCTGGCCGCGGCCGGACAGCAGGTGGTCCTGCTGGAACGCGGACGCGCCTACCCGCCCGGCAGCTTCGCCCGTTCCCCGGCCGAACTCGGCCGTGCGTTCTGGGACCCGCGGGCAGGCCTGCACGGCCTGTTCGACGTGTGGAGCTTCCGCGCCTTCGACTCCGTCGTCGCCAGCGGACTGGGCGGCGGATCGCTCATCTACGCGAGCGTGCTGCTGCGCAAGGACGAACGCTGGTTCGTCGACGAACAGCCGCTGCCCGGCGGCGGCTACGAGGCCTGGCCCGTCGGCCGCGCCGAACTCGACCCGCACTACGACGAGGTCGAGCGGATGCTCCGCCCGGTCCCGTACCCGCTCGACCGCCCCGGCTACACGGACACACCCCGGGCGCACGCGATGCGTGAAGCGGCCGAACGGCTGGGCCTGACGGCGGAACGGCCGCCGCTCGCGATCAGCTTCGCCCCGAAACCGGGCGCCGACCCCGAGCCCGGACTGCCGATGGCCGACACCGACCACGGCAACCTGCACGGAGTCGGTCGCCGTACCTGCCGGCTGTGCGGTGAGTGCAACCTCGGCTGCAACGACGGCGCCAAGAACAGCCTCGACCACACCTACCTGTCGGCGGCCCGGCGCCACGGTGCCGACCTGCGCACCGGACACGAGGTGCGCGCGGTGCGGGCACTCGCGCGAGGCGGTTACGCGGTGGATTACGTCAGACACGGAAGACACGGACCAGATGGCGAAGGGGGAGGGGAAAGGGGTGATCCGGACGGCCGCCGCGGGGACGGAGGAGTCGCGTCCGGATCACCCCACACCTCCGGATCACCCCGTACCTCCCGAACGCTCCGCACCATCAGCTGCGACCGTCTGATCCTCGCCGCCGGCACCTACAACACGGTCTCGCTGCTGCTGCGTTCCCGCCGGAACCTGCCCGGTCTGAGCCCGGCGATCGGCAGCCGGTTCTCGACGAACGGCGACCACCTCGCGTTCGTGCTCCGGGCCAGGCGGGGCGACGAGCCCCGGCCGATGCGTCCCAGCCGCGGTCCGGTCATCACCAGCTCCATCCGGCTGCCCGACGAACTGGACGGCGTACCGGGCGCGGGGCGCGGAGGGTACATCCAGGACGCGGGATACCCGGGTTTCGTGGAGTGGCTCGTCGAAGGCGCTCACGCACCGCAGGGAGTCTCCCGGGCGGCCCGCTTCCTGGCCGGAAGGCTGCTCGACCGGATCTCCCGCGCCCCGGACCCCAGCCTCTCGGGCGCGTTCGCCGAGCTCCTCGGCGACGGCGCGTTCACCGGTACGTCCCTGCCGCTGCTCGCGATGGGCCGAGATGTGCCGGACGGCGAACTGCGCATGCGCGGCGGCCGGTTGGACAGCAGCTGGACGGTACGGGGCGGCAGCGCGGCCCAGTTCGAGCGGACGCGCACACTCATGCGGCAGATCGCCGGCGCGCTCGGCGGCGGTTACGCCGACCATCCACTCTGGCACCGGGACCGCGTCCTCACGGTGCACCCGCTGGGCGGCGCCCCCATCGGCCGGCACCCCGGCATCGGGGTCTGCGATCCGTACGGCGAGGTCTTCGGCCACCCGGGCCTGTACGTGGCGGACGGGGCGGCGATGCCCGGCCCGGTGGGCCCCAACCCGGCCCTCACCATCGCGGCCCTCGCCGACCGTATGTGCACCCGCCTGCTGGAGCACCGGCCCGCCACTCCACAGGCGGTCGCGCACCGCACGTACCCCCGCCGCACCTCGCTCCAGTTCACGGAGGAACTGCGCGGACGCTACGCACACGGTGCGGACGGGTCCCGTACCGAACCGTTCGCGTTCCGGCTCACCGTCACGGCCGACGACGTGGACGCCTTCCTGGAGGAACCGGACCACGAGGCGCGCGCGGACGGCTGGATCGACAGCCCCTCCTTCGGAGGGCGCCGCCCCGTCCTGCACGGCAGCGTCCGCCTGTTCACGGACGGCCGCGGCACGATGTGCTACCTGCTCCACTTCACCGACGCCGACGGTCACCCCCGCACCTTCGCCGGCCGCAAGGACCTGGCGCCCGGCGCCCCGACCCGCCTGTGGACCGACACGACCAGGCTGGCCTTCCGCGTCCTGAACGGACACGTCCACGAACCGGGCGGGACCGACGCCGAGCTACTGGGCACGGGGACGGTGAATCTCGGCGCCACCGATCTCGCCCGCCTGCTCACCACGTTCCGCACAACGGGCCCGCACGGCACCGCGGCACTCACTCGCTTCGGCCGCTTCTTCGCCGGCGAACTCTGGAACACCTACGCCCTGCGGCGCCCCTGAGAAGCTCGAAACCCACAACGTCGCCGCCGCCCTCCGGGCCGACTCCGTCGACCAGCGGCTGAACTCCCGACGCTGAGCGGGACAAAGCCCGAGCGTGCCCCTCGGAGCACTCACTCCAGCAGAGCTTGTGCTGTCGGGAACCTCATGTGCCGGGTGTCGTACCAGCTGTCGGAGGCGAGGGCCGGACGGCGATTCGGTGGTGTTCGTGATCAGCCAATTCGGACAGGGCGAGGGTCCCGCAGGTATCCGCCAGGGCTTTCACCTGTTCCAACTCGGCGAGTGCTTCGGCCTGGCGGCCGGAGGCGGACAGTGCGGTACCGGCGGTCAGCCGGGCCACGGCCTCGTTGAGGGGCATCCGGGCCGCACGGAACTCGGCAGCGGCCTGGCACGCGGTGAAACCCGCCGCCGGGTTCTGCCGGGCGAGTTGTACCTCGGCGCGGGCCAGCAACGCGAAACCGCGCCAGCCGGGCGACAGGTCGAGCCCCGCGGCAGCGGCTGCTCGGTCGGCCCACGTCTCGGCAGCCGTCACGTCACCCAGGGCCAGTTCCGCGACAGCCAGCAGCCGGAACCACATCGGGCGGACCGGGGCTTCGAACCCGAGCAGGTGCGGGCCGCCGCCCGCTTCGAGCACCTTGCTGACACAGCCCTCCGGATCGCCGTTGAGCAGCAGCGTCTGGCCGAGCATCCCGACCATCGCCGACCGGTGCGCGCCCGGTGCGGGGCCGGCCGAAGAGAGTGACTCCTCACAGATCTTCAGTGCTCCGACGAAGTCTCCCCGCCACATCAGGACAGCCGCGCTCACCACCTCGGCCAACGAGCGCGGCTCGCCGCTGCCGACGAGTGACGCCGCCTCCAGGGCGTCGTCGGCGTAGGCCGCCGCCTCGTCCAGGCGTCCGAGCCACAGGTAGGCGTAGGCGGAGGCGGCGAAGAGATCGGCGAGCACGAGGCTCTGGCCGGTGCGGCGGGACATTTCCAGGCCTCGACGGAGATGGCGCAGTGCGGGGTCGTAGCGTCCGTGGAGCATCTCCGTCCAGCCCGTCATGACGAGCGTGTCCATCTGCCCGGCCAGTTCCTGGTCGTCGGTGTCGTCGAGCACTTCCACCACGGGGCCGAGGTAGTCGGCCGCCCGGGCGTCGCCCGCGAAGGTATGCGCCAGGGCCAGGAGAGCGCGGACCGCGGTGGTCTGCGGCGGGTCGCCGATACGTTCCGCCGACCGCAACGCGCGTTCGCCCCAGTCGATCGCCGTGGAGAAGTCGTTCTTACGAAGGGCCACCACCGCGACGCCCAACTCCAAAGTGGCGGTCTCAGGCTGCAGTTGGCCCTCGTGGTCCGCCAACTCCCCCAGCAGCAGAGCCGTGGCCTCTTCGTACCGGCCGAGCGCCCACTCCATGGTGGCTCGTAGGGCAGTCACCTGGGCCCGTCGGCCCCGGGCCCGCGCGGGCAGGAGGGTGGCGGCCTTGCGCAGGACGGCGCGGCTTTCCAGCAGTCGTCCGGCCATACCCAGCGCTTCGGCCTGCTGGAGCCACAGTTCGGGCCGCAGTCGACTCTGCTCGCCGAGCAACCGCAGGGCTTCCTGTGTCCAGTGCGCGGCGGTGGCCGGCGCGATCGTCATCACCTGACGGGCGGCCCGTACCAGTACGTCGACGGCGTGTTCGTCTCCTACGCGCGCCGAACGCTGAACGTGCGACGCCTGGGCGGTCAGCGGTGCGCCGTGCAGGGCCAGGCCGTCCGCGGCCCGGGTGTGCGCCTCGATCCGCCAGCCGGCGCTCGCCCCCTGGTACACCGCTGCCCGCACCAGCGGATGGCGGAACCGGAACTGGCGCGTGGAGCCGACCTGGCGTACGAGGTCCCGCTCCGCGACCTCGTCCAGGGCGGCAAGGGCCTGTGCCTCACCGGTCCGGGCCACGACTGCCACCATGCCGGCTTCAAAAGAGTCGCCGAGCACCGCGGCCGCCTGTGTACAGACCCTCGCAGTGGCCGACAGACCTCCCAGCTCCTCCAGCAGCGCGGCCCGCACCGACTGCGGCAGATCGCCGACGACAGGTGCCGAGGCGGCCGGCACCGCCGGCGGGCTTTCGTTCCCGGCGCTTCGGGCCAGCGCCTCCAGATAGAACGGGTTGCCGCCGCTGGCCTCGTACAGCCGTTGGAAACGCCAGTGATCCGTCCTGGCCCCGCACAGCTCCGCTCCCTCGGCCGGAGACAGCGGACCCAACTCGACTCTGGCCACTCTTCCCTCCGTGCCTGCCCGGGCCAGCGCTGCGGCCAGTCGCGACGGGGCCTGCCGGGGACGGTAGGCGAGGGCGAGCAGCAGCGGTGTCCTCGGCGGATGCCGTACCAGATGGTCGATCAGCTCGGCTGTACCGTCATCCGTCCACTGCAGGTCGTCCAGGCTGAGCACGAGCCCGCCGTCGGCACTCAGCGTCTCCAGCAGCGTTCGCACCGCCCGGTGGAACCAGTACCGTTCGACCTTCACCGGCTCCGGACCGGTCGGGAACCGGTCACAGAGCGCGGGGAAGACCGTACTCAGCAGGGCGAACGCGCCGGGCGGTAACCCGTCGTGCCGGAGCCGGAGGAAGTCCTCATGGCCGAGGTGGTCGTCCAAGGCGTCCACGAACGCACCGTAGGGAGCCCGGTCGAACTCCACGCTGCGGCCGGCCAAGGACACGAAGCCGCGCTGGCTCGCGCGCTCGCCCAATTCCCCGAGCAGCCGTGTCTTTCCGATACCCGGTTCCCCGACCACCTCGAGCACCCCTGGCGCACCGGCCAGGGCATCCTCGATCGCGCCGTCGAGGACCGTCAACTCCGCTGCCCGCCCGACCAGGTGGCTCCCCGTCCGGGGACGCCGCGGTGTCGGCGGGCCGGGGAGGTCGGCGCCGCCCCGTGGGGTGCGCACCGGCGGGGGCACGGGTAACGGGCGCGGCACGAGAGCGGGTGCGGACCCCGGACCACGCCCGGCGGCTGGGACGGCGGCTGGGACGTTCAGTGCGGGGTCGGTGGTGAGGATCTGCTGGTGCAGTTGCCGAAGCCGGAGGCTGGGGTCACAGCCGAGTTCTTCGGCCAACAGCAGCCGGATCTGCTGGTAATGGTTGAGGGCATCGGCCGGGCGGCCGCAGCGGTACAGGGCGAGGATGAACTGACCGGCCATCCGTTCGTCCAGTGGGTGTATCTCCACCCGGGCGGACAATTCGGCCAACAGTCCGGTGTGGTGACCGCGGCGGAGCCGAACGTCGGTGTGGTCCAGTTCGGCCGCGATCCGTTCTTGGTCGACCGCGTCGCGGAGGGCGTTGATCCAAGGGGTGTCCAGACCCGCGAAAGCGTTTCCCCGCCAGAGGCCGAGTGCCTGCCCGAACAGGGTTGCCGCTTGCTCGTCCTGCTCGTTCCGCACGGCCGCCCGGGCCCGTGCGGCAACGTCACGGAAACGATGCAGATCCACTGCCGTCGCCTCGACGTCGAGGACATAACCACCGGATCGCCGGACGATACCCGCCCCCTCGGCGACGGCCAAAGCTTGCCGCAGACGGGAGAGGTAGCCGTAGAGCGTGTTCCTGACCCGCTGCGGATGACGGTCGGCCCAGACGCGGTCGACAAGCTGGTCCACCGAAACCACCTGGTTGGCGTCCACCAGCAGCACTGCGAGCACACACCGCTGCCGGGCGTGACCCAGATCGACGATCCGTCCGCCCACACGCGCCTCGACGCTGCCGAGCAAAGCGAACTCAACCGTCACAGCACGCCCCCCGAGTCTCAGTTCCCACCCTGGCATAGCACCTTCGACCAGCCCATTCAACGTTTGTCCAAGCTTCACCGACGGTAGGCCGCGCACCTTGGTCCAGGACAGGAACGGTGCGACACACAACTCGGAGACGCAGCTCGGCAGTCGACGCCCTCTGGAATCCCGCCGCGACCGCACACCCACGTCATCCACACCCACCGCAAAGGGGACACCCATGAACTCACTTGGGAAGCGGACCAGGTCGGCCGCATGCGCGGTCGGCCTGCTGACCGCCGCCACCCTCGCCCTGAGCGCCTCACCAGCCTCCGCGAACGGGACCTACAGCGGTCTCGCCTACGTCTACGGCGCCGGTACCTACGTCGACGACTGGAGCAACGAGGGCGATCTGTCGACCAGCGTCAACACGTCTTCGAACGCCACCTGCCTGTGGCAGAAGATCTTGTGGGCGGAAGGCGCCATCGAATCGGACGGCACGCTCTTCGACGCCGCGGACATTGACGGCGTCTTCGGCGCGAACACCAAGACCGCAACCAAGTGGTATCAGGCCAAATACGGCCTGCCGAGTGACGGGGTCGTCGGGAAGGACACCTTCGGAAATTCGGGGGTGTTGGGGCTGAGGGACTACACCGGCGACGGCGCCGTTGAGACCTACCACGGCGACAGGTACGACATCAACGTCACCCGCGACAGCGAGGGCCGGTACAACTTCTACGACGGCGACGGCAACGCCCGTCTCGCCGGCTACAACTACCGGACCTGCAGCTGAACCCCGCACCCTGAGGGCTGAGCGCACGTGCCCGTCCTGCGGGGAGGACGGGCACACCCGGTGTAGGCGCGACCGACATGATGCCAGGAGCCGTCACACCCTTGGACGAGGCCGATATCGCAGCTTTCCGGAGGGTCCCGCACGACGGAACCGTCACCCTCATGTGCGAGAGCCGTAACAGTCCTTGCGGGAGGCGTGAATCCGAAGCCAGGGTGAGCATCCTGTCAAGACCAATCCCAGTACGTCAGCAGCCACGGGGGCTCACGATGCGCACTTTCCGCAAGACCACCCGCGCCAGGACGCTTGGCGCCCTTGGCCTCACCGCCGCCGCACTGCTGACCGCCACGGCCTGCGAGCCGAGCGACGACAAGGCCGGCGTCACCCCGCCGCCGAAATCCACCACCTCCCCTTCCGTCTCCGCGTCCGCGCCGGCTGTCCCCTCGACTTCCGCGCCGTCCTCTGCCGAGACTTCCACGCCGGGCCGTCCGGGCGAGGCCGCGGACGACCCCACGGGCATCGACGGCAACTGCCCCGACGACTACACCGACGTCAAGGTGGAGTGGGCCGTGCCACCCACGAAGGACGACTCGAAGCTCCTGCTGACCGTCACCAACACCAGCACCAAGCCGTGCAAGCTGCGGACCTATCCGGTCCTCCGGCTGGATGACGGCGACGGCCGGCTCGTCGCGGTCTTCGAGAACTCCAAGCCGCAGACGGAGGTGACTCTCGCACCCGGCAAGGAGGCGTACGCCGGTCTGCTCTTGCGCCAGAGCAACAAGGACGTCAGCACCCTCGTGAAGAATATGGCGCTCGCGCCGCACGGTCAGAGCCCCGACACCAACACGGGCGAGGGTGTACTCCTGGAGATGCCGAAGGGCGGCGTGCGCGTGGACGACAAGGCCCGCGTGACGTATTGGAACAGCAGTTCAGAGGCCGCCGTGTCGCCGCTGTTCGCCCACTGACGGGGCCGCCGGACGCCGGCTGTCCCGCGGTCTGCCACCGCACTCGAGGGGCCTCGTAGATTCCGGGGCCCCTCAACCGGCATGAAGACGACAGCGCCTGCCGGTTCGCGAACCGGCGGTGCACCGTGATCCTTGTCAGCCCCGCCGCCTCGGCGATCTGCTCCATGGAAGCGCCGGCATCCTGGGCGAGGACGCGCTCGGCCGCCTCCAGAATCGCGCGCACACTGCGCTCGGCATCTGCCCGCAGCGCTCGGCCCATGCCTGTCTCCCTGCTGCGGCAGGCGCGCGGTGGTGACCGGCGAGCTGCGGCAGCCACGGACTGCCGCCTGGCTCGCACGGAGCATCGGTCCGCAGCTCGCCGAGCGGACCGCTACCGGCAACTGGGCACGGAGGGAGACTTCGCCGAACTCACCTTCCCTCGCGGAGCCGTTGGAAGCGCCGGCCCGTACGGCGACTGGCCAGTATCGACGCACCCGCGCCGACACGGCAGGCACCCGGAACCTACTGGCACCTATGCGGCGTTGTCCCCGAGTTGTCCGAGCTGTCAACTCGCTTTGCCGGATCTATTGACTTGTCCTCCCGTCCGTCACTACCGTCTCGCAGAATTTCGAACGATGTTCGTTATCTCGAACAGCAGCCATGTCTCGCATGAGTGCCCAATGGAGGACACCTCTATGCGTCACCGCCTCAGACCCAGCACCCGCCTGGTGGCCGCCCTGTGCGGCTCGACGCTGTCCATGGCCCTGTTGACCGGGGGTCCGGGGGCGACCCCCGCCCAGGCGGCCGACGACCCGAACGCGGTCGCGCTCGACAAGGACGCGATCCTCGCCGCCAACCAGCTGGACGAGCGGCAGTGGTACAAGGACAACATCCCTTTCCTGGACACCCCCGACAACGACATCGACGATGTCTACTACTACCGGTGGAGCACCTACAAGCGTGCGCTCCGCTACACCGTGCCGGGCACGGGTTACGTGTCGACCGAGTACGACGTGCCGATCGGCTATGCCGGGAACCCGTACACCGCGCTCCCGGACGCCACCGGTTACCACCTGCTGGACGGGCGCTGGCTGCGCAACCGGGACTACACCGGTGACTACCTGGACTTCTGGCTGCGCGGGGCGGGCAACTCGGGCGCCCGCAACTTCAGCGAGTGGATCACGAGCGCCGCGTACCAGCGTTATCTCGTCACCGGGGACGCCGCTCAGATCAAGTCCGCGCTCCCCCACCTCATCGCGCTGTACAAGCGGTGGGACTCCAACTTCAACACCGACGTCACGGTGAACGGCACGCAGTCCACCAGCGACCTGTACCACCAGAGCCCGCTGTCCGACGCCACGGAGTACACCGAGACGTCGATGCACAGCAGCAACTGGTTCAGCGGCGGCCGCGGCTACCGGCCCACGATCAACGCGTACATGTTCAGCGCCGCCCAGGCCATCAGCAAGATCGCCACGCTGAACGGCGACACGGCGACCGCGAACGATTACGACGCCAAGGCCGCGCAGCTCAAGTCGGCCGTGCAGAACTCGCTGTGGGACCCGCAGCGCAACTTCTTCATGCAGGTCTACAACACGGACACCACCAACGGCACCCTGAAGCAGACCAGGACGACCTGGCGGGAGCTGATGGGCTACGCCCCCTGGGCGTTCAACCTGCCCGACGCGCAGTACTCGTCGGCGTGGAAGTACCTGACCGACGCCAAGAAGTTCAAGGCGCCGTTCGGGCCCACCACCCTGGAGCGGACGCACGACTTCGAGGCCGAGCAGGCCACCCGCAACCACGCCAACCTCTTCAGCTCGTCGACCGCCTCCAACGGGCAGTACGTCGGGCAGATCGACTTCGACGACAGCTACGTCACCTTCACCGTGGACGCGCCCGGCGCCGGGACGTACCCGGTGACCGTGCACTACGCCAACGGCACCAGCGGCACGTCGACCCACAAGCTCATCGTGAACGACGACACCGCCAACCCGATCACGGTCAGCTACGCGCCCACCGGGGCCTGGCAGAAGTTCTCGGAGTCGCAGGCCGTCACCGTGCAGGTCCCCATGAAGGCCGGCGCCAACACGCTGAAGTTCGCCAAGGGCACCAGCTACGCCGAACTCGACCGGATCACGGCGAACCCGTACTTCAACTACGAGGCGATCCCCGCCGAACAGAAGCGCGACGACGCCAACTGCTGCCACTGGAACGGCCCGAGCTGGCCGTACCAGACGAGCCAGGTCCTGACGGGCATGGCGAACCTGCTGCAGGACTACCCGGCACAGAGCTACGTCACCAAGGCGGACTACCAGACGATGCTGGCGCAGTTCGCCGACCTCCAGCACAAGGACGGCAAGCCCTACATCGCCGAGGCCGCCGACGGCGACACCGGCGCGTGGATCTACGACGGCTTCAACTTCAGCGAGAACTACAACCACTCCAGCTTCAACGACCTCGTGCTCTCCGGTCTGCTGGGCATCAAGCCCCAGGCGGGCAACACGCTGGTACTGAAGCCGCTGATCCCGTCCGGCTGGGACTACTTCGCGGCGGAGAACGTGCCCTACCACGGGCACACCCTCTCGATCCGCTGGGACCGTGACGGCACGCACTACGGCAAGGGCACCGGCCTGCAGGTCTTCCAGGACGGCGTACGCATCCACCAGTCCTCGACGGTCGGCAACACCACCGTGAACGTGGCCGCCCCCGTCACCCCGGCGCCGACCACGCGGCTGATGAACGTGGCCGCCAACCCGCTGACCGCCGAGCAGGACTGGCTCGGCCGGACCATCACCCAGCCCTACCCGAAGGCCTTCGCCTCCTACACCAACACCGTCTCCAACGGTCCGCACTGCCACAGCGGGCAGACCTGCAAGCCCACCACCTTCGACGCCCCGCTGCGGGCCACCGACGGCTGGATCCGCTACGACAAGATTCCCGACGACCGGTGGACCAACTCCGGCTCGCCGAACGCCACCGACCACCTCGGCGTCGACTTCGGCGCCCCCCGGAAGATCAACGAGGTGAA
Source organism: Streptomyces sp. V4I2 (assembly GCF_030817655.1). Lineage (GTDB taxonomy): Bacteria > Actinomycetota > Actinomycetes > Streptomycetales > Streptomycetaceae > Streptomyces > Streptomyces plumbiresistens. The sequence goes on from NZ_JAUSZM010000003.1 coordinate 3,652,605, forward strand.
GTTCTACACCTATGACGACGGCGCGAACATCCGCGCCCCGGGGAGCTACACCGTCCAGTACCTCAGCAACGGCTCGTGGGTGAACGTCCCGAACCAGACCAGGAGCCCTGCCACCCCGGTCGCCAACAACGCCAACGAGGTGACCTTCCCGACGATCACGACCTCCCAGTTCCGGGTCGTCTTCACCCCGCAGGCCGGCAAGTTCGTCGGCGTCACCGAGCTGGAGTCCTGGTACCCGGAGACGCCGGCCGTGAAGATCGTCAACAAGAACAGCAACCTGGAGCTCGGCATCTCCGGCTCCTCGATCGCCGCGGGAGGCGCCGCCCAGCAGCAGACGGCCGACGCCACGGCCAACCACCAGTGGAGGATCGTTCCCGCCGAGAACGGCTACTACAAGATCTTCAACTCCAACAGCGGCCAGGTGCTCGGCATCAAGGACGCCTCCAAGACGCCCGGCGCCACCGCACTGCAGTGGGGTGACACGCTCACCGCCGACCACCTCTGGTCCGTGGTGGACGCGGGCGGCGGCTACTGCAAGATCATCAACAAGAACAGCGACATGGCCCTGGGCATCCAGGACATGTCCACCACAGCCGGGGCCCAGGCCTTGCAGTGGGACGACAACGGCACCGCCGACCACCTGTGGCGCATCACCACGGCCGACGGATCCACACCGTTCAACTCCTGACCGACCGTCCGCCGCGGTACTGCCGTCGTCCGGGGTCCGGAATTCCGGATCCCGGCCGGCGCTGTCGCAGCGGGGGCATACCCCGTGACTTCGGGTCGGTGCCGAGTCCGCTGCTGTCCTTACGTCCCGAACGCGCCGGGACGGCCTCGCCTGCAAACAGGTTCGTCCCTGGATGTTCAGCGGTTTCGGTGCGACGCGTGGTCACCGAGACCGCCATCCGGGACCCGAGTGCCCGTCGATGTCGACCTCGCCAGGTCCGCAGCAGAACGTCCGAGTGATCCCTCGCGGCCGTCCGGCTCGCAGGCCAGGCCGGCCCTGTCGGATCAGTGGGGGTCTTCGCAGATGATCTCGTCACGCGGGGTGTAATGCGTGCGGAACGGCTCCCGCTTCACTTCGTTGCCGTCGTTGTAGAAGACCCGCTCGACGGTGACGTCGAAGCCCTCGAGCGGGGTCTGCGGCACACATTTCTTGTCCGCACTCACCCTCTGCTCCGGCTGTTTCACATGGGTCCGTGGTCCCTTGACCGACTTGATCTCGTCGTAATTCCTGGTGCCGAGGAAGGTGACGGTCACCGAGGTGTCGGTGGACTCGGCCTGGATGTAGATGGCGTTGCCGGAGTCGTTGGTGAACCTGAGATCGAGGCTGCCCCAGGCGACCGTCGCCTCACGGCCCTCCGGGTAACGCTCGATGTAGACGGAGTGGGCGCCGTACTCCACGGGCTTGACCCCGGCGAAGAACATCGCATTGAACATGGTCGTGGCCACGGCGGAGGCACCACCGCCGGGCGCCTTGGTGAACTGGTCGTCGAGGATCATGATGCCCTCGACAAAGCCATTGGCCTCGGTGCGCTCGCCCACGGTCCGGTTGAAGCTCCAGGTCTCGTCGGGCATGACGACGGAGCCGTTGATGAGATCCGCTGCAAGCCAGCTTCGGCCGCTGGACCTGCTATGCAAACAGCTTGGTCGTTTCCCACCGCCGGGTAACGCAGAGGCACCAGGGATCGTGGGTATCGGACTCCGGAAGCGTGCAGCCCCCGCAGGCGCTGACGCCAGCCCTCCTTGGTGTCAGGCAGGGCGGCGACAGACCTGATCTGTGGCACCTTCGGTACGCGCATGCCCGATGACGCAACCGTTCGGCAGGGGCAGAGAACCTTCTCCCAGCGCCGCACGCCCTGGAGGCTGCGGTCACCACCCTGCTCCCGGTCGCAGGTGTGTACGCGGCACGGCAGTCGAGCGACTCGTTGGTACAACCGGGCCGTTTTCAGTTCGGGCAGTTTCCGCCCGACGCGCACCAGCCCTCACGCCCCGATGCCGACGCGATCGGGCTCCTCAAAGGTGAGGCTGAACCCGGTCAGCAGTCCCCGCACGGAAGCCTCTCGGGCGGCCGGACAGAGATCCTGCGGAAGGTGGTCAGCGGACCTCACCGAAACCTTGCGTCCCCAGCGCGTCCTCAGGACCACGAAACAAAGCCGAGGAGATGCTGCCGACTTGTCGGCCCGAACCCTGATCATCAGCATTACCGCAGGTCAACGCAATGCCTGCTCGCCGGGGCAGCAAGGGTCTCGCCCCGCTCCGAAGTCGCGAGCAGCGGATTCAGTCCGTTGAGCGGTAGTTGACGCTCCGACACCTAACGAGGAACGTTTCCGCAGGTCAGAAGCCTACACAGGTGGGGCGGGTGGGACTCGAACCCACGGCCGACGGATTATGAGTCCTTTGAGGATCTTGGCGGTTCTTGCCGATCCGTGCCGATCCATGACGTTCTTGCAGTTCAAACGGGGTGAGCCTGGTCGGCGCTCCTTTGTCTTTGTCGGTCTGTTCCTATCCTTGCGTCCTGAACGCGTCCCGAATCCCTCGCTTGGCCAACGAGATCCGGCCGCACCAAGTCGTTGCCCCAGCCCAGAAAGAGCTCTCGAACTCGCGCGCAGCGGATTTTCCTTCCACTGCACAGAAGCTCCACCCTGATCATCGGGGGCAGAGGCTCTATGGACGTTCAAGTGGTCCCGGCGCAGACCAATCCCCGGCGCCATGTGAAGACGTCCCGAAGACACGGGATCTTCAGGGGCCACTGGAAGCGTCCTGCTGGGGCCGCTGCTGGGACCGTTGAACAACGTCGCAGCCATTCGTACCCCGCGGAGCCACTTCGAGTCCGTGCACTGAAGCCCGAAGAATCACTTACAAACACCTGAGTCCTAGCTGCACGCAGGCCAGCAGGGCCACCTCGGTGTCCAGTCTGTTCTCGGTGAGCGGGTGGCCGAGTATGTCCTCGGCCTTGCGTACGCGGTAGTGGACGGTGTTCTTGTGGACGTGCAGGCGTGCGGCGGCGTCGGTAAAGCTGCCTCGCGCCTCGAGGAAGACTTGCACGGTCTGGCGCAGGCGGACCGTGGCCTCATCGTCGCGCATGAGGTCGCCGAGGACGCGTTCGGCCCAAGCTCTGACATCGGCGAGGTGGCCGACGAGGAGGCCGGCCAGTGCGACCTGGGAGTGGAGGACGAGTACGCGGTCGGGGACCGCTCCGGTGGCGGCTACGCTGCGGGTGCGTTGTGCGTCCCGGAACGTCTGCCGGAATCCGTCGAGTCCCGAAGACACGTCACCGACGGCGATACGGAGTGCGGGGTACTCGCGGAGCTCGCCTTCGAGTCGATGAACGTCGAGGATCGGCTTGCCGACGGAGGAGATCCACGCCCAGCAGGTCTCCTCGTCGGCGGAGATCGTCAGTGGCACCTTGCCGATGGCCGCGGCCAGCATCGCCGCGCCCGCGCGGAGCTGGGCCGAGACATGGCCGGCCGATCCGGGCCCGGTCCAGATGATCGCGGCGAGGTGCCATCCGCGCAGAGACGTCGACAGCATCTTCTCGGCCGAGGCGAGGTCGAGTCCCTCGGTGTCGAGCACGGCGCGGACCTGGGCGGCGCGAGTCGCGTCGGAGCGTGCGTCCCAACGTCTGCGTTCGTCCTCGTAGATGTCGATGACACCCTCGACGACCTGGTCGATGTAGCTGTTCGTCAGGAGCGTGATTCTGCTCGTTGCCGTCAGCGCCTCGTCTGTGGACAGGTCGAGGTGCCGAAGGGCGGCCATCGCCCACTGCCCGAACATGTGCTCGCCGAGGCGGTAGGCCCGCAGCAGCCCCTCCAGGGACAGATCGTGCTGGGCGAAACGGCGGGCGTACTCGGCCGCGGCCGGCGGCACGGTGATGTCGTCGAGGGAGATGTTCAAGGCCAGCATGTCGACGATGGCCGTCAGGTTCGACGAGGTGCTGGCGATCATCAGTTTTCGTACGGCGTCGTCGTGGCGGAACTCGGGGATGACGTCGACGAACATCGAGGTCATCCCCGCGGTCAGGTTCTCGAGATCGGCCTGGATGCTCCTGGCGACATCCCGCACGACCACGTCGACATGGGTGCTCACACGGGGACGATACCCAACAATTCCCGCACGGAGGCACCCGGCGGCGCGGCGAACTCGCCCACATGTTCGACCGTTCTGTTCTCGCTTTGTGTCGGCGACACAAAACACCGGCCCTGCACTGGGATGCAAGCCCATAGTCGGCCGCGTGCGCCCAACCTATCTTTTCCTCACTACCTTCGTCACGGTACGACTCAATGATGAGGAAACGTGCTGCACATCTCTGAATTGCCTGATGTCCGGGCCGCCCGGAACCCCACGGGCCCCTGCATTGAGGACGACCACGAGCAGCTGGACAACCGGGATTTCCTGGCGCGTGTCAGAAACACGGCGGCCGCCCTGCGCACACACGGAATAGGTGCTGGGGACGTGGTCGCGGTGATTCTGCCGAATCGCTTGGAACTCGTCGTCATCATGTTCGCGGCATGGCGGCTGGGCGCCGCGGTCACACCCGTGAATCCCGGGCTCGCCGATGCGGAGGCGCGGCATCAGATCGAGGACTCCGCGGCAAAGGTGGTGATCGCCGACGACAGTTCCCGCGCCTTCGGGACGCTCGACGTGGCCGCCGTGACGGACGCCCCGCTCGCGGATGACGGCCCAGCCCCCTACGCCATTGCCTGTGCATCCGACTCCCTCGCCCTGATCATCTACACGAGCGGCACCACGGGGCGTCCGAAGGGCGTGATGCTCGACCACGCCAACGTCGCCGCGATGTGCCGGATGATCATCGACGGCATCGGTCTGGACGAGACCGACCACAGCTTGTTGATCCTGCCGTTGTTCCACGTCAACGGAATCGTGGTGAGCGTGCTGTCGCCGCTGCTGGCGGGAGCGCGGGCGACGATCGGGGGCCGGTTCAGCACGTCGACGTTCTTCACCGCGGTCGAAAGCGCCCGGCCGACGTACTTCTCGGGGGTGCCGGCGATCTACGCGATGCTGATGTCGCTGCCCGACGAGGTGCGGCCGGACACCTCTTCGCTGCGCCGGGTGATCTGCGGGGCCGCACCGATGCCCGCCGAGCTGATCGCCCGGTTCGAGAACCGGTTCGGCGTGCCGGTCGTCGAGGGCTACGGCCTGTCCGAGGGCACCTGCGCCTCGACGCTGAACCCGCCCGCCGGGCCGCGCAAGCCCGGCACGGTCGGGCTCCCGCTGCCCGGTCAGACCGTCGCCGTGATGGACGACGAGGGCAACCTGCTCGACGACGGGTCGGCGGGCGAGGTGGTGGTCCGGGGTCCGAACATCATGCGCGGCTACCTCGGACTGCCGGACGAGACGGCCAGCACCGTCATCGACGGCTGGCTGCACACCGGCGACGTCGGGCGCTTCGACGCCGACGGCTATCTCGTCCTGGTCGACAGGATCAAGGACATGATCATCCGAGGCGGGGAGAACATCTACCCCAAGGAGATCGAGAACGTTCTGCACACCCACCCGGCGGTACTGGAAGCGGCGGTGGTCGGCGCCCCCGATCCGGTGCTCGGCGAGCTCCCGGTCGCGCACGTCGTGCCGCTGCCGGGTGTGGCGGTCACCGCCGGTGAACTCATCGAGCACTGCCGTGGCTCGCTGGCCCGGGCCAAGGTACCGGTAACGGTATTTGTTACGGATTCCCTGCCGAGGAATCCGGTGGGGAAGATCGATAAACGGATTCTTCGTTCGATCACGGTGAACCCGTAGAGGATTCACTCTCGGTATTGACCCAGAGATTTTCGGGTGCGGGCCGCCATGCCAAAAAACAGTAGAAGAAAGGCCAGAACAATGGGGTTCAAAACAGGCAACTTTCCACCCGTCGAGCAGGAGGAATTCCTGGAGAAGCCACTTCAGGAACGACTGAGAGTACTGGCCCTGCACTGGGTGGAATACGGCTTCGGTACACCGAAGGTGATTCCGACGACCTACGTGGTCAAGGTTCTCTTCCTCTACTTGCTCGCAGGGGCGGCCCTGACGACCTGGACCTCGGATGTCGGCCCGTTCTGGAACGTCATGAACTGGTGGAACGAGCCGGTCGTCTACCAGAAGCTGGTGCTGTGGACGGTCTTCCTGGAAACGCTCGGGGTGGCGGGGTCGTGGGGCCCGATCGCCGGCAAGTTCAAGCCGATGACCGGCGGGATCCTGTTCTGGGCCCGGCCGGGCACCATCCGGCTGCGGCCGTGGAAGCGGGTGCCGTTCACGGGTGGGGACCGCCGCACGGCCGGTGACGTACTGCTCTACCTGGCCTTCCTGGTGTCCCTGCTCCTGGCGGTCCTCCTGCCCGGTGTGCCGACCGCGTCGCTCACCGAGGCGCTGCCGGACAACACCTCCGGGCTGGTGCGCCCGGCCCTGCTGGTTGCACCGATCGTCCTCTACGTGCTGAACGGCCTGCGGGACAAGACGGTCTTCCTGGCCGCCCGTGGCGAGCAGTACCTGCCCGCGTTGGTGTTCTTCGCCGTCCTGCCGTTCACCGACATGATCCTCGCGGCGAAGCTGCTGATCTGCATGGTGTGGATAGGCGCGGGGGTGTCGAAGTTCGGGCTGCACTTCACCAGCGTCGTCCCTCCGATGATCTCCAACAGCCCGTGCGTCCCGTCCAGGCGGATCAAGCGGCTGCACTACCGTGACTTCCCCCGCGACATCCGCCCGTCGAAGGTCGCGACCTTCATCGCGCACGTCGGCGGCTCGACCGTCGAGATCGTCACCCCGCTGGTGCTGCTGTTCTCCACGAACCGCTGGCTCGCGCTCGCCGGTGCGGTGCTGATGGTTGTCTTCCACCTGTTCATCACCTCCACGTTCCCGCTGGCCGTGCCCCTGGAGTGGAACCTCCTGTTCGCCTACATCGCGGTCTTCCTGTTCCTCGGCTTCCCCGCCTGGGACGGGTATGGCATCGGTGACATGTCCTCGCCGTGGCTGACCGTCGGGGTCGCCGCCGGACTGGCGTTCTTCCCGGTCCTCGGAAACCTGCGCCCGGACCTGGTGTCGTTCCTGCCCTCGATGCGGCAGTACGCGGGCAACTGGGCCTCCGCGCTGTGGGTCTTCGCGCCGGGCGCGGAGGAGAAGCTGAACTCACTGCCGCACCGTCCGACGAAGAACCAGGTCGACCAGCTCCAGGCGATGGGCTACCCGCCGGCGGTCGCTGAGATCACTATGCAGCAGACGATCGCCTGGAGATCGATGCACAGCCAGGGCCGCGGCCTGTTCTCGGTGCTGCTGAAGAACCTTCCCGACCTCGACCGACGCACTGTGCGGGAAGCGGAGTTCGGCTGCAACTCGCTGATCGGGTTCAACTTCGGCGACGGCCACCTGCACAACATCGACCTGATCAACGCCGTGCAGGCGCAGGTCGGATTCGCCCCCGGAGAGTGGATCGTCGTATGGGTGGAGTCGCAGCCCATCCACCGCGGAACGCAGCACTACCAGGTGATCGACGCGTCGCTCGGAGTGATCGAGCGGGGCACGTGGAAGGTCGCCGACGCGGTCAAGGAGCAGCCGTGGCTGCCGAACGGCCCGATCCCGCTCGACGTGACCTGGACCCGCGAGCAGTCGGCCCCGGCGTCGCCGGTGCGGACCGACGTGAAGGAACAGCTGGCGCCGTAGGTCAACCGCGGGAACCGCGGCCGATTCCCCAGGAAAGCAGGACGACATGAGCACAGCGACCGTGGTTGGGGCCGGCCCCAACGGCCTCGCCGCCGCCATCACCCTGGCCCGGGCGGACGTACAGGTCACGGTGCTGGAGGCGGCCGACGAGATCGGCGGCGGCACGCGCTCGGGTGAGGCGATCCTTCCCGGGCTGCTGCACGACCACTGCTCGGCCATCCACCCGATGGCCGTCGGGTCGCCGTTCCTGCAGAGCCTCGGTCTGGACCGCTACGGGCTGAAGTGGACGCTGCCGGAGATCGACTGCGTCCATCCGCTCGACGGTGGCACTGCCGGGGTGTTGCACCGCTCGGTCACCGAGACCGCCGCGGGTCTCGGTGCCGACGGCCGGCGCTGGCAGCGCCTGTTCGAGGGCCCGTCATCGTCGTACGACTTCCTGAGTGAGGACATTCTCGGGCCGCTGCTGCGCATCCCGCGGCATCCCGTACACCTCACCCGCTTCGGCGTCCCCGCGCTGGCCCCCGCGTCCCTGCTGGCGAAAACCTTCGCGACCGAGGAGGCCAGGGCCCTGTGGGGCGGCGTCGCCGCGCACGCCTTCCACCCCCTGCACCGTCCGCTCAGCGCCAGCATCGGGCTCGGCATCCTCACCGCCGGGCATCGGCACGGCTGGGCCGTCGCGGAAGGAGGATCGCGCCGCATCACCGACGCCATGGCGGCGCTGCTGCTCGACCTCGGCGGAAAGATCGAAACCGGCGTCCGGGTCCGGACGGTGTCGGACCTGCCGCCCACGGACGTGACCATTTGGGACGTGACGCCCACGGCCTGTGCGGACATCCTGGGGGACCTGCTGCCGCCGCGGGTCGCGCGGGCCTACCGGCGGTTCCGTTACGGACCGGGGGCGTTCAAGGTCGACTTCGCGGTCGACGGCGGAGTCCCCTGGACCGCCGACGCGGCGCGGCGGGCCGGCACGGTGCACATCGGCGGCACGTTCGCCGAGATCGCCTCCACCGAGCGTGAGATCCATGCCGGACGGATGCCCGAGCGGCCGTTCGTCCTGGTCGGGCAGCAGTATTTGGCCGACCCGTCGCGGTCGGTCGGCACCGTCCACCCCGTGTGGACGTACGCCCACGTGCCGAACGGCTACTCCGGCGACGCCACCGAGGCGATCACCGCCCAGATCGAGCGGTTCGCCCCGGGATTCCGGGACCGGATCATCGGTACCGCCGTGCGTACCACGCCCGGATTCGCCGCGCACAACCCGAACTACGTCGGCGGCAACATCATGACCGGCGCCAAGGACATACCCCAGCTGATCGCCGGTCCGCGCCTGACTCTGCAGCCCTACGACACCGGGCGGCCCGGCCACTACCTGTGCTCCGCGGCCACGCCGCCCGGCCCCGGCGCTCACGGAATGTGCGGTGCCCATGCCGCCGCACGAGCCCTGCGCCACCTGCGCGAGTGAACTCGCCGAAGGCCGCACGAGCTGAAGTACAGCTCTGGCCCGTTCCCGGTACGGGCCGTTCCCGGTACGGGCCGTTCCCGGTACGGGCCGTTCCCACCGCTCCGGGACCAGTTACAGAGGCGGCCCCGTGATCCAGAGGTCGCGCCGCGGCCTGGTCACCTGCCGCCACACCGCTTCGACGCCATCTCTCAGCACTCGAGCAGCATCGACAAGATGGCCCGAGGGCCACTTCCGATTCCCTGCGTCCTGCGAGCGTCCCGAATTCAGTAGCAAGCCACTCGCACACGCCACGTGCGGCGGCTTTTCCGCTGCTATTGATCCGAAACGGTAGGCGTTCTGGGTCGTTGATCCCTGCGTGAGTGAACTGGTAGGGGATGCGCGGCAGTTGTCGCCGTCGGCGCAGGAGGCCCTTCGGCTGCGGGCGGTGGCCGCGTTGGTGGCGGGCCGGACTCGCGAGGAGGTCGCGGCGGTGTTCCAGGTCTCGCTCAAAGCCGTGGACAACTGGTGGGCGAAGTGGCTGGTCGGCGGGCGCGAGGCGCTCGTGGCCCAGCCGCGTGGGCGCCGGGTCGGGAACACCAGGTTCTCGATGCGGTCGAGCAGCGGGCGGTTTGGCAGGCCGTGCTGGATCACCGGCCCTGTGACCTGGGGCTGGCTGGGCAGCTGTGGACGCGCGCCGGAGTAGGGGACCTGATCGTGAAGCTGTACCGGGTGCGGCTGACCGAGCAGGGCGTGGGCAAGTACCTGCGCCGCTGGGGCCTGTCGTTCCAGCGCCCGGACAAGCGGGCCGTCGAGCAGAACGCGGAGGCGGTGCGCGTCTGGCGGGAGGAGACCTGGCCGGCGATCCGTGCTGCGAACCGACGCCCAGGCGGCGCGCGTCCATCGCCACTTCCAGGAGTGCTCTGACGGCCGAGGTGGCGCGCTCGTAGCGGTTGAGGAGTTCGGGCGCGCCAGCCAGATCCTGGGCCACCCGCCCGCCGTCACTGACGCGGCTGAGGGCGTTGGCCAGCAACCGGTCACCATCCCGGGCGAGGACGGCGGCCGCGGCCAGGGCCTTGGCATCGAAGGTTTCCGGGACGGTCAGGGTGTGGCCGGAGATATACAAAGGATCTTGTATATTGATACACTCCAATTGATACATCCCGGCCCTGTGGAGGAGGTCATCATGAGTCGGACGGTCATCGATCTCGACGACGAAGCGCTGGAGGAAGCAGCCAAGGAACTCGGCACCGCCACCAAGCGCGACACCATCAACACCGCACTGCGAGAAGTCACGGCCCGCTACCGGCGTCTGCGCGCGCTCGAGGAAGCCCGTGAACTGGCGGCCGACGGCGCTCTCGACATGAATCTGCTGCTGGACAAGCGCGCGTACCGCCCCATGAGCACGGGCTCGGCAACCGACGACCGCGGCACCGGAGCGGACGAGTGACCGTCGCCGACTACCTCATCGACACCTCCGCCCTCGCCCGCGTCCTACTCCGCCAGAACACGGCCGAATGGGATGACAGGATCGGCGCCGGCCTCGTCGCGATCTGCGACCTCACCGAACTGGAAGTCCTCTACTCGACCCGTTCGACCGCAGACCGCACCCGCTTGAAGGCGGCACTCGACGCCCACTACACATGGTGCCCCATGCCGGACGGCGTCTACCGCCGCTCCCGCACCGTCCAGGAGCAACTGACCGCCAAGGGGGAGCATCGCAGCGCAGGCCCCGTCGATCTCCTGGTGGCCGCCGCCGCGGAAGAAGCGGGACTCACCCTGCTCCACTACGACCGCGACTTCGAGACCATCGCCCGTACGACAGGGCAGCCGGTCCGCACGATCGACGTCAGACAGTAGAGCCCGCTCGCACGAACGGGCGCCAAGCCGCTCGTCGACCACTCGCCTGAAGATGGTGTCGCGGCGACGCCCCCGACGAGCGGCCCTCATTCCATGCGTGCGCACCTGCCCCACGGATGGGCCGTTTCCACTACGGGCCGCTTCCCGGCACCCGGCTCGGATCCCGGCCCACTCAGGCGGCCCCCCGCGCCCACGCTCCAGTCCTGGAAGAGCCGCCCACTCGAAGGTCCCCAGACAGCACTTCTGACTTCCTTGCGTCCTGCCAGCGTCCCGAATTAGGCGTCCAAGGCCTCGTACACACCCCGCAGAGACCTACCCCAACGCCGAAGCATCACATCTGCGCAGGTCGGAGCGGTTCGAACTAGCGCCGAAAGCAACAGGGTTGAAGTCACGAGCAGCGGATTCCGTCCGTTGGCCCAAAGTCCTGAATCCGCACGCCCGATGAGACGTTTCCGCAGGTCAAAGGCCTGCATGGTGGGGCGGGTGGGACTCGAACCCACGGCCGACGGATTACGAGTCCTTTGAGGATCTTGGCGACCCTTGTCGATCTACGCTCATCCATGACGTTTCAGCAGGCCAGACGCCATGAGCCGGGTCGGTCCTTCTCTGGCTCAGCCTTTCTGTTCCTGTCCTTGTGTCCCGAACGCGTCCCGAACGCGTCCAAGATGGACGGGCTCAAGCAACGTGGGTCCGTTCGCGCCCGCCCGAAATGGGTCTCGGACCCACCCGCAGCGGATTCTCCTTCCGACGCACAGCGCCATGAAGGCAACGGCGCCTCCCCGGCGGGCGACTAGAGGTATGGAAAGCCGAAGATGCACGCGAGGAAGACGAGGAGCAGCCAGGCGCGGGTGATCACCCGGCGGCCCAAGCGCCCACCGTCGACGTAGAGCGCCTAGCTCCGGTCACCGCGAGCACGATGGCGGCCAGGGCGAAGAAGGCGGTGCCCCAGCGGCCCACCGGAAAGCCCAGGGCGCAGGTCGACCGAAAGGTTGGTTCGCCTCTGCGCGTGCGGCGGTGCGAGGGTGCTGTGCCGCGTCAGGCCGCTTCGCGGACGAGGAGGCCCAGCAGGATGATGTCGAGCGCGCGGACGAGTCGCTGGTGGAGGTCGAAGGGGGCTGGTTCCTCTCGGATCCAGCGCAGGACTGTCGTGAAGTAGCAGGCGGCAAGCAGTTGTCCGGCCTGGTCGCAGTCGACGTCCGCCCTGATCTCCCTGGCCTGCTGACCCTGTTCGACGATCCTGGCAAGTTCGGTCTCCAGAGACGGGTCCTGGAGGAGGCGGCCGTACCGCGCGGAGGCGTCCATCAGGACGGCGGTCTCTGCGCGGGAGGCGATGTTGAGGTCGGCCATCTCCTTCAGGTAACGGCGCAGCCGGTCGCCGACCGGCAGGTCCTCGGCGTGCTGGGAACCGAGGATCTCGTTGACGCGGGCGCGGCGGCGGGCTCCCCATTCCTCGAGGAATCCGACCTTCTGTGAGAAGTGGTTGAAGACGGTGGCCCGAGCGACGTCGGCGGTTTCGGCGATCTGGTCCATGGTCGTCGCCTCGTACCCCTGAGCGACGAACAAGTGCAGCGCCGCGGCGTAGAGCAGATCGCGCACCTGCTGTCGCTTGCGTTCCCGGCGTCCGGCGGGCGGCACTGCGGGCACGACGTCGACTCCTGCCTCCGGGATCTTCATGGCCTCCAGTACAGCACAGGGCTGCACGGGTATTGACGCCGCCACACCATCTTCTTAGATTGTCGGCCATTGATGGACTCCAGTCCAGACATGCACTTAGGTCTCGCTATCTGTGCGGGACGAGACAGGAGGCAACGTGGCTTCCGTGGCATCCCGGACAGGCCGTGTCGAGCTCGGGCACGGCTGTCACGCCTGGATCGCGGGCGAGGCCGGATGGGGCATGAGCAACGCCGGGCTGATCACCGGCCGGGGCGAGTCCCTGCTCGTCGACACCCTCTACGACCTGCGGTTGACCAAGATCATGCTCGACGCGCTGACGCCGCTGACCGCCACCGCGCCGATCGCCACCGTGGTCAACACCCATGGCAACGGCGACCACTGGTTCGGCAACCAGCTCCTGGCCCACGCCGAGATCATCGCGGCCCGCGGGTCCGTGGCGGACATGCGCCAGGTGGGTCCGGCCGAGATGCTGGCGCTGACCGGCATGGACAGCCCCGCCGGGCACTTCGCGCGACGGATCTTCGGCCGCTTCGACTACGCCGGCATCGAACCCGCCTTCCCGAACCGGATCTTCGACGGCGAGACCGTCCTGGACATCGGCGGCACCGAGGTCCGCCTCATCGACGTGGGCCCCGCGCACAGCGCCGGGGACACGATCGTGCACGTGCCGCAGGCCCGGACCGTCTACACCGGCGACATCGTCTTCGCCGGGGCGGCGCCGGTCGTCTGGCACGGCCCCTTCACCCGCTGGCTCGCCGCCTGCGACCTGCTGCTCGGCCTCGACGCGGACATCGTCGTACCCGGCCACGGCCCTGTCACCACCAAACAGGCCATCCGCGAGATCCGCGACTACCTCGAATACGTCCATGAGCAGGCCACCGCCCGGTTCACCGCCGGCATGCCGGCCATGGACGCGGCCCGCGACATCCGCCTCGGCCGCTTCGCAGACCTGCACGAGAACGAACGCCTCGCCGTCAACGTGCACACCGTCTACCGGGAGCTCGACCCCGCCCTGCCCCCTCTCGACGGCCCCGGGCTGTTCGGCTGCATGGCCGAGCTCTGCCCCCGCGTCTGACCACACTCCCCCGCTTGCCCTGACGAGGCCCCGCCCTCCGCCGACGGGTGCACCGCCCCTTCCGGTGCACCCGGCTCCCCGCCGTCCCCTCGGGCCGTACGTCCCGCCAAATCCAGCAAGGAGGAGACATGGTCTCCACCCCCGCCCCACCCGCCGCCCGGTCGTCCGATGCCGCACCGGCCGCTACGGCACGCCACACCAGCACGATCATCGCCGGCTGTCTGGCCGTCTGCCTGGCCCAGATCGGACTGGTCCTGCCCGCCGCGATCAACGGCGTCATGCAGCGCACCCTCCATGCGTCCGGCGGAGAACTGACCTGGATCAGTGACGCCTTCCTGGTGCCCGCCGCCGTCCTCGCGCTGACCTTCGGCGTCCTGGGCGACCTGTACGGCCGTAAGAAACTGGTGGTGGGCGCGGCGCTGCTGTCCGCCGTCGGCTACCTGGTGTCCGCCACCTCCCACTCGGCAGCCCAGCTGATCACCGGCCAGGCGATCTCCGGCATCGGAGCCGCCGCGCTCTTCCCCGCCTCCTTGTCCATGATCACCGCGATCACGACCACCCCGGCTTCGCGAGCCAAGGGGCTGGCCTCCTGGACCACGGCCCTGTCGCTCGGCGCCTTCCTCGCCCCGCTGATGTCCGGCGGGATCGTCGAACACGCCTCCTTCCAGTGGGCGTTCGGCGTGACCGGCGTGCTCGCCGTGATCACCGCGGTGGGTGCCTGGCTGCTGGCCGCCGAGTCCAGCGCCCCCGAGGGCCGCTCGCTCGACTGGCCGGGGCAGATCGCCATCGCCGTGGCCATGCTCGCCCTGCTGTACGGCATCATCCAGGGCCCCTCCGACGGCTGGAGCTCGACACCCGTCGTCGCGTCCTTCGTCGCCTTCGCCGTGTTCATCGTCGCGTTCGTGACGGTGGAGAGCCGGAGCGCGGCCCCGATGCTGCGCCTGGAGCTGTTCCGCATCCCGGCCTTCGCGGCGTCGGCCGCGATGGCGGTGATCGGCATGTTCGGCTTCCTCGGCGGCGCGTACGACCTGAGCATCCGCCTCGGCGTCATCCAGCACCAAAGCCCCTTCCGGGCCGCGGTGCCCTTCCTGATCATCCAGGGCGTCACCCCGCTCATCTGGCCGCTGCTGGTCCGGCTGCTGCACCGCGTGGGCCCCGGCCCCATGCTCATCACCGGGTTCGTCTCGCTGGCCGGCGCCCAACTGTGGCTGCGGGCGGTGCCGATCCACGAAAGCGGCCTGATCCCCCTGCTCGGGCCGCTGGTGCTCAACGGTGTCGGCTTCGGTCTGGTCGTCGCCGCCATCACCGCCGCTGCCGTCAACGTCGTACCGACCACCCTGACCGGCATGGCGGGCGCCACCACCAGCCTGGTCCGCGACCTCGGTCAGACCCTCGGCCCGGCGGTCGTCGGCGCCGTCGCCCTCGGCATGGCCGCGCGTCAGCTCACCGGCAGCCTCGCCGACGCAGGCCTGACTCCCAAGGAGCACGGCATCGCCTCCGCCGTCCTGCACGAGGGCGGCCCGCTGGCCCTGCACAGCGCGGACCTCGGTCCGCTCAGCGCCAAGCTCGCCCCTACACCACGGACGCCCTGGCCCACGGCTACAACAACGGGCTGATCCTCACCGCCGTCGCCTGCATGGCCGCCGCTGTGATCGCCGCCGTCTTCGTCGGCTTCGGGCCCAGCGGCACGCGGCCGGCCGAGTCGGAGCGGAGCGCGGCATGAGGTTCGCGACCTTCGTCCACGACGGGAAACGGCAGCCGGGAGCCGTCGCCGACGACCAGGTCCACCCGTTCGAGTACCCGGTCGAACTGCTTGATCTGATCGTGGAGGGCGAGCAGTCCCTGCGCGGGGCGGGCGAACGCGCCCTGTCCGGCTCCCTGCCGCTGCCCCTGGCCGACGTACGGCTGCTGCCACCGTTGCAACCGCCGACCGTACGCGACTACATGACCTTCGAAAGCCATGTGGCGGGCGTTGCTCAGGGATACGGCGACACCGTCCCCGAAGAGTGGTACGCCGCGCCCGCGTTCTACTTCACCAACCCGTACGCGATGATCGGCGCCCACGACGACGTGCCCCTGCCGCCGGGCTGTCTCCGCTTCGACTTCGAACTCGAGGTGGCTGCCGTCATCGGCAAGGCCGGCCGGGACCTGACCCCCGAGCAGGCACGCGAGCACATCCTCGGCTACACGATCCTCAACGACTGGTCCGCCCGCGACCTGCAGGGCCGCGAGATGAAGGTGAAACTCGGCCCGGCCAAGGGCAAGGACACCTCAACCACCCTCGGCCCCTGGCTCGTCACCGCCGACGAACTGGAACCCCACCGCAACCCGGAAGGCTTCCTCGACCTCGCCCTGACCGTTCAGGTCAACGGCGAGGACGTCGGTCAGGATCGGCTGACCAATATGGCCTGGACATTCGAGGAGATGGCGGCGTACGCCTCCCGCGGCACCTGGATCCACCCCGGCGACGTCCTGGGCTCCGGCACCTGCGGCAACGGCGGCTGCCTGGCCGAACTCTGGGGCCGCGGCGGCAACTTCGAACCCCCGCCGCTTGTCCCCGGCGACATCGTCACCATGACGGTCGAGGGCATCGGCACCATCAGCAACACCGTCATTGAAGGCGTTGCCCCGGTGCCTCTGCCATCCGCCCGCCGCAGGCTGTGACCCCGTACCGACTGGAATCGGGCCGGAGCTACGGCTCTCCCCAGCCCGAAGCCTCCGCCTCTGAACATGGAGACCACGCGCAGGCCGTCGGCGCCCTGCACGAGCAGGGCGCCGATGAGCACGGTGGGGATGCCGCACAGCCCGCCTTCTACACCCCGGCCGGGGTCGGCACCCAGTTCGCCGACGGCGGACTGCCCTGGCGCTACGGCCCCGACGGCAGCGTCTCCGTGGCCTCCCCGCCGAAGGAGACGCGGGAGTTCCGCAGCCGGACGTACCTCCTGGAAGAAGCCGTCACCACCGACTTCTCCCTCGTACGGGCCGCCCGCGGCGACCGACACGGCAACCTCGTCTTCCACCGCAGCGCCGCCAACTTCAACCGTTCCTGGAGACTGAGCAGGAGTGAGTCTGATCAGCCGCACGCCCCGAACGGTCTTGGGCGCACTGGTCCCCGGCGTACTCGACCCCAGGGCGGCGACACGCATCCTGTGCATGGTCCGATCCCGGGAGGCCAGCTCCCTGCGCGACCTGGCCATGTGGGTACGGCCAGAGGCGACGGGGAGGCCCCGAACCATCTCTCCGGTGGAGCGGGGGCCCCGCACACTGGCACCGTACCCGGCGTCCCAGATCGCACGATCACGTTGACCCGATCGGCCCAGGGCCTCGCGGGCCGGAAGTCGACCATCACACGATCGAGCTAACTCGACCTCCCACACCGCCGCCTGCGAGCAGCTACCGACCCCCTGGCGGCCATGGCGGGCCGGATCACGATCGCCGAGGTCGAGGAGCTCGTCGAACCCGGCACCATCGACCCCGACGCCGTTCACCTGCCCGGCATCTACGTCGACCGGGTCGTGGGCCCCGTCCCAGCCGACGACAAGGGCATCGAGAAGCGCACCGTCCGCACGCGTGAGGAGCGGCACTGATGGCCTGGACCCGCGGCCAGATGGCCGCCCGCGCCGCACGCGAACTGCCCGACGGCTCCTACGCCAACCTGGGCATCGGCCTGCCCACCCTCATCCCGGGCCACCTCCCGCCCGGCGTGCACGTGGTGCTGCACTCGGAGAACGGCATCCTGGGCACCGGCCCCTACCCGTACGACGACGAGATCGACCCCGACCTGATCAACGCGGGCAAGGAGACCGTCACCGTCCTGCCCGGCGCCGCGTTCTTCGACTCCGCACGGTCCTTCGGGATGATCCGCGGCGGCCGCATCGACGTCGCCGTGCTGGGCGGCATGCAGGTTTCCGCGGCCGGTGACCTTGCCAACTGGACCGTACCCGGCAAGATGATCAAGGGTATGGGAGGTGCCATGGACCTGGTGCACGGCGCCCGCAAGGTCGTCGTCCTCATGGAGCACACCGCCAAGGACGGCTCACCGAAGATCGTCGACAGGTGCACCCTCCCGCTGACCGGGCAGGCATGCGTCCACCGCATCATCACCGACCTGGCCGTCCTCGACATCACGGCCGACGGCCTGTCGCTGGTGGAACTCGCCCCCGGAGTGGCCCTCTCGGACGTCCGCGAGCGTACGGGGCCACCGATGCTGGTGCCTGCCTGGGCCTGAGCCCCTCGACCGCGTAAGCGGTGGCCGGCCCGCCGCCCCGTCAGGGGTCGGCTCCCCAGGCAGCTGTGGGCGCCTCCCCCTACGGCACCGGAAGCCGCAGGTCGAAAAGGAGGCTGCCGTGGGGATCGTTCCGCGCGTCCACAGCCGCAGGGGCAGCCCCGAGACCCGAGGTCGGGCAACGCCCTGGCCGCCTGCTGTCACACCGCACCGCCTGCACCAGAAAGCACATCCGCAGCGCCGACAGGACGGCCCAAGGCAGCCACTTCCAGGGCGAGTCGCGTCTGGGCTCCTCAGCCCTTGTCAGCCTGTTCCTGTTCTTGTGTCCCGAACGCGTCCTGAACGGGCCCAGGACGGTCGGCCTCAAGGGCGCGTGGCCAAACCCGCCAGCTCGGGAAAGGGTCTGAATCCGCCCGCAGCCGATCTACCTTCCAACGCGCAAAGGCTCCTCCCGCATTCGGGGGCGGAGTCTCTCTGTCCGTTGTCGCAGGCAGGGCGTCTGCGAGCAGAGAGCCGGTGCGGAACCTCAGGTCGCTACCGGTCTTGGTGACGGTTCACGTACCTCGGCACAGTACGGGAGCACGCAGCGCGACGAACGCGGTCAGCGCGATCCCGTCGGCTGGGCAATGCGGCTGGCGGGCAAGATGGCGGTGGGCATCGGGAGGCTGTCGCGCACGGTACGGCGCAGGTGTCGCACGTACTGCTCTCGCGGTACGAGAATGCCGCCCAGGCTGCGGACGTGCGGGCTGTCCCGCTGCGCGTCGAGCAACTCGCCGCCGGCCTGCGCGAAGCGCTCCGCGAGGTCGGTCACCGCGACCTTCGAGGCACCGGGACGGTGGAAGAACATCGAGTCCATACTGAACACCGATCCGACCTGGAGGCCGAAGACGCCGCCGACCAGATGGCCGTCCTCCCACACCTCGACGCTGTGGGCATGACCCAGATCGTGCAGGCGGACCAGGCTTGCGATCAGTTCGTCGGTGAGCCACAGCGGGACGCGGCCGGCGCGGCATTCGCGGACGACCCGCTCGAACCGCCGGTCCAGGCTGGTCGACCACGGCAGCCGGTTGCGTAGCCGCCGGGCGAGGCTCCGACTGAGGCGCGTGGCCGAGACGGGCAGCACCGGCCTGGGGTCGGGCGACCACCAGGAGACGGCGTAGGGATCGGCCGATTCCTCCCCCACGAGCCGGATGCGGCCCTCCTGGACCTGATCGGCGAAGACCACCTCGTTGAGGGCGCGGGTGTACTCGTCGGATGCCGGGAACGGATAGGCCCCGGCGCGGTACGCCGCCAGGAGGCCGGCGGGACTGAGGTCGGCGCCGAAGGCCACCGGACCGTCGGACGCCGCTTCCAGCACGTCCAGCGCCTCCCAGCCAGGACATCGGCTCACCACCGTGCCGCTCCCTGCCCTTGGCTCTTCACCGGCCGGACGGCGTCGGCTTGTTGGAGGAATCCGATGTAGCGGTCCATCATCTCCGCGTCCACCGGCGGAATGGCGATCCCGGCGTCCACCAGCGCCCGTTCCGCGTTGCCGCGGGTGAACTCCGTGAAAACGCCCTGGAAGTACATCTCGCTCACGGTGATGTCGGCGCGCGCGCACCGGTCGACGAAGAGCGGGACGAACGGGGTGATCGGGTCGGTGGGGTGCCCGGCCGCGTACTTCACCAGAGCGGCGACCCACTCGGAGTACGGGATCTCCTGGACCGGGTAACCCCGCCGGCGCAGGCGCTCGGCGAGCGAATTCAGCAGCGTGGGACGGGGGTTGGTGAGGTGGTAGACCTCCCCGCGAGCGGGATGGCGGGTGGAGATGTGTCCGATGGCGCGGACGAGGTGGTCGGCAGGCAGGAAGTCCAGCGGCAGCCGGACGTCGGGGCACAGTCCGGTCCGCGCGATGAAGTCGAAGAGGGCGGCCAGCTCACTGCTGGTGTTCATCACGCCGGTTCCGTTGCGGCCCGTGACGTCCATCAGGCGGTACACGGCGACCGGCAGGCCCGCGTCGGACGCCTTCTTCAGCAGTGCCTCGCCGACCCATTTGGTCTCCACGTATCCCACCGACAGATACTCCGGGAAGCGCAGCGGCGTGCTCTCCGTCACCTCGCGCACCCCGGCCGGCCCGAATCCGGCGAGCACCGCCATGCTGGAGGTGAAGTGGACGGGGACGGCCCGGCCGGCGGCGAGGCGGATGATCTCGTATGTTCCGTCGACGTTGGCCGCGCGCAACTCGTGGTACGGATAGATGAAGTTGACCTGGCCGCCGAAGTGGTAGACGGCGTCGATGGTCGATCCCAGTTCCTCGAACCGGCTTGGGGACAGCCCCAGTCCGGGCTTGCCCAGGTCGCCGACGACCGGCTGGACACGCTCGCTGGACAGATCGCTGAGGACGTACCGCTGGTGGCTCGCGCGGATCCGCTCCATGCCGTGCTCGTCGCCGGAGGCCCTGACCAGGCAGAGGATCCGTCCCGTCGTCCTGCGCAGCAGCTCGTCGATCATGTACGCGCCGCAGAACCCCGTCGCCCCGGTGAGGAGGACGTCGCCGGGGCGCCGGGGATCCGGAGCCGGCAGGCCATGGCCCACTGCCGGAACGCGCCGGTCGGTCTCGGCGGCGAAGTCGACGCTCCCGCCGTCCGGGTGGGCCAGTGTGCCGGCCCGTGCCTGGCGTACGGACTCGGCGAACGCGGCGAGCGTCGGATACCGCAGCAGTGAACGGGTCAGGTCGCGGATCTGTGTGATGCCGATGCCGAATACGACGCGGGTCCGGGCGAGCATCTCCATGGCCAGCAGCGAGTTGCCGCCCAGCTCGAAGAAGTCGTCGTGCGGACGGACGTAGTCCACATCCAGGATCTGGCCCCACAACTGGGCCATCCCCTGCGGCACCGGACGATCGTCGTCGCCTGCCGTCGACGCCGCGGTCACGGGTTCCGGCACGGCCATGCGGTCGAGCTTTCCGCCGGGCGTGACGGGCAGCCGCTCCACCGCGTGGAAGGCTGCCGGGATCATGTGGCCCGGCAGGACCTCGGCGAGTGCCGACCGCAGCCGCGCGCGCAGCACCGCCTCGCCGCCGCCCGGCGGCGAGGTCGGCGTGAAGTACGCGATGAGGTCCCGGTCGCCGCCGGCGTGCGTCCGGGCCACCACCATCGCCTGGCCGATCTCCGGGTGGGAGACGAGCGCGGCCTCGACCTCGGCCGGGTCGACCCGGAACCCGCGGATCTTCATCTGGTCGTCGACCCGGCCCAGGACTTCCAGGTTGCCGTCCGAGCGCCGACGGCCCAGATCCCCGGTGCGGTACATCCGCTCCCCCGGCGCCAAGCCGTGCGGGTCGGGCAGAAACTGCTGTGCGGTCAGGGCAGGTTGCCGCCAGATACCGCGCGCCAGCCCCGGACCGCCGATGTAGATCTCGCCGCGCTCGCCCGGCGGCACCGGGCGCAGTTCGGCGTCGAGCACGTGGACGTTATTCCCCTCCAGGGGCCTGCCGATCGAGGCGACAGCGGTGTCCGGCGCGGCGAGCACTTCCTCGTTCAGGTCGCAGAGCGTGGAGGTGATGGTGGTCTCGGTGAGCCCGTAGGCGTTGACGAGCCGTGCGCCGGGGATCCGGCGCAGCATGGCGCGGCAGTCCTTAGCGGTGACGATCTCGCCGCCGACGATGACTAGCCTCAGTGACGCGAGGCTCTCGTCGCGATGCGGGACGGAGACGATCCGCTGCCAGTAGGCGGGGGTCAGGTCGGCGACGGTGATCCCGTGCTCCGGTAGGCGGTGCAGCAGGTCGGTGGGCGCCCACGTGTGTGTTCCCGCGAGGACGAGTGTTGCGCCGCTGATCAGCGTGGCGAAGATCTGCTCCAGTGAGGTGTCGAAGCCGAGCGCCGCGGCGTGCAGCACCCGGTCGCCGGGCCTCAGTTCGTATGCCCGGGCCGCCGCGGTGAGGGAGTGTGCCAGCGACCGGTGGGTGATCATCACACCCTTGGGAGGTCCGGTGGATCCAGAGGTGTAGATCACGTAGGCGAGGTCGTCCGGCCGGGGGCCGCGGGCCGGCCGCGGCCCCGCAGGCGGCGTCTGGATCGCCGGTTCCCCGGCGTAGACGGTCCGCGCCTCGCATCCGGCGAACATCGGGGCGTGCTCGCGGCTCGAGACGATGAGGCGTGAATCGGTCTCCCCGACCAGTGCGACCATCCGCTGCCGCGGAGTCGCCGGGTCGAGGGGCAGGAACGCGCCGCCGGAGCTCAGCACCGCCAGCAGCGCGACGACCAGCTCGGGCACGCGGTCAAGGCACACGCTGACGACGGACTCCGCGTCGACGCCCGACGCCCGCAGCTCGTCGGCGAGCCGGTCGGCGCGGCCGGTCAGCTCGGCGTAGCTGAGCCGGCCCTCGTCCGAGAGCACCGCGAGAGCGGACGGCTCACGCCGCGCCTGCTCCCGGACCAGCTCGGGCACGGTGCTCGGCCCGGAACCCGGGGGCCGCCGCCCGGTGCGGGCGCTTGCGGGCCGCATGTCGGTCCACGTGCTGTCGACAAAGCGTCCGCACCACGCGGCGGGCGCCGGTCCGCCGATCCGACGCCATCCGGCCGGAATCCGGCGACCGGCGGGCCAGATGGCGTACTGCTCCTCGTCATTGCGCAGTACGACGCGCGCAGCCGACTCCGTCGGCGGGTGATGACGTTCCGTCATCTGGGGCCTCCTGCCTCGCGCGACGTCCCGCGGAACACGACCTGCGCTCCCGCGGGAGAGGGCCGCCCCCTCACCGTTTCCTTTCCGCTGGCGCGCCGGGCAATCCGGCCAGGCGGCCGAGAGGCGGCGCGAGGACGAGACGCTCCGCCTCCTCGGCGTTGACCGGCTTGGCGAAGAGATATCCCTGGCCGAGTCGGCAGCCCATGGAGATCAGCAACTCCTGCTGCCTCACGTCCTCCACTCCTTCGGCGATCACCGTGAGGCCGAGTGTGTCGGCAAGATGCGTGATGCCCTCGACCAGGGCGTACTGCTCAGTGGAGTGCCCGAGTTGGTCGATGAACGACTTGTCGATCTTGAGTATGGAGATCGGGAACTCGCGCAAATAGCTCAGCGACGAGTAGCCCGTGCCGAAGTCGTCAATCGCGAAGCGGATCCCGAGGTCGGTGAGCGAACTCATCTCGGCCAGGATGCGCTCGTCGTTGTACATCAGCACACTCTCGGTCAGTTCCAGTACGAGAGACGACGGTTCGATGCCGGAGAGTTGCAGTGCGCGCCGGACCACGTTGTGGAACTCGTCGTCCCGGAACTGACGTGGCGACACGTTCACGCTGACGTAAGGTGCGTCGAGGTCGGCCGACCCGTGGCGCAGCACGGAGTCCTCCCACCGGACAGCCTCGGCCGCGGCCTGATCAAGCACCCAGGCGCCGAGCGGGACGATCTGCCCGCTCTCCTCGGCCAGCCTGATGAACTGCTCCGGCATCACCATGCCGCGCGTGGAGTGGGGCCAGCGAACGAGCGCCTCGAAGCCGGCGATCCGCCCACTCGTCAGCTCCACGATGGGCTGGTAAAGCACCATGAAGGACGTCTCGATCGGCGAACTGTCCAGGCCCGCCTGCAACTTGGCACGCTCGGCCATGCCGCTCTGCAGCTCCGGGTGGTAGCGGCGCCACTGGCGCTTGCCCGCCGTCTTCGCCGCGTACAGCGCGAGATCGGCGTGTGACATCAGTTCGACCGAGTCGATGCTGTCCTCCGTCGTCGCGACGCCGACACTGGCGTACGTGCTCACCGGCCCCACACTGAGCCGGAACGGCTCGGCGAACACGGTCATCACGTGTTCGGTGAACCTTTCCACGCCCGCCGGCGTGACGGAGCCCTCCACCAGCAGTGCGAACTCGTCGCCGCCGACGCGCGCGGCCGTGTCGGAGGCACGGACGGTGGTCTGCAGCCGGAGTGACAGCGCGACCAGGAGTTCGTCGCCCACACCGTGGCCGTGTATGTCGTTGATGACCTTGAAGTCGTCCACGTCGACGAAGAGCACGCCGACCACCGTGCCCTCGCGCTGTGCCTGCACCAGGGCGTGGTTGATCCGCTCCTGGAAGAGCACGCGGTTGGCCAGGCCGGTGAGCGAGTCATGGAACGCCTGGTGGGTGAGTTCGCGTTCGAGCTTGCGCTGCTCGGTCACGTCCCGCAGGGTGAGCACCACCCCACCGACGGTGGCCTCCTCGCGCAGGTCGCTCCACCTCACCTCGACCTCGATGGTCGCCCGGTCGGTGCGGACCATGCGCCAGTGCTCGCGCCTGGTCTGATACTCGCGGTTCCGTATCCGGCCCAGCGTCTCGACCACCGCGCGGCTGTCCTGCGGTGGCACCAGATCGACGAGCAGGGTGCCCTCCAGGTCCGGAACGCCGAGCACCTGGTCGGCGGAGGGGCTGGCGTAACGGACCCGGTCGTCGTCGTCGAGGATCAGGATGACGTCGGAGGCGTTCTGCACCAGCGTGCGGAAGTACATCTCGCTGTTGCGCTGGTTGACTTCCTCCGCGAGGTCGACCCTCGCCACGGCAAGTGCCGTCTGCGCGGCGAGAGTCGCCAGCGTGTCGCGGAACACGAGCAGGTCGTGCTCGTCCCCGGCCACGATCAGTGCCCCGATCAGCGGATCGCCAGAGGGGTGATCCTGCGAGGTGAGCGGGCAGACCAGCGCGTGGCCGGCGCGGGTCGGCTCCTCGTCCGGGCCCGTGAGGCGGGCGGCGAGATCGGGCGCCGTACCGTCGAGGGCCACCAGGCAGTTCTCGCCGGACGCGATCAGTTCCCTTACGGCTGCGGTCGCCGGCGCGGACAGCGGCCCGCGTACGCCGCCGTGCGCCCCGTTCACCCAGAGCGTGTTGTCCGGCACGGTGAGCAGCGCGCAACGCGGCGGGCCGTGCGACACCAGCTCCGTCACCGCGGAGTGGACGGCTGCGGCCACATCCCGCAGATCGCCCGCTCCGCCCAGCGACGACACCGCGTTGCGCAGCACCTTCTCCCGGCCGACCGCCCGCTGGTGGGTCGCCACCACACCCGCCAGGCGGTAGAGCACAAGGAGGAAGAGCACCGCGGAGAACACCCCGATGACGCCGCCGTTGGACTCAACGCCGCGCACCGCCTCAGTCAGAAGGATGGCCGGCGCGATCAGCGACGCCAGGGTGAGCAGGCTCAGCCGGCCCGTGCCGGTCTCGGCGCGCCATACCAACGGCTGGGTCAGCGACCGCATGGACGGATCGAGCGCGGCGGCCGCCCAGGCGCCGTACAGGACGGCCCAGCCGAGTTCGACCGCGCTACCCGTGCGCCACGTCCCGTTCAGCTGGATCAGGCCGTAAAGCACGTCGGCGGTGAGCAGGCCGAGGGTGCCCGCGGTGAGCAGCATGAGCGAGCGGCTCTTGCCGCCACGGCCGACGAGCAGGCGCAGCAGCATCGCCAGGACGAGTATGTCGCCGAGCGGATAGGCGATGGCGAACGCCTTCTGCACCCAGGCGAGACCCTCGAGGCGGGCGTACGGATCGATGAGGAAGAGCCACGACAGCAGCGCCAGGCCGACTGTCAGCGTCAGCGCGTCGACGAGGCTCGCGCGGTCGCGCCAACTCGTGCGCCAGTGCATGAATCCCAGCAGCCCTGCCGCATAGAGCGGATATGCCGCGAGATAGAAGCCGTCGGCGATCGATGGGAACGGGATCTCCTCCTCGAGCAACTCGATGAGGATGATCTGGGTGGCCTGGCCCGCGGCGAAGGCGAAGTTTCCCGCGGCGAGCAACAGCCAGGGGAGTCGATGAGCGGGGCGGTTGAGAAGGATACCCAGAACAATACCGCTGACGCCGGTCACTCCAATGGCGACGAAGATCAGCCGCTGTTCCGGGAATATGTAGTAGAACGCGGTCAGCACGACGATGCATGCGCTGACAGCAGCCATCGCGGCCTGGCTTCGCAATTGCGCGTTCATCCCAACTAACCTCCTGGGAGGGCCACTTGTCGGGTGGAGCGAGCTGGGCGAACGGCACCGAGCGGCGGAGAAACCCGTAGGATCGGGCTGACAAAGGAGAATTCTCCGGGGCCCGAGACTCGGTCCCGGTAACCTGTGAACACGATCGCCGCCATACGCGGTCGCGGTCGATACGCGGTCGCCGGTATACACGGTGGCCGGTATGCGGGCTCCTTCTCGCCGAGACATCGACGTGTCTTCATCAAGCTAACTCGGCCCACCGTTTCCTGCATGTGCAGGGCGAGATAGCGCGTCGCGTCGCGACATACCGCGCCATGCGTGAAAATGGGCACAAGGAGGACGCAGTAACCGGACCGGATCCGCCCAGCGACGATCGGCTCCCGACGGAGCGTGGAGTCCATGCTCTCCGATTACCGCCGGATCTTCTCTCCTGCAGGCAGTCTGCTCTTCTCCACCGCGGGCTTCGTTTCACGCCTTCCGCAGTCGATGATCGGCGTCGGCATCGTCATCATGCTGTCGCAGCTCGGCGGTGCGTACTGGCTCGCCGGCTCGGTCTCCGCCACGCAGGCGCTCGCCACCGCGGTGATCGGACCGCAGATCTCCCAGCTGGTCGACCGTCATGGCCAGCGCCGGGTCGTCCTCCCGGCGACAGCCGTGACGGTCGCCGCCATCTGTGCGCTGCTGCTGTGTGCCCGGTACGCCGCCCCAGACTGGACGCTGTACGTCGCGGCGGCGGCAGCGGGCTGCATGCCCAGTATGGGCGCGCTCGTCAGGTCCCGCTGGGCGGAGATCCACCGGGAGTCACCGCAGCTGCTGCACACCGCGTACTCGCTGGAGTCGGTGCTCGACGAGGTGGTCTACATCATCGGCCCGATCCTGGCGATCACGCTGTCGACCAGGGTCAGCGCCGAGACCGGACCGCTGACGGCCGCGGTCCTGCTCGCCGTCGGCGTCCCGCTGTTCGCGGCCCAGCGGCGTACGGAACCGCCGGTGCGTCCCGGGCCGCAACACGCCGGGGGCAGCGCGCTACATGTCCCGGGGCTCGGCCTGTTGGCGCTGACGGCGACGTCAGTGGGCGCGTCCTACGGTTCGGTGGAGGTCGTGACGGTGGCGTTCGCCGACGCACACCACCACAAGGCGCTCTCCGGCCTGCTGCTGGGCGTGTACGCGCTCGGCTCGGGCCTGGCGGGAGCGGTCTTCGGCGCGATCAGGCCGCGGGGGGCGATCACGCGGCGGTTGCTGGTCAGCGTCTGGGCGATGGCGATGGCGATGGCACCTCTGTTGTTCGCGCCGAGTCTCGCGGCACTGGCGGGGATGCTCTTTGTGGCGGGCATGGCCATCGCGCCGATCCTGATCACCACGATGGGGCTGGTGGGCTGCCTGGCGTCGGCCTCTCAACTCACCGAGAGCATCACCTGGATCGTCTCAGGTCTCTCCGTCGGGGTGGCGCTGGGCTATGCCATGTCCGGGTGGGTGGTCGACGCGGCCGGGGCCGCGGCAGGCTACCGGGTGTCGTGCGCGACGGCTCTGCTCGCCGCCTCGACGGTCTCCCTCGCCCTGCCACGGTTGATCCGCGCCGGCGCGCAGTGAGCGCGGCCAGGCCCCGCCGTGCCGGCGCTCCATCCGGACCGTTTTCAGTACGGGCAGTTTCCAGCGCAACGCACGCATCGGCCGGCCGTGCCTGCTCGTGCGGCGACGATCACGCCTCAGAGGCCGACAGCGCCGGGGGTGCGGCGCCGCCGGTGGCATGCCCCCTCCACACGCCCGTGCCCCACCCTCCCAGACAGAGCGCCGGAACCTGCGCAGGCCCCTTTGCGTCCTGCCGGCGTCCCGAATTCCGAGCTCGCCCGTCGGGCGGGCCGCTGGCACGAGACGTCGATCGAATCAGCCGCCCAGGTCAGCTTAAGAGCCAACTACCGCCTACCGAACCAGCCGGCGTACCGTCGAGACCCATGTCTCCCGCGCCTTCCGCAGGACCGGGGTCTCCTCGCGTACCGCCCTGGCCGCGCTGATGGCCCGCCCGCCGCACCGGGAGCCGTTTGGGGGACGCCCGCGCGGAGCAGGACTGAGCCTGGCCCGGGCGCCCCCTCGGCGGTGATCGGTGAGCCTCTGCGAACCGGCCACCGCGGTCTCGGCCGGGAAGCGGCCTACTTGACGTCGACGAAGTCGCCGGTCGCCTTCGCGGTGCCGGTCGTGGTGGTGCCGGCGAAGACGAAGCGGTAGTAGCCGTCGGAGCCGGCCTTGGTGGTGGTGCTCAGGGTGCCGGTGCTGCTGGTCTTGACCGTCTTGAGGGTGGTGTAGGTGCTGCTGCCCTTCTTGCGGAACTGCAACTGCACCGGCTGGGTCGCGTATCCCGCGTACTTGCCCGTGGTCCAGTTCGCGCGGCTCAGCTTGCCGGTGACCGTGATGGTCTTGCCCTTCTTCACCGGCTCCGGGGAGGCGTTGGCGGTCAGCTTGGCTGCGCGCTTGATCTTGGTTCTGGTGACGTCGTCGTCGTAACTGGCGTTCGCGTAGAGGTCGTAGGCGCCCAGGAAGAGTTTCCAGGTCCCCGCGGTGCCGTTGCCGTCCTTGAAGGCGACCGCGGGGTCGATGGTGAAGACCGTCTTGCAGCTGTAGCTGTAGCCGTTCTGGACCGGCGTCTCCGTGCAGGTGGGGTATTCGTCCGACTCCAGGCCGCCGGTGATGGTGTCCGTGCTCGAACTGTCGGTGCCCTGCCACAGGAACGCCTGGGTGATGGCTACGCCTTCCACGTCGAAGGCGGTGAACGTGACGGGAACAGCCTTCTTGCCGGTGACGCCGAGAACGATGTCCTTGCCGGCGTTGACGACCCCGTCCGTGAAGGTGGTGCCACCCAGCGCGTCCTTCGGCCGGACGCTCTGCGAGGCGAAGCCCAGGAGATCCGTCGCCGCCCCGGGATGCTCCGCCGCCTGGGCGACACCCGGAACAACGAGCGCCGAGAGTACGACGGCGCCGGAAAGGACGGTGGCAGCAGCGCGTATGCGCATGTGATTCCCCAAGGTGAGGTCGGGTGGCCCTGCCGAACTGTCCTCGTGGCAGGGCCTGTTGATGTGGTGGTGAAGAGGCCGGTGCGCGCCCGGCTCCCCGCGGAAGAGGTTCAGGGCGTGGGAGAGCGCAGGACGTCGTCGATGTCGTAGCTTTTGTCGGGCGTCGGGTAGAGGTCCGTCGGGTACAGGTCTGTCGGGTAGAGGTCCGTCGGCTGGGAGCCCGGTGTGGGTACATCGGCCGGGTCGGCGGTGGGCTTGCCGTCCGGGCTGCACACCTGCGGTGCCGAGGGCTCGGACAGTTCGTAGTCGGCGACCCGCTGCGACCGGAAGTCCACCGGGGCGCGATCCCAGGCGGCCTCGCCGCCGCCGCCGACCTCGACCTCCTCGGGCAGTTCCTTGCTCGTCAGCGGCTTGCCCAGGGTGATCGAGAGGAGGGCGCCCTCGCAGGGACTGCGGTCCGTCGCGTAGAGGGACGTAGGCAGGGCGATCTTCCGCTCGACGCTCGCGTCCGCATGGAGTTCGACGCGTTTCACCCGGCGGATGTCGAAGTAATAGGCGGGTCGTGTCCCGTCCGAGAGGCGCTCCCCGTCGGCGCCGTTCGCGACTCCGTACACCAGCTTCCAGAACTCGACCTGCACGGTGATCTTCCGGCACAGCGGTCCGTTGTACCCCGGCAGGCTGACAACCTTCACCTCGTCGCCCCCGTAGTTCTCCTTGGGCGTGTTGACGACGAGCCGAACCCAGTCCCTTGATTCCTCGACCGTCCACCCCTTGTTGTCGTGGCAACCGGACGCCCCGGTCGGATACGGGGGAGTGAGAGACGGGGTCGGCGAAGGGCTCGGCGACTCGGACACCCCCGTCGCGCTCTCGGACGGATCCCCGGAACGGGAGGTGCCGTGGGCGCTCGAACAACCCCCGGTGAACAGGACGGCCACGGCGAGGGCCGCGACGGCAGGCACGACGGAGTCTTTCCGCCCGGGTATACGCCTCGGTACGCACCTCATCGGTCGAACCAGTTCCTGGCTTCCATGGTGCTGAAGCCCCGCAGGACGACGAGGGCGAAGGCGATGCCCAGGAGAACCGAGACGCCGCCCTGGAGCAGGCCCACCACACCGCTCAGCAGGCTCAGCGCCTCGATGACGATGACCGTGACACGTATCCAGTTCGACCGCTTGCCCGCGAAAACGCCGCATAGCAGAAGCGCCCCGGCGATCAGCAGCGACAGCACCGCCAGGAACCGGAGCAGCCCGGCCCCTTCGTCCTGACCGTGGTCCGCCGCGTCGTTGACCAAGGCCAGCAACAGGAATCCCGCCGCCAGGTTCAGCACGGCCTGGACCCAAACCCCCACCAACGCCAGCCTGACACTCTTCGGCATCTGCGCTTTCACGCTCAGTGTCGTCATGAACACAAGAAAACGGCACACGTGTCAGGCACACGTCGGTAGGAGTACGTATTACATGTACGTATGTGCCATCGCCGCCTGGCCGCCGCGATCTCGACCGCCCTCGCTTCAGCGCGCGGAAACACTCTGTCTGCTCTCGGCGACGAGGTCCACTGGCGAGACCAGGATGCGAGCGCCGGGCCAACCCCGCCGACCGCACGGTCGACGCGCCCTGGACGCGGCCAGGCGCCGGCATGCCCGCCCGGTACTCGACTGCCGCGTCGGGGACAGCAGCCCTTGCGGTGCAACCTGCCGCTGGAACAACACGAACCAGCCTGGAGACACCGTCGCCTTGGCCACGGCTACGCCGTCCCGGCCCCTGTACGGCCCCTGGTTTTTTCATCGACCTCAGGGCAGCCGCCCGGACCCCGAGCGACAGCCTCGATCATCTACTCAGCCGCGGGTCAGACGGGTTGGATCGCCCCCGAGCACCGCCGCACCGCCGCACCGCCAACCCGCGAGCAGCGGATTCAGTCCGTCCAGGCAAAGCTGACGCTCCGGCACCCAAAAAAGAACGTTTCCGCAGGTCAGAAGCCTGCACAGGTGGGGCGGGTGGGACTCGAACCCACGGCCGACGGATTATGAGTCCTTTGAGGATCTTGGCGGCCCTTGCCGATCTACGCTCATCCTTGACGTTTTCGCAGGTCAGATGAGGTTATCCGTGTTGGCGCCAGTCAGTCCTTGTCAGTCCGTTCCTATCCTTGCGGCCTCAACTCGGCCTCAATGAGTCCCGACAGGATCGCGCTGAAGACATAGAGGACGTTCGCGCCAGCTCAAAGACGGGATTCGAACTCACCCGCAGCGGAATGTCCTTCCAACGCGCAGAGGCTGCGTCCCCGAGTACCGGGGCAGAGCCTCGCGGCCGGTGTCGCCGGCCAAGACGTCTGCATCGGCCTTGAGCACCGACGCAGGGTGGGGTGGTTGCCCTTGCGGGCGGTGCGTCAGCAGCCCATTCCGCGATTGCGGCCACGGACTTCGCCCCGGCCAGTGCCGGGCCAGGACAAAGGCGAGCTGGTGGTGGCGACCTGGACAGGCAGGTCTTACACCCCGTATGAGCCTCACCCCTGCCCCGAAGCCGCATTAATCCAGACACAGCGCCCGAACCATGCCACCCTACGGCTGAGACTGCTCAGGCATGGGAGACGGAGAGTGCGCTCGTTCCCTTTCGTCAGCGCGGGCGCGGATCCCTTCATCCGAACAGTAGCCGCTTCCGTCTCGCTTCAGACAGAGCAGCCCGAGCAGTCGACCGGAATCGTCGACCACCGCCAACCGACGTCGCGCCTCGAATATCATCACTGTTGTAGCAGCCTCAAGTGGGTACGACGCCTGCACCGTTCTGCCGACAAGAGTCCCGAACCCCGTGACGGCCGCGGAATTCGAAGCGGTTTCGGGGATATCCGGTCGCTCGATCGTCGTTATGAGCCGTCCGTCCAGGTCGACGACCAGGGCCATGTGGAGGTGGTCGTCGCTGAAAAGAGCTCGGAGGTCGTCCACCCTGGAGAGCGGTCCCAGGGTCTTGGGACAGGTGACCATTACATCTGCAACGCGATTCCGTACAGCGGCTTCACTGCTCATGGATCTGCCCGGGACACTGCTCATTACGGGTACCTTTCTTTCATTTTGGATTCCTCACCTCACGGGCCTTGATTGAGGAGAATCGGCGACTTCGGAGCAGTAGACCCGCCTGCGGCAACGGTGTGGGCGCGGGCACGAACTGGTCGAAGCGGCCAGGACGTTGAACGGAGCCACCGCGGACAGCTGCAAACCCGTCGGACACGTCCTCGGTCATGACCACGTCCCACGGACCGGGTCCGGCGGCCGGGCGACCCGGGGGTCGCCCGCCGGGTAGCGCCGACAGCGCGGCGCGGTAACCGTCGGCGGAGAGCAGGACCATGTGCGGTCATCCACCGCTGATCGGTGGCAGCACGGCGATCTCGTCGCAGTCCTCGCATGGGGCGCCGCGCATGTCGTCGTACGGCGTCTCTCCATTGAGCCACACCCGGGAGTTCGCCAGCACTTGGGCGAACTCTCCGCCGTAGCGCCGGCGTGCCTCGTCGAGAACCTCGCCGAGCGTGCTGCCGGGAATCACGTCGCAGGCTCGGCCTGCCGCCTCCCGCGCGGCCGCGAACAGCAGCATTGTGGGCATGAGGCGATCCACCTTTCTTCAGGTCACCCGCCGATGTAGGACATCTCGACCCGATCGCCGCGCGCTCGTGTGCGGCGCCCGCGCAACTCCGAATAGCGGTCCTCCCGGGCGCTCCAGAGTGCGCCGACGGTCGTTCGCAGTTCCTTGTCGGAGGCGCCCGCTCGCAGCAATGCCCGCAGGTCGGTCCCGCCGGAGGAGAACAGGCACGTGTGCACCTTTCCGTCGGCGGACAACCGGGCTCGCGTGCAGTCCCCGCAGAACGGCCGCGTCACCGAGCCGATGACACCGATCTCCCCAGCGCCGTCCCTGAAGCGGTAGCGGGTGGCCACCTCACCGGGGGCGGTCGCGCCGAGCGGTTCGAGCGGGTAACGGTCGTCGATCAGGCGTACGATCTCGGCGGCGGGCAGCACCTCGCCGAGTTGCCACTCATTCGTGGCCCCCACGTCCATGTACTCGATGAAACGGAGGATGTGGCCGCTGCCCCGGAACCGCTCCACCATCGGCAGTACGCACCCGTCGTTGACCCCCCGCTTCACCACCATGTTCACCTTGACGGGGATGAGGCCGGCCCGTGCGGCGGCGTCGATGCCGTCGAGGACCCGGCGCACCGGAACCGGGGTGTCGGCGAGCGCCCGGAACACGGTGTCGTCGAGCGAGTCCAGGCTCACCGTCACCCGGCGCAGCCCGGCTTTCGCCAGACGTTCCGCCATCGCCGGCAGCAACAGCCCGTTGGTCGTCATCGCGAGATCGAGCCCGGGTACCGCGGCGAGCAGCGCCACGAGGTCCGCGACGCCCCGACGCAGCAGCGGCTCGCCCCCGGTGAGGCGGATCTTGCGCACGCCGAGGGAGGCGAACACCCGAGCCAGGCGCGTGATCTCGTCGAAGGTCAGTTGGTCGGCGGGCTCGAGGTAAGGGTGCCCCGGGCCGAAATGCTCGCGCGGCATGCAGTACCGGCACCGGAGGTTGCACCGGTCGGTAAGAGAAATCCGCAGGTCGCGAAGCGGACGGGACCGGCGGTCGGTGACAGACGGGATCATCACGCCGCCGGCTCCGGGTTACGGGCGAGGCACCAGCGGCGCGCTGAGGCGGTCACGTTGTCGATCTGATTCCCGGTCGCCACCCAGCCGCTCGTGCCGTCCCCGCTGTGTTCGCGTTTCCACACCGGAACGGACTCCTTGAGGACGTCGATGCAGAAGCGGGCCGCGGTGAACGCCTCGCTGCGGTGGGGTGCGGACACCACGACCAGGACGCTCGCCTCGGTGACCGGCACCGGCCCGATGCGGTGGAACAACGCCACGCGCCCGAGGACGGGCCACCGGTCTCGGGCGGCGAGGGCGATCTGGCGAAGTCGCGGCTCGACGTGCCGGTCGAACGCCTCGTAGTCGATCGCGACGATCCCGGTATGGTGCCCTGCCAAGTCGTCGTTGTTGTCGCGTACCGTGCCAGTGAATTTGACGACCGCGCCACAGCGCGGCAGGGTCGCCCACTCGATCGCCTCGGCGACCGGGACGCGGTTCCGAGTCAGACCCACTCGGATGTCCTCGATCGATTCTTCCCGTTCTTCCGGACAGCGGATCTGATCATTCACGACGGCTATCACGATGCGTTCCCTCGGGTTCTTGATCGGCACTGGCGTTCATCTTCACCGGCCGAGGCCGCCCGCACAGGACTCCGTGCGACAGGCTTTTGACCAGCGGCGACCGGAAAGCGTCACTGAGCGGGGATTTTCCGGCTTTTTACATTGCAACAACGATCCGCCTATGGAAATGGCCGAGAATCTCCCCCACCAGCACTCGTCCAGCGCCGGGTGGGCACCGGATACGAGCGAGGTGGAGCCATGACAGCAGCGGGGTCGAACGAGACGAATACCAGTCGGCGGGAGGTCTGGCGGGACCTCCTTCGGGACCATTTCGTCAGCCTCGACGTGGACGTCGAACGGGACTGTGGCACGTTCGACGGCGCCGTGCGCAGCGACTTCCTCGGCCACCTCCGGGTGTCGGGAGTCCGCTCGGTGGACCAGGACGTCGTCCGCACGCAGGAACTGCTGCGGCGCGATGGCGAGCGATACTTCCAGGTCTGCCTGGTCCGCCGAGGTGAGGCGCATGCCGCGCAGGACGGGCACGAAGCGACCCTTCACCCCGGCGACTTCGTCATCTACGAGACAGAACGACCCTTTCACTGGGCGCTTCGTTCGGGTGCCGCCTCCCCCTACTGGGACCTCGCTGTCTTCACCTGGCCTCGCGACACCATCCAGCTCAGCGACAGCGAGTCCGTCTCGCTCACCTGCCGGACGCTGGACGGCGGCAGCGGCATCACCGGGGTGCTGAGCAGGATGCTGACCGACGTACTCGTCGCGAAGCC
This sequence comes from Streptomyces sp. V4I2, assembly GCF_030817655.1. Taxonomy (GTDB): domain Bacteria; phylum Actinomycetota; class Actinomycetes; order Streptomycetales; family Streptomycetaceae; genus Streptomyces; species Streptomyces plumbiresistens. The sequence continues at coordinate 3,687,392 of NZ_JAUSZM010000003.1, forward strand.
GACCGTCAGCGAGGCCGGCGCCCTCCGGATCGCCGATGAGATCGGCGACCTGGTGGCGACCATCGCGACGGAGGCGCATGGGCTCGGCGAGGGCACCGACCGCCACGCGAGCCTGCTGCGGCGGATCGACGCCTACATCGAAGAGCATCTCGGTGATCCGGACCTGTCCCCGGAACGCGTCGCGCAGGCGCACTTCGTTTCGACGCGCCAGCTCCAGCGGATGTTCGCGCGCCGGGGACAGACGGTGTCCCAAGTGATCCGGCGTCAGCGGCTGGAGCGGTGCCGACGTGACCTGCTGACCCGCCGGGGAGGCGACGCCACGCTCACCGAGATCTGCGTCCGCTGGGGGTTCACCGATCTCGCCGTGTTCAGCCGGGCGTTCCGCGAGGCCTACGGCACCTCCCCCACCGCCTACCGCACTCGGGCCCGGGCATAGGGGCCGTCACTGCCCGTCGCTGGAGTGTCCTGGCACTGTGCCGAGCGCGGGATCGACCAACGGGGCGAGGTTGTTCACCGCGAGTGCGGCCTCGCCGAAACCGACCGAGATCAGCGCGACCTTGCCGTCGTAGTCGGCGATGTCGCCCGCGGCGTACACGCGCGGCCGGCTCGTGCGCATGGTCCGGTCGACCGCGATGTGCCGGCCCCGCATCTCGAACCCCCACGTCGCGAGCGGGCCGAGGTTCGCGACGAAGCCGAGGGCGGCGACCACCGCGTCGGCCCGCAGGTTCTCGGTCGCCCCGGTCTCGAGACTCATCAACTCCACCTGTTCGACGCAGTTCTCGCCGCTGATCCGGTGCACCTCGTGCGGGGTGTACAGCCGCACGGACGACGCGCGCAGCTGCCGGACGCTGTGCTCGTGTGCCCGGAACCGGGGCCGGCGGTGGACGAGCGAGACCGTGCGGGCGAGCGGTTCGAGCGCGAGCGCCCAGTCCACCGCGGAGTCCCCGCCGCCGACGACCACCACGTCGGCGCCGGTGAGTTCGGCCGGCTTCGGCACGAAGTAGCGAAGCCCGCGGTTCTCGTACTCGGAGCCCGTAGGCAGCGGGCGTGGCGTGAAGCTGCCGATCCCGCCGGTGACCAGTGCGGCTTTCGCCGTGACCACCGTGCCCTGGTGGGTGGTGACGGCGATGCCGTCCGCCGTGTGTTCCAGTGTCTGCGCGGTGTGGCCGAGCAGATACCGGGGCTTCGCCTGCGACGCCTGCTCGACGAGGGCGTTGACGACGTCCTGCGCCTTCACGGCGGGGATTCCGGCGATGTCGTAGACCTTCTTCTCGGGATACAGCGCCGCCATCTGGCCGCCGGGCTCGTCGAGAGCGTCGATCACGGTGACCGACATTCCCCGGAACCCGGCATAGTAGGCCGCGTAGAGACCGACCGGCCCGGCGCCGACGATCAGCAGGTCGCTGTCGTACGCGTCGCCGCCGGAACCGGACCCGGTCTCGTGCTCAGTCCTCACCGGTGCCACGCCTTTCCCGCAGCAGGGGATGGTCGACGCCGACCGGTCCACGCGAGGACGCACCGCCGGCAGCGTCCTCGTGCTCTTCGAAGAACTCGACGGCGGCTGTGGTGAACGGGGCGAGCTCCACGGGGATCTTGTGTTCCCAGTGGATCGCGTCGCTCGGGCAGACGGTCATGCACTTCCCGCAGTCGACGCATTCGTCGGGGTGGATGTACATCATCCGGTCGCCCTGGTAGATGCAGTCCACCGGGCATTCCTCGACGCAGGACTGGTCGAGGATGTCCACGCAGGCGTCGGTCACGACGTACGCCATGGGTCAGGCCTTCTCTATCTGGACGAGTGTGTCGGAGAACGTGGGTGCGTTGCCCAGGTCGGCGAAGACGGTGGGATTCAGGGACGCCATCGTGGACAGCGACGTCGTATGCATGCGCCAGCCGCCGTACGCCGAGACGGCGACGCCCGCCAGGACGGACTTGTCCACCTTCGCCTTCACCACGAACGAGCCGCGCTCGTTGAACACCCGTACGTCGTCGCCGGTGGCGATGGAGCGGTCGGCGGCGTCGTCGGGATGGATGAGGACGGTGGGGTCCCCCTGCACGCGCCGGTGCAACGGCAGGTTGGCGCTGCTGGAGTTCAGGTAGGCGTGCGACTTCGGGGTGATCAGGCTGAGCGGGTGCCGCGCGGCCAGCTCGGGATTCGTGCGCGTCGACTCGCGAGGCGAAATGTAGTGCGGCAGCGGATCGACCGGGGTGCCCGGCTGATGGTCGTTGGAGCCCTGCCGGAACAGCGGCACCACGAAGTTCCCGACAGTCTCCGCGATGGAGGACTTGAACTCCACCTTGCCGGACGGGGTGGGGAAGTCGCCCTCCGCGTACGGGGCGTACTGGTCCGCGGGCGGCACGGTCAGCCGCTGCCAGCCCTTTTCCTTCAACGACTCGACGGTGATGCCCTGCATTGCGGGCGCCGACCAGTCGAAGGCCTCCGCGATCATCTCGTCGTCCGTACGCCGGAACACCGCCTCGGTGAAGCCCATCCGTGCCGCCAGCCGCCGGAACAGCTCCGTGTTGGGTACGGCTTCGCCCAGCGGCGCGATCGAGCGGTGGTTGTAGGTGACGTAGAGGTGGCCCCAGGAGAACATGATGTCGTCCTGCTCCAGCTGGGTGGTGGCGGGCAGCACGATGTCGGCGAACTGGGCGGTGTCGGTCATGAACTGCTCACTGACGACGGTGAACAGGTCCTCACGCTTCAGGCCCTCGATCAGCTTGTCCTGATCGGGGCAGACGACCACGGGGTTGGAGTTGTAGACCATCAGTGCCTTGAGGGGCGGGTCGAGGCCGAGGCCGCCGGTGAGGGCCTGCCCCAAGAGGTACTGATTCACGACCCGTTTGCCGGGCTGAAGCATCTCCGGATGCATCATCGCGCCCCAGTTGACCGGGAACGCCCACAGCGGCAGCTGCAGAATCCCGCCGCCGGGGTTGCGCCATGCGCCGACCAGCGCGGGCAGGGAGGCCAGCGCCCGGACGGTCTGGCCACCGCCTGCATGCCGCTCCACCGCCACCCCGATGCGGATGACCGACGGCTGCGCGGAGGCATAGCCGCGGGCGAGCCGCCGGATGTCCTCGGCGGGGACACCGGTCTCCTCCGCCGCCCATTCGGGGGTGTACCGCTGCACCCGGTCGACGAGTTCCTCGTACCCGACCGTGTAGCGGGCGACGTAGTCGTCATCGGTGAGGCCCTCGTTGATGATCACGTGCATCATCGCCAGTGCCAGCGCGCCGTCGGTGCCCGGCCGGATCGGGATGTGCCAGTCGGCGGCCTTCGCGGTACGGGTCTTCACCGGGTCCACGACGACCACGGTGGCACCCCGCTTGCGGGCTTCGGCGATGAACGGCCACAGGTGCAGGTTGGTGCTCATCACGTTGCAGGCCCAGATCAGGATGAACTTCGAGTGGACCAGGCTCTCCGGGTCCACTCCGGCGCAGTCGCCGATCGTCATCGTGTAGGCCGTGCACGCACCGGAGTCGCAGTAGGTGCGTTCGGCGACAGTGGCGCCGAGCCTGGCGAAGAACGGATCGCCGACGTTGAGCCCGTTCAGGATTCCCTGGGTGCCCAGGTAGCTGCACGGCATGATGGCCTCGGGCCCGAACTCCGCGGAGATCGCCCGGAACCGGTCCGCGATCTCGTCCAGCGCCTGGTCCCAGGTGATCCGCTCGAACCGTCCGCTGCCCTTGGGCCCCGTCCGCCGCATCGGGTACAACACACGGTCCGGGCTGTACACCCGGTCCAGGTAGTTGTCGACCTTCACACACAAGCCACCGCTGGTGTACGGATGCTCCCGGTCACCGGCCACGCTCACAGCCTTGCCGTCCGTGACGGTGATCCTCATCGCGCAGGTATCGGGGCAGTCGTGCGGACACGCACCCCGCACCTGGACAGTACCGGTCGCCGCTGTTGCGCTCATCGGTCTTCTCCTCGGATCGTTCCTGCCTCGATCGTCGAAGATCCGGCGGTCGGCGGATGGACACCAGGCGACAGGCTTTTGACCAAGCGCGACAGACCCGGGTCACGTGTGTGTGCACTGATGGTCTGTCTGCGGGCAGCGTCGCCACACCTCGGCCACTGTTCACGACGTGTCCAGTTACCGGCCTGCCGAGACCGAGACCGCCCTTGTCGCCGTCGTCGCGCCGCAAAGGCCCGATCGCAGCACCCTCTTCCGCGCCGATCAGCTCGGTTTCGAGTCCGGTGCGCAGGCTGGTCGGCTTCGGCACGGCAGAAGCCGCGTGCGCCTCTTCCTCACCTACGACCTGCATCGGCCTCGGCTGCTCCGCGATCGAGACCGGTCTGGCCTTCATCCCGATGGTCGCCGTCAATCATGGTCGGTGCTACCGCCTCCACGAGCGTCCTGCTCCCGCGGATCGGCCCCAAGATCATCGTCCCGGTGGACATGCTCCTGGCGGCGGGCCACGGAATGAAGGAAGGCCGTTTCGGAGGCGGACGATCAACGGTGCCTTCCCGGCAGTGGACGCGCGTGCGCCGAACGGCCTCAAGCTCAGCGCCGCACTGCCAACTCGGCTCGCTGAGGCCACCCTTGCCACAAGGCTCACAGATCTGGACGGTTCGACGGCTGCCCTCAGAGGACCGGCCCCAGGAGATCAGGCTCGTACGTCTCGCTGCTGAACGTCCTTGAGTACTCCAGCCACCGTCACGAAGTCGTTGTCCACGTGGAGGACGGTGTGCCCGTGGTGGACCGCGGTCGCACACACCAACAGGTCGATCGCTCCTGCCGCGCGATGCTGGCCCCGCTGGGTCAGTTTGTACTGGGCGGTGTCGACCCAACGCCAGGCATTCTTCGGAACGGGAGAGAGCAGGCAGAGTGCGTCCAACTCCTCCGCGAGCTCGTCCCGGTGGGACGGGCTGGTTGCCGAGTAGAGAAATTCGGCGCGTGTCGGCTCGCAGAGGTGAAACACCCCGGCGGCAATGTGCCCCTCCCAGGGCGCTAGTGCTCCGGGGGTGCGAAACACGTGCCACAGGGCGGAGGTGTCGAGCAGGTACGTGATCACTCGAAGGCCTCGCGTCGGGCACGCTTGCCTGCGTCATGCGCCGCCGCGGCCTGCTCGAACTCGCCACGCGCACCGCGCGCGGCCAGCTTCTCGGCGGCATCGAGCCGCTTGATCCGTGCCACGTAGTCCCGCAGGGCCGCGTTGACCGTCTCCTTCTTCGTCGTGGCACCCATCAGCCGCATGGCCTCGGCGAGTGCCTCGTCATCGAGATCAATCTGCGTGACGGACATCGAGCACCTCCAGCATCCATGATGTATGCCATCAAGGTACATCGCCAACATTGGCACGGCCACCGCTCAGGGCAGTGGGGCGAGGTCTGGGCAGTTCCCCGTACGGGTCGTTCCGGCCCAGCACTCACGACAGCCGACCACCGCGTACCGACTCTCCGGCCAGCAGCACCTCGAACATGATCTCGACCGGTTAGGCAACGACAAGACCATGAACAGAACCTGCCGAAGCACCGCAGAACGCCCAGCAGCCCGTGCGCGCCGTCAAGGCCGGACACCGGACCAGTCACCCGGCCTCAGGCCGGCACACGACGGTGCCATGGCAGCAGCTGCGTTCTTGGAGAACGCGGCTGCCCCACCAACCAGAGCGAGGCGCATCGGCCCCGATACAGAGCAAGCCCGGCACCGCCGCGACGGACGCGCGCGACACCCGGTGCAGTAGCAGCTACCGGACCACTCGACGACCAACAGAGGACCACCACCGAAGCACTGCACGCGGATCACGCTGGGCAGACGGCAGAACTCGTGCCGCTGCCGCGAAGCTGATGCGCGGCGCACACGTGCCGTCCGGGATGAATGCGTCAATAGCATGACATGCCCGTTTTAGGGAATCCGTCGGCCTCAATTTCGGCCTCAACGTCAAGAATCACGATCGGACAGAGGCGCCAGGCCCCCTCAACTCACCTGACCCGCCAGCGAAGTTGCTGGTCAGAACGATTCTTCGTCACCACTCAGTGGTGGGGCGGGTGGGACTCGAACCCACGGCCGACGGATTATGAGTCCTTTGAGGATCTTGGCGGTCCTTGTCAATCTACGCCGACCCACGGCGTTTTTGCAGGTCAAATGGGGTGAGCCCTGTTAGTCTTTCTCGGCCCTTGTCGGTCTGTTCCTGTTCTTGTGGCCCCAACGCGGCCTCAATGAGGCCCTTCAGGGCGGACTGAAGGCCGGGGGGACGATCGCGCCAGCTCGCGAACGGGGCTCGAACCGCCTCGCAGCGGATTGCCCTTCCCGCGCGCAGAGGCTCCTTACCCGGTGACAGGCCGAACCTCCAGGCCGTTCCTCGGTCTTGCAGTGTGCAGCGTGAGTGATGTCCGCCACCACAAACCGCACTCGGCGCCGCAATTGCTGGTGGGCGGCGGGGCTCACCCACGGCGGGCCCATTTCCGGAAGGTGCCCGCCGTCAGACCGAGCGAGTATTCGGTCTGGCGGTGGTGACGCGGGGCGGCCGGTCTCGCTCCGTTCAAGCCTTCGAACGCGACACCGGGGCCTGGCTCGCCGACTGCAGCGACCACTCACGACCGTTCGTCTGGACGAAGACCCCCGAGGAGATCTTCGACAAGGTCGCCGCTTACTGCCAAGAATCTTCGGCTCAAGACACTAGACGGTCCCTTCGCCGGAGGCGGGAGCCGACAGGTCGGGGAACTCTAGGGCGACCTCAGGGCTTTCACCTCGCCTCCTCCTGTGCCGGCCAGTGCTGCGTCTGCGGCGCAGGTTCATCCGTCACGGACAAACTCATCCGCCGTGGTGGCGGCCGGGTTTCCCTGATCTCGTCCAGGCCGTCCGCCGGCACGGCGGACGGCCGGTTCGCCGAGGTACGCAGCGTCCGCACGTCGCCGTACACGCCCTCGATCCCGCCCCGCCAGTCGCTCAGCGGCGAACTTTCCACGCCACTTGCGCACCGTCTTCACGCCGGCGCCAACGCCTGTCCCGCACACTCCCTGCGGGCCGTCCGACATCTCAGATGGCCGCGTTGGTCGGGCTGTGGGGAGCGGCCGGGCCCACCTGACGGCCGGTCAGCGGTGCTGGCGGCGCTGGACGCGGAGGGCGGCATCGCGGCGATGCGGGGCCAGCGGGTTCTGAATGACGCCGGCACCGAGGCCGGGCGTCGCCGTCCACTCCCGCAGCTTGACCGCGAGCGCGGCCACCCGCGCATCGCTCGGGGGGACGGCAAGCTGAAAATGCGCCTCGTCCGGAGTGGTGAAGTCGCCACCCCAGGACACCAGCCCCTCGCAGTCGGCCAGGATGTCCCGAATCACCTCCAGCTGAGCCGGGAAGAAACCGCCGCCAACCCCCACCGGGTAAGACCCGGGACGGATGTCGACTGCGGTCCCGGAGGCGTGGTTCAGCTGATATCCCTTTACCCCAGCCGCTTTCCGGAAGCCGATCACTTCGCCCGGGCGGAGGGTGTCGATCTCGTAGTGGAACCGCCGGACGACGTGGACCAGGATCACCTCCACGTCCCCGATCGACACCTCCACGGTGGTGCCCGCACCGGCGACCGGTCGTGCCCACACGCTGCCGCCCGCGTCGGCCTTGGTATTGATCGGCCAACCGTTCGGTGAATTCCTCCCGGAAAAGATCCGATTCGTGACCGGCTTCGCCCGCCGGGGTATCGGCTTCGCCCTCACGGCGGACCAGGCGGGCAGCGCCAGTCCGGTCTGGATGGCGATGACGGCGGTGGTGCCCGTTACCGCCCGCAGTAGGGTACGTCGCGATGTGACCATGCTCAGTGCCTCTTCCTCTCCGGATCAGCCCGGATGTCATCGAATGATGGACGCGAAAAAGCTGGCCGGAAGGTCAGTTGCGCAACGGACCGAAGTACTTCTCCAGCACCCGGTAGACGCCGAGCTTGATATAACTGTCGGATTCCGGACCGTCACCCCAACCCTGATACCGCCGCAGGACCAGCCGGGTGTACTCGTCGCTGTAATCCAGCGAGGGCTGCGGAATGGTGATCGGGGCATCAGCTTCGTTGCGCCGGATGTCGGTCGCGCAGTGAATCAACACGTACGCGGCCGAGCTGATGTTGTAGGCATTGTCGTAGTGCAGCTTTTGCCAGATCCCCCACACGTCGTTGTCCACGTCCGGGTCCTTGATCGCGCCGGAGATGATTCCCTGGCCGATCGCGTAGTTGCGCGCCTTGATCGCGGTCACGCTGAAGATCTGCCCCAGGCCGGTGCTGGAGTCCCGCTTGATCCACTTGTCAAGCGGGTCTCGGTGCCCGGCGTAGTACAGCATGACCCCTTCATCGGCGGAGGGGTCGTCCACCGCGTATTTTCGAACCTCCCAGAAAATCGGCACCGCGATCAGCGCCTTGCGCATCTTGAGCGCTCGGGCCAGCCCGGTTATCAGCGGGTCGTACGACATCATGGCGTTGAAGGCCTCGGTCGTGGAGTGGATCTGGGCGGCATCCTCGATAGGGTTTCCGCCACGCTCGGGAATTCCTTGCGATTGCAGGTACTGCTGTAGGTCCGCCAGCAGGGCGGGCTTGAGGGACGAGTCGAAGTCGACGTCCAGATTTTCGGTGTACTCCCCCGGATCAAAGGTGTTCTGGCCGTTGTCGCGCCCGGACAAGATGTTGTTGTCGATCTCGATCTTGCCATCACCGGAACCGAGGGTGATGGTGGCGATCTGGTCGAACGCCCAGTCCGGAGGCAACGGAAACCCGAGGTTTCCGGAGTAGCCGGTGGACATGTCCGAGACGAAGCTGGCGGTTGTCACTCCGCCGTAACCCACTCGCGAGCAAATGTTGCGTGGACCATAAATTCCGATCCGATAAGGATTGCCGCGCTCGTCCATCGCCTCTTTGATCCCTCGGAAATGAGGGATGATGCGGTTCGTCACCTCCTCGTCGAGGGCATCGAAGTCGACGGCGAAGTAGATTCGGGTACCTGTCTTGAAGCCGTGGAACCGGGCATGGTCGATCGCACTCAGAGCGTCGCTGTAACCTTGGTCAGAGCGGAAGTAGTCGGCGTCCTCACCGTAGGTCTGATAGATCGGAAAACACCGCAGGCCGTTCTCGGCGATCGTGGCCAGTTCGCCGAACTGGATCTTCTTGTTCAGCGACGTGTTCGCGACGTTGGACAGATAGCGGCCAACCACCTGGTAACCGGCCGCGGTCAGCGTCTTGGCCCGGGCGGCGGTGATCTCGGTAACGCAGTCCAGCGCCTGCCCGCGCCGGGTCGGATCACCGGTGGAGACCAGCAGCGAGGCCCAGGTCTGAAAGTCCCCCTTGCCATTGACCGGGAGTTTGACGAACGACTGGAAGGTACTGACCAGATCGGACAAGGCGGAGGTGAAGGTGTCGGTGAAGGTGGCCCCACTTCGCTGGTTGAAAACCATCGCTGCGGAGAACAACTGAACCCAACGGCCGGAGGAGCCGACGGAGAGCTCATTTGCCTTCAGACCGGCCTGGGTGGCCGGCCCGAAGACCCCGTTCGCCGAAGTGTCACTCATGCCGATCTGGAACTGGATCGCCAGCATGAGCGCCTTCTGGACGTCCCGCGAGAAGACGCCGTCGCACGGGATGACGAAGAAGTTCGTGCGCTGAATGTAACTCGCGTTCATCCATTGCTGGATGGATCGCACGGTTGAGTTGCCGCCGCTGACAACCACGTAGGCGTCCATCGTCAGCAGCGCCTTGAACAATTTCGGGACCATGGCCGCGCCCGGATAGACGCCGCTCAAGCCGGCGTCCGATTTCAGTTTCTGCACGCCCGCGATGACTCGATCGCTGAACGCCCCCGACGGCAGGGCGTTGCTCTGCCACTCACCGCCGTCGTAACCCTTGCAGTACATGGCTGCCTGCATGATCCTGATCACCATCAGTGGGCCATTGGGTGACGTCGACTGGTCGATCGACGGGTACTGCGCGGTGAGCAGCGACAGCGTCGTCGGCCCGAAGTTGTCCGACAGCGACGTGATGCCCAGCTCGTGCTGCAGGCACCGGATCAGGGCGTACATCGTTGCCCAGCCGGTGTTTCCGTCCTCGGCGACCACGGGAATCCCGGTGATGCCGCCGTAATACGTGTTGATGAATTGCTGGGACTTCAGAACCATGTCGTCAGCCATCTGACCCACTTCTCTTCAGGCACCAATTAGGCCGGGGCGACCGAAGTCAATACTTTGAGGTGCAGGCCCACACTCGGGGGACCGGTCACCACCCGGTCGGACCACGCCTTGTACATCAAGGCCCCTGTAGTCGTGAAGCATCGCGATCCAGACCGGGGTGGCGGTGACCACGCCGCCGTGGTTGAAACACCGAACTGCGCCGGCGGGTTCCGCTGCCGTTGTAACCAAATCCGCCGGAACGGCGTAGCAGCAGCTTCGAGTCCTTGGCGGTGCCGCGGCGACTGCTGTGGCAGTTCGGCGACCGACCTTAAGTCGGCCGCCACGTCACATCACGACAGGGCAAACGCCGCCTGATACGGAACTGGCTAGTACCAGCCCGTGCACCTCCAAGAACCCGTCCAGGAGCCGTCCATTGCCTCCAAGCGGTAACACGAGCGATGTCTGTCGTCCGAGCTGTTCTGCACCATCGGCGTCCAGAAAGCTCCCTCCAGACCTGACGCGACCTTCTTCTGATACGTGGCGAATCTGTACCATCCGTAAGTAGTTCGAAGGTCCCGGTCTATGCTGATCCGAATCGCGTAACAGCAGGTGGGCAAATAGTCATCGACCGTCAGTCTTGTCCAGCGCGCGCTGCAGGTCGGCGAGTGACGCAGTTCGACACTGAAACTGGCTTCCCAGAAAGCCGCTCCCTGCACGCTGGATGCACCGCTGGAACATCCCTTCGCCTGCGGGTCCTGGCCGTTGCAACTCGATCCCGAGCACTCCGCCGCGGCCGCAGGTGTGGCTTGGACCGTCGTGATCACTCCGGCACTCGCGCACATCAGGACCACGAGAACCAGACGCATCACAAATCCAGCCAGGAAGCCCCCTCCTGCCCTCTGGTCACCTGACAGTGAATTCCGTCTCATGCGTATTCTCCTTCGGTCTGACTGTCGATGTAGGGGTCGACTCCTGCCGGCACATCGGTCGCCCTGCGGCTCACGGTGCTTGTCTGCCTCGGTCGCACCGCCGCGCGAGTGTCCGATCGCCGACGGTCTTCCACCGCCGAACGACCTCGCCCCCTTCGTCGACACCCTTGACTCGTTCTGGACTGTGCCCGTGGGTGCCGGCCTGCTCGGCCGCTCGGCGGTGTATGCGTCGATGGTGGCGTCCCGACCTGGTGACGACCTTGTCGAAACCTTGTCCACCCCGCATGCGCCTGCTGTTATGGACCCGCACCCAAGGTGGTGGAGTGGACGGATCAGACGGGTTGGCATGACGGATTTTCGACTGCTGGGCCCGTTGGAGCTGCGGGTGGCCGGCCGAGCCGTGGAGCCCGGCCCGCCGCAGCGACGGGCCGTGCTTGCCTTCCTGCTGGCAGAGGCCGGCCGGCCGGTCCCCGTCGATACGCTGATCGACCGGCTGTGGGGCGAGCGCCCGCCCGCCGAGGCCCGCGCCTCGCTCTATTCGCACATCGCCCGGATCCGTAGGCTCCTGGAGGCGAAGCCGGGCACCCCGGTTCCCGAGTACAGCGACCTCACCACGCCACCGCGTGTCCTGCGCCGCGCTGACGGATACCTGCTCGACGTGGCCCCGGACCAAGTGGACTTGCACCGGTTCCGGCGTCTGGTCGAGCGGGCCCGCGGATCTGCCCGCACGCAGGGGGAACGCGCGCTTGTGCTGCGTCAGGCGTGTGCGTTGTGGCGGGGAGAACCCTTGGGCGGGCTGCCTGGGCCCTGGGTGGCCCGGGCCAGGGAAAGCTGAAAGCAGGAGTACATCGCCGCGCTGGTCGCCTGGGCCGACTGCGAGCTGGAAGTGGGCAACCATGCGGCGGTGGTCGGTCGGCTGCCCGATCTGGTCGCGGAGCACCCGCTGGTCGAGCCGCTCGCCGCAGCGTTGATGAGGGCGCTGCACATCGGCGGACGCGGTCCGGAAGCCCTTGCCTGTTTCGCTGCCTTACGGGAGCGGCTGGCCGAGGAACTCGGTACCGACCCGGGACCCGAGGTGCGGCGGCTGCATCAGGCGATCCTCCGCGGCGAGGACACCGCTCCCGGCCGGGCCGACCGCGGCGAGGGCTCGGGCGGCACCCGCCGCCCAGCGGTGCCCGCCACCGTTGGGACGCTTCCCGAGATGCGTAGCCGTCTGAGCGGCCTGCTGGTGGGACGTGCCGAAGAGGTGGCGATGTTCGACCGCGCCCTCAAGGATGTGGCCACCAGTGAGCCCGGCACCCGGGCGCACGTGGTGGAACTCGCCGGTGAACCGGGTATCGGCAAGACGCGCCTGCTCGCCGAGCTGGGCGAGCGGGCGCGGCAGCGTGGGCTGCTCGTGTTGGCCGGGCGCAGCGTGCAGTTCGACCAGGCTCCGTACGGTGCCTTCGTGGACGCGCTGGACGACCACCTCGCTTCCGCGATGGTCCCGGGCGGCAACCCTGTGGACGCATTGCCGAAGGCGGCCCTGCGCCAACTCGGTGCCGTTTTCCCCGCGCTGTGGGATGACCGCCTGGCGGCGGGGCCTGTGCGGGCTGAGCGGTACTGGCTCCACCGGGCGGTGCGGTCGTTACTGGAAGTCATGGGCGGTGGGGGCCAGGGGCTCGTACTCAGCCTGGACGATCTGCACTGGGCGGACGACGCGACCGCCGAGTTGATCGACCACCTGATACGGCATCCGCCGAAGGCACCGGTGCTGCTCGCGCTTGCCCACCGTCCTCGGCAGATTCCGCCTCGTCTGTCGGCAGCCTTGGCCCGGGCCAGGGCGGACAGCCGGATGTCCCAGGTGGGGCTGGGTCCCCTGTCGTCCACGGACGCAGCACGACTGTTCGCAGGCGACATGGGCCCAGGGCGCTGGCGGCAGCTGTACGAGGTCAGCGGCGGCAATCCGTTCTACCTGGAGGCGCTGACCCGGATGCCCTCCGAGCAGCTCGCGGCGGCCATTCCATTGGATCCGTCAGCCTCCGTGAGAGACGTGCCCCGACCTGTGCGGGACTCGCTCCTGGCGGAGCTACAGACTCTGTCGGATCCGGCGCGGCTCTCCGCTCGTGTGGCTGCGGTGCTCGGCGACTCCTTCGCGGCCACGATGGTCGCGGCCGTCGCGGGGTCCGATCAAGCGCGCACTCTGGCAGCCCTCGACGAACTCACCGCACATGACGTGGTACGGCCCGTGGGAGCCCCGGGCCAGTTCAGGTTCCGCCATCCGCTCGTACGTGCCGCCGTGTACGAAGGAGCGGGCGCCGGCTGGCTGATCAGCGCGCACGGCCGCGCCGCGGAATGCCTGGCGGCGCGCGGGGCCTCGTCGGCCGCCCGGGCCTCGCACGTACAGCGATCGGCGCATCCGGGCGACGAGAAGGCCGCGGATCTGCTGGCGCGGGCCGGCCGCGACGTACTGACCATCGCTCCGGCCACTGCCGCGCATTGGACAGGGGAAGCCCTCCGGCTGCTGGGTGACGACGGCCGCCTGAGGCCGGAACTGTGGTTCCAGAGGGCAAGCGCGCTCGGCGCGGCCGGACGGCTGCGAGAAAGTCGTGACCTGCTGCGTGCCACGGCCTCGCTGCTGCCTGCTCAGGCGGGGGACATGCGGGTCCGAGTCGCTGTCGCCCAGGCCACGATGGAGTGGATGCTCGGCGGGTACCAACAGGCAATGCGCTTGCTGCTCCGGGAGTTGGAGGATCGGGACGGCCGGTCGGAGCACAACATCGCGGAGCTGGAGATGGCGCTCGCCGCCATCTCACAGCGCACGGATGAGTTCTCCACAGCGGTCCGCTGGAGCGAACAGGCACTTGTTTCGGCAGAGAGAGCGGGCGACCCGACACGGCTCGCCCTGGCCCGAGGGCTGCTGGCGCTTGCGTACGCTTCGGTCGGCGAACACGCCCGCTCCCGCTCCCACCTCAGCCAATTGCTCGAGACGCTCGGCGCAGCGCAGAGTGAGCAGCCGGAGTACATCGACGCCCTTTCTGTGATCGGCTGGACGGAACTGCTGCAGGGCCGCTACGACTCGGCCTTGCAACACCTCGACCAGGGACTCGAGTTGTCCCGCCGTACTGGCAACAGCCTGTTGCTCAGTGACCTGTTCGCCGCCTCCGCGCACGCCCACCTGCTCCTCGGACGCCTAGACGACGCGAGCAGATGCGCGGAGGAGGCGCTGGAAGCCGCATCGTTCGTCGGCAGCGAAGAGGCATCCTTGTTCGCCTCCGCCGTGCTCGCCGCGACTCGCCTGTGGCAAGGGGATTACGCCACGGCCAATTCCATCTTCGAGAAGCTGGTGGCCTCCCTGCACACGGCCGATGATTCCGGGCCCCTACAGGTCAGGTCGGTCGCGCTCGGGATTCTCGGTCAGTCCATGCTCTTCAACGGTGACCCGGACGGCTGCGTCCGCATGGTCACCCGCGCAGGCGGCGGCCCCGACCTGCTCAGGTTCGAAGCTTCAACGCGCACTCTGTGGTTCGGACTGCTGACCAGCGCGGAGCTGGCCAGGGGTGACCTCGTCGCCGCCGGCTCGTGGGCAGACCGGGCGGCGGCCTCGGTCAGTCCTGACGGACCACACCACCAGCGGGCCTTCATCGCGCTCTCCCGCGCCGAGCTTCACCTCGCCCGGCAGGACACCGCGGTTGTCGCGGCGCGGTTCGCACAGGAGGCCGCTGAGGTTTTCAGCGCCTGCCGTATGCCGCTCTACGAAGCAATCGCGCGCATCAAGGCTGGCGTCGCGCTGGCCGCGTCGCCTGAGCGCAGGACCGATGCCCTGGCCCAGCTCGAACAGTCGCAAGCCCTGTCCGGGACGCGCGGTGCTCACGGACTGTCGGCGTTGGCCGAAGCGGAGTACCGCCGCATCGCCGACTCGCCCGTACCCTAGTCGAGCCGGGTCACCTGCATGGATGACGGCTTCGCCGCCGAAGACGACATCCTAGACGACCGCGGCGGCCGCCTCGGCGATGTCGGGAGTGCCGTCGCCGTTCCGCGGGAGACCACTCTTGCGGGCCTGCAATCCTTCGAGGCCGCAGGACCGATTTGACTGGGACAAAGACGAAGTCGCTGGTGCGCCTGCCCTCGCCGCCGGAGGACGCCGCCCAGCGAGACACGACCCCTACAACGGCCGCCATGCCGTGGTTCTCTCTACACGCCAGCGGAGGTGGGTCGCAGCCGGACTTCATTCCCAGGGCATCCTCTGGCTCTCTCCGAGCCAGCGGAGGTAGATCTGACCTGGGTGACCCCGTAGCCCGTCTCGCTGCGCGCTCGCTGAAACAGTGCGCCCGTCTCGGGCGGGCCCACCGACCGTGATGACGTCGGGGTCAATGGTCGGATGGATCATCAGGTCGCGCGAACGGCGATGGGGTCGCAGCCAGCCCACGATACGGGACCTCCAGCGACCGCCCCGACCGCCTGAGCAACGAGCAGGGCCCTTCACGAGAGGTCCGAGTCCCCCTCAGGACCGTCTTCACTACGAGCGGTTTCCATGGCGCCTACCGGCCATCGCCAGGACGCACTCTCAGCGGTCACCTACAGCCACAATTCCAGACGATCGCGACGTCGAACTCCTCAACCCACATGCAGACGGCAGGCCGGAGCCAGCCCCCTCGCGGACATCTTCCGGGACCGATGGCCTCACGTTGGCCTCAACGGACGGCTCTGTCGCCGCGCGGTCGCTCGGCGCAGCTTTCGCGAGCCGATATGTCTGGCGCATCCGCGCAGGTCAGG
This sequence comes from Streptomyces sp. V4I2, assembly GCF_030817655.1. Classification (GTDB taxonomy): domain Bacteria; phylum Actinomycetota; class Actinomycetes; order Streptomycetales; family Streptomycetaceae; genus Streptomyces; species Streptomyces plumbiresistens. The sequence continues at coordinate 3,703,152 of NZ_JAUSZM010000003.1, forward strand.
TACACATCAGCCGATGCAGACCGCACTGCGCCAAACTCGCGAGCAGCGGATTTCGATCCGCCAAACCGAAGTTGACGCTCCAACACCTCAAGAGCAACGTTTCCGCAGGTCAGGACACGTTTCAAGTGGGGCGGGTGGGACTCGAACCCACGGCCGACGGATTATGAGTCCATTGGGGATCTTGGCGGTCCTTGCCGATCAATGCCGATTCACACCGTTCTTGCAGGTCAGACGTGCTGATCCGTGTCAGCCCTTTGCAGTGCTTGTCGGTCTGTTCCTGTCCTTGTGGCCCCTCAACGGCCCCTGGAGGTCGATGCGTTCGACGGTCGTCACGGAAGCAGCCATGTCCGCACAGTTCAACCAAGGGGATAGAACCTTCGCACAGCGGATTTCCCTTCCAACGCGCAGAGGCCCCGACCCTCTACTCCGGGCGGAGCCTCTGCGGCCATTTCCGCAGGCCAAACGCTTCCTCGTCACCCTATCCAGCTCAGTCGCCTTCTCCCAGAGCGAGCTGACGGGATCGGGCGGACGTCTGACCCTCGGGTGGTCGGCCCTGTGTCGGTCGACTGCGGTCAGGCTTCCGGACGCCGTGCCGCCGGCTGATCGCTGCTGCCGTGCGCCAGCGAGGCGAGAATCCCCTGGCGGCAGACATCGAGGATTTCGTCCGCCAGCGGAGAATCATCTGGGCATGCCCGCGACAACATGACCGCGCCGACCGAATGAGCGAGCATGTCGATCAGAGTGGTGCGGTCCCCACACTGGTCCGCATCCGCCGGCGTGTCGCCTGGGGCCTGAAGGACCGTCAGCAACTGCTCGATCCCGCGGCGAACTCCGCTTTGATGTCCGCCGGCTGACGTGCGGCATCGCCGCTGAGAGCCGCGATGGTGCACCCGCCGCCGCGCCCGTCGCGATGCTCCCGGGAGACGTAGCTCTCGACGAACTCGGCCGGGTCCACGCCTTCTGCCCGTGCCGCGATCTGCGAGAGCCTGCTCGCGGACGCTTCGGCCATCAGGTCGGCCTTGGAACGGAAGTGCTTGTAGAACCCGCCATGGGTGAACCCGGCGGCTGCCATGAGTTCCGCCACGCCGACACCGTCATAGCCGCGCTCGCGGAACAGCCTGGCGGCTGTCGCGACGATGTGCGCACGGTTCTGCTCCGCCTGCGCCTTGGTCACTCGCATGGCCGGCCTCCCCTTCCACGATCGATACTCGACGGTCAAGCATACATAGATGCCGATCGACATCTAAAGGCTTGACTTTTTAGATTACGAACGTCATCGTATTGCTCATCCCCACCAGAAAGGCTCAGGCCATGAGCGATACGCATGCCACCGCACCGACTCAGTACATCGAGGTCGACGGCGACCGGTTCGCCTACCGCCGCTGGGGCAAGCCCTCCGGCGTCCCGATCTTCCTGGTCCAGCACTTCCGCGGGGGAATGGACCACTGGGACCCCCTGCTCACCGACGGCCTGGCCGAAGGCCGAGAGGTCATCCTTTTCAACGGGCGCGGCATCGCCTCCTCATCCGGCACCCCGCGCAACCGGATGGAGGACATGGCCGACGACATCGCCGTGGTCATCCGGGCGCTGGGGCTGGAGCAGGTCGATCTGCTCGGCTTCTCCATCGGCGGTTTGCAGGTGCAGGAGGTCGCGCTGCGCCACCCGCAGTTGGTGCGCAAGCTCCTTCTGCTCGGCACCGGCCTCCGAGGCGGGGACCCGACGAGTGACCCCCAGGTGCCTGACCACGCGCTGAATCCGGTCCACGTCCTGGAGAACTTCCTCTTCCTGTTCTTCGGCCGCTCGGAAGCCGCGATCGAAGCCGGCCGGGCCTTCTGGGAGCGGCGTCACCAGCGGGCCGACCAGGACCCGCCGAGCTCGCCCGCAGTCGCGCAGGCGCAGGTCGAAGCGGTGATCGCCTATGCGGAACCGCTGCCCGGCGAGAACCCCTACGCCTTCCTGAACGCGATCACCCAGCCGACACTGGTCCTCAACGGCGAGAACGACGTGATGATCGCCTCGATCAACTCCTGGCACCTCGCCCAGAACATCCCCAACGCTCAACTGCTGATCTACCCCGATGCCGGGCATGGAGCGCAGTTCCAGTACCCCGAGCGGTTCCTGAAGCACGCGCTTCAGTTCCTCGACGAGTAACCAGCCGCGCGCGAAAGGCGAACGGCACGTCCTGGGCGTGTCCCCCACCCCCGAAGAACCACTTGAGTGGGGCCCGGGGTGGCGGCCAGCGGCCGGCTGGACGAGTGAAGGAGGGCGCGGGGCCCGATACGGGCGAGAGCGCAAGCAGGAGACGCGGCGGCGGATCATCGAGACGGCTGGGCGTCGGTTCAAGAGCGACGGGATCGACGGTTCGGGGATCGCCGCGCTGATGGCCCAATGCCGGTCGCTCTTGTGGGGGCTGGACACGATTCGCCCCGCCCCCGGCGGCTGTCAGAACATCGTGTTGTCGTTGGCGGCGGTCTCGGGCACGGCCTGTTCGGAACTCCAGTGCTCGACGATCCTGGCATCGAGGACCCGGAAGAGGTCGATGACCGACCGGCCACGCTCGCCCGGCGTGTCGATGTAGTGGCTGTGCACGGCGACCAGGTCGCCTTCCTCGGGCGCTTCGGCGTACGTACGACCCAGTCGGGCACCGGTGTACCGGCGATGACCGCGAGGTCGCGCCGCGCGGCTCCGATCCAGACTCGGCCCACCTCCCATGACCAGGGCATCCCCGGCGAAGGCATCCTGGTCGAGGCCGACCACGCCGGCAGGAGGGCCATCGCCGGCCCGGTCGAAGCGGGCGCCATGCGTACCCATGTCGAAGCGGTATGCCTTCTCGCCACGGCCGCCAAGGCAACCACGCCCTCGGAGTGCGACCGCACCACGGGCAAGGACGAGCAGGTTCGAGACACGGCTGGCGGCGCCGTCGAGGCCGGCACAACACGTGGTCAGTGTGAGGCGGTCGTGAGGAGTGTATGCAGGCGCTCGGCTGGGTTTCCCAGCCGAGCGTCTTGCGTGGTCGGCCGTTGAGTTCGGCGGCGACGGCGTCGAGGGGCTGCGCTCCAGCTCGGCCGCGATCTTCCTCACCGGCGCCAGATGGTGCGCTGACCGCACATGGCTCAGCCTTGATGAACGCGGTGCGCCGTCCATGGGACCGTTTCCTCTTCGGGCCGTTTCCCTGACCTCGGGCCTGTCTGCCAGACGCACCGGCATCCGCGCCGCCTCCAGTGCCGGCCCGGCACTCGACCGTCCGCACGGTGGACGGCAGCTCCATGCCGCCGAACCAGCAAACGGGACCACGAAATCGGCCCGGAAACACTCTCGGCCTGACCCCGGCCGCGCCCTCCCGGCCCCTGTATGGCCCCTGGGTCTTGGGGACGACCCGCAGCGCAGTCGCACGGACCGAGAGCGGCAACCTTAGACAACTACTCCGCCGCAGGTCAGAGGGGTTGGATCTCCCCGGAACGCTGCCGGACCTCAAACCTACGAGCAGCGGATTCCGTCCGTTCAGGCAAAGTTGACGATCCGACAGGACAAAATGAACGTTTCCGCAGGTCAGAGGCTTGTGCAGGTGGGGCGGGTGGGACTCGAACCCACGGCCGACGGATTATGAGTCCGCTGCTCTAACCGGCTGAGCTACCGCCCCATCGCGGCGTGTCGCGTACATGTGTGCGCGCCGTCTGCCGCAGCATAGCCGCTCATACGATCTCCTGCCTCGCATGGTCGGCTTCGCACGGCGTCCACGGGCTTGAGGACTGCGGCCTCGCCATGCCCGGTTCCCCGGGACATGAAAAAGGACCCCTACGGGGTCCTCTTTCAACATGCTCTCCCGACTGGACTCGAACCAGTAACCTGCCGGTTAACAGCCGGCTGCTCTGCCAATTGAGCTACGGAAGATCGAAGCTCCCCCGACTGGACTCGAACCAGTAACCTGCCGGTTAACAGCCGGCTGCTCTGCCAATTGAGCTACGGAGGATTGCCTCGTTGCATCGAACGTACCTCCCTGGGTATTCGCCAGGGAGCGGGCGGTCGCTGCGACACATACATTAGCGCAAGCAGGGGGGTGCTCCGCCAATCGGTTCCCCCCTGGCACCGATGCCGCACCGGAGACCTACACGAGGGAAGGGTGGCCGTCATGCGCTACCGGCTCACGTTCGTCGTCGGACTCGCTCTGGGTTACGTGCTGGGCACGAAGGCCGGACGCGAGCGCTACGAGCAGCTGAAGAAGTCCGCACGCCAGGTCGCGCAGAACCCCGCCGTCCGCAATACCGCGGAGACGGCGGCGCAGCAGGGCCGTCAGTACGCGGGCAAGGCGTACCACGTGGTGAGCGAGAGGGTCGGCGACCGGGTCCCGGACTCGGTGGCCCAGCGGGTCCGCTCCCTGCGCGAACGCAACACCAACGGCACAGCAGAGGACGACTGGGGCACGAGCAACACCTGACCGCACCAGTGTGTGGGGGCGCGCGACCAGCCACAACGCGCCCTCGCCCGACCATCCGCACGCACCCTGCGGCGCCCATGGCCCCAGCAGGTGCGGCGGTACGGCAGAATTTTGGCCATGGGGATAGTCGCCGGGTTGGACAGTTCGCCCGATTTCACTCGTATCGTCGTCTGTGACTCTGACACGGGTGCCGTGCTCAGGCAGGGCTACGCACCGCATCCGTTGGAGAACGCCGACGGCGGTTCGCGGCCTTCCGATGTCGATCCGCAGGCCTGGCTGCTGTCCCTCGGTGAAGCCGCCGGCGGCGGGCTGCTGGAGGGCGTGCAGGCCATCGGCGTGTCCGCGCAGCAGAACGCGGTGGTGCCGCTGGACTCCCAGGGCAACACGGTGCGGCCGGCGATGGCCGGCGCGGACAAGCGGGCGCAGGTCGCGGCGGCCGATCTGGTCGACGCGCTCGGCGGGCGCGAGGCGTGGGCGCAGGCGGTCGGCAGTGTGCCGCAGGCCGCGCAGCCGGTGGCCAAGCTGCGCTGGCTCGCCAGGACCGAACCCGAGGCCGCCCAGCGCACCGCCGTCCTGCTGCAGGCCCACGACTGGCTGGTGTGGCAGCTGCTCGGGCGCCCGGTGAGACGGACCACCGATCGTGGTGGGGCTTCCGGGACCGGGTACTGGTCGGCCGCCACCGGCGCCTACCGGCCCGATCTCGTCGAGCTGGCGCTCGGTCACCAGGTCATGCTGCCCGAGGTGATCGGGCCCTCCGACGCGGCCGGTACGACTCCGGAGGGGCTGCTGATCTCCGCCGGGACCGGCGAGACGATGGCCGCCGCCTTCGGTCTTGGGCTCGGTCTGGGGGATGCGGTGGTGTCGCTCGGGGCCTCCGGGTCCGTGATGGCCGTGCACCCCGAGGCGCTGGTCGACCAGAGCGGGATGATCACGTCGTTGGCGGACGCCACCGGCATGCACCTGCCGGTCGTCACCACGCTGAACGCCGTACGGACGCTGCGCGGGGCCGCCGAGATGCTGGGGCTCGCCGATCTGGAGAGCCTGTCCGACCTGGCGATGAAGTCGACGCCGGGGGCGCACGGGCTGGTGCTGCTGCCGTATCTGGAGGGTGAGCGGACGCCGAATCTGCCGCACACCGCCGGGACGCTGGCGGGTCTGCGGCGCGAGTCGATGAAGCCGGAGCATCTGGCGCGGGCCGCGTTCGAGGGCATGCTGTGCGGGCTCGCGGACGCGCTCGACGTGATGCGCGGCCGGGGTGTGGAGGTGCGGCGGGTCTTCCTGCTGGGGGCGGCGGCCGAGCTGTCCGCCGTGCAGGCCTCGGCGCCCGCGCTGTTCGGCGCGCAGGTCGTCGTACCGCAGCCGGCGGACTACGCGGCGATCGGCGCGGCCCGGCAGGCCGCCTGGGCGCTGGGGGTGTCGCAGGGGACCCTGGACCCTCGTACCCCGCCGGCCTGGCAGGGGGCGGCGGCGCAGGTCCTGGATCCCGGTGACGAGCTGGCGGTGGGGCAGGCCGTGCGGCAGCAGTTCGTGTCGGTGCGGGAGCAGACGCATCCGGGGGCGTTCCGGTCGTAGGAACGGTCGTAGGTCGGTCGTAGGGACGTCGTAGGGACGTCGTAGGAACGTAAGACTCCGGTATGAGCCGGGCCCGGAAGGCCGTACGAAGCACTGCTGTCGGCTTAATCGGTTGAGGTAACACGGGTGGAGTGTCCGACGATAGGGGCCAGGGGCAACCAACCCACCCCGCCCCCACCGCCGACTCCGAGAGACCGAGCGTGCTCATACGACTTCTGCGGACCTATCTCAGGCCCTACAAGAAACCCATCACCCTGCTGGTGCTGCTGCAGTTCCTGCAGACCTGCGCCACTCTCTACCTGCCCACGCTGAACGCGGACATCATCGACAGCGGCGTCGTGCAGGGCGACACCGGCTACATCCTCTCGTTCGGCGCCGTGATGATCGGCATCTCGCTGGTGCAGGTCGTGTGCAACGTCGGTGCCGTGTACTACGGCGCGAAGACCGCCTCGGCGATCGGCCGGGACCTGCGGGCCGACATCTTCGACCAGGTGCAGTCCTTCTCGGCGCGCGAGGTCGGCCAGTTCGGCGCGCCCTCGCTGATCACGCGGACGACCAATGACGTCCAGCAGATCCAGATGCTGGCCCTGATGACGTTCACGCTGATGGTGTCGGCGCCGATCATGTGCGTGGGCGGCATCGTGCTGGCGCTCGGACTGGACGTGCCGCTGTCCGGGGTGCTCGTCGCGGTGGTGCCGGTGATGGGTATCTGCTTGACGCTCATCGTGCGCGCTCTGCGGCCGCTGTTCCGGTCCATGCAGGTGAAGCTGGACACGGTGAACCGGGTGCTGCGCGAGCAGATCACCGGCAACCGCGTCATCCGCGCCTTCGTGCGGGACGAGTACGAGCAGCAGCGCTTCCGCAAGGCCAACGCCGATCTGACCGACACCGCACTGGCCTCCGGCAATCTGCTCGCGCTGATGTTCCCGATGGTCATGACGGTGGTCAACCTGTCGTCGATCGCGGTGGTGTGGTTCGGCGCGCACCGCATCGACGGCGGGGAGATGCAGATCGGCGACCTGACCGCGTTCCTGGCCTATCTGATGCAGATCGTGATGTCCGTGATGATGGCCACCTTCATGTTCATGATGGTGCCGCGCGCGGAGGTCTGCGCCGAGCGCATCGAGGAGGTCCTCGGCACCTCGTCGAGTGTGGTGCCGCCGAAGGCGCCGGTGCTGGAGCTGCGCCGGCACGGGCATCTGGAGCTCCGCGGGGCGGGCTTCCGCTACCCGGGGGCCGAGGAGCCGGTGCTGAAGTCGATCGACCTGGTGGCCCGGCCGGGCGAGACGACCGCCGTGATCGGGTCGACCGGCAGCGGCAAGTCGACGCTGCTGGGGCTGGTGCCGCGGCTGTTCGACGCGACCGACGGCGAGGTGCTCGTCGACGGCGTGGACGTGGCGACCATCGACCCGGTGCTGCTGGCGAAGACCGTCAGCATGGTGCCGCAGCGGCCCTACCTGTTCGCGGGCACGGTCGCCACCAACCTGCGCTACGGCAATCCGGACGCGACCGACGAGGAACTGTGGCACGCGCTGGAGGTGGCGCAGGCCAAGGACTTCGTCGAGCGGCTGGAGGGAGGGCTCGACGCGCCGATCGCACAGGGCGGGACGAACGTGTCGGGCGGGCAGCGGCAGCGGCTCGCCATCGCCCGCACCCTGGTGCAGCGGCCGGAGATCTACCTCTTCGACGACTCCTTCTCCGCCCTCGACTACGCGACCGACGCGGCCCTGCGTGCGGCACTGGCCCAGGAGACCGCCGAGGCGACCGTCGTGATCGTCGCCCAGCGGGTGTCGACCATCCGGGACGCCGACCGGATCGTCGTCCTCGACGAGGGCCGGGTCGTCGGTACCGGACGCCACCAGGAGCTGATGGCGGACAACGAGACCTATCGGGAGATCGTGCTCTCCCAGCTGACGGAAGCGGAGGCTGCCTGATGGCGGGGCCTGCAGGACGGATGATGGCCGGGACCGGCCCCGACCACCATTCGATGGACTTCAAGGGGTCGGGCAAACGCCTCATGGCCCAGTTCAAGCCCGAGCGGCTGACCATCTACGCGCTGCTGATCTGCGTGACGGTGAGCGTCGCTCTGTCGGTCGTCGGGCCGAAGATCCTCGGCAGGGCCACCGACCTGGTCTTCGCGGGAATCATCGGCCGGCAGATGCCCGCCGGGTCGAGCAAGCAGGAAGTGCTCGACTCGATGCGCGAGCGGGGCGAGGGCTCCGTCGCCGACATGCTCCGCAGCACCGACTTCACCCCGGGCAAGGGCATCGACTTCGATGCCGTCGGCCAGGTGCTGCTGCTCGCGCTCGCCGTGTTCGTGGTGGCCGGTGTGCTGATGCTGGCGGCCACCCGGCTGGTGAACCGGGCGGTCAACCGGACGATGTACCGGATGCGCGAGGACGTGCAGACCAAGCTGTCGCGGCTGCCACTGTCGTACTTCGACAAGCGGCAGCGCGGTGAGGTGCTGTCCCGGGCCACCAACGACATCGACAACATCGGGCAGACCCTGCAGCAGTCGATGGGCCAGCTCATCAACTCCCTGCTCACCATCATCGGTGTGCTCGTGATGATGTTCTGGGTGTCCTGGCTGCTGGCGCTGGTCGCGCTCGTCACCGTGCCGCTGTCGTACGCCGTCGCCACCCGCGTCGGCAAGCGGTCGCAGCCGCACTTCGTGCAGCAGTGGCGCACCACCGGCAAGCTCAACGCGCACGTCGAGGAGATGTACACCGGGCACGCCCTGGTGAAGGTGTTCGGCCGTCAGGAGGAGTCGGCGCAGCAGTTCGCCGAGCAGAACGAGGCGCTGTACGAGGCCGGCTTCAAGGCGCAGTTCAACAGCGGGATCATGCAGCCGCTGATGATGTTCGTGTCGAACCTGACGTACGTCCTGGTCGCGGTCATCGGCGGGCTGCGGGTGGCGGCCGGTGCGCTGTCCATCGGCGATGTGCAGGCCTTCATCCAGTACTCGCGGCAGTTCTCGATGCCGCTGACGCAGGTCGCGTCGATGGCGAACCTGGTGCAGTCGGGGGTCGCCTCGGCCGAGCGGGTCTTCGAGATCCTGGACGCGGAGGAGCAGGGCACGGACCCGATGCCGGGCGCGAAGCCCGAGGAGCTGCGCGGGCGGGTGGCGCTGGAGCACGTGTCGTTCCGGTACGACCCCGACAAGCCGCTCATCGAGGATCTGTCGCTGAAGGTCGAGCCGGGCCACACGGTCGCGATCGTCGGGCCGACGGGAGCCGGCAAGACGACCCTGGTGAACCTGCTCATGCGGTTCTACGAGGTGTCCGGCGGCCGGATCAGCCTCGACGGCGTCGACATCGCGAAGATGTCCCGGGACGAACTGCGCTCCGGGATCGGCATGGTGCTCCAGGACACCTGGCTGTTCGGCGGCACGATCGCCGAGAACATCGCGTACGGCGCCTCGCGCGAGGTCACGCGCGGGGAGATCGAGGAGGCGGCGCGCGCGGCCCACGCGGACCGGTTCGTGCGGACGCTGCCCGACGGCTACGACACCGTGATCGACGACGAGGGCAGCGGGGTCAGCGCCGGTGAGAAGCAGCTGATCACCATCGCGCGGGCGTTCCTGTCCGACCCGGTGATCCTTGTCCTCGACGAGGCGACGAGTTCGGTGGACACCCGGACCGAGGTGCTGATCCAGAAGGCGATGGCCAAGCTCGCGCACGGGCGTACGTCGTTCGTCATCGCGCACCGGCTGTCGACGATCCGGGACGCGGACACGATTCTGGTGATGGAGAACGGGTCGATCGTGGAGCAGGGCGCGCACGCGGATCTGCTGGCGGCCGACGGGGCGTACGCGCGGCTGTACAAGGCGCAGTTCGCGCAGGCGGTGGCCGAGGTGGACTGAGCGGGTCGCCCGGTGTCGGGGTGCCGCTGCGGCGGCACCCCGCGCTCAGTCCAGGTAACCCCTCAGCTGGTCCGCGAAGGCGTGGTCACGGAGTTTGTTCAGGGTCTTCGACTCGATCTGGCGGATCCTCTCCCGGGTCACGCCGAAGATGCGGCCTATCTCCTCCAGGGTGCGCGGGCGGCCGTCGGCGAGGCCGTAGCGGAGTTGTACGACCTTCCGCTCCCGCTCCCCGAGGGTCGACAGCACCGCTTCCAGGTGCTCCCTGAGCAGCAGGAACGCAGCGGACTCGACGGGTGATGCGGCGTCGCCGTCCTCTATGAGGTCGCCGAGGGCCACGTCGTCCTCCTCGCCCACGGGGGCGTGCAGGGAGACGGGTTCCTGGGCCAGGCGCAGGACCTCGCTGACCCGCTCCGGGGCCAGGTCCAGGTGGGCGGCGACCTCTTCCGGCGTCGGTTCGTAGCCCCGTTCCTGGAGCATGCGGCGCTGGACGCGGACGACCCGGTTGATCAGCTCGACGACGTGGACCGGGACGCGGATGGTGCGGGCCTGGTCGGCGAGGGCGCGGGACATGGCCTGGCGGATCCACCAGGTGGCGTAGGTGGAGAACTTGTAGCCGCGGGCGTAGTCGAACTTCTCGACGGCCCTGATCAGGCCCAGGTTGCCCTCCTGGACGAGGTCGAGCATGGTCAGTCCGCGGCCCACGTACCGCTTGGCGACGGACACGACCAGCCGCAGGTTCGCCTCGATCAGGCGGCGCTTGGCCATGCGGCCCATCACGATCAGCTTGTCCAGGTCGAGGGCCAACTGGCTTTCGACGTCGGGGGTGTTGCTCAGCTTCTCCTCGGCGAACAGGCCGGCCTCGACCCGGCGGGCCAGTTCGACCTCCTCGGCCGCGGTGAGCAGCGGGATGCGGCCGATCTCCCGCAGGTACTGGCGGAACAGGTCCGAGGAGGGGGCGCCGTTGTCGGCGCGGCCGCGGGGCGGCTCGGGAACCTCGACGGATTCGGGGGCCTCGGCGCTGTCCAGCGCGTCGGCCGGCGGGGCCTCGGGCTCCGCCTCGGGGTGGTGCACGGCACGGTTCTGCGGCGGGACCGCGACGAGCGTGTCGGTCTCCGTGTCCGGTTCCGTGCCGTCGGTACGCGTGTCGGTCTGGGCGAGGGTCTGGGTCTGCACGGGGGCGACCTCCAGGATGATCGCTGCTGAGGTGTGCGGCAGCGCTGCTTCGGGAGCGGAGTCGACGGCCTCGCCGCTGTCCGTCCCGTACGCGATGAGCGGAACCGCGGGGGTGTGGGATCCGTTGGGGACGGATCGGCCGCGCTCCGAGGACTCAGGCACCGGAACCCAGTGTGGAGTACGACACATCGCCGCCACGAGGGGCGTGCGGGGACTTTTTGAGTCCGGTCCGTGACCGGGTGGTTACCGTGACGATCGCCGCCCGGCCTCAGAGTGCCGCGGGGCCCTGTTCCTGGAGTGCCCTGTCGTACCGCGTGAGGATCATCATCTCGTTCTGGATGGCGGCGACCTGGGCCGGGTCCGCGTTGTGGCCGAGCCGGGTCAGGGCGCTCTGGAGATCCGGGATACGGCGGGCCACCGCCCTGCGGCGCACGGTCACCAGCTGTTCGCCCGCGTAGTTCTCGTCGACCGTCTTGCGCATGATCGCCTCGACCGCGAGTTCCGTGACCATCGCGCGCACGGCGTCGTCCGGGGCCGCGTCACGGACCCGGACCAGGTACTCCTGCGAGTCCTGGACGCCGTACTCGGCGCCGCCCGCGTCCATGATCGCCTGGCGTACGGCCGCGTAGGGCGGGGCGGTGAACTCGTCGATGCCGTACGCGTCGAAGGCCGGGGAGACCAGCTCGGGGCGCTGGAGGGCGAGCTTGAGGAGCTCGCGCTCGGTGGCGTAGACGGGGTTGCGGAGGTTGAGGGCCGGTCCTGACACGGCGGGCCGGGACGGGGCGTCGTACTGCTGCCCGCGGACCCGCTGCGGTGCCGGGCCCTGGCCGCCGCGGTCGCGGGCCCAACGGGCCAGCTGGGCGACCCGCTTGACGACGAACTGGGTGTCGAGGATGCCGAGCATGCCGGCGAGCTGCACGGCGACCTCGTGCTGGGCGCCGGTGTTCTTGATGCGGGCGACGATGGGGGCGGCCTCGTCCAGCGCCGCCGCGCGGCCCGCCGGGGTGTCCAGGTCGTAGCGGACGACGATCTGGCGCAGCGCGAACTCGAAGAGCGGGGTGCGGGGTTCGACCAGGTCGGCGACCGCCTCGTCGCCCTTGGCCAGGCGCAGGTCGCAGGGGTCCATGTTGTCGGGGGCGATCGCGATGTACGTCTCGGCGGCGAACTTCTGGTCGTCCTCGAAGGCGCGCAGGGCGGCCTTCTGGCCGGCCGCGTCGCCGTCGAAGGTGAAGATCACGCGGGCCGAGCCGTTGTCCATCAGCAGACGGCGGAGGATCTTGATGTGGTCGCTGCCGAAGGCCGTACCGCAGGTCGCGATCGCCGTCGTCACTCCTGCCAGGTGGCAGGCCATGACGTCCGTGTAGCCCTCGACCACGACCGCGCGGCTCGACTTGGCGATGTCCTTCTTCGCCAGGTCGATGCCGTAGAGGACCTGGGACTTCCGGTAGATCGCCGTGTCGGGGGTGTTGAGGTACTTGGGGCCGTTGTCCGTCTCGTAGAGCTTGCGGGCGCCGAAGCCGACCACTTCCCCGCCGATGTCGCGGATGGGCCACATCAGGCGGCCGCGGAAGCGGTCGATGGGGCCGCGGCGGCCCTCCTGGGAGAGGCCGGAGAGGAGGAGCTCCTTGTCGGTGAAACCCTTGCCGCGGAGGTAGCGGGTGAGGTGGTCCCAGCCCTGGGGGCTGTAGCCGACGGAGAAGTGCTCGGCGGCGGACTGGTCGAAGCCGCGCTCGGCGAGGAACTTGCGGCCGGTCTCGGCCTCGGGGCTGGTGGCCAGCTGCTCCACGTACCACTGGGCGGCGACCTTGTGGGCCTCGACCAGGCGGATGCGTTCGCCGCGCTGGTGGGAGGGGTTGTACCCGCCCTCCTCGTAGCGCAGCGTGATGCCGGCCTGGGCGGCGAGGCGCTCGACCGCCTCGGAGAAGGAGAGGTGGTCGACCTTCATCACGAACGTGATGGTGTCGCCGCCCTCCTGGCAGCCGAAGCAGTGGAAGAGCCCCTTGCTCGGGCTGACCTGGAAGGACGGCGACTTCTCGTCGTGGAAGGGGCACAGCCCTTTGAGGTTGCCGCCGCCCGCGTTCCGCAGCTGGAGGTACTCGGACACCACGGCGTCGATCGGGACCGCGTCCCGTACCGCCTTCACGTCCTCGTCGTTGATCCGTCCTGCCACGAGGTGAGTCTACGGGGCAGAACTGACACTCATGGGGCGCGGTGACCGACCCCCGGCCGGGGGTCCGGCCCGCCGTGCAGCGGCTATGGGATACAGCGTCCCCCGGGAATTGCAGCACGGGTGCGGTGTGACAGTCGATCGCACTCGTCAGGTCATGAGGCCAGGCTGTCCAGCGGAACGTGCGGGTCCGCGAGCGCCTCGGTGTCCACCTGAGCCTTGGTACGAATCAGCTGCTGGATGGGCTCTGTGACGTCCCACACGTTCACGTTCATCCCGGCCAGCACCCGGTTCTCCTTCACCCAGAAGGCGATGAACTCACGCTTTCCCGCGTCTCCCCGGATCACCACTTCGTCGTAGGACCCCGGGGGCGCCCAGCCGCTGTACTCCATCCCCATGTCGTACTGGTCGGAGAAGAAGTAGGGCACCCGGTCGTAGGTGAGCTCGCGGCCGAGCATCGCGCGGGCCGCCGCCGGACCGCCGTTCAGGGCGTTGGCCCAGTGCTCGACGCGCAGCCGGGCGCCGTAGAGGGCGTGGTGGAAGGAGGCCACGTCGCCGGCCGCGTAGATGTCGGGGTCGGAGGTGCGCAGCTGTTCGTCGACCACCACGCCGCCGCCGTGCGCGCGCTCGGCGATCCGCAGGCCCGCCGCCTCCGCGAGACCGACGCGGGGGGCCGCTCCGACCGCCGCGAGGACGTCGTGCGCGGGGTGCTCCTCGCCGTCGTCGGTGCGGGCCGCGAGGACCACGCCGTCCTGGCCGACGATCTCGGTCAGCCGGGCGCCGAAGTGGAAGCGGACGCCGTGCTCGCGGTGCAGCTCGGCGAAGAGGTTGCCGAGCTCGGGGCCGAGGGCCGCGTGCAGCGGAGTCTGGTTGTGCTCGACGACGGTGACCTCGGCGCCGTACTCGCGGGCCGCCGCCGCGACCTCCAGGCCGATCCACCCGGCGCCGGCGATCACGATGTGGCCGTTGTCCCGGCCGAGGGCGGCCAGCACGCCCTTGAGGCGCTCGGCGTGGGCGAGGCGCCGCAGATGGTGGACGCCCGCGAGGCCGGTACCCGGGATGTCCAGGCGGCGCGGCTCGGCGCCGGTGGCCAGAAGCAGCTTGTCGTAGCGGACGACGGTGCCGTCCTCGCCGAAGCGGACCGTCTTCGCGGTGCGGTCGACGGCGTCCACCGTCTGGCCGAGGTGCAGCTCGATGTCGTTGCGCGCGTACCAGGCCGGTTCGTGCACGAAGACGCTGTCGCGCTCCTCTTTGCCGAGGAGGTAGCCCTTGGACAGGGGCGGGCGCTCGTACGGGTGGTCGCGTTCGTCGCAGATCAGTATCACGCGGCCGGTGAAGCCCTCCGCTCGGAGCGTCTCGGCCGCCTTCGCGCCGGCGAGACCGCCACCGACGATGACGAATGTCTGATCCGCGTCGACCACTTGATGCCTCCTCGTAAGGGTGCCGCCACATGCGAGCGTCCCGCACGCAGCGTGATGCGGGAAGAGGGAGTGCCCCGTTCAGGCCACGGAGGGTCACGTTCGGGCTTGTTTCACATCACTCCTACCTCGGCAGTCTCAAAGGTGCCCCGTCAGGTGTGCGTGAAGCGAACGGGCCGAGGCGTCGGTCAGGGACGCGATCTGGTCGACGATCACCCGCTTGCGCGCGCGGTCGTCGGACGCCCGGTCGAACAGGGCGCGGAACTGGGGGTCCAGGCCGTCCGGCGCGCGGACGGTGAGCGCCTCGGCCAGCTCGGCGACCACGATCCGCTGGTCGGCGCGGAGCCTCTCCTGCTCGGCGCGCTGCATGACGTACCGGTCGGCGACCGCCTTGAGGACCGCGCACTCGAGGCGGATCTCGTGGGGCACGACCAGTTCGGCGGTGTAGCGGGTGAGCCGCCCGGTGCCGTACGCCGCCCGTGTGGCGGCCTCGGCGGCGAGGCAGAAGCGGCCGATGAGCTGGCTGGTGGCGTCCTTGAGGCGGGCCTGGGCGACGGCCGAGCCGTCGTAGCCGTGCGGCCACCACTCCTGGTCCTGGAGGCGGTCGAGGGCCTCGGCGAGTTCGGCGGGGTCGGTGTCCTCGGGGACGTACCGGCCGATGGCGACCGCGAAGACCGCCCGGCGTTCCGGTTCGGCGTGCAGGCAGTTGGGGTCGATGTGGCCGGCGTGCAGGCCGTCCTCGACGTCGTGCACGGAGTACGCGACGTCGTCGGACCAGTCCATGACCTGGGCCTCGAAGGTGGTGCGGGTGCCGGGGGCACCCTTGCGGACCCAGTCGAAGACGGGGCGGTCGTCATCGTAGACGCCGAACTTCGGGGACTTCGGGTCGGCGGGGTGGGCGCCTCGGGGCCAGGGGTACTTGGTGGCGGCGTCCAACGTGGCCCGGGTGAGGTTGAGGCCGACGGAGCCTTCGGCGGTGAAGCGCTTGGGCTCGATGCGGGTCAGGAGCCTCAGCGACTGGGCGTTGCCCTCGAAGCCGCCGCAGTCGTCGGCGAACTCGTTCAGTGCCACTTCGCCGTTGTGGCCGAACGGGGGGTGGCCGAGGTCGTGGGAGAGGCAGGCGGCCTCCACCAGGTCGGGGTCGCACCCGAGGGCTGCGCCGAGTTCGCGGCCCACCTGGGCGCACTCCAGGGAGTGGGTGAGGCGGGTGCGAGGGCTGGCGTCCCAGACCTGGCTGCGTGTGCCGGGCGTTACCACTTGGGTCTTGCCGGCGAGTCTTCTGAGCGCGGAGGAGTGGAGTACGCGGGCTCGGTCGCGTTGGAAGGCGGTGCGACCTGGGCGTTTGTCCGGTTCGGTGGCCCAGCGGTCGACTGACGTCGGGTCGTAGCCGGGGGGTGGGATGTGGTTCTTGTGTGCGGGGTCGGTGCCTTCCATGTCTCGACAGTAAGGGCAGGTGGTGACAATTGGGGCTGCGCCTGTGCGTCTGCCGGGGTCTGTTGTGTCGCGGGTGCGGGTTGTCTTGGGCTGGTCGCGCCCACGCGGCGGAGCCGCACATCGACACAGCCCCGCGCCCCTAGGGGCGTCAGCCCTCGCCGGCGTTCCTAAGCCGAGGCCAGTGCCGGTTCCGTTGTCATCGCCGTTGCCAGGGACTGGTCGTAGCGGTGGAGGACGAGACGGGCCATCGCGGGGTGAGTACCGAGGGGAGCTGCGGCTATCCAGGGGGCCGCTTCCGCGCACTGGGTGGCGAAGAGGCCCGGGGCCGTGAAGTAGGAGGCCACCGCCACTCGGTCGCGGCCTCGGGCTGCGAGGGCGCGGATCGCCGTGTCGACCGTCGGGGTGGCGGCGGAGGCGTAGGCCGGGAGCACCGGTACGCCCAGGCGCTTCGCGAGGAGGTGGGCCGTGCGGCCCGTGTCGATCGCCGCCTCCGGGTCGCGGGAGCCGGCCGCGGCGAGGACGACCGCGCTGGAGCGGCGGGTGGTGTCGTCCATGCGGGTGCGCCAGCCGGCCTCGACGAGGCGGGCGTGCAGGGTCTCGACGAGGAGGGGGTGCGGGCCGAGCGGGGCGGCCACGCGCGTGTGTGCCCGGGCGGCGGCGGCCATCTCGGGGATGTCGCGCTTGACGTGGTAGCCGCGGCTGAGGAGCAGCGGTACGAGGACGGCCTCGCCGGTGCCGAGGGAGGCGAGCGTGTCGGGGAGCAGGGGCTCGTTCAGCTCGATGTGGCCGAGGCGCACGGGCAGACCGGGGCGCAGCTCGCGGACGCGCTCGATGAGCGTGTGGACCGTGCTCAGCGTGCGCGGGTCGCGGCTGCCGTGGGCGACCAGGACGAGCGCGGGCGGCTCGGGGCGTCGGCGGCCGTCGAGGGAGACGAGGCCGAGCTGGGTGGCGAGCTGGCTGCTGATCCGGTTCATGATGTGCGCCGTACTGTCGAGGTCGGCCCCCGGAAGCGGCAGGGCTCCGACGGGGAGGGTCGTGGTCTTCTCACGCGGAGTCTTCTCACGAGGAACGTTCGACTTGCTCGTCTTGCTCGTCGCCGTCATGAACCGATGGTGGCGGCGGGAGGTTGCCACCCCGTTGCACGGGAATGACGGGTGTTTTCGGGGGGTTCACGGTGGGGTGCAGGGGGTGTGTGAGGTCTTGTGACCTGCGGTTTCCCAGGCCAGAGTGAAGCTGGTCACGTGGGTGCGGGCGAACCGGGGGGGCCTTACAGGACGTCTCTGACTGTCGAAAGCCGACCGGGGAGGGACCGTCCGATGCGACTGCCGAGGCCGCGCAGACAGCTGCTCGGGCCGCTGCTCAGACAGCTGCGCACGCCGCGTCTGCCGCGCACCCGTGCCGGGCAGCGGCGGCTGGTGCAGGCCGTGATGGCCGGGTGCGTGCTGGCGCTGCTGCCCGCGACCTGGATGTACGCCGTGACGGGCGACCGGCTGCGGACGGCGGCGGACGTGCCGCGCACCGAGGTCGCCGTCGTGTTCGGGGCCGGTCTGTGGGACGGGGAGCCGTCGCCGTATCTGGCCCACCGGCTGGACGCGGCGGCGAAGCTGTACCGCGAGAACCGGATCGAGGTCGTCCTGGTCACCGGTGACAACAGCCGCGAGGACTACGACGAGCCGGACGCGATGCGCACGTATCTCACGCGACACGGGGTGCCCGACGGGCGGATCGTCAGTGACTACGCCGGCTTCGACACCTGGGACTCCTGCGTCCGGGCGAAGAAGATCTTCGGCGTGGACCGGGCCGTGCTGATCAGCCAGGGCTTCCACATCCGGCGGGCGGTCGCGCTGTGCCAGGCGGCGGGGGTCACGTCGTACGGCGTCGGGGTCGACGCGGTGCACGACGTGACCTGGTACTACGGGGGTGCCCGGGAGATCGTCGCGGCGGGGAAGGCGGTCCTGGACGCGGTGTTCGAGCCGGATCCGCGCTTCCTCGGGCCGAGGGAACCGGGGGTCACCGACGCGCTCGCCGGCGGTCGGTGACGACGCGCCTCACGGCGGCGGGGAGGCGGCGGGGAGGTCGCCGTGCCGGGCGCGTAACAGGGAGCCCCCGTCCGCGTAACACGGCGGAAGCACGCTGAGAGGCATGCAGAACACCGCGACGCCCACGCACTGCCCGTACTGCGCCCTGCAGTGCGGGATGAACCTGACGGCCACCCCGGAGGGGACCGTCGAAGTGAGCGAGCGCGCGGATTTCCCGGTGAACCGGGGCGCGCTGTGCGGCAAGGGCCGTACCGCGCCCGCGGTGCTCTCGTCCGGGGTGCGGCTGACCTCCCCGTTGGTGCGCTCCGAGGGCACGCTCGTGCCCGCCTCCTGGGACGAGGCACTGGACCGGATCGCCGAGGGGCTGTCCCGCACGCGTACGGAACATGGTCCGGACGCGTGCGGGGTCTTCGGCGGGGGCGGCCTGACCAACGAGAAGGCGTACACGCTGGGCAAGTTCGCGCGCGTGGTGCTCCGCACCTCCCAGATCGACTACAACGGGCGCTTCTGCATGTCGTCCGCGGCGGCGGCCGGCATCAAGGCCTTCGGCCTGGACCGCGGTCTGCCCTTCCCGCTGGAGGACATCCCGAAGACGGGCTGCGTGATCCTCGTGGGGTCCAATCTCGCGGAGACCATGCCGCCGTCCCTGAGGTTCTTCAACGAGCTGCGGGAGAACGGCGGCACCCTGATCGTCATCGACCCGCGCCGCACGAAGACCGCCGAGCAGGCGGACCTGCACCTGGCGCCCCGGCCGGGGACGGACCTGGCGCTGGCGCTCGGGCTGCTGCACCTGGTCGTCGCCGAGGGGCGGGTCGACGAGGAGTACGTCCGCGAGCGGACCACCGGCTGGGAGGAGGCGCGAGCCGCGGCCATGGCGCACTGGCCGGAGTACGTGGAACGGATCACGGGGGTGTCCGTTCCGCAGCTCCGCGAGACCGTGCGGATGTTCTGCGAGCCCGAGTCGGCGATGGTGCTCACCGCCCGCGGGCCCGAGCAGCAGTCCAAGGGCACCGACACGGTGGGCGCCTGGATCAACCTGTGCCTGGCGACCGGCCGCGCGGGGCGCCCGCTGTCCGGGTACGGCTGTCTGACCGGGCAGGGCAACGGGCAGGGCGGGCGTGAACACGGCCAGAAGGCCGACCAGCTGCCCGGCTACCGCAAGCTGGACGACCCGGCGGCCCGCCGGCATGTCGCCGAGGTGTGGGGCGTGGACCCCGACAGCCTTCCCGGGCCGGGGCGCAGTGCGTACGAGCTGCTGGACGCGCTGGGTACGGACATCAAGTCGCTGCTGCTGATGGCCTCGAACCCGGTGGTGTCGGCGCCGCGCGCCGCCCACATCGAGGAGCGCATCAGGTCGCTGGACTTCCTCGCGGTGTGCGATGTCGTGCTGTCGGAGACGGCCGCCCTCGCGGACGTCGTCCTGCCGGTCACGCAGTGGGCCGAGGAGACGGGCACCATGACCAACCTGGAGGGCAGGGTGCTGCTGCGCAAGCAGGCGATCACCCCGCCCGAGGGCATCCGCAGCGACCTGGAAGTGATGCACGAGCTGGCTGCCCGGCTCGGCGTGGAGAAGGGCTTCCCGACCGACCCCGAGGAGGTCTTCGAGGAGCTGCGCCGGGCGAGCGCGGGCGGGCCGGCCGACTACTCCGGGATCACCTACCGCAGGCTCGCGGAGGAGAACGGGGTGTTCTGGCCGTGCCCGGCGGCCGAGACCGACGACTCCGAGGACGCCTCCCTGGATGCCCGCGGAGCCGACGACCCGGCGCAGGAGCAGGACGACGACCTCGCCGCCGCCGTGCACCCCGGCATCCCCCGCCTCTTCCTCGACCGCTTCGCGACCCCGGACGGCCGGGCCCGGTTCGTTGCCGTCGCGCACCGGGCCATCGCCGAGGAGCCCGATGACGAGTACCCGGTGCTGCTGACGACCGGGCGGGTCGTGGCGCAGTACCAGTCCGGCGCCCAGACCCGCCGCGTCGACGAGCTGAACGCCGCCGCCCCTGGCCCCTTCGTGGAGCTGCACCCGCGGCTGGCGGAGCGGCTCGGCGCGGCCGAGGGCGACCCGGTGGCCGTGGTCTCCCGGCGGGGCCGGGCGGTGGCGCCGGCGCGGATCACGACCGCGATCCGCCCCGACACCGTCTTCATGCCCTTCCACTGGGCCGGTGAGGGCCGCGCCAACACCCTCACCAACCCGGCCCTCGACCCGACCTCCCGCATGCCGGAGTTCAAGGCGTGCGCGGTACGGCTGGAGACCGTACGCGGGTGAATCCCGTTACACGGCCTTGAGGACCGTCGCCGCGTCCGCCCCGTAGGCCGCGATCTCCGCCTCGGTGAACTCACGTGTTTCCGTGAAGCCGAGGCCGACCACCGCGAGCAGCCGGGTGTCGTCCGCCGGATCGAAGACGGGGAGCGTGAGAGAGCCCTTCGCCCGCGCGGCGCGGCCTCCGGGGACAGCGACCCCTGTGGTGTCGGTCTGGAAGTCGGAGACGGCGACGGCGACGGGTGCCCGGCGCTCGGCGGCGGTTCCGGCCATGCCCTTGCCGACGGGGATGACGGCGGTGCCGTTCTGCACCGACGGCGGCAGGTTGTGCGCGGCGACGAGCACGATCTCGCCCTCCGTCGCGGCAGGCCCGGACAGATGGACGGACCCGATCGGCCGGCCGCGCCGGTTCTTCTACGACCTGTCCGGCAACGCCCAGCACCGCGACGCCCAGGTACGGCACGCCCTCACACGGCTGCTGAACTGGGCCAAGACCTGCGGCGTCAAGGCCATCGCGGTCGAAGACCTCGGCTTCCAGGCCGAGAAAACCAGAGAGAAGCACGGGCGCAAGCGCCGATTCCGGCAGCTCATCTCCGGCATGCCGACCGGCAAGCTCCGCGCCCGGCTGACCTCCATGGCCGACGCCACAGATATCGCGATCATCGCCGTGGACCCGGCCTACACCAGCAAGTGGGGCGCCCAGCACTGGCAAAAGCCGATGGCCGGCCCCACCCGTAAAACCACCCGGCACGATGCGGCCGGCATCGCGATCGGACGACGCGCCCAGGGACACCCGATCCGGCTGGGGGCACCTCCCAGGCCCTTAAGGCACTGGGGGAGGACGACACCGCCCCGTGCACACCAGAGTGATGTGCACGGGCATCGGACCGTCCAGGCCGACCGGCGTGCCCCCGGGCGTGAGGGACCCCGCCCCCGCATCCCCGGACCACGGACACGATCCGTGCCGCCGGACGCGGCGAGTACGCGGGCGACCAGGACACCCACAACCGTTCGGGGTGTCCGCAGTGACCAGGTATGGGTCCAAGACCCACTCCTGCTCACTGATTAGGAACGGTGAGGGGGAGGTCGTGCATGGTCGAACCTCTGTGAGTGGGGGGCTCCTGGGTCTTCGGGGAGCCTCAGGAGGCGAGTAGTCCGGCCTCGGCCGCGCGCAGGAAATCGATCGAGCGACGGGCGACCTCGGGGGCGTCCAGGGAACCGCCCTGGATCTCGACGGACACCAGGCCCTCGTGTCCGAGGGTGTGCAGCGCCGCCAGCACCGGCGGGAAGTCGATGTCGCCCACGCCGAACTCCAGGTGCCGGTGGACGCCGCGCACCATGTCCTCGATCTGCACGTTCAGCAGGTACGGCGCGGCGAGCCGCACGCACTCCAGCAGCGGCCGTTCCTCCACGCAGTGGGCGTGCCCGATGTCCAGGGTGATGCCGAACAGTTCGTGTCCGCCGACCAGTCGGCGCAGTCGCAGACACCGTTCGACGGTGTCGACGAACATGTACGGCTGCGGCTCGAAGGCCAGGGCGACCCCGTACGCCTCGGCCGTCTCCAGCACCGCCCCGACGCCCGCCGCGAGGCGCTGCCACACCGCCGTCTCGGACACCCCGTCCGGGGCCGGGCCGCTGCCCAGGTGGACGGTGGGCGAGCCCAGTTCGGCCGCGATGCGCACGGCGCGCCGCAGCAGGTCGATCCGCCGTTCCGGTTCCGAGGACATCAGCGTCGGCTGGTGCTTGGCCCAGGCGTCGAGGAAGTACGGCGCCCCGGTCTCGACGGTGACGTCGAGCCCTTCGCGCGCCAACTCCTGCCCCACCATCGCGACTTGCCGGCCCAGGTCCCTGGCGTACGGATCGAGGTGGTGGTGGTCGAGGGTGAGGGCGACGCCGTCGTAGCCCAGGTCCGCGAGGACGCCGAGCGCGTCGGTCAGCCGGTGGTGGGCGAACCCGTTGGTGCCGTAGCCGAATCTGAGGCTCATGTCGGCGACACCCGTCTGGCCAGCCGCAGCGCCAGGGGATGTACGGCGCCGAGGAGGGCGGCGGCAGCGGGCGCGCCGCCGCGCGCGGTGAGCGCCGTCTGCAACGGGACCATGGCCATGATCCCGGCCCCGACCGCCCGCCGTACCGTGCCGCCACGCGGATCGCGCACGGCGAGCGCCTGGGCCCGGCCGTAGGTTCCCAGGTAGGCGAGGGCTCCGGCGGCGGCGACGGCGGTACCGGCCGCGGCCCGGCGGGGTGTCGATGTGGACCGTGCCGACCGCCCGAGGGGCCAGGCACTGGCCACCGCTGTCGCCGACGAGACGGCGAGCGGGGCCGCGGGCAGTCGCGCCGGGGCGCCGGAGATCTCGTGGCGGCTGAGGAGCGTGAGCGTGTAGGTGTGCAGCCCGGTCAGGAGCGCGGGGACGGCCGCGCGGCCGAGCGCGCGAGCGGTTCCGGCGGTGCCGGCTCCTCCGCCGGACGCGGGCGATGGCACCTGCCCGCCGCCCGCCACCGCCCCCGCGAGCACGTCCAGCGCCCGCGCCCCGGCCATGGCCGCCGGTCCCGCCGGGGTCGACTTCAGTTTCAGGTCGTACGCCCACACCAGCGCGGTCAGCGGCAGGGCGGCGGCGAGGCCGCGCCGGCCGCCCGAGAGGGTGGCGAGGCCGAGGCCGGCGGCGGTCAGACCGGTGGCGACGGACAGGGCGGTCCGGCGCGGCACCCGGCCGGAGGGTATGGGGCGTTCGGGCCGCTCCACCGAGTCGACGGCGGCGTCCGCGTAGTCGTTGAGCGCCATACCGGCCCAGTAGAGGCACACGGACGAGGCCATCACTCCGGCCGTCCGCAGACCGAGTGGGCGTCCGGCCGCCGTCGCACCGACGAGGACGTCACCGGGCACGCTGAGGGCGGCCGGGGCAGGGACGAGACTCGCCAGGTCCGCCGCGCGGGTAACCGCCTTCCGCTCGTTCATGCGGCGATCATTGCCAAGATTGATTGAAGTTTCATACTGCGGAATGAGGAGGTTGTGTGTGACATACGCAACATCAGGATGACGTTGCCGTGATCCTCCGGCCGGGCAGGTGAGGAGGCCATGACGCACAACCACGGCCACCGCTGGGGCCATTCCGCGCTCACCGTCGACTTCGACCTCGACGAGACCACTCCTCGGCTGCTGCGGGTGACACGGCCCGGTGACCCCGAGGCGCCGCCGGGAGACCTCCCGCTCGTCGACGTGACACTGTCCGGCGCGGGCACGGGGTGGTCGGGCCCGCGGTTCCGGGGTACCGCGCTCGGGCCGCGGCTGGTGTACCGGGCCCACCACGCCACGTACGGCGACGGCTGGCACCGCCTCACGGTCGAACTGCGGGATCCTACAAGCGGGTTGACCGTCTTCGCCGAGTACTCCTCGCCCGACTCAGTGCCGGTGCTGCGCTCCCGGGTCCGGCTGCGCAACGACGGACGGGAGCCGCTGACCGTACGTGCCGTCGGCAGTCTGCTGCTCGGCGGGCTGCCCTCCCCCGACGTCCTCGACGCGCACCGCGCGCGCAACGACTGGCTCGCCGAGTGCCGTTGGTACACCGAGCCGCTGCGGGACGCCGTACCGGACATCAACCGCAGCGTCCACGAGCACGACGCCCGCGCGGCCCTGCGGCTGACCGGCCGGGGCAGCTGGCCGACCGACGGGCATCTGGCGATGGGCGCGCTCACCGACCGCGGTGACGGGCGCTGCTGGCTGTGGCAGGTCGAGTCGGCGGCCGGGTGGGGCTGGGACGCGGGCGAGGCTCCGGCCCGGCGGACGTACATCGGGCTGGGCGGGCCGACGTACGACGACCACGGCTGGCGCCAAGTGCTCGCTCCTGGCGAGGAGTTCGCCTCGGAGTACGCGGCGGTGGCGCTCGGGGACGGCTTCGACGGGGCGCTCGCCGCGCTGACGTCGTACCGCCGCCGCATCCGCCGTCCGCATCCGGACCACGAACACCTCCCGGTCGTCTTCAACGACTACATGAACACCCTGATGGGCGACCCCACGACCGAGAAGCTGCTGCCGCTGGTCGACGCGGCGGCCCGGGCGGGCGCGGAGTACTTCTGCGTGGACGCCGGCTGGTACGACGACACGGCGGACGGCGGCTGGTGGGACAGCGTCGGCGCGTGGCAGGCGTCCGCGCGCCGCTTCCCCGGGGGCATCGGGGAGGTGCTGGACCGGATCCGCGAACGCGGGATGGTGCCGGGGCTGTGGCTGGAACCGGAGGTGGTGGGGGTGCGGAGCCCGGTGGCCGACGTGTTGCCCGCCGCCGCCTTCCTGCGCCACGACGACGGCGGCCGGGTCACCGAACAGGGCCGCCACCAGCTGGACCTGACCCATCCGGCGGCCCGCGCGCACCTGGACGAGACGGTCGACCGGATCGTCGGCGACTGGGGTGTGGGCTATCTGAAGCTGGACTACAACATCACGACGTCGGCACCGGGGCTGCTGGCGCACACGCGGGCGTGGCGGGAGTGGATCTCCGCCGTTCTGGACCGCCACCCGGACCTGGTGATCGAGAACTGCGCGTCCGGCGGCATGCGCATGGACGGCGCGTCGCTGTCGGTCACCCAGCTCCAGTCCACGTCCGACCAGCAGGACCCGGTCGGCTACCCACCGATCGCGGCCGCCGCCCCGACGGTCGTACCGCCGGAGCAGGGGGCGGTGTGGGCGTATCCGCAGCCGGAGTTCAGCGATGCCGGGATCGCCTTCACGCTCGGTACGGCGATGCTCGGGCGGATCCATCTCTCCGGGCACCTCGACCGCATGACGGAACGTCAGCTGGAGCTGGTGCGGGAGGCCGTGCGGACGTACAAGGAGATCCGCGGGGATCTGCGGTCGGCCGTGTCCTTCTGGCCGCTCGGGCTGCCGGGGTGGACCGACGAGTGGGTGGCTCTGGGGGTGCGGGCGCCGGTGCAGGGGGCGACGTACGTGATGGTGTGGCGCAGGGGCGGGGAGGCCGAACGGGTGCTCTCCGTACGGCACTTGGCAGGGGCCGAGGAGCTGAAGGTCGAGGTCCTGCATTCCGCCGGCGTGGCGTCGGCGCAGTGGGAGGGGAGCGGGGGCGGCCTGCGGGTGCGGCTGGCCGATGCCCCGTCAATGGCGCTGGTGAGGCTCACCTAGCCCGCACGGCTCGGTTCAGCCCCGCACCAGCCAGTCGCCGCTCCCGATGGGCTTCCCGCGGGCGCGCAGGCGGGCGGCCACGGAGGGTGCGGCGACGTACACCCAGGCCCGGACGGTGCGCCCGCCGCCGTCGAGGGTCACCTCGCGCGCCACGCGTTCGTAGAGGCTGCGCGGGTCTCCCGGCGTGTACTCCTCCAGCCGGTCCAGCGCGACCAGCAACTCCCCGTACGCCTCGGGGAGTGCGGTAACGACTTCGCCGCGCACCACTCCCCCGCGGTCGTCCGCGTACTCCTCCACGGCGTAGGGATAGCCCGGCCCTTCGTACAGCATCGCGCCGGTGAGCCGGCCCGGTTCCTCGGCGCGGATACGTCCGCGCAGGAAGCGGTCGTGGTTGGGCTCGCCGGGGCGGAGGGTGCCGTAGACGAAGAAGGGCAGTTTCGGGGCGCTCACAGAAACGATTCTCTCCTCTCACACACCTGCGCATCCGCGCCATAGACATGACATGTCATGGCCACTTAAATCTTGGTCAAGATCCGCGCCACCCCCACGTTCCGCGCGCCCCTTAACGCCCTTTCGGGCGCCTTCCCGAGGAGACCGATGAGCCGGATACGGCCGTACGTCCGAGGTTCCCGTCGTCTCACCACCGCCGGCGCTGCCGCCACCACCGCCATCCTGCTGGCCGCCGCGCTCTCCCCCGCCGCCGGCGCGGCCGACCGGCCGAGCCGGGCCTCCGCGATCGAGAACGCGGCGTCGGTGCTCGCGGACCGGGCCGCGGCGCTGGGGCTCACCGCCGCACAGGACACGACCGTCCGGGACGTCGTGGTGGACGCGGACGGCACGCAGCACGTCCGCTACGACCGCACGTACCGCCACATCCCCATCCTGGGCGGCGACTTCGTGGTCCACCTGTCGCCCGACGGCGGCTACCGCGGCGCCGACCGCGCCACCAGGAGCACGGTCTCGCTCGCGAGCGTCACCCCGAAGCTGTCCGCCCCGAAGGCCGCCGACCTCGCGGTGAACGCGCTGCGCGCCGCCCACCTCGGCGAAACCCTGCGGAGCATCACCGCCAAGCCGCAGCTCGTCGTCGACGCCCTGCACGGCGCCCCGAAGCTGGCCTGGCAGACGAACGCCGTGGCGCAGGACTCCCTCGGCAACCCGACCGCCCGGACGATCCTGACGGACGCCGCCACAGGCACCCAGATCGACGCCTGGGACACCCTCGAGACGGCGTCGGGCGACGGCAAGTCCCTGTACGGCGGCACGGTTCCGCTGGAGACGACGCAGTCGGGATCGACGTACCAGCTGAAGGACGCGACGCGCGGGAACACGTACACCGGCGACGCGGCGAACCAGAACGACCTGTGCGTCCTGGGCATCTGCCTGAGCCGGGCCCCCTCGACGGTCTTCACCGACGCCGACAACCACTGGGGCACCGGCACGGACGCCGACCGCGCCTCGGCGGCGGTGGACGCGCAGTACGGCACGGACGTGACCTGGGACTACTACAAGAACGTCCACGGCCGCAACGGCATCGCGGGCGACGGCAAGGGCTCGTACAACCGCGTGCACTACGGCACCCGGTACAACAACGCCTTCTGGGACGACAGTTGCTTCTGCATGACATACGGGGACGGTGACGGCACGCAGCTCGGCCCGCTGGTCTCCCTCGACGTGGCGGGCCACGAGATGTCGCACGGCGTCACCTCCAAAACGGCGGCGCTGACGTACTCCGGCGAGTCCGGCGGCCTGAACGAGGCCACGTCCGACATCTTCGGCACGCTGGTGGAGTTCTACGCCGACAACGCGTCGGATCCGGGCGATTACCTGATCGGCGAGAAGATCGTCCGCTCCGGCTTCGGACGCGACGCCCTGCGCTACATGGACAAGCCGTCCAAGGACGGCGCCTCCGCGGACTGCTGGACCCCGGCGGTGGGCGACCTCGACGTCCACTACTCGTCGGGGGTCGCCAACCACTTCGCGTACCTGCTGGCGGAGGGCAGCGGCGCCAAGACGGTGAACGGCGTCAGCCACAACTCGCCGACCTGCGACGGTTCTTCGGTCACCGGGATCGGGCGGGCCAAGCTGGGCGCGATCTGGTACCGGGCGTTGACCGTCTACATGACGTCGTCGACGGACTACGCCGGTGCGCGGACGGCGACGCTGAGCGCGGCGAAGGATCTGTACGGGGCGGGGAGCGCGGAGTACGGGGCGGTGGCCGCGGCGTGGAGTGCGGTGGGCGTGAGGTGAGTCGGGCTGACGCCTGAGGTGGCCGCCTCGGTTCTTCGGGCCGGGGCGGCCGTTGCCTTGCTTAAGCTTCAGAGTCCGGCGATGAGTCTGACGACCGTAACGGTGAGCACGGAACGGGACACGTAGTAGAGAACGATGGCGCCGAGGACGGTCGCTTCCCGACGGTCTCGCTCGCCTCTGACCGCAGTCGACCCATGACCGTACGGATCACGGCCGATGGTCCGCACCATCGCGTCACGAAACGCCTCGCCGTTCCGCATCTTGGCCAGGGTGTCGTCGGCCGGCGGGGCGTAGGTGATGCGGAAGCTCAAGCGGCACCCCGCCTCTCGGCCTCGTCCGCCGCCAGCCGCTCCAGGAGCGCGTCGGCCGCCGGGTCGGGGACGGCTTCGAGCATCCAGTGCCGCATGACGGCGTGGATCTCATCCACTCCGGCCTCGTCGACGGCCTGGTCGAACTCCTCCCGCCGACCTTCCGGGAGGGCCGCTCGGATACCGGGAATGGTGTTGGGGACCTCGACCTCGACGCCGTCGACGAAGGTCTTCAACGGTTCGGCCATCGTCATCCTCCTTGGTGGCGGGGCTTCGCTGCCGTCACCGTAGCGGGCCGACATTGCCTCCCGTACGACGTCCAGCTCACACCAGACGGCCTTGCCGACGGTCAGCTCGCAGACGCCCCAACGGTCGGCCACGTGTCCGACGATCAGGAGTCCGCGTCCGAACATGTCATCGGCGGTCGCTTCGCGAAGGCTTGGCCGTAACTCCCCCTTCGGGTCGGACACGGAGATCCGCACGACGCGTTCCGTGAGAGTGAGTTCGACGCGGAAGAGGCGGTCGCTCAGGCACCCGTGCAGTACGGCGTTGCCGCCCAGCTCGGAGACCAACAGGGCTGTATCTGCGGAGAGTTCGGGGTGACCCCAGTCCGTGAGGAGACGGTGGGCCCGGCGGCGGGCCAGGGTGACGCTCTTGGGGAGCGGGGTGTAGTCGAAGCGGTCGTAATGGAGGGGCTCTTCGGGGGCGACCATGTCGCTCACCTCCGGGCAGGGGCGGACGGCGACCAACTGACGCCGTTCTGTGAACCGTTCACAACGGAAGGTAGCGAGAGGGGCACGCATGGTTCAACCTCTTCCCGGAAGATATCCACCGTCCGTGTTGCGAGTGACGCTCAGCGCCCATCAAACTGACCCCGCGCAGGTTCGAAGGAGCGACCAAGTGACAACAGGTCAGGCACGGCAGGGCAACAGCACGTCCAGCGTTCTGGGGCGCAGACTGGGCACCGAACTCCTCAGGTTGCGTACAACGGCGGGACTTACACAGCCCCAGGCCGCGAAGGTGCTCTCCGCCTCGACGGCAAAGGTCGCCAAAATGGAGGGCGGCTGGGTGCCCATGCGCGACCCGGACATCCGCGCACTGTGCGAGGCGTACGAGATCCACGACCCCGGCGTCGTCGGCGGGCTTCTGGAGCTGGCCAGAGTCGACCGCGAGCGCCGTAAAGCGAAGGGGTGGTGGGATGACTACGCCCTCAACGGGGTCATGCAGGAGTACGTCGCACTCGAGAGTGGGGCAACGGCGGTCAAGGCGTGGCAGCCGGCGTTCATCCCCGGTTTGCTGCAAACCCCGGACTACGCAAGGGCCTTGAGGGGCGGCCCGATCACTTCTGTGGCCATGAAGCGGCAGCCGGACGACGAGTTCATCGCTGCTCGGATCGCGCGGCAGCAGCGTCTGTCCGGTGACACTCCACTCCTCCTGCGAACGGTGATCTACGAGGCGGTTCTCCGCAACTTTCCCGGTGGGGCGGAAACCGCTCGCGGCCAGTTCGACCAACTGTTCCGACTGTCCGACCTGCCCAACGTCACCATCCAGGTCTTCCCCTTCAACGCGGGCACGCACTTCGGCTTGAACGGCTCGTTCAACATCCTCTCGTTCACCGAGCCCGGAGCCATGGACATCGTGTACGTCGAGGCCCCTTTCGCCCAGAAATGGGTAGAAGGCGGAGACGGCGCCGCAGCCTACGATGAGCTGTTCGAAAAGATCGCCGAACGGTCCCTCGGCGAGCGGGAGTCCGTCTCGTTCCTCCACAAGCTCCGGAAGGAACTCTGAGCCATGACCGAGTTCGAGTACCGCAAGTCCAGTTACAGCGACCCCGAGGCAGAGTGCGTCGAAATAGCCACCAACATCCCGACCGTCATCGCCATACGCGACTCCAAGAACCCCTGTGGCTCACACCTCCGCATTCACCCCACGGTGTGGTCGGCCTTCCAGGCGTTGCTCACGCACGATGCTTTGAGCCAAGCGACGCGTCGCTCCTGAGGTTTTGGGTCCCGCGGCTTAAGTCCGGCATCCAGATAGGCGTCGGTCTGCGAGCATCGGAACGCTGTCGCGCTCACAGATCCGGAAAACCGGTGTGTGCAGGCACGCGGTCAGGTCGTACGGACTGCCCGGCAGCGCGGATAAGACCCATAGCAGCCGACCAAATCAATTGATCACCACCTGCACGTTACCCCGCGCTGCCAGTGCCCGTGAGGTAGCCTGCCCAGCCGTCACTGAGCCCTTTCAGCGGGGCTGCTCCAGGGTGAGGACGTCTGCGGGAGTTGACGACACTCGATTCGTGCTGCACACGCTCTTCGGACGATGCGCCAGGACCTCGGACGGCGCGCCTGCCCCGCTCCACCGGAACTCGCGCTGCGGAGAACTCGCGGTTGACCATGCGCCCGGCCGGAGATCTTGACAGTGTCTCAGTTAACGACCGCTGTGCCGTGAACTTCTGGCAGGGAGCCGCGAGGAGCATCATTGATGGCCATTGGAAGAGCGGCCAGGTGCCGTTTGGCGGCGTTCTGGGCATGACTGATGTCGGGGCGGCGGTGGCGCGTTGGGGGACGGCGCGGCTGCTACGGCGGAGGACCGGGGGGCGGTCGATGACGGTCGAGGAGCTCGTGGCGGCAGCGGTCGCCTTGGCGATCGTGTCTGCGAAGAGGCTGGGTGCCGGTCTGGCGAATCGCGCGATTGAGGGTGTGGAGCAGTCGGTAGCCGACCGGCTGGGGCGGCTGTACCGGTGGGTCGCCGGACGGCTGCCCGGTGAGGAGGGAGCGGTTCTGGTCGATGAGGCGGGCCGTTCTCCGGCTGCACAGGCTCTGCTGCGACGGCGGCTGGTACTGGCTCTGGGTGAGGATCCCGCAGGCGTTGAGGAGCTGCGGGTGCTGCTGTCGCCGCACGCGCCGGTCCTCGCCCATGGCGATTTCCTTCTCCCGGAATCGTCCGGCATCCCGCGTCAGCTGCCGCTGGCGGTGGCGGATTTCACCGGTCGCGGCCAGGAGTTGGCGCAGCTGGTGGAGGCTGCTGAGCGCGCGGGCGGGGGCAGGGTGTGCCTGGTGCACGGTCCGGGCGGGATCGGCAAGACGGCTGTCGTGGTGCAGGCTGCTCATCGACTGATGCCGTCTTTCCCCGACGGCCAGCTCTTCGTCGACCTGAACGGGGTGGAGGAACGTCCTGCTGCCGTGGGCGAGGTCCTGTCTGACTTCCTGGTGGCTCTGGGAGTACCGCGCGGACGAATTCCCGATGACGAGGCCGGACGGACACGGCAGTTCCGTACGGAGTTGGCCGACCGGCGTGTCCTGATCGTCCTGGACAACGCGGCCTGTGAACAGCAGGTGGGTGCGCTAATGCCGGGTGGGTCTTCGTGCGCTGTCCTGATCACCAGCCGCCAGTGCCTTGCCACGCTGGCCGTGGATGAGCGCGTCGCATTGCCGGGGCTGGACGAGGGTACCGCCTGGGATCTGTTGAGACGGATCGGCGGCGGGGACCGGGTGGACGAGGACCCCGAAGCAGGTCGCGACGTGGTCCGTCTGTGCGGCGGGCTGCCGCTGGCCCTGCGCATCGCGGGAGCGCGGCTGGCCACGTTTCCCGCCCGTACTGTGGGCTCCTTCGCCCGCGATCTCGCTGACGACTACCGGCGGCTGGATGTGCTGAGCCTGGGCGAGCGCAGCGTGCGCGCGGTCTTCCGCGCCGGTTATCAGGCGCTCCCGTCGTTGCAGCAGCGTGCGTTCAGGCTGTTGTCGGCCCTGGACACTCCCGACCTGCCAGCCTGGGCGCTGTCGCCTTTGCTGGACGTGGACGCCGATGCGGCCGACGCGTGCCTGGAGGGACTGCTGCTGGCGCATCTCGTGCAGGCTCGCCGCGGCGACGCAGACAGCCAGCGCATCGTGCTGCACGATCTCTCGCGCGGCTTCTCCAAGGAGCGAGTGGCCGAGCAGCCGGCGGACGAGTCCGACAGCGCCGTGCGGCGTCTGCTGGGTGCCCTCCTAAGCGCGGCCGACGCAGCCGACGCGCAGTTACGGCCGGCCGGTGCTCGGCACAGCGGCCGTGACGGGGCGGTCCGCCGTCCGCCGCCGGACGACGCTGTGGCGGGTGATGTGTGGGAGGCCGTCGAGTGGTTCGAAGCCGAACGTGTGGTGCTGGTGGCAGCTGTCGCCCATGCTCACGCTCGCGGGTGGTGGGAGCTGTGCTGGGAGATCACCGACGCGATGAGTATCGCTCTTGAGCATCAGTGGCGCTGGGACATCAGCAGCCAGGTCCATGAGCTTGCTCTGGACGCGGCCGACCGTCTGGGGGATGGCGGGGCCCGTGCCGCGCTGCTGCGCAACCTCGGCGAAGCCTTGCGTGACGGCGGCCGTGACGTGGGCAGGGCCGCAGAGTGCTTCAGCGAAGCAATCGCTCTCTTCCACAGCTCGGGCGACGCACACGGCGAAAGCGACGCCCTGGGCAACCTGGGAATCCTGCAACGCCAGCAGGGCGAGCTGCGGGAAGCGGCGCGAACGCTCACCGCGGCCGAGAGTCTCTTCAGGGCCCTGCCGCTTGACCGCGGACTGGCCTGGACCCTGAGGGAAAGGGCGGTGATCAGCCGACACCACGCTCACTACACCGAAGCCCTCGCCCAACTCGACGAAGCACAGGCCCTGTTCGCCGCCAACGAGGAAACCCGCGGTGTCGGCTGGATCCTGCGCACCCGCGCCGACACCGAGAAGGAGAGCACGATGGGCGGCTGCCCACTCCCTCACCGCTGGTACACAGGCCCCTGGCCCGGGTTCCACGTCACAAGCCGTCCCGCAAAGGATCCACGGTGGGCCGCGGCCCGCACCCACTACGAGCACGGTGCTCAGGCCCTGCACGCTGTCCGGGACCACCGCGGGCACACCTGGGCCACCCTGGGGCTGGCCGACATGGCGTTCTACGAGGGCGACCACACCGCCGCCGAACTGATCAGCCGCGCGCTTCAGGAGACCGACGCCTGCGGCGACCATCGAGGCCGCAGCAGAGCACTGACCGTGCAAGCCCTGCTGCACGCCGAGGCAAACCGCCTCAGCAACGCCATCATGCTGGCAGAACAAGCCCTCGCTGGCCCCCACGACCACGTCGGCGCCGCTCAGGCCAGCTTCCGCCTTGCCCGTCTCTACGGCGCCGCTGGCCGGCATCACGACGTCCTCCACACCCTCCAGCAGTCCCGAACCCATTACCACGCCGCCGGCATGCCCTTCCCCGATCTTGCCGACACCGAGCTCTGCAGGACACTCATTCGCCCCGTGCCTCGCGCGAGTCGCTTCCGCCGCCATCAGTGATTCCTGCGGCTTGACAGATCGCATTAGGAATCAGTGGGCTCCTTCAGCGTGGCCACTGGTGAGGTGACCGACGGGGGCATCCGCAACGGACAAGGCTCCTATGCCGTTGAGAGAGGTGTTCGACGTCTCAACTCATTGGCACAGGAGCCTTGTTGGTTCCCTATCGAGCCGCACTCGACCTGCCTCATGCCCTGGTCGAGTGGGTAACCATGCTCGTCGTCACCCGAGAGGGTGACCGCCGCTGCAAACTCCCACCGCACCAGCGTGCCCTCGTCGGCCTGGTGTACCTGCGGCGGCACGACACCCTCGCCCAACTCGCCGCCGGCTTCGGTATTTCCGTTGGCACCGCCCACGCCTACACGGCAGGCGTCATCGACCTGCTCGCCGACCGGGCACCCGGGCTCCTGCGGACCCTGCGCGAAGCCGACCCCGACTACGTCCTGCTGGACGGCACCCTCGCGGAGTGCCACCGGGTCGGCGACAGCCGAGCCGACTTCTCACAAAAACACCGACGCCACGGGGTGAACGTCCAGGTGGTAACCGATCCAGCAGGACGACTGCTGTGGATCTCGCCCGCACTGCCAGGCCGTGCGCACGACCTGACCGCAGCCCGCACCCACCGGATCATCCGAATCTGCGAACGCCAGGGCATCCCAGTCCTCGCCGACCGCGCCTACATGGGAGTCGGCCCATGGGGGACAACACCCCTCAGACGCCCGCCAGGCCGCGACCTCACACCCACCCAGCAAACCGTCAACCGCGCGCTGTCCGCAGCCCGAGCACCGATCGAGCGCGGCGTCGCACGGATCAAGTGCTGGCGGATCTTCCGCAAGGCGCGATGCAGCCCGAATCAAATGTCGTCAATCGCCGCCGCCGTCCTCACCCTGGAGCGGCAACGCTGAAAACGCTCACTGACCCCCACCCCCGCTTCACAGAGTTCACTCCAGTCGCAAAATTCACACAGGATGCGCAGAGCTGATGTGGAGTTACCGAGGAGTCAATCGACTGTGACTCACGCCGCGAACATTTGTCCGGATGTGGTCTGAGCTGGCTGAATGAGTCCCCTCAGGCCGTCGACTCACGTTCGTTCATCAGGCAATATCCGGGCTCTGTGTCAGGGCCGGCGATGGGCCCGGCACCGGGGGCAGCGCCCGTCCGTCGCCCCCGGTCAGAGAAACACCGGTGTCGAAGTCAAGCAGTCTTTCTGTATCCCCGGTACGGATGCCGAGGTTGCTGAGCCGCTCGCACATCCGGAGCGGGAGGGGCACGCTGGAATCAGCCACTCGCGCTGCACGGCTCGCCGGTGTGGAGACGAGCCCGTGCGCGGGTACGCCGGTGCACGGGAACAGGACGAGGTGACGACGGATGCGCCATGGGTTCGTGCCGCCGGTGCGCCAGGCTTGTCGGGGCCCTTTCGGCGAGGACGGGAGCGGTGGGCATGAGCCGCCTGGCGGGCCCCTCGGCCCTTTGGGCTCTGTGGGCCCTGTAGAACCGGTCGGACCCTCGGGTGCTCCGGGGCCGTCTGAACCGTCCGGCTCACCGCACGCTCCGGATACTCCTGAGCCGCCCGAGGCTTCTGGGGGCCAGGGCCCGCCCCGCAGCCGCGGAGGCCGGTGGCGGGCACTGGGCCGATTCGTCCACGCCAGGAGTACGCGCGTATGGCAGCGCGGCAAGGAAGTGGAGCTGATGCACCGGGCCATGGGCTTCGCGGCGCTGGGACTGGTGACGATCGCCCCGCTGCTGATCGTGGTCGCGGCGACCGCCCCGATCCAGGAACGCGGCTTCGCCCAGTGGGTCGTGGACGGCATGGGGCTGTCCGGGCGTCCCGCCGACGCCGTGCAGGACCTCTTCGCCGCACCCCGCAAGGTCCTGAGCACGACCAGCGTCCTGAGCGTGGTGTTGGTCGCGCTCTTCGGAGTGCCGTTCGCGGGCAGCGTGCAGACCGGTTACGAAAAGGTGTGGGACCTGGCGGCCGGACGCTGGCACACCGTTTGGCGACGCGCGGCGTGGCTCGTCGCGCTGACTGCCTACCTCTTCGCCGAAGCGCAGAGCGGGACCGTCCTGGAGCCCGGAGTCCTGGGCTCATCGGCCCGCATCGGACTGTCCTCGTTGCTCGGCGTGCTCTTCTTCTGGTGGGGGCAGCGTTTCCTGCTGGGCGGCCGGATCTCCTGGCGCGCCCTCCTGCCGGGCGCCATCGCCACGATGGTGGGCCTGGGCGGCCTGCGGCTGTTCTCCTCCCTGGTCTTCTCCCCGCTCATCGTGAGCAACGCCGTCTCGTACGGTTCGGTCGGCACCGTCCTGATCGTGACGTCCTGGCTGGTGGGTGTCGGCTTCGTCGTCTTCGGCGGCGCCCTCGTCGGCCGCTACTGGTACCTCCACGAACCGCACCACATTCCGCACCCGCACCCGCACCCGCACTCCCACGCCCACCCGCACGCCCGCTCCCGTAAGCGCTGAAGCGTACGCCGACGCAACGCGTGGGCATCGTGTCCGACGGCGGTGGTGGCGGTGGCGGCGGGTTGTTGCCCCGTGCTGGCTATTCTTCACCGACATCGGGTTGGCCCACAGCGCCTTCCCCGGCACGGTAGCGAGGTACTGACTATGCGCCGCGCCCTTCTCATACCGTTGCTGGCAGTACCCCTGACCGGATGCTCGCTCCTCGGCCAAAGCGCACCGTGCACCGAAGCCGACGCGGACTCGCAGGTCTCCGCCGTATGGCGGCCCGCCGACTTCGGCGGCCGGGACGAGGCGAGGATCCGGCTGTGCGTGGGCGACACCTGCGAGGAGCGGACATCGGGCAGTCCCGAGGACCCGTTCGCCTCGCTGTCGGTCCGGCTCCCCGACGACATCGGTGCGTCCACCGTGCCGGTGCGGCTCACCGTGACCTCCGCGAAGGGCGCCGACACGGTCGTCGAGGACAGCACCCGAGCCAGGCTGAAGGAGCAGCACCCCAACGGCACGTCCTGCCCGCCCACCACGTGGACGGCGACGTTCGGTGCCCACCCCGACCAGGGCCTCACCTCGCCCGAGGGCATGAAGCTCCAGTAGTGAGCCCCCTGCACAAACACCCTGTTCCTGGAGGGACCGCGATCATCGACTGACCCGGCACTCCGGGTGGGTGAACAAATCCATGGCGGCGCCCCTCGCCCGCCGGATACGCTCCCCTGCCGCCCACCCGCCCCACCCCCGGGAAGCCGTATGCCGCCGTCCACGACCAAGATGCACCCCGACGAACTCGACATCGACGCGACCCTGGTCGAGGCTCTGCTCTGCGACCAGTTCCCGCAGTGGGCCGGGCTCCCGGTCACGCGGGTCGAGTCCGCCGGGACCGACAACGCGATGTACCGGCTGGGCGACGAGATGGTCGTACGGCTGCCGCGGTTGCCCGGCGGAGCCCACCAGGTCGGCATCGAGCAGCGGTGGCTGCCCCGGCTGGCCCCGCGTCTCCCGCTGGCCGTACCGGTGCCGCTGGCGATGGGCGAGCCCGGGCGCGGGTACGCGCTGCCGTGGGTGGTGTACCGCTGGCTGGACGGTGACAACGCCTACGACTCGCCGCTCACCGAACTCGCGGAGGCGGCCGTGGAGTTGGGGCGGTTCGTCGCGGCGCTGCGGCGGGTCGACGCCACGGGCGGGCCGGTCTCCTGGCGGGGTGGTCCGGTCGCGGGCAACGACGAGGCCGTCCGTGCCGCGATCGACGACATGGGCGCCGACGGGACGCTGGACGCGGTCGCCGCCACGGCCGTCTGGGAGGACACGCTCCGGCTGCCCCAGTGGGACGGTCCTCCCGTCTGGCTCCACGGCGACCTGCTGCCCGGCAACCTGCTGACCGCGCACGGCCGGCTGACCGCGGTCATCGACTTCGGCGGGCTGGGGGTCGGTGATCCCGCGGCGGATGTGTTGGCCGGGTGGACGCTCTTCGACGCCGAGACCCGTGGGTTGTTCCGCGGGGCCGCCGACGTCGACGACCTGACGTGGGCCCGGGGGCGCGGCTGGGCCCTGTGCTTCGGGCTGACGGCGGAGCACTACTACCGCGGCGGGAAGAACCCGGTGCTCGCGGCGGTGGGGCGGCGGGCGGTGCGGGAGGTTCTCACCGAGTACGCGGGCGGCATGCGGACCTGACCTCCGCATGCCGCCCGCCGATCACTGGCCACCGGCCCCCGACGGTCTGGTGGTCGCTGGAGTAGAGGCGCTCGCCGGGCCAGTCGTAGTCACCCGCGTCGGGGCGGGCCGGCGGCGTGTGGGGGACGGAGTCGGCGGCGTCGTCGACGCTGCCGGTGCCGTCGTAGCGGGCGACCTCAGTCCAGCACGGGTTTCACCGCGGGCAGGCCAACGAGACCCGCCGCGGTGAACGAGAGGCGCGACGCGTCCGCGCCGGCGGCGGGACCGGCGCCCGTGACCGGCACCCCTGACCGGCACCAGGACCAGCGCGAGCAAAGCGGCCGCAACCGCTCTGCCGATTTTCACGGCAATTCGGCCGGACGGATGCCGAGACCGCCCCGGTCACCCGTTCACACCCCCGCCCTGCACCCTTCGGGTTCTTTTCCCGTCATGCCCGCCTCGCGTCGATGACCTGCTGAAACAGCGACCGTGACCCTCCGCCCGAGCTCCGCCTGACACCCATTCACCCTATTTCTGACGCCCCCTCAGGAAGCGGTCTCGGCCCGGTGCCAGTTACCTCGGAAGGGCAGCGCCCCACCGAAGTGCACCGCAGAGCTCGAGGGAGCACCGATGCGACGTACCGCCCGTCTGCTGTCCGGTACCGCGTTCGCCGTCGCCGTCGCAGGCCTCGGCGCCACGCCCGCGTACGGCGGCGGCAGCGGCGATACCGGCGGCCTGGAGGTCTACCCGTCCTCCGCCGTGCCGGGCGGACAGGTCACGGTGAACACGGCGGAGTGCGGGGACGGCGGTTCGGCGGCGGGCGAAGCCGGCGCGGTGGGCGCCGGTACGTTCACGCTCGCGCCCAGCACGCACGAGGGCGACGCGATCGGGCAGTTCCGGGTGCCGCCGAGCGCGCAGCCGGGGACGTACGAGATCGTCGCGACGTGCGCGGAGGACGGCCGGCTGGTCACGGGCGACCTGGCCGTGACGCTGACGTCCGCGCGCGAGCCGGTGGCGCCGCGGGGAAGTGTGAAGACGGGGGTCGGCGGCGCACTGGGCCCCGACCCCGTACAGACCGCGGCCGGCGTGGCGGCTCTCGCCGTCGCCGCCGCGGGCGGTACCTGGCTCCTGCATCGCCGGGCGAGAGGCGACGGGATCTGACGGACACCCTCCGCTGTCCGTCCGCCGGTACCGCAAGCCCCCTCCCCCTCCGGGTCCGACGCCCCTCGCGGCCCGGAGGGGGAACGGGTCCGTTCAGGAGAGAGAGCATCGCCATGCGCAGACTCGGCAACGCCGCGATAGCGACCGTCACCGCCGCGGCCCTGTGCTCCGGTGCGTGGCTGCTGCGCAGCGGCGCCGAGACGCACGCGCCGCCGCAGCCGGCCGCGGCCGAGGCCCGCGTCGACCCGGGCGCCCGGGGCTCCGCCGCGCCCGCGCTGCCGCCCTCCCCGCCCGACCGGATCCGCATCCCCTCGATCCGCGTGAACGCTCCCCTGACGGGCCTCGGCCTCACCGCGTCCGGCAGCCTCGACGTCCCGCCCGCCGCGCGCAGGAACCTCGCCGGCTGGTACGAGGCGGGCACCACTCCCGGCGAGCGGGGCACCGCGATCGTCGCGGGCCACGTCGACAACGCCGACGGCCCCGCCGTCTTCTACCGCCTCGGCGCGCTGAGGAAGGGCGCGGTCATCGAGGTCGACCGGCGTGACGGAGACGTCGCCGTCTTCACCGTGGACACCGTCGAGGTCTACGACGCGAAGGACTTCCCCGACGAGAAGGTGTACGGGGCGGCGGCGCGGCCGGAGCTGCGGGTGATCACGTGCGGCGGCGGCTACTCACGGAGCACCGGCTATCAGGGGAACGTCGTCGTCTTCGCGCACCTCACCGGCAGCCGCTGAGCCGCCCAGTACGTTCACCCGCCCCCACGCGCCCAGGGGCGCCAGCGCCGCGTTCAGCGCAGCGCCCCGAGGTGTCAGCGAG
Organism: Streptomyces sp. V4I2; assembly: GCF_030817655.1. Classification (GTDB taxonomy): domain Bacteria; phylum Actinomycetota; class Actinomycetes; order Streptomycetales; family Streptomycetaceae; genus Streptomyces; species Streptomyces plumbiresistens. The sequence goes on from NZ_JAUSZM010000003.1 coordinate 3,742,567, forward strand.
TACTCGACGCGCGGCGGCACCTCGTCGAACGCCTCCCGGTGCACGATGCCGTCCGCCTCCAGTTGCCGCAGGTGTGCCGCGAGGACCTTCTCCGTCACACCGGGCAGCTCGCCGAAGCGGCACGGCCGCACACTCAGCGCCCACAGGATCAGCACCTTCCACTTGCCGCCGATCACGTCCATCGCCGCGTCGACCCCGCAGACGTACGCCCCCGGCCGCCGTACGGTCACCATGCCGCCCCCTCCTCCTGCCTGGACCCTTTCCCACCGGTAACCACCCACTCCGAAGTACGTACTTGAGCAGGCGGTCCCCCCGCGACGAGCCTAAACGCCATGACTGACAACGCAGCCGCCCAGACCGGCCCCACCCCCCTCACTCTCCTGGGCACCGGAGCCATGGGCACCGCCCTCGCCCGCGCCTGGCTCACCGCCGGGCATCCCGTCACCGTCTGGAACCGCTCCCCCGCCCGCGCCGAGGCCCTGGCCGCCGAGGGTGCGACCGTCGCCGCGAGTGCCGCCGACGCGGTGGCCGCCAACCGGCTCGTGGTGGCCTGTCTCCTCGACGACGCCTCCGTGGGCGAGGCCCTCGACGCGGCCGACCTGACCGGCCGGGACCTGGTGAACCTCACCACCGGGACGCCCGCACAGGGACGGTCCCGCGCCACTTGGGCCGAGGCTCGCGGGGCCCGCTTCCTGGACGGCGGGATCATGGCCGTACCCCCGATGATCGGTGCCGCGGGCTCCGGGGCGTACGTCTTCTACAGCGGTTCCGCGGCCCTCTTCGAGGAGCACCGGGCCACCCTCGCCGTCCCGGCCGGCACCACGTACGTCGGCGCGGACCCGGGTTTCGCCGCGCTGCACGACGTGGCGCTGCTGAGCGCGATGGGCGGGATGTTCGCGGGCATCACGCACGCCTTCGCGCTGATCCGCCCGGAGGACATCGCCCCGAAGGACTTCGCGCCGCTCCTCGTGTCCTGGCTCACCGCGATGGCGCCCATGGCCCACCAGGCGGCCGACCAGCTGGAGAGCGGCGACTACGGGAAGGACGTCGTCTCCAACCTGGCCATGCAGGTCGCGGGCAACGCGACCCTGCTGCGCACGGCCGAGGAGCAGGGCGTGAGCGTCGAGCTGCTCTCCCCTTACATGGACCTGATGGAGCGCCGCCTGGCGGGCGGGCACGGGGACGAGGGCACCACCGGGCTGATCGAACTCCTCGCGGGCCGCTGAGCCGGTGCGGCGGACGGCCCCTGGGCCACCCACTGCTCGTACGCCACGTGCGGTGGCGGGCTGCCAGTGGGACGCACGCCACACCACCGGCTCGGTGAGCCTCCCGTACGCGGTTCGGCGCCGGTTCTCCGGCACCGAACCGCTTCCCCGGCCGCCTCCGGATCCGTACGACGGCCCTGCCGCGAGCCGGCGCCCCGGGCGGCCGAACCGGGACGTTCCGGGCACCGCCCCTCCTCCGTCCCCCCGCGCGTGAGCTGGTGAAACCCGCCGCTCCCGGCGCAGGCCGGCCCCGGTCGTAGACGATGGCGACTGCACGGAACCGGGGGATGCGGCCGCCCCGGCCCGTCCCCGCCGTACCGGGCCTCACAGCGCACCCCCGGCGCCCGTCCCGAACCCTCACAACCATCCCCCGCCCCCGCTGAGGGCAGCGTTCCCCGCGGGAAACAGACGTGATGCGGCCGGGTAACACCGGCACCGCACGCTCCTAGGCATGACCTCGAATACGCGTGTGGTGGTGATCGGCGCCGGGCTCGCGGGCGTCCGTCTCGCCCGGCGGCTCGGTGAGCTCGGCGTTCCCGTGACGCTCATCGGCGAGGAGGAGCACCGGCCCTACAACCGGGTCCTGCTCGCCGAAGTGCTGGCCGGCCGCTACAGCCCCGACGTGATCGCCCTCCCGGCGCCCGCGGAACTGACGCGCGCCCGGGTCACCGGCATCGACCGGGCCGGGCGGACCGTGGAGTGCGCGGACGGCACGAAGATCGCATACGACACGCTGGTCCTGGCCACCGGCTCCAACCCCGTGCTCCCGCCCCTGCGCGGCCTGTTCAGCCCCGACCACGTGCTGCCCGAGGGCGTCCACGCCTTCCGCACGATGGACGACTGCCTGGGCCTGTCCAAGGCGGTACGTCCGGGTGTGAAGGCGGTCGTCATCGGCGGCGGGCTCCTCGGGGTGTCCGCGGCCCGTGCGCTCGCCCTGCGCGGCGCCCAGGTCGTCCTCGCCCAGCAGTCCGAGCGGCTCATGGAGCGCCAGCTCGACCCGTCCGCCTCCAAGCTGGTCCGGCGCCACCTCACCGACCTCGGCGTGGAGATCCACACCGAGTGCCGGGTCCGGGACGTGCGCTGCGTCGGCGGCGCGGTCCGCTCGGTGGAGATGTCCGACGGGTACGCCCTCGACGCCGACCTCGTGGTCCTGGCCTGCGGGGTCCACCCGCGCGTGGGCCTCGCCCAGATCTCCGGCCTCGACGTCCGCAAGGGCGTCGTGGTCGACGACGAACTGCGCACCTCCGACCCGCACATCCGGGCGATCGGCGACTGCGCACAGCACGACGGCACGGTGTACGGACTGGCCACTCCCGCGCTGGAACAGGCGGATGTGCTGGCCGAGTCGCTCGCCGGCCGGGCGAACGCCCGCTACACCGGCACCCGTTCGCTGACCCGACTCACCCTCACCGGGCAGACCGCCTTCGACCTCGCCGCGTTCGGCGAGACCGAGGCCCTCCCCGGTGACGACGTCGTGCAGCTCACCGACGCGACCCGAGGCACGTACCGCAAGGTCGTCGTCCGCGACGACCGCCTGGTCGGCGGGGTCCTCGTCGGCGAACTGGGCACCGTCGGCGCTCTTGCCCGCGCCTGGGAGGGAGCAGAGCCGCTCCCCGCCGACGGTGCCCCCTTGCTCCACCTGCTCACCAACGATGGAGGCTCCTGATGTCCACGACCGCACTTGTGGGGAACGGCCCCCGCCCCACGATCGTGCTCGTCGGCCATGGCATGGTCGGCCAGCGCTTCCTCGAAGCGCTCGCCGAGCGCGGCCTGACCGCCACGCACCGCGTGGTCGTGCTGTGCGAGGAGCCGCGTCCCGCGTACGACCGTGTGGCGCTCACCTCGTACTTCTCGGGCAAGACGCCCGAGGACCTGTCCATGACGGACATGCAGTTCATCGCCGACCACGGGATCGAGCTGTACGTCGGTGACCCGGCGGAGACGATCGACCGCGAGGCGAGGAAGGTGACCGCCCGCTCGGGCCTGGTCGTCGACTACGACGTGCTGGTCCTCGCCACCGGCTCGTACCCCTTCGTCCCGCCCGTCCCCAACAAGGACGCCGAGGGCTGCTTCGTCTACCGCACCATCGAGGACCTCCTCGCCATCGAGGAGTACGCCAAGTCCAGGGCGACGACGGGCGCGGTGGTCGGCGGCGGTCTGCTCGGCCTGGAGGCCGCGGGCGCGCTCAAGGGCCTCGGGCTCAACGCCCACATCGTGGAGTTCGCGCCCCGCCTGATGCCGGTGCAGGTCGACGAGGGCGGCGGCGCCGCGCTGCTGCGCACCATCGCGGACATGGGTCTGAGCGTCCACACCGGCGTCGGCACCCAGGAGATCGTGGTGGGCGAGGACGGCGCGGTCACCGGCATGAAGCTGTCCGACGGCTCCGAACTCGCCGCCGACATGGTGGTGTTCTCCGCCGGTGTCCGCCCCCGCGACCAGCTGGCCCGCGAGAGCGGTCTGACGGTCGGCGAGCGCGGCGGCATCAGCGTCGACGAGCAGTGCCGCACGGTGAACGACCCGCACGTCTTCGCGATCGGCGAGTGCGCGCTGGCCTCCGACGGCCGGGTGTACGGCCTGGTCGCCCCCGGTTACGAGCAGGCCGAGACGGCCGCCGCGACCATCGCCGCCGACGAGGCCTCCTTCACCGGCGCGGACCTGTCCACCAAGCTGAAGCTGCTCGGCGTGGACGTGGCGTCCTTCGGCGACGCGCACGGCACCACCGAGGACTGCCTCGACGTCGTCTACTCCGACTCCCGCGCCGGCCTGTACAAGAAGCTGGTCATCGGCCGCGACGGCACGCTGCTCGGCGGCATCCTGGTCGGCGACGCGGAGGCGTACGGCACGCTGCGCGCGTTCACCGGGTCGGTCCCGCCGGTCTCCCCCGAGTCGCTGGTCCTGCCCGCCGGATCCGGTGAGAGCGTCCAGCTCGGCCCGTCGGCGCTGCCGGACGAGGCGATCATCTGTTCCTGCCACAACGTGTCCAAGGGCACGATCCGCGGCGCGGTCACCGACCATCAGTGCACGACCGTTCCCGAGGTCAAGAAGTGCACCAAGGCCGGCACGGGCTGCGGATCCTGCGTCAAGGTCCTCGGCCAGCTGGTCACCGCCGAGCTGGAGGCCAGCGGCGTCGAGGTCGACAAGGGCCTGTGCGGCTGCTTCTCGCAGACCCGCGAGGAGCTGTACGAGATCGTCCTCGCCCTGCGCATCAACACCTACCAGGACCTCCTGGACCGCTACGGCCGTGACGGTGCCAAGGGCGGCGACGGCTGCGAGGTCTGCAAGCCGACGGTGGGCTCGATCATCGCCTCCCTCGCCCCGACGATCGGCGCGAGCAACTACGTCCTGGAGGGCGAGCAGGCGGCGCTGCAGGACAGCAACGACCACTTCCTCGCCAACCTCCAGAAGAACGGCTCGTACTCGGTCGTCCCCCGTATCCCCGGCGGCGAGATCACCCCCGAGGGCCTGATCGTCATCGGTGAGATCGCCCGCGACTTCGGCCTCTACACGAAGATCACCGGCGGCCAGCGGATCGACATGTTCGGCGCCCGCGTCGAGCAGCTCCCGCTGATCTGGGCCCGGCTGGTGGACGCCGGCTTCGAGTCCGGCCACGCCTACGGCAAGGCCCTGCGCACGGTGAAGTCCTGCGTCGGCCAGACCTGGTGCCGCTACGGCGTCCAGGACTCCGTCCGCATGGCGATCGACCTGGAGCTGCGCTACCGGGGCCTGCGCTCCCCGCACAAGCTCAAGTCGGCGGTGTCGGGCTGCGCCCGCGAGTGCGCCGAGGCCCAGTCGAAGGACTTCGGCATCATCGCCACCTCCAACGGCTGGAACCTGTACGTCGGCGGCAACGGCGGCGCCACCCCGCGCCACGCGGACCTGCTGGCCCAGGACCTCACCGACGCCGAACTGATCAAGCTGATCGACCGGTTCCTGATGTTCTACATCCGCACGGCCGACCGCCTGGAGCGCACGTCGACCTGGCTGGAGCGGATCCCCGGCGGCCTGGACCACGTCCGGGACGTGGTGGTGGAGGACTCCCTCGGCATCTGCGAGGAGCTGGAGTCCCTGATGGCGGACCACGTGTCGCACTACCGCGACGAGTGGGCGACGACCATCAACGACCCCGAGAAGCTCTCCCGGTTCGTCTCCTTCGTGAACGCGCCCGACACCCCGGACCCGGTCGTCGGCTTCGTCCCCGAGCGCGACCAGATCAAGCCCGACCTGCCGCTGCTGTCCATCGGCATGCGCCCCAGTGAGAACCCGGCAGACGTCCTGGAAGGAAGCGCCCAGCGATGACCCTGGCACCCGAGACGACCGACCTGAAGGTCCAACTGAGGCTGGCCGACAGCTGGTTCACGGTCTGCGACCTGACCGTGCTGCTGCCGGGCCGCGGAGTGGCCGCCCTGCTGCCCGACGGCCACCAGGTCGCCCTCTTCCGCGACCGCGCCGGCACCCTCTACGCCATCGACAACCGCGACCCGTTCAACGGCGCGGCGGTCCTCTCCCGCGGCCTGATCGGCTCCCACCAGGGCCGGCCCTTCGTCGCCTCACCCCTGCTGAAGCAGCGCTTCGACCTGGCGTCGGGGCAGTGCCTGGACGACGAGTCGGTGCGGATCGCGACGTACGAGGTGCGTACCTCGTAGCGTGCTCACACCTTCAGCCGGTCGTACGTCACGCCCGTCAGCTCCTCCGAGGCGGTCCACAGCCGTTCCCCCGCCCGGTCGTCGACCGTCCACGGTGCTCGCCAGGACGGTGCGGGCGACCCGCGCCAGCCGGCGAACGCGGGCCCGGTGAAGGAGTCGGGGCGGACCTCGGGCGCGGTCGCGGCGTAGAGCGTGGGCAGGGCGCCCGCCTCGGCGGACTGGGCGAAGAAGCGGTTGCCGATCTGCATGAACCGCTCGCTCACCCTGCGGCCGGACATCCGGGCGCCCTCCGTCTGGAGGTTGGTGGCGGCGTACCCGGGGTGCGCCGCCGCCGCGACGAGGTCCGAGCCGTGGGCCGGGAGCCTGCGCGCGAGTTCGTGCGTGAAGAGCAGGTTGGCGGTCTTGGAGCGGGCGTAGGCGATCCAACGCCGGTACCGGCGCTCGCTGTTGAGGTCCGTGATGTCGATGTTGGCCACCGAGTGCATGGTGCTGGAGACGGTCACGACGCGCGCCCCGGGCGTACCGAGCAGCGTGGGCAGCAGCAGCCCGGTGAGCGCGAAGTGCCCGAGGTGGTTGACGCCGAACTGCGTCTCGAACCCGTCCGCGGTCGTCCCGTACGGCAGCGCCATCACGCCCGCGTTGTTGACGAGCAGGTCGAGCCGGTCGTACGGGAAGGCGGCCGCGAACCGCCGTACGGAGGCGAGGTCCCCGAGGTCGAGCCGCCCGAACTCCACCTCGGCGCCCGGCACTTCGGCGGCCATCCGGTCCCCGGCCTCGGTGCCGCGCGCCTCGCTCCGGCAGGCGAGCACCACCCGGGCGCCCCGGCGGGCCAGCTCGCGCGCGGTGACGTACCCGAGGCCGCTGTTGGCCCCGGTGACGACGGCGACACGGCCGTCCTGGTCGGGGATGTCCTTCTCGGTCCAGCCGGCCATGGCCGACCCTCCCTCCGGTGACGGGGTCGGGTTCAGCCTACGAGCGGGGGGCGCTCCAGGTAATCGTCCGGGAGTGGCCGCGTGTCCAGGTAGAACCATTCGGCGCCGGGGCCGGGGCCTGGAGCGGACGCCGCGGGTTCGGGGGCCCGGGGCGCGGTCTCGGTTGTCCGGGGCTCGGTCTCGGTGGCCGGCTGCTTCGCCGGGCCCGGCATCAGGAGCTCCACCCGTACGCCGTTTCCTCGCTGCTGGGCGGTGAACTCCTCCACCTGGTTGCGGCAGGCGTGGTCCAGATGGGTCACGCCGGTCAGGTCCAGGCGGATGCGGGGTCTGCCCGAGGCCGCCGCGGCCTCCAGCGCCTCGATGACCTTCGGCAGGCGCAGGAAGGTCGCGTTGCCGGCCATGACGACCTTGGCGGTGTCCTCGTCGAGGTGCTGGCGGATCACGGTCTGCGACATCCGCAGCGCGGCCAGCACGATCCCGGCGGCGAGCCCGACGAGTACGCCCTCCAGCAGCGCGGTCGCCACGATGACCAGCGTGGTGAGGGTCATCACCGCGAACTCGCCCCGGTCCTGGCGCCACATCTTCGGGAACTCCTCCGGCGCGAACAGCTTCCAGCCGCTGTGCACCAGCACCCCGGCGAGCACCGAGATCGGGATCAGCGCCAGGACCTGCGGCAGCAGCAGCGCGAAGGCGAGCAGCCACAGGCCGTGCAGGGTCCGGGAGAGCCGGGTCTTGGCGCCGGCCTGGACGTTCGCCGAACTGCGCGCGACGACGGCCGTGACGGGCAGGGCCCCGAGCACGCCCGCGACCGTGTTCCCGGCGCCCTGGGCGATGAGTTCGGTGTTGTACCGGGTGCGCGGACCGCTGTGCATACGGTCCACCGCGGCCGCCGTGAACAGGCTCTCCGCGGAGGCGATGACCGTGAAGGTGAGGATCGACGTGATGATCGCCGCGTCGGCGAGCCCCGCGAACTGCTCCCCGCCGGGCACGCTCACAGCGGCGAGCAGGTTGCCGACCTGGAGGGTCTTCACGTCCACGCCGGGCAGCGCGGCGACCGCGATGCCGATGCCCACGGCGACCAGCGCGGCCGGGATCTTCTTGACCGGCCCCGGCACCTTCTTCCACACGAAGCTCAGCACGACGGTGACCACCCCGAGCAGCACCGCGATCATCGCCTGCCGGTCGGTGAGGATGTCGGCGAACAGCCCCGGGATCCCGGCCATGTTCTCGATCGGCGTGCCGGGCGCCTTGCCGTCGGCCATGGGATACACCTGGCTGAACATCAGCGGCAGTCCGATGCCGGCCAGCATGCCCTGGACGACGGCGAGGGAGATCGCCTGGAACATCCGGCCCAGCCGTACGACGCCGAGGACGATCTGCAGGATCCCGGACCCCAGCACGATCACGCCGAGCATGGCCACCCCGTGCTCGGCGACGGTCTCCGCGACCAGCGCGGCCAGCCCCGCGGCCGGCCCGCTGACCTGGAGCGTGCTGCCCCGCACCGCGCCGACCACCAGCCCGCCGATCACCCCGGAGATGATCCCCAGCTCGGCCGGGACGCCCGAGGCGACGGCGACGCCGATGCACAGGGGCAGGGCGACGAGGAAGACGACGAGGGAGGCGGTGATCTCGGTGCCGAGGTCGGCTTTCGGGCCGGTGGGCCTCGGACCTGTGCTGCTTGGGCCGGTGGACTTGGGGAAGGCGGCACCCCGGCCCCGCGCGTGCACCCCGCTCATCCGGCGTGCACCCGGAAACGACCGTCCTCGTCGAGCTCGTACACCCGCCCGGTGTCGACCTCGTAGTACCAGCCGTGCAGCCGCAGCCCGCCCGCGTCCAGCCGCTGCCGTACCGACGGGTGACTCCGCAGCGCGGCCAGCTGGTTGACGACGTTGCGCTGTGCCACCTCGGACAGCGCCGGATCGTCGGAGGCGCCGGCGAGCGTCGGAGCCAGCTCCGGGCGGGCCACCTCCAGCCAGGCGCCCACGCCGGGCAGCGCGGCCAGGTCGTCGCCGGACTTCAGCGCGCCCATCGCCCCGCAGTGTGAGTGACCGCACACCACGACGTCCTGAACCCCGAGCACCTCCAGTGCGTACTCGATGGTGGCGGCCTCACCACCGGCCCCGTACTGCCCGTACGACGGCACGATATTGCCCGCGTTGCGCAGCTCGAATATCTCTCCGGGCCGGGCGCCCGTGATGAGCGCGGGTATCACCCGAGAGTCCGAGCAGGTAATGAAGAGCGCCTCGGGATATTGCCCCTCGGCCAGTTTCCGGTATTCGTCGTGCTCGAATTCGACCCGCTGCGTGAACGCGCGGGCACGGTCCAGTAGAGCCTTCAACGATGCCTCCTCGATGGGAAGTTCAGCCAGGTCACCACACCGTAGAGGGGCGCGGAACAGTGGAAGGTTAAGTAACAGCCAGAGCGCGGACAGGAATTGAACATTTCTTGTCCGGACTCCGCACAAGCGCTGTCATCTTGTAACGTGTCGACTCCAGAGCGCGAAAATCGAATTCACGGAGAGACGGGACGCATGGGCCTACGAGTGCTGCTCATCGAGGACGACGCGACAATCGCCGAACCGCTCACCGAAGGTCTCGGCCACTTCGGGCTGACGGTCGACCACGTCGCCACCGGCACCGACGGCCTGAGAGGCCCGTACGGCGATGTCGTCCTGCTCGACCTCGGGCTGCCGGACATGGACGGCATCGACGTCTGCCGCGGCATCCGGCAGGTCTCCGACGTCCCCATCGTCATCCTCAGCGCCCGCGGGGAGGAGGCGGACCGGGTACTGGGCCTGGAGCTGGGCGCCGACGACTATCTGGCGAAACCGTTCAGCATGCGGGAGCTGGTGGCACGGGTGCGGGCGGTGACCCGGCGGACGCAGCGGACGCAGGTGGGGGTGGGGGTGGAGCCGGGGTCGATGCCGATGCCGATGTCTGTGTCGATGCCGGTGTCTGCGCCGGTGTCTGCGCCGGTGTCGTCGTACGACCGCGCGCCGGGCCCGTCGTACGACTTCGCGTCGGCCCCGTCGTACGAACCTCTGCCGCCGACGTCGTACGAGCAACCCGTCTCAGCCCCAGCCCCAGACCCAGACCCGGCCTCAACCCCCTCGCCCGACCCAGGCCCGCTCGTCGTCGACCGCCGCACCCGGCAGGTCTGGGTCGGCGAGACCCAGGTCGCGCTCACTCCCAAGGAGTTCGAGCTGCTGGCGCTGCTCACCGAGGATCCGGGCGCGGTCTACTCCCGGCAGCAGATTCTCGACCGGGTCTGGGACCCGCACTACGAGGGCCCGACCAAGACCCTCGACGTCCATGTCGCCTCACTACGACGGAAGTTGGGCCACCCGGCATGGATCCGGACACTGCGCGGGGTCGGCTTCCGGCTGTCGGTGCACGGGGAGCCGAACGATCCGCAACAGGGCCCGACATGACCCGCCGCCTCCTGTTCAGCTACCTCACGCTCGCCGCGCTCGTCCTGCTCTGCCTGGAGATACCGCTCGGCTTCGTGTACTCGCGGGGCGAGCGGGATCGGGTGGTCAACGCGGCGAAGGACGAGGCCGAGTCGGTCGCCGCGTACGCCGCGCTGTCCCTCGCCGCCGGCCGCGCCGAGCGGGACCTGCCCGCCCGGGTGAGCCACTGCGCCGAGCGCATCGGCGGCAAGGTGGTGGTCGTCGACGACACGGGCGCGCCCCTCGCCACCTCGCACCCCCTGAGCGCCGACGCGTCCCGCGCGCTGATGTCCCGCCCGGGGATCGCGGCCGCCCTGCACGGCAGCTCCACGGAGGACGTCCGCACCTCCACCATCGGCGGAGTGGAGTACCTGTCGGTCGCCGCGCCCGTGGGCCAGGGCGTACGACCTGAGGGTGCGGTATGGCTCACGGTCCCGACCCGGATGGTGCACGAACGCGTCCACCACGTATGGATGTTGCTCGCCGCGGGCGGACTCGGCGTCCTCACCGCGGTCACCTTCGTCGGCTTCGGCATCGCCCGCTGGACGGGCCGCCCCATCCGCGAACTGGAGCGCGCGACCCATGAGTTGGCCGAGGGCGGCCGCGCGGAGCCGGTGACCGTCACCAAGGGCCCGCCCGAAGTCCGCAGACTCGCCGCCGCGTTCAACCGTACGGCCGCTCGTCTCGCCCATCTCCTCGACTCCCAGCACGCGTTCGCCGGCGAGGCCTCGCACCAGCTCAAGACCCCGCTCGCCGCCCTGCGCCTGCGCCTTGAGAACCTGGAACCGAATGTCGCCGCCCGCGGCCGGGGCAGCCTCACCGCCGCCGTCACCGAGACCGACCGGCTCTCCCGCATGGTCGAGGGCCTGCTCGCGATGGCACGGCTGGAGGAACACGCGGCCACCCCCGGCCCGGTCGACGTGGGCGAGGTCTGCGCGGAACGCCACCGTACCTGGGCCCCGCTCTTCGACCGGCAGAACGTCTCCCTGGTCCTGTTCGCGGGCAGCGTGGGCCCGGTGCTTGCCCTGCCGGGGTCCGTCGAGCAGATCCTGGACAACCTCCTCTCCAACGCCCTGCGGGCCTCCCCGCCCGCCACCACCGTCACCATCGAGCTCCGCCTCCACGTCCCACCCCGCCGCGCCCTGCGCGACGCCCGCCCCTGCTGGGTCGACCTCCACATCACCGACGAGGGTCCCGGCATGACGGCCGAGCAACGCGCCCGCGCCTTCGACCGCTTCTGGCGCGCACCGGGCGCCCCCAAGGGCGGTACGGGCCTCGGCCTCGCCCTCGTCCAGCGGCTCGCCCACGCGAGCGGCGGCGAGGCGAGCCTGCGCGCGGCGGCGACGGGCGGGGTGGACGCGGTGGTGCGGCTGCCGTCGGCGGAGGCAGCGTCGGGGGTCCAGCGAGGCGGGCGCGAGGTACTGGCGCTGCACGTCGCTGGTCATCTGCACCGCGCTCCCGCTTCACAGCCCGTGCACAGCGATTCCACCCCGCGCACCTAGGGTCCGTGACCGCGCGACCCCGCCGCCGACCGGTGGCGGGCCGGTCACGACACACCCTTGGAGCAAGCGTGGAACGTCGAACCCTCCTGCGCGCGGCCGTCCTCGGCGGGTCCTCCGCCGCCCTCGGCGGAACCCTGTGGCGAGGCGCCGCCTACGCCGCGCCCGCCCAGCCCGGAGCCGGCCCCTACGGAGCGCTCGGCTCCCCCGACGCCAACGGCATCAGACTCCCCAGCGGCTTCACCAGCCGGGTCATCGCCCGCTCCGGCCAGACGGTCACCGGAACCTCGTACACCTGGCACAACGCCCCCGACGGCGGCGCCTGTTACGTGGACGGCACCGGCTGGATCTACGTCTCCAACTCGGAGATCAACCCGTCGGGCGGTGCGAGCGCGGTGAAGTTCTCGTCGACGGGCACGATCACGGGCGCGTACCGCATCCTGGCCGGTACCCGCCAGAACTGCGCGGGCGGCAAGACCCCGTGGAACACGTGGCTGTCCTGCGAGGAGGTGTCGCTGGGCTACGTCTACGAGACGGACCCCTGGGGCGTCCAGTCGGCCACCCGCCGGGACGCGATGGGCCGCTTCAAGCACGAGGCGGCCGCCGCGGACCCGGTGCGCAGGGTGATCTACCTGACCGAGGACGAGACGAACGGCCGCTTCTACCGCTTCGTACCGACGACCTGGGGCGACCTCTCCTCCGGCACCCTCCAGGTCATGGTCGCCGGCACCGCCACGTCGGGCTCCTTCACCTGGGCGAACGTCCCCGACCCGGACGGCTCCCCCACCACGACCCGCACCCAGGTCTCCGGCTCGAAGTCCTTCAACGGCGGCGAGGGCTGCTACTACGCCAACGACACGGTCTGGTTCACCACGAAGGGCGACAACCGGGTCTGGCAGCTCAACCTGACGACGAATACGTACGAGTTGGCGTACGACGACTCTCTGGTCACAGGCGGCACCGCCCCGCTCACGGGCGTCGACAACATCACCGGCACCACCTCGGGCGACCTCTTCGTCGCGGAGGACGGCGGCAACATGGAGATCTGCGTCATCACACCGGCCGACGTGATCGCCCCGTTCCTCCGCATCGACGGCCAGTCGGGCTCGGAGATAACGGGCCCGGCGTTCTCCCCCGACGGCACACGGCTGTACTTCTCCAGCCAGCGGGGGACGAGCGGGAGTTCGTCGGGCGGGATCACGTACGAGGTGAAGGGCCCGTTCCGGGCCTAGCGCGCCGAGTCGCCGGGCACCCAGGAGGTGCGCCCGGCGGCCAGGGCCGGCGGTACATATGCGGAGAGCTACCGTCCGGTCACGTCACGTTCGCATCACGGGCCCTCCATATCTCCACCACACCAGTGGCCCCTCACTAGGTTCGTCACCTCATATCCGGCCGATCGCACCTTCTGGATCACAAGCGCTCAGACAAGCGGATATCGCCATGAACCCGAACGTGAACGTGAACGTGAAACTGAACCCGGAAGGACCCTCCGTGAACCTGTTCCGCAAGCCCGGCGCCATCGCCGTCGCCGCGCTGGCACTGGCCGCCCTCCCCTCCACCGCCGCGGCTCACGACGGCACTCACCCGTTCAAGAACTGCAGCGAGGCGTACGCCAACGGGCACTCCGACATCCCCGAGGACGACGAGCACTACGGTTCCCACCTGGACCGCGACGGGGACGGCATCGGCTGCGACCAGCCCCCCGCCGACTTCGTCCCCGCCGAGGACGAGGGAGCCGACGAGGGCGCGGCCGCTCCGGCCGAGGACACGTCCACCGATGCCGCGGCACAGGACCCGGACCTGGCCGAGACCGGAGGCGACGACAGCACCGCGTACCTCGCGGCCGGCGGCGCGACGGTTCTGCTCGCAGGCGGCGGCCTGCTCCTGGCCGCCCGCAGGCGCCGCGCCACCCCGCCCGGTCCGATCACAAAATGAACACGTAACCCACACAACCGGGAGCCCAGCAATACGGTCATCTCCTCACGTAGCACCTATGGGGGACGACATGAGCAGCCCGTACAACCACCCGACCCACCCGACCCACCCGATGCCGCCGACCCCTTCCGGCCCCGCTCCCAAGTGGGCCCGGAAGCGGTACGTACTGCCCGCCCTCGCCCTGGCCCTCTTCATCGGCGTAGGCATAGGCAGCGGCGACACCACGAAGACGACCGACGCCAAGCCCGCCGCCAAACCGCAGCCGACGGTCACCGTGACGACAACGGCCACCGCGCCCGAGCCGGAGCCGGAGCCGGCGCGCACCATCACGGCCACGGAAACGGTGAAGGTCAAAGTCACCAGAACGGTCACAGCGCAGCCGGCGGCAGGCAGCGACGACGGTTCTTCCGAGGCGGACACGGACGTCTACTACGAGAACTGCACCGCGGTCCGAGCCGCCGGCGCCGCCCCCATCCGCCGCGGCGAACCCGGCTACGCCTCCCACCTCGACCGCGACAACGACGGCGTGGCCTGCGACACGTGAGCCGTCAATAGGCAGGCGTCGAGGAGACCAGGGAAGCGGATGTCGGTGCCCGCCGGATGCTCGAGAAGTACCGCGTCCAGCTCTGGGCCCAGCAGCTCGGCACCGCGCAGACGGTCGGCGATGCCCGCATCCGCGAGATGCTGAGTCCGTAGCCGGCCCTACTCAGCGTCCTGTGCCTCTATCAGGTCGAGGTCGCGGACGCAGAAGCCGTGGTGCTCGAAGGTCTCGTTGAGCACCGTGCCGAGGCACTGCCGCACCGAGCGGCCCCGGGCGTACGGCGGCCAGACATCGTCGTCGGGCACCGGCGCTCGCGCTGCGAGCCGCACAGCGGTGACCTCGTCGAGCCAGGCCTCGAGCTCGGCGGCCTGTGCGTCACGCACGCTCACGATCTCGTCGAGGGCCGGATCGAGCGAGAGGTCAAGCCCGTGCGCTCCACGGTAGGGCTCGACGGTCGTCCCGATGCCCATCGGCGTGAACAGCTCCGTCGAGCCCAGGCAGCAGCGGCGGAACCACGAGTCGTGGACGAAGACCAGGTGGCGCATCGTCTGCACCGCCGACCACTCGTCGTTCACGCTGCGGCGCTCGATGCCGGGCGTACGGCGGATTCGCTCGATCGTGGCGGTCCAGCCGGCATGGAGCTGACGCGATGCCTCGCGCAGATCGGCAGGGTCCTCGGAGCGGATCAGCACCCGCACCGGATGACGCCGGTCGAGCTCTGCCTCGACGTACTCGGTGACCTCGACACCGTTCACCACGAGGTTGGTGATGAGCCCGTCGATCACGGCATCCTGCATGACGACGCCGATCAGGCGTGCCCCGGTCAGGTCGCACTCGCGGAACTCCGCACCGTGCAGATCCTCGTCGGCATACCGCGTCATGCTCCGCATACTAAAGCCTTCATTGGTGCGGCCGACCTGGCAGCCTGCTCGATCTTCGCGCAGTGGGCTGCACGGGCTTCCTCGTCGATCTGCTTCTCGTTTTCGGCACGTACCCCGGTCCGGCCGTCGAGGCCCTCGCGCAGGATATCGGCGTGCCCGGCATGCCGGATGGACTCGCCGAGGACATGGACCATGATGGCGAACAGGTTCGTGTTGGGATAAGGCTCCGGCCACCACGGCACGTGGCCGGGGGCGTCGAGGGGAAGCTCGTTGATCGTCGCGTCCGAGTGTTCCCACGTGCGCCGGTAGAACCCGATGATCTGATCGCGGGTCTCGTCCTGGGTCGCCCACATATCGCTGCCGTTGTGGTCCTGCCACCGGGGCAGCGGTTCCGGGGATGGGCGGTCGAAGACCTCGCCGAAGTACCTGGCCTCGACGGTGGCCACGTGTTTGACCAGGCCGAGGAGGTTGGTCCCGGTCGCTGTCAAAGGTCGGCGGGCGTCGTATTCGGACAAGCCGTCGAGTTTCCAGAGCAGCGCCTTGCGGTCCCGCCGCAGTCTCCCGTGCAGGTTGTCTTTCGCGAATTCATCGATCATGCGGCATGAGCCTGCCATGGGCTGCTCGTGGTCTCAAGATCCCGTACGTCGTCCGCAACGACTGGCAGAGACCAACGCCAGCAAACGCCATGTGCCCTGCTCAGCCGCGTAGCTTGACAGTCTCCGCAGATGATGCGGGAGAGGGCGGCACCCCCGCACAGGGTGCCGCCCTCTCTTCGTGATCCGGAACCGCCGCCCATCGGTGAGGGTCGGTCGGGGACGGTCGGCGGTTCCGGCGTTCAGCGGGCCAAGGCCTCGGCCGGCCAAGGCCCACAGGGAACGAGCCAGCGCCCGTAAGGCATGAGGAAGTACTCCACCACCGGGGACGGGACGACCGGTACCTCGCCCAGGTAGACCTTGCCCGACGACCCGTCGATGGAGATCAGGTCGCCCTCCTCCACGTGCCCACCCGGCACCGTCATCCGACGCCGCTTGGTGAACTTGGCGCCGGAGCGGACCGAGACGAGCAGCGGGTCGTCGGGCTGGCCGAGCTTCTTGCCCATGCGCTGCTCCAGCGCGTCGAGGTGCGCACTCATCTCACCACGCAGTGCCGCCGGCTCCTCGCCGCTGTCGAGGTAGACCTTGCAGGCCTCGGTAGTGCTGGAGCCTGAGCCGTTGGGTGTGGTGCATCGGCAACTGCTCGACCTCTTGGGGCGGTACAAACCGGAGTTCGGTGGACTCGTCGGAGATCTCCAGCTGGCCGCCGGTGATGCGGGCGGTGAAGCAGACGTTGATTGGCGGCGCACCTCGCCGTTGGTGTAGGCGATGATGTGTTTCGGGTCGGTGTAGGTGCAGACCAGGCCGGTGATCTCGACGTCGGGGCCGGTCTTTTCCTTGACCTCGCGGACGGCCGTGCCGGGCAGACGGAGGCGGCGACGACCATGCTGTTCGGCTTGGGCGCGCTGAGGTCGTCGTAGTACTCAGTGCGGGCCACGGTCAGCCTTCCTCTCGTACGGGGGTTGCCGTCGTCCACACGGCGTCGAAGCTCTCGGCGTAGGTGTCGAACATGCCGCCGTCGGAGATGGCGGCGACGGCACTGCGCCTGCTGATACGGATGATGGACGGCGACCGACCGGAGAGCACGCGGACGGAGCTGTCGACGCGGCTGGTGGAAGGGCGAGCAGGGCGGCGCCGGGCGCGTGACGGTGGGCTCAGGTGGAGGGGAATCCGGAAACCGGTACCACCCGCGGCGGGCCCGTACGACAGGATGTGCACATGACACGAAACGCGCGTGCTCTACTCACTCTGTCACTGCTGCCGGTCCTTCTGACGGGATGCGGCGCGGACAAGGAGAGCGGCACGGGAGGGGCGGCCGCCGACAGCGCCGAGCTTGCGGCCGCCGCCGAGGACTGGGGTGTCGAGCCGGAACTCGTCTATGTCACCGAGGTCTCCGGCTTCACCGTGTTCCAGGCGTCGATCGGCGCGTACGGGGACGGTGAGTTCGCCGCCGCGTACCGGTCCGACAAGGGTTCCACGCGGATCGGCCTCTTCGCGGACCACAGCACGCTGACGGCCGAGAACTGCGCCGAGCAGCCGCTGGGAGCCGACGCGCTCAAGCCGGTCGCCTGCGAGCAGGACGGCGACGCCTGGTACCGCACGGCGGGCGGGGTCCACGAGTACGCGGTGCCCCGCGACGGTGTGGTGGTACGGCTCATCGCCGACAAGGAGAAGGTCGACCGCACGGTCCTGCGCGAGGCGGCCGAGGCGGTCCATCGCCCGTCCGACACCGAACTGGCCGCACTGCGACCGGCCGGGGACAGCTCGGACACCTGAGAGAAGGCGCCGACGGCTCCGCACGTTCTTCATGCTTGAGCGGCTTGACGCCGGTAGTGGCTGGTCTGGGATCGGGCCTGGTGGCGGCGTCGCCAGACGGACCAGCGAAGTCGGTGGACAGGGTCAAAGACGGTCCGGTTGACGAGCGTGATGAACAGTCGTTGGATCTCGTCACAAGTGAGCGGTATCAGCTCGTCGGGCGAGGGATGACCCTCGTGTTCGTTCGCGCGGAGGACAGCGAGGAAGGCATGCGCGAGCATGGCCAGGGTGACCCAGCGGGACCAGGACGGGTAGCGGCGGACCTGGTGCTCGTCCAGGGCGCCCAGGCCCTTGCCGGACTGGAAAGACTCCTCGACCCGCCACCTTGATCCAGCGACGCGCACCAGGGTGGTCAGCGGTACTGCGGCAGGCGAGTAGCAGCGGTAGTAGGCACGTTCGCCGGTGCTGCGGTTGCGGCGGATCAGCAGTTGCCGGCTCCCGGGCCGGGGATCGGTGAGGTCGATGACGGCCCAGTCGTAGAAGCGGTGGCCCTTGGCTCCGGCCCCTGCGGACAGCTTCTGCCTGCCCTCTTGGGCACCTACCTGGCCAACATGTCGGCGCGAAACCTCCCGCCGAGTACCAACTTCCGGGCCCGGCGTCGGGATTCGACCCGTGTGAAGCGTCCCGCTATCCGGCTCATCAGGCCCTCGAACGCCTCCTGCCAGCAGGCAGGGTCTACGCTGTGACCTGCGGCCACCGCATGATCGTTTGTCTTCACACACCGATGATCAACGGTGGCCGCACCCGTCTCCACACCGCGTCAGGTCGCGCAGCGTCTGCCTGCCGTCCTGTGTATCGGAGGGCTTGTGCAACGTGGCGAAGTCTGGTGGGTCCAGTTCGACGAGCGGAGGTTGGTCGTACTGCTGTCAGGAGACGACGCGTCCGGGTTCCAGGTGATGCAGGTCGTCGCTCCGGCGGGCCTCGACATCAGCGGTCTGGGCATCGAAGTGACGGTCGGCGCCGGTGAAGGGCTGCCGCTCGAAGGCGTGCTGCGGCTCGCGTTCCCGCGTCCAGGCTTCACCCCGTGCACGTGGCTGACCACCGTGTCCCGGGACGACCTGATAGAGCGGGCGGCCGTCCTGTCCTCCAGGAAGCTCAGCGAGATCGACGATGCCCTCCGACTCGCTGAACAAGCACAGGAGCGGACCCCGGCAACGACCGCGAAGCTCAGCGAGATAAGGGACGCCCTCCGTCGCGGTGAACTCGGGTAGACGGAGAAGGAGCCGACGCCCGCGACGGCATGGGCGATCTCGGGCGAGATGATCCACGCTGAACACCTGCCGCCTCGACGGCCCTCACCATCGAGATCACGATCTACGGCTGGAGTATTAGTCCTCCGCGACCAGGCCGATGGCCTCGGGGAATTCGTCCGCCATGGCCCTTCGCTCCGGATTCTCCTCGTCCTCCGCCACCTCGCGGAACAGACGGACGAGTTCCTCCCGAGCGTCGTCGGGAACGTCGTTGAGCAGGAAGCCGACCGGCTCCACGATCGTGGTGGCGACGTCCGGATCGATCTCTTCGTCCTCGGTCAGCTCGATCGAGATGATGAGCTCCATGACGGCTTTGGCGAGTACGCGCTCCACGCTGGTCACAGCGCGATCCTAAACTTTATGTTCGTGATCATTTACCGTCCGAGAATCTTTCGCGCTTGGGCGGCGACGGACATGTCGGGGACTTCCCAGACTCCCGTGAGCCCGTTCTGTTCCAGTAAGAGCGACTGGTTCTGGGCCTGCCGGTACGTCTTCTTGTAGCCCGTGACATTGAGTTCGCGTTCGATCATGACGCCGTTCGTCGCGTCCATGCCGTCGAACTTGACCGTGCTGAGCCTCTTCCCGCCGGCCTTGTAGCACTGGAGTGCCGGCGCCTTGCCGACCTGCGAGCCGAGTGCGCCGGAGTCGTACTTCCGGGCGGCCTGGCTCATGTTGGCGTTCTCCTTGACCCAGTGGATGTCCCCGTCGCAGTTGTGCACCAGGACGGGCGCGGTCCCGGCCATCACGTAGTACGTGTGGGTGTCGACCACGGTGAGGTTGTGCACAGTGAGCGCCTGGGTCCAGCGCTGGATGCCGACGACGCGCACCACGACCCCGTGCCGGGCCTTGAGTTCCGCGCCGGTGCTCAGGTCGGTGGCGTCGACCCAGGGGCCCAACTCCGGTACGCAGAAAGGGTGTCCGGCCGTGCCCGTGACCGACGCGATGCGCTTCTCGCCGCCGGACTCGATGGACAGGGAGATCCGGACCAGGTCCTTCTGTCCCTTGCCGGTGATCTCGGCCGTGACCGTCTCGTTCATCGCCGTACGCGGGCGTCCGAAGCCGTCCACATGCACCGGTCCTCACAGCGCCGAACGACGTTGACCTCGCGCGAACCAGGCCGGATCACGCTCTGATCAGCCCGGACAAACCTGCAAAGCGGGTTACGCGAGCTCAGTCCCGCCAGGGTCGCACCCGGTACACGCGCCCTCGACGGCTGCCACAGCGCGTGACGGGGCCTAGCCGCAAGCGGAGGGCACAACGAGGGCACAACAGCTTCATGCGGGTTCAACGGCAGCCGACGCCAACAAGCGCCATTTAGCCTGGTCAGCGCCGTAGCTTGACAGCATCCGCAGATGATGCGGGAGAGGGCGGCACCCCCGCACAGGGTGCCGCCCTCTCTTCGTGATCCGGAACCGCCGCCCATCGGTGAGGGTCGGTCGGGGACGGTCGGCGGTCCCGGGGCTCAGTGGCCGTGAGGCCAGTGCCCGCAAGTCCTACCGGTGATCACTCCCCGCCGACTGCGAAGCCGCCCGCCCCGCCTCCAGCCGCGCCACCGGGATCCGGAACGGCGAGCAGGAGACGTAGTCGAGGCCCACCTCGTGGAAGAAGTGGACGGACTCGGGGTCGCCGCCGTGCTCGCCGCAGACGCCGAGCTTCAGGTCGGGGCGCGTCGCGCGGCCCGCCTCCACGGCCAGCTTCACCAGCGAGCCCACGCCGTCCTTGTCGATCGTCTCGAAGGGGGAGACGCCGAAGATGCCCTTCTCCAAGTAGGCCGTGAAGAACGAAGCCTCCACGTCGTCCCGGCTGAAGCCCCACACCGTCTGGGTCAGGTCGTTCGTGCCGAAGGAGAAGAACTCCGCGGCCTCGGCGATCTGACCGGCGGTCAGCGCGGCGCGCGGCAGTTCGATCATCGTGCCGATCGCCAGCTTGAGTGAGGTGCCCGTGGCGGCCTCGACCTCGGCCACCACCTGGTCGGCCTCCTCGCGGACGATCTCCAGTTCCTGGACGGTGCCGACGAGCGGGATCATGATCTCCGCGCGCGGGTCGCCCTTCGCGGCCTTGCGCTCGGCCGCGGCCTCGGCGATCGCCCGTACCTGCATGGTGAAGAGGCCGGGGATCACCAGGCCCAGGCGCACGCCCCGCAGGCCCAGCATCGGGTTCTGCTCGTGCAGGCGGTGGACGGCCTGGAGCAGCCGCAGTTCGTTCTCGTGCGGCTCCTGGCGGGACTCGGCCAGCGCCACGCGGACCGACAGCTCCGTGATGTCCGGCAGGAACTCGTGCAGCGGCGGGTCCAGCAGCCGTACCGTCACCGGGAGGCCGTCCATCGCCGAGAACAGCTCCACGAAGTCCTTCTTCTGGAGGGGGAGCAGCGCCTTCAGCGACTCCTCGCGCTCGGCCTCCGTGTCGGCCAGGATGAGCCGCTCGACCAGCTCACGGCGGTCGCCGAGGAACATGTGCTCGGTACGGCACAGGCCGATGCCCTGGGCGCCGAAGCGGCGGGCGCGCATCGCGTCCTCGGCGTTGTCCGCGTTGGCGCGGACACGGAGGCGGCGCTTCCTGTCCGCGAAGGCCATGATCCGGTGGACCGCCTCGACCAGTTCGTCCGCGTCGTTGGCGCCCGCGTGCATCCGGCCCTCGAAGTACTCCACCACCGGGGACGGGACGACCGGGACCTCGCCCAGGTAGACCTTGCCCGACGACCCGTCGATGGAGATCAGGTCGCCCTCCTCCACCACGTGCCCGCCCGGGACCGTCATCCGACGCCGCTTGGTGTCGACTTCCAGTTCCTCCGCGCCGCACACGCACGTCTTGCCCATGCCGCGCGCCACGACCGCCGCGTGGGACGTCTTGCCGCCCCGCGAGGTCAGGATGCCCTCGGCCGCGATCATGCCGTCGAGGTCGTCCGGGTTGGTCTCGCGGCGGACCAGGATGACCTTCTCGCCCGAGCGCGACCACTTGACCGCGGTGTACGAGTCGAAGACGGCCTTGCCGACCGCCGCGCCCGGCGAGGCCGCGATGCCCCGGCCGACCTTCTCCACCTTCGCGTCCTCGTCGAAGCGCGGGAACATCAGCTGCGCCAGCTGCGCGCCCGTCACGCGCTGGAGCGCCTCGGCCTCGTCGATCAGGCCCTGGTCGACGAGCTGGGTGGCGATACGGAACGCCGCTCCCGCCGTCCGCTTGCCGACGCGGGTCTGGAGCATCCACAGCTGACCGCGCTCGATGGTGAACTCGATGTCGCAGAGGTCCTTGTAGTGGTTCTCCAGCGTCTCCATGATCTGCATCAGCTGGTCGTACGACTTCTTGTCGATCGTCTCCAGCTCGGCGAGGGGGACGGTGTTGCGGATGCCCGCCACGACGTCCTCGCCCTGGGCGTTCTGGAGGTAGTCGCCGTACACGCCCTGGTGGCCGCTGGCCGGGTCGCGGGTGAAGGCGACGCCGGTGCCCGAGTCCGGGCCGAGGTTGCCGAACACCATCGAGCAGACGTTGACCGCCGTGCCCAGGTCGCCGGGGATGCGCTCCTGGCGGCGGTAGAGCTTGGCGCGGTCGGTGTTCCAGGAGTCGAAGACCGCGTGGATGGCGAGGTCCATCTGCTCGCGCGGGTCCTGCGGGAAGTCCCGGCCGGCCTCGGCCTTGACGATCTTCTTGAAGCGGGTGACCAGCTTCTTCAGATCGGCGGCCTCCAGCTCGGTGTCGACGGTGACCTTCTTGGCCGCCTTCGCCGCCTCCAGCGCGTCCTCGAAGAGGTCGCCCTCGACGCCGAGGACGGTCTTGCCGAACATCTGGATGAGGCGGCGGTAGGAGTCCCAGGCGAAGCGCTCATCGCCGGCCTGCTTGGTGAGGCCCTGGACCGACTTGTCGGAGAGGCCGATGTTGAGGACCGTGTCCATCATTCCGGGCATGGAGAACTTGGCGCCGGAGCGGACCGAGACGAGCAGCGGGTCGTCGGGCTGGCCGAGCTTCTTGCCCATGCGCTGCTCCAGCGCGTCGAGGTGCGCACTCACCTCGTCACGCAGTGCCGCCGGCTCCTCGCCGCTGTCGAGGTAGACCTTGCAGGCCTCGGTGGTGATCGTGAAGCCCGGAGGCACCGGAAGGCCCAGGTTGGTCATCTCGGCGAGGTTCGCGCCCTTGCCGCCGAGGAGGTCCTTGAGCTCCTTGTTGCCCTCGGTGAAGTCGTAAACGAACTTCACGCCCTCAACGCTGGTGCCGTGCTCAGCTACCTGGGGATCTTTGTTTTCCGACACGGGTCTCGACTCCTCGAGGACGCGGTGGCTGCCCTGACGGCCAGGAACATACCCAGATCGAAGGCGCCTGGGTACGTCCACTTGCGCGTCATGCGCCTGTAACCACTCGTCCGCCACCGGATCGAAAGTCAAAGCTTGGCAAGCGGAGACAGGCTGATGTTTTCACTTCTTGAACGAATGGGCGCTCACATTTCGAAAATTCGGCTCAGATGAGCGGCCCCGAGCCCGTCTGTTTTCGATCGATGAACGATCAAGGGGTGGCACTGAGTGCCACCCCTTGGAGAAGTGCAGTCGATCACGTTCCGCTCATCTGAGCGCAACCCTCATCAAGGGTGGCGATAATCACGCTGCCACAGACGCCGGAATTTCACCATGCGGACACGTATCCGGACGGAAACACGGTGGTCACACCCCCAACGCCGCCAGCCGTTCCTCCACCCGCTCCGGCGCGTACAGGTACTCCACGACCATCGCCCCGGCCCCGACCAGCCCCGCCCGCTCCCCCAGCCGCGAGGTGACGACGTCCAGATGAGCGGTGGAGCGCGGCAGCGCCCGCTGGTACAGCAGCTCCCGTACACCCGTGAGGAAGGGAGTTCCGGCCAGATCCCCGGCGATCATCAGTACCCCGGGGTTCAGCAGCGTGACGACGGTCGCCAGAACGTCCCCGACCTGCCGGCCCGCGTCCCGCGCGAGCGCCGCCGCCTCCGGGTGCCCGGACGCCAGCAGGTCCCGCACGTCCGAGCCGGACGCCGCCGGCACCCCGGCCTCCGCCAGCCGCCGGGCCACGGCGCCTCCACTGGCGACGGCGGCGAGACAGCCGTAGGAACCGCAGCGGCACAGCGCGTCGGCGCCCGCCGGGACCCGGATGTGGCCGAGGTCGCCCGCGCCGCCGTCGATGCCGCGGTAGACCGAGCCGTCGACCACGACGCCGGCGCCGATGCCCGTGGACACCTTGACCAGCACGAAGGCCGAGCAGTCCGGGTAGGCCGTGCGCTGTTCGCCGTACGCCATGAGGTTGGCGTCGTTGTCGACCAGGACGGGCAGCGGTGCGGCGCCCGAGTGCTCGGTGAAGGCCCTCGCCAGGCGGCCTCTTATGTCGTAGCCGTCCCAGCCGGGCATGATCGGCGGCTGGACGACCCGGCCGGTGTCGGTGTCGACCGGGCCCGGTACCGCGAGGCCGAGGCCGCAGACCTCGTCCGCCCGGTGGCCGGCCTTCTCCAGGAGTTCGGCGAACCAGCGGCCGAGTTCGCCGAGTACGGCGTCCGGGCCGTCCTCGAGGACCAGGACGCCCGAGTGCTCGGCGAGGATCTCGCCGGTGAGGGTCAGTACGGCGGCCCGCGCGTGCCGCGTGTCCAGGTCGGCGGAGAGGACCACCGCGTGGGCGTCGTCGAATTCGAGGGTGATGGAGGGGCGGCCGCCCAGCGGTGAGTCGACGGGGCCGCCGGCGCCCTCGCGCAGCCAGCCCGCGCGGAAGAGGCGGTCCAGGCGCTGGCCGACGGTGGCGCGGGACAGACCGGTGGCGTGCTGCAGGGCGCCACGGGTGGTGGCGCGGCCGCTGCGGACCAGTTCGAGCAGATCTCCGGCGCTCGCCTGACTCGGTGTCCTGCCGGTCCTGCCGGTCCTGCCGGGTCGTCCGGTCATGCACACCCCCTTGTGTTTCTCAAGCTTGCATTACATATTGAGTTTTGCGTGTTAAATAGACGTAACCCTACGGTAGCCACTGTCGAACTGGTCGGCCGTACGTCTTCGGGGAGCCTTGAGTGGATCGCGCAACGCAGGTCACAGCCCGCAACACCGGGCACTTCACCCCCGTACGCACCTTTTCCTCACCACCCTTTTCCGGGCACGGTGAGGTGTCGGGGCCCGAGGCCGTTGCATACGATCCGGCGACCACGACACATTCCGCCCCGGCGCCCCGTTCCCTGCACGTCAGGGCCGCCCGCGTCCTCGAAGGCAACTGGACCGGCACCTCCACCGTGCCCTCGCACGGCCTGTATCCGCACCAGTGGTCCTGGGATTCCGCCTTCATCGCGATCGGCCTGCGCCACCTGTCGCCGCTACGGGCGCAGACGGAACTGGAGACCCTGCTGGGCGGCCAGTGGGAGGACGGGCGGATCCCGCACATCGTCTTCAACCCCTCCGTCCCCCTCGACGCGTACTTCCCGAGCCCCGACTTCTGGCGCTCCTCGACCGCGGGGCACGCCGCGGGCGCCCCGCGCACCGTACAGACCTCGGGCATCGTGCAGCCACCGGTGCACGCGCTGGCCGCGTGGCTGGTGCACTGCGCCGACCCGGGACTGTCGCGGGCGCGCGGCTTCCTCGCCCAGGTGTATCCGCGGCTCGCGGCCTGGCACCGGTATCTGCTGCACCGGCGGGACCTGGGCGCAGGGTCGCTGGCGTCCGTCGTGCACCCCTGGGAACAGGGTATGGACAACAGCCCCTGCTGGGACGCCCCGCTGAGCAGGATCACACCGGCTCCGGCCCGTTCCTTCCGCCGCGCCGACCTGGATCACGGCGCCCCCGAGGACCGGCCGACGGATCTGGACTACGGGCGGTACGTGCGGCTGGCGAGCGACTACCGGGACGCCGGATACGCCGACGGCAGCAGTGACTTCGCGGTGGAGGACCCCGCGTTCAACGCCCTGCTCATCGCCTCCGAGCACGCCCTCGCGCGGATCGCGCAGGAGCTCGGGGCCACCGGGACGGCCCGGCACGCGCGGGCCGAGCGGCTGACGGCGGCGCTGATCGAGCGGCTGTGGGACCCGGCGGAGGGGATGTTCTTCTGCCGGGACGTGCGGGGCGGGGAGCTGATCCGGGAGCGCAGTGTCTCCGGGCTCGTTCCACTGCTGCTGCCCGGCCTGCCGCAGAGGATCACGGACGCGCTGGTGGGCACGCTGGGCGGGGCGCACTTCGGGCTCGGCGACTCGACCCGCCTGGTCCCGAGCTACGACCTGCTCGGCGAGGCCTTCGACCCGCACCGCTACTGGCGCGGCCCGGCCTGGTTCAACACGAGCTGGCTGGTGGAGCGCGGGCTGCGCACCCACGGCGAACAGGAGCGGGCCGACGCCCTGCGCCAGGCCGTCCTGGACACCGCCGGCACGACCGACTTCGCGGAGTACGTCGACCCGTACACCGGCGAGGCCTGCGGGGCGACCGGCTTCAGCTGGACCGCCGCGCTCACGCTCGACCTGCTGCACACCGGCCCGGGAGACGACATGTCCCCCACGGGCATCCGGACGTTCGAGATGAGTGACAGGGGAGGGGACCGGGGATGACGGACCGGCATCATCTGCTCGTGCACGGCGGGACGTTCGCCGCTGTGGGCGACGGCGGGGACATCAGCGGCGTACGGGGCGGCAGTTCCCCGGACGGGTTGTTCGTGCGGGACGCCCGGCACCTGAGCCGGTGGCAGCTCACCGTCGACGGCGCGGTGCCCGAGGCGCTGTCGCCGGTCGCCGACGGGGACACCGCGCGCTGTGTGCTCGTACCGCGCGGCGGGCGCCAGGAGCCGCCCGCGTACACGCTCTTCCGGGAACAGGCCGTCGGCGACGGCTCGTTCGTCGAGTCCCTGCGGGTGACCAGCAACCGCCCGGTGCCGACGACGGTCCGGCTCGCGGTGACCGCGGACGCCGACTTCACCGACCAGTTCGAACTGCGCTCCGACCACCGTACGTACGCCAAGATAGGAGCGACCCGCTCCCGCCAGGTCCTGGACGGCGGTGTGGAGTTCGCCTATCAGCGCGGTGAGTGGCGCTCCTGTACGACGGTGACGGCCGAGCCCGTCCCGGAGGGCGTCGAGGAGACCGGCACCGGCGCCCGGCGCCTCGTGTGGACCCTGGATCTGGAACCGCACGGCACGGCCGAGCTGATGCTGCGCGTGATGGCCCGCCCGCACGGCGACAGGCGGACCCTGCGGGTACCGCGCTCCCCGGCCGCACTGAACGACCAACTCCTCGCTCTGGAGGGTGAGTTCGTCGAGGGCGTGGCCTTCCCGACCGGCTGGCCGGAGCTGGCCGCGGCCTGTGCGCGCGGGCTCGCCGACCTCGCCTCGCTCCAGGTGCCGGCGACCGGTCCGGACGGCGAGGAACTGCGCGTACCGGCGGCGGGAGCGCCCTGGTTCCTGACGCTGCTGGGCCGGGACGCCCTGCTGACCTCGCTGTTCGCGCTGCCCTACCGGCCCCGCCCGGCCGCCGCCACGCTGCTGGCGCTGGCCGCGGCGCAGGCGACGGAGACCGGCCCGGAGTCGGTCTCCCAGCCCGGCAAGATCGTGCACGAGGTGCGGCACGGCGAGCTGGCGCACTTCGGGCAGGTGCCGTACGGCCGTTACTACGGCTCGGTCGACGCCACCCCGCTGTTCCTCGTGCTGCTCGGCGCGTACGTCGAGCACACCGGGGACGCGGAGCTGGCCCGCCGACTGGAGTCCCACGCCCGTGCGGCGATCGGCTGGATGCTGGACCACGGCGGGCTGACCTCGCGCGGCTACCTGGTCTACCGCGCCGACCAGGGCGGCCTCGCCAACCAGAACTGGAAGGACTCCCCCGGCGCCATCAGCTCGGCCGACGGCACCCGCGCGAGCGGCCCGGTGATGGCGGCGGGCGCCCAGGGGTACGCGTACGACGCGCTGCGCCGCACCGCCTGGCTGGCGCGCACGGCGTGGGACGACAAGGTCTACGCGGCCCTGCTGGAGCAGGCCGCCGCCGACCTGCGCGACCGCTTCCAGCGCGACTTCTGGATGCCGGACCACTCCTTCCCCGCCCTCGCGCTGGACGGCGAGGGCAACCAGGTGGACGCGCTGGCCTCGGACGCCGGGCATCTGCTGTGGTCGGGGCTGCTCGACAAGGAGTACGGCGAGGCCGTCGGGCGGCGCCTGCTCGAACCCGACTTCTTCTCCGGCTGGGGCGTGCGCACGCTGGCCGCCGGGCAGCCGGCGTACCACCCGCTGTCGTACCACCGCGGTTCCGTATGGCCGCACGACAACGCGCTGATCACACTGGGCCTGGCCCGCTACGGCCTGCACGACGAGGCCCGCACCGTCGCCCACGGCCTGGTCGACGCGGCGACGGCGACCGGGCACCGGCTGCCGGAGGTCCTCGCGGGCTACGGCCGGGACACCCACGCGGAGCCGGTGCCGTACCCGCACGCGTGCGTGCGGGAGTCGCGGTCGGCGGCGGCGCCGCTCGCGCTGCTGACGGCGGTCGGGGGCGCCTGACAAGGCTCGCAAAAGGCCGGTTGGTGAGGCGTTTGCCCGGTGTTTGCCGAGCGCTGGGCAAATGGGCTGAACAGCGGACGGAGGCGAACCGTACGGGAGTACGGCGGATGCGGTGCCCTGCCTGGGGCCCGCGTCCGCCGTATCACCGGGCTTCGTACGGAAGGACCTTCGGGTGTCGGCAGAGGCGACCGCGGCGACTGAGGCAACCGAGGCGACGGGCGACGACGCCCTGCCCGAGGAAGACGCCGTGTCCGATGAGGCCGTGCCCGGCGAACCCGCACCCGGCGAGAAGCCGCCCGGCACGCTCAAGGCCCGTCTCGCCCACTGGCGTTCCTGGCGCAGCCGGCACCCAGCCGCCGCCCGCGCCCTGAGCTGGACGACCACCGCGCTCGCCGCCGGCCTGGTCTTCGGCGCCCTGGTGCTGCCGAACACCCTCGGCGCACTCCAGTACAACCGGTTCACGCGGCTGCCGGCGGAGGCGATCGTCGGGGCCGTCGTGGTGCTCGCGCTGCCGCGCCGGCCGCGGGTGGTCGTGGCGGCGCTGTCCGGGACGCTCCTCGGCGCGCTGACCGTGCTGAACCTGCTGGACATCGGGTTCTACGAGTACCTGGGCCGGGGCTTCAACCTGGTGCTCGACTGGGGGCTGCTGGACGACGCCCAGGCGTACGTCGAGGACTCGATGGGCAGCGCGACGGCCATCGGGGCGACGGTCGGCGCGGTCGCCCTGGTCGCGCTGCTGCTGGTCGTCATGGCGCTGGCGACGGTCCGGCTGAGCAACCTCCTGGTCCGCGACACCCGGACCGCCACCCGGGCCACCCTGATCGCGGGCACCGTCTGGATCACCTGCTCCAGCCTCGGCCTCCAGGTCAACGGCATGCCGATCGCCTCCGACCGGGCCGGCTACGCGCTGAAGATCCAGGCGCGGCGGGTGCAGGACACCCTGCGCGACGAGGCCGCGTTCGCGAAGGAGGCCAAGACCGACACCTTCGGCAACACCCCGGCCGGCGAGCTGCTGCCCGACCTGCGCGGCAAGGACGTCATCTTCACGTTCATCGAGAGCTACGGCCGCAGCGCGCTCGAGGACCCGGAGATCGCACCGGGCGTCGACCAGACCCTCGATGCGAGCAGCGAGGCGCTGGAGAAGGCCGGTTACCGCGCGAAGAGCGGCTGGATGACCTCGGCGACGTACGGCGGCAGCAGCTGGCTCGGCCACTCCACCACCATGTCGGGCCTGTGGATCGACAACCAGCAGCGCTACCGGACCGTCATGTCCAGCGACCACCTCAGCCTGACCAAGGCGTTCGGGAAGACCGGCGCCTGGGACACGGTGGGCGTCATGCCGGGCGTGCAGAAGGGCTGGCCGGAGCAGGAGTACTACGGCCTCGACAAGGTCTACAACGCCTTCCAGCTGGGCTACAAGGGCCCGAAGTTCAGCTGGTCGACCATGCCGGACCAGTACACCCTGGAGGCCTTCCAGCGTCTGGTGCACGGCAAGAAGCGCGACAAGCCGCTGATGTCGGAGATCATCCTGACCTCCAGCCACCAGCCGTGGGCGCCCATCCCGAAGCTGGTCGACTGGGACGAGCTCGGCGACGGCTCGGTCTTCGGCCCGATCCAGAAGGCCGGCGTCGACCCCTCGGAACTCCTCACGAACTCCACCCGCTCCAAGGAGGAGTACGGCAAGTCCATCCAGTACTCCGTCACCAGCCTCACCCAGTGGCTGGAGCGCTACGGCACCGACGACACCGTCCTCGTCTTCCTCGGCGACCACCAGCCCATCGCCCGGGTCAGCGGCGCGGGTGCCAGCCGTGACGTACCGGTCTCGATCGTCGCGAAGGACCCGAAGGTCCTCGACAAGATCGCCGCCTGGAACTGGACGGACGGTCTGAAGCCCGCCAAGGACGCGCCGGTGTGGAAGATGAGCTCGTTCCGGGACCGGTTCCTGACGGCGTACGGGTCGACGCCGCGCCCCAGCAAGGACTGAGCCCTGTCACGAGGGGGGCATCAGCCCCCGGACGTGTCCAGTTCCGCGTCCTCGCCGATCCCCGCGCAGTCGTACGGGTCCTTCAGCCAGCCGTCCGGCAGCACCACCCGGTTGTTGCCGGAGGTACGGCCGCGGGGCCCGTCGGCGCCGGTCGGCCAGGGCTGGTCGAGGTCCAGCTCGTCGAGCCCGGAGCGGAGTTCGGCCAGCGAGGAGGTGATCGCGAGCCGCTTGCGCATCTCGGAGCCGACCGCGAAGCCCTTCAGGTACCAGGCGACGTGCTTGCGGAAGTCGATGACGCCCCGCGCCTCGTCGCCGATCCACTCGCCGAGCAGGGTGGCGTGGCGGACCATGACGTCGGCGACCTCGCGCAGGGAGGGGCGCGCGATGTCTTCCGTACGCCCCTCGAAGGCCGCCACCAGGTCCGCGAACAGCCACGGCCGCCCGAGGCACCCACGCCCGACGACGACCCCGTCACAGCCCGTCTCGCGCACCATCCGCAGCGCGTCCTCGGCCGACCAGATGTCGCCGTTGCCGAGCACGGGGATCTCCGGCACGTGCTCCTTGAGCCGCGCGATGGCGTCCCAGTCGGCCGTGCCGCCGTAGTGCTGGGCGGCGGTGCGGCCGTGCAGGGCGATGGAGGTGACGCCCTCCTCGACGGCGATACGGCCGGCGTCGAGGAAGGTGATGTGGTCGTCGTCGATGCCCTTGCGCATCTTCATCGTCACCGGCAGGTCACCGGCGCCGCTGACGGCCTCGCGCAGGATCGCCCGCAGCAGGTTCCGCTTGTACGGGAGGGCGGAGCCGCCGCCCTTCCGGGTCACCTTCGGGACCGGGCAGCCGAAGTTCAGGTCGATGTGGTCGGCCAGGTCCTCCTCCGCGATCATGCGGACGGCCTTGCCGACGGTCGCCGGGTCGACGCCGTACAGCTGGATCGAGCGCGGCTTCTCGGTCGCGTCGAAGTGGATCAGCTGCATGGTCTTCTCATTGCGTTCGACCAGCGCCCGGGTCGTGATCATCTCGCTGACGAACAGGCCCTTGCCGCCACTGAACTCCCTGCACAGCGTGCGGAAGGGCGCGTTGGTGATCCCGGCCATGGGGGCGAGGACGACCGGCGGCCCGACGGTGTGCGGGCCGATCTGCAGGGGCGAGGCGGGCGTGGACATTCCCCCATTGTCGCGTACGGCGACGGGTGCTCGGCAGCGTGATCCGCGGCAGGTGAAGGGGCGGCGGTCATTAGTTAGACACACTATCGATGTCGGCGTACGCTGGAACGCATGCCCGAGCTCAGCCATCGCCGACGCATGCTGGTCCTCGCGATCTGCTGTATGAGCCTGCTGATCGTGAGTCTCGACAACACCGTTCTGAACGTCGCCCTCCCCTCCATGCAGAAGGAACTGCACGCCAGTACGGCGGGCCTGCAATGGACGATCGACGCCTACACCTTGGTGCTCGCCTCGCTGCTGATGCTCGCCGGGTCCACGGCCGACCGGATCGGCCGCAAGCGGGTGTTCATGACGGGGCTGGTCGTCTTCACGCTCGGCTCGGCGCTGTGCTCCGTCGCCCCCGATCTGGAGACGCTCGTCGCCTTCCGCATGGTGCAGGCGGTGGGCGGTTCGATGCTCAACCCGGTCGCCATGTCGATCATCACGAACACCTTCACCGACCCGCGCGAGCGGGCGCGGGCGATCGGTGCGTGGGGTGCGGTGGTCGGCATCTCAATGGCCGCCGGGCCGCTGGTCGGAGGGCTGCTCGTGGAGTCCGTCGGCTGGCGGTCGATCTTCTGGCTCAATCTGCCGGTGGGGCTCGCCGCTCTGCTGCTCACCCTGCGCTACGTCCCCGAGTCCCGCGCGCCCAAGGCCCGTCGGCCCGATCCGCTCGGCCAGGTCATGGTGATCGCGCTGTTCGGCTGCCTGACGTACGCGATCATCGAGGCGCCGAACGCCGGGTTCACGGCGGTCCTGCCGTTCGCGGTGGTGGCCGTGGCCGCGCTGGCGGGCCTGCTCTGGTACGAGCCCCGGCGCGACGAACCCCTCATCGACCTGCGGTTCTTCCGTTCGGCGCCGTTCAGTGGGGCGACCGTCATCGCGGTCAGCTCGTTCGCCGCGCTGGGCGGGTTCCTGTTCCTGTCGACGCTGTATCTGCAGAACGTACGGGGGCTGGACGCGCTGCACGCGGGGCTGTGGATGCTGCCGATGGCTGTGCCGACGTTTCTGTGCGCGCCGTTGTCCGGGCGGCTGATCGGGTCTGTCGGGCCGCGTGTTCCGTTGCTGATCGCCGGTGTGGCGATGACGGCGAGCGGTGTGCTGTTCGCCGGGTTCGAGGCCGAGACGTCCAATGTCACGATGTTCATCGGATACGTGCTGTTCGGAGTCGGGTTCGGGTTCGTGAACGCGCCGATCACCAATACGGCCGTGTCGGGGATGCCTCGTAGTCAGGCGGGGGTCGCGGCTGCCGTGGCGTCCACCAGCCGTCAGTTGGGGCAGACGCTCGGTGTCGCGGTGGTGGGGGCGGTGCTGGCCACGGGCGTGGGCTCGTCGTCGTACCGGGAGGTCTTCGTGTCCGCGGCTCGGCCGGGGTGGTGGATTCTGGCGGGATGCGGGCTGGTGGTGCTGGTGCTCGGGGCTGTGACGAGTGGGGCCTGGGCTCGGCGGACGGCTGAGCGGACGGCCGAGCGGTTGGAGTCGGCGGAGGTGCGGGAGGCTGCGGGGGTCAGCGCCTCAGTGCCGTAGGGGTTGTTGCTTGTATGGCGAGTGCGGGCTGTGTGTGGCTGGTCGCGCCCACGCGGCGGAGCCGCACATTGACACAGCCCCGCGCCCCTGGGGTAAGTCCGCTCAGCCCAGTTGATCAGCCAAGCTCGGCCATCGCTTGAGAAGTGCCTCCTCCACCGTCGGCAGAGCCTTCTGGCCCGCCAGTGCCACCGCGATCGCCGCCAGTACTCCCGCCCACGCCATCGGCCCCAGCGGGGTGCAGCCGAAGAGTTGGCTCGCGCCCGGGGTTTCCACCAGGGCGAAGAGGACGAGCGCCGAGCCGAGGGAGGTGAGGCGGACCAGGGGGCTGTCACGGCGGTCGGTCAGGGTCTGGGCCAGTTGGGTGCCCACCAACGCGCACAGGGCCATCGTGGTCGAGCGGCGGGTCGTGCCGGGGGTGAAGCGGCCGAAGAGCCAGGCGACCGTTGCGCCCAGGCAGGTGGTGAGGGCTCGGTGACGGATCTGGCGGATGAGGGGGGTCCCGAGGAGGGCCGTACCGAGGGGTTGGTCGGATGCTGTGGACTCGCCGCCGTCTTCCTTGGGGGTCACCGCCACCGCCATCGCCGGGAACAGGTCCGTGAACAGGTTGACCAGCAGCATCTGGCGGGTGGACAGGGGCGCGGAGCCCGACAGGACGGTGCCGAGGATGCCGAAGCCGACCTCCCCCGCGTTGCCGCCGATGAGGATGGCGATGGCGTCGGCGACGCTGTGCCACAGGGCGCGGCCTTCGTGGACCGCCTCGATGAGCACGGAGAGGTCGTCGCCGGTGACGACGAGGTCGGCGGCGTTGCGGGCGGCGGCCGAGCCGCGGGCGCTGATGCCGACGCCGATGTCGGCGGCGCGGATGGCGGCCGCGTCGTTGGCGCCGTCGCCGACCATGCCGACGACCCGGCCGGCGTCCCTGAGGGCCTCGACGACCTGGAGTTTCTGCTCGGGCGCGACCCGGGCGACGACGTCGGCGTCGCGGAGCATCCGGGCCCGGACCGTGCGGTCGGCGGCGGCGAGTTCGTCGCCGGTGACCACGTTCGCGTCGTCCGGCCAGCCGAGGTCGACGGCGATGGCGTGAGCGGTCTGCGGGTGGTCGCCGGTCAGCACGACGGGCCGTACGCCCGCCTCGCGCAGCCCGCGGACCAGGGCCGGGGACGTCTCACGCGCCACGTCGGCGAGCGCGAGCAGTCCGGTGAACTCCAGGTCCTGCAAGGGCGCTTCGAGTACGTCCGTCGCCTTCTCGCCCTCCCGCAGCGGGCGTCCGGCGACCGCCAGGACGCGCAGCCCGTCGCCGGCCAGCGACTGGGCCCGGTCAAAGATGTGGGAGGGGAGGTCGGCGCAGGTGGGCAGGACGGTCTCGGGGGCGCCCTTGACGACCAGGACCGGGGTGCCGTCCGCGGCCCGGCCGACGGCGGCGGCGTAGCCGCGGGCGGCCTCGAAGGGGACGCCCTCGGTCTGCTCCCAGTCGGGGTCGGGTCCGGCGGCGTCCAGGACGGCCTCGTCGGTGGCGTGCACCGGCCGGACCGAGTCGCCGTTGAGGCGGGGGCAGGCGCGGGCCGCCGCCCGCAGCGTCTCGGCGGCGGCCGGCCGGTCGAGGGTGTGGACCGTGCCGTCCGCGTCGGCCACCCGGACCAGGCGCAGCCGGTTCTCGGTGAGGGTGCCGGTCTTGTCGAAGCAGATCGTGTCCATGCGGCCCAGCGCCTCCAGTGTGCGCGGGGTGCGGACGAGGAGGCCGCGGCTGCTGAGCCGGCGGGCGGCGGCGAGCTGCGCCACGGTGGCCACCAGCGGCAGCCCTTCGGGTACGGCGGCCACGGCCACGGCGACTCCGCCGCTGACCGCCTGCTTGATCGGCGTCCCCCGCAGCAGCGACAGGCCGGTCACGGCGGCACCGCCCGCCATCGTCAACGGCATGGCCTTGCGGGTGAGTTCCTGGAGGCGGGCCTGCACTCCGGCGGACGGCGGGACGCGGGCGGCGAGGGAGACGGCCCGGGCGGCCTCGGTACGGTCGCCGGTGTCCACGACGACGGCCTGGGCGCGCCCGGCCACCACCGTCGTCCCTTCGAAGACCATGCAGTTCCGTTCGGCCACGGGGGCACGCGGAGTCGCGTCCATGCCCTTGTCGACCGGCAGGGACTCGCCGGTCAGCGCGGACTCGTCGACCTCGAGACCGTCCTCCCACAGCAGGCGGGCGTCGGCGGGCACGACGTCATCGGTCTTGAGGTCGATGACGTGGCCCGGGCTGAGCTTGGCGGCGTCGACCACACGGGCCGTGTCCCCGTCGTCCGTGACCCGCGCCTTCTGCTTCTGCTGGGCGAGCAGCCCGGACAGCGCGCGCTCGGCCCGCAGCCGCTGGACGCCGCCGACCAGGGCGTTCAGGTCGAGGGCGCCGAGGACCAGCAGGGCGTCCACGGCCGAGCCGAGGATCGCGGACGCGGCCGAGCCGACGGCCAGGACCGGGGTGAGGGGGTCGTCCAGCTCGCCGCGTACGGCCTGGCCGAGCTGCCACGACCAGCGCGCGGGGGCCAGCACGGGCTGTCGTACGACCGTGCCGGCGGCCGTGCGTGCCCGTGCCGTCGCCTGTGCGAGGGGGGTCGGCTCCGGGGGCGCCTCCTGTTCCAGCCGGTCGCGTACGTCGTCCGGATGCAGGGCGTGCCAGGCGACCCTCGGCCGGGGGTGGGGGGCGCGGGCCACCGCCACGCCGAGGGCCGCGCGTACTCCGGTGAACAGGGCGGCGGCCGCGCCGATGTCGACCGGAGCGTGCCGCAGGCCGGGCAGGGGTGCCCCACGGCCCCGGCGGGAGGACTCGCCGACGGCCACGAGCAGGCCGGACAGCGCGGCGCCGGACCGGGCCAGGGTCTGTGACCGGCGGCCGACGCCACGCTCCGCCGGGATGGCGATGAGCAGCCGCCACACGTCGGCGAGGCCGTGCGGGGCGAGGACGTCCGCGCCCCACACCACCTGGCCGTCCTCGTCGGTGAGGGCGACGGCCACGTCACCGCCGAGGAGTCCGGAGGTCACGTCCGCGTCGTCGTGCGGGCGGGGGCGGGCGACGGTGACGACCCCGCCCTCGTCGCGCAGTTCGTCCACGACCTCGCGCAACGGCCGGTCCGCGCCGACGACTTGGTCGGCCAGGCCGGTGAAGTCGGCGAGTGCGGGGTCGTCGACGACCACGACCCGCAGCCCGGCCCGGCGGGCGGCGTCCAGGACGGGCTCGGCCCACGGGTCGGCGCCCGCGCCGGGTTTCCTGAGCGCACTGGGATGCAGCACGATCGTGCCGGCCATCTCCAGCTGCCGCAGCCGGCCCGGGTCGCGCACGAGCACGCCCGCGCCGGACAGGGCGCCGCTCAGGACGGCGTGGAAGGCGGCGGGCCCGTACCGCGCGGCCTTGGGCGAACCTGCGAGGACCGCCTCCGCCGCCTCGGCGACGTCGTGCTTGACGAGCAGGGCCGCCGCCGCGCCCAGGACGCTGCCGGTCGAGGCGTGGGCGGCGTACTCCTGGGCCGGGGAGGTCCGCAGCGGCGGGCGCAGGGACGGATCCACGGGCACGCTGTCCCGGCCCGGTGCGCACAGCTGGTCGTGCACGGTCTCGAAGGCGGCCGTCCGCACCACCGCCTCCGCCAGCTGGGAGGTGCGCAGCATCCCGTCGAGCAGCAGCGAGGTCGGGGTGTGCCCGGCGCCGTGCACGGCCGCGTTCGCGACGGCGAAGAACACTTCCATGCGGGCGTTGCCGAGGCGGGCGCGCATCCAGGCGCGGAAGCGGGGGTTCTCGCGCAGCAGCGTGACCACGGCGGTCACCAGGCGCGGCGAGGGCGGCAGCCGCATCGCGGACCCCACCAGCGCGGCCGCGGCACCCACCGCGTCGGCGGCGAGCGCCTCGGCGGCGGTCCGCACGGACGCGGGGTCACCGGGGTGACCGAGCTCCTCGACACTGTCGTCGTCGGCGGGCACCAGACCGTGCCGCTCGGCGAGCGCCGCCGCCCGCTCCACGACCCGGTCACTCACGGCCTCCTCGGTCGCCGCCACGACCAGCCGCCCCAGCCCCTGGTCCCAGTAGGCGAAGGCGACGTCCGGATGCTCGGCGAGAGCGGCGGCCACGCGGCGGGCGAGGTGTTCGGTACGGCGGGGGTGTTTCCGTGCACCGGCACCCGGCTGCTCTCCGCCCCCCGGCTCACGCTCCACGACCAGTTCGCCACCGGCCCGATCGGCCCGGTCGGCAGCGGCCCGGTCGACCCCCTCAGCTCGCTCAGCCCAGGCGGCCCGGTCGGGCCCCTCAGCCCCGTCGGCCGGACCAGTCCCGTCCGCCACGTCGGCCCGGGCGGTCCCGCCAGCCACATCTGCCCTGGCGGCCCCGTCAACCCCGGAGGCCCGGTCGGCCCCGACGGCCCCGACGGCCCGGTCGGTCACGTCGGCCCCGTCAGCCCTGTCCGTCACGTCAGCCTCGGCGGCCCGGCCAGCCCCGCCAGTCCTGTCCGCCACGTCAGCCCGGCCAGCCCCGTCAGCCCTGGCGGCCCGGTCGGTCACGTCTGCCCCGGCGGCCCGGTCCGTCATGTCCGCCCCGACCGCCCTGTCAGCCCCGTCCGCCACCTCAGCCCTGGAGTCCCGGTCGGCCCCGGCGGTCCCAGCGGCCCGGTCGGTCACGTCCGCCCCGACCGCCCCGTCCGCCCCGGATGCCCGCTCGGCCCGGTCGGCCCCGTCGGCCGCGTAGGCCCCGTCGGCCTGTCGTGCCGTCCGTTCCGCGTCGCCCGCTTTCTCCGCTCGCTCCGCCGCGTGTTCCGCGCGGCCGGCCGCCTGCCGGAGTTCCTCCGGGGTGGCCTCGCGCAGGGCCAGGTGGGTGCGGGTGCCGGCGCGCCAGTCGCGGGGGGCGCCCGGGAGGGCCGCGCGGGTGACGCGGGCGACGCGCAGGGCGAAGTCCGCGCTGCGCACGCCCGCCCTGGCCGTGCCCGCGACCGCCCCGGCGGCGGCGCCCACGGCGGGTGCCGTACCGCGGGCCAGCAGACGCGGGCCGGCCAGCACGAGTCCGGCGGCGGCCGCCGTGGGACGGCTGAGAAGTCCTCCGCTCATCACTCGCCCTCAGCCGTTCGCACGGGCAGGTCGGGCCGTCGTCGCGCCACTCGGCCCGCCGCCGGCGGGGGGCGGCGTGTGGTGCGCGGGCAGCCTGTCGGAGGGCGTGGCGGGTGCCGCCGTACCCTCCGCGGACGGCTTGCCGGGGGACGACGCCAGCACCTGCGGCGTGGGCCGCGTGCCGGACGCCTCCGCGGTCTCCCCCTGCTTCTCCGCCTTCTCCGTCTCCTCCCGCCGCGGCTGCGTCAGCCACGCCACCGCCGCTCCGGTGATCGCGACGGGCCACTCCACGACGCCCGCGACGCCGAGCACCCCGGCGCCGGTGTACACGGCGATCCGGCGCCCGCGCGGGGACACCGCTCCGATCTTGTCCAGTGTCCCCTCGGCCGCCCGGCCCACCGTTCCGGCGCCGGGCACCCGGCTCAGTACCGAGGCGGCCGCCCGCAGCGGTTGCGGAAGATCCTTTGTCGACCCTGCCGACCCGGCCGATCCTGTCGACTTCTGCTCGGCCATGACTCTCCTCGGGATGGTGCCTCACCTTTCGGTGACCCGAGTTCCCGCAGTTCGGAGAGTCATCCCGAGTCAGGGGGACTACCTCATCCGCGTGACCGCGACCGCTCGACGGCGATCGCGTGCAGCCGCTCCAGCCGCGCCCGTGACTCCTCGTCCGCCGGTGTGTACGTGACCATGCGCGGCCCGTTCTCCGGGCCGATCCACAGGTCGGTGTGGTCGACGACGACACGGCCCACGTACCGGTTCAGGAACTCCTTGCGCTTGCTGCGGTGGGCGATCACCTCGTGGCGGTCCCACGCCTCGCAGAAGTCCGGGGATTCGGCGCGCAGCCGCTTGAGGAGCATCTTCCAGGCGGGCTCGGCCAGATGCCCGGCCATCGTGGCGCGGAAGCGGGCGGCCATCATGCGCTGGGCGTCCTCCAGGTGCACGATGGACGACTGCCACTCGGGGTGCGTGTAGGAGAGGATCATGCAGTTGCGGTCCTCGGGCGGCACGGCGTCGAGGTCGCAGAGCAGCAGGCTGTAGGTCCGGTTGTAGCCGAGGAGGTCGTACCGGCTGTTCTGCACGGCGGCCGCCGCCGGCTCCAGCTGCTCCAGGACCGCCCGCAGCCCCGGGGTGAGCGACGGACAGTCGGTGGCCGGCGTCGGATCCACGGCGCCGGCGAGCCGGAAGAGGTGGGCGCGTTCGGTCGGGTCGAGCAGCAGGGTGCGGGCGAGGGCGTCGAGGACCTGGACGGAGACCTGGATGTCCCGGGCCTGTTCGAGCCACGTGTACCAGGTGACGCCGACCGCGGAGAGCTGGGCGACCTCCTCCCGGCGCAGTCCCGGGGTGCGGCGCCGGCGGCCGCGGGGCAGCCCGACCCGTTCGGGGGCGATGTGCTCGCGGCGGTGACGCAGGAAGGCGGCGAGTTCATGCCGCCGGATCTCCGCGACGGCCGTTCCCGACAGCGTTCCCGACAGCATTCCGGTCGGCGTTCCCGTCGGTGATCCCGATGCCGTCCCCGCCGTCTCCGCCGTCCCCGCCATCTCCTGGGTCATGGTCGTCATGCCTCCAGCCTGCCGCCGCCCGCACCTCGTCCACACCCTGTTTCCAGGTGCTTCTTGTACCAGGATAAGAAGACTCTGGTACCCGTCTCGGAGCGGCCGCAGGCTCATACCCGTGACCGAAACCACGACCACCCCACGCCCGACCCGCCCCTCCCCCACCCCACCGGAGCTCGGCGGGCTCGGCCTGTTCACGGTGCTGCTGGCCGCGGCACTGCCCCTCGTCGACTTCTTCATCGTCAACGTCGCCCTGCCGACCATCGGCTCGGACCTCGCCGCGAGCGAGTCGGTCCTGGAGCTCGTCGTCTCCGGGTACGGCCTGGCGTACGCCGTCCTGCTCGTCCTCGGCGGCCGGCTCGGCGACCTCTTCGGCCGGCGCCGCCTCTTCCTGGGCGGCATGGCCGCCTTCGGGCTGACCTCGCTGGCGTGCGGGCTCGCGCCCACCGCCTGGACGCTGGTCGCGGCCCGGGTCGCGCAGGGCGCGGCGTCCGCCGCGATGCTGCCGCAGGTGCTCGCCACCATCCAGGCGGCCACCGCGGGCCCGCGCCGCGCCAAGGCGATGAGCCTGTACGGCGCGACGGCCGGCCTGTCGATGGTGGCGAGCCAGATCCTGGGCGGCGTCCTCGTCTCGGCCGACATCGCGGGCACCGGCTGGCGCTCGGTGTTCCTGGTGAACGTGCCGGTCGTCCTCGTCGGCCTCGTCCTCGCCGCCCGCGCGATCCCGGAGACCCGGGCGCAGCGCCCGGAACCGGTGGACGGCCCCGGCACGCTCCTGCTGGCCGCCTCGCTGATCGCCCTGCTGGCCCCGCTCACCGAGGGCAGGGCGGCGGGCTGGCCGCTGTGGACGTGGCTGTCGCTGGCGGCGTTCCCGTTCCTGGCGGCGGCGTTCTACGCGGTGGAGCGCAGGGCGGACCGTCTGGGCCGTACGCCGCTGGTGCCGCCGAGCCTGTTCCGGCTGGTGTCGTTGCGGCGCGGGCTGGTGATGATCCTGCCGTTCTCCATCGGGTTCAGCGGCTTCATGTTCGTGATCGCGGTGGCCTTGCAGCAGGGCGCGGGCCTCGGCCCCGTCCAGGCGGGCCTCGCCCTCGCCCCGCTGGCGGTGACGTTCTTCTTCACCTCGCTCGCCGGTCCCCGGCTCATCGCCCGGTACGGCACCCGGGTGGTGACGGCCGGCTCCCTGTTCCAGGTCGTGGGCGTGGGCCTGATCGCCCTGGCCGCGTGGCGTTCCTGGCCGGACCTCGGCGTCGTTGCCCTGCTGCCGGGCGGTGCGATCGCCGGGGTGGGCCAGGCCCTCCAACTTCCCGTGATCTTCCGGATCGTCCTGTCCGAGGTGCCGCCCGCGCGGGCCGGCGTCGGCAGCGGTGTGATGACCACCACCCAGCAGTCGGCGCTGGCGCTGGGTGTGGCCACCCTCGGCACCCTCTTCCTGTCCCTGACTCCGGGTCTGGGCATGCGGGACGCCCTGGTCATCACGCTTCTCGTACAGCTGGCGGCGATCGCCCTGACCGGTCTGCTGAGCCTGCGGCTGCCGAGGACGATCGACTGAGCCCAAGAACACGGGTTGGCCAACGAGCTGTG
The DNA here is from genome assembly GCF_030817655.1 of Streptomyces sp. V4I2. Taxonomy (GTDB): domain Bacteria; phylum Actinomycetota; class Actinomycetes; order Streptomycetales; family Streptomycetaceae; genus Streptomyces; species Streptomyces plumbiresistens. Next base: position 3,783,733 of record NZ_JAUSZM010000003.1, read on the forward strand.
AAGGATCCCCCGTTGATGTTGGTCTTGCTGCACACTCCTTGCTGCGTCAACGGACTCGCAGGGCGCGGCCTCTGGAGGCAGCATGCTGGAGATCAACACGAGCAAGGTGAGCCGCTGGGACCAGCACGGGCGCGAGCACGTCGTCCGGGTCCAGCGGGCGGGAATGCAGCGCACGATCAGCTGCGACACGTGCGGCTGGCGCAAGGGTGCGCAGTTCCTGCCCTGGCTGAAGGCGGAGGAACACCTGGCGGAGGCGCATCAGGCGACGGTCGATCCGACAGACCGGTCGGCCTAGTCACCGAGCTCGGTGAAGAGCGTCAGCTGAAGGGCGCCCGGTGCCTCCAGCCGGGAGTTCAGCGAGTTCCACGGCGTGCGGGTCGGCTCGGCGACCACCTCCGCTCCGGCGGCGGCCAGCTTCTCGGTGGTGGCGACGGAGTCGTCGACCTGGAAGGCGACCCGGATGTGACCGGCCACGCGCCGCCCGACCTCGACCTCGTCGATGAAGGCGGCGTGGTTCGGGTCGGTCAGCTCCAGGGTGGCCCGGCCGGCGTCGAGGATGGTGACCCGCCCGCCCTCGGAGGTGAACGCGCCGCGTTCGGGCAGACCGAGGACGTCGCGGTAGAAGTGCAGGGCCGCGTCGTAGTCGGCCGCCGTGACCACCAGGCGGAGTTCGCGGACAGCGGGTTCCCCGGAGGTTTTCTCGGACATGTCGGCTCCTCGGAGATCGCGGGTTCTGAACCCGACAACCCGGCGCTGTGCCGGGCGATTCCCGCCGCCCTAGACCCCCAGCCCCCGCAGCAGCAGCCCCACCACCGCATCGAACTCGTCCTCCACGCCCGGCAGTTCCCACTCCCGGTGGTAGCCGGGGTCGTGGAAGCGGCCGGTCGCCTGGAACAGGGCGCGGGCCGTGGCGGCCGGGTCGGCGACCGTGAACACGCCCGCGTCCACGCCCGCCCGGACGATCCGGGTCAGCTGCCCGGTGAGGTCGGTGATGTGCTCGGCGACCGCCCCGCCGTTCTCGTCGGTCAGCACCATGTACGTGGCGAACAGCTCGGGGTCGTCGCCCGCCTTGCGGCGCTTGGCCTCGAAGAGGGCCGCGAGCCAGTCGCCGAGGCGCTGTCGGGGGTCACGGGACGCGTCGGCGGCGATCCCGGCCAGGGACTCGGACGTGCGGTCCAGCCACCGCTTGGTGACCGCCTCCCGCAGCGCCGCCTTCGTGCGGAAGTGGCGGTAGACGCTGCCGTGGCTGACGCCGAGCGCGCGGGCCACGTCCACCACGGTCGCCTTGGCCGGGCCGTGGCGGCGCAGCACCTCCTCGGTCGCTTCGAGGATGCGCTCGGCGGTCAGGATCTCGCTGGTCGGTGGCATGAGCAGACCGTACCCGGCGCCCGCCTCAGGCCTCGAGGTGCGCCATCTGGGCCGCCGGGTAGCGCTCGCCCGCGGCGGCTCCGGCCGGTACGGCCTCCTCGATCGCGGCGAGGTCGGCCGCGTCCAGCGTGATGTCGAGTGCGCCGAGGGACTCCGTGAGCCGTTCGCGGGTACGGGCGCCGACCAGCGGCACGATGTCGTCGCCCCGCGAGAGCACCCAGGCGATGGCGATCTGCGCGACGCTGGTGCCCTTCTGCTCGGCGATCTTCCGCAGCGCCTCGACGAGGTTCAGGTTGTGCTGGAGGTTCTCGCCCTGGAAGCGCGGGGACATCGCCCGGAAGTCGTTCGCGGCGAGCTGCCGGTCGCCGGTGAAGTGGCCGGAGATCAGACCGCGGGACAGGACGCCGTACGCCGTGACGCCGATGCCCAGTTCGCGGGTGGTCGGCAGGATCTCGTCCTCGATGCCGCGGGAGATCAGCGAGTACTCGATCTGGAGGTCGCTGACGGGGGCGGTGGCGGCGGCCCGGCGGATGGTGTCGGCGCCGACCTCGCTCAGGCCGACATGCCGGACGTACCCCTTCTCGACCAGTTCGGCGATCGCGCCGACCGTCTCCTCGATCGGGACGGCCGGGTCGAGCCGGGCGATCCGGTAGACGTCGATGTGGTCGACGCCGAGGCGCTGGAGCGAGTACGCGGCGAAGTTCTTCACGGCGGCCGGGCGGCCGTCATATCCGGACCAGCCGCCGTCCGGGTCGCGCAGCGCGCCGAACTTCACGCTGACCAGGGCCTGTTCGCGACGGGCGGCGGGCGCGGTGCGCAGGGCCTCGCCGATGAGGAGTTCGTTGTGGCCCATGCCGTAGAAGTCGCCGGTGTCGAGCAGGGTCACGCCCGCCTCCAGGGCGGCGTGGACGGTGGCGATCGACTCGGCGCGGTCGGCGTCGCCGTACAGCGCGGACATGCCCATGCAGCCGAGGCCGAGGGCGGAGACCTGGGGGCCGGTGCTTCCGAGAGTGCGCGTGTGCATCGTCATGACACCCACCATGACATGACAGCTGACAGATATCAATATCTGTCAGCTGTCATGTGTCAGGTGCCAGCCACTTACCGCTGCACGGGTACCCCGCGAGCCGCGCTCAGCCCCCTCCCCACTCAGCCCCGCTCCCCACTCAGCCCTGCTTCAGCGGCAGCGCCAGGTCCACGACCTTGCGGCCGCCGTCGAAGGTGCCGGTGCGGGTGACCGAGCCGTTCAGCAGGTCCACGCGGTAGAGGCGCTGGGCGCCGCCGACCGCCAGGACGCCGTACGCCGTGTTCGAGCCGGTGCGCCGCGAGGTGTAGACGTCGAAGCCCGCGTCAGGGCCCGCGTCGACGCCGAGCTTGCCGGTGGGCGCGAGGTTGCCCGCGTTGGCCGGGGACTGGACGGCGACCTGGTCGTTCACCGTGTCCACGTCGAAGAGGGTGGTGGCGGTGGTCGCGGAGAGGTCGTTGTTCGTGTACGCCGCACCCGTCACGCCGGCCGCCGTGGCACCGGTCGTCGCGGGCGGCACGGGCGGGTTGGTGAGGGTGCCGTCGACCGCGGTGGTGCCGGCGGCGGGCGCGCCGGCCGGGTCGTCGATGTTGTGGCGGAGGTTCTGGCCGGTGTCGCTGATGACCCGGAGCCGGTTGGCGGCCGGGTTGAAGTCGACGCCGAAGGCCGCGCCCTGCAGGGCCACGCTCAGCTGCGAGACCTTGGTGGCCTTGGCGCCGATCTCGCGGATCGTGTAGATGCCGCCCTTGTCGCCGACGCCGTACAGCTTGCCGTTCTGCACCCGGTAGTCGATGCCGACGAGCTTGCTGTCGCCCTTGAGGCCGCCCACCTTGCCGAGCGGGAGGACGCGGTCCGGCCGGTCGACGCGGAAGCTGACGAGACGCCGGTCGTCCGTGAGGCCGATCACGGTGAGCCGGTCGCCGGCGACGCCCTGCGCCCCGGCCACCGAGCCGCCCTGGGTGCTGATCGCCGAGGAGTCGCTCTCCTGCCCCTGGCCCTGCCCCTGCCCCCTGTCGCTCGCGGCGACATAGCCGACGGAACCGATGGCCAGGGCCAGAACGGCCGCCCCGATGACTGCTTGCTTGCGCATGATGCCCCCGTGTAGGTCGGTCACCGCGCCCCGCACTCTGCGAGCCGCGTATGACCTCCTCTTCGGAGCAGCAGGTGTCCTGGATGGGCGAAACCCCGGTTCCGTTACGTCTGTTACGGAACCGGGGTTTTCGTGTGCTCTTCGTGACTAGCGGCCGATCACTAGCAGCCGATCAGTCGGCTCGCCAGGTACCCCTCGATCTGGTCCAGCGATACGCGCTCCTGCTTCATCGAGTCACGCTCGCGCACCGTCACCGCGTTGTCGTCCAGGGTGTCGAAGTCGACGGTCACGCAGAACGGCGTACCGATCTCGTCCTGGCGGCGGTAGCGGCGGCCGATGGCGCCGGCGTCGTCGAAGTCGATGTTCCAGTTCTGGCGCAGCGTCTGGGCCAGGCCCTTGGCCTTCGGGGACAGCTCGGCGTTCCGCGACAGGGGAAGCACCGCGGCCTTCACCGGGGCCAGCCGCGGGTCGAGGCGCAGCACCGTGCGCTTCTCCAGCTTGCCCTTGGCGTTGGGCGCCTCGTCCTCGATGTAGGCGTCGAGCAGGAAGGCGAGCATCGCGCGCCCGACACCGGCCGCCGGCTCGATGACGTACGGGGTCCAGCGCTCCTGGGCGTCCTGGTCGAAGTACGACAGGTCCTGGCCGGAGGCCTTGGAGTGGGCGCCGAGGTCGTAGTCGGTGCGGTTGGCGACGCCCTCCAGCTCACCCCACTCGTTGCCGCCGAACTGGAAGCGGTACTCGATGTCGGCGGTGCGCTTGGAGTAGTGGGAGAGCTTCTCCTTGGGGTGGTCGTACCACCGCATGTTCTCTTCGCGCAGGCCGAGGCCGGTGTACCAGTTCCAGCGCTGCTCCATCCAGTACTCCTGCCACTGCTCGTCCTCGCCCGGCTTGACGAAGAACTCCATCTCCATCTGCTCGAACTCGCGGGTGCGGAAGATGAAGTTGCCGGGCGTGATCTCGTTGCGGAAGGACTTGCCCATCTGGGCGATGCCGAACGGCGGCTTGCGGCGCGAAGTGGTCTGCACCTGGGCGAAGTTGGTGAAGATGCCCTGCGCGGTCTCCGGACGCAGGTAGGCGATCGAGCCGCTGTCCTGGGTCGGGCCGAGGTGGGTGGAGAGCAGACCCGAGAACTGCTTGGGCTCGGTGAACTGACCCTTGTTGCCGCAGTTGGGGCAGTTCACGTCCGCCAGGCCGTTCGCCGGCGGGCGGTTGTGCTTGGCCTCGTACGCCTCTTCAAGGTGGTCGGCACGGAACCGCTTGTGACAGGAGGTGCACTCGGTGAGCGGGTCCGTGAAGGTGGCGACGTGGCCGGAGGCGACCCAGACCTCGGGGGCCAGGATCACGGACGAGTCGATACCGACCACGTCCTCGCGCGACGTCACCATGTAGCGCCACCACTGGCGCTTGAGGTTCTCCTTGAGCTCGACACCGAGGGGCCCGTAGTCCCAGGCGGCCCTGGTGCCGCCGTAGATCTCACTGCTGGGGAATACGAAGCCACGGCGCTTGCTCAGGCTGACGATGGTGTCGATCTTGTCGGCGGCCACGGTGCTCTCTTCATTACGACGACGGGCGACGAAGCGAGATGCTTCAGAGCATTGCTTCAGAGCGAATGCTTCAGGTTACCGGCGTGGGCTCCCCTCCAATCAAATCGGTCCCGGTACCAGGTCTCTCACCACGTTTGTTGACAACGGTTTCCATATTTGTTGAAAATGACTGTCATGAACGTACGACGACAGCACATATCCGGCATCGCGGTCGCCGCGGCCACCGCCCTCGGCCTCGGCACCCTCTCCGCCTGCTCCAGCGACAGCGAGGCGGCGGGCGGCACGGACAAGTTCGACGTCGTCGCCTCGTTCTACCCGATGGCCTTTCTCGCCGAGCAGATCGGCGGCGACCATGTGAACGTCACCAGTCTGACCGAGCCCGGCCAGGAGCCGCACGACCTGGAGATCAGCGCCAAGCAGACCGCGCAGCTCCAGGAGTCCGACGCGGTGCTCTACCTCAAGGACCTCCAGCCCGCCGTCGACAAGGCGGTCGCGCAGGCCGACGTCAAGAACAAGATCGACGCGGCCACCCTGACCAAGCTGGAGGACCACGGCTCCGTGGAGCACGAGCACGAGGGCGAGGAGCCCGCCGCGGAGGAGCCCTCCGAGGAGGAGGAGCACGCCCTCGACCCGCACATCTGGCTCGACCCGGTGAAGTACGCCGAGGTCGCCGAGGGCGTCGCCAAGTCCTTCGAGAAGGCCGACCCGGACAACGCGGCGGACTACGAGAAGAACGCCGCCGCGCTGGCCAAGAAGCTCGGCGACCTCGACACCGCGTTCGCGGACGGCCTGAAGAACACCGACAGCAAGGTCTTCTTCACCAACCACGCCGCCTTCGGCTACCTCGCCGAGCGCTACGGCCTGACCATGGAGGCCATCTCCGGCCTCGACCCGGAGAGCGAGCCCAGCCCGGCCCGGATCAAGGAACTCCAGGAGGAGGCCAAGGCCGACGGCGTCACCACCGTCTTCTACGAGACACTGGTGTCCGACAAGACCGCGAAGACCCTCGCCCAGGACGCGGGCCTCAAGACGGACGTCCTCGACCCGCTCGAGGGCATCACCGACAAGTCCAAGGGCGACGACTACTTCCAGGTCATGGAGTCCAACCTGACCGCGCTGAAAACCGCTCTCGGCGCCAAGTGACCGCTGCGGAGCACGGAGTTACGGAGGACCTCGTGAGCGAGGCCGTCATATCCCTGCGCGGCGTCCGCGCCGAGCTGGGCTCGCGCCCGGTCCTGCGCGGCATCGACCTCACCGTCTCCCGCGGTGAGGTCGTCGCGCTGCTCGGCGCCAACGGCTCCGGCAAGTCGACCGCGATCCGGACCGTCATCGGCCAGGTCCCGGTCAGCGCCGGCGAGATCGAGCTGTTCGGCACCCCGCGCCGCCGCTTCCGCGACTGGGCGCGCGTGGGCTACGTCCCGCAGCGCACCACGGCCGCGGGCGGCGTCCCGGCGACGGTCACCGAGATCGTCTCCTCCGGCCGCCTCTCCCGCGCCCGCTTCGGCATCCTGCGCAAGGCCGACCACGAGGCCGTACGCCGCGCGATCGACCTGGTCGGCCTGGCCGACCGCGCGAAGGACTCCGTCAACGCCCTCTCCGGCGGCCAGCACCAGCGCGTACTGATCGCCCGCGCCCTCGCCGCCGAACCCGAACTCCTGATCATGGACGAGCCGATGGCGGGCGTGGACCTGGCGAGCCAGGAGGTGCTGGCCTCGACCCTGCGCGAGCAGGTCGCCCAAGGCACGAGCGTCCTGCTCGTCCTGCACGAACTGGGCCCCCTGGAGCCCTTGATCAACCGGGCGGTCGTCCTGCGCGACGGCTGCGTCACCCACGACGGCCCGCCCCCGCAGGCCCTCGGCCAGCACGCGCTGCCCGGCCACGACCACGTACACCCGCACGCGGCTCACGACGCCGAACCGATCCGGACGGGACTGCTGAGCTGATGGACCTCCTGAACTACGCCTTCATGCAGCGGGCCCTCCTGGCCGCGGTCCTGGTCGGCATCACGGCCCCGGCCGTCGGCATCTACCTCGTCCAGCGCCGCCAGGCCCTCATGGGCGACGGCATCGGCCACGTGGCGATGACCGGCGTCGGCCTCGGCTTCCTGCTGTCCTGGTCGCCGGTGTGGATGGCCACGCTGGTGTCCGTGCTCGGCGCGGTCGCCATGGAGCTGATCCGCTGGTACGGCAAGACCCGCGGCGACATCGCCCTCGCGATGCTCTTCTACGGCGGTATGGCCGGCGGTGTGATGCTCATCAACCTCGCGCCGACGGGCTCGAACGCGAACCTGACCTCGTACCTCTTCGGCTCCCTGTCGACGGTGAGCGAGTCGGACATCACGGCGATCTGCATCCTGGCCGCCTTCGTGGTGCTGGTCTCCGTCGGCCTGCGCCGCCAGCTGTTCGCGGTGAGCCAGGACGAGGAGTTCGCGCGGGTCACCGGCCTGCCGGTGCGGGCCCTGAACCTGCTGACGGCGGTCACGGCCGCGGTCACGGTGACGGTCGCGATGCGCGTGGTCGGCCTGCTGCTGGTGTCGGCGCTGATGGTGGTGCCGGTGGCGGCGGCGCAGCAGCTGAGCCGCAGCTTTGCGGCCACTTTCGCGATCGCGGTGGCCATCGGGGTCTCGGTGGCGGTCGGCGGCACCGTGACGTCGTACTACCAGGACGTGCCGCCCGGCGCGACGATCGTGCTGCTGGCCATTGGGGCGTTCGTCCTCATGACCGCGCTGGCGGCCCCGCTGGCCCGGCGCCGCGCGCGGGCCCTGGCGGCCGCGCATCCCGCCGGGGACCCGGCGGAGTGTGCGATTCCGGCCAGCCGTGGATCCGACGGAAAGGTCGGCGTCTGACCGCTGACAGGCCGGACTGGCACAATGGCCCGGCAGGTGCAGACGTTAGGGAGGCAACCGGTGACGACCGCAGGACCGTCCGTGAAGGGCCGCGCAACCCGGCAGCGGGCCGCCGTGGCGGCGGCCCTCGACGAGGTCGACGAGTTCCGCAGTGCCCAGGATCTCCACGACATGCTCAAGCACAAGGGCGACTCGGTCGGGCTGACCACGGTCTACCGCACGCTCCAGTCCCTCGCCGACGCCGGCGAGGTCGATGTCCTGCGCACCTCCGACGGCGAGTCCGTCTACCGCCGCTGCTCCACCGGCGAGCACCACCACCACCTCGTCTGCCGCGTCTGCGGCAAGGCCGTGGAGGTCGAGGGCCCGGCGGTGGAGACCTGGGCGGAGGCCATCGCGTCGGAACACGGGTTCGTGAACGTGGCGCACACGGTGGAGATCTTCGGAACGTGCGAGGACTGCGCGGCGAAGACGGCGTAGCGGCCCCAGCAGCCCCGACAGCCCCGACAGCCCCGACAGCGGGCCTACTCCTGCTCGCCCTCCATGGCCAGCAGCTCCTCGTTCGGAATCGCCCCGCCGAAGCGCCGGTCCCGCGAGGCGAACTCCACGCACGCCCGCCACAGGTCGCGCCGGTCGAAGTCCGGCCACAGCACGTTCTGGAAGACCATCTCGGCGTAGGCGCTCTGCCACAGCAGGTAGTTGGACGTGCGCTGCTCGCCGCTCGGCCGCAGGAACAGGTCCACGTCCGGCATGTCCGGGTAGTACAGGTACTTCTGGATGGTCTTCTCGGAGACCTTCGACGGGTCCAGGCGCCCCGCCTTCACGTCCTCCGCCATCGCCTGCATCGCGTCCGCGAGCTCGGCGCGGCCGCCGTAGTTCATGCAGAAGTACAGCGTCAGCCTGTCGTTGTCCTTGGTCTGCTCCTGGGCGACCTGGAGTTCCTTGGCGACGGACTTCCACAGCCGGGGCATACGGCCCACCCAGCGCACCCGGACACCGAGCTCGTCGAGCTGGTCGCGGGACTTGCGGATGAAGTCGCGGTTGAAGTTCATCAGGAAGCGCACCTCGTCCGGCGAGCGCTTCCAGTTCTCGGTGGAGAAGGCGTACAGGGAGATGTTCTTCACGCCCATCTCGATCGAGCCCTGGAGCACGTCCAGCACCCGCTCGGCGCCGACCTTGTGCCCCTCGGTGCGCGGCAGGCCGCGTTCCTTGGCCCAGCGGCCGTTCCCGTCCATGACGATCGCCACATGGGTGGGCACCAGCTCGCCGGGGAGCTTCGGCGGGCGGGCCCCGGACGGGTGCGGCTCCGGCGTCTTGTACTCACGGCGCTGGCGCCCCAGGATCCCGCGTACGGCCATGTGCTTCTCGTCTCCTCTGTGTGCTTGTCCTCGGTGGCGCTTGTCCTCGGTGGCGCTTGTCCTCGGTGGCTTACGCCTTTTCCACGTACCTGAGCGAGCGCAGCCCGCGCTCCAGATGCCAGTGCAGGTAGGCGGACACCAGCCCGCTCCCCTCCCGGACATGCCGCGGCTCGCTCGCGTCCGCGGTCTCCCAGTCTCCCGTAAGCAGCGCCCCGAGGAGTTCCAGGGTCTGCGGCGACGGTACGACACTCCCCGGCACCCGGCAGTCGACGCAGACCGAGCCCCCGGCCGCCACGGAGAAGAACCGGTTCGGCCCGGGCATGCCGCACTTCGCGCAGTCGGTGAAGGTGGGCGCGTAGCCGTTCACGGCGAGGGAACGGAGGAGAAAGGCGTCGAGGATGAGGTGCGGGGCGTGCTCGCCGCGGGCGAGGGTCCGCAGGGCCCCGACGAGCAGCAGATACTGCTGCACCGCCGGCTCGCCCTCGTGGTCGGTGAACCGCTCGGCGGTCTCCAGCATGGCCGTCCCGGCGGTGTAGCGCGCGTAGTCCGCGACGATCCCGCCCCCGTACGGCGCGATGGTCTCGCTCTGCGTGCACAGCGGCAGCCCGCGCCCGATCAGCTCGCTGCCGCGCGCGAAGAACTGCACGTCGACGTGGGAGAAGGGCTCCAGCCGGGCCCCGAACTTGGACTTGGTCCTGCGCACCCCACGGGCCACGGCCCGTACCCGCCCGTGACCGCGCGTGAGCAGCGTGATGATCCGGTCCGCCTCACCCAGCTTCTGGGTGCGCAGCACGATGCCGTCGTCACGGAACAGACTCATGGGCCCATTCTCGCCTACGCCGGCTGTCCCCCGTCGTCCCCGGGCTTCAAGGCACCTCGCCGCGGCTTCGCGCGTTGGCGTACGCCGTCATCACGCTCAGCCGCTCGGCAGGCGTGGCATGCCGCACGGCACCCGGCTCGGCGTCCCACTCCCGCCCCCCGCCATACGGTCTCAGTTGCACATACGGCCCCTCATGCCCCATCACGATCCCCATCCGCCCGCTCCGGGTGTCCACGACATACGCCCCCACCGGCGGCTTCACCGCAGTACCGCCGCGAGTCGCTGCGCGGTCTCGACGGAACACCGCCCCAATTCGACGAGCGGACAGGGCACCTCCCGCGCAAGACTTACGGGGTCGAGCCCGATTGACGGCAGCGTAATTCCCGCCACAAGAAGCGCCGAGCGCAATTCTTTCACCGTTTCCTCCGCCTCTTCGACGCAGTGCGCCGAGTGCCGTGACTCCACAGACCTCACCGTGCTCCCCTTCCTTTTCGGGTTTCACTCTTCTCATCTCCAGGGTGCCCTGCGGGGCCTACACTCGGCAGGAGTCTGTGCACTACAAGTGGAGGTCAGCGGAGGGTGGTTGGCTGTGGCCAATGGTTCACGGCAAGCAGTCTGGGAGTTCTTCGGGGCGGAACTCAAGCGACGGCGGGAGGATGCCGGGATCACTCAAGTGGAGCTGGGCTTACGGGTTTTCGTGTCCGGCGGGTACATCGGGCAGTTCGAACAGGCTATTCGGAAACCGCAATTGGATGTGGCGCAGAGGATTGACGAGGCACTACAAACTGACGGTATTTTCGAGCGGCTGTGCCGGAAGCTCATCGATGATCCGCGGTATGCGGATTACTTCGCGGGGGTTGTCGAGCTGGAGCGGCTGGCAACGTCGATCTGCGACTTCGAGCTGGCCGCCGTTCCCGGGCTCCTGCAAACACCGGCTTACGCGAGGGCACTCACTCTGGCGACGCACCCCTTCGCCACAGACGAGTTCGCCGACGGCAGGGCCGCCGCCCGCATGGAGCGGTCCCAGATCCTCAGGGACGCTACAAGGCCCGTGTATTGGGCGATCGTGCATGAGGCCGCGCTCCGCATCCCGGTGGGCGGGCCAGAAGTCGCGGCACAGGCGTTGGAGCACGTGGCTGCATCGGCAAGGGACCGGAAGGTACTGCTCCAGGTGTTTCCGTTCGCAGCGGGGGCACCCGCCGACAGCGGCTCCCTGCGGCTCATGGACTTCGACGATGCGCCCCCGGTCGCCTATACAGAGACGTCGTTTTCGGGGACGTTGCTGGATGACCCAGCCGTGGTGAAGCGAGCACAGCGCGCATACGATCTGCTCAGGGGTGCCGCGCTGTCGCCGGAGGCGTCCCTCGCCCTGATCGAGTCGGCGGCTGAGGACTTCAGACGATGCACGAGTACGACCTGAGCAACGCATCCTGGCGCAAGAGCAGTTACAGCAACGGCGACGGAGGCAACTGCGTCCAGGTCGCCGACGGATTCCCCGGTGCCGTCGTACCGGTCCGCGACAGCAAGGTGCCCGGCGGAGCGGTGCTGTTGATCGGGGCGGGTGCGTGGACGGAGTTCGTCGGTGCCGTTGGGCCGCGCGACGAGCCGGCCGCCCCCTAGGTCGGGGGGCAATCCCCCCTGAGTACCGGGTAGTTGGCCGGATGGGGCGGCCGGGAAAGATCCGCGAGGCTCGTCCACATGACGCAGACGACGCAGATCAAGAGAAACGCCGCCCTGATCGCCACCTCCGCCGTCCTCCTCGGTCTCACCGCCCCCCTCACCACGTCCGCCTCCGCCGCCACCGCCACCCCCTCCCTCCGGTGGACCAAGTGCGCGGGCACCGGCCTCGACCCCCGCCAACAGTGCGCCACCCTCGAAGTGCCGATGGACCACACCCGCCCGGGCGGCAGGAAGATCGGCGTCGCCGTCTCGCGCATCCCCGCGGAGGACCCCGCCACCCGGCGCGGCGCGCTGATGCTGATCCCGGGCGGACCGGGCGGATCCAGTCTCAACGACCCGTCCGGCAAGGGGCAGAAGCTGCCCCAGGACGTACGCGACACCTACGACCTGATCGGCTTCGCCCCGCGCGGGGTCGCCCCCTCCACCTCCGTCGACTGCGGGCTCGAGCACGCCGACCTCGCCCTCTCGAAACTGCGGCCGTGGCCCGCCGCGGACGGTTCCGTCGCCGAGAACATGGTCACCGCGCAGCGTCTGGCGGACGCCTGTGCCCGCAACGGCGGCGAGTTGATGCGGCACATCGACACGGTCGCCGAGGCCCGCGACCTCGACCGCATCCGGGCGGCGCTCGGAGAGCGGAAAATCTCGGCGTGGGGAGTGTCGTACGGGACGTACGTCGGCTCGGTCTACAGCCAGCTGTTCCCGCAGCGCACCGACCGGATCGTGCTGGACAGCAACGACGACCCCGATCCCACCCGCGTCTCCCGCGCCTGGCTCGCCGGGCACGAGCAGGGCGTCGAGGACGTCTTCCCCGAGTTCGCGACGTGGGCGTCGGCGCCGGACAACCCGGACCGGCTGGCCGGGACGGCGGCCGAGGTGCGGCCGCTGTTCCTGAAGCTGGCCGCGCGGCTCGACCGGAAGCCCATCCCGTGGCCCGGCGCCAACCCCGAGGAGCTGAACGGCAACGTGCTGCGCCAGACGCTGCTGGACACCTTGTACTCGCCCAGCCGCTTCCCCGCCCTGGCCAAGCTGATCCTGGCCGCCCGGGCCGGCACCGTGCCGCCCGCGCCGGCCGCCCCGCCGGAGCAGGTCCTGCAGAACGTCGCCGCGGTCGGCGCCGCGACCCTGTGCAACGACGTGGCGTGGCCCGCGTCGGCCGCCGAGTACCAGAAGGGCGTCGACGAAAGCCGGGTCACGTACCCGCTGACCGCGGGCATGCCGCGCAACGCGATGGTGTGTGCCGCCTGGCCGACCCCGCCGAAGCAGGCGCCGGTACGGATCACCGACCGCGGGCCGTCCAACATCCTGCTCGTGCAGAACGAACGGGACGTCGCCACCCCGCTCGCCGGCGCCCTCAAGCTCCGCCGCGCCCTCGGCGACCGTGCCGTCATGGTCATCGTGAACTCCACCGGCCACGACGCCTACCTCGCCCACGGCAACGCCTGCGGGGACGACACGGTGTCCCGCTTCCTCGCCACGGGTGAGCGGCCCGACGCGGACGTCTACTGCGACTGACGTCTACCGCGGCTGACGGGAGCGGCACGCCCTGGCATAGCGTCGGGCCAGGGCGTGGAACGCCTCCTTCCGCTCCCAGTGCCATCCCGAAGACGGGTCGTCCGGACGGTCCTTGATGGACTTGGTGATGCTGTAGCTCGCCAGGTCGAGGTCGTAGCGCGGTTCGTCGGGGCGGTGCGGGGCGTCGGCGGTGACGAACTCGAAGGCCATGGCCGCGTACAGGCCCACGGACTCGAAGACGTCGAGCAGATCGGTCAGATAGGCGGCCTGGACGCGCTCGCTGCGGACCAGGTCGCCCTTGATCTCCGGCGGGTCCTTCTCGTAGTCGACGATGGACCAGCCCATGCCGCCCGCCTCGGGAGCACCGACGTACGTGCACGTGCCGAACTCGGTGATCGCGAGGGGCTTGCCCCACCGGAGGTACTTCTTCAGCTCCCGTACGTAGGCGCTCCGGTCGCGGAAGTACGAGTAGTAGTCGATGCCGACGATGTCGAAGAGGTTCCAGTCGACCCGGTCGTCCTGGCCGGCGGCGTAGCTCAGCCGGCCGCGGAAGACCGAGCGGCCCACCTTCGCCGCCTTCGCGGTGAAGCGGTCCAGGCGGCGCTGCATCAGCTCCCAGTCGACCGTGCCGTTCTGCAGGTTCTCGATGCGCTCCAGGACGTTCTCCCCCGGCACGATCCCGGGCACGAACAGCCAGAACTCGCAGCCCACGCTGAGGTCCACGCTCGCGCCCTGCCGCCGCAGCCGCTCCGCGAACCGCCCGGTCTCCGCGAGGTGTTCGAGGATGTCCCCCTCCGGAACGTCCCCGAGGGTCGGCTGGAGCCACACGTGCAGTCCGCGCTCGGCGGCCTCGGCGGCGGTGGCGGTCAGGCGCTCGACGCCGTCGCCGGTGACGTCGAGGGTGTCGGCGTGCAGGTCCTCGCGGATCGCGCGGACGTCGGCACGCATGCGGGCGGTGCTGAAGGCCGTGCCGGGGGTCTCGCCGGCCCCGACGGTGTAGACGACGCCGTGGTGCCTCAGCCCGCGTCCGGTCCCCGCGGCCTCCCGTGCGGTCGCCGCGGCCGGGCGTGCGGGCAGTGTCGCCGCCCCGACTCCCAGGGCCGCCGCCCCGGCCAGGAACTGTGCTCGGTTGATTCCCTTCGTCTTCTCCATGCCGTCACTGTGCCGAGCGCGGGAGCGCACCGCCGTCCCCCGATGGTCTACGGCCCCGCAACCAAGGGATGAGATCCGGCGTCGGTCACTGGAGAGATCGTCGACGCACAGCGAGCGAAGGAGAACAAGATCTTAGGCTCCGCCACCTCCCCGATGACCCGACGCACCCTCCTCGCGGCCGGCACGGCCACCACGGCCACGCTGCTCGCCGGCGTTCCCGCGCACGCCACCGGCGACCCGGGCGTCACCGCCCGCCTCCGCCGCCTGGAGGAGCGACACGGCGCCCGGCTGGGCGTGTTCGCCCACAACCTCGCCACCCAGCGGTCCGTCCGCCACCGCGCCGACGAGCTGTTCCCGATGTGCTCCCTGTTCAAGACGCTCGCGCCCGCGGCCGTCCTGCGCGACCTGGATCGCAGCGGCGAGTTCCTGGCCCGCCGTATCCACTACACGGAGGCCGACCTGCCGGCGACGGGTTCCGACAAGACCAGGGAGCACCTGGCCGAGGGCATGACCGTCGCCGAACTCGCCGAGGTGGCCATCATCTACAGCGACAACGGCGCGGGCAACCTCCTCCTGCGCGAACTCGGCGGCCCCACCGCGATCACCCGCTTCGCCCGCTCCCTGGGCGACCCGGTGACGCGCCTCGACCGCTGGGAGACGGACCTCAACTCGGCCGAGCCATGGCGGATCACGGACACGACAAGCCCGTACGCCATCGGCCGGACGTACGGCCGGCTGGCCCTCGGCGAGGCGCTGAACCGCAAGGACCGAGCCCTCCTCACGCACTGGCTGCTGAACAACACGACCAGCGGCAAACGTTTCCGCGCGGGCCTCCCGACGACCTGGACGATCGCCGACAAGACGGGCTCCGGCTCCTACGGCACCACCAACAACGTGGGAATCGCCTGGACCGACACCGGCGCTCCCGTCGTCCTGTCCGTCCTGTCGACCAAGCCCGACCAGGACGCGGCCTGGGACGACGCCCTGGTCGCGGAGGCGGCGGCGCTGCTCGCCGAAGCCCTCAGCTGACCGGGAAGTACTGCCTCGGGGTCACCCCGACCAGCCGGTGGAACGCGGCGGTGAAGGAGCTGGCCGTCGCGTAGCCGACGCGGTGGGCCACCGACTCGATCGGCAGGCCCGCCGCGAGGTACGGCATCGCCGACTGCATCCGCGCCCGCTCCCGCCACTGCCCGAAGGAAAGGCCCGTCTCCGCGACGAAGAGCCGGGCCAAGGTCCGTGCGCTGGCGCCGGCTTGGCCTCCCCAGTCGGCGAGGCTCCGGCCGTCCGCGGGGTCGGCCCGCAGCGCCTCGGCCACCGTGCGGGCGCGCGGGTCGCGGGGCAGGGGCGCGGAAACGCTGGTGACCGGCACCGGACGCAGCTCGTCGAGGAGGACAGCCTCGGCGCGTGACCGGGCGTCCGGGCCCAGTCCCGGGTGGATCAGATGGTCGATGAGCGCCCGCAGCAAGGGAGTCACCGCCACCACGGTCGGCTCGCGCCAGTCGATGTGCGGGCAGCACTCCGGATCGACGTACGCACTGCGCATGACAGCGTCCCCCGCCGACTCCGTGGCGTGCACGACCCTCGCCGGGATCCACAGGGCCAGCGACGGCGGCAGCAGCCACACCCCCTGCTCGCTGCGCACCCGCAGCAACCCTTTGGCCGACCAGGCGAGTTGATGGAAGTCATGCCAGTGAGTGGTGAAGGCGCTGCCGCGCGGCATGCTGAAGTGACCGACGAAGATGCCCGAACCGGCGGTGCCGTACGGGCGGTACCGTCCGCCCGGCTGACCGCTCGGCTGTCCGTCCGGCTGTCCGTCCGGCTGTCCGTTCGGCGACATGGGACGGCACACTAGCGCGTGGCGGACGGCCGTACGCCCCGCCTAGCGTCGATGCCATGCCGATGAACCGAGCCCACCGCAAACTGTGCAGCTCCGAGAAGTGGGCGCAGACGACGAAGGACCACATCCTGCCCTGGGCCCTCGAACACGTGGAACTGGGCGCCGACGTACTGGAGATCGGCCCCGGCTACGGCGCCAACCTCCGCGTCCTCGCCGACCTGGTCCCCCGCCTGACGGCCGCCGAGATCGACGCGGACACGGTCCGGCTGCTCCAGGACACGTGGGGCGACCGCGCCCGCATCCTCCTCGCGGACGGCGCCGAACTCCCCCTGCCGGGGGCGTCCTTCGACTCCGTCGTCTGCTTCACGATGCTCCACCACGTGCCCACGGCCGCCCACCAGGACCGCATCTTCGCCGAGGCGTTCCGCGTCGTGCGCCCCGGCGGCACCTTCGCCGGCAGCGACAGCCAGCCGGGCCTGCGCTTCCGCATCCTCCACTTCCGGGACACGATGAACACCCTCGACCCGGCGGGTCTGCCGGCCCGCCTCAAGGAGGCCGGCTTCACGGACGTGTCCGTCGACACGCACCCGCAGAGCGGCGGCCTACGATTCCGCGCCCGCCGCCCCTGAACCCGCCGCCGCCCCGAACCGCCGTACGTACCGCCGCTGCCACGGCGTTTCCACCGCGTGCCGGTCGTAGTGGCGGCGGACGTACGCGACGGCCTCCCCGGCCGGCACGCCGTCCAGCACCGCGAGACACCCCAGCGCCGTGCCCGTACGGCCGCGGCCGCCGCCGCAGGCCAGCTCCACGCGCTCGCCGGCGGCCCGCTCCCAGGCCTCGGTGAGGACCGCGCGGGCCACCGCGTGGTCGGCGGGCAGCCGGAAGTCGGGCCAGCGCAGCCAGCGGGACTCCCACTCCACCACGGGCGGCTGCCGGCCGAGCAGATAGATGCCGTACGACGGGCTCGGCGCCCCCGGTGCGAGGGGGTGCCGCAGACCCCGGCCCCGCACCAGCCGCCCGGACGGCAGCCGCAGCACCCCGGTGTCCCGCTCGTCCCACCGCTCCATACTCACCACCAGACCATTCGAACGCGGCATCGGATCCCGGGCAACCGAATCCGGCGGAACGGTGGTCTGGAGGGCGAGGGAGGGTGCTTGATGCAGGCCGAACAAGAGGCCCAGTTCCAGGAATTCGTGAGAGCCCGGTGGTCCCGGCTGGTACGGACCGCGTATCTGCTCACCGGCGACGTGCACCACGCCGAGGACCTGACGCAGACGGCGCTGGCGAAGGCGTACCGCTCCTGGCGGCGCGTGTCGCGCAGCGACAGCCCGGAGGCGTACGTCCGCCGGATGCTGGTCAGCTGCAACAGCGACCGGTTCCGCAAGCGGCGCGTCAGGGAGTCGCTGACCGCGGCGCCGCCGGAGACGGCGGGGCGCGACGAGGCCGTGTCACGGGTCGACGAGCGCGGTGTGCTGCTCGGCGCGCTGGCCGGGCTGCCGCCGAAGCAGCGGGCGGTGATCGTCATGCGGTACTGGGAGGACCTGTCCGAGGCGGAGGTCGCCGAGATGCTCGGCTGCTCCCCCGGCACGGTCAAGAGCCAGGCGTCCAAGGGGCTGGCGAAGTTGCGTACATATCCGGGGCTCGCTCAGGTCATGGACCGGCCCGAGCAGAGTCGCACGTCATCCGCCGGCACGTCGTCCGCCGGGCAGGGAGGAACCAGGTGAGCGAGGAACAAGCTCAGGGTCAGGGTCAGGGTCAGGGTCAGGGAACTGGAGCCGAGGGGGGCTTCGAGGAGCAGTTGCGTGAGTTGCTCGCCGAGGACGCCTACACGATCCGGCCCTCGGCCGCGCCGTACCCCGCGATCCGGCGCCGGGGCGTGGTGGAGCGGCGGCGCCGGGTGGCGACGGCCGGGGCGGTGCTGGTGACGCTGGCCGCGGTGCCGGTGGGGGCGTATGCGGTGGGGGGTTCGGGCGGGGGGTCGGTCACGGCGTCGCCGCAGTCGTCGGTCAGCGCCTCGCGGGCGTCGACGCCGACTCCCTCTCCCTCGCCGACGCCGTCCGGGCCCGCCGGGCCGGCCACGCCGGGGCAGCTGCTCGACGGGATCACGCTTGCGCAGGCCGCGGACGGGCTGGAGAAGTGCCTTGCCTACAACCGGGACCTCGAGAAGGACGGCGGCGGGATCAAGCTGAACCTGGGGACGGCCGACAGCTACCGGATCATCCTGGCGATGAACAGCACCGGCGACACCAACGCACCCGGTGACGGCATGTACGTCGTCGCCGTGCGGGACAAGCCTCAGGAGACCCGGCTGATCTGCAACACCAAGGGCGGCGAGGCATCGGGGCTCAACACCAGCGGCGGCAGCGACCGGTTGCCGGATTCCCCGCCCGTGCTGGCCGACATCAACGGCGGCAAGCTGTACCAGCAGTCGTTCCTCGACAAGGGGAACTGGAAGCTGCCGTTCCGGTGGGGGTTCATCGGCACGGTGGTTCCTTCGGTGGCGAAGGTGACCGTCTCCTACGGCGGCGCCACGAGCGAGGCCACGCTCGACCACGGCTGGTTCATCGCGTCGGGCGTCCTGAACCAGCAAGTCACGGTCGCCCCCCACATCAAGGGCTACGACGCCGGCGGCAAGCTCATCTACGACTCCGACAAGGACAAGTCCTACCAGAAGACCCTCCCGTAACGACCACGCCCCAGGGGCGCCGCCCCTTCAACCCCGCCCCAGGGGGCTCCGCCCCCTGGACCCCCGGACCTTCGCCCACCAACCACCCGACTCGGTCGGACGAGAAGTAACCCTCGACCTCCACCTCTCGACCCACCGAGACGGGTGGTCGGTGGGCACAGGCAGGGGGTCCGGGGGCGGAGCCCCCAGGGACGCGCGCCCCCACCGGACCCGTCACCCGCCGCCCCCCGGCGTCACCATCCCCGACTCGTATCCCACGATGACCAGTTGGGCCCGGTCCCGCGCGCCCAGTTTCCCCATGATGCGGCTGACGTGGGTCTTCGCCGTCAGCGGACTCAGTCCCAACGCCTCGGCGATCTCCGTGTTGTTGAGGCCACGCGCGACCAGCACCAGCACCTCCCGCTCCCGTTCCGACAGACACTCGGGCCCACCCCCCGTCACGGACCCCGACACCGACACCGACGGACTGCGCAGGAACCGCTCGATCAGCCGGGCCGTCGGCCCCGGTGACAGCAGCGCCTCCCCCGCCGCCACCGTACGGATCGCGTCGAGGAGATCGGCCGGCCGCGTGTCCTTCACCAGAAACCCGGACGCCCCCGCCCGCAACGCCTCGACGATGTTCTCGTCCGTGTCGTAGGTGGTGAGGACCAGCACCTTCACCCCCGCGAGATCCTCGTCCGCGGCGATCAGCCGAGTCGCCTCGATGCCGTCGAGGTCGGGCATCCGGACGTCCATCACCACCAGGTCGGCCCGCGCGCCGCGCGCGAGTTCCACGGCCTCCCGCCCGGTGCCCGCCTGTCCGACCACCTCCATGTCCCGAGCCGACTCGACGAGCATCGAGAAGGCCTCCCGTACGAGCGTCTGGTCGTCGGCGAGCAGTACGCGGATGGTCATCCGGTTCCCCCTACAGGCATCACGGGCGCGGCGGCGAGCGGCAGTACCGCGCTCACCTCGAAGCCGCCCCGCCCCCGCGGCCCGGCGTCGAGTGTGCCACCGACGCTGCGGGCCCGCTCCCGCATTCCGACCAGCCCGTACCCCGGCGTGCCGCCCGGCGTGGGCCCGGTGCCGTCGTCGGTCACCGACAGGTGCAGGGCGCCCTCCGCCTCGTACATCTCGACGCGTACGGCGGGTCCGGGCCCGGCGTGCCGTACCGCGTTGGTCAGCGCCTCCTGCACGATCCGGTACACGGCGGCACCCACCGCGGGCGGCGCCTGCCGGACCCGGACGTCGGGCTCGACGCGGGCGCCGGCGAGCCGTGCCGCCTCCACCAGGTCGGGCACGCCGTCGAGGCCGGGCAGCGGGCCGCGCGCGTCGCCGTGTTCGGAGGCCCGCAGCACCTCCAGCGTCGTACGGAGTTCCCCGCGCGCGCTCCGGCAGGTCTCGGAGATGTCGTCGAGGGCCTTGGCGACCGTCTCCCGGTCGAGGCGCTCGGGGTCGGCGGCCAGGACGTGGGCGGCGACGGAGGTCTGGACGCCGATGAGGGTGATGCTGTGTGCGAGCAGGTCGTGCAGGTCACGGGCGATGCGCAGGCGCTCCTCGGCGACCCTGCGGCGGGCCTCCTCCTCGCGGGTTCGTTCGGCGCGCTCGGCGCGGTCGACGATCGAGGCGACGTACTGGCGGTAGTAGCGGATGTCGACGCCGCAGAAGAGCACGGCGATGATCCAGCCGGAGATCCGCAGCAGTTCGACGGCTTGTTTGGTGTCGACGGTGAGCATCACGCTCAGGGCGGTGGCGAGGACCACGACCCCCGTCAGGATCGTGCGCAGGGGGCGGCCGGTGACCGCGACCGTGTACAGCGCGGTGAAGGCCGCCGGGGTCGGGGCGCTGTGGTTGTTGTCGAGCGCGTGGTAGGGCGCGACGAGTGCGATCACCACCGCGAGGACGAGCAGGGGGTGGCGCCGCCGCCACACGATCGGCACATGGGCGGCGAGCAGCAGCGTCCAGCCGAGCGCGTCCGGGCGGCGGGCGGGGTCGGTGGACAGCGCGATGCATACGGCGCCGACGGCGAGCACGAGCGCGAAGAGCGCGTCGTTGCGGGTGGCGTGCGGGGCGGTGCGCGGGTCGCGGTGGATCGCCGCGATGATCCGGTCGCTGAGGCTGGGTCGGCTGGTGTCCGGCACGGACCCATCCTCCGCCACGAGGGCGTCCCTCCGGGAGAGGAGGGACGCCCTGAGGGTGTGCCGGCGGCTCACACGGGCTCCGGCTGGCGTTCCAGTGGCTCCGGTTCCGGGATCCGCGACAGCTTCCCGGGCCACCACACCTTCCGGCCGAGCAGCACGCTCGCCGTGGTCACCAGGTACGTCCGGACGAGGAAGGTGTCGAGGAGCACCCCGACCGCGATGACGAACCCGAGCTCGACCATCCCCACCAGCGGCAGCGTGGTGAGCACGGCGAACGTCGCGGCGAGTACGACGCCCGCGGAGGCGATGACCCCGCCGGTGGTGCGCAGGGCGGTGAGCGCCGCGGTCTGCGGTTCGGCGCCGTTCATGGACTCCTCGCGCATCCGGTGCATCAGGAAGATGCCGTAGTCGACGCCCAGTGCCACCAGGAAGACGAAGGACAGCAGTCCGAGTCCGGGGTCGGTGCCCCCGAAGTCGAGCACCGGTCCGAAGACCAGGCCGCCGATGCCGAGCGCCGCGCCCCACACCGCGACCACGGCGACCAGCAGCATCAGTGGCGCGACGAGGCTGCGCAGCAGGAACACGAGGATCAGGAACACGGCGGCGAGCACCAGCGGCACGACCACCATGCGGTCCCGGGACTGGCTGTCGGCCAGGTCGATCTGCTGGGCGCTGGGCCCGCCGACGTAGGCGCCGTAGGAGCCGTCGAGGCTGTCACGCAGCGCCTCGATGGTCTTCGTCTCGCCCGCCGACTCGGGGGCCGCGGTGGTGAAGACGGCGATCTCGGTCCAGCCCTCGCCGCTGCGCCCGGCGGTCGCCTCGGCGACCCCGTCGGTCGCGCGGGCCTCGTCCAGGACGGCGCCGGCCTTGTCGGTGGGGGCGATGACGGTGACCGGCTGGCTGCTGCGCCCGGGGTACTCCTGGGCCAGCGTCTGCATCGCGGCGATCGACTCGGGCTTCTCGGTGAAGGAGTCCTCCTGCTTGAGGCTCCCGGGCAGGTTGAAGGCGCCGAGGGCGAGTGCGCCGAGGAGGACGGCACCGCCCGCGAGCACGGCGGCCGGCCTGCGGGTGGCCGAGGTGCCCATGGCGCCGAAGAGGGAGCGCCGGGCCTTGGGCGTGCTGCCGAAGGCGGGGATCAGCGGCCAGAAGACCCGGCGCCCGAGCAGGACCAGGATCGCGGGCAGCAGCGTGGTCATGGCGACCAGCGCGGCGAGCACGCCGACCATGCCGACCGGCCCCATGCCGCTGCTGCTGTTCAGGTCGGCGGCGAGCAGGCACAGCAGCCCGGCCGCGACGGTCCCGGAGGAGGCGAGGATCGCCGGTCCGCAGCCGCGCAGGGCGGTGCGCATGGCGTCGTACGGCCGCTCGTGGCGTCGTAGCTCCTCGCGGTAGCGGGCGATCAGCAGGAGCGCGTAGTCGGTGCCGGCGCCGAGGACCAGGATGGTCATCACGCCGCCGCTCTGGCCGGTGATGGTGACGTCGAACAGTTCGTGCAGGCCGTATGCGGCGGCCATCGCCATGGCGGCGGCGACGCCCGCGACGGCGAGCGGGACCAGCCACAGGAACGGGCTGCGGTAGATGAGGATCAGCAGCACGGTGACGACGGCGAGCGTGGCCAGCAGCAGGGTGCCGTCGATGGTCTCGAAGACCTTGCTCATGTCGGTGTTGAGCGCGCCCGGTCCGCCGACCTCGACGCTGAGCCCCGCGCCGCTCTCGGCGATGTCGCGCACCCCGTCCACGAAGGCGTTGCGGGCCTCCTCGTCCTGGCCCGGCTGGTTGCTGGACACCGGGTACATGAGCGTGGAGCCGTCCTCGGACGGGATGCCCTGCGGGGTGCCGGAGAGGTCGTAGGCGCCGCCGACCTCGGTGACCTGGTCGGCCGCGGTCTGCCGGTCGGCGGCGGTGAGCCCGCCGTCCCGGTGGTACACGAGCACCAGGTCGGTCGCCTCGCCGCCCGGCAACCGGTCCTGGACCCGGGCCACTTGGGTGGAGTCCGCGCTGTCGGGCAGGTAGTCGACCGCCCGGTTCTGCTGGACGTCGCTGAACTTCCCGGCGAGCGGTCCGACGAGCACGAGCGCGGCCAGCCACAGGCCGAGCACCGCCCAGGGCACTGCGCGCCGTCGCCGTGTAGGTGTCCTTGCGGCCCCCATGGACGGGCCTCCCTCCGGTCGGTGTGTCTGGGTCGCTTCCAGACTTCCGGCGGGGAGGGGGCGATACGTCGGACGGGAGGGCGAGTTGCGCGGTACTGCCCGGGGTGACGGGCGGGCGGAACTACTCCCGGGGGAGTATGCGGAGTATCAGGACGGCGTCCGCGCCGACACCAGCAGCCGGGTCACGTCGTCCGCGCAGAAGGTGAGGGCGGCGCCCACGGTGGCGAGGACCTCGCGCTCGGCCGGGGTGTACGGGCCGTCGGCGAGGGCGATCCGGGCGCCCTGCAGCAGGATCGACTCGCGGCCGGCCGGGGCGAGGTGCGGGGCCAGCGGGTCCAGCGCCTCGTGCAGCTCTATGGCCAGACCGGCTCCGCAGGGGCGGCCGTAGACCCGCCCGGTGTCCAGGGCCAGCGCCTCGACCAGGGCGCCCAGCTGTTCCTCCGTGCAGTCGTCGAAGCCGGCGGCGCGCACGATGGCCGCGGCGGTCTCCAGGGACGTACGGGAACAGCTGCCGCCCGCCGACAGCACCGCGAGGGCGACCGTGTGGACGGCGTCCCTGAGCATCGCGGAGAAGCGGGTGGTCGTCGGGTGGTCGAGGACGTCGGTGCCGAAGTGGCGGCGGCAGGCCGCGCACTCCACGACGGGACCGGTCTCGCCGCGCGGCAGCACGGGCACACCGAGGAGGATGAAGCGGCGACGGCCGGTCAGCCGCTGGAAGTTGCGGTCGCCCCCGCAGCCGGGGCAGAAGAACTCCCCGTCCCCGGCGGGTGTCCACGCGGTACGGGTGCCCAGGAGGCGCCCAGGCCTGGCGGCATGGCCGTTTCGTCCCCGTCCTGGCAGCACGTCGCACCTCCGTAACGCCCCCACAGCCTTAAGGGCGCGGGAGGTGCCCCCCTCGGCAACATCGCCGCGCTTGCGTGATGTTAGCCACATTGAGGAGGCCGAGTCACCACCCCGGACGAGACCTTTCCGTGACCTGCACAGGTCAATGGCCGGAAAACGACGGACCCCGCCCGCCGATGTACGGCGGGCGGGGCAGCGTTTTCAGGGGCGCGGGGCTTGCATTGAACATGCTGCTCCGCCGCGCGGGCGCGACCAACCACAACGGCGCCGCAGAAAACCGACAACCCATCGCGGCACTACCTGTCGCGGCCTTACCCAGCGGAGCGACCCGCGCGGTTGACGGCCGAGACGACCGCCTTCAGCGAGGCGCGGGTCGTGTTCGCATCGATGCCGATACCCCACAGGACCTTGTCGTCGATCGCGCACTCGATGTAGGAGGCGGCCTGCGCGGACGCGCCCTCGCTCATCGTGTGCTCCGAGTAGTCGAGCAGCCGGGCGTCGATGCCGATGCCCTGCAGCGCGTGGAAGAACGCGGAGATCGGACCGTTGCCGGTGCCCACCAGGGTGGTCTCGACACCGTCCACCTCGGCCTCGACGGTCAGCGTGTCGACGCCGTCCGTGTCCGTCGTCGACTGGCCGTTCTTGACCTGAATACGGCCCCACGGGTTCTCGGGGTTCGGCAGGTACTCGTCCTGGAAGGTCGACCAGATGGCGGAGCCGGTGACCTCGCCGCCCTCGGCGTCCGTCTTCGCCTGGATGATCTTCGAGAACTCGATCTGCATCCGGCGTGGCAGGTCCAGCTTGTGGTCGTTCTTCAGGACGTACGCGATTCCGCCCTTGCCGGACTGCGAGTTGACCCGGATGACCGCCTCGTAGGAGCGGCCGACGTCCTTCGGGTCGATCGGCAGGTACGGCACGGCCCACTCGATGTCGTCGACGGTGACGCCCTTGGCGGCCGCGTCGGCCTCCATGGCGTCGAAGCCCTTCTTGATGGCGTCCTGGTGGGAGCCGGAGAAGGACGTGTAGACCAGGTCGCCCACGTACGGGTGGCGCGGGTGGACCTCCATCTGGTTGCAGTACTCCCACGTGCGACGGATCTCGTCGATGTCGGAGAAGTCGATCTGCGGGTCGACGCCCTGGGAGAACAGGTTCATGCCCAGGGTGACCAGGTCGACGTTGCCGGTGCGCTCGCCCTGCCCGAACAGACAGCCCTCGACGCGGTCGGCGCCGGCCATCAGCGCCAGTTCGGCGGCGGCGACGGCGGTTCCGCGGTCGTTGTGCGGGTGGACGGAGATGACGACGTGCTCGCGGCGGGAGATGTTGCGGCTCATCCACTCGAAGCGGTCCGCGTGCGTCGACGGGGTCGAACGCTCCACCGTGGCGGGCAGGTTGAGGATGATCTCGCGGCCCGGACCGGGCTGGTAGACGTCCATCACCGCCTCGCAGACCTCCAGCGCGAAGTCCAGCTCGGTGTCGGTGAAGATCTCCGGGCTGTACTGGTAGCCGAACTCCGTCTCCGGGCCCAGCAGTTTCTCGGCGTACTCCATCACCAGGCGGGTGCCGTCGACGGCGATCTGCTTGATGTCGTCCTTGGAGCCGCGGAAGACCACCCGGCGGAAGACCGGCGCGGTGGCGTTGTACAGGTGCACGGTGGCGCGCTTGG
Source organism: Streptomyces sp. V4I2 (assembly GCF_030817655.1). Lineage (GTDB taxonomy): Bacteria > Actinomycetota > Actinomycetes > Streptomycetales > Streptomycetaceae > Streptomyces > Streptomyces plumbiresistens. Next base: position 3,809,422 of record NZ_JAUSZM010000003.1, read on the forward strand.
CGCCCTTCAGCGACTCCACGGTCCGCTCGATCAGGTCCTCGCGGGCCTGGGTCAGTACGGAGATGGTGACGTCGTCGGGGATGGCGCCGGGCTCCTCGACGATGGAGCGCACGAAGTCGAAGTCGGTCTGGCCGGAGGCCGGGAAGCCGACCTCGATCTCCTTGTAGCCCATCTTGACCAGCTGGTCGAACATCCGGCGCTTGCGCTCGGGCGACATCGGGTCGATCAGGGCCTGGTTGCCGTCGCGCAGGTCCGTGGAGAGCCAGCGGGGGGCGACGGTGATCCGGTTGTCCGGCCAGGTGCGGTCCGGGATGTCGACCTGCTCGTACCGGCCGTACTTGTGGATCGGCATGGAACTGGGCTGCTGGCGGTTCGCCATGATGCGGGGGCTCCTCGAAGGCGGGTCCTGAAGGACGGCCGACGGCGCAACGCCAAAACTCCGCGGGGAGGGGGTCGGCCTCGGTTACAGGCCCTCGCCGCGGCAGCTAAGGAGAAGCAGCCCGAATCGCATGATGCTCCGTAGCCTAGCCGAGCCACGCCTGTCGCGCGGGCCTGTATCAGTATGCGGGACCCCGGGGATCAATGGGACAAAAAGTGCGCCATACCACTCGACCACGGAGAGTGAGGCTTCCTGTCCCCACATTTCACCAATCAAGGTTGCGAGTAGTGACAGCGTCATAACTCAGTGCAAGGGTGCCGGGCATGACGACGAACGGATGCTTCGAGCCCGTCTTCTGCACTGTCGTACCGCCGCATGTCCTCGACAAGCTGGCCCGGAACGACGACCCCGCACTGTCCGGTCCCGCCCAGCGCACCCTGATGCGCGACAGCGAGCTGCGCGCCAGGCGCCGCGTGACCACCGAGTTCCGTCTCGCGGCCGCCCCGACGGCGAAGGCACCGTCGGACCAGCCGCTGCGCACCATCTACGACGCCGAGCACAAGACCGGCCTGCCCGGCACCAAGGTGCGCGCGGAGGGCTCGGAGCCCGGCCGGGACGCCACGGCCAACCGCGCCTACTCCGGCCTCGGCGCCACCTTCGAGCTCTTCCTCCAGGCCTACGGCCGGCACTCGATCGACGGTGACGGCCTGCCCCTGGACGCCACCGTCCACTACGACGAGAACTACGGCAACGCCTTCTGGAACGGCGAGCAGATGGTGTTCGGCGACGGCGACGGCGAGATCTTCCTCGACTTCACCATCCCGATCGACGTCATCGGCCACGAGCTGGCCCACGGCGTCACGCAGTACACCGCGAACCTCACCTACTTCGGCCAGCCGGGCGCCCTCAACGAGTCGATGTCCGACGTCTTCGGCTCGCTCATCAAGCAGTACACGCTCGGCCAGACCGCCGCCGAGGCCGACTGGCTGATCGGCGCGGGCCTGCTCGCCCCGAGCGTCACCGGCAAGGCCCTGCGCTCCATGAAGGAACCGGGCACCGCGTACGACGACGACGTCCTCGGCAAGGACCCGCAGCCCGCGACCATGGACGACTACGTCCGCACCGGCCGCGACAACGGCGGCGTCCACATCAACTCCGGCATCCCCAACCACGCGTTCTACCTGGCCGCCACCGCACTCGGCGGCCACGCCTGGGAGAAGGCGGGCCAGATCTGGTACGACGCACTGTCCGGCGGCGAACTGTCGGAGCGCGCGTTCTTCGGCGACTTCGCGAAGCTCACCGTGAAGGCAGCGCGGGAGCGGTTCGGCGACGGCGGTGAGGAACTCCAGGCCGTGGAGAAGGCGTGGGAGCAGGTCGGGGTGCGCATTCTCTGACTCCGTACTAGACAGGGACCATGCGTATTCAGGTGAGGCGCACGGGCGGTTTCGCGGGCATCGAGCGGCACGCCGAGGTGAGCACCTCGGGCCGGACCGATGCCCACGAATGGCACGCCCTGGCCGAGAAGGCGGTGGCCGCCGGCCGGGGTACGCCACCGGTCGGGGTGCCGGACGGCTTCAGCTACCAGATCACCGTGGACGGGAAGACCGTGTACTGCTCGGACCCCCGGCTGACGGAGGAGCAGCGGAAGCTGATCTCGAAGGTGCTCAAGGAAGGCGCGTAGGTCGTTTCTTTGAGGAGGGCGCGTAACTCGTTGTTCACGCCTGTCCGTTGACTTCCCTACCCGCGAGTACGGATGATCCGGCGCATGGCGACGAACCCGATACCCCAGTTCCCGGCGTTCCCCGACGGCTTCCTGTGGGGCGTCTCGACCTCGGCCCATCAGATCGAGGGGGCGGTGGACGCGCGCGAGCCGTCCGTCTGGGACACCTTCTCGGCCGAGCCGGGAAAGGTGAAGGACGGCTCCACGGCAGCGGTGGCCTGCGACCACTACCACCGCTACCGCGAGGACGTGGCCCTGCTGGCCGGCCTGGGCGTGGACGCGTACCGCTTCTCGATCTCCTGGCCGCGGGTGCGTGCGGCGGGCGGCCTGGACTTCTACGACCGTCTGGTCGACGAGCTGTGCGCGGCGGACATCCGCCCGGTCCCGACCCTCTTCCACTGGGACCTGCCGGTGTCACTCGACTGGCTGGAGCGGGACACGGCCTCGCACTTCGCGGAGTACGTGTCGCTCGTGGCCGACCGTCTCGGCGACCGCGTGCAGAAGTGGATCACGATCAACGAACCCGCCGAACACACCCTCTTCGGGCACGCGCTGGGCGCCCACGCCCCCGGCAAGCAGCTGATGTTCGACGCGCTCCCGGCCGCCCACCACCAGCTCCTGGCCCACGGTCTGGCGGTACGGGCCCTGCGCGCGTCCGGCGCGACCGACATCGGCATCGCCAACTCCCACGGCCCGACGTGGCCGGCGTCGCAGGACCCCGCGGACCTGGAGGCGGCCGCCTTCTACGACCTCCTCCTCAACCGCCTGTTCGCGGACCCGGTGCTGCTCGGCGAATACCCGGAGGGCCTGGGCGAGTTGATGCCGGGCGACGTGGCGGCCGACCTGAAGGTCATCGGAGAGCCGCTGGACTGGTACGGCGTCAACTACTACGCCCCGACCCGCGTGGGCGCCCCGCAGGGCGAGGACATCGAGTTCGGCGGCCTGACGATCCCGGCGGAACTCCCCTTCTCCGTCCGCGAGATCGAGAACGTCCCCGTGACCGACTTCGGCTGGCCGGTGGTCCCCGAGGCCCTGACCGAACTCCTCACCGGCTTCCGGGACCGCTACGGCGACCGACTCCCCCCGATCGTCATCACCGAGAACGGCTGCTCGTACGACGGCATCGACGACCAGCCCCGTATCACCTACCTGGACGGCCACATCCGCGCGCTGCACAACGCCGTCGATGCGGGCGTGGACGTCCGCGGCTACTTCGTCTGGTCCCTGCTCGACAACTTCGAGTGGGCGGAAGGCTACGCACGGCGTTTCGGCCTGGTCCACGTGGATTACGAGACGCTGACCAGAACCCCGAAGGCGTCGTACACCTGGTTCGCAAACCTGCTCCGCTCCCTACGCTGAGCCCCCTGGGGGCGCGCTAAGAGGGGCGGCTCAGAAGCCGAGCTTGCGTAGTTGCCGGGGGTCCCGTTGCCAGTCCTTGGCGACCTTCACATGGAGGTCGAGGAACACCGGCGTACCCAGCAGCGCCTCGATCTGCTTGCGCGACTTGATGCCGACCTCCTTCAACCGCTTGCCCTTGGGACCGATGATGATCCCCTTCTGACTGGGCCGCTCGATGTACACGAACGCGTGGATGTCGAGGAGGGGCCTGTCGGCGGGACGGTCCTCGCGCGGGAGCATCTCCTCCACCACGACAGCGATGGAGTGGGGAAGCTCGTCCCGCACACCCTCCAACGCGGCTTCACGGATCAACTCCGCGATCATGACCTGCTCGGGCTCGTCGGTGAGGTCGCCTTCGGGGTAGAGGGCCGGGCCCTCCGGCAGAAGCGGGACGATCAGATCGGCCAGCAGACCCACCTGCGTGTCCGCGACCGCCGACACCGGCACGATCTCCGCCCACTCGAACCCCAGCTCCCGCCCGAGCTGGTCGATCGCGATGAGCTGCTCGGCCAGCGTCTTGCCGTCGACGAGGTCGGTCTTCGTGACGATCGCGATCTTCGGCGTCTTCTTGATGGCCGCCAGTTCCTTCGCGATGAAGCGGTCACCGGGACCGAGCTTCTCGTTCGCCGGCAGACAGAAGCCGATCACGTCGACCTCGGCCCAGGTCGTACGGACGATGTCGTTCAGCCGCTCGCCCAGCAGCGTGCGCGGCTTGTGCAGCCCGGGGGTGTCCACCAGGATCAGCTGGGCGTCGGGCCGGTGCACGATCCCCCGTACCGTGTGCCGCGTCGTCTGCGGCTGGTTGGCGGTGATCGCCACCTTCTGCCCGACCAGAGCGTTCGTGAGGGTGGACTTGCCCGCGTTGGGGCGGCCCACGAAACAGGCGAAGCCCGCGCGGTGGGCGGTCTCCGACGATTCCGACGGCTCGGATGACTGGCTGCGAACGCTCATGCGGCCCATTCTCCCTGATCCACAGCGCCCCGCCGCACAAGCGTCCGCCCGCACTCGTCACCGCCGGACTCCTCACCGCCGGCCGCGCGCGAGCGAGGAGCGGGAGCAGACCGGTGCGGACCTTACGGTCCATGCCGAGACCGCATACGATCACGGCGTCCCGGGCCACGCCGCCCCGGTCACCGCCTCCGTCCCCTCCCCTCGGAAGGTCAAGTCCCAGGCATGAAGCTCATCACCGCGATCGTCAAGCCGTACCGCCTCGACGAGGTCAAGACCGCCCTCCTGGAGCTCGGCGTGCACGGTCTGACCGTGACCGAGGCCAGTGGCTACGGCCGTCAGCGCGGCCACACCGAGGTGTACCGCGGCGCCGAGTACCAGATCGACCTGGTCCCCAAGGTGCGCATCGAGGTCGTCGTCGAGGACGCGGACTCGGACGCCGTGATCGACGCGATCGTCAAGGCGGCGCAGACGGGGAAGATCGGCGACGGGAAGGTGTGGGCGCTCCCGGTGGAGACGGTCGTACGGGTACGGACGGGCGAGCGCGGCCCCGACGCGCTGTAGGCAGGGGGCCGCGTTCGCGCGCGGCTCAGTCGAACACGAACGGACCCGGCGACTGCGGGCCGGCCGCCGTGCAGGTGATGGTGATCCCGAGGACCGTCATCTGGAGGGACCCGCCGAAGGCCTCCAAGGTGTCGCCGGAGGCCACGGTGCCGTCGAGCGGGCCGACCGTGACGGGGTCGCCGGCCGCCATGGCCGGGTTCTTCGTGCCGGTGAAGGCGGTGGTGCCGCCCGCGGTGTTCACCAGGGTGAGGGTGGAGCTGATCGAGTCCTGCCCGAGGGCGATCGGCGCGGTGATCGCCGAGGACGTGACGGTGATGGTGGCGGCGGTGCCGTCCTGCGTCGCCGTCAGGGTGGCCTCGCCGCCGCCGAAGGTGCCGCAGTCGGCGGTGATGGTGGCGGTGTCCGGGGTGACGGCCACCGCCGTGGGTGCGAGGGCGAGGCCGGTGAGCGCGAGGGCTCCGACCAGGACTGCCGCACCTGTTCCTGTGCGCTTGCGCTTGCCTCTCATGGGGGTCCGGCTCCCTTTCCGTAATCTCCACGAATCTGACGGACCATCAGAACTACTGGTTTCATTGATGCGCAGGGGACTGATGACGGCAAGAGCGATATTCGGCCGGTCACGCCCGCACTGCTACAAACAGTGCACGTTAAGCATTTTCGGCGCATCGACAAATTGACGGCGGACCGAACAAACAGAGCGGAACAATAAAGTCCGGATTCGTGTCCCACAGGGAGAACTGCCAGGTCGTGGGGGAATTTCCGTGCCCGCGCGGCCGATCTGCGGAACAGCGGATAAACGTCCGTCGTTACGGTCGGGATGATCCTCCCAATTCTGACCGAAACGAACCAGCGAGTACGTGTAGCATCGACTGACAGCGGCCCACTAATTCACCGGCGAAGGAAGTCGGGCCATCAACGGGGGCACCACCGCTGCACCCGCGCACTCTCTTCACGCACGCGAATGTTTGACGCGAACGAAGGGATCGCATGTCATCGATTCGAGTCCTGCTCGTGGACAGCGAGCGCCTAGTGGCCGAAGGGTTCCGGAAGTTACTGGAGGGCTTCTCCGAGTTCTCCGTGGTCTCCGTCGCCCGCGACGGGATGTCGGCCTTGCAGGAGGTACGCCGGGAGCGGCCGCATGTCGTCGTCATGGGCCTGTGTCCCGCCGGGTCCGACGGGGCGCAGGTCGCCCGGGCGATCCGCCGGGACTTCCAGCACGTACGGATCGTCGTCCTCGCCACCAACCAGCAACCGGTCTACATGCGCGCGGCGTTCGCCGCCGGCGCCAACGCCTACCTCTCCCGGAACATCGGCGCGGACGAACTGCGCGACACGCTGCTCACCGTGCACCGCGAGGGCGCCGCGCTGTCCACCGTCGCGGCCGGTCAGGTCCTGGAGCTGCTGTCCGGGCGTCCGGCGGACGGCGGTTCACCGCTGTCCCAGCTCACCGAGCGCGAGCGGCAGATCCTGTTCCTGGTGGCCGACGAGCAGGCGACACACCGCATAGCCAAGCGTCTGGGCATCAGCCCGAAGACGGTCCGCAACTACCTCAGCCGTATCTACGCCAAGCTCGGCACCCAGAACCGCGTGCAGACAGCGCTGTACGCCAAGCGCTCCCTGGATCCGCAACCGGTCGCCGAGCCCTGACCCACCTGTCCGACCTGCCGTTTCGGTGCACCTGGCCCCCTCCTGGGCAAATACGATACGCTCCTCGTAGCGTATTTGAATGGTTCGCATATGAACGACCGGAGGAGGGGGCATGGCGCCCAACCGGTGGTGGACGCTGACCGTGGTGTCCGTGGGCAGCTTCATGCTGCTGCTCGACGTCACGATCGTGAACATCGCACTGCCCGACATCGAGGAGGCCCTGGACGCCACACTCACGGACCTGCAATGGGTGGTCGCGGCCTACGCCGTGGCGCTGTCCGCCGCCCTGCTCACCGCCGGCTCCCTCGCCGACCGGTTCGGCCGACGGGCCGTCTTCTCCTGGGGCATGGGGATCTTCACGCTCGCCTCCCTGCTCTGCGGGATCGCACAGGACCCGCTCACGCTCATCGCGGCCAGGGTGCTGCAAGGAGTGGGCGGCGCCGCCCTGCTGGCGACCTCGCTGGCGCTGCTCGCCGCGGCGTACCCCGACCACCGCGACCGGCATGTGGCCCTCGCGGTCTGGGGTGCCGTCAGCGGCGCCGCACTCGCGGTCGGGCCGCTCGCGGGCGGTGTCCTGGTCGAGGCCACCGGCTGGCGGTGGATCTTCCTGGTCAACCTGCCCGTGGGCGTCCTCGCCCTGCTCGCCACCGCACTGCGCGTCGCCGAGTCCCGGGCCGAGAGCGCCGGGCGGATCGACTGGCCCGGCTTCCTCACCTTCGGCACCGCGCTCGGCGCCCTGTCGTTCGCCCTGCTGCGCGCCAACGAGGAGGGCTGGAGCAGCACCCAGGTGGTGAGCGGCTTCGTCCTGTCCGCCGTGTCGCTGGCCGCGTTCGTCCTGGTCGAGCGCGCCCGGCGCGACCCCATGCTCCCCGGCGCCCTGTTCCGGAAGCTCACCACCACGGGTGCCGCCGTCGGCGTACTGGCGATGAGCTCCACGGCGTTCGCGCTGTTGCTCTATCTGACGCTGTATCTGCAGACGGTCCTCGGTCACGAACCGCTGGCGGCCGGGCTACGACTGCTGCCGCTGACCCTCTCCATCTTCGCGGCCTCGGCGATCGCGGCCCGGCTGGGCACGGTGCTGCCGGCCCGCTGGCTGGTCTCCGCGGGGCTCGCCTGCATCGGTGCCGGCCTGCTGCTCATGGGCGGGCTCGACGCGTCCGACGACTGGACCGCCCTCCTCGCCGGGCAGTTGGTCACCGGCCTCGGCGTCGGCCTGGTCAACCCGAACGTGGTCGCCGCCGCGATGGGCGCGGTGGAACCGGCCCGGGTCGGGGTCGCCTCCGGGCTGAGCAACACCTGCCGGTCGCTGGGGATCGCCGTCGGCATCGCCTCCCTGGGCGCGGTCTTCGCCGACCGGGTGCGCGACGCGGTGCACGAGGCGCTCGCGGGCACCCCGCTCCAGGAACGGGCGGGCGAGCTGGGCCATGCCGTCTCCTCCGGGCAGATCGGTCCCGCCCTCGCGGAACTCCCGCCGCAGCAGCGGGGGATCTTCACCGACGCGGCGCACTCCGCGTTCGTCGACGGACTGAACTCGATCCTGACCGTGGCGGCGGTGGTGGCCTTCGTGGGCGCGCTCGCCGTGATCCCGCTCATTCGCAGCCGCGACCTCGCCACGACCGCGCCCGACGGCGAGCCCCTGCCGATCGCGGCCGGACACTGACCGGCCCGCACCCGATCCGCACCCACCCCAGGAGCGATCCATGAAGACCGAGACCGCCCAGTGCTGTGTCGTCGGCGGCGGCCCCGCCGGCATGATGGCCGGACTGCTGCTCGCCCGGCAGGGCGTGCGGGTGACCGTCCTCGAGAAACACGGCGACTTCCTGCGGGACTTCCGCGGTGACACCGTCCACCCCTCGACCCTCCAGGTCATCGACGAACTCGGGCTGCTGGACGAGTTCCTGCGGATCCCGCACACCAAGGTCACCGACATCACCGTGCGGACCCCCGCCGGACCCACCACGTTCGCCGACTTCTCCAAGATCCGCGGCCGCTTCCCGTACATCGCCTTCATGCCGCAGTGGGACGTCCTCGACTTCCTGGCCCGCAAGGCCGGCGAACTGCCCGGCTTCACCCTGATGCAGAAGGCCGAGGCGACCACCGTGATCCGGGAGGGCGACCAGGTACGCGGGGTGCGCGCGGACACCCCGGAGGGCCCGCTGGAGATCCGAGCCGACCTCGTGATCGCCGCCGACGGCCGCCATTCGGCCATGCGCAAGGCCGCCGGGCTCACCGTGTCGGCCAGTGCGGCCCCCATGGACGTGCTGTGGTTCCGGCTCGCCCGCGAACCCGGCGAGACCATGAGCTTCCTGCACACCGGGGCGGGCTTCGTGCTGATCACCATCGACCGCGGCGCCTACTGGCAGGTCGCGTACGTCATTCCGCAGGGCCAGTACGACGCCGTACGCGCGGAGGGCCTGGGCCGCCTCCGGACCGACGTCTCCTCCGTGCACCCGCCCTTCGCCGAGCGCGTCGAACGGGAGATCCACGACTGGGACGACGTGAAGCTGCTCGGCGTCCGGGTCGACCGGCTGCGCACCTGGCACCGGCCCGGCCTGCTGTGCGTCGGAGACGCCGCGCACGCCATGTCACCGGCCGGCGGGGTCGGCATCAACCTCGCCGTGCAGGACGCGGTGGCCGCCGCCCGGATGCTCGGACCGGTGCTGCGCACGGGACGTACGCCGACACCGCACGAGCTGCGCCGGGTGCAGCGGCGGCGTGAACTTCCGGTGTGGGCCGTGCAGTTGGCGCAGGTGCACATGCTGGCGGACCTGTATCCGAAGGACCGGCGGTCGGTGGTGGAGCGGCCGTTCGCGGCGCGGCTGGTGCGGCGCTTCCCGTTCCTGAACCGGTGGACGGCACAGTTCATCGGGGTGGGGCTGCGGCCGGAGCACGTGTCCTGACTCCGAGGTCTCAGGCGGCCCGGATCGCCGGCCAGATCGTGTCGACCACCGACTCCGCCCAGTCGGCGGGCGGCGGCGCGCCCCGTACGGCGAACCGGGCGATGAAGGAGCCGGCCAGCATGCTGACGACCGTCTCGTAGTCGGCGTCCGCCCTCAGCTCGCCGGCCTCCACGCCGGACTCAAGGGTCCTGAAGATGACCTCCAGGCGGGGCCCGAGGATGGTCTCGCGGAAGACCTGGGTGAACTCCGGGTCCTCGTCGCCGTGCAGCAGGGCGACCAGGGCCCGGAGCCCGACGACCTCTTCGAGACCGTATCGGAATTGCTTGAGCAAATAGATGAGCCGCTCACGCACCGGAAGTCCGGGGGACGGTTCCGGGATGTCCTCGACGAAAGCGAGCGAGGACCGAAGAAGTTCATAACGGTTCTTGTACCGGCGGTAGATGGTCGTCTTCGCCGAGCCCGAATACTGGGCCACCGCCTCCACCGTGACACCCTGCGGGCCGCGTTCCCGCAGCAGGGCGAGAGCGGCCAGATTGATTCCTCTGGACACTTCCGCACTGCGGGGGCGGCCCGGAGTGGACCGGGCGATATCTTCTTCAACCATTGCGCCCAGTATAGGGACGACTCCGGGGCTGCTCGAGGCCGCTCGGAGACGGTTATACGGCGGAACGGGACCCGGGGTACACGCGGTTCCAGCTCACCGGCACCCCCGCCGTGTGCAGCCGCCCCAGCGCCATGAGCATGGGAGCCGTGCCGTCGGTGCTCCGGCCGATCGAGGCCAGCCACATGCGTGACTCGCCGGGCAGGCAGCGCGCCCCGAGGCCGACCAGCGCCCGGCCCGGGCCGACCTCCACGTGGGCGCGTACGCCGAGTTCATCGAGGGCGCGGACCGCGTCCAGGAACCGCACCGGGCCGCGCAGATGCCGGCACCAGTGCTCGGGGGCGAGCGCGCCGGTGACCCCGGTGCCGGTGACCGTGGAGACGAAGGGGATGCGGGGCGGCCACGTGGGGATCGTGGCGGCCACGGCGCGCAGTTCGGCGAGCGCGGGTTCCTGCAGCGGTGAGTGCAGGCCCGACGACACCGGCAGGCTGCTGGTCCGGATGCCGGAGGCCGTGAGCCGGTCCACGATCCGGGCCAGCGCCGTGGCCCGGCCCGACAGGGACACCTCGCCCGGGGAGATGACCGCCGCGAGGCCCACCGACGGCTCGGTCTCCGCGAGGAGTCGGAGCGCGGCCTCCTCCCCCAGGGCGACGACCGCCATCGCGCCGTCGGTGACCCGCTCGGCCAGCGTGACCTGCGTACCGAGCAGCCGCACCGCGTCCTCCGGGGCGAGGATCCCCGCCCAGCAGGCGGCGGCGTACTCGCCCGAGCTGAAGCCGAGCACCGCCGCGGGTTCGATGCCCCAGCTGCGCCACAGCTCGGCGAGGGCGATGTCGACGCAGAACGTGCCGAGGGCCGCGTGGGCGAGCCGGTACACCACGGACGGCCCGGCGCCCGGGTCGAGCAGCTCCTGGAGGGGGACGGCGACGAAGGGCCGGGCGGCCTCCGCGCACCGGTCGAAGGCGTCTCTGAACACCGGTTCCGTGCGGTGGAGGCCCTGGGCCATGCCGGCGTACTGCGCTCCCTGGCCGCTGAAGAGGAAGGCGACGGGCGGCCGACGGGCCGGGGCGGCGTGGCCCGCGAAGACCTCCCGGACCGGCTCGCCCGCCAGGTGGGCACCGATCCGGTCGGCCAACTCGCCCGCCGTACGGCCCACCACGCCGAGCCGGTGGCCGGAATGCGGCCCTCCGGCGGCCCTGGAGCACAGCGGGGCGGGGGAGGCGTCGCCGAGCGTGGCGAGGTGGGCGGCGGTGTCGCGGGCGGTGGCGGTCAGGGCGTCCGGGGTGGCTGCGGAGAGGGTGAGCAGGTGGGTGGTGCGGGGGGCGTTAGGGACGGAGGGGTCGGGGACGGCGGGGTCGGAGGGGTCGGGGACGGAGGGGTCGTAAGCCATGGTGGGGGCCCTTCACCTGGGGGCGGGGTCTGTGGGCCCCGTGCGCGCCACCGCCCGGCACCAGGCCGCGCCCGCGTCGGCGAGGGCGATCGGGAACGCCATGAACGTGAACGGGCCGTCGGGGAGGGTCCGCAGCCTGGCCAGGCCCTCGATCTGGATGAACTCCCGTCGCCTGCCGTGCAGATGGGTGGGCCAGAGCGCACCGGAGTCGCCCGTGGCGAAGAAGTCCTCGACCATCCGGCGGGCCGGCCCGTCGAAGCTCCAGCAGTCCGTGCCGAGTACCTTGACGCCGAGGTCCAGGAGGAGGTCGACGGCCTCGGGAGTGATCGCCGTGGACTCGGTGTAGTACGCCGGGGTGCCGAGCCGCAGATCGGCGTCGGTGCGGAACAGCGCCACCCAGCCGGGTCCGACCTCCCGACCGGCCGTGCGCAGCGCCTCCTTGACGTCGGCCGCCGTCACCCGGCCGCCGCAGCCGCGCACGTCGAGGACGACGCCGTGGCCGTGGAACCACTCCAGGGGCAGGTCCATGACCTTCTTCGCGGGGCGTCCCTCGCACTCCGGGCCGTAGTGGAAGGGCGCGTCGACGTGGGTGCCCTGGTGGACGGACATCCGGTAGAACTCGTTCGACATGAAGCAGCCGTCGGGCAGGTCCTGTTCGCGCAGGCGGCGGCTGCCGGTGAGCCAGCGCAGGTGGTTGACGAAACGGTCCCGGCGGCTGTCACCGGGCAACGCCCTGATCCTGCGGGAGAGGTGGCGGATCCCGTCCCGGTGGAGCCACTGCTCGAACTCGACGCCGGGGGCGCGGCGGCTGACGGGGATGCTCAGATCGACGAACACGGGCTACTCCTTGGTCGGTCCCGGCTGCTGCTCTCCGGTCGGTCCCGGCTGCTGGTCCCCGGTCGGTCCCGGCTGCTGCTCTCCGGTCGGTCCCGGCTGCTGGTCCCCGGTCGGTCGCGACTGCTGCTCTCCGGTCGGTCCCGGCTGCTGGTCCCCGGTCGGTCGCGACTGCTGCTCTCCGGTCGGTCCCGGCTGCTGGTCCCCGGTCGGTCGCGACTGCTGCTCTTCGCGCGCGTTCCGCCGGCGGCGGACGGCCCGGCGCCCCGTGCCCGCCCTGGTGCCGGGTATCCACGCGGGCACGGCGCGCCGGTAGGCGGCGTACTCGGCACCGAAGGTCTCGGACAGTCCCGGCTCCTCGATCCGGCGGGCGGTCGTCCAGGAGACGGCCAGTACGAACGCGGCCCACAGGGCGATGACCGGCGCGGACCACAGCAGGGTCTCGGCGGCCAGGACGAGGGTCATCCCGGCGGCCATGGGGTTCCTGATCACGCCGTACCAGCCGGAGCGCACGAGGTGTTCGGGCGGCCGGTCGCCGAGGGGCGTGGGCTGGCGCAGATAGACGCGGTCCACGGCGTCCACGGTCATCCAGGCGCCCAGCAGGACGAGGAGGACCCCGATCGGCAGCGACAGCGCGCGGAACAGGGGCAGTTGCGGGCCGGGCAGCCACAACCCCAGCACCGTGGGCACGATCCCGGCGACGGTCACCGGGATCAGGAGCGGACCGGGGCGTATACGGCGACGGCGGTTCACGGGCTCGTCGCCGTGTACGCGGTTCACAGGCTCCTCCCCGCGCCCTCGGCTCACGGAATCCTCACTGTGGCCCTTGTACACGGGGCCGGCCGCGCGCACTGGGCTCGCGGGGCCTTGCCCGCGTACCGGGTTCACGGAGCCCTCCGCGTGCACTGGGTTCACAGCCCCATACCCGCGCCCCTGATTCACGGCCTCCTCCCCGCGGCCCCTGTTCACAGGCCCCTCCACGTGCACTGGGTTCACAGGCCCATACCCGCGCCCCTGATTCACGGCTTCCTCCCCGCGGCCCCTGTTCACACGCCCCTCCGCACGCACCGGGCTCACAGGCACATGTCCGCGCCGGCGCTTCACAGAAGCCTCCGCGCCGACGGCGCGCACACCGTGGCCAGCGCCGGCACCTCGGCCAGCGTCGACATCACTCGCTCGCCGTAGGCCTCCCGCACCCGCCCCGCCACCGCCCGCGCGCCCGGCGCATACGTCTGCGTGCCGATCGACTCCAGGGCGAAGGACGCGAGGGCGCAGCCCAGCCGGGCCGCCGCCTCGACCGGTACGTCGAGCGCGAGGGCGGCCAGCATGCCCGCCCGCAGCGCGTCTCCCGCGCCCGTGGGGTCGGTCACCGCGACGCCCGGCACGGCGGGCACGACGACGCTTTCGTGGCCGGCGCGTTGCAGGCGTACGCCGCCCGCGCCGAGCGTGGGCACCCAGGTGCCGACCCGGTCCAGGACGCTCGCGGCGCCCCAGCCGGTGCACTCCTGGAGCAGCGCGGCCTCGTACTCGTTGGTGAACAGCCAGCGGGCCTCCCCCAGCAGGAACCGGACGTCTGCCCGGTCCATGCGGGCGAGCTGCTGGGAGGGGTCGGCGACGAAGGGCAGTCCGGCGCCGCGGCACTCCTCGGTGTGCCGCAGCATCGCCGCCGGGTCGTTCGGCGACACCACCACCAGGCCGAGCTCCCCGACGCGTTGGCGCACGTCCCGCAGGGCGATGGTGTACGCCGCCCGCATCGCGCCGGCGTGGAACGTGGCGATCTGGTTGTGGTCCGCGTCGGTCGTGCACACGAACCGTGCCGTGTGCTCGCCCGGCACGACCAGTACGGAGTCGGTGTCGACGCCGTGCTGCTTGAGCCACACCTGGTAGTCGGGGAAGTCGGCCCCGGCCGCGCCGACCAGCACCGGGGCCATCCCGAGCCGCCCGAGGCCGTACGCGATGTTGGCCGCGACGCCGCCACGCCGTATCTCCAGCCGGTCGCAGAGGAACGACAGGGAGACGCTGTGCAGGTGGTCGGCGACGAGCTGCTCGGCGAACCGGCCCGGGAAGGACATGAGGTGGTCCATCGCGATGGACCCGGTGACGGCGATGCGCGCCGGGGACGGGGGTCGGGTCACGGCCCCACGGCCCCCGACTCGATCTTCTTCTTGATCCCGGCCTGGTTCTGCCGCGTGTGGGTGTTCATCCGCTCCAGGACGGTGGCGAGCGGGACGTCGAACTTCTCGTCGAGCTCGAAGTCCTGGGTCCAGGTCATCCGCGTCCCCTCGGGGACCGCCCGGTAGCTCCACCTCAGGTGCATGTAGCCGAACGGGTAGAGGGGGTCGCGGCGTTCGGCGACCACGACGAGCTCGCGGTGGTCCATGATCCGCCACGAGCGCCAGCTCGCCCCCTCCGCGTTGGTCAGCTCGAACACGATCTCCGTCCAGCGGCCCTCGCGTTCCTCGGAGAGGACCTTGGCGTCGCTGTACTCGTCGAAGATCTCCGACCAGCGGGCGATGTCGTTGGTGACGTCGAAGACGAGCCGGGCGTCGGCCCCGATCACGATGCTGTTCTCGATCCACGGCATCCCGTCACCTCCGCGCGCCGGTGCCGACGGACAGCAGCCGCCCGACACACGCCACCAGGTCGCCCACCGTGGTGAACCCGCCCTCGGCATCGGCGTCGATACCGATCCCGAAGTGCTGCTCCAGGGCGACGACGATCTCCACCAGCTCGGTCGAGTCGATGTCGAGGTCCTCGGCCAGCCGCCGGCCGTCCTCCAGTTCGTCCCCGTCGAATCCGACGCCGCGCATGACGGCGACCACCTGCTCTCGTACGTCCATCGCTTCCCTCTCCTGGTTCGTGTGCTTTCCGTGGTTCCTGCGGTTTCGTCTAGACGGCGAGGGCGATCGCCACCGCGAGCCCCGCCTCGTGCGTGATGCTCAGGTGCAGTCCGGTGAACGAGGCCCGCCGGAACGCCTCCTCGGCCCGCCCGGACACCCGCGGCACCGGCTGCCCGGACACCGCGCGGCCGATCTCGATGTCCCGCCAGCCGCAGCCCAGGCCGTGTCCGCCGAGCGTCTTGCGGACGGCCTCCTTGGCCGCGATCCGGCCGGCCAGGCGGTACGCCCGGTGGCGCGGCGAGCCGCCCTCGCACAGGGCCTGTTCGGCGGGTGTGAACAGCCGGTCGTACAGGGGCTGTCCGCGGCGTTCGAGCATCGCCCGCAGTCGTTGTACGTCCACGACGTCGATGCCGATACCGCGGACCGCCGCGGGGACGTCCCGGAGGGCTTCCGCGATCAACGCCTCAGCAGCAGACACGCGTTCACACCCCCAAGACCTCGGGACACGACCAGCGTGTGCTCCCACTCCGGGACCGGCCGTGCCGCGCCGCGCACGAGGTCCAGGTCGATGCCCGGCGCCTGGCGGTCGAGGTTCACCGTGGGCGGCACCGAGCCCGCCGCCATGGCGCGCAGGGCGAGGACCGCGTCGGCCGGGGCCGCCGCGCCGAGCAGGTGCCCGAATCCGGACTTGGGTGCGGTGACCGGGAGTCGGGCCGCGTTCTCGCCGAACGCCTCGTGCAGTGCGTAGCCCTCCGTCACGTCCTCGAAGGGGATGCCGGAGCCGTGCGCGAAGACCGCGCCCAGGTCGCCGCCGGTGATCCCGGCGCGCTCGGTGGCGGTGCGCATGGCGCGGCCCAGCACCTGGCCGGTCGGTTCGACCGTGTAGTACGGCATGTAGCCGTCGGTGCTGACGCCCCAGCCGGCGAGTTCGCCGAGGATGCGGGCGCCGCGCCGCTCGGCGTGCTCGCGCCGCTCCAGCACCAGGAACACCGAGCCCTCGGCGAAGACGCTGCCGCCGTGCCCGGCGTCGAAGGGCCGGTACAGCTCGTGCGGGGCGAGGGAGCCGCGGGCCTTGGCGACGAGCCCGCTGGTCTCCAGGCACAGCCAGCCGTACGGCGACAGCGGCGCCTCCACGCCGCCCGCGAGGACGACGTCGGCCCGGTCGCGCAGCAGGGTCTCGGCGCCGCCGATCAGCGCGTAGGCGCCGCTGGCCCGGTCGGCGACGAAGGTGCGGGCCGGGCCCTTGATGCCCTGGTCGATGCAGATGTTGCCCTGCGGGGCCGCCGGGAACCAGGCGGTGGCCTGGTACGGGCTGACCGCGCGCGGTCCGTCGGTCCACAGCTTGCGCAGCTCGCGCTCGGCGAACTCCCAGCCGCCGAGGATGTTGCCCACCATGACGCCGGTGCGCTCGGGCGCCACGTCGGTGCCGACCGCGATCCCGGCGTCCGCGAGGGCGCGGCGGACGCTGTGCACGGCGAGGTGGGTGAAGCGGTCGGTGCGCTTGACGAAGCGGGACGGCAGTTCGGCCTCGGCGTCGAAGTCGGCCTGGCCGGCGACGGGGCAGGCGTAGTCGCCGGCGTCGAAGCGGTCGATGGTGGCCAGGTGCGAGGTGCCCTCGCGGGCGCCGTTCCACAGGGGTTCGAGACCGTCGCCCGCCGGGGTGACGGCTCCGGCACCGGTGATGACGATGCTCATGACCGGCCCCCGTCCCGCACGGCCCGCAGGACCATCGCCGCATGGAGCCCGGCGAAGCCGCTGGCGTCCTTGAGGATGACCTCGCCGTCCCAGGGGCGGCCGGTGCCCGGCACGTAGTCGAGGTCGCAGGTGGGGTCGGGGGTCTCGTAGTTGGCCGTGGGGTGGACGAAGGAGTGCCGGCTCGCCAGGGCGCACAGCACGATCTCCATGGCGCTGGCGGCGGCCAGGGCGTGGCCGAGCATGGACTTCGCCGAGTTCACCGGGATCTCGTGGGCGCGCTCGCCGAGCGCCAGTTTGAGCGCGCTGGTCTCGCAGGTGTCGTTCTGCCGGGTCGAGCTGCCGTGCGAACTGACGTGGTCGATCTCGCCGGGGGCGACCCCGGACGCCTCGACGGCCTGCTTCATGGCCCGGGTCAGGTCCTCGCCGTCGGACAGCAGGTCGGTCATGTGGATGGCGTTGGAGGTGTGCGAGAAGCCGCTGATCTCGAGGTAGGTGGTGGCGCCGCGGCGCAGGGCGTGCTCCTTCTCCTCCAGTACGACGACACCGCAGCCCTCGCCGAGCACGAAGCCGTCGCGGTCCGCGTCGTAGGGGCGGGAGGCGGCCTCGGGGTGGTCCCGATGGGCGCGGGAGAGGCAGTTGATGATCTCGAAGGAGGCCACGGTCACCGGGGTGATGGGGGCCTCGCTGGCGCCGGCGATCATGACGTCCGCGTCGCCGTGGGCGATCGTCTCGAAGGCGTGCCCGACCGCGTCGATGCCGCCGATGCAGCCGGTGGACAGGGTGACGCAGGGCCCCTGGGCACCGAGCAGGGCCGACAGGACGGTCCCGGGCGTGTTCGACATGGACGCGAGATACAGGTCGCGGCCCGCCTTCGCCGGGTCGATGGGCTTTCGGCCCTCGTCCGTGACGGCGAGGAACTCCTCCTCCATCCTGGGTGTGCCGCAGATCGCCGTGGAGAGCGAGATACCGGTGCGCTCGGCGTCGTAGCCGCCCGCGTCGAGGCCCGCGTCCCGGACGGCCTGCAAGGCCGCCGCGACCGCGAACTGCACATAGCGGTCCAGCCGTTGGACCTCCGGGGGCAGTGAGGGTATCTGATCCTCGAATCCGGGAACCTCGGCTATCGCGTCGGAGGCGAATTCGAAGGACGTGAAGAGTGTGGAACTCGTGATGTCGGAAAGGGATTTCGTGACGCTCTTTCCCGCCGAGACCGTGTCCCAGAAGGCTTCTTTCCCGATTCCCGCCGGGCTGATCACGCCGAGCCCGGTGACGACCACTTCTCGCATGGTTACCGCCTTTCTCCTGTCTGGGCCGTCACCAGCCCGCGCGTTACGCATTCCTTCGCCGTCACTCCGGCTTCTTCCATGAGGGCGCGGTATTCTTCCGCCGCCATTACGGCCCCGTCCGCGGTGTTCACCCGGAGGCTGAGCCCGAGCATCGGCCGGCTCAGCGCGGGCCGCCCCGGCTCCGGCCGCATCACATCCGCCAGCAGCAAGCTGCCCCCTGGGCGCAGCAGCCGGGCGCACTCCCCGACCAGCCGGGCCGTGGCCGAGGGCCCCGCGAAGCGGCCGGCGTGCGCCAGCACCACGGTGTCGAAGCCGGCGTCGGCGAACGGCGGGGCGGCGAAGTCGGCGGACACGAACCGGAACCTGTCGGCCACCCCGAACTCCGCCGCCCTCGCCCGGGCGGAGCCGAGCAGCACCGGATCGTCGTGCGCGGTCACCTCGGCGAGCGGATCGGCGGCGGCCAGGGCGATGCCCCACTCACCGCCCCCGCAGGCCAGGTCCAGCACCCGGCCCACCCGGCCCGCCCCGCGCAGCCCCAGCGCCTCGACCGCCGCGAAGGCGACCCGTACGGCGATCGGGAAGCCGCCGCCGAACAATCCCGGGTGCCGGCCGCGCGAGGCCGGTGCGCCGAGGTCCCCGGAGCGGTCGCCGGAGCGGACGACCGAGGTCAGCGCGCTCCAGCGGTCCCACTGGCCGAGCACCTCGGCGAAGTGGTCGCCCAGGTAGGCCGGTTCACCCTCGACGAGGTAGGCGCGGGACAGCTCGGTCAGCTCCCGCCCGTCCTCGGTGAGCAGCCCGAACTCCGTGAGGACGGCCAGCAGGTCGCCCAGCGCCCGGGAGTCGCAGCCGAGGGCCGCCGCGAGGTCCTCGCAGGTGCGCGGGCCCCGGGCCAGTTCGGTGAAGACGCCCAGTTCCAGGGCCGTACCGAGCGCTCTGGCCCGGGCGAAGCCGAAGTTCAGGGCCAGGAGCGGAGCGGGGTCGGGGGCGGTCGTGTAGCGGGCGAGGGCCGCGGCGGGGGAGGCGGGGGGCGCGGCCGGCGCCGAGGTGTCCGTCATCGTGGCGTCCTACTTGGTGGCCGTGAGCAGGCCGGAGAGCAGGGACACGGTGCGCGTCCCGGTCTCCCGGAACCCGGCGTCCTCCACCCAGGCGCGGATCTCGTCCACGTCGCGGACCTCGCCCTCCTCGGTGTTGACCAGGAGGATCAGCCCGAACATCGACGGGAAGAGCCCGGTGGCCAGGGCGGGCATGTGGGAGTGCACCAACAGGAGCCCGCCGTCGGGGAGATGGGCGTGGATGCGCTTCACCAGGTGCGCGGCGCGCTCGGGGCCGTAGCCGTCGAGCACGTGGGACAGGAGGACCGCGTCGGTCTCGGGCCAGGGGTCCTCCATGATGTCGGCGGGCCGGACCTCGATCCGGTCCGCCAGACCGGCCTCCCGCACGTTGGCGCGGGCCAGGTCCGTCACCGCGGGGTAGTCGAGGGCGGTGACCTTCAGCTCCGGGTGGTGCGTGGCCAGGGCGATCGAGTAGTCGCCCGAGCCGCAGCCCAGGTCCACGACCCGGCGCACACCGGCCAGCGGGGCCGCGGCGGCCAGCTTGCCCGCCTGGAGACGCGAGCTGACCCGCATGGCCTGGATGAGCCGCCCGGTGCCCTCACGGCCCTCGCCGGCCGCGGCGCCCTGGTCGCGGTAGCCCTGCTTCAGGACGCGCTGGTTGAGCGAGGTGTTGGTGCGGACCGCCTCGTCGAGGCGGGAGAAGTGCCCGAAGTGGGTGTTCTGGTGCGCGGCGAACCCGCCCATGTACTCGGGCCGCCCGGCGACCAGGTAGCGGCTCGCCTCGTCGGAGTTGCGGTACGTCCCGTTCTCGGTCCGCACCAGGTCGAGGCCCTTGAGCGCGACCAGGAGGGCACGGGCGGGACGTTCCTCCAGCTCCAGCCCGCGGGCCAGTTCGGCCAAGGTGCGCGGGCGCTCCTCCAGCGCCTCGAAGACGCCGAGGCCGAGCGCCGTGAACACGGCCTTGGACTGGAGGTAGGCGGTCAGGATGGAGTGGACCCGGGACGAGTCCCCGTCGGCGGAGGCCCGCGCGGCCTGAGGGCTGGTCACTTGCTCTCCAGGAGGTTGGTGTACTCGGGCATCTGCGTGTACTCGTAGGGGTCCTCGGAGAGGAACACGTTGCGCACCGGCGGCCGCTCGCACGGGGCGACCACGAGGAACCGGCACGTCTGCCCGGGCCCGGTGACGAAGCCGTGCGGCTCGCCCCGGGGTATGAAGATGGCCTCGCCCGGCCCGACCTCCTCGGTGCGGCCCTGGTCGGGCAGCACGAGCCCCATGGAGCCTTCGAGCACGTAGATCTCGTGCTCCCACTCGTGGAAGTGGGGCGGGGTGGAACCATTGGGCGAGACCTCGAACTCGGTGAGCACGAAGCGGTCCGCGCCGTCCGGGGTGTCGATCAGTTTCCGGTGCGTCGTTTCCTTCGCTCCCGGCTCCCTTACGATTTCCGCCTTCACGTCGGTTCGGTGCACGCGTTTCATCGGCCGCCTTTCGCTCGCCGGTACCCGGAAGCTGTGATCCGGAATCTCGTTCGGAAAGCGACTCTAGGGCGGTCGTGCGAAACACCTCTACGGGCACCCGTCACCGCACATCCGTGACAATCACCCAGGGCCGGCCGGGACATACGCCCACCCGGCCGGGACACCCACCCACACCGCAGTCGACCGGAACTTTGCCGGAATTCGACTGTGGCCGACATGTGGAAGCCGTAATTCTGAATCCGTGAACAAGGACCGAATTCTCAGCGCGGCCCGTCAGGAACTCTGCCGAAACGGCTTCGAAGGGACGACACTGCGCGCGGTGGCGCACCGTGCGGGGGTGGACGCACGGCTGGTGAGCTACTACTTCGCGGGCAAGGAGCAGCTGTGCACCGAGGCCGTCCGGCTGCCCTGGGACTCCCCCTCCGCCGGCCGCGCGGCGCTCGCCGCCGCGCTCACACACCGGCCCTCGGCCGCGCGGCTGAGCGACGCCCTCGGGTCCGCGCTCGGTGAGATGTGCCGGACGGCGGGGGCGCGGGACCCGGAGCTCGGGGCGGCGACGACGGCGAGCGTCCTGCTGGGCCTGGCGCTGCTCTCCTGCGCCGGGGTCCCCTCGCTGGATCCGCCCGGGCCCGGGACCGCCGCGGCGGTGTCGCAGTACATCGGATTCCTGCTGGAGGAGACGCCGTCATGAGTCGTGGCAGCAAGGGCCGGCGCCCGGGCACCGGCAGTGCCCGCGCGGAGATCCTCGACGCGGCCCGGACCGCCTTCGCCGAACACGGCTACGAGGGCACGACCCTGCGGGCCATCGCCTGCGCCGCGGGGGTCGACGCCTCCCTCATCCACCACTTCTTCGGCCCGAAGGAGGACGTCTTCCTGGCCGCGATCGGCCAGGCGCCGCGCCTCACCCCGCCTCCACCGGGCGCCCCTGGTGAAGCCGGGGAGCGGATCCTGCGGTCCTGCCTCGACCAGTGGGAGTCCCCGGAGCACCGCGCCCCCGTCCTGGCGGTCGTCCGCTCCACGGTCTCGCACGCCCAAGCCGCCGCCCGGCTACGGCACTTCGTCGCCGTGGAACTCCACGGCGCCCTCGCGCAGACCCATCCCGGCCCCGACCCGGCGGTCCGGGCCACCCTGGTGGGATCCCAGCTGATCGGCCTGATGATGACGCGGCACGTGGTCCGGATGGAACCCCTGGCCTCGGCCGACCCGGACACGGTGGTCAGCCTGCTCGCGCCGGCACTCGGGCGGTGCCTGAACAAGGCACCGGAACGCTGACTGCTGTCGTGCTCAGCCCGCGGAAACCGTCGCCCGCACAGTCCCGTCCGGCCCCGCCACCAGCACCGGCGTCTGAGGCCCGCCCAGATCCCGTACGGCCGCCCGGTCCTCGGGCGCCGCGGACTCCGCGTCCGTCACCACCGCGGCCGCTTCCAGGGACTTGGCTCCCGAGGCCACCGCCATCGCCACCGCCGTCTGCAACGCGCTGAGCTTCAGCGAGTCGAGGTCGACGGTCCCGGCGACATACGTCCGCCCGGTGTCGTCGCGTACGGCCGCTCCCTCGGGCACGCCGTTGCGGGCCCGCGCCGAACGGGCCAGGGTGACGATCTTGCGGTCCTCGGGGTCGAGCGTGCTGCTGTCGGTCATGAGGCGAGCATACGTAGAAGCGCCGCGACTACCCCGCCACGGGGTACATCGCCCCGCGCCGCCCCGCCGGCGAGGCCAGCCACTCCAGCTTGGCCGCGGTGTTCGCCTCGTCCAGCGGGGTGTGCAGGACGACCGTCAGGTCGGGCCGGGCCGGCACCTTCATCGCCGTGGACTCCACGCACAGCAGGCCGACCAGCGGATGGTCGAGCTCCTTGCGGATCACCCCGGCGTCCTGGATGTCCCGCCGCTCCCACATCGCGGTGAACTCCGGGCTCGCCGCGTGCAGCCGGGCCAGGACCTCCTGGAAGCCCTCGTCGTCCGGGCGGGCCGAGCAGGCGGCCCGGAACTGGGCCACGACCGTGCGCGCGTTCTGCTCCCAACTGCGCGACTGGGAGCGGTACATGGGGTCGGTGAAGAAGTCGAGGACGCAGTTCTGCGTGATCTCGGGACGCATGCCGAGCACCCACCCGGCGGCCTCGTTGTACATCACGCAGTTGTAGTACGTGTCCATGAGGTGCGCCGGATACGGCATCCACGCGTCGATCAGCCGCCGCAACCCCTCGCAGCCGTGGTCCGCCGCGGGTTCGGGGGCGGGCGGGTTCAGCCCGGCGAGGACGTACAAGTGGCGGCGCTCGGCGTTGCTGAGCCGCAGCACCCGGGCCACGGAGTCGAGGACCTGCGGGGACACGGAGATGTCCCGCCCCTGTTCCAGCCACTGGTACCAGGAGGCGCCCACTCCGGCGAGTACGGCGACCTCCTCGCGGCGCAGCCCCGGTGTCCGGCGCCGTGCCCCGCCGTCGGGCAGTCCGGCCTCGGCCGGGGAGACCCGGGCCCGCCGGCTCATCAGGAACTCGCGCAGCTCACGCAGCCGATGTGCCTTGCCCGCGCCCGTCTCGATCACATCCGCCACGTACTCCCCCTGTCTGGTGGTGCCACCACCAGGACAACTTCCCGCTCCCCACGGCTATTCCGCACCCCGCAGGCTCTTCGCATGGCGATCGACACCTCCTCCCCGCACCTGCGAGAGACAGCCGCACCGCGTCTCTCGGCCCGCGACAAACTCGTCCTCTTCGTGCTGTGTGCCGCCCAGTTCATGGTGGCGCTCGACTTCTCCGTCCTGAACGTCGCCCTGCCCGTCCTCGGCGCGGACCTCGGCATGAGCCAGTCCGCCCTGCAGTGGGCGGTCACCGCGTTCGCGCTGCCCTCCGGCGGCTTCCTGCTCCTCTTCGGCCGCATGGGCGACCTGTACGGCCGTCGCCGGCTGTTCCTGGCGGGGCTCGCCCTGTTCGGCGCGGCCTCGCTGCTCGCCACGTTCGCCTGGGACCCGGCGTCGTTCCTGGCCGGCCGCGCACTCCAGGGCGTCGGCGCGGCGGCGATCGTACCGACCGGCATGTCCCTGCTGACGACGACGTTTCCGGAGGGCCCGGCCCGCGACCGCGCGCTCGGCATCTCCGGCACCCTGCTCTCGCTCGGCTTCACCGTCGGCATGGTGGCCGGCGGCGTCCTCACCGACACCCTCGGCTGGCGCTCCACCATGGGCCTGCTGGGCCTGTTCGCGGTGATCGTCCTGCCCCTGGCGCCGACCGTGCTCCCGGAATCCCTCCCCCATGGCCTTAAAGGCACGGGAGGTGCCCCCGTCCCGGACCGCCCCCGCCTGGACATCCCCGGAGCCATCACGGTCACGGCCGGCCTGCTCTCCCTCATCTACGCCCTGTCGACGGCCGCCGACCACGGCTTCGGCCGCCCCGACGTCATCGTGACCCTGATCGCGGGCGTCCTGCTGCTCGCCGCCTTCGTCGCCGTCGAGTCCCGTGCGAAGTCCCCGCTGGTCTCCCTCCCGATGCTGCGCCGCCGCACGGTGGCGTGGGGCAACCTGGGCGGCCTGGTCACCTTCTCGATGATGTCGACGGTCGTCTTCGCCCTGACCCTGTACCTCCAGGAGGTCCTGGACCTGTCGGCCTTCGAGACGGGGCTGGTCTTCGGCGTCCAGGGCGTGCTGTCGGTGGTGGCGGGCTCGTACACCCCGAGGGTGATCGGCCGCCTCGGCGCCCGCCGCACGCTGGTTCTCTCGCTGGCCGGCCAGGGCGCACTGGTGGCGACTCTCCTGGCCCTGGACGAGAGCAGCTGGTCGGTGTGGCTCGCGACGGCCGCCGTCTCTCTGGCCAGCATGTGCCACCTGGGCGCGATCATCTCCTACGGCCTCACCGTCACCTCGGGCGTCCCCGACGAGGAACAGGGCCTGGCCACCGGCCTCGTCACCTCCACCCAGCAGGTCGGGATCACGGTCGGCATCCCCCTGCTCGGCGTCCTCGCGACGACGTCGAGCGACCTGATGTCCGGCGTCCACACGGTGCTGGCGCTCGACGCGGCGATCGTGCTCGCGGCGGCGGCGCTGGTGGCGGTGGGACTGCGGGTTGGCCGGGGCGGCTCAGGGGCGGTCGAGGCGGAGGCGGTCGGCGCGCGGTAGTCCGGCCACCACCAGGTCGTACGAGTCCTCGACGGCCTCCCGGACCAGCCGGTCCGGGAGGCCGCCGTCGACGGTGACCGTGTTCCAGTGCCGCTTGTTCATGTGGTAGCCGGGGATGACGAGCCCCGGGTACTCGCCGCGCAGGCGGATCGCGTCCTCCGGGTCGCACTTCAGGTTCACCGTGAGGGGCCGCGCGTCGAGGTTCGTCAGGGCGAACAGCTTGCCCTGCACCTTGAAGACGGACGTCTCCGGGTTGAACGGGAAGTCCTCCAGGGCCGCGTTGAAGGACAGGCAGAACGCGCGCAGCTCCTGCGGGGTCACTCCGCCTTCGCCTCCTCGTCCGCGGGGGCCCCGACCGGGTCCACCGGCTCCACCAGCACCGTCACGATCTTGTTCCGGCGGCCCGCCGCGGCCTCCGCCGTCAGCCGCAGCTCGCGCCCGTCGGGAAGGCCGACCACGGCCGACGCCCCGGCGATCGGGACCCGGCCCAGTGCCTTGGCGAGCAGCCCGCCGACGGTCTCCACGTCCTCGTCGTCGTACTCCTCCAGGCCGTACAGCTCGCCCAGGTCGGTGATGTCGAGGCGGGCGGTGACCCGGTGCCGGTCGTCGCCCAGGTCCTCCACGGGCGGCAGTTCACGGTCGTACTCGTCGGTGATCTCGCCGACGATCTCCTCGAGGATGTCCTCGATGGTGACGATGCCGGCCGTGCCGCCGTACTCGTCGATGACGACGGCCACGTGGTTGCGGTCCTGCTGCATCTCGCGCAGCAGGTCACCGGCGTTCTTGGTGTCCGGCACGAAGGCGGCCGGCCGCATGGCCGTGGACACCAGCTCGCTCTCCGCGTCCCGGCTGATGTGCGTCTTGCGGACCAGGTCCTTCAGATACACGATCCCGACGATGTCGTCCTCGCTCTCCCCGGAGACGGGAATCCGCGAGAACCCGGACCGGAGCGCCAGGGTCAGCGCCTGACGGATCGTCTTGTAGCGCTCGATGACGACGAGGTCGGTCCTCGGGACCATGACCTCCCGCACGAGCGTGTCGCCCAGCTCGAAGACCGAGTGCACCATACGGCGCTCCTCGTCCTCGATCAGCGACTCCTTCTCGGCGAGGTCGACCAGCGCCCGCAGCTCCGCCTCGGAGGCGAAGGGGCCTCTGCGGAAACCCTTGCCGGGGGTGAGCGCGTTGCCGATGAGGATGAGCAGCGACGGGATCGGGCCCATGATCCGGGCGAGCGGCACCAGGATGTACGCCGCCGCCGTGGCCGTGTTGAGCGGATGCTGGCGGCCGATGGTCCTCGGGGAGACCCCGACGGCGACGTACGACACCAGGACCATCACCCCGATCGCGACGAGGAGCGCCTCGGTGGTCCCGGCGAACTCCTGCAGACAGGCGTAGGTGATGAGGGCGGCCGCCGCCATCTCGCAGGCGACGCGCACCAGCAGCGCCACGTTCAGATAGCGGGTCGGGTCGGCGGCGACCTGGGCGAGCTTGACGCTGCCGCGGCGGCCGGTCCGTACGGCCTCCTCGGCCCGGAAACTGGAGACCCGCGCGAGGCCCGCCTCCGCGCAGGCGGCGAGCCAGGCGGCGACCACCAGGGCGATCGCGCCGGAGACGAGCGTCGCGCTCATGAGACGGTCGGGGCCGGGGACGGACCGGTCAGGCCCTTCTCCGCACGCCAGCCGTCCACGATGGCCGCCTGCAGACCGAACATCTCGGCCTTCTCGTCGGCCTCCTCGTGGTCGTAACCGAGGAGGTGCAGCACTCCGTGGACGGTGAGGAGCTGGAGCTCCTCGTCCATGGAGTGCTGCGTGTCCGCGTCCTTGCCCTGCTTCTCGGCGACCTCGGGACACAGCACGATGTCACCGAGCAGCCCCTGCGGGGGCTCGTCGTCGTCCTTCGACGGCGGCCGCAGCTCGTCCATGGGGAAGGACATGACATCGGTCGGCCCCGGCAGGTCCATCCACTGGATGTGGAGCTGCTCCATGGCGTCGGCGTCCACCGCGATCACCGAGAGCTCGGAGAGCGGGTGGATGCGCATCCGCGCGAGCGCGTAGCGGGCGATGTCGAGGATCGCCTGCTCGTCGACCTCGGTTCCGGACTCGTTGTTGACGTCGATCGACATGGTCGTGCTGGTCTACTTCCGCTTGTTACGGGCGCCCGTGTGGGAGCCGTTCTCCGTACCGTTCTCGCTGTCGTACTTCTCGTACGCGTCGACGATACGGCCGACCAGCTTGTGCCGTACGACATCGTGGGACGTGAGCCGCGAGAAGTGGACGTCGTCGAGGCCTTCGAGGATGTCCTGCACCTGGCGCAGACCCGACTTGGTGCCGGACGGCAGGTCGACCTGCGTCACGTCACCGGTGATCACGATCTTCGAGTCGAAGCCGAGCCGGGTGAGGAACATCTTCATCTGCTCGGGGCTGGTGTTCTGTGCCTCGTCCAGAATGATGAAGGCGTCGTTGAGCGTCCGACCGCGCATGTACGCCAGGGGCGCGACCTCGATCGTGCCCGCGGCCATCAGCCTCGGGATGGAGTCGGGGTCGAGCATGTCGTGCAGCGCGTCGTACAGCGGGCGCAGGTAGGGGTCGATCTTCTCGTAGAGCGTGCCCGGGAGGAATCCGAGCCGCTCTCCCGCCTCGACCGCGGGCCGGGTCAGGATGATGCGGTTGACCTGCTTGGACTGCAGGGCCTGCACCGCCTTGGCCATGGCGAGGTACGTCTTGCCGGTGCCGGCGGGGCCGATGCCGAAGACGACCGTGTGCTTGTCGATCGCGTCGACGTACCGCTTCTGATTGAGGGTCTTGGGGCGGATGGTGCGACCGCGCGAGGAGAGGATGTTCTGCGTGAGCACCTCGGCCGGGGTCTCCTGGCCGCCGGCCTCGCCGGTGCCACCCGCTCTGAGCATGGCGATCGAGCGTTCCACTGCGTCCTCCGTCATCGGCTGCCCGGTGCGGAGCACGAGCATCATCTCTGCGAACAGGCGCTGGATGAGGGCGACTTCACCGGTGCCGCCGACCACGCTGATCTCATTGCCCCGGACATGGATGTCGGCCGCCGGGAAGGCCGTCTCGATGACGCGTAGGAGGGCGTCGCCGGAACCCAGCACGGTCACCATGGGGTGCTGGGCGGGGACGGTGAACTGTGCTCTCGCCTGCCCCTGCGCGGGTGTGTGAGCTGTGGGTGTCTGAGTCATGGGCCGGCGCTTAAGGCCTGCAGTTCCTCCTCATCACGGCCGCGTAGCTGAGAGCGGCCTCGCGATACCAAGGGTACGACGGTGGACTGACAACGCCGTAGGGCTTTTATAGTTGCCGATTCATCCGACCGAGTCGGGTGGTGGATGGCCAGAGGCTCACGCCGACCGCCCGAACCCGATCGTCGGCACAGCCCTCCGCAACGGCCACGGCCGTGCCGCCGCCTCCGGCACCAGCCCCGCCAGGAACCCGTACCGCTCGAGCGCCGCCGGATCCTGCCCGTCCACCGACTGCACCCTCCGCCACCACGCCCCGATCTCGGACCACCCGGGCGCCGACAACGACCCCCCGAACTCCTGCACGGACAGGGCGGCCGTCAGCCCCGCGAAGGCCAGCCGGTCGGCCAGCGGCCACCCCGCCAGCGTCCCCGTGACGAACCCCGCCACGAACACGTCCCCCGCCCCGGTCGGATCGAGGGCCTCCACCGCGATCGCCGGCACCTCGGCCGTCTCCCCCGTCCGCCGGTCCACCGCGTACGCCCCCTCCGCACCGAGGGTGACGACAGCCACCGGAACGTAGTCGGTCAACGCGTGCGCGGCCTGCCGCGGACACCCCGTCCCCGTGTACCGCATGGCCTCCTCGGCGTTCGGCAGAAACGCCTCGCAGTGCTCCAGGTCGGCCAGCCCCGCCAGATCCCACACCCCCGTGTCGTCCCATCCGACGTCGCCGAAGATCCGCGCCCCCTTGCGGGCGGCCTGCGCGATCCAGGGCGCGCGCTTGCCCGGCGTGAGGGAGGCGATGGCGGCACGCGCGCGGGGCGGGCAGTCGGGCGCGGGCTCCTCGGGGGGCGGCTCGTGGCCGTGGGAGACCATGGTGCGCTCCCCCTCGTAGGCCATGGAGACGGTGACCGGCGAGTGCCAGCCCGGGACGGTCCGGGACGGTGCGAGGTCGATGCCCTCGCCCGTCTCCAGCGCGTCCCAGCAGTACTCGCCGTAGTGGTCGTCGCCGAACGCGGCCGCGAGGGAGGTCCGCAGGCCGAGGCGGGCCAGCGCGGTCGCCATGTTCGCCACGCCGCCCGGACTCGACCCCATCCCGCGCGCCCAGGACTCGGTCCCGCGCACCGGGGCGGAGTCGAGGCCGGTGAAGACGATGTCGAGGAAGACGGTGCCCGTGAGGTAGACGTCCCAGGGCGGGTCGCCGGGTGTGCGCAGGGCGGTGAGCGGGTCGACCTGGGCCCGAGGGTGCCCGGCCTCTCCGATGTGCGACGGTCCCTTTCCGGTGGACGCGGTGGACGCGATCACGGTGCGCTCCCTGACGTGGTGCCGATCAGGCCAGTCTGCACCACACGACTGACAACCCGCCGTCGTCACACCATCGCCGCAGGTCGCCGCGGGTCGCGGCAGGTGCGGCAGGTCGTCGCAGGTCGCGGCAGGTGCGGCAAGCCGCCGCAGGTGCGGCAGGTCGCCATAGGTCGCCATAGGTCGCCGCAGGTCGCGGCCGGTGCGGCAAGCCGCCGTAGGTCGCTGCCGGTCACCGCCGGTCGCCGCCGGTCGCCGCAAGTGCGGCAGGCCGCCACAAGTCGCGGCGGTGCGGCAGGCCGACCGCGGGCCGCCGCAGGTGCGGCAGGCCGCCATAGGTCGCCGCAGGTCGCGGCCGGTCGTCGCAGGTCACGGCCGGTGCGGCCGGTGCGGCCGGTGCGGCAAGCCGCCGCAGGTCGCTGCCGGTCACCGCAAGTGCGGCAGGTTGCCACAGGTCGCGGCCGCTGCGGCAGGCTGCCACGGGTCGCCGTAGGTGCGGCAGGCTGCCACGGGTCGCCGCAGATCGCCGCAGGCGGCCCGTGCGGCAGGCCGCCGCAGGTCCCGGACGGCTGTACCGGACGTATCCGCGCCCTCCCGGCCGCGCCCGGCGTGGCCGTCGGTGCCGCGGCCGCCCCGAAGCCTTCCCCGCCCATGTCCGGATCCGGTCGTGCCGGGCGCGCACGTAGGCGCACATGATGCCGGCTCTTGCCGCACCGGCGGCCTCCGCCGTGCCGACAGCGCGCGTGCCGCGGCCGCCGCCCCCAGGAGCGGGACCCGCGGCGCGGCGGACCCGCCCGGGCCGCCGATGCCCTACCAGCGCGGCACGGTCGGCGTGACCCACCCCGGCTCGGCGATCCGCATCGCCGCCGCGTCGTCCCGCTCGCGCAGCGACCCGTCGTCGTCCAGCCAGCGCCGGTGGAGGAAGCGGAGCCGGTCCCGGTCGAGTTCGACGCCCAGGCCGGGCGCGTCCGAGACGATGACCTTGCCGCCCTCGAAGGTGAGGCGCTCGGTCAGCACGTCCTCCGACTGCCAGGGATAGTGGGAGTCGCAGGCGTGGTGGAGGCCCGGGACGGTGGCCGCGACATGGGTCATCGCGGCCAGCGAGATCCCCAGGTGGGTGTTGGAGTGCATGGACACCCCGACGCCGAAGGTGCGGCAGATGGCGGCCAGTTGTTGCGTGTTGCGCAGCCCGCCCCAGTAGTGGTGGTCGGAGAGCACCACCTGGACGGCATCGCGGGTGAAGGCCTCCTTGATCTCGGCGAAGGTCGTCACGCACATGTTGGTGGCGAGGGGAACCTCGGTCCGAGCGGCGACCTCGGCCATGGCCGGCGTGCCGAGCGCGGGGTCCTCCAGGTACTCGAGGACGTGCCCGAGTTCCTGCGCCACCTTCAGCGAGGTCTCAACGCTCCACGCCCCGTTGGGGTCGAGCCGCAGCGGATGCCCGGGGAACGCCTCGGCGAGCGCCCGCACGGCCGCGATCTCCTCGTCCGGCGGAAAGACACCGCCCTTGAGCTTGAAGGAGGTGAAGCCGTAGCGCTCGGTGAACTTCCGGGCCTGCTCGACGATCCCGGCCGGGTCGACGGCGGCACCCCACTCGTCCTTCTCCGCCGTCACGCCCTCGGGATGGTCCGCCCACTTGTAGAAGAGGTACGCGCTGTACTCCACCGCATCCCGCAGCTTGCCGCCCAGCAGCGCGTGCACGGGCAGGCCGAGCGCCTTGCCCAGTGCGTCGAGGCAGGCCACCTCGAAGGCGGACACGACGGACAGCCGCAGCTTGTCGGCGGTCTGGACGCCGCGCAGCCCGCCGACGTCGACCTGACCGGCGACGCGGGAGCTGTCGACGACCACCTCGTCGGCGAGGACGAACAGCCCGTTCAGGTCGCTCACCTGGCGTCCGACCAACTTCTGGGCGA
This sequence comes from Streptomyces sp. V4I2, assembly GCF_030817655.1. Taxonomy (GTDB): domain Bacteria; phylum Actinomycetota; class Actinomycetes; order Streptomycetales; family Streptomycetaceae; genus Streptomyces; species Streptomyces plumbiresistens. Next base: position 3,840,655 of record NZ_JAUSZM010000003.1, read on the forward strand.
ACGGCCGTGCCAGTTCCAGGTACTTGGTGTCGCCGTACGTCTCGCCGACGCCGGTGACCCCGTCGGCCGTCACCACCTCCACGATCAGCCGGGGCGTGTACGGCTGGTGCACGCCCTGCGTGTTCAGCAGCGGCGGGTCGGCGACCAGGATCGGCGTCAGCCGTACGTCCGTGATGGAGAGGTTCACAGGGCGGCTTCCACGAGGTCGAGTCCGGCGGTCAGCAGCAGCTCGAGGTCGGCCAGGTCGGCGGCCGAGGGATCGGTGAGCGGGGCCCGCACGGGTCCCACCGGAATGCCACGCAGCCGGGCCGCCGCCTTCACCAGGGACACGGCGTATCCCGGTACCCGGTCGCGGAGTTCGACGAGCGGGACGTAGAAGTCGCGCAGCAGTTTGTCGACCGTGCCGTCGTCGCCGCCCTGGAACGCGGTGAAGAAGGCGTTCGCGATCTCGGGGGCGAAGGCGTGCACGGCGGAGGAGTAGGCGGGGACGCCGACGGTGGCGTACGCCCGGGCCTGGATCTCGGCGGTGGCGGCGCCGTTGAAGAAGAGGAAGTCCTCGGGGGCGGCGAGGGTGAGGCGCTGGAGCCGGTCGAGGTCGCTGTGGCCGTCCTTGAGGCCGACGACGGTCGGGATGTCGGCGATGCGCTTCAAGGAGCCCACGGAGAAAGCGACTTGGCCGCGCTGGTAGGCGATGAGCGGCAGCCGGGTGCGGGCCGCGATCTGCTCCAGCTGCGCGACCAGCCCGTCCTGCGGGGCGGTGACCAGGTAGTGCGGCAGGACGAGGAGGGCGTCCGCCCCGGCCTCCTCGGCGATGCGCGCGAAGCGGACGGCCTGGGCCCAGCCGTAGCCGATCCCGGCGACGACGGGCACGCGCCCGCCGGCCTCCTCGACGGTGATGGTGACGACCTGCCGGTACTCGTCCTCGTCCAGCGAGAAGAACTCGCCGGTGCCGCACGCGGGGAAGACGGCGCCGGGGCCGGTGGCGATCCGCTCCGCGACGTAGGCGCGGAAGCCGTCGGGGTCGAGGGAGCCGTCGTCGTGGAAGCTGGTCAGCGGGAACGACAGCACGCCGTCCACCATGCCCTTCCGCAGCCTCCGCACCACGGTGCCCGTCTCAGGACTCACCCTCACTCATCTCCCTATGTAGACGACATCCATGTATGAGGATGAAGATTAGGCACGCGAACGATCCCCGTCAATGGGCCCGACACCCGCGCTTACGATCGACGCATGTCAGAGACAGGGGGCGTCCGCGAGGTGAAGTCGGCCGCGCGCACGGTCGAGCTGCTGGAACTGCTCGCCACGCGGGGCGACCGTCCGGCGCGGCTGCAGGAGCTCGCCGACGAGCTGGGCGTGCCGCGCAGCTCGATGTACGCGCTGCTGCAGACCCTGATCTCGCGCGGCTGGGTCCGCACGGACGTCACCGGCTCCCTGTACGGCATCGGCCTCCACGCCCTGCTCACCGGCACCAGCTACCTCGACTCCGACCCGCGCGTGCGCGTCGTACGGCCGTATCTCGACGAGGCGTCCCAGGCGCTGGGCGAGACGATCCACATGGGGCGCCTGGACGGCCGGGGGGTGGCGTATCTGGCGACGCGCGAGTCGCACGAGTACCTGCGGACCATCAGCCGGGTCGGGCGCCGGCTGCCGGCCCACGTCGGCGCGCTGGGCAAGGCCCTGCTGGCCGAGCGGGACGACGCCGAGCTGCCCGAAGGTCCGTACGAAGCCCTCACCCCGAACTCGCACACCGGCCGGGAGTCACTGGCCGCGGACCTGGCGCAGGTCCGCGCCCGCGGCCACGCGATCGACCGCGAGGAGGGCGTCCTCGGCATCGTCGGCTTCGGCTTCGCCCTGCGCTACGACTCCCCCGCCCAGGACGCCATCAGCTGCTCGGTACCGGTGGCCCGGCTGACACCGGAGCACGAGGAGCGGATCGTCGCGGTGATGCGGGAGATCAGGGGCAGGATCGAGGCGACGACGCCGGGCACGGGGGGCGCGCCGCACTGGCGTTAGCGGGGACACCGAGACCGGGAAAAGCCCTTCGACTACCCGACCCCACCCACCCCAAACACAACGTGCGCCACATCACACGCCCCCAGCTTCTTTCCCGAACCACGTGCTTGATACAAATTGCCCGCGCGTTCCTGTCCGTCGACGGTCGTCGCCCACCCCCTTTCTGAGCCGCTTCTTTCGCATGCCCTGGGAACGCCCGTGTTCGCCCGCACCACCCCTTGGTCCCTCGTTGCCCTTTTCACAGCCGGGTACCTCGCCCCCTACCTCCTCCCGACCACCGTCGGCAGGCTCGACTCGGGGCTTCCGCTGTCCGCCACGCAGGCGGGCGCCATCGGCAGTGCCCTGCTGCTGAGTTCGGCGGCGGCGGGCTTCCTGCTCGCCTCCCGCGTCGAGCGGATCGGCGCCCGGACCCTGGCCCGCGCCGGACTGGCCCTGGCCTTTGTCGGCTACGGCACCGCCGCCCTGACCGCCTCCGTCCCGGCCGTGGTCGCGGGCGCCCTGCTGGGCGGCTTCGGCTCCGGTACGGCCACCACGGTCGCCGCCACCGGAATCGCCGCCCAGCCGGACCCGCACCGCACGACCACACTGGGCCTGCTGAGCGTCTCCGCGCTCGCGGGCACGGTCTATCTGACGGTCCCGCACCTCGGCCCCGCCCACGGACTGCCGCTCGCCGCGATCGCCCTGACCGCGGCCGCCGTCTGGCCTCTGACGAGCCGCCTCCCGGTCCGTACGGCCGCCACCCGGCAGGCCCGCCGGAACCAGGACCCGCTGCCCCACCTGCGTGCCGGTCTCGTCCTCGCCGTCGCCATGCTCTTCTGGTCGCTCGCGCAGAACTCCCTGTGGGGTGTCAGCGGCCGGATCGGCCTCACGCAGGCGCATCTGACGGAGGCGACCGTCGGCGTCGTCTTCGCCGCTGCGCTGGGCGCCGGGCTCCTCGGGGTGATCGGCGCGGGCGCGCTCGGGCCGCGACTCGGCCGGGCCCTGCCCGTCGGCGCGGGCACCGTCCTCATCGCCGGCTGCATCGCGCTGAGCGCCTCCGCCACCGACCTGCCGAACTTCGCGGCCGGCGAGATCGCCTGGAACACGCTCTACCCGATCGTCCTGTCGTACGTCATCGGCCTCGCCGCCTCCCTCGACCCGCGCGGCCGCTGGGCGGTGCTCGTCGGCTCCGCGTCCTCGCTCGGTACGGCCGCCGGGCCGCTCATCGGCAGTCTGCTGGCCGCCGAGGCCGGCTTCCCGGCCATGGGCGCGCTCCTCGCCCTCGGGCTCCTGGCCGTCACGCTCCCGATGACCGCCGTGGCCCTGCACACCGGCGGGCGCCCCCTGCTCACCGGCGCGGTGCGCCGCCGGGGCGGCACCCCGGCCGCCGTGGTCGCCGCCTCGACCGGCACCCCGGCGGACGCGCTCCCGCAGGCGGGGCTCTCCGAACAGCCGGTCGTGGAGATCCCGATCGACGCCCCGGCCGTCCCTGCCCGGCAGTCCTACGACACGGCAGGACCCCGGCAGGCGGGCACCGCCGCACCGGGGTCCTGACAGACCGACGGCCTACGGGAACCCGCCGGCCTACGGGAACTCGTACGCCTCCACCTCGGCCAGATACCGCGCCCGCCGCTCCTCGTCGTGCTCCAGGAAGGACGCGACGAAGGAGTTGCGGGCCAGCTCACGCAGCCGGTCCTCACCGAGGCCCAGCGCCTGGCGTACGGCGTCGAAGTTGTCGCCCGCGTAGCCGCCGAAGTAGGCCGGGTCGTCGGAGTTGACCGTGCACAGCAGCCCGGCCTCCAGCATCGCGGGCAGCGGGTGCTCGGCGAGGACGTCGACGGCACGCAGCCGGACGTTGGAGAGGGGGCAGAGGGTCAGCGGGACGCGGTCCCGGACGAGCCGCTCGACCAGTTCGGGCGACTCCATGCACCGCAGCCCGTGGTCGATCCGCTCGACGCCGAGTATGTCCAGGGCCTCGGTGATGTACTCCGGCGGCCCCTCCTCACCGGCGTGCGCCACGCGCCGCAGACCCAGGGCAGCGGCGGACTCGTACACCTCGCGGAACTTCACCGGCGGATGCCCGACCTCGGCCGAGTCGAGCCCGATGCCGACGATCCGGTCGAGATACGGCTTCGCCGCCTCCAGCGTCTGCAGCGCCGACTCGGCGGACTCGTCGCGCAGGAAGCACATGATCAGCTGCGTGGAGACGCCGTGCGCGGACTCGCTGTTCCCCAGCGCCTGCCACAGCCCCTCGACGACCGTCCCCATGCCGACCCCGCGCGCGATGTGGGCCTGCGGGTCGAAGAAGATCTCCGCGTGCCGCACGCCCTGCGCGGCGGCGCGGGCGAGGTAGGCGTTCGCGAGGTCCGCGAAGTCCTGCTCGGTGCGGAGCACGGCCATGAGCTCGTAGTACAGGTTCAGGAACGACTGGAGGTCCTCGAACTGGTACGCCTTGCGCAGCTCGTCCGTGTCGGCGTACGGCAGCTCGACGCCGTTGCGCGCGGCCAGCTCGAAGGCCAGCTCCGGCTCCAGAGTGCCTTCGATATGGAGGTGCAGTTCAGCTTTGGGGAGGGGCATCGAAGCATGGTACGGGGGTTTCACCGACGCTTCGGAACCGGCACCCTCAGCAGATCGTGCGCGACCGTCAGCTCCCCCTCGAACCCGGCGGCCCGCGCCTGCTGCTCGAACGCGTCCGGCTCGGAGTAGCGCTGGCTGAAGTGGGTGAGCACGAGGTGCCGCACACCGGCGTCCCGGGCGGCCCGCGCCGCCTGACCTGATGTCAGGTGGCCGTGCTCGACGGCCAGTTGCTCGTCCTCGTCGAGGAAGGTCGACTCGATGACCAGCAGGTCGCAGCCCTCGGCGAGCGCGTGCACGCCGTCACACAGCCGGGTGTCCATGACGAACGCGAACCGCTGGCCGCGACGGGTCTCGCTGACGTCGTCGAGCAGGACGCCGTCCAGCGAACCGTCGCGCTGGAGGCGGCCGACGTCCGGGCCCTTGATGCCGTGCGCGGCGAGCCGGTCGGGCAGCATGCGGCGGCCGTCGGGCTCGATGAGGCGATAGCCGTAGGACTCGACGGGGTGGGAGAGCTTGCGGGCCTCCAGGGTGTAGCCGCCCGGTTCGGCGATCACGCCGTCCGCGCTCACCGGCGCCTCGACGAGCTGGACCGTCTCGCGGTAGGCGGTGGCGTACCGCAGCCGGTTGAAGAACCGCTGCCCGGAGCGCGGATAGTGGGCGGTCACCTCGTGCGGGACCCGGTCGAGGTTGATGCGCTGGATGACTCCGGCGAGGCCCAGCGAGTGGTCGCCGTGGAAGTGCGTCACGCAGATCCGGTTCAGGTCGTGCGCGGCGACCCCGGCGCGCAGCATCTGCCGCTGTGTGCCCTCGCCGGGGTCGAACAGGATGCCCTCGCCGTCCCACCGCAGCAGGTAGCCGTTGTGGTTGCGGTGCCGGGTCGGGACCTGGCTCGCGGTGCCGAGGACCACCAGTTCACGTACGGACACGTCGAGTTACCCGGGGGGCCACTCGAGGCCGCGGCCGCCGAGGACGTGCGCGTGGGCGTGCCAGACGGTCTGCCCGGCGCCGCTGCCGGTGTTGAAGATGATGCGGTAGCTCTCCAGCTTCTCGTCGTCGGCGACGGCCTGGGTCTCGCGCAGCACGTCGGCGGCGAGCTCCGGCGCGGCGGTGGCGAGCGCGGCGGCGTCCCGGTGGTGGGCCTTCGGGATCACCAGGACGTGGGTGGGCGCCTGGGGGTTGATGTCCCGGAACGCGACGGTCGTGTCGGTCTCACGGACGATCGTCGCCGGGATGCTCCCCGCGACGATCTTGCAGAACAGACAGTCGTCCTGCGGTTCCCCTGCCATGCGTGTGCCTCCTTCACGCCGGTGATCTCTTACAAGGGGCATGCTATCGAGGCGAGGTCCACCTCTTGTCCGACCGAGTCGGGCATAGGCCGGGGGGCGGAGCCCCCCGGGACGGTCACGGCAACGCGGGCGGAACCTTGGCAGGCGCCGACTCCAACGCTTCCAACGCCAGCCGAACCGCCTCGTCCAGCTGTACGTCCCGCCCCGCCGCGTGATCCTGAGGCCGCTGCACGACCTCGACGTCCGGATCAACGCCGTGGTTCTCCACGCCCCACTCGTACCCCTCCAGCCAGAACGCGTACTTCGGCTGCGTGATCAGCGTCCCGTCGACCAGCCGGTACCGGCTGTCGATCCCGATCACCCCGCCCCACGTCCGGGTCCCGATGACCGGCCCGATCCCGAGCGCCTTGATCGCCGCGTTGACGATGTCCCCGTCCGACCCGGAGAACTCGTTCGCGACGGCGACCACCGGCCCCCGGGGCGCGTCGTGCGGATAGCTGTACGGCCGCATCCCGCGCGGCACGGCCCAGCCGACGATCCGCCGGGCCAGCTTCTCGACGACGAGCTGGGACGTGTGCCCACCTCGGTTCTCGCGGACGTCGACGACCAGCCCTTCCCGTGCCACCTCCACCCGCAGGTCGCGGTGGATCTGGGCCCAACCGGGCGCCTGCATGTCCGGCACGTGCAGATACCCCAGCCGGCCGCCGGACTTCTCGTGGACGTACGCCCGCCGGTCCGCGACCCATGCGTGGTAGCGGAGCGGTTCCTCGTCCGCCGTCGGCACGACCACCGCGTGCCGTACCTCGCCCCCGCCGGACGGCGAGATGGTCAGCTCGACCGGCTTGCCCGCCGTACCGACGAGGAGCGGACCGGGCCCGGTCACCGGGTCGACCGGCATCCCGGCCACCGCGACGATCGCGTCCCCGGCGCGGACCGCGACACCGGGGGCGGCGAGCGGGGAGCGGGCGTCCGGGTCGGAGGTCTCGGTCGGGAGGATGCGGTCGATGACCCAAGTGCCGTCCGCATGGCGGGAGATGTCCGCGCCGAGCAGTCCCTGCCGGGGCCCGCCGCCGTGGCCGCCGCGCGGGACGACGTAGGCGTGCGAGGTGCCCAGCTCGCCCTGGACCTCCCACAGCAGGTCGACGAGGTCGTCGTGGGTGGCGACCCGGTCCAGCACCGGACGGTAGCGGTCGAGGACGCCGGGCCAGTCGACCCCGTTCATGTCCGGGCGCCAGAAGTGGTCCCGCATGACGCGGCCCGTCTCCTCGTACATCTGCCGCCACTCGGCCGCCGGGTCGACTCTCTGCCGTACGCGGGTGAGGTCGACGGTGATGTTCGTGTCGCTGTCGTCGTCGTTCGAGGCGCGCCGGTCGCTGGGGACGACCTTGAGCCGGCCGTCGGTCCACAGCAGGACGCGCTTGCCGTCGCCGCTGACCTGGAAGTGGTCGGCGTCGGCGGCGAGGTGCTCGATGCGCTGCTGGGCGAGGTCGTAGCGCTCCAGCTCGGTGTGCGGGTCCGGGTCGTCCGGGGTGGCCCGGGAGGAGCCGAGGACACCGCGCACCGGGTGCCGCAGCCACAGCACACCGTCCTTCGCCGCGCGCAGGTTGGAGTAGCGGGCCGCCTCCACGGGGAAGGGCACGATCCGGTCGGCGAGGCCTTCGAGGTCGATGCGGGTGGCCGGGGTGCCCTCGCTGTCGGGCGTCTCGTCCTTGTCGGGGGCCTCGAAGGGGCGGCCGTGCCGCTGCGGGCCGAACGGCGAGGGCGTGGTCGCGGCCAGCGTGATCAGGTGCGGGCGGTCGCCGACCACGAAGGCCAGGTCGAAGACGTGCTCGTCGTAGACCGGGTCGAAGGAGCGGTTGGAGAGGAAGGCGAGGTGCTTGCCGTCGAGGGTGAAGGCCGGGGCGTAGTCCCGGAACCGTAGCGGGGTCGCCTCGGTGACGGACAGGTCGGTGGTGTTGGCGAGCCGGAGCTGGCGCAGCGGGCCGGGGCCGGGGGTGCGACCAGGCGAGCCAGGCCGAGTCGGGTGAGAAGACCAGCCCGGTGACGTCGCCCTCCTCGCTGCGGTCGACCTCGCGGACCTCGCCCGTCTCACGTTCGACGAGCAGGACCCGTCCGTCGTGCGCGGCGACCGCGGCCCGGCTGCCGTCGGGTGCCATGGCGAGCCCGAGGACCCGGCCCAGCTGTCCGGCGGCGAGGCGGCGTGGGGTGGCGCCGGGCGCGTGGCCGGTGGCGGGCGCGAACTCCAGGGCGTCGTCGCCCTCGGCGTCCGTCACCCACACCACCCATTCCTCGCCCTCGGCGCGGAAGGTGCGCGGCAGCCGGGCCCGGACGCCGGGTTCGGCGGAGAGGGCGCGGGCCGGTCCGGCGCGGTGGGTGACCCAGTGGACGGCGCCGCGCACGGCGACCGCGCTGCCGCGCGCGGTGTGGTCGGGGGCGGCCGACCCGAACCAGCGGGTGGCGTTCACCGTGAACGGCTGCCGGTCGGTGTGCTGCCCGCCGAGCCGTACGTCGAGGCGGCGGGGCTCGGCGCCGTCGAGGTCGTCGAGGATCCACAGTTCACCGGCGGAGGAGTACACGACCCGGGTGCCGTCCCCGGCCGCGTGCCGGGCGTAGTAGCCGTCGAGTGGGGTGTGCCGCCGCAGGTCGGAGCCGTCGGCGAGGGAGGAGTACAGCGCGCCGACGCCCTCGTGATCGGACAGGAAGGCGATCCGGTCGCCCGTCCACACGGGGTACTCGATGTTCCCGTCGAGGTCTTCGTGCAGCCGTACGAACTCGCCCGCACCCTCCCCGTCGCGGACGTCCCTGTCGATCCACAGCTTGCCCGCCGTACCGCCCCGGTACCGCTTCCACCAGGCCGCCTCGCGTCCCATCGGCGCGGACAGCAGGACCGTGCCGGGACCTCCGTGGGCGACATCGCCGACGGGTCCGTACGGCAGGGTCGTGGCCGGGCCTCCGTCGAGCGGGATCGCGCGGGCCCAGCTGCGGCGCAGGCTGGCCTGGCCGTAGGTGCTGAGCGCGAGGACCTCGCCGTCCGCAGTCCAGCCGCGCACCTGGGTGCGGGAACTGCCCCAGTGGGTCAGGCGTTTGGACGGTCCGCCGTCGACCGGGGCGATGTGCACCTCGGGGGCGCCGTCGCGGGTGGAGGTCCAGGCGACGGTGGTGCCGTCGGGCGAGATACGGGGGTGGGTGACCGGCACGTTGTCGGCACTGACCCGCCAGGCCCGGCCGCCGTCGAGCGGGGCGAGCCACACGTCGTCCTCGGCGGTGAAGGCGACCAACTCGCCGTGCAGGTGGGGGAACCGGAAATACGCTGAGGCTGCGGCGGTCGCTGGCTGTGTCACCCGATCACCCTATGCACGCCCAGCGACCGGGGACAGGGGTTTGAACCAGGTTTGGATCACGTGCCCGACCGCCCCGGACGGCGGCTCACTTGCCGTCCGGCCAGCACTGGGGCGCCTTCTGGCAGTACACAGTCTTGGTGACGGTCACCGTGACCGTCGGTCCCGGCTGGTCGGGGTTGTTGACGGGCGGGGTGGTCCGCGCGTCGCAGTTCCCCAGCCCCTCCACGTGGAACCACTCCTTGCCGTCGATCTTCGCGGTGAGGTCCCCGCGCACACACGCACCGCTGACCGCGCGGGTGACCTTGCCGGTGACGGTGATGTCCTTGCCGTCGTCGGTCTCGCCCTCGCAGTCGACGTCGGCGACGGCGTTCTCGGTGGCCGTGGGCGTCGAGCCGCTGTCGCCGTACGAGGCCGTGCAGTTGAGCCAGCGCACCTCCGCGTTCTGCCGCTCCAGCTCGTCCGTCACGGTCTGGTCGGTCGTGTACGCCACGGTCGCGGAGTTCAGTCCGCTGGGATCGCAGGCGACCGTCCCGCCCACGGCGAGCACGCCCAGCACCACCGCAGCCGCCACCCGCCGCCCGCGCGGCCGACGCCGAATCCTCCTCAACGCCCCCATGCGCGGCAGCCTGCCACCGTCCCGGCCGTCGCGGTAGAGCGCATATGGCCACCCCGCGCGCCCCACCTCTACCGTGGACGGATGCGCAAGCAACACAGCCCGCGAAGGCTCGTCGTGGACGAGCGGACCGTCTACCTGTGGACCGTCCGCCACTGGCACGGCGACGGCGAGCCCTGCCGCGAGACCCTCAGCCTGAACCGCGACGGCATCCGCACCCGGATCGTCTTCCGGTCCGGCGAGGGACGCGACGCCGGCGGCGGCTACCCCGGCCACTCGGGCGGCGTGAGCGACGCCCACGGCCACTACGCCAACCTGAACGAACCCGGCGTCGTACGCGCCCTGGTGGACGAGGCGTCGAGGCGCGGACTGCTGTCCGGAGGCGGGGAGGTGGACGGCTGGGAGCTGCTTCCTGCCGTGGCCGTCAGCCGCGCAGGAGCAGCCACTGCCACTCCTGGAGTCCAGCAGGCGGCCCCTGCTCCAGACCGTCACCAGCCAGGCAGCAGGGGCCGCACCGAAGCTCCACGCACGTCGGCGTAGAAGTGTTGACGTCCTCACCTGTGCGAACGCAGACGATTCCGGTCCGTGCCGTGCGCGGCACCACCACGGGTTCCTGCTTCGCAGGCCCTCGCCGTTGCCGGATGGCACCGGTCTTACATGGGGCCCTGTACATCCGCCCAAGGGGTTACGCATCGTACAAGCGGCCGACGTCAGGACCAGCGGCCGGAGCGGCCGAGGAGCAGGGAGGTCGCGGCGGTCCCGGCGGTCGACGTGCGCAGCACGGTCGGCCCGAGCCGGTACGCCTTCGCGCCCGCCTCCTCGAAGAGCGCCAACTCCTCGGGGGAGACACCGCCTTCGGGACCGACGACGAGGACGATCTCGCCCTCGGCGGGCAGTTCGGCGGTGGCGAGGGTCTCCGCGCCGCTCTCGTGCAGTACGGCGGCGAAGTCGGCTTTGGCGAGAAGTGCCGCAACCTGCTTGCTCGTCGCTGCGTCCGCGACCTCGGGGAAGCGGGCCCGGCGGGACTGCTTGCCGGCCTCGCGGGCGGTGGCCCGCCACTTGCCGAGCGCCTTCGGACCGCGGTCGCCCTTCCACTGCGTGATGCAGCGGGAGGCCGCCCAGGGCACGATCGCGTCGACGCCGGTCTCGGTCATCGTCTCGACGGCCAACTCGCCCCGGTCGCCCTTGGGAAGAGCCTGCACGACGGTGATACGCGGGGACGGGGGAGGTTCCTCGGACACGCCGGCCATGTGGACGATCAGCCGGTCCTTGCCCTCGGTGCCGACCACCTCGCACTCGGCGCGGCGCCCGGCACCGTCCGTGAGGACGACGCTCTCCCCGGGCCGCAGCCGCTTCACGGAGACGGCGTGGCGCCCTTCGGGCCCGTCGAGGACGTACCGCCCGGCGCCGTCGGCGTCGAAGTGCTCGACGACGAACACCGGCGCCGTCACAGCGCCCCGCCTCGCGACAACGCTGTCCCGGCGGCGCCGAGTTCGGCCGCCAGCACCTCCACCAGCTGCCCGGCGGGCAGTTCGCGGGCCATTCGGTGCCCCTGCCCCGCCCACAGCGCCATGCCCTGTGCGTCGCCCGCCTTGGCGGCCGCCTTGCGCAGCGGCGAGGTCAGGTGGTGGATCTCCGGGTAGGCCGCGGGGGCGTACGGGCCGTGCTCGCGCAGGAAGCGGTTGACCAGCCCGCGGGCCGGGCGGCCGGAGAAGGCGCGGGTCAACTCGGTACGCACGAAAAGGGGGTTGGTCAGTGCCTGCTTGTGCACGGCGCTCGCGCCGGACTCGGGGGTGGCGAGGAACGCCGTGCCGAGCTGGGCCGCGCTCGCGCCCGCGGCCAGCACGGCGGCGATCTGGCTGCCTCGCATGATGCCGCCGGCGGCGACGATCGGGATGGTCACGGTCTCGCGGACCTGCGCGATCAGGGAGAGCAGGCCTATGCCGGAGCCGTCGGCCTCCGGGATGTCACGGTGCGTGCCCTGGTGGCCGCCCGCCTCCACGCCCTGCGCGATCACCGCGTCGGCGCCCGCCCGCTCCACGGCGAGGGCCTCCTCCGCGGTGGTCGCGGTGACCAGGGTGAAGGTGCCGGCCCGGCGCAGCGAGTTCAGGACGTCCGGGCTCGGCACACCGAAGTGGAACGACACCACCGGCACCGGGTTGTCGAGCAGCACCGCGAGCTTGGCCTCGTAGCCGTCGTCGCGGCCGCTCTCCGGGTCGCCGAGCTCGGTCTCGTACCAGGCGGCCTCGCCGGCCAGCTGGTGGGCGTACACGTCGACGGCGGCCGGGTCCGCGTACTCCGGCTGCGGCATGAAGAGGTTCGCCCCGAAGGGACGGCCCGTGAGGCTCCGCAGCTGCTTGATCTCCTGGTACAGCCCGTCGGCCGTCTTGTACCCGGCGGCCAGGAACCCCAGCCCACCCGCCTCGGACACGGCAGCAGCGAGCGTCGGCACGGAGACGCCGCCCGCCATGGGGGCCTGCACGATCGGATAAGGGAAGAGATCGGTCAGTGCGGAGGACATGACGGCATGTTGTCACGTCCTCCGAACAAGTCCGAATCGAACCTTCCCCTCGGCATACGCCAGCTGCAACCAGCCCGTCCGGCGTTTGAGGACGAGGCCTTTCGGGCCGAAGCGGGGGTCTGGGGGCGCAGCCCCCAGGGACGGGAAGGGTAGGGGCGGCGGGGGCGAAAAAAGCCCTGCGCCGCCACCCGTCAGCGACCGTTGAAGGCATCCTTCAACCGCGAGAACAACCCTTGCTGCCCCGGCTGACTGTGTCTGCCCGGGGGACAACCCCCGGACCCCCGGCAGCCCTCCCTCAACTCGCGTCAGCGGCCATTGAAGGCATCCTTCAACCGCGAGAACAACCCTTGCTGCCCCGGCTGGAACTGCCCCAGAGGCCGCTCCTCGCCCCGCAGCTTCGCCAGCTCCCGCAGCAACCGCTCCTGCTCGGGATCCAGCTTGTTCGGGGTCTGGACCTCGACGTGAACGATGAGGTCACCGCGCCCGCCGCCGCGCAGGTGTGTGACGCCGCGGCCGTGCAGCGGGATCGACTGGCCGGACTGGGTGCCCGGGCGGATGTCGACCTCTTCCAGGCCGTCCAGCGTCTCCAGCGGGACCTTGGTGCCGAGGGACGCCGCGGTCATCGGCAGCGTGACCGTGCAGTGCAGATCGTCACCCCGCCGCTGGAACTGCGAGTGCGGCAGCTCGTGGATCTCGACGTACAGGTCACCGGCGGGACCGCCACCGGGCCCGACCTCGCCCTCGCCGGCGAGCTGGATGCGGGTGCCGTTGTCGACACCGGCGGGGATCTTGACGGTGAGGGTACGGCGGGACCGTACCCGCCCGTCGCCGGCGCACTCCGGGCACGGCGTCGGGACCACCGTGCCGAAGCCCTGGCACTGCGGGCAGGGCCGCGAGGTCATGACCTGGCCCAGGAAGGACCGCGTCACCTGCGACACCTCACCGCGGCCGCGGCACATGTCACAGGTCTGCGCGGAGGTCCCCGGCGCCGCGCCCTCACCACTGCAGGTGGTGCAGACGATCGCCGTGTCGACCTGGATGTCCTTCGTGGTGCCGAAGGCCGCCTCGTCGAGCTCGACCTCCAGCCGGATCATCGCGTCCTGGCCGCGCCGGGTGCGCGAACGCGGACCCCGCTGGGACGCCGTACCGAAGAAGGCGTCCATGATGTCCGAGAAGTTCCCGAAGCCGCCCGCACCGAAGCCGCCCGCGCCACCGGCGCCGCCGGCCTGCGAGAGCGGGTCGCCGCCGAGGTCGTAGACCTGCTTCTTCTGCGGGTCCGACAGCACCTCGTAGGCGGCGTTGATCTCCTTGAACCGCTCTTGGGTCTTCGGATCGGGGTTGACGTCCGGATGCAGCTCGCGTGCGAGCCGCCGGAAGGCCTTCTTGATCTCTTCCTGCGACGCGTCGCGGCGCACGCCGAGAACGGCGTAGTAGTCCGTGGCCACTTACGACTCCGCCAGGATCTGTCCGACGTACCGTGCCACTGCGCGTACCGCTCCCATCGTTCCCGGGTAATCCATGCGGGTCGGTCCGACCACGCCGAGCTTGGCGACTGCCTCGCCGCCCGAACCGTAGCCGACCGACACCACCGAAGTGGAGTTGAGTCCCTCGTAGGCGTTCTCGTGACCGATGCGTACGGTCATGCCCGAATCCCCCGCCTCGCCAAGGAGCTTGAGGAGCACGACCTGCTCCTCCAAGGCTTCCAGAACGGGCCGGATGGTGAGGGGAAAGTCATGTCCGAAGCGGGTGAGATTGGCGGTGCCGCCGATCATCAGCCGCTCCTCGTTCTCCTCGACGAGCGTCTCCAGCAGAGTGGAGAGCACCGTCGAGACAGTGCCGCGGTCCTCGGCGTCGAAGGCCTCGGGCAGGTCCTCCACCAGCTGCGGCACATCGGCGAAGCGGCGACCGGCGATCCGGCTGTTGAGCCGCGCCCGCAGATCGGCCAGCGACGCCTCACCGAACGGCGCCGGGCAGTCGACCATCCGCTGCTCGACCCGCCCGGTGTCCGTGATCAGGACGAGCATCACGCGCGCGGGGGCCAGCGACAGCAGCTCGACGTGCCGCACCGTCGACCGTGTGAGCGACGGGTACTGCACGACGGCGACCTGCCGCGTCAGCTGCGCGAGCAGCCGTACGGTCCGCGCCACGACGTCGTCGAGATCGACGGCGCCGTCGAGGAAGTTCTGGATCGCGCGCCGCTCGGGCCCGGTCATCGGCTTGACGCCGGCCAGCTTGTCGACGAACAGCCGATAGCCCTTGTCGGTCGGGATCCGCCCCGCGCTGGTGTGCGGCTGGGCGATGAACCCCTCGTCCTCCAGGGCCGCCATGTCGTTACGCACGGTCGCCGGGGAGACACCGAGGTTGTGCCGCTCGGTGAGCGCCTTGGAGCCGACCGGCTCCTCGGTGCCGACGTAGTCCTGGACGATGGCGCGCAGCACCTGAAGCCTGCGTTCACTCAGCATCGCGCACACCTCCAGAAAGTCGACCCCTCGGCGCCCCGCCTGGCACTCGTCACATCCGAGTGCCAACGCACCCCGGCCAGTGTACGGCTGTCGGGTACGCCCGGGGCAAGGCCGGGCCTGCGAGGTCGTGCCCGAGGAGGCTTCCCCGCTAGCGTCGCGGTATGACGGTGACTTGGGAAGAGCTGCGGTGGGAGCGGCTGGCCACCGGGGTCGGCCGGTGCCGGCTTCCGGTCTGGGACTGCACGGCGGGGCTGGTCGTCGGGGCGGGCGCGGCCCTGCTGATCGACGCCGGGTCGAGCCTGGCGGAGGGGGTACGGCTGCGGGCGCAGGCGGAGGAGCTCGCCGGCCACCGTGTGACCCATCTCGCGCTCACCCACCCCCACTTCGACCATGTCTTCGGGGCGGCGGCGTTCGCGGGGGCGGAGGTGTTCGGCGCGGTCGGCGTCGACACGGTGTTCACCGCCCGGCACGGCCGCGAGGAGCTGCGCGCGGACGCGGTGGGCAACGGGCTCGACGCGCACCTGGCCGACGAGGCCGTCGACGCCCTGGCCCTGCCCCGCCATCACGTCTCCGGCGAGTGGACCCTCGACCTGGGAGGCGGCCGCCAGGTCCTGCTGGCGAACGTGGGCCCGGCCCACACGGCCCACGACCTCGTGGTGCTGGTCCCCGGCTCGCCGGAGGTGGTCTTCTGCGGCGACCTCGTCGAGGAGTCCGGCGAACCCCAGGCGGGCCGGGACGCCGTACCGTCCCACTGGCCGGCCGCCCTGGACCGGCTGCTGGACCTGGGCGGCGAGGACGCGCTGTACGTGCCCGGTCACGGAGCGGTGGTGGACGCGGCGTTCGTACGGGCGCAGCGGGACGCCCTGGCGGACCGCTTCGGCGTGTCGCTGTGACCGCCGCCGAGCTCCTCCTATCGTCATCCGAATGCGCCAGTACACTCCGGACCTGACCCCGCCGTGGAAGAAGCCCAAGCCGGCCCCCGAGGTCCCGGCCGAGCCCGGCCTGGTGGTCGAGGAGCCGGGGACGGGCTTCTGCGGTGCGGTGATCCGCTGCGAGGCGGGCACGGTCACCCTGGAGGACCGCTTCGGCAAGCACCGCGTGTTCCCCCTGGAGCCGCGCGGCTTCCTCCTGGAGGGCCGGGTGGTGACCCTCGTACGCCCCACCGGCCAGGCTCCGGTACGCCCCGCCCGCACCGCCTCCGGTTCGGTCGCCGTCCCCGGCGCCCGCGCGCGCGTGGCCCGCGCCGGGCGCATCTACGTCGAGGGCCGGCACGACGCCGAGCTGGTCGAGAAGGTGTGGGGCGACGACCTGCGCATCGAGGGCGTGGTCGTGGAGTACCTGGAGGGCGTCGACGACCTCCCGTCCATCGTCGAGGACTTCGCGCCGGGGCCGGATGCCCGGCTGGGCGTCCTGGTGGACCACCTGGTCCCGGGCAGCAAGGAGTCCCGTATCGCGGCGTCGGTGACCAGCGAGCACGCCCTCGTCGTCGGCCACCCGTACATCGACATCTGGGAGGCGGTGAAGCCGTCGGCCGTCGGAATCGAGGCCTGGCCCCGCGTCCCGCACGGCCAGGACTGGAAGACGGGCGTGTGCCGGGCACTGGGCTGGCCGGAAAACACGGGCGCGGTATGGCAGGCGATCCTGAAGCGGGTGGGGTCTTACCGGGACCTGGAGCCGGAGCTGCTGGGCCGGGTGGAGGAACTGATCGACTTCGTGACGGCCCCGGAGTAGGGCCGCGCGCCAGGGTTTTTCGCCCCCGCCGCCCCTACCCGTCCCATCCTTCTGGGGCTCCGCCCCAGACCCCGCTCCTCAAACGCCGGAGGGGCTGATTTTCAGCCCGTCCGGCGTTTGAGGACGAGGCCCTTCGGGCCGAAAGCGGGGGTCTGGGGGCGGCAGCCCCCAGGGACGGGACGGGTAGGGGCGGCGGGGGCGAAAAACCCTCAGTCCACCAGGTCCCTCACCACCGCGTCCGCCAGCAACCGCCCCCGCAGGGTCAGCACCGCACGCCCCTCCTCGTACGGCCGCTCCTGGAGCAGCCCGTCCGACAGGGCCCGGCTGGACGCCTTGCGGCCGGCCTCCTTCAGCAGATCCAGCGGCACCCCCTCCCGCAACCGCAGCTCCAGCAGAATCCGCTCCACCCGGCGGTCCTCCTCCGACAGGAGTTCCCGACCGGCGCCCGGCGAGCGCCCCGCCGCCAGCGCCCCCGCATACGCCCCCGGATGCTTCACGTTCCACCAGCGCACGCCCCCGACGTGGCTGTGCGCCCCCGGCCCCGCCCCCCACCAGTCGGCACCACGCCAGTACAGCTCGTTGTGCAGGCAGCGCCCCGCGTCCGACGTCGCCCAGTTCGACACCTCGTACCAGTCGAACCCGGCCGCCGAGAGCATCTCCTCGGCGATCAGATACCGGTCCGCGTGCACGTCGTCGTCGGTCATCGGGACCTCGCCCCGGCGGATCCGACGAGCCAGCTGCGTACCCTCCTCGACGATCAGCGCGTACGCCGACACATGATCCGGCCCGGCACCGAGCGCGGCCTCCAGGGAGGCCCGCCAGTCGTCGTCCGACTCCCCCGGCGTGCCGTAGATCAGGTCGAGGTTGACGTGCGAGAACCCCGCCGCACGCGCCTCCGCCACGCACGCCTCCGGCCGGCCCGGCGTATGCGTCCGGTCCAGCACGCGCAGCACGTGCTGCTTGGCGCTCTGCATGCCGAAGGAGACCCGGTTGAAGCCGCCCTGGCGAAGCGTCGCCAGGTAGCTCGGATCCACCGACTCCGGGTTCGCCTCCGTCGTCACCTCCGCGTCCGCCGCGAGCCCGAACTCGTCGCGGATCGCCCCCAGCATCCGTACGAGATCCCCCGCGGCCAGCAGCGTGGGCGTACCGCCGCCGACGAAGACCGTGCGGACCTCGCGGGGGTCGTCGCCGAGGACCTTGCGGGCCAGGCGGATCTCGTCGATCAGGGTGTCCGCGTAGTTGTCGCGGGAGGCGAGGACGCCGCCGGTGCCGCGCAGCTCGGTCGCCGTGTAGGTGTTGAAGTCGCAGTAGCCGCAGCGGGTCGCGCAGTACGGGACGTGCAGGTAGAACCCGAGGGGGCGGTCGGCCGCCCCGGCGAGCGCGGGCGCGGGCAGGGCGCCGTCGTCGGGGACGGGCTCGCCGTCGGGGAGTGCGGAAGGCATGCCCCCCATTGTCCCGTACCGACGCCGTTACTCGGCCTGCAGCACCAGCAGCGCCAGGTCGTCCTCCGGCGGCCGTACCCCGAACTCGTGCACCAGCCGTTTGATGCGCTCGGCGATCAGCTCCGCGTCGAGCCCCGCGCAGCTCGCGAGCGCGTCCGCCAGCCCGTCCTCGTCGTCGAACTGGCGCGAGCCGCTGCGCCGCTCGGTGACCCCGTCGGTCACGCACAGCAGGCTGTCGCCGGACCGCAGCTCGAAGGTCTCGCTGGTGTACGTGGCGTCCTCGATGACCCCGAGGAGGGTCTGCGGATGGGCGGCCGTACGGACCTCGCCGCCCGACCCGAGCAGCAGCGGCAGCGGATGCCCGGCGGAGGCGAGGGTGCAGCGCACCCCGCCGTCGAAGGGGGCCAGCTCGCCGTAGAGGAGGGAGAGGAAGCGGGTCTGCGGGCCGTCTCCTGGGGCCATCGGCCGGCCGCCCGCCGAGGCCAGCGAGCGGGCCGCCGCGTCCGCGGCCTCCGTCGCGTCGTCGAGGAGCAGCTGGTTGAGGCGGTCCAGGACGTCGGCGACGCGGTAGCCCTCGCGGGCCAGCAGCCGCAGCCAGGGCCGGGCGAGGCCGATGACGACGGCCGCCTCGGGCCCCTTGCCCTGGACGTCGCCGACGGCGAAGCACCAGCGGCCGTCGCCGGCCGGGAAGAGGTCGTAGAAGTCGCCGCTGGGGCCGCCCTTGTCGCACGGCTCGTACACCAGGGCGCTGCGCATCCCGGGGATCTCGGCGACCGCCCCCGGCAGCAGTCCGCGCTGCAGTACGGCGCTGATGGTGGCCTGCCGGGCGTACTGGCGGGCCGCGCCGATGGCGAGGGCCACCCGGCGGCTGAGGTCCTCGACCAGGCCGGTGATCTCGTCGGGGAAGCAGAGCACTCCGGACCGGCCGATGACCAGGGTGCCGAGCGGGCGGCCGCCGGCCGTCAGCCGGTAGGCGAGCGCGGCGCCGTGCGTGCCGTGCGGGCCCAGCGCGTCGCCGGGCCAGGGGAAGGGGGCGGGCCCGGGCCGTGCCGGGTCGGTCGGGCGCGGCGGCTCCTTGTCCAGGGCCTGGCGCAGGTCCTCGATGCGGTTCTCGCTGCTGTGCCACACCCGGGCGAGGCGCGGCCCGGTCCCGCCGGTGCCGTCGGCCGCCCAGCCGCCGCGGCCCGTCAGCTCGTCCTCCAGCCACACGGCACACCAGTCGGCCAGCCGCGGCACGATCAGCTGTCCGGCGAGCGCGGCCACCAGGTTCTCGTCGAGCTGCCCGGCGAGCAGGTCGGAGGCCTCGGCGAGGAAGGAGAGAGCGCCGCGATTCAGCCACTCCCGGTCCTGCTCGACGCGCTGCGGTTCCGGGGCGAGTATCTCGGCCACCCGCAGCGCGCGCTCCCCCACGTACGCCTCACGCGCGTCGGCCGCCGACTCCCCCTGCGCGGGCAGCCGCGCCCACACCGTCTTGGCGCCCGTGCGGTAGGTGACGCCCCAGGATTCGGAGAGGGCGGCGACCAGCCGCAGGCCGCGCCCGTACTCCGAGGCCTCGTACGAGGCTTCGCCGGTGGCGTCGCGCGGGGCGCGCGAGGGATGGTGGTCCAGGACCTCGACGACCAGGGCGCCGGTCCCCGGCTCCAGCCGGCAGGCCAGCTCGACCTCGGTGCCGGCGTGCACGACGGCGTTGGTGACCAGCTCACTGACGACGACCACTGCGTCGCCGGTCAGGCGGTCGGTGAGGTGTTCGGTGCCGGGCAGAGCGCGCTCGGCCCATTCGGCGAGCGCGCCGCGTAACACCGCGCGGGCGGCGCCCGGCGCGAGGGAACTGCCGGGCAGGGCGGCGTGCGCCTCGGCGCTCGGAAGCACGTCGGCGGCTGGGTTCGCCTCGGCGCTCGGAAGCACGTCGGCTGCTGGGTTCGCCTCGGTGCGCGGGGGCGCACACTCGTGCGCAGGCGCATCAGAGGCAAGGGGAACGGTCTCCCGTTGCGTCGGAATGGCCCCCATGTACAGCTCCCCGAGCGGTTCGGACGAATACGCCTCAGTCGATGCCGACAGAGTGACAGACTGACCACGCCCATAAGCGCCGAGTTACCGAAGTGGGCCGCCATGAGTGAGAACAGTGCTACGCCTGTGCTCGAAGATGGGCACAAAGATGGCCTGATTCGAGCATCCGATCTGCGTCCGCTGCTCGCCGCGATGACCGCGGCCAGGGACGGTGACTTCACGAAGGTGCCGGAATCGAGCCACGGTCTGGTGGCCGAGGTGACGGCCGTCTTCAACCAGATCATGGACCGCAGCACGCACTTCAACACGGAAGTACAGCGCGTGAAGCGGGACCTGGTGCGGTACGGCCGGCTCGACGAACGCCTCTCGGCCAGCCCGGGGCAGGGCGCCTGGACCTCCCGGGTCAACGACGTGAACCAGCTGCTCGACGCACTGGTCGCCCCGGCTGCCAACGCGACGCGCGTCCTGGACGCGGTGGCCGGCGGCGATCTGACCCAGCGGGTCGATCTGCACGACGGCAGCAGGCAGTTGCGCGGCGATCTGCGGCGCCTCGGCCGGGCCGTGAACAAGATGGTGGACCAGCTGTCCCTGTTCACGGGCGAGGTGACCCGGGTCGCGCGCGAGGTCGGCACCGAGGGGCGGCTCGGCGGGCGGGCCAAGGTGACGGGCCTGTCCGGGAGTTGGCGGGACGTGACCGAGGCGGTCAACACCATGGCGTCCCGGCTGACCGCCCAGGTCCGGGACATCGCCCTGGTGACCACGGCGGTGGCCCGCGGCGACCTGACCCGCACGGTCACGGTCGAGGCGACCGGCGAGCTGCTCGAACTGAAGCTGACCGTGAACACGATGGTCGACCAGCTCTCCGCCTTCGCCGACGAGGTCACCCGGGTGGCCCGCGAGGTCGGCACCGAGGGCCAGTTGGGCGGGCGCGCTCAGGTGCGGGGGGTCAGTGGCGTCTGGAAGGACCTCACCGACAACGTCAACTTCATGGCCTCGAACCTGACCTCGCAGGTCCGCAACATCGCCCAGGTCACCACCGCCGTCGCCAACGGCGACCTGAGCCAGAAGATCACGGTCGCCGCCCAGGGCGAGATCCTGGAGCTGAAGTCGACGATCAACACGATGGTCGACCAGCTCTCCGCCTTCGCCGACGAGGTCACCCGCGTGGCCCGCGAGGTCGGCACCGAAGGCAACCTCGGCGGCCGGGCCCAGGTGCGGGGGGTCAGTGGCGTCTGGAAGGACCTCACCGACAACGTCAACTTCATGGCGGACAACCTGACGTCGCAGGTCCGCAACATCGCCCTCGTCTCCACCGCCGTGGCCCAGGGCGACCTCGGCAAGAAGATCACGGTCGAGGCGAAGGGCGAGATCCTGGAGCTGAAGTCGACGATCAACACGATGGTCGACCAGCTCTCCGCCTTCGCCGACGAGGTCACCCGCGTGGCCCGCGAGGTCGGCACCGAAGGCAACCTCGGCGGCCAGGCGCAGGTGCGGGGCGTGTCGGGGGTCTGGAAGGACCTGACGGACAACGTCAACTTCATGGCCCTGAACCTGACCTCGCAGGTCCGCAACATCGCCCAGGTCACCACGGCCGTCGCGAACGGCGACCTGTCCAAGAAGATCACGGTCGACGCCCGCGGCGAGATCCTCGAGCTCAAGGACACCGTCAACACGATGGTGGAGCAGCTGCGTGCCTTCGCCGACGAGGTGACCCGGGTGGCCCGCGAGGTCGGCACCGACGGCCGGCTCGGCGGACGCGCCCAGGTGCTGGGCGTCTCCGGTGTCTGGCGGGACCTGACCGACAACGTCAACTACATGGCCGACAACCTGACCTCGCAGGTGCGGAACATCGCCCAGGTGGCCACGGCCGTGGCACAGGGCGACCTGTCGAAGAAGATCGACGTGGACGCCCGCGGCGAGATCCTCGAACTGAAGACGACCATCAACACGATGGTCGACACCCTGTCCTCCTTCTCCTCCGAGGTCACCCGGGTGGCCCGCGAGGTCGGCAGCGAGGGCCAACTCGGCGGCCAGGCCCGGGTGGAGGGCGTGTACGGCACCTGGAAGCGCCTGACGACGAACGTGAACGAACTCGCCCTCAACCTCACCACCCAGGTCCGCGCGATCGCCGAGGTGGCCTCGGCGGTGGCCCAGGGCGACATGTCCCGCTCGATCACCGTGGAGACGCAGGGCGAGGTCACCGAGCTCAAGGACAACATCAACCTGATGGTGGCCAACCTGCGCGAGACGACCCGGGCGAAGGACTGGCTGGAGTCGAACCTGGCCCGTCTGGCCGCCCTGATGCAGGGCCACCGGGACCTGATGGAGGTCGCCGACCTGATCCTGCGCGAGCTGACCCCGCTGGTGAACGCCCAGTACGGCGCGTTCTTCCTGGCCGACCCCGACGAGGACGGCACCTCTCTCCACACGGCCGTTCCGGCGAAGGGGCTCGCGTTCATCGCCGGGTACGGCTCGGCGCAGAGCGCGACCGTCGACACCGGCAGCATGCCGGTGCACGGTCTCGTCCGCCAGGCCGCGCGCGAGAAGAAGCGGATCCTGGTGGAGGAGGCCCCGCCGGACTACATCAAGATCAACAGCGGTCTCGGCGAGGCGGCCCCGGCGAGCGTCGTCATCATCCCGATCCTCTTCGAGGACAAGCTCCTCGGCGTGATCGAGCTGGCGTCCTTCTCCCGCTTCTCCGACGTCCACCTGGCCTTCTTCGACCAGTTCGTGAACACCATCGGCGTCGCCATCAACACCATCATCGCCAACTCCCGCACGGAGTCCCTGCTCGGCGAGTCCCAGCGCCTGGCCATGCAGCTCCAGGAACGCTCGGACGAACTCCAGAAGCAGCAGGCGGAGTTGCAGCGCTCGAACGCCGAACTGGAGGAGAAGGCAGCCCTGTTGGCCACCTCCTCCCAGTACAAGTCGGAGTTCCTGGCGAACATGTCCCACGAACTGCGC
This sequence comes from Streptomyces sp. V4I2, assembly GCF_030817655.1. Lineage (GTDB taxonomy): Bacteria > Actinomycetota > Actinomycetes > Streptomycetales > Streptomycetaceae > Streptomyces > Streptomyces plumbiresistens. The sequence goes on from NZ_JAUSZM010000003.1 coordinate 3,863,591, forward strand.
ACCCCGCTGAACTCCCTGCTGATCCTGGCCCGGCTGCTGTCGGACAACCCGGACGGTCACCTCACCGACCAGGAAGTCCAGTTCGCGACGACGATCCACCGCTCCGGCTCGGATCTCCTGCAGCTGATCAACGACATCCTCGACCTGTCGAAGATCGAGGCGGGCAGGATGGACGTACGCCCCAAAAGGCTGCCGTTGATCAAGCTGCTCGACTACGTCCACGCCACCTTCCGCCCGCTCACCCTGGACCGGGGGCTCGCCTTCGAGGTGACGGTCGGCGAGGACGTGCCGCGCGAGATGTACTCGGACGAGCAGCGTCTCCAGCAGATCCTGCGCAACCTGCTCTCCAACGCGATCAAGTTCACCGCCACGGGCCGGGTCGAGCTGCGCGTGACCCGCGCGAAGGACCCCGAGCACCGGTACGTCCAGGGCAGCGACGAGGTGGTCGCCTTCGCGGTCTCCGACACCGGCATCGGCATCGCCCCCGAGAAACTTCCGGTGATCTTCGAGGCGTTCCAGCAGGCCGACGGCACGACCAACCGCAAGTACGGCGGGACCGGCCTGGGTCTGTCCATCAGCCGGGAGATCGCCGGCCTGCTGGGCGGCCGTATCGTCGCCGAGAGCGAGCCGGGCAAGGGCTCGACCTTCACCCTGTACGTCCCCGTCGTCAGCCCCGGCCACTCGGCGACCGGCCCGACCCCCGAGGACCGCCCCCAGGCGGTGTCGGACGAGCAGTCGCACGAGCCCTACCCCACCGCCCACGAGGAGGACGACTCCTGGCCCGCGCCCACCAAGCTGGAGGCCTGGAAATCGGGGCGTGCGGGGCAAGTCCTGTCCGGGCGCCGGGTGTTGATCGTCGACGACGACATCCGCAACGTCTTCGCCCTCACCCATGTCCTGGGCCGCGTCGGCATGCCCGTCCTCTATGCGGAGAACGGGCGCGAGGGCATCGAGACGCTGGAACGCAACCCGGACGTCGAACTCGTACTGATGGACATCATGATGCCGGAGATGGACGGCTACGAGACCATCTCCGCCATCCGCCGCGCCCCCCGCTGGACGGGCCTGCCCATCGTCGCGCTCACCGCGAAGGCGATGCCGGGAGACCGCGAGAAGTCCATCGCGCGGGGCGCCAACGACTACGTACCGAAGCCGGTGGACGTCGACCAGCTGCTGACCGTCGTCTGCGCACTCCTTGACCCCGAGAGCGCGGCCGACGACGAGCATGCCGAGGTCGAGGAGACTGTGGTTCCGCCGGCCGACGACTGAATGAGGCCAGTCACATGAGCGCTGCGGCAACGACCGACCAGAGTGCCGGCATCCTCCTCGTCGACGACATGGAGGACAACCTGATCGCACTCGAGGCCGTCCTGGGATCCCTCAACGAACCGCTCGTCCGCGCCCGTTCCGGCGAGGAAGCGATGAAGGCACTCCTGCGACAGCGGTTCGCCCTCGTCCTCCTCGACGTACGCATGCCGGGCATGGACGGTTTCGAGACCGCCGCCAACATCAAACGCCTCGACCAGACCAAGGACGTCCCGATCATCTTCCTGACCGGCGCGGAGGAGGACTCCGGCTACGCCTTCCGCGGCTACGCCACCGGAGCGGCCGACTACCTGACCAAGCCGTTCGACCCATGGGTCCTCCGGGCCAAGGTCACGGTGTTCCTGGACCTGCACCGCAAGAACCAGCAGCTGGAGCGGCTGCTGAGGCGGGAACAGGACAGCTACGGCGAGGTGGACGCGGGCCTGGCGGCTCTGGAGGCCCAGCTGGCGGGGGACGCCCCTCCGGACATACCGGCGCTGCGCGCACAGGTGAGGGAGCTACGGCAACTTGTGAACAAAGGGCGCGGGATCTGACCTCAGGGGCGCGGGGCTGTATCGATGTGCGGCTCCGCCGCGTGGGCGCGACCAGCCACCAACCACCCGCAGCCGCCGAACAGCCCCCCGCCGCTCCCTACGCTTCGCGCGACCCCGCATACATCTCGTCGATCAGGTGCTTGTACTCCCGCTCCACAACCGGCCGCTTCAGCTTCAGGCTCGGCGTGATCTCACCATGCTCGACATCAAGATCCCTCGGCAGCAACCGGAACTTCTTGATCGTCTGCCACCGCTGAAGCCCCTCGTTGAGCTGCGTCACATACCCCTCGACCATGGAGACGGTCGACGGCGCGGCCACGACCTCCGCGTACGACTTGCCCTCCAGCCCGTTCTCCTTGGCCCAGTCCATGATCGAGACCTCGTCCAAAGCGATCAGCGCTGTGCAGAAGTTCCGGTCGGCCCCGTGGACCAGGATGTTGGACACGTACGGGCACACGGCCTTGAACTGGCCCTCGACCTCGGCGGGCGCGATGTACTTGCCGCCGGACGTCTTGATGAGGTCCTTCTTGCGGTCGGTGATCCGCAGGTACCCGTCGGGCGACAGCTCACCGATGTCACCGGTGTGGAACCAGCCGTCCGCCTCCAGGACTTCGGCGGTCTTCTCGGGCAGGCCGTGGTAGCCCTCCATGATGCCGGGACCGCGCAGCAGGATCTCGCCGTCGTCCGCGATCCGCACCTCCGTGCCGGGCAGCGGCTTGCCGACCGTGCCGGTGCGGTACGCCTCGCCGGGGTTCACGAAGGACGCGGCCGAGGACTCGGTGAGGCCGTAGCCCTCGAGGATGTGGATGCCGGCGCCGGAGAAGAAGTAGCCGATCTCGGGTGAGAGCGCGGCCGAGCCGGAGACACAGGCACGCAGGTTGCCGCCGAAGGCCTCGCGGATCTTGGCGTACACCAGCGCGTCCGCGACCTTGTGCTTGGCGGAGAGTCCGAAGGGCGCCGACGCCGTGCCGGTGCGCCGGAAGTTGTCCTGGGTGACCTTGGCGTACTCGCGGGCCAGCTCGGCGGCCCACTTGAAGATCTTGTACTTGGCGCCGCCGCCCGCCCGGGCCTTGGCGGCGACCCCGTTGTAGACCTTCTCGAAGATGCGCGGGACGGCCGCCATGTACGTCGGCCGGACCACCGGCAGATTCTCGATGATCTTGTCGACGCGGCCGTCGACGGCGGTGACGTGCCCGACCTCGATCTGGCCCGAGGTGAGGACCTTGCCGAAGACGTGCGCGAGCGGCAGCCACAGGTACTGCACGTCCTCGGCGCTGATCAGGCCGGTCGCGGCGATCGCCTTCGCCATGTACGCCCAGTTGTCGTGCGGCAGGCGCACGCCCTTGGGGCGGCCGGTGGTGCCGGAGGTGTAGATGAGGGTGGCGAGCTGCTCCTTGGTGATCGCGCCGACCTTCTCCTTGATCAGGTCGGGGTGCTTCTCCAGGTACGCGGCGCCGCGCTGCTCCAGTTCGGTGAGCGTGAGCACCCAGTCGCCCGTCTCGACGCCGGCCGGGTCGATCACCACGACATGGGTGAGGTCGGGCAGCTCGGCGCGCTTCTCCTGCGCCTTGGCGAGCTGCTCGGCGTTCTCCGCGAACAGGACCTTGCTGCCCGAGTCCGAGAGGATGAACGCGGACTCCTCGGCGTTGGTCTGCGGATAGATGGTGGTCGTGGCGGCGCCGGCACACAGGATGCCCAGGTCGGCGAGGATCCACTCGACCCGCGTCGAGGAGGAGAGGGCGACCCGCTGCTCCGGCTGCACGCCGAGCTCGATCAGACCGGCGGCGATGGAGTACACCCGCTCGGCGGTCTGTCCCCAGCTCAGCGACTTCCAGTCGTCCGGTCCCTGACCGGAGGCCGGAGGCACGGGATACCGGTATGCCTCGGCGTCCGGTGTGGCCGCCACGCGCTCCAGGAAGAGGGCCGCCACGGTCGGCGGACGGTTCTCGATCAGTGTCTGTGTGTCGCTCACGACATCCTCCGGGGCCCGCGGCTGTGCGGCTGGCTCATTGCGGCTGTTGTTTAACTCACGAGTAACTACCGAGCAGGGATCAGAGTAAAGCGCGACCGGCCGGTGCGTAAGAGGCGGCGGCTGTCATTTCATACAGAGAGCGACGCTACTTACGCGTAGGGGCTCACCGCGCCGACACGCGGTGAGCCCCTATTTTCGCCGTAAACGTCGGCTACTTCTTGCCCTTGCCGGATCCCGCGTTCTCGTCGCTGGACAGCACGGCGATGAAGGCCTCCTGCGGAACCTCCACAGAGCCCACCATCTTCATCCGCTTCTTGCCCTCCTTCTGCTTCTCCAGCAGCTTCCGCTTGCGGGAGATGTCACCGCCGTAGCACTTGGCGAGGACGTCCTTGCGGATGGCGCGGATGGTCTCGCGGGCGATGACCCGGGAGCCGATGGCGGCCTGGATGGGGATCTCGAAGGCCTGCCGCGGGATCAGCTCGCGCAGCTTGGCGACGAGCCGTACGCCGTACGCGTAAGCCGCGTCCCTGTGGGTGACGGCGGAGAAGGCGTCGACGCGGTCGCCGTGGAGCAGGATGTCGACCTTCACCAGCTGGGCGTCCTGCTCGCCGGTGGGCTCGTAGTCCAGGGACGCGTAGCCGCGGGTCTTGGACTTCAGCTGGTCGAAGAAGTCGAAGACGATCTCGGCGAGGGGGAGCGTGTAGCGGATCTCGACGCGGTCCTCGGAGAGGTAGTCCATGCCCAGGAGGGTGCCGCGGCGGGTCTGGCAGAGCTCCATGATCGAGCCGATGAACTCGCTGGGGGCGAGGATCGTGGCCCTCACGACCGGCTCGAAGACCTTGTCGATCTTGCCCTCGGGGAACTCGCTCGGGTTGGTGACCGTGTGCTCCTTCCCGTCCTCCATGATCACGCGGTAGACCACGTTGGGCGCGGTGGCGATGAGTTCGAGGTTGAACTCGCGCTCCAGGCGCTCACGGATGACGTCCAGGTGCAGCAGGCCGAGGAAGCCGACGCGGAAGCCGAAGCCGAGGGCCGCGGAGGTCTCCGGCTCGTAGACCAGGGCGGCGTCGTTGAGCTGGAGCTTGTCCAGGGCCTCGCGCAGGTCCGGGTAGTCCGAGCCGTCCAGCGGGTAGAGGCCGGAGAAGACCATCGGCTTGGGGTCCTTGTACCCGCCGAGGGCCTCGGTGGCGCCCTTGTCCTTGCTGGTAATGGTGTCGCCGACCTTGGACTGACGGACGTCCTTCACGCCGGTGATGATGTAGCCCACCTCGCCGACGCCGATGCCGTCGGCCGGCGTCATCTCGGGGGACGAGACGCCGATCTCGAGGAGCTCGTGGGTGGCGCCGGTCGACATCATCTTGATGCGCTCGCGCTTGTTGAGCTGGCCGTCGATGACACGGACGTAGGTGACCACGCCCCGGTACGAGTCGTAGACCGAGTCGAAGATCATCGCGCGGGCCGGGGCGTCCTTGACGCCGACCGGGGCCGGCACGTCGCGGACCACCCGGTCCAGGAGCGCGTCCACGCCGATGCCGGTCTTCGCCGAGACCTTGAGCACGTCGTCGGGGTCGCAGCCGATGAGGTTGGCGAGCTCCTCGGAGAACTTCTCCGGCTGCGCGGCCGGCAGGTCGATCTTGTTCAGTACGGGGATGATCTTGAGGTCGTTCTCCATCGCCAGGTAGAGGTTGGCGAGGGTCTGGGCCTCGATGCCCTGGGCGGCGTCGACGAGGAGCACGGTGCCCTCGCAGGCCGCGAGCGACCGCGAGACCTCGTAGGTGAAGTCGACGTGCCCCGGGGTGTCGATCATGTTGAGGATGTGCGTGTCGGTCTTGTCATGGGTGGGAGCCCACGGCAGACGCACGGCCTGTGACTTGATCGTGATGCCGCGCTCACGCTCGATGTCCATGCGGTCGAGGTACTGAGCACGCATCTGCCGTTGCTCCACCACACCGGTCAGCTGGAGCATCCGGTCGGCGAGCGTGGACTTGCCGTGGTCGATGTGCGCGATGATGCAAAAGTTGCGGAGCAGTGCCGGGTCGGTACGGCTCGGCTCGGGCACATGGCTGGGGATCGCGGGCACGCAGGGTCCTGATTCTTGAGGCGTCCGCAGTGTCTGCGGTCTCGGGTCGGATCGATACGTAGCCTCCATGGTCCCACGGGCGGGGACCGGCGACCGGTTTGGGCCACTCGGCAGCCCGCTGGTAGTCTGGGTGGCTGTGTCTCCTGCCCTCTCAGCACGAGACACGACTTCTGGAAAATCATCGGTACAAAACATCGGCACAGGACCCGCGCGGCCCCGTGCCTGAACCTGTAGAGGCTCATTCGTGGCGAACATCAAGTCCCAGATCAAGCGGATCAAGACCAACGAGAAGGCCCGGCTGCGCAACAAGGCCGTCAAGTCCTCCCTGAAGACCGCGATCCGCAAGGCCCGCGAGGCCGCTGCCGCGGGTGACGTCGAGAAGGCCACCGAGTACCAGCGCGCGGCTGCGCGTCAGCTCGACAAGGCCGTCTCCAAGGGCGTCATCCACAAGAACCAGGCCGCCAACAAGAAGTCGGCGCTGGCGGCGAAGGTCACGACCCTCAAGGGCTGACATCTTCATCTTGATCTGACCGCCGGAGGGAATCGAGCGGGCCCTCTCTCATCCGCTCCCGTCCGGCATCCCGAGTCTGTACGCGGCCTGCGTTCGCCACGCGGGTACGGACTCACCTTCTTCGAACCGAAGGCCCCGCCGCCTGCCCTTCCCCAGGGCGGGTGGCGGGGCCTTCGGCTTGTTCGCGGACGCTGTCAGGCCCAGAACTCGTTGATCTTGTCGATATCGTCGGTGCACTCTTCGAGATCGGTGAACTTGTCCCCGACGATCCGGAAAACGATCGCGGCGTCCTCCTCGAGGCGCTTGCCCTTGCGCTCGGCCGTGAAGTGGTGCACGGAGACCGCATGCCCCCGGCCGTCGACGAGAACGTTGCGCAGTTCGGCGTGTACCGTCCCGCCGGTCTCCTCGAAGAGCCGGCCGTACATCTCGATGATCGCGTCCTGGCCCTTGTAGTCCCCCGAGAGCAGGTGGTCGCCGGGCACGTGGTGCTTGCAGTCCCCCGTCATCAGCCCACGCAAGCCCTCCATGTCACCGCTCAAGAACGCTTCGTATCCCCTGCGGACGAGTGCTGCGTGCGGGTGTTCAGCCATGGCAACCGCCACCTTTCCCTGTTCGGCGATTTGGGGCTGATACGTCCGATTCTCCTCCCTGCGGCGGGAAGAGCTACTGGATCACGCCCGTCCCCTGGACCGCGCCGCCCGCGCGATCGCCACGACCGCCTTCTCCAGGGCGTACTCAGGATCGTCGCCGCCGCCCTTCACGCCGGCGTCGGCCTCGGCCACGGCCCGCAGCGCGTAGGCCACCCCGTCCGGCGTCCAGCCCCGCATCTGCTGCCGTACCCGGTCGATCTTCCAGGGCGGCATGCCCAGCTCGCGCGCGAGATCGGCCGGACGTCCCCCTCGCGCGGAGGACAGCTTGCCGATGGCCCGTACGCCCTGCGCCAGCGCGCTGGTGATCAGCACCGGCGCGACCCCCGTCGCCAGCGACCACCGGAGCGCCTCCAGCGCCTCGGCGGCCCGCCCCTCCACCGCCCGGTCGGCGACGGTGAAGCTCGATGCCTCGGCCCGCCCGGTGTAATACCGCCCGACGACGGCCTCGTCGATGGTCCCCTCGACATCGGCGACCAGCTGGGACACGGCGGACGCCAGCTCCCGCAGGTCACTGCCGATCGAGTCCACGAGCGCCTGACAGGCCTCGGGCGTCGCGGACCGACCGGTCGCCCGGAACTCGCCCCGCACGAACGCCAGCCGGTCCGCCGGCTTCGTCATCTTCGGGCACGCCACCTCGCGGGCCCCCGCCTTGCGCGCGGCATCCAGCAGCGCCTTGCCCTTGGCCCCACCCGCGTGCAGCAGCACGAGCGTGATCTCCTCGGCGGGCGCCCCAAGATACGCCTTCACGTCCTTGACCGTGTCCGCCGACAGATCCTGCGCGTTGCGCACGACGACGACCTTGCGCTCCGCGAAGAGCGACGGACTGGTCAACTCCGCAAGCGTCCCGGGCTGCAACTGGTCCGAGGTCAGGTCACGTACGTCCGTGTCGGCGTCGGAAGCCCGGGCGGCGGCCACCACGTCCCGCACGGCACGGTCGAGCAGGAGGTCCTCCTGGCCCACGGCAAGAGTCACCGGGGCGAGAGGGTCGTCATTCGCAGTCTTCCTGGACATTGCGCCAAGCATGGCACGCGCCACTGACAACGGGTGCCGGTGCTGGACTCGGACGGCATCACCCGCGGCCGGCCGGGCTACGGCTCCTCCCGCCACCCTTCCCACTCGCCGGCGAACTCGTCCAGCTCCCGGGGATCCAGCCGCTCCGCCTCGTCCCGCAGCACGACGAGCCACTGGGCGTCCTCGGCATCGTCCTCACCGGCCAGCGCGTCCCGTACCAGCCGCGGTTCCTCGTCGACCCCGAACCGGTCCGCGAGCGCCTGTGCCACCTCTTCCGCGGCATCACGGTCGGGCAGCACCAGCACATGTCTCACATCACTCACGAAGCCATTGTCCGGTACCCCACCGGGGCGACCGGCTCACCCCTTGCGCACGACCTGTACGTCGAGGTCGATCCGGATGCTGGGCCCGACGACCGCGATTCCGCGCGCCAGCATCGTCTGCCAGCTCACCGTGAAGTCGTCCCGGCGCAACTCGGTCGTGGCCCGGCAGGCCGCCCGCACCTCGCCCTCCATGCCGTTGCCGAGCCCGAGGTACTCCGTGTCGAGGGTGACCGTACGCGTCACCCCGTGCAGCGACAGCGCGCCTGTGATCGCCCACCGGTTGCCGCCCTTGTGCACGAACCGCTCGCTGTAGAACTCCAGCGTCGGGAAGCGCTGTACGTCGAGGAAGTCGTCCGACCGCAGATGGTCGTCGCGCATCCTGACGTTCGTGTCGATGGACGCCGCGTCGATCACCACATGCATCGCCGAGTGATCCATCTGGTCGGCGATCCGTACGACCCCCGCGAAGGAGTTGAACCGCCCGTGGATCCGGGCCAGCCCGATGTGCCGCGCGGTGAAGGCGATCGAGGAATGCGTCGGCTCGATCTCCCAGTCCCCCGGCGACGGCAGCTCGGGCGGCCGGGCCACCTGGAGGGTCACATCACCGAGCGAGGCGAGCGCGTTCTCCCCGACCACGGCGGTCGCCCGGTACGGCGTGTACCCCTCGGCCGAGACCGCGAGCCGGTACTCACCCGCCGGCACCGTCGTCATGAACGACCCGAAGGGATCCATACCCCCGACGACCACCTTGCGGCCCGCGACGTCGGTGACCGCGAACTCGGCGTGGACCACCGGCTCGTTGACCGGGTCGAGGACCCTGCAGCTGAGCACCCCGGCGCTCGGCGGGGTCCGCACCGCCGCCAGGGGACTCGTCCGCTGCGTCCGGTTCGTTCGGCTTCCCAGCCAGCGACCGATCATCTTCAACCCCTGCACGCCTCGACATCACTGCTGCCGAAGACGCATTCGACCACTGATGGGGCTTTCGAGGCAACACAAGGCCACATCATGGGAAACCAGCACATGTGCCGGATCTAAAAAGCGAGTAACCCCGAGTGGCCTCGTGTGGTGACCACGTGTGGCCTCATGTGGTCCGAATCAGCCGTGCGAGTGGGGAACTCCCACAGTCGGCACACTGTCGAGCTCGATCCCGAACCGCTCCCGGTACACCGCCAGCACCTCCTCTTCCGAGTCCAGCTCGCGCTCCTCCCGCGTCCCGTCGGCAGCCGTCGCCTTGAAGGTGCGGCCACTGAGTGTGATCCGTCCTCCGTCCTCCGTCACCCGCGAGCAGACCAGCGACTGCGTGAAGTGCGAGACCGGCGAGGTGCAGTGCCACCAGGCCCCGGCCACGAAGTCACCGAGAGCCCGCGGCCGTAGCTCCAGGCGGTACTGGGGCTTGCCGTTCACGACGACGTCCAGGTCCGCCGCCCCCGCCCCGGCCGCCTCCGGTCCCGCCTCGGCGATCCGGAACGTGCCGCCGGGATCCTTCTGCTCGCCTCGCTCCCGGAACGCCAGCGGATAGTGACTGTGCGCCCCGAACCCGACGTCGGCCAGCCACTCACCCCCGTCCACCGTCCGCACCCGCAGCGCGAGATGGTCGTACGGAATCCCGAGCCGCCCCTCCTCCCCGTACACCCGCCCCGCGAGCAGCGTGACGTCGAATCCCAGCGCGGTGAGCAACGCCCCGAACGCGCCGTTGAGTTCGTAACAGAACCCGCCTCTCCGCGAGCCCACCACCTTGTCCAGCAGCCGTTCCTCCTCAAGCACGATCTCCTCCCCGAGGTGGATCGACAGGTTCTCGAACGGCACGGTCTGCAGGTGACGCAGATGCAGACCGCGCAGCACGTCGAGGGTGGCGCCCGGGGCGCCGCCGACGCCCGTGGGCCACTCGGACGGCTCGACTCCCAGACGGCGGAGATAGGCATCGACCTGTGTGGAATCCATGGCCTCAGTCTCGCCCCACCCAAAGTTCCCCGCCGCCCATACGGCCGCCCATACCGCCGCCCGTACCGGCGACCGCGAGCGCCCCGTCCCGGTCGGTCCGCAGCACCACCGCACCCCCGGCCCGCAGCGCGGCGACCGTACTCGGAGCCGGGTGCCCATACGGGTTGTCGGCGCCGCAAGAAATGAGCGCCAGCCGCGGTGCCACCCGGCGTATCAGCTCGGGGTCCTGGTAGGCCGAGCCGTGGTGGGCGACCTTGAGCACATCCACCCCGCCCAGCCGCGCACCCGCAGGCGACCTCACCAGCGCCTGCTGCGCCGGTGGTTCGAGATCCCCGAGCAGCAGGAACCGCAGCCCGGCCGACCTGACGAGCAAGGCGACACTCGCGTCGTTCGGCCCCTCCGGCTCCGGTGCCGGGCGCGGCGGCGGCCACAGCACCTCCCAGGACAGCGCCCCGGTACGCCGCTGCTCACCGGCCATGCCACGCGTCACGGGAATGCGCCGCGCCGCCGCCTCCCTCCGTACGAACTCGACCTGGTCCGCCGGCTCTTCGTAGGCCGTCGTCTCGATCGCCCCGACCGACCGCCCGCGCAGCACTCCGGGCAGCCCCGCCACATGGTCGGCGTGGAAGCGTTCTTTACGTTCGGTATGTCTCATGAGACATCTACGAAGACGAGGCTTTCCAGCTGGGACTTTTACACCAGTACATAAGCCGTCACAGTTCAAGGAGCGACACTGAGACACTGGTCCGCCCTGTTACTCGATCTGCGGTCATGCCGCCTCCTGCGCTGCATGATCCCTGCGGCACCAGCAAGAATCGCCGGGTTGCCTGGGAGCGAGCGACCGCTTCGTACTACCGGCCCCAGGCCCCGGCACGCGACCGGATCAGGAACCCGGCGGCGCACAGTCGACTTCGATATCCCGAAACACGGCGGCGTTCGACGGCCGGCATCAAGGCCGAGGCCGGCATCTTCAGGACGGCACTACTCCCCCAAGAATCGAGCAAGGATCCCTCCCAGCGCGCGCAAGGGACCTTTGGCGTCAGCGAATTCTATTTTCACGCTCTCCTCCCATGAACCGTCCGGCCTTTTAATGATCTTCCGCACTTCGCGACGTTTCCCACCTGTGGTGACGAGGTAAAGGCCATATAGCACGCAGGCCGCTATCACAGTCACCTCCACAATTGGAAGCCTATTTTTAGCCTGCACTATGGCGTCACGTACCAAATCTCGATGTTCCGGATCGTCCCATAGCGCGGAAAGGACTGCCAGGTTCGCATCAAGGAGAGCAGCGCTGTCCGTGCACAGTACCGCTGTGGCTTCATCTACAGGCGCCGCACCATCGACTGCTTGCGCGAGCTGGCTTTGCATCACCTCGGGAGGAATGTCGTTGGACAACTCCGACACAAGGTAACGCACGGCATGCTGAACGGTGGTCGCATCCGCCTGTTGCTCGTTGAGGAATTGCGCCAAACTTTGATTCATGTCCAGTCCCCTTCCACTGCAAAGCAAGAGTTGCGCCATGGGGGGATGCCCTTGGCATGGAGCCGGTCACTTGCTCTATTAATTGCCATGGGCATGGCCACTGAATGTTCGAGATAGTCACTAAGTCCATCAATAAGAATGGAAGTTGCGTCGGCGGGGACTACATCCCACAAAGGCGCCACCACTGTCCTGGTTCCTTTGAGCCTTAGAGCACCGTATAGGCCTATCCGCTCACCAAGTCCCGCCAAGTGGCTAGTACCGGACGAGCAGGCCGCAGACAGTACAACCCGCGGAGCACGCGTCAAATCTGCTGCATTTCTCCATGACCAGCGGTGCTGCCTGCGTGCGGCCGAGGCGGCGGCTACCGCGTGAGTTGTCGGCAGCTCCCCAGCATGAGCAAGCATCAAGGCGACTTCATAGGTTTTTGGTTCAACAAAGCCATGACACAGAAGAACCGCAATGTCCACAGAGGAGAGCAATTCGCTAACTTGCTGTTGATCAGCCATCTCGCCGACACAGGTCCGAATAACTCGACCCGCCCGTTCGCCGATATTGCGAATTTCGAAGAGTGCATCTTCGAATACCCTCAGTGTCGCTGGGCTCTCCTCTGCACTTGGAACTAGCACAACTCCTATTGGACCGAACCGCTCAGACGGCGAAGTCGTAAGCTTCAGCAAGGATGACCAGCTAGGAGCGTAGGACATTGTCCATCCGCCGCCAGAAAGGGTATGCCAGGGTAGACCAGCATGATCTGGGTGATCAATGATCACCAGGTGATCCCCGTCGGCAACGTTTGCGCATTCCCCCCTAAACCAGTCTCTTACCTGCTGCCACGGATGGTAATCAAGAGCATCTCCTGAACGACCAGGCCGCCACCCATTAAGACGCGCCCGCAAATAGTCTGGTAGTTTGAAAAACTCAATCGCACTGTCTGGGGCGCTGACCCAGCGTGTGTTGATATCACCATCTGACGTGATCTGAGTATGCATGCCAATGTAATCTTCAGGGAGATCAAGCCATTCTATGACATGGAATACGCCACCACTGGGGGTCAGACGTTTAAGCACGTCCACTCCAAGCCCATTAGACAGATCAGCAATTTCCTGGAGTGTTCCTGCCGCTTGATGAATCATCTGAGCTCGCCCATTAGCATCACGCTGAAGCTCGGCAGTCAGTCGCACGAGTGACATATCTGGTGAGCCTGCCACCAACAAATCGGCCAACTCGCGAAGCATGCGCCCGATTTGACTTGTTGCCCCCAATGCCATGCTTATGTCAGAAATGCCGCCCAATTCCCGAGCCATAGCTGCTGGAACCTGCCGCAGCATTGCACTTGCCGCAGTTTCATCGTGATCTCGTATTGCGTAACGGGCACTGCCAATCAACGACACGGAAGTATGGAGTCCGATCTCGTTTCCTACAATAATCGTAGCCTTCCAAACATTCTCGACCTGCGCAATGCCAAGAGCATCGCCCGCAAGAGCAAGGGTCTCATAGGAGCGCAGAGAAAAATCTAGATGACCGCGACTGCAAGCGAGGGAATTCGCTTTTATCAGAGATTTGAACACTTCCCGTGCAGTATCGCGGAAAAGATGTCGGTTCGCTTGCAAAACATTCGCCCACGCTGCAGCTACTACCAAAAGCGTACTGTCGTCTTCAGGAACCCCGATCTCTTCCAGCTCATCCGCTGCCTCACTTGAGTCATCAGGAAGAAGATTGGCGCGTAGCGAAGTAAGTCTATTTGACCAGGGGCCGGCGGCAAGAGAAGTAGCCTCGAGCAGGGCCGCTCGGGCCTCTTCATGGTGCCCTAGACTTGAATTTGCAGCAGCCAGAGCCTGAAGTAGCTCTAGCCGACGGCTACCCCTGGTACCGGGAAGGATGCTTTCCAGAAGAGCAACCGCCTTGTCCGGCTCCCCTGTTGCGATCATTGCATAAGCGCGATATCCCTGGACATAGGCATGGTGATTTCCATCAAGTTCCAATTCCGTCAGAGCATCCAGTTCGTGTCGCGCCTTCGGAGCATCTCCAGTGAGTTGAAGAGCAAATGCACGCTCACAGTCAAGGGCAACACGAGTCGAATCTGACAGCAGGCTTTCGGCGGCCATGGCGCGAGTACCCACTCTTGTGACAAAGCGTGCGGGATCTCCAGCCTCTTTGCATGCCTGTCCAAAATATGCTATGAGCCTGCCGTACGATTCCATATCGCTCGCCAGTCTTTCAGCGGCGAGGTCGAAGAGCTTCTCAGCATCATCCACACGTTGATCCTTAACCAACGCTCGCATACCGTAGAAGTAGCGATGAGCAGGATCTGACGGCCAAAATACTTGAAGTGCGCCTTCTACGAAGTCCAGAACATCTTCAGGTGCCGCCTCGGGCCCTACACTTAGAGCGAACCCATCCGCAATCACCTGGCTCAGCAGTTCTGCCCGGTCAAGATCGGCGCAGATATCGATGAGGAGGCCCGCAGGAGCGTCAGGCAGATGACGTTGTAGGGCCTCTTGGAGGGAGAAATCATCAAGCATTTTGGAAGCCATAGGGTGCGGCAACTTGAGGCGGTCGACCTCCCCCGCATTTGCTGCGCTACGCAAATACATCTCAATCTCTATATAGAGGTCGGCCCAGCGTGAGGCAAATGGGTTGGTGAGGCCGGTTGCTGCGCACGCAGCGGCATGAACTGCATGGTAAACGTACCCTTGATTTTCGGGATCGAATTCTTGCATCAGCTTCAATGCCTCGGGAAGTATCGAGCCAGGCCAGATAAGCTGGATAATACTGGTTGACAGTGGGCGATTTACCTCACCGCCGAGATGCAATAGAACCCACCCTTGCAGTTCGGCCAAATCAGTCACGTATTCATCAGTCGGCTTCTGTAGTAGGATCCCTGGGAAGCGTCCACTAGCAAATATCATGGCAACTGCAAAAGTTGGAGCATGTAGACGAGAATAGTTCTCTTTCTGCCACTCAAACCTTTCCTTCTGGCTTAGCAGCCAATATTCGTTCAGCATTTCGATCTCTGGGCGGACTCGATCTGCAATTGCTGAGATGAAGTCCTGTATCGATCCGTAGACCCGCAGGTTTGCTTCCCGCTTCAGTACGGCATAGATCAACCCTGGCAATTGGTAGTTTTCCACGGCCCGGCCAGGAAGTACATCCACCGGGTCGTTAGGCCCAGCGAAGTCGTCATAGAGGACATACGTCGGGCTACTGTCCAAAATATTTCCACAGGCCGGGCATCGGTCTGCCTGATCAGAAAGTACTACAAAGTTGAGCGCCCGAGCGTCCCAAATGTTGACGAGAACGGTGCGCCAGGGGTCAACGAGCCGGTCGATATCAGTCCGACATTCGGGACATCGGGCAATATCTAGCTTCTTGCTCATCATTGATCCACGCTTCGGCTAGGCCCCCATGCCACCGGTCGGATAATCATGATCTCGACGCCTGCTGATAGCCCGCAAGCACCGCGAAGCAGAATCCACACAGCGAGCGGAGTAGCACTTTCAAGACACGGGAGCTTCAAGGGATGTTCATGATCGGCGAGCACGCGTGCCCATGGATCAAGTATGGGCAGACGAGGGACGGGGTTGTCGCGCTGAAGAAGGCCGATCCCCTTACAAGGCACTTCGATTGACTGAGACACTGCTCCGCCGTGTGACTCGATCTGCTGGCGAGTAGGGGCAGAACTCCGGGCGGGAGCTTCGCCGCATCCAATCTTCCCGTCATAGTGAGCTCGCTCGTCGGCAGAGCCACGCTGGCCTGTCTTCGGGCCAGCCATCTGTTGTCATCCCGGAAGCTCCAGACGGCGTTGCGTGTCCGCATGCCACCCGCATCCCCGGGCGGTACTCGTCGCCCCATCGCTTCTCCATGTCGCGAGGCGATCATGGAACCATCTGACATCCGACCACGGCCTGTCAGACGGGAGCCGGCCCAGTCGCTCACACCCGAGCCCCGTTGAGCATGAAACGACCGCCGTGGCCCGACTGAACGGGTCCACGACGGCCGAAGCTGCGAGCAGGCCGATGCTTCTACAGTTTCATCTTGGACCTCATCCCGTTGATCACGGTCATGCCGTAGCGACTTCCCCCACCCTGCGAGGAGAGAAGAGCCCCGGCTGTCCTCGGACGGTCGGGGCTCTTCGGGCGATCAGTCCTCGTCCTCGAACACGAAGTCCTCGTCATCAAAGTCCTCGATCTCAGGGTCCTCCCCCTTGGGGTAGACGATCGGGTCCGGGTCCCAGTGGCGGTACTCCCAACGCGCCTGAGTCGTGATCTGCTCGATGCTGTCCGTCGGCATGTGGGTTCGAGCCGCCTCCATGGCCGCCATCACGACCTCGCCGTACGTGTCGCTCAGCCGCTTGGACCGGGTGACCTTCTCGTTGACCTCGATCTCCAGCTTGATCGTCAGGATCTTCTTGACGCCCACGGGCCCCTCCCTCGTCGTTGGACGACCAGTCTGATCCGCAGCACCGGCGACCCGCCGGGGATCACTGGAGTTGGCGCCGAAAACCCTCAAGTAGAGGCGTGTCAAGGAAAATGTGGTGGACCACCTTCAGCACGTCCACTCCCGCCAGCCGGGCCGCGGCCCGAGAGCACAACGGGGCTTGCTGAGCGGAGAGTTCGAGGTTTCCGAGCAGCAGCAGCCGCAGTCCGCCGAACCGGAGGAGCAGGGCGACACTGGTGTCGTTCGGTCCGTCCGGCTCCGGTACCGCTGCCTGCCCCGGGGCTGGCGCGGCGGGTGACCACAGCCCCTGCCGTAGATCAGGGGGCCCTAGCTTCACGGGCGGTGGACGAGAAGTTCCGACCACCTATCGGGTTCCTGCTCCACCTTCCGCCTGCAGCTGTTCTGGAGGTGTCGACGGTGCGACCGGACGGTAGCGGGGGACAGGGCGAGGAGCTCGCCGACCTGGGAGTCGGTCCATCCATCGGCCGTGAGAAGCAGCACCTGAGCCTGCCGCAGCGGCAGGCTCTTCAGCAGTTGGTTCAGGACGTCCGCCATGACCATCTCCTGAGGACTGCGCTCCCAGCCGAGCTCCCACTGGGTGAGTTCGAGGAACCCCGGATCCATCGGATTCGCGACCTCGCGGGAGGCGCGTTCCATGAGCCGCTTCGCCCGGTTGACTGCCACCCTTCGCAGGTACCGGTCGGCAAAGCCCCAGCGGCCAACGTTGTCCCACTTGCGGAAGACCACCTCGAATGCGTCTTGAACAATGTCCTCGGCGTCGACAGCGGTTACACCCCTGGCCCGCAGTCTCGCACGGACGTACCGGAGGAGCCCCGCCCTGTGTTCCTTGTGGAACTCCTCGAAATCCCCGAGCGGGGGGAGCAAGTCAGTGATGGAGATGGACCACTTGCGGGACTCGCCGGACTCGGGAGAAGCCGGGCCGCAGAACCAGTCGAGCCAGTCGTTGAACTCGCCCTCGGTCAGGTGTGTATCCGGCGAGCTGGCGATGTGCGCACGGAACTCTTCCAGGCTCACCCACTCAGAATCAGGTGCTGTCACAGGTCTCCACCCGGCCTCGTGCAGTCAGGCGTTTGGGCTGTACCCGCTCCCTCCGGCGTGTCCGTGCTTGTGCTGCGGGGCTGCGGCACGGCAGCGGTCTCCCGACGGGCCAGCCGCGCTGCCTGGCGCGCACGGAACCATCGGATGACGGACAGGATCGCGGTGGCGGTGATCGAGAAGATCGTGAGGACTGGCGCGAGCTGCCGTGCCAGATCGATCACAAGGTCCCAGTTGGTCCACAGCAGCAGCCCGGCGGAGGCGAACAGCGCGACGAACATGGCGATGACCAGTGCGATGTGGTGGTCCTGGATCCAGATGTCGATGGGCGCCGCCCGGCGGCGGAGGCGAGTCGGTGCGCCTTGAGCAGTGCGGATCACGCGCTGCCGCATCGTGCGCATACGCGCACGCATGGAGGAACGACCCATGGGAGTCCCCTTTGTTCGGGGGCCAGCCGATGCCCAGGGGTGCCGGGTCGCTGGTGCGACCCGGCGTCCTGAGGGGTGATGGAAGCCCAGACTCACTGCTCTCGCCAAAGATCTCGTGAAGTCGCGGGCTCTGCTTGGCCCTTGTGTTGTTTTGCCCGTCATCTTGGCAGATGGCAGATCCTCTGAACCGCCTAGAACGCATGGTTCCCAGGCAAAACGGCGGTGACATGGTTCACACGAATCTGGTGGGGAACACGCTGCACGTTTCGGGCTCGTCGCTGCCTGAATACCGGTGACGGCGCCCCACACGAAGGTGGAGTAGCCTCACACGTGGCCTGGCCATTCATGATCTCCTCACCTGCCCGGAGCGATCCGCGAAGGGTGATGGAGGGTCTGGGGGTCCCTGCTCTCGCCAAAGATCTCGGGATCTCCAGGCCCCTGTGGAAACAACGGGCCCGGCCGGCATCCAATGCCGCCCGGGCCCGTTGCTGTGTGCCGAACCAGTGCTCCTTGAGGGGAAACACGTGTTGTAGGCCGCTGTGAGCAACCCCGGCGGCGAGCGGCGGAGGAGCGCTCAGCAACGTGCCGGGCGATCGCGTCGACTCCGGGGCGAGCGTAGCGTTCCAGGGACCGTACGAAGGCGGCGAGCACCACCCTTTAGAGACTCATCCGCGTCTTGGCTACTCCAGGTCGAAGCTGTTGAGGCCAGACCAATCAATATGCAGCGGAAGGTCGACCCTGTCTTGTGCGGGCCCAGTCAAGTCCCCCAAGCGGTGAGGCAAACGGTCTCGGTAGCGCGCCCTGCACCACGTCGGCTGAGCGATCTCCGGTGTCTGCGTCCGGGGCCGGCCCCTCACGCACATGCACTCCTACGTTTCGCCGTTCGCCGTCCGGCGTCTTCCCTGAGGAGCTGGATGGTGACTATGTCCGCATGGTGCCGGACGAGCGGCGCGCGGGCTTGCACCGGCCAGCGTCTCCGGCATGAAGCAAAGATGACATATTCGAACTGACATGCGATGATGACGCGGGTTTCAAAAATAGCGCCTCGATTGAGGTATGGTTTTTGAAACTCACGGTTGTCTGGAGGGGGCTTTGCAGAACCTGGATCCGGATCAGTGCAGGCAGCGGCTCGCGCAGCTCGACTTCTCGACGGACTTGTTCCACGAGGCGCTCGACCTTGCGATTGCCGATGTCCGCACCTGCACCGACTTTGACGCTCCCGCGATGCGCGGCTTCATGTTCTGGAGCCGCACGAACCGGTATCTCGCCGAGGCCCTCGATCCCGAAGGGTGGGGGCGCACGGCCCGGGACAGCATCCTCCGGATGATCCACCCCAGCATCAGCCACGCGGTCACCGCGATCAGCGCCGAGGGCGGCGTGGGCGACCTCGCAGCGCGCGTACGGTCGAAGAACCCGAAGGGTCCGGCGATGGCGCGCCTGGTGGAGAGGAACGGCCAGTTCGCCTTCATGACCCACGACGAGGTGCTCTACGGCCGGGAGCTCGATCAGATCCCGACGTGGTGCCTGCTGTACAAGTGGGACAAGGGAGTGATCAGCGCGGAACTGTCCCTGCCGATCAAGATGAACGGGAAGTTCGTCGACGAGTGGCAGGAACGCATTCCGCTGGTCCTTCCGGATCTCGGTGACCCGGGCGCGGACATCGGGCTGCTGGACGACCCGGGCGACGGCGATGGACCGGAGGTCGTGGTGGAGCTACTGGGGGGCTGACCAGGTTGACGTGAGACTGAGAGTGGGAGCTGAGGGAACGTGTTCACCCCTGAACGGTTGGTCCTGGCGCGCAGGCGACGGCGTATGACGCTGGCGGAGCTGGCCCGGACCTCGGGGTATTCGGCGCAGAGCATCACGGCGTTCGAGAACCACCGCAAGGTCCCCTCACCGGAGACGCTGGCCGCGCTCGCGGCGGCCCTTCACTACCCGCTCTCCTTCTTCGCCGCGCCCCGGCCGGCGGAACTGCAGCTGGACTCCGTGAGTTTCAGAGCGCCGTCGAAGATGACGGCGACGGAACGCGACAGCGCTCTGAGCTCGGGAGCCATCGCCGTGGCTCTGAATGTCTGGTTGGAGGGCCTGTTCAAGCTGCCCCGGCCCGACTTGCCCACCTACCCGCACCTGGAGCCCGAGGCCGCAGCTGAACAGGTGCGAGCCGTCTGGGGCCTTGGTGAGGCCCCGGTGCCGAACACCGTGCATCTGCTGGAGGCACACGGGGTGCGGGTGTTCTCCCTGCCGTCGGACTGCCTGGACATCGACGCGTTCTCCACTATCAACGCGGGCACCCCGTACGTCTTTCTGAATACTCGCAAGACCGGTGAGCGAGGCCGGTTCGACGCCGCGCACGAGCTGGGGCACCTGGTGATGCACTGCGAGCACCGCATCCCCCACGGACGGGACTCGGAGGGTGAGGCGAACGACTTCGCCTCCGCCTTCCTGATGCCGCGCGCGGGCATCCTCGCGCAGCGGCTCCACAACGCCTCCCTTGAGCGGATACTGAGCGCCAAACGCCGGTGGGGCGTCTCCGCGATGGCCCTGACCTACCGCCTGCGCAAGCTCGATCTGCTGTCCGAGTGGCGCTACAGCCAGACCATGAAGGAGCTGGCCCGCCGCGGCTACCGCAGGGCGGAGCCCGACTCCTCGCTGGTACGCGAGAGCAGCCAGCTGCTGGCCAAGGTGTTCGAGGTGTTGCGTGATCCGCTGAAGAAGTCTCCGTCAGATGTGGCGGCGGAGCTGAACATCTTTGTCGAGGAACTCAATGAGTATGTGTTCGGGCTGGTCCCGGTCGCAGTGGAGGGGGGCGGGCAGCAGTCCGCACCCGTTCGCCCTCAACTGCGGCTCGTCAAGGGCTAGGTGGCGCGGTCGACCACAGCAGTCTGCCCCGTTCGCGGCCGTGTTCTCCTGGTGCGCCGCACGCCTGTCTCCTCTCGAAAGACATGACTTGTGAAGGTTCTCGGTGTTGCCGTCTCCTCCGGCGTCCTGCACTTCGGGGCGCTCGACGCCCCGCAGGGCGCCGTTGCTCCTGCTGTGATGGCCAGCGCCCCGGCGCGGCTGGTTCCCGCCGCCGGTCTGGCGGGGGCCGAGCGGCTCGCCGACACGTTCGACAGGATCACCCAGGACCTGCGCATCCTCGCTCCCGACGCCGTGGTCCTCGTGGGGACCCGCAAGCACGGCAACTGGACGTACAAGGAGGCGACGGAGCGCATCTCCCTCATTTCGGCGCTAATGCTCTCGTGTGCCCAGCAGAACGTGACCTACGAGGAGTTGAAGACCGAACAGATCGGCAGGCTCGTCGGTCTCCCCCCTGCTTCCCTGGGCACCCTCAGTCACGAGACAATCGGGCTGACACAACGGCCGCCATACTGGAATGCGGGGCGAGGAGCCGCTTTCGCCGCCGCCTTGGCCTACGTCACCGACGGGTCCGAGAACTAGCGCGCCGCAACGCGTTGACGAAGGAGACCGCGCGTGAAGCAGCGCGAGAGACGACTCACCCTCAACTACGAGTGCCTGCAGACGATGCCGACCGGTCTGCACGAGGTACGCGTGTGGTGGGACCCGGACCTCGCAAACTGGCTCGTCGGCAAGCGCGTGGACCTCTCGGAGGTCGAGGACGGCGCCGACCTGGTGGAGCCGCAGGTGATGGAGATGATCGACCATCCCAATGTGGTCAAGGTCCGCTCTGTCGCCTCCGTAGCCGGCTTCCCGGCGCCGATGCGGGTCGTCGAAGTGCTCATGCCGTTCTATGAGGAGGGCAGCGTCACCGACGCTCTCGAAGCCGGCAAGTGCTTCACGCCGAGCCAGGCGCTGCGCATCATCCGGGCCGCTCTGCAGGGGCTGGCGGAGATGCACGAACGCCACGGCATCCTGCACCGTGACGTGAAAAGCCCGAACCTCTTCCTCACTGGTGACGCCCAGACGGTAAAGCTCGGCGACCTTGGTCTGGCCGGCAAAATGGACGGCGACGGCAGGACCCCCGGCGTGAACGCACCCCAGCTGTACTCACCGCCCGAACTGCTCACCGGCGACGGCCTGACCCGGGCCTCGGACTTGTACTCCCTGGGTGTGGTCCTCCTGGAGCTGCTGCGCGGCAAGTTCGACTACGACTCCTACTCGAAGACGGACACCGTCGACGCTCTGACCAAGGGCGAGTCACCGCTGCGCAAGGAGGACCTCCTACTCCCTGTCTGGGTGTGCCGGTCACTGCGCAAAGTCGTCCGCAAGGCCATGGACCCCGTGCCGGCCCGCCGGTTCCAGACGGCCCGCGAGATGAGCGACCAGCTCGCCAAGATCAAGATCGCGGACTGGCGGGAGACCAGCGCCGACACCTGGGAAGCGCCCTTTCTGCACGACGCCGGCAGACGCATCCGGGTGACCGCGAAGCCCACCCGGGGCGGCGGTCTCACTCTCATCATGCACAAACGCAAGACACTGTCGTGGCGCCGCGCGGAAACCGACGTGAAGGTGAGCGACCTGCACGCTCAGCAGGCGCTGGCCGTCTTCGAGAAGGCCAACAGCCTGGCCGTCAGCTGATCCACGGCTAGATCGATCACGCGGTCCTGCTCAGGGGTCAGTGCACCGCAGATCGGCGGGCAATCCAGTTCCCCGGCCACCTCGTACCGGGCTGCGGCTCCCACGCCCACCGGGACCAGCACGCCCTCCTGTGCCAGCGCCCACATCTCAGACCGGACCCTGCGCGCGTCCACACCGCGACTGCCGACGAGCGGCATCAGGACGTCCAGCCAGCCGTCGTCTTCCGACTGCTCAGCGGTATGCGCCCACAACTGCTCGATCAGCACTTCAGCTGCCCAGGCATGCCGGGGCAGCGTGCGCCCGGGGAGCCGGGAGACGCACAGCGCTAGCAGGGCACCCTGCGGCGAGAGCTCTTCCATATCGGCTCCTCCTCCCACGCGTCCACACCGACCAGTCCATCTGGCATCCCTACTTTGCAGCGTGCCGTACGGGCTCTGGCCCTGCAAGGCTCCCACCTAACGGATGGAACAAAGATTCGATTAATTTCCACACGCCGCCCCGGGCCTGTGTGCCCGGCGCAGCTGTGCGCGTCATCGCATTCGCGCAGTAGCGGGGTTATCCACAGGCCCACCCAGGGCTTTCCGCGTGTCCGTACGGTAGAGGCTTCGCTGATCACTGGCACGGGGGTGCATGGTGGCGTACGAGGTGGACTTGGCGGTACGCGTGGAAGACGCCCTGGTTGAACTGCCCCAAGAGGGGCGGCAGGAGGTCATGGAGACGTTGGCTGCGGCGCTGGTGCGGCCGCGCGAGTGGCCGCAGCCCGGCGGGTGGCACGCAGCGGTGGTCTTTGGTCCACGCTCGTGGATCTGCTTCACCTCCTTCCTCGGCGGCATCCAAGTGATCGACGTGGGCTGGGCGGGCTGACCCGGTCCGTTCCCGGACGCCCGGAGCGGAGGGGCTCGCGCAGGCCTGCAAGGACGCCGGCCACCGCACCGGGCTAACGCGGTCCCACAGGCCCGAACGCTCGTGGCTGGTGGGGTCCGGGGTGCGCTCGCACGACAGACCTGACCCAGGCGAGAACCTCAGCTCCGGTGAGCCAGTGCGCGCGAGTGAACTGACAGGCGGGGGTCTGCTTGTAGCAGTTCTCTGAGGTCAGCCTCATCGGTATGCGTGGCCATGTACTGGCGTACCAGCGCCTTGAGGTCACGGGCGAGGGCTTGGCCCGTAACGGGCTGTACGTTCTCGGCCCTGCACCACAGACCCGTCCGATGCAGAAGCGATCACCCCAGGTGCCCTCGCCGAGACAGGCCCTGCAGCATTGCGCCCGGATGAGTCCGACGTCGCCGGTGGAGCATTCGTGATGCGCCCGAAAGGGCTAGCCAACTCCGCACTAGGAGAAGTCACTTGGGGTGAAGCGGTTCCCGGTGACGATGCCTGCGACAACGGCGCGATCAACGCAGGCGCTCGGCGGCTTGTGCGAGGTCACCCAGGCGAGCTCGTCCACTCGAAGGCTGCCGGCTTTGGTCTTCTCCGTCAGGTCGAGAACCAGCAGCTGTCCGAACGGGACGTTGGTGTTGCTGTACTCGGCGGCCTGCGCCAGGTATTTCCCTTCCAGGTCGTCCCGATCACTGGTCGTGTGGTTCTTCTTGACCTCTGTCAGGTACTGGAGAGGGCCGAAGCTGACGAGGACATCGGCTCGGCCGAGTGCTTGGTTGATGGCCTCGACCTGGGCCAAAGCACCCAGCTGTCCGGTGAGCAGCCAGTGGAAGAAGTGCTGCTGGAGGTCGTTCTCCACGGGTACCGCATCGCCGTCAGCCTTGTTGTAGCAGCGACGGTAGTCCCGGATCCGGATCTTCTTGTTGTTGGTGTCGTAGCGGCCCTCGCCGAACGCGGTAGCGGTATCCAGATCGGCTGCCGCTTTAAGGAACAGCAAGGTCTGCTCGACCAGAAGAGAGAAAGTGCGCCGTGTCTCGCCGGTGAAGTCAGGGAAGACGCTCAGCTGTGTCAGGAACCGGTTGAGCAAGGGCACCACGACGGGATCGGAGTTGCGCAGTCGGGCGAGGTCCTCGGTGTGGGTGAGACCGTCGATCGCAACCAGGGCCTCATCGGTGATGTTGCGCGCGAGGTCGGAGGCGAAGTCGATCCCGAGCTTCCTGACGGTGGTGGGCGCAAATCGGTACGCACGTTCTACGTCGTTCTCTGAGGGGCCGCTCTCATCTGCGCCGTCTCTGGCGGGCGTGTGGGCCTCACGGCCGGCCTGCGCCGCTGCGGAGGCAATACGGCGATCGATCTTGTCCATCAGGACCGCGGCAGTAGGGTGGTCGAAGCTGGCACCGGGGTGCTGTTCTGGTGCTGATGCGGCTCGCCGCAACTGAGCCAGCAGCGCCTGGCGCCGTACGAAGGAGTCTTCCACTGCGGGCTCAACCAGGAGGGCCAGTCCTGTCCCGTCTTGGCTCCCCAGGGCACGCACCGTGCGGGCTGCGCTGTAGGCGCTCAGGACGTCGTCCAAGGCCGTCCAGGGCTCCATCCAGACGTCGTCCTGCAGGAGTTCCGCGGCGCGGTGCAGGCGCAGGACGAGCCGCCCCCAGGCCACTTCCGCCGCGAGTTGGGGCTGCAGCCACGCGGGTTGATGCATGCCCCAGTGCCCCGCGTCCCTTCGTTGCAGCGCCGTGTCCAAGCGCGCCGCCGCTGCGGCGACTGCCGTCGCGTTCCCGGCGGTGAAGGCGAGGACAGCGTCACAGACGGCGGCGTAGGCCTGGGCGTCGTGGCGGGCTTCCTCTGCGGCCTCGGCTGCGTTGAACCATTCCCGGGCAGTGGTGATGTGCTCACTGACCTCGTCCAACGACTGTGCGGACAGAGCGGATCGCAGGTGGTCACAGCCGAGTTCTACGAAGGCATCAACGTCGCTGGCTTCGTCGGCGGCCAGTCGTGTGAGCAGAGAGCGCACGGTCTCGGTGACGACCTGCTCGTCCCGGGACCAGCAGTCCAGGGCGAGACCGAGAATGCGCGGAAGACGCTCGAGGAAGTCTTCCGGGCCCTCTGTGTCCAGCTCTTCGAGGGTGCCCCACACCTTTATGGGGCTCACCACCTTGGAAACGGCGAGCCGGACCGCTCCCTCCAACCGCGCGGCCGCCAGGAGCGGCACGGACTGGACTGCCTCGTACAGGCCGGTCAGGAGAGCTCCATTGAGGGGTTTACCCAAGGCCTTCGCCGTGTTCGTACTGCCGAGCAGTGTCTCCAGAGCCGAGGTCAGATGCAAGACGCTGAGCTGCCTGGCAAAGCCGGAGGAGAACTGGGCCGCTGCCTGGTCCCATGCACGATCGCTGTGGTCGAAGGCGTGGGTGATGGCCTCAGCGAGCAGTGGCGCGTAGGGGCCGGACGCCACCTCTGCGACTTCACCGTGCACCACGGTTTCGGGCAGACCCACAGCTTCAAAGGTGATCATCTGACCGGAACTCGCCAGATCGCTCAATCGCCCGGCGAGCTGCGTCATGTCCAACCTCCCTCCGACGATATGTGCACCGTCACCACAACGGCTTGCTGTCTGCGGCTTCCAGGATGTGATCGTCCCGGAGTACGTCGCGGGCCAACGCCGAGTCTGCCGTAGTGATCAGCACCTGGAGATCGGATTCCGCCGCAAGGATGAACAGCTCCCGCAGCAGGGTGTGGGCATCCAGGTCCTGGACCTCCTCGGCTTTCGGGCTGTCGATCAGCAGCAGACCGGGATGCGTGGAGATCCCGTTCTTGGCGCCTACCCGCAGCAGCGCAATCACCACAGCGATGCGCAGTCGCAGCCGCTCACCCGCGCTCTGCTTGCCGAACCAGTCCTTGACGCCGCCGTCCTTGACGACCCGCAGCCGGGCCGCGCGGTCGATCTCCACAGCTTCCAGAGCGGTAATACCGAACCTGCGTCCGAGCTGCAGGATCTCCTTGTTGACCTCCGCGAAGAGGACGGAAGCTGCGCTCTTGCTGTCATCTTCGAGTACCTGGGTGCCAGCCCCCAGAACCTTGATCGTCGTTGCCTCGACAGGGTCCTCGGTCACCGCCGGAAGCTGCGGAAAGACCGACAGTGCACCCTCCAGCCGCAACACCGCTTCCTGCGCCAGCAGCCGCTCCGGCAGCTGCGTGACGGCGCGGGCGCTGCGCAGCCGCTCCTCGACGACCTCCAGGTCGTGGGTGAGGCGAGTCAAGGCTGCCTCCGCCTCCTCCAATGCCCCGTGTGCCTCGTCCTCCGCGATGACGGACTCGGACAACCGCTGGCCGGCCTCGTCAGCCACTTCCTCGGGTGTCTCGTCGTCCCCCGTAACCGGGCGCAAACACACGGCACACGCGTGAGAGTCCCGCTCCTCGGACTTGCGGTCTTCAGCGATCTCCTGATCACACCGGGGACACGCCTTGGGGTCCAATCCGTGAAAGAGCAGACGAGCCGTGGCGCTCTCGGTGACATCGTTGAGGATCTTCTCGTCGCGCTGCCGCTGTTTGCGGGCCCTGCGATGCGCCTGCATCAACTCCTCCCACGAATCCCGGCAGTTGGCGACCTGGCGGGCCAGCGCGGCTGCCTGAGCGGCCAGTTCGGCGAGCGATACGCCGTCGTCCGCCGGACCAAGGGCCGCAAGGCGCGCGCGAGCCGCGCCTAGGTCGGCTTCGACTTGTTCCCGCTCAGCCTGGCGTGCGCTCACCGCCTCTTCCGCCGCATTGCGACGGTTCTTGTACGCGGCGGTGCGCACGTCGTAGGCAGTCCTGACGCGGGTCAGGGTCGCCGCAGCCGGCAGATCCAGGAATACCTGCAAGAGTCGGCCCGGCAGACCACTCATGGTCTGGTCCCCCAGCAGCGCCTTATCTCCACCTGCGGGCAGGTAGATCGATCCGTAGTACGACGGCCAACCATGCGTCTGGGTGCTGGTCTCGTTGAAGGTGTTCACCAGGGGCTGCAGATCGAGCCGGTCCATCATGAGGGCCTGGACCTGGCTAGCGAAGCTGTCCGAACTGTTGGCCCTGACCGCGGGCGTGATGTCACGCGCCGGATCGGGTGTGCGCACGGCTTGTAGCGCTTGGATTTCTGGGGCCATCAGAATGACAGCGGAAGTGATCTCCCCGTCCATGAGGTCGAGCCGGAAGCCCATCGGTCGCCCTGCGACAACCACGTCGAGATCCAACTCAGTCAGCCAATGTCGCACCCCGGCCTGCAGGCCCCGCGGGACACCGCGCAGGCACCAGGTGATCAGCTCTAGGACACTGGTCTTGCCCTTCAGGTTCGCGGCCACCAAGGCAGTGAGCCCCGAGGAGAAACGCAAAGTCGTGTCAAAGGGACCGGGATCAAAGCTTCCAGTGCGCACGCCGGACACCCGCAGCCGATGCAGCCGAAGCCCCCGCGGCCGGGCCGGAGTGTTCACCAGCGGAAGGCCGTACGTGTTGAAGACGTCCCGGACATTCTCGACGGTCACACCCGAAACAACGGCGATTCTGGACTCCAGCGACGCCTCGGTGCCCCTCACGATTCTCCCGCCCCCACACTGTTCGTCACTGCCTGAGTTCGCAACCTATCCAGTCGCTCCCGTGCCCGTGCGCTCACGGAACCAATCCGTGTGCCACGCGCCGTCTCGGCGTACTCTCGCTGCAGATACTGCCGGGCCTTCAAGTCGCTGCCCCCCAGCCCGTCGGCGAGAGCGATGACCAGGGCAACCCTGTCGACGTAGTACCTGAACTCGGGCGCTGTACTGACGATGTTGTTCACGACCTGCCGACCGGTGTTCAGCAGGTAGTAGTCGTGCTGGCGGACGCGGTTGACGGTGCCCCGGCGCCGACGGAGCACGAGACCAGCACTGCGCAGGACGGCGAGGGCGTCGTCCAGTGGCTCGTACGCGCCGAAGTGGTGGCGCAGCATAGGGTAGCGGCGGACCTCCGGCTCCTCGGAGTCCAGAATCCTGCCAGCCCACCGCAGGAGACCTGGTTCTCGGCTGCTCTCGTAGTCGGTGAGCAGCTCATCGGCCAGGTAGTCCGGATTGCGGAGCCAGAAGTCGAGCTTTTGCAGTCTGACCTGCGTCCGGACAACGCCTACCGCGTTCTTGAGCCCCGGGTCGGCAAGGTCGGATCCGGTCGGAGTCTCGCTCGCGCCGTTGATCAGGAGCAGGATCCGTACGGCGTCCTGCTCCCGGCTCGTGATGGGGGCGTCGTCCTGCGATGCAGCAGCCACATGGTCCACCGGCCCAAGGTATCTGCCGCCGATCGATCAGGAAGCCACTCGTGCCTTCTTGGGCAGCCCCCAGCCCGGTGCCGCGTCCGCCGCCCTCCGATGCCCCGGTCTGCGGCGAGTTCCCCCTCGCCTGCCAGACGGACTCCTCCGGCGGGTCCGGCGTCCGGGCCGGGCTGCACCGGCCCACGCGTCACTGCATGTGCGCCGAGAGGAAGGCGTACACGATGGTGGCCGTCGCGATCCCCAACCCCCAGGCCGGACTCCTGTAGGCGACCACTCCCGCCGCCGTCGCGAGGACCAGGATGATGACGGTGCGGGCGTTCAGTGGCGGGGGCGTCGACACGCTCGGCTCCTTGTGTGCACGGGACCTGTGCGGTCCCTGTTGCTGAGGGTGTAGGTGCGCCGGATCCGGGTCCCCACCCACCAAAGTCGCGTGATGCACGTCACGTGATGAAGATGGAGGGTTCTCCGTGAAAGCACACCTACAAGGAGACGAGAGGCCCGCCCCGGGGGCCGATCCATGAGGAGGCCCGTTCGTGGGGTGGGAGAAGTCGACAGGTGGAGACGAGGGGGAGCCAGCCCTCTCTCGGCGGGACTGTGAGCCGCCCGTCGCACCCGACGACCATCGCGTCGGCCGCGATGAGTCCCAGCTGGTCCAGGACGAGCAACTCGTGGCGATGCTCCGCCAGGAGGGCTTCACCGGGCCGATGTGGGACTTGTTCAGCGGCAGGCTGCTCGACGGGTGCCGCGGCACCGTGATGAAGTGGATCGAGACCGGTCGTCTGTTCGGCATGGCCATGGACGCGGGCAGACCGGCGACTCTCTCGCCAGCGCTACGCGCGCATCTGCGGCGTGATGAAAACGCCCGCCATGACCTTGCCTCGGACGTCCTGCTCGCGGCCGTCAGGGTCTTCCGTGAACGGGCCCTCGTGGAGGGCAAGTGGTCCGCGAGCGGGGGAGCCAACTTACGTACGTTCTTTCTCAACATGGTCGCTCTGCAGTTCTCCAACGCGACCCGGGCCTGGGCCGCTTCGGAGCGAGACCGCGAACATCAGTCCCTCACCGGTGAGATCGCCCAGTGGGAGGACGAGCGTGAGGCAACAGACCCGTACCGGGCGGCAGATGCCCGGATGGACTTGGAAGCGCTGGGCCGCCACGCCGCCTCCCCGATCCGATCCATGATCCAACTTAGGCAACTGGAATGGAAACCCGCCGACATCGCCGAAGCGCTCGACATGAAGCCGAGAGCCGCCGAAAAGGCGTGGGGTCGCTTCACCAGACAGGTACGCGGACAGGGAACCGACGGGAGGCCCTCATGAACCACTCCGACACCCCAACCCCTCTGGGTCAGCGCGCCGGTCGGGCACTGACCATGCTCGCCGATGACATGGCTGGACCGGGGGGTGCGGACCCGCGTCGCGCCCTGTGGATGCGGAGCTTGGAGCGCCTGTCCGCTGGCGGCGCCCCGGCCTCTACCGACGACGCCAAGGTTGTCCGGTTCCTGGAACTCCTTGAGACGTCGTCGGTTGCCGGGCCGTCCCCTGACGAGCTCATGGAGCCTCCAGTAGTGATCGGTCACGCAACCCACTCCTCTTGGCCTTCGCGACGGGACGGCTTCTGGGGTGACTACCGGCGTTTCCTGAAGGATGACCAGGGGTGGGGAGAACTCCAGATCGCTACGCTGGATGCGAGCACTGGCAGCATCCTGGAGCAACTGGCCGCCCCCGAAAGCCCAGTTACTGCGCGAACCCGCGGACTGGTCGTCAGTAGCGTCGGGTCCGGAAAGACGGCCAACTTCATCGGAGTGATTGCCAAAGCGGTTGACGCTGGATATCGCCTGGTCATCGTTGTCACCGGACCGCTGAATCTGCAGCGCCACCAGGTGCAGCAGCGCCTGGAAAGAGCTCTCCTGGGCGACGGGCCGCCTGATAGTGCGGGAACGGGCACGGCCAACCCGCAGGGGCGGGCTCCAAAGACTCGTCCCGGCATCATGCGGGTGACAACGCTGGATCGCGATTACGGCAGTATTGGCAGTGCCGCAAATCCTTGGGATTTTGTCAAGCCTGATCCCGAGCAGCCGCTCAATTCTCCGCATAACCTCCGGCGCACTCCAGTACGGCTGCTGGCGGTGAAGAAGAATAAAGCTGTGCTGTCCAAGCTCATTCGAGACCTAAGGGCCAGCAATGGGCCACTGTCGGAGCTACCAGCGCTCGTGATTGACGAAGAATCATACGAGGCGACTGACTGGACAACAGCCAAGAAGGGGATCGGGCAGAGCACTACAGACGGCCAACTGGCTGAACTCCTCCAACTCCTGCCGCGAGCCCAGTACGTCAAATATTCCACGACGCCATTCGCTCGGGCGTTGGTTGATCCCACCAGAGAAGAAGAGCTCTTCCCCCACGACTTCGTCGCGTACTTGCCCCAGGCCGTTGAATACCTCAGAGGCCACGGGACCAATGATTCGACCTCGCAAGAAGCTGACTTGACACGACTGAAGGTGCCCGGGCTTCACCCGGCGCTCCCCGCACGGGTCGTGGATACAGGCGATCTGGGGTCACCACCGGAAACAGGCGGCCAGGGCAGCGCAGCTTTCCGCCTGCTGAGTCAGGCCGTGGACATGTTCGTGCTTACCGGCGCCCTGAAGCTGTACCGGCAACAGAAAGGGCAATACACGTACCGGCACCACACGATGCTGGTGCACGGCGGTGACCGACTGGTGGATCAGCATCAGGTCCT
This sequence comes from Streptomyces sp. V4I2, assembly GCF_030817655.1. Classification (GTDB taxonomy): domain Bacteria; phylum Actinomycetota; class Actinomycetes; order Streptomycetales; family Streptomycetaceae; genus Streptomyces; species Streptomyces plumbiresistens. Next base: position 3,894,749 of record NZ_JAUSZM010000003.1, read on the forward strand.
TGGACGGCTGCGCCGGCAGTGGGATCCGGCAGCCTTCGCCCATCGTGAGAACCGGGCGCGGCTGAAGGCTCTCTTTGAACAGGACATCCTCAAACACCTTGCTGCCTACCCCGAAGCGCACTGCACGCCGGATGCGTTCGAAGACCTGCTGCCCTATATCCGAGCGGCCGCCGATCGCATGACACGCCTGCCACAGCTGATTACAGGTGCGCAGGATGAATGGCGCGCACTTCAGGAAGAGTTCGTAGACCGCGAGGTATGGGGCATCCTCGTCAGCGGGGCTAAGGTCGCACACGTGCTGCGCCCTGCCGGATTGACCATCAACTTCGCCTATACCAAGGGGAGCAGGACTGCAAAGAAGCTGATGATGGACGAGCGGTTCGTCAATCGAGAGGGCTACCGGGATCTCCTGCGCTGCTATATCGGGCACGACACCGGAAAGGCCGAAATGGTGGAGGAGGCCGAGCGGCTCGAGGAACTGAGGCGAGCCGAGGAGGGCTTCCGTACTCGGCTGCGTGAGATCGCCGTCCACTCGGTGCACGATCCTCTGACGCCAGCTCAGCTGCCTGCGCTGGTTGCCCACCATGCGCCGTGGCGCGCACGGGCAAGGAGGAACAGGATTTTCAACGCCGAGCTCGTGGAGATCCGCAGCCCTGGACGCTGGGTAGAGCATCTTGCCCGTCCTGCACGGGCGGCAGACCGGGCTTACAACGCGCGAGCCTGGCTCCCCCTCCTGCAGATGCTGGACGAAGGACCCCTCGTCCCCCGCCGTCAGGGGGCGCCTCACAGCAGTGCAGATGCCATTCGAGCTCCCGGCCCGTGCCGGTGTGGTCTCCCACGAGCAACTGCTGGATATCCTTGAACGTCTGCGATGGCAGCGTCCCGAGACCTTCCGGCCCTACCTGCAGTACCTGCGGTCCTTGCGGGGGCACCTGGACGAGTGGGTGGTCATCCTGCCCCAGCAGACCGAAGAAGGTGCCACGGCGCAGGCTGCGGAATCCCGATTGCTGCCGCCGGCCTTGCTGCAGAGTTCAGATCTCCAGGCTTTTCTGCGACTGGAGGACCAACTTCACCGCCGCCTCGGAGAAAGAATCGTCGAGATGGGGCGACAGGCGGATCCTGACCCGTTTCCACAGGGGAAGGGAGAATCTGGATCCCGGCGAGGAGTCCTGTTCCTGCACCCGATGACAGACAGAGGCTTGAGTGGCGCACTGATTGAAGGGCAACATGCGGTGAGCCCGGAGGAACTCGTGATGGGAATCAGTTACCTGGTACCCACCGATGGCTCCTCTCAGTTGGTGAGGTTCACACCTCGTAACGCTTCCCGGGCTGAGGCTCCCATCTTGGCTTCCCCCAGCCCACTAGGGGAACGTATTGCGCCTCAGCCGTTGAGTGCTGCGGTCTAGCGCTCTGACCGGGAAGGTTCGCCGGGGCGGCCGGCCCGAATCAACTTCAGGGTGGCCAGGGTGTTCGCGGCACCTCTTCGTGCGGCGGTTGACGCCCCAGAGGGTGTCGTCGCTGATCGAGTAGCACCCGTGGAAGTAGCGGACTCCGAGGGTGCGGTGGTAGGTCGCGGGATCCCGCTCGGGCTGGCTTTGCTCGGCCCAGCACGACCCGGCGGTGGGCCGGATGTCGAGCGGCCCGAACTCGTCGAACGGTCCGGAAAACGGGTTCCGTCCCAGTTCGCCGAGAGCTGGCCTCCAGTGGGCGGGTGCGCCCTGACGGGAGAGATCCGCAGGCACCCCGTGAGCAAGCCGCGCGAAGTGCTATGAATTGGGCGCGGTGAGGCGGGAGTTGATCTCCCGTCAGGAGCACGGGGTGGGAGGAATCATGGGATTCAAGCGACGGCAGGCGGACTCGGTCGGAGTCCCGAGCGATCCGGAGCAGTTGTACCGGTTGCTGGCCCGAGGGAACCGAGGACCTGACTCCGTCTGGGGGCACCAGTCGAAGGTCATGGAGCACTGGCACAGACAGTTCCGAGACAAGGTCGATGTTGCCCTCGAGTTGCCGACCGGAGCGGGCAAGACCCTGGTCGGTGGACTGATCGCTGAGTATCTGCGCCGAGCTGAAGGGTTCCGCGTTGCCTACCTGTGTCCCACCCGCCAATTGGCTGTTCAGACGGCACAGAAGTTGGGTGACTACGGAATCCCGCCTTCGCTTCTCATCGGCCCGTCGAAGGGCTGGGATCAGGCAGACCTGGCGCGCTATCAGGCCGCAGGATCCGTTGCCGTCAGTACTTACAGCCACGTGTTCAACTCACGGCCGAGGATCGACACAGCCGACGTACTGATCCTTGACGATGCGCATGCAGCCGACGGGTACGTTTCCAAGCCCTGGAGCCTGAGGATTAACCGCCGCTTGCACGAGAGCGCCTACAAGGACTTGCTTGCTGCTCTGAGCCCCGCTCTTGACCCGCTCCTGCTGCCTCATCTGCGGTCCGAGAACCCAGGGACCCAGTACCTCACCGGGATCTACCTAGCCTCACCCGCGGCAGTCGCCGCCCGTGCAGGCCATGTGGAATCGGTCATCAGGGAAGCTGTTGCCCAAAACAAGGTCAGCGACGATGCCGCGCACGCGTGGAAGTTCGTCGAGACCCACGTGGCGGAGTGCCTGGCGTACGTGTCATACCGCGAGATCCTCATCCGCCCGCTGATCGCCCCTACCTTCCAGCACAACGCCTTCAACAGCCCCAAGCAGCGCATCTATATGAGTGCCACGTTGGGCGCTGGCGGAGAGCTGGAGCGAGCCTTCGGGCGGCCCAAGATCCACCGCATCCCCGTTCCCGCAGGCTGGGACAAGGAGGGTACGGGACGGAGGTTCTTTGTCTTCCCGGAACTTGCCCGGGACCTGGCCTCCGACACGACGATTGTCGCACCGTTCGTCCAACGAGTCATCAAGCAAACCGGGCGAGTGGTCGTGCTTACCCCCGAAACTCGGGTAGCTGACGAGTTCCGCGAGCAGTACCTCCCCGAGGGCTACCGCACCTTCACCGCAAGAGAGGTCGAGGACGACCTTTCCGTCTTCACCTCGCAACCTGCCGCCGCGTTGGTTCTGACGAACCGCTACGACGGCGTTGACCTCCCTGACGAAGACTGCCGGTTGGTGGTATTCGACGGCCTGCCGGCCAATGGAGACCTTCAGGAGAAGTTTCTCCACGACTCCGTTGGCGCCGAAGAAGTGCTACGGGAACGCATTCGTGCGCGTATCCAGCAGGGCGCTGGCCGGGCGACGCGCAACCTTCGCGACCATGCTGCCGTGGTCGTCCTCGGCCGCAGCCTGACTTCCTACCTGGCCCGCCGCGACATCCAGGCATCAATGCACCCCGAGATCCACGCAGAGCTGGAGGTCGGCGTGGACGCTTCCCTCGACCAGACCTCGGACGATGTGTGGGGGAACCTCGGCATCTTCAACAGCCAGGGCCCCGACTGGGACGAGGTCGAAGAGGACATCGTCCGAAATCGGGAAACCTACGATCGGCAGGATGGGCCCGGCGCTGCAGCACTCCAGCAAGCCGTTCGCAGCGAGGTCGCCGCCGCGAACGCCCTCTGGTCCAAAGACCACCGCTTCGCACTCACCTCGATCAAGCACGTCACTGATCAGCTTCGCAACGCCCAAACGCCGAAGCGATACAGCGCGCTGTGGAGCTATCTAGGCTTTTGCGTAGCCCACCGCCTGGCTGAGACCACCGGGGAGGCACAGTTCCAGCAGACTGCAGGCAGCTACTTCAGCGAGGCGCGGCGAAACAGCCTTGGAACGACGTGGTTCGATCGTGTCGCCCCGGTTGTTGCCCCTAGCGCAGCTGCGGTCGAAGAACTCGACCCGACCGATGGGGCAGCCATGAACTCCATCCTGGCCGCGAAAGACCTATGGGAGCCCCAGGCCTTCCAAGCCGCTCTGGCGGCCAGGGCTGGCCTCCAGCAGACAGATCCCGATCCGTACGAAGACGGCCTGGTCCACCTCGGGCGCCTCGCTGGCGCGAGCAAGAGCTACGGAGATCCCCGTGATGGCACGGCCGCCAAGCCGGACGCCGTATGGATCTTCGACAGCACCCGGTGGGTCATCTGGGAAGCAAAGAACCAGGCGAAGAGCACTGGCGAGATCGGCGCAGAACAGGCGCGGCAAGCCGGCGGCCACCGGCGAACCACAGAGAAGACGGAGGGCGCTGTGGCTCCCGGCGACTCCATCTGCGTCCTTGCTTCTCCGAAGCCGAAGGTGCACGAGAGCACGTACAACGTTGCCGAGGAGAACGTCTATTGGGTACAGCCGCCCCGGGTGCTTGAACTCTTCGACACGCTCACCCGTGCATGGCAGGACGCACGGGCCCGCGGCCTTCAGACGATGACCGTCACTGCACTCGCGGCGGTCTTTCGGGAGCACCAGGCACTGCCTTCCCAGTGGCTTCCCACCCTCCGCCAGCATCCTCTCTGGCGTACGCCAGAAGAGTAGTTACAACGCATTCGGCATCGAGTACACATCTGCGGATCTGGTCCGATCCGGGCCGGAACGGTAGGGCTGCAGAGCAGTGGTGCAGCCAGAACGTTCCTCGGCTGAGCGAGGGCGGGCCTTCGGCGGCGCGGTCGTCCTCATCCGTCTGACCTTCCTCTACGGCATGCGCAAACTGCGCGTCCAACTGCTCTTCGTCGCCTCCCTCGCAGCCCTCGTCGGCTTCAGCCTCCTCCTCGTCCCGGTCGTCGACCGCCCCTTCGCCGGCGAACTCAGCATCAGCCCCGCCCCGTACCGGGAAGGCGCCCTCGCCCAGTACTGGACCCCCTGACCAGTCCTAGCGCGGCCCCCGCGGCCAGGCGCCCGGCATCCGAGGCCCGCTGCCCTCGCCCCGGACGGAGGCCCTTGTACTTCCCGACCTGCCGACCACGACCGGTGAACATCACGATGAAAGGGATTCACCCGCCGGGATACGCGGCACCGCCTTCAAGACCTTGGCCAGATCACGGGGCTCTGCCCGGCTCACGGCGATCACGGCAACGACCGCCAAGCCGATCACGCCCACCAAGGCCGCATACGAGAGCACAAGATACGGGTCCCGAAGTCCCACGCGGGGATCATGCCTGGAGCACTCAAGCTCACCCTCCGGCTGCAGCTCTTCGACCGAGGCAGCCGCGACTGCTGCCCGGTGAGCGTCCGTACCCGCTCGTTGATTCGCTTGGGTAGGGGAGGAAGAGAAGCAGGGGTCCGTGCCCAACGCCTGGTACGTAGTCATCGCCACATCATGACGGACCCGACCACCGCCCGCCGCATCGCACGGGCAGCCGCTGTTGTCTGCTCTCCGCCTCAGCGAATCTGCATCAGATCTGAACTCCCCTCTCGATCACCGGTTGTGAGTAGTTGGCGTACAGAAGATGCCGATGCGATTGATCTTGGCTTTCCGGAGAGAGCGAACCCGCGGGGGCAGCCTTCGGATCGCAGGCCGGTGCGACTGTTCGCCTTGGCCGGGAGCTGGCAACGGGACTGTCGAGTGGGGCTGGCAGGACTTGGAGCCGATACGCCGCCGCCGATCACAAACGGTAACCAGCAGGCTGGGTTCCTAGGGAACTGGCGACAGTTGAGTACGGGAGCCCACCAGTACTGAGGCCGGGACAGGCCTGAGCCTCCGTCAGAGACGGAGCCTTGAGTCTCAGGCCGTCCATGGCAGGATCCAGCACATGCGCTTGCCTGAACGGCACTGAGGTCAGGTCGTGCGGCGTACTGGCTGATGCACTACGTGGCGGTCTGGTTGCCTTGGGGATGGCTGTCGATCCATGCCAGGCCGCCGAGGTCGAGTCGGTTGCGGGCGCGGGTGACGGCTACGTAGGCGAGGCGGGCGTCGATGTCGCTCACCGGTTCCGGAATCGGGCGGCCCTCAGCATCGTGCTGGTCGGTGTCTTTCGGTTCGGGGAAGTCGTCGGCGATCTTCACGGTGGGCCACTCGCGGCCCTTGGCCTTGTGGGCGGTGGAGACGGTGACGTCGGCAGTCGATTCGTCGGTCAGTTCGTCCACGGCGGTGAGGATGGCATCGGGCCCGTGGGTGTCGACGAGATCGACAAAGGGCTGTAGGTCGCGGCCGGCCGGGTCATAGGCGGCGTAGTCCTGCAGTTCGCCCCAGGAGGAGAACAGCACCAGCTCCGGGTGGTTAGTGTGGCGGCCGTCCTTCAGATCGCGGGCGGCGTGGGCCAGGGCGGCCAGCTGTTGCCCTCCCCGGGTCAGGGCGACGCGGTGGCCCTCGGCGAGCAGGCGCATGACTTCGGCCATGGCGCCGATGTTGGTTCGGCACAGCACCGCGTCGGGGCAGGCGATGTCGCCGACCTCGGCGGGGATGGTGTCCGTTCCGGTCAGCCGGAAGGGCACGTCGGCAAGGGCGAGCCACCGGTTGGCCTCGGCGGCGATCTCGGGTCCGAAGCGGAAGGAGCGTGTCAGGGTCAGCTGCGTCGCGTCGAATCCGGTCATCACGTCGCGGGCGCCGCGCCAGCCGTAGATGGCCTGGGCGGAGTCGCCGACCATGACCAGCTGGGCGTGGTCCCTTTGGGTGGCGAAGACGTGTTCGAGGACGGGGTTGGTGTCCTGGGCTTCGTCGAGGAAGAGGAAGTCTGCCTCGATCTTCGGTTCGGTCAAGGCCCACATTTTCAGGTAGTGGTCGTGTTCAAAGCGGACCACTCCACGCTCGGGATCCCGTAGGTCTGTCCAGGCTCTGGCGGCGAACGGCAGGATCACCTCCGCGAGGTCGGCATGCTGGTCGGGTGTGTCCAGGCGGCGCAGGCGGGGCACGTGCTGGCGGGCCAGGGTGCGGTCAGCGGAGTAGCAGAAGCGGGTCACCGTTCGTAGCACGGCATGGGACAGTGTCCGCTGCGCGAGGTCGTGCTCCCCGATACGGACGGAGCGGGTGATACCCAGCGCCTGGCCGGTTCTCCACGCGGGCTGGCGCGGGCTGCTGAGGCGGCGCGCGTAGCGGTGGCCCAGGGCGGCGTAGGCCGTGGCGTGGGCCGTCTTGCACCGCACGGTGCTCGGGAAGCGGCCTGCGGCGTCACGGGCGATGTCCTTGTTGAAGGCCAGATACCGGCCCCGGCGGGTGGTGCTGGCCGCCAGAAGGGCAAGCGTGCTGGTTTTCCCGGTGCCGGCGCCGGCCTGCAGAGCGAGGTGGTGGCCGGCCCGAAAGGCGTCAGCGGCGTGGGCCTGTTCATCGGTCGGGATATGCAACAAGAACTCCGTGCTGGGCAAGAGGGAGCCGGAAGACGAGGCCGCCGCGGGCAACGCCGTGGTGCGTCGGTCAGGGTGCGGCGGCGGACGGAAGACGGCGGCTGAGCAGGCCGGCCGCGCAGGAGAGCACCTCTTCGGGGGTGTGCTGGTGCAGGAGGCTTTCCAAGTGAGCCGCAAGGCGGCGGTGGCGTTCTTGCTGCCTGCACTCGACGTCCTGGGCCAGGCGTCGGCCGAGAAAGTCGCCGGGGCGCTGTCCGTTGGCCGCCGCGGCTCTGCGGACGGCCTTGGTGGCAGTACGGCCAAGGTCCACATTGAGCAGGAGGCGGCCGCAGCGGTCGGGGTAGTGGGTGGCGAGGACGTCGACGGGCAGCTGTCCGTCGAGCCGGCGCCGCATTCGGTGCAGGGCACTCCCCGGGCTCTTCGCGCGCTGCACGGTCATCAGCCGAGTACGGTCGGCGTTCTCGGCGAGCGCCACGCGCTGGCGGGCACGGTGCAGTTCGCGGAGGGAGGCGGGCCGGGTCAGAGTGACCTCGATGGCGTAGTGGCGCCTCATACCCGCGCCCCCCGACGCGGGTGATCCGCGGGCCCGCCCCGGCGTCTGAGCGTGGGCACCCGCGCGTGGATGTGGTCGCTGTGCAGGAGCGGGTCGAAGGGCTCCCACTCGGCCAGGGCCAGGTCGGCTGCGGTGGGAGTGGCGGCGTGCTGCGGGCAGCGCTGGGAGCGCCAGCGCAGCTGCTCCGTATAAGGCAGGTGGGCGAGGTTGTAGACGGCCATGGACTCAGCGGGCGGGGCCAGTTGGCCGGCGTGCGTGACGACGGGCATCAGGCTCCACTGGCCGCCGAGGGTCCTGGGCGCGAGCAGGGGGCTCGTGCACCGGTGCCGGCGGCGGGTCTGGGCGACGCACTGGATCTCCTCGACGGGGCGGGCGGCGAGGTAGCGGACGTACAGGATCTGCACGGTCGGACGGGCCGGGCGGCAGCCGGGCCCGTCCGGCGCCGAGGCGTCGGCAGGCTCGGCCGGTGACGGGGTGAAAGCGCCGGCGTCGATCAGGCGGCGAGTATTGACGGCCAGCATGCGCCGCAACTCGGCGAGTCCGGGTGCCGCCTGTGGGGCGGGCCGGGCAGGACACAGCACGGCGTGGGACAGGCGGCACCAAGGCGTGCCGTCCTGCGAGGGGTGGGCGACCCCCGAGCTGACGTGCCAGCGGCAGGCGGCAGGCACGGCGTTCGCGAGTACTTCGCCCGGGTGCAGGCGCACGGCACTGTGCCTGCCGCGCTGGTACCACTCGATCCGGTTGCCGCACTCGTGGCACCGGTCGTTCTGGCCGCAGCGCAGCAGTCGGCTGACGGCATCGGGCGCGACGCGCAGAGACCGGCGCGCGAGGGCATGAACCGGGCTACCGTCCCAGTGACTTTCAGAAGGAGGCGTGGAGCACATGAGGACGAAGCTGCCAGCCAACACGCCGCCTCAGCGGGACCTGCGCCGCAGGATCCCCCATGCGGCCCTCATCAGGGCGACACACGCACGAACCGGCGATCACGTTTTCGATGCGGGATCGCCGGTGCGGGTGATTTTCGTAGGCGGCGGACCGTCCGTTCAGCCGTCAGGAGCGCCGGGCAGGTCGTGTCCTTCGCACAGCGTGCGGAACAGGTCGTCGAAGGGAGCGCCGAGGGCGTGCGCCAGGGCGTGCCAGGTCTTGAGACTGCCGACAGTGCGGCCCTGCTCGATCTCGATGACAGTCCGCCTGGCCAGGCCGCTTCGGGCCGCGAGCTCGTCATAGCTCCACCCGCGCTCGGCCCGCAGACGCGCAAGCTTCAGACGCAGCGCGTTCAGGTCCGGCTCTGGCGGCAAGATCGTCACCCGACCATCCGACGGTGCAGACCCCTGCCCTGTCAGTGCAGACCTCTGCCCTATTTGCACAGGCGGGAACGGCGAGCGGCAGGGCAGAGGTCTGCACTACGGTGGGCGGCTGTCCCCGCCCGCCCCGGGCCGGGACAAGCACGAAGCAGCGGGAGGAGCAGCGCCCATGAGGCTGCGCACACCTTGTTCTGCGGCGACGCGCGCATGGACCGTGGAGCTGCGTTCCCAGCGGGGCAGCATCACCCTGGTCTGCCAGCACTGCCCGCATTCGGGCGGTCGGGTCGGGCCCGGGTCCGCCCGTGCGGCAGCCCTGGCCCACCTCGCACGGCACGCCCGTACCGGTCTGCTCGCCGCCCACCTTCGCATCTGCCAGTGCCACGAGCGGGGCTGCCGCTGGCACGCCCGCCACCGTGGCTGCGCCGGGCCCGTCCGGCTCCTGCTGGCCCGGGAGCGCGGAGGCCGCGTGTGGCGGCTGGCCGATGCCTGCACCGCCTGCGCGGCGGCTACGGAGCAGGCCGCCGTGGTGCCGGACACGATGCTCTTCCCGCGCCACCAGCCATGGCGTGCCGCCCGTCGGCGCCACCGTGCGGCCAAGGGGCCGGGCGACCGGGTTCGGGTGGCGGAGATGCTCAGTTACCTTGCCGCCGCGCTTCCGTGCGGTAGTTCCGGTGCAGCCAGGTTGATCGCCCTGCAGTGCGCGCTGCGCATGGACTCCCGCATGCAGGTCCGGCTGCCAGTAGGCGTACTGCGCGGTCTTCGCCTCAGCACTCCACGTCTGTGGCAGGAATTGGAGGAGGCGCGCTGGCTCCGTACGCTGCCTGGCAGCCCAGGCGAAGTAATCGCCGAGTTGATGGACTCGGCGTTGCTCAGCCAGTACCCCTCCCGGCCCGATCGGCACCGTGCCGCCGACTGGGCACTTCGCGCCGGACGCGCAGCGCGAACAGCCGGTGAAGGCCCCCACGTGCAACTGCTGAGCGTCTACACCAGTGCGCTCAGCGACCCGGCAACCGGCCAGGGGCAGGGGGAAATCGACCGGATGCAACGCGAGTGCGCGCTGGAGAAACACGACCTACTCACCGCGCTGGACCGACTCGTGGCGATCGGCTCATGCGCGTGGTGGCGCACGCACCCGGACACAGGTGACGTGCACTGGTGTTGCACCACTGAGGCCGCCATCGGGGATGCCTGCCCTAGCCCTGGTTGACGGCGCCGGCCACGGCGCCCCGTTCCGCACTGCTGCACCTGCCGGTGCGCCGTCCCGTCTCCTACGCCTTTTCGCCGACGCTGAGCATTTCGGTGACCGCTGGTTGCGGGCCACTTCTCCAGCCGTCTTCGACTGCTTTGAGGACTGCCGCCCGGGTATCCCTCGCCCATGCGTTCTGACTGGTGGCAAGGACGATTTCGTCTGCGCTGAGAATCTGGGCGGCTCGCACGAGTCTGGCGGCCGACTCCTGGGTGCCGTACTTCTTCCCTTTGAGGGTGTTGTTGGACTTGGCTTCGCCGACGATGATCCGCCCGTCGGCGACCAGACAGAGGTCAATCTCGATGGAATCGTCCGAGTCGGTGATTTCCAACTCGGGCGACCACAGCACGGAAGAGGCCTTCTGCCGCAGCTGGTCAGCGGCAAGCAGCGGGACGTCGCCATTGCTACGCAGCAGGTTGCGGACGACCTGATCGATCGCGTAGTACCAATGCGGCTCGGCATCCTTCGCGTACCACCGGCCTCTCGTGACACCACTGGTGTGCCCGCAAGCTTCGCAGTCGAAGGTGGATCCGACCAGCTCGATGCGGTAGAAGGCCTCGAAGTGGCAGCGGGCGCAGTTGAGCAGCAGACCGCGGCGCACCACATTCACGTCCAAGAGCCGGTCCGCAAGGTCACGGGCCTCGAAGATGTCGATGTCCAGTGTTGTCCTGATGTCCTCGAGGGCGACGTAGCCGTCACCCCGGACCGCATAGCCGACGCCATAGTCACCGTCACGTTTGGTTTTGGGGGGCAGGAAGGAATTGAGCACTGTGCGAACCGGACCGGTCAGGTCGGCCGCGAGTGCCTCGGGAGATCCCCACATCTCCGCCGCGATAGCGGCGCGGCGTCCCGCGTCCGAGCGCTCCACCGTGGCACCGCGTGCGCGGGCCAGTTCCTCGAACACCTTGTCCGCCGACGGAAAGTGCAGCAGGGGGCGGGCATACCGGGCGTCGGGAGTCGCGAAGCCCATGTTCGCGGAGATGAACGTGACCGACTGCCGACCTGCGCGCACAACAGCGTCGGGCAAGCCCCCTGTTTCCTGAGTCAGGCACGAACTGCTCAGGGCGGTACGGGCGGGGAGCGTGTGACGCGACAGCCAGACATCGACGTACCAGTGCAGCTCTGGCCCGATATGCGTGGCTGCTTCGGCTTCGGGCAGCTGAAGCGGGGCCAGGATCGAAACGCCGTCGGCCTCCTGGCCCGTGGGCGCGCTCTGGCGAAGCTGATAGGAGACGGGGTCCGCCAGCAGCGACATCGCATCGTGTTCGGCAACGGCGGAAGGGCTGACCGCTTGGGCCTTGCGGATCTCCAAGGGCACAGGCGAGCCATCATCGACCTGCATGGTCATCCCTGCAAAGGGTCGGTTGAGGTCGTCGGCCAGTGCCTCCAGTACTTCGTGAGGCTCACTGACGCTTGTCACCAGCACCGGGAGATCGTCGTCATCGTGGAGCGTCTGGAGGGTATGGAGAGCGTTCTTGATCACTCCCCGGTAGGGGCCATCATCTGCCAGCATGCGGGTCGGGATCCAGGCGCCATGCCCGTACTGGCGATCACACAGCATCGCCAGAGCGTGATCCTCGGCGGTCTCTCCGACCACGCACACCGCGGGGCCTGGAGGATAGGAGGACAGCCGCGTCGTCCAACGCCCGGTGTGCGCGAAGGGCGTGGCCGCCATGAACTCGTCGGCGGTCAGCTCCTGCGGCGAGTCCCCGTTGGCCACCGTGCGGAAGCGGCTGCCGAGATCCCATCCGATTGCTCGCGGCTTGCCGGTGATGGCCAGGTGGATCAGTGCGGGCAGGTCCTCGTCCTCAACCGGCAACTCCATGATGTTCTCGTCCGGCCGGGCTGCCGCGTCGGCCGAGCCGAGCCGTGTCTCCACCATCAGTGCGATCGCCGGATCCACACGGGACAGATCGAGTGTGAACATCTGGTCGTCCGGGGGCACGGACACGGTCGCCAAGCTGCCGCGGGAGTCGTGCTCCTGGCCCAGATTGCGGACGTTGTGCGCCTCGAAGCGCTGCTTGTTCTGGCGAACCCCCTTGAACGGGGAACACCAGCCGTCCAGTTGACCAGCCAGTCCCTCCCAGCGCGGCATCTGAAGCGACAGGGAACTCAGGCGGTTCCAGGTGGTGTCACTGCTCTCGTCAGGGGTTGCGTACTGGGCGACCATCCGGTCACGCACCGTGGGATCCATACGTGCCGCATCCGCCAGCGTCGGCACCAAGCCAGCTACATGGTCGGGGTCGTAGTTCCTGAGTGAGGGCAGCAGGCCGCTGTGAGTGGTGGCCTGTTCCGTCTCGCCGGACACGGGCAGGATCACCGCTCCCGAGCCGCCCCACACCCTCGACACCTGCGTCACAGCACAGCGCGCCATGTATACCCAGTCCGCCATGGGCCGGTACGCCAAGGCGAAACGGGGAGCACGCAACCGGGCCCCGACGGGTCGGTATTCCAGCTGCTTCATCAGGGTCATGGCATCCCATTGTGCGCGAGGGCGTACTGATTTCTCAGCGACGTTGCCGAGGACCCCGTGAGCGCAGGGGCGTGACAACGGCTGAGGCATCCTTGTCGAGCTGCTGCCGTAGGGCTTCGTTGTCGTGGAAGAGAGCCGCGATGGCGGTGTGGGCGGCCTTGAGCTTTGTCTCCAGAAGTGTGCACTCCTGAGTCTTCTTGGTCAGTCGCTTCTTGAGGTCGGCGATGGTTGCATCGCGCTTGGCCTCACCAGGAGTGGTCTTGCCGTGGGCAGCAAGGTGAGCGTCCCATTCAGCCAGAATCGCGTGAGCCCGGTTCATGGTCGCTCTACTGACCTGGGCTTCTTTATAGAGGTTCTCTTTCGTGAGGCGGCCGTCGGTCCGCTGCGGGCGCCCTTCGAAGAGGCGGGTCATCGCGGCTCGCAGCGCGGCGGCGGTTTTGGGACTGACCTGATCTTTGAGGTCACCGTCGGCGGGGCCGGTCACTGGGAGCCACCCGCCATCTTGAGCACGTTGCGGGTGATGTCGAGTTCACGTTCGGCGAGGTCGCGACGGCAGGCCGGCATGGAGGGGTTGTTGACGAGCTGGAGCTGCGTGCGCTGGTGAGAGTCGTAGATCGGCAGGTGCTCGGGGCCGATCATGCTGTTCGCGCACCGATCAGGTCGGCAGCGCTCGTCAAGGGGACCGACGTGACCGTCTGGGACGATCGCGTTCTCGAGGCAGACGGCACCGACGGGATTGGTCTGGTCGGCGGTGCAGTTGTTGAGCATGCCGAACCGGATGTGGATCCTGGTCGTTCGCAGCAGAGTGTCGGCGGTGCGGGCGTCCCCGTTGCGGGCCTTGACGGTGGCGTCGATCTGGTCGAAGGCGTCCTTGACGCGCTCCGCGCCGGGCCCGAATCCGATCTCCTCGCCTGCAGTGTGGCGCTCGTAGAGGTCTTTGATCTTGCGGAACTTGACGTTGTCGAGGGCGTCGCCAAGGTATTTCGCCCAGTCAGAGTCGGAGGCGGCATAGCTGCGGGTGGTGGCGTTGGCGAGGGCCCGCTTGGCGAGGTGCTTGAGCTGGATGCCGGTGGCGATCTCGGAGTTGGGGAACTGGTCGGTAAGCATCGCCATCGTTTTGCGGAACATGTGCGGGCGAATGTAGGTGGTGGGGATCTCGTCCAGCCCGGTCCAGGCCCGGTTCTTGTTCACGAACGTCACGAATGCCTCCAGCATGTCGGCGCCGTCGACGGCGCCGTCCTGCTTAGTGGCATGGATGGGAGCGAAGATGCGTTCGGGATGTGTGGAGACGGCCTCGGCGACGCCGAGGGCCTCAACGAGAGGCTCAGCGATCCACCAGTGCTTGCCGGGACGGTTGGGGGTGCCCTTGATCTTCGTGGAGGCGACGGCGGGGGTGCTGTAGTGCTCGACGACGGGGTCGCGCAGGATTTCGTGGATCTCTGAGTCACGCATCATGGACAGGCCCACGACCAGTGTGAATGCCGCACCTCGAAGGGCAGTTTTCAGTTCGAAGAGCGCCCTCGCGTCGATGCCGGGATGCCATGGACCTGTGCTGCCGTCCGACCGCGCAACCTGTACGAGTTCTCCGCTCAATGCGTGCGTGGTGTGTCGGCCCTCAGCCACCTCATTCAGGATCAAGGCGCGTCGCCGTTTCCTCAACGGGTTGATGTAGTCGGAGAACGCCGAGTCGTTGGCCTTGTCATAGCCGAGAAGGACTGTCAGCAGCTTCCAGTTGACGTTCGCAGGCTCATCGTCGCTGGATGGGACGTGAACGGGGATTTCGTTGCGGGGGTCAGCAAGCCATTCCTTGAGACGTGCGTCGATGCCAGCCAGGGACGGACGGGCGGACGCGGTGAGGTCGCGGAGGCGGCGGTCGGCTCGTAGGACGTCAGGGGCGAAGTCGTGGATGTAGGCCCAGGCCGCGCGGATCAGCGGGAACCAGGTCTTCGGCGGGACAGCAGGAGTGGCGAGGTCCTTGCTGGTGCTGGCCTTGGCGACGCTGCGGGCACTCTGGCCTGGCCACGGATCCCCGCTCGGCCAGGGCAGGCTGAGCGCGGGCTCTGCTGCCGCCAGGTTCTTCAACGTGGTCACATGACTTCTGACTGTTTCCGGGGACCTGCCGTCCGCGGCCAGGTCGACGATGTGCTGCCGCAGATCCTCGACCGTCCATGCGTCAGGGAAGACCGGCAGTCCCTGCTTGCCGCCCCAACGAGCCACGGCCCGCAGGCGCGAGGCGATATGGGTCAACGTGCGAGGGTCGCCCGAGCCGCCAAGGACGACACCGCTCTTGAGGACCGCAGGATGACGCTGGTTGAAGGTGAACATCATGAACTCGCGCGTCAGCAGGTTCCAGTACGGATCTTCCAGCTCCAGGCTGAAGGCAAATCTCCACTCGCTGGCGTTGACGTTGGCTGGTCGCTTGAGAACCCCGTTGAAGTTCCACATGTCGCGGTCGCCGAACCTTGGGATGTAGGCGCCGGGCTCACGGGCCTCGGGCAGCAGAGCCCGCCCTCGGACAACCGGCTCGTCGTCACGGAACAGCGACGGACGCCGCTGCTGGGGCAAGGGAAGGATCATGCGTCGAACTCACTGTTTGCGGCGAGCGGCAGGTTAAGGACGGCCTGGCCAGCGTCGATGTGCTTGCGGGCCTGATCCCGTTCCTCCGGCGTGCGGTCCTCCAGGACGGCGTCGAGGTTCACCCAGCTCTGCCCCCAGAGTCGCGCGAATACGAGCGGCGCCAGAATGGTGCGGAGGCGTTCCAAGTGCGCTTTGAAGAGCAGGAGTTGAGGTAGGTTGGTCGGCAAGATCCAGGCGTTGCGGCATTCCAGGCAGCGTAGTGGCGCGACGGCGCAGAGTTCTCCAGGGCGGCTGTAGGGCCCCTGATAGGGGTTCTTGCAGTGGGAGACGCCCATGTCGAGTTGGCCGGTCATGATGTCCTCGGCCTCCTGGGCGGACAGGCCCGACTCCTCCAGCAGACCTTGGTCGACATCCTCAGGGGCGCCGGAGATGACGGTGGGGCCGTCGACGCGGGCGAGAGCTTGATCGAACCAGTGCTGCTGAGCTGTGGCGATCGTCCGACCGGACATGATCCGCAAGGTGGTGCCTTGCGCATAGTGGGTGGCGAAGGTGTCCTCGGTGTGGTCGTCCGCGGCAGCGCTGATACGCCCTTCGGTCACGATGGCCTTCTCGACCTTGACCGATTTGCGCATGCGGCCGATGTGGTGGTCGCTCTTGATCTTGACGCCCATCATCTCCAGCCAGGCACTGAACGATGACGCTGAGACGTTGGGGGTCCAGCGACGGAACACCGAGGTGAAGTTCCCGGGGACAGCGGCGCTGACGAAGAGCGTGTCCGTGACGTGCGGGGCCTTGGCACGGACCCGGGCCGTGAGGTCCAGGAGCTGGCGGACCACTTCGCTGGCCTCACGCCGCGGCCAATCCATGGTCAGTTGACCGTCGTCATCCGGGTTCGGTTCAGCAGGCGTGAGTTGGTCCCGAAAGGCCCGGTGCCGCTGCAGTCCGCCACGGTTCTTGAGGAGGGTCAGCCGGACGCCTTTGGGGAGGAACTCCACCTCCGCCTCACCGAAGCTGGCGACTTCCTCGGAGGTGTAGCCGGTGGCGTCCATGAGCAGGACACGGTAGGCGTGCAGGTCGAGGGTGGTGGGATACAACCTCGCGATCAGCTTGCGACAGAGCTGGAGCCGGGCCACGTGGGAAACCGGGACACGGCCTGGCCCGGCTGTGAACTCCTGCAGTTCCACCGGCCACTGGCGGGATGGAGGCAGGATCCGACGAATGTCATCGGTGGTGATCTGCTCGTGGGCCAGGCCCCAGAGCAGATCGGGGACGCTCACCCAGCTGCCCTGGTCGGGGTGACGCCCTTGCTCCGCCAGGGCCCAGCCCTCGTTGAGGCGCTTGCGGGTGGCATGCGCGCTTCGCCATGCGGCGCGGACCAGGGCTTTCTTCTCCTGTCGTTCGAACTCGTCCCGTTCCGTCTTCTCGCCACTGCCCAGTAGAACGCGGCTGTGGGCCAGCCGGGCGAGTTCCGGAGCGAGCGGCCGGTCGGGGTGGTCATCCCGGCGAGTGAGCAGAACGCGCAGGGCTGCTGCCATCAGGTTGGGCCGTGTCGAGCTCTCTGCGTAACCTTCGGGCAAGGCCAGCTCCCAGGCGACCAGCGTATCGAAGAGATCTCCGCTGGCCAGGCTCACTCCCGCCACTTCAGGGCCGAGCTCCTTGTCCACGTACTCGCAGAGCTGGATGATGGCCTGCCGGTAGACCTTCGCGTGGGTCGTAATTTTGGTGGCGGCCACGTACTCGATCCATTCATCCGCCAACTGCATGGCCAGCAGTGAACACTGGTAGTCGGACGGATCCACGGCGAACAGATGCCCGGGAACACTGACGACCCTGGGGCCGGTGCCGCCTGCCGGCACGGGCGCAGCCAGGGCTGCCAGCAACCGTTCACGTTCCTGGCGAGTCTGGCCCTTGCGGCGTGTCGTTGCCATCAGCGGCCGCCCGTCGTGCCGCTGATCGCGTGGGATGCGATGTCGGCATAGGACGCCTCGTCGTCGCCGATCCAGCTAGAGAACGCGGCCTCGAACTCGTTGATCAGGTCGTCCGTGTACTGGAGGTACTCGTAGGTCGTTTCTGGATTCGCATGGCCGAGTCTTCGGCTGACGATCAGCAGCGGGTTGTGGCGGATGTGCCCAGTCAAGTAAGAGCGGTGCCGACGACGACGGGCCCGCAGGTCCGGCTCCTCGCCGTCCATCATGTTCTCCAGATAGGTCAAAAGCCGCAGGGCGTAGGTGTGTCTCAGGTCGTGCCATCGCCAGCGCCGGCGCGGCAGCAGCGGCGTGGTGCGGTCAGCGAGGGTTGTCATGCGTGTCCAGGCCCGGTGTCGGTAGCTCTTCCAGGCGTCCGCTCCCGGCATCAGACCCCCGCGGCAGACGAACAAAGTCAGGGCTTCCAGGCCGAACTCGCCCTCGAAGACTGTGATCCGCCGCAGCTTGGCGTCCATCGCCGACATCTCGTACTCACGGACGACGCCGTCGAGAATGCCCCGCACCCGACCGCCAGCCACGTCGACCTCGCCCACCACGAACAGGTCGCGGGCCTTGCGCTCCAGGCTCCGGGCGGCCCGGCGGACGATCTCGGGTCGCTCAAGCATGCAGAAGAGGTCAGCGGACGCCACCGCATCCTCGGGGACATAGGCCGTGCGGGGCTTGCCGTACTTCGCGCATGCCTGGACCAGGAACTCCGCTCCTCCGCCCGGCATCCCAGGCCACAGACCGATCTCAGGCAACAGCACCGTCGCCCACTCCCGCCATCGCGTGCCCGACCCCAGGGCGATATCGGCGCCCGCTCGGTCGCGTAGCGGGGACCACCCTCGGAAGGTGGGATTCAACTGGGAGTCGGGTAGTTGCCCACCCAGTCCGACATCTCGGAAGTACCGGTACTGCTCGAACGTCAGGTGCCGGATGTCCATGCCTGACCGGACCCGTGGCGCCAGTGCGTTGCGCCCCCGGGCAGCCACCCTCGCCGGACGGCGCGTCAAGATCTTTCGGTCGACGAGGAAGCCGTAGAAGTCGTCCAGGACGAACGACTCGCGGCTCCAGACCGATGCGCCGACCGGCTTCTTCTGCCATTGCGTCCGATGGTCGCGGTACGAAACGAGATCGGACTCGGACGCCGACAGGACATCGCTGCCCAGTTCGGCAAGATGATCGTCAGTCCGACCGATCACCCGCCCGTAGTCCTTGAGCGTGGCCTCGTCCAGCAGAGCCGTCGACAGGTACCTGCCGAACTCGCACAGCGGCGGGACCGGCATCTGTGTCTCCTCGTCGAGGTACACCGGCGTACCGTCGAGGACACCGCGCCGCTTCAACAGAGCGGCCACCTTCTCTGCGGAGATCACGTCTGTGTCCAGGTACTTATCCAGCAACCCGGACTGCACAAAGGAAAGATCCACACTCGCCCCTCCGCAGGAGCCGGACCGGAGGGGCACTCCCGTCTGCTCACCTGTCTCGTACCGCCACAACGAATCGAGACTGAACCACACATCTCATGAGACAGATTTGAACAGCGGAAAGAAGAAGTGGGTCAGCACGACCAGCGGGATCCTGGTGATGCCGAGCGTGCGCAGGCAGTGGTCGACGAGCGCCGGATCGGGCCCCGCGTCCACGATCACACCCGTGCCCTCGCCCGCCGCGAGCACCGTCGCGTCGCCCTGCCCCACGTCGCACATCGCCATCCGCCATCCCGGTGGCGGCCAGCCCGTGATCACCCTGGTCAGCGGCGGCGGCTGCACGACCGCCAGCAGAGCCAGCAGCCCGCAGGCAGTGCACAACCAGGGATGTCCCAGCAGCCGCCGACCGACGAGCAGGACGACCACGCTGACGAGAAGAAGCAGCGCCGCCCCGGCCCAGGTGTCCGGCCAGTCCACGCCCCCACCGGGCAGCGACGCCCCGGTACGCGCGATCTCAGCGATCCACTCGGCGGGCCAACTCGCGCACCACGCCAGCCCCTTCGCTACCGGCATCACCACGGGTGCCGTCGCAAGCGCCGCGAAGCCCAGCACCGTGGCCGGTGCCACGGCGAACTCCACAAGGAGGTTGCACGGCACCGCCACCAGACTCACCCGCGCCGACAGCACCGCGACGACCGGCGCGCACAAGGCCTGTGCGGCAGCCGCGGCCGCCAGCGCCTCGGCCAGTCGCGGCGGAACCCGGCGCCGTCGCAGCGCGAGGCTCCAGCGCGGCGCCAGCGTCAACAGGGCACCGGTCGCCAGGACGGAGAGCAGGAAGCCGTAACTCCTGGCCAGCCACGGGTCGTACAGCACCAGCAGCAGAACGGCCGTCGCCAGCGCAGGGATCAGCGACCTTCGCCGCCCGGTCGCGAGCGCGAGCAGCGCGACGGCTCCACAGGCCGCGGCCCGCAGCACACTCGGGTCCGGCCGGCACACGACGACGAACGCAAGGGTGAGCACCCCGCCGAGCAGCGCGGTCGTCCGGAGCGAGATGCCCAGGCGGGGCGCGAGTCCGCGGCGTTCTGCGAGCTGGGCCAGCCCGGGCGGGCCGATGAGCAGGGCGAGGATGATCGTGAGGTTGCTCCCGGACACGGCCAGGGTGTGCGCGAGGTCGGTCTCCTTGAAGGCCTCGTCCAGTTCCGGAGTGATCCGTGCGGTGTCCCCGACGACCAGCCCGGGCAGCAGGGCCCGCGCGTCCGCCGACAGCCCGTCGGTGGCTTCCCGCAGCCCCGCGCGCAGCCGGCCCGCGAACCGCTGCGCCGCCGACGGCTCCTCCACCACCTCCGGCGTGGCCCGACCCCGCACCCGCAGCACGGCCGCGAACCGGTCGCCGCTCACTGCGGCGGGCGCCACCCGCGCGGTCACCCGCAGCCGCGTGGACGGCAACACCCCTAGCCAGGGCGACCGGCCCGGCCCGTCCGGGGAAGCCTGCGCCCCCTCGCCATCGGGCCGCGATCCGGCCGACGTGCTGTCGAGCGACTCCCCGGAGAGGCGCGACCCCGACGCCCCGACGACAGCTCGGCCGGAGCGCGAACCGACGTCGACGATCAGCAACACCGGCGTACGTGTCGCCACCGGCGCCCCGCGCACCGCCTCCACGCGCCGCACCTCGGCGTTGATCAGTACGGAGACCGGCGCCGCGTGGTTCCCCCTGATCCGGGGCCGGGTGAGCCGCGGATCCGAGGTCACCTCGACCTCGGCGGTCACGGTCGCGTACTCCCGTGCCAACTCAGGCACCGGCCCCCGCCGCAGATCGGCCCCATGAAGCCCGGCCGACACGGCGGCCGCCCCGACACACAACAGCACGGCGGCAGCGGAGGCCCGCGGCCAGGTGACGCGCACGGTCCGGACACGCGCCCACAAGGACACGAGGAGTACACCTGCCACGACGAGACACACCACCGCAAGGCCGGTGACCCACCGCGGTGAGGCGTCCAGCATCAGCGCGGCCGTCGCCCAGGCCGCGAGCGCGGGCGGCACGAGACGTAGATCCGTCGGTCCTTCCTGCCGGGGGTGGGGGTCACCGAGCGGTCTGCCGGAGGCCTCGTGAACGGCGAGGGGGGAGCTGGGGCCGGGATCGGGATCGGGATCGGGATCGGGGCCAGGGTCGGGGTCGGGGCTGGGGTCGAGATCGGAGCCTAGGCCGAGATCAGAGCCAGGATCGGGATTGGAGATAAGGCCGAGGTCGGAGCCAGGGCCGAGGTCGGCGCCAGAGCCGACGTCGGAGCCAGAGCCGACGTCGGAGCCAGGGCCGAGGGTGTCGTCCTCGGGCGGCTCATCGGGCGTGTGCTTCATGGCCGTACGAGATTCCGCAGGTCGGCGAAGCGGCGGTCGCCGATGCCGTTGACCTCACGCAGTTCGTCCACGGAGCGGAAGCCGCCGTGCTGGGAGCGGTAGTCGACGATGTGCTGCGCCAGCACGGGGCCGACGCCCGGCAGCGTGTCAAGCTGGTCGACGGTGGCCGTGTTGAGGGAGACAGGAGCAGCCGGTGCCGCTCCCGCCACCGAGCCGGCCGGGCCGCCGCCCAGGCCCGTGCCCCCCGTACTGACCGAGCCCGGCACCGTGGCGCCGGCAGGGCCGCCGACGATCACCTGTTCTCCGTCCACGAGGAACCGGGCGCGGTTGAGACCGTCAGTGTTCGTACCGGGCCGCACCCCACCGGCCGCGCGCAACGCGTCGGCGACCCGCGAACCGGCGGGCAGGCGATGGATTCCCGGCTCACGAACCTTGCCGCTGACGTCCACGACGATCTCGACCCCGGCCGTCCCCACGGCGTTCGGCGCCCCGGCCGAGGCAGCCGGTGGCTCCGCAGGCTCGCCGCTCTGCTGTCCCTCCTCGTACGGAGCGGCCGCGCGCACCACCTCGGGCGCTCGAACGGCCTCGGTGCGGCCCGCCCAGAAGTGCTGCACGGCGAAAACCGCGGCGACGACGAGCACCACGGAGAGCGCGAGGACGCTCCGCCGCTCCAGTCCACACCTCGTTTGCACCCACAGAGGCATCCGCTCCCGCAGAGCAAGCCCGGCCCACCCCCGCCGCCGCCCGACCGAACCGAGTCCCACCTCGAGGCCCGTCACGCCGGTCCTGACTGTCTCCCCCGACCCAACCAGCCCCTCCGACCCAGCCGATCCGACCGACCCGACGAACTCGGCCCTCTCAGCCGACCCGACCCCGACCGGCCCGACTGACGCAGCAATCCCGACCAGCCCGTCCGACCCGACCGACCCGACCGACCCGACCGACCCAAGAGACTCGCCCCTCCGAGCCGACCCGCCCCCGACCAGCCCCTCCGACCCAGCCGACCCGACCGACTCGCCGCTCCCAGCCGACCCGACCCCGACTGATCCAACTGATCCAACTGCCCCGACTGACCCAGCAACCCCGACCAGCCCCATCGGCCCAACCGGCCGGACCGACCCAACCGGCCGGACCGACCCACCCAGCCCACCGGTCAAGCCAACGTCCGCATCCTCCGCGCCCCCGGAACCCGCGGACCCCAGGCGGTCCGGCTCAGCCTTGACTCCCACAGCCGTAACAACACGCGATGCCACACGACCGCCGAGGCCCTCACCGTCAACCCGACCGACAACCACACCGGCACCCGACGCATCCGGGCTCGCCCCCACACGCCCGTCGCCGCCCTCCGCAGTCCCCGCTCGCCCGTCGCCGCCCTCCGAAGCCCGCGCTCCCCCGCCCGGCGGCCCCTTCCCCGACTCCCGCCACTCTCCCGCGCGTTCGGCGAACAACGCCTCCGCCCGTCGCCGGAGTTCGTCCGCGGAGGCGTGCCGGGCACGGCCATGGGTGGGGCGCCGGCGATGGCGGGTGCGCCCGTCGGAGGCGGGGCCGCGGCCCGGGCCACTGGTTGCGTTCGCTGTGTGTGAGCGTGATCGAAGTGCCATGCGCCGAGGATCGGTCACCTCGACACTTCCGCGATGATCTTGGTCAATTCCCGGGGATTACCGCCGGGTTGTGGATAACTCCGTCACCCACACGAGCGCGGACGCCCAAACACGCCCAACACCCACGCACACCCCGCACCCCGCACCCCGCACCCCGCACCCCGCCAGTCGTCCACCCCGCACACACGCCTCCCCCGCCAACCTCAACGCGGCGAGACCACAACCCCCAACAACCCAGGCCCCGTATGCGCCCCGATCACCGCCCCGACCTCGCTCACATGCAGATCGGCCAGCCCCGACACCCGCACCCGCAGCCGGTCCGCCAGGGCCGACGCCCGCTCGGGGGCGGCAAGATGGTGCACGGCGATGTCGACCTGCGCGCTGCCCGCCCGGTCGACCGCGATCTCCTCGAGGCGGGCGATGGCCTTCGACGCCGTCCGCACCTTCTCCAGGGGCTCGATCCGGCCGCCCTGGAGCTGCAGCAACGGCTTCACCGCGAGCGCGGAACCGAAGAGGGCCTGCGCGGCGCCGATCCGGCCGCCGCGGCGCAGATAGTCGAGGGTGTCGACGTAGAAGTAGGCGGAGGTGCCCGCGGCCCGCTTCTCCGCGGCCGTCACGGCCTCGTCCACGGTGCCGCCCGTCTCCGCGACCTCCGCCGCCGCGAGGGCGCAGAACCCCAGGGCCATGGCGACCATCCCGGTGTCCACCACCCGCACCGGAACCGGTGCATCGCGCGCCGCCACGACCGCCGCGTCATGGGTGCCGGAGAGTTCGGCGGACAGATGAAGGGAGACGATGCCCGTGGCACCGGCCTCGGCGACCTTGCGGTAGGTCTCCGCGAACACCTGGGGGCTGGGCCGCGAGGTGGTGACGGAACGTCGCTTCTGCAACGCCTGAGCCAGCGAACGGGTCGAGATCTCGGTGCCCTCTTCGAGCGCCCGGTCGCCGAGGACCACGGTCAGCGGCACCGCGGTGATGCCGTGACGCTCCATCGTCCGCGGCGGCAGGTAGGCCGTTGAATCGGTGACGATCGCGACATGGCGGGACATGAGCTGGAGGTTACCTGGCGTAGCGCCCCGGCGGCAGCCCGACCCCTCTCACCTGGGCGGCCGTGTCCGGATCAAGTCGTGCTCTCTGGGCGGGTCTTCTTCTGCCAGGGATAGGTGGGGCGCGGGCTCGGCGGGGTGATGGCGGGCCGCGTGGGTTCCTCGGCGGTGCGTGCCTTGGGCGTCTGAGGCCAGGTCTGCCGGGCCGTGCCCGTGTCGGGGGCGGCCGGGGCCTCCGGCCACGGGGGCGGGGGTGTGGCGGAGGCGGGTTCCGCTGTCGTCCAGTGCCGCAGGGCGCCGGCCTCGACGTCGATCTGCGTGCTGAGCGAGTCCAGGTCGTCGTCGGCGAAGCGGCGGGCGCGGTCGCGGGCCGCCCAGCGCAGCGAGTCCGCCGACTGGGTGATCCGCTCGGTTCGCTCGCGCAGGCCGGGCAGCCGCTCGCCGAGCGTCGACTTGTCGGGCTCGGACTCCAGGCGCCGGAGCTCGGCGTCCAGTTCGTGCCCGTGCGCGCTGAGCCGCTCGAAGAGGCCGATGGACTCCTTGAGGGACTCGTCCTCGGCCACGCCCGCGTGCAGGGCCTCCTGGGTGGCGCGCATCGACGTGCGCAGCTTGAGCCGCAACTGGGCGATCTCGCCCGCCGGGCCAGGCTGGGCGAAGGACTTGGCGCGCAGGGTGTGGTCCTCGACCGTACGACGGGCCTGGGTGATGGTGCGGTCCACTCCGCGCTTGGCGGCGCCGACCACCTTCACGGTGGCGTAGGCGCCGAGCACCACAAAGAGCACGAAAAGCAGGGCGACAACTGCGATCACTGCTTCCACCAGCTCCTCCTCCGACCGTCGGCACGCTCCGCGCCGCTCTTCAACGGTAAACGCTACGGGCAGGCCCTGAGTTCCAGAAGAACCCCGAACCTGCCC
The DNA here is from genome assembly GCF_030817655.1 of Streptomyces sp. V4I2. Classification (GTDB taxonomy): domain Bacteria; phylum Actinomycetota; class Actinomycetes; order Streptomycetales; family Streptomycetaceae; genus Streptomyces; species Streptomyces plumbiresistens. Next base: position 3,919,394 of record NZ_JAUSZM010000003.1, read on the forward strand.
GTAGGGGACTACCCCGAGCTGCGGCCGGACGCCGCCGTACCTACGCCGGAACGATGTTCACCAGCTTCGGCGCCCGCACGATCACCTTGCGGATTCCCGCGCCGTCCAGTGCCGCCACGACCTTCTCGTCGGCCAGCGCGACCTTCTCCAGCTCGTCGTCGGAGATGGACGGGGAGACCTCCAGCCGCGCCTTGACCTTGCCCTTGATCTGCACGACGCAGGTCACGCTCTCGTCCACGACGTAGGCCGGGTCGGCGACCGGGAAGTCCTGGTGGACGACCGAGTCGGTGTGGCCCAGCCTGCGCCACAGCTCCTCGGCGATGTGCGGGGCCAGCGGCGCGACCAGCAGCACCAGAGGCTCGGCGACCGACCTCGGCACCGCGCCGCCCGCCTTGGTCAGGTGGTTGTTCAGCTCGGTGACCTTGGCGATGGCGGTGTTGAACCGCATGCCCTCCAGGTCCTGGCGCACCCCGTCGATCGCCTTGTGCAGGGCACGCAGTGTGCCCTCGTCGGGCTCCGTGTCGGCCACCGACAGAGCGCCGGTCGTCTCGTCCACGACGTTGCGCCACAGTCGCTGCAGCAGCCTGAACTGACCCACCACCGCGCGCGTGTCCCACGGCCGGGACACGTCCAGCGGGCCCATCGCCATCTCGTACAGGCGCAGGGTGTCGGCGCCGTACTCGTCGCAGATCTCGTCCGGAGTGACCGCGTTCTTCAGGGACTTGCCCATCTTGCCCAGCAGTCGGGAGACTTTCTCGCCCTGGTAGTAGTACGCGCCGTCGCGCTCCTCCACCTCGGCGGCCGGCACCGCGATGCCACGGCTGTCACGGTAGACGTAGGCCTGGATCATGCCCTGGTTGAACAGCTTGTGGAACGGCTCCGCCGAGGAGACGTGCCCCAGGTCGTGCAGGACCTTGGACCAGAAGCGGGCGTACAGCAGGTGCAGTACGGCGTGCTCAGCCCCGCCGACGTACAGGTCGACGCCGCCGTGCGGCTGACCTTCGCGCGGGCCCATCCAGTACTGCTCGATCTCCGGGTCGACCAGCTTCCGGTCGTTGTGCGGGTCCAGGTAGCGCAGCTCGTACCAGCAGGAACCGGCCCAGTTGGGCATGGTGTTGGTCTCGCGGCGGTACGGGCGGGGGCCGCGTCCGTCGCCCAGGTCCAGGGTGACGTTGACCCAGTCCTGGTTGCGCGACAGGGGGGTCTCGGGCACGGTGTCGGCGTCGTCCGGGTCGAAGGTGCGCGGCGAGTAGTCCTCGACCTCCGGCAGTTCCAGCGGCAGCATCGACTCGGGCAGGGCGTGGGCGATGCCGTCCTCGTCGTAGACGATCGGGAAGGGCTCGCCCCAGTAGCGCTGCCGGCTGAACAGCCAGTCCCGCAGCCGGAAGTTGACCGTGCCCTCGCCGATGCCCTTGCGTGCCATCCACTCGGTGATGCGTGCCTTGGCGTCGGCGACACCCAGGCCGTCCAGCGAGATGTCGTCGTTGGAGGAGTTGATGATCTTCGCGTCGTACGACGCGAAGGCGTCCTCCCAGGTCGAGGTGTCGGTGCCGCGGCCGTCGGTCGGCTCGACGATGCAGTGGATCGGCAGCTCGAAGGCGCGCGCGAACTCGAAGTCGCGCTGGTCGCCCGCCGGGACGGCCATGATCGCGCCGGTGCCGTAGCCCATCAGCACGTAGTCGGCGATGAAGACCGGGATCTGCTCGCCGTTGACCGGGTTGGTCGCGTACGCGCCGATGAAGACACCGGTCTTGTCCTTGGCCTCGGCCTGCCGTTCCACGTCGGACTTGGAGGCGGCCTGCGCGCGGTACGCGGCGACGGCCTCCCCGGGGGTGGCGTGACCGCCGGTCCACACGTCGTGGGTGCCCTCGGGCCAGGCGGCCGGGGTGAACTTCTCGACCAGGGGGTGCTCGGGGGCCAGCACCATGTAGGTCGCGCCGAACAGGGTGTCGGGGCGGGTGGTGAAAACCGTGATGCGCTCGCCGTCGATCGGGAAGTCGACGCGGGCGCCCTCGGAGCGGCCGATCCAGTTGCGCTGCTGCAGCTTGATGGCCTCGGGCCAGTCCAGCGCGTCCAGGTCGTCCAGCAGCCGGTCGGCGTAGGCGGTGATGCGCATGTTCCACTGGCGCAGCTTGGCCTTGAAGACGGGGAAGTTGCCGCGCTCGGAGCGGCCGTCGGCGGTGACCTCCTCGTTGGCCAGCACGGTGCCCAGGCCGGGGCACCAGTTGACCGGCGCGTCGGAGGCGTACGCCAGGCGGAACTCGCCCAGGACGTCGGCGCGCTCGGCGGCGCTCAGCTCGTGCCACGCGCGCGTGTGCCCCGGTACGGCGCGCTCACCGGTCTCGAACTGGGCGATCAGCTCGACGATGGGGCGGGCCTTGTCGGCCTCGTCGTCGTACCAGGAGTTGAAGATCTGCAGGAAGATCCACTGGGTCCACTTGTAGTAGTCCGGGTCGATCGTTGCGAACGACCGGCGGTTGTCGTGGCCCAGGCCCAGCTGGCGCAGCTGGACCTTCATGTTCTCGATGTTGGCCTCGGTGGACACCCGCGGGTGCGTGCCGGTCTGCACGGCGTACTGCTCGGCGGGCAGGCCGAAGGCGTCGAAGCCCAGCGTGTGCAGGACGTTGTGGCCGGTCATGCGCTGGAACCGGGCATAGACGTCGGTGGCGATGTAGCCCAGGGGGTGGCCGACATGCAGGCCCGCACCGGAGGGGTACGGGAACATGTCCATGATGAACTTCTTGGGCTTGGCGCTCAGCTCCGGATCACCGGCCAGGTCACCGCTCGGGTTCGGCGCCGCGTAGGTGCCCTCGGCGTCCCAGAAGTCCTGCCAGCGTGCCTCGATGTCGGCCGCCATGGCGGCCGTGTAGCGGTGCGGCGCTGCCTCCGCCGACACGGCAGCGGCGGCAGCGGGGTTCGTCTCGCTCATGATCCTCAAAGCTCCATCGATCGTCTCTGCCAGCGGCTGTGACATCCGGGAAACGAAAAATCCCCTCGCACAGGAGGGGACGCCGCGCCGATTCCGACCATCCGATTCGTCCGGTGGTCGGGAGTGATCAGCGCGGCTCGCTAAGCAGAAGGCGTACGGCACGCATGGCGTTAGGGTACCGCAGCCGTTGAGCACGATGCGACGCGCTTACGTATGCCCTCTTGGCACCGGGTGCCGTCCTCCCAGACCCCTACACCAGACCCCGTCCAGCACACTGATGACACCCGCCACCACTGAACCAACACCAAAGGTTACTTCGCGTAACAACCCCTAAGGGACATCACAACGACGACCTTGTCGTTTGGTAACAACGCAATAACTCAAACCTCGTACCCATCGGTATGGAGCCACTTAGAGTGCGGCAGCGGGACCGCTTTCCCGAAACTGCTCGGAGTTGCCCCCATGAACCCTCGTCGTAGTAACAACTCGCTCCCCAAAACGGGCCGGTCGGCCTATGGGATGGCGTCGGCTGCCTTCCTGCTCCTCATACCCGTATTCGTGCTGGTCGGAGGTGACAGGGTCCGGGACTTCCTCAATTTCGGCGCGGGCGTCCTGTCGCTCGTCTCGCTCAGCTGCTCGGTGATCTGGGGCCTGGTCGCCCAGGACCGGGTCTTCCTGAACACGCGCCAACGGATCATCGGACAGGCGGTGCACCGGACGACCGCGGTCGCCTCGATCGCGTTCCTGCTGTTGCACATCACCACCAAAGTCGCGCTCGATCACACAAGCCTGATCTCGGCGCTGATCCCCTTCTCGCTCGGCGTGACCGGAAGCGCCGGCCTGATCGGCCTCGGCTCCCTGGCCGGCCTGCTCATGATCTTCGTGGGCATCACCGGCGCCATGCGCAGCGCCTTCGCCTCCCCGGCCCCGATCGCGGCCCGCTGGCGCGCCATGCACATGCTGGCCTACCCGGCCTGGTGCGCCGCACTCATCCACGGCCTGTACGCGGGCCGCACGGCGAAGCCGACCTTCGTGATCCTGTACGGCCTGTCCCTGCTCGGCGTCACCGCGGCCCTCGCCCTGCGGGCGGCCCCGCGCCCGGTCAAGCGCAAGGTCGCCGACAAGATCACCGCGTTCCTGGGAACCAGCGAGGAACGGCCGGGCCGCGAGGAGCTCGACGCCAGCCGGGCCAGGATGGCCGAGGGCGCCGCGCTGCCGGGCTACGAGAACCGGAGCGGCCCGCGCGCCGCCCAGCCCGGCACGGCACCGCCGTACGACGCCCCCCTGGGCGCCCCCGCGTCCCCGGAGCCCGCGAACGGCTTCGCGGCCGCCTACCGGGCCGTGTCGACACCACGCCAACAGCAGCCCTACGCGGCCGACCAGACCGCGCGCATGGACCTGCCGATGGACATGCAGCCCACGGAGGCGATCCCGCGCTACGACAACGGCGGCAGCACCTCGGGCAGCTGGCCGATCCCCTCTCCGCCGCCGGTCGGCGAGGCGCCCCCGTCGGCCTACGACCCGCTCCAGGACACCGGATACAACATCCCGACCTATGACAATTCAGGCGCCTCGGGCTATGGCTCGAGTGACGTGTACGACACCACTGAGACGAACAACCTCTACGGCGCGTACTACCCGGACGACACGTACAACAGCGGTCCCGCCACTGAAACAACGCCCGGTGCTTCCTACGACTTCGACGCACCGGGTTCGGGCGAACCTTGGAACACGCCTTCCGGAGGCTTTAAGTGAACGAGGCCCTGCCCGACGTCCCAGAAGTCCGCGTGGTCGGCCTTCCCCAGCTCACGTCGGGCTTCGACCTTGTCGAGAGACTCGACCTGCCCATGCACCTGAAGGTGCACGGGCCGCTCGAACCGATGGGCGGCGAGCAGCTCGCGAAGCTCTCGGAGGCCATCAACCTGAAGGGCCGCGGCGGCGCGGGCTTCCCCTTCCACAAGAAGCTGCGCTCCGTCGCCGAGTCGGCGATCAAGCGCGGCGTACGGCCGGTCGTCGTCGTCAACGGCAGCGAGGACGAACCGGCCTGCCGCAAGGACACGGTGCTCATCAACCGTGCCCCGCACCTCATCCTGGACGGCGCGCTGCTGGTCGCGGAGGCGCTGGGTGCCCGCACGCTCGTGGTGGGGGTCACCCGGGAGTCCACGCAACGCTCCATGGAGGCCGCGCTCGCCGAACGCGGCCTCAGCAACGGCCGCCGATCGGCTCTACGCGCGCGCGTGCAGCGCAATCCCGTCCGCATGGTCACCGGAGCGGCGGCGTCGCTGATCCGCTCCATCGACGGCGGCCCCGCGATCCCGCCGGGCCGCAAGGTCAGCGCCTCGCAGACCGGCGTGGGCGGGGCGCCCACCCTGCTGTCGAACGCCGAGACCTTCGCCCAGCTCGCGATCGCCGCCCGCATCGGCCCCGAGCGCTACGGCAACACCGGCCTGTACGACGAGCCGGGCACCGTCATGCTCACGGTCTCCGGCGCGGTCGCACGCCCCATGGTCATCGAGGTCCCCACGGGCGTGCCGCTGCGCTACGTCCTCCAGCTGGCCGGCGCCCCGCCGGTCCCGCAGGGTGTGCTGACCGGCGGCTACCACGGCAAGTGGATCGACGCGGCGACGGTCAACGAGGCGATCGTCTCGCGCAACTCCCTGGACGCGGTGGGCGGTTCGCTCGGCGCCGGCGCGATCCTGCCGATCAGTCAGGACACCTGCCCGCTGGGCGAGTCGCTGCGCGTGGCGCAGTGGCTGGCCGAGGAGAGCGCGGGACAGTGCGGTCCCTGCTACCTCGGTCTGCCGGCCGCCGCGCGCGGCATGGAGGACATCATCAACGGCGGCGGCCCGGCCGCCCTGGAGGCCCTCAAGCAGGTCGCCAAGAACGTGAAGCGGCGCGGCGCGTGCTCGCACCCCGACGGGTCCGCGATGTTCCTGGAGTCGACGATCAAGGCGTTCACGGACGACCTGGCCGCGCACGTCCTCGGGAACGGCTGCGGAAGGCCCGTGGAGGGCGTTCTGCCGCTCTTCGAGGGCGGCAAGACGCCCACGGGCATCCCCGGCGGCAGCGAGGCCGAGGAGAACGGCCCCAGCCGTCAGAAGATCTACGTCGACTGGACGCTGTGCCGGGGCCACGGCCTGTGCGCCGACATCCTCCCGGAGGTCTTCGAACTGGGCGCCGACGGCTTCCCGACCGTCGCGCAGGCCCAGGTGCCGCGCTACGCGGAGGCGAAGGCGCTGCGCGCGGTGCGGCGCTGCCCGGCGCTGGCCCTGCGCATCGAGGAGGACACCCGCTCGCAGGGAGCGACCCGCAACAACCTCCCGGTCCTCTCCCAGGGCCGCGGCCGCCGCGCCCTGGGTCGCTGACCACACGACGAAGGCGGGTCATCCTCTCGGATGACCCGCCTTCAACTGTTGTGGAGCTAAGGAGAATTGAACTCCTGACCTCCTGCATGCCATGCAGGCGCTCTACCAACTGAGCTATAGCCCCTTGTGGTCTTGCGGCGGAGCCGCACATTGACCGTGTCGCCCGGTTCCCCCGGCGGCGACGCCAACATTACCGGCCCACCGGGGGGAGCACCAAATCGTTTCCGTTCTGTCCGGTTACGCGAATCGATGCCCGATCTCGCGGTGATCACTCATGCCGTGACGAACGAATAGAACCGTTTGAGCGTGCAGTGCTCTTCGAGGAGCCGGCCGTAGATCGGCTCGCCCTCCAGTTCCCGGTACGTCTCGATCGGGTCGCCTTTTATGATCAGCGCCCGCGCGCACTCCTCGCACCAGTACTGGTACTCGGGATTGACCGGTTCCATGTCACGGACGATCGGCGTACCGCTGCCGCACCAGTCGCACTTTCGCCTGTGTGCACCCATCGATCAGCTCCAGCTGTGGCCGCAGGCCGTGCACACGTAGGAGATCCCGCCGTTGTCACCGAGAACTTGGGCCACATGGACGGAACCGCAGGAAGGGCAGCTGAGACGGATGACCGTATCCCGTGTCGATGCTGCTTCGCGGAGGTGGCCGACCTCCGCGAGGATGCTCGCAGGCATCACTACTCCCTCCCGTCGGGCCGCGCCCCCTTCCGGCCGTTTGATTCTGCCACGGCCGGGCCAATACGGTCAGCGACGCCTCAGTACCAGTCCGGACACGGCACCCACCGCGGCCGTTCCGGCCAGCGCGAACATGCACGCCAACAGCGCCTCCGCAGAGGTATACGCCTGCGAGGCCCCAAGTGACTCAAGCCGGTTCAAGAACAGTGTGCCGAACAACGCGACGCCGGTCAGTTGGCCGAGCTGGGTGACCGTGGCCAGCAGACCGCTGGCGTCCGCCGCGTTCTCGGGCGGCACCGTGGCCAGCGCCCGGGTGAGCGTCGGGCTGAAGGCGAGCGCGAGCCCGACACCGACACCGGCGTACGCGACGTACAGCGGCGCACCGCCCTCGTCGCCGCCCTTCAGGGCCAGGCCCACGCCCGCGACCGCCAGCGCGGTGATCACGAAGCCGGCCGGGGTCAGGGCCCGCTGCCAGGACGCCGGCCAGGTGCGCCAGGTCAGACCGACCAGGCCGAAGACGACCGCGGTCGGCGCGAAGGTGAGGCCGGCCCGCAGCGCGCTGTAGCCGAGGCCGCCCTGGACGTGCAGGGTGAGCGCGAACAGGAAGCCGCCGTTGACGGCCATCACCGCCAGGATCCGGAAGACGGCGAGGCCCATGCCGGGATGGCGCAGCACACTGGGCGCGATCAGCGGGGCGCCGCCGCGCCGGGCGAGCCGGGACTCGTACGCGCAGAACAGGCCGAACGCGATCGCGGCCGCGGCCAGCGACAGCCAGGACCACAGCGGCCAGTCCTCCTCCTGCCCGAGCACCAGCGGCACCGTGAACAGCGACACGGCCGCCCCGAGCAGCACCAGGCCGGGCAGGTCGAGGCCGCGCGTCGGCCGCGGGGCCGCGGGGCCGTCCCCGGGCGGCAGCAGGCGGTTGCCGAGGACCAGCAGGGCGAGGCCCACCGGCACGTTGACCAGGAACACCGGCCGCCAGCCGGTGCCGAACAGGTCGGCGCTGACCAGGATTCCACCGAGGACCTGCCCGGCGGCGGCGCCGACGGCGAGGACGGCCGAGTAGGCGCCGAGCGCCTTCATCCTGGCCTCGCCGGTGAAGTTGCGCTGGATCAGGCTGAGCACCTGCGGGATCATCACCGCCGAGCCGGCGCCCTGGACCAGCCGGAACACGATCAGTTCGGTGGCGCCCTGCGCCAGACCGCAGGCCAGCGAGGCCGCCGTGAACAGGGCGAGCCCGGCCAGGTGGACCCGGCCGTGCCCGAACCGGTCGCCGAGGCGGGCGCCGGTGATCAGCAGCACGGAGTAGGTGATGGCGTATCCGGCGATCACCAGCTGAACATCCGCGCCGGACGCGTGGAGTTCGGTGGCGATGGTGGGGGCCGCGACATTCACGATGAACACGTCGAGCAGCGCCATGAACTGGGCGGCGAGGACCAGCGCGAGCAGCGCACGGGGCGGATTGTCAGTGGCGGGCGCTTTACTGATCTCAGGACTTGGAACGGGTGCGGGACCCGGCCCCGTCCGGGGAGTTGTCGTCATGCCGTCGAGCCTGGCGTCCCTCCGGTACGGGTGCCGAGTGCCCGCTGATGCTGGTACCGACAGCACCTGGCAGAGGACAGGTGCGGCATCGACGATGAGGGACGTGACGATGGGGACGACACAGCGCCGCCGGCCCGAGCTGGCCACTTTTCTGCGCACGCGGCGGGCCCGGGTGACACCGGCGGACGTGGGCATGCCGCCGGGTTTACGGCGTCGCACACCGGGCCTGCGCCGCGAGGAGGTGGCCCAGCTCTCGGGTGTCGGTGTGACCTGGTACACATGGCTCGAGCAGGGCCGGCCGATCAACGCCTCCGCGCAGGTCCTGGACGCCGTGGCACGCACGCTGCGCCTCGACCCACCGGAGCGGGAGCACCTGTACCACCTCGCCGAAGTGCCGTACGCACACGCCCCGGAGACCCTCGCGCAGGCCGTGGGACCGGACGTCCTGGGCATCATCGAGGCCCTCGAACCACGCCCCGCGGTGGTCTACAACTCGCGGTACGACATCCTGGCCGCCAACTCCGTCTACCGCGACCTGTTCCTCTCCGATCCGATGCCGGCCCGGCGCCCGCACAACGCCCTGTGGGCGCTGTTCACGGTGCCGGAGAAGGACTGCCCGCTGGTGTTCCGGGAGACGGAGCTGCCGGTGATGGTGGCGACCCTGCGCGCCGCGTACGGACTGCATGCCGGGGAGCCGGTCTGGGAGGACTTCATACGCAGGCTGTCGGCGGCGAGCCCGCTCTTCGCGCGGCTGTGGGAGAGCGGCGACGTGGCGGAACCCGGGCGGCGGGTGAAGACGTTCCGGCACGCGGAGGCGGGTGAGCTGCGGATGACGTCGGTGTCGCTGTCGATCAACGGGATGCCGGAGTGCCGGATCGTGGTCTACACGCCGGACGATGAGGGGACGGCCCGGCGCACGGCTCTTCTGAGGAGGGCATAAAAGAAATCCCGCCCCAGCGGGACGGGATCTTCATCAAGCGATCTTCGACAGCGCACGATCTTTGACAACTCAAGAGTGCAACTCAAGACTGTCGATCTCTCGACCTGTGGAGCTAAGGAGAATTGAACTCCTGACCTCCTGCATGCCATGCAGGCGCTCTACCAACTGAGCTATAGCCCCTTGCGTTCTTCCCGCTCGGCGAGGCGAACAAGAAGAACTTTAGCCTGCGACCTGCCGGAAAGTGAAATCCGGGTCGCGGGCCCTGGTGCCCCGCTCAGTCGTCGTCGCCGAGCACCGGCTCCGGCAGGGTGCCGGCGTTGTGCTCGAGCAGACGCCAGCCGCGCGCCCCCTCGCCGAGGACGGACCAGCAGCAGTTGGAGAGTCCGCCGAGGCTCTCCCAGTGATGGGACTCCAGGCCGAGGAGGCGTCCGATGGTCGTCCGGATCGTGCCGCCGTGGCTGACGACGACGAGCGTGCCGTCGTCGGGGAGCTTCTCGGCGTGCCGCAGCACCACGGGGGCGGCGCGGTCGGCGACCTCGGTCTCCAGTTCGCCGCCGCCGCGGCGCACCGGCTCGCCGCGCTTCCACGCCGCGTACTCCTCGCCGTGCCGGGCGATGATCTCCTCGTGCGTCAGCCCCTGCCAGACGCCCGCGTAGGTCTCCCGCAGGCCCTCGTCGTGGGTCACCTCCAGGCCGGTGAGCGCGGCGAGCTCGGCGGCCGTGTTGGCGGCCCGCTGAAGGTCGGAGGCGACGATCGCGTCGGGCTCCAGGGAGGCCAGCAGCCGGGCGGCGCGCTGGGCCTGGAGCAGGCCGGTCTCGGTGAGGGAGACGTCCGTGGTGCCCTGGAAGCGGCGCTCCACGTTCCACGAGGTCTGGCCGTGCCGCCAGAGGATGACACGGCGGCCGCGGCCCGGCTTCCGGCCGGCTCCCGCGGGGGCGCTCACCGGGGGTCCCCGAACTCGGCGGCGTCCTCCTCGGCCCGCAGCTTGGCGTGCTCCTCGCCCTTGCCGCGGGTCGCCTTGGCGTCGGCGGGCAGCTCGAGCTCGGGGCAGTCCTTCCACAGCCGTTCCAGGGCGTAGAAGACGCGCTCCTCGCTGTGCTGGACGTGGACGACGATGTCCACGTAGTCGAGCAGGATCCAGCGGGCCTCGCGGTCGCCCTCGCGGCGCACCGGCTTGACGCCGAGCTCCTTCGAGAGCCGCTCCTCGATCTCGTCGACGATCGACTTGACCTGACGGTCGTTGGGCGCGGAGGCCAGCAGGAAGGCGTCGGTGATCGACAGAACGTCGCTGACGTCGTAGGCGATGACGTCGTGCGCCAGTTTGTCGGCGGCCGCCTGGGCGGCGGTGGTGATGAGCTCGAGAGAGCGGTCAGTCGCGGTCACTACAAGGCTTTCGGTCGGCGGACACTTGACACCAAGGGTCTCACGGACAGCCGAGGCCACCCCACGCGATCAGTGGATCACGTGGGGCCGCCCCGGCCGGTCCGGCCGGACAGGCTCTGCTGACAGGCCCTAGGAGGAGCTCGGCTCGTAGTCCTGGCCGAGGACGACGGCGACGTTCGCGCTCCCCGAGACCTTGCCCTTGCTGACGGAGTTGGTGGCCAGACCCAGGGTCTTGGCGACCTCGGTGGCGTTCTCCTTGTCGGCGGCGTCGGCGTAGACGACCTTGGAGGCGGTCTGGGCCGAGGAGGCCGTGCCGCCTTCCAGGAAGCTGAAGCCGCCGTTGAGGAGGACGACGCGGGCCTTCTCGGTGTTGTCCTTGACGCCGGTGGCGTTCTGGACGGAGACGCTGACGGCCGCGTCCTTGTCGGGGCTCTTCGCGGTGCCGCCGAGCACGTCCTTGACGACGCTGTCGCTTGCCTCGGCGCTCAGCGTGCCGTCGGTCTGCACGGGCAGCAGTGCGGTCTTGTAGTCGCCGCCCTTGGCGCGGTCGGCGAGCTTGGCGAGGAAGGTGCCGAGGTCCTTGTCGGTGAGCGACGGGTCGAGGATCTGCGCCAGCGTCTGCACGGTGGTGGTCGCCGCCGTGGGGTCGGAGGACAGCTTGCGCAGCACACTCTGCATGACCTGGCCGAACCGCTCCAGCTGGGCGTTCTGGGCCTCGCCGGAGGCGCGGTAGGTGGCGTAGGCGACGGCCGCCTTGCCGCTGAGCGTCTGGCTCTTCCCCTTGTTCACCAGGGGCGCCTCGCCCTTCTTGGCGTCCGGGTCGGCCACGACGGTGTTGGTGTCGACCTCGATGTTGCCGACGAGGTCGACCAGGTTCTGCAGGTAGGGGGTGTCCAGGCGCCAGGTGCCCTCGATGTCGGTGCCGAGGACGCCGTCGAGGGAGTCGCGGGTGCCGGAGGAGCCGTCGTCCTCGACCGACTTGGCGAGGGTGGTCGTGGTGCCGCCGTCGTCCGTCAGGACGAGGGAGTTGGGCAGCAGGACGGTGGTGCCCTGCTTGGTGGTGGTGTTGTCGACGAGCAGTGCCGTGGAGGTGCCGCCCTGCGCGGTGTTGTGCAGGTGGACGACGATCACGTCACGGTTCTGGGCGCCGACGGCGGTGGCGGTTCCGGTCTTCGCGTCCGAGGAGGAGGACAGTCCGGGCAGCTTCCCGGCGTACCAGAGGTAGCCGGCGCCGCCGACCGCGACCAGCGCCAGCACCACCACGAGGGCGACGAGGCGGCTGCGGGCGCGGCGCTTGGCCTCCTCGCGGCGCTCGGTGCGGTTCTCGGTGAAGTTCAGCCAGTCGATGACGTCCTCGGAGTCGCCGTCGGGCTCCTCGACGAAGGCGAACTGCTCGGTGCGGTAGTCCCGTTCGCCCTCGGCCGGGTGGTTCCCGTCGGCGTCGGAGCGCTGGTCCCGCCCAGGGATGTCCGTCTGCTCGGGCGGGCCGGCCTGCTGCGGAATGTAGGCGGTCTGCTCGACGACGCGGGGCTGCTGACCGCTGGTGGCCTCCCGGCCGTAGGGGTCGTACGAGGGCGCCTGCCCGCCGGTCTGCTGGGCACCGGTGCCGTAGGGGTCGTAGGACGGTGGCACGGGTGCCTGCCGACCGGTGCCGTACGGGTCGTACGGAGGGGCCGGCTGCTGCCCGCCCGTGGCGTACGGGTCGTAGCCGTAGCCCTGCTGCTGCGCGTACGGGTCGTACGGCTGCTGGGGGGCCTGCTGCGGCTGTTGCTGCGGCGGGGCCGGCTGGTACATCGGCCGGCCGTACTCGTCGTAGCCGACGAGCTCGTACCGGTCGTCGTGGTTGCCGCCGTATCCCGCGTCGTATCGGTCGTTCACCGGTGCCCCTCTCGGCTCACTCGCCGCGGTACAGCTCGCGCTTGTCGATGTAGCGCACGACTCCGTCCGGCACCAGATACCAGACGGGGTCGCCCTTGGCGACTCTCGCACGGCAGTCGGTGGAGGAGATGGCGAGGGCGGGGACCTCGACGAGCGAGACACCGCCCTCGGGGAGCCCGGGGTCGGACAGGACGTGGCCCGGCCGGGTGACCCCGATGAAGTGTGCAAGGGAGAACAGCTCTTCCGCGTCCCGCCAGGTCAGGATCTGGCCGAGGGCGTCGGCGCCGGTGATGAAGAAGAGGTCGGTGTCGGGATTGAGCGCGCGCAGGTCGCGCAGGGTGTCCGCGGTGTAGGTGGCGCCGCCGCGGTCGATGTCGATGCGGCTGACCGAGAACTGGGGGTTCTCGGCGGTCGCGATGACCGTCATCAGGTAGCGGTCCTCGGCCGGGGAGACCGCGCGGTGGCTCTTCTGCCACGGCTGGCCGGTCGGGACGAACACCACCTCGTCCAGGTGGAACTGCGCGGCGACCTCACTGGCCGCCACCAGGTGCCCGTGGTGGATCGGGTCGAACGTCCCGCCCATGACGCCGAGACGGCGCTTGCCGGGGTTCGACGGCCCGTTGCCGGCGCCGCTCGACGGACGGTTCCCGACGCCGCGACCCGGACCTCTCCCGGTGGCGCTCACCGGGCGGTCTTCCGTGCCGTTCGGCGTGTCGTTCGCCGGACCGGTAGGCATGTCCTGCTCTCCCATGCGTGCAGACCCTACCGGCCCGGCCTGAGAGCCCCGGCCGAGAGATCCCCGGGACGGCCCGTGCAGGACGCCCCTGCCGGATTCCTGCCGGGCTCGCGCCGGGCTCAGCGGTCGCGGTTGAAACGGGTCGTGATCCACAGCAGAAGCATCAGGATGACGAAGGCGGCCCCGCCGGTCACCAGCGGGTCGAGGCTCTCGTGGTTGCCGCCGTGCTCCTCGCCCTCGGCGGCAAGGGTGACCAACTGGGCAGCGGTGCTGTGGAAGCTCATCTTCGGCAGGACCTATCCGGTGTGGGCGGGATAAACACGTGGGCCCATGGTAAGCGGGCGGTCCGACGGCGATCACGCCGACTCCGCCATCGGGAACCTTCGCCCCGCTTCAGTCGTCTTTCCGCTTGTACCCACGCAGCAGGAACCACGCGGTCAGCACACAGCCCAGCACCATCACGATCAGTACGACCCGGAGCAGATTCCCCGCCCCCTGCTGCTCGGCGGCGCGCGCGGCCTCGGCGAGCCAGGCGGCCCGGGGGTTGTGCTCCATGGCGCGGAACTCCTTCGCTGTAGTGCCCGTCCACGGTAACTCCGCCTAGGCTGGGCCCAGCTTCGGGGGAGCAAAGGGCCGCACAAAGATCCGCAAAGGGCCACACACACGCACATGGGGGAAGACATGTCCGACGGCCACCAGCAGAACGGGCACGAGAACGTGCCGAGCAGGCAACGCAGGCGCTTCCCGGGGATCTCCTCCCGCGCGTACGAGCACCCGGCCGACCGCTCCGCCCTGGTGGCGCTGCGCAAGCTGAGCGGCTTCGACACGGTCTTCAAGGCGCTGAGCGGGCTGCTGCCCGAGCGCAGCCTCAGGCTGCTGTTCCTGTCCGACTCGGTGCGCGTCTCCGACCAGCAGTTCGCGCACCTCAACGACATGCTGCGGGACGCCTGTTACATCCTGGACCTGGAGAAGGTCCCGCCGATGTACGTCAACCAGGACCCGCAGCCCAACGCCATGTGCATCGGCCTGGACGAGCCGATCATCGTCGTCACCACGGGCCTCGTCGAGCTGCTCGACGAGGAGGAGATGCGGGCGGTGATCGGGCACGAGGTGGGCCACGCCCTGTCCGGCCACTCGGTGTACCGCACCATCCTGCTGTTCCTGACCAGCCTTGCCCTCAAGGTGGCCTGGATCCCGCTCGGCAACCTCGCGATCATGGCGATCGTGACGGCGCTGCGCGAGTGGTTCCGCAAGTCGGAGCTGTCCGCGGACCGCGCGGGTCTCCTGGTCGGCCAGGACCTCACGGCCTCGATGCGCGGCCTGATGAAGCTCGCCGGCGGCAACCACCTGCACGAGATGAACGTGGACTCGTTCCTGAAGCAGGCCGAGGAGTACGAGGCCGGCGGCGACCTGCGCGACTCCGTGCTGAAGATCCTGAACGTGCTGCCGCGCTCCCACCCCTTCACCACCATCCGGGCCGCCGAGCTGAAGAAGTGGTCCGAGTCCCGGGACCACCAGCGGATCATGGACGGCCACTACCCGCGGCGCAGCGAGGACAAGGACACCTCGGTCACGGACTCCTTCCGGGAGTCGGCGGCGAGCTACGCCAGCAATGTCAAGACCTCCAAGGACCCGCTGATGAAGCTGGTCAGCGACCTCGCCGGCGGGGCCGGGGACCTGGGCGGCCGGGTGCGGCGCGGCTTCGGCGGCTTCGCGAGCTCGGCACCGCAGGACCGGCCGCCGACGGACCCGACGGACGAGCCGGGCCCGGCGAACGGGACGGACACGCCCCCGCGGGACAACTGACCGAAACGACTGGCCGAGACGACTGGCCGAGGGGCCCTCGCAGCCGACGGAACCGAAGAAACCCGTCGGCTGCTCACACCTCCGGCCGCTCACACCTCCCGGCCGCTCACACCTTCGGCTGCGCGCTCGTCGCCAGCGATCCGCACAGCGGCGTCGCGCCGCCCGTCGCGTACGGGTCCGTGCCCGCGGGGCCGCCCGCCTTGGCCATCTGCCCGGCGAGCAACGGGTGCAGGTGGTTGGTGGAGTCCTCGGCGCAGGACAGCGGGCCCGCCTGCACATAGGCGACGACGAGCTGGGTGGTGTGCAGCCGCAGGTCGTCACGGTCGAAGCGGAAGTGCAGCTCGCGGCGGACGGTGAACAAGGACGCCTCGGCCTTGTCGCCCGCGCCGGGGGCCCGTAGCGCGTACACGAAGGTGTGGTCCGCGGTGACCTCGAGCGTGGACGAGTCGGTCTCGGCGGCCTGGAGCGTGCCCTGGACCCTGATCTTGCCGTCGGCCAGCTCGGCGCCGGACGGGTCGAAGCGAACCAGCCACCCCGTGGGAGCGTGCCGTCCGTCGGCGGCCGGGCGGTCGAAACTCTCGTCGAACTGGCCGAGTTGGTCCGCGTCGAGCAGGACCCGTACCGGACGGACCTGCCGGCCGGTGAGGACCTCCGGGTAGAGCGAGGACCGGACGATGTAGTCCTTGGCGGTGGTCAGGGCGGCGACCACCTGGCTGTCCGAGAAGTGCGCGGTGCGCCGGGAGGCGGGCAGCGGGATGCCCTCGGCGCCGATGCGGTACTGCGCGGCGGGGCTGTGCGCGTACAGGTACTCGGTGTCGGTGTGCCCGGGCACCTTGCCCTGCGGGGCGAGCGGGATGACGGTCATCCGCAGGGGCTCGACGGGCTGCTGCGCGGCGGGGGTCTGGTAGGGATGCCGTACGCCCATGTAGATCGCGGTGCCGAAGGCGACTGCGATCAGCAGGACCAGGATCAGCGCCTGCCGGGACAGGCCGCGGCGCAGCGGGGGCCGGCGGCGTACGGCGGGCGCGTGGTCTGCGATGCGCTCCTGCGCGGAGAACTCCTGGAGCCGGGCAGCGCGGACGAACGACTCGTCGAAGACGACGGATCGGTACTCGTCCTCTCCACCTCCGGGGCCGCCCTCGGGTGTCCCCTCAGGTGGGTTTCCAGGCCCGCCCATATCTTCAGGGTAGGTCGCCGGGCCCTCGGGTAAACGCCCCCCTGCGCGACAACTTCTGACAGGTTCTCACCAGGACCGGGCACGGGCCGGCGGCCGGCGTTCAGGGCGTGCGCGGGACGGCGGAGACGGCTGGCTGGGAGTAGTCGGCGGACGCGGAGGGCGCCGCCGAGGTGCCGTGTTCCAGGCCGGTCGAGGCGGGCGGCGGAACCGGGCCCCCGCCGTCGGAGGAGGCGCTGCGGTAGACCGCTGCGAACGCCAGTGCGACCATGCCGATGCCCATCACGAGGGCGAGCATCCAGGCGACGGGACGGTGCCAGCGGACTTGTTTGCCGTACGTCCCGGGGGCGCCGTAGCGGCCTTCGAGGATGTCGACGTCGTCCAGGTCGTCGAGTTCCGGATCATGGCCGAATCCGGTGGGGCCGCCGTCGGGGCCGTAGCCGTCCTCGTAGCGCTCGCCCCTGCCGAGGGCCGCCCGGCGGGCCTCGGCCTCGGAGGCCTCCGCTCTCGCCTGCGCGGCGGCAAGGAGGCGCTCGACGGCGGTCGGCTCGTGCACCACGGCCGCCCGTACGAAGTCCTCGTCGAAGACCACGGAGGCGAACTCTTCGTCCGACACCCCGCGGTCGTGGTCGTCGTCGGGCTCCCAGCCGTCAGGGAACGGCGTGCCCCCCACGTCCTCCGGCACGGATCCAGAGTAGACCTGGGGGGTCAATTTGGGCAGACGGTATGGAAATTCATCCGCTGGATGAGACGGCTCTTCTGCGGCACGCACCAGGAAAGGGCGCGCACGCCGGGTGCACGTCCCTCCCGCGCGCCAGGTCGTGCGCCTCAGCGCCGTACGTGCCCGTCCCCGGTGACGATGTACTTCGTGCTGGTCAGCTCCGGCAGACCCATCGGTCCGCGCGCGTGCAGCTTCTGCGTGGAGATGCCGATCTCCGCGCCGAAGCCGAACTGGCCGCCGTCGGTGAACCGGGTGGAGGCGTTGACCGCGACCGTCGTGGAGTCGACCAGCTGGGTGAAGCGGCGGGCCGCCTGCTGGGAGGTGGTGACGATGGCCTCGGTGTGACCGGAGGTCCACAGACGGATGTGCTCGACGGCCCTGTCCAGGGAGTCGACGACCGCCGCGGCGATGTCGTAGGACAGGTACTCCGTCTCCCAGTCCTCCGGGGTGGCCTCCACGACCGTCGCCTTGGAGTCCTTGGCGTACGCCAGGACCCGCTCGTCGGCGTGCACGGTCACCCCGGCCTCCGCGAGGGCGTCCAGGGCGCGCGGCAGGAACCGGGGGGCGATGTCCTGGTGGACGAGGAGCGTCTCGGCGGCGTTGCAGACACTGACGCGGTGCGCCTTGGAGTTGATCAGGATGTCGATGGCCATGTCGAGGTCGGCATTCGCGTCGACGTAGACGTGGCAGTTGCCGGTGCCGGTCTCGATGACCGGGACGATCGACTCGGTGACGACGGTCTGGATGAGGGAGGCGCCGCCGCGCGGGATGAGCACGTCGACCAGGCCGCGTGCCCGCATCAGCTCGCGCACGCTCTCGCGGCTCTCGCCGGGCACCAGCTGCACGGCGTCGGCGGGCAGCCCGGCACCGCCCACGGCGTCCCGGAGCACCCGCACGAGCGCGCTGTTCGATTCGTACGCGGAGCCGGAGCCGCGCAGCAGCACCGCGTTGCCGGACTTCAGGCACAGCGCCGCCGCGTCCACCGTCACGTTCGGGCGGGCCTCGTAGATGATGCCGACCACGCCGAGCGGGACGCGGACCTGGCGCAGGTCGATGCCGTTCGGCAGGGTCGAGCCGCGGACGATCTCGCCGACCGGGTCGGGCAGCGCGACGACGTCCCGCACGTCGGAGGCGATGGCCCGCACCCGCTCCGGCGTCAGCGTCAGCCGGTCGATGATGGCCTCGCTGGTGCCGGCCTCGCGGGCCTTGGCGATGTCCTTGGCGTTGGCCTCGACGATCTCGCTCGTACGGACCTCCAGCGCGTCCGCGATGGCGAGCAGCGCGTCGTCCTTCTCGGCCCGCGGCAGCGGGGCGAGGTCGGCGGCGGCGGCTTTGGCGCGGTAGGCGGCCTGGGTGACCGGGGACATGGCGTCGTACGGCGAAAGCGTGGTCATAAGGGAAGCGTAGTGCGCCGGACGGGTGCGTCCACCGGGCGTTCCACACCGCGAGACGGGGTCAAAAGGGATGAACCCCCACCGGCGTCGCCGGTGCCGGTCCGTAGCCCTCGGCGATGCGCTGGTGGTAGGTCTCCCGGTCGATGACCTCCAGGCCGACGATCTCCCAGGGCGGGAGCTGGGCGGTCTGGCGGTGCTCGCCCCACAGGCGCAGGGCCACGGCGGCCGCGTCGTGCAGGTCGCGGGCCTCTTCCCAGTAGCGGATCTCCGCGTGGTCGTTGGCGTATCTGCTGGTCAGCAGAAAGGGGTGGTCGTGGGCCAGCTGTTCGAGGCCGCGCCGCACCTCCTTCAGCGGGGCCTCCTTGCCGGAGACGCTGAGGGTGACGTGCCACAGGCGCGGCAGGTCCTCCGGCTTCTCGTACCGGTCGCCGGCCGCGACGCTCGTCAGGGCACGCTCCTCGCCGGCCGCGCGCGAGGAGGTACCACCGGTACCGCCGCGGGCCGCCGACGCCCCAGGGCGCACTCGTCTCACGACGGCCTCCTTTACCCAATGGCCGAGCAGCGCTCGTGCTCGTGGTCTGCGGAACGTGTCCCTGAGACAAAGTTGAGCAGGCCGGGGGCGTCCGTGGGGCGGTTTTGCGGAACGTCCACCTGAGGGCGACGCCATTGCCGGGTCGTTCACCCCGTTTTCGGGTGAGCCGGGGCCCGACGGCGGGATTTTCAGGGGTGCAGGATCACCAGGTCGTCCCGGTGCACGACCTCGCGCTCGTACGCCGGTCCCAGCTCACGGGCGAGTTCCCGGGTGGAGCGGCCGATCAGCCGGGGGATCTCCTTGGCGTCGAAGTTGACGAGTCCGCGGGCCACCGCGTTCCCCTCGCCGTCCCTCAGTTCGACCGGATCGCCCGCGGTGAACTCGCCCTCGACGGAGGCGATTCCGGCCGGCAGCAGCGACTTGCGGCGGTCCACGACCGCCCGCACCGCCCCGTCGTCCAGGGTCAGCGAGCCCTGCGGGGTGGACGCGTGCTGGAGCCACAGCATCCGGTCGGCGGAGCGCTTGTCGGCGGGGTGGAAGTAGGTGCCGGTGTCGCCGCCGGTCAGCGCGTCGGCGGCGTGGATGGTGCTGGTGAGCACGACGGGGATGCCGGCGGCGGCCGCGATCCGGGCGGCCTCGACCTTGGTGACCATGCCGCCGGTGCCGACGCCGGCCTTGCCGGCGCTGCCGATGTCCACACCGGAGAGGTCGGCGGGCCCGCGCACCTCCGCTATCCGCGAGGTGCCCGGCTTGCTGGGGTCGCCGTCGTACACGCCGTCGATGTCCGAGAGCAGCACCAGCAGGTCGGCGTGGACGAGGTGGGCGACGAGCGCGGCGAGCCGGTCGTTGTCGCCGAAGCGGATCTCGTCCGTGGCGACGGTGTCGTTCTCGTTGACGATCGGGAGAGCGCCCATGGCGAGGAGTTTGTCGAGGGTGCGGGAGGCGTTGCGGTGGTGGGCGCGCCGGCTCATGTCGTCGGAGGTCAGCAGCACCTGGCCGACGCGGATGCCGTAGCGCGCGAAGGAGGCGGTGTAGCGGGCGACCAGCAGCCCTTGGCCGACGCTGGCGGCGGCCTGCTGCCGGGCCAGGTCCTTGGGGCGGCGTCGCAGCCCGAGCGGGGCGAGACCGGCGGCGATGGCACCGGAGGAGACGAGGACGATCTCCTTCTCCCCACCGCTGCGGCTCTTGGCGAGGACGTCGACGAGCGCGTCGACCCGGTCGGCGTCCAGTCCGCCGGAGGCCGTGGTCAGCGACGAGGAGCCCACCTTGACGACGATCCTGCGGGCCTCGCTCACGGCCTGCCTTGCCCCTGCCACCTTGCGTTCCGTCCCCTCGCACCTCGGCTGCCTCGCAATCTACGCGAACGGGGTGGGGCGACGCGCGCCGGTCCATCCCCCGGACACGCGCCACGTCACTCTTTGCTCACGCTTCGCATACGGCAAAAAGGTTGTACGGGTTCCGTATAGAAATGAAACTCTGGCAAAACTTAGATTGACGTTCGTGTCGCACAACGTTCGTCCCTCAAAGCGCATCCTCCTCAGGTCGGGGAAGAGCCCCTACGACGTCGTCCCCATCGAGGAAGCCCTCCACCGGGACGTCATCGCCACCAACTCCGGCAACCTGATCTTCAGTGACGCCACCCACAAGATCCTTGAGACACCGGGGACCGAGATCGTCTCCAACAGGGTCAGGACCGAGGTGGGGGCGGCCGGGCAGATCAACGAGGAGTACGACGCCTTCGTCGTCCCGCTGGCCAACGCGTTCCGGCCGTCGTTCGAGACGGGGCTCAAGCGACTCACCCGGCTGATCAACAAGCTGCGCATCCCGGTCGTGGTGGTCGGCGTCGGCGCGCAGTCCGGGCTCGACTACAATCCCGCGCGGCTCAAGCCCATGGAGCAGTCGGTACGGGAGTTCGTCTCGGCGGTGCTCGACCACAGCGCCTCGATCGGGGTGCGGGGCGAGTTCACCGAGAAGTACCTCAAGGACATGGGGTTCCGGGACGTCGAGGTGATCGGCTGCCCGTCGCTGTTCCTCTACGGCAAGGAACTCGCCGTGGAGAAGCGGGCGCCGGCGCTGACCGCGGAGTCCCGCATCGCGATCAACGGCTCGCACAACGCGGTGCAGAAGCAGGGCCTGGACCGGATCATCCGCCGAACCCACGAGCGCTACCCGCACCTGCGCTTCATAGGCCAGAACATCAGCGACGCACGGCAGTTGCACTGGCGGGACCTGTCGGACGCCAACGGCCGGGTCACGTCGATGCCCACGCACCCCGACCACCCGATGTACCGGGAGGACAAGGTCCGCGTCTACGTCGACCCAGTCACCTGGATCGACGACCTGCGCGCCTTCGACTTCTCCTTCGGCTCCCGCATCCACGGCAACATCGCCGCGCTGCTGGCGGGCACGCCCGCGACCGTCCTGTGCGGCGACTCGCGGACGCTGGAGCTGTGCCGCTACTTCGAGATCCCGCACCGCCTCATCAAGGGGCTGCCCGGCGACCTCGACCCGGCACAGCTGTACGAGGAGGCCGACTTCACCGGCCTGGTCAGCGGCCACCACGCGCGCTTCGAGCGGTTCACCGCCTTCCTCGACCGGAACGGCCTGGAGAACACCTTCACGCACGGCGACGGCGGCGCCGCCTTCGACGACCGCATGCGCGCCCTGTCCTTCCCGGCCGGCGTCCGCCCCTGGAACGACACGGACCTGACCTCGCTCACCTCCCGGTTCGGCTGGCTGAACGGCCGTATCGACGAACTGTCCAAGGACAACGCGAGGTTGGAGCGGGAACTGGCCCGAACCGGCGCCAAGGCGGCGGCGACCGCGGCCCCGGCCTCGGTGTACCGGCGGGCTCGGCGGATGGTGGGGCGGCCTATTCGGAAGGTGATGCAGTCGGGCCGGGGTTAGCGACGGTCAGCGGTCACTCCAGGGGCTGCCGGACACGTGCGTGTCGTCCGGTGGTCGGCGGGCGTTAACCCGGGCGCACGACGTCCTGCGCCGACCTTGGAGTGACCGCAGTGTCTGAACCCCTCCCCCGCCGGCGGCTCGCCGGACTCTTCCTCGCCCGGTGGACGAACCCGACCGGGCTCCTGCTCCGCCGGCACGCGCCCCGCGCGCTGCTCACCGCCCTGTTCGCGGCCGCCTTCACCGTCCAGGCCGTCGGGGCGCTCCTGCCCCACCTGCCGCTGCTGCTCGCCGCGACCGTCGCCTCGGTGGCCGCGGAGGGCGTGCTGCACCGCTGGCAGCGCGGCATGGTGACGGCGCTCGCCAAGTCGCACGCCGACCTGACCGTGCGGCACGTGCTGCGCGACCTGCTGCTGGTCTTCGGGCTGCTGCGGCTGGGCGAGCAGGAGCGGGAGACGGTCTACGCCCCGCTCGTCGCCGGTCTGCTCGCCTTCTACGCGCTGCACTGCGCGATCCAGGCGCTGTCCGTCCTGGTCCGCCGCACCCGCACCCTGCCCGTGGTCACCCGGAACATCGACGCCTCCGCGCTGCGTCTGTCCTCGGCCCCGCCCGTCCTGCTGCGCCGCCCCGGCCACCGCCTGCTGGTCTTCGGCCTGCCGTCCACGGCCGGCCTGCTGGCGACGGCCGCCACCGGCGACCTGCGCTGCGCGGCCCTGGGGATCGCGCTGTCCCTCGGGCTCGCCCTGACGGGCCTGTTCGACCTGCTCCTGTGGCTGCTGCCGAGCCGCCGTCCGGCGGGCGAGCAGGAGGTCCTCGACTGGTTCGACGCGTGGCTGGCCAAGTACAAGCCGACCGTCGGCCTCTACTTCTCCGGCGGGGCCTCCTCGGCGTACCAGGCGAACATGTGGCTGGAACCGCTCGCCGGGCTGGAGGGCCGTCCGCTGATCGTGCTGCGCGAACGCTTCATGGTGCAGAAGATCGCCGCGACCGACGTGCCGATCGTCTGCCTGCCGAAGGTGTCCACCCTGATGCGCCTGGAGCAGTCCACGCTCCAGGTCCTGATCCACCCCTCGAACTCCGGCAAGACCTCGCAGGTCCTGCGCATCCCCACCCTCAAGCACACCTTCGTCAACCACGGCGAGAGCGACAAGCTGTCCTCCTGCAACCCCTACGCGAAGGCGTACGACGAGGTGTGGGTGGCCGGTCCGGCGGCGCGCGAGCGGTACGCGCTGGCCGAGGTCGGCGTCGAGGACAAGGACGTGGTGGAGATCGGCCGCCCGCAGCTGGACGCCGTACTGCCGTACGCGGGCCCGCCGACCGGGACGTTCACGACGGTCCTGTACGCGCCCACCTGGGAGGGCTGGGACGGCAACCCCGGCAACACCTCGGTGATCGGGGCCGGCGAGCACCTCGTGCGGGCGCTGCTGGCGGATCCGGGCGTACGGCTGCTCTACAAGCCGCACCCGCTGACGGGATCCGTCGACCCACGCGTCGGCGAGGCGGACCTGCTCATCCGGGACCTGATCCGCGCGGCGAACCGGAAGCGAACCGGCGAGAGGCCCGCAGCGAACGGCGAACTCGCCCGCCTCACCAAGGAGTTGGACGCCCTCACCTCGATCGACTGCCGGTCCGGCGCCGACCAGGTCGAGCGGATGCTGCTGCAGTCCACGCCCGAGCCGGGGCGGGCCGAGGCGGTGGCGCGGGCGGCCAAGGCCTGGGACGAGGCGTACTGGGCCTCGCTGCCGGAGTGGGAGCACCAGGTCGTGACGGATGTCCGGCCCGCGCTGTACTCCTGCTTCAACCGGGCCGATCTGCTGATCAGCGATGTGTCGAGTGTGGTCAGCGACTTCCTGGCGAGCGGGAAGCCCTATGCGGTGGCCAACACCAGCGGGCTGCCGGAGGAGACGTTCCGGGAGATGTTCCCGACGGTGCGGGCGGCGACCGTGCTGGCGCCGGACGCGGGCGGGGTGCCGGGGCTGCTGGAGGCGGTACGGCATCCGGAGAAGGACGAACTGGTCGCGGCGCGGGCCGAGTTGAAGCGGCACCTGCTGGGGCCGGACGAACCGACGTCGCAGGAGCGGTTCAACGAGGCCGCGCAGGCGCTGTGCGCGGCGGCCCGGGGGCATCGGGTGCGGATGGCGGAGCGGTCGGCGGCGGAACTTCCCGGGCAGCGGCTGGAAACGACGACACCCGTCACCGAGCCCAAGCGCAGGCCCGGATCCGAGCGCAGGCCCGAGACGAAGCCCGAGCCCGCCACACCGTCCCGGTGAGCTCCCTGCCGCGTCACGCCGCGGCGGCCGGCCCGCCCCGCGCCGCCCCGTCCCGCGCCGGCAGCGCCCGCCGTACCTTGCGTGCCGCCCGCTGCACGAACGTGCCGACGACGTCCTTGCGGTAGCCCGGGAAGGAGCGGGCCTCGCGGGGGCCGGCGAGGTAGACCGAGTCGGGGATGCCGGCCGGGGCGTCGCGGAAGTGGGGGTAGGCGAGATAGAGGCGGCGGCCCTTCCTCTCCAGGACGGCCGACGCCTCCTTCTTCGCCCGGACGAACTCCACGACGTCCTCGAGGAGGTCCTGCCGCCCGGCGGCGATCAGGTGCAGCCGCAGCCGCTCGTGGACCCTGAGGCGGCGGGCGACGTCCTCGTTCCAGTACATCTCCGTGAGCGGCCGGGCCAGTTCCATCTTGTGCCGCCGGACCTCTTCGGTGTCCTTGAGGTACCTGGGGCCGAACTGCGGCAGCAGCGTGACGAGGAAGGGCCGGACCATCAGCACGTTCCGCTGCGGGCCGGGCGGGAGCAGGTCGGCTATCAGGGTCATCAGGGCGCGCGCGGAGTCGAAGCGCAGGACGTAACTCCCGCTCTTCGTCACGTGCTTGCCGTCCTCGCGGCCCACCAGGTAGTAGCAGGTGTGGTCGGCGACCACGGAGACGCCGTCGGCCCGCAGGTAGGCCTCCATCGTGAACAGCGCGTCCTCGCCCGTGAACAGGGACTCGTCGAAGCGCATGCTGTGGTGTTCCAGCAGGGAGCGGCGGAAGAGCTTCTGCGCGCTCAGCGTGAACTTGATGTTGGAGGAGAAGACGTCGGTACGGCCCACCGACGTGCCCCACATCGACTTCGGCGCGGACCGGTTGACGCCCTCGACCTTGCCGAGGACGACGTCCGTGCCGTTCTCGTCGGCCATGGCGACCATGCGCTGGAGGGCCTCGGGGCCGAGCCGGTCGTCGGCGTCCAGGAAGAAGACGTAGCGGCCGGCGGCCTTGCCGAGGCCGACGTTGCGGGGGCCGCTGGGGCCGCCGGAGTTGTCCTGCCGGATCACGGTGACCGGCATGGCCGCGCGGGCCGCGAACTCCTCCAGGTACTCCCCGGTGCCGTCCGTCGAACCGTCGTCGACCGCGATGACCTCGATGCGCGTGGGATCGATGGTCTGGGCCTCGACGGACGCGAGGCAGTCGACCAGGTAGGGCATCGCTTCGTACGCCCCGATGATCACGCTCACATCAGGCTGCGTCAGGGTCACGCTTTCCCCCTAGTCACTGACTATTTCCCCGTATCGCCTCATTGGCGACCTGATAGACGGACGGGCCGGGCAAGCGGTTGCCCTGGCACCCTGCTTTCGTGAGCGGAGTCACACAGTGAATCGACAGGGCGGACAGGGAGGACAGCGAGTCGACGGAGGCGCACACCAGGGGATACGTAAAAGAGGCCCGGTTTTCGAGGATCACTCCCTCGAAAACCGGGCCCCTTCAGCGAAGGCGCTTCAGCCCACCGTCACGCCGTCAGTCCGTCCGCCTCGCCCGCCGGTGCCGCCCCCGGCGCCGGCACCGCGTTGGCGAGCTCCGCCTCGGCCTCCGCGGCCTCGGCGGCACCGGTCGCCGCCCGTGACTCCTGGCCGACGTTGCGCGTCTCGGCCTTGATCGCGAGGTTGGCCACCGCGGTGTTGAACTGCTCGATGGAGGTCGGCTCGTCCGGGCCCAGCAGGTACTGCTTCAGCTCGGTCCGGTCCGCGGCCAGCGGATCGGCGGCCGGGTCGCGCACCGCGTCGAGGAGTTCGCCCAGCTCGGCCGCGCTGTTGGACAGGATCACCGCGGCGCGCACCGCCGTGTTCTGCCGCTTGAACTCCTCCACGCCCAGCTCTGCGGAGTCCGTGACCGCGTACGGCTTGCCGCTCGCGATGAAGTCGGAGACCACGCTGGAGATGTCGGAGACCATCGCGTCGGAGACGTTGAAGCAGTCGTACAGGCGCGGCTCGGCGCCGGTGACGACCCGGTGCTCCCAGGTGGGGAAGGAACGCCAGTACGCGTCGTTCCACTCGGCCCGCAGCCGGGCGATCTCCTCGTGCTTCTTGACGTCGACCAGGCCGTCACGGGTGGCCTCGGCCTCGTCGCCCTTCTCGCCGCCCTTGCCGACCAGTTCGGCGATCCGGGCGTCGATCCGGACCAGGTCCGCCTTGGCCTCGGCCTGTGCGGCCGCGTCGGCCGTGAAGCGCGGGTCGGCACCGCGCTGGGCGGCGGCCTTCGCCACCAGGGCGGTGATGCGCTCGTGGGCGGCCTTGGCCCGGGCGCTGACGGTGCCGGTGAAGGGGTGCGGCTTGTACAGCACACGGACCGGCGGGTCGGCCTTGACCAGCTTCTTCACGATGCTCTCGCCGGCCAGCAGGATGGACGTGTTGCCGGGGTTGTCGTCCCAGCCCTCCCAGGTCGGCGCGTAGAGCACCGTGGGGCAGCGTCCGTCAGCGGCTCCGCCGCGGGGACTTTCCGGCACGCCCTGCCAGGTCTGGATGGGCGCCAGCTGCGGGCGGCCGACCTCGACGATGTCCTCGTCGCGGACGCCGACGTCGGCGATGGCGTACCGGTCCCGGCCCGCGCGCCCCGCGGTCCACACCTCGTCGTACACCTTGCTGAACGGGTTGACGCTGGCCAGCTTGTCGCTGTCGCCGTGGCCGATGAAGACGTGCTTCATGGTCGGGACGCGCAGCAGGTGGATGTTCTTGCCGACGTTCGCCGCGTACAGCGCGACCCGCACGGTGGACAGGTCCATGTTCATCAGGTGCACCCCTCCGGGTACGCAGATGACGGGGACCGTACTGGGTGCCAGGTTCTGCAGTATGACGCGCTCGCGCAGGATGATCAGCGGCTTGGAGTCCAGCTGCTCCATGGTCTCCAGCCACATGTTGACCTGGTACGCCGAGTCCTTGGAGCCGGAGAAGTACAGCACCGTCTCCGGCCGGTACTCGCGCAGCCAGTCGTCGACCGCGTCCAGCACCTTCTCGGGGGTGGGCGGGATCTTCCGGCCGCGGACGTACGGCAGCAGCGCAGCCACGTACACGGAGCCCAGGACCAGAGTGACGCCGATGCCGATGAAGCCGGCGAGGGCGGAGTCCAGGGCGGCGGAGACGAGTATGCCGACCACGGCCGCGAGGTCGAGGTGGAGCATCTTCTCGGCGGAGCGGTTCAGCAGGACCTGCGGCGGGGCGTCCGGGATGCGGATGCGCGAGGCCAGGTCGACGTTGCGGGTGGCGACCGGCATCCGGCGGCGGTTGCGGATCAGGGTGGCCAGCGCGCCGTGCGGGGCCTGGAGGCCGTAGAACGCGATGAAGCAGGCGGTCGCCCCGTAGAAGACCAGGTCGTCCGAGAGGGACAGGCGGGCCAGCAGCAGGATCAGCAGAAGCTGTCTGATCAGGAAGCGGATCGACAGACCGGCCCGCACCTTGCTGAGGCGGTTGATCAGATAGCTGCCCTTGCGGTGCAGAAAGTGGTCCGCCAGGTACGTCACGGCGGTCGCGGCCGCGAAGGCGGGGACGCTCGGGACGAGTGCGGCCAGCATGAGGGCGGGGTAGCCCAGAATCATGAGGGCCGCCGCGGCCAGCTCTGCCGCGCTACCCACCCGGGCGACGCGAATAGCGGTGCTTATCACGGAGAAACCTGCTCTTGGAGGGGTGCCGGTTTGTGAAAGTCGAAAAAATCCGGAAAAAAGCTTGTGCACGGTCCGGTAATTTTACGGATTCAGGCCCCTGCGAATGCTCCGCGAACGGGCAGCCACAGAGGCCTGAATGACAGACGACTAATTGTCGGTGATTATGCCACGCCGTCCTGACGATCCAGGACACTGGCCAGCGCCTGCTCGAATCCGGAAGCCTGCCCGGCGGACGCCGTCGGGTCCTGCTGGCGGACGTCGATGACATGCCCGGTCAGTTCGGACAGCAGCACGTCGAGCGAGGTGCGGGCCACGGCCTCCGAGGAGAGCAGGCTGCCCGCGGGCTCCTGGCCGAAGGCCTTGGTGCGCATCGGCGTGGCGGTGCGCTCCGGGTTGACGCAGTTGACGCGGATGCCCTCGCCGGCCCACTCGTCGGACAGGGCCTGGGTGAGGTTCACCATGGCGGCCTTGGTCGAGGAGTAGAGGCTGTACTCGGCGCGGCCGCGGGTGTAGCTGCTGGAGGTGTAGAGCAGCAGCTGGCCCTTGGTCTCGGCGAGGTACTTGTACGACGAGCGGGCGATCTGCACCGGGGCCAGGTAGTTGACCTTCAGCGCTTCCTCGATGGTCGCGTTGTCGGTCTCCGCCAGCTTGCCGATGCGCAGCACGCCCGCGGTGTTGACGACGTAGTCGATGCGCCCGGTCTCGGCGTACGCCTTGGACAGCGCGTCGTCGACCTCCTCGGGGTTCTCGACGTGGGTGCCGGTGGTGGAGCGGCCCAGCGCGTACACCTTGGAGCCGTAGGACTCGGCGAGTTCGGCGATGTCCTTGCCGATGCCGTACGAACCGCCGAAGACGACGACGGTCTTGCCGGTGAGGAGTTCGCGGTAGAGCTCTTCACTCATCTGCTCGGGTGTGGCGGTGGAGGCCAGCTGGAACAGCTTGTCGGCGATGAAGACGTCGACGGGCTGAGTGACCTTCATGTTGTACTCGTCGCCCGCGACGACGTGGATCGGCACGTCGGGCAGGTACTTGAGCACGACCGAGCAGTCGTCCGTGGCCTGGAAGTTGGGGTCGCCGGCGGCGACCTCGTAGGCCCGGCGGATCGTGGACAGCTTGAAGGCCTGCGGGGTCTGGCCGCGGCGCAGTCGGGAGCGGTCCGGGATCTCCGTGATGAACTCGCCGTCCTCGCCGTGGGTGCGGGTCACGATGATGGTGTCCGCGGACGGGATGGCGACGTCGACGGCCTGGAAGCGCTCCAGGGCCGTGACGCAGTCGTCGATCACGCGCCGCGACAGCAGGGGGCGTACGGCGTCGTGGAACAGGACGTTCACGTCCTCGCCGTCGGCCAGCCCCTCGCCCAGGGCGGCGATGGCGCGTTCGGTCGTCTCGTTCCGTGTGGAGCCACCCTCGATGATCTTCGTGACCTTCTGGAATCCGGCCTTCGCGACGATCTTCTCGATGTCGGGCACGTAGCCCGGCGCCATCAGCACGATGATGTCGTCGATCGAGTCCGCCTTCTCGAAGGTGGTCAGGGTGTGCTCGATGACTGCCTTGCCGGCGATCTTCAGCAGCTGCTTGGGGATCGAAAGACCCACGCGCTGGCCGGTGCCACCGGCCAGGATCACTGCGGTGGTACGGGGCTTGGCTATGCGCTGTGACACAGGTGACCTACCTTGGGGCGACAGGGAACTTCGAAATGGTCCCACTTGTGGTTACCGCAGTGCAAGGTGAGCGCCGTCCACCGCATATGTGCGCGCAACCTGTCATTCACCTTGTCCTCCCGGTGTTTGAGTGACACCCCTTCCGCGGAGCCCTCGAAATTGCTGTGAGTAACTCCACAGGGACTCAGCGGCGTCGTAGCCGCTTCAGACAACGATGCCCGAGTACCCGCACGAGTTCCTTCGACGACGTCTGGTGAACCGTACGCGCCTTGGCGGACGCGGTGTGCCTGACCGGCGCCGCGGCGGCCGCGAGCGCGCCGTACAGGGCCTGTGCCGCCACCTCGGGCGCGATCAACGGTTCCCCGGGCAGCACCTCGGTGGGCTGCGGCACGACGGACAACAGCGCAGGATCACCCAGGATGCGTACGCCCATTCCGCCGATCCGCCCCGCCATCTCGGCGCCGATCTCGGCGGCGGCCTCCACCGCCCACTGCGGAGTGCTGATCTTCACGTCCTGGGGACCGGGAGCGCACGCGTTCTTCATATGCATCACGGCGCCGTATCGGACGAGCTGCGAATAGAGCTCGTCCGGGAGGCCATTGCCGCGGAATTCCATATTAAGTTTCCGCAGCATTTCGGTCTCGGCGAGAGTAAGAGAACGGTTCGCCGCGTCCGGCACGGGCTGCAGGAGATTGTCGGGAAGTCCGAGGAGCTGCTCGAAGGCGCGCAGCAGATGGCCCCGGTCGCGGTCGTCGACCACGACGACCGTGAGCCGCTCGGGACCGACCACCCGGGCCCAGCGTTCCACCAGCCGGTCGTGCCGGTGCCGACGCCAGAAGCTGGGGTTGGGCTTCTCGTACGGGGCCTTCTTGAGCATGTGCTCGAGCCAGTCCTCGTAGCCCATGCGCAGGCCGTTCTGGACGTACTGCTGCCACTGCGAGGGCATGATCCTCGCCAGCGGGCGCAGGGTGATCAGGACGTGTACCCTCCCCCACTCTCGGCTTCGCTCGAGCGGGGGGACCCCCATCCCGCCGAGTTCCTCGACAACCCGGGCGATCGTCTCGTCGTCGGAGGCGTCGGCGAAGAACTCGCTGCTGATCACCGAGGTGCGTCTGCCGGTGGCCTTCACCTGGTCCACCAGGCGCTGCCAGTGCCGCTCGGTGGGCCGGGTGTTGCCCATCATCCCGGGGCGGGCGCACGCGGCCAGGACCGCTTCCATCGGGTGCCTGCTGTCGGCCGGGAAGACGACGCCGTG
Organism: Streptomyces sp. V4I2; assembly: GCF_030817655.1. Lineage (GTDB taxonomy): Bacteria > Actinomycetota > Actinomycetes > Streptomycetales > Streptomycetaceae > Streptomyces > Streptomyces plumbiresistens. Next base: position 3,950,203 of record NZ_JAUSZM010000003.1, read on the forward strand.
CTCGCGCATCGCGTCCTTGGCGGCGAACAGCGCGCCCTGGATCGAGGTCGTGCCGGTCTTGTGCGGGCCTATGTGCAGCAGCCGGGTGCCGGTGGGCAGCGGGGGGACTCCGGCGTTCACCGGAACGTCGTGTCTCGTACAGTCCGTCTCCATAGTCAGAGGACGGTAAGAGGGATTCCTGAAACTGCGCTGAGAGAGACCTGGGACCCGGATGAGTCCCCCGCGCCCCAGGCTCCCGTCACCTTCGGGTCGTGGTCCACATACAGGTCACACCAGCCGGACGCCGGGCCTGCCCGCCTCGACCCGCAGCTTGGCCAGCGTGCTCGGAATGGCCTGCGGCTTCACCACCGTGTCGACGATTCTCACCTGCGCGTCGATACCGTCGCGGCGGATGTCGAGCAGGTGGTAGCCGCGGTGGGCGTCGAGCAGCTTCCAGTGCGGGTTGTCCGCCATCCGCGGGTCCCACTCCTTGCGGAAGGCGGTCTGGTCCTGGTCGCCGTTGCTGGAGATGGAGGTGCCGACGAACTCGGCGCCGACGACCGCGGAGTCAGGGTTCGCGAAGTCCTCCTTGAGGTCGCTGATCATCGTCAGGTGCCGGTCGCCGGTGAGCACGACCGGGTTGCTGACGCTCTTGAACTCCTTCAGGAACGCGTTGCGTTCGGCCTGGTAACCGTCCCAGGCGTCATAGAACCAGAGCTTGCCCTCGCCGACCTGGAGGTCGGTCTCGGCCATCATGATCTGCGAGGCGATCAGGTTCCAGCGGGCCGGCGAGTCGCGCAGCCCGTCGAGCAGCCACTGCTTCTGGTCGGCGCCGAGCATCGTCAGCGACGGGTCCTGGGCGCCGGCCTGGCTGGTGGCCTGGTCGCTGCGGAACTGCCGGGTGTCCAGCACGTTGAGCCGCGCCAGCCGCCCGAACTCCAGGCGGCGGTGCATCCGGATGTGCGGCCCGTTCGGTACGGCGCTCGCGCGCACCGGCATGTGCTCGTAGTACGCCTGGTAGGCCGCGGTCAGCCGGGCCACGAACGCGTCGTGCGGCTGCTTGGCCGGGTCCTGCGGGATCTCGCCGGCGAAGTCGTTGTCGACCTCGTGGTCGTCGAAGGTGACCACGAAGGGCGCGTTCGCGTGCATCTCGGCGAGGTCGGGGTCGGTGCGGTACTGGGCGTACCGGTTGCGGTACTGGGTGAGGCTGTACGGCTCGCCGGTGCCCTCGTGACGTCGTACGGCCGTCGCCGACGGCGTCGACTCGTAGATGTAGTCGCCGACGAAGAGGACCACGTCGGGGTCCTGGGCCAGCATGTCGGCGTACGGCGTGAAGTAGCCGTGCTGCCAGTTCTGGCAGGAGGCGAGCGCGATGCGCAGGGGGCCGCGGGAGGTGAGCGGGTGGGGCGCGGTGCGGGTGCGGCCGGTGGGCGAGAGCTGCGCACCGGCGCGGAAGCGGTACCAGTACGCCCGGCCCGGACGCAGACCTCGCACATCCACGTGAACGCTGTGCCCGTACTCGGGCCGGGCCTGGGCGGTCCCCCGGCGTACGACCTTTCTGAACCGGGCGTCCTCGGCGAGCTGCCACTCCACCGGCACCGCACGGTCCGGCATGCCGCCGCCGTTCAGCGGGTCCGGGGCGAGCCGCGTCCACAGCACGATGCCGTCCGGAAGCGGGTCGCCGGATGCCACACCGAGGCTGAACACACCGTCGGGCAGGGGCGTTTCGGCTGCTCGGGCGGTGTTCGGCAGCCACAGCTGGGCGGAGGCCGCAGCGCCGAGCACGGCGGCCCCGGCGGTCAGAAAGCGGCGTCGGTCGGGCGATACTGCTCCGGTCATCGGGCGAACTCCCCTGCCTCGCTGGCCTCTTGGACACTGGAAGCTCACGCCTTCGGTCGGTCCGCCCGCTGAACAGAGCTCTTCGCGTGCATGACAGGTGGGGAGACAACAGGAGACCCGTTACGACACGCAGACAACACGATGAACGCGGTCCGATCGCAACGGGTCATGCCTGCCCTGGCGATGACGGTCGGTCAGTACGCGAACCCGGACCCGAGCCGCGCGTTCGCCGCCACCGTGCCGAGCGTGCCGGCGCCGAAGGTGAACGAACCGGTCGGCGTGATACCGGAGGACGTCGACCGGAACCCCCACACCGATCCGGCGTTCGCGTTCTCGCCCGGTGCGTCGACGGCGAGTTCGGCCCGGCCGTCGTGGTTCGCGTCCACGAGACGGGTCGTACGGCCGAAGGCGTCGGAGTTCTCCGCCGCGCCCGGCACGCCCGCCGCGACGTCGGCGACCGAGACGTCGGGGCCGGAGGCGGCGCCGGGGACGACGGCGACCCGGCCGCCCTTGGCGAGCGGGGTGGAGGCTCGCTGTCGTAGCCGTCGAGGCGGCCCACGACGATGTCCTCGTACCCGTCGCCGTTCACGTCGCCGAGGTCGACGGACCCGCCGCCCTGCAGCCAGTGGCCGTTGCCGTCGAGGACCAGGGACGGCGGCGCGAGCCCGTTCGGGGTGCCCTGCCAGTAGGTGATGCGGCGGACGTCGTACTCGTCGCCCTGGTTCGTGGCCCCCACGATGTCGTCGACGCCGTCGCGTTCACGTCACCGGCGGCCAGGTCCAGGACGCGGGGGTCGGAGTCGTCGATCCGGACGAACTGCTCCCCGCCGTGCGAGGCGCCGTCCCGCCCGAAGGGGCCCTTGACGGCCCGGAGTCTCCAGTCGTTCGCCACGGCCACCACATCGGACGCCCCGTCGCCGTCGACATCGCCGACCGGCAGCCTCCCCCGGCTGCCGAGCCCGCCGTACGCGGCATCGCTGCTCGTGACCAGCGAGGAGCCCCCCGTCAGACCCTGGGCGCCGCCCCAGACGACCGTACCCGTCCTGGACGAGGCGGTCAGGCCCTTCGCCGAGCCGTACAGCACGGCCACGTAACCGGCCTTCGTCTTCCCGCCGACGCTTGCCTCGGGCGCGGCCACCGCGAGGTCCGGTTAGCCGTCGCCGTTGAAGTCGTCCCGCGACTCGGTGGCGGCGGGCTCGGCCGCCTGGGCGTCGGGAGTGCGGTGCCGGTCGCGGCGAGCAGCGTGAGCGCGACGACAACGGTACGACGCAGGCTGCGCGGCACGGGCTGGGGCACGGCGACTCCGGGAATCGAACGGGTAGTTGACTACCCGATACGGCTCGCCGGAGCGGCCGTTGGTTGCCCCGCCCTGCCCTGCCGTTCGCCAGAACTTTCCCCGGAGTCACCCGTGCTGTGCGCCGGCCGGGCGCCCAGCGGGTCTAGAACGGCTCGAAGTCCTCGAACTCCTGCGTCGCCTCGTCCCGCTCCGCCTGCCGGTCCCGGCGCCGCTGCGCCGCGGGCCGCGGGGCCTCGAAGCGGTGGTCCTCACCACGTCGGCCGAGCATCTCCGCACCGGCCATCGACGTCGGCTCCCAGTCGAAGACCACCGCGTTGTCCTCGGGTCCGATGGCGACGCCGTCGCCGGAACGGGCCCCGGCCTTCATCAGCTGGTCCTCCACACCGAGGCGGTTGAGCCGGTCCGCGAGATAGCCCACGGCCTCGTCGTTGCTGAAGTCGGTCTGCCGCACCCAGCGCTCGGGCTTCTCGCCCCGCACCCGGAACAGGCCGTCCTCCTCGAGCGTCACGGTGAAGCCGGCGTCGTCGACGGCCTTCGGCCGGATGACGATCCGCGTGGCCTCTTCCTTCGGCTTCGCGGCCCGGTGCGCGCCGACCATCTCCGCCAGCGCGAACGACAGCTCCTTCAGCCCCATGTGCGCCACCGCCGACACCGCGAAGACCCGGTAGCCCCGAGCCTCCAGGTCCGGCCGCACCATCTCGGCGAGGTCCTTGCCGTCCGGTACGTCGATCTTGTTCAGGACGACGATCCGCGGCCGGTTGTCGAGCCCGCCGTACTCCCGCAGCTCCGCCTCGATGATGTCGAGGTCGGAGATCGGGTCGCGGTCGGACTCCAGCGTCGCCGTGTCCAGCACATGCACGAGCACGCTGCACCGCTCCACGTGCCGCAGGAACTCCAGGCCCAGGCCCTTGCCCTGGCTGGCGCCCGGGATGAGGCCCGGCACGTCGGCGACGGTGTAGACGGTCGAGCCGGCGGTGACCACGCCCAGGTTCGGCACCAGGGTGGTGAACGGGTAGTCCGCGATCTTCGGCTTGGCGGCCGACATCACGGAGATCAGCGAGGACTTCCCGGCGCTCGGGTAGCCGACCAGCGCCACGTCCGCGACGGTCTTCAGCTCCAGGACGATGTCCTGCATGTCCCCGGGCTCGCCGAGGAGCGCGAAACCGGGCGCCTTGCGCCGCGCGGACGCCAGCGCCGCGTTGCCGAGGCCGCCGCGGCCGCCCTGCGCGGCCACGTACGAGGTGCCGTGCCCGACCAGGTCGGCGAGCACGTTGCCCGCCCTGTCGAGGACGACGGTGCCGTCCGGCACCGGCAGGACCAGGTCCTGGCCGTCCTTGCCGGAACGGTTGCCGCCCTCGCCGGGCTTGCCGCTGGTGGCCTTGCGGTGCGGGGAGTGGTGGTAGTCGAGCAGCGTGGTCACGGACTGGTCGACGGTCAGGATGACGTCGCCGCCGCGCCCGCCGTTGCCGCCGTCCGGGCCGCCGAGCGGCTTGAACTTCTCCCGGTGTACGGAGGCACAGCCGTGACCTCCGCTACCCGCGGCGACGTGCAGCTCGACGCGGTCCACGAAGGTGGTCATTGGGGGTGCCTCCAGCACTTTGGAAAAACGTACAGATATGTCACTTGCGTAACAAGCGAAAGGCGGACCCGCTTCCCGTGAGGGAAGTGAGGTCCGCCTCGCGAAAGCTTCCGATCAGGCGACCGGAACGATGTTCACGACCTTGCGGCCACGGTGCGTACCGAACTCCACCGCACCGGGCTGCAGCGCGAACAGCGTGTCGTCGCCGCCACGGCCGACGCCCGCGCCGGGGTGGAAGTGGGTGCCGCGCTGGCGGACCAGGATCTCACCCGCGTTGACGACCTGACCGCCGAAGCGCTTCACGCCGAGCCGCTGGGCATTGGAGTCGCGCCCGTTCCGGGTGGACGATGCGCCCTTCTTGTGTGCCATCTCTCCTCAGTCCCTTACTTCGCAGCCGCGGGGATCTCAGTGACCTTGATCGCCGTGTACTGCTGGCGGTGGCCCTGACGACGGCGGTAGCCGGTCTTGTTCTTGTAGCGAAGGATGTCGATCTTCACACCCTTGTGGTGGTCCACGATCTCGGCCTGGACCTTGATGCCGGCCAGCACCCACGGGTCGCTGGTCACAGCTTCGCCGTCGACAACGAGCAGCGTAGAGAGCTCTACGGTGTCGCCAACCTTGGCGGTGGGAATCTTGTCAACCTCAACGATGTCGCCGACAGCAACCTTGTGCTGCCGACCACCGCTGCGCACGATGGCGTACACGGATCTCTCTCTCACTCGGGAACGGCACCCCCGCAGTCCAGCCGCCCGGCAGGCGAACGGCCTCTTCGGAACACGCCGTGTTCCGAAGGAAGAGGTTTACGGGGATGTGGCACGTCAGTGGACACGCCGACGATCCAGGTTACGGGGCGCCGGTCAGGGGGTCAAACCGGGCCCTGACCGGGCCGTGACCGGTGTGTGTCAGTAGACCGGTATCAACCGACGACCGCTTCGATACGGCGGCGGATGGGCTCGAAGGCCGAGCGGGGGCGACGCAGATTGCGGGCCTTGGTCAGGGCCGGCCAGAAGTCCGCCTTGAGCAGGGTCTCGCCCTGGATGGCGTTCTTGCGGAGCAGGACTTCCTCCGGGACGTCCTGCGGGTCGTCGGCCCGGAACTCATCCACGATCTTGTCGTAGTTGTCCTGCAGCACGGTGTTGGTCGGATCCGCCCCGAAGACCGCGACGACACCGGTCGGCACCGTGTCGAGTTCCACGACCACCAGATCGGGGCGGTAGCGCCGCAGCACCTGCACCACCCTGAACACGTCGCCGGTCCACATGCCGGTGTGCCGGTCGCGGGCCGCCTCGTCGACGTCGCGCGGCAGCATGTCGTCCAGCACGATCACGCTCGACCAGCGCGAGTGCCGCTCGACGTTCATGAAGTCCCGCAGTGCGAACTCGAAGAGGTGCATGCCGTCGATGAACGACAGCTCGAGCCGCGGGTCACCGCCCAGGAGGTTCAGGGGATCGCGGCGGGCGAGTGCGCGGAACGGGTTGCGCCCGTTCCGCAGGTGGATCAGCGGGTCCTTGCGAGCGAAGAAGTCGTCGCTCGTGGCCTTGACCAGGTGCGCATCGCAGCTGATCTCTGACGTCACCTTGAATGCCGGATCGATGGCGACCGTGGGAACTCGGGACAGCGTCAGACTGCGGCCGTCATTTACTCCGATCTCAAGATAATTACGGGGTCGGTAGACCGAGTGCAGCTGACGAAGAAATCCGTGCCGATCCACGTAAAATGCGCCCTTCACTGGCAGTTGACGAGATACCGATCCAACGGAAGCTAGCCGGGAGTTGACCGGGGAGTAAACACCTACCTGCCGGTAACTTCACCGCTTGTGAAGCTCCGCGCGATAGGCGATGCAATCTTCGTACCTGGGGAGCAGTCCCTGGGTCGCCGCGTCCGCCAGCGTCGGCGCAGCGGCATCCTTGTCCGACAGCAACAGCTCCGTGTCCAAGGGCCAGTCGATGCCCAGCTCGGGATCGAGGGGATGGATGCCGTGCTCCCGCTGGGGTGCGTAGCCCTCGGAACAGAGGTAGACGACCGTCGCGTCGTCGGTCAGCGCCAGGAAGGCGTGCCCGAGGCCTTCGGACAGGTAGACCGAGGCGTGTGTTTCGTCGTCGAGCCGGACCAGCTCCCACTGCCCGTAGGTGGGGGAGCCGACCCGGATGTCGATGATGGCGTCGAGCACAGCGCCGCGTACGCACTTCACGTACTTGGCCTGGCTCGGCGGCACGTCGGCGAAGTGGATACCGCGCAGCGTGCCGCGGCGGGAGACCGAGCAGTTGGCCTGGGCCAGGGACAGGTCATGCCCGGTAACCGCTCGGAAATCCGATCCGCCGAACCACTCGTGGAAGCTACCGCGCTCGTCCGGAAACACGTTGGGCTCGTAGACCCAAGCGCCTTCGATAGAGAGGGGTTTCATGATGTTGCGGGACCTCCGGGTCAGGATGCGAGAACTTGTTTGACCTTCTTGGCGAGCTTCCGCCAAGTGGCCTGGGATCCAGTCGGCTTCTCCGGCACCGGGTGCATGTTTCCACCTATGTCAAGAGCCAACCGCCCGTCCCGGGTCCAGTAGGGGACGGCCTGGATATTCCGGCGCTCCGACCTCGCACCACCACAGGGCAGCACTTCACTCACCGGGCCGCCCTCTATTCGGGCCATTCGGTCGATCCCGAGCAACTGGACGTTGACGTGAACGTCGTAAAGCCCCTTGGGGAGTCGACCGCCGCATGCGGCGGTGTCAGGGTCGATTCGGACAGTTCCCTTGATCTCCACAGTCCCGTCGGCGGCGACAGTCAATCTGGATTCGACTTCAGGGAACCAAGCCTGCTCCTTGTTGCGCTGACGCAGCTGGAAATCCACGGTCGCACGGTTCTCGATGTCCTTGAAGGACCAGTCGGGCCCGCCGTCGATCCCACGGACCAGGGCAAGATCGAGGCCGTAGCCACCGCCCAGCTTCCTGACCTTTACCGTGGCGCCGTCCTTGTACCGCAGCCGGGCCCGGAACGGCGCCACCAGCACACCCCGTCGCCAACGCACCGGTCCGCTGAACTCGACTTCGCTGACGGCGTCACGGTAGCGCCGGGCCACTGTGCGCAGATCCTCGACCCGGTCGGCCTCGAGCAGTTCGGCACGGTACCGCCAGAGCGGCGGCAGCCCCTCACGGACGGAATCCGAGTACTCCTCGACCGCCACCTTACGGGCGGCCTCGTAGTGCCCCATGCTGAAGGGATCGCCGTTCAGGAAACCACCCGTGGAGGTGTTCCGCAGAACTTCGACGCGGTAGTTACGCGTCAAGAAGGCATCGCGCGCCGGTCCCGGCGTCGTATTGGCCTTGACTATCTGCGCGGTCTTGGCAAGCCACGGATAGTAGTCCGAAGGCTCGGTCCGGGTCTTGCTGTTGTTGCTGCCGTCGTCGCGCTTGCTCCAGTCGTAACAGACCACATCACCGACTATCGTGATGTTCTTGGCGAGCGGATAGGCCTTCGCCAGGAACATCTGGTCCTCGAGACGACAGCGCCCTTCCTGGAAGGTTATGTCGTTCTCGATCAGAAATTCACGGCGGAACATCTTGTGCGGGGTCAGCGTTTCGTACAGCTCGGCGAGCTCCGGTCCGGTACGTGCGATCGACTCCCGGAAAAGGCGAATAGGGCCACGCATATTGCCCTTCACCTTACCGACGACGATGTCGGAACGGTTCTGCACCGCCCGGTCGTACATGACTTGGAGCGCCTTCGGCCCCAGGCTGTCATCCTGGTCGAGGAAGTGTATGTACTCGCCGCGCGCATTGGCGACACCGACGTTACGGGGACGTCCGGGCCAGCCCGAGTTCGGCATGGAGAGCACCCGGAAGTTCTCGGTCTTCTCGGCCAGCGTCTGGAGCCTCTCGGCGGAATCGTCGGTCGATCCGTCGTCGACGAAGATCACCTCGAACTCGTCCTGCGGCAGTGTCTGCTTCAGGATCGAGTTGACCGGGCGGTCGATGTAAATCCCGGCGTTGTAGACCGGGATGATGATGCTGACCTTCACGGTCATGGATTCCCCTCCTGAGACTCGGCTCTCAGCACGGGCATCGCGGAGCTGAGTCCCTCGGACCAGTCACGGATCGGGTCGATGCCGGCCTGCTGCCAACGGTCGTGACCCAGCACGCTGTACGCGGGCCGGGGCGCGGGGCGGGCGAACGCCGCGCTGGTGGTGGGCCGGACCCGCGCCACATCGGCGCCGAGCAGCCGGAAGATCTCCCGGGCGAAGCCGAACCAGGTGGTCTCGCCGCTACTGGTGCCGTGATACACACCGGCCGGAGCAGTGCCGGCCAGCGCAGCCTGGCCCAGCAGGACCAGCCGGTCGGCCAGATCCACCGTCCAGGTGGGCTGCCCGCGCTGGTCGTCGACCACGTCGAGGGTGTCCTTGACGGCTTCCAGCTTGATCATCGTACGGACGAAATTGCCGCCGCCCGCCCCGTACAGCCATGCCGTGCGGACCACGAAACCGCTGTCGGGCAGCGTCGAGAGGACCGCCTGCTCGCCGGCCAGCTTGGTGCGGCCGTACGCACTGCGCGGGCCGGTCGGGGCGTCCTCCGCGTACGGCTTGTCGGCATCCCCCGGAAAGACGTAGTCCGTGGAGACATGCAGAAGCACGGCGTCCAGCTCATGGCAGGCCTCGGCCAGGTGGCGCGGGCCGTCCCCGTTGATCCGCAGGGCCTCGTCCTCGCGGGACTCGGCGTCGTCCACGGCCGTCCAGGCGGCGCAGTTGACGACGACGGCCGGGTGGTGGGCGGCCAACGCCTCCCGTACCGAGGCCGGATCGGTGATGTCCAGCTCGGCGCGGGTGGCCGCGACGGCCGGGATCCCGGCGGCGGCGAGCCGCGCGAGGACGTCCTGCGCGAGCATCCCGCCCGCACCGGTGATGAGCCAGGTCCGGTTGTCGGTCACAGCGCCGCCCGCTCCTTCAGCGGCTCCCACCAGGCGCGGTTCTCGCGGTACCACTCGACCGTCTCCGCCAGGCCCTGCTCGAAGCTCTTGCGGGGCTCGTAGCCGAGCTCCTCGCGGATCTTCGTGCAGTCCACGGAGTAGCGGCGGTCGTGGCCCTTGCGGTCCTCGACGTACTCGACGCTGGTCTCCCAGTCGGCGCCGCACGCCTTGAGAAGCAGTCCGGTGAGCTCCTTGTTGGAGAGCTCGGTGCCGCCGCCGATGTTGTAGACCTCGCCCGGGCGGCCCTTGGTGCGGACCAGCTCGATGCCCTGGACGTGGTCGTCGATGTGCAGCCAGTCGCGGACGTTGCCGCCGTCGCCGTACAGCGGGACCTTCTTGCCGTCGAGGAGGTTGGTCACGAAGAGCGGGATGACCTTTTCGGGGAAGTGGTGGTGCCCGTAGTTGTTGGAGCAGCGGGTGACGCGGACGTCCAGGCCGTGGGTGCGGTGGTAGGACAGCGCGATCAGGTCGCTGGACGCCTTCGCCGAGGAGTAGGGCGAGTTGGGCTCCAGCGGGTGGGTCTCGGGCCAGGAACCCTCGTCGATCGAGCCGTAGACCTCGTCGGTGGAGATGTGCACGAAGGTCTTGATGCCGGCCCGGTGCGCCGCGTCGATGAGCGTGTGCGTGCCGACCACGTTCGTACGGACGAACTCCGCGCCGCCGTCGATGGAACGGTCGACGTGCGACTCGGCCGCGAAGTGCACGACCTGGTCGTGCTCGGCCATCAGCTTGCCGACCAGTTCGGGGTCGCAGATGTCGCCCTGCACGAAGGCGAATCCGGGGTGGGCGCGCACCTCGTCCAGGTTGGCCGGGTTGCCCGCGTAGGTCAGCTTGTCCAGGACGGTGATCGCGACGTCACCGGGGCCCTCGGGACCGAGCAGCGTACGGACGTAGTGCGAGCCGATGAAACCGGCACCGCCGGTCACCAGAATGCGGGTGAGGTGGGCGGGAGAAGAGGGGACCGTCATGAAGAGATCTGCACCTTGCTGTGATCACCGAGCACGAGCCGGTGGGCCGAAGGGTTACGGGGAGCCGGCGTGACCTCGACATCGCGCCCGATCAGCGAGGCCTCCACTCGGCGCACGCCCGTCACGGACGAGCCGCGCAGCACGATGGAGTACTCGATTTCGCTGTCCTCGATCCGGCAGTCCTCGGACACGGAGGTGAACGGGCCGATGTACGCGTCGTTGACGACCGTGCCGGCTCCGATGATGGCAGGTCCGACGATCCGGCTGCCACTGACCCGGGCACCCGCCTCGATGCGCACCCGGCCGATGATCTCGCTGCCCTCGTCCACCGTGCCCGCGTTCACCGGCTCCACGGTCTCCAGGACGGACCGGTTGACCTCCAGCATGTCGGTGACGTTGCCGGTGTCCTTCCAGTAGCCGGAGATCGTGGTGGAGCGGACGTCACGCTTCTCGTCGATCAGCCACTGGATGGCGTGCGTGATCTCCAACTCGCCGCGCCAGGAAGGCTCGATGGAGCGGACGGCCTCGTGAATGGCCGGGGTGAACAGATAGACCCCGACGAGCGCCAGATCGCTCTTCGGCTGCTTCGGCTTCTCCTCCAGGCCCACCACCCGGCCGTCACCGTCGAGTTCCGCGACACCGAAGGAGGTGGGGTTGGGCACCTTGGTCAGCAGGATCTGCGCGTCGGGCCGCTCGGCCCGGAACCCCTCCACCAGACCGGTGATGCCACCGACGATGAAGTTGTCGCCGAGGTACATGACGAAGTCGTCGTCACCGAGGAAGTCCTGGGCGATGAGCACGGCATGGGCGAGGCCCAGCGGCGCTTCCTGCGGGATGTAGGTGACCTGGATCCCGAAGCGGGACCCGTCGCCCACCGCCTCGCGGATCTCGTCCGCCGTGTCGCCGACGACGATGCCGACCTCGCTGATACCGGCTTCGGCGATCGCTTCCAAGCCGTAGAAGAGCACAGGCTTGTTGGCGACCGGTACCAGTTGCTTGGCCGAGGTGTGAGTGATCGGGCGGAGTCGGGTACCCGCTCCCCCGGAAAGCACGAGAGCCTTCACGTATTGCGCCCCAATACTGTGCACATACGGGAATCAAAATCCCAGTTTGTCTGAATTTTTAACATCAATCTTGGCTCACATCATAACCGCGTCACCGAGACACCGATTCACTCCTCGTTCACATAGTCGACCACTAAGTGCCTCCTCGGGGCCGAAAAACGAGCTCCGCCCCCGGTCGGTCGGACCGGGGGCGGATCTCGTTCTCTTCGTACGACGGAGCGTCAGGCCTCGTCGGCAGGGGCCGAGACGGACCGGAGCGACTGCTGCTCGGCCGCCGCCGTCTTCTTCGACGCCGCCTTCTTGGCGGTCGTCTTCTTGGCGGCGGTCTTCTTCGCAGCCGTCTTCTTGGCCGCCGTCTTCTTGGTGGCGGCCTTCTTCGCCGTGGCCTTCTTGGCCGTCTTACGGGCCGTCTTCTTGGCCGGGGCCGCTTCCTCGGCCTCGGCCTCGGCCTCGGTCACGGACTCGGTCACGGCCGGCGCCTCCACCGGCTCCTCCGCGGCCGCCGGGACGACCACGACGGCCGCCTCCTCGGACGCGGTGGGCGCGGTGGCCTTGCGCACCGCACGGCGCCTCGGACGGGCCGGGGCGGCGCTCTCGGCGGGCGCCTCGGCAGCGGCCTCGGCCGGTGCGGCCGGAGCCTCCTCGGCCGGCCGCTCCGCCGTCGGCGCGGTCTCGGCGACCTTCACCACGGCAGCCTCGGCGCCCGCGGGCGAACCGGCCGGCGCGGACACCTTGCGGGTCGCCCGGCGACGGACACGGCCCTTGGGCGCGGCGTCCTCGGCGACCGGCTCCGCGGCCGGCGCCTCGACGACCGGGTCCTCGGCGGCGACGGGCGCCGTCTGCGCGACGACGGCCTCCGCCGGCTGCACCGGACGCTCGACCTCTTCCTCGGCCGTCACGTCCTGAGCCGTGGGAACCTCGGCCCGCACCGCGGCCGGAGCCTCGGCCCTGGCCTCGTCCCGCCTCTCACCGCGCCTGTCGTCCCGCTTCGGCGCGCCCGCCGGAGCCGACGCCCGCCGGCTCGTCCGGCGCCGCGAACGGCCCCGACCGGCCGCGGCCTCCGCCTCGGCGACGCTGCTGTACAGCTCCTCGTCCGGCTCGAACTCGGGCTCGGTCAGGACGAAGGGCTCAGCGACCTCGACGGCCACCTCGGCCTCGATCTCCTCGGGAGCCTCGACGGTCTCCACGGCCGCCTCGTGCTCGTGCGTGTGCCCGTCACCGCCGCGCCCGCGCTTGCGGCGCTTGCCGCCGCCTCCGGCGGAGGTCGGCTGCTCCATGTGGACGATGACGCCACGGCCGTTGCAGTGGACGCAGGTCTCGGAGAACGACTCCAGCAGGCCCTGGCCGACCCGCTTGCGGGTCATCTGGACCAGGCCCAGCGAGGTCACCTCGGCGACCTGGTGCTTCGTACGGTCGCGGCCCAGGCACTCCAGCAGGCGCCGCAGCACCAGGTCCCGGTTGGACTCCAGCACCATGTCGATGAAGTCGATGACGATGATGCCGCCGAGGTCGCGCAGCCTGAGCTGGCGCACGATCTCCTCGGCCGCCTCCAGGTTGTTCCTGGTGACCGTTTCCTCGAGGTTGCCGCCCTGACCGGTGAACTTGCCGGTGTTGACGTCGACCACGACCATCGCCTCGGTCCGGTCGATCACCAGCGAACCACCGCTCGGCAGCCAGACCTTGCGGTCCAGCGCCTTGGCGAGCTGCTCGTCGATCCGGTACGTGGCGAAGACGTCGACCTCGGAGGTCCACCTCTGCAGCCGCTCGGCCAGGTCGGGCGCGACGTGCGAGACGTACCCGTGGATGGTCTCCCACGCGTCGTCGCCGCTCACGATGACCTTGGTGAAGTCCTCGTTGAAGATGTCGCGGACGACCCGGACGGTCATGTCCGGCTCGCCGTACAGCAGCGTCGGCGCGTTCGAGCTGCCGCCGTTCTTCGACTTCTTCTGGATGTCCTCCCACTGGCCCTGCAGCCGCTCGACGTCCCGGCGCAGCTCGTCCTCGCTCGCGCCCTCGGCGGCGGTGCGCACGATGACGCCCGCGTCCTCGGGGACGATCTTCTTGAGGATGGTCTTCAGCCGGGCCCGCTCGGTGTCGGGCAGCTTGCGGCTGATGCCGGTCATGGAGCCCTCGGGCACGTACACGAGGTAGCGGCCGGGCAGCGAGACCTGGCTGGTCAGCCGCGCGCCCTTGTGACCGATCGGGTCCTTCGTCACCTGCACGAGCACCGGCTGGCCGGACTTCAGCGCGCTCTCGATGCGCCGCGGGCCGTTGCCCATGCCCAGCGCCTCGAAGTTGACCTCACCGGCGTACAGCACGGCGTTGCGGCCCTTGCCGATGTCGATGAAGGCGGCCTCCATCGACGGCAGCACGTTCTGCACCTTGCCGAGGTAGACGTTGCCGACGTACGAGGTCGACTGCTCCTTGTTGACGTAGTGCTCGACGAGCACGCCGTCCTCCAGGACGCCGATCTGCGTACGGTCGCCGTACTGGCGGACGACCATCACGCGTTCGACGGCCTCGCGGCGGGCCAGGAACTCCGCCTCGGTGATGATCGGAACGCGTCGGCGGCCCTGCTCACGGCCTTCCCGGCGGCGCTGCTTCTTGGCCTCCAGACGGGTCGAGCCCTTGATGGACTGCACCTCGTCGGACGGCTCGGCCCCCCTTTCCCGCTGGGGACGCGGCTCGCGGACCTTGACGACGGTGCGCTCCGGGTCGCCGTCACCGGGCTCGGCCTCGGCCTCGGTGGAGCTGTCGCCGGCACGACGACGCCGACGCCGGCGGCGACGACTGCTGCTGGACCCGGAGCCGCCCTCGCGGTCCTCCGCGTCCGCGGCGTCGTCCGCGTCCTCCTCGGCCTGTTCGGCGGTGTCCTCGGCGTCCTGCGCGGCCTGCTCGTCGGCGAACTCGTCGCCGTCGGAGTCCTGGCCCTCGCCCGACTCGGAGTCGGCGGAGTCGCCCCGGCGACGGCGGCGGCCGCCGCGGCGGCGGCGACGGCGCGAACCGGTGTCCTCGGACTCGTCGCCCTCGGCGGAGTCCTCCGCCTCCTCGGCCTCGTCCGGCTCCTCCTCCACGGCGGTCTCGGGGGCGGCGGCCTGCACGGCCTGGGCCTCGGGCTCCTGCGCGGGGGCGGAGCCACGGCGGCGGCGCCGACGCCGGCCGCCCTGCTCCTCGGAGGTCTCCTCGGTCTGCTCGGGCTCCTCGACCGCCGCGGGCTCGACCTCGGGCTCGGGCTCCGTCTCGGCCTCGGCGGCCGCGGCGGCAGCGGCCCGCTGCGGGGTCTGGAACTGCGGCTCGGTGAAGACGGGCGCCTGGAACACGGCGACGGCGGGCCGCGCCGGGCGGCGCGGAGCCTCCTCGTCCTGACCGGCGGCCGGCTGCGCGGGCGCGGCAAAGCCGGTGGCGGCCTTGCGGGCGACCCGACGACGCCGACGCGGGGAGGCGTCCTCGGCGGGCTCCTGCGATGCTTCGGCGCGCTCGCTCTCGACGGGCGTGCTTTCGACGCGCTCGCTCTCGGCGGCGGGAGCCTCGGGCTCGGGGGTGCTAGCCACCACGGCCTCCTCGGCCGACTCGGAGTCGCTACCGGCGGGCGCGGTCACCCGGCGCGTGGCACGCCGACGCGTCCGACGCGGAGCGGCGTCCTCGGCGGCCGTCTCGGTGTCGGTCTTGGTGTCGGTCTCGGTGGGGAGGTCCACGGCTTCGCCGGCGGCCTCGGCCGTCTCGACGGCCTGCGCGGCCGCCAGGCTCTCGGCGGCGTCCTCCGCCTTCGGCGCCCCGGCGGGCGCGGAGGCCCGGCGCGTGGAGCGGCGACGCGTGGTGCGACCGGCGGGCGCCTCGGCCGGAGCCTCGACGTCCTCGACGACGGCGCTCTCGGCGACGGCCCCGGCAGCGGCGGGCACGACGACCTCGGCAGCCTCGGCGGCCTCGGCGGAATCCGGCGTCCCGGCGGGTGCGGACACCCGGCGGGTGGCACGCCGACGCGTACGAGGAGCGGGCGCGGCCTCTTCGGCCGCGGGGCTCTCGACAGCCTCGGCCTCCTGCGCCTCCTGAGCACCGGCGTCACCGGCAGCGCTCACGGGTACGACGGTCTCCGCGGCCTCGACAGTGGCGGAAGCCCCGGCGGGCGCGGACACCCGGCGGGTGGCACGCCGACGCGCACGAGGAGCGGGCGCGGCCTCTTCGGCCGCGGGGCTCTCGACAGCCTCGGCCTCCACCGGCTGGGTGCTTTCGGCACCCTCGGCGAGTTCTTCCTCGTCAGTGACGAGATCCTCGGCATCCGCGGCCGGTATGGCCGGCGCGACGGTCTCCTCCGGAGCCTCGGACGAGGCGACCGGCGGACCCGCCGGGCGGGAAGCGGCACGGCGCCGACGACGCGGCGGCAGGGTGTCGCTCGGAGTGTTGGGTTCGGAACCCTCAGTGGGTTCGGTCGGTTCGAGCATGCGGGCATTTCTCCCGTCAGGCTCCCGGGCGCCGCGCCTGGTCCGGCGATGTGCCGGTGACGTCCGCGGCTCGCGCGTTGCGCGGTGCCGCCGTCCGGGGCGCGGGCGCCGCACGGGAGCTCTCTGTGTCCTGTCTCACCGGTTCCGTACGCCGAATGCGTACGGCCTGGCGAAAGTCTTCTGGTAGGTGCGCTGCCCGACCCAGGTGGCTCCCGAGTACCAGGGCGGCGCTTACGACGTACGTCCCTACGCGGAACCTTCCGGCATCGGTGCCGTCGCGGCGGCAGCCAAAGCGGCCGTCGAGAGGGCCGCCGCTGCCTCGCGGTCGGGCGCGAGCGGGTCGGTCACCGTGCCGGTTTCCTCATCGAACAGCCCCTGCGCCAGCCTGGTCACCGCAGCGGGGACCGGCGGCGCCAGGTCGGCCACGGCGTGGAGACCGGACAGGACGTCGTCGGGTCGAACGGCAGGCGTCACGTGCCGAACAACCAGCCGCAGTATCGCACAGGGCTGGTCGGTCGGCCTATCAGCCTGCGGAGCGTGCGTTTCAAGGTGCGCGACCGCCGGGCGGGCGTCGAAGGTCCGTACGCCGTTCTTGGTCTTGCGCCGGACCTCGACGGACTCGGCGGTGTTGAAGGCCGCGATCGCGCGTTCGGCGTCCGCCGGGTCCACGCCGTCCAGCCGCAGCTCCCAGACGGAAGCGGTGAGCCGGTCGGCGAGGCCGGAGGTCCGGGCCTCGACCGCGTCGATGACGTCGAGCCCGGCGGGCAGCGACTCGTCGAGCAGCAGTCTGAGCTTGCCCGGGTCACGCGTCTCGGTGAGGGCGATCTCCAGGTATTCCGCCTCACTGCCCGTGCCGGTGGGTGCGGCATTGGCGTACGACACCTTCGGGTGCGGTGTGAACCCCGCCGAGTACGCCATCGGCACCTCGGCACGGCGCAACGCACGCTCGAAGGCGCGCTGGAAGTCACGGTGGCTGGTGAACCGGAGGCGGCCGCGCTTGGTGTAGCGCAGTCGGATGCGCTGCACCGCGGGTGCGGGCGGCGGGCCTTCGGGCTGTCGCTTGCCCAGTGTCGTTCAGTCCTTCGTGAGAGCGGTCGTACTACTACCAAGAGTACGTGTCTCGCGGGCCTCAGGTTCCCGCCGTTCCACCACCTGCGGCTGCCGCGGCTCCCCGAAGAGCATCCGCCGGAAGTCGGCGCGCGCCTGCCGCGCGGACTCGCGGGCGGCGGCGAGGGCCTGCCGGGTGGCGTGCCCCACACTGCGCGCGGCCTCGGCGACGGGCCGCAGTACGGCGTCCCGGACGACATGCCCGACCGGCGTCAGGACGGTCCCGTACACCCACCGCACGGGCTCCACGAAGATCCACCGGAAGAGGGTGCCGAGGAACCTTCCGACGGCGAGCGAGATGTGTCCCGCGATCCGCCAGGCATGCCCGAGGGCCTCCCCGATCTCCCGCGCGACAACGGCGAGCGCCCGTCCGACGGGCGCCAGGATCCAGCGCCAGACGGCGAGCGCGGGCAGGACGAAGAGCACTCGGGTGATCCAGTAGAGGGCAACGCCCACCCCGGTGACAAGCATGCTCACGCACCACACGAGCCCCCTGGCACACCAGGCGATCGCCCGCCCGACAGGCGCCAGGATCCAGCGCCAGACGGCGAGCGCGGGCAGGACGAAGAGCACCCGGGTGATCCAGTAGAGGGCGATACCCACCCCGGTGACGAGCATGCTCACGCACCACACGAGTCCCTTCGCGCACCAGGCGATCGCCCGCCCGACAGGCGCGAGGAGCCACTCGTACACCCACACGGCGGGCACGACGAGGAGGTACCGCACCAGCCAGGCGACGACCGCGTAGATGCCGGCCCCGAGGGCGGCGAACCCAGCTCCCACTCCCCTGAGCACCCACGTCACGCCATGCCCGATCGGCGTGAGCACGCGCGCGTACACCCACGCCAGTGCGGCCCCGATCCCCCGCGCGCCCCGGGCGAGGGCATGCCCGAGAGGCGTCAGCAGGTACCGGTACAGCCAGACGAGCGGCAGGACGACGAGCACGTGCCCGAGCCATCCGAGCCCTTTGGCGAACGGCACGAGCAGGTACCGCCACAGACCCACGAACGGCCAGACGAAAACAGCCCGCCCGATCCAGAGCAGCGCCCGCCCGAGCGGCCGCAGCACCACGTCGTTCAGGAACCGCCCCACGACGACCAGCGCGTCCCACAGCATCCGCACGGGCACGACCAGCACGAGCACGACGATCCGCACCGGAATGCGGATCGCGACAGCGAGACACCCCTCGGGGTGCTGCGGCTGCGGCTGCGGCTGCGGCTGCGGCTGCGGTGACGGCTTCTCCAGATCCATACCGAAGGAGACGCATCAGCTGCCCGTCCGGATGCACTACCTGCGACTTTCCACCTCTCCTGTCCTCGGACTCTCCACCGTCGGCCTCGGTCACCTCGTCGCGCAGGCCGTCAGCAGCCCCGCGATCAGTGCCGTACGCGCAGGGATGTGGGCGAGCAGGACGTGCTCGTGGCGGGCGTGCGCGCCGTCCCCCACGCCGCCGAGGCCGTCGAGGACGGGGCGGCCGAGGGCCGCGACGAAGTTGCCGTCGCTCGCTCCGCCGACGGAGGTCTCCCGGGCCGTCCAGCCCAGGTCGGCGGCGATCGTCTGCGCCTGCTTGAAGAGGAGCTCGGAGGCCGGGCCCGGCACCATCGGCGGGCGGTTCCAGCCGCCGGTGAGGGTGGCCCTGACCCGCGTGTCGGTGGGCCGCAGGGCGGCCAGCGCGGTGTCGACCCGGTCCGCCTCGGCGGGCACGGCGATCCGTACGTCGATGCCGCAGTGGGCCTGCCCGGCCACGACGTTGCGTGCCGTACCCCCGCTGATCACCCCGACGTTGACCGTGGTGCCCAGCTCCGGCGAGCCCAGCGCGACGATCCGGGGGACGAGTTCGGCGAGGGCGTGCACGGCGCTCGCGCCCCGTTCCGGGTCGAGGCCGGCGTGCGACTCCACCCCGTCCACCGTCAGCTCGAAGATGCCGCCGCCCTTGCGGGCCGTCTTCAGCGCCCCCTCGGGCCCGGCCGCCGCCTCGCACACCAGCGTGGCCACCGTGTCCTCGCTCAGCCGCTCGACGTGCGGGCGGGAGGCGGGGCTGCCGATCTCCTCGTCGCCGTTGAGGAACAGCCGTACCGCGGGGCGCGGCAGGTCCAGTTCGCGCAGCAGGCGCAACGCCCACACCGCCTGCATCAGGCCGCACTTCATGTCGAAGACGCCCGGCCCGCTCGCCCGGCCGTCCTCGGCGACGTGGAACGGCCACTTTGCGAGGGTGCCGGCCGGCCACACCGTGTCGTAGTGGCACAGCACCAGCACCGTCGCGGGCGAGGTGCCGCGGTACAGCAGTTCCAGCATGTCGCCGTGCGGGCCGCCGTCGTGGCGCCGCGCCTCGTCGGGCGGCCCGAGCCGTTCGTACGCCCACCCCTCCACGGCCGTGAGACCGGCGTTCAGCAACTCCTTGTCGTCGCTGGGTGTTTCGTGTTCGACCAGCATCCGCAGGTCGTCGGTCATCTCGGGCAGGGCGGTGCGGGCGAGGGACTCGATGCGGTGGGGGGACACAGGCAGTTCTCCTCCTACGTACGTACGTCGTCGTTCGTCGTCGTCGGCGGCGGCGGCGGCGGTCAGCGGACGGGCACCCCCGGCCCGAGCGGGATTCCCAGCGCCCACCAGGCGTAGAACAGCAGCGTCCAGGTCGCCAGCATGGTCAGGCACAGCGGCAGGGTCAGGGACAGCAGCGTGCCGATGCCGGCCGAGCGGCGGTAGCGCTGGACGATGCCCAGGGTCATCACGAAGTAGGCGCTCATGGGGGTGGCCGCGTTGGTGCACGAGTCGGCGATCCGGTAGACCGCCTGGGTCACCTCCGGCGGGATGTCGAGGAGCATGAACATCGGCACGAACACCGGGCCGACCAGGGCCCATTGGGCGGAGCCGCTGGTGACCAGCAGGTTGATCACCGTGCACACGAGCAGGATGCCCAGGAAGGCCAAGGGTCCGGTGATTCCGGCCGTCTTGAGCAGGTCGGCGCCGTTGATCGCCAGGACCTCGCCGACTCCGGTCCACTTGAAGTAGGCGAGGAACTGGGAGATCGCGAAGAACAGCACCAGGATCGGCGCCATCTCGCGCAGCCCCTTGGCCATGTGGTCGGGGATGTCCCGGCCGGTGCGCACGGTACCCACGGCCCGCCCGTACACGGCGCCGACGATCAGGAACGCCACCGCCAGGACGACCGCGATGCCGGTGAGCACCGGCGACTGCACGATGCTGCCGCCCTCGCCCCTGAGCGGCGATCCGGAGGGGATCATCGCCGCCACGATCAGCGCCGCGTAGACCAGGAGCACGAGGCCCGCGTGGCGCAGTCCGCGCCGCTCCTCGTCGCGCAGGGTCAGCGTGTCCGCCTCGCCGGCCGGTCCCGACTCGGGCTCCGGCTCGTCCTCCTCCGGCATCGCCGCCACCCGACGGGCGATGACCTTCTCGGTGACGACGGTGACGACGAGGGCCAGGACCACCGAGGACCCGATGGAGAAGAAGTAGTTGGACAGCGGGGTGACCACATAGCCCGGGTCGACGGTCTGCGCGGCCGCGGTGGTGAGCCCGGCGAGAATCGCGTCCGTCGGGGTGACCAGCGGGCTCGCGTCGTACCCGGCGGACACCGACACGAACGCCACCACGGCGCCCAGCATCGGGCTGCGCCCCACGGCCCGGAACGCCATCGCGCCGAGCGGGACCAGGACGACGTACGCGGCATCGGACGCGACGTGCGCCACCATCGCGGTGAACGACAGCGTGAACGTCAGCCAGCGGGCCGGGACCCGGGCGACCGCGGCTCTGAGCATCGCGGAGAGCAGCCCGGAGCGGTCGGCGACGGCCACGCCCAGCATGACCACGAGGATCGTGCCGAGCGGCGGGAACGTGGCGTAGTTGGTGACCGCGTCGTTGATCATCATCTGCAGGCCGGCGCCCGAGACGAGGCTCTGCACGGCCACGGTCTTGTCGGTGGCGGGGTTCAGCGCGGAGGCCCCGGCCGCGGACAGCGCCCAGCTGGCCAGCGCGAGGACGACGCTGAGCACCCCGAACAGCCAGAAGGGGTGGGGCAGTTTGTTGCCCATGCGCTCGATGCGCATGAGCACGGAGAGCAGTCGGGTCAGCTGCTTCGAAGGGGCGGGGGACGGCGGGGAGGAAGTGGCGGTCACCTCCCCATTGACGACCCGTTCGGTGAGATCGTGCAAGTAAAAAGCTTGTTGCGCTCGTATCGTTCTCGTGAAGCCGCTGGTTGACGGATTCGTTCTATGGATGGATGGACGACATGGACACTCTGGACGACGACGATCTCGACCTGGTCGCCGCGCTCCAGTACGCCCCGCGGGCCCCGCTGAGCCTGCTGGCGGAGGTGCTGGGCGTCTCGGCGAGCACCGCGGGACGCCGGCTGACCCGGCTGGAGTCCGACCGGCTGCTGCGGGTGATCGGCCAGCAGGCCTGGTCGGTCTCGGGCGAGGGCAATCCCTGGCACGTGTGGGTGACGGCCGAGCCCGGGCGGGCCGCGGAGGTCGCCCGCCGGCTCGCCGACCTGCCCGAGGCGAGCCACGTCGCGGTCACCGCGGGACAGGCGGACGTCTACTGCACCGTCCAGCCGTCCCGCCGCGACCGCACCCGCGACCTGCTGACCCGGACCATCCCGGCCACCCCCGGCGTGCGCGCGGTCCGCTCCGAACTGGTCCTCTCCTCCGCCACCAAGTCCGACTCCTGGCGCCTGCCCCGCCTGGACCCGGACCAGCTACGACGGCTCACCGAACACGCGGCACAGGACGAGGCCGTGAGCAGCCCGGGCCGCCACGGCACCCTCACCTACGACGAACTGCGCACGCTGCGCCTGCTCGCCGCCGACGGCCGGATGACCGCCGCCCAGGTGTCCAGAGAGCTCGGCATCGGACAGTCCACCGCCTACCGCACCACCCAGTCCCTGCTCCAGCGCGGCCTGGTCCGCCCCCGGGTGGAGATCGAACCGGGGCTGCTCGGCTACGCCCTGGAGGTCGTGATCCCCCTGACAGTGGCGCCGAGCGCGATGCGGGATGTGGCCCTCGCACTCGCCCGGCACCCCTCGGCCCGGTACGTGTCCACCACCGCGGGCACCTCCTGCGTCGTCCACCACGGCGTCTTCCGCGACGAGGACGGCCTCACCGAGTTCCTCACCCGGGACCTGGCCGACCTGCCCGGGGTGACCTCCTTCGACGTCTCCGTCGTACTGGACGCCCTGCGGCGGCACTGGCTGGACCGCGAGGACGGCCGCCTGGCCGCACACGACAAGCCCGAGAACGGAGCAGCATGACGACACGGGACACCGCCATCGACCGGGCGACCGCCTACTTCGACTCCGGGGCCTTCCTCGCCGACCTCAGCCGCAGAGTCGCGTACCCGACGGAGAGCCGGCCGCCCGCCGACACCACGAAGCTGCGCGCGTACCTCACCGACGAACTCGCCCCGGCCGCACGCCGCCTGGGCGCGACCACCCGCATCATCGACAACCCGGTACCGACCGCCGGCCCCTTCCTCCTCGCCCACCGCCACGAGTCCGACGAGCTGCCGACCGTCCTGGTCTACGGCCACGCCGACGTCGTCCCCGGCCAGGACGACCACTGGCGTACGGGCCTGTCCCCCTGGCACCTCGTCGTCGAGGGCGACCGCCTCTACGGCCGCGGCACCGCCGACAACAAGGGCCAGCACACCGTCAACCTGGCCGCGCTGGAACAGGTCATGGCCGCGCGAGGCGGCACCCTGGGCTTCAACCTCAAGCTGCTGCTGGAGACGGGCGAGGAGTCCGGCTCCCCCGGCCTGCACGAGTTCTGCCGCCGCTTCAAGGACGACCTCGCCGCCGACGTCCTGATCGCCTCCGACGGCCCCCGCCTCGCCGCCGACCGCCCGACCCTGTTCCTCGGCTCCCGCGGCGCCGCCAACCTCCGCCTGAGCGTGCCGCTGCGCGCCGGCGCCCACCACTCGGGCAACTGGGGCGGCGCCCTGCGCAACCCGGCCACCGTGCTGGCCGCCGCCCTGGCCACCATGGTCGACGCCCGGGGCCGCATCCTCGTCGAAGGCCTACGACCGCCCGCGATCCCCGAGCCGGTCAAGGCGGCCCTCGCGGACCTCACGGTCGGCGGCGGCGAGGACGACCCCGCGGTCGACGCGGACTGGGGCGAGCCGGGCCTCACCCCGGCCGAGCGTGTCTTCGCCTGGAACACCCTCGAAGTCCTCGCCCTGTCCGCGGGAGACCCCGCCAAGCCGGTCGGCGCGATTCCGGGCACGGCCCACGCGGACGTCCAGCTCCGTTTCGTCGTGGGCACGGACTGGCAGAAGCTGGCGGAGACGGTCCGCACCCACCTCGACGCCCATGCCCTCCCCTTCGTCGAGGTCGAACTCCTCCAGGCGGTCCCCGCCACCCGCCTCAGCCCCGACTCCCCCTGGGTCCACTGGGCCACGGCCTCCCTCCACCGCACCACCGGCAAGACCCCGGCCGTCCTCCCCAACCTCGGCGGCACCCTCCCCAACGACGCCTTCGCCGACATCCTGGGCCTCCCCACCGTCTGGGTCCCCCACTCCCACCCGTCCTGCGCCCAGCACGCCCCGGACGAACACCTGCTGGGCTCGGTGGCCCGAGAGTCTCTGGCCGTCATGGCGGGCCTGTTCTGGGACCTCGGCGAAAGCCCAGGCAGTATGAGCGCATGATTACGCTCACGAAGGAAGACGGCCCCGCGGATCTCGACGGGGTGACCCATCTGTCCATCGGGGTGTCCTGGGACCCCACCGCCGGCGCCAGCGGCGGAGTGCTGGGCAAACTCCGCCGGAAGACCGGCACCGACCTCGACCTCATCGCCATCGCCATGCACGACGGGGACCCGGTCCGCCTGGCGGGCATCGACTCCCTCGACCCCATCGGCAACGGCTCCCTGCTGCACAGCGGCGACAACCAGACCGGCCACGGAGACGGCGACGACGAGACCGTCACGGTCGAGTTCGCGAAGCTCCCGCCCCACATCACCTCGATCGTCTTCGTCGCCGCCGCCTACAAGAAGGGCAGCTCCTTCCAGAAGGCACGCAACATCAGCTTCAAGGTCTACGACGCCACCGGCGGCAGCACCCAGCAGGTCGCCGACATCTGGCCCAGCATGCTCACCCAGGACAACGGCTGCGCCGTCGCCAAGGCCGTACGCTCCGGCACCACCTGGAAGCTCCAGGTGATCAACACCACGGGAAAGATCAAACAGGGCGACCAACTCGCCCTGATGCGCTTCGCCGCCAACCAGTAGCACCCGATCGTCAACACCCGATCGTCGGCCGCCGCCGGTGCACGACACCGGCGGCAACCGCCGGCTGCCGACCGATGAGTTCCGGAGCCGGGTGGGGTCTGTCCCTGCACAAGCGAAAGCTGCGCACGAGTCTGTGAGGGACCATGACCACCCACGCACTACCACCCGTCGTCGACACCGCAACCTGGGAGCGCCGGCTCGAAGCCCTCCGTGCCCGGGAGAAGGCCGCGACGCGGGAGCTCGACGCCATCGCCGCCGAGCGTCGTCGTCTGCCGATGGTCGAGATGCCCGACTACACCCTGGAGGGCGAAGACGGCCCCGTTCGGCTGGCGGACGTCTTCGAAGGCAAGAGGCAGCTGATCGTCTACAACCACATGTGGTTCGCCGACAAGGAATGGCAGTGCCCAGGCTGCACGGGATTCACCTCGCACTACACCCGCCTGGAGTTCCTGGACAACTACGACGCGCGATTCGTCATCGTCACCCAGGGCCCGATCGACGAGGCACTCACCTACAAGGAACGGGTCGGCAACCGGATGACGTGGTACTCGACCGCGAACAGCTCGTTCGGGACCGACGTCGGCGCACCGCCCGACGGAGGATTCGCGGTCAACGTGTTCCTGCGCGACGGCGACACCGTCTACCGCACCTGGCACACGAACGGCCGGGGTACCGAGCAGCTCAGCCACACCTTCCCGCTGATCGACCTCCTGCCGTACGGCCGCCAGGAGGAATGGCAGGACTCCCCCGAGGGCTGGCCCCAGTCGCCCACCTACAGCCGGTGGACGACGTCGAAGGACATCGCCGCGCTCTACGGCCCGGGCTCGGGCTCGGGCGGCGGCTGAACTTCGCTCGCCGTCAGTGCGAGTGCCCGGTGGGCGCCGGCGCACCGTTCTTGACCGTCAGGGGCAGCAGCTTCTTGCCGGTCGGGCCGATCTGAATCTGCGTGTCCATCTGCGGACACACCCCGCAGTCGAAGCACGGCGTCCACCGGCAGTCCTCGACCTCGGTCTCGTCGAGCGAGTCCTGCCAGTCCTCCCAGAGCCAGTCCTTGTCGAGGCCGGAGTCGAGGTGGTCCCAGGGGAGGACCTCCTCGTAGGTGCGCTCGCGGGTGGTGTACCAGTCGACGTCCACGCCGAAGGGGACGAGAGCCTTCTCCGCGCACCGCATCCAGCGGTCGTAGGAGAAGTGCTCGCGCCAGCCGTCGAAGCGGCCGCCGTCCTCGTAGACCGCGCGGATGACCGCGCCGATGCGGCGGTCGCCCCTCGAGAGGAGGCCTTCCACGATGCCGGGCTTGCCGTCGTGGTAGCGGAAGCCGATCGAGCGGCCGTACTTCTTGTCGGCGCGGATCTTGTCGCGGAGCTTTCCGAGACGGGCGTCCGTCTCCTCCGCGGACAGCTGCGGGGCCCATTGGAACGGGGTGTGGGGCTTGGGGACGAAGCCGCCGATCGACACCGTGCAGCGGATGTCGTTCTGGCCGGAGACCTCGCGGCCCTTCTGGATCACGCTCATCGCCATGTCGGCGATCTGGAGGACGTCCTCGTCGGTCTCCGTCGGCAGGCCGCACATGAAGTACAGCTTCACCTGGCGCCAGCCGTTGCCGTAGGCGGTGGCGACCGTGCGGATCAGGTCCTCTTCCGAGACCATCTTGTTGATGACCTTGCGCATGCGCTCGGAGCCGCCCTCGGGGGCGAAGGTGAGGCCGGACCGGCGGCCGTTGCGCGTCAGCTCGTTCGCCAGGTCGACGTTGAACGCGTCCACGCGGGTCGACGGGAGGGACAGGCCGATCTTGTCCTCCTCGTAGCGGTCCGCGAGGCCCTTCGCGATGTCGCCGATCTCCGAGTGGTCCGCCGAGGACAGGGACAGCAGGCCGACCTCCTCGAAGCCGGTCGCCTTCAGGCCCTTCTCGACCATGTCGCCGATGCCGGTGATCGACCGCTCACGCACCGGCCGCGTGATCATGCCCGCCTGGCAGAAACGGCAGCCGCGCGTGCAGCCGCGGAAGATCTCCACCGACATGCGCTCGTGGACCGTCTCGGCGAGCGGGACCAGGGGCTGCTTGGGGTACGGCCACTCGTCCAGGTCCATCACCGTGTGCTTGGAGACGCGCCACGGGACACCGGACTTGTTCGGTACGACCCGGGCGATACGGCCGTCCGCGAGGTACTCGACGTCGTAGAAGGCCGGGATGTACACCGAGCCCGTCTTCGCGAGGCGGAAGAGGACCTCCTCGCGGCCGCCCGGCTGCCCCTGCGCCTTCCACTCCCGGATGATCCGGGTCATGTCCAGCACGGCCTGCTCGCCGTCGCCGATGATCACCGCGTCGACGAAGTCGGCGATCGGCTCGGGGTTGAAGGCGGCGTGGCCGCCGGCCAACACGATCGGGTCGTCGATCGTGCGGTCCCTGGATTCCAGGGGGATCCCGGCCAGATCCAGCGCCGTCAGCATGTTCGTGTAGCCCAGCTCCGTGGAGAAGCTCAGCCCGAACACGTCGAAGGCGCGGACCGGGCGGTGGCTGTCCACCGTGAACTGCGGGACGTCGTGCTCCCGCATCAGCGCCTCGAGGTCCGGCCACACGCTGTAGGTGCGCTCGGCGAGGACGCCCTCCTGCTCGTTCAGCACCTCGTAGAGGATCATGACGCCCTGGTTGGGCAGACCGACCTCGTACGCGTCCGGGTACATCAGCGCCCAGCGGACGTCCGTCGACTCCCACGGCTTGACAGTGGAGTTGAGCTCCCCGCCGACGTACTGGATCGGCTTCTGCACATGCGGGAGCAGAGCTTCGAGCTGCGGGAAGACCGACGCAGCGAATTCGGCAGGCATGTCGCGAACCTTCGTGAGCTGGGCTGAACTGACAGGGGTGACCATCTAGCCTAACGCGATCGCGACCACCCCTCGTACGCCCGGAAACTCAGAGCTCCGCCACCCCGTCCTTGATCCCCGCCCAGAACCCGGGCAGCCCGGCCTCCACGGCCGCCGCCCGCCGCTCCTCGCGCCCGTAGAGCAGCCCGTACGTGAAGGCGCTCTCGCCGGCCGCGTGCGCGACGGCGGACAGCTCACGCAGGGTCTGCCGGGCCATCACGCTGTCCTGGTGGTCGCCGAGCAGGCCCTGCAGAGACTTCATGGACCTGACCAGGGCCTTGGCCGGCTCGCCGAGGGCGGGCTTGGCCGCCTCCGCCGAGTAGCGGGTGCGCTTGGTCTTCTTGCGGGCCTCGTGCACGGCGAGGTCCCGGTCGGGTCCGGGCGACAGCTCCAGCGCCTGTTCGACGAGCCCGGTGACCTTGCCGAAGTCCTTCTTCACGGCCTTGGCGATCACCTTGCCCGGCTGTTTCCCGGCCGCCTTCAGCAGCGGCGGGGCGGCGATCAGCGCGTCCAGGGTGTCGAGCAGGACGAGGTACCGGGCGGAGTCCAGGACGCCGATCAGCCGGCCGCGCGCCCCTCCCTGCTCGACGCTCGCCCACCGGCCCAGCCGCTCGGCGACCGGGCCCGAGACCAGCGTGCCGGGCACGTCGTCGAGGGCCGCCGTCAGCCGTTCGGTGAGCACCTCGTGGTCGCGGTCCACCCCCAGCTCACCGGCCAGCCACTTCAGTTCCTCGCCGATCGGGTCGGTGACGGTCCGGTCGAGGACCCTGGCGTACGACTTGAAGGTGCTGCGCATCCGGCGGGTGGCGACCCGCATGCTGTGCACCGAGTCCTCGACGTCCTGGCGTACGGCCGGGTCGAGCTCGACGATCGCGTCCCGCTGGGCGCGGACGTACGCCAGGACATGGTCACCGGCGGTCACGGGGTCCTTGGGAGACCCGGCCCGGCGCTTCTTCCCGGAGGCCGTCTCGGCGAGGGCCCGAGCCAGCTTCGAGGAGGAGCCGGACGGCCGTACGCCCGCCTTGCGCAGCCGCTTCTCCACCTTGTCGAGGAAGTCCGGGTCGCCGCCGTCGGCGAGCTCCACCTCGATCTCGGTCCACTGGGCGACGCCGGCGCCCCCGGTCAGCCGCTCGGCGTGGACGGCGTCCACGCTGACCTCGGCGAGCAGCCGCCCCTCGGTGTCGAGGAGTTCGCGGACGTCCCGGGCCGAGCGCAGCCGGACCACGGGCAGCAGCTCGGTGTCGCGGACCCGGGAGCGGACCAGCCCGGCGAGCTCGTCGGGGAGGGTGTCGGAGAGCGGGGCCCGGATCTCGTCACGCACGCCCGGGGCGACGGGCACCTTCAGGTGCCAGCCCGCGTCGGAGCCGCCGGTGCGGCGGCGCAGAGTGATCGAGGAGGCGGCGAGGCGTTCGTCGGCGGTGTCGTAGTAGGTGGCGTCCAGTTCCGCGACGCCCTTGTCGAGGACGGTCTCGACCCCGGCGACGCCGGTCAGATCGGGCAGCCCGCTGTCATCGGATTCGTACTTGCGCTCGATCTCGCGTTTCGTCTCCGCCATGACCTGAATCTAGTCGCAGTGCAGCGGGTACGACAGAGGGCACCTGCCGTCCACCCAGGGGCCACCTGCCGTCTATGCCGACATGGGCCGTTGCACCCGGATCGACTGCAGCAGCCCCACCGCCACCCACACCGAGAACATCGACGATCCGCCGTACGACACGAACGGCAGCGGCAGGCCCGTGACCGGCATGATGCCGAGGGTCATGCCGATGTTCTCGAAGGCCTGGAAGGCGAACCAGGCCACGATGCCGGCGGCGACGATCGTGCCGTACAGCTCGGTCGTCTCGCGGGCGATGCGGCAGGCGCGCCACAGCACCACACCCAGCAGGACGATGATCAGGCCACCGCCGAGGAAGCCCAACTCCTCCCCCGCGACCGTGAACACGAAGTCGGTCTGCTGCTCCGGCACGAACTGGCCCGTGGTCTGCGAGCCGTGGAAGAGGCCCGAGCCGGTCAGACCGCCCGAACCGATCGCGATGCGGGCCTGGTTGGTGTTGTAGCCGACGCCGGCCGGGTCGAGGCTGGGGTTGGCGAAGGCGGCGAAGCGGGCGATCTGGTATTCGTCCAGGATGTGCAGCTGCCAGCCGGCGATCGCGCCGGCCGCTCCCGCGCCCAGCAGCCCGAACACCCACCGGTTCGACGCGCCGGAGGCGAGCAGCACCCCCAGCACGATGATGACCATGACCATGACCGACCCGAGGTCGGGCATCAGCATCACGACGAGCATCGGTACGGCGGCCAGGCCGAGGGCCTGGAGCACGGTCCGATGGTCGGGGTACGCCTTGTCGCCCGCGTCCACGCGGGCCGCCAGCAGCATCGCCATGCCCAGGATGATCGTGATCTTCACGAACTCCGAGGGCTGGAGCGAGAAGCCGCCGCCGAGCACGATCCAGGAGTGCGCGCCGTTGACCGTCGAGCCGAGCGGGGTGAGCACCATCAGGATCAGGAACACCGAGAGGCCGTACAGGAGCGGCACGGCCGTGCGCAGGGTGCGGTGGCCGAGCCAGACCGTGCCGATCATCAGGGCGAACCCGATGCCGGTGTTCAGGATGTGCCGGAGCAGGAAGTAGTACGGGTCGCCCTGGTTGATCTCGGTGCGGTTGCGGGTCGCCGAGAAGACGAGGATCGCACCGATGCCCGAGAGGGCCAGTGCCGCCAGCAGTATCGGCCAGTCCAGCCGGCGGGCCAGCGAGTCGCGGGCGAGCAGGCGGGTCCAGCCCGCGCGTTCGGGCCCGTAGCCGGAGACCTGGAAGCTGTTCACTCCGGTCATGCGAGCGTCCTCCGGCTTCCTCTGGCCCGCCGTCGCCGACGTGCGTTCCGGTTGCCCGTGGTGGCCGTCGCCACCGTGGCCGCCAGCTGCTGTACGTCCGGCTCCTCCGTGCCCTTCTGGCTGATCTGCTGGTCCTTGGCCGGGTCCTTGGAGACCTTCGGGGAGGTGATCGAACCGTCCGCCTTGATCTTCGGGAGGCTCTTCTGCGGGGTGGGCAGCAGCGCGTTCTTGGGGTTGATCGTGCCGTCCTCCGAGACGCCGTACAGCGCGTTGTAGATCTTGCGCACGGCGGGGCCCGAGGCGCCGGAGCCCGTACCACCCTGGGAGATGGTCATGATGACCGTGTAGTCCTTGGTGTACGTGGCGAACCAGGAGGTGGTCTGCTTGCCGTAGACCTCGGCCGTACCCGTCTTGGCGTGCATCGGGATCTCGTCCTGCGGCCAGCCGCCGAACCGCCAGGCGGCCGTACCGCGGGTCGCGACACCCGCGAGGGCATCGTCTATCTCGACGCGGGTCTTCTCCGACATCGGCAGCTTGCCGTGCGCCGTCGGCTCGATCTCCTGGACGCTCTTGCCGTCGGCGCCGACGATCGCCTTGCCGACGGTCGGCTCGTAGAGAGTGCCGCCGTTGGCGATCGCACCGTAGATCGCCGCCATCTGTATCGGCGTGACGAGGGTGTCGCCCTGGCCGATGGAGTAGTTGACGGAGTCACCGGCGCGCATCTTGTTGCCTTCGAGGCAGTTCTCGTACGCGATCTGCTCGGCGTACGTGCCGCCCTTCTTGCCGTACTTACACCAGGCGTCCTTGTTGGCCTTCCAGTAGCTCTGCTTCCACTGGCGGTCGGGGATGCGGCCGGTGACCTCGTTCGGGAGGTCGATGCCGGTCTCCTTGCCGAGGCCGAACTGGTGGGCGGTCTTGTAGAACCAGTCGCCGGGGTTCTTCTTGGGCTTGTTCCCGCCGTCCTTCTGCCACTCCTGGTGGGAGAGGCGGTAGAAGACGGTGTCGCAGGAGACCTCCAGGGCGCGGCCGAGGCTGATCGGGCCGTACCCCTTGGACTCGAAGTTCTTGAAGACCTGGCCGCCGATCGAGTACGAGCTGGAGCACTGGTAGGGGCCGTTGAAGGAGTAGCCGGCGTTGATCGCGGCGGCCGTCGGGACCACCTTGAAGATGGAGCCGGGCGCCGACTGGCCCTGGATCGCGCGGTTCAGCAGCGGGTAGTTGGAGTTCTTGCCGGTGAGCTTGGCGTAGTCCTTGGCGGAGATGCCGCCGACCCAGGCGTTCGGGTCGTACGACGGGTTGGACGCCATGGAGACCACACGGCCGGTCTTGGCCTCCATCACCACGACCGCACCGGAGTCCGCCTTGTAGTTCTCGCCGGTGTTCTTGTCGTACGTCTTGCGGGCTTCCTTCATGGCCTGGTTCAGCTCGTATTCGGCGACCCGCTGGACGCGGGCGTCGATGCTGGTGACGAGGTTGGAGCCGGGCTGGGCGGGGTCGGCCTCGGCCTCGCCGATGACGCGGCCGAGGTTGTCGACCTCGTAGCGGGTGACGCCGGCCTTGCCGCGCAGTTCCTTGTCGTACTCGCGCTCCAGGCCGCTGCGGCCGACCTGGTCGGAGCGCAGGTAGGGCGAGTCGCTGTCCTGCGCCTTGGTGATCTCGTCGTCGGTGACGGGCGAGAGGTAGCCGAGGACCTGGGCGGTGTTGGCCTTGCCAGGGGCGGCGTAGCGGCGCACGGCCTCGGGCTCGGCGGTGATGCCGGGGAAGTCCTCGGCGCGCTCGCGGATCTGCAGGGCCTGCTTGGCGGTGGCCTCGTCGGTGATGGGGATCGGCTGGTACGGCGAGCCGTTCCAGCAGGGCTGCGGCGTCTTGGAGTCGCACAGCCGGACCTTCTCCATGACCTCCTGGGGCGTCATGCCCAGCACGGCGGCCAGCTTGGTGAGGACGGCCTTGCCGTCGTCCTTCATCTTCAGCAGGTCGGTGCGGGAGGCGGAGACCACCAGCCGGGTCTCGTTGTCCGCGAGGGGTACTCCGCGCGCGTCCAGGATCGAGCCGCGTACGGCGGGCTCGACGACCTGCTGGACGTGGTTGCCGGACGCCTCCTTGGCGTATTCGTCGCCCTCGCGGATCTGGAGGTACCACAGGCGACCGCCGAGGGTGCCGAGCAGGGAGAGGACGAGGATCTGGATGACGACGAGCCGGATCTGGACCCGTGGGGTCCGGCCGGTCTCGGGGATGTTGGTCACTGCGGCTGCCTCCCCCTCTCAGTGTGCGGACGTGTGTGCGGACGTGTGTGCGCGTACGAATGATGAACGACGGGCCTGTGAGGCCACGTTCCGCCGGAACGACCCCGTTCGGGTGAACTCGTACGGGTTCACAGCCGCTTGACCCCCTTGATGCGGCCGGCCCGCGCCGTGCGCGCCCGGGCGGCCTTCACCTTCAGCCCACCGAAGCCGTTGCGCTGGCCGCCGATCCGCAGGCCGGTGCCCGAGGAGAGCCAGCCGGAGGAGATGTCGGCGGCCTTGGCGGCGGAGTTGGTGTCCGCGAGGGGGTCGTGCTCCGCGCGCCGGGCCAGCGCCATGATGCCGGGGACGACGAACGGGGCGAGCAGCAGGTCGTACAGCGCGGCCGTGAACAGCAGGCTGCCGAGGCCGACATGGCGGGCGGCGGTGTCACCGACGAGGGCGCCGACACCGGCGTACAGCAGGGTGGTGCCGACGGCGGCGGCGACCACGACGGCCATGGGGCCGGTGGCCGATTTCAGCCGGCCGTTCTCCGGTTTCGCCAGGCCCGCGAGGTAGCCGATGACGCACAGCACGAGGGCGTAGCGGCCGGCCGCGTGGTCGGCGGGCGGGGCGAGGTCGGCGAGCAGGCCGGCGCCGAAGCCGACGAGGGCGCCGCCGACATGGCCGTACACCATGGCGAGGCCCAGGACGGTGAGGAGCAGCAGGTCGGGGACGGCGCCCGGGAGGTGGAGGCGGGCGAGGACGCTCACCTGGAGGACCAGGGCGACGACGACCAGGGAGGTGGACAGCAGGATCCGGTTGACGCGCATGGGCTACAGCTCCTACTGCTCTTCTTGGATCTGGCCGTCGACCGGCGCGTTCGCGGACGGGGTGACGGTCACCGTCACGGTCGGCGTGGGGGTCGGCTTGGGCTTGGCGGGCAGCACCGTGTCGCGCGGGTCCTTCTTGGGGGCCTCGACGACGACGCCGACGATGTCGAGCTTGGTGAAGCTGACGTACGGCGTGACGTAGAGGGTGCGGGTGAGGTCGCCGGCGGAGGGGTCGACGCGGGCGACCACGCCGACCGGTACACCGGGTACGAAGGGCTTGTCGGCCTGCGAGCCGAAGGTGACCAGTCGGTCGCCGGTCTTGACCTCGGCCTTGCCGTTGAGGAGTTCGACGCGCAGCGGGCGGTCGCCCTGCCCGGAGGCGAAGCCGAGTTCGTCGCCGGCCTCCATGCGGGTGCCGACGGTGAAGTCGGGGTCGTTGGCGAGCAGCACGGTGGCGGTGTTGGGGCCGACGGTCGTCACGCGCCCCACCAGCCCGTCCCCGTTCAGGACGGTCATGTCGCGCGTGATGCCGTCGTTGGCGCCGACGTCGATGGTGATGGTCCAGGAGAAGCCCTGGGCCGCTCCTATCGCGATGACCTGGGCACCCTTGATGCCGTACTGGCCGGCGCCGGAGAGCTTCAGCATCTTGTCGAGCTGGCCGAGGCGGCTGCGGTTGCGGTCGTCGCTGCCGAGCTTCGCCTCGAGGGCCGCGTTCTCCTTCTCCAACTCGGCGAGCCGGTCGTGCCGTTCGCCGGAGTCACGGATGGCCGATACGGCGTTGCCGACCGGGTCGACCGCGGCCGACACACCGTTCTCGATCGGGCCGAAGACCGTGGCCGCGGCCTGGCGGGCACCGTCGACCGGTGAGTCCTCCCCGCCGCGGATGTCCACCGTGATCAGCGCGAACGCGACGGCGACCAGCAGCACCAGGAGCAGCCGGCTCTCTCGTGTGTCCCTCACGTGCGGCGGCCGTGCCCTTCCTCATAGGAATTCGTGTGCAGTGTTTACGTATATGGGCGCATTTGTGTGCGGCGCTTATGGGCGAGCCTATGCCTCGATATCAACGATCCGCCGTACGAGAGGAGATCATCTCGTACGGCGGAATCGAAGAGTTGATTCATCTGCGCGGCTGGGCGTCCAGCACCTGCTGCAACGCCTCGAACTCCTCGACGCACTTTCCGGAACCGAGCGCCACGCTGTCCAGCGGGTCCTCGGCGATGTGGATCGGCATGCCGGTCTCGCGCCGCAGCCGCTCGTCCAGGCCGCGCAGCAGCGCACCGCCACCGGTCAGAACGATTCCGCGGTCCATGATGTCGCCGGACAGCTCCGGCGGGCACTTGTCGAGGGTCGTCTTCACGGCGTCCACAATGGCGTTGACGGGCTCCTCGATCGCCTTGCGTACTTCGGCAGCCGAGATGACGACGGTCTTGGGCAGCCCGGAGACGAGATCCCGGCCGCGGATTTCGGTGTGCTCGTCAGCGTCGAGGTCGTACGCCGAACCGATCGTGATCTTGATCTGCTCGGCCGTCCGCTCACCCAGCAGGAGCGAGTACTCCTTCTTGATGTGCTGGATGATCGCGTTGTCCAGTTCGTCGCCCGCGACCCGGATGGACTGGGCGGTGACGATGCCGCCGAGGGAGATGACCGCGACCTCCGTGGTGCCGCCGCCGATGTCCACCACCATGTTGCCCGTGGCCTCGTGGACCGGCAGGCCGGAACCGATGGCGGCCGCCATGGGCTCCTCGATGATGTGCACTTGACGGGCGCCGGCCTGGGACGACGCCTCGATGACGGCGCGGCGCTCGACGCCCGTGATACCCGAGGGCACACAGACGACGACCCGCGGACGAGCCAGATAGCGCCGCTTGTGGATCTTCAGGATGAAGTAGCGCAGCATCCGCTCGGTGATCTCGAAGTCGGCGATCACGCCGTCCTTCAGCGGACGCACGGCAACGATGTTGCCGGGCGTGCGCCCGATCATCTTCTTCGCTTCGGCGCCGACCGCGAGGATGCCACCGGTGTTGGTGTTGATCGCGACGACGGACGGCTCGTTGAGTACGATCCCGCGACCCCTGACGTACACCAGCGTGTTGGCGGTCCCGAGGTCGACAGCCATGTCACGGCCGATGAACGACATTGAGTTCCCCATCAGGATTCGACTGGCCTTCCCCATAGCTTTTGAGGGCTTTTCAGGTCGGCGGAGCGGGTGCGGTGACGTGAAGGCTTCCATCGTAGACGCGCCTTCGCGAACACTGCGTGAGGGTCTCCGCCATTGTCAGCAGATGCTGTGCGGGTTCGCTTCTGGAGACGGGCGTTCGGGGGCACTCGTTCCCTCGATCGCCACGCATATGCCAAAAGTCTGGGGACAAAAGCCCCCAGACTCTCACTCGGCCGTGTCGGACGCTACGCGCGGCCGGGGAAAAAGATCTTCACCTCGCGCTCGGCGGACTCCTCGGAGTCGGAGGCGTGGATGAGGTTCTCGCGCACGATCACGCCGTAGTCACCGCGGATGGAGCCGGGGGCCGCGGCGATCGGGTCCGTCGGACCGGCCAGCTGGCGCACCCCTTCGATGACCCGATCGCCCTCGACGATCAGCGCCACGACCGGGCCGGACGCCATGAACTCCACCAGCGGCTCGTAGAAGGGCTTGCCCTTGTGCTCGCCGTAGTGCTGTTCCAGCGTGTCCTGGTCCAGGGTGCGCAGTTCCAGCGCGGTGATCTGCCAGCCGGCCTTGCGCTCGATACGGCTGATGATCTCGCCGGTCAGGCCACGACGGACGGCGTCGGGCTTGAGGAGGACGAGGGTGCGCTGGCTCACGACGGGGCTCCTTCGGATCAAGGATTGTGCGGGATGCTGAGGTTACAGGGCGTGTCCGGCCCCTTGTTACGCAGCGTCAGGTGTAGAGGAGCCCGCCTGCGCGGCGAATCTCGCCTTCGCCTCGTCGATCTTCCGTCCGTAGTGCACGGACGCCCACCACAGGGCCGCGAAGATCGCGCCCAGGAAGAACATCGTCGGCACGACGACACCGGAGGCGATCAGGGCGATCTGCAGGGCCCAGCCGAGGGCGACGCCGCCGGGGCGGGTGACCATCCCGCACAGCAGCAGGCACAGGAACATGGCGATGCCGCTGACCGTCCACACCGTGGTCATGGACAGGTCGGGATCCTTCATCGCGACCAGCGCGGCGAAGCCGATGATGAAGACCTCGCCGATCAGGGTCGAAGCACAGAGCGTACGCATGCGGAGTATCAGCCCTTCCCCAGCAGCAGCCGGGCCTCGCCGACGGTGATGACGGATCCGGTGACGAGCACACCGCCGCCCGCGAACTCGCCCTCCTCCTCGGCCAGCGTGATCGCGGCCTCCAGGGCGTCCGGCAGCCGCGGCTCGACCTGCACCCGCTCGTCGCCGAACACCTCGACGGCGATCGCGGCGAGTTCGTCGGCGTCCATCGCGCGGTGGCTGGAGTTCTGCGTGACGACGACCTCGGCGAAGATCGGCTCGAAGGCCTCCAGCAGCCCACGTACGTTCTTGTCGCCGCTCGCCCCAACGATCCCGATCAGCCGGCTGAAGTCGAAGGCCTCCCCGACCGCCTCGGCGGTGGCGCGGGCGCCGGCCGGATTGTGCGCCGCGTCCAGGACGACGGTCGGCGACCGCCGGACGACCTCCATCCGGCCCGGCGCGGCCACCGTCGCGAAGGCCTTGCGGACCGTGTCGATGTCGAGCGGCTCGGGCCGCTGCGAGCCGACGCCGAAGAACGCCTCGACGGCGGCGAGGGCGACGGCCGCGTTGTGCGCCTGGTAGGGGCCGTGGAGAGGCAGGTACACCTCGGTGTACTCGCCGCCCAGCCCGCGCAGGGTGAGCAACTGCCCGCCGACGGCGATCTGTCGCGCCACCACCCCGAACTCGAGCCCCTCACGGGCCACGGTCGCGTCGACCTCGACGGCCTTCTTCAGCATCACCTGGGCGGCGTCGACCGGCTGCTGCGCCAGGATGACCGTCGCGTCCTGCTTGACGATGCCGGCCTTCTCGGTGGCGATCGCCCCGGCGGTCTCGCCGAGCCGGTCGGTGTGGTCGAGGTCGATGGGGGTGACGACGGCGACGTCCCCGTCGATCACGTTGGTGGCGTCCCAGGACCCGCCCATGCCGACCTCGACGACGGCGACGTCGACGGGAGCGTCGGCGAAGGCGGCGTACGCCATCCCCGTGAGCACCTCGAAGAACGACAGCCGGTACTCCTGCTGCGCGTCGACCATCTCGACGTACGGCTTGATGTCCTCGTACGTCTCCACGAACCGCTCGGCGGAGATCGGCGCGCCGTCCAGGCTGATGCGCTCGGTGATCGACTGCACGTGGGGGCTCGTGTACCGGCCGGTGCGCAGGTCGAAGGCGCCGAGGAGGGCCTCGATCATGCGGGCGGTGGAGGTCTTGCCGTTGGTGCCGGTGATGTGGATGGAGGGGTACGACCGCTGCGGCTCGCCCAGTACGTCCATCAGCGCGGCGATCCTGCTGACGGAGGGCTCCAGCTTGGTCTCGCCCCAGCGGGTGGCGAGCTCCGTCTCGACCTCCCTCAGGGCCTTGTCGACCTCGGGGTCCGCCGGGCGCGTCGGCACGTCGGCCTGCGGCGAACCGCCCTGCGTGCGCAGGGTACGGCTGCCGGCCTCGATCACCGCGAGATCCGGGTCCCGTTCGGTCTCGGCCGCCATGATCTCGTCGAAGTCGCTGCTGTCGTGCGGGGGCTGCGGCTGGTCACTCACGGGGCCAGTCTACGGAGGCCGGGGGGTGGGTGCGGGCCGGCGGGGGGCCTGCCCTGGGGGCTCCGCCCCCAGACCCCCGGCCTATGCCCACCCACCACCCGACTCGGTCGGACAAGAGGTGACCCTCGCCCCGGGGGCTGCGCCCCCAGACCCCGCTGCCGTCACACTCGCGCGGCGGCGCGCAGCCGCGGGCAGCCGACGCCGTCAGTCCGCGGGCAATCGTGCCGCCTGGGCGGCACGGGTGGGCGCGGGCGGCACCCCGTCAGCGCCGGGCCGCGCGACCCGCCCCACGGCAACCGAAGGCCCCCGGAGCCAGCCGGCTCCGGGGGCCTTCACCGGCGTACGCGAACCGCCTACGCCTGCGGCAACCGGTCCAGCTGCGCGGCGATCCGGGCGATGTCCGCGTCCGCCTTCGCCAACCGTGTCCGGATCTTCTCCACGACCGGGTCCGGAGCCTTCGCCAGGAACGCCTCGTTGCCGAGCTTCGCGTTCGCCTGCGCCTTCTCCTTCTCCGCGGCGGCGAGGTCCTTGGCCAGTCGCTTCCGCTCGGCCGCGATGTCGATCGTGCCGGACAGGTCGAGCGCCACCTCGGCCCCGCCGACCGGCAGGGTCGCCGTGGCGGTGAAGGCGTCGCCCTCCGGCTGGAGCCGCAGCAGCTGGCGGATGGCCGCCTCGTGCGGGGCGAGCGCCGTGCCGTCGAGGGACAGGCGGGCCGGGACGCGCTGCCCCGGCTGCAGGCCCTGGTCGGCGCGGAAGCGGCGGACCTCGGTGATGACGGACTGGAGGGTCGCGATCTCCTTCTCCGCGCCCGGGTCGCGGAAGCCGCTGTCCGAGGGCCACTCGGCGATGACGAGGGTCTCGCCACCGGTCAGCGTGGTCCACAGCGTCTCCGTGACGAAGGGGACGACCGGGTGGAGGAGGCGCAGCGTGACGTCCAGGACCTCACCGAGGACGCGCTTGCTGACCTCCGCGGCCGAACCGCCGGCGGCGAACGTGGTCTTGGACAACTCGACGTACCAGTCGAACACCTCGTCCCACGCGAAGTGGAACAGCGCGTCGGAGAGCTTCGCGAACTGGTAGTCCTCGTAGAACGCGTCGACCTCGGCGACAACGGAGTTGAGCCGGGACAGGATCCACCGATCGGTCGCCGACATCGCCGACGGCTCCGGCAGCGGGCCGTCCACCGTCGCGCCGTTCATCAGCGCGAAGCGCGTCGCGTTCCAGATCTTGTTGGCGAAGTTGCGGGAACCCTGGACCCAGTCCTCGCCGATCGGGACGTCGACACCGGGGTTGGCGCCACGGGCGAGGGTGAACCGGAGTGCGTCGCTGCCGTACTTGTCCATCCAGTCCAGCGGGTTGACGACGTTCCCGAAGGACTTCGACATCTTCTTGCCGTTCTGGTCACGGACCATGCCGTGCAGGGCGATGGTGTGGAACGGCGGGGTGCCGTCCATCGCGTAGAGGCCGAACATCATCATCCGGGCGACCCAGAAGAAGAGGATGTCGTAGCCGGTGACCAGGACGGAGTTCGGGTAGAACTTCGCGAGCGATTCGGTCTGTTCGGGCCAGCCGAGGGTGGAGAAGGGCCACAGGCCGGAGGAGAACCAGGTGTCGAGGACGTCGGTGTCCTGACGCCAGCCCTCGCCGGTCGGGGCCTCGTCGTCGGGACCGACACAGACGACTTCGCCGTCCGGGCCGTACCAGACCGGGATCCGGTGTCCCCACCACAACTGGCGTGAAATACACCAGTCGTGGAGGTTGTCGACCCAGTCGAAGTACCGCTTCTCCATCTCCTGCGGATGGATCTTGACGCGCCCGTCGCGGACGGCGTCCCCGGCGGCCTTCGCCAACGGGCCGACCTTGACCCACCACTGCATGGACAGCCGCGGCTCGATGGTCGTCTTGCAGCGCGAGCAGTGGCCGACCGAGTGGACGTACGGCCGCTTCTCGGCGACGATCCGGCCCTCGGCGCGCAGCGCGGCGACGATGGCCGAGCGGGCCTCCAGCCGGTCCTGGCCCTGGAAGGGGCCGTGGGCGGTGATGACCGCGTGCTCGTCCATGATCGTGATGGCCGGCAGGTCGTGGCGCTGGCCGATCTCGAAGTCGTTCGGGTCGTGGGCCGGGGTGACCTTGACGGCACCCGTGCCGAACTCGGGGTCGACGTGCTCGTCGGCGACGACCGGGATGGAACGGTCGGTCAGCGGCAGCCTGATGAGCTTGCCGACCAGGTGCTTGTACCGCTCGTCCTCGGGGTGGACGGCGACGGCCGTGTCGCCGAGCATCGTCTCGGCACGGGTCGTGGCGACGACGATCGTCTCGTCCCCGTCGCCGTACTTCATGGAGACGAGCTCGCCGTCGTCGTCCTGGTACTCGACCTCGATGTCCGAGATGGCCGTCAGACAGCGCGGGCACCAGTTGATGATGCGCTCGGCGCGGTAGATCAGCTCTTCGTCGTAGAGCCGCTTGAAGATGGTCTGGACGGCCTGGGACAGGCCCTCGTCCATGGTGAACCGCTCACGCGACCAGGCGACGCCGTCTCCCAGGCGCCGCATCTGTCCGCTGATCTGCCCGCCGGACTCGGCCTTCCACTGCCAGACACGCTCGACGAAGGCCTCCCGGCCCAGGTCGTGCCGGGACTTGCCCTCCTTGCCCAGCTCGCGCTCGACGACGTTCTGCGTGGCGATACCGGCGTGGTCCATGCCGGGCTGCCACAGCGTCTCGTAGCCCTGCATCCGCTTGCGGCGGGTCAGGGTGTCGATGAGCGTGTGCTCGAAGGCGTGCCCCAGGTGGAGCGAGCCCGTGACGTTCGGCGGCGGGATGACGACGGTGTACGGAGGCTTGTCGCTCTTCGCGTCCGCCTCGAAGTAACCCCGCTCCACCCAGCGCTCGTACAGCGGCCCCTCTACATCGGCCGGCGCGTACTGAGTCGGCAGTTCGGTGTCGGGCGCGGGTGGCTGCTGCTGAGCGTTCTCGGTCACGGACTCAGTTTAGGGGTGTCACCGGGCAGTCCCGAAACGCGATTCTTGTGTAACGGTGGGGCCCCCGCTGCCTTGCGTGGCCTGTGACTGCGCCAGGATGTCAGGAACACATAAGCATCTGGAGGGGAACCCAGAAATGAGCCACAACCAGCCGGGCCCGTACGGCGGTCAGCCCCAGCAGCCTGGACCGTACGGTCAGCAGGGTCCCTACGGCCAGCCGGGTCCCTACGGCCAGCCGCCGCAGGCCCCGCCCGCCCAGCCCGGCTACGGGTACCCTCAGCAGACCCCGCCCGCCCAGCCCGGCTACGGGTACCCTCAGCAGACCCCGCCCGCCCAGCCGGGCTACGGCCAGCCGCCGCAGCCCCCGCAGGGCGTCCCGCCCCAGCAGCAGCCGTACGGCCAGCAGGCCCCCTACGGCCAGCAGCAGGCGCCGTACGGTCAGCAGCCGCCCTACGGCCAGGCGCCGTACGGGGTGCCGCAGCCGCCGGCCGCCGGGGGCGGCAAGAAGAAGACGGGCATCATCATCGGCGCGGTGGCCGTCGTGGCCGCCATAGGCGTGGGGGCGTACTTCGTCATCGGCGGCGGCGGGGGCGGCCTGGAGGACGACGGCGCGCACAAGCTGGAGACTCCGGCGACCGTGGCAAGCGAGTACAAGCGAGTCGGCGACGGCGGCGAGAGCAGCGACTCGAAGACCACCAAGTACCTCGAGACCAGCGGCATGAAGGACGGCAAGGCCGTCGTCGTGCAGTACTCGACGGCCGACTTCAGCGGCTACGACCCGAACGACCCGAGCACGTTGCCGCCCCAGTCCGAGCTGCTGGTCGCCAAGGGCGTCACGGTCGTGGGCGGTTACGGCAAGATCGCGGACCCCGAGAAGGCCCTGGACACGTACTTCGCCGCCATCACGAAGCAGATCGTGGACAGCTCCGCCAGCTCCTCCGGCAGCGGTGCCGAGCTGATCGGACAGCCCGAGGAGGCCGACCTCGACGGGGCGCTCATGAAGTGCCAGTCGGCGAAGAGCACCAACAGCCTCACCAAGAAGGAGTCGACCGACTGGTTCTGCGTCTGGTCCGACTACAGCACGATCGCCATGGTCTCTCCCGGTGACAACACCAAGAGCACCACCAAGGACGTGGCGATCGACCTGACGAAGAAGATCCGCGGGGAGATCCGCGTCAAGGCCTGACGCCGAGGCTCGACTGCGAAGCCAAGGACTCAACTACGAAGGGGCCCCGGTCTGTTGACCGGGGCCCCTTCGGGTACGTGCGTCTGTGTCGCTACGCCGTCTTCTGCTCGCCCGGTCCCCGGCCGCGCGCGTCCCGCGGGATCAGCGTCGGGTTCACGTTCGAGTGGACGACGTCGGCCGTGATGACGACCCTCGCCACGTCCTTGCGGGACGGGATCTCGTACATCACGCCCTGGAGGACTTCCTCCATGATGGCGCGCAGGCCGCGGGCGCCGGTCTGGCGGAGGATGGCCTGGTCGGCGATGGCCTCCAGGGCCTCGCGCTCGAAGTCCAGCTCCACACCGTCGAGTTCGAAGAGGCGCTCGTACTGCTTGACGAGCGCGTTGCGCGGCTCGACCAGGATCTGGAGCAGTGCCTCGCGGTCGAGGTTGTGGACCGAGGTGATGACCGGGAGCCGGCCGATGAACTCGGGGATCATGCCGAACTTGACCAGGTCCTCGGGCATGACGGACTCGAACTGGTCCTTGGCCTCCAGCTCGCGCTTGGAGCGGATCGTCGCGCCGAAGCCGATGCCCTTGGCGCCGGCCCGGGACTCGATGAGCTTCTCCAGGCCCGCGAAGGCGCCGCCCACGATGAACAGGACGTTCGTCGTGTCGATCTGGATGAACTCCTGGTGGGGGTGCTTGCGGCCGCCCTGGGGCGGGACCGAGGCGGTGGTGCCCTCCAGGATCTTCAGCAGGGCCTGCTGCACGCCCTCGCCGCTGACATCGCGGGTGATCGACGGGTTTTCGCTCTTACGGGCGACCTTGTCGATCTCGTCGATGTAGATGATCCCGGTCTCGGCCTTCTTGACGTCGTAGTCGGCCGCCTGGATCAGCTTGAGCAGGATGTTCTCGACGTCCTCGCCGACGTAGCCGGCCTCCGTCAGCGCAGTCGCGTCGGCGATGGCGAACGGGACGTTCAGCATGCGGGCCAGGGTCTGGGCGAGGAGGGTCTTGCCGGAGCCCGTGGGGCCCAGCAGGAGGATGTTGGACTTCGCCAACTCGATGGCGTCGTCGCGGCCTTGGGCGCCGCCGTTCTCACCGGCCTGGACCCGCTTGTAGTGGTTGTACACCGCGACCGAGAGGGCTTTCTTGGCCGGTTCCTGGCCGACGACGTACCCCTCGAGGAACTCGTAGATCTCGCGGGGTTTGGGGAGCTCCTCCCAGCGGACCTCGCTGGTCTCGGCCAGCTCCTCCTCGATGATCTCGTTGCAGAGATCGATGCACTCGTCGCAGATGTATACACCGGGACCTGCGATGAGCTTCTTGACCTGCTTCTGGCTCTTGCCGCAGAACGAGCACTTGAGCAGATCGCCGCCGTCACCGATGCGTGCCACGGTGTGCTTCCCCTTCGCCTGGGAGACGCCTAGGTCCAGCGGCTCCTGGTGCTGCCTTATGTCCGACGGTACCTTGCCGGGCCCCTCGTTCGGGCCCCCCTTGGCACGGTTCACTTTGACGTGCACGTTGTCGTGCACCGTCCTGAACCGTGCCAAGGAGCGGCAGACGATACAGCGTCCGCCGTCAGCGCACGCTCGCGTTGTTCATCTTCCGGGTGGAGATGATCTGGTCGATCAGGCCGTACGCCAGGGCGTCCTCGGCCGTGAGGATCTTGTCGCGCTCGATGTCCTCGCGGATCTTCTCGATCGGCGTGGTGGAGTGCTTGGCCAGCAGGTCTTCCAGCTGGGCACGCATCCGGAGGATCTCGTTCGCGGCGATCTCCAGGTCGGACACCTGGCCGCGGCCGGTCTCGCTGTAGGGCTGGTGGATCAGCACCCGGGCGTTCGGGAGCGCCATGCGCTTGCCCGGCGTACCGGCGGCCAGCAGGATGGCGGCGGCCGAGGCGGCCTGGCCCATGCAGACCGTCTGGACGTCGGGCTTCACGAACTGCATGGTGTCGTAGATCGCAGTCAGCGCCGTGAAGGAACCGCCGGGGCT
The DNA here is from genome assembly GCF_030817655.1 of Streptomyces sp. V4I2. Lineage (GTDB taxonomy): Bacteria > Actinomycetota > Actinomycetes > Streptomycetales > Streptomycetaceae > Streptomyces > Streptomyces plumbiresistens. The sequence continues at coordinate 3,994,296 of NZ_JAUSZM010000003.1, forward strand.
GTTGATGTAGACCGAGATGTCCCGGTCGGGGTCCATCGACTCCAGGCACAGCAGCTGCGCCATGACGTCGTTGGCGGAGGCGTCGTCGATCTGGACACCGAGGAAGATCACGCGCTCTTCGAAGAGCTTCGCGTACGGGTCGTACTCGCGGATGCCCTGCGAGGTGCGCTCGACGAAGCGCGGGATCACGTACCGGGACTCGGCCACGGGCACCGTGCTCTCGGCGCGTGCGCGGTCGTACAGGCCGCTGCCGGGGAAGTCGTTCACTGTCTCTCTCCTAGGGGCTGTGGCGGTCGGCTGGGGGCTTGCAGGAGGGCCTCAGGCCCCGGTGCCGCCGCCGCCCGGCATGTTGGCGGCCGTGGTGATGACCTCGTCGATGAGGCCGTAGTCCCTGGCCTCGGCGGCGTCGAACCAGCGGTCCCGGTCGGAGTCGCGGGTGATCTGCTCGATGGTCTGGCCGGTGTGGAAGGACGTCAGCTCGGCCATGCGCTTCTTGGTGTGCAGAAGCCGCTCCGCGTGGATCTTGATGTCCGACGCCGAACCGGCGAGGCCGGCGGACGGCTGGTGGATCAGGATCTCGGCGTTCGGCAGCGCGAAGCGCTTGCCGGGCGTGCCCGCGCTGAGCAGGAACTGGCCCATGGAGGCGGCGAGGCCCATGGCGATGGTCACCACGTCGTTCTTGATGTACTGCATGGTGTCGTAGATCGCCATGCCGGCCGTGATCGAGCCGCCGGGGCTGTTGATGTAGAGGTAGATGTCCTTGTCGGGGTCAGCGGCAAGGAGCAGGAGCTGTGCGGTGATCTTGTTGGCGATGTCGTCGTCGACCGCCTGGCCGAGGAAGATGATCCGCTCGCCGAGCAGCCGGTTGTAGACCTGGTCACCGAGGCCACCACCGATGGAGGGGTCGCCGGCGGCGGAGGGCATCAGATTCGTCACGTATCCACCTGCTCGTCTTACGACGGCGCCGGGCCGTCTCACGTTTCCCTGCGGGGCGGGAGCCGATTCGGGGACTCCCCTGCCCTCGTATTCATGGACCCTAACGCGCTGGTCCCTCCGGAGAATCCCGGAGAAGAGACTGTTCGCTGTCAGCGCATGTCGCTCCGCTGGGTGGGGCGGGTCATCGCCGTGGGGCCACTGGTCGGTGGGCGGGTGCGGGTCCGCTGTGGTTGCTCGCGCCCGCGCGGCGGAGCCGCATATCGATACAGCCCCGCGCCCCTGAGGGACGATGTCCAGCCGTACGCGAACAGGCCCTGGGGGCGTGAAGCTCCCCAGGGCCTGTCGTGCGGGCGTCAGCAGCGTGCCGTGGGCGTCAGCCCTCGGTCTTCTCGGTCTCGGCCTCGGTGGTGGCCTCGGCCTGCGCCTCGGGCGTCTCGGTGGTGGCCTCGTCGGCCTCCTCCTCGTCGTCCAGGTCGATGACCTCGCCGTTGGTGTCCTTGACCGTGGCCTTCTCGACCACGACGGCCAGGGCCTTGCCGCGGGCGACCTCGCCGACGAGGAGCGGAACCTGGCCGCCCTCGACGACCGCCTGGGCGAACTGGTCGGGGGACATGTTGGAGGAGGCCGCGCGCCGCATGAGGTGCTCGGTGAGCTCCTCCTGGTTGACGTTGAGCTTCTCCTGCTTGACGAGCTCGTCGAGGACGAACTGCGTCTTGATGCCCTTGACCGCGGCTTCCTTGGTCTCGGCGTCGAACTCCTCGGCCGTCTTGCCCTGGATCTCGAGGTACTTCTCGAGGTCGAGACCCATCTGGCCGAGCTGGTGGTGCTCGAGGTTGTGCTTGCGGGTGTTGATCTCGTCCTCGAGCAGCTTCTCGGGGACCGGGACCTCGACCAGCTCGAGCAGCTTCTCCAGGACGCGCTCCTGGGCCTGCGTGGCCTGGTCGTACTGCTTCATGTTCTCGAGGCGCTTGCGGCTGTCGGCCTTGAGCTCTTCGAGGGTGTCGAACTCGGAGGCGAGCTGCGCGAAGTCGTCGTCCAGCTCGGGCAGTTCGCGGGCCGCGACCTGGGTGACCTTGACGGTGACCTCGGCCGCCTTGCCGGCCGCCGAGCCGCCCTTGAGCTCGGAGGTGAAGGTGGCCTCGCCACCGGCCTCCAGGCCCTTCACGGCGTCGTCGATGCCTTCCAGCAGCTCGCCGGAGCCGATGGTGTAGGAGACGCCGCTGGCGACGCCGTCCTCGAGGATCTCGCCGTCGACCTTGGCCTCGAGGTCGATGGTGACGACGTCGCCGTCCTCGGCGGCACGCTCGACGGGGGACGTCGAGGCGAAGCGCTCGCGGAGCTGCTCGACCGACTTGTCGATGTCCTCTTCGGTGACCTCGACGGCGTCGACCTCGACCTCGATGCCGGAGAAGTCCGGGATCTCGATGGCCGGGCGGACGTCGACCTCGGCGGTGAAGTTCAGCGTCTCGCCGTCCTTCAGCTCGGTGATGTCGACCTCGGGCTGGCCGAGGACGTCGATCTCCGCCTCGTTGACCGCCTCGGTGTAGAACTTCGGAAGCGCGTCGTTGACCGCCTCCTCCAGGACCGCACCGCGGCCGAACCGCTGGTCGATGACGCGGGCCGGGATCTTGCCCTTGCGGAAGCCCTTCACCGTGACCTGCTGGTTGATCTTCTTGTACGCCGCGTCGAGGCTGTCCTTGAGCTCCTCGAAGGGCACCTCAATGCTGAGCCGAACCCGAGTCGGGTTCAGGGTCTCCACGGCGCTCTTCACGGTTCGGTCTCCTTGGGGGCTGACTTCTTGGTTTCTGCCGGAGCCAGACCGGCTCCGGCGGATTCGCCGCCCGGAGGACTTCATCAGAGGAGAGAGACACACGGGCGTGCGCTTGCATAGTAACGGCAGCGACGACACGCCCCAAAGGCGATCAGGTCAGGCGGTCACGCGAGGTGACCGCGCGGTGACCGGGTGGGCCGGTACATGGTCGGGGTGGCGGGATTTGAACCCACGGCCTTCCGCTCCCAAAGCGGACGCGCTACCAAGCTGCGCCACACCCCGTCTGGTGCGACACGTAGGCTACATGCCCGCAGGCAGCGGGGCCGCCGCATTTCACGAGCGGACCGCGACGCCGGGGCGGGCAGGAAACGCGGTGTGCGACGAACGGGGACGACCCGCTACGATGCCTTCAGTGCCGCGGTCACCTGACCTGCGGCTCGTGCTGTGCGGGCGTAGCTCAATGGTAGAGCACTAGTCTTCCAAACTAGCTACGCGGGTTCGATTCCCGTCGCCCGCTCCAACAGGCCTCCGGCCCGGTCCTTCGAGGATCGGGCCGGAGGTCTTTGCGCTGTCTGGGGGTGCGTCCGGGGGTGTCGTGTGAGGTCTGCGGCGGTCGGGCGGCGGCGGACCGGGCGGGCGCGGTCTAGAACTGGATCGAGTTGATGGTCTCCGCTATCGAGTTCAGGAACCGCTGGATGTCGTCGGCCATGCCGGTCGAGGCGAGGAAGAAGCCGAAGAGCACCGCGACGACGGCTGGGCCGGCCTTCAGGGAACCTCCCCGGATCAACACCACCAGGATGATCGCCAACAGCAGCACCGCTGACAGAGAAATGGCCACAACTGATCACACCCTTGGTCGGTCCGCTCTCCCGGCCCGGGGACGCGACCCCGCGCACCCCCGCCAGAACCATCGTGCCACCAAAGAGGCCCGCATATGCGGCGCGTGACTGAACGTTGGCTACTTCCGTGCCCGCGGCCGACCGCGGCCGGGCGTGCGGGCGGACCGACTCGGCCTGTCCGCACAGTAATTCGACCGTGCACCCACACAGGGAATTCAACGAGTTCGTTTCCGTGTCCACACAACGTGTTCGCAGGTAATTCGAATTGCCGCCACACGCGCTCCAACAGCCCTGCCAGGTGGGCCCTCAAAGGCGTCTTATGCCCTGTTTAGTCAGGATGAATTACGACAAGAAGGGCCCATGTGGCGCACACCGTTGATCCCCGGACGGCGTGTTGGTCATCACGTGGACGACGAGGTCAACTCCCGGAAAACGGGGTACTCGCAGCAATTAACCAGGAATGACGTGGAGGGTTTTACGAATACCCACAGCCGAGGCTAGGGTGCCTCAGATGTTCCACGCCGCCTCGTCCCCCGCAAGCGCAGCGAGGTCGCTGCGCCCGCACGGCCAGAACCGCGCGCCTCTCCCCCCGGCACACCCGTCGACGGACGGAGTGCCGAGTCCGCGTTCGCCGCAGAACTCCCGAGCCGCCGCGGGCAACCAGCCTGCCCCGTCCGGCGACAAACCCGGCAAACAGCGCGACGCGTTCTTCGACAACGCCAAGTTCCTGGCGATCGTGCTGGTGGCGATCGGCCACTCCTGGGAGCCGATCAAGGGCGACAGCCGGATCCTGGAGGGCCTGTACACGTTCGTGTACGCCTTCCACATGCCGGCGTTCATCATCATCTCCGGCTTCTTCTCCCGCAGTTTCGACATGCGCGCCGACCGGCTGCAGCGGCTGGTCACCGGCGTCGTCGTGCCGTACGTCCTCTTCGAGACCGCCTACACCCTCTTCAACCGCTATGCCGGCGGTGAGCCGGACCAGGCGATCAGCCTGCTGGATCCCTGGTATCTGACCTGGTTCCTGGTCGCGTTGTTCGTCTGGCGGCTGACCACGCCGATCTGGAAGCTGGTGCGGTGGCCGCTGCCGCTGGCGCTCGGCATCGCCATGCTGGCGTCCGTCACCCCGGAGATCGGCAACGACCTGGACCTCCAGCGGGTGCTGCAGTTCCTGCCGTTCTTCGTGCTCGGCCTGCTGATGAAGCCCGAACACTTCCGGCTGGTGCGGCGGCGCTCGGTGCGGATCCTGTCGGTGCCGGTGTTCGCCTGTGCGGTGGTCGTCGCCTGGTGGTCGGTGCCGCGCATGAACACCGGGTGGTTCTACCACCGTGACTCCGCACAGCAGTTGGGCGCGCCGTGGTGGACCGGACCGGTCATGGTCCTCGCCCTGTTCGGCTGCTCGCTGCTGCTGACCGCCTGCTTCTTCTCCTGGGTGCCGGGCCGCACGATGTGGTTCACCTCGCTCGGCGCGGGCACGCTGTTCGGCTATCTGCTGCACGGCTTCCTGGTCAAGGGCGGCGACTACGGGGGCTGGTTCGACCACGCCTGGCTGCACCGGCCGCTCGGTGAGATCTTCGTGAGCGTCTGCGCGGGCGTCGCGGTCACGCTGCTGTGCACCGCGCCGGTGCGCCGCGTCTTCCGGTTCGCGATGGAGCCGACGATGGACTGGGCCTTCAAGCGGGACGCCGCCGAGGTGGCCCGCGGCCGCGAGCAGCGCGAGCAGACCCCCGTACAGGAGAAGGAGAAGGAGAAGGAGAAGGTCTCGGCCGGCTGAGACTGAGACTGAGACGACAAACGACCGGGTCCCCGACTGCTGAGCAGCGGGGACCCGGTCGTTTCCGGGCTGTTCTAGCTGCCCTTCAGGTGCCTCATCAGGCGCTCGAAGTCCTGCCAGCCGGACAGGTCCGACGGGTCGCCCGGCAGCGGGTAGTACAGGGCCGGGCGGGTCTTCGGACCCAGTTCGCGCGGGGACTCGGCGAGGGGCGTGCGGCGGGCCCGGTCGCCCGGCATCTGGCGGACCTCCTCGGCGCCCAGGACGAACGCGAACGGCACGCCGGGGCCCTCGAAGTGCGGCGGGACGGACAGGTCCCGGCGGGCGCGGCGGATCTGGACCAGCATGGACTGCAGGTCGTGCCGGGTGGCGAGGGCCTCGGCCGCGGCCTGTACGGCGTCCGTCGGCAGCTGCTCGCCGGGGCCGTAGCCGAACGCCATGGTGACGTCCTCCTCCACACCGCCCTTGGTGCGGCTGATGCGGACGGTCGCGATACCCGGGCGCTCCGGGGTGCCGACGACCACCAGCCAGGTCGGCGCGGGCGAGCGTTCGTACGCCACGTCGGTCAACTGCCGCAGGGACCACGGGAGGTTGGCGGGTTCCTCGGTGCCCCAGCCGGCCGGTGGTTCACCGGTGATCTCCCGCCATACGGCTTCCGCGGCGCCACCGAGGACGAGGCGGTCGTCGGCCGGGTGGACCGTGCGGAAGGAGATGGCCAGCTGGCGTTCGCCGGTGTCGCCCTTCGCGGCGAGGCCCTCCTTGAAGGTGGCGGCGACCGGGGTGCGCGGGTCCTCCCGGGTCGCGTCCGGGGGCACGACGGTGGCGAACAAGCCGTTGTTCCACTCCAGGACGGCTCCGGACAGGCCGTCGTAGTAGCCATCCCGCTCGTCCTGCACCACCCAGCGCGAGGGCCAGCCCGGCAGACTGCCGCGGACCGCCGGGGAGAGGCGGGTGCCGGCGGGGGTGACGATCTGGAGGCCGAGCTCGGCGTTCGCGGCGGCGCGGAAGGCGTCCGAGAGCCAGGCGGTCATCGCGACCACCGGGCGGTCCTGGATGATGACCGCGACCTTGTCGGTGAGGACGTCCACGGCGGGCTGGGCGGCGGCCGGGACCGGCGCCGCGCTCATCCCCTCCGTGTTGACCACGGCCAGCGACCAGGCGACCTCGGGCGGCCAGGCGGTGCCGCCGACCAGGGTGGCGAGCCGGGCGGCGAAGGTGCCGGCGAGCTGCTCGGCCTCCTTGACGCCGGTGGTGGCGCGGGCCTCGGTCCACCAGTACGGCACCTCGGGCGCACTCGCCCCGAGCAGCCGCTCGGCCTCGCCCCTGACCTGCACCAGCAGCGGCGCCTCCACGGAGACCAGCGGGCGGCCCTGCTGGTCGCAGAGCTGCACCACCGCGCCCTCGCCCTCGGTGCCCACCAGTTGGTCCGGGCCTCCGGAGAGGAGCCCGGCGATCACGCTCAGCGGGTCGGGCATCTTCTTCGTCAGGGTGACGACGTCCTTCGTCATGGATTCACCTGGTCCCCGTGTAGACGGTCTGGATCAGCCGGCTCGGCTGTCCCCTGCGGACCAGCACCCCACGGCCGGGCGGCTGCGCGCTGGCGTACACGCCGGGGAAGAGCTGGCCCTCGCTGCGGTCGCCCGACATCACCAGCGCCGAGGAACCGGACTCGCGCAGGCCCTGCAGCATCGGCTCGTACAGGCCGCGGGAGGCGCCCGCGACCCGTCGGGTGAGGATGAAGTGCAGGCCGATGTCGACGGCCGAGGGGATGTACGGCACGAAGGGCGCGAGCGGCTGCTGGCCGGCGGTGCTGAGGACGTCGTAGTCGTCGACGAGGATCACGATCCGGGGGCCGGAGAAGCTGCCCGGTTCCAGGTCCTCGCTGTCGGCGCTCTCGTCGGGCAGCCGCTTCTCCAGTTCGCCGGCGATGCCCGCGGCGAGGCCGGCGGCGAGCTTGGCGTTGTAGGCGTAGCCGCCGCGGTACTCCTCGGGGATGGCTCCGCGCAGGCCGCGCCGCGGGTCGAAGACGCCGAAGACGAGTTCGTCGTCGCCGTAGCGCTCGATCAGGCCCTGGCTGATCGCCTTGAGCAGGTTGGTCTTGCCGCACTCGCTGTCGCCCATGATCATCAGGTGCTGGTCGTGCTCGAACAGGTCGAGCAGGACGGGCGCGAGCTGCGTCTGGTCGAGGCCGATCGGGACGCGGCGCGGCTCGGTCTGCGGGCCGGGCAGCAGCTCCGGCTCCAGGACGTGCGGCAGCACGCGCACCGGCTGGGCGACCTCGCCGGTCCAGGTGGCGCGGAGCTGGCGGGCGGTGCGCTCCAGGACCGCGCCGAGATCGGCGGTGTCGGCGAGGCCGTCGGTACGGGGCAGGGCGACCTGGGCGAACAGCTTGCCGTCGGTGAGGACGCGGCCCTTCTCCTCCGGGGAGAGGGTCTGGGCGAGTTTGCGCTCGATGCTGGACTCGCTCGGGTCGTTCAGGCGCAGCTCGACGCGGGTGCCGAACTGCGACTGGGTGGCGATGCGCACGTCGTTCCAGCGGAGCATGCCGGCGACGACGTGGATGCCGTAGCCGCCGCCGCGCTTGAGGATGTCGATGACGGCGTCGTCGAGGTTCTCGAAGTCGTCGCGCAGGGCGCCGAAGCCGTCGATGAGCAGCACGATCTCGGTGGAGGCCAGCTCGGGCACCTGGCCGGCCGCGCGCAGGGTGCGCAGCTGCTCCAGCGAGTCGATGTTGTGGATGCGGAAGAGCTCCTCGCGCTGGTCGAGCATGGCGCGTACGGAGTCGATGGTGCGGGCGGCGCGCTCGCGGTCGGCGCGGCCGGCGACCCCGCCGACGTGCGGCAGCCCGGACAGGGCCTGGAGGCCGCCGCCGACGAGGTCGAGGCCGTAGATGCCGACTTCCTGCGGGGTGTGCGTCAGGGCCAGGGAGAGGGCCAGGGAGCGCAGCAGGGTGGTCTTGCCGGACTGCGGGCCGCCGATGACCGCCGCGTGGCCGCCGGACAGCGTGAGGTCCAGGTACCACTGGCCCTGCTGCTGCTTGGTCGGGTCGTCGATGATGCCGAGCGGCACCTGGAGGGGGCCGCGTCGCTTGGCGAGCTGCATGCCGCGGGCGCCCACTTCGACGGGCCCCGCGACCTTGTCGAGGGGGACGGCGGCGGGCAGCGGCGGCAGCCAGATCTGGCGTACCGGGCGGGCTCCGGCGTTCTCCAACTGGTCGATGAGCACGCCGAGTTGGGTGGGACCGGTCTCCCGGCGCCGCATCTTCGGCTCCTCGGACGCGCTGTTTCCGTCCTCGCCGAGGGTGTTGTACGCCTCGTACTTCAGGGCCAGCGGACCGGTGTCCTCCTCGTCGCGCTGCACGGGCCCGCTGTAGGCGCCGGAGACATAGCTGGCCTTGAACCGCTCGTAGTGGCTGGTGTCGACCTTGAGGTAGCCGAAGCCGGGCAGCGGGGGCAGGTGGAAGGCGTCCGTGGTGTCCAGGACCGTACGGGACTCGTCGGCGGAGAAGGTGCGCAGGCCGAGCCGGTACGACAGGTAGGTGTCCAGGCCCTTGAGCTTGCCGCCCTCGATGCGCTGGCTGGACAGCAGCAGGTGGACGCCGATGGAGCGGCCGATGCGGCCGATCGACAGGAACAGGTCGATGAAGTCCGGCTTGGCGGTGAGGAGTTCGCCGAACTCGTCGATCACCACGAACAAGTGCGGCAGCGGATCCAGGTCGGGGCGCTTCTCGGCGCGCAGGGCGGCGTAGTGACCGATGTCGGCGACGTTGCCCGCGTTCTTGAGGACCTGCTGGCGGCGCTTGACCTCGCCGGCGAGCGAGGCGTGGACGCGTTCGACCAGGCCGGCCTGGTTCTCCAGGTTGGTGATGACGCCGGCGACGTGCGGGAGGTCCGCGAAGGGGGCGAAGGTGGCGCCGCCCTTGTAGTCGACGAGGACCAGGGAGAGGTCCTCCGGCGGGTGGGTGGCGACCAGGGCGAGGACCAGGGTGCGCAGCAGCTCCGACTTGCCCGACCCGGTGGCGCCGACACACAGGCCGTGCGGGCCCATGCCCAGCTCGGAGGACTCCTTCAGGTCGAGCAGTACGGGCTCGTGGGAGTCGCTGATGCCGATGGGCACGCGCAGGAAGGCGCGTTCGCCGCGCGGCGCCCACATCTGGTTCAGGTCGAGGCCCGCGACGTCGTCGATGCCGAGCAGTTCGGCGAAGTCGACCGGGCCGGTGAGCGGGGCGTCGACCATCGACTCGGCGGACAGCCTGAGCGGGGCGAGCATCCGGGCGAGTCCCTCGGCGAAGGGGATGCCGATCTCGTCGACGGTGCCGTGGGCGCTGATCGGCTCCGGCATGCGCAGGTCCTCGATGACGACCCGCTCGCCGTCGACGGTGATGCGCACGCCCACGCTGCCGGGTTCCTGGATCCGCTGGTCCAGCAGGTGCAGGACGGTGACGCTCATGTCGCGCAGGCCGACCGCGTCGTCGGGGCGCGGCAGGTCGACGGCGTCCTCGCCGTGTCCGTCGGCGACGACCAGCAGCCGGGAGGTCATGCCGAGGGCGTCCTTGCCGGACAGACCGCGGCGCACCTCGGCCGCGTAGGAGGCGCGGCGGCGCAGCTCGGGGCCGATCTGGCGGGCCAGTTGGGGCAGCGAGGGCGCGATGCGGCGGGCGGCCACGGGGCCGTCGAACTGCTCGCTGTCGAGCAGGTGCGGCAGCCACTTGGCCCACTCCCAGTCGGCGATCCGGTCGCCGGGCGCGGCGAGCGCCATGGCCACGTCGTCGGGCGCGTGGGTGGCGGCGGCCTGCACGATGAGCGCGCGGGCGACGCGGAGGGTGTCCTCGCGGCTGCCGATGACGGTGATGTTGCCGACCCGGTCGAGCGGGACGGTCAGCGGGAGTTCGGTGCCGATGCTGAAGCGGGACACCAGCGCGGACGCCTCGTTCAGCATGAACTGGTCGGGCGGGGTCAGCACGTTGGACGTCTGCTGACCCACCTTCAGGTCGCGCACCGGCATCTCACCGGTGCCGACTCGGACCCGCAGGAAGTCGGCGTCCGTCCGGCGCCGCTCCCACAGCCGGGCGGGGTCGCGCACGATGTCGTACAACGCGTCCGGCGGCGGGTTGAGGACCCCCGTGCTCTCGCGCCGCTCCCGCTCCTCCTTGGAGAGCTCCTCGCGGGTGTCCTCCAGGTAGGAGAGGTAGGCCTCGCGCTGGGTGCGGCGGGTGCGCTGGGCCTTCCCCCGCTGGGAGAAGAGCAGGACCATCGAGCCGACGATCGTGACGACGAGGATGATCGCGCCCAGCCCGGCGAACTGGCTGTTGCGCACGACGGTCATCATCACGACCGACGACATCACACCGGCGACGGGCAGCAGCGAGGTCGCGATCGAACCCGACTTGCCGTCGGGCAGGTTGGGCGGCGCCTCTATGGTGCGCGACTCCGGGGAGGCCGGGGGCCGGGTGGTGCGGGCCGGCCGGTGGATCAGTCGGGTGCTCATCGTCCTTGTCCTCGGTTGTCCGCAGGTTCCCTTCGTGCAGGGGACGGTTCAGCGGCTCTTCTGGGAGAGCTGGAAGACCTCCGCGGCCAGTCGCGTGGCGGCCTCCCGGGTGTCCCGCGCGAGCAGGTCGGTGCGGATGGTGCCGCCGGCCGCCAGATGCCGGTCGTACGGCAGGATCCGCACGCTCGCCCCGGTCGTCTTCAGCTGCTCGGCGGCCTTCTCTACGTCGACGCCGGTGTGCGGGACGGTCTCGGTGAGCACGACGACGGTCGAGGTGGTGATGTCCCGGGGCAGCCCGCGCATCCACTGCAGGACGGCGTGCGTGCTGGCGACGCCCTCCAGCGTGGCGGGCACGGTGAGGATGCGGGCCTGGGCGGCGGAGAGCGCGGTGCGGGCGACCTCGGCGGGCATGGTCTCGCAGTCGACGACGGTCACCCCGAAGTAGCGGCGCATCGACACCATGACCCGCTCGTACGCCTTGGTGTCGAGCATGGCCCCGACCTGCCCCTGACTGCCGGGCAACAGCCAGGCGTTGTCGGGCAGTTGGACCAGGTAGCCGGTGATCTCCAGGAGCGACATCTGTGGCTGGACGACGTCGGCGAGGTCGCCGGTGGTCCAGCGCAGCGTCTCCGCGCCGAGCCTGAGCGGCAGCGAGCCGAGCGCCGGATCGGCCTCGATGACGAGGGTCGGGTCCTGGCGGTAGTGGGCGTACGTGGTGCCGAGCAGGGCGGCGATCGTCGTCTTGCCGGAGCCGCCGCGGATGGAGGTCACCGCGATCTGCCGGCCGGTGGTGACCGGCTGCTGCAGTATCTCGGCGGTGGCGGTGGTCTCGGCGACCTCGCGCGCGGCCGAGGAGGACACGGTACGGCGTACGGCCCGCAGGGCGCGGGCGCTGAACGGTTCCCCGCGGCGCGGCCCGCGACCGGCGGCGGCGAGCTTCTTGTCCACGACCGGGCGGGAGTCGGGGGTGGCGCGGGGGGAGCGGGCGCGGGGGGCGGGGGCCTGCTGGGGCTGCGGCTGGGGGTGAGCCTGCTGGGGCTGCGGCTGGGAGTACGCCTGCTGCGGTTGCTGCGGCTGGGCGGGGTAGCCCGGCTGCGGATACGCGGCGGCCTGGTCGCCGTGTCCCTGCTGCGGGTAGCGGTACGGCTGCTGCGGCTGGGCAGGGGCTGCCTGCTGCGGGTAGCCGTAGGGCTGCCGGGGCTGGGCGGCGGGGTCGGCCTGCTGCGGATAGCCGTACGCCTGCGGCTGAGGCTGGGCCTGCGGCTGAGGCTGGGCCTGCGGCTGGGACTGAGCATGCGGCTGGGACTGAGCCTGGCCCTGGCCCTGGCCCTGCGGCGGGATGTTCTGCGCGCCCGGCTGCCCTTCCGGCTGCTGGCCCGCCGCCTGCTGTGGCTGCGCGCCGGGTTGTGGGGCACGCTGCTGGGCCGCGCCGCCCTTCAGGTCGCGCAGCACGTCGCTCTGCCAGTTGTCCCCGCTCGGCATGTCGCCCTTCTCTCCTGCTACGCCGCCGCCTCGTCGCCCGCCCGGAGCGACGGCGCGGCGGCGTCTGGTCTTCGAAGCCTCAGAACTTGTTGAGCAGTTGCCCGTAGATGCCGAACGCCCCGATGGCGAGCGGGAACAGCCCGATCACCCCGAGGGACTCGATCAGGTCGGCAAACCGCCGCAGCCGTACCTGGACGTGTTCCGGCGGCTCGACGGCGAGAACCAGCAACGGCAGCAGTGCCGCCGCGGCCAGCAGCACGAGCGCGCCGGCACCCCCCGCGTGGTCCAGCCACAGCACCGCGAGCCGTACGACCAGCAGCGCGGCCGCCCCGAACAGCGCCACGACCTCGGCGACCAGCGGGAAGGCCCGCGCCCGCGACAGCAGGACGACGGCGGTGAGCGAGGCGAGGGACACCGTCCAGACGGTCGGCTCCTTCGCGGTGGTCAGCAGCCAGCCGCCCGCGGCGGCCGACGCGGCGGTGACGACGGTGGCGAGGGCCAGCCCGCGGTGGGTGGCGGCGAGGGCGTTGGCGACCTCGTGCCGGCTCACCGAGGTGCCCGAGGAACGCCTGTCGTCGAGCGCGGTGAGTCCCGAGGCCATCAGCGCGAACCGCGGCAGCAGCCCGAGCAGGATGACGGAGACCACGGCCATCACGGCGCCGATCCGGTCCGCCCGGTCCTGTACGAGGGCGACGGCCTCCCACATGGCGGCCACACCGACGACCGCCCCGGCCCCGATCAGCCCGCCGCGGCCGAGCGGCGAACAGTAGGCGAGCAGCACGAGCGTGAGCACCAGCGCGGCGGCGACACCGGCCAGCCGGGCCGTCCCGGACCAGTCGTAGGCGTCGGCGGCGGTCGTCGCGGTGAGCAGGCCGAGCCCGCCGGAGGCGAGCAACAGCGCGGTGGCCAGAGCCCGGTTGCCCTCGCCGATCTTCGCGATCGCCGCACCGGCGACCAGGAACACCGCGGTGACGGCCGCGAGTCCGGCGGCGACCGACTCCAGCGCGAACTCGCGCCGGGCCAGCAGCGCCGCGGTCACGGCGAACACGATGGTGGCCACACCGGCGGCGGTACGGCGTACGGCCGGACGCCAGCGCCAGGCGCGCAGGTCGAGGTCGTCGGCGACCTGGTCGGTGACGTCGTGCACGACCGGCGCCGGCGGTGCGGCGTGGGCGCGGACGAGACGCAGTACGGCGCCGTCGGGGACCTCCGCCGACGACAGGGTCGCGTCGTGCGGCAGCGCGGAGCCGTCGGAGGTGATCAGCTGCCGGGTGGTCGGCCGGGACGCGGCCCGGTCGTCGAGCAACTGCAGTATGTCGGGGAGCAGTTGGCCGATCGGAGTGTCCGACGGCAGCACGATGTCGGCGCGTCGCCGCTCACCGATCAGAGTGACCCTGCTCAGCTGGGTCCGGAACGTCGTTGCTGTGCTCACCACTCACCGGAACCTATCATCGCGTCGTTTCGGCCATCGGCGTTCGCTGACATGAGCACGCCTGGCCATGCACACCGTGTTCACTGCTTCTCCGCGTTCCTGCTTTTCCGCGCTCACTGCTTCTCCGCGCCCTGGCCGTCGGCGCCGCTGGGCGAGGCGCTGGGGGTCGGGTCGTACAACTGCTGTTGCTCCTGTTGCTGCTTGTCCTCCTCGGCCTTCTGCTTCGCCAAGGTGGCCTGGAGGAAGGACCAGCCGATGCATCCGGCGCACAGCACGGCCGCGATCGCGATGCCCGCGAACATCTTGCCGAACCGCTCGTCCACCGTCCGCCGGGCGCGCTGCGCGCCGAACAGCAGCGCGTCGCGCATCCGGCGCCGGCGCACCGCCACCGACTCCAGCAGCTGGCTGTCGTAGTCCCGTGCCATTCAGTCGTCCTGTGTAGGGGGTGTACGTGATGTACGTGTGTACGTGAGGGGTCAGTCGCCCGGGGCGAGGCCGAGGCGGTGCCGCATGGCGGCGTACTTCTGTGTGAGCCGCCGGGCGGTGTGCTCGTCGAGTACGGCGAGACGGACCGGGTCGGCGTTGTGCGCGAGGTCGGCCGCCTTGACGAGCCGGGCGCCGGGGGTGGCCAGGATCCGTTGCGCGTACCCGTCCGGCTCCTCGTCCGGCCGCTTGGTCACGGCCCGTACGACGTCCTTGGTGCGCTGCGGGACCGCGGCGGCGTCGAGCCACTCCTCGCTGAGCACGCCGTCCTCCAGGGCGTCGTGCAGCCAGGCGGCGGCCACGAGTTCGTCGCCGCCGCCCCGGGCACGCACGCCCTCCGCGACGGCCGACAGATGCTCGGCGTAAGGCCGTCCGGCCTTGTCCGTCTGCCCGGCGTGCGCGGCACGGGCCACGGCCTCGACCTCGCTGAGACTCATCTCCTGCGGCATGCGGATCCCCCCTACTTCGCTTCCGCAACATAAGACATGGACGCGCCACGCGTACAGCCGGGGTACGGCCGTCTCCCGGGCTCTGTCACATCCCTCCCGACAATCCCGTCACGATCATGAAGAGCACCCAGAGGACGGGGACGAGCGCGACGTAAGCGCGTGGGCGGCGGTGAACAGGCAGGCCGGGGTCGTACCGCGGCCCGAGCGTCCCCGGCCCCGGAGCTGGGAGCTTGTTCACCTTGCGTACGGCGAGGAGGTTCCGGACCAGCGTCAACGGGGCGAAGACGAACAGGGAGAGAGGGCTCCACCAGCCCCAGGCGAGCGTGTGGGCCGTCAACGCCCGGTGCACGGCCAGCCCGCAGGTCATGCACATCGGGCCGTCCGTCTTCCTGAAGCCCATGAGGATGACGAGGCCTCGGTGGGCGCGGAAGGTTACGTCTGCTGCGGGGGAACCTCCGCAGAATCTGCACATGGGTGGGGCGGGGGGTTGAGGGTGCGTAGCGGGTTGAGGGCGCGTGGCGGTGGAGGGGCCCGGATCGGTCTGGGGCTGCTCCTCTGCGGGCGGATCGGCGTACCAGGCGCGGAGCGAGGTGGCTACGGCGTCCAGGAGGCCGTTCTTCAGGGCCTCCGCGATCTCCCCGTCGCTCATGCGCTCCGCGCTCAGGACCGCGGTGGCGGCGCGCATGGCGTCGGCGGGCCGTAGCCCTCCTTCCGGCGGAGCCTGGGGCAACGGACTGTGCCTCCACCGGTACTCGGGAGTTACGGCACCGACGCCGCGCAGGGCGCGAACAGCACGCTGGATCGCCTCGCTGTAGAGAGGGAACGGCACCTGAATGGCACCACTCGGCGACTTGGTCCCCCCGCCCCACTGCACGTCCCGGTCCTCGTCCGTGAGCGCGTCGAAGGCGTCGGCGAGCTCCTGCCACGCCTCCGCGTCGTCACGGTCGAGCTGCGCGAGCAGGCGCCGGTCGTCGGCCGGGGTGACGACACGGGCCAGTTCTTCGAGCGCGGCGACATCGGGCGCCTCGGTGACCGGACCGACACCGGGTTCGTGGCTGAGCAGGCCGAGGACGCCGAGGGGGGTGAGGCCACGTTCGTGAGCCTCACGGACCTTGGTGTACCACTCCAACCCCGCCTTGTAGGCACTGGGGCTGCTGGCCTTCCGGTGCATCCACTCGACCTCGGTGGCATCGCCCCAGGCGTATCCGACGACCTCGCCGTCGGGGGCGGTGACGGTGACGTAGTGCACGGGGCTGGTCATGCTGGTCAGGCCTTGGGGCCTGTTCCTCCTGCGTACTCGGTTGATCAGCGGTGCGCCGATCGTCTTGGGCGGGGACCGGCGTGGATTCAGCCTCCGGCGACCAGTTCCCTGAGTGAGGCAAGGGTCGGGGCCTCGGTGAGAGAGCCCGGAACGACGTGGCTCACATCGTTGTCGTTCGCGCCTTGCGCGAGCTCTGCGAGCAGGGCCGTGGGGGCAAGCTCCCGGGCCTTGCCGTCGCGCAGAGCCCGCACCCACCTGGCACCGGCGTTGACAGCGTTGGGCGGAAGCCCCGGCGGCACCACAAAACCGGCCGCACCGTCCTTGTCGTTCGCCCACATGTACCCGATGACGGTGCCGACGCGGTCGGCGACTTGCAGGTACGCGACCGGCCCATCGGTCTGACGGTTGTACCTCGCCGGGCCTGCCACCTGCTTGAATTGCCAGTCTTCCTCGAAACGCGAGGGCAATGGTTGTTCGCTGCTCATGAAGTCCATGTTTCTCTATGTCCGCCTGATGCGCGATGACGGCCCGGTCCCGCGCCTCCCGGGGGCCGTCTGCTACGGCAGCCTCGGCAAAACCTCTCCGTAGAGGTGCCACTTGCCGGCTGTGTCCTGGAAGACGCGCGTCACCTTGATGTCCGTACCGCGAGCGAGCAGGAGTTCCCGCTCCCCCTTGTTCACGGAGATGTGGTCGATCCAGAGTGCGGGTGTGCCCTTCGGTACCCGCATGTGCATGATCATCGGCTTGTAGTCGAAAGCTGCGGTCTTGCCGAGCGACGTAGAGGTGAACCCTTCGTCCTTGACAGTCCTGCCTTGGAGGTCGAACAACGTGTCCACGTCGTCGAGGAGATGGTCGTAGGCGGTGCCTCGGACGACCATGATGTCTTCCGGCACGGCTCGGCTGCCCATGACCCGGTCCATGTTGTCGACGAGGTCCTGGACAGGACGCTCCAAGGGCACCGCGGTGTTCCGCAGCTGGCCGTTGATGTGCTGATAGTAGAAGCTGCTGTACCTCTCCAGCGCGCCCTTCGCCTTGGGGTCGAGGTTGTCCAGGAAGTCGTTCCAGTACGCGTCGCCGTACGCCTTGCCCGCCGCGTCGCTGGTGCTGGGGTAGGGGTTCGTCCCCCGCTCCAGCTCCGCCGTGGCCACCGCGTGCCGCTCCGCATCGGTGGCCAGGTTGTCGAAGTCGTCCGCCGACATGATCGGCTTGTACTCGAACGGCTCCCCGGCCCCGGGGTGCCCCGGCACATCCGCGCCCTGATGCCCCGGAGCGACCGGACCATCCGTCCCGTGGTGCACGGCGGCGTCCCCGGCGTCCACATGGTCGGCGGCGTGCGCGGCGTCGTCAGCGTGACCGACGCCGTCGTCGCCGTGTCCGGCACCGTGCGAGGCGTCGTCGACATGGCCGGCGCCGGGAACGTCGTGACCCGTGCCGTGCGGGGTGGCGGGGACGTCGGGACCGCCGGGGTGCGGCGTGGTGGTCGGGACGTCGTGCGCGGGGGTCGCCGCGCCCTGGTGGTACCACGGGGTCGTGGCGCCGGGGTGGGCTACGCCGCCGGGAACGTCGTTACCGCCCGTGTGCGGAGTCGTCGTCGACGTCTGGTCGTACGCGGACGGGTTCGGCCCGTAGTCGAACCCGGACGGCGACGGCGCATGACCGTACGGCGCCCCCGACGGGGTCTGGGCGTAGGGGTTCGTCCCCGGCGTCTGGTCGTACGCGGAGGGCGAAGGCGCGTGGTCGTACGGGGATCCCGACGGGGCCTGACCGTACGAACTCGGCGACGGCGCATGGTCGTACGACGTCGGCGACGGCGTCGTGTCGAAGGCGCCGCCCGGCGTGTGGCTCGCGCCAGTGACCGGCGTGGGCGTGTTGTAGTGCCCGGCATTGGGCACGTTGTACTGCCCGGCGTTGTCGACGGTGTGTGCGGCCGCGTCGGTGCCCGTGTGAACCCCGGCGGACACCGGCGGCTGGGCACCCTGGACCGTCCAGTGGGCCGGCAGCGTGGGCGCCGTCCCATGAGGAACTGTCGGGGCGTTCGTCTCGTAGTGGACCGGCGTCGTGTCGATGGTGCCGTTCGGCGAGATGAGGTTGCCGTTCGGGTCCATGAGGCGGCCGTCGGGCAGGCTGATGGCGCCGTCGGGGAGGGTGGGGATGTCGATGTTGCCGACACCCTTCAGGCTCGTGGCGATGTCCCCGATCTTCGACAGACCCGCACCCGCGCCCTTGGCGATGTACGTCATCGGGTCGATGACCCGGCCCGCCTTGCCCGCCACGGACAGGACCTTGGCGACCGCGCCCGCCTTGCCCGCACCCGCCACACCAGCACCGGCGCCGCCCGTGAACACGGTGGTCACCACGTTGAAGGTGACCGCACCGGCCGCACGACCGGGGTTCTTCCCCCACTCGTCCCACGCCACCAGTGCCTTGCCCGTCTCCTTCATCGCGGTGCGCGAATCACGGATCCACGACGGCAACTTGTCGTCCGGTAGCGCCCAGAACGCCACCTGCGCACCTGGCATCATGCTTAGCGTCAGGCCGGTCGCGAGTTGCGCGAGCCCCTTCCAGGCCTGGCCCATCGCGTCCCAGCCGCCGAAGCCCACCAACATACCGAGGCCCTTGATCGTGCCCCAGATGCCGTCCACGATCAGGCCGTCCCACACGAACGACTTCACCCAGTGGCCGACCTCGTACCAGTGATGCTTCTCCTCCACCGGGTCACCCCAGGGAAGCTTCGCGTTCTTCATGTCGTCCGCGGAGAAGCCGTACTGGTCCTTACGCTCGGAGCCGTCCCCGGCGACCATCTGCGTGCCGCCCCACAACGCCGTGATCTTGTTGTGGGCCGTCCGCTCAGCAGCCCAGAACGCCGCCACCGTCGCGGTGATGTCGTCCCGGATCTGGTTGTGCTCCTCGACCTTGTCGCCGTCGTACTCCCACTCGTCGTCATCCTTGACGGAGTCGACGAACGTCGTGGCCTTGGTCTTCAGTTCCTTCAACTTGTCGACGAGAGGCCGGATCTCGGTGGCGTACGACGACAACGCACCGGAAACGGTCTCCAGATCGTCCCCGAACGTGTCCGCGCGCTCCTTGACCGGCTTCGTCGTCGCGAAGAGCTGCTCCGCCTCCGGAGCCGTGTAATAGGCCGACAGGCCCTGGAACTGCGAATGAACGTCCCCGCCTGTCGTACGGACATGGCCCGCGTCCTTCTTCAGGTCCGCGTAGTCCGTCTCCAACTGCGCCAAGTCGCCCGTGTACTGGGGAATCTGGTCCGGCTGGATCATGCCTTGCCCGCCCCCGGCATATCCAGCTTCGGCTCGGACAACGCAGCGCGCTGCGCCTCCGCCGCCATCTCCTGATCACCGTTGAGATACGCCGTGGTCGCGTCCACCGCACCCTGCAACGACTTGCCGGCCCGGGCAGCAACGTACTGAAGATCCTTCGACGCACGCTCCGCGTACTGCGACAACGCCAGGGCCACCAGACCGCCCGCGGCCTTCTCGCCACCCTCGCCGCCACCACCACCCTCGGCGGAGATCGTGCCGGCACTGGTAGCCGCCGACGTCAGGTGTTCGCCGAACGCCTTCGCGTACTTCTCCAGGTCCGACGCGGTCTCCCCCGTCGTCTTCAACACCCCTGAAATACCTTGCGGCTTCAGATCCCAGCCCGGCACAACAGCCCCCGTATCCCGAAGTTCCCTCTGTCCTACAGACTCAGCCGATGTTGTCGACCGCGGCCTTCGCCCGCTGAGCCGTCGACTGCGCCGTGCTGTCGTTCTTCTCCAGCGTCGACTTCAGCAGCGCGATGATGCTCTTCACCTCATTGGAGGCGTTGTTCCAACGCTGCTCCTTGCCGTGGTACTCGTCCGACACACCGTCCGCCGTGAAGTCGGCCATCGCAGCCTTCACCTGGCTGTCACGGTTGGCGATCACCGTCTCGAGGCGACCGATCACCGCCTGAATGTTGGACTGGGCATCCGCGGACGCACCCGTGTCGTACGACCGACGATCCGCACCTGAAGGCGCCATCACACACAACTCCCCGAGAAACCAAGCAGACTGTTGGAGAAAAACGATGAAACCGGGGCATCGAAACCCCTGCAAGCACTACTCAGCGGAAGCGCGCCGCGTCGAAGTTCGCGGCACCCATCTGCTGCTTCGCGTTGTCACCCTGCTCCTGGTCACCCGAGCTGAACGCCGAGTCCATCCCCGACTGGCCACCCAGGATCGCCGCCAGCGAGCCGTTGAGCTCCTTGGCGATCCCGTCCGCACGGTTCTTGAAGTCGTCGAACATCACACGACCCGCACCGTTGAACTTGCCCTCCAGCGGCGCCGCCGCCTGCACCAACTGCCCGATCAGCGAACCGAGATCGTCACTCGACCCCCGCGAATCACGCTGGAGCTGCGACAGCGTCTGCGCACCCATGTCGAACTTCATTAGGCCTCCCCCGTCGGGCTGCTACGGCGGACCGTGCCCGATCCACCTCATACCTCTGTCTCTCCTCAATCTCTATCAACCCGCTGCTCGCCTGTGCAATCGAGGTCCCCAGCACGCACAGAAGCACCACAAGTCGGCCGGGATGTCGTTACCCGAACCGGCTCGCGTCGGGCCGGGAGAAGGGCTACGCCTCCCTGGTCTCCGGAATCGCATCGTGCAGCTCCGTCACGGCGCGTTCACCGGGCTTGACGGCGATGAGGCGGCGGGCGGCAGCCAGGGCCCATGTCGCGTCGACGCGATGGGCCGCCGCGGTCATCAGCGCCAGTTGCAGGCCGAGGTCGTACGACGGTTGGTCCTCGGCGAGCCTCGCGATGCCGCGCTCCACCCCGGCTGTGAGGGAAGGCAGCAGTACGGCGACGAGTTCCCGACGCAGCAGCGCACTGATGTGCCGGTCGAACTGCACCTGGTCCGCGACGTTCAGCAGGGCCTCGGCCGCCTGCAGTCGCCCGGTCGCCGTGCCGCGCTCCTCGACCATGTCGGCGCTGTCCCCCACGGCGTCGGCGAGCACCCCGAAGGTGTCGTCCTGGCCGTGCAGCCGGTCGTACGAGGCTCCACGCCATACGGCGGATTCCGGCGACCGCGCTGCCCGGACCACCGCTTCGTACCCGACCGTGTCTGCCCACCGGGTGAGCGCGACACAGGCCAGGAAGCGCCCTGCCGGATCCTCGTCCGGATCCCGCAGGACTTCTTTCAGTGCCTCGGAACGCTCCCGATAGCCGCCGTCGAGCCCCTCGCTGATGACGTCATCGGGATCGGCGGCAGCCGTGCCGTCGAAGTCCGTGAAGAGCAGTTCGGCGACTCTGGCGCTCGGCTCCCACGCACCATGGCTGTCGGACACTCGGTACTCCTGTGCTCAGGTCGGCTCGCTGGATCACGTTATCCGGCTCGTCACGGCGTCTTGGTCGTCGGGTAGGGCCCCGCCACGTAGTCCTTCGGGACGACCCCACTGATCAACCATTCGCCGTCGCGTCGGGTGTTGAGCAGCGCCATGACCCTTCGGTGCACCTTGCTGGTCTTGCTCTTGCTCAGACCGAGGTCGTTGACGAACTTGGTCACCGCGTCGGTGTCCGTCGGCTTGAGTGTCGGCGGCACCTCCACGTCCTTGCCCGCGGTCTTGGTGATGTCGTCGCTGATGCTCTGCTGGATCTGCTCGGGCCGCAGGATCTCCACGTTCTGGACCTTGCCGGCGTCGATGTCCGCCTGCAGCCGCCGGTAGTCGATGCTGACTTCCTGGGCGCCGTAGACCTTTCCGGTGCCGTCCTTCGGAGCGAAGGAGGTGAACTGGCTCGATTCCTTGGCCTTGGGGTTCGCGCCGCCCAGCACGTGCTCGAGGGGCGTGATCTTTCCGTTCGGATCGGCCGGCACGATGCCGGTGTCCGGATCGAACCGCGACTTGCGCAAGCCGTACTGGTTGTGGGTGGCGCTGAAGTCGTCGTCCTGCCGGATGATGGGGGGTTCGTCTTCGCCCGGGGCCTTGGGCGGAGCCTCGTCCGTGGCCGGGGCCACGCCGTCGTCGGCATTGGGTTCGGTGGGATTGTCCGCGCCGTCGTCGGCATGGGGTTCGGTGGGATTGTCCGCGCCGTCACCGTGCGGGGGTGCGTCATCGCCACGTGGGGATGCGTCATCACCGCGCGGGGGCAGATCGTCACCGTGTCCGCCGGCCGGCGGGTCCCCGGCGTGTGAGCCACCGTGCGGGCTGTCGCCGGCCTGCGACGGTACGCCCTCGCTGCCGGCGGAGTGTCCCGCGCTGCTCGCCGCGTTGTCGCCGGCGCCGGCGCCGACCAGAGCTGGTTCCTTGAGCGGGGCGTCGACCTGCGACACCCCGGCATCTGCCGTCGGCGTGGTGTCGTCGGCCGTGTTGACGACCGTCTCCGTCGGCGCCTCGTCGGCATGCTGGACAACGCTGCCCTGGCTGTCCAGGAGGTTGCCGTCACCGTCCAGGTACTGGGCGGGAGCGCCTTCGGGCGTCCCCAGGTCGATCGTGCCCTCCGGCAGCGCCACCGTCTGCTCCGGCAGCCGCACGCTCCCGTCAGGGAGTCTGGTGGCTCCCTCCGGGACGGCCGCGCCCTCCGGAAGCCGCACCGTGCCGTCCGGGAGCGTCACCGAGCCCTCCGGCAGGGTGACAGCGTTGTCCGGAAGGGTGGGGATGTCGACGTGGCCTACGCCCCGGAGACCCCTGATGATGTCGCCGATCTTCGACAGACCCGCGCCCGCGCCCTTGGCGATGTAGGTCATCGGGTCGATGATCCGGCCCGCCCTGCCAGCCACCGACAGCACCTTCGCCACCGCGCCGGCCCTGGTCACGCCCGCTGCGGCGGCACCCGCACCGCCGGTGAAGACGGTGGTGAGCACGTTGAAGGTGACCAGGCCGGCCGCACGGGCAGGGTTCTCGCCCCACTGGTCCCATGCCACCAGCGCCTTGCCGGTCTCCTTCATCGCCGTACGCGAATCACGCAGCCACGACGGCAACTTGTCGTCCGGCAGCGTCCAGAACAGCGCGCCCGCACCGGGAATGACGGAGACCACCAGACCCGTGACCAGCTGCCCAAGGCCCTTCCATGCCTGGCCCATCGCCTCCAGGCCGTTGAACCCGAGCAGTGT
This sequence comes from Streptomyces sp. V4I2, assembly GCF_030817655.1. Classification (GTDB taxonomy): domain Bacteria; phylum Actinomycetota; class Actinomycetes; order Streptomycetales; family Streptomycetaceae; genus Streptomyces; species Streptomyces plumbiresistens. The sequence goes on from NZ_JAUSZM010000003.1 coordinate 4,017,299, forward strand.
GCCGATGCCCTTGATCGTGCCCCAGATGCCGTCGACGATCAGGCCGTCCCAGAAGAACGACTTCAGCCAGTAGCCGATCTCCCACCAGTGATGCTTCTCCTCCACCGGGTCACCCCAGGGAAGCTGCGCGTCCTTCATGTCCTCGGCGTTGAACCCGTACTGGTCCTCACGCTCCGAACCGTCACCGGCGACCATCTGCGTGCCGCCCCACAGGGCGGTGATCTTGTTGTGGGCCGTCCGCTCGGCCGCCCAGAACGCCGCCACCGTCGCGGTGATGTCGTCCCGGATCTGGTTGTGCTCGTCGACCTTGTCGCCGTCGTACTGCCACTCGTCGTCTTCCGCGGCCGCCGCGAGGAACGCCGTCGCGTCCGCCTTCAGCTGCTTCAGCTTGTCGACGAGGGGACGAATCTCCGTCGCGTACGACGACAGCGCGCCGGACACCGTCTCCAAGCCGTCGGCGAAGGTGTCCGCCCGCTCCTGCACCGGCTTCGTCGTCGCGAACAGCTGCTCCGCCTCGGGCGCGGTGTAGTACGCCGACAGCCCCTGGAACTGCGAATGCACGCCTCCGCCGGCCTCACGGACGTTGCCCGCGTCCTTCGTCAGATCCGCGTGATCCGTCTCCAGCTGCGCTAAGTCACCCGTGAACTGGGGTATCTGATCCGGCTTCAGCACGCTTTGCCCACTCCCGGCAGATCCACCGCCGACGCAGACAACGCGGTGCGCTGCGCCCTCGTGGCTGTCGCCTCATCGCCCGGCACACATCTACTGCTTCGCGTTGTCATCCTGCTCCTGGTCACCCGAGCCGAACGCCGGGTCCATCCCCGACCCACCCCATCACTCGCCCTATCTCTATCAACCCGATAGTTGTCTGTGCAATCAAGGTCCCCAGCACGCACAGAAGCACCATGACTCGGCCGAATATCGTTGCTGAGCAGGTGAGTTGTGTCACCGTCACCTTCGAGCAGGACGCCCGTTCGCGCATCCGGGGGTGGGTGCGCAACGACCTGAAACACGGGCTGGTCTCACTCACTCCCCCGTCGGCCGCCCGCTCTCGTCCCACGCCCGGTGCGACAGGACGGCCTGCCCGTCCTCGCTGAACGTCTTCTCGTGGGCCAGCACGCCGTTCGGATGCCATCGCCTCCAGACACCGACAGGACGCGACCGGTACACCGTCCCCTCGGCCTCGAGCGTGCCGTCGCGATACCACTCCCAGGACGGTCCATGCGGCAGCCCGTCCACGTACGACTGCAGGCTCACGACATCGCCACCGAGCCGTTCCTCGACCTCGCCGGTGAACAGCTCTCCGCGGTACAGCAGGCGTGCACCCAGATCGAAGTCGACGTCGGGGCCGTCAATGTCAATACGAAGTGCGCTCGTCACGCCCCAGCCCTTTCGAAAAGGTGTTTCTGCGGTTTGCCGCCTGCCTCCGTGACGGAGACGCCCAGCGCGTGTTGCCCCAGGTCCAACGGGCGACGTTGGTACTGGCGATCACACGGCAGAGCTGGGCTTGAGGGCCTCGACGAAGGTGGCGAAGGCTTCGGTCGGGAAGAGGAGGGTGGCGTGGGAAGGGTCCTTGGAGTCTCGTATCGCCACTCGGGTGAGGTTATCCGCGATTTCGACGCAGGAGTCACCGTCGCCAGGGCCTGAGTAGGACGACTTCCGCCAGTTGTCGGGGGTCTCCATGGAGCGCCTCACAGCTCTTTCATCAGCCTGTGGATGAAGTCACGCGACCTAACGGGGTCGAGCGACGCGGCCTCCACTTTACGGAAGAGCGTTCGAAAGGCCTCCAGTTGGGCTTCGAAGTCGACCAAGGCGGCACCGTGGGGTGCGTCGCGCACCACGGTGTCCAGCTTGGGCACCGCGCCTCCGACGTCGCGGAGCTCCTCGCGGCCGAGCTGGTCTCCAACGCCGTACGCCACACCAAGGGCCCGCTGCCCTGCGCGTGCGCTGGTCGGCGGGTGTACTGCGGATCGGGGGATGGGACGCGGACCCCGAACCACCGGAACCGCCGCGGCCGTTGAACCGGGTCGCCGACAACGAGGACGGACGTGGACTGGCACTCGTCCGGGCGTGCGCCGACACATGGGGGTGGCAACCGCTGAGCAGACACGGCAACCGGGGCAAGTACGTGTGGTGCGAGCTGAAGGCGGCCTAGAAGGAGGAGTAGTCCTCGCCTCCAAGTAGTACCCGCCGGTGGGGTGAAGGTGGAAGAACCGACCGTTGGCGTCGACCAGGACCCCGTTGCGCTCATGAGCTCACTCGGCTCCGCAGGAGCCCGCCACCCGGAACCCGTCCGTCGACCTCTTCGGTGAGCGGCCACCCTCGTACAGGAGCCAGTGGCCGCGACCCAGGTCCACCTCAGGCATCGAGGTCGCTGCGTTTCACAGTCGAGCTCGGATTTCCTTGGCGACTTCCATGAGGCTCGACGGGACCTCAGTCGGCATGACGTAGTCGAAATCCCTGATCCACTCCAGGAATTCGGCCGGCAGAGCGACGTGATGCGTTCTCACGTAGAACCAGAGATCTCCTCGCCATACCCACTCTCCGTCCGAGTAGATGGAGTCGCCGCCCATGATGGTTCGGCCAGAACCCAGAACATCTTCCGAGGAACCCATGACGCTGAAAAGGTCATGCCCGGCCAGCAAGTACTGGATGATCTCTCGCTCATCGTCATATGCGGAGTCAGCGAGGAAATCCCGCATACTCCCTCTCGGCGCCCCAAAAGCAGGCGACCACAGCTCTCGGAAGTGATCAGCGATCTTCATGAAAGGTAATACCCTCCGCTCGGGGCTGCCCCAGCGCCGCCCATACGTACTGCGGCCCGGCACGTCCGCTTGAGCAAGGAAAAGGTGTCATGTCACCCCTGCAGAGTCACGTTTTCCCAGGCCCAGGTCTGGCTCCCGCCTCATCCCACTCATAGTGGGAGAGCGGGGTCCCGCCGTCAGAGCCGTGAAGCTCCTTCGTGGCAAGAACGCCGTTCTCGTGCCAGCTCTTGTACTCACCGGACAAGCTGCCCGTCCGCATCGATCCCTCCGCACGAAGGACTCCGCTCTTGAACCACTCACGGAACGGCCCGTCCCGGTAACCATCCGTGTAGGCCACGAGACTCACACGATGCCCTGCGGGGTACTCCTCGACCTCCCCTGTGAGGAGTTCACCCCGATACAGGAGTCGCTGGGCATAGTCGAGGTCCACCTTGAGGTCACCGAGACGGCTGCGCTTCACACTCACCACCAGGGCAGGTAATTCAGCCGTTAATTTGGCGGAGCAGGCTGCTTTTCCTGCCCTTCGAAGAGATATCGATACAAACTGCCCAAGTATTCGTACAGAGCCTCATCACCATCGAACTCGATATCCGTCAGGCGTTCGTAATCACCGACGGAAAGCTCTCCCGTGCGCAACACCGACTCCAGGCCCACTCGGACCGCATTGACGTATTCTTCCTTGAACGCATGCAAGGTCGGACGCAGGTGGCCCGTGGTTTCGTAAGCCTGCTCCAAACCAAGATATACCTTGATGAACTTCTCAAGTTCCCTATTCACGACTTCAACCTCGATTACGGATGACGGCCCGTTGCAGGGTTGGCATACATGGTAATGAGCTTCCAGTCACCGTCCTCCATGCGACAAACGGGACGAATAGTGCCGCCCGCGAAGTCGACAGGCAGGAACTCGTTCAGATCCGCCGGGTTTCGATAGAACCCGCTGAAGCGCTTGCGACCTTCGGGGCCGAGAAGGGTCGCCACTCAGGAACTGCTGTTCAGGATCGAGCACATCAACGGCAGCGCCCATGACAGTGAAGATTTCATGACCAGCACGAAGATATTCGGTAATCTCAATCTCGTCATGACAAGGAGTGGGCGCAAGGAAGTCACGAATACTTCCGACAGGAGTTCCGAAAGCCGGAGTCCACAGCTCCTGGAAGAACCCTGCGATCTTCACGGTGTGCACCTATCTTAATGACTGAGCGGGAAATAGGTTCGCCAATATCCATTGTCGTAGGTCTTCGGCACCTGAACCGGTCCCCTCAGTCTGGAAACGCCACGGAAGTCGAACGGACCCCAAATGTCACACGGCGCCTGCAAGGTACTCCTCGACCTCCCGGTGAAGAGTTCACCCCGATACAGGTAGTCGCTGGGCATAGTCGAGGTTTGCCTCGGGATCATCCAGATCGATGCGTGGCAACCCGGGCTCCGTTCAGCGCGTAGCGTGAGTTTCGTGATGGCCGACTCGATGAACCGGGCCGCTTCGACGGTCCTTTCAAAGTCGACCATGGCCGCACCATGGGGTGCATCGCCCACCACGGTGCCCAGCTTGGCTCAGCGCCTCCCGCGCACGTCATAGTGCTCGCGGCACCGGCGAACTTCTCGCGGCACAAGCCAGTTGGCTCGGACCTGGATCAAAGAGCCTGTTTGACCTGGGCGCGTACGTCGTCGTCGCCAACAGTGATCAAGTAGTCGGCGAACTGGCGAGTCTCGGGCGTCTTCGCCCGCTGCACGATCGTCACCGCGTGGACGAGCGCACGGTGACTGGCATCGTGGCTCAGCACATCCTGCGCGAGACTCACGGCTGTTGCCGCGTCCACTGGCGCCACTGCCGCGGCCAGGTCGACGAGTTGGGTCGCCAGGTCGAACCTCTGCGGCCGGCGGGCGGCAAGCTTCGTGGTCCCTCGGGTCACAACCTCCCGGATGTCAGGAAGTACATCCGCAACAGTCCGCTCGTCGAGCAGATCTCCGAGCTTCTCGTCGAAGTACTCCCTGTCCGCGATCTGCACCAAGGATCGGAACGCCTCAGTGCGAGACAGCCGCGTCTCCTTCTCTCGCGCCAGCACATCGCTGTCGGAGACGGCGAGCGATAGCTGAGCAAAGGTGTTGTCAACAGAGAACTTGCGGTCGATCAGGATGTCGTACCAGGGCGCCCGCTCGGGATCACGGGCGGCGTCGATCACTGCGTCGAACCCCGCCGGCTCCGCCCAGGTCGTCAGCGCCACGCACGCCAGAAACCGCTCCCGCTCCACGGCCGACTGATCGTTCAAGAGGTCAACCAGACCCGGAACGCGTTCGCGGTGCCGGGGATCGTCGAGCGCCTCATAGATGACGTCCTCGACATCCGACACCGGCTGCCCGTCGAAATCCGTACCCAACAATGCGTCGAACCGGCTCACGGTGGACTCCTTCACAATCTCAGCCACCGAACGGACCCTCGATGTATTCCCGCGGGACGACGCCCTTGATCAGCCATTCCTGGTCCCGTCGGGTGTTCATCATGTCGATCATACGCTGGGCGATGCGCTTGGCCTTCGTGTTGCTCAGGCCCATCGACCGCGCAAGTTCCTCCGCCTGAGACTTGGTGGTGCCCGGCGGTACGGTCAGATCCACAGGCCGCCCCGCGATCTTGTCCGCCGTTTCTTGGATATGGCCCTGAACCCGCTCCGGCGGATAGACCTCCACATCACTGACACGCCCGGCGGCGATGTCGCGCTCCAGTCGGTCCAGATCCACACGAATGCGGTTTGACCCAAAGGCCTTGGCGTTGGCCCCCTCAGAGCTCAGCGAGGTGAACGGGCTGTCGGACTTGGCCGGGTCCCGTCCCACGATGTGGTCGACGACGCTTGCCCGGCCGTCGGGATTCGCAGGTACGAGATCACCGTCCGCATTCAAGTGCGACTTGCGTTGTCCCTTGGCATTGTGCTCCGAGGTGAAGTTGTCATCCTGCCGAATGAGGCCAGGCTTTTTCTCCTCTGGGCCCGGGTTGCTGTCATGGGGCGGCGGAGTCCCGTCGTCGTTACCCCCAACGCCTGCGCCCTCTCCTCGGCCGTCTTGGCTGTGCGCAGTGGACGCATCGTCGGCATCCGCGTGCCCACCGCCGGAAGCTCCATCGTCAGCGTTGCCGCCTGAGGGGGTGTCATGGCTAGAGCCGTGCCCAGCCTGAGTGGTGTGCTGATGGGCACCCGCCGACGTGCCGGTGGTTTCGGGTGAGCCGCCCGGTGCTTCTGGGCCTGCCGTGTGCCCGGTGCCGAGGTCGTCGGCCGGGCCACCAGGAAGTTTCTCACCCGCGCCGCCGACCGAGAGGTCGTGGCCGGCCTGAGCTGTCGGAATGTCATGGCCCGCTTGTACGGGGAGGTCGTCACGGGTGGTACGACCCACGTCACCCAGGTCGTGACCTACGCTGCTACCGAGGTGGACAGGCTGCTCGGCGGTACGAGCGCCCGCGCCCACCAGCGCCGGTTCCTTCACCGCGGAGTCCACTCGCGGCCCGCCCGCGCCATCGGCCGGGTTGCCCGACGTCGGCCTGTCCACCACGTCCGTGGGCGCGTTGTCGACGTTGTCGACCATGTTGCCCTGGTTGTCGAGGAGGTTGCCGTTCGGGTCCATGTACTGGGCCGGGGAGCCGTCCACGCTCGGCAGTTTCGTCGTGCCCGCGGGAAGGACCGGGGTGTCGTCCGGGAGTTTGATGTTGCCGTCGGGCAGCCGGGTCGCGCCGTCCGGGATCGTGGCGCCCTCGGGCAGGTTCACCGTGCCGTCGGGGAGCTTGACCGCGCCTTCGGGGAGAGTGAAGGCGTTCTCCGGGAGGGCGGGGATGTCGATGTTGCCGACACCCTTCAACGCCGCACTGATGTCGCCGATCTTCGACAGGCCGGCGCCCGCGCCCTTGGCGATGTACGTCATCGGGTCGAGGACCCGGCCCGCCTTGCCCGCCGCCGACAGGACCTTCGCCACCGCACCGGCCTTGCCCGCGCCCGCGACGCCGGCGCCCGCACCACCCGTGAACACGGTGGTCACCACGTTGAAGGTGACCGCGCCCGCCGCACGACCGGGGTTCTTCCCCCACTCGTCCCACGCCACCAGCGCCTTGCCCGTCTCCTTCATCGCGGTGCGCGAATCACGGATCCAGGAGGGGAGTTTGTCGTCCGGTAGCGCCCAGAACAGCACCTGCGCACCCGGCATCATGCTGAGCGTCAGGCCGGTCGCCAGCTGGGCAAGGCCCTTCCAGGCCTGGCCCATCGCGTCCCAGCCGCCGAAGCCCACCAGCATGCCCAGGCCCTTGATCGTGCCCCAGATGCCGTCCACGATCAGGCCGTCCCACACGAACGACTTCACCCAGTGGCCGACCTCGTACCAGTGATGCTTCTCCTCCACCGGGTCACCCCAGGGAAGCTTCGCGTTCTTCATGTCGTCCGCGGAGAAGCCGTACTGGTCCTTACGCTCGGAGCCGTCCCCGGCGACCATCTGCGTGCCGCCCCACAACGCCGTGATCTTGTTGTGAGCCGTCCGCTCCGCAGCCCAGAACGCCGCCACCGTCGCGGTGATGTCGTCCCGGATCTGGTTGTGCTCCTCGACCTTGTCGCCGTCGTACTCCCACTCGTCGTCGTCCTTGACCGACGAGACAAACGTCGTCGCGTCCGTCTTCAGCTGCTTCAGCTTGTCGACGAGGGGGCGGATCTCCGTCGCGTACGACGACAGGGCGGACGACACGGTTTCGAGGTCGTCCGCGAACGTGTCCGCGCGCTCCTTGACCGGCTTCGTCGTCGCGAAGAGCTGCTCCGCCTCCGGAGCCGTGTAATACGCCGACAGGCCCTGGAACTGCGAATGAACGTCCCCGCCGGTCGTACGGACATGCCCCGCGTCCTTCTTCAGGTCCGCGTGGTCGATCTCCAGCTGGGCCAGGTCACCGGTGTACTGGGGAATCTGGTCCGGCTGGATCATGCCTTGCCCGCCCCCGGCATATCCAGCTTCGGCTCGGACAACGCAGCGCGCTGCGCCTCCGTCGCCATCTCCTGATCACCGTTGAGGTAGGCCGTCGTGGCGTCCACCGCACCCTGCAACGACTTGCCGGCCCGGGCAGCGACGTACTGAAGATCCTTCGACGCACGCTCCGCGTACTGCGACAACGCCAGGGCCACCAGACCACCCGCGGCCTTCTCGCCACCCTCGCCGCCACCGCCGCCCTCGGCGGAGATCGTGCCGGCACTGGTAGCCGCCGACGTCAGGTGCTCGCCGAACGCCTTCGCGTACTTCTCCAGGTCCGACGCGGTCTCCCCCGTCGTCTTCAACACCCCTGAAATACCTTGCGGCTTCAGATCCCAGCCCGGCACAACAGCCCCCGTATCCCCGAAGTTCCCACTGCCCTACAGACTCAGCCGATGTTGTCGACCGCGGCCTTCGCCCGCTGAGCCGTCGACTGCGCCGTGCTGTCGTTCTTTTCCAGCGTCGACTTCAGCAGCGCGATGATGCTCTTCACCTCGTTGGAGGCGTTGTTCCACCGCTGCTCCTTGCCGTGATACTCGTCCGACACACCGTCCGCCGTGAAGTCGGCCATCGCAGCCTTCACCTGGCTGTCACGGTTGGCGATCACCGTTTCGAGGCGACCGATCACCGCCTGGATGTTGGACTGCGCGTCCGCGGACGCACCCGTGTCGTACGACCGACGATCCGCACCTGAAGGCGCCATCACACACCACTCCCCGAGAGTTGAAAGAAAGCCCACCAAGGGCCGACGAACTACAGAACGGCAGAACGAAGCCCGAGGGCTCAGCGGAAGCGCGCCGCGTCGAAGTTCGCGGCACCCATCTGCTGCTTCGCGTTGTCGCCCTGCTCCTGGTCACCGGAGCTGAACGCCGAGTCCATCCCCGACTGACCGCCGAGGATGGCCGCCAGCGAGGCGTTGAGCTCCTTGGCGATCCCGTCCGCACGGTTCTTGAAGTCGTCGAACATCACACGACCCGCACCGTTGAACTTGCCCTCCAGCGGCGCCGCCGCCTGCACCAACTGCCCGATCAGCGCGCCGAGGTCATCGCTCGAGCCCCGCGAATCACGCTGGAGCTGCGACAGCGTCTGCGCACCCATGTCGAACTTCATTACGCCCTCCCCCATTGGGTCCTGACCACCACATCGTGTGCATTACATCTCTACCAACTCCCTGATTGCCCATGCAATCGGGTACCGGCGGTAGTTACAGAGGCAGCACAAACCCATGACCGAAGCATGGGTGCGTATGCGGACAAACACTCACTGGGTGGACGACGCGGCCGCCGCCGTCGGCCCCTCGCGGCAGATCAGCAGCAGTGCCCGGTCGTCGTTGACGTCCTTCGCCACCGCCTCGATCAGGTGCCACGCCGCTCCGTGGAAGCCGCCGGCCACATAGCGGTCGGCCTCGCCGGTGAGGCGGTCGATGCCCTCGACGATGTCGCGTTCGGACGTTTCCACCAGACCGTCCGTGAACAGCATCAACACGTCGCCCGGGCGCAGCGAGCCCTTCACGGGGTCGAACTGCGCGCCGTCGTACACACCGAGCAGCGGGCCCTCCGCGGCCTTCTCCTCCCAGCGGCCGCTGCCCGCACTGAGCTGGAGCCCCGGCGGGTGGCCCGCGGAGTACAGCTCGTAGTCCCCCGAGTCCAGGTCCAGGACCAGGTGGATCGAGGTCGCGAAGCCCTCGTCCCAGTCCTGGCGGAGCAGGTAGCCGTTGGCGGCCGGCAGGAACGCGTGTGGGGGGAGCGAGCCGAGCAGGCCGCCGAAGGCGCCCGACAGGAGCAGGGCGCGCGAACCCGCGTCCATGCCCTTGCCCGACACGTCCGTCAGGACGACCTCCATCGTGCGGCCGCCGTTCGTGCGGGCCGCGACAACGAAGTCACCGGAGAACGACTGACCGCCCGCCGGGCGCAGCGCCATCTCCCGGTGCCAGCCCTGCGGCAGCTGCGGCAGCTTGCTCTGCACGCGGATGCGTTCGCGCAGGTCGAAGAGCATCGTGCCGCCGCGCCGCCAGGGCACGCCGACCCGGCTGCGGAACTGGGCGATGAGGAGACCGAAGAAGCCGCAGGCGGCGACCACCAGGACCACGCCCGGGGTGACCCTGGACGGGCCCTCCGTGTACGGGCCCAGCTGCACCGACTCCACGATCAGCGCGGTCGCCGCCGCCGCGTACAGGCCGAGCAGGCTCGCCGGGCGCAGCAGCAGGCCGCCCGCGACGATCGGCAGGACCAGCGCGGCCGGGGAGCACCACACCGAGTTGGCCAGTGTCGTGGCCGCGATCAGCGGGACGGTGATCAGCAGGCCGACCATCGCGACCCAGTCCGAGCCGTCGCCGCGGAAGTAGTCGACGGCGCTTCTGCGCATGCCGACGCGGGCCCGGTGCCACTGCATCTTCCACCGGGCCGTGAACGTCTCGGCTTCCGCGCGCCGCTCTCGTCCTGCTGCCATTAGTTCGGGACCCTATCCATCGGACCAGGTGCTTGGCACGGGAGGTCCCACTTGTCCCCCGTCCGAGGCTCAACTTCACAGTGAACTTCACAGATAGCCATCGTGGCGCCATCAAGGCGAAATTCCCTGGCCCGTCCTGCAATGCCCTGGTAGGCATGGTTCATGGGGACTGACGTGCGGGTACTGCAGCGGGACGACTGGGACCAGTGGTACGACAACCTGCTCCGCGCCTTCGGCGGGGTTCCGGAGTCGTCCGAGGAGCGGGAGCTGTGGAGCTCGCTCACCGAGACCGACCGTTCCATCGGGGTCTGGGACGGTGACGTGTGCGTGGGCACGGCGGGGGCGTTCAGCTTCCGGCTGACCGTGCCGGGCGGCGCCGCGGTGCCGGCCGCCGGCGTGACCATGGTCAGCGTGGCCGCCACGCACCGGCGGCGCGGGGTGTTGCGCTCCATGATGCGGCGGCAACTGGACGACGTACGGGAATGGGGCTGGCCGCTCGCCGTGCTGACGGCCTCGGAGCCCCCGATCTACGGGCGGTTCGGGTACGCCGCGGCGACGCACTGCGTGAACGTCGAGGTCGACACGACGCGCGTACGGCTGTCCGTGCCGCCCGGCACCGATGACGTACGCCTGCGGTACGCCGCGCCGGCCGACGTCCTCGACGCGTGCGAGGCGGTGTACGCGCGCAAGGCGCCCGGCCGGCCGGGGATGTTGGCGCGGCTGCCCGGGTGGGAGCGCCTCGGGTTGCTCGATCCGGAGAGCGGCCGGGACGGGGCGTCGCCCCTGCAGTGCGTGGTGGCCGAGCGGGGCGGCGAGGTCGTGGGGTACGCGCGCTTCCGGATCAAGCCGGAGTGGGACGCCGCCGGGCCCAAGGGCGTGGTGGTCCTGCGCGACACGGAGGCACTGGACGCGGCGGCGCATGCCGCGCTGTGGCGGTTCCTGTTCGAGATCGACCTGACGTCGAAGCTCACCGCGCCGGGACGGCCGTCGGACGAGCCGTGGCTGTCCATGGTGTCCGACATCCGGCGGTGCGGGTTGCGGGTGCGGGACTCCCTGTACGTCCGGCTGGTGGAGGTCGGCGCCGCGCTGGAGGCGCGGACCTATCAGGCGCCGGTGGACGTGGTGTTCGAGGTCGAGGACGACTTCTGCCCCTGGAACGCGGGGCGTTGGCGGCTCGCCGGGGACGCGAAGGGCGCGTCGTGCGCTCGTACGACGGATGCGGCTGATCTTGCCCTGTCGGTACGGGAGTTGGGGGCCGCGTACCTCGGCGGTGTGAGCCTGGTCTCGCTGGGCGCGGCCGGTCGGGTGCGGGAGCTGCGGCAGGGGGCGCTGGCGGAGGCGGCCGTGGGGTTCGGGTCGACGGTCGCGCCCTGGCTGCCCCACGGGTTCTAGACCGGTTCCGGACCTGCCTCAGGGCTTCTGGCAGGTCGGGCACCAGAAGAGGTTGCGGGCGGCGAGATCGGCGGTGCGGATCTCGCCGCCACAGATGTGGCAGGGCAGGTTGGCCCTGCGGTACACGTAGACCTCGCCGCCGTGGTCGTCGACGCGCGGCGGGCGGCCCATCGCCTCCGGGGTGTGTTCGGGGCGGACGGTGTCGATGCGGTTGTTGCGGACGCCCTCGCGCATGAGGTCGACGAGGTCGTGCCAGATCGCGTCCCACTCGGCGGGGGTGAGGCTCTGGCCGGTGCGGTACGGGTCGACGCGGTGCCGGAAGAGGACCTCGGCGCGGTAGACGTTGCCGACGCCGGCGACGACCTTCTGGTCCATGAGCAGGGCGGCGATCGTCGTACGGCTGCGGGAGATCCGTCGGTACGCGGTGTCCGGGTCGGCGTCCTCGCGGAGGGGGTCGGGGCCGAGGCGGTCGTGTATCGCGTCCTTCTCGGTGTCCGTGATCAGGGCGCAGGTCGTGGGGCCGCGGAGATCGACGTACGACGTGCTGTTCGCGAGCCGGAGGCGGACGGTGTCCGTGGGCGGGGGTGCGGGGGCCGGGCCGAAGGTGACCTTGCCGAAGAGGCCCAGGTGGATGTGGATCCACTCACTGTCGCGGAAGCCCAGGAAGAGGTGCTTGCCGTGGGCCTCGGTGGCGGTGAGTTCCGTGCCGGTGAGGAGGGCGGCGGAGTCGGTGAACTTGCCCTGGGGGCTGGTCACCTGCGGTGCGGTGTTTTTGAAGGCCGCGGCGTAGTCCTGGGCCAGCCGGTGGATCGTGTGCCCTTCCGGCACGGTGCGGTTCCTTTCCCTGCCCCTGGGGCTCCGCCCCAGACCCCGCCAGGGGCTCCGCCCCCTGGACCCCCTTACCTATGCCCACCCACCGCCCGTCTCGGTGGGTCAAGAGGAACCGCAGTGACTACTGCTGCGGGTGGTGTGCCGGGATCGGCGGCAGGTCGCCCGTCGTCTCGTAGTCGGCCAGCATCTCGATGCGGCGGATGTGACGCTCATCACCGGAGAACGGCGTGTTCAGGAAGGTCTCGACGAACTTGGTCGCCTCCTCCTCGGTGTGCATACGCGCGCCCACCGCGACGACGTTCGCGTTGTTGTGCTGGCGGCCGAGGGACGCCGTCTCCTCGCTCCAGGCGAGGGCCGAGCGCACGCCCTTCACCTTGTTCGCGGCGATCTGCTCGCCGTTGCCGGAGCCGCCGATCACGACGCCGAGGGCCTCGGGGTCCGCGGCCGTCCGCTCGGCGGCGCGGAGGCAGAACGGCGGGTAGTCGTCCTGGGCGTCGTAGATGTGGGGACCACAGTCGACCGGGTCGTGGCCCGCTGCCCTGAGCCACTCGACGAGGTGGTTCTTGAGTTCGAAGCCGGCATGGTCGGAGCCGAGATACACGCGCATGGGACGAGTGTGACACGGGCGTTTCAGGGCAGCAGCTCGGGGGGCCAATCCAGAAAACTGTGGGCAACACTACAGAACCTCAGGAAAAGCTCAAGTAACGATCCGGAATCAAAGGTTCACCAATCCCTTTGCCTCCGATTCACTGGACCAACCCGTACGCCGCTCGTACGGGAACCCGCACCTCCCCCCGTGCGGGATGAGCTCACCCGGCGCAAAGGAACCCCCTCCTATGACTTCGCAGCCGACCCTTCCCAAGGCCGGACAAGACCCCGGAGCCTCAGGCCGACCCGGCGAACCCGGCAACGGCCTCCAGGCGGGACTCAAGAACCGTCATCTCTCGATGATCGCCATCGGCGGTGTCATCGGGGCCGGACTGTTCGTCGGGTCCAGCTCCGGTATCGCCACCGCGGGCCCCGGCATCCTCCTGTCGTACGCGCTCGTCGGCACGCTCGTGGTGCTGGTGATGCGGATGCTCGGCGAGATGTCCGCCGCCAACCCGACCTCGGGTTCGTTCTCCGCGCACGCCGACCGGGCGCTCGGGCCGTGGGCCGGATTCTCCATCGGCTGGCTGTACTGGTTCTTCTGGGTCGTCGTCCTCGCGGTGGAGGCCACCGCCGGTGCCAAGATCCTCGAAGGGTGGATACCCGCCGTACCGCAGTGGGGGTGGGCCCTCATCGTGATGGTGGTCCTCACCGCCACCAACCTCGTCTCCGTCGGCTCCTACGGCGAGTTCGAGTTCTGGTTCGCCGGGATCAAGGTCGTGGCGATCGGTGCGTTCATCGTCATCGGCGGGCTTGCCGTCTTCGGCGTGCTACCCGGCGCCGACAGCGACCAGGCCGGGCTCGGCAACCTCACCGAGCACGGCGGCTTCCTGCCCAACGGGCCCGGCGCGATCCTCACCGGTGTGCTGCTCGTCGTCTTCTCCTTCATGGGCAGCGAGATCGCCACCCTCGCGGCCGGCGAGTCCGAGGACCCGCAGCGGGCCGTGACGAAGTCGACCAACAGCATCATCTGGCGTATCGGCGTCTTCTACCTCGGCTCGATCTTCGTCGTCGTGACGCTGCTGCCCTGGGACGCCCAGTCCATCCAGGACGACGGTTCCTACGTCGCCGCCCTCGACTCCCTGGGTATCGCGCACGCCGGTCAGATCATGAACTTCATCGTGCTGACCTCGGTGCTGTCCTGTCTCAACTCCGGGCTCTACACGGCCTCCCGCATGGCCTTCTCGCTCGGCCAGCGCGGTGACGCGCCGAAGGCGTTCGCGCGGACGACGAGCCGTGGTGTGCCGCTCGCGGCGATCGTGGCGTCCGTCGTGTTCGGGTTCGTCGCCGTGTTCTTCAACTACAAGTTCCCCGACTCCGTCTTCCTCTTCCTGGTCAACTCCAGTGGTGCCGTCGCCCTGTTCGTGTGGCTGGTGATCTGTTTCTCGCAGCTGCGGATGCGGAAGATCATCCAGGCCGAGGCGCCGGAGAAGCTCGTCGTGAAGATGTGGCTGTACCCGTACCTGACCTGGGCGACGGCCGCGCTGATCGTCTTCGTCCTCGGCTACATGCTGACCGACACCGAGCACGACGGCCGCGACACCGTGCTGCTGTCGCTGCTCGTCGCGGCGGGCGTGATCGTCATCGCCTTCGTGAAGGAGAAGGTCAAGGGCGGGCGCGCGGTCACGAAGGTCTGATCGCCACGCACGTGAGAGGGGGCGTACGGCACGTGCCGTACGCCCCCTTCGGCGTCCCCCTCACAGCACCGTGAAGCTGTCCCTCACCTTGCCGTACGTCTCGAGGGCTTGCGCCTCGATGTCCGGCTGGTACCAGGTGTTGATCTGGTACGACTTCCCGTTCTCGTTGAAGCCCAGCAGCTGGGCGTGCCAGGGGACGCCCTCCAGGGTGAAGGTGTACTCCCAGACGACCGCGGGGTTGCCGCGGAACGTCGTCTCCTCCAGGCGGATCTTCTGGTAGTCCCTGCCCTTGCGGGCGTTCTGTTCGGATGTCCGCCAGCTCTCCATCAGGTCGCCGCGGGCGAGGGATGACTTGGCGGCCAGCTCCTGCTTGCCGTCCGGGGACGTGTAGTGCACCTCGGCGCCCGTCTTGATGTCCCGCCGCCAGCCGGCCGGCGTCGCCCACGCGAACCCGCCCGCCTCCCGGCGCACCCCCGGCGGCAGGCTCTGCGGCCTCGACGTGCCCTCGACGGTGGGCGACGGGCTGTCGCTCGGGGTGGTGGACGGGGCCTGTGACGGGGCCGGTGAGGAGGAGGCCGACGGGGACCCTCCAGCCCGGTTGTCGTCCGGCGAGCCGCTCGTCGCCGCCAGGACGATCGCGACGACCGCACCGGCGGTGACCACGCCCACGGCGGCGACCAGGCCCGTACGACGTCCCGCGCGCCGCCTGCGCCGGGGGTCCGCCGGGATGGCGGGGCCGGGGAGTTCGCCCGGCGGCATGGGGAGCGGGGCGGGGGAGGCGGGTGCGGGGCGGCGTTCTGTCTGCGCCTGGGCGCGGAGGAGTGAGACGCCGGTGACGGTGGGGGCGGCCCCTCCGGCTGCTGCGGTGCCCACGGAGTTGCCGGACGGGGTCCGGGAGCGGGTCTCCGAACGCAGCTCGGACGCGGCTTCGGTGGAGGCGCTGGCCGGTCGGGGAGCGGGGACAGGGGTGGAATCGGGAGTGGATTCGGGTGTGGGCGCCGGTCCCGACCGCGATACGGGTGTGGCCTCCGGCATCGGTGCCGGTGTCCTGGGGTCGCGCAGCGTGCGCAGATGCCGGGTGTTCACGAACGGCGGCGTGGGCGACTCCTCGGGTGCCGAGGGGAGGGGTGGCGTCGCGTCCTGGATGTCCGGCGCCTCCGGTTCGGCCTCCGGTTCGGGTAGTGGTTCGAGTTCTGGTTCCGGCTCCTCGTCCCTGCCCTGGACCGGCCGGTCCTCAACCGGCCGTTCCTCGGCCAAGGCTTCTTCCGGAGGCGCCGGAGCTTCCGGGGGCGCCGGAGCCGCTGGAGCCGCCCCCTCCCGAGACGCGCCCCCCGCCTCTCCCCCGCCCACCGGCACGGTCGGCATCGTCGGCGCCGCCGGATACGCGAGCGACCGTAGGGACGCCTCCAGTTCCTCCAGCCCCGGCCGTACCGTCGGCTCCTTCTCCAGCAGGGCGGCCAGGATGTCCCGCAGCGGGCCTTGCGCGGCGGGGAGTTCGGGCTCCTCGTACAGGACGGCGTGCAGCGTCGCCAGTGTCGTGTCGCGGGAGAAGGGGGAGCGGCCGCCCATGGCCGCGCACAGGGTCGCGCCGAGGGACCACACGTCGGACGGCGGGCCCTGCGGGCGGCCGGAGACCCGCTCGGGGGCCATGTAGTCGGGCGAGCCGACCAGCATGCCGACCATGGTGAGCGCCTTGGCGTCCTGGATCGCGGCGATGCCGAAGTCCGTGAGCACGATGCGCCCTGCGCGGTTCTCCACCAGGACGTTGCCGGGTTTGATGTCCCGGTGCAGGACGCCCCGGTCGTGCACCTGGCGCAGCGCCTCCACCAGGCCGAGTCCGAGCCGTGCCGTCTCGCGCGGGCCGAGCGGGCCGTCCTCGGCCATGATGCGTTCGAGGGAGCGGCCGGCGACCAACTCCATGACGATCCACAGGCGTTCGCCCTCGTCGACCACGTCATACACGCGAACGACGTTGGGGTGGTCGATCCTCGCGGTGGCCCGGGCCTCGCGCAGGGTCCGTTCTCGGCGGGTGCGGGCGTCCTCGGCGTCGAGACCGTCTATACGCATCTCCTTGACGGCGACCTGCCGGTCGAGTATTTCGTCGGCGGCTCGCCACACCCGCCCCATTCCCCCCTGGCCGATACTTTCGACCAGGCGATAGCGCCCTGTCACCAGAAGCCCTGGAACTCCACCGCTCCTCGTATTCCCCGTATTCCCCGTATTCCCCGTATTCCCCGTATTTCCCGTATTCCCCGGCAATCCGCTGCACCCCCCTCACATGCCTTCGGACCTCACATGCCTTCGGACGTTCCCGACCGGAACACAATGGTCACACTTCGCGCCGTACCAGCATAGTGCGGAGAAATCTTGTGGTACCTCTTCAAGTACTGCGAATTCAGGCGCAGCCAAGGGGGACGAACATGAGTTCTCGTCGTGCGACGACCATCGCGGGATCGCTGGTCACGGCATCTTTCTCGGCCGTGTTGATCCTTTCCGGAACCGCCGGTGCGGATGACCAGGGGCCCGGGAGCAGCAAGGGGGGAAAGGCCGTTGACGAGGCGCCGGCGGGCGTGCAGCTGACCACGCTGCTGCCAGAGAAGATCTCGGTCGACAACAGCTCGCAGGAAACGGACATCACCGCCACGGTGAAGAACGAGGGGACCAAGGACAGCGGCAAGATCAGGCTTTTGGTCGTCGGTTTCGACGGACTCACGGTCAAAAACGTTCAAGGCTGCTCTCCGATTGACGGAAAAGACCTTCCGGAAGGCTCGAGCAGCGGTTTCAGCTGCCCCATCGACAATCTGGCGGCCGGTAAGTCGGAGTCGTACGCCGTCGACGCGACATTCGATCTCGGCAAGACCGGAAAGATCTGTCTGCCGGTGCAGACCAGCGACGGGAAGAAGACGTTCTGGCAGCAGGGCCCGGTTCCGTTCGGTACGACGAACCCGTCGCCGAACGCCCCGGCCACCCCGCTGCTGCTCGGCACCGACAACAAGCCGGTCGGGCCGGGCGGCGACGAGCTGCCGAACACCGGTTTCGAGCGTGCCGTCCTGCCGCTGGGGGCGGCGGGCACGGCGCTGCTGGCCGTTGGCGCGGCCGGGCTGTGGTGGTCGCAGCGGCGGCCGGAGCAACAGGAGAACTGATCCCGCGGATTCTCGGGGACGAGGCATAACCTGACGGCACCTGTCAGGTTATGCCTCCACCATCGGCCGTATGAATCACCTGACCTACACGACAGACCCGCACGCTCTGCCCGTCCTGCGCCCCGGCGACCCCGGCTACGACGCCGAACTCGCCGGCTTCCAGACCGGGTTCGTGCAACGCCCCGCCCTCGTGGTCGCCGCCCGCTCCCCCGGTGACGTGGTCGCCGCCGTCCGGTACGCGGCCGACCGGAAGCTGCCGGTCGGCGTCCAGGCCGCCGGGCACGGCATCCCGGGCCCCTCGGAGGGTGGCGTCCTCGTCACGACCGCACGCATGGACGCGGTTCGTATCGACCCCGAAGCGCGCACGGCCCGCCTCCAGGCCGGCGTCCGTTGGGGCCGGGTCGTCGAGGCCGCCGAGCCGTACAGACTCGCGCCGCTCAACGGCTCCGCGCCGTCCGTCGGTGCCGTCTCCTCCACGCTGGGCGGCGGACTGGGCATCCTGGCCCGCGAGTTCGGTTACGCGGCCGACCATGTGCGCGCGCTGGACGTCGTCACCGGCGACGGCGAGCTGCGGCACGTGACCCGCGCGTCCGACCCCGACCTGTACTGGGCGCTGCTCGGCGGCGGAGCCGCCCTCGGCATCGGCATCGTCACGGAGCTGGAGATCGGCCTCGTCCCCGTCCGCACGCTCTACGGCGGCTCGCTCGCCTTCGACGGCCGCGAGGTCGGTCCGGCGGTCGTGCTGCGGGCGTACGAGGAGTGGACGCGGACCGTGCCCGACGGGCTGACCTCGTCCTTCGCCGCCGTACCGTATCCGGACCTGCCGGCATTGCCGCCGCACCTGCGTGGGCGGTACGTCGTCTCAGTACGGGTCGCCCACACCGGCAGTGACGGCGATCAACTCGTCGCCCCGCTGCGGAAGATCGGGCCGGTGCTCGCCGACTCGCTGCGCGAGATGCCGTACGCCGAGAGCCACACCATCCACAGCGACCCGGACTTCCCGCACGCCTACTACGGGGACAGCGCGGTGCTGAGCAGGCTCGACGCCGACAGGGCCGCCGAGCTGCTCGCGCGCACCGGGCCGGACGCGGGCGCCATGTGCGTCGTCCAGGTCAATCACCTGGGCGGGGCACTCGCGCGGCCGGCGCCCAACTCGGTGCCGTATCGCGAAGGGCGTTTCCTGCTGCGGTTGTTGACCATGGGCGATCGGGAGGCGGCCCGCCGGATCCTGGACCCCGCCTTCGCGCTGCTCGCGCCCGTCACGCTCGGGCGGGCGGTCAACTTCACGTTCGGGGCGGGCGACCGGGCCGAGGGGCTGTACGAGGCGGAGACGCGGAAGAGGCTCGCCGGAGTGAAGTCGCAGTACGACCCGGCGAACCTCTTCCGGAACAGTTACCGGGTCAGCGCTTGACGAGCTTCCAGGCGGAGGGCAGCAGGCCCATCGCCAAGGCCGCCTTCACGGCGTCGCCGATCAGGAACGGGGTGAGGCCGGCCGCGATCGCGGCGGACGCCGAGAGGCCGGCCGCGTAGGCGA
Source organism: Streptomyces sp. V4I2 (assembly GCF_030817655.1). Classification (GTDB taxonomy): domain Bacteria; phylum Actinomycetota; class Actinomycetes; order Streptomycetales; family Streptomycetaceae; genus Streptomyces; species Streptomyces plumbiresistens. The sequence goes on from NZ_JAUSZM010000003.1 coordinate 4,036,679, forward strand.
GGTACGGGACGCCGACGGCGTAGATGATCGCCTCGCCCACCAGCATCGTGCCCGCCATGCGGAGCATCGAGCGGTCGGCGCCGCGGCGGGCCAGGGCGCCCACGGCGGCGGACGCGAGCAGCATGCCGAGGATGTAGCCGAAGGAGACGGAGACTCCTGAAGTGCCGTTCGCGAACCACGGCACACCGGCGAGACCGGCCAGCGCGTAGACGACGAGCGCCAAGAGGCCGCGGCTCGCGCCGAGCGTCGTGCCGACCAGCAGCGCGGCGAAGGTCTGGCCGGTCACCGGCACCGGGGAGCCCGGCACGGGCACCGCGATCTGGGCGGCGAGGCCGGTGAGCGCGGCGCCGCCGACCACGAGGGCCACGTCCCGGACACGGGAGGCGGGGAGCAGGTCGGCGAGGACCTGCCCCGGGCGAGCGGGGGCGACGGCAGCGGTGCTCATGGGGACTCCGCGGGGTGAAGGGCACGGGGGACACGGCGACGCTATCCCAGCGCCCTCGCGCCGATCACCGTCAGCGCTCGACAAAGGGTGGAGCGCGGGCTTGGTGGGCTCCGGACAAAGGGTGGGAGTTACACGGTGTTCGGGGTGATGCTGGTCACTGAGGTGACGTGGCGTGGGATACGGAGGGGCGGCGGGCTGGATCTGTCGGATCCCGCCAAGGGGCTCGCCGCGCGGATCGCCGCGTGGACACCCGCCGTCTCGCCCGTCGGTCGCCGTCTGGGCAGCGCGGGACCGTTTTGCTAGCTTCGGGCGCATGGTTGCCCAGGCCCGGAACTTCTCCTCGCGTCGCCACGTCGATCTGCGACGCGTGGGCACGGCCGTCTGTCGCCTCCGGTAGGTCGGGGCGGGCGGAGCGGATCCGGTGCGCCTCGACTCATGAGTCGGCGCACTGTCGGACCCGTTCCTGAGGATGATCTTCATGCCCCGTACCGCGACAGCACACCCTCCTGCCTCCCCGTCTCCGCCTTCTTCCCTTCCGCGCGCCGCCGATCCCGACCGGCGCCGGACCAGCGCCAGCGTCGTGCTGCGTTCCGTGCTGGAGCACGGGCCGGTCGCGCGCAGCACCATCGCCCGGCTGACCGGGCTGTCCCCGGCCTCGGTGACCGACTACTGCGCGCGGTTCACGCGGGCCGGGCTGATCCGTGAGGCCGCCGCGCCCCGGCAGTCCAAGGGTGTGGGCCGACCCCATGTGCCCGTCGACCTGGACGACTCGCGGTTCGTGGTGGGCGGCCTCCATGTGGCCGTGCCCTACACCACGGTCGCGCTGCTGGATCTGCGCGGCCGGGTGGTCGCCGAGCGGCGTCTGAAGCACCCGGCCGGGGCTGTCGAGTCCCGGCAGGTGCTGGCGCGGGCCGCCGACGGGCTGGCCGCGCTGCTCGCGCGGGCTCCGGAGCGCCGGCCGCTGGGTGTCGGTGTGGCGGTCGGCGGCTGGGTGGACCGGGACTCCGGGACCGTGGTGGCGCACCCGCTGCTGGGCTGGCGGGATGTGCCGGTGCGGGATGTGGTCGCCGCACACACCGGGCTGCCGGTCCATGTGGACGGACATGCGCGGGCCTTGGTCAACGCGGAGCGGCTGTTCGGGCGGGCCCGTGGCAGCGGGAGCATGCTGCACCTGTTCGTCGGCAACGTCGTCGACGCGGCGTTCGCCACCCACGACGAGGTGCACCACGGTCCGCGCAGCCAGGCGGGTGCCATCGCCCATCTGCCCGTGCCGGGCGGCACGGAGGCGTGCGCGTGCGGGCGTACCGGCTGCCTCCAGGCCGAGTTGAGTGAGCGCACCCTGTGCCGGCAGGCGCGGGAGGCAGGTGTCACCGACGGCGTGAACCCGATGCACGTGGTCGCCGCGGCGGCCGGCGGCGACCGGGCCGCCGTACGGCTGTTGGTGGACCGTGGGCATCGGGTCGGGCGGGCGGTCGGGCTGCTGCTCGACGTGCTCAACCCGGAGATCGTCGTCGTCACCGAGATCGGTGTCCTGCACCGGGAGGACTGCCTCTCCGCGCTGCGGGAGGCGGTCGGGGCGGAGCGGGCGGCGGCCGTGATGCCGACGAGTTTCGCGGATTCCGTGCTTGCCGTGGCGGGCGGATCGGTGGCTCTCGACGTGCTGTACCGGGATCCGTTGGGCGCCTCACCTGAGGCGAATTAATTCAGAAATGCGGAATATTGACAGGCCCGGCCCGAGGGAAGGAACATCCTGGTCATGAGCTGTCGCACCCTCTGTTGCTGACGCGTTGCCGCGCTTGAAGCGCGCGCCCACCTCTCTTCCTGCGTGAATTCCCTTGTCGGGCTCCGGGCTTTCCTCTGCCCGGAATCGCGCGCGCGTTTCCCTTCACCTCTCGCTTCACTTCTCGGCTTACGGAGATCTCCCATGCCTTCCCCACCCCTGCCCGGAATCGACCGACGGCTCTTCCTCACCTCCCTGCTCGGCGTCTCGGCCGCCGCGGCCGGGCTCAGCGGCTGCGCGGACAGCAGCGCCGCGGCCTCGAAGTCGTCCCTCTCCGAGCCGCTGGCGAAGACGGTCCCCGCCGGCACCAGCTTGAAGATCGCCTCGTACCAGAACGTCCAGCAACTCCAGTTCAGGCTCGCGAAGTTCGGCGAGCTGCCTTTCAAGGTGAGCAGCTGGGCGAACATCGGCGCCGGCCCCGACGTCATCAACGCATTCCGTTCGGGATCCCTGGACGTCGCCAACAACGCGGGCATTCCGCCGATCCAGGCGCAGTTCCAGGGCTACGACGCGAAGATCGTCGCCATCAACGTCACCCGCAAACCGAACTATCTCTTCGCCACCAAGCCCGGCAGCGACATCCGCTCGGTCGCGGACTTCGCGGGGAAGAAGCTGGCCTTCTCGCAGGGCCAGGCGCAAGGCGTCGTACTCCTGCGGGCGTTGAAGAAGGCGGGGCTCGCGTACGACGACGTGAAGCTCGTGCCGCTGACCAGCAACCAGTTCCTCACGGCGCTGCAGTCGGGCCAGGTGGACATCGCGCCGCTCGCCAACCAGCAGGCGCCCGCCTATCTCCAGCAGTACGAGTCCAAGGGCGCCCACGCCATCACGACCGACGTCGTGGACCTGCTCAACCTGCTGTGGGCGCCGACGTCCGTGCTGTCCGACTCCGCGAAGGCCGCCGCGGTCGCCGCGTACATCCCGTACTGGGCGAAGGGCCAGGTCTGGCAGTACGAGCACCCGGACGTCTGGAACAGGGAGTTCTACGTCAAGACGCAGAACCTGAGCCTCGCGCAGGCGCGGTCGATCACCGAGCTCGCCAACAAGCCCCTGTTCCCGCCCAGTTGGGACGAGGCCGTGCGGTGGGAGCAGGAAACCGCCGATCTGCTGGCGGAGGGCGGCTTCGTGAAGGGCTTCAAGGTCGACTCGCTCTTCGACCGGCGCTTCGAGGGCATCGCGGCGAAGTCCGTACCGGCGGAGTACCGGAGGTGAGCGCCACCGTGACCACGACCGCCACCGCACCCGTCACGCCGACCGAGGCCAGTCCTCAGGTCCGCCGACGCCGCCGCCTCTCCCCCGGCCGCCGGCTGCCCGCCACCCGCCTGCTCGGCCCCGCCCTCATCCTCGCCCTGTGGGCTGCCGCCTCCGCCGCCGGACAGCTCGACCCGGGTGCGATCCCGGCGCCCTGGACGGTGCTGGAGACCGGCGTCCACCTGTGGACCGACGGCACCCTGCCCAACGACATCCTGACCTCGCTGCAACGCGCCGGATCGGGCTTCGCGATCGGCCTGACCGCGGGCATCGCCCTCGCCCTGGCCGCCGGGCTCAGCCGGACCGGCGAGGCGCTGATCGACGGGTCCGTGCAGCTCAACCGGGCGATCCCGACGCTCGGTCTGATCCCGCTGTTCATCCTCTGGCTGGGCATCGGCGAGACCTTCAAGGTCGCGATCATCGCGATCGTCGTCTACATCCCGATCTACCTGAACACGCACTCCGCGCTGTCCGGCATCGACCACCGGTTCGTCGAACTCGCCGAGGTCCAGGGCCTGTCGCGGTACGCCTTCATCCGGCGGATCGTCATCCCCGGCGCCCTGCCCGGCTTCTTCGTCGGACTGCGGCTCGGCGTGACCGGATCCTGGCTGGGCCTGGTCGTGCTGGAGCAGATCAACGCCACCAGCGGACTCGGCTACATGATGTTCCAGGCCCAGAACTACGGCCAGACGGACGTCATCCTCGTCGGCCTGGTCGTCTACGGCATCTTCGGCCTGATCTCCGACAGCGCGGTCCGTCTGATCGAACGGAGGGTGCTGTCATGGCGCCGCACGCTGAGCAGCTGACCCGCCCTGCCGTCCAGCTCCGGGGCCTGACCAGGTCTTTCGAAGGCCGCACGGTCCTCGACGGCATCGACCTCGACCTCCCCGCCGGACAGTTCACCGCCCTGCTCGGGCACAGCGGCTCCGGCAAGAGCACCCTGCTGCGGGCGGTCGCCGGACTCGACCACGAGGTGGCGGGGAGTGGCCGCCTGACCGCACCGGAAAGGGTGTCGGTCGTCTTCCAGGACTCCCGGCTGCTGCCCTGGCAGCGCGTCCTCGACAACGTCCTCCTCGGCCTCGACGGCAAGGAGGCGGACCGCAAGGGCCGCGAGGCCCTCGCCGAGGTGGGCCTGAAGGGCCGCGAACGGGCCTGGCCGAACGAGCTGTCCGGCGGCGAGGCCCAGCGCGCCGCCCTGGCCCGCTCGCTCGTCCGCGAGCCGGAACTCCTGCTGGCCGACGAGCCGTTCGGCGCCCTCGACGCGCTCACCCGGATCCGGATGCACGTCCTGCTGAGGCAGCTGTGGGAACGCCACCGGCCCTCCGTCCTGCTCGTCACCCACGACGTGGACGAGGCGATCGTGCTCGCCGACCGGGTCCTCGTCCTCGACCAGGGCCGTATCGGCCTCGACCTGACCATCGACCGCCCGCATCCGCGCTCGTACCGCGATCCGCTGCTCGGCGAGTACCGGGAGCGGCTGCTGGCCGCACTCGGCGTAACGGAGGACCACAAGTGACCACGAGACAGCTGCACCTGAACGCGTTCCTGATGACCACCGGCCACCACGAGGCGTCGTGGCGGCTGCCGGAGAGCGACCCGTACGCACATGTGGACCTCGCGCACTACGTCCGTCTCGCCCGGGCCGCCGAACGCGGCACCTTCGACTCGCTGTTCCTCGCCGACGGCCCGCAGCTCTGGGGAAGCGTGGCCCAGCGCCCCGCCGGCGCCCTGGAGCCGCTCACCCTGCTGACCGCGCTGGCCACGGCCACGGAGCACATCGGCCTGATCGCCACCGCCTCCACCTCCTACAACTCCCCCTACAACCTGGCCCGCAGGTTCGCCTCGCTCGACATCGTCAGCGGCGGCCGGGCGGGCTGGAACATCGTCACCACGGCGGGTGCCGAGGCCGCCCGCAACTTCGGTCTCGCCGCGGAGCCCGCGCACGCCGAGCGGTACGCCCGCGCCGCCGAGTTCCTCGACGTGGCCCTCAAGCTCTGGGACAGCTGGGAGGACGACGCGATCGTCGCCGACAAGGCGTCCGGCGTCTGGGGCGACGACACGAAGATCCATCCGCCCCGGCACCAGGGGTCGTACTTCAGCGTCGAGGGCGCCCTCAACGTGCCGCGCACCCCGCAGGGTTACCCGTTGCTCGTGCAGGCGGGGTCGAGCGAGGACGGGAAGCGCTTCGCTGCGCGGTACGCGGAGGCGGTGTTCACCGCCCAGCAGACCATCGAGGACGCGCAGGCCTTCTACGCCGACCTCAAGTCCCGCACGGCGGCGGCCGGTCGCGACCCCGACCACCTCAAGGTGCTGCCCGGCATCGTCCCGGTGATCGGGTCGACGGAGGCCGAGGCCCGTGCCAAGGAGCGGCTCCTCGAAGACCACATCGTGTACACGCACGGCGTGGCCCGGCTGGAGGGCCTGCTGCAACTGGAGCCGGGGACACTGGAGTTGGACGCCCAACTCCCTGCCGACCTGCCGCCGGAGAGTGCCATCGAGGGCGCCAAGAGCCGCTACACGCTCATCGTCGAGCTCGGCCGACGCGAACGCCTCACCGTGCGGCAGCTGGTCGGGCGGCTCGGCGGCGGCCGCGGGCACCTCACCTTCGCGGGCACGCCCGAGCAGGTCGCCGACGCGATCGAGACGTGGTTCACGCACGGCGCCGCCGACGGCTTCAACATCATGCCCGCGGTCCTGCCCTCCGGCCTCGACACCTTCGTCGACCACGTCGTCCCGATCCTGCGCACCCGCGGCCTGCTCCGCACGGAATACGGCCCGCGCCGGACCCTGCGGGAGCGGTACGGCCTTCCGCGCCCCGCCAACCAGTACGTCACGCCCGCACTCGCCCGAGTCTGAAAGGACCGACTCCCCATGACCGACATCCACATCAGCAAGGTCACCGCCAACATCGGCGCCCGTATCTCCGGCGTCGACCTCGCCAAGCCCCTCGACGAGGAGACGGTCGTCACCCTCCGCGACGCGCTGAACACCCACAAGGCCCTGGTCTTCGACGACGTGAACCTCGACGACGAGGGCCAGCAGGCCTTCGTCCGGCACTTCGGGGACATCACCACCGCCCACCCGACCGTGCCGTCCGTCGAGGGCGTACCGAACGTCCTGCCCGTCGACAGCGAGCGGGGCCGCGCCGCCAACAACTGGCACACGGACGTCACCTTCGTCCTCAACCCGCCCCAGGCCAGCACCCTGCGCAGCATCACGATCCCGCCGTACGGCGGCGAGACCCTGATCGCCAGCTCCGCGGCCGCCTACCGCGACCTGCCGCAGCCGCTGCGACTGCTGGCCGACACCCTGTGGGCCGAGCACACCAACGACTACGACTACGCCGTACCGGAGGAGACGGTCGACGAGGCACAGGCCGCCGCCCGCGCCCAGTTCACCTCGATCAAGTACCGCACGGCCCACCCGGTGGTCCGGGTCCACCCGCTGACCGGCGAACGCGGCCTGTTCATCGGCGGGTTCGCGCAGCGTCTGGTGGGACTGTCGGTGGGCGAGTCCCGCAAGATCCTCGACCTGCTCCAGTCGTACGTCACCCGGCCGGAGAACATCCTGCGCCACCGCTGGTCGGAGAACCAGCTGGTCCTCTTCGACAACCGCATCACCCAGCACTACGCCATCGACAACTACGACGGCCTGCCGCGCCGCCTGCACCGGGTGACCGTCGCCGGTGACGTGCCGGTGGGCGTGGAGGGCAAGGAGAGCTATGTGATCGAGGGAGACGCCTCGCACTACACCTCCGTGGCGGCCTGACCGCCCCCGCGCCGGCAGAAGGCCCCCACGTGCGACACGTGGGGGCCTTCTTGTTGGTACCAGGGCATCGTCGAGGCGATGTGGCAGGTCGTCAACTGGCAGGACGTGGGCCGGCGTTACGAGGCCGCGAAGTCCCGCCCGGACGTGCTGCTGATGGCGCCCTGACGCCCCGCGGCGGAAAGAAAGGAAGCCCCCGCGAGGACGTGACTCGCGAGGGCTTCCTCAGCTCGACGGCGGATGCCGCTCAGGGCTTGCGGGCCAGGCCGCCGTGCTGGCCGATCGGGTCGGGGGCGGTTCCCTCGGGACGCCACAGGGGCACCGACACGACACCCGGGTCCACCAGATCCAGGCCCTCGAAGAAGGCGGCGATCTGGTCGACCGGGCGCAGGAAGTAGGGGACCGCACCGGTCTCGTTGTAGGCGTCCTGGGCCTGCTCGTAGTCGGGGTCGGTGCCGCGGGAGCCGTCGTTTACGGAGAGGTAGCTGCCGGAGGGGAGGCCCGCAAGGAGGCGGCGGACAATGTCGCGGGCCGCGTCGTAGTCGGCGACGTGGCCGAGGATGCCGCTGAGGATCAGCGCGGTGGGCCGGGTGGGGTCGAGGGTCTTCGCGGCGGCCCGCAGGATCTGCTCCGGCTCGAAGAGACTGATGTCCTCGTACGCCGTCGCGCCCTGCGGCGTGGACGTGAGCAGGGCGCGGGCGTGGGCGAGGACCAACGGGTCGTTGTCGACGTAGACGATCCTCGACTCGGGGGCGAGGCGCTGTGCGACCTCGTGGGTGTTGTCGACGGTGGGCAGGCCGGTGCCGACGTCGAGGAACTGGCGTACGCCCGCCTCCTGCACCAGGTACCGGATGCTGCGGCCGAGAAAGGCGCGGCTGCTGCGGGCGATGGTCACGATGCCGGGGAAGACAGCGGTGTACGCGTCGCCGGCCAACTCGTCGACGGGGTAGTTGTCCTTGCCGCCGAGCCAGTAATTCCAGATCCGGGCCGAATGCGGCACCGACGTGTCGATCTCCGTCATGCGCCCATGGTGCTACGGCGCGTCCGGGTTCGCACGGCTAATCGAGTGAGAGAAGTGCGGCAAAACCGTCGGACTTCGCTGCCCCCGTGAACACGCGGCTCACGGGGGCAGCGGAATGCGAGGTTTCGCGCGATCGTGGCGGGATGCCCAAGGAGAAGATGCTCGCCTGCCACACCTGCGGGACCTACCAGCCGCACCGGCAGCCGAAGGACGACCGGGAGCGGCAGGTCATCCGCACGCTGAGACAGCTGAAGCCCACCACGTACGTCGAGGACTACTGGATCTGCGTCAGCGACGAACGGGACTGCCGCAACATCCGCCACCGGTGGAACGTCAAACCGCTCGACCCTCCGGAGAAGATGCCCGAGCCGGAGTGAGCCCCTGCGGGGCCGCTCACAGGTTGCTGAAGTCCGGGCCCTTGGTCCGGGTGCGCTTGATCTCGTAGAAACCGGGGATCGAGGCCACGGCGAGCGTGCCGTCCCACAGCCTGGCGGCCTCCTCGCCCTTGGGTGCCGGGGTGACGACCGGGCCGAAGAAGGCGATCTGCTCGCCGTCGGGGCCGGGGACGGCGATGACCGGGGTACCGACTTCCTGGCCGACCTTGTCGATGCCCTCCTTGTGGGAGGCGCGCAGCTCGGCTTCGAACTCGAAGTCCTTCTGGTCGGCGTACTCGATCAGGTCGGCGGGCAGGCCCGCGTCCGCCAGGGCCGCCGCGATCGCCTCTTCGGTGGGGCCCTCGCCCTGGTTGTGGAAGCGGGTGCCGAGGGCGGTGTAGAGGGGGCCGAGGACATCGGCGCCGTGCTTCTGCCAGGCGGCGGTCGCCACCCGCACCGGCTTCCATGCCTTGGTCGCGAGCATCTCCCGGTACTCCTCGGGCAGTTCGTCGATCCTGTCCTCGTTCAGCACCGCGAGGCTCATGATGTGCCAGCGCACCTCGATGTCGCGGACCTTCTCCACTTCCAGGACCCACCGGGAGGTCATCCACGCCCAGGGGCACAGCGGGTCGAACCAGAAGTCGACGGGGGTCTTGCCGGAGGCGGTCGCGGTCTCGGACATGAGTCTCCTCACAATGCGGGTCTTTCCCAACTGCAACAGTGACCGGCCCCCGCCCATTCCCTGCTGCCGGGCGCCGGGGGCCCATGGCAGGATCAGCCTGTCCGCATACTGAACACCAGCCCAGGGAGTACCGCCCGTGCCCGGTGAGAACCTGTCCCGCGACGAGGCCCGGGAGCGGGCCGCCCTCCTGTCCGTGGACGGCTACGACGTGTCCCTCGACGTCCGCTCCGCCGTCGGCGACGACACCACGGACGGACCGAAGACCTTCCGCTCGGTCACCACGATCCGCTTCCGCTGCGCCGAGCCCGGCGCGTCGAGCTTCGCGGACCTGATCGCGCCGAGTGTGACCGCCGTCTCCCTCAACGGCCGGGACCTCGACCCGGGCGAGGTCTTCGACGGCTGCCGGATCGCCCTCGACGACCTGGCCGCCGAGAACGAGCTGGTGGTCGACGCGCAGTGCGCGTACTCCCGTACCGGCGAGGGGCTGCACCGCTTCGTCGACCCGGAGGACGGCGAGGTCTACCTCTACACCCAGTACGAGCCGGCCGACTCCCGCCGCGTCTTCGCGAACTTCGAGCAGCCCGACCTCAAGGCCCCGTTCCGCTTCGAGGTACGGGCGCCCGAGGGGTGGACGGTGTGGAGCAACGGTGCCGGTGAACTGGCCGACGGCCGTTGGCGGTTCGCGGAGACGAAGCCGATCTCGACGTACATCACGTGTGTGGTGGCGGGCCCGTACCACTACGTGACGGACTCCTACTCCCGCGTCCTGGCCGACGGCACGACGCTGGACATCCCCCTCGGCGCCATGTGCCGCAAGGGCCTGGCCCCCCACTTCGACTCCGACGACGTCTTCCTCGTCACCAAGCAGGGCCTGGACTTCTTCCACGACCACTTCGACTACCCGTATCCCTTCGGGAAGTACGACCAGGCCTTCGTCCCCGAGTACAACCTCGGCGCGATGGAGAACCCGGGCCTGGTGACCTTCCGCGAGGAGTTCATCTTCCGGGGCAAGGTCACGCAGGCGTCCTACGAGGGCCGGGCCAACGTGATCCTGCACGAGATGGCGCACATGTGGTTCGGCGACCTGGTCACCATGGAGTGGTGGGACGACCTGTGGCTCAAGGAGTCCTTCGCCGACTTCATGGGCGCCTTCGCCCTGGTCGGCGCGACCCGCTTCAAGGACGGCTGGATCACCTTCGCCAACCGCCGCAAGGCATGGGCCTACCGCGCCGACCAGCTCCCCTCCACCCACCCGATCACCGCCGACATCCGCGACCTCCAGGACGCGAAGCTGAACTTCGACGGCATCACGTACGCCAAGGGGGCTTCCGTACTGAAGCAACTGGTGGCGTACGTCGGCCAGGACGCGTTCCTGGAGGGCGCACGGCGCTACTTCAAGCGGAACGCGTACGGCAACACGCGCCTCGGTGACCTGCTGTCCGTGCTGGAGGAGACCAGCGGGCGGGACATGGCCACCTGGTCGCGGGCGTGGCTGCAGACGGCCGGGGTCAACTCGCTGACCCCGCAGGTGCTGCTGGCGGCGGACGGCCGGGTCGACGAGCTGGCGGTCGTACAGGAGGCGGCCGAGTCCCATCCCGAACTGCGGCCGCACCGGGTGGCGGTGGGCCTGTACCGGCGTTCTGCGGACGGTTCCCTGGTCCGGTACGCCCGCGCCGACGTGGACGTGGACGGCCCGCGTACGGTCGTGGCGGAGCTGGCCGGTGCCGAGGCACCCGAGCTGGTGCTGGTCAACGACGACGACCTGACGTACTGCAAGATCCGCTTCGACGAGACGTCACTGGAGACGCTGCGGGGCGGGCTGGGTGACCTCACCGACCCGCTGGCCCGGGCCCTGTGCTGGTCCGCGCTGTGGAACATGACCCGGGACGCGCTGCTGCCGGCGCGGGACTTCGTGGACCTGGTGCTGCGGTTCGCGGGGCGCGAGTCCGGCATCGGCGTCCTGCAGATGCTGCACGCGTGGGCCAACTCGGCGCTGGTCAACTACGTGGCGCCCGAGTGGCGGCCGGTCGGTGAGCGCCTGCTGGCCGAGGGTGCGCTGCGCGAGCTGCGGTCCGCCGAGCCGGGCAGCGAGCGCCAGCTGGCGTGGGCGCGGTTCCTCGCGACCGTGGCGTCCGGTGCGGAGGAGCTGGGGTTGCTGCGGGGCCTGCTGGACGGCACGGCGAAGATCGACGGGCTGGACGTGGACCAGGAGCTGCGCTGGGCGTTCCTCCAGCCGCTGACGGCCCACGGGGTCGCGGACGAGGGGATGCTGGCCGCCGAACTGGCCCGCGACAACACCGCGTCCGGCAAGCGTCACCAGGTCCGCTGCCTCGCCGCCCGCCCGTCGGCGGCGGTCAAGGCGCAGGCGTGGGCGCAGCTCGTGGAGTCCGACGCGCTGTCCAACGCCCTGGTCGAGGCCACCCTCGCGGGTTTCGCCCAGCCCTCCCAGCGGGAGCTGCTCGCGCCGTACGCGGAGAAGTACTTCGCGGCGATCGAGCGGGTGTGGCGGGAGCGGTCGATCCAGATCGCGATGCACGTGGTCGAGGGCCTGTTCCCGTCCCTCCAGCACTCGCGGGCGACGCTGGACGCGACGGACGCGTGGCTGGCGGCCCACGAGGACGCGGCTCCGGCGCTGCGGAGGCTGGTGCTGGAGGCGCGGGACGACCTGGCGCGGGGGCTGCGCGGACAGGCGTGCGACGCGGGGACGGCCGGCTGACGATCTTTGGCCTGCGATCGGGCGGTCCGTGACCGTTACGGAATTCAGGCAAGAGGAGCCGTAACCCCTGGTCCCACCCGAACGGACCAGGGGTTTTCGGTACCTCCTCGGCATCCGAACACCTGTCCTTTAGTTCTGCCTTGTCGGGATTTGTCGACGGGTGTGTAACAGCGGTTAGAAGGCCGGCGGACCGCGGCAATCTCCACGCCATGAACCACAACACCCCGGTCCCGCCGCTCTCCCCCCGCCCCCTGCACCACCTCGCCGAGGTGCACCGCCGCGTCGTGACGGCCGCGGCCCTCCGCTCGCACGGCGTCACCCCGGCCGAGACGAACGAGCAGTGCCGCCCCGGCGGCCCCTGGCAGCAACTGCTCCCCGGCGTCTTCCTGCTCCACCCCGGCCCGCCGACCAGCGAGGAGCGGCTGCACGCGGTGCTGATGTACGCGGCGAAGGAGCGGACGGCAGGCGTCCCCGCCCAGCCGGGCGCGGAGGAACCGCACCGCCCCAGGTACGCGGAGGCGATGATCACGGGCCTTGCGGCCCTCACCCTCCACGGCTTCTCCGCCACACCCCCGCTGACGGCCCTGGACCGCATCGACGTCCTGGTCCCCCGCCTGCGCCGGCTCCGCTCGACGGGCTGCGCCCGCATCGTCCGTACGGCATCCATGCCCACCCCGCAGCAGGTCACCGGCGTCCCGGTCGCCCCCGTCCCGCGCGCCCTCGCCGACGCGGTGACCGAACTGACGGACGGGGGCGCCGTATGCCGGCTGCTGACCGAGGCGGTACGCGCCGGACACTGCGAACCCGCCGCGGTGGTACGGGAGTTGAGCAACGCGAAGCTGCTGAGAAGCCCGCACGTGGTCGACGCGGTGGACTCGCTGTTGGCGGAGAGCCGGGCGATCGCGGAGTACCGCCTGTACAGGATGGTGAGTGCGTACGACCTCCCGGACCCGGTCTGGAACGTGGACCTGCGCCTCCCCGGCGGCCCGCACCTCGGCGGCCTCGACGCGTACTGGCCCGAGCAGGCGGTCGCGGTGGAACTCGACACCCGCGCCCCCCGCCAAGGCCATCGGCAGGACGACGACGCCCTCTCGTCCGAATACGCCCGCAAGCGCGAGCACCTGGAGCGCCTCGGCATCACGGTCGTCCACATCACCCCGAAGAAGCTCAGGGACGCGCTGGAGCAGCAGGCGACAGTGGTCCGCACGGCACTCATGGCGTCCGGCGACCGCGAGCCGGCCGCGTATGTCGTGGTGCTGCCCCGTTAGTGGCGAACCGGGGCGGGACCAGGAGGGGAGAGGAGGGACCGCGGGGTTCGCACCCGGCGGCCTCTCCTCGTCGCGTGCCGCAGTACTCCGCTGCCGCCGCGGGCCGGTCTCAGCCCTTCTTCAGCAGCAGTTCCGTGTTCCGGTCCTTGGCCTCCCCGCCCAGGTCCGTGCGGGCGCCCGGCGCGTTGTAGGAGAGCTCGCGGTAGAGGGCGGCCAGGCCGGTCTGGGAGAGGTCGCTGAAGTCGGTGCGGTGGGGGGCCGAGGACTCGATGCAGGTGGTGAAGATCGAGACGGTGCCGTCCTTGTTGTCGGCCAGCTCGATGACGCGGGCGAGCTGGGGATAGTCGACGTGGGAGGCGGTGGAGATCTCCCAGAAGGAGCGGCCGTTCGGGGCGGAGTGCGGGGTGATGGCGTTGCGGTGGATGTGGCCGTTCACCCAGGCCAGGACGTTGGCGTGACTGCCGAGGAGGGCGACGACCTCCTGGCCGTTGTGCCGCTTCTCGCCCGGACGGGCCGGGTCGGGGCGGGTGTTGGTCATCGACGTGCTGGTGTGGTGGCTGAAGACGACCGCGTACGAGTCCTTGTTGTCGCGCAGGGTCTTGTCCAGCCACTTCAACTGGGCCGCCCCGATGGAGCCGTTGTAGTGGCCGCCGGGGTCGGTGGTGTCGAGGCTGATGCCGATGACGTCGTCGGCGATGCGGAAGCTGTAGTACTGGGTGCCCGCGTCGACGTTGGCGGAGGAGTAGCCGTGGCCGACGGGGCCCACACCGCGGTAGGCCGGGTCGAGGTGGGCCTTGAGGTAGTCGGCGGCGGTGTACGGGGCGCGCTTCTCGTCCGGCGTGACCGAGCGCATGTCACGGACGTGCGCCTTGAGGAGGTCGCGGAAGGCGGTCCCCATGGGGTCCTTGCCGTTCCTGAGGGAGTCCTGGAGCTTCTTCGCCTCGGACGCGGACAGGCTCATCAGCTTCTTGCCGCCGATGGCGTACTCGGCGAGCCAGGAGTCGCCCAGGCCGAAGCAGCCGAGCGGCATGGCGTCGTGGTTGCCGACGGTGGAGTACCAGGGCAGGTTGAGGCCGGGGCTGTTCAACTCCCGTACGGCGGCGGCCAGGAAGCCCTCCAGCTGCGGGAAGCCGAACTGCTTGTCGGTGTCGCGTGAGGTCGTGTCGGGCTGCCAGTACTGCTTGAGGCCGCTGTTCTGGACGCCCTCGTAGCGGCGCGGGTCACCGGAGTCGGGAGTGATCCGGCCGCCGCTCATCACGGTCAGGTACCACTCCAGCTCGTTCCTCGCGTTGTTGTCCGTGTTGTCGCCGGTCGTCATCGCGAAGTGCAGCGGGGCGCCGGTGACGGGGGCGCCCCGCAGCGCGTTCACCCGCTCGACGAGCGAGACCGCGCCGTGCACGGTCAGCGCCTCCTGCGGCCGCCAGGCGTGGATGTCCGTGGAGCGCAAGAACTCCAGGCGCATCGGATGCTGGGCGTCGGTCAGGTGCAGATCGGTGAGCTGCACGAACGCGGCGAGCGTGGTCCGGCGTCCGGCTCGGCCGGTCTTGGCGGCGGCGAGCTCGCTGCGGACCCCCCGTCGCCAGCCGGGGCCGTTGCCGAGGCGCCGGAAGCCGGAGCTCGTCCGCGGGGCCGCGACGGTGGCGAGGGTGGTGCCACGGGTGTACGGCGCGAGGGGCGCGGCCGGCGCGATGGGGGTCCCCCCGGTCGAGCGAAGTCGAGACTGGGGGAGGGACTGGGCCACGGGCGCCCCCGCGGCTTCGGCGCCCGAGGCGGAGGTGGCTGCCCGGCTGTCGGTGGGCCGCAGGGCGTAGCCGACGCCCGCGGAGACGGACACGGCCGCGGTGGCGGCGAGGACGGTACGGCGGTTGACCCCCAGCGCGGAGCTGGCGACAGAGCGTGTGCGCGGCATGGCGCGATCTCCCCGAGTGCGAACTGCGTCGGCAGTGGTCGCGGGCGATCGCCGGCCGTGACTGCCGCGAACTTCCCGCTCTCACTGGATCGTTGGCACCGGGGATGACCTGCGCGTGAACGAGGCGGCAACGCGCAACGCCGATCACCGTACGTGGATCTTGGACTACCCTGCGCGTCCGCGAGCGCTCTCCGGACGGCCCGGAGGCGGTTACTCCGTGTTCATCTTTCCGGGTAGGGGAGGTGTTCCCGGGGGCGTTTGCGCGACCGTTTCGGCCAGCAGCCGCAGCCCGATGTCGACCAGCCCCACCCGGTTCAGTTCCGGTACGGCGTCGAGGTCATGCCAGGCGGCCATGTCCGTGGAGCCGCCGATCTCGTAGCGCAGCTCGCCGCCGGTGACCCGGGCCTCGTACAGGAGCCGCACGCCGTGGTGGTCGACGGTCCGGCCGAAGCGGCGCCGGAGGGTACGGCGGGACGAGTGCACGCCGAGCAGGCCGGTGACCTCGATGCGGTACCCGGTCTCCTCGGTCACCTCCCGCAGGACGGTGTCGTGCGGATCCTCGCCGTGCTCCATACCGCCGCCGGGCAGGACCCACTCGGGCGGGCCGCCGTCCGGTGCCGGGGAGCGGGAGAGCAGGAGTTGTCCGTCCCGGACGCACAGGGCGTAGGCCGCCACCCTCAACTTCCGTCGCATCGAAGGACGTTAACCCGGGTCGGGAACCGCTTGCGCCCTGAAGTGCACCCCTGGGCGACTTGCCCTGTTTGCGGCTCATCTCCCCAAAGGGCACCGGGGGTTTTCCCCATCCGCCCATATCGATTCGGTCAACTCTCCCTAAACATCCTTCCCATGCGTAAAGCTGTGCGATCGTCCGGGATCGCATTCCGGACCCACCGCGACCAGGACCGATCGGTCCCGGCCGCCACCCGCTCGTTCCTTTACCTACAAGGGATGCCGATGACCCTCACCCCCCAGCGTGAACCGATACCCGGCGCGAGACGCGTGGCCCGGATTGCCGTGGCCGCCGGTCTGGTGGCCGCGCTCTCCGCGGCGGGGCCGATACCCATGGCCCTCGCCGACGCCGAGGCCCCCGTCGCGGCCGACCCGGGCGTGAAGTCCGCCCACGACAAGCTCGGCTCCGACGACGCCGACCTGCTCGCCGAGGCCAAGGCCGACGGCGACAAGACCGTCACGATGATGGTCGCGACCGCTCCCGGGCAGACCGAGAAGGTCGCCGAGCAGCTGGACGCGGTCCAGGGCGGCCTGGTCGGCCGTACCTACGACAAGCTCGGCTACGTCCGCGCGACGGTCCCCACCGGCAAGGCGGACTCGGCCATCGCCGCCGCCGCGAAGCTGACCTCCGTGCACGGCATCGACCTGCGGCAGGACATCCCGCTCGACGACCCGACGCCGGCCGCGGACGCCGCGAAGGGCGCTGCGAGCACGGGCGGCACGGCCGCCTACCCCGCGCCGAACAAGGGGACCCCCGCCGAGAACCCGTACAACCCGTCCTTCGAGACGGGCGCCGTCGACTTCGTGGAGGACCACCCGAAGGCGGACGGCCGCGGCGTCACCATCGGCATCCTCGACTCGGGTGTGGACCTCGCCCACCCGGCGATGCAGAAGACCACCACCGGAGAGCGGAAGATCGTCGACTGGGTGACGTCGACCGACCCGGTCTCCGACGGCGACCTCTCGTGGCGCCGGATGCTCACCTCGGTGGCCGGCCCGGCGTTCTCCGCGGCCCCCGCCGGCGGCGCCGCCGAGGCGTTCACGGCGCCGGCCGGCTCGTACAAGTTCAACTACTTCTACGAGTCCGCGACCGCCGGCGGCGACCAGCTCGGTGACGTCAACCGCGACGGCGACACCACCGACGCCTGGGGCGTGCTGTACGACGCCGCGGCCGGCACGGTGCGCGTCGACCTCGACGACGACCACGACTTCGGTGACGAAGAGCCGATGAAGCCGTACAAGGACGGCTACCAGATCGGCTACTTCGGCACGGACAACCCGGCGACCGAGGTCGCCGAGCGCATCCCGTTCGTCGTCGAGATCCGCAAGGACGTCGTCTACAACGCCGCCGGCGCCAAGGCCGACTACGTCAACATGGGCATGATCTCCAGCGAGCACGGCACGCACGTGGCGGGTATCACCGCCGCGAACGGCCTGTTCGGCGGCAAGATGAACGGTGCCGCGCCGGGCGCGAAGATCGTCTCCTCGCGTGCCTGCGAGTTCGGTCCCGGATGCACCAACGTCGCGCTCACCGAGGGCATGATCGACCTGGTCGTCAACCGCGGTGTCGACATCGTCAACATGTCGATCGGCGGTCTGCCGGCGCTGAACGACGGCAACAACGCGCGCGCCGAGCTGTACACGCGCCTCATCGACACCTACGGCGTCCAGCTGGTCATCTCGGCCGGCAACTCCGGCCCCGGTGCCAACACGATCGGCGACCCCGGCCTGGCCGACAAGGTCATCTCGGTCGGTGCGTCCATCTCCAAGCAGACCTGGGCCGCCAACTACGGCTCGGTCGTGGAGAAGAAGTACGCGATGATGCCGTTCTCCTCGCGCGGTCCGCGTGAGGACGGCGGGTTCACGCCCACCCTGGTCGCCCCGGGTGCCGCGATCAACACCATCCAGACCTGGCTGCCGGGCGCCCCGGTCGCCGAGGCGGGCTACACCCTGCCGGCCGGTTACGGCATGCTCCAGGGCACCTCGATGGCGTCCCCGCAGGCCGCGGGCGCGTCCGCGCTGCTGCTGAGCGCCGCCAAGGCGAAGAAGATCGACCTCACCCCGGCCACCCTGCGCACCGCGCTCACCTCGACCGCCGACCACATCAGTGGTGTGCAGGCGTACGTGGAGGGGGCAGGCCTCATCAACATCCCGGACGCCTGGGACTCGATCCTCGACGGCGCCACCGCGCACGACTACACAGTGAAGGCCCCGGTCGACACCGCGATCGACCAGTTCCTGAAGACCCCGGGCTTCGGCACGGGTCTGTACGACCGTGAGGGCGGCCTCAAGGCCGGTCAGAAGAAGACGTACGACGTCACGATCACCCGTACGTCCGGCGCCGACAAGGCGATCCGCCACGAGCTGCACTTCGAGAACAACGCGGCGAGCACCTTCAGGATCGTCGGCTCCGACGAGGTGAAGCTGCCGCTGAACCAGCCGGTGACCGTCAAGGTCCAGGCCGCGCCGCAGTCCGCGGGTCTCAAGAGCGCGATCCTCGAGGTCGACGACCCGAAGACCGAAGGCATCGACAAGCAGGTCATGACGGCGGCCGTGGTCTCCGCGCCGCTCAAGTACACCTACTCGGCGTCGAGCACGGTCCAGCGCAACAGCACCCAGTCCTACTTCGTGACCGTGCCTGAGGGCGCCAAGTCCCTCGAGGTCGCCATCGGCGGGCTGAAGGACAAGAGCCAGACCCGGTTCATCGCCATCCACCCGTACGGCGTTCCGGTCGACACCACCAGCACCCCGAACTGCTACAACAACTACCTCGACGGCAACGGCTGCAGGCCCGACGTGCGTTCGTACGCCGACCCGGTTCCGGGCGTCTGGGAGATCGAGGTCGAGTCGCGCCGTACGTCGCCGCTGCTCGACAACCCGTACAAGCTCGACGTCGCCGTCCTCGGCGCGGTCTTCGACCCGGAGACCGTGACCGTGCCCGAGGCCAAGGTCGGCACCCCGGCCACCGCCTCCTGGAAGGTGACGAACAACCTCGCCGCCGTCGACGGCAAGCTGGCCGGCGGTCCGCTCGGATCGGCCAAGTCGGCCCGCCCGACGATCGCCGAGGGCGAGACGCACACCACCACGGTCACGGTGCCCGCGGGCGCCAAGTCCCTGGACGTCGCCATCGGCAACGTCTCCGACGCCGCCGCCGATCTGGACCTCGTCGTGTACGACGCGGCGGGCGAGGAGGCGGGCAGCTCGGCCGACGGTGACTCGGAGGAGTCCGTGTCCGTGGCCTCCCCGGCCGCCGGCACGTACACCATCGAGGTCATCGGCTACGCGGTCCCGGCCGGTTCCACGGCGTACGACTACCAGGACGTGTTCTTCTCCGCCGCCCTCGGCAGCGTCACCGTCGACGACTCGACGCCGGTGAAGCTCGCCACGGGCGCCTCCACCACGGTCTCCGGCAGCGTCACCGCCGCCGCGGCCGCCCCGGAGGGCCGGGAGTTCTTCGGCCAGGTCCAGCTGCTCAACGCGCGCGGCACGGTCGCGGGCACCGGCAGTGTGAAGATCGAGAAGGTGACGCCGTAGTCGGTGCGGCTCACGCCGTAGTCGTTTCGGCTGTCGGGGCGGGCGTTCGTCGGAGTACCGACGGGCGCCCGCCCTTCGTCATGCGCAGGGCAGCCCGCGCGACTCGGCCGCCGAGACGGTGAGCCGGGCCCGGTCGCGGGCGATCTGCTTCTCGCCGACGAGCCAGTACTCGGGTTGGCGCTCGCCGTTCGGGACGGCGAAGAGCACCTGGTCGCCCTCGCGGAGACCGGGGACGACGTTCCCGTCGATCACGTAGGTGAGCTCCTTCTTGTCGTCCGCGCCCGGCTTCTCCGGCTTGTAGTAGCGCGTCACGTCGATGGTGACGCGGAAGAACTCGGTACCGGGGAGCCGCTCCACGCTCGTGGCCCTGCCCTCGGCGATCAGGCGGGAGCAGGCGAAGTAGTGCGGGCCGCCGAAGACGGAGCCGGCGTCGGAATCCTCCTTGGAGGCCGCGCTGTCGCTGCTCGCCCCGGCGTCCATGCCATCCCCGGGCTGCGCCAGCAGCCACGCCATGCCCGACAGCAGAGCCGCGGCGCACGCCACCGCGAGGCCGCCGAAAGCGAGGTTGAGCGTCGTACGGCGCCGGGGGCGGGACCGTCGTACGGGAACGGGCTCGGGAGCCTCGGCGGGCGTGGGGGGGTCGGCGAGTGTCCGTCCGATGATGCCCAACTGCTCGCGCAGCAGTGCGAGATCGGCCTCGGCGGAACGGTGTTCGGCCATGAAGGCGGCATCCGCGCGGACGGCGTCCGACAGGGGTTCGTCGGTGATGGCGGCCATCAGCGCGTCCATGCCGGCGTGTTCGGCGCGTCCGTCGTGTTCGGCGGTCATGTCACACCACCTCGTCCTCGTGCAGGCGGGCGCGCAGGGCCCGTACCGCCGTGTGCAGCCGGCTCTTCACCGTGCCCTCGGGGATGCCGAGCTCCTCGGCGATCCCGCGCACCGGAAGGTCGGCGTAGAACCGCAGGACGAGGACCTGACGCTGGGCGTCGGGCAGCTCGTCCAGTCCCTGGGCGACGGCGAGGGAGAGCAGGCTGGTGTCCTCGCCGGAGGTCTGGTCGGCCTGGCGCAGGGAGGCCAGGCGTTCCCCGACGCGCTCCTGGCGGCGCTTGGCCCGGTGCCAGTCCATCGCCAGGTTGGAGGCGACGACCGCCGCCCACGCGGACACGTCGCGCGGCGCCTCGTCCCCCCGCGCCGCGCGCTCCAGCAACCGCAGGCGGACCTGCTGCACCCCGTCCGGCAGGTCCGCCTGCGGTACCCCGCCCAGGGCGAGCACGGCTCGCACCCGGCGTTCCTGGGCCGCGTCCAGCGGATCGTCGAGTACGTCCCCCTGGCCGCGGCGGGCCTTTCTGCGCAGCACAGACACCCCTCCCCTCACCGCGTCACCTCTACGACGCCGCAGCGGGCGGAAACGTTCGGCGGAAGGGTGGGAAGTTCTTCGGAGGCGTACGTCACACCGGCGCGGCAGGCCGCACAGCTTGCGGCGCGGAACGGTCACCGGGCGAATTCCTGCGGCTCAGGCGAGGTGTGGGCAGGAGTTCCGCAGGTGTCGGCCGCCCTGGTGTGTCCCAGTCCGCGGGCATGGTGACCAAAGAATTGGACAGGTAGGCCCATGTCGGCCGCATCATGGAAAAGTCTCGGCCAGGCAACACGCACGTAAAGACAGACAGAGGGAGTCACCGTGAGGGTCGGAATCGTCGGAGCCACTGGTCAGGTCGGCACGGTCATGCGCAGGATGCTGGTCGAGCGGGACTTCCCGGTCACCGAGCTGCGTC
The DNA here is from genome assembly GCF_030817655.1 of Streptomyces sp. V4I2. Lineage (GTDB taxonomy): Bacteria > Actinomycetota > Actinomycetes > Streptomycetales > Streptomycetaceae > Streptomyces > Streptomyces plumbiresistens. The sequence goes on from NZ_JAUSZM010000003.1 coordinate 4,057,922, forward strand.
TGTTCGCCTCGGCCCGCTCGGCCGGGACGGTCGTCGACGGTGTGACGGTGGAGGACGCCTCCACGGCCGACTACTCCGGCCTCGACATCGTCCTGTTCTCCGCGGGCGGCGCCACCTCCAAGGCCCTCGCCGAGAAGGTCGCCTCCCAGGGCGCGGTCGTGATCGACAACTCCTCGGCCTGGCGCAGGGACCCCGAGGTGCCGCTGGTCGTCGCCGAGGTCAACCCGCACACGATCGTGGACCGGCCCAAGGGCATCATCGCCAACCCGAACTGCACCACGATGGCCGCGATGCCGGTACTGAAGCCGCTCCACGAGGAGGCCGGCCTCGAGGCGCTCGTCGTCGCCACCTACCAGGCGGTCTCCGGCTCGGGTCTGGCCGGTGTCGCCGAGCTGCACGGCCAGGCACAGAAGGTCGTCGCCGACGCGGACAAGCTGACCCACGACGGTTCGGCGGTCGACTTCCCCGAGCCGCAGGTCTACAAGCGGCCCATCGCCTTCAATGTGCTCCCGCTGGCCGGCTCCATCGTCGACGACGGCCTGAACGAGACCGACGAGGAGCAGAAGCTCCGCAACGAGTCCCGCAAGATCCTGGAGATCCCGGCCCTCAAGGTCTCCGGCACCTGCGTGCGCGTCCCGGTCTTCTCGGGCCACTCGCTCCAGGTCAACGCCCGTTTCGCGCGTCCGCTGAGCGCGGAGCGCGCGACGGAGCTGCTGGCCGGCGCCCCCGGGGTCGCTCTTTCCGAGATTCCGACCCCTCTCCAGGCCGCCGGCCAGGACCCGTCGTTCGTCGGCCGCATCCGCACCGACGAGACCGTGGAACACGGCATCGCCCTCTTCATCTCCAACGACAACCTCCGCAAGGGCGCGGCCCTGAACGCGGTCCAGATCGCGGAGCTGGTGGCGGCGGAACTCAGCTGAGCGGCGCCCGGCTCGGGAGTCCCGCCGGCGGGCGGGCGGTGCGGGAAACGGCGCGCCCGAGCCGATCAGGCACCTGATCGGTCAGGTGGATCAGGCGGCACCCGGGGACTTCGTGGCCTGGGCGACCTTGCCCGTCACGTCCACGGTGTCCTCGGCGGCCGGCGCCTCGACGTCGGCCTCGGTACCGAAATCGCTGAACTTCAGCGTGGTGGTGCTGGTGACCGTCCGGCTCTGCTTCGGCGCGTCCCCGGAATCGGGGCGCAGGCTCAGCCGGACGGTCTGCTGCCGCAGGCGGCCCTGGTCGTCGAGCCACATGTCGAGCGGGAGCGACGACGTGCCCAGCTGCTCGCGCAGCGCCTTCGCCCTGGCCGGATCACCCTCGGCCAGGGCCTCCACGTCGGCCTTGACCCGGTAGTGCGTGGTGCGCGCCCCGTCGATCGTGTCCGTCCCGACCCTGGTGACGTCGCGGTCGGTCACGCCCCTGGCGTACCCGAACGACTCGGCCGGGTCGCTGACCTGCCCGTCCGCGCCGCCGGAGCCGGAGCTGTCCAGCCGGGCCAGGTCGATCTTCATCCAGGTCTTGTCGGGCGGCAGCCGGAGCTGGCTCCGCTGCTCGGCGGGCGCCTTCTGGTAGACGACACCGTCGAGGGCCCGCTGCTCGATCTTCTGGCCCTGGGCGGTCAGCGTCATGCGGCTGTCGCCCTCTTCGAGGTCCATCACACCGTCGCCGCGCGCCGTCACGGACTCCCCGGCCGCGGCGGCCTGGGTGGTCAGGGTCATCCTCGCGGTGTCGGCCTCGGCCGTCCTGCGGTACGCGGCTCGCACGGTCTGGGACTCGGACGCCTTGTCACGCCCGTCCTTCGGCTGTCCCTCCTTCTTGTCGTCGCCGTCGGAACAGCCGGCCAGTCCCACGGTGAGCACGAGCGCTGTGGCGGCTCCTAAGACACTTTTACCCGTCATAGGAACTTTCCTCCCCAACTCGGTTCATAGATGGGTGACTTGACCCGAACCGGGTTCCCCGTCCTCTTCGTGCCACTCCCCGGCCTTCCGCGCTGGTCGGCGGGCGAAGGTCAGGGGCGGCGTACCTCGTAGAGGAAACAGCCGTACTCGACGGCCCTGACATGCACCAACGCCACCTCGGGATCGGCGAAGGCCTCCGCGAGGGCCGCGTCCAGCGCCTCACTGGCCGTCTCCGCCCCCGGGATCTCCAGAAGGCGCCCGCCGAGGATGTGTCCGTCGGCGGAGTAGCGGCGGACGACACGCAGGACTCCCGGCCGGACGAAGGGGTGGTCGGCGAGGTCCGGCCCCGCGCACTCCTCCGTGTGGACGAAGACCGGGCCCTGCTCGTCGTACGCCCCCGGATCGGCCCCCGTCTGAGCCGCCCAGCGGCGCAGCGGGGCGTACGAGACGAGGGCGATTCGCTCCCCCCGCTCGCTGCGGCGCAGGCAGCAGCGGAGCGGGGCGCCGCCCTCCTCGTCGGTCACGGGAACCATCTCGCGTCCCGAGTCGTCAGCAGAGCGCAGCTCCTTCAGGACCGTCGGAAGAACAGGGCGTGCGATGTACGTCGTCATGTCCTCAGACTCGCGCGCATCCGCCCTGCCCACCGGCGGGAAACGGACATCGCGTTCCGTGCAGGCCCGTGGAAGGATGGCCAAACCCACACATCACGAGGAGATGACCGCGTGCCTGGCACAAACCTGACTCGCGAAGAGGCGCAGCAGCGGGCGAAGCTGCTCACCGTTGACTCGTACGAGATCGATCTCGACCTCTCCGGCGCGCAGGAGGGCGGCACCTACAGGTCCGTGACCACGGTGCGCTTCGATGTCGCCGAGGGCGGCACGGAGTCCTTCATCGACCTGGTCGCCCCGACCGTCCACGAGGTCACCCTCAACGGCGACCAACTCGACCCCGACGAGCTCTTCGCGGACTCCCGGATCGCGCTGCCCGGGCTGCTGGAGGGCCGCAACGTCCTCCGGGTCGCGGCCGACTGCGCGTACACCAACACCGGTGAGGGGCTGCACCGGTTCGTCGACCCCGTCGACAACCAGGCCTACCTCTACACCCAGTTCGAGGTGCCGGACGCCCGCAGGGTGTTCGCGTCCTTCGAGCAGCCCGACCTCAAGGCCACCTTCCAGTTCACCGTGCGGGCGCCGGAGGGCTGGACGGTCATCTCCAACTCGCCCACCCCGGAGCCGAAGGACAGCGTCTGGATCTTCGAGCCGACGCCGCGCATCTCGACGTACATCACCGCACTGATCGTCGGCCCGTACCACTCGGTGCACAGCGTGTACGAGAAGGACGGCCAGACCGTCCCGCTCGGCATCTACTGCCGCCCCTCGCTCGCCGAGCACCTCGACTCGGACGCCATCTTCGAGGTGACCCGGCAGGGCTTCGACTGGTTCCAGGAGAAGTTCGACTACCAGTACCCGTTCAAGAAGTACGACCAGCTGTTCGTGCCGGAGTTCAACGCGGGCGCGATGGAGAACGCGGGCGCGGTGACCATCCGCGACCAGTACGTGTTCCGGTCGAAGGTGACGGACGCCGCGTACGAGACGCGCGCCGAGACGATCCTGCACGAGCTGGCCCACATGTGGTTCGGCGACCTGGTCACCATGGAGTGGTGGAACGACCTGTGGCTGAACGAGTCGTTCGCCACCTACACCTCCATCGCCTGCCAGGCGCACGCGCCGGACAGCCGCTGGCCGCACTCCTGGACCACCTTCGCCAACTCCATGAAGACGTGGGCGTACCGGCAGGACCAGCTGCCCTCCACGCACCCGATCATGGCCGAGATCCGCGACCTGGACGACGTGCTCGTCAACTTCGACGGCATCACGTACGCCAAGGGTGCCTCCGTACTGAAACAGCTCGTCGCGTACGTCGGCATGGACGAGTTCTTCGCGGGTGTGCAGGCGTACTTCAAGGCGCACGCGTTCGGCAACACGCGCCTGTCCGACCTGCTCGGCGCGCTGGAGGAGACCTCCGGCCGTGACCTGGGGACCTGGTCGGAGAAGTGGCTCCAGACCGCCGGCATCAACATCCTGCGCCCGCAGATCGAGACGGACGCGAACGGTGTCATCACGTCCTTCGCGATCCGCCAGGAGGCCCCCGCGCTGCCCGCCGGCGCGAAGGGCGAGCCGACCCTGCGCCCGCACCGCATCGCGGTCGGCCTGTACGACCTCGACGACGACAGCGGCAAGCTGGTGCGCGACGAGCGCATCGAGCTGGACGTCGACGGCGAACTGACCGCCGTACCGCAGCTGGTGGGCAGGCGCCGCCCCGCGGTGGTCCTCCTGAACGACGACGACCTGTCGTACGCGAAGGTCCGCCTCGACGAGCAGTCCCTCGCCTTCGTCACCGAGCACCTCGGCGACTTCGAGTCGTCCCTCCCCCGCGCCCTGTGCTGGGCGTCGGCGTGGGACATGACCCGGGACGCCGAGCTCGCGACCCGCGACTACCTGTCCCTGGTCCTGTCGGGCATCGGCAAGGAGTCCGACATCGGCCTGGTGCAGTCGCTGCAGCGCCAGGTGAAGCTGGCGATCGAGCTGTACGCCGACCCGACCGCCCGCGAGGCCCTGCTGACCCGCTGGACGGACGCCACGCTCGCGCACCTGCGGGCGGCTGCGCCGGGCAGCGACCACCAGCTGGCGTGGGCGCGCGCGTTCGCGGCGACGGCCCGTACACCGGAGCAGCTGGACCTGCTCGACGCCCTGCTGGAGGGCACGCAGACGATCGAGGGCCTGGCCGTCGACACGGAGCTGCGCTGGGCGCTGGTGCAGCGGCTGGCCGCGGTGGGCCGCTTCGACGAGGCGGAGATCGCGGGCGAGTACGAGCGCGACAAGACGGCGGCCGGCGAGCGCCACGCGGCCACCGCCCGGGCCGCCCGCCCGACGCCGGAGGCCAAGGCGGAGGCCTGGGCGTCGGTCATCGAGTCCGACAAGCTCCCGAACGCCGTCCAGGAGGCCGTCATCGGCGGCTTCGTCCAGACGGGGCAGCGCGAGCTCCTGGCCCCGTACACGGACAAGTACTTCGAGGTCCTGAAGGACATCTGGGAGTCCCGCTCCCACGAGATGGCCCAGCAGATCGCGGTCGGCCTCTACCCGACGATCCAGGTCTCCGAGGCCACGCTGAGCAAGACGGACGAGTGGCTGGCCTCGGCGGAGCCCAACGCGGCCCTGCGCCGACTCGTCTCCGAGTCCCGTGCGGGCGTGGAGCGAGCGCTGAAGGCGCAGGCGGCGGACGCGGCGGCCGCGCAGCAGTAGGCGCCGTTCGTACGACGACGGGGGCGCCCGGTGGGGAAACCGGGCGCCCCCGTTCGCGTGCGACCGCCGTCAGGCTGCGGGCACGCGTGCCGCCGGGGAATCTTCCCGAGCGTTCCTTTCAGGAGAACTGATCGTTCGGGCGGGCGTACGGACCGGCTGCAGCTGGCCCGCCACCGTCGCCCCGAACGCCAGCCCCATCCCCACCAGTTGCACCGGCGCGAGTGCCTGCCCGAGCGCCGCCCAGCCGACCACCGCGGCGGTCAGCGGCGAGAGCGGGCCGAGGAAGGTGACCTGGGTGGCGGTGAGGCGGCCGATGCCGCGGAACCACAGCCAGTACGCGACCGCCGTGTTGGCCAGCGCCAGGTAGACGTAGCCGCCGACCGCCCGGCCGTCCAGCGCGGGCGGGGCGCCCTCGACGAGGAGGGCGAGGGGGGCGATGAGCAGGCCGCCCGCGGTCAGCTGCCAGGCGGTGAGCGCGAGGGGGCCCACACCGTCCGGGCGGCCCCAGCGCTTGGTCAGTACGGTGCCGGCGGACATCGAGGCGGTCGAGGCGAGGGCCGCGAGGACGCCCACGGTGTCGAGCGCCCCGGCCGCCTTCAGGACGACCAGGCTCACCCCGGACGCGGCGACGAACCCGGTGATCACACTGCGGGCCGTCGGCCGCTGCCCCAGCAGCAGCGCCGACAGACCCACGACGAACAGCGGCCCGATCGAGCCGACGACCGCCGCCATCCCGCCAGGCATCCGGTACGCCGACAGGAACAGCAGCGGGAAGAAGGCGCCGATGTTCAGCGCCCCGAGCACCGCCGCCTTCCCCCACCAGGCGCCGCGCGGCAGCACCCGGGCCAGGGCCAGCAGGACGAGGCCGGCGGGCAGGGCGCGCATGAGGCCGGTGAACAGGGGGCGGTCGGCCGGCAGGAACTCGGTGGTGACGGCGTACGTGGTGCCCCAGGAGACGGGGGCGAGGGCGGTGAGCAGGACGGTCGCTGGCCGTTTCATGACCGGCACCCTTCTCCGAAGGTAGCTTGATGAAAAGTAGCTTAGCTTTAAGCTACTTGCAGTCAAGCCACTTTCTTGCAGGTGATCGGAACCGGGCGGATACTCGCCCCATGAGTGCAGAGCGCAAGGACGCCGTCGACGCGATCATCGAGCAGTGGGCCGACGTGCGGCCCGACCTCGACACGGCCGCCATGGAGGTCTTCGGCCGGATCTACCGGCTCTCGCGCGCGATGGGCGACCGCATGGAGAAGGCGTACGCGAACCTCGGGATCTCCCGCGGCGAGTTCGACGTCCTGGCGACCCTGCGCCGGTCCGGAGAGCCGTACACCCTCTCCCCCCGCCAGCTCTCCGGGACGCTGATGCTCACCACCGGCGGCATGACCGGCCGCCTCGACAAACTGGAGCGGGCGGGCCTGCTGCGCCGCTCCCCCGACCCGCACGACCGCCGGGGCCTGCAGGTGACGCTGACGGAGAAGGGGCTGGCGCTCGTCGACGAGGCGGTGGGCGCGGGCCTCGCGGTCCAGACGGACGCCCTGAAGGGCGCCCTGGACGAGGAACAGGCCGGCCGATTGGCCGACCTGTTGCGAGAGTTGCTCATCGGGACCGAGGGGTCCTAGCAGCGAGCCGGTCCGGGCTCGGGGGAAACCGCCCCGGTCAGGCCTTCGAGCCGGCCTCGGCCTTGGGCCTGGTCTTGATGTTGCGGGTCGTCACCCGGTGCGCCTCGTGCGACTTGTCCAGGACCATCACCAGGCCCGCGATGACCGCGAACAGGGCGATGGGGGCCACGACGAAGAGACCCAGCGTCTCGATGACCCTCAGGCCGGTGCCGGGGTCGTCACCGTCGTCGCGGGTCAGCGCGAGCGCGGGGGACGACATGAGCAGCATCATCAGCGTCGTACCGGCAGCCAGGGCGCCGGCGCGCAGGGCGTTCTTCTTCACAGGGCCAACGTAGCGAACGGCCGGAAGGGACGCGCGTCCGGGGTGCCGTATGAGGCGGGCGGCGCTCACGAAGCGCCACCCGTGGTGTGCCGGAAAACGTCCAGCAGCGCATGCAGCCGCGGCGACCCCGCCAGCTCCTCCAGCGTCACCGGCCGCCCCTCCGTGTCCGCGATCGGGAGCCGCCAGTTCGGGTACTGGTCCCAGGTGCCCGGCAGGTTCTGGGGGCGGCGGTCGCCGACGGTGTCGGGGAGCCAGATGCCGACCATGCGGGCGGGGGTGTGCAGGAGGTAACGGTGGACGGCCTGGATCTCGGCCTCCTCCGAGGACGGGTCGATGCCGCCGCCGGTGCCCTGCAGGAGGCCGAGGCGGGCGAGCAGGGCCAGCCACTCCGCGGTGTCGGCCGACGCCTCCGCCCGTTCCTCGTCCAGGGGGCGGGTCAACAGGCCGAGGTGGTCGCGGAGTTCGACGTGTTCGCCGGTGAGACGGGACGCGGTGGGCGGGAGGTCGTGGGTGGTGGCGGTGGCCAGGCAGTCGGCGCGCCAGTGGTCGGGGGGCAGGGGGCGGCCGTCGCCGTCCCAGTCGCGCTCGAACCACAGCACCGACGTGCCGAGCACTCCCCGCTCGCGCAGCGTCTCGCGCACACCCGGCTCCACGGTGCCCAGGTCCTCGCCGATCACCACGACCCCGGCGCGCGAGGCCTCCAGGAGCAGTACGGCGAGCATGGCCTCGGCGTCGTAGCGGACGTACGTGCCCTCGGTGGGCGGTTCGCCGAGCGGCACCCACCACAGCCGGAACAGGCCCATGACGTGGTCGATGCGCAGGGCGCCGGCGTAGCGGAACAAGGCCTGCAGCAGGGACCGGAAGGGCTCGTAGCCCGACTCGGCCAGGCGGTCCGGCCGCCAGGGCGGCAGGCCCCAGTCCTGGCCGCGCGCGTTGAAGGCGTCCGGGGGTGCGCCCACCGACATGCCCGCCGCGAAGTACTCCTGCTGCGCCCAGGTGTCGGCGCCCTCGGGATGGACCCCGACCGCGAGGTCGTGGACCACGCCCACCGGCATGCCCGCCTCGTGGGCCGCGCGCTGGGCGGCGGTGAGCTGGGTGTCGGTGAGCCAGGCGAGGTAGGTGTGGAAGTCGACGCGGTCCATCAACTCGCCGCGGGCGCGGGCGGTTTCGGCCGAGCGGGGGTCGCGCAGGCTGGCCGGCCAGCCGTGCCAGTCGGAGCCGTGCACCTCGGCGAGGGCGCACCAGGTGGCGTGGTCCTCCAGGGCCTCGCCCTGCTCGGCGAGGTAGTCGACGTAGGCGGCGCGCCGGCCCGGCCCGAGCGGCACCTCCCGGACCAGCTCCAGCGCCTCCAGCTTGAGCTCCCACACGGCGTCCCGGTCGATCAACGCGCCCTTCTCCAGCACCGACGCGCGCAGCCGCTCCGCCCGCTCCAGCAGGCCGCTCAGCCGCTCGCGGTCCGTGACCTGGGCGTACTCGGGAATGTCCGCGACCCGCAGATGCACCGGGTCGGGGAAGCGGCGTGAGGAGGGGCGGTAGGGGGACGGGTCGGTGGGGGCGCCGGGCACGGCCGCGTGCAGGGGGTTGACCTGAACGAAGCCGGCGCCGAGCGCGCGGCCGGCCCAGGCGGTGAGTTCGGCGAGGTCGCCGAGGTCGCCCATGCCCCAGGAGCGTCGGGAGAGCAGGGAGTAGAGCTGCACGAGGAGGCCGTACGAGCGTCCCGGCGGCGCGGGCAGCCGGGGCGGGGCCACGATCAGGTGGGCGCGGGCGGTGCGGCCGTCGGTCGCGGTGGCGGTCACCCGGTGGACGCCGGGCGGGAGTTGGTCGGCGGCGGCGCGGGTCTCGCCCTGCTCGGTCTCGATGCGCAGGCGGGTGCCGGCCGGGAGGGCGTCGAGGGCGGCGCAGGTGCCGCCGCTCCAGCACACCACCGTCGGCGGCAGCAGCCGCTCGCGCAGTTCCCGTTCACGGGCGGCGAGTGCGCCCCGCACCGCCGCGGGGGTGCCCGCGTCGACGCCGAGGGCGGCCAGGACCCGGGTGACGGCGGCGGCCGAGGCCGCGACCGTACGGTCCGGGGAGGGGCTGTACGAGGTCGCGACGCCGTGCAGCGCCGCGAGCCGGGACAGGTCCTCGGTGGGCGGCTCGACCGACCGGGGTGCTGTCATCTAGGGCTCCGCGTGCACGTCGGACTCGCTGGTCAGGGGGGCGGCGTCGGCGAGCGGCGGCTCGCTGGTGAGGGGTTCGGCGTCCGGCAGGGGCGGTTCGCTGGTGAGGGGGGTCTCGGCGCAGGCTCCCTCCGCGCTGAACACGCAGAAGTGCCCCTCGGACAGGGCGGACAGGGCGGACAGGGCGGACGGCTCCGCCTCGGGTTTGGAGGGGGCGGGGAGCAGAAGGTATGCCGATGCGGCCACGGGGGCCTCCTTGTCGAGGGCGACGATCGGTCATCGCAGCTCTACCCAGTGGCCGCGGCGGCAGACGTACAAGAGGGAACAACGTGCCTCTCATCACAACCTTCCAAGCTCCCCTCCCCACACTATTCACTCAGTACATATATCCAGTACATAATGCTGCCCATGAGCACCCGCCACATCCTGCTGGGGCTGCTCGCCGGAGGGCCGAGCCATGGCTACGACCTCAAGCGACGCCACGACGAACGTTTCCCCCAGGCCCGCCCGCTGGCCTACGGGCAGGTCTACACGACCCTGCAACGCCTGGTCCGGGACGGCCTCGCGGAGGTCGAGGGCACCGACTCGGACGGCGGTCCGGAACGGACGACGTACCACTCCACGGAGGAGGGAGCGCGTGAACTGGCCGAGTGGGCCGGGCGCATCGCCCCGCCCGCGCCCTTCGTGACGAATGAGATCTTCGCCAAGGTCGTCGTCTCGATCCTGGCCGGCGGCGACCCGGCCGCCTACCTCCGGGAGCAGCGCGCCGCCCACATGGAGCGGATGCGGGAGCTCACGGCGGTCAAGACCGCCACGGGGGCCGACCTCGCGACCGTGCTCTCGGCCGACTACGCCCTCAACCACCTCGACGCCGAGCTCCGCTGGATGACCACCACGGCGGCCCGGCTCACCACCCTGACCGCGGAGGTCGACTCAGCATGAGCAACCCAGTGCCGCTCCTGGCGGCCCGTGACCTCGTCAAGGCGCACGGCAGCACCGAGGCCCTGCGCGGCGCCTCGGTCGAACTGCGCGCCGGCGAGATCCTCGCCGTCACCGGTGCCAGCGGCAGCGGGAAGTCGACGCTGCTGCACTGCCTGGCCGGGATCGTCCGCCCGGACGCCGGCTCGGTGACGTACGGCGGGGAGCGGCTCGACCGGCTCCCCGAGAAGCGGCTGAGCGAACTGCGCCGTACCGAGTTCGGCGTGGTCTTCCAGTTCGGGCAGCTGATCCCCGAGCTGACCGCCCTGGACAACGTGGCGCTGCCGCTGCTGCTGGCCGGCACCTCCCGCGAGGACGCCCACGGGCGGGCCGGCGAGTGGCTGGAGCGGCTGGGGGTGCGGGGGCAGGCGGAACTGCGGCCCGGCGGGATGAGCGGCGGCCAGGCCCAGCGGACCTCGCTGGCCCGGGCGCTGGTGACCGGGCCGAAGGTCGTCTTCGCGGACGAGCCGACGGGCGCGCTGGACTCCCTGGCGAGCGAACAGGTGATGACGGCCCTGGTGCACACGGCCCGCGAGTCCGGCACGGCGGTCCTGCTGATCACGCACGACGCCCAGGTGGCGGCGTACGCGGACCGCGAGGTGCGGCTGAGCGACGGGACCGTGTCGGCGCTGGAGGTGACCGCGTGAGCTCCATAGGCTCCGTGAGCTCCACGGGCATGCTGCGCTCCCTACGGACCGACCTGCGCATGGCCTGGCGGCTCACCCGGGGTTCCGACCGGCAGGAGTGGTGGCGCATGACGCTCACGGCGCTGGGCGCCGCGCTCGCGACCGGCATCGCCCTCGCGGCCGTCACGCTGGGCTCGCTCCGGGGCAGTCACCGGGTGCCTGTCGGGAACGAACTGCTGGACGAGCCCGGTACGCGCGCCGGAGTGATCCTCGCCCTGCTGCTCCTGCTGATACCCGTGCTCGGCTTCCTCGGGCAGTGCGCCCGTATCGGCGCCGTGCACCGCGACCGGCGGCTGGCCGCGCTGCGGCTGGCCGGGGCCACTCCCTGGCAGGTGCGCCGGATCGCCGCGCTGGAGACCGGGCCGGCCTGTCTGCTCGGCTCGGTGTCCGCAACCGTCGTCTCGGTGGTGGCCCTGCTGCGGCTGTGGGACGAGCCGACCGCCCTCGCCTGGACCGGCGTGGCGCTGGTCGCCGTCGGTGTCCCGGTGCTGGGCGCTGCGGCGAGCGCCGTGGCGCTGCGCCGCGTGGTGGCCTCGCCGCTGGGCTGGGTACGCCGGCTGCGGCCGCGCACGGGCCGGGGTCCGGGCCTGCTGTTCCTGGGGGCGTTCCTCCTGACGGGGGCGGTGGCTCTCGCCACGGTCACCCACACCTCCACGGGCACGACCGGCCGGGGGTACGGGAAGACGCCGCTGATGGTGTCAGGCCTCGTCGTCGCGGTCGGCGCGGGCGCGGTGTGGCTCGCGGGTGCCACGGCCAGGGGCGTCGGGCGGCTGCTCGCGCGCCGGGCCCGGACGGCGTCGACGCTGATCGCGGCGGAACGGCTGCGCGACGACCCGTGGGCGGCGGCCCGCACCCACGCGGCCGTCCTGCTGGTGACGGTCGTGGGCACGGGCTTCGTGGGCGTACGGCAGGTGATGCTCGCCGATCTGCACGGCATGCGCCGCGATGGCCATCTCGGCATGGACATGGGCTACTACACGACGGGGCTCGATCTGACGGCCGCCGCGATCCTCGTGGCCCTCGCGATCGTCCTGTCCGCTCTCGCCGTCGGCACCGCCGAGGCCCTGGCCACCCGGCGCCGAGGCCTGGCCGCGCTGACCGCGGCCGGGGTCCCGCGCACGGTGCTGGGCCGGGCGCTGCTGCTGGAGACCGCGCTGCCGCTGCTCCCCGCGGTCGCGCTGGCCGGCACCGGCGGTATGGCGATCGGCGTCTGGTACGCCGCGATCACCACGGAGTACACCACCCCGTCCGTGCCGTACGCGGCTCTCCTGGTCCCGCTCGCCGTGTACGCGGCCTGTCTGCTGGCCGCGGCCACGTCACTGCCCCTGCTGCGCCGCTCGCTGCACCCGGCGGAGCTGCGCTACGCGTGACCCCATGACCGCCGGCCCCGGGGGTACGGGGGACCCCCGGGGCCGGCCACGGCCTGTCCGGCGCCGCGGCGCCGGACAGGCCGTGGCCGGCAACAGAAAAGCCCGGATCCTCAGGCTGAAATGCCCTCGATCCGGGCCAGGGCGTCGTCCGCGCCGTACGGCTGCAAGTACGGCATCCAGCGCGGGTCCCTGTGGCCGGTCCCGATGATGCGCCAGGCCAGGCCGGTGGGCGGGGCGGGTTTGTGGCGCAACCGCCAGCCGATCTCGACGAGATGGCGGTCGGCCTTGGTGTGATTGCAGCGGCGGCAGGACGCCACCACGTTGTCCCAGGCGTGCTTGCCCCCGCGGCTGCGCGGGATGACGTGGTCGACGCTGGTTGCGACGCCACCGCAGTACATGCACCGGCCCCCGTCACGGGCGAACAGCGCCCGGCGGGTCAGAGGAACGGGCCCCCGATAGGGAACCCGGACGAATCGCTTGAGCCGGACCACGCTGGGTGCGGGGACTGTGACGGTCGCGCTGTGCATGAAGGCGCCGGACTCCTCGAGGCACACGGCCTTGTTCTCGAGGACGAGGATGAGCGCGCGGCGGAGCGGTACGACGCCGAGCGGCTCGTACGACGCGTTCAGGACCAGGACATGCGGCACGGATGGCCTCCTTGGACGCCGGCGGCGCGTGGCTCGCGCCGGGACGATTCGTAGTCAGTGTCTCCTCATGCCTGGTGGAAACGCCACCATGTGCCGGTAACGGGCTGAGAGTGTTTTCGACCACATCGGGAGCATTCCCAGGACCGCGCGCTGTTCATCCCACCTGTTCATCCCCAGGTTCATCCCCAGGTGAGCGTTGTCTCTCCCTCGAACATTGCGCCGATCCATACACGTTGCCCCGATAGTGTGGTGGACCTGCCCCACCGGTGACCTTTTCGTGACCTTGAAACACGACAGATGACCTTGACCACTGCCGGAGGGGCGGACCGCTGCACCGTGGAGGTACCTGCCGTGTCCTTGTCCGCCGTCCTACTCGCCGCCGGTTCGTCGCCGTCGCCGTCTCCCTCCGAGACGCCGACCACTCCGGCGGTGCCGTCGCTCGAGGATGCCCAGGAGAGCGCGACGAGCGCCGCCGGCTGGATCGAGCAGAACTGGTCCACCTGGCTGGCGATCGGCCTGAGGGTCCTGCTGATCGTCGTGATCGCGGCGGTGCTGAGAGTCGCGGTGCGGCGGGCGATCACCAAGCTGATAGACCGCATGAACCGCTCGGTGCAGGCGGTCGACGGCACGGCGCTCGGCGGCCTGCTGGTGAACGTGGAGCGCCGCCGCCAGCGCTCCCAGGCGATCGGCTCGGTGCTCCGTTCGGTCGCGAGCTTCCTGATCCTCGGCACCGCGGCCCTGATGATCCTCGGCACCTTCGAGATCAACCTCGCCCCGCTGCTGGCGTCCGCCGGTGTCGCGGGTGTGGCGATCGGTTTCGGTGCGCGCAACCTCGTGACGGACTTCCTCTCCGGCGTCTTCATGATCCTGGAGGACCAGTACGGCGTCGGCGACACCATCGACGCGGGCGTGGCCTCGGGCGAGGTCATCGAGGTGGGCCTGCGCGTCACGAAGCTCCGCGGCGACAACGGCGAGATCTGGTACGCCCGCAACGGCGAGGTCAAGCGCATCGGCAACCTCTCCCAGGGCTGGGCCACGGCCGGCGTCGACGTCACCGTCCGCTCGGACGAGAACCTCGACAAGGTGAAGCGGACCCTGAACGAGGTCGGCGAGAAGATGAGCAAGGAAGAGCCCTGGAACGAGCTCCTGTGGGGCCCGGTCGAAGTCCTGGGCCTCGACAGTGTCCTCCTGGACTCGATGGTCGTCCGCGTCTCGGCGAAGACCGCGCCCGGCAAGGCCCTCACCGTCGAACGCGAACTGCGCTGGCGCGTCAAGCACGCCTTCGACGCGGCGGACATCCCGATCGTCGGCGGCCCCGCCCTCCCCGCGGACGCCGAGCCGGACGCGGACCCGACGGCCGGCATGGCGCCCCCGTCGGCGTACAGCAACACGGGGTCCCCGCAGGCGCAGGCGGCCACGCCGCTGACGCCGCCGAGTGTGGCCAAGTAACGACACCGCGAGCCCTCGACCGCCCCCGCAGGTAACGACTGTGTTGCCTCGGGGGCGGCCTATTGACGACGCCTTCACACCGGTCCTATGGTCCAGACCACCAGACAGGAAACCTTCCTAACAGTCGCGGGCTCCGGTCACCGCCGGATGGACTCCCCGCCCTGATCACTGGGAACCTGGACAGCCGAGAGGCAGGTGTCGACCCCATGGCAGGAACCGCCGGTACGCCGGGCACCCCGAGCGTCCTGCGCGCCATGAACGACCGCGCCGCCCTGGACCTCCTCCTGGAGCACGGGCCGCTGTCCCGTACGCGGATCGGCAAGCTCACCGGCCTCTCGAAGCCGACCGCGTCCCAGCTGCTGGCCCGCCTGGAGGCATCGGGGCTGGTCCTCGCGACCGGCACCAGCGAGGGCCGCCCGGGGCCCAACGCCCAGTTGTACGAGGTCAACCCGGCCGCCGCGTACGCCGCCGGGCTCGACGTCACCCCCGAGCGGGTCCGTGCCGCCGTCGCCGACATCACCGGCCGCACGGTGGGCTCGTACGAGCTGCCCACCCCTGGCAGACGCCCCGCCCACCCCGTCGTCCGACAGGTCACCGACGCCCTGGACGGCGCGGTCAAGGCGGCCGGGCTCGCCCGTGACGAGGTCCACCGGCTCGTCATCGGCACCCCGGGCGCCTTCGACCCCAACACCGGCCGACTGCGCTACGCCTCCCACCTGCCCGGCTGGCACTCCCCGACCCTCCTGGACGAACTCGCCGCCGCCCTGCCGATGCCGGTCGAGTACGAGAACGACGTCAACCTCGTCGCCGTGGCCGAGCAGCGGCTCGGCGCGGCCCGCGGGCACGGCGACTTCGTTCTGCTGTGGAACGAGGGCGGCCTCGGTGCCGCCCTGGTCCTCGGCGGCCGGCTGCACCGCGGCTGGACCGGCGGCGCCGGCGAGGTCGGCTTCCTGCCGGTGCCGGGCACCCCCCTGGTCCGGCAGGTCAGCAAGGCGGGCAGCGGCGGCTACCAGGAGCTGGCCGGCTCGCAGGCGATTCCCAAGCTGGCCCGGGACCTCGGCGTCGAGGACATCCCGTCGGGCCCGTACGCCGAGGTCGCCGCCGCCCTCGTCGCGCGTGCCGCGGAGGCCGACGACGGCCCCCACCGGCGCCTGCTGGAGGCGTACGCGACCCACCTCGCCACCGGTCTCGCCTCCCTCGTCTCCGTCCTCGACCCCGAACTCGTGGTCCTCAGCGGCGCCTCGCTCACCTGTGGCGGGGAACCGCTGCGCGCCCTCGTCCAGGCCGAACTGGAGGAGCTGGCCGCACCCCGGCCGCGGCTCGTCGTCGGCGACGTCCGTGACCACCCGGTGCTGCGCGGCGCGCTGGAGAGCGCGCTCGCGGCCACCCGCGACGAGGTCTTCGACACCTCGCGCTGACCCCTCCAGTCCCCTCTCACCGACACACCCGACACACCCCCCTCGCGCACACCCATCACCCTCAGCCCCGCCCTGCCCTTGGGAGACCTCGTCATGCCCGGAATATCCAGGAAAGTCGCGCTCGCTGCCGCCGCCTCCGTCGCCCTCCTCGCCACCGCCTGCACCGGCCAGTCCGGCTCCGGCGCGAGCGACGACCCCTCCGAGGACACGACCCTCAACTTCTGGCACGCCTGGAGCGCGCCCGCCGAGGTGAAGGCCGTGAAGTCGCTGGTCGCCGGTTTCGAGAAGGCGCACCCCACCATCCACGTCAACGTCGTCGGCAACATGACCGACGACAAGATGAACCAGGCGCTCAGGACGGGCGGTGACAAGGCGCCGGACGTGATCTCGTCGTTCACCACGAACAACGTGGGCAAGTTCTGTTCGTCGGGCGCGCTGGTCGACCTCAATCCCCTCTTCGAGAAGTCGGGGATCGACCCGGCCAAGACCTTCCCGAAGGCGATGAGCGAGTACACCGAGTTCGACGGGAACCGGTGCAGTGTCCCGCTGCTGGGCGACGCCTACGGCCTCTACTACAACAAGACCGCCTTCGAGAAGGCCGACATCACGACCCCGCCGAAGACCTGGTCCGAGTTCGAGGCCGACGCCAAGAAGCTGACGATCTCCGACGGGGACAGCTACAAGCAACTCGGCTTCATGCCGAACTACCACGGCTGGGAGACCACGACCGAGCACTACCTCGGGCAGTTCTCCCCCACGTACTTCGACTCCAGCGGCAAGTCGACCATCGCCACGGACCCGGCCGTCGAGGCCGGTTTCACCCTCCAGAAGAAGCTCGTCGACGAACTCGGCGGCTACCAGCGGCTGGAGAAGTACCGCTCCACACTCGGCGACGAGTGGGGTCCCAAGCACCCCTTCCAGACCGGCCAGGTCGCCATGCAGCTCGACGGCGAGTGGCGCCTGGGCATGGCCCTGGACGCCAAGCCGGACTTCGAGATCGGCGTGGCCCCCCTGCCCGTCCCCGACGACCAGGCCGACCAGTACGGCAAGGGCTACATCACCGGCACCATCGCCGGCATCGCCGCGACCAGCAAGAAGCAGAACGCGGCCTGGGAGCTGGTGAAGTACATGACGACCGACACGGCCGCGGTCGTCGCCTTCTCCAACGCCATCCACAACGTGCCGTCCACGCTGGCCGCCCTCAAGTCGCCGGACCTGAAGTACGACCCGCGCTTCAAGACCTTCCTGGACATCGCCGCGAACCCGAACTCCACGACGTCTCCGGCCTCCGTCAACGGCGGTGTGTACCTCGCGACGATCCAGAACTTCGGGTACGAGTACGAGAGCGGCAAGGCCAAGGACCTGAAGGCGGGCCTCGCGAGGACCGCCAAGCAGATCGACACGGACATCGCACAGGCCAAGTAATGAGCACGATCACTCTCGCGTCGAAGCGCCGCCGGTCGGCGCTTCGAACCGCCGCCTTCATGTCGCCCTGGCTGATCGGTTTCGCGGTCTTCTTCGCGTACCCGATGATCTCGACGGTCTACTTCTCGTTCATGCAGTACGACGGCTTCAAGCCGCCGACGTGGAGCGGAACGAAGAACTGGACGTACGTCTTCGAGCACTACCCCTACTTCTGGCCCGCCCTGCGCAACACCCTGTGGCTGGTCCTGATCACGGTCACGCTCCGGGTCGCCTTCGGACTCGGCGTCGGCCTGCTCATCACGAAGATCAGGACGGGCACGGGTGTCTTCCGCACCCTGTTCTACCTGCCCTACCTGGCCCCGCCGGTGGCGGCCACCATGGCCTTCGCCTTCCTGCTCAACCCCGGTACCGGACCGGTCAACTCGATCCTCGAAGGCATCGGCATCCCGGCCCCCGGCTGGTTCAACGACCCCTCCTGGTCCAAGCCGGCCCTCACCCTGCTCGCCCTGTGGGGCATCGGCGACCTGATGGTCATCTTCATGGCCGCGCTGCTCGACGTACCCCGGGAGCAGTACGAGGCGGCCGAGCTGGACGGCGCCTCGGCCTGGCAGCGCTTCCGGTTCGTCACCCTGCCGAACATCTCGCCGATCGTGATGTTCGCCGTGGTCACCGGCGTGATCCAGACCATGCAGTACTACGCCCAGCCACTGATCGCCGGGAAGGTCGCCTCGGGCGTGATCCAGGGCGCGGGCACCCAGTTCGAGCCCGGCTATCCCGACAAGTCGACCCTCACCCTCCCCCAGCTCGTCTACAACCTCGGCTTCCAGCGCTTCGACTACGGCTCCGCGTGTGTCGTCGCCCTCGTCCTCTTCGCCCTGTCGATGGCGTTCACCGCGTTGCTGATGCGGCGCCGGGGCGGTCTCATCCAGGCAGGTGACTGACCATGACCCAAGTACTGGACAGGCCGGTGGAGTTGCCGGCGCCCGTCTCCCCGGCCGAACGCACGGCCCGCCGCAGGGCGTTCCTCGAATGGATCGCCATCCACTCCCTCGGGGTCGCGGTGGCCCTCTTCTTCACCCTCCCGTTCGTGTTCGTCTTCCTGACGTCCCTCATGAGCGACTCCCAGGCCCTCAGCCGCGATCTGATCCCGCACACCTGGGAGTGGGGCAACTACGCCAAGGTCTTCGACACGCCCGGCTTCCTGACCTGGTGGAAGAACACGCTCCTCTACGCCGGTGCAGGCACCGTCCTCACCGTCGTGTCCTCGATCCCCGTGGCGTACGCGCTCGCCAAGTTCCGCTTCCGGGGCCGCAATCTGTCCCTGATGCTGGTGATCTCGATGATGATGCTGCCGCCGCAGGTGGTCGTCATCCCGATGTACCTGTTCTGGGCGAAGCAGCTGGACCTGTCCGGCACGCTGTGGCCGCTGATCATCCCGATGGCGTTCGGCGACGCGTTCTCCATCTTCCTGCTGCGGCAGTTCCTGACGACGATCCCGAACGAGTACCTCGACGCGGCGCGGGTGGACGGCTGCGGCGAGCTGCGCACCCTGCTGAGGGTCGTCCTGCCGATGGCCAAGCCGGGCATCGCAGCGGTCGCCCTCTTCCAGTTCTTCTACGCGTGGAACGACTACTTCGGCCCCCAGATCTACGCCTCCGAGAACCCCGGCGCCTGGACACTGAGTTACGGACTGGAGTCGTTCAAGGGAGCGCACCACACCGACTGGAACCTCACCATGGCCGCGACCGTACTGGTCATGGCCCCCGTGATCCTCGTGTTCTTCTTCGCCCAGAAGGCGTTCGTCGAGGGCGTCACGCTCACCGGAGTAAAGGGTTGAACCACCTATGAAACTCACCGTGGTCGGCGGAGGATCGACCTACACACCCGAACTCGTCGACGGCTTCGCCCGTCTGCGGGACACTCTGCCCGTCGAGGAACTGGTCCTCGTGGACCCGGCGGCGGACCGCCTGGACCTGGTGGGCGGCCTGGCCCGCCGTATCTTCGCCCGGCAGGACCACCCGGGCCGGATCGTGACCACGTCTGTGCTGGAGGAGGGCATCGAGGGCGCCGACGCGGTCCTGCTGCAACTCCGCGTCGGCGGCCAGGCCGCTCGCGAGCAGGACGAGACCTGGCCCCTGGACTGCGGCTGCGTAGGCCAGGAGACGACCGGCGCGGGCGGCCTCGCCAAGGCGCTGCGCACGGTCCCGGTGGTCCTCGACATCGCGGAACGGGTCCGTCGTACGAACCCCGACGCCTGGATCATCGACTTCACCAACCCGGTCGGCATCGTCACCCGCGCCCTGCTTGAGGCCGGCCACAAGGCGGTCGGCCTGTGCAACGTGGCGATCGGCTTCCAGCGGAAGTTCGCGGGAATGCTCGGCGTCACACCCGGCGAGGTCCACCTGGATCACGTCGGCCTCAACCACCTCACCTGGGAGACGGCCGTACGCCTCGGCGGCCCGGAGGGCGAGGACGTCCTGCCCGAGCTCCTGTCGCAGTACGGCGACACGATCGCCGCCGACCTGCACCTGCCCCGCCCGCTCTTGGACCGCCTCGGCGTGGTCCCGTCGTACTACCTGCGCTACTACTACGCGCACGACGAGGTCGTACGGGAACTGAGAACGAAGCCGTCCAGGGCGGCCGAAGTAGCGGCCATGGAACGACAACTGCTGGAGATGTACGCCGACCCGGCCCTGGACGAGAAGCCGGAACTCCTCGCCAAGCGGGGCGGCGCCTACTACTCGGAGGCGGCGGTCGACCTGGCGGCCGGGCTGCTCGGCGGAGGCGGCAGCCCCTACCAGGTGGTCAACACCCACAACCGCGGCACCCTGCCCTTCCTCCCTCCCGACGCGGTGATCGAGGTGCAGGCGGCCGTGGGGCAGAAGGGGGCGACGCCGCTGTCCGTGCCGACCGTGGACCCGCTGTACGCGGGCCTGATGGCGCAGGTGACGGCGTACGAGGAGCTGGCGCTGGACGCCGCGCTGCGGGGCGGCCGCGACCGGGTGTTCCGGACGCTGCTCGCCCACCCGCTCATCGGCCAGTTCGAGTACGCCGACACCCTCACCGACCAGCTGATCGCACACAACCGGGAGCATCTCGCGTGGGCCTGACCGCAAGTGTCCTCGCCGTCGACGCGGGCAACAGCAAGACCGACGTCGCGGTCGTGGCTGCCGACGGAACCGTCCTCGCCACGGCCCGCGGCGGCGGGTTCCGACCGCCCGTGGTGGGCGTGGAGGCGGCGGTGGACAAGGTGGCGCAGGCCGTGGAACAGGCCTTCGCCGCGGCCGGGGTCGAGTCGGTCGACCACGTCTCCGCCTGCCTCGCCAACGCCGACTTCCCCGTCGAGGAGGAACAGTTGGCGGCCGCGCTGCACGCGCGCGCGTGGGGGGCGAGTACGCAGGTCCGCAACGACACGTTCGCGGTACTGCGGGCCGGCGTCACCGAGCCGCGCGGGGTCGCCGTCGTCTGCGGCGCCGGCATCAACTGCGTCGGCATGCGTCCCGACGGCCGCACCGCCCGCTTCCCCGCGCTGGGCCGTATCTCCGGCGACTGGGGCGGCGGCTGGGGCCTCGCCGAGGAGGCCCTGTGGCACGCGTCGCGCGCGGAGGACGGCCGCGGACCTGCTACGGCCCTTGCGCGCACCCTCCCGGCCCACTTCGGGCTGCCCTCCATGTACGCCCTCGTCGAAGCCCTGCATCTGGAGCACATCGGCACGGCCCGCCGCCACGAGCTGACGCCGGTGCTCTTCGCGACGGCCGTCGCCGGTGACGCGGTGGCCAGCGGCCTCGTCGACCGCCTGGCCGACGAGGTGGTGACCATGGCGACGGTGGCGCTGACGCGGCTGGATCTGTTGGAGGAGGAGACGCCGGTGCTGTTGGGAGGCGGGGTGCTGGCGGCCCGGCATCCCCGACTGGACGACGGTGTACGTGACTTGCTGGCGTCCCGGGCTCCCAAGGCCGTACCGCAGGTGGTGACCGCGAGTCCAGTACTCGGCGCGGCGCTGCTGGGGCTGGACCGGGTGGGCGCGTCCGGAGAGGTACAGGAGAGGGTGCGGGCGTACTTCGAGCACTGAGCCGGGTTTCGTCATGGCACCCGGCGCTGGTGCGGACGCCCCTGGGGGCTCCGCCCCCAGACCCCCGGCCTATGCCCACCCACCACCCGACTCGGTCGCTCAAGAAGTGACCGTCGCCCTGGAGGCCCCGCGGCCCCCGGATGGAACCGAACCGATTCCACCGGCGTATGAATGGGCAGGGGGTGGTGCGGGGCCGCGGCCGTACCACCGCAAGAGCACACTGCGATCCGATCAAGATCCAGCCAAGGCCGGTGCGGATGTCAGTCCCGGCAGCGATACTTGCGGCGACGGATGACCATGGGGGAGGTCAAGTGACACACCCGCCGAAAAGCAGCGCGGCACCACCACCAGGCTCCGGTGTGCCCACGATGCCCGCGGTACCACCACAGCCGCAACCACAGCCACACCCGAGCGGCCCAGTGCCGCCGGTGCAGCACAACAACCCCACTCCCCGCACGTCCCCTGCTCCCCCCACCCCGCCCGAGCCGCACCGCCGCACCGCCTTCGCCGAGGGCGTCGACCGACTGCGCACCGCCGCCACCACCGAGCCCGGCCGGCTGCGCATCATCGGCGCCGTCCTCGCCCTGCTCGTCGTCGCGTTCGGTACCGTCACCGCCTGGCAGATGGCCGACCGGTCGACCGCCGCCGACGACGTGCTGAACAACAGCCAGCCGCTGAGCTCCGCCGCGGCCGACATCTACCGCTCGCTCGCCGACGCCAACACCGCCGCCTCCAGCGGCTTCCTGGCCGGCGGCCAGGAGACGGCCGCCTCCCGCGACCGGTACGAGAAGGACATCGACGCCGCCGCCGAGGGCCTGGTCCAGGCGGCGGCCAACTCCGACCCGGACTCGCCGGCCGCGGAAACCGTGGCCAGGCTGAACAAGCTGCTGCCGGAGTACAAGGGCCTGGTCGAGCGGGCACGGACGTACAACCGCCAGGGCTTCCCGGTCGGCGGCGCCTATCTGCGGTACGCCAACGAGAAGATGCAGAAGGAGATGCTCCCGGCGGCCGAGGATCTCTACAAGAAGGAGAACCAGCGCCTGCGCGCCGACTACGGCGACGCCACGCCCTACCCGTGGGCGGCGATCGGCCTCGGCGTCCTCGCGCTGGCCGCGCTCGCCTGGGCCCAGCACCGCAACTACCGGCGTACGAACCGCGTCCTGAACCACGGCCTGGTCGCGGCCACCGCGACCGCCACGGTGGTGCTGCTCTGGCTGGTCGTCGGCCACAGCGTGGCGCGCGCGGCCCTCGACGACTCCTACGACCACGGCGTCCGCTCACTGAACGTCCTGCACGACGCCCGCATCGCCTCCCTGAAGGCGCGCGGCAGCGAGAACCTGACCCTGGTGGCCCGCGGCGCCGAGACCGTAGAGGTGAACGGCACGACGTACGACGCCTACGACCACGACTTCGGCGAGGAGATGGACACCCTCGGCAAGGGCCTGGCCGAGGCGGAGAAGCTCGCCGACGACAAGACGGGCGAGCAGCCGGTCACCGCGGCCGTCGGCAACATGGCCGAGTGGAAGAAGCGTCACGCCGCGGCCCGCGACCAGGACGAGAACGGCAACTACCAGGCGGCGCTGGACAGGGTGATCGGCCCCAAGGGCGCGACCGGCGAGTGCTTCGACAGCGTCGACGCGAACCTCGCCACAGCGATCACGCACGAGAACGCCGAGTTCGAGCAGGCGGCCGGCAACGGCCTGGACGCGATGACGGGGCTCACGGTGGGCGCGGCCGTCCTCGCGGTCCTGGGCGCGGCCGGCGCCGTCCTGGGTATCGGCCGCAGGCTGTCGGAGTACCGGTGAGAGGGGGCGTGACGATGCGGCGGTGGATGCGAGGGCGAGGTCTGCGGGCCGGGCTGAAGGGCTGGGGCGGTGTGGGCGCGATGGCGGTCGTCTGCGCCCTGGCGTTGACGTTCGCGCTGCTGCTGCCGCTGATCCCGTCGGGCGGCGACGGCAGCACGGGCACGAGCGGCCCGGGCCTCGCGTACGGCAGCCGGGCCCGTGCCGAAGGGGGCTGCACGGACGAGATGGCGAAGGCACCCGAGAAGCAGACGCTGTCCCCGTCCGGCGCGGACGGCCCGACCATCGAGGCGATCAAGAACCGCGAGGGCGAGAAGCGCAAGCTGATCGTCGGCGTCGACCAGAACAGCTACCGCTGGGGCTACCGCGATCCGAACAGCGGCCAGGACGCGGCGCTCGAAGGCTTCGACATCGACCTGGTCCACCGCATCGCCGAGGACATACTCGGCGACCCGAACGCGGTCCAGTTCAAGGCGATCCCCACCGACCAGCGCATCCCGGCGATCAAGGACGGCCGGGTCGACATGGTCGTCCGTACGATGACGATCAACTGCACGCGCCTGGGCGATGTCGCCTTCTCCGCGCCCTACTTCAAGACCGGCCAGCAGGTCCTGGCGCCCAAGTCGTCGGCGATCACGGGGTACGACGGCTCGCTCGCGAAGCAACGGATCTGTACGGCGAAGGGCTCCACCGCCAACACCACGCTGGTCGAGGGCCAGAAGTCGGGCAAGCTCGTCTCGTCCGCCGACCTGAGCACCACCGTCCCCAACCAGCTCGACTGCCTGGTGCGCCTCCAACTCGGCGAGGTGGACGCCGTGGTGACCGACGGCGCGCTCGCCGCGAGCCAGGCCGCCCAGGACCCGACGGTCGAGCTGAAGGGCGAACCCTTCACCGCCGAGTACTACGGCGTGGCGATGAAGAAGGACGCCGACGATCTGGTACGCCGGGTCAACCAGGTTCTGGTGGACTACCGCCAGGACACGGCGAACGGCTGGCAGGCGTCGTACGGCAGGTGGCTTTCGGCGACACTGGGCAAGGATCCGAAGACATCGGAACCGCCCACGCCGGCGGAGTACTCGCGCAAGAGCTGACAGACCATCAACCCATGAACCCATCAACACACACCCCATCAACACACAACGCAGCGAGAGGTGATCGATGGGCGTCACGGACCCCGCCGGGCCGGTGATGGACCGGGACGAGGTGGACCGTGCGCTGGCGCGGCTCGGCGCGGAGCACGAGGCCATCGAGACCTCGCTGTTCGCCCTCCAGGACCACGCGGGCCGCAGACTCCTCGAAGGCGCCGAGCTCACCGGCGTCACCAAGGAGCGCTGGCAGGCGGCGGAGGCGTCGATCAGCCTGCTGTGGGCGTACTTCGACGCCTACGCCGGCGCGCTGCGCTCCGCCCGTGGCATCCGCGCCCGCCGCCGCTGGTCCAGCCGCGAGGACCTGGTGGAGCTGACGGAGCTGCTGCGCGGCGAGTCCGTCACGGTCGCCGGATCCGCCTCGGCGACGGCCAACGCGCCGACGCTGCACGGTGGTTCGGGCAAGCTCAGCGAGCGGTTCTCGCTGGTCACGCTCGTGGACCGGATGAACGAGCTGTACGCGAGCTCACTGGACATGGTCGTCGCCGCCGACGCCGTGTGGTCGGCGCTGCCCGCCCGTATCGATTTACTGGCCGCGGAGCTCCAGCGCACCCGCCGGCTGGCGCACTCCGTCGGCGTACGCCCCGGGGAGCACCCGGCGGGCGACGACCTGGAGCGCATCACGCGCACCCTGACGAACCTGCGCGAGCAGGTGGTGTCCGACCCGCTGGCGTTCTGGGTCCCGACGCCGGGGAGTTCGGCACCCGGCGGCGGCAAGCCCGACACCACGGTGTACGACCGTGAGGCGCGCGCCCTGGAGGACGTGCGCCGGGAGATCGACGCCGTGCTGACGGTCCGGCAGGACGCGGAGGCCCGGCTGGTGAAGCTGCGGGACGTGCTGTCCCGCGCGGACCGCACCCTCGCCGAGGCACGCATCGCGCGCGGCGAGGTCCTCGCGAAGATCGCGGCCACGGAGGTGCCGGTGGTCAGCGGCCCGCCGACCGTGCTGCAGGAGCAGCTGGCGACGGCCGCCGAGTACCGCAGACACGCCCAGTGGCACCGCCTCTCCCCGCTCCTGGAGTCCCTGGAGCAGAAGGCGGAGGACGAACTGCTGCGCGCCCGCGAGTCGTTGACCGCGGTCACCCAGCCCCTGGCGGTCCGCGCGGAGCTGCGCGGCCGCCTCGACGCGTACAAGGCGAAGGTCTCCCGGCACGGCCTCGCGGAGGACCCGTTCCTGGTGGAGCGTTACGACGCGGCGCGGCGGATGCTGTGGAGCGCACCCTGCGACCTGCGCGTCGCCGAACAGGCCGTGCTGCGCTACCAGCACGCGGCCGCCGAACTGCTCGCCGCCCCTCGGGTGCCGGAGCAGCAGGGCGGGCCCGAGGACCGTAGGGGGCCCGGAGCATGAGCGACAGAAGGGGGACTGCGTCGTCATGAGTCAGGCACAACAGCCCTGCCAGCGGCCCGGCTGCGAGGGGGCGTACGAGGACGTGGGCGGCGGCGAGCTGTACTGCGACACGTGCGGTCTCGCCCCGGTCGTCTCCACGACCGGCATGGTCGGCTCACCGCCCACCGGGATCACGGCCGGCGGCCGCGGCTCCCGGAGTTCGTCCGGCAGCGCCGGTTCGCGCGCCAGCAGCCGCAGCAGTTCGCGTACGTCGTCGCAGTCGTCGAAGTCGCGGCGCTCGGTGTCGGGACGGCTGTCGCGCTCGGTGTCGGGCCGGTCCACGGGCCGCTCGCTCTCGGTGCGCAGCTCCGGCGCGGGCGCCGGGTCGTCCTCCCGGGGCCGGCTGGGCGCGGGCCTGGTCGAGGTGCCGGGCGTGCCGCGTCCGGACCCGCGCGCGATGGTCCTGGAGAACCCGGAGGTGCCGGAGCGCAAGCGGTTCTGCTCGCGCTCCGACTGCGGGGCGCCGGTGGGGCGTTCGCGCGGCGAGCTGCCGGGGCGCACGGAGGGGTTCTGCACGAAGTGCGGCCACCCGTACTCCTTCGTCCCGAAGCTGAAGTCCGGCGACGTCGTGCACGGCCAGTACGAGGTCGCGGGCTGTCTGGCGCACGGCGGCCTGGGCTGGGTCTATCTCGCCGTGGACCGCGCGGTGTCGGACCGCTGGGTGGTGCTCAAGGGCCTGCTCGACACCGGCGACCAGGACGCGATGGAGGCCGCGATCTCCGAGCGGCGGTTCCTCGCGGAGATCGAGCACGCCAACATCGTGCGGATCTACAACTTCGTCGAGCACCTCGACCAGCGGACGGGTTCGCTGGACGGGTACATCGTCATGGAGTACGTCGGCGGCAAGTCCCTCAAGGAGATCGCCAACGGCCGCCGCGGCCCGCAGGGCAAGCGGGACCCGCTGCCGGTGGAGCAGGCGTGCGCGTACGGCATCGAGGCGCTCGAGGCCCTCGGGCATCTGCACAGCCGCAACCTGCTGTACTGCGACTTCAAGGTCGACAACGCGATCCAGACCGAGGACCAGCTCAAGCTGATCGACATGGGCGCGGTGCGCAGGATGGACGACGACGAGTCGGCCATCTACGGCACGGTGGGCTACCAGGCGCCCGAGGTCGCCGAGGTCGGCCCGTCGGTCGCCTCCGACCTGTACACGGTCGCCCGCACCCTCGCCGTCCTCGCCTTCGACTTCCAGGGCTACACGAACGTCTTCGTGGACTCCCTGCCCGACCCCGACAACATCGAGGTCTTCCGCCAGTACGAGTCGTTCTACCGGCTGCTGGTCCGCGCCACCGACCCGGACCCGGCCCGCCGGTTCGCGTCCGCCCAGGAGATGGCGGAGCAGCTGACGGGCGTGCTGCGGGAGGTCGTGTCGCTCCAGTCGGGGCGTGCCCGCCCTGCGCTGTCGACGCTGTTCGGGCCCGAAGTGCGGGTCACCGACACGGTGTTGTTCCCGAAGCTGGACGGAGAGGTGTCGAGGCTGGGGGCGCGGACGGTGCCCGTCCGGCGGCGTTCCCCGGCCGGTTCCCTCCTGCCCGCCGCGGCCCCTGCTCTTCCGGCCGGCGACGGAGCCGTCACCAACGCGGTCGGCACCAACGCGGCCGCCACCGCTCCCGGCCTGGTCAAGCCCGCCGACGCCGCCGTCGCCGCGCTCGCCCTGCCGGTGCCGCACGTGGACGCGTCCGATCCCAACGCCGGGTTCCTCGCCGGTCTGATGGCCACCGCGTCCGCCGAGCTGCTGGGGGCGATCGCCGCCGCGCCGACCCCGTCGACCGAGACGCGGCTGCGGCAGATCCGGGCCTGGCTGGAGAACGGCGACACGGACACCGCCCACCAGGCCCTGCTGAAGCTGGAGGAGGAGCGGCCCGACGACTGGCGGGTCGTCTGGTACCGGGGTGTCGCGGCGCTCGTCACCGGCGACCACGAGGCCGCCGCGCTCGGCTTCGACGCGATCTACGACGCCTTCCCCGGCGAGATCGCCCCCAAGCTGGCCCTCGGCCTGTGCGCGGAGGTTCTCGGGCAGCTCGACAACGCCGCCGAGTACTACCGCCTCGTCTGGTCGACCGACCCCAGCTATGTCAGCGCCGCGTTCGGCCTGGCCCGCGTCCAGCTCGCCACCGGCGACCGGCGGGGCGCCGTACGGACGCTGGAGTCGGTGCCGGAGTCGTCCATCCACTACACGGCCGCGCGCGTGGCGGCCGTCCGGGCGCGGCTGCGGCAGCGCACGGCGGTGGCCGGCGACGTACCCTTCCTGGACGATCTGACGGCGGCCGCCGGCCAGGTCGAGGCCCTGGAGGCGTACGGTCTGGACCCGGCCCGGCGTGAGCAGTTGTCCGCGGAAGTCCTCGGCAGCGCGCTGGACTGGATACTCTCCGGTGGCCAGGGTTCCGCGCCTCCGTCGGCCGCCGGGGGGCGGGTGCTGCTCGGCAGCGGCCTGGACGAGCGGGGCCTGCGCTTCGGACTGGAGCGTTCGTACCGCACGCTGGCCCGGCTGGCGTCGGGCGGCGAAGAGAGGATCGACCTGGTGGAACGTGCCAACCGTTACCGCCCCCGGACATGGGTGTAGTTGATGTCGCAGATGCCCCAGCAGACCGCCCTGTCGAGGTGTCCGAGCTGCGAGGAACCCCTCGAGTCGGGTGACCGTTTCTGCGGTGCGTGCGGATACGACCTGTCCGCCGTACCCGCGCCGCCGGGCGACCACCCGACGATCGCCATGAACGGCGGCGTGCCGCTCCCGCCGGACGGCACGCCCGGCATGCCACCGGCCGCACCGCAGCAGCCCCAGCCGCAGCCCCAGCCGCCGTACGCGGGCTCACCGCAGCCGCCGTTCACGGGCTCACCGGTGTCCCCCGCCTCGGGCGTACGGTTCGACCGGTCGCCGGAGCCCGACGAGTACCCCCTCCAGGCCCCCGATCCGCGCGTGGCCACCGACGTCCCGACCCCGCCCGACGGCATCAAGGTGTGCGTGGCCTGCCGGGCCGGCCGGGTCGACAGCGACGGCTACTGCGAGAACTGCGGGCACGCCCAGCCACGGGAGCGCGACCACATGGAGCAGGACATCGGCCCGGTGGCCGCCGTGAGTGACCGCGGTCTGCGGCACCACCGCAACGAGGACGCGTTCGGCCTCGGCTGCGCCGCGCTGCCCGACGGCTCGGCCGCGGTCGTGGCGATCGTCTGCGACGGCGTGTCCTCGGCGACCCGCCCCGACGACGCCTCGCTGGCCGCCTCCCGCGCGGCGAGCGAGTCGCTGCTCGCCGCGCTCCCCCACGGCACGCACCCGCAGCAGGCGATGCACGAGGCGATCGTCGCCGCCTCGCACGCGGTCAACGCGCTGGCCGAGGAGCCCGCCACGGCCCGCGAGCACGCCCCGCACCAGAACGCCCCCGCCTGCACCCTCGTCGGCGCGGTGGTGACGTCCGGGCTGCTGGTCGTCGGCTGGGTCGGCGACAGCCGCGCCTACTGGGTCCCGGTGGACCGCAGCACTCCCCCGGCCCGGCTCACCGAGGACGACTCGTGGGCCGCGCAGATGGTCGCCGCGGGCCTGATGAACGAGGCGGAGGCGTACGCCGACGAGCGGGCCCACGCGATCACCGGCTGGCTCGGCGCGGACGCCTACGAACTGGAGCCGCACACCGCTTCCTTCAAGCCGGACCGGCCTGGTGTGGTGGTGGTGTGCACCGACGGCCTGTGGAACTACGCGGAGGCGGCCGAGGAGATGGCCGAGGTCCTGCCGCCGGACGCCTCGGTGCGCCCCCTGCACAGCGCCCGCGTCCTGGTCGGTCACGCCCTGGACGGCGGGGGCCACGACAACGTAACAGTGGCGGTCGTGCCGTTCCCGGCCCCGCCGCAGGGGGCAGGATCGGCCTGAGGGGCGCACACGGGGAAGTCTCGACGGACCGGAGGGGACCGGTCCGTCCACAGTCGCCGCCCCGCCCGAGGCGGGGAGTTCGAGGGGGATTTGAGTAGGTATGGCCAATTTCTCGAAGTCCAGCGTGCCGCAGTTCTCGGTGGACGTGTACCAGAACGAGTTCCTGCCGGAGGGCGGCCGCGAGGTCAACGCGATCGTCACGGTGACCGCGACCGGCGGCGGCACGATCGGAAGCGCGGTCGCGTCGCCCCACCTCTACTCGGCCGGTCAGGGCCCGTCCGCAGCCGTGGCGATCATGGTCGACTGTTCGGGCTCGATGGACTACCCGCCGACCAAGATGCGCAACGCGCGGGACGCCACGGCCGCCGCCATCGACACCCTGCGCGACGGCGTGCACTTCGCGGTGATCGGCGGCACGCACGTGGCCAAGGAGGTCTACCCGGGAAACGGCCGGCTCGCGGTCGCCGACGCCACCACCCGTGACCAGGCCAAACAGGCCCTGCGCAAGCTCAGCGCGGGCGGCGGTACGGCCATCGGCACCTGGCTGCGGCTCGCCGACCGGCTGCTGTCCTCCGCGGACGTGGCCATCCGCCACGGCATCCTGCTCACCGACGGCCGCAACGAACACGAGTCGCACGAGGACCTGAAGGCC
Source organism: Streptomyces sp. V4I2 (assembly GCF_030817655.1). Classification (GTDB taxonomy): domain Bacteria; phylum Actinomycetota; class Actinomycetes; order Streptomycetales; family Streptomycetaceae; genus Streptomyces; species Streptomyces plumbiresistens. The sequence continues at coordinate 4,088,097 of NZ_JAUSZM010000003.1, forward strand.
TCCCTGGACGCCTGCGCCGGGCGCTTCACCTGTGACGCGCGCGGCGTGGGCACCGACTGGGAAGTGAAAGAAGTCACAGGAATCGCCTCCGCACTGCTCGGCACCGCCGACATCGTCGCCGACCCGGCGGGCCTGGCCGCCGACTTCACGCAGATGATGGAGACGGCGATGGGCAAGGAGGTCGCGGACGTCGCCCTGCGGCTGTGGACGCCGGTGGGCACCACGGTGAAGTTCGTCAAGCAGGTCGCGCCCACCGTCGAGCAACTGACCGACCGCCGCACCGAGTCCGGCCCGCGAGCGGGGGACTACCCCACCGGCTCCTGGGGAGACGAGTCCCGTGACTACCACGTCTGCGTCGAGGTCCCGGTCGCGAACATCGGCCAGGAGATGCTGGCCGCCCGGATCTCCCTGGTCGTCCCGCAGCCCGACGGCAGCACGCAGGCACTGGCCGGCGCGCAGGGTCTCGTACGGGCCGTGTGGACCGACGACATGGTCGCCTCCACGTCGATCAACCCTCAGGTCGCCCACTACACGGGCCAGGCAGAACTGGCACAAGCCATCCAACAAGGGCTCGATCTGCGCAAATCGGGAGACTTCGACGGAGCAACGGCCAAACTGGGCAGGGCCGTTCAGCTCGCGAGTGCCTCCGGGAACGCGGATACTGCGAAACTGCTTGCGAAGGTGGTCGACGTCGTCGATGCGGCGACAGGTACTGTGCGACTGAAGGCGAAGGTCGCGGAGGCCGACGAGATGACTCTCGAGACCCGGTCGACAAAGACTGTTCGTGTAAAGAAGTGACCTAGCAGGACCCTAGTAGGACCCTAGACAGGACACAGAAGGAGAGGGGGACGCGCCGACATGCCGACCTGCCCGAACGGACACCAGTCGGGTTCCGACGACTGGTGCGAGGTCTGCGGTCACCGCATGGCGGGTGCCGTGCCTCCGCCCCCTCCGCCGCCGCCCCCGGGCGGAGGCTACGGCTTCCCGCCACCGCAGGGCCCGGGCACGCAGCCCGGCCCGCCCGGCGGCCGTGCGCCCGAGCCGGAACTGTGCCCGCAGTGCCGTACGCCCCGTGAGGGCGGTGCGCCGTTCTGCGAGGAGTGCCGGTGGAACTTCCTGACCAACACGGCCACGTCGTACACCCCGGCCGCACCGCCGCAGGCGCCCGGCCCCAACCCGGCCGCGCGCTTCCAGCAGCAGCCTCCGGGGCCGTCGTACGGCGGCGGTGACGGCTACGACTACCAGGGCTCGCGCCCCTCGCAGATGAACCGCCCGGCCGAACCGATCCCGCCAGGCCCGCCGTTCGGCAACGGGCCGTCGGGGCCGGGTGGTCCCCGCCCCGGTCAGGGTCCGGGTCCGGGCCAGGGCCAGGGCCCCGGCGGTCCGGGTGCTCCCGGCGGCTACGGCGGTCCCGGTGGTCCGGGTGCTCCCGGCGGCTACGGCGGTCCCGGTGGTCCGAACGGTCCCGGTCAGGGCCCCGGCGGTCCGGGTGGACAAGGGGGTCCCGGTGGTCCGGGCGCTCCCGGTGGCTACGGCTATCCGCAACCCGGCGGACCTGGTGGCCCGAGCGGTCCTGGTGGTCCCGGCGGTCCGGGTGCTCCCGGTGGCTACGGCTATCCGCAGCCCGGCGGTCCCGGTGGCCCGGGCGGTCCTCAGGGTCCCGGCGGTCCCGGTGGCCCCGGCGGTCCCGGGCCTTTCGGTGGCGACCCGTCGCGGCCGGTTCCGCCGCCGCCCGGCCCGACCCCGCACGGCGGTCCTGGCGGCCCCGGCGGTCCCGGTCAGGGCCCCGGCGCACCCCAGGCTCCCCAGGCGTTCCAGCAGCCCGGTCCCGGCGGCCCGCCCGGCTACCCGCAGGACCCGAACCGGCAGCAGCAGGGCGGTCCGTCCTTCGGCGGCGGTGGCGGCGACTGGGAACTCCCCCCGCCGTCCTCCACGGCACCCGGCGGCCCCGGCCAGGGCCCCGGCGGTCAGGGCCCCGGCGGCGGGTACGGCTATCCGCAGCCCGGCGCGACCCAGGCCCCGCCCGCCCCTCCCGGCCCCGGCTACCCGCAGCAGCCGTCGACCTGGTCGGCGACCATCGGCCCGGACCGTGACTACTTCATGGCGATGATGCAGCGCTCGGGGCCCGAGGCCGCGGGTCTCAACCTGCCCGCGTACTCGCCCGAGCAGCAGCGCGCCCTCACCGGCAACCAGATCACCATCGGCCGTCGCCGGCACTCCACCGGCGACACCCCCGACATCGACCTGGCGGTGCCGCCGGAGGACCCGGGCGTCTCGCACCAGCACGCGGTGCTGGTCCAGCAGCCGGACGGCTCCTGGGCGGTCGTCGACCAGAACTCGACGAACGGCACGACGGTCAACGGCTCGGAGGAGCCGATCCAGCCCTTCGTGCCGGTGCCGCTGCAGGACGGGGACCGGGTGCACGTGGGCGCCTGGACGACGATCACCATCCACCGCGGCTGATCAACGGAGGGGCCATGCATACGGCCCCTCCGGGTCGTCCAGCCACGCCCACTCGCGTTCGCCGCTGACCGTCAGGCCGTAGCGCTCGCGCTGCGGCTGCCCCTCGCGCTCCCACAGTGCGTACGCCTCCTGCGGGTCCAGGCTGCCGCGGGTCAGGGCGAGCAGGAAGCGGAACAGCTCGTGGTCCCTGGCCCGGCGCGGCACGCCGCCCAGCGGGGCCTGCTCCGGCTCCGGCCCGCCGCCGCGCAGCGGCACGAAGTAGGCGGGCGTGTGCAGGAAATGTCCCTCGGCCTGCCCGGCGTCCGTCACCGTCAGCGCGACCAGGCCGGTGGCGAGCGGGGTCAGGATGCGGGCGCCGGGGCGGCACTGGAAGAGCCAGGCGGGCGGGATCGACGGCAGTGTGCAGGTCGCGATGATCCGGTCGAAGGGGGCTCGTTCGGGTACCCCGCGCGCTCCGTCGCCGGTGACGACGACCGGGTGGTACCCGGCGGCCGCCAGATGCTGCCGGGCAGCCTCGGTGATCTCGGGTTCCAGGTCGACGGTGGTGACGAGGCCGTCGTCGCCGAGCCGGTGGGCGAGCAGCGCCGCGTTGTACCCCGTACCCGCGCCGATCTCCAGGACCCGGTCGCCGTCCCGCACCCGCAGTTCGGCCAGCATCATCGCCATCAGTGAGGGCTGGCTGCTGGAGGAGACCAGCTCGCCGTCGCGCAGCCGGGTGGCCAGCGGGGCGTCGGCGTAGGCGCCACGCAGCCAGCGCTCGCGGTTGCGCGGGTCGGGGCTCTCGCCCCAGCGCCGCTCGTAGCCGCCCACGACGCCGACGTAGTAGTACGGCACGAACAGGTGCCGCGGCACCGCCAGGAACACCTCCCGCCACACCGGGTCGGCGGCCCACGCCCCGCTCGCGTCGATCGCCCGTACCAGCGCGGCCCGCGCGGCGGCTGCGAGGTCGGTGAGGTGTTTGTGGTCCCGGTCGAGATCGTGCGCGCCCATGGGTCCACTGTCCTGCGGCAGCCGCCCGGAAGCGAGCCGTTGCGTCGGTCCTAGGCCAGTCCTAGGCCTTGAGTCCTGGGTCTCCCCGTCTGAGACCATGGGTGACGTGACAGAGATTCGGCGCGGCACGCTTCAGGAGCAGACCTTCTACGAGCAGGTCGGCGGGGAGGAGACCTTCCGCCGCCTCGTCCACCGTTTCTACGAGGGAGTCGCCGAGGACCCGATCCTGCGGCCCATGTACCCGGAGGAGGACCTCGGCCCGGCCGAGGAGCGCCTCGTGCTGTTCCTGATCCAGTACTGGGGCGGCCCGACGACGTACAGCGACAACCGCGGCCACCCGCGCCTGCGGATGCGCCACGCCCCCTTCACCGTCGACCGGGCGGCGCACGACGCCTGGCTGAAGCACATGCGGGACGCCGTCGACGAGCTCGGCCTGTCCGAGGAGCACGAGCACACGCTGTGGAACTACCTGACGTACGCGGCGGCCTCGATGGTGAACACTCCCGACTGAGCACGACCGACTGAGCGATACCGACTGAGCACGACCGTCGAGGCTCGGATTCCGGTCGCGCGACCCCGGATTCCGGTCACGATCCGGTCAAGCCCGGCCCTGAAGCGCTTACCCCCGGCCCGTCCCCTCTGACAACATCGCCCGGAGATCCGGACAACGGCGGGGGAACGACGGAGCACGGCGGGGGGCCGGGTGACGGGGTGGGGTGGGGCCGCGAGGTTCGTCCTCCTGCGTGCCCGGGCGCACCGGCTGCTGCTCGCCGCCGCCCTGCTGACCGTCCTGCTCACCACGGCCGTCCTGGCGACCCTCGCCGCCTACTCGGGCGCGATCGGCGACGCGGCCCTGCGCCATTCCTTACGGGACCCCCGCAACGCCGTCGACACCGCGCTGATCGTCAAGGCCGACGTGCCGGCCGGTCGGCGCACGGCCGCCGACGCCGCCGTACGGGACGCGGCCCGCAAGACCTTCGACGGGCTGCCGGTGACCGTGCGGACCATGCACCGGTCGGGCCCGTACGCCCTGCCCCGCTCCCTGCAGCCGCCCGCCGAGCGGTCCGGGGACCCGGATCTGACCTTCTTCGCGGCCCTGGACCGCACGCAGGTGCGGCTCGTCGCCGGACGGCTGCCCGGCCGGAGCGACGACGGCGTCGAGGTGGCCCTTCCGCAGACCGCCGCCCGGCTCCTCGGCCTCGAGCCCGGTGACCGCCTCACCGTCACCGACCGGCTCGGCGGCCCGAAGGTACGCGTCACGGTCACCGGCCTCTACCGGCCGGCCCGGGCGGACGCGCCGTACTGGACGCTGGACGACCTGGGCGGCCGCGGGGTCAAGCAGGTCGACTTCACGACGTACGGTCCGCTGCTCGCCGATCCGGGTGTGGCGGCCGGCGACGCGGTGAGCGCCGGGCCGTCGGCCTGGCTGGCCTCGGCTGACTTCTCGACGCTGACGACCGGGCGGATCGACGACCTGCGGGCGGCGGCCCGCGCCGGGAACTCGGCCCTGCGGGGGCAGCCGGTGCTCAGCGGCAGTACCGCCGCCGCCACCGACCTGCCCGACGTCCTCGACCGTGTCGACCGCTCGCTGCTCGTCTCCCGCTCCACGCTCCTGATCGTCGCTCTCCAACTGGTGCTGCTGGCGGCCTGTGCCCTGCTGCTGGTCGCGCGGCTGCTGAGTACCGAACGCACCGGCGAGACCCGGCTGTTGCTGGCCCGCGGCGCCTCCCGCCGCCGGATCGCGGGCCTCGCCGCCCTGGAGTCGCTGCTGCTGGCCGTCCCCTCGGTGGTCTGCGCGCCGCTGCTCGCGGGGCCGCTGACCCGGCTGCTGGCCGGGCGGGGGCCGCTGGCCCGGATCGGGCTGCACCTGGACGTGTCGGCGGGCGGGCGCGCGGGGGTGTGGCTGGTGGCGGCCGGGGTGGCGCTGGGCTGTGCGCTCGCGGTGACGCTGCCCGCGCTGACCTCGTCCTTCGGCTCCGGGCGGGCGCGTGCGCTGCCCTCCGCGATCCGCGCGGGTGCGGACCTCGGGCTGCTGGCGATGGCCTCGGTCGCGTACTGGCAGCTGAGCCGCCAGACCTCCGGCGCCGTGACCGGCGACACCACCGGCGCCCTCGGCGTCGATCCGCTGCTGGTGGCGGCGCCCGCGCTCGCGCTGCTGGCCGGAACCGTCCTGACGCTGCGGCTGCTGCCGCCGGTGGCGCGGCTCGCCGAACGCCGGGCGGCCGGCGGGCGCGGACTGACCGCGGCGCTGGCGGGCTGGCAGATCGCGCGGCGCCCGATGCGCGGGGCGGGCCCGGTGCTGCTGCTGGTCCTCGCCGTCGCGCTGGGCATGCTGGCGATCGGCCAGGGCGCCTCCTGGGACCGCTCGCAGGACGACCAGGCCGACTTCCGGGCCGGGGTGCCGGTTCGGGTCCTGGCCGCCGGGGACGGCGGGCTCGGCCGCACCGACGAGTACGCGGCCGTACCGCAGGTACGCGAGGCCGCCCCCGCCGTACGCACGGAGCTGCCGCTGTCCGGCAACCGGACCGCGACCGTGCTGGCCCTGGACACCGCGCACGCGGCGGACGCCCTGCTGATGCGCCCCGACCTGGCGTCCGAGCCGGTCCGGCCGCTGCTGGCCGGGCTGGGCCCGAAGGGGACGTCGGCGGGCGCGCGGGTCCCCGCGGGCACCGACCGGCTGCGGCTGACGGCGACCCTGCGCAGCTCCGCGGGCGCGGGCGCGACGGCGGACGTCACCGTCACCCTCCAGGACCGCTACGGCACCCCGTACCAGGTCCCGGCCGGCGAACTCCCCGTCGACGGCCGCCGCCACACCCTGGACATGGACGTCCCGCCGGGTCCACTCACCCTCACCGGCATGGACTGGGTCATCACCCAGCCGGCCGACCGCGCCGAGCAACACCGGTTCGTGCTGGACGAGTTGACCGCCGTGGATCCCGACGGGGCGGTACGGCCGCTGCCGCTGCCCACCGGCTGGAAGGCGGGGGCGGCGAGCGAGGCGGAGAACTCGGGGCCGGACGAGGACACGAAGCCGACCGAGCCGCGCCTGAGCACGCCATCGGGGCGGCCGACGGTCGCCTACAGCACGGGGTACGTCCCCTCCGAATACAACTGGATTCTCTCGGCGTTGACCCTGCGGCTCCAGGTCGTCCAGCCCCCGGCGCCCGCCGTCACGGCCGTCGCCACCGACCGCTTCCTCGACTCCGCGGGCGCCCGCACCGGGCAGCGCGTGGACGTGGCGTTCGGCGGCGCGACCCTGCCCGTGCGGATCACGCACTCGGTACGGTCCCTGCCGACCACCGAGGAGGCCACCGGCGGGGCGCTGCTGGTCGATCTGCGCTCCGTGAACCGGCTGTTGGCGGCGCGGCACGCGGAGGGCATCACGCCCACCGAGTGGTGGCTGCGGACCCGGCCCGGCGCGGCGGCCGACGTCGCCGCGGCGCTGCGGGCGCGGCCCGACCTGGATCCGGCGCAGGTGGTGGTGCGGGAGGAGATCGCCGAGCAGCTGCGCGACGACCCGTTCGGCGCGGGCCCCGAGGCGGCGTTCGCCGCGGCGGCCGGGGTGGCGGCGGCGCTGGCCGCGGTCGGGTTCGCGGTGAGCGCGACGGGTTCGCTGCGCGAGCGGGGCGCCGAGTTCGCCGTACTGCGCGCGCTGGGCGCCCCGCGCCGACGGCTGGCCCGCACCATCGCCGTCGAACAGGGGGTGCTGGTGGCGCTGGCGCTGCTGGTGGGCGCAGCCCTGGGCACGGTGCTGACCCGGGCCGTGGTCCCGCTGATCGTCCTGACCTCCGAGGCCGCCCGGCCGGTGCCCCATGTGCTCGTCGAACTGCCGGTCGCGGGGGTCGCCGTACTGCTGACGGCGGTGGCGCTGCCTCCGGTCCTGGTCACGGCGGTGCTGGCGCTGCGGCGGGCGAATCCGGTGACGTCGTTGCGCGAACAGGGCGGTGAGTGAGGTGAGTTCGGTCATGACGCCATGGGTGCGGACCAGGCTGCGGACCGCCCCCGGGGCCGCCTGCGCGCTCGCGTTGCTGGTGGCGCTGACCGCGTGTCTGGCCGCCGCGTTCCCCCGCGCCGTCGACCGGTACGGGGACGCCGGTCTGCACCGGGCCGTCGCGCAGGCCGGGCCCGAGCGGAGCGGTGTGCGGGGCGCCGCCCCGATACCGAGCCCGCTGCTGCCACAGACACAGCGGGAGGACGCCCTGCGTCCCAAGGCCCTGTCCCGGCAGTACGCCGACGTCCGCGCCCTCGTACCCGAGCCGCTCACCGTCGACGGCGGCCAGTCGACGTACGGCGTCAGCACCACCATGGACCTGGTGGCGCCGGACCCCTGGCTGCCGAGGCCGACCGGTCTGCCCGCGCAGGTGTCCCTCGTCGCCCAGGCGGGCCTCGCCGAGCACGCGGACCTGCGGACCGGACGCCTTCCGCGCGCGACCGGCCAGGTGACCTCCCGGGCGGCCGAGGTGGAGGCCGCGGTCACCGTCGAGACCGCCAAGGGCCTGCACATCAAGGCCGGTTCGGTGATCCACGTACCCGGCATGGAACGCGAGCCCCTCGCCGTCCGCGTCACCGCCATCGTCGCCCCGCGCGACCCGGACGGCGCCTACTGGTCGGTGCGGCCCCTCCTGCGCACCCCCACCCTCGTCCGCCTGCCCGGCCCCTCCTCGGACGCCGACCGGTACTGGCTCGGCGCCCTCCTCCTCGCCCCCGACGCGGCCCCCGCGATCCTGGGCACGCCCGGAAACCCCGAGCGGTACTGGCAGTTGACCCCCGCCACCGACGCCCTGCACGCCCACGACACGGACCGGCTGCGCTCCGCGATCGCCTCCCTGGAATCCGGCCCGGCACTGCAGAAGGTGCGCACCGCGATCGGCGACCTCGCGGACGAGTACACCGCCGGCGTCACCGACGTGAACACCGACCTCGACGACGTGCTCGCCTCCTACGCCCGGCTGCACGAGGGCGTCGACCCGCTCGTCTCCGTCGCCGCGTTCGGCACCGGCACGGTCGCCGCCGTCGTCCTGCTGATGGCGGGCGGCCTCGCCGCCGACCGCCGCCGCACCGAACTCGCCCTCCTGCGCGCCCGCGGCGCCTCCCTGCGGGGCGTGACGGGCCGCCTGCTCGCCGAGACCACGGTCATCGCCCTCCCCGCGGGCGCCCTCGGCCTCACGGCCGCGCTGCTCTCCCTGCCGGCCCCCCGCGCGCTGCCCGCCGTCCTGACGGCCGCGGCGGTCACGGCCCTCGCCTGCTGCGCCCTGCCCCTGCGGGCCGCCGCCGCGCACCGGGCGGTCCACGTCCACGGGGGCCGCGAGGACGTGACGTCCATGCGTCCGTCCCGCCGCCGTACGGTCGCGGAGCTCACGCTGGTGGTCCTTGCGGCCGGCGCGGTCGAGACCCTGCGCCGACGCGGCACGTCGGGTTCCGCCGGGGACCAACTGGTGTCGCTGGCCCCGGTGTTGATCGGCGTGATCGCGGCGCTGGTCCTGGTCCGGCTGTACCCGCTCCCGTTGCGGGCGCTGGCCCGCCCGGCCGGCCGGCTGCGGGGCGCGGTGGGCCATCTCTCGCTGGCCCGCGCGGGCCGTACCTCCGTCCCGGCGACGCTGCCCCTCCTCGCCCTGCTGACCGCCCTCACCACCGCGGCCTTCGGCGGCTCGGTCCTCGCCGGGGTGCGCGAGGCCCGCGACCACGCGGCCCTGCTCACGGTCGGCGCCGACGCCCGCATCGAGACGACCGGCCCCCTGCCGACCGCCCTGCCCGACCGGATCCGCCGTGTGCCGGGCGTGGACGGGGTGGCGGAGGCGAGCATCGTGTATCAGGCGAGGCCGGAGGAGGGGCGGGAGACGGTGGCGCTGGTGGGGGTGGATCCCGGGGAGTACGCGGCGTTGGCAGGGCGGGTGGGGGTCGGGGGGTTCGGGGGAGGGGAGTTGGGGGCGGCGGCTGGGGCGGATTCCGGCGAGGGCGAGTCGGGGTCGGGGGACGGCGGTGCCGCCGATGCCTCGGCCGCTCTGCCCGCGCTGGCCTCCCCGGCCACCGCGGCGACGTACGGCACCCGCCCGTTCCCGGTGGGCCTGGAGGACGGGAGCACGATCACCGTGCGGATCGTCCTCGTCCGGGACCGCACGCCGGCGATCTCCGGCGCCCACTTCCTGGTCGTGGACCGCGCCGGGCTGAGCGGCACCGCGGCCCGTCCGACGGCACTGCTGCTGACCGGCGACCACATAGACGCCGGAGCGCTGCGCCGGGCTGCGGGCGACTCCGCGGGCATCCAGCTGCGGGCCGAGGAACGCGCGCGGTTCGTCGACTCACCCCTCCAGTCCGGCGCCGAGCGCATCTACGCCACCGCGGTCGCGGCCGGCGCGGGCTACGCCGTCCTGGCCCTGCTCCTCGCCCTCCTGCGCGCCGCCCCCGAACGCACCGCCCTGCTGGCCCGCCTCCGCACCATGGGCCTCACCCGCGCCCAAGGCCGCCGCCTCCTCATCCTGGAGTCCCTCCCCCAGGCCGTCCTGGCAGCCCTCGGCGGGACCCTGACAGGCTGGGCCGCCATCCGCCTCCTCTCCCCCGGCATCGACCTGACGACCATCGCCCTCGCCTCGACACAGACCGCCCCGACCAGGGCCGAACTCCACACGGACGCCCTGTCACTGACAGTGCCGGCGATCTCGGTGCTCGTACTGGCGGTGGGCGTGGCGGCGGGCCAGGCGTGGTGGTCGGGACGGCGGGGATCGGTACGGGAGTTGAGAGCGGGGGATGCGCGATGAACGCCAGCGGCAGCGGCTGTCACGGCTTGGGTGAGCGCGGCGGGCGCGGCTGCGGTCGGTGGCGCAGGGCGCGTGGCCGGCGCGGCGCGCGTGACTGGCGCAGCGCGCATGGCCGGTGCAGCCCGCGCAACTGGCGCAGCCACCGTGGCACCCACACCCACCCCAGCTGCGGGCAATCGTGCCGCTGGGGAGGCTCCCGACCCGCAGAGAGCGGCACCCCGCAGCGCCGGGCTGCGCAACCCACTCCCGCCCAGCTCCCGCCCCTCCGCAACCACCCCGGGCACCGGCTCAGGAGGCCGCCAATGACAGCCACCAACCCCACGCTCACCGACCTCGCCGACCGAGCCACAGCGCACCGCAACCGCCCCACCTACGGCCACGACGCCCTGATCACCTGCGACCGCCTCGTCCGCATCTTCACCACGGACGGCATAGAGGTCCAAGCCCTCCAGGGACTCGACCTCCTGGTCCGGGAGGGCGAACTCATGGCCCTGGTCGGCGCGTCCGGCAGCGGCAAGTCCACTCTCATGAACATCCTCGCCGGCCTGGACACCCCCACCGCCGGCGCCGCCCGCGTCGCCGACCGCGACCTCCTCACGATGACCGCGAAGGACCGCCTCGCCTACCGCAGGGAAGTCGTCGGCTTCGTCTGGCAGCAGACCTCCCGCAACCTCCTCCCCTACCTGACCGCCGCCCAGAACGCCGCCCTGCCGATGCAACTGGCCGGCCGCACCCGCACCCCCAGGTCCCGCCGCGCGCACACCGACCGCGCCCTGGAACTCCTGGACCTGCTCGAGATCGCCGACTGCCGCGACCGCCGCCCGCATCAGATGTCCGGCGGCCAGCAGCAACGCGCCGCCATCGCCGTGGCCCTCGCCAACAACCCCGCGGTCCTGCTCGCCGACGAACCCACCGGCGAGCTCGACTCCCACACCGCGGAACAGGTCTTCGCCGCCTTCCGCACCGCGAACGAACAGCTGGGCACCACCATCGTCATCGTCACCCACGACCAGGCAGTGGCCGGCGAGGTCCGCCGCACGGTCGCCATCCGGGACGGCCGTACCTCCACGGAGGTCCTGCGCCGCAGCGAGGTCGACGCGACGACCGGCCACGAGACGGTGGTCGCCCGCGAGTACGCCATGCTCGACCGCGCCGGCCGCCTCCAGCTCCCCGCCGACTACACCCGCGCCCTCGGCATGCGCGACCGCGTGGCCCTCGAACTGGAGCCGGACCACATCGGCGTATGGCCGGACGACAGCGAGCGCGACTGAGCACGAGCACGAGCACGCACCGTAACCGAACAGAAATACGGCACGGGTATTGACGCGCCCCCTACCCGCTGTCATGGTTACCGGCATCGAGACATCAGATGTCTGACGTCAGACGCCTGATCCCCTCGACGCCGCCGCCGAACCCAACCCGTACGGTGGCTCCAGGACCCCGATCTCGCCCGCCACGCCCGCCCGGAGGCCCAACGATGTCGCTCTCCGAAGACCTCGCCGAGCGCCTGCTCAGCGCGATCATCGACGGCACCTACCCGCCGGACGCCGCTCTCCCCCCGGAGGCGGAGCTCGCCGAGCAGTCCTCCGTGAGCAGGCTGACCGTACGCGAGGCGGTGAAGCAGCTGCGCGCACAGAACGTCGTACGCGTGGTCCGCGGCCGCGGCACCTACGTGAACGCCCCGGACCGCTGGACGGCCATGGCAGCAGTGATCCGTGCCGCGTCCCACACCTCGCACACCTCGCTCTCGGAGCGCCTCATCGAGGCCCGCCGCCTCATCGAGAACGGCGCGACGGAACTGGCCGCGCTGCGCCGCGACGAGACCCACCTCGCGGAGCTGCGCGAGCACCTCGCCACGATGCGGGAGGCCGCCGACGAGGCCGACACGGAGAAGTTCGTGCAGGCGGACATCGACTTCCACGCCACGGTGATGCGGGCGACGAACAACCTCTTCGTCCCGCTCCTCTTCGAGCCCTTCGGCGCACTCCTCACCGAGGGCCGCCGCGAGACCTCAGCGATCCCCCAGATCCGCGTCAACGCGATCGCCCACCACGAGGCGGTCCTCCAGGCCCTCGAGTCCGGCGACCCGGACAAGGCCCGCGAGGCGATGAGCGCCCACATGAACCAGACGGCGCACGACTACCGCACCCACGTCCTGAAGTCCGGCGAGTAACAGAGCCGAACCGGCCGTACGCGGCCCGCGGGCGGGCACACCCACCCGACGGTCACCCGCCCCGCCCCCCTTCACACAGCCACGTACAGCCACGTACAGCCACGTCTCTATACGGCCACGTCTTCACCTACCCACGTCCCAGGAACCGCCATGTCCCTACCCCGTCATGCCCTCCCGGAGCCCGAGGTCCTCGCCGGTCTCCCGCCCGTCAGAGCAGTCGCCCCCGCCGAAGTCGCGGCCCGGACGGCGAAGGCTCCCCGCCTCGTCGTCCTGGACGACGACCCCACCGGCACCCAGACCGTCAAGGACATCCCCGTCCTCACGACCTGGACGGTCGAGGACCTCCGCTGGGCCCTGCGCCAGAACAGCCCCGCCTTCTTCGTCCTCACCAACACCCGCAGCCTCTCCCCCGACGACGCGGCCGGTCGCAACCGCGCCATCGTCCGCGCCCTGAACGAAGCTTCCCGGGCCGAGAACATCCCGTACGTCATCGCCTCCCGCGGCGACTCCACCCTGCGCGGCCACTTTCCTCTCGAAACCGACGTCCTCACCGAGGAGTTGACGCGTGCCGGCGCCGCCCCCGACGGCGTCGTCCTCGTCCCCGCCTACATCGAGGCCGGCCGCCTCACCGTCGACTCGGTCCACTGGATGCGCACTGCGGACGGCCTTCTCCCGGTGGGCGAGAGCGAGTTCGCGAAGGACGCCACCTTCGGGTACACCTCCTCCGCCCTCCCTGAGTGGGTCGAGGAGAAGACGAAGGGCCGCATCCCCGCCGACAAGGTCCTCCGTATCACCCTCACCGACCTGCGCACCGGCGGCCCCGCCCATGTCAGCGAGCGGCTCCGCACCCTCCGCGACGGCGCCACCGCCGTGGTGGACGCGGTCTGCGACGACGACCTCCGGGTCCTCGCCCTCGCCGCCGCCGAGGCGGAGGAGACGGGCACCCGCCTCCTCTACCGGGTCGGCCCCTCCTTCGTCCGCGCCCGGGCGGGCCAGTCCGCCCACCCCCCGCTCACCGCCACCCGAACTCGCCGCACTGCGCACACCGTCGCCGCACGGCCTGATCGTCGTCGGCTCCCACGTCTCCCTCACCACCCGCCAGCTGAACCGGCTGCGCGAACAGACGGACGACCTCACCGAATACGAACTCGACGTGGCCCAACTCCTCGACCCGGCCCGCCGAGACCCGCACATCCACGAGATCGCCACGGCCGCGGCGACCGCACTGAACACGGACGACACGGTCATCCGCACCAGCCGTACGGTGATCACGGCGGCCGACCCCGACGAGAGCCTCGCCATCTCCCGCAACGTCTCCGCCGCCCTCGTCGAGACGGTCCGCCTGATCACCGCCGCCCGCCGTCCCGCCTTCGTCGTCGCCAAGGGCGGCATCACCTCCAGCGACACCGCGACCCACGGCCTGGAGATCCGCCGCGCCTGGGCCCGCGGCACCCTGCTGCCCGGCATCGTCTCGCTGTGGCAGCCCGTCGACGGCCCCGCCGCCGGCATCCCCTACATCGTGTTCGCCGGGAACGTCGGCGGCGACGACGCCCTCGCCGACGCCCTCGCCCTGCTGAGGAGCGCCGCCTGATGCTGCTGACCGGCCCCGAGGGCCTCAAGGCCCTGACCACCGCGTACGAGACCGGCCGCGCTCTGCCCGGCTTCGTCGCGTACAACCTGGAGACGGTCCAGGGCATAGTCGCCGCGGCAGAAGCCGACCCCAAGTACCCGGCTCTGATCCAGGCAGGCTCGAGCGCCTTCAAGCACGCGGGCCGCGACGCCCTGATGCGCCTCGCGCTCGACGCGGCCGCCGCCTCCCCCGCCCCGCTCGGCGTCCACCTGGACCACAGCCGCGACCTCGACGAGATCACCGCCTGCCTCCGGGCCGGCTACACCTCCGTGATGATCGACGGCTCCCACCTCCCCTTCGCCGAGAACATCGCCCTGACCCGCGAGGCGGTCCGCCGCGCCCGCGACCACGGCGCCTGGGTCGAAGCCGAACTGGGCGCCCTGGCGGGCGACGAGGACGTCTCCACGAACGCCACCGCGGCCCCCACCGCCATGACGGACCCCGCCCAGGCAGCCGAGTTCGTGGCCGAGACCGGCGTGGACGCGCTGGCGGTGGCGGTCGGCAACGTCCACGGCTTCACCACCCACCCCGTACGCCTCGACCTGGACCGCCTGGCCGCGATCCACTCCACCGTCCCGGTCCCCCTGGTCCTCCACGGCGCCAGCGGCCTCCCCGAGGACCAACTCCTGGCCGCCCTGCCCCTAGGCGTCGCCAAGATCAACGTCAACGCCGAACTCCGCCGCGCCTACCTCCAGGCAGTAAGCACCCAACTCCCCACAGCACTACCGGGTTCCGACGTGGTGAGCCTCTGGTCGGCAGCCCGAGACGCGGTAGCGGAAACGGCAACCCGCATCATCACCCAGCTCACGCAACCCAGCCCCTCCGCCAAATCCAGCCCCTCCGACGTCTGCATATCCAGCCCCTCCAGCGTCTGCATATCCAGCCCCTCCGGCGTTTGAGGAGCGGGGTCTGGGGCGGAGCCCCAGGTTCGGGACGGGAAGGGGCGGAGGGGGCGAACCCCCAGGAGCCCAGCCCCCACACACCCGCACCCGCTCGCCGCCCCAGCCCCACACCCATCCCCCCGCTCTCGAAAGAAAGGCACCCACCAATGACCCCCCGTCCCCACACCGCAGTAATCGGCCTGGGCGCCATGGGCCTCCCCATGGCCACCCACCTCGCCGCCCACCTCCCCGTAACGGCGTACGACATATCCGCACCCCGCCTCGCCCAGCTCACCGAGGCCGACGGAACAACCGCCCCCACCCCCGCCGACGCGGCCCGCCACGCCGACCTCGTCCTGCTCGCCGTACGCGACCAACAGCAGGTCGACAACGCCCTCTTCGGCGAGCACGGCGCGGCCGAAACCCTCCGCCCCGGCACCACCGTCATCCTCACCAGCACGGTCGGCCCGGACGCCGCCCGCACCACGGCCGCCCGCCTCGCGGAACACGGCGTCCTCACGGTCGACGCCCCGGTCAGCGGCGGCCCGGTCCGTGCTGGGAACGGCGATCTCCTCATCGTCGTCGGCGCCGAGGACAAGGCCCTCGCCCTCGCCCGCCCGGTCCTCGACCTGCTCGCCTCCACCCTCACGGTCGTCGGCCCCCGCCCGGGCGACGGCCAGTCCCTCAAGGCGATCAACCAGCTCCTCGCCGGCGTGCACATCGCCGCCGCCGCGGAGGCGATCGCGCTGGCCCGCGGCCTCGGCCTCGACCCGGCAACCGTGGTGGAGAGCCTGCGGCACGGCGCGGCCGGTTCGTTCATGTTCGCCGACCGCGGTCCTCGCATGGTCGAGACGTACGAGAACGAGACCGCCCCCGAGGTGAAGTCCCGCCTCGACATCTTCGTGAAGGACATGGGCATCGTCACCGGCATCGCGAAGGACGCCCACGTCCCGGTCCCGCTCGCCTCGGCCGCCCAGCAGCTCTACCTCCTCGGCGAGCGCGCCGGTCTCGCCGCCCACGACGACTCCTCCGTCGTCACCCTCCTGTCCCCGAAGTCCGCCGCCTCCCCAGCCCAGAAAGGAGAGGGACGATGAGTCACACCACCCTCCTCCTGATCGCCGCCGCCGGCGTCGCCACCCTCCTGCTGCTGATCCTCCGCGCCAAGGTCCAGCCGTTCGTCGCCCTGGTCGTCGTCTCCATCGGCGTGGCCCTCACCGCGGGCGTCCCGGCCGCCGACCTGGTGAAGACCATCGAGGACGGCATGGGCTCCACGCTCGGCCACATCGCCACGATCATCGCCCTGGGCGCGATGATCGGCCGGATCGTCGAACTCTCCGGCGGCGCCGCCGCGTTCGCCCACTCCCTCATCGACCGCTTCGGCTCCAAGCGCACCCCGCTCGCGCTCACCGTCGCCGGTTTCGTCCTCGGCATCCCGGTCTTCTTCGAGGTCGGCCTGATCATCCTGATGCCGATCGCGTACGGCGTCGCCCGCGCCTCCCGCAAGCCTCTCCTCGTCTACGCCCTCCCGATGGGCGCCGCGATGCTGACGGTGCACGCCTTCCTGCCCCCGCACCCCGGCGCGGTCGCCGTCGCCCAGGCCATCGGCGCCGACCAGGGCCTGGTCCTGCTCATGGGCATCCCGGTCACCGCGGTCGTGATCCTGCTGGGCTACCTGATCTCCCGCCGCATGACCCGCCGCGAATACCCGATGGACCCGGACCTGCACGCGGAGATCTACGGCGAGGAGACCACTCTCGAAGCAGCCGAAGCAGCCGAAGCACCCGGTACCCCCGGAACGCCTGGAGGTTCCACTCCCCAGGCCGACGACGGCCACGGCACCACCGTCCTCACCAAGCCGGCCCCGACGACCACCACCCCGGCCGTCCGCCCGCCCTCCTTCGGCACGGTCCTCACCCTGATCGTCACCCCGATCCTGTTGATCCTCGCCGGTACCCTCGGCCAGAACCTCCTCGCCGACGGCTCCGCACCGCGCGCCGTCCTCACCGTCCTCGGCGCCCCCATGGTGGCCCTGCTGATCGACGTGGCGCTGTGCGCGTACATCCTCGGCGCCCGCCGCGGCTGGGACCGCGCCCACATCGCGAGCGTGATGACGTCGGCCCTGCCGCCGGTGGCGATGGTGATCCTGGTGGCGGGCGCGGGCGGGGTCTTCGGCAAGGTGCTGGTGGCGAGCGGTATCGGCGACGCGATCGCCGACGTACTGGACCGCAGCGGCCTGCCCGCGCTCGTCCTCGCCTTCCTGACGGCGCTGGTCCTGCGTGCCGCCCAGGGCTCGGCCACGGTGGCGCTGATCACCACGGCGGGCATCCTCGCCCCGCTCCTGCAGCGCGCCGACCTGTCCACCGGCCAACTCTCCCTGATCGCCCTGGCGATGGGCGGGGGCGGTCTCGCCGTCTCGCACATCAACGACGCGGGCTACTGGATGTTCACCAAGCTGGCCGGCCTGGACGTGGCCTCGGGCCTGCGCACGTGGACGGTCCTGACGACCGTCATGGGCGTCCTCGGCTTCGGCCTGACCGCCGCCCTGTGGCCGCTGGTGTAGTGGTGGCCGCCGGTGGGGCCGGGGTCAGCGGACGCTGACGTCCAGCGCCCCGAGTCCCGCCCTGCGTACGGCGATCGACCCGTACGGCGTGCGCAGCCTGAGCCATGCGCCCGACGAGAACAGCCCCAGCGGCGTCTCATCGGGCGCACTCAGGTCGGCGGCGGGCACGGCCGGACGCAGGAATCCCAGCGACTGGGCCGCGTGCACGGCCCGCACCGGCAACCCGGTGTCCCCGACCGTCCGGGACCAGATCTCCCGCCCGATCCGGTCGAGTTCGGCCCTCGTACGCGCCTCGGGCTCCAACTCGTCGGTACGGGACCGGAATTCGGCGATCACGGCGGCGACCATGGCCCGCAACGCGTCCGGCGCCGGCAGCCCCGGCTCCACCCGCCAGCCACCGCGCGGTGGCAGCACCCCGGCCCACGGCGGCCCGGTCACCGCCGCCGGAACGCCCGCGGTGACCGCGGCCTCGTCGATGGACTCCAGGAGCTCACCCGCGGACACGGTCACGTCCAGTGTCACGTCGAGTCCGTCCTCGTACGGCTTGCCGAGCCGCACCGCGCGGATCGCGAGCACCTCGAAGGACGGTGGCCGTCCGAAGACGGCGAGTGCGGTGCCGGCTCCTTGGAGGCGTACCGCGGCTCCACGGTCGTAGTGGAGCAGCC
This sequence comes from Streptomyces sp. V4I2, assembly GCF_030817655.1. Lineage (GTDB taxonomy): Bacteria > Actinomycetota > Actinomycetes > Streptomycetales > Streptomycetaceae > Streptomyces > Streptomyces plumbiresistens. The sequence continues at coordinate 4,106,214 of NZ_JAUSZM010000003.1, forward strand.
GGGAGAGGAAGGCCGCGAGATCCGCCGCCTCCCTTTCGTCGGCGAGGTGGAGCACCGTCATGCGGCGACGGCCTCCCCCTCGTCCTCGTCCTCCTCGGAGGCCTCGGAGGCGTCGCCCCGGTCGTCCCGGTACTCCTCCAGGAACTCCCGTTCCTCCGCGGTGAGCCGCCGTGGCCGCTGCGCCTGGAAGTCGAACGGCACGATCACCGTCGAGGCCCGGACATAGACCTGGTCCGGGTCCTTGACCTCGTACATGATCGTGAAGGACGCCGCCCTTATCTCCGTGACCCACAGCTCGATGTCCACCGGTGTGTGCCGGTGGACCAGCTGCCGCTTGTAGTCGATCTCATGGCGTGCCACCACGGACCCCTGCTTGAAGTCCTTCTCCGGGCGGAACAGGAAGTCGATACGGGCTTCCTCCAGGTAGCGAAGGAAGACCACGTTGTTGACGTGGCCGTACGCGTCCATGTCCGCCCAGCGCAGCGGGCAGCGGTAGATGTGCCGCAAGAGATCAGCCCCGGGTCAGCTTCTTGTAGGTGGCGCGGTGCGGACGAGCCGCGTCCGGTCCGAGCCGCTCGATCTTGTTCTTCTCGTACGACTCGAAGTTGCCCTCGAACCAGAACCACTTGGAGTCACCCTCGTAGGCGAGGATGTGCGTGGCCACCCGGTCCAGGAACCACCGGTCGTGGGAGACGACCACGGCCGCGCCCGGGAACTCGAGCAGCGCGTTCTCGAGGGAGCCCAGTGTCTCCACGTCGAGGTCGTTGGTCGGCTCGTCGAGGAGCAGCAGGTTGCCGCCCTGCTTGAGGGTGAGCGCGAGGTTGAGACGGTTGCGCTCACCGCCGGAGAGGACGCCGGCCGGCTTCTGCTGGTCCGGACCCTTGAACCCGAAGGCGGAGACGTACGCCCGCGAGGGCATCTCGACCTGGCCCACATTGATGTAGTCCAGCTCATCGCTGACGACGGCCCACAGCGACTTCTTCGGGTCGATGTTCTCGCGGCTCTGGTCGACGTACGAGATCTTGACGGTGTCGCCGACCTTGATCGAACCGGAGTCCGGCGTCTCCAGACCCTGGATCATCTTGAAGAGGGTGGTCTTGCCGGCGCCGTTCGGACCGATGACCCCGACGATCCCGTTGCGCGGCAGCGTAAAGCTGAGGTCGTCGATGAGGACCTTCTCGCCGAACGCCTTGCTGAGGTTGTTGACCTCGACGACCACACTGCCCAGACGCGGGCCCGGCGGGATCTGGATCTCCTCGAAGTCCAGCTTCCGCATCTTGTCCGCCTCGGCGGCCATCTCCTCGTAACGGGACAGTCGCGCCTTGGACTTGGCCTGACGCCCCTTGGCGTTGGACCGCACCCACTCGAGCTCTTCCTTGAGCCGCTTCGCGCGCTTGGCGTCCTTCTGGCCCTCGACCTTGAGGCGGGAGGCCTTCTTGTCGAGGTACGTGGAGTAGTTGCCCTCGTAGGGGTGGGCGCGGCCGCGGTCCAGCTCGAGGATCCACTCGGCGACGTTGTCGAGGAAGTACCTGTCGTGGGTCACGGCGACGACGGTGCCGGCGTACTTCGCGAGGTGCTGCTCCAGCCACTGCACGGACTCGGCGTCCAGGTGGTTGGTGGGCTCGTCGAGGAGGAGCAGGTCGGGAGCCTCGATCAGCAGCTTGCAGAGCGCGACGCGGCGCTTCTCGCCACCGGAGAGGTTGGTGACCGGCCAGTCGCCGGGCGGGCAGCCCAGCGCGTCCATGGCCTGCTCCAGCTGGGCGTCCAGGTCCCACGCGTTGGCGTGGTCCAGGTCGTCCTGGAGCTTGCCCATCTCCTCCATGAGCGCGTCCGAGTAGTCGGTGGCCATGAGCTCGGCGACCTCGTTGAAGCGCTTGAGCTTGCCCATGATCTCGGCGGCGCCGTCCTGCACGTTCTCCAGGACCGTCTTGGACTCGTCGAGCGGCGGCTCCTGGAGCAGCATGCCGACGGAGTAGCCGGGGGACAGGAACGCGTCACCGTTGGACGGCTGCTCCAGCCCGGCCATGATCTTGAGAACGGTGGACTTACCGGCACCGTTCGGACCGACCACACCGATCTTCGCGCCGGGCAGGAAGCTCAGCGTCACGTCGTCAAGGATCACCTTGTCGCCGTGCGCCTTGCGCGTCTTGCGCATGGTGTAGATGTACTCAGCCAAGAGAAACCGTCCGGCAGCTTGAATTCTGGCAGTGGGCAGATACACCCCATCTTGCCTGACGGCTACCCCTCGAAGGAAACGCGTTCGGTCGGGCACCCGTGACCTGCACGTTCACCGGCCGCACGAGTAGCCGGCCTGTAGCCGGCCTGTCACTGGTCGTCGTCACCGGCCGCTGCGGGACACCACGCCACACGTCCAGTGCGCTCAGTTCTCGCCGAAGCACCACACGGGCAGCCCGGGTCGCGTCTCCATCGTGAGGATCAGCCGTTCACGTGCCTCATCACATCCCGACGCCTGGAACAGCTGCCGGATCTTGGCCGCCCTGGCCTGCGGACTCGCATGATCTTCGTCCGTCCCAGTACAGCCCCAAGTCCCGTCCCGACCAGCGTCGTCCACTCCACGGCAGGGATCGGGCCATAGGGGGCCCAGAAATGCAGCTACAGAAATACCCTCCCGAAGGAGGGCGAACACTTGGCGCCCCCGGCAGGACTCGAACCTGCGGCCAAGCGCTTAGAAGGCGCCTGCTCTATCCACTGAGCTACGGGGGCCGGGTGTGGTGGCCTCTGTCGTGGGTGTGCCCGGGTGTGGGCCGTGCCGTGACGTTGCCGGGGACAAGGATAGGGCTCCCGCGTCCTCGTCCCTGTTGCTTCGCCTCCGTGGCTCGATGTGGAGGTTCGGTGAAGCGGTCCTGATAATCGCAGGCAGGTACGAATCGTGCATCGCTTTTGGCTACTTGCGCATCGGGTGTTGTGCACTCGTTATGCCTGGACTGTGACCGCGTCCCAGTCGTCCCTTCCATCCCTTGTGTTCTGTCGGCGCGCAGACATGCTCATATGCTTCAGAATTCCCCTAAAATTGGGCATTCTTCGCATGTGGTGACCTTGGACGTACGGCCTCAGCTGCTCGACGCACTCTCCGCCCTGCGCGACCGTGTCGCCGCCGCACGCTTCCCGCTGCCCCTGGCGGGGGCTCCACGCGCGCGTGCCAACCGCGACGAACTGCTCGCCCAGCTCGACGACTATCTGGTGCCCCGGTTGAGGGAACCCGAAGCACCCCTGCTGGCCGTCATCGGGGGCTCCACGGGGGCCGGGAAGTCGACACTCGTCAACTCGCTCGTGGGGCGACGGGTCAGCGAGGCGGGCGTCCTGCGGCCGACCACCCGGACGCCCGTGCTGGTCTGCCATCCGGAGGATCATCACTGGTTCAGCGGGATGCGGGTGCTGCCCGACCTCACGCGCGTATGGGTACCCCACCAGGAACCGGCGGACGAACTCCTGTTGCCCGGCGAGAACCCCGCGCGCGTGCTGCGCATCGAGACCGCCGACACCCTCCCGCCCGGCCTCGCCCTCCTGGACGCGCCCGACGTCGACTCCCTCGTCGCCGACAACCGCGTCCTCGCCTCCGAACTGATCTGCGCGGCCGACATCTGGGTCATGGTCACGACGGCGGCCCGGTACGCCGACGCCGTGCCCTGGCACCTGCTGCGCACCGCCAAGGAGTACAACGCCACCCTGGTCACCGTCCTCGACCGGGTGCCCCACCAGGTCGTCTCCGAGGTCTCGCGCCAGTACGGGGCGCTGCTCACCAAGGCCGGACTGGGCGACGTACCCCGCTTCACCGTGCCGGAGCTGCCCGAGTCGGCGTGGGGCGGCGGGCTCCTGCCGGGCACCGCCGTGGCGCCGCTGCGGACCTGGCTCCTGCATCAGGCGCAGGACCAGGCCGCCCGGCAGCACACGCTGGCCCGTACCGCGTACGGCGTCCTCGACTCGCTCAAGGCCCGGATGCCCGAACTGGCGAGCGCCGCCGCCGCGCAGTACGCGGCCGCACTGCGGCTCACCGCCGCCGTCGACGGGGCGTACGACAGCGAGCACGCGCGCGTACGAGGCCGGCTGCAGGCGGGTGCCGTGCTCGCCGGCGACGCCCTGAAGCGCTGGCGGGCCTTCCCGCTCGACTGCACCGCCGAGGAGCTCCTCGACGCCCTCGTGGAGAGCCTGGGCGCCCTCCTGCTGTGCGCCGTCACCGCCGCCGACGAACGTGTCGACGACGCCTGGCGGCGCGAACCGGCCGCCGGGGCCCCGGAGCTGACCGACCGTGGCCCTTCCTCGGAGAGCGCCAAGCACCGCATCGGACTGGCCGTACGGCGGTGGCGGCGGGAGCTCGAGGAGTACGCCGAGGAGGAGGTGACCGCTCTCGACCGGAGCGTGGCGCCCGACCCCGAGGTCGTCGCGGCCCTCGTCGCCACCGTGCTGCTGGGCGGCCGCCGGGCACGGTCGGCGGGCGAGGGACTCGCCGAGCGGATCGGCGCGCACGGCGCGCTGCGGCTGCGCGACCGCGGCGGCCGGCTGCTCACCGACCACCTCGACCGCATCATGCACACCGAACGCGAGCGCCGCCTCGCCCCGCTCGACGCCCTCGACGTCCACCCCGAACCGCAGGCCGAACTCATCGCCGCGCTGTCGGTACTGCAGAAGGAGAGGTGACCGGTGACCGCCGTCACAGACCAGGACCACACGGATCACACCGAGCACACAGAACACACCAACCACTTGGATCACGCTGACCACACCGAGCATGCGGACGATGCGGGTGACGCGGGCGGCGCGGGTTCTCAGGAGGAGCGTCCGGAAAATACCGTCTCCGAAGAGGGCGCCTCCGCGAACGAACGCCCTGAAGAGGCCGATTCGGACGGCGGGGCCACGGAGGACGAGCCCGCCGACCAAGCGGCGCCAGAGGAATCCAGCCAACCCGAGGAGCCCGAGGGAGGCCCCTCCGGCGACCGGCACGCACGCGTGAAGGACGACGACGACTCCTCAAGCCGTACGGGCGCGTCCGGTCGTACGGACTCCGACAGGCCCTGGGACGACGGACTCATCGCGCGAAGGGTCACCGAGGAGACCGCCGCGCAGTACGTCTCCGTCGTGGAGACCCGGCCGTCCACTCCGCAGCCCGTGCCCCAGCTGGCGTACGACGGAGCGCTGCGCTCGCGGCTCGAAGCGCTGCGTGAACTGGTCGGGCTCTCCCGCACGCGGCTCGACAGCAGAACCCTCGCGGAGGCCGGCCGGGTCCTCGACGAGGCGGCCGCGCGGCGGCGGCTGTCAGGGCAGCACACCGTCGTCGCCATCGCGGGCGCGACCGGCAGCGGCAAGTCGCAGTTGTTCAACGCGCTCGCCGGAGTGACCATCTCGGAGACGGGCGTACGGCGGCCCACCACCGCCTCGCCCATCGCGTGCAGTTGGAGCGACGGCGCGGCCACCCTCATCGACCGGCTCGGCATCCCGGGACGGCTGCGGCGGCGCCCGGTGCAGAGCGCCGAGGCGGAGGCGCAGCTGCGCGGGCTCGTCCTGGTCGACCTGCCCGATCACGACTCGGCCGCCGTACAGCACCGCGAGCAGGTGGACCGGGTGCTGGCGCTCGTCGACGCGGTGATCTGGGTCGTCGATCCGGAGAAGTACGCCGACGCCATCCTTCATGAGCGCTATCTGCGGCCCATGGCGGGGCACGCGGAGGTCATGTTCGTCGTCCTCAACCAGATCGACCGGCTGCCCGGGGAGGCCACCGAGCAGGTCTTGGACGATCTGCGGCGGCTGCTCGACGAGGACGGGATCGCGCTCGGCGAGTACGGCGAACCCGGCGCGACCGTGCTCGCGCTGTCCGCGCTCACCGGGGAGGGCATCGGTGAACTGCGGGAGGCCCTCGGTCAGTTCGTGACGGAGCGGGGGGCCGCGGCCCGGCGCATCGCGGCCGACGTGGACGCCGCCGGATGGCACCTACGGCCCGTCTACGTGACCGGACGGCGGACCGGGCTGAGCGAGCAGGCGCGCGACGAGTTCGCCGCCCGGCTCGCGGAGGCGGTGGGCGCCACCGCGGCGGGGGAGGCGGCCGAGCGCGCGTGGCTGCGCAACGCCAACCGCGCGTGCGGGACGCCCTGGCTGCGGCTGTGGCGGTGGTACCAGGACCGGTTCGAACCGTCCACGGGGCGGCTGCCGTTGCTCGCCCAGGCCGACGAGGAGGCCACGGCCCGCCAGCGGGTCGAGCAGGCCGTACGGACGCTGGCCGACCGGGCGTCGGCCGGGCTGCCCGCGCCCTGGGGGCAGGCGGTGCGCGAGGCCGCCGTACGCGGTGCGCAGGGGCTGCCCGAGGCGCTGGACGAGCTGGCGGCGCGGACGGGACTGCCGCCGGGGCGGCCGCCGCGGCCGGGCTGGTGGCCGGCGGCCGTGTTCGCCCAGGCGTCCATGACGATCCTTCAGGTCATCGGCGGGCTGTGGCTGTTGGGGCAGATCATCGGGTTCATGTCGCCGAACCTGGGCGTGCCGGTGCTGCTGATGGTGGCGGGCATCGTCGGCGGCCCGTTGGTCGAGTGGAGCTGCCGGATGGCGGCACGGGGGCCCGCGCGGCGGTACGGCCTGGAGGCGGAGCGGCGGCTCAGAGAGGCGTCCGCCGGGTGCGGGCGGGCACGGGTGCTGGATCCGGTGGCCGCGGAACTGCTGCGGTACCGGGAGGTTCGGGAGCAGTACGGGCGGGTGATGGGGGTGGCCGCGGCACGGTGACCCCGGCTCGGGTGCCTGATCCCGGGGGAGTTCGGGGTGTCCGGGGCATCTCGGGCGGCGGGTCCCTCGTTCGGGTGGCGGAGTTTTCCACAGCCTGAGGATGGTCCACAGCGCTCAGCGGGCTCGGCCCGACAGAGGCAGTCTGGCTGCACGGCGATCGCGACGGACGCGGTCGCCGCGGCAGACGCAGCCGTACGGGACGGGCCCGTAGGCGTATCCGACCGGCGTGAACAGCCGGGTGAGGGAGGGGTTCGAGATGAACGAGACGGTCATCTGCGCGGTGGGCAACGTGGCGACGCGGCCGGTGTTCCGGGAGCTGGCGTCGGGGGCGTCGGCGCGCTTCCGGCTGGCGGTGACCTCGCGGTACTGGGACCGCGAGAAGAGTGTGTGGACCGACGGCCACACCAACTTCTTCACGGTGTGGGCCAACCGGCAGCTCGCCACCAATGTGACGGCGTCGCTCGACGTGGGCGACCCCGTCGTCGTGCAGGGCAGGCTGAAGGTCCGCTCGGACGTACGCGAGGGGCAGAGCTGGACGTCGGCCGACATCGACGCGCTGGCCATCGGCCACGATCTCGCGCGCGGCACCGCGGCCTTCCGGCGCACGTCCAAGCCGGAGACGGGGGCCGTCGGCGCCCCGGCGCAGCCCGAGCCCAGCTGGGAGACACCGCCCGCGGAGCCGGACACCCAACGGCAGCCGGAACCAGCCGCGGTGACGTGACGTCAGCCATCCGCGGTCACCCGCCGAAGTCTGACCGAACTGCGGCTTATCGGCGAATGCGCACCGAACGATCCCTGTGGATTTGTCGATAAGCCCTGCTCGGAAGAGGTCTTGGCGATAACGATTCCGAGTCGGATCGATTGACCGACAGCATCCCCGGGAAGCGCGGTGCGCCAGGTACCTAGGATGCCGAGCGTAGCTCTCGGGGTTTCTGTTTCTGCTGGTGGGACCGCGCCCCCACGTCAACGGGTCCTGCTCGAAGGGGAATTCTGTGTTTTCTTCGTTCTCCGCGCTGTCGGTGCGCGGGCGAGGCGTGGCCCGCCTCGCCGCCGCCACGTTGGTGTCCGGGCTCCTCGCCGCCGGTGTGCTGACCGGCGCGGGCCCGGCGTCCGCCGACGAGACGTCGCAGAACCAGAGCGGGGCGACCGCCACCATAGGTGGCCTGAAGACGTACGGCGACGCCGTCATACACGACGCCGCCGGGGACCTGACGGTGTCGGCGGGCCTGTTCGAGATGTCCGTCGAGGGCGGCGGCACCCTGCAGACCTACTGCGTCGACCTGCACAACCCCACGCAGCGGGACGCCAAGTACCACGAGACCCCGTGGAGCGGCACCTCACTCGGCGCCAACAAGAACGCCGGCAAGATCCGTTGGATCCTGCAGAACTCCTATCCGCAGGTCAACGACCTCGCGGCGCTCGCGGCGGCGGCAGGGGTACGAGGCGGCCTCAGCGAGGAGGACGCGGCGGCCGGCACCCAGGTGGCCATCTGGCGCTACTCGGACGACGTTGCCGTCGACGCCGTCGACCCGCAGGCCGAGAGGCTCGCGGACCACCTGGAGAAGAGCGCCCGGAACGTGGCGGAGCCGGCGGCGTCCCTGACGCTCGACCCGCCCGCGGTCTCCGGTCACCCCGGTGAGCTGCTCGGCCCGGTCACGGTGCACACCAACGCGGCCGGCGTGACGGTGACGCCACCGGCGGACGCCGCCACCAGCGGGGTGCGGATCGTCGGCAAGGACGGCAAGGTCATCAACTCCGCGGTGAACGGCAGCCAGCTGTTCATCGACGTTCCCGAGGACGCGGCGGACGGCTCGGCCGAACTGACCGTGCAGGCGTCGACCACCGTGCCCGTCGGCAGCGCCTTCACCTCCGAGAGCCGCAGCCAGACACAGATCCTGGCGGGCTCCAGCGAGTCGACGGTCTCGGCGACGGCGAGCACGAATTGGGCGGAGCAGGGCGCCATACCCGCACTGTCCTCGGCGAAGAACTGCGCCGAGGGCGGCGGCCTGGACATCACCGCGGCCAACGTGGGCGACGCGGCGTTCACCTTCGAGCTCATGGGCATCGAGCACGGCATCCCGGCGGGCGAGTCCCGGACGGTGACGATCTCGCTCCAGGAGGACCAGGCGTACGACTTCACGATCACGGGCCCGGGCGGCCTCGCGCAGCGCTTCAACGGCGTCCTGGACTGCCGGACCGAGGGCAGCGAGGCCGGCGGTGACGCGACCCAGACCCTGAGCGAGCCGAGCCCGGCGACGGTCGGCGGCACCGCCGGCGATGTGAACCTCGCCGAGACCGGCAGCTCCAACGCCACCCCGATGATCGCCGGCACAGCCATCGCCCTCGTGGTGATCGGCGGTGCGGCCCTGCTGCTGGTGGGCAGGAAGAAGCCGACCCAGGACTAGGTCTGTCGGGCACCGACGATCACTGAGCCGTACCGGTCAGCAGCCAGCGCTGTACGGCAACCTCGACGAGAACACGGTCTCCGCCCGGCCTGTGCGGGGCGGAGACATCCCATCCGTCGTACTTCAGGGCGAAGGCGTCCGTGATCTCCTCCGGGTACGGCCCACGATGCAGCACCGCGTTTCCTTCGGCCACGACGGGAAATCGACCGTCCTCCAACGCCAGGGAGACCCGCGGACACTTCTCGACGTTACGGACCTTGATCGAACCGCTGTCCGCACCGATCCACCAGCTGCCCTGAAGAAAGACGAACCAGACCGGCGTCACATGAGGAGAGCCGTTCGGGCGGACGGTGCACAGCCAGACGTTCTTCTCGTGGCCCAGACGGCCGAGGACGGCGGCTTCCGGAAGGAGCTCGGGATCAGTCATGCCCGCATCATGAGCCCAATCAGGCTTGTCACAGTCATCACGGCACACGGCACACGGCACACGGCACACGGTGACGATGAAGCGAGAGCAAAGGTGCGCATTGAGGTGCGGCGCCGATGTGGCAAGCCGCCCCGGCGGCTGAGGGGGTGTCCTGGTCGGCTGCCGGGAGCACGATGGAGCCATGGACAGTCGCACGGAGCAGGTGGATCCACCCCGATCACTGGATGACATCAGCACGCCGGGGCGCGTCGCCCACCCCGACGAGGGCATCAGCCACGAGGAACTCGCCCTCGCGGCCCGCAACCACGGCCTTCCCCTGGAGGCCCTGCGCTACGACGTCACACCCCCCGGGCTGCACTACATCCTGACCCACTACGACATGCCGGTCCTCGACGCCTCCGCGTGGACGCTGACCGTACGCGGCCGGATCCGTGTGCCCCTAGCCCTGGACCTTGCGGCCCTCCGCTCCTTCCCGGCCGTCACCCACCGGGTGACCATGGAGTGCGCGGGCAACGGCCGGGCCCGGCTCACCCCGCGCCCCGTGAGCCAGCCCTGGCTGGTCGAGGCGGTCGGCACCGCCGACTGGACCGGCGTACCGCTGCGGACCCTGCTCACCGAGGCCGGCGTGGAAACGGACGCTGTAGAAGCGGTCTTCACGGGAGCCGACCACGGCGTGGAGCGCGGCGTGGAGCAGGACTACGAGCGCAGCCTGCCCCTCACCGACGCCATGGCCACCGACCCGGAAGTACTGGTCGCGTACGAGATGAACGGCGCCCCGCTCCCCCCGCAGCATGGGCACCCCGTGCGTCTGGTGGTCCCCGGTTGGTACGGCATGGCCCATGTGAAGTGGCTGCGCGACATCACCCTCACCGACACGCCGTTCACCGGCTTCCAGCAGACGGTGGCGTACCGCTACCGCCAGTCCCCCGACGAGATGGGCACCCCGGTCACCCGGATCGCGCCCCGGGCGCTGATGATCCCGCCCGGCTTCCCGGACTTCATGTCCCGCACCAGGGTCGTACGCCCCGGCCCGCTGCATCTGGAGGGCCGCGCCTGGTCGGGCCGCGCTCCCGTGACGAAGGTCGAGGTCAGCACGGACGACGGCCACACCTGGCACGAGGCGGAACTCGCCCCGGCGGACCGCCACTCCTGGTCCTGGCGCCACTGGCGCACGCCCTGGACGGCCGTCCCCGGCACCCACGTCCTGACCGCCCGCGCCACGGATGCCGCGGGCGACACCCAGCCGGTCACCCAGCCCTGGAACCGCGGCGGCTTCGGCAACAACGCGGTCCAGCGCGTCACGGTGCTCTGCGAAGGACGGGGCGGTCCTGCGGGCCGTTGGCGAGCTCACGGGAGAGAAGGCCGCTGAACCGCGTGTCGGGGGGCTCGGTCTCGGTGTCCGGCGGCAGCCAGATGCCGGCCGCGAGAAGCCGGCCGTCCGCACGCTCGGCCACCCACACCTGGCCCTCTTCGAGCGCGTAGTGGGCCAGCATCAGCCGCATCGCACGCTGCGCCTGCTCCCAGTCCATCGCGGAGTTGCCCGGGACCGAGGGCAGAGGCGGGGGCGGGGGCGGGACGAACAGGCGCACCACGGCGGGCACATCCACCAGTCCCGCCGCGCGCACGCTCGTCCGAAGGGCGCCTTCAAGAGTGGTCACAGCCGCAGTGGTCATGGTCATGGTCTCCGTCTCGTTTCTCAGAGTGCCCGGCTCATGCCGGTGATGTCGGTGGTGACCGCGCCCATCCGTCCGGGGGACGCCAGCGCGGACGGCAGCGCGGACGGCAGCGTGGAACGGAACAGGCGGGCGGGCCGCAGGCCAGGCGCGACGGCCCGGACTGTCGTCCGGCGAGGAGCGCGCGGCCGGTCGACGCCACCCTTGAGGTGGGCGGGAAGAGCGTCCTGACCGGACTGGGGGCGGCTCAGCAGGATCACGCCACGGCCGGCCGCCGCGGCACCGGCGAGAGCGAGCAGGATGCCGGTCCCGCCGTACTGGAAACCTTCGCCGAGCAGGCCGATGCCGACGGCGGACGCGGTGAGGGGGTTGACGAGGGTGAGCAGCGCGAGCGGGCCGCCGAGGCCGCTGCGGTACGCCTTCTGGGCGAGCAGCACGCCGGCGACGGCGAACCCGGCGGTCAGGACCACCACCAGCGCCGCACTCCAGGACGGCGTCGCCCCGACCGCCAGCTTCTGTGCCAGCGTGGACCCGGCCCCGGAGGCGATGCCGGAGGCCGCCGCGAACGCGAGACCGGCCCGGGCGGTGCGGCCCGTGGCGAAGGAGACCAGCACCGCGATGACGCCGACGGCGGCGACCGCGACCACGAGAACCTGGCCGGTCCGCAGCGAGTCGTCCGGCGCGCCACCGGAGGCGGTGACGGTCAGCAGGGTGATCAGCCCGGCGAGGGTGAGGGCCATGCCGCGCCACTGCGTGCCCGAGGTCTGGCGGCGGGCGATCAGCGCCCCCAGGGGCACCGCCACCACGAGACTCAGCGCACCGAGCGGCTGCACCAGGGTCAGCGGCCCGTACCGCAGGGCGACCACGTGCAACAGCGCGCCGGTGCCGTTGAGAACGACGGACCACCACCAGGAGCCGCGGGCGAGCGCGCCGCGCAGATCCGCCGTACCCGCGGCGGTCCGCTCCTGGACCACGGCGGCCGCGGCGTAGCAGATCGCGGAGACCAGGGAGAGGGCGAGGGCCAGGAACATCGGGGAGGCCGTCATCACGAGGCCTGCGCGCTGCTGCTGCTTGGCATGGTCCGGCCCCTCGTCGATACGAAACGGTTTCGTACCCGTAAATTACGGCCATGCCGATAGAAACGCAAGCGTTTCTTTATTCGTTTCGTGCCGAACGCGCCCCTGCCCGGACCGGGGCAGCCGGTCCGGGCAGGGGCAGAGGAAGGGTCAGAGGGAGGGAGACGGAGGAAGGCGGCAGACGAGACGGTACGCCTCAGCCGCGGTCTATGGAGCGGACGTACCGCGTCCGGCCCGCGAGGACCGCCTCTCGTTGGCCATGGCGCTGGCGGCCAGACCCAGCAGGAAGCCGATGGCTCCGATGATGACGTTGTTCACGACGGTCCTGGTGGTGCTGACGTCACCTGATACGACCCAGGGTGCGACCACGGTCCACGCACCCAGTGCGCAGGCGGCCCAGGCCATGCCGTGAGTCCGCTCATAGGCGCGGCCGAAGCCTCCGCTCATCAACAGCGCGTAGGCGATGCCGACAACGAGGTTGTTGACCGCGAGCGCGCTCAGGTTGCTGAACCCCGCGATCCACGGGGAGGCCGCCAGGTACACGCCGGTGAGGAAGGCCAGTGATTCGATGGCCTGTGCCGCGGGTGTGCTGGTGGCGCGCTCCGCCATCTCATGACGGTTGCGCATGGCGACGATGTCGGGATGGGTTTCCATCGACGACCTGGGCGAGGTTGTCACTCCCATCACCTCCGGGAAGTTCCGGCCGGTTTGTGGAGAACCCCGAGTACCCCTGTCGCCCGCCGACCGAACCCTCCGACCGAACCCTCCGGCCGGGTTCCCTGCCGCGTTCCCGGCTCGACCGGAGCACGACGCTCCGCGGCTCGAGGCGCGGGGTACCCGCCACGCCATGGTTCGCGTCAAGCAGTACGGCGTCGCCGCCTCCGGACGTCCGACCTCTGGAACGATCCGTACACCTTCGAACCGCGGCGCTTCCTGGACCGGCCGCCCCAGCGCGACGAACTCGTTCCGCAGGGCGGTGGCAAGCGTGCCACCGGTCACCGCTGCCCCGGTGAGGACGTCACGATCGCGCTGCTGAGCACCCTCGTGCCGCGGCTGGCCCGGCTGGTGTACGACGTGCCCGAACAGGATCCGAGGATTCCGCTGAACCGCATACCGGCCCGCGTACGCAGCGGATTCGTGATCGAGGGGGTCCGGGTACCGGCCTCGGCTCGTCGCTCCGAGCGGGCGGCGAGCTGACAGTACGGACGCCACGGAGAAGAGACCGGGAGAAGGGACGGGATCCGATGATCGCCGGCGATCATGTCCGCGAACTGCTCAACCGTGAGGACGACGCCGTGCTGGTGCTGCTCCGCGGCCGGGCCGAGGTGGTCCCGGCGCCGGAGCTGGACTCGGACCGCTGTCGCGGCGCGCTGCCGGTGGTCTCCGGCCGGGATCTCAGGGAACGCCTGGGTGCCGACCGGTCGGCACCCGACGACCCCGACGTGGTGGCGGCCGCCCTTGACGCGACCGTGAGGGAGCAGGGCGGCTGAGGACGACGGTTGCCGAGCGGACCGTACAACGGACCGCTCGGCAACCCGCTCCCGGCCAGGTGCCGTTCCGGCGCCCTACTGGCCCCTACTGGCCCCTACTGGCTACGGCTCACCCGGCGCCCTGCGGTCACGGCCGCTCCCGCGAGCGCGGCGGCGACGGCCGTCCTGCGCATCGCGGTGCGCCGCCGCCCGTGCCAGCCGCCGTGCACGGCGCCCTCTCCGGGGGCAGGGACGTGCAGCACGCCGTGCGTGGCCGGGGCACTCTCGTCGTGGGACAGATGGCTCTTGTCCGCCTCCCGGGCCATCGCCCGCTCCGCGAGCCCCGGTGCCATGCGGGCCTGGCGCACCAGCGCGCGGCCCGCCGGGCCGACCACCACTTCGCGGTGCGGGTGGCGTACGAGGTCCACGACCGCCCGGGCGACCCGCTCGGGGCTGTAGACCGGCGGCACGGCGATCACCTTGCGCCCGGTGTAGTTGGCCGCCTGCTCGAAGTGCGGGGTGTCGATGGTCGCGGGCATCACCGTGCACACATGGATGCCCTTCACCCCCTCCACCCGCAGCTGCTGCCTCAGGCTCGATCCGAGTCCTTGGACGGCGTACTTGGACATGCTGTACGGGTGGCAGTAGGGCTGGGCGATGGCGCCCGCGATGGACGAGATGTTGATCAGCGTGCCCGTGCCCTGCTCCCGCATCACCCGCAGGGCCGCTCGCGCCCCGTGCACGTAGCCCATCACATTGACGTCCAGGACCTTGCGGAAGTCCTCCAGCGGCACGTCCTCGAAACGGCCGAAGGCGTTGACGGCCGCGTTGTTGACCCAGACGTCGATCCGGCCGAACTCCTCCACCGCTCGCCGTGCCAGGTTCTCGACCGCCCCCGCGTCCGTGGTGTCGGTCGGCACGACCAGCGTCCGTGCTCCCCGATGCTTCCCGCACTCTTTGGCGGTCGCCTCCAGTGCCTCCTCGCGGCGCGCGGCCAGCACCACGGCGCAGCCCTTGCGCGCGAACGCCTCGGCCGTGGCCCGTCCGATCCCGCTGGACGCTCCGGTCACCACCACCACGTGGTTTCGCAGTCCCATCCCGTACCTCCTCGGCTCTCCAGCTCTGTAGCTCTGTAGCTCTGGACGGGTACCCGGGACCGCCGAGTCGCCTCCGCGTCAGCGGTCCGATTCGTACTGCAGCACGAGGAGTGCGACGTCGTCGGTGCGCTGCCCGGTCGCCCGAGCCTTCCTCAGCAGGTCGTCGATGAGCAGGTCCAGGTCCCGGTCGTCGGCGTGGGCGAGATGGTGGGCGAGGTGGGCGATGGAGTCGTCGAGGTCGACGCCCGGGGTCTCGATGAGGCCGTCGGTGTAGAAGGCGAGCATCAGACCCGGGGTGAGCGGGATCTCGGTGAGGGGGAAGGCAGCGTCGGGGTCGATCCCCAGGAGCGGTCAGGGCGGGACGTCGACGGGGCGGGTGTCGCCGTCGGGGAGGCGCAGAAGGGGTGGCGGGTGGCCGGCACTGGCCAGGGTCACGCGTCGGCGGGCGAAGTCGAGGTGGGCGTAGAGGCAGCTCGTGAAGAGGTCGGGGGCGAGGTCGGTGAGGAGCCGGTTGGTTCTGGTGAGGACCTGGTCCGGGGGTGTGCCGAGGGAGGCATGGGCGTAGACGCCGGTGCGGACCTGGCCCATCAGGGCGGCGGCGGCGACGTTGTGCCCCTGGACGTCGCCGATGACGGCCGCGGCAGCGGTGTCGCCGAGCCGGATCAGGTCGTAGAAGTCTCCGCCGATGTCCATGCCCCGGGTCGCGGGCAGGTAGCGGGCGGCGACCCGCAGGCCGGAGACGTGGGGAAGGGTGCGCGGGAGCAGTGCCTGCTGGAGGCCGTGGGCGAGCTCGTGCTTGGTGTCGTAGAGGCGGGCCCGGTCGAGGGCCTGCGCGACGAGCCCGGCGAGCGACGTCAGGACGGCGCGTTCCTCGGCCGGGAACGTGTGGGGACGGTCGTAGGACAGGACGCAGCAGCCGACGGGCCGGCTGGAGATGATCAGCGGCAGGAAGGCCCAGGCCTGCTTGCCGCTGATCAGCGGTGCCTCGGGGTAGATGCGCCGCATCTCCTCCGGGTCGGCGAAGAATGAGGGGATGCCGCTGCTGAGGGCATGCCCGGCCGGTGTGAGGTCGGTGTCGAGGGGCAGGCCGTCGAGACGCTCGATGGTGTGGGCGGCGTAGCCGCGGTATCCGGTGATCCGCAGCCGGCCGGCGTCGGCGGTGGACAGGACCAGGCCCTGGGCTCCGAAGGCGGGCATGATCTGGTCGGCGACCAGATCGATGACGTCCTGGACGCCGACGACCTCGGTCAGCGCGGCCGCCAGGTGGGTGAGCTGGTAGAGCCGGCCCGCGCGGGACGGTGTGACGGTGTGCGGGGACCGGGCGGACGCCGGCGAGGGCGGGGGCTGTGCACCGCTGGGCACGATACGGACGCTGATGCCGCTGGCGTCCGGGTAGAGATGGAAGTCGAGCCACTGGTCCGGTGGGCAGCACGCGGTGAACGAGACGGGCTCGCGGCTGAGCACCGCGGCACGGTAGCGGTCCTCGTAGGTGGGGTCGTCGAGCCAGCGCAGGGACTGCCACGGCAGGGTGCCCAGCAGTCCACCGGCCTCGCATCCCAGCAGGTCGCAGGCGCCGGAGCTGAGGTAGGTGAAGTGCCCCTCGAGATCCAGGGCGCAGCTTCCGCCGGGCAGACGCTCCACGAAGTCGGCGGCGGCCATCGCCGGGCTCGCGGACCGGCGGCCGGTCCCGGTGGGGACGACGCGGGGCCCCTCGCCGTCGGCCGGGGGCCTGTCGCGCCCGACGGCCTCCTCCAGCAGCCGGGCCAGGCGGCGGCAGCGGGAGGCGATGTGTCCCCGCTCCCGGCCGGTCATGTAGGGCGGCCGGGTGGCCGGCCACATCAGCAGCAGCACGCCCCTCCGGCGGATGCCGGTGACCGGCGCGGCGACCAACGCCAACGGGTAGGGCAGCACCATCGCGGTGCGCGGATAGGAGCGGGCCATCTCGTCCTGGCTGCCCACCCACACCATCCGGTCCTCGCGGACCGCGACGGCCACCGGTGCCGGAGCGGCCACCGGTACCCTCGCCCACGGCTCGGCGAACTCGGCCGGGGCCCCGCACAGCACGTCCAGCCACAACAGTTGCTCGTCCAGCGCGAGCAGGTACAGCGCGCCGATGGACGCGCCGGTCCGGCGCACCGTCTCCGCGAACACGGCATCCAACTCGCCGTTGTCGGCGGCCGGATCACCCGCGCTGGTCACGAGGCACCTCCAGCATCGCGGGGAGATTCGCGGCCGGCCGGGGGGCGGCCCTCCGCTCCCCTCGGGGTGCGGCACCCGCACGCCGGACGTACCCGGACTCGCCCCTAGGAGGACGCTACGCCCCTGGGCAGCGGTCGGCACGCCGTCCGACGCAGGCGCTCGCACACCGCTCAGCGGGCCCCTTCCCGCACCCGTG
The DNA here is from genome assembly GCF_030817655.1 of Streptomyces sp. V4I2. Lineage (GTDB taxonomy): Bacteria > Actinomycetota > Actinomycetes > Streptomycetales > Streptomycetaceae > Streptomyces > Streptomyces plumbiresistens. The sequence goes on from NZ_JAUSZM010000003.1 coordinate 4,123,479, forward strand.
CCACCAGCGCGGTCGAGGAACGGCCGACCAGGTACGGCAGCAGCACCGCCTGGCCGCCCCACTCCTCCAGCAGCGCGGCCTCGGGCAGGTCGGCGCCGGCGTAGTCGCCGCCCTTCACCCAGACCTGCGGGCGGAGGTCGGCCAGCAGCCGCTCGGGGGTGTCCTCGTCGAACACGGCGACGGCGTCGACGCAGGCGAGGGCGCTGAGCACGCGGACGCGGTCGGCCAGCGGGTTCACCGGCTCGCAGTGCGCGGCGACCGGGGAGACCTCCGTACTCATCACGCCACCTCCGACCGGATCTCGTCACGTGCCGTGACGCGTTGGTAGACCTCTTCGACGCCGTCCGCGACGCGCTGCCAGGTGTAGCGGGCGAGAGCGGCTTGGCGACCGGCCGTGCCCATGGCGCGGCGCAGCCGTTCACCGGCGAGCACGTCACGGACCGCCTCGGCTGTCGCCCCGAGATCGCCCACCGGTACCAGTCGCCCCGTCACCCCGTCGGAGACGGTGTCCCGGTGGCCGCCGACGTCGGTGGCCACGACGGGGACGGCACACGCCATCGCCTCCAACGGCACGATGCCGAACGGCTCGTACGTCGGCGTGCACAGCACGAGGTCCGCGCTGCCGATCAGCGCGGGCATCCGGGCCGGGTCCACGGCACCGAGCAGCCGCACCCGGTCGGCCACGCCGGACCGCTCGGCCAGACGCAGCAGTCGCCGCGCCTCCGGTTCGGCGTCCAGCAGGCCGGGCGGAGGCCCGCCCGCGATCAGGAGTTCGGTGTCGGGGAGCCGGGTGAGGGCCCGGACCGCCTGGTCGTAGCCCTTACGGCGGACCAGCCGGCCACAGGACAGCAGCCGGTGCCGCTGCCGCCGTGCCGGGGTACCGACGGTCGGCACCCCGGGCCAGAACTGACCCACGTCCACCCCGCACGGCACCACGGACACCTGTCGCCTCGGTACGCCCAGGTCGGCCAGTTCGAGCACCTCGTCGGTGCAGGTCGCCAGGACCCGGTCGCAGCCCCGGCCGATCTGCCGCTCGATACCCACCCGCTCGGCCGGACTGGTGTCCTCGTGGCCCTGATGACGCCGCTTGACCGTGCCCAGCGCATGAAACGTCTGCACCACCGGAATACCGCGGGGCCGGGCACCGATCCGGGCGGCCATGCCGGACATCCAGAAATGGGCATGCACCACGTCGGGCCGCTCACGGGGGAAGGCATGTGCGAGGTAGGCGCCGAACGCCGGCATGTGCGGGAACAGGTCGTCCTTGGGCACGGCCTCGGGCGGCCCGGCCGGCACATGCTCGACCACCGCACCCCCGGGCAGCCCCACCCGGTCCGGCAGACGCGTGCCATCGCGGCGGGTGTAGACCGTCACGTCATGCCCACGCCGGGCCAACTCCTCCGAGAGGCGGGCCACATACACGTTCTGGCCACCGGCATCGACACCACCCAGCGCGGCCAGCGGACTGGCATGCTCGGACACCATGGCAATCCTCATCAGGCCACCACCTCCTTCAGCAACCGCTCCCAGTCATCCAGGAAACGCGACAACCCGTACCGGGCCAGCACCGCCGCCCGCGCCCCCTCACCCACCGAACGGGCAGCCAACGGATCAGCCAGAAAACCCCGCACCGCCTCCACCAGACGCAACAACAACGCCGTCGGCAGCGGACACTAATGAAACGACGTCAGGATCAACGCCGCATCCGCGTCGATCATGTCGATGAGCTGCTCGACCTCCCCACGCCCCACCGGCGCAGGCTCCAGCCCCACCCACGGCGCATCCCACACCAGGATGTCGTCCACCCCCGGCAGCAACCGGGCCGCCGCAGCACCCCGCGGCCCGCACAACATGGTCACCGAGTCCGCCCGGGCCGCCACCGCACGAACCGCCGGCCCAGCAAGCAGCACATCACCGAAACTGTCCAACCGCGCCACCAGAGCCTTCACCGCCCCCACCCACCCATGTCGTAGGCGGCCTCGATGGGCCGTTCGTCGGCCAGGACCCGGCCCGTCGGCGGTCCGTTCAGCACGGCCCGGACGGCGGTCAGGACGTCGGGGGCCACATGGTCCGCGGCTGCCGTCTCCTCCGGGCGGGTCTGCGGGGTGGGGACGAGGATGCCGTGGGCGCCGGCCCGGCGTGCGGCCTCGACGTCGCCGCCGATGTCGCCGATCACCACGCAGTCCGAGGGGGCCGTGCACAGGCGTCCGGCCGCCCACAGGATGAGGCCCGGTTCGGGTTTGCGGCAGTGGCAGCCGTCGTCGGGGCCGTGCGGGCACACGCCCCACACGTCGAAGGGGCCGAGGAGTTCGTCGACGCGATGGTTGACGCGGCGGACGTCGGCGTTGGTGATCAGTCCGCGCGCGATGCCGGACTGGTTGGTGACGACACCGGTGCGGATGCCGCGCGAGCGCAGCAGGCCGAGTGCCTCGCGGGCGCCCTCGACGGGGCGGACGCGGTCGGGGTCGCCGTTGTAGGGCACGTCGTGGACGAGGGTGCCGTCGCGGTCGAACAGCACGGCGTTGACGCGGGTCATGGCGCCACCTCCCGCCAGGCGGGGGCGTGCCGGTGCCGCCACAGGCCGTTCAGCCAGTGCCAGGTCGCCGCGGGCGGGATCAGCGCACTGGTCACGAGCATGGTGGTCACCTCGTAGCGGGTGCGCGGCCCGGCCACGATGCGCGCCCGGGCGAACTCACCGGTGCCGACGGCCCAGCCCAGTGCGGCCGTCGCGGCGGCCCGGCGGTGTCCGGCGACCGCGAGCCCGCACGCGGCGGCACCGGCCGCGGTGAGCGCGAGGTGCCTGCGCAGCCGGCCGCGGGGGGCGATGGCCTTCTGCCACCAGTCGGGCCCGTGCAGATGCCGCATCAGGGCGTCGTCGGCGTTGCCGCGCTGGGCACGCAGGGACACCCAGCGGTCGGCGGGGCGCACGGGGTGGCGGGTGGTGCGGCGGCCCTGCCGGATGCGCCAGCCCGCGTCGAGGACCCGCAGGGCGAGGTCGGCGTCCTCGCGGAAGGCCCGCCGGAAGCGCTCGTCGAAGCCGCCGACCTGCTTCAGCGCGTCGGTGCGGTAGGCCATGTCGGCGGTGATCCAGCGGGCCTGCGCGAGACCGGCGGTGCCCCGTTCCCAGTCGGTGGGGCGCCGCTCGCCGGGCAGCGGCACGGCGATCACGCCCTGCACGCCGGCGGTGTCGGGGCTCGTGTCGGCAAGGTCCTCGACCAGCTGATCGCACCAGTGCGGGCCGACCTGGACGTCGTCGTCGAGGAAGGCCACCCAGGGCGAAGTGACGGCGCGCAGACCGGTGTTGCGGGCGGCGGCGGGTCCGCGTCCGCCGCTCGTCACCACGATCGTGCGCTCGCGCAGGTCGCCCAGGACGCTCAGCGGGTGCTCCCACCGCCCGGGATCGGGGTCGGGGTCGGGCCGGTCGTCGACCAGGACGATCTCGTCCGGCTTCGGGCCGGTCGCGGCGACCAGCGCGGCCAGGCAGTCGGCCAGCGTGTCCCGCACCAGCGTCGGAACCACCACGGCGTAGGCGGTGTGGGTGCGGGTCGCACCGTTCGGGCCGGTCGCACCGTTCGGGCCGGTCATCCGAACGCCTCCCCCCGGCGCCCCCGACGCACCACGTACGGCCCGATCGCCAGCAGGTCCACCGGCGCGGAACCGAAGCACTCCAGCGCGTCCCGCGGATCGTCGACCATCGGCCGACCCGCGGTGTTCAGGCTGGTGTTGACCACCACGGGCAGCCCGGTTTGCCGCTCGAAGGCCCGCAGCATCCGCGCCACCAGCGGCTCCCGCCGCTCCTCCACCGTCTGGATCCGCGCTGTCCCGTCCACGTGCACCACGGCCGGAATCCGCTCACGCCACTCCCCCGCCACCTCGTGCACGAACAGCATGTACGGGCTCGGCAACGGCCCCGCGAACAGCTCACCGGCCCGCTCCGCCAACACTATCGGCGCCACCGGCCGGAACTCCTCTCGGCCCTTGACCCGATTCAGCCGCTCCAGGTTCTCCGCCCGCCCCGGATGCGCCAGCAACGACCGGTGCCCAAGAGCCCGCGGCCCGAACTCACTCCGCCCCTGGAACCACGCCACCACCCCGTCCCGCGCCAGCTCCTCGGCCACCGCCTCGGCCACGTCGTCGGGCCGCTCGAACGGCACCGCGGCCTCCTCCAGCCAGACCCGCAGCTCCTCGTCGCTCCAGCTCCGCCCGAGGTCCGCGCCCGGCATGGGCAGCGGCCGCTCGTCCTGCCCGGCCACGTGCAGGGCGCCGCCCAGCGCGGTCCCGGCGTCCCCGGCGGCGGGCTGCACCCACACGTGCCGGTACGGGCCCCGCGCGGCGATCTTCGAGTTGGCGACACAGTTCAGGGCCACCCCGCCCGCCATCGCCAGCGCCTCACCCCCGGCCTCCCGGTGCAGCCAGTGCACCAGCTCCAGCAGCACCTCCTCCAGCACCGCCTGGGCACTGGCCGCCAGATCGGCATGGACCTGGGTCCAGTCCTCGCCCGGGGCGCGGGGCGGGGCCAGGGGGCCGCCCAGTCCACGCCGTGCGCGCGGAAACCGCCGCCGCCGGTGGCATGCACGTCCTGCCGCAGCTGCGGCAGGAAACGCGGCGTGCCGTAGGAGGCGAGCGCCATCACCTTGTACTCGTCGCTGCTGCGCAGGAAGCCGAGATGCTCGGTGAGCTCCTCATACAGCAGCCCCAGCGAATCGGGCAGCGCCTGCGCCGCCAGCACATCCAGCTTGCCCTCCCGGTACCGGCCCGCCAGATGCGAGGCCGCCTCACCCCGCCCGTCCAGCACCAGCACCGCACTGTCCGGATGCGGCGAAGCAGGCGCGGCGGAGGCGGCGTGCGCCACGTGATGCGGCACGAACACCACCCGCTCCGCATCCAGCCCCGGCAGCGCCTCCGCCAGAAACTCCGGAGCCCGCCGCGCGTACTCCAGCCGCAGCGGATCCCACGGATCGTCCAGCCCCATCTCCCCCGCGGGCCGGGCCAGCTTCGGATCGAAGGAGTAGGCGACCGCGTCCAGCTCCTCCGCCCGCACGCCGGCCCGCTCCAGACACCAGCGGGCCGACAGCTCCGGCAGCTCCCACGCCGAGAACGGCACCGGCCGCTTGCCGTGCTTGCGACGGCTGAAACGCTCCTCCTCCGCCGCGGCGACCGTCCGGCCGTCCACCAGCAGCGCGGCGGCCGGGTCATGGAACAGGGCGTTGATACCAAGGATGCGCATGAGGGGTCGCTCCATCCCGGAGGCTTCTGGGTTCACGCTTCCGGCTTCGCGAGTGCCGCCGCCGCGGCTGTCTCAAACACTTGGAGACAACTCGGTACAAATAGCCGCAGATTTTGACCGTAAGAAGTCATTCAGGCGCGCAGAGTCACAAACCCTGGAGCGGGTACGCCTGCTGACTGCCAAGGTCGAAGAATGCTCGGGTCAGGCGGCCACGGACCGGGTGAACCAGTCGATCGTGCGGGCCAGGCCCGCGTTCCAGTCGACCCGCTGCTGCCAGCCGAGCCGTTCCCGCGCGAGGCGGGTGTCGGGCCGGCGCCGGGCGGGATCGTCGACCGGGCGTTCGACGAACCGGATACGGGAGGCCGAACCGGCGAGATCGACGATGCGGCGGGCGAGTTCGAGCATCGTGATCTCCTCGGCGCCGCCGATGTTCACGGGCCCCGGCTCGTCGGAGGCCGCCAGGGCGAGGATGCCGTCGACCGTGTCGTCGACGTAGCACAGCGAGCGCGTCTGACTGCCGTCGCCGGCGACGGTCAGCGGTGCCCCGTCCAGGGCCTGGGCGATGAACGTGGGCACGGCGCGGCCGTCGCCGCCGCGCATGCGCGGGCCGTAGGTGTTGAAGATGCGGACGATGGCCGCGTCGGTGCCGTGCACCCCCCGGTGGGCGGTGACCAGGGCCTCGCCGAAGCGCTTGGACTCGTCGTAGACGCTGCGCGGGCCGACCGGATTGACGTTGCCCCAGTACCACTCCGTCTGCGGATGCTCCAGCGGATCGCCGTACACCTCGGAGGTGGAGGCGAGGACGAGGCGGGCGTCGTCGCGGCGGGCGCGCTCCAGCGTGTGCCGGGTGCCGTCACTGCCGACGGCGAGGGTCTCCAGCGGCAGCCGCAGATAGTCGGCGGGCGAGGCCGGGCAGGCGAAGTGCAGGACCAGGTCGAAACGGCCGGGCAGCGTGCGCCAGGCCGCGGGATCGGTGGCGTCGGCCCGCACGAAGCGGAAACCGTCGTGTTGCTGCAGGTCCGCCACGTTGGCGCGGGAGCCGGTGGCCAGGTTGTCGAGGCATACGACATCGGCACCTGTGGCAAGCAGCCGCCTGCACAGGTGCGATCCCACGAATCCGGCTCCGCCGGTCACCAGGGCCCGGCGGAAGACGCGTCCACTCATCCGGCTCTCCTCGCTCTCGCCATCCTGCGCGTGTTGACCTGAGTAACCGCGACGCCAACTCGGAAAACCAGTTCTCCCGCCGCGCGCGGAACACGCACACGACGGTGGAGCCCCGCTGCCTGCGGAGTCGCGAACTACGCAGCCCGCGCCCGTCTCGAGGCGCGCCTCGAGACGGTGCCGTCACCGTGCCACGCAGTGTGACCGGGGCCTTCGGGGTACTCGGCCAACGTCGGACGTCATCGACGCGCCACCGAGTGCAGAGACCGAGTGCAGAGGGAGAGGTGCCATGGACGACCGCCCGAACCGAACCGACACAAACCTGCTCGGCATCTATCTCAACGATCACCTCGCCGGATCGACCCTCGGCGTGGACCGGGCCCGAATGCTGGCCGACGCCGAGTCCGAGCGGGACCCCGAGCTCGCCCACGCGGTGCGGCCGGTCGCCGAAGAGATAGCCGAGGACCGGGCGAGCCTGCTGCAGATCATGCAGTCGCTCGACGTCCCCGTACGCCGCTACAAGATCGTCGCGGGCCGGCTGGCCGAGCGGGCGGGCCGGCTCAAGGCCAACGGCCGGCTCGTCCGCCGCTCCCCGCTCACCCCCATGCTGGAACTGGAGCTGCTGCGCCTGGGCGTGGAAGGGAAGGCCGCCGGCTGGCGGACCCTGCGCCGGCTGTACGACGCCGACACCCGCCTCGATCCCGCACAGCTCGACAAGCTGCTCGAACGCGCCCACCGGCAGCTGGACACGCTGGAACAGCTGCGCGTGCGACAGATCGCGGAGACCTTCCTGCAGACCGACGACCGGACCACCGCACCCCAGGAGTCACGCTCATGAGCGACCACACCCCCTCCCAGGCCGAGGGCGAGCCCGACGCCCCCGACACTCGGAACACGGCCGACGAGGCCACTCCGGACCACCCGACGCCGTCCCAGGCCGAGGGCGACCGCGACGACCTGCCTGACGACGACGCCGCCACCGACGACTCCTGAACCTGGCCTCTTCCCCCTCACGTCCCCTCGGGCCCGGCGTGTACCGTCGCGTCACGACGAGAGGCGAGCGGCGAGAGGGAAAAGACGACGTGCGACTTCGCTGTGCGGTGCTGGACGACTTCCAGGGGGCGGCGGCCCGGTCGGCCGACTGGTCGGCGATCGAGGAGGACGTGGAGGTCGTGGCGCTGCGCGAGCACCTCGCCGACGAGGACGCCCTCGCCGCGGCCCTCGTCGACGTCGACATCGTGGTCACCCTGCGCGAACGCGCGCAGTTCCCGGCCTCGTTGTTCGCCCGTCTGCCCCGGCTGAAACTGCTCGTCGCCTCCGGCATGCGCAACTCGGTCATCGACTACGCCGCCGCCGAGGCCCACGGCGTCACCGTCTGCGGTACGGCCAGCTCCTCCACCCCGCCCGTCGAGCTGACCTGGGCCCTGCTGCTCGGCCTCGCCCGCGGGATCGTCGAGGAGAACAACGCCCTGCGCTCCGGCGGCCCTTGGCAGCAGACGGTCGGCGCCGACCTGCACGGCCGCCGCCTCGGACTGCTCGGCCTCGGCAAGATCGGCAGCCGGGTGGCGCGGGTCGGCCTCGCCTTCGGCATGCACGTCAGCGCCTGGAGCCAGAACCTCACCAAGGAGCGCGCCGACGAGGTGGGTGTCGGCCTCGCCCCCTCGAAGGAGTCGCTGCTGGAGTCCAGCGACTTCGTCTCCGTCCACCTGGCCCTCGGTGACCGCACCCGCGCCCTTCTCGGCCCCGCCGAACTCGCCCTGATGAAACCGACCGCGTACCTGGTCAACACCTCCCGCGCGGCCATCGTCGACCAGGACGCCCTGCTGTCCGCGCTCCGGGAGGGCCGTATCGCGGGCGCCGCCGTCGACGTCTTCGACACCGAGCCCCTCCCGGCCGACCACCCCCTGCGCACCGCACCTCGCCTGCTGGCCACTCCCCACCTCGGCTACGTCTCCCGGGCCAACTACACGACGTACTACGGCCAGGCGGTGGAGAACATCCGGGCCTACCTTTCGGGCCATCCGGTACGACGGCTGCCCTGACGACCGACCGGCGGGTCACACGGCGGCCGTTACGCGTACCGGTAGATCCGGCTGTGGTCCTGCAGTTCCTCCGGTGTCACGTCCCACGGCGGCATCTTCTGCCGCCGTGCGACGACCCGGCCGTGCTGGGCGTCGCCCGCGGGGAGCGGTCTCGCGGGGAGATAGCGGGCGTTCGGGTGCCGCCGCTGCCAGCGGGACCACAGGAGGTCGACGAAGGCGTGGTGCATCCAGAAGGCGGGGTCGTTGACGGATGCGCCGCTCACCATGTGGCCGCCGACCCAACGGTGAACCCGGTTGTGGGTGAGCCAGGAGGCGGGGCCCGACCCTCGCCCCCACCCCTCCAGCTTGTTGCGGAATCCCTTGGCCGACGTGGAGCCCCAGGGAGCCGTGTCGTAGACGGGGTCCTTGAGAGCCTTCTCCAGATCCCTGGCCGTGGGCAGCGCGAGCGGGTCCCGGGAACGGCCCAGGTCACGCATCAGGTACTCGGTATCGGTGACCCCCACCTTGATCGTCCACCGGCCATGGCGGTAGGCGAAGGGGCCCGACATCACCTGCCGGTCTGAACGCCGCCCGGTGCCACCGAGCAGGTCAACGGTCCACGGTACGGCCGTCAAAGTACGGTTGCGCGTCCAGTCCCAGTACGGCAGCGTCACCGACTCGTCCACGCGGCGCAGCGTGTTCTCCAGGTCCAGCAGGAACCTGCGGTGCCAGGGCAGGAAGGAGGGCGCCATGTGGGCGACGCGCAGCCCCCGCTCGCCGTCGGCGGTGTAGTACTCGATGTGCGTGCGCACGAACTCGTCGTACTCACCCCGGCGTTTGACCTCCAGCAGCGCGTTGACGAAGCGGCGCCGTTCGGACGTCGTGAGCGTGCTGACGTCCTTACGGATGTACACCATGTCGATGCTCCCTCTCGGCTTCCCTCGCCCCACTCGGCATACGACCGTCCTCCCTGCGACCGCTCCTGTCGCCCGGTGCGCCCGGCCGTGCCACGAGTCCGAGTTCGTCGACGGCCGCGCGCGCTGCGGCGAGCGGGGTCGCGTACGACTGGTAGTGGTCGACCATGCTCATCCAGCCGCCGTCCACCCGACGCATCAGATGCAGCTGCCGCCCGTCCACGGTGACGTGCCACGCGCCCGAGCCGCCGTTCCCGAACCGCCTGCCGCCGGACCTGACGCCGACGATGCTGCGCCCGCGGTAGGTCTCGTCGAACCGTGCTTCCTCCGCACCGGCCGACCTCGACGCCACCAGGATCGGCGCGGACACCAGTCCGAGGGCCGCTGCGAACACCCCCCGCAGGACTCGCCGCCGGTCCGTGGTCCGCCGGCGGTGAACGCCGGCCGACGAGCGGTCGTCGGCGGGCACGGGCTCACTGTGTACCGGTAGGCACCGGGGTGGTCTGTTGCTCAGCAACGTTCTGTCTCCTCCTCCTCACGGGGGCGATCCCGCCCTTGCGCACAGCACGGTCGAAGGGCCGATCCCGTCTACGGCGGAATCGGCCCATGGACGGTCACAGGCGCCCGACGCACGGTGCATGGAAAGCGCGGTCGAGGTCCGGGCGAAAGCCTCGGAGAAAGGGGCGCCCAAACCGCTCAGTCCGAGCGGATACTCAGCCCACCAGCTGGATGTTGCCCTGCTTACCGAGGCCGCCCGTCGCCTTCTGGACGCATTGGGCGACAGGGCCTTGTCCGAATCGAGCAGGTCCGTCGCGTCCGCCTCCCACCTTGACCCCCTTGACGTTGTTCACCGCTCCGCCGAGGTCGGCCGGCTTGACCCCTGCGCCATCCAGGGCGAGAGCGGGAGTAGCGAAACCGGCCATGACCAGAGACCCGGCAGCGATGACGGCAGCCTTCAGAGACTTCATCGTGTTCCTTTCTTCGGCAACCGGAAAGTCGCCAGCGGTAATTGCTTCACCTCCCCCAACGAGCCCCGGGCGCCATGGAAACCACGAACACGGAGAACCCCGGCCCACTCACCCGAATGAAGGCATGTCTTATCCGCGTTTCGCATACTCCTATGAACGGGAGACGACATGAATCCGGTCGCAGGAACGGACGTCGTACCGACCCGCGAGAGGGTCGGTAGGACCGGTACCGCCGAGGATGGCGGCGATGACGCCCACGAGTTTGTTCGCCACGTCCGTGGCCGCGGCGATGGCACCGGCCAGGTCGCCGGACCCGGCGGCGGCGACCAGGGCATCCACGGCCTCCTGCAGTTCGGCGAGCGCATCGGTCAGGGCATCGGCGCGCACGCTCGCGTCGTGACGCACCGCGTTCCCCGTCAGCTGCGGCATGGAGGCGGAGTCCGTCGACGTCGCAGGACCGGCCGGCACCGCAGGCAGAGGCGCGGCGGGAGTCGTCGCACCAGAGGTCACGGGGTTCGCCGCGACTCTGGCGATGGCGACCTTGGCTGTTGCTGGACCTGGCTCTGCAGGGTGGCCGCGTCGGAGACGGGGGCCACCTCGCGAGTGCGGTCGCGCGCCGTGTCGGCCGCCAGGGCGCCGAGAGCCGTGACGCCGAGCAGAAACGTGGCGCAGAGTGCGGAGGTCGCTATGCGCCGTGCCGAGAAAGCACGCATGAGGAGTTCCTTCGCAGGGATGCGTAGGTCTTGAGGCCAGCCTTGAATGGATGACGACGCTCCGCAACAGAGCGAGCACCCTTTATGGCGAACCGCCCGGCGAGGGAGGGTGTTTCCGCTGACGAGAGGCCCTGTCACTCCTTCCGGTCGCGCCACCCCGTTCGGCGCAGCATCCACTGCGTGACGCGCACGCCGGCGAGCGACCGGGCGGGGTCACCCGCCACGAAGCGGGAAGTTTTGACCATTTCCTCCCACTTGCCCGATATATGGGGGATTCCGGGATAGAGTGACGCCTGATGAGTCGTCAGAAACCGTAGGTTTCTTCGCGAAAGGGCAACGCCGGTCATGCGTAACGCCCAGGGTCTCTCCACTGAGGCACGCACGGGGATCCGCCTGTCCGACAGCCCGTCAGGGCGGAGGGTCAGCCCATCAGATCGACCCGCGCGGTGATGAAGAGCCAGCCCTCCGCAACGCTGCGCAGCGCGACGCGGCGGGAGACTGCGCCCCACGTCCTCCACGTCTCCCAGCCGGTGGACGGCGGCGTCGCGCGCATGGTCACCGAGCTGGTGCGTGCCCAGCGTGCGGCCGGTCTGGACGTCACAGTCGCGTGCCCCGACAGTGACCTGGCACAGTCGCTGGGCCAACTGGGCACGGGTGTACGGCACTGGCCCGCCGCGCGCGCGCCGGGACGGTCGCTTCCCGGTGAGGTACGTCGGCTCGGGCGCATCATCGGTGAGGTCCGGCCCGACGTGCTGCACGCGCACAGCGCCAAAGCCGGGCTCGCCGCCCGGCTGGCCGTACGGGGGCGGATCCCGACGGTGTTCCAGCCGCACGCCTGGTCGTTCGAGTCGGTCGACGGGGTCACTGCGGCGGCGGCCCTGGCGTGGGAGCGGTGGGCAGTGCGGTGGGCCGCCCACGTGGTCTGCGTCAGCGAGGCAGAGCGCGCGCGAGGCGTACGCGCCGGAGTCCGTGCGCACTGCCGGGTGATTCCCAACGGGGTCGACCCGGGGCGTTTCCACCCCGCCGCCGTCCCCGTCCACCGGGCTGTTCTCGCGCCGTTCGCCGCCCTCGATCCAGCCGCTCAGCTGGTGGTCTGCATGGGGCGGTTGTGCCGGCAGAAGGGTCAGGACGTGCTGCTCGAGGCGTGGCCCTCGGTGCTGCGACGGGTGCCCGGGGCTCGGCTGGTGCTCGTCGGGGACGGACCGGACGAGGGGCGACTGCGGCACCGCGCGCCAGAGGGCGTGCTGTTCACCGGTGCCGTCGCCGATCCCGTGCCCTGGTACCAGGCCGCCGACCTGGTGGTGCTGCCGTCCCGCTGGGAGGGCATGGCGCTGGCACCGCTGGAGGCGATGGCGTGCGGGCGGCCCGTGGTGGTCACTGACGTGGCCGGGGCTCGCGAGAGCCTACCGCCCAGTCACTGGGCGCACTGTCTGGTTCCCGCAGGCCGACCGGGCCCGCTGGCCGAGACGCTCACCGGGTTGCTGCTCGATCCGCCGCTGCGCGAGTCGCTCGGCCGCCAGGGGCGTCGCCACGTACTGACCGCCCACGACGTGCGGCACTCGGCCGAGGCGGTCGCGGCCCTCTACCGCGAACTCCTCGGAATCGGGCGCACGGTCATCCATGGCGCGGAACACACCGATTGCAGGGAGTCCATCCGCTCGTGACCGTCGAACGTACCGCCTCTCCCCCCGCAGCCCAGCCATCGGAGCACGGATTTCGGCCCGTCTCGGTCCTCCCCCCGCGCGGTGCCCCCGGCGGCTACCGGACCGCGGCGCGGGACCTCCCCGCGCTGCCCCTGCTCATCGCGGATGCGACCGCCGTGCTCACCGCCACGCCGGCCCTTCCCCATCCACTGCTGACCGCGCCGCTGTTGCTCGCCGTCCTCTTGCTGAACGCACACGCGTCGCTGTACCGCCCCGTGGCTGTACCCGCCGTCATGGAGGAAATCCCAGCCGTCTGCGCCCGGATCACAGTGAGCTGGTGTGCGCTCGCTGCCCTGGTGGCGGCACTCTCCCCGACGCACGCACTGTCCGTACGCACACTGTTGACCGGCTGTGCCCTGCAGGCTGCGGCGAGTTGCACCGGTCGTGGCGCGGTGCACTGCCGCCGCCGCCGGACGCTGGCCTGCCATCCCGCCGCAGCCCTCGTCGTGGGCCCGGCCGGCACTGCCCAGCGGGTGGCCGCCGCCCTCCTGCGCCGCACGGGGTGCGGCCTCAGACCGGTGGGCATCGTCGCCGACGACGCGACCGACGGTGAGGGGCTGCCGGTGCTCAGCACGCAGGAGGAGGTACAGCGGGCCGTCATCCAGAACGGCGTGCGGGCCGTGCTCGTCGTGCGACCCGCGAGCGAACTCGGCCCGCAGCTGGGCGAGTTGGCCGAGGCGGGCTGCGCGCTGTGGGAGGTCGACGCGGACGTACCGGCGTACGACCGGGCCGGGAGCACCGGGTACCAGGATGTCGGCGGCACGGCCTTCGACCTGTCAGAAGTCCCTTTCCACGGAAAGGGTCGCGCACCCTGGCCCTGTCCCGCGCGCGAGCGGATCGCCGGCTTCTCCTGCCGCCGCCTGGATACCGGCCGTTGCTACGACAGTCCCGCCAAGCGCGTTTTCGACGTGCTGGTCTCCGGCGTGCTGCTCGTGCTCGCCGCCCCGGTGCTACTGGCCTGTGCGGTCGTTTTGCGGGTCAGCGAGGGGCCGGGCGTCGTCTTTCGTCAAGAACGCGTCGGCAAGGACGGCCGCCCCTTCACGCTGCTGAAGTTCCGCACATATCGCCCGGCCGACGTACACGAGGCCGCGACCCGCTGGAGTGTGGCGGGCGAGCGGAGCATGAGCCCGATCTGCCGCTTCCTGCGCCGGTCCTCACTCGACGAGCTGCCCCAACTGTGGAACGTCCTCAGGGGCGACATGAGCCTCGTCGGACCGCGCCCCGAACGCCCGTACTTCGTCGCCGGCTTCAGCCAGACCCATCCTGGTTACACCGCCCGCCACCGCATGCGGACCGGCATCACCGGGCTCGCACAGATCCTCGGGCTGCGCGGCGACACATCCATCGAGGACCGCGTCCGCTTCGACAACGCCTACATCGATGACTGGTCGCTGTGGCAGGACATCTGCATCCTGCTGCGCACGGCCGCCGCACTCATGCGCCCGACTGGGAGGTGAACGCCGGTGAGACACGCATGTGCCCTGCCCGTGACGCACGGGCTGAACCCCGTCCTGCCGGTGGTAGCGGTGATCGCCCTGCTGGCGCTGCCCGTCCCGCCGGGCGACGAGGGTGGCTTGACCCCCGCCGACGCCGCCTCCGGTGCCGTCGTACTGTGCTGCGCCGTGCGACTGCTGCACCACCGCCGACGACCCCTGTCTCCCACGGCCGCCGTGGTGCTGGGCCTGCCCGTGGTCGGGATCGCGGTCGCGGCGGCGGGGGCCGGGGACCCGGGCACCGCGGTCACGGGCTTCTCGCGCTATCTGCAGATCTTCGTTCTCGTCCCGGCTGCCGTCCTGCTTCTCGTCCGCGACCGGCGCGACCTCCGGCTGCTGGCCTGGTCGGTGGTCGCGCTCGCGGTCTGGCAGGGGGCCGTCGGGGTGCACCAGTACGCGACCGGGACGGGCGCCTCGTACATGGGCCAGGAGATCCGGGCGGTCGGCACCTTCCGACCCGGGGACGTCATGGGGATGGCGACCGTGGTCGGCTTCGGGCTGGTGTGCGCGGTGGGCCTGGCCCTCGTACCGGGGTCCGTGCGACAGCGGGCGTGGGCCGTGGCGTGCGCACTGCTGCTCCTTGTTCCGCTGGCCGTGTCCTTCAGCCGGGGCGCGTGGATCGCCACGGCCCTCGCGTGCGCGGCGCAGTTGGCGCTGGCGGGCCTGCGGCGGGCAGTGGCGGCGGGTGCGGTGGTGGCTGCCGCCGCCGTGATCGTCGTCGGCGGCTTCGGCATCGGATCCGGACTGCTGCAGGAGCGGTTGAGCAGCATCGGGCAGGTCGCCGACGCGCCGGACCAGTCGGTGACCGACCGGTACACGATGTGGGCGGCGGCGGCCGGCATGTGGCGTGAGCGGCCGCTCACGGGCGTCGGCCTCAAGGGCTTCTCCTACCACCGCGACAGCCACGCCTCGCTGGCGCTGTCCTCGGGCAGCGATGTCGAGGGCGCGGGTATGGAGTACCGGAAGCAGCCGTTGCTGTCGCCGCACAACATGTACCTGCTGCTGCTCGGTGAGCAGGGACTGATCGGGCTGCTGGCGCTGGCGGGGAGCTGGCTGGCGCTGCTCGTGCTGGGGGTGCGGAGGCTGATCCGCGCTCGCAGAGCGCAAGACGCCGATCTCGACTGCGGGCTCGTCGCCTGCGGGCTGCTGGTCTGGCAGCTGACCGACTTCGCGTACGCCGACATCGGCGGGCCCTCGACCGTCCTCACCGCCGTCTGCCTCGGGTTGACGGCGTGGTGGGCGCTGGCCGGTCGGGAGCCGGCCCTATCCGATGTGTCCCGGAAGGCTGCGTCACGATGACGATCACACCCCCTCAGGCAGGGGACGCCACGGTCGCCTCGGCACACCCCGGCACGGACGCCCCGGACGAGAAGGGCTGCACCACATACGACTCGCGCGGCTTCCTGGCCAGGGCCGCGCTCGTCACCGTCGTCCTCTCGCTGGCCGGTACTCTGCTGGGCCTCGGGAGGGACCAGGCGCTGGCACACCTTTTCGGGGCCGGGCCCGAGACGGACGCCTTCCTGGTCGCCTGGACGGTGCCGGAGTTCGCGTCGACGCTGCTGATCGAGGACGGCCTTGCCTTCGTACTCGTACCGGCGTTCACCGCGGTCGTGGCCCGCCGCGCCCAGGGCGACACGGGCGATCCGGTGCGCGCCCTGGTCCGTGGCACGCTGCCCCGCCTGGCACTGGCGTTCGCCGTGGCGTCGGCCTTGCTCGTCTGGGGGGCGCCGTACCTGGTCGATGTGCTGGCACCGGGACTTCCGGATCCCGGACTCGCTGAGGACTGCACCCGCCTGACCGGCACCTGCGTTCTGACCTTCGGACTCGCCGGCTACTGCAGCGCGGCCTTGCGCGCGCATCGCCGTTTCGCGGCGCCCGCGGCCATCTACGTCGCCTACAACACCGCTGTCATCACAGCGATGTTCGTCCTCGGCGACCGCTGGGGCGTACGGGCGGCGGCGACCGGTGTCGCGGTGGGCGGCGTGCTCATGATCGCCATCCAACTGCCATCGCTGTTACGGCAGTTGCGCCGCAAGCGGGCGGCGTCCCTCGAAACGGGGGCGGCGGACCGCGCGGCGCCGGCGGTGGACCGGCGCGCCATGAACCTCGCCCTCATCCTCACCGTCCTGCTCTTCGCCCTGTGCCGCCAGTCCCAGGTCCTCATCGAGCGCTGCCTGGCCTCCACGCTCCCCGCCGGCGCCATCTCGCATCTGAACTACGCCCAGAAGGTGGCCCAGATGCCGATGGTGCTCGCCCTGATGCTGTGCACGGTCACCTTCCCGGTCGTGTCCCAGGCGCTGGCGCAGGGAGACACCGAGCGGGCCCGCGACCGGGTCGAGCGCGACCTCCGGGCGGTGTCGTGTGTCGTGCTGTTCGGCACCGCGGCCGTCGTCGCGTGTGCTCCTCAGCTCGTCCACACCCTGTTCGAGCGGGGGGCGTTCACCGCACAGGACACCGCGGCCACCGCCGCCGTCATGCGCGTGTACGCGCTCGGGCTGCTGGGCCACGCACTGGTGGGAGCGCTCGTCCGCTCCTACTTCTCGGCGGGGCGGCCCACCTGGTACCCCGTGGCCGCGATGACCGCCGGGATCGTCGTCACCGCGTGGATCGGTGCGGGAACGGTCGATTCGTGGGGCGTGCTGGGGATCGCCGCGGCCAACGCGGCCGGCATCACTCTCACCGCCCTGATCCTGCTGTACGGCATGGAGTCGCACGGCGTGCCGATCCGCGTCCGGCCGCTGCTGGCCGCGATGGGCAGGCCGCTGCGGGCGGCGATGGTCGCCTGTGGCGCGGGCGGGTTCTGCGCGAGCCTCGTCGACTCCCCCGTCCTCGGGCTCGCAGCCGGCGGCACAGCCGTGACCGTCGTCTTCTTCCTGCTCGCCCGGATGCCGGGCGAGCAGCGCCTCGCACCCGCACTCCACACCGCTGCCCGGAGGCTTTCGCGTGCTCGATCCCGCTGACCGCAGTCCTTTGGCCGCCCCCGGACCCATCACCCCCCGGCGCAGACCGGGCCCGCCCCCCTGGGTGGCGATGTACCACTCCGTGGGCGACTGTTCCCACGACCCGTACCGCGTCACCGTCTCACCCGGCCGTCTGGACCGGCAGCTCGGCTGGCTCCGCCGCCGGGGCCTGCGCGGCGCCGGCGTCCACGAGCTGCTCGCCGCGCGCGCCCGGGGAGAGGGACAGGATCTGGTGGGGCTGACCTTCGACGACGGGTACGCCGACTTCCTCACGCACGCCCTGCCGCTGCTGCGGCGCCACGACTGCGGCGCCACCCTCTTCGTACTGCCGGGCAGGCTGGGCGGCGAGAACGCCTGGGACCCGTGCGGCCCGCGCAAGCCGCTGCTGTCGGCGGAAGGCATCCGGCATGCCGCCGCCCAGGGCGTCGAGATCGGCTCGCACGGCCTCACGCATGTGGACCTGACCCGGGCCGACGACGCCCTGCTCCGCGCCGAGGTGAAGGACAGCAGAACAGCGCTCTGCGAACTGGTCGGTGCTGACATCCACGGCTTCTGCTACCCGTACGGACTGGTCGACCGCCGCGCCGTCGACGCCGTACGGGAGGCGGGCTACAGATACGCCTGCGCCACCGACCCCGGCGACCTGTCCTGTCCGCTCGCCATCCCCCGCGTCCACGTCGGCGAACGGGACACCCCCTGGCGGCTGCGCCTGAAGCACCTGCTGCGCCGCCGCCCCGTCGAAGGAGTGTGAGTCTGCGCGATGCCCGGGTTGAAGGCCCTGCACATCATCACCGGACTCGGCGTAGGCGGTGCCGAACAGCAACTCCGGCTGCTGCTGCGACACCTGCCCGTCGACTGCGACGTCGTGACGCTCACCAACCCCGGGGCAGTCGCCGAGGGGCTGAGGGCGGACGGCGTCCGTGTCATCCACCTGGGTATGACCAACAACCGCGATCTGTCCGCCCTGCCCCGTCTGGTCCGCCTGATCCGGTCCGGCGGCTACGACCTCGTCCACACCCACCTCTACCGGGCCGGCGTGTACGGGAGGATCGCCGCGCGCCTGGCGGGCGTCCGAGCCCTGGTGGCCACCGAACACTCCCTCGGCGGCACCCAACTGGAGGGCCGCGCCCTGACTGCCGGCGTGCGCGCGCTGTACCTGGCCAGCGAGCGGCTGGGCCGCGCCACGGTCGCGGTCTCGCCCACGGTGGCCGACCGGCTCCGGCTGTGGGGTGTACCCGAGCAGCGCATCGAGATCGTGCCCAACGGCGTCGACGTGGCCCGCTTCCGCTTCGACCCGGTCAGCCGCGAACGCACTCGCCACCGACTCGGGCTGCCGGAGGGCGCGCACGTCATCGGCGGCATCGGCCGGCTGACCACGGGCAAGCGGTTCGACGTCCTGATCGGCGCACTGGCTCACCTGCCCCGCGATCACAGGCTCCTGCTGGTCGGCGGTGGCCCGGAGGAGAACATGCTGCGGCGGACCGCCCAGCAGGCCGGTGTGACCGACCGGGTGCTGTTCACCGGCGAACGGCCCTACGACCTCGACGGTACCGGCGGCCTCGATCTGCCGTCGTTGACCTCGGCCATGGATGTGCTCGCCTCGCCGAGCCCGGAGGAGTCCTTCGGGCTCGCCGTCGTGGAGGGTCTGGCGGCGGGGCTGCCGGTGCTGTACAGCTCCTGTCCGGCCGTCGAGGATCTTCCGCCGCGCCTGGCCGCCGGGGCCCGCCGGGTGCGGGGCGGTGCGGACGCGTTCGCCCGCGCCCTGGGCGAGGCCGGGCGGTATCCCCCGCCGAGCCGCCCGATCTCCGCCGCCGCCCGCCACTACTGCATCACGCGCACCGCCGCACTGCTCATGGACGTGTACGCGGCCGCCGTCTCCTGCTCGTCTCCGTCGCCCCTGGAAGTGACTCCCTGATGACCTCCGACACCGAGCCCCTGACGACCCCGGCGACCTCGGCGAAGCCGGTCCGTCGGCACCCCGCTCGCAGGCGCCTGCGAGCGCTGCCACCGTGGTCCCTGCTCGCGGCCGGCACCCTCGCCGGTGCCCTGGCCGGTGGCACGTACGGCGCCCTCGCACCGTCCGCCTACTCGGCCACGGCGTACGTCGTGGCCGTTCCGACCGAGAAATCGGATCCCCAGGCTGCGCTCGGCTTCGCCCAGGCGTACGGCCGCGTCGCCACGCAGCTCGCGGTGCTCGGGGAGGCCCGGGCGGGGGCGGGCGTACCGATGCGGACGCTGCTCGAGAACGTGCGGACGGCGACCTCCCCGGACGCCCCCATGGTCGCCGTGACGGCCACCGCCGCACGCCCCGACCTCGCCGTCGACATGGCCAACGCGGTCACCCGCGCGCTGACGCGGCACGCCGACCGCGCCAAGGACGCCACGCACGTCGAACTCCAGCAGTTCTCCCGAGCCGTCAGACCCACCGAACCGTCCTCGGCGTCACCGGTTCTGACCGTCCTGGTGGGCGCGAGCGCGGGCGGCCTGCTCGGCGGCCTCGCGCTGCTGGTCCGCCCGCGCCGGACCCCCGTCGACAGCGCACCCCCGGCCGTCGTGCCCGGCCCGGCCACCGCAGCCGACACCCAGGGACAGCCGTGAGTGGGGTGCTGCAGGCCCGCGGTGACACGCTGAGGGTGGAGCTGTGCACAGACGAGCGGGAGTTCGCGGCGCTCGGCCCGGCCTGGGGACGGCTGTACCGAAGGTGCGCTGCGGCGACCCCGTTCCAGAGCCACGCCTGGCTGCACTCCTGGTGGACCTCGTACGGCAGACCCGGCCGGCTGCGGCTGGTGCTGGTGCGCGACAGCGGGGCCCCCGGAGAGCGGGGAGAACTCCGTGCGGCCGCACCGCTGATGCGGGTCGGGCGGTCCTTGCCCCGGCTCGTCCCGCTGGGCGGGGCCATCTCCGACTTCGGGGACGTGCTGCTCGACGACGAACATGCCGGCCCTGCGGCGGCCTCGCTCGCCGATGCGCTGTGGACGGCCGCCTGCACCGCGCTGATCGACTTCCGCGAGGTGAGGCCCGGCAGCGCGGTCGAACGCGTCTACGAGCATTGGCGCGGGCCTCGCCTCCGCTTGCGCGATTCACTCTGCCTGGAACTGCCCGCCGTACCGATGGAGGAGTTGATGGCCCGACTGCCCGGGGTGAAAGCCCGGCGGGCGCGGGCCCAGTTGCGCAAACTGACCGCAATGGGCGTGACCCGCCGGACCGCGCCCCCCGGCGAGGTGGGCGCGGCGCTGCGGCGGCTCCTCGCCCTGCATCGGCTGCAGTGGCAGAACCGCCGTGTGACTCCGGAGCATCTTCGGGAGCGGTTCGCCACGCACCTCGTGCGCGCGGTCGGCCCATTGGTGCGCTCGGGTGACGCCGTGGTCACCGAGTTCCTGCTGGACGGCGAGGTGGTGGCCGTGGACCTCACCCTGCTGGCTCCGCGCCTGGCGGGCTGCTATCTGTACGGCGTCCATCCGCTGCTGCGCGAACGGAAGGCGGACATCGCCGTGATGCTGCTGGACGCCTGTGCCCAGGGCACCGTCACCGGTGGGTGCGGCGCGCTGAGCCTGCTGCGCGGCGACGAGCCGTACAAGCACCGCTGGCGCCCCGAGCCCGTGGTCAACCAGCGGTTGCTGCTGGCCCGGCGACGCACCGGCCCGCTGCTGTCGGTGGTCGCCTGCTCGGTAGCCGCACGCAACCATGGCAGGGAACTCGTGCACCGGTACAAGGAGCAGGGCGGCGCCAGGAGCTGAGCCTCCCGCTGCCCTTTCGGGCCGGCGGGGTCACCAGATGCGTGACCACCAGTCGGAGCGGATGCAGACCTTCCCTCCGAGCCAGGACCCGAGCCAGTCATCCAGGTCCAGTGGCGAGCAGTTCGGGTGCGGCGGAGACACCGGTGCGAGCTGTGGCGTCGGCAGCGGCAGGGGCCCAGTGGGGCCGGAGAGCGCGGACCGGTACACCTCGGCCGCCTGTGAATTCCGCCGGCACTGCCACACGCCGTGCGGGCAGTAGTCGGTGATCGTGTTGTACAGCGGCTTGTGCTCGTCGATCCAGGCGAGCATGCGCCGCATGTACTCCGCGTTGTCGCCGTTGCGGAACAGGCCCCATTCCGGATACGAGATGGGCTTGCCGCGTTCTTTCGCGAAGTCCACGTGTTCCTGCAGTCCGTACGGCTCGGTCACCTGTCCGTCGAAGGACATTCCCCGCGGCTGGTCGTACGTATCCATCCCGATGATGTCAACCGTGGTGTCCCCGGGATAGCACTGCGTCCAGGGAATGTCGTCGCGCCCGCGACTCGGTGTGAAGTCGAACCGGAACTGCTGCCCCGCCACCGAACGCATGACGGTGACGATTCTGTTCCAGTATGTCTTCCAGGCCTCCGGGTCCGGCCCGCACCGATGGGTGTACGTGATGCCGTTCATCTCCCACCCGAGCACGAGCACCGTGTCCGGTACCCCCAGGGCGACCAGCCGCTCGGCCAGACGGCGGTAGTGCCCATCGAACTCCCCGGCCGCGCCCCGCCGCAGCAGCGCACGCGCCTCGGCATCGGACACGCCCTCCTCATTGCGTTCCATCATGGGCACGTTGAGGACGAACATCCGGTCCGCCCTCTCCCGACGCCAGGCCGCCCAGACATCCAGGAAGCGGGGCTCGCCCTCGATGTTGCTCCAGAGGTCACCTGGCAGGTAGGTGTGTCCCACCCGCAGTTGGGCCCCGTTCAGCCACCGGCTGAGCCCTGCCATACGGGCCACGCCGAGCGAGCCGTAGTGGAGGTAGGCGCCGAAGGCGGGTTGCGGGGCGAGCGGTACAGCCGGCACGGGCGGTGCGGGCGGGAGGACGGTGGCTGTCGGCACAGGCGTCTGGGCGGCCTTCTGGGCCGAGGCGTCCACGGCGTGTCCCGGTACCAGGGCGGCCAACGCGAGAAACCCGGCCGCGACGTACAGAGGCCATCTTCTGCGACTCCGTTGCTGAGCGGCCATGGCAGCTCCTTTCTCCGCACATCGACAGCAGCCGAACCGCCCGGACCGCCACCCTTTATCCGAATCCACTCCATTGATCAGTCATATGTGTGCCCGTACTACCGACTGAGTCCTCTGCCTTGGCAGGCCCTGACCACCCGCACGAGTGAGTCGTGACCGAGGAAAACAAAGTGAATCCGCCGGCCCTCGATCCCTTTCGCCACGGAAGGGCCCGCGGCCGTGTGGTCCCTGCGGCCGGGCCGGAATCGCGACGCGCGACCGGAGCATGGAGGGCCCTCGGGACCGGGAAAGCACTCGGGTGCCGGACGCGGCACGTCCGGCACCCGGTGCAGAGCACTACCGACGGGACGCGGCCCGGCCTCGTCGGTACAGGATCACGCCGCTCGTCAACAGCAGCGCGCCGCGGCCCCCGAGGCCGCGATGGCCTGCTTGTCGAGGCCGGTCTCGGGGAGGTGGGGCGGTTCCGCCGGTGGCGAGGCCGGGGGCTTGGGGTGCCCGTCGGTCGGTGGTGACCACGTGGGCGGCTGCTTGGTCGGCGGAGTGGTGGGAGGCGGGGACGTGGGCGGCGTGGTGGTGGGAGGCTCCGTGGACGGTGTGTCGCCGTAGCCTCCCGGCGTCTCCGAGCCACCGGGGTCCTCGCCGTACCCACCCGGCGTCTGCGAGCCACCGGGGTCCTCGCCGTACCCACCCGGCGTCTCCGAGCCACCGGGGTCCTCGCCGTACCCACCCGGCGCCTCCGAGCCACCGGGCTTCTCGCCGTACCCACCCGGCGCCTCCGAGGCGTCTCCGTCACCGGGGTCCTCGCCGTCACCGGCGTCCTCGCCGTAGCCTCCCGGCGCCTCCGAGGCGTCCCCATCACCACGGTCCTCGCCGTCACCGGCGTCCTCGCCGTAGCCTCCCGGCACCTCCGAGGCCCCACCATCACCGGGGTCCTCGCCGTACCCACCCTCAGGGCCGGAACCGAGCACAGCGACATCGACGTGGCCGGTGTCGCCGTCAAGACCGCCGGGCCGGCGGTCATCGCTGTGGGCGGCGTCGTGCGGGACGCCCGACAATCCACGCGAGTTCGGGCCGCTGGTGAAGGAGTTCCCGAAGGACGGGTCAGTCGCGGCACTCACGTCGTTGGACTTGTCAGGGGCGCTGACGGACACCTCGGCTTGCGTGTCCGCGAACGCCGTGATGCCGTACAAGGGCAGGATGCTCGTCGCGGCGGCAGCCACGACCATTCCCCTACTCAGGTTCTTTCGCAATCTAGTCGTCTTCCTCTTCGAAGAAAGGGGAAAAGCCGGTCCTGGATCCAGGGAACAGGTCTCAGGCCGACCGGTGCCACAGGCCGGAATCCAGTGGGATTTCCGCAACAGGTCGCACCGCAGCATCGACGCCAGTCTCTCTCACGTCAGCGCTTTCTCCTCTCCTTACGGCTGCGACCCGAGACGGCTTCCCGCCTCCCGTGGTTCCGCCTCTGCTGGATCTTCTGGCTGGTCCAGTGATGGGACCCGGTGAAGTGCCAGTAACGACAGTCCGAGCATCGGTAGATACGGTCGGGAATTTTTTCCAACAGCGGCTGCTTGATCAGCCAGATCCTCGCCTCTGATTCGGTACGGAAAGAGGCTTTCCCGGTTTCCGGACAACGCGGCAGGATGATCGTATCAATCATATTCCCTCCGAGGCGCGATGCGACTCACATCCCCCTGGGTGAAACCGATATTGCATCGACAGGAAACCATCCATCAAGCAGGTGACACTCTTCCGGGTGAGCAGTCATTGAATTTGAGCCGAACAGCCCTGTATGGCGACTGAAATGCATTGCGCTGATCGGACGATATTCGGGATGACTTGCCGACTGCGCCGCCCTGCCGCACCCACACCCGCTCGAACACCTTGACCAAGTTCACCGAACACGGAAAAGAAAGAGCGGCCATCGGAATGGATGGCCGCTCCTGGCATGACGCCGACTCTCGATCAGCGACCGCCATGATCGCCAGTGACGTGACGTCATGGTGATCAATTCCTGGAGAAACAGAAAGCGCCTCTCCCTCGGCGGACGAGGGGATGTCACCTCAGCCCCGCGTCAGAGAAAGACGCTTTCCTACTCGGACCGCGATCCCCCGAGGGAATCGACGAGATAGGCCCGAAACCGGACCCAGAGGGCTCAGGTTCTTCAGCCGAGGAACCCTGCGGGGAGCGTGACCGTGGCCGTGGCCGTGGCCGTGTTGCCATTGGTGTTGGTGTTGGTGTTGGTGTTGGTGTTCTCGTTGACGATGACAACGCCGCCGTCGTCGCCGTTGTCCCCATCCTCGCAGGCGCTGGCAGCCGCGGCGGAACCCGCCAGGAGGGCCACCGCCGCGAGGGTCGACGCACCCAGCTTCATGGACTTGCGCATGTGATATCTCCGTTCTGGATCTTCCCTGCTGGAAGAACGAAATCGATATTGCCTCGACACCGAATGCCACGCAACTTGGAACACTCCAACGGCCCAAAGCTTCATCCATACGGCCCTGCAAACAGGTGATATTAATTACCGGGCATGCAGACCACACCCGGCCGGCCACCCAATAGAGCAGTGAATGACGGGCCGGGAAGCGGGGGTGAATCACCATTCATTTTCGAACTCCAGCCCGAATACGTCGGTCAACAGTCAGTACTCCAATCCGCCCTCCTGGATATCAATAGGGGCCGACCGCCATAAGCGGTCGACCCCTTGACTCTTGGCACCGAAATATTCTTTAGGCATCCTTCGGGAAGATGTGATCGCGGCGTGCAGAACCCGCAACACGCGTACGCTACCCAGGTGAAGCACCGGCGTTACGGCACGGCGCAACCTGGCTTCAGCGGGCTCAGCCCACCCCGTCACTACTCCGGCGCGCCGAGCAGCGAAATGCGCGGCTCGATGCCGCGCATTCGCCGTATACTTGCGGCCGCTCGAGCGGAGTGCCTCTCCCCCGGGCGGATGAGGATGCTACCTCATCCGCCCGTCAGGAAAAGACGCTTACAGGTCGGGTCACGATCCCAAGAGAATCGGGTGACCGCCGAACTGGGCTCGAACGATTACAGGCCGAGGCCGAGGAGGCCCAGGATGGTGGCACTGCCGGCCTGCTGACCGGCGGCCGCCGCCGGCGCCGGGGCCGGGGCCGGGGCCGGGGCCGGGGCCGGGGCCGGAAGGGTGACCGAGGCGGTGGCCGTGGCCGTGTTGGTGTTGGTGTTGCTGTTCGTGTTCTCGTTCTCGTTCACGATGACGATGCCGGGCTCGTCGCCCCCGTGCACGTCCTCGACGGCGCTGGCGCCCGAGGCGGAACCCGCGATGATGGCCACCGCTGCGAGAGTCGACGCAGCACCCAGCTTCATGGTCTTGCGCATTCGGATATCTCCGTTCTGTCTCTTCCCGGTTGGAAGAACGAAACCGATATTGCCTCAACGCCGAAGCAGGCACCACTTGGAATGCCTGTGGCTCCGGAACTTCATCCACATGGCCCCCTGGGGCAGGTAATACGAAGTGCGGAATCTCCAAGTCACGCCGCATCCGTCCCCTGTGAAGTAATGCAACACCGGCTGCGCAACAGAGTTGAATCAGCGTTTCATTTCGAACCACCGACCGAATGCCCACTCGATGGGGCGCGTTCGGTGGTCGCCTCATCGGCCGAGGTGCCTCGAGCTGCGACCCAATCGCCGCCGGCAACGCAAAGATCCGTGGTGCTGGTGCTCCGGCAAGGCCAAACACTGTGCCAACAGAGGAAGTTGGCAGCCTCCGAGGCTGTGGATCGGGTGCTCCAGGGTTCCTTGGGTCAGCTACGGACAGGTGACGGTGCCGCGCGTCAGGTGGCCGGCCGGGGCAGGGCTGTGAGGCCGACGGCTGCGTGCAGCAGCCGGTAGCGGAGCTCTTGGGTTCGGCGGTGCCCAACTCGCCCTCCAGTAGCAGCAGACCGTCCAGGCGAGCAGGTCGAGGGCGGTCAGCGCGAGCTCGAGCCAGGCCGTGTCGATCCGGAAGTGGCGGGAGGGAATCGGCCGAAGCCGGTGCTCGTGCCGCAGCGGATGCGTTCCCCGACGCGGGCATGTGCGCGGTGGCGGACCTCCAGGCGCTGCGGGGAGCCCCGTAGGGGTGTCAGTGAGGAAGACCTGGTAGCGCAGACCCTCGTCCAGCTCGCGCAGGGACCGCTGGGCGCCGGGGTGCGGGCGCTCGCACCGCACGATGATCCGGGTGCCGTCCGGGTGGTCGTGAGGGTCCACCATGCCGGTCAGTTCGGCGTCCTCGGCGCCTTCGCGAAGGGTGCCGTCCTGCTCCAGTGCTGGGTGCCAGACCTGCTCGGGCAGGGCCCTGATCGCGCGGCGGACCGGATCGGTGACGGCGTATCCGACGGAGAAGGAGGTGCGGACGCCCCGGCCGCGCAGGTTGCGCACGTGGTTGGGGAACGCCTTGGCCGGGAGCTGTGGGCACTGATGGGGATGCCGATGTCGGCGCACATGTGAACGAGGTCGTACGCCGGCAGCCGGTGCCGTGGCGGTGAGCGTCGGGGATCTGAGCCAAGGCGGCGTCCAGGGCGTTCGTTTGACAGGCCCTGCCCGCGGATATCGGGTCGAGAACGTCGACTCCGAGGGCTTGCGGATGGTTCATCAGGGTCGCCGCTTCCCGCTCGGCGAAACCAGCGACGGCTACCGCAATGTGGCGGCTCTGGTCGAACGAGGCGGAGGCCGTCGCCGACGCGCTGAAACTCGCCCGCGGGATGTCGTACAAGAACGCCATGGCCGGTCTCGATCACGGCGGCGGCAAAGCTGTGATCATCGGTGACCCGGACCAGCACAAGACCGAGGAACTGCTGCTCGCCAGCGGGTCGCTTTGCCTCGGCAGATCACACACAACACGGAACCATGTCCGCGGGGTGCTGCGCGAGACCCTGGCCGAGATGACGCCGGACATCGACCTGCTCGCCTGCTCGCGGTGCGACAGTCCCGGAAGCAGGACGCCTTCGCTCGGGGCGGGTGAGCACCTTCACGTGACCGCCAGAGGCGAGGCTACGTGCGAGGTCTTCGGCCTCAACTGCGGGCTGCTGGTCCGGGGAGCCGGAGACGCTGCGCTGTTGCGGGGCGGGCGAGTGCGGGCCGGGATGCTGGTCTGACACTGTCAGTGACTGTCAGCAGGTGCCGGAGCCGGCGGTATGCCCTTTTTCCCACCTTCGGCACGGGCAACTTACCTGGGCACGGGCGGCTTCGCCGCTGATGGCCTTGTGGATCGTACGGAGTTCGACTCCGCTTCCAAGTCGATACCGATGCCGGGGCACTCCAGACGGCGGTTGCCGCCGTCCCACCTAGACCTTGCGGATCGCGGAATGGGCGGCGGCAACAGTGTCCATCAGGCGGGTGCCGACGAGGAAGTACCGTCAGCAGTTGCCGATCTGGGTGCTCGCATCGTCGGTCTTCAGCGTGGCGCAGACCTTCGGGTTTCCGGGCAGGGTGACGGTGAAGGTCCGTTCGGTACCGGCCTTAACGGTCTTCTCGACGCTCAAGAGCACGGTGTCGCCCTCGGTGATCTGCACAGCGACGGTCTGCTCCTGCTCACAGGCAACGCCGACGCTGACGTCAGTGGTCAAGTTGTTGCTGACCTTGTTGTAGCTGACGCCGCAGGGGAAGGCCTGCTGGGGAGCGGCCTGCGCGGGCGCGGCGGCGACGAGCGGCGCGGAAGCCAGCA
Organism: Streptomyces sp. V4I2; assembly: GCF_030817655.1. Lineage (GTDB taxonomy): Bacteria > Actinomycetota > Actinomycetes > Streptomycetales > Streptomycetaceae > Streptomyces > Streptomyces plumbiresistens. Next base: position 4,151,283 of record NZ_JAUSZM010000003.1, read on the forward strand.
GCATGGTGGCCGCCGAACGGAGCATGCGATGAGGCATTGGTTCTCCAGTGGTGTCAATCGGGCCGACCGCCCTGGGCGGTCGGCCTCTCAATCACGGCGCCCAAAATTTCCCTTAAGCGCCATTCGGAGAAGATGTGACCACAGTTCGCACGAGCCCCGCAACACGGCGCCCTGCCCTGTTGTTGACCGGATCCGCCACTCGGGTGACCGACGTTCGCGCCCCCGGGAGCGTCCGATCGCACGGCCGTGCGGCTGCGGGTTGGCCACGCGCTGACGGCGACCGAGACCACCCTTGCCTCTGTGCGGACGTCCGCCGTCGCGGCGAGGTGTGCCGACCGCTGGACTGGATTCCCGAGGTCCATCACCCGATCGGGAACAGTGAGGCGGTGATCCCGGAAGCGCTGGTGCTCTACCGGCGCGGCAGCGACGCCGATGGTGCGATGCTCGCAGGTCCGGACAGTTGCAAGTTCTGCGTGCGAGTGGCGTCAGGCCGGCTTCGTGCGCCTGCGATGACACCTCGTCCTCCCGCCGAGGACTGGAGCACGCACCTGGCTGATGGGCATCGCGCACTCAGTCGGTCAGCCACGGACCAGCCCTCGGGATGCTGCTCCGGCACAGAGTCCACTCGTACGGGGTCGCTGGTGGTCCCCCAGGGTGAAAAGCACTGATGGGACATTTCGGTGACGAACCGTCTGGTCATCCTATGATCAGCAGTTTTAGCGAACACGTCACTCCCCCGAGGAAGGCTCTTCAGGATGCGAGAGATGTTCACCACCCGGCGGCGGATCGTCGCGGCGATCGCCACGGCGACCGCGGCCGCCGCCATCGGGTGCGGTACCGCCCTGCCCGCCAAAGCCAACCCGGCCGCCGGAAGGATTCTGCACGAGCGTTCCTCCAACTCCGTCGGAAACAGCTACATCGTCGTACTGAAGGATTCCGCCGGGTTCGCGGCGAAATCGACGGAAGGACAACTACTGGCGGCCAAGTACGGCGCCAAGGTGGAGCACACCTACGACGCCGCTCTCAATGGCTACGCCATCCGTGTCGGCTCCTCCGGAGCGAGGAGTTTGGCGGAGGACCCGGCCGTCGCGTTCGTCGAGCAGGACCAGAAGGTTCACCTCGACGCGACCCAGATCGCCCCGCCATGGGGCCTGGACCGGATCGACCAGACCCGCCTTCCGCTCAGCGGGACGTACACCTATCCGGATACGGCGGGCAGTTCCGCGACCGTGTACGTGATCGACACGGGAGTGCGCATCACGCACACGGAGATCACCGGGCGTGCCAGGTACGGCTACGACTTCGTCGGCCGTGATGCCGTCGCCTCCGACGGCAACGGTCACGGCACCCACGTCGCCACCACGGTCGCCGGCAGGACGTACGGCGTGGCCAAACGCACCAAGATCGTGTCGGTACGGGTGCTGAACAACAGCGGGGCCGGCACCCTCTCCAACGTCATCGCGGGCGTCGACTGGGTCACCACGCGCCGCGTCGGGCCCGCGGTCGCCAACATGTCGCTGGGCGCCGCCGCCAGCAGGGCGCTGGACACCGCGGTGACGAACTCCATCGCCTCCGGTGTCACCTATGCGGTGGCCGCCGGCAACTCGAATGCGAATGCCGCCTACTACTCACCCGCACGGGTGGGTAGTGCCCTCACCGTGGGAGCCAGCAACTGGATCGACTACAGATCCAGTTTCTCCAACTACGGTTCCGTGCTCGACATGTTCGCCCCCGGCTCATCGATCACCGCAGGCTGGCACACCAGCGACACGGCGACTGCCACGCTCTCCGGCACCTCGATGGCGGCCCCCCATGTCGCGGGAGCTGCGGCCGTCTACCTCACCTCGCACCCCGCCGCCAGTCCGGCGACCGTACGCAGTGGTCTCGTCAACGGGGCCACGACCGGGGTCCTGGGAAACGTCGGAACCGGTTCGCCCAACAGGCTCCTCAGGCTCGTACCCTAGCCTCCGCGTTTCACCTGGGGCGGCGACCAACTCTTGAGCGGGAAAGCTGAAGTGCCCTCTGGCCGAGGACGAAGGGGATCCGGATGGACCGGAAGTTCGCCGAGGCCAGAGGGCGCCGGGCAAGGAACGGCGCCGTGGTCGTCCGACGAGCGGAGGGCGTCGGCGAAGTTGGCGGCGACAGCCGTGACCTGGAGGCGGGGGTTCGTGTGCCAGAGGGAGTCCTCGAGGGAGCCAGTCTCCACCTGACCGGACTCCTCGTGCGGCCGGCGGGTGCCGGGGGCGAGCCAGCGGACGGTCGTATTGCCGAGGTGGCCGTCGGCTCCGGCCTGGTGCGGACGGCTCAGAGGGCGGTGGCCGTGTAGCCGGGGCCGTCTTCGCAGCCGTCGACGCGCAGCCCCCGAATCCGGTACCGGTCCATGGTCCGTCCGTGCCACCTTGGTCCGTTGACCGGTGCGTCGACGCCGACTCTGTGACGGAGCCGGGTACCGGAACGTGCGGCATGGGGTGTTGCGGATGAATATTCGACACGGCCCCACTGATGGCCGGTCGAGACCGGTGGGTGACCCTCCGTTGACCTGAGAGGTCGTTTTCTCCCGTTGTTTCATCCCGGGATGCGGAGTTGGTCCGGTGATATCGGGTCGCGCCAGGAGACGGTGTTCTCACCGGTGAGGCGGCGTGCCATCAGGTCAGTCATGGCGAGATGGATCATGGCTTCGGAGCGGTGTGGGTGGGTTTCGTAGTCGCGCGCCAGACGTCGGTGCAGCATGAGCCACCCGTAGGTCCGCTCGACCGTCCAGCGTTTCGGGATGGGGGTGAATCCCCTGGCCCCAGGGGTGCGTTGGGCGATTTCGAGGTCGATGCCGAGGGCTGCGGCGTGCTCGACGAAGTGCGTGCGGTAGCCGCCGTCGGCCCAGACCTTGCGCAGGGTGGGGTGGTCGGTGGCGGCCTGCTCCAGGAGGGGGCGGCCGGCGGTGGAGTCCTGGACGCCGGCCGCGGTGACCAGCACCGCGAGCAGCAGGCCGAGGGTGTCGGTGATGATGTTGCGCTTGCGGCCCACGATCTTTTTGCCCGCGTCGATGCCCTGCGTCCTGGCGGGGACGGAGGTGGAGGTCTTGACGCTCTGGGCGTCGATCACGCAGGCGGAGGGGTGCCGGTGTTTGCCCTCCTGCTGGCGCACCAGCTCCCGTAATAGGCCGTTGAGCTGGGCGAAGATCCCGTCGGTCTGTCATTTGGCGACGTAGCCGTAGACCGTCTGGTGGGGCGGAAAGTCGTGCGGGAGGTAGGCCCACTGGCAGCCGGTGCGGTCGACATACAGGATCGCGTTCATGATCTCGCGCAGGTCGTGCCGGGGCGGCCGGCCGAAGTCCAGGGCCCGACGCCGGCGTTCGAGGCGCCAGGCGGACAGCACCGGCTCGATCAACTCCCAGCGGGCATCGGACAGATCACTCGGGTACGCGCGACGTTCCGCCATGACCTGGACGTACCGCCGGTCGGGGGCGTGCGCCCAGGCGTGCATCCTGCCTTGCGGAAGCACGGCCCAGACAGGGGCGTCCAGGGTTGAGACGGGCGCGAGCCGATTCCGACCCCGCACGTCACACCATCCGCCCCGACAAACACGACCGGTTCAGCACCCTCATCAGCACCCGACGACCGCGCTAATCAAACCTGGAGCTATCACCGCACCGCAGATGAAAACGACCTCTAAGACACCACGTCCTTGCGGGCGAAGCCCCTGAAGGCCAGGGCGAACAGCACCACGGCGTACGTTATGGAAACGGCCGTGCCCTGGATCATGCCGGACCACTCGGCATTCGGCTGGATGGCGTCCGCCCAGGCGAACTGCCAGTGCGCGGGCAGGAAGTGACGCCAGTCGCCGAGGGCCGTCACGGCGTCGAGGACGTTGCCGACGATGGTCAGACCGACCGCGCCGCCGACCGCGCCGAGCGGGGCGTCCGTCTTGGTCGACAGCCAGAACGCGAGCCCGGCGGTGACCAGTTGGGACACGAAGATGAACGCCACGACCACCACCAGCCGCTGGGCGGCCGTGCCCGGGGCGAGGGAACCGCCGGTGGGGATCTCCAACGAGCCCCAGCCGTAGGCTGCGGTGCCGACGGCCAGCGCCATCACCGGCAGCAGGATCATCGCGGCGAGGCTGAGGCCGAGCCCGACGACGAGCTTCGACCACAGCAGCCGGGCGCGCGGCACGGGGGCCGCCAGCAGATACCGCAGGGAGGACCAGCTCGCCTCGGAGGCGACCGTGTCCCCGCAGAACAGGGCCACCGGGATGACGAGCAGGAAGCCCGCCGACACGAACAGGTTCACCGCGGCGAAGTTCGCGCCGGACGCGGTGGCCGTGTCCATCAGGGTCACCCGGTTGCCCCGCTCGTCCGGGTCTCCGCCGACCGCGAAGGCGATCAGCAGGACGAACGGCAGCACGGCGAGGATGGCCCCCATGACCAGCGTGCGGCGGCGCTTGAGCTGGCGGACCAGTTCGACGCGGAGCGGCAGCGTACGGCCTGCCTGGTAACCGGAGGCGACCTCGGTGAGCGTGCTCATGCCGAACCTCCGATCAAGGTGAGGAAGGCGTCCTCGAGACCGCGGTGCGGTCCGACCGACTGGACGGGCACCTCGAGCCGGACGAGTTCGGCGACCAGGCCCTGGGCACTGCCCTCGGCCTCGAGCCGGACCAGGAGGCCGTCGTCAGTGCGGACTGCGGAGCTTACGCCCGGCAGGGCGGCGATCTTCTCGACGACCGGCTCCTCCACCGGCTCGGAGGTGCCGACGAGCAGGGTGTCGCCGGAGCCGACGATCTCCCCAACCGGGCCTGCCTGCACGAGCCGGCCCCGGTCCATCACCAAGAGATGGGTGCAGGTCTGCTCGACCTCGGCCAGCAGATGGCTGGAGACGATCACCGTGCGGCCGGCGGCCGCGTACCCGATCATAACCTCGCGCATCTCGCGGATCTGGGGCGGGTCGAGGCCGTTGGTGGGTTCGTCGAGGATGAGCAGGTCCGGCAGGCCCAGCATGGCCTGGGCGATGGCGAGCCGTTGGCGCATGCCTTGGGAGTAGGTGCGCACGGGACGCTCCAGCGCGTCCCCCAGACCTGCGATCTCCAGCGCCTCGTCCAGGTGCGCGTCCTCCGTGGGACGGCCGGTCGCCCGCCAGTACAGCTCCAGGTTCTCGCGTCCGGTCAGGTGCGGGAGGAAACCGGCGCCCTCGACGAAGGAGCCGACCCTCGACAGCACCGGGGCGCCTGGGCGGATCGCGTGGCCGAAGATCCGGGTCTCGCCGCCGTCCGGTGTGATCAGACCCATCAGCATGCGCAGGGTCGTGGTCTTGCCGGCGCCGTTCGGCCCCAGCAGGCCCAGGACCTGGCCCTTCTCCACTCGGAAGGACAGGTTCTGCACCGCGTAACGGTCCGCCGACCCCGCGTACCGCTTGCTCAGGTCCGTGATCTGGAGGGGGACCTCGGCCAGCCGCGGGTCGGGGGCCGGCGTCGCCGTGCCGCGGCGGCCGGTCAGCAGCAGCGTCAGCGCGAGCACGGCGCCCACGAGCGGCAGCCACCACACCCACCCGGGCAGCGGTGCGGCCGTGGTCGTCACACCGGGTGCGGTCGGCACCTTCAGGTCGCCCTTCAGGGCCACGGTGTACGTCGCCGGGGCGACCGGTGAGGCGTAGCCGAGGTCCGTGGAGGCCAGGACCAGGTGCAGACGGTGGCCCTTCTCCACCTCGTGATCGACGGCGGGCAGCGTGAACGTCACGTCCTTGCCGGCCTTGGCGCCCTCGACCCGGACGGGTGCGACCAGCTGCGAGGGCAGCACCGGCTGGGCCGCTCCCGGGCCGACGTCGTACACCTTCCCGAAGAGCACGGCGACGTCGCTGGTCGAGCGCACATGGACGGTGACCGTCGGGGAGCCGGTGATCCGGAGGTCACGGGTCATGGGCGCCGACTCGAAGCGGGCGTACTGGCCGGGGAAGTCCAGTGACACTCCGACCCCCAGCGAGGACAGCTGGGCGAGGCCACCTGCGCCGCCGAGGCCGGGCAGGGCGGAGACGGCGGGCGGGGTCGCGCCCGCAGGGTTGACGAAGCTCTGCTCGCGTCCGGTCAGGGCGACCGGCTGCTGTCCGTTCCCCAGTCCCGGATACCTGTCTCCGCTCGCTCCCCTCAACTGCGCGGCGCCGTCGGTGGAGTCGACGCCTCCGGTGCGAGTGATCCGGAAGGCCGGCCCGGTGTCGACACCCTTGTCGTCCTTGAGGTAGCGATCGAACCACGAGCGCACGCGTGCCTGGACACGGCTGGTCTCCATGTCGCCGCCGTCGTGCCCGCCCGCGATCCAGTCGACGTCGACCGGCGCGCCGTTGGCCCGGATCGCCTTCGCTGCCGCGTCGGCCTGGCCGAGCGGGAAGAGGGAGTCCGTCTGGCCCTGCGTGATGAGCGTGGGCACCTTGATGCGGTCCCCGACGGCGGACGGCGAGCGCTCCTGAAGAAGGTTGCGCGCCTCGGCGTCCGGCGTGCCGGACTCGGCGACCCGGTCGTACATCCGGCACAGCTGCGCCTCGAACCGGTCGCAGCCGCCACCGGAGTTGACAAAGATGCCGCTCCACAGCTTCTTGAAGACGCCGTTCGGAAACAGCGCGTCCGCGAGGTTCCAGTAGGTGATGGCCGGGGCGATGGCGTCCACCCGGTGGTCGTACCCGGCGGCCAGCAGGGAGATCGCGCCGCCGTACGAGTTGCCGGCCATGCCCACACGCGGGTCGTCGGCCTTGTCGAGCTGCACCTCGGGCTGTTTCGCCAGCCAGTCGATCAGCTTCGACACGTCGGCGACCTCGCCGTCGGGGTCGTTCAGCCCTATCTTCCCGGTGGACTTCCCGAAGCTCCGCGCCGACCATGTCAGCACCGCGTATCCGTCCCTGGCCAGGTCCTCGGCCTGCTGCTGGACGTCGGCCTTGCTGCCGCCGAAGCCGTGTGCCAGCAGGACGGCGGGGCGGCGACCGCCCTCACCGGCTGTGATGTACGACGTGTCGAGGCGCACCCCGTCGCCCACTGCCATGACCCGGTCGGTGCGGTGCACGGGCGGGGGCGCGCCGTCGGAGGCGACGGCCCGCCACGTGCCGGCACCGCCGAGCACGACCACGGCGGCTGCGGCGGCGGCCAACCGTCGTGGCCTCCGCCGCAGCGTCCGCGGTCCGGGAAGTCGAAGATCCATGCGTCAACGGTACGGGTCGCCACGGACAGCCGATGCAGTCCCCAGGCGGAACCGCTCCCCCTCCCACGGGCGTACGGGACTGCTAACCCGTACCGCGTGCGTGGTACGACGACGCACGCCCCCTCCCTCTGCCGACGCGGTCCGCGCCCGCCCCGGGCGCCTGCAAGCCTATTTTCTGGTCGAATCCCAACTCATCACCGCATGGTCACACCGGAACCGCCGAAAATCGCACGATCGAAACAGAATTACAGCGCCGAGGCACGAATTCGCCCGAGCGCGTGCCGTATTTCACTCGAATGCCTCGCACCTGGGTCACAAATGAATTCGTTGTGGGGTGTATGACGAAAGCGCAACTCCCCACGGCACCCGCGGACGGGTATTCATACGGCGCCAGGACCCCCGCCTCACAGCTCGGGGAGTGGACATTCATGCCGGCCCCGGTGTCCTCCGCTCCGGAGGCGGGCGCGGTCCTCCAGCGCGGCAGGGAGCGTGTGGAGCTCAGGTACACCTCGGAGCTGCTGGACGACTTCCTGCTGGCGATGAGCCGGATCCAGGGCGACTTCACCCGCCTCTCGGACACCACCGAGTTCTCTGCCGTACCCGATACGCGGCCCCGGCGGAACAACCATGCATGAAAGACAGCCTTCCTCTGCCTCCCGCAACGGCCACGTCGGCGAGAACCTGTACGACGCGTGGACGAACTCGAGCCGTCACGCCGCCCGTACGGTGCCCGTCAGAGAGGCATGGGCCCCGGACAAACTTCACCTCACGGCGAACTGGGACCCCGCCGAGGAGTTGGCCTACCTCCTGCAGGCCCAGACCGCCGAGCAGCAGTTGGCCGAGGGTCCCCTGTACGAGGACGGCTTCCTGCCGGAGCAGGAGCCGGTGTTCAGCCCCGAGGGGTCGGCCATGCGCCCGCGTCGCCCGGGGCACCGGCGGGTTCGCACGCCCAAGATGCTGCTGTCGAGGATGCAGACGGTCAGCTTCCTGGTCGCCTCGTTGGCCAGCGTCGTCGTCGCCATGGTCAGTGTGTTCAGCGGAATCGTCGCCTACGACCCGTTGCGCGAGGTGGCGACCGAGGTCCCCGCCCACTCCGTTGCGGACCGCTGGTGGCCGCTGCTGGTGTACGGGCCCTGGATGGTCTCCTCCCTCTCGGTTCTGCGGGCCGCTCTGCACCGGCGCCGCGCCGCACACTCGTGGTGCATCGTGATGTTCTTCTCGGCCGTGGCCATGGCTCTGTGCGTCATCCAGGCGCCGAGGACCCTTCCCGACATCGCAGCTGCGGCACTCCCTGCGGTCGCCGCACTGACCTGCTTCCACCAACTGGTGCGCCAGATCACGCTGACCCGTCCCCCCCGCAAGGCCGCCCGGCGGCATCGCGACGCCTCGTCGTCGTCCAAGTAAGCCAGCGCAATCTGTGAAGACGTGCCGTCGGTTCGCGATTTCCTATCAACAGACTTGTCAGTGAATTCAGTGGAGGCGTTCTGCGATCTCGTGGTGCTCGACACACCGCACGAGCGGGAGCTTTCGGGAGGGTGCGGGCCTTGATCGGGTCGAGTGTGCCGGCAGGGCTCGGGCGGCGGGTAGAGAGTTCCGATTCGAGGCCTGGAAAACCGGCTCGATCATGACGTCATCTCGTTTGTGGGACGCCGTTTTCGGCTTTGCCTGCCCGCCGGAAGCGTCGGCCGCCCTGGTTCCTGCCTGCCGAGCCGGGCACCCTCCTGTCGCGCTCGCCCATCGCGGAGGCAAAGGGCGGAACTCCTCAGGGAGGCAGCGCATCAGCCGGACGGGCGGGTAGGTGAATCGCGCACCACGGAATTGACCAGGATCCGCCGGGTGCCCCGCCGGGCCGCCCGGGCCGCGGGCAGGACCTTGAGGAACTCTCCGACACCAAGGGAACATCCTTTCCAGAAGCGAACATTCTGGAGGTATTCGCCATGGTTCGCCACCCCTTCCACCGAAGCGGGACGCCCACGATCATGAGCTGTCAGGGCCACCACCCCTGGCGGGCGAGGGAGAAGTGCGTCGCCCGAGCCGGCGACCGGATCCCGGAGGAAATCGATGCAGAGAACCCCGAAACGGGCAATGGAATGGCTGGCCGCCGCGGCGACCAACCCGCGAGCCTGCAAGAGGCAGTGGCGAGGGGAGTCCGGGATCGCGGTGCTGGCCTGCGGACGGTTCTGGGACGTGCTGAGCATGCCGGAGGAGCTGGGTGTGCTGGCCCTCGACACCCTGCTGTGCATTCCGCAGATGCCCGGTCCCGTACTCGCCGACACCGCCGCCCGCCGGGTGGGCTTCTTCCTGCCACCGGATCCCAAGAGCCGCTGGATCGGCTCGGACATTCGCTATCTGGGCAAGGACGCGTGGATCACGGTGCCCGCGCCGCATCGGGCGGCCGGGCGCCTGCGCTGGCTGGTCCCGCCCGACGGCACCGGCACGCTGTTCGTCCCGGCCGCCGTGGAACTGGCACTTCAGCAGGCGCTTGGCACCCTCTCGATACAGGCCGGCGTGCGGCGGCCGTGCCCGACGTGCCGGGCGGCCGCCGCGCGGGCCCGCAGCCGGGGTGGAGGCCGCCCCGCCGACAGGCCCGCCCCGTAGGCGGGGACCTCACCGTACGAGGACCTGCGTCACTCTCAGTGGTTACGCGGGAAGCCCAGGTCGACGCCCGACGGGGCGTCTGCCGGGTCGGGCCAGCGGGTGGTGACGACCTTGCCTCGGGTGTAGAAGTGGGTGCCGTCGTTGCCGTAGATGTGGTGGTCGCCGAAGAGGGAGTCCTTCCAGCCACCGAAGCTGTGGTAGCCGACGGGGACCGGGATCGGGACGTTCACGCCGACCATGCCGGCCTCGATCTCCATCTGGAAGCGGCGGGCGGCGCCGCCGTCCCGGGTGAAGATCGCGGTGCCGTTGCCGAACGGCGAGCTGTTGATGAGGGCCACGCCCTCGTCGTACGTGTCGACGCGCAGCACGCACAGCACCGGGCCGAAGATCTCGTCCTGGTAGGCCTTGGCGGTGGTGGGCACCTTGTCGAGGAGCGAGATGCCGATCCAGTGGCCGTCCTCGAAGCCGTCGACCGTGTAACCGGTGCCGTCCAGGACGACCTCGGCACCCTCGGCCGCCGCGCCCTCCACGTAGGAGGCCACCTTGTCGCGGTGGACGGCGGTGATCAGCGGGCCCATCTCGGACGTCGGGTCGTTGCCGGGGCCGATCTTGATCTTCTCGGCGCGCTCGCGGATCTTGTCGACCAGCTCGTCGCCGATCGCGCCGACCGCGACCACGGCCGAGATGGCCATGCAGCGCTCGCCGGCCGAGCCGTAGGCCGCGCTCACCGCAGCGTCCGCCGCCGCGTCCAGGTCGGCGTCCGGGAGGACCAGCATGTGGTTCTTGGCGCCGCCCAGGGCCTGGACGCGCTTGTGGTTCGCCGAGGCGGTGGTGTGGATGTGGCGGGCGATCGGGGTCGAGCCGACGAAGGAGACGGCCTTGACGTCCGGGTGCTCCAGGAGGCGGTCGACGGCCACCTTGTCGCCGTGGACGACGTTGAAGACACCGTCCGGCAGTCCGGCTTCCGCGAGCAGCTCAGCGATCTTCAGCGACGCCGACGGGTCCTTCTCGGACGGCTTCAGCACGAACGTGTTGCCGCACGCGATGGCCATCGGGAACATCCACATCGGCACCATCGCCGGGAAGTTGAACGGCGTGATGCCGGCCACGACTCCCAGGGGCTGGCGGATGGACGAGACGTCCACGCGGCTCGCGACCTGCGTCGACAGCTCGCCCTTCAGCTGCACGTTGATGCCGCAGGCGAGGTCCACGATCTCCAGGCCGCGCGCGACCTCGCCGAGCGCGTCGCTGTGCACCTTGCCGTGCTCGGCGGTGATCAGCTCGGCGATGGCGTCGCGGTTCGCGTCCAGCAGGGCGCGGAAGCGGAAGAGGATCTCCGTCCGCTTGGCGAGCGAGGACTGGCCCCAGGTCGCGTAGGCGTCCTTGGCGGCGGCGACCGCCGCGTCCACCTCCTCGACGGAGGCGAACGCGACCTTCGTGGTGACCGCGCCGGTAGCGGGGTCGGTGACCGGCCCGTACGTACCCGACGCGCCTTCGACGGGCTTGCCGCCGATCCAGTGGTTGACGATCTTCGTCATGACCGAGTGCTCCTTCACAGATGGCGGCGTCGGGTGGAGACGTGCCGTTCGTACAGCTCACGTGCCTTCACCGCGGAGGGTCGGGTCGCGGTTTCGGCCACAGGTACATCCCACCAGGCCTGCGCCGGCGGCGGGCCCGACACTGTGTCTGCCGTTTCCGTCTCGACGTAGACACATGTGGGAGTGTCGGCCGCCCGGGCCTCCGCGAGCGCCGCCCGCAGATCCCGTACGGTCTTCGCGCGCAGCACGCGCATGCCCAGGCTCGCCGCGTTGGCGGCGAGGTCGACGGGGAGCGGCGCCCCCGTGTACGTACCGTCCTCGGACTGGTAGCGGTACGCGGTACCGAACCGCTCGCCGCCCACCGACTCGGACAGGCCGCCGATGGACGCGTAGCCGTGGTTCTGGACGAGGAGCATCTTGATCGCGATCCCCTCCTGTACGGCCGTCACGATCTCCGTCGGCATCATCAGATAGGTTCCGTCACCGACCAGCGCCCACACGGGCCGGTCGGGTGCCGCCATCTTCACGCCGATGGCGGCCGGGATCTCGTAGCCCATGCAGGAGTAGCCGTACTCCAGGTGGTACTGGTCCCGGGAGCGCGCCCGCCACATCTTGTGCAGGTCGCCGGGGAGCGAACCGGCCGCGTTGATGATCACGTCCGTGTCGTCGACCAGGGCGTCGAGCGCGCCGAGGACCTGGGACTGCGTCGGGCGTATGTCCGGCTCCTCCGCCTCGTAGCAGGCGTCGACGCGCTGCTCCCAGCGCTCCTTGTCCACGGTGTACTCGCGGACGTACGTGTCCGGGACCCGGTGCCCGTGCATGCCCAGGGACTGGGTGAGCTCCTGGAGGCCGCTGCGGGCGTCCGCGACGAGCGGCATCCCGGCGAGCTTGTGGCCGTCGTACGGGGCGATGTTGAGGTTGAGGAAGCGGACACCGGGGTGTTCGAAGAGGGTGCCGGAGGCGGTGGTGAAGTCGGTGTAGCGGGTGCCGACGCCGATCACCAGGTCGGCCAGGCGGGCGAGTTCGTCGGCGGTCGCGGTGCCGGTGTGGCCGACGCCGCCGACGTCCTGGGGGTGGTCGTAGCGCAGGGAGCCCTTGCCGGCCTGGGTGGAGGCGACCGGGATACCGGTGGCCGCGGCGAACTCGGCGAGGGCCTCCTCGGCGCGGCTGTGGTGCACGCCGCCGCCCGCGATCAGCAGGGGGCGCTCGGCCGTCCTGATCGCCTCGACCGCCTCGGCGAGTTCGGTCGGGTCGGCGCCCGGACGGCGTACGACCCAGGTGCGCTCGGCGAAGAACTCGTCGGGCCAGTCGTAGGCCTCGGCCTGGACGTCCTGCGGGAGCGCGAGGGTGACCGCGCCCGTCTCCACGGGGTCGGTGAGCACCCGCATGGCCTGCAGGGCGGCCGGGATCAGGGCCTCCGGACGGGTGACGCGGTCGAAGTACCTCGACACCGGGCGCAGGCAGTCGTTGACCGACACATCGCCCGCGTACGGCAGTTCCAGCTGCTGGAGGACCGGGTCGGCGGCCCGGGTGGCGAAGGTGTCGCCGGGGAGCAGCAGGACCGGGATGTGGTTGATCGTGGCGAGGGCGGCACCGGTGACCAGGTTGGTCGCGCCGGGGCCGATGGAGGTCGTCACCGCGTGGGTGGACAGGCGGCCCGACTGCCGCGCGTAACCGACCGCCGCGTGCACCATGGACTGCTCGTTGCGGCCCTGATGGAACGGCATGTCGCCCGCGTACTCCACGAGCGCCTGGCCGAGCCCGGCGACGTTCCCGTGGCCGAAGATGCCCCAGGTCGCGCCGATCAGCCGCTGCCGTTCGCCGTCGCGTTCGGTGTACTGGGCGGACAGGAAGCGGACGAGCGCCTGCGCGACCGTGAGCCTCGTCGTTGAGGTCATCGGTAACCCCCTGTGCTTTCTACGTGGTCCGGGTGGAAGCAGATCCGCCACTCCCGGGTCTCGCCCGGGCCCGCCATGACGTTCAGGTAGTACATGTCGTGGCCGGGCTGGGCGATCGACGGGCCGTGCCATCCGTCGGGGACGAGCACGGTGTCGCCGGAGCGGACCTCCGCGAGGACGTCCGAACCGCCCTCACGGGAAGGGGATACGCGCTGATAGCCGAATCCGTTCGGGCCGTCGATCTCGAAGTAGTAGATCTCCTCCAGCTCCGCCTCCTCGCCCGGCCGGTGCTCGTCGTGCTTGTGCGGCGGGTACGAGGACCAGTTGCCGCCGGGCGTGATCACCTCGACGGCGATCAGCTTGTCGCAGTCGAAGGCGTCCGCCGAGGCGAAGTTGCGGACGTGGCGCAGGCAGTTGCCGCTGCCGCGCTCTTCCTGCGGGACCTCCGGCGCGGGGCCGTAGCGGGCGGGGAGTCGTCGCTCGCACTTCGCTCCTGCCAAAGCAAAGCGGCCGCCCGCGCCGGAGGCGATCTGTGCCCGGGCGTCACGGGGCACGTACGCGAAGTCGCTGACTCCGGCGAACACGCTTTCCCGGCCCAGGAGTTGGAACTCGCTACCCTCTGTTTGTACGGTACATCCGCCTTCCAGCGGGAGGACGATCCACTCGCTGTCCCCGGCGTCGAAGGCGTGCGTACCGCCCGCCTCCAGTTCGACGATCCGCAGACTGCTGTGGGTCCAGCCGGCCCGCTTGGGGTCGATGTCGACGGCGTACTCGGCGCCGGTCGTGGCGCCCTTCGCGAGGTAGAGGTCGTTGCTCGTCATGCGGCCCTCACAGCAGTCCTACGGCGGTGTCCACGGCGGCGGCCACGTCGCCGTCCCCCGGGTACAGCAGCGAACGGCCGACCACCAGGCCGCGCACGGTGGGCAGTTGCAAGGCGCCCCGCCACTTCTCGTACGCCCCGTCCTGATCGTCGCCGACCTCGCCGCCCAGCAGCACGGCGGGCAGCGTGGAGGTCGCCATGACCTCGGCCATGTCGTCGGGGTTGTCGGTGACCGGCACCTTCAGCCAGGTATAGGCCGAACTGCCGCCGAGACCGGAGGCGATGGCGATCGACTTGGTGACGGCCTCGGCGGAGAGGTCGTTGCTCAGCCTGCCCTCCGGGGAGCGGCGGCTGATGAACGGCTCGACGAACACGGGGAGCCGACGCGCGGCCATGTCGTCGATGGCGCGGGCGGTGGACTCCAGGGTGGTGAGGGAGCCCGGGTCGTCGTAGTCGATCCGCAGCAGCAGCTTGCCCGCGTCGAAGCCGAAGCGCTCGATGTCCTCCGGGCGGTGGCCGGTGAAGCGGTCGTCGAGTTCGAAGCTGGCGCCCTGGAGGCCGCCTCGGTTCATCGAGCCCATGACGACCTTGCCGTCGAGGGCGCCGAGCAGCAGCAGGTCGTCCAGGATGTCGGCGGTGGCGAGGACGCCGTCCACGCCGGGGCGGCTCAGCGCCAGGCAGAGGCGTTCGAGCAGGTCGACGCGGTTGGCCATGGCGAACTTGCGGTCGCCGACCCCGAGGGCGCCGCGGGCCGGGTGGTCGGCGGCGACGATCATCAGCCGGCCCTGGTCGTTGAGGAGCGACCGGCGGGGGCGGCGGGCGGCGGCCTCGGCCACGGCCTCGGGGTGGAGGGTGCGAAGGCGGACGAGCTCCGCGATGTCGACGCTCACGTGACGGCTCCTGCCGCGAGGGCCGCTGTCACTTCGTCCGGTGTGGGCATCGCGGAAGAGCACTCCAGGCGGGAGGCGACGATGGCACCGGCCGCGTTGGCGTGCCGCATGATCTTCTCCAGGTCCCAGCCTTCCAGCAGGCCGTGGCAGAGGGAGCCGCCGAAGGCGTCGCCGGCGCCGAGGCCGTTGAGGACGGTCACCGGGAGCGGCGGGACCTCGGCGGACTCGCCCTTGCTGTTGACGGCGAGGACGCCCTTCGGGCCCTGCTTGACGACGGCGAGTTCGACACCGGCGTCGAGCAGTGCGCGGGCGGCGGCGTGCGGCTCGCGCGCTCCGGTCGCCACCTCCACCTCGTCGAGGTTGCCGACCGCGACGGTGGTGTGGCGCAGGGCCTCTTCGTAGAAGGGGCGGGCGGACTCGGGATCCGTCCAGAACATGGGACGCCAGTCCAGGTCGAAGACCGTCGTGCCGGCCTTGGCCCGGTGGGCGAGGGCCGCCAGGGTCGCCGTACGGCTGGGCTCCTCGCTCAGGCCTGTGCCGGTGACCCAGAAGATGCGGGCCTCGCGGATGGCGTCCAGGTCCAGCTCGTGGGCGTCGATCTCGAGGTCGGGCGCCTTGGGCCGGCGGTAGAAGTACAGCGGGAAGTCGTCCGGCGGGAAGACCTCGCAGAAGGTGATCGGGGTCTGCAGTCCGGAGACCGGGGTGACCCAGCGGTCGTCGACGCCGAAGCCCCGCAGTTCCTCGTGCAGGTAGGTGCCGAACGGGTCGTCGCCGGTACGCGTGATCACCGCCGTGTCCCGTCCCAGGCGGGCCGCGGCGACCGCGACGTTCGCGGCGGAGCCGCCGAGGAACTTGCCGAAGGACGTCACCTGCGGCAGCGGGACGCCCGTCTGCAGCGGATAGAGGTCCACTCCTATCCGCCCCATGGTGATCAGGTCGTACGCCATCGAGTTCCCTTCGTGTCACGGCTCTCCACGGCTTTCTAGCCCCGCACAGGGAGTCCTGTCAATGCTTTGTCCAGACATTCGGACCAGGGCTTGACACCGCCGCTCGCGATCCGCACGCTGGCGGCCATGACGTCGTTGTCCCCTCAGACCTCACTGTCCCGCATCCGGATCGGATCGGCCCCCGACTCCTGGGGCGTCTGGTTCCCGGACGATCCCCAGCAGGTGCCCTGGCAGCGCTTCCTCGACGAGGTCGCGCAGTCCGGCTACGAGTGGATCGAGCTGGGCCCCTACGGCTATCTGCCGACCGATCCCGCCGTCCTCACCGAGGAGACCTCGCGGCGTGGCCTGAAGGTGTCGGCCGGCACGGTCTTCACCGGCCTGCACCACGGCGAGGCCGTGTGGGAGAAGACCTGGGCGCATGTCGCGGACAACGCGGTCCTGGCCCAGGCGATGGGGGCGTCCCACCTGGTGGTCATCCCGTCCTTCTGGCGGGACGACAAGACCGGCGAGGTGCTGGAGCCGGACACGCTCACGCCCGAGCAGTGGCGCAATCTCAGCTCACTGACCGAGCGGCTGGGGCGTCGGGTGCGCGAGGAGTACGGCCTGCAGATCGTCGTCCACCCGCACGCCGACACCCACATCGACAGCGAGGAGAACGTCGTCCGCTTCCTGGACGGCACCGACTCCTCGCTGGTGTCCCTGTGCCTGGACACCGGGCACTACGCGTACTGCGGCGGCGACAGCGTCAAGCTCATCGAGACCTACGGCGAGCGGATCGGGTACCTGCACCTCAAGCAGGTCGACCCGGAGATCCTGGCGGACGTGCGGGCGGGCGAGGTGCCGTTCGGGCCGGCGGTCGCACGCGGTGTGATGTGCGAGCCGCCCGCCGGGGTGCCCGCGCTGGGGCCCGTCCTGGAAGCCGCGCAGAAGCTGGACGTCGATCTGTTCGCGATCGTCGAGCAGGACATGTACCCGTGCGAGCCGGACCGGCCGCTGCCGATCGCGCAGCGGACGCGGGCGTTCTTGAGGTCGTGCGGGGCGTAGCCGTACGTCGAGGTCGGCGCCTTCCGCCCCTTCCCGAGCCGCAGCACCATGGGTGCCCTCGGCGTACGGGAAGGGGCGGTCGCGCATGGCGGGCGTGATGCTGGTCCGGTCCGGGCACGGACCCGGCGGCTCCTGGGAGTTCGCCCTCGCCCCGCCCCATCCTCGGCTGTGGCCCGGCGTGATGAGCGGGAGTTCACCGCGGCCCGGCAGGTACCGGTCCAGGTGCCTGCCGCCTCCGGGGCGCCGGTGATCGACCGGATGACGGGCGAGGCGACGAGTCTTGTCCTCGCATCCGGACGAACTGCGGATTTTTCCAAGACCGTCGGGGCTCGCTGACGGCACGCTGTGCGTCCCGGACGATCGACCGGGAGCCGCGCCGGGGGGATGCGGGGAAACGGCGGGCCGGACCCGACGCAGCGGGTCCGGCCCGGCTCTTGTTGCGCGGCCGCCCTGGGCATGGGGGCTGGAGGGCTGGGCGGCTGCTCTGAGCTTCGGGGCCTCTTTGCGCCGGATGTCAACGCGCCCCGCCCATGAGCCCGCGTACGCCTTTGCGTCACCTCTGTCACAAATACCCCCTTCCTGTCACACATGTCGCGTGTACGCGGGTCTTGCGTCACACCCGGTCCACAGGCCCTGCCCAGCCCGGACTCGCCGTCGTTCACCGGGCACAGGCTTTGTGATCGCCAGCGCAGTGCCCGGCTCCCCCGGACGGCCGCCCCCGGTCGTCGCCGCGGTACTCGCAGGGAGGTGCAACCCATGACCGACCGAAGGCTCTGGTCCTACAAGGACATCGCGGCGCACATCCGGGTGCAGCCCGACACCGTGCGCTCGTACCGCAAGCACGGGCTGCTGCCGCCCCCCGACCACGTCGAGGGCGGCAAGCCCTACTGGTACGCGGACACGGTCCAGGCCTGGGTGGCGTCCCGCCCGGGGAACCGGGGCCGACGAGAGGCCTGAGCACGGAGGGCTTCGCCGCGGAAAACATCCTGTGCTCCACGTGCACCTTCGGACCCGCCACCGAGTTCACCGTGGACAAGGTGCGTTCCATCTACCCATCTACGCCTCCCGCGCCGATCACCCCGAGCGGCTCGACCTCGCCGTCACCGACCGGGCCACCGGCGAACTCGTCGGCGAGGTCATCCTCAACGAATGGGATCCCGACGCCCGAAGCTGCAACTTCCGCACGCTCATGGGCCCGCGCGGCCGCGACCGCGGGCTCGGCACCGAAGTGATCCGGCTCATCGTCGGGTACGGGTTCGGGCGGCTCGGTCTGCACGCTCATGGGGATCCTCGACCATGAGTGGGCCGCTCTCAGCTCCACGGCTCGATGACCGTCACCCCCGCCCCCGGCGCCGTCCCCATCGCGGCCAGCGCCGCCGGTACCTCGGCCAGCGTGATCGTGGACGTGACCAGCAGGTCGGGCCGCAGCACTCCGGCCAGGACCAGTTCCAGCATCGGAGGGTAGGTGTGCGCGGCCATGCCGTGGCTGCCGAGGAGTTCCAGTTCCAGGGCGATCGCGCGGGCCATCGGCACCGGTGTCGTGCCGGTCGGTGATGGCAGCAGGCCGACCTGGACGTGACGGCCGCGGCGGCGCAGGCCGTTCACGGAGGCCGCGCAGGTGGCGGGCGAGCCGAGGGCGTCGAGGGAGAGATGCGCGCCGCCGCCGGTCAGCTCGCGGACCGCCGCCGCCGTGTCCTCGGTACGGGACGCGTCCACGCACTCGGTGGCGCCGAACTTCCGCGCCAGGTCCAGGGCCCGGGGCGACACGTCGACCGCCAGGACCCGCGCCCCCGACGCCGCCGCGATCATCACCGCGGACAGGCCTACGCCCCCGCAACCGTACACCGCGACCCACTCCCCCGCCGCCACCCGGCCCTGCTGCACCACCGCCCGGAACGCCGTGGCGAACCGGCAGCCGAGGGAGGCGGCCGTCGCGAAGGACATCTCCTCCGGTACGGCGACGAGGTTCACGTCGGCGTGGTCCAGCGCCACGTACTGGGCGAAGGAGCCCCAGTGGGTGAAGCCCGGCTGGGTCTGCCGCTCGCACACCTGCTGGTCACCCGCCGCACAGGACGGGCAGCTCCCGCAGGCGCACACGAAGGGCACGGTCACGCGATCGCCGGGGCGCCAGCCGGTCACCCGGGGGCCCGCCGCCTCGACGACACCGGCGAGCTCGTGCCCCGGCACATGCGGCAGCGTGATGTCCGGGTCGTGCCCCTGCCAGCCGTGCCAGTCGCTGCGGCACAGTCCCGTCGCCTCGACCCGCACCACGACCCCGTGCTCCGCGGGCTCCGGGTCCACCATCTCCCGTACCTCGGCCGGCTCCCCGTACCGCTCGAACACCACAGCCCGCATACGCCCGCCTCGCTCCTGCGCCGATCACCCCTTGCCGGCAGAACGCTAGCCGCGCGCCGCCACCTTGTCCCGGTCCTGTTCCACGGCCGACGTGGATCCCGCGCCGCCTTCGCTCAGTCCGAACCGCTCGTGGAACCGCCTGAGCGGCCCCGGGGCCCACCAGGTCGCCCGGCCCGTGAGGCGCATGACCGCCGGGACCAGAAGGCTGCGGACGATCATCGCGTCCATCAGGACCGCGAGGGCGATGCCCAGGCCGAGCATCTTGGTGTTGGTCACCCTGGACGTGCCGATCGCGACCATCACCACGGCGAGGATGACCGCGGCCGCCGTGATCAGCCCGCCCGTGCGCTGCAGCCCGTGCCGGACCGCCTGGTCGTGGTCGCCCGTCTTGTCGTACTCCTCCTTGATGCGGGAGAGCAGGAAGACGCCGTAGTCCATCGACAGTCCGAAGGCCACGCAGAACATCAGGACCGGCAGGGTCGTCTCTATGGAGCCGGGGCTGGTGAAGCCGAGCAGGCCGGACAGATGGCCGTCCTGGAAGACCCAGACCACGGCGCCGAACATCGCCGTCAGGCTGAGCGCGTTGAGCACGACCGCCTGGATCGGTATCAGCACGCTGCCTGTCAGCAGGAACACCAGGAGCAGGGTGACGATCACGATGAAGGCGCCCGCGAGGGGCAGTTGCTCGGCTATCGCGTCCTTGGAGTCGACCAGGACGGCGGCCGTGCCGGTCACCTTGGTGTCGAAGGGGGCGTCCGTGGCCCGCAGTTCGTCCACCAGGCGCTGGGCCGGGTCGTCGACCGCCTCGCCCTTCGGCAGCACCGTGAAGTACGCCGAGTCGCCCTTGACGAGCGGGCCGTCGACCCGCTGCACCTCGGACAGGTCGGCGATCCGCTCCTTGTACGCGGCGTACTGCGCCTCGGTCGCCCGCCCTTCGGCGAGGACTTCGAGGCCGCCGCCGGGGCTGCCGGGGAAGCCGTCCCTGATGTGCTGCTGCACGACGTGGGACTCGGCACTGGAGGGCAGTTGGCGGTCGTCGGCGGTGCCGAACTTCACGCCCAGGAAGGGCAGTCCGAGCAGGACGAGCACAGCCGTGGTGCCCAGGGCGAAGAAGGGAGCCCGGCGCATGACGAGGTTCGCGGTGCGCGCCCAGGCGCCGCTCCCCTCCGCGGCCGCTCGCGGCTGCCCGCCGCGCCGGAACACGCGCCGCAGGTCCAGCGAGTTGACCCGGTGGCCCAGCAGGACCAGGGCCGCCGGCAGCAGGATCAGCGCGGCCGCCGCGGCCAGCAGGACGACCGCGATACCGGCGTACGCGAAGGACCGCAGGAAGTACTGCGGGAAGAGCATCATCGCCGCCAGTGAGACCGCGACCGTGAGCGCGGAGAAGAGCACGGTGCGGCCGGCCGTGCGCAGGGTGGTGCCGACCGCTGTCAACGGCTCGGCGCCGGCGGACAGTTCCTCGCGGAAGCGGCGGACGATGAAGAGGGCGTAGTCGATGGCGAGGCCGAGGCCCAGAGCCGTGGTGAGGTTCAGTGCGAAGACGGAGACGTCGGTGACCTCGGTGAGGCCGCGCAGCACCGCGTTCGTGCCGAGGATCGCGACGATGCCGATACCGAGGGGCAGCAGGGCGGCGACCGCGCTGCCGAAGACCATCACCAGCAGCACCAGCGTGACCGGCAGGGCGATCATCTCGGCGCGGGTCAGGTCCTCCTGGATGATCGTCTGCATCTCGTGCCGCACGGCGACCGGGCCGCCGACCTTCACCTCCACCGGGCCGTGCACTCCCCGGTACGAGGGGGCGATGCGGTCCAGGGTCTCGCCCATCTCCTTCTCATCGCCCGTGATCCGGGCGGCGATCAGCGCCTCGCGGCCGTCCTTCGCGCGCAGGGCGGGTGCGGCGTCGGCCTGCCAGTAGGAACTGACGCCTATGACGCCCTGCTCCCCGGCCAGTCGCTCGGCGAGCCGCTCGGCCTCGGCGGCGACCGCCGGGTCGTCGACCGAGGAGGCGCCCGAGTCCACCAGGAGCAGGAAGTTGGGCTGCGAGGCGGGGAACTCGCGCTCCAGGGCCTTGGTCGCATACGTCGACTCGGCGTCCGGGTCCTCCCAGCCGCCGGCGCCCAGGCGGTCGGCGACCCCGCTGCCCGCCAGCACGGCGAGCACGGTGAGCACCAGGGCCGCGAGCAGCGACAACCGGGGGCGGGCGGTCACGAATCGGGTCCAGCCTCCGACGCGCGGCGGGCCGTTGACTTCGGTCATCGTGCGGTGTCCCCTTCACCGTGGAACGCATAAACTGGCAAACACGAGAGATCGCTCGCGTTCCACCAGAATGCGAGCGACCGCTCGTGTTTGTCAACCACGTGCGGAGAGTTGGGGAAAACCCGTGCCCGACAGCCCGGAGAAGCAGGCGCCCGAAAGCCAGGGGCAGGATGAACAGCAGGAGCAGCCGCCCCGCCGCCGCCAGGCCCGCGGCGAGCGCCGCATCATCCAACTCCTCGAAGCCGCCGCCACCGTCTTCAGCACCACCGGCTACACGGCCGCCAGCACCAACGCCATCGCCCGCGAGGCGGGCGTCTCGCCGGGCACGCTGTACCAGTTCTTCCCGAACAAGGAAGCGATCGCGATCGAGCTGGGCGACCGGCTCATGCACGAGATGCGGGACACCTACGGCGAGGCGCTCGCGCCGATCGACCCCGTGACCCCGCTGGAGGAGGCCGTCGGCGCGGCCGTCGAGCGGTTCATCGACTTCAACTGCCAGCACCCGGTGTTCTTCGCGCTGATGCACGGCCCCGACGTCCCCGGCCGGATCACCGAGGCGCACGACGCGCTGCACTCCACCCTGCACTCCCGCATCGAGGGCCTGCTCTCCTCGTTCCTGCCGGATGCGTCCCCGGCCGACCTCACGCGTACCGCGCACATGTGCCTGGGCATGTACAAGGCCGGCCTCGAACTGGCCCTCGCCCACGAGGGCGCCGAGCGTGAGGCCTACGTCCAGGAACTGAAGAACGCCCTGGTCCGCTATCTCGACCCGCTGGTCGGGGAGAGACTCGGCCGACCCGACGCCACCACGACCGCCTGACCGCCTGACCGCGGCGAAGACACGGGGCACGCATCTTTGCACACTATACCCCCTAGGGGTATAGTGTGACTGCGGAAAGCAGAATTCCACTCGCCCCGACGAGGAGAACGACATGAGCGCCCAGACCGACACCCCGGGTTCCGTCACCGCCGTCTACAAGGTGACCGGCATGAGCTGCGGGCACTGCGAGGGCTCCGTCTCGAGCGAGATCTCCGAGCTCCCCGGCGTCAGCTCGGTGAAGGCCGTCGCCTCGACCGGTGAGGTCACCGTCGTGTCCGCGACGCCGCTCGACGAGGAGTCGGTGCGCGCCGCCGTCGACGAGGCCGGCTTCGAGCTCACCGGCAAGGCCTGAGACCGACCTCCCGCCCCGGACCGCACCGACCGACCGTCCGATACCGGTTGCGTACGGCCCGGGGCGCTCCGGCAGATCCGGACACGTCGGCACACAAGCTCCTCGCCGGCCCCCTGGGCGACGTGGCACCGCGCCCCGCCGGAGGCCGAGCGGTTCGAGGGGGCACCAGGGGCGAGCCTGCACAGCCATGCGGAGGGCCATGAGGTGCCCGGTGCCCGTAGGACACCCTCCGGACCTGCCGTACGAATCGGCCCGCCCCGGGGACGAGGCCGACCATGAGAGCCGACGAACGCCATCTCGTCCGCGTTCGCTGTGACGAACAGCCTTCGAGCGCGGACATTCGGATGTCGGACCCCTCTGGAGTCCGACGCCTGCCTCACATAAGCTCTTCACAAGGCTCGCGCATCATCCTTACGCTTGGGTCCCGTTCGCAGTGCCTGGCTCTTGCGTACCTAACGGACATATGCAAGAGACGCAGATCACAGTGATGCGAACGTAACCATCGAAGGGGTTCGAAGGTCTAAGTTGACGATGTCAGAAAGCGTCTTGGGGGGCGCTGCCTGGCATCTGGGGATGTCTTGGGGGACTTCCTCAGAGATGCGTTGCCGGGGCACGCACACCGGGGAGCTTTGAGCGGCCCTCCCGTCCGTGCGCTGTCCCGGCAGATCGCACACAGCAGTAGTACGACGAGTTCTGCTCGTTTTGCTCAACCGAGCTTCGGCTCACAGCGATTCAGGCGCTGTTTTCTCACAGACGCCCGGCCGGATCCCGTGGGGGGAATCCGCACCGGGACATGGGAAGGCGCCCTGTACGCCGGCCCGTGGGGGGACCGGCGGCAGGGCGCCTTCCGTCATTTCGCTAGGCGGAGTCTCCGCGCTGGGCGCCTACGGCGATCAGCGCCCCTCGACGGGAATGAAGTCGCGCTCGACGACGCCCGTGTAGATCTGGCGGGGGCGGCCGATGCGGGATCCCGGCTCCTTGATCATCTCGTGCCACTGGGCGATCCAGCCCGGGAGGCGGCCGAGGGCGAACAGGACCGTGAACATCTCGGTCGGGAAGCCCATGGCGCGGTAGATCAGGCCGGTGTAGAAGTCGACGTTGGGGTAGAGGTTGCGCGAGACGAAGTAGTCGTCGGAGAGCGCGTGCTCCTCCAGCTTGAGCGCGATGTCCAGCAGCTCGTCGGACTTGCCGAGGGCGGACAGCACGTCGTGCGCGGCGGCCTTGATGATCTTCGCGCGCGGGTCGAAGGACTTGTACACCCGGTGGCCGAAGCCCATCAGGCGGACGCCGTCCTCCTTGTTCTTCACCTTGCGGATGAAGGAGTCGACATCGCCGCCGTTGGCCTGGATGCCCTCCAGCATCTCCAGGACGGACTGGTTGGCGCCGCCGTGCAGCGGGCCCCACAGGGCGTTGATGCCGGCCGAGATCGAGGCGAACATGTTCGCCTGCGAGGAGCCGACCAGACGGACCGTGGAGGTCGAACAGTTCTGCTCGTGGTCCGCGTGCAGGATCAGCAGCTTGTCCAGGGCGGAGACCACGGTCGGGTCGGGCTCGTACTCCTGGGCCGGGACCGAGAAGGTCATGCGCAGGAAGTTCTCGACGTAGCCGAGGTCGTTGCGCGGGTAGACGAACGGGTGGCCGATCGACTTCTTGTACGCGTACGCCGCGATCGTCGGAAGCTTGGCGAGCAGCCGGATCGTCGAGAGGTTGCGCTGCTTCTCGTCGAACGGGTTGTGGCTGTCCTGGTAGAACGTCGACAGCGCGGAGACGACCGACGACAGCATGGCCATCGGGTGGGCGTCGCGCGGGAAGCCGCGGTAGAAGTTCTTGACGTCCTCGTGCAGCAGGGTGTGCTGCGTGATGTCGTTCCGGAAGCCGGTGAGCTCGTCGACGGTGGGCAGCTCGCCGTTGATCAGCAGGTAGGCGACCTCCAGGAAGGAGGAGCGCTCGGCCAGCTGCTCGATCGGGTAGCCGCGGTACCGGAGGATGCCCTGTTCACCGTCGAGGTAGGTGATGGCGGATTTATAGGCGGCGGTGTTGCCGTAACCGCTGTCCAGAGTCACCAGACCGGTCTGGGCGCGGAGCTTCCCGATGTCGAAGCCCTTGTCGCCGACGGTGCTGTCGATCACCGGGTAGGTGTACTCGCCGTCGCCGTACCGCAGTACTACAGCGTTGTTGGTGTGCTCGCTCACGTCATCCCTCACCGACGTTGTGCCTCTTCTTCGAGGTTGCCCTGACTGTCTCTACCATCCCCCATTTGGCGCAGGAGAGTGCACTCGGGGTCGACCATTGGGCGTATCGGCGGCACTGAGTGCCGCCAACTCGCCCATCCTGCCCCTCCTCAACCCGCTTCCGGAAGAGCTCTGTGACCCACATGACTCATTTGATCGATCATTTTTTGCGGTCACAGTCCCGAGAGCCGGAAGTCGAGTGCCGTGCAGCGGCGTCCCGCGGACACCGTGCGCACCGCCTGGCCGATCGCTTTGCGTGAACCGACGAGGACGACCAGCTTCTTGGCCCGGGTGACCGCCGTGTACAGCAGGTTCCGCTGGAGCATCATCCAGGCGCTGGTGGTCACCGGGATCACCACGGCCGGATACTCGCTCCCCTGGGAACGGTGGATGGTCACCGCGTACGCGTGGGCCAGTTCGTCCAGTTCGTCGAATTCGTACGGCACCTCCTCGTCCTCGTCGGTCAGCACGGTGAGGCGCTGGTCGACCGGGTCGAGCGAGGTGACCACGCCCACGGTGCCGTTGAAGACACCGTTGGTGCCCTTCTCGTAATTGTTGCGAATCTGGGTGACCTTGTCGCCGACCCGGAAGACCCTGCCGCCGAACCTCTTCTCCGGCAGTTCGGGGCGGCCCGGGGTGATGGCCTGCTGGAGCAGGCCGTTGAGGTTGCCCGCGCCGGCGGGTCCCCGGTGCATGGGCGCGAGCACCTGGACGTCCCGGCGGGGGTCGAGGCCGAACTTGGCCGGAATCCGCCGTGCCGCCACGTCCACGGTGAGGCGGCCGACCTCCTCCGTGTCGTCCTCGACGAAGAGGAAGAAGTCCTTCATGCCGTCGGTGACGGGGTGCTGCCCGGAGTTGATCCGGTGCGCGTTGGTCACCACGCCGGACTGCTGGGCCTGCCGGAAGACGCGCGTGAGGCGCACGGCCGGGATGGGGCCGCCCTCGGCGAGCAGGTCGCGCAGCACCTCGCCGGCGCCGACGCTGGGCAGCTGGTCGACGTCCCCGACGAAGAGCAGATGGGCGCCCGGGGGCACCGCCTTCACCAGCTTGTTCGCGAGCAGCAGGTCGAGCATGGAGGCCTCGTCGACCACCACCAGGTCCGCGTCCAGCGGGCGGTCCTTGTCGTAGGCAGCGTCGCCGCCGGGCTTCAGCTCCAGCAGGCGGTGGACGGTGGAGGCGTCGGCGCCGGTGAGCTCGGCGAGGCGCTTGGCGGCGCGGCCGGTGGGGGCGGCGAGCACGACCTTGGCCTTCTTGGCGCGGGCCAGCTCCACGATCGAGCGGACCGTGAAGGACTTGCCGCAGCCGGGGCCGCCGGTGAGGACGGCGACCTTCTTGCTGAGCGCCAGCCTGACGGCGGCCTCCTGCTCGGGGGCGAGCTCGGTCCCGGTGCGCGAGGCGAGCCAGCCCATCGCCTTGTCCCAGGCCACGTCCTGGAAGCCGGGCATGCGGTCCTGGTCGGTACGCAGGAGGCGCAACAGCTGGGCGGAGAGGGAGAGTTCGGCGCGGTGGAAGGGGACGAGATAGACCGCGGTGACGGGGGCGCCGTCCGGACCGGGCACCTTCTCCCGTACGACCCCTGGATCCTCGCCCTCCTCCGGAGGCGCCGCGAGCTCGGCGAGGCACTCGATGACCAGGCCGGTGTCGACCTGGAGGAGCTTGACCGCGTCGGCGATCAGCTGTTCCTCGGGGAGGTAGCAGTGGCCCTGGTCGGTCGACTGCGAAAGGGCGTACTGCAGGCCCGCCTTGACGCGCTCCGGGCTGTCGTGCGGAATGCCGACGGACTGGGCGATCTTGTCGGCGGTGAGGAAACCGATGCCCCAGACGTCGGAGGCCAGCCGGTAGGGCTGGTTCTTCACCACGGAGATGGAGGCGTCGCCGTACTTCTTGTAGATGCGGACCGCGATGGACGTGGACACCTCGACGGTCTGGAGGAAGAGCATGACCTCCTTGATCGCCTTCTGCTCCTCCCAGGCGTCGGCGATCTTCTTGGTGCGCTTGGGACCCAGGCCCGGGACCTCGATGAGCCGCTTCGGCTCCTCCTCGATGACCTGGAGGGTGTCCAGGCCGAAGTGCTGGGTGATGCGGTCGGCGAAGACCGGGCCGATGCCCTTGACCAGCCCTGAGCCGAGGTAGCGGCGGATGCCCTGGACGGTGGCCGGGAGGACGGTCGTGTAGTTCTCGACGGTGAACTGCTTGCCGTACTGCGGATGCGCGCCCCAACGCCCCTCCATCCGCAGGGACTCGCCGACCTGGGCGCCGAGCAGCGCGCCGACGACCGTCAGGAGGTCGCCGGCGCCTTTGCCGGTGTCCACCCGGGCGACCGTGTAGCCGTTCTCCTCATTGGCGTACGTGATCCGCTCCAGTACGCCTTCGAGCACGGCGAGTCGCCGCTCGCCGCTCCCCGTTTCCTGAGCCATGATCCGACGGTACCGCCCGGCACCGACAAGACCGTCCGGCACCGACAAGTCACCCGGCCTGCGCGACCACGTGGTCGATGACCTTCTGGAAGTCCTCGGTCGGGGAGAACTCCACGAACTCGCAGTCCTCCAGGGCCACCGGGACATGACCGGGTCCCCAGTAGTACGCCTGACCCGCCTCGTACTCCTCTTCGCCGTCGGCCGTGAGCATCTTCAGCCGCCCCTTCAACAGATAGCCCCAGTGGGGGCACTGGCACGCGTCGCCGGGCATGCCCTTGAAGGCCGGGCCCATGTCCGTGCCCTGCGGCAGGCTGACGTAGCCGACCGACATGCCGCCGCCGATCGGCTTGATGCGCAGCTCCACTCCGTCGCCTTCGAGCGCGAGGGGGACGTCGTTCCGAGTCGCCGATGTCATGGGTCCTCCGTTCCGGCCCACCGGGCCCTTGAGGAAACGACTCCGCACCTCCAGCCTGAACCGCCCCGAAGCACCCCGCGACATCACGATCCGGTCTCGGGGTCTTGCTTCCTCTCGTGTAATCGATTCCAATCCTTTCCACGCAAGGATGTAATCGATTCCATGCGCTCATGAGGTCCACAAGGAGGTGGAGCCGCGATGGCGAGCATCAAGGACGTCGCCGGCCAGGCCGGCGTGTCCGTCGCCACGGTCTCGCGTGTCCTGAACGACCATCCGTCGGTCAGCGCGGACGCACGCGCACGCGTGCTGGCCGCCGTCGAGTCGCTGGGCTACCGCCGCAACGCCGTCGCCCGGTCGCTGCGCACCGACCAGACCCACACCCTCGGCCTGGTCATCAGCGACGTGATGAACCCGTACTTCACCGAGCTGGCCCGCTCCGTGGAGGAGGAGGCCCGCGCGCTGGGCTACAGCGTCATCATCGGCAACGCCGACGAGCGGCCGGACCTCCAGGACCACCACGTACGGAACCTGCTGGACCGCCGTATCGACGGCCTCCTCGTCTCCCCCACCGACGGCGGCTCGCCGCTGATGCTCGACGCCGTGCGGGCGGGGACGCCGATGGTCTTCGTGGACCGGTGGATTCCGGGCGTGGAGGTGCCGGTCGTCCGGGCGGACGGGCTGGCGGCCGTGCGCGACCTCGTCGCCCATCTGCACGGCCTCGGCCACCGACGCCTCGCGATCATCGCGGGACCGGCGGCGACCACGACCGGTCAGGAGCGTGTGACGGCCTTCAGGGAAGCGCTGCACGCGTACGGTCTCGATCTCCCCGAGGTCTACATCGGCCAGGGCGACTTCCAGGCCGCCAGCGGGCGGCGGGTCACCGAGGGCTTCCTCGACCTGCCGGAGCCGCCCGAGGTCGTCTTCGCCACGGACAACCTGATGGCCCTGGGCGCGCTGGACGCGATCCGCGCGCGCGGGCTGCGGGTTCCCGAGGACATCGCGCTGGCCGCGTTCGACGACATCCCCTGGTTCGTGCACACCGATCCGCCGATCACCGCGATCGCCCAGCCCACGGGCGAGCTGGGGCGGGCCGCCGTGCGCGCACTGGTCGACCGCATCGAGGGGCGAACCCCCGAGTCCGTCACCCTCCCCGCCCGTCTCGTCGTACGCCGCTCCTGCGGCGAACCGGCAGAGCCACCGGCTTCCCCGGAGCCGCCCCCCGCGCAGTCCCCCGCTGTGCGGTCCCCCGTAAGAAGGAGCCAGCCGTGAGCAACCAGGACGAGTTGCTACGCATCGAGGGCATACGGAAGACCTTCCCCGGCGTGGTCGCGCTCGACGGCGTCGACTTCGACCTGCGCCGGGGCGAGGTGCACGTGCTCCTCGGTGAGAACGGCGCGGGCAAGAGCACCCTCATCAAGATGCTCTCCGGCGCCTACACGCCCGATGGCGGGCGGATCCTGGCCGGCGGCGAGGAGGTGCGCATCCATGGTGCGCAGGACTCCGAGCGCCTCGGGATCGCCACCATCTACCAGGAGTTCAACCTCGTACCCGATCTGACGGTCGCCGAGAACATCTTCCTGGGGCGGCAGCCGCGCCGCCTGGGGATGATCGACCGGAAGAGGATGGAGGCGGATGCCGCCGTCCTCCTGGAGCGCGTCGGTGTGAACGTGTCCCCCCGCGCGCGGGTGCGTGAACTCGGTATCGCGCGTCTTCAGATGGTCGAGATCGCGAAGGCGCTGAGCCTGAACGCCCGGGTGCTGATCATGGACGAGCCGACCGCCGTCCTCACCTCCGAGGAGGTGGAGAAGCTCTTCTCCATCGTGCGCGCGCTGCGCGAGGACGGGGTCGGGATCGTCTTCATCACGCACCACCTGGAGGAGATCGCCGCCCTGGGAGACCGGGTGACGGTCATCCGTGACGGCAGGAGTGTCGGGCAGGTCCCCGCCGACACGCCCGAGGACGAGCTCGTACGCCTCATGGTGGGGCGGTCGATCGAGCAGCAGTACCCGCGCGAACGGGCCGACACCGGGAGCGCGTTGCTCACGGTCGAGGGGCTGACCCGGGACGGTGCCTTCCGCGACGTCACCTTCGAGGTGCACGCCGGCGAGGTCGTCGGCATCGCCGGGCTGGTCGGGGCCGGTCGTACCGAGGTCGTACGGGCCGTGTTCGGGGCGGACCCGTACGACAAGGGGGCCGTGAAGGTCTCCGGTGCCGCGGTTCCCAAGTACGACGTCAACGCGGCGATGACCGCGGGGATCGGGCTGATCCCCGAGGACCGCAAGGGCCAGGGGCTGGTGCTGGACGCGTCCGTCGAGGAGAACCTCGGGCTGGTGACCATGCGGTCGGCGACCCGTGCCGGGCTCGTCGACCTCAAGGGGCAGCGCGCGTCGGCCGCGCGGATCGCCGGGCAGCTCGGCGTGCGGATGGCGGGGCTCGGACAGCACGTGAGGACGCTGTCCGGCGGCAACCAGCAGAAGGTCGTCATCGGCAAGTGGCTGCTCGCCGACACCAAGGTGCTGATCCTCGACGAGCCGACCCGCGGGATCGACGTCGGCGCCAAGGTGGAGATCTACCAGCTGATCAACGAACTGACGGCCGCCGGTGCCGCCGTCCTGATGATCTCCAGCGATCTGCCCGAGGTGCTCGGCATGAGCGACCGGGTGCTGGTGATGGCCCAGGGCCGGATCGCGGGCGAGCTGTCCGCCGGCCAGGCCACCCAGGACGCCGTCATGGCACTCGCCGTAAGCAACCCCACTGAAGCGGTGAGCAACCGCACTGAACCGGTAAGCAACCGCACTGAAGCCGTAAGCAACCGCACCACCACTGAACCGGAGGCCGGCCGTGGCCGCTGACACGCTCAAGAGCGGGGCGGGCGCCGGTGGCGCCGCGGCCGTCCGCCGTCTGCTCCTCGACAACGGCGCGCTCACCGCGCTGATCGTCCTCGTCGTCGCCATGTCGGCGCTGTCCGGGGACTTCCTGACCACCGACAACCTTCTCAACGTGGGCGTCCAGGCGGCCGTGACCGCCATTCTCGCCTTCGGTGTGACCTTCGTGATCGTCTCGGCGGGCATCGACCTGTCGGTGGGCTCGGTGGCGGCCCTGTCGGCCACCGTCCTTGCCTGGAGCGCCACTTCGCACGGCGTGCCGGTCGTCATAGCGGTCGTGCTCGCGATCGCCACGGGTATCGCGGCCGGCCTGGTCAACGGCTTCCTCATCGCCTACGGCAAGCTGCCGCCCTTCATCGCGACGCTCGCCATGCTGTCGGTGTCCCGCGGTCTGTCGCTGGTGATCTCCGAGGGCTCGCCGATCGCCTTCCCCGACTCGGTCTCGCACCTCGGGGACACGCTCGGCGGCTGGCTGCCGGTGCCGGTGCTCGTGATGATCGTGATGGGGCTGATCGCCGCCTTCGTGCTCGGCCGGACCTACATCGGCCGCTCCATGTACGCGATCGGCGGCAACGAGGAGGCCGCCCGGCTGTCCGGCCTGCGCGTGAAGAAGCAGAAGCTCGCCATCTACGCCCTGTCCGGCGTCTTCGCCGCCGCCGCGGGCATCGTGCTCGCCTCCCGGCTCTCCTCCGCGCAGCCGCAGGCCGCCGACGGCTACGAGCTCGACGCGATCGCCGCGGTCGTCATCGGCGGCGCCTCCCTCGCGGGCGGCACCGGCAAGGCGTCCGGCACACTGATCGGCGCGCTGATCCTGGCGGTGCTGCGGAACGGGCTCAACCTCCTGTCCGTCTCCGCCTTCTGGCAGCAGGTCGTCATCGGTGTCGTGATCGCGCTGGCGGTGCTGCTCGACACGCTGCGCCGCAAGGCCGGGGCGACGCCACTGGCCACGGGCGCGGCCGGCGGGGGCAAGGGCAAGCAGGCGACGACGTACGCGCTGGCCGCGGTGGTCACCGTGGCGATCGTCGGCGCGACCTCGTTCCTGCACAACGGCTCCTCGTCGTCCTCGAACCCGAAGGTCGGTCTGTCGCTGTCCACCCTCAACAACCCGTTCTTCGTCCAGATCCGGGCGGGTGCCCAGGCCGAGGCGAAGAAGCGGGGCGTGGACCTGACCGTCACGGACGCGCAGAACGACGCCTCCCAGCAGGCCAACCAGCTGCAGAACTTCACGAGTTCGAGCTTCGGCGCGATCATCGTCAACCCGGTGGACTCGGACGCGGCGGGCAACTCGGTGAAGTCCGCCGACAAGGCGAAGATCCCGGTCATCGCCGTCGACCGCGGCGTCAACAAGGCCACGGTGGACGCGCTGGTCGCCTCCGACAACGTCGCCGGCGGTGAGCTCGCCGCCAGGACGATCGCCGACAAACTGGGCGGCGAGGGCAAGATCGTCATCCTCCAGGGCCAGGCGGGCACCTCCGCCGCCCGGGAACGCGCCGAGGGCTTCGCCAACGGCCTCAAGGCCTACCCGGGCATCCAGGTCCTGGCCCAGCAGCCGGCCGACTTCGACCGCACCAAGGGCCTCGACGTGATGTCGAACCTGCTCCAGGCCCACCCGGACGTCCAGGGCGTCATCGCCGCCAACGACGAGATGGCCCTCGGCGCGATCAAGGCGCTGGGCTCCAAGGCCGGCAAGTCCGTCCAGGTCGTCGGCTTCGACGGCACGCCGGACGGCCTCAAGGCGGTCGAGGCGGGCACGCTGTACGCGTCCGTGGCGCAACAGCCGACCCAGCTCGGCAGGATCGCCGTGGACAACGCGCTCAGGGCGCTCCAGGGCAAGAAGATCGAGGAGACGGTGAAGGTGCCGGTGAAGGTGGTCACGAAGGAGAATGTGGCCGGGTTCAGCGGCTGACATCGACGAGCGGGCGGGCGGCCGTACCCCTGGGGTGACGGCCGCCCGCCCCGAATCACTCACTAGGGGAGCCATCCATGTACGACTACGACCTACTGGTCGTAGGGTCGGCCAACGCCGACCTGGTGATCGGCGTCGAACGACGCCCCGCGGCCGGAGAGACGGTCCTCGGCTCCGACCTGGCCGTCCATCCCGGTGGCAAGGGCGCGAACCAGGCGGTCGCCGCCGCCCGCCTGGGCGCCCGTACGGCCCTGCTGGCCCGGGTCGGCGACGACGCGCACGGCCGGCTGCTGCTCGACTCCCAGCGGGCGGCCGGCGTCGACACGGTGGGCGTGCTGGTGGGCGGCGCGCCGACCGGCGTCGCACTGATCACGGTGGATCCGTCCGGCGACAACAGCATCGTGGTCTCGCCGGGCGCGAACGGCCGGCTGACGCCGGGGGACGTACGGGCGGCGGGAAGCCTCTTCCACGCCTCCCGCGTGGTGTCGACGCAGCTGGAGATCCCGCTGGAGACGGTCGTGGAGGTCGTACGGAACCTGGCGCCGGACGGCCGCTTCGTACTGAACCCGTCACCGCCGCGGCCGCTTCCCCCGGAGCTGCTGGCGGCCTGCGACCCGCTGATCGTCAACGAGCACGAGGCGAAGGTGATCCTGGGCGAGGCCTGCGTGAGCGACGTACCGGAGGACTGGGCGCGGATCCTGCTCTCGAAGGGCCCGCGGTCGGTGGTGGTGACACTGGGCGCGGAGGGTTCCCTGGTGGCGTCCTCGGAGGGTCTCGTGCGGGTCCCGTCCGTGAAGGTGGCCGCCGTGGACACGACCGGCGCGGGCGACGCGTTCACCGCGGCACTGGCGTGGCGGCTGGGCGCGGGCTCCTCGCTCCCGGAGGCGGCGGCCTACGCGTCCCGGGTGGGGGCGGCCGCGGTGACGAAGCGTGGCGCCCAGGAGTCGTTCCCCACGGCGGCGGAAGTGGCCTCGCTGTGAAGAAGGCCGGAATCCTCAACCGCCATCTCGCCGGCGCCCTCGCCGAACTGGGCCACGGGGACGGCGTGCTGGTGTGCGACGCCGGCATGCCGATCCCCGACGGGCCGCGGGTCGTCGACCTCGCCTTCCGCGCCGGGGTGCCGTCCTTCGCCGAGGTGCTGGAGGGGCTGCTGGCCGAGCTGGTGGTGGAGGGCGCGACGGCTGCGACGGAGGTACGGGAGGCGAACGCGGCGGCTTCGGGGCTGCTGGACGGCCACTTCCCCGGCCTGACCCTGGTCCCGCACGAGAAGCTCAAGGAGCTGTCGGGGGGCGCGCGTCTGGTCGTACGGACCGGGGAGGCACGGCCGTACGCGAACGTGCTGCTGCGGTGCGGAGTCTTCTTCTGAGCCACCGGTGATCATGGCCGCGAAAACCTTCGAGGGGGCTCGGTCCGCAGACCGCGCCCCCTCGGGTTTTCCCCTCCACATCAGAACCCCCGCGATCCCCCCAGATCCCCCTCCGAGAAGTCCTGATGCCAAGTACGACTCGCGTGGTGGGGAGAGGGTTGTACGGCGTCCTGAGATTTTTTCCGGCGCTAGCTCGCCCGCCACCTGAGCGGCTTCACGCCCGTGCCCTCGCCCTTGAACGACACCATCGCCGGGCGGTCGCCCTTCGGGAGCAGGTAGATCGTGCACAGGGTGAGCGTGGCGTTCGGCTGCAGGCGGGTGTTCGAGACGCTGCCACGGCACTGGTCGATGCCCTCGCCCTCCTTGGAGGCGGAGATGGACAGGTCGAGCAGGGGCTGCACGTCACGGCCCCCGGCGCTGCGCAGGGCCACGCCGTCGTCCATGACCGGGAGGAGCTTCTGCTTGCCGACGTTGCGGTACTCGACCGACACGTACCAGGGCACGGTGTTCTTGGACGTGTCGCTCAGGTCGTAGTCGCGCAGGTCGGCGAGGCTTCCGGCGCGCACGCTCTTCGGCGTGACGCGGATCGGGACGGCAGCGCCCTTCGTCGTGACGTCCTCCCAGGACGAGTCGGCGGTCGTGCCCGCGGCCAGCAGTCCGTCGTCGCCCTTGCCGTCGCCGACCTTCCACAGCAGGGTGCCGCCGGTCTCGTCGGAGTAGGCGACGGTCGCGGGCTCAGGTCCCTTGGGCATCATGACCAGTTGGCAGACCGTGGCGGTGCCGCCCGGGGGGACGGAGGCGGGGCCGGCCTTGTCGCAGTCGTCCGGCAGGCTCGTACTCGGGGCGGTGGCAAGCGAGTTGGCGTTCCACAGGTTCACCGGCGTGCCCGGCGTGCCGTCGGCGACGGTGACCGTGAAGTTCGCCTCGGGTCCCGGGCCGGTCACCGCGTCCGAGCCGGTGTTGGTGTATCCGACGGTCAGGTAGTACGGGACCATGCCCTGGAGGTCCTCGTCCATGGTGACGTCTTCGAGGTCGGCGGCCGTGCCACGCGTGAGCCGCTTGGGGGCGATCTTCACCTGCTGCGTCGCACTGGAACTGGTCCACGTCCCTTCGCGTACGGTCGACTCGACCGTCAGCGCCACGGGTTTGCTGGTTCCCTTGCCGGAATCGGCGCCCGCCCGGTCACCGGAACCGCCCGAGTCGGAGCCGTCCGCCCCACAGGCCGTCACCACCAGCGCGAGCACACCGGCCCCCGCAATTCCCGCCATCGCCCTGCGCGTACGCATCCGCACCCCGTGTTTGCTCTCCGCTGTTCTGTTCACGACGCGAACAGCCTATACACAGGGGATCTTGCGCGATCCGGCCGCCGGGAGTCTCCCCCACCCGGCGGCCGTCGATCGCTTCCGGCGAGACCGGTGACGCGTTCGCCTCCGCTCGCTCACGCACTCATCGGATCACGTGCTCCACGAACCGTGCCGCGGTCTCCGCGAGCACCTCTCGGCCGTCCCGTGCCCACAACGCGTCGTTGAACAGCTCGACTTCGATCGGCCCGGTGTAGCCGGCCGCCTCCACGTAGCCCTTCCACTCCCGCATGTCGATCGAGCCGTCCCCGATCTGGCCGCGGCCGTTGAGGACGCCCTCCGGCAGCGGGGTGGTCCAGTCGGCGAGCTGGAAGGTGTGGATACGGCCGCCCGCACCCGCGCGGGCGATCTGCGCGGGGGCCGTGTCGTCCCACCAGATGTGGTACGTGTCCACCGTGACGCCGACCTGGTGGGCCGGGAAGCGTTCCGCGAGGTCGAGGGCCTGGGTGAGGGTCGAGACCACGCAGCGGTCGGCGGCGTACATGGGGTGCAGCGGCTCGATGGCCAGCTTCACGCCGTGCTGCTCCGCGTACGGGCCCAGCTCGGCCAGCGCGTCGGCGATCCGCTCCCGGGCGCCGTGCAGGTCCTTGGAGCCGGCCGGCAGGCCGCCGGAGACCAGAACCAGGACCTCGGTGCCGAGGGTGGCGGCCTCGTCGACCGCCCGGCGGTTGTCGGCCAGGCCCGCCGCGCGCTCGTCCGGGTCGGTCGCCGTGAGGAAGCCGCCGCGGCAGAGGGTGGTGACGGCCAGACCCGCGTCGCGGACCAGCTTCGCCGTCGCCTCCACACCGTACGACTGGACCGGTTCGCGCCAGAGGCCGAGTCCCGGGACACCCAACTCGAGGCAGGTGTCGACCAGTTCGGGCATCGACAGCTGCTTGACCGTCATCTGGTTGATGGAGAAGCGGGAGAGGTCCGTGGTGCTCACTGGGTCACTCCGTACAGGCTCAGCAGGTTCTTCATACGCTCCTGGGCCAGCTTCGGGTCCGGGAACAGGCCCAGACCGTCGGCGAGTTCGTAGGCGCGGGCGAAGTGCGGGAGGGAGCGGGCCGACTGGAGGCCGCCGACCATGGTGAAGTGGCTCTGATGGCCCGCGAGCCACGCCAGGAACACCACGCCCGTCTTGTAGAAGCGGGTCGGCTTCTGGAAGAGGTGGCGGGACAGCTCGACGGTGGGGTCGAGGAGTTCGCGGAAGGCGGCCACGTTCCCGGTGTCGAGGATGCGGACCGCCTCCGCCGCCAGCGGGCCCAGCGGGTCGAAGATGCCGAGCAGCGCGTGGCTGAAGCCCTTCTCGTCGCCCGCGATGAGCTCGGGGTAGTTGAAGTCGTCGCCCGTGTAGCAGCGCACGCCCTTCGGGAGCCGGCGGCGCAGGTCGACCTCGCGCTGGGCGTCCAGGAGGGAGACCTTGATGCCGTCCACCTTGTCCGGGTGCGCGGCGATGACCTCGAGGAAGGTGTCGGTGGCGGCGTCGAGGTCCGTCGAGCCCCAGTAGCCCTCCAGCGCCGGGTCGAACATCGGGCCCAGCCAGTGCAGGATCACCGGCTCGGCGGACTGGCGGAGCAGGTGGCCGTAGACGTCGAGGTAGTCCTCGGGGCCCTTGGCGGCCGCCGCGAGGGCGCGGGAGGCCATGAGGATCGCCTGGGCGCCGGACTCCTCGACGAGGGCCAGCTGCTCCTCGTAGGCCGCGCGGACCTCTTCCAGTGTCCCGGCGGCGATCTGGTCGGTGCCGACGCCGCACGCGATCAGACCGCCCACCGCTTTGGCCTCGGCGGCGCTGCGGCGGATCAGCTCGGCCGCGCCCGCCCAGTCCAGGCCCATGCCGCGCTGGGCGGTGTCCATGGCCTCGGCGACGCCGAGCCCGTGGGACCACAGGTGGTGGCGGAAGGCGAGGGTGGCGTCCCAGTCGACGGCGGCGGGCGAGTCCGGCGACCCGTCCGCGTACGGGTCGGCCACCACGTGGGCCGCCGAGAAGACCGTACGGGAGGTGAAGGCGGCGCCGGAGGTGACGGCGAGGGGTTCGGGGCGGGGTTCGTAGGTCCGCAGCCCGCCCTTGAAGTCGGGGAGTCGGATGGTCACAGCGAGACCTCCGGCACGTCGAGGCGACGGCCCTCGGCCGAGGACTTCAGGCCCAGCTCGGCGAGCTGGACGCCGCGGGCGCCGGCGAGGAGGTCCCAGTGGTAGGGGGCGTCGGCGTAGACGTGCTTGAGGAAGAGCTCCCACTGGGCCTTGAAGCCGTTGTCGAACTCGGCGTTGTCGGGGACCTCCTGCCACTGGTCGCGGAAGGCCTCGGTGGCGGGGATGTCCGGGTTCCAGACCGGCTTGGGGGTGGCGCTGCGGTGCTGGACACGGCAGTTGCGCAGACCGGCGACGGCGGAGCCCTCGGTGCCGTCGACCTGGAACTCCACGAGCTCGTCGCGGTTGACGCGGACCGCCCACGAGGAGTTGATCTGGGCGATCGCGCCGCCGTCGAGCTCGAAGATGCCGTAGGCGGCGTCGTCGGCCGTCGCGTCGTAGGGCTTGTCGTTCTCGTCCCAGCGCTGCGGGATGTGGGTGGTGGCGATGGCCTGGACGGACTTCACGCGGCCGAACAGCTCGTGGAGCACGTACTCCCAGTGCGGGAACATGTCGACAACGATGCCACCGCCGTCCTCGGCACGGTAGTTCCACGACGGGCGCTGGGCCGCCTGCCAGTCGCCCTCGAAGACCCAGTAGCCGAACTCGCCGCGGACGGAGAGGATCCGGCCGAAGAAGCCGCCGTCGATGAGGCGCTTGAGCTTGAGCAGGCCGGGGAGGAAGAGCTTGTCCTGGACGACGCCGTGCTTGATGCCCTTCGCGTTGGCCAGGCGGGCGAGCTCCAGGGCGCCGTCGAGGCCGGTGGCCGTCGGCTTCTCCGTGTAGATGTGCTTGCCCGCGGCGATCGCCTTCTTGATCGCCTCCTCGCGGGCGGAGGTGACCTGGGCGTCGAAGTAGATGTCGACGGTCGGGTCGGCGAGGACCGCGTCCACGTCCGTAGAGATGTGCTCCAGGCCGTGCCGCTCTGCCAGCGTCCGCAGGGCGTGCTCGCGGCGGCCGACCAGGATCGGCTCCGGCCACAGCACAGTGCCGTCGCCGAGGTCGAGGCCGCCCTGCTCGCGGAGGGCCAGGATGGAGCGGACCAGGTGCTGGCGGTAGCCCATGCGCCCGGTCACGCCGTTCATGGCGATACGCACCGTCTTGCGTGTCACGTCATTCCCTTCGTAGGCGTCGTACGCGTTTCGTACGCGGTTGTGCGCGCCGCGTACGCCTCTACTGATGAGCGTTACAGCAAGCGCTTTCTATCTGATGAGAAGCTAGCCTCTGAGCAGCGGTCCAGACAAGACCGTGACGGGGTTGAGTTGTTCGAGGGGGCGAACAACTGGGGGTGGGGGCTTTAAGGTCTGGTCGACACCATTGGCTTACCCATGGCTCGGCCATGGCTTACCCACGGCTCACCCACGGCTGCGGGAACCGGTGGGGGCCGTTGGCCCGTGTACGACGAGGTACGACGAGAAGCGCGACCGGAGGACGACGAGATGACGGTGACCCTGGCGGACGTGGCGGCCCGCGCCCAGGTCTCCCCCGCGACGGTGTCGCGCGTGCTCAACGGGAACTATCCCGTCGCCGCCTCCACCCGTGAGCGGGTGCTGCGGGCGGTGGACGAGCTGGACTACGTACTGAACGGCCCGGCCAGCTCGCTGGCGGCGGCGACGTCCGACCTGGTCGGGATCCTGGTGAACGACATCGCCGACCCGTTCTTCGGGATCATGGCGGGCGCGATCCAGTCCGAGATGGGCGGACCCGGCGGGCGGGCCGGCGGCGAGCGGCTGGCGGTCGTGTGCAACACCGGGGGCTCACCGGAGCGCGAGCTGACCTACCTCACGCTGCTGCAGCGGCAGCGGGCGGCGGCCGTCGTGCTGACCGGCGGTGCGATGGAGAACGTGCCGCACGCGGCGGCCATGACGTCGAAGCTGCGGAAGATGGCGGACGCGGGGACGCGGGTGGTGCTGTGCGGGAGACCGCCGGCGCCGGACACCCGGGCGATCGCGCTGACCTTCGACAACCGCGGGGGCGGGCGGGAACTCACCGAGCACCTCATCGGGCTCGGGCACCGGCGGCTGGGCTACATCGCGGGCCCCGAGGAACGGACGACGACCCGGCACCGGCTGGAGGGCCACCGGGAGGCCCTGAAGGCCCACGGCATCGACGAGGACCCGCGCTGGACCGTCCACGGGCGGTACGACCGGCGCTCGGGCTACGAGGCCACGCTGGAGCTGCTCCGTCGGGACCCCTCGCTCACGGCGGTGGTGGCGGCGAACGACTCCGTCGCGCTGGGGGCGTGCGCGGCGCTGCGGGACTCCGGGCTGCGGATTCCGGACGACGTGTCGGTGGCCGGGTTCGACGATCTTCCCTTCAGCATCGACGCGGTGCCCGCTCTGACGACGGTTCGGCTGCCCTTGGCCGAGGCGGGGGCACGGGCGGGGCGGATCGCGATGGGGCGGGAGGAGCCGCCGCCGGGAGGGATCGCGACGGTGCGCGGGGAGTTGATGGTGCGGGGGTCCTCCGGGGTGCCGCGGCGGTGAGCGCGCCGGTGCTTGTTCGGTGACCCGGCGTTGGTTCTCCGAGGGCTCCGCCCCCGGACCCCCGGGCCTTTGCCCACCCTGCCGCCCGCCTCGGTCGGTCGAGAGGTGGGCCTTGACCCTGGGGGCTGGCCCCCCAGACCCCGCTGAAGACCGTGACCGATGAGTTTCGCGGCGCGCCCCGGTCTGTACAGCCGTGATCGCCGAGCACGTCGGTTCGGCGTCCGTGAGGAAACTGGAGTGAGTCCCATGCGCATCGTCATCACCGCTTTCATCAGTCTCGACGGCGTCGTCCAGGCGCCCGGCGGGCCCGAGGAGGACACCGAGGGCGGGTTCGCGCACGGTGGCTGGACGCACCCGTTCTTCGACCCGGACGTCGTGGGCGGGGCCTTCGACGCGGCGCTGCAGGAGGCGGACGCGCTGCTGTTCGGGCGGCGTACGTGGCAGTCGATGGCGCAGGCGTGGCCGGAGCGGGCCGGGGATCCTTTCGCCGACCGGATGAACTCCATGCCGAAGTACGTGGTGTCCCGGACGCTCGCCGATGAGCAGCTGACCTGGAACAACACCACCCGTATCGCCGGCGACGAGGCCGTCGCGCACCTGCGCAAGCTGCGCGAGGGCGACGGCGGCACCCTCCTGGTCATGGGCAGCCCCTCGCTCGCCCGCACACTGCTGAGCGAGGGCCTCGTCGACGAGCTGCGGCTCATCGTCATGCCGGTGATGCTCGGCGGCGGCAAGTCGATCTTCCCGGAGGACGGGACCAAGGCCGCCTTCGAGCTGGTGTCGACGACGGCCGCACCGACGGGGACGCAGGTGTGCGTGTACCGGGCCGCCAAGGAGGCGTGACGAACCGACGGAGCGGGCGCCGCACGGCCATGGACGGACGGCGCCCCCGCGTCCTACGCTCGACCCAGCGATATCTCTGACTGAGTCAACCATCGGAGCTTCGGGGGTGGGTCGACATGACCGTCCAGGACATCCGCGCCTTCAACCGCTTCTACACGAACGTCATCGGTGCCCTCGACTACAGCCGCCAGCTCTACGCGCCCTACACGCTCACCGAGTCCCGTGTCCTGTACGAGCTCGCGCACTCCCCGCGTACGGACGCGGCCGACCTGCGTGGCGAACTCTCCCTGGACGCCGGGTACTTGAGCCGGATCCTGAACAAGTTCGAGCAGGACGGCCTGATCGAGCGGGCGCCCTCCCGGCAGGACCCGCGCCGACGCCGTGTCACGCTCACCGCACGCGGCCGCGAGACCGCCGCTCTGCTCGCCGAGCGCGCCAACGAGAGCGTGGGCGCCCTGCTGTCCACCGTCCCCGCCGCCGACCGGCCCCGTCTCGCCGAGGCGATGCGCACGGTCCGTACGATCCTCGCCGACGGGCACCGGCCCCGGCCCGAGGACGTCGTCCTGCGCGAGCCCGGCCCCGGCGACCTCGGCTGGATCGTGCAGCGCAACGCCGCGCTGTACGCGGCCGAGTACGGCTGGAACGCCGACTACGAGGGGCTGGTCGCGAGGATCGTCGCCGACTTCGCGGAGGACCACGATCCGCACCTGGAGCGGGTGTGGATCGCCGAGCTGGACGGCCGGCCGGTGGGCTGTGTGATGTGCGTACGGGACGAGGCGCCCGCCACCGCCCGGCTGCGGCTGCTGCTGGTCGAGCCGGACACGCGGGGGCTGGGCATCGGTGACCGGCTGGTCCGGGCGGTCGTCGACTTCGCGCGCGGGGTCGGCTACCGCGACCTGGTCCTGTGGACCAACGACGTCCTCGCCTCCGCCCGCCGCATCTACCAGCGGCACGGTTTCGTCCTCGTCGCCGAGAAACCCCACCGCTCGTTCGGAAAGGACCTGAACGGCCAGGACTGGCGCCTGGACCTCAGCGGCACCGGCGAGTGACAGTAGGGACCATGAAACTGGCGTTCTCCACCCTCGGTGTCCCCGGCCTGCCCCTCCCCGAAGTGCTGCGGCTCGCGACGACGTACGGCTACCACGGTGTCGAACTGCGCGCGGATCCGGAGGAGCCGGTCCATCCCGGCCTCGACCTGGCCCAACGCGCTGACGTGGCGGCCGAGTTCAAGGCGGCGGGCGTGGAGGTCCTGGGGATCGCGGGGTACGCGCGGGTGGCCGCGCCGGGCGACGACGCTCCCGTGATCGAGGAGATGCGCCGACTGCTCGACCTCGCCCGCGACCTGGGCGCCCCCTTCATCCGGGTGTTCCCCGGCGGCGGCGCCGAGCAGAGCCGGGAGGAGGCCGACGCCACAGCGGCCGGTCGCCTCGGCACGGCCGCCGAGTACG
The DNA here is from genome assembly GCF_030817655.1 of Streptomyces sp. V4I2. Classification (GTDB taxonomy): domain Bacteria; phylum Actinomycetota; class Actinomycetes; order Streptomycetales; family Streptomycetaceae; genus Streptomyces; species Streptomyces plumbiresistens. Next base: position 4,193,439 of record NZ_JAUSZM010000003.1, read on the forward strand.
CCGCCGACCTCGGCGTCCGCATCCTCCTCGAGACCCACGACTCGCACCGCACCGGCGCCGACGCGATCCGCGTCCTCGGCCGGGTCGGCCACCGCCAGGTCGGCGCCCTCTGGGACGTCATGCACACCTGGCTGGGCGGCGAACAGCCCTCGGAGACCTACGCGGCGCTCTCCCCCTACCTCGGATACGTCCAGGTCAAGGACATCGCCTCCCCCGACGACACCACCCCGCTCCGCCTCGGCGCCGGCGTCCTGCCCCTCACCGAGTGCGTGGACGTCCTCTCCCGCCACGGCTGGGACGGCTGGCTGTGCTGGGAGTACGAGAAGCGGTGGTACGAGGCGGCCGCCCCGCTCCCCGACCTGCTGCGCGCGGGCCACGACCACCTGGCCCGGCTGCTCAACGACAGCGCGTGAATCACCCCCCGGACCCGGCCGCCGGACGCGCCGCGATCTTCGCGTCCGGGGCGAGGCACCAGTCCAGTACGGCGGGCCAGGAGCCGTAACCGGCGTCCAGGTCGAGGTGGGCGGCGCCGGGGAGGATCTCGGTCGGGATGCCGAGCGGGTCGCCGAAGAGCGTGCGCGCGCCCTCCGGGCAGTACGGGTCGTCGTCGCCGGCGACGAGGAGGGTGGGCGTGGGGAGAGCGAAGTCGAGGGGCGGCGCGGCGAACGCGACGACCTCCGGGTGCCGTACGAGTACGGAGGCCGAGGGCGGGCCGACGAGGAGCACCCGGTCGACGTCCCCGACACCCGGCACGGCACGGGCGACGGCGTGCAGCCACAGCAGGGCGGAGGCGCTGTGCGCGACGACGACCCGCTCGCCGGCCCCGCGGAGCGCGCCGAGGTGCCGGGCCAGCTCGCCCAGCCAGACGTCCAGGTCGGGGTCGTCGGCGTCGGGCAGCTGCGGGTAGGTGACGTGGTGGCCGAGGGCGGTGAGCCGGTCGGCCAGCCAGTGCTGCCAGTGGTCCTTGGGGCGGTGGTTCTGCCAGCCGTGGAGGATGAGGTAGGAGGCGTCGGCGGTCATAGCGGCATCGGCGGTCATGGACGCGATGCTTTCCGATCCCCGTCGCCCAGGTCCAGTTAATCTTCTGCGGTGGAACAGGTAAGCGAGACCTTCACAGTCGACCTGCGTCGTCTGAACATCCTGCGCGAGCTGCAGCGCCGGGGCAGTCTGGCGAGTACGGCGGCGGCCCTGCACCTGACGCCTTCGGCGGTCTCCCAGCAGCTCGCGACGCTGGCCCGCGAGGCGGGCGTACCGCTGACGGAACGGGACGGGCGGGGCGTACGGCTGACCGGGCAGGCCCGGGTCCTGCTCGCCCACGCCGATCTGATCGCCGCCCAACTGGAGCGGGTGCGGGCCGACTTGGCGGCGTACGGGGAGGGCGGCCGGGGTGCGGTGACGGTCGGCTGCTTCTCCAGCGGCATCCTGGGCCTGCTGCCGGCCGCGCTGCGCGCCCTCGGCGCACGCCTCCCCCACGTCCGTGTCGACGTCGTGGAGGCCGAACCGCCGGACCTGTTCACCGCGCTCGACGGGGGCCAGGTGGACGTGGCCGTGGCGGTGGACTTCGCGGCGGCGCCGCCGCACACGGACCGTCGCTACAGCCGGGTGGACCTGTTCACCGACGTCCTGGACGTGGCGCTGCCGACCGGGCATCGCCTCGCCGGCCGCGAGCGAGTGGCGTTGCGGGAGCTGGCCACCGAGGCGTGGATCGTCGGGGACGCCCGGAGCTGCTGTGGTGCGGTGGCCCGGTCGGTGTGCGCGGCGGCCGGCTTCACGCCGGACGTCCGGCACGCGGTGAACGACTGGGGGGCGCTGGCGGCGCTGGTGGAGGCGGGTCAGGGGGTGGCGCTGGTGCCGCGTCTGGTGCGGCCGTTGTACGCCCACCGGGACCTGGCCGTGCGCCCGGCCGAGGGCGAGCCGCCCTCGCGGAACGTCTTCGTGGCCGTTCGGGCGGGGGCGGAGGGGGATCCGGTGCTGGCGGCGGTGCGGGAGGAACTGCGTACGGCGGCGGCCGTCGTAGGCGCGTGAGCGCCGGTCATCGGCAGGCCGCAGGGGGACGTCAGGTGACGACCGCGACGACGACCAGGGCCGCCCATACCGCGGCCAGCGCGCCCACTCGGAACAGGGGCACCCCGTCGAGGATCCTGCCCAGCCGTCCGGCCTCTCCGACCCGGACGGTCGGGAGGCGGCTCAGGGCCCACGTGAGCAGCAGCGATGCCCCGGTCGCATAGGCGAGCAGGAAGAAGGGGCGGGCGCTGGGGTAGTCCGGGTCCCAGGGCTCGTGGGCCTCGTTCTCCATCCACAGGAGCGCGGCGACGGCGTACCACAGGAGTGCGCTGCCGCCCGTGACGACGGTGTCCAGCTCGGTGGACAGCACCGGCCTGCGGATGGTGGCTCGGCCCGGCATCATGGGGAGTTCCTCGGGGTCATGGCCAACGCCTCTCTCAGTCCCACCAGTTGAACAGCAGGTCGCTCAGCGTATCCGGCTGCCAGTAACGCAGCTGCGCCAACTCGGCCTCCGCGAGCCCGGCCAGGTCCACCCTGCTCATCGGTGTGCTCAGCTCGTCGGCCCGCAGGGCCCGGAGGCCGGCCGCCCCGAAGGCCTCGGCCCAGGCCGGCGGGTCCACGAACCCCGACAGCGGGCGTCCCGGCTCCGGCGGGGTGTCCGTGAAGGCGACGAGTGGCAGGTGGGCGTGGCACAGGACGGTGCGCGACTCCCCGCGTCCGGCGATCGTCACGGCCTCGAAGCTCGACAGGCCGGGGATCGTCAGCACGTCGACGCGACGCCCGCCGCCTTTCCCGGCGGCCTCGAAGCACGCGGCGCGGAACAGCCTCACGTCCGTCGTCGGCAGGGGCTCGCCGCCCCCGTCCCGGAAACCCGTCGCACCCCGCGCGGGTCGTATCGGCGCCTCCCCGGCCCCGGACGGCCCTCCGCTATCCACGCGCCGCCAATCCCGCCACCCGCTCCTCCAGCCGGCCCCGGCACTGGGGCCACTCCGCCGCCGTGATCGAGAAGATCGCGGAGTCGCGCAAGCGGCCGTCCTCGCCCGGCGCCCAGGAGCGGGACCAGTTGCGCAGGACGCCCTCGAAGCGGGCGCCGGCCTTCTGGATGGCCGCGCGGGAGCGGTCGTTGCGGGCGTCCGTCTTGAGGTCGACCCGGGCGACGCCCCACTTCTCGAAGGCGTGCCGGAAGAGCAGGAGTTTGGCCTCGGTGTTGATGCCCGTGCCCTGGGCGGAGGCGGCGAGCCAGGTGAAGCCGACCTCGACGGCGTCCAGTTGGTCGTCGGTCAGCCAGGAGCGGGGCTCCCAGAAGGACGTGGCGCCGACGACCCGGTTCGTGCGTGCGGAGATCTGGACGTACGGCGCGAGTCGTCCCGTGGCCGCGCGGGCGAGCTGTGCGTCGATGTACGCGGGGACCTCGTCGGCCCGGGGGACCCAGGTGAACTCGTAGGTGTCCCGGTTCTCCTCCGCCGCCTGCGCCAGCCCGGCCGCGTGCCGGTGCTCCAGCGGTTCCAGGCGGACCAACGCGCCCTCCAGGACAGGCCCCTCCAGCTTGAAACTCACCCTCGCCGTCCCTCACAACCGTGCGCGCAGCGCCCCGAACTCCTCATGGAAACCGGGGAAAGTCTTGCGTACGCAGCCCGGGTCGTCGAACGAGATTCCCGGCGCGCGCAGTCCCGTCACGGCGAAGGACATCACGATGCGGTGGTCGCCGTACGAGGTGATCTCGGCACCCACCAGGCCGTCGGCCGCTCCACCCGGCCGGATCTCGATCCAGTCCGGGCCCGTCTCCACCGTCGCCCCCAGCCGTCGCAGGTTCTCCGCGCAGGCCTCCAGGCGGTCGCACTCCTTGACCCGGGTGTTCGCCACGTCCTCGATCCGTACCGGGCCGGAGGCGAAGGGGGCGATCGCGGCCAGGGTCGGCATGGTGTCGGAGATGTCCCGCATGGCGACCGTGAGGCCGTTCAGGCGGCCGGTTCCCCTGACCGTCGTGGCGTCCGCACCGATCGTCACCTCGGCGCCCATCCGCCGCAGTACGTCGACGAAGCCGAGGTCGCCCTGGAGCGCCCCCGCGCCGAGGCCGGGGACCGTGACCTCGCCGCCCGTCAGGGCCGCCGCCGCGAAGAAGTAGCTGGCGGTGGAGGCGTCGGGCTCGATCGCGTACGTCGTGGCCCGGTAGCCGCCCGGCGGGACGGCGAAGACGTTCCCGTCCCGCCGCACCTCGACCCCGAACTCCCGCATCATCGCGAGCGTGATCTCCACGTACGGCGCCGAGACGAGGTCCGTCACCGCGATCCGCAGACCGGTCCGCGTCAGCGGGCCCAGCAGCAGCAACGCCGTCAGGTACTGCGAGGACTGGCCCGCGTCCAGCGTGACCTCGCCGCCCTCGACGCCCGCCGCCACCACCGTCAGCGGGTGGTGGCCCTCGGCCTCCTCGTGCCGCAGGTCCACGCCCAGGTCGCGCAGGGCCCGGGTCAGCGGGAGCAGCGGGCGCCGGCGCATCTGGGGCGAGGCGTCGAAGCGGTACGTGCCGTGGCCGGCCGCCGCCAGGGTCGGCAGGAAGCGGCTGGTGGTGGCGCCGTCGCGGCAGTACACGTCCGCCTCGGTCACCGCCGGGCCCTGCGGGCGGCCGTCGACCTGCCAGGCGTCCGGGGTCCGGCCGACCCGATAGCCGAGCCGTACCAGGCCCTCGGCGAAGCCCTCCGTGTCGTCCGAGCGGAGCGGGCGCAGCAGGGTGGTGACGCCGTCGGCCGCGGCCGCCAGGAAGAGGGCGCGGGCGGTGACGGACTTGGAACCGGGGATCTGTACGACGGCCATGGGGCCATGCTGACCCGACCCCCGGCCCACGTGCCGGAACGTCCGCGGAGTGGACCTTGAGCGGCCGTGCGGGTGCCGTCCCGGTCAGGAGAAGAGCAGCCGCCAGGTCAGCGGGCCCGGACGGCCGTCCGCGTCGCCGCGCAGCTCCTTGCGGGACTTCTGGAAGTCACGCACGTTGAGCCGGTCCGCCTCGCCCCAGGTCCGGCTCGGGCCCACCTTGTAGTGGTCGCCGAAGCCGCGCTTCACCAGCTGCTTGCCGAGCTGGAGGACGTACGCGTTCGAGGCCCCGTCCGTGAAGTACTTGCGGCCGGGGAACGCCGGCACCGTGGGCTTGGACGGCTTGGACGGCTTCGACGGCGTGGTCTGGGGCGGGGTGTCGTCGCCGAGGTCCAGATCGTCCTTGGCGTACTTGACCACCCGGGCGAAGTCGATCGCGCCGGGGTCGCCGTGGCTGTTCTCCGGCACGTGCATGTGGCCGCAGACGCCCTTGAACCCCTTCCACTCGGCGAACGACATCCGCTGGTCGCCGCCGTTCGCGTACGACGTGGGGTACGCCGGCCACGACTTCGGGCCGGACAGCGCCACGCCGTGCTCCTCGTGCATCCACGACAGGAACCGCGCGACCTCCCGCAGGGCCCAGTCGGGGGCGTCCGGCCAGTAGATGTGGGCCTGGCCGGCGGCCTTCCACTTGGCGTGGGTCTTGGGGTCGCAGGTGCCGACCAGCTCCACCTGGCAGACGTTCAGGGTGTTCGTCTCGACGCCTTGGGCCTTGTTGACGAGGGCCCTGGACGAGCTCTCGATGTCGAAGTGCTGGTACCACTTCAGCTTCTTGGCGGCGAGGTCCGGCACCGCCGTCAGGTTCGGCGCCGAGGAACCACCGCCGTAGCCGGGCAGGCTGCGGCCCTCGGTGGTGTGCAGGACGACGACGTTGACCTCCATCGCCGTACCGGGATAGTCGTCCTGGTACCAGTTCGCGCGGCTGGCGCCGGGGTATCTCTGAGGGCCGGTCTTCGTGCTCACGTGCTGCCTCCTGATGTCGCCGGTTTCGGCTCCCTGGGGCAGATCATGATGCCAACCAGCTTGAATTGTAGAGGGGTTGGGGAAATTCGGCGTGCCGTGCGGGTCGGCGGTCCCCCCTGCCCCTCCCGTCCCCCCGCGCACGCCCGCACCAACTTCCGGAAACCGGGAACCCCGCCCCGACCCCGCTCGTCCAACTCGCAAGCTGCCGGAGAGTCACCGTGGTCCGGTGTCGGCCTCGCTGCTGGCTGCGAACGCTGACTTACCCTCTCCGCCGAACCTCGGCCGGCAGCATGCCGCCATCGGCGCGCCCCCCTCCAACTGCGCCGATGGCGGCCCCTCTCCCGACAGTGCCGCCTGCCCGGTCCGGGCCCCTTCCCGCGTTACTGTGCGCTCCCTTGACTGGCAGAAACTTCCCGGATATTGCTGACAGCTCGGAAGTTTCCTTCACGAGGGAAGGAGCGCACGTGCGCGACTCCAGCACCGCAGGCACGGGAAACACCGCACGCCCCTCCAGACGTACCGTCCTCGCCGCCTCCGCCGGCGCCACCGCCGCACTGACGGTCGGCGGGACCTCGTACGCCGCCCCCGACGACCGGCATCTGAGCACCCTCGTCTCCCGCATGACGCTGGAGGAGAAGGTCGGCCAGCTCTTCGTGACGCGGGTCTACGGCCACTCCGCCACCGCCCCCGACCAGGCCGACATCGACGCCAACCTCGCGGAGCTCGGCGTGCGTACGGCCGCCGAGGTGGTCGCCAAGTACCGGGTCGGCGGGATCATCTACTTCGCCTGGGCGCACAACACCCGCGAGCCCCATCAGATCGCGGACCTGTCGAACGGGATCCAGCGGGCCTCCCTGGAGCAGCCGCGCGGGCTGCCCGTGCTGATCTCCACCGACCAGGAGCACGGCATCGTCTGCCGGGTCGGGAAGCCCGCCACCCTCTTCCCGGGCGCGATGGCCATGGGCGCCGGGCGCTCCCGCACCGACGCCCGGACCCTCGGCCTCGTCGCGGGCCGGGAGCTGCGGGCGATGGGCATCCGGCAGAACTACTCCCCCGTCGCCGACGTGAACGTCAACCCGGCGAACCCGGTGATCGGCGTACGGTCCTTCGGTGCCGAGCCGGGCGCGGTGGCCGGGCTGGTCGCGGCCGAGGTCGCCGGCTACCAGCGCTCCAGGGTCGCCGCGACCGCCAAGCACTTCCCGGGGCACGGCGACACCGCCGTCGACAGCCACTACGGCTTCCCGGTCATCAACCACACGCGCGCACAGTGGGACGAGCTCGACGCGCCGCCCTTCCGGGCCGCCGTCCGCGCCGGCATCGACTCCATCATGACCGCGCACATCATGGTCCCGGCCCTCGACAGCTCCGGCGACCCGGCCACCCTCTCCCGCCCGATCCTCACCGGCATCCTGCGCGAGAAACTCGGCTACGACGGGGTGGTGGTGACGGACGACCTCGGCATGCAGGGCGTACGGGAGAAGTACGGCGACGACCGCGTGCCGGTGCTCGCGCTGAAGGCGGGGGCGGACCAGCTCCTCGACCCGCCCTCCCTGGCCGTCGCGTGGAACGCCGTCCTGAAGGCCGTACAGGACGGGGAACTCACCGAGGCGCGGCTCGACGAGTCGGTCCTGCGGGTGCTGCGGCTGAAGGCGAAGCTGGACCTGTTCGAGGAGCCCTACGTCAGTCAGGCCGGGGTCACCGACACCGTCGGGGCCAAGGGGCATCTGGCGGCGGCCGACCTGATCGCCGAGCGGACGACGACACTGCTGGTGAACGAGGGGCGGCTGTTGCCGCTGTCCCGGCGTACGCATCCCAAGGTGCTCGTCGTCGGCGCCGATCCCGCCTCGCCGTCCGGGACGACCGGACCGCCCACCGGGGTGCTGGCCGGCGCGCTCACCGAACTCGGCTTCACGGCCACCGCGTTGTCGACGGGCACGGCCCCCTCGTCCGCCACGATCGCCCGGGCCGTCGCGGCGGCCCGGGACGCGGACGCGGTCGTGGTGGGGACGTACAACGTCGGCGCGACCAGTGCGCAGAAGACGCTCGTCGAGCAACTGGTGGCCACAGGGAAGCCGGTGGTGGCGGTCGCGATCCGGAATCCGTACGACGTGGCCCACCTGCCCTCCGTGCCCGCCTGCCTGGCGGCGTACTCCTGGACCGACGTCGAACTGCGGGCCGCCGCCCGGGTGATCGCGGGGCGGGTGGCGCCGCGCGGGAAGCTGCCGGTGCCGGTGCAGCGGGCGGACGATCCGGCGCGGGTGCTGTATCCGGTCGGGCACGGGTTGTCGTACCGGACGTAGACCAGAGGGAGCCGCCTGGGCGCCGGAGGTAGCCGCCGGACGTAGCGCCCGTACGTCACACAACCGGCGCACGCCCCCCAAAAGGCTCAAAGCACCCTGCATGTCTGGCGTGCGCCCGCCGTGGCGGGTCACGCTGGGCGGGGGACCCGGGGGGATGGCGATGCGCGAGAGATGTTCCGTGGGGGCGGTGTGCGCACTGCTGGCGGTGCTGGCCGTCCTGTTGTCGGGATGTTCGGGGCCGGCGTCCGGTGCGGGCGAGGAGGACGGGCGGCTGGGTACGGCGGTGACGCCCTCGCCGTCCCGGACTTCGGGGTACGGCGCGGTGTTCCTCGCCGTCGACGAGTGCAGCTCCTTCGGCACGACCAGCTTCACCGAGGTGGCGTGCCACGGCGAGCGGGCCGCGGCCCGGGTCGTGGCCCGGCACGACGGCACGGTCGCCGACGGGCCCCAGTGCCCGGGGACCACGGACTTCGTGCTGCACATCAGCGAACAGAGCCAGGCGTCCGACGAGGACGGCGACGGGGCGATCCCGCAGGGCTACGCCTGTATGCGCAACCTGGGCCCGCCGCATCCCGGCGACCCGGGCGGCGGGGGCGGGCCGCGCACCATCGTCGGCGACTGCGTCTACGGCCTGGGCGACGGCCAGGTCCGCGAGACCGCGTGCGACGGCAAGGGCGGCAAGAAGCCGGAGCACAAGGTGACCAAGGCGGTCGACAAACGCAGCCAGTGCCCGCTGTCGACGGCCCTGTACGTCCAGCTGGGCGGCGAGCACCCGGTGGGCTGCGCCCGGCCGGTGTGACCCACGAGGGGACCGACGGCCGGGCGCAGCACGGTGGTTACGGACGCAGGGTGGGCTCGCGCTCCACGTCCCGCTTGTCCAGCTTGGCGTCGAACTTCGCCAGCGGCTTCGCCGCCGACGGGTCCGCCTGGACGGTGGCGGACGCGACGCCGGCCCACTCAAGGATCCGGGCGGTGGCGAAGGCCTTCTGGTCGGGGACCAGACCGGCCACGTTCGCGCCGTGGTTGAGGCCGGGGGCGGTGAAGACGTACGAGTCCTTCGCGCCCTTGCCGAGGCGGAACGGCTCCGCGCCCCACGGGTCGTTCTCGCCGTAGACGTAGAGCATGTGGCGGGCGTTGTGCTTCACCCAGGTGTCCACGTCACGCATCGCGTACGGCTGGAACTTCATCGAGATGTCGCGCGGGACGAAGTACCGGGGCGGCAGGTAGCCGTAGCGGATGTACTTCTTCTCGATGTGCGGGAACACGATCGTCGGCGCACCGAGCTGGGTGCCCGCCTGGTAGTAGTACGGCGTGTACGGCTCCAGGCCCTGGTCGGTGTAGAAGGAGAACCCGGCGATGGTGTCGATCGAGGTCCAGATGTCGTCGTCGGTCGCGTTCTTCGCGTCCGCCGGGATCGAGTCGCAGTCGGAGAGCAGGCTGTACTGCCAGAAGCCCCAGACGTAGTCCAGCACCGTCGCCTCGTACGCCTTGTCCAGACTGCCCACGGTGTCGAAGGTGAAGCCGTTCTCGGCCGCGTACGCCGCGTACCTCTTCTCCAGCGGCTCCCGGCGCACCAGCGCCTCGCGCTGCACCCCGTTCAGCCGGTCGCGGCACTCCTTGGTGCCGACGGTGGCGAAGAAGCGGTCGTATGCCGAGTCCTCCTTGTTGACCACGTCGTTGGGGGCGACGTACGCGACGACGCCGTCCATGTCCTTCGGGTAGAAGCGCTCGTAGTAGGTGGCGGTCATGCCGCCCTTGGAGCCGCCGGTCGAGACCCACTTCTTGGTGTAGAGGGGCTTCAGGGCCTTGAAGATGCGGTGCTGGTCGCTGGCCGCCTGCCAGATGTCCAGCTTGGTCCAGTCGGCCGGGTCGGGACGGGACGGGGTGAAGAAGCGGTACTCCATGGAGACCTGGTTGCCGTCCACGATCTGGGTGGGCTCGCGGCGGCCCGGGTTCGTGGAGACGTTGTAGCCGCCGGTGTAGAAGACCGTCGGGCGGGAGACGTCCTTGTGCAGCACGGTGATCCGCTGCTGGAACGTGCCCTTGGACGGGTTCCGGTGGTCGACCGGCTGGGTGTAGTTGAGGACGAAGAAGCGGTAGCCGGTGTAGGGCTTCTCCTCGATCAGGCTCATCCCCGGTATGGAGAGGAGTTGTTCCTTGATGTCCGCGGCCGCGGTGGTGCCGGTGGCCTCCGGCTCGGCGGCGGTGGCCGCGCTCGCCGTGCTCAACGTGCCTATGAGCACCGTGAGCGCCAGCAGCCATCTGAGCGCCTTGCGCATGCACCCTCCCCAGTATTGACAGATGTGCGCCGGAAGCTAGCGGAGCAAGTCGCCTCAGCACCAGGGGAGATGGGCCTTTGATGGGGAAAACCCTGTACGAAGGCTGTGATTCAGAACCGAATCCAGCCGGAACTGACCGACCCCCCGCCCACCGCGCCCTTCACCCGCACCTTCCGCTGACCGGCGTGCGTCTTCCTCGGCCCGGCGAGGCGCGAGTACAGGCCCTCGTCCACCACGGGGCGGAGTCCACGCGCCTGCACGCTGACCATCATGTACCGCTCGACACCGGGCCTCTTGGCCAGGGTGATCGCGCAGATCCAGCCATTCCGCTTGTAGATCCGCACGGAACCGGTGGAGAACGACAACGTCTTGACCTTGCGTCCCGCGCAGGATGTCTCGGCGGCCTGCGCGCTGCCCGGCGCGGCGAGAGCCAGCACCCCGGACGCGGTCACCACAGCCAGGCCGAGCACCAACCGCCGACGCATCGCACCTCTGCCCACAGTCGTCCCTCCCGTATCGCGCGATGAGCGTACTGGTGTACGGACGCGGGACGTATGTCGGATGGTTGCGCGGTCGTCACCGAAGCGCGTGACCCGGTTCGGTCAGGCGGCCGCGGGTGCGTCCTCGCCCACGAACGTGCGCCACAGCTCGGCATAGCGGCCGTCCCGCGCGAGCAGTTCCTCGTGCGTGCCGTCCTCGGCGACCTGGCCGCGGTCCATGACGACCACGCGGTCCGCGCGCGCCGCCGTGGTGAGCCGGTGCGCGACCACGAGGGTCGTACGGCGGCCCGCGATGCGGTCGGTGGCCTGGTTGACCTGGGCTTCCGTGGCCAGGTCCAGGGCCGCGGTCGCCTCGTCGAGGAGGAGGACGTCCGGGTCGACCAGCTCCGCGCGGGCCAGCGCGATCAGCTGGCGTTGGCCCGCGGAGAGGTTGCGGCCGCGTTCGGCGACCTCGTGGAGGTAGCCGCCGTCCAGCGTGGCGATCATCTCGTGGGCGCCGACCGCGCGGGCCGCCGCCTCCACCTCGGCGTCGGTGGCGTCGGGGCGGCCGTAGGCAATGGCGTCGCGGACGGTGCCCTGGAAGAGGTACGCCTCCTGCGGGACGACTCCGAGGCGGTGCCGGTAGGAGGTGAGGTCCAGGGTCTTCAGGTCGGTGCCGTCGACGGTCACCCGGCCGCCCGTCGGGTCGTAGAAGCGGGCGACCAGCTTGACCAGGGTCGACTTGCCCGCGCCCGTCTCACCGACGAAGGCGACCGTCTGGCCGGCCGGGATGCGCAGGTCGATGCCCGTGAGGGCCTCTTCCTCATCGCCGTACTTGAAGTGCACGTCCTCGAAGGCGATCTCGCCCCGCAGGGAGAGGACCTGGAGCGGCTCGTCGGCGTTCTCGGTCGACGTCGGCTCCTGGAGCAGCTCCTGGATGCGGCCCAGCGACACCGTCGCCTGCTGGTAGCCGTCGAAGACCTGGGAGAGCTGCTGGACGGGTGCGAAGAACAGGTCGATGTAGAGGAGGTACGCGACCAGGGCGCCGGTCGTGAGCGTCGCCGCGTCGACCCGTCCCGCGCCCGCGATCAGTACGGCCGCCGCGGCCACCGACGACAGGAACTGCACGAACGGGAAGTAGATCGAGATCAGCCACTGGCCCCGGATGCGGGCGCGCCGGTAGCTGTCGCTGCGCTCCGCGAACCGTGCCGCGCCGTCCCGCTCACGCCGGAAGGCCTGCACGATCCGGAGCCCGGACACCGACTCCTGAAGGTCGGCGTTGACCAACGACACCCGCTCACGGGCCAGTTCGTACGCCTTCACGCTCGCCCGGCGGAAGAAGAACGTGGCGACGATCAGCGGGGGCAGGGTCGCGAACACGACGAGTGCGAGCTCCACGTCGATCACCAGCAGGGCGACCATGATGCCGAAGAAGGTGACGACCGAGACGAACGCGGTGACCAGGCCGGTCTGCAGGAAGGTCGAGAGGGCGTCGACGTCCGTCGTCATCCTCGTCATGATCCGGCCCGTCAACTCCCGCTCGTAGTAGTCGAGTCCGAGCCGCTGGAGCTGGGAGAAGATCTTCAGGCGCAGGGAGTACAGGACCCGTTCGCCGGTCCGCCCGGTCATCCGGATCTCGCCGACCTGCGCGGCCCACTGGACGAACACGCTGAGCAGGGCGAGCAGGGAAGCGGCCCAGACCGCGCCCAACGCCATCTGTGTGACGCCGTCGTCGATGCCGTTCCGGATCATCACCGGGAGCAGCAGGCCCATGCCGGCGTCCACGGCGACGAGGCCGAGGCTCACCAGCAGGGGCAGGCCGAAGCCCCGCAGCAGCCTGCGCAGGCCGTACGACTCCTCGGCGGCGACCGCCCGTGCCTCGTCGATGCCCGGGGTGTCGGTCGCCGGGGGCAGCGCGTCGACCTCGGCGAGGAGTTCGGGGGTGGCCGGGGTGCCGTCCATGGCGATGTCCCGGCGCTCTCGCTCGCCCGCCCAGAGCCTGGGCGTGATGCCGCTCTCGGCGTCGAACTCGGCGTCCAGCTCGTCCCGTACGGAGGTGTCCTCGGTCGGCTCGGCGGGGCGGGCGTGGCCGGGTGAGACGCCGCCGAGTTCGTCCGGGTCGGTGAGGAGGCGGCGGTAGAGGGCGGACCGCTGCTGGAGTTCCTCGTGGGTGCCGAGGTCGGCGAGCCGGCCGCCGTCGAGGACGGCGATGCGGTCGGCGAGGTTGAGCGTGGAGCGGCGGTGGGCGATGAGCAGGGTCGTCCGGCCCTGCATGACCTGCCGGAGGGCCTCGTGGATCTCGTGCTCGACGCGGGCGTCCACGGCGGAGGTGGCGTCGTCGAGGACCAGCAGGCGCGGGTCGGTGAGGATCGCGCGGGCGAGCGCGACGCGCTGGCGCTGGCCGCCGGACAGGGTGAGGCCGTGCTCGCCGACCGTGGTGTCGTAGCCCTCGGGGAGCTCCCTGATGAAACGGTCCGCCTGGGCGGCGCGGGCGGCGGCCTCGATCTCCTCCTGGGTCGCCTCGGGACGGCCGTACGCGATGTTGTTGCGAATCGTGTCCGAGAAGAGGAAGGAGTCCTCGGGGACCAGGCCGATCGCGGCCCGCAGCGACTCGAGGGTGAGCTCGCGGACGTCGTGGCCGCCGATGAGGACGGCGCCGCGCGTCACGTCGTAGAAGCGCGGCATCAGCAGCGACACGGTCGACTTGCCGGAGCCCGAGGAGCCGACGACGGCGAGGGTCTCGCCGGGGCGGATCTCGAAGCTCAGCCCGTCCAGGACGGGACGCTCGTCGTCGTAGCCGAAGGACACGTCGTCGAACTCGACGGTCGCCGGGGCGTCGGCGGGAAGCTCCTTCGTGCCGTCCTTCATGGAGGGCTCGGTGTCGATCAGCTCCAGGACGCGTTCCGTGCCCGCCCGGGCCTGCTGGCCCACCGTGAGGACCATGGCGAGCATGCGGACCGGGCCGACGAGCTGGGCGAGGTAGGTGGAGAAGGCGACGAACGTGCCGAGCGTGATGTGGCCGCGGACCGCGAGCCAGCCGCCGACCGCGAGCATCGCGACCTGGCCGAGGGCGGGGACGGCCTGGAGCGCCGGGGTGTACCGGGAGTTGAAGCGGATCGTGCGCAGGCGCCCGGCGAAGAGCCGGCGGCCGACCTCCCGGAGCTTCCCGGTCTCCTGGTCCTCCTGCCCGAAGCCCTTCACCACGCGGACGCCGCTGACGGCGCCGTCGACGACGCCCGCGACGGCGGCGGCCTGGGCCTGGGCGTACCAGGTGGCGGGGTGGAGCTTGCTGCGGCTGCGCCTGGCGATCCACCACAGGGCGGGGGCGACGGCCAGGGCGACCAGGGTGAGCGGCAGCGACAGCCACGCCATGATCACCAGGGAGATCAGGAAGAGCAGGATGTTCCCGATGGTCATCGGGAGCATGAAGAGCAGGCCCTGGATCAGCTGGAGGTCGCTGGTGGCACGGCCGACGACCTGGCCGGTGGACAGCTCGTCCTGGCGGCGGCCGTCCAGGCGGGTGATCGTCCCGTACATCTCGGTCCGCAGGTCGTGCTGGACGTCCAGGGCGAGGCGGCCGCCGTAGTAGCGGCGGATGTAGGTGAAGACGTAGACGGCGACGGCCGCGACGATCAGGGCACCGGCCCAGGGGGCCATGTCCCGGCTGTGGTCGCCGATCACGTCGTCGATGATCACCTTGGTGACCAGGGGGACCAGCGCCATGACGGCCATGCCGCCGAGGGAGGAGCCGAGGGCGAGGACGACGTCCGTGCGGTGGCGCCATGCGTAGCCGGCCAGCCTGCGGGCCCAGCCCTGTGTCTCCCCCTGGTGCGCTGCCACGCCGGTGCCTTCCGTTCGTTCTGATCGTCCAACCTGATCGTCCGCAAGGCACCAACGCGAAAGGAAGCGGATTTCATCCCTCCGCAACAAACGGGAGGTGGAAAGGGAGAAGGCAAAGGGAAAGGGAGGCGCGAGGTCAGACGCGTACCCGCAGGTAGTAGAACCGGGTCGTCTGTACCGCGTTCTGGTTGTCGTCGCTCACCAGCAGCACCTTCAGGCCGCCCTTGCCCCGGCCCGTGACCACCATGCCCTCGATGTTGTCGAGGAGCGGGTTCGGCTGGGGCTGCTTGGCCGTGGCGCCCAGGGTCGGGCAGGCGGCGATGTCTGTGAGCAGCGTCTTCTTGATCAGCCGTACGCCGTCCTGGCCGGTGAGCGTGTCGACACCGCTCGTGTCCGTCGCGCGGCGCGGGTCGGCCAGGTAGAGGCGGACGGTGTTGCCGACCCCGGAGGTGAAGCCGCGCTCCAGGACGAGGAGGCGGCCGTCGGGCAGGGCCTGGATCTCGGGGACGCCGAGGCCGGTGTCGGTGCGGTAGGCGTACTGGGCGCCGAGCTCGAAGGTCGTCCCGTGCCGCTCCCAGGTCTGGAGGCGGACGAGGCCCGCGCTGTCGCCGGACAGGGCGTACTCCATCGACGCGAGCAGCGTGCGGCCGCCGGGGAGCATCGTCAGCCCCTCGAAGGTGCCGTTCGACACCGCACGGCCGGCCGGGGCGACCTGGAGGGAGGGCGGGACCGGGAGGCGGTCGAGGATCTTGCCCTGGGGGCTGTATCGACGTACCGACGGCTCGGTCTCGGAGGTGATCAGCCGGGTGCCGTCCCGGTCGATCACCAGGCCCTCGGAGTCCAGGGCGGTGCCGTTCTCGTCGGCGAGCGGGACGACGGACTCCGGCGCGAGTGTCTTCGGGTTCAGGGCGAAGAGGGAGGACCGGTCGGAGAGGGCGGCGAGAGAGCCGTCCCGGTCCACCGCGAGGGCGGAGAAGTTGCCGACGAAGGTGCCGTCGTACGTCGTCTTGTCGAGCGCGTCCGAGAAGCGGTCGATCGAGACGGACGGCGAACAGGCGTGGCTCTCCCCGGCGGCGGCGGGCGAGGCGGCGGTCAGGCAGGTGGCCGCCGCCAGGGCCGCGGTGGTGGTGGCGAGTACGGTTCTCAGGCGCATACAGGTCACCGTAGGACGAGCCGGTGACGGACGGGCGACGGGGCGGTGAAGCGTCAGCTCGCGGCCAGGTCCCTGTGGACGACCTTGGCGACACCCTGGATGGTCGTGATCCCGTAGTTCATGGTGCTGTTGCCGTGGGTGAGCACCGTGATCACGTAGTCGTGGCCGTTACCCTTGAAGGCTCCGACGCTGTGCACCCGCCAGCCGTGGGTGGCCCGCTGCAGCCAGCCGTTCTTGACGGCGACCGAGACTCCGGACGGCACTCCGTACGGCGTTCCCCAGCGCTGCGAGGAGATGACCTGGCCCATCAACTTGCGGATGTAGGCACGGGAGTTGTCGCTCAGGACCGTGTTGCTCGCGGTGACCAGCTTGAGCAGCTTCTGTTCGTCGGTGACGGTGATCTGGGTCAGGCCCCAGTAGCCGTTCGCGCCGGGCTTGGTCTGGGTCATGCCGGCCGCGGTGAGGAAGCCCCTGATCTTCGTCAGGCCCAGCTGCTTCCAGAGCGTGCTGGTCGCTGCGTTGTCCGACTTGGTGATCATGGCCTTGGCGAGGGTGGCCTCGCGGTCGGTGAGGTAGCGGTTGTGCTTCTTCGCGTCCCACAACAGCGCGGCGAGGACGGTGACCTTGACGACGCTGGCCGAGTCGAAGGCCGTCGCGGGGCGCAGGGTGCAGGTCGTCTTGGTGGTGCGGTCGTAGACGCCGACGGCGACCGTGCCCTTGCGGGTGGCGAGGGCCGTGGTGATGTCCTTCTTCAGCTTGGCGGCGAGGCCCGCCTTGGCCGACGTACAGCTGACGGTCGGCGTGGCCGCGGCGGCGGGCGCGGCGGCGGCCACGACAGGGAGGAGCACGCCCGCGCCCACGCCTGCCGCGAGCACTCTCGCGCGCCTTGATATCCCGTGAGTCATGCCCATGTTGACTCACAAGTTCGACTGAAAGGTTGTACGCATCCGGGAACGTTTGAACAAAGGCTGTACGCGGTGTCAGGGTGCACGCTCACCGACGAGGAGCGGCGCGAGCGGGCGGAGCGGACCCGCGCCTATCTGGCCGAGCAATTCGGAGCCGAGGTCACGGACGAGGAGAGCGCAGCGATGGGCCGCAAACCCGGCTGTGGGCACCGGTCCTGTCGATCCTCGATGCCGACGCGGAACATCTCGGGATCGCCGAGCACATCGGGCAGCTCGATGTCATCCACACCGTTGACCTCGACCATCCGGCGATGCTCACCGTCGCCCAGTTGCGCAGAGACGGCGCTCCGCCCGGGATCGCGGCCGCCGTCCACGCCGTGCGTCATCTACCCGAATGGGGTGCGGACGCACTGGTCGCCACGGTCACCCCGAAAGCCTACGAGGGACGCGGGGTGCCTGTTCTCGACCTCACGCGCCGACCAGGGCGTACCTCGCGTCTGCGGGTGCAACCCCCGCCCGGAGGCGGGTCATTCGTCCGCTGGACAAAGGGAAAAGCGGCCGGTCGCGTGGTGCGACCGGCCGCCTCGTTCCGCAGTCCGGCAGTCCGGCAGTCCGGCAGTCCGGCAGTCCGGCAGTCCGGGTCAGGAGATCGACTTGATCGCCTGCCAGCCGCCGCCGCCGACCACCGCCGAGGGGCCCACCAGGCCGCTCTTGCGGCCGGGCACGAACGCCAGGCCCGCCGTGGTGTTCGCCGTCGTGGTCCACAGGTCCGGGACGCCGTCACCGTCGGTGTCGCCGGAGGCGGTGAACAGCGGGCGGGCCGCCATGGTCCAACCGGTGGCGTACGGCGTGCGGCTGGAGCCGAGGCCCAGCGCCGCCGGGTCGGTGCCGCCGTCGGGGACCCCGTCGCCGTCCGCGTCCCCCCGGCTGCGGCCGTGGTACAGCCACAGCTCGCCGTTCTCGGTGTTGCGGGCGATCAGATCGGTGAAACCGTCACCGTCGACGTCCCCGGGCGAGGCGAGCTGCATCTTGGCCCAGCCGACGGCGCCGATGAGGTATCCGGAGTCGAGCGTGCCGTACGTGTAGCCCGGCAGGAACCACAACTGGTCGCCGATGACCGCGACGAAGTCGGGGTTGTACGCCTCGCTGTCCGGCGTGACGTCGCCGATCGACACGATCTGCTTGATCGTCGAGGGGTTGAGCGCCACGTCCGTCTCCGCGTCCGGGAAGACGTACACCTCCTGTTTGGTGTCCTCGGTGAACTCGCCCTGGCCGTCGTTGGGATAGAGCCACAGCTTGCCGTCGGAGCGGCGGGCCACCAGGTCCTCGTAGAAGTCCTCGGTCCAGTCTCCGCGGTGGGTCATCAGGGCGCCGTTCCAGCCGCCGCCCGAGGAGAGCGGGAGCATCGTCGCCATCTTGCCGCCACCGATGCCGCCGTACAGACGGAGGTTGTCGGTGCCGTCGACGGCGAAGAAGTCGGGCATGCCGTCGCCGTTGACGTCACCGGGCTTGTCCATGACGCCCGGACTCTTCACATAGAAGCGGTACGGATAGACCGGGCCGACGTTGCCGCCCGCGTCCACCATGCGCACGTACAGCGTGTGCGGTCCCGGTGTGAGCGGAGTGATCTTCGCCTGGGCCGCGCCGCCCTTGGCCGCGGGCTTCGCCGAGGTGCTCGGCGGCGTGCGGTCCAGGCCGTACAGGTACTCGGTGGTGTCCGACACGCCGTTGGCGCCGAACTCGAAGACGCCCTCCGTGCGGGCCAGCGCGCCCTCGACCGGCTCGATGTCGGGCGTCGTCTCCGGGTACAGGTCGTCCTTGGAGTCGACGACCGGCATCACGGTCGGCGCGTTCGGGTCGAAGCCGAAGCGGCAGCCGGCCGCGCCCAGCGTCGGCGTCCAGTCGGAGGCGAAGGCGGCGTCGGCGGTGTCCTCCGCCTGCGCTTTCCAGGAGAACTGCCCGTTGCTGGCGGTGATGTACTTGGCGAGCAGGTCCTTGCCCACGGTGACCTGGGCTCTCGCGCCCTTGGAGTCACTCGCCTTGACGGTGACCTTCACCCGTTTGTCGAAGATGAGGCCCGGTGAGACGTCGCGCTTGCCGGTGGCCCACAGGTTGAACTGGACGTTGACGTCACCGCCGTCCTGGTCCCAGACCTGCGCGGTGAGCTTCACGTCCGTGTTGCCGAGGGTGGCGTACGACGAACCGTTCCCGCAGTCGGTGCTGCTGACCTTGGTGCTGGGGATGGTGTCGAGCGACCAGGGCGCCTTCGGCAGACGGTTGAACTCGACGATCAGCTTGGCGTCCGGCTTGAACTTCTTCCAGCTGTACTCGTCCTTGTTGTCCTCCGCGCTCTGCGGGGCCCGCAGTCCGAAGGTGATGTTGGGCCACTTGGCGGCCGCCGCCTTGACCGCCGCGTCCTTGGCCGCGAAGTCGACCGCCGCGTTCGCGCAGCCGTACGTCTCGTTGCCGTGGGCGACGCTGCGGCTGTCCTGGCGGGTGGACCAGGACGGCTGCTTGTTCCACGTGGTCGCCGAGCTGATGGAACCGGTCAGGTACAGCTCGACCGGCTTGGGCGTGCAGGACCACGAGTGCGTCTCGGTGATCTGGAACTGGGCGTCGATCACCTTCACGCCCGCCAGGAACTTCGAGCCGACGCGGAAGAAGGAGCGGGCGGTGCCGCCCGTGGACGACTCGTAGCCGACGCGCGCCTCGCTCGTCGTACCGCCGTCCCAGCCGGTGCCGTTCCAGTAACTGCTGGTCGGATGCGGCTTGTAGGCGATCGTCCAGGCCTCGCGGGTGCCGGTCATCCGCGGGTCGATGTAGACCGGGAACTCGGTGTCCGCGGCGTCCAACAGCTTCTGGTCCGGCGTCAGCGAGATCCGGTCGTCGGTGACTTCGACGCCGACCTCGCTGCTCTTGGTGCCGGGGGTGAGCGGGGAGGGCTCGGCGTCGGCGGCCGCGGCCTGAACCGTGGCGGCACCCGCCGTACGCAGCGACTTGGCGCTGCCGGACGAGGAGGCGGTCCGGGCCTTTGTGCCGGACGAGGCCGTCTGCGGCGCCGTCTCCTCCTCCGCCGTGCCCGAGGAGTCCCACATCCGGGCCGTGGACGACGCGAACACCGTCTGTCCGGCCGCGTTGACGGCCCGGAGCGTGCCCGTCTCGGTGTCCTTCTGGACGTCCAGGCCCTCGGTGCGCAGACCGAAGCCGATCTCCGCCAGCTCCGGACGGTCGGCCGCCTCGGGCGTCTTCACGATCAGCGCCTGGCTGAAACCGTCCAGGCTCGCCCGGACCGCCAGGTCGACGCCGGGGAACACCTCGCGGTAGGTCGCGGCAGAGCCGTCGAGAACCGGCTCCGGCAGGACTTTCGGCCAGGTCAGGGCCAGTTCGCCGCCCTGGTCGGCGAGGGTCACCAGACGGGTGTCGCCGCCGGCGGAGAACGTGACGTGACCGGGTGCCGCCTTGGGCGAGATCCGGCCGGTCACCTCGGTGAGCGTCGTGTCCACCGGGGTCCAGGCGCCCTCGCGCTTCACGCGGACGGGCAGGGTGTGCTGGGTCTGGCGCAGGTTCCCGTTGGGTAAGGCGTGTGTCTCGCTGGTCTCGGTACGGGCGGACGCCACCTCCACGGGCTCCCCGGTCCGGGCGGCCTCCTGGAGCGCGTGCTCCTCGGCGTTCGTGGCGGTCTCGGCCACCGTGGTCGAGTCGGTGTCGGCCGCCGCGGCCGTGAGCGATGTCATCGGTGTCAGCGGTGTCAGTCCCAGCGTCCCGCCGGCGAGCGCCGCGACGAGTGCGGCGCGCGCTAAGCGCCTGGTCGGGCGCTGTCTTCGGGATGGTTGTGGCATGGGCGAATCCCCCCGGAGTCGTTGCCGTGCGAGCCCCTTCCGGGGGTCGCTGCGCGCCCTTTCACGCGGGCCGCGACGCCGAACAGTACACGTCACCGGGGGAATTCTTTACGGACCCATAGGAGAAGTGGGGATTGTCCCATTGCCTTGGCTTTACTTGTCAGGATGTTCGAAAGCGCTTACTGTCTGACCGTTCAACGGTCACACAGAGTGAGGGGGAGGTCCTTTAGTGGACCATTTCATAAGACAGTTACGCTATCTCGGCCACTGGCACAGATCCGTTTCCGTATTCGTGGGGCTCGTGCTGTTCGTCGGACTGATACCCGACGACGCGAGCGCCGCCTCCGGGAGTACCCGGATCTCCGATGTGAAGCGCGATCCGTCCGTTCCCGGGCGGGAGTTCAGCAAGAAGCGCCCGAAGGTTCGCGACGACGTGGCGGGCGACTTCAGACCGGCGGCCGGCAAGGTCGCGACCGGCACGTTCACGACGCTGGTGACCGACAGCCGTGACAAGTTGCCGCAGCGCGCGTCGCTGACCACCGACGCAGCGCCGGGCTCGACCGCCCTGCGGACCAGCATGGTGAAAGCCCGTCAGACATCCACCGCGGCATCCACCGCCAGGAAGGGCGTCCGGGCCCGCGGCCTGACCCCGAAACAGGCGGCCGCAGACGTCGGCACCGCCGTTCAGGTCGAGGTCCAGGACACGGCCGCCGCCCGCAGGGCGGGCGTACAGGGAGTGCTGTTCACCGCGGCACCCGCGACCGAGAGCACGACTCCCGCCGCATCCGGCTCTGTCGAACTGGAGTTGGATTACAAGACCTTCAAGGACACCTACGGCGGTGACTGGGGCTCCCGGCTCCACCTCTACCGGCTTCCCGCCTGCGCGCTGACCACGCCCGAGCTGGAGAAGTGCCGTACCCGCACACCGTTGACCGGCGCCAACGACCCGGTCGCGAAGACCGTCACCGGCACCGTCGACCTCGCCGCCGCGAACGCCGCGCCCACTGTCCTCGCCGCGACTGCCGCCGCCTCCGGGCCGGGTGGCAGCCATGAGGCCACCTCGCTGTCGCCGTCCGGTTCCTGGATGGCCGGTTCGTCCTCCGGCGGCTTCTCCTGGGCGTATCCGATCGAGGCTCCCGAGGTGCCCGGCGGCCCGCAGCCCGAGGTCGAACTCTCGTACTCCTCGCAGGCCGTGGACGGCCGTACCGCCTCCACCAGCGCGCAGTCCTCCTGGATCGCCGAGGGCTGGGACTACGAACCCGGCTTCATCGAGCGGCGCTACCGCTCCTGCTCGGACGACAAGGCGGCCATCAAGGACGACGCCGGCAAGGAGCTGAAGCCGAACAACACCGGCGACAGCGGAGACCTGTGCTGGGGCTCGGACCACGTGGTGATGTCGCTGGGCGGCAACACCACCGAACTCGTCAAGAAGGACGGCACCGACGAGTGGCGTCCCGCCGACGACGACGGCTCCCGCCTCCAGCGCAGGAGCGGCGCCGCCAACGGCTCGAAGGACGGCGAGTACTGGGTCCTGACCACCACCGACGGCACCCAGTACCACTTCGGCCTGAACAAGCTGCCGGGCGCCCCGGACGGCACGGTCACCAACTCGGCCCTCACCGTGCCCGTGTTCGGCAACCACCCGACCGAGCCGTGCCACGCCACCGCGTTCCTGGACTCCGACTGCAAGCAGGTCTACCGCTGGAACCTGGACTACGTCGTCGACCCGCTCGGCGACGCCATGACCCTGTGGTGGACCAAGTGGGCCAACTTCTACGGCCAGAACATGAAGGCCGACCAGCAGGCGTCCTACGACCGCAACGCGCAGCTCTCGCGCATCGACTACGGCCTGCGTTCCGACAAGCTGTTCGGCGTCCTGCCGGCCGGCCGGGTCGCGTTCACGCTGGCCGAACGGTGCATCGCCGACGCCGCGTTCGACTGCGCGGAGTCCAAGCGGACCACCGCCAACGCCAAGCGCTGGCCGGACACCCCGCTGGACCAGGAGTGCGCGTCGGGCGCCAAGTGCACCGACAAGTACTCACCGACGTTCTGGTCGACCAAGCGCCTGACGAAGATCAGCACCAGTGTGCTCTCCGGCACCGCGCTGAAGCCGGTCGACTCCTGGGCGCTGGACCAGTCCTTCCCGGCCACCGGTGACGGCACCTCCCCGGCCCTGTGGCTGGAGTCCATCGCCCGCACCGGGCACGGCGCCGGTGCCACCGCGGCGATGCCGAAGGTCACCTTCTCCGGCCTGCAGATGGACAACCGCGTCGACAAGGTGGAGGGCCTGCCGCCCTTCTCCCGCTACCGGATCCACGCCATCGACACCGAGACCGGCGGCCGTATCGGCGTGACCTACTCGCCGCGCGACTGCCGGGCCCTGGAGCCGAAGCGGATGCCGGCGTCGCCCGAGTCCAACACCATGCGCTGCTTCCCGCAGTACTGGACGCCCAAGGGCGCTCTCAACCCGGTGAAGGACTGGTTCCACAAGTACGTCGCCACCGAGGTCCGCGAGGAGGACCTGGTCACCGACAGCCCCGCCAAGGTGACCTCCTACGAGTTCCTCGGCGGCGCCGGATGGGCGTACGACGACAGCGAGTTCACCGAGAACAAGCACCGCACCTGGTCGCAGTACCGCGGCTACGAGCGGGTCCGCACCCGCCAGGGCGGCGGAGACGACGTCAAGCAGCTCACCGAGCACCGCTACTTCCGCGGCCTGCACGGCGACAAGCTGCCCTCCGGCACCCGGTCGTCCACCGTCACCACCAGCGACGGCGCGAACCATGACGACCTGCCGCAGTACCAGGGCCAGTTGCTGGAGCAGATCGCCTACGAGTCCGACGGCGGCCCCATCGACTCGGCGACCGTCACCACCCCCTGGGCGGTGAAGACGGCAACCCGAGCCCGTCCCGGAAACACGCCGCTGGAGGCGTGGATGGCCCGCCCGGAGACCGTTCGCACCCGCGAGCGCGTCAAGGGCGACACCTGGCGCACCTCCACCGAGACCACCAAGTACGACAGCTACGGCCTGCCGTACGAGGTGGAGGAGAAGACACCCGGCGGCAAGGTCCGCTGCTCCACGGTCGGCTACGCCCGCAACACCACGGCGTACCTGATCGAGCTGGAGTCCCGCGAGAGGACGACGCTCGGCGCCTGCGGCACCACCGGCGGCGAGGTCGTCGAGGACACCCGCACGCTGTACGACAACCTGGCCTTCGGCGCCGCCCCCGCCAAGGGGCTGCCCACCGAGATCCAGGAGATGAACGCCACCGGTGACGGCTACGTCACCATCGACAAGACCGAGTACGACATCCACGGCCGGGAGACCGCGACCTGGGACACGGACAACCGCAAGACGTGGATCGAGTACACGCCCAAGACCGTGGCGCGTCCGCTCAAACAGGTCTCCCACGACCCGCTCGAGCACACCGAGACCACGGTGTTCGACGACGTCCGCGGCATGCCGCTGACCGAGGAGGACGCCAACGGCAAGAAGGCCACGATGGAGTACGACCCGCTGGGCCGTCTCCTGAAGGTCTGGGAGATCGACCGCGACCCGGCGACCCAGACCCCCACGGCCACGTACGACTACACCGTCCGCCGCGACGGCCCGACGATCGTCACCTCGCGCGCCCTGAAGGACAACGGCGAGTACGCCGTGTCCTACGAGATCCTCGACGGCCTGCTGCGCGAGCGGCAGACGCAGGACGAGGCGATCGGCGCGGGCCGGATCGTCAACGACACCTTCTACGACAGCGCCGGGCGCCAGTGGAAGGAGAACGACGGCTACTACAACGTCGCCGAGCCCGAGGCGAAGCTGCTCCAGGTCGGGGACAACGACGTCCCGTCCCAGAACCGCATCACTTTCGACGGGATGGGCCAGCCCACCGCGGAGATCACGTACTACCGCGGCACGGAGAAGCTCCGCACGACGACCGAACGCGACGGTGACGTCTCCACGACGATCCCGCCCAAGGGCGACACCGTCACGGCCGTCTTCGAGGACGCCGAGGGCCGCACGGAGCGGCTGCGCGAGTACACCGACAGCGCGCGTACGAAGTGGCGGGACACCGTCTACGAGTACGACGACCTCGACAACCTGAAGAAGGTGACCGCCCCCGGCGGCGCCGTCACCTCCTTCGAGTTCGACAAGCGGGGCCGCCAGACGGCGGTCACGGATCCCGACGGCGGCCGTACCGAGATCCGGTACGACAACTCGGACAACGTGATCGCGACCGTCGACCCGTTCCAGCGGGCCCTGCACACCACGTACGACGCGGGCGGCCGTCCGACCTCCGTGCGCGAGGGCAGCGAAACCGGCCCCAAGCGCGTGGAGTGGACGTACGACACCCTCGGCAAGGGCCTGCCCACGGCGGAGATCCGCTACGAGAACGGCCGTGAGTACCGGGAGGAGGTCACCGCCTACGACAGTGCCTACCGGGTGAAGTCGACGAAGACGGTGATCCCCACCGAGGAGACGGGCCTGGCGGGCACGTACGAGTACGAGTACTCCTACACCCCGACCGGCCACCTCGCCTGGGTGCAGGTGCCGGGTGTGGGCGGCCTGGTGACCGAGCGGGTCGTCTTCCGCTACAACTCGGACGACCTGCCGATCGCCATCGGCGGCGCGTCCACGTACCTCGCGGACGTCGAGTACTCGGCGTTCGGCGAGATCCTGCGCACGGACGCGGGTCCGGCAAGCAAGAAGGTGTACGGCAGCTACGTCTACGACGAGTTCACGCGTCGGCTCCAGACGGCCACCTTCGACCGCTCGGTCGCCCCGGGCCGCATCAGCGAAACGCGGTACGGGTACGACGAGGCCGGCAACGTCACCAAGATCACCGACGTGCCCGGCAGCGCGGCGCCCGGAGCGGGCGGGACGGACACGCAGTGCTTCGTCTACGACCAGCTGCGGCAGATGTCCTCGGCCTGGACGGCGAAGACGGACGACTGCACGGCGGCCCCGTCCAAGGACACCGTCGGCGGTCCGGACGCCTACTGGCAGTCGTTCGAGTACGACGCGGCGGGCAACCGCAAGACCCTCGTCGAGCACGACCCGACGGGCGACGCCTCGAAGAACGTCACGCGTTCGTACGTGTACGGCAAGGCGGGCGTCGGCGGCCCGAACGCGCTGGCCGAGGTCAAGTCGGTCGGCCCGCAGGGCGAACGCCTGAACACCTTCGCCTACGACAAGGCCGGCAACACCACCGGGCGCCAGCACGGCGGCACCAACCAGACGCTCGAATACGACGTCGAGGGCCAGCTGCGCAAGGTGACCCAGCCGGTCGAGGGCGGCGGCACGAAAACCACGTCGTACCTCTACAGCGCGAACGGCGGACGCCTGATCCGCACCGGCGCGGACGGCAGCCGCACGCTCTACCTCGCCGAGGCGGAGCTGACCGTCAACGCGGCCAACACCAGCGCGAAGGCGGAACGCTTCTACCCGCACCCCGACGGCTCCACGACCGTCCGGGCGACCGGAGGCGTCCGGCAGCTCATGCTGGCCGACCACCACGGCACCTCCCACACGGTCGTGGACCTGGTGGACCCGGCCATGGGCGTCACCCGCCGCAAGGCGATGCCGTTCGGCGAGGCACGGGGGCAGCAGCCCACGACGTGGCCCGGACAGAGCGGCTTCGTCGGCGGAACCGTCGACCAGGACACGGGTCTGACCCGGTTGGGCGTTCGTGACTACGACCCGGTGACGGGACGGTTCATCACGGTCGACCCGATGGTCGACTACGGCAGTCCGGCCACGATGAACCCGTACGCCTACAGCAACAACGCGCCGGCCACCTTCTCCGACCAGTCCGGGGCGTTCTTCCCCATCCTGATCGGGATCGCGGCCCGCATCGCCATCCAGGCGGCGATCCGCGCGGCGGCCCGCCGTGCGGCGATCATCGCGGCCCGCAAGGCGGCCCAGGCGGCGGCCCGTCGGGCGGCGGCCCTGGCCCGCAAGCGGGCCATCGAGGCCGCGAAGCGCGCGGCGGCGAAGGCCCGCCGGGAGGCGGCCCGCAAGGCCGCTGCGGCCAAGCGTGCGGCGGCCAAGCGGGCAGCGGCCCGTGCGGCGGCCAAGCGCGCGGCGGCGCGTAGGGCGGCAGCCCAGGCCCGTGCCCGTGCGGCGCGTGCGGCGGCCAGGAAGGCGGCGGCCAAGCGTGCGGCGGCCCGCAAGGCGGCGGCCCGTCCCAAGCCGCGCGCCAAGCCGCGTTCCCAGCCGAAGGCGCGACCCAAGCCGTCGCAGGTGAGACGGGCGGTCAAGAAGGTCGCGAAGGAGGTACGGAACGAGGCGAAGGAGTCGGCCAAGGACGAGGCCCAGAGCCAGGCCTGCGAGGCCAACAGCTTCGTACCGGGCACCAGGGTCCTGATGGCCGACGGCTCGACGAAGCCGATCGAGAAGGTCAAGGTCGGCGACAAGATCCTTGCCACCGACCCGAGGACGGGGAAGACCTCCGTCCAGACGGCCACGGCGACGATCATCGGCAAGGGCAGTAAGGACCTGGTACGGATCACGCTGACGGTCCACGACGGCTCCGACCGCCGAGCCCAGGCCACCACGACGGTCACCGCCACAGCCGGCCACCCCTTCTGGGTGCCGTCTCTGGGTGAGTGGATCGACGCCGGTGAACTGAAGTCCGGCCAGTGGCTCCAGACGTCCTCGGGCACCTGGATCCAGATCGGCGCGGTCGAGGCGTGGACGGCGCGGAAGGCGACGGTCCACAACCTGACCGTCACCGACGTCCACACGTACTACGTGCTGGCCGGTGCCGCACCCGTCCTCGCTCACAACTGCGACAGCGTCGTACTGGGAATCCAGGAGCACTCCGACCCGCTCGCGGCGAAACTCCGCGCGGGCGGCGACTCCGCGGCCCACACCTTCAACGGGCCGGCCTACGGCGGCAGGGACTCCGCCGGGGTCCCGGCCTGGATGAACGGCGTGATGAACAGCGCGAGGGACTCCAATGTGACCCTCTCCATCACGCTCGACGGGATGCCAGGGGCGAACAACGACCCCCGCCACATCGCCAACGCGTTCCACACGGCCGTGCTCCGCGGCCGGAAGTTCGGAATCGGTCCCGGGCAGGAACTTCCCGGCCCGACCAACGGCACCGCGTGGGAGATGAGCGTGGTGGAACGGCAGGTCAGAATGGGCAACCGCTCATGGAGCTCGATCCAGTGGTATTCGGGAGGCAGACGGATCGAGGGGGTGGTGAACCCGTTCTCGTGACATCGGCGGCAGAGCAGGGCACGACAGGACAGGAGACAGGGCATGGAATTCAGCCAGCCGGACCGGCTTTTCAAGGTGTGGGACTACTCGGTCACGCATCGGACCCTGCGCCTGCGCAGCGACGCGTATCTCGACCTTGAGGCCGGGCCGCGTATCGAGGTGGTCGCCGGCCATGTCGACGTCATGTTCCTCCGCTCGACGATGAGGGGACTGACCATCCGTAGGGTCTCCTCCACCGACGAGGTGGAGGCGGTGGCCGAGCGGTACGGCATCACCGAGGACCTGGACTACATGTTCCTGCTGGAGTCCGCCGACGGACCGGGCCTCATCATGTCGGGGAACCCGTCCTGGGCCATGGCCGACTGTCCCATCGACGCACCGTCCCTGTTCTCCAGGGCAGGTGAGGTCAACCGCTACCCCGATGGCGTGATGGGGCAGATCGACTAGCAGGAAACAGCCGCTGCGCGGCGGTCGAGTCCAGTTCGAGGGATGGCTATGAGATCGTTCTCCGTCCAAGGGCGTCAGTTCAAGGCCCTGATCATCCTGAGCGACTACAACGACTACGAGTCGATGGAAGTCGTCGAGATGATCGACGACAAGCGGGAAGAGCTCCTGCTGGAGTTCCGCTTCAACGACAGTTCGGCCCGGCTGAGCTACATCCGTCCGGAGATCGACATTCCTCTGCTCAGGGCTTCCCTGGACGTGTTCCGGGAGGAGTTCCTGGAGCCGAGGAAAGCGAGTGGCCTGCCCTGTCCGCCCTGGTGACAGGGTGTGACGCGGGGCTCTGCCGGCCCTCGCGGGACATGTGAGACGACAGCTCCCCCGGAGATCCCTCCGGGGGAGCTGTCCGTTGCGGGGTCCCATCTCCGGCTTGCGGGGCCTCACCCCCGGCTTGCGGTGACTTTCGCGTGACGCCGGTGCACCGAGCCGCACACTCTTACCGGTATCTCATCCATCCACAGCCTCCCCCCAGGCAAGGCACAGTCCGCGCCCATCCGGCGCGGGCATCGTGCCCGGGTGACATCAGCCACCGATCCCCATCCCCACCCGACCGTGACCCCCGACCTGCCGCCGCCGGCCCCGCCCGCGGCGGCGCCGGACAAGGCACCCCGCTGGTCGCTCCCCGCGCTGATCGCGATCATGATCCTGGCGGCGGTGCTCTACGCCTGGAACCTGTCCGGCGCGGGCCTGAACAGCTTCTACAGCGCGGCCGTGCTGAGCGGCACGCAGAGCTGGAAGGCCTGGTTCTTCGGCTCGTTGGACGCCGGCAACTTCATCACCGTCGACAAGCCGCCCTTCGCGCTGATGGTCATGGGCCTGTCGTGCCGGATCCTCGGGTACGGCACCTGGCAGATGATGGCGCCGGTGATCGCGGCCGCGCTCGGCACGATCTGGATCCTGCACTCGTCCGTGAAGCGGGTGTTCGGGCACGCGGCGGCGGCCGTCGCCGCGCTGGTCCTCGCCCTGACCCCGATCACCGTCGCCATCAACCGCGACAACAACCCCGACACGCTGCTGGTGCTGCTGATGGTGGGCGGTGCGGCGCTGGCCCTGCGGGCGGTCCGTACGGACCGGTTGCTGCCGCTGATCGGCTCCGCGGTGTGCTTCGGGCTCGCCTTCAACACCAAGATGCTGCAGGGCTACATCGCCCTGCCGGCCGTCTTCGCCGTGTACGTGTACGCGTCGAGGCTCGGCTGGAAGAAGAAAGTCGTGAACCTGTGCCTGGCGGCCGTGGCACTCGCCGTCTCCAGCTTCTGGTGGGCGGCGGCCGTGTCCCTGGTGCCCGCCTCCTCGCGGCCGTACATCGGCGGCTCGACGGACGGCACCGCCTGGAACCTGATCATGGGCTACAACGGCCTGGGCCGGATCTTCGGCGGCGAGGGCAACGGCGGGGGCGGGGGCGGCGGAGGCGGCGGCTTCTCCGGTACGGCGGGCCTCGTGCGCCTCTTCAACGACACTCTCGGCGGCCAGATCTCCTGGCTGATCCCCTTCGCGGCGATCGCCTGCGTCGGCGGCCTGGTGCTGTGCGGCCGAGCGCCACGTACGGATGTGACACGAGCCGCGCTGGTGCTGTGGGGCGGCTGGACCGCGCTGCACTACCTGACGTTCGCCATGGCCGAGGGCACCATGCACCCGTACTACACGACCGCGCTCGCCCCGGGCATCGCGGCGCTGTGCGGGGGCGGCGGCGTCCTGCTGCTGCGCGCGTTCCGCGCCGACCGGCGCTGGGTGTGGGTGCTGCCGGCGGCGCTGGCCGTCACGGCGCTCTGGTCCGTCGTACTGCTGCGCCGGGCCTCCGGCTGGAACACCTGGCTGTGGCCGGCGATCGCGGTGGTCATGGCGCTGGCGATCGCGGGTCTGCTCGTCTTCCGCTCCGGCAACCGGGTACGGCTGCTGGCGGCCTCGATGGTCGCGGCGATCGTCGCCGCGGTGGCGGGCCCGGCCGCGTACGCCTGGTCGGTGCCGTCCGGTTCGGGCGGCGGAGGCGGTATGGGCGGGGGTACGAACCCGACGGCCGGGCCGTCGACGGGGAGCGGCTTCGGGGGTGGCCCCGGTGGGGGCGGTGCCGGCGGCCGGGGTGGCTTCGGTGCCGGTGAGCTGCCGGGCGGGCAGGCCGGGGGACAGCAACAGGGCGACAGCGGCGGTCAAATGACGCCCGGGGGCGGGGGCGGCGAACTGCCCGGCGGCCAGAGCGGCGGCCAGGCTCCGGGCGGTGCCGGTGAAAGGGGCGGTACGCCGCCCGGGGGCACCGGCGTTGCCACCGGCGGCGGTGGCATGGGCGGCGGTGTCATGGGCGGCGGCGCGAGCAGCGAGCTCGTCGCATACCTGGAGAAGCACCAGGACGGCGCCAAGTGGCTGTTGGCCGTGTCGAGTTCGCAGAGTGCCGCGCAGCTCATCGTCAGCAGCGGCGAGCCCGTCATCTCCATGTGGGGCTGGTCCGGCAGCGACAAGGCGATGACCCTCGCCAAGCTCAAGGAGCTGGTGAAGAAGGGCGAGTTGCACTACGTCCAGCTCGGTGGCGGCGGAATGGGCGGCGGTGTGGGTGATTCCGGCGTCAGTTCGGCGGTCACGGCGTGGGTGCAGGAGAACGGGACGGCGGTGAAGGAGAGCGAGTACAGCTCCACGACGGACTCGAGTTCCACGCAGAACCAGTCCACGATCTACCGCCTGGACGCATCGGACGTCAGCTGACAGTTCAGCTCACAGTCCAACGCCCCTGACCTTCGGGTCGGGGGGCGTTTTGGTATGTCAACTCGCGTAGACAAAGGGCAAATTGTCGGTCTCGGTCATCTGATGGACACGTCCGGTTCATGGACAGGAATGCATGTCCATGTCACGCTCCCGATTGCCTGCTCATTCAACCCGCGTAGAACGGACACCCCCGATGCCCGTCAGCCCCATACGCACGCGCCGCTGGAAGCCCCTGGCGCTCGCCGTCTCCGCCGTCCTGGTCACCCTCGCCACCCCCGCGCTGACCGCGACCCCGGCCGCGGCCACGACGACCGCGTACGACACGACGTACTACAAGAACGCGGTCGGCAAGACGGGGACGAGCCTCAAGTCCTCCCTGCACACGATCATCAGCAGCCAGACGAAGATCTCGTACTCCGCGGTCTGGAACGCGCTCATGGCCACCGACCAGGACCCGAACAACAGCAACAACGTGATCCTGCTGTACAGCGGTGTCTCGCGCGCCAAGTCCCTCAACGGCGGTGACGTCGGCGACTGGAACCGCGAGCACACCTGGGCCAAGTCCCACGGCGACTTCGGCGAGGTGACCGGTCCCGGCACGGACCTGCACCACCTGCGCCCCTGTGACGTCCAGGTCAACAGCACCCGCGGCAACCTGGACTTCGACAACGGCGGCAGCACCGTCACCAACGGCGGCGGCAGCACCGTCGACTCCGACTCCTTCGCGCCGCGCACCGCGGACCGGGGCGACGTGGCCCGCATGATCCTCTACATGGCCGTGCGCTACGAGGGCGACGACGGCTTCGCCGACCTGGAACCCAACGAGAAGGTCGGCAACGGCTCCAACCCCTACATGGGCAAGCTCGCCGTCCTCAAGGCGTGGAACGAGGCGGACCCGCCGAGCGCCTTCGAGGAGCGCCGCAACCAGGTCATCTACGACACGTACCAGAAGAACCGCAACCCGTTCATCGACCACCCTGAGTGGGTCGAGGCGATCTGGTAGCAGCACGGCGGAAGGGGCCCGGCCGAAGAGACCGAGATCAGGCCGGGCCCTCGATCGCTTCCGCCAAACGCGCTACGGCGGCCAGGCCCGGGAGGCTCCGCAGCGAGGCGACGACCCGATCGCTCGCGAACTCGCGCTGCGCGGCGGTCACGGTCGAATCGACCGCGCACTCGGCCTGTACGTAGATGAAGTTCAGGTCCGTTGCGAACAGCATCGAGAACGATCCCAGGCCCTTGAGGACCCCGGGGCCTCCGGCATCCCGATACGCCCGCATCAGCCGCCGTGCGGAATCGGCGTGGAAGTCGTTCCCGCCCGCCCATACGTACACGGCACGGGCAAGTTCCCGCTCCGCCGATATGACCCCGGCATTGTCACTGCCCCAGCGCGCCACGGGTGACCGGTGTCATCGTCCATGGTCCGGTGCCGAGCGCGTAGGTGTCCGCGATGAAGTCCGCTGCGCTCTGCATGAAGGTGCCTCTCCGGCTGCGTGGTTGGGCTCTCAAGACTGGCGTGTCTTCGTCGGCACCGCGGAACCGCGTCCCTCGACCGCCATCTGACGGCCACCTCAGCCCAGATGCGTCGCCGCGAACATCCGCAGCACCACCGGGAGGACGACCACCGCAGGCCCGGGTGACGCCAGTGCCTTCGACAGGTCGTCCGACAGGGTCTCCGGGCTCGTACGGACCCCGGGAACGCCGAAGGACTCGGCCAGGGCCACGTAGTCCGGGCGGGTCAGTTCCGTCGCCGTCGCCTCGCCGAAGGCGTCCGTCATGTACTCGCGGAGGATGCCGTAGCCGCCGTCGTCGACGATCAGCCAGGTGACGTTCAGGTCGTACTGGCGGGCGGTGGCCAGTTCGGCGATCGAGTAGAGGGCGCCGCCGTCGCCCGAGACCGCGAGCACCGGGCGGGTGGGGTCGGCTGCCGCCGCGCCCAGGGCGGCCGGGTACGCGTAGCCGAGGCCGCCGGCGCCCTGGGCGGAGTGCATGTGGTTCGGGCCCTTGGCGTCGAAGGCCGACCAGGCCCAGTAGGCGAGGATCGTCATGTCCCAGAAGGACGGGGAGTCGGCGGGCAGCGCCTTACGGACGGACGTCAACAGGTCCTGTTCCAGGGTGAGTTCCTGGGAGGCGATGCGTGCGGCGACCTTCGCGAGGAGCTCACGGACACGCTCCGGTGCGGAGGTGTCCGAGCGCTCGGCCACCGTCTCCAGCAGCGCCTGCAACGCCAGTCGCGCGTCCGCGTGGATGCCCAGGGCGGGGTGGTTGGCCTCCAGTTTGCCGAGGTCCGCCTCGATCTGGATGACCCGGCCGCGGGGCCTGAACGTGTGGTAGTTGGAGGAGAGTTCGCCCAGGCCCGAGCCGATGACGAGGAGTACGTCCGCGTCCTCCAGGAAGTCCGTGGTGTGGCGGTCCTCCAGCCAGGACTGCAACGACAGCGGGTGCTTCCAGGGGAACGCGCCCTTGCCGCCGGGCGTGGTGACCACCGGGGCCTGGAGCATCTCCGCCAGCTGCTTCAGCTTGCCCGACGCGTCCGCCCGTACGACTCCCCCGCCCGCGATGATCGCGGGCCGCTCCGCACGCGACAGCAGGTCGGCTGCCACCGCCGTCAGTTCGGGGCGCGGCGGCAGTTCCTCGGGGAAGGCGTCGCCGCCCGTCACCACGGGGATGGTCGTCTCGGCCAGCAGCACGTCCTGCGGGATCTCCACCCACACCGGACCGTGCGGGGCGGAGAGCGCCGACTTCCAGGCCGCATCGATCGCGGACGGGATCTGGGACTGGGAGCGGACCGTGTGAACCGACTTCACGACCCCCCGGAACGAGGCCGACTGGTCCGGCAGTTCATGCAGATAACCGTGGCGGCCGCCGCCCAGCCCCGCCGTCGGGATCTGGCTGCTGATCGCCAGGACGGGGGCGGACGCGGCGGCGGCCTCCTGGAGCGCCGCCAGGGACGTCAGCGCCCCCGGCCCCGTCGACAGCAGCAGCGGGGCCGCCTCGCCCGTGATCCGGCCGTACGCGTCCGCCGCGAAGCCCGCGTTGTTCTCCACCCGCAGGCCGATGTACCGCAGGTCGGAGCGGCGCAGCGCGTCGAACATCCCCAGCGCGTGCTGGCCGGGCAGGCCGAAGACGGTCGTCGTACCGAGCGCGGCCAGGGTCTCCACGACCAGGTCTCCGCCGTTGCGGCCGGGAGGAGGGTTCAGCGCGGCGGAGATCTGCTGCTCCGTCGGGCGGAGCACCAGGTCGTGGTCGTGAGTCACTTCGCTTCCGAGTCCTTCCGGGCCGCTGCGATCTGCCGGGACATGATCGTGGTCAGTTCGTACGCCGTGTGGGATGCCGCCACCGACGTGATCTCCGCGTGATCGTACGCGGGGGCCACCTCGACGACATCCGCCGAGACCAGGTTGCAGCCGGCCAGGCCCCGCAGGATCTCCAGCAGCTCGCGGGAGGTCATGCCGCCCGCCTCGGGGGTGCCGGTGCCGGGTGCGTGCGCCGGGTCGAGGCAGTCGATGTCGATGGAGATGTAGAGGGGACGGTCGCCGATGCGTTGGCGGAGCTGGTCGGCCACCTCGTCGGCGCCCCGCCGGTAGACGTCGGAGGACGTGACGATGCCGAAGCCCAGCTTCTCGTCGTCGGTGAGGTCCTGCTTGCCGTAGAGGGGGCCGCGGATGCCGACGTGCGACAGCGCCGACGTGTCCAGGATCCCCTCCTCCACCGCCCGCCGGAACGGCGTCCCGTGCGTGTACTCGGCGCCGAAGTACGTGTCCCAGGTGTCGAGATGTGCGTCGAAGTGCAGCAGCGCCACCGGGCCGTGCCGCTTCGCCACCGACCGCAGCAGCGGCAGCGCGATGGTGTGGTCGCCGCCCAGGGTCATGAGCCGCGCGCCCGTGCCCAGCAGCTCGTCGGCCGCCGCCTCGACCGTCTCCACGGCCTCGTGAATGTTGAACGGGTTCACCGCGATGTCGCCGCCGTCGGCCACCTGGGCCAGCGCGAAGGGGGACGCGTCCTGCGCCGGGTTGTACGGCCGCAGCAGCCGGGACGCCTCGCGGATCGCGTTGCCGCCGAAGCGGGCACCCGGCCGGTACGAGACGCCCGAGTCGAACGGCACCCCGACCACGGCGACGTCGGCACGGCCGACCTCGTCTAGGCGGGGCAGCCGGGCGAAGGTCGCGGGACCGGCGTACCGCGGGATGCGGGACGAGTCGACGGGGCCGCGGGGTGTCTCGTTGCTGCTCATGAGGTACTGCCTTCTTTTCTACGCTTCGTCGCGTATGGAGTGTTATGTACTGCTTCTCGTACGACTCTACGGGGCCTGGCTACTGGGAAGCCGGGACCGGCGTGGCCGCGACGTCGGGCGCCCGCCCGGCGAGGCGCTCGCGCCAGGCCGCGAGGACGGCCGCGTCGGTGGGCTTCGTCGCCAGGGAGACGACGAGGTACACGGCCAGGGAGGACAACAGGCCGTAGTAGACGGGCTCGTTGGCGAGAATGCCGTAGGACGCCATCAGGCCGATGACCGCGAGGCCGCCGACGATCACGGAGGCGAGGGCGCCCTGCACGGTGCCGCGCTTCCACAGCAGCCCGCCGAGGATCGGGACCAGGAGGCCGCCGACGAGGAGGTTGTAGGCGACGGTCAGCGCCTCGACGACGTTGTTCAGCGCGATGGCGGTACAGATCACCGCCACGCCCATGACGAGGATGAAGGCGCGGTTGCCCCTGACCTCGTCGTGCTCCTCACCGGGCCCCCGGACCATCCCCCGCAGCCGCGACCAGATGTCGTTGTTGGCGACGGTCGCGCAGGCGATGAGCGCGCCGGAGGACGTCGACATGACGGCCGCGAGCGCCGCGGCCAGCACCAACCCCCTCACGCCCATCGGGAGTTCGTCCTTCACGATGGTCGCGAAGGCGTCGTCCGCGTTGGCCAGGTTCGGGTAGAGCACCTTGGCCGCCGTACCGATGACGGCGCCGGCGAGGGCGTACACGAGACAGTAGGTACCCGCGACCGTGCCGCCCCACTTCGCCGTCGTGTCGCTGCGCGCGGTGAACACGCGCTGCCAGATGTCCTGCCCGATGAGCATGCCGAACGTGTAGATCAGCACGTAGGTGAAGATCGTCTCGCCGCCGATGCCCAGCGGGTCGAAGTACTCGGTGGGCAGCTGCGCCTTCATCTCGCTGAAGCCGCCCGCCTTCACGACGGCGATGGGGAGCAGCAGGAGCAGGACGCCGACGGTCTTCACCACGAACTGCACCATGTCCGTCAGCGTGATCGACCACATGCCGCCCAGGGTGGAGTACGCGACGACGATCGAGCCGCCGAGGATGATCGCGACGGTCCGGTTCATGTCGAAGAGGACGTCGAAGATCGTGGCGTACGCGATGGTCGAGGTGACGGCGAGCATGAGGGTGTACGCCCACATGACCACGCCGGAGATGACGCCGGCCCGGCCGCCGTAGCGAAGGTCCAGCATCTCGGAGACGGTGTAGACCCTGAGGCGGGCGATGCGGGCGGAGAAGAAGACGGACAGGGCCAGCAACCCGAGGCCGATGGTGAAGACCATCCAGGCGCCGGAGAGGCCGTACTGGTAGCCGAGGCCCACGCCGCCGATGGTGGAGGCGCCGCCGAGGACGATGGCGGCCATGGTGCCGGAGTACATGGCGGGGCCCAGCCGCCGTCCGGCGACCAGGAAGTCGCTCTTCGACCTGGCGCGGCGCATGCCCCACCAGCCCATGGCCAGCATGCCTGCCAGATAGACGACGATCACTGCGTAGTCGACGGCCACGGGGCCCTCCTTCACTCGGTGTCGCCTGCGGGTGACGAACACCGACACTAGGTGGCCGGAAAGCGACTGCGAAGTGTACGTTTCATCCATTCGAGCCGCTCCGAGTGGAGGGAACGTCCACCATGCCGGACCCCGCTGTCCCTCCCACCCCACCGGTCCCGCTGGCGGCCCTCCTGGCCCGCGAGGACCTCGCCCTGCGGCAGATCGCGGGGCCGTCCGACCCGGACATCGTCATCCACTGGGCGCACACCTCGGAGATGGCGGACCCGTACCCGTACCTGCTGGGCGGCGAGCTGCTGCTGACGGCCGGGGTGCACATCCCGGAGGCGGCGGGCTCGGGGACGTACTTCGACGACTACGTCTCCCGGATCGTCGCGGCGGGCGGCGCGGCCCTCGGCTTCGGGGTGGCGCCGGTGCACGACACGGTGCCGCGGGCGCTGGTCGCGGCCTGCGAGGCGTACGAACTGCCGCTGGTGGAGGTCCCGCCGCAGACCACCTTCTCTGGCGTGGCCCGCGCGGTCTGGCAGCTGATGGCCCAGGCCCGCCTCGCCGAACTCCGCCGCGTCACCGAGGCCCAGCAGAGCCTGGCCGCCGCAGCCTCCCGCCCCGACCCGATCCCCTCCGTCCTGCACCGGCTCGCCCAGCGCGTGGGCGGCCGGGCGGTGCTGTACGGGCCGGAGGGAACCGAGATCGCGGCGGCGGGGCGGACGGAGCCGGGGCGCGGGGTGCCGGAGGCGCTGGCCGGGTTGGCGGAGGTCGTGCGGCCGAGTACCGCTTCCGGGCGGCCCGGCGGCGCGCCGCCGCCGGTCGGCGGGGTGCGAGAAACGCCGGCCGGGTTGGCAGAGGCCCTGCGACCCGACACCACCTCCCGGCGGCCCGGCGGGACGCCACCGCCAGCAGGCGAGGGGCGAGAAACCCCGGCCGGGTTGGCAGAGGCCCTGCGACCCGATACCGCCTCCCGGCGGCCCGGCGGGACGCCACCGCGGCAGGGCGAGCCTCTCGCCGCGGACCGCACGGCCCCGGCCGTCGGCGGCTCGGCGGGCTCTGGTGCCACCGGCGGAGCCGCGGTCCCTGATGCCACCGGCGGGGCCGCGGGCCCGGGTGCCACTCACAGCTCCGCGGGCCCTGGTGCCACCCACAGCTCCGCCGGCCCTGATGCCACTCACGGCTCCGCGGGCCCTGGTGCCGCCCGCGTCCGCATCACTCCGGCCGCCGGCGGCTCGTCAGCCTCTGGTGCCACCGGCGCCCGTCCCGCCACCAGCCTCCCCGCCTCCGCCCCCACCTCCGCCACTGACACCATCGCCGGCACCCACCTCGCCGCCTACGCCCTCGGTGCCGGTCAGGGCTTCGTGCTCGGCGTCACCGCCCCGCGGCGACAACCCGGGGATCACGCCATCGCGTCCGTCGCCGCCGTGCTGCTGGCCCTGCTCACCGGCGAGCACCAGAGCGGTACGGGGGCGGCCAGATCCTCCGCGCTGGTACGGGTGCTGCTGGGCGCCGCGCCGGAGGCGGTCGCGCCGCTCCTCGGCGGGGAGCGGTGGGTCGTCGTGCACGCGCGGCCGGACGGCCACGCTCCCGACGCCGTGGCGTCCTCCGCGCTGGGCGCGTCGCTCGGCTCGCCGCTGGTCGACCTGGCGCGGGACGTCGTACGCGTGCTGGTGCCGGCCGAGCGCGAACCGGCGCCGCAGCCCGGCTGGACGCTGGGCGTCAGCGCCGCCGTCGGTCCGGGCGAATGGGCCTCCGCCGACGCCCAGGCGGGCCGTGCCCTGGCCCGGGCCCGGGCCACCCGCACGCCGCTGGTCCGGCACGGCGCACGCCCGGCCCTGGCCGACCTGGTCCCCGAGGAGGAGGCCGAGGCGCACGCCCGGGCGCTGCTGGCGCCCCTCACACCCGTGCTCGCCGAGACGCTGCGCACCTGGCTGTCGCTGCACGGCAGTTGGGACCGTACGGCGGTGGCGCTGGGCGTGCACCGCAACACCGTGCGGCAGCGCATCGCCCGGTGCGCGGCGCTGCTGGCGGCGGACCTGGACGAGCCGGACGTACGGATGGAGCTGTGGTTCGCGCTGCGGCGGCTCTGACCACCAAGCGGATCACTACGCGGGCCCCCACATGGACCACCGCATGGATCACCGCATGGACCACCACGTGACCCACGTCCCAGCGTGCGGGACGACGGGTGTTCGCACGGAGGTCTGCCTCACAATGGGGGACATGCCGATATCCGGGACCCCCAGCCGCGACGAGCTCGTCGAGCACCTTGTGAAGACCCGTATCGCGGGCGACGTCGCCACCCCGCGTGAGAACAACCTCTCCCACTACCGCCAGCTCGCCAACGGCGTCCGCAACTTCTGGCTCGGCCTGGAACTCGGCGACCGCTGGACCGACGAGCAGGACGTGCTCGCGGTGATGGCGGAGCGGGTGGGTGTGAACGACGACCCGGAGTACCGCTACGGACAGGACACCATCGACCCCCAGCTGACGGTGGCCGGCCTGGAGCGCATGGCGGGCCGGCTGCGCAAGGCGGCCGACGGACAGCAGCGGGTCCTGTTCGCCACCGGCCACCCGGGCGGCCTGCTCGACGTGCACCGGGCCACGGCCGACGCCCTGCGCACGGCCGGCTGCGAGATCGTGGTCATCCCGGACGGGCTGCAGACGGACGAGGGGTACGTCATGCAGTTCGCGGACGTGGCGGTCCTGGAGCACGGCGCGACCCTGTGGCACACGCACTCCGGCGAGCCGATGAAGGCCATCCTCACCGCCCTGGAGCGCGCGGGCCGCCCGCTGCCCGACCTGGTCGTCGCCGACCACGGCTGGGCGGGCTACGCCGGCCAGCACGGCGTCGACTCCGTCGGATACGCCGACTGCAACGACCCGGCGCTGTTCCTCGCGGAGGCGGAGGGCACGGTCCAGGTGTCGGTCCCGCTCGACGACCATGTGGTCAGCCCGCGCTACTACGACCCGATGACGGCGTATCTGTTGGCGGAGGCGGGGCTGGTCTGAGCCCTCAGCGTCTGGGGGCGCGGACCACGCCTTCCTGGATGACCGAGATGGCGAGCTGCCCGTCCTGGGTGTAGATGCGGGCTTGGCCGAGGCCTCGGCCGCCGTGGGCCGAGGGTGACTCCTGGTCGTAGAGGAGCCATTCGTCGGCGCGGAACGGGCGGTGGAACCACATCGCGTGGTCCAGGGAGGCGCCGACGACGTCACCGACCGCCCAGCCGCCGCGGCCGTGCGCGAGGAGCACCGAGTCGAGGAGCGTCATGTCGGAGACGTACGTGGCGAGGACGACATGCAGCAGCGGTTCGTCAATAGCACCGCCGAGTTTGCCGTTGGTGCGGAACCAGACCTGGGAGTGCGGCTCGCGCGGCTCGCCGAAGGTGCCGTACGGCGGCTCGTCGACGTAACGCAGGTCGATCGCCTCGCGGGCCTCCAGGAACCTCTCCACGACCTCCGGGGCGAGGTGGCCGTAGCCGCGCAGCCGCTCCTCGGAGGTGGGCAGCGTGACGGGGTCGACGGAGAGCGGCATCGGAGTCTGGTGCTCGAAGCCCTCCTCGTGCCGCTGGAAGGAGGCGGACAGCGCGAAGATCGGCTGGCCGTGCTGGACGGCGACGACGCGGCGCGCGGTGAAGGAACGGCCGTCGTTCATGCGGTCGACCGTGTAGACGATCGGCGCGCCGGGGTCGCCGGGACGCAGGAAGTACGCGTGGAGCGAGTGGGCGAGGCGGTCCTCGGGGACCGTCCGCCCGGCGGCGACGAGCGCCTGGGCCGCGACCTGCCCACCGAAGACGCGGGGGACGACGGCGGACCGGGACCGGCCGCGGAAGATGTTCTCCTCGATCTGCTCGATGTCGAGCAGATCGAGGAGACTCTGTAGTGCCTGACTCATGCAGTCATTTCTACTGGTCAGTGTTTTCGGCGGTCTTACAGACCCATGTCCTTCGCGATGATCGACTTCATGATCTCGCTGGTGCCGCCGTAGATGCGGTTGACGCGGTTGTCCGCGTACAGGCGGGCGATCGGGTACTCGTTCATGAAGCCGTAGCCGCCGTGCAGCTGGAGGCAGCGGTCGATCACGCGGTGCGCGACCTCGGTGCAGAACAGCTTGGCGCTGGCGGCCTCGGCGGGGGTCAGCTCGCCCGCGTCGAGGGCCTCGAGCGCGCGGTCGGCGACGGCCTCGGCCGCGTCGACCTCGGCCTGGCAGGCGGCCAGCTCGAACTTGGTGTTCTGGAAGGAGGCGACGGTCTTGCCGAAGACGGTGCGGTCCTGCACGTACTCCTTGGCGAACCGGACCGCGGCCTTGGCCTGCGCGTAGGCGCCGAAGGCGATGCCCCAGCGCTCGGAGGCGAGGTTGTGGCCGAGGTAGTAGAAGCCCTTGTTCTCCTCGCCGAGAAGGTCCTCGACGGGGACCTTGACGTCGACGAACGCCAGCTCGGCGGTGTCGGAGGTCTTCAGGCCGAGCTTGTCGAGCTTGCGGCCGATGGAGTAGCCCTCGGACTTGGTGTCCACCGCGAAGAGGGAGATGCCGAAGCGGCGGTCCTCGGCGGTGGGCGCGGAGGTGCGGGCGCAGACGATCACGCGGTCGGCGTGGACGCCGCCGGTGATGAAGGTCTTGGAGCCGTTGAGGACGTAGTGCGTGCCGTCCTCGGAGAGCTTGGCGGTGGTCTTCATGCCCGCGAGGTCGGAGCCGGTGCCCGGCTCGGTCATCGCGAGCGCCCACATCTCCTCGCCGGAGACGAACTTCGGCAGGAAGCGCTTCTTCTGCTCGTCGGTGGCGAGCATCTTGATGTACGGCAGGCCGAGCAGCACGTGCACACCGGAGCCGCCGAACTGGACGCCCGCGCGGGAGGTCTCCTCGTACATCACGGCTTCGAACTTGTACGAGTCGATGCCGGCGCCGCCGAACTCCTCGTCCACGCGGATGCCGAAGACGCCGAGCTCGGCGAGCTTGTAGTAGAAGTCGCGCGGCGCCTGGCCTGCCGCGAACCACTCGTCGTAGACCGGGACGACCTCGGCCTCGATGAAGGCGCGCAGGGTCTCCCGGAACGCCTCGTGATCCTCGTTGAACACCGTACGGCGCACCGCGCCACCTCCACGTACTCTCGGCATGTCTAAGCGCTTGCTCACTTACCGTACCGGCGAGTACGAAGGCGCGTCCAGGTAACGCTCGTCACGTAAAACCCGGGCCGCGCCCTGGACCCCGACCCTTTCCCCCCACCCACCCAACTCGGTGCGATGAGATGGCACCCCTCACGGGGCTCCGCCCCGGGCCCCGGCAGGGGTTCCGCCCCCCGGCCCGCGAGGCCGCAGCCGCCGACGGCGCTCAACCCCCACGAGGGCCACCCGCACCCGACGACGAGAGTTGTACGGGTGGTGCGGGTGGGAACAACAAAACCCGGCCGGAGGCCGGGTGCACCCCTCACCCACCCGCGGCCGCAAACGCCCCCCGAGCCATCCGATGCAGCAACCCCGCGGTGACCCCCCGCCCCGGCAACGCCCCCGCTCTCCCCAGATGCGGCGTCGAGTTCAGCAGCCCGAACACCGAGTGCACAGCAGACCGCGCCGTCGGCTCGCCGAGCGCCGGGTACACCTTCCGCACCACCTCCACCCACAGCTCGACGTACTGCCGCTGAAGCTGCCGCACCAGCTTGCGGTCACTGTCCCGCAGCCGGTCCAGCTCACGGTCGTGCAGCGTGATCAGCGGACGGTCGTCGAGGGCGAAGTCGATGTGGCCCTCGATCAAGGAGTCGAGGAGGACCTCCGGGTCAACCCCGTCCGCCTCCTGGGCCCGCCGCTTCGC
Source organism: Streptomyces sp. V4I2 (assembly GCF_030817655.1). GTDB lineage: Bacteria > Actinomycetota > Actinomycetes > Streptomycetales > Streptomycetaceae > Streptomyces > Streptomyces plumbiresistens. The sequence goes on from NZ_JAUSZM010000003.1 coordinate 4,236,051, forward strand.
CCCCGTCAGCAGCTGCCCGCTGATCCCCACCAGCAGCTCCGCCAGCATCGCGTCCTTGCCCGCGAAGTGCCGGTACAGACCGGGCCCGCTGATGCCGACCGCGGCACCTATCTCGTCGACGCCGACGCCGTGGAAGCCGCGTTCGGCGAACAGGCGCGCGGCCTCTTTGAGGATCTGCTCGCGGCGGGTGGGGGCGTCGGTTCTCGTGGCCATGAAAGTAATTCTAGACAGGGAGGTTAGCGGTCGTTAACCTGGTGGAAATGGTTAACGCTCATTAACAGTCGATCGCTGGGTGAGGGGACCGCAGGATGCAGGAGGCAGCAGAGCTGACGAGCGCGGCAGATCCCGCGTCCGAGGCCTGGCGGGCCAACGAAAAGGCCCACCTCGCACTCGTCGAGGAACTGCGCGGCAAGCTCGCCGCGGCCCGCCTGGGCGGCGGCGAGAAGGCGCGGGCACGGCACACCGCGCGCGGCAAGCTGCTGCCCCGGGACCGGGTCGACGCCCTCCTCGATCCCGGCTCGCCCTTCCTGGAGCTGGCGCCCCTCGCGGCCGAGGGGATGTACGAGGGACAGGCCCCGGCCGCCGGCGTCATCGCCGGGATCGGCCGGGTCGGCGGGCGCGAGTGCGTGATCGTCGCCAATGACGCCACCGTCAAGGGCGGGACGTACTACCCGATGACGGTCAAGAAGCACCTGCGCGCGCAGGAGGTCGCCCTCGAGAACCGGCTTCCGTGCATCTACCTCGTCGATTCCGGCGGCGCCTTCCTGCCCATGCAGGACGAGGTCTTCCCCGACCGCGAGCACTTCGGGCGGATCTTCTACAACCAGGCCCGGATGTCCGGCGCCCGCATTCCGCAGATCGCCGCGGTGCTCGGGTCGTGCACCGCGGGAGGGGCGTACGTCCCGGCCATGAGCGACGAGGCGGTGATCGTGCGCAACCAGGGGACGATCTTCCTGGGCGGCCCCCCGCTCGTGAAGGCCGCCACCGGCGAGGTCGTCACCGCGGAGGAACTCGGCGGCGGCGAGGTGCACGCGCGCGTGTCCGGTGTCACCGACCACCTCGCGGAGGACGACGCGCACGCCCTGCGGATCGTACGCACCATCGCCGCCACGCTCCCCGCGCGCGGGCCCCTCCCCTGGGAGGTCACGCCCGCCGCAGAGCCCAAGGTCGACCCGTACGGGCTGTACGGCGCCGTGCCGGTGGACTCCCGTACCCCCTACGACGTACGCGAGATCATCGCGCGCGTGGTCGACGGCTCCCGCTTCGCCGAGTTCAAGTCCGAGTTCGGGCAGACCCTCGTCACCGGCTTCGCCCGCATCCAGGGCCACCCGGTGGGGATCGTCGCCAACAACGGCATCCTGTTCTCCGAGTCCGCCCAGAAGGGCGCCCACTTCATCGAGCTCTGCGACCAGCGCGGGATCCCGCTCCTGTTCCTGCAGAACGTCTCCGGCTTCATGGTCGGCAAGGACTACGAGGCCGGCGGCATCGCCAAGCACGGCGCCAAGATGGTCACGGCCGTCGCCTGCACGCGCGTGCCGAAGCTGACGGTCGTGGTCGGCGGGTCGTACGGCGCCGGGAACTACTCCATGTGCGGCCGGGCCTACTCCCCCCGCTTCCTGTGGATGTGGCCCAACGCCAAGATCTCCGTCATGGGCGGCGAACAGGCCGCGTCGGTCCTGGCCACCGTGAAGCGGGACCAGCTGGAGGCGCGCGGCGAGCAGTGGCCCGCCGAGGAGGAGGACACCTTCAAGGCGCCGATCCGCGCGCAGTACGAACGCCAGGGCAACGCCTACTACGCGACCGCCCGGCTGTGGGACGACGGGGTCATCGACCCGCTCGACACCCGGCAGGTGCTGGGGCTGGCCCTGACGGCGTGTGCCAACGCGCCGCTGGGCGACCCCCAGTTCGGCGTCTTCCGGATGTGAGGGGCGCCATGACGACGAGGGGCTTCACCACGATGTTCGACACAGTCCTTGTGGCCAACCGGGGCGAGATCGCCGTCCGCGTGATCCGTACGCTGCGGTCGCTGGGCGTGCGCTCGGTGGCCGTCTTCTCCGACGCCGACGCGGACGCCCGGCACGTCCGGGAGGCCGACACGGCCGTACGGATCGGTCCGGCGCCCGCCGCCGAGAGCTATCTGTCCGCCGAGCGGCTCCTGGAGGCGGCCGCCCGCACCGGCGCCCAGGCCGTCCACCCCGGCTACGGCTTCCTCGCCGAGAACGCCGGCTTCGCACGCGCGTGCGCCGACGCGGGGCTGGTGTTCATCGGGCCGCCGGCCGACGCCATCTCCCTTATGGGCGACAAGATCCGCGCCAAGGAGACGGTGCAGGCGGCGGGCGTGCCAGTCGTCCCCGGCTCCAGTGGCAGCGGACTCAGCGACGCCCAACTCGCCGACGCCGCCCGGGAGATCGGCGTGCCGGTGCTGCTGAAGCCGAGCGCGGGCGGGGGCGGCAAGGGCATGCGGCTGGTGCGGGACCCCGCGGTCCTCGCCGACGAGATCGCCGCCGCGCGCCGCGAGGCCCGCGCCTCCTTCGGCGACGACACGCTGCTCGTCGAGCGGTGGGTCGACCGGCCCCGGCACATCGAGATCCAGGTCCTGGCGGACGGCCACGGGCACGTGGTCCACCTCGGCGAGCGCGAGTGCTCCCTCCAGCGCCGCCACCAGAAGATCATCGAGGAGGCGCCCAGCGTGCTCCTCGACGACAAGACCCGCGCGGCGATGGGCGAGGCGGCGGTGCAGGCGGCGCGTTCATGCGGGTACGCGGGCGCGGGGACGGTCGAGTTCATCGTCCCCGGGAACGACCCGGCGTCGTACTACTTCATGGAGATGAACACCCGCCTCCAGGTGGAGCACCCGGTCACCGAACTGGTCACCGGCCTCGACCTGGTGGAGTGGCAGCTGCGGGTCGCGGCCGGTGAGCGACTGCCGTACGAACAGGACGACATCAGGCTCACCGGGCACGCGATCGAAGCCCGCCTCTGCGCCGAGGACCCCACCCGCGGGTTCCTGCCCTCCGGCGGGACAGTGCTCGAGCTCCACGAGCCGCAGGGCGACGGCGTACGCACCGACTCCGGGCTCAGCGAGGGCACCGAGGTCGGCAGCCTGTACGACCCGATGCTGTCCAAGGTGATCGCGTACGGCCCGGACCGGGCGACCGCGCTCCGCAAGCTCCGGGCGGCCCTCGCGGAGACGGTCACGCTGGGCGTGCCGACCAACGCCGGGTTCCTGCGGCGGCTGCTCGCGCATCCGGCGGTCGTGGCGGGCGAGTTGGACACGGGGCTGGTCGAGCGGGAGGTCGAAGGGCTCGTACCGGCCGAGGTGCCGCGGGAGGTGTACGTGGCGGCGGCGCTGCTGCGCCAGGCCGCCCTCGGCGGCGCGGAAGGCACCGGCTGGGCCGACCCGTTCTCCGCCACGGACGGCTGGCGCCTGGGCGGCGAACGGGCCTGGACGGCGCACCACCTGCGGGTGGCGGGGCACGACCCGCTCACCGTCCGCGTGCGCAGCACACCGGGCGGCGGGGCGGAGGTACTGCCCGACGGCGCGGAGGTGCCCCTCCCGGTACGCGCGGGTCCGCCCCCGGGCCCGGGCGCCGAGGCGCGCTTCACCGTCCAGCTCGACGGGATCGCCCACACCTTCGCCGCGCTGCCGGACGGCACCTGGCTGGGCCGGGACGGCGACGCGTGGCACGTGCGCGACCACGACCCGGTCGCCGCCTCGCTCACCCGGGCCAGACACGCGGGCGCCGACTCCCTCACCGCACCGATGCCCGGCACGGTCACCGTCGTGAAGGTCGCCGTCGGCGACGAGGTGACCGCCGGGCAGAGCCTGCTGGTCGTCGAGGCGATGAAGATGGAGCACGTCATCTCCGCCCCGCACGCCGGCACGGTCACCGAGCTGGACGTGGCGCCGGGCTCGACGGTCGCCATGGACCAGGTACTGGCGGTCATCGCCCCCGTGGAGGAGGAGACGGCATGAGCACTCCGGAACTGGGCCTACCGATGGTCGTACCGGCCCCGGGCCTGCCCGCGCGCGTCCGCATCCACGAGGTCGGCGCGCGCGACGGCCTGCAGAACGAGAAGGCGACCGTGCCCACCGAGGTCAAAGCGGAGTTCGTCCGCCGGCTGGCCGAGGCCGGCCTGACGACCATCGAGGCCACCAGCTTCGTCCACCCCAAGTGGGTGCCCCAACTGGCCGATGCTGAGCAGCTGTTCCCGCTGGTGAGCGACTTGGAGGTGGCGCTCCCGGTCCTCGTACCGAACGAACGCGGCCTGGACCGGGCCCTCGCGCTGGGCGCCCGTCGCGTCGCCGTCTTCGCGAGCGCCACCGAGTCCTTCGCCAAGGCCAACCTCAACCGCACGGTCGACGAGGCGCTGGCGATGTTCGAGCCGGTGGTGGCGAGGGCCAAGTCACAGGATGTCCACGTGCGCGGCTACCTGTCGATGTGCTTCGGCGACCCGTGGGAGGGCGCGGTCCCGGTCCCCCAGGTCGTCCACGTCTGCCGAGCCCTCCTCGACATGGGCTGCGACGAACTGAGCCTGGGCGACACGATCGGGGTGGCGACGCCGGGCCACGTCCTCGCGCTGCTCACCGAGCTCACGGAACACCGGGTCCCCACAGGTGCGTTGGGCGTGCACTTCCACGACACGTACGGCCAGGCGCTCTCCAACACCCTGGCCGCCCTCCAGTACGGCGTCACCACGGTCGACGCCTCCGCGGGCGGCCTCGGCGGCTGCCCGTACGCGAAGTCCGCGACCGGCAACCTCGCCACCGAAGACCTCGTGTGGATGCTTCAGGGCCTCGGCATCGACACGGGAGTCGACCTCGCCCGCCTCGTCGCCACGAGCGCGTGGATGGCCGAACAACTGGGCCGACCGAGCCCCTCCCGCACCGTCCGAGCCTTGTCCCACAAGGACCCCAAGGAGCAGTGACCTGCCATGGACCACCGTCTCTCCCCCGAGCTGGAGGAACTCCGCCGCACGGTCGAGGAGTTCGCCCACGACGTCGTCGCCCCGAAGATCGGCGACTTCTACGAGCGGCACGAGTTCCCGTACGAGATCGTCCGCGAGATGGGCCGCATGGGCCTGTTCGGGCTGCCGTTCCCGGAGGAGTACGGCGGCATGGGCGGCGACTATCTCGCCCTCGGCATCGCGCTGGAGGAACTCGCGCGCGTCGACTCGTCGGTGGCGATCACGCTGGAGGCGGGCGTCTCGCTGGGCGCGATGCCGATCCATCTGTACGGCACCGAGGCCCAGAAGCGGGAGTGGCTGCCCCGCCTGTGCACGGGCGAGATGCTCGGCGCGTTCGGCCTCACGGAGCCGGACGGCGGCTCCGACGCGGGGGCGACGCATACGACGGCCCGGCTCGACTCGGAGACGAACGAGTGGGTGATCAACGGCACCAAGTGCTTCATCACCAACTCCGGCACGGACATCACCGGGTTGGTCACGGTCACGGCGGTGACGGGCCGCAAGCCGGACGGCAGGCCGCTGATCTCGGCGATCATCGTCCCTTCGGGCACCCCGGGCTTCTCAGTCGCGGCGCCGTACTCGAAGGTCGGCTGGAACGCCTCCGACACCCGCGAGCTGTCGTTCTCCGACGTCCGGGTCCCGGCCGCGAACCTGCTGGGCGAGGAGGGCCGGGGCTACGCCCAGTTCCTGCGCATCCTCGACGAGGGCCGGATCGCCATCGCGGCGCTGGCGACGGGGCTCGCCCAGGGCTGTGTGGACGAGTCGGTGACGTACGCGAAGGAACGCCACGCGTTCGGCCGCCCCATCGGCGCCAACCAGGCCATCCAGTTCAAGATCGCCGACATGGAGATGAAGGCCCACACCGCCCGCCTCGCCTGGCGCGACGCGGCGTCCCGCCTGGTGTCCGGCGACCCCTTCAAGAAGGAGGCCGCCCTGGCGAAGCTGTACTCCTCGACGATCGCCGTGGACAACGCCCGCGACGCCACCCAGATCCACGGCGGCTACGGCTTCATGAACGAGTACCCGGTCGCCCGCATGTGGCGCGACTCCAAGATCCTGGAGATCGGCGAGGGCACGAGCGAGGTGCAGCGGATGCTGATCGCGCGGGAGTTGGGGCTGGTGGGCTGAGCGCGCGGCTCGCCGGCCCGCGTCCGCCGGGGCGGGCCGGCGAGGGCCACTCGGCCCTACCGCCCCAACCGCCGCCGTACGCGCCGAACCTGACGGTTGTCGGCGACTGCGTCCAGGAGCCGAGCCCGGTCCCGCCCTCGTACGCCGGACCCTCCAGACGCAGCAGGGAGCCGTCACAGACGACGGCGTACTCGACCGGCGTGTCCGCCTTCGGGTTGTGCACCCATACCTGGGTGGGCTGTCGCAGTTCCGCCGGTGGATCTCATGTGGGTCCCTCGCCCAGCCACTCCCAGCCCCACCGCCTACGCGGCCTGCCGGTCGGTCAAGCCCTCGACGAACTGCAACACCAGCACCAACGCCAGCCGGCCCGGTGACCAGGCAGGCTCCCCCCGCGCCGGGAACAGGTCCGCGAACTCCACCTCGGTGAACAGTGGTCCCAGTTCGTCCCGGACCCGGATCGCCAGGCTCCCCTTCAGAACGCAGCCCGCGCCACCCGCACCGTCTCCGCCGGGATCTCCCCCGATCCCTTCGACTGCGTGACACCCGCACCCACCCCACACGGCAACGTCGGCCTTCAAGACCACCATCAGGTCTTGAAGGCCGACGTCACGCAGGGCCCGAATCAACCAACAGCGTCTGAGGGGTCAAACCGGGCCCCGGTCCTCAGTCTGCTGGAGCAGGCGGCTCAACCGCTCAGTCGAGGAGCGGCTCCGGAGCGATTCCGAGAATCAGGCACTCCAGCCCCGCCCGTTCCTCTGCGAAGCGGCTCAACGTGTCGACGACCTGGTAGAGCATGCCCTTCTCGTCGATGCCGAGAAAGCCTCCCCGGCCTTCGTCGAACTCGCCGACCGGAAAGATGCTCTCTCCACTCTCGTCGCTCCACTCAGCGAACCGTCCCTCCTCCCCAAGGCACAGCAGAGGGTCGAGGTCGAACGGCTGACGAGCCATCGAGATGCCGGTCCCCGAGTGCGGGAAGGACAGTCCACCGAACTCCGCGAGGAACCGGCGGGCCGCCTCGTGCATGGTGACCTCTCCGGAGGCCTCCAGACGGCTCTGCCACTCGCTGGTCGACACCCGCCTGCCAGGCCGCCATCCGGCGGCTGACAGGGCGCGCTCGATCTCTTCCGTCAGGTTCTCCATCTTCTCCGCCGTCCTCTGTCCGACCTGGAACCGTGCCTCATGATCTATTCCTCACCGGTCCCCCTCATGTCACGAAGTCGATGTCGAAGTGCTCCACCAAGGCAGCACAGCTGTTGCACGGGCCGATGGGCATTCCGTGCTTCTCGTGGTTCACGTCGTTGCGGATCGTCACCGCCGCGCCTCTGGCCCCGGTGGGACTCTTGCCGGCGAACAGCGCCTGCGACACACACACCACGAGTCCGCACTGACCGTGTCCCTTGCCCCTGGTGCCATGCGAGGCCATCGTGTTCAGCACGGCCTGCACGGCGGGGTGCACCCTCACCTTGGCACCGCGGATGCTGGTACTGGCCATGACCGTGCCGTCCGACAGCTGGATCCCTTCCGAGACAGCCGGCCGTTCCTTGTTCTTCTTGATCTGCGACGCCTCGTCCGCCACGGACTGCACCGCGTCCATGAGCGGGTCGGAATCACCGTCGTTCTCACCGCAATTGTGCACCAGCAGGGAGATGCCGCCCGCGTACACGTAGTACGTGTGCACGTCCTCGACGGTCAGGTCGTGCGTGCGCTGCCGCTTGTCGAACGCGCTGACGGCCGTAAGGGTGACCGGGCTGCCGTCCACCGTGTGCAGCCGCATGCCCGGCTCAAGGTCGCCGGCCTCGATCCAGGCCTGCTCGGAGTCCACCCAGAACGGATGAGTTGTGGTGGAGACCAGGTCTGACGTTCCAGACCCGTCCTCGACCGTCAGGTCGACGAAGTGCTTGTCGTCCTCGGTGACGATCGTGCCGACGACCTCACGGACCGTCGCGCCGCCCGTCTTCGGGTCGGTGACGGTGATCTTGTCGCCGAGCTTCACCTTCTCGATCGGCTTGGTCTTGCCGCCCGCCAACAGGACCTTCGTGCCCGGCAGGAAGCTGTGCTTCCCGCCGACCGGGCAGGAGGCTCCCTCCTCGTTCTTTTTCCGTTTCTTGAGGGCCTCGGCCGCCTTCTTCCTGGCTTCCTTGAGTTTGTCTCCCGCCCTGGCCAGCCCGGCCTGGGCCTTGCCCACGGCCTTGTTGGCCTTCCACAGGTCCTTGGCTCCGCCGATCAGATCACCGACCAGGCCGGTGACCCGCTTGGCGAGCTTGATGCCCTTGGCCCAGTTCCAGGGCGCCCCGTACTTGGCGAGGATCTTGCCCGCGAGGCCGCCCGCGAAGCTGCCGGCGATGTTGAGCAGGGTCTCGCCGCAGGCACCGACGTCACCGGTGGAGATGCAGTCCAGGGCCGCGTCGACACCGAGGATGTCGCGCGCGATCTTGACCAGGGCCTTACCCGCGGACTTGATGCGCTGCTTGGCAGCGGACTGCTGTCCCTGGGCCTGCGTGACGTTCCAGGACGCCTTGTCCTTGTCCGACTCCGCTTTCTCGACGTCGTTTTTCGGGAAGTACGGCTGGCCGCCGCGGCACTCGATCAGGCCCTCCCGGCACTCCGGGATGATCATGCCGCTGGGGTCGGCGTGCGTGACGGGGGAGTTGTTCGCGTACGCGTAGCCGTTGATCTGCTGCGGCTGCGTCACGTCGATGACTGGATCGGCTGATATGAACTTGCCGATTTGGGCGTCGTACTCCCGTGCTCCCAGGTGCGTGAGCCCTGTCGAGGAGTCGATCGTGCCGCCGACGAAGCCCTTCTCCCCCGGCCAGGTTCCGGTCTTCTCGCCGCGGTCGACACCATAGGGGTCGAAACGCCGCTGAGACAGCGTTCCGGTCGCGGCGTCGATGGCGAGTTCGCCTGTGCCGTGATGATCGGACCCGAGGAAGTAGACCTTGCCGGCGGTACGCACCGCGACGGTCTGGTCCAGGTAGGTGTAGTAGCGGGTAGCTTCCGTCTTCGTACCGTCGGCAGAGAGCTTCAGCTCGGTGCCGGGCAGGTAGAGGGTCGTGCCGGAGGAGTCCTTGCGCAGTACACGCGTGCCGGTCGGATCATAGAGGTAACTGGTCTTCGCACCGCTCGCCTCGGTGGTCTCCGTGAGCTGACCCGAGTCGTTCCAGAGCAGGGTCTGCGCGTTGCCGCCGATGGTGCGCTTGGTGGTGTTGCCCGCGTCGTCGTACTCGTACGACGACTGCTTGTCACCGGTCGGGGTCTTCTCGACGACCTTGGTGACCTGGTGCGGTCCATCGCCCAGGGCACCCGCGCCGCCGTACTCGTAGGTGCGGGTGATGTTCTTCGCCGCGTCCAGCCCTGTGTCGTGGTTGGTCTCGGAGACACGGTTGCCGATGGCGTCGGTCTCGTACGACTTCCAGTACGGGGCCGGTCCACCGAGGGCGCTCGACCCGGCGGCAGAGTCACAGGCTGTCGGGCCGGTGCCCTCCACCGGGATGGCGGAGCCGCGAGTGCCCATGCCGGCCGCGCTCGTCGCGGTCGCCGCCGGCGTCCAGGCGTCCTTCAGCCGCTGACGGGTGTCGTAGGCGAAGCACTGCACGTCCGGCGAGGCGGAGTTCGCGGTGTCCGCGATGGACAGGACGTTGCCGGCCTGGTCGTAGGAGTACCGGGAGTCCTTGGCCGGTGCGGTCCCGCCGTAGACGTCGACCACCGAGCGGGTCAGCCGGTTGGTGCCCTTCTCGTAGTTGTAGGTCTGCCAGACCTTCTTGCCGCTGCCCGTGGACAGCTCCATCTGCTGGACCTGGCTGGTCCCGGAGTAGACGGTGTTGGTGACGTAGGAGTCGCTGCCCGTCATCGTCATCGGCCGCTGGAGCGAGTCGTACGTGTAGGTGACCGCCTCCGCAGGCAGATCACCGATGGCGGGCAGGCCGCTGCTCTGGACCGAACCGTCCCGGTTGTACGACGTGGTGAAGACGTGCGTGCCGGCCAGTGACCCCTGCGAGGCGGGGATCTGGTAAGCGGTCTTCAGCGGCTGGTAGAAGTCGTCCACCGACTGGACCGCAACGGCGAAGTACTCCGTCGGCGAGACGTAGCTCAGGTAGCCGTAGGCCAGACCCAGCCAACCCGCCTTGTCGTACTTGGTCTCCGTCAGTTTGGTACCGGTGTTCGGGTCGCCCTGCCAGGTCGAGAGCACGCGGCCGAGGTTGTCGTAGACCGTGGAGGTCTTCTTGTTCCGGCCGTCGTAGGCGGCCACCGGGCGGTCCAACTCGTCGAACTCCGTACGCGAGGTGCCCGCGTCAGGGTCGACGGACTTGGTCTGGCGCCCCAGCTGGTCGTACTCGTACTGCCACACGTTGCCCTGGGAGTCCGTGACGGTCTCCAGCTGGCCGGCCACGGTGTACGTGTACTTGGTCGACTCATAGGGCACACCGACGTTGGGCGACGCTCCGCGGTAGTGCCGGATCTCCGACGTGTTGCCCTGGCCGTCCGTGACGGTCGTGGTCGGCACGCCGCCGACCGGCGGGTCGACATGGGTCAGCTCACCGTCGTACCGGGTCGTCGTGCGCCACTGCTCGCCGCCGCCGACGGCGAAGATCTGCGCGGTCGGCCGGCCCAGACCGTCGTACTCCATCAGGCTCTGCGCACCGACCTGGCCGCTGGACACAAGCAGCAGTTCGTCCGCGGCGGGGCCCGACGCGTTGTAGGTGGAGTTGGTCTTCTTGACGTTCCCGGTGCCGTCGTACCACGTGTCGGCGACCATCCGGGTGCCGTCAGGCCCTTCCGTCTGGATCTGACGGGACCGCAGCATGCTGTCGTAGAGCTGGTACTCGGCACCGTAGCTGCCGTCGTTCTCGATCTTCTCCGTCTTGATCGAGGTGACCTTGTCCTTGCGGACGTTGTAGGAGTACTTGATGCTCGGTGTCTGGGTCGAGACACGGTCCGGCAGCCACACAGACGTGAGCCGGCCCATGGCGTCGTACGCGAGGTCCGTCCGCTTGCCGTTGGGGTCGGTCTGACCCTTGGACATGCCCCAGGCGGGGGCGTAGTCGGTGGTGGTGACATGACCGGCGGCGTTGGTGACGGTGGTCTTCGTCAGCAGACCGTTGGTCTCGGTGTAGGCGGTCTTCGTCTCCTGCGTCGTGCCCTGCTGCTTGGCGTCCTTCTGGGACAGCGGGCGGCCGAAGGCGTCGTAGGTGGTGGTGCCGGTGACCTGGTACGTCGCCGTGGTGCCGTTGTGCGACGTCATCCGCTCGGTCTTGGTGGCGTCACCCTTGGTGGGTGCCGCGCCGAACGCTCCGCCGTCGTAGGAGGTGCGCTCGTCGGCCAGGACCTGGGTCTTGCGGTCGGGCGTCGTCGCACACTTCACGGACACCGACTCGCTGCGCGCGGGCAGGGCGAGCACGTTCTTCGCCGTGTTGTCCGCGTACGTGGTGCGGGTGCAGGTGTCGTCCTTGGTGCTGGAAACGTCACCCTGGTCGTCGACCGTCAGCACCCGGCCAGTGCCGTTGGACGTGTCGTACGTCGTGGTCGACTTCGTCTCCACCCAGGTGCCGTCGGACTGGAGGTTGAAGCCGCGGCCCGTCTGGGAGCGCACGATCACCGCGCGGGTGGTGCCCCAGCTCTGGGCCTGGGTGGCGGAGTAGTGCTTCCACGGGGTCTGGATGGACTTGGAGATCAGCTTGGCGCCGTCGTAGGTGGCGACCTCCAGCTGGTGACCCGTGAACTCCTCGTCGTCGGAGTACGACGCCCCGGTCGAGTCCTTCACCGTCACCGAACGCGCGTTGCCCGCCGCGTCCTTGTCGCCGTCCATGCCCTGCATGAACGTGTAGTCGACGCGCGTCTTCTGCACGTCGGCCGTGCCGCTGGTGACCTTCACCTTGCCGTAGCCCTGCCAGCCGCCCCAGGTGAGGTACTTGGCGTCGGTGATGCCGTCCGGCTTCGCCTTACGCCAGGCCGCGTCGCCCTGGTAGTCGTAGCGGGTGACCATGCCGTCGCTGCCGCCGGTGCGGTCGGTCTCGATGACCGCCGAGACGACGTACTTGTGGAACCAGTCGGTGATCGGCTCCAGGTAGCCCGGCGGGGCCCACTTCACGGGGTAGCAGCGCTTGGTCGACTCGCCCGGCGTGGGCAGCGTGGCCTTGGTGCAGTCGGTGGGCGCGTAGTTGACGTCGAGCTGGGCGCCGGTCTCGCTGAGGACCATCGAGAGGCGGAAGCGGTGGAACGGCGCGATGTTGTCGCCGATCGCGTCGACGCGGTTGGCGAGCTGCTCGCCGAACAGGTCGACGGAGGGCAGCTTGATCGCCGTACCGGCGCGGCCCTCGTGCTCGATCTTCGACAGCCACAACGTCTTGGAGTCGTCACCGTTGTCGGTGAACAGGTGCGTCAGCGTCCAGGCGTCCACGTCCTGGTAGGCCGTGGCGTCCTTACGCATCTGCGTGACGACCGAGGTCAGCCGCTTGGTGGTGAAGAACGTCTGCACCGGCGAGGTGCACTTCGTGCTCGCCTTGCACTCCTGGTCGACCGGGACGTCGGGCCAGTGAGCGGCGTTCGCCTTGGTGCGCTTGCTCTCCGCGCAGTCGAAGTCGGCGGTGGGCAGGCAGCGTTCGGCGGTGTTGAACACGATCCGGGCCGGCGCCTTGGCCGCGTAGACCTGGCCATCGCGCTGACCGTAGTCGATGCGCTTGAGGTAGCCGCCGCGGTGGTACGCGGTGCCGTTGACGTCCGTCTTCGCGTTGAGCGCGTAGTAGTTGGTCTCGCGGTCGTAGAAGTAGGACATCACGTTGCCGTGGCTGTCCTTGACGTAGTCGAGGCTCCAGCGCCAGGCCTGCCGGCAGTGTGCGCTGGTGAAGGTGGCGTTGTAGCAGGGCTCGCCGGAGTCGTCGCCGAAGACCGGGGCGGTCCAGGTCGAGTTGGTCTCCTCGTTGCCCGTGGCCCAGCCCGGAAGGCGGTTCTGGCCGAAGTAGTACTCGGTGCCGTCCGAGGTGGTGATGCGCCAGTACTCACCGTCGTTGTCGCCGTTGGTGGCACCGGTCAGCTTCTCGACCTTGCTGCCGTCGTCGGACGACATGTGCCACTTGCCGGTGGTGTCGTCCTTGACCAGCTCGCCGGCGGAGCCGTTGAGCATGACCGTGGCGTTCTCGAACGCCCAGCACTGCTCACCGGAGTTGTCGTGGCCGTCGTCGGCACACGGCTTGTAGCGGCGCTCGATGTAACCCGGGTCGTAGGAGAAGCCCTCGCCGATCCAGGAGCCCTGGTTGTTCGTCGCCGAGGTGCGGCCGTCCGCCGACTGGGACGAGTAGCCGAGGCCGACGGTCGGCGTGAGGCCACCCGGGGTCGGCACCGAGCGGAATGGGTAGTTCCAGTTGAACGCGCCGGAGGAGGTGGCGACACTCCAGCTCGACGAGGGGGCGAGGGCAGTGGCCTTGTAGGTGCCCTGGGCGCTGGAGGGGCCTGCCGCGACGGCGACCAGGGAGGTCGCCTCGCCCGCCATCGTGGACACGCCCTCGGCCGGGGCCGGAGCCGCGGTCACGTCGGCGGAGACGGTGCCCGACTTCAGATCGTTGACCGTGGGCAGCACCTTGGGCTGCTGCGGGCACTCCTTGCTGCCGGGCACGGCGACCGTGGCGCAGGAAGGAAGCTGGACCAGCTGGAGACGCGAGGCGTAGGAGCCGCCGAAGCCCTCGGCGAACTCCGAATAGTCCACGGTCAGACGGACCTTGGCCGCCTTGTCCGCACCGTCCGCACGTTCCACGCCCAGCAGGACGCCGGCGCCGAGCTGTGCGGCCCGCTTCGGGTCGAGGACGTCGACGCGGACCTTGCCCGCCGCCGTCGCCGCCCTGGCCCTCGCCTTGCCGACCTTGACCGGCAGACCGCCGGCCTCACTCGCGGCGGCCGCGCCGACGGCTATCTCGGCGCCGCCCCGCTTCGGCCACACCGCCTTGTCGAGGCCCTTGACCGCGGCCTTGCGCGCCGGGTCGGAGGGGCGGGACTTCGCTTTGGCGTCGGATCCCTTGGCGGGATCCCCGTCGTCCTGGACACCGGGGCGGCTGGTGCGGCCCCGGTCACCGTCGTCGAGCGCCACTGCCTGGACCGACGACGCGGACAGCGCGAGCGAAAGCCCGATCACTGTGGCGACGACCGTCTGTCTGGGCATGCGGCGGCTCAGTGAGCGGCCACGGAAGAACATCCGGCAACTCCCTGATCGTAGGGGGAAGGTCATGACAGGAAGGTCATGACAGGAAAGTCATGAAGAGAGAGGGAACGAACGCGGACAGGACAGGTGTGCCGGGCCCTTACGGACCCGGCACACCTCAGAGATGACGCCCTGTCACATGTCGGGCACGGCCGTCAGCGCGGCCATCTGCTGCACCGCGATCGGGTCGGCCGCGCCGCTGTACACGCGGACCTCGTCGATGGCGCCGGCGAAGTACTCGCTCGCCCCGCGCAGCGAACGGCCCACCTGGAGACCGCCGGTGGCGGGCCACAGGGTGTTGTCCGTGCCGTAGGCGCCGGCGACGAGCTGGCCCTCGACGTACAGGCGGACCGAGTTGGCGAAGGCGTCGTAGACGACCGCCAGGTGCTGGCCGGAGCCGCCGGTGTCGGGCAGTTCCTGGTCGTCGGTGAAGGTGACGACCTCAGGGGCGGCCACGTCGGTCTTCGCCACGGCCAGCTCCCACTGGCCGGTGGCGGCCTGGTAGCGGACCTGAACGCGGTTGGCGTTGGTGCCCGGCAGGGCCAGCACCGTCTGCGACTTCTCCGGGTCCAGCGAGGTGAGCTGGGCGCGGGCGGTCACGGTGAAGCTGCTGTTGCCGGTGACCGGGGCAGTGGCGGTGGACGCGTAGTCACCGTCGCCGTCCAGGACGAGGTTGCCGTCGCCGACCAGGGCGGCGGTGTCGAACAGCGGGTCGGCCGGGCGGTAGATGGAGGCGTTGCCCGCGAGGGTCAGCGCCTGGCCGCCGCCGGTCTCGGTCACCGAGCCGTTGGTGGCCTGGTCCAGCTGCCAGTAGCCCTTGCGTTCCGGCTTGATGGTCATCAGCTCGGCGACCTGGGCCGCCGGCAGGAGACGGTCGAAGACGCGGATCTCGGCGAGGTCGCCGACGAAGTTGTCGCGGTAGCCGCTCTTGGCCGTCGAGCGGCCGATCTGCAGCGGGCCGTACGACTTCCACGTGGAGCGCCGGGCGGCCGAACCCTTCAGGTCCTTGTTGATGTAGAGCTGGAGCTGCGGGCCGCCGGTCTTCTGCGCGTCGTACACGCCGGTCAGCAGGACCCACTGGTCCTTGACCACGGAGATGCCGGTGGAGACGGCCTTCCACTCGCCGAGCGAGTCCACGTCGTTGACCGGGACGGAGAACTTCCAGGTCTTCGCGGTGGCGTCGTAGCCGAGGGTGAAGCCGGGCTCGCCGGTGCCGTCCTGGCTGACGACCGTCATGTCCTTGTCGAGGGCCGTGGGCCGCACCCAGGCGCTGACGCTGAAGCTCCTGGCGGTGTCCAGCACGGTCTCGCTGGCGTCGAGGTAGGAATCGGCGCTGCCGTCGAAGCGGGCCGCCTTGTCGACCTTGCCGCCGGGGCCGTCCGCGCCGAAGGTGACGGCGGTGCCGGCGGTCGCCGAGAACTCGCCGCTCTCGTCGTGGGCCTCGGTGTCACCGGTCTGGTCGGCGAGGTTCCACTGGGCGACGACCGGCCTGCCCTCGGTCACCAGGAAGTCGTACGGCGTGCTGCTGGCGTGGGCCGCCTTGTCGATGGCGACCACTTCCAGCACCTGGCGCCCGGAACGGGTCGGCAGCCACTGGACGGAGACCGAACCGCCCGGTGAGGACGGGGTGAGGGTGGTCATCGCCGCGCCGTTGAAGGAGTACTGGTACTTGACGACGTCGTTGTCCGGGATGGCGTCGTTCGGGTTCGGCGAGAAGGTGAAGGTGCCGTAGGTGCCCACGCCGTCGTGGTAGACGGTGTCGGACGGGTACTGCTTGGACAGCACCAGCGGCTTGCCGGGCCAGGTCTTGTCGTAGGTGAACTCGCAGCGCTGCGGGGTGTCGCCGTCCGAGCTCCACGGGCCGTAGCCGTCACCGTCGTAGGCCCGCGCGCTCCAGTAGATGGGGGTGCCCTGCGGGATCGACGACTTCACGGTGTGCACGAATTTGGTGCCGGTCGTCGGGGAGAGCCAGTCCGGGCTGGTGTACGTGTACGAGCCGGGTGTGGTTCCGCCCCACTCGACCTTGAACTGGACCTTCACCTTGTCGGTCTGGCCGTTGGCGTGGTCGGGGTCGCTCGCGATGGCCTGGAGCTTCGGCGGCACGTCGGTGGTGGCACGGCCCGTGCCCCACTTGCACACGCCGCCGGGGTCGGTGGACATGTCCGAGATCTTGATCTGCCGGGGCAGGTTGTTGTACTTGATCGACAGATACGCGTTGCCGCAGATCCGCTTCCACTCCGCGAAGCGGGACTCGTCGGCCGCGCGCAGGCCCAGCGTCATCGCGTTCCAGCCGCCCGCGGCGGCCGTCTTGATCTCGCTGGTCAGCTCGCCGGTCGAACCGCTCTCGAAGTGCAGGTTGGCCTGGCTGGAGCAGGAGGTCGGGGAGATCGCCTTGTCGACGGTCTGGAGATAGTCGTCCCAGTCGTCCGAGGTGTTGGACCAGTTGCTGGACGAGGTGAGGCTGTAGTTCGCGCCGCCGATCCGGTAGAGCTGGATGGGCTCGGCGGTCGGGGAGGCGCTGTAGATGTGCTCGACGCGGGCGGAGAAGGTCGCGCCGAGGATCTGCTTCCCCTTGTAGAAGGACAGCGGCATCGTGAACATCACGCGCCGGGAGCCGACGCCGTTGCAGGAGACCGGGTTGTAGTCGGTCGGGCACTTGCCGACGCCCGCGCTGCCCGAGTACTTCCAGTCCTGCTCGCCGGGGATGCCGGACATGACGCCGGTCCAGGCGGTGCGCGAGGTGGTGCGCTGGATCGGGTCGATGACGACCGGGAAGACGGTGTCCTCGCCCTTCAGGAGCTTCTGGTCCGGGACGAGGCTCAGCTTGTCCTTGCCGACCTCGACGCCCAGCGGGGCGACGCGCCCGCCGCCGCCGGGACCGTCGAGGGCGGGCTCGGGGGCCGCCTCCGGTCCGGGGGCGGCGGCGCTCGTGTCGGCCGCGCCCGCCGTCGCCGACTTCAGCGCCTTCGCGACCGCCGTCGGCCCCTGCTTGCGCGCGGCGTTCTCCTCGACAGCGGCGGAGTCCCACATGGTGGGCTTGCCGGCCTGGAAGACGGTGCCGCCGACGACGGCGTCCTCCGCGAGGATCGCGCCGGTGGCATCCTCGGCGACCTTCAGACCGTCGGTGGTCATGCCGAGGTCGAGCCGGGCCAGCCGGGGATCGGCCGCGGCCTCGGGCGTCTTGACGACGATCAGATGGCCGAAGCCGTCCGCCTCCGCCCGTACGGTCAGGTCGACGCCGGGCAGGACCTCGGCGTAGGTGGCGGTGTCGCCGTCGACGCTGGGCGCGGGCAGCTTGCCGTACGGCCAGGTCAGGGCGAGTTCGCGGCCCGCACGCCGCATGGTGACGAAGGGCTTGCCCGCCTGTCCGGCGGAGAAGGCCAGGTCGACGGTGGCGGCCTTCGGCCCCCAGGTGCCGTCGGCGCGCTTGACGAGCGCCGGGTCGACGGAGACCCACTTGCCGCCCTGGACGGTGCGGACGGGCTCGGTGTACTCGCGGGCGGTGAAGGTGCCGTCGGGCTCGGCGAAGATCTCCCTGCGCTCGGTGCGCAGTCCGACCACCTCGGCCCGCTTGCCGCTGTCCTTCGCGGAGGCCATGGCCTGCTGCTCGGTGACCAGCGGCTGGTCGGCCGCGGCCGGGACGGGGCTCTGGTCCGGTCCCCCGGCACCGTTCGGGAGCGTCGCGGCGCCGGCCACCACGGCGCCGGTGACGGCTGCCGCGACAGCGGCGCGCAGCACGAGGCCGCGCCGTATCGGTCTGGGTCTGTCTGCGGACACGCGTCCACACTCCCGTCGGTTCATGTCTGTCTGGGAAGTCGGGAAGTCGAGAGGCCAAAGGCACCGGGCCGTCACCACGAAGGGGAGGCCTGCCTCCGGAAGCCGTGCCTGGCACGGCTGTGAGGGTGAGGTGGTCACGCGCCGGCCGGCCGTTCCGAGGCCGGCCGGCCACCGCGCGGGCGTCGTCAGCGGACGATCGCCCCGAAAGCCACACCGGTCGCCGGGAGACCGCCCTCACCGGGCTTGATCGTCACCGTCGGCGCGCCGCCGGAGGCCACGTTCCACGGGAAGCCGTGGACCCCGCGGGTCTCGGCGGGGCCGTAGGGCATGCCGACGTACAGCACCGAGGGGGTGGCGGCCAGGGAGAGGCCGGCGAGCTGGCGCAAGGCGGGAGCGCCCGGCACGCCGTAGCCGGGGTCGATCCACTGGTCGGAGGCGCCGGGCGCGCCGACCAGCGGGACGATCTGGACGCCGCCCTTCTCCGCGTACTCCTCGGACGACTCCTCGCCCGGCACGCCGATGGCGAGGCGGGTGGTGGTGGCCGTGGAGGTGGCGTTCGGCGAGGTGTTGACGGCGGCGAGCTGCTTGCCGAAGAAGTCGCCGGCCTCGGACTCCTGGCCCATGTCGGCGACGTTCTGGTCGATCCAGGCGGTCTCGGTGAACGTGCCGTTGGCTGCGAGCTTGAACACCTGGACGGCGCCCGCGTCGACGGTGGTCACCAGGTCCTCGCCGGGCACGCCGACCACGAGCAGCGACTCGGTGGTGGAGGTGGCGCCGGAGGCCCGGTACGGCACCATGGCGAGCGCGGCGCCGAACTGGTCGTCCACCTCGGGGGCGCCGGTGATCACGTCCTGGTCCTGGCCGAGGCCGCCGAGCGGCTTCGGGGAGTTCGAGGTGAGCGCGTGGCTGAAGAAGGCGACGCCGCCGGCGAAGGGGACGGTGCCGAGCGCTTCGCCGGGGGTGCCGACCGCGAAGTGGGTCGGGGTCGCGGCGATGGTGGTGCCGAAGCGGTCGTCCTGCTCGGCGATGCCCGACACGGCGCCCGCGGTCTCGGTGTCCTGGTGGACGAAGGCCACGGTCTGCGCGGTGCCGCCGACGTAGTAGAAGCCGCCCGCGTCCTCGAGGGTGCCGATGGACTCGCCGGGAGTGCCGATCAGCAGATACGGCGCGCCGGCCGAGGTCTTGCCCGCGGCGAGGGAGTAGCCGACCCAGTCGTCGGTCTCGGTTCCGCCGCCCAGGGGCTTGTCGGTGCCCTGGTAGAACTCCTTCACCGGCTTGGTGCCGGCGTTCAGCCCGCTCGTGGAGCCGTGGATGAGTTGCACGACCCCGGCGTCGGGCACGGTGCCCATGTCCTCGTACGGCGTGCCGACCACGAGGTCGCTGCATCCGTCGAGGTCGGCGTCGTACACGGCCAGCGCGTGGCCGTACCGGTCGTTGGCCTCGGGTGCGCCGGGGATGTTGTCGAGCGCCTGCGAGAAGGAGAGGGTGCCCTTGCCGCCGCCGTACACGACGTGCACCACCCCCGCCTTCTGCACGCCGTCGACGCTTGCCTCCGGGTCGGCGATCGCCGTGTCCCTGACGCCGTCGCCGTTGAAGTCCGAATCGGTCCCCGACGGGCACGCGACGGCGGCCGCGGCGGGCGTACCGCCGGATGCGCCCGCCAAGGCCAGCAGTGCCCCTGCCAGAACAGTGGCAGCACTACGCCGCCATGCTTTCCCCACCCTTGTCACCTATGCCCCGTACATAAAGAGAATCTAAAAAGGTCAAGGGATCATGGCTCCACTTGAGGTGCACATGCAACACACCTCCCACACCTCAGTGGGTGACAAGCGTCACACTGGTCACACGCGGGCAACTTCCCCCTGCACTGACCTGGAGACCCTCGGCACCGGGGTGGTCATCTCACAGGCGTAGACAGGTCAGCCATCTTCACATTCTCTACGGCGCCTTCCAACACGTCGCTGAGCGGCGGCAGTTACATCTCGGACGTCCCCTACCTGGACGCACAACGCCATCGGCGACATCCTGTCGATCGCCGACACCCCGACCGGTCGCACGAGTGACGTCCAGCGGTTCACGTACGACGGCCTGCGCCGGCTGACCGACACGTGGACGTCATCGGTGACCTCCGGCGGGGCGTCAGGCACGGGAGCCTCGGAGAGCGCCTACTCCTCCGCTGCGTCGTCCTCGACGGTCGGGGAAGTGTCCCCGTTCGACGACTGCGACGAGCACGACCCCGCAGATGACGTCCAAGGACACCTACACCTACGACGTGTCCGGCAACACCAAGACACGTGTCCCCGGAGGCGACACCCAGTCGCTGAACTGCGACAAGCAGGGCGAACTGACGACGGTCACGAATGTCGACGGCACGGTGACGGCGACCCGCTACTACTCCTTCGGCGGCTCGACGGTCGCGATGCGGACGGCGTCCACTTCCTGGCGTCGGACCATCAGGGCACGGCGGAACTGGCGGTCGACGCGACCACGGGCGAGACGACCCCAGCAGCACGTGCGCGGACATCGACTGCCCGACCCGGCCGTGCCCCCTGCGCGAGAACACCACCCCCGGTCACGAACCGTCTTGAGTGAGGTTCGCAGCGCGACCCTGATGCGTCGGAGTCGGAACGGGCCGGAGCCGGGCCTGACGGCCTGACCCTCACAGCGCGCCGGTGGCTCCCGCCGGCACCATCGTCACCCGTAGGTTCGGCGGGCCGATGGGCTGAAGGCGCGGGCGCTGTGCGGGAGTTCACCGGCGCCCCCCAACAGGCCCCGTTCCACCGCCCCTTGGCAGCCGTGACCCGCATCACAGAATGCGCAAGCATCCCTCCCCGCGAGCCGGGAACAGGTACCGGGTGCCCGCTGGACAGAATAGAAGGTTAGGCTAACCTAAGCCTGATTCCAGCCACCCGCAGGCGCGGACCCCCAGTGGCCCCCGTACGCACGAAAGCAGACCCATCCCATGTCGAACGCCAGAACCGCCAACTTCTCCCGCCGCGGGCTGCTCGCCACCGGTGGCGCGCTCGGCCTCGGCGCCTTCCTGGCCGCGTGCGGCGACAGCGACTCGGAGAGCAGCGGCTCGGACTCGACGGCGTCCGCCAAGGCCTCCGGCCCCTGGAGCTTCAAGGACGACCGCGGCACGACCGTGAAGCTGGACAAGGCCCCCGCGAACATCGTCGCGTTCACCGGTGTCGCCGCCGCCCTCTTCGACTACGGCATCTCGGTCAAGGGCGTGTTCGGCCCGACCAAGACCTCGGACGGCAAGGCCGACGTCCAGGCCGGCGACATGGACATCAGCAAGCTCACCGTCCTCGGCAACGCCTGGGACCAGTTCAACGTCGAGAAGTACGCGGCCCTCGCGCCCGACGTGCTGATCTCCACGATGTTCGACGACGCCGGCACGCTCTGGTACGTCCCCGAGGCGTCGAAGGACAAGATCGCCCAGCTGGCCCCGAGCGTCGGCATCTCCGTCTACGACCGCCAGCTCACCGCGCCGCTGCAGCGCATGTGGGAGCTCGCCGAGTCGCTGGGCGCCGACATGAAGGCCGCGGCGGTCGCCGACTCCAAGAAGACGTTCGAGGAGGCCGCCACCCGCCTGCGCGCGGCCGCCAAGGCCAAGCCCGACATCAAGGTGATGGCCGGTTCCGCCAGCGCGGAACTGTTCTACGTCTCCGGCACCAACCTCTCCATCGACCTGGAGTACTTCAAGGCCCTCGGCGTGAACTTCGTCGAGCCGCCGGAGAGCGCCAAGAAGGTCGGCGGCGGCTGGTTCGAGTCGCTGAGCTGGGAGAACGTCGACAAGTACAAGGCCGACATCATCATGATGGACGACCGTTCCTCGACCATCCAGCCGGCCGACATCACCGAGGCCACCTGGAAGCAGCTGCCCGCCGTCAAGGCCGGCCAGATCATCGCGCGCTCCCCCGAGCCGATCCTGTCCTACGCCAAGTGCACCCCGCTGCTCACCAGCCTCGCCGAGGCGCTGGAGAAGGCCAAGAAGGTCAGCTGACCCTTGCGCGCGGGCCGGCCGACTCCAAGCGGTCCGGCCCGCCCCGCACCTGACCCGACCACATCTTCCTGACTCTCAGGAGAACAAGAGTGAGTACCGCCGTGGCCGCCCCGTTCCGTTTCTTCTCCCTCCAGGTCGTACGGACGAGGCGGCTCGGCCCGTCCCTGGTCCGGGTCACCTTCGACGGCCCCGACCTCCGCGACTTCCACTCCGACGGACAGGACCAGTCCCTGTCGCTGTTCATCCCGCACCCCGGCCAGAGCGAGCCTCAGGTGCCGATCGAGCTGGGTGAGGGCTGGTGGCAGGGCTGGCGCGAACTCCCGGAGGACGTACGGGCGGTGATGCGCTCGTACACGCTCCGCTCCCTGCGCCGGGACGCCGACGGCCACACGGCCGAGATCGACATCGAATTCGTGCTGCACGGCGTCGAGACGGACGCGGCCATCGAAGCGGGCCCCGCCTCCCGGTGGGCCGCGGGTGCCGCGGCCGGCGACAAGGTCGTGCTGCTGGGCCCGGCGGTCGCGGACAACCGGGCGATCCGCTTCCGGCCGCCCGAGGACACCGACCTGGTGGTGATCTGGGGTGACGAGACCGCCGTACCGGCCGCCCGCTCCATCGTCGAGTCGCTGCCGGCCGGCACCCCCGCCCGGGTCTGGCTGGAGGTCCCGCACGCCGGTGACATCCAGGACGTGGTGACGGAGGCGGACGCCGAGATCACCTGGCTGGTGCAGGAGGAGAAGGCCGCCCAGAGTCCGCCCCTGGCGCTCAGCGCCCTCCGCGACACCCAACTCCCGCCCGCCGAGCACCCGTACGTCTGGATCGCGGGCGAGTCCGGGTGTGTGAAGTCGCTGCGCCGGCACTTCGTGCGCGAGCGCGAGTTCGACCGCCGAAGAGTCACCTTCGTCGGTTACTGGCGGCAGGGCCTGACCGAGGAGCAGCTGCGCGAGCAGGAGTGACGCTCGGCGGTGGACTCCCGTAGGACCCCAACCGGCTGACGCCAGGCCTGTGTTCAGAGTGACGGCAGTCACGGAAGGGGCTGGGTTTCACTCAAGTTAATTAGGTTAGGCTAACCTAAGTTAAAGCCGAGGCTCCGCCCCGCTCCCCAGCCCACGGACTGTCCCCACCGGAGGACCCGCACATGCGCTCGCACCTGCTCAACGACACGACCGCGGAGCACTACCGCCGCTCCGTGACCGAAGGAATAGAGCGGGTGGCGGCCAAACTCGCCACCACCTCCCGTCCGTTCACCGGCGTCACCGTCGACGCCCTCTCCCCCCGCATCGAAGAGATCGACCTCGACGAGCCGCTGTACGACACCGCGGCGGTGCTCGACGAGCTGGAGGACGTCTACCTCCGGGACGCGATCTACTTCCACCACCCCCGCTACCTCGCCCACCTCAACTGCCCGGTCGTCATCCCGGCCGTGGTCGGCGAGGCGGTTCTGTCCGCCGTCAACTCCTCCCTGGACACCTGGGACCAGTCGGCCGGCGGCACCCTCATCGAGCGCAAGCTCATCGACTGGACCACCGCCCGCATCGGCCTCGGCGAGAACGCCGACGGCGTCTTCACCTCCGGCGGCACCCAGTCCAACCTCCAGGCGCTGCTCCTCGCCCGCGAGGAGGCCAAGACGGACACGGCAGCCAAACTGCGCATCTTCGCCTCCGAGGTCAGCCACTTCAGCGTGAAGAAGTCCGCGAAGCTCCTCGGACTCGGCCAGGACGCCGTGGTCTCCGTCCCCGTCGGCGCCGACAAGCGCATGCAGACCGTCGCGCTCGCCCGTGAGCTGGAGCGCTGCAAGCAGGACGGCCTCGTCCCCATGGCCGTCGTCGCCACCGCCGGCACCACCGACTTCGGCTCCATCGACCCGCTGCCCGAGATCGCCGAGCTGTGCGAGCAGTACGGCGTGTGGATGCACGTCGACGCCGCGTACGGCTGCGGGCTGCTCGCCTCGGTCAAGTACCGCGACCGCATCGACGGCATCGAGCGCGCCGACTCGGTCACCGTCGACTACCACAAGTCCTTCTTCCAGCCGGTCAGTTCGTCCGCCGTGCTGGTCCGGGACGCGAGCACCCTGCGCCACGCCACCTACCACGCGGAGTACCTCAACCCGCGCCGCATGGTGCAGGAACGTATCCCCAACCAGGTGGACAAGTCCCTGCAGACCACCCGCCGCTTCGACGCGCTCAAGCTGTGGATGACGCTGCGCGTGATGGGCGCCGACGGCATCGGGCAGCTCTTCGACGAGGTCTGCGATCTCGCGGTCGAAGGCTGGCAGCTCCTTGCCGCCGACCCGCGTTTCGACGTGGTGGTCGAGCCGACCCTCTCCACCCTCGTCTTCCGCTACATCCCGGCCGCCGTCACCGACCCGGCCGAGATCGACCGCGCCAACCTGTACGCCCGCAAGGCCCTGTTCGCCTCCGGCGACGCGGTGGTCGCGGGCACCAAGGTGGGCGGTCGGCACTACCTGAAGTTCACCCTGCTCAACCCCGAGACGACGACCGACGACATGGCCGCCGTACTCGATCTGATCGCCGGCCACGCCGAGCAGTACCTGGGAGAGTCCCTTGACCGCGCTTCCTGAATCCGCCCGCAGTTACGACTTCGTGGGGATCGGGCTCGGCCCGTTCAACCTCGGCCTGGCGTGCCTCACCGAGCCCATCGACCAGCTCGACGGCCTCTTCCTCGACTCGAAGCCCGACTTCGAGTGGCACGCCGGCATGTTCCTGGACGGCGCCCACCTCCAGACCCCGTTCATGTCGGACCTGGTCACCCTCGCCGACCCGACCTCGCCGTACTCCTTCCTCAACTACCTGAAGGAGAAGGGCCGGCTGTACTCGTTCTACATCCGCGAGAACTTCTACCCCCTGCGGGTCGAGTACGACGACTACTGCCGCTGGGCCGCGAACAAGCTGAGCTGCGTCCGCTTCAACACGACGGTCGAGGAAGTGACGTACGACGAGGGGGCCGAGCTGTACGTCGTGAAGACCACGGCCGGCGAGACCTTCCGCGCCCGCCGCCTGGTCCTCGGCACCGGCACCCCGCCCCACATCCCCGAGGCCTGCCAGGGTCTGGGCGGCGACTTCGTGCACAACTCCCGGTACCTGCGGCACAAGGAGGAGTTGCAGAAGAAGGAGTCGATCACCCTCGTCGGCTCCGGCCAGTCCGCCGCCGAGATCTACTACGACCTGCTCAGCGAGATCGACGTCCACGGCTACCGGCTGAACTGGGTCACCCGCTCACCGCGCTTCTTCCCGCTGGAGTACACGAAACTCACGCTGGAGATGACCTCCCCGGAGTACATCGACTACTTCCACGCGCTGCCGGAGGACACCCGCTACCGCCTCACGGCCGAGCAGAAGGGCCTGTTCAAGGGCATCGACGGCGACCTGATCAACGAGATCTTCGACCTGCTCTACCAGAAGAACCTCGGCGGTCCGGTGCCCACGCGGCTGCTCACCAACTCCTCGCTGAACAGCGCGACGTACGAGAACGGCACGTACACGCTGGGACTGCGCCAGGAGGAGCAGGGGAAGGACTACGAGCTGGCCTCCCAGGGCCTGGTGCTGGCCACCGGCTACAAGTACGCCGAACCGGAGTTCCTCAAGCCGGTCCGCGACCGGCTGTGCTACGACTCGCGGGGCAACTACGACATCGCCCGCAACTACGCGATCGACGTGACGGGCAGAGGCGTCTTCCTGCAGAACGCCGGCGTCCACACGCACAGCATCACCAGCCCCGACCTGGGCATGGGCGCGTACCGCAACAGCTCCATCATCCGTGAGCTGCTCGGCAGCGAGTACTACCCGGTCGAGAAGACGATCGCCTTCCAGGAGTTCGCAGTATGAACACCACCACCACTGACCTGGGCACCTTGACGCTCCGCCCCCTCGATCCGCTCAAGGACGCCGAGCTCGTGCACTCCTGGGTCACCCACCCCAAGGCGGCCTTCTGGATGATGCAGGACGCCAAACTGGAGGACGTCGAGCGCGCGTACATGGAGATCGCCGCCGACGAGCACTGGCACGCCCTGCTGGGCCTGCACGACGGCGTGCCCGCGTTCCTGATGGAGAAGTACGACCCCGCCCACCACGAGCTGGTCGGCCTGTACGAGCCCCAGCCCGGCGACGTCGGCATGCACTTCCTGGTCGCCCCCACCGACCGGCCCGTGCACGGGTTCACCCGCGCGGTCATCACGGCCGTGATGGCGCACCTCTTCGAGGACCCGGGCACCGTCCGGGTCGTCGTCGAACCGGACGTGTCCAACAAGGCCGTCCACGCCCTGAACGAAGCCGTCGGGTTCGTGCCCGACCGCGAGATACAGAAGCCGGAGAAGAAGGCGTTGTTGAGCTTCTGCACCCGGGAGCGCTTCTTGAACAGGCACAGCCGTGCGACTACGGCGGTGACGGCATGACCCTCGCCGACGCCGTGGCCCACCTCTCCCCCGAGCGCTGGGAGACGGCCAACCGCCAGCTGGTCCGCAAGGCCCTGGCCGAGTTCGCGCACGAGCGGCTGCTCACGCCGGAGAAGGACGGCGACGAGTACGTCGTCCGCGGCGACGACGGCCTGACCCGCTACCGCTTCACCGCCACCCGCCGCGCCCTGGACCACTGGCAGGTGGACGCCGACTCGATCACCCGCACCCGGGACGGCAACCAACTCCCGCTCGCCGCCCTGGACTTCTTCATCGAGCTGAAGAACACCCTGGGTCTGAGCGACCGGATCCTGCCGGTCTACCTGGAGGAGATCTCCTCCACCCTCTCCGGCACCTGCTTCAAACTCACCAAGCCGCAGATCCCGGTCGCCGAGCTGGTGAAGAGCGACTTCCAGGCCATCGAGACCGGCATGACCGAGGGCCACCCCTGCTTCGTCGCCAACAACGGACGGCTCGGCTTCGGCATCCACGAGTACCTGTCGTACGCCCCCGAGACCGCGAGCCCGGTCCGCCTGGTCTGGCTGGCCGCGCACCGCTCGCGGGCGGCGTTCACGGCGGGGGTCGGCATCGAGTACGAGTCGTTCGTGCGGGACGAGTTGGGCGCCCAGACGGTCGAGCGCTTCAACGGGCAGCTCACCGACCAGGGGCTCGACCCGGCCGACTACCTCCTCATCCCCGTCCACCCCTGGCAGTGGTGGAACAAGCTCACCGTCACCTTCGCCGCCGAGGTCGCCCGCGGCCACCTCGTGTGCCTGGGCGAGGGCGACGACGAGTACCTGGCCCAGCAGTCCATCCGGACCTTCTTCAACACGTCGAACCCCGAGAAGCACTACGTGAAGACGGCCCTGTCCGTCCTCAACATGGGCTTCATGCGCGGGCTGTCGGCCGCCTACATGGAGGCGACCCCGGCGATCAACGACTGGCTCGCCCAGCTCATCGAGGGCGACCCGGTGCTGAAGGCGACGGGCCTCACGATCATCCGCGAGCGGGCGGCCGTGGGCTACCGGCACCTGGAGTACGAGCAGGCGACGGACCGCTACTCGCCGTACCGCAAAATGCTCGCCGCGCTGTGGCGGGAGAGCCCGGTGTCCTCCCTCCAGGACGGCGAGTCCCTCGCGACCATGGCCTCCCTCGTCCATGTGGACCACGAGGGCGCCTCCTTCGCGGGCGCGCTGATCGAGCGGTCCGGGCTGACGCCGACGGAGTGGCTGCGCCGCTACCTGCGGGCGTACTTCACCCCGCTGCTGCACAGCTTCTACGCCTACGACCTGGTGTTCATGCCGCACGGCGAGAACGTCATCCTGGTCCTGAAGGACGGCGTGGTCCAGCGCGCGATCTACAAGGACATCGCCGAGGAGATCGCCGTCATGGACCCGGACGCGGTGCTGCCGCCGACGGTCGAGCGGCTGCGCGTCGAGGTCCCCGAGGACAAGAAGCTCCTGTCGATCTTCACGGACGTCTTCGACTGCTTCTTCCGCTTCCTCGCCGCGAACCTCGCCGCCGAGGGGATCCTGGAGGAGGACGACTTCTGGCGCACGGTCGCCGAGGTGACCCGCGACTACCAGCACTCGGTGCCCGAACTCGCCGACAAGTTCAAGCGGTACGACATGTTCGCCCCCGAGTTCGCGCTGTCCTGCCTCAACCGCCTCCAGCTGCGCAACAACGAGCAGATGGTGGACCTCTCGGACCCGGCCGGCGCCCTCCAGCTGATCGGCAACCTGGAGAACCCGATCGCGGGCCTGTAGCCATCGCACCGCCCCCCACAGACAGACGGGCACCTCGGAGTACGGTCCTCCGAGGTGCCCGTCGCCGTGCCCGCCGTCGTGCCCGCCGTCGTGCCCGTACTACCCGGCGGGCCAGGGGACCTGCGGCGCCCGGTAGTACCCGATCCCCAGCGCGTCCCACCGCGGCCCCTGCGCGGCGAGCCGCACCTTGTAGCCGTCCCAGTCGTGCGTGGCCGCCGGCGACCAGCCGAGCTCGGCGGCGCCCGCGAGCCGCGGGAAGGCCATGTACTCGATGTGCGCGCCGGTCTCGATCGTCTCGGTCCACAGCGGCGCCTCGACGCCCCGCACGGCCTCGGGCGGCGCCCCCGGCAGATAGCTGCCCGGATCCCAGTCGTACGACCGCTTCACGTCGACGTAGCCCGCCCAGGACAGCCCCAGCGGGGTGTTCGCGTCGTACTTCATGTCGAGGTAGATCCGGTCGGCCGGGGACAGGATCAGCCCGGTCCCGTTCTGCGCGGCCTTGGCGACCTGCGCCTTCTCCGCCGCGCTCGTCGAGTCCAGGCCCCAGTACTGGGCGAGCGCCCCCTTGACCGGGGTCGCGCCGGTCAGCTGGTGCCAGCCGACGACCGTCTTGCCGTACTCGGCGACGCTCGGCTGCACCCGGTCCATGAACTTGACGTAGTCCTCGTGGCTGGTGGAGTGCGCCTCGTCGCCGCCGATGTGGAGGTGGCGGCCGGGTGTGAGGGCGGCCAGCTCCCGGATGACGTCGTCCACGAAGTCGTACGTGATCTCCTTCTCCACGCACAGCGAGCTGAAGCCGACCTCGGTGCCGGTGTAGAGCGGGGGTGCGACGCCGTCGCAGGTGAGGTCGGCGTAGGAGGCGAGGGCCGCGTTGGTGTGGCCCGGCATGTCTATCTCGGGGACGACCTCCAGGTAGCGGGAGGCGGCGTGGCCGACGATCTCCTGGTAGTCGGCCTTGGTGTAATAACCGCCGGGGCCGCCGCCGACCTGGGTGGAGCCGCCGTACGTCGCCAGGCGGGGCCAGGAGTCGATGGCTATGCGCCAGCCCTGGTCGTCGCTGAGGTGCAGATGCAGCTTGTTGACCTTGTAGAGGGCCAACTGGTCGATGTACCGCTTGACTTGGTCGACGGTGAAGAAGTGCCGGGAGACGTCGAGCATCGCGCCGCGCCAGCCGTAGCGCGGGCTGTCCGTGACGGTGCCGCCCGCGACCAGCCACGGGCCGGACTGGACGGAGTCCTTCTCGACGGCCGCCGGGAGCAGCTGGCGCAGGGTCTGCACCCCGTGGAAGAGCCCGGCGGGCTTGGCCGCCGTGATGGTGACGCCCTTGCCGCCGCTGTCGAGGCGATAGCCCTCGGCGCCGAAGGGGCCCTTGGCCAGCCTGAGTCGGATGCCGCCCTTGCCGTGCGTGGTCACCGGCAGGCGGTAGCCGGTCGAGGGGCGCAGGACGTCCGCGAGGTAGGCGCCGATGCGGCGGGCCTCGCGGGAGTCGTCGACGCGGATGTGTGTGTCGCGGGTGAGGCGGTACGGCGATCCGCCCGGGGTGACCGACGCGGGGGCCGGGACGATCCGGTCGAGCGGAACCGCGTTCTGCGCGGTGGGAGTCGGGGTAGCGCCGACGGCGGAGACACTCGCCGCCGCGACGAGCAGCAACGAGCCGAGAAGGCGGGTCGTTCTGTGGTGCTGTCTCACCTACGGTCCCTTCCTTGAGCCCGGACAGGTATGGACCAACTCTCCCTCAGAACCAATGAAACAATCCCCTCATGGCGGAAATCCTCCAGAAGGACGGCACTTGGGTCTTCGACGGCGACGCCCTGCGACTGACGCCGGGAAGAGACAAGAACGTCAGCCTGCTTCGCAAGGCCCTGGGCGAACTCGTCGTCCCACTGGGCGCGTTGGCGGGCGTCTCGTTCGAGCACGGGAAGAAGACCGGCCGGCTCAGGCTGCGCCTGCGCGACGGCTCCGACCCGCTGCTGCACGCCACCGGCGGCCGGCTCGCCGAGCCCCACGACCCGTACCAGCTGGTCGTCGAGTCCGACCGGTACGGCGTCGCCGAGTACTTCGTGGACGAGGTCCGCAACGCCCTGCTCCTGGACCAGGTTCCGGCCGACCCGGTCGAGGCCTACCTGCTGCCGGGCCCGGCCGTGCCGCTCTCCGTCTCCGCCGGGGACGGCACCGCGAGCTTCGACGGCGAGCAGATCCGCCTGGAGTGGAACTGGAAGACCGAGGACGCCAAGGCCGCCGCCGGTACCCGCACGCTCGCGCTCACCGACCTCACCGCCGTGGAGTGGTATCCGGCGGCCGGCCTGGAGAACGGCCACCTCCGGTTCACCGTGAAGAACGCCCCGACCAAGGCCCCGCCCAAGTACGACCCCAACTCCGTGGAACTGTGGGGCTTCAAGAAGGACCCGCTGATGGCCCTGGTCGCGGCGGCCGTCCAGGCCCGGCTCCCGCATCCGGCGACCGCCTCCAAGGACGTACGGCCGCCGGAACCCCAGGCCCTCGCCGCGCCCGCGACCGCCGCCGAGGACAGCCACGACGCCCTGCTGCGACGCCTGCGCGAGCTCGGCGAGCTGCACCGCACGGGCGTGCTGACGGACGAGGAGTTCACGCTGGCCAAGCAGGCGATCCTCAAACGGATGCGGTGAGTCACCCCGCCTTGCGCGCCACCGTGAAGTGGTCCACCTGCTCGCCGGTCTCGGCGATGCCCCGCACCGTCAGCGTGGCGGTGCGGCCCGTGGCGGCCGGGGTGACGTCCACGCGCAGGAAGGAGTAGTCGAGGTAGCGGACCCGGGACCAGGTGACGGTCTCGTCCTGCTTGCCGTCCTTGACGTTGACGAACGAGGCCACGGACTCCACCTCGTTCTCGTGGCCCTCGTAGGACAGCGGGGCGCTGAACGCGTACAGGCTGCGGCCCGCCGCCCCCGCCGTCACGTACACCACGCCCTCGGTCTCGGGGTAGGCCGTGCCGCCGATCGGGAGCTTCTTGGTGACCGCGCCCGCCTTGATGACGTCCGTGCGCTCGTACTGGTGGTTGTGGCCGTTGATCACCAGGTCGACGGTGTACTTCTCGAACAGCGGCACCCACTCCTGGCGCACGCCCCCCTCCGAGGCGTGCGAGGTGGAGGTGCAGTAGGCGCAGTGGTGGAAGAACACGACGACGAAGTCGATGTCCCGCGCGGCGCGGAACTTCTTGAGCTGCGCCTCCAGCCACCTGGTCTGGGTGCCGCCCGAGATGCCGAGGTTGGCCGGGATCTCGAAGGAGATGTCGTTGGCGTCGAGCGAGATGACCGCGGTGTTGCCGTGGACGAAGGAGTAGACGCCCGGGAGGTTCTTCCTGTCGGGCCCGTTGTCCGGCAGGTTCCAGCGGGCCTCTTCGCCGCCGTAGCCGCCCGGCGAGTACCAGGCCTCCATGTCGTGGTTGCCGTAGGCCGGCATCCATGGGACGGACTTGGCGACGGACTCGGTCTGGGCGAGGAACTGGTCCCACACCCGCGAGTCGAAGCCGGTGTCGGCGGTCTTGCCCTGGCCGGCCGGGTCGGCGTAGGCGATGTCGCCGGCGTGCAGGTGGAAGGCGGGGTTCTGGCCGAGCAGCAGGCTGTTGTTGCCCAGCGCGTGATAGCTGACGCCCTCGTCGCCGAAGGCGGTGAAGGTGAACGGCGTCTTGTGCGCGGGGGCGGTGGTGAAGGTGCCGAGGGTGCCGAGCAGGTGGGGCTCGGCCGGGTCGAAGCCGGCGTGGCCGACGCCGTAGTAGTACGTCTGGCCGGGGCGGAGGTTCGTGAGCCTGGCGTGCAGGTAGTACTGCGTGTGGTCGGCGCTCGCGCCCACGCCGGCCGGGGTGTACAGGGTGCGCACCTCGGCCTCGATCTTGCGGGAGAGGTCCCAGGGCCGGGCGCCGATCCGGATGAAGGGCCGCTTCACGGCGACCGGGACCTGCCAGGAGACGGTCATCTCGGTGCGCGGGTCGTTGCCGTAGGCGAGGTGGCGGCCGAAGGGGGCGACGAGGGCGCCGTCGACGGTCTCGGTGCTCGGAGCAGTGGTCGGGGTCGCTGCCTGTGCGGTGGCGCCCGGTACGAACGCGCCGCCCGCGACGGCGCCCAGGGTGACCGCGCCGCCCCTGATCATCGTGCGCCGGGAGAATCTGGCGCGCAGGTATTCGTGCTGCTCGGCCATGCTCATGCGCTCGGCGAGCCGGTCGGGTACTCCCATGCGAGGAATGTCCATGGCGTCTGAAACTCGTCCCCTCAGGCGACGAGTTGCCGGACGCCGGATGGACGGCTCACGAACAGGCACTCATGACAGCTTCAACGTTCCCCCAAAGAGTTCCAACAGGTGCTTGCCCGAAATCGGGCAGCTTTCTTGCGAAAGTGCCGCCGGTACCCCAGGATCTACCGGGTGCACGACGAACTTGTTGATCATCTGACGCGGTCCACGCCCCTCAGCCGGGGCGAGGCACTGCGGGTGGTCCAGGACGTGCTCGCCTACTTCGACGAGACGACCGAGGAGTACGTCCGTCGCCGCCACCGCGAGCTCCAGGCCCAGGGCCTGGTGAACGCGGAGATCTTCGGACGGATCGAGGCGGACCTGAAATACCGGGCGGTGGCACCACCGGAGCTCTCGCTCCGACAGCTGCGCCGCATGGTCTACGGCTAAGGGACACATCTGTATGTGCGGAATCGTCGGATACATCGGGAAGCGTGACGTCGCGCCCCTGCTCCTGGAGGGCCTGCAGCGCCTGGAGTACCGCGGCTACGACTCGGCGGGCATCGCCGTCACCTCCCCGAAGGCGGCCGGCCTGAAGACGGTCAAGGCCAAGGGCCGGGTCCGTGACCTGGAGGCCAAGGTCCCCGCCCGCTTCAAGGGCACCACCGGCATCGCCCACACCCGCTGGGCCACCCACGGCGCCCCGTCCGACGTGAACGCCCACCCGCACCTGGACGCCGAGGGCAAGGTCGCCGTCGTCCACAACGGCATCATCGACAACGCCTCCGACCTGCGCCGCAAGCTGGAGGCGGACGGCGTCGAGTTCCTCTCCGAGACCGACACCGAGGTCCTCGTCCACCTGATCGCCCGCTCGCAGGCCGAGAAGCTGGAGGACAAGGTCCGCGACACCCTGCGGGTCATCGAGGGCACGTACGGCATCGCCGTGCTGCACGCCGACTTCCCCGACCGGATCGTGGTCGCCCGCAACGGCTCCCCGGTCGTCCTCGGCATCGGCGAGAAGGAGATGTTCGTCGCCTCGGACATCGCCGCCCTGGTCGCCCACACCCGGCAGATCGTCACCCTCGACGACGGCGAGATGGCCACCCTCAAGGCCGACGACTTCCGTACGTACACCACCGAGGGCACCCGCACCACCGCGGAGCCGACCACCGTGGAGTGGGAGGCCGCGTCGTACGACATGGGCATCCACGACACCTACATGCACAAGGAGATCCACGAGCAGGCCGAGGCCGTGGACCGCGTGCTGCGCGGCCGCATCGACGACCGTTTCTCCACCGTGCACCTTGGCGGCCTGAACCTGGACGCCCGCGCGGCGCGCCAGATCCGCCGCGTCAAGATCCTCGGCTGCGGCACCTCGTACCACGCCGGCATGATCGGCGCCCAGATGATCGAGGAGCTGGCCCGTATTCCGGCGGACGCCGAGCCGGCTTCGGAATTCCGCTACCGCAACGCCGTGGTCGACCCCGACACCCTGTACATCGCCGTCTCCCAGTCCGGTGAGACGTACGACGTGCTGGCGGCCGTCCAGGAGCTGAAGCGCAAGGGCGCGCGGGTCCTCGGCGTGGTGAACGTGGTCGGCTCGGCGATCGCCCGCGAGGCGGACGGCGGCGTCTACGTGCACGCGGGCCCCGAGGTCTGCGTGGTCTCGACGAAGTGCTTCACCAACACCACGGTCGCCTTCGCGCTCCTCGCCCTCCACCTGGGCCGCACACGTGACCTCTCCGTCCGGGACGGCAAGCGGATCATCGAGGGCCTGCGCAGGCTGCCCGCGCAGATCTCCGAGATGCTGGAGCAGGAGGACGAGATCAGGAAGCTGGCCGCGGAGTACGCCGAGGCCCGCTCGATGCTCTTCATCGGCCGCGTCCGGGGCTACCCGGTGGCCCGTGAGGCCTCCCTGAAGCTCAAGGAGGTCTCCTACATCCACGCCGAGGCCTACCCGGCCTCCGAGCTCAAGCACGGCCCGCTGGCCCTCATCGAGCCCGCCCTCCCCACGGTCGCGATCGTCCCCGACGACGACCTCCTCGAGAAGAACCGCGCCGCCCTGGAGGAGATCAAGGCCCGCAGCGGCAAGATCCTCGCGGTCGCCCACCAGCACCAGGAGAAGGCCGACCAGACGATCATCGTCCCCAAGAACGAGGACGAGTTGGACCCGATCCTGATGGGCATCCCCCTCCAACTCCTCGCGTACCACACGGCCTTGGCGCTGGGCAGGGACATCGACAAGCCGAGGAACCTGGCCAAGTCGGTGACGGTCGAGTAGCGCCCCTTCAGGGGCGCGGGGCTGTATCAATGTGCGGCTCCGCCGCGTGGGCGCGAGCAACCACGACGCACCCGCAGAGGCCGAACAAGAGAACGGACCCCCACGTGTTGCCACCAAAACACGGAGGGTCCGTTCTCATCGCCGGGGGCCGCCCAACCCCCAGCCGGCGCAGCTAACCGGTGGCCGTCACGCCCCGGCGAGCAGCACGTCGCGGAACAGCCGTCGGCCAGTGAGCGAGGGCCGCGGTAGCCGCGTACCAGGCCACCGCCCCCGCCGCCACGGCGAACCAGCCCCCGACCTTGGCGAGACTCCCGTTGTCGGCGAAGTTCGCGACGGCGAGCAGCACCAACGACACGACGAACAACCCGTAGGTGCCCTTGGCGAGTTGGTCGCCCACAGCGATCGTGAGAGACAGCGCCACGAGGGCGAAGAGCAGCAGGAACAGTCCGGCCGCGTTGGCGGACACCTGGTTGTCGGCGGAAACCGCCCACGTGAACCAGAGCGCGCCGAGCGCCGAGAACGCCGTACCACCGACGGAGTCACCGTCGCGGAAGGCCATGAGTCCGGCGACGAAGAGGGCGACTCCGCCCACGTACTGGGCAATTGACACGGCGTCGGCCGCCGTCACGCCGTCGATCACCTCGGTGTACCCAAGGCCCACGGCCAACAGGGTGATGCCGAGAGCGAGTCGGCCGACGATCGTAGTGGTGCTTCCCGCGGAGACGTCGTTGTCCACGGCGGGCTCCCTTCATGCATGTGCGGTTGTGCGGTGAGCGTTATATGCCCTTCACAAGGGCACAAACACATCTACGCGCCAGTAGATTTACGCACTGCACAAGGGAGTTCGGCCGTTCCCACGGCACATCTCACCTGGGAGAACGGCGAGTTACGGAATGACAACGACGGGGCGCTTCGCCCGCTTGGCGAGCCGCCCGGCGACGGAGCCGAAGATGCGTCCGACGATGCCGTGGGTGGAGCCGACGACGATCGCGTCCGCCTCGTACTCACGCCCGACCTCTTCGAGTTCGTGGCAGATGTCTCCGCCGCGCTCGACGAGGATCCAGGGCACCTCCGCGAGGTACTCCGCACAGGCGAGCTCGAGGCCGAGCACCTCGGTGCGGTGGTCCGGCACGTCGACGAAGACCGGTGGCTCGCAGCCCGCCCACACGGTGGTGGGCAGCCGGTTGGCGACGTGGACGATGATCAGGCCCGACCCGGAGCGATGTGCCATACCGATGGCATACGCGAGGGCGCGCTCACTGGACATGGAGCCGTCGAAGCCCACCACGACGCCGTGCTTGAAGGCGGGGTCGCAGGATTGGCGTGGCTCTTCCGCCGCCAGGGGCTCGGCCGCCGTGGGGTCGGCGACAGGCCGCTTGCGGTCCGCTGGTTCGAAGAATTCGTGACCGGCCATGGCTGTCTCGGCGTTGTGATCCTTTTATGGGTGGGCCGACAGTGTGCGGCGGAGTCTGTGTCCGGGAATCATCTTCCCAACCCCATACCCCCAAGGGTACGGCGGCACGCCTCCTTAGCCCAGATCGCGCCCACGGTGCGTGGGGGTTCCAGGGAGCATGCACGAGGGTGCGCCCGTAACGCAATGGTTGCTGCGTTGTACAGGCGGTTCGCACAGGATTCACGTACCGGCCGGCCTGTCCCGGCACAAAACCGGCCGCACAGTGACCGACGGATCGAACAGGCGTTGAACCCCCCGAGCCACGTCACAGGGAGTACGCCATGTCCGGACCGCAGCCCCCCGCCCGGGACTCCTCCACCGACGTCGTCCGCTGGGCGGTCTTCAGCTGCGTCCTGGTCCCCGTGGTGCTCCTCTGGTACGGCACCTCCCTCGCCGGCGCCGCAGGCACAGCCCTCGGTCTGGCCGCCGTCACCATGGTCTGCCGTATCCTCCTGCGCCAGTCGGAGCGCGGCGCGGCCCGCCTGCTCGCCGAGGAGCGCTCCCCGCATCGCGGAGGCCGTCACAGGACCGGATCGGGGGCACACAGAGGCGGACGTCACAGTGGGGGAAATACACCGGTCGGCTGACCGGTTTCCGCGCACGCGCCCGACTCTTTTCAGCCAACTTCCGGCCACCGCGCATCCTTTGCCCCGACCACCCCCCAACCCCCGTTCCACCTGCACGGAAAGGGCCTGGGGCACCCTGCGCACCCTACGTGGATTGGCCACTGCGACAAGGCGCACTTCCCTGCACGCCCCACGAGTGCAACGCTTCGTGATCGAATGCTTCACGCCAAGTTGCCAAGTCGACAATCTGCCGGATGACGAACTGGTCTCCCCGGCACCAAGGGACGCAGTAGATTCGATCTTGACTGTCTTACGGCGGGGGACTCGTGCAGGACCGAGGGGAAACGTGTTGGAGCGACAGACCCGAAAGGTTAAGGGTGCCGCGACCACCGAGGGGGGCTTAGCAGGATGAGCCACGACTCCACTGCCGCGCCGGAAGCCGCAGCCCGGAAACTTTCCGGGCGACGCCGCAAGGAGATCGTCGCGGTGCTGCTGTTCAGCGGCGGCCCCATCTTCGAGAGTTCCATACCGCTCTCGGTATTCGGCATCGACCGCCAGGACGCCGGCGTGCCGCGCTACCGACTGCTGGTGTGCGGCGGTGAGGAAGGCCCACTGCGGACCACAGGGGGCCTGGAACTCACCGCACCGCATGGCCTGGAGGCGATCTCCCGGGCGGGCACCGTCGTCGTGCCGGCCTGGCGTTCGATCACCTCCCCGCCACCGGAGGACGCGCTCGACGCACTGCGCCGGGCGCACGAAGAGGGCGCCCGCATCGTGGGCCTGTGCACCGGCGCCTTCGTGCTGGCGGCGGCGGGCCTGCTGGACGGCCGCCCGGCCACCACCCACTGGATGTACGCACCGACGCTCGCCAAGCGCTATCCGTCGGTGCATGTCGACCCGCGTGAGCTGTTCGTGGACGACGGCGATGTGCTGACGTCCGCGGGTACGGCGGCCGGAATCGACCTCTGTCTGCACATCGTGCGGACGGACCACGGCAACGAGGCGGCCGGTGCGCTGGCCCGACGCCTGGTGGTCCCCCCGCGCCGGAGCGGCGGCCAGGAGCGCTACCTCGATCGATCTTTACCAGAGGAGATCGGCGCCGACCCGCTCGCCGAGGTCGTCGCCTGGGCGCTGGAGCACCTGCACGAGCAGTTCGACGTGGAGACGCTGGCCGCGCGCGCGTACATGAGCCGGCGTACGTTCGACCGCCGGTTCCGCTCGCTGACGGGCAGCGCGCCGTTGCAGTGGCTGATCACCCAGCGGGTGCTTCAGGCACAGCGTCTGCTGGAGACGTCGGACTACTCGGTGGACGAGGTCGCGGGTCGCTGCGGCTTCCGTTCGCCGGTGGCGCTGCGCGGGCACTTCCGTCGTCAGCTGGGGTCGTCGCCGGCCGCGTACCGTGCGGCCTATCGGGCGCGGCGGCCGCAGGCCGAGCGGCAGCCGGATCCCGAGAGCGCGGCGGGGCCGCCGAGTGCGCCGTCTTCGCTGCACTCCGAGGGCGGTCCGGTACCGCTCCAGACCCGTCGCACGGCACCGCCGAGTCCGGTCGGGACGTCCGCGTCCCTGTCGTCGGCGTCGGCATCGTCCTCGTCCTCGTCCTCGTCTTCTTCGGACAGCGGGCGCGAGGCGTACGCGGGGAGCCGGGCGAGTCTGCCGGGGCAGCGCAGCGGGATGTGAGGTTCGGGTGAGGTGGGTGGGGGTGGCCGGGGCGGAACTCGCCCCCGCCACCCCTACCCGTCCCATCCTCCAGGGGTGCTGCCCCTTCGACCCCGTACCAGGGGGCTCCGCCCCCTGGACCCCCGGCCTTCGCCCACCCACCGCCGGACTCGGTGGGTCGAGGGGTGAACCAATCAAGAGACCGAGTCGGGTGGAGTCGGGTGGTGGGTGGGCATAGGCCCGGTGGTCTGGGGGCGAAGCCCCCAGGAACGTGCACCCCCGTACCAGGGACCACAAAACCGCACGCCAGCCGTAGGGTGGTCGCATGAATGATCGCATGGTGTGGATCGACTGCGAGATGACCGGCCTCTCGCTGTCCGACGACGCGCTCATCGAGGTGGCCGCCCTCGTCACCGACTCCGAGCTGAACATCCTCGGCGACGGTATCGACATCGTCATCCGCCCACCGGACCGGGCGCTGGAGACGATGCCGGAGGTGGTGCGTCAGATGCACACCGCGTCCGGACTCCTCACGGAGCTGTCCGGCGGCACGACGCTCGCGGACGCCGAGGCGCAGGTCCTGGCGTACGTACGGGAGCACGTGAAGGAAACGGGCAAGGCCCCGCTGTGCGGCAACTCGGTCGGCACGGACCGCGGCTTCCTGCTGAGGGACATGCCGACCCTCGAGGACTACCTCCACTACCGGATCGTCGACGTGTCCAGCATCAAGGAGCTGGCCCGCCGCTGGTACCCGCGCGCCTACTTCAACAGCCCGAAGAAGAACGGCAACCACCGCGCCCTCGCCGACATCCGGGAGTCCATCGCGGAACTGCGCTATTACCGCGAGGCCGTCTTCGTACCGCAGCCCGGACCCGACTCGGACACCGCGAAGACGATCGCCGCGAAGTACGTCCTGCCTGCGGAGTAGGCGCCGCCGAAAGCCGGGCGCGAGCACCCCTTTCGACCCTGTACACTTTTTCTCGGCCGGTCGGAGCAATCCGAACAGCCGACATGGTGGGTGTAGCTCAGCTGGTAGAGCACCTGGTTGTGGTCCAGGATGCCGCGGGTTCAAGTCCCGTCACTCACCCTGATACGTCAGCCGGTGACCTTGGAGACAAGGTCACCGGCTGACGTCGTTTCCGGCGCCGGCCTTCAGTCGGGCCGGGGCCGATGCGTCAGAAGGCGCTCCAAGCCGGGTGGGGCTGAGCGCGTGCGCTCTTAGGCTGGGCCGATGACCGATCCTCTCGTGTCGGCCGAGCCTCTCGCCACACCGCGCCTGGACCTCCTTCCCCTGCGCGTCGAGCACGCCGAGGAGATGGCCGCCGTACTGTCCGACCCGGCCCTGCACGCCTTCATCGGCGGTACGCCCGACTCCCCCGGCGCCCTGCGGGCCCGCTACGAGCGGCTGGTCACCGGGGCGCCCGATCCAGGGGTCTCCTGGTGCAACTGGGTGCTGCGGCCGCGCGAGGACGCCCGTCTCGTCGGCACCGTCCAGGCCACGGTCACCGGACGGCACACCGCGGAGATCGCCTGGGTGGTCGGCACGCCCTGGCAGGGCCGCGGGTTCGCCTCGGAGGCGGCGCGGGCGCTCGTGGAGTGGCTCGGGCGGGTGCCCGTACGGACGGTGGTCGCCCACATCCACCCCGACCACCTCGCGTCGGCGGCGGTCGCCGCGGCGGCCGGGCTGGCGCCGACCGAGGAGGAACAGGACGGCGAGCGGCGGTGGCGGTTGCTCGTGGGCGACTGACGCCTGAAAGCGCGCGCCGTCCGTTCGACGGCCGGGCGCTGAACGGCCGCCCCGCGAGGGTCCGACGCGCCGGTCCGATCGGGATCACAGGGGCGTATTGTCGCCTTGTGAGCCATTCGTGAGGCGGGAGGCTCGTCATGCGGTCGCGGCGGATTCCCCGGTGGCGGCTGCTGACGTGGGTGATCCTCGCGTTCAACCTGGGGATGCTGCTGTGGCTCGTGGTCGCTCTGGACGCGGCGGGCGAGGGCGGCCAGAGGTGCGGCGGCGAGCTGTGCCGGGACGCGGTCGACCTGGGCTCGTCCACCGCCGCCTGGCTGGTGATCTTCTTCTGGCTGGCCGGCGTCGTACTGCTGGGCATCGCCTGGTTCGCCACGCACCGCACCGAGGGGCCGCGCGGACGGCACCGACGATGACCGCGTCAGGACGACCGCCGTGCCACCAGCTCCGTCGCCAGGACCACCTGCCTGCGTTCCAGTTCCCGGGTGACGGCGGGACGCCGGTCCGCTATCTCGGTCAGGAGCAGGTCGATCATCCTGCGGCCCATCTCCTCTATGGGCTGCCGGACGCTCGTCAGGGGCGGGTCCATGTGGCGGGCGATGGCCGAGTCGTCGTAGCCGACCAGCGCCACGTCGTCGGGGATACGGCGGCCCTCCTCGCGCAGGACCTGGCGGGCGCCGGCCGCCATCACGTCCGAGCCCGCGAAGACCGCGTCCAGGTCGGGGCGGCGGGCCAGCAGCTCGGTCATCGCGCGCCGACCGCCCTCCTCGGTGAAGTCGCCGGGCTGGATCAGCTGCTCGTCCAGCTCGTGGCCGGCGCCGAGCAGGGCGGCGCGGTAGCCGTCGACGCGGCGCTGGGCGCCGTACACGTCGAGGCGGCCGGTGATGTGGGCGACCGCCCGGCAGCCGCGGGCCAGCAGATGCTCGACGGCGGAGCGGGCGCCTCCGTAGTTGTCGGAGTCGACCGAGGGGAGGGTCTCCGCGGCGGATCTCGGGCCGCTGATCACGGCCGGAATCTCCAGCTGGGAGAGCAGGTCGGGCAGCGGGTCGTCGGCGTGCACGGACACCAGCAGGACGCCGTCGACCCGGTGTGCGGCGAGGTACTGGGCGAGGCGGGCCCGCTCCCGGTCGTTGCCCGCAAAGATCAGCAGCAGCTGCATCTGCGTGTCGGACAGCTCGGCGCCGACGCCCTTGAGCATGTCGGAGAAGTACGGCTCGGCGAAGAAGCGGGTCTCCGGCTCGGGGACGACGAGGGCGATCGCGTCGGTGCGGTTGGCGGCGAGGGCGCGCGCGGCCGTGTTGGGGACGTAGCCGAGCTCGGCGACCGCCGCCTCCA
Source organism: Streptomyces sp. V4I2 (assembly GCF_030817655.1). Taxonomy (GTDB): domain Bacteria; phylum Actinomycetota; class Actinomycetes; order Streptomycetales; family Streptomycetaceae; genus Streptomyces; species Streptomyces plumbiresistens. The sequence goes on from NZ_JAUSZM010000003.1 coordinate 4,277,533, forward strand.
CCGCAGCGCGGGTGGCGTCGCTGACCCGGGGCGAGCCGTTGATCACCCGGGAGACCGTGCCGCGGCCCACGCCGGCACGGGCTGCCACCTCTTCGAGGGTGGGCCGGCCACCGCTCCGGCTCCGCGCTCCGTGGCTTGCCATGGGCTTCGCCCTCCCGTCGACCCTTGCATTGGCCTGGAATCTAACAGTCATCGTCAAAGGGGAGCCCGTCCCTGGTCGGCTCCCGGGTTTCCGCAGGAAGTCACCCGGGGTGGCCGAAACCTGATCCCGGGGTTCCAGTTAACAGCCCGATAACTGAACGCATCTCTCCGCCCCCAGTCCCTTGACACCCCCGCTCGGACCGACGACGCTTCAACACATCACCGGTGGGAGCGCTCCCACGGTACCTGACACATACACATCCCGCACGTTCCCCGCCCGAGCCGCAGCTTGAAATAACGGGCCCAACAACGCAGTTGGCCGGGGGGTCGGCACGTCAGGGCAACAGGAGGACGCAATGCGAGCACGTACCCGAATCGCCCGCAAGACGATGGTCCTCGCGGCCGTCGCCGCGCTGGGCTCCGGGCTGCTGGCCGGCTGTGCCGACGACGGCGACGACGGCGGCGACGGTTCGTCTTCGGGCGAAGGCGGCGGCGGCAAGACCACGATCACTCTGGGTCTCTTCGGCACCCAGGGCTTCAAGGAAGCCGGCCTCTACGCCGAGTACGAGAAGCTGAACCCGAAGATCAAGATCGCCGAGAACGTCGTCGAGCGGAACGAGAACTACTACCCCGCTCTCGTCAACCACCTGACCACCAACAGCGGTCTGCAGGACATCCAGGCCGTCGAGGTCGGCAACATCGCCGAGGTCGTGAACACCCAGGCCGCGAAGCTGATGGACCTGTCCAAGGTGTCGGGCGTCCAGTCGAGCAACTGGCTCGACTGGAAGTGGAAGCAGGCCACCACCAAGGACGGCCAGACCATCGGTCTCGGCACCGACGTCGGCCCGATGGCCATCTGCTACCGCAAGGACCTGTTCGAGCAGGCCGGTCTGCCCTCCGACCGCGAGGAGGTCGGCAAGTCGTGGGCGGGCAGCTGGGAGAAGTTCGTCGAGGTGGGCAAGACCTACCAGGGGAAGGCGCCCAAGGGCACCACCTTCCTGGACTCCCCCGGCGGTCTGCTGAACGCGATCGTCAGCGGTGAGAGCGAGAAGTTCTACGACGCCTCCGGCGAGGTCATCTACAAGACCAACCCGGCCATCAAGAAGGCCTTCGACCTCACCGCGCAGGCCGCGGAGGACGGGCTGATCGGCAACCAGACGCAGTTCCAGCCCGCCTGGGACACGACGATCGCCAACAGCAAGTTCGCCGCGATGTCCTGCCCGCCGTGGATGCTCGGCTACATCAAGGGCAAGTCGAAGCCCGAGGCGGCCGGCAAGTGGGACGTGGCCACCTCGCCCAAGCCCGGCAACTGGGGCGGCACCTTCCTCGCCGTGCCGAAGTCCGGCAAGAACACCGAGGAGGCCGCGAAGCTCGCCGCGTGGCTGACCGCGCCCGAGCAGCAGGCCAAGCTGTTCGCCAAGCAGGGCAGCTTCCCGAGTGCCCCGGCCGCGTACTCTCTGCCGCAGGTCACCGGTGCGAAGAACACCATGACCGGTGACGCCCCGATCGGCACGATCTTCGCCGACGCCGCCAAGCAGATCCCCGCCCAGGTGATCGGCCCGAAGGACCAGATCATCCAGCAGGGTCTGACCGACAACGGCGTCATCCTGGTCACCCAGGGCAAGTCGGCCAAGGAGGCCTGGGAGACGGCCACCAAGACCATCGACAACAACCTGGAGAAGTGACCGGTATGACCACCCGGCACGACACCGCCGCGCCCCCCGACAAGGAGGGGGGCGCGGCCCCGGGCCGCCCGCCCGCCGACGCCGTGCCCGAGGTGGACAAGCGCCGCCGGGCCCGGCTCTCCCGCCGCTGGCAGCGGGACATGCGCTGGAGCCCGTACGCGTTCGTCTCGCCCTTCTTCCTGCTCTTCCTCGCGTTCGGTCTGTTCCCGCTGATCTACACCGGCTGGGCCTCGCTGCACACGGTGGAGATGACCGCGCCCACCGACATGGAGTGGGCGGGCCTGCGCAACTACACCCGGATCTTCGAGGACGACTTCTTCTGGAACGCCGCGAAGAACACCCTGACCATCGGCATCATCTCGACGGTCCCGCAGCTGCTGATGGCGATGGGCATCGCCCACATCCTCAACTACAAGCTGCGCGGCTCGACCTTCTACCGGGTCATGATGCTCGCGCCGTACGCGACGTCGATCGCGGCCGCCTCCCTGGTGTTCGTGCTGCTCTTCGGCCGCGACTACGGCATGATCAACTGGGCGCTGAACGCCGTCGGCATCGACAACATCGACTGGCAGAACGACAAGTGGGCCTCCCAGTTCGCCGTCTCGTCGATCGTGATCTGGCGCTGGACCGGCTACAACGCGCTGATCTACCTGGCCGCGATGCAGGCGATACCGCAGGACCTGTACGAGTCGGCGGCCCTGGACGGGGCCAACCGCTGGCAGCAGTTCATCCACGTCACCCTGCCGTCGCTGCGCCCGACCATCCTGTTCACCGTGGTCGTGTCGACCATCGGCGCCTCCCAGCTCTTCGGTGAGCCGCTGCTGTTCGACGCGAACAAGGGCACCTCCGGCGGTTCCCAGCACCAGTTCCAGACGCTCGGCCTCTACCTGTACGAGCAGGGCTGGGTCAACCAGCACCTGGGCCGCGCCTCGGCGATCGCCTGGACGATGTTCCTCATCCTCATCGTGGTCGGGATCATCAACTACGTCATCTCGCGCCGGCTGCGCGCCAGTAGTTAGGAGAACCGGCCGTGACGACGACACTGACCCCGCAGGACACGACCGACGAGAAGCCCAAGCGCATACGGCGGCCCAGGTCGGCGCGCGCGGGCGGGCAGATGCACGCCGGTCCGATCGCGTACATCATCCTCGCCCTGTTCACCATCGGCTCGCTGTTCCCACTGGTGTGGACGGCGATCGCCGCATCCCGCGACACCCAGCGCCTGGCGCAGACGCCGCCGCCGTTCTGGTTCGGCTCGAACCTCTTCGACAACCTCGAGATCGCCTGGAACGACGCCAACCTCGGCGAGGCGTTCATCAACACCACCTTCGTGGCGGGAGTGTCGGCGGCGACCATCGTGTTCCTGTCGACGATCGCCGGGTTCGCCTTCGCCAAGCTGCGGTTCAAGGGCCGGGGCGCGATGATGCTGATCGTGATCGGCACCATGATGGTGCCGCCGCAGCTCAGTGTGATCCCGCTGTACATGATGGTCGCCGAGCTCGGCTGGACCGATCAGCTGAAGGCCGTCATCTTCCCGTCGCTGGTGAGCGCGTTCGGTGTGTTCTTCATGCGGCAGTACCTGATCCAGGCGCTGCCGGACGAGATCATCGAGGCGGCCCGGGTGGACGGCGCGAGCAGCTGGCGGGTGGTGTGGCACGTGGTGTTCCCGGCCGCGCGGCCCGCGATGGCCGTCCTGGGCATGCTGATGTTCGTCCAGACGTGGAACGACTTCCTGTGGCCGTTCCTGGTCCTGACCCAGACCGGCAGCCCCACCGTGCAGGTCGCGGTCGCGGGACTCGGCCGCGGCTTCACGCCCGACCAGTCGCTGATCATGGCGGGCGCGCTGCTGGGCACGCTGCCGCTGCTGCTCGTCTTCGCCATCTTCGGCAAGCAGATCGTGGGCGGCATCATGCAGGGCGCGGTCAAGGGCTGAGGCCCGGTCCGCTGCTGCTTCCGGGGGCCGAGCCACCGCTGCCTCGGCCCCCGCTCTCTTCCTCCCCTCTCTTCCCTCTCTTCCCCCCATCCCCCGACTGTCGGTCGGCACGACCTCCTATGGGAGCGCTTCCATGCCTGAGTCCGAAACGCCGGCGACCCCGGCGACCCCGGTGACCTTTCCTCCCGCGTTCCTCTGGGGCGCCGCGACCTCCGCCTACCAGATCGAGGGGGCGGTGCGGGAGGACGGCCGTACGCCCTCCATCTGGGACACCTTCAGCCATACGCCGGGCAAGACGGCCGGCGGCGAGACCGGTGACATCGCTGTCGACCACTACCACCGCTACCGCGACGACGTGGCGATGATGGCCGGCCTCGGCCTGACCGCGTACCGGTTCTCGATCTCCTGGTCGCGGGTGCAGCCGACGGGCCGGGGCCCGGCGGTCCAGCGTGGCCTGGACTTCTACCGCCGGCTGGTGGACGAGCTGCTCTCCGTGGGCATCAAGCCGGCCGTCACCCTCTACCACTGGGACCTGCCGCAGGAGTTGGAGGACGCGGGCGGCTGGCCCGAGCGCGACACGGCGTACCGCTTCGCCGAGTACGCGCAGATCGTCGGCGAGGCGCTCGGCGACCGGGTGGAGCAGTGGATCACCCTCAACGAGCCGTGGTGCAGCGCCTTCCTGGGCTACGCCTCCGGGGTGCACGCCCCCGGCCGCACCGACGCGGCGGCCTCACTGAAGGCCGCGCACCACCTGAACCTGGCGCACGGTCTGGGCGCTTCCGCGTTGCGCGCCGCGATGCCGGCCCGCAACTCGGTGGCGGTGAGCCTCAACTCCTCGGTGGTCAGGCCGCTTTCACAGGACCCCGCCGACCTGGCGGCCGCCCAGAAGATCGACGACCTCGCCAACGGCGTCTTCCACGGACCGATGCTGCACGGCGCGTACCCGGAGACGCTGTACGCCGCGACGGAGCTGATCACGGACTGGTCGTACGTCCAGGACGGCGACCTGGCGGCGATCAACCAGCCGCTGGACGCGCTGGGGCTCAACTACTACACGCCGACGCTGGTGTCGGCGGCGGACACTTCGGTGAGCGGCCCGCGCGCCGACGGCCACGGCTCCAGCTCGCAGTCCCCCTGGCCGGGCGCGGACGACGTCGCCTTCCACCAGACGCCGGGCGAGCGCACGGAGATGGGCTGGACGATCGACCCGACCGGCCTGCAGGACCTGATCATGCGCTACACGCGTGAGGCGCCGGGTCTGCCGATCTACATCACCGAGAACGGCGCGGCCTACGACGACAAGCCCGACCCCGACGGCCGCGTCCACGACCCCGAGCGGATCGCGTATCTCCACGGCCACCTGCGCGCGGTCCGCCGCGCCATCGCGGACGGCGCGGACGTGCGGGGCTACTACCTGTGGTCCCTGATGGACAACTTCGAGTGGGCGTACGGCTACGGCAAGCGGTTCGGCGCGGTGTACGTGGACTACGCGACGCTGGAGCGGACACCGAAGTCGAGCGCGCTGTGGTACCGCGACGCGGCGCGGACGGGGACGCTTCCGCCGGTGGCGGCGGCCGAGTAAGCCACTGTCCGGGGGGCCGGGGGACGGGGCGCGGCACGTGGAGGGGACGTGCCGCGGCTCGCGGTTCGGAGGGCTCAGAGGCTGCCCGGGGCCGTAAGCCACTGAGTCGGCTGCCCGGTGACCGAGGCGATGGTCTCGAAGTCGTTGTCGTAGTGCAGCATGGTCAGCCCCTGGAGTTCGGCCGTCGCGGCGACGAGCAGGTCCACCGCACCTGCGGAACGGTGCTGGCCCTTCTCGGTGAGTTCCCCCTGCACGTCCCAGGCGCGTGTCACGGCCCGGTCGTCGAGGGGCGTCCAGCCGAACAGCGCGTCCAGATCCTGGACCAGAACGGCCCGGTCCTCGGCGTTCCTGGCGCTGTGGAGAAACTCGACTTCGGTCAGCGGACAGCGGGCGATCAGGCCCTCTTGCAGCGGCTTCTCCCAGAGGGTGCGAGCCTGCTGTTTAAGGATGCGGACCAATGCGCTGGTGTCGATGAGGTAGGTGGCCGCGCTCATCGACGGTAGCTCTCCTTGTCCAGCAGCATGTCGAAGTCACCGGCGTCCGCCCGTGCCGCGAGCCGGGCCAGTGCGAGCGCGCGCTTCTTGCGTTCGACGCCTTCCCTGAGTGCGGCGTTGACCGTGTCCTTCTTGGTCTTGGTCCCGAACGCTATGGCCGCCTCGGCCAGCAGTTCCTCGTCGATGTCGATCAGCGTCTTGGTCATGAGAGGACCTCCTGGATATCCGTTGGCGAATCCAGTATATCCACGAGCTCGAACCAGGTGGCTTTCCCCGGGCCGGGACCGTGCGTGCACACGCCCCAGGCGTCGGCGCCGTGGGAGATGAGGTGCATGCCGCGGCCGTCCTCGTCGTCCTGGGCGGGGATGCGGACGGTGGGCAGGCCCGGGGCCTCGTCGCGGATGAGGATGCGGAGGCGATGCGGGTCCGTCCAGCCGGCGAAGAGGGTGACGGGGGTGGTGCAGCCCTTGTCGGCGCAGGCGTTGATGGCGTTGGTGACGGCCTCTGAGGTCAACAGGGCGACGGTGTCGGCGAGTTCGTGTCTACCGGATACGGCGAGCAGGTTGCGGACCGTTTCGCGGGCGGTGCGGACCCAGGCGGGGTGGGGCGGGAAGACGAGTGCGTTGAGGTCGGCAGACTGCTTGATCAGGAGGTTGACCATGGCACCCAGGAGTAATCCCAGCGAGCGTCAGCGCAGGCTGGGAGCAGAGCTGCGCAAGCTGCGCGTACGCGCAGGGCTGTCCGGCGAAAAGGCGGCTGCGATCCTCGACGCGGACCGTGCTCGCATCAGCAACATCGAGACCGGGCGCCTAGACGTGTCCCACAACCGCCTGTACAAGGTGCTCCGGGAATACGGCTGCCCACCCGGGCCCTACTTCGACACCCTGATGGCCATGGCCCAGGAACGCGGCAAGGGATGGTGGGACGAGTTCGCCGACACGATCGGCCCCGCAGCCCGGGACCTGGCAGAACTGGAATCACGCTCGACGGTGATGCGCACTCACAATCCGCTGAAAGGAACCTTGCCGTGCCTCAACTCGCCTGGCAGAAGTCGTCGTTCAGCACCGGCGGCGAGGGCGAGTGCGTAGAACTGGCGGCATCCGCCCCGTCCTGCATCCGCCTCCGCGAAAGCGACCACCCACACGAGATCGCCACGACCACGCCCCGTGCCCTGGCCAACCTCCTGCACGCCGTCAAGGTGGGAACCTTCAGTCGCTGAGCCCCAGATGCGCGAACACGACGTCCCGGACACGGAGCACCGCGTCGGGGTCAATCGGGGCGAGGACCGGGACGGCGTGGCCCTCCTCGGCGAACACCTCGTCGAAGACGCGCCGGGCCCCCTCATGTTCCTGCTCGGAGATCGGTCCGTTGCGGCGCTCGTAGCCGGCCAGATACTCGTCGAGGATCTGGCCTCGCAGCTCACGCTCCACCGCCTCGGTGACGAACGCAGAGAACTCGCGCTTGCCGACCCGTTGGCGGATCGCCTCGGCCGTCCCCTCCGGGAGGGAAAGGCTGACCCGGGTGGCCGGCCCTTCCCCGATGCCGTACGAGGTCTCGCTCATGGAGCCCAGATTATGAAACGAGGAGGAGTTCAGCTCGGTCCTTCACCCGCGCGGCTCCCGCACGACCACGACGTCCCCCGCAGGGACGGTGACCGTGCCGCCCTCGACCCGGTTGCCCGTCAACAGCTCGGCGCCGTCGCACGAGACCTCGATCTCCGCGTCCCGGTCGCCGTGGTTGATCAGGAAGAGGTAGTCGGCGTCCGCCCCGCGCCGGAGTGCTGCTTCCACGCCCTCCGGCGTGACGCGAACCGGCTCGACGCCCGCCTCCGTGCACATGCGGTCCAGCAGCGCGGCGAGCGTCGTCGGGTCCGGGAGCGTCGCCACGTACCACGTCGTGCCCGTGCCGTGGGGGTGGCGGGTCACCGCCGGGACTTCAGTCAGCGGCCCGGACGTGTACGAGGTGATCGCCTCGGCGCCGGCCAGGTGCACGCGCTCCGACCAGAGGCCCGCCGTGCCGCCTTCGCTCAGGCCGACCGATTCTCCGGGCAGCAACGGGAAGAGTTCGTCCGTCCGCACACCCAGCGCCTTCCGGAACGCCCCCGGGTAACCGCCCAGCCGCACATGGCAGTTCTCGTCCACCGCGCCGCTGTGGAAGCCGACGGCCAGCGTGCCGCCGCTCTCCGCGAAGCGTGTCAGGTTGGCCGCGGCCTCGTCGTCGACGAGGTAGAGGCTCGGGGCCAGGACCAGGCGGTACGCCGACAGGTCGGCGTCCGGACGTACGAAGTCCACGGCGACGCCCGCCCGCCACAGCGGCTCGTACCAGGAGCGGACCAGGTCCTGGAAGCGGACCTCGCCGCTGGGCTGTGAGGCCAGTTCGACGGACCACCAGGCGTTCCAGTCCCAGACGATGGCAACCTTCGCCGTGCCCGTGCTGCCGCGCACCTCCGCCAGTGCCTTCAGGTCGGCGCCGAGTGCGACGACGTCCCGCCAGATCTGGCTGTCCGTCCCGGCGTGCGGCAGCATCGCCGAGTGCCACTGCTCAGCACCCGCCTTGGCGGCCCGCCACTGGAAGTAGGCGATGCCGTCCGCGCCACGCGCCACGTGGGCGAGGGCGTTGCGGCGCAACTCCCCCGCGTTCTTCGCCCGGTTGACCGGCTGCCAGTTCACCGCGCCCGTCGAGTGCTCCATCAGCAGCCACGGACGCCCGCCCGCGAGCGACCGCACCAGGTCGCCGCTCAGCGCGATGTCGATCTCCGACTCCGGGTCCGCGGACTGGAGGTAGTGGTCGTTCGAGACGATGTCCAGCTCGGGGGCCCAGCGCCAGTAGTCCAGCGCGTCGAAGTTGTACATCACCATGAAGTTGGTGGTGGCCGGCACAGAAGGGGCCGCCTCCCGCAGCACCTCCCGCTCCGCCTTGTACAGGGACAGCAGTTCGTCGCTGCAGAAGCGACGCCAGTCCAGCTGGTGGGTCGGGTTGGGGACGGCTCCGGTGGCGCGCGGCGGGATGATCTCGTCCCAGTCGTAGTACCACTGGCTCCAGAAGGTGGTGCCCCAGGCGGCGTTCAGCGCCGCCAAGTCGTCGTACTTCACCCGAAGCCACCTGCGAAAAGCCGCCGCGCTCTCGTCGCAGTAGCACTCCGCGTTGTGGCAGCCGTACTCGTTGTGGATGTGCCACATCACCACGGCCGGGTGATCGGCGTACCGCGCGGCGAGTTCGCCCGTGATCCGCAGGGCGGCCTCGCGGTAGGCGGGGCTGCTCGGGCAGAACGTCTGGCGGCTGCCGTACGACAGTCCGCGGCCGTCCCGGTCCACCGGCAGCGCGTCCGGGTGCGCGCGGAAGAACCACGCCGGCGGGGCCGCCGTCGGCGTCGCCAGGTCGGCGGCGATGCCGTTCTCGTGGAGCAGGGCGAGGATCCTGTCGAGGCGCGAGAAGTCGTACTCACCCTCGCGCGGCTCCAGCAGCGCCCACGCGAAGATGTTGACGCTGACCATGGTGACGCCGGCCTCGCGCATGAGGCGTACGTCCTCGGCCCAGACCTCTTCGGGCCACTGCTCGGGGTTGTAGTCGCCGCCGTAGGCGATACCCGGAACTTTCAAGGTGCTCAACGGTCGACTCCCGTCAGAAGACGGCGCGTAGTCTCCACGCCCCACTGGTCCAGCGACAGCAGCCGGTCGCTGGACGCCATCAGGCCGCCCGTCGCCTCGACGTGCGCCGCCCACCGCTCCCGGGTCTCCACCGCGGGGCGGGCCATCAGGCAGTCGGGGTCGTTGATCCAGAGGCGGCCGTGCTGCCACTGGCGGCCGGCGCCGGTGAACTCGGCCGGGTCCTGGCCGGGTTGGCTGTAGTCGTCGGCCTCGGGGCGGCGGTGCGGGGCCGTGTCGGGGCTGACCCGCATCGCGTCGAACAGGCCGATGGAGGGCAGGAGGGGGGCGCCGCAGCCCAGCAGGTAGGCGTCCTCGCCGATCGCGTCGCGGATCAGTTCGATGCCGGAGCGGTACGCCTGGAGAGCGTCCACGGATGAATGCCGTACGCCGTCCAGAGCCCCCGCGTACAGGAAGTCGACCTTGAAGTAGTCGTAGCCCTCTGCGCGCAGCGTCGTGAAGACCGAGGTCAGGTACTCCGCCGCGGCCGGGTGGGTGGTGTCGAGGATGCTCAGGTCGTGGCCCCAGTTGCGGCCCGCGTGCGCGAAGCCGCCGTCGGCGTCCTTGACCAGCCAGTCGGGGTGCTCCGCGGCCAGGTCGCTCGCCGGGTCCACCAGGAAGGGGGCCGTCCAGATGCCGGCCCGGCGGCCCCGGGCGCGGATCGCGTCGGCGATCCCCGCGCGGGAGCGGAAGCGGCCGGAGAGGGTGAGCCAGTCGCCGAGGGCCTTCTGGTAGCCGTCGTCGATCTGGACGACGTCGATGGGCAGGTCGAGGGTGTCCATCGCACGCAGGTTCTCGTGGATGTCGTCCTCGGTGACGGCCGTGAAGTACTCGTACCAGGAGCACCAGACCGACGGGGCCGGACGCGGGGCCGCGAGCCCGAGGCCCGCGGCCCAGTCCGCCAGCGTCGACCGGATGTCCGTACCCGTGAACTCCTTCACCGGGCCGTCGGCGCTGATCTCCGCCGTGTCGCCCTCGACGAGCAGGCGGATCGACGGGACCTCCGTCAGCGGGTCCGCCGCCGCCCACAGCCGGACCGGCGAACCGTCGCCCGGGTCGAGCGCCAGCAGGCCCTCGCCCTGGAAGGTGCCCTCGGGGACGATGACGCCCGGCCGGTAGCAGACCGTCGCCCAGTTGTCGTTCGTCGGGCGGTACGGCGTCGCGTCGAGGGCGTAGGCGCCGCTGGGGCTCCAGGACTGCCAGCCCTCCTCGTGGACGCGGGCGTTCCGCGCGTCCACGGGCACGGAGGCGACCGGGGTGAAGGGGTTGTGCACGGAGGTCTCTTTCAAGCGGGGGGCGGTCAGCCCTTGTTGGCGCCCAGGGTCAGGCCGCTGACGAACTGGCGCTGGAGCACGAAGTACACGATCAGCGTCGGGATCGCGGTGAGCAGGGCGCCGGCGGCGACCAGGTTGGGGTCGGTGAAGTACGCGCCGGTCAGGTTGTTCAGCGCGGAGGTGATGGGCATGTTCTCGCCGGTGGAGATGAGGACCAGGGCCCAGAAGAAGTCGTTGTAGATCCAGATGGACAACAACGTGGCCAGGGCCGCCATCGCCGGTCGGCACAGCGGCAGCACGATCTGCCAGTACATGCGCCACACCGAGGCGCCGTCCACCAGCGCGGCCTCGGTCAGCTCGTGCGGCAGCGAGCGCATGTAGTTGCTCAGCACGAACGCGCAGAAGCCGGACTGGAACGCCACGTGGATGAGGACCAGGCCGAGCGCGGAGTCGTACAGCTTGCCGGACATGGTGATGCCGGGCAGGTCAACGAGCAGGTACAGGCGGTACAGCGGGGTGATGATGACCTGCTGCGGGAGCAGGTTGCCCGCGGTGAAGACCAGCAGCAGGAACAGGTTGACGCGGAAGTCGAAGCGGCTGACGTAGAAGGCGACCATCGACGACAGGAACAGCGTCACCAGCACCGCCGGCACGGCGATGATCATCGTGTTGACGAAGTAGTGCCCCATGTCGGACTGCGTGAACGCGTTCGTGAAGTTGTCGAGGCTCAGCTTGTCCGGCCAGGAGACATAACCCTTCTCGCTGGTCTCCGAGTACGGCCGCAGGGCCGAGTACAGCGCCCAGAGCAGCGGCGCGAGCCAGGCCAGCGAGGCGCCCGCGAGGAAGAGGTGCAGCAGGATCCGGGCGGGGCGGACGGGCGTGCGGGTCTTGGTCATGACGGTGGTGCTCATGCGCGCCGCTCCTTCCGGAAGGTGGACACCAGATACGGGATGATCACGACGAGGGAGATCAGCAGCAGCACGACCGCGATCGCGGAGCCGTATCCGATGCGGCTGGACTCGCCGATGATGTTGTTGGTGACCAGGATGGAGAGCAGTTCGGTGCCCTCGGCGCCCTTGTTGAAGACGAAGACCAGGTCGAAGGCGCGCAGCGCCTCGATGATGGTGACGACCAGGACGACGGTGTTGGTGGGGCGCAGGGTGGGGAAGATGACGTTCTTGAACGTCTGCCACTCGTTGGCGCCGTCCAGCGAGGACGCCTCGCGCAGCGAGGGGTCCACGCCCTTGAGGCCGGCCAGGTAGAGGATCATCATGTAGCCGGTGTGGCGCCAGGACGCGGCGATGAGGATGGCCCACAGGTTGAGGTCCGGGTCGCCGATCCAGTCGATGTACTTGCCCGGCTCGTTGGCCCCGATGACGCTGTTGATCAGGCCGGTGTCGGGGTTGTAGATGAGCTGCCAGACGAAGCCGATCACGGCCATCGACATGACCACGGGCAGGAAGAACGCGGTCTGGTAGACCCGGCTGAAGCGGATCTTCTTGTCCAGCTGCACGGCCAGGAACAGGCCCAGCGGGGTCGGGATCGCGATCAGGACCACGAACCAGATCACGTTGTGCTGGACGGCCGGCCAGAACTGCGGGTTCTGCTCGAAGAGTTCCTTGAAGTTCTGGAGCCCGACCCACTTGATCGAGTCGAAGCCGATGCCGTCCCAGGTGGTGAAGGCCAGCGCGATCGACGCGAAGGCCGTCACCCACACCAGGGCGATGTGCAGGAGCGTCGGCAGACCCGCCATCAACGCCAGGGTGAACCGGTCGCGGCGGGTGAGCAGACGGCGATGCCCGTGGGGCACCTTCTTCTTGGCGGGGGCAGTGCCCGCAGGCGGCACCGCGGCCGCCTCCGGGATCTCCTCTGTGGTTTCCGTTGTCATGACGAGGCGAAGATCGTCTTCTTCTGGCGCTCGATCGAGGACAGCAGACTGTCGACGCCCTTGGGGTCACGGACGAACTTCTGCAGCGCGGGCTGCATCACCGTCGAGGTGAAGTCCGGGCGGCTGTCGCGGTCCATGAACTGGGTGAGGCTCTTGGCCCCGGCGATCATGTCGTACGCCTTCTTCTGCAGAGGCGTGTACGCCGAGGTGTCGGCCTTGGTGGAGGCGGCCACGACGCTCGGGTCGGCCTTGAGGTAGGCCTCCTCGGCCTCGGGGGTGCCCAGGAACTCCATGAGCTTGACGCCCTCGGCCTTGTTCTTCGGGCTCTTGCTCATCATGAAGCCGTCGGTAGGTGCCTCGACGGTGTCCTGGCCGTACGCCGGGTCGATCTCCGGGAAGGCGAAGAAGTCGAGGTCCTCGAGGTCGGCCGGGTTGGTGAACTGCTGGCCCACGAAGGTGCCCAGCAGGTACATGCCGGCCTTCTTCGACACCAGGGTCTGCGCGGCGTCCTGCCAGGTGCGGCCGACGGCGCCCTCCTGGTGGTAGGGGAGGATCTCGGCCCACAGGTCGAAGACGGACTTCACCTTGGCGTCGGTCCAGGAGGCCTTGCCCGCCATCAGGTCGACGTGGAAGTCGTAGCCGTTCTTGCGGAAGTTGATCTGGTCGAAGGTGCCGAGCGCGGGCCAGGCGTCCTTGTCGCCGAAGGCGATCGGGACCAGCTTGTCCTTCTGCATCTGCTTGCACAGCGCGACGAAGTCGTCCCACGTGGTGGGGACCTCGTAGCCGTACTGCTTGAAGACGCTCTTCCGGTAGAACAGCGCCCAGGGGTACGTGTACAGCGGCACGAAGTAGTACTTGCCGTCCTCGCCCTTGCTGAGCTTCTGCATCGCCTCGGGGAAGTTGCCCGCGATCTTCTGCCACACGTCGTCGATCGGCGTGGCGAGGCCCTTGGCCGCGAAGAACTGCATCCGGTAGCCGGCGAACCAGGTGAACACGTCGTCCGGCGTGCCCTGCAGGTAGGAGTTGATCTGCTCCTGGAACGTGTTCGAGTCCTTGGTGTTCACGTCGACCGTGATGCCGGACTTCTTCTTGTAGGCCGCGTACACGTCGGCGAACGCCTTCTTCGGCACCGCGTCGGACGCCTTGGAGCCGAGCGTGACCGTCTTCGGGTCGGCGGACGTGCCGCTGCCGCCACAGGCGCTCAGCAGGGGTATCCCGGCGCCGAGCAGGGCCGCGCCACCCATGCCGCGGAGCATGGTGCGGCGACTGGGGGACGGGAAGGAGAGGCCGGAGGGAGAGAGGTCGGGCATGAACGGCTCCTGACGGGGAGGGTCGGTCGGGTCGGGCGGAGATCCGATCGCAATCGACCAGAAATCAACTTGACCAAACACGTTTGCGCAATGACAGCCGTATGTCAGGTCATACGTCAATAGCTTTCGGGCCGTTTTGTCGAAACGTAATCGACACGAGCCCTCCCGCCCGGATGGGAACGTTCACGGAGGGGATGGGACGCTCAGGGAAGGGGTCGGGACCGGTTGCTGAAGGTGGAGACCAGTCGGCCGGGCCGACGCCGTCGTACGGAGCCTCGGTGCCCCCGCCCCCGCCGCAGAGGCGCCCGCTCGCGTCCGTCCAGCTGGATCCAGATCCGCACCTCGGTCCCGCCGAGCACCGACGCCCCGAGCCGCACGTCCCCGCCCGTCTCCTCCGCGAGCCGCCGCACGATGTCGAGGCCGAGCCCGGTCGACCCGGCGCTCCCCGAACCCCGGCCGCGCGCCATCGCCGCCGCGGGGTCGGGTATGCCCGGCCCCGCGTCGGACACCAGCACGATCACCGCGTCCTCGCCGTTGTGCAGGTCCACCGCGAAGGCCGTGCCCACCGGGGTGTGCCGGAAGACGTTGCCCAGCAGGGCGTCCAGCGCGGCGACCAGGTCCGCGCGGGCCACGGGTATGCGCACCGGCCGGTCCGCCCCGGCCACCCGCCACTTGCGGCCCTCGTCCTCTGCGAGCGCCGACCAGAACGCCATCCGCTCACGCACGACCTCGGCGGCATCGCAGCCGGCGCCCGGCCCGGCGGCCGCGGTCTGCGGCTTGGCGTCCCGGGCGGTACGGATGATCGTGTCGACCTCGCGCTCCAACTGCGCGACCGCGGCCCGGGTCTGCTCGGCGGCCGGCCCGTCCCCGAGCGAGGCCGCGTTCAGCCGCAGCACGGTCAGCGGTGTGCGCAGCCGGTGGGACAGGTCGGCCGCCAACTCCCGCTCGTTCGCCAGGAGTTGTACGACCTGGTCGGCCATGGAGTTGAACGCCACCGCCGCCAGCCGCAGTTCGGTCGGCCCCTCCTCCGGCACCCTCGCGCCCAGCTTCCCCTCCCCCAGTTCGTGCGCGCCCTCGACCAGGCGCTGTGCGGGCCGCACCATCCGCACGCCCAGCCGGTCGGCGACCGCGACCGAGCCGACGACGAGCGCGGCACCGACCCCGGCGAGGACCGCCCACGCGGTGGCGACGCCGTTGCTGACCTCGGACTCCGGGACGTACACCTCGACGACCGCGATCTCGCCGGAGCTCAGCGCGACCGGCTGGAGCAGCGTGGAGCCGCCGGGCACCTCGCTGGTGGAGGCGCGGCCCAGCTTCCGCACGGTCGCGATGTCCCCGTCGGCGGCGCGCTGCCGCCCGAGGTCGACGGCCGCGGCGCCGTCCGACGCCGGTATGTGCACGGCCAGGCCCGCGTCCGACCCGGCCGAGGCGACGACCCGCTCCAGCTGGTCGCGGTCGGTGGTGATGGACAGGGCGGGGGCGACGGCCGCAGCCTGCCGTTCGGCGTTGGAGAAGGCGCGGTCCCGGGCCATCTCCTTGATGACGAGTCCGAGCGGGATGGCGAAGGCGACCACGACCATGGTGGTGACCGCCAGCGAGACCTTGACCAGTGCCCATCTCATCGCGCCGGCTCCGATCCCGGTGGCTCCAGCTTCACGCCGACGCCCCGCAGCGTGTGCAGATAGCGCGGACTCGCCGCCGTCTCGCCGAGCTTGCGGCGCAGCCACGACAGATGGACGTCGATGGTCTGGTCGTCGCCGTACGACTGCTGCCACACCTCGGCGAGCAGTTCCTTGCGGGGGACGACGACACCTGGCCGGCCGGCCAGGAAGGCGAGCAGGTCGAACTCGCGCCGGGTGAGGTCCAGCCGTACGCCGTCCAGCTCGGCCTGCCGGCGCAGCGGGTCGACGGTCAGGCCGCCGACGCGCAGTACGGTCTCCGGCGGAGCGTCCCCGCCGGCGCTGCGGGACCGTCGTAGGACCGCCGCCATCCGTGCCGACAGGTGCTCGACCGAGAACGGCTTGGTCAGGTAGTCGTCCGCCCCCGCGTTCAGCAGCCGGACGATCTCCGTCTCGTCGTCCCGGGCGGTGGCGATGATCACGGGGACGTCGGTGATGCCGCGCAGCATCTTCAGGGCCTCGGAGCCGTCCAGATCGGGCAGACCGAGGTCCAGGATCACGACGTCGAAACGGAAATGGGCGACCTCGCGCAGCGCCTCCAGTGCCGTACCGACGCTGCGCACCGTGTGGGCGGCGTCGGTCAGGTGCCGGATGAGCGCCGAGCGTACGAACTGGTCGTCCTCGACCACGAGCACACTTGCCATGCGCCGCAACCTACGCCATGCGAGGGAGGCCCTTCCGGTGCCTGTGGACAACTTCGCACCTGTGGACAACGACCCGCGCACCGGGCGACATCGGTGGGACGCGTGAGGCAGTATGGCCCGCGATGCGCAGAGGACTCATACACCTACTGGCTTGGACGCTCGCCACGGGCGCGGCGGTCACGCTGTCGTGGTGGGGCGTCCACTCGGTGATGACGGGCACGGCCTACGACCCGCCGCGCGCCCTGCCCATCACGGCGGCCGACGCGACCACGCAGGAGTCGAAGCCGCTGGCGTCGTCGACGGCCCGGCCGACGCCGTCCGAGTCGAAGAGCCCCTCGCGCGAGCTGTCCCCGGCCCCCACCCGGACCCCGTCGAGCCCGCCGAGCCCACCGACGACGAGCGCCGGCCCGTCCCCCACGGCGTCCGGGCAGATCAAGAGCTACGACACCGACGGCGGCCGTGCGGTCTTCGACCTCGGGAAGACGTCCGCGACGCTGGTGTCGGCGACGCCCGGCACCGGCTGGTCGATGCAGGTGTGGAAGACGGACTCGTGGATCCGGGTGGAGTTCGGCTCGGGCGCGGACCGGGTGTCGGTGTTCTGCACCTGGCACGACGGGCCGCCGCGCGTGGAGATCGGGAACTACTAGATCTATCGGGACCTACTGGATCTGTCGGGAGCCACTGGATCCGCTGTCTCACCGGAACGCGGAGGCCGGCGGCGCCGGGGAGGCCACCGCGGCCGCGTCGATCACCGGTACGGCCCCGCCCGTGAAGTCGGTCAGCGACCTGCCGTGTTCGACGCGGCCCGGGTGCGGGTCGGAGGCCGCGCGGCGGGTGAGTTCGGCGATCGGGAGCGGGTGGTCGCAGGCGACGAGGGCCGCGTTGCCGAAACGTTTGCCGCGCAGGACGGTCGGGTCGGCGACCAGGGCGAGTTCCGGGAAGCGGGCGGCCGCGGTGGCGATCTGGCCGCGCAGGTGGGCCAGCGGCGGCCCGTCGGCGAGGTTGGCGGCGTAGAGACCGCCCGGCTTCAGCGCCCGGCGGACCTCGTCGAGGAACTCGGTCGAGGTGAGGTGGGCCGGGGTGCGGGCGCCGCTGAACACGTCGGCGATGACGAGGTCGGCCCATCCGTCGGGCACCTTGGCGAGGCCTTCGCGGGCATCGACGGAACGCACCCGGATCCGGGCCCCCGTGTCCAACGGCAGCTCACGGCGGACCAGTTGGACGAGGGCCGCGTCGCGCTCGACGACCTGCTGGGTGGAGCGGGGGCGGGTGGCGGCGACGTAACGGGCGAGGGTGAAGGCGCCGCCGCCGAGGTGCACGGCGTGCACGGGCTTGCCGGGCTGGGCGGCCAGGTCGATGACGTGCCCGAGCCGCCGCTGGTACTCGAAGGACAGATACGCCGGGTCGTCGAGATCGACGTGCGACTGGGGCGCCCCGTCGACGAGGAGTGTCCAGGCCCGCGCCCGGTCCCGATCGGGTATGAGCTGGGCGAGCCCGCCGTCCACGGGTTCGGCGACGGGGGCGCTGTCCCGACGGGCGTTCCTGGACTTTCCCATGACGCCATTATCAGGCGCCGCGAGGCGCGCGGCTCAGCGGGCTCGTGCCGGCGTCAGCGGGCTCGTGCCGCCGTCAGCGGCAGTTGTCCGCCGCCTCGATCAACCGGGCCGCCTCCCCCAGCGCCGCCCGCAGCACCGCCGGATCCGTCGCGAGGTCCGCCTCCCCCGGCGGCAGCAGCCAGTCCGATCCCTCCACCGACGGTTCGGGGCTCAGCCGCAGCCCCCGCCCGTCCGTCTCCGTGCAGGTGCTGCCCGGTACGTCCCAGCCGGCCGCGGTCCCCGGCGGGACCACGAATCCCAGCGTGCCGCAGTCGTCGTCGTGCAGGACGGGCCCGACCGCCTCGTCGCCCGCCCCGCGCCGCAGGATGTCGACCGCCTCGAGCCCGTGCCGCGTCGGCACGGTGACGACGTCGCACACGGCGTCCGGACAGGAAAGCGACGTACTGGACGAAGACGCACTGGACGAAAGTGACATACGAGGATCGGCGCTGTGTCTGGTCCCCATACCGGCCTCCACCACGGAACCCCTCCTCCAACGAACGGGTCGGGAGTCGGGCGGCTCCCGGTCCACAGGGTTCAACGCGCCCACCTGTCAACGGCTACGGCGGAAGTCCGCCGCAAAGGATGGCAGTTCATGGCAGATCACGGATGAGATATCCGGTTTGTAGCCAAACACCGCGTGGCGGGTCCGTCACAGCGGGTACGTTCTTGCCCGCCGGAAACCGGGGTGTCACACGGACAACTCACCGTGAACCCACCTTGGTTCCGGCATGGTTCGACGGTTCGCACGAGAGGACCCGGCCATGGCGTCGTCAATGGTGACCTCGTCCCAGTCCCCCAGACCACCGCAGCCCAACCTCGCGTTCCGGCAGTTGCGCGGACAGCGCTCGCCGGCCGAGTTCGCCGCTGCGGTGCGGCGGGCCGCCCGCGAGATCGGCGAGCGGGTCAGCTGCGACGCACGCTATGTCGGCCGGGTCGAGGCGGGTGAGATCCGCTGTCCCAACTATGCGTACGAACGGGTGTTCTTGCACATGTTCCCCGGCCGCACGCTCACCGACCTCGGGTTCGCGCCCCGCTCGTCCGTACGCGGACGACGGGCGCACGCCCCCGAGGACGCGCCCCCCTCCGGCGTCGCCGGCCCGGCGTACACCGCCGGTGAGACACCAGGGGCGTACGAGCCGTATGACACGCAGGACCCGTACGAGACGCACGACAACCACGAGGAGAGCGACGTGCTGCGTCGCGCATTCATGACCAGCGGAGGCGCCACCATGGCCGCCGTCTCGCTGGGCCCCTTGACACTCGCCTTCGACGCCGCGGCCGCGGAACGCCCCGTCCGGCGCGTCGGGACGAGCGAGGCGGGCGCCCTCGAAGAGGCCGTCCGCAGCATCCGGCTGCTCGACGACCGGCACGGCGCGGACGGCCTCTACCGTCGCGCGGCCGCTCCACTGCGCGCCGCCTACGCCCTGCTCGACGCCCACACGACCCGGCAGACGACCGCCGAACGGCTCCACTCGGGCGCCGGTGAACTGGCCATCTCGGTGGGCTGGCTGGCCCACGACTCGGGCCGCTTCGACGACGCCCGCTCGCACTACGCCGAGGCGCTCGCGACCGCCCGGATGACCGGGGACCCGGGCCTTGAGGCACACGCCTTCTGCAATACGGCCTTCCTCGCCCGGGACGCGGGCCGGCCGCGCGAGGCGGTACGCGCCGCGCAGGCCGCGCAACGCGTCGGGCGCCCGCTGGGCTCCGCCCGGCTGATGTCGCTGCTCGCGCTGCGCGAGGCGGGCGGCTGGGCCGGGCTCGCCGACCGCACCGGCTGCGAACAGGCACTCGCCCGCGCGCAGGCCCTCTTCGAGCGAGGCCACTCGGACGCCGACCCCGAGTGGATGAGCTTCTACGGAGAGGCCGAGCTGGAGGGCCTCGAGGCGCAGTGCTGGTCGACACTCGGCGACTGGCGGCGCGCGGCCCGGCACGCGGGCCGTGCGGCGCAGCTCCAGGACCCGCACTTCACCCGGAACATCGCCCTGTACACGGCGGAACTGGCGGACGACCTCGCGCGCGGGGGCCGCCCCGACGAGGCCGTGGCGGCCGGGATGCGGGTACTGGACCTGCTGGGCGAGGTCCAGTCGTCCAGGATCCAGACGATGCTCGCGGGCACGGCACGGGTGCTGCTGCCGCATCGGCGGGCGTCGGGGGTGTCGACGTTCCTGGAACGCCATGCGAGTCTGCCGCGCACGGCGTAGCCGCGGGCGGCACTACGCCACGAGGTGCCCCACGTCGTTCCAGCTCTCGATCGCCGGCTCCCCGTAAGCCCAGCCGAGCACCGACAAGGACGTCGGATTGAGCCTGATCCGCGCCGCGAAGTCGATCGGCAGCCCCAGCCACCTCGCACCGATGGACCGGAGTATGTGCCCGTGCGCGAAGATCAGCACGTCCCGGTCCGCCGCCCGCGCCCAGGCGACGACCTCGTCCGCGCGGGCCGTCACCTCGGTGAGCGACTCGCCCTGCGGCACGCCGTCGCGCCAGATGAGCCAGCCGGGCCGGACATCCTGGATCTCCTGCGGGGTCATCCCCTCGTAGGAGCCGTAGTCCCACTCCATGAGCGTGTCCCAGGTGCTCGCGCGCTCGCCGAAACCGGCGAGTTCGCACGTCTCACGCGCGCGTACCAGCGGGCTGGTGCGCACCTCGGCCCCGGCGAGACCGTCCAACGGCGCCCGGTGCAGGCGCTCGCCGAGCAGTTTGGCGCCGCGCCGGCCCTCTTCGAGGAGCGGTACGTCGGTCCTGCCGGTGTGCTTACCGGACAGCGACCACTCCGTCTGTCCGTGCCGGGCCAGCAGGATGCGCGGTGCCATGAAGAGACCCTTCCGGGAGAAATGAGAGGCGGGGCCCCTCCATCATCGCGCACGCTGTACCAGGGTCCGCCCGAGGGCAACCCGGCGGGCGATCTCTGCGTCTTTGAGGGCCGGGGGCGTGCCACGGAGGCGCGCGCATGCGCCGTAAAGTGACACGACCGGACCAGGACCACCGGACGGGCGCGACGTGAAGGGGGAGGGCGATCGGATGCCGCAGACCGAGACACCGGGCATCGAGGTGGCCCCGCGACCCCGGCTGCGCTGGTGGACCGAGCTGCCACTGATCGTGCTGGTGTACGCCTGCTACTCCGCCGGCCGGCTCCTCGCCCGGGGCGACGTCACCAGTGCCGTCGACCACGGCCTGACGATCCTGCGCGTCGAGAAGGTCCTGCACATCAACGCCGAGCATCCCCTCAACCGGCTCTTCACGAGCGAGGCGTGGATCGGTGTACCGGCCGACTTCTGGTACGCGTCGCTGCACTACATGGTCACGCCCGTGATCCTGGTCTGGCTGTTCAGGTCCCGTGCCGTGCACTACCGCATGGCCCGCACCTGGCTGATGACGTCCACCTTCATCGGCCTGATCGGCTTCACCCTGCTCCCGACCTGCCCGCCCCGACTGCTCTCCCCCGGCTACGGCTTCGTCGACACGATGGCCCAGTACAGCTCGTACGGCTGGTGGGGCGGCGAGGCGAGCGCCCCGCGGGGTCTGGGCGGTATGACGAACCAGTACGCGGCCATGCCGAGCCTGCACGTGGGCTGGGCGGTGTGGTGCGGTGTGATGCTGTGGAAGTACGGCGGGACGCGTACCGCGAAGGTCGCCGGTGTCGGCTATCCGTTGGTGACCACGATCGTGGTGATGGGCACCGCGAACCACTACTTCCTCGACGCGGTCGCGGGGGCGGCCGTGATGGGGGCCGGGCTGCTGCTCGCGCCCTACGTCATGCGGTACGGGGGCCGGGTCATGGAGCCGATGCGGGTCCGGTTCGCGGGCATCGCGGCGGTCTCTCCCGGCGCATCCGCCTCAATTGTCAGTGGCGGATGCCAGACTTCCGCGAGTGAGCACATTCCACGGCAGCGCGAGTCACAGTTCGCAGGCGGAGCCGAACCGAGTGCCTCTCCCACGGACGCGGGAGACGGGGCTGCGGCACCGGCTCGCTGAGCTGCGCGGTCCCGAGGTACCGGCCAAGGCGCTGGACGCCCGCGCCCTTGCGGCCCTCGCCGCCAATCCCGGCTGCAAGCGGCGGGCGATCCTGGACGGCGCCGGGGTGGACAAGGCGGCGCTGGCGGACGCGCTCGGCTCGCCGTCGGCTTTCGGCCAGTCGCAGTTCGCGCTCACGCGGGGCAACGCGTTCGAGTCGCGGGTCAAGGCGGACGGCGGCGCGGAACTGCTGCGGCTGGTGCACGAGAAGCTGGACCGCAAGGCCGAGCCGCCGTCGGACGCCGAGGTGCCCGACCTCACCGCGATCGGCCCCCAGGGCCGCACCGCCCGTACGGCCCTCGCCCTGCGCGACGCCACCGCGGCCGGCTGCTGGACACTCCTCGACCACCCGATGCTCGCGCTCGAAGTCGCCGGTTCGCCCGCCTTCCTGGAGCCGGACGCGGTGGTCGTGCACCCGGACGGCGGCTGGACGGTCGTGGAGATCAAGTCCTTCCCTATGCTGGACGGCTCGGCCGACCCGGCGAAGGTGGGCGCCGCCGCCCGGCAGGCCGCGGTGTACGTGCTGGCACTGGAGGAAGTGGCTGCCCGCCTCGCCCATGACGGAGGCCCGTCCCCGCGGGTGCGGCACCACGTCCTCCTGGTCTGCCCGAAGGACTTCTCCAACCTCGCCACCGCGTCCGCCGTGGACATCCGCAAGCAGCGCGCGGTGACCGCCCGCCAGCTGGCCCGCCTCACCCGCGTCCAGGACATCGCCGACGCCCTCCCCGAAGGCACCTGCTTCTCCCCCGACCGGCCCGCCGACGAGCTGACGGAGGCCGTCGAGGCGGTCCCGGCGACCTACGCGCCCGAGTGCCTGTCCGCCTGCGAGCTGGCCTTCCACTGCCGCGACCGCTCCCGCACGGACGGCGCGGTGACCTCCCTCGGCCGCTCGGTGCGCGCCGAACTCGGCGGCCTGACGACGGTCGAGGACGTCCTGGCGGCCGCCCGCGGGGAGTTGGGCGACCCGGACGATCCGGCGGTGGCGGCACTCAGAAGGGCCGCCGAGCTGCGGGCAGAGGCCCTCGGCCAGGGAGTGGCCGCATGTCGCTGATCTCCACCCTCGCCAGGCTCGAAGCCGTCAGCACCGGCCGCGCCCAGCCCGCCGCCACCGTCCGGCACCGGCGGCTGTCCGAGCACCCCCTGGTCTTCGTGCCGCTCACCACCGCCGGTGAGGCCGGGGCCCCGCTCGGCGCGCTGGTGGGGACCGACCGGGACACCCCGCACCTGCTGGTCGTACCGCAGCCGCGCGACCGTGACCTCAGGTTCGCGTTCCTGGCGGAGCTGGCCGACGTCGTCCTGCCCCACCTCGACGCGTACGCCGGGTCGGTCGAGGCCGCCGAGCGCACCGAGACCGACCCGGAGACCGGCAAGCGGGTCAAGGTCGAGGTCGAGCTGTGCACGGACGCCCCGCAGCTGATCGTGCCGAGCCGCGCGGGCGTCGAGTTCGTACGGCTGCTGGGGCGCTCCATGCGCTTCAGGCGTACGGCGGAACAGGACCCGGAGACGCCGTACCCCGCCCCGCCCCGGCTGCCCTTGCTGGGCCGCTGGCTGACCCACTTCGGGGAACGCGCCCGCGTGCCCGGCTCCTCGCTGCTGCTGGCCATGACCGATGTGCTGGCCCGGCACTGGGCGACCGGCCAGTCCACCCTGGAGGACCAGCACCTGGGCGCGCTGCTCGCCTGGATCGACCCGCCGGACGGCCTGTCCGGCGCCGAGGCCGCCCTCCGGGCCGAGCTGCGCCGGGACACCCAGGGCCAGCTGCTGTGTCCGCCCGCCGGCCCGGCCACCGACCCGGCGTTCGACAACAAGCTCCTCGCCCCCGCCCTCGAGCGCTACGACCGCGCCCGCCTCGCCCTCGCCGCCGCCGAGGACGGCCTGCAGGCCGACGACCGGCTCGGCATCCTCACCGCCGCCGAGCAGGAGATCCGCGCTCTGGTGGCGAGCCGGACCCGCCCCACCTGGGACGCGGTGTGGCGTGGCCTGGAGCTGCTGCGGGAGCTGCCCGAGGGCGCGCACGTCGAGGAGCGGTGGACCCGCGACCGCTGGTCGTTCACCGGCCACCGCGACCGCGTGCTGGCCGGCGAGCCCCCGCAGCCGCGCCGCGACGACGCGGTCACCGCCGCGAACAAGCTCGCCGCGCGCGAGCGCGAGCAGGCCCGGCTCGAGGCGCAGGAAGCCCTGGACGACCCGCTGGTGATGGCGGGCCGGCGGCTGTCCGGCGAGGCGCTCGCGGGCGAGGTCACGGACGTCGTCATGACGTACAGCGAGGGCAAGCGCCCGAGCCCGCGCCCGTTGGTGACCGTACGGACGGACGACCGGCCGCACCTCGGGGAGCGGGTGAAGGTGTACCGCTCGCTGGGCGGGAAGCCGCAGGCGGCCGAGTTCGTGGGCTTCGCGGACGAGGGTGCCCTGGTGGTCCTGCGGATCGTCGACAAGATGGGCCGCGGCAAGGAGCCCGAGGTGGGGTCCGTGCCCGAGAAGGGCGACCCGGTCTGCTTCACGCTGTTCGAGCACGAGCAGCGCGGCGGCGCCAAGCTGCCCGACCCGGAGGACACGCCGTGGACGCACGGCGGACCGCCGGGCGAGGCCGCCGCCGTGCCAGAAGTCTCCGACCCCGTGACCGAGGAGGACGTGCTGTGACCGCCTTCGATCCCGGCGCCGAGGCTTCCCGCGCCACGGAGGCGATCCTCCACGACACCCTGCACGGCTCGGCGCGCGGTGTCGTCGTCGACTCCCCGCCCGGCGCCGGCAAGTCGACGCTCGTCGTGCGCGCGGCGCTGGAACTGGCCGACGCGGGGCGCCCGTTGATGGTGGTCGCGCAGACCAACGCCCAGGTCGACGACCTCGTGCTGAGGCTCGCGGAGAAGAACCCCGACCTGCCGGTGGGCCGGCTGCACAGCAGCGACGCCGACCCGTACGACAAGGCGCTCGACGACCTGGCGCAGGTACGGAAGTCCGCGAAGGCCGGCGACCTCACCGGGCTCGCGGTCGTGATCTCCACGGCCGCCAAGTGGGGGCACGTCAAGGTCGACGAGCCGTGGCGGCACGCCATCGTCGACGAGGCCTACCAGATGCGCTCGGACGCGCTGCTCGCCGTGGCCGGGCTCTTCGAGCGGGCGCTGTTCGTGGGCGACCCGGGCCAGCTGGACCCGTTCGCGATCGTCGGCAGCGAGCAGTGGGCGGGCCTGTCGTACGACCCCTCCGGCTCCGCCGTGACGACCCTCCTCGCGCACAACCCCGAGCTGCCGCAGCACCGCCTGCCGGTGTCCTGGCGGCTCCCGGCGTCGGCCGCGCCCCTGGTCTCCGACGCCTTCTACCCGTACACGCCGTTCCGCAGCGGCACCGGCCACGGCGACCGGCGTCTCACCCTCGCGGTCCCGTCGGACGGCTCCGGCCCCGACCGGGTGATCGACGAGGCGGCGGAATCCGGCTGGGGCCTGCTGGAGCTGCCCGCACGGCACACCCCGCGGACGGACCCCGAGGCGGTACGGGCCGTGGCGACGGTCGTCCGACGCCTGCTCGACCGGGGCGGCGCGGCCACCTCGGAGCGCTCCCCCGACCCCACGCCCCTGACCGCCGACCGGATCGCCGTGGGCACGGCACACCGGGACCAGGCCGCGGCGGTCCGCGCGGCCCTGGCCGACCTGGGCGTCCCGGACGTGACCGTCGACACGGCGAACCGCCTCCAGGGCCGCGAGTACGACGTCACGGTCGTCCTCCACCCGCTCTCCGGCCGCCCCGACGCCACCGCGTTCCACCTGGAGACAGGCCGCCTGTGCGTCCTGGCCTCCCGCCACCGGCACGCCTGCATCGTGGTGTGCCGAGCCGGCGTCACCGACCTGCTCGACGACTACCCGTCGACGGAACCGGTCCAGCTGGGAACGCTGGTGAAGTTTCCGGACGGCTGGGAGGCCAATCACGCGGTGCTGGCACACCTGGCCGAGCACAGGGTGGCCTGGCGACCGTGACCGGCACAATCCACGCCGCCGACCGCCATGTCGCCATGTCGCCGGACAGAGTCCGGCACGCCGCCGGAGGCGGCCGATGAATACAGCCCGGACGGCTGGGAGGCGAACCACGCGGTGCTGGCACACCTGGCCGCGCACAGGGTGGCCTGGCGACGTGACCCGCTCGGGGAACACCGGGCCGCCCGGCGACCTGACCGGCACAGGGAACATCCCGTGGCCCGGAGGCCTTGATATCGCCGGAGTGACCCGGGCCGCCGCCGGAGGCATCCGGCCCTCTTGCGCGGGCGCGGGACAATGGACGGTGGCCCACTCACCGACGGGCCATCCGTGACGTACGAGGAGGAGAAGACATGGCGGAGCCCACGCCGCGTCGGAACGAACCGCGGCTACGCCCCGCGCCCTTGCTCTTCGAGCCCGCGCAGGTCGCCGAGGACCCGGAGCACTTCTTCGATCTGGAGTCGATCGACGACCCCCGCGCCCTGCTCACCCGTGCCACGGAGCTGACGCACGCGTTCCGTGCGGCGACCGACCGTGCCGTGGAGTTCCAGGCGATGGCGGCGGCCCAGCTGGCCGACCCGCGCCGCTTCGACCGGCTGACGCCGGCGGACATCGCGGCGCGCGCCGAGTGGACCGAGGACTACGCGAAGAAGATGGTCGAGTTCGGCCGGGATCTGCTGCGGGGCGCCGAGGGGCCGGGGCACGCCGATCCGGTGTGAGTCGCGTGAGTCCTGTGAGCCGTCTGGACCCTGTGAGAGCAGTGGGAGTCATGTGAACCGCATACGCTGCCCGGCATATGCCAGGCGGGCAAGATACTCCCTCTCACCCCGTCACGTCCCGGTTTCCGGCAACCCTCGGGGAGGGAACGCTCACCGCCGGTAGATGTTGACGGCATGAGCAGCACACGCGAAGAGACCGTCGCCGACCGCTTCGACGTCTCGGGGGTCACCCCGGACGGAGCCGCCTGGCTCGCCTCGGCGGGAGCGTATCCGCGCAGCACCCTCGCACTCTGGGACGAGCGCCCCGACGCCCCGGTCGTCCTTCCCTGCGGCACCGCCTTCGACGTCGTCGGCGCGCCCGCGATCTTCGGGCGCCGGATGCTGGACCGGCTGTGGGACGAGGGCCCGGGGTCGGGGCCGGTCGCGGCGTTCCGGGGCCGGATGCTGCTGTTCGCCGCGCCCGGCACGGCACAGCGGCTGCCCGCGCTGCTGCACTGGGAGGAGTTCGGGCGTACGAAGGCCATTCCGCCGCTGCTGTGCCACGGCACCGGCGACGCGGTGACCGTCCCCGCACCGATGGGCGCCGCCGGCTCCGGCACTCCGTCCGGCTGCCGCTGGCTGGTCGCCCCGGACACCCGTCACCCCTGGCTGCCGGGCCCCGAGGTGCTGCTCTGGGCGGCCGTACGGGCGGCCCGCGCGGCCGTGCGGATATCGATTTTTCCCCCGGCCGAACAGGATGCTAAGGTCTACGACGTCAGCAGGCGCCGCTAGCTCAGTTGGTTAGAGCAGCTGACTCTTAATCAGCGGGTCCGGGGTTCGAGTCCCTGGCGGCGCACAGACACGAAAAGGCCTCTCGCGCGAGCGAGGGGCCTTTCGCGTACCTCATACAGAGAAGCGGTCCGCCTATCCGGTCGTGATCTTCACCGTCCAGGCCCCCGAAACCGTCCGTCCCTCCACCTCCAGCCGTACGTCCTCGTCCGGCACCGTGAAGCTCTCGCCGACGCCGACCGGGGCGTCCGCGAGGGGCGGGAAGACGGAGGTCTCCCAGCAGGCCTCGCTGTGCGGGTGGGCGTCGATCACCTCGACCGGTCCGCCGCCGGACGCGGCGCCGCTGCGCACCCGGTAGACGAGGATGCCCGGCCGGCACACGTCCGCGTCGTTGCCGACCGGCCCGCGTGCCTCGAAAGCGAGCGCGCTGTCGGTCCCTGTGCGCACGACCGCGAGCTTGGTGCCGTGGCCGAGCCCGAAGGCCGGCGCACCGGCGGCGCCCACGACGGGGACGCCCGGCCCCGCGCCGAGCGGCTCCATTGTCAGCCGGGTCGGCCCGGTGCCCTGCACACACGCCACCTGCCGGGGCCGCAGCCAGCCGAGCTTCCACTTGTGCCAGCCGAACAGGTCCGGCGCCAGCGCGAACTGGCTGCCCATCAGGTCCCAGTCCCCGACATAGGTGTCCCAGTCGCCCTTGCCGTCCACCGGGCGGTGGTAGAGGTCCGGCAGGTCGAAGACGTGCCCGGTCTCGTGGGCCAGGACCAACCGGTCCGGCGGATGCTGCTCGAACACCGTGACGACCCGCCGGATGTCCGCGCCGTCGGCCCGCAGCGGAGTGTCGAGGTTGACGACCTTCGTCGCGTCGGAGTCCACGCCGGGCGCGTCCGGATCGGCGACGAAGTACACGATGTCGTAGCGCGAGAAGTCGACCTGCCCGTCGGCGGCGGCCAGCGCGTCGCGCAGGTAGGCGGCGCGGTGGGCGGCGTTCCAGTCGCGCTGTATGGCGTACGCCGTCGAGGGCTTCGGCATCCGGATCCAGTACCCGAGCGGGTGCGGGCGGAGGGTGAACCTGCCGTAGGAGGCGCGCTCGAAGAAGCGGCTGGTGGCCGGGAAGTGGTCGGCGGTCAGCTCGGCGGGGGTGGTCAGCGGGACCGAGTCCGGGAAGGACAGGAAGACCATCACCGCGTTCAGCGAGCGGGCCGGGCGCGGATAGGCGGCGTTCCAGGTGTCCAGACCCTCGGAGTGGTGGGCCTCGGTGCGCTGGAGGGCGCACGGGGTCGCCGCCAACGGTTCGGCGACCGAGGGGCCGGTCACGAGGGAGGTCGCGGCGAGCGCCGACAACGTGGTGAACACGGCCGCGGTACTGCGCAGTCGGGGGCGCGGGAACGGACGCGGCACAGGGACCTCCGGGTGCGGTTCACGGGACACCGCACCCAGATTGCTGCCGTTTGTCGTACTACGCCCTGTTTGCCTGCACCAGATGAGTGAGAGAGCCGAAGAAGGGTCAGGATCGACACCCCCGGATCGCTCACGGAACGTCACAACTGGTCAGACGCCTGAAAGACCCGTCCAGACGCGTGCAGAAACGATCTGTCATAAAGCCCTGTCCTTCCGGGACACTGGACACTGGCTGGAAGGGCCTGGGGCCAGCCTCTATGATCGGCACACTTTCCTGGCGGACAGCGATCGAGTGCACTGCGGGAGCAAGCGGTGAGCGGAACGTCCGAAGGGCCGACGGCCACGGCAGACCTCGACGGGTCAGCCGTAACAGAGAGTGATGTCCGCACGTCTCCCGGTGGGGAGACCCCGCCCTGCGATGCGGTGTCCTACCGTTCGGTGTTCACGTCCGCGCCGCTCGCGATGGCCGTCGTCGACCGCGAGGGGCTGGTCGTCTGCGCCAACGACGCGTTCGACGCCCTGCTCGGCGCCGGCACCGAGTCGCTGTCCGGCCGGGTCGCCGCCGACCTGGTGGACCTGGCCTCGGACGCCCGCACCTGGCACGCGTACCGCGAGGTGCTGCGCGGCCGCCAGGCGAAACTGCGCTGCACGCGCCGGCTCAAGCATCACGACGGGAACTCCCTGTGGGTGCAGGTCCACGTCGCTCCCCTCGCGGAGAACGAGCCCGGGGTCCTGCTGTCGGTCGCCGACATCAGCGCCCGGCGTGAACTCCAGGCGCGGCTGCGGCACTTGCAGATGCACGACCCGGTGACCCGGCTGCCCAACCGCGCCCTGTTCTTCGAACGTCTTTCGGCCGCGCTGGAGGCGGAGTCGTACGAGCAGAGCGGCACCGGCCGGATCGGGCTGTGCTACCTCGACCTGGACGGCTTCAAGGCCGTCAACGACACGCTCGGCCACCGGGTCGGCGACCGGCTGCTGGCCGCCGTCGCCGAACGCCTCACCCGCTGCGCCGACGAGGCGGGCTACGGCCGGGCGAGCGCGCCGCTGGTCGCCCGGCTCGGCGGTGACGAGTTCGCCCTGCTCGTCGAGGACTCCACCGGCACCGAGCAGCTCGCCGATCTCGCCGAGGCCGTACTGGAGGCGGTCCAGGCCCCGTTCGACCTCTCGGGGCAGCGGATGTCGGTGTCGGCCTCGATCGGCGTGGTCGAACGGCAGGCGGCGGGGACCAGCGCGACCGGTCTGATGCAGGCCGCCGACACCACGCTGTACTGGGCGAAGGCCGACGGCAAGGCCCGCTGGACCCTCTTCGACCCGGAGCGCAACGCCCACCGCATGACCCGCCAGGCCCTCGCCTCCACGCTCCGCCCGGCCATCGAGCGCGACGAGTTCGTGCTGGAGTACCAGCCGCTGGTGTGCATGGAGGACGGCCGGCTGCGGGGCGTCGAGGCCCTGGTCCGCTGGAATCATCCGCAGTTCGGAATGCTGACGCCGAATCGGTTCATCGGACTGGCCGAGGAGGACGGCTCGATCGTGCAGCTCGGCCGCTGGGTCCTGGCCACGGCCTGCCGCCAGGCCCGGCGGTGGCAGCTGGACCATCCCGACGAGCCGCCGATCTTCGTCAGCGTGAACGTGGCGGTGCGTCAGGTCTGGGACTCGGATCTGGTCGCGGACGTGGCGGAGATCCTGGCGGAGACGGGCCTGGAGCCGCAGCTGTTGCAGCTCGAACTGACGGAGTCGGCGGTCATGGGCTCGGCGGGGCGCCCGCTGCAGGCCCTCCAGGCGCTCAGCGACATGGGCGTGGGCATCGCGATCGACGACTTCGGCACCGGCTACTCGAACCTGGCGTACCTGAGCCGGCTGCCGGTGTCCGTGCTGAAACTGGACGGGTCCTTCGTACGGGGCTTCCAGTACGAAGGGGAAGGCGTCCCGCCGAACCCGGCCGACGAGGTCGTCGTCGAGGCGATGATCCAGCTCGCCCACCGGCTCGGCCTGACCGTCACCGCGGAGTGCGTGGAGACGTCGGCGCAGGCGGCCCGGCTGCGGCGGATCGGGTGCGACACCGGCCAGGGGTGGCTGTACTCGCGGCCGGTGCCGCCGGATCGTATCTCCGGATTGTTGGGCCTAGTCGTTCGGTAGTCCGTACGCGTCCGCGATCAGTTCGTAGGAGCGCAGGCGCAGGTCTCCGGCATGCGCGTGGGACGTGATCATCAGCTCGTCGGCGCCGGTGCGCTTGTGGAGGTCGTCGAGGCCGGAGCGGACCTCGTCCACCGTGCCGTGGATGACGTTGGCGTTCCAGGAGTCGATGAACTCCTGCTCCATGGGGCTGAACGGGTACGCCTCGGCCTCCTCCGGGCTGGGGACGAGGCCGGGGCGGCCGGTGCGCAGGCGGACCATGTTGAGGGCGGCGGCGCGGACCTGGCGGCGGGCCTCGTTCTCGTCGTCGGTGGCGAGGGCGGAGACGCCGATGAGGGCGTACGGCTCGTCGAGGACGGCGGAGGGCCGGAACGACTCCCGGTACAGGTCGAGGGCCGGGACGGTGTTCTGCGCCGAGAAGTGGTGCGCGAAGGCGAAGGGCAGGCCGAGGGAGCCGGCCAGGCGGGCGCTGAAGCCGGAGGAGCCGAGCAGCCAGACGGGCGGACGGTGCGGGGACTGGACGCCGCCGGGGGACGTGGCCTGGATCGGGCCGGGTACGGCGTGGATACGGCGGTAGGGGTGGCCGTCCGGGAAGTCGTCGTCCAGGAAGCGGATCAGCTCGGCGAGCTGCTGGGGGAAGTCGTCGGCGCCTTCGTTCAGGCGCTCGGTGCGGCGGAGGGCTGCGGCGGTGGCGCCGTCCGTGCCGGGGGCTCGGCCGAGGCCGAGGTCCACGCGGCCGGGGGCCATGGCTTCCAGCGTGCCGAACTGCTCCGCGATGACGAGCGGGGCGTGGTTCGGGAGCATGACGCCGCCCGAGCCCAGGCGGATGCGGGTGGTGTGGGCGGCGAGGTGGGCGAGGATCACGGCGGGGGAGCTCGACGCCACGCCCGGCATGGAGTGGTGTTCGGCGACCCAGTAGCGGTGGTAGCCGCGGGACTCCGCGAGGCGGGCGATGTCGACGCTCGTGCGGAGGGCGTCGGTGGCGGTGCGGCCTGCGCCTACGGTGACCAGGTCCAGTACGGAGAGGGGGACGGGGGCGGTGCCGTGCGGTGTTCCCCGGGTCTCGTCTGCCGTTGCGGTCACGGTGGGTGCCTCCTGTTGTGGGCCGTGCGCTGTCCTCCGGGGGTTAACAGGAGACAGTCTCCGCTTATTCCCGGGTGCCCGGTGTTGGTGCGGGCGGCGTGTGCTGGGGGCTCCGCCCCCAGACCCCGGGCCTATGCCCACCCACCACCCGTCTCGGTGGGTCGAGAGGTATGCCACCGGGGCGAGGGTCACCTTCTGTCCGACCGAGTCGGGTGGTGGGTGGGCACAGGTCGGGGGTCCAGGGGGCGGAGCCCCCTGGGGCGGGGCGGGGAGTCAGGCCTGTACGAGGGGTTCCCTCGTGAACAGTGCACCCAGCGCCGGTGCGTTCACCCGCCGGTCCGTCAGGCGCAGCGCCTCCCATACCGTGACCTGGTTCGCCGTCAGTACCGGCTTGCCGAGTTCCTTCTCCAGGGTCGGGATGTGGGCCGCGGTGTGCAGCGCCGTGTCGGGGAGCAGCAGCGCGTCCGCCGACACGTCGTCCGCCTCGCGGGCCAGCGCGAACACCTCCGCCTCACCCCACGTGCCGACCTCCGCCGCCGTGATGATCCCGGACGGGCGGACCCCGACCACCTCGATGCCCGCCGCCCGCAGGAACTCCGCGAACAGATCGGCCACGTCGTCGGGGTAGGTCGCGCCGACCGCGACCCGCTTCGCCCCGATCTCGCGGGCCGCGTGCACGAAGGCGAAGGACGTGGAGGAGGCCGGCATGCCCGCCGTCAGGGCAAGGGTGCGGACCTGGTCGTGGGCGCCCTCCCAGCCGTACACGAAGCTGCCGCTGGTGCATGCCCAGACCACCGACTCGGCGCCCGCCATGCGCAGTTTCTCGACGCCGGCCGCGAGCCGGCCCGCCGAGCCCATCTCGAGCAGGGCGTCGACCCGGTGGGCGTCCTCGCCGATGTCGGTGTGCACGAGGTCCAGCCGGACGTCGCTGCCCAGCAGCTGTTCGATGCGCGGGTAGTCGTCCTCGGCCGAGTGGCCCGGATAGAGGAACCCCAGTGCTGTCATGTCCACCCTTCCTGCTGCTGTTCTTCATCCGGCAGTCCCGGTACGTCCGGCAGCGCCTGCGCTTCCGGCAAGGCCGGCAGGGCCGGCACGTCGGGCAGTACGGGACCGGACTGTCGCGCCGCCGGATCGATCAGCGCCTGGTACGGCCCCACGGCTCGGGTACCCAGTCGGCGCAGCGCCGCCCACATCGTCACCTGGTTGGCCGAGATCACCGGGATGCGCAGCTCCGCCTCCAGCTGGGGGATCACGTCGTACGTGGGCAGGTTGGTGCAGCTGATGAACAGCGCCTCGGCGCCGCCGTCCACCGCCCGGCGCGCCATCTCCGCCACGTCCCGGTACGGCACCTTCCAGATGTGCCTGGTCAGACCCATGTACGCGCACCCGGTGACGGCGACCCCCGCCTCCGCCACGTACTCCTCGAGGGCCTGGGTGACGGACACCGTGTAGGGCGTCACCAGCGCCACCCGCCGTACGTCGAGTTCGGCCAGCGCCTCCAGCAGCGCGCCGGACGTCGTCACCGAGGGCAGGTCGCCCGCCTGGGTCATCGCACAGCGCATCGCGCGTTCCCCGGCGATCCCTCCGACGAAACTGCCGGAGGTGCAGGCGTAGGCGACGACCTCGGGGGCGATGGCGGTGAGGGTGCGGACCGCGTCGTGCAGGGTCTCGTGCTCGCTGACCAGCCGGGCCAGGTCGAGGCTGACCTCGACGGGCACGTACGGCGTGCGGGTCAGATGGAGGGACACCTCGTCGGGCACCCAGCGCCACAGTTCGCGGTCGAGGGCGAAGTCGAAGGGGGCGACGACACCGACGCCGCGCTGGGGGCGGGGACCACCGAGAAAAGTGACGTCCATGGCAGACACCGGCCTCACTGTGGGAAGCGGGAGGGGAACGGACCGTGCACATGCCCGTGTTGACGAAGGTAGGTTCGGGTGCGAGCGTGGTCAATCCGCCCTCGTGACGCCCAGGTCACGCCCCGGTCAACCCCTCATGTCCGCCCATGTCGGACGGCCGTGACCGTCCGAGAAACGGCTCGCCGAATGACCGCTTCCGAATCCCCTCCGACCCTCTTGGTCCTCGACGCCGACCCGCTCCCCCGCCTCGGCAGGCTGACCGGCCGGGCCCGGATCGAGCACGCGGACGCGTCGACGCTGGCCGAGCGGCTGCCGTTGGCCGATGTCCTGCTGGTCTGGGACTTCACCTCGCACGCGGTGCGCTCGGCCTGGCCGGGCGAGGGGCCGCGGCCGCGCTGGGTGCACACGGCGAGTGCGGGCGTGGACCACCTGATGTGTCCGGAACTGGCCGAATCCGACACCGTGGTGACCAACGCCCGGGGTGTCTTCGACCAGCCGATCGCCGAGTACGTCGCCGCGCTGGTCCTGGCGATGGCCAAGGACCTGCCCCGGACGTGGGATCTCCAGCGGGAGCGGACCTGGCGGCACCGCGAGTCGCAGCGGGTCGCCGGCACGCGCGCGTGCGTCGTCGGGTCCGGGCCCATCGGGCGGGCGATCGTCGCCACGCTCAAGGCGCTCGGCATCACCACGGCGCTCGTCGGGCGCACCCCGCGTACCGGTGTCCACGGCCCCGAGGAGCTGGACCGGCTGATGGCCCGCGCCGACTGGGTGATCGCGGCGGCGCCGCTCACGGAGCAGACGTACGGCATGTTCGACGCCCGCCGTTTCGGCGTGATGCAGCCCTCCGCGCGGTTCGTCAACGTGGGCCGGGGGCAGCTGGTCGTCGAGGACGCGCTCGCCGAGGCGCTGGCCAAGCGGTGGATCGCGGGCGCGGCCCTGGACGTCTTCGAGCACGAACCCCTCAGCCCGGACAGTCCGTTGTGGCAGGTCCCGAACCTGATCGTGTCCCCGCACATGAGTGGCGACACGGTCGGCTGGCGGGACGAACTCGGCGAGCAGTTCGTGGAGTTGTACGAGCGCTGGGAGGCGGGCAGACCACTGACGAACGTGGTCGACAAGAAGCGGGGCTACGTCCCCGGACGCTGAACTCCCACGGCTGGAGAGCGCATGACGGAGCAGGACCTCGATCTCACCGGACTGACTGCCGTACAACTCCTCGACGGTTACCGCAAGGGCGAGTTCAGCCCCGTCGACGTGACCCGCGCGACCCTGGCACGGGCCGAGCGGATCCAGCCGGAGGTGAACGCGTTCGTACGGCTCACCGCCGACGAGGCTCTGGCGCAGGCGGCGGCGTCGGCCGACCGGTGGCGGCGCGGCGAGCCGGCCGGTCTGCTGGACGGCGTGCCGGTCACGGTGAAGGACATCCTGCTGCTGCGCGGGGCACCGACCCTCAAAGGCTCGAAAACCATCTCCGAGCAGGGCCGTTGGGACGAGGACGCCCCGTCCGTCGCCCGTCTGCGCGAGCACGGCGCGGTCTTCCTCGGCAAGACCACAACCCCGGAGTTCGGCTGGAAGGGCGTGACGGACTCGCCCCAGTCCGGCGTCACCCGCAACCCGCACGACCCGACCCGGACCGCGGGCGGCTCCAGCGGCGGCGCGGCGGCGGCCGTGGCGCTGGGCGCGGGACCGCTGGCCCTGGGCACGGACGGCGGCGGCAGCGTCCGTATCCCGGCGGCCTTCTGCGGGATCTTCGCGCTGAAGCCGACGTACGGCCGTGTCCCGCTCTACCCCGCGAGCGCCTTCGGCACCCTCGCCCACGTGGGGCCCATGACCCGCGACGCGGCGGACGCGGCGCTGCTCCTCGACGTCATCGGCACCCCGGACTCCCGCGACTGGTCGGCCCTCGCCTCGCCGCCCGGCTCCTTCGCGGCGGGCCTCGCGGGCGGGGTGCGTGGCCTGCGCGTGGCGTACTCCCCCTCCCTCGGCGGCCAGGTCGCCGTCCAGCCGGCGGTCGCGGCGGCGGTCCGGCGGGCGGTGGAACGCCTCGCGGAACTCGGCGCGTACGTCACGGAGGCCGACCCCGACTTCACCGACCCGGTGGACGCCTTCCACACCCTGTGGTTCAGCGGCGCGGCCCGGGTGACCCAGTCTCTCGGCCCGCACCAGCGGGAGCTGCTCGACCCCGGCCTCCAGGAGATCTGCGCCCAGGGCGCCCGCCTCACCGCTCTCGACTACCTGGCCGCGGTGGACGTCCGTATGGAACTCGGCCGCCGCATGGGCCACTTCCACGACTCCTACGACCTGCTGGTCACCCCCACCCTCCCGATCACGGCCTTCGAGGCGGGCGTCGAGGTCCCGAAGGGCTCGGGCCACCGCCGCTGGACGGGCTGGACGCCCTTCACCTACCCCTTCAACCTGACCCAGCAGCCGGCGGCGACCGTACCGGTGGGCACGGACGGCGACGGACTCCCGGTCGGGCTCCAACTGGTGGCGGCCCGGCACCGGGACGACCTGGTACTGCGGGCGGCGCACGCGCTGTACGAAGCCGGGGTCGCCGATACGGCCCTCTCCCTCACGCCCTCCGGAAGCTGAGCGACTCCCCCAGCGCCCCGGCCCGCCACAGGTCGTTGCATCCCTGGGCCAGTTCGTCCAGGCCCTCCACGATCTGGCCCCAGACGATGCCCGGCACCCATCCCACGTCTCCGTTGAGCAGCAGGTTGTTGCGTTCGTAGAAGAGGGCCAGGTCGACGACCGTCGTGCCGGGGCGCACCTCGCGGTCGTAGCCGTAGGACTGCGTGCCCAGTTCCGCTCCGGCGAAGGAGAAATAGCACAGATCGCCGGGGATGGGCGTGACTGTCGGATTTTCCAGAGGCGGCTCGGATTGGGCGAAAGGCGGGAAAAGAGCGTAGATCTCGTTGCGTGCGTACTTCGCGTGGTAGACGTCGCCGGCCAGCGGCAGGGCGTCCCAGACGGCCGCGCAGGTGATCGGCGCGCGGTCGTCGAGGAGCTTTGCCGTGGCGGTGATACCGCGCTTGACCAGCGAGACTTCGATGTAGCGGTCAGCCATGCGTTCCATGGTCCCCCGCCGGTCAAGAGCGCCTCGTCGAAGATCGGGGCCGAAACTGACCTGCATAACTCGCATGCTCTCGGGTAGCCGCGCCGCCATGGCTCCACCACTGGAACATGGCACACACACGTCCGGGCCCACGCGCCGGTCGCTGCTCGCGGGGGTAGCGGCGGTCGGCGCGCTGGGCGCCGCCGGGTGCTCACGCGTGGCCACCGCGTCGAGCACGGAGGGCGGTGAACTCCTCGACCGGCTGAAGGCGGCCGGTGTCGTACGGCTGGGGATAGCCGGTGAGATCCCCTTCGGGTACATCGACACGAACGGTGAGTTGACCGGCGAGGCGCCGGAGCTCGCGCGGGCGATCTTCAAACGGCTCGGGGTCGACAAGGTGCAACCCGTGCCGACCGAATTCGGCTCGCTCATTCCGGGGCTGAACTCGCAGCAGTTCGACGTCGTCGCGGCCGGGATGTACGTCAATCCCGAGCGCTGCGAGCAGGTCATCTTCGCCGACCCCGACTACCAGATGCTCGATTCGTTCATCGTGCGCAGGGGCAACCCGAAGGGGCTGCACAACTACAAGGACGTCGTCGAGAAGAGGGCCAGGTTCGCCACCGGCACCGGGTACGCGGAGATCCAGTACGCCGTCGACGCGGGGTACAAGGAGAGCGACATCCTGATCGTGCCGGACCAGGTGGCCGGGCTGAACGCCGTGGAGGCGGGGCGGGTCGACGTCTTCGCCGGGACCGCGCTCACCACCCGCGAGGTGGTGAAGAAGTCCAGCAAGGCCGAGGCCACCAAGGCCTTCGCGCCGCTGGTCGACGGGAAGCCGCATGTGGACGGGGGCGCCTTCGCCTTCCGGCCCACCGAGACCAATCTGCGGGACGCCTTCAACGTCGAACTGCGAAAGCTGAAGAAGAGTGGGGAGTTGTTCCGGATCCTGCGGCCGTTCGGCTTCACGGAGGCCGAGATGACCGACCTCACCGCGAAGGAGCTGTGCGGCGGATGACCTCGGGACTGTGGGAACTCGTACTCAAGGGGATATGGACCACCGTCCAGCTCCTCGTCTTCAGCTCGCTGCTCGCCGCGGCCGCGGCCTTCGTCGCCGGCGTCGCCCGCACCCACCGGCTGTGGATCGTCCGCTTCCTCGCGGGCCTCTACACCGAGGTGTTCCGCGGGACCTCCGCGCTGGTCATGATCTTCTGGGTGTTCTTCGTGCTGCCGATCGCCTTCGGCTGGCAGCTGGTCCCGATGTGGGCGGGCACGCTCGCGCTGGGGCTGACCTACGGGGCGTACGGCTCGGAGATCGTGCGCGGCGCCCTGAAGGCCGTGGACCCGGCGCAGCAGGAGGGCGGGATCGCGCTCAGCTTCACGCCCTGGCAGCGGATGCGGCTGATCATGCTGCCGCAGGCGGTGCCGGAGATGATCCCGCCGTTCTCCAACCTGCTGATCGAACTGCTCAAGGGCACCGCCCTGGTGTCGGTGATGGGCATGGGTGACCTGGCCTTCAGCGGCAATCTGGTGCGCCTCGCCTTGCAGGAGAGCGCGGAGATCTACTCGTATCTGCTGGTGATCTATTTCGTGATCGCCTTCCTGCTCACCCGTGTGATGCGTGGGCTGGAGAAGAAGTTGAAGGCGGGCGTCGGCAAGACGCCGCAGCGCGAGGTGTCCGCGCATGAGCTGAAGCGCGCCGAGACGACCGGGGTCGGCGCGGCCGGAGGTGCCTCATGAAGTGGGACTGGGACGCGGTGAGCGACTTCATGCCGCACTTCTGGGACGGTCTGCTGGTCACCCTGCAGGCGCTGGCCCTCGGCTCGTTGATCTCGTTCGCGCTCGGACTGGTGTGGGCGCTGCTGATGCGCACGCCCTCGCGCTGGGTGCGCTGGCCGGTCGGTGTGGTCACGGAGTTCGTGCGCAACACCCCGCTGCTGGTCCAGCTGTTCTTCCTCTTCTATGTGCTACCGGAGTGGGGCGTGACCCTGTCGGCGCTGGCCACCGGCGTGATCGGCATCGGGCTGCACTATTCGACGTACACGATGCAGGTCTACCGCGCCGGCATCGAGGCCGTGCCGCCCGGCCAGTGGGAGGCGGCCACGGCGCTGAACCTGCCGGTGGCCCGGACCTGGCGGGTGGTGATCCTGCCGCAGGCGATCCGCCGGGTGGTGCCGGCGCTCGGCAACTACGTCATCGCGATGCTCAAGGACACGCCGATGCTGATGGCGATCACCGTGTTGGAGATGCTCGGGCAGGCGCGGCTGTACTCCCAGGAGCACTTCCAGTTCACCGAGCCCCTGACCGTGATCGGCGTGGCCTTCATCCTCATTTCCTATCTGGCCTCCCTTCTCCTGCGAGCACTGGAGCGACGTCTTGTCCACTGACGCCCCCCTGATGAAAGAGCCCGACGCCAACGCGAACCCGCCGGTGGACGGCAGCGAGCTGATCCGCCTGGAGCAGGTCACCAAGCGGTTCGGGGACAACACGGTCCTCGATCACCTCGACTTCTCCGTCAACGCGGGCAAGCACGTAACCCTGATCGGCCCGTCCGGCTCCGGCAAGACCACGATCCTGCGGCTGCTGATGACGCTGACGAAGCCCGACGAGGGCACGATCACCGTCGACGGGCAGCAGCTCTTCCCGGCGCCCGAGAAGCAGGTCCGCGAGGTCCGCAAGAAGATCGGGATGGTGTTCCAGCAGTTCAACCTGTTCCCGAACATGACGGCTCTGCGGAACATCACCGAGGCGCCCGTCACCGTCCTCGGGATGTCCAAGGGCGAGGCGGAGGAGCGCGCCCGCGACCTGCTCGACCTGGTGGGCCTCGCCGACAAGGCCGACGCCCGCCCGAGCCAGCTGTCCGGCGGCCAGCAGCAGCGGGTGGCGATCGCCCGGGCGCTGGCGATGCGGCCGCAGGTGCTGCTGCTCGACGAGGTGACCTCCGCGCTGGACCCGGAGCTGGTCGCGGGCGTTCTGGACGTGCTGCGGAACATCGCCCGCACCACCGACATCACGATGCTCTGTGTGACCCACGAGATGAACTTCGCCCGGGACATCTCCGACCAGGTCCTGATGTTCGACTCCGGCCGGGTCATCGAGTCGGGAGCGCCGGAGAAGATCTTCAGCGAGCCGGAGCACGACCGGACGCGAGAATTTCTCAGCGCGGTCCTGTGACTACAAGAGGTGAACGTGGTTCAACAACCGAGGTCCGGGGGACGGGTCATGACTTTGGCATATGCCAGAGTGCCAGTCCCCCTGCTGAGAGGGCTGCGATACCTACCTAATCTCGTCAACAACCGCTCACTACAAGCCTCTTGCCCGTTATCGTGGAAGGGCTTCGCTGTCCGGATTACGGCCCAGTTGTAAGAGTGAGCGCAGGGGGAACACCGTGGCGCTGATGCACGAGCCGACCGCGCCGTACCACTCGGCCCAGGACGCCCTGCGCGTCCTGGAGACCGTGGCGCGACACACCACCGGAGTCACCGACACCCGTCTCGCCCGCCTGACCGGCCTCAACCCGGAGCGACTGACCACGCTCCTCAGGATGCTGCGCCGCGAGGGCTACGTCGAACAGGTCGCCGACGGGGCGTACGTCACCGGGGCCGCCCTGAGGCGCCTCGGCTCCGCCCACGAACGCGAACAGGCCCTGCGCGAGAGGCTTCAGGGCACCCTCGACCGGCTGCGCGACTCGATCGGCGCCGCCGTCTACATCAGCCGGTACGTGGACGGCGAGGTCACCATCGCCCAGTACGCCGACGGCCCCGCCACCCCCTCGGTCAACGAGTGGGTCGACTTCCGCTACTCCGCCCACGCCACCGCGCTCGGCAAGAGCCTGCTCGGCCAGCTCGACCACAACGGCCGCCGGGACCACCTCTCCCGCCACAAGATGGCCCGCCTCACCTCGCGCACCATCACCAGCGACAAGCTGCTGCTCTCCCGCCTGGAGACCCAGCCGCCCACGGTGCCCCACCTCGACCTCCAGGAGTACGCCGTCGGCACGGTCTGCGCGGCCGTCCCGATCACGGCCGGCTCCTCGGTCGGCTGCCTCGCCCTGTCCCTGCCGGTCGAGCACGCCCACCGGCTCCGCCAGGCCGCGGACAAACTGAACCGGGGAGCCGCTCCGGTACTGCTGTCCCTGGCGATCTAGACCGCCGACCATTGGTCGGAAGCACCCCCGCGGACCAGGTAGTATTTTCTGTGTCGTCGGCCGCGAAGAGCGGTCGGCGGGAGTCACGCGCCGCTAGCTCAGTTGGTTAGAGCAGCTGACTCTTAATCAGCGGGTCCGGGGTTCGAGTCCCTGGCGGCGCACGATGTCGAGGGCGAGGCGTGTTCGCAGAAAGCGCGAACCGGCCTCGCCCTCGTCGCTTCTGCGCGGCTACGCCGCGCGTTGCGGGGGCGCCGCCACCCACACCCCCTCAAGCAGGGCCTCTCGTGGAAACGAGGGGCCCTTCGGCGTCTGCCGAGGTCAGCCTCCGGTACGCCTGCTCACCGGGCGGCCGCCACCACACCGGATCGGCACACCGGACCCCCTCCTTCCTGAGCCGCGCCCGGTGGATCTTGTTCGTCGCGGTGACCGGCATCCGCTCCAGCACGCGCACGAACCGGGGCGCCATCTTCGTCCCCAGGTCGGGCTGGGCGAGCAGGAACTCGGCGAAGGACCGCGGGTCGAAATCCCCGGCGATCGCCGCCATCACCTGGTCCCCGGTCACCGGGTCCGGTACGGCGTAGACGGCGACGGCGACCGCGCCCTCGTAGCGGGCGAGGATGTTCTCGATCATCGCGGCGGCCAGGTTCTCGCTGTCGACGCGCAGCCGGTCGTCGGTGCGGCCGGCGAAGTAGAGGAAGCCGTCGGCGTCGCGGTAGAAGAGGTCGCCGGTCCAGTACCAGCCGTCGTCCCGCAGCCGTGCCGCGTCCGCGTCCGGGTTGCGCCAGTAGCCCTCGAAGGGGCTGGGGCCGCGGTTCACCAGCTCCCCGATGGCCTCCTCTCCGTTCAGCAGCCGCCCGGCCGCGTCGAAGACCGCCGGCGGGCACTCCTCGCGCGTGTCCGGGTCGAGCACCACGAGTCCGGGTGCCGCCGGGCCCACCGCGCCGGCCGGCGTGCCCGGCCCCCACTGGATCGCCGCGCCGCCCTCCGACGACCCGTAGCCCTCCACCAGCCGCACCCCGAACCGACGCTCGAAGGCCGCCGCGTCCACCGCCCCCGCCTCCGTGCCGAAGCCCAGTCGCAGCGGGTTGTCCCGGTCGTCGGGGCGCGGCTCGGTGGCGAGGAGATACTGGATCGCCCGGCCCACGTAGGTGAAGTACGTCGCCCGGTGGCGCCGTACGTCCGCCAGGAAGCCGGACGCCGAGAACCGCCGGCGCAGCGCCACGCCCGCGCCGGCCGCGAGGGCGGGGGCCCAGTCGGCGATCACCGCGTTGCCGTGGAACATCGGCATGCAGACGTAGTGCACGTCGTCCGGGCGGACGGCGAACTGGTCCGCCAGGGAGCGCCCGGCGGCGGCCAGGCGGCCCTGGGAGCAGAGCGCGGCCTTCGGGGCGCCGGTCGAGCCGGAGGTGAAGTACAGGAGGAGGCGGTCGGCCGGGGTGGCCCGGGAGGGGTCCGGCCGCGCGTCCGCGTAGGGGGCGAGCAGGTCCTCGTACTCCTGTGAGTCGGTCACCAGGAGGCGTACTCCGGGCAGCCGCAGGCCGGTGAGGAGCGGCAGGTGGGCGCGCTCGGTGACCAGGATGCGGCACTCGGTGTGCAGGATGTCGCGGGCGAGTTCGGGCCCGCGGCGGGTGGGGTTGACGCCGGCGACGGCGACCCGGGCGAGGGCCACGGCGCTCAACCACAGGGGGTACTCGGGGGTGTTGTCGAGCAGGACCCCGATGTGCGCCTCGGGCGGCAGGAGGTCGGCCAGCAGCGCCGCGCGGGCCGCCGCGCCCGCCGCCACCTCGTGGTGCGTGAGCGTCCGCTCCCCGCACCACAGCCCGGGCCTGTGGTCGCCCCACCGTGCCGCCACGAGTTCCGCGACCGTGCTCCGCCGACTGGACTCCATGGGCGCGCACGGTAGTTGACGTACCGTCAGATGTGGAGGCTAGGGCATGAATCCGTCCGCCACGTCGAAGATCTCGTGGGCCACGACCATGAAGCCGAGGCAGAACAGGGCCATCGTCCCGAAGAACGCCAGCAGGCAGCCCGTGCCCGCCGCCAGCTTCCCGGGCGCCGGCGCCTTGGCCGTGGCCCGCTCCGGGCGGTCCGCCGCGTAGTGCACGGTGACGAGGTCGCCCTCGATGGTCGTCCCCCGGC
This sequence comes from Streptomyces sp. V4I2, assembly GCF_030817655.1. Classification (GTDB taxonomy): domain Bacteria; phylum Actinomycetota; class Actinomycetes; order Streptomycetales; family Streptomycetaceae; genus Streptomyces; species Streptomyces plumbiresistens. The sequence continues at coordinate 4,320,679 of NZ_JAUSZM010000003.1, forward strand.
CGCCCGTCTCGTCGAACCGGACGACGCGGCCCTCGCGCGTGGCGAACTCGTAGACGTGGTGCAGGGTCGTGCGCACGGACGAGTCGCCGCCGCCGCTGGTCGTCGTGTACACCCGCAGACAGCGCGCCTCGGCCGTCAGGCCGCTGTTCCAGGCGCTGCTGACCTCACGGGCGCGACGGACCACCGTGAACGCGGCGAATCCCAGGATCCCGATCATGAGCAGCGGCACGACGTAGAAGAAGGCTTCCATGGTGTCCCCCGATGTTCGTACGCCGTCACGTTCGACGGCGTGTGGGGAACCTACCCGCGGGGGGCGCCGGACTGTCTCAAGCAGTGCTCAAGCTTCCGGCAGCCCCCGCGGGCGGCACTCAGAACGTGACGTCCGAGCAGGCGTAGAACGCGTTCGCCGTGTCCGCGATCGTCCACACCGCGACGACGACGTGCCGGCCGCTCAGGCCGGACGGCAGGGTGCCGCTGTGGGAGAGCGTGGACGGGGGTCGCTGGCCGTTGTAGGGGACGGTCAGGAACGGGGTGAGGTTGAGGTCCGAGCGGGCCAGGTTGTGGTTCTGGTTCCAGCCCGGCTTGGTGACGTAGTACTTGAAGTCGGTCGTGGCGTGCATGGCCGTGAACTGCCAGCGGAACGTGTAGCTCTGACCGCCCGACACCCTCGTCGTGGGCCAGGCGCCGCCCGACGGGGTCTTCGGGCTGTCGAGCTGGGCGAAGGGCGTGTTGCCCCCGGAACAGATGCGGCCGTCGGCCGGTCCGGACGCGGGGAAGCCCTTGGGACCCTCGACGCTCTGCGGCTCCCACTGGATGTTGCCGCAGTTGGTCACGGTGCCGTTCTGGCAGAGCTTCTGACGGCTGATGGGGAGGTCGGTGTAGCCGTGGCCGCTCGCGCCGCCGGACGAGAGCACGAGGGCTCCGGTCGTCGTGAGGCCGAGCGCGGCGGCGTACCACTTGGTCTTTTTGCGCATGCTGCCGCTCCTGGTGAACGTGGGGGAGTTTCAGTGAGCTGTGCAGGTAGGTCTAGACCAAGTCCCAGATTATTGCCGCCCCTTGAACATGTCCATACCAATCGCGAGGACCCTTGGGTCAATTCACGGAGCCCGCCTCGGCCCGGCCCGCACAGAACGCCACCGTCAAGTCCTTCACCAGCGCCTTGCGTTCGTAGTCGTCCAGCTCCACCAGCCCCCGCATGGTCAGCCGCGTCACCGTGTCCTCCACCGAGTCGACCACCGAGGTGAGCACGGTCGCCCGGTGCTGGGCGTCCAGCGCCGCGATCCGGCGTCGGTGCATCGCGGACGCGACCTCGGGCGCGTACTCCAGCCGCACCGGCTGCACCGAGAACACCTCGACCCCGACCGGCGCCGCGTCCGCCGCGACCATCCGGGTCAGCGCGTCCCCGGCGGTGTCGGCGGACCCCCGGCCGGACCCGGGCATCTCCACCGGCACCCGGGCGAGCCCCGCCTCCACGCACTCACGCAGATACGTCTCGTGGTCCTCGACGCCCAGCGTGGCCCGCGCGGTGTCCCGCACCCGCCACACCACCAGCACCACCGCCCTGAGCGCGACCCCGCTCGCGTCGGCCGCCGGCATCGGCTCGCTGCGCCAGTGCCGCAGCCGTACGTCCACCCGGCGGCGCAGCAGCAGCGGGTTGACCCACAGCAGTCCGGTGCGCCGGACCGTGCCCCGGTAGCGGCCGAACAGACCGAGCACCCAGGCCCGCCCGGTCCGCCCCCGGGCCAGCCCGCCGAAGCCGAACAGCCCAAGGGCGCCCGCACCCGCGTACGCCGCCCACTGCGCCGGGCCGAGGCCCGCCCCGGCGTACGACGGCAGCCCGAGCGCCTGCACCGCGAGCGGCGCCAGCGCGCCCGCCCACCACGACGTGACCACACAGCCAGCCGCCCCGCAGACACCGGCGAACACGCCCGCCGCGCCCGGCAGCACCCGCGCGGGCCGCTCCCTCAGCGCGGGGTCGACCTCGGGCGCGGGCCGGGGCTTCGACGGCACCGGCCGCCTGAAGCGGGGCTGCTCCCCCGTACCCTGCCGCCGCCCCACGACGGCCGGCTTCAGCGGCACCGACACCGGATCAGGCTCGTCGCGGAACAGCAGATGGACGGGGATCTCGGTGGTCGCCTCGTTCTGGATGAGCCGGGCGGGACGGGAAGGCCCCTCGGACTCGGCGACACGCTCCGGGATGTGCTCGGGGACGTGCTCCGGGATGTGCTCGGGAGTGTGTTCGGGGACGTGCTCGGGTGTGTGTGAAGTGGTCGTGCTCATGCGTGCCTCCAGCCTCCGCGCCAGATACGCCGTGCCAGTACGTGGGTTGCCCCATGCCGGTGCGTGGGTTTACGAGAAGAGCCGCCGCCAGGTCTCCGGACCCGGGTGGCCGTCCGCCGCGCCGCCCCGCCAGCCCTGGGCGCGCTGGAAGGCCTCGACGCCCCGCCGGTCCGCCTCGCCCCAGCGCGGTCCCGGGCCGGTCGTGTAGTACGTGCCGAACCCTTTCTTCACCAGCTGCTTCCCGAGCTGGGTGACGTACTGGTTGGTCGCCCCGGGCCGGAACATCGCCCGCCCCGGATAGCCGGGCACCCCGTGGGAGGTGGGCCCGGCAGGCACGGAAGGTCCGGCCGCCCCGGCCGTGACGTCCCTGCCCTGCCCCGTCACCAGCAGCTGCCAGGTCCGCGGCCCCGGCAGCCCGTCGGCGTCCCCGCCCCGCCAGCCCTGGGCCTGCTGGAAGGCCTGGGTCGCCCTGCGGTCCGCGTCCGACCAGCGCGGTCCCGGACCGGAGGTGTAGTAGCGCCCGGCGCCGCGCTCGACGAGCATGCGTCCGAGCTGGGTGACGTACTTGTTGTTCGCGCCCGGCCCGAAGTACGCCGCTCCCGGGAACGGCGCGTTCACCGGGGCGGCCGGTTTCGCGGTGTCCGGCTTGCCGGGATCCGGTTTCACGGGGTCCGGCTTCGCGGGATCCGGTTTCACGGGGTCGGGCTTCGCGGGATCCGGCTTCGACCCCGCCGTACTGCCCGCGAGCCCCTTGTAGCGGTAGGCGACGTACCGGTCGGAGTGGCTCCAGTAGGCGTACGGGGTGGACTGTTTGCGGGCGTACGGGCGGGTCGCCTCGTAGGCGATGTAGTAGGTGTGCGTGTAGTCCGTCCAGCCGCCGAAGATCACGACGTGCGAGCCCTTCTCGGGGTCCGCCGGATTGTGGAAGAGGAGGATGTCGCCGGGCCGCAGATCGTCCTTGGCGATCCGCACCCCGTACTGGCCGAGGCTGCCCGTCCACTCGTTCCCGGGGAGATTCCAGGCCATCGACACGAAGCCCGAGCAGTCCTGCCGGTACCCGTCGCCCCAGTACCCGCTCATGCTGTACGGCACCTTCGCGGCGACCCACCGCTTGGCCCGTTTGATGATGTCCGCGCGGGTGGTCGTGGGCGTCTTCACCGGCGCCGGCCGCCCGCCCGGGCCGTGCAGCGGGGCCTTGCCGCCCTGCGGGGTATCAGGCTCGTCACCTGCGGGAACGCCCGGACGGGCGGGCGCGTGGGGGGCGGCGAGGGCCGGTGCCGCATGGCCGGAAACAAGCGCCGTGGAGGCCGCCGCCGCGAGGATCACCGCCCGGTGGGCGGCGGGGTGACGGCCGGTCGGGGACGACGGGGAAGACGGCAGGACCCGTCGCCAGTGAACGCATCCGGGGCAGTCGCAGTCGCTCGCGGGATCGAATTCCTCGAAGACCGGAGTCGTCATGCGATTCCCCTCACACTCCAGATGGAAATGTCCGCACCTGTACACGTTTGCCAGTTTCTCAACTGTCTTCCCGACGCGCATGCTGACGGTCCGAATGATGTACGGCGGCCCGCTCCGGGCCGCCCTCCCGCCCCCGTCGGCGGTCCGGAGCACCCTCCGCCATCCGGTAAGCTCGTGCAGGTCAGCGGGCGCCGCTAGCTCAGTTGGTTAGAGCAGCTGACTCTTAATCAGCGGGTCCGGGGTTCGAGTCCCTGGCGGCGCACAGACACGACAGGCCCCCTGCTCAGGCGGGGGGCCTGTCGCGCTTCCGGCGGGGGTCTTCACTCACTCTGCCGTCCACAATGACTCCACAAGGTCCCCACAGGCGCCACAATGAACGCGTATGACCGGTAAACACCGCGTTTCGCATCTTGCGATCATGATGAACACCGTAGAACCCTGGTTTTCAAGATGCTGCGGATTCGCGGCAGTTGGGGGGGAAGGAACCGGTTGCCCGGTTGATCGGGGAGAGGGGCCCCGTTCGTGACCGGATGCCGAGGGGGGCATCATGCAACCGGAAGGTCGTGGTTCCGTGTCTTGTAAATGTGGAGCATGTGGTGACTGCGACCCACCGCTGATACGAATGTGAAGGTCGAGGGGGACCTGAGCAGACGTAAGGAAACGACGAAACACGCGGCGCTCCCGCGTGTGGGGGGATGACTCATGACGTCGACGCCGACGGGCGCCCGGCAGGACTCCGACCCGTCCCGAACCACCCAGCTCAGGGTGCCTTCGCATCGGACCGGTACGTTCCGCCGGATCAAGAAGACACTTCCGAAGTACGACTACGAGCACTACAGCAGACTGGCCGGTCCCCTCACGCAGCCCGATCCGGGCAAGCCGTACAGGGTGCAGTACCGCTCGTTGATCTCCCAGGAGCCGCACCGCATCAGGGTCGCGCTGATGCTCGCCGCCGCGCCGCTGCTCTCGCTGGTCCTGCTGGCCTGGCTGCTCCAGCCCGAGCACTGGACCGAGCGCGACTACGCGGCCTTCTCCTGGCTGCCCGCGCTCGACATCGTGATGCTCGTCTCGATCGGTCTGATCGAGTTCTTCCGCTGCATGAACGTGCTGTCGAACGCGCACGCCACCCTGGTCGCCCGCGACCCGATCCCGGTGGTGCCCGAGACCGGCACCAGAGTCGCCTTCCTCACCTCCTTCGTGCCCGGCAAGGAGCCGCTGGAGATGGTGACGAAGACCCTGGAAGCCGCGGTGCGGATCAGGCACCGCGGCCTCATGCATGTCTGGCTCCTCGACGAGGGCGACGATCCGGCGGTCAAGGAGGTCTGCGAGCGCCTCGGCGTACACCACTTCTCCCGCAAGGGCGTCGCGAAGTGGAACCAGGCCAAGGGCCCGCACCGCGCCAAGACCAAGCACGGCAACTACAACGCCTGGCTGGACGCGCACGGCGACAACTACGACTTCTTCGCCTCCGTGGACACCGACCACGTGCCGCTGCCGAACTACCTGGAGCGGATGCTCGGCTTCTTCCGCGACCCGAACATCGGCTTCGTCATCGGCCCGCAGGTCTACGGCAACTACGACAACTTCATCACCAAGGCCGCCGAGTCGCAGCAGTTCCTCTTCCACGCGCTGATCCAGCGCGCCGGCAACCGCTACGGCTCGCCGATGTTCGTGGGCACCTCGAACGCCGTGCGCATCAAGGCGCTCAAGCAGATCGGCGGTCTGTACGACTCGATCACCGAGGACATGGCCACCGGCTTCGAGATCCACCGCCACAAGAACCCGGCGACGGGCAAGAAGTGGCGCTCGGTCTACACCCCGGACGTGCTCGCGGTCGGTGAGGGACCCAGTGCCTGGACGGACTTCTTCACCCAGCAGATGCGCTGGTCACGAGGGACGTACGAGACGATCCTCAAGCAGTACTGGAAGGGCTGGTACTCGCTGCCGCCGAGCAAGCTCTTCAACTACACGATGATGATCATCTTCTACCCGATGTCCGCCCTCAACTGGATTCTCGCCGCACTGAGTTGCGCGCTGTTCCTGGGCCTGGGCGCCTCGGGTGTGAACATCGACCCGACCGTGTGGCTGATGCTCTACGGCAACGCCTCCGCGCTGCAGATCGGCCTCTACATCTGGAACCGCCGGCACAACGTCTCCCCGCACGAGCCGGAGGGCTCCGGCGGTGTCGCCGGCATGGTGATGTCCGCGCTGTCCGCGCCGCTCTACGCCAAGGCGCTGATCGACTCCGTCCTGCGGCGCAAGAGCAAGTTCGTGGTCACCCCCAAGGGCGACTCGGCGAGCCCGGACCGGTGGTTCGGGACCTTCCGGTACCACTGGTACTTCATCGTGCTCTTCACCGGCTCGATCACCGCCGGATTCGTCTTCGGGCACTCGCACCCCGCGATGATCATCTGGGCGATGTTCGCCACGCTGATCACCGCGACGCCGATCTTCGCCTGGCGCCACATGCTGCGGCAGGCGAAGAAGCGGCCCGACGTGCCCGAGCAGGGGCCGCAGGACGAGGCTCCCGTCGCCGCCCCCCAGCCCGCGGCTACAGCAGCTCCCGCAGCGGGGCCCTACGAGCCGCAGCCGCTGCCCACGCAGCGCACGGCGGCCCAGCACGCCCCGCAGCACAAGCCGAGCTGGGCCGCGTCGAACGGGACGGAAGACCAGACCATGCAGATCGCCCTTGGTGGACTTGGGGGACGTAAGGAATGAAGGACCAGGCCGGCCGCCGCCGTGTCCGTCGACTCGCGATAGGCACAGCGGTGGTGCTCGCGCTGGCCGGGATGAACGGGCCGTGGCTCTACCGCTTCGGCACCGAGAAATACCACCAGTACCAGATCAACAAACCCGAATACAAAGCCGAGAACGGCAAGTGGGACGTCATCGACTTCCCGGAGGAGTACCGCCAGAACACCATCCACGCGGCGCTGCTGCGCACCGGCAAGGTCCTGCTCGTCGCGGGGTCGGGCAACAACCAGCAGAACTTCGACGACAAGAAGTTCGACACCCGGATCTGGGACCCGGTCAAGGGCACCATCAAGAAGGTCCCGACGCCCAAGGACCTGTTCTGCACCGGCCACACCCAGCTCGCCAACGGCAACCTGCTGATCGCGGGCGGCACCAAGCGGTACGAGAAGCTCAAGGGTGACGTCACCAAGGCCGGCGGCCTGATGATCGTCCACAACGAGAACCCGGACAAGCCGATCACCCTGCCCGCGGGCACCAAGTTCGTGGGCAAGGAGAACGGCAGGACCTTCGTGTCGAAGGACCCCGTCGTCGTCGAGCGGGCGACGAAGAAGTTCGACAAGGAGACCGGCAAGTTCCTCGGCAACACCCCGGGCCTGGGCCGTATCTACGTCGAGGCGCAGAAGAGCGGCGCCAAGTACGAGACCGGCACGCAGGACAACTACACCGTCCAGGGTCTGTCCGGCGCCGACGCCAAGAACACGTACGGCATCGCGCAGAAGCTCGCCCTCGACAAGAAGGACTTCCAGGGCATCCGGGACGCCTTCGAGTTCGACCCGATCGCCGAGAAGTACATCAAGGTCGACCCGATGAAGGAGGCCCGCTGGTACCCGACGCTCACCACCCTGAGCGACGGGAAGATCCTCAGCGTCTCGGGCCTGGACGACATCGGGCAGCTGGTCCCCGGCAAGAACGAGGTCTTCGACCCGGAGACCAGGAAGTGGAAGTACCTGCCGAAGACCATGCAGTTCCCGACGTACCCGGCGCTGTTCCTGATGCAGAACGGCAAGGTCTTCTACTCGGGTGCGAATGCGGGCTACGGACCGGACGACGTGGGCCGCGACCCGGGCGTCTGGGACGTGGACACCAACAAGTTCACCAAGATCCCCGGGCTCAGCGATCCGAAGCTGCTGGAGACGGCGGGGACCGTGCTGCTGCCGCCGGCGCAGGACGAGAAGTACATGGTGATCGGCGGTGGCGGGGTCGGCGAGTCCAAGCTGTCCAGCAACAGGACCCGGATCGTCGACCTGAAGGCGGACAGTCCGAAGTTCGAGGACGGGCCGACGCTCGAGAAGGGCACCCGTTATCCGCAGGCCTCGGTGCTGCCCGACGACACCGTGCTGGTGTCGGGCGGTTCGGAGGACTACCGCGGGCGCGGTGACTCCAACATCCTCCAGGCGCGGCTCTACCACCCGGACACCAACACGTTCGACGAGGTCGCCGAGCCGCTGGTGGGCAGGAACTACCACTCCGGGTCGCTGCTGCTGCCGGACGGGCGGGTGATGTTCTTCGGGTCGGACTCGTTGTACGCGGACAAGGCGAACACGAAGCCCGGGGTGTTCGAGCAGCGGATCGAGATCTACACGCCGCCGTATCTCTACCAGGGCTCGCGGCCGTCGCTCTCGGGCGGGCCGCAGACCATCGAGCGCGGGGAGTCGGGGACGTTCACCTCGCAGCACGCGTCGTCGGTCAAGTCGGTGCGGCTGATCCGGCCCAGTGCCGCGACGCACGTGACGGACGTCGACCAGCGGTCGATCGCGCTGGACTTCAAGGCGTCGGGCGACAAGATCACCGTGACGGTGCCGAAGAACAAGAACCTTGTTCAGTCGGGGTGGTACATGGTGTTCGTGAACGACGACCAGGGGACGCCCAGCAAGGCCCAGTGGGTCAGGGTTCCCTAGGACGTACGAAAGTGGGGGCGCCCTCCGGGTTCGGAGGGCGCCCCCACTCACGTAAGGACCGGTCGGACTAGTCGGAAGCCTTGGCCAGCTTCAGCGCGTAGTCCGCCCACCACTCGCCCGCCTTCGGGCCGCCCTTGCACTCGCCGTCCGACTCTCCCGGGCGCTTGACCCAGACGTAGGCGTCCACCAGGGGGTCCGCCGTCTTGGTCGTCGGGGTCTCCCCCAGTGCCCGGCCGGGCGGGTTGCACCAGCGTTCGTCGGGGTTGCCGCCCGTGTAGGGGCCGTTGCCGTTGCGGCTGGTGTCGATGACGAAGGGCTTGTTGCCCACCTTCGAGGAGAGCTCCTTGCCGTAGGCGATGGAGTCCTCGGTGGAGTAGAAGTTGGAGACGTTGACGGAGAAGCCGTCGGCCTGGCCGATGCCGGCGCGCTGGAGGGGTTCGAAGATCTGGTCCGGCTTGCCCCAGCCGGCGTTGCCCGCGTCGATGTAGACCTTGGTGTTCTTCTGGGACGTGAGCTTGCCGACCGCCTCGTTGAGCAGGGCGTAGCGCTCCTCGTGGAACTCCTCCGGTGTGCAGTTGTCCACCATGTGCAGCACCGCGTCCGGTTCCAGGATCACCGTCGCGGGGCGGTCGCCGATGCCCTTGACGACGCTGTCGACGAACGCCCGGTACGCGTCGCCGTCGGCGGCGCCGCCTCCCGAGAACTGGCCGCAGTCCCGGTGCGGGATGTTGTAGAGGACGAGCAGCGCGTCCCGGTCCGCCTTCTCGGCGGCCTCGGTGTAGCCGCGGGCCTGCTCCTCGGGGTTCTCCGGGACGATCCACTCGGCGGCCGGCTGCTCGGCCAGCTTGCGGATCTGCTCGGCCTCAGCCTTCTTGCCCGCCTTCTCGTAGTCCTTCACCTGCTGCGCCGCGCTGCCGTCCGGGTTGACCCAGAACGGGCTTGTCCCCTTGGGCTGTTGGGTGATCGAGGCACCGGCGTTGTCGTTCTCCTTGTCCCCTCCGTCGTCCGAGGAACAGCCTGCCACCAGCAGTGCCGCCCCCAGCACCACCGCGGCAGTCCGCGTTCCGGCCCCCCTGCTGACGTACATCCACTCCCCCTTGGGTGCACCGTTCCAAGTCTCAATCCTGACACACCAGACACGTGGCCCACGAGGCCGCCCGAACCTTGTCCAAGAGCTGTTACAGCGCCGATGGTCGGGGTAGGCGCGCGCCCGTCCAGGGGGGCACGTCCACCTCTGCAGAGGAGTGCTCGCATATGCGGTACACCACCAGGGGGATCCGGCTCGCGGCAGCACTGGTGGAGGCCGCGGACACCCTCACCGACGGCTTCGAGACCACGCCCCATTTACAACGGATGTCCGACCACTGCGTCGAGCTGCTCTCCGCGCGGACGGCCGGGGTCATGCTCATCGACGGCGGCGAGGCGGTGTCGCTGGCCGGCAGCAACCGGCACCAGGAGGTGGCGCTCGACCTGCTGGAGGCGCAGTACGGCGGCGGGCATGCGCCGGCACGCCAGGCGGCGCCGGCTGTCGCTGGACCGGGTCGCGGGCGCGGTCATCGAAGGGCTCGCGGACGACGCCGGACTGCGCCGGGAGGTGGAGGGGCCGCTCGACGGACCGTCGTAGAAACCGCGTACCCTTCGCGTCGCACCAGGCATCACCAGCATGGATCACGCAGAGCCACCGGCCGGGACTTGGCGTCACACGGCCTCTGGGCCCCGGCGCACATCCGTTCTAGAGTCTTCTCATACGGCCCCGGCCCCCGGCCACGCGTTCACTTGCTCCGTGGCTTCCAAGCCTCCCGCGCCGGCGCCGGGTTACTCCCGCAACCCGTGCGCGCGCGGTCGAGGACCAGCCCGGTCGGCGGCTTCGGGGGGAGCGGGTCGCCGACCGGGCCGGGTGCGACTGACTTCTGTTCAGGCCCGCCTGCGCCTCACGAAGAGGACCAGCGCGCCGCCGAGCAGCAGTGCGGCCGGCGCCCGTCGCGGCGGCCACGGGCAGGATGCCGCTGCCGCCGGTGCCGGCGAGGGAGCCGGTGTCGTCGGCGGCGGAACCGGTGTGGGTCCGGGGTGGGTGCGGGCGTCCCCGGGCACTGAACTCGCTCGGACGGGGCACGCAGATGTACTCCGGTGCGCCTGGGGTCTTCTCAGGTCTTCTCAGGTCTTCTCAGGTCTTCTCAGGTCTTCTCACGGGTGCCGGATCTAAAGTCCCGCGCCCGTGAGATAGGCCGAGACGATCACGTTCGCCGTGTAGCTGCGGCTCGCCCGGTCGAAGTTGCCGCCGCAGGTGATCAGCCGCAGCTCGGCCCGTCCGGTCTGGCGGGGGCCGTACGCCTGCTGGGCGTCGAAGCGGTCGCGGGTGACGACCTGGACGTCGTCCACGGTGAACTCGGCGACCTTGCCGTCGTCGCGGATCACCCGGACCGTCTCGCCGGGCTTGAGGGAGCTGAGCTTGTAGAAGACGGCGGGCCGGGTCTCGGTGTCGACGTGCCCCACCATCAGCGCGGTCCCGGCCGCCCCCGGCTTCACGCCTCCCGCGTACCAGCCGACGACCCCGGACTGCTCGAACGGGGGCGGGTCGATCGCCCCCGCCCCGTCGAGCCCTCGCGCCACCACCGGCGCCTGCACGTCGAGGAAGGGGATGTCGACGCGCTGTGGCAGGGCCGCGCCGAGCGGCCGGTGTGCGGGCGGGAGTTCGACCTCCGGCGGCCGCCCGACCGCCGCCATGTCGCCCGTGGTGGGCGCGGATGTCCCGTGCCGTACGTCGGTCACCTCGCGCCCCCACAGCCACAGCCCGAGCAGCAGCACCGCCCAGGCAATGCCGGTGATCAGACGTCCGGTGCCGGAGGAACGTTCGTGGTCGGACATGGCGGGTCAGCCCGTCCCGCGGCTCCGGCGGGCACTCCGGAGCACGACGGCCACCGCGGCGGCCGCGGCGAGAAGCAGTCCGATCACGGTGTGTCCGGTACCGGGACCGGTGGCACGGGCGTCCTCGTCGGCTTCCGCGCCGGTTTCGACCGCGGCGAGGTGCGCGGTACCACCGCCGCCGGCCTGCACGGGGGCGACCGGGGACGCGTGGGTGGTGGGCTGATGGGTCGGCTGGTCCGGCCGCGGTGACTTCTCCACGACGGTCAGGCGGGCCTTGCGGTCGGCGCCGCCGCAGGTGACCGTCACGTCGTACGCGCCCGCCTGGAGCGAGGTGCGGATACGCGTCTCGCCGACGAGTGTGCCGTCGGCGCCGGTAAGCCGGACCTCCGCGACGAAGGCCGCGGAGACCGCCGTGGCGGTCCGGGCCGTGCAGCCGGAGACGCGCAGCGCGATGTCGGTGCCGGGGACGGGGGACGAGGGGGTCACCGCGATGCCACCGCCTCCGTCCTCCGCGTACGCCGCCGGGGTGAGGGCGGCGGTGGCGAGCATCAGGCCGGTACAGAGAGTGAGACGTAGGGAACGCATCGTGAACCTCCAGATACCTGGAGCCTCCCCCGGCGGCCGGGGCCCCGCATCCTCAGCGGGGCCCGCACTGCTCCGAACGGGGGACGTTCCGCCGCTCCGAACGGGGCACGTTCCGCCCCTGTCGGGTTTCAGACCCGGTCGACGAGGTCCGCGATCGAGTCCACGACCTTCGACGGCCGGTACGGGAAGTTCTCCACCTGCTCGGGCCGGGTCAGGCCGGTGAGCACCAGGTACGTCTGCATTCCGGCCTCCATGCCCGCCAGGACGTCGGTGTCCATCCGGTCGCCGATCATCGCGCTGGTCTCGGAGTGCGCGCCGATCGCGTTGAGCCCGGTCCGCATCATCAGGGGGTTCGGCTTGCCCGCGAAGTACGGCTGCTTGCCGGTCGCCTTGGTGATCAGTGCGGCGACGGCACCGGTGGCCGGGAGCGGGCCCTCGGTGGAGGGGCCCGTCTCGTCGGGGTTGGTGGCGATGAAGCGGGCGCCGCCCTCGATGAGCCGTACGGCCTTCGTCATGGCCTCGAAGGAGTAGGTCCGCGTCTCCCCGAGGACGACGTAGTCCGGCTCGTGGTCGGTGAGGATGTAGCCGATGTCGTGCAGCGCGGTGGTCAGGCCCGCCTCGCCGATGACGTACGCCGATCCGCCCGGCCGCTGGTCGTCCAGGAACTGGGCGGTGGCCAGCGCCGAGGTCCAGATGGACTCGACCGGCACGTCCAGGCCCATCCGCCGCAGCCTGGCGTGCAGGTCGCGCGGGGTGTAGATCGAGTTGTTGGTGAGGACCAGGAAGGGCTTCCCGGACTCCTTCAGCTTCTTGAGGAAGGCGTCGGCGCCGGGGATCGGTACGCCCTCGTGGATGAGTACACCGTCCATGTCGGTGAGCCACGACTCGATGGGCCTGCGGTCTGCCATGTGCGGGATCTCCTGCCGTACGCATGCCGCATGTACGCGGTGCTGGATGCGCCCCCAGCCTAAACAGTGGCCGGATCTTGGGGAATGGCCAGTTCCCGGTGGGGTGGCGGAGGAGCGGGTCAGCACCGGCTCAGCGGCGTCTGCGGGCCCGCAGCAGGGTGGCGCCGGTGACGATCAGCAGGGTGGTGCCCACGAGGGCGACGACCACGGGGCGGCCGGTGCGGGCGAGTTCGTAGGCATGGTCGGGACGGTCGGCCCTGTCGTCTTCATCGGCTTCGCCGGTGCCGGGGTCGGTGGCTGCGGCGCTCGGGCTGCGCTCCCGCTCCTCGCTCGGTTCGCTGTCGATGCCGAAGCGGTAGTCGTTGGACTGGCCGATCCACTCGCCGTCGTCGTCGTGGCGTTGTACGACGGCCGCGTTGGCGGTGACCTCGTTCGGTACGGCGTCCGAGGTGACCGCGAGCCGGACCTTCACGGTGAGGGTCCGGCCCGGGCCGACGGTGAAGCCGGGGAAGCCGGCCCGCTCGTCGGCGAAGACACCCACGAGTTCGTCGGCGTCGGTGCGCTCGAAGCGGATGGGGTGCGGGCGGGTGCCGCCCCGCGCTGTGCCGTCGTAGAACTCCAGGCGCGGCTGCGACGGTTGGAGCGCCCGCTCGTCGTCGGCGAGGACGACAACGGGGTGGATGTTCGCGCAGATCCGGCGGGTGGTGTTGGTCAGGTCCAGATACCAGGTGCCGTAACCACCCCCGGCCTCATAGGACTCGGGCCCGCCATGAATCCGCGTGGTCACCGGAAAGGCCCGGTCGCCGGGCGCGACACAGGAGGCACCGGAGTCGGCGTACGCCGACGCGGGGAGGAAGGCGACGGCGGCTGCGAGACAGAGGGACACGGGCACGGGCATAGGCAGTCGCATGAACACATGACCATGCCGGGCGGGGGCGAGGTGGCGGCGATGCCATGCCGGGCGGGGCGGGGGTGACGGGTGGATTCCGCCCGTTTGGCGGGTGGGGGTGGCCGGTGGATTCCGCCGGCGGGGTGGGGGTGGGGCTGCGCGGCGCCGGTCGCCGGGGCAGCCCGCGCCGTCAATCCGCGGGCGGTCGACGCCGGCAACCTCGCCGGCAGTCGACGCCGTCATCCGCGGGCAGTCGTGCCGCTGGGGCGACTCCCGACCCAAAGAGGCGCGGCACCCCGTCAGCGCCGGGCTGCGCGACCCACCCCCGGTCAGCCACAGCCGACCTGCACGCACCACACGGGCCGGCTATCCGTCGCCCCGCCCGAACAGCGGCGCCAGCAGCAGCTGGGCCGCCCCTTCCGCCACTCCGCCGGAGGCGACCCGTACCGGTACCGCCCCCTCACCCCGGGCGCGGGCGTCGAGAACGGCCGCGACCCCTCGTACGAAAGCGTCCGGCGCCCCGGCGACCGTACGGCCGCCCAGCAGGACGAGGTCGATGTCCAGCAGGCCGACGAGGTTCGCGGCGCCCTCCCCCAGTACCCGCGCCGCCTCCTCGATCTCGCCGCGCGCCACCGCACCCAGACACAGGGTCTCCACGCAGCCCCGGTTCCCGCACTCACAGCGCGGCCCGTCCAGCTGGATGACCTGGTGGCCGAACTCGCCCGCACCGGTCCGGGCCCCTCGATGCACGGCACCGCCGATCACGAGCCCGGCACCGAGCCCCGTACCGAGGTAGAGGTAGGCGAAGGACCCGCCCGCGCCGCCCTCTCCCGCCACCGCCAGTCCGAGCGCCGCCGCGTTGGTGTCCTTGTCGACGACGACCGGCACCCCGAGCCGCCGCACCAGCGCGTCCCGCAGCGGAAAGCCGTCCCACTCCGGAAACCCGGTGACCCGATGCAGCATGCCCCGGGCGTGATCAAGGGGCCCTGGGAGAGCTATGCCGACACCGAGAAGGGAGCCGATGTCGGAGAGGGACGCCCTAACCGTGGAATCCGGAACAGGCGGGACAGGCAGGACAGGCGGAGCAGGCGGAACAGGCGACGCAGTCGGCCCCGCCGCCCCCAGCCCCTCCCCCGCCAACCCCTCGACCACCCGAGCCACCGCCCCCACCACGGCCTCCGCCCCCGCACCAAGGTCCAGCGGCGCCCGGCGTTCCCCGACCACAGCCCCGTTCAGGTCGACCAGCACCGCACACAGCTCGTCCCGGTCCAGATGGACCCCGACCGCATGCCCCGCCCCCGGCACCAGCCGCAGCACCGTCCGCGGCTTGCCGCCCGTCGACGCGCGGTGCCCGGCCTCCGCCGCCAGCCCCTCCTCCCGCAGCCGGGCGGTGATCTTGCTGACGGCCTGCGGGGTCAGCCCCGTCCGTTCGGCGAGTTCGAGGCGGCTGATGCCCTCCGTGCCGGCCGTGCGCAGCAGGTCGAGCACCAGTGCGGTGTTGTGGCTGCGCAGAGCGCGCAGGTTCACCCCCGCCGGGCCACCGACCACCCCCGCGCCCTCGCCCGCCCCCGCATCGCCGCTACCGCCCTTCGCCCTGTTCACGCCCCCATTCTCCCCGGCGCTTGCACTTTGGCAACAGCGTTGCGAAAGTGGAGGCCATGACTGGACGCAAGACTGCTGGTACTCCCCTCCGCGTGGGCCTCGTCGGCTACGGCCTCGCCGGCTCCGTCTTCCACGCCCCGCTGATCGCCGCCACCGAGGGCCTCATCCTCGACACGGTGGTCACCTCGAACCCCGAGCGCCAGGAGCAGGCCCGCGCCGGGTTCCCGGACGTACGCCTGGCGGCCGCGCCGGAGGAGCTGTTCGACCGGGCCGACGAGCTGGACCTGGTCGTCGTCGCGTCCCCGAACAAGACGCACGTCCCGCTCGCCACCGCCGCCCTGAAGGCGGGCCTGCCCGTGGTCGTGGACAAGCCCGTCGCCGGCACGGCCGCCGAGGCACGCGAGCTGGCGGCCCTCGCCGAGGAACGCGGCCTGCTCCTGTCCGTCTTCCAGAACCGCCGCTGGGACAACGACTTCCTGACCCTGCGCAAGCTCATCGCCGAGGGCGAGCTGGGCGACATCTACCGCTTCGAGTCCCGCTTCGAACGCTGGCGGCCCCAACTGAAGGGCGGCTGGCGGGAGTCTGGCGACCCGGCAGAGATCGGAGGTCTGCTCTACGACCTCGGCAGCCACGTCGTCGACCAGGCGCTCGTCCTCTTCGGCCCCGCCGCCTCCGTGTACACCGAGTCGGACGTCCGCCGCCCGGGCGCGCAGACCGACGACGACACGTTCATCGCGATCACCCACACGAGCGGCGTGCGCTCGCATCTGTACGCCTCCGCGACGACCGCCCAACTCGGCCCCCGCTTCCGGGTGCTGGGCTCCAAGGCGGGCTACGTGAAGTACGGCCTCGACCCGCAGGAGGCGGACCTGAAGGAAGGCCGCCGCCCGGGGCCCGACTGGGGCCTGGAGCCCGAGGAGCTGTGGGGCCGTGTCGGCGCCGGCGACTCCCCCCTGACCGGCGGCGGCCGCCCCGAACCGACCCTCCCCGGCGACTACCCGGCCTACTATGCGGCCGTGGCCAGGGCCCTGGCCGACGGCGGTCCCAACCCGGTGACCGCGCTGGAGGCGGCCGCCGCCCTCGACGTACTGGAGGCGGCGCGCCGTTCGGCCCACGACGGAGTGGCGGTGTCGCTGTGATGAGCAACCAGTCGCACAACAAGTCGAACCAGTCGCACCACCAGGAGATCACCCCGAAGTTCCACCCGGAGCTCACCCCGCCCCTGGAGGAGCTGGAGGCTCAGGAACGCCGGCTGGTCTTCCGCCAGTTCACCCACGACGACGCGTGGGCGCTGGGCTCGCTCCTCGTCGACCTGGCCCGCGAACGCCAGGCCCCCGTCGCCATCGACATCCACCGCGCGGGCCAGCAGCTCTTCCACGCCGCCCTGCCCGGTTCCGCCCCCGACAACGACGCCTGGATCGCCCGCAAGCGCCGGGTCGTGGAGCGCTACGGCTCCGCCTCCTACCTGGTCGGCGCCCGCTGCCGCGCCAAGGGCACGACGTTCGAGGAGTCCTCCCGCCTGGACCCGGACGAGTACGCGGCCCACGGCGGCTCCTTCCCGATCAACGTGGAGGGCGTTGGCGTGATCGGCGCGGTGACGGTGTCCGGGCTGCCGCAGTTGCAGGACCACCGGTTCGTCGTGGAGGCGCTGGAGCAGTTCCTGGAGCAGTGAGGCGTACGGGCGCATTGGCGTGCGGGCGCATTGGCGTGCGGGGAAGATCTCGACGCCCCCTCCGGTTGGCACCGACGTACCGCACACCCACCGACCGGAGGGACCCCCACCCCATGAGTGACGCCTTGAAGGAAACCATCGGACGGTACGGCATCTGGAGTGCCGGCCTGCGCTCGGAGGACCCGGCCCGGCGCGGCGAACTGACCGAGGCGGCCGCCGAGTTGGAGGAACTGGGTTACGGCGCCGTCTGGCTGGGCGGCAACAGCGCCGCCGCCCACGCCGTACCGCTGATCGAGGCGACCTCGACGCTCACCGTCGGCACCAGCATCCAGAGCATCTGGGAGCACGAGCCCGCCGACAGCGCCGCGAGCTTCGCGGAGCTGGAGGCAGCCCACCCCGGCCGCTTCCTCCTCGGCCTCGGCGTCAGCCACGCCAAGCGCGCGGACCAGTACCGCCGCCCCTACTCGGCCCTGGTCGCCTACCTCGACGCACTGGACGCCGCGGGCGAGGCGGCCGTACCCGCGAACCGTCGCCTCCTGGCCGCCCTCGGCCCGAAGAGCCTCGAGCTGGCCCGTGACCGCTCCGCCGGCTCGATCCCGTACCTGGTCACCCCCGAGCACACCGCATACTCCCGCGAGATCCTGGGCGAAGCCCCGCTGCTGGCCCCCGAGTTGGGGGTGGTCCTGGAGTCGGACCCGGCTCGCGCCCGCGCGCTGGCCCGCGGGTTCCTCGCCATGTACCTCACGCTGCCGAACTACACCAACAACTTCCTGCGCCACGGCTTCACGGAGGACGACCTCGCAGACGACGGCAGCGACCGCCTGATCGACGCCCTGTTCGCCTGGGGCGACGAGACGACGATCCGCACCCGCATCGACGCGTTCTTCGAGGCGGGCGCGGACCATGTGGCACTACAGGTGGTGAACGGCGAGCCGAGGGATGCCCTGCCGCGCAAGGCATGGCAGAGCCTGGCTTCCCTACTGGCGTGAGCTGACCGACTTCTCAGGGGCGCGGGGCTGTGACATATGCGGCTCCGCCGCGTGGGCGCGACCAGCCACGGACGGCCCGCAGCCGCCGAACAACCGCAGTCCCCGGCCCTCCCAGCGGAGCGTTTACGCGTCCTTGAACTCCTGCCGCTGCCGACCGAGCCCTTCGATCTCCAGCTCCACCACATCCCCGGCACGGAGGAACGGCTTCGGCTCGGGCGCCCCGAGTGCGACCCCCGCCGGCGTCCCCGTGTTGATCACGTCACCGGGATACAAGGTCATGAACTGGCTGACGTACCGCACGACTTCTCCCACGGGGAAGATCTGCTCGGCGGTCGTACCGTCCTGCTTCAGCTCCCCGTTCACCCACAGCTTCAGCGACAGATCCTGCGGATCCGGCACCTCGTCCGCCGTCACCAGCCACGGCCCCAGCGGGTTGAAGGTCTCGCAGTTCTTCCCCTTGTCCCAGGTCCCGCCCCGCTCGATCTGGAACTCCCGCTCGGACACGTCGTGCGCGACGGCGTACCCGGCGACACACCCCAGCGCCTCCTCCACGGACTCCGCATACCGAGCCGTACGCCCGATGACGACCGCCAGTTCGACCTCCCAGTCGGTCTTCACCGACCCGCGAGGGACCAGCACCGTGTCGTAGGGCCCGACCACCGTGTCCGCGGCCTTGAAGAAGATGACCGGCTCGGCGGGCGGCTCGGCCCCGGTCTCGCGGGCGTGGTCGTGGTAGTTCAGCCCGATGCACACGATCTTGCCGATCCGTGCGAGCGGCGGTCCGACCCGCAGCCCGGTGGCGTCCAGTGCGGGCAGCGAACCCGCGTCGACGGCGGCACGGATCCGGCCGAGCGCCGCGTCGTCGGCGAGCAGCGGTCCGTCGATGTCGGGTACCACGCCGGACAGGTCCCGCAGGGTGCCCTCGGCGTCGAGCAGCGCGGGCCGCTCCGATCCCGCCGTACCGACTCGCAGCAGCTTCATGATCACAATCTCCCTCGATCGCGGGGTCGTCGTCCGACGGGTGCAGCCATCGGATGACTGGTCGATCGTCCAAGGTCGGCGTCCAGTCCGCAATACCCGGTTCACGGACTGGACCGTCACCACCTCGGTCCCCTGCTGGTCAGCGGTACAGCACCGCCCGCTCCACCGCACTCCACGTCGTACTGGTCACCACGTACAGCGCGGCGGCGAGCGGCACCACCGCCACGGTGACGAGTGTGAAGAAGGACATGAACGGCATGACCTTGGTCATCGCACCCATCCCGGGCACCGGCTGGTCCCCGTTCCCCACCGGCATCGCCGGATTCGCGGCCATCATCCGCTTCGTACGGCGAAAATTGAACACGGCCACCACGGCGACGAACACGAACAGCCCGACGTACACGAGCCCGGGAGCCCCGAACATCCCGCCGTCGCCGAGCGCGTCGGCCCAGCGCTCGCCGAGGGGCGCGGCGAACAGCTGGTGGGAGAGGAGCTCGTTGGCCTGTCCGCCGATCTGCGTGTTGGAGAACGTGTGGTAGAGCAGGAAGAACGCGGGCAGCTGGAACAGGCTCGGCATACAGCCCGACAGCGGCGACACCTTCTCCTCGGCGTGCAGCTCCATCACGGCCTTCTGAAGCTTCTGGGGGTCCTTCCCGTGCTTCTTCTTCAGCTCCGCGACCTTCGGCTGGAGCGCGGCCCGGGCCTTCTGTCCGCGCGCGGCGGCCCGGGACAGGGGATGCACGAGGAGTCGTACGAACGCGGTGATCAGGACGATCGCGGCGGCGGCCGCGGTGGCTCCGAACAGCGGCTGGAGCAGGTCGGCGAGGTGCCGGACCAGATCGGCGAAAACGGACATGGGTGAGCCCTCCGAGGGTCTCGTCGTGCCGGGGTGAGGAGTGAGTCGGCATGACGACCCGCGCGGGGTCGGACTCGTAAGAGGTGCCCTACGGCCTTACTGGCCTACGGCCTTACTGCCCTACGGCCTTACTGCCCTGCTGCCTTACGGCAGGCCCCACGCGACGGTCGCCGGGAGGGCGTGTCCCGGCGCTCGGGGGCGGGTGCGTCCCCTGGCGTCGGGGTCGCGTTGGGGCAGGAACGCCGTACGGAGGTCACGGTCGCGGATGGCCGTACGCACCCTGGTGGGCGGGACGGCGAGCGCGGAGCGCGAGGCGACGAGCGAGCAGACGGCGAACGCGGAGCCGGCCGCGGCGGTCGCGGCGAGCGCGACGGTGGCGGAGAGGCTGCCGGCGTCGAGCAGCACGACGTCGAGGAAGAGGATCAGCAGGAGGGCGGCGGGGCGAAGCTTCGACACCGTACGGATCACGCTCGGCCCTCCCCTCTCACGTCTGCATCTCACGTCTGCTGGCTCTACTCGTCCTGCCCTTGGTTATACCTGATCGACTGGTTATACCTGATCGACCAGGACAGGCTGCAACAGCCGCCTGGGCTTCAGCAGCGCCCGGCTGACCGGATCCGCCGGGTCCGGATCGAGTCCGGGGCCCGGCTCCATGAGGACGTCCTCGACCGGTACGACGGTCGCGCAGGCGGGGCATTCGCCGTACGGGCCGAGTTCCGTGCCGCAGTCCGCGTGCCGGAAGTAGCGCAGCTGGGCCGCGGAGAAGTGCTCGCGACCCCACAGGCCGAGCGAGCGCACGGTGGGCCACAGCGCGATGGCGCGGGCGGTGACGACGTACTCGTCGCGCGGCGGCGACTCCTGATAGCGGCGCTTCTCCAGGATCCCCGCGGCGGTGAGTGTGTGGAGGCGGTCGGCCAGGACGGCGCGCGGGATGCCGAGGTGGACGAGGAAGTCCTTGTAGCGGCGGACGCCGTAGAGCGCGTCGCGGATCACCAGGAGCGTCCACCGCTCGCCGACGATCTCGAGCGCGCGGGCGATCGAGCACTCCTGTGTCACGTAGTCCTTGCCCAGTGCCATGGCGTCCACTGTAACCACTTTGCGAGGGGTTGGTTCAATGAACGAACCGATGCTGCTACGGTACGTCGCATGGCCAGGTTCAGTGAACGAACCCTCGTCGACATCGAGGCTCCCCGCACCGCACCCGAACCGGAGGTGCCCCCACGCCCCGCCGCCACCCTGGCCCTCACCAGCGCCGCCACCGCCGTCGCCCTGATGACGTACACCGCGCCGATGGTCACCCTCCCCGAGACCGCCGCCGCCCTGCACACCCCGCTGTCCGCCCAGGCATGGCTCCTGAACGGCACCCCGCTGGGCCTGGCCGCGCTCCTCCTGGTCGCCGGCACCCTCGCCGACGACTACGGCCGCCGCCGGCTCTTCGTCTCCGGCACCCTCGCCCTCGGCATCACCACCGCCCTCGGCGCCCTCGCCTCCACGACCTGGCTGTTCACCCTGGCCCGGGTCGCCCAGGGCGCGGCCAGCGCGGCCCTCCTCGCGAGCAGCCTCGGCCTGATCGTCCACGCGCACCCGACGCCGACCGCGAGACTCCGGGCCACCGGGGTGTGGGGCGCGTTCGTGAGCGGCGGCATCGCGCTCGGTCCGGTCGTCACCGGGGCGATACCGAACTGGCGGGTGGCATACGGCGTCCTGGGCGCGGCCTCGCTGATCGTGGCGGCCCTGGCGGCCCGCACGCTGACCGAGTCCCGCGCCCCGCGCGGCGGCCGCCCCGACCTCCTCGGCGCGGTGACCTTCGGACTGGCGCTGGTCGCGCTCGTGGCGGCCCTGACCCTGGGCCGGGACGGCTGGCTGCGCGCCCCGGTGGGCCTGTTGCTGCTGGCGGCCGTCCTCCTGCTGGGGCTCTTCGCCGTCGTGGAGCGACGCATCCGTACGCCGATGATCGACCTCGGTCTCTTCCGCAGCCCCCGCTTCCTCGCCTCCTCCCTCGGCGGCCTCTTCACCGGCCTCGCCGTGATCGGCCTGTTCAGCTTCCTGCCGGCGCTGCTGCAACAGACCCTCGGACTGTCCGCGATGGACACGGCATGGCTGTTCCTGCTCTGGTCGGGCCTGTCGTTCGCGGTCGCCCTGCAGGCGCGGCGACTGGCCGGCCGCGTCCCCCATCGCCTGCAACTGGCCCTCGGTTTCGTCCTGCACGCCGCCGGCACCCTCACCATGCTCGGCGCCCTCGACGCGGGCTCCTGGCCCCGCCTGCTGCCCGGCCTCGTGATCGCCGGAGTGGGCAGCGGCCTGCTGAACGCCGCGCTGCCGCTGCTCGCCGTGGAGTCGGTGCCGGCCGGGCGGGCGGCGATGGGCTCGGGAGCACAGCAGACGTTCCGCTACATCGGCTCCTGCGCCGGAGTCGCCCTCACCATCGCCCTCGCGACGTCGACGGGCGGCGGCGGGATCGCCGGGCTGGCGCACGGGGCCGACATCGCGATGGTGGTGTCGGCGGGGCTGGCGCTGGTGGCGGCGGTGGGTGTGGGGGTGGCCCGGGAGCGGGCGTGAGTCCTTCCTGGTGCCCCGGCCCAGCGGTTGCCTGGCGGTGGCCCAGCAGTGGTCCAGCAATGGTCTGGCAATGGCCTAGCGGGGCCGCATGGAGATGAGCTTGCCCCAGACCACCAGCCGGTACTTGGAGGTGTACTCCGGGGTGCAGGTGGTGAGCGTGAGGTAGTACCCGGGGTCGCTGTAGCCGTAGGCGGGACGGACGGCGGAGCGCGGGACGGGCCGGATCACGCCGCCGTCACCGGCCGAGGTCTGCGGAAGCGTGGCGTCGACGGCGTACGTGTAGACCGCGCTCCGGGTCTCGACCTCGACGGTGTCCTTCGGCCGGAGCCGGTTGATGTACCGGAAGGGCTCGCCGTGCGTGTTGCGGTGCCCGGCGAGCGCGAAGTTCCCGGCCTGGCCGGGCTGTTGGGTGCCGGCGTAGTGGCCGACGTACCCCTTGTTGAGGACCCCGCCCTTGCTCGTCCCTTCGGCGACGGGGACGCGGAGGTCGAGGCGGGGGATGGTGAGGATGGCGTAGGCGCGGGACCAGTCGGGGCGGGGGGAGCCGGAGCGGGGGGAGTCGGCGCCTGCGGGCCTCTCCGGCGAGGCGGCCGGGTCGGTCGTACGGGGCTCGATGGCCGTAGGCTCCGTGGCCGTGGGTGACGGGGCGGGCTCGGCGTCGCCCTCGGCGCCGCTGACGTCCCACTCCCGCTCCAGCGCCCGCACCTCCCGCTCGGCCCCCTCCCTGGCCTCCCGGTTGGTCCACCACACCTGATGGACGACGAACAGCAGAAGCACGACCCCGACGGTGACGAGGGTTTCCCCGCCGGTCCACACCAGGCGCCGGACCAGGGCGCGGCGCCGCCGGGTGCCGTGCCGTACGACGGGAACGCGCATCGGTGCACCGCCTCCTCCCCCGGGCCGCCCGCACCGGCCGCCCGCACGATAGGGGCCGAGGCCGCAAGTAGCCAGAGCCCCGTCCACGTCTCCGGACCTCCAGGTCGCTTGTGACGGCGGCCTGTTCGGCACCTCGCACAGTTACCTCCCCCTTCCTTCCCCTTCCTCCACAGGTTTGGAAAAGGGCTGTGGAAAAGGGCCGTCACACCCCTCGACAACCCCACACGCAACACCCGATGCTTCGTCGTGGCATGAACGGGACAGGCCGCCACGACGCCGGTTCAGGGCCGTCGTCGATTCGAATCGGAGAAGCCATGATCCGACGTAGAACACTGCTCACGGCCGCGGGCGGGACGCTCCTCGGCAGCGCCCTGGCGACCGGCACCGCCCACGCGGACGCCACGATCGCCGTGAACCCCGGCACGTCGTACGGCACTTGGGAGGGCTGGGGCACCTCCCTGGCCTGGTGGGCCAACGTCTTCGGTTCCCGCAACGACTTCGCGGACGCCTTCTTCACCACCAACTCGGTGACGTACAACGGCACGACGCTCCCCGGCCTGGGCCTCAACATCGCCCGCTACAACCTCGGCGCGTGCAGCTCGAACACCGTGGGCGGCGAGTCGATGGTCGCGTCGCCCAACATCCCCGCCTTCAAGCAGATCGAGGGCTTCTGGCAGGACTGGAACAACGAGGACCCCACCTCCTCGGCCTGGGACTGGACGGCGGACGCCAACCAGCGCGCGATGCTGCAGAAGGCGGTCCAGCGCGGCGCGACGACCGAGCTGTTCGCCAACTCCCCCATGTGGTGGATGTGCGCGAACCACAACCCGTCCGGCGCCGCGGGCGGCGGCAACAACCTCCAGACCTGGAACTACCGCCAGCACGCCTCCCACCTGGCCGCGACCGCCCTCTACGCCAGGAACAACTGGGGCGTGAACTTCGCGACGGTGGACCCCTTCAACGAGCCGGCCGCCTCCTGGTGGACCGCCACCGGCACCCAGGAGGGCTGCCACATGGACCCGGCGGTCCAGGCAGCCGTACTCCCCTACATGCGCAGCGAGTTGGACAAGCGCGGCCTCACGGGCCTGCGCATCGCCGCGTCCGACGAGACGAACATCGACACGGCCCGCTCCACCTGGGCCTCCTTCAACTCCTCCACGAAGGCCCTGGTCAGCCAGGTGAACGTGCACGGCTACCAGGGCTCCGGCGGCCGCCGCGACCTCCTCTACACGGACGTCGTCACGACCTCCGGCAAGAAGCTCTGGAACTCGGAGACGGGCGACAGCGACGGCACCGGCCTCACCATGGCCTCGAACCTCTGCTACGACTTCCGCTGGCTTCACCCCACCGCCTGGGTCTACTGGCAGGTCATGGACCCCTCGACGGGCTGGGCGATGATCGCGTACAACCAGAACACCCTCCAGCCGAC
The DNA here is from genome assembly GCF_030817655.1 of Streptomyces sp. V4I2. GTDB lineage: Bacteria > Actinomycetota > Actinomycetes > Streptomycetales > Streptomycetaceae > Streptomyces > Streptomyces plumbiresistens. The sequence continues at coordinate 4,345,280 of NZ_JAUSZM010000003.1, forward strand.
GACCGTCCAGCCCAAGTACTACGTAATGGCCCAGTTCAGCCGCCACATCCGCCCGGGCATGCGCATCCTCGACACGGGTGTCAGCTACGCGGCGGCGGCCTACGACGCGGCGGCGAGGCGCCTGGTGATCGTGGCGGTGAACACATCCACCTCCGCCCAGACCCTCACCTTCGACCTCTCCCGCTTCACAACGGTGACGGGCGGCTCGAGCGGCCTGGTCCCCCGCTGGAACACCGTCACGACGGGCGGGGACAAGTACGCGGCGTACTCGGACACGCGGCTGAGCGGCAAGTCGGTGGCGGTGCCGTTCGCGGCGAAGGCGGTGCAGACGTTGCAGATCGACGGGGTGACGATCTAGGCAGGCAGCGGGGTCCGGGGACGCCGGTCGCGTGCCCGCTGGGGCGGTGTGTCAGACCATTGCGAGCCGGTCCACCAGCAGCTCCACCCTGCGCTCGGCGTACTCCGGTGGCAGCCGGCCCGACCGGGTCAGGGTCGCGAAGCCGTGCAGGGACGCCCAGAACACCTCGGTGAAAACGCCGGGGTGGACGCCGCCCCCGGCGACCTCTTCGAGACTCTCCAGCAGGGCGGCGAAGGCGTCCTTCAGCAGCTCGGGGGTGTCCTCCTGCGCGAACGCCAGGCCGCCGTCGAGCTGGAACAGCGCATCGTAGACCGCCGGGCTGCTCGCGGCGAAGTCGAGGTAGGCGTGGGCAAGGGCAGTGACACGGGCGCGCGGGTCGTCCACGGCGGAAGTCGCGGCCCGCAGCGCCGCGGCCATCTCGGCGGCTCCCTCGAGGGCGACGGCGCCGATGATCTCGCGCTTGCCGCGGAAGTGGCTGTAGAGGACGGGTTGGCTGTACTCGATGCGCTCGGCGAGCCGACGCGTGGTGACCGCGTCCCAGCCCTGCTGCTCGGCGAGTTCGCGAGCCGTCGCCACGATGAGGCGCTCGCGGACCGCCCGTTCGCGCTCCTTGCGTTCCTGAACCGACATGATTCGATGCTAGCACCGCTAGACAAGGGAGCGGCGGTAGTGTTAGCGTTGCCTCATAAGCTAGCAACGCTAGACACAGGAGGATCGGCATGCTCAGCGCACTCCAGGTCATCACCACCGTGGTCGTCGGCGTGATGGTGGGGGTGGAGTTCTCCGTCCCCGTCTTCACCAACCCGATCATCAACGCACTCCCCGAGGACGCCGGCCAACTCGCCCGCGCCGACGGAGGCCGGAGGGGCGGCTCCGTGATGCCGGTCTGGTACATCGGCTCACTCGCCCTCGTCGCGGTCTGGGCCATCGCCGGATGGCACCACGACGGCACCGGCCTCGTCGTCACCGCCGGCGCGCTGCTGATCGTCAGCGTGGTCATGTCGATCCTGCTGCTGGTCCCGATCAACAACCGGGTCAAGACGTGGACCCCCGAGAACCGGCCCGAGGACTGGAAGGAGCAGATGACGCGTTGGGACCGCTGGCACTACGTCCGCGTCGCCGTCATCGTCGCCGCCTTCGCCCTGCTGGTCGCCGCCCTCGTCTGAGCCCGCGGGCCGGCTCCGCACCGGTGGCGCACGATCCCCGCTCCCCGGGCGGCAGCGGGCCGCCGAAATCCCGACATCCGGGAATGCAGCTGCCGCTGAGAGCCCGCAACTGCGATCCCGGCAAGCTACGTTCCTCGATGACCTGCGCGGCTCTCGGCGCTGGTTCGAGTGAGGCCTTTGATCCAGATCACCAGGGCACGCAGGTGAAGCCCGGCCAGGTAGCTTTCCGGGGTCTTGTCGTAGCGGGTCGCGATGGGTCTCGTCGTAGCGGGTCGCGATGCCCCGCCACGCCTTGAGCTTGTTGATCAGGCGCTCGACGGTCTTCCTCTCCTTGTAGAGCTCGGCTCGTGGTCGACGGGGCGTCCCCCAACTTCGTGGGTTCCTCGTCACCTGAAATGGCTGATCCGGCACGGCCGGTTTCAGGACCAGGCGATCTCGCCATGGCGGGCGACGAAGCGTCCGGTGCCGGCGCCGGGCTCCTCGGTGGCAAGGGCGACGATCGCGTCCGTGCCCTCGGTGACGGTCTGGAAGCCGCTGTGACCGTTGAGGTCGGTCGCGGTGTAGCCGGGGTCGGCGGCGTTGACACGGATGCCCTTGAGCCCCTTGGCGTACTGCGTGGTCAACATCGTCAGGGCCGCCTTCGAGGAGGTGTACAGCGGCGCGATGACGTGCGACTCGGGCCGGTCGGGGTCGTGGGTGAGGGCGAGGGAGCCCATGCCGCTGCTGACGTTGACGATCACAGGATCGTCCGAGCGGCGCAGCAGCGGCAAGAACGCGGTGGTGGTGCGGACCACGCCGATGACGTTGACGTCGAGGACGGCGCGGGCGTCAGCGGCGGTGAGGTCGCTGGGATCGCCGAGGGGGCCGTGCACACCGGCGTTGTTGATCAGGACGTCGATCCTGCCCTCGTGTTCGGCGACGTTCGCGGCCGCGGCGGCCACGGACGCGTCGTCGGTCACGTCGATGGGGACGTAGCGTGCGCCGAGCGCGGCGGCGGCCTCCTCGCCCTGCTCGCGGTTGCGGGCTCCGACGAGCACGGTGTGGCCACACTCGATCAGGCGGCGGGCGGTCTCGCGGCCAAGACCCTTGTTGGCTCCGGTGATGAAGGTGATCGTCATGCGTTCGATACTGGCCCCGACGACGGAGGCGGGCCAGGGACGCTTCGACGGTAGGAAGACCAGTACCACCCTCGCGCCCGCACACACGATCGGGGATGCCGGAGGATGGAGATCATGTCGACGACACCCGGAACCGGACTGGGCGCGATGATCCGCACATGGCGGGACCGGCTGCCCCCGTCGGCCGCCGGGCTGCCGGCGGCCCGCGGGCGCCGGGCGGCCGGGCTGCGGCGCGAAGAACTGGCTGACCTGGCCGGGGTATCGGTCGACTACGTCGTGCGCCTGGAACAGGGGCGGGCCACGACACCCTCCGCGTCGGTGGTGGCGTCCCTGGCGCGCGCCCTGCAACTGTCCACCGCAGAGCGGGACCACCTGTACCGGCTGGCCCAGCTCGTACCGCCCGTGGACGGCGCGATCTCTGACCATCTTCCGCCCGGCGTGCAACGGGTGCTCGCCCGCCTCGGGGACGTGGCGGTTGCCGTGTTCGCGGCGGACTGGCAACTGGTGTGGTGGAACCGTGGGTGGGCCGCCCTGCTGGGCGACCCCTCCGCCTCGCCGCCGCGCCTGCGCAACTTCGCCCGCGACAGGTTCCCGGTGAACGCCGGCCCCGCCCACCTCGCGCTGTGGCCGGTGACCGAGGCGGACCGCGACGCCACCGACGCCGCCGTCGTTTCCGACCTGCGCCGCGCCACCGGCCGCTTCCCCCAGGACAATCGCTTGGCCGCGCTGATCCGCGACCTGAACGCGGGCAACAGGAGGTTCGCCGAGCTATGGGCGACCGGAGAAGTGGCCGCACACCGCGAGGACCACAAGACGATCGACCACCCGTCAGTGGGCCCGGTCACGGTGGACTGCGACGTACTGGCCGACGGCGACTCCGAGCTCAAAATCGTCATCATGACCGCCGTGCCCGGCAGCGAGGACGAGACCAAGCTCCGGCTCACCGCCATCGCCGGCCCACCGGCCACCACCCACACCTGACGATGCCGACCTCTCAAGGTGAGGAACACGCTCGAGCGCCTGATCAACAAGCTCAAGGCCTGGCGAGGCATCGCCACCCGATACGACAAGTCCCCGGACAGCTACCTCGCCGGCCTCCACCTACACGCCTCGATGATCCGGATCAAAGACCTCACCCGGACCACCCATTGATCACGACTCAATTCGCGCCCTATAACGGAGGTTCACGCCTCCGGAGTCCCGGGGACGCCGGAACCCCGGGAAGGACACCCGCCAGTGCTCGCGTCCGTTGCCGAAGAGTGGCTGTGGCTGATGGCGGCCACAGCCACCGTCGTCCACTGCTCCGCCATGGCGAGATGGATCCCCGCCCAGAAATTCTGGAGGGTGTATCCGTTCATCTGGGTTCTGTGCCTGGCCGGCATGATCGCCGTCGGCCAGGCAATGGGCCACTCCCTGGCCGCCATGCTCGTCATGTACGCCTTCATGCTCATCGGCCTCACGATCGGCATGTTCCCGACCCGCAAGCTGTTCGCGCAGTGGAGCACCGCGATCAAGGCGGGCGAGACCCCCGAGGGCTACGATTATCCGCGCTCCCACCTCACGTTCTGCGTGGTCTTCGTGGTCCTCATGCTGTTCGCGGCGTTCGCACTGACACGCTGATCCACCACGCTGATCCACCTCTGGGACGACTGAGAAGCCGGGGCCGCCCGACGATCTCCAGATCCACGGGCTGGCCTGGGGATACCTCTCCCTTTGTCACAGCCCGGCAGTACCGTGTCCTGCATGCGCCCCGACACGCCTGCCGAGAACGTCGACCACACCGCCGAAGCCGCCCGCCTGGAGCGGACCGCCGGCCTGTATCCCGAGGACGCCGAAGCCCTGCTCCTGCAGGCCGCGGCCCACCTGGAACTCGCCGACGACCGCCCGGCCGCGAGCAAGCTCTACGACCGCCTGCTGTCGTCGCCGGCGGCCCTTGAGAACCCGTATCTGGTACGGGCCCTCAAGGCGTCCAACCTCTGGGAGTACGGCCACGAGGCCGAGGCCCGCGCCATCATCGAGGGCGTCCGAGCGGCGTCCCCGCGCGACGCGGCCCCGTGGGTGATCGTGGCGGAGGCACTGGAGGCGCACGACGAGCTGGAGGCGGCGCAGGAGACGTTCACGGAGGGGGTACGACTGCTGCTCCCGGAGGACGCGCAGCCCCCGTACTCGACGCATCCCCTCCTGTTCGGCCGCCACAGGGTCCGCCGCATGCTGGGCGTAGGCCACGACGACTGGGACGTCCTGGCCGACACCCTCCACTCCTCCCCGGTCTCCCTCGACGAACTCCACGACCCGAAGCGGGTGTGGTCCCTCGGCTCGGACAACCCGGCGGAGCTGGCGGCAGAGATCTCGAGACTGCGAGCAGAACTCGGCACCTATCGCGAGGCCCTGTCCCGCCCTTTCCCGGTGGCGGTACTCCACTGGCCGACGAGCGAACTGACAGAACTGCTCTCGGCGTACCCGACGCTGGCCGAGGAGTACCCCTCGCATGAGGAGCACCTCGCGACGATAGAGGCGTCGCTGCGAGAGCTGGCGGCTTCGGGGACGCCGAACCTGGGCATCGTGACCGGGACTGTGCCGTCTTACGAGGCGTTCGCCGCGTCGGAGGGGGTGTCGCCGGGGGACGTGGCGCTGCTGCCGCAGTACGCGACGACGTTGGCGGCGCGGGGGCGGGCTGTGGTTTGGCCGCCGCAGCGGGGGGCGGTTTGTTGGTGTGGGTCGGGGAGGACCTACGTGGAGTGTCACAGGGCCGACCAGAGCAAGGGCGCCTAGGACGGTCAACGCCCCTTCTGCGCACCCTTCGCAAGCGCCGCCTGTTCGGTGCATTGCGCGCCACCAGGCTAGTCTCGCGGGCCTGGTACCGGCCGGTCACCTACTGGTGTCAAAGGAGACCTGACAAATGCGAGACTCTAGGCTCGGAGTGACCGTCCACAACCACGGACTCTCCTCAGCATGATGGTTCATCCCCAGAAGGAGCGGCATGCCCCCCAGCGGCCAGAAGCGACCGCAGTTCACCACGCCACTGACCTCGATCGAGATCTGTGCAGGGGCCGGTGGGCAGGCCGTAGGGCTACACAATGCCGGATTTGATCACTTGGCACTTGTCGAGTGGGACCAGCACGCGGTCAGTACGCTGCGGGCCAATGTCGGACGCTGGCCCGGGTGGACGCCGCAAAAGGCCCAGGCTCTAGCCCCAATGGACGTCAAAGATTTTCTCGATTCAAACGAATGCAAGGTCCTTGATCTCAAAGACCAGACTCTCGACCTCTTCGCAGGCGGCGTCCCTTGCCCTCCTTTTTCATTGGCCGGAAAAAGACTAGGCGCAGACGATGAGCGCGATCTGTTCCCAGCAGCCCTGAATATCATTGAAAAACTTACCCCTAAAGCAATCATGATTGAAAATGTCCGGGGAATTCTTGAGCCGCCGGAGGTTTTCATCGAATATCGGGCAAAGATCCTCGACCGACTGCGCCGCGCTGGCTACACAGTCCCCAGCATTGACACTTCGCTTTCATCAGCAGCCCAGGATCTTGAGATGCGAAAGGTGTGGCGCCGACTCGACGCGAAAGATTTCGGCGTTCCCCAACTGCGCCCCAGGGCCATCCTGGTCGCAATCCGTGAAGATTTCTCAAAGCCCGGCGTCAATGAATTCCGCTGGCCGCTGGGAATCAAGGGCGACGAAGCTACTGTCGCTGAAAGCCTCAGAAAGACTATGCGGGAACGGTGCCTTCGGTACTGGGACAAGAATAAGTGGGGTGAACCGGCCAAGCCCGACGAGCGGACAGGCGAGGATGTCTACAACGACTGGCTCGACGCCGCCAGAAAGTCCGCGGCCGCCGGCCGTGGCGTAGCACCTACATTGGTGGGCGGATCCAGGAAGCACGGCGGCGCGGACCTCGGACCCACAAGAGCAAAGAGGGCTTGGGCGGCCATGGGGGTTGATGCCATGGGGGTGGCCAACGACCCGAACGAGTGCGACCCGGAGCGGGACTTGTTCAGGGAGAACGGCCCTATGCTCACCGTCGAGCAAGCCGCCATAATCCAGGGATTTCCGCGGAACTGGCGTTTCCAAGGGAAAAAGACAGCACAGTACCGACAGGTGGGCAACGCCTTCCCTCCGCCAGTCGCTGAAGCTGTAGGCCGCGCAATCGCGGCTGTTCTGCGGCCAGAGTACCGGGAAGAACTTCTCAGCACATACGACGTCGACTCCTCGGGCGCAGCCGCCCTGGATAACATGCCGCACCAAATGGAAATCTCTATTTCAGCGGAAGCCAGTCCCGCTCCTGCGCTCAAGGACCGTCGCGGTAATCTTGTCGGCACAAGCCTCTGACTGCTCGTGCTCCCAGAAGCGGAGCACGATCCAGCCCTCGTCACTGAGCCTCTGATCCGTTTCCCGGTCTCGCTTCACATTACGTAGCACCTTCTCCGACCAGTAGCCGGAGTTCGTTCTAGGCGGCACGTAATGTTCAGGGCATCCGTGCCAGTAACAGCCGTCAACGAATACCGCCACCTTCACCGGACGGAATACCAAGTCGGCCGTACGGCGAAGGTCAGGTATGGGGCGTGCTGACACCCGGTAGCGGAGCCCTCGGGCATGCACCAGACGCCGGATCAGCCATTCCGGCTTTGTATCGCGGCTGCGGATCGCCTGCATGTTGCGGCGGCGTGCGGCGGACGAGGCCCAGGACCCATCCGGGGCTGCCCAATCGACTTCGGAGGACACAGTACCGATCGTAGTGCGCTGCATCCGACGCACGCAGCCAGCTACCGGTTGCCCCCAAGGTGGCTCAGCAGCGCTTCAATGTCACTCGGCGCCAAGCCAGCCGCTACTGACGGCTCCTCCTCCAGGTCAGCAAGCTGCTGAACTGTGGGGTCATCCAAGATCTGGCCCATGAACGTCAGCTTCTGCTCCAGTCTCGCGGCCACGACCTCGTCAATGGAATTGCGTACGGCCAGAACCGTCACCCGCGTCTCCGTGTCGGGTGCGAGCCCAAGGCGGTGGATACGATCCAAACTCTGCAGAAACCGGCCGGCCATGAAGTCACGGTCCACGTAGACGGCGTCATGGCAGTGGTGGTGCAGGCTGATGCCTTCGCCAAGGGTCGCCGGGTTGGAGATGAGCACCATGCAGGCCGGATCGTCACGGAAGCGCCGGATCTGTTCCTCCCGGTCGAGGGTCCCTCCGTAGACCACGGCCGGACTGAACTTCTCGAGCATGCGCTCCAGCGTCGTAAGGCTCCGGACGAATGTCGTCCAGACCAGCGTCTTACGTCCGGCCGCCGCATTCTCGGCGATGATCGTCACGGCTTCCTTGTACTTCGGTGACAGCTCGTAGTCAGGAAGGTTCTGCATCATCGAGTACAGGGAACCGCCCTGGGGGATCTCCAACGGAGGCAACTGGTAAGCCAGCGGCTCGTATTTGGTGGCTCCTTCCAGAAGCAGAGCCGGGCTCGTGGCGGCCATAAGAAGCCGCAGAGCCGTCCTGCCGAGAGCGCTGAGGTCTTCCCTGGCCGCCCCGTTGCTCATGCCGCTGACCAGGGAACTGTAAATCTCGTCGTGCAGGGGCGGCATGTCCACGTAGCGGATGCCCAGATCGACAGGGGGCAGACCAAGTTCCTGCTTGGTCGTCCGCGTGAACAAGGGACGCAACACCGTGCTCGCGTGCCGAAGATCTCCCCCGGCCACGGCGCGCACGACGGTCTGCTGTCCGTGCCCCGGCCACACGAAGCCCAAAAGGTTCTCCAGATCCTTGGAACCGTTGGGAGCCGGCGTGCCCGTGAGGATCAGGCGCCGGTCCGCATGTGGCCCAAGGGCCATACACGCGGCACCGTAAGTGCCCCGGGATCCGAGCTTCATCCGGTGCGCCTCATCCAGGATGATCATGGAGGGCTGGGCTGCGAGCCACGCGGTCAGCATCGGCAGCGAGCGGTCCAGCCGTTCGTAGTTGACGACGAGCACCTCCGCCCACTGGTCCAGAGACCCGTCCAGCACGTTGACGCGCAGCGCGTGCGTCAGGCACTCCGAGGTCTCGAAACGCCACGAGTCATAGGCCGACTTCGGACAGACGACCAGGAGCCGTCGTGCGTGACCGACGGCCTTCTGAGCGGCGTACACAGCGAGCGCGACGCGCGTCTTGCCGGCGCCGGGCACGCTGAAGTTGGCGCCATGCTGGAGAGACAGCAGCTTCGCGATGTCCCTCCGCTGGAAGGCGCTCAGCTCACCTTTCCAGTTGTCGCCGAGCAGACTCGGGACATCATCCGGGTCAACCTCGCCGGCGGTAGCCGTGCCCGCCAGCCTGGTTTCGACGGTCCGCGCGTCCTGGAGGACGCCAGTTGCCAGCTTCCTGAGGGCGGAAGACCACTCCACGCCGGTGGGATCAGGCCAGTCGCCAAGGACTTGCAGGTTGGCCAGGAAGTCATCGAGAGCAACCGAGGCGCTGATCAGGCCGAGCTGGCCGCCCGTCCGGAAACGGGCAGCCAGCTGGACCAGGTCCGGCTGGTGGCGCTCAGTGGTCCGGAGCACGACGCGCGTGTGGGTCTCGTCGAACCCCAGGTGCAGTGACGTTTCACTCGGTGCGTTCGTCACTGCCGGCTCCCCGTGGCGACAGCGTCCATCAGCCAGGCCACGCCATCGCCCGGATCCTGCAGACCGCGGCCGGCCTGCTGGGCGAGCTTCAGCAGACTGCCACGGAGCTTGATCACCGCATCGTCGAAAGCTTCTTCGTCGAGGCTGCGCGACGTGCGGGCCTGTACCAGATCGCTGACGCACTGGTCGATGCTGGCGCACGCCTCCGCGAGCCGGGCCGGCGCGAGCTGCTTACGCTTGCGCAGCCGGGCACTGCGGCCAGCGGCCTCAATAGCATCGTCAAAGGTCTTCTTCGCGTCGTCCAGAACGCTCTGCGCTTGCTCCTTCGCCTCGTTACCGAGGTCAGGGCCCTCGCTCCCACTGCGTACGACAGCGGCGGCACGCAGCAGACGGTCGTTGAGTGCCTTCACGTCAGCCACGGCGGAGGAGACGGCTGGGACCTCTACTCCGAGCCCCGGGATCATGACTCCCGTCGGCTTGGCCTCAGACCGTTCCTCAAGCGCCGGACCAGCGGAAAGCAGCTTCTGCTCCAGCCCCTCTTTGATGAAGTCCTCGTTGATGTGCCGCACGTCGGTCTTGGAGAAGTTGAGCAGGATGGCGGCCAGACGCAGTTCCTTGAGGATCTCCGCCTGGTCGCGGTCAAGCGTCTCCAGCTTCACGTACAAGCGCTGAAGTTCCTTGAGTCGCTCCTGAGCGCCTTCCCAGTCGACCAGCCGGAGTCCGTCGCCGCCGGCTTCCTGGCTGCGCTTGATCAGCTCGCGGATCGTGGCGAGGATCCAGCGTTCCTGGTGGTACGTCCGGACCTGGATCCGGAACTCCTTGGCGATCTGCTCGGGCGTGCGCCCAAGGGCCGCCTGTTCCTCCATGGCGATGATGCGGTTGATGTAGGAGTAGTCGCGTCGGTGATCCCGGCGGAGCTGCAAGGCCAGCTCCACGGCGTTGATATCCGCCCAGGTAAACGACTCGGGCAGCACACCCACGCGCATCGACTGCACGCCAAGCAGCATCAGGGCGGCTGCCCGGGTGTTGCCATTGACCACGATGCCCTGATGGGTGACCAGCCCAGGGTCGTTCTGTCCGAACTCTTCGAGGCTGTCCTTGAGAGCGTCGAACTCGACATCGCGCAGATTGGTGTCGGTCGGCGAAGCCTGGAGCAGGTAACGGAGGTAGTCCTGACTCTCCGCGCTCCACGGGTTCTGGTCCAGCTCCGCGTCCTTTGCGGCGTCGTGGCTCCGCTGGGCCCGGATACGGTGCGTTCGGGGGTTGAAGTAGAGCTTGCTGAGGGGCAGGTCGATCACGTCGACGTGCGCCTTCTGCTCGTTCCACTCAACGGTCACCGTCTCGCGGGTACCGCCTGCCGCCTGCGCCTCCGCGACCTTCTTCTTGATCAGTTCGCTCAGCTCGTCCGCCCGCGGCGGAGCCGGAAGTTCTCGCATCATGTCCGTTCCGTCCTGTCTTAGTCGTTCGCGCCGTCGAGCGCATCCGCCACGGCCTTACGGGAGGGCTCCGGAAGGGTCCGGTACTGCCCCCAAACCTTGTCCAGCGGACTCAAGGACCGCCGGTCTGCGGCGATCCAGCCAGCAAGCACCCGCTGCTCCATGGGTGACAGGGCCGCGACTTGTTCCAGGACGCGCCCCAGATCGGCCTGCCGGCCCGAGCTGCCCGCACCACACCGCTTGCATTCGGTGACCAACTGGTAGGCCGTGTCTCCGTTGGGCTGGATCACCTTGCGGCGGGCCACGTTGAGCACCGCCTGCTCGATTCCTTCCTCGTACGACTCACCAGCCGCGATACCGCAGGTGCGGCAGAGGTAACCGTCCTCATCCAGCACCTTCGCGCGCTGGGTGGCCGTGAGGCTCGCCTTGTGCTTCGGCGCCTTCGACTTCCCAGGGATCCACACCTCCGCCCCCTGGGCCACGAACCGCTGCTCCTGTTGACGGAGCGTGGGGTCCTCACGACTCGTCGAGATCTTCCAGTCATGGTCGCGCAGGTCACGCATGCGCCGGTCGATCTGGGCGACGTCCGGGAACGCCTCGCGCAGTTCGGCCTTCGTGAAGATATTGTCCTCCCCGACTTCCTGCACCAGCCACAGTGCAGCCCGAGCCATGCTTCCGATACCGGCGTCCCGCCAGGACGGCAGTGACATTCGCTCACTCCTGTAATTGAATCGCACGCTTTTTTGGCAAGGGCGCAGTATGCGCACTACGTAACTCACGCAGCGGCACAGGCGTCTTGGCCACCCCCCGCTCGACGAGCGGCTGATCACAGTGTGCCACCGAGAACCGAATATCAGTCCCCACTGGAACACTTGCGCACCAGGCAGCAAGAACACAACTGGCCCTTCGTCGTGCACAATTGACCCACCCTGCGCCCAACATGGCCACGAGGTCGACAAGACGTGCCAGCGGCAGCCCGATTTCGGCTAATTCGCTGCATATAGACCGGAAATGAGTGAGTGACATGCCACGAGCAAAAGGAAGCAACACTCCTTACGGCTGGACGACGAAGAAGCAGTTCGGCAGTGACTTTCCTCCAGGGAAACGTGCGCTTGCCACCGAACTGCAGAGACTCTGCCGCCTGCTGGCCTTGAACCCCGACGGCAAGGCCCCGACGCAGGAGCAGGCCGCCGACCGGCTGTACGTCAGGGATACGTCTCTGTCCAGATACCTCACCGCCGAGTACCTGCCAGACATAGGCATCGTCAGAAATCTCTACGCGATCGCGCGCGCTGACGCGGGCGGCGTGGAGGAGGTGGGCATCACGCTCACCGACCTGGAGAGGCTGCACTCAGAAGCCGCTGCCGAGCACTGCGGTGACTGCGTGAAGTTGCGCGACGAGGTGTCGGCGCTACAGCAACAGGCAGTTGAGAACGCCGTTGAAGTCAGCGCGGTCCAGGCCGAACTCAGCGCCGTCCGGAAGGAGGCCGCAGCCCTGCGGGAGGGGACTGCCGCTTTGAAGCGCGAGGTGCGGGCACTAAAAGCTCGGGGGGTGCGCACGCTCAAGACCAGCGCACGACGCGCCATTCGGGCCGGCCAGCGATCCCGTTTGGCTGCGCGGGCTGACGCAGCTCTGCTGCCGGTCCCCCCTCGGAGGGGGGACCGGCAGCAGAGTAATCCCGAGAAGCGGGCCGCACTGACTGTCGCCCGCCAGGCCGAAGCCTTGCAGAACGGCGGCCGGCAAGAGGGGGTTCTGGCCCTGCTGCGCCACTCCGCAGAAGTGCTTAGCCCGGCAGAGACTGCGGCCCTCGTATGCGTCTTGCGAGAAGGCCAACTAGACGAACTCGCAGGAACATTGATCCACATCTACGGACGGGACAATCCCGATCCTCATGTGATGCGGGCAGCGGCCCAGCTCCACCAGCATGGAGCACCTGACGATGCCGCCGCACTCCTGCAAGCGGCTCTGTCGACGCGGCAAGGACATCAATGAGACCAGGCAAGCGGGCCAGCTCTCAGGCGGCGACAGCCGCCTCGGCCTCATAGTGCGTCTGGGCCCGGTCCAGTACGTCATCCGGGTCTTGGCCCCGGGCAGCGGTCCAGTGCAGCAAGTCCGCGATCAGCTCAACTGCGGACTCCTCAAGGAGAACCGCCTTACTGTGTCCTTCGACAGCCATGACGGGGTGATCCTCGCGGTACCTCTCCAGCGCACCACGAGCCCGCTCGGTACGGACACAGGGGTGGTGCTGGTGTGGGGTCAGCGTGCCGCGGACCTCGCGTACAGTCCATGCCCGTTGCGTACCAGGTGATGTCCAGTTGATCGAGTACTCATCCCGCGTACTAACCGGGGGACATCACAAGGAGAGCACCATCGCGCAAAGCAATGGTGCTCCGTCGAACGGCACGGCCTCCCCCACTGTCTCGTACCCCCAGCTCTCATACAAAGCACGCACCTTGACGTGGTCCTTGTGTACGAGCAGCGTGGCCCGCTGCTCCTTGCGAGAAGCTAGGAGATCGTCGTGGATGCGGCGCGCTGCACCCGTACCGCGCCAGGGTGTACGGACCATCAGCTCGGACAGGGCGAAGGTGCGGGCCCCTGTCTCGGCGGTGAAGTCATCAGGCAGAGGTGGGGTGACCTTGGCCCACCATGTTGTGGACGGGCTCAGCGGGGCGCCGTACGCATAGCCGACTGGCTGCTCCTGATCGTAGGCGACGCCGCACGCGAACACCTCGTTGGCGGACCAGTGGTCGACGAACTTTGCGAAGGCATCACGCCCAGCGAGAGGGTCGTCGCTTGCTTCGTACACCTCGTCGTGGATGTCCAGTAGAAGTTCGCGGATCGCACCCGCCTCCTCATGTCCGTAGTGCCGCAGCTCCAGCTCGGTGTGTGTGGTCACGTAGGTCCTCCCTGTGGCCGGCTGGCTGCGGTGACCCGTTCGAGGCGGGCGGTGATGCGACTGCTGGTGATACCGACTGTACGGAGGCCAGCGGCCGTGGCCGCTGCCCTTTCGTATTCGCCTTGAGCCAGCTGGAGTTCCGCGAGCAGCACGTTGTAGTAAGCGCGGTTCCGGGTGAAGCGTTCATCGAGAAGATCGAGTGTCTGAACTGCGTGTGCCTCTGCGCGGGCGTATTGACCAGCGCTCTGATGGGCGATGGCGCCAAGGCCGGAAAGCTCAGCAGGTGTGAGGAATGCGAGCCAACTGGGAGCACCGGTCGGGTCTGCGCGGTCGTAAGTACGCTCGGCGGCCGCGAGGTGGCGGCTCATGCCGTGCGGATCGCCTGTCTGGGCAAGGCAATCTGCAAGTCTGGCGTTCAAGAGTGAGGAGATCAACGGCTGACTGCGCAGGTGCCGTTCGGACAGCGCGGCGCGGTTGATGCGAGCCGCTTCGGCGGGGCGTCCTGCGTGTTCGGCTTGAGCGGCAAGGTCAGACCAAGCCCTGGTCACCAACACCGGGTCGCGTGCCAGGAGTGCGGCCTGCAGCGCCCGGCTCCGTAGTTGGGAGGCCCTCTCGTACTGGCCGCAGTCATGGGCCGACCACCCCGCGCACGCTGCGACCTCGGCCATGGCGCAGTGCATCGCACGTTCGACGCGCTCGCCGTAGGTGCAGCGATCCAGAGCGTACTCAAGACGCAAAAGGTAGTCGGCCGCGACATCGACCAGAGCACCGCCGCCGAGCCCGTTGAAGTGGGCGTCAAGGCGGGTGATCGTACTTCGGATTCTGTCGATGTCGCTGGCACCAAGACGGCCGTACCCCGGAGTCTGATCGATGCCCAGGGCGGTGACGAGGGCTCCGGCGATGAAGGTGCGACGCTGCACGCCGCTCACTCCCTTCACCGGTGCTGGTCGTACCGGCGAAGGCAGCGGCTTTGTTGACTTGCGCTGTGCGAACCCCATTGCCTCTGGGCTGCGGCCGAAGATCTCCTGGAGCGGGAGAAGGTACCGAGACCATGGCCGTTGGACATCGCCTGCGATCCACCGGCGTACATGTCGATCCGTGCAGTTGGCAGGTTCACCGAACAGCCGCTCAGCCACCCGATTGACCTCACCTGCGAGCTGTTCATGGGTATAGCCGAACTCAGCCAACAGGTCCTCGAGACAGGTATTTCGCGAACCGCCCACTTCCGCCCCCTCGCGCACGTGGTCCTCCGACGGTAGTCCTACCGGCATCCCATGCTCGGTAAAACTGTCCGGTCGGCTGTGAGTAACTGCCCCACTTCTGTCCTGATGGCCGACAGGTCGATTCCGGTTTCCTCGTGGATGTGAACGACGCACACGATCGAGGGAGCAACGGTGCCGACGCCAACGGACATGGACAGACTGATCTCTGAGTGGCTCGCCGGGGCACACCCGGTGCCGGAGCAGGCGCGGGCGGAGTGGTCGAACCAGGGGGTAGCGCTTTTACCTCTTGGTCAACGATTCGCCGCGGTAAGGCTCTCGGGGGTACTGGTGTACGCCGCTCTGGACTCGGAGGACCCGGTCGTGGTGACCGAGGCTCTGTCTGAACGGCTGCGCGGTCCCGTCATCCACGACAACCGCACCGCGGGCCCGACGTACTACGCCCTCATCCAGTGGCATGCCGGCCTGGTCTGGGACTACAACCGCAGCGCGCCGTGCCTGCGGGACGACACGTATCTCGGCGTTCCGCGCATCGATCGCCGGGAGCCGCCCGGAACGTACTGGGTCGTTCCGCCTCGCTACGACGGCAACCTGTGCAGGCCACAGGCGGTGCGAGACCTGGTCGACGCCGGCCACCGGCAGCTCATCCAGCAGACGTTGGTCTGACCCGCCCGCTCGGCCGTCTTCCGCCGCGCGGCCTGTCCGCACGACGTCGCGCCGCGGTCTGCAAACCCCCTCTCCCTTGAGCACACGACAGGCATTCGGCACTCGGGGAGAGGGCTGCCCGAAGGTCCACCCCACGGTGAGGTGAATCCGTGCTGCACACAACCCCGACAGGACCCGACATCCCACCGGGTCCGACTCCACCCAGGAACGGCAGTGCTACGAAGGGAGGCATCCGATGACGACCGCCGTTGACGCCGGACCCCGCGCCGGCCAATCACTCGTCACAGACGCCGAGTTCGACATGCTCGCCGCGTTCTGCGCCGACGAGTACGGCTTGGAGCGCTGTGTCGCCGACCGTGTCGTCGACCAGGCCCTCGCGA
Organism: Streptomyces sp. V4I2; assembly: GCF_030817655.1. Lineage (GTDB taxonomy): Bacteria > Actinomycetota > Actinomycetes > Streptomycetales > Streptomycetaceae > Streptomyces > Streptomyces plumbiresistens. Next base: position 4,361,106 of record NZ_JAUSZM010000003.1, read on the forward strand.
TGGTCTTCGTCATGGGCTCGTCCGCTGCGGGGGCCGCCATGGCGCCTTCGCAGCAGGTCGATCCGGGGTGGCACACGCTCATCCTGCACACCGGTTGGTACGCCGACTGGTGCGAGAGGAGCTTCGGCTACTTCCTGCATCACCAGCCGAACTCGAAGGTGCGCACGCGCGGGCTGATGGTCGACGTCGTGGACCGGATCAGGTCCGCCGGCTTCGAGGTCGACGAGCGGCTGTGGGGCACGGCCGCGGACTGCAACCCGCCTGCGTGCTGCGGCGACGGTCCCTGCTGCTGATCCATCCCCCGGTTTGGGCGGGTCGGCCTCCCCGGTCGGTCCGCCCACCCCCTGTGCCAGAACGGACCCGCCCCTTGTCCCTCACCGAGCTGACCGCGACCAGCCGCGTGACCGTCTTCCCGCTCGAAGGTCTCATCGTCGCCTACACCACGCAGTCCAGCGACGAGCGTTGCCTCGGTGACATCGGGCTCGTCACTGTCGTCGACGCGGGCAGCGATGGCGAAGAGCTGTGGCGCCTCGCCTACGATCTCGGCGGCCATCAGCAACGTCCTGCCCAGGCCCGCTGGATTCTCACGCAAGCGAGCCGCGCCCGCGTGGTCAAGGCGCACACGGACCTGCCGTACGTGAAGTGGGCGGCCCACATCAAACGGCGCTTCGACCTCGACGCACTCTTCGCGAACCACGACCTGCTGATGACCGGCCGGATCGTACTGTTGGATCTCTGAGCGGAGGTGCCTCAATGCAGGAGACAGCAGCCGGCAAGGACCCAACGATCGTGAACGCAGGGGACTCGGAGATGCCCGAGCCTGCGGCGCCGCCGCTGAAGACCATCGGCGACATTCGAGCTGCTCTTCGCTCCGGACATGGCTTTCCGGGCGGCCCGGGAGTCCTTTGAAGGCGATCTTCAGCTTGCGCTGGAGGCGTCGTCGGAGACGGACTTCAAAGCTGTCGCCGCGGTGATCGTCGACTACCGAGGCAGGATCCGTCTCTACCAGGACCCCGACTTCGACACCGCCGTACAGGAGGGCATTGACCTCGCGGCTCGGTTGAAGCAGGAAGAGAGCCCAGGGCCTACTTGAAGGCCGCCACATTGCGCGCAGCCCACGCGCCGAACGTGCGAGGCGCCCGGCCGAGGATCCGCTCGACGTCAGGGCTCACCCGCTGCTCGGCGGGTTTCGGTGTGCCCAGGATGCCGAGCGTGGCCTCGACCACCGGCTCGGGCATGAACCGCAGCATCTGGGCGCGGGCTTCCGCCCGGCTCTGCTCGACGAACCGCACCGGCTCCCCCAGCGCGTTGGCGATCGCGGACGCTTGTTGGCGGGGTGAGATCGCGACCGGGCCGGTCAGCTCGTAGGCGTTGCCGGCGTGGCCGGTGTCCAGTAGTGCCGCGGCGGCGACCTCGGCTATGTCGGTCGGGTCGATGGTCGGCAGGGCGACGTCGCCGAAGGGCGCCGCCACCGTCCGTCGGGTGCGGACCATGTCGGCCCACTGCAAGGTGTTGGAGTCGAAGCCTCCCGGCCGCAGCAGGGTCCATTCGAGGTCCGACTGCGTGACGGTGTCCTCCAGTGTCGTGGGGTGGCTGCCCGTGGCGACGCCCTGGGAGGACAGCAGGACCACCCGGCGGATCCCGGCGGCCCGCGCGACATCGAGGACGTCGCTGACGCTGCCACCGGCTGATACGAAGTCGCCCGAGGTCAGCAGGAACAGCGCGTCGGCGCCGTCGAGCGCGGGGGCGAGGCTCGCCAGATCGGTCAGCTTCGCCAGGTCGGCCTGATAGTGCCGTACCTCCGCCGGCAAGTCCGGCAGGTTCTGCGCGGAGATGCCTCGCGATACCGCCGTCACCTGTTCGCCGGCCGTGACGAGCGCCCGTACCAGCGGCCGTCCGACGTTGCCCGTGGCTCCGGTCACCACAATCATGTTCGCTCCCGTTGTCGAATCCGTGTTCGCCCAACGGAAGCTACCGGCATGGGGATAGTAGGTACCTAGGGGAAAGTATTGGACAGGAAGGCCCACTGTGACTCAGCACACGAATCCGGCGGCTCGTATCGATGTCGCCCCCGAGCAGGCCTGCCCGATCGCCCCGGTGGTCGACATCGTCTTCAGCCGCTGGACCACTCCGATTCTGTGGGCGCTCCACGAATACGGGCGGCATCGGTTCGTGGAGCTGGAACGCCGCATCACCAGCATCACGCCCAAGGTGCTGACCGACCGGCTACGGCAGTTGGAACGCGACGGGCTCGTCGTGCGCACCTACCACCCCGAGGTTCCGCCGCGGGTGGAGTACGAGATCAGTGAACTGGGACGCAGCCTGGGGCCGATGTTCGCCGCACTCTCCGAGTGGTCGGTCAACCTGGACACCGTGGAGCAGGCCCGGCGGGAGTACGACACCAAGGAGCGGCCCGGCAGCCGTCGCGCCGTCAGGCATGGGTAGGTCCCGCCCGAGCCGGTGTGAAGTGGCGACGTTCAGTCCTTCCGGCCCGCCGTCCAGGGATCCGCCCGGCGCGCGAGCGTACGAACCTGCTTGCGTACGTCCTTCGGGAGGCGCCGCACGAGGGTGCGGGCGGCGCGGCGGACGCTCGGGGTCGCCGTGGCGTGCAGGAGGACGTGGTGGGGGACGGAGATGTGGCCCGGTTGGCCCACGGACAGGCGGAGTTGGCCGGAGGGGCCGCCCCAGGTGGGCATGACCAGGCGGGCCGGGCTGCCGGTCGTGTACGCGGCGGGGCAGGAGGGCGTGCCGGTGAGGCGGTCCCGGCGGCCGACGCCGAGGAGTCGGGCGTTCGCCCACACCAGGTGTGTGCCGGGGGGCATCTCGGTGCCGCCGGCCAGGGTCAGGGGATCGATGACGGTCTCGCCGGTGATGATCACGCGGTGGCGGCCGTTGCCGAGCGGCTCGGTACGCGGGGCGAGGTCGGTGTCCGGGAACCACCACAGGTTGCGGGCGGCGTCGTGGACGAGGATCTCGCCGCGGGCGTCGCCGAGCGGGTGCGGGACCTCCCAGTCCTCGGCGCCCTTGATGTCCGCCAGCAGATCGGGGTCCAGGAGGAGACGGCCGTAGCGCTCCACGAGGGTGAGGGGTTCGCCGTCGGAGCGGAGCATGCCGATCGTCGTCCTGATGACGAGTCTGTCCTTGTGCCTGCGGATGGCGTCGACCGTGACCTGGGGCTTGATCTCCTTGGTGCGGCGCGCGAGTTCGACCAGGGACTCCAGGTTGCCCTCCTCCAGGAGGTGGCCTCTGAGCCTGGTGATCGCGGGGAGCCCGTCCCGTACGCCCGGTGGGTAGCACTCCAGGGCCATGCGGCGTACGACGTCGAAGTACCGTTCGCGGCTGCTGCCCGTGCGCTGGAGGACGCGGGGTTCGCTGACCGGGCGCAGGAGTTCGACGCGGTAGGAGCGGCGCAGCAGGTGGTCCTGGAGGGGGCCCGGTTCGGTGCCCTCCTTGATGGCCTCCACGACCGCACGCAGGTGGCCGTAGTAGGTCTCGGGGGTGCTCGCGCGGCTGCTGGTGTTGCCTCCGTCTTCGCGGCGGTTCCATACGTAGCAGGGGTCGCCGAGGATGGAGACCCTCTTGGCGCGCACGTACGCGCGGGCCATGAAGATCTGGTCCTCGAGGCGTACCGGTCCCTCGGGGAAGGTGATGTCCTCGTCGAGGAGGAATTCCCGCCGGAACATCTTGTGGGGCGTCAGGCTCTCCATGAGGGGGGCGTCCTCGGCCGTGCACTGTTCGACGGTGCGCCTGAAGAGGATGCTGGGGCCCTGCATGGTGCCGACGATCTTGCCCAGGACGATGTCCGAGGAGTTGCGGGCGGCGAGGCGGTAGAGGCGTTCGAGTGCCTCGGGGGTCAGTTCGTCGTCCTGGTCGACGAACTGGACGTACTCGCCACGGGCCGTCCGGACACCCACGTTGCGGGGTTTTCCCGGCCAGCCGGAGTTCTCCTGGTGGACCACGCGCACGTGCGGATGCAGGTCGGCCAGCCGGTCGAGACGCTGCCCGGAGTCGTCGGTCGAGCCGTCGTCGACGTAGACGATCTCGTACGCGTCCCGGCCGAGGCTCTGGTGGAGGAGCGACGGTGCGCAACGCTCGATGTAGTCACCCGCGTTGTAGACGGGCACCACAATGCTGACCTTGAGCACTATTCCCCCATACATGGACGGAACGGGTGATTTCGTGACCGACCTCACGGTAGTCGGGCCTCGCGTTCGTGTCCTGTCGGCGCGCTCTTCGGGGCTCGGGATCGTTGTGTCAATCCCGCCGTGCTGGGTTTCGGCTTTGCACGTGCCGGCGTCGATGCCGGAAAGCCGAAACCCAGCAGGGAGGTTGACGACCGTCGGCCCGTTCAGCCTGCCGGTGTCAGTTCCGCTCGGCCGAACAACAGGGCGTAGCCCTGCGGGAGCCGGGCCAGAACGCGGTCCACCACGTCATCGCCGACCAGGCTCGGCAGGACGCTCAGGACCGAGCTGACGTCCCAGCGAGCCGTGGCCGAGGTGGCCCCCTGGATGCGGCCGGCCACGGCGTCCACGAACTCCGACGCCGTCAGGGGGCAGGTCACCGGGATCTGGGAGGCGACCACACGGGCCGCCTCCTCGGGGAGGGCGCGGGCCAGGTCGACGCGTTCGTCGCCGGTGACGTGCCCGCCGAGCGCGGAGAGGACGATGCGGGTGACACGCTCGGCCTCCGCAGTGGTCGCGTACTGGCCGGACTCCCGTACGGCGTCGATCAGTTCGGGCCATCTTGGCGCGCTCAACTTGGTGCTCAACTTGGTGCTCAACGTGGTGCTCGGCGTCGTACTGGGGGTCGTGCTCAGTACTGTCATAACTGTCATAGAGGCTCCCTCTCGGTCAGCCGTTCAGTTGCTTACGGTCGCTGCCGCCGCCCGTGATCTGGATGCGACGCGGCTTGGCCTGATCCGCGACCGGGATGCGCAGGGTCAGGACACCGGCGTCGTACGAGGCGTCGATGCGTTCCGTGTCGAGGGTGTCGCCGAGGAAGAGCTGCCGGGTGAAGCTGCCCGTGGGGCGTTCGGCGACGATCAGTTCCGCGTCCTCGGGGGCGGGGGAACGGCGTTCGGCACGGACGTTCAGGACGTTGCGTTCGACGTCGATCTCGATCGACTCGGGGTCGATGCCGGGGAGGTCGAAGTGGACGACGAAGTCGTCCCCGGACCGGTAGGCGTCCATCGTCATCGCGGTGGGGCGGGCGGTGGAGCCGAGGACCTGCTGCGCGAGGCGGTCGAACTCGCGGAAGGGGTCGGTACGCATGAGCATCACAGTTCACTCCTTTCCTCAGGTGCTGTCTGTGCGATGCCCTACGGCTTCTTATATAGCTCGGAGGAGAAAACTTGACAAGCCCCGACTCAGGAACAGGCGTCGTGGCCGGTGAGCGCTAGCCTCGGGGCACACGGACAGCGCAGGAGGCAGGCATGGCGAAGGTTCCCAGCTCCGTCGTCGCGGCGAGCGGTCTCGTCGGCGGGTACGGCGTGGCCCGCTGGACCAGGAAGCGGCAGCTGGGCGGGGCCGTGCTGGCCGTCGCCGGGGCAGCGGCAGCGCAGCAGTGGCGCCGGCAGGCGGGCGGGAAGGCGGCGGGAGCACTGACGGTCGCGTACGTCGCCGCCTTCGCCGGGTCGCACCCCCTGGCCAAGAAGGTGGGCGCCTGGCCGGCCGTCTTCGGGGTGGCCGGAGCGGTGGGTCTGGCCTCGTGGGCGGTGGCGGACCGGAAGGCCTGAACCGACCCACGACCACGGTGGCGGCGGGGGCGACTACGCCGAGTCCGTCACGTCCGTCAGGTCCGTCAGGTGGGTCAGCACATTCACCACCCGCCCGTTCGGATCACGTACGAAGAACCGCCGTACGCCCCATTCCTCGTCCCGCAGCTCCCGTACGACCTCCGCGCCGGACGCCACCACCTGCGCGTACGCCGCATCGACGTCCTCGACCTCCACGCTCAGGTCGGGGACGACGGGGCCGGTGCGTTCCTCGGTGAAGAAGCTGATCTGGGCGGTCGGGTTCGCCGGGGAGGCCAGGGTCGTCACCCAGCCCATGTTCATGACCTCCTCGAAGCCGAGCAGGCCGTAGAAGTCCCTGCTCGTACGCATCGCCTCCTCGGACTCGACCTGGATGTTGGGGACGATCCTGCGGACTGTCATCCGGCATCTCTCCTCGTCAGTGGCTTGCCAACGGTTTGCCGGCAGCTCGCCATCGGCTCGCCTCGGGGGTCGCTTTGGGGCACGAGACTCCAGTTTTCGTTATCCGTCGTCACTTCTCGACGTCTCCTCACCGTCCCCTGCCACAGGGTCACAGGAACGCGACTCACCCCCCGAGGACCGAAGAGGAATGCCGCTCGTGACACGAGAGATCAGCCGCCGGAGCATGCTCAAGGCCGCAGGCGTCGCAGCCGGAGCCGTCGGTGTCGGTGTCGGTACCACCCTTGCCCCGAGTCCCGCCGCCGCGGCCGGCGCCGCCTACGCGCACCCCGGCCTGCTGCACACCCGCACCGATCTGGCACGTATGGCCGCCAAGGTGAAGGCGGGCGCCGCCCCCTACACCGCCGGCTTCGCCAAACTGACCGCCAACCGCCACGCGCAGAGCGGCTGGACGGCCAACCCGCAGGCGACCGTGTATCGAGGGGCGGGCTCCCCGCAGAACTACACGCTCCTCTACAACGACATCCACGCCGCCTACCAGAACGGCCTGCGCTACCACGTCAGCGGTGACAGCGCGTACGCCGACACCGCCGTCGCGATCCTCAACGCCTGGTCGGGCACGCTGACCAGTCTCGAAGGGAGCGCCGACCGGTTCCTCGCCGCCGGGCTCTACGGCTACCAGTTCGCGAACGCCGCCGAACTCGTCCGTGACCACGGCGACTTCGAGCTCGGCCGGTTCCAGGAGATGCTGAGCACCGTCTTCGCACCGCTCAGCGACGACTTCCTGGTCAGGCACAACGGCGCCGTCATCACCAACTACTGGACCAACTGGGACCTCACCGCCATGGCGTGCGTCCTGGCCACCGGCATCTTCTGCGACGACAAGGCCCAAGTCGCCCGCGCCGTCGACTACTTCAAGCACGGCGAGGGACTGGGCGCGGTCAAGAACGCCATCCCCGTGGTGCGCGACGACGGGCTCGCCGAGTGGCTGGAGGCCGGACGCGACCAGGGGCACGCGCTGCTCGGCGTCGGCCTCATGGGCACCTTCTGCGAGATGGCCTGGAACCAGGGCCTCGACCTGTACGGCTACGACGACAGCCGCTTCCTCAAGGGCGCCCAGTACGTGGCCAAGTGGAGCATGGGCGGCGAGGTGTCCTACACCGCCAACACCCGTGCGAAGGGCGCCATCAACGGCTGGTCCGGCCAGGAGACCGCCGGCGACGCCGCCACGGTGGACCCGGCCATGCAGCGCCCGATCTGGGCCATGATCGCCAACCACTACACCAAGCGCCGGGGCCTGTCCGCCACGTACCTCACCCGGATCGCCGCCCAGGCCGCGCCCGAGGGGGGTGGCGGGGACTACGGTCCCAACAGTGGTGGGTACGACCAACTCGGCTTCGGCACGCTGGCGTTCACGCGGGACCGGGCGGCGGATACGTCGGCTTCCCCGAGCCCGGTTGCCAGTGCGGCTGCCTCCGGCGGTGCGGGGGGCGGTTCGGACGCCAGGCCGCAGACCGGGGCGTCGGCTTCGGCGACGCCCTCCGCGTCTCCCTCCGCTTCCGCGTCGCCCAACGCCGAAGGGGACCTCGCCGCCACCGGTTCCAACGACATCGTCGGCTGGACGGCCGCGGCGGGTATCACCGCGGTTGCCGGCGGGGTGCTGTTCCTGCGGCGGCGTGACCGGGTGCGGCGGGACGGGGCCGAGTAGGAACCGCGGGCAGTCGTTTTCGCCCCCGCCGCCCCTTCCCGTTCCCGTCCTCCTGGGCTCCCCCCCAGCCCTCCCCCAGACCCCGCTCCTCAAACGCCGGACGGGCTGATTCAGCCCGTCCGGCGTTTGAGGACGAGGCCGTTCAGGGCCGAAGCGGGGGTCTGGGGGCGGCGGTGTGCCCTTCCAAGTGCGGTCGGTCGGTCCGGGTCAGCGGAGCCGGGTCTCCGCCGCGGCGGCCGTCGGGACTGACATCCTGACGGCCGCCGAGCGCCACGCGTCCGCGAGCTCGGCCGGGAAGCGCCGGCCGCTGCGGGTGAGCACCACACCCGGGGCGAGTTCGAGCTCGTCGCCGGGACGGAAGGGCCGGTTGGTCTCTGAGGGCAGCTGCTCCCACGTCCCCAGCTCACCCCGCTTGCCGGCGCTGCGCATCCGCGTTCCGTACGTGCTGGTGTCCCGGACCACGACCGATCCGCCCTTGACCTGGACCACCACATGCCGACGGCTGACCCGCGCCGCGCTCTCCGCGGTCAGCAGGCCGTGCAGCGCGATGCCGTCCTCACCGGGGTTCCGTCCGATGCCGGTCCGCGAGCCCTCGTCGAGCGTGTAGCGGGCCGCGCAGTTGCCGTCGATGACGGCCTTCAGCTGGGCCGCGCCGGGCCGTGGGCCGTCGTCCAGCAGCGGCGTTCCATGCAGCTCGCAGGTGGGGGTGCCCCGTCGCATCCGGGGCAGCAGGATCCGCCCGCCGCTGCGGACGCTGTAGAGCGAGCAGCGGGCCTCCGGGCAACGCCAGGACCGGGCGACCACGTCGATCAGCGGCTTCTGGGCCGGGGTCAGCAGGCCCTGCTTCTTGAGGACCGAGAGCTCCATCTTGCGAGAGATCTCGGCCTGGGTACGGACTCCCATGTCGAGCGGGACCAGCCGGACCGACCCCTTGCGGCCGGGCTCGGGCAGCAGGAACTGCCAGGTGTTGCCCTGGATCCAGGGGTAATCGTTGCGATAGGGGACGTAGTAGTCGCCGGTGACGACCTGGATGCCGGTCATGCCGGCGATCTCGAGCACCCGGTCGTCGGCGTCGGCGACCTCCTCGACCAGCCCGGCCTCGACCCAGCGGCGCAGCAGGCGGGCGTCGGCCGGATCGGTGAACTGCTTCTGTCCGCCCAGCAGGCTGTTGTCGGCGATCAGGTAGACGGAGACGTCCGGGTCTCCGGTGAGCCGGACCAGGCCCTCGATCACCAGACGGAGACGGTGCAGCGAACGGTCACCGGGACCACCGATCGAGGTCTGGCGTGCGATGTTGGAGAGGTCGACGAGGTAATCGGCCCGGTCAGCCGTAGCAGCCAGATTGCGCTCCATGAACCCTCCGCGATCGGGGTGTCGGCGGGACTGAGTCACCGTCAAGTTGCGGCGAGAATATGGCAGTAGTGGTTTGCCTGGGAATCCACTCGACCTTCACGCGATCACCTAGTATTCCCGCGACGGCGCTTCCGCGGGAGAGTGATCGCATCAACACCTCTGATGACACGGCCTACTTGCAGCCGATGCGCTCCGACGATCCGCGCGAGGTCACCGGATACCGGTTGCTCGCCAGGATCGGCGAGGGCGGCATGGGGACGGTCTACCTCTCTCGCACGCGGGGCAACCAGCCCGTCGCCCTGAAGGTGATCCGCCGCGAGTACGCGCAGGACGAGGAGTTCCGCCGCCGCTTCGAGCAGGAGGCCCGGTCCGCACGGCAGGTGCAGGGATACCACCTGGTGCCGGTGGTGGACCACGACACGACCGGTGCCGTGCCGTGGCTCGCGACCGCCTTCGTACCGGCCGTACCGCTGGACGTCGCGCTCGCGACGTACGGGCCGCTGCCGCTACCGACGGTCCTCCAGCTGATGGGGTGCGCGGCAGAGGCGCTGCGCGCTGTGCATGCGGCCGGAGTGATCCACCGCGACCTGAAGCCGAGCAACATCCTGCTCGGGACCCAGGGCCCCTCGGTGATCGACTTCGGTATCGCGCGGGCGGCGGACGCCACGCAGCTCACCCGCAGCGGCGGGCTGATCGGAACCCCGCAGTTCATGTCGCCCGAGCACGCAGACGGGCAGCCACTCGGCCCGGCCACCGACGTCTTCTCGCTGGGCCTGGTCGCGGCGGTCGCGGCGACCGGCCGCCACCCGTACGGCGACGGCGGGGCCATCACACTCGCGACCAAGATCGCCAACACCGAACTTCGCCCGCCGAGCCTGTCCGGCTACCCGGAACCACTGCAGGGCATTCTGGAGCAGTGCCTCTCCGCCGATCCCGCCGCCCGGCCCACGCCGGGCGAGCTGGCCGAGGTGTGCGAGCGGGCCAGTGGGCGGAGGTTGCAGGACTTCACCGGCTGGCTGCCGGAGCCGATCGCGGCCGAGATCGCCCGCCGCGAACGGGCCGCCGAACACCCGCCTGCGCCCGCGTACGCGTCGACGGCCACGGGCCTCGGGGCACCGACGGCACCACCGACCACCCATCCACCGCGACACGCGACGGCCGCACCGACCCCGCCCCCGGCGCCGATGTCACCGTCGGCGCCCGCGCGTCGACGGACCGGGCTGACCGCCCTTGCCGTCCTCGTGGCCGTGGCCGTTACGGCGGGGGTCACCTGGTCGCTCACCCGCCCCGACGGAAAGGGCACCGACGGGGCGAAGGGGGGCACGGCGAGCAGCCCGGCGCCGGGCGCGTCGAAGTCCGCCGCCGCCAAGGCGGGCGGCAAAGCCACGTACACGGCGGTCTTCAAGAACAAGGCGTTCACGCTCCGGGCACCGCAGGACTTCGCCTACACCCGCATCGACCTGGACGTCCCGAAGGCCGACCCGCTGTCGGACTGGCAGGGCGTCTCCGAGAACCCACCGGAAATCGAGCTGAAGTACTCGCACTGGAGCGGCGTCTCCGAGCTCAAGTTCCTGACCACGACGGGCAAGAGCACCGGCACCACACCGGAGGACTGCAAGTCCGCGACCGAGACCAACGCCCTCGCGACCGAGATCCAGGGCAAGGCACTCACGACGGACCTCACCAAGGGCACCGTCCTGTGCACCGTCACCTCGGACGGAAAGCTCGCCATGCTGAAGATCACCGACGTGGTGCCCCACGAAGTCAGGCCCGACTACGTCACCCAGCTGACGCTCTGGACGATCTCCTAGCCTCGCTGTTTCAGTTGGGGCGGGGACGTTCGCGGCGGACGGTGCCGCGAGTGCCGGCCGGGTGGCAGGCAAGTCGGCCATGCCGGTCGGTTCGGCGACCTCGGCGGACTCGCGGAGGGGTGCCGTTCTGGTCCAGAGCGGGGTGCCAGACCTGCTCGGGCAGGGCCCGGATCGCGCGGCGGACCGGCTCTGCGACCGCGTATCCGACCGAGAAGAAGGTGCGGAGCGTGGGCTGTGTGCAGACGGTCCAGTACGCGTTGGTCGACGACGGCCGGCAGCCGCCAGGCAGTCGGTGTCAAGGCGATGGGGCCGTACACCTCGCCCTGGTCGCGCAGCACGGCCAGATCCGTGATGGCCTCGCCGCTGTCAGCCACGGAAGGGGCGGCGGGGGCGAGAACGACTGCCCGCACCCTCACCCCTGCGCCGTAGCACTCCGCACCCTCACTCCTACGCCGTAGCCCTCCGCGACTCCGGCCCCGACACCCCCGGCCCCTTCTCCGTCACCACTGAGGTCGCTGACGTCGCTGACGCTGTAAGCGGCGTGGCGATGTCCTCCAGGGAGCGGCGTTCCGCTCGTACCGCGAGGAGCGCCGCGACCAGGCCGGCCGCGCACATCAGTGCCGCGCCGATCTGGAAGGCGAGGACCGTGTCGCCGACCTTGCCGGTGCCGGTGAGGTCGGCGAAGAGGATGGGGCCGCTGATGCCGCCGGCGGCGGTGCCGATGGCGTAGAAGAAGGCGATGGACATGGCCCGGGTCTCCATCGGGAAGACCTCGGAGACCGTCAGGTACGCGCTCGACGCGCCCGCGGAGGCGAAGAACAGCACCGCGCACCAGCAGGCGGTCAGCGTGCTCGCGCTCAGGGAACCGCGGTCGAAGAGCCAGGCCGTGCCGAAGAGCAGCAGACCCGAGAGCAGGTAGGTCGAGGAGATCATCACCTTGCGGCCGACCGTGTCGAAGAGCTTGCCGAGCAGCAGCGGGCCGCAGAAGTTGCCGACGGCGATGACGGCGAAGTAGTAGCCGGTGTCGCCGGTCGGGACGTCGTAGAAGGTCGTCAGGATCGCGCCGAAGCCGAAGGTGATCGCGTTGTAGAGGAAGGCCTGGCCGATGAAGAGGGAGAAGCCGAGGATCGCCCGCCTGCGGTAGTCGGAGAAGACGGTGCGGCCGATCTCCAGGAAGGTGACGCTGCGGCGCTGGTGGATGGTGATCTCGCCCTCGGGCCGCGGCAGCGGTTCCTCTCGCTCGGCCTCGACGCGCTGCTCGATCGAGGAGACGATCCGTTCCGCCTCCTCGTCCCTGCCGTGGATCAGCAGCCACCGTGGGCTCTCCGGGACGTGGCGTCGTACGAGGAGGATCACCAGGGCGAGGACGGCGCCCAGGGCGAAGGTCAGCCGCCAGCCGACGTTCGCCGGGAAGATGGCGGTGTTCAGCGCGACGATCGACAGCAGCGAGCCGCCGACCGCGCCCAGCCAGAAGCTGCCGTTGATCATGAGGTCGACGCGGCCGCGGTACTGGGCCGGGATCAGTTCGTCTATCGCGGAGTTGATGGCCGCGTACTCGCCGCCGATGCCGAAGCCGGTCAGGAAGCGGAAGGCGAAGAACCACCAGGTGTCGAAGGCGATCGAGGTGAGCGCGGTCGCCGCGAGATACACCGCGAGGGTGATCATGAAGAGCTTTTTGCGGCCCCAGACGTCGGTCAGGCGGCCCCAGAACAGGGCGCCTAAGCAGGCACCGGCCACGTAGAGCGCGGCGGCGATGCCGGTGACCTGGCCGGAGGTGATGGGCAGTCCGCTGCCGGGCTCGGACAGGCGCCCGGCGATGTTGCCGACGACGGTGACTTCGAGGCCGTCGAGGATCCACACGGTGCCGAGACCGATCACGATCGTCCAGTGCCAGCGCGACCATGGGAGGCGGTCGAGGCGGGCGGGGATGTCGGTCGTCACGGTTCGGCCGGTCTCGGCCTGCGCGGTGGTCATGGGCTCCCTCCTCATCGAGCGAGAACCCGGATCGAGTGCCCTGGACCGACGCGGCTACGCCCCCAGCGCCCGCGACACCGTGTAGATCAACAACCCGACCAGCGAACCGACCACCGTGCCGTTGATGCGGATGAACTGGAGGTCACGGCCGATGTTCGCCTCGATCTTCTTCGTCGTGTGCTCGGCGTCCCAGCCCGCCACGGTGTCGGTGATCAGGGAGGTGATCTCCTTGCGGTAGGTGGTGACGACGTACACCGCCGCACCCTCCACCCAGCCGTCGACCTTGCCCTGGATCTTCGGTTCGGCGGCCATCCGCGCGCCCAGGGACAACAGGGAGGCCCGCACCCGCAGGCGCAGCTCGCTGCGCTCGTCCTCGGCGGCCGAGACGATCATGGATCGTACGGCGGTCCAGGCCGAGGCGATCAGGTCCTGGACCTCGCCGCGGCCCAGCACCTCGCCCTTGAGCCGCTCGACCCGCGTGCGCGTGTCGGTGTCGGACTGGAGGTCGGAGGCGAAGTCGGTGAGGAAGCGGTCGAGGGCGCCGCGGGCGGGGTGGGAGGGCATGTCCCGCATCTCGGCGCAGAAGCGCAGCAGTTCCTTGTAGACACGTTCGCCGACCCGCTTGTCGACGAACCTCGGGGTCCAGCCGGGCGCCCCGCCCTGTACGGCGTCCATGACGGAGTCGCTGTGCAGGATCAGCCAGTCGTGCGCGCGGGAGACGATCAGGTCGACGGCACGACGGTGGCCGCCGTCCGCGACGACCTTCTCCAGCATCTTGCCTATGCCGGGCGCGATCTCCTGCGCGTCGGCCCTTCTCGTGATCGCCTCGCCGACCACGGCCTGGACGTCCGAGTCGCGCAGGACGGTCAGCGCGCCCCTGAGCGCGGCCGACAGTTCCGCCGTCACCCGGTCCGCGTGCTCGGGGTCCGCCAGCCACGCGCCGAGCCGGCTGCCGATGCCGACGGCGCGCAGCCGCTGTCGTACGACGTCCTCGGAGAGGAAGTTCTCCCCGACGAACTCGCCCAGCGACACCCCCAACTGGTCCTTCTTGGTGGGGATGATCGCGGTGTGCGGGATGGGCAGGCCCAGCGGGTGCCGGAAGAGGGCGGTGACCGCGAACCAGTCGGCCATCGCGCCGACCATGCCGGCCTCGGCGGCCGCGGCGACATAGCCCGCCCAGGTGCCGGCGCCCTGGTGGGAAGCCCACTTGGTGAGGACGTACACCAGCGCCACGAACAGCAGCATCCCGGTCGCGGTGAGCTTCATCCGACGTACGCCGCGCTGTTTCTCCTCGTCGGCCTCGCTGAACGTGTTCATGGCGCGGTTCGTGAAGGCGCCGGGGCGGGCATGCTGCCCTTCGGCACCGGTTGATCCCGTTTCCGTACGTTCCATCCGCTCCACCCGTTCGGTGATCCCTCACACATTGTCCCTTCCTGACCGACTCCTGGAACGGAACAAGAGTTCCCGGCGTCTGTCCGGTCGGGGGAACGCGGCGGGGACCTGCCAGTTTTCCCCAGCCCATGACTCATCATGGGCTCATCAGATCGGAGCCTCGGGCTCCCATCGCCCGAGGAGAACACCACCGCATGACCCGGCGTCATGGATACGCCCTGCTCGCCGCGATCCTCTCCATGATCGTGGCCCTGTCCGCCGCCATCTACGTCGGAGTGGCAACCGACGACGGTACGAATCAGCGCACCACGCTGGCCGGCGGACGCGCCCCCCACAACTCGGCCGCCCCCGCCTCCACCGGCGTCTGGGTCGGCACCTGGTCCGCCTCCCCGGTCGGCGGCGAGCCCGGCACCGAGACCGACGGCATGGCGGGCCGCTCGGTGCGCAACGTCGTCCACGCGAGCATCGGCGGTACGAGTGCCCGCGTCACGCTGTCCAATCTCTACGGCCAGTCGCCGCTGACCATCACCCACGCGTCGATCGCCCTCGCGGCCGGTGCCGGAACCGCCGAGGCCGCCGCGCAGACCATGCGGCGCCTGACCTTCGGCGGCAACACCCTCGTCATCGTCCCGGCCGGGCAGCAGGTGCTCAGCGACGCCGTCGTCCTGCGCATCCCGGCGGGCGGCGACGTCCTGGTCACCACCTACTCCCCCACCCTGTCCGGCCCGGTCACCTACCACCCGCGCGCCCGCCAGATCTCGTACGCCGCCGAAGGCGACCGCACCGAGGACCCGACCGGGACCGCGTACGCCGAGCAGACCGAGTACTGGCGCTACCTGACCGCGCTGGACGTGCTCAGCGACGAGGCCGAGGGCACCGTCGTCGCCTTCGGCGACTCGCTCACCGACGGCGTCGGCTCCACCGAGAACGCCAACCACCGCTGGACCGACCTCCTGTCCCGGCGGCTGCGCTCGGCGATCGAGGCGGGCCGGGACGTGCCCCGCTACAGCGTCGTCAACCAGGGAATCGGCGGAAACCAGGTCCTCGTCGACGGCCTCGGCCTCCCCGCGGAGAACCAAGCCGGAGTCGCCCGCTTCGCCCGGGACGTCCTCGGCCGCACGAACGTCAAGGTCGTGATCATCGACCTCGGCATCAACGACATCCTCCGCAACCCCCAACTGGCCGACCCCGACGCCATCCTCGACGGCCTGCGCACCCTGGTCCACCAGGCCCACGCCCGCGGCATCAAGGTCATCGGCGCGACCCTCATGCCCTTCGGCGGCCACCGCGGCTACACCGACGCCCGCGAGTCCGTACGCCGGCAGATCAACGCGGAGATCCGCTCGGGCAAGGTCTACGACGCCGTGGCCGACTTCGACAAGGCCGTCCGCGACCCCTACAACCCCCGCAAGTTCCGCCCCGACTACGACTCCGGCGACCACCTCCACCCCAGCGACAAGGGCTACGCACGCATGGCCGCGGCCGTCGACCTGGACGACCTGAGGGGCGCGGCACCGGCGGAGCTGTGATCTTTCCGGGAGGGGCAGGGGTCAGTACTCCCGGCGCCGCCGCCGGTCCCGCTCCTCGCGGCGTTCCTCGCGGCGCTCACGACTGCGGTCCCGCATCAGGTCGTGGTGGCCTTCGAGCATCCCGCGGTGGGAGTCGTGGAGGTCGTCCCGGGAGGACTCACCCAGCTCACGCAGCGACGCCTTGCGGTCCAGTTTCTCCTGGCGGCGCTCCTCCTTCAGGCGTTGCCGCTCGGCGCGGGTGAGCTTGCGTTCCACGCCGACGCCGCCCCAGAAGGCGAAGCCCGTCACGATCACGCGCGGGGCGCCCGGGTCGCCCGGCACGCCCTCCTCGCGCTGGTCGAAGCCGCCCATGATGCCGAGGCCGCGCACGAGGACCTCGACGCCGGGCGGCACGACCACCTGCATCCCGCCCATGATGGCGATGCAGTTGATCACGACCTCGCCGTCCACGAAGTTCGCCTCGCGCAGGTCGATCTCGCCGCCGCCCCAGAAGGCGAAGCAGTTGAACCGCCTCGGCACCGTCCAGCGCCCCCTGCGCTGGAAGCCCGACATGATCGCCACGGCCCACGTCGACGACCCCTCGCCGCCGACGATCCGCCCCGCCCAACTCCCGCTCTGCGCGGGCTCCTTGGTCATCGAGATCCGAGGAGCGGGGGCGCCGCCCGGGCCGGACGGCAGGTCACGGGTGATCGGTGCGAGCTCGCCGTACGTGCGTGCCTTGTACGTCGCGTCCAGCCGTTCCCCGAACTCCTCCATGTCGAGGCGCCCCTCCGCGAGGGCGTCCCGCAGGACCTCGGCGACTCGTTCACGATCGGCGTCGGAGGCGCGCAGCTCCGGGGCATCCTCGGTCATACCCGCCAGCCTACGAGTTCCGGGCGACGGGCACTACGGCAGCCGCTACGGCAGCCACCGATGCGGCCACTATGCGGTCGCCGCCCGCTCCACATACATCTTCGCGATCACGGCCTCGATGTCCGGCTCCCGCACGGACAGGTCCACCAGCGGATACTCCGCCGCGATCCGCGCCACCAGCGGCGCAGCCGACGCCGACGCCGGGAACGCCAGCCACTGCCGCGGCCCCTCCACCTTCACCACCCGCGCGGGCGGCGGCGCCTCGATCGGCGGCAGTTCGCGCTCCAGGTCGACCACCAGGACCCGCTCGCTCTCCCCCGCCTCGTGCAGACCGGCGAGCGGACCGTCGTACATCATCCGCCCGTGGTCGATGACCATCACCCGCGAGCACAACTGCTCGATGTCCTGCAGGTCGTGCGTGGTCAGCAGCACCGTCGTGCCGTTCTCGGTGTTCAACTCCCGCAGGAACTCCCGCACCTTGGCCTTCGACACGACGTCCAGCCCGATCGTCGGCTCGTCGAGGTACAGCACCTCCGGGTCGTGCAGCAACGCCGCCGCGATGTCGCCCCGCATCCGCTGGCCGAGCGAGAGCTGACGCACCGGCACGTCCAACAACTCCCCGAGTTCGAGGAGTTCGACGAGCCGGTCGAGGTTCTCGCGGTAACGGCCGTCCGGGATGCGGTACATGCGGTGCATCAGCCGGTAGGAGTCGATCAGCGGAAGGTCCCACCACAGCGTCGTACGCTGCCCGAACACCACCCCGATCCGGTGCGCCAGCCGCGACCGCTCCCGCGACGGGTCGATACCCGCCACCCGCAGCCGGCCGCCGCTCGGCGTCAGGATGCCGGTGAGCATCTTGATCGTCGTCGACTTCCCGGCACCGTTCGGTCCGATGTAACCGACCATCTCGCCGCGCGGCACGGTGAAGGAGATCGAGTCGACCGCCCGCACCTGACGCCGCTCCCGCTTCAGGAAGCCGGTCTTCTTGCGCACGTCGAAGACCTTCTCGACGCGGTCCAGTTCGATGAACGCCGTATCCATCAGGCCTCAGTCCTCAGCTTCCCGTACTCCGATACGACCGCAGCCCCGTCCGCCACGCCACCCCCGCCAGCGCACAGCACACGGCCGCCACCAGCGGCGACGCGAACGCCGTCCACCCCGGCAGCCCGAGCGGCAGCGGCCGCCCCAACACATAGGCGGCGGGCACCCAGTTGACGAAGGCGAGCGGCAGCACGAACGTCACCCCCCGCACCAGATCCTGCGCGAAAATGGTGGGCGGATACTGCAACAAGGTCGTACCGCCGTACGTGAACGCGTTCTGCACCTCGGAGGCGTCCTGCGCCACGAACTGGAACGCCGCCCCCGCCACGAACACCGCGCAGAAGATCCCGGCACCGCCCAGCACCATCACCGGCATCAGCACCAGCTTGAGCGGCGTCCACTGCAGGTCGAGCTCGATCAGCGCATAGCCCAGCACCAGCGCCCCCTGGGTCACCCGGCCGAGCCGCCGCAGCCCGAACCGGTCGGCGGCCACCTGCGCCAGCACCGGCGCCGGCCGCACGAGCAGGGTGTCGAGCGTGCCGTCGCGCACCCGGCGGCCCAGCCGGTCCATCGAGCCGATCGCCAGGTCCGCGAGCCCGAAGGACACCGAGGACAGGCCGTACAGGAAGGCCACCTCGGGCAGCGGGTAGCCGCCGAGGGCGTCCACCTGCGAGAACATCAGCAGGATCGCGACGAAGTCGAGCGCGGTCGCCGCGAAGTTGCCGACCGTGGTCATGACGAAGGAGGCCCGGTAGGCCATCGTGGAGCGGATCCACATCGCGGCGATCATCCGGTACGTCCGCACACCCTCCGCGAGCCTGCCGGTCTTGGCCGCTTCGGCCCGCCACCCGTCCTCAGCCACCCTGAACCACCACCCGCCGCGTCGCCATGGCCTGCACCAGCCGCCCCAGCACCAGCAGCACCACCGCCCAGCCGGCCTGGAAGACGTACGTCCGCCACGGATCCGCCTCCCCCAACAGCACATCCGCGGGCGCCTGCAACAGCGACGACCAGGGCAGCGCCCGTACGACCTCGCCGAGCGCCCCCGGGAAGACGTTCAACGGGAAGATCATCCCCGAACAGAAGAACCCGACGAGCCAGGCCATCTGCACCACACCCGTCCCGTCCAGCAGCCAGAACGCGCTCAGCGCCACCAGAAAACGGATGCCGTAACCCACCACCATCGCGAGCACCACCGCGAACAAAAAGGCACACCAGGTCCCCACGTCACTGGGCACCGCGGCCGGAAAGACCAGCACCCCGAACGCGAACGGCACCACCCCCCGGCCCAGCAGCTGGAACACCGCCCGCCCCAAGTCGGCGGCCAGCCACCACAGTTGGAGATCCGCCGGCCGGTACAGGTCGATCGCGATGTCCCCCGTACGGATGCGCTCCATCAGCTCGTCCTCGACCCCGCCGCCCCCGATCGCCAGCGTCGACAACAGCGCCTGCCCCACCCACACGTACGTCACGGCCTGCGCCTGGTCGTACCCCCCGAGATGCGGCCGCTCCTCCCACAGCGCCAGATACGTGTAGACGAGGATCAGCCCGAAGACGGTGTTCGTGAACACCCCCGCGGCCGTGGCCACCCGATACGTCGCATACCGTCGGAAACCACCCGCCGCGACCGCCGCGTACAACCGCGCCGTATCCACGGCACACCGCCCTCCTCGCCCGCCCGGCCCCGTTCCGGCACCGAAGCGCAGGAGCCTAGTCCGCAGGCTGTGGGCCACGCCACGCATTTTCCGGGCAAGCGCGTGCCGATTGTCGGGAACGGAACGCGTGGTGCGAGAGTCTTCAACTGGGGGCGCACAAGGCGTACGAGACGTACGGGAACGTAAGACGCGAAACAGGAGTCCGTGCACGACATGAGCGACGAGCCGCAGCCGCAGCAGCCGACCCAGGGCTGGGCACCGAGAGAGCCGGAAGCGGCCGCCGAACCCGAGGGCAAGCCCAAGCGGCCCAAGCGCACCGGCTGGCGGCGGATCATCCCCACCTGGCGCATGGTGCTCGGTACCTTCGTCGTCGGCGCCCTGCTCCTGGCCGGCCTGTTCTTCCTCGGCTACTCCCTGGTCAAGATCCCTGCCGCCAACGCCTTCGCCACCAAGCAGAGCAACGTCTACCTCTACGCCGACGGCAGCCAGCTCGCCCGGGACGGCGAGGTCAACCGGGAGAACGTCAGCCTCGCGCAGGTCTCCAAGGACGCCCAGCACGCCGTACTGGCCGCCGAGGACCGCGACTTCTACTCCGAGTCCGCCATCGACCCCAAGGCGATGCTCCGCGCCGGGTGGAACACGGCGACCGGCAAGGGCAAGCAGTCCGGCTCCACGATCACCCAGCAGTACGTCAAGAACTACTACCTCGCGCAGGAACAGACCGTCACGCGCAAGGTGAAGGAGTTCTTCATCTCGATCAAGCTGGACCGCACCGAGAGCAAGGACCAGATCCTCGAGGGCTACCTCAACACCAGCTACTTCGGCCGCAACGCCTACGGCATCCAGGCCGCCGCCCAGGCCTACTACGGCATCGACGCCACCGACCTGGACCCGGCCAAGGGCGCCTACCTCGCCGCACTGCTCAACGCGCCCAGCGAGTACGACGTCGTCGCCCACCCCGAGAACAAGGCCGCCGCCCAGGGCCGCTGGAACTACGTCCTCGACGGCATGGTCACCAAGGGCTGGATCAGCGCCGCCGAGCGCGCCGGCATGAAGTTCCCGATGCCGAAGGAAGCCACCGTCTCCACCGGCATGTCCGGACAGCGCGGCTACATCGTCGACGCGATCAAGGACTACCTCACCGAGAACAAGATCCTCGACAAGGACCAGCTCGCCGTCGGCGGCTACCGCATCACCACCACCCTGCAGAAGCCCAAGCAGGACGCCTTCGTCGACGCCGTCAACGACCAGCTGATGGACAAGCTCGACAAGAAGAACCGCAAGGTCGACACCTACGTCCGCGCCGGCGGCGCCGCCGTCGACCCGAAGACCGGCAAGGTCGTCGCCATGTACGGCGGCATCGACTACGTGAAGCAGTACACGAACAACGCCACCCGCGGCGACTTCCAGGTCGGCTCCACCTTCAAGCCGTTCGTGTTCACCTCCGCCGTCGAGAACGACTCCCAGACGCAGGACGGCCGCACGATCACCCCGAACACCATCTACGGCGGCACCAACAAGCGGCCCATCGTCGGCTGGGACGGCGGCACCTACGCCCCCGAGAACGAGGACCAGGGCTCGTACGGCGACATCACCGTCCGCGAGGCCACCGACAAGTCCGTCAACTCGGTGTACGCGCAGATGGCCGTCGACGTCGGCTCCGACAAGGTCAAGGAGACCGCGATCGACCTCGGCCTGCCGGCCAACACCCCCGACCTCACCGCCTCCCCCTCCATCGCGCTCGGCCCGTCCACCGCCAGCGTCCTCGACATGGCCGAGGCCTACGCCACCCTCGCCAACCACGGCAAGCACGGCACGTACACGATGATCGAGAAGATCACCAGGGACGGCACAGACGCCATCGAGCTGCCGGCGAAGAAGACCAGGCAGGCCGTCAGCCGCGAAGCCGCCGACACCACCACCTCCGTCCTGCAGAGCGTCGTCGAGGGCGGCACCGCCACCGCCGCCCAGGCCGCCGGCCGCCCCGCCGCGGGCAAGACCGGCACCGCCGAGGAGGACACCGCCGCCTGGTTCGCCGGCTACACCCCCGACCTCGCCACCGTCGTCTCCGTCATGGGCCAGGACCCGGTGACGGCCGCACACAAGTCGCTCTACGGCGCGATGGGCCTGGAGCGGATCAACGGCGGCGGGGCCCCCACCGAGATCTGGGCACAGTTCACCAAGGACGCCCTCAAGGGCGAGCCGGTCACCGACTTCGACCTCGAACTCCAGCCGGGCGCCGACGTGGTCCAGCCCCCCGTCACCGACGTCCCGTCCGACCCCGCCACGGGCGACGAGAACACCGGCGGCACCACCGGAGACACCACCGGCGGCCAGAACACCGAGGGCCAGACCGGGAGCCAGACCGGCGACCCCAGCACCGGCACCACCGACGGCACCACGGGAGACACGACGACCGGCGGCACGACCGGGGACACGACCACCGGCGGCACCCCGACCACGGACGGCGGCACGACCGACGGAACGACCGGAGACACCACCGGCGGCGACACGGCCACCGGCGGCACCACGGGAGACACCACCGGCGGCGACACCGGAGGCACGACGGGCGGCGGCACGACGACCGGGGTGGGCCCGCAGCTCACCACAAGGAGACAGTGACCGCGCACGAAAAGGGGCTGGTGACGACGGTCACCAGCCCCTCTTCTTCGCTGCTGCTGCTGCTGCTCTACAGATACAGACCGGTCGAGTCCTCGGACCCCTCGAACCGGTCCGCGGCCACCGCGTGCAGATCACGCTCACGCATGAGCACGTAGGCGATACCCCGCACCTCCACCTCGGCCCGGTCCTCCGGATCGAACAGCACCCGGTCACCCGGCTCCACGGTCCGCACGTTCTGCCCCACCGCGACGACCTCCGCCCAGGCCAGCCGACGGCCGACGGCCGCGGTGGCCGGAATCAGAATCCCGCCACCCGAACGCCGCTCGCCCTCGCTGGCGTCCTGCCGCACGAGTACACGGTCGTGCAGCATCCGGATGGGCAGCTTGTCGTGCTGGGTACTGTGCTCGTTCCTCTTGGCGCTCACGTCTCTGAACCTACCTGCCTTCGCCGGCCCCGGAGGCCGGAGGGTCAGCCCTTGCGCCGCCTGGTGCTCAGAGCGAGCAGCCCCACCACCCCGACCACGACAAGCGCGACCGGCACGACCCGCTCCAGCCGAGGCGCGCCCTCCTCGTCGACGAACTGCGCCTTCACATCGCTCACGGCCCGATTGACCCCGACATAGGCCCGCCCGAGCGTGTGATCGATATTGGAGACGACCTTGGCCTTGGCATCGCCCACGATCGTCTTCGGATGCACCCGCACCCCGATCTCGTCGAGCGTGTCGGCCAGCAATTCGCGGCGGCGCTTGATGTCCGCCTCGATCTGCGCCGGGGTTCTCGTGTCCGACGTGTCCGCCACCGTACGGCCTCCGAAGTCAGCTGATGCTTGTTCCGGACAGTCTGTCAGCTCGACGCCGGATCGCACCGTCAGGCTCCCCGTTACGCTGGACCGATGAGCGAGCGACTCCAGCCCGGGGACGTGGCCCCCGCCTTCACCCTCCCCGACGCCGACGGCACCGAGGTGTCCCTGTCCGACCACAAGGGACGCAAGGTCATCGTCTACTTCTACCCGGCGGCCCTGACTCCCGGCTGCACCAAGCAGGCCTGCGACTTCACGGACAACCTCGAGCTGCTGGCCGGCGCGGGCTACGACGTCATCGGCATCTCCCCCGACAAGCCCGAGAAGCTGGCGAAGTTCCGCGAGAAGGAATCCCTGAAGATCACCCTCCTCGCCGACCCCGACAAGACCGTCACCGAGGCCTACGCCGCCTTCGGCGAGAAGAAGAACTACGGCAAGACCTACATGGGCGTCATCCGCTCCACGATCATCGTGGACGAGGAGGGCAAGGTCGAACGCGCCCTCTACAACGTCCGCGCGACCGGCCACGTGGCGAAGATCATCAAGGACTTGGGTATCTGAACGACACCCACACATCAGGAGCCAGGTCGGGCCGCTCGGGCACCGGCCTGCGCTCCTCGCTCCACCCGTCCCCGGCAAGCTCGCCGGCCACCCGCCGCCAGAAGCGAACAGCACCAGGGTTGGCGTCCTGAAAGGCGACCTCCCACTCCCCGGGATGCCCGGCCACAACCTCCCGCACGGCCCGCAGCCCCACCCCACTCCTCCGCACCCCCCGCACGACGAAGAAACTGTTGAGCACGCGGGTCGGCCCACTGAGCCCCCGCACGAAGGCAAACCCGACGGGATGCCCACCAAGACTGAAGAGATACGGCGCCCAGTCGACGTCCCCTGAAAAGGCAGCCTCCAGCCGCTCCCTCCGGAACGTCCCGTCGGGCTTGGGCAGTTGCCCCCCGAACTCGGACAGGTCATGCCGGAAGAGAAGCCAGAGGCGTTCGACGGTGGGGCGATCGGCGGGGGTTGCTGGTCGGACGATCAGTTCTGAGGTCATGGTCATGAAAAAAGCCTCCCGAACGGACAAGAGTCCACGCCCGGAAGGCCTCGCTTGTGATCCACACCATATCAGCAGACCGAGCGTGACTGTCCGATAACCGGTTCGTTACTCCGTGCGAGGCCACGAACGCGTGGCCGACATGAGGGGTAGCGGACGTGCAGAACCCATACGGCAAGGAACAGCTTGCATCAGTCGTAGCCGAGGCCCGCAACTGGACCGATCTCATGCGGCGGCTCGGCCTCAGGACGAGCGGAGGGCAGCGGCGCGTACTGGAGGAGAAGGTTGCGGAGCACGGGCTCGACACGAGCCACTTCGTCAAGCGCAGCCCTTGGCGCAAGTACCCGGACGCCGCCATCGCAGAAGCTGCTACTTCGTCGTCGTCGCTACGTGAAGTAGCACTCAAGCTGGGCGCCACCCCGGCTACCGGAACCCTCTCCCACATTAGGCGTCGCATCAGCGCCGCGGGCATCGACATCAGCCACTTCCCTGGCCTGAATCGCGCCGAACTGGACTTGCCCTTCACTCTCGAGGAACTGAGAGCGGCGGCGGCAGGCGCCACCAGCATGCGCGGCGTGGCTCGCGCCCTAGGCGTGCCGGACGACAGTCGGTCTCGTGCGACCCTGCACCGCATGCTGCGCGCCCGGCGCATCGACACCGAACACTTCTCACACCGACGTGTACCGATTCCCGATGCCAGACTCCGTGACCTCGTGTCGCACTCCACCAGCTACGCCGATGTGATGCGCGGTCTCGACCTCGACGTCAACGACACGAATCACCGGCGGGTCCGGCGAGCGGCGGCTCGACTCGGCCTCGACACGAGCCACTTCACACGCAGGGCATGGGGGCGGCCGGAACGTCAGGCACCCGCACCCACCGCCCACCGAGTTCTCGTCGTACTCCCCGATCACGCCGGGCGGACCAACAGGGCTCAACTCCACCGTGCACTGACCGAGATCGGAGTGCCCTACGCATGTGAAACCTGCGGCAACACGGGCGAGTGGCTTGGCCAGCCGATCACTTTGCAGATCGACCATGTCAACGGGGAGTGGCGCGACAACCGTCGCGAGAATCTGCGATACCTGTGCCCTAACTGCCATGCGCTGACAGAGACGTGGTGCCGACAGAAAGCGAGAACGCCGCTCGCCGGATAGCTGCGGATCCCCGTACACTTGCAGCCGCCCGTCATGCCCGATGACGGGCGGCTAGCGGCCTTGGCGGAACGGCAGACGCCTCGCGTTTAGGGCGCGATGGGAGCAATCCCGTGAGGGTTCGAATCCCTCAGGCCGCACTCACCTTCACTTGCAAGGTCCGGCTTGCGACTTCCGCAAACCGGACCTTGCTGGTAGGCGCTCCTCAGCCCAAGAACTCCCGGACCACCGGCACCAACGCCCGAAACGCCTGCCCCCGATGGCTGATCGCGTTCTTCTCCCCCGCGCTCATCTCGGCGCACGTCCGCGTCTCCCCCTCCGGCTGGAGGATCGGGTCGTAGCCGAAGCCGTTCGTGCCTACCGGGGCGTGACGGAGTACGCCTCGCAGCTGGCCCTCGACCACCCTCTCCGTGCCGTCCGGCAGAGCAAGCGCCGCCGCGCACGCGAAGTGGGCACCCCGGTGTTCGTCGGCGATGTCGGACAGCTGGGCCAGCAACAGCTCCAGGTTGGCCTTGTCATCCCCGTGCCGGCCCGCCCAGCGGGCGGAGAAGATGCCGGGGGCGCCGTTCAGAACGTCTACGCAGAGCCCCGAGTCGTCGGCCACGGCGGGCAGGCCCGTTGCCTGGGCGAGGGCGTGGGCTTTCAGCAGGGCGTTCTCCGCGAACGTGACGCCTGTTTCCTTGACGTCGGGAATGTCGGGGTAGGCCTCCGCGCCGACGAGGTCGTGGGGCAGGTCGGCGTCGGCGAGGATCGCGTGGAGTTCGGTGATTTTTCCGGCGTTGCGGGTGGCGAGGATCAGGCGGGTCATGGGGTCCAGTATTCCGGCCCCATGGCCCTCGCCTCTCCCGGGTTTTCCGGGTGCCCTACGGCGTGCAGACCTTGGTCAGTTCGCCCGCCGCGTCCGTGACCCCGCTGAGGTCGGGGGTCGCGTCGCCGTTCTCGACCGACGTACGGACGTTGGTGACGGCCGCGCCCAGGTCGTCGACGGCCTTGTCGACGTCGGCGTTGTCGGTCTTGTCGCCTATTTCGTCGAGGTTCTTGTCGATGGCGTCGAGGGATTCCTCGAGCTGCGTCGGGTCGTTGGACGCGCTCTCCACGGCCTGCTGGAGGTCGGTGACGCTGTCGGCGATGGCGTCGGCGGTCTGGACGCAGTCCAGTGCCTTGTTCACGGCGTCGCAACCGGTGGTGAGGCCGGTCGTCAGTCCGACGGCGGCCACCGCTGCGACGATGGCGATTCGGCGACTGCGGCGGCGTCGGCTCGCGGCCATGGATCTGTTCCCTCCCGTTGGCAGGGCCCTGGGACAGTCCCCGGTCGGCCCTCATGCTGGCCGGGCGTACAGCGGTGAGCCGTACGCCCGTACCCGTAGTGACGCCAGGACGGGCGGCCGGGTTGCGACCGGCGGCCGTCCTTCTTGGTGCGTCCTTTACTTTTCGAGGACCGTATCAAGTGCCTTGCGCTGCAGGGCGGCCAGGTCGGTGCAGCCGGTGACGGCGAGGTCGAGGAGGGCGTTGAGTTCGTCGCGTGCGAAGGGTTCGGCTTCGGCGGTGCCCTGGACCTCGACGAAGCGTCCGTCGCCGGTGCAGACGACGTTCATGTCGGTCTCGGCGCGGACGTCCTCTTCGTAGCAGAGGTCCAGCAGCGGGACCCCTCCGACGATGCCGACCGAGACCGCGCTGACCGTTCCGGTCAGGGGCTGGCGGCCGGCCTTGATCAGCTTCTTGCCCTGGGCCCAGGAGATGGCGTCGGCGAGTGCCACGTAGGCGCCGGTGATCGCTGCGGTGCGGGTGCCGCCGTCGGCCTGGAGCACGTCGCAGTCGAGGACGATGGTGTTCTCGCCGAGGGCCTTGTAGTCGATGACCGCGCGCAGGGAGCGGCCGATGAGGCGGCTGATCTCGTGGGTGCGGCCGCCGATCTTGCCGCGGACGGATTCGCGGTCGCCGCGGGTGTTGGTGGCGCGGGGGAGCATGGAGTACTCGGCGGTGACCCAGCCTTCGCCGCTGCCCTTGCGCCAGCGCGGGACGCCTTCGGTGACGGAGGCGGTGCAGAAGACCTTGGTGTCGCCGAAGGAGACGAGGACGGAGCCTTCGGCGTGCTTGCTCCAGCCGCGTTCGATGGTGACCGGGCGGAGTTGTTCGGGGGTGCGGCCGTCGATTCGAGACATGGCGTTGAGCCTAGCCGTACATGCGGAAGGGGCCCCTCCCGCGGTGGGAAGGACCCCTGAAGCGGTGAACCGGTGAGCTGGCGGGCTCACATCATGTCTTCGATCTCCGCGGCGATGGGGTCGGCGTCGGTGCCGATGACGACCTGGATGGCGGTGCCCATCTTGACGACGCCGTGGGCGCCGGCGGCCTTCAGGGCGGCCTCGTCGACCTTGCCGGCGTCGATGACCTCGGTGCGCAGGCGGGTGATGCAGCCTTCGACCTCTTCGATGTTGTCGATGCCGCCGAGCCCGGCAACGATCTTCTCAGCCTTGCTGGCCATGTTGTTTCTCCCTGATCCGAACCGCTTTGTCGCAGTAACCCACAGTTGGCCCAACTTCGCGAGCGATCGTGCCGCGCGTACCGAAGGATGACGCCACAGCACCGACATCGTCCGTACTGGTCTACACCACTTGACAGGCGGTCGCCAACCCGCGGTCTGATGCTGTCGGTGGCCCTGACGTCGTTCGTCACGGGGATCACCGAGCCGATCGAGTACTCGTTCCTGTTCGTCGCGCCGTTGTCGTGTACTACGTGATCTTCCGGGTGGCGATCACGAAGTTCGACCTGAAGACGCCGGGGCGGGAGCCCGAGGAGGAGGTCGAGGACGTCACCAAGGTGTAGCTCGGCCCGCTCGCCGGACAGCCGTACAGCCGTACAAACAGGTAGCCCACAGTAGCTTTCCCGTCACGGGAATCGCGGGTTCCTTATGCGTCCTTCATCGTGCTACAACAGGTCTACACCACTGAGTGGTGTAGACCACCACCCGATGGAGGAAGTATGAGTTCCGCCACCGCAACGGCGCCCCCCGTGAAGAAGCGGGGATCCGGCCTGTTCCAGGGCCTGCAGAAGATCGGCCGCAGCCTACAGCTGCCCATTGCCGTGTTGCCGGCGGCGGGCCTGCTGCTGCGCTTCGGTCAGCCCGACGTGTTCGGCAAGGACGGCCTCGGCTGGGACAAGGTCGCGGCCGTGTTCGCCACTGCCGGCGGCGCGATCTTCGACAACCTGCCGCTGCTGTTCTGCATCGGCGTCGCGATCGGTTTCGCCAAGAAGTCCGACGGCTCGACCGCGCTGGCCGCTCTGGTCGGCTTCCTGGTCTACAGCAACGTCCTGAAGGCCTTCCCGGTCACCGAGGCCAAGGTCCAGGCCGGCGCGGACATAGCCGCTACGTACAACAACCCCGGTGTCCTGGGCGGCATCATCATGGGTCTGCTGTCCGCGGTGCTGTGGCAGCGCTTCCACCGCACCAGGCTGGTGGACTGGCTGGGCTTCTTCAACGGCCGTCGGCTGGTGCCGATCATCATGGCCCTCGTCGGCACCGTCATGGGTGTCTTCTTCGGCCTGGTCTGGGAGCCGATCGGTGAGGTCATCTCCGACTTCGGCGAGTGGATGACCGGCCTCGGCGCCTTCGGTGCGGCTCTGTTCGGTCTCATCAACCGTGCGCTGATCCCCATCGGCATGCACCAGTTCGTCAACACCGTGTCCTGGTTCCAGATCGGTGACTTCACGGACTCGGCGGGCGAGATCGTCCACGGCGACCTGAACCGCTTCTTCGCCGGTGACCCGTCCGCCGGCCTGTTCATGACCGGATTCTTCCCGATCATGATGTTCGGTCTGCCGGCCGCCGCGCTCGCGATCGCCCACTCCGCCCGCCCCGAGCGCCGCAAGGCCGTGATGGGCATGATGATGTCGCTCGCGCTGACATCCTTCATGACCGGCGTCACCGAGCCGATCGAGTTCTCGTTCATGTTCATCGCGCCGGTGCTGTACGCGATCCACGCGGTCCTGACAGCCCTGTCCATGGCGGTGACCTGGGCGCTCGGCGTCCACGCGGGCTTCACATTCTCCGCGGGTGCCATCGACTACGGACTGAACTGGAACTTGGCGACCAAGCCGTGGTTGATCATCCCGATCGGTCTGGTCTTCGGCGCGATCTACTACGTCGTCTTCCGCTACGCCATCACCAAGTTCAACCTCCCCACCCCGGGCCGCGAGCCCGAGGAGGAGGTCGAGGACCTCACCAAGGCGTGAGCCGCGAGCGAGCGCAGTGCACAGGCCCCAGGAGCCGTGAAGCTCCGGGGGCCTGTGTCACGTCGTGGGGCCTAGATCTCGTACGACACCCTCGGCGCCGCCAGTTCCACCGGACCGTCGTACACCGCGCGCGCGTCGGCCAGGTTGGTCCGGGGGTCGGTCCACGGGGGGATGTGGGTGAGGACCAGGCGGCGGGCTCCTGCCCTGCTCGCCGTCTCGCCCGCCTCGCGGCCGTTGAGGTGCAGGTCGGGGATGCTCTCCTTGCCGTGCGTGAAGGCGGCCTCGCACAGGAACAGGTCGGTGTCGCGCGCGAGTTCGTCCAGGGCCGGGCTGATGCCGGTGTCGCCGGAGTACGTCAGGGACTTCCCGGCGTGCTCGACGCGGATGCCGTACGCCTCCACGGGGTGGGCCACGCGTTCGGTGTGGACCGTGAGCGGGCCGATCTCGAAGGTGGACGGCTTGACCGTGTGGAAGTCGAAGACCTCGCTCATGGAGGAGGCGGTGGGAGTGTCCGCGTAGGCCGTGGTGAGGCGGTGTTCGGTGCCCTCGGGGCCGTAGACCGGGATCGGGTCGCAGCGGCCGCCGTCGTGGCGGTAGTAGCGCGCGACGAAGTACGCGCACATGTCGATGCAGTGGTCGGCGTGCAGATGGCTGAGGAAGATCGCGTCGAGGTCGTAGAGACCGCAGTGGCGCTGCAGCTCGCCAAGGGCACCGTTGCCCATGTCGAGAAGCAGCCGGAAGCCGTCGGCCTCGACGAGGTAGCTCGAACAGGCCGATTCCGCGGACGGGAACGACCCCGAGCAGCCGACGACGGTGAGCTTCATAAAGCAGAAACCTCCGCTGGCGGGAACTTTTCTGGGAAGGAGACGGGGGTCGTGCGGTTCGTCGAGCGTAAGGCGCAAAACTCATGGTCGCTCCTCCACCAGGGGCTGTTGTGGGCGAACTCACCTGTGGTGTCACCGGTTCGGCTGGCCCCGGGGCGTGCGCGGCGTGAGGAAGGGCGCGCGGGCGTTGGGGCGCCGGTAACGTCATGCCCATGGATACGTCCTGGTGGCTGGCGCTCGCGGCGGTGGTACTGCTCGCGATGGTCGCGACGCTCGTCGACGGCTGGGGGCGCGGCCGGCGTCCCGCGGGGCGGCGGACCCGGCCGCCGGGGCGTCCGACGGGGCCCCGCGGGCGGCCGAGGACACGTCCGCGGCCTGCGGAGATCTGGTGGGCGACCGTGCCGTACGAGGACGGGCCGGGGAGTAAGGACCGGCCCTGTCTGGTGCTGGTGGTGCACGGGGAGCGGGCGACCGTCGCGAAGATCACCAGCAAGTACCGCGACGAGCGGGCCGGGGTGATCCCGTTGCCGCCGGGCGCGGTGGGCGATGCGCACGGGCGCGCGAGCTTCCTGGAGACGGACGAGCTGCGCGAGGTGCCGGTGTGGGAGTTCCGGCGCAGGGCGGGGGTGGTGGACCCGGTCCTGTGGGACCAGGTCCGTCACCTCGCCACGTAACGGGGCCGGCGGGGCTTACGCCCAGAGCTGGCCCTGGAGGGCCTCGATGGCCTCCTCCGTGGTGGCCGCCGTGTAGACACCCGTGGACAGGTACTTCCAGCCGCCGTCGGCGACGACGAACACGATGTCCGCGCTCTCGCCCGCCTTGACGGCCTTGTTGCCGACGCCGATCGCCGCGTGCAGCGCGGCGCCGGTGGAGACGCCCGCGAAGATGCCCTCCTGCTGGAGGAGCTCGCGGGTGCGGGTGACCGCGTCCGCCGAGCCGACGGAGAAGCGGGTGGTGAGGACGGAGGCGTCGTACAGCTCCGGTACGAAGCCCTCGTCGAGGTTCCTGAGGCCGTAGACCAGGTCGTCGTAGCGCGGCTCGGCGGCGACGATCTTGACGTCCGGCTTGTTCTCGCGGAGGTAGCGGCCTACGCCCATCAGGGTGCCGGTGGTGCCGAGGCCGGCGACGAAGTGGGTGACCGAGGGGAGGTCCGCCAGGATCTCCGGGCCGGTCGTCGCGTAGTGGGCGCCCGCGTTGTCCGGGTTGCCGTACTGGTAGAGCATCACCCAGTCGGGGTGCTCGGCGGAGAGCTCCTTGGCGACCCGTACGGCGGTGTTGGAGCCGCCCGCGGCGGGCGACGGGATGATCTCGGCGCCCCACATGCCGAGCAGGTCACGGCGTTCCTGCGAGGTGTTCTCGGGCATCACGCAGACCATGCGGTAGCCCTTGAGCTTGGCGGCCATGGCGAGGGAGATGCCCGTGTTGCCGCTCGTCGGTTCCAGGATCGTGCAGCCCGGGGTCAGGCGGCCGTCCTTCTCCGCCTGCTCGATCATGTGCAGGGCGGGGCGGTCCTTGACCGAGCCGGTCGGGTTGCGGTCCTCCAGCTTCGCCCAGATACGGACGTCGGCGGACGGCGAGAGCCGCGGCAGGCGCACCAGAGGGGTGTTGCCCACCGCGGCCAGCGGGGAGTCGTAGCGCATGGGGGCAGCGGGCCTTAGACCATGCCGCCGGCCACGGCCGGCAGGATCGTGATGCTGTCGCCGTCCGCGAGCTTGGTGCTGATGCCGTCGAGGAAGCGGACGTCCTCGTCGTTCAGGTAGACGTTGACGAAGCGGCGCAGTTCCCCGCCGGAGTCCTTGTCGATGAGGCGGGCCTGGATGCCCGTGTGCCGGGTCTCGAGGTCGGTGAAGAGCTCGGCGACGGTGTCCCCGGTGCCCTCCACGGCCTTCTGGCCGTCGGTGTACTGGCGGAGGATGGTCGGGATGCGGACCTCGATGGCCATGGCTCAGGGCTCCTGTCGGAAGGTGTCTGGTCGGTGGGCGCGCGGCAGCGCTGTACAGCGAGGGTGGTGCGGGTCAGGCGCCGCGGCTCACGGCCGTACGGCGGCAGGGCAGCGTCAACAGATGGCGCTGGCGAGCCTGCACAGGTCGACGTGCAGGCGCGCCACGAGCAGCATGCCCGGCGTCTTTTCGCTCACGTCGTGGGAAACCATGGGCTCATCGTATCGATTCCCGGTCGGGGTCCCGGAATGTGATCCCACATGTCGGACGGATTCCGGCCGGGGAGTGAGACCGCGCTGCTGACCGGGCCTGCGCGCGGCCGCGCCGGTCCGGTCAGGCGGACCCGCGCAGGACCAGCCGGGTCGGTACGACGACCGAGGACGGCTCCTCGATCCGTTCGGTGCGGTCGAACAGCAGCCGGGCCATCAGGCGTCCCATGTCCTCGACGTCCTGGTGGACCGTGGTCAGGGGCGGGTCGGTCGACTCCGCGATGTCGGTCAGGTCGTCGAAGCCGACGACGGCCACGTCCTCGGGCACCCGGCGTCCGCGTGCCCGCAGGGTCTGCAGGGCGCCGGAGGCCATGAGGTCCGAGGCGACGAACACGGCGTCCAGGTCGGGGCACCGGTCGAGGAGGGCGGCCATGGCGTCGGCGCCGCCCTGCCGGGTGTAGTCGGCGCGCTCGGTCAGCTCGGGCGGCGCGTCGAGGAGGACGTCCCGGTAGCCGGCGAGGCGGTCGGCGGCGGAGGTCTCCTGGTCGTGGGGGCCGGTGACGGTCGCGACGCGCTTCCTGCCGAGCGAGACCAGGTGCCGGACGGCCTGCCGGGCTCCCCCGCGGTTGTCGCCGTCGACGTAGGCGTGGCGGTGCACGGTGTCGCCGGCGCGCAGCAGCGGTCGGCCGCCGAAGACGGCGGGCAGGCCGATCCGCTCGATCATCTCGTGCAGCCGGTCGCCGGGGCGCAGCGAGAAGAGGACGGCTCCGTCGACGTGGCCGCCGCCGAGGTAGTCGGCCACGCGCGCGTAGTCGTCCGGTTCGTCCAGGAAGAGCAGGACCGCCTGGGCGCCGTGCCGGGCGAGTTCCCGGCGGATGCCGCGCAGGAGGCAGTCGAAGAACGGGTCGAGGAAGAGCCGGTTGTCGGGCTCGGTGGCCACGACCGCGATGGCGTTGGTGCGGTGGGTGACCAGCTGGCGGGCGGCCTGGTTCGGGACGTAACCGAGCTCGGTGATCACTTCCCGGACGCGGTCGACGACCTCGGCGCGCACCTTGGGCTCGTCGTTGATCACCCGGGACACCGTGGACTTCGAGACGCCGGAGCGGCGGGCGACGTCCTCCAGGGTGGGGCGCCGTGGGGTCGGCCGCTGCGTCAACACCTTCTCCGATACGCCGAGTTGCTCAGGTGGGTACGACGCTCAGTATGCCTCGACGACCTTGATCTCCTCCTCGGTGACCTCGCCCTCGACGATCCGGAAGGAGCGGAACTGGAAGGGGCCCGCCGCGTCGCTGTCCGCGGTCGAGACGAGGACGTAGTGCGCGCCGGGCTCGTTGGCGTAGGAGATGTCGGTGCGGGACGGGTAGGCCTCGGTCGCGGTGTGGGAGTGGTAGATGATCACCGGCTCCTCGTCGCGGTCGTCCATCTCGCGGTAGAGCTTGAGCAGGTCCTGCGAGTCGAACTCGTAGAAGGTGGGCGAGCGGGCGGCGTTCAGCATCGGGATGAAGCGCTCGGGGCGGCCGGCGCCCGCCGGGCCCGCGACCACGCCGCATGCCTCGTCGGGGTGGTCCTCGCGCGCGTGGGCGACGATCTGGTCGAACAGGACCTGGGTGATGGTCAGCATGCTGGTCAGGATAAGCATGGATCAAAAGGGGCCGCGCGGAGCGCGTCAGGTAGGGCGGTGGTGGGCGACGGGTGGGACGCCCCGTACCGAGGGGTGGTACGGGGCGGCCCACATGGTGAGCTGAGGGGTCAGCGGATCTTCTCGAACTCCGGCTCGCCGCCGCGGTCCGCGATCCGCGGGTTGCGGCTCTTCAGGATCGCCCAGCCGATGCCCAGGGCGGCGGCCCAGACCGCCATCACGTAGAGGCAGACGCGGGAGTCGGCGTCGTACGCGATCAGGCCGGTGACGAAGAGCAGGAAGACGATCGCGACGTACGAGCACTTCGAGCCGCCCGGCGCCGGGAAGGGCGAGGCGGGCAGGCGGCCGGCCTCGACCGCGCGGCGGTACAGGACGTGGCTGATCAGGATCATCAGCCAGGTCCAGATGCCGGCCGCGGTGGCGACGGAGACGACGTAGCCGAAGGCCTTCTCCGGGACGATGTAGTTCAGGATCACGCCGACGCCCATGAACAGGACAGAGACCGTGATGCCGAAGGCCGGCGCCTTGGTCGAGGACAACTTCTTGAAGACGGCCGGGGCCTCACCGCTCTCGGCCAGGTTCCGCAGCATGCGGCCGGTGGAGTACATGCCCGAGTTGCAGGAGGACAGGGCGGCGGTCAGCACGACGAAGTTGACGATGCCCGCGCCCGCCGGGATGCCGATCTTCGCGAAGGCCTCGACGAAGGGGCTCACCCCCGGTGCGAACTCGGTCCACTTGACCACGCACAGGATGACGGTGAGGGCACCGACGTAGAAGAGCGCGATGCGCCAGGGCAGGGTGTTGATCGCCTTGGGGAGGGTCTTCTCCGGGTCCTCGGACTCGCCCGCCGTGACGCCGACCAGTTCGACGGCGAGGTAGGCGAACATCACGCCCTGCAGGGTCATCAGGGACGAGCCGATGCCCTTGGGGAAGAAGCCGTCGAAGGCCCAGAGGTTGGAGACGGCCGCGGTGTCGCCGGCGCTGCTGAAGCCGAAGGTGAGGACGCCCAGGCCGATCACGATCATGCCGATGAGGGCGGTGACCTTGACCATCGAGAACCAGAACTCCAGCTCGCCGAAGAGCTTCACGGAGATCAGGTTGACCCCGAAGAGGATCACCAGGAAGACCAGGGCCGTCACCCACTGCGGAATGGACGGGAACCAGTAGTTGACGTAGATCGCGGCGGCCGTCAGCTCGGCCATGCCGGTGACCACCCACATCAGCCAGTACGTCCAGCCGGTGAAGTAGCCGAAGAACGGGCCGAGGAACTCGCGGGAGTACTCCGCGAACGAGCCCGAGACCGGGCGGTAGAGCAGGAGCTCGCCGAGCGCCCGCATGATGAAGAAGATGATCACGCCCGCGAGGGCGTACATGAAGATGAGGCTGGGTCCGGCCTTGGCGATGTTCGCCCCGGCACCCAGGAAGAGTCCGACGCCGATGGCGCCGCCGATCGCGATCATCTGGACCTGGCGACTGCCGAGCCCTCGTTCGTACCCCTCTCCCTCGGGGGTCTTCTCCGTGTCGACCTGCGCTGAGGTCATGTGTGGTGCGCCTTCCTCCATGCCGACCCGGGCCTCTCGTCGGCCTCGGACCGGGTTCCGATCCCCCCGGATTGATGGAGCTGAGCGGGCCTCGCGGGCCCGCTCGTGCCTGGCCGGCGATCCGCCGGCTCGGTGGCGCACCCGGCCGAACATTCGGGTGGTGTTCGCCGGGCGGTCGTGAAGATTTATCACGGCCGCAATGATGATCGCCTGAGCGACGTGTGGCGCAGCACACAGGGAGAGTTGGACAAAAGCCACCCTGGAGGGGCATAGGTGTCCGTCACGGTGACGTGATCGTTATCCGGATTTGAGCGTCCGCTGAGCGAACACACAACCGTCACAAGTCAGGGCATGAGTGTCGAAACGAGGGTCTCCTGGAGCCCGCCCAGCCACAGATACGCCATGACCATCGGCTTGCGGGGATCCTCGTCCGGCAGGCGGTAGAGAAGGTCCGTGTCCTCTTCGTCCGTGATGTCCAGCCGGGAACCGATCGCCAGGCGCAGGTCGTTGAGGGCGCCGAGCCACTGCGTGGACTGCTCCGGGGACAGCTTGAGAACCGCCCCGCCCTCGCCCGCGGCGTTGAGCTCGTCCAGGGCGCGGATCACCGCGAGGGCGTTCTCGCGCTTGCCGGCCCGCAGGTCGTTCTCGGTGTAGCGGCGGAACTCGGAGGAGTACGCCCGCTGTTCCTCGGCCTCCTTGGGACCCGGGGTGCCCTCGGGGTCGCTGTAGGCGTCCGGGAAGAGACGCATCAGGACGGGATCGGAGGGCGGCTCGCTGGGGCCGTCGGCGAAGAGCTCGGCGAGCGGGTCCTCGGGGGCGTCCTCGCCGGGGCCGGGGCCGATGAGCTCCAGGAGCTGGACGGCCAGCGACCGGATGATGGAGATCTCGACGTCGTCGAGGGCGACGGCCGCGCCGCCGCCGGGAGAGCGGTTCGAATTGTCCTGGCATCAGGGGTTATCGCTACTTCCGGTCCTGCGGGCGGCTGGGGCGGGTCACTTCCGGTCCTGCTGGAGGGTGGCCCACAGGCCGTAGCCGTGCATCGCCTGCACGTCGCGTTCCATCTCCTCGCGACTGCCGCTGGACACGACCGCCCGGCCCTTGTGGTGGACGTCGAGCATGAGCTTGGTGGCCTTGTCCTTGGAGTAGCCGAAGTACGACTGGAAGACGTACGTCACATAGCTCATGAGGTTGACGGGGTCGTTGTGGACGATGGTGACCCAGGGGACGTCCGGCTCGGGGACGGCGAAGACCTCCTCCGCCGACTCGGTGCGTTCGATCTCTACGGGAGCGGGTGACGTCACATGGCCATGCTGCCACGCATGCCACAAATCGTCACACTGACGCAAATGGAGGTAGCATCTCCTGCCATGAACACAGCGGACCTTGGGCTGCCGGTGGACGTTCCCTCGACAGCGCTCTTCACGGACCAGTACGAGCTCACGATGCTGCAGGCCGCCCTGAAGGCGGGTACCGCCGAACGGCGCAGCGTGTTCGAGGTCTTCACCCGGCGACTGCCGGAGGGGCGGCGCTACGGCGTCGTCGCGGGCACCGGCCGGGTGCTGGACGCGGTGGAGAACTTCCGTTTCGACGCGGACGTCCTCGGCTTCCTGCGCGAGGGCGGCATCGTCGACGACGAGACCCTGGACTGGCTCGCCTCGTACCGTTTCTCGGGTGACATCTGGGGCTATCCGGAGGGGGAGGTGTACTTCCCGGGCTCGCCGATCATGCGGGTCGAGGGCTCCTTCGCCGAGTGCGTGCTCCTGGAGACCGTGATCCTGTCGATCCTCAACCACGACTCGGCGATCGCCGCGGCCGCCTCCCGGATGTCCTCCGCCGCCGGGGAGCGCCCCCTGATCGAGATGGGCGCCCGCCGCACCCACGAGCTGGCCGCGGTCGCCGCCGCGCGCGCCGCGTACGTCGGCGGCTTCACCACCACCTCCGACCTGGCGGCGGGCTTCCGCTACGGCATCCCCACGGTGGGCACGAGCGCGCACGCCTTCACCCTGCTCCACGACCAGGAACGGGACGCCTTCCAGGCCCAGGTGAACTCGCTGGGCCGGGGCACCACGCTGCTGGTGGACACCTACGACGTCACCGAGGCCGTCCGTACGGCCGTCGAGGTCGCCGGGCCCGAACTGGGCGCGGTGCGCATCGACTCCGGTGACCTGCTGCTGGTCGCGTACCGGGTGCGGCAGCAGCTGGACGAGCTGGGCGCGACGGACACCCGGATCATCGTGACCTCCGACCTGGACGAGTACGCCATCGCCTCGCTCGCGGCGGCGCCCGTGGACGCGTACGGCGTCGGCACCCAGCTGGTGACCGGTTCCGGGCACCCGACCTGCTCGATGGTCTACAAGCTGGTCGCCCGCGCCGAGTCCGCCGACCTCAAGGCCCCGCTGGTGCCGGTGGCGAAGAAGTCGTCCGGCGGCAAGACGTCCATCGGCGGCCGCAAGTGGGCGGCGCGGCGTCTGGACGAGTACGGGATCGCGGAGGCGGAGGTCGTCGGCACCGGGCCGGTGCCGGGCGAACTCGTCGACCGGCAGCTGCTCGTCGAGCTGGTCAAGGCCGGTGAGGTCGTCGCGCGGGAGCCGCTGGACGTCGTACGCGACCGGCACGCGGCCGCCCGGGCCAACCTGCCGCTGTCGGCGACGCAGTTGTCGCGCGGAGAACCGGTCATCCCGACGGAGTACGTGCACGGGCGCTCGGGTAGCTAGAGCCTGACACAGGATCCGAAGCGGGGTCGTGCTTCACGCCCTGCCGTGCCCCCTCCCGTCCCGCCCCACAAGTCCGTAGGCTCGGAGGTTCACCGGCCGGGCCCGCACCCCTTCTCCGCCCCGACCCCATAGTCGAAGGACACCGACCATGCGCCGCGCCTTGATCGTCGTTGACGTGCAGAACGACTTCTGCGAAGGGGGCAGTCTCGCAGTGGCCGGGGGTGCCGATGTGGCCGCCGCCGTCACCGAGCTGATCGGGCAGGCGGCCGGCTCCGGCTACCAGCACGTGGTGGCCACCCGCGACCACCACATCGCCCCCGGCGGCCACTTCGCCGACAACCCCGACTACGCCCACTCCTGGCCCGCGCACTGCGTCGCCGGCACCGAGGGCGTCGGCTTCCACCCGAACTTCGCCCCGGCCGTCGCCTCCGGCGCGGTCGACGCCGTCTTCGACAAGGGGGCGTACGCGGCGGCCTACAGCGGCTTCGAGGGCGCCGACGAGAACGGCGTGACGCTCGCCGACTGGCTGCGCGCCCGGCAGGTCGAGGAGGTCGACGTCGTCGGCATCGCGACCGACCACTGCGTGCGCGCCACCGCCCTGGACGCGGCCCGCGAGGGCTTCCGTACGCAGGTGCTGCTGGACCTCACGGCCGGGGTGGCCGAGGAGACCACCGAGCGGGCCGTCGAGGAGCTGCGCGCGGCGGGCGTGGAGCTGACCGGGAAGCCGGTCGTCTAGAGAGCCCGCGCAGCCCCGCGCAGCCCCGCGCAGCCCCGCGGAGCCCGGCGCCGTCACGCCGGGGCCGGGGGGCGTCTGAGCAACGCCCTGATCGGGTGCCAGAGCTCCTGGACGAGCTCCGGTCCGCCGACAGCGTTGTCAGGGGCCATACGCCATATCAGGCCGTCCGGATGGTGCAGGACCGCGGTGATCTCGTCGGGGGTCGGCGGGGCGGCGTTGCCGCGCAGGTAGACCGCCCGCATGCCGAGGTTGCGGAGCCTGGTCAGGGCGCGCGCACGGTTCTGGGCGTGGACGAGGAAGCGGACACTGCCCGTGCCGTCGGCGGTGGGACTGGGCAGGTTCAATGCCACCACCACGCTGCCGGTCGGCAGCTTGCAGAAACCTCCTGCGGCCATGCGGTCACACCCCCGTGCGAGTCGGCGTCAACATCGGTGTCAATAAGAGAACCACAGGACGCACCTAAACACGATCGGCGGCAACCCGCCAGGGGGTCACCGCCGATACGCTTCTGACCTGCGAAAATACTGTCTACTTCGCGGACGGTCCGACCTGGAGCGTGATCGTCGAGCCGCTCAGCGGCTCCTTGACGATCTTGATCCGGGTGTCGGTGTCAGTGACCCTGACGCCCGCGAGCGGGGTCGACTCGTCGTAGTACGCCGACGTGCCGTCGTCGAAGACCGGGACTCCGGGACGTGACTTGATCTTCGTGGCGACGCCCGCGTTGTGGAGCGTGAGCGCGTCCGTCGGGTACCAGCTGAAGGTCGAGTCGAAGGACTGGACGCGGTTGCGCATCAGCGTGCCGTCCGACCACTTCAGCGGCGTCGGGTGGGAGTCGACCGGCAGGATCAGACCCTCACCGGGGTGCTGGCTGGTGTTGTCGTCGGCCTGGGAGGTGTCCCACTTCCAGATCAACAGGCCGTTCTGGTACGCGTAGTGCTCCACCCAGTCCGGACGGGTCGTCGAGAAGCCGAAGTTGTACGGGCCGACCTTGAGGGTCTTGTCGTACGACACGTACTGGCGGTTCTCGGCGATGTAGTACTGCGCGTAGTCGTCGGTGATGGCCGCGCCGATGCGGGAGAAGCCGTTCGCCGTCCAGGCCGCGTCCGCGGACTCGGCGGTGTCGGAGAACAGGGCGGCGCCGTCGGCGGTCACCGTGATCCGGTCGGCCGCGAAGCCCTTCTGGGCCACGCCGCCGTCGGTGGCGTAGCGGAAGCGCAGGTCGACCTTCTGGCCCGCGTAGGCGTCCAGCGGGTAGGTCAGCTTCTGGTAGGCGTCCACCGTGCCGGTGAGGGCGGGCTTGCCGCTGCCGTCGCGCGGGACGGCGGTGCCGTCGGCCAGAGTGCCGTCGATCGGCGTCCAGTTGGTGCCGCCGTCGGTGGAGACCTCGGTGTAGAGGTAGTCGTAGTCGGCCTCGATGTCCCACCAGCCGTCGAGGGTCAGCGCCGCCGACGCCTTGCCGGTCAGGTCGACCGTGCGGGCCAGGGTGTTGCGGAGGTTGTCGCCGCTGCCGCTCCACCACTGGGTGGCGCCCTGGGCCGGGGTGACCACCTCGGTGGTGACCTTCTTGTCGGGCAGCTGCACGATGAGGGCCTGCGGGTTCTTGGTGTTGTACTCCGCGACGCCCAGCGTGTGGGTGGACTTGGCGCCGGCCTTGGCCACGTCGTAGTCCAGCCAGCCCAGTTGCAGCTTGTCCCAGGCGTTCATGTCGCCGGGCAGGTCGCCGATGGAGTCCTTGCCGGTGCCGAGCCAGGAGCCGGACGACATCAGCGTCCAGAAGCCGGTGGAGTTCTCGCCGCCGCCGGAGGTGTCGTACTCGTCGGGCAGGCCGAGGTCGTGGCCGTACTCGTGGGCGAAGACGCCGAGTCCGCCGTTCTCGGGCTGGATGGTGTAGTCGCCGACCCAGATGCCGGTGTCGCCGATCTGGGCGCCGCCGAGCTTGTTGGTGTCGGGGCCTGTTGAACCGGCGTCGGTGCCGAACGCGTACCAGCGGTGGGCCCAGATCGCGTCCGCGCCCTGGGCGCCGCCGCCGGCGGACTCGTCCTCACCGGCGTGCACGATCTGGAAGTGGTCGATGTAGCCGTCGGCCTCGTTGAAGTCGCCGTCGGCGTCGAAGTCGTAGCGGTCCCACTGGTCGAACTCGGCCAGCTCCGCCTTGATCTCGGCGGCGGTGTCACCGGCGGCCTCGCGCTCGGCGACCCAGGCGTCGACGCCGTCCTGCACCGCGTACCAGGCGCCGGTGGCGGCGTCGTTGGAGCCGTAACGGGCCTCGTTGTAGGGGACCTTGACCCAGTCGGTGACCTCGCCCTCGACCGAGTAGCGGCCCGAGGACTGCTTCTCGTAGTACTTCTTGAGGGACTCGGTGTTCTTGCCGGTGCCGAAGTACAGGTCCTGGAAGTGCGCCTGGTTGTAGTCCGCCTGCCAGGCCGTGCTGTTGTCCACCGCGCGGTCGGGCTCGGCTATCTCGTTGTGCAGCGGGCCGACCGTGCCGCCGTAGCGGCTGTCGATCTGGTCGCCGAACTCGACGAGGATCGTGAAGATCTTGTCGGTCTTCTCGCGGCCGAGCTCGACGTACTTGTCCTTGCCCTTGGAGCCGTCGAGCTGGACGACCTTCGAGCCGTCCCGGTCCCTGACCGTGGCGGCACCGGATATGACCTGGTCGAGTGCTTCCTTGCGCTGCGCCTCCTGGGTCTTGGACAGAGGGCCGTCGAGGTCGTGTTCCCGGCTCTTCGCCGGCTGCGGGTCGTGCCCGTCGGCGGCAGCGGGTGCGGCGGCCGGATCGGCCTGCGCCACCGCGAAGGTGGAGATGGTGGCGGTGGCGGCGGCGAGCGCCACGACAGTCGCGGCGGCTCTGAGCTGCCAGGGTCTACTGGTCACTTCAGTCTCTCCCCATTGGTCAAGTGCCGGTATTCGACTAAAGGTTGGGGAGAAAAGACAGACCTTGACTTGAGCACGCCAATTGCACTATGCGGAGGCCGAGTTCACATTGCGGACACATGACGGAGTGCCGAACAGGCGCGCGAGTCCGTCCACTTCCTGGACGTCATGACTCCGTGCGCCCCCCATGCTCCGGCACTGTTGGTCAGGTCACGCTTACTGTTCGTTCCACTCGGGCATGCAGGCGATTAGAGTCGATTGGCGGAACGCCCGGAATACGGCGGAAAGCCAGGCCGACACCCCCCGTGGACCCCACTTCTGAGGACACGATTGACATGCCTCGTCCGACTGTCACGCCTCGCCCGACGGCCGCACAGCTCGCCTACGGTTCGTGCACCGTGATTCTCTCGACGCTCGCCATGCTGCTGCTGTCACAGACGAGTTCGGGCGTGGGGATCGCGATCATCGCCTTCTCGGCGCTCGCCCTCGGGCTGCTGGTGGCGATGACCGTACCGGTGCACAAGCCCCGCGTGGTCGCGGTACACCGCCCCGCCACGGAAACGGCACAGGCGCCCGTACCGGCCTCGGTCGCCTCGGTGGCATCCGAACATCCCGTGCACGAGCGCGCTGCGTCCTGACATAAGTCTTCTGTGGTCGGTGGTCAGGTGGTCCTGACCACCACCGTCTTCGCCGCCTTGTCGTGCAGGCCCTGCTTGTAGGGCTTGTCGAAGAAGCTCCAGCCGCCCGAGATCGCGGTCCAGATACAGGCGCAGCAGAACGCGAACGGGATCCACAGCACCGCCGAGCGGATCAGCGTGCTCTGCACGGACGGTGTGGCCCCGTTGTCCAGGTTGGCCACCCGCATGCCCAGCCACTTCTTGCCGAGCGTCTGCCCCGACTTGACGATCATGAAGGTGTCGTAGCCGATGTAGAGCAGGGCGGCGACCAGCGACTGACCGAGCGACTTGCCGTACTCCATGTCGTCGCCGTCCACGTTGTACTCGTTGACGCCGAAGCCCCAGGTGAGCAGCCAGACGACGATGCCCACGAGGATCATGTCGATGATCCGGGCGAGCGTGCGCCGGCCGCTCTCGGCGAGCGGGGGCATGCCGGCCAACGGATCGCCGGGATACCCGCCACCACCGCCGTACGGGGCACCACCGCCCCCGTAGGGGTCACCGCCGCCCTGGTAGGGCGGGGGCTGATCGCCGTACGGCGATCCCGAGCCCTCGGCCGGCGGGGGCTGCTTCCTGAACGGGTCGTCTTCCGGTGGCTGCTGACCGGAGCCGGGAGGCGGTTCACTGCTCATGGCCCGAGTCGACCGCGAACCCTCCCGTTCCGCATCCGGCGAGCGGCCGTCCGGGCTACCGAATCGTGTACGCCGTCCGCTGTACGCCGTCAGCCCGCCACGAACGTATGCGCCGCCTTGTCGTGCCAGCACTGGTGCCACGGCCGGTCGAACAGGCCCCACGCGACGCCCACGAGCCCGATGCCGAGCAGGCCGGGCACGCTGTAGACCAGCCAGCGGCGCAGGGCCCCGCCGAAGGTCGGCGGCTCGCCGCCCTCGATGTCCCGCACCTCCAGGCCGAGCAGCTTCTTGCCGAGGGTGCGGCCCCACTTGGCGGTGGGCAGCGCCTCGTAGAGGACGCCGAAGATCAGCAGGACGGCGAGGATGATGCCGAGGTAGACCGACGTCGTGCCGTCGAGCAGCCAGACCGTGACGGTCTCGCCGGCCAGCTTGGCCGCGTCGATCTTCTCGTTGACGTGGTCGATCGCCTTGGTGCCGAGCGGTACGGCGGCCCCGGCGGTGACGGCCGCGAGGACCAGGGTGTCCACCAGACGGGCGGCCAGCCGCTTGCCGAGACCCGCGGGGCGGGCGGACGCCTGACGCCGGGCGGCGGCCTGGAAGATGTCCTCCACCGGTGGCTTCCAGGGCGCGACCGGCTGCTCCTCGTCGGACGCGCCCGCGAGCCGGTGCACCTGCTGCGCCCAGGAGGGCTGGCCGCCACCGGCGCCGCTCGCCATCGGCGTGCCGCCGGAAGCGGCGGAGGCGGTGGGCTGCGGCTGCGGTGCGCCGGGCTGCTGGGGCACGCTCGGGGCGGCCTGCTGCGGGCCGGACGCCGGGGGCGCCTGCTGGGGGCCGGCGGGGGCGGCTGCGGCTCCCCCTGGCCCGGCCTGCCCGTGTCCCTGCGCCTGTGCCTGCCCCTGCGCCGC
This sequence comes from Streptomyces sp. V4I2, assembly GCF_030817655.1. Taxonomy (GTDB): domain Bacteria; phylum Actinomycetota; class Actinomycetes; order Streptomycetales; family Streptomycetaceae; genus Streptomyces; species Streptomyces plumbiresistens. The sequence goes on from NZ_JAUSZM010000003.1 coordinate 4,405,115, forward strand.
CGAGGCCCGGGATGCGGCGGCCTTTCCGGCGGCGAAGCCGGGGGCTCCGTGGGCGTCGGGGGACGCGGGCTGTCGCTGGGCGTCGGCCCCGGGCGCCGGCTGTGGCCGCAGGCCTGCCGCCTCCGCGCCGGCTGCCGTCGCCCCCGTGCTCCCCCGCTGCGCCCCCGCCGCCCCGCTCTGCTGGGCCGTGCGCGGGGAGAGCGCGCGGAAGGTCATGGTGCCGTCGTCGTCGCGGGGGCCGCCGGGGCCCGGGACGCCGGGAGCCGCCGGGGCCGTACGGCCTGGCGTGCCCGGGCCGGAGCCGTCGGCCGCCGGTCCCGCGGGCCCCGCCGTGGCCCGGCGGAAGACGAACGTGTTGCCGGAGGCGACGTCGCCCTGGTCCGGCTCGGCGGGCGGAATCGTCGCCGAGCCGTCCGTGCGGGCGGAGCGGCCGTCCGGCTGGGCCGGGCCGTCACCAGGCTGCGCGGGACGCGGCAGCCGGGGGTCGCCACCCTGCCCCTGGGCACCCTGGGGCGCGCCCTGCGGCGAACCCCAGGACACCCGGCGGTCCTGGTCGCCGCCGAAGCCCGACTGGCGGGAACGGTCGGCGCCCCAGGCGGACGCGGGTTCGGGCCGGCTGCCGTGCTGGGCGTCGCCCGCCGAGGCGGGGCCGGAGGCGTCGGCCGGGTCCTCGTCGAAGAAGTGCGGGCCCGTCTCCTCGACCGGAGCCGCTCCGGGACCGGACGCGGCCCGGGCGCCCGGCGGTGGGGCGAGCGGTTCGCCGTCCGCGGGGGCCGGGCGGCTGGTGCCGGGAACCCAGGAGGCACCGTTCCAGTACCGGACATATCCGGGAATGGACGGGTCCGGGTAATACCCGTCGCGGGGCCTGTCGTCACCGGGTGCCGGGGTTGGGGCGCTCATGTCCGTCGTCCCGTATCTGCTCGGGGGTCAAATGGGGGCCTCCACATCTATCAGACCGGCGCAACAAGCACCGCCAGTCCCACCGGACCCACTCCATTTGAGCACCCTCGTGACGCTGCTGGGAAAAAAGTTCCGCGAATTCGCGTAATGCTTCCGGCCCTGCCCCCTCTCCACTCGTACGGGCCCACCGCGGGGTCCCGTGCACGCGGCGCGAGAGAGGAAACACACCATGCACTACACCGTTGTGGAGCGCGAGTTGGAGCTCAGGCTCATCCTGTCGCCGGAGCGCGGCATCCCGGTCCCGGCCCTGCTGAGCTACCACACCGACGACCCGTACGCCATCCACATCACCTTCCACATCAACTCCGACCACCCGGTGAACTGGACGTTCGCCCGCGAGCTCCTCGTGGAGGGGGTGTTCCGGCCGTGCGGGCACGGGGACGTACGGGTGTGGCCGACAAAGGTCGCGGGCCGCAGCGTCGTCCTGATGGCGCTGAGTTCACCTGATGGTGACGCCCTCCTGGCGGCCCCGACGCCCCAGGTGTCCGCCTGGCTGGAGCGGACGCTGCGGGTGGTGCCCCCGGGGACCGAGGGCGAGCAACTCGGTATCGACGAGGCGCTCGACCAGTTGCTCGCCCAGTGACCGTCGCCGGGGGAACGGCGACCGGCCGGGGAACGGCGACCGTGCCAGGGGACGGGGATCAGAACAGCTTGCCCGGGTTCAGGATGCCCAGCGGGTCGAACGCCGACTTGACCGCCCGCTGCATCTCCACGCCCACCGGGCCGATCTCACGGGCCAGCCACTCCTTCTTCAGGACGCCCACGCCGTGCTCGCCGGTGATCGTGCCGCCGAGTTCCAGGCCGAGGGCCATGATCTCGTCGAAGGACTCGCGGGCGCGCCGGGACTCGTCGGGGTCCTGGGCGTCGAAGCAGACGGTTGGGTGGGTGTTGCCGTCGCCGGCGTGGGCGACGACGCCGATGGTGAGCTGGTACTTCTCGGCGATCCGCTCGGTCCCCTCCAGCATCTCGGCGAGCCGTGACCGGGGCACGCACACGTCGTCGATCATCGTCGTGCCCTTGACCGCCTCCAGAGCGGTGAGGGACAACCGGCGTGCCTGGAGGAGGAGTTCGGACTCGGCCGCGTCGTCGGCGGGGACGACCTGGGTGGCGCCCGCGGCCTCGCACAGCGCGCCGAGGGCGGCGAGGTCGGCGGCCGGGTCCGTCGTGTCGAACGCGGCCAGCAGCAGGGCCTCCGTGCTCTCCGGGAGCCCCATGTGCGCGAGGTCGTTGACGGCCTTGACCGTCGTACGGTCCATCAGTTCGAGGAGGGACGGCACGTGGCCGCCCGCCATGATCCGGCACACGGCATCGCAGGCGGCGGCCCCGGACGCGAACTCGGCGGCCAGCACCAGCTGCTCGGGCGGCTGCGGCCGCAGGGCCAGGGTCGCGCGTACGACGATGCCGAGCGAGCCCTCGGAGCCGACGAAGAGACGGGTGAGGTCGTACCCGGCGACGCCCTTCGCCGTGCGGCGGCCGGTGGACATCAGGCGCCCGTCGGCGAGGACGACGTCGAGCCCGAGGACGTACTCCGCCGTCACCCCGTACTTCACGCAGCACAGACCACCCGAGGCGGTGCCGATGTTGCCGCCGATCGTGCACATCTCCCAGCTGGAGGGGTCGGGCGGGTAGTAGAGCCCGTGTTCGCCCACCGCGCGGGAGAGCGTGGCGTTGACGACGCCCGGTTCGACGACGGCGATGCGGTCGACCGGGTTGATCTCCAGGATCCGGTCCATCTTCGTCAGGGACAGCACGATGCAGCCGTCGGAGGCGTTGGCCGCGCCCGACAGGCCCGTGCGGGCGCCCTGCGGGACGACCGGGACGCGCAGCTCGGTGGCGACGCGCATGACGTGCTGGACCTGTTCGACCGTGCGCGGCAGGACGACCACCGCGGGGGCGCCGGCCGGGCAGAAGCTGGCCATGTCGTTGGCGTAGGAGGCCGTGACGTCCGGGTCGGTGAGGACGGTCTCGGCGGGGAGGCCGCCGAGCAGACGGTCGACGAGGTTGCCGGTCGCCGCGATGTCTTCGTCGCGGGGCGCTTCGATACGGCTCATGATCACAGGGTCGCACCGGGGGCCATCGGTGTGAACCCCATGTACACCAGCCTCCGCCTGCCGGGGTGTGGTCGTCGTATTGACGCACAGTGAGCGCCATGGAGAACCAAGAGGAGGCTCCCGCGCAGCCACGCTCGTCAGGGCGGAGGCGGGTGCTGATCGCCTCCGTCGCCGGGTGTGCCGTGCTCGGCGGTGTGCTGATGCTGCTGCCCTGGGAGCGGACGGCGACGCGGGCTCCCGGGCCGGCCCCGGGGGCGCAGGCGCTGACGGCGGTCACGGCCGGGGTGCCGGCCGCGCTGCCCGACCTGGCGGCGCTGATCGACGAGCGGACGTCGTATCTGCGGGCGCACCCCAGGGACGCGCTGTCGTGGGCGGTGCTCGGATCGGCCTATGTGGAGCAGGGGCGGCGGACCGCGGACCCCGCGTACTACCCGAGGGCCGACACGGCCCTGCGGACCTCGCTCAAGGTCGCCGCGAAGGGCAACACCGAGGCCCTCGGCGGACTCGCGGCCCTGGCGAACGCGCGCCGGGACTTCCGGGCGGCGCGGACGTGGGCCGAGGCCGCCCGGAAGCTGGAGCCCGGGCGGTGGACGACGTATCCGCTGCTGATCGACGCCTACACCGGCCTCGGCGACTACAAGGCGGCCGATGCCGCCCTCGAGCGGCTGATGGACCTGCGGTCCGGGCCGGCCGTGAAGGCGCGGGCCGCGGCCGTCTTCCGCGACCGCGGCCGGCTTGAGGACGCCGCCGCCCACCTCGCGGACGCGGCGGCCGGGGCCGAGGCGCCCGCCGAGCAGGCGGCCTATCTGGAGCGGGCCGGGCAGCTGGCCTGGGAGCGCGGCGACCGCGAGGACGCGCTGCGGCACTTCCAGGAGGCGGTGCGCATCGATCCCGACCAGCGGGCCGCGCTGGCCGCGCAGGGGCGAGCGCTCGCGGCGCTGGGCCGCACGACGGAGGCGCTGAACGCGTACCGGATGGCCCTCAGCAAGCAGCCCTGCCCCCAATATGCCCTGGAGCTGGGCGAGTTGTACGAGTCGCTGCGGCTTGGACAGGCCGCGCGGGTGCAGTACGACCTGCTGCGGGAGCGGGTGCGGAGTGCGGCCGCGGGCGGGGCCGACGAGGAGCTGGTGCTCGGGCAGTTCGAGGCGGACCACGGCGATCCCCGGGCGGCGGTACGGCGGTTGCGGGCCGAGTGGGCCCGCCAGCCGGGGATCGCGGTGGCCGACGCGCTGGGGTGGGCACTGCACCGGGCCGGCCGTCACGAGGAGGCGCTGCGGTTCGCCGTGACGGCTACGGACCGGGCCAAGGGGGGTGGCGTACGCAGCGCGCTGTACATGTTCCACCGGGGCATGATCGAGCGGGAGTTGGAGCGCCACGGACCCGCGCGGCGGCACCTGGAGGAGGCCCTGCGGATCAACCCCTACTTCTCGGCGGTGCGGGTGCGGGCGGCTCGGGCGGCGCTGACGGCGCTGGGTGAGCCGTCAGTGGAGAAGGTGCCGGCGAACTGGTAGTTCTACGCATTCCCGCATACCGCTCTCACAGGTTGCCGCGCCTGGCCTGCTCCCGCTCGATCGCCTCGAAGAGCGCCTTGAAGTTGCCCTTGCCGAAGCCCATGGAACCGTGGCGTTCGATGATCTCGAAGAAGACGGTCGGCCGGTCCTGGACCGGCTTGGTGAAGATCTGCAGCAGGTAGCCGTCCTCGTCGCGGTCCGCCAGGATCTTCAGTTCGCGCAGGGTCTCGACGGGGACGCGGGTGTCGCCGACCCACTCGCCGAGGGTGTCGTAGTACGAGTCGGGGGTGTCGAGGAACCGCACCCCGGCCGCGCGCATCGTCCGTACCGTCTCGACGATGTCGTTCGTGTTGAGCGCGATGTGCTGGACGCCGGCGCCGCCGTAGAACTCGAGGTACTCGTCGATCTGGGACTTCTTCTTGGCGATCGCGGGCTCGTTGATCGGGAACTTGACCTTCAGCGTCCCGTCCGCGACGACCTTCGACATCAGCGCGCTGTACTCGGTCGCGATGTCGTCGCCCACGAACTCCTTCATGTTCGTGAAGCCCATGACCTTGTTGTAGAAGCCGACCCACTCGTTCATCCGGCCGAGTTCGACGTTGCCGACGCAGTGGTCGATCGCCTGGAAGGTGCGGTGGGCGGGGGGTTCGACCAGGGGGTCGGCCGCGACGTATCCGGGGAGGTAGGGGCCGTCGTAGCCGGTCCGCTCGACGAGTGTGTGGCGGGTCTCGCCGTAGGTGGCGATCGCGGCGAGTACGACCGTGCCGTGCTCGTCCTTCAGCTCGTACGGCTCGGCGACCGCGCGGGCGCCGTGCTCGATCGCGTAGGCGAACGCGGCGCGGGCGTCCGGGACCTCGATGGCGAGGTCGACCACGCCGTCGCCGTGCTCGGCCACGTGCTGGGCGAGGAAGTGGCCCCAGGGGGTGGCGGGCTTGATGACGGAGGTGAGGACGAAGCGGGCGGAGCCGTTCTCGAGCACGTACGAGGCGGTCTCGCGGCTGCCGTTCTCCGGTCCGGAGTAGGCGACCAGCTTCATGCCGAAGGCGGTGGAGTAGTAGTGCGCCGCCTGCTTGGCGTTGCCCACGGCGAAGACGACCGCGTCCATTCCCTTGACCGGGAAGGGGTCGGCCTGCCGGGCGGTGTCGGGAGTGTGGTGTGTGGTCTGCGTCATGCCGGAAGCGTCACCCGCGATGGCAAGGTGCGCAATAGTTTGCGAATGTGCTGGGCAATATGTTCAGTGTGATGCCCGTTTCTGCGGGCCTTCTGTACAGGATGACCAGCGCCGGGAGGCTGCCGTGGGGACGACCGACGGGATCGACGGACTCGACGGACGGATCATCGTGCTGCTGGCACGGGAGCCGCGGATCGGGGTCCTGGAGATGTCCCGGCGGCTGGGGGTCGCCCGGGGCACCGTGCAGGCGCGTCTCGACCGGCTTCAGTCGAATGGCGTCATCCGCGGATTCGGTCCCCAGGTGGACCCGGCGGCGCTCGGCTATCCCGTCACCGCGTTCGCGACGCTGCAGATCCGTCAGGGGCAAGGACCTGACGTGCGGGCGCACTTGGCGACCGTGCCGGAGGTGCTGGAGCTGCACACCACCACCGGCAGCGGGGACATGCTGTGCCGCCTGGTGGCCCGCTCCAACGCCGATCTCCAGCGGGTCATCGACCGGGTGGTCGGTTTTGATGGGATCGTCCGGGCCTCCACCGCGATCGTCATGGAGAACCCCGTTCCGCTGCGGATCATCCCGCTGGTGGAGCAGGCGGCGGAGGATCGGGAGCCCTCCTGACGGCGACCTGAGGTGAGCGGATGTGAACTTCTGGGAATACCTGGGCAACCGCCACCAGCAGCTGCTGACGGACGCATACCAGCACGCGAGTGCCGTCTTCCAGTGCATGGTCGTGGCGACGCTGCTCGGCGTCCTGATCGGCATCCTGACCTATCGGAGCGAGTGGGCGGGCAGCCTCGCGACGACGACCACCTCGACCCTTCTGACCATCCCGGCGCTCGCGATGATCGGTCTGCTCATCCCGGTGGTGGGGCTGGGTGTTCCGCCCACGGTGATCGCCCTGACGCTGTACGGGCTGCTGCCGATCGTGCGGAACTGCATCGTTGGCCTGCGCGGGGTCGACCCCTCGCTGGTGGACGCGGCGACGGGCATCGGGATGTCCCGGGTGATGCGGATGGTGCGGGTCGAGCTGCCGCTGGCCTGGCCGCCGATCCTGACCGGGATCCGGGTCTCCACGCAGATGCTGATGGGCATCGCGGCGATCGCCGCCTACGCCTCCGGACCGGGCCTCGGCAATGTGATCTTCCGCGGTCTCGGCTCCCTGGGCAGCAAGAACGCGCTCAACCAGGTGCTCGCGGGCACGCTCGGGATCGTCGTCCTGGCCCTGCTGTTCGACGCCGCGTACGTCCTGATCGGACGGCTGACCATTTCCAGGGGGATCCGTGTCTGAGACATCGACGAGCAGGACGGCATCCACGAGCGGGGCGACAGCCACGAGCGGGGCGACACCCACGAGCGGAACGACGACCGGCGCCACCATCGAGCTGGAGAACCTCACCAAGCGGTATCCGGGCCATCCCAGCCCTGCCGTCGACAACGTCAGCATGGAGATCAAGGCGGGCGAGATCGTCATCTTCGTCGGCCCGTCGGGGTGCGGCAAGTCCACGACGCTCAAGATGATCAACAGGCTGATCGAACCGACCGGCGGCCGTATCCGCATCAACGGCGAGGACGTCACCGACATGGACCCGGTGAAGCTGCGCCGGAAGGTCGGGTACGCGATCCAGGCCTCCGGCCTCTTCCCGCACATGACCGTCGCCCAGAACATCGCACTCGTACCCAGGATGATCGGCTGGCCGAAGGCGCGGATCAGGAACCGGGTCGAGGAGATGCTCGACCTGGTCGGACTCGACCCCGGCGAGTTCCACGGCCGCTACCCCCGCCAGCTCTCCGGCGGCCAGCAGCAACGCGTGGGCGTGGCCCGGGCGCTGGCCGCCGATCCTCCCGTGCTGCTGATGGACGAACCGTTCGGCGCGGTCGACCCGATCACCCGCGATCACCTCCAGGACGAGCTGATCCGGCTCCAGCACGAACTGCACAAGACGATCGTCTTCGTCACGCACGACTTCGACGAGGCGATCAAGCTCGGTGACCGGATCGCCGTCCTGCGCGAACACTCGCACATCGCTCAGTTCGACACCCCGGAGGCGATCCTCACCAACCCGGCGGACGACTTCGTCTCGGGGTTCGTCGGGGCCGGGGCGGCGCTGAAGCGGCTCAACCTCACCCGCGTACGGGACGTGGAGATCACCGACTACCCGACGGTGACCGTCGACGACCCGCTCCAGGAGATCTTCAACAAGCTCCGCTCCAGCAACACCAACGAGATCCTGCTCCTCGACAAACGGGGCCGCCCCTACAAGTGGCTCAGGCGCGGCGACCTGATGCGCGCCAAGGGCTCGCTGGCCCGGGCCGGAACGCTGGTGAGCGACACGGTGACCCGGGACGCCACTCTGCGGGACGCGCTGGAGGCGGTGCTCATGGACAGCTCGGGGCGGGTCGCGGTGACCGGGCGGCGCGGCGAGTACACGGGGGTGGTCGACGTGGAGACGCTGATGAACTCGGTGCACGAGCTGCTGGAGGCCGACCGGCTGGAGGCGATGGCCCACCGGCACGACCTGGAGGAGCTGCGGGCCGCCCAGACGCACGCCGAGCAGGAGGGCGTCGGAGGGATCGTCGAAGGGGGCGTCGGAGGGGTGAAGAAGGCGTGACCACCCCCGAGGTGGAGGAACCGGAGCGGCTGGAACGGCTGGAGCAAGTGCGCCGGGGAGACCGGGAAGACCGGGGAGACCGGGGAGAGATCGAAGGCGAAGCCCCGCCGCCGCCACCGGGACCCCTGAAGCCGCGCATCACCTGGCAGAAGCTGACCCTCCTGCCCGCCGTCCTCATCGCCGTGCTGCTGGCGACCTGGCTGTGGTTCACACAGGCGGACCTCGACCCGCTCACCGAGAACGCGCTGTCGGACGGCCAGGTCTCGAAGGCGCTGTGGCAGCACATCGAGCTCACGGCGATCTCGACGTTCTTCGTACTGATCATCGCGATCCCGCTGGGGATCCTCCTGACCCGCAAGGCCTTCCGGAAGGCGACCCCGGTGGCGATGACGATCGCCAACATGGGCCAGGCGACCCCGGCGATCGGCCTGCTCGCCCTCCTGGTGATCTGGCTCGGCACGGGCCAGAAGGCGGCCCTCATCGGCATGATCATCTACGCCGTGCTCCCGGTGCTGTCGAACACGATCGCCGGCCTGAACGCGAACGACCCGACGCTGCTGGAGGCGGCCCGCGGCATCGGCATGTCCCCCACGGGGGTGCTCAGGATGGTGGAACTGCCGCTTGCCGTCCCGCTGATCCTCGCGGGCGTCCGCACGGCCCTGGTCCTCAACGTCGGTACGGCGACCCTCGCGACCTTCGGCGGGGGCGGCGGCCTGGGCGTCCTGATCACCACCGGCATCACCAACCAGCGGATGCCCGTGCTGGTGCTCGGCTCGATCCTCACTGTCGCCCTGGCCCTGCTGGTCGACTGGCTGGCCTCGCTGGCCGAACTGCTGCTGCGGCCGCGGGGCTTGGAGACGGGGACATGAGACGGCGTACGTGTCTGCTGCTGGCCGGCGTGCTGGTGTCGGCGAGTGCGTGCGGCCTGACCAGCGGTTCCCCGATGGTCGACGACGTGCGGCCGGGCTCGATCGGCAAAGGAGAGCCCCTCAAGGGCGCCGACCTCACCGTGACGTCCAAGGAGTTCACCGAGCAGCTCATCCTCGGCGCGATCATGGGCATCGCCTTCGAGGCGGCCGGCGCGGACGTGCTCGACCGCACCGGCATCCAGGGTTCCATCGGCGCCCGCGAGGCGGTCAAGTCCGGTGACGCGGACGGCATGTACGAGTACACCGGCACCGCCTGGATCACGTACCTCGGCAACAGCGAGCCCATCGCCGACCCGCAGGAGCAATGGCAGGCGGTGCGCGACGCCGACCTGGAGAACGGCCTGACCTGGCTGTCCCCGGCGCCGCTCAACAACACCTACGCCCTCGCGATGAACCAGGCCAACTTCACGAAGTACGGCACGAAGACCCTGTCGGACGTGGCCGCGCTCTCGAAGAAGGATCCCGGCGCGGTCACCCTGTGCGTGGAGAGCGAGTTCGCCAACCGCGCGGACGGGCTGCCGGGCATGCAGAAGGCGTACGGCATGAGCGTCCCCGCCGGGAACATCACGCAGATGGACACCGGGATCATCTACACCCAGGCCGCGAAGGGCAGTTGCGTGTTCGGGGAGGTCTTCACCACCGACGGGCGCATCAAGTCCATGAACCTCGCGGTGATGCGGGACGACAGGAAGTTCTTCCCCAACTACAACGCGGCCCCCGAGATCAACACGAAGGCCCTGAAGAAGTGGCCGGCCATCGCGGACGTCCTCGCCCCGATCACGAAGAAGCTGGACAACGCCGTGGCCCAGGAGCTGAACGCGAAGGTGGACGTCGCCGGGGAGGATCCGCATCAGGTGGCGCTGGACTGGCTGACGGAGGAGGGGTTCGTCAAGGAGGGGTGAGCTTCCAGCCCTTCAGCAGCTCGGTACGGAGCCCTTCCCGCTCTCCAGCGCGGTCAGCGCGTTCACCGCGCCCTTCAGTGTGGTCACCGGGATCAGCCGCAGGCCCTTGGGGAGTTCGGACTGCGCGTCCGAGCACTCGTCCTTCGGCACCAGGAACACCGTCGCCCCGTCCCGCCGCGCCGCCTGCGTCTTCAGGGCCACTCCCCCGACCGCGCCGACCTCGCCGTTCGCGTCGATCGTGCCGGTGCCGGCGATGGTACGGCCGCCGGTGAGGTCGCCGCCGCTGCCGTCGCCCTCGAGCTTGTCGATGATGCCGAGGGTGAAGAGCAGGCCGGCGCTGGGGCCGCCGACGTCGGCGAGTTTCAGGGTGACCTTGGTGTCCTTGTCGGACAGGTCCAGGTAGTTCAGGGCGGCCGTGGTCGCGGCGTCCTGGGACTCCTGCATCTGCTCGGTGTTGTGCTGCTCGATCTCCTTGACGCTCTGGCCGCTCTGGTAGACCGCGTCGCGCGGCATGACCGCCTGGTCCGTGGCGAACCAGGCGTCGAGCACGTCGCCGAGGGAGACGCGGGTGTCCGGGTTGGTCGCCTCGATGGTCGTCATACGGAGCTGGCCGGTCGTGTCGCGGGTCGGAGTGCCGGAGACCGTGATCACCGGGGTGCCCTTGTTCTCGCCGAGGACATTCGCCGTGAGCCCGGGCCGCGTCAGTGAGAACGGCAGCGGCGCGAAGGCCGCCGTGGCGAGCAGAGCCACGACAGGAACAGCGCAGACAGCGACGGCCCGGGGGCGCGTGAGGCGAGAGAGCACAGGATCAATCTAACGCGACGCCCACATCCGGCCACGTCCCGGTCAGACTCCTGCCCAGCCGCCCTGACCGCGGCAGTCGCACCCGCCGCAGCCACCGAACCCACGCCCCGAGCCGAGGCCAGTCGTAGCCGCCGAAGCCACGCGCCGCAGCCAAGCCCACGCGCAGCCGCCGCAGCCACCGAAGCCACGCCCCGCAGCCGAGCCCACCCGTAACCGCCGTAACCGCCAGCCGCAGCCGAGCCCACCCGTAGCCGCCGTAGCTGCGGGCAGTCGTGCCGCTGGGGCGGCACGGGTGGGCGCAGCGGCACCCCGCAAGCGCCGGGCCGCGCGACCCACCCCCGCCCAGCCCCGACGCCGGGCGCCGAAATCACCGCACCTCAGCCCGGCCGGTGCACGTCAGTGCAGGACAGCCCGCGTCAGCGCAACGCCTCCGCAACCTCCCGAGCCGCATCCACCACCCGCGGCCCCACCCGCTCCGGCACCGCATCGGCCAGCATCACGACCCCCACACTGCCCTCGACCCCCGTAACCCCGATCAACGGCGCGGCCGCCCCACTGGCCCCCGCCTCCAACTCCCCATGCGTCAAGGTGTACCCGTCATCATCCACGGCCTGCTGCCGCGCGGCGAGAATCGCCCGCCCCGCAGCCCCGCGGTCCAGCGGATGCCGGAACCCCGCCCGATATGCCACGTGATAGTCCGTCCACGTCGGCTCGACCACCGCAACGGCCAATGCCTCCGCCCCGTCCACCAGCGTGAGATGCGCGGTCGCTCCTATGTCCTCCGCCAGCGACCGCAAGGCCGGCAACGCCGCCTCGCGTACCAGCGGATGCACCTGGCGGCCCAGCCGCAGCACCCCGAGGCCGACCCGGGCACGTCCGCCCAGGTCACGCCGTACGAGCGCGTGCTGCTCCAGCGTGGCGAGCAACCGGTACACAACGGTCCGGTTCACGCCCAGTTTGTTGGACAGTTCGGTGACGGTCAGCCCGTGGTCCGTATCGGCCAGCAGCTTGAGGACACGAAGTCCCCGGTCGAGCGTCTGAGAGGTCTCCGCGGTCACGACGCCCACTCCTCCAAGTGGTGAGGTCGGCAGCCCCCTCGCGGCAGATGCGCCACCGAGTCCCGTCGGCGACGCGCTTCAGAGGCCGCCGATCGGCCGGCGGCCCGGCCAGTTGCCGGACCGCGTCGCTTCACGGCTGCGCTCCGCGGCGGCGCTGCCACGGGGCGTATGCGTAGCCGGACATTAGCGAAGCAGGTTCGCTGAGCGGAAGGCTACGTCCAGAATCCGGGCATCACCCCGTACCGACCGCTCCCTTTTGTCCGCAAACGTACGGCGCGCAGCACCCCGCGTGCACCACACCCGCACAGAGCGCACACGCCCCAGCTCACACGCCGCCTCACCGCCCCCTCCGGCGGCGGGCGTCACCGCATCCGCGTGGCCCACTCCTGCACCTTGGCGATTCGCTGCCGCAACTGCCCGGCCGTGGCCTCGGCGCTCGGCGGTCCGCCGCACACCCGCCGCAGCTCGGTGTGGATGACCCCGTGCGGCTTGCCGCTCTGATGGACGTACGCGCCGACCATCGTGTTGAGCTGCTTGCGCAGCTCCATCATCTCCTTGTGCGAGACCACCGGCCGCCGCTCGGCGGGCAGTTCGAGCAGGTCGGCCTCCTCGTCCGGCTTCTTGCGGCTGTGCGCGATCTGCCGGGCCTGCCGCTTCTGGAGGAGCAGCTGCACCTGGTCGGGTTCGAGCAGCCCCGGGATGCCGAGGTAGTCCTGCTCCTCTTCACTCCCCGGGTGGGCCTGCATGCCGAACTCGGCGCCGTCGTAGAGGACGCGGTCGAAGACGGCCTCGGACTCCAGCGCCTCGAAGGCGAACTGTTCCTGCTCGCCGGTGTCTGCGTCTTCTTCGTCCCGCTCCTTGTTCGCCTCCTCCATCTCCTTCTCGGACTCGGCGTACGGGTCCTCCTCGCCCTCCTTCTTCGGCTTGTCGAGGGCGTGGTCCCGTTCCACCTCCATCTCGTTGGCGAAGGTGAGCAGGTCGGGGACGGTCGGCAGGAACACGGAGGCGGTCTCGCCGCGCCGCCGGGACCGTACGAAACGCCCGACGGCCTGCGCGAAGAAGAGCGGAGTGGAGATGGTCGTGGCGTACACCCCGACGGCGAGCCGCGGGACGTCGACGCCCTCGGACACCATCCGCACCGCGACAATCCACCGGTCGTTGCTCTGGCTGAACTCGTCGATCCTGTTGGACGCCCCGGCGTCGTCGGACAGTACGAGCGTCGCCTTGTCGCCCGTGATCTCCCGGATGAGCTTGGCGTACGCGCGCGCCGAGTCCTGGTCGGAGGCGATGACGAGCGCCCCGGCGTCCGGAATGCCCTTCCGGACCTCGGTCAGCCGCTGGTCGGCGGCCCGCAGCACGCTCGGCATCCACTCACCGCGCGGATCCAGCGCCGTACGCCAGGCCTGGCTGATGGCGTCCTTGGTCATGGGCTCGCCGAGCCGGGCGGCGATCTCGTCGCCGGCCTTGGTCCGCCACCGCATGTTGCCGCTGTAGGAGAGGAAGATGACGGGCCGGACGACCCCGTCGGACAGGGCGGACCCGTATCCGTACGTGTAGTCGGCGGCGGACCGCCGGATCCCGTCGTTCCCCTCCTCGTACGTCACGAAGGGAATGGGGTTGGTGTCGGACCGGAAGGGCGTACCGGTGAGCGCGAGGCGGCGGGTGGCCGGCTCGAAGGCCTCGAGACACGCCTCGCCCCAGGACTTCGAGTCACCGGCGTGGTGGATCTCGTCGAGGATGACGAGGGTCTTGCGCTGCTCGACCCGGTTGCGGTGCAGCATGGGCCGCACGCCCACACCCGCGTACGTCACCGCGACGCCCTGGTAGTCCTTGCCGAGCGGGCCCGCGCTGTACTCGGGGTCCAGCTTGATCCCTATCCGGGCGGCCGCCTCGGCCCACTGCTTCTTCAGGTGCTCGGTCGGCGCGACGACGGTCACCTGCTGCACGACATGGTGGTGCAGCAGCCAGGAGGCCAGCGTCAGCGCGAACGTCGTCTTCCCGGCGCCGGGCGTCGCGACGGCGAGGAAGTCACGCGGCTGCTCCTGGACGTATCTCTCCATCGCGCCCTGCTGCCAGGCACGCAGCTTGCCGGCGGTACCCCAGGGGGCACGGCCGGGGAAGGCGGGGGAAAGGTGGTGGGAGGCGGCGGCGGTGGTAGTCACGGTCTCCGTTTGGTGGTCGGGCGGCTCGGCGAACTGAAGGGGGACAGGGGACAGCTGGGCTACGTATGACAACCGGGCCACCCTACCGGCGGCCGGATGGTGTCAACGCGCGGACAAGCCCGGCTCGCCCGTGGGTGGGACCCACGTCACAACCGCCGCAGCCGCCCCGCGATCGCCCCGACGTCCCCCTCCGCTCCGGACGCCACATCGATGACCAGCGCGTACGCCGTGTCCTGGTCCACGCCGGCGAGATCGACACCGTTGAGCGCGAGAAAGGTCGCCGCGGCGAGCCAGGCGGTGCGCTTGTTCCCGTCGACGAGGGGGTGGTTGGCGGCGATGCCGTGGAGGAGGGCGGCGGCCTGCTCGTGGAGGTCGTCGTAGGCCGCCGTACCGAACATACGGGCGCGCGGCCGGTGCACGGCGGAGGCGAGCAGCCCGGGCGCCCTGGCCTCGGGCGCCCGCCCGCCGAAGGCGACCTCGGCGAGCGCGGTGACCTCCGCGACGGTGAGGTGCCGCGTCATTCCCCGAGCCTCCGCAACAGCCCGGCGTGCGCCGAGGCGAGCCGCTCCCCGACGGAGCGCACGCGCCGGGCCTCTTCGTCCAGACAACTCCACGACCGGTTTACGGCTCACCGCTCCCGCAACCGCATGGTCACCCAGGCTCCCACCAACGCCACCCCCGCCATCGGCAGGAACACCGCGGCGAAGGCCGCCGGATGAGACCCGGACGCCTCGGTGGCCGCATGGGTCACCGTGCCGCCTCCCAGCGCGGCGAACGCGGCGCCGCCCATCGCCAGCAGGATGACGTTGGACAGGCCGTCGGAGATCTGAAGGGCGGCGGAGTTGGTGCCGGCCTCGTCGGGGGCGGAGAGGTGGAGGAGCAGGACGCTGGTGGAGGAGATCACCAGGCCCATCCCGAAGCACCCGAAGCCCCAGGCGACCGCGAGGATCCAGGCAGGCACGGCCTCGATCAGCACACTCGGCGCGGCGGCGATCGCGGCGGCGACCAGCACCATCCCCACCGTCATCAGACGGTCCCGGTACGGCTCCACCCGCGGCCGCGCCTGCACCCACGACCCCAGAGCCCACGTGACCCCGCCCGCCGCGAGCGAGAACCCGGCCAGCGTCGGCGACAGCCCCCGCTGGGTGACCAGCATCAGCGGCACGAACGACTCGGCGGCGACGAAGGACCCCGCCGCAACGCCCCGCAGCAGCACGACGGAGGGCAGCCCGCGCGCCGCCCGGTACGTACCGCGCGGAAGCAGCCCGAGTACGGCGGGCACCAGCAGCGCGACGCCGGCGACGGCCGGGAGGAGCGAGAGGGGGCGCAGATCCTGGGCCGCGTACTGCAGCAGACCGGCACCGAGGGAGATCCCGAGGGCCAGCCGGATCCGGCGCCGGTCGACCGACCCGCTCCCCTCGGCCCGCTCCACCGCCCCCGCCGCCCGCCGCCGTATCTGCGGCAGCGCGAGCGCCAGCGGGAACACGACCAGCACCGGAATCCCGACGAACACCCACCGCCATCCCAGATGTTCGGTCACCGCCCCCGAGGCGAGCGGCCCGACGATCGACGGCACGACCCAACTGGCCGCGAACGCCGCCATGATCGCCGGCCGCAACCGCTCGGGATACACACGCCCCACCACGACGTACAGCGCCACGATCACCAGCCCGCCGCCGAGCCCCTGCACGGCCCGCCCGAGAATGAACAGCCACATCACCCCCGCGGTCCCGGACAGCAACAGCCCCGCGGCGAAGGCCCCGATCCCGGCGGTCAGCGGCCCGAGCGGCCCTCGCCGGTCCGACCACTGCCCGGACAGCACCATCCCGAACAGCGAGGTCGTGAAGTACCCCGAGAACGCGAACGCGTACAACGACACCCCGTCCAGCTCCCGCGCCGCGACCGGCATCGCCGTACCGACCGCGGTCGCCTCGAAGGCGATGAGCAGCACGACGGACACAATCCCGACACTGAGCGCCCGATACGGCCGACTCAGCACACTCTCGTCGACGGAGGGCAGGTCGGAGGCGGTGTCCGCGACGCCGGTGTCGCGTGGGTCCAGAGCGGTCATGGTCGCCAGCGTAAGGTCCACGGGCCCGTTTGACCCCTGTCGAGAGAAGGGCCCGCCCCTGGACCTTGGTCGTACGACCACTCCCACGCACCGCCCTTTCATGAATGGCGTATGGCAGTCCCGTTGCAGGGCCGGCGGTTCCCTTGAGCCCCTTGCCAGTCGGGCCATACGGTCAAGTCAGTGAGTTATACGGCCGTATGCCCGAGTGGTTCAGGGGCTCGCCTGCAAAGCGAGTTACGCGGGTTCGAATCCCGCTACGGCCTCTACTGCACCGGAACGTCTACTGCACCCGGAACGTCTCCCCGTACATCTCCCACCGCAGCGGTGTCTTCAGGTCGAGGTTGCCGTCGTCGAGGAACCGCCGCTGGGTCGTGTCGATGCGGCTGGTGTCGCGCTCGGGGTCTCCGTGCTTCATCGCCTTGCGGTGGAGGTCCAGGAAGACGTCGAGGTAGGCCTTCTCCGTGCCGTCCTGGGACGGGATGTCCGCCTCGGCCATGGCTGCCTCGCGCAGGCCGTAGAAGCCGCGTGGTCCGGTGCCGGGGCCGTGCAGGACCATCGCGTCGTAGTAGATGAACTGACCCAGCGTGCCGAGCCCGTCGAGCTTCGCGAGGCGCACGGCGGGGTCGAAGTAGATGCGGTCGCGCTCGGTGTCCTGGGCCTTGCGGAAGGCGGCCTTCTGCGCCTCCTTCGCCCAGGCAGTGGTGAATCCCGGGTCCAGTCCCTCGTGGGAGTCGCTGCCGTCGACCTCGCGCAGGGCGGGCAGATAGCGGGCGAGGCCGTTGTCCGGGTGGCTCTTCGTGTAGCGCTCGACGAGCGTGAGCAGGTCGTGGGTGCCGGTGCAGAAGCCGACGATGCCGGCCGTGTAGCCGTTGCCGTCGCCGAGGTCCTCGATGTAGTCGTACTGGCCGCGCCAGTCGAGCGTGGAGTTCTCCGCGGTCGCCAGGATCTGCTGTGCGAGTTCCTTCTTGTCCGGGGCGGCGAGACCGGGCGGCAGCTTGGCGATCAGGGCGTCGTCCCTCGCCCGTTCCGCCTCCGTTGTCGGTCCGGTTCCGGGCCGGCCCGCGCCGGAGGCCTGGGCTCCGTCGCTGTCCGACAAGCTCGGCAAGGGCGTCGAGCCGCAGCCGGACACCAAGAGGAAGATCGCCGCCGTGGCCACCGGGGCGACGGCGTGGAGGAGACGACGCGGAAAATTCATGCCGCACAGAGTACGGGCGGTCGAAAGAGTGCTCGACCGCGGGATTCCGTATCAGGGTCGATCATGCCGGGGTGCCTCCGCTCAGAGCACCCCGCCCGCCTCGTCCCGGAACGCCTCGGTCCAGTAGTGCCGGCCTGCCTGCGTCGTCGTCCCCGTCGGGTCGACGGTCGACAGGACCTGGATCATCGTCGCGGCCAGTTGGTCGTGCGTGTCCGCGGTCAGGCCGTGGGAGAGGTCCTCGTCGATCGCCCGCTCACGGTGGAGCAGCCAGAGGGTGAAGCCCAGGGTGGAGATGTCCGTGTTGAGGGGGTGGAGGGTGGCGTCGGACTCGCTCCAGTCGAGGACCGCGCCCGTCTCGCCGTCGAGCACGAGGCTGTGGTTCTCCACGAGGCCGCCCAGGCGTATCAAATGGGCTGCCCGGGGCGGGAGTTCGGCGGAGGGGTGCTCGGCGTGGTACTCGGCCAGCGTCGCCAGCGGCACGTCCGTGTCGAGGTGGAAGGGGAAGGCGTCCTCGGGCAGGCCCGTCTCGCGCAGGAAGCGGCGGGTCGCCTCGTGGGTGAGGGTGGCGGGGAAGTCGACGTCCTCGAAGCGGGCCACCTTGCCCCGGCCGAACTCCTGGTCCAGCAGGCGGGCCGGAAGGTCCAGGGCGAGCCCGGACAGCGTGCCCGGTCCCGCGACCAGGGACAGGGGCCGGATCAGCGCGGCCATCTTCCAGAACGGCGGCACCTCACCGCCCGTCCCCTCCTGGAACACGGCCAGCAGTTGGCGTGACGCCTCCGCCACCGCCTTCGGGCCGAAGCGGCCGGCGTAGGAGGCGAACTGTCCTCGCAGCGAGGCCAGTTCGTCCGTTGCGGTCGCGAACCGCAGCAGCCGCTCCAGCGACGGCGCGAGCGGGCGGCGGCCCATCAGGTCGGGGCGGTCGTGGAGGAAGTACGTGGTCGAGATCTCGCCGGTCGTGCCGTTCAGCAGGACGGACTCCGTCTCCAGGCCGCCGGGGCCCATCAGTTCGCCTATGACCAACTGGTCGCACAGGTCCGACGCCAGGCGGTCGGTGTCGCCGGTCGAGTCCGCCACCGTCCTGAGGCCCTCCCGGCTCAGTTCCGCGAAGGTGAACAGGCCGCTGTCGCCGGGGAGTCCGGGTCCCGTCAGCCAGCGGCGTGTCGACGCGTGTGTGACGTACGGATCCAGCTCGGCCTCGGTCAGCGTGATCGTCGCCGGGCCGGCGTAGGTCGTGCTCATGTGTTCCCCCGAATGTGCTTCTCTCACAGTCCCGCGCAGGGCACGCACAGCCGCCCCGTTCCGGCGGCCGTCCCAGCCGTCCCCCACTGCTCAGAACACTACGCGGCACCACTGACAACGCCCCCGGACCCAGCGCGCCCCGGCCCACCGGATCAAGCGCCCCGTCCCAGGAGACGCTCAGACCACCCTCGCGCGTTCCCTTCCGGCCAGGATCTTCGCCACGGTTCCCTCCACCGTCAGTTCCGAGGAGCCCAACCACACCCGCGACGGCCTCCGGGCTCGGCGCCAGGACGACGACGTGCAGCGGACGGGTGCGCACCAGTTGGACGTACGCCGTCAGGTCCGCGCCCAGCACCACGTCCTGCACCACGGCGGTGAAACCGGCTTCGGCGTACGCGTCCGCGGTCGCCGCCGACAGCCGGTACCGAAGCCGGAGTTGGGCCTCGCCCGCGCCGCCGATCTCACCCTCGCCGCCGATCTCACCCTCGCCGCCGGGCTCGTACTCCTCGCGTCCGGACACGATCATGCGCCGGAACACGTCACCGCGGACATGCGCCGCCCGCGGCAATCTCGCCGCCAGCGCCTGCGCGACCGTCGACTTGCCGGAGGCCATCACGCCGGTGATCAGCACGACGCCGCGCATCACACGAGATACACGCCGCCCAGCACCACGATGACCGCCGCCAGCAGGAACAGCAGGACCCACACCGCGAACTTCCCGACGCTCGGCGCGGGTTCGTAGCGCGGCTCCGTCTCCGGCTCCGGCTCCGGCGTGCTCACTGTCCCGTCACCACCGCGGCCTGCGGCCGGATCGGCAGCCGGTTGACCGGGCGGCCCGTCGCGGCGCGGACCGCGGCGGCGATCGCGGCGGGCGACGTCACCACCGGCACCGCGCTGACCGCCTTCGCCCCGAAGGGGGCGACCACGTCACGCTCCTCGACCAGCTTCACGATGCGGATCTCGGGGGCGTCCAGGGCGGTCGGCAGGGCGTAGCCGGTGAGGTCGGGATGGCGGATCAGCCCGCGCGCGCTGCGCAGGTTCTCCGTGAGGGCGATGCCCAGGCCCTGGGTGACGGCGCCCTCGATACGGGCCACCAGCTGGGTCGGGTTCAGGATCCGGCCGACGTCCTGGGCGAGCGCCAGCTCCACCACCCGCACCGAGCCCAGCTCGATGTCGACGTCCACCACCGCGCGGATCGCGCAGAAGGCGAGGCCCACGAAGGCGTCGCCCTGGCCGGTCTCGTCCAGTGGTTCCGTCGGGTGCGGGCGGCACTGGGCGGTCGCCCACAGTTCCTTGCCGTCCATCGCCTCGGTGACGGTGGTCGACAGGACGCCGTCGTACGACGTGATCTTGCCGTCGGTGATCTGGAGCAGCTCGGTGGACATGCCGAACTTGTGCGCCAGGGGCTGCAGAAGCTGGGTGCGGACCATCTTCGCCGCCCGCTCCACCGCGCCGCCCGACACCCAGGTGTGGCGGCCGCGGCTGCCCGGGCCGGCCGGCGGCTGGTCGGTGTCGACCGGGGCCACGTGGACCTCGTCGATACCGAGGGTCTCCTGGACGATCTGCCGGGCCAGGGTGGTGAAGCCCTGTCCCGTCTCGACCGCCGCGCACAGCACCGTCGCCACGCCGTCCTGGACCCGGACCGTGGCCGTGGAGACCTCGTCCGTGCCCTCCGCGCCCAGCATGTGCACCATGCCCAGGCCGTAGCCGACGCCCCGGCGCACCGCGCCCGGTTCGCCCGCGCCCTCGGGGCCGCCGGGCAGCAGCCACTCGTCCTCGGGGGTGTCCTTGGGGAGCGTGGGCAGCGGGAAGTCCCGTACGGCCTGGAGCAGTTCGGCGACCGGCGCCGGGCAGGTCACCGTCTGGCCGGTCGGCAGGACATCGCCGGTGGCCATGACGTTGCGCAGGCGCAGCTCCGCCGGGTCCACGCCCAGCTTCTTCGCCAGCTTGTCCATCTGCGCCTCGTAGGCGGCGCACACCTGAAGGGCGCCCTCGCCGCGTACGTGGCCGGAGGGCGGGTTGTTGGTGCGTACGGCCCAGCCCTCGATGAACGCGTTCGGGACGACGTACGGCCCACAGGCGAACGAGACGGCGGCGGCCAGCGCCTCCGACGAGGTGTCCGCGTAGGCGCCCGCGTCCAGCAGGATCTGCGCCTCGACCTTCACCAGCTTGCCGTCGGCGTCGGCGTGGTGGCGGTATCTCAGCAGGGTGGGGTGTCTGTGGACGTGCCCCAGGAAGGACTCTTCGCGCGTCGCGGTGAGCTTGACCGGGCAGCCGGTCTTCAACGCCAGCAGGCCCAGCGGGAGCTGGAAGCCCTGGTCCTCGCGGTCGGCGGTGGCGCCGGGGACGCCGGTGACGACGACCTTCACGCGCTCGGGCTCCAGGCCGTAGCAGGCGGCGGCCGTGTCGCGGTCGGTGTGCGGGTCGGTGGAGGCCACGTACAGCTCGACGCCGCCGTCGGGGCGCGGCACCGCGAGGCCGGCCTCGGCGCCGATCGGGGCGGGGTCCTGGCGGCCGATGCGGTAGAGGCCCTCGACGACGATCTCGCCGGCCGCGTCCGGGTCGCCGTGGCGCAGCGGGATGTGCCGGATCAGGTTGCCGTCGGGGTGCAGGGGCTCGGCCTCGAAGGCCTGCTCGGGGTCGGTGACCGGGTCGAGTACCTCGTACTCGACGATGACGGCGGCCGCCGCCATGCGCGCGGTGTCGGGGTGGTCGGCGGCGACGGCCGCGAGGGGCTCGCCGTGGTGGCGCACGACCTCGGAGGCGAACACCGGACGGTCGGCCTTGCCGCGGCCGTGGACCGGCCTGCCGGGCACGTCCTCGTGGGTGACGACGGCCCGTACGCCGGGCATCTCGCGCGCGTGGCTGGTGTCGATGGACACGATGCGCGCGTGCGGGTGCGGTGAGCGCAGTACGGCCGCCCACAGCAGGCCCTCGGCCCACAAGTCGGCCGCGTAGGGGAAGGTGCCCTCGGTCTTCGCACGGGCGTCGGCGGCCGGCAGAGCGGCGCCGAGGCCGTGCGGGATCGATTCGGGGGCGGGGGCTGCCTCCGCGGCGGTGGTCGCGGTGGCGGCTTCGTTGCTCACGCCTGGCCTCCGTCCTGTCCCTGTCCATTGCGGTACGAATGGCCGTGCCGTTCGACGGGTTCGAACGCCGACGGGTTGACGCCGCCGGCTCCCGGACCCGCCTGGTGCGGAATACGCGCCTCGTCCGTGTCCGTCTCAGTGTCCGCCGCGGAGTGCGCCTCGCGTTCCGCGACGACCTCCTTGACGGCCTCCACGACGCCCCGGTAGCCGGAGCAGCGGCACAGGTTGCCGCACAGTGCCTGGCGGGTCGCCATCTCGCTCGGCGCCGGGTTGCCCTCCAGGAGGTCGTGCAGGGTCATCGCCATGCCGGGCACGCAGAAGCCGCACTGCACGGCGCCGCACCTGGCGAGCGCCCGCTGCACGTCCGAGGGCTGTCCGTCGACGGCCAGGCCCTCGACCGTACGGACCTCGCTGCCGGCCGCGGTCACGGCGGGCACCAGGCAGGAGGCGACGAGCCGTCCGTCGACCTGCACGTTGCAGGCTCCGCACTCGCCCTGCGAGCAGCCGTCCTTGGCACCGGCGAGACCGAGCCGCTCACGCAGCACGTAGAGCAGGGACTCTCCGATCCACGCGTCGGTGACGGGGCGGTCGACGCCGTTGACGCGCAGGACGTAGGAGGCGAGGGGGTGTTCCTCGCCGGAGGGCGGGGGCGGGGGCGCGGCCTCGCCGTCCGGGGTCCGCGCGCTCTCCTCGTCGGTGTCCGCCTCCAAGGCGTGCTCGACGGGAGGCTCCGCGGCCTCGTCAACGGCCTCAGCGGCCCCCTGGGCCTCCTCGGACGCCTCGTCCGGCTCTCCGGCCTCACCGCCCCCGTGAGCGGCCTGTGAGGCGGCTACGACGGGCTCGGCGGGCGCTTCGGCGAACGACGGCTCGATGGGAGCTTCGGCGTACGACGGCTCGGCGTACGACGGCCGGGCGGGCGCCTCGGACGTGTGCGACCGGGGCTGTTCGTGGTCGTGTCCGGCCGGGCCGGGCTCGACGGGTGCGTGGGTGTCCGGGGCGAACCCCTGCGGCGCGTGCGCGTCCGAGGCGAGGCCGCCTTCGCCGGGGGCGTGCGCGGCGGGCTGCTCGTGCGCGTGCCCCGCCTCCGCCGAGGGGTCCGCGGGCACCTGCTGCGCCCACGGCTGTCCCGCGCCCTCCGTCGCCCACGGGGCGGGCGCGCCGCCCGGGAGCGTGGCCGGCGGGGTGCCGCCCCACTGCTCGACCAGGGACGACGTGGTGAACTCGCCCGATTCGTCCGGCAGGTCACCGCCGGCGACGGGGATCGACCACTGCCCGGTCACGTCGTGACCCGGCGCCGGAGCGCCCGTCTCCTCGAAGTTCCACTGTCCCGTGGAGCCCGGGTTGTACGTGAACCGGTCGTTGCCGGCGTCCTGGGGCGCCGCGTTCGGGTCGGGCCACTGGACACCCTCGGCGGGCCTCGCCCAGGCGTCCGTCGCCGCCGGGTCGTTGCCCGCGGGGGTGGCCGGGTTGGCCGTTATCTGCGGCGGCACATAGCCGTGACCGGGTGCGGCGAGCGGGTCGGCGGAGGCCAGAAGGGCGTCGATGCCGCCTTCGGGGAGCTTCACGAAGGCGGTGGCGCCGTCGTCGTAGTCGCCCTGGGGCAGCGGGTCCCAGCGGCCCGCGCCCTGGGGCGTGCCTT
Organism: Streptomyces sp. V4I2; assembly: GCF_030817655.1. Lineage (GTDB taxonomy): Bacteria > Actinomycetota > Actinomycetes > Streptomycetales > Streptomycetaceae > Streptomyces > Streptomyces plumbiresistens. Next base: position 4,428,500 of record NZ_JAUSZM010000003.1, read on the forward strand.
CTCCGTGCTGGTCGTCGGTCACGACAGCGCCCTCCCCAGTGCTCGTCGGGCCAGCGCGGCGACGGTGCGCCGCAGGTGCAGTACGGCGGGCGGAAGCTGTTGTACGGAGCCGTCCTCGGCCGGGCCCGGTTCGGGGATGCAGGCCGCGGCGACGTACTCGCCGAAGGCGCTGAGGGCCTCCGGGACGATCGTACGGTTGTTGTCCCAGTCGATCAGCCGGGCCACCCACTGCTCGGCGTCCAGGGGCCTGAGCGGCATCGGCGCTATGGCGCCCACCGCGCACCGGACCCCGCGGCGGGCGGGGTCGAGGACCAGGGCGACGGACGCGAGGGCCCGGCCCGGGCCGGTGCGGCCGGTCGCCTTGAGGAAGACCTGCGGGGCGTGCAGCAGGGGCACGCGCACGTAGCCGATGAGCTCGCCTGCGCGCAACATGTCCATGCCGGCCAGCAGGTGCGACACCGGGATCTCCCGGCGGGCCCCGCCCTGGCCCGCGATGATCAGCGTCGCCTCCAGGGCGGCCAGCACCGGAAGCGCGTCCCCGGTGGGGGACGCCGAGGCGATGTTGCCGCCCAGGGTGCCCGCGTTGCGGATCTGCGGCGGGCCGGCGGCGCGCGCGGAGGCCGCGAGCGCCGGGATGAGGGCGGCGAAGTCGGGTCGGCCCATGCGCGCGTGGGTGAGTCCCGCGCCGAGCAGGGCGTGGCCGTCCTGGTACTGCCAGCCGCGGATCTCGCTGATCCGCCCTAGGCCGACCAGTGCGGCGGGCCTGAGCTGTCCGGAGTTGACGGCGGCCATCAGATCGGTGCCGCCGGCCACGGGCACGGCGGCGGGCATGGCGGCCAGTGCCGCCACGGCCTCGTCCAGCGATGTGGGCAGCGTCACGGCCTGCGCCGCCTGCGGTGCGTGCGTGGTCAAAACCGGCTGCCCCTTCCCGCTGCCCCACCTGGTCCCACCTGTGTTGCCGTACGGTACGTGCTGACAGGGCGGACGTGGCAACTCTGGCACATCTTCGCAGGACCCGAGCGCGAGGGTCCGCTAGGAGGCATTCGCCCACCTCACCAGGGAGATGGTCCGTTTTCGCACGGCATCACCGGTGCGTACTGATTGACGCTCTTCGGTGACTCTTGCGGGTTTTCTCCCTTACCTGTTCGGGGGCGGTCCGTCGATCGGGCGGCCGAGCACACCGGGCCGCCGCTGCCACGGCAGAGGCCCCGCCGGCGGCCGGTAGCCGACCCCCAGGGCGTCAAGTCGCCGGTAGTGGACGGCCATCCGCCGCTCGAAGTCGGCGAAGTCCCGTTCCGCCGGGGCGGTCAGGGGACTCCAGGCCACCTCCGCGAAGGCCGCCAGCCGGGGGAAGGTCTGGTAGTCCACGCGCCCTTGGTCCTCCATCACCTCGGTCCACACGTTGGCCTGCGCGCCGAGGACGTGCGCGGCCTCCTCGGGCGTCAACTCCGGTGGAACGGGTTCGAACCGATAGACGTCCTCCAGTGTGCGGACGTAGGCGATGGGGACCGGCTCGTCCGCGCCCGCGTCCTGCCGGTAGTCCAGGTACACCTGCTGCTCCGGGCACATGACGACGTCGTGTCCGGCCCGCGCGGCGGCGATCCCGCCCTGGTAACCACGCCACGAGGAAACCGCCGCCCCGTCCGCCAGCCCGCCCTCCAGGATCTCGTCCCAGCCGATGAGCCTGCGCCCGCGCGCGGAGAGCCACGTGTCGAAGTGTCCGATGAACCAGGACTGCAACTCGTCCTCGTCCGCGAGTCCGAGTTCTGCGATACGGGCCTGGACGAAGGGCGACTCCCGCCACTGCTCCTTGGCGCATTCGTCCCCGCCGATGTGAATGAACTCGGAAGGGAACAGCTCCAGCAGTTCCTCGAACACCCCCTCGTAGAAGCGAAGGGTGTTGTCAGAGGGTGCGAGTACGTTCAGAGAGATGCCCCAGCTGTCCCAGACCGAGAGGGAGGTCGTGTCGATGACGTCGGTGTTGCCGAGTTCCGGGTACGCGGCGATGGCGGCCTGCGAGTGGCCGGGTACGTCGATTTCGGGGACGACGGTGATATGCCGCTCGGCGGCGTAGGCGACGATCTCCCGGATGTCGTCCTGGGTGTAGTAGCCGCCGTGCGGCTTCTCCTCCCACAGCGGTGAGGCCCGGTGACCGAATTTCGTCCGCGCCCGCCAGGAGCCGGTCTCCGTCAGCTTCGGGTACCGCTTGATCTCTACGCGCCAGCCCTGGTCGTCCGTCAAGTGGAAGTGGAAGACGTTGAGTTTGTGCGCCGCCATCAGGTCGAGGTAGCGCAGGACCCCCTCCTTCGGCATGAAGTGCCGGGCCACGTCGAGCATCAGGCCGCGCCAGCGGAAGCGGGGAGTGTCCTCGACGAATGTGCCGGGTACGAGCCACTGCCGGCCGGGGGCGACGGGAGCCCGCCGGAAGGCATCGGGACCGAGCAGCTGACGGAGCGTCTGCGCGCCCCAGAACACCCCGGCCGGTCCTCCGCCGTGGATGGTGATGTCGTCCCCGTTGACGTACAGCTTGTAGCCCTCCGGGCCGAGGTGGCCGGCGTCCTCGGGCTGGACGCGCAGCCGGACGGTCTCGCCGTCGTCCCCCGCGCCGGGCGGCAGCGCGAGCCCCGTCGCGGCGCCGAGCACGCCGCGCAGCCAGCGGGCGGTCGCCTCGGTACCGGGACCCGCGTCGATCACGGTGGCCTCGTCGATCACGAAACCGCCCGCCGCGTCGATGTCCCTCCACGTCGCGGGCGCCGGAATCATTCCCGTCGTCAAAGTCACGTCAGTCCTTAACCGCTCCGCCCAGCCCGGAGACCAGTCGTCGCTGTACGAGTACGAAGAAGATCAGTACCGGAATGGTCATCACCGTGGAGGCGGCCATCACACCACCCCAGTCCGGGTCGTCCGGCTTGTAGAAGACGAGCAGCGCCATCGGCAGGGTCGACTGCGAGGTGTCGCTGATGATGAAGGACTTGGCGAACAGGAAGTCGTTCCAGGCCGAGATGAAGGAAAACACGCTCGTGGCGACCAGGCCGGGGAAGACCAGCGGGAAAAGGATCTGCCACAGGAATCGCGCACGGCTCGCCCCGTCGATGTAGGCGGCCTCCTCCAGCGCCTCCGGTACGGCTTTCACGAAACCACGCAGCATCCAGATCGCGAAGGGCAGCGAGAAGGCGATGTGCGGCAGGATCAGCGCGCCCAGTGTGTTCAGCTGCCCGAAGTCCCGCATGAGGAAGAACAAGGGGATCGTCAGGGCCTCCACGGGCACCATCTGCGCCACCAGAAACATGATCAGCAGGGTGGTCCGGAAGCGGAACCGGAATCGCGTCACGGCGGTCGCCGCGAGAAACGCGATCAGTGCCGAGACGATCACGACCGTGCACGCCACGACCAGGCTGTTGACGAAGTAACGGCCGAATTCCTGCTGCCCGAAGACCCGCCGGAAGGAGTCCAGGGAGGGCGCGAGCGTCCAGGGCCGGGGCTCGGACGACTCGATCTCCCCGGCCGGTTTGAAGGCGCTGAGCACCATCCAGTAGAGGGGGAAGGCGACGACGACCGCGATCAGCAGCGCCGAGGCCTCGGCGGCCAGCCGCCACGGGCGCTGCACTCTCAGACGTGGAGGATTCACAGTTCCTCCCCCTGCCGGCGCAGCAGCCGCAGGTACACGAGTGTGGCGGCGAGCAGGAGCAGCAGCATCACCACGCCGATCGCGGAGCCGAGGCTGTACTTCGATGACGCGAAGGCCTGCTGGTAGGCGTACACGTTCAGGACGAGGTTCTGGCCGGCGATGCCGCCGCCGTTCGTCATGACGTAGATCTGGGTGAAGACCTTGAAGTCCCAGATGACCGACTGGATGGTGACGACGGTCAGGATCGGCCGGAGCATCGGCGCGAGGACCGAGCGCCAGATGCGCCACTGCGAGGCGCCGTCCAGGGCGGCGGCCTCCAGCACCTCGCCCGGGACGGCGCGGATACCGGCGTACACCGTGACCATGACGAACGGGAAGGAGCACCACACCACTTCGAGCAGGACGAGGAAGAAGGCGCTGTAGCGGCCGTACGTCCACGAGTGGTCGCCGAGCCCCAGGATCCGGTTCACGGGCCCGAAGTCGGGGTCGAAGAGGAGCAGCCACACCGTGGAGCCGGTCACGGCCGGGGTCGCCCAGGCGCCCAGCGCGGCCAGCATCAGGACGAGCCGGGGCAGGGCCCGCACGCGGGTGAGCAGTACGGCGAGCGCACAGCCGACCGCCAGCGTCGACACGACACAGGCCGCCGCGAAGAGAACGGTCGCCAGCAGCACCTGCCAGAACTGCTCGTCCCCGAACAGTTCGGCGTAGTTGCCGAATCCCTCGAAAGTGGTCGGTTCGCCGCCGCTGACCTGGGCCTGGGTGTACTGGAAGAACGAGATCAGCCCGAGCTGGTAGACGGGGTAGACGAGCAGCCCACCGAGGACGACGAGAGCGGGGGCGAGATACAGCCAGGGGGTACTTGTACGCCCCCAGGGGCGCGGGGCTGTGGTGGATCTGCGGCTACCGCCGCGTGGGCGCGACCAGCCACGAACGCCCCGCACCCGCCAACCCTCCACGCCCCCCGAGCTGGTAGGCACCGGCGTCACCCGGCGGAGCCGAACGCGTCGTTCATCTTGGTCGCCGCGTCCTTCGAGGCCGCCGCCACGTCCTTCTTGCCGCTGATGACCTCCTGGAACATGGTCGGCAGGACCAGCGAGGAGTCGATCTGCGACCAGGCCGGGGAGGCGGGGACGAACTTGGTGCCGGAGCTGAGGGTCTGCACGAAGGGCTTCACGAACGGCTCCTTCGCCGCGACCTGCTGGCGCACGTCCGCGAAGGTCGGCAGGAAGCCCATCGCGTCGAAGAGCTCGGTCTGCGTCTTCTTCGAGGCGAGCTGTTCCATCAGCTCGACGGCGAGCGTGCGGTGCGAGGTGCTCTTCAGTACGCCGATGTTGTTGCCGCCGGCGAACGCCGGGGCGATCGAGCCCGAGGTGACCCCGGGCAGCGGCACCACCGCGTACTTGCCCTTCACCTTCCCGGCCTCGACGGCGGTGTGGCTGAAGTCGCCGCCGATCGCCATGGCCGCCTTGCCCGCGGCGAACGCGGTGATGGTGTCGTTGCCGCCCATCCCGGCGCACTTGGCGGCGGGACAGTTGTCGTCGCCGAAGAGGGACGTGTACGCCTTGATGCCCTTCTGGGCCGCCGCGCTGTCGATGGCGGAGGCGTACGACCCGCCCTTGCCGGTGGCGAGCTCGCCGCCGTTGGCCCAGACGAAGGGCATCGCGCCGTACATGTAGGCGCCGCCGACGACGAGGCCGTACAGGTCGGGTCTGGCCGTGCGGATCTCGCGGGCGGTGGAGGCGAGTTCGGCCATGGTCTTCGGGAGTTCGAGTCCGAGTTCGTCGAAGACGTCGGTGCGGTAGTACAGGGCGCGGACGCCGACGTAGAAGGGCGCGCCGTAGAGCTTGCCGTCCACGGTGACCGACTGCTTCGCGGTGGGGTCGGTGTCCTTGGCCTCGCTCCAGTCGCCGAACTCCTTGGTGACGTCGAGGAGTCCGCCGTCCTTCACATAGCCGGCCGTGTCGGTGTTGCCGTACTCCATGACGTCGGGAGCGGACTTCGGGTCGTTGAAGGCGGCCTTGACGCGCTGGGCGCGGGTGTCGATCGGGATGTACTCGACGTCGACCTCGGTGCCCTTGTGGGCCTTCTCGAAGGCGGCGACGACGGAGTCGACGACCTTCTGCTTCGGGTCGTTGCCGACCTCCTGGAAGAGCCAGACGCGCAGGGTGCCGGTCTGCTCGTCCTTGTCGGAGGAGGCGTTGTCGGACGTCTGGGGGGCGCAGGCCGTGACGACGAGAGCGGCCAGGAGAAGAGCGGGGAGTCGGGGCGAGAGCTTCATGGACTGGTTCCTCCAAGCGTTGCAACATATGCAATGACGGTTTCGCTCTGCACAACACCACGGAGGCTAGGGACTACATGAACATGCCGACAAGAGGTCTCAACCACTCTGTGACCAGGTGACGCACCCCGTGCAACGACAGAACATGACAAAGGCCCCCGAGGCGCATCAGAACGCGCCTCGGGGGCCACACGGACCTCGGCCGGAAAGGACTGTCCCGGCCGGAAGCACTACCCCGGCCGGACCGGCGGGACCGGCGGGACCGGCGGGACCGGCGGGACCGGCGGGACCGACCGGGAAGGACTACTTGTCGCCGCCCTTGCCCTTGTCGTCGTCGCCACCGGCGCCCATGGACTCGTAGATCTCCTTGCACATGGGACACACCGGGTACTTCTTCGGGTCGCGGCCCGGCACCCAGACCTTGCCGCACAGCGCCACGACGGGGGTGCCGTCGAGGGCGCTCGCCATGATCTTGTCCTTCTGGACGTAGTGGGCGAAGCGCTCGTGGTCGCCGTCGCCGTGGGACACCTGCGGCGCCGGCTCTACGAGGGTTCCCGTCCCAGTACCTCGCTGCGGCTGGGGCTCAGGCTCAAGAGTGCTCATAACAGCCAGGGTACTGAAGCTCACACGCATCAGTTGAGCGAAGGGTCGTCCGGATACGTCGCCACCATCGCGAGCTCGTTGCGCTGGCGGCGCAGGACCTCGCGCCAGAGTCTTTCCGGGGCCGGGGAGGAGACGTCGCCGGGCTCGGACTCGACGACGTACCAGGCGCCCTCCACCAGCTCGTCCTCCAGCTGGCCCGGGCCCCAGCCGGCGTACCCGGCGAAGATCCGCAGGCTGCCCAGCGCCGAGGCGAGCAGTTCCGGCGGGGCCTCCAGGTCGACCAGGCCGATCGCGCCGTGCACCCGGCGCCAGCCCAGCGGGGTCCCGTCGACGGACGTGCCGCCCGGGATGACGGCGACCCCGAGGGCCGAGTCCAGGGAGACCGGGCCGCCCTGGAAGACCACCCCGGGTTCGCCGGCGAGCTCCGCCCAGCCCTCCAGGATGTCCCCCACGTCCACCGGGGTCGGGCGGTTGAGGACGACACCGAGGGAGCCCTCCTCGTCGTGGTCGAGAAGGAGCACTACCGCGCGGTCGAAGTTCGGGTCCGCCAGGGCGGGCGTTGCCACGAGCAACCGCCCTGTGAGCGAGGACACCTCGGTCATGCCAGACATGATCCCGCATCTTCCCCATGTGCGGGGAGGCAATGCGGGTTCGCGAGTGAATGCAGCTCAGGGCGCAACGGTGCGCCGCACGCGCACGCCCTGCGCCGGTGACCCCATGTGCCCGACGGAGGACCGTTCGTGTTGTGACACAGCTATGACGGACCTGGACCGTCCTTGGGCTTACAGAAGGGGGGTGCGTGGCGATTACCCTTTCCCTCCTGGCCCCTGCCCCCCTCATCGGAACGCGAGATACATGACCGTCAACGGCAATGACGACGTACTGCTTGTCCACGGCGGAACCCCGCTGGAGGGCGAGATCCGTGTCCGCGGTGCGAAGAACCTCGTACCCAAGGCCATGGTCGCCGCCCTGCTGGGCAGCGAGCCGAGTCGACTGCGCAATGTTCCGGACATCCGTGACGTGCGTGTCGTACGCGGACTGCTGCAACTGCACGGGGTGACGGTCCGTCCGGGTGAGGAGCCGGGCGAGCTGGTGATGGATCCGACGCACGTGGAGAGTGCGAACGTCGCCGACATCGATGCCCACGCGGGGTCGAGCCGTATCCCGATCCTCCTCTGCGGCCCGCTGCTGCACCGCCTCGGGCACGCGTTCATCCCCGGTCTCGGCGGCTGCGACATCGGCGGCCGGCCCATCGACTTCCACTTCGAGGTGCTGCGGCAGTTCGGCGCGACGATCGAGAAGCGGGCGGACGGTCAGTTCCTGGAGGCGCCGCGGCGCCTGCGGGGTACGAAGATCCGGCTGCCGTACCCGTCCGTCGGCGCGACCGAGCAGGTCCTGCTGACGGCCGTCCTCGCCGAGGGTGTCACCGAGCTCTCGAACGCGGCCGTGGAGCCGGAGATCGAGGACCTCATCTGCGTCCTGCAGAAGATGGGCGCCATCATCGCGATGGACACCGACCGCACCATCCGCGTCACCGGCGTGGACCGGCTCGGCGGCTACAACCACCGCGCCCTCCCGGACCGCCTGGAGGCCGCCTCGTGGGCGTCCGCGGCGCTGGCGACCGAGGGCAACATCTACGTCCACGGCGCCCAGCAGCGCTCGATGATGACGTTCCTCAACACCTACCGGAAGGTGGGCGGCGCCTTCCAGATCGACGACGAGGGCATCCGCTTCTGGCACCCGGGCGGGCAGTTGAAGTCCATCGCCCTCGAAACGGACGTGCACCCCGGCTTCCAGACGGACTGGCAGCAGCCGCTGGTGGTGGCCCTGACCCAGGCCACGGGCCTGTCCATCATCCACGAGACGGTCTACGAGTCCCGCCTCGGCTTCACCTCCGCGCTGAACCAGATGGGCGCGCACATCCAGCTGTACCGCGAGTGCCTGGGCGCCTCCAACTGCCGCTTCGGCCAGCGCAACTTCCTGCACTCCGCGGTCGTCTCCGGCCCCACCCGCCTCCAGGGCGCCGACCTGGTCATCCCCGACCTCCGCGGCGGCTTCTCGTACCTCATCGCTGCCCTGGCAGCCCAGGGCACGTCCCGCGTCCACGGCATCGAGCTCATCAACCGCGGCTACGAGAACTTCATGGAGAAGCTTGTGGCCCTGGGAGCCAAGGTCGAACTCCCGGGCAAAGCCCTCGGCTGACCACAGCCCGGCACCCCGGCCCGGAGCAGCACAGGCCCCGGCCGGGGGTCCGGGGGTTGCCCCCGGGCAGACACAGCATGGAGAAGCTCGTGGCCCTGGGAGCCAAGGTCGAACTCCCGGGCAAAGCCCTCGGCTGACCGTCACGCATAGCGCCCGTACATTCGCGTGTACGACGATGGGGCGGCCACCCTCACCGGGTGGCCGCCCCATTCGCGTTGCTGAGCCCCGTACGCAAGTCCCGTCGCGTACGCGAAGGCTTACTTGCCCTTGGCGGCTTCCTTGAGCTTGCTGCCGGCGGAGACCTTCACGCTGTAGCCGGCCGGGATCTGGATCGGGTCGCCGGTCTGCGGGTTGCGCGCGGTGCGAGCGGCACGGTGGGTGCGCTCGAAGGTCAGGAAGCCGGGGATGGTGACCTTCTCGTCGCCCTTGGCGACGATCTCACCGACGGTCTCGGCGAACGCGGCCAGAACGGCGTCGGCGTCCTTGCGGGTGACCTCGGCGCGGTCGGCCAGCGCGGCCACCAGCTCACTGCGGTTCATGTTGTTACTCCCGTGTTCTTCTTGCTGTTGAGGCGTGCCACGCGGCGGAGCCGCACATTGGGCACAGCGAAGTCGATGCTGCCAGGGCCCTCGGACACTACCGGGACCCGGGTCCGTCGCCGGACCCTCGCGCCCAGAGACGCATCCTGCCCCTACCTGCGGCGGGAAAGCCAATCCGGCACCCCCTGGAGTCGTGAGAACACCCTTGGGAGTCACACGAAAAGAGGGCTGAGCCTGGCCGACACGATAAACGTCGGCCAAGAGGGCCGGGTTCCACGACGCGCCGGTGTCAGGCCTGCCGTGGCAATCCTCACAACCAGGCCGCACCCGCGTGGGATCCCGGGCGGCTACGAGGCCGCGCCCGCCGCCTTCGCGGCCTCCCGCACCGCCCCGGCGACCGCGCCCGCGACCTTCTCGTTGAAGACGCTCGGGATGATGTAGTTCGCGTTCAGCTCGTCCTCGGTCACCACGTCCGCGAGGGCCTTCGCCGCCGCGATCATCATCTCGGTGTTCACCGTGCGGGACTGCGCGTCCAGCAGACCGCGGAAGACACCCGGGAAGACCAGCACGTTGTTGATCTGGTTCGGGAAGTCGCTGCGGCCGGTGGCGACGACCGCGGCCGTCTGGCGCGCGATCGCCGGGTCGACCTCGGGGTCGGGGTTCGCGAGCGCGAAGACGATCGCGTCGTCGGCCATGCCGGCCACGTCGTCGCCGTCCAGCACGTTGGGTGCCGAGACGCCGATGAAGACGTCCGCGCCGTGCACGGCCTCCTTCAGCGTGCCCGTCAGGCCCTCGGGGTTGGTGTTGTCGGCGATCCAGCGCAGCGGCGAGTCCGCGGCGGCGTCGACGAGGTCCTCGCGGCCGGCGTGCACGACGCCGTGGATGTCGGCGACGACGGCGTTCTTCACGCCCGCGGCGATCAGCAGCTTGAGAATGGCCGTACCGGCCGCGCCCGCACCGGACATGACGACCCGGATGTTCTCGATCGCCTTGCCCGCCACACGCAGGGCGTTCGTCAGGGCGGCGAGGACGACGATCGCGGTGCCGTGCTGGTCGTCGTGGAAGACGGGGATGTCGAGGGCCTCGCGCAGCCGGGCCTCGATCTCGAAGCAGCGGGGCGCCGAGATGTCCTCGAGGTTGATGCCGGCGAACCCGGGGGCGATGGCCTTCACGATCTCGACGATCGCGTCGGTGTCCTGGGTGTCCAGGCAGATCGGCCAGGCGTCGATGCCGGCGAACCGCTTGAAGAGGGCGGCCTTGCCCTCCATGACCGGCAGGGCGGCCATCGGGCCGATGTTGCCGAGGCCCAGCACGGCCGAGCCGTCCGTCACGACCGCAACGGAGTTGCGCTTGATGGTGAGGCGGCGGGCGTCCTCGGGGTTCTCGGCGATGGCCATGCAGACGCGGGCGACACCCGGCGTGTAGATCATCGAGAGGTCGTCACGGTTGCGGATCGGGTGCTTGGACTGCATCTCGATCTTGCCGCCGAGGTGCATGAGGAACGTACGGTCCGAGACCTTGCCGAGCGTGACGCCCTCGATGTCGCGCAGCTGCTCGACGATCTCGTCGGCGTGCGCGGTGGAGGTGGCCGCGATGGTGACGTCGATCCGGAGCTTCTCGTGTCCGGACGCGGTGACGTCGAGGCCGGTCACCGAGCCTCCGTGGGACTCGACGGCCCCGGTGAGCTGGGAGACCGCGGTTCCGCTCGCGGGCACCTCCAGCCGGACCGTCATCGAGTAGGAGACGCTGGGCGCCGTTGCCATGGCCGACTTCCTCTGCTTTCACCTGTGACGCTGGATGCGGTCCGATCGTCGCACCTACCGCCGAGTAGGCGTTAGCCCGGGTGGGATTGCGAACGTTGTGTTCGCAGCGAAAGAGGCCCACGTCACAATCGACGTGGGCCTCTCCATCGTTCAGTGGCACCGACCCGCCATGCTCGCCTCGCGGCAAGTGGTCGCTCGTAGCGACGAAGGTTGGGCCCGGGGGCTTGGATCGGGCCGGTGCCACACCCAGGCTAACAAACAGATCCCGTAAGCAGATTCCCGTACCGAGAGTTCCTCCGGATCAGTCTCTCAGCAGGTCCGGAACTCCGTCGCCGTCCGGCGCGTCCCGCTCCGCCGAGACCACCGTGAGCTGCTGCGTCGCCCGGGTCAGCGCCACGTACAGCACCCGCAGCCCGGCCGGCGACTCGTCCGCGATCTCCGCCGGGGAGACGACGACCGTGGCGTCGTACTCCAGGCCCTTGGCTTCGAGGCTGCCGAGCGCCACGACGCGGTCGCCGAGCCCGGCGAGCCAGCGCCTGGCCTCCTCTCGGCGGTTCATGGCGACGACGACGCCGACCGTGCCGTCGACGAGGTCGAGCAGCCGGGCGGCCTCGGCCCGGACGGTCTTCGCGAGGGATTCCCGTGCGGGTACGGCCGCGAAGCGTGGCTGTACGCCGGTGGAGCGCACCGCCGACGGGGACTCGGCGCCCGGCATCGCCAGCGCCAGCACCTTCGCGGCCAGTTCGGCGATCTCGGCCGGGTTGCGGTAGTTCACGGTCAGCTGGAAGCGGCGGCGCGGGCGGCTGCCGAGGGCCTCGTCGCGGGCCTCGGCAGCCTCCTCCGGGTCGGACCAGGACGACTGGGCCGGGTCGCCGACGACCGTCCAGGTGGCGTGCCGGCCGCGGCGGCCGACCATGCGCCACTGCATCGGCGTGAGGTCCTGGGCCTCGTCGACGATGACGTGGGCGTACTCGACGCGTTCCTGGGCGAGCCGCTCGGCCCGCTCGCGCTGCGACTCCTCGCGGACCGGCATCAGCTCCTCGAGGCCGGTGAGCAGGTCGAGCGGGTCGGCCTCGCGCCTGCGGCGGGGGCGGGCCGGGGTGCCGAGGATCGACTGGAGCTCGTCCAGCATCGCGATGTCGTGGACGGAGAAGCCGTCGCGTCTGAGGGAGCGGGCGACCCTGCGTACCTCGCCGGGGTTCAGGATCCGCCGGGCCCAGCGGCTGAGGCGCCGCTCGTCGGCCATGGCGTCGAGGACGGCCTTCGGGGTCAGCTCCGGCCACCAGGCGTCCAGGAACGCGATGAAGCTGTCCTCGGCGCTGACGTCCTCGTCGAAGGAGGAGCGCAGCTCGGCGGCCAGCTCCGGGTCGGTGTGCCGGCCGCCCGCGCCGGACCGCGACCACAGGGCGTCCAGGAGCAGCTTGCGGGCGCGCGGGCGCAGCATGTTCACGGGTGCGGTGCCGCTGAGCACGTTCTGGCGGATGCCGTCCAGCTCGCCGGCCCCCAGCTCCAGGCGGCGCCCGAAGGCGACCACGCGGAGCCGGGTGGGCGGGCCCGTGGGGGTCCGCGGTCCCGGGTCCGGGTCGTCGAGGGTGAGCTGTCCGGCGGGGGCGTCCGTGCGCGCGGCGCCGCCCGAGCCCGCTTCCAGGGCGCCCCGCGCCGCCTTCCGCAGGACCTTGAGCATCCGGTACGACCCCTTGGCCCGCGCCACCGCCGGCGCGTCGTACAGCGTGGCCTCCGCCCCGGCGTCGTCGGCGAGTGAGCCGATCGCGCGGATGGCGACCTGGCCCTCCTCGCCGAGGGAGGGCAGGACGCCCTCGGTGTACGCCACGAGCAGCGGGGTCGGGGAGACGATGAGGATGCCGCCCGCGTACCGCCGCCGGTCCTGGTAGAGCAGGTACGCGGCCCGGTGCAGGGCGACGGCCGTCTTGCCGGTGCCCGGGCCGCCCTCGACATACGTCACGGAGGCGGCGGGGGCGCGGATCACCATGTCCTGCTCGGCCTGGATGGACGCCACGATGTCCCGCATGGTGTGGGTGCGGGCCTGACCGAGGGCGGCCATCAGGGCGCCGTCGCCGATCACGGGCAGTTCCCGGCCGTCGAGGGAGGCCTTCAGCTCGGGGCGCATCAGGTCGTCCTCGACGCCGAGCACCCGGCGCCCCTTGGAGCGGATGACGCGGCGGCGGACCACCCGGCCTGGGTCGACCGGCGTGGAGCGGTAGAACGGGGCGGCGGCGGGCGCCCGCCAGTCGATGACCAGCGGGGCGTAGTCCTGGTCGAGGACGCCGATGCGGCCGATGTGCAGGGTCTCGGCGATGTCGGCGGTGTTGTCCGGGCGGACCGCGCCCTCCGCAGGTTCCACGGCGGTGTAGGCGCCGTCCGGCCCCTTCTGGCCGTCCTTGCCGGGGAGCAGGTCGATACGGCCGAAGAGGAAGTCCTCGAACTCGTTGTTCAACCGGTTGAGGTGGATGCCCGCCCGGAAGACCTGCGCATCCCGCTCGGCGAGCGCGCCGGGCGTACCGACCTGGCCACGCTTGGCCGCGTCGTTCATGAGGAACTCGGCCTCGTGGATCTTCTCCTCAAGGCGCTGGTACACCCGGTCGAGGTGTTCCTGTTCGACGCTGATCTCTCGGTCGCGCACGGAATCGTGCGTGGAATCCTGAACCGAGTCGACCGCGGTTTCCTGCTGAGCCTGAGCGGCCACCGGGCCCCCTTCTGACGTGCTGGGCAGCCGTCAACCGTACGCGAAGGGGGCCCCGAGAAGCTATGTGCGCGCCCAGTGGATCACACGTTGCCCTTGACGAGCACGTCCCCGTCGAGAGTCATGACCTCGAATCCCTTCATCTCGTCCGGGGCGAAGGACGCGCCGCCGACGATGTAGAGCGGGTTCTTGGACTTTTCGGTCGTGCCGTCCGCGAGGCCGTAGCCCCAGGCCGGGACGGACCAGTTGGAGGCCGTCACCCGTTCGCCGTTCTCGCCGATGAAGATCAGGGAGCACTTGAGCGGGCCTTTGACGTTCTTGAGCTCCAGGACCGACTCGGTGCCCCAGTCCTTCTTGGCCAGGGCCACCGTCGCGCTCACGCCCGTCGAGGGGTCCGTCGCCGAGACCTTGTCGTCGATGGTGTTGAACAGGTCCTTGGCCGGGGTCGCGGAGAGGGTCACGGCGCCCTTGGTGCCGCCCGTACTCGAGTCGTCGCCGGTCGCTCCCATCGCGATGACCGGGCCGCCGACGATCAGCGCGGCCGCGGCCGCCACCATGTAGAAGCTCTTGCGACGCTTGCGGGCGCGGCGCTCGGCGACCTCGTCGACGAGCTTGTTCACGACCCGCGGGCTGGGCTTGGCGGACAGCGACTCGCCGATGGCGGGTGTGCCGGAGCCGGGCAGGTCCGCGAGGGCGGCGAGCATCGGTTCCATGCCGGCGAGCTCGTCGAGCTGCTGGGCGCACCATTCGCAGGTGGCGAGATGGGCCTCGAAAGCGGTTGCTTCGGCGTCGTCGAGGATGCCGAGGGCGTAGGCGCCGACGGTCTCGTGCTCGTTCGGACCCGGAGATCCCATCATGGGGCCAGACATACCCGCACCACCCGTACCGAATCCCTGGTTTCCCCCGTACACACTCATCACGCCGTCACCCCCCGCTCCTCCAGTGCCAGCTTCATCGACCGCAGGGCATAGAAGACCCTGGAACGCACGGTGCCACTCGGTATACCAAGCGTCTCAGCCGCCTCATTGACGGTACGCCCCTTGAAGTACGTCTCGACGAGCACCTCCCGGTGAGCCGGGGTCAGGTCGTCGAGCGCGTCGGACAACGTCATCAGCCACAGCGCCTTGTCGATCTCGTCCTCCGCGGGGATGACCTCCAGCGGCGACGGATCGACCTCCTGCGGCCGGGCCTGCCGACTGCGGTGGCCGTCGATGACGATGCGCCGGGCGACCGTCACCAGCCAGGGGCGTACCGATCCGGTCGCTCGATTGAGCTGGCCGGCGTTCTTCCAGGCACGGATGAGCGTCTCCTGCACGACGTCCTCGGCACGTTGCCGGTCTCCCGCGACAAGGCGGAGCACATAGGCGAGCAGGGGTCCGGCGTGTTCTCTGTAGAGCGCACGCATGAGCTCCTCATCAGGTTCCGAGGGCTGGGACATGCGATGTCGGGCCCTCGATCCACGTTCATTGGCCACGACGGAATCCTTGCGCACGCCCACCTCCGATGTCCGGGGGTTCCCCCAGTCGGTCGCTCGTCCACGGGTACGGACGCGGGGAGTTGGATGTTCAACGTGGGGTGACAGTTTTCTCGTGGGTGACGTGACGAGGCCGGACATGAGCGCACATTCCCACCGCGTGATCTTTACATTTCCACCACAACGACAAGATCGCGCCGACTGCCCGCGGGCCGCCGAAGGTAAACGGCGTGTAATCGAAATCACTTCGACAGCCGCTCCACAGAAGGAACATAACGGTCACTCAGACGCGGGTGACCGCCGCCCGACGCCGATGCCGGGCCACCCGTTCCCGGTTTCCGCACACCTCACTGGAGCACCAGCGCCTCCTGCGCCCCCGTGACGTATCCAGGTAGACGATCGGGCAGTTGTCCCCTTCGCACTGCCGCAGCCCGGCCCGCGCGACCGGATCCGTGAGCAGCTCCACGACGTCCCGCGCGACGGCACCGAGCAGCGCGGCGCACTCGGGCGGGCCGTCCAACTCGCGTACCAGCGTGCCGTCTTCGCAGGTCACGGCACGTGGAGCGGGCGGCGCGGCGCGGGCGATCTCATTGACGCGGGCGAGCGCGAGATCGTAGGGCCGGCCTTGGGGGGCGAGTCCGCCGGGCACCAACTGGCCGATGCGTTCGCGCAGTTCGCGGAAGCCGACGAGCCAGGAGGCGTCGGCGTGCGCCAGCCCGGTGCCCGCCGGGACGAGTCCCGACCCGGCGATCCAGGCGCGCAGCACCGCGACGGAGTCGAGGCGTTCGTCGGGATGGGTGGTCGCGAGGAGATCCAGGCAGATCCGCCCCGCATCGAACCGCAGCTCGTACGCGGCCGTGGCCGTACCCAATGCCATGTGCCTGTCACCGCCTTGGGGTCACCCCGGTGAGGAACCGTTCCCTCTTACAGTGCCTGCCCGCTCCTGCGGCCGGAACCCCTCGTACCGGCGGGAGGCGGGGCCGACGGTGGCGCCGGGGTTCCCGGCCGGGGTGCTCGCTCTGTGCGGACGCGCCCGTCCGTGCCGCCTGTCACCGACGTGCCGGGACAGCACGCCTCGGGCCGGTCCGGCGGATCATGCCGCGGACACGGGTCTGGTGCGTCCAGCTGCCTACGACCTGATCGACCTGATCCGCCGGACCGGCCCTACGTGTCGCCGTACTTCGTGTCGGCGGACGGGTCCAGGGCCAGCCGGTACCCGCGCTTGACGACCGTCTGGATCAGCTTCGGCGCGCCCAGGGCCGTACGCAGGCGGGCCATCGCCGTCTCGACCGCGTGCTCGTCGCGGCCCGCGCCCGGCAGGGCCCGGAGCAGCTCGGAGCGGGCCACCACCCAGCCGGGGCGGCGGGACAGGGCGCGCATGAGGGACATGCCGGCCGGCGGTACGGGCTTGAGGTCGCCGTCGACCAGGACCGCGTGGCCGCGGATCTCCACCCGGTGCCCGGCGATCGGCAGGGAGCGGGCCCGGCAGGGCATCTCCTGGCAGAGAAGCTGGACGAGGGGGCCGAGCCGGAAGCGTTCGGGCTGGACCGTGTCGATGCCCTGGGCCTGGAGCGGCAGCGCGGTGACCGGGCCGACGCAGGCCGGCAGGACGTCGTGGTTGAGGGCGGCGAGCAGCTCGGGCAGCAGCCCGCGGTCCTCGGCGCGGGAGAGCAGGGAGGCGGCGGCGGGCGCGCTGGTGAAGGTGACCGCGTCCAGGCCGCGCGAGACGGCCGCGTCCAGGAGCCGGTCCACCGGCCCGATGTCCTCCGGGGGCATCCACCGGTACACGGGGATGCCCAGGACCTCGGCCCCTGCGGCCCGCAGCGACTCCACGAAGCCGGGCAGCGGCTCACCGTGCAGCTGTACGGCGATACGGCGGCCGTCGACGCCCTCCTCCAGGAGCCGGTCGAGGACCTCCGCCATGGACTCGGACGACGGCGACCACTCCTCGTTGAGGCCGGCCGCCCGGATCGAGCCCTTGACCTTGGGACCGCGCGCGAGGATCTCGACTTCGCGGAGCCGGTCGAGCAGGGTCTCGCCGAGCCCCCACCCGTCGGCGGCCTCGATCCAGCCCCGGAACCCGATCGCGGTCGTGGCGACCACGATGTCCGGGGTCTGGTCGATGACCTGCTTGGTCGCCGCCAGCAATTCGCTGTCGTCGGCCAGTGGCACGATGCGCAGGGCAGGGGCATGCAGAACAGCGGCTCCGCGCCTCTGGAGCAGCGCGCCCAGCTCGTCGGCCCGGCGTGCGGCCGTCACTCCCACGGTGAACCCGGCGAGGGGTCCATGGTCCGGTCGCTGTACCTCGTACATAACTCTCGTTCCCGCACTCGAGTCGTCGCACCTGCCACCAGGTGTGGCACCTGCATGCCGACCGAGCCTGTCAACGGCTCGTGACAGGCTCGGTTCGGCTTCATGTCGCTGGTGTTACGTCACACCTCCGCGTAGCTGAGCTGCGGCTTCGCCTCAGAGGCCGAGCTCGTGGCCTGCGACCGGGACGCCGAGCGGCGAAGGTATACGGCCCAGGTGACCACGAAGCAGGCGGCGTAGAAGGCGAGGAAAGCGACGAAGGCGCCGGTGCCGGAGCCGTAGGAGAGGAAGGACTGCCGGAAGGCGAGGTTGATGCCGACGCCGCCGAGCGCGCCGACCGCGCCGATCAGGCCCATGGAGGCACCGGAGAGACGACGCCCGTACGCGGCGGCCGCTTCCCCCTCCAGGCCCTTGGCCACGGCCTTGGTCTGGAAGATGCCGGGGATCATCTTGTACGTCGAGCCGTTGCCGAGGCCGGTGAGGACGAACAGCACCACGAAGGCGACGGTGAACAGGGCCAGCGACTTCTCCATGCTGGCGGCGATGAGGACCGCGGTCGCCACGCCCATGCCGACGTAGTTGTACAGCGTGATCTTCGCGCCGCCGTACTTGTCGGCCAGCCAGCCGCCGAAGGGCCGGATCAGCGAGCCGAGCAGCGGGCCGATGAAGGTGACGTACGCCGCCTCCAGCGGGGTCCGGCCGAACTGGTTGGTCAGCACCTGGCCGAAGGCGAAGCTGTAGCCGATGAAGGAACCGAAGGTGCCGATGTAGAGGAAGGACATGATCCAGGTGTGCGCGTCCTTCGCGGCGTCCTTCGCGGCGCCGGTGTCGTTCTTCACGTTCTCGATGTTGTCCATGAAGAGCGCGGCGAGGACGGCGGCGACGACGATGAACGGGATGTAGATCCCGAGCAGCACCCGCGGACCGCCGCTGGCACCGATGACGGCGAGTCCGGCCAGCTGGAGCACCGGCACGCCGATGTTGCCGCCGCCGGCGTTGAGGCCGAGCGCCCAGCCCTTCTTACGGAGCGGGAAGAACGCGTTGATGTTGGTCATCGACGACGCGAAGTTGCCGCCGCCGATACCGGCCAGCAGGCCGACCAGCAGGAAGGTGTTGAAGGAGGTTCCCGGCTCCATCACCGTGAACGCGGCGACGGTCGGGACCAGCAGGAGGGCGGCCGAGACGATCGTCCAGTTCCGTCCGCCGAAGATCGCGACGGCGAAGGTGTAGGGGACGCGGACGACGGCGCCGACCAGCGTCACCATCGAGGTCAGCAGGAACTTGTCGGCCGGGGTGAGCCCGTACTCCGGGCCCATGAAGAGCACCAGCACGGACCACATGGTCCAGATCGAGAACCCGATGTGCTCGGAAAGGACGGAGAAGAGCAGGTTGCGGCGGGCGACCTTCTCTCCGGTTTCCTTCCAGAAGGTCTCGTCCTCCGGATCCCACTGCTGGATCCAGCGGCCGCCCCTGCTCGGGGGTGCGGGGGCTGTACTAGGGGCTGTCATGACGCCTCCACGGTGCTCCGGGGCTCGGGTGGTTCAAAGGGGAGTGGCTGAGTCCCGAAGGTAGGGAGGGCGCGTTTCCGCCCTGTGGCACACCGTGACCGGAAGGGAACTTTGCTCTCACCAAGAGTGGAGGCGGGATGAGAGGTTTCGGAACCTCATGTGACTCGGTTCATATGTGAGCGAACACGGGCAGGCCGGAACGCCGGTCACCGGTGCTTGCCGCTACGGCCCCGCCGGAGCGTCCCGCTCGGTCACCCCCGCCGCCGGGACCCCCCACGCTTCGCCCCGTTCGGCCACAGCCGAGGACTCCGCTTGGCCGCGAGGTCCTCGATCCAGCCCACACCGAGGATCGCGAGGCCGATCAGCGGCCAGACCAGGACGAACATCCAGATCATGTACGTCGAGTCGAGCACGGCCGTCGCCCGCCCGCTCTCCATGAACGGCAGGCCGTACAGCAGGTCGATGATCGGCACCGTCGCCATGATCAGCATGTTGTGCCACAGGTAGATCGTGACCGCGCGGTTGTTGGACAGGGTCACCAGCTTGTCCCAGCGGGCCAGCTTCCCCGGCAGGTCCTGCCACGACGGCGAGTACTGGAGCAGGATCACCACGAAACCGAAGGACCAGGTCGCCTGGGCCAGCGGGATGTCGTTCAGGTCCCAGCCGTCGGGGCCCAGATGTCCCGACGCCCACCACAAGCCGAAGGCCATCAGCAGCACCGAGCAGGAGACCGCCACATACCTCGGGATCTGTTTCAGTACGCCCTCGTGGTGGGCGAAGCCGAGGACCCAGCAGCCGCCGTAGACCGCGAAGTCCGAGACCGCGTTGCCCGTTTCGCCGGGGATGTTCACGAGGCCCGTGCCGACGACCGCCGTCAGGGCGAGGGGGAAGAACAGCGTCGCCCACGGCACCCGGCGGAACGCCCACAGCAGCAGGGGGGACGCCACCACGAACCACAGGTACGCCCGCAGGTACCACAGCGGGCCCACCGCCTGGACCGCCCAGCTGTCCTCCAGGAGGCCCGCCTTGTCCCCGATGTGCCAGGGGAACGGCGGGGCGCCGAGCGGG
The DNA here is from genome assembly GCF_030817655.1 of Streptomyces sp. V4I2. Classification (GTDB taxonomy): domain Bacteria; phylum Actinomycetota; class Actinomycetes; order Streptomycetales; family Streptomycetaceae; genus Streptomyces; species Streptomyces plumbiresistens. Next base: position 4,448,574 of record NZ_JAUSZM010000003.1, read on the forward strand.
ATGACATAGTTGATCATCTCGACCAGGCCCCAGGTGCCGCCGTGGTCGGGGTCCTTCGTCACGCTCCAGCCGCCCGCGAACATCAGCACGAGTGCCACCGCGCTGAACGCCCACAGAGGTGGCAGCAGTCGGCGGACACGGCCCCTGATCACGCCCCACGCCGGCCGCTTCAACGAACGCGCCATCAGCGAGCCCGCCAGCGCGAACATCACACCCATGGAGGGGAACAGGACCGTCAGCCATGCCCAGCCGAACAGGTGGTAGACGACCACTCGGACCAGGGCTATCGAGCGGAGAAGGTCAAGGTAGCGGTCCCGGCCCGGCTTCTTCGGCGCGGGCGGAGCAGAAGGGGCGGGCTCCGGCGTCCGCTGCTGCGGGACGCCGTACGACGACTGCATGTGTCCGTGTGTCATCCCACGGGCCTCCGATCATCGCGGCCGGGTATCTGCCGGCGCGGCACCGGGCCGCCGGGGGCCTCGACGACGCCGGTGCGGCGCAGTTTCTGCCAGCGCAGGCGGCCTCCGGTGAGAGCCGTGATCCAGGACTGGAGCAGCACGACGTACATGAGTTGGCGGTAGAGGATCTGCTGCAGGGGCAGCGAGATGAGGTGGGTCATGCGTTCGCGGTCCAGGCGGAAGGCGTACGCGGCGCAGGTCAACTGGATCGCCAGGACGCCCAGCCAGGCCACGATCGTCTTCTCGGTCGGGCCGAACACGACGCCGTACAGCAGGAATACGTCGATCAAAGGCGCGAGTAGCGGTGCCAGCACCATGAACAGCGACACCAGCGGCAGGCCCACGCGGCCGAAGCGGCCCGACGGGCCTCGTTCCACCAGGGCCCCGCGGTGCTTCCAGATGGCCTGCATGGTGCCGTAGGACCAGCGGTAGCGCTGGGACCACAACTGCTGGACCGTCTCGGGGGCCTCCGTCCAGGCCCTCGCCTTCTCCGCGTACACCACGCGCCAGCCGTCCCGGTGCATGGCCATCGTGATGTCCGTGTCCTCGGCGAGCGTGTCGTCACTCATGCCGCCGACGCGCTCCAGAGCAGACCGCCGGAACGCCCCGACCGCGCCCGGGATCGTCGGCATGCAGCGCAGGATGTCGTACATACGGCGGTCCAGATTGAAGCCCATCACGTACTCGATGTGCTGCCAGGCGCCGATGAGGGAGTCGCGGTTGCCGACCTTGGCGTTGCCGGCCACGGCGCCGACCCGGGGGTCACCGAAGGGCTGGATCAGTTCGCGGACCGTGGACGGCTCGAAGACCGTGTCGCCGTCCATCATCACGACGATGTTGTACCGGGCGTTCGCCAGACCGCGGTTGAGCGCGGCCGGCTTGCCCGCGTTGAGCTGGCGGACCACCCTCACGTTCGGCAGGCCCATCGCCTCGACGATCCGTGCCGTGCCATCACTCGAGCCGTCGTCGATGACGATGACCTCTACCGGGTGCTCGCTCGCCATCAGGGAACGGACCGTGTTCTCGATGCACTTGGCCTCGTTGTACGCCGGGACCAGCACCGACACCGGTTCGGTGACCGGCGGCCCCCAGCTGAAGCCGCGGCGGCGCACCCGGCGGGCGTGGGCGGCGGAGAGGACGAGCATGAGGACGAAGCGGCCGATGACCAGGGAGCCGATGATCGCGAGACCGGCCACCAGGACGCCGGTGATGTTCTCGGAGGCCTGGACGAGGAAGATCCACGCCTTGCCCTTCCACCGGTCGATGCCGGTGACCTGGGTGTGTGCGCTGGGCGCGTCGAGGGCCTCGGTGAGGTTGTCGAACTCGTAGCCCTGTTTCTGCATCCGGGGCAGGAGTGTGTCGAGCGCCTGCACGGTCTGATGGCGGTCGCCGCCGGAGTCGTGCATCAGCACGATCGCGCCCTTGCCGCCGTGCGGGGTGGCGCGGCGGAGGATCTCCTGGACGCCGGGCTTGCGCCAGTCCTCGCTGTCGGTGTTGTTGACGACGGTGATGTAGCCGCGAGTGCCGATGTACTCGGTGACCGGCCAGGACTTGTTGTCCATGGCATCGGAGAAGGAGGAGTACGGCGGCCGGAACAGCGAGGTGCGGATGCCGGCCGCGCCGCTGATCGCGAGCTGGTTCTGGGACAGCTCCCAGTCGATGCGCTTCTTCGACTGGAAGGACAGGTCGGGGTGGTTGAAGGTGTGCAGGCCGACCTCGTGGCCCTCGTCCACCATGCGCTGGACCAGCTCCGGGTAGCGCGAGGTCATCGTGCCGGTGACGAAGAAGACCGCATGCGCGTGGTGCTTCTTGAGGATGTCCAGGACCTTGGGGGTCCAGGTCGGGTCGGGGCCGTCGTCGAAGGTGAGGACCAGGCGGTGGTCGGGCACCTTCAGGCTGGTGGTGCGGCCGCTGCGGGTGTCGATCACCGGGCCGCCGTCGATGATCTTCTCCGGCACCTTGTCCGCGGAGGCCCCGGGCTGGACGCGATGGTCGGCGAGGATCTCGCTGTGGACGTAGCCGCGCAGCATCAGCATCGCCATCAGGGCGACGAGGACGAGCAGGGGCAGCAGGAGGCGCAAGGACAGGCGGCGACGCCTGGAGCTGTCGGGGGCTCCTGGCGCGGCCTGCCGACGGCGGGTGCGGGTTGCCATCAGAGGTAGTGCTCCGGGGACGGGGATGCCATCAGGTTGATGTGCATCGGGAGGAAGTGCATCGGCAGGAGGTGGACACGACCGGCGCGCGCGCCGGGACACGCGATGCGCCTAGAGGTCCTCTCGCGGAGAACCTCTAGGCGCGGCCCCTTCAGAGGACTGGCTCCGGCGACGGCGAGGGCGCCGCCCCCGTGCCGTCCGGATCCATGACGATCGGGGTCGGGTCGCTGGGGCCGTCGGCCACCGTGCCGGTGCCGGGGTCGCCGACTCCTGTGGTCTCGGTCGGGGTGGCCGTGGGTCCGGTGTCCGTCGGTGTCGGGTCGGGCGGCTCACTGGTGACCGGCGGGTCCGTCGTCGGTGTCGCGTTCGGCGGGGTCGACCCGGTGCCCGGGCCCGGGGCGGTTGCCGTGCGGCTCGGCGAGGGGTCGGCGGACGTGCCCGCCCCGGGGCTGACGCCGGCGCCGGGCGCGGTGGCGCCGGCGCTCGGGACCGGGGCCGTGCCGGTGCCGGCCGTCGGGGTGGGATTCGGGAGGCCGCCGGGCGTACCGGAGGGCGACGCCGACTCGGTGGGCAGCGGCGTGCTGTCGACCTGGCCGGCTGGCTGGCCGTCCTGCTGGCCCGGTACGGGCAGCCAGGGCGCGTTGGAGTTGCCGGACAGCAGCGTGGCGACGATGACGACGGCGTAGACCGCGCAGGCCAGGCCGACGGCGATGCCGATCCGGCGGTAGCGGCGGCTGCGGCGGCCCGACTCGTCGACGAACACCGGGCCGTCGGAGCCTTCCGGGCCGGCGGCCGGACCGGCGACGGGCCCGCCGCCCTTGGCCTGGCGTACGAGGAGGTCCTCCAACTGCTGGCCTATGCCGTCGAGTTGGACCGTCACCTCGTGCGGGTCGTGCGTGGGGTCGTGGTCGTCCGGGTCGTGGCCGGAACCGGACGTGCCGGTCTCGTCCCACGGGTCACGGTCGGCGGCGGTCCGGGCGACTGCCTCCGGGCGGCCCGGCAGCTCGGCGGCGAGCGGGAGGGCGTCGGTCTCGGCGGTCCGGCCGGTGTCCGGGAAGGCCCGGCCGGCTCTGCGGGATATCGCGGTGCCGTCGGCGTCGGCAGGGGCCCGGTCGCCCTCGCCCGAGGTTCCGCTTTGTCTCGGGATTCTGGCTCCGTTGGTCTCCGGGAACGCCTGGGTGCCGCCCCTGGTAGCCGAATGGACCTCGGTCGCTGCGACCTCAGGCCATTCCGGTTGGGCGTCTTCCGGCCACTTCTTCACGTGCACGCACATCCCCCCAGGGACAGTTCCGGGTGCGCGCGCGACCCAAGCACCCGTCGGCCGAACCGAGCCCCCACCCGGTCCGAGCGCCCCCCTTATCACACTGTGCTCAGGGTACGAATGTAGCGCACAAGGAGGTTGTGTGTGTGCAGGGCGCTCAATTGTGGACACCCATCAGGTTCACGTCACTGGCTGGAACCCATCCCCCGGCGGGCCGCCGCAGCCACTCCTCCTCGACCGAGAGTTCGAGCGCGGCCCGGCGCAGTGCGTCAAATCCCGGGTGCACCAGCCCCTTTCGCCACACCAGCGACACCGGTGACAGCGGCACGGGGTCGACCAAGGGACGCCTGACCGTCGCGGGCATGGCCGGAAAATCCACTACGACGAGGATCGGGTTCCGCGTCTTCGCCATGATCCGCTGGAACTCCTCGTCCCCGACGGCCAGCGGAGCGGGCGACGCGACCTCGATACCGCGCCCCGCGAACAGCCGGCGCGCGAGGTCCGTCCACTCCGGCGTACGCGGGTTGCCCGCGCCCGCGTACACGCACTCCCCGGCGAGCGCGGCGAGCGGCACCGCCTCCAGTGCCGCCAGCGGGTGGTCCTCGGGCAGGACGACCGCCATGGGCTCGTAGCGCACGGGCTGGTGGTCGAGGCCCGACCGCAGCGCCGGGTCGAGGCCGGCGAACCGCCCGAAGGAGGCGTCGAGGCGGCCCGCGAGCAACTCCCCCGCGGCGTAGGTCAGACCGCTCTCGTAGCGGGCCATCAGCTCCAGCTCGGGGGCGAGTTCCCGGGCCCGGTGCAGGACGCGCCGGCCGGTGGCCAGGCCCGGCGAGTTCAGGTCCACCAGCAGCGGCCGGGCCTGCCCGAAGGCGGCGAGCAGCTCGTCCTGTGCCTGGAGCGCACGGCGCGCGTACGGCAGCAGCCGCTCGCCGTCGGCCGTCAGCGTCACCTGCCGGGTGGACCGTACGAACAGCTCGGCCCCCAGGTCCCGCTCCAGCCGCCGTACGTCCCGGCTGAGCGCCTGCTGGGCGACGTAGAGCCGGGCCGCGGCCCGCGTGAAGTGCAGCTCCTCGGCGACGGCGAGGAAGGCGCGCAGGAGACGGGGGTCGAGGTGGTGGCCGGAGGCGGGCATCCGGGGAACCTACAACGCGGGTGCGCGCATGGGTACGGAGTATTCACAACAGGAGTGCGTGAATCGGTACGGAGAAGGTGTTGGACCCCGTGATCCGGTACGGGCCACGGTGGCCGCATGCCGCAACCGACCCCGAGAAGGCCCCCGTTGTACACGGTCACCGCCGACACCCTCGTCGCCGTCGACCTCAACCCCCGTACGACCGGGGAACCCGGCCCCTACCGCCGTCTCTTCACCGTCCCCGGCGCCCGCGCCTTCACCGCCGGCAACCTGCTGGCCCGCCTGCCCATGGGCATGTTCAGCGTGAGCGCGGTCGTCATGATCGCCGGTACCCGGGACTCGTACGCCCTGGCCGGCGCGGTCACCGCGACGGGCCTCGCGGCGACCGCGGTGGTCGCCCCGTGGACCGCGCGGCTCGTCGACCGGTACGGGCAGGCGCGGATCGCCGTACCCGCGACGCTGCTCGCGGCCCTCGGCTCGCTCGCGCTGCTGCTGTGCGTACGGCACGACGCCCCCGCCTGGACCCTCTTCGCCTCCTACGCAGCCACCGCCACGACCCCCAACCTCGGCGGCATGTCCCGTGCCCGCTGGGCCCACCTGCTGAAGACCGAGCCGGACGCCCTGCACACCGCGAACTCCTTCGAGCAGTCCGTGGACGAGCTGTGTTTCATGCTGGGCCCGGTGCTCGCGGCCTTCCTGTGCGGGACGTTCTTCCCGGAGGCGGGCACGCTGGTGGGCGTGGTGCTGCTGGTGACCGGCATGCTGCTGTTCGCCGCACAGCGCTCCACCGAGCCGCCGGTCGCGGAGCGGTCCCCGGCGAGGGCCACGATCCTGTTCCGCGCCGCCGGTATGCCGCCGCTGCTCGCCGTGTGTCTGGCCATGGGCGTGGTGTTCGGGGCGATGGAGGTCGTCACGATCGCCTACGCGGACGCGCGGGGGCATCCCTCGGCGGCGGGCGCGGTCCTCGGCCTCCAGGCGGCCGGTTCGTGCGCGGCGGGCCTGCTGTACGGGGCGGTGCGGCCGGCCGGGTCCGCGGCGAGCCGCTACCCGTGGTGCATCGCCGCCATGACCGCCCTGCTGACGCTGCCGCTGCTCGCCGTCACCCTCACGGGCTCTCTCCTCGTCCTGGCGGGCGCGCTGCTGGTCGCCGGGATGGCGACGGCCCCGACGATGGTCACCGGCATGACGCTGGTCCAGGAACGCACCCCTGAGGGCCGTGTCAACGAGGGCATGACCCTCGCGGTGACCGGTCTGCTCGGCGGGATAGCCGCCGGCAGCGCCCTCGGCGGCTGGCTGGCGGAGCACGCCTCGGCCACGGCGGGGTTCGGGGTCCCGGTCACGGCGGCCGCGGTGGCCCTGCTGATCACGCTCGCCCGCCCCGCCGACGACGTCTGACGCGGACGGCTGGTCGAATCGCTTCAACGGTTCCCGTGCAACCCATTGACGCCTTCACAGCCGCCACATACCTTCCTCCGTCGAAGCGCTTCGACGTCACGCATCGAACCGTTCGACGAACCTTGCGTGACGCCCGGGACCCATCCGACTCCGACCTCCCTGGAGGCACTGGATGTTGACGGCACGAAGGCGAGTGACGGCCCTGGCCGCGGCGGCTCTGAGCGGAGCCCTGCTCCTGACCGCCTGCGGCGGCTCGGACGGCGGCTCCGCCGACGGCAAGACCTTGAAGCTGTGGCACTACGAGGCCCCGAACAGCGCGATGGGCCAGGCCTGGACCGAGGCCATCAAGGAGTTCGAGGCCAAGCACCCGGACGTGAAGGTGGAGTTCGAGGCGAAGGGCTTCGACCAGATGCAGAAGACCGCCCCGATGATCCTCAACTCCTCCGAGGCGCCCGACCTCATGGAGTACAACAAGGGCAACGCGACGGCCGGCCACCTCTCCCAGCAGGGCCTGCTCACCGATCTCAGCGCCGAGGCCACCGAGCGCGGCTGGGACAAGAAGATCGGCGCCGGTGTGCGCACCACCAGCGTCTACGACGCCGAGGGCGTCATGGGCTCCGGCAAGTGGTACGGCGTGCCCAACTACGCCGAGTACACGATGGTCTTCTACAACAAGGACCTGTTCGCCAAGTACAAGATCCCCGAGCCGAAGACGTTCGACGAACTGACCGCCGCCATGGACACGTTCGTCGAGAACGCCGATAACAAGGTCACCCCGCTGGCCAACGCGGGCGCCGAGTACCCCGCCCACCAGTACCTCTACCAGCTGGCCCTGTCGAAGGCCGACCGCGCCTGGGTCGACGCCTACGAGCTGTACAAGGGCAAGGTCGACTTCCACGACGCCGCCTGGACGTACGGGGCCGAGACCTTCGCCGACTGGGTGCAGAAGGGCTACATCAGCAAGGACTCCACCAGCGCGAAGGCGGAGGACGCCGGGGTCTCCTTCCTCCAGGGCAAGTCGCCGATCCTGTTCTCCGGCAGCTGGTGGTACGGCCGCTTCCAGGACGAGGCGACGTTCGACTGGGGCACCTTCCTGTGGCCCGAATCGAACCTCACCCTCGGTTCCGGCGGCAACCTGTGGGTGGTCCCCAAAGGCGCGAAGAACAAGGAGCTCGCCTACGACTTCATCGACATCACCATGTCGAAGAAGATCCAGAACCTGCTCGGCAACAAGGGCGGCGTCCCGGTCGCGGCGGACGCGAGCGCCATCACCGACCCGAAGTCCAAGACGCTCATCGACAACTTCAACACCCTCTCCGAGCGCGACGGCCTGGCCTTCTACCCCGACTGGCCGGTCTCCGGGTTCTACGACGTCCTCGTCTCCGAGACGCAGAAGCTGATGACGGGCAGCGCGAAACCGGACGACTACCTGGACGCACTGCAGGAGGCGTACGACAAGGACGCGCCGAAGCGATGACGGTCACCGTCGAACGCGGCGGGCGGGTGACCGGCAAGCACGACCCCACCGGGAACCCGCGCCGCCGCCCCCGCGACTCGTACGCCCTGTTCCTGCTCCCCGGCGTCCTCGCCTTCCTCACGGTCATCGTCGTCCCGTTCCTGATGAACACGGGCGTGAGTTTCACCGACTGGGAGGGCGTGGGCTCGCCCGACTGGACGGGGCTCGCCAACTATCGCGAGCTCCTGGACGACTCCGAGTTCTGGGCGTCCTTCCGGCACAGCCTGTTCATGGTCGTCGCGATGGCCGCCGTACCGACGGCGATCGGGCTGGTCCTGGCCGCCGCGCTGTTCGACTACGTCGGCAAGCACTTCGGCAGCAGGGTCGCGGCCGTCCTCCGCGCCTGCTTCTACCTCCCCCAGGTGCTGCCGATCGCGGTCGCGGGAATCGTCTGGAGCTGGATCCTCGCGCCCGAGAACGGCACCCTCAACGAACTCCTCGCGGCCGTCGGCCTGTCGTCCTGGCAGCGGGACTGGCTCGGCGATCCCGACCTCGCGCTCTACAGCGTCATGGGCGTGATGGTCTGGGTCCAGATCGGATTCCCGCTGGTCGTCTTCATGGCGGGCCTGCAACGCGTCGACCCCCAGCTGTACGAGGCGGCCGAGCTGGACGGCGCCGGCTGGTGGCGCCGCTTCTGGCACATCACGCTGCCACAGATCCGCCCGGAGACCTACGTCGTCCTCACCTGGTGCTCGATCGCCGCGCTCAAGGTGTTCGGCGCGGTGTACGTCCTCACGAAGGGCGGCCCGGGCGGCGCGACCAACGTGCCCTCCTACTTCTCCTTCACCACGTTCTTCGAGAAGACGCAGGTCGGCTACGGCGCCGCGATCTCCACCGTGCTCACGGTGATCATCCTCGCCCTCTCCCTGATCGGCCTGAAGCTCCAGACCCGCGCCGAGGACGAAGAGGAAGGGACCCGCGCATGACGACCGCGCTCCGCCGCTACCCGGTTCTCGTGGCCCTGTGCATCGCGGCCCTGTTCATGATCGTCCCGTTCGCGATCGTCGCCGTCAACGCGGTCAAGTCCCCGACCGAGTACGCCCAGAACGGCCCCCTCAGCCTCCCCGAGGGCCTCTACCTCGACGGCATCAAGGACTTCTGGGAGCGCGTGGACTTCGGCCAGAAGCTCGTCAACTCGGTACTGATCAGCGGGGCGGTGGCCGTGCTGGCCGTGGTCCTCTCGGTGCTGAACGCCTACGCGATCGGCATCGGCCGCATCAAGGGCCGCACCTGGGTCCTCGCCTTCTTCGTCCTCGCGAACATGCTGCCGCAGGAGGCGCTGGTCTACCCGATCTACTACCTGAGCAAGGAGGCCGGCCTCTACGACACCAGGCTGAGCGTGATCATCGTGTTCACGGTGATCCAGGCGGCCTTCGGCACATACCTGCTGTCCTCGGTGCTGAGCCGGTTCCCCCGCGAGATCATCGAGGCCGCCCGGATCGACGGGGCGAACAAGTGGCAGGTGCTGTGGCGGATCGTCGTCCCCGTCAGCCGGCCCACCATCGGCGTGCTGCTGGTCTTCTTCTTCATCTGGACCTGGAACGAGTTCCTGCTCCCCCTGGTCATGCTGATCTCCAACGACAACCAGACCGTGTCGGTGGCCCTCGGCGTCCTCCAGGGCCAGCGCCTGATGGACGCCACGATGACCAACGCGGCCGCCCTCCTCGGCGTGCTCCCCGCCCTCGTCTTCTTCCTCGTCTTCCAGCGAACCCTCACCCGCGGCATCGCCGCGGGTGCCGTGAAGTAAGGAACCCCCCACATGAAGTTCACCGACGGCTACTGGCTGCTGCGCGAGGGCGTCACCGCGGCCTATCCGGTCGAGGTGCTCGACGTCACCGCGCAGGACGGCACGCTGGAGATCCACGCGCCGACCCAGCCCATCCGCCACCGCGGCGACCTGCTGAAGGGACCGGTCGTGACGATCAGCGCCCACGCGCCGATGCCGGACGTCATCGGCGTCACCTTCACCCACTTCAACGGCGAGCAGCCGCGCGGACCGGAGTTCGAGGTGGGGCGCCAGGAGGTCCCGCCCCAGGTGTCGTACGACGACGAGCACGCGACCCTGACCTCCGGCGCGCTGTCGGTCCGGGTGGCCCGCACCGGCCCCTGGCAGGTCGACTTCCTCGCCCACGGCCGCACCCTCACCTCCAGCTCCACCAAGGGCATGGGCATCATGCGGGACGCCTCGGGCGGGCACTACCTGCGCGAGCAGCTCGACCTCGGTGTCGGGACCTCGGTCTACGGCCTCGGTGAACGCTTCGGCCCCCTGGTGAAGAACGGCCAGGTCGTCGACATCTGGAACGCCGACGGCGGCACGGCGACCGAGCAGGCCTACAAGAACGTGCCCTTCTATCTGACGGACGCCGGCTACGGCGTCTTCGTCGACCACCCGGGCAAGGTGGCCTTCGAGGTCGGCTCGGAGAACGTCTCCCGGGTGCAGTTCAGCGCCGAGACCCAACAGTTGACGTACTACGTCATCCACGGCCCGGCCCCGAAGGACATCCTGCGCAAGTACACCGCTCTCACCGGCCGCCCGGCCCTCCCGCCCGCCTGGTCCTTCGGCCTGTGGCTGTCGACCTCCTTCACCACGTCCTACGACGAGGAGACCGTCACCTCCTTCATCGAAGGCATGCGAGAACGCGAACTCCCCCTGTCCGTCTTCCACTTCGACTGCTTCTGGATGCGGGAGTTCAACTGGTGCGACTTCCAGTGGGACCCGCGGGTGTTCCCGGACCCGGAGGGGATGCTGGCGCGGCTGCACGCGCGGGGCCTGCGGGTGTCCGCGTGGATCAACCCGTACATCGCCCAGCGCTCCCCGCTGTTCGCGGAGGGCAAGGCGCTCGGGCATCTGCTGAAGCGGCCGGACGGCAGCGTCTGGCAGTGGGACCTGTGGCAGCCCGGCATGGCGCTGGTCGACTTCACCAGCCCGGCGGCCCGCGAGTGGTACGCGGCCAAGCTGGAGGGGCTGCTCACCCAGGGCGTCGACTGCTTCAAGACCGACTTCGGCGAGCGGGTGCCCCTCGACGTGGCCTGGTCCGACGGTTCCGACCCGGAGCGGATGCACAACTACTACACGTACCTCTACAACCGCACGGTCTTCGACGTCCTGCGCAAGCACCGGGGCGAGGAGGAGGCGGTCGTCTTCGCCCGGTCGGCAACCACCGGCAGCCAGAAGTTCCCGGTCCACTGGGGCGGCGACTGCGAGGCGACGTACGAGTCGATGGCGGAATCGCTGCGCGGAGGCCTGTCCCTGGGGCTGTCCGGCTTCGGCTTCTGGAGCCACGACATCGGCGGCTTCGAGGGCACCCCCACCCCCGCGCTCTTCAAGCGCTGGCTGGCCTTCGGCCTCCTGTCCTCCCACAGCCGCCTGCACGGCAGCTCCTCCTACCGGGTCCCGTGGCTGTTCGACGAGGAGTCGGTCGACGTGCTGCGGCACTTCACCCGGCTGAAGCTGCGGCTCATGCCGTACCTGTACGAGGCCGCGCGCACCGCCCACACCGAGGGCCTGCCGGTGATGCGGGCGATGGTCCTGGAGTTCCCGGACGACCCCGGGTGCGCGCATCTGGAACGGCAGTACATGCTCGGCCCGGACCTGCTGGTCGCGCCGGTGTTCAGCGACGAGGGGGAGGTGACGTACTACGTCCCCGAGGGCACCTGGACCCACTTCGTGACCGGCGAGACGGTGACCGGGCCGCGCTGGGTGCGCGAGACCCACGGGTTCTCGAGCGTGCCGCTCCTCGTGCGGCCCGGCGCGGTGATCCCGGTGGGCGCGGTGGCCGACCGGCCCGACTACGACCACGCCGACGGGGTCACGCTGCGGGCGTACGGCCTGGAGCGGGGCGACCAGGTGACGGTACGGGTCGGGGACGTGACCTTCACCGTCGTACGCGAAGGGGACCTGCTGCGGGCGTCCTGCGGTGATCCGGTGGCGCCCTGGGGGCTGGCCGTCGGTGAGCGCGAGGTGCGGGCGCGGGCCGGGACCGGCTTCCTGACCGTGGAGTGGGCCTGATGGTGAAGATCACGGACGTGGCGCGGCAGGCCGGGGTCTCCCCGAGCACGGTCTCGTACGCGCTCAGCGGCAAGCGCCCCATCTCCGACGACACGAAGCGCCGGGTCGAGGAGGCCATCCGCGAGCTGGGCTACCGGCCGCACGCGGGCGCGCGGGCGCTGGCCAGCAGCAAGTCGAACGTGCTGGCGCTGGTGGTGCCGTTACGCGCCGGCATCCACATACCGGTGGTCATGCAGTTCGCGGTGTCGGTCGTCACCACGGCCCGGCGGTACGACCATGACGTCCTGCTGCTCACCCAGGAGGAGGGCGAGGAGGGCCTGCGCCGGGTCGCCGACACGGCGTTGGTGGACGCGCTGATCCTGATGGACGTCCAGCTCCAGGACCCGCGTCTGCCGCTGCTGCGGGTGCTGGAGCGGCCCTCGGTGATGATCGGCTTCCCGGCCTCCTCCGAGGGCCTGACCTGCATCGACCTCGACTTCAAGGCGGCCGGCGAGGTGTGCGTGGAGCATCTGGCCGGGCTCGGGCACCGGGCGGTGGCCCTGGTCGGGTCGCCGCCGGAGGTGTACGTCCGGCAGACCGCGTTCGCCCAGCGCGTGGTCCAGGGCTTCACCGCCGCCGCCGACCGGCACGGGCTCGCCTCCTCCGTCCACCCCTGCGAGGCCGCGTCCGGCGCCGCCCGCAAGGTCGCCGAGCGACTGCTGCGCGAACAGCCCGCGCTGACGGGGGTCGTCGTCCACAACGAGCCCTTGCTGGAGCCCCTGATCGACGCCTTCGAGCAGCTCGGGCTGCGCGTGCCCGGCGACCTGTCCGTCACCGCCATCTGCCCGGACGAACTCGCCGAGTCCGTCCGGGTCCCGGTGACCTCCGTCGCCCTGCCGTCCGCCGACATCGGCACCCGGGCGGTGGAGCTGCTGATGCGGAAGCTCGACGGCACGGAGGTACCGGAGGCGACGCTGCTGGCGCCGCGGCTGACGGAACGGGCGAGCACGGCGCCGCGCAACGCCTGACGCGCGGCGCCTGCGCCTGCTTCAGCCGAGCCCCCAGGCCCGTCCGAGCCGGTGGGCGGCACACAGGTTCACGTCGAGGACGTACGCCCCTGCGGTCCCGCACTGCTCGCTGCCGCTGCCCGGGTCGACGGGCTGCCCGTGCCCCATCCCGGTGACGCTGTAGGTCTCCACGACGGCCTTCCCACGCGCGTCCCGGAAGACCTGGTGGGGATACCCGGCCACGGTGTCACTGACGTCGGCGGTCTGGTCCGCCCCATGGACGTTGGTCCACTGCTTCGTCAGGTCTGTCATGTTGACGGGCTTCACGGTGTAGTCGGCCGTGCCCTGGAAGGCGATCAGCGTGGGCCAGGGCCCGGTGTACCCGGGCCGCGCGGCCCGCACCCGGTCGCCCCACTGCTGCGGGGTCTGGGTGGCTCCGACGTACATGCAGACGTACGGCGACCCGGCGGCCTGCGCGCACCCGTACGGCAGCCCGGCGACGATCCCGCCGCCGGCGAACTTCTCCGGGTACGCCGCCATCATCACGGCGGTCATGCCGCCCCCGGCGGACAGTCCGGTGACGTAGACGCGCGAGGCGTCGCCGGTGACGTCGGCGAGCTGCCGGTCGACCATCTGGGCGATCGACGCGGCCTCACCCTGCCCGCGCTGCATGTCCCCGCTCTGGAACCAGTCGAAGCAGCTCGACGCGTTGTTGGCGGCCTGCTGCTGCGGCAGCACGACGGAGAAGCCCCAGCGGTCGGCGAGCTGGAGCCAGCCGCTGCCGGTGCCGTAGCCGGAGGCGTTCTGCGTGCACCCGTGCAGCGCGACGACGACGGGCCGGCCGGCGGGCAGCCCGTCGGGGACGTACCGGAACATGCGCAGGGCACCGGGGTTGGTCCCGAACCCGGTGACCTCCTGGAGGGAGGCGGCCTCGGCTCGGCCCGGGGTGAGGAAGGCGGCGAGGAGGGCGACCAGGAGGGTCGCGAGGACGGTGAGGCGGTTTCGGCTTGCGGCTCTGGTCTGGGTCATGGGGAGGGACCGTAGAAGCCTGAACGACCCGTCGATATGGGGTGGCACACCACAATGGGCGGGGTACGCGTGGGGCCCGCATGCACGCGGCATGACACAGGCCCCGCCGCTCGGAAGCGACGGGGCCTGTGCCCACATGGGGTACCCGCTCAGGCGCGGGCGAGTGGAGATGGCGGGAATCGAACCCGCGTCCAACGGTGCAGAATCAGGGCTTCTCCGTGTGCAGTTCGCTGCGATTTTCTCGGCCCCGGCGATCACGCGAACAAGTCGCCGACGGGCCCAGTCACTGTTTGATTTCCCATCGAACCCCGTGACCGGGCTCGATGGTTTAGTTCCCTAGATTATGCCAGGGTCCGGGTCGGGAACATCCCCGGTCTGACACCCGTAAGGGCCTTCACTCACTGCTTATTAGGCAGCGAGGGCGAAGGCGCGGGAATCGCTCTTGGAATTGGCGATTATTGGTTGCGACATATGGTTAACGAGATCATTGCCGCTTCCTCGACACGCTTCCCCTGCTTCGACAGCCGCTGTCGAAACCGATCATCCCCATGTTGCTGTGTTTAATTAAAAACCGTTCAACCCTCTCCGGAGACCGGAGAGGAGCGCGCACCCGCTGTGGGGTGCAGTTGCCATCGTACGTGACCAACGCGGGACGATGCCACCGTATTCCCGGCGGTCTCGCCCTGCGGCCCCGCTCCTACTGGGCCCGCTGCTTCCGCTTCGCCGCCGCGATCGCGCGGTCCGACTCCCGCCGGTCCTGCTTCTCCCGCAGCGTCTGGCGCTTGTCGTACTCCTTCTTGCCTCGCGCGAGGGCGATCTCGGCCTTCGCCCGGCCGTCCTTGAAGTACAGGGCGAGGGGCACGATCGTGTGACCCGTCTCCTGGGCCTTGGACTCCAGCTTGTCGATCTCCTCACGGTGCAGGAGCAGCTTGCGCTTGCGGCGCACGGAGTGGTTGGTCCAGGTGCCCTGGCTGTACTCCGGGATGTGGGCGTTGTGCAGCCACGCCTCGTTCCCGTCGATCTGGACGAAGCCGTCGGTCAGCGAGGCCCGGCCCTGGCGCAGCGACTTCACCTCGGTGCCGCTGAGCACCAGCCCTGCCTCGTAGACGTCGACGATCGCGTAGTCGTGCCGTGCCTTCTTGTTCTGGGCGACGATCTTGCGCTTGCCGTCCTTGGCCTTCACGGCCCCCGAGCCCTGCTTGGGCTGGGATTCCTTCGGTACGTACATTCCCTTGCTCATAGTCCCGCCATTTTCGCACTACGAAGGGGGTCTGCGGGAAGCCGATTAACGGCTACCGCCCCAGACCGCTCAGCACCGTCTCCGCGCGCTCCAGCACCTGCCGGTCCGCCTCCAGGTCCGGCGTGATGCCGGCGCCGTCCACGCCGCGGCCGGACGGGGTGCGGTAGTGCCCGACGGTCAGCTCGGCGACGGACCCGTCGGGCAGCCGGCTCGGCATCTGGACCGAGCCCTTGCCGAAGGTGCGGGAGCCCACGACGACCGCGCGGCCGCGGTCCTGCAGGGCGCCGGTGAGCAGCTCGGCCGCGCTCATCGTGCCGCCGTCGACCAGCGCGACCAGGGGTCTGGTGGTGTCGCCGCCGGCCTCGGCGTGCAGGGCGCGCTGCTCGCCGTCGACGTCGTAGGTGGCGACGAGGCCGCCGTCGAGGAAGGCGGAGGCGGCGGTGACGGCCTCGGCGACCAGGCCGCCGGAGTTGCCGCGCAGGTCGAGGACGATGCCGGCGCCGGCCGGTGCCTGCCGTACGGCGGTGCGGACCCGCTCGCCGACGCCCTTGGTGAAGGCGGCGATCCTGATGACGGTGATGCCGCCGGCCAGTGTGCGTTCGGTCACGTCGTCCGTGGAGAGGCGGGCCCGGCGCAGAGTGACGTCCCACGCGCGCGTGCCGCGTTCCAGGCCGAGGCGGACGGTCGTACCGGCGGCCGCGTCCTTGGCGTCGCCACGTAGTAAGGAGACGACCTCGGTGACGGGCCGTCCGTCGACCTTCGCGCCGTCGACGCTGCGCAGCCGGTCGCCCTTGTGGATCCCGGCGGCGGCCGCGGGCGATCCGGAGGCCACCCGGGTCACCTCGATACGGCCGTCCCGGTCGCTCCGCGCCCACAGGCCGACGCCGGTGTACCGGCCGTCAAGGGCCTCCTCGAACTCCTCGTACTCGCCCTCGGAGTAGACGGCGCCCCAGCGGTCCCCGCTGCGGCTGACCGCGCGTTCCGCGGCCTCCACGGGGGACTGGCCGTCGGCCATGGCCTCCTCGGCGGCCTTCGCCACGTCCTCGTGGCGGCTCGCCGAGGCGGCCGAGATCGTCGGGTCGGAGGAGGATTTCCGGTCGCGGCCGTCGGCCTCCGGGAAGGATCCGGTCGCGGCGCCGGCGACGAGGACGCTCGTGAAGACCAATGTCAGGGCGGCCCCGCGGCGGATGCGGCGGGGCTGGCAGAACAGGTCTCGGCCTGACATGCGGGTGAGTCTAGGACAACGCGAAGGGCCGCACGGCCGGTTGACCGTACGGCCCTCTTGGCATGCGTCACACCTTCAGGTACTTGCGCAACGCGAAGAACGCGGCAAGCGCGGGCATCAAGAGACTCGTCGCCAGGATGAGCGGCAGCTTCGTCAGGACGGCGTCCCAGCCGATGAAGTTGATCAGGTTCAGCTTCTCGGAGAGGGCGAGGCCGTGGTCGATGAGGAAGTACCTCGCGATCACCAGGAACCCGCACGCGACCGTGCCGCCGATGAGTCCGGCGACCGCGGCCTCCATGATGAACGGCGCCTGGATGTAGAAGCCCGAGGCACCGACCAGGCGCATGATCCCGGTCTCGCGCCGCCGGCTGAACGCCGAGACACGCACCGTGTTGACGATCAGCATCAGCGCGACGACCAGCATCAGCGCCATCACCGCGCGCGCGGCCCAGTTCATGCCGTTCAGCAGCCCGAAGAGGTTGTCGAGGATCCCCTTCTGGTCCTGCACCGACTGCACGCCGTCCCGGCCGTCGAAGGCGGTGGCGATGACCTGGTACTTCTCCGGGTCCTTCAGCTTGATCCGGTACGACTCCTGCATCTGGTCCGGCGTGAGGGAGCTGGCCAGCGGGGAGTCGCCGAACTGCTCCTTGTAGTGCTTGTAGGCCGCGTCCTGCGACTCGTAGGTCACCTTCTGCACGACGGACGTCATCTTGTCCAGGTCGGCGAGGATGGCCTTCTTCTGGTCCTCGGTGACCGCGCCCTTGGCGCAGTTCGGGTCGGACTCGGCGTCGCTCTTGTTGCAGAGGAAGACCGAGACGTTGACCTTGTCGTACCAGTAGCCCTTCATGGTGTTGACCTGGTCGCTCATCAGGAGCGACCCGCCGAACAGGGCGAGTGACAGGGCGACGGAGACGATCACCGCGAAGGTCATCGTCAGGTTGCGGCGGAGACCGACACCGATCTCGGACAGTACGAACTGGGCGCGCATGGCGTCTGGTTATGCCTTTCCGTGGACGTGGCGGTCAGTGCTGGTAGCCGTAGACGCCGCGTGCCTGGTCACGGACGAGGCGGCCCTTCTCCAGCTCGATGACGCGCTTGCGCATCTGGTCCACGATGTTCTGGTCGTGCGTCGCCATCACCACGGTCGTCCCGGTCCGGTTGATCCGGTCGAGCAGCTTCATGATGCCGACGGAGGTCTGCGGGTCGAGGTTGCCGGTGGGCTCGTCGGCGATGAGCAGCTTGGGCCGGTTGACGAAGGCGCGCGCGATCGCCACGCGCTGCTGCTCACCACCGGACAGCTCGCCGGGCCTCCGGTCCTCCTTGCCGCCGAGCCCGACGAGGTCGAGCACCTGCGGCACGGACTTGCGGATCTCGCCCTTCGACTTGCCGATGACCTCCTGTGCGAAGGCCACGTTCTCGGCGACCGTCTTGTTGGGCAGCAGCCGGAAGTCCTGGAACACGGTCCCCAACTGGCGCCGCATCTGCGGCACCTTCCAGTTGGAGAGGCGCGCGAGGTCCTTGCCCAGAACGTGCACCTGACCGTGGCTGCACCGCTCCTCGCGGAGGACCAGCCGCAGGAAGGTGGACTTTCCGGAGCCCGAGGACCCCACGAGGAACACGAACTCGCCCTTCTCCACTTCCAGGGAGACATCCCTGAGTGCGGGGCGGGTCTGCTTGGGGTAGACCTTGGATACGTTGTCGAATCGGATCACGGATGCACCACGGGTCGCCGGGGGTAGATGAGCGTGACCATACGCGAACCGGGTAGGCGAGCGCAGGCACCGGTTGCGGTTGCGTGACAGATGTGCGCTTTGTGCCTCCCTCGGCCCCATGGGACCCCGCGCTGAATTCCGGGGAACCTGGCACAGTGGAGGGGGAACGTTCGCGTTCCCGTAGGCGTTGTGTCCATGGAACCGGTGCAAGGAGGGCGAGCGCATGACGTACGACCGGCTGGTGTGCGCGAACTGCGCGGCGCCCGTGAGCGAGGGCCGGTGCCATGTGTGCCGCGCGAGCCGCGAGCGGCTGCAGCAGGAGAACCTGTTCGCGGGTCTCAACCCCATGGCACTGATCACATTGCTCGCTGTATTGATCGCGGCGGTCGCGCTCCTGGCGCACCAGACCGCGTAGGACGCGATCCGAGAACGTACGAGGCGTACGGGACATACGGGACGCACGAAGGGCCCGGAGCGGTTTCCCGCTCCGGGCCCTTCACCGTACGGCCTGCGTACGGTCCGTAAGCAGACGGCTACCGTCAGGCGGCCGCGCCACCCCGGCCGCCCATGAGGCGCGGCAGGATGCGGAAGCCGACGCCGCCGGCGATCATCGTGGCGGCACCGATCACCAGGAAGGTGGTCTGCGCGGCACCGGTGTCGGCGAGCTCCTCACCGCTGCCCTGGGCCGACGTGTCGGCCGGGGTGTCCGTGCCGGTGTCGGTGAGGGACGAGGAGCCCTCCTGCTGGGCCGAGTCGCCGGAACCGCCGTCGGGGTCGGTGTTGCTGTTGCCCCCGCCGTTTCCGTTGCCGTTGCCGTTGCCGTTTCCGTTCCCATTGCCGTTCCCGTTGCCCGGGTCGGTCGGGTCCTCGGTGGGCTCGGTGGGCTCGTCCGTGGGCTCGGTGGGCTCGGTGGGGTCGGCCGTCGGGACGTCCGTGGGAGGAACGTCCGTCGGCAGGTCCGTCGGGATGTCGGTGGGAATGTCGGTCGGGACCGGCGGCGTCGGAGTCGGCGACTCGTCGGCGCACAGGACACCCAGGATGCAGTCGTCCGTCTCCGCGGCGGATGCGGCACCGGCTGCGGTCAGCGAGGCGCCGGCGGCGATCACGGCACCGGCGGCGACCCGCGCGATCCGGATGCGCGTCTTCTTGGTCATCTGGTTGCTACCCCCAGTAGCTCATCGTCAGTGAGGCGGCGCCCGGGGCCGTGATCAACGGAGGAGGTAGCTGCACGTATGCCCCCCGGTTCACATGCGCCCCAGAGATACGCATGCCGCGCGTTACCCTTCCCATTTTTCAAAGCAACGTCAAGGCCATTGCGCGCGCAATGTCCAACTAAGCGATCTTTGCCGGACAATGAAGCGTGTGAGTGTGATGTAAAACCCAGACATCAGGCACCCATTCGGTCACGCAAAAGGCAACTGCCGCCAGCCGGGCGACAGTTGCCTTGTCGACAAACTTACTTCTCCTGCTGCTTGCGCCAGCGAATTCCGGCCTCCAGGAACCCGTCGATCTCGCCGTTGAACACGGCCTCCGGGTTGCCGACCTCGTAATCGGTGCGCAGGTCCTTGACCATCTGGTACGGGTGCAGCACGTACGAACGCATCTGGTTGCCCCAGGAGTTGCCGCCGTCGCCCTTGAGGGCGTTCATCTTGGCCTGCTCCTCCTGGCGGCGCCGGTCGAGGAGCTTGGCCTGGAGCACGTTCATCGCGCTCGCCTTGTTCTGGATCTGCGACCGCTCGTTCTGACAGGAGACGACGATGCCGGTGGGGAGGTGGGTGAGGCGCACCGCGGAGTCGGTGGTGTTCACGCCCTGGCCGCCCGGCCCGGACGACCGGTACACGTCCACCCGCAACTCGGACTCGTCGATCTCGATGTGGTCGGTCTGCTCGACCACGGGCAGGATCTCGACGCCCGCGAAGGAGGTCTGGCGCCGCCCCTGGTTGTCGAAGGGCGAGATGCGCACGAGCCGGTGGGTGCCCTGCTCGACGGAGAGGGTGCCGTAGGCGTACGGAATCTGCACGGCGAAGGTGGTCGACTTGATGCCGGCCTCCTCGGCGTACGACGTCTCGTAGACCTCGGTCTTGTAGCCGTGCTGCTCCGCCCAGCGCAGGTACATCCGCTGGAGCTTCTCGGCGAAGTCGGCGGCGTCGACGCCACCGGCCTCGGCGCGGATGTTGACGAGCGCCTCGCGCGCGTCGTACTCACCGCTGAGGAGCGTGCGGACCTCCATCTCGTCCAGCGCCTTCTTGACGGCGACGAGTTCGGCCTCGGCCTCGGCCTTGGTGTCCGGGTCGTCCTCCTCCTCGGCCATCTCGAACAGCACGGAGAGATCGTCGATCCGCCCGCGCAGCGTCTCCGCCTTCCTGACCTCGGCCTGGAGGTGGGAGAGCTTGCTGGTGACCTTCTGCGCCTCGTCCGGGTTGTCCCACAGGGACGGCGCGGCCGCCTGCTCCTCGAGCACGGCGATTTCTGCCCTCAGCCTGTCGAGGTCCAGAACGGCCTCGATCGACTCCATGGTCGAGGAGAGGGACTTGAGCTCTTCGGATACATCGACGACTGCCACGCCTCCAGCCTAACGGCTCCGCCAAGCGGGGGGCGCCGGTGCGGGCGCGGGCTGGGGGCTCCGCCCCCGGGCTCTGTTCTTGGGCGACTTCTTGTCCCACCGAGACGGGTGGTGGGTGGGCATAGGCCGGGGGTCCAGGGGGCGGAGCCCCCTGGTGGGGTTGAAGGGGCGAAGCCCCTGGCGGTCACGGTGTCGCCGGTGACGAGTTCTTCGTGTCCTGAGGGGTGCCGGGGTCGTCGCCCGAGGTGGCCCGCCCAGGTGCCGACGCCGGCCGCGGCGACCAGCAGCACCGCGGCCGCGCCCAGTACGACACGCCGGCGACGCGTGGCCGCACGGTGCCGGGCGGAACCGGGGCGGGGAGCGCCGGCGGCCCGGGGCGCACGGGCGGTGCCCCTCGCACCCCCGGCCAGCTCGTCCGGCGCCGGCACCCTCATCGACGTATGCGTGTCCCGGTTGGAGTCGGCCGGCTTCGCGCCCGGTACCAGCGGCACCGCACCCCGCCGCCGTACCGGCGCCGAGGACACCGGCTCGTCCTGAGGCGCGGCCTCGTCCGCGTCCTCCTCGGACTCGGTGTCCGGCTCGTCCACGTCCAGCGGCGGCATGCCCGCCAGCATCGGCAGCAGCTCCCGCAGCCGCGCGCCCAGCTCGGAGGCGCGCAGCCGGGAGGCCGGCGCCTTGGCCAGGCACTGCACCATCAGCTGCCAGAGCTCGTCCGGAATGCCGGGGAGCGGGACGACCGTCTCCGTGACGTGGCGGCGCAGCACCGCACCGGGATGTCCCCCGCCGAACGGGGTGAAGCCCGCCAGCAGCTCGTACAGGACCGTCGCCAGCGCGTAGATGTCCACGGAAGCGCGGGGCGGCAGGCCCTCCACGATCTCCGGTGCCAGGTAGTCCGGGGTACCGATGATCTTCGTGGCCCGGGTCCGCCGCGGTGAGTCGATCAGCTTGGCCACGCCGAAGTCGGTCAGCAGCGCCGGATGGGAGCCGCCGGGGCCCAGGGGACCCTGCATGTCCAGGAGCACGTTCTCCGGCTTGACGTCACGGTGGACGACCCCGGCCGCGTGCGCCGCCGCCAGCCCGTCGGCGATGTCCGCGACGATCGCGACGGCCGCCTCGGGCGCGAGCCGCTTCTCCCGGTCGAGCCGGGTGCGCAGGTCGGTGCCTCGGACGAGGTCCATGACCAGCGCGAGGTCGTTGCCGTCGACGACCAGGTCGCGCACGGAGACCACGTTCGGGTGATCCAGGCCGAGCAGGGCCGTGCGCTCCTGCACGAAGCGTCCGACGAGCTCCTGGTCGGACGCGAGGTCCTCGCGCAGCAGCTTGACGGCGACGGGTCCCTCGGGCCCCTCGCCCAGCCACACCGTGCCGGCGCTGCCCCGCCCCAGGATCTGGTGGGCGGTGTACCGGCTGCCGATCTTCCGTGCCAAGGCTGCTCCTACTGACGCGTGTTGCCGACAAAGCTACGCGCCGCAAGAGCCAACCTTCACCGCGGAGACGGAAATCACCCGCTGGGTGTCGACAAATCCCCAGAGTCACCCGGATCTCAGGGATCTCAGAGGATCTCAGGGCTCTCGGGGCCGCTACTGGCCGGAGGAGTTCCCGCTCAGGTCGCCGATCCACCCGGACACCGTGTCGAACATGTCGCCGATCTGCTGCCAGTAGCTCTTGCCCGTGCCGATCCACTCCTGCAACGGGCTCAGCTCCCAGACCAGCCAGCCCGCGACGAACAGGATGACGATCGTGAACAGGCAGCCCTTGAGGCAGCCGAGCCCGGGGATCTTCATCGGGTTGGAGCTGCGCTGCCGCGGCTCGCGGGGCTCGCGGGCCGGCCGCCGGGGCTCCGGCTGCGGGGGCGGCGCGTACCGCTGCGGCTGCGGCTGCTGACGGGGCTGGGGCCGCTGCTGCGGGGCGTACTGCTGCGGCTGTTGCTGCTGCGGATGGCCGTAACCACCGGGCTGCGGCCGCTGTGCGGGCCGCTGCTGCTGGGGTCGCGGCTGCTGGTCCGGCCGGGCGGCCTGCCGCTGGGGGCGGCGGCGCAGCGGGTCCTGGCTGGGGTCGAGGTACTGGACCTGCGTCTGTTCGTTGCGGTCGCGGGCGGCCCGCAGCTGGTTCTGCCAAGGGTGCGGGTCCTCGGGCTGACCGGGCTGCTGCCCCTGCTGTCCGCCCGGCTGGTGCTGCGGCACCGGCGGCATGACGGCGGTCGGATCGGCGGCACCGAAAGAGCCCCCGCCGGGGCTGCCGGGGCCGCCGGTGTGGGGCATGACGCTGGTCGCGGCGTTCGGGTCGTACGCGCCCGCGCCGTGCGGCAGCACCTGGGTCGGGTCGGCGGCGCCGGGCATGCCCGGGACGGCCGCCGGGGCCGGGTCGGGTGCCAGCAGCGCGCCGACCGATTCCGCGGCGGCGATCTGCGCGGAGTTCGCGTGCACGCCGACGCCCGCGGCGACGGTGCGCAGGGCGCGCGCGAGGTTCTCGGCGCTGGGGCGCTCGTCGGGGTTCTTGCGCAGGCAGCGCTCTATGACCGTCCAGAGCGGGTCGGGGACCGTGGACGGGCGGCGCGGTTCGGCGCTGAGGTGCTGGTGGAGGACTTCGAGGGCCGAGCCGCCGCCGAACGGGGGGCGGCCGGTGACCAGCTCGTACATCAGGATGCCGGCGCCGTAGACGTCGACGGCGGAGGTCTGCGGGCGGCCCTCGGCGGACTCGGGCGCGACGTACGCGGGCGTGCCGACGAACTCGTGCGTGCGGGTCAGGCCGGGCGAGTCGGCGAGGCGCGCGATGCCGAAGTCGGTCAGCATCGGGTGCATCTGGCCGCCGTTCTGCTTGAGCAGGACGTTCGCCGGCTTCAGGTCGCGGTGGACGACGCCGTCGGCATGGCTGGCGGCGAGCGCGTCGGCGATCTGCGCGGTGAGCAGGGCGGCGCCGACGGGCGAGAAGGGGCCGTTCTCGCGCAGGTAGCGGTGCAGGTCGGGGCCCTCGACGAGGTCCATGACCAGGGCGAGCAGATCGCCCTCGACGACCAGGTCGCGCACCCGCACGATGTTCGGGTGGGTCAGACGGAGCAGGACGGAGCGCTCCCGCAGGAACCGCATCACGATGTCGGGGTCGCTCGCGAGCTCCTCCTTGAGGACCTTGATCGCGACGGTCTCGCCGGGCTGGCCCTGCACGGCCGCCTCGGCGCCCGCGGTCTCGCGCTGGCGGGCTCGCCAGACGGTCCCCGTGGCGCCGCGTCCGAGCGGCTCCTCGAGGAAGTACTTGCTGCCTACCGGCCGCACGTCATGCGCTCCCTGTTGCTGGCTTGTCTGCTTGCTTACCTGACCCCTGCACCGGGTGTCCGGCGTGCTATGGGTGTTCCGACCCACTGTAGTGCCGCTGTCCGGAACGCCGCGGTGTCGTCTTTCTGTGCGTCTTACGTACCGGTTCCCGTCCGCGTTCGAAGGAAAGACGCTCGACTCGATCCCGTTGGTTGCCACAGCCGCGCGTGAGCGATCTCAAGTGGTCACGAGTCGGGCACTGGTCAGGCACTTTTGCGGGCAGAGCCGACCAATCAAGATCATTTGATGATGGGCGGCGGGCGCGTTGTCAGTGGCAGGTGCGAGGATGCCTCCTGTACTGGCCGACGTGCTCGTGGTGGGGGAAGTCCGTGGCGTGGGACCGCCGTTCCGGCTTCGTCCTCGTCCCCGGGTGCCCGCGCAGAAGGGACCGCTGACGGCGATGCAGATCCGGCTGACCGTCGTAGACCCGCTGGGGCCGCCCGAGCGGACCCAGGGCCGCGCCGCGGGCTGTGACGTGCTGGTCACCGCGCCCGCGGGCACCGCCCTGGCCGCGGTGGCGTCGGCGCTCGCCTCGGCGGTCCCCGCGGACGCGGGCGCCCCGCCGGAGCGGAGCCGGGAGGCCGGCGGCGGCCCGGTCGTGCTGTACGCCGGTGCGGAGCGGCTCGACGCCCAGCGCTGCACCCTGGGCGAGCCCCCGCTGATCGACGGCGCCGTGCTGTCCCTGGGCGCCCCCGGCGAGCCGGAGCCCCACCCCGAGCTGGACGACGCGCCGACCCAGCTCCACGTGATCGCCGGCCCGGACGCGGGCGGGGTCCATCTGCTGCACGGCGGCCAGATCCACATCGGCCGCTCCGCCGACGCCGACGTCCCGCTCGACGACCCCGACGTCTCCCGCCTGCACTGCGCGGTGACCGTCGGCCCCGACGGCCGCGTCTCGGTCGCCGACCTCGACTCCACGAACGGCACCTCGCTGGACGGCGCGCGCGTGGGTACCCGCCCGGTCCGCTTCACGCCGGGCGCGCTGCTCAGGATCGGCGAGTCGGCCCTGCGGCTGGCCCCGGCGGGCGGCCCGGGGGCGCGCGTGCGGACGACTCCCGACGGGGAGGGGCAGGTGCGGGTGCCCACCGGGGACGCGGCGCCGACCCAGGCTCCCCCGCCAGGCGGCGGGCCCGGCCCGTCCGCCCCCTCCAGCCCCTCCAGCCCCTCCAGCCCCTCCAGCCCCTCCAGCCCCTCCAGCCCCTCCAGCCCCTCCGACAGGACGCATCACGCGTACGGCTCGGCGGGCTGGGGTGCCTCGACCGGCACCCCGGACGCGCAGGGCCACGCCCCCGTCGAACCACCGCTCGTCGTACCGGGCCAGGGCGGGGCGCCGCACATCGAGACCAACGGGGACCGGCCGTACGGCCGGTCGAGTGCCGTACCCCGGGACGGCTCGGGCGCCGGCTCAGGTTCCGGCTCGGGTTCCCGCACCCGCTCCGGCGACAGCGGGGCGACCCACGCCGGGCGGTTCGGCGTCGCCGCGGCGGGCGGCGCCTCGGTCCCCGGGACCGGAGACCCGGGGCAGACACGCGAAGGCCCGTCCGACGCGAGCAGGCCCGGCACCACGGACGACGACACCGATCCCGCCACCGCATCCGCCCCCGCCCCCGACACCGGCCGCCGCAAAGGCACCCCCCTCCGCGGCACCGACGTACCGCCCGGCCTGCGCAAACGCGGCGGGCTCTCGGCGTGGGCGCGTCGCCTGACCGGCGGGCGCGGCGAGCAGGAGACGGCCGGGGACCCCACGTACGACGAGACCGGCGGCACCGCCTCCCCGGCATCGCAGCCGGCACCCCCCGCCCCGCCGTCCCAGGCCCCCGAGGCCTGGCCGGACCCGGCGGCGCTGCTGCTGACGGCGCTGGGCCCGGGCCCTCGGCTGTGGGAGCGCGGCCCGGGCCACCCGGAGGCGCTCACCGTGCGGCTCGGCACGGCGGACCGTGCGGCGCCCGACGGCTCGGGGCTGCTGCCCGTCGTTCCGGTGACCGCCGATCTGCGCGAGGCCGGGGCGCTGGGGCTGGCCGGACCGCGCGAGCGGCTCGCCGGGCTGGCCCGCGCGGTCGTCGCCCAGCTCACCGCGCTGCACTCCCCCGATGCCCTGGAAATCGTCCTGATCAGCGCGGACCGCTCCCGGCCCGTGGCGGAGCGCACCGCCGAGTGGTCCTGGCTTGGCTGGCTCCCGCATCTGCGCCCGGGACACGGCCAGGACTGCCGCCTCCTCCTCGCCTACGACCGCGAACAGGCCACGGCCCGCACCGACGAACTCCTCCGCCGCCTGGAGGACCACCTCACCGATGCCTCGGTCCCCGCCTCCGCCCGCCGGACGGCCCCGTCGTACGGCACGGACGCGAGTATCCCCGGCGACCGCCCACCCCGCGGTGCGAACCACCGCCCCGCCTGGGCCCGGGACGACGACGCGGTGGACGACGAGGGCCGGAGCGGTTTCCCCGGCCCGTACACGGTGGTCGTCGTGGACGGCGATCCCGGGGGCGCCGCCGTGCGCGAGGCGGTGGCGCGGCTGGCGCTGGACGGCCCGCGGGCCGGCATCCATGTGGTGTGCCTCGCCGAGACGGCACCCGCGTCGCCCGCGTCGCCGGTGACGGAGACGTACGAGGCGGCCTGCGCGGCGGCACCCGCTTTCCGTGAGTGCGGTGCCGTGGCGCTGCTCAGCGGCGACGTGGCGACGGCACTGCGGCTGATGCGGGTGGCACGGCCGGGTGCGGGTACGGACGGTTCAGCGACGCCCGCCACGCGCGCCACGCCCACCTCCCCGAGCACCCCCACCGCCCCCGTCGGCCCGGTGGGCCACGGCACCGTCGCCGCCGTGGACGCCGTCTCCCTCGCCTGGGCCGAGCGGTTCGCGCGGGCGCTGGCGCCGTTGCGGGCAGAGGGCATCGCCGGTGAGCGGCACGCGCGCGTGTCGGCGCCGCTGCCCCAGGCGGCCAGGCTGCTGGAGGAGCTGGGGCTGGCCCGGGCCACCCCGGCGTCGCTGATGGCCCGCTGGGCGGACGCGGCCGACGACACGGAGTCGCTCGGCGGGCGAGCCTGGGCCGTGCTCGGCGCCGGACCGCGCGGCCCCGTCTGCGCGGACCTCGCGCTGGACGGCCCGCATCTGCTGATAGAGGGACCGGCGGGCAGCGGCCGTACGGAACTGCTGCGGGCCGTCGTCGCCTCGCTCGCAGCCGCCGAGCGTCCCGACCGGCTGAGCGTGGTGCTGATCGACGGCCGGGACAGCGTGGGCACGGACGGCGGCGGACACGGCGAGGGCCTGCGCATCTGTACGGACGTACCGCATGTCACCACCCACCTCACCGCCAACGACCCCGTGCGGATGCGGGAGTTCGCCCAGTCCCTGAGCGCCGAGCTCAAGCGGCGCGCGGAGCTGCTCGGGCGGTCCGACTTCGCCGAGTGGCACACCGGGCGCGAGGTGTCGGGCCGCATAGTCGCCCAGCGCACGCCCCCGGCCCGCGGCGTGTCCGGCACCGCGGAACACACCGGAGACCTGGACACCCCGTCCAGCTCCACCATCCGGCTGCGCCCGGCGGCCGCCCGACGGCAGGCGGAGGCGGCGCCGCCGTTGCCCCGCCTCGTCGTGATCGTGGACGACCTGGACGCTCTGGTCTGTCCTGCGCTGGGTTCGCCGGGCAGACCCGCGGCGGGTTCGGTGATACGCGCCCTGGAGGCCGTGGCCCGCGAGGGCGAGCGCCTCGGCGTCCACCTGGTGGCCGCGTCCGGCGTCGGCGGCCGTACGGCCCAGTCGGACCCGGCACGGCTGGCCACCCTCCGCGTCACGCTGGACACCCCGGCCTCCGGCCCCGACGAACCGGCCCCCGGCCGCGGCCGCCTGGCCTGGGCGGACGGGCGAGTCACGCCGTTCCAGGGGGGCCGGGTGACGGGACGGATCCCGCGTACGGCGACCTTGCGGCCGACGGTCCTGCCCCTGGACTGGGAGCGGATGGGAGACCCGCCGACCCGACGTCCGGTGCGCGAGCTGGGCAACGGCCCGACGGACCTGGCCCTGCTGGCCAGCGCGCTGGAGCGGGCGGCGCGCGAGGTCGCGGCGACCGAGGTGCCGTCACTCCTGTAGCGCCGGTGCGGACCGTCGGCCGGCACCGGTCCGGCACAGAATCAGCCCGTCCGGCGCTTGAGGACGAGGCCGTTCACGCCGATAGCGGTGGTCTGGGGGCGCCGGCCCCCAGCGGACGCGAGCCACCACCCGCCCGTACCTGGTCACGAGGGGGTCACGATCCCCGGCTTGACACGCGACGCGCTCTTGCCGCCCCCAACCCCCCGGGCGTAGACCAGATCGCACGGGACAGCGCTCGAACGTTCGACGAGGCACGAAGAACGGGGCAGTGATGCGCAGCACGAGCAGTACACATCGGAAAAGCAGGGCCGTACACACCGCGGCCGCTCTCCTGGCGGGAGCCCTCACGCTCTCGCTGACGGCGTGCGGCGGCGATGACGACAACAGCGGCGGCGGCAGCGAGGCGACCGCCAAGGAGACAGGCACCACCGTCACCCTCCCCAAGCTGGACGGCGAGAGCCTGGAGGTCGCCGCGGTCTGGACCGGCGCCGAGCAGGCCAACTTCAAGAAGGTTCTCGCGGAGTTCGAGAAGCGGACAGGCGCGAAGGTGACCTTCGTGCCCGCGCAGGACCCGATCGTCAACTTCCTCGGCTCGAAGATCGCGGGCGGCCAGCCGCCGGACATCGCGATGCTCCCGCAGCCGGGCGCCATCAAGCAGGCCGTGGACAAGAAGTGGGCCAAGCCCCTCGGCTCCGAAGCCCTCAAGGAACTGCAGGAGAACTACTCCCAGGGCTGGCAGGACATCGGCAAGGTCGGCGGCAAGCAGTACGGCGTCTACTACAAGGCCGCCAACAAGTCGCTGATCTGGTACAACGCCCAGGTCTTCGAGAACGCGGGGGCCACCGAGCCCAAGACCTGGGACGAACTCCTCACCACCGCGCAGACGGTCTACGACTCCGGCGTCACCCCGTTCTCCGTCGGCGGCGCCGACGGCTGGACCCTGACCGACTGGTTCGAGAACATCTATCTCTCCCAGGCGGGCCCGGAGAAGTACGACCAGCTCGCCAAGCACGAGATCAAGTGGACGGACCCGTCCGTGAAGGACGCGCTGACGACACTGGCCCAGGTCTGGGGCAAGAAGGACTATGTCGCGGGCGGCGCGGCCGGCGCGCTGCAGACGGACTTCCCGGCCTCGGTGACGCAGACCTTCACCGGCGGCGACCAGCCCAAGGCGGGCATGGTCTACGAGGGCGACTTCGCGCAGGTCAACATCGTCCAGGCCGGTGCGAAGGTCGGCACGGACGCGAAGGTGTTCCCGTTCCCGGCCGTGGGTGACACCGCGCCGGTGGTCTCCGGCGGCGACGCGGCGGTGATCCTGAAGGACTCCGAGGCGGCGCAGGCGCTGGCCACCTTCCTCGCCTCCCCGGACGCGGCGACCGTCCAGGCGAAGCTCGGCGGCTACCTCTCGCCGAACAAGAACGTGGCGGACTCGGCGTACCCGAACGCGGTACAGCAGAGGATGGCCAAGGCGCTGATCGCGGCCGGTGACGACTTCCGCTTCGACATGTCCGACCAGGCCCCGCAGGCCTTCGGCGGCACGCCCGGCAAGGGCGAGTGGAAGGCGCTGCAGGACTTCCTGAAGAACCCGAAGGACATCGCCGGCACCCAGCAGAAACTGGAGGCCGACGCGGCGGCGGCCTACGGCGGCTGACGCGATGGCATCTGCCAATGCGGCAGGGGGCACTCCGCCCCCTGCCGCTTCCAAGTCGCGCAAGAGCGTGACCGGCACCCGCAAGAGCGTGGCTGCGCTGTTCCTGCTGCCCGCTCTCGTGCTGCTGGGCGCGCTCGTGGTCTACCCGATCGGGTACTCGGTCGTCCGCAGCTTCTACGACCAGTCCGGCGACGGCTTCGCCGGATTCGACAACTACGAGGCGCTGTTCACCGACGAAGGCATCCGCACCGCGCTGAAGAACAACGTCATCTGGGTGGTGTTCGCCCCGACGGTCGCCACCGCGCTCGGTCTGATCTTCGCGGTGCTGACCGAACGGGTGCGCTGGGGCACGGCGTTCAAGCTCGTCGTCTTCATGCCGATGGCGATCTCGATGCTGGCGGCGGGCATCATCTTCCGGCTGGTCTACGACCAGGACCCGGACAAGGGCGTGGCGAACGCGGTGTGGGTGGGTGTTCACGACACCTTCGCGGAGGCGTCCGCGTTCCCGAAGGCGCACCCGGGCCGCGATTCGCCGCTGGTGGCGCAAGGGGGGAGCTTCGTCACCAAGGCGACGGTCAGCACCGGCGACACCGTCACCCTGCCCCTCGTGGGCGTCGCCCCCGAGCAGATGCCCGGCGACGCGAAGCGGGCCGTACCGCCGCAGGCCGAGCCGGGGAAGATCACCGGCACGACCTGGCAGGACTTCACCCGCGGCAAGGGCGTGGGCACGCTCGGCGCGCCCGACGCGTCCGAGGTCGGCTACCCCGGCATGAAGATCGAGGCGGTCAGGGACGGCAAGGTGGTGGAGTCCACGAAGGCCGCCGACGACGGCACGTTCACCTTGTCCGAGAAAGCCGACGGGGCCCAACTCCGGCTCCCGGCAAGCAACTTCAAGGAGCCCTACAACGGCCTGGACTGGCTCGGCCCGTCCCTGGTCACGCCCGCGATCATCGGGTCGTACATCTGGATGTGGGCGGGTTTTGCGATGGTGCTGATCGCGGCCGGGCTGGCCGGGATGCCCCGTGAACTCCTGGAGGCGGCCCGGGTGGACGGGGCGAACGAGTGGCAGGTGTTCCGCCGGGTCACGGTGCCGCTGCTGGCGCCGGTCCTCGCGGTCGTCGCCGTCACTCTGATGATCAACGTCCTGAAGGTCTTCGACCTGGTCTTCATCATCGCGCCGGGCTCCTCGCAGGACGACGCGAACGTGCTGGCCCTGGAGCTGTATCGCAAGGGCTTCTCCGAGGACCAGCCGGGCATCGCGAGCGCCATCTCGGTGTTCCTGCTCCTGCTGGTCATCCCGGTGATGTGGTTCAACGTCCGCAGGCTCAAGCGGGAGGTGCGGCGATGACGACACATGCCGACCGGCTCACCAAGGAGGCGCCGGTCGAGGGCGTGAAGGCCAGGCGGTCCCTCGGCGCGCGCCTCGCCGAAGGGGTCAGCGGCGGTCTGCTGCGGGTGTTCCTCATCGTCGTCGGCCTGTTCTGGCTGGTGCCGACGATCGGTCTGCTGCTGTCCTCGCTGCGCCCGCCGCGGGAGATGGCCGCGAGCGGCTGGTGGGAGGTCTTCTCCAAGCCGTCCCAACTCACCTTCGAGAGCTACGACAAGCTGCTGCAGAACAGCGACATCACCAACTCGCTCGTCAACACGGTGCTGATCACGGTCCCGGCGACGGCCCTGGTCGTCGTCATCGGCGCGCTCGCGGGCTACGCGTTCGCGTGGATGGAGTTCCCGGGCCGCGACTGGTGGTTCCTGGGCGTGGTCGGCCTGTTGGTCGTGCCCGTGCAGGTGGCACTGATCCCGATCGCCGAACTCTTCGGCAAGCTCGGCCTGTTCGGCTCGATCTTCGGCGTGGTCCTCTTCCACACGGGCTTCGGTCTGCCCTTCGCGGTGTTCCTGCTGCGGAACTTCTTCGCGGAGATCCCCAAGGAGCTGCTGGAGGCGGCCCGGCTGGACGGGGCGGGTGAACTGCGCCTGTTCGCCCGGGTCGTGATGCCGCTGGGCGCGCCGGCGATCGCGAGCCTGGGCATCTTCCAGTTCCTGTGGGTGTGGAACGACATGCTGATCGCGCTGGTGTTCTCCGACTCCGGCAGCCAGCCGATCACGGTCGCGCTGCAGACGCAGGTACGCCAGTTCGGCAACAACATCGACGTCCTGGCGCCCGGCGCGTTCATCTCCATGGTGATCCCACTCGCCGTGTTCTTCCTGTTCCAGCGACAGTTCGTGTCCGGCGTGATGGCGGGCGCGGTCAAGTAGCCGCCAGGGACAGCCACTTCAGGGGGCGGACCACACTGGTCCGCCCCCTTTGTCCGCCCACGATCCCCCGAATGCCGTAACGCTTCGTAACCAGATCAACTCCTCGGCCGTTCCCGGGCAGAACGCCCGCGACGACCCTTGGATGTCCCCCTTGCCCAGGTTCAGTGTCATCGTCCCCGCGTACAAGGTTCAGGCGTATCTCAACGAATGCCTGGATTCGGTGCTCTCCCAGTCGTATCCGGATCTGGAACTGATCGTGGTCGACGACGGCTCGCCGGACGCCTGCGGCGCGATCATCGACGAAGCCGCGGCCCGCGACCCGCGTGTACGCCCCGTACACCTGCCCAGCAACGAGGGCCTCGGGCCCGCCCGCAACGCCGGTCTGCGCACGGCGACCGGCGACTACCTGCTCTTCCTGGACGGCGACGACACCCTCACCCCGCACGCGCTGCGCGCGATCGCCGACCGCCTGAAGGAGACCGGCGAGCCGGACATCCTGGTCCACGACTACGCGCGCGTCGACTGGTCGGGCCGTACCGTCCGCAACCAGGCGGCGATCCAGCTCACCGAACGCGGCCCGGCGTCCTTCGCCCTGGAGGACCGCCCGGGCCTGCTCAAGCTGCTGACGGTGGTGTGGAACAAGACGTACCGCCGGGAGTTCGTCGAGCGCGAGAGTCTCACCTTCCCGACCGGCTACTACGAGGACGTCCCGTGGACGTACCCGGTGCTCATGGCCGCCGAGTCGATCGCCACCCTCGACCGGGTCTGCGTCCACTACCGGCAGCGCCGCCGGGGCAGCATCACCCGCACCACCAGCCGCCGCCACTTCGACCTCTTCGAGCAGTACGACCGGGTCTTCGCGTACGTCGAGCAGCACCCCGAACTGGCGTGCTGGCGGCCGGTGTTGTTCCGCCGCATGGTCAACCACCTGACGACGGTCTTCGCCCACCGCGAGCGGCTGCCGCGCGATGCGCGGGCCGACTTCCTGCGCCAGGCGCGCGCCCTCTGCCGCCGTCACCACGCCCCCGGCCACCCGGTCCCGCTGCGCTCCCGGCTGCGGCACACCCTCGTCCGGCTGGGCCTGCGCCGCACGTTCCACACCCTGCAACGGGCCTCGGCCCTGCGCCGCCGCACGGTCAAGTCCCTGACCCGCCTGCTGAAGTCCATGGGCACCGCGGCCCTCCGGCTCCATTACCGCGTCCAGCGCCGCCTCCCGCTGCGCGCCGACCGCGCCCTCTTCGCCGCGCACGGCGGCCGCGGCCACGGCTGCAACCCGGGCGCCCTGGAGAGCGCGTTCCGCACCCACGCCCCGCACATCCGCACGACGTGGGTCGCGCGCCGCGAGCACCACCACACGATCCCTGCCGCCACCCGCCGCGTCAGGCCCGGCACGGTCGCCTACTGGACGGCGCTGGCCCGCTCCAAGTACCTGGTCAGCAACGTCGACTTCGACAGCCGCCTGGTCAAGCGCCCCGGCCAGATCCTCCTCCAGACACAGCACGGCACCCCGCTCAAGCACATGGGCCTGGACCTCCAGGAGCGCCCGGCGGCCGCCCGCGACACGGACTTCGCCGAGCTCCTGCGGGGCGTCGACACCTGGGACCACGTCCTGTCCGCCAACCGCCACTCCACCCTGACCTGGGAGCGCGTCTTCCCCGGCCGCTACCGCACGCTCGAGTACGGCCAGCCCCGCAACGACGTCTTCCAGCAGGCGACCTCGGTGGACGTGTCCCGGCTGCGCGAGACCCTCGGCGTCCCCGAGGGCACGGTCGCGATCCTGTACGCGCCCACCCACCGCGACCACCGCCGCAGCCAGCACCAGCCCCTCGACCTGGACCGGCTCCTGCGCGCCCTCGGCCCCCGCTACGTCGTCCTCGCCCGCGCCCACCACGCCTACGGCGAGCCCCTCACCGCCGGATCGGACCGGGTCATCGACGTCACCGACCACCCGAACGTCGAGCAGCTGTGCCTCGCCTCGGACGCCCTGGTCACCGACTACTCCTCGATCATGTTCGACTACGCCAACCTCGACCGCCCGATCGTGCTCCTCGCCGACGACCGGGAGGCCTACGAGGCGGCCCGCGGCACCTACTTCGACCTGCGCTCCTTCCCGCCGGGCGCGGTCGCGCGCAGCGAGGACGAGCTGATCGACATCTTCGCCACCGGCCACTGGCGCGGCTCGCGCTCCGCCCAGCTGCGCTCCGCGTTCCGCGAGCGGTTCTGCCCGTACGACGACGGGCGCGCCGCCGAGCGGGTCGTACGCCATGTGGTGCTGGGCGAGACGGACCTCCCGCCGGTCGTGCCACTCGCCGAGCGCCACCCGGTACCGTCCGCGGCGGCGGCCCTCGGCCGCTTTCCACTGGCGGGCGTGCCGCAGCCGGCCGGTCCGCGGGACGTCGGGTCGTTGGACGGCGGGTCGCTGGACGTCGGGTCGTTGGACGGCGGTTCACGGCTCGCCGGTCCGCCGGCCGTCGGTTCACCGGTCGTCGGTTCACAGCCCGTCGGTTCACCGGTCGGCGGTCCGCAGCCCGTCGGTTGGCCGGCCGTCGCCGACCGCGTCTGAATGCCGGTGCCACTCCAGGGAGTTCGCATGCCGTCCAGCCCCTCCCGGCCGACCCCGACCCGGCCCTCCACCTGGCGGCCGGCGGGCCGGCCCGGCCGGACGTAGTCGCTCATGAGGCCGCGCACCTGGGTGCTGGTGCTCGCCGCGGTGTTCGCCGTGCTCCAGCTCGCGAACGTCACCGGCCGGGACACCCCCGACACCAAGAACTACCTGTCGTACGCCCTGAGCCTCAGCGGCGACAGCAAGCGGGAGGCGGCGGCCGCCACCATCGACTACGCCTGCGCGGGCCGGGCGTCGACGGCGTACCGCAGACAGAAGGTCGACGTGGTGCGCTTCCACGGGCCGGACCCCCGCCGGCAGGTCGTGACGGAGTGCCGGGCCACGGCCCGGCGGGAGGTGGACGCGCGGCTGCGGGCGGGGCAGACGGGCGGGCATGCCGTGCCGTTCGGTTCGGCGCGGTTCATGCGGATCTTCGAGGCGCGGCCCGGATACCCGGTGTTCCTGCTGCCGTTCGTCACCATGTTCGGCGTGACGTGGGGGGTGTGGGTGGCGAGTGTCGTCATCGCGGTCGCGGGCGGAATCCTGGCGTTCCTCATCCTGCGCACCCTGTCCGTGCCGGTGCCGCTCGCGCTGACCGGCCAGGCGCTGTACTACGTCCTGCCGTGCGGCACGACCGCCATGCGGCCCATGACGGAGGGCCTGCTGCTGGCGCTGACGCCGGCGGCGGTGTGAGGGTGCGCGCTGGTGCTGCACGGGCATCGGGCCCGGGCCGGTCTGGTGCTGGTGGGCGGGTCGCTGGCCGGGCTGTTCACGGTGAAGCACTCGCAGGCGCTGTTTCTGGGGCTGTGCCTGGCGGGGGCGGGAGCGGCGATCGCCGTACGGCGGTGGCCGTGGCGGCGGGGGCAGGGGCAGGGGCAGGGGCAGGGACAGGCTGTGGGGCGTGGCGTGGTGGCTCTGGCGGCCGTGGGGTGTTCCGCCGTGGTCGGGACCTTGCTGCTGGCGAAGGCGCTGCACTACCCGTCCGCGTCCGAGAGCGTCCAGGATCTGCTCGCCGACCACTTCACCCGGCCCGACCGGACCCGCCCGTGGCCGGAGTTCCTGCACCTCCAGGCCAACTTCTGGACGGAATGGCTGCGTCGGCAGCTGTGGCAGCCGCTGTTCGCGGCGGCACTGGCGGTTGGTGCGTGGGGTGCGCTGCGGGGGCGACGGCGGGCGTTCGGCGGGTTCCTGGTGGCGGCGGGCTGCACGGGGATCCTCACGCAGGCCGCGCACCCGGACATCAACATCTGGGGCGATCGACTGATCGTGCCGGCGTGGCTGCTGCCGGTGGTCGGGGTGCCGCTGCTGCTGGAGCGTGTCGCACGCGAGCGGGTGACACTGCCCGCGCAGGAGCGCGCCGAACGGGCTCACACGATGGGGTGAGGTACGGACGGGCCGTCGCCCTCGGCGTGGCTGCGGGGAACATACGGCCAATGCCTCAGCCCCTCCCCCCGCTTCCCGTCCCCCTTCCCGTGCGATGAGCGGCGTCGGTGTTCTTGCCCGGCGGTCCGTGCGCGGTGCGACGGCACTGCGTGGCGGCCGAGTCCTGCGTCCCACTCCGTACCAGGTCGTCGGGTTCCTGTTCTGGCTGGTGATGTCGCTGGCCTACTGGCGGGTGCCGCTGTGCTGCGACGCCGGGCAGCACGCGGCGGTCGTCGAACGCCTGAAGGCGAGTCTGCTCCAGCCGCGCCACCCGATGGCCGACCTGCCGGGCGCGGGCAGCCCGTACTACTCGCCGTACGCGCTGGCGCAGGGCGCCTTCGCACGGCTGACGGGACTGAGCGGGTGGCAGGTCCTCCAACTCGCCGGGCCGCTGAACCTGCTGGTGCTGCTGACCGGCCTCGGCCGTTTCGTGCGGGTGCTGACGCCGAGACAGTGGGCGCCGGTGCTGGCGCTGGCCGCCATGACGCTGCTGTGGGGGACCGAGCGGGCCTGGTGGAGCGGGTACCTCGGGCTGATGTCGATGACGGGGAACCTCGGGTATCCGTCGGCGTTCGCGATCGGGCTGGCCTTCTGGGCGTGGGCGCTGACGGGGGCACGGGCCCGGGAGGCGGGCCGGGCGGTGCGGTACGTCGGGCCGAGCGGGCTGCCGGGTCTCAGCGGGTACGCGGGGCTCGGCGCGCTGTACGGACTGATCCTGCTGGTGCATCCGATCACGTGGGTGGCGGCGGCGCTGGGGGCCGTGGCCCTGGTCGCCGGGTGGCAGCGCGGATGGCGGCCGGCGGTCGTACGGCGGTGGGCGCTGACGGGCGGGACCGCGCTGCTGGTCGCGGTCTGCTGGCCGTACTTCGACGTGTTCGCTCCGGCCGGGGACGGCGGCGCGGGCGGAACGCCCCGGACGCTCTACCAGGACCTCGGCGGACACTTCTGGCTGGCGCTGCTCGGGGTGCCGGCGCTGTGGCGGCGAGGGCGGCGGTCGGTGCGCGATCCCCTCGTGCTGATGTTCGTCCTCGACTGCCTGGTCGTGGCGTACGGCTGGTTCAGCGGGCACCACACCTACGGCGGGATCCTCGGGCTGACCCTGGTGCCGCCGCAGTTGGCGCTCGCGGTGGAGCTGGCGGCGCCGCGGCCCTGGCCGGTGTGGCGGCGGATGCTGGGCGGGGCCGCGGCGGCCGGTGCCTGCGTGGGTTTCCTCACCGTGCAGGCGGGCGCGGTCGTCCCGCGCTCGCTGGATCCGGTCGGCTTCGCACAGCCGCCGCGCTGGCCGACGTACGAATGGGCCGCGCAGCACATCGGCCCCGGCGAGGTCGTGATCACCGACGGCTACCACGCCGGCCACGCGATCGCGGGCTACGGCGCGAACCTCGCCGCGCCCGCCCGGCCGGACGCGGCCCTCGACGAACGGGAAAGGGCGAGGCGGCTCGCGGACGTCCGCGCCTACCTCGCCCCGACGTCGACCCGCGCCGAGCGCACCGCCGTCGCCCGCCGCTATCACGTGCGGTGGCTGCTGCTCACACGCCGGCACCCGGTGCCCGAGGAGGCGGTGGTGGTGACGTGGAGCGGGCGGACGGGGGAGGTGCTGGCGCGGGTCGGGTGACGCTTTCCGGTGTGGGACCGGGGGTTGCTCGATGACGAGCCTTGGGATTACTCGATGACGAGGTCGACCTCGATGTTGCCGCGGGTGGCGTTGGAGTAGGGGCAGACCTGGTGGGCCTGCTCGACCAGCTTGCGGCCGGTCGCCTCGTCCACGGTGTCGGGCAGCTCCACGCGGAGGGTGACCTTGAGGGCGAAGCCCTCGCCCTGCTTGCCTATGCCGACCTCGGCGGTGACAGCGGCGTCGCTCACGTCGACCTTGGCCTGACGGCCGACGAGGCCGAGGGCGCTGCCGAAACAGGCGGAGTAGCCGGCGGCGAACAGCTGCTCCGGGTTGGTGCCCTGTCCGTTGCCGCCCATCTCCACCGGAATGCCCAGCGCGAGGTCCAGGGTGCCGTCGGAGGAGACGGCACGGCCGTCCCGGCCGTGGGTGGCGGTGGCGACAGCGGTGTAGAGCGCGTCCATGGAAGAACCATCCCTCTTTGAGTCACGTCTCGGCGGCCTGTCCGGCCGCCTTGCGAGCACAAGTAGAGCACACAATTCAGTTGTGCACAATTGAATGGCTCGCAAGAGCTATCCTGGATACATGACCCGGACGCCGACCCCCGCCCACGCATCAGCCGCCCCATCGCCCTCGGAAGAGAACTGGCTGCGCCTCGACGGCCAGATCTGCTTCTCCCTGCACGCTGCCTCGCGTGCGTTCAACGGCGTCTACCGGGTGATCCTCAAGGACCTCGGGCTGACCTACCCGCAGTACCTGGTGATGCTGGTGCTGTGGGAGCGGGGCGAGATGCCCGTGAAGCAGCTCGGCGAACACCTGCGGCTCGACTCCGGCACGCTGTCCCCGCTGCTCAAGCGCCTCGAGGCGGCCGGCCTCGTCCGACGGGAGCGCAGCACCCGCGACGAACGCTCGGTGGAGGTACGGCTCACCGAGGAGGGCGTCGCCCTGCGCGAGCCCGCGCTCCGGGTGCCGCGCCGGATCTTCCAGGCCACCGGCTTCAACCTCGACGAACTCCGCGACCTGCGCGAACGCCTCGACCGGCTCACCTCGACGCTGGACTCGGCGGCGCTGGAGGAGATGCCAGGCGGCCGGTAGCCGCGCCGATCAGCCCCACCCTCGCGCGGGCACTGCGTGTCGCCCCAGGTTCACGTGGAGTCATCACCGTGACTCGCACGGGACTCGGCCGCCTGCTTCACTGACGACGGGAGCCGACAGCACACCCACAGTTCTTACCGCAGACCACCACAGGCCAATTCACGAGGGGACGGCCGCATATGACCTGGCTGATCACCGGCGGCGCCGGCTACATCGGGGCGCACGTCGTACGGGCGATGACCGAGGCGGGCGAAAGGACGGTGGTGTACGACGACCTGTCGACCGGCATCACCGAGCGCGTCCCCGAAGACGTACCGCTGGTGGTGGGCTCGACCCTGGACGGCGAGCGCCTGGCCCGGACCCTCGCCGACCACGAGGTCACCGGCGTGGTCCACCTCGCGGCGAAGAAGCAGGTGGGCGAGTCGGTGGACCTGCCGCTGCACTACTGCCGGGAGAACGTCGAGGGCCTGCGCGTCCTCCTGGAGGCCGTGTCGGAGGTGGGCGTGCCGTCCTTCGTGTTCTCGTCCTCCGCGGCGGTGTACGGCATGCCGGACGCCGCGCTTCACGGCGAACTGGTGACGGAGGAGACGCCGTGCGTGCCCATGTCGCCGTACGGCGAGACGAAGCTGGCCGGCGAGTGGCTGGTCAGGGCGACGGGCCGGGCGACGGGCCTGTCCACGGCGTCGCTGCGCTACTTCAACGTGGCCGGCGCGGCGCGTCCCGAACTCGCGGACGTGGGCGTCTTCAACCTCATCCCGATGGTCTTCGAGAAGCTCACGGAGAACGCGCCCCCACGCATCTTCGGCGACGACTACGAGACACCGGACGGGACGTGTGTACGCGACTACATCCACGTCGTCGACCTGGCCGAGGCCCATGTCGCGGCGGCACGCGCCCTCCTGGCGTCCCCCGGCCGTGACCTCACCCTCAACATCGGCCGCGGGGAAGGGGTGTCGGTGCGCGAGATGATCGACCGCATCAACGCCCTCACCGGCTACGACCGCCCCCCGACGGTCACCCCGCGCCGCCCCGGCGACCCGGCCCGCGTCGTCGCCTCCGCCGACCGCGCCGCCACCGAACTGGGCTGGAAGGCCAAGCACGACGTCCAGGACATGATCACGTCGGCATGGGAGGGGTGGGTACGACTGCACCCGGAGGCGGCTCGCGGCTAGGGGACTCTTGTCGGGTGCGGTGCGGATGCAAGTGCGGGTGCGGGCGCGGGCGCGTCGGCCACGGTCCGTGCCCATGTGTTCCGTCTCCTGGCTGCCCAGGCACGCGCCCAGCAGGACCGGCTGACGGCCACGGTCACGCTGCCGTGCGAGGCCGGACTCGCGGCCTGGCTCCTGGAGCGGACGGCGGCGGACCGGCCCGTCACCGCCGCCGTCTCCCTGCCAGGCGGCCAGCGCGAACTGGCCGACCTGCTGGGCGTCACCCGCGTCACCGTGAACCGGGCGTTGTCCCGGCTGCGTCGCGACGGTCTGGTCCGGTGGGCCGGGGACGGCCGGCTCGAGATCCTCGCCCCGGAACTCCTCGCCCTGCGCGCGGCCGCTCCCGAGTGACCAGATCCTCGGCCACATGGTGTTCAGATACTGCGGCTACACGTTGTTCAGATACGTCAGCACCGCCAGCACCCGGCGATGCCCGCTGTCGGACGGCGGCAGCCCCAGCTTCAGGAACACGTTCCCGATGTGCTTGTGAACCGCCCGCTCGGTGACCACCAGGGTCTTCGCGATCGTCGCGTTGTCGTGCCCCTCCGCCATCAGCTTCAGCACCTCACGCTCACGCGGGGTCAGCGAGTCGACCGGCGTGTCCCGGCGCCGCGTCAGCAACTCCGTCACCACCTCGGGGTCGAGGGCCGTCCCCCCGGCCGCCACCCGCTCCAGCGCGTCGAGAAACTCATCCACCCGCCCGACCCGGTC
The DNA here is from genome assembly GCF_030817655.1 of Streptomyces sp. V4I2. Taxonomy (GTDB): domain Bacteria; phylum Actinomycetota; class Actinomycetes; order Streptomycetales; family Streptomycetaceae; genus Streptomyces; species Streptomyces plumbiresistens. Next base: position 4,489,196 of record NZ_JAUSZM010000003.1, read on the forward strand.
CTTGAGCAGATAACCCACCCCACTGCTCCCACCACCCAACAACTCGGCGGCGTACGACTCCTCCACATACTGCGACAACACCAGCACCGGCAGCCCCGGCATCTCCTTGCGCGCGGCCAGCGCCGCACGCAGACCCTCGTCCCGGAACCCCGGCGGCATCCGCACATCCAGCACCGCCACATCCGGCCGATGCTCCAGCAACGCGGGCAGGACCTCCGGTCCGGTGCCGACGACGGCCGCCACCTCGTGCCCGGCAGAGGTCAGCAACAGCACAAGGCCCTCGCGCAACAGGGCGTTGTCCTCGGCGATCACGAGTTTCATGGGGCCCATAGTCCTACGGGGCGGACGGGGCACACCCACCGACCCCGGAACTGACGACGCCGGACCCGTAGCGAAGCGCCATCGACCCCACAGGTCACAACGCCTTGAGCGCCTCCGCAGTGGCCCGCGCCAGCGCGCCCAGGTACCCCTTCGGGAGCTTCGGGCTGCGGATCACCACCGAGCGCCAGTACAGCGGCCCCGAGATCAGGTCCAGCGCCAGGTCCTCGCTCGCGCCCTCACGGACCTCCCCGCGCTGCCGGGCCGCCGCCACGATCTTGCTGGCGACGCCCTCCTGCCCCTCCCGCAGGGCCTTCTGCATGGCCTCGGCGATCTCGGGGTTGCGGGCCGCCTCGGCCTGGAGGTCGGGGATGACCTGCGAGGCCACGGGATGCCGCAGGGCGCGCGAGGTCACCTCGTACAGCAGCCGCAGGTCGCCCTCCAGCGAGCCGGTGTCCGGCACCGGCAGGCCCATCACGGCGATCGCCGAGACGACGTCGAGGACGAGGTGCAGTTTGGAGCGCCAGCGGCGGTACACCGCGGTCTTGCCGACGCCCGCCCGGCGCGCGATCCCCTCGATGGACATCCGCGCGTAGCCCACGGCCGCGAGTTCCTCGAAGACCGCGGCCCGGATGGCCTCGGTCACGTCCTCGCGGAGCACGGCCGCTCCGGCGGGGGCCCGGCGGCGCGGACGGGTCTTCGGCTCGTCGGCGTTCGTCGTCATGCCGACCAGCATAGGGCGTTACGACGAAACGGTTGCGTTCCGACGTCGATTCCGCCTACGCTCACGTTGCGACGATACGGTCCCGTCCCGACGTAAGAGAACGTGAAGAGAAGCGTAAGGAAACGCCGGGTGAAGGACCCGCCCGCCGCACGAGCACCACGCGTCACCCCACCCCCCGAGTGAAAGCAGCGGATGTGAGCCAGGTCCTCCACACACCGCCCCCGCCGACGGCGACCGCACCCGCCGTCGTCGACGACGACCTCGCGGCGCTCGCCGCCCGCCACGGCCTCTCGGTCAGCGGTGCCCGCCCCTCCCTGCGGGAGTACGTCCGCCAGCTGTGGGCCCGGCGCCACTTCATCGCCGCCTTCTCGACCGCCAAGCTCACCGCGCAGTACAGCCAGGCGAAACTGGGCCAGGTCTGGCAGGTGATGAACCCGCTGCTGAACGCGGCGGTGTACTTCTTCATCTTCGGTGTGCTGCTGGGCACCAAGAAGGGCGTGCCGGACTACATCCCGTTCCTGGTGACGGGCGTGTTCATCTGGACGTTCACGCAGAGCTCGATCATGGCGGGCACCCGCGCCATCTCCGGCAACCTCGGCCTGGTCCGGGCGCTGCACTTCCCGCGGGCCGCGCTGCCGATCTCCTTCTGTCTGCAACAGCTCCAGCAACTGCTGTTCTCGATGGGCGCCCTGGTCGTGATCCTGCTCGTCTTCGGCGTGCCGGTCTCCGCGTCCTGGTTGCTGGCGGTCCCGGCTCTGGTGCTGCAGTTCACCTTCAACGCCGGCATCTCGATGATCATGGCCCGGCTCGGCGCCAAGACCCCGGACATCGCGCAGCTGATGCCGTTCGTCCTGCGCACGTGGATGTACATCTCGGGCGTGATGTGGAGCATCGACCACCTGCTCAGCAAGCACAACGACCTGCCGTCCTGGGTCGCGCCCACCCTCCAGGCCAACCCCGCGGCCGTCTACATCGACCTGATGCGCTTCGCCCTGATCGACACCTTCCACTCCAGCCAGCTGCCGCACCACGTGTGGCTGATCGCGACCGGCTGGGCCCTGCTCGCCGGAGTCGGCGGCTTCATCTACTTCTGGAAGGCTGAGGAGACCTACGGCCGTGGCTGAGAACACCGAGAACCCCAAGAACCCCAAGAACCCCAAGAACCCCGAGAACTCCGAGAACTCCGAGAACATCTACGTCGGCGACAAGATCCCCACCGTCGTCGTCGACGGCGTCGACATCGTCTACCGGGTCAACGGCACCGGCCCCGGCCGCGGCTCCGCGACCGCCGCACTCAACCGCATGCTGCGCCGCAAGAAGGCGGAGAAGGCGGCCGGTGTACGCACGGTGCACGCCGTCAAGAACGTGTCCTTCGTCGCCTACCGGGGCGAGGCCATCGGCCTGATCGGCACCAACGGCTCCGGCAAGTCGACGCTGCTCAAGGCGGTCGCCGGCCTGCTCCCCGTGGAGAACGGCCGGATCCACACCGACGGCCAGCCCTCCCTGCTCGGCGTGAACGCGGCCCTGATGAACGACCTGACCGGCGAGCGCAACGTCTACCTCGGCGGCCTCGCCATGGGCATGTCCCGCGAGCAGGTCAAGGAGCGCTACGAGGAGATCGTCGACTTCTCCGGCATCAACGAGAAGGGCGACTTCATCACCCTCCCGATGCGGACGTACTCCTCCGGCATGGCCGCCCGCCTGCGCTTCTCCATCGCCGCCGCCAAGGACCACGACGTCCTGCTCATCGACGAGGCGCTGGCGACCGGCGACCGCTCCTTCCAGAAGCGCTCCGAGGCCCGCATCCGTGAGCTGCGCAAGCACGCGGGCACGGTGTTCCTGGTCAGCCACAGCAACAAGTCGATCCGCGACACCTGCGACCGCGTGCTCTGGCTGGAGCGCGGCGAACTGCGCATGGACGGCCCGACGGAGGAGGTGCTGGAGGCGTACGAGGCGTTCACCGGCGGTCCCGACAAGGCGAAGGCCAAGCCGCAGCCGCAGCCGCAGCCGCAGCCGCAGGCCGCGGTTCCCTCCTGAACCCCGGGCATGAGGGCGCCCCGAGCCATTCCGGCCCGGGGCGCCCTCATCGCCGTATGCCTTACGTACGCGTCACGCCTTACATGTGCGTCCGCAGCAGCGTCCGCATCGTCCGCATCGCCACGGACAGGTTGGCCAGGTCGAACGTCTCCGAGCCCTGGATCTCGTCGAGAGTCGTGCGCGCCCGGCTCAGGATCGGCGCGTTCTTCTCCTCCCAGGCCTTGAAGCGCTGCTCGGGAGTCGAGGTGCCGTTGCCCACCGCCAGGACGTCGGCGGTCAGGGCCGCGTGGGCCGCGTAGAGGTCCTCGCGGATGGAGGCGCGGGCCATGGACTGCCAGCGGTCGGCACGGGGCAGCTCGATGATGCGGTCCATGAGCTGGGTGATGTGGAGACGGTCGCCGAGGTCGTAGTAGACCTCGGCGACGTCCATCGGGTCCCGGCCCATCCGGTCGCCCACCGACACGATGTCGAGCGTCGGGAAGGCTGAAGAGAACCCGGCCACGCGCGTGGCGACCTCGTCCGGCACGCCGACGCCCGCCAGCTCGTCGTAGATCTTCTGGTACCACTCCGAGTCCGCGCCCCGCAGCAGCTTCGGCAGCTGCGACCACACCTGCTCGACCCGGTCCGCGAAGAAGTCGACGGTCTGCGCGAGCTGCAGCGGCTGCGGCCGGTTGTTGAGCAGCCAGCGCGTACCGCGCTCGACCAGTCGCCGCGAGTGCAGCCGGATCCGGGTCTGCACGGCGGCCTCGACCTTGTTGTCGAGCGCCTCCACCGCGTCCCACACGACACCGGAGCGGAAGATCGCGCGAGCCGCGGTCTGCGCCCGCACGATCTCCTCCAGCGAGGCACCGGTCTCCTCGCGCAGCCGGTGCAGATAGGTCGTACCACCGGTGTTGACCGTGTCGTTGACCAGCACGGTCGTGGTGATCTCGCGGTGCAGCGGGTGGCCGTCGATGCGGTCCCCGAACGTCTCGCGCAGCGCGGCCGGGAAGTACGTGTGCAGCAGACCGCGCAGGTACGGGTCGTCGGGCAGCGAGGTGTGCAGCAGCTCCTCGGCGACCGTGATCTTCGTGTACGCCAGCAGGACGGCCGTCTCCGGGCCGGTCAACCCCTGTGCGGCGCCGAGGCGTTCGCGGATCTGGCGGTCGGTGGGCAGGAACTCCAGGGCCCGGTCCAGCAGGCCCTCGCGCACCAGGTGGCGCAGGTACCGCTGCTGGGCGTGGAGCATGTCCTTGGACTGGGCGAGCGCGTTGGCGATGGCCGTGTTCTGCGCGTAGTTGTTGCGCAGGACCAGGTGGCCGACCTCGTCGGTCATCTCGGCGAGCAGCTTGTTGCGCTGCTTGACGGTCATGTCGCCGTCCGCGACCAGGCCGTTGAGCAGGATCTTGATGTTCACCTCGTGGTCGGAGGTGTCCACGCCCGCGCTGTTGTCGATGGCATCGGTGTTGATCTTGCCGCCGTGCAGCGCGAACTCGATCCGGCCGAGCTGGGTCAGGCCCAGGTTGCCGCCCTCGCCGACGACCCTGACGCGCAGGTCGGCGCCGTCGACGCGGATCTGGTCGTTGGCCTTGTCGCCGACGTCCGCGTGCGTCTCGGTGCTCGCCTTCACGTACGTCCCGATGCCGCCGTTCCACAGCAGGTCCACCGGCGCCTTGAGGATCGCCTTCATCAGGTCGGCCGGGGTCATCTTGGCGACCTTGCCCTCGATGCCCAGGGCCTCACGGATGTGCGCGTTGACCGGGATCGCCTTGGCGGTACGGGGGAACACGCCGCCACCGGCGGAGATGAGCGCGGTGTCGTAGTCGGCCCAGCTGGAGCGGGGCAGCTCGAAGACGCGGCGGCGTTCGGCGTAGGAGGTGGCCGCGTCGGGATTCGGGTCGATGAAGATGTGCCGGTGGTCGAAGGCGGCGACCAGGCGGATGTGCTCGCTGAGCAGCATGCCGTTGCCGAACACGTCACCGGACATGTCGCCGATGCCGACGACCGTGAAGTCCTCGGCCTGCGTGTTCACGCCCAGCTCGCGGAAGTGCCGCTTGACGGACTCCCAGGCGCCGCGCGCGGTGATGCCCATGCCCTTGTGGTCGTACCCGGCGGAGCCGCCGGAGGCGAAGGCGTCGCCGAGCCAGAAGTTGTAGTTCTCGGCGACCCCGTTGGCGATGTCCGAGAAGGTCGCGGTGCCCTTGTCGGCGGCGACGACGAGATAGGTGTCGTCCTCGTCGTGCCGGACGACGTCGGCGGGCGGGACCACTTCGCCGGCGACCATGTTGTCGGTGATGTCGAGCAGCGCCGAGATGAAGGTCTTGTAGCTGCGGATGCCCTCCGCCAGCCACGCGTCCCGGTCGACGGACGGGTCGGGCAGCTGCTTGGCGACGAAGCCGCCCTTGGCGCCGACCGGCACGATGACGGTGTTCTTCACCATCTGCGCCTTCACCAGGCCGAGGATCTCGGTGCGGAAGTCCTCACGCCGGTCGGACCAGCGCAGGCCGCCTCGCGCGACCTTCCCGAACCGCAGGTGCACGCCCTCCACCCGAGGCGAGTACACCCAGATCTCGAACGCCGGGCGCGGCGCCGGCAGGTCGGGGATCATCTGCGGGTCGAACTTCATGGAGATGTAGTCGTGCGGCCTGCCGCCCGCCGCCTCCTGGAAGAAGTTCGTCCTGAGGGTCGCCTTGATGACGGTCAGGAAGGACCGCAGGATCCGGTCCTCGTCGAGAGAGGCGACCTGGTCGAGCGCCGCGTCGAGCTCTTCGAGGAGCGCGTCGACGAGCTCGTGCCCGGCACGCTGCCGGTCCGGCGACATCCGCGCCTCGAACAGCGAGACCAGCAGCCGGGTGGTGTGGACGTTGTGGCGGAGGGTGTCCTCCATGTAGTCCTGGCTGAACGTCGAGCCCGCCTGCCGCAGGTACTTCGCGTACGCCCGCAGCACCATCGCCTGCCGCCAGTGCAGCCCGGCACTCAGCACGAGGGAGTTGAACCCGTCGTTCTCCGCCTGGCCGGTCCAGGTCGCGGCGAAGGCGTCCTGGAACCGCTCGCGCCCGTCGTCGCCGAGGTAGTCGCCGCTCCCGCTCTTCGGCTGGGGCATGCGCAGCCCGAAGTCGTAGATCCAGGCCACACTCCGGTCCGCGCAGCGCAGTTCGTACGGCCGCTCGTCCATCACCTCGACACCGAGCCGGTTGAGCACCGGCAGCACGGCCGACAGGGTGATGGACTCGCCCTTGCGGTAGATCTTGAACCTGCGCTCCTCGGGGGCGGCGCCCACGGGCTCGTACAGGCTGAGCTCGAAGCTCTTCTCCTCGGTGAGTTCCTCGATGTGCGCGAGGTCCGCGACCGCGGAGCGCGGGGTGTGGTCGGCCTTGTAGCCCTCGGGGATGGCGTTGCCGTAGCGGCGCAGCAGCTCGGCGGCGCGCTCCTCGCCGAACTCGGCGTTCAGCGCCTCGCCGAAACCGTCGGCCCACGACCGCGCGGCCTCCACCAGCCGCGCCTCGATGCGCTCCTTGTCGGCGTCGGACAGCTGCGGCAGCTCGGTGCCCTGCGGGACCCGGACGACGAAGTGCAGCCGCGAGAGGATCGACTCGGTGTTCCAGGCGGTGAAGTCGACGCTGGTACCGCCGAGTTCCTCCTTGAGGATGTCGATGATCCGCAGCCGTACGCCGGTGGTGTACCGGTCGCGGGGCAGGTAGACGAGGGCGGAGTAGTAGCGCCCGTACTCGTCCTGGCGCAGGTAGAGCCTGAGCCGGCGCCGCTCCTGGAGGTAGAGCACGGAGGTGACGATGGCCTGCAACTCGTCCGGCGGGGTCTGGAAGAGCTCGTCACGCGGATAGGTCTCCAGGATCTGCAGCAGATCCCGCCCGTCGTGACTGTTGGGCGAGAACCCGGCCCGCTCCAGCACCTCTTCGACCTTGCGCCGGATGACGGGCACCCGCCGCACGGACTCGGTGTAGGCGGCGGACGAGAACAGTCCGAGGAACCGCCGCTCCCCCACCACGTTCCCGTCGGCGTCGAACTTCTTGACGCCGACGTAGTCGAGATATGACGGCCGGTGCACGGTCGACCGGCTGTTCGCCTTGGTCAGCACAAGCAGCTTGTGCTCACGCGCCTTCGCCCGGGCGTCGGCAGGCAGCCGCTCGAAGGAGGGACTGACGGGGTGGCTGTCCCCTTCGGCGTGATGAGGGTCGGACCGCAGAATCCCCAGCCCGGTGCCGGGGACGGCCGCGAGGGAGTCGTCCTCGCGCAGCTGGTACTCCCGGTACCCGAGGAAGGTGAAGTGGTCGGCGGCGAGCCAGCGCAGCAGCTCCCGCGCCTCCTCGATCTCCTGCTCGCGCAGGTCGGAGGCGATGGGCTCCTTGGGCAGTTCGTCGGCCATGCGCAGCGCCGCGTCCCGCATCTTCTCCCAGTCCTCGACGGCCTCACGGGCGTCGGACAGGACACGCAGCAGGTCGGCGGTGATCTGCTTCAGGTCGCCGCGGTCGGTCTCGCGGTCGATCTCGACATGGATCCAGGACTCGGTGTGCCCGTCGTGCGGCAGTTCGCCGGTGACCGGCGCGGTGATCACCTCGATGAGCTTGCCGGTGACGTCACGCCGCACGATGACCTGCGGATGAATGACGACGTGGATCCCACGCCCCTGCCGGGTCAGCTCATTGGTGACGGAGTCGACGAGGAAGGGCATGTCATCGGTGACCACCTCGACAACCGAATGACTGCACGTCCACCCGTTCTCCTCCACGGTGGGCGTGTGGACCCGCACGTTGGCCGTGCCCTGCGGGCGGTTCTCGGCCAGCCGGTAGTGCGAGAGTGCGGCGCCGAAGACGTCGACCGGGTCGCGGTCGGCGAGGTCCTCCGGGGCGGTGTGCAGGTAGTAGCGCTGGAGGAACGCGAGCAGCGTGTCCCGGTCGGGTGTGCTCTCGTCCGTCGTCCCAGTCGGTAGGTGCCCCCCGACCGGGCTGTTCTCAGCTACCCGGGCGGCCCTCTCGAGCAGCTCGGCCTTGGCTTCGTCCAGCTTGGTCTGCATTGTCCTCTGGCTCCTGTCGCGCGCCGTTGCGTGACGTAGGTGGAAGTACGGTCTCTTCCCCTGTGACGTAACGCCGCGACGCGGGGTCTCCGGTCTGATCCGACGCTATGCCGCAAGGTGAGATGAGCGGGGGGTTATCAGCCATTCTCGACACGCCGGAAGGGTGTGACGCTGCTCTCTGCGGCGGCACATGTTTCCAGCGTGTGTACGGCGTCCCGGGGGCCCCTGGGCCCCCGTCCCACCCGCGAAGACCAGCGACCGCCGCCCGGTCACGGAGGTACTCCGTGCTCCCCGGGCGCAAGGCAGGGGCGACGATGCCCCCGCGAACTATCGCGCTGATCACGCCACCAGGCTATCGCTCCTTCCAGGGGGCCCGTCATGAGCCGTATGTGTACAAAACCAGGGCCAGAACTTTGACGTTCTGCACAGGACCACGAACAGCCATCTCATGCAGGGCGCGGCATCCCACCGGGCGGGAGGGTTGATGGTCGCCGCCGGGCGGGAGGGTTGATGGTCGCCGCCGGGGGTGCGGGGTGGGCCCCGCGGGGGTGCAGGGGCGAAGCGCCGCCGGGGTGAAGGGGCGGAGCGCCGCAAGGGACGCAAGCCACACGGCCCTCGCCGGCGCGACAGGACGCAGCCCCGCCAGGGTCCAGGAGCACAGTCCCGCGTGGGGCGCAGGGACGCAGTCCCCGCCGGGGTGCAGGGGCGGAGCCCCTGGCGGGGTCGAAGGGGCGGAGCCCCTGGGGATGGGACGGGTAGGGGCGGCGGGGGCGAAAACACCCCGGCGACACCCCCAGGCGGCAACCACAACCCTGGGCCGACCACCCACCCGACCCCAGCTCACCGCAGCGTCACGCCGCCAACCGCTCCGCCTCCACCACAGCCTCCTCCAACGAATCCACCACCGGCACCCCCACCACCTCAAGGCTCGCCCGCCCATGCGACCCCCCGGTGTACAACACGGCCCGCGCCCCCACATGCAGCGCCGCCACCGCATCATCGGCAGCATCCCCGATCACCACCGTACGACCCGGATCCACCCCCACCAGCGCCCCAAGATGCCGCACCATGTGCTCCGCCTTGCTTCCCCCGGACGGCCCGACCCGCCCGTCAACCCGCAAGAAGTGCGCCTCGATACCGAACCCCCGCACCAAGGGCACCAGCTCGTCATGCACATACATGCTGAGAATCGACTGACTCCGCCCCGCCGACCCCCAGCCGGCAAGCAAGTCCACCGCCCCCGCGGTCAACCCGCACCTCACCCGATGCTCGGCGTAGTACCGATGAAAGGTCTCATCCATGACCTCCCACTCCGCATCGGTCGGCAACCGCCCCATCAACCGCTCATAGAACTTCGGCACCGGCACGCAGTACAACGCCCGGTACCGCTCCATCGTGATCGGCGCCAGCCCCAACTCCGCGAACGCCGCGTTCGTCGCCCCGATGATCGCGTCGTTGTCGTGGAACAGCGTCCCGTTCCAGTCCCAGACAATGTGCGCGCCCGTCTGCTTCCCCATGCCCAAAACGTACCCGCCCCCACTGACAATCAAGAGACGAGCAGGTCACCACAGCCCCCAGTCCCCGGCTCCCCCGCCGCGGAGCCCCCCTCAGCCCCTCTCAGCCCCCATCCCCACCAGATTCGGAATCTCCTGCGTGGCGAACCACAGCAGCTCATGATCCTCGGCCCCGTCCACAACGAACTGCGCGTCGTCGTCCCCACCGTCCGCCGCCGCCAGCGCCCCGGCCGCCGCGGCCACATCCGCCTCCGCGTCAGACGCATCGACATGCACGGACGCCGCCTTGGCCAACGACACGCCCCCGGCAACCCGCACCTCACCGAGCGCCGCAGGATCAAGCGCCCGGTCGGGATCCGAGGTCGCCGCACCGTCGGGCACATCCACCGCGACCACAACCCGCCGCCGCACCGCCCCCGCATCCGCCGCCAGCAACCGCAGTGACCCCAACGCGGCCCGGTTCAGCGCGGCGTACTCCAGTTCCTCGATGTCGTCGGACAGGTACCACTCACGCAACGCCGGCGTGACCGCGTACGCGACGAACGGCCCGCTCCCCAACTCCCCCGTCTTGTACGCCTCGGCGAGCCCGGGAAGGGTCAGGGGGACGTAGACACGCATGGCTCGCCGCTTTCGTGGTCGAAGGCTCCTCGGATCCTCCCGGAGCGAAGGACGTTCGGCGCTTCCCGGAGGGGCCTCCAGGATACGTGCGTGGGGTCCCCTTTCGAGTCCCTGCCCACCCCCCTGAAGTCGTCCACCCGGCGCCCCGGAACTCACCCGGCACACCCCCGCCAAGTCGGGCTTTCCGTACTCCCCGACCACTCTGATAGGTGAACATTCCGGCCACCCCGGCGAGGACCCCGGCCGCCTTGCCGCCGCGGTCCACCACCCCGTACAAGATCCCCAAGCACGAAGTTACTGCCCGGTACCACCCGGGCCGATCGAGCGGGGACACCGATGAACAAGGTCATGACGAGGGCGAACCACCACCCCGGCGCCCGCCCGCCGGGCCGCCGCGACCCGCGCCGCCCGGGCGGCACACCACCCCGCACGCCCGGCGGCGGCACGCCCCGCACGACCACACCCGAAGGCCGCCCGCCAGGCTCACCGGCCACCACCGCACCCCCCACCCGCACCAGCCCGCCCGACAACCGCCCCCCGACCCCTGGCAGGACCGCAGGAAGGCCCACCACGGCCCCACACAGTCCAGCCACCTCCCCCGCCTCCCCCAGTGCCCTCAGCACCCGCACAGGCGCCCCCACAAGGCCCTCCGCCCCCAGGCCCGGCACAACCACGACCACCACCCCCACCACACCCCCACGCCCAGCCACACCCCCACGCCCAGCCACAGCCGCCCGACCGGCCCCGGCCGCCCTCATCCCCCAGCCCCGACCCACCGACCTCTTCGCCGACCGCCTCCTCGCCGTCCTCAGCGGCCGCCGCCCCGTCCACTGGATGCTCCGGTACACCGCGGGCCGCGCCTACGACGAACTGGCCTGGCTCGCCGAACGCGGCCCTCTGCGCACCACGCGCGGCACCCTCCCCGTCGTCCGCGACATCGGCTACTTCGAACCCCGCCCCGGCGCCATCGAGGCCTTCGCCCGCATCGGGGCCGGCGACCGGCTGCGCGCGCTGGCCTTCCGCCTGGAGCAGGGCCGGGACCTGCGCTGGCGCTGCACGGCCGTGGAAGTGGGCGGCCCGCGCAGGCCGAGCACGGACGACGACTGATCCCGCCAGGCACCGTGCCCGTCCGAACGACCACCCAGCCCAGCCACATACCAAAGGGCCGGGCCACCCCAAGGTGACCCGGCCCTTCAAGCCGCTACCGCGCCCCAGACAGAGGCACAGACACAGACCTCATCACTTCTTACGACGCCGCCCGCCACGCGACTGCTTGCGCCGCTCCGCGCGCGTGAGGCCGTCGGACTCCGAGCGAACCGGCTCGTCGTCATCGGCGAAGTCACCCTCGATGACACCGCCCTCGCCGTCCACGGTCGGCGCGGAGAAGTGCAGCTCGCGGCGCTGCGGGACATCGAGCCCCTTGGCGCGGATCTCGGGGCGCGCCTGCGCCGGCACCGCGTCCTGCTTGTCGAGCGACGGCTTGGTGTCCTCGACCGGGACCTCCTCGACCTGCTGCTCGACCTGGACCTCCAGGTTGAACAGGTAGCCGACGGACTCCTCCTTGATGCCCTCCATCATGGCGGTGAACATGTCGAAGCCCTCGCGCTGGTACTCGACCAGCGGGTCCTTCTGCGCCATCGCGCGCAGGCCGATGCCCTCCTGGAGGTAGTCCATCTCGTAGAGGTGCTCGCGCCACTTGCGGTCCAGGACCGACAGCACGACCCGGCGCTCCAGCTCACGCATGATCTCGGAGCCGAGCTGCTCCTCGCGCGCCGCGTACTGGTCGTGGATGTCGTCCTTGATGGACTCGGCGATGAACTCGGCGGTCAGACCGGCCCGGTCGCCGGCCGCCTCCTCCAGCTCCTCGACGGTGACCTTCACCGGGTAGAGCTGCTTGAACGCGCCCCACAGCCGGTCGAGGTCCCAGTCCTCCGGGAAGCCCTCGGCGGTCTCCGCGGTGACGTACTCGTCGATGGTGTCGTCCATGAAGTGCTGGACCTGCTCGTGCAGGTCCTCGCCCTCCAGGACGCGGCGGCGCTCGCCGTAGATGACCTCGCGCTGCCGGTTGAGGACCTCGTCGTACTTCAGGACGTTCTTACGGGTCTCGAAGTTCTGCTGCTCGACCTGCGACTGCGCGGACGCGATCGCGCGTGTGACCATCTTGTTCTCGATCGGCACGTCGTCCGGGACGTTCGCCATCGACATCACGCGCTCGACCATCTGGGCCTTGAACAGGCGCATCAGGTCGTCGCCCAGGGAGAGGTAGAAGCGGGACTCGCCCGGGTCGCCCTGGCGGCCGGAACGACCGCGCAGCTGGTTGTCGATACGACGCGACTCGTGTCGCTCGGTGCCGAGCACGTAGAGCCCGCCGAGGTCCTTGACCTCCTCGAACTCCGCCTTGACGGCCTTCTCGGCCCGCTCCAGGGCGGCCGGGAGGGCCGCGGCCCACTCCTCGATGTGCTCCTCGGGGTCGAGGCCGCGCTGGCGCAGCTCCGCCTCGGCGAGGTCGTCGGGGTTGCCGCCGAGCTTGATGTCGGTACCACGGCCGGCCATGTTGGTGGCGACGGTGACGGCGCCCTTGCGGCCGGCCTGGGCGATGATCGGGGCCTCACGGTCGTGCTGCTTCGCGTTCAGCACCTCGTGCTGGACGCCGCGCTTGGAGAGCTGCTGCGAGAGGTACTCGGACTTCTCGACCGACGTCGTACCGACGAGGATCGGCTGGCCCTTCTCGTGCTTCTCGACGATGTCGTCGACGACCGCCTCGAACTTCGCGACCTCGGTGCGGTAGATCAGGTCCGACTGGTCCTTGCGGACCATCGGCCGGTTGGTCGGGATCGGGACGACGCCGAGCTTGTAGATCTGGTGGAACTCGGCGGCCTCGGTCATCGCCGTACCCGTCATGCCGCAGAGGCCGGGCTGTTCCTTGCCGTTGTGGTCGTGGCGCTTGTAGAGGCGGAAGAAGTTCTGGAGGGTGATCGTGGCGAGCGTCTGGTTCTCGTCCTTGATGTCCACCCCTTCCTTCGCCTCGATCGCCTGGTGCATGCCCTCGTTGTAACGGCGGCCGGCGAGAATACGGCCGGTGTGCTCGTCGACGATCATGACCTCGCCGTCGATGACGACGTAGTCCTTGTCCGCCTTGAAGAGCTCCTTGGCCTTGATGGCGTTGTTCAGGTAGCCCACGAGGGGGGTGTTCACCGACTCGTAGAGGTTGTCGATGCCCAGCCAGTCCTCGACCTTGCTGACGCCGGACTCGTGGATGGCGACCGTGCGCTTCTTCTCGTCGACCTCGTAGTCGCCGGTCTCCTCGATGCCCTTGAGCGGGTTGCCCGGCTCGCCCCTCTTCAGCCGGGTGACCAGCTTGGCGAAGTCGCCGTACCACTTGGTGGCCTGGTCGGCCGGGCCGGAGATGATCAGCGGCGTACGGGCCTCGTCGACCAGGATCGAGTCGACCTCGTCGACGATGGCGAAGTTGTGGCCGCGCTGGACGAGCTCGTCCTTGGACCACGCCATGTTGTCGCGCAGGTAGTCGAAGCCGAACTCGTTGTTCGTGCCGTAGGTGATGTCGCACGCGTACTGCGCGCGGCGCTGGGCCGGCGTCATGTTGGCGAGGATGCAGCCGACGTTCAGGCCCAGGAACTTGTGGACGCGGCCCATCATCTCGGAGTCGCGCTCGGCCAGGTAGTCGTTGACCGTGATCAGGTGGACGCCTTGTCCGGAGAGGGCGTTCAGATAAGCGGGCAGCGTGCCGACCAGGGTCTTGCCCTCACCGGTCTTCATCTCGGCGACATAGCCGAGGTGGAGGGCGGCGCCGCCCATCATCTGGACGTCGTAATGACGCTGTCCGAGGACGCGCTTGGCGGCCTCGCGTACGGTCGCGAATGCTTCGGGAAGCAGGTCGTCCAGGGTCTCACCATCGGCATAGCGCTGCTTGTACTCATCGGTGAGGGCCCGCAGCTCGGCGTCGGAGAGGTCGACGAAGTCCTCTTCGATGGAGTTGACCTGGTCCGCGATGCGGTGCAGCTTGCGCAGGATCTTGCCTTCGCCTGCACGCATGATCTTGGAGAGGACGGACACGGGGGTTGGTCTCCTTGCCGGTCGGGCCTGGGACGGTCGGTTTCCATTGGACTACTGAGCAACGGCCATCGTATGCGAGGACCCCGCCACGCCGGGAGGCCTGCCGCGACGGTGACCGCCCACTGCTTCACATCTCTTCAAAAGGACAACGGCCGGGCCCCGCGGATGGTGCCGCGCCGCTCTGACGAATTGCGCGAATTGTGATCACCCGCTCACGCACGGCAAAGAGATGGTGCCTTTGCGCGACCCCGAGCAGAATCGGCCGATGGACCCCGTCACGCTCACCACCGACCGCCTCCTGCTGCGCGCGGTCGGGCCGCAGGACACCGACGCCGTGTACGCGGCCGTCCAGGACCCCGACATCCGGCGCTGGACCACGATCCCCGCGCCCTATCTCCCCGAACACGCCCGGAGCTTCACCGAGCAACTCGTCCACGAGGGCTGGGCGGACGGCTCGATGCTCACCTGGGGCATCTTCCTCCCCGAAGGGGAGGACCTGGCGGGCATGCTCAGTCTCACGATGCGCTCCCTGAGCGCGGCGGAGATCGGTTTCTGGGGCACGAAGGAACACCGCGGCAACGGCTACGTCACCGAGGCCGCCCGCACCGCCTCCCACTGGGCCTTCACCCAGTTGTCGATCGACCGCGTGGAATGGCGCGCGGAAGTCGGCAACGAGCCCTCCCGCGCGGTGGCGGAACGCGTCGGCTTCACCTGTGAGGGCATCCTGCGCTCCGCGATCGTCCACCAGGGCGTACGACGGGACAGCTGGGTGGGTTCGCTGCTGCCCTCGGACCTCGGCCTGCCGTCGACGGCGCCCTACCTGCCGGCGCCTTCCCGGTCGTAGCAGAGAAGTCGCAGCTCAGCGCCGGTTGTCAGTGCCACCCCCTATCGTGCGGCTCATGACGACCCCGCGCCCGGACACCACCCTTTCGGCAGACGAGGCCCGCCGCATCGCCCTGCGGGCCCAAGGCTTCCTAGGCGCCCCGGACCGCCGCTCAGGCGTCCGCGGCATCCTCCGCCATCTGGGCGCGGTCCAACTCGACACCATCTCGGTCCTCGCCCGCTCCCACGAACTCATCCCGTACGCCCGCCTCGGCGCCGTGGGCCGCAAGACGGTCGAGAACGCGTACTGGAGCACCTCCTCGGCCAGCCCCCACGCCTTCGAGTACTGGTCCCACGCCGCCTGCATCCTCCCCATCGAGGAGTGGCCCCACTTCGCCTTCCGCCGCCGCGCCTACCGCAACCGCCCCCACTGGAACCACACCCTCCCCGACGGCGCCTACGACCAGGTCATCAAGCAGCTCCGCACCGAAGGCCCCCTCACCGCCACGGATCTGGGCGGCGCGAAGAAGACCAGCGAGTGGTGGGACTGGTCCGGCACGAAGGTGGCCGTCGAGCGGGCCCTCATGTACGGCGAGGTGGTGTGCGTCGAGCGCCGCGGCTGGAAGCGCGTGTACGACCTCGCCGAACGCGCAGTCCCGGAGACCCTGCTGCACGACGATCTGGACGACACCGAGTGCCTGCGCCGTCTGGTCCGCCTCGCCGGCCAGTCCCTGGGCGTCGCCACGCGCGCGGACATCGCCGACTACCACCGCCTCAAGGCCGAGCAGGTCGACGCGGTGATCGCCGACTCCGGCCTGGTCCCGGTCACGGTCGAGGGCTGGGGCAGGCCGACCTGGGCCGACCCGGCGGCCCTGGAGACACCTCCGCGCGGCCGCCACCGCACCACCCTGCTGTCCCCCTTCGACTCCCTCGTCTGGGAACGGGCGCGCACGGAGCGGATCTTCGGCTTCACGCACCGCCTGGAGGCCTACGTCCCCAAGCCGAAGCGGGTGTACGGCTATTTCGCGATGCCGGTGCTGGCCGGCGGCCATCTGGTCGGCCGCGTGGACCCGGCCCGCGAGGGCAGCACCCTGGTCGCCCGGCAGGTCACCCTGGACGGCCCGAAGGCGGTCCCGGCGGTCGCACAGGCCCTGATCGAGGCAGCGAGCTGGGTGAACTGCACGAACGTACGAGTGGAACGGGTGGACGCACCGGACCTGCGCGAGCCCCTCGCGAGGGAACTCACCCGCGCGACCCTCTGATCCGGGCCTCTGATCCGCTTCTTTACCGGATTTCGAGGATCTTCTCGCGCATCGCGTACACCACCGCCTCCATCCTGGAGTGCAACTGCAGCTTCTCCAGGATGTTGCGCACATGGTTCTTCACGGTGTTCTCGGAGATGAACAGCTCCTTGGCGATATCCCGGTTGTTCATCCCCGTGGCGACCAGTTTCAGTACCTCCAGCTCACGCTCCGTGAGCCGCGGCGCGGGCACCAGACGGCGCTCGTCGGTCCGCTGGATCATCGACTTGAACTCGGTGAGCAGTTTCGACGCCATGGAAGGACTGATCTGCGACTGCCCGTCGGCCACCGCGCGAATGGCGGTGGCCACCTCGTCCGTGGAGATCTCCTTGAGGAGATATCCGGTCGCGCCCGCCTTGATCGCTTCGTAGAGGTCGGCCTCCTCGTCGCTGATCGTCAGCATGATGATCTTGGCGCTGGGGGCGACCTCCTTGATGGAGGTGCAGGCCTCGATCCCACCGCGCTTGGGCATCCGTACGTCCATCAGCACGATGTCCGGCAGCAGGTCGGCGGCCTTGTCGACGGCCTCCGCGCCGTCCCCGGCCTCTCCCACGACCTGGATGTCCTCCTCGGCCGCCAGGACGATCTCCAGGCCGCGGCGGAAGAGAGCGTGGTCGTCCACGACCAGGACACGGATCGGCTCCTTGCGTGGAGAGCCCGCGTCCGAGCCCGTGGCGACGACGCCGTCTGCGGCGTCCTCGTCCTGCATCGGTCCGAAGCTGTCCGCCATCGTTCCTCCCCCTGAAGGCTGTGGCCTGTGGTTCTGTGCCATCGCCAACCCAAGGCAACGGCCCAGCGGTTGGGCCGGTGCGGCCATGATTTCATGCCCGGACGACACTGCGGTGACGAGCGGGGCGCGAAGTGGTCGCACACGGGTGCCCCTGGGGGCGCACACACGCGCACCAGGGGCACCGGCTCAGCTGTCGGCCGGGTGATCAGCCGCCCAACATGCCACCCGCCGCGGGGCCTTGCGTCTGGGTGACCATCGGGTCCGTGCTGAGGTGGATGACGCCGTAGTCGTAGGCGTGCCGCCGGTAGACGACACTCGGCTCCTTCGTCTCGGAGTCGATGAACAGGTAGAAGTCGTGCCCGACCAGCTCCATCTCGTAGAGAGCCTGGTCGAGGGACATCGGGGAGGCGACGTGGGTCTTCTCACGGACGACGAGGGGGCCTTCACCCTTCACCTCAAGAGAGCCGATCTTCTTGGTCGGCACGCTCTCCGGCTCTTCCTCGTGGGCGGTGTGGCCGTTCCCGTTGAGCGTCGCCGCGCCCGGAACGTGGTCGGCGACCTCGGCCGCCGTCAGCCGCCGCGCGCCTCGGCGTGTGTGGCGCTTGTCGTGCTGCTTGCGCAGCCGGGCATCCAGCTTCTCCGCCGCCAGGTCGAGTGCCGCGTACGGGTCGCTGGCTGCCGCTTCCGCCCGGATCACCGGACCGCGGGAGTGGAGCGTGATCTCCACTCGGTCACTGCGGTCGGCCTGTCGGGGGTTGGGCTCCTTGGACACCTCGACGTCGAGGCTGATCACCTTGCCATCGAGCTTCTGGATCTTCTCCAGCTTCAGCTTCTCGGCCACGTGCTTGCGGAACCGCTCGGGCACCTCGGTCTTGCGGCCCTTGACGACGATGTCCACGCAGAACTCCGTTCCCGGATCGCTCCGCTTCGCTGCGGAGCGTCTCCCTTTTGCACCAGGCTCCGGTGAGCCCCGGAACCTCGGACTCGGTGACTTCCACCTCCTCCCCCGCGGGCAAGATCTCCACTCCACCGGTGTGGGTGATAGTGAAAAACCCACGGCACGGCATTCGGATTCGAGAGGTGTGGCCTGCGCCTTTCTCTCACAACCGAACATATCTCGCCTGGACGGATGTCGTCACCCTCTACCGCGGCATACCTCCGTTCAGGTGAATAGACCCTCTCATTACCTGCAACGATGCAAGTTCGCAGTCAGTTCCGGTTTATTTCGAAAGAATCCGGTGTGGCTGCGACCACGGCCGCGCAGATCGCGTCACCGTCACCGCCGACGCCCGCCATTCCCGACGGGACGGCCACCCGGCCCGTCTCCTCCTCCGTCGCACCGCCCATCCGTTCCCCTCTGCCTTCCCTACGTACCGTGCCGTACACCGCCGTTGCACCCTCTCCACACACATCCGCCCCACTCACCACGACCGCTCGGGCACCCGCGGCGCCGCCACCTGGCACCGTCTGCTCCGCCATTGCCGTCTGCTCCGCCATTGCCGCCCGCACCGCACGCGCCGCCTCCGCCAAGGACGCGCCCGTGGTCATCAGGTCGTCGACAAGCACGACCCGACCACCGGACAGGAGCCGTCCGCCCCCGGGAACCACCACCAGCGCACCGGCGAGATTCTCCAGCCGCTGCCGGTGGTTGAGCCCCGCCTGGTCGGCCACGGCACGGCTCTGCCGCAGCACGGACACCACCCGCGCCGGCGTCCCCGCCCGCCGCAGCTCCCCGGCCGCCGCCAGCGCGATCCGCCGCGCAGGATCATGCCCCCGCGCCCGAACCACCCGCCGCGAGGACGGCACCGGAACCAGCATCACGACGCCGCCGCCTCTCCCCACAGCCCCCTGACCACCACCAGCCCCGTCGACCAGCCCTCGCGCCTCCCGAAGCCCGGCACCGTCGGCCGGTCCCCGGGCTTCCCGAAGCCCGGCACCGTCGGCCGGCCCCCGGGCTTCCCGAAGCCCGGGGACGACCCCGTCAGCGGGCCTCCCAGCCACCCGCAGCCCCGCCCGCACAGCCCCCGCCAGAGCCGTACCGAGCGGTGCCGCCAGCGCCAGCGCACCCCGCTCCTTGTGGGCCAGCAGCACGGCCCGTACCTCGTCCGCGTACCGGGCCACCGCGTGCACGACCGGCAGGCCCGGCGGCTCCGGCACCGGTCGCACCCGGCGCGGTACGGCCCCGCTCAGGACGGCACGGCACTCCGGACACAGCACCGTGCGAGGCCTCCCGCAGCCTCCGCACTCGGCCGGCAGCACCAGGTCGGTGAGGTCCTGCCACCACCTCCGCATGGCCACCACTGTGCCAACGCCGACCTCCCGCTGCCACCCCTGTGGACAACTCCCTGTGGATAACTCGAGGAGCCCGCGCACACAGCGAAGCGACCGCCCCCGCCGGAGTCGACCCCGGCAGCAGCGGCCGCCCACCTACCCCGCAGGAGCCCGCAGCCCCCGCAGACCGACACTCACCCCGGATACACCGGCGCCGTCCCGTCCGTGTCCACCTTCTGCCACTGCGTCCCGGACGGCAGCCGTACGATCCCGTCCTCCGAGAACGCCACCAACGGCAACCGGTCGTCCTCGGACGCGGCGATCTCCTTCACGCCCGTCAGAGCCGCAGGCGCGGACCCCTCCGGCGTGGAGCCGTCGACCTGGACGTACCGCATCTGCTGCACGCCACCCTGCTCGCGCCCGGCCACCACGAGCCGGCTGTCACCGGCCCACGACATGGTCGTGAGCTCCTCCATCTCCGGGGTCGCGGACCGCAGTTCCTGGACCGACGGCGCGTCCTCGGCCTTCTCGCCCCGCTCGATCCGCCCGATGAACAGGGACTGCTTGCCGTCCTTCTCCACGACGAGCGCGATCCGCACCCCGTCGGCGGCCACCCGGACGTCCTTGATGCGCCCGTCCAGCCCCGGCATGTCCACCGTCAGCGGCTCGCCCGCGCCCTCCTTCAGCAACAGCAGCCGCGGGTTGCCGGGATCGCGGTCGGCCACCCACAGGTCGCCCTCCGCGTCCCAACTGGGCGCTGTCAGCCGGTCGTTCGCCGTGGCACCCCGGCTGGTCAGCACGGGCTCGCCGAGCGATCCGCCCGACACGAGCGAGCCGACGTACAGCGCCTTGCCGTCGATACCGACCCCGGCCGCGCTGTGCTCGTCGCGCGACACGGCGACCGACCGCAGCTCCTTGTCGCCTTCGCCCAGCGCTCCCGGCACCGGATCCGGCTTCGTACTGTCGTTGCCCGCCGGCAGCCGTACCAGCCGGTGCTCGCCGTCGACGAAGTACAGGTACGCGGGACTGCGCGCCGAGCCGCGCGCGGCGACCGTGTCGGACCCGTCCTCGGGGAGCGAGCACAACTGCTTTCCGCCCGCCTGCAGTTCGACCTCGTCCACCGCGGGGGTGAGGTTCTGCAGGGTGAACAGAAGCTGGGCCGCCATCTCGTCGCACTTGACCGAATCGACCCGCGCCGCCCGGTCGTTGAGCGGCACGGTCAACTTGCCCTGGTCGTCCGGCGTCAGCGAGGTGACGCCGTCCTTCAGCTTCGTGCCGGTGGGGAAACTGGACCTGACGACGCGATCGAGCCAGCTCGTCGGCCCGGTGAGCAGGGAACGCACCATCTGCGCCATGGGATCCACGCGCTCACGCACGTACACGGGATCGGCGACGGCCACCGTCTCCGGACTCGTTCCGGACGTCGTGTTCGAGGCGAAGTAGTACTTGTCGACGGACGTGTAGTTGCGCTGGAAGTCCGACTTCCCCATGACGACGCCCTGCGGCAGCCCGTCGATGCGCCACTGCTTGCTCTTCTGATCCTGCGTCAGGTACGCCGTCTGGCTGTACTTCCCCTCCGCGGGCGCGTACGACTGCTGCGCGTCCACGGTGGCGACCCGGTCGCCGGTGAGCGGATACGAGACGATGTCCGCGTCCTCCCGGTCCGCGGCCTGCTCGGCCCCGACGGTCACGCCGTCCGCGAGCACCGTGGTGGACAGCTCCGGATGCCACTTCTTCGCGGCCTCGGGCGTCAGGTACTTCTTCGCCGTCTCATAGTGCGGATCGTCGCTGGTCAGTGCCTCCAGGAAGCCCTGGACGATGTCCGAGGCGGACGCGTCCTCCTGGGGCGGCATCGCGAACACCCGCACCTGTGTGTCCTGACGCGGCGTGGACTCGACGCCCCGCAGATCCCCGCCGTCGGGCATGGACGCACACCCCGCCAGCAGTACGACACCACAAGCGGCGTACACCGCCGCGCGCCCCGGCGTGCGCCGGGCGCCCCCCTCGCGGTCAGCGCCCACGAAATGCCTCCCCCTGCTCGTACGAGCCCTCCGACGCGGCGTCCGGCCGGCTCACGGCCTCACTCCGTGCCTCGTCGGCCTCGCTGTGCTCCGGCCCGGCTCCCGCGGGCGCTTCGTCGTGCCGCCGCCCTCCCGAAGCGGGCCGGGGCACCACGCGCGCGCCGTTGCCGGGCAGCGCCGTCGGGTCGGCCGTGGGCGTCGCTGCGGACGGCCGGGTCGCGATCGGTCCCCGCGACGGCCCCTGGTCGCCCTTCGGCTGCGCCGGCACGGTGGCGGTCTTCTCCCCACCGCCACGCGGCAGACCGGCGTCGTCGAGGCCGCGATGGCGCCGCGAGTCCTTGGGTTCCAGCGGTATCGGCGAGCCCCGCAGCGGTTCGTCCGCGGTCCGCGGCAGCGTCAGCCGGAACTGCGAGCCGCCACCCGGCTCGCCCCACGCCTGCAGCCAGCCGCCGTGCAGCCGCGCGTCCTCCAGGGCGATGGACAGCCCCAGGCCCGTACCACCCGTGGTACGCGCGCGTGCCGGGTCCGCCCGCCAGAAGCGGCTGAAGACGCGGGTCGCCTCGCCGGGCTTGAGCCCGACACCGTAGTCGCGCACTGCGATCGCCACCGCCCCGCCCGCCGCGGCGAGCTTGACGACGACGTCCTTGCCCTCGCCGTGCTCCACGGCGTTGACCACGAGGTTGCGCAGCACCCGCTCCACCCGCCGGGCGTCCGCCTCGGCCACGACGGGCTGCTGGTCGCCCACGACGCGGATCTGCGTGCCCTTGCGCTCGGCGAGCGGTTCGGCCCCGCTGACGACCCGCCGTACGACCTCGCGCAGGTCGATCGGCTCCGCCTCCAGGGCCGCCGCGCCCGCGTCGAAGCGGCTGATCTCCAGCAGGTCCGCGAGCAGCGTCTCGAACCGGTCCAACTGGTCGGCGAGCAACTCGGCCGACCGGGCGGTCACCGGATCGAAGTCCACGCGCGCGTCGTGGATGACATCGGCCGCCATCCGCACGGTCGTCAGCGGCGTCCGCAGCTCGTGCGACACGTCCGACACGAACCGCCGCTGCATCCGCGACAGGTCCTCCAGCTGCTGGATCTTCAACTGCAGATTTTGCGCCATCTTGTTGAAGGCCTCGCCCAGCCGCGCGATGTCGTCCTCGCCGGTGACCTTCATCCGCTCCTGAAGCCGCCCGGCGGACAGCCGCTCGGCGATCCCCGCCGCCATCCGCACCGGGGTGACGACCTGCCGCACCACGAGCCAGGCGATGGCCCCGAGGAGTACGACGACGAAGAGGCCGGCCGTCGCAAGGGTCCCCTTGACCAGGCTCAGCGACTTCTCCTCCTGAGTGAGCGGGAAAAGGTAGTACAGCTGGTACGGATCGCTGTTCGGGTCGTTGACCTGCTTGCCGATGACGAGGGCCGGCTGGGACTCCTTGTCGGCGTCGTAGACGATCCGGGTGTAGCTCTGGAACGCCGCTGTACTGTTGTCGATCCGCTCGCGCAGGGCCTCGGGCACGCTGGACGACGCGACGACGTTGCCGGAGGCGCGCGGCCCGCGCCCGCCGCCGCTGTCGTTGCCGGCCGGGAGCGTCACCACGTCGAAGGCGCCCTGGCCACCGCTGGACAGGGACTCCACCAGGTCGCTCATCCACTGGATGACGTTCTGTGCGGGGCGGCCGTCCACCGTGGTGGCCTCGTCGCCGGTGCCGCTCCCCGCCTCCTCGGCCTTCTGCTTGGCCACCGCGAACCCGCCGGTGGCCTGGCTCTGCGAGGCCTTCACCTTGGCGTCCAGCAGGCCGTTGCGCACCTGTCCGATGACGACGAAACCGAGCAGCAGAACAACACCCAGGGACATCAGCAGGGTCGTGACGACGACCTTGAGCTGGATGTTGCGCCGCCACAAGCGCATGACGGGCAGCAGCGGCCGGCGCACCCAGCGCATGAAGAGGCGCAGAACCGGGCTGCCCTGGACGCCGCCCTGCAGCAACCCGCCCTCGAGGAAGCGACCCCAGCGGGAGCCTGCCGCCTTCCGGCCGACAGGCCGCCCCGCGCCGGCCCCGGACCTGCCCGGCGCCGAAGCGGCACTGTCTTCGGACATGTCAGCTCGGTCCGGCCTTGTAACCGACGCCACGGACGGTCACCACGATCTCCGGCCGCTCCGGGTCCTTCTCGACCTTGGAGCGCAGCCGCTGCACATGCACGTTGACCAGGCGGGTGTCGGCCGCGTGCCGGTAGCCCCACACCTGCTCGAGGAGCACCTCACGCGTGAACACCTGCCACGGCTTGCGCGCGAGCGCCACGAGCAGGTCGAACTCCAGCGGCGTCAGCGCGATCGACTGCCCGTCCCGCTTCACGGAGTGCCCGGCCACGTCGATGACCAGATCACCGATGGCGAGCTGCTCGGGCGCCGGCTCCTCGGACCTCCTGAGCCGCGCCCGGATCCGGGCCACGAGCTCCTTCGGCTTGAACGGCTTCACGATGTAGTCGTCGGCGCCCGATTCCAGGCCCACGACGACGTCGACGGTGTCGCTCTTCGCCGTGAGCATCACGATCGGCACCCCGGACTCCGCCCGGATCAGACGGCACACCTCGATACCGTCCCGCCCGGGCAGCATCAGATCCAGCAGCACCAGATCAGGCTTCGCCTCACGGAAAGCAGCCAGCGCCTTGTCGCCGTCGGCTACGAAAGACGGCTCAAAACCTTCACCACGCAGCACAATGCCGAGCATCTCGGCCAGTGCGGTGTCGTCGTCGACGACAAGGACTCGTCCCTTCATAAACGACATCATCCCATTCTTGTAACAGTGACCGGGGCGCTGGTGAGAGAGGTCACTGGCCTGTGACGATAGTCGTACGAAGTGACTACTGTCTGCCCTCGCCGACCGGTGTCGATGTCCCGAGGATGTCAGCCCGGGCCGGACGCGGCAGCCAAGGGTGCCACGCCCGCCAAGCCCGGGCAGATCCCCTCAGCCGGTCGTCACCTGCCGCGACCTCGCACACACCTCCGCGAGCGCCTCGGCCGTCACCGGTGAAACTACGCCCTCCTCGGTGACGATCGCCGTCACCAGCTCGGGCGGCGTCACATCGAAGGCCGGGTTGTACGCCTGGGTCCCCAGCGGCGCCACCGGAACCCCGCCACCCGCCTCGGCTCCCGCCACCGGCACCTGGGGCGCTGTGACCTCGGTCACCTCATGCCCAGGACGCTGCTCTACCTCGATCGACGCCCCGTCCGGCGTGTCCGGATCCACCGTCGTCACCGGCGCCACCACGATGAACGGCACATGGTGGTACCGCGCCAGCACCGCGAGCGGATAGCTCCCCACCTTGTTCGCCACCGACCCGTCGGCCGCGATGCGGTCCGCCCCGATCAGCACCGCGTCCACCTCCCCGGCCGCGAACAGCGAACCCGCCGCGTTGTCGGTCAGCAAGGTGTACGCCATACCGCTGCGCGCCGCCTCGTACGCCGTCAGCCGGGCCCCCTGCAGCAACGGCCGCGTCTCGTCCACCCACAGCCGCTGCAGCTGCCCTGCCCGGTGCGCCGCGAGCGCCACCGCGAACGCCGTCCCCTCACCACCCGACACCAGCGAACCGGTGTTGCAGTGGGTCAGGATCCGGTGCCCGCCGCCGGGCAGCAGCTCGTCCAGCAGCGCCAGCCCACGCTCGGCCATCCTGCCGCTGGCCTCGGCATCCTCCTGATGCAGCCTGCGCGCCGCGGCCAGCGCCGCCTCGGCGGCCTGCCGGACATCACCGCCCTTGGCGAGCCCCGCCCGGTACGCGGACTGGGCCCTGCGCACCCCGAGGGCAAGGTTCACCGCCGTGGGGCGGGCCCCCGCCAGCGCGTCCGCCGCGTCGTCCACGTCGAACCCACGCACGGCGGCGAGCGCGACGCCGTACGCCCCCGCGATGCCGAGCAGCGGTGCCCCGCGCACGGCGAGTGAACGGATCGCCTCCACCAGCGCCGGCGCATCCGTACAGACGAGTTCGACCTCCTCGGCCGGCAGCCTCGTCTGGTCGAGGAGCACCAGTACGGGCCCCTCGGGTGGCTCTTCCCAACGGAGCGCCGGTATCTCGGTCGGCCTGCTGTCCTCGCCGGTTTGCGCGTACTGATCAGCCATGCGGTCAGTCTGCCCGTTATCCGGCGGACAATTGAAGGTGGCCGGCCCATACCGCGGCTGGTCCGTCGACGACCACCCCATGGCACGATGGCTGCCAACCTGCCGCCGCGACCGCGGACGGGCACCGTGAAGGAGCGACGATGAAGGACACTCCGGGCTGGGCCTCGCCCGGATCCGCCCCCTCCGACGGGCACGAGTCCGGCCCCGCCGACCGGCCTGACGCCGCGAACCCCGCGGAGCAGCCGGGAACGGACCCGCAGGACCCCGGCTCGAAGTGGTCCAAGGACCAGCCACCGGCCGGCCAGTGGTCCGCGCCCACCGGTCAGCCGGCCCCTGGCCAGGCACCGCCGCCCCCACCGCCCGGCCCGGGCTGGGGCGCCCCACCCCCCACCGCCCCTGGCGGACCTGGGGGCTACGGCACTCCCGGCGGATACGGCGGCCCTCCCGGCGGCGGAAACGGCGGCTGGGGCGGCGGCTACGGCCCTCCCGGCGGATACCGCGGCTGGGGCGGCCCCCCGCCCGCTGCCAAGCCCGGCGTGATCCCGCTCCGCCCCCTCGGCGTCGGCGAGATCCTCGACGGCGCGGTCTCCACCATGCGCACCTACTGGCGCACGGTCCTGGGCATCTCGCTGACCGTCGCGGTCATCACAGAGATCGTCGTCATCCTGCTCCAGGGCTTCGTCCTCAACGACACCACCGACGCCGAGGCCCTCAACGACCCGAGCGCCACACTCGGCGAAGTGACCCGCGCCATGGGCGACGCCATGCTCGGCAGCGCCGTCGTCTTCGCGATCTCCCTGATCGGCACGGTCATGGCGACCGCCCTGCTCACCACCGTCACCAGCCGCGCGGTGCTCGGCCGCCCCGTCACCACCGGCGAAGCCTGGCGCGACGCCCGCCCCCAGGTGATGAAGCTGCTGGGCCTGATCCTCCTGCTGATGGTCATCGCCGCCGGAATCGTCCTCGTGGGCGTGCTCCCCGGCATCCTCGTGGCCGTCTCCGGCGCGACCGGGCCAGGCACGGCGCTCGCTGTCGTCGGCGGCCTCGGCGCCGGCGTCGTGGCCGTGTGGCTGATGATGCGCTTCTCCCTGGCCTCGCCGGCGCTGATGCTCGAGAAGCAAGGCATCGTGAAGTCGATGAGCCGCTCCGCGAAGCTGGTCCGCGGTTCCTGGTGGCGGGTGTTCGGCATCCAGCTCCTCGCGGGGATCATCGCGAACATCATGGCGGCGATCGTGGTCCTGCCCTTCACCTTCCTCGCCGCCGCGTTCAGCGGTGACGGCGTCACCGGCTTCATGGAGGGCACCGGCGACCTCGGCTGGACCTTCCTCATCATCAGCGGGATCGGCTCGGTGATCGGCTCCATGATCACGTTCCCGATCACGGCCGGCGTCACCGTGCTCCTCTACATCGACCAGCGCATCCGCCGTGAGGCCCTCGACCTCGACCTGGCCCGCGCCGCAGGCGTCCAGGGCTACGGCACCACCCCCGCCCCCGGGAGCTGATGCGGTGATCCTGGCGGGGGGAGTTCTCACAGCGGTACCGGCACTGCCGAACGCCGCCGACATGGCCGTACGCGCATCGGTCCGGGCCGTGCTGCACGCCGACCGCACATCCGCGCTGTCACTCGTCCGCTCCGACGACGAACCACCGCTGACGATCCCCCGCGACCCCGCGCGCGAGGCGGCCCGACGCGAGCTGTCCAAGCGGATGTACCACGAGAACGACCCCAGCTGGTTCCAGCGCGCCCTGAACGCCTTCTGGGACTGGGTCGACAAGCTGTTCAACACCGCCTCGGCCGCGACCCCCGGCGGAGCGCTCGGCCTGGTGGTCGTCATCGTGGCTGTCCTCACGGTCCTGGGCGCCCTCTGGTGGCGCCTGGGCACCCCGCGCCGCGAACCCGTCTCCTCCGCCGCCCTGTTCGACGACCGCCCCCGCAGCGCCGCCGAACACCGCGCGGCCGCCGAGGCCCACGCGGCCCAGGGCCACTGGAGCCAGGCCGTCCAGGAGCGGATGCGTGCCATCGTCCGCTCCCTGGAGGAACGCGCCCTGCTCGACGCCCGCCCCGGCCGCACCGCCGACGAGGCAGCCGCCGAGGCGGGCCGCACCCTGCCCTCGCAGGCAGACCGACTGCGCGCCGCCGCCCGGGACTTCGACGACGTGACATACGGCGGACGAACGGCGACCGAGCAGTCGTACCACCGCCTCGCCGAACTCGACCGCGACCTGGAACGCACCAAGCCCCAACTAGCGAGCAGCAGCCCGAGCACGGCCCAGAGCGCGGTCCACGACACCCGCCAGGGAGCCGCCGAATGACCACCGAGGCCACGCTCCCGTCCACCTCGGCCTCGCCCACCGCACGCCAGGTGTGGACCCGGACGCGAGGCGTCGTCCTCGCCCTCGTGCTCCTCCTGGTGGCGGCCGTCGCGATCGCCGTCATCCGCTCCGACTCCCAGCACGGCACGCTCGACCCACGCTCCGTCGACCAGTACGGCAGCCGCGCCGTCGCCGAACTCCTCGCCGACCGAGGCGTCTCCACGCGTGTGGTCACCTCCCTCGCCGAGGCCGAGGCCGCGGCCGGCCCGGACACCACCCTGCTGGTAGCCGTCCCCGACCTCCTGACGCACGGCCAACAGAGCCAACTGCGCTCCGGGACCGCCGACTCCGGCGGCCGCACACTCCTCGTCGCCCCCGGCAGCTCGTCCGTCGAGCGACTGGCCCCCGGCGTCGTCGCCAACCCCGCCACCAGCCTCGACTCGACGCTCTCCCCTGACTGCGCCCTGCCCGCCGCCCGACGTGCGGGCACCGCCGACACGGGCGGCATCCGCTACACCGCCACCCGGCCCGACGCCGACGAGTGCTACCCCAGCAACCGCCTGGCCACCCTGGTGCGGGTCCCGGACAGGTCCGGGGACGGCGACACCGTCGTACTCGGCGCGCCCGACATCCTCTACAACGACACCCTCGACGAGCAGGGCAACGCCTCGCTCGCCCTCCAACTCCTCGGGTCCCGCCCCCATCTGGTCTGGTACCTCCCCTCGCTCTCCGACACCGCCGCCACCGACCCGGACGACGAAAAGGGCTTCTTCGACCTGCTCCCGTCGGGCTGGCTCTGGGGCACACTGCAGCTCTTCATCGCCGCGGTCCTCGCCGCCCTCTGGCGGGCACGCCGACTCGGCCCCCTGGTGCCCGAAAATCTCCCCGTGGCGATCCGCGCCTCCGAAACCGTCGAAGGCCGCGCCCGCCTCTACCGCAAGGCCAACGCCCGCGACCGCGCGGCCGCCGCTCTTCGCTCCACCACCCGCACCCGCCTCGCCCCCCTCGTAGGCGTCCCCGTCACTCAGGCACACGCGCCCGAAGCCCTGCTTCCCGCCTTGTCCGCCCACCTCCACAGCCCTGGAGACGGACAGGCCATGCACGCTCTCCTCTTCGGCCCGCCGCCCGGCGACGACACGGCCCTCATCTCCCTCGCCGACCAACTCGACGCCCTCGAAAGAGAGGTACGCCGTCCATGATGGACCCGACCACTGACAACGCCGTGCACGCCGGGGATCCGGGCAACGCCCGAGCCGCCCTGGAAGCCCTGCGCGCCGAAATCGCCAAGGCCGTGGTCGGCCAGGACCCCGCCGTGACCGGCCTCGTCGTCGCCCTCCTCTGCCGCGGACACGTTCTCCTCGAAGGAGTCCCTGGAGTCGCCAAAACGTTGCTCGTCCGCGCCCTCGCATCCGCTCTCGAACTCGACACCAAGCGCGTCCAGTTCACTCCCGACCTGATGCCGAGCGACGTCACGGGCTCCCTGGTCTACGACAGCCGCAGCGCCGAGTTCTCCTTCCAGCCCGGCCCGGTCTTCACCAACCTCCTCCTGGCCGACGAGATCAACCGCACCCCGCCCAAGACCCAGTCGTCCCTCCTCGAAGCCATGGAGGAACGCCAGGTCACGGTCGACGGCACCCCGCGCCCGCTCCCCGACCCGTTCCTGGTCGCCGCGACCCAGAACCCGGTCGAGTACGAGGGCACCTACCCCCTCCCCGAAGCGCAGCTGGACCGTTTCCTCCTCAAGCTGACGATCCCGCTCCCGTCCCGCCAGGACGAGATCAACGTCCTCACCCGTCACGCCGAGGGCTTCAACCCGCGCGACCTGCACGCCGCCGGCCTACGCCCCGTCGCGGGCCCGGCCGACCTGGAAGCCGCTCGCGCCGCGGTCGCCAAGACGACGATCTCCCCGGAAATCACCGCCTACGTAGTCGACATCTGCCGAGCCACCCGCGAATCGCCGTCCCTCACCCTCGGCGTCTCTCCGCGCGGCGCGACGGCCCTGCTCGCCACGGCCCGCGCCTGGGCCTGGCTGACCGGCCGCGACTACGTCACCCCCGACGACGTGAAAGCGCTCGCCCTCCCCACCCTCCGCCACCGCGTACAACTCCGCCCGGAGGCCGAAATGGAAGGCGTGACGGCCGACTCCGTCATCAACGCGATCCTCACCCACGTCCCTGTCCCCCGCTGATGGCACTCACCGGACGCGCCGCACTCCTCGCGGCCCTGGGCTCCCTCCCGGTCGGCATCTGGGACCCGGGCTGGACAGGCATCCTCGCGGTCAACGCCCCCCTGGCCGTCGCCTGCGCCTGCGACTTCGCACTCGCAGCACCCGTACGACGCCTCGGCCTGACCCGCTCGGGCGACACATCGGTCCGCCTGGGCGACACCGCCGACGTCACCCTCACCATCACCAACCCGACCCGCCGCCCTCTCCGCGCCCACCTGCGCGACGCCTGGCCCCCCAGCACCTGGCTGCCCGGCACAGAGGTAGCGGCCTCCCGCCACCGTCTGACAGTCCCGGCAGGCGAACGCCGCCGAGTGACCACCCGTCTACGACCGACCCGCCGCGGCGACCGCCAGTCCGACCGCGTCACGATCCGCTCGTACGGCCCCCTGGGCCTCCTCTCCCGCCAGGGCACCCACACGGTCCCCTGGACGGTACGCGTCCTGCCCCCGTTCACCAGCAGAAAGCACCTGCCCTCGAAACTGGCCCGCCTCCGCGAACTGGACGGCCGCACCAGCGTGCTCACTCGTGGCGAGGGCACGGAATTCGACAGCCTGCGCGAGTACGTCCCCGGCGACGACACCCGCTCCATCGACTGGCGCGCCACAGCCCGCCAGACCACGGTCGCCGTACGCACCTGGCGCCCCGAACGCGACCGCCACATCCTCCTGGTCCTGGACACCGGACGCACCTCGGCCGGCCGCGTCGGCGACGCCCCACGCCTGGACGCCTCCATGGACGCGGCACTGCTCCTGGCTGCCCTGGCATCCCGCGCCGGCGACAGAGTCGACCTGCTCGCATACGACCGTCGCGTACGCGCCCTCGTCCAGGGCCGCACGGCAGGCGACGTGCTCCCGTCCCTGGTCAACGCCATGGCAACGCTGGAACCCGAGCTCGTCGAAACGGACGCCCGAAGCCTTACGGCAACGGCACTCAGGTCGGCTCCTCGCCGTTCCCTGATCGTCCTGCTCACGACCCTCGACGCGGCCCCGGTCGAGGAGGGCCTGCTGCCCGTCCTTTCCCAGCTCACCCAACGCCACACGATCCTGCTGGCATCGGTGGCGGACCCGCACATCGCCGGCATGGCCACAGCCCGCGGCAACACCGAGTCCGTCTACGAGGCCGCAGCCGCCGCCCAGGCCCAGGCGGAACGCCATCGCACCGCGGAACAACTCCGCCGCCATGGCGTCACCGTCGTCGACGCCACGCCTGATGACCTTGCCCCCGCACTGGCGGACGCATATCTGGCACTGAAGGCCGCAGGACGCCTGTGACCTGTTGCCGGCATATCGCCGGAGGGGGCCCCAGCCCCTAAATGACCCGGAAAAACAGGAAACCCCCGTGCCGATGGCACGGGGGTTTCCTCAACAATTGTTCGGCGGCGTCCTACTCTCCCACAGGGTCCCCCCTGCAGTACCATCGGCGCTGTAAGGCTTAGCTTCCGGGTTCGGAATGTAACCGGGCGTTTCCCTCACGCTATAACCACCGAAACACTATGAAACTGTTTCAGCCGCACCGTTGTCGTGGCCCGACAACGGGGCTGTTCGTGGTTTCAGAACCAACACAGTGGACGCGAGCAACTGAGGACAAGCCCTCGGCCTATTAGTACCGGTCACCTCCACCCATTACTGGGCTTCCAGATCCGGCCTATCAACCCAGTCGTCTACTGGGAGCCTTAACCCCTCAAAGGGGGTGGGAATACTCATCTCGAAGCAGGCTTCCCGCTTAGATGCTTTCAGCGGTTATCCCTCCCGAACGTAGCCAACCAGCCATGCCCTTGGCAGGACAACTGGCACACCAGAGGTTCGTCCGTCCCGGTCCTCTCGTACTAGGGACAGCCCTTCTCAATATTCCTGCGCGCGCAGCGGATAGGGACCGAACTGTCTCACGACGTTCTAAACCCAGCTCGCGTACCGCTTTAATGGGCGAACAGCCCAACCCTTGGGACCGACTCCAGCCCCAGGATGCGACGAGCCGACATCGAGGTGCCAAACCATCCCGTCGATATGGACTCTTGGGGAAGATCAGCCTGTTATCCCCGGGGTACCTTTTATCCGTTGAGCGACGGCGCTTCCACAAGCCACCGCCGGATCACTAGTCCCGACTTTCGTCCCTGCTCGACCCGTCGGTCTCACAGTCAAGCTCCCTTGTGCACTTACACTCAACACCTGATTGCCAACCAGGCTGAGGGAACCTTTGGGCGCCTCCGTTACTCTTTAGGAGGCAACCGCCCCAGTTAAACTACCCATCAGACACTGTCCCTGATCCGGATCACGGACCCAGGTTAGACATCCAGCACGACCAGACTGGTATTTCAACGACGACTCCACCTGAACTGGCGTCCAAGCTTCACAGTCTCCCAGCTATCCTACACAAGCCGAACCGAACACCAATATCAAACTGTAGTAAAGGTCCCGGGGTCTTTCCGTCCTGCTGCGCGAAACGAGCATCTTTACTCGTAGTGCAATTTCACCGGGCCTATGGTTGAGACAGTCGAGAAGTCGTTACGCCATTCGTGCAGGTCGGAACTTACCCGACAAGGAATTTCGCTACCTTAGGATGGTTATAGTTACCACCGCCGTTTACTGGCGCTTAAGTTCTCAGCTTCGCCACCCCGAAGAGTGACTAACCGGTCCCCTTAACGTTCCAGCACCGGGCAGGCGTCAGTCCGTATACATCGCCTTACGGCTTCGCACGGACCTGTGTTTTTAGTAAACAGTCGCTTCTCGCTGGTCTCTGCGGCCACCCCCAGCTCGAGGAGCAAGTCCTCTCACCAGTGATGGCCCCCCTTCTCCCGAAGTTACGGGGGCATTTTGCCGAGTTCCTTAACCATAGTTCACCCGAACGCCTCGGTATTCTCTACCTGACCACCTGAGTCGGTTTAGGGTACGGGCCGCCATGAAACTCGCTAGAGGCTTTTCTCGACAGCATAGGATCATCCACTTCACCACAATCGGCTCGGCATCAGGTCTCAGCCTTGATGAGCGGCGGATTTACCTACCACTCGGCCTACACCCTTACCCCGGGACAACCACCGCCCGGGCTGGACTACCTTCCTGCGTCACCCCATCACTCACCTACTACAAGTCTGGTCCGTCGGCTCCACCACTCCCCTTTGCCCGAAGGCTCCAGGGCGGCTTCACGGACTTAGCATCGCCTGATTCAATGTTTGACGCTTCACAGCGGGTACCGGAATATCAACCGGTTATCCATCGACTACGCCTGTCGGCCTCGCCTTAGGTCCCGACTTACCCTGGGCAGATCAGCTTGACCCAGGAACCCTTAGTCAATCGGCGCACACGTTTCTCACGTGTGTATCGCTACTCATGCCTGCATTCTCACTCGTGAACCGTCCACAACTCGCTTCCGCGGCTGCTTCACCCGGCACACGACGCTCCCCTACCCATCACAGCACCCGTTGGGGCTATATGCTGCAATGACACGACTTCGGCGGTACGCTTGAGCCCCGCTACATTGTCGGCGCGGAATCACTAGACCAGTGAGCTATTACGCACTCTTTCAAGGGTGGCTGCTTCTAAGCCAACCTCCTGGTTGTCTGTGCGACTCCACATCCTTTCCCACTTAGCGTACGCTTAGGGGCCTTAGTCGATGCTCTGGGCTGTTTCCCTCTCGACCATGGAGCTTATCCCCCACAGTCTCACTGCCGCGCTCTCACTTACCGGCATTCGGAGTTTGGCTAAGGTCAGTAACCCGGTAGGGCCCATCGCCTATCCAGTGCTCTACCTCCGGCAAGAAACACACGACGCTGCACCTAAATGCATTTCGGGGAGAACCAGCTATCACGGAGTTTGATTGGCCTTTCACCCCTAACCACAGGTCATCCCCCAGGTTTTCAACCCTGGTGGGTTCGGTCCTCCACGAAGTCTTACCTCCGCTTCAACCTGCCCATGGCTAGATCACTCCGCTTCGGGTCTTGAGCGTGCTACTGAAACGCCCTATTCGGACTCGCTTTCGCTACGGCTACCCCACCCGGGTTAACCTCGCAACACACCGCAAACTCGCAGGCTCATTCTTCAAAAGGCACGCAGTCACGACTGTATGTGCAAGCACATACAGCGACGCTCCCACGGCTTGTAGGCACACGGTTTCAGGTACTATTTCACTCCGCTCCCGCGGTACTTTTCACCATTCCCTCACGGTACTATCCGCTATCGGTCACCAGGGAATATTTAGGCTTAGCGGGTGGTCCCGCCAGATTCACACGGGATTTCTCGGGCCCCGTGCTACTTGGGTGTCTCTCAAACGAGCCGCTGATGTTTCGACTACGGGGGTCTTACCCTCTACGCCGGACCTTTCGCATGTCCTTCGCCTACATCAACGGTTTCTGACTCGTCTCACGGCCGGCAGACCGTAAAAGAGAGATCCCACAACCCCGCATACGCAACCCCTGCCGGGTCTCACACGTATACGGTTTGGCCTCATCCGGTTTCGCTCGCCACTACTCCCGGAATCACGGTTGTTTTCTCTTCCTGCGGGTACTGAGATGTTTCACTTCCCCGCGTTCCCTCCACATACCCTATGTGTTCAGGTATGGGTGACAGCCCATGACGACTGCCGGGTTTCCCCATTCGGAAACCCCCGGATCAAAGCCTGGTTGACGACTCCCCGGGGACTATCGTGGCCTCCCACGTCCTTCATCGGTTCCTGGTGCCAAGGCATCCACCGTGCGCCCTTAAAAACTTGGCCACAGATGCTCGCGTCCACTGTGCAGTTCTCAAACAACGACCAGCCACCCATCACCCCGAACCAACCGGTTCGAGTTCACTGGGGCCGGCACCGAAGATCCAGACTCGAAAGCCCGTACCCTCAGACACCCAACAGCGTGCCCGACACCCTTCCCGCTCCCCTCAACGGTCCACGCTCTTGCGAGCAGTACTGGAAGGAGAAGACGATCAAGTGTGCCGAGTAGTCAACGTTCCACCCTTGAGCAACCAGCACCGGACGTTCGCCGATGAACTGGCCTCTGACCTCACCCCGAAGGGATCGGTAAGAAGTGCTCCTTAGAAAGGAGGTGATCCAGCCGCACCTTCCGGTACGGCTACCTTGTTACGACTTCGTCCCAATCGCCAGTCCCACCTTCGACAGCTCCCTCCCCACAAGGGGGTTGGGCCACCGGCTTCGGGTGTTACCGACTTTCGTGACGTGACGGGCGGTGTGTACAAGGCCCGGGAACGTATTCACCGCAGCAATGCTGATCTGCGATTACTAGCAACTCCGACTTCATGGGGTCGAGTTGCAGACCCCAATCCGAACTGAGACAGGCTTTTTGAGATTCGCTCCACCTCACGGTATCGCAGCTCATTGTACCTGCCATTGTAGCACGTGTGCAGCCCAAGACATAAGGGGCATGATGACTTGACGTCGTCCCCACCTTCCTCCGAGTTGACCCCGGCGGTCTCCTGTGAGTCCCCATCACCCCGAAGGGCATGCTGGCAACACAGAACAAGGGTTGCGCTCGTTGCGGGACTTAACCCAACATCTCACGACACGAGCTGACGACAGCCATGCACCACCTGTACACCGACCACAAGGGGGGCACCATCTCTGATGCTTTCCGGCGTATGTCAAGCCTTGGTAAGGTTCTTCGCGTTGCGTCGAATTAAGCCACATGCTCCGCTGCTTGTGCGGGCCCCCGTCAATTCCTTTGAGTTTTAGCCTTGCGGCCGTACTCCCCAGGCGGGGAACTTAATGCGTTAGCTGCGGCACCGACGACGTGGAATGTCGCCAACACCTAGTTCCCACCGTTTACGGCGTGGACTACCAGGGTATCTAATCCTGTTCGCTCCCCACGCTTTCGCTCCTCAGCGTCAGTAATGGCCCAGAGATCCGCCTTCGCCACCGGTGTTCCTCCTGATATCTGCGCATTTCACCGCTACACCAGGAATTCCGATCTCCCCTACCACACTCTAGCTAGCCCGTATCGAATGCAGACCCGGGGTTAAGCCCCGGGCTTTCACACCCGACGTGACAAGCCGCCTACGAGCTCTTTACGCCCAATAATTCCGGACAACGCTTGCGCCCTACGTATTACCGCGGCTGCTGGCACGTAGTTAGCCGGCGCTTCTTCTGCAGGTACCGTCACTTTCGCTTCTTCCCTGCTGAAAGAGGTTTACAACCCGAAGGCCGTCATCCCTCACGCGGCGTCGCTGCATCAGGCTTTCGCCCATTGTGCAATATTCCCCACTGCTGCCTCCCGTAGGAGTCTGGGCCGTGTCTCAGTCCCAGTGTGGCCGGTCGCCCTCTCAGGCCGGCTACCCGTCGTCGCCTTGGTGAGCCATTACCTCACCAACAAGCTGATAGGCCGCGGGCTCATCCTTCACCGCCGGAGCTTTCAACCCCCACCCAGGAGGGAGGGAGTGTTATCCGGTATTAGACCCCGTTTCCAGGGCTTGTCCCAGAGTGAAGGGCAGATTGCCCACGTGTTACTCACCCGTTCGCCACTAATCCCCACCGAAGTGGTTCATCGTTCGACTTGCATGTGTTAAGCACGCCGCCAGCGTTCGTCCTGAGCCAGGATCAAACTCTCCGTGAATGTTTACCCGTAATCGGGTCGACACCACGAGAGCGGAACAGCCAGGCGGAATAAGCCCGGCCGTTCACAGCGTCCTCGCTGTGTATTCTTCAAAGGAACCTCGCCACCGGAAGAATCCGATGGACGGGGTATCAACATATCTGGCGTTGACTTTTGGCACGCTGTTGAGTTCTCAAGGAACGGACGCTTCCTTTGTACTCACCCTCTCGGGCTTTCCTCCGGGCGCTTCCCTTCGGTCTTGCGTTCCCGACTCTACCAGATCTTCCCGATCCGATTTCCTCGGTGCTTTCCAGGTTCCCGCTCTCGCGTTTCCCTTTCCGGCGCTCCCAACATTATCAGAAGTTTTCGGCCGGTCTGACCGGCCGTTCGTTTCCGACTTAATGGGAAGGGGGCTTCTTTGAAATCAACATTTCTTGAAGCCAGACAGATTGTCACTGTTGCCGAACCCGATGGATGCCGGGCTCCAGACAACTGTTTGAATCTACCTCCCCGCCGGCTCCGTGTCAACGGCTCCTGTGGGGCGAAGGAGACAGTAGCAGCTCAGCGAGGGCAGACGCACATCAGGCGGCCGTCGGCACCGTGGCGCTGCGCTCGGCTGCCTCGACGTCGCCGGTGTCGCCGGCGCGGGCCGCACGGGCACCCAGAACGTAGACGTACACGAGGAAGGCCGACTCGGCCGCGATGCCGATACCGATGCGAGCCCAGGTGGGCAGGCCGGAGGGGGTGACGAAGCCTTCGATGGCGCCCGAGATGAAGAGGACGAGCGCGAGACCTATCGCCATGCCCACTGCGGCTCGGCCCTCCTCCGCCAGGGCTGAGCGTCGGGAGCGCGGGCCGGGGTCGATCACCGTCCAGCCGAGGCGCAGGCCTGTGCCGGCCGCGACGAAGACGGCGGTGAGTTCGAGGAGGCCGTGCGGGAGGACGAGGCCGAGGAAGGTGTCGAGGCGGCCGGCCGAGGACATCAGGCCGAAGCCGACGCCGAGGTTGAGCATGTTCTGGAAGAGGATCCAGAGGACCGGTAGGCCCAGGAAGACACCCAGGACCAGGCACATCGCTGCGGCCTGGGCGTTGTTCGTCCAGACCTGGGCGGCGAAGGAGGCCGCGGGGTGGGTCGAGTAGTACGACTCGTACTGGCCACCGGGGCGGGTCAGCTCGCGGAGTTCGGTGGGAGCTGCGAT
Source organism: Streptomyces sp. V4I2 (assembly GCF_030817655.1). Classification (GTDB taxonomy): domain Bacteria; phylum Actinomycetota; class Actinomycetes; order Streptomycetales; family Streptomycetaceae; genus Streptomyces; species Streptomyces plumbiresistens. The sequence continues at coordinate 4,527,005 of NZ_JAUSZM010000003.1, forward strand.
GGATGCCTGTACTTCCGGGTGAGTGCCGATCCACCAGCCCAGGAGGGCCGCTACGACCGTGGACAGAATCGCCGTGGGTACCCACCAGTGGCGCGACCTGTAGACCGCGGCGGGGAAGCTGTGCGCCAGGAAGCGGGTGACGTCACGCCAGGAGGCGCGACGCGTGCCTGTCACGGCACTACGCGCGCGTGCCACCAATTGGCTCAGCCTGCCGGTCAGCTGCGGGTCGGGAGCACTGGACTGGATCAGGGAGAGGTGGGTGGCGGTGCGTTGGTAGAGGGCGACGAGTTCGTCGGCCTCGGCGCCCGTGAGACGGCGCTGGCGTCGCAGCAGCGCGTCGAGGCGATCCCACTCGGCCCGGTGGGCGGTGACGAAGACGTCGAGGTCCATCGGTCTGCCTGCTCCTCGGCTGGTCGTCGGCGATTCGTCGTGAGGTCAGCTTGTCGTACTGCGACGCGATGCGCCCTCAGCTTGGCAGACTGGCCATTCTCGGGGCAGGCCAGGGGAAGGACGGCGGACAGACGTGAGTGATCTGGTGACGGGCGAGGCGGTGGCGCTTGAGTTGCGCCCCGCGAAGCTGCCCAGCAGGGCGTTGGCCGTGCTGATCGATCTGGCCGTGGCTGTGACGGCCTACATCGTGGTGACCATCGCTCTGGTGGCTTCCACCGCTTCCCTGGACGAGGCGGCACAGGTCGCTTTGTCGATCGCGGCGTTCCTTCTCGTACTGGTCGGTGCTCCGATCGCGGTCGAGACGCTCAGCCATGGACGTTCGCTCGGGAAGCTGGCGTGCGGGCTGCGGGTGGTGCGGGACGACGGCGGGCCGATCCGGTTCCGGCATGCGCTGGTGCGGGGAGCGATCGGTGCGGTCGAGATTCTGATGACGTTCGGAGCCGTCGCCTGTATCGCGTCGCTCGTCTCGGAGCGCGGGCGCCGGCTCGGTGACGTGTTTGCGGGAACTCTCGTCGTACGGGAACGGGTGCCGGCCACGCGGACAGGCTTCGTGCCGCCGCCTCCGCCCTGGCTGGCCGGGCGTTTCTCGGCGCTTGATCTTTCGGCGGTCCCGGACGGCCTGTGGCTTGCGATCCGCCAGTATCTGACGCGGATGCAGCAGTTGGATCCGCAGGTCGGTTGGGCCATGGCGGAGCGGCTCGCCGCTGATCTCACGGCTCGTACGGGCGCTCCGGCGCCGCCGGACGTGCCGCCGGCCGCGTATCTGGCGGCGGTCGTGCAGGAGCGACAGTCTCGGGAGGCTCGGCGGGCTTTCGGCGGTGGGGCGGCGTTGGGCGGTGCGCCGGTCGGTGACGCGTACGCGGGTGGCTGGCCGGGCAGTGGTGGTGCGCCGCATGGTACTGGTGCGCCGGGTGTGTACGGGCCTCCGGCTGTGCAGCCTTCGGGGGTCTTTGCTCAGCCCGCCGCACAGAGCGCGTGGACCACTTCGGCAGGAGGCGCGGACGCTGTCGTTCCGACGGGCGTTCAGGCGGAGGTCCCGATCGGCGGCGAACCGGAGACTCCGGTGCAGCCGAGTCAGCCTGTGGCGCCGTCGCGCGAGACGACGGCTGCTGATCGTCCCGGCACCGGGTTCGTACCGCCTGCCTGACCCGGTGGGTGGCTGCGGGGAGTGCCGTATTCGCTCGGCGGGCCCCCGGCCTCCGCACGTGCGGCTCGCGTCGCCGCTCAGGCGAACGTCGACGGCGGGGATTCGAGGTCTTCCAGCTCAATTCCGGGTGCCGCGAGCACCACGTCGCCGGCGATGTGAACGGTGTGCTGCTCCCCCGTGTCCAGGGCTGTGACCTGGTATTCGTCCACGGTCAGAGGGCCGTTGTCAGTGGCGTGTGCTTCTCTTTTCAGCAGGGCCCAGGACTGGTCCACGGTGCGCGGTGCGAGGACCGGGTCAGTGAAGGCGACAAGGCGTACGCGGGTTGCTGTGGTGGAGGGGGTGAGGCGGAGGAGACGGGTGGTGGCGACGAGGAACGCGGGGGATGTGCCGGTGAAGGCGTGGGCGGGGACGTTGCCTTCTGTGGCATGGGTTCCGGTCGGGTCCGTGCGGACCCAGGTGACGCCGTCGAGGGCGGCACCGCGGACCTGCCAGCTCGCGGCGTGCAGTTCGAGGCGGATCGGGCGGCCGAGTTCGTCGAGGGTGAGGTCGACGGAGCCGCTGTGATCGCCCGAGGGGGCGGTCAGTTGAGAGACGTAGCGCCAGCCGGAGGGGCCGGGGGCGCAGTGGAAGTGCTCTTCCGCGAGGGGGGTGTGATCGTGCGGATCGTGGAGCGAATAGCGGCCGCGGGGCATGGGGGTCCTGGTCCTGGGGCTTGACGGGCGGGTCCGGCCTCAGTGGCCAAAGGGGCAGGCCCCCGGCACGGGGGTGCGGGGGCCTGCCTCGGAGGACCTGCTGTTGCGGGAGCGCGTCAGTGCACGGACGTGCTCGTCGCGAGCCGGGGTGCCGGCTCAGTAGCGGTAGTGGTCCGACTTGTACGGGCCCTCGACCTCGACGCCGATGTACGCCGCCTGCTCCGGGCGGAGCGTGGTCAGCTTCACGCCGAGCGCGTCCAGGTGGAGGCGGGCGACCCTCTCGTCGAGGTGCTTGGGCAGCACGTAGACGCCGGTCGGGTACTCGTCGGGCTTGGTGAACAGCTCGATCTGGGCCAGGGTCTGGTCCGCGAAGGAGTTGGACATCACGAAGGACGGGTGGCCGGTGGCGTTGCCCAGGTTCAGCAGGCGGCCCTCGGAGAGGACGATCAGCACCTTGCCGTCGGGGAACTTCCAGGTGTGGACCTGCGGCTTGACCTCGTCCTTGACGATGCCGGGGATCTTGGCGAGGCCGGCCATGTCGATCTCGTTGTCGAAGTGGCCGATGTTGCCGATGATCGCCTGGTGCTTCATCTTGGCCATGTCCGAGGCCATGATGATGTCCTTGTTGCCGGTCGTGGTGATGAAGATGTCGGCCTTGTCGACGACCTCGTCGAGGGTCGTGACCTGGTAGCCGTCCATCGCCGCCTGGAGGGCGCAGATCGGGTCGATCTCGGTGATGATGACGCGGGCGCCCTGTCCGCGCAGGGACTCCGCACAGCCCTTGCCCACGTCGCCGTAGCCGAAGACGACCGCGGTCTTGCCGCCGATGAGGACGTCGGTGGCGCGGTTGATGCCGTCGATCAGGGAGTGGCGGCAGCCGTACTTGTTGTCGAACTTCGACTTGGTGACGGCGTCGTTGACGTTGATCGCCGGGAACAGGAGGGTGCCGTCGCGCTGCATCTCGTACAGACGGTGGACACCGGTCGTGGTCTCCTCGGTCACGCCGCGGATCTCGGAGGCGACCTGAGTCCACTTCTGCGGACTCTCAGCCACCGTGCGGGTCAGCAGCTGGAGGAACACACCGTGCTCCTCGGACTCGGCGGTCTCGATGTCCGGGACCTTGCCGTCCTTCTCGTACTCGACGCCCTTGTGGACGAGCATCGTGGCGTCGCCACCGTCGTCCAGGATCATGTTCGGGCCGCCGGTGGGGGTGTTCGGCCAGGTCAGCGCCTGCTCCGTGCACCACCAGTACTCCTCCAGCGTTTCGCCCTTCCAGGCGAAGACCGGGACGCCCTGCGGGTTGCCGGGCGTGCCGTTCGGACCGACGGCGATGGCGGCGGCCGCGTGGTCCTGGGTGGAGAAGATGTTGCAGGAGGCCCAGCGGACCTCGGCGCCCAGGGCGACCAGGGTCTCGATGAGGACCGCGGTCTGGACGGTCATGTGCAGGGAGCCGGTGACACGAGCGCCGGCCAGGGGCTGCGCCTCGGCGTATTCCTTGCGGATCGACATCAGGCCCGGCATCTCATGCTCGGCGAGGGTGATCTCCTTGCGGCCGAACTCGGCCAGGGAGAGGTCGGCGACCTTGAAGTCCTGTCGGTTGTCGACAGTCGTCATACGAGCTGCTCCTGGAGTTTGGGTCGAGGTGGGTACGGCTGGTCTGCGCGGCGGCGGACACAGGGGTGCCCCGAAGGAGGACACAGGCATGCCCGCGTGCGCGCAGCGCAGTCCGTCGGAGGCCCTCTCTCCCTCGGTCGGTCCGCGGAGGGACCGCCCGACCGCCATCAGCAGCGACGTCTGGCTCCCACCCAAGCTACACCGGTGGACCCGGCCGCCCCCAGTCCGCCTCCGAACACATCGCGCCGAACACGAGGTGTCGTCGGGATCGGTGGCGCGCGGCCGTACGGCGATAACAGGACACCTACGAACGGGAGGACATCGTGCAACAGACCTGGAGGACAGGGGACTTTCGGGCCTTTGAGCGTCGGTGCGGGTGTTGGAGGATGCGGGGAGATCTGATCCTCTGATCGATCCTGCGGGGCGTCCGGGACGGCGTTCCGTGTGACAAAGGCGTTAGGAGATCGACGTGACCAGTCCGGCCGGCCCTCCCCCCACGGGCAGCGGCGATGGCGAGCGCAGGCGGTTGAAGCTGCTCGCGGTGACCGCGTGTCCGACCGGCATCGCACACACGTACATGGCGGCGGAGAAACTCGCGCAGGCCGCCGAGAGCCGCGGTATCGACATGAAGGTGGAGACGCAAGGGTCCATCGGGGCCGAAAACGTACTCGACGACAACGATGTCAGCACTGCGGACGGAGTCATCGTCGCCGCGGACAAGGATGTGGATCTGAGCCGTTTCGTGGGCAAGCGGGTCCTCACTGTCGGGGTGGCGGAGGGCATTCACCACCCCGAGCGGCTGATCGAGCGGGTGCGGTCGGCGCCGGTGCACGCCCAGGCCGGCCCGATCAAGCCTGCCTCCGAGAGCGGCGGCAGGGAGCGGAGCGTCGGGTACAAGGCGCTGATGAACGGGGTCAGTTACATGATTCCGTTCGTGGTGGTCGGCGGGTTGCTGATCGCCGTGTCGCTGTCGCTCGGCGGGCACACCGATCCCTCCGGGGGTCTCGTCATCCCGAAGGACTCCTTCTGGATGGACGTGAACAACATCGGCGTCATCGGCTTCACGCTGATGGTGCCGATCCTGTCCGGATACATCGCCTACGCCATCGGGGACCGGCCCGCGCTCGTGCCGGGCATGATCGGTGGCTGGATCGCCAACACCGGATCGCTCTACGACTCGAAGGCGGGCGCCGGCTTCATCGGGGCGATCGTGACCGGGTTCCTCGCCGGGTATCTGGTGCTGTGGATCAAGAAGGTCAGGGTCCCGAAGTTCGTGCAGCCGATCATGCCGATCATCGTGATACCGATCGTGGCGACCACGGCGCTCGGGCTGTTCTTCATCTACGTCATAGGGGAGCCGATCTCCTGGGTCTTCGAGCACCTGACCGACTGGCTCAGCGGGATGACGGGCACGAGCGCGATCCTGCTGGGCGCGATTCTCGGGCTCATGATCGCCTTCGACATGGGCGGGCCGGTCAACAAGACGGCGTTCCTCTTCGGCGCCGGGCTCATCGCGACCGGCAACCAGACGGTCATGGGCATGTGCGCGGCCGCGATCCCGGTGATGCCGCTGGGGCAGGGCCTGGCCACGCTGATACGGAAGCGGCTGTACACCGAGCAGGAGCGGGAGACGGGGCTCGCCTCGCTGTTCATGGGCTGCTTCGGCATCTCCGAGGGCGCGATCCCGTTCGCGGCGGCGCGGCCCGCGCAGGTCATCCCGGCGAACATGCTGGGCGGCGCGGTAGCCGGTGCGATCGCCGGGCAGGCCGGGGTCGAGGACGCGGTGCCGCACGGCGGGCCGATCGTGGCGGTGCTGGGCGCGGTGAGCGGGGTGCCGATGTTCTTCGTGGCCGTGGTGATCGGCACGGTCGTCACCGCGCTGACGACGGTCGCGCTGGTTGACATCAGTGAGCGGAAGCGGCGGGGGGTGTCCGTCGTCGGCGGGGGCCCGGTGGGAGCCGAGCCCGCGTTGGTCGGGGTGGGTGCGGGGGCCGTCGTAGCGCGGCAGGCCCCTGTCGGGGGTGTGGCGGCGGGCGCGAGCGCATCTGCCGCAGAGCCGGCGTCGGCTGAAGCCGACGGCCATGACGCGGTCCTCTCCGGCTACCTCACCGAGCAGACCGTGAAGGTCTCGCTCGACGCGCGTGACAAGGAGGCCGCCATCCGGGAGATGGCGGGGCTGCTCGCGCGCAGCGGCAAGGTGGCGGACGGGGACGAGTTGGTGCGGACGGTGTTGCGGCGCGAGGAGCAGGGCACGACCGGACTCGGGGAGGAGATCGCGATTCCGCATGCCAAGACGGACGCGGTGACCGCGCCCGTGGTCGGGTTCGCGCGGTCCGGCGAGGGGGTCGAGTGGGGCTCGCTGGACGGGACGAAGGCCAAGCTCGTCTTCATGATCGCCGTGCCGGAGGCGGCCGCGGGTGACGAGCATCTGCGGATTCTGGCGCTGCTGTCGCGGAAGTTGACGGACGCCGGGTTCCGGGAGCGGCTGACGACCGCCGCGGACGAGGCCGCGGTGCTCGGCGTGCTCGGCGAGATCCGGTAGGCGCACAACGGGGTCCACCGAGCGACTCGGTGGACCCCGTTGCCGTACGACACAGGCGGACTGGACAGACGTACGAGAAATCAGTGGCCGGCGTCGTGCTGTGTCGGGCCGCCCGGGGAGGCCTCGCGGTCCGCGCCCTTGGCGGCCTCGGTCTCGCTGTAGATGTCCGGTTCGAGGTAGATGACGCGGGCGATCGGGACGGCCGCGCGGATGCGGGACTCGGCGGCGTTGATGGCGGTGGCGACCTCGGTGGCCGTGTCGTCGTGCTGTACGGCGATCTTGGCGGCGACCAGGAGTTCCTCGGGGCCGAGGTGGAGGGTGCGCATGTGGATGATGCGGGTGACGGTGTCGCCGTCGACGATGGCGGCCTCGATCTTCTGGACCTCCTCGACGCCCGCGGCCTCACCGAGCAGCAGGGACTTGGTCTCGGCGGCCAGGACGAGCGCGATGAGGATGAGCAGGATGCCGATGCAGAGGGTGCCGATGCCGTCCCAGACGCCGTCGCCGGTCGCCAGGGCGATGCTGACGCCGGCCAGCGCCAGGATCAGGCCGACCAGGGCGCCGAGGTCCTCCAGGAGCACGACGGGCAGTTCGGGGGCCTTGGCGTGGCGGACGAAGTCCTTCCACGACCGCTGGCCGCGCAGGGGGTTGGACTCCTTGATGGCCGTCCGGAAGGAGAACGTCTCCGCGATGATCGCGAACACCAGGACGCCCACCGGCCAGTACCAGTGGTCGATCTCGTGGGGGTGCTTGATCTTCTCGTAGCCCTCGTAGATCGCAAACATGCCGCCGACCGAGAAGAGCACGATCGAGACGAGGAAGGCGTAGATGTAGCGCTCGCGGCCGTAGCCGAAGGGGTGTTGCGGGGTGGCCTCGCGCTGGGCCTTCTTGCCGCCGACGAGCAGCAGGGCCTGGTTGCCGGAGTCCGCGAGCGAGTGCACGGACTCGGCGAGCATCGATGACGATCCACTGAAGATGAACGCAACGAACTTCGCTACCGCGATCGCGAGGTTGGCGGCGAGTGCCGCCACGATCGCCTTGGTGCCGCCTGACGCGCTCATGTGTTCGCGTTGTCCCTTCGTACGCCGTCCCGGGCTTTGCCCGTCCTTTGCGGTGCGCCATTGTTGCAGCCCGGCAGGACTCCAGCGTGCCGGGGCACCAAGTGGTCGCTTCAGACGACGACGGTCGCCCGGAAGACCGTGCCGTTCCCGGACACTTCGGTCTGTTCCCCGGCGGGAACGAAGACCGACTGACCGGGGGTCAGTTCATGCTCGCCCGCCCGGACCGTGCCTGCCGTGCAGAGCAGGATCTGCGGGGTCGCACGGGTGAGGTCGTGAGTGGCGGCGCCCTCCGGGAGGACGTACCGGGAGAGCCGGAACTCGTCGATCGGGGTCTCGTAGACCTCTTCGCCGTCGGGGGACGCCTCCGGGCGCAGCACGCCCGGGTCGCCGGCCTCGAAGCGGACGATGCGCAGGAGTTCGGGGACGTCGACGTGCTTGGGGGTCAGTCCGCAGCGCAGGACGTTGTCGGAGTTGGCCATGATCTCGACGCCGAGGCCGCTCAGGTAGGCGTGCGGGATGCCGGCGCCGAGGAACAGGGCCTCGCCGGGCTGGAGTCGGACGTGGTTGAGGAGCATCGCGGCGATGACTCCGGGATCGCCCGGGTAGTGGTGGGCGATGTCGGCGTAGGGCGCGAAGTCGCCGCCGAGGCGAGTGCAGGCGGCCGCGGCCTCGTGGACCGTGCGGGCCATTTCCTCGCGGTCGGCGGTGAGGATCGCGGTGAGGACCTCGCGCAGGGCCGCCTCCTCCGGCTGGGCGTGCAGGAGGTCGACGTACGGCTTGAGGGAGTCGACGCCGAGCCCGTCGAGGAGGTCGGCCGCCTCGGCCGGGGTGCGGAAGCCGCACAGGCCGTCGAACTCGGTGAGGGCGCAGATGAGTTCGGGCTTGTGGTTGGCGTCCTTGTAGTTGCGGTGGCCGGCGTCCACGGGGATGCCGCGGCGCTCCTCGTCCTCGTACCCCTCCTTCGCCTGGGCGAGGTCGGGGTGCACCTGGAGGGAGAGCGGGGCGCCGGCGGCGAGGATCTTGAGGAGGAAGGGCAGGCGGGGGCCGAACTTGGCCACGGCCTGCTCGCCCAGTTCGCGCTCGGGGGCGGCCTCGATGACGTCGACGAGCGTGCCGCGGGCGGTGCGCGAGGGGGCGCCCGGGTGGGCGCCCATCCACATCTCCGCCTGCGGTTCGCCGGTCGGGTCGGTGCCGAGCAGCTTCGGGATCGCTGTGGTGGAACCCCAGGCGTAGGGGCGGACGGTGTTGTCGAGGCGGTCCATGCTCTGTCTCTGTCTCCGTACGTACGCTGCTCGGCGGGCTCTGGTCTGGAAGGCGCGGGACCAGGTCAGGCCCTTGAAGCGAGCGCCAGGTAAACGGCGGCGAAATCGGTGACGGCGATCAGTTCCGCGAGGGTCTCCAGTTCGTCGCCGGACTCCGGCTCCAGTTCACTGATCGGCGTGTCGTGGCTGAGGGCCAGGTCACGGGCGGCGGGGGCGGCGGTGAGGCCGCCGATCGGGCGGTCGCGGAGGAGCACCACGCGCGCGTGCAGGGCGGGCGGCTCCTCGACGCGGTCGCGGAAGAAGTCGTTCGGGTCGGCGCTCGCGGCGAGCGGGCCCGCGAGCAGTGCGCTGTGCGCGGCGAGGGCCTCGGGCAGTTCGGCGACGACGGCCGGGGCGCCGGAGAGCTCGGCGAGCGCTGCGGCGAACCGACGGCCGGCCGGGCCCGCGGAGGTCCCCTCGGTCCAGATGACCGGGAGGGCGTCGGCGAGCTCGGCGGCCAGGGTCTTGGCCGGGTTGCTGTAGGTCGCGATGGCGGGCCCGCAGCGCTCGGCGATCCGGTCGAGGCGGTCGGCGACCTTCTCCAGGGCGTCGGGTGGGGCGGCGAGCAGGCCGGTGCGGTCCAGGAGCGCGAGGAGCGGGGTGAGCAGCGCCCACAGCACGCCGGGGGCGGAGGCGGCGAGGGGTTCGTCCTGGTCGTACGGGGCGGTCGCCATCGGTACGAAGAGGCCGTGGGCGCCGTCGATCGCCTCGGCGAGCGGGGAGTGGGAGGGGGCCACGGCGACGACGCTGCAGCCGCGGCGGTAGGCCTGTTCGGCGAGCAGGGACAGGCCCGGCTCGCTCCCGTCGGGGGTCGCGATCAGCAGCAGGTCCACGGAGCCGGCCCAGCCGGGCAGTTCCCAGCGCATGGCGCCCGCGGCGGGCGCGACGCCGGAGGGGGCCAGGCGGGTGACGGGGCTGCCGGCTCCGGCGAGCGTGCCGAGGAGGTCGGCGGCGTGGGTGGCGGCGGCACCGGGGCCCGCGATGAGGACGGCGCGGGGGCGGCCGTCGGGTTTGAGGTCGCCCACGCCGGCGTCGGCGGCGTGGCGGGCGGCGGTGCGGACGCGGGCGCCTGCTTCGGCGGCGCCGCGGAGCAGGCCGCGGTGGTCGGCCTCCGAGAGTGCATCGGGGGTGTCGAGCAGCGATTCGTCGAGCATGGGCGGGCAGCCTCCGGTCGCCGGGTCGTCGGGTTCGCGGGTCTCCGGGTCGCCAGGTCGTCGCTTACGCGGGGCGGCGGGCCTCGTCGACGAGGAGGACGGGGATGCCGTCGCGGACGGGGTACGCCAGGCCGCAGTCCTGGCCGGTGCAGATCAGCTCGGTGTCCTGCTCCTTGAGGGGGGCGTGGCAGGCCGGGCAGGCGAGGATCTCCAGGAGGCCGGCTTCGAGCGGCATGGGGTGTGTCCCTTCGGGGATGCGCTGGTACGTGTGCCTGTGCGGATGTGCCTGGTCAGGTTACCGCCGGGAGGGGTGGGGTGGCGGGGTTGGGCCGGGCCGGGGTGCGGCTGTGCGGGCCGCAGCGGCACCCCGGGCGAAGCTCAGCCCCGGATGATCCCCAGTACCTCGTCCCGCACCTTCGCCATCATGGCCTCTTCCCTCGCCTCCGCGTTCAGGCGCAGCAGCGGCTCCGTGTTGGAGGGGCGGACGTTGAACCACCAGTCGGCGGCGGTGATGGTGAGGCCGTCCAGTTCGTCCAGGGTGACGCCGTCCTGGCCCTCGTACGCGGCCCTGACGGCGGCCAGGCGGGCGGTCTGGTCGTCGACCGTGGAGTTGATCTCGCCGGAGGCGGCGTAGCGGTCGTACTGGGCGACGAGGGCGGAGAGGGTGCCGTCCTGGCCGCCGAGGGCGGCGAGGACGTGCAGGGCGGCGAGCATGCCCGTGTCGGCGTTCCAGAAGTCCGCGAAGTAGTAGTGCGCGGAGTGTTCGCCGCCGAATATCGCGCCGGTCCTGGCCATCTCGGCCTTGATGAAGGAGTGGCCCACGCGTGTGCGTACCGGTGTGCCGCCGTTCTCCTTGACGACCTCCGGCACCGACCAGGAGGTGATCAGGTTGTGGATGACCGTGCCCTTGCCGCCGTGCCTGGCGAGTTCGCGGGAGGCCACCAGGGCCGTGATCGCGGACGGGGAGACCGGGTCGCCGTTCTCGTCGACGACGAAGCAGCGGTCGGCGTCGCCGTCGAAGGCGAGGCCGAGGTCGGCGCTCTCCTCGCGGACGCGCTGCTGGAGGTCCACGAGGTTGGCCGGATCCAGGGGGTTGGCCTCGTGGTTGGGGAAGGTGCCGTCCAGCTCGAAGTACATGGGCACGAGGTCCAGGGGCAGGCCCTCGAAGACCGTCGGGACGGTGTGGCCTCCCATGCCGTTGCCCGCGTCGACGACGACCTTCAGGGGTCGGGTGGAGGTCAGGTCGACGAGGGCGCGGAGGTAGGCCGCGTAGTCCCCCAGGGTGTCCCGCCGCGTGGTCGTTCCCGTCGTCGCGGCCGGTTCGGGGCCGCCCGTCTCGCTCCACTCCTCGACCAGTGCGCGGACCTCGGCGAGGCCGGTGTCCTGGCCGACCGGGGCGGCGCCGGCGCGGCACATCTTGATGCCGTTGTACTGGGCCGGGTTGTGCGAGGCGGTGAACATCGCGCCCGGCAGGTCCAGCGAGCCCGATGCGTAGTACAGCTGGTCGGTCGAGCACAGGCCGATCTCGGTGACGTCCACACCGCGGGCCGCCGCTCCGCGCGCGAAGGCGGCCGACAGCCCGGGCGACGAGGGCCGCATGTCGTGCCCGGTCACGATCGCGCTCGCGCCGGTCACCTGGACGAACGCGGCCCCGAAAAGCTCGGCGAGCGGCTCGTCCCACTGGTCCGGAACGACACCGCGCACGTCGTACGCCTTCACGAGCTGGGAGAGATCAGCGGCCACGGCCACCCCTTCTGAAAGTCCTCTGGTCACCACAAACTACCCGCAACCACTGACAGTGGACGGTGCGGTACCTGAGTGACTCCCAGCCGTAACCTCAGGTCAGAAGCGGAATGGTGCCGTCAGGGCAGCATCCAGCCCAGCACCGGCGAACTCTGCCCGACCACGATCAGACACATCACCAGCAGCAGCCCGATGCTCCAGGGCAGAACCTTGCGCAGCAGGTCCCCCTCGCGGCCGGCGAGGCCCACGGCCGCGCAGGCGATGGTGAGGTTCTGCGGCGAGATCATCTTGCCGAGGACGCCGCCCGAACTGTTGGCGGCGGCCAGGAGTTCGGGCGACAGGCCGGACTCGCGGGCCGCGGTCACCTGCAGCGCTCCGAAGAGCGCGTTGGCCGAGGTGTCCGAGCCGGAGACGGCCACGCCGAACCAGCCGAGGACCGGGGAGAGGAAGGCCAGCCCCGCGCCGGCCGCCGCCACGAAGTGGCCGATGGTGGCGGCCTGTCCGGAGAGGTTTATGACGTAGGCGAGGGCCAGGACGGACGTCACGGTGAGGATCGCGAACCTCAACTCGTACACCGTGGCGGCCCATTCTCTGGCCGCCACGCGCGCGTGCACGCCGAGAACGACCGCCGTGAAGAGGCCCGCGAGGAGCACGAGCGTGCCGCCCGTGGACACGATCGGCCACATGAAGACGTTCGCGCCGACCGGGTCGCCGTCCGCGTTCACGACGTTCAGGAAGGGCCAGTCGTACGTCTGTGTCGCCTTGGCCAGCCAGTCCTTGATCACAGGGATCTGGGCGAGGGAGAAGATCACGACGATCAGCGCGTACGGGGCGTAGGCGCGCAGGACTTCGCGGTGCGGGTCGTCCTCGTCCAGGTCCTCGCTGCGTACGCCGGTGAGCACGGCCGCGCGTACGGGCTCGGCGGCGGGCCTGCGCGCGTGCGGTACGGCGACCAGGGCGCCCGCGCCGGCCAAGGCGGCGCCGATGTCGGCGAGTTGCGCGGAGACGTAGTTGGAGGCGGCGAACTGGGCTATGGCGAAGGCAATTCCGCACACCAGGGCGGGCACCCAGGTCTCGCGCAGCCCGCGCCGCCCGTCCACCAGCCAGACCAGCACCAGCGGCACCACGAGGGCCAGCAGCGGCGTCTGACGGCCCACCACGGACGCCACGGTGTCCAGGGGCAGCTCGGTGACCTGGGCGAGAGTCACGACCGGTGTGCCCATCGCGCCGAAGGCGACCGGCGCGGTGTTGGCGACCAGGGCGACGACAGCGGCGCGCACCGGGTCGAAGCCGAGCGCCACGAGCATGACCGAGCAGATGGCCACGGGTGCGCCGAAGCCGGCGAGGGCCTCCAGGAGGGCGCCGAAGCAGAAGGCGACCACGAGGGCCTGGATGCGCGGGTCGTCCGACAGCCGTCCGAAGGAGCGGCGCAGGATGTCGAAGTGCCGGGTGCGGACCGTCATCCGGTACACCCAGAGGGCGTTGACGACGATCCACAGGATGGGGAAGAGGCCGAAGACCGCTCCCTGGGCGGCGCTGGAGACCGTCTGGCCCAGCGGCATGCCGTACGCGAGCCAGGCGACCAGAGCGGCCGCCAGGAGGCCGGTGAGGCCCGCCAGGTGCGCCTTCATGCGGACGCCGCCGAGCAGGACCAGGACGATCACCAGGGGTAGGGCGGCCACCAGGGCGGACAGGCCGAGTGAGCCGGCGACGGGTTCCAGTTCCTGGACGTACACGGGAGCCCTCGATTCCGTCATGCGGAAAGCGATTTCTCGTTTCGACGTAACTGGAATGGTCGTGTCCGCGACAACCGCCCGTCAATGGGCGTGCAGCACCCGGGGAAACGCGCGCTCACGGGAAGGCGGAACGTGCCTGCCCAAGAAGGCGACGGGGAAGGTCAGTTGTCCGGGGAGCGCAGAACCCGGAGATGGCCGCGGCGCGCGACCTCCATCGGGTCCGCCCCTCGCCCGCCGCCACCGGCCCCAGCCGCCCGCTCCTGCGGACGGGCCGCCTCACGCACGGCGTTGGCAAGCGCTTCCAGGTCGTCGCCGCTCGGCTGGGCCGGAGCCGAGCCGTCGACGAGGCGGACGACCTCCCAGCCGCGCGGGGCGGTGAGACGCTCGGAGTGCTCGGCGCACAGGTCGTAGCAGTGGGGTTCGGCGTAGGTGGCGAGCGGGCCGAGGACCGCGGTCGAGTCGGCGTAGACGTACGTCAGCGTCGCGACGGCGGGACGGCCGCAAGCGGTGCGCGAACAGCGACGTACAGGGCTCACGACGTTGGACGGTACCGCACTCTTGAGCGGGCCGCGACGACTCTCCCCGAGGCCACTCCACCGTGTCGTGGTGTGAAACGCCCCACATGCCCCTTCAGCCCCACCTCGCTGACCTGCGACGACAGACGCGTCCGAAAGGCCGGACGGTTCTGGAACCGGTCACCACCCGGCACAAACCATGTCAATTGCCTTGAGATCGACGGTCTTGGAGGGATACGGAATCGAGCCCAACCTTGGCTGGAATGGTCAACTGCCGACATGCCGCCCGGGATGCACGGAAGCGGTCCGCGCCGCCGCGCGGGCGTCGGGCACCCGGGCCCGGCGGGGACTACGCTTCACCAGTGATGGACAACCCCGTACCGCCTCCTACCGCCGGACCCGGGCCCCGCCGTCGTGATCGCCACGGTCGGGGCATGCGCGGGCCGATCGCGCCTCCGCAGGTGCCGCTCGCGGCGAGCCGTGCCGAGGCGTTCGCGGACCTGGTGCAGGACTCCGTGGAGCGTCTGGAGCGACGGTGGCCGCAGCTGGCCGACATCGATTTCCTGGTGCTCGAGGTGCCGCGGCTGGAAGCGCCCGGGGAGGTCTGGAACGACGAGGCCGTTCCTCTGGGCGGCACGATCCCCTCCCAGGACGGCCGGCCTGCCCGGGTGATCGTGTACCGGCGCCCGGTGGAGATTCGCACGAAAGCGCGGGACGAGCGGGCCGCCCTCGTGCACGAGATCGTGGTCGAGCAGGTCGCCGAGCTGCTGGGGCTGACTCCCGAGACGGTGGATCCGCGGTACGGCGAGGACTGAACCGCGGCCCGCCCTACTTCTGCAGCACCGACAGGTCCTGGTCCGCCTCCGGTACCGCCACCGTTCCCCGGTCGTCAGGGAGCGTCTGGATGGTGAAGCCCGGCACGCCGTCCTCCGTGGCCGCCAGCATCCGCGCCGCGTAGACCGGGCCGCCGGAGACCGGCTCGACCGTCAGGGCGTACGTGCCCTTCCCGCCGCTCGGGGTCGGGGCCTCGACGTTCTCGGTGGTGCCCGCCTTGATCGTGTACGTCTTCGTGACGGTCGTACCGCCGTCGCTGCCCGCCGACGCGGTGACCCTGACCTCCGCCGCCCGGCCGGGGGCGACCAGGGAGAGGATGGTGCCCTTGGCGCTGTTGTCGGCGGACGTCGCGCGCGTGCCGACCGGTCGGGTGGCGGGGATGAACGCCGTCTCCTGCTTCGACCCCTTGCCGCGGACGACCCGCAGCGCGGCGACCACCGGCACGGACTGGTCGGTGGGGGTCAGGATCAGGGAGCCGGCCTCGCCACGGGTGAGGTCGCCGAGGTCGACCGCGGTGGTCATGCCCGCCTTGACGTGCAGCGTCTCGTTGCCGGCCGGAGTGATCCGACCGGACGGCGAGGAGAGCGCCACCTTCAGGTCCGCGTCGGAGTCGCCGGGAGTGAAGGCGACCAGGCGCACCGCGGTGGCGTCCTTGGGGATGCCCGGCAGGACGAGGCTGCCCGTCGGGTCGGTGGACGCGGCCAGCCAGTCGCCGCCCAGCTTGTCGTCCAGCGCCTGTACGGCGGCGCCCACGCGCCCGCTGCGGACGTTCACATGGACGGTGAGGTTCTCCTGCTTCTCGTCCGTGAGCGTGGACAGCAGGACCGGCTCGCTGGAGTGCGGCTGGATGGTGATGCCCTCCCCCACCGTGGACTCCAGGGCCCCGTCCTTGCCGTAGAGCTCGATGTCGACGACGGCCGCGGAGTCGTCGGGGTTGGTCAGGTGCACGTAGTCGGTGCGGTCGGCGGCCGTGCTGGCGCCCGGGAACCAGAACTCCGTGTCCGGTGCGGTGCAGTTGACGCCCTGGAGACCGCGGCCGGTGCCTGCGGCGACCTCGGTGGTCTCCTGGACGGCCCAGCCGGGCGCGAACTTGCCCTCGGCGGTGCCGACGAGTGCGGGCGAGTCGCCGCCGGAGGTGTCCCCGGTGACCGGGGTGCCGGGCTCCTTCGGCGTCAGGACCGGCTTGTCGGCCTTCTTCTTCCCCCCGCCCTCCGCCGACTGCTCCGTGGCGGACCGGAGTTCGGCCTTGCCGTCGCTCCCCGTGCCCTTGGTGACGGGCGTGTACGACGTGTACGTCGTGTCCGCGA
The DNA here is from genome assembly GCF_030817655.1 of Streptomyces sp. V4I2. Taxonomy (GTDB): domain Bacteria; phylum Actinomycetota; class Actinomycetes; order Streptomycetales; family Streptomycetaceae; genus Streptomyces; species Streptomyces plumbiresistens. Next base: position 4,543,101 of record NZ_JAUSZM010000003.1, read on the forward strand.
GGTCGGAGATGCTGGGTGACGGGCACAGCAGGCTGGTGCGCTCCACGGGCAGTACGGCGGCCGCCCGGGCGGTGTCCGTGCCGGCGGCGTCCGTTGTGGTGAGCACGGCGAAGCCGGTGACGGCGGCGAGCGCGGTGGTGCCGGCGATCAGGGACAGGGTGGTGCGGTTCACTGCTGACTCCCGTCGGGGCGCTCACTGCCGTTGCCGTGCGGGTGCGGCGCGTTCGGGTCGTACGCCGGGTCGTAGCCCTGGTCGTCGTAGCCCTGCTGGTCGTACGGCCGGCCGTAACCCTGGTCGTACGGCGCCTGCTGGGACTGGCCGCCGTACGCGTACGGGTCGTACTGGCCGCCCTGGTACGGGTCCGCCTGATAGGACTGCTGCTGGTCGTAGCCCTGCGGGTACTGCTGCTGGGCTCCCTGATACTGCTCGCCGTAGCCGCCGCCGTACTCGGCGCCCGCGTAGTTCGGGGTGTCCCACTCACCGTAGGACTGCTGCTGCGGGACGACGGCGGGGGCCTCCGGAGGAGGAGGCGGGAACTCGCCGGACTGGCCGCCCTCTTCGGCCTCGGCCTCGGCCTGGGCGCGCAGGCGGCGGGCACGGCGGCCCTCGCCGGCGACTGCCTGGGCGGGGACGGCCGGCTCCTCGGGGAGGTCGTCGTCGATGTCGCGGCGGCGGCCGGGCAGGGCCAGCACGACCAGGACGACGGCGAGGGCGCCCTGGGTCCACAGCCAGGCGGTGTGGGTGATCGGGGCGTCGAAGGTGACGTCCAGCTTCCCGCCGGAGGCGGGGAGTTCGAAGCCCTGGGCCCAGCCGTCGAGGGTGGTGCGGGTGAGCGGCTTGCCGTCCAGGGAGGCCGTCCAGCCCTCGGCGGCGGTGTCGGCGAGACGCAGGACGCGGCCTTCGGCGCCGGACGGGATCGTGGTGTGGATCTCGACTGGGCCGGCGGCGACGGGCTGCGGAGTGCCCGACTTGGGAACGATGGTGGCGCGCGCCACCTCCTGGTCGACCCGCCACAGCCCGCTGCCGTCCCGCTGGCTGAGCCGGGACAGGCCTGGGGTGGCGTCCAGGACGCGGGTGACCTCGCGGGGCGCGCCCTTGTGGACGAGGACGTAGCGCACGGCGAACTTGCCGAGCTGGTCGGCCTGGTCGGCGCCGGAGCCGGCCACGAGGTTGGCGACGATCTTGTCGAGGCTGCTGTTCTCGCCGTCGGCCGCGGTCAGTTCGGCGTCGCCGAGACGGGCGCCGGAGCCGCGCACCAGCATGTAGCCGACGTGGGCGGCGGAGTCGCTGTCGAGGACGAGGGTGCGGGCCTGGTCGCGGGTGCCGCTCTCCTCGGCGACGAACGCGGGCACCTGCACCGGGTTCCGGCGCTCCAGCGGGCCGTCGGCGCCGCCGATCATCCAGCCGGCGGCGACGAGCAGCGGGCCCGCGGCCGAGGCGAAGGCGATCAGCGCGGCGACCGGCTGGCGCCAGCCGAAGCTCTGCTCGGCCACGCGCGCGCGTGCCCCGTCGGCACCGAGGACGGCGGCGGCGAGGAGGGCGAGGCCGTAGACGAGGGTCGCGGGGCCGGCCCAGGTGGAGGCGTTGGACAGGACGGCGAAGACGAGGCCCACGAGGGCCGCGGCCCAGGCCGTCCAGATCCCGAACTGCCGCCCGGAGCGCAGCAGGGCGGCCAGCGCGGCCAGGACGATGCCGATGAGCATCAGCCCGCTGACCGTGCCGGGACCACCGGGGCTGATGCCGAGGAGGTCGAGGGCGGAGGCGGCCGAGGCGCCGTACTCCAGGCCGGCCTCCTGGAAGAAGCCGAACGGGAGGAGGGACAGCGACCACGGGGCGAGGATCAGCAGGGGCGTGCCGAGCTGGGCCACGAAGCGCAGGCCGTAGACGGTGATCTCGCTGCGGCGCACGGCCAGCAGGCCGATGCCGAGGATGAGCGCGATGGGCCACACGATCGGCGTGAACGCCGTGGTGATGGTCAGCAGCAGGGCGTACGCCCAGGTGGCGCGCCAGCTGCCACGCGCGCCCGAGCTGTGCGCCAGGCCGCTGGCCGCGACGCCCGCGCGCGCCATCAGCGGCAGCAGGATGGCCAGGACGGCCGTGCCGATGCGGCCGCCGGCGAGGGCGCCGGTGGCGGCGGGCAGGAAGGCGTAGACGACGGCCGCCCACGCGCGCAGGAGGCGCGACTCGACGAGCGGGCGGGAGGCGAAGTAGGCGGCGAATCCGGCCAGCGGCACCGAGCAGACCAGCAGGACCGTGACCGCGAGGCCGGTCGAGCCGAACAGCACGGAGGCGAACATCGCGACGAGCGCGAGGTAGGGCGGTGCGGACGGGGTGCCGCCGGCGCCCACCGCGTGCCAGGCGTCGAGATAGCGCGACCACAGCTCGCTCGAGTCGGCCGGGGCGGGCAGCAGGGCGCCGCCCGCGAGCGCGCCGCCGCCGAGGAGGGCGCGGCAGGCGACCAGGGAGACCAGCAGCAGCAACAGGAAGAGCACCGGGCCGGGCTTGCGGGCGATGCGCTTGAGGCGGACGAACTGCTCGACCTCGAGGAAGTCGGCGTCGTCGCCGCCGGGCCCGGACTCGACCGCGCCGCCGTGCCGGCCGGCTCCTGAGGTCGCCTCGGGGTCGGAGCTGCCGAAGAGGCTGCTCACGGCCTGCTCGACCGTTGCGCGGACGGTCGCGCCCGGCGGCGGGAACAGCGGCCGCATCTCTTCCTTGTCGACGGCCGGACGGCCGCGCCTGCGGCGCCCGGCGAGGATCCGCTCGGGCCGCAGCAGGGTGCCCAGGAGGCCGCGGATCTCGTCGACGGCCTGTCCGGGGACCTTGCCGACGAGGTAGGCGACGGTTCGCAGGAGGGTGCCGAGGACGAGGCGCACCAGCACCCAGGGCAGCACGGCCGTACGCGTGTTGACGAGCAGGGTGTAGACGGCGCCGGCCTTGTCGACCTTGTGCGGGGAGGCGGTGGTGCGGCCCGCGCAGTCGACGGTGCGGCGCTCGCGGGAGGCCGCCTCCGCGTGCCGTACGACGGCCTCCGGGGCGATCAGGACGCGGTAGCCGGCCGCGTGTGCGCGCCAGCACAGGTCGACGTCGTCGCGCATCAGGGGCAGGCGGCGGTCGAAGCCGCCGAGTTCCTCGAAGACGTCGCGCCGGATCAGCATGCCGGCGGTGGACACGGACAGCACCGGCCGGACGTGGTCGTGCTGGCCCTGGTCCTGTTCGCGGCGGTCGATGCCGGTCCAGCGGCGGCCGGAGTGGGCGATGCTGACGCCGACCTCCAGCAGCTGCCGGCGGTCGTACCAGCCGCGGAGCTTGGGGCCCACCACGGCCACGTCGTCCCGGCCCAGTTCGTACTCGGTCTCCACGACCCGCAGCAGCTGGGCCAGCGCGTCGGGTTCGGGGGCGCAGTCGTCGTGCAGCAGCCACAGCCACTGCACCGGCTCTCCGTGCGGGAGCTCGGGCATGTCGTAGGCGTCGTCGCGCCAGCTGCGGGTGACGGGGTCCCAGCCGCTGGGCCGCTTCAGGTACGGCAGCTCGTCCGGAGTGAGGACGGGGGCCGTGCGGCCCGCCTCCTCGACGGCCTGGCCGAAGCCGGTGCGCCGGGCGAGGTGCAGTACGCGGTCGGCGCCGAGGACGTCGGTGACCAGCTGGGCGGAGTCGTCCGCGCTGCCGGTGTCGGCGCCCATGGCGAACTGGACGGGGCGCTCCTGGCCGAGCAGCCCGGCGAGCGCGTCGGGCAGCCAGCGGGCGCCGTCGTGGGAGACGAGGACCGCGGTCACCACATGACGTGGGAACTCGGGCGGGCGGGCCGGGTCAAACACTGCTGTGGCAGCGGTGTCTTGCTGGGCTGCCGTGTGGCTGTGCACGGACATCGAGGTACGGGCCCCGGTTCGGTGGACTGAGGTGGACGCCTGTGCCCCGAGGGGGCAGCGAGGCGTCTCGGACGAGCGCCCACACTATCGGCTGGGCATGGCGACGGCCCGCCGCCTGTGGATAACCCACCTGCGACGGGCCGTTCGTGACGTACGTGACGTATATGTCTGCGGACTCGAGGCATGCCCCCTCGGATCAGACCGCCGCCTTCTTCAGTCTGCGGCGCTCGCGCTCGGACAGGCCGCCCCAGATGCCGAAGCGTTCGTCGTTGGCGAGGGCGTACTCGAGGCACTCGGAGCGGACCTCACAGGCGAGGCAGACCTTCTTGGCCTCGCGGGTGGAGCCGCCCTTCTCGGGGAAGAAGGACTCGGGGTCGGTCTGGGCGCACAGCGCGCGCTCCTGCCAGCCGAGTTCCTCGTCCGCGTCGTCGACCAGCAGTTGCTGCACCGTCTCGGTCATGTGCGCCCCTCGTCTGTCTTTCGCGTCCCCGTGATGTAGCCGTACCGATTTCGGCTGAACGACACGAGTGAAATTACAAGTGTGCTGCTCCGGGCGAGTCAAGCCGAGATCTGCTATTGGGCCCCTTATTCACTCTGCGGAACCAAGGCCTAGCGGAAAGTGTTCAAATCGGCATAAACCTTGACAAGCAGACGAGACCCTTGTGGGACTCCGTTCCCGCACCGCGCCTTGGGGCCTGTACGGAGAAGGACGCCCAGGAGTTCGATCTCGTTCCGAGGACCGTGCGCCCGGTTGTGCGCCATGTGTCCCGGTGGGCACATGAACAAACCTTTCACCTGGGAGATGAACCGGATGAGGTGAAACATGTCCCACATATCGGTCGTCGAGTTGACAGTGGAGGTGTGAGCCGCTGTCCTTGTGGGCATGCTCGCGAACTTGGCACTCACCTCGACCCGCTCCGCCGGGTCCCTCGGTGCTGCCCGCGCTCGCTGTAGCTGTTGTTGCTGTCCCAGCTGTTGAGCCAAGCGCGCTCCGGCTGCCTCTGAGTCCACCGCGACTCGGCTGCTTGTTCCCCCCGCCCGGACCAGGGCATCTCTGTCCCCCCGCGACCCGGGCGGACGGTACGTGACACCCAGCCACCCCCCACACTCTTCCGCCGAGGAACACCGCACTCCATGAACAGCGACAGCGACCTCCAGATCGCCGGCGACATCCTCGAAGTCCCGCACCTGCTCCAGCCCCCGCGCGAGCACCCGGCCACTGTCGCCGAGTTCGTCGGGCTGGCCCGCTCCATCGCGGCCGACCGCGCCCAGTGGGAGCACCTCGTCCGGTACGACGCGACCACCCGCTGGTACCACCGGCTGCGTACCGGCCCCGGCTACGAGGTCTGGCTGCTGTCCTGGGTGCCCGGACAGGGCAGCGGACCGCACGACCACGGCCGCTCCTCCGGTGTCCTGACCGTGCTCGACGGAACGCTGACCGAGCGGACCGGGCGGGGCACGCACGCGTTGGAGGCGGGGGCTCAGCGGGTGTTCGCGCCGGGGTATGTGCACGAGGTGGTCAACGACACACTGGAGCCGGCCGTAAGCCTGCACGTCTACTACCCGGGCCTGACCGAGATGCCGATGCACGCGCCCCAGTGCTCGGCCCCGGCCACGTACGACGAGGCGGACGTCGTAACCGCCTGACGCGTTGTCGTACCCGCCTGTAAGACTTGCTCCCATGCGCATTGTGGTTCTGGCAGGCGGCATCGGTGGTGCCCGGTTCCTGCGCGGTCTGAAGCAGGCCGCGCCGGACGCGGACGTCACGGTCATCGGCAACACCGGGGACGACATCCACCTCTTCGGGCTGAAGGTCTGCCCGGACCTCGACACGGTGATGTACACGCTCGGCGGGGGCATCAACGAGGAGCAGGGCTGGGGGCGTGCCGAGGAGACCTTCCACCTCAAGGAGGAGCTCGCGGCGTACGGCGTAGGGCCCGAGTGGTTCGGGCTCGGCGACCGGGACTTCGCGACGCACATCGTGCGGACGCAGATGATCGGCGCCGGGTATCCGCTGAGCGCGGTGACCGAGGCGCTGTGCGACCGGTGGAAGCCGGGCGTACGGCTGATCCCCATGACCGACGACCGGGTCGAGACGCATGTCGCCGTCGAGGTCGACGGGGAGCGCAAGGCGGTCCACTTCCAGGAGTACTGGGTGCGGCTGCGGGCCTCCGTGCCGGCCGAGGCGATCGTGCCGGTGGGTGCGGAGCAGTCGAAGCCGGCGCCGGGCGTCCTGGAGGCGATCGCCGAGGCGGACATCGTGCTGTTCCCGCCGTCCAACCCGGTCGTGTCCATCGGCACCATCCTCGCCGTGCCCGGCATCCGGGAGGCGATCGCCGATGCCGGAGTGCCGGTGGTCGGGCTGTCCCCGATCGTCGGGGACGCGCCCGTGCGCGGGATGGCCGACAAGGTACTCGCGGCGGTGGGCGTCGAGTCGACGGCCGCGGCGGTCGCCGAGCACTACGGCTCGGGACTGCTGGACGGCTGGCTGGTCGACACCGTGGACGCGGGCGTGGTGGCGCGGGTGGAGGCCGCCGGGATCCGGTGCCGTGCCGTACCGCTGATGATGACCGACGTGGACGCGGCCGCGCAGATGGCGCGTGAGGCGCTGGCGCTGGCGGAGGAGGTGCGGGCGATTTGAGCGGCGTGCCTGTCGACGGTTTTCGGGTCTGGGCGGTGCCCGGGCTGCCCGAGGTGCAGCAGGGGGACGATCTCGGCAAGCTGATTGCCGCCGCCGAGCCAGGTCTGGCGGACGGGGACGTGCTGCTCGTCACCTCCAAGATCGTGTCCAAGGCAGAGGGCCGGATCGTCCAGGCGGCCGACCGGGAGGCCGCGATCGACGCCGAGACCGTGCGGGTGGTGGCCAGACGCGGTGCGCTGCGGATCGTGGAGAACCGGCAAGGGCTCGTGATGGCCGCCGCCGGGGTCGACGCCTCCAACACCCCTTCCGGGACCGTGCTGTTGCTGCCCGAGGACCCGGACGCGTCCGCGCGAGCGATCCGGGAGGGGCTGCGCGATGCCCTGGGGGTCGATGTCGGGGTCGTCGTGACGGACACGTTCGGGCGGCCCTGGCGCACGGGGCTCACGGATGTCGCGATCGGCGCCGCCGGCGTGCGGGTGCTGGACGATCTGCGCGGAGGCACGGACGCGTACGGCAATCCGCTCAGCGCGACGGTCGTCGCGACGGCGGACGAGCTGGCCGCGGCCGGTGATCTGGTCAAGGGCAAGACCGCCGGGCTGCCCGTCGCCGTGGTGCGCGGGCTGTCACACGTGGTGGCGGAGGAGCACGGGGAGGGGGCGCAGGCCATGGTGCGCGGTGCGCGCGACGACATGTTCCGGCTGGGGACCTCGGAGGCGGTACGGGAGGCGGTCACCCAGCGCCGTACCGTACGCGCCTTCACCGACGAGCCCGTCGACCCGGGCGCCGTACGACGGGCCGTGGCCGCGGCGGTCACCGCGCCGGCGCCGCACCACACGACGCCGTGGCGGTTCGTGCTGCTGGAGTCGCAGGGTGCGCGGAGCGAGCTGTTGGACGCCATGCGCGACGCCTGGGTCGCGGATCTGCGGCGGGACGGGAAGAGCGAGGAGTCGATCGGCAAGCGCGTGCGGCGGGGGGATGTGCTGCGAAAGGCGCCGTATCTGGTGGTGCCCTGTCTTGTGATGGACGGGTCGCACACGTACGGCGATCCGCGGCGGGACGCTGCCGAGCGGGAGATGTTCGTGGTCGCCGCGGGGGCCGGTGTGCAGAACTTCCTCGTCGCGCTGGCCGGGGAGCGGCTGGGGTCGGCGTGGGTGTCGTCCACGATGTTCTGCCGGGACGTGGTCAGGGACGTGCTGGGGCTGCCGGAGGGATGGGATCCGATGGGGGCCGTGGCGGTGGGGCATCCGGCGGAGGAACCTCGGGCTCGGCCGGAGCGGGAGGCCGGGGCGTTCATCGAGGTGCGGTGAGTCTGGTCATACGGGCGCTGGGGCGTCGTGCGGCCGCATAGTCTCGTAGGGCCGCCTAGTCTCGTGGCGCCGCCTAGTCTCGTGGCGCCGCCTGTTCTCGTACGGCTGCCTGGTCCCGTACGGCAGCCTGGTCCCGTAGGGCAGCCGGGGTTCGTAGGGCAGTCTGGGCTCGTAAGGCGGTCTGGTCTCGTAGGGCGGCCAGGACACCTCCGACTTCTCCGGGAGCTCATTCGTGGCAGGACGATTCGCTCCCCGGCCCACGCGTACGACTGTGCGCGGCGGGGAGGTCGGGGTGCCCGCGGCGCGGGGCGTGCCGCGGCAGGCGCAGGCGCCGGGGCTGGTGCGGACGTATGTGCCGGACGGGCCGCTCGAGCTCGGGCTGGTGCTCGGGCCGCTGCGGCGGGGGCCCGGGGATCCGACGTTCCGGGCCATGCCGGACGGGTCCGTGTGGCGGGCCAGTCTCACTCCTGCCGGGCCGGGGACGCTGCGGGTCGCCGCGGTGGGTGGTGCGGTTCGGGGCGAGGCGTGGGGGCCGGGGGCCGAGTGGCTGTTGGAGCGGTTGCCGGGGTTGCTCGGGGCCGATGACGATCCGGCCGTGTTCGCTCCTCGGCACCGGGTGGTGGCGCGGGCGTGGCATCGGCGGCCGGGGCTGCGGTTGACGCGGACCGGGCTGGTGCTGGAGTCGTTGATCCCGTCGATTCTGGAGCAGAAGGTCACGACCGACGAGGCGTATCGGGCGTGGCGGTCGCTGGTGCGGAAGTTCGGGGAGCCGGCGCCGGGGCCTGCGGCGGGTGGGCGGCTGTGGGTGATGCCGGCGCCTCGGACCTGGGCGTTGATTCCGTCGTGGGAGTGGCATCGGGCCGGGGTCGACAACAAGCGGGCGTCGACGATTCTGCGGGCCGTCCGGGTGGCGGGGCGCATGGAGGAAGCGGTGCTGATGCCGCCGGCTCAGGCGCGGGCTCGGTTGGAGGTCGTGCCGGGGGTCGGGCCGTGGACGTCGGCGGAGGTGGTGCAGCGGAGTCATGGGGCGGCGGATGCCGTGACGGTGGGGGATCTGCATCTGCCCGGGATCGTGGGGTGGGCGCTTGCCGGGGATCGGGATGCGGATGACTCCGTGATGCTGGAGCTGCTGGAGCCCTATGCCGGGCAGCGCCATAGGGCTGCCCGGCTGATCCTGCTAGGCGGGCGCACGCCGCCTCGGCGAGCACCCCGGATGCCCCAGTGGGACATCGGGCGGTTTTGAACCCTCGCCCTCGGCAGGCGAGGGGGATTCCTGACTCATGCAGCTCGGCCGTTCAGCGAACAAACAAGCTTACGCAATCAACACCAGCCGGGTTGGAACCAGCCCGGTTTCCCCGAAGAACGGAGGTTGCTGCACTGGCTTGGTTCTCGCTCAGCACGTCGCAACTCTATCACCCGTTGCGTAAGCGGTTGTTCACCCTGGGTGAGGGACCATCAGCCTCCCCCTTGCTCTTCTCGTCGCCCCTACTGGTCCGAGGAGAAGCGGACCGCTCCCGCTGGGATTTGGGCGTTGCACCAGATGCGGATGCCGTCGCGGAGTTCGTTGTCGGGGCCTATGACGGCGCCGTCGCCGATGACCGTGCCGGTGAGGACGGAGCGTTCGCCGACGCGGGCCCGGGTGCCGACGAGGGAGTCGGTGATGACGGCGCCGGGTTCGATGACGGCGCCCGGGAGGATCGTGCTGCCGAAGATGCGCGCGCCCTCGGCGACGAAGGCGCCCTCGCCGACCACCGTGCCGCCGGTGAGCTTCGCGTCGGGGGCGACCCGTGCCGTCGGGAGGACCAGGCGGTCGCCGCAGCGGCCGGGGATCGCGGGGGACGGGGCACGGCCCAGGACGAGGTCGGCGGAGCCGCGGACGAAGGCGGCCGGGGTGCCGAGGTCCAGCCAGTACGTCGAGTCGACCATGCCCTGGAGGTGGGCTCCGGCCGCCAGGAGGCCGGGGAAGGTCTCGCGCTCGACGGAGACCGGGCGGCCGTGCGGGATCGTGTCGATGACCGAGCGGCGGAAGACGTACGCCCCCGCGTTGATCTGGTCGGTGACGATCTCCTCGGGGGTCTGCGGCTTCTCCAGGAACGCCAGGACCCTGCCCGTCTCGTCCGTGGGGACCAGACCGTAGGCGCGCGGGTCGGTGACCTGCGTGAGGTGGAGGGAGACGTCCGCGGCGGTCCGCTCGTGCGTCTCCACCAGCGCCCTGATGTCCAGGCCCGTCAGGATGTCGCCGTTGAAGATCAGGACCGGGTCGTCGGGGGCCGAGTGGAGGCGGGAGGCGACGTTGCGGATCGCGCCGCCCGTACCGAGGGGCTCGTCCTCCGTGACGTACTCGATGTGGAGTCCGAGGGAGGAGCCGTCGCCGAAGTACGGTTCGAAGACCTCGGCCAGGTAGGAGGTGGCGAGCACGATGTGGTCGACGCCCGCCGCTCTCGCTCTCGCCAACTGATGCGTGAGGAACGGGACCCCGGCCGCGCGGACCATGGGCTTCGGTGTGTGCACCGTGAGCGGACGCAGCCGCGTGCCCTTGCCGCCGACCAGGAGTATCGCTTCAGTCACCTGTCGTCTCTGCTTCCTGCCAGGACCGGCCGAACTCTCTTTCGGCCGGCCAGTGTATGCAGACCGTTGTGCGGTGCCTTCGATGGCCGTGCGGCGTTCCGCCCCTGCCCCCCGACGGCGGTGCATGTGTCGTCCTACGGCTGCTCCCTCAGCCCTGGTCCGGCTTATCGGCCCTGGTAGCGGGCCGCCGTCGAACGGGTCGTACCGAGCTTGCGGTAGAGCTGCCGGCCCGGACAGGCCGTTGGGAAGCCGTCCCGGTGACCGGAGATCACATTCAGTCGTACGTTCTTTCCCTTGCGGTACAGATTGCCACCGCCCGACTTCAGGTATGTCTTTCCGCGCGGATTGGCACCGTGCAGGCCGAGTTTCCACGCGGTGAGCCGGGCGATGCCCTTCACCGCGGAGGCGGACGGCTTGGTGGAGCCGAAGGTGCCGAGGACGGCGATCCCCATGCTGTTGGTGTTGAAACCCAGCGTGTGGGCGCCCAGGACCGGCTTCGCCACGCCCCCCGCACGCCCCTCGTAGATGTTTCCGCACTTGTCGACGAGGAAGTTGTAGCCGATGTCGCGCCAGCCCATGCTCAGGACGTGGTAGCGGTAGATACCGCGAATGACTGAGGGAGCCTGGGCGCACCGGTACCCGTTGCCGGAGGCCGTGTGGTGCACGAAGGCCGCCTTGACCTTCTTCGTGTAGACGAACCTCCGCTCCCGCAGGCCCTCGTTCGCGCCCCAGCCGCGCCGGGTGACGATGCGCGGGCGCGGGCCGATCTTCGGCTTCGCCCGCTGCTCCCGCGTCAGCTCGGCGGTTCTGAGGCTGAACAGCTCCCGCTCGGTCCGGCTCCGGGTGAGTTCCGGGATCTCGGTGGCGCCGAAGGGGGCCAGGCCGGCGTTGGCGGCGGAGGCGTCCACGGCGGCGAGGGCCGCGACCGGTTCGGCGGTCGGGGCGAGGCCGCGGGCGCGGGCAGCGTCGGCGGTGACGTCCGGAGCCGCCTCGGGCGGGGCGCCGGGGTCGACCAGTTCGAGGCGCATACCGGAGGGGAGCGGAGAGCCGGCCGTCACCGTACGGGGGCCGCGGGCGGTCTCCTCGACCCGGTGGTCGTGGGCCCCGGCGTCCGCGCGGACGCGTACCTCCACGCCGTCCGAGTCGCCCACCCACAGCGGTGCGGTCGCGCCGCGTACCCGGCCCGAGGTGCGCTCGGCGGTGTCAGGGTCGGCCGCGTGGTCGGCGTTGTGGGTGTCGACGTCCTGCCAGCCGGACCAGGTGCCGGTGCCGGCGGCGCGGGTACGGACCTGGACGCGGCCGTGCAGTTCGACGTCCGGGTCGTCCCAGATCACGCCGACGAGTGAGAAGTGCCGTACGTCCTGGCGGGGCAGGCCCTGTTCGGCGGTGGGGGCGAGGGTTCGGTCGGGGTGGGTGAGGGGCGCGAGGGGCAGCGACTGGGTGCTGCCGGGCGCTTCCGCGGCCGGGGCGGGTCTCGTGGGCGGTTGGGCCGGTGCGGGTGCCTTGGCCGGGGTGTTCGTCTTGACGGACGGGTTCGTCTTGACGGACGGGTTCGTCTTGACGGACGGGTTCGTCTTGACGGACGGGTTCGTCCTGGCCGGGGTGTTCGCCGTCGGCGCTCTCGCCGACAGCACGGTCTCCGTGGCCGGCGGGCTTGCCGCGGCAGCGGGCGGGGTCAGCGGAAGGGCCAGAGCGGCCGCGCAGGTGACGCCGATCGAGGAAGCAAGGAATCCACGCATGCCCCTGATCTTGGACATAGTCATACATATCTGTCCATCGGGGAATTGACGGGCCGTTGGGCGGCGTTCCCCCGAACCGGTGGCGGACCGGCGGCGATCCGTGGCCCCGCCGGCCGGTGCGCGATCGCGGGCCCGCGTACGCTTCTTCGGGTGAACGCCACCGATCGCACCCCTGCCGACCTGCTGCGTTCCGCGCTCGCCGCGGACCCCGGACGCCCCCTGGTGACCTTCTACGACGATGCCACGGGCGAACGTGTCGAATTGTCCGTGGCCACCTTCGCCAATTGGGTGGCCAAGACCTCGAACCTCCTCCAGGGCGACCTCGCCGCGGGACCCGGCGACCGGGTCGCGCTGCTGCTGCCCGCGCACTGGCAGACGGCGGTGTGGCTGCTGGCGTGTTCGTCGGTGGGGGTGATCGCCGACGTGGGCGGTGATCCGGCGGTTGCCGACGTGGTGGTGAGCGGGCCGGATTCGCTGGAGGCGGCGCGGGCGTGCTCCGGGGAGCGGGTCGCGCTGGCCCTGCGGCCGCTCGGCGGACGGTTTCCGCAGCCGCCGGCCGGGTTCGCCGACTATGCCGTCGAGGTGCCGAGTCAGGGGGACCGGTTCGTGCCGTTCGCGCCGGTGGATCCCGAGGCGCCGGCGTTGATCGTGGCCGGGCGGGAGTTCAGCGCGGCGGAGGTTGTGGAGCGGGCTCGGGCGGAGGCGACGGGGGTGGGGCTGACGGGGCCCGGGTCGCGGCTGCTGTCCGCTCTGCCGTACGACACGTGGGAGGGGTTGAACGCGGGGTTGTACGCGCCGCTGGCGGCCGGGGGGTCCGTGGTGTTGTGCCGGAACCTGGATCAGCTGGGCGAGGAGGCGCTGGCCAAGCGGATCGAGAGTGAGCGGGTGTCGGCTACGGCCCGGTAGGCGGCGACCGTTTCGCCGGGACCCGGCGCTGGCGCGGGCACTCCTGGGGGCTCCGCCCCCAGACCCCCGGCCTGTGCCCACCCACCACCCGACTCGGTCTGCCAAGAAGTCACCCTCGCCCTGAGCCACCGCCCCTCCCCCGTTCGGCCCCCTCCACCCACCCCCCGACCCCCCATCCACGCCATGGTCGTAGGAGCAGCTCGCACGACACGCTCGTACGCCGTGAGGGGTGGATGCCCACGTGACCGACACCGCAGGCGCGCCTTCCGCGCCCTCCCGAGCGCTCGGGCCGGGGGCGGGGGCCTCGGCGACCGGTGGCGGGCTGATACGGCGGCGTCGGCGGCGGTGGGTGCGCGGGGCCGGGGTTGGCGTCGTGGTCGTGCTGCTCGCGGCCGGCGGGGCCGGGTGGGCCGTCTACGCGAAGCTGGACGGGAACATCACGTCGGACAAGGCGGCGGCGGCCGAGCTGGCGCGGTACGAGAAGGAGCGGCCGACCTCGCTGGTGCGGGGGGCGCAGAACATTCTGGTGATCGGGTCGGACTCGCGGTCCGGGGACGAGAACCGGCGCTACGGGCGGGACTCGGGGACCGAGCGGTCCGACACCACGATCCTGTTGCATCTGGCGGCGGGGCGGGGCAGTGCCACCGCGGTGTCGTTGCCGCGGGATCTGATGGTGGACGTGCCGGGGTGCCTACGGCCCGACGGCAGCCGGAGCGAGCCCATGTTCACGATGTTCAACTACGCGTTCCAGGTGGGGGGTTCAGCCTGCACGATCCGGACCGTGGAGCGGCTGACGAACATCCGTATCGACCACCACATGGTCGTCGACTTCCACGGGTTCAAGGACATGGTCGACGCGGTCGACGGCGTCGAGGTGTGCCTGGCCGAGCCGATCCGCGACAAGGCCGCCAAGCTGAGGCTCCCGGCGGGGCGGGTGACGCTCGACGGCGAGCAGGCCCTCGGGTATGTGCGGGCCCGCAAGACGCTGGGCAACGGCAGTGACACCGACCGGATGGACCGGCAGCAGCGGTTCCTGGGGGCGCTGGTCAACAAGGTGCAGAGCAATGACGTACTGCTGAATCCGGTGAAGCTCTATCCGGTCCTTGACGCGGCCACTTCGTCGCTGACGACCGACCCGGATCTGGCGAGCCTGCGTGGTTTGTACGAACTCGTGCGCGGGCTGCGCGACATCCCCACCGAACGTGTGCAATTCCTTACAGTGCCGAGAGAGTCGTACGTCTACAACGCCAATCGTGACCAGCTCGTGGAGCCCGAAGCGGAAAGGTTGTTCGAGCGGCTGCGCTCGGACGCGCCGGTGGAGGTCACGGAAAAGGCTCCGCGGAACTCGGCGGCTCCTGCGGACTCGGCGACCAAAAGCCGCAATCCGGCCGAGAACGACGAGGAAAGCGACGAGAGCGCGGACGGGGAGGGGAGCCAGAAGGCGGACGGCGAAGGGTCCGGTGAACCTTCCGCCGTCAATTCGCCCGCGCCGACCTTCCCCGGGAACACGGCGGCCGAGGACGCGTGCGCGTAAAGCGTTCGCCAAGGTGACACACAGTCTCCCGGGTAAATGGGCGGATTGCCCGGTTGTAGTGACGTGGAATTAATCACCGGCGTCGCTCGGAGCCGAACAAGCCGGTTAGTGTGAGCGATCCGGTGCCACCGGCCATGGGTCTGTCCTGGGGTCGAGCACTGTGTGACCGAGACCCGAGCGCCTTGGAGGGGAAGGCGCCGCGTGGCCCCGACGGAGGGTTCAGACAACCGTGGACGCGCAAGGCCGTGGGCGGGCGGACGACATCGACCCCGCAGACCAGTGGGTGCTCAACCCGAACACAGGCGAATACGAACTGCGACTGACCCCTTCCGCACCGCAGTCACCGCGGTCGCCGCAGTCACCGCGGTCGGCCGTTCCCGGGCCCCGTAGATCGGTCACCGACAGGGCGGGTGCCCCGCCACGCGGTCGTACGGCTTCCCCAGCGGCCCCTGCGGCTCCCGGCCGTGACGTGCCGCCGCCGCGCAGGCGCCGGGGCGTGCCCGAGGAGCCGTTGCCGGGGCGGCGCGGCCGGCGGCCGGCGAAGAAGTCCAAGGCGAAGAAGGCCCTGCTGTGGACCGGCGGCACGATGGCGTTCGTGCTGGTGGCCGCGGCGGGCGCCGGGTACCTCTACATCGAGCACCTCAACGGCAACATCACGTCCGTCGCCGACGACGGCGCGAGCACCGGTGGCTTCCAGAAGGACAAGGCGATCAACATCCTGTTGATCGGCACGGACAAGCGCACCGGCTCGGGCAACGAGGGGTACGGCGACGCGGGCAGCGTCGGTCACGCCGACACCACGATCCTGCTGCACGTCTCCAAGGACCGCTCGAACGCGACCGCGCTCAGCATCCCCCGCGATCTGATCGTCGACATCCCCGACTGCCCGACCACGCAGAAGGACGGCACGAAGGAGATCATCTCGGGCTCGACGGGCGTCCGCTTCAACACCAGCCTCGGCCAGGACGACCGTACGCCCAGCTGCACGATGCGGACCGTGACCGAGCTGACCGGGGTCACCCCCGACAACTTCATGGTCGCCGACTTCAACGCGGTCAAGACGCTGACCACGGCGGTCGGCGGGGTCGACGTGTGTCTCGCCAAGGACATAAACGACCCGGACTCGCACCTCAACCTGAAGAAGGGGACGCAGCACATCTCGGGCGAGACGGCGCTCGCGTTCGTGCGCACCCGGCACGCGGTCGGGTTCGGCGGCGACCTGAGCCGGATCACGCTGCAGCAGCAGTTCCTCAGCGCGCTGATGCGCAAGCTGAAGTCCAACGACACGCTGACCAACCCGGCGAAGATGATCAAGCTGGCCGAGGCGGGGACGAAGGCGCTGACCGTCGACTCCCAGCTGGACAGCATCAACAAGCTGAAGGACCTGGGTCTGGAGCTGGGCAAGCTCAACGTCAAGAACCTGACGTTCACCACGGTCCCGGTGATCGACAACCCGGCGGAGAAGGTCAAGGCGACCGTCGTGGTCAACCCGAACTCGGCGCCGCAGGTCTTCGACATGATCAAGAACGACGTGTCGTTCACCGAGGTCAAGGCGCAGAAGAAGAAGGAGGCCGCCGCCGTGGCCGCCCGGCTGAAGGGCACCAAGGCGGACGCCTCCGAGGTGCGGGTGCGCATCCTCAACGGCGGTGCGGAGGCCGGCAGCGCGCAGGCGGAGCTGGAGTACCTGCAGAACGAAGAGGGCGTGCTGAAGTCGGAGAACGCGGGCAACGCGGACGCCGAGCTGGCGAAGACGACCCTCGAGTACGCTCCCGACCAGGCCGACCAGGCCCGCCGGCTGGCCGCCATCATGGGCCTGTCCGGCTCGGCGATGAAGCCGGGCGACAGCGTGACCAACTCCCAGGGCCTGCCGACGATGACGTTGACCCTGGGCAAGGACTTCAAGGGCGCGGGCGTGTCGCTCACCGCTCCGACGAAGGCGCCGGAGGGGGTTCAGCAGTCCACCGCGGACAAGGTCGAGTGCGCCAAGTGACCTGAGGGGCCCGGCTTACGTCCAACGGGGCGTAAGGCAGGCCCGTCGACGGCGCGAGGGTAGGGGGAACTGGGGATGACGCACAGCAGTGTGCACGGGAAGGAAACGCGACCGGGCGTCCGGCGCGCGAGTGGGGCGGGGCAGGAGGGCGGCCGTCGTGGGGACGACGGGGACGGCTCCGGCAGACCCTCCTCCGGCGGCGGGCACGGCGGGCGGCGCGGCCGGCGACGGCAGGCCAGGCGCAGGCACCGGGTGCTGCGCTGGTCCGCGACGGCCCTCGCGGTGCTGATACTCGGCACGGCCGGCGCCGGATACCTCTACTACCAGCACCTCAACGGCAACATCGAGAAGGGCCGGCGCACCAACGCCGACTCCAAGGCGCGCAAGACCGAGCCGAACGCGGCCGGGCAGACGCCGCTGAACATCCTGCTGATCGGCTCGGACAGCCGTAAGTCCGACGCGAACGTGGCGCTCGGCGGTGGCCGGGACACCCGCGGCAACCCGCCGCTGGCCGACGTGCAGATGCTCATCCACCTGTCCGCGGACCGCAAGAGCGCCGCGGTCGTGAGCATCCCGCGTGACACCCGGGTCGACATCCCGGCGTGCAAGGACCCGGACAGCGACGAGACGTACCCGGCGACCAACGAGATCATCAACACCACGCTGGGCCGCGGCGGCGCCGGCTGCACGCTGGCCACCTGGGAGAACCTCACCGGCATCTACATCGACCACTGGATGACGATCGACTTCGCGGGCGTGGTGAGCATGGCGGACGCCATCGGCGGCGTCGAGGTCTGTGTGAACCAGAACGTGTGGGACCGCGCGCGGCCGAACGTGCCCGGCGGCTCCGGCCTGAAGATGACGGCCGGCAGGAAGAAGGTCAAGGGCAAGCAGGCCCTGGAGTGGCTGCGCACCCGGCACGCCTGGGGCAGCGACCCGCTGCGGGCCCGCGCCCAGCACATGTACATGAACTCGATGATCCGCACGCTGAAGAGCCAGAACGTCTTCACCGACGGCGGCCGGCTGATGGACCTCGCCGAGGCGGCCACCAACTCCCTGACGGTCTCCGAGGAACTCGGCACGGTCAAGAAGCTGTACGACCTCGGTATGCAGCTCAAGACGGTGCCCACGGACCGCATCACCATGACGACGATGCCGACCGTCGCGGACAACGAGGACGCCAACCACCTGCTGCCGGCCGGGGCCGACGCCGAGAAGATGTGGGCGATGCTCCGCGACGACGTGCCCTTCGACGACAAGGGCGCCAAGGCGGACGCCAAGCCGGCGAGTCCGGCGAGTACGGCGAGCGCCGGCCGGACCACCGACGACCCCGCCGCGGCCGACGACGAGATCGGCGTCCTGGTGCAGAACGCCACGCGGTCCGCCACCCTCGGCCCGGTCAGCGGCCGGGCGAGGGACATCGCCGGGGCACTCGTGGGCAAGGGGTTCGCCAAGGCGACGACGGACACCTCGGCGGCGCTCGCCGAGGCGCGGACCCTCGTGCGCTACCCGAGCGCCGAACTGGCGGGGGACGCCCAGGCGGTGGCCAAGTCCCTGGGGATCCCGGTGAGTTCCGTGCAGAAGTCCGCGGACGTGTCCGGAGTCACCGTCGTCGTCGGCGCCGACTGGCGTTCCGGCACGGCCTATCCGAAGCAGAAGACGCCTCAGGCCGGGGATCTGCCGAGCAATTCCGACGCCATCAACGGATCCGACACCGGTAAGTGCATGGACGTGTACCCGCCGTATCAATGGTAGAACCCGGCCGCGCGGTCCCGCCCTTCGGCCCTGCCGCGCGGTCGAACTCCCTTTCAATAGAAACCCGGGAAAGTTCACTCGACGCCGAACCGTGCGGATAGTGTGAGCGATCCATGGGGGAAGGCGCCGTGTGGCCCTGACGGAGGATTCGGACAACCTTGGACGCACCAGGCCGTGAGCGGGCGGAGCACATCGACCCCGCAGACCAGTGGGTACTCAATCCGAACACCGGCGAATACGAACTGCGGTTGACGCCCGCCGCACCGCGCCGGACCGTTCCCCAGCCCCGGGGCGGCCGTACGGCACCGCCGGCGGCCCCCGGCCGTGAGGTACCGCCCCCGCGCAGACGCGGCCCCGCCCCCGAGGAGCCGCTGCCGGGCAGGCGCGGACGCCGGCCGGTCAAGAAGAAGTCCGGGGCGAAGAAGGCCCTGTTGTGGACCGGTGGCGGCATGGCGTTCGTCCTGGTCGCCACCGTGGGCGCCGGCTACTTCTACCTCAAGCACCTCGAGGGGAACGTCAAGACGACGGACGTCGGTGACGCGGGCGCCAGCAGCTTCAAGAAGGACGAGGCGTTCAACATCCTCGTCATCGGCACCGACAAGCGCACCGGCGAGGGCAACGAGGGCTACGGCGACGCGGGCAGCGTCGGCCACGCCGACACCACGATCCTGCTGCACGTCTCCAAGGACCGCTCCAACGCGACCGCGCTGAGCATCCCGCGCGATCTGATCGTCAACATCCCGGAGTGCCAGGCCAAGAAGGACGACGGCACCAAGGCGACCGTCCAGGGACAGCAGGGCGTCCGCTTCAACCGGAGCCTCGGCGAGAGCGGCCGGGACGCGGGCTGCACCATGCGGACGGTCAAGGAGGCCACCGGCATCCAGCCGGACCACTTCATGATGGCCGACTTCAACGCGGTCAAGACGCTGACGACAGCGGTGGACGGCGTCGAGGTGTGCGTGACGAAGGCTGTCAACGACAAGGAGTCCAAGCTCGTCCTGCCCAAGGGCGAGTCCAAGGTCGAGGGCGAGCGGGCCCTGGCCTTCCTGCGCACCCGGCACAGCTTCGGCAACCAGGGCGACCTGGACCGCATCAAGGTGCAGCAGCAGTTCCTGGGTTCGCTGATACGCAAGATGTCCTCCGGCGACACCCTCACCAACCCCACGAAACTGCTGAAGCTGGCCGAGGCCGCCACCAATGCCCTCACCGTGGACACCGCGATCGGCAAGGTCGGCACGCTCAAGGACGTGGCCCTGGAACTGAAGAAGGTGCCCACCAAGAACATCACCTTCGCCACGATCCCGGTGGTGGACAACCCCACCGAGAAGATCAAGGCGACGGTGATCGTCGACAAGACCAGGGCGCCCCAGGTCTTCGACATGATCCAGAACGACATCTCGTTCACCGAGGTCAAGGCGCAGCAGAAGAAGGAGGCCGCCGCGGTGGCCGCCCGCCTCAAGGGCACCAAGGCGGACGCCTCCGAGGTGCGGGTCCAGGTCTTCAACGGCGGTGCCGCGTCCGGCAGCGCGCAGAACCAGCTGGACTGGCTGCAGAACAGCGCGGGCGTCGTGAAGTCCGAGAACGCGGGCAACGCGGACGCCGACCAGGCGAAGACGACCCTCGAGTACGCGCCCGACCAGGCCGACCAGGCCCGCCGGCTGGCCGACATCATGGGCCTCTCGGGCTCGGCGATGAAGCCGGGCGAGAGTGTGACCAACTCCCAGGGACAGCCGACGATGACCCTGATCCTGGGCAAGGATTTCAGGGGCGCGGGCGTGAAAATCAACTCCGCCTCGGCCGAGACGCCGGGCGTGGAGAAGTCCACGGCCGACAAGGTCCAGTGCGCGAGTTGACGAGCAGAACGCGCAAGTTGACGAAATAGAGCAACCTGACGGGCCCGTCGTATGTCTCCTGGACGTACGGCGGGCCGCGCCATGGCGCGAGGGCGGGTAGTCGGGGAGGACTCGGAAGTGACGCGGAACAGTGTTCGGGATGTCGAACCGGCCACCAAGGAGGTCGGCACCACCGGCGACGGCCTGCACGGCGGGCGCGCCGGGCGCCGGTCACCACGGGGCCACCGGCTGCTGCGCTGGTCCGCGGCGACGCTCGCCGTGCTGATAATCGGCTCGGCCACCGCCGGTTACCTCTACTACCGGCACCTGAACGGCAACATCAAGAAGGACGAGCTCAACCTCGGCGACAACAAGGTCGCCGAGCCGACGCCGAACGCCGCCGGCCAGACCCCGCTGAACATCCTGCTGATCGGCTCCGACGCCCGCGACACCGAGGAGAACCAGCAACTCGGCGGCGCCCGCGAGACGTTCGGCGCGACGCCGCTGGCGGACGTGCAGATGCTGGTGCACCTGTCCGCCGACCGCTCCAACATGTCGGTCGTCAGCATGCCCCGCGACACCCTCGTGAAGATCCCGAAGTGCACGGACCCGGACGACGACGAGGTGTACTCGGCGAGCGAGGGCCGCGTCATGGCCAACCGGAGCCTCGGCCACGGCGGTCCGGGCTGCACGGTGGCCACCTGGCAGGAGCTCACCGGCATCCACATCGACCACTTCGTGATGGTCGACTTCGCGGGCGTGGTGTCCATGGCGGACGCCGTCGGCGGGGTCCCGGTCTGTGTGGACGCCAACATCCTCTCGCGCGACTGGCAGGGCCACGGCTCCGGTCTGAAGCTGAAGGAGGGCACCACCCCGGTGAAGGGCGAGCAGGCCCTGCAGTGGCTGCGCACCCGCTACGGCTTCGAGGACGGCAGCGACCTCGCCCGCGCCAAGGCCCAGCACATGTACATGAACTCGATGGTCCGCACCCTGCGCGAGAACGCCACCCTGAGCAGCCCCAACAAGCTCCGCAAACTCGCCGAGAAGGCCACCGCGGCCCTCACGGTCGACCCGGGCCTCGACACCGTCAAGAAGCTCTACGACCTCAGCAACGAGCTGCGCGGGGTCGATCCGGCGCGCATCACCATGACCACGATGCCCAACCGGTACGTCGGCGCCCGCGTCGAGCCGACCGAGGACGCCGAGCAGCTGTTCCGCCTCGTCCGGGAGGACATCGCGCTGGACGGCAAGGACGAGAAGAAGGCGACCCCGGCTCCCTCGGCGACCGCCTCCGGCGACCCGGCCGCCGCCGACGACGAGATCGGCGTCCTCGTCCAGAACGGCACCCGCACCGACACCCTCCGCGCGGCGAACGACCGGGCGAGCACGGTGACCGGGCTGCTCGTGGAGAAGGGCTTCACCGAGGCGGAGGCGGACACCTCCTCCGCGCTCAGTGAGGACCGTACGGTCGTCCGCTACCCGAGCGCCGAACTGGAGGGCGACGCCCAGCGGGTCGCCAAGTCCCTCGGGATTCCGGCGAGTTCGGTGGAGCGGTCGACGGACGTCTCCGGAGTCACGGTCGTCGTGGGCGCGGACTGGCGCGAGGGTACGGCGTACCGGGCGCCCGAGGAGGACGACACGACCCCGAAGTCCGCCGAGGCGCTCAACGGGGCCGACGAGGACGCCTGCATGCACGTGAACCCGAAGTTCACCTGGTCCTGACGGTCAGGCTGACGCTTCCTGCGCGTCCGCCTGCACCGCCGGGCGCCGGCTCGCGATCACCTTGCGGGCGAGCGAGCGCGGGCTGGTCAGGAAGCCCCAGCCCCACGACATGTGCATGGTGGCGAGGGCCACGGGGATCCGCAGCCGCGCCTTCAGCGACAGCCCCTTGCCCGCGGGCAGGGACCCGAGGGTGATCGCCGCGAGATAGCCGCCGGGGAGCACGAGGGCCCACGGGGTGACCAGGACGCCGACGACGAGTCCCGCCACGATCGCGCACACCGCGGTCGGCGGGGCGAGGTAGCGCAGGTTGATGGAGCCCTCGTGGTAGCGGGCGACGACGTGCCGCCAGCGGCCGTAGTCCCGGTACTGCCTGGCCAGGGCGCGCACGCTCGGCCGGGGCCGGTACGACACCTTCAGCTCGGGCGAGAACCAGATCAGCCCGCCCGCCTCCCGGATGCGGAAGTTGAGCTCCCAGTCCTGGGCGCGGATGAACTCCACGTTGTACCCGCCCTGCCGCTCCAGCGCCTCGCGCCGGAACACCCCGAGGTACACGGTCTCGGCCTCGCCGGCCTTCCCGCCCGTGTGGAAGGAGGCGTTGCCCACGCCGATCCTCGAGGTCATGGCGGCGGCGACCGCGTGCTCCCAGTCGTTCTCGCCCTCGGCGTGCATGATGCCGCCGACGTTCTGCGCGCCGGTCTCCTCCAGGAGCCGTACGGCGGTGGTGATGTAGTTCGGCGAGAGCATGCCGTGGCCGTCGACGCGCACGACGATCGGGTGCCGGGAGGCCCCGATCGCGGCGTTCAGCGCGGCCGGCGTACGGCCGGTGGGATTCGGCACGGTGTGTACACGCGGGTCTTCGCGCACGAGTTCGGCCGCGATCTCGTCCGTACGGTCCGTGGACGGACCGAGGGCGATCACGACCTCCATCTCGCCGGCGTACTCCTGCGCGAGGATCGCTTGGACGGCTCCGCGCAGGTGCCGCTCCTCGTTGAGGACGGGCATGATGACGGACACGGCGGGGAGCTGCACGTCGGGCTTGGCGTTCATAGGGAGCAAACGTTACCGCGAACGGGGGACAGCGCCGCGCCCCGCCCGGGGCGGTGCACCGGACCGCAGATCGTATGGGCCTACGGTTCCCATGATCCCACGTTTGGCCCTCGCGGAGGTGTCCTCCCCCCATGCCCACGCCGCCCCGCTCCCCAGCCGCCCGACCCCCGCGCCGCCCGCAGCCACAGCGGTCGGCGCGGCCCCCCGTACGACGGAAAAAGCCGCGCTGGGCCATGCGGGCGGTGACGACCGTCTCGGTGGTCGTGCTCGCCTCGGCCGGAATCGGTCACGCGGTGGTCACCAGCCTCGACGCGGACATCGCCCGGGTCGACGCCTTCAAGGACATGAAGAACCGCCCGAGGGCGGGCCACGGCATGAACGTCCTGCTCGTCGGCACGGACGGCCGCGACAAGATCACCGAGGCCGAGCGGCAGAAGTACCGGCTTGGCGGCGCCCCCTGCCACTGCACCGACACGATGATGATCGTGCACATCTCGGAGGACCGGGAGCGGGCGAGCGTGGTGAGCCTGCCGCGCGACTCGTACGCCATGACTCCGGCCCACACCGACGGGACGACGGGCGAACGGCATCGCGGACACCCGGTCAAGCTCAACGCGGCGTACGCGGAGGGCGGCCCGCAGCTGACCGTCCGGACCGTCGAGAGCATGACCCGCGTGAAGATCGACCACTACCTGGAGGTCGATTTCACCAGCTTCATGAAGACGGTCGACGTGCTCGGCGGCGTCAGGATCTGCACCGCCCAGCCGCTCAAGGACACGTACACCGGCCTCGACCTCCCGCCCGGCACCCACACCCTGCAGGGCGGCCAGGCCCTCCAGTACGTCCGCTCCCGCCACGTCGACGGTGCCTCCGACCTCGGCCGGATGCAGCGCCAGCAGCGCTTCCTGGCCGCCCTGATCGACCGCACGACCTCCTCCGGGATCCTGCTGAACCCGATGAAGTTCCGGGACATCACCCGGGCCGTCCTCGGCTCCGTACGCGCCGACAAGGGCTTCGGCACGCACGAACTGCTCGACCTCGGCCGGGCGATGCGCAACTTCTCGCCTTCCTCCTCGGAGTTCACGACGGTGCCGATCGGGCGGATGGGGTACGCCGTGAAGGGCGTCGGCTCGACGCTGAAGTGGGACGCCAAGAAGGCCGGCCGCCTCTTCCGGTCCCTCCGCGACGACAAGCCCCTGTCGGTACACAAGCCGAAGGCCAAGGCCCTGCGCGTGGACGTCGCCCCCCAGCAGATCCGCGTCCAGGTCGAGAACGGCACGGCGACGGCCGGCCTCGGCAAGCGTGTGGACGCGGCACTGGCGGGGACGGGCTTCCGCACGACCCGGCTTCCGGTCAACGCGGCCGATCGCACGCTGAAGCGCACGGTCGTCGCGTACGACCCCCGCTGGGACCGCTCCGCGAAGTCCCTCGCCGCCGCGTTGCCGGGCAGCGAGCTGCGCGCGGTGAAGGGGCTCGGCGCGACGCTGAAGGTGATCGCCGGGGCGGACTTCCGGGAGGTACGGAAGGTGCGGGCGGTGGATCCGGCGCAGGGGGAGTTCGGGGTGGTGCGGGGGGACGAGGTGTTGTGTTCGTAGGGGGCCCCGGGTTCCTGACCGGGACCGGAGGCGCTCAGTCCCGATGCGCTCAGTCCCGATGCACTCAGTCCCGATGCGCTCAGTCCCGATGCGCTCAGTCCTCGAAGCCCTCCGCCACCCGCCGCTCCCGCAGCTCCATGATCGCCCGGCGTCGGGCCAGGCGGTGCGTGCGGCGGATCTGGGCCTCCTGGTAGCGGCGCTTGTCGCGCTCGGTCTCCGGGAACACCGGCGGTACGCGGCGGGGCCTGCCGTCGGCGTCGACGGCGGCGAAGACGAGGTAGGCCGAGCCGACCTGGGTGGCCGGGTTCGACTCGTTCCAGCGCTCGGCCAGCACCCGCACGCCGACCTCCATCGAGGTCCGGCCGGTCCAGTTGACCTGGGCCTTCACATGGACGAGGTCACCGACCCGGACCGGCTCCAGGAACGCCATCTCGTCCATGGACGCGGTGACCGCGGGCCCGCCGCTGTGCCGGCCGGCCACGGCTCCGGCCGCGTCGTCGACCAGCTTCATGATCACGCCGCCGTGCACGGTGCCCAGAAGGTTCGTGTCGGCGTGGGTCATGATGTGGCTGAGCGTGGTCCGGGAGGCCGAGGTCGGCTTGCCCGGGATATCCGGAGTCTCCGATTCCGCGGCGGAGGCCTGATCTGTCATGGCCTCCACCTTATGCGGAGGTGACATCCCGGGATTTTGTGTCAGCTTCGCAACAGCAGTGCCCTTATTTTCCGACGAACCTTGTAAGGCACCTAGCAGTGCCCTGCACACTGGGGCCCATGAACGATTGGCCCGAGGCATGGTCCGACGACAACCGCGGCAGCCGGTACGGACGCGGCAGCGCAGGCGCACAGCCCGAGAGCGCCCGTGTCATGCGGCAGGTCCGCCGCGGCCAGGCGGCTCCGCCCGGGCAGGGAGGGTACGGGGGCCCCGGCGCCCCGGCCCCGCCGTACGGCGGGGTTCCGCAGCAGCCGTCGTACGTCAACGGCGGTGACGACACCGTCTACGACGACGGGTACGACAGCGGCTACAACACGGGCCAGGTCTACGGCGGCGGCCCCGGTGGTCCCCCCGGCGCCGGCACCCGTGGTCCGCGCCCCGCGCCGAACTGGCGTCGGCGGATCAAGCTGACCTCGATCACCGTGCTGGTGGTGCTGGTCGCGGCGACCGTCGGCACGTACTTCTGGGCCGACTCCAAGCTCAACCGCGAGGTCGACCTGTCCAAGGTCATCGACCGGCCGGAGGCGGGCGAGGGCACGAACTACCTGATCGTCGGCTCCGACAGCCGCGCGGGGATGTCCGCCGAGGAGAAGAAGAAGCTGCACACCGGCTCCGCCGAGGGCAAGCGCACCGACTCGATGATGATCCTGCACGTCGGCGGCAACGGCGACACGCTGGTTTCGCTGCCGCGTGACTCGGACGTGGAGATCCCGACGTTCAAGGGCTCCGACTCCGGCAAGACGTACCCGGGCACCGGCCGCCACGTGAAGCTGAACGCGGCCTACGCGGAGGACGGCCCCGAACTCCTCGTCCGCACCGTCGAGTTCAACACCGGCCTGCACATCGACCACTACGTGGAGATCGGCTTCGCCGGCTTCGCGAACATCGTGGACTCGGTCGGCGGCGTCGAGATCGACATCCCGAAGGGCGGCATGAAGGACACCAAGTCCGGCGCCGACTTCGAGGCGGGCAAGCAGACCCTGAACGGCGAGCAGGCGCTCGCCTTCGTCCGTACCCGGTACGCGCTGCAGGGCTCCGACCTCGACCGGACGAAGAACCAGCAGAAGTTCCTCAACGCCCTCGCCAACCAGGTCGCGACCCCGAGCACCATCCTCAACCCGTTCAAGCTGTACCCGACCATGGGCTCGGGCCTGGACTCGCTGATCGTCGACAAGGACATGGGCCTGTACGACCTGACCAAGATGTTCTGGGCGATGAAGGGCGTCAACGGCGGCGACGGCAAGTCGATGAACATGCCGATCTCCGGGTCTTCCGGGGGCAACCTCATCTGGGACAAGGCGAAGGTGAAGACCCTGGTCGAAGAGCTGAACAACGACCAGAAGGTCACGGTCTCCGAGTGAGTGACCCCTCCCGACCAGCCAGAGCACCGTTCGACGCGGTGCTCTGCGACGTCGACAACGTGATCCGCTTCTACGACTCCTCCCGGCTGCACGCCCTGGAGCGCGCCGCCGGGCTGACCGAGGGCACCACCACGAAGGTCGCCTTCGCCCCGGAGACGGTTCTGCCCCTCGTCCTGGGCCGGATCGACGGCCAGGAGTGGGTGCGCTCGATCGCCGAGCCCCTGACCGGCCAGGTCCCCGAGGCGACGGCCTGGGAGCTGGGCACGGCCCTCCTGGAGTCGCCCTTCCACGCGAACGACGAGGTCGTCTCCCTCCTCCGCCGCGCCCGCGTCCGGATCCCCCTCGTCCTCGTCACCAACGCCACCCTCCGCCTGGAGGACGACCTCACCGCCCTCGGCCTGACCGACCTCGCGGACCACGTCGTGAACAGCGCCCGCGTGGGCCTCGCCAAACCGGACCCCCGCATCTACCGCCTGGCCACGTCCCTGGCCGGCACCCGCCCCGACCGCTGCCTCTTCGTCGACGACACCGAGGAGAACGTGGAGGCGGCGGCAGCACTGGGGATGCGGCCGGTGCACTTCCGCGAACCGGCGGATCTGGCATGGGCGTTGGAGCCGCTGTTCGCCTAGGCGGCCGGCCTCACGTGAAGTCCGCGTAGGGGTCTCCAGTCCGAGAGTTCGGCAACGCTGAAGACCGGGCCGGTGTAGGCGTAGCCGCGGCGGAGGCCGCAGCACCCGCACGGGGCGTTCGAGGGGGCCACGGAGCCCGTGCTGACGGGGTCGGGGTGGTACGGGAAGGCGGGCAGCGGTTCGGTGTCGGCCACGGGCCCACCCTGCCCCGGCACGCACCAAGGGCACCCTGCAGGGTGCCCTTGAAGCCTTTCTCAGTCCGGCGTCACATCGTCGCGCCCGCCATCGCGCGGCAGGTCTGGGCACAGCGGCGGCAGGCCTCGGCGCAGGCGGCCATCTGGGGGTCGTCGGGCATCGACATGCAGGCCTCGGCACACGCGTCGCAGGCCTTGGCGCACAGGGCGCACATGTCGGTGGCGAGGGTCGAGCGGCGCATCATCATGTCCGAGCACATGCGGGTCGTCTCGGAGCAGTCGATGAGGGCCCGCATGATCTGCATCTGGGCCTGTCCGCCCTTCTGCATACAGGAGCTCATCGTCTCCTCGCATGCGCTGTGACAGGTCATGCACGCCTCGATGCAGTCCTGCATCTCCTTGCTGAGCTGGGTCGTGGTGGGCTGCTGCATGGTTCCTCCTCCGGTGGCGGGAACCGCGGGGGGCGGAACCCGCCCTTCCGTCCTACGCCTGCTCGGGCGGGTGCGCCACGGGGCGGACCGGAGGAATCCGTGAACGGTACGCCCGTCGCCCTCCGCCTCAAGATCGAGGCGGAGGGCGACGGGGCACAGCCGAGCCGGTGTGGGTCGTGGGTTACGGCAGGTTCCGCGCCATCACGACCCGCTGGACCTGGTTCGTGCCCTCGTAGATCTGCGTGATCTTGGCGTCACGCATCATCCGCTCCACCGGGTAGTCGCGCGTGTAGCCGTACCCGCCCAGCAACTGCACCGCATCCGTGGTGACCTCCATCGCCACGTCCGAGGCGAAGCACTTCGCCGCCGCGCCCTGGAAGGTCAGGTCCCCTTCTCCACCTCCGGCGGCGACGCGCTCGGACTTCGCCGCAGCCTGGTACGTCAGGGCGCGGGCCGCCTCGATCTTCATGGCCATGTCGGCGAGCATGAACTGGATGCCCTGGAAGTCGCCGATGGGCTTGCCGAACTGCTTGCGCTCCTGGACGTAGCCCTTGGCGTAGTCCAGCGCGCCCTGCGCGATGCCCAGCGCCTGGGCCGCGATCGTGATGCGGGTGTGGTCCAGGGTCTTCATCGCGGTGGCGAAGCCGGTGCCCTCCTCGCCGATCATGCGGTCCGCGGGGATGCGGACGTTGTCCAGGTAGACCTCGCGGGTCGGGCTGCCCTTGATGCCGAGCTTCTTCTCCGGGGCGCCGAAGGAGACACCCTCGTCCGACTTCTCGACGACGAAGGCCGAGATGCCCTTGCTGCGCTTCGTGGGGTCGGTGACCGCCATCACCGTGTAGTACTCGGAGACGCCCGCGTTGGTGATCCAGCGCTTCACGCCGTTCAGTACGTAGTGGTCGCCGTCGCGGACGGCCTTGGTCTTCATGCCGGCCGCGTCGGAGCCCGCGTCCGGCTCGGAGAGGGCGTACGAGAACATCGCGTCGCCCTTGGCGAGCGGGGCCATGTACTTCTTCTTCAGGTCCTCGGATCCGGAGAGGATCACGGGGAGGGAGCCGAGCTTGTTCACCGCGGGGATCAGGGAGGAGGACGCACAGACGCGCGCGACCTCCTCGATCACGATCACCGTGGCCAGCGCGTCGGCGCCCGCGCCGCCGTACTCCTCGGGCACGTGGATCGCGTGCAGGTCGCCCGCCACCAGGGCCTCCAGCGCCTCCTGGGGGAAGCGGGACTCCTCGTCCACCACGGCGGCGTACGGCGCGATCTTCGCCTCGGCCAGTGAACGGATCGCGTCGCGGAGCATGTCGTGCTCTTCGGACGGGCGGTACAGGTCGAAGTCAGCCGATCCGGCCAAGGTCTCTCACGCTCCAAAGACGCTGTGATGCTGGCGCTAATTACCGTTAAGTAACCCAAATTTTAAGGGCCCGCCGACGGGAGTGATACGTGAGCTTGGCGACAGCGGGAAAGTCAGCAGAGAAGTTGCCCGCCGAGGGGCCGTCCCATGCCCCGACTATGCTCTTCCCGCGCACCTCACGCACCCCCCTGTCGTCCCCCGGGAGCACCGCATGAGCCTCAAGATCACCGTGATCGGCACCGGCTACCTCGGCGCCACGCACGCCGCCGCCATGGCCGAGCTCGGGTACGAGGTGCTGGGGCTGGACGTCGTACCGGAGAAGATCGAGATGCTCCAGCGGGGCGAGGTCCCGATGTACGAGCCGGGGCTCGAGGACCTGCTGCGCAAGCACGTCGCCGGGATCGAGGGGTCGAGCGGGCGGCTGCGGTTCACCATGGACTTCGCCGAGGTGGCGGCGTTCGGTGACATCCACTTCGTCTGTGTGAACACCCCGCAGCGGCACGGCGAGTACGCCGCCGACATGTCGCACGTGGAATCCGCGATCGCCTCCCTCGCACCGCACCTGGCCGCTCCCGCGCTCGTCGTCGGCAAGTCGACCGTCCCGGTCGGCTCCGCCGACCGGCTGGCCCGCTATCTCGCCGCGAACTCCCCGGCCGGCGAGGACGCCGAGCTGGCCTGGAACCCGGAGTTCCTGCGGGAGGGCTTCGCCGTCCAGGACACACTGCGGCCGGACCGGATCGTGGTGGGCGTGCGCAGCGAGCGGGCGGAGAAGCTGCTGCGCGAGGTGTACGCGACGCCTGTCTCCGCGGGCACGCCCTTCGTGGTCACCGACTTCCCGACCGCCGAGCTGGTGAAGACGGCCGCGAACTCCTTCCTGGCCACCAAGATCTCCTTCATCAACGCGATGGCGGAGGTGTGCGAGGCCGCGGACGGGGATGTGGCCAAGCTGGCCGAGGCCATCGGGTACGACGACCGGATCGGGAAGAAGTTCCTGCGGGCCGGAATCGGCTTCGGGGGCGGCTGTCTGCCCAAGGACATCCGCGCGTTCATGGCCCGGGCGGGAGAGCTGGGTGCCGACCAGGCGCTGACCTTCCTGCGGGAGATCGACTCGATCAACATGCGCCAGCGCGGGCAGATGGTGGAGCTGACCCGGCAGGTGCTGGGCGGCGGTTCCTTCCTCGGCAAGCGGGTCGCCGTGCTCGGCGCCACCTTCAAGCCCGACTCGGACGACGTCCGCGACTCGCCCGCGCTGAACGTCGCCGGGCAGATCCACCTCCAGGGCGGCCAGGTGACGGTGTACGACCCGAAGGGCATGGACAACGCCCGCCGGCTCTTCCCGACCCTCGGGTACGCCGACTCCGCGGTCGAGGCCGTACGGGGCGCCGACGTCGTCCTCCACCTGACCGAGTGGCGCGAGTTCCGCGAGCTGGACCCGGCGGCGCTCGGCGAGGTCGCCACGGACCGGGTGATCCTGGACGGGCGCAACGCCCTCGACCCGGAGCTGTGGCGGCGGGCCGGGTGGCGTTACCGGGCGATGGGGCGGCCGACGGCCTGAAAGGAATTCGGGGCCCAGAAGGCTGGTTCCATGAATTACTGACGGGTTCGACGGAACTCCGGGATTTCTCGCGGATTCGGTGAAGGCCCGGTTGCATTTACGGCGATCCCAAGGGGGCCGTACGCGGAAATCCTCGCGTACGGCCCCCTTGTCGAGCTGCGCCCGAACCAAGTCCCGCACGGCATGCAAGGTGACCGGGACGGGCATATGCCTGCCGTCCCCCAAATCATCAACACGAGTTCGATTCCCTTTCGAGCAGTATTCGGAATCGACCGTTCTCACAAACGGGTACCCCCCGAAAGAGAGGTAGGCAACGGCCGTTTAACAAACGCGTAGTCACGCGGAATCCACGCTCCACTCCACTGGTCGTCATTCGCCACACCTTCCGTCGGCTTTGACCAGACCATGCCAGGAGTGAGACATGCCCATGTTCCGTAGGGCGGAGTGGCCACGGGACCACCGCGACGAAGTGGTGGCGGGCGCGCTCGTCGGCGCGGTGATCATCGTGCTGGGGTACGCCTCGGGAATCGGCGCCCCCTCCGGCACCGCCGAGGCCGCCGCTCCCCCGGTCTCGCCGCCCGCGGCCACCGCTCCGGCGAGCCCCGCCGCGCCGGGAAGCTCCGGCGGCTCCGGCGGCATCGGCGCGCAGGACCCCGGCACGGGTGAGCTGCCGTCGTACGGAGGAATCGGCGGAATCGGCGGCACGGGTGCGGACACCGGCTACGGCACCGGCGGCCAGGGCGACCACAGCGGTCACACCGGCGGCACGGGGGACCCCGGCCACCCCGGTCACGAGACCTCGCCCACCCCTGCCCCCGGCACCACCTCCCCCACCCCCTCGCCGACCGATCCCGACGCCGACACCTGCGAGGACGGCGAGGTCACCCTCGTACAGCCGCTCCTGACCGGACTCGCCGAGCCCGTGTTCGGCCTCCTGAACGGCGGCGACACAGAGGAGACGCCCGAACCGCAGCCCTCCCCCTGTGTCGGGCTCGCCCCCGTCTCCGTCACCGGGCTCCTCGGCATCAGCGCCTCCCCGCTGCCGGAGGCGACGCCGTGACCCGGAACCTCCGCCGCACCCTGCTGCTGCTCGTCCTCACCCCGCTGCTGTACGCCCTCGTCGGCGCGCCCCAGACCGCCTCCGCCCACACCGGGCTGGTCTCGTCCTCCCCCAAGGACGGCGCCGAGCTCGCCAAGGCCCCCGACCGACTCACCCTCACCTTCGACGAGCCCGTCGACCTCGCCGACGTCCGTGTGCTGACGATGGACGGCAACCGGCTCCCGGTGTCCCGCACACCGGGCGGCGGGTCCGACAGCGTGCGGGTCGCCCTCGCGGCCCCGGTGGGCGGTGAACTCGCGGTCGTCTGGTCGGTGATCGACGAGAAGGACGGGCACGCCTCCTCCGGCCGGCTCACCTTCACGACCGGCTCCGGCGGGGCCGCCGCGGCCACCACGACCAGCGGCGACGAGGCCGCGTCCCCCGTTCCCGCACCCTCCCCCTCGGTGCGGAAGGGCCTCGTCGCCGCCCGCTGGGCCGGCTACCTGTCGCTGGCGCTGTTCGTCGGCGGGCTGGCCTTCGTCGCGCTGCTGTGGCCGCGCGGCACGCACGAGCCGCGGGCCCGGGCGCTGCTCGTGCTCGCCTGGACCGGCGGCCTGCTGTCGACGGTCGCCGCCGTCGGCCTCCAGGGCGCGTACTCCCCCACGCTCGACTTCGCTCGCGCGGGGGGACCCCCATCGCTCGGCGGCTTCCGGGACGCGCTGCGTCCGGAGACGTACGCCGACGTGCTGGCCACCGAGCCCGGCGTGGTGCTCGCCGCGCGCGGT
Organism: Streptomyces sp. V4I2; assembly: GCF_030817655.1. Classification (GTDB taxonomy): domain Bacteria; phylum Actinomycetota; class Actinomycetes; order Streptomycetales; family Streptomycetaceae; genus Streptomyces; species Streptomyces plumbiresistens. Next base: position 4,575,664 of record NZ_JAUSZM010000003.1, read on the forward strand.
CTGCTGTGGGTGCTCGCGGCCGTGGTGCTGGGCGCGCTGATGCAGGGCGGGCCGGGCACCTCCCGCTCCCCGGGCTGGCGGGTGGGCGCCCTGGCGGTGACCTTCGGGCTGCTGCGGACGACCGGTATGGCGGGCCACAACTCCGAGGGCAGCGAGCCCACCTGGGGTGCCGTCGCCGACTTCGTCCATCTGCTCGGTGCCGCGCTGTGGATCGGCGGGCTGGTCATGCTCACGGTGGCCGTGCTGCCGCGCCGACGGGCCGGTGAGCTGGCCGCGGTGGTGCCGGGCTACTCGCGGCTCGCGGCCGTGAGCGTCACGGGCATCGTCGCCGCGGGGCTGGTGCTCGCCTGGCAGGTGGTGGGGTCGTACGACGCCCTGCTGCACAGCTCGTACGGACATCTCCTGCTCCTCAAGACGGCCGTCCTCGGGACCGTCCTCCTCGCCGCGTACGCCAGCCGCCAATGGGTGCGTACGCGCCTTGATCTCGCCGTGCTCCTGCGCGGTGACGCCGCGACCGTGCGGCCTTTCGGTTACTCGGTTGCGGCCGAGACGGGGCTCGTCCTCGTCGTACTCGTCGTGACGAGTCTGCTGGTCACGGCCGACCCCGGCCGCTGAACTCCCCCAATGCACAAAGGAGTTGTAGTGAAAGAGAGCAACAACACCGGTGAACGGCGGCGCAGTTCGCCGACCGGTAACCGGGGCCTGCTGGTCGCCGGGCTCGGTGCGGCGCTGGCCGCCGTACTCAGTCTCGGGCTGCTGAACGCGGCCTCCGGCTCCACGAGCTCCTCGGAGCAGGCCGCGGGCGCGGCTCAGGCGCCCGCTGCCGCCGCCGAGGCGCAGCCGGCTGCGGCCGCCAAGGCCGACTATCAGGTCGACATCATGGGCAACAAGTTCGGCGACGGTAAGCAGCTCGTCGTCGAGGTCGGCCAGACGGTCCAGTGGACCAACCACGACAGCGTGCCGCACACGGTCACGACCACCAAGGCCCCGGTGAAGTTCGACTCCGGGACGCTGGAGCAGGGCGACTCGTGGTCCTACACCTTCACCAAGGCGGGGACGTACGAGTACTACTGCGCGGTGCACCCGGACATGGTGGCGTCGGTGAAGGTCGTCGAGGCCGGCGGCGGAGGCGGCTCCACGCCGACGCCCACCCCCACCCCCACGGCCCCGCCCACGAGCGGCCCCACTCCCACTCCGACGCCCACCACGACTCCGACCACGGGTCCGACCGCCACGCCGACCCCCACGGGCGGCACCGGTGGCGGCTCCGGTGACGACGAGCAGTGCGCCAGCGTCCAGAACGTGCTGATGCCGATCCTCCAGCACCTCTACGCGGCGCACCTGGAGCGGTCGCCGGGTGAGCAGGTGCAGGACGCTCTCGCGCTCGACTCGTACATCAAGATGCACACGGTGTGGATCGAGAGCATCCTCAAGCCGGCCATCGCCGACGGCGGTTCGGTGCTCGACAGCACGCTCAGCGTGCTGCTGAACCACATCAACAAGGCGCATCTGGAGGAGTCGCTCGGACAGCAGATCACCGATCTGCTCGACGTCGACAGCTACGTGAAGATGCACACCGTCTGGGCCGGGCAGCTGCTCGCTCCCACCACGGACTACGTCAGCAACAACTGCTGACGCGATCCGCGACAACGGGGACGCCGCTCCGGCCGGGGCTCAGCCGGCCGGAGCGGCGCCCTCCCCATTCTCCACACCTTCGCCACGCTTCGGGAACCGCTTCCAAGGAGTCCGGGATGACGACCGTCACCCTGCCCACCGTCCCTCCCCCGCCGGACTCACGCACCGGCACCGGCCGGTTGCTGCCCCTGCCCGGCCGGTACTCGGTCGCCCCCGGCCGTTCGCTCGCCGAACTCACCGCCTGGTACGGCCCGTTGCCGACCCGGCGCCGCCGTATCACCCTCGCCGGGGCGTCCCTCACCGTGTCCGACCCCCGGTCCGACACCGACGCGCAGACCCTCCTCGCCGAAGCCGAACACCCCCGCTTCCGCTTCGAGTTCGACGACCCTAGCCTCGAAGCCGCGCTCACCTCCGAGCGCGTGCACGAGTCCCACGGCCGTCTCCAGCTCTCCGGCGACCTCGACCTGAACGGCGTCGCCTTCCCCGTCCTGCTGCGGCTGCGCGTGGTCGAGCGGGCCGACGACCGGCTGCTCGTGGTGGGCGCCGCCCGGCTGCCGTACCGGCTGCTGCGCCGCGCCACCGGGTTCCGGCTGCCGTGGCGCATCCCGGCCACCCGGCTACGGCTGCTCGTCGCGGCGGAGTTCGCGTGAGGGCGGCCCGGCGCATGACCCGGCGGACGGCCCGCAGTGCCGCCGCGTCCGCCGTCCTCGCCCTCCTCGCCCTGCCGCTGCTCCCTGCCCAGCAGGCCTCGGCGGCCTCGTACAGCGTGGCGATGAAGGGGTACGCCTTCTCGCCCGCGAACCTGTCCGTCCCCGTCGGGTCCACGGTCACCTGGACCAACCAGGACACGGCACCGCACGACGTGAAGACCACCTCGGGCCCGGTCTCGATCCACTCCCCCATGCTCGACAAGGGGGAGAGCTGGAGCTTCACGTTCGGCACGGCCGGGTCCTACGGCTACTACTGCACGGTCCATCCGGACATGACGGCCGGGATCACGGTCAAGGCGGCGGCACCGGCGACGACGGCCGCGCCCACGCACGACCACTCGGAGGACTCGGGATCGTCCGGCTCGTCCGACTCGTCGTCCGGCGCCTCCGGGACCTCGGGCTCCTCCGGTACGTCGGGTTCCTCGACCGGGCATGCGGACCATCAGGCGTCCTCGCCCGGCCGCACGCCGGCGAGCAGCAAGGCGCCGACGATGAGCATGCCGGCGTCTCCGTCGGCGTCCGCCGCCCCCGGGGCGGCCGTACCGCAGTCACCGCAGCCGGGGCAGATGGCACAGCCCCAGACCGCCGCCTCGTCGGTCCGTCCGCTCGACCCCCTGCTGGTGCTGGCCGGCATCGTCGCCGGGGTCGCCGTGCTGTGTCTGCTGGTGGTCGGGTCCCGGTCGGCGGCGCACCACAGGACCGAGGAGACGGAGGCGGAGGCGGAGGCGTAGACGTAGGTGTAGGCGTAGACGTAGGTGTAGGTCAGTCCTTCGCCCGGTAGCGGCGCATCTTCACGCGGGCGCCGCACACCTGCATCGAGCACCAGCGGCCGCGTCCGGCCGGGCTGCGGTCGTAGTACGCCCAGTGGCAGTCGACGGCCTCGCAGGCCTTCAGCCGGGTCCAGGTGCCCTCGACGAGGGCCTGGGCGACGGCCGCCGCGACCCGGGAGAGCAGCGGGCCCTCGTCCGCCGGGGCGAGGGCCGCCGAGCCGTCGCCCGCGTCGACCGTCACCACCACGGGCGCCCGCGCGAGCAGCTCGCCCAGCGGGGTCACCGTGCGGTGCGGCGGGTGGCCCGCGTGGGCGAGCAAGGTCGCGCGCAGGGACTCGCGCAGTTCGCGGGCAGCCGGGAGTTCGTCCTCCCTCAACCCGAATTCCGCCCCGCCCAGCGAGTCGACGCCCGACTCGATGTCCAGCGTGTTGACCAGGGACTGGATCAGGGCCAGGCCCCCGGGCGCGGGGGATCTCTCACTCACGCCTGCGACGTTACCGCCAATAGGGATGCATGCGGTAACCGTTACTGGTTACCCTGCTCTACAGGTAACCCCCAAAGGGGTGACTCCGACTTCGAGGAGGAAGTCATGGCTCTCGCCAAGCTGGGTGTCGTCGTCCTGGACTGTCCCGACCCGAACGCCCTCGCCGGCTTCTACGCCGCCGTGCTCGGCGGCACCGTGGAGGGCCAGGGAGAGTGGGTGGACCTGAAGCTGTCCGACGGGCAGGCCCTGGCCTTCCAGGCCGCTCCCGGGTACGTACCGCCGAAGTGGCCCGCGCCCGACCACTCGCAGCAGTTCCATCTGGATCTGGACGTGCCTGACCTGGACGCGGCCGAGAAGGAGGTGCTGGCGCTGGGCGCGAAGCCGCTGGACACGGAGGACCGCACGCGGACCTTCCGGGTTTACGCGGACCCGGCGGGGCACCCGTTCTGTCCCTGCGCCTGCTGATCGCCCCCGTTGACCGTCGTCTGCCGATCGCCCCATCGACCGTCGCCCGCTGACCGCATGTCGAGCCGGGAGGACCCCATGGCACCCGTGACACCCGTGGCCCGCTTCCGTTCCGTCGTGATCGACTGCCCCGACCCGCACGCGCTCGCCGCCTTCTACGCCCAGGTCGGCGGCGGCACGCCGGAGGCCGAGGACGACGACTGGGTCGTCCTGCGGATCCCGGACGGGCCGCGGCTCGCCTTCCAGCGGGCACCCGGCTTCACCCCGCCGGAGTGGCCGCGCGCGGACCGCAACTCCCAGCAGTTCCATGTCGACTTCGACGGCGGGACCACCTGGGAGGAGATCGACATCGCCGAGGAGAAGGTACTGGCGCTGGGGGCGCGGGTGCTGGACCGGGAGGACTACGAGAAGAAGGACTTCCGGGTGTACGCCGACCCGGCGGGCCACCCCTTCTGCCTCTGCCGGATCGACCCGCTGTAGGTCCCTCGGGGCGGGCGCCGTCAGCCGTCCAGGTCGGCGATCTTCGCCGTCGACGGCTCCCGGCGCAGCTGGGCCGCGCGGGCGGTGAAGTCGGCGCTGCGCAGGACGCGCTGGACGTTTCCCCAGGTCAGCAGGGCGATGTCGGCCTCGGGCCAGCCGCGGCGCAGGAGTTCGGCGATGAGGTGCGGGTAGCAGGAGGCGTCGCCGAGCTCCTGCGGGTGGGCGGTGCCGGCGTCGAAGGTGCCGGACACGCCCACGCACTCCGCGCCCGCGACCCGGCGCACGTGGTCGAGGTGGTCGGCGACGTCCCGGACGGTCGGGCCGGTCTGCTCGGCGGTCAGCGGCACCATGCACAGCCCCTTGGCCTCGCCCAGCTCGGCGAGCAGGTCGTCGGGGAGGTTGGCCGGGTGCGGGCGCAGGGCCCGGGCGGCGGAACGGGTGCACAGGGCAGGCGCCTTGGACACCGCGAAGACGCGGCGGACGGTGTCCGCGGAGGCGCCGGAGAGGTCGGCGACGACGCCGAGGCGGTTCATCTCGCGCAGCACCTCCTCGCCGAACCGGGTGAGCCCGGCCTCGCTCGCCCAGGTCGCGCCGGTCAGGGTGAGGGCGCGCAGACCCAGGGCGTGCAGGGAACGCAGGATGCCGAGGGAGTCGCCGAGGGCGGCCGCTCCGGCGGGGCCGAGCAGCACGGAGACGCGGCCGCAGTGGCGTACGTCGGTGATCTGCCCGGCGGTGTAGGCGAGGCGCAGGCCCTCGGGGTAGGCGCGCACGACCGTCTTGACCAGGTCGAGCTGTTCCAGGGTGGCGCCGACGGCCCGGTCGCCGTCGAGGCCCTCGGGCAGGTGCAGCGACCACAGCAGCGCGCCGACATGGCCCTCGCGCAGCCGCGGCACGTCCGTGTCGACGGCGCTCTCGCCGAGCTCCAGGTCGTACCAGGGCAGGTGGCGCAGCGCCCAGGGCAGCCCGTTGTAGCCGTCGGCGACGGGGTGCACGCCGAGGATCGCGTGGGCCCGCTCCAGCGGGGAGGTGCCGGGGTCGGCGACGGGGGCGTACGGCTCCGCCGGGACGGACTCCGGGAGCGGCTCGGGGAGGGACTCCGGCAGGTCGTCGAGCTCGCCGAGCTCTGTGGCGGTGTGCAGGTCGTCCTGGAGGTCTGCCATGGCGGGCTCCGTCCTGATCGCAGTACGGTCACCGTCGCACGGAGCCGGAGGGCCTTCCTGGTGGGCGGGGCGTTCGGGGTATGGGCCCGGGCACCTTTGGCCATGAATCTTCGTCCTTCAGTACGTGAAGGTTCAAAAACCGGTCCGCCTCCTTGTTGTGGACGCCGACCCAGGTGTCCGCCCCCTGATGACAGCGCTCGGCGAACGCGGATTCGAGGTGTACGCGGCCAACCGCGGCCGGTTCGCGATACCCGTCGGCCGCTCCGTACGGCCCGACCTGATCGTCCTGGACATGGCCCTGCCGGACGGCGACGGCGTCGAGACGTACGACGGACTGCGGGCCGCCGGCGTCCACACGCCCGTGCTGTTCCTGTCCGCCCGCGACGACAGCGCGGCCGCGGAGCAGGTGCGAGGCGTGCTGACGGACGCGGACGAGCACGTCACCAAACCGTTCGAGCTCACCGAAGTGATGGCGTGTGTCCAGGAACTGCTCACCCGCGACCGGGCCGACGAGAGCCGGCTGCTGCGCCACGGGGACCTCGCGGTGGACGCGGCGCGCCGCGAGGTCTGGCGGGCCGGGGCCCGGATCGAGCTCTCGACCCGGGAGTTCGCGCTGCTCGGCTACCTGCTGGACAACGCGGGCCAGGTCGTCACGAAGAAGCAGATTCTGGAACGGGTCTGGGGAGCGCCGTTCCGCACCGGGACCGTCGAGACGTACGTCTACTACCTGCGCCGCAAGCTGGGCGACCACGACCAGTCACTGATCCGGACCGTGCGCGGCCTCGGCTACACGATGGCGCGCGGCTGAGCTGCCGCCCGGCATCAGCCGTCGAGCGACTCGATCGTCGCGCAGGACGGCCCCCGCGTGGCCTGGAGGTCCCGCGCCACGTCCTCCGCCGCGCCCAGCACCCGTACCGCGTTCTGCCAGGTCAGCTTGGCCAGGTCGGACGTCGACCAGCCGCGGTCGAGCAGTTCGGCGATGAGGTTCGGATAGCCGGAGACGTCGTTCAGGCCGTCCGGGGTGAAGGCGGTGCCGTCGTAGTCGCCGCCGATGCCCAGGTGGTCGATGCCCGCGACCTCGCGCATGTGGTCCAGGTGGTCGGCCACCGTCGAGACCGTCGCGACCGGACGCGGGGTGCGCTCCTCGAAGGCGCGGTGCACCTTCATCGCCTCGGCGGTGGTGGCGAGGTGGTGGAAGCCGTGGGCGCGCATGTTCTCGTCGGCCGCGGCGGTCCAGTCGACGGCGGCCTGGAGCACGAACTTCGGCACGAACGTCACCATCGCCATGCCGCCGTTGGCCGGCAGCCGCTCCAGGACGTCGTCCGGGATGTTGCGCGGATGGTCGCAGACGGCCCGCGACGAGGAGTGGGAGAAGATCACCGGGGCCGAGCTGGTGTCCAGCGCGTCCCGCATGGTCGTCGCCGCCACGTGCGAGAGGTCGACCAGCATGCCCTCCCGGTTCATCTCCCGCACGACCTCGCGGCCGAAGGCCGACAGCCCGCCGACGCCCGGTTCGTCGGTCGCGGAGTCCGCCCACGCCACGTTGTCGTTGTGGGTGAGGGTCAGGTACCGGACGCCGAGGGCGTACAACCCCCGCAGCGTGCCCAGGGAGTTGGCGATGGAATGGCCGCCCTCCGCCCCCATCAGCGAGGCGATACGGCCTTCCGCGCGCGCCGCCTCCATGTCCGCGGCCGTCAGAGCCTGCCGCAGATCCTGCGGGTGACGGGCGAGCAACTGCCGTACGCAGTCGATCTGTTCCAGCGTCGCCGGGACCGCGTCGGGCAGGTCCGAGCGGACGTACACCGACCAGTACTGCGCGCCGACCCCGCCCTCGCGCAGGCGGGGGATGTCGGTGTGCAGGTGGGCGTTCTGGTGGCCGGCGAGGTCGCGGGCGTCGAGGTCGTAGCGAACCTGTTCGCGCAGCGCCCAGGGCAGGTCGTTGTGCCCGTCGACGACGGGGAACTCCCGCAGCAGCTCCCGGGCTTCCGCCAGCGAGGGGGAGGTCATGGCCGTCACTTCCCGAAGCCGAAGCCGTTGCCCGATCCGTCGACCTTGGTGCGCAGTCGCTTGCCCTTCTCGGTGGCCTGGTCGTTCAGTTCCTGCTGGAAGTCCCGCATCCGGCCAAGGAGTTCCTCGTCGGAGGTGGCCAGGATCCGGGCCGCCAGCAGGCCCGCGTTGCGGGCGCCGGCGACCGAGACCGTCGCGACCGGGACCCCGGCCGGCATCTGCACGATCGACAGCAGCGAGTCCATGCCGTCGAGGTACTTCAGCGGCACCGGCACGCCGATCACCGGCAGCGGGGTGACCGAGGCGAGCATGCCCGGGAGGTGGGCGGCGCCGCCGGCCCCCGCGATGATCACCTTCAGTCCGCGCTCGGCGGCCTGCTCGCCGTACGCCACCATCTCGCGCGGCATGCGGTGCGCGGAGACGACGTCGACCTCGTAGTCGATCTCGAACTCGTCGAGGGCCTGGGCGGCGGCCTCCATGACGGGCCAGTCGGAGTCCGAACCCATGACGATGCCTACTACCGGGCTCATTCGGTGATCGTGCCTCTCAGATAGCCGGCAGCGTGACGGGCGCGCTCCAGCACGTCGTCGAGGTCGTCGCCGTAGGTGTTGACGTGGCCGACCTTGCGGCCGGGCTTCACGTCCTTGCCGTACATGTGGATCTTCAGCCCGGGGTCGCGGGCCATGCAGTGCAGGTACGCGGAGTACATGTCCGGGTAGTCGCCGCCGAGGACGTTGACCATGACCGTCCACCTGGCGCGCGGGCGCGGGTCGCCGAGCGGGAGATCGAGGACGGCCCGGACGTGGTTGGCGAACTGGGACGTGATCGCGCCGTCCATCGACCAGTGGCCGGAGTTGTGGGGGCGCATGGCGAGCTCGTTGACGAGGATGCGACCGTCGCGGGTCTGGAACAGCTCGACGGCGAGGTGGCCGACGACGTCCAGTTCCTTGGCGATCCGCAGCGCCATCTCCTCGGCGCGCAGGGCCAGTGCCTGGTCGAGGTCGGGAGCGGGCGCGATGACGGTGTCGCAGACGCCGTTCACCTGCTGGGACTCGACGACCGGGTAGGCGACGGCCTGGCCGTGCGGCGACCGCACGACGTTCGCGGCCAGCTCCCGTACGAAGTCGACCTTCTCCTCGGCGAGCACGGCAACGCCCGCGCGGAACGGCTCCTCGGCCTCCGCCGCGTTGTCGACGACCCACACGCCCTTGCCGTCGTAGCCGCCGCGGACGGTCTTGAGGACGACGGGGAAGCCGTCGCCCTCCGCCGCGAAGGCGGCCACGTCCGCGGGGTCGCTCACGATCCGGTGCCGTGGACACGGCACCCCGATCGCGTCGAGCTTCGCGCGCATCACACCCTTGTCCTGGGCGTGCACGAGCGCGTCGGGGCCCGGGCGGACGGGGATGCCGTCCGCCTCCAGGGCTCTGAGGTGCTCGGTGGGGACGTGCTCGTGATCGAAGGTGATCACGTCACAGCCCCGCGCGAACGCGCGCAGCGTCTTGAGGTCGCGATAGTCGCCGATGACGACATCGCTCACGACCTGCGCCGCGGAATCCTGGGGAGTGTCACTGAGGAGCTTGAAACGGATGCCGAGCGGGATGCCTGCCTCGTGTGTCATACGAGCGAGCTGACCCCCGCCGACCATGCCGACTACCGGGAACGTCACGTCCCTAGGGTATCGGGCACGCCACAGTGGCTGATTTCACCGTCCCCCGGCCGTTCCTTTGCCTGGCTGTGAGTCCATGCACGGGCGATCACGAACGGGGGGTGGTTAGCATGGCTGGGTTGACGAATCCGACGGACGGGGGCCTGGACGGCCATGGAAAGTGGTTCCTCGGCGTCTCGTACGGCGCCCCCGGCACCCCGCAGCGCGGCGCGGCAGCGCGTCGACCGGCTGTTGCGCGAGGCCGCCAAGTTCGGTGCGGTGGGCGGGGCGGGAGTCCTGGTCAATCTCCTCGTGTTCAACCTGGTCCGGCACACCACCGACCTCCAGGTCGTGCGGGCCAGTGTCATCGCGACGGTCGTGGCGATCGTCTTCAACTACATAGGGTTCCGCTACTTCACCTACCGCGACCGCGACAAGACCGGCCGCACCAAGGAACTCACCCTCTTCCTACTGTTCAGCCTGGTCGGGCTGGTCATCGAGAACGGCCTGCTCTACGCGGCGACCTACGGCTTCGGCTGGGACAGCTCCCTGCAGAGCAACATCTTCAAGTTCGTCGGCATCGGCATAGCCACGCTCTTCCGCTTCTGGTCGTACCGCACGTGGGTGTTCCGCACGCTTCCGGCCAAGGAAACGGTGGCCGACGCGGAGTCGATCCTGGCCACGGCGGCGAAGAAGCCGCGCCCGCAGCAGCGCGTGCCTTAGAAGGGGTTCAACGGACCGTAGGCTCCTCGCCCTCCGCCGACGCCTTCTTCACCGGCGTACGCGACAGGAACAGAGCGAACACCGGCGGCTGGGTCTGGAGCATCTCCAGGCGGCCGCCGTCGGCCTCCGCGAGGTCCCGGGCGACCGCCAGGCCGATGCCCGTGGAGTTGCGGCCGCTGATCGCGCGCTCGAAGATGCGGGCGCCCAGGTCGGCGGGGACGCCCGGTCCCTCGTCGGTGACCTCGATGACGGCCTGGTTGCCGGTGACACGGGTACGCAGCGCGACGGTGCCGCCGCCGTGCATGAGGGAGTTCTCGATCAGCGCGGCCAGCACCTGCGCGACCGCCCCCGGCGTACCGACCGCCGTCAGTTGACGCTTGCCGGAGCTCACGATCGCCCGGCCCACGCCGCGGTAGGCGGGGCGCCACTCGGCGAGCTGCTGCTGGATGACCTCGTCGAGGTCGAAGGTGACGGCGGAGCCGGTGCGCGGGTCGCGGGAGTTCGTCAGCAGCCGCTCCACCACGTCCGTGAGGCGTTCCACCTGGGTGAGCGCGACATTGGCCTCCTCCTTCACCGTGTCCGGATCGTCGGTGAGGGTGATCTCCTCCAGGCGCATGGACAGCGCGGTCAGCGGTGTCCGCAGCTGGTGGGAGGCGTCGGCGGCGAGCCGGCGTTCGGCCGTCAGCATGCGGGCGATGCGCTCGGCGGAGGAGTCCAGGACGTCGGCGACCCGGTCCAGCTCGGGGACGCCGTACCGCTTGTGCCGGGGCCGTGGGTCGCCCGAGCCGAGGCGTTCGGCGGTCTCGGCGAGGTCGGTGAGCGGGGAGGAGAGCCTGTTGGCCTGCCGGATCGCGAGCAGTACCGCGGCGATCACCGCGAGCAGCGCCACCAGCCCGATGATCAGCAGCGTACGGCCGACCTCGCGGGTCACCGAGGAGCGCGGCTCCTGGACGACGACGGTCTCGCCCCGCTCGCCCTGGGCCTCGCCGCGGATGACGTCACCGGTCGGCTTGGTGCCGACCTCGATGGGTGCCTCTCCCGGGATCCGGATCACGGCGAAGCGGTCCCTGGCGACCTGGTCCTTCAGGACCTCCGCGTCGACGGTGCCGGTCCCGAGGAGCCGGCTGTCCACGATGCTGGCCACCCGGGCCGCCTCCAGGTCCACCCGTTCCTGGGCGCTGCTGCTGATGGTGCGGGTCTCGACGATGACGAGGGACACCCCGAAGACGGCGATGACCACGAGCACCACGGCGAGGGTGGACTGGATCAGACGGCGACGCATGTTCTCTTACCTGTTCGACGTCTGCCGGTGCTGCCGGGGCTGCCGGGGCTGCCGGGGCTGCCGGGGCTGCCGGGGCTGCCTGGCGGCCCTGCCGGGCCGGTGCGGGTTCAACTCTTCTCGAAGCGGAAGCCGACGCCGCGCACGGTCGCGATGTACCGAGGGTTCGCCGCGTCGTCGCCGAGCTTCTTGCGCAGCCAGGAGATGTGCATGTCGAGCGTCTTGGTGGACGACCACCAGGTCGTGTCCCACACCTCGCGCATCAGCTGGTCCCGGGTGACGACCCGCCCGGCGTCCCGCACCAGCACCCGCAGCAGGTCGAACTCCTTGGCGGTGAGCTGCAGTTCCTCCTCGCCCATCCATGCCCGGTGCGACTCGACGTCGATCCGCACGCCGTGCGTGGCCGGCGGCTGCGACGGCTCCGCCGCGCCGCGCCGCAGCAGCGCCCGCACCCGGGCGAGCAGTTCGGCGAGCCGGAAGGGCTTGGTGACGTAGTCGTCGGCGCCCGCGTCGAGACCGACGACGGTGTCCACCTCGTCCGCGCGCGCGGTCAGGATGAGGATCGGGACGGCGAGGCCTTCGGCGCGCAGCCGGCGCGCCACCTCCAGGCCGTCCATACCGGGCAGCCCGAGGTCGAGCACGACGAGGTCGATGCCGCCCTGGGTGCCGGCGTCGAGCGCGGTGGGGCCGTCCTCGCGCACCTCTACCTCGTAGCCTTCCCGGCGCAGGGCGCGGGCCAGCGGCTCCGAGATGGACGCGTCGTCCTCGGCGAGCAGTACACGGGTCATGAGGTGATGGTAGTCCGCCCGTGACCAGTGCTGGGGTGTGATCGGCGGTGAGTGATTCTTACCTTTGGGCGTACTGGCACGAACCTGTGTGTGTGGGATGCGAACCGCGTAAGGACCTTCGAAAGGGTGTGTACGGTTCCTCTGCCGCCTGTGATTCGGGTCTCAAGTCCTTCCATTTCATGCGGTGTCCTGCCGTATGGTGAATGAGCGCCTGTAGCACCGCGGGGACCTTTGGCGAGGATTTGACGCTGAAGGTCTCTTTTGTGTGTGCCCCCCACCCCACTCCGGGCGCGTCCCGAGCAGCAAGGAACGACCATGGCGTCCAGCCTGACGAAGGACTCGGTGACTCCGGGCACCCCCGGTTCCGAGACCGCCTTCTTCGGCCACCCCCGCGGACTGGCCACTCTCTTCATGACCGAGATGTGGGAGCGCTTCTCCTACTACGGCATGAGGGCCCTCCTCCCGCTGTACCTCGTCGCCCCGGGCGGCCTGCACCTCAGCGCGGCGACGGCGACCGCGATCTACTCCGTGTACGTGTCGCTGGTGTACCTGCTCGCCATGCCGGGCGGCTGGTTCGGCGACCGCGTCTGGGGTCCGCGCAAGACCGTCGCCGTCGCCGGCGCGGTCATCATGCTCGGCCACCTCACGCTGGCCCTGCCGTCCTCCGGGACGTTCTACGCCGGCCTCGGTCTGGTCGCGATCGGCTCGGGTCTGCTGAAGGCCAACATCTCGACGATGGTCGGCCACCTGTACTCCGGCCCGGACGACCCGCGCCGCGACGGCGGCTTCACCGTCTTCTACATGGGCATCAACCTCGGCGCCTTCGCGGCGCCGCTGATCATCGGCACCATCGGCGAGAACGTCAACTGGCACTTCGGCTTCGCGCTCGCCGCGCTCGGCATGGCGCTGGGCCTCGCCCAGTTCCTGATCGGCAGCCGCCACCTCGCGGAGCGCTCCAGCGTCGTCCCGACGCCGCTGTCCGCCGAGGAGAAGTCCTCGACGCTGCGCAAGGCCGCGGTCTGGGCCGGCATCGCCGTCGTCTTCTACGCGATCGTCGGCTTCACCGGCCACTACACGCTGAACTGGATCCTGGTCCCGCTGACCCTGCTCGGCGTGATCATCCCGGTGATGGTCCTGACCCGCATCAAGCGCGACAAGGACCTGGACCGCACCGAGCAGAAGTCGATGTCCGCGTACATCTGGTTCTTCGTGGCCGCGGCCGTGTTCTGGATGATCTACGACCAGGGCGGCTCGACCCTGTCGATCTTCGCCGACTCCTCCGCCGAGAACTCCGTCCTCGGCTGGGACTTCCCGGTCTCCTGGTACCAGTCGGTCAACCCGGTGCTGATCATGGCGCTGGCCCCCGTCTTCGCCTGGTTCTGGCTCGCGCTGAACCGGCGCGGCAAGGAGCCCAGCACGATCGTGAAGTTCTCCTCCGGCCTGGTGCTGGTCGGCGCGTCCTTCTTCCTCTTCCTGGCCCCGCTGTCGATCGCCGAGGGCGGTCACAAGGCGGCCGCGCTGTGGCTGGTGGCGATCTACTTCGTGCAGACCGTGGGCGAGCTCCTGCTCTCCCCGGTGGGCCTGTCGGTCACGACGAAGATGGCCCCCGCCAAGTACGCCTCCCAGATGATGGGCGTCTGGTTCCTCGCCGTCACCGCGGGCGACGCCACGACGGGCCTGCTCTCCATCGCCGGCGTCGACCTCAACAAGACCGGCGTCGTGGCCCTGGAGGCCACCCTCGCCGTGGTCGCCGGCGTCGCGGTCTGGATGTACCGGGGCAAGGTCAAGGAGCTGATGGGCAGCGTCCGCTGAGACCTGCCGCACGGGAAGGGCACCTCGCGCTGGGGTGCCCTTCCCGTGCGGCCTGGCAGGGGCGCGCGACCGCTACCGCAAGCGCCGCCTCCCCGGCAGGAACGTGAACACCGCGCCGCCCAGCAGGACCGCCGTACCGGCGACCAGGGCCAGGGCCTTGAGGGCGCCGTCGTCCTCGGCGCCGGTCTCGGCGAGGCCGCCGCTCGTCGACGAGCCGCCCGCGCTGCCGGATGCCGCCGAACCGCCCGCCGCGCCGCTCGCCTGCTCGGTGGTGTCCAGGGTGAGGGAGACCTCCGACTTCGTGGGGGTGCAGGTCGTGGTCGTGCCGAGGGCGTTGATCGTGAGGACGCCCGGGGAGAGGGTGGACTCGCCGGTGGTGCCCGGTTTGTAGGTGCCCGTCAGGTCCGGGATCTCCATCGGGTCACCGGACTTGATGTCCTCGGCGTTCGTGGGGCCTTCCACGTGCACCGTGCCCTGGTCGGCGCCGCCCACGGCCACCTCCATCGACGGCTTGACGGAGTCCTTGGGGATGTCGGCCGGGCTGTCCATCACCGAGCCCTTGAACTGGACGGTGAGGTCATAACTCCCGCCATTCTTCTTGGCGTTGATCTGCACCGGCGAGGTCGCGTCCTTGTCCCCGATGGGCGTCTTGCAGGCGTACGGCACCTTGACCTCCTTGCCGGTGAAGTCGGTCCGGCCGTCACCCCCACCGCCGCCGGACCCGGATCCGCCCGTGTCCGTGCCCTGGCTTTCGGTGGCGGACGCGCTGGGTGTGGCCGTCGGGGTCGCGGTCGCGCTGTCCGTCGGGTCAGGGGACTCCGTCGGCGTCGAGGTTCCGTCCCCCGCCGTCACGTTGATGGTCGCCGCCGGCTGCACGGCCCCCGTGGGCGCGCACTTGGTGTCCGTCGACATGACGTTGATGTCGTACGCGTCCGGCGTCAGTGTCACCTCCCCCGGCGCCGTCAGCTTCAGCGTGCCCTTCATGTCGGACAGCACCATGTCGCCGCCCTTGGGGATGGCGGGGTTCTCACGCGGCCCCTGCATCGCGACGTCGGCGGTCTGCGCACCGGCCGCCTTGAGGGTGCCGGACGGCTGGACGGAGTTCGCGGGCAGGTCGATCAGGTCGGGGTTCTTCGAGGCGGCCTGCACGAACTTCCACCCCACCTCGACCTCGTCGCCGACCTTCGCCGTGGCCGGCGCGCTGACCTCGACCTTGGTGGTGCCGTCGACCGGGGGCAGCCCGGCGGCCGCGGGCGGCACACACCGGGTCGCGTACGCCACCTCGGCGGCCTGGGCGGGCACGGCGGCGACGCCGAGCACCAGGGCGACGCCCGCCGCCCCCGCCCCCACTCTTCGTAGGCCACGTACACCACATACGCCGGGTACGCCGGGTACGCCGGCCGGTGTGGCTCTCCTTCGCATGCTCACGGGGGTCCCTTCCTGGTGGGAGTCGCAGGACTCGTCGGGTTGTCGTCGTGCGGTGCGGAGAGCCGACCGGCCGTCCCCGGATCCGCGTCCGGGGTGAACCACGGCAGGGTCGAAGCGGAGGGGGGCGGCTGGGCCGAGGCGGACTTCAGCCCCGGCAGCCCCGGCAACCCCGGGAGCCGCAGGGCGAGTTCGGGCATCCGCAGCCCGCGCCGGCCGCCGCGCAGGCCGCCCGCGCGCCGCGGCCGTACGTGGTCCACCACCGCCATCCCGGCGCGGAACAGCGCGGCCGGCACGACCAGGCAGACCAGGACCCAGAACAGGGTCACGCCCCAGGGCCGCCCCACGCCCCAGGGCTGCTCGGCGAGAACCTTCCCGCCGTACTTCAGCGACACCGTGTAGTCGCCGTGGGCGCCGCCCGTGAGCTCGACGGGCAGCTCGATCCGCGCCTTGCGGCCGGGCTGGATCGTGCCGCGCCACTGCTGTTCCTGCCACTGCGGGGCGAACACGCCGTGGGAGGTGCCGACTTGGAAGACGGGGTTCTTGACGGCGGACGTACCGACGTTGCCGACGGTGAAGACCAGGGTGCGCGCGGGCGGCGCCCCGAACCAGGTCAGCAGCCCGCTCGACCCGTCCAGCCGGGTGTCGGTGAGCACCGAGAGACGACCGCCCGACGGCTCGGCGGGCAGCGGTTCGACCGCGTGCCCGGCGACCTGGAAGATCGCGTCGGCCTCCGCCTTCGCCCCCTGCACCGTCGCCACGTGCACCACGCACGGACACGGCACCGGCGGCTCGGCGACCGGCAGTTTCCGGCTGAAGCGTCCCTC
Organism: Streptomyces sp. V4I2; assembly: GCF_030817655.1. Lineage (GTDB taxonomy): Bacteria > Actinomycetota > Actinomycetes > Streptomycetales > Streptomycetaceae > Streptomyces > Streptomyces plumbiresistens. The sequence continues at coordinate 4,591,874 of NZ_JAUSZM010000003.1, forward strand.
GGCGTCGGTGGTCACGGCCCGACCGTCCGCGTTGGCACAGGAGTTGGTGCCGCCGACCACGCCCCGCGACGGCACGGACTGCCCGCAGATCAGGATCATCAGCAGTGCCCGCGCCCGCCAGCCGTCCCCGGTGACGGTGATCGAACCCCCGGTCCCCGCCTGCGACTTGGACAGCTTCACACTCGGCTGCTCGGCGGCCGCGCCCACGCCCGCCGAGGACAGCACGAGCAGCGCGAGCACCATGACCAGCACCGGAATCCGCCGTACCTTGCCGCTCACGTCATCGCTCCCGTCAACTCGACGTCCGTACGCGGAGATTCGGCCACCTCACGGCCGCTACGGCGCCCAGGCCGTCGTACGACGAAGAAGGCGCCCATCAACGCCGCCGCCACCGCACCCCCGCCCCCCGCCGCCGCGCCCCACGGCACGAACCGCGCCGAGACCTCCCCCGTGTCCCGCGCCCCCTCCCCCGCCGTCACCGTCAGCCGTACGTCGACCGCGTCCAGGGCCGGCCGGTCGGGCCACGGTTCGCTGAGGCGGAGACGCCGGCCCGGGGGCAGTTCGACGGGCAGGGTGCGCGGGGCGCGGTCGAGGACCGGGCCGAACAGGCCGTCCGCGCGCACGGCGAGCTTCGGCACGAGGACCGTCGTACCGCGGTTGACCAGGTCGTACGTGATCCGGTCGGCGCGTACGGCGACATGCTCGACGGTCAGCGCGGCGAGCTCCGGGACGGCCGCGCGCAGCTGGAGTCCCACGCGCCGGGTGCCGCCGTCCGCGTCCCGCGCGACGATCTCGGCCCTGCGGTCACCGGCCGGGACGGTCATCGTGAAGGGGACCTCCGCGCGGGTGCGGGCGGGGACGCGTACGGCGGTCTGTGCGAAGGCGACCGGGACGCCGGTGCCGTGCAGCCGTACGGTGATCGCCCCGGCGCCGCGGTTCGTCACGGCCACCGTGTCCTGGAGAACGCTCCCGGGGGCACCTTCGCCGTAGAAGGACGGGCGTCCGCCGCCGGAGGGCGCGAGGGACCACCCGTCGGCGGCGACCGCCGTGGGGACGGAGCTCAGCAGGACCAGCAGCGACAGACACAGGACACGGGTGGCGGACGACATCGGCGGCTCCAGCAGTCATGCGCATCAATCCGTCAGCGGCGTGCCGCCTGGTTCCTCCGGGTCAGCCACAGCGCGCCCGCCGCGCCGACGAGCAGCACGGTGCCGCCGAGGGTGCCGAGGGCGATCGCGGAGTCCTCGGGGCCGGTCTGCGGGAGGTCGGCGCCGGAGTCGGAGCCCGAGCCGGAGCCCGAGCCGCTCTGGGGGACGCCACCGCCCGCCGCCGTGACGTCCAGGCTCAGCGACGCCGCAGGACTGTTCGTCGGCGTACACGTCGTCGTCGTGCCCAGCGCCTTGATGGTGAGCACACCCGCGGTGAAGGTGACCTTGCCGGTCTTCTTCGGTGTGTACGTGCCCGACAGGTCGTTGATCTTGATGGGGGTGTTGGCGGGGATCGCGGCCTGGTTGGCAGGGCCGGTCACCGTGAGGGTCCCGCTGTCGGCACCGCCGAGCTTGATGGTGGCGCTCGGGTTCATCGCGCCCTTGCCCAGTTCGACGGGGCTGGACGAGACGCCCTTCTGCCACGACATGGTCACCTTGTAGGCGCTGCCGCTCTTGACGGCCTCGATGTCGATGGGCGAGACGGCACTCTTGTCGCCGATCGGCGTCTTGCACTGGTAGTTGACGTCGACGACCTCGGCATGGGCTGCGGGGGCGGCCATCAGCACCGCCGAGCCGGCCAGGGCCGCGGCGGACGCGAGCGCGGCGGTTCGTTTCTGGTACGTCCGGTTCGACACTGTCCCCTCATTCCCGAAGGCGTTCCTGAACGCGTTCCCGAACGCGTTCCTGACGGCACATCAGATCGGCCGTCAAGGTACGCCCGGGGTCGTGGAGAGGGAAGACAAAGTGCGCGTCGGATCTGTGGGGATCCGACGCGCGTAACGTGACGTGCGACGTGAGGTACCGCGTGACGTGCGACGTGATGCAGCGGAGCTTCGAACCGCGGGTAACCCCTGTTCGCGGGCTACGTGGGTTAAGCCGGTGCCCCGAGCTCGGCCCAGACCTTCTTGCCCGAGACCCCGGGGATGCGGACGACCCCCCAGTCCAGGCACAGCCGCTGCACGATGAACATGCCGTGGCCGCCGGGGCGGCCGGCGCGGTGCGGGGTGCGCGGGGCCGGCTGGCCGGTGCCCTTGTCGGAGACCTCGATCCGGATCACCTTGTTGTCGCAGGTGATCCACAGCTCGTCCGGGCCCTCGGCGTGCAGGCAGGCGTTGGTGACCAGTTCCGAGACGACGAGCAGGACGTCCTCGGCGGCGGCCCGCTGGTCGGCGGTCGCGGCGGGCAGCCAGCCCCACGCGTACAGCGCCTGGCGGGTGAAGTCGCGGGCGAGCGGGACGACACCGCTCTCACCGTCGAAGTCCAGTCTGCGGACCTGACGCCCGCGCCCCCCCGACGACACGGCAACGCCCCCGTCGGACGCGCCCGTCGCGGGCGGGTCCTTCTCGGACGCCCCGGAAGCGCCGCTGGGCTCCGGGCCGCGGTCGCCCGGCGGGTAAGGCCGGGTGGTGCTCATCAGCGCTTCACCTCACCGATTCACCGGTTCACGATTCAAAAGTCCCACACAGTCCGTTCCTGCGCGGTCGGTCACCGAACACTCAGTACGGGAGTCTCCTGCCCGACCGGACCGGCAGAACACCCCTGTATCGGCACGAAAGCCGTGACGCCTGAAAAGCGCCGGTCACAGGGGGACGAGCGAGGCACGGTCACCATGGTCGGGCTGGATCCGCCGACTCAGCCGGTGTCGCCCGACTCGTCGGCCAGGGCCGCTTCCAGGGTGTCATGGACAGTGAAGACAGCATCCGCCCCCGTGATCTCGAAGACCCGCGCCACCACGGGCAGCATCGCCGCCAGATGCACCCCACCCCCGGCGGCCTCGGCCTTCAGTCGTGCACCCAGCAGCACGTTCAGCCCAGTGGAGTCGCAGAACTCCAGGCGCGAGCAGTCGACCACCAGTCGGCTGAATCCCTTGGCGAGACACTCCTCGAGTGGCTCACGCAACAGATCGGCGGTGTGGTGATCCAACTCACCCGCCGGGGTCACAACGGCGCTGGAGCCCGTTTCCCGAACCTCGACCAGAAGCCGGCCCGACTGTGCGCTGCCGACTGTCCCGCGGTCCATGCCGTCTTCTCTCCCGACGTCGTGGCTGCTGACTGACGCCCCCGAACACTACGCCTTCTCCACACTCTCCGACACTCGACCAACCACCCACAAACGGACATAACCGCACACAATGCACTTGCGGTGGCCTCGGAAAACCGGGTAGGGCTAGTAGGGACACGTACTCGACACGGCCGGCTTTGGAGGCGCCGCACACCGCAGTGCACTGAACTGGCTTCGGCAGCCATATGCCGAGAACGATGGAGGACATCATGTCACCCCGGCTCGACGCATCGCATACCCATCAAGCGACGTCGACATCCCCCCCGGAACATCTGGATCCCATCGAGCAGGACGACGTACTCGCCGGGCTTCCGGACATCCCCCCCTTCGACGAGGTGGGGCCGGTGGACGCACGGGCCCTGTCCAAGACCCTCTTCGCGCGCCTCGAGTCGCTGGAGGAGGGCACCCACGAGTACTCGTACGTCCGCAACACGCTCGTCGAACTCAACCTCGCCCTGGTCAAGTTCGCCGCCTCCCGCTTCCGCTCCCGCAGCGAGCCGATGGAGGACATCATCCAGGTCGGCACGATCGGCCTGATCAAGGCGATCGACCGCTTCGAACTCAGCCGCGGAGTGGAGTTCCCCACCTTCGCGATGCCAACCATCGTCGGCGAGATCAAGCGCTTCTTCCGCGACACCTCGTGGTCCGTGCGCGTACCCCGCCGGCTCCAGGAACTCCGGCTCGACCTGGCCAAGGCCGGCGACGAACTGGCCCAGAAGCTCGACCGCGCCCCCACGGTGGGCGAGCTCGCGGAGCGCCTTGGCCTGTCGAAGGACGAGGTCGTCGAGGGCATGGCGGCGTCGAACGCGTACACCGCCTCCTCCCTGGACGCCCAGCCCGAGGAGGACGACTCCGAAGGCGCCCTCGCGGACCGCATCGGCTACGAGGACAACGGCCTCGAAGGCATCGAGTACGTCGAGTCGCTGAAGCCGCTCATCGCCGAACTCCCCTCCCGCGACCGCACGATCCTCTCCCTGCGCTTCGTCGCGGGCATGACCCAGTCCGAGATCGGCGACGAGCTCGGCATCTCGCAGATGCACGTGTCCCGACTCCTGTCGCGGACGCTGGTGCGGCTGCGGAAGGGATTGACGGTCGAGGAGTGACGGTCGAGAAGTGACTGTCCAGGAGTCACGGCGGGCGCAGATGCGCCGCACGCCGCGTGCCGTCGAGGGTGACTGCGCGACCCGGCCCGGTGTGGGCCGGGTTGCGGCGTTTCCGGTGGCTGCCCATCGGCGGCTGAAAGCTTGCTGTTACCCGGGGGAACCCCTTTCCTCTCGGGATCCCGTCCATCACTATGGTCACCCTTCACAGACTGGCTGGTACGTCAGGACGGCCGTGGCTGGCGGCTGTGGTTGGGATGGCTTCGCGGGGGCGAGGAGGCGGGCGGATGGCTGGGGCCGACGGGATCGACGGCGGCGAGGGCGAAGCGAGCGGGAGCGGCCCGTACGCAGCCGCCTCCGACGCACGCCTCACCGAACTCCTGCGCGCCGACCCGACCACCGCGTACCTGGCCCTCCAGGAACTCCGCGCCCGCCACCGCACTCCGGTCCTCGCCTACGCCCGCCTCTGCGCCACCAGCGACTCCACCGCCCGCCAACTGGCCGCACAGGCCTTCACACTCGCGGCCCGGGAAACGGCACGCGGCATCGACCCGGGCGTCCCCTGGCGACACCGGCTCCTGCTGCTGACGGTGCACGTGGCGGCGTCCTGGGCCACGGACGAACGCTCGGCCGGCCTCGACGCGAGCCTGCTCCTGGTCCTGAACACGACGGGCGCCGACGGCCCGACCCCGCCCCTCCTCGGCCCGTTCCAGTCCCTGCCGTCGCGGGCGCAGGGGCTCATCTGGTACGGCGTACTGGAGCGGGAGTCACCCTCCAGAACGGCCGGTTACCTCGGCCTGACCCGCGAGGACGTGACGTACGGCACGGACCAGGCCCTCCAGTCCATGGCCCAGGCCTGCCTGCGCTCCCGCCTCGCCGGCTCCGACGATCCGCACTGCGGCGACTTCCGCCGGCTCATCGAGGAGGCCGTACGACCGGACAGCCCGCGTGAAAGCCCCGACCTGCACGCCCACATGGCGCACTGCGCCCACTGCACGACGGCGTACGAGGAACTGTCCGCCCTGCGGGACGCGCCGCGCACGGCGTTGGCGGAGGGGCTGCTGCCGTGGGCGGGACCGGCGTACGCGGCACGCGAGGGTCGGGCAGCACGAAGCGTGGAGTCCCGTAAACCGCCCGGCACTTGGCAGCCGTCCCGCCGCCTGGTGCTGACCTCGGCGGCGCTCGGCGTGGCCGTGGCCCCGCTGCTGCTGTTCCTGGTGACGCAGGGCGGCGGTTCGGCGCCGCAGGGGTCGGCGGGCGCCGCGGTGACCTCACCGGCGAACCCCCCTCCGGTGACGGTGACGGCAACCGTCTCGGCGACACCGTCCCCGTCGGCGACGAGCAAGTCACCGTCGCCTTCCCCGACGAGGAGTTCGACCCCGCCGAGAACGCCGACCGTGACCCCGACCCCGAGACCGACACCGTCGCCGTTCCGCCCGCCGGGTGGGACGTACGCCCAAGTGGTGAACGTCGCCTCGGGCCGCTGCCTCGACGTGTCCGGCACCTTCGAGAAGGGCACGGACGTCACCACGGCCCCGTGCGACACGTCCCCCTCCCAACGCTGGCGCGTCGACGCCGACCGCGGTGTGCTGCAGTCGTCCGCCGACCCGGACTTCTGCCTGGACAGCCGGGGTGACGTGGACAAGGGCGTCGGCATCTGGAAGTGCGAGTCCTTGGATGGCAGCAACGGCGACAACCTCGGGTTCACGGTGGACGACGACGGGGTGATCCGCCCGACGATCGCCATCGCGACGGCGCTCACGCCGGTGGGGGGCGGGCTGTCGCTGGAGCCGTTGAGCGGGGGTGCGGGGCAGCGGTGGCGGGCTGGGGCGGGGTGACTCCTCCCCTCGCCGTTCTGCCGCAATCTCAGGATTCCGGGGCGAACAGTTCCCACGCGTCGCTGACCTCAAAGGAGCGGTCGAGCCAGGTGCCCAACTGGTCCAAGTCCGTGCTTGAGAGCACGCGCTCGCGGACACTGTCGGGCACGTCGATCTGACGCCGCTGGAGAGTGCGCAGAATGATCTCCGCCCTCTCTTGGGCCCGCCCTTCTTCCCGGCCTTCTTCCCTGCCTTCTTCCCTGCCTTCCTCGCGCACCTGCTCAGCCAGCGGGTGCCGCCAGAAGTACTGGATCGCCGTCATCAGGTCCCTCCACATCTGCTGGGCCTGGGGGTCTGCCAGGCAAGAGTCGACGAACTGCACGAAGACCGCGGCGCTGTCCGCGTCGATGGTCCGCAGGGCGGCTGCCAGGGATTCCAGTATGGCGGCGGCGCGTGGGCCCCTGCCATGTGTCATCGCCGAAAGCACCGCAAGGGGTACGTCCCGTTCGGCCTCCCGCTCGTCTGCGATCACCGGCACGTTGTCCGGTCCAAGGACGAACGGACGCACCGTCAGCGAAGGGCATCCCCGCACCCCGAAATGAATCGGCTCCGCCGCCCAGCGGGCTGTGGCGCTGTTCTGAGTGATGACGATGAGCACCGGTTCGCAGCGGTACTTCTCGTACAGGTAGCTGAGGTAGTACGGCCAGCTGCCTCGCTTCCTCTCGTCGGGCTTGCCCTGCGACTCGACAACCAGGAGATAGACGCCCTCGTCGGTCTCCGCCCGCAACAACGTGTCCACGCGTCGCTCGACCGGCTCGATCTCGGTGAGGTCCACGTTCATCGCGGCGAACTCGCGCGGCTCCGGAAAGGGGATGTGTAAGACGTGTTGCAGGGCGCGGGTCAGCAACGCGGGATCCTTCTGGAAGATCCGGTGCAGCGCCTCGTGCGACGAGCCGACCATCGGCTCTCCTCTCTGTCCGACTTGATCAACGATCTACGCGGCGACCAGGTCACACCACACGTACTTGCCGCGGCTGCCATACCGCGACTGCGGTTGCCATCCCCAGACGTCGGCGCAGGCCCGGATCAGGGCGAGGCCTCGACCGCCCTCCGCTTCCGTGAGGCTCGCCAACTCGCCCGGCGGTTCGGGCGGTTCCGGGTCCGCGTCCCACGCACCGATCCGCAGGACGCCGGCCGACCAGCGGACGCGGAGGGTTGCGGGGCCTTTCGTGTGGAGTACGGCGTTGGCTACCAGCTCGGTCGCGAGGAGTTCGGCGGTGTCCGCGAGGCGGATGAGGCCGTGCAGGGTGAGGATCAGACGGAGGGTGCGGCGGCAGACGGTGACGGCGCGGGGGTCGTGGGGGATGGAGAGGGAGTACTCCCAGGGTTCGGATTCGCTTTCGGGCATGCGGCAGCTCCAGGGGTGGGTTCGTGGGTGTAGGTGCGGTGGCATTGCCGCAGCCGTCACGGCAGGACGGAGCGGTGCGCTTCCGTAGCGTGAATGTCGCGTCACCGACCGTAGGGTAGTAATTCCAACCCTTGCAAGCCGCTCGCGTAATCTGACACCCGAACGAGGAGACACAGAGAGGCAGTTGCCCGGATGACCATGCGGAACCAGCCCACCGCGCGCCAAGTGCGCCTGGGCTCAGAACTACGCAGGCTGCGGGAGTCAGCGGGGTTGTCGGCCAAGGAGATCGCAGGCCTGCTGAATTCGAGCTCGACCCACATGAGCCAGATCGAGGCAGGCAGCTCCGGCATCAGCGAAGAGCGCCTGCGCAGGCTGGCGGCGCACTGCGCCTGCGCGGACGAAGCGCTGGTCGAAGTCTTGGTCGCCATGGCGGCCGATCGGACCCGGGGTTGGTGGGAGGAGTACCGAGGCGTGCTACCGCCGGTCTTCCTTGACGTGGCCGAGTTGGAACATCACGCGACCTTCTTGCGGGAGGTCGTGATCACCCACGTGCCAGGGCTGATGCAGACCCCGGACTACGCCCGCGCCGTCTTCGGGTACATGGTCCCCGAGTTACCTCCGAGCGAACTGACCCCACGCGTCGAACATCGCATGCAGCGCAGAAAGGCCCTCGAAGGCGAGAACGCAGCTACCTACGAGACGGTCATCCACGAGGCGGCGCTGCGAATCCGCGTCGCCGACCGCAAGGTCGCCCGTGCCCAACTCCTCGAAGTCATCCGCAACATCGAGGAGGAACGGGCAACAGTACGCGTCGTCCCGTTCGACAGGGACGGATTCGCCGGCGCCAGCAGCGCGATGATGTACGTCGGCGGACCGCTCGCCCGGCTGGACACAGTGCTCCGGGACTCACCCCACGGTACGGCCTTCGTGGACACCGGATCCCAACTGGAACGCTTCCGACAGCTGTTCCATAAGGTGGAGAAGACAGCACTTGGCCCGGCTGCATCCCGGGACTTCATCCACCGAATCGCAAAGGAACTGTGAGGCGTCAGCATGGCCCAGGCCGTCCAGTGGCAAAAGTCCTCCTTTTCTGAAGGCGGCGATGGCAACACCTGCGTCGAACTCGCCGCCACCCCCACCACCCTCCACCTCCGCGAGAGCGACACCCCCGACACCGAACTCACCACCACCACCGCCCCGTTGGCCCACCTCATACGTGGCGTGAAGTCGGGCGTGTTCAGCGCGTAGCCAGCTGTTCCCCCCGCCGCCACACCCCGCTGACCAGCGGAACCCCCGGCCGGTAGGCCAGATGCACATGGCTCGGGGCGTCGAGCAGAATCACGTCGGCGTACGCCCCCGGCGTGATGCGGCCGACGTCCTCTCTACGCAGCGCCCGTGCGCCACCCGCAGTCGCCGACCACACCGCCTCGTCCGGCGTCATCCCCATGTCCCGTACCGCGAGGGCGATGCAGAAGGGCACGGAGGAGGTGAAGGACGAGCCCGGGTTGCAGTCGGTCGACAGGGCGACCGTGACGCCGGCGTCGAGGAGGCGGCGGGCGTTCGGCCACTCGGCGCGGGTGGAGAACTCGGCGCCGGGGAGGAGGGTCGCCACCGTGTTGCCACCGGCCAGCGCATCGACGTCCGCGTCCGTCAGGTGCGTGCAGTGGTCGGCGCTGGCGGCGTCCAGTTCGACGGCCAGCTGGACGCCCGGGCCGTACGACAGCTGGTTGGCGTGGATGCGCGGGTGCAGCCCCTTCGCCTTGCCGGCCGTGAGGATCGCGCGGGCCTGGTCGCCGTCGAAGGCGCCCTTCTCGCAGAAGACGTCGATCCAACGGGCGTACGGGGCGCAGGCGTCGAGCATCTCGCCGGTGACGAGGGCGACGTACGCGGCGGGGTCGTCGGCGTAGTCGGGGGAGACGATGTGGGCGCCGAGGTAGGTGACCTCGTCGGTGTGGGCGGCGGCGATGCGGAGCGCGCGGGACTCGTCCGCGACCGTCAGGCCGTAGCCGGACTTCGTCTCGAAGGTGGTCGTGCCCTGGCGGAGGGCTTCGGCGAGGTAGCGGGTGAGGTTGGCCTCCAGTTCGGCGTCCGTAGCCGCACGCGTGGCCGCGACCGTCGTACGGATGCCGCCCGCGGAGTACGAGCGCCCCGACATCCGGGCGTTGAACTCCGCCGTCCGGTCGCCCGCGAAGACGAGGTGGGAGTGGGAGTCGACGAAGCCCGGGAGGACCGCCCTGCCTCCGGCGTCGACCCGATTGTCAGTGGCGGGTGCTTTGCTTGATTCACCGGTCCACGCGATGCGGTCGCCGTCGATGACGACGGCCGCGTCCTGGATCAGACCGAGGGGGGAACCGTCACCGAGGGAGGGGTCGTTGGTGACCAGCGTGGCGATGTTGGTGATGACAGTGCTGCTCATCGTGTCCTCGTGGGCGTCGGCTTGGGGGTCGGTGGGGGTCAGGAACGCAGGGCTTCGACCGCGGCCGCCAGCGCCCGCGGCACATCCGGTACGAGCGCGTGCACCCCGTCGCGTACGACGTGCCGCCCGCCCACGATCGTGTGCCGTACGTCCGCTGCCGTCGCCGCGAATACGGCCGTCTCGGCGCCGAGCCTGGGCACCGGCCCCGCTGTCCTGACCGAGTCGAGCGCGATCGTCGTGAGGTCGGCGAGCGCGCCGGGCTCGATGGTGCCGGCCTCGTCCCAGCCGAGGGCGGCGTGGCCGTCGGCTGAGGCGGCCCGCAGCAGGGCGGCTGCCGTCCAGTGGCCGCGGGTGCGGGTGCGCAGGCGCTCGTTGAGCTCCATCGCGCGTGCCTCTTCGAGCAGGTCGATGACGGCGTGGCTGTCGGAGCCGAGGGAGAGCGGGGAGCCGGCTTTCTGAAGGGCGGCCGCCGGGCCGATGCCGTCGGCCAGGTCGCGCTCGGTGGTGGGGCACATGCAGGTGCCGGTCCCCGTGTCGCCGAGCAGGGCTATGTCCTCGTCCGTGAGGTGCGTGTTGTGGACGCCGGTGGTGCGCGGGCCCAGCACCCCGTGCTCGGCGAGGAGCCGCGTCGGTGTGCAGCCGTGCGCCTCCCGGCAGGCGTCGTTCTCGGCGGTCTGCTCGGACAGGTGCACATGGAGCGGGGCCCGCCGCTCCTGGGCCCACTGCGCCACCGTCGCCAACTGCCGGGCGGGTACGGCCCGTACGGAGTGGATGGCGGCCCCGATCCGCGCGTGATCCCGGTCCTTGAGAACTGAACAGCGTTCCGCCCAGGCGTCCGCGCTTCCGTCGGAGAAGCGGAGCTGGTGGGTGGTGGGCGGCTGTCCGAAGCCGGAGGAAAGGTAGGCGGTGTCGAGGAGGGTGATGCGGATACCGGCTTCGGAGGCGGCGTCGACGAGGGCCTCGCCCATCGCGTTCGGGTCGGCGTACGGGGTGCCGCCCGGGGCGTGGTGCAGGTAGTGGAACTCGCCGACCGCCGTCACGCCGGCCAGCGCCATCTCCGCGTACACGGCGCGGGCGAGCGCGTGGTAGGTCTCCGGGGTCAGCCGGTCGGCGACGGAGTACATGACCTCGCGCCATGTCCAGAAGGTGCCGGAGCCGACCTGGACGGTGCCGCGCAGGGCGCGGTGGAAGGCGTGCGAGTGGGCGTTCGCCAGGCCCGGGAGGGTCAGGCCGCGGAGGATCTCGGCGCCCGGGGGCGGGGCGGGGGCGTCCCTGCTGACGGCGGTGATGCGGCCGTCCGTGACCTCGACGACGACTCCCGGCTCGACGTGGGTGCCGAGCCAGGCGTGCTCCAGCCAGTACGTCCGTGTGTGCCGCGTCGGCGGATGCTCCGTTGGCGTCACGTGCAGGCCAGCCCTTCCAGTACGTCGGCGAGTGCGGTCACCCCGGCCACGCAGTCGTCCTCGGCCGCGTACTCGGCCGGGGAGTGCGAGACGCCGGTGGGGTTGCGCACGAACAGCATGGCGGTCGGGATGCTCCCGGAGAGAATTCCGGCGTCGTGTCCGGCACCGGTACCCAGGACGGGCACCTTCAGGTCGGTGTCCTTGCCGCTGTCCTTGCCCAGGATGCGGGCGAGTTCGTCGCGCAGGGCGTGGTCGAACTCGACGACCGGTGTGAAGGACTCACGGACGACATCGAGGTCGACGCCGTGTGCGGCGGCGTACTCACGGGCAGCCCTCTCCACCCCGCCCACGACCGTGTCGAGGCTCTCCTGGTCGGCGGCGCGGGAGTCGAGCCAGCCGCGCACCAGGGAGGGGATCGCGTTGACGCCGTTCGGCTCTACGACGATCTTGCCGAAGGTGGCGACGGCACCGGCGAGTTGAGCCTCGCGGCGGGCGGCGAGCACGGTCTCGGCGTAGGACAGCATGGGGTCGCGCCGGTCGACCAGCCGGGTGGTCCCGGCATGGTTGGCCTCGCCCCGGAAGTCGAACCGCCACCGCCCGTGCGGCCAGATGGCACTGGCGATGCCGACCCGGTCGCCGGACAGGTCGAGCGCGCGCCCCTGTTCGACGTGCAGCTCGACGAAGGCGCCGATGCGACCGAGCCGCTCCGGGTCCGGTCCGATGGCCTCGGGGTCGTACCCGGCGGCCTCCATGGCCCGCGGCAGCGTGACCCCGTCCCCGTCGGTCAGCCGGTGCGCCTGCTCGACGGTGAGCTGCCCGGCGGCAAGCCGGGACCCGACGCAGGCGAGCCCGAACCGGGCGCCCTCCTCGTCACCGAAGTTCACGATGGCGAGAGGCCTGGCGAACGTGACGTGCCGCGCGCGGAGTTCGTCGAGCGCGGCGAAGGAGGACACGACTCCGAGGGGCCCGTCGAAGGCCCCGCCATCGGGCACGGAGTCGAGATGCGACCCGGTGACGACGGCATCCCCGGCACCGGGATCCCCGAGCCACGCCCACTGGTTCCCGTTCCGGTCCACCTCGTAGGCCAGCCCCCGTGCCTCGGCCTGTGCCTTGAACCAGGCCCGGCACTCGACGTCGGCACCGGTCCAGGCGAAGCGGCGGTAGCCGCCGGAGTCCGGACGCCGGCCGATGGGGCGCAGCTCACGCCACATCTCCTGGAAGGAAGCGCCGGAGGGCACAGCCGGACCCGCGGACGGCGGCGAGACCTCGGCCCCCGCCAGGGAGTCGCCGCCACGCCCACCATCAGGCTGCGTCACGCGTCGTCACCCTCGTGCATGGGCACCCGCACGCCCCGCTCCACGGCCGCCGACTCCGCGATGTCGTACCCCGCGTCCACGTGCCGGATGACGCCCATGCCGGGGTCGTTGGTCAGGACCCGGCGGATCTTCTCGCCGCCCAGCTTCGTACCGTCGGCCACGGTCACCTGGCCGGCGTGGATCGAGCGGCCCATGCCGACGCCGCCGCCGTGATGGATGGACACCCAGGACGCACCGGACGCCACGTTCACCATGGCGTTCAGCAGCGGCCAGTCGGCGATCGCGTCCGAGCCGTCGAGCATCGCTTCGGTCTCGCGGTACGGCGACGCCACGGAACCGGCGTCGAGGTGGTCGCGGCCGATCGCGAGGGGCGCGGCCAGCTCGCCGCTGGCGACCATGTCGTTGAACCGCTCACCGGCCTTGTCGCGCTCGCCGTAGCCAAGCCAGCAGATGCGGGCGGGCAGGCCCTGGAAGTGCACGCGCTCGCCGGCCATCTTGATCCAGCGGTGCAGGGACGCGTTGTGAATGGATTCAGCCTCGGGGAAGAGCTCGAGGATCGCCTTGTCGGTCTTCGCGATGTCGGAGGCCTCGCCGGACAGCGCGGCCCAGCGGAAGGGGCCCTTGCCCTCGCAGAACAGCGGGCGGATGTAGGCGGGGACGAAGCCGGGGAAGGCGAACGCGCGGTCGTACCCGGCGAGTTGGGCCTCGCCGCGGATGGAGTTGCCGTAGTCGAAGACCTCGGCGCCGGCGTCCATGAAGCCGACCATGGCCTCGACGTGCCGGGCCATCGACTCGCGGGCCCGGGTGGTGAAGCCGGCCGGGTCCTTGGCCGCGGCCGACGCCATGTCGTCGAAGTCCACGCCCACCGGCAGGTAGGCCAGCGGGTCGTGCGCCGAGGTCTGGTCGGTGACGATGTCGACGGGGGCGCCCTCGGCGAGCATGCGCGGGAGCAGCTCGGCGGCGTTGCCGAGCAGGCCGATGGAGAGGGGGCGGCGGGCGTCGCGGGCCTCGACGGCGAGTTGGAGGGCGTGCTCCAGGGAGTCGGCCTGCACGTCGAGGTAGCGGTGCTCGATGCGGCGCTCGATGGCACGCGGGTCGCAGTCGATGCAGATCGCGACGCCGTCGTTCATGGTGACGGCGAGCGGCTGGGCGCCGCCCATGCCGCCGAGGCCGGCGGTGAGGGTGATCGTCCCGGCGAGGGTGCCGCCGAACTTCTTCGCGGCGACGGCGGAGAAGGTCTCGTAGGTGCCCTGGAGGATGCCCTGGGTGCCGATGTAGATCCAGGAGCCGGCGGTCATCTGGCCGTACATGGTCAGGCCCAGCTGTTCCAGGCGCCGGAACTCCTCCCAGTTCGCCCAGTCCCCGACCAGGTTCGAGTTGGCGATGAGGACGCGCGGGGCCCACTCGTGGGTCTGCATGACGCCGACGGGGCGGCCGGACTGGACGAGCATCGTCTCGTCCTGCTTGAGGGTGCGCAGTGTGCGGACCATGGCGTCGAAGGAGCGCCAGTCGCGGGCGGCCTTGCCCGTGCCGCCGTAGACGACGAGCTTGTCGGGGTGTTCTGCGACCTCCGGGTCGAGGTTGTTCTGCAGCATCCGCAGAGCGGCTTCCTGCTGCCATCCCAGGGCGCTCAGTTCCGTACCGCGCGGTGCTCGTACGGGGCGGGGTCCTGACATGGTCTGCCTCCTGGCTCCTGGTGGATTGCTCCCAGCGGATTTCTTACTGCCGATATTCACATCCTGGCTCGCTGAATAGAACTAGTCAATACGTTCGCGCGTCGGTGTTGGTGGGGCACGGATGTTTCGCTGGACTCATGGGCGCAGGAAACGACAGGACAGGGGACGTGGTGGACAAGGGCTACAGCAACGCGGGTGACCTGGGCGACGACACCGACGGGGAGCGGGTCGTCCGCCGGGACGAGGCGGTGCGCGCCGCCGTGGAGCAGGGGCTGCTCGGACCGGACTCCCCCATCGTGGGCCTGCTGGACGTCACCGGCATCCGGGAGTCGGCCGCGGCGCTGCGGGCGGCCTTCGACGAGGTCACCACGCCGGGCACGCCCGTGCTGCACGCCTTCGCGGTGAAGGCCACCCCCCTGGTGGCGGTGCTGCGGCTGCTGCGGGAGGAGGGGATCGGCGCGGAGGTGGCAAGCCCGGGCGAACTGGCGCTGGCGCGCGCGGCGGGGCTGCCGCCGGGCCGGACGGTCCTGGACTCGCCCGCCAAGACACCGGCCGAGCTGCGGGAGGCGCTGGCGCTGGGGATCGCCGTCAACGCGGACAACCCGCAGGAGCTGGACCGCATCGACGGTCTGATGAGGTCGGCGGTCAGTCGATCGCCCATCGGGATCCGGGTGAACCCGCAGGTCGGGGCCGGCGCCATCGAAGCCCTCTCCACCGCCACGGCGACCTCGAAGTTCGGGGTGGCGCTGCGGGACGAGGGAGCGCGCGAGTGGGTGGTGCGGGCGTACGCCGAGCGCCCCTGGCTGTCCCGGCTGCACGCGCACACCGGGTCGCAGGGCGTGCCGCTGTCGCTGATGGCCGAGGGCGTGGCGGCGACGTACGCGCTCGCCGAGGAGATCAACCGGCGGATCGGGCGCCCCCAGATCGACACCATCGACATCGGCGGCGGGCTGCCGGTGAACTTCTCGTCGGACGTGACGACACCGACGTACGCGGACTACGCGCGCGTGCTGAAGGAGGCCGTGCCGGGGCTGTTCGACGGGCGGTACGGGCTGGTGACCGAGTTCGGGCGGTCCCTGCTGGCGAAGCACGGGACGGTGGTGGCGCGGGTCGAGTACGCCAAGAGCGCGGGCGGCCGGCCGGTCGCGGTGACGCACGCGGGCGTACAGGTGGCGACGCGGACGGTGTACGCGCCAGGGGCGTGGCCGCTCAGGATCGCCGCGTACGACGGCAAGGGGCGGCCGAAAGAGGGGCCCGAGGTGGCTCAGGACGTGGCGGGGCCGGCGTGCTTCGCGGGCGACCTGCTCGCCCAGGGGTATCCCCTGCCGCTGCTCGGACAGGGCGACTACGCCGCGGCGCTGGACACGGGCGCGTACTACTTCGCGCACCACTACGCGTACAACTCCCTCGCCCGGCCCGGGATCTACGGTTTCGCGCCGGACGGGGCGGGCGGCACCGCCTTCGCGACCGTGCGGGAGGCGCAGACCGTCGAGGAGATCGTGACCGAGTCGGGAGGGGCGCACGCCGCGGCGCTCACCACCCTGCGCACACCCGGGCGCCGTTGACGCGCTCCGGTGGACCTGCTGATCAACTGGCCTGAGAACAGGGTCAGTTGACCCACCTTAGTCAGTCGCCGCATGTTCCACCGGAAAATGCCAGAACCCTCACCCCTCGCGCACACGTTGCGTAGCTTCGGCATCACTCAGCCGAATCCCAGGGGGAGGGGGAGCCACGGTGCCCGGAATCGACGAGTGCCTGCTCGAAGCCATGCGACTGCCCGGTGCCCGGGGTGCCGCACTGGTCGACTGGACGAGCGGCCTGGCACTGGGCGCCGTCGGGGAGGCCCCGGGCGGCGACCAGGAGGCGGCCGCGGTGGAGGCCGCGGAGCTCGCCCGGCTCGCCGCCGAGCAGCACGCCTTCGCACCCGACCCCGGCGAGGAAGAGGGAGGAGGAGGGGGAGGAGGACGAGGACGAGGGGAAGGGGAAGGGGACGCAGGGCACGACGTCGGGGACGATCCCCCCGTCGAGGACCTGATCATCAGCAACCGGGACAGCTATCACGTGCTGCGGTTCGTGCGGACGTCCTTCGACAGCAGCGTGTGTCTGCACCTGTGGCTGGCCCGCGCCGAGGGCAATCTCGCGCTGGCCCGCATCCGGCTCGGCGAGATGGCCGGACGGCTGGTGCTGGAATGACCGCCGTGCAGACCACCCCGCCGCCCCGACTGCCGGTGCGGAGCAAGGCGGCGGCCAGGGACCGCGGCTGGGGCGGCGTCTCGCCGATGCTGACCCGGCTCGCCGCCGAGCGGGCCACCGGGGTCCTGGTCCGCGAGCGCGGCTCGCTCCATCTCGCCGGGGGCCGGGTGGTGCACGCCGACAGCCCGTCCGCCCCCGGCCTGGAGGTCCTGCTCACCGCCCACGGCACCGTCGACGCCGGTGTCTGGCGGCAGGCGCTGGCCGAGACCGGCGACCGGCACCGCGCCGGCCACCTCCTGGTCGACGGCGGGCACCTGGCCGCGGGCGCGCTGGAGCTGTGCCGGCTGACCGCGCTGTACGACGCCGCGTACTTCGCCCTCGCCCCCAGCAGCACGCCGGGCCGCTTCCGCTACGGCACGGAAGCGGAAGCCGACGCGGGGCCCGGGCCCGCTTGTGGGTGCCCCATGCCCGTGGCCGCGCTCGAACGCGAGACCCTGCGCCGCCGGGACCTCCTGCACCGCATCTGGCCCGACCCGACGACCGACGAGGCCCCGCTGACCCGGGCGCACCGCGCCGCGCCCCCGCCACCCACCTCCCGCCAGCGGGCCGTCCTGGCGGTCCTGG
This sequence comes from Streptomyces sp. V4I2, assembly GCF_030817655.1. Taxonomy (GTDB): domain Bacteria; phylum Actinomycetota; class Actinomycetes; order Streptomycetales; family Streptomycetaceae; genus Streptomyces; species Streptomyces plumbiresistens. Next base: position 4,609,096 of record NZ_JAUSZM010000003.1, read on the forward strand.
CGGAGTCGGCCGCCGTACGCACGGCGACGGACATCGCGCGGGAACTGGGCCGCCCGGCGTTCCACACGCTCGTGGACATACGGCGGCTGGCGGCGGCCGGCGCCGTCCGACCGCGCCCACCGGCCCCCGCCGAGACGCCCGAAGCGCCCGACGTACCCGACCCTCTCGCAGCAATCCCCACCGACGTCACCGACCCCCACATCACGCTGCTGAAAAGGCTCAGGGATGCGCTGGAGGCCCTTTGAACGGCAGCGGCAGCGGCTACGGCAGCGGACCCGCGCCGAGAGGAGAAACCTGATGGCAGCGGAGGCCGACATCCTGGAGGAGTTACGCCGGCTCAGAGCCCGCGTGCCCCAGCTCACCGGCGCCCTCGCGACCGGCGCCGACGGTCTCGTCCTCGCCCAGGACACCCCCGGCGTCGACCCGCGGAACATGGCCGCGCTCACCGCCACCGCCCGCGGCCTCGCCGCGCAGCTGGCCGACGCGACCGGGCAGGGGGACTTCCGCGAGCTGCTCGTACGCGGGGTCCACGGCTATGTGGCGACGTACGCGGCGGGCAGCGGCGCCCTCCTGACCCTGCTCGCCGAGGACCGCGTCAACGTCGGCCGGCTGCACCTGGAGGGCCGGCGCGCGGTCGCCCGTATCGGCGAGCTCGTCGAGGCCACGGCCGCACCCGGGACCGCCGCGGCCGCACCGGCCGCCTCGGCCGCACCCGCCCCGACGACCGCCCCGGCCAAGCCCCCCGCGAAGGCCCCCGCCAAGACGGCCACCGCCGCCCGGACCAGAACCCCGCGCACACCGCGCACCACGACGACCACCAACGCCCGTACCACCACCGAAAGTTGAGAGGAACCGAGGGAACAGTCATGGCCAACACCGAAACCGCTCTCAAAGAAGCACTCGCCGCCATCGAGGGCGCCACCGGCGTCGCACTCGTCGACTACACCAGCGGCATGGCGCTGGGCACGCTGGGCGGCAGCAAGAGCTTCGACCTCAATGTCGCCGCCGCCGGCAACACCGACGTCGTCCGCTCCAAGCTGCGCACCATGGAACACCTCGGGCTCAAGGGCCAGATCGAGGACATCCTGATCACGCTGTCCGACCAGTACCACCTGATCCGGCTGATCAGCGGCCGCGGCGGCAACGGTCTCTTCCTCTACCTGGTGCTGGACGCCAAGCGGGCCAACCTGGCGATGGCCCGCCACCAGCTCAGGAAGATCGAGGAGGAGCTGGAGGTCTGACCGTCCGACTACTGGCGGTCTGACCGTCCGACTAAACGAGGGCCGCGGTGCGGCGGCGCGCTCCACCCGGGGCCGCGTCGCCCGCCGCGATCCCCGTGCTGCGGTAGGCCTTCACCGTCTTGCCGGCCGGACGGCCGCCGTTCGCGGCGAGCCAGTCGACGCGCACCCACAGCAGCGCGTCGTCGGCCCGCTCGCGCCGCCCGAGCCAGGCGGCCTTCAGCCGCAGCCCCGTACCGCAGCCGGCGAGCAGCATGCCGCCCGCGGCGGGCACGGCGAACGAGCTGCCCAGCGCGGCCAGGAAGGCGAGCAGCAGCCACCAGCGGTGTCCCCGGCGCCAGTTGCGCGCGCTCACCGCGCGGTCCTGGAGCACGTCGTGCTTCCCGGCGCGCACGGCCGAGCGCGCCAGCACGACGTACCGCTTGCGCCCGCGGTACGCCACCACGGTCGCGGCGACGATGAACAGGGCGGCCCCGGCCATCACCCCGATCCGTCGGCCGGTGATGCCCGGCACCAGTCCGCCGACGCCCGCCGCCAACACGCCCAGCCACCACATCGGCGCGGCTCCGGCCCGTACGACGACGGCCACCCGAGCCAGTCCCTGACCGCCGCGACCCTCGCGAACTCCGCGTGACACGATCCGCCTCCTCGTCGCCCCAACACGTTTTCTGGTCGCGCAGATTAGCGAAAGAACGTGAGACGAGTCTGAGAGGGACGCAGATCTCATCGAAGGGACCCCCCTCTCATTCGACGAACAGCCCCCGCGCCGCCGCCCCCGCGTCGAACTCCTCCAGCCGCGCCTGCGCGTCCGGCAGGTCGTCGCACATCGCCTCCAGCAGGACGCGGCCCAGCAGCATCGGCGCGCAGGCCGTGTCGAAGGCGAGCCCGGTGCCGACGGCGGCGGGCAGCAGCAGGTCGGACACCTTGGCGACCGGCGCGAAGGCCGAGTCGGCGACCGTGACGACGGTCAGGCCCGCCTGCTTGGCGTACGCCAGGGTGTCCACGACCTCGCGCGGATGCCGGGGCAGCGCGAAGCACAGCAGGGTCGTGGCGCCCGCGTGGACGGCGGCGTCGATCCGGTCGTGGATCATCGTGCCGCCCTCGTTGAGCAGCCGTACGTCGGGATGGACCTTGGCGGCGAAGTACGCGAAGCCGTACGCCTGCGAGGCCGCCGCCCGCAGCCCGAGCACCGGGAGCGGGCGCGAGGCCGCGAGGAGCCGTCCCGCCCTCTGCACGGGCCGCGGGTCGGCCAGCACCTCCGCGAGGTGCCGCAGGTTCTCGATCTCGGCCTCGACGGCCTGCTGGTACTCGTTGTACGACGCCGAGGCCGCCGTCTGTTCGGTGGGCGCGACCTCGCGCAGGTGTTTGCGCAGGGCGGGGTAGCCGTCGAAGCCGAGGGCGACCGCGAAGCGGGTGACGGAGGGCTGGCTGACCCCGGCCAGTTCGGCCAGCTCCACGCTGGACAGGAAGGGCACGTCGGCGGCCCGCCGCACCATGCTGTGCGCGATGCGCCGCTGGGTCGGCGTCAGCCGGTGCCCCTCGAACAGGGCCTGCAACCGCGCGGCGGGACTGTCCGGCACGACCGCGCGCCCGTCCGGCACACCCGTACCCGTCTCCGTTCCCACCGCACCCGTCTCCGTGTCCGCGCTCATGCCTCGCTCCCCCTCCAGATGTCCGTGAACCGGTCGAGCAGTCCGGCCGCCGCCGTCACGTCGTGCGTGAGCGGCCGGTCGGTCGGGTCCTCGTCGAGCACCGACTCGGCGAGCTCCTGCGCGCGGCCCACCGGAAGGTCCGGGTCGGGCCTGAGGTCGCGCTGGCGCAGCGCCCGTACGGCAGCGACGAGTTCGCAGCCGACGACCAGACGGTACGCGCCGCTCAGGCGCAGTGTCTGACGTGCGGCGAGCGAGGCGAAGCTGGCCTGTTCCTCGACGCCCCGGGAGAGTACAGCGTGGCCCAGGGAGGCGGGCGCGGAGAAGGCCCGCACCTCGCCGAGGGCGGCGCCGGCGGCGTACTCCAGGATCATCACGCCGGAGGAGGCGGGCTCCGGGTCGGCGAGGAAGGGCCGCAGGCGGGTGAACCCGGGCTCGTTCAGGGACGACAGGCGGGACGTCGACAGCCGCGCCACCTGGGTCATCGCCAGCCGGAAGTGGTCGAGGGCGAGGGCGAGTTGGGCCTGGTAGAAGCCGCCGTGGTGGTAGGCGGCCAGGTCCTCGGGGCAGATCAGGGGGTTCTCGGCCGCCGCGTTGATCTCTATCGCGAGGACCTCCTCCAGGGCGTCGGCCGCGTCGTGGGCCGGGCCGTGGATCTGGGGCAGGCAGCGGAAGCCGTACGGGTCCTGGATGCGGCCGAGCGGCGGGGTGGGCCGGTCGGCGGCGCCGATCAGCTCCCGCATCCGGCGGGCGACCTCGCTGGAGCCGCGGTGCGGGCGGGCAGCGTGCACGGGGGCGGCGTACGCCTCGTGGGAGCCGTCGACGGCGAGCAGGGAGAGGGCGCCGACGACCTGGGTGGCCTCGATCAGTCCGCGCAGTTCGTGCAGGGCGAGGGCGGCCTGGCCGAGGGTGAGGGCGTTGCTGCTGATGAAGGCCAGGGCGTCGTTGTTGTCGAGCGGCTGGGCCGCGGGTGCGCCCGGTCCGCGCCAGGGGTGTTCCCCGGCCAGCGCGAGGCCGGCCTGGGCGAGGGCGGCGATGTCCCCGGTGCCGACCGAGCCGAACTCGTTCACGACCGGGTAAGCCCCGCTCTCCAGCGCCTCGCACAGGGCCGTGACGACGGTGGGCCTGAGGCCCGCGCCGCCGGCCAGCAGCTGGTTGGCGCGGACGGCGAGCATCGCCCGCACCTGCCGGGCCGGGAGTTCCTCGCCGATGGCGCCGGCGTGGCTGCGCAGCAGCCGCAGTCCGTGCTCGGCGGCCGCCTCGGTGGGCACGTCCTCGTTCCGGTTGGCGCCGACGCCGGTGGAGCGGCCGTAGACGCGTCCGGTGGCGGCGATCCGGCGGGCGGCGTCCCAGGATTCCTCGACGCGGCGCGTCGCCTCACTGCCCGGGACCGGCCGCGCGGCCCCGTCGGCGAGGCGTACGACGTCCGCGACGCCGAGCCCGATCCCGTCGAGGACGACAAGACCAGAGCCCGTAGTCCACGGCGTGTCCACGATCCGAGACGACATAAAGCCCAAAACCTCCTCAATCCGGACAGCTGATCTTGCTTATCGGTCATCCGTTACCTCGGATTAACACCAAGGCGTTGACAAGCTATTCACCTACCGAGAACTCTGCATGACGTTATACAGCCGGGCAAGGGACAACTCATGATCCAGTTCGACGCGGTCCACAAGCGCTTCCCCAACGGCACGACAGCAGTCCACGACCTCACCCTCGACATGCCGGAAGGCGGCGTGACCGTCCTCGTCGGATCCTCCGGTTGCGGCAAGACGACCACCCTGCGGATGATCAACCGGATGGTCGAGCCGACCTCCGGCACCATCCGAGTCGGCGGCCGGGACGTCACGCGGCAGGACGCCGCCGACCTGCGCCGTTCCATCGGGTACGTCATCCAGCAGTCGGGCCTCTTTCCGCACCGTACGGTGCTGGACAACATAGCGACCGTGCCGCTGCTGCTCGGCCACGGCCGCCGCAGGGCCAGGGCCCGGGCGGCCGAGCTCCTCGACACCGTCGGCCTGACCGCCGAGGCCGGCCGCCGCTACCCGCACCAGCTCTCCGGCGGCCAGCAGCAGCGCGTCGGCGTCGCCCGCGCGCTCGCCGCCGACCCGCCGGTGCTCCTCATGGACGAGCCGTTCGGCGCGGTCGACCCGGTCGTGCGCACCCAGCTCCAGGACGAACTGCTCAGGCTCCAGAAGGAGTTGAGCAAGACCATCGTCTTCGTCACGCACGACATCGACGAGGCGGTACGGCTCGGCGACCAGATCGCGATCTTCCGCACCGGCGGCCACCTGGTGCAGTGCGCCACCCCCTCCGAGCTCCTCGCCCGCCCCGCCGACGACTTCGTCGCCGACTTCCTGGGCGCCGAGCGCGGCCTCAAGCTGCTCTCGTTGAAGACCCTCGCGGACGTCCCGCAGGGCCCGGCCCCCGAGGGCGGCGCCTGGACGCTCGTCCTCGACGAGGCGCGCAAGCCGCTGCACTGGGCGTCGAAGGACGCCGAGATCCCCGTACGGCCGCTCAAGGACGACGATTCCCTGCTCGCGGCCCTCAACGAGTGCGTCGCCTCGCCGGGCGGCCTGATCGCCCGGGTCGACGCGGCCGGCGTCCTCACCGGCGTCTCGTCCCGCGACGACATCCACACCCACGCCGGCCAGGCCCACACCGACGCCCGCGCCAGGACGGGTGCGGCCGCATGACCATCGACTGGTCGTGGATATCCGGCCACACCGACGACCTCACCACCCTCACGGTCTCCCACCTCCAGGCGGCCCTGACCGCGGTCTTCTTCGGCCTGCTGATCTCGCTCCCGCTCGCGGTGGTCGCCCACCGGGTCCGCTTCCTGCGCGGGTTCCTGCTCGGCGCGTCGAACGTCCTGTTCACGATCCCGTCGATCGCGATCTTCGTGCTGCTGCTGCCGATCAGCGGCCTCACCCGCACCACCACCGTGATCGGCCTGACGGTCTACACCCTGGTCGTCCTGCTCCGGAACACCGTCGAGGGCCTCGACTCGGTCCCCGCGAAGACGAAGGAGGCCGCGAAGGCGATGGGCACCCGCCCCCTGCGCACGCTCCTCACCGTCGAACTCCCGCTCGCGCTCCCCGTGATCATGGCGGGCGTCCGGATCGCGACGGTCATGTCGATCTCCCTGGTCTCCGTCGCGACCTACATCGGCGACGGCGGCCTCGGCCAGCTCTTCACCGACGGCTTCCAGCGCAACTACCCGACCCCGGTGATCGTGGGAGTGGCCCTCACCCTCCTCCTCGCCGTCGTCGCGGACGCGCTGCTGGTCGCCCTCCAGTACGTCCTCACCCCGTGGAAGAGGCGGCGAGCCTGAGATGTACGAACTCTTCTCCAACCTCGGCAGCTGGCTGACCAGCGGCACCCAGTGGTCCGGCTCGGACGGCATCGCCCACCGCCTCGCCGAGCACCTCCAGTACTCCCTCCTGGCCACGCTCATCGCGACCGCCATCGGCCTCCCGCTGGGCCTGCTGATCGGCCACACCGGCCGCGGCGCGTTCCTCGCGATCAACCTGGCGTCCTTCGGCCGCGCCCTGCCGACCGTGGGTCTGGTCGTCCTGGTCTTCCTGGCCAGCGGCCTGTCCATGACCCCGGTGTACGTCTCCCTGGTCGCCCTCGCGGTCCCGGCGATCGTCACCAACACCTACGCCGGCATGACCGCCGTCGACCCGGACGTGAAAGACGCGGCACGCGGGCAGGGGATGCGCGGCCACCAAGTCCTGCTCCACGTGGAGCTGCCCCTCGCCCTCCCGCTGATCATGACCGGCCTGCGCCTGGCCCTCATCCAGGTGGTCGCCACGGCCACGATCGCCGCCTACGTCTCCTTCGGCGGCCTGGGCCGCTACGTCTTCGACGGCCTCGCCCAGCGCGACCTCGTGCAGGTGCTCGGCGGCGCGGTGCTGGTCGCCGCGGTCGCCGTCGTCCTGGACCTGGGCCTGGCAGGCCTCCAGCGCTTCCTCTTCCGCCACCGCACCGCCTAGGGAACCCCGCCATGAATCGTCGTACCCTCCTCGGCGGCCTGTTCGCGGCCGCCTCCGTCCCCGCCCTCTCCTCCTGCGCGAGCGGCATCACGTCCCTCGACAGCCAGGGCTCCACCTCCGGCGGCAGCGGCTCCAGCAAGGGCGGGGTCACCATCGGCACCGCCAACTTCACCGAGAACCAGGTGCTGGGCTACCTCTACGCGGCCGTCCTCGGAGCGGCCGGCGTGAAGACCACCGTCCGCCCCAACCTCGGCACCCGCGAGATCCTCATCCCCGCCCTCAAGGGCGGCGACATCGACCTCCTCCCCGAGTACCAGGGCGCCCTCCTGCACTACCTCGCCCCGAAGGCGACGGCCACCGAGGAGGGCGAGATGCAGAACGCCCTCGCCCTCGCCCTCCCCGCCGGCCTCCAGGTGCTGCCGTACGGCATGGCCGAGGACTCGGACGCCTTCGCCGTCACCCAGGAGACGGCGAAGAAGTACGGCCTGACCTCCCTCGCCGACCTCAAGAAGCAAAACGGCAAGCTGGTCATCGGCGCCGCGCCCGAGGTCAAGAAGCGCGAGGTCGGCGTGATCGGCCTGAAGGACGTGTACGGGGTGGAGTTCAAGGAGTTCAAGTCCCTCGACTCCTCCGGCCCGCTGGTCAAGGGCGCCCTGAAGAAGGGCGACGTGGACGTGGCGAACCTCTTCACCACGGACACCGACATCGTGGCCAACGACTGGGTCGTGCTGTCCGACCCGAAGAACCTCATCCCCGGCCAGCACGTCGTCCCCCTCATCGCCGACCGCAAGGCCGACTCCACGGTCCGCAAGGCCCTCGCCGGGCTCGGCAACGTCCTGACCACGGAAGACCTCACCGAGCTCAACCGTCAGGTCGACAAGGACAAGAAGGACCCGGAGGACGTGGCGAACGCGTACGCCGAGCAGCACGGGCTGACCAGGCGGGCCTGAACACCCCCTCCTCAACAGGGGGGCTAACCCCAGTGCGACAGGCGCCCCGGCTCCCTACCGTGGATCGCATGACCGGAATGGATGCGCGGGACACCGAGATCAAGAAGGAACTCAACGCCACCCTGCAGGCGCGCAGGGAACTGGGCGTGGAGTACGAGTCCGCGCTGGTCGACTCGTTCCTGGAGAAGGTCGACCAGCGGATCGACGGCGCCGTGGAGCGCCGAGTGCGCCGGCAGATGGCCGAGCAGCAGATGGTGACGGCCCGGGGCTCCCGGTCGCCGAAGCCGACCGACTCCTGGGGCGAGCGCTTCGGCTTCGGCATCGTCTCGCTGGTCCTGGCGATCCCGCTGTCCGCGATCGGCGGCGGCGTCGCCAACCTCCCGGGTCTGCTCGTCGCCTGGATCGGCATCGTCGGGGTCAACGCCGTCCAGGTCGCCCGCACCAACCCGGGCCTCTTCCGAGGTGGCCGGCGGCGCGGGTCGTCCCAGGACAGCGACTGGGAGGACTGACCGGCCGCCGGAGGCTCAGACCTGGCGAGTGGGCAGCACCGTGATCTGCCCCAGGTTGACCCGCCGCGGCCGGCTCGCCACGTAGGCCACCACATCGGCGACCTCCTCGGAAGCCAGCCCGCCCAGAGCGTCGAACATCCCGTCCAGCTGCCCGGACAGCTCCGCGTTGTCGATGTGGGACTTCAGCTCGGTGTCCGTCAGCCCCGGCTCGACGTTGGTGACCCGGACGTCACGCGGTCCGAACTCGGTGCGCAGCGACTGGGAGAAATGGGTCAGCGCGGCCTTGGTGGCGCCGTACACCGCGTAGTCGGGGTACGTGACGTGCGCGGCGACGGACGAGATGTTCACCAGGTCCGCGGTACGTCCCTCCGCGGCCGCCGCCGCCAGGTCGCCGGTGAAGGCGCGGACGACCCGCAGGACGCCGGTGACGTTCGTGTCGAGCATCCGCTGCCACTCGTCGATGCGCCCCGCCTCGACCGGGTTGGGCAGCATGACGCCGGCCGAGTTGACGACCAGGTCGACGGGCCCGTACGCCTCGTGGATCCGGGCCGTGGCCGCCTGCACCGACGCGTCGTCGGTGACGTCCGCGACCACGGCCAGCGCCTGTCCCCCCTCGGCCCGGATCTTCTCCGCGATCGCCTCCAGCCGCTCGGCGCGCCGGGCCAGCAGCGCGACCCGCGCCCCCTGAGCGGCCAGCAGCACGGCGACGGCCTCGCCGATCCCGCTGGCCGCACCGGTGACGACGGCGGTACGTCCGGCCAGGTTCTCGTACGACATGAGGGACTCCTCGGGTGTTCGGTCTCCGCCGGTCCGTCCGGCGACGACACCCACCCTCGTCCGCCCCGCCCCGGCCACCCAGGGATGAGCTTTTCCTGGGTCTGCCAGTACCAGGCTCCGGTCCCGCCCCTCGCCTAGGCTCACACCATGGACGGCGAACTCGGAGACTTCCTGCGCTCACGTCGGGCCCGCATCCAGCCCGAGGAGGTGGGGCTCCCCTCGTACGGGCGGCGCCGGGTCCCCGGACTGCGCCGGGAGGAGGTGGCGCAACTGGCCGGGGTGAGCGTCGACTACTACATCCGGCTGGAGCAGGGGCGTGGGCCGTCCGTGTCGGACGCCGTCCTGGACGCGATCGCACGCGTCCTGCACCTGGACGAGACGGAGCACGCCTACCTGCGTACGGTGGCCCGGCCACGCCGGACGAAAAGCAGCCGCCCCGCAGCGCCCCGCGTCCGCCCCGGCGTCCAGCTGATCCTGGACGGCATGGACCGCTTCCCGGCGTTCGTGTTCGGCCGCCGCCTGGACGTCCTCGCCTGGAACGCCCTCGGCGACGCCCTGAGCGGCTTCAGCCGGATGGCGACCGGCGAGCGCAACGTCGCCCGTCAGATCTTCCTCGACCCCGCCACCCGTGACCTCTATCCGGACTGGGCGGCGGTGGCCGCGCAGAACGTCGCCCACCTGCACCTGAACGCGGGCCACCACCCCGACGACTCCGGGATGGCCGCACTGATCGGTGAACTCTCCCTCAAGAGCGAGGACTTCCGCCGGCTGTGGGCGGACCACGAGGTCACGGAGTGCAGGTTCGGGGTGAAACGCGTCCGCCACCCGGTGGCGGGCCTGCTCACCCTCCCGTACGAGACGCTCACGGTACCGACGGACCCGGAGCAGACGATCGTGATCTACACGCCGGAACCCGGTTCGGAGACGGCGGAGCGGCTGGCGCTGCTGGGAAGCTGGGCGACCACTCGGGTCCGCTGAGGAGAACCTGCTGAGCAAGACCTGCCGAGGTGAACCCGCTGAAAAGGCTATGCGCGGGGACCGCCGCACCCCCGTTACCGGGGGGCGGGACGACGGCGGTCCCCGCGAGGGACGCGGGCCGGGTCAGGGCCAGACTCCGCGTCCTAGGCGTCTGTGGAGGTCCGGGAGCCGCTCCGGAGGTCCGTGACGCCGTTTACGGTGTCGGCCGGGGCGGGGAGCCGCTCCCGCCCTGCCGACAACCACTAATGTGCCGGACCCGTGTTAAGCGTGTGCTGCGCGGACGTGACGCCCTCGTACCACTTCTGCGAAGTCCACCATTCGGGCACCCGACCGCAAGTTCACCGTGGACACGGGCCGTTCACCGCACGTTTCCCGCCCAGGGCCCTGTCCGGCGGATCATGCCGCAGACGCGGGGTCTGATCAGTCGCCGCCGATTTCCTGCGACCTGATCCGCCGGACAGGCCCTACTTCCCGCCCTTGGCCAGGAACGCCAGCAGATCCTGCCGGCTGATGACTCCCGTGGGCTTGCCCTCGACGAGGACGATGGCCGCGTCGGCCGCGCCCAGTACGGACATCAGGTCGCCGACCGGCTCGCCGGAGCCGACCTGGGGCAGCGGGGCGGACATGTGCTTCTCCAGCGGGTCGTCGAGCGAGGCGCGCTGGGTGAACAGGGCGTCGAGCAGCTCGCGTTCGACGACGGAGCCGACGACCTCGGCGGCCATCACGTCCGGGTGACCGGCGCCGGGCTTGACGATCGGCATCTGCGAGACGCCGTACTCGCGCAGCACCTCGATGGCCTGGCCGACGGTCTCGTCCGGGTGCATGTGGACGAGGGACGGCATGGCGCCGTGCTCCTTGTCGTTGAGGACGTCGGCGACGCGGGCACTCGGGCCCTCGTCCTCCAGGAAGCCGTAGTCGGCCATCCACTCGTCGTTGAAGATCTTGCTGAGGTAGCCGCGCCCGCTGTCGGGCAGGAGGACGACCACCACGTCGTCCTCGCCGAGCGGCTCGGCGACCTTCAGTGCCGCGACGACGGCCATGCCGCAGGAGCCGCCCACCAGCAGGCCCTCCTCCTTGGCCAGCCGGCGGGTCATCTGGAAGGAGTCCTTGTCCGACACAGCCACGATCTCGTCGGCGACGGACCGGTCGTAGGCGGTGGGCCAGAAGTCCTCACCGACACCCTCGACGAGATACGGCCGTCCCGAGCCGCCCGAGTAGACGGAGCCCTCGGGGTCGGCGCCGACGACCTGCACCCGACCGTCACTGACGTCCTTCAGGTAGCGGCCGGTACCGGAGATGGTGCCGCCCGTGCCCACGCCCGCGACGAAGTGGGTGACCCTCCCCTCCGTCTGGTCCCACAGCTCGGGGCCGGTCGAGTGGTAGTGGGAGAGCGGGTTGTTCGGGTTGGAGTACTGGTCGGGCTTCCACGCGCCCGGCGTCTCCCGGACCAGCCGGTCGGAGACGTTGTAGTAGGAGTCGGGGTGCTCCGGGTCGACGGCGGTCGGGCAGACGACGACCTCGGCGCCGTACGCCCGCAGCACGTTGATCTTGTCGGTGCTCACCTTGTCGGGGCACACGAAGATGCACTTGTACCCCTTGCGCTGGGCCACGATGGCCAGCCCGACGCCCGTGTTTCCGCTGGTCGGCTCGACGATCGTGCCGCCGGGCCTGAGCGCGCCGCTCTCCTCCGCCGCCTCGATCATGCGCAGGGCGATGCGGTCCTTCACCGATCCGCCCGGGTTGAAGTACTCCACCTTGGCCAGGACGGTCGCCCTGATGCCCTTGGTCACGCTGTTGAGCCTCACCAGCGGGGTGTTGCCGACGAGACTGATCATCGAGTCGTGGAATTGCACCGTTTGTCTCCGGATGCTTGCAAAAGAAATGGTGGTGATTGGTTCCGCCAGCCTATGGCTTCTTCGGGGACCGTGACGGTCGTTCACTCCCCGTTGAGATTGGGCGACGGTCCGTACGGGGCAAGGAGTGGATGTACGGACACGAGGAGGTGGCGGCGACGCATGACGAGGATGTCGAGGGCGAGGGTGGCCCGGCGGATCGCGGCCGGAGCCGCGTACGGCGGCGGTGGGATCGGTCTGGTCGGCGCGGCGGCCATGGGTCTGTTACTGGCGGAGGTCCAGCTCGCCAAGCGCCAGGTGGGCAACGGGACGTCGCCGCACGTCCCGCAGGCGGAGGGCCGGTACGGCAGTGGCTACACCACCCCCGGCGAACCGCCGCTGCGGCTGGTGATGCTGGGGGACTCCACGGCCGCGGGCCAGGGCGTGCGCCGCAGCGGCCAGACACCGGGCGCGCTGCTGGCGTCGGGGCTGGCGGCGGTGGCGGAACGCCCGGTGGTCCTGCGTAACGTCGCCCTCCCCGGGGCGACCTCCGACGACCTGGACCGCCAGGTGGCGCTGGTCCTGGCGGACCAGGCCCCGGTCCCCGACATCTGCGTGATCATGATCGGCGCGAACGACGTGACCACCCGGATGCCGCCGACCCGCTCGGTACGTCATCTGGCGGCGGCGGTACGACGGCTGCGCACGGCCGGCGCGGAGGTCGTGGTCGGCACCTGCCCCGACCTGGGCTCGGTCGCGCCCGTGCAGCAGCCGCTGCGCTGGCTGGCCCGCAGGGCCTCGCGGCAGCTGGCGGCCGCCCAGACGATCGGCGCCGTCGAGCAGGGCGGCCGTACGGTCTCGCTGGGCGATCTGCTGGGCCCCGAGTTCGCGGCGAACCCGCGTGAACTGTTCGGCCCGGACAACTACCACCCCTCGGCGGAGGGCTACGCCACCGCGGCGATGGCCGTCCTGCCGACGGTGTGCGCCGCGCTGGGCCTGTGGCCGGCCGAGGAGGAGCGTCCGGACGCCTCGCGCCGCGAGGGCTTCCTGCCGGTGGCACGAGCCGCGGCGGAGGCCGCGTCCGAGGCCGGTACGGAGGTCACGGCGGCGATGTCGACGGGGCCCAAGGGGCCGTGGGCACTGCTCAAGCGGCGTCGCCGGCGGCGGGTGGCGGCCGTCGAACCGGAGACCCAAGCAAGCGCTTAGTAAATTGCGGCCAGGGTCACACCGCGCGAAGCGTGACCCTGGCCATACGTACGGGTAACTTCCCACACAGCCCTGCACAACCCCCGTACGCCAATGGAGCCGTCATGCCCGAAGCCGTCATCGTTTCGACCGCCCGCTCTCCCATCGGCCGCGCTTTCAAGGGCTCCCTGAAGGACCTGCGCCCGGACGACCTGACCGCCACGATCATCCAGGCCGCGCTCGCCAAGGTCCCGGAGCTGGACCCGAGGGACATCGACGACCTGATGCTCGGCTGTGGCCTGCCCGGCGGCGAGCAGGGCAACAACCTCGGGCGGATCGTCGCCGTACAGATGGGGATGGACCACCTCCCCGGCTGCACGGTCACCCGCTACTGCTCCTCCTCGCTGCAGACGAGCCGCATGGCCCTGCACGCCATCAAGGCCGGCGAGGGCGACGTGTTCATCTCGGCCGGTGTCGAGATGGTCTCCCGCTTCGTCAAGGGCAACTCCGACAGCCTCCCGGACACGCGCAACCCCTTCTTCGCCGAGGCCGAGGCCCGCACCGCCGCCGTCGCGGAGCAGGAGGGCACCACCTGGCACGACCCGCGCGAGGACGGCCTCGTGCCGGACGCCTACATCGCGATGGGCCAGACCGCCGAGAACCTCGCCCGCTGGAAGGGCGTCACCCGCCAGGACATGGACGAGTTCGGCGTCCGCTCCCAGAACCTCGCCGAGGAAGCCCTCAAGAACGGCTTCTGGGAGCGCGAGATCACCCCGGTGACCCTCCCGGACGGCTCGGTCGTCGCCAAGGACGACGGCCCGCGCGCCGGCGTCACCCTGGAGGGCGTCCAGGGCCTCAAGCCGGTCTTCCGCCCCGACGGCATGGTCACCGCCGCCAACTGCTGCCCGCTGAACGACGGCGCCGCCGCGCTGGTCATCATGAGCGACACCAAGGCCCGCGAGCTCGGCCTGACCCCGCTCGCCCGCATCGTGTCGACCGGCGTCTCCGGCCTGTCCCCCGAGATCATGGGCCTCGGCCCGGTCGAGGCGTCCCAGCAGGCGCTGCGCCGCGCGGGCCTGGGCATCGCCGACATCGACCTGGTCGAGATCAACGAGGCGTTCGCCGCCCAGGTGATCCCCTCCTACCGCGAGCTCGGCATCGACCTCGACAAGCTGAACGTCAACGGCGGTGCCATCGCGGTGGGCCACCCCTTCGGCATGACGGGCGCCCGCATCACCGGCACGCTCATCAACTCCCTCCAGTTCCACGACAAGCAGTTCGGCCTGGAGACGATGTGCGTCGGCGGCGGCCAGGGCATGGCGATGGTCATCGAGCGCCTGAGCTGACCAACTCGCTGTAGCTGCACGGAGACAGAGCGTCACAGGTCGGCCCAGAACCGTGGAATCCCCAGGTTCTGGGCCGATTTGTGATCCAATCTCACCCAGGATGTGACCTATCTCCCTCGGAAAGGGATTCGCGCAGGTCAGCACCACTTCAGTAACACCCCCCGGATCCAAAGTCCTGTCCGTTTCGTGACGTTACGCACTGACAGCTGGATAGTCCGCCCTTCAAGCTGATGTAGGAAGTCGGGGGTCGACTTTGAACCGGGAGTACGTCAGTGAGCGCCATGCCGATCGCCTTGTTGGTCACCACGGCCGCCACGGGCGCCGTGGGCGTCGCCGTCCTGCGCACCCTCATGGTGCTGCGCCGGCAGGTGGCCGCCCTGCACGCCGAGCTCGCCAAGGGCAACGCCGCCGCCGCGCGGGGTCGTGTGCCGGCCGCCCGCCACTCCGCCGACGTCGACGAGATACGCGCCGCCGTGGCCGAGGCCCTCGCCGAGGAACGTGAGCGCGAGCTCGCCGAGGCGCGGGCCTTCTGGGCCGCGCAGGAGGCCCGTGACGCCTCCGACGCGCCCTCGCTGCTGGGCCTGCCCGACAGCGAGCTGTTCCTGCCCCGGCAGGCCGATTTCGTGGGCCTGGAGCCCCTGGAGCCGGTCGCCGAGCACGGCACCGACGCCGAGGAGTCCGCGGAACTGGCCGCGGCCCGCCGCCGCCACCCCTCCCACCCGGACTTCGTCCCGGTCTCGTCCCCGGTCGTGAACGACCACGAGCGCACGGTGGCCACGCTGGAGGAGCTGGCGGCGTCCCAGGTCGAACTGGCCGACGTCCGCCCCGGCCCGCTGGGCACCCTGGACGTCTACGTCTTCGCCGACGGCACCACCCTGTGCATGACCCCCGGCCACCGCGAGACAGCGGAGCGCCTGGCCTCGGCCCTGCAGGCCGGCGAGACACCGACGCTGCTGGGCGGCTCGGGCATCTCGGGCGCGTACACGCTGACGTTCGCGTGCGGCAAGGAGAACGTCTACATCCTGGCCGACCGCGTCATAGCGTCCCTGTAGCTCAGACGCCGGCTCAGACGCCCGCCCGCTTCTGCGCCTCCTCCACCAGCCGCACAGCATCATCGACCTGGCCCTCGTCCGTGAGGACGAGGGCCAGGTCGTGCACGGCGACGGTGATCTGGTCGGCGGCAGCGAACATCCCCGCATCCGGCATCTCCCGAGGCTCGGCCCCGGGCGCCTCCACCTCCTGCGCCCATCGGGCGAACTCCCTGGCCAGCCCCAGAGCCTCGGCGGCAGCGCCCCGCTGCAACCGGCTCTGCGGAGCGGCCCGAAGGCGATCGGCAAAGTGATCCACCGCACGGCACAGACGCGTCGTATCCACCACGTCGCGAGCGTAGGGCCTCTGCGGCGGATCATGCCAGCGGCGCCGGGTCCGGCACGCACATCTGCCGCGCCGGACAGGTCTCCGCCGCTCGCTCCTCGGCCCGATCCGCCCGAAAAGGCACTACGCGCCCCACCGGGACTGTTGCCAACGGGCGAACGCTCAGGCACGGTGACCTGAAGGACCGGCTTACATCCCCTTTGCGTCCGGAGGCGCCGATGTCCCACGTCCTCTCCGAGGAGACCCACCGCAACATGCTCGCCCGCATCCCCCACTGCACCGGTCGTGAAGTGTCCGACTGGCTCCGCACCGTCGAAGAAGGCCCCTCCCTCTTCCGCTTCGAGGAGAAGGTCAGCTGGCTCCGGCACGAACACAACCTCGCGTACGGCCACGCGAAGGCCATCGTTCACGAGTACGACCTGAGGAGGGCCGCGCGCAACTTCGCCTAGGCGCGCACCACGACAAAGGGCCCCGGGACGAAACCCGGGGCCCTTTCGCCGCTACTCGCGACTACCGCTGCACGCGCTAGTCACTGCTGTTGAGGATCGCGATGATCCTCAGGAACTCCATGTAGATCCACACCAGCGTCAGCGTCAGCCCGAAGGCCGCCAGCCACGCCTCCTCGCGCGGAGCGCCGTAGGCGATGCCGTCCTCGACCTGCTTGAAGTCCAGGGCGAGGAAGCAGGCGCCGAGCAGGATGCCGACGACGCCGAAGATCACGCCGAGCGGGCCGCTGCGGAAGCCGAGGCCGTCACCGCCGCCGAAGACGGCGAACAGCAGGTTCACCATCATCAGCAGGATGAAGCCGAGCGCGGCCGCCATCACGAAGCCGTAGAACCGGCGGTTGACGCGGATCCAGCCTGCCTTGTACGCCACCAGCACACCGGCGAAGACCGCCATGGTGCCGATCACGGCCTGCATGGCCGCACCGTCGGCGATGCGGTTGTCGACGATGTTGGACAGGACGCCGAGGAAGACGCCCTCGAACGCGGCGTACGCCAGGATCAGCGCGGGCGAGGCCTTGCGCTTGAAGGACTGGACGAACGCCAGGACCATGCCGATCAGCGCGGCGCCGATACCGATGCCGTACGAACGGCTGATGTTCGCGTCGTCGATGGGCAGCAGTGCCCAGGCGAGCGCGGCCGTGACGATCAGGACGCCGAGGGTGGTGCCGGTGCGCAGGACGACGTCGTCGATCGTCATGCCCCGGGTGGTGACCGGGGCCTGCGGCGGTGCTCCGTGCTGAAGATCCTGCTGCGCGTACGGGTTCTGCGCGTACGGGTTGCCGGCCTGCGGCTGCGCGTACGGGTTGCCCTGCGTACCCACAGCTGCGCTCCCGGCCTGCGGCGCGGTGTTGAAGCCCGCGTAGCCGTTGTCGCGGCTGAACCCCCGTCGCGAGAAGACCGGGTTGCTGCTCCTCATTTCACTCCTCCATGGCCACCGTGTGTGTGGGCCTTGGCTCAAGAGTAATAGGTAGGCAAAGGAATGACCCTAGTGCTTGGGGAGGATCTTTCCCTCGTCGTGCTCGCCAACACGCTACGCGGCCCGCTGATTCCCGGCCACGGCGGGCCTCACCCGAACGGGAACCCCGTGTACCCCTCGGCCAGGTCGGTCTCGGCGGCCCGGGAGGACGCGAGCCGTTCCAGCCGGGCCAGCTGGAGGCGGTCCTCGAAGGCGGTGGCGTCGGGGGCTCGGTGCAGGAGGGTCGTCATGTCGTAGGAGAACCGCTCGGCCTGCCAGACCCGGCCGAGGCAGGTCGCGGAGTAGGCGTCGAGCAGCTCGGCCGAGCCGGTCTCCTTCTCGTACGTCAGTGCCCTCGCGAAGGTGACGACGTCCCCGACGGCCAGGTTGAGGCCCTTGGCTCCCGTGGGCGGCACGATGTGCGCCGCGTCCCCCGCCAGGAAGAGGCGGCCGTGCCGCATGGGCTCGTGGACGTAGGAGCGCATCGGGGTGACCGACTTCTGGGTGATCGGGCCGCGCTGAAGGCGCCAGCCGTCGGCGGTCTCGAAGCGGCGCTCCAGCTCCGCCCAGATGTCCTCGTCGCGCCACGCCTCGGCGTCGGTGCCCTCGGGCACCTGGAGGTAGAGGCGGGAGACGGTCGGGGTGCGCATGGACAGGAGGGCGAACCCGCGGTCGTGGTGGGCGTAGACCAGCTCGTCGTGGGAGGGCGGGACGTCGGCGAGGATGCCGAGCCAGCCGAAGGGGTACGTCCGTTCGAAGGTCCGGGACAGCGCGGCGGGGACCGCCTTGCGGGCCACGCCCCAGAAGCCGTCGCAGCCGACGACGTAGTCGCACTCCAGGACGTCCTCGACCCCCTCGTGCCGGAAGCGGACGCGCGGACTGCCGGTGTCGGCGCCCTCGACGGCCAGCGCCTCCGCCTCGAAGAGCAGCGGGCCGCCCTCCTTGAGCTGGAGGGCGATGAGGTCCTTGCAGACCTCGGTCTGCGCGTAGACCATCACCGACCGGCCGCCGGTGAGGGCGGGGAAGTCGACGCGGTGGCGCTTCTTGGCGTACCGCAGCTCGATGCCGTCGTGGCGCAGGCCCTCGCGGTCCATGCGCTCCCCGGCGCCGGCCGCGCGCAGGACGTCCACCGTGCCCTGCTCCAGGATTCCGGCCCGCTGCCGGTGCTCGACGTAGGCGCGGTCGCGGCTCTCCAGGACGACCGAGTCGATGCCGGCGTTGTGGAGCAGCCGGGCGAGGAGGAGGCCGGCGGGGCCCGCTCCGATGATGCCGACGGTGGTGCGCATCGACCAGCCTCCGTGTTTCCGGGTCTTCGCGTGTTCGCGTATCCGCTTGTCGCGTGTCCGCATGTTCGCGTGGTGAAGTTTATTTCACTCACTTTCAGACATGAGTTTCCGACCGCACGCGCCCGCTGTCAACGGTCGTGCGGTGAAGTCTTCAATGGAGGGTGCAGGTTCCCGAAGTGCCCGGAGCCGGACTTGAACCGGCACGCCCGCGAAGGGGCAGCGAGGTTTAAGCTCGCCGTGTCTGCATTCCACCATCCGGGCAGGCCATGGGCTCCGCATCGAGGTTCCGAGCCTATCGGGAGACATCCCCCGAACATCGGCCGGGCGGACCCATGTTGTCTTATTTTATTGACGCCTGAGGGAGCATCAGCACCCGGAACAGGCCATCCGCACTTGCCAATAGCCTTGCGCGTGCCCCTCGACCGCGCCTGCGGAATGACGGAATTTCACCGTCCGAACGAGGGGGCTCCACCTGTTCTCTGCACAACACCCGTCAGGGACCGCCGTCATCCCCAGGTATGACACCGCGGAGTGTGGTCCGACCCGAGTCCCCCTGCGGAACCGGAGCAGCGGCTGACTACACGGCGGCTCGCGGCCCGGACGATGGATGTCGTCCCTCCGACCAACCCATCGTTCTTGGGGAGTGCCTTCTCGTGACCACCGCATCCATCGCCGGCCGGGCCACCGCCGTGGCCGCGCGTGCCACGGATCTGTCGAAGATCTACGGACAGGGCGAGACCCAGGTGGTCGCCCTCGACCGGGTCTCCGTCGACTTCCGGCAGGCCGAGTTCACCGCGATCATGGGTCCCTCGGGGTCCGGCAAGTCCACGCTGATGCACTGCGTGGCCGGTCTGGACACCTTCTCCTCGGGTTCGGTGCGCATCGGCGAGACCGAGCTGGGGTCCCTGAAGGACAAGCAGCTGACCAAGCTGCGCCGGGACAAGATCGGCTTCATCTTCCAGGCGTTCAACCTGCTGCCGACCCTGACGGCCCTGGAGAACATCACGCTGCCGATGGACATCGCGGGCCGCAAGCCGGACAAGCAGTGGCTGGACTCGGTGATCGCGATGGTAGGCCTCGCCGACCGGCTCGGCCACCGCCCCTCCCAGCTGTCCGGCGGCCAGCAGCAGCGCGTCGCCGTGGCCCGCGCCCTGGCCTCCAGGCCCGACATCATCTTCGGCGACGAGCCGACCGGAAACCTCGACTCGCGCTCCGGCGCCGAGGTGCTGGGCTTCCTGCGCAACTCCGTACGGGAGCTCGGGCAGACCGTGGTGATGGTGACCCACGACCCGGTGGCGGCGGCGTACGCGGACCGCGTGGTGTTCCTGGCGGACGGGCGCATCGTCGACGAGGTGTACGGGCCCACGGCCGAGTCCGTCCTCGACCGCATGAAGCAGTTCGACGCGAAGGGCCGTACCAGCTGATGTTCCGTACCGCCCTGCGCAACGTGTTCGCGCACAAGGCCCGACTGCTCATGACCGTGCTCGCCGTGATGCTCGGCGTGGCCTTCGTGTCGGGGACCCTGGTCTTCACCAACACCATCTCCGAGGCGTACCAGAAGAGTTCGGCCAAGGGCTTCGACCAGGTCGACGTGGCCGTGGAGCCCGAGACCCAGGAGGACAAGGGCGACACGGTCGGCAAGACCGCCGAGCTGACGCAGTCGCTGCTCGACGAGAGCGCGAGGGTGCCGGGGGCCGCCTCCGCCATCGGCGTGGTCAACGGCTTCACCGCCATCGCCGACAAGGACGGCAAGCTGATCGGCGGCGGCTTCCAGTCGCAGGGCGGGAACTACTGGGGCACCAAGGACGCCCGTTATCCGCTCGTCAGCGGGCAGGTGCCGAGCGGTGCGGGCGAGGTCCTCATCGACTCGAAGACCGCGAAGCGGGCCGGGTACGAGGTCGGCGACACCGTACGGCTGTCGGTGGACGGCCCGGTTCTCGACCCGAAGATCACCGGCATCTTCACCACCGACGACGGCAACGTCGCCGCCGGCGGCAGCCTCGCCCTCTTCGACACGGCCACGGCCCAGCGGCTGTTCGGCAAGACGGGCACGTACGACCAGATCGACGTCAGGGCGAAGGCGGGTGTCAGCCAGGCAGCACTGAAGGCCGAACTGGACAAGGCGCTGCCGAAGGACACCGTCGAGACCACGACCGGACAGGAACTGGCGGACAGCCAGGCGGAGATGATCTCCTCCTCGATGTCCGGCCTGAAGCAGGGCCTGCTGGTCTTCGCGGGCATCGCGCTGTTCGTCGGTACGTTCATCATCGCCAACACCTTCACCATGCTGGTCGCCCAGCGCACCAAGGAACTGGCCCTGCTGCGGGCCGTCGGTGCCTCGCGCCGGCAGGTCACCCGCTCGGTCCTCATCGAGGCGTTCGTGGTGGGCGTGGTCGCCGCGGTGACCGGCCTCGCCGCCGGTATCGGCATCGGGGCGGGGCTGCGGTCGCTGATGGGCTCGCTCGGCGCGACCGTCCCGGACGGACCGCTGATCATCACGCCCGGCACGGTCGGGGCGGCCCTCGCGGTCGGCGTCCTCGTCACCATGCTGGCGGCCTGGCTGCCGGGCCGCCGGGCCGCGAAGATCCCGCCGGTGGCGGCGATGAGCAGCCTGTACGCCGCCGCGACCACCAAGTCACTGGTGCTGCGCAACACGCTGGGCGCGCTCTTCTCGGGCGCGGGCATCGCGGTCGTCCTCGCGGCGACGACGATGTCCGGCTCGGACGGCCAGGCCCCGATGGGCCTCGGCGCGGTCCTCCTGATCATCGGCGTCTTCATCCTCACCCCGCTGCTGTCCCGCCCGCTGATCGCGGCCGCGGCACCGGTCCTGCGCGTCTTCGGCGTCTCGGGCAAGCTGGCCCGCCAGAACTCGGTGCGCAACCCGCGCCGTACGGCCGCCACGGCCTCCGCGCTGATGATCGGCCTCACCCTGATCACCGGCATGACGGTGATGGCGGGCAGCCTGCAGAAGTCGATCGACAAGATGGCGGCGTCCGCGATCAAGGCCGACTACGTGGTGTCCATGGCGAACGGCAACGAGCTGTCGCCGGACGTCGAGAAGAAGCTGGGCCGGATCGACGACGTCACCGCCACCAGCCCGCTGCGCAACGCGCCCTCCCGCATCGACGGCGAGACCGAGTACCTCACCGGCGTCACGGGCAGCACCATCGGCGAGCTGACCGACCTCAAAATCGACAGCGGCGCCTTCAAAGTGGGCGGCACGCAGGTCGTCGTGGACGACAAGACGGCCACGTCCCACGGCTGGAAGGCCGGTTCGGGCTTCACCGTCTCCTACGAGGACGGCAAGAAGCAGAAGCTGACCGTCACCGGGGTCTACGAGGGCAACGAGATGATCCAGGGCATCATCCTGGACAACGCCACGCTCTCCCCGCACCAGTCGGACCCCGCCGACATGCAGGTCATGGTCAAGACGTCCGACGGCACGTCCGGCGCGACGAAGGACCAGCTGGAGAAGGCCCTCGGCTCCAACCCGGCCATCAAGGTCCAGGACAAGAAGGACCTCTCCGACGAGATCGCGCAGATGTTCACGCTGATGCTGAACATGCTCTACGGCCTGCTGGCCATGGCCGTCCTCGTCGCGGTCCTCGGTGTCATCAACACCCTGGCCATGTCGGTCTTCGAGCGCTCCCAGGAGATCGGCATGCTCCGCGCGATCGGCCTGGACCGCAGGGGCATCAAGCGGATGGTCCGCCTGGAGTCCCTGGTCATCTGCCTCTTCGGCGGGGTCCTGGGCATCGGCCTGGGCGTGTTCTTCGGCTGGGCGGCCGGCGAACTCCTCGGCTCGAGCCTGGCGACGTACGAACTCGTCCTGCCGTGGGCCCGGATGGCGGTCTTCCTGCTCCTGGCGGCGACGGTGGGCGTCCTGGCGGCGCTGTGGCCGGCCCGGCGGGCGGGACGGCTGAACATGCTGGCGGCGATCAAGTCGGAGTAGCGGTACGGCAGTCGGGGCCCGTAGCCGGTGGCGACGGGCCCCGCTTGTTTGTTCTGCTTGTTTGTTCTGCTTGTTTGTTCTGCTTGTTTGTCTGCTTCAGTTCCAGGTACGGGACCGCAGAAGCATCCCCGAGTCGCCGGACTCGGGGGTCCGGATCGCGAGGACCTGGTTGACGCCAATGCGGTTGTGCTCGAAGGCGAGCGCGGAGGCGGCCATGTACAGCCGCCAGACCCGGGCCCGCCCGGCACCGGCGAGCCGCACCGCACGCGCCCACTCCCCCTCCAGGTTCGTGACCCAGCGGCGCAGCGTGAGGGCGTAGTGCTCGCGGATCGACTCGACGTCCCGCACCTCGAACCCGGCGCGTTCGAGTTGGGTGACGGTGGTACCGACGGGGGCGAGCTCTCCGTCCGGAAACACATAGGAGTCGATGAACTCGTCGACGTTGTACGCCGATTCCTCCCGGTGGGGCCGCCGGGCGATCTGATGGTTGAGCAGCCGCCCACCGGGCTTGAGAAGCCGGCGGAGCACCTCGGCGTACTCCAAGTACCGCTCGGAGCCGACATGTTCGGCCATCCCGACGGAGGAGATCGCGTCGTAGGGCCCGTCGGCCACATCCCGGTAGTCCTGTACGCGGATCTCGACCCGGTCGGTGAGTCCCTCGTCGGCGACCCGCTTACGGGCGTACGCGGCCTGCTCCTGGGAGAGCGTGATCCCGACGACGCTCACGCCGTGCTCGCGGGCGGCGTGGATGGCCATGGAGCCCCAGCCGCAGCCGACGTCGAGGAGGCGCCGGCCGGGGCTCAGGCCGAGCTTGCGGGAGATGAGTTCGAGCTTGTCGCGCTGGGCGTCTTCGAGGGTGCCGCCCTCGGACTCCGGGGCCTGCCAGTAGGCGCAGGAGTACACCATGCTCGGCCCGAGGACGATCTCGTAGAAATCGTTCCCGACGTCGTAGTGATGACTGATGGCCCGCTTGTCGCTGCGCTTGGTGTGCAGATGGCGGCGGGGTCTGCGGATCTCCTCGCGGGGCGGGGCCGGCGGCAGCGGGGGTCCGGCAAGGGCGACGAGTCCGCGTACGGCGGCCCGCACCTCGGGGTCGCGCAGGGCCTGGGCGAGGCTGCGGGCGTCCTCGTCGCGCTCCCAGATGAGCCCCGACATCAGGTCGAGGCCGGCGTAGAGGTCCCCCTCGATGTCCAGGTCCCCGGCGACCCAGGCACGGGCGAGGCCCAGCTCGCCGGGCTTCCACAGCAACCGCCGCACAGCCCGCCGATTACGCACCACGAGTGTCGGCGCGCCCGGCGGCCCCGCCTGCGAACCGTCCCAGGCGCGGATGCGCACCGGTAGCGGTACACCCAGCAACTGTTCAACGAGGCTCTTCAGCCGCAGCGCGGCATCTGCCATGGCGCAACCTCCGTGACGAGGGATCCCGAAATGTCCCTTACCCACGTAAACACCTGCGAGGCCGGGGCGCAGTCCCTCGTTCGCGTTACAGCTGAGCAAAATGTGTGCACAGGCCATGAGTCTTCGGCGAGTCTTCGGCAGGACCGTCAGAGCGCGTCGAGCGCGTCCGAGGTGATGTCGATGTCGATGTCGTAGGGGACGTCGACCTTGAGCAGCACACGGTGGGTGCCGGTGAGGTCGTAGGCCTTGGACACCGGATCGAACTCGTACGCACGGACCACGGGGCTCCGGCTCGCCCCGGTCGTCTCGACCAGCCAGAAGTGCGGGATGCCGGCGGCGGCGTACTTGTGGGGCTTGGTGTCGCGGTCGCGGGCTTCGGAGTCGGGGGAGACCACTTCCACGGCGAGCAGGACGTCGGCGGCCTGGAACCGGGTCTGCTCCCCGCTGGTGACGGCTTCGGCGCGGACGACCGAGATATCGGGCTCGGGGCCGTTGCGGCGGTCGAGAACGACGGTCATCTCGCGGACGACCTTCATCTCCTTGGGGACCGTGCGGCGCAGACCGGCCACCAGAAGGTCGATCATCTTGCTGTGGAAATACCGCTGCGGACTCACGAAAACCAGGCTCCCGTCGATCAGCTCGGTGTGCGGCGGGAGGTCGGGCAACGTGAACAGGTCGTCCACGGTGTATCCGTCCCGGGGCGGCACCGGCCAGCGGCAGCCGGGCTCGGCGGTCGGCTCGGCAAGGGGCTCGGCGGTCATCATTCCTCCCATGGGCGGGATTCTCGGCCTGCCGGTCCACGGTAGCCGCCGTAATCGGTGATCGTCATCACAAAGAGTGACGTCACGGCTGTTCGGGTTCCGGGGTCAGGCCCATGTCCATCGCGCTGTAGCGGGAGGTGCAGCCGGTTCTCGTAGGCGGGCCGGCCCTCGGCACGGCCGATCTGCCACTGGTACGTCCATGTTCCGTCACGCGGGTCGAGACCCAGGTAGTGGGGGATGCCCATGGCGGGGTAGTCGCGGGTCTTGTGCTCGTAGTCGTTCTCGGGGTTCGACGGCCAGACGATCTCGATCGCCAGGACGATCTCGTGGGGGGTCGAGCGGGTCGTCCGTCTGCATGGCATCGCCGGTCCAGACGAGGATGTCCGGGACACGCAGCTTTCCCAGGGCCTCGTCGTCCGTGTCGGTCCCCTCGAAGGCGAAAAAGCCCTCCGTAAGCTGCTCGTCCAGCTGCCGGGTAACCAACTTCGCCGTGAACTGGTGGCGAGGTCGCGGGCTCATCGTCTGATGAGTCATGGCACCTCCCGCACCCAGTATGAGGGCGACGATTCCTCCCTGCGGAGACCACGGCGAACTGACGATGCCGCCGCCTGGTTCAGAGTCGGAAACTGGTTCAAGAGCAGCTACAGCGCAGCAGACAACAAGTGCGTGGAGGTGGCCCATTCCTTGCCGCGAGTGGGCATACGCGACTCCAAAGCCTCCGGCCAGAGCGGGTTCACGGTAAGCGCTGCCGCGTTCGGCTCGTTCGTCGACGGGCTGAAGAAGGACTCCGGTATCTACCCGACCTCGCTGGTCCAGCCAATGCTCAGACGTGAGCGCCGAAACGCGCCGAAGGGGCCGCCCGCACCACGGATGGCGGGCGGCCCCTTCGGGGCGTTCGGTGACCGGAACTCAGGAGTGACCGGAGGTCAGGAGGCCTTGGCCTGCTCGGCCTTCGGCTTGTCGGCGGCCTTGGACTTGCTCTCGGTCTTGCTCGCGGCGGCGACCGGCGCCGGCTTGGCGGCCTCGTAGAACTCCTCGCGCGGAGTCTCCAGGGCACCGAGGGCGACGACCTCGCGCTTGAGGAACATGGCGAGGGTCCAGTCGGCGAAGACGCGGATCTTGCGGTTCCAGGTCGGCATGGCCAGACCGTGGTAGCCGCGGTGCATGTACCAGGCGAGACGGCCCTTGAGCTTGATCTTCATCTTGCCCATGACGATCATCGCGACGCCCTTGTGGAGGCCGAGGCCTGCCACAGCACCCTTGTTGGCGTGGCTGTAGTCCTTCTGCGGGAAGCCCCGCATACCGGAGATCACGTTGTCGCCGAGGACCCGCGCCTGACGGAGGGCGTGCTGGGCGTTCGGGGGGCACCAGGCGTTCTCCACGCCGGCCTTGCGGGCGGCGATGTCCGGAACCTGGGCGTTGTCGCCCGCGGCCCAGATGTAGTCCGTGCCCTTGACCTGGAGCGTCGGCTCGCAGTCGACGTGACCACGGGGGCCCAGCGGAAGGCCGTAGCGGCCGAGGGCGGGGTTCGGCTTGACGCCGGCCGTCCACACGATGGTGTTGGAGTCGACCTCCAGGCCGTTCTTCAGCACCACGTGGCCGTCGACGCAGGAGTCCATGGAGGTGGAGAGGTAGATCTCCACGCCCCGGCTCTCCAGGTGCTCCTTGCCGTACTGGCCGAGCTTGGGGCCGACTTCCGGGAGGATCTTGTCGGCGGCGTCGACGAGGACGAACCGCATGTCCTCGCGGGAGACGTTGTTGTAGTACTTGGCCGCGTCGCGGGCCATGTCCTCGACCTCGCCGATGGTCTCCGCACCCGCGAAGCCACCGCCGATGAAGACGAAGGTGAGCGCCTTGCGGCGGATCTCCTCGTCGTTCGTGGAGTCGGCCTTGTCGAGCTGCTCGAGGACGTGGTTGCGCAGGCCGATGGCCTCCTCGATGCCCTTCATACCGATGCCCTGCTCGGCGAGGCCGGGGATCGGGAAGGTGCGGGAGACCGCGCCGAGGGCGACGACCAGGTAGTCGAAGGGCAGCTCGTACGCCTCGCCGACCAGCGGCGAGATCGTGGCGACCTTGCGGTCCTGATCGATGGTGGTGACCCGGCCGGTGAGAACCTCCGCCTTGGGCAGCACGCGTCGCAGCGGGACGACGACGTGGCGCGGGGAGATGCTGCCGGCGGCGGTTTCGGGGAGGAAGGGCTGGTAGGTCATGTACGACCGGGGGTCGACGACCGTGACGGTCGCCTCGCCGTAGCGCATCTTCTTCATGATGCGCCGAGCTGCGTACAGGCCTACGTACCCACCGCCTACTACGAGGATCCTGGGACGCTCCGTGGTGCTCATGCCATCGAGTATCCACCCGCCTCAGGGGGGTCGCTCGTGCGCCCCTTCACAAGCTTCCTGGCGGTGTGTGCTATCCTCCGCCGCTCGCGTGATCCACGTCATGGCGCGGAGTGGGAACCAGCGTGTACGGCAGGCCGTTGTCAATGCCGCGTGAGCTGCCTCTCTGGCTCAGAAACCCCTCCGTGAGACCCTCGCGACAGACCCTTCCGGTTCCTCCGCGAAACGCCCTCGCACGCCTCTTTTGAACACGTTCACCGGGGTGTTGGAACCCCGGAGGGGTCAACGGGGACGCCTTCGTCCTCCGACTGGACCGAATTCCTTGTGAAGAACTTCACGAACTTTCCCTGAGGAGTGCCACCGAGGGGCCCACCAGGGCCCCTCGGGTGTGCTCAAACGGGCATCCGGCCTGCTCAGCAGAGTGCTACGCGAGCTCTTCCGCCACGCTCCAGGCAATGCCGTCGAGGATGTCGTGCTCGCTGACGACGACCTCCGCCGCGCCGATCCGCTCCATGATCGAGAGCAGGACCAGGGCCCCCGCGGCGATGACGTCGACGCGGCCCGGGTGCATGGAGGGGACGGCCGCGCGTTCGGCGTGGGTGGAGTGCAGGAGCCACTCGGTGATCTCGCGGACGCGGTCATGGGTGACGCGGGAGTGGTGGATGGCCGTGGAGTCGTACTCGGGGAGGTCCTGGGCGATCGCCGAGACCGTCGTCACCGAGCCGGCCAGGCCCACCAGCGTGTGCGCCTCGCGCAGCGGGACCGTCTGCTCGGCGAGGTCGAGGGCCGCCTCGATGTCGGCCCGCATCACCGCGATCTGCTCCGCGGACGGCGGGTCGCTCACCACCCCGTCCTTCACCAGGTGCCGCTCGGTCATCCGGACACAGCCCACGTCGACCGAGCGCGCCGCGCGCACGTGGTCGTCGCCGACGACGAACTCGGTCGAGCCGCCGCCGATGTCCACCACCAGGTAGGGCTTGGCGAGGTCGTCGCGGCCGGTCAGTTCCTTGGTGGCGCCGGTGAAGGAGAACTCCGCCTCGCGGTCGCCGGTGATGACCTCCGGCTCGACCCCGAGGATGTCCAGCACCCCTCGTACGAACTCGTCCCGGTTCTCCGCGTCCCGGGAGGCGGAGGTGGCGACGAAGCGCAGGCGCTCCGCGCCGTGCTCCTTGATGATCGCCGCGTACTCACGGCAGGCGGCGAAGGTCCGCTCCAGGGCCTCGGGGGCGAGCCGTCCGGTGCGGTCGACGCCCTGGCCGAGGCGGACGATCGTCATACGGCGGTCCAGGTCGACCAGCTCGCCGGTCGCCGGGTCGGCGTCGGCGACGAGGAGCCGGATGGAGTTCGTACCGCAGTCGACGGCGGCGACCCGGGTCATCGGCCATCTCCCTCGACCGGCTTGAAGGCGAAATGGCCCGCCCCGTCCTCCGACGTCTCCACCTGCCAGCCCTCACCGGACGGCGGCCGGGGAAGCGTCACGCAGGTTCCCTTGCGCCACCATTGAGGGAGCATCTCCAGCGCCTCGTCACCGAGCGGGTTGACCCCGGGGCCGGCCGCCAGGGAGTGGGCGACCAGGACGTGCAGGCACTTCACCCGGTCCGGCATGCCGCCCGCGCTGGGGAAGCCCTTCAGCTCCTCGATCTCGTCGCGGCGCCGGATGTAGTCCTCGTGCGCGGCACGGTAGGCGGCGGCGAGTTCCGGGTCGGTCGCCAGCCGCTCGGTCATCTCCTTCATGACGCCGTTCGCCTCGAGGGTGCCGATGGCGGAGTTCGCCTTGGGGCACGTCAGGTAGTACAGCGTCGGGAAGGGCGTGCCGTCGGGGAGGCGGGGGGCCGTCTCGACCACGTCCGGCTCGCCGCACGGGCAGCGGTGCGCGATCGCGCGCAGACCGCGCGGCGGACGCCCGAGCTGCTGCTTGAAGGCCTCGACGTCCGCGTCGGTGGGCTCGGTGCGCGGAGTAGGGGGCGGGGGCGTTTGCATGCCTGTCTTTCTATCGCTCAGTTCACTGGCAGTTCACTGGTTGGAGGCGTCGGATCAGCTGTCGGAGGCGTCGGACTTGTCGACGCCGTCCCAGACGTTCGCGTACCAGGGGCGGTCGGCCGCCCCGAGGTCGGTGCGCGACTGCCTGGCCGCGTCCGGGTCGATGACGATGTAACCAGTCTCCCCCGGCATCACATAGTGCAGCCGCTGCCGGAGCTGCTGCTCCGCGTACGCGTCGTCCTGCCAGCGCGCCTTGAGGTCGCGCAGCTGCTCGACCCGCTGCCGGGCCTGCTCCTGCTGCTGCTCGAGATCGGCGATCTCGGCGCGCTGGGACACGTACTGCCTTATGGGATAGGCCAGGGCCACGATCAGCGTGCACAGGACCAGGGCGAGGAGCGCGGCCCGTCCGGTGAGCCGGGAGCGGCGGGCCTGCCGCTTGGTCTGGGAGCGGTACACACGGGCCGCGGTCTGCTCGCCGAGCAGCTTGATCCTGGTCGCGGTGGAGAAACGGTCCCGGTCCTTCACGGCCATGTTTCCCCGCCTCCCGTCTCACACGTGCGTACGTCCCCGCACACGGTACGGGACCGGTACGGGGACGTACGTACGACTGGCTAAGGCTTAACCCTGCTTGGCTCAGCCTTGGCCGGCTCAGCCCTGCTGCGGCTCAGCCCTTGAAGCGGGGGAACGCGCTGCGGCCGGCGTACACCGCGGCGTCGTCGAGGATCTCCTCGATGCGCAGCAGCTGGTTGTACTTGGCGACGCGGTCCGAGCGGGCCGGGGCGCCGGTCTTGATCTGGCCGCAGTTCACCGCGACGGCGAGGTCGGCGATGGTGACGTCCTCGGTCTCGCCGGAGCGGTGGGACATCATGCACTTGAAGCCGTTGCGCTGGGCCATCTCGACGGCGTCCAGGGTCTCGGTCAGCGAGCCGATCTGGTTCACCTTGACGAGCAGGGCGTTCGCGGAGCCCTCCTCGATGCCGCGGGCCAGGCGCTCGGGGTTGGTGACGAAGAGGTCGTCGCCGACGATCTGGACCTTGTCGCCCAGCTTGTCGGTGATGACCTTCCAGCCGGCCCAGTCGTCCTCGTACAGCGGGTCCTCGATGGAGACCAGCGGGTACGAGGCGACGAGCTCCTCGTAGTACTCGGTCATCTCTGCGGCCGAGCGGGACTTGCCCTCGAACTCGTACTTGCCGTCCTTGTAGAACTCGGACGCGGCGACGTCGAGCGCGAGGCCGATCTGCTCGCCGGGCACGTAACCGGCCTGCTTGATGGCCTCGATGATGAGGTCGAGCGCGGCGCGGTTGGACTCCAGGTTCGGGGCGAAGCCGCCCTCGTCGCCGAGGCCGGTGGACAGGCCCTTGGTCTTCAGCACCTTCTTGAGGGTGTGGTAGACCTCGGCGCCCCAGCGCAGCGCCTCGGAGAAGGACTCCGCGCCGATCGGGGCGATCATGAACTCCTGGATGTCCACGTTGGAGTCGGCGTGCGAGCCGCCGTTCAGGATGTTCATCATCGGAACGGGCAGCAGGTGCGCGTTCGGGCCGCCCAGGTAGCGGAAGAGCGGGAGGTCGCTGGCCTCGGAGGCGGCGTGGGCGACGGCGAGCGAGACGCCGAGGATGGCGTTGGCGCCGAGGGAGCCCTTGTTGTCGGTGGCGTCCAGGTCGAACATCGCCTGGTCGATCAGGCGCTGCTCGGTGGCGTCGTAGCCGACGAGCTCCGGGCCGATCTGCTCGATCACGGCGAGGACGGCCTTCTCGACGCCCTTGCCCAGGTAGCGGTTGGGGTCACCGTCGCGGAGCTCGATGGCCTCGAAGGCGCCCGTGGAGGCGCCGGAGGGGACGGCGGCACGACCCGTGCTGCCGTCGTCGAGGCCGACCTCGACCTCGACCGTGGGGTTGCCTCGGGAGTCCAGGATTTCCCGGGCTACGACGACGTCGATGGACGGCACGAGCATCTCCTTCTTCAATGTGACGCGGTTCGGCAGGACCGCGGTGGGTTCTGCGAGACGAGCCTAACCGGCTCCGGGCGATCGGCCAGCCGGTCGACCACCGGATGGACAGAACCGAGAGTAAATTGTTTCCGAACGGAACAAAGAGTGGCGGGCAACTCGCGGGGAAATCGCACGCGACCGGCACGAAAAAGCCCCGCCCCGGTGCGTACGGGGGAAGACGCACCGGAGCGGGGAGCCCGTGGGGACGGGGGGGTGGCCCTCACGAGGCCTCCACTATGGAGTCCACGGATAAGAGGGCGCTGTGGTTCAGCTGAGAGCCGCGTAGTACTTCAGGAGCGGCTCTTACCTTCGGGCACAGCCGATACTTCGGAGCAGCCCTTACTTCAGGAGCAGCCCTTACTTCAGGTGCAGCTGCTGGCCCGGGTAGATGAGGTCGGCGTCGGTGACGATGTCCTTGTTCAGCTCGAACAGCTTGTCCCAGCCGCCCTTGACGTCGTGCTCCTCGGCTATGGAGCTGAGGGTGTCGCCGGAGACGACCTTGTACTCGCCGTCGCCCTTCTTGACCTTCTTGCCGGTCGGGGTGGTGACGGTCTTCTTCGCGGCCGGGCGGTCCGCGGAACGGGAGGCCGGCTGCTCGGTCGAACGGCTGCTGTCCGAGGAGCTGCTGTCCGAGCTGCCGGAGCCGCTGGACGTGTTCGACGAGGTGTCGGCACTGCCGTTGTAGGCGGAGTTCGACAGGTTCACACCGCAGTTCGGCCAAGCACCCTTGCCCTGACCCGCGAGGACCTTCTCGGCGACGGCTATCTGCTGCGCCTTGGAGGCCTGGTTGGCCTGCGCGGCGTACTGCGTGCCGCCGTACGCGGCCCAGGTGGAGGCCGAGAACTGCAGGCCGCCGTAGTAGCCGTTGCCGGTGTTGATGGACCAGTTGCCGCCGGACTCGCACTGGGCCACGGCGTCCCACTCGGAGGCGGTGGCGGCGGAGGCGCTGCCGGCAGCCATCAGCGGGGCGGCGACGGCGGCACCGGTGACACCGGCGATGGCGATGGCACGGGTGGCCTTGGACGGACGGCGGTGCTTGCCCTTGACGGAAAACAGCATGGTGGATCCCCTCACCGACGCCTGCGAGGTGAGCTGTCGGGTTCGGGCCGGTTGAGTTGCCCGGCCGTGCCTCGCGCTGTTTCGTGCGCGGCACGACTTAACCCCAAGCCGGTCCCAGCTCAACTGCTGGTCCCGGCACTTACCTTGGGTCCCCCGCTCCTGCCTACGGCGCTTTACGCGACGACTGTTCCCGGGCGCCACTGGCAGGATTCGGCGTTGCGGCGGCCGGGGCTCGTGTTGGCGAGCGGTCCGACGGTAGACACGCGATCCGCGGAATTTCAAAGACGATCAAGGCTTCTGAGACTCATCCCACACTTCGCCAAATCGGACATTAAGTGGCGAAGTGTGACGCGAACTCCCGCTAGTTTTCGCCCGATTCGATACCTACGGTGAGGGTCTGACCGGGCACGATGACGCTCGCGTCGGCGCCGATCGCCTGCTCGTTCTCCGCGTAGAGCTCACGCCACCCGCCTTGGAGGCCAAGGGAGTCGGCAATGGAGGCGAGAGTGTCCCCGGGGCGGACGGTGTACGAGTCCGCGCGGGCGGCATGACGGCCGGCAGAGGCGCCCGTGTCGGCGTCGGCGGTACCCGCGCCCGCGTCCGTGGCCGCGGCCGTCTCGTCGGCGCTGTCGCCGCGGTGCTTGCCCGCGCCGAGGGAGCCGGTGTCGACGAGGGCCGAAGAGCCGCCCTCTTGCCAGAAGTTGTCCGAGTCGTCCGGATTCGTCGCGCCGATGGAGTCACTGTCGGAGTCGCCGCTTGAGCCCTGCGAGGCGCCGGGGGTTGTAGAAGAATCGGACGATGTGTCGGACTTGGCCGAGTTGTCGGCTTCGCCGGAAGAATCCAACCCGGTGTCAGAATCGGACGGCGTGGGCGACGCGGACGACGAAGGCGCGTCCGAAGCCGCATCGCCGGACGAGTCCGCCGACGACTCGGAGGAGTCGGACAAGCCGGATGAACCGGATGAGCCGGACGAATCTTCCGCACCCGACGTCGCGTCGTCCGCCACACCCGTGTCGACGCCGGGCGCCGCAGTGTCCTTGCTGAGGCCGTTGAGCAGACCGCAGGTGGACCAGTAGCCGACGCCCTGGTCCGCGAGGATCTTCTCCGCGACGGCTATCTGCTGGGAGCGGCTGGCCTGGTCGGCGCGCGAGGCGTAGTCGAGGCCGCCGTACTGCTCCCAGTCGTCCTGGGCGATGTGGAGCCCGCCGTAGTACCCGTCACCGGCGTTCTCGCTCCAGGAGCCGCCCGTCTCGCAGTTCGCCACCTGGTCCCACGTGGTGCCGGTCGCCGCGCTCGCGCCGGTGGCGCCGAGGAGCGGGATGGCGATGGCGGAGCCGGTCACCCCGGCCGCCACAAGGATGGCCGGAGCCTGGCGGGGGCGACGATGACGGCCGTTCCCGGAGAGCATGCGGAAACCTTTCGCGAGACAACGGTGACCAGCGTGGCGGGTGAGGCTCGGCGCCGCGCTGGCGTGAACGTATAGGCAGTCGATCACTTGTCACAAGTTAATGCCGCGCAGATCACGTGAAGATCACAGACTTGAGGGCGCGTCACCTTTACGCAGGTGAGCGAGTCAGCCACGCGGCGTGAACTCGACGGGCAACGTCCGCAGCCCGCGCATGATGAGACCGCCCCGCCACCGCAAATCAGCCGAATCCACCGCGAGTTGCAGGTCCGGAAGACGGGTGAGAAGCGTCGCGAGCGCGGTCTGGCCCTCCAGGCGGGCGAGGGGGGCGCCGAGGCAGTAGTGGATGCCGTGGCCGTATCCGAGGTGCTGGTTGTCGCGGCGGGACAGGTCGAGCGTGTCCGGATCGGCGAACCGCTCCGGGTCCCGGTCCGCGGCGGCCAGGACGACGAGGACTGGGTCGCCGGTCGCGATGTCCTGCCCGCCGATGCTGACCGGCTCGGTCGCGAACCGCCAGGTGGCGAGCTCTACGGGGCCGTCGTAGCGGAGGAGTTCCTCCACGCCGGTCTCGAGGAGCGCCGTGTCGTCGGCGGCGAGCGCCTTCTGGAGTCGGTCGCGCTGTTCGGGGTGGGTGAGGAGGGCGTAGGTGCCGTTGCCGATGAGATTGACGGTTGTCTCGAAGCCTGCGAACAGGAGGATGAAGGCCATGGCCGCGGCCTCGTTCTCGGTGAGGTGCTCACCGTGGTCGGAGGCCCGGATGAGACCGGAGATGAGGTCCTCGCCGGGGCTGCTCTCGGCCGTCAGGGCCTCGCGTTTGCGGTGGATCAGCTCGGCGAGATAGCCCCGCATCTTCTTCACCGACCGCGCCACTCCGCCGCGCGGCCCGCCGCCATGACGGATCATCATCCCCGCCCAGTCCCGGAAGTCGTCCTGGTCCTCACGGGGAACCCCGAGCAGGTCGCAGATCGCGTAGATGGGGAGCGGGAAGGCGAAGTCGTGAATGAGGTCGGCGCTGCCCTTGTCGGCGAACTGGTCGATGAGGTGGTCGGTCAACTCCTGCACGCGGGGCGCGAATTCGGCGACACGTCTCGGGGTGAACGCCTTGGAGACGAGCCGACGCAGCCTTGTGTGGTCGGGCGGGTCGATGTTGAGCAGATGCGTCATCAACTCGGCCTTGCGCTCGCCGGGGATGCCGGTTTTGCCCTTGGCGTGCGCGGGCTCGTCGTGGTGCGCGGGGTTCTTGGAGAGCCGCTGGTCGGCGAGAGCCTGTTTGGCGTCTGTGTAGCGGGTGACCAGCCAGGCCTCCACGCCGCTGGGGAGTTCGGTCTTGTGGACGGGGGCGTTTTCCCGGAGCCAAGCGTAGGCGGGGTAGGGGTCCGTCGCGAACTCCCAGGTGAAGAGTTCGGGGGCAGGGCTCGTGGGGGTGGGCTGGTCGGTCACTCCTTGACGGTAGCTGGCTTCTTGGCGGGGGCCTTCCTGGCGGCGGGATGACCCATGACGGCAGCCTTGCGGTACGTCTCCCTACCGTCCCTCTCTCTATCCCTCTCGCTCCCCCTCCCCCTGCGTCTCGGGCTGCGTGTCCGGCTGCGTCTCCGTCCGCCTGATCGCGTCCCGGTACGTCCGCGCCGCCGCTCGTAGGGCCGCCTCCGGATCCACGCCCTCCGCCTCGGCCCGTACCGCCAGTGCGAGCAGGTCGTAGCCGACGCCCTCGGCCGCCGGCAACGGCACGCCCAGGCCGGCCGTCCGCACTCTCGACGCCAGCTTCGCCGCCAGGGCGAGGCCCGGCTGGCCGAGGGGGACGCCGTCCGTCACCGACTCGCGCTGCTTCTCTATCGCCTTCGTGCGCAGCCAGTGCTCCTTGACCTCTTCGGGGGTCGTGGCGGTCTCGTCCCCGAAGACGTGCGGGTGGCGGTGGATGAGCTTGGTGACGATGCCGCCGGCGACGTCGTCGATGGAGAAGGGGGCCTCGGAGTCCTCCTCGGCGATGCGGGCGTGGAAGACCACCTGGAGCAGGACGTCGCCCAGCTCCTCGCGGAGTTCGTCGCGGTCGCCCTCCTCGATGGCCTCGACGAGTTCGTACGCCTCCTCGATGCCGTACTTCGCCAGGCCCTTGTGGGTCTGCTGGGACGACCACGGGCACTCGGCGCGGATGCGGTCCATGACCTGGACGAGGTCGAGGAGGCGGGCGCCCGGCAGGTCGTAGGAGGCGGGGAGCAGCTCCAGGTCGGGCATGTGGACGCGGCCGGAGCCCGCGAGGCGTGCCAGGCCGTCCGTGAGGGCCGGCTCGCCCTCGCCGGTGGCGACCACGACGACCGTCCGTCCACCGGCGCACGCGTCGATCAGTTCCTCGGCGGTCGGGGACGCCTCGTCGACCGTTATGCCCGCCTCGCGCAGATACGGCAGCTGCGGGTGCGCGCCGTCCGCGCACAGCACCCGGTCGGCGGCGTGCAGTGCCTGCCAGGCGGGCCAGGAGAGCAGGCCGGGGGCGACGCGGTGGCTGGTGGTGAGGAGGACGATGCGGCCGGTGACGGGCTCGGGAGCGGTGGCGGCTTCGGGGCTGGTTGCGTTCACCATTCGAAGCTAACGCACGCCGCCGACGAGGCGATCAAGTTGTCCACAGGGCGGGGGGCTCGGTGTGATCGTATGAACAACCCCGCGGTGCGGTCAGGCCGTCTGCTGCGTCTCCGTCGTCGTGACGTCCCGCACCCACGGCGTCTTCGTGTCGACGCGGCTGCTCTTGTCCGCGTCCCAGGTGCCGTAGCGCGGGTTGAGGTCGACGTTCAGCTTCTTGGAGGCCTCGGCCAGGGCGTTCCAGAAGGCGGGGTCGCCGGTGTTGGTGCCGAGGCTGGTGGCGAGCTTCTGGGCCTCCAGCTGGAGGCGGAGGTTCTCGTCGAGGCGCTCGGGGGCGATGCCGTACTGCTGCAGCCAGGCGGCCTCCAGGGCCTTGGAGCCGCCGGTCTGCTCCTCCAGGCCGCTGCGCATCTGCTGGATCTCCTTGCGGCTGACGCTCACGCCCGCGTCCTGGGCGGCGCGCTGCAGCACCCGCTCCAGGACCATGTTGTGCAGGGTGTCTCGGGAGAGCGTGCCGGTCTTGGCGATCGCCTGCTCGTACTGCGCGTCGTCCGGTACCGCCGCCCGCTGTGCCGCGCGCACCTCGTTCACCCGGGTTTCCAGCTGGGAGACGGTGATCCGCTGGCCGCCGACGACGGCCGCCGCGCCGGGATGCGCGTCGTTTCCGCAGGCGGTGATGAGGGGGGCCGCGGCGATCGCGGCGGAGAGGAGGAGCGCGGTGCGACGACGGCGGTGCAAGGAAGCCTCCCGAGGAGTTTGTGCGGCGGTGCACAAGGTCTTGCGGTGATCGATGGTAGGCAGTGGGCAAGCTCTGGCCAACCCATTCGACCAACGATTCGGCAGTACTTCTGGCACCGCCGCGCCTCACCGGCCACGGCGGCTGCGGTACGTCTTGGCGTGCAGGGCCTTCGCGCCCCTGCGGCCGCGCACCTAACCGCGCACCTGGCCCAGCCACTGAAGTGTCCGGCGGATCTCCGCCGCGAAGGGGTGGCCCGGGCCGTGCAGGCGCTCCGCGTCGTGCAGCAGCCGTACCAGCGTGTCGTGGGCGGCGGCGCGGTCGCCCAGGGCGAGGAGGAGGTGGCCGATGCGGCGGCGGACGTCGTGGGCGAGTTCCGGGTCTCCCGCCACGTACTGGTTCTCGTAGTACGGCAGCAGCGCCCGGTACTCGGCGAGCGCCGCCGCCGGTTCGCCGAGCTGCTCCAGGCACTGGGCGGCCTCGTAGCGGTAGCGGAGCGACTGGGGGTCGGCCTGGCCGGCCTCGGCGGCGCGTTCGTCGGCGAGGCGGCGCAGTTCGGGCAGCGCGCGCCGGTACTGGCCGTCGTCCATGAGGGTGGCCGCGTACTGCTTGCGCAGGGTGCGGACGACCGGGGAACGCTCGCCGTGCTGTTCGGCCGCGGCCGGCAGGATCGCTCCGAGGATGTCGACGGCCTGGGTGATGCGGCCCTCGCCGAGAAGACGCTTGACCTCGTCGACGGCCCGGGCGACGTCCGGCTTCTCGGCGGCGGGCGGCACGGTCGCGGCGGGGGCGGGCTGGGGCGCGGGCGTACGGGCGCGGTCCGGCCAGGGGGCGTGCGGGCGCAGGAAGGGGCGGGTCGGGTCGAGGGGCGCCCCCGTGGGCATCCCGCGCGCGGGCAGGAGCAGCGCCAGGTCCTCGTACACGTCCTGCGCGGAGGCCGGGCGGTGCTGCGGGTCCTTGGCGAGCAGGCGCAGGACGAGCGCTTCGAGGGGCTCCGGGACTTCGGCGCGGATACGGCGCACGGGCAGCGGAGGCTCGTACAGGTGGCGGTGCAGCACTCCGAGGGCCGTCGAGCCGGCGAACGGGACGTCTCCGCTGAGGAGCTCGTGCAGGAGTACGCCGAGTGCGTACAGGTCGGTGTACGGGCCGACCGCGCCGCCCATCGCCTGCTCGGGGGCCATGTAGGCGGGCGAGCCGATGGGGGTGCCGGTGTGGGTGAGGCGGGTGGTGTCCGCGTCCATCACGGACGCGACGCCGAGGTCGAGGACGGTGACCGTGCCGTCCTGCTTCACCATCACGTTGCGCGGCTTGAGGTCGCGGTGGACGATCGGCACGGCGTGCACGGCGCTCAGCACGGCGCACAGTTGCGCGGCGACCGCGACCGCCCACTGCCACGGGTACGGATCGTGCTCGGCGAGGTGGTCGGAGAGGTCGGCGCCGTCGACGTACTGCATGACGAGGAACAGCTCTTCGCCCTCGCTGCCCGCGTCGTGGACCGTGACCAGGCCGGGGTGGTCGACCTGAGCGGTCACCCGGCACTCGCGCACGAAGCGGCGACGCAGCTCGTCCGCCTCCTGGCCGGCCACCTTGTCGGGGCGCAGCAGCTTCACCGCCACGCGCCGGTCGAGCCGCTGGTCGTAGGCCGTCCAGACCTGCCCCATGCCGCCCTGCCCGATGAGCGTGGACAGTTCATACCGGCCGGCGACGACACGTCCCGTCGTCACGCTCACCTTCCGCCCTCGTGATTGCCGTTGTGGTGGCCGTCGTGGTTGCCGTCGTGGTGGCCGTCCTGGCGGCGCAGGTAGTCACTGAGCTCGTCGAGCTCGGCGCGCACCTGGTCGATGCGGGCGGGCGCGGGCCGGTGGGGCGGCGGGGTGGTGGGCAGGGGCGGCTGCGGTGTCTGCGAAGGCTGCGGCGTGTGCGGGCTGTGCGACGCCGCAGGCGTCTGGGGCATGGTCGTCGCGGTGTACGGGGACGGTGTCGGCGCCGCGGCCCGCGGGTAGCCGTACGCCGGCGCCGGTGTGGGCGCCGGTCCGGACTGCGGTGCGTAGGCGCCGTAGCGGAGCTGGTGGAAGTGGCGTACGTCCGCCGCGAGGTAGTACGCGGTCACGGCGACGAGCCCGCCGAGGAGCAGGATCATCCCCGTCCAGCCGCCCACCGTGTGGACCTCGTCGCCGGGCTCGGTGCCGAGCAGCACGAGCGCGAGGATGACGTTCACGAACGCGGCGACGAACAGACCCCAGTCGACCCCCTTGCGCGTGACGATCGCCAGGCGCAGCAGCATCGCCCAGGCCAGGATGCCGATGCTGAAGAACGAGAGCGCCACGAACAGCACGCGCAGGAAGACCAGCCACCCCGTCGGGGGCGGCTGCTTCACCGGCTGCGTGTAGCCGTGGCCATGCATGAAATCTCCTGGAGTCTGAGGTGGACGCACCAGTGCGGCCGACGTCGGGCAACGCCGGTCGCACGATTGTCGCTTCGAGCGTATAGGCCGACACGGACAACCGGTCCTGGGTTGTACCGAACCGTTGTCATGCTGGTCACTCCGCCCGTTGTCGTGCCGATCGCTCCGCCCGGTGCCGTGCTGATCGCTCCGCCTCAGCCGGGCGCGGCCGTCCCGTCCGTCAGGCCGTCGTACATTCCGCGGACGAGCTGCTCCCCGAGTCGGCCCGCACTCCTGAGAGCCCGCTCGAAGTCGTCGAGGGCGTGGAAGCGCGCGCTGTAGCGAAGTTGTTCGTCGAGCGGGAGCCGGGGCAGCTGGAGGCGGCGCACGTCGAGCCGGGTGGCGGTGGACGCGTAGCTGCTGGCCTGGCGGTTGTTGGCGGTGCCGCGCAGGAAGCCGGCGAGGAACCACGGGTCGAGCACCGTGGGATCGGGGCGCAGGAGCACGAGGTTGCGCCCCAGGGCGGCCCCCGCCGTGGCGTCGTCGATCACGCGCGTCACCGAGCCGCCGCCGAGCACCGGCACCACGACGTCACCGGCCTCCATGAGGACGGCCTCCTCATCACTCTCGGGCAGCGTCCCCGAAGGGGCGTTTCCGGCGAGGACGTCGTGGTCGGTGAGGACGGGCACGCGCGCGTGGCCGCCGTTTCCGCCCGTACGCATCACCAGCGCGCCCCCGCGCGCGAGTTCGCCGACGGTGGTGAGCGGCCAGCGCGTGGGCTGTGCGCCGGCCGCGGGGGGCGGCGGGGTGAGGTCGGCGGTCAGGCGCAGGGTCTCGCCGAGGCGTTCGCGCACCGCGGTGAGCGCCTCGGCGCCGTCGGCCGCCGGCGCGGGCGGCAGGTGGCGGGCCGGGGCGAAGTCCACGTCGTCGTCCAGGAGCGCGATGACGGGCAGCGAGCAGGCCAGGCCGGGCCGTTCGTCGAGACGACCCGCCTTGTCGAAGGCACTCCAGGCGTCGAGTACGGCCTCCCGCACGGCTCGCCAGTCCGGCCCGCCACGCCCCTCGGTCGCGAACTGCCCCGCGTCGGCGAGCAGCACCTCGGGCTGCGCGGGCGCCCTCTCGGGCCGGCGCAGCACCCACAGGTGGAGCGGGATGTTGTACGGCGGTGCGGCGCCGACCGGCAGCGCGAGGACGGCGCGCAGCGCGCCGCGGCGCAGCAGGTCGGCGCGGATACGGCGGCCGGAGCGGCGGGAGGCGGCGGCGGGCGGCATGAGGACGACGGCGGTGCCGCCGTCCTTGAGGCGGGCGAGCGCGTGCTGCACCCAGGCCAGCTCGGACTCGTTGCGCGCCGGGAAGCCGTACTCCCAGCGGGGGTCGTACGCGAGTTCGTCGTGCCCCCAGTTGCGCTCGTTGAACGGCGGGTGGCAGAGGACCACGTCGGCCTGCAGTCCGGCGTGGGCGTCGGCGCGCAGGGTGTCGGCGGCGGCGGCGCGCACGGTCACCCCGGCGTGCAGCGCGAGCCGGAGCGCGGTGAGCGCGGCGAGGTCGGGGGCGCTGTCCTGGGCGTACAGCTCCTGGCCGGGGCGCGGGGTGACGGCGCGCAGCAGGGCGCCGGTGCCGCAGGCCGGGTCGAGGACGGTGCGCGCGGGGCCGGCGAGGTCGGCCATGAGGCCGGCGAGTTCGGCGGGGGTGAGCGTGTACTGGCGCGGGTTGGCGTTGAGGTGCCGGCCGAGAAGGAACTCGAAGGTCTGGCGGGCGCCCAGCTCGGCGGCGAGTTCGGCGGCGCCGCGGAGGAGGGGGGCGGAGGGGAGGAGGGCGGGGCCGCTGGGGGCGTGGATGGCGGGGGTGGCGGGAGTGGTGGACGTGGTGGACGTGGAGGTGGTGTTTGCGGGGCCGCCAGTGTTCACGGCACCCAGGCTGTTCACAGACCGCGGCGAGTTCACACCCTGCGGCGTGCGAACCTCCCGTCCGCCACCTCCGCGCCCGCCCCGCAGCGCGCCGAAGCGCGGCACGAGCACCTGCTCCAGCGCGCCTGGGAGCATCGCGGCGAGCCGCTCGTCGGAGCCCGCGCTCACCTCCAGCCACACCGTGGGGCGGTCGTGGATCAGGAGCAGGACGCAACCGGCGTGGGTGAGAGCCGTGACCGGTCCCTCGGGGTGGCCGGCGAGCTGTTGCCAGACGCGTTCACGCAGGGGGACCTCGGCGAGTTTCCCCTGATGACGCAGCCAGGCCTCGACCTCGGCGAGGGCGAAGGACGGGCTGGTCTCGGTGCCGCCGACCGGCTTCGGGAAGTCGGCGTGCCGACGCCGCCAGTTGCTGACGGCGGCACGCCCGACACCGGCGAGCCGCGCGATTCCGGCGGCGGTCACCTCTGTCGCGTTGTCCTGCACGGCCCGGCTCCCCTCATCGTCCCGCGTGGGTCCATGTAAGCCTCGTGTCGTCCCCGCGTCCGTGTGTGGCGCCGAGCATACCGGCGTACTCAAGATCCATGCATTCACGCCCGTGTACGAACCCATCGCCGTGAATCGTGTTGACCCGGTTCACCACGGGTGCCTCATCGCTGCCCATGAAGGGCGACATCCCCGACGAGGAGAGCGGTCGAGGGCGAGCCCGAGTTGATCAAGACCGGCGACACCGTCTACATGAAGTACGACGAGGCGTTCCTGCGCGCCCAGAGCGAGGGCGAGTCCGAGGCGGACACCGACGCGGCCGTGGCGATGCCGGCCGGGAAGTGGACCAAGACGTCCGCGAAGGGCCAGGACGCCCAGGACATCGTGAGCTTCTGCGACCTGAACACGGTGCTCGGCGATGCCGAGGACGGCCACTCGGACGCGACCCGCAGCACGGCCACCACCGTCGACGGCACGCCCGCGACCGTCCTGCACGAGAAGGACGGCAAGGACGGTTGCACCCTGTACGTGGCCACCGAGGGCGAGCCGTATGTGCTGCGCGTCGACAGCACGAGGGCGCGGCACCGCGGCGGCCCCTGGTCGGCTACGTCGACTACAGCGGGTGCCGCATCCACACGTTGGGCTCGACATACACCGCGTATCCGCGCTCCGGTTCGCAGCGCACCGGCACCAGCGCCCCCGGCACCTCGATGTCGCCCTCGGTGTCGAAGGGCAGCCCGGTCCAGTCGCGCCATTGCTCCAGCGAGCCGGACACGGTCATGGAGGCCGGTGCCACGGAGTGGAGGGTGGCGCCGGCCCGGGCGTGGACGCGCAGCCACGGGTCGTGCGGCAGCCCGTCGGGGCGTACGCGACGGGCGTACTCCTCGATCGGCGTGTGTGGTTCCAGGTGCTTGGCGCTGGGGCGGACGGGGGCGAC
This sequence comes from Streptomyces sp. V4I2, assembly GCF_030817655.1. Classification (GTDB taxonomy): domain Bacteria; phylum Actinomycetota; class Actinomycetes; order Streptomycetales; family Streptomycetaceae; genus Streptomyces; species Streptomyces plumbiresistens. Next base: position 4,651,577 of record NZ_JAUSZM010000003.1, read on the forward strand.
GACCTCCCGGAAACCCTGGGCGCGGGCGTTGTCGCGCATCGCCGACAGCATGCGGGCGGACAGTCCGCGGCCCTGCATGTGAGGGGCGACGGTGATGGCGATCGCGCTGACGGTGTCGGGGGCCACGCCTCTGCGCAGGTCGGCGAAGGCCCAGGTGAGCACCGCGTCCCAACCCCGGGCGGGCAGTTCGCTCCGCCCTTCGACGGCGAGGGCGAACGGCACGCTGTAGGCGTGTGCGACGACCTCGCCCCGCTCGTCCTCGGCGAACAGCACGTACTGCGGGAGTTCGGTGGCTATGCGACCGTAGTGGGAGTCGCCCACGAGGTCCTGCGTCACGAACTCCGGCCAGCTGCTCGCCATGTCGACGACCAGCCCGTGCATGTCGGGACGTTCGGCGAGACTCGACATCTTCAGATCCATGCGGTCACCGTAGGGACGGGTGCGGGAGGGCGAAAGCCGTTTTCGCACGTGCTGCCCGAGTGCCGCCCGAGTGCCGCCAGGGCCGCTCAACGCCCTCTCCGCACCCCGGACCAGGACTGCCGTCGGCGCTCAACCGCCGCACTGCTTCAGCATCATCTGCCGGTCGGGCGCGGTCACCGCCAGTTCGTACTTGAGGGCGACCTGGGTGAAGCGGACCGCGTAGGCGCAGCGGATCTGCTTGTTCGGCGGGAGCCAGGACGCGGGTCCGGAGTCGCCCTTGGACGAGTTGGCGCGACCCTCGGCCGGCATCAGGTTGAGCGGGTCGTTGGCCAGTTGCTCGCGCTTGTCCTCCGACCAGCGTGCGGCGCCCATCTGCCAGCTGTAGGACAGTGGGACGACATGGTCTATCTGCACCTCGGTGGCCTTCTGCTTGCGCCACTCGATGGTCGTACCGGTGTAGGGGTCGTGCAGTGTCATGGCGATGACCACGCAGTCGGAACCGGAGCGGAAGCGCAGGCTCTGACCGTCGCGCTGGAGCAGGTCGTTGCGGGTGTCGCAGCCGTTGCGGGCCAGCGGGACTCCTTCGGCCGTGTCCATCCACGCGTAGCCGAACTCGTCCCGGTCGTAGCCCGTCCTGGGCCCGCGTCCCTTCGTCCGCAGGGTCTCGATGAGCTTGCGGGCGGCGGCCTCGTCGGTCTCGCTCGTCACGGGCGCGAGTCCCGGCTCGGTGCCGTCCGGGTTCTTCAGCGGGCTGACGGCACGACCGTCCGGCGCCGGCGCCGGAGCACCGCTGTCCGTCGAGGAACCGCCCGCTTCGATGCCTTCGCACCCGGTGACGAGAGCCATGGCGGCGATCGCCGCAAGTCCGGTCCTGACGGTGGCAGTCGCTCCGCCCCTCAGACGCGTCATGCGTCCCTCCCCTTGACTCTCCGGCTCCCGCCCCCGCACGGGCGGGTTGTGCCGGTCTCACCGTAGCGGCCGAGAGGTCCAGACCATACGGTGACAAAAGGAGCATGGCTCGTGAGTCGGGCGTATCGTCGATGGCGAGTCACCTCCGGAAGGAGCTCTGGATGGGCATCCTCGACAGATTCAAGAACCAGGCGAAGGGCAGCAAGGGCAAGGACATGTCCGACGCCGCGGAACGGAAAGTCAACGAGAAGACGGGCAAGAAGTACGAGAACCAGGTCGACGACGCGCAACAGCGGGTCGAAGGTCAGCTCGGCATGGATCGCGACAGGCCCGAACAGCCGTAAGGCCGGAGACTCACGGAGGTCATGAGGCCCCCTGGCACAGCGTGCCGGCCGGGCTCCCGCTGAACCACCACAGGTAACAGAGGCCGTCCGCGGAGACCCATCTCCCGCGGGCGGCTTCCTGTTTCCCACGACACGGCGGGACCGACGGACCGACGGACCGACGGAAGCCCGCCGCCCGCCGCCCGCCGCCCGCCACACACTCACCTCACGCCCGACTCACACCTTCCCGATCCCCAACGTCGTCTCCGAGGGCAGCAGTCCGGACGACAGCACCGCGACCCAGAAGTCACCGAGCAGGTCGACCAGGCGGTCGGTGCCGTCCCGTCCGAGGGACTGCCAGGGAGCGGCGGCGAGTCGGTCGGTGTCCTGTTCGACGCGGCGTCGCAGCGCACGGCCCGCCTCCGTGGCCGTACCGTCCTCGTCGACCAGACCGCGGGCGGACAGCCGCTCCCGTGCGGCCGCCCACTCCGCGGCACTCCAGCCGCGGCTCTCGAAGCGTTCGACGCTCGCGGCGCCTATCGCGGCGAAGGAGACGAGCGATTCGACCGGGTCGAGGCCGGCGACGAGCAGGGCCGCTATGTGGCCGTCGCCGCGGTGCTCGCGCAGGATGGTCGCCGCGTGCCACAGCTGGAGGTGAGGGGTCTTGGGCCACTCCAGTGCGGCGTTGGCCGCGGCGAGAGGACGGCCTGCGGTGTTCGCCGCCTCGGCCGCGCGCCGGGCGAGGGCGGCGGCCTCCGCCAGTTCGGCACTGTCCGCCCGGTCGCCGAAGATCGCGCGGTACGCCCCGTCAACCCCCCGCAGCCGCGCCTCCAGCATCGCCTCGGGGCTCGCGACCGACCACGCCGATTCGACGTACTCGGCGACCATGCGCGGGCTGAAGCTGTAGAAGGCGGACGTCACCCGCTCGGCACCCACCGGGCCCAACGGGGCCGCGCGGTACGGGAAGTAGGTCGGCCAGCGCTCCCCGGTGTCATAGCCCAGTGCCGCGGCCTCGGCGAAGACCTCCGGCGCGTAGTACAGCACCGCATGCAGCGGCTCCAGCAGCTGCCAGAGCTGACGCACGCGGGCGAGCTCCACCGCCCCATCGACCGTCCCGTCGATCCCTCCGTCGTACTCCCCCATGACGTACCTCCTCGACGCATCACGCACCAGCACCAGCACGCCAGCACAACTTGACACTGACAAGATTGCCCGACCCGTCCGAACTTGTCAATGCCTAGATCGAGCGTACGCTGCTGCCCATGAGCCCCACCGAACCGAAGAAGACGGACGACGCCCCCCGCCGGTACCACCACGGCGACCTGCGCCGCGCCATCCTCAGCGCCGCGCTCGACGTCATCGCCGCCGACGGCCCCTCCGCACTGAGCCTGCGCGACCTCGCCCGCCGCGCCGGCGTCTCGCACGCGGCGCCCGCCCACCACTTCAAGGACCGCACCGGACTGCTCACGGCGATCGCGGCCGAGGGCTTCGGGCTGCTCGCGGCCGCGCTCAACGAGGCCTCGGACCTCAAGGACGCGGGCGTTCGCTACGTACGCTTCGCGCGCGAGCACCCCGCGCACTTCCAGGTGATGTTCACGCCCGAGCTACTGCGCGGCGACGACCTCGAGCTGACCACGGGCCGTGCCCTCGCCGCCGACGCCCTGCGCGAAGCGGTCTCCGCCGTGCGCGCCGAGGACTTCGGCGTCGACTCCCGCCTCGCCGGCGTCGCCGCCTGGTCCCTGGCGCACGGGTTCGCCACGCTGCTCCTCGGCCACAACCTGGACGGCGCGGTCGGCGACCGGGACCCGGAGGAGGTGTTCCGGACCCTGGCGACCACGCTGTTCCGTTCCGTCTGAGGCCCGCTCCACGGGGCCCCGAAAGGGCCTACGACCCCAGAATCGACGTCAGGAACTCCCCGACCCAGCCCAGCAACTCCCGCCCGATCAGCGGCTTCCCGCCCACCTTCGCGGTCTTCGGCCGCGGCACCAGCACCTGATGCGCCGCCGGCTTGATGACGGTCCCCGGGTAGAGCCGCTTGAGGCGCAGCTCCTGGGACTCCCTCAACTCCACCGGCGCGAAGCGGATGTTGTTGCCCTGGAGGACGACCTCGCCGACGCCGCACGCGCGCGCGAGCATGCGCAGCCCGGCCACCAGCAGCAGGTTCTCCACCGGCTCCGGCAACTTGCCGTAGCGGTCGACGAGTTCCTCGCGTACGGCCTTGATGTCGTCCTCGGTGTTGACCGAGGCGATCGCCCGGTACGCCTGGAGGCGCAGGCGCTCGCCGGGGGCGTAGTCGTGCGGGACGTGCGCGTCGACCGGGAGCTCGATCTTGACCTCGAGGGGTGCCTCCTCCTCGACGCCGCCCTCCATGGAGGCGCGGTAGTCCGCGACGGCCTCGCCGACCATGCGGACGTACAGGTCGAAGCCGACGCCCGCGATGTGGCCGGACTGTTCGCCGCCGAGGAGGTTTCCGGCGCCGCGGATCTCCAGGTCCTTCATCGCGACGTACATGCCCGCGCCCATCTCGGTGTGCTGGGCGATGGTCGCCAGGCGCTCGTGGGCGGTCTCCGTGAGGGGCTTCTCCGGCGGGTAGAGGAAGTAGGCGTAGCCGCGCTCGCGGCCTCGGCCCACCCGGCCGCGCAGCTGGTGCAGCTGCGAGAGGCCGAAGTTGTCGCCGCGCTCCACGATCAGGGTGTTCGCGTTGGAGATGTCGATGCCGGACTCGACGATCGTGGTCGACACCAGGACGTCGAACTTCTTCTCCCAGAAGTCGACGACCACCTGCTCCAGGGCCTGCTCCGACATCTGGCCGTGGGCGATCGCGATGCGGGCCTCGGGGACGATCTCCCTGAGACGGGCCGCGGCCCTGTCGATCGACTCGACGCGGTTGTGGATGTAGAAGACCTGGCCCTCGCGCAGCAGTTCGCGGCGGATGGCGGCGCCGATCTGCCGCTCCTCGTACGGGCCGACGAAGGTGAGCACCGGGTGGCGCTCCTCGGGGGGCGTGGTGATCGTCGACATCTCGCGGATGCCCGTGACCGCCATCTCCAGGGTGCGCGGGATGGGGGTCGCGGACATCGTCAGGACGTCGACGTTCGCGCGCAGCTTCTTCAGTTGCTCCTTGTGCTCGACGCCGAAGCGCTGCTCCTCGTCGACGACGACCAGGCCCAGGTCCTTGAACTTGGTCTCGGCGGAGAACAGGCGGTGGGTGCCGATGACGACGTCCACCGAGCCCTCGCGCAGGCCCTCCAGGACCGCCTTCGCCTCGGTGTCGGTCTGGAAGCGCGACAGGGCGCGGACGTTCACCGGGAACTGCGAGTAGCGCTCGCCGAACGTCCCGAAGTGCTGCTGCACGAGCAGGGTGGTGGGGACGAGCACGGCGACCTGCTTGCCGTCCTGGACCGCCTTGAAGGCGGCGCGGACCGCGATCTCCGTCTTGCCGTAGCCGACGTCGCCGCAGACCAGGCGGTCCATCGGGACCGTCTTCTCCATGTCCTCCTTGACCTCGGCGATGGTGGTGAGCTGGTCGGGCGTCTCCGCGTACGGGAAGGCGTCCTCCAGCTCGCGCTGCCAGGGGGTGTCCGGGGCGAAGGCGTACCCGGGGGCGGCCATCCGCGCGCTGTACAGCCTGATCAGGTCGGCGGCGATCTCCTTGACCGCCTTCTTGGCGCGCGCCTTGGTCTTCGTCCAGTCGGCGCCGCCCAGGCGGTGCAGGGTGGGGGCCTCGCCGCCGACGTACTTGGTGATCTGTTCCAGCTGGTCGGTGGGGATGTACAGGCGGTCGCCGGGCTGGCCGCGCTTGGCGGGGGCGTACTCCACCACCAGGTACTCGCGGGTCGCGCCCTGTACGGTCCGCTGGACCATCTCGATGTAGCGGCCCACGCCGTGCTGCTCGTGGACGATGTAGTCGCCCGCCTCCAGGGTGAGCGGGTCGATGGCCTTGCGGCGCCGGGCGGGCATCCGGACGCCGTCCTTGCCGGCCGCCTTCTGCCCGGAGAGGTCGGTCTCCGTCAGGACGGCGAGCTTCAGCCCCGGGTCGACGAAGCCGTAGTCGATCGAGCCGCACGCCACGTGCACGACGGAGGGGTTCAGCGAGGCGAGGTCCGCCTCCAGGCGGGCCGCGATGCCCTCGCCGCCGAGCACCTCGACGGTACGGGCCGCCGGGCCGTGGGCCTCGGTCACGTACACCGCGCGCCAGCCGTCGGCGAGCCAGCCCTTGGTGTCGGCGAGCGCCTTCGCCGTGTCGCCGCGGTACGTCTCGGGCGCGTGCATGCCGAGCTTCAGGGTGTCGGCGTCCAGTTCGTCGTCCGCCGCGAACGGCGACACCGACCACCACATCATGTCCAGCGCGCGCGCCCGGTCCCGGACGTCCGCGATGGCCCACAGGGAGGCCGCGCCGACGTCGATGGGTGCCTCGCCGCCGCCCGCGGTGGCCGCCCAGGACGCCTGCAGGAACTCCTGCGAGGTCGCCACGAGGTCGGAGGCACGCGTGCGTACCCGCTCCGGATCGCAGACGACGGCCATGGAGCCCTTGGGCAGGACGTCCAGGAGCAGTTCCATGTCGTCGACGAGAACCGGTGCCAGGGACTCCATTCCCTCTACGGCGATCCCCTCGGCGATCTTTCCGAGCAGCTCGCCCAGCTCCGGGTGCTGCTCGGCGAGGGCACGCGCACGCGTGCGGACGTCTTCCGTCAACAGAAGTTCACGGCAGGGCGGCGCCCACAGGCCGTGCTCGGCGACTTCGAGGGAGCGCTGGTCGGCGACCTTGAAGTAGCGGATCTCCTCGACGTCGTCGCCCCAGAACTCGATGCGCAGGGGGTGTTCCTCGGTGGGCGGGAACACGTCGAGGATGCCGCCTCGTACGGCGAACTCGCCGCGCTTCTCGACGAGCTCCACGCGCGCGTACGCGGCGGCAGCGAGGGCCTGAACGATCTCGTTCAGGTCGGCGGTCCGGCCGGTCCGCAGGGCCACCGGCTCCAGGTCGCCGAGGCCCTTGACCTGCGGCTGCAGCACGGATCGGACGGGCGCGACGACGACGGAGACCGGGCCGGTCTCGGGGTCGTCGGGGCGGGGGTGGGCCAGGCGCCGCAGCACGGCGAGGCGGCGGCCCACGGTGTCGCTGCGGGGGCTCAGGCGCTCGTGCGGGAGGGTCTCCCAGGACGGGTACTCCACGACGCCCTCGGGCGGGAGCAGCGAGCGCAGGGACGCGGCCAGGTCCTCCGCCTCGCGTCCGGTCGCCGTCACCGCCAGCACGGGGCGGCCTGCCTCGCGGGCCAGCGCGGCGACCGCGAGGGGGCGGGCGGCGGGCGGGCCGACCAGGTCGACGTGCATGCGGTTGCCGTCTGCGGCCGCGGTGATCGCTTCCGCGAGGGCGGGGTCCTTGACTACGGCGTCGAGCAGACCGTGCAGGCTCATTCGGGGGCGGCTTTCGTCTGAGGGCGGGCATCGCGAAGGGCCCGACACGGGGACCGGCCGGGGGGTCTCCAGCGTACGTCGCTGCGCGGGCGGGTGCGGGAGCTGTGGATAACGCCCTGTGGATAACGTGCGTCGCCTGGTGCTCGGCGCCTGTGTGGGCGTACCAGGGGCTCCGCCCCCTGGACCCCCGGCCTGTGCCCACCCACCCCCGTCGGAAGGTGGACCTCGGCAGACACCAATGAACCCGGCGCCGAGAAGTCCCCCTGACTTCTCGGCGCCGGGTCTTCCCCGTCCGCGGTGGCTATTCGGTCGCGATCGCGTTCAGTACGTTCATCCGCCCCGCCCGGAACGCCGGGATCAGCGCCGCGAACAGGCCCACGAAGGCCGAGCCGATGAAGACGCCGATGATCGTCGCCCAGGGGATCTCGAGGACGTTGAGGCCCTCCAGGGCGAGCAGCTTCTGGGCGGTGGCGCCCCAGCCCATCCCGAGCCCGAGGCCCAGCAGTGCGCCGAAGAGGGCGATCACCACCGACTCCATGCGGATCATCCGCCGCAGCTGGCGCCGCGAGAGGCCGATCGCGCGCATCAGGCCGATCTCACGGGTCCGCTCGACGACCGACAGGGCCAGGGTGTTCACCACACCCAGGACGGCCACGATGATCGCCAGGGCGAGCAGGCCGTAGACCATGTTGAGGAGCTGGCCGATCTGGTCCTTCAGTTCCTGCTTGTAGTCGGTCTGGTCGCGGACCTGGTACTGCGGGTAGTTGTCCAGCGACTTCTTCAGCGCCGCGTACGCCTGCTCCGTCTGGCCTTCCTTCGCCTTGGCGAACATGATCGTGTTCGGCGGGATCTGGCCGGCCGGGACGTACTTCCGCATCGTCTCGATGCTGATGTAGCGCGCACCCTGGTCGAGGGCGCTGTCGTCGCTCGTGATGGCCGCGACCTTCAGCTTCGCCGTCTCGCCGCCCTTGAAGGCGACGTTGACGGTGTCGCCGACCTTCACGCCGTGCGCCTTGGCGTAGTCCGAGCCGACCGACATGGCGTCCTTGCCGTAGGCGGCCGTCAGGGTGCCCGCCGTGGTCACGCGGCGCAGGTCCTCGGCGTACGAGGGGTCCGCGGCGGTGACGCCGGAGTCGTCGGTCTTGCCGTCGGGCGAGGTCAGCGTGGCCTCGAGTTCCTTGTAGCTGGTGACGTGGGCGAGGCCCGGGCTCTGTTCCATCGCCTTCTCGGCCTGCGGGACGATCCGCTGGTTGCCCTGGACGATGAAGTCCGCGCCGACCGACTTGTCGAGCTCGCTCGTCGCCGAGGCGACCATCGAGGAGCCGACCACCGACAGGCAGGCCACCAGGGCCAGGCCGATCATCAGGGCGGCGCCCGTGGCGCCCGTACGGCGCGGGTTGCGCAGGGCGTTGCGTTCGGCCATGCGTCCCACCGGGCCGAAGCCCCGCAGCAGCACCGCGCTGATCACCCGGACGACCCCGCCGGCCAGCAGCGGGCCGATGACGACGAAGCCGATCAGGGTCAGCACCACGCCCGCGCCCAGCATCAGCGAACCGTCGGTCGCCTTGTCGGCGGTGCCGGCCGCGTAGAGGGCGAACCCGCCCGCGCCGGTCAGCACCAGCCCGATCAGGCCGCGCACCAGCCCGGCCCTGCCGTCGGCCGGCGTACCGGCGTCGCGCAGTGCGGCCATCGGGGAGACCTTCCCGGCGCGGCGGGCCGGGAGGTAGGCGGCGAGGACGGTGACCACGACACCCAGCAGGACGCCGGCGACCGGGGTGGTCGCCTTGATGGTCAGGTCGTCGGTGGAGAGGTTCATGCCGGCCGCCGACATGAGCTTCATCAGGCCGATCGCGATGCCGACGCCGGCCCCGACGCCCAGGATGGAGCCCACGATGCCGAGCAGTGTCGCCTCGACCAGCACGGACCGGTTGACCTGCTTGCGGGACGAGCCGATGGCCCGCATCAGGCCGATCTCGCGGGTGCGCTGGGCGACCAGCATCGAGAAGGTGTTGATGATCAGGAAGATGCCCACCAGGAACGCGATCCCGGCGAAGCCGAGCATGGCGTACTTGATGACGTTCATGAACTCGCCGACGTCCTTGCGGTTCTCGTCGGCGTTCTCCTTGGCCGTCTGGAGCTTGAACGTGCCGTCCAGCGCCTGAGCGACGTTCTGCTTGAGCTGCGTGTCACTGACGCCGGCCGCGGCCGTGACGTTGAACTGCGTGAACCGGCCGGCGGAGCCGAGGAGTTCGCGCTGTGCGGTCGCGGTGTCGAAGAAGACGATCGAGGCGCCGGGGTTGGTCACCTTGAAGGTGGCGACGCCGACGATCTTCGCCGTGAAGTCACCGGCGACGGAGATGGTGCGCAGTTCGTCGCCGAGCTTGAGGTCGTGCTTGTCGGCGGTGTCGGCGTCGACCATCAGCTCGGTCGGCCCGCGCGGGGCGTGTCCGGAGGTGATCTCCATCGACCGGAGGTCGTTCTTCGTCCAGTTGCCGGCGATCGTCGGGGCGCCGTTGTTGGAGCCCATGTTCTTGTTCTCGCTGTTGACGACGGTCACGGCCGACGAACCGACCACGCCCTCGGCCGCCTTGACGCCCTCCGCCTGCTTCACCTGCTCCAGCAGGGAGGCGGGCAGCGACTCGGGCTTGCCGTTCTGCGGCGTGTCGTCGCTCTTGGCCTCCTTCGGGGAGACGGTGACATCGGAAGCGGTCGTCGCGAACAGCTTGTCGAACGTCGTGTTCATGGTGTCCGTGAACACGAGCGTGCCGCACACGAACGCCACCGACAGCAGGACCGCGACGGCCGACAGGGCCATGCGTCCCTTGTGCGCGAAGAAGTTGCGCATCGAGGTCTTCAGGACGGTCATGACGTACGCCCCCGGGCGTCGAAGTCCTTCATGCGGTCCAGGACGGCCTCGGCGGTCGGCTTGTACATCTCGTCGACGATCCGGCCGTCGGCGAGGTACAGCACCCGGTCCGCGTACGAGGCGGCCACCGGGTCGTGCGTGACGATCACGATGGTCTGGCCCAGCTCGTCCACCGACTGCCGCAGGAAGCCCAGTACTTCGGCACCCGCGCGCGAGTCGAGGTTTCCGGTCGGCTCGTCACCGAAGATGATCTCGGGCCGGGCGGCCAGGGCACGGGCCACGGCGACGCGCTGCTGCTGTCCGCCGGAGAGCTGGGTGGGCCGGTGCTTGAGCCGGTCGGAGAGCCCGACGGTGTCGATGACCCGCCCCAGCCACGCCTTGTCGGGCTTGCGCCCGGCGATGTCCATGGGCAGCGTGATGTTCTCCAGGGCGTTCAGGGTCGGCAGCAGGTTGAACGCCTGGAAGATGAACCCGATCCGGTCCCGGCGCAGCTGCGTGAGCTTCTTGTCCTTCAGCCCGGTGATCTCGGTGTCGTCCAGGTAGATCTGCCCGGACGTCACGGTGTCGAGCCCGGCGAGGCAGTGCATCAAGGTCGACTTGCCGGACCCCGAAGGGCCCATGATCGCGGTGAACTGGCCGCGGGCGATGTCCACGTCGACGTGGTCGAGCGCGACGACACGGGTCTCCCCGGACCCGTACGCCTTCACGACCTGCCGCGCTCGCGCGGCAACGGCCGTACGCCCGCCAGTGCCCCCGTGCCTGGTGATGGTCACAGCCGATGTCACGGTATGTCTCCTATGTCGGTCAGCAGGTGAATCTGTTGCCCAGCAGATGCCAGGCAGATGCTCAGCAGATGTTCAGCGGCTGAGCCGTTCGCCTTGGTGCGTCGAAGTGCTACGCCGATGAGTCTGGCGCCCGGAGAGGGTCCGGCGCGCTGGTGCCGGGCCCCGTCTTGTGCTGGGGAAAACCCCACCCCCGGACGTGCGGTGAACCGCCCCCCGACCGCTCCCCAGCGGCATAAAGCCAGGTTAAGGACCATCCCCGTGCCGTCTCGTCCTCCGCCGGTACGAACCCTCCCCCAGCCGTAGTACGGAGGTACCCCTAGGGGCAGTCCACCGCCGGGTGGAGCCGCTCTCGGGGTTCGCTCCACCTCTCGGCCCACTCAGCCTCCACCCTCCCGCGGCGTCATGGTCAAGGCCTCCCGCGATGCACGCGTCGGATGGGAAGCTGTCCGACGGCAGATAGATGCAAGGGGAAAGGACTCCGCGTGGGCGACACGCAACCCGCGATACAGCAGGCAGCGCAGCGCACCACACCCGACCGGCGCGGTGCCGTGGTCGCCGCCCTGATGCTCGCGATGGCGCTGGCGGCCCTCGACTCCACCATCGTCTCCACCGCCGTACCGCAGATCGTCGGCGACCTCGGCGGCTTCTCGGTCTTCTCCTGGCTGTTCTCCGGCTATCTGCTCGCCGTCACCGTCACTCTCCCCGTCTACGGCAAGCTCTCCGACACCTTCGGCCGCAAACCGGTACTGATAGCGGGCGCGGTCCTGTTCCTGCTCGGCTCCCTGCTCTGCGCCCTGGCCTGGAACATGGGCGCGCTGATCGCCTTCCGGGTCGTACAGGGCCTGGGCGGAGGCGCCTTGCAGGGCACGGTCCAGACTCTCGCCGCCGACCTCTACCCCCTCAAGGACCGCCCCAAGATCCAGGCCAAGCTGTCCACGGTCTGGGCGGTGTCCGCGGTCGCGGGACCCGGCGTGGGCGGTGTCCTGGCGGCGTACGCGGACTGGCGCTGGATCTTCCTGGTCAACCTGCCGATCGGCGCGGTGGCGCTGTGGCTGATCGTCCGCCACCTGCACGAGCCGCAGCGGGACGTACGACCTGAGGAGGAGGGAAAGGCCGCCACGCGCGCGCGTGTCGACTGGGCCGGCGCGCTCGCGGTGTTCGCCTGCGGCGGCGTCCTGCTCACCGCGCTGGTGCAGGGCGGGGTGGCCTGGCCATGGCTGTCGACGCCCTCGATGGCCCTGTTCGGTACGGGACTCGTGCTCGTGGCGGTCGTGGTGCTGGTGGAGCGCAGGGCGGCCGAGCCGATCATCCCCGGGTGGGTGTGGCGTCGCCGTACGATCGCCGCGGTGAATCTGGCCCTCGGCGCACTGGGGCTGCTGATGGTCGCCCCGGCCGTCTTCCTGCCGACGTACGCCCAGTCGGTCCTCGGACTGGGGCCGGTGGCCGCCGGATTCGTCCTCTCCGTGTGGACGCTCAGCTGGCCGGTGTCGGCGGCGCTGAGCCAGCACGTCTACCGCCGCATCGGCTTCCGCAACACCGCGATGCTCGGCATCGGCACGGCGACGCTGATCCTGTTGGCGTTCCCGTTCCTGCCGTATCCGGGTGAGGCGTGGCAACCGACGCTGCTGATGCTGCTGTTGGGCGGTGCGCTGGGGTTGTTCCAACTCCCGCTGATCGTCGGCGTCCAGTCCACGGTGGGCTGGGCGGAGCGCGGCACGGCGACGGCCTCGGTGCTCTTCTGCCGCCAGACCGGCCAGACCCTCGGCGCGGCCCTCTTCGGCGCGGTCGCCAACGGCGTACTGGCCGCACGGCTCGGCGGCGCGAGCGACCTGGACTCCGTGACCCGAGCCCTGGACGCCGGCCCCGCGCCCGAGGCGACCCGGCACGCGATCGCGGACGCGGTGCATGCGGTGTACCTCGGGGCGGCGGGTGCGGCGGCGATCGCGTTCGTGGTGCTGCTGGTGCTCGCGCCTCGGCGCTTCCCGGTGCTGACGGAGCAATGACGGGTGTCTTGCGGTGTCTTGCGGGTGTCTTGCGGCGTGGCCGGCTCACGCGGTCGGCTCACGTTTATTGAGGTGCTCGACAGCCGCCCCCCGCCTACCCTGCACCGCATGGTGAAGCTGGAACGACTGCGCCCCGACCACGCGGACGCACTCCTCGCCTTCGAGCGCGCGAACCGCGCGTATTTCGTCCGCTCCATATCGGATCGCGGCGACGCGTACTTCGCCGAATTCGACGCCCGCCACAAGGCGTTGCTCGCCGAGCAGGACGCGGGAGTCTGCCATTTCCACGTGGTACTGGACGGGGAGGGCGAGCTGATCGGCCGGGTGAACCTCATGGATGTGACGGCGGACGGCTCGGCCGTACTGGGCTATCGGGTGGGCGAATCCGCGGCGGGGCGTGGCGTGGCCACGGCGGCGGTCGGGGCCGTGTGCCGGCTGGCCGCGACGAGGTACGGGTTGACCTCCCTCACGGCCGTCACCACGCTCGACAACCTGGCCTCCAGGACCGTCCTGGAACGCAGCGGCTTCTGTGCCGAGGGCGAGATCACGGTCGCCGGCCGCCCCGGCATCGCCTACCGGCTCGCGTCCCTCTCACGCCTCGGACACTGACAGGGCCACACCAGCCGTCAATCACGTACAGGCGCCGCCCCCTTGTCGCCGGCTGCCTCCTTCCGGATGAGTTGAAGGAACGTCGGCGTGTTCTCAGTCGTGCGTACGTCGACGAAGGCGCGGACGAAGGCGGGCAGATGACCGGCGTCGACAACCTGCCGTACCAGCTCATGCGCGAGATCGGCCCGCGCTGTGTACCGGCCGGGCAGGCGCGACGTGCCGACCCCGTAGTCGCTGACCGTGTCCGTGTCGAAGAGGCCGCCGGGGCGGAGGATCGTCCAGTCGAGGTCGGTGTCACGGACGACGGCCTCCATGCGGCGCATGTCGTCGTAGACCGTGCGTCCCATGAACCGCATGACGGCCGGCTCCAGCACCTTGCGGAACAGGAGGTTCTCGCCGGGCGCAGACGTGCCGAACAGGACGGTGGAGGTCACGGCGACGAAGCGTCGTACGCCGTGCTTGGTCATGGCCTGGGTGATGTGGGTGGCGCCGGCGGAGTACACGGTCACCGGGTCCTTGCTGTACGGGACGCCGAGCGCCGAGATCACGGCGTCCTGCCCGGCCACCGCACGCTCGACCGCGACGGGGTCGTGCACATCGGCCTCGACCACCCGCAGTCGCGGGCCCCGCACCGGAAAGGCCTCCGGGTGGCGTGTGACGGCGGTGACCGCGTGCCCCTCCGCCCCCGCCCGCTCGACGACCAGCCGACCGGTCGGCCCGTTCGCTCCGAAAACGACAATCTCCATTGCTCTGTCTCCTTCTGAGGTCCTGCCAACCAGAGGAGTCGGGCGGCCGTGAGTGTGACACGCCGCTCAAAAATCAGAGTTAATGCGGGTAACACCCCTGGTCAGCGGAGTAAGCGCGTACCGACCAATCAGTTTGGTGAAACCCTCGCGCACACGCCTACCTCCGAGTAGCGTGCGTTGCTCCGCTCGCCCACCCCCCAACTCCTGAGCCGCGCAAGGAGCACCGGGATGTCCTACGACCCGTCACCGTCGTACCCGCATCAGCAGTACCCCCCGTATCAGCCGTATCAGAACCAGCCGCACCAGCCGCACGACTCCTCACCGCCCTACTCCACCTACCCCTGGCAACCCGCCGCCCCGCCCGACCCCCCCAGACAGCGCCCGCAGCACCGCCCCGCCCTCGGTCACCACAGCGACCTGCGGATCCTGCGCAGCGCCTACCGCTGGCAGCGGCGGACGGCCACGCTCACCGCGCTCGGGTACTTCACGCTCTTTCTGATCCTGTCCGCGTTCGCGCCGGGGTTCATGTCGAGCACCGTCACCGACGGGATACCCACCGGCCTGCTGCTCGCGATGGTCCAACTGCCGGTCACCTGGCTGGCGATCGCGCTGTACGAGCACACGGCCCGGCGTTACGTCGATCCGATCGCGGACCGTATCCGCCGGGAGTCCGAGCTGAACGCCAAGCGGGAGGAGGGGGCGGGGCGATGACGGGATTCAGCGATTCGGCGCAGGCGATGTCCCTGGTGGCGTTCTCGACGGTCGCCACCATCACGCTGCTGCTGTGCGTGATGACCGGGCCCGACCGGGACGACCTCGACGAGTTCTACACCGGCTACAGCTCCCTGTCCCCCATGCGCAACGGCCTCGCGATCGCGGGGGACTACATATCCGCCGCGACCGTGCTCGGCACGGGTGGCGTGATCGCGCTGTACGGGTACGACGGTGTCGTCCTCGCGCTCAGTACGGCCCTGTCGCTGATGCTGCTGATGTTCCTGCTGGCCGAACCCTTGCGCAACGCGGGCCGGTTCACGATGGGGGACGCGCTGGCGCGGCGGATGCCGGGGCGGGGTGTGCGGATGGCCGCGTGCGTGGTGACCATCGCCGCGCTGCTGCCGCTGATGCTGGTGCAGTTGGCCGGGACAGGGCAGTTGCTGGCGTTCATCCTCGGGTTCTCCGGCGATTCGCTGAAGACCGGCTGCATCATCGGACTGGGCGCGATGATGATCAGCTACGCGGCGATCGGCGGCATGAAGGGCACGGCCCTCATCCAGATCATGAAGATCGTGATGCTGCTCGGGTCGGGCGCGGTGGTCGCCGTACTGATCATGAACAGGTTCGACTGGGATCCGGGCGCGCTGTTCGACACGGCGGCGGAGCAGAGCGGCGTGGGGTCCGCCTTTCTGCAGTCGGGGCTGGAGTTCGCGGGCAGTCCGCACCCCCGCCTCGACATGATCAGCGCCCAACTGGCCGTGGTCCTCGGCGGGGCCTGTCTGCCGCACGTCACCATGCGCATGTACACGGCCTCCAGTGCCCGTCAGGTCCGCCGGTCGATGTCCTGGGCGGTGTCGTCGGTGGTGCTGTTCGTGCTGGTCATCACGGTCGTCGGGTTCGGCGCGACGGCGCTGATCGGCCGGGCGGTGATCGCGCAGGAGGACCCGCAGGGCAACACGGCGTATCTGCTGGCCTCCCGGGCGGCCTTCGGCGCCGACGCCTCCACGGCCGAGACCCTGCTGTTCACGACCGTGACCACGGCGCTCTTCCTCACCCTGCTCGCCTCCGTCGCCGGCATGATCCTCGCCTGCGCCAACTCCCTTGCCCACGACGTGTTCGCGGCCCGGGTGCACGAGATGTCCGAGCGCCGCGAGATGATGCTGGCGCGGATGTCGGCGCTGGCGGTCGGGGTTCCGGCGATCGTGCTGGCCACGCTGGTCCAGCACCGCAGCCTGCAACCCCTGGTGACCCTGTCCTTCTGCCTGGGCGCCTCCGCCATCGCGCCCGCCCTCGTCTACAGCCTCTTCTGGCGCCGCTACACCCGAACCGGCCTGCTCTGCACGCTGATCGGCGGCTCGCTGGTCGTGGTGCTGCTGATGCCGGGCACGAACCTGGTCTCCGGCTCCCCCTTCTCCGCCTTCCCCGAGGCCGACTTCAACTGGTTCCCGTTCACGACGACGGGCCTGGTGTCGATCCCGGCGGGCTTCCTCTTCGGGTGGCTGGGCACGCTGGCCTCGGGACGGCGCAAGTCGGAGGAGCAGCGGCGGCAGTACGAGGCGGTGGAGGGCTGGATCCTGGCGGGGGCGGTGCGCAAGGGCGGCTGACGCCCTCGCGGGCGCCCGCCCGGTGCCGGGCGGGCGCCCCCCGACACCGGCCGGACGCTCAGCTGCGGGCTGGTAGCACCGGATCCGCCGACGTCACTCCATCGCCGCCCGCCCCGTGAGCGCCGTCAAGCTGTTCCGTACGTGATCCATCTGCGCCCGTACGTCGTCCCACCGCTCCCCGTGCTCCCGCAGCACCCGCTCCGTCTCCCGGGCGATGCGCTCCTCCCGCGCCCGCGCCTCCGCGAGCACGGCGGCCGCCCGCGTCCGTGCCTCCTCCTGCCGGTGGCGCACGGACGCCTCCGCCTCGGCGAACGCCTGCTTCGCCTCCGACAACGCCGCTTCGGCCCGCGCCACCCGCTCGGCGTTGTGCGCGTCCAGCGCGGCCGCCCGCTCCTCCGCCTCCCGCTCGGCCTCGGCCCACCGTTCGGCGTGCTCCTTGGCCTGTTCGCCGAGCATGCCGGTGGTGCGCTGCCGCACCTCGCGCAACGCCGCGAGCGCCTCCCCGCGCCCCTCCTTCACCTCGCGCCGGGCACCGATACGGATCTCGTCGGCCTCGGCGCGCGCCGCGAGCAGGCGGTGCCGGGCGCGTTCGTCGGCCTCGGAGCGTACGGCGTCGGCGTGCGCCTGCGCGGCCTCGCGCACGCCGTCCGCACGCTCCCGCGCCTCCTCGACGAGGCGCCGCGCCTCCTGCCGCGCGCTCTCCCGTACGGCATGGGCCTCCTCCTGCCCCAGCTCGAAGAGCCGGCGCGCACGCTCCCCGAGCGCCTCGTACGCCTGCGGGGCGAGCGTCGCCACGGTCTCCCGCAGCAGCGCCGCCTCCGCCTCCATCGCCTTGGCGAGCACGGTGAGACGGGCGGCGCGCTCCCAGGCGGCGTCGCGGTCCCGGGAGAGGGCACCGGCGTACGCATCGACCTGTTCGGGGCGGTAGCCGCGCCCCCGTACGGCCACGAATCCATGGGGTGAGACCGATGCGCCGCTCATCCTGGAACCCTCTCCGTCGAACCGACACGAATGGATGCGAAATAATGATTTCGCGGACATCTTGATGTATCGGACGGAAGGGTTCATAACGCGACACTCCGCGCTCCGGTTACGGTCATCACAGGTACGCAGGTACACAAAGGGCCGGACCCGATCAGACGATCGGGCCCGGCCCCTTCCGCACAGGGTGTCTCAGCTGAGGTGCCTCACAGCAACCCGTCCCACATCTGCTCCAGCAGCACCGACCACCAGCTCTCCGGCGAACCGAGCGCCGCCGGGTCGAGCGCGGCCAACTGGGCCTGGAAGTCGACGGTCCAGCGTCCCGCCTGCTCCTGGTTCAGCCCGAACCTGAGCCGCCACATCCGGCCGAGCAGCGCCAGGCACCGCTGGAACTCGGGCAGCCCCGTGTTCACGAACTGCGGCGGTACGGGCGCACCGCCCGGCCCCGCCTCCACGGGTACCGCCACGATGTTCGCCGTGCCGTACTGCACGCAGACCGCCCGGCCGAAGTCGCTGCCCATCACGAGGTACGAGCCCGCGTCCGAGGCCGGCTGCACCCCGCGCTCGGCCGCCAGTTCCGCCAGCGTCGGCACCGGCCGCCCCGGCTGGGCCTGCGCCCAGAAGAACGGCCCCATGTCCATCGGCAGCCCCGCCACCACCAGCGAGTGCGCCACGACCGGCGGCACGCCCTGCCGGGACACGGCGGCCTGCTCAAACCGGAAGACCCCCGGCCCGAACGCCCCCGCCACCTCCTGCGCCACGCCCTCCGGCGGAATCGGCGGCGCGGGCGGCACCTGCGGAACCGGCACCCGCACCGGGGCCGGGCGGGCGGGCCCGTCGGCGACCTGGTGCAACTCGCCCTGATGCTCGAGCAGTTGCTGCATGCCCTGCTGCCGGCTCGCGTGATCCGTGCCGTACGGCGCGATGCTCGCGATCCGCGCCTGCGGCCACTGCTCCCGGATCATCCGCGCACAGTACGCACCCGGCAGCTCGCACGACTCCAACTCCGTGTGCAGCTCCAGCACCTGGTCCGGCGGCACGTTCATCGCCCGCAGCTCGTGGAAGATCTGCCACTCCGGATGCGGCGTCCCCGGCGCCGAACGCCGGATCAACTGCTGCTCCGACCCGTCCTGCGCGCGGTAGCGCAGTACGGCCTGATACCCGGGCCCGACCGTCGGCTGCCCCTGCTGCTGCGGATATCCGTACGCCGACGGCTGCCCCGGCATGGGCTGCCCGGGCGGCGGCGGCACGGCGCCCGGAGGCGGCATCGCCCCGGGAGGCGGCATGGCACCGGGCGGCATCGGCTGCGGGGCACCCGGGACGCCGGGTACGCCCGGGGCGTGCGGCGGCGGAGGCGCGCCGGGGGCGCCCATCGGGGGCCCGGCCAGCATGGTCTCCGCCTGGTGTACGGCACCCGGCGCGCCAGGCGTGCCCGGAGCGCCGGGCGGCTTGGGCGCACCAGGAGCACCCGGCACACCAGGAGCTCCCGGCGGCTGCGGCCCGCTCCCACCGGGGCCCACCCGCCCGGGATCGGCAAACATCGTGGGGGCATGGTGGACCTCGCCCGGAGGCGGGCCGGGGGGAGCCTGCGGAGCAGGCCCTCCGGGACCAGGGCCGTCGGGGCCGAGCGCCGACACCATCTGAGTCGGCACGTACCCGCCGGCCGCCGGCGCACCGGGACCACTCGGCGGGGGCGTGCTGCCCGACCGCGCCCCCGGCGTCCCCGGGGCACCCGGCGGAGGCGGCGGATTCGTCCCGGCACGACGCGGCGGAGGCCCCGCCTTGCTCGTCGCGGCGTCCGCGATGTCCCCGGCGTTCGGCGCGAGCGACCGCCCGCCCGGAGCACCGGGCCCGGCGACGGGAGACTGAGGCGCCCCCGGCGGAGACGGAGGCGGAGCCGTCGCCCCCGGCACGGGCCCACCCGGAGGCGGCGTACCCGGCACACCCGGGCCCTGCGGATACCCGTACGTCGAGGGCGGAGGCGGAGGCGTCGCCCCCGGCACCGGAGCCCCTGGCACCGAAGCACCCGGAGGCGGCGTACCCGGCACACCCGGCCCCTGCGGATACCCGTACGACGAAGGCGCACCCGGCGCACCCGGCGTCCCGGGCACCGGCGTACCGCCCTGCCCACCAGGCCCGCCCTGCCCACCCGGCGCGTTCGGCGCATCGACCGCCGGAGCGGGCGCCGTCGGCGGGAGCCCACTGCCACCCGACATCAGCGCCGTCTTGGCGTCCGGCGGCGCGTCCTCGTCGTCGGCCCCGCTCAGCGGCGGCGCGAACACGGTCGCGGGCAGCGGAACGGAACGGTCCTCGCCGGCATCCGCGTTGGTGTCGGTCCCGGCCCACGGCGTCGCCCCGGCGGGCACACCGGAAGGCCCGGCCTGCGTCTGAGGAAGCGCCTCCCCGGCCCGAGCCTCCGCACCAGCACCAGCAGCCACACCACCACCCGAACCCGCGGACGCCCGCCGATCCGGAATCCCCAACTTGTCCGCCGCCTCCTGCAACCACTCCGGCGGCGTCAACAAGAACGACGTCTGGTTCAGGTCCACCCGAGCCGCAGGCGCCGGCACCGCGTCGGCGACGGCATCGGCACGGCCGTACTCCTCCTCGTACCGGCGGATCACCTCACCCACCGGCAGCGAGGGCCACAGCGTGGCCTCCCCGCTGTCCCGGGCGATGACCAGCCGCTGACCGCCGCCGTCCGAACGCGGCCCGTCCGCACGGTCCTCGGCCCACATCACGAACCCGAGGTCGAACTCCCGCACCCGCACCTCACGATGCTGGTACGACGGCACATCCCCGTTGATCCACTCTTCGGCGCGCTCCTGCGCCTGCGCAAAGGTCACCATCGTTCAGCTCACTCCCCCACCGACGAGACGGGCACGGACCGCGCGAACCCGCCGTCCACCATCAGGTTCGCCACCGTCTCCAACTCCGGCGGACTGCCCGCGAGCCGCGACAGGAACGCGTCGAAGTCCTCACCGCACGGCAGCAGCAACCGCTCCACACGCTCGGCCGGCGCCCACGACGGATCGACGTCCCGCGCGTCGTCGTACGCGCAGAACCACACCGAACCGGCCCGCTCGCCCTTCACCTTCACGGCCAGCAACCCGCCCTGGACGAAACCGACTCCCAGGTAGTCCTTGGTCAGATGGTCCCGCAGGCACTTGTTGACGTACACGATGTCGTTGACCGCCGCCTCGTCCCGCACCGTGAAGAACGGCTGGTCGATCAGCAGGCCCAACTCGGCGTCCAGGGCGGTGCCCACCGGCGCGCACCCGCCCGCCGCCTTCAGGAACGACCGGTACGCGCCCGGCAGCCGGTACCCGAGGTCCTCCTCGACGCCCAGCACCTGCGACTCGGTCACCGCCACACCCGACTTCGGCAGCCCGAAGTGCGCGGGACGCGTCTCCTGGAGCGGCCGCGTGCCCCTCTTGTTCTGGTCCACCGCCGCCGTCGCGATACCGCCGTGATGCCGCAGCAGCGCCTTCACGTCGACCGGCACCAGTTCCAGCCGCCGCGAACCCGCCGCGTGATGCCACGTCCAGCCGTGCGGAGTCGCCACCGCGGGCACCGTGTCCCACAGCTCGTGCCCCGAAGCCGCCAGGGCCGCGTTCGCAGACACGTAGTCCGTCAGCCGCAACTCGTCGACGCCGAAACCCTCCGGCGGATCCGCGATCTCCGCGACCGCACGCGCGTAGGGCGAGAAAACGGGGAAGCCGTGCTCGTCCACCCGCACCCCTCTCGGGTGACGGGCCGCCCGGACCGGATCCGGGAAATGCACGACCTGCCCGGCGTAGGCCGCGTTCGGCGGCGCGGCTTGCTGCCCGAGCCGACCTGTCGTCATGGCGGTTGCCCCCTGCGGCACTCTGGTACGACCCGCAGCGACCCCCTTCGGCCACTACGCACCGTATCGACTGTCTCGTCCGACTCCACGCGTCGACCGCGTGGATCGCGGTGCGGACAGCCTATGCGGTACGACAAGACCGGTCACCGGGCACCGGTCAGCACCCCTCCGCTTCCGTGACCAGCCGTCACCCCGTCGTGACTGCCTGCCCAAACCCGGGCGTGTCGCACCGCCCCAGCTTCCGCACCAGCCACGCCGTTTGGCACTCTGTGTCGTCCGGGGGATGCTCGGGAGGGGATGACGATCATGAACACGACGCAGACGGGACCACACGCAGCACCGCGACCAGGCACGTCCGGCGACCCCCGGACGGCCCGGCAGACACCACCGCACGCAGGCACGCACACCGGCTCCTCCGGCGACCCCCGCGTCGGCTGGAGCAGCACCGAGACCCCGCACGCCCCCACCCTGCGCCACCGCCGCGACGGCATACTCCCCACCGTCGCCGCCGCCCTCTCCGTACGCGGCGCCACCCTCACCGGCACCGCCGCCCGCGGCGACCAGCCGCCCGCCCTGCACCCTCTCGTGCAGGACTTCCTCGACACCCTCCCCAGCGACCGACGCGACCGCTTCACCGGACGCTGCGCCGAAGTCATGCTCATCTCACGCCACATCACGGCCATCGACGCCGCCCGCACCAGACGCGCCGCCCGCAGACCGATGACCAACGGCGAGGCCCGCAAGGCCCTCAAGCAGGCCAAACTCACCACCAGACACATCCGCGAGGACGGCGACCCCCTCCACGGCAGCTTCGCCGCCCCCTGCCGCGCCTGCGCGGCCCTCAGCGCCCACTTCGGCGTCCGCGTGGTCGACTCCACGACGCCGGACGACTGAGTCCGACCGGATCCGACCAGATCCGAACTGAATACCTCGGGCACGCCTCACGTACATCATCAGGACGCACCCCGACGATCTCGACGAACCAAGGGAAGATGCACCCCGACCGCACCTCCACCACCCGCTTCCCCGTCCCCGTCGACGCCACCCTGCGCGCCGCCGGCTGGCAACCCGGGCGCTGGGACATAAAGCAGGCCGAGATCTGGGCCGACGCCCTGCGCGACCACACCTCACCCGCCGGACACCGCCACGCCGTCTTCCCCGCCGCCGTCGAGGCCTGGGCCGAATTCGGCGGACTCCACCTCACACCCACCGGCCCCGGCCGCCAGATCGCCCCCGCCGCCGTCCACCTCGACCCGCTGCACGGCCTCCACATGGCCCGCACCCTCTGCGACCTCGGCCGCGCCCTGGACACCGAGGTCTGCCCGCTCGGCGCCGAGACCGACACCCAGGCCATCCTCGCCATCGACACCGAAGGCCGCGTCTACGCCCTCGACCACACCGGCGACTGGTACCTCGGCCCCGACCTCGACCAGGCCCTCGCCGCCCTCGTCTCCGGCATCGAACCGACCCGGCTGACGGCGGGCTGACGCCCCCCGAGCGCCCGCGCTACGAGGCCGGAATCACCGCGGACACCCGAAAACCCCCCGCGTCCGTCGGCCCCGACACGAACACCCCGCCCAGCGCCACGACCCGCTCCCGCATGCCCACCAGCCCGTTGCCACCGGACGGCAACCGCGCCGACGACTCCGACGCCACCTCCGGCGGCGGCTCGTTCTCCACCTGCATCGCGATCTCCGACACCCGATGCGCGAGCCGTACGTACGTCTTCGCCCCCGCCGCGTGCTTGTGGACGTTCGTCAACGCCTCCTGCACCACCCGGAACGCCGTCTGCTCGATGTCCGAGGCATACAACCGCGTCTCCCCCTCCACCGACAGGTCGACCACCATCCCCGCGGCCGCCGACTGCCCCACCAGCACATCCAGATCGGACAGACAAGGCCCGGGCCCGTCACCCCCACCCTCGTCCACGGCGACCCGGGAAGCCGCCACCGCCGCGGCCGCCCCCACCGCCGCCAACGGCACCTCGTCGCGCCGCGCAGCGGTCGCTCTGCCGTCCCCGGTCCGCAACACCCCGAGCATCTCCCGCAACTCGGTCAACGCCTGCCGCCCCATGTCCCCCACAAGCGCGGCATTCTTCACAGCCTTCTCGGGATCCTTCCGAGCAACGGCCTGCAGCGCGGCCGCATGCACGACCATCAGGCTCACCCGGTGCGCCACCACATCGTGCATCTCCCGCGCGATCCGCGTCCGCTCCTCGTTCCGCGCCCATTCGGCCCGCTCCTCGGCCCGCTCGGCCAGCAACTGCAGCTCCCGCTCCAGACTGTCCGCCCGCTCCCGCAAACTCTCCATCAGCCGCCGCCGCGCCCCCACATACATCCCGAACAGCAACGGCGGCGCGGTCAGCCCCAAGGACGCGGTGATCGCCGCGAACGGGAGGAACCAGTCCCCCAGCGTCAGATCCCCCCGCACCATGTCCTGCCGCACCCGCACGAACGTCACGATCAACGTCCCCACCAGCTGCATCCCCGCCAGCGAACCGATGATCCGCCTCGGCAACTCCGACGCCGCCAGCGTGTACAGGCCGACGATGCCCATCAGGAAGCCCATCTGGGCGGGCGTGATCGCGATCGACACCAGCACGACAGCGATCGGCCACCGCCGCCGCAACACCAGCACCGAACCGGCCAACAGTCCGAACACGATCCCCGCGGCGACCGGAATCCCCGCGTCCCGCGCGAAGGGATACCCCTCCACTGCACACTCCACCGCGGACACCACGGCCAGACTCACGTCCAGCACCGCACTGCGCCGCCTGGCCCACCACCACGGCCCTCCCAAGGCCGTCGTGTGTTCTTCCCCCGTCGTGGTCATGCCTCCAGCCTACGGGCGCCGGGTGCCCCTTTTCCGGTGAGTTTCCGTGACTGGCCTACACCACACTGCGTGACCGAACGGCGACGAAACCGCCCGATATCCCTCGAACTGCTGAATCGCTCACCGTTCGACCCCGGAAGATCGGATTCCACCCGGACGGTATGCCCATGGCACATCCACACGGCAAGTACGCGGACTTCGAGGGGCTGCGGGAGCGGGCGGTGACGCTGCGGCGCGAGGGCTTCAGCCGACGCCAGATCCGCGACCATCTGCACGTCGACAACAACGACATCCTCAACCGCCTCCTGGAGGGCGAGGCACCCCCGGAATGGACGAAGCGCCCGAACGCGAAGGACGACCTACGGGACAAGGCGAGGGAACTCCGGCTCCAGGGCTGGACGTACGACCAGATCCAGGTGGAGCTGGGGTGCTCCAAGAGTTCGATCTCGCTTTGGGTTCGAGATCTGCCAACGCCGGAACGGCGGAAGCGCACGCGGGAGGAAGCGTCGGCTATCGCGAAGCGGGGCTGGGAAGCCACGCTTCGTCTTCGGGAGGAGAAGCGTCAGCAGACCAGGCAATCGGCAGCGGAGGAAATCGCGCAGATGACGGATCGCGAACTGTTCCTGGTGGGCGTCGGCCTCTACTGGGCTGAGGGTTCGAAGAGCAAGCCGTATCGAAGGCAGGAGCGCGTCACCTTCGTGAACAGCGATCCCGGCATGATCACGCTCTTCCTGGCCTGGCTCAATCTGCTCTGCGTAGAACCGGAGCGCCTCAGGTTCGCCGTACAGATCCACGAGACGGCCGACGTGGCAAGCGCCGAGGAGTTCTGGGCCGACCATGTCGGCGTCGAACGAGCCACGTTCCTCAAGACGACGCTCAAGAAGCACAACCCCAGCACGAACCGGAAGAACACCGACGAGAACTACTACGGCTGCCTGCGCATCGATGTCCGGGGCGGAGCCGATTTGTACCGTCGCATCGAGGGATGGTGGTCTGGCATGGTGGTGGAGGCCAAGCGGCGAACCGCGTAGGCTGCCCTGAGTGATCCCCCGTGGTGTAATCGGCAACACACATTACTTTGGATAATGTATTTCAGGTTCGAGTCCTGGCGGGGGAGCCATACCCGGTTCGGGCCCTGACAGCACTGTCAGGGCCCACTCTCATGTCCCCCAAGAAACGCCCCGGTATCCTGCGGATGTCACCCCTCCCCCTCCACAGCCGAAGGGCAACCCCGTGAGCGCCATTCGCCCGGCAGCCGTCGTCGTTCTCGCAGCGGGTGAGGGCACCCGTATGAAGTCGGCCACACCCAAGGTTCTGCACGAGATCTGTGGCCGGTCCCTCGTGGGGCATGTGCTTGCCGCCGCGCGTGAGTTGCAGCCCGAGAACCTCGTCGTGGTCGTCGGCCACGCCCGCGAGAAGGTCACCCCGCATCTCGCCGAGATCGACGCCGACGTACGTACCGCGGTCCAGGCGCAGCAGAACGGCACGGGGCATGCCGTGCGGA
Organism: Streptomyces sp. V4I2; assembly: GCF_030817655.1. Classification (GTDB taxonomy): domain Bacteria; phylum Actinomycetota; class Actinomycetes; order Streptomycetales; family Streptomycetaceae; genus Streptomyces; species Streptomyces plumbiresistens. The sequence continues at coordinate 4,677,135 of NZ_JAUSZM010000003.1, forward strand.
TGGCGTTGGAGGAGTTGGGCGGGCCGGTCGACGGGACCGTCGTGGTGGTGTGCGGGGACACTCCCCTGCTCACCGGCGAGACGCTGCGGCAGCTCGCCGCCACGCACTCCGCCGACGGCAACGCGGTCACCGTGCTGACCGCCGCGGTTCCGGATGCGACGGGTTACGGCCGTATCGTGCGCGACGAGGTGTCCGGGGTCGTCACCGCGATCGTCGAGCACAAGGACGCCAGTGAGACGCAGCGGGCCATTCGGGAGATCAACTCCGGGGTGTTCGCCTTCGACGGGCAGCTCCTCGCCGACGCTCTCGGCAAGGTGCGGACGGACAACTCGCAGGGCGAGGAGTACCTGACCGACGTCCTCGGGATCCTGCGTGAGGCGGGGCATCGGGTGGGCGCCTCCGTCGCCGGTGATCACCGTGAGATCGCCGGGATCAACAACCGGGTGCAGCTCTCGGAGGCGCGGCGGATTCTCAACGACCGGTTGTTGAACCGCGCGATGCTCGCCGGCGTGAGTGTCATCGATCCGGCCACGACCTGGGTCGATGTCGACGTTACTTTCGAGCAGGACGCCGTCGTGCATCCGGGGACGCAGTTGCACGGCTCGACGCACCTCGGCGAGGGTGCCGAGGTGGGGCCCAATTGCCGGCTGAGGGACACGCGGGTGGGTGCCGGGGCGCGGGTGGACAACACGGTTGCGGACGGCGCGGAGGTCGGGCCGCAGGCGACCGTGGGGCCGTACGCCTATTTGCGGCCGGGTACGCGTCTTGGGCTGAAGGCCAAGGTGGGTACGTATGTGGAGACCAAGAACGCCTCGATCGGCGAGGGGACGAAGGTCCCGCACCTGTCCTACGTGGGTGACGCGACGATCGGTGAGTACACCAACATCGGTGCGGCCAGCGTCTTCGTGAACTACGACGGGCAGGACAAGCATCACACCACCGTGGGGTCGCACTGTCGCACCGGTTCGGACAACATGTTTGTGGCGCCTGTCACGGTCGGGGACGGTGCGTACACCGCCGCCGGGTCCGTGATCACGAAGGATGTGCCGCCCGGTTCGCTGGCCGTGGCCCGCGGTCAGCAGCGGAATATCGAGGGTTGGGTGGCTCGTAAGCGTCCGGGGAGCGCGGCCGCGAAGGCGGCCGAGGAGGCCTCCCGGCAGGGGGAGAGCGAAGGCTGACCGGAAACGGCTGCGTCAAACACGGCGTACCGTGATAAGTGCACATCCGCACGCCCCACCAGCCGAGACGGCCTCTCGCAGCCAGCTGAGACGGTTTGTCGGCACCCAGTTGAGACACCTCTGAGGAGACAGTGCTGTGACCGGGATCAAGACGACCGGCGAGAAGAAGATGATGTTCTTCTCCGGCCGCGCCCACCCCGAGCTTGCCGAGGAGGTCGCCCAGCAGCTGGGTGTCGGGGTTGTCCCGACGAAGGCCTTCGACTTCGCGAACGGGGAGATCTACGTCCGTTATCAGGAGTCGGCGCGCGGTGCGGACTGCTTTGTGATCCAGAGCCACACGGCTCCGATCAACCAGTGGATCATGGAGCAGTTGATCATGATCGACGCGCTGAAGCGTGCTTCGGCCCGCTCCATCACCGTCATCGTGCCGTTCTACGGTTACGCGCGGCAGGACAAGAAGCACCGTGGGCGTGAACCCATCTCGGCGCGTCTGATCGCGGATCTGATGAAGACGGCCGGTGCTCACCGCATCCTGACCGTGGATCTGCACACGGACCAGATCCAGGGCTTCTTCGACGGCCCGGTGGACCACCTCTTCGCCCTTCCCCTCCTCGCGGACTATGTGGGCAAGAAGGTCGACAAGGACAAGCTGACGGTCGTGTCTCCGGACGCCGGCCGGGTCGCGGGTCGCCGACCGCTGGTGCGACCGGCTGGGTGCGCCGTTGGCCATCGTGCACAAGCGGCGCGACAAGGACGTGGCGAACCAGGTGACCGTCCACGAGGTCGTGGGTGAGGTCAAGGGCCGGGTGTGTGTGCTGGTCGACGACATGATCGACACGGGTGGCACCATCTGCGCGGCTGCGGACGCCCTGTTCGCGCACGGCGCGGAGGACGTCATCGTGACGGCGACGCACGGTGTGCTGTCGGGTCCGGCGGCGGACCGGTTGAAGAACTCGCGGGTGAGCGAGTTCATCTTCACGGACACGCTGCCGACGCCGGGTGAGCTGGGCGCGGATCTGGACAAGATCAAGGTGCTGTCGATCGCGCCGACGATCGCGAGTGCGGTGCGTGAGGTGTTCGAGGACGGTTCGGTGACGAGCCTGTTCGACGAGCAGTAAGCACTGCCTCGAAGATCCTTTTGGGTGTGGCCTCCCCGCCGAGTAGACTGCTCAAGTTGCTCGGCGAGGGAGGCCGTACCGCTTTTCAGGAGGCGTACGGCGGTCCGTTATCGACGCGCTCTTCGTAGCAGGCCGATTGTTTGGCCGGGTGACCACCTTCCCCGACTGTTCTACGAGGAGTGACCATGGCTGACGTCAAGCTCGCCGCCGAGACCCGTACCGAGTTCGGTAAGGGTGCGGCCCGCCGTATCCGCCGTGACAACAAGGTTCCCGCCGTTGTCTACGGTCACGGTGCCGAGCCGGCCCACATCACGCTGCCGGGCCACGAGCTGCAGCTCGCCCTGCGCACCCCGAACGTCCTGCTCACGCTGGACATCGAGGGCAAGACCCAGCTGGCGATCCCGAAGGCCGTGCAGCGCGACGCGATCAAGGGCTTCCTGGAGCACGTCGACCTGCTTCTGGTGACGCGCGGCGAGAAGGTCAACGTCGAGGTGTACGTCCACACCGAGGGCGAGCTCGCGCCGGGCGCCTACCTGCTCGAGCACGTGCTGAGCACGCTGAACGTCGAGGCCGAGGCCACGCACATCCCGGAGTCGGTCACCGTCTCCATCGCGGGCCTGGAGGCCGGTGACTCCATCCTCGCCAAGGACATCCCGCTGCCCGAGGGCACCACGCTGCTGACCGACGAGGACGCGGTCGTCCTCCAGGTCCTGGCCGCCCAGGCCGAGGAGGCCCCGGCGGAGGGCGAGGCCGAGGGCACCGAGGCCTGATCCTTCCCGGAATACCGGTTGCCGGCCGCCGCTCCCCTCGGGGGCGGCGGTCGGCGCGTATGAAGGAGACATGCACGTGACGACCGATGCGAACGCCCCTTGGCTGATCGTCGGCCTCGGCAATCCCGGGCCCGAGTACGCGGCCAACCGGCACAACGTCGGCTTCATGGTCGCCGATCTGCTCGCGGAGCGGATCGGGGGCAGGTTCAAGCGGGCCGGTAAGGCGCAGGCGCAGGTCGTGGAGGGGCGGATCGGGCCGCCCGGGCCGGGGAACCGGCGGGTGGTGCTGGCAAAGCCGATGTCGTACATGAACCTGTCGGGCGGGCCGGTGAACGCGCTCAAGGACTTCTACAAGGTGCCGGTGGCGAATATCGTGGCCATTCATGACGAGTTGGACATCGACTACGGGGTGCTCCGGCTGAAGCTCGGCGGCGGGGACAACGGGCACAACGGGCTGAAGTCGATGACGAAGGTGATGGGTCCGGAGTATCACCGGGTGCGGTTCGGGATCGGGCGGCCTCCGGGGCGTATGCAGGTCGCGGACTTCGTGCTGAAGGATTTCTCGTCGGCGGAGCGCAAGGAGCTGGACTACTTCGTGGACCGGGCCGCCGATGCCGTGGAGTGCCTGGTGATCGAGGGGCTGGAGCGGGCGCAAAGCACGTACAACTCCTGACTTGTCGGTCGGCGGACCCGGCCGAGTTTGACTGTCCGTCCTGGCATGGCCAATGATCCCCGCCATGCCTGCCACACCCACCAGTTCCCGTCAGGCCTCGCTCGTCGCGTTGCGCTTCGGTCGCCTCGCGGCGATGGCCACGGTCGCGGTGCTGATCCTGATCGCGGGCGTGTGGGGGTCCTGGGGCACCGCCCAGCACGTGATGCTCACCAAGGGCCGGGAGCGCGGCACGGTCGAGGTGACGCGGTGCGGGGCGGAGACCTGTACGGGGCCGTACACGCCGATGTCGACCGGTTCGACGGCGCGGAAGAGCGTCGTCATCGAGCACACGGTGGCCGTGCGCAGGGGGCGGACGTACGACGTGGTCGTGAAGCCCGGCAGTGACGACGTGGTCCGGTCGGGTCCCGCCGGGATCCTCTACTCGTGGGTGCCGATGGGCGGCGCGCTGCTGCTCGCGTCGGTGGTGGTGGCGGGCGGGCTGCGGCGGACGCGGCTCGCGTGGGGGCTGGCGGGGTCGGGAATCGCGCTGCTGACGGCTGTCTTCGTGACGATCTGAGGGGTTTCGGCGTTCTCAGGTCCTGTGGAGGAACCGAGTGTTTCCTGTTCGTGATTGACCTGTGGTCAGTCCCGGCTGGAAGCTGAGCCGCCCCCTCCACATCTTCCCGTTCACATCTCGAAGATGGACTACTGACCCATGCATACCCTCTCTCGCGCCGGCGTCCTGTCCGCCGTCGCAGCGGCGGCCTTCCTGGCCGCCCCCCTCGCGCACGCCACTCCTCCAGGCGACAACGGCACCGTGAAGATCCACGACGCCTCCACCGGCGAGGAGCTCCGCAAGAACGAGCCCCACGTCTGCACCTTCTACCTCGACGCCTTCGGCTTCGACGCCGTCCAGCAGGTCGACTGGCACATCGAGGCCTGGGCCCCGACGGCCGACGTCAAGGGCGAGACGGTGACGTCCGGCGAGATCGCCCTGGACGCCGACGGTCACGGCCGTACGGACGACCTGTCGCTGCCCGACGGGCACTACAAGCTGTTCTGGAACTTCGACGGCGAGAACGGCGCCGCCAAGCACAAGGTGTTCTGGACGGACTGCGAGGACGAGGGCGAGCCGGGCGGCGGGACCACCTCGACGCCGGGCGCGTCGGCATCCGTCTCTCCGTCCACGTCAGCGTCCGCGTCCGCGCCTGCTTCGGGTGCGGCTTCCCCCGTCGCCTCCGACGGCCCGGCCGCCTCCCCGTCCCCGCAGGGCGGCACCGGCGGCGACCTCGCCGAGACCGGCAGCGGCGCCCCGGTGGGCCTGCTGTCCGGGCTCGCGGCCGCGCTGGTCGCGGGGGGCGGTTACCTGGTGTTCCGTCGCCGTAAGGCCTGATGGCACGTACGAACACGCACACAGGTGCCCCCGAGTCTCCGGTACGAGGCTCGGGGGCACCTTTGTGTCCGACTTGTGCCCGAAGGGGCCGTCAGCCGGTGTTGCGCAGGCCCGCCGCCACGCCGTTGACCGTCAGCAGCAGGGCCCGGGACAGCAGCGGGTCGGGCTGCTCGCCCGCGGCTGCCGCGTCGCGCTGGCGCTTGAGGAGGGTGACCTGGAGGTAGGAGATCGGGTCCAGGTAGGCGTCGCGGATGGTGAAGGTCTGCTTCAGCACCGGGGTGGCGTCGAGGAGTTCCTTCTCGCCCGTCACCTTCAGCACCTCGCGCACGGTCAGTTCGTGCTCGGCCCTGATGGTCTCGAAGACGTGCTTCAGGTCGTCCGGGACGAGTGTGTCGACGTAGTGGGCGGCGATCCGCAGGTCCGTCTTGGCGAGGGTCATCTCGACGTTGGAGACGAAGTTGCGGAAGAAGTGCCACTGCTCGTGCATCTCGTCGAGCACGGTGTCCAGGCCGGCCTCGCGCAGGGCCTTCAGGCCGGAGCCGACGCCGAACCAGCCGGGCACGATCTGCCGGGACTGGGTCCAGCCGAACACCCACGGGATGGCGCGCAGGCCGTCGAGTCCGGCGCCGGAGTCGGGCCGCCGGGACGGCCTCGATCCGAGGTGCAGGTCGGCGAGCTGGTCGACCGGGGTGGCCTTGAAGAAGTACGCGGGCAGGTCGGGGTCCTCGACGAGCCTGCGGTAGGCGGAGTGGGCGGCGTCGGACACCAGGTCCATGGCCGCGTCCCAGCGTGCCAGGGCGTCGTCGGACTGGCGGGGCGCGGTGTGCAGGGCGGAGGCCTGGAGGGTGGCCGCGACGGTCAGCTCCAGGTTCTCGCGGGCCAGGGACGGCACGAGGTACTTGTCGGAGATGACCTCGCCCTGCTCGGTCACCTTGATCTCGCCTTCCAGGGTGCCCCAGGGCTGGGCGAGGATCGCGTCGTGCGAGGGGCCGCCGCCGCGGCCGACGGTGCCGCCGCGGCCGTGGAAGAGCCGGAGCCGTACGCCGTACCGGTGTGCCACGTCGCGCAGGCGTCGCTGGGCGCGGTGGATCTCCCACTGCGAGGTGGTGATGCCGCCGAACTTCGAGGAGTCGGAGTAGCCGAGCATGACCTCCTGGACGTCGCCGCGCAGCGCGACCAGGCGCCGGTAGGACGGGTCCGAGAGCATGTCCTCCAGGATCGTGTCGGCGGCCTTGAGCTCGTCGGTGGTCTCCAGGAGCGGCACGATGCCGATCTTCGCCCAGCCGGCGTGCAGGTCGAGCAGGCCCGCCTCGCGGGCCAGTACGGCCGCCGCGAACACGTCGTCCGCGCCCTGGCACATCGAGATGATGTACGACTCGATGACCTCGGGCCCGAAGACCTCCAGGGCCCGCTTCACGGTCTGGAAGACACCGAGGGTCTTCTCGCCGGCCGCGTCCACGGGCGCCGGGGTGGGGCCGAGCGGGCGGCGGGAGCGCAGCTCCTTCGCAAGCAGCTTGCCCCGGTACTCGCGGGGCATGTCGGCGTACCGCCAGGACTCCTCGCCGAGCCGGTCGAAGAGCTGGCCGAGGGCGTGGTGGTGGGCGTCCGCGTGCTCACGTACGTCCATGGTGGCGAGCTGGAGGCCGAACGCCGCGAGCGTGCGGATCGTACGGTCCATGCGGCCGTCGGCGAAGAGGCCGCCGCGGTGTTCCCTGAGGGAGGTCTGGATCAGCTTGAGGTCGGTCAGCAGCTCGGCGGTGCCGAGGTAGTCGCGGCCCGGCTCGTGCGGGATGCCCTTGGCCAGGCGGGTCTTGGTGTTCTCCAGCTTCTGCCGGATGCAGGTGGCCTTGAGGCGGTAGGGCTCCTCGGCGTTGAGGCGCTTGTAGCGGGGGCTGATCTCCGGGAGGCGCTCCAGGTCGGTGCCGAGGGAGTCCAGGAGCTCGTCGGTGGCGCCGGTGTAGCGGATGGAGTTGGAGAGGAAGCCGCGGAGCTCGTCGATCATCTCCAGGGCGTCGTTGATGCCGTGCTCGTGCTGGAGGATCAGGACGTCCCAGGTGACCTGGGGGGTGACGTTCGGGTTGCCGTCGCGGTCGCCGCCGATCCAGGTGCCGAAGGTGAGGGGCCGGGTGCTGTCGGGGAGCTTGACGCCGACCCGCTCCAGCTCGGCCGTCAGGTCCTCCAGGACGTCGCCGACCGCGCCCGCGTGCAGCTCGTCCAGGTAGTAGATGGCGTTGCGGGCCTCGTCGGCGGGCTCCGGGCGGACGACGCGCAGTTCGTCCGTCTGCCATACGAGGTCGATGTTCTCGGCCAGGCGGGTGTCGTAGCGGCGGCGGTCGGCCTCGATGACCGGGACCTCCAGGAGGGCCGCGATGCGCCGGAGCTTGTTGAGGACCGAACGGCGGGCGGCCTCGGTGGGGTGGGCCGTGAACACCGGGCGGACGTTCAGGTTGGCGACCGTCTGGCGCAGGTGCTCGGGGTCGGCGTCCTTGAGGCGGTCGGCCGTGCGGGCGAGGAGGCTGCCCTCGGCGGCGCGCTTGGCGCGCAGTTCGCGGCCGCGGTGGACCTGCTCGGTGACGTTGGCCAGGTGGAAGTAGGTGGAGAAGGCGCGGACCAGCTTGGCCGCGGTCTGCAGTTCGGTGCCGCGCAGCAGCTCGGCGGCGGCTTCGCCGTCCTCACGGGTGAGGCGGCGGACCTTCTCGACCAGTTCGAGCAGCTCGGGACCCTCCTGGCGCACGAGGGTCTCGCCGAGCAGATCCCCCAGTCGCCGGATGTCGGCGCGCAGCTCGCTGCTGGTCGACATGGTGCTCGTCGTCAGGTCGTCGGCACTGCTCACAGGTGCGGCTCCTTGCAGTGTTGAAGCTCGTCCGGAGGGGAACCCGGATGGCGGCCAGGTCGGCTGTGTGCCGCATACGGGCCGGACATCCGGGAAGAAATCAGTGCGGACCGCGCTGTCCGACCGATCCAAGGATAGGTGTCCATGCGGACGCGCAGAATCTCGGGCTCTTGCCGCAGGGCGGCGCGCTGCCATACTTACGAAACCGTAGGTTACGGAACCGTAGGAAGTACGGCACGGTTCCCTCGCCCCGGCATCTGCCTCAATCCCAGACCCCACAGGGGACGCGCATGACCACGAGCTCCGATGTGATCGAAGGCAATTCGAAGGCCCCCGACGACACCCCCCCTCCCTCCGCCACCCTGGGCGGTGAGCAGAAGCGCTCGCTGGAGCAGATCACGCTGCTGCTGTTCATCACCGTTCCGTTCCTCGCGCTGCTGTCGGCCGTGCCGCTGGCGTGGGGCTGGGGCGTGAGCTGGCTGGACCTCGGCCTTCTGGTCTTCTTCTACTACCTGGGCTGCCACGGCATCACGATCGGTTTCCACCGCTACTTCACGCACGGCTCCTTCAAGGCGAAACGGCCCCTGCGGATCGCGCTGGCGATCATGGGGTCGATGGCGGTCGAGGGGCCGCTGGTGCGCTGGGTGGCCGACCACCGCAAGCACCACAAGTTCTCCGACGCCGAGGGCGACCCGCACTCGCCGTGGCGTTTCGGGGAGACGGTTCCCGCGCTGATGAAGGGCCTGTGGTGGGCCCACATCGGCTGGATGTTCGACGAGGAGCAGACCCCGCAGGACAAGTACGCACCGGACCTGATCAAGGACAAGGCGATCCGGACGATCTCCCGGCAGTTCATCATGTGGACGCTCGTCTCGCTGTCGCTGCCCGCGGTGATCGGCGGTCTGGTGACGATGTCCTGGTGGGGCGCCTTCACCGGCTTCTTCTGGGGCTCGCTGGTCCGGGTGGCCCTGCTGCACCACGTCACCTGGTCGATCAACTCGATCTGCCACGCGGTGGGCAAGCGGCCGTTCAAGTCGCGCGACCGCTCGGGCAACGTGTGGTGGCTGGCGGTCCTGTCCTGCGGCGAGTCCTGGCACAACCTGCACCACGCCGACCCGACGTCGGCGCGGCACGGGGTGGAGCGGGGCCAGCTGGACTCCTCGGCACGTTTCATCCGCTGGTTCGAGATGCTCGGCTGGGCCTATGACGTGCGCTGGCCGTCACGCTCGCGTATCGATTCCCGCCGTAACACGGGTGAGGACGGTTCCCGACGCAAGACGGAGACCGCCGAGGCGGCATGATTGACGCCGTGGCGACCGACTCCAGCAACTCCAGCAATGAAAAACCGCGGCGCGCCCGTCGCACCCGGATGACCGGTGCCGAGCGCCGGGCTCAGCTGCTGGAGATCGGTCGCACCCTCTTCGCGTCGAAGGGCTTCGAGGGCACCTCGGTGGAGGAGATCGCGGCGAAGGCCGGGGTGTCCAAGCCGGTGGTGTACGAGCACTTCGGCGGCAAGGAGGGGCTGTACGCGGTGGTGGTGGACCGCGAGATGCGGCGCCTGCTGGACATGGTGACCAGCTCCCTGACCGCCGGCCACCCCCGCGAACTGTGCGAGCAGGCGGCCTTCGCGCTCCTGGACTACATCGAGGAGTACACGGACGGTTTCCGCATCCTGGTCCGTGACTCCCCCATCCCCCAGTCGACGGGTTCCTTCGCCTCCCTGATCTCGGACATCGCCACCCAGGTGGAGGACATCCTGGGCCGCGAGTTCAAGAACCGCGGCTTCGACTCGAAGCTGGCCCCGCTGTACGCCCAGGCGCTGGTCGGCATGGTCGCGCTGACCGGCCAGTGGTGGCTGGACGTCCGCCGCCCGAAGAAGGCGGAGGTGGCCGCGCATCTGGTCAATCTGGCGTGGCACGGGCTGGACGGGCTGGAGGCGAAGCCGCACCTGATAGGTCGCCGGAAGAGCTGAACGGCCGCTCGCAGAGCCGGCTCCGTGGGACCGTGGGGGCTTGATCAAGCCATCGGTTCCAGGAACTCCAGCCGGTTGCCCACGGGGTCCGCGGAGTAGAAGCGCCGGTGCCCCGGCAGGTCGTCGTCCCAGGTGACCGTCGCTCCGCGGGCCTCCAGCGCGGCCGCGTACGCCCCGATGTCCGTCACCCGAAGGCCGGGGTGGGCCTTCTTCGCGGGCCGGAAGTCGGTCTCGATCCCCAGGTGCAGGTGAACCGGGCCCGCCCGGAACCAGCATCCTCCACGCGCCGCGAGCACCGGCGGCTTCGGGAGCTCCGTCATGCCGAGGACGCCGACGTAGTACGCCCGCAGCCGCTCCTCGGAGCCGGGCGGGGCGGCGAGCTGCACGTGGTCGACGGCGGTGATCATCACGCCTCCTTGCGGGCGACCGCGAAGATGCGGCGGAAGGGGAAGGGCGTGCCGTGCGGGCCGGTCGGATAGGCCTCGCGCAGGGCGGCCCGGTAGGTGCTCATGAACTCCTCCCTGGCCGCCGGGTCGTCGTCGAGGGCGGTGAGGACGGGGCGCAGGCCGGTTCCCTTCACCCAGTCGAGGACCGGGTCCTCGCCCTCCAGCAGGTGGACGTACGTCGTCTCCCACACGTCCGCCGTGCAGCCGAGGTCGGCCAGCCGCTCCAGGTAGGCCTCGGGCGTGAGGACGGCGTCGCCGTGGCGCAGGGTGTCGGCGAGGCGGTCCTGCCAGCGGGCGGAGTGGGCGAGTTCGCGCATCAGCCGGTGGCTGGGGGCGTCGAAGTTGCCGGGGACCTGGAAGGCGAAGGTGCCGCCGGGCACGAGGCCCGCCACCCACTGCGCGAACCGCTCCACGTGCCCGGGCACCCACTGGAGGGTGGCGTTGCTGACGATCAGGTCGTACGGCTCCGGCGGCGACCAGCCGCGTACGTCGGCGTGGGCGAAGTCGAGGCGGCCGCCGCCGGGGGTGGGGCCGGCGTGGTCCGCGCGCGCCTGGTCGAGCATCTCCGGCGAGTTGTCGTACCCGGTGATGTGCGCGGTGGGCCAGCGGTCGGCGAGCAGGGTCGTGACGTTGCCGGGCCCGCAGCCGAGGTCGGCGATGCGGGGCGGGTCGCCGGGGAGATCGGGGACGCGGGCGAGGAGGTCGACGAAGGGGCGGGCGCGGTGGTCGGCGTGGCGCAGGTACTGGGCGGGGTCCCAGGTGGGGGCGGTGGCGGGCATGGGCGGGCCTCCTCGTCGTGACCGTGTCCGACGTCCCAGCCTGCCGCCGATATACCTTGACGTCAAGAGTGTTGACGTCAAGAGACTTCACATCGACACAACCACTACACTGATCGTCATGGAGGACGAGGTCGATCGGCTGGTATCAGCATGGCGCCGGGAGCGCCCGGACCTCGACGTGGAACCGCTCGAGGTACTCAGCCGGGTGAGCAGACTGGCCCGGCACCTGGACCGGGCACGCCGGCTGGCCTTCGCCGAGCACAGCCTGGAGCCCTGGGAGTTCGACGTGCTGACGGCGCTGCGGCGCGCGGGCACGCCGTATCAGCTCTCGCCGGGACAGCTGCTGACCCAGACCCTGGTCACCTCGGGCACGATGACCAACCGCATCGACCGCCTGGCCAAGAAGGGCCTGGTCGAGCGGCTGCCCGACCCGAGCGACCGGCGCGGCGTGCTGGTCCGCCTCACGGACGACGGCAAGGACCGCGCCGACCAGGCCCTGGCCGGGCTCCTCGACCAGGAGCGGGCGATCCTCGCCGAACTGTCCCGCGCCCAGCGGGGCGAGCTGGCCGGACTGCTACGCCAGTTGACCGCCCCGTTCGACAACATCCCCGGCTAGGTCGACCGGACCCACGCCCGCCCGCCGCGCCAGCGCGACGGCGGCCAGCGTGGAGTGCACGCCGAGCTTGCCGAGCACGTTCTGCATGTGTGTGCGGACGGTGTGCGGGGAGAGGAACAGGCGCTCGGCGACGGCCTTGCGGCCCAGCCCCGCGACCATGCAGCGCAGCACTTCCCGCTCCCTCGGCGTGAGGGACTCCACCAGCTGTTCGCTCTCGGTGCGGTGTTTGCGCGCGGCGGTCAGCTCCCGCAGGACGCCGGTGAGCAGGGCGGGCGGCAGGTGGGTCTCGTCGCGCAGGACCCCTCGGATGACCGTCAGCAGCCGGGACAGCGAGCAGTCCTTGGCGACCCAGCCGGAGGCGCCGGCCTGCAGGGCGAGCGCGGCCCGCCTCGGGTCGTCCTTCTCGGCGAGGACGACGATCCGGACGGCCGGCTGCGAGGCACGCACCCCGACGACCAGCGAGATCCCGTCGACGAGGCCGTCCTCGTTGGCCTCCTGAACAGGTACGGCGGGCCGGACACCCAGGGCGTTGCCGCCCAGGTCGGCGTCGACCAGCAGCACGTCGTAGCGGCGCCCCTCGGCTGCCGCGCGCTCCAGACTGCGCACGGCGGCGGGACCGCTGCCCGCCGCGGAGACGTCCACGTCGGGCTCGGCCGCCAGTGCCGCGGCGAGTGACTCGGCGAAGATGCGATGGTCGTCGACGACCAGGACTCGGATGCGAACCACGAAACCCCCTTCCCCAAGCTCCTGAAGAGCAGGGGATACCTCAAGGTCGGGAGAACGAAGACGGATTCGCGGGTACGACGCCCGGAGGCATCGGTCACCGCACGGCCGCCGCCGTGCAGTACCTGCTACCCCCACTTCGGGCGTCGTACCCGACTGTCTCGCCCCCTGATCAGCACCGGCCCCCACCGGTGCTGCTCATCAGGGTACGGCCGGGGGCCGGGAGCGGAAGGGCATTTGCAGAACTGGCCGTCCGGCGCGTTTATGGTGAGCCGCATGTTTCGTATGGAGACAGAAGTCGACAAGGAACGGCGCGATCTTCTCCGGACCCGGCTGCGGGAGACGAACACGGCGTCCTCTCCCGTGCTGCGCGCCCTGCGCGGCACCCCCGGCGAACGCGAACACCCGCTGCACGTCTGGATCCTGGACGAGGCCGACCGCCTGGCCGGCGGCCTCGTCGGCCACACCTGGGCGACCTGGCTCCATGTGACGTACCTGTGGGTCGACGACCGCCACCGGGGCGCCGGCCTGGGCGCCGGGATGCTCGCGCAGGCGGAGCGGACGGCCCGCCGGGAACGGGGCTGTGCGGCCGTACGCCTGGAGACCTGGGACTTCCAGGCGCCGAGGTTCTACCAGAAGCAGGGGTACGAGGTGGTGTGCGTGATCCCCGACTATCCGCCGGGGATCACGGAGTACACGCTGACGAAGCGGCTCAGCTGAGCCTGCGCGCTCCCGCCGCCGGGACGGCCTCGAAGACCCGCGGTGCGGTGAAGTCCGCCGCGGCGAAGGCCTCCTGGACGGCCTTGGCGATGGTGTCGACGTCGGCGGCCTCCGCGAGGACGATCGCCGAGCCGCCGAAGCCGCCGCCGGTCATCCGGGCGCCCAGCGCGCCCGCGCCCAGCGCGGTGTCCACGACCAGGTCCAGCTCGGGGCAGGAGATGCGGAAGTCGTCCCGGAGCGAGGCGTGGCCCTCCACCAGCACCGGGCCGATCGCGCGGGTGTCGCCCGACTCCAGCAGGGACACGACCCGCTCGACCCGCTCGTCCTCGGTGACGACATGGCGGACCAGGCGGCGGACCTCCTCCTCGTCGCCGAGGCGGTCGAGGGCCGCGTCGAGTCCGTCGTACGGCACGTCCCTGAGCGCGTCGACGCCCAGCAGGGCCGCGCCCTTCTCGCAGCCGGCGCGGCGCTTGCCGTACTCGCCGTCGCTGTGGGCGTGCTTGACCTGGGTGTCGACGACCAGCAGGCGCATGCCCTCGGCGGCCAGGTCGAAGGGGATCTGCTTCTGGGAGAGGTCGCGGGTGTCGAGGAACAGGGCGTGGCCGGCCTCGCAGCAGGCGGACGCGGTCTGGTCCATGATCCCGGTGGGGGCGCCCACGTAGACGTTCTCGGCGCGCTGGCACAGGCGGGCCAGCTGCCAGCCCTTGAGGCCGAGCTCGTACAGGTCGTTCAGGGCGAGCGCGACCACGACCTCCAGCGCCGCCGACGAGGACAGGCCCGCGCCGGACGGGACGGTCGAGGTCAGGTGGACGTCCGCGCCGGTGACCGGGTGGCCCGCCTCGCGCAGCGCCCAGACCACGCCCGCCGGGTACGCCGTCCAGTTGCGGTCGGTCTCCGGGGCCAGGTCGTCGACGCGCAGTTCCACGACGCCGCCGTCGATGTCGGCCGAGTGCAGGCGCAGTACGCCGTCCTCGCGCCGGGACACCGCCGCGACCGTGATGTGCGGCAGGGCGAACGGCATGACGAAGCCGTCGTTGTAGTCGGTGTGTTCGCCGATGAGGTTGACCCGGCCCGGCGCCGCCCACACCCCCTCGGGACCGGCCCCGTACAGCTCCTCGAACCGCTCGGCGACAGCCCCTGCGACAGCCTCGCTCATGCCCTGACTCCTGACCTTTCCGTACGTGCTCGTCGGTACTACTTGCCCCGCCGCTGCGCGAAGTCCCACGCGTCCGCGACGATCCCCGCGAGGTCCGCGCGGGACGGGTTCCAGCCCAGTTTCTCGCGGGCGGTGGCGGCCGAGGCCACCAGGACCGCCGGGTCGCCGCCGCGGCGGGGGGCCACGACCTCGGGGATCGCGTGGCCGGTGACCTGCCGGACCGTCTCGATGACTTCGCGGACGGAGAAGCCGTTGCCGTTGCCGAGGTTGCAGATGAGGTGCTCGCCGGGGGTGGCGGCCCGCACCGCGAGGAGGTGGGCCTCGGCGAGGTCCGCCACGTGGATGTAGTCGCGGACGCAGGTGCCGTCCGGCGTCGGGTAGTCGTCGCCGTAGACGGAGATCGCGTCCCGCTTGCCCTGCGCGACCTGGAGGACGAGCGGGATGAGGTGCGACTCGGGGTCGTGGCGCTCGCCGACCATGACATTCGACCGCGTCCCGTACGCGCCCGCCACGTTGAAGTAGCGCAGGGAGACCGCCGCCAGTCCGTGGGCCGCCGACTCGCTCGTGATCATGTGGTCGACCGCGAGCTTCGTGGCGCCGTACGGGTTGGTGGGCTGGGTCGGCGCCGACTCGACGATGGGGACCTCGGTCGGCTCGCCGTAGGTGGCGGCCGTGGAGGAGAAGACGAGCCGGCGCACGCCCGCTTCGCGCATGGCGCCGAGCAGGGCCATGGTGCCGCCGACGTTGTTGTCCCAGTACTTCTCGGGCTTGACGACCGACTCGCCGACCTGGGAGGAGGCGGCGAAGTGCAGGACGGCGTCGAAGGAGGAGTCCAGCCACTTGGCGGCGTCGCGGATGTCGCCCTCCACGAAGGTGGCGCCCGCCGGCACCCCCTCGCGGAAGCCGGTGGAGAGGTTGTCGAGGACGACGACCTCGTGACCCGCCTCCAGCAGATGCTGGGCGACCACACTGCCGACGTACCCCGCACCGCCCGTGACCAGATACTTGCCGCTCATGAACTCGCTACCTCTCGCAGTCGCTCGGCCGCGGCTTCCGGTCGGATGTCGTTGATGAACACGTTCATGCCCGACTCGGAGCCCGCGAGGAACTTCAGCTTGCCGGAAGTGCGGCGGATGGTGAAAAGTTCGAGGTGCAGCGCGAAGTCGTCCCGGCTGACGCCCTCGAACTCCTCCAGCGCACCGAACGGCGCCTGGTGCCAGGCGGCGATGTACGGCGTCGCAGACTCGCCCTCACCGAATATCCGGTCGAAGCGCCTCAAGAGTTCCAGATAGACCTTGGGGAACTCTGTGCGCGCCTCCTCGTCCAGGCCGAGCAGGTCCGGCACCCGGCGCTTCGGGTACAGGTGCACCTCGTACGGCCAGTGCGCCGCGTACGGCACGAAGGCGACCCAGTGCTCCCCTTCCAGGACGACCCGCTCATCGGCGAGTTCGCGCTCCAGGACGGCGTCGAAGAGGTTCTCGCCTCCGGTCGCCTCCTTGTGAGTCGCCACTGAACGCAGCATCAGCGCGGTGCGCGGGGTGGTGAAGGGGTAGGCGTAGATCTGGCCGTGCGGGTGACCCAAGGTCACACCGATCTCCGCACCCCGGTTCTCGAAACAGAACACCTGCTCTACGGAGGGCAGATGCGACAGCTCCGACGTCCGGTCGGTCCACGCGTCCAGGACCAGCCGTGCCTGCTCCTCCGTCAGGTCGGCGAAGGACGCGTTGTGGTCGGAGGTGAAGCAGACCACCTCGCAGCGGCCCGAGTCGCCGGCCAGCGAGGGGAAACGGTTCTCGAAGACCACGGCGTCGTACGACGAGTCCGGGATCTCGCTCAGCCGGTCGCCCCGCGACGGGCACAGGGGGCACTCGTCGGCCGGCGGGTGGTAGATGCGGCCCTGGCGGTGCGAGGCGACGGCGACCGCGTCGCCGAGCAGCACGTCCCGGCGGACCTCGGACGTGGTGACGGTCGGGTCCAGCGGACGGCGGTCGACCGCGTCCCGCACGGTGTCGTCACGCAGGTCGTAGTAGATCAACTCGCGACCGTCGGCCAGTCGGGTCGAGGTCTTCTTCACGCCGGACTCCTCATTCGAGCCACCGAATCATCACCGAATCATCAAACAGAACTAAACACATCGAAACACAACTCACCACAACCGTCAACATCACAATCAAACAAAAAGCGTCGACCAGAGTGTTCAATCACTGAACGCGGAGGCGTAGGTTCCGCTCTGGATCAGTTCACGCAACGAAGCGAGTACTTATGCAAATCCCCACATATGCCCCCACATATATGGCGGCAGAGCTGCGACTCCCGACGAACTGGCTCGACTACACGATCCTCGGCATCTATTTCGTCGTCGTCCTGGGCATCGGCTTCGCCGCCCGCCGCTCGGTGAAGACCAGCCTCGACTTCTTCCTCTCCGGCCGCTCCCTGCCCGCCTGGGTCACCGGCCTCGCCTTCATCGCCGCGAACCTCGGCGCCACCGAGATCCTCGGCATGGCCGCGAACAGCGCGCAGTACGGCGCCTACACCACCCACTGGTACTGGATCGGCGCCATCCCGGCCATGGTCTTCCTCGGCCTGGTGATGATGCCCTTCTACTACGGCAGCAAGGTCCGCTCGGTCCCCGAGTTCCTGCTGCTGCGCTTCGACAAGGCAGCACACCTGCTCAGTTCGATCCTGTTCGCCTTCGCCGCCATCCTGATCGCCGGCGTCAACCTCTACGCCCTCGCGATCGTCGTCGAGGCGCTGCTGGGGTGGCCGGAATGGGTCGCTATCGTGGTCGCCGGCGCCTTCGTCCTCGCCTACATCACCCTCGGCGGCCTCTCCTCCGCGATCTACAACGAGGTCCTGCAGTTCTTCGTGATCCTGGCGGCGCTGATCCCGCTGACCGTGCTGGGTCTGAAGAAGGTCGGCGGCTGGGACGGTCTGTCCGACTCCCTCACCAAGACGCACGGCGCCGACTTCATGACCTCATGGGGCGGCACGGGCATCGGCAACGACAACCCGCTGGGCGCCAACTGGCTCACGATCGTCCTCGGCCTCGGCTTCGTCCTCTCCTTCGGCTACTGGACGACGAACTTCGCCGAGGTCCAGCGCGCCCTGTCGGCCAAGAACCTCTCGGCGGCCCAGCGCACCCCGCTGATCGCCGCGTTCCCGAAGATCTTCATCGTCTTCCTGGTGATGATCCCGGGCCTGGTGGCGGCGGTCCTGGTCCCGAAGATCGGCACGTCCGGCTCGGACCTCCAGTACAACGACGCGATCCCCTACCTGATGGAGGCGCTGCTCCCCAACGGTGTCCTCGGCATCGCGGTGACCGGCCTCCTCGCCGCGTTCATGGCGGGCATGGCGGCCAACATCTCGTCCTTCAACACGGTGTTCACCACCGACATCTGGCAGAAGTACGTGGTCAAGGACCGCGAGGACACGTACTACGTGCGCTTCGGCCGCCTGATCACGGCGGTCGGCGTCCTCGCGTCGATCGGCACGGCGTTCCTGGCCTCGTCGTTCTCGAACATCATGAGCTACCTCCAGACACTGTTCTCCTTCTTCAACGTCCCGATGTTCGTCGTCTTCATCATCGGCATGTTCTGGAAGCGCGCGTCCATGAAGTCCGGCTTCTGGGGACTGCTCGCGGGCACCACGGCGGCGATGGTCAACTACTTCTGGATCTACAAGCAGGGCATCATCGACATCCCCTCCGACCAGGGCGCCAACTTCGTCTCCGCGATCGCCGGATTCGTGGCCGGCGCGGTCGTCATGATCGCCGTGTCGCTCTTCACCGCCCCGAAGCCGGCCGACGATCTCCAGGGCCTCGTCTACGGCACGACCTCCCCCGGCATGTCCGAGCCGCCCGCCGTCGGCGACGACGCCTGGTACCGCAGGCCGGCCCTGCTGGGCTGGGGCGCGGTGATCCTGGCGGCCGCCTGCTACATCCCGTTCTCGTTCTGACCGCGGGAGGATGGAGAAACCATGTCTGAACACTCCGAGCACTCCAAGGACTCCGAGCACCCCGAACACCCCGGGTTCTCCGAGAAGGACGTCCTGCGGGAGGTCTCCGAACTCCAGACCAAGTCCGCGACCGCGGCCCGCCTCTTCGACATCCGCCGCATCATCGGCGGCCTGTTCGTCGTCTACGGCGTCATCGTCACGATCGCCGGCTTCACCGCGTCCGACGCCGACATCGACAAGGCCGAGGGCGTCAACATCAACCTGTGGACCGGGTTGGGGATGCTCGCCCTGGGCGTGTTCTTCCTGGTCTGGCTGAAGCTGCGGCCGGTGGCTCCGCCGCCTCCGGATGTGGTGCCGGGGGACGAAACAGTGCAGTGAGGTCCGGGGCGGGGGCGGCACAGCCCGGCGTCACGGGGTGCCGCCCCCGCCTCGAGTCATCCGGACGTCACCCGGCTCGTCCGCACATCACCCGGCTCCAGCCTCCGGTGGCAGGTGCGGCACCGGACCCGCCCGGTCCAGCAGGCCCGTCCGGGCCGCCAGCGCCGCCGCCTCCAGTCGTGAGCCCACGCCCAGCTTCATCAGTACGCGCTGGACATGTGTCCGGGCCGTGGACGGGGCGATGCCCATGCCGGCGGCGATCAGCCGGGTGTCCTCGCCGTCGGCGACCCGGACCAGGACCTCGACCTCCCTGGGCGTCAGCATCTGCAGCAGGCGCTGGCCCTCGTCGTCGGGCTGGGCCACCGGGTTGAGCAGTTCACTGAACGCGCCCTGGAGCAACTGCGGCGCCACCGCCGCCTCGCCCGCCCGGGCCTTCATGATCGCGCGCTCGACCCCCTCGATCCGCTCGTCATGCCGTACATAGCCGGAGGCTCCCGCGGCGAACGCCGCCGCGATCCCGCGCGGGCTGGGCACCGGGCCCAGCACCAGCACCGCGACCTGCGGACGCTCCCGCTTGATCCGTACCACCGGGTCGAACATCCCCGGCTCCGCCGGTGTCGCCGTCCCCAGCAGGCACACCTCCGGCGCCCGGCTGATCACCAGCTCCGCCGCGCCCGCGGCAGGCGCCGCCGCGGCGAGCACCCGGTGCCCCCGCAGTTTCAGCGCCGAGGCCAAGGCCTCGGCGAGCAGTCGGTGGTCGTCGACCACCATGAGCCGCACTCCCATCGAGCCCAACCCCCCAGTCCCCCAATGGATCCCCATGCATCAACCGTGAGTGCATCGCTGTGGATGCCCCACTATGGATGCCCACTGGTCCGCACGGACAGAAGCCCCCTCCCGGCTCCCCCGCCCTTCATGCCCCCGGAAGCTACACGCTTGTTCGACGTTGCGCTTCCCCTACCGGGACAGAAGTGCCCCGGATCGACGGAATTTCTGGTTTTCCTCGCATTCGAGGGTGATGAGCGGTACGCGCACGGCCCCGCCCCTGAGCAGGGACGGGGCCGTGTCAACGAAGGTCCACAAGGCGACTCGAACGGTTCAGCTCGCGCCGAACGCGATCACCAGGTACTCCTTGTCGTCGCCCGTACTCCCCAGGTCACTGGCGAAGATGTCGGACATGAACAGGTGTCCCTGCGAGTAGAGGATCTCGGAGTAGTCCGGCGACATGCTGGTCTCCACGTCCCGCACCGACTCCGTGGCCGGGTTCTCCAGCAGCTTGGTCTCCTTGAAGGTGCTGCCGTCGATGCTGACGATCTGACCGCCCTTGTCGTACGGCGGACGCTTGTACGCGATGATGTTCGTGCCGTCCATCCGCAGCGGCATGATCGTGTAGTCGTCGCCCGCGTCGGCCCGCTGGCCGGCCAGCTTGCCGGTGGCGAGGTCGATCGCGACGATGTGGTTGGTCTGCGAGAACTCGCCGGAGCCGTCTTCCTCCTCGGTCGCCACGTAGAGCCGGTCCTTGCCGACCGCGAGCTGGTGGCACTCCTCGATCTTGGTGATGCCGTCGCAGCTGGCCGCGTACTGGTCGCTGGGCGCCGAGATACGGGTGCGCAGCTTGCCGGTCTTGTTGTCGATGGAGAAGAAGTCCGAGATGCCGCTGCCGTCCTTCGCGGACTCGCCGACGTCGGCGGCGACGACCAGCGGGTCGGTGGACACGACACTGGCGTAGGCGATGCCCTGCGCCATCTTGTAGTCGGAGATCACCTTCCCGGACTTCGGGTCGAGGGTCTGGATGTGCAGCTCGGGCGCGTCGTACGAACCGCACCTGCGCACCGCGACCAGCTTCGCGCCGCCGCCGTACCCGGTGTCGTAGCAGGTGTCGGTCGGCTTCGGGGCCCACAGCTGCTTGCCGGTGCCGAGGTCGAAGGCGGCGCCGCCGCTGGAGCTGCCCAGGGCGACGGTGTTGCCGCTGACGGTGATGTTGTTGAAGCTGATCGCCTCGTCACCGGAGTTGGCGGTCTTGGTCCACAGCTTCTTGCCGGTGGCGAGGTCGAGGGCCGCGATCTGGCTGCAGCCGTGCGAGGGCTCGGCCTTGGTCGGCATCTTCGGCTGATAGGTGATCGCCGTCCGGCCGTCGGTGGTGACGTGGTTGCTGCCCTGGCACACCGGGCCGGGGAGCTTGATCGTCCACAGCTTGGTGCCCTTGTCCGGGTCGTAGCCGACGACCTCGGCGACGCCGCTCTTGGCGTACACCTTGTCGGTGAGCCAGGAACCGGCCGTGGAGATGGTGCTGTCCTTGCCGACCTCGGGCGCCGGGACCTGGAAGAGGACCTTGGAGGCGGGGTTGCCGGGGACCTTCTCCACCGGGGTGGTGGAGGTGCCGGTGCCGCCTTCGGCGTCGCTCCCGCCGGTGCCGCCTTCGGCGTCGCTCCCGCCGGTGCCGCCGTCGCCTTCCTTGTTGTCGTCGGTGCCGCCGGTGCCGCCGGTGCCGCCGCTGGAACTGGCGGTGTCGTCCTTCTTGCCGCCCTCGTCACCGGAGCTGGACGCGTACCAGACGCCACCGCCGACGATCAGCGCGATGGCCACGACGGCCGCGACGATGATGGTCAGCTGCGCGTTGAACTTCCGCCCGCCGCCCGGCTGGCCCGGCTGCGGCTGAAGGGGCATGGTCCCGTGCGGGTAGCCGTAACCGGGCTGCTGGCCGTAGGGGGCGGCAGGCTGCTGGCCGTACGGGTTCGGCTGCTGGCCCGGGTAGCCGTAGCCCGGGGGCGGCGGCGGGGTCTGGGGCGCTTGGGGTGCCGGGGGTGCCGGCGCCTGCGGATAGCCGTAACCCGCAGGGGGCTGTGGCGGCTGGGGCTGCTGCGGGTAGCCGTAGCCCGGCTGCGGCTGGCCCGCCGGAGGCGTCGGGGGCGTCTGCGGGGCGGCCGGGGGCTGCGGCGGCTGGTCCTGCGGCGGGCCGAAACCGCCTTGCTGCGGGGGCTGGTTGGGCGGCGGAGGGGGCGGTTGGGTCATGACGTGAGTACCTCGGGAGCGGTGTCGGCGGGGACGGCGGGGACGGTGAACAGCCGGAAGAGAAGGGTCACTTGCCGTAGGCGAGCATCAACTTCTCCTTCTTGTCGGTGTCTCCGGCGAGCCGTGTGGTCGAGAGGTAGAAGCGCCCGTCGACCCAGTCGATGTCCTTGGAGTAGAAGCCGCTCTCGATGTCCACGGTGCCCTCCGGCATCTGCAGCAGCGTCGTCGGCGTGCGCGTGCTGCCGGTCGTCGGGATCGAGACGATCCGGCCGCCCGCGTCGTACGACGGCTGCACATAGGCGACGAGCTTGCCGCCCTCGGTCTTCATCGGCAGCATCGACTCGTCCGCCGGGGACTTCACGCGCCACTTCTCCTTGCCGTCGGCGAGGTTGATCGCGACGATCTCGTTCGCCCCGGTCGTCGCCTCGGTGGGCAGGTAGAGCGTGTTCGCGTCGGCGGCCACGCCCTCGCAGGCCTGGAGGTCACCGCCGAGGAATCCCCAGCCGCACTCGGGGGCGAAGTCCTCGTCGACGGCGACCTGCGAGCGGAAGGTGCCGGTGGCGGTGAGCGCGGAGATGTTCCACGCGTTCTTGTCGTCGTTGGTGCTGTAGACGACGAGCGGGTCGGCGGAGTACACGTGCTCGACGGTCCAGCCCTTGTCGAACTTCTGGGTCCACTTGACCTTGCCGGTGCTGGGGTCCAGCTCCTGCATCTCGTCGTGCTCGGTCGTCTTGCTGGCGTCGCAGGAGGCGACGACGAGCAGCCGGGCGCCGCCCGCGAAGGCGGTCGGGAAGCAGGCGTTGCCGTACTTCTTCTTGTCGAACAGCTTCTTGCCGGTCGTCACGTCGTACGCCGTGCCGGACTGCGAGCGGCCCACCATCAGGGTCTTGCCGGTGATGGACAGCTCGATCGAGGCGGTGCTGTCGAACAGCGCGCCGTCCTCGACCTCGCCGGTCCAGCCCTTGGCACCGGTGTTGAGGTCGATCTCCTGGAGCTGGTTGCACTCGGCGCGGTCGCTGGTGCCGTTCATGTACGCGACGACGATCTTGTTGTCGGCCGTCTTCTGCGGGGTGACCGCGCAGATCTTCTGCTCGAAGGTGATGGTGTCCCAGGAGGGGGCGCCGTCACCGACGTTGTAGGCGACGAGCTGCTTGTACGCCGCCTTCACCGCGGTCTTGTCGGTGATCCACATGCCGGGGGCGTCGGCTCCGTCGCCGGGTGCGTCGGGCGCCTCCTTGTACCAGAGCACCTTGGCCTCGCCGGCCTTCCGGCCCTCGTTGAGGTTCTCCGGGTCCGCGCCGCCGGCACCGCTGCCGTCACCGGGGTTGATCGGGGAATCGGAGGCGGAGGGCTTGGGGTCGTCGCTCTTCTGGGCGGTCGGCTTCTTGTCGTCGTCACCACCGCCGGCGACCGCGAACACGGTCCCGCCGATGACGAGCAGCGCGGCCACGGCGGCACCGATGACGAGGGCCGGCTTGCCCTTGAAGCGGTTCCCGGAGCCGGGCGGCGGAGTGCCGGGCGCGCCGGGGTACTGGGGCTGCGGCGGGTAGCCGTAGCCCTGCGGTTGCGCGTACGGCCCCGGCTGCTGCGGCTGGCCGTACGGCCCCGGCTGCTGCGGCTGTGCGTACGGCCCCGGTTGGCCGTAGGGGCCGGGCTGCGGCGGGGCGTACGGACCGGACGGCGGCGCGGGCTGCTGCGGATAGCCGTAACCGGGTTGCGGCGGCGCCTGCGGTGGTGGCGGCGGGGCCCCGAAGCCCCCGCCCTGCTGTGGTGGTGGCTGGTCCTGCGGTGCTCCGAAGCCACCCTGCGGCGGCTGGTTGGGCGGCTGGGTCATCAGCGCGTTCCCCCGTTCAGTCACTGATTTTTAGCCACGCCCTGAGGTTCGTGTCGCGCCCAGAGTCGTACTCAGAAAGTTCTCAGACGGCCATTTCTATCACTCGGGACCACAACGCACCGGGCCGGTTCTGCCCCTGTTCCCAAGGGAGGACCGGCCCGTGATGCCGCCGTTATGCGCCTTCACGCACCCTTCACGCGTCGTCGGCGAGTTCCAGCCAGCGCAGCTCCAGTTCGTCCCGCTCGCCGGACAAGTCGCGCAGTTCGGCGTCGAGTTTGGCCACCTTCTCGAAGTCCGTGGCGTTCTCGGCGATCTGGGCGTGCAGCCTGGCCTCCTTCTCGGAGACCTTGTCCAACTGCCGCTCGATCTTCTGGAGTTCCTTCTTCGCGACGCGCTGGTCGGCGGCACTCTTCTCCGGTACGGCCTTGGTGGCGGCCGGCACGGGTACCGCGGCGGCGGCCACCTCCTCCATGCGCCGGCGCCGCTCCAGATACTCGTCGATGCCGCGCGGCAGCATCCGCAGGGTGGCGTCGCCGAGGAGGGCGAAGACCCGGTCGGTGGTGCGCTCGACGAAGAACCGGTCGTGGGAGATCACGATCATCGAGCCGGGCCAGCTGTCGAGCACGTCCTCCAGCTGGGTCAGCGTCTCGATGTCGAGGTCGTTGGTGGGCTCGTCGAGGAAGAGCACGTTGGGCTCGTCCATCAGCAGCCGCAGCAGCTGCAGCCTGCGCCGCTCACCGCCGGACAGGTCGCCGACCGGCGTCCACTGCTTCTCCTTGTTGAAGCCGAACGTCTCGCACAGCTGCCCGGCGGTCATCTCGCGCCCCTTGCCGAGGTCGACGCGCTCGCGCACCTGCTGCACGGCCTCCAGCACCCGCAGCTTGGGGTCGAGTTCGGAGACCTCCTGGGAGAGGTAGGCGAGCTTGACGGTCCGTCCTACGGCGATCCGCCCGCCGACCGGCTGCTGGTCGCCCTGCGTCCACGCGGCCTCGGCCATGGCGCGCAGCAGGGAGGTCTTCCCCGCGCCGTTCACCCCGACGAGGCCGATCCGGTCGCCCGGGCCGAGCTGCCAGGTCACGTGCTTGAGCAGCACCTTGGGGCCGGCCTGGACGGTCACGTCCTCCAGGTCGAAGACGGTCTTGCCGAGCCGCGAGGACGCGAACTTCATCAGCTCGCTGCTGTCCCGGGGCGGCGGCACGTCCGCGATGAGCTCGTTGGCGGCCTCGACGCGGAAGCGCGGCTTGGACGTACGGGCGGGCGCGCCGCGCCGCAGCCATGCCAGCTCCTTGCGGACCAGGTTCTGCCGCTTGGTCTCCTCCGTGGCGGCGATGCGCTCACGCTCCGCGCGCGCGAAGACGTAGTCGGAGTAGCCGCCCTCGTACTCGAAGACGTCGCCCTTCTGCACGTCCCACATCCGGGTGCAGACCTGGTCCAGGAACCACCGGTCGTGGGTCACGCAGACGAGCGCGGAGCGGCGCTCGCGCAGGTGCCGGGCGAGCCAGGCGATGCCCTCGACGTCGAGGTGGTTGGTGGGCTCGTCCAGGACGATCAGGTCCTGCTCCTCGATGAGCAGCTTGGCGAGCGCGATCCGGCGCCGCTCGCCGCCGGAGAGCGGGGCGATGACGGTGTCGAGCCCCTGCGGGAAGCCGGGCAGGTCGAGCCCGCCGAACAGCCCGGTGAGTACGTCCCTGATCTTGGAGTTTCCGGCCCACTCGTGGTCGGCCATGTCCCGGATGACCTCGTGCCGGACGGTCGCCGTCGGGTCGAGGGAGTCGTGCTGGGTCAGCACTCCGATCCGCGTCCCGCCGGAGTGCGTGACTCGGCCGGTGTCGGCGTCCTCCAGCTTGGCGAGCATCCGGATCAGGGTCGTCTTGCCGTCGCCGTTGCGTCCGACCACGCCGATGCGGTCGCCCTCGGAGACGCCGAGCGAGACGCCGTCCAGCAGGGCACGGGTGCCGTACACCTTGCTGACGTTCTCGACATTGACCAGATTGACGGCCATTACTCTCCTGACAAGGGGGACGATCGACCTTCCAGAGTAGTCGGCGGGGTGGATGGTCATTCCCGGCCGGGGTTCTGGACCCCCGGCCTTCGCCCACCCACCGCCCGTCTCGGTGGGTCGAGGGGTGAACCAATCAAGAGACCGAGTCGGGTGGTGGGGTGGGCATAGGCCCGGAGGTCTGGGGGCGGAGCCCCCAGGGACGCTCACCCCCACCGGGGATCAGCGCGTGACCGTGGCCCCCGGTGCCGGCCCGGAAGTCGTCCGTACGCTCCGGCACGTGCCCGACGTCCGCAGCGCCTCCGCCACCTTCGCCGCCGACTCGGCGTCCCGGGCGAGGAAGGCCGTGGTCGGGCCCGAGCCCGAGACAAGGGTTGCCAGGGCACCCGCGGCCCGCCCGGCCGCGAGGGTGTCGGCGAGTTCGGGGAAGAGGGAGAGGGCGGCGGGCTGGAGGTCGTTGGAGACGGCGGCGGCGAGCGCCTCGGGGTCGCCCTTGGCGAGGGCGTCGAGCAGGGGCTGGGAGGCGACCGGCTCGGGGACGTCGAGCCCCTCCGTCAGCCGGTCGAACTCGCGGAAGACGGCCGGGGTCGACAGCCCGCGCGACGCCATCGCGAACACCCAGTGAAAGATGCCACCGACCTCGAGCGTCCTGAGCTTCTCGCCCCGGCCCGTGCCGAGTGCCGCCCCGCCCACCAGGCTGAACGGCACGTCACTGCCCAACTCGGCGCAGATGTCGAGGAGTTCCTCGCGGGAGGCCTGCGTGCCCCACAGCACGTCGCACGCCAGCAGGGCCCCCGCGCCGTCCGCGCTCCCGCCCGCCATGCCCCCCGCCACCGGGATGTCCTTGTTGATGTGGATGTGCACGTCCGCCGTACGGCCGTACCGCCCGGCCAGCGCCTCGGCCGCGCGCGCCACCAGATTCGTACGGTCCAGGGGGACCTGGCCGGCGTCCGGCCCCGCGCAGGTCACGCGGAGTGCGTCGGCCGGGGTCACCGTCACCTCGTCGTACAGGCCGACCGCGAGGAACACGTTGGCCAGGTCGTGAAACCCGTCGGGCCGGGCGGCGCCGACCGCGAGCTGGACGTTGACCTTGGCGGGGACACGGACGGTGACGCTCACTGCTCGGCCTGCTCCTTCGGGGTTTCGGGGGTCGTCCCCCGAGATGACGCGGCCTCGGCGATCCGCGCGAACTCCTCCACCGTCAGGGACTCCCCGCGGGCCTGCGGCGAGACGTCGGCGGCGACGAGGGCGGCCTCGGCGGCGGCCGCGGATCCCGCCCAGCCGGCGAGCGCGGCCCGCAGGGTCTTCCGCCGCTGGGCGAACGCCGCGTCGACGACGGCGAAGACCTCGCGCCGGGAGGCGGTCGTCTTGAGCGGCTCGGCCCGTCGCACCAGCGAGACCAGCCCGCTGTCGACGTTCGGCGCGGGCCAGAAGACCTTGCGGCCGATGGCACCGGCCCGCTTGACCTCGGCGTACCAGTTGGCCTTGACCGACGGGACGCCGTACACCTTCGAACCGGGCGGGGCGGCGAGCCGGTCGGCCACCTCCGCCTGGACCATCACGAGGGTCCGCTCGATGCTCGGGAAGATCTCGAGCATGTGCAGCAGGACCGGTACGGCCACGTTGTACGGCAGGTTCGCGACCAGCGCGGTCGGGGCGGGGCCCGGCAGCTCCCGAACCTGCATCGCATCGGAGTGCACCAGCGCGAACCGGTCGGCCCGGTCCGGCATCCGCGCCGCGACGGTCGCGGGCAGCGCCCCGGCGAGCACGTCGTCGATCTCGACAGCGACGACCCGGTCGGCGGCCTCCAGCAGCGCGAGCGTGAGGGAGCCGAGTCCCGGTCCCACCTCGACCACCGTGTCGTCGGGGCGGACATCCGCGGTGCGGACGATACGGCGGACCGTGTTCGCGTCGATCACGAAGTTCTGGCCGCGCTGCTTGGTGGGACGCACACCGAGCGCGGCCGCGAGTTCACGGACGTCGGCGGGCCCGAGGAGGGCGTCAGGGGTGGGGCTGCTCACGGGACAAGAGTACGGGCCGCGGTTGACGTGGCCGGCCGGCTTGCCCGGCGCCGAGGCCGGGACCGGGGCGGTACGGTCCGGCGCAGCCGTGCCTCACCCTTGCAACCGCGTCCCACAGTGCGGCCAGGGACTCGCCCCCCGCCGCGCATACAGCTTCTTCGCCCGGAACGTCTGCTCCGCAGCCGACGCGTCCTGCGGCCGCCCCTTCCCGCCGAGGCTCTGCCAGGTCCGGGTGTCGAACTGGTAGAGCCCGCCGTACGTCCCCGAGGAATCGACCGCGCCCGGCCGTCCCCCGGACTCGCACGCCGCAAGCCCCTGCCAGTTGAGATCGTCGGCTCCCTGCACGGACGTCGACATCGGCTTCGTGCCCACCTTCACCACCTGCGCGCGCGGCTCCCGCACCAGCTCGGTCCGGGTCCGCCGCGGCTTCTGCTTGACGCCGTTGACGGTCCGCAGGGAGTAGCTGACCCGCCGCAGCCCCGGCTGCCCGGCCCGCTCGACGACCTCGGTGCCCCGGAACAGGGTGGGGTCCTCGGTCCGGTGCACCTCGAAGGGGATCGCCTCGTCGCGGACCTCCTTGCTGCCCGTGATCCGCAGCACGGTGACGGTCTGCCCGTCGCGCGGGAAGCTCTCCGGCGCGACGGACGTGGCGTCCTGCCCGCGCAGGGTGACCCCGGCCTCCTCGACGACCTCGCGCACGGTCGCCGCGTTGGTGCGGATCGTGCGCGCCCGGCCGTCCGCCAGGACCGTCACGGCCCGTTCGGTACGCACGTCCAGCGCGAGTCCCTCGCGCCCGATGCGGCGGGAGCGCGAGGCGGACAGATACGCGCCCTCCGCACGCACCCCCATCTGCTGAAGCGCCCCCTCCACCGTGCGCGCCGTCGTCCACACCTCGCGCCGGTGCCCGTCGAGCGTGAGCCGGACGGGACGCCCGTAGCGCACGGCGACCTCGTCGCCGCTGTCCAGCTCCTCGCCGGGGGCGGGCGCGACCACGTCGTGCGCGCCGACCCGCACGCCTTCCTCGGCGAGCAGTTCGGTGACGTCGTCCGCGAAGGTGTGCAGGGTGCGCGGCTTGCCGTCGACGCTGAGCTCGATCGCCTTGTCCTTGGCGACGAACGCGGTGGTGCCGCCCGCGAGGAACGCGACGACCAGCGCCTGCGGCAGCAGTCGGCGCATGGTCCCGTCCGAGCGCTCGGCGTACCGGGCCCTGCGCCGGCGCGCGGCCCGCCCGTTCCCGCCGTCCTCCATCACGGGCTCCGGCGCGCTGTACCGCGGCGGCGCGGGCTCGCGCGCCTCGTAGGCGGACGTGTACGTGTCGTCAGTGCGCGGGGACATGTCGTCGGCCGGCGGATACAGGTCGTCGTACGACGTCGGCGCCACGTACACGCCATAGGCCAGCGCCTGCGCGCTGTGCACGTCGGTGTACGGCTCGCTCGGGCCGTACGTCTCGTACGTCTGGTAGTGCGAGTTGCTCACGCCGACACGCTCCAGGGGCCGGAGGGGTCCAGAGGGGTCCGGATCGGGCCCCCAGAACCTAGCGGAGCGGCTGTCACTCTCCAAAGCGACGCGACTACCCAGAGTGGTGTTCGGGCGGGCCGGTAACGGAACGGTCGCGGCTCAGTAGCCGAACGCGCGTGCCGTGTTGGCGGCGAGTGCCGACGCCAGCGCGTCCTCGTCCATGCCGCGCACGGCGGCCAGCGCGCGCACCGTGACCGGAATGAGATACGGGGCGTTGGGCCGTCCGCGGTACGGCACCGGCGTCAGGAACGGCGCGTCGGTCTCCACCAGGAGCAGCTCCGGCGGGGCCACAGCCACGGCGTCCCGCAGGTTCTGGGCGTTCTTGAAGGTGACGTTGCCGGCGAAGGACATGAAGTATCCGGCGGCGGCGCAGATCTCGGCCATCTCGGCGTCGCCCGAGTAGCAGTGGAAGACGGTGCGCTCGGGGGCGCCCTCTTCCTTCAGCACGCGCAGCACGTCGGCGTGGGCGTCGCGGTCGTGGATGACCAGGGCCTTGCCGTGCCGCTTGGCGATCTCGATGTGGGCGCGGAACGACCTCTCCTGCGCCTCCTTGCCCTCCGGCCCGGTGCGGAAGTAGTCGAGGCCGGTCTCGCCGACGCCCTTGACCTGCTCCAGGCCGGCCAGCCGGTCGATCTCGGCGAGCGCCTCGTCGAGGCCCGCGTCCCCGCCCGGCGTGCGCGCGCCCTGCCGGGACCAGCCGTCGGGGTCGCCGTGGACGATCCGCGGGGCTTCGTTGGGGTGCAGGGCGACGGTCGCGTGGACGGCGTCGTACCGCGCGGCCGTCTCGGCCGCCCACCGGGAGCCGGCCACGTCGCAGCCGACCTGCACGACCGTGGTCACGCCCACCGACGCGGCTTTCGCGAGCCCCTCCTCCACGGTCCCCGACTGCATGTCGAGGTGGGTGTGGGAGTCGGCGACCGGCACCCGGAGGGGTTCCGGGAGCGGCGGGGCGGCGTTCTTGTCGGCGGCGTTCGAAGGCATGCCCCGATCCTACGAAAGGGGCACGCGGCCTCGGCCGGCGATCAGCTCAGCTCGCCCTGCGCTGGAACGGGTGCAGGAGATCGGACAGGTGCCAGTGACGGCCCTCCCCCTGCTCCCGTTGCTCCCTGTGCTGCTCACCCTCACCCACCGGCGCCTCCACCGGCCCGGCGGGCGGCATGCGGTGCTGCCGGTGCGCCGCGTCGCGGGCCGAGGCGACCCGGCCCGGCCGCATGATCCGTACGACGTGGTTGTCGCAGTTGGTGCAGGTGGGCCGGGAGAGCGGGGAGGGCACCACCTGGCCGTCCACCACGTAGAGCACGAACTCGTGGTCGTCGGCGTCCACGTGGTGCTCTATCTCGTACGACTGCTCCCACCCGTGCCCGCAGCGCATGCAGGCGAAGGAATACGACTCGTGGACGACGGCGGTCGCGCCGGCGCGGAGGCCGGTCTGCGGCTGCCCTGCGATCTCGCTCATGCCAGCTCCTGGTGTCCGCTGGGGACGACTGGGACGGGGTACGTCCTCTTCACCCAGTGGACGCCTCGGCGGGCATGAAGGCAGCAGACCTGTCGACTGTTGGCGGCGATTTGGGCGTCCCTTGCCATTCCGCCCTGTTGACCCGCCGCGGGCTTTGCCTTCCAAGCTGTCTCTTTGCGCACCCATGGGGCGCACGCCCGGGGCGCCCGCTCAGCGGAGATACGCCCTGCTCAGAAGGCGTTTCGCGCCTCCCGGTCCAAGGCGTTCACGCCCCCGCGTTCTTCGCCGCCACGACCGCGTCGAACACCTGCCGCTTGGGCAGCCCCGTGTCGGCGGCCACCGCGGCGATGGCCTCCTTGCGCCGCTCCCCCGCCTCCTCGCGCACCCGCACCCGCCGCACCAGCTCCGCGGCGTCGAGTTCCTCGGGACCGCGCTCCGGCGCCCCCTCCACCACGACGGTGATCTCCCCGCGTACGCCCTCAGCCGCCCACGCGGCCAGCTCGCCCAGACCGCCGCGCCTGACCTCCTCGTACGTCTTGGTCAGCTCCCGGCAGACGGCGGCCCGCCGGTCGGTGCCGAACACCTCGGCCATCGCGGCGAGGGTGTCGTCGAGCCGGTGCGGGGCCTCGAAGTAGACGAGGGTGCGCCGCTCCCCGGCGACCTCCCGCAGCCGGGACAGCCGTTCGCCGGCCTTCCGCGGCAGGAACCCCTCGAAGCAGAAGCGGTCGACGGGCAGCCCGGACAGTGCGAGCGCGGTGAGCACGGCGGACGGTCCGGGTACGGCGGTGACCCGGATGTCCTTCTCGACGGCGGCGGCCACGAGCCGGTACCCGGGGTCGGAGACCGAGGGCATCCCGGCGTCCGTGACGAGCAGCACACGCGCGCCCTTCACCAACTCCTCGACCAGCTCCGGCGTACGGGCGGCCTCGTTGCCCTCGAAGTACGAAAGGACCCTCCCCTTGGGCGTCACCCCCAGCGCCTGCGTCAGCCGGCGCAGGCGCCGGGTGTCCTCCGCGGCGACGACGTCGGCCCCGGCCAGCTCCTCGGCAAGGCGGGGCGGGGCATCGGAGATGTCGCCGATGGGGGTACCGGCAAGGACCAGGGTTCCGGGCGCAACTGTCACGTTTCCATCCTCGCAGGGGCCCAAGCACGGGACTCACACAGCGCCGTTCCCTACGATGGCGCGGTGACCAGTACCGCGTCCTCCATGGACACCCGGCAGGAGCAGGCCCTTCAGGACCAGCGGCCGTCGTGGCAGCAGCGGCTGCGCCGTTTCGGCTATGCGGCGACGCCCAGAGGCGACGTACGCGACCGCCTGGTGCCGCCGTACGTCGAGCCCAGCCCTCGGCTGTGGCAGATCCTCGGGGTGTCGAAGGAGTTCGCCGGGCGGATCGGCCGCTGGTCCGCGTGGGGCGGTCCACTGCTGGTGACGCTGTTCGCGGGCGTCATCCGGTTCTGGAACCTGGGCAGCCCGAAGGCGGTGATATTCGACGAGACGTACTACGCGAAGGACGCGTGGGCGCTCGTGCACCGCGGGTACGAGGTCAACTGGGACAAGAACGTCAACGACCTGATCCTGTCGAACAACGGGAACGTCCCGATCCCGACGGACGCGGCCTATGTCGTGCACCCGCCGGTCGGCAAGTACGTCATCGGGCTCGGGGAGCTGATCTTCGGGTTCAACCCCTTCGGCTGGCGGTTCATGACCGCCCTGCTCGGCACCCTGGCGATCCTGATGCTGTGCCGCATCGGCCGCCGCCTGTTCCGCTCGACGTTCCTCGGCTGTCTGGCCGGTGCGCTGATGGCGGTGGACGGCCTGGCGTTCGTGATGGCCCGCACCTCGCTGCTCGACGGTGTGCTGATGTTCTTCGTGCTGGCCGCGTTCGGCTGTCTGCTGATCGACCGCGACCGGGCGCGCGAGAAACTCGCCGCCGCCCTTCCGGCCGACGCCGACGGCCGGGTCCGCCCCGACGCGCACATCGCGGAGACCACCCGCTTCGGGTGGCGCCCCTGGCGCTGGCTGGCGGGCCTGATGATGGGCCTGGCGATCGGCACGAAGTGGAACGGCCTCTACGTCCTGGTCTTCTTCTGCGTGCTGGCCGTGCTGTGGGACGTCGGCTCCCGCAAGGTCGCGGGTGCGGGCCGCCCGTACGCGGCGGTGCTCAGGCGCGACCTCGGCTTCGCGTTCCTGGCCACCGTGCCGGTCGCGATCGCCACGTACGTCCTGTCCTGGCTGGGCTGGATCCTCTCCCCCGCCAACGGCAGCGGCGGCTACTACCGCAACTGGGCCGCGACCGACGGCAAGGGCGGCAGCTGGACCTGGCTCTTCCCCGACTGGTGGCGCAGCCTGTGGCACTACGAGCACGAGGTCTACAAGTTCAACATCAACCTCTCCTCGCCGCACACCTACGAGTCCAACCCGTGGAGCTGGATCGTCACCGGCCGCCCGGTCTCGTACTTCTACGAGTCCCCCGCCCCCGGCAAGGACGGCTGCCCCACGGACGCCGGTGAGAAGTGCGCCCGCGAGGTCCTCGCCATCGGCACACCGCTGCTGTGGTGGGTGGCCTGCTTCGCGATCCTGTACGTCCTGTGGCGCTGGTTCTTCCGCCGCGACTGGCGGGCCGGCGCGATCGCCTGCGGTATCGCGGCCGGTTACCTGCCCTGGTTCCTCTACCAGGACCGCACGATCTTCTTCTTCTACACGATCGTCTTCGTCCCGTTCCTCTGCCTGGCCGTCGCCATGCTCCTCGGCGCGATCATCGGCCCGCCGGGCTCCAGCGACACCCGCCGGGTGGCGGGCGCCACGGGTGCGGGCGTCCTGGTCCTGCTGATCGCCTGGAACTTCATCTACTTCTGGCCGCTGTACACCGGCACCGCCATCCCGATAGACGAGTGGCGGTCGCGGATGTGGCTGGACACATGGGTCTAGCCGTCCCGTAAACGGCCGGAGCGCCTTGGCACAGATCTCGCCACATTCGCTCAACAAAAGGGAAACTTCCGTTACAGCAGCCACATCTTCCGCATAGAGTGCGACCCGTTGACAGCCTTTCTGAACGCGTTCAGAAGATGCGGGGAAGGCACAAGGGGGAGGGGAAGCGCCGTAATGGGCAAGGGGGTAAAGACCGCCGTCATCGGTGGTGTGTTTGCCGTGATGGTCGGCGGCGCCGGGTACGGGGCGTACAACTTCGTGTCCGCGCTGAACGAGGACGGGGGCGGCGGGGCGGGTACGGCCGCCGGGCCGGCGCCGGTCAAGAGCGGGCCGCCGAGCGCGGACGAGGTCAAGGAGACGACCGCCAAGTTCTTCGCGGCCTGGGAGAAGGGCGACGCGGCGGACGCGGCGGCGTACACGAACAACGACACCGCGGCCGAGCCGCTGCTGACGGCGTACGGCGCGGCCGCCCACATCGGTGACGTGAAGATCACTCCCGGTACGGCGTCCGGCGCGACCGTTCCGTACACGGTGAAGGCGAAGGTGTCGTACGACGGGAAGTCGAAGCCGCTGACGTACAAGAGCGAGCTGACCGTCGTGCGCGGGGTCACCACCGGGCGGGCACTGGTCGACTGGCAGCCGTCCGTGATCCATCCCGAGCTGCAGCGGGACGACACCCTGGTCACCGGGGAGGCGGCGAGCCCGCCGATCGAGGCCGTCGACCGCAACGGGACCGTGCTGACGGAGGAGAAGTACCCCTCCCTCGGGCCGGTCCTGGACGCGCTGCGCGGCAAGTACGGCGACAAGGCCGGCGGCACCCCGGGCATCGAGCTGGTGATCCGGCACCCGGAGGGGGGCGCCGCCGACACCCCGCTGGTGACCCTCGCCAAGGGCAGGGCGGGCAAGCTGGAGACCACCCTCAGCGCGACCGCGCAGGCCGCGGCGGAGAAGGCGGTCAAGCAGTACGCCCAGTCGTCGGTCGTCGCCGTCAAGCCCAGCACGGGTGAGGTGCTGGCGGTGGCGAACAACCGCACGGACGCCTTCAACGCGGCCTTCGAGGGCACGGTCGCGCCCGGCTCCACGATGAAGATCATCACTGCCGCGATGCTCATAGACAACGGCGTGACCTCGATGAACGGCCCGGCGCCCTGCGAGAACACCGCCGTGTGGCAGAGCCAGACCTTCAAGAACCTCACGGGCATGAAGCCCAACCTGAACGCCACGCTCGCCAACAGCTTCATGCGGTCCTGCAACACCGCCTTCATCAAGCTCATCGACGAGAATCCGCTCACCGACGAGTCGCTGACCACGGAGGCCCAGACCCGCTTCGGCATCGGCCTGGACTGGAAGACCGGCATCGTCTCCTTCGACGGCAGCGTCCCCGCCTCCGGTGGCCCGGACCGCGCGGCCAACGCGATCGGGCAGGGCCAGGTCCAGATGAACCCGCTGAACATGGCCTCCGTGACGGCCACCGCCGTCACCGGCGACTTCCGCCAGCCCTACCTGGTGTCGCCGAAGCTCGACGACCGCCAACTGGCCACCGCCAAGGGGCTGCCGTACAACACGGCCTCCCAGCTGAAGCAGATGATGCGGCTGACCGCGACCCAGGGCACCGCCCAGGAGGCGATGTCGGGGCTCGGCGGGGACATCGGCGCGAAGACCGGTTCCGCAGAGGTCGACGGGCAGGCCGTGTCCGACAGCTGGTTCACCGGATTCCGCAACGACGTGGCGGCGGCGGCCATGACTCAGGAGGGCGGACACGGCGGCGAAGCGGCGGGCCCGATTGTCGCAGCTGTGCTACGAGCTGCCGGCTGACGTCACCCGCGCAGCACGGGACCCTAGGGTGGTGTCGTCGTTGAGGTGGAATGAGGGCAACGGGGACCCTGGGGATCGTGCGGAGGATCGAAAGCTGTGGGTAACAGAAGGCGCGTCGCCGAGCGACGACGGAAGACCAGACCCGCCGTGATCGGCGGGATGATCGCCGTGGTCGTCGGCGGCGCCGGCTTCGGCGTCTACGCGCTGTACGGCGGCGGGGCGGCGGCCGACGACCGGACGCAGACGACGTCCGCCGAGGAGAAGGCGAAGGACATCCCGTCCGGGCCCCTCTCGGCGACCGAGGTCACCACCGCCGCGCAGACCTTCCTCACGGCCTGGCAGCAGGGCAAGGTGGCCGCGGCGGCGGCCGCCACGGACGACGCGAAGTCGGCCACCACCTCGCTGACCGGCTACACCAAGGACGCCCACATCAAGGGCGTCACGCTCACCGCGGGCGCCCGCACCGGCGACAAGGTGCCCTTCGCCGTGAAGGGCACGGTGTCGTACAAGGGCGTCGAGAAGCCGCTGACGTACGACAGCGCGCTGACGGTCGTCCGCGGCACCACCGACGGAAAGCCCGTCGTCGACTGGCAGCCCGCCGTCCTCCACCCCGACCTCCAGGACGGCGACACCCTGGTCACCGGCGAGTCCGGGACCCCGCCGATCAAGGCGGTCGACCGGGACGGGGGCGAGCTGACAAAGGCCACGTACCCGTCGCTGGGCCTGGTCCTCGACGGACTGCGCGAGAAGTACGGCAAGACCGCCGGCGGCAAGGCGGGCATCGAGCTGCGGGTCGTCCGCGCCAAGTCCGCGAAATCGTCGAAGGCATCCGACAAGACCCTGCTCGAGCTGAGCAAGGGCACGCCGGGCACCGTGAAGACGACCCTGAGCCCGAGGCTCCAGGCGGCCGCGGAGACGCAGGTGGCCAAGAGGGCGCGGTCGTCGGTCGTCGTCATGCGCCCCTCCACCGGCGAGATCCTCGCCGTCGCGAACGCCTCCCACGGCTTCAACACCGCCTTCCAGGGCTCCCTCGCCCCGGGCTCCACGATGAAGGTCATCACCTCCACGCTGCTGATCGACAAGGGCCTGGCGTCGGCGGACAAGGCGCATCCGTGCCCGAAGTACTTCACCTACGGCGGCTGGAAGTTCCAGAACGACGACAAGTTCGAGATGAAGGACGCCACCTTCAAGGCGAGCTTCGCCCGCTCCTGCAACACCGCCTTCATCAGCCAGGCGCCCGAGCTGGAGAACGACGACCTGACCAAGCAGGCCCAGCAGGTGTTCGGCCTGGGGCTCAACAACTGGGCGATCGGCGTGCCGTCCTTCGACGGCTCGGTGCCGGTGCAGAGCGCGGCCCAGATGGCGGCCTCGCTCATCGGGCAGGGCGGGGTCCGGATGAACCCGCTGAACATGGCGTCGGTGTCGGCGACCATCGAGTCCGGCAGCTTCAGGCAGCCCTACCTGGTGTCCCCGACGGTCGACGACCGCACGCTGGCGAAGGCCTCGCGCACGCTGTCCGCGGGCACCCTGTCCCAGCTGCGGGAGCTGATGGCGTACACGGCGGCCTACGGCACGGCGGCCGAGGCGATGTCCGGGGTCACCGGGAACGTCGGCGCGAAGACCGGCTCGGCGGAGGTCGACGGCCAGAAGAAGCCGAACGGCTGGTTCACCGCGTACCGGGGCGACCTGGCGGCCGCGGGCGTGGTGCAGCAGGGCGGCCACGGCGGCGAGACGGCCGGCCCGATCGTGGCGTCACTGCTGAAGCTGGGCGGCTGACTCGCCGCGTCCCACGGGCGTGGCCAGGTACGTCCGCCGCAGGAACCTGAGCAGTGCCTTCGTCTCGAACTGCACCACCGAGACGCCCTGCGCGGAGTGGAACTCGACCACGGCCTGCACCCGCCCGCACGGCCACACGCGGACCTCTCCGCTGCCGACCGGTGCCCGCAGGCCCTGTTCGAGGAGCGAGCGCGAGAAGGTCCACTCGTCGTGGGTGCTGGGAAGCCCGATCCTGACCGAGCGCGGGTCGGTCTCGGGGTCGTAGCGCAGGATCACCGGGACCGCTTCGTCCTCCACGATGTCCGCGTCCGAAACGATGTGGGCTCGCGCGTACTGTTCGACTACAGACATCGTGACGGGCCTCTCACGCTGTGCAACCTATGCGGAAGCTGTGCATCCACTCCCCCTCCAGCGTCGCATGTTTCCCGGATTTCGCCCCTGGGGCCGAACAGCTTGCTCATGACCGCTCTTGGCTGTTCGTTCCGCATCTCTCTTGCAAGCTGTTCGCAACAAGCCACTATCATCGAACGGTGCATGTGCCTGACGGATTCATCGACGCCCCCATGTCCGTAGCGACCGGAGCGGTCGCCGCGGCCGCCGTCGCGGTGAGCCTGCGCGGAGCCCGCCGTGAACTGGACGAACGCACCGCGCCGCTGGCCGGCCTGGTCGCGGCGTTCATCTTCGCCGTGCAGATGCTGAACTTCCCCGTCGCCGCGGGGACCAGCGGACACCTGCTCGGCGGCGCCCTCGCGGCCATACTCGTCGGCCCCTACACAGGGGTCCTGTGCATCGCCGTGGTCCTGCTCATGCAGGGCATCCTGTTCGCGGACGGCGGCCTCACCGCGCTCGGCGTGAACATCACGGTCATGGGCGTCGTCACGACGGTCGTCGCCTACGTCCTGTTCCGCGGACTCGTGAAGGTGCTGCCCCGCAAGCGGCGTTCCATCACCGTCGCCTCCTTCGTCTCCGCCCTGATCTCCGTGCCGGCCGCGGCCCTCGCCTTCACCTTCCTCTACTGGCTCGGCGGCACCACCGACATCTCCATCGGCAAGGTCGCCACCGCCATGGTCGGCGTGCACATCCTCATCGGCATCGGCGAGGCCGCGATCACCGCGCTGACCGTCGGCGCCGTCATCGCCGTCCGCCCGGACCTCGTGTACGGCGCCCGCGGCCTCCAGCAGAAGCTGAAGCTGCGGGTCAACGGCGAGCTGGTCGACGTACCGGACGCCGAACCGGTGCCCGTCGCCGCCCGGTCCCACCGCACGGTGTGGGCCGCCGGCCTGGTCACCTCCCTCGTCCTCGCCGGGTTCGTCAGCTTCTACGCCTCCGCGAACCCCGACGGCCTGGAGAAGGTCGCCGCCGACAAGGGCATCGACGAGAAGGCCGAGGAGCACGCGAACGCGGACTCCCCGCTCGCCGACTACGGCGTCAAGGATGTCGATGACGCCCGCCTGTCCGGGGGGCTGGCGGGCGTCATCGGCGTGGGAGTCACGGTCGTCGCGGGCAGCACGGTGTTCTGGGCGGTGCGCAGGCGCCGTACCGACGACACCTCTCCCGTGAGCACGGGCGTCTGACGTGGGCGCCGGGCACGCGCACAGGCTCTACCGGCACGGGCACTCCCCCGTGCACGGCCTGCCCCCGCACACCAAACTCGCGGCGACCTTCGCCTTCGTGGTGGTCGTGGTGTCGACCCCGCGGGAGGCGATGTGGGCGTTCGGCCTGTACGCCGTCCTGCTGGCGGGCGTCGCGTACGCGGCCCGCGTGCCCGCCGGTTTCCTGCTCAAGCGGCTGCTGATCGAGGTCCCGTTCGTCGCCTTCGCGGTGCTGATGCCGTTCGTGGCGGAGGGCGAGCGGGTCGAGGTACTGGGCCTCCAGCTGAGCGTGAGCGGCCTGTGGGGCGCCTGGAACGTGCTCGCCAAGGGCACCCTGGGCGTCGCCGCGTCCGTACTGCTGGCTTCCACCACGGAACTGCGCGAACTGCTCCTCGGCCTGCAACGGCTCAGACTCCCCCCACTGCTCGTGCAGATCGCCTCCTTCATGATCCGCTACGGCGATGTCATCGCGGACGAGATGCGGCGGATGCGGATCGCCCGGGAGTCGCGGGGCTTCGAGGCGAGCGGCGTCAAGCACTGGGGCGTGCTCGCCAAGTCCGCCGGCGCCCTCTTCATCCGCTCCTACGAGCGCGGCGAGCGCGTGCACCTCGCCATGATCAGCCGCGGGTACGCCGGCTCGATGCCGGTCATCGACGAGGTGACCGCGTCCCGGGCCCAGTGGTCGTACGCGCTGACCCTCCCCCTCACCGCCCTCGTCGTATGTCTGCTGGGATGGACGTTGTGACCGCTTCTCTCGAGGTCTCGGGCCTCGCCTTCGCCTATCCCGACGGACACCAGGCGCTGTTCGGCGTGGACTTCTCCATCGCGCGCGGCGAACGGGTCGCGCTGCTCGGGCCGAACGGCGCCGGCAAGACGACCCTGGTGCTGCACCTCAACGGCATCCTGAGCGGCGGCACCGGCACGGTGCGGGTCGCCGGGCTGCCCGTCGGCAGGCAGCACATGGCCGAGATCCGGCGCAAGGTCGGCATCGTCTTCCAGGACCCGGACGACCAGCTGTTCATGCCGACCGTGCGCGAGGACGTGGCGTTCGGTCCGGCGGCGGCCGGGCTGAAGGGGCCCGAACTGGAGGAGCGGGTGCTGGTGGCGCTGCGGCGGGTCGGCATGCAGGACTTCGCCGAGCGGCCCCCGCACCACCTCTCCTTCGGGCAGCGGCGCCGGGTCGCGGTCGCGACCGTGCTGGCGATGGAGCCGGAGATCCTCGTCCTCGACGAGCCCTCCTCCAACCTCGACCCCGCCTCCCGCCGCGAACTGGCCGACATCCTGCGGTCGTTGGACGTGACCGTCCTCATGGTCACCCACGACCTGCCCTACGCCCTGGAACTGTGCCCGCGCTCGCTGATCCTGAGCGACGGCACCATCGCCGCCGACGGGAAGACGGCCGAGCTCCTCGCCGACGACGCGCTGATGCGCGCGCACCGGCTGGAGCTGCCGTTCGGTTTCGATCCGCGTTGGGTGCCGGCGATCGAGAGCCGTCCCTGACAATGGGCCCGTGACGAACCAAGAGGACACCGGGGTCGAGGGCTCGCTGCTGCTGGACGACCAGCTGTGCTTCGCGCTGTACGCCGCCCAGCGCGCGGTGACGGCCGCGTACCGGCCGCTCCTGGAGGACCTCGGCCTCACCTACCCGCAGTACCTCGTGCTGCTGGTGCTGTGGGAGCGCGGCGAGATCACGGTCAAGGAACTCGCGGGCGCGCTGCGCCTGGACTACGGCACGGTGTCGCCGTTGCTCAAGCGGCTGGAGAGCGCGGGGCTCGTACGCCGGGAGCGCTCGGAGAGCGACGAGCGCTCGGTGCTGATCGCGTGCACGGGACGCGGCGAGGAACTCAAGGAGCGCGCGGCGCGCGTACCCGGCGCCCTGCTCACGGCGACGGAGCTGGAGGGCGCGGAGATCGCGCGGTTGCGCGAGGAGTTGTGGCGGCTCGCGGACCGGGCGGAGGCCGCGGCCGAGCGCGCCCGCTGACCCCACCCCCCTGACCTCACCCCGCTGACATCGCGTTACCCGCGGTTGCCGCCCCCGGTCGTGGAAGGCAGGACTACTGGCCGGTACCTTGTGCACAATGTATTTGCTGGGGGAGGTTCTGCCGTGATCGAAGAGACCGTCGAAAGCACCGCCGTCTCCGTCGACACCCGTCCGACGAAGATCGTGTACGTCGCCGAGGCCACCGCGCACGGCGGCCGGGACGGCTATGTCACCAGTCAGGACGGGCAGATCGAGCTGAAGGTCGCGATGCCGCCGGAACTCGGCGGGGACGGCAACGGCACCAACCCGGAGCAGCTGTTCGCGGCCGGTTACAGCTCCTGCTTCCACAACGCGCTGGTGCTGGTCGGCCGCCGGTCGGGCTACGACCTGACCGGCTCCACGGTCGCCGCGAAGGTCGGCCTCGGCCCCAACAAGCAGCGCGGCTACGGCCTCGCGGTCGCCCTCAGCGTCTCGCTCCCGGTCCTCGACGCGGACATCGCGGCGAAGCTGGTGGACGCGGCGCACGAGGTCTGCCCGTACTCGAACGCGACCCGCGGGAACATCGACGTGACGGTCCTGCTTGGCTGAGGTGAGGGGAAAACCCCGGAGCGAGACGCACCCGGCGAGACGAGGAGTACGCACGTGGACGTGAACGGCACAGTCGCCGAGGGCTTCGAGCCGGTCAGGGAAGCGTTCGTACGGAACTTCGAGGCGCTCGGGGACCGGGGCGCGGCCCTGGCCGTGTACCGGGACGGGCACCGGGTCGTCGACCTGTGGGCCGGTACCAGGGACGTCGACGGCACCGAGCCCTGGCGGCGCGGCACCGCGCAGATCGTGCGCTCGGCGACCAAGGGCGTCGCCGCCGCCGTACCGCTGCTGCTGCACCAGCGCGGGCTGCTCGACCTGGACGCGCCCGTGGGCGAGTACTGGCCCGAGTTCAAGGCACGCGGCAAGGAACGGGTCCTGGTCAGGCACGTACTGAACCACCGCGCCGGCCTCCCGGTCCTGGACCGTCCGCTCACGCCCGAGGAGGCGCTGAACCCGGCACGGGGCGCCGAGGCGGTCGCCGCCCAGGCCCTCGTCTGGGAGCCCGGCACCGCCCACGGCTACCACGCGCTGACGTACGGCTGGATGCTGGACGAACTGGTGCGGCGCGTGACCGGCCTGTGGGCCGGCGAGTGGATCGCGGCCCAGATCGCCGGACCGCTGGGCGCCGACCTGTGGCTGGGCCTGCCGGAAGCAGAGGAAGCCGCCGGCCGGACGGGCCGGGTGGGCCGCCTGGAGACACCGGAGCCCTCCACCGGGGCGGCCCTGCGCGTGCGCCCGAAGCGCGCGGTCACCGAGGCCTACGCCGACCCGGACTCCCTCACCCGCCGCGCCTTCGCCGCGATCACGCCCTTCCCCGACCAGAACGCCCCGGCGTACCGGGCGGCCGCCCTGCCCGCCACCAACGGCATCGCGACCGCCGACGGCCTCGCCCGCGTCTACGCCGCCCTGATCGGCGAGGTCGACGGCATCCGTCTCTTCGACCCGGCCACCATGGAGGCGGCCCGGACCGAGGAATCGGCGGGCCCCGACCGCGTCCTCGTCGTCGGCACCCGCTTCGGCCTCGGCTACATGCTGCACGGCAGCGCGTCACCGCTCCTCGGCCCGGGTTCCTTCGGCCACCCGGGCCGCGGCGGCTCCCTCGGCTTCGCCGACCCGGAGACCGGCATCGCCCTCGGCTATGTGACGAACGGCTTCC
Organism: Streptomyces sp. V4I2; assembly: GCF_030817655.1. GTDB lineage: Bacteria > Actinomycetota > Actinomycetes > Streptomycetales > Streptomycetaceae > Streptomyces > Streptomyces plumbiresistens. The sequence goes on from NZ_JAUSZM010000003.1 coordinate 4,719,500, forward strand.
GCAAGACCGTGACGGCGGACCCGCGGGCGCAGGCGCTGGTCAGGGCGGTGCGGAGCGTCGTCGTAGGACAATAGCGGCCGTAGCGGCCGTAGCGGCCGTAGCGGCTCAGACGTGGATCGGGTGGGAGGTCCGGCCGGACGCCTGGTCGATCTCGTCGTGCGCCTTGGTCAGCAGCTGCATGGCCAGTTCGTTCAAAGCGCGGGCGGCGGCGACCTCCTCCCCCACCCTCGGCTGATTCGCGTCGGTGTGGTGGCGGGTGGCGTGTCCTCGCGTGCGTACTTCCGAGCCGTCTGGCAGGCGCACCATCGCGGCCGCCCGTGTGTGCGAGTCATCCTCCTGGAACTCGAGCTCGATGTGCCATCCCACAGCGCTGTGCATCATGACGATCACCTCCGGAAGACCTGATTCCAGGGTGCTCCTCCAGCCCGTTCGCGACTAGTCGGGCTCCGTTGCTCAGAGCCTGAGCAGCTCTCGGCATTCCAGGCATTTCTGCCCGAAAGGTCCGTCACATCACCAAAACGTGAGGGCTTCGGCTTGAGGACGGTCTCTCGTTTCCGTCTGCCGCTGGTGCGGCAGGCTTGCGCCACCCTGGTCTCCGGCCACTCCGGTACCAGTGGTGCAGGCCGCCGCGAGGGCGACCAGATTGCGGGCTGCGTTCTCGTCCCGGTCCATCACAAGCGGGCACTCGTCGCAGTCGAAGACTCTCACGTGCAGCGGCAGCTTGGCTTTCGTCGCGCCGCAGTTCGAGCAGGTCTTGGAGGAGGGGTACCAGCGGTTGGCCACGATGGTGCGGCAGGCGTTTCGTCGGCCCTTGTAGGTGAGCTGACGCCGGATCTCCCCGAACCCGGCATCGGCCACGCGGCGGGCGAGTCGCTTGTTGCGGAGCATTCCGGCGACGTTGAGGTCTTCGACCACCACGGTGCCGTACTCGGCGCGTACGCGGGTGGTGAGCTTGTGCAGTGCGTCGGTGCGCAGGTTCGCCACCCGGTGGTGGATCCTGTTGCGCTCGGCGTTGGCCTTCTCCCACCGCTTCGACGGCTTCTGGCCGGTCCTGCGGTCGTGGAACCTCAGCAGCTTCAGCGCTCCGTCCAGGTGTTTCGGGTTCGGCTCGTAGCGGATCTCACCCGAGCTGTCGGCCAGGACGGCGAGGTGCTTGACGCCGAGGTCGATCCCGACCGCACTGTCCGGGCGGGTAACGCGGGTGATCTCCCGGGCGGTCTCCACCTGGAGGGAGACGAACCAGCGCCCGCGCTCGTGCCGGACGGTCGCGGACAGGATGCGCGCCGTGCCGGCCTGGACGCGGGCCAGGAGCTTGGACGTGGGTTCGTTGGGTGCGGATCGTGCCCAGGCGGGGCAGAGTGACGTGCCGGCCGTCCGGCTCGATGCGGATCGTGCCGGTGGTGAACCGGCAGGCCAGGCGGGCCTTCCGTTTCGGCTTCCGGCGCGGGACACCCACCCGGCACCCCTTGCGTCTGCCCTGCTTGGACTTGGCGTAGTCGTCGAACGCGGCGGCCGCGTTCGCGAGGCCGGTGCTGTAGGCCTCCTTGGAGTTCTCCTGCCACCAGTCGGCGAATCTCGCCTCGGTGGTCTTGATCCGGTTGAACTCCTTGCGCAGCGCGGGCAGCGACCACGGCCGCCACGGCGTCAACTCCTCTTCGCCGATGCCGTAGGTGGCTTCGGCCTTACGCTGCCACCACGTGGCGGTCACCCAGGACACGGCCCAGTTGTAGGCGGCGCGGGCGGCACCGCAGTGCGAGCGCAGCGCCCGCTCCTGTGCGGCGTTCGGATCGAGAGCGAACCTGTAGGCCTGCACCACGCAACCGGGCCGCGCCCTGAACTTCCCGCCCACTCGGCAGCCTCCCCCCGGTTCGAAGATTCCTTCACCGCACCCAACGAGCACCGCACGCAGAGGTCACGCATTCGATGGGAGAACTCCCGTTCCCGTTCCGGAGGCAAAGACCCGGGCACACGCCAGGCAGGGCACGCCATGACCCACCGGTCCCAGCCGGAGAGCCTCACGCCATCACGACACTGGCCCAGAGATGCTGAGATGCACTGATGCACTGCTCGGCAGCTGTCAGCCCCTACCCCGCGTGCAGCATCAGCCCGATCCCGACGACCAGGAGCCCCGCAGCGGCGATGCGCGGGGCTCCGAACTTCTCCTTGAAGAACACGGCACCGATGGCCGCGCCCACGATGATCGACGATTCGCGCAACGCGGCGATAGGAGCGAGCTCCGCCTTGGTCTGGGCCCACAGGACGAGCCCGTACGCCGTGACGGAGAGGGCCGCGCCCAGCAGCCCGACGCCCGCGAAGGGGCGTAGCAGGGGGACGAACTGGCCGCGCCAGCGGTAGAGCGCGTACGCCGGGATCGCCACGCCTTCCACCGCCATCAGCCAGGCGATGTACCCGAGGGACGACCCGGAGGCCCGGACCCCCAACCCGTCGACGACGGTGTACGCGGCGATGGTCAGGCCGGTCGCCAAGGCGGCCCCGATCGCCGCCCAGTTCGGGCGGCGGCCGCGCATGCCCCACAGGGCGACGCCGGTCAGCCCCGCGCAGGAGAAGGCGATGCCCGCCGCCGCCCAGCCGTCCGGCACCTCGTGGGCGAAGACGGCGGCGAGCAGGGTGACCACGAGGGGCGCGGTGCCGCGCGCGATCGGATACGCCTGCCCGAAGTCGCCCAGCCGGAAGGACCTCATCAGCAGCACGTAGTAGGCGAGGTGGATGACCGCCGAGACGATCAGATACGGCCACGCCCCCGCCGCCGGAACCGGCACGAACGGCATCATGGCGAGCCCGATCAGCGATCCCCCGCCCGCGATCAGCGTGAACCCGACGAGCTTGTCGGTGATCTGGTGCGCGATGGCGTTCCAGCTGGCGTGCGTCACCGCGGCCAGCAGCACGGCCGCGGTGACCAGGGGCGTCACGAGGTGCGCTCGCGCACGTCCACCAGGGTGGCTCCGGCGTGGGCGACAAGATCCTTGGGCTGCATGGGGAAGACGGTGTACGGGGTGCCGGCGGCCGCCCACACGACCTCGTGGTCGAGCAGCGACCGGTCCGCGAGCACCCGCGTCCTGGTGCGGTGCCCGAAGGGCGGCACGCCCCCGATCGCATACCCCGTGGTCTCCCGCACCACGTCCGCCTTGGCCCGGGTGACCTTGTCGGCGCCGAGCGCCTCACGGACCAGGTCCAGATCCACCCGGGAGGCCCCGTCCATGAGCACCAGCACCGGTACCCCGTCCGCCGCGAAGATCAACGACTTGCAGATCTCACTCAACTCGCAGCCGAGCGCCGCCGCGGCTTCGGCGGCGGTACGGGTGGCGTCCGGGAAGCGCCGGATGCGGGGATGCAGGTCGTCGAGGCCGAGCTCGCGCAGGGCTTCGGCGAAACGGGGGTGGGCTCCGGAGCCCTCGTTGTCAGTGGCGGCTGTCGTCATGTACGGCACGCTAGCGGTGCGTGTACGGGGCATGCGACCGGGTTACGGCCCGTCGTCCCCCCACCTGTGCGTCAGGTCGGGAACTCGCCGTACCAGGCGCGGTTGAGAAGGTACTTGGGCAGGTACGGCGAGCCGGTGTCGACCGGGAAGTCCCCGTCGTACGCGAAGCAGGCCATGGCGAGGGGCCCCAGCGCCACCCGACCGCGCGGGTCGCTCGCCGCCTTGTTCCAGTACCGCTCGTGGTGGTCGAGCGCCTCGCCGAGCACCTCGGCGAAGGCCTCGCGGTTGTTGGTGACGAGGCGGTGGAAGAGGGCGACCGGCTGGTAGTCGACGAAGTTCAGGAAGTCGGCCGGGGTGCGGGTCGCCACGTGCGGGTGGGACGACTCCATGGTGGCCACCAGCTTGGGCACGAGCTCATCCATCGGCTGCCTGAGCCAGTAGTGCTGGAGGGTGCCGATCCAGTGGAAGAGGTAGTCGTCGGTGTCCGGGGTGACCCGCCGCAGGTCCTCCAGGGGCACCTGGCTCAGCCGGTCCAGCCGCTCGCTCTCCCGGCAGACCAGCGAGAGGAAGAAGGCGTCCAGCCAGGCACGGGCGTCGGCGTACGGCTGCTCGGCCCCGCCCTCGAAGAGCGCGCTGCCGGCCTGCATGGCGGCGACCCAGGCCTCCCAGGTCTCCAGTTTCGCGGCGTCGGGGTCGGCGGCGCAGGCGTCGTAGGCACGGGTGAGGGCGGCGGCGAAGGGGGACTCCGCCTTGGCGCTCTCGGTGCTCACGGCACTCTGCCCGCCCCGAAGCCGCTTCATCAGGTCCATCAACTCCTGCGGCGGTACGACCGACATGGAGCGGGTCTCGTGGTCGAAGGCGGTGAGGCAGACGAGCCGCCCTTGATGCCACCAGTACAGCCGGGGACTGAGCGAGCCGGGCCCGTCCTGATAGGCGCCGAGGGCATAGGCACCCAGCTCGTTGACGGCGTCCACGACCGTGCCGTCCACGATCGGATGGAACGCGAGCAGATGCCGGGTCGGTACGACGACGAGGGCCCCGTTCTCCGGCAACTCCCGCCCGGTGAGCGCCCGCACCAGCTCGGGCAGCACGAGCGCCTTGGCCGCGACGAAGTGGGAGTCGCCGTGGACGGAGTGCAGGGCGGCGCCGGACGGCCCGTCCATCTCCTCGTACTCCACCGGCTCGCCCAGCAGATTCGCCCGCCCGGCCGCCCACAACTCCTCGGCCCCGGCCCGCTCGACATCCGTGTCGCTCAGGATCCGTACGGTGTCCTGGGCGTCCAGCGCCAGCACGGCGAGGAGCCCTTCGGCGACGGGACGCGCGTAACGGAACCCGTCGGCCATGTCGGCCAGGGCGTCGTCGGGGAGCAGCCGCAGACGACTGTGCCGCAGCAACTCCTCGGCGCTTTCGCCCCCTTGCCCCGCGCCTTCCATCCTCCGGAAGTGCTGCTCGACGACCTCCGGCCAGTTCTCCTCCGCGATCACCCGGCACCTCTGCGCGAGCGACGTCAGCGGACTGACATGGCCGTCACTGTGCACGACGGCCCCGCCGTCGACCGTCGGGCGCAGACCCTGCCGTATGAAGTGGTCGAGGGCGAGCCCTCTCAGCCGTTCGGCCTGAGGGACGGTGAGCATGGGCAGGTGGGGGTCGGGCGCGGGGGCGGCATGTTGGTGTTCAGTCACTCGGCAACCCTAGGGGCCTCTTCGAGTGCTGTGCCAAGAAGCGAACCGCTGTCGGCCGGAGTGAACAGGCTTGCAAGAGCACTGCCCAACCAAGCACCGTACGACGATGACTTCGGCACCCACACCTACACCCGCACCCATACCCACACCCGAGATACGCCCCTACGCCCCCGCCGACCGCCCCGCCCTCGACGACATCTGCGTCCGCACCGCCCACGTCGGCCAGGACAGCCGCCCCCACCACGCCGACCCCAGCATCTTCCCGGCGATCTTCGCGGCACCGTACGTCCACCTGGAGCCGGAGCTGGCCTTCGTCCTGGACGACGGTCGCGGGCAAGCCGTCGGCTACATCCTCGGCACCGCGGACACGCCCCGTTTCGTCGAGGACTACCGGGCGAAGTGGCTGCCGTTGGTCGCCGACCGGTACCCGGAGCCGAGGACGCCGCCCCGCAGCCCAGACGACGAGATCGTCCCCCTCCTCCACCACCCCGAACGCATGCTCGTCCCGGAGGTCGCCGCCTACCCGGCCCATCTCCACATCGACCTGCTCCCCGAGTGGCAGGGGCGGGGGTACGGGCGGGCGCTGATGGAGGCCTTCCTCGGCGCCCTGCGCACGAAGGGCGTACCGGCCGTGCACCTCTCCATGCTCACCGCCAACACCTCCGCCCGGTCCTTCTACGACCGCCTCGGCTTCAACGAGATCGAGGTGCCGGGCGGCGAGTCGACGGAGGTCACCTACCTCGGGCGCGCGACAGGCCCTGATCCTCAATAAAGGTAGCCATGTACCGTATCCGCTGTGAGTGACGCACCGAAGGCCCCCTCCCCCACGCCCGGCTACCTCGTCTGGCGCCTCGCCAACAAGTGGCGTACCGCCGTCGACCAGGCCCTCGCGCCCCTGAACCTCACTCACGCCCAGTACGTCCTGCTGGCCTCCCTCAGCGGGATGGAACGCTCGGGCCGGCAGCCGAGTCAGCGGGAGCTCGCCGACCACACGGGGCTCGAGGCGCTGTACGTGTCGAAGCTGGCCCGCTCTCTGGAGGCGGCCGGGCTCGTCCGCCGTACCCGGGACGCCGAGGACACCCGGGTCGTGCGCCTGGCGCTCACCGACGAGGGCCGTACCACCGTGCGGCCCGCCATCGATGCCGTACAACTGCTGCTCGGCCAGTTGCTCGCCCCGCTCGGCGGGCTGGGCGACCCGCGGACCGACGACTTCAAGCGCACCCTGACCGAGCTCCTCGACACCCCGCTCGGCTGAGACTGCCACTGGGCTGAGACTGCCACTGGGCTGAAACTCCCCCGGCCCGAGACGAGGAAAAGCCGGTGAGGGCGCCCCGTCCCCACGGAGCCCTCACCGGCTGGTCGAGCGGCGGAAGCCGGACACGTCAGACGCGCGCCAGCTCCCGGTCCTCGTCCGGATCCGCGTCGCCGACCTTCTTCAGGTCGTCCTGCGTGCGCAGTCCCTCGCCCTCCACGTCCACGTTGGGCAGGGCGCGGTCCAGCCACCTCGGGAGCCACCAGGCCTTCTTGCCGAGCAGCGCGAGCACCGCCGGGACGATCGCCATGCGGACGACGAACGCGTCGAAGAAGACGGCGATCGCGAGGCCGAAGCCGATCATCTTGATCATCGACTCGCTGGAGCTGATGAAGCCGCCGAAGACGGCCATCATGATGACGGCGGCGGCGGCCACGACCCGGGCACTGTGCCGGAAACCGGTCACGATGGCCTGGCTCGGCGACTCGCCGTGGACGTACGCCTCCCGCATGCGGGTCACGAGGAAGACCTCGTAGTCCATCGCGAGACCGAAGACGACGCCCACCATGAAGATCGGCATCATCGACATGATCGGACCGGTCTCCTCGACGCCGATCAGGCCGGCGAGCCAGCCCCACTGGAAGACCGCGACCACGGCACCGAGCGCGGCGAGCACGCTGAGCAGGAAGCCGAGGGCCGCCTTCAGCGGGACCAGGACGGAGCGGAAGACCACGATCAGGAGGAGGAAGGCGAGGCCCACCACCAGGGCCAGGTACGGGACCAGCGCGTCGGTGAGCTTCTGCGAGAAGTCGATGTTCATCGCGGTGGTGCCGGTGACCAGGACCTTCGCGCCCGTGTCGGCCTTGACGTCGGCGCCCTGGTCACGGATGGCGTGCACCAGGTCCTCGGTCTGCACCGAGGACGGCTTGGAGTCCGGGATCACGGTGATCGTCGCGGTGTCGCCGGCCTTGTTGAACGTCGCCGGGGTGACCGTGACGACGTCCTTGAGGCCCTTGATCCCGTCGGTCACCGTGGTGGCCGCCGCCTTGGGGTCGTCGCTGTTCTTCGCGTCGACCACGATCATCAGGGGGCCGTTGAAGCCGGGGCCGAAGCCCTCCGACAGCAGGTCGTACGCCCGGCGCTGCGTCGTGGACGTCGGCTGCGAGCCGTCGTCGGGCAGGCCCAGCTCCAGCCGGCTGGCCGGGACGGCGATCGCACCCAGACCGACCACGCCGAGCAGCAGCACCGCGACCGGACGGCGGATGACGAAGCTCGCCCAGCGCACGCCCAGGCCGGGCTTGGCCTGCGCCGCGGACTTCTCGGGCGCCTCGGACGGGTCGCCGCCACGCCGCTTGCGCTTCTCGCCCGCCGGCCGGACCTTCTTGCCCGCGTACCCGAGCAGCGCCGGGATGAGGGTCAGCGCGATGAGGACGGAGACCACGACCGTGCCGGCCGCCGCGAGGCCCATCTTGGTGAGCATCGGGACACCGACGACCGAGAGGCCCGCGAGGGCGATCACGACGGTGAGACCGGCGAAGACCACCGCGGAGCCGGCGGTGCCGGTGGCCCGGCCTGCCGCCTCCTCGCGGTCGCGGCCCTCGGCCAGTTCGCCCCGGTAGCGCGAGACGATGAACAGCGCGTAGTCGATGCCGACCGCGAGGCCGATCATCAGCGCGAGCGTGGAGGTCGTGTCGCCGAGGTCGAGCGCGTTGGCGAGGGCGGTGATGGTGGAGACGCCGATGCCGACACCGATGATCGCGGTCAGCAGCGGCAGTCCGGCCGCGACCAGCGAGCCCAGGGTGATGACGAGGACGACCGCGGCGATGGCGAGGCCGATGACCTCACCGATGGCCCCCGGCTCGGCCGCGGCCTGGAGGGCGTCACCTCCGATGTCGACGGTCAGCCCGGTGGCCCGCGCCTCGTCGCCGGCCGCCTCCAGGGCGTCCCGGGTCGTGTCCTTCAGTTCCATGCCGGGGGCGTCGTACTTCACCGAGGTGTAGGCGACGGTGCCGTCCTTGCTGACGGCGTTCGTCGTGAACGGGTCGGTGACGGAGACGACCTCGGAGCCGTCGCTCAGTTCCTTGACGGTCTTCGCGACGATCGCCTTGTTGTCGGCGTCCGTCATCTTCTCGCCGTCGGGTGCCTTGAAGACGATGCGCCCGGTTCCCCCGTCGGCGCTGGCGCCGGGGAAACGCTGCTCCAGCAGGTCGAAGGCCTTCTGCGCCTCGGTGCCGGGGATGGAGAAGGAGGTGGTGCCCGGAGCGGGCGCGGAGGCCGCGCCGACGCCCGCGAGCGTCAGCAGGGCGACCCATATCAGGGCGACGAAATGCCGTCGCCGGAAGGCGAGCCGGCCGAGTTTGTAGAGGAACGTGGCCACGAGGGCGTACTCCCGGTCAGGTCGTGTGTGGTGCAGGGAAGGGGTGATCGGCCCGCTGGGGGGCAGGCGTGATCGTCCCGACGACTTGAGCGGTGACGTCAGGTGGTGACTGCGGGGAGGTCTCAGGTGGTGGGGACGCCGAGGGCGGGGAGGACGACGGCGTCGATGTACGAACGCAGGAATTCCTGCGTGGGGGGCAGCTCGTCGATGAGCGTGCGGGTGGCGAACGCGCCGATCAGCATGTGTACGACGTACTCGAGCGCGGGGCAGTCCGCCCGGAGCTCACCACGGTCGACAGCGCGCTGCACGACTCGGTGGAACTCACTCATCTCCGGCTCGACGAGCAGCTCCTTGAGCGCCCGCATGAGATCCGGATTCGAGTGCGCCGCCATGGCCAGCGCCCGCATCAGGTCGGAGTTCCGCTCCATGGTGCAGTCGTCCTCGCGTGACACGAGGGTGAGGAAGTCTTCCCGCAGGGAGCCGGTGTCGACATCGCCGATGGAACCCGGCTTGTTGTGCTTCATGGCCTTCGCGACCAGCTCGGGCTTGCCGCCCCACTGGCGGTAGAGGGTCGCCTTGCTGGATCGCGTACGGGCGGCGACGGCGTCCATGGTGAGGGCGTCGTAGCCGACTTCCCGGAGCAGTTCGAGCACGGCCGCGTACAGCTCGGCCTCGCGCTCGGGCGTGATCCGACTGCGACGCACCGTTGCGACCTCAGCCATCCGTCTCACCTTCCCACTCCGAACGACACGGTTTCGTACGTGACGAATGTAGCGCACTCTCCAGCGAAACGAAACTGTTTCGTTCGTGTTGCGCGTCACGCGAGGCGACTGCGCCCGGATTTTTTCATAAGTTGCCCGGGTCCATCCGGAGGAAAAGCATGGGGAGGTGAGCTATCTGCGCCTTCCGCATCTGAGCGGCGAACTGCTGTGCTTCGTGGCCGAGGACGACCTGTGGCTGGCCCCCCTCGACGGTCCCGGCCGCGCCTGGCGGCTCACCGTCGACCGCACCAAAATCGGCCACCCCCGCTTCTCCCCCGACGGCCGCCATCTCGCGTACACGAGCTGGCGCAGTCTGGTCCCGGAGATCCATCTGGTGCCGGTGGACGGCGGGCCGGGCCGGCAACTCACCCACTGGGGGTCCGCCGACACCCAGGTCTGCGGCTGGACCCCGAACGGGACGATCCTCGCCGTCGCCTCGCACGGCGAGCCCTTCTCGTACTTCACCTGGGCCTACAAGGTCGATCCGGACGGCGACCCCGGCCGCAAGCTCCCCTGGGGCCCGGTCTCCGACATCCAGGTCGCCGACCTCGACGGCGAGCGCAGGACCCTGCTCCTCACCGGCACCCCACCCCACGAACCGGCCGCCTGGAAGCGCTACCGCGGCGGGGCGACGGGCAGGCTGTGGCTGCACGGCGAGCGGCTGCTGGCCGACCTCCAGGGCCATCTCCACTCCCCCATGTTCGTCGGCGGCCGGATCGCCTTCCTCTCCGACCACGAGGGCATCGGCAACCTCTACTCGTGCGCGTACGACGGCTCCGACCTGCGCCGCCACACCGACCACGACGCCTTCTACGCCCGGCACGCGGCGAGCGACGGCACCCGGGTGGTGTACCAGTGCGCCGGCGACCTGTGGATCGTCGACGACCTCGCCGCGGACTCGGTGCCCCGCCGGCTCGACGTACGGCTGAGCGGGCCGCGCGCGGGACGCCGTACGTACCAGGTCCCGGCCACCCAACACCTGGACGGCATCTCGGTCGACGAGACGGGCCGCGCGAGCGCCGTGGTCGTGCGCGGGAGCCTGTACTGGCTGACCCATCGTGACGGGCCCGCCCGCACCATCACCGACACCCCGGGCGTGCGGGTCCGGCTCCCGGAGATGCTCGGCTCGGTCGGCCAGGTCGCGTACGTGACGGACGCGGAGGGCGAGGACGCGATCGAGGTCGCCTACCTCCCCAGGGCAACCGGGGACCGCGAGCCCCGGCGGCTCGCGTCCGGCGAGCTGGGGCGGGTGCTGGAGCTGGTCTCCGACCCGCAGGGCGAGCGCCTCGCCATCGCCTCGCACGACGGACGGCTGCTGCTCATCACCGTGTCCGACGATGCGGCTACCGCCGCGGGCACGGAGGATTCCGACGGCGAGGTGACCGAGGTGATCCGCTCGATCAACGGGCCGGTGCGCGACCTCGCCTTCTCGCCGGACGGGGCGTGGCTGACGTGGTCGCACCCGGGGATCGGACGGTCGCTGCGCCAGATCAAGATGGCGCGGATAAAGGACCGCCTGATCGTCGACGTGACCAACGGCCGCTTCGAGGACGAGAACCCGGTGTTCACGAGGGACGGCCGCTATCTGGCGTTCCTGTCGTGGCGCGGCTTCGATCCCGTCTACGACGTGCACACCGGCGACCTGTCCTTCCCGCTGGGCTGCCGCCCGTACCTGGTCCCCCTGTCCTCCGCCACGCCCTCCCCCTTCGCACTGAACCCGGAGGGCCGGCCCGCCGCCGGGGGCCTGGACCCGGTGGAGGAGGACGAGGGCGGCGACGGCACGGTGACCGTCGAGGTCGAGGGCCTGGCGAACCGGGTGACGCCCTTCCCGGTCACCGCCTCCAAGTACTCGGCGCTGTACCCGGTGGCGGGCGGCGGCCTGGTCTGGCTGCGCTGGCCGATCTCGGGAGCGCTCGGCGAGACCTTCGCCAACCCGGACGACACCAGCGGCCGGCCGACCCTGGAGTTCTTCACCATCACCAAGGCGAAGAAGACCGAACTCGTCGAGCACCTCGACTGGTTCGCGGTCAGCGGCGACGGCTCCCGGCTGGTCGTCGTGGACGAGGGCGACCTGCGGGCGGTGCCCTCCAACGAGATCGGCGACAGCGACTCGACGGTCTGGATCGACTCACGGCGCATCCTGCACGAGGCCGACCCGGCCGCCGAGTGGCGCCAGGCGTACGACGAGGCCGGCCGGCTCATCCGCGCCTACTTCTGGGAACCCGGCATGTGCGGCATCGACTGGGACGCGGTGCTCGACCAGTACCGTCCGCTGGTCGAACGGGTCGCCTCCCCCGACGAGTTCGCGGACCTGCTGCGCGAGGTGCTCGGCGAACTCGGCACCTCGCACGCCTACGTCTCCGCCGCCCGCCGCAACGAGGGCCCGGCGCACTACCAGCGCCGCCAGGGCCTCCTCGGCGCCAACTTCGTCCGCCGGGACGACGGCTGGATGGTCAAGCGGATCCTGCCCGGCGAGTCCTCCGACTCCAAGGCACGTTCACCGCTGGCCGGCACGGGCATCCGGGAGGGCGCGGTGCTCACCCACGTCGACGGCCGCCCGGTGGATCCGGTGACCGGGCCCTACCCCCTGCTCGCAGGAGCGGGCGGTACGACGGTGGAGCTGACGTTCGCCCCGGCCCAGGGCGAGGGAGGGGCGCGGCGCGTGGCGGTCGTCCCGCTCCTCGACGAGCGCCCCCTGCGCTACCAGGACTGGGTGGCCAAACGCCGGGCCGTCGTACGCGAGTTGAGCGGCGGACGCTGCGGCTATCTGCACATCCCCGACATGGGCGGCTCCGGCTGGGCCCAGTTCAACCGCGACCTGCGCATGGAGGTGTCCCGGCCCGCCCTGATCGTCGACGTACGCGGCAACGCCGGCGGCCACATCAGCGAACTCGTCGTGGAGAAACTGACCCGCCGCATCCTGGGCTGGGACCTGACCCGGGACGCCCAGCCGGTGTCGTACGCCTCCAACGCCCCGCGCGGCCCGGTGGTCGCCCTGGCCGACGAGGCGACCGCGTCGGACGGCGACATGATCACGGCGGCCTTCAAGCTGCTGAAACTCGGCCCGGTCGTCGGCCAGCGCACCTGGGGCGGAGTCGTCGGCATGACCGGCCGCCACCAACTGGGCGACGGCACGGTGATCACGGTGCCGATGAACGCGGCCTGGTTCGACGCGTACGGCTGGTCCGTCGAGAACCACGGCGTCACCCCCGACCTCGAAGTCCAACGCACCCCTCTGGACTGGGCAGAGGGCCGCCACGCCCAACTGGACGACGCGGTGAAACTCGCCCTGGACCTCTTGGACACCAACCCCCCGGCAACCCCCCCGGATCACTCGAACGTCCCGAACCACGCAAGGCCCAATTTGCCCCCGCGCCTCTGATCGGGGGAAGGGCAGCTTCCCTTAGGGGCGCGGGGCTGTATCGATATGCGGCTCCGCCGCGTGGGCGCGACCAGCCCCCACCGACCCGCACCCGACAACGCACCCAACAACGCAAGCAAAAACGTGGGGCACCCTCCCAAAAGAAGGGCACCCCACGTCAGCGGCTAAAGCCGAGCGCAGCGGTTACGCGTCATAGTCCTGCGCGAGGCGGTCCTCTTCCTCGCGCCGCATCCGCTCCGTCTCCTCGTCACGCTCACGCATGGGGTCCTGCCCCTGGCGGCCACGCTCCCGGCCAGGCTCCTGGCCGCGCTCCTGGCCCTTCTCGCGGGCCTGCTGCGCCTTCTGCTTGGCCTGGTCCTGCCACTGCTCCGACTTGTCCTGGAACTTGTCCTTCATACCCATGTGGGTTCACTCCCGTGGTGGGTGGTGTCTGGGGCCCCTTGGCGGGGCCTCGACCAGATTCACACGGGCGGTCACCGCACGCATGTCGATCAGTCACGGTGCGTAGCGCGAGCCTCCTCATCGGCCGCCCCACCTGCACCGACGAGCCCGGTCCGGATGCCCTCCAGCCGGGTGGCGAACCGCCGCATCTCCCGTTGTCCGACGGTTCCGACGACCGCGGGCAGATACCCGCGCACCCCCTGCATCCCGCGCAGCCACCACTGGCCGTACACATGGCTCGACCGGCGCTCGATCCCGGCGACGATCCGGTCCACCGCCGGCCCCAGCGGATACGTCTTGTTCGACGGCCACGGCAGCCGCTGCCGCAACTCCCGCATCACGTCGTCCTGATCGGCGCCCCGCACCATGTCGGTGTCGGTCCACGAGAGGTACGCCACTCCCACCCGCACGCCCCTGTAGCCGACTTCGCCGCGCAGACTGTGCGCGTACGCCTCCACGCCCGACTTGGACGCGCAGTACGCCGTCATCATCGGCGCCGGCGTGATCGCGGCCAGCGAGGCGATCTGCAGCAGATAGCCGCGGCTTTCCATCAGCACCGGCAGGAACGCCCGCGCGGTCACCGCCGATCCGATCAGGTTGACCTCGATCACCCGCCGCCAGGCCACGGGATCGGAGTCGACGAAGGGACCGCCGGTGGCGACACCCGCATTGGCGACGACGATGTCCACCTTGCCGAACCGCTCCTTGACCTCCTCGGCGACCCGGGCCATCGCCTCGTGGTCGGTGACGTCGGCGTACCAGTGGGCGCTGTCGCCGTGCAGCCGCTCGGCGACCTGCTTGAGCGCGTCCGGCTCCAGGCCGACCAGCGCCACCTTCGCGCCGCGCGCGGACAGCTTCCGGGCCAGCAGCTCCCCGACGCCGCGCGCGGCTCCGGTGACGACGGCGACCTGTCCTTCGAGGCTGACCCCGGTCATGCGCCCTCCTTGATGTGCGCGTACGTCGCGACGAGTTCACGGATCTTCCCGGTGACCGGCTCGGGCGCCTCGACCGGTGTCATGTGGCCGATGCCGGGCAGTTCGGCGAGGCCCAGGCAGGCGGGCAGTGCGGCGGCCAGCGCGCGGGCCTGCACCGGGGGTGTCAGCCGGTCGGCCGAGCCGACCAGGACGGCCGTCGGTGCCGTCAACGCCCGTACGCCGTGGTCGAGATCGAGCAGGCCGAGCACCTCCGACCAGGCGTGCCGCACCTTGCGCGGACAGGCGTGCACGATCCGGGCGCACGCCTCGACCATGTGCGGGGCCGAACCGGCGCCCATCGTCCCGTACTTGAGGATCCGCCGGGCGAGTGGCGTGACCGGCCCGAGCGGGGCGCGCGAGCCGAGGAGCCGCTTGGTCAGCGCGGTCCGCAGCCGGCCCGCCCGGATCGGTATCACCAGCGACTCGGCGACCAGCCGTGACGAGCCCGTGCTGCACAGCAGGACGGCCGCCGCGTGCTCCCGGACACCGGCCCTCCCGGCGGCAGCCATCACCGTCATGCCGCCCATGGAGTGACCGGCGATCACGGCCCTCTCCCCCGGCGCGAGGGTCGCTTCCAGTACGGCTTCGAGGTCGTCGGCGAGTGTGTCCGTACTGCAGGCGGGGCTCGCCGGGCTGCGTCCGTGGCCGCGCTGGTCGTAGGCGATCACGCGGTGGTCGGTGGCCAGTTCCCGTATCTGGGCCGCCCAGAAGGCGGTCGAGCAGGTCCAGCCGTGGACGAGGACGACGGCCGGCGCACCCTCGGGTCCGTGCACCTCGACGTGCAGACGGGCGCCGTCGGCGGAGACGGCGGTGAGTTCGCGGGCGGGGACGGGCGGGGCGTAGGGACCGGAGGAGACGTGGAGAAGGCGGCTCATGCGCTGACCTCGGCCTTCTTCACGGCTTCCGTCCGCAGCACCTCGTACTCGCTCAGGTCCACCCGCCGCGTCACCCGCCGGAACTCGGTCGTGGTTCCCGGCCAGATGGTGGTGTTGCGGCCGTTGGCGTCCAGGTACCAGCTCTCGCAGCCGGTGTTCCACACCGTGCGCTTCATGCGCTCCTGCACCCGCCGGTTCCACGCGTGCAGGGCGCTCGGGCGGGCGTCGAGGGCGACCCGGCCGCCGAGGACGTCCAACTGCCGTACGTAGTCGGCCATGTAGTTCAGCTGCGACTCGATCATGAGGATCATGGACGAGTTCCCGAGACCGGTGTTGGGCCCGATGACGGTCATCCAGTTGGGGAATCCGGGCACCGAGGCGCCCCGCAGCGCCTCCATCCCGCCCGCCGCCCAGGCCTCGGCGAGCGTACGCCCGTCCGCGCCCACCACCCGGTCGGCGATCGGCATGTCCGTGACGTGGAAGCCCGTACCGAAGACGATCGCGTCGACCTCGGCCTCGGTGCCGTCGGCGGCGACGACGGCCCGGCCGCGGACCTCGCTCAGGCCGCTCGCGACGACGTCCACATTGGGCCTGGCGAGCGCCGGGTAGTACTCGCTGGACAGCAGGATCCGCTTGCAGCCGATGCGGTAGCCGGGCGTCAGCTTGGCGCGCAGGGCCGGGTCCTTGATGGAGCGGGCCATGTTCCGCTTGGCCACCGTCTCGACCAGGCCCAGTTCGTCGGGGCGCTTGGTGAACAGCTGGACCTGCAACTCCCGGATGCCCCACAGGAGTCCGCGCCGGAGCTGGGTGGTCACCGGCAGCCGCCGGTGCAGCCGGCGCTCGGCCCCGGTGATCGCCCGGTCGACGCGGGGAAGCACCCAGGGCGGGGTGCGCTGGAAGAGGGTGAGCTTCGCGGCGAGGGGCTGGACGGCCGGCACGATCTGGATCGCGGAGGCGCCGGTGCCGACCATGGCGACCCGCTTGCCGCGCAGGTCGTAGTCGTGGTCCCAGCGGGCCGAGTGGAAGACGTTGCCGGGGAAGGTGTCGAGCCCCGGGATGTCCGGGATGCGCGGGTCGGACAGCGGGCCGGTGGCGGAGACGACGAAGTCCGCGGAGAGCGGGCCGGCGGCCGTCTCGATGTCCCAGCACAGCCGGTCCGTGTTCCAGGTCATCGTCTTGACCTCGGAGTCGAAGCGGATGTGCGGGCGCAGCCGGAAGACGTCGGCGACGTGCTCCAGGTAGGCGCGGATGTGTCCCTGTCCGGAGAAGGTGCGCGGCCAGTCGGGGTTGGGCGCGAAGGAGAACGAGTACAGGTGGGACGGCACATCGCAGGCGCACCCCGGATAGGTGTTGTCCCGCCAGGTGCCGCCGACACTGCCGGCCCGCTCCAGGACGACGAAGTCGGTGACACCCTCGCGCCGCAGCCGTACGGCGGCCCCGAGTCCGCCGAACCCCGACCCGATCACCGCCACCCGGACATGTTCGTGCTCGTGCTCGGCCATCCCGAAGCCTCCACGCATCGCCTTGAACTCCGCCAGTGAACACTGGCGCAATGGGGAGAGTAGAGCAGCTCCGTACTGATGGGTAGGGGCCCACCACAGGAAAGTTACTGAGGGTACGACATAGGCTGCGCACGTGACGGAGAAGCGCGAATACCGCATGGAGGAACTGGCACGACTGGCCGGCATCCCCGTACGCACCCTGCGCTTCTACCGCGAACGCAAACTCATCGCGCCGCCCCGCCGCGAGGGCCGTATCGCCTGGTACGACGACCACCACCTGGCCCGCCTGCGCACCATCGCGGCGCTGCTGGAACGCGGCCACACCCTGAGCAGCATCGCGGAGCTGGCGGAGGCCTTCGAACACGGCCGCAACGTCGGCGAACTCCTCGGCGTGGACACCCCCACCGAGGAGGAACCGGTCCGCCTCACCCCCGAGGAACTCGCCGCCCGCTTCGAGGGCGAGGTCACCCCCGAGAACTTCGCCGCCGCCCTGGAGCTCGGCTACCTCGGCACCGACGGCGACGAGATCGTCCACATCAGCCGGCGCCTCCTGGACGTCTCCTCGGCCCTGGTCCGCGAGGGCATCCCCCTGGCCGAGGTCCTCGACGCGGGCAAACGCGTCCGCGAACACACCGACGCCCTCGCCGAGCTCTTCGCCGAGGTGATCCTGCGCCACGCCCCCGCGGAAGACCTCCAACGCCTGCGCCCCCTGGCACGGAGCGTGGTGGAGGCGGAGCTGTCGCTGGCGCTGGACCGGCGGATGCGGAAGCGGGACTAGAGGTCAACGGGACTAGAGGTCGTAGACCACGGTCACCGGCGCATGGTCGGACCACCGTTCGTCATGCGTGGCCGCGCGCTCCACGTACCCCTTGACCGCCTTGGCCGCGAGACCCGGCGTCGCCACTTCGTAGTCGATGCGCCACCCTGAATCGTTGTCGAAAGCCCGCCCCCGGTACGACCACCACGTGTACGGCCCCTCGACGTCCGGATGCAGCGCCCGCACGACGTCGACGTACCCGCCCTCCGCCGGGTCGAAGACCCGCCCCAGCCACTCCCGCTCCTCCGGCAGGAACCCGGAACTCTTCTGGTTCGCCCGCCAGTTCTTGAGGTCGGCCTGCCGGTGGGCGATGTTCCAGTCACCGCAGACGAGGACCTCGCGGCCGTCGGCGGCGGCGCGCTCGCGCAGGTCCTTGAGATAGGCGAGGAACTCGTCCATGAAGCGGACCTTCTCGTCCTGGCGCACGGTGCCGACCTCGCCGGAGGGCAGGTAGAGGGAGGCGACGGTGACGCCGGGCAGGTCGGCCTCGACATAGCGCCCGCTGCCGTCGAACTCGGCCGAACCGAAGCCGACCCGGACGCGGTCCGGCTCGCGGCGCGTATAGAGGGAGACGCCGGCGCGGCCCTTCGCGGCGGCGGGTGCGTGGACGACGTGCCAGCCGCCGGGCGTACGGACGTGCTCGGGCAGCTGCTGCGGCTCCGCGCGCACCTCCTGGAGGCAGAGCACGTCGGCGGAGGTCTCCGCGAGCCACTCCACGAAGCCCTTCTTCGCGGCGGCGCGCAGTCCGTTCACATTGGCTGAAGTCACAGTGAGCACCCCGGCACGATACCGGCACACTGGACCGAGCCCTTGTTCGAGTATGAATTAATATACGGTGATCAGTATGGATATCCGCCGCGTCCCCTTCGACCACCCGGACGCCGTCAAGCTCAACGACCAGGTCCAGGCCGAGTACCACCTGCGCTACGGCGACGGCGGCGACGCCACGCCCCTGGACCCGTCGGACTTCGACCCGCCGAACGGCATCTACCTCATCGCGTACGACGAGGACGGCACCCCCGTCGCCACGGGCGGCTGGCGCTGCCAGGACACCAACGGCGAGGGCAACCTGGACGGGGACGCCGAGGTCAAGCGGATGTACGTCATAGACGCGATGCGCGGCCGCGGCCTGGCCCGCCGCATGCTGGCCGCGCTGGAGGAGGACGCCCGCGCGGCCGGCCGCAGACGCATGGTCCTGGAGACCGGCACCGAGCAGCCGGAGGCGATCGCCCTCTACACGTCCAGCGGGTACGAGCCGTGCGGCAAGTTCGGCTACTACCGGCACTTCGAGTCGAGCCGGTGCTTCGCCAAGGAGCTGTAGCGCCGTAGCGCCGCCCAGTCGTCATGAGGCTGCCGCCGCCTGGACGGCGGCAGTCACTCGGCCCCGGCGGCTTCCTCGGCGATCTGCTCGAACCGTGCGCCCATGGCCTCGGAGAGGGCCCGGGCCGCCGAGAGCGGACGGACCATGACCATGAAGTCGTCGATCCTGCCGTCCTCGTCGAAGTGCAGGAAGTCGCAGCCCGTGAGCTGCTTGCCGTCGACGGTCGCGGTGAAGACGAAGGCGTGGTCGCGCCCGTCGGGGTTCGCGATCTCCCGGGTGTAGGTGAAGTCTTCGAAGACCTGCGACACGGCGCGCAGGATCGCGGCGGTGATCGCCCTGCCCCCGTACGGCTTGAAGACGACCGGACTGGTGAAGACGACGTTCTCCGCCAGCAGGGCGGCCACCGCGTCCATGTCGGCGGTCTCGACGGCTTTCCGGAAGGGATGCACGAGATCCTCCACCCTCCCTGATACTCACTTGATTCGACGCCTTGGTCGCCAACCGACACCGAGGACGAGTACGTCGCCACCACCGAGCGCATCGGCCCCTGCCTCGCTGGCCCTGAGGCGCCTGACGCAGCGCGTCTCGGCCGCCAACCGGCGGGCCTGAAAAGGCGATTGGCGAGGCGAAACACAAAGATCCCGCCCGATCGGTCAGATCGGACGGGATCTCGTCAACTGCCCCCGGGTTACCCGGAACAGTCGTTGCGGTGGACCTGTGGGGATTTGAACCCCAGACCCCCTCGATGCGAACGAGGTGCGCTACCAGACTGCGCCACAGGCCCTTGCAACGAGTGAAACTCTAGCATCCCCGTCCGGGTGCTTGGAAATCCGTTCCTGGGCTGGTCAAACACCTCGGGTCACTCGTTCGCGGCCCGCGGCCGGTCCCCGTCCTCGTACTGGTCGAACAGCGGCGTACGGCCACGCTCACGGGCGCGACGGGCGGAGGCGGCGCGACGGGCGTCACTGCGACCGTCGGCCGCCGGTTTGTCGTCCGCGTCGGCGGCCTGTTCCTCCGCTCCCGCGTCCCGCGCACCGGGCCGCGCCTCCTGCTCGGGCGTGACGGCACTGGACCGCGCCGAACTCCACGCGTCCGGGGCGCCGAGGTCCACGTCGGAGGTGGCCCGCGGAGCGACCGGCGCGGTCACGTACGTCGGCAACGGCACCGGCACCGGGTCCCAGCTGTCACCGTGCGCGGGCCGCTGCTGGCGCTCCCGCTGCTGGTCGACCCACTCCGCGTGGTCGGTCTGCTCGACGAGCGCACGCCGGTCCGCGGCGAGCGCCGACATCCCGGGGTCCGTCTCCGGCTCGGGCCCTTCGTCCGGCTCCTCGGAGTCGGCGCCGGCATCGACGGCGGCGCGGCGGCGGGGCTGGCGGGTGCGCTCGCGCAGTCGCTGCGCGGCGGCCTCGGCCTGGCGCCGGTCCATCTGGTAGGCGAAGCGTCTGCGTTCCTGGGAGCGCAGGTACGCGATGTACCCACTGAGCAGGACCGCGGGCACGCCGGGCGCCCACAGGAAGGCGAGCCCGCCGACCGCGGCGACGATCGCGCCGAGCGAGAAGGCGATGAAGAGCATGACCGTCGTACGCCGCCGGCGCGCGAGCACCTTCGTACGCCGGGCGCGCGCCGCGGCCGCTTCTTCGGAGGGCGTGCGCCGGGGAACCGGTACGCGTTTACGCGCGGGCGGCGCGCT
Source organism: Streptomyces sp. V4I2 (assembly GCF_030817655.1). Taxonomy (GTDB): domain Bacteria; phylum Actinomycetota; class Actinomycetes; order Streptomycetales; family Streptomycetaceae; genus Streptomyces; species Streptomyces plumbiresistens. The sequence goes on from NZ_JAUSZM010000003.1 coordinate 4,740,013, forward strand.
GTCGGATGCGCGCTCCGGTTCACGCACCTGCTCACGAACCTGTTCGCGCTCCGGTTCACGCACTTGCTCACGAACCTGTTCGCGTACTTGTTCCTGCCGTGCGGGCGCCTGTGCCTGGACCGTCGCTTGTGTCTGTGGCCGGGTCGGAGGCATGGCGAAGGCCCGGACGTCCACCGAATCGGTGGCCGCTCCCGGGTCCAGGGCGCTGGGCTCCCCCTCTTCGGTGGAGCGCGCCCGCAGGTCCTTGGCGTATCGGCGCTCCATCCCCGCCCGTCCGGACAGCAACCGGATGGCTGTGCTGAAGCGTTCCGTCGGACGGGCCTCGTTCAGCTCGTCCTGCCTACGGAGCCACATCGGCACCAAGTAGGCGGCCCAGGCCCCGACAATGACTGCGTAGATGAGGCCGCTGCTGCTCACGCCTCACACGGTAGAGGGGTTTGCGTGAGGCCATCTGCCAATTGAGCCGGTGTGTCGCACGATCTGGCTGATATTTCGAGCTTTTTTTGTGACCGATGCGATCAACAGGTCGCCCAGGTAGCGAATTCAACGCCCTGAGGCGGTCATCCGCCGATCAATTTCGAACACTTATTCAATTTCCCGGCTATGCGGGATTGTCGTGGGGCGTGCTCCTGGATCGTGCCCGCTGCCAGCGCCTCAGCAACCCGTCGGGCACCTCTTCCGCGGTGAGTGCGAAGACGAGGTGGTCGCGCCAGGCGCCGTCGATGTGGAGATAGCGCGGGCGCAGCCCCTCCTCGCGGAATCCGAGTTTCTCCACGACCCGGCGACTGGGCCCGTTCTCGGGGCGAATACAGACCTCGATGCGGTGCAGTCCGACGGCTCGGAAACAGTGGTCCACGGCGAGCGCCACGGATGTCGGCATCACTCCGCGGCCGGCCACCGACTCGTCGACCCAGTAACCGACATGGCCCGAGCACATCGAGCCCCAGGTGATTCCGGCGACGGTCAGTTGTCCGACCAGTCGCCCCTGGTACTCGATGACGAACGGGAGCATCCGGCCCGCGTTCGCCTCGGCCCGCAGATGCCGGACCATCTGGCGGTAGGTCGGCCGGTGCGCGATGGGCCCGCTGGGCGTGGGCGGCGGGATCGTCGCCTCCCAGGGCCGCAGCCAGTCCCGGTTGCGCCGGTTGACCTCGCGCCAGGCCCGCTGGTCGCGCATCTTTATCGGCCTCAGGACGACATCGCCGTCCACGAGCACGACGGGCCAGGATGGGCTGTTCAGCTCGCACCCCCACTACTGGCGGCGGGTCTGGGGTGATCGCCGCCGCGGATCTGGTCGACGGCGTGCGCCAGCAGGGGCTCCAGGACGGCCAGTCCGTCCTTCACCCCGCCGGAAGAACCCGGCAGGTTGACGATCAAGGTCCGCCCGGCAACTCCGGCCAAGCCCCGGGAGAGCACCGCCGTCGGCACCTTCTCCCGTCCGAACGCCCGGATGGCCTCCGCGATGCCCGGCACCTCGTGGTCGATGACCCGGCGGGTCGCCTCGGGGGTGCGGTCGGTGGGTGAGATGCCGGTGCCGCCGGTGGTGACGATCACGTCGTACCCCGCGTCGACGCCGGCGCGCAGGGCGGCCTCCACGGGGTCGCCGTCGGGCACGACCTGCGGGCCCTCGACGGTGAAGCCGAAGCCCCTGAGGCCGTCGGCGATCAGCGGGCCGCCCTTGTCCTGGTAGACCCCGGCGGCGGCGCGGTTGGATGCGGTGATCACGAGGGCGCGATACGTCATGCCCGGCTCCAGTCGCCCGACTTGCCGCCCGTCTTCTCTTCCACCCTGACGTCCGTGATGACCGCTCCCTTGTCGACCGCCTTGATCATGTCGATCACGGTGAGCGCGGCGACGGAGACGGCGGTGAGGGCTTCCATCTCGACGCCCGTGCGGTCCGTCGTCTTCACCGTGGCCAGGATCTCCACGGCGTCGTCCGCGACTCTCAGGTCCAGTTTCACACCGGACACCGACAAGGGGTGGCACAGCGGGATCAGATCAGGGGTGCGCTTGGCGCCCATGATGCCCGCGATCCGCGCGGTGGCCAGGGCGTCGCCCTTGGGGACGCCCTCACCACGCAGCAGCTCGATCACGCGGGGCGAGACCAGGACGCGGCCGCTGGCGCGGGCGGTGCGCGCGGTCACGTCCTTCCCGGACACGTCGACCATGCGGGCCGCGCCCGCCTCGTCGATATGGGTCAGTCGGTCCTGCGCAGAAGGTCCGGGGGTCTCCCCCCGGGAAGGCACTGTCATGCTGTGTGGCGCTCCCGGTCCGGGCCCGGCGCGGTGCGGCGCGTGGGCCTGCTGTGCGCGACACGGTACCGCCAACCAGGAGTGCTCAGCCGAGCAGGACGACCTCGACCTCGGTGCCGGGCTCCACGGACTCCACGTCCTCGGGGACGACGATCAGCGCGTCCGCGTGCGCGAGGGCCGCGACCAGGTGGGATCCGGCGCCGCCGACCGGGGTGACCGCGCCGTCGGCGTACGTCCCGCGCAGGAACTGCCGGCGGCCCTTCGGCGAGGTCAGCGCCTTGCCGGAGGTGAGGGTCGCCCTGGTGGTCGGCCGGTGGACGTCGTCGAGCCCCATCAGGGTGCGGATCGCGGGGCGGACGAACAGCTCGAAGGAGACGTACGACGACACGGGGTTGCCGGGCAGGGCCAGCAGCGGTGTGTGGTCGGGGCCGATGGAGCCGAAGCCCTGGGGCTTGCCGGGCTGCATGGCCAGCTTGCGGAACTCGATGCCGCTGCCGGGCTCGTCCTCGTCGCCGACGTACGACAGCGCCTCCTTGACGACGTCGTACGCCCCGACGCTCACCCCGCCCGTGGTGACCATGAGGTCGGCGCGGACGAGCTGGTCCTCGATCGTCGAACGGAGCGTTACGGCGTCGTCGGCGACGGCGCCGACCCGGTAGGCGATGGCGCCGGCGTCGATGGCGGCGGCGGTGAGGGCGAAGCTGTTGGAGTCGTAGATCTGGCCGCTGCCGAGTTCCTCGCCGGGCTGGACGAGTTCGCTGCCGGTGGACATGACGACCACGCGCGGGCGCGGGCGTACGCGTACGGTGGCGCGGCCGATCGCGGCGAGCAGGGCGATCTGCGGCGGGCCGAGGACGGTGCCCGCTTCCAGGGCGCGGTCCCCGGCCCGCACGTCACTGCCCTTGGCGCGCACGTGCGCGCGTGCCTCGGCAGGCCGGTACACGTGCACGTGTCCCTCGGCGCCGTCGGGTGACAGGGCGCGGGCGCGCATTCCGGTCACCGGGCCCTCGCCGAGGCCGCCGTCGGTCCACTCCACGGGGACGACGGTCTCGGCGCCGGGCGGCAGTGGGGCGCCCGTCATGATGCGGGCGGCCTGGCCGGGCCCCACGTGCAGCAGGTCGGCCTGGCCCGCCGCGACGTCCCCGACGACCTCCAGGGCCGCCGGGAACTCCTCGCTCGCGCCCGCGACATCCGCGACCCGCACCGCGTACCCGTCCATGGAGCTGTTGTCGAACGGCGGCAGGGAGACCGGCACCGTGACGTCCTCGACCAGGACGCAGCCCTGGGCGTCGAGGAGTTGCAGCTCGATGGGTTCGAGGGGGCGGACGGTCGCGAGGATGTCGTCCAGGTGCTCGTCCACCGACCACAGCTGGTCCTGGCCGGTGGTGCGGGGCGCGGCGCTGCTCAACGTTGCTACATCTCCTCGGCTACGTAACTGCGAAGCCAGGTCCGGAAGTCCGGGCCCAGGTCCTCACGTTCGCATGCGAGTCTGACAATGGCACGCAGGTAGTCGCCGCGGTCGCCGGTGTCGTAGCGGCGGCCCTTGAAGACGACGCCGTGCACGGGGCCGCCGACCTTCTCGTCCTCGGCGAGCTGCTGGAGGGCGTCGGTGAGCTGGATCTCGCCGCCGCGGCCGGGCTCGGTCTTGCGGAGTATGTCGAAGATGTGCGGATCGAGGACGTAGCGGCCGATGACTGCGTAGTTGGACGGGGCGTCCGCCGGGTCGGGCTTCTCGACCAGGCCGCTCACCTTGACGACGTCGCTGTCCTCGGTCTCCTCCACGGCCGCGGAGCCGTAGAGGTGGATCTGCTCGGGGGCGACCTCCATGAGGGCGATGACGCTGCCGCCGTGCTGCTCCTGGACCTCGACCATCCGCTTGAGCAGCGGGTCCCGCGGGTCGATCAGGTCGTCGCCGAGGAGGACCGCGAAGGGCTCGTGTCCGACGTGCGGGGCGGCGCACAACACGGCGTGGCCGAGGCCCTTGGGGTCGCCCTGGCGGACGTAGTGCATGGTCGCGAGGTCGCTGGACTCCTGCACCTTGGCGAGCCGGTCGGCGTCGCCCTTCTTCTGAAGAGCCGATTCAAGCTCGTAGTTGCGGTCGAAGTGGTCCTCGAGGGGGCGCTTGTTGCGGCCTGTGATCATGAGGACGTCGTCGAGGCCGGCGGACACGGCCTCCTCGACCACGTACTGGATCGCCGGCTTGTCGACGACCGGCAGCATCTCCTTGGGAGTGGCCTTGGTGGCCGGCAGGAACCGGGTGCCGAGACCTGCTGCGGGAATGACAGCCTTGCTGATCCGAGGGTGCGACTGAGTCATGCCCGCAACCTTATCCGGTGTCTTTGCAGGGAATCTGAGGCTCCGGTTAATTGGCTCTCATATGAGCGTATTGGAAGGGTACGGGTGCAACCTTTGAGTCCCGTCGAACGTCCGACCGAGCCTGACAAGCGTATGTTGCGGCAAGAGATCCTCGCTGTGAGGAACACGTTGACGGCCGATGACGTGCGGGAAGCCGCCGTCGCGCTGGCCGGGCGGGCACTGGAGCTGCCCGAGCTGGCGCGGGCGCGCACGGTGGCGGCGTACGTCTCCGTGGGGAGCGAACCCGGGACGCTCGCGCTGCTGGACGCGCTGCGCGCGCGGGGCGTGCGGGTCCTGCTTCCGGCGCTTCTCCCGGACAACGACCTGGACTGGGGCGCGTACACCGGGGAGGGCTCCCTCGCGCGCGTCCAACACGGCGGGAAGATGGCCCTCTTCGAGCCCACCGGGCAGCGTCTGGGCCCGGACGCCGTGGCCTTGGCCGACGCCGTGCTGCTGCCGGGCCTGGCGGTCGACGCGCGCGGGATGCGTCTGGGGCGCGGCGGGGGGTCGTACGACCGTGTGCTCGCCCGTCTGGAGCGCGTGGGCATGCATCCCGCCCTGGTGGTGCTGCTGTACGACTCCGAGGTCGTCGAGCGCGTGCCCGCAGAGGCGCACGACCGGCCGGTGGACGCGGTGGTGACGCCGTCGGGGGTGCGGCGCTTCCGGCACGGTTCCTGAAACGTGAAACGCCGAACGGCCCTCCACGCGCGCGTGGAGGGCCGTTCGGACGATGTCGCGTCAGCCGCTCGGCTTCAGTTCCAGCGTGTCGCTCGTGTTGTCGTCGACCGCCTTGGACGAGAAGGACCAGTCCAGCAGTTCACCCTTGACCCACTTGCCCGTCTGGTCGATGTAGTGGGCGCTGTACGCGTGCCCGGAGGCGCCGGTGAGGTTGATCCACTTCGACTTGTCGAGGTCGTCGAGGTTGACCACCATGCGCATCGACGGCACCCAGACGACGTCGTAGCCGCCGGCCGCGTTCCAGCCGGTCGCGTTGACCGCCGCCTCGCCGCCGCCGAGCTTCCAGGGGCCGCGGTTGAGCATGTACTGCAGGAAACCGGGGCCGTCGGTGCCCAGGGTCTGGTTCTTCAGGAACAGGCGGTGCAGCCGGCCCCAGCTCCAGGTGTCGATGTCCTTGCCGAGCTTGGCGGTCAGCTCCCAGCGGGCGTCGATCATGGCGCGCTCGAACAGCTTGTCGCGGTTCTTGGCGGCGCCGATGCGGTTGCGCGACTCGGGCGTCGTCCACCAGTCGCTCTTCTCGTCGTCCATCAGGTTGCGGACCACCTCGAACCAGCGGTCGCCGCCGTCGGGCTGCGCCTGGTCGGCGTCACGCTGACCGCACTCGAGCACCTTGCCGGTCTCGTCGACGGGTGCGGTGGTGCTGACGGGATCGACCCACAGGCACTGTCCCTCGACGCGCAGCTCCTTGGGCAGCTTGTTGCCGAAGGCGAGCTTGAGGATGTTGCGCCAGACCGAGTTGAAGTACGCGGCCGCCGCCGAGTCGGCGTCCTGGGTGTAGTCCCAGCCCTCGAGGAGTTCCTGGGCCGCGCGGACGTCGGGGTCGTCGACGTTGATCTTCAGCAGCTTGGGCACCAGCAGCTTGGCGATCTCGCTGCTGTTGTCCAGCTGCATCTGGCGCATGTCGTCGGTGGAGATCTTGCCGCCGCCCTTGATCTTCGACTCGATCAGGTCGGTGATGCGCTGGCTGCGGGTGCCGTAGCCCCAGTCCGTGGTGAGCGTGTAGGGGTACTTGTCCTTGTCGATCACGGCCTGGTTGGCGGTGACGATGTAGCCGCGTTCCGGGTTGTACTCGTAGGGCAGCTCGTCCTGCTTGATGTAGCCGGTCCACTCGTACTTGGAGTCCCAGCCCGGCGCCGGGATGGAGCCGTCGTCGCCCTCCGCGCGCGTGGGGATCTTCCCGGGCAGCGTGTAGCCGATGTTGTCCTCGGTGTCGGCGTAGACCAGGTTCTGCGAGGGCACGTCGAACAGGGCGGCGGCCTTGCGGAAGCCGGTCCAGTCGCTCGCCTTGTCCATCGCGAAGACGGCGTCCATGGAGGTGCCCGGATCCAGCGCGGTCCAGCGCAGCGCGATGCCGTAGCCGTCTCCGCGGTCGGGCGCGGAGGTGCCGACGGCGGCCTTCTTGCCGACCTTCACCAGCTCGTCGTTACGGTCGGACAGCAGGGGTCCGTTGTTGGTCTCCCGGACGACGATCTTCTTGGACTCACCGCCGGCGACCTTGATGGTCTCCTCGCGGGTGGTGAAGGGCTTCACCTTGCCGTCGTACAGGTAGCCGGCGCCGGACAGCTTCTCCAGGTAGAGGTCGGTGACGTCGACACCGGAGTTGGTCATGCCCCAGGCGATGTCCTGGTTGTGGCCGATTATCACGCCGGGCATTCCGGCGAAGGTGTAGCCGCTGACGTCGTACTGGCACTTGCTGGAGACGGTGCGGCAGTGCAGGCCCATCTGGTACCAGACGGACGGCAGCGAGGCCGACAGGTGCGGGTCGTTGGCCAGCAGCGGCTTGCCGGTGATGGTGTACTCCCCGGCCACCGCCCAGGAGTTCGAGCCGATGCCGTTGCCGTTCACGCCGACGGCCGTGGGGACGTCGTCCAGGACGTTCTGGAGGCCCGACAGCTGGCTCTCGAGGGCGGAACCGGCCGTGGACGACTGGGTGCCCGTCACGGTGCCACCGGCGTCGCTCGTGGAGGTCTCGTCGCCGGACGTGCCGCCGCTTCCCTCGAACGTCGAGGTGAGCTCGTCGTACTGACCCTGCTGGACGATCGTCTGGTTCCGGCTGTACGGGTACTGCGGGTACAGGTCCGCGATCTGCTGGGGGCCGAGGCGGCTGGTCATCAGGGCGCGGTCGATCTCGTCCTGCATGTTGCCGCGCAGGTCCCAGGCCATGGCCTTCAGCCACGCGACCGAGTCGACCGGGGTCCACGCCTCGGGCTTGTAGTCGTTCTCGAAACCGAGGGCCGCGTACTCCAGGGAGATCTCCTTGCCGTCCTTGCCCTGGAGGTAGGCGTTGACTCCCTTGGCGTACGCCTGGAGGTAGTTCTTCGTGGACGCCGACAGCGTCTTGTCGTACTCCTCCTCGGCGACCCGGTCCCAGCCCAGGGTGCGCAGGAACTCGTCGTTCTTGACCTGGCCCTTGCCGAACATCTCCGACAGGCGCCCGGAGGTCATGTGACGGCGCACGTCCATCTCGTAGAACCGGTCCTGCGCCTGGACGTAGCCCTGCGCCATGAACAGGTCCGCGTCGGAGTCGGCGTAGATCTGCGGGATGCCGTAGCCGTCGCGCTTCACCTCGACCGGCCCCGACAGGCCCTCGAGCGTGATCGAGCCCGCCGTCTGCGGGAAGGAGGCTCGGACAGTGCTGACGGACCAGTACGCCCCGTAGGCGACGCCTCCGATGATGGCCAGCACCAGCACGAGGACGAACAGACGGGCTTTGCGCCCCTTTTTCCTGCCGGACTTGCCGGGCTTCTGGCCCGAAGAGGCGGTGGTGTTGGGGGGCATCGCTGTCCTTGCTGTCCTAACGCGAGCGGCAGGGCGGGCTGTGCTTTTGACTGAACGCTGGAGCAACCATAGGCGCAGCGCCCAGGGGCCCTTGACGCGGAGTCGGGAACCAGAACGGACGAACGTTCGCTCACACCTCGGGGAGCGTCAAGAAATCGTCAAGAGTTAGGTAAGGTAACGAAGTACTTGGGTGCGGAGAACCGCCGCTTCGTGTCCTATGTACGTGAGCTCCCGCGCGCGTGAAGCGCGGAAGCCAGGGAAGGGAACGGCCGCTGACTGTCCACGACCTCAACCAGCTCCTGCTCGTCTGCTCGCTCGTCCTGCTCGTCGCCGTGGCAGCGGTCCGGATCTCCTCGCGCAGCGGGCTCCCCAGCCTGCTCGTGTACCTGGGGATCGGCATCGCCATGGGCCAGGACGGCATCGGCGACATCCACTTCAACAACGCCGAACTCACCCAGGTCATCGGATACGCGGCCCTCGTCGTGATCCTGGCCGAGGGCGGCCTCGGCACGAAGTGGAAGGAGATCAAGCCGGCCCTGCCGGCCGCCTCCGCGCTGGCGCTGGTGGGGGTCGCGGTGAGCGTGGGGGTCACGGCGACGGCCGCGCACTATCTGATCGACCTGGAATGGCGCCAGGCGCTCATCATCGGCGCGGTGGTGTCCTCGACGGACGCCGCGGCGGTCTTCTCGGTGCTGCGGAAGATTCCCCTCCCCGCGCGCGTGACGGGCACCCTGGAGGCCGAGTCCGGCTTCAACGACGCTCCCGTGGTCATCCTGGTGGTCTCCTTCTCCACCGCGGGCCCGGTCGAGCACTGGTACCTGCTGATCGGCAAGATAATTCTCGAACTGGCCATCGGCGCCGCCATCGGCATCGCGGTGGGCTGGCTGGGCTCCTGGGGCCTCAGGCACGTGGCGCTGCCCGCCTCCGGCCTCTACCCGATCGCCGTCATGGCGATCGCCGTCACGGCGTACGCGGCGGGCGCGATGGCACACGGCAGCGGCTTCCTCGCCGTCTACCTCGCCTCGATGGCGATGGGCAACGCGAAGCTGCCGCACTGGCCCGCCACCCGCGGCTTCGCCGACGGGCTCGGCTGGATCGCCCAGATCGGCATGTTCGTCCTGCTCGGCCTGCTGGTCACCCCGCACGAGCTGGGCGACGACATCCTGCCCGCGCTGGCCATTGGACTGGTCCTGACGATGGTGGCCCGCCCGCTGAGCGTGGTGCTCTGCCTCACGCCGTTCCGGGTGCCCTGGCAGGAGCAGACCCTCATGTCCTGGGCCGGACTGCGCGGCGCCGTACCCATCGTGCTCGCGACGATCCCCATGGTGGAGGGTGTCGAGGCCAGCCGCCGGATCTTCAACCTCGTCTTCGTCCTGGTCGTCGTCTACACCCTCGTCCAGGGGCCGACCCTGCCGTGGCTCGCCCGCAAGCTGAGCCTGGGCGGGGAGGCCGAGGCCGCCGACCTCGGCATCGAATCGGCCCCCCTGGAGCGGCTGAGCGGACACCTGCTGTCCGTCGCGATCCCCAAGGGATCGAGGATGCACGGCGTCGAGGTCGCCGAACTGCGCCTGCCGGCCGGGGCCGCGGTCACCCTGGTCGTACGCGAGGGAAAGTCGTTCGTACCGTTGCCAACGACCGTGCTGCGACGGGGCGACGAGCTCCTCGTGGTCGCCACCGATCCGGTCCGGGACGCGGCCGAACGGCGGCTGCGCGCCGTGGGACACGGCGGCAAGCTGGCCGGGTGGCTGGGCACGGACGGCGGCGGCACCGGGCGTTAAGGGCGCGTTTCACACGGTTCACTCCCCCACCCATCGCAGGTGAACGCATCCATGGTGCTCGTTTTCACAGGCTCATCAGACTTGATCCCTGTATGATGAAGGCGCATTCCGATCGAACCACCTCTGCCTGACGCAGTGCTGGCGCGACCGTATGGCGGCTGGGGCGCCCCCGCAGTGGGCGACGGCATCTACCGCAGTCGGCGCAAGAGGACAGCTCTCGGTGCCGCCCCGGACAATGGGGGCCGCGCTACCAGGCGGCAGAAAGGCACGGGCCGTGGCATCCACGGTCACCTCCCGTCCCGGCTACGGGCAACTGCTGCGCACGCGCGGCGCCTGGACGTTACTGCTCCCCGGCTTCGCGGCACGCCAGCCGTTCGGGATGCTCACCGTCTCCATCGTGCTGCTCGTGCAGCACACCACCGGCTCGTACGGCGCGGCCGGCGCCGCCGCGGCCGTCACCGGTGTCTCCATGGCACTGTTCGCGCCCTGCACCGGCCGGCTCGCCGACCGCTACGGACAGCGCGCCGTACTCATCCCGGGCGTGCTCGTGCACTCGCTGTCGGGCCTGGTCCTGACCGTGCTCGCGCTGTCCCACGCGCCTCTGTGGGCGCTGCTCGTCGCCGCCGTACCCACGGGCGCCTCGCAGCCGCAGATCGGCCCCATGGTGCGGGCCCGCTGGGGCGTGAAGCTCAAGGACTCGCCCCTGATGCCCACCGCGGCCGCGTTCGAGTCCGTCACCGACGAGCTGACCTTCGTCGTCGGCCCGCTGCTGGCCACCGCTCTGTGCACGGCCGTCCACCCGGCCGCGGGCCTGGTGACCGAGGCATCGCTCACACTGATCGGCGGTCTGCTGTTCGCCGCGCAGAAGAGCACACAGCCGCCGGTCGCCGTCGACGGGCACGCACGCGTGGAGCACGGTTCCGCACTGCGCATCCCCGGGGTGCGGGTCCTGATCGTGGCCTTTCTCGGCATCGGTTCCGTCTTCGGCGGTATGCAGGTCTCGCTGGCCGCGTTCTCCGAGTCGATCGGCGAACCGGGCATGAACGGCGTCCTGTACGGCACCTTCGCCGCGGGCAACATGCTCTCCGGCCTGGTCTGCGGCGCCGTCGCCTGGAAGGTCGCCCCGCAGCGGCGCCTGGTCGTCGGGTACGTCGCCCTCGCGCTGACCGCGTCCGGCCTGTGGGCCGCCGACTCGGTGCTCGTCCTGGCCGGCCTCGGTCTGCTCGTCGGGATGTGCATCGCGCCCGCCCTGATCACCGGCTACACCCTGGTCGAGGGCCTGGTTCCGGCCGGCGCCCGCACCGAGGCCTTCACCTGGCTGACCGGCGCGGTCGCGCTCGGCCAGGCGGCGGGCGTCACGGTCGCCGGACAGCTGGAGGACGGTTTCCGGGAGGGCGCCGGGTTCCTGGTGCCGATGGGCGGCACGCTGCTCGCCCTGGCGACCGTGCTGGCGCTGCGCTCACACCTCGCGGTGCGGCCGCACAGCCGCACCGTCGCACGTGGCGTCGGTCACCGCGTGCCGGTGGCAGTGGACTGATCCTCGGGAATACGTCACTATGGACCATCGTTAGCACTCATTGAGTGAGAGTGCCAGGAGGAAGACAGTGCCCACCTACCAGTACCAGTGCACCGAGTGCGGCGAGGGCCTCGAGGCGGTGCAGAAGTTCACCGACGACGCCCTTACCCAGTGCCCCAGCTGCAGTGGACGCCTGAAGAAGGTGTTCTCCGCGGTGGGCATTGTCTTCAAGGGCTCCGGCTTCTACCGCAACGACAGCCGCGGCTCGTCGTCGAGCAGCGCGCCGGCGTCCGCGAAGTCGTCGACGTCCTCGGACTCGAAGTCCGACTCGTCCGCCTCGACCTCGTCCTCGTCTTCTTCGTCGTCCTCGGACTCGAAGCCGTCGAGCACCGGCACCTCGTCCAGCAGCAGCTCGGCCGCGTAAGGCGTACAGCTCTCTCACGAAACCCCGCCCTCGTACGACGGCGGGGTTCTCGTTGTTCCCGAACCCGTGCTCCGGGTTCCCGAACCCGTGCTCCGGTCCCGGACGACGCCGGTTAGTGTGCTGGTCATGGCGAACGCAGAGATCGGCGTAATCGGCGGCTCCGGCTTCTATTCGTTCCTCGACGATGTGACCGAGATCCAGGTGGACACCCCCTACGGGCCGCCCAGCGACTCCCTCTTCCTCGGCGAGGTGGCCGGCCGGCGCGTCGCCTTCCTGCCCCGGCACGGCCGCGGCCACCATCTGCCGCCGCACCGGATCAACTACCGCGCCAATCTGTGGGCGCTCAGGTCGGTCGGCGCGCGCCAGGTCCTCGGCCCGTGTGCGGCGGGCGGTCTGCGCCCGGAGTACGGGCCGGGCACGCTGCTGGTGCCGGACCAGCTGGTCGACCGCACGAAATCCCGGGCGGGCACGTACTTCGACGGGCTGCCGCTGCCGGACGGCGCGGTGCCGAACGTGGTGCACGTGTCCCTGGCCGACCCCTACTGCCCGACCGGGCGGGCGGCCGCGCTGAAGGCGGCCCGCGGACAGGACTGGGAGCCGGTGGACGGCGGCACGCTGGTGGTGATCGAGGGGCCGCGCTTCTCGACCCGCGCCGAATCGTTGTGGCACCAGGCACAGGGCTGGTCGGTGGTGGGCATGACCGGCCATCCGGAAGCCTCTCTCGCCCGTGAACTCGAGCTCTGCTACACGTCGATGACCCTGGTCACGGACCTCGACGCCGGCGCCGAGACCGGTGAGGGTGTCTCCCACGACGAGGTGCTGCGGGTGTTCGCGGCCAACGTGGACCGCTTGCGGGGCGTGCTGTTCGACGCGGTGGCAGCGCTGCCCTCGGCCGAGGAGCGGGACTGCCTGTGCACGAACGCGCTGGGCGGGATGGATCCGGGGTTCGCGCTGCCGTAGCGGAGGGGGCGGCGGCCGCGTCGCAGCGGCGGAACTTCTCGTTCGGGTGAGGGAGTTGTCCACAACCCGCCAGTAGCGCACCGGCCTCAGCGGGAATCCGCGCAAAGCCTCATCGTGGCATCGCAAGCCGATCCCTCGTCGCAGGTGGTGGTTCCCATGCCCTACGCCCCTTCTCCCTTCTCCCCCTCTACCGTCTCCCCCTCTACCGTCTCCCCCTCTACCGTCTCCCCCTCTTCCTCTCCTTTCTCCTCTCTCGTCTCCCCACGCCCGCTCGGCACGGACGCTCCCCCCACGTGCGAGGTGCCGCACTTCGCCCCCGTGCGGGTTCGCGGCGGGCGCTATCAGCTGCAGCGGCTCGTACGGCGGCGGAGGCGGGCCGTGGCGGTCGGCCTCGCCGTCACCGCGGCCGCGCTCGTGGCGGCGGGCCCGCGCGACACGGAACCGACCCGCGGGCATCCGCAGGCCGATCCCGTACGGGAACGCCGTGCCGTGCAGACCGTGACGGCGCCGGTACGGATCGCCGACGGGGCCACGGTGCGGCTGCTCCGGCCCGGCGACCGGGTGGACGTCATCGCCGCCGAGGAGACGGCGACCGGCGGCGACGCGCGCGTGGTCGCACGCGGGGCGCGGGTGACGAAGGTGCCGGAGCCGCTGGACGGCGCGACCGAGAGCGGGGCGCTGGTCGTGCTCTCGGTGCCGCGCTCCACCGCGGCGAGCCTCGCCGGCGCGAGCACGACGGCCCGATTGGCGGTGACTCTGTGCTGAGCCGCGCGCTTCCCGCCCTGCATGCCTTCCCGTCAAGTCCTTCGTTGGAGCTGCCCCATTGGACAGGGCTGCCTTGTCCTGACGTAGGTTGCGGAGCTGTTTGTTCCACAACCTGTGCGTGCGAGGAGAGTCCCCTACGTGAGCGAGAAGAAGCCGAGCGTCCTGGAAGGCTTCAAGACCTTCCTGATGCGCGGGAACGTTGTCGATCTGGCAGTGGCGGTCGTCATCGGCGCCGCCTTCACCAACATCGTCAACTCGGTGGTGAAGGGGCTCATCAATCCGCTGGTCGGAGCGATCGGCACCAAGAACCTCGACAGTTACAGCTCCTGCCTGAGCGACAACTGCCAGGGCGAGGAGGGCATCCAGATCCTGTGGGGCTCGGTTCTCGGTGCGACGCTCACGTTTGTGATCACCGCGGCCGTCGTCTACTTCCTGATGGTCCTGCCCATGTCGAAGTACCTGGCACGGCAGGAAGCCCGCAGGAAGGCGAAGGAGGGCGCGCAGGAGGTCGTGGAACTGACCGAGCTGGAGGTGCTCAAGGAGATCCGCGACGCGCTGCTCGCGCAGCAGCGGCAACGCGGCTCGGGCCACGACGAGCAGTAACGGCGGTGCGGCGGGCGGGCTGTGGCCCGCCCGGCTCACAGGTGGTGCGGCGGCTTCTCGTCGAGGAAGCGCCTCAGGTCGGCCGCGCTGTCGGTGCCGGGTCGCTCACCCCACTCCCGGTCCGTGTCGTCCGAGGACTGCTGGTCCAGCGGGTCGTCGAAGATCAGCGCGGGCTTCGGCTCGCGCGGTTCGGGCTCGGGGGCGGTGGTCATGCGTCCAGGGTACGGCCCCGGGACTTCGGGCCCTCGCCGGGTTGTGAATCCGTTCACAAGAAAAGCGGCGCGCTATCTGCTGTGCTGGGTCTCATGACTTCCAGTTTCCAGGGCCCCTTGCGCAAGCTCACCGCCCGCGGCCGCGACGAGGCGCACCGGGCCGCCTCGTCGCTCGAGCTCTTCTTCGACCTGTGTTTCGTCGTCGCGATCGCCCAGGCGGGCATCCAACTGGTGCACTCCGTGGCGGAGGCGCACGCCGCCGAGGGCATCCTCAATTACGCGATGGTCTTCTTCGCCATCTGGTGGGCGTGGATGAACTTCACCTGGTTCGCCTCGGCGTACGACAACGACGACGCCCTGTACCGGGTCGTGACCCTGGTCCAGATCGCCGGTGTCCTGGTGCTCGCGGCCGGGGTCTCCCGGGCCTTCGAGGACCACGAGTTCCTGGCCATCCTGCTCGGCTACGTGATCATGCGGCTCGCCCTGACGGCACAGTGGCTGCGGGTGGCCCGGTCGAGCGAGGGCGCGGAGCGAACGATGGCCCTGCGGTACGCCGGTGGCGTGCTGTTCTGCCAGGTCGGCTGGCTGGGGCTGCTGGTCCTGCCCGAGGGGGGTCGGCCCTGGGTGTTCCTGGTCATGGCGGTTCTCGAGATGTGTGTACCGCTCTACGCCGAGAAGGACCACCCGACGCCCTGGCATCCGCACCACATCGCGGAGCGGTACGGGCTGTTCACGATCATCGTGCTCGGTGAGACCATCGCCGCGGCCACGGTCGCCGTGAAGTCCGGCTTCGACGAGAGCGACGTGCTGGACGAACTGGTCCCGATCGCCGCCGGCGGTCTGCTGATCATCTTCGCCGCCTGGTGGATCTACTTCGTGGTGCCCATCCACGGCCATCTGCGCTCCAGCAAGCAGGCGTTCGTGTGGGGTTACGGCCACTACCTGGTCTTCGCCTCGGCCGCGGCGATCGGCGCCGGCCTCGAGGTCGCGGTCGAGCAGGCGATCGGCAAGGCGCACATCTCCACGCCGGCGGCGTCGGCGGCCGTGACGCTGCCGACGGCCCTCTTCCTGCTCACCGTCTGGGCGCTGCACGCGCGCCACTTCAAGGTGGGCACCGCCCAGCAACTGGTACTGCCGACCACGGCACTGCTGGTGATCTGCTGCAGCTTCCTGGGCGACTGGGCAGTGCTCGCGGCAGGCGTCGTCATGGCGGGCGCGGTGGTGGTCGGCACGACGCTGACGGCGCGGATGACCGCCCGGGAGAACGAGGACAGTGGGGACAGCGGGGAGAGTGGGGGCAGCAGACAGGCGGCCCCGGTGGTCTGACGTAGCCGGAGCCGGAGCCGGAACTGGAGCCGGAACCGGAGCCGGGCCCGCTGCCTGGACGACACTGGCCCCATGACAGTTGACGCACTGACGGACGTCGCCGGTGTGCGCGTGGGGCACGCCACGCGCACCGGCGACGGTTGGCTCACCGGCACCACGGTCGTGCTCGCCCCGGACGGCGGCGCCGTGGCCGCCGTGGACGTGCGGGGCGGCGGACCCGGCACCAAGGAGACCGACGCCCTCGACCCGCGCAACGTGGTGCAGAAGGTCGACGCGATCGTGCTGACCGGGGGCAGCGCGTACGGGCTCGACGCGGCGTCCGGGGTGATGGCCTGGCTGGAGGAGCAGCGGCGCGGGGTGCGGGTGGGACCGGACCCGGCGCACGTCGTGCCGGTGGTGCCGGCCGCCTGTGTCTTCGACCTGGGGCGCGGCGGCGACTTCCGGGTCAGGCCGGACGCGGCCACCGGCCGGGCGGCCGTCGAGGCGGCCGCGGCGAGCGAGCCCGGTGCACGGGTGCGGGAGGGATGCGTGGGCGCGGGTACGGGCGCCGCGGTCGGGCCGATGAAGGGCGGCGTGGGTACCGCGAGCATCGTCCTCGAGTCGGGGATCACGGTGGCCGCGCTGGTGGTGGCCAACGCGGCGGGATCGGTGACGGATCCGGAAACGGGGGTGCTGTACGGGGAGTTGTTCCAGGGGCGGGTGACCTACCCGGAGGCGCGCGTGCACGACGCCGCCCGCCTGCGCCTCGCCGACCTCGCGGCGAAGAGCGCGCCTCCCCCGCTCAACACCACGCTCGCGGTGGTCGCCACCGACGCGGACCTGTCGAAGGCGCAGGCGCAGAAGGTGGCCGGCACGGCCCACGACGGCATCGCGCGGGCCGTACGGCCGGTGCATCTGCTGCACGACGGCGACACGGTGTTCGCGCTGGCGACCGGAGCCCGCCCGCTCGACACCGAGCGTCCCCTCCCGCTGAACGAGATCCTCGAGGCTGCGGCGGACGTGGTGACCCGCGCGGTCGTGCGGGCCGTACGCGCCGCCGGGTCGGTGGACGGGCCGGGCGGGGTGTGGCCGTCGTACGAGGAGTTGTACGGGAGCCGCTGACGCGAAATGTGTCCTGGTTCTGTCACGTGATGGCGTTCACGGCGGTGTGTGGGAACCCGACCACCGACCGATCCCCTCTTTCTCCACGGACCGGAGCGGATCGAACACACCACCTGAACCTGGAGCAGCTCGTGACAACGCCGGACAAAACAGCGCGGCGCGTACTCGGGGCCTGTGCCGCCCTGATGGTCGGCGCCCTCACCCTCACCGCGTGCGGTGGCAGCACCGATGCCGGGAAGGACGACAACAAGGGCGGCGGGGACTCCGCCACGGCCTCGGCGGCGAAGATATCCATCTCGGCCAAAAACGGCTCGACCGGTGCGTCGATCAACACGACCGGAGTGAAGGTCAGTGACGGGAAGCTGACGGACGTGAAGATGACGGTGGCGGACGCGGGGACGGCCGTACCGGGGGCGATATCCGCCGACGGCGTCAGCTGGAAGCCGAAGGAGCAGCTGGAGCGGGGGACGAAGTACGAGATAACGGCGAGGGCGAAGGACGCGAACGGGCGGGCCAAGGCCGCCGAATCGACCTTCACCACCGTCAGCCCGGCGAACAGCTTCATCGGGACGTACACGCCGGACGAGGGGACGACGGTCGGTGTCGGGATGCCGGTGTCGTTCAACTTCGACAAGGCGATCAGCGACAAGAAGGCCGTGCAGTCCCACATCACGGTGTCGTCGAACAGCGGGCAGGAGGTGGTCGGGCACTGGTTCGGGGCGCAGCGCCTCGACTTCCGGCCCGAGGAGTACTGGAAGGCCGGCTCCAAGGTCACGATGAAGATCGACCTGGACGGGGTCGAGGGCGCGAACGGCGTCTACGGGGTGCAGAAGAAGACGGTCAGCTTCACGATCGGGCGCTCGCAGGTCTCCACGGTGGACGTGAGCAAGCAGACCATGACGGTCGTGCGGGACGGCAGGACGCTCAGGTCGGTGCCGATCTCGGCGGGCAGCCCGGAGTTCACCACGTACAACGGGCAGATGGTGATCTCCGAGAAGTTCACGAAGCTGCGGATGGACAGCAGGACGGTCGGCCTCGACAACGCGTACGACATCCCGGACGTGCCGCACGCGATGCGGCTGACCCAGTCGGGGACCTTCATCCACGGCAACTACTGGTACAACAAGGGCAACCCGCCCTTCGGCCGCGAGGGCACCAGCCACGGCTGCGTCGGCCTCCAGGACGTGCAGGGCGCACAGGGTGACACTTCGGCCAAGTGGTTCTACGACAACTCGATCCTCGGGGACGTCGTGATCGTCAAGAACTCCCCGGACAAGACGGTGTCGCCCGACAACGGGTTGAACGGCTGGAACATGGCGTGGAACGAGTGGGTGGCGGGGAGCGCCGAGTGAGCGCGGACCGTCGCCGCAAGTAGCCTCTGACCGGCACCTTTTGACGAATGATCGGGCCGCGTGGGAACTTTCCCCGCGGCCCGCGCGTTTTTCGGGCGTACGTTTTCTCGGTTCCCGGACATGATGTCCGACCGAGGGGCTACGGTATGCACCCACAAGGTGACATGCAGCAACGCCGGGAGAAACCTTGAGCGTTCCGTACGAGACGGCAGCGTACGAACCACCCGAGTCGCCCGAGTCTCCGGAGGAGCATCTCGCGCGGCTCCTCGGCCGTGCCCTGAACTCCTTCGAGCTGCCCGACGAGACGATCCAGCGGCTGGACTGCGCGCTGGCCCACGACAGTTCGCTGCACTCCGCGCACCACAGCGCGGGGCTGCACCGCGAGACGTACCGCCACACCTGGCTGCTCGCCGACGGCTCGGCGCTCACGCTGTGGGAGCTCGTCCACAACACCGCCCCGGGCAGCGCCCCGCAGCACGAGGTGTATGTGGACGAGGAGGAGCTGCGCGCCGCCACCGCGCGCCTGCCCCTGCCGGCGGACGCTCCGGACTTCGAACTGCCGGTGACGGTGCAGCTGTCGCCGATCCCCACGCCGCGGCACGCGTATCTGCCCGACGACTCGGCGGACCACGCGCGCCGGGTGCTGCGCCGGGCGGAGAACACGGACCGGCCGGACGCGGAGACGGCCGCGCTGCTGAGCACCGCGTTCGCGCACCAGATCACGCAGGCCTTCGGGCGCCCCAGCCGCCTCGGCCGGGCCGGCTTGTCCTTCTCGCTCTACGAGCACGCGTTCCTGCTGCGTGACGGAGCGGAGGTCTCCCTCTGGGAGGTCGAGCACACGGCGACGCCGGACGGGCGGCACATGTGCGAGGTGTACGTCAGCGAGGACGCGGCCAGGGATGCCATGGAGCGACGGGCGACGCAGGTCTCCTGAGCGGAATCACCTGAGGGGCGGGGTCTCCGGAGCGGGACTCCGGACCGGGCTCCGCCGAGCGGGTCAGCGGCCGGTGCTGAGCCGTCGTACCAGTCCCGCGAACTCGTCCGCTTCCGCCGGGGTCAGCTCGACGGACTCCCGCTGCGGGCCCACCTGCCGCTGATGCGGCAGTCCGGGCAGGCCCTGGGCCCGCCACAGGGCCGCCTCGACGCGGCCGCGGCGCAGCATGAAGACCAGGCCGGCCACCCATGCGACGGCCACCAGGACGAGGAAGGTCATACCAAGCAGCTGGTAGACCGAGACGTGCTCAGGCATGCGTTCCAGTAGACACCACGGTCCGGGACCGAAGTCCCGGACCGTGACGTATCTCGCATGTGCCGTGAACAACTCACAGCATCCCAAAGGGCTGTGCCGCTAGGCCGCGACCGGCTGCTTCCGCTCCGCCGACGGGGCGGCCGAGTCGCTCTGAGCCGCCTCGGCGGCCACGGCTTCCGGCGCCTTGCGCATGCTCTTCAGTACGACGACCAGCGCCGTCGTCACACACACGCCCGCCGCGATGGCGATCAGGTAGAGGAAGGCGTGGCCGATCAGCGGGACCACGAAGATGCCGCCGTGCGGGGCGCGGAGCGTGGCGCCGAAGGCCATCGACAGGGCGCCGGTGACCGCGCCGCCCGCCATCGAGGCCGGGATGACGCGCAGCGGGTCCGCCGCGGCGAACGGGATCGCGCCCTCCGAGATGAAGGAGGCGCCCAGGACCCAGGCGGCCTTGCCGTTCTCGCGCTCGGCGGGGGTGAAGAGCTTCTTGCGGAGGGTGGTCGCGAGCGCCATGCCCAGCGGCGGGACCATGCCCGCGGCCATCACGGCGGCCATGACCTTCATCGCGGAGTCGCTGGGATCCGCGACGGCGATACCGGCCGTGGCGAAGGCGTACGCGACCTTGTTGACGGGGCCGCCGAGGTCGAAGCACATCATCAGGCCGAGCAGGATGCCGAGCAGGATCGCGTTGGAGCCGGAGAGGCCGGAGAGCCAGTCCGTCATGCCCTTCTGGGCCTCGGCGATGGGCTTGCCGACCACGACGAACATCAGGAAGCCGACGACGATCGAGGAGATCAGCGGGATCACCACCACCGGCATGATGCCGCGCAGCGCCTTCGGGATCCTGACCCGCTGGATCGCGAGGACGACACCGCCCGCCAGCAGACCGGCGACCAGGCCGCCCAGGAAGCCGGCGGCGATCTGCGAGGAGATCATTCCGCCGACGAAGCCGGGGACGAGACCGGGCCGGTCCGCCATGCCGTAGGCGATGTATCCGGCGAGGACCGGGATGAGGAAGCCGAAGGCGACCCCGCCGATCTGGAACATCAGGGCGGCCCAGCTGTCGACCTGGGTCCAGGAGAAGTGCTCCATGACCGAGGGCGCCTTGTTGATCTCCCAGCCGCCGATGGCGAATCCGAGAGCGATCAGCAGACCGCCCGCGGCGACGAACGGGACCATGTAACTGACGCCGGTCATCAGCCACTTGCGGAGCTTGGTGCCGTAGTTGTCGCCGGCCTCACCGGCCCGCTCGACGGGCGTACCGCCCTTGCCGGCCGCGGTGACCTCGCCGCGCTCGGCCCTGCCGCGCACGTCGGCGATGAGTTCGGCGGGCTTGTTGATGCCGGCCTTGACGCCGACGTCGACGGTCGGCTTGCCGGCGAAACGGTCCTTGTCCCGTACGGGCACGTCGTGGGCGAAGATCACGCCGTCCGCCGCCGCGATCACCGCCGGGTCGAGCCGGGTGAAGCCGGCCGAGCCCTGCGTCTCGACGACGAGTTCGACGCCCGCCTCGCGGCCCGCGTTCTCCAGCGACTCGGCGGCCATGTAGGTGTGGGCGATGCCGGTGGGGCAGGAGGTGACGGCGACGATACGGAACGGGCGCTCTTCGCCTGCTCCGGTGTCCCCGGTGTCGTCGCTGCCCGTGGCGGCGCCGGCGGAGGCCGCCGCCGGCGCCGCCACGGAGTCTTCGGAGGCGGCCTCGGCCGCCTCGGGCTCGTCCCCGCGGATCAGGGCCGCCGCGCCCGCCGCGTCGCCGGCCGAGCGCAGCGCGTCGGTGAACTCGGCGTTCATGAGCTGCCGGGCCAGCGAGGACAGGATCGTCAGGTGGGCGTCGTCGGCGCCCGCGGGGGCGGCGATCAGGAAGATCAGGTCGGCGGGGCCGTCGGCCGCGCCGAAGTCGATGCCGGCGGCGCTGCGCCCGAAGGCGAGCGTCGGCTCGGTGACGTGTTCGCTGCGGCAGTGCGGGATGCCGATGCCGCCGTCGAGGCCGGTCGGCATCTGCGCCTCGCGGGCGGCCACGTCGGCGAGGAAGCCCTCCAGGTCGGTCACCCGGCCCAGGGCGACCATGCGCTCGGCGAGGGCACGCGCCGCCGCTTCTTTGGTGTCGGCGGACAGGTCGAGGTCGACCAGGTCCGCGGTGATCATCTCGCTCATCGCGGGCTCCTTCGCACGCGTATCGCCCGGGGGATGTGGTGGGCGGGGGCGGGGACGGGGGTGCAGTGGGGGTTCGTGGGGTTGGTGGAGGAGGCGGGACCGGGGAAGCCCCGCCCCCTCCGGGCGGCGGGGCTTCCCAGGTGGCCCTGCCTCCCTTCGGCCGCGGCGAGTAACGGGGAGCCTCGCCGCTTCACGGCCGGTCCGGTGCGGGCGCCGGTGTGGGCGCCGGTGTGGGCGCCGGTGAGGACGCCGGAGGACACGGAGCAGGTCATGACACCGGCTCCTTCAGTACGCGGTCCACCGGCACCTCGGCCGTGACCGTCACGGCCGCCGGGTCCAGGTCGGACGGCGTCGGCATCACGCTGCCGGGCAGCTGGACGGCCGCCGCGCCGTGCGCGACCGCCGAGGCGAGCGCCGTGGGCCCGCTGCCGCCGGCGATCAGGAATCCGGCGAGGGAGGAGTCACCGGCGCCCACATTGCTGCGTACGGCGGCCACCTGTGCGCTGCCGAACCAGGCGCCCGCGTCGTTCACGAGCAGCTGTCCGTCGGCGCCCAGGCTCGCGAGGACGGCGCGCGCGCCCCTCTCGCGCAACTCCTCGGCCGCCTTCACCGCGTCGCCCACCGTAGACAGGGGCCGCCCGACGGCTTCCGCGAGCTCCTCGGCGTTGGGCTTCACCACGTCGGGCCGCTCGCGCAGCGCGGCGAGCAGCGCGGGCCCGGAGGTGTCCAGCGCGATCCGCGCGCCGGCGGCGTGCGCCCGCGCGACCAGCTCGGCGTACCACTCGGGCGCGAGCCCTCGCGGCAGGCTTCCGCAGCAGGCGATCCAGTCCGCGTCCCGCGACTGCGCGCGCACCGTCTCCAGGAGGAGCTCCTGCTCCTCCACCGACAGCTCGGGACCCGGCGCGTTGATCTTCGTGAGCACTCCGTCCGACTCCGCGAGCGCGATGTTCGAGCGAGTGGCTCCGGCGATCGGCACCGGCGCGACCTCGATGCCCTGCGCGTCCAACAGGTCGGCGACGAGCGCGCCCGGCGCACCGCCCAAGGGCAGTATCGCGACCGTGCGCTGTCCGGCGGCCGAGACGGCCCGCGAGACGTTCACGCCCTTGCCGCCCGGGTCCATGCGCTCGCCGGTGGCGCGGATGACCTCGCCACGGTCGAGCGACGGGACCTCGTAGGTGCGGTCCAGAGACGGGTTCGGGGTGACGGTGAGGATCATGCGCGCACTACTTCCGTGCCGCCGCGCTCGATCGCGGTGGCGTCTTCGGGGCTCAGCCCGCTGTCGGTGATCAGCAGGTCCACGTCGCTCAGGTCGCCGAAGCGGGCGAAGTGCTCCTGGCCGTGCTTGGAGGAGTCGGCGAGCAGCACCACACGGCGGGCCGCGGCGATCGCCGCCCGCTTCACCGCGGCCTCGGCGAGGTCGGGGGTGGTCAGACCGTGCTCGGCGGAGAAGCCGTTGGCCGCCACGAAGAGGACATCGGCGCGGATCTCGCCGTACGCCCGCAGCGCCCAGGCGTCCACGGCGGCGCGCGTACGGTGCCGTACGCGTCCCCCGACGAGGTGGAGCTGGATGCCGGGGTGGTCCGCGAGGCGGGCGGCGATCGGCAGGGAGTGCGTGACGACGGTGAGCGCCGCCTCCAGGGGGATCGCGCCGGCCAGCCGCGCGACCGTCGTACCGGCGTCGAGGATCATCGTGCCCTCGGTCGGCACTTCCGCGACGGCCGCCTTGGCGATGTGGTCCTTCTCGTCGGCCGCCGTCGTCTCGCGTTCGGCGAGGTCCGGCTCGAAGTCGAGGCGGCCGGCCGGGATGGCGCCGCCGTGCACCCGGCGCAGGAGGCCGGCGCGGTCGAGGGCCTTCAGGTCGCGGCGGATCGTCTCCGCAGTGACCTGGAACTCCTCGGCCAGCGACACCACGTCCACGCGTCCGCCGTCACGGGCGAGCCGGAGGATCTCCTGCTGCCGCTCCGGTGCGTACATGCCCGTTCGCCTCCGCCCTGTGCCCGAACTTGTGGTTTCGCCTGGAGGCTACGCCCGGATTTCGGGAAAGTAAACAGGTTCGGACGCGATTCGGGCATGAACGGACTTCCATGACGGACTTCCATGACGGACTTCCGTACGGACCGAGGGCACACAGACGGCCCGGCACCTGTGGGTGCCGAGCGCACACGGAGAGGGTCCGGCACCTCCGGTGCCGGACCCTCATGGTCGTAACGCGCCGCACGGCGGCCTCCGGCTCAGGACACGAGCGCGGGCTCCTTGTCCGCCACCGTCCCGGATTCCGGCCCGGAGCCCTCCACATGCTGGGCCGGCCGCTTCGGCAGGGCGAACATCAGCAGGAAGATGGCACCCATCACGACGGCCACCCAGCCCAGCGCGTTCTGGAAGGCGTCCACGAAGGCCGGGCCCAGCCGGGGAGGCAGCAGGTCGTCGCCGATCTCGCCGTAGAAGACCACCGACACCAGGCCGAGCCCCAGCGCGTACCCCATCTGCTGCACGGTGTTGAGGAGCCCCGACGCCGAACCCGAGTGCTCGCGCGGGACCTCCGACAGGATCGCGTCCGTCAGCGGGGCGACGATCAGGCCCATCCCCACGCCCATCACGACCAGCGGGAGTGCCATCTGCCAGGAGGCGATGCCCAGGCCGTAGCGCTCGGACTCCCAGATGTAGAGCCCGACGCCCGCCGCCATCGCCAGCGCGCCCGCCTGGAGCACCTTGCGGCCGAAGCGCGGGACCAGCTTCTGCACCGACAGCCCGGCCGCCGTGGACACGGCGATCGAGAACGGCACGCCGGTCAGCCCGGCCCGCAGGGGGCTCCAGCCCAGGCCGGTCTGCATGTAGAGCGTCCACACCAGGAAGAAGACGCCGAGTCCGATCCCGAAGACGGTCTGCACCGCGATGCCGGCGGCGAAGCTCTTCACTTTGAACAGGGACAGCTCGATCAGCGGGGAGCCGTCGCGCGCCGTCTTGCGCCTCTCGTACCCCACCAGCGCGCCGAACACGACGAGCGAGCCGGCCATCGAGAGGTGCCCCCACAGCGGCCAGTCCAGCTCGCGGCCGCGGGTGAGCGGGTAGACCAGCATCAGCATGCCGAGGGTGACGAGGGCGACACCGACGAGGTCCAGCTTCAGCGCCTTGGGCGCCTTGGACTCGGTGATGAAACGGCGGCCGAGGATCAGGCCCGCGATGCCGACCGGCAGGTTGATCAGGAAGATGGGCCGCCACTCGAGACCGAACAGGTTCCACTCGGTCAGCAGCGCGCCGAGCAGTGGACCGGAGACGGCCCCCAGCCCCACGATCGCCCCGAAGAGGCCGAACACCTTGCCCCGCTCGTGCGCCGGGAAGGTGGCGTGCACGATCGACAGGACCTGCGGCACCATCAGAGCCGCCATGCCGCCCTGCAGGATCCGGGAGGCGACCAGCATCTCCGGGTTCACGGCGAAGCCGCACAGGGCGGAGGCGAGGGTGAAGCCGCCGATGCCGACCAGGAACACCCGCTTGCGGCCGTGGATGTCGCCGAGCCGCCCGCCGGTGATCAGGCCGGCGGCGAAGGCGAGCGCGTATCCCGCCGTTATCCACTGGATCTGGCTCTCGGAGGCGCCGGCCTTCTCCTGGATCGACGGGATGGCGATGTTGACGATCGTGACGTCGACAAGGTCCATGAAGGCCGCGGTCATCACGATGGCGAGGGCGAGCCAGCGGCGGCGGTCACCCGCGGCGGGCTGAGCACCCGGTGACGTGGTCTCGGTGGAGGTCATGTCCCACAAGCTATGACCGCATTAGGTCAGATCATGTCCTACTTCTGCGGCATCCTCGAACTCATGACGACGGACACTCCGGCCCGGCTCCTCCAGCTCCTCTCCCTTCTCCAGACGCCCCGCGAGTGGCCCGGCGGCGAGCTCTCCGACCGGCTCGGGGTTTCCCGCCGCACGGTCCGACGGGACATCGACCGGCTGCGGGAGCTCGGCTACCCCGTGCAGGCGACCAAGGGTGCCGACGGCGGCTACCGGCTCGTCGCGGGCAAGGCGATGCCGCCGCTGGTGCTCGACGACGAGGAGGCGGTGGCGATCGCGGTCGGCCTGCGGGCCGGCGCCGGGCACGCGGTCGAGGGCGTGGAGGAGGCGTCCGTACGGGCGCTGGCCAAACTGGAACAGGTGCTGCCGTCCCGGCTGCGCCACCGCGTCTCCACCCTCCAGGCCGCGACCACCCCGCTGACCAGCGGTGACGGAGCGAGCATCGCGCCCGAGACACTCACCGTCATGGCCTCCACGGTCGCCGGGCGGGGGCGGCTGCGGTTCGCCTACCGCGCGAAGGACGGGGCGGACTCGCGGCGCGTGGTCGAGCCGTACCGGCTGGTGTCCACCGGGCGGCGCTGGTACCTCGTCGCCTACGACCTCGACCGCGACGACTGGCGCACCTTCCGCGTCGACCGGGTGAGCGACCCCTTCGCGACCGGGGCACGGTTCGCCCCGCGGGAGCTGCCCACGGGCGACGCGGCGGAGTACCTGCGGCGTTCGATCCACGGGCAGCAGGAGACGTACGACTTCGCGGTGACCTTCGACGCCCCGGCCGAGGCCCTCGCGGCCCGGTTGCCGGCCTGGCTCGGGACGCCCGAGCCGCTGGGCGAGGGGCGTTGCCGGTTGCGGGGTTCGGCCGGGTCCGTGGAGTGGCTGGCGGTACGGCTGGCGATGCTGGGGTTCGACTTCACCGTGCAGGAGCCCGCGGAACTCGCGCGATGCGTACGGGAGTTGGGCGCGCGGATGGTCCGGGCGGGGTCGGACGCGGAGAACCCGGAGAACCCTGAGGCCTCGGAGGCCTCGGACTGACCGCCGTCCGGACGGCGCGGCCCTTCACCCCCGGCGCCCCTCCCACGGGAACTCCCCCAGTGCCCCGAGATTGCGCAGCGCCAGTCCCGCCGGTCCGGAGGCCGGGGCGTCCCCGGTGGCCCATGCCTCAACGGCCGTACGTACGGCGTCACTTGCCACGGCGGCGGCGAAGCGCAGGTCGGTCCGGGCGGGGAGAGGACCGGCAACGTTGTCGTCACCCGGCGTGAGCCGCTCCGCCAGTACCTCGGCCAGCGTCCGCTCCCCCGCCTGGCAGACCTCCGCCCACACCTTGCGCAGACTCGGGCTCGCCTCCGCCAGCCGAATCAGGGTGCGCACCCACTCCCAGGACGCCGCAGACACTCCGGCGCCCGGCATCAACGTGTGCCGGACCGCGTGCTCCAGGGCCTGCGGCACGGACAGGCCGGCGGGTGCCTGGCGTACCGCCTCGGCCCAGAGCTGGGCGCCCGCCGCGTAGAGCGGGGCGACGGACTCCTCCTTGGTCGCGAAGTAGCGGTAGAAGGTGCGCGGAGCGATGCCGGCGGCCTGGGCGATGTCCTCGGCCCGGGTGGCCCGCAGGCCGTGTTTCACGAAGAGTTGGGCAGCCGCCCGGGCGATGTCCATGCGGGTCGCGGCCTTGCGCCGTTCGGTGAGGGAGACGGGGGTCGCCGCCGCGGGCGAGGGAGGGGTGGGGCTGCTCACGTTCGGCAGGCTATGCCCATGTGGCAGAATCTGCCATCCGGCGGGCCACCCCGGGGTTCAGGTACGGGGTGGCCCGCCGTTTCACCTTGCCCGGGTACGGAACCGGCGGCAGCGGCGGCCGGAAAGTGAACCGGGAAACGGCGGCTCGGCCGGAGAGAGAAAGAGCCGGACCCCGGCGCCCGGGGGGAGGGGCGCCGAAGCCCGGCTCAGGAGAGTCCCGGCGCCGGGGGGATGTATGCGTCGGGACTGTGGCTCGGTGGGTCGGCAGGGCACGGAGGCCGGTGGCGGGACGGGTCCCGGCCCGCTCGAACTCCTGGGCCCTGAAGTCTTGTTCCCGGGGCTTCGCCGGTTGAAGCGGCGTTACAACGCCATGTTTGCGCTGTCTTTCGCCACCCGGCGTGCGCGGCACCCTCGGTCGTACGCCTCCCGGCGCCGCGCCGGCCGGGACGGTTACGCCGCCGCGTCGAACCCGGTGTCCCGCGCCAGCTTCTTCAGCTCGAGCAGCGCGTGCTTCTCGATCTGGCGGATCCGCTCGCGCGTGAGGCCGTGCTCCTTGCCGACCTCGGTCAGCGTGCGCTCCCGGCCGTCCTCGATGCCGTACCGCATCTTGATGATGGAGGCCGTGCGCTGGTCGAGGCGCCCGATGAGGTCGTCGAGCTCCTCGCTGCGCAGCAGGGTGAGCACCGACTGCTCCGGCGACGCCGCCGACGTGTCCTCCAGGAGGTCGCCGAACTGGGTCTCGCCCGCGTCGTCCACCGGCATGTTCAGGGAGACCGGGTCGCGGGCCCAGTCCAGGACGTCCGTCACACGGGCAGGGTTCGAGTCGAGCTCGGCGGCGATCTCCGCGGGCTCCGGGTCGCGGCCGTGCTCGCGGTTGAACTCGCGCTGCACACGGCGGATCCGGCCCAGCTCCTCCACCAGGTGGACGGGCAGACGGATGGTGCGCGACTGGTCCGCTATCGAGCGGGTGATGGCCTGACGGATCCACCAGGTCGCGTACGTCGAGAACTTGAAGCCCTTGCGGTAGTCGAACTTCTCGACCGCGCGCACCAGGCCGGCGTTGCCCTCCTGGATCAGGTCGAGCAGGGGCAGGCCGCTGCGGGGGTAGCGGCGGGCCACGGCGACGACCAGGCGGAGGTTGGAACGGATGAAGACGTCCTTGGCCCGCTCGCTGTCGGCGACCAGGGCCTCGAGCTCCTCGCGGGTGGCGTCCGCCTTCGCCACTTCGTCCCCGTCGAGAATCTGCTGTGCGAAGACACCCGCCTCGATGATCTGGGACAGCTCGACTTCCTTGGCGGCGTCGAGCAGCGGTGTACGCGCGATCTCGTCGAGATACATGCCGACCAGGTCGCGGTCGGCGATCTCGCCGCCATGGGTGCGAACACTGCTTGCCGCGTCGGTCCCGCCGGTGGCGGACTGACGACGGGCGACGGCACGGGTTGCCATGCGTGCTCCCTTGCGATGGTGAGGTCAGCGGGTGGTCCTTGGACGCTGGGCACTCTCCTCGGGTGCCCTGCTTCCGATGGAAACAACGACTGGAATCCGGACAGAATTCCCAACGCACCCCACTATTTTTCTGATCATGCAGTACCCTGCCTGGCCACACGAGGAGGCGCGATGTCGTCGGAACGTATTGAGGTGCAGGTCAGGCCTGGCGTCGAAAGCGACCTCACAGCCCTCACCGACATCTACAATCACTACGTCCTGGAGACGCCCATCACATTCGATACCGCGGTCTTCGCTCCGGAAGAGCGCCGTCCTTGGCTGCTCTCCCACCCTGAAGACGGCCCGTATCGCCTGAAGGTTGCCACCCGGGCAGACACACAGGAGATTCTGGGTTACGCCACATCCAGTCCTTACCGCGCGAAGCCCGCCTACTCCACCTCCGTGGAGGTCACCGTCTACCTCGCCCCGCACGCGGGCGGCCGCGGCATCGGCACGCTCCTATACAAGGCGCTCTTCGAGGCCCTGTCCGGCGAGGACGTGCACCGCGCCTACGCGGGTATCGCCCAGCCCAACGAGGCGTCGAGGCGGCTGCACGAGCGTTTCGGGTTCCGGCACGTCGGCACGTACCAGGAGGTGGGCCGGAAGTTCGGCCGCTACTGGGACGTGGCCTGGTACGAGAAGGAGCTGTAGCGGCCTCGGCCGAAACGCCCTTCAGGTCAGCCGAACTGCACCGACCGCTTCGCCATCCCCATCCAGAACCCGTCGATCACCGACTTCTGCGTGTCCATCTCACCGGCCACGTCCGCCGCGCCCATGGTCACGAACAGCGGGGCGAAGTGTTCGGTGCGCGGGTGGGCGTACCGGCCGGCCGGGGCCTTGTGCAGGAAGTCGAGCAGGGCGTCCCAGTCGCGGGTCTCCAGGGCGCGGCGGCCCCAGTCGTCGAACTCGGAGGACCAGGTCGGCACGCCCGGGCCGGTGTGCCGCAGTGCGGCCAGGTTGTGGGTGAAGAAGCCGGAGCCGACGATCAGCACGCCCTCGTCGCGCAGCGGCGCGAGCTTGCGGCCGATCTCCATGAGGCGGACCGGGTCGAGGGTCGGCATGGAGATCTGGAGCACCGGGATGTCCGCCTCGGGGAACATCTCGACCAGCGGGACGTAGGCGCCGTGGTCGAGGCCGCGGTCCGGGATGTCCTGGACGGGGATGCCGGGCGCGCGCAGCAACTTCCGTATGGATTCGGCGAGTTCGGGGGCGCCGGGAGCGCCGTACGTCACCTGGTAGTAGTGCTCGGGGAAGCCCCAGAAGTCGTAGACGAGGGGGACGGGCCGGACGGCGCCGAGGGCGAGCGGGGCCTCCTCCCAGTGGGCGGAGACCATGAGGATCGCCTTGGGGCGCGGCAGGCCCGCCGACCAGGCGGCGAGTTCGCCGGGCCAGATCGGGTCGTCGGCCAGGGGCGGGGCCCCGTGGCTGAGGTAGAGGGCGGGCATGCGCTCCTGGGTGGCGGCGGACATGGCGGGCGGCTCCTCCGTGGGTCGTGCCTGGGTCGCTGTTTCAAGTGTGAAGCTCCATGTGCTTCAACTTTTAAGCTTCTGCTTCCCGACTCTACGTCCTACTTGTTTAAGATTCAAGAAGATCCCTCGTACAGTGGAGTACATGAACACGGCATCCGCACCCGCTGAAGAGCCACGCTGGCTCACCGAAGAGGAGCAGCGCGTCTGGCGCGCCTACGTCCACGCCACCACGCTCCTCGAAGACCACATGGACCGCCAGCTCCAGCGCGACGCGGGGATGCCGCACATCTACTACGGCCTCCTCGTCAAACTCGCCGAGTCCCCGCACCGGCGGCTGCGCATGACCGAGCTGGCCATGCACGCGAAGATCACCCGCTCCCGCCTCTCGCACGCCGTGGCCCGCCTGGAGAAGAACGGCTGGGTCCGCCGCGAGGACTGCCCCTCCGACAAGCGCGGCCAGTTCGCGGTGCTGACGGACCAGGGCCGGGAGATGCTGGAGCAGGCCGCGCCGGGCCACGTGGCGGCCGTACGCAACGCGGTCTTCGACCGGCTCACCCCCGAACAGCAGAAGTCCCTCGGCGAGATCATGGAGATCGTCGCCGAGGGACTTCAGCCGAACGAAGCGGGTGCGGACCTGCCCTGGCTCCGCTGAGGGAAGCCAGGGCAGGTCCGGTGGGACGTACGTACGGGGCGTCCCCTCCCCGTACGTACAGATGGCCCGGAGGGGTACGAACGGACAGCCGCCGTCAGTGCGCGATCACCGGGATCGGCAGCTCGTCCTCGGCGCCTTCGCCGGAGCCGGTCACCGTGGTGGAGCCCGGCTTGCCGGTGTTGATGAAGGTCGCGGCGACCACCGCGGCGAGGACCAGGATGCCGACGGCGAACCAGATCGCGTTGGTGTACCCGTGCACCTGGCCCTCCAGCTGGACCAGCTGCTGCTGCTGGGCCTGGGAACCGGCACCGCCGATGTGGTCCTTGATGTACGCGGTCGTCGCCGAGGCGGCGATCGTGTTCAGCAGGGCCGTACCGATCGCGCCGCCCACCTGCTGCGAGGTGTTGACCATCGCGGAGGCGACACCGGCGTCACGCGGCTCGACGCCGTGCGTGGACAGGGACATGGCGGGCATGAACGCCGTACCCATGCCGAGGCCGAGCAGCACCATCCCCGGCAGGATGACACTGGCGTACGAGGTGCCGAGCTCCAGCTGGGTGAGGAACAGCATGCCGACCGCGGCGACCAGGAAGCCC
The DNA here is from genome assembly GCF_030817655.1 of Streptomyces sp. V4I2. GTDB lineage: Bacteria > Actinomycetota > Actinomycetes > Streptomycetales > Streptomycetaceae > Streptomyces > Streptomyces plumbiresistens. Next base: position 4,771,297 of record NZ_JAUSZM010000003.1, read on the forward strand.
GGAGCCATCAGCAGGCGCGGGGGAATCCGGGTCATCAGGCGGGTGCCGATCTGCGTGGAGCCCACCATCATGCCGCCGATCATCGGCAGGAAGGCGAGGCCGGTCTTGACCGGCGAGTAGCCCAGCACGAGCTGCAGGTAGTAGGTCAGGAAGAGGAACAGGCCGAACATCGCGATGATCGCGAGACCGAGGGAGAGGTAGACGCCTCCGCGGTTGCGCTCGGTGATGACGCGCAGCGGCAGCAGCGGGGCCTTGACCTTGGACTCGACGAGGACGAACGCGGCGAGCAGCACGACCGACGCGACGAACAGGCCGACCGTCGTGGAGTCGCCCCAGCCGTCGGACTCGGCGCGGGTGAAGGCGTAGACCAGCGTGACCAGACCCAGGATGGACAGGACGACGCCCGGGATGTCGAGCGGCGAGCGGTTGCGACCGCCGGCCGGCTCACGGATGACGAAGTACGCGCCCGCGGCCGCGACGACCGCGAACGGGATGTTCACGAAGAACGTCCAGCGCCAGTCGAGGTACTCGGTGAGCAGGCCGCCGAGGATGAAGCCCACGGCGCCGCCGCCACCGGCGATCGCACCGTAGATGCCGAACGCCTTGGCGCGCTCCTTCGGCTCCGTGAACATCACGGCGAGCAGCGAGAGCGCGGCGGGCGCGAGCAGCGCGCCGAACGCACCCTGCAGGGCACGGGCGCCGAGCATCATCGCCTCGTTGGTGGCCGCCCCGCCGAGCGCGGAGGCGGCGGCGAAGCCGACCAGACCGGCGACGAAGGTGCGCTTGCGGCCCCACAGGTCCGCGATGCGCCCGCCGAAGAGCAGCAGACCGCCGAAGGCCAGGGCGTAGGCCGTGATGACCCACTGCCGGTTGCCGTCGGAGATGCCCAGGTCCTGCTGTGCGGACGGCAGGGCGATGTTCACGATGGTCGCGTCGAGGACGACCATCAGCTGGGCGAGCGCGATGAACGTCAGCGCTTTCCAGCGGTTTGAGTGTGCTGTTTCAGACATGGGAGTACCCACTCCGGGACTTCGTGACGGAAATTCGGGACGTACTGGTGGAAGACGTACTGGTGGAAAAAGGCGTATTGATGGGAAAAGGCGTCCAAGGAGAGCGGCTCGTCGACGGTGGGCCGAAGTTCGGTGTGATGACCGAGCCGGTGGGGCGACTGAGTCCCTGTAGTTGCTTGCTTGTGCGATGACTCGTGGGGCGTGCTGAACTAATCGGTCAGGACTGCCGCAGGTCCTCCATCGTCACGGCCGATCCCGGCAGGGTGGAGCGGGCAGGCGCCCGCAGTCCGTCCAGGAACAGCTGCAGGTGTCGGTGTACGAAGCGGTCGGCGCTTTCGCATCCGGTCCCGGCCGGAGGCCGGCTGAGCTGGGCCACGACGACCATCACGTCGCCGACACCCACGTCGGTGCGGAGCTGCCCGGCCACCTTGGCGCGGTCCATGAGCGCGTCGATGATGCCCTCGAGCCGCTCACGCGCCGCCTCCAGGTCCGGGTGGTACCGGTCGAAGGTGGTGGCGATCATCGGGCACAGCGCGCTGATCCGCTCGTCGGCGGCGACGTGCACGAAGCGCTCCAGCGCTCCGAAGGCGTCGCCGGTCGTGGCGAGCGCCTGCTCGGCCGCCTCCGCCGTACGGTCCATGACCGAGCAGACGACCTCGCGGACGAGGGCGTCACGGTCCGGGAAGTTGCGGTACACCGTGGCGTTGCCTACGCCGGCCCGGCGGGCGATCTCGTCGAGCGGCACGTCGGGGCCGAACTCGGTGAACATCTCCCGGGCGGCGGTGACGATCCGCTCCCTGTTGCGCAGGGCGTCGGCGCGCGGCCGGGGCGCCTTGCGGCGCACGGGGGTGGCGGTCTCCACGGCGTACTCCAGAGGCTGTTGGTGTGCGATCCGGGGAAGTGCTCCCCGTTTCGCTCGGACACATGGCTAAACGGGGAAGTGGTCCCCGGTTATTTCCCACTCACCGGAACATTCCGTGTGACCTGAGTCACATAACCCCCGGGCGGGAAACCCACGTTCGGGCTCCTCCAGCGCGCGCCCTCGAACCCCTCGCCACAGGGTGATCGAAAGGGCGCAGCTTCGGACTCCAGATCACCGGCTGCCGCGGACCGAAGGGGCCATGCATGCAGCCGAGCCGTCGGATACGCCCGCGCCGCGTGGCCGCCCTCGCGTCCGTGACCGCGCTGACCCTCGCGGTCAGCACCTCGGCCGGCACGGGACACCTCGCGCCGGGCACCACGACGGCCGGCGCCGGGCCGATCGCCCTGGCCCGCACCTCCGCGCACGGCCCCTGCATGATCAGCGGCGGCCCCACGGTCCAGATGTCCGAGGGCGTCCCCACCCCCGGCGGCTACTCCCGCTCCACCGGCACCGTCCGCGCCCTCACCCTGATGGTCGACTTCTCCGACGCCCCCGGTGCGGGCAGCGCCCTCGACCGCTTCCACGAGTTCCTCCCGCAGACCCGGGAATGGTTCCGCACCAGCTCCTACGGCCGCCTCGACTACCGCCCGGAAACCCCCCTCCCCGACTGGCTGCGCATGCCCAAGTCCTTCCGGGCGTACGACATAGAGCGCGGCGCCCCCTTCGACCCCGGCTACCGGCAGCTGGTCCAGGACATCGTGGCCGCGGCCGATCCCCAGGTGGACTTCCGGACGTACGACTTCCTCAACGTCCTGGTGACCCCGAACGCCGGCCCCTCCGCCCTGGACACCGTCCTGTCGGTGACCTTCGCGGGCAACCTGGAGGCCCCGGTCGCGGACGGCGTCCCCGTCGCCAACGCCTCCTTCGTCTACTCCCGCCAGGACGACGGCTCCGGCTCCTACGACCGCACCGGCTACCGCGTCCTCCCCCACGAGAACGGCCACGTCTTCGGCCTGCCCGACCTCTACACCCAGGAGGGCGGGGGCGCGGTCGGCCACTGGGACATCATGAGCGAGGACTGGGGCGCCAACAACGACCTCCTCGGCTGGCACAAGTGGAAACTCGGCTGGCTCGACGCGACCCAGGTGAACTGCGCCTCGACACCCGGGACGACGGAGTACACGCTGACCCCGCTGGCCCGCTCCGGCGGCGCGAAACTCGTCTTCGTCCCCCTCGACCGCCGCACCGGCTACGCCGTCGAACTGCGCACCCGCGAGGGCAACGACGAGACGGTCTGCCGTCCCGGCATCCTGATCTACAAGGTCGACGCGGACGTCGACACCGGCCGGGGTCCGGTCACGGTCCACGACTCCCACCGCGACAGCGGCGGCTGCACACGCAGCCCGAACGTCCACGCGGAGCTGTCGGACGCGCCGTTCGTCCCCGGGGAGGAGTTCCGGGATGTGCGGCGGGGGGTGCGGATCGCCGTGGCGGGGGCGGAGCTTTCGGGGGATTACCGGGTGCGGGTGAGTCGGGGGTAGGCGATGCCCTTGCGGACTCCGGATTACGGTGGGGCTGCCCTGACCGCCGTACCGGATTACGGTTGGCCCGACCCGACCGCCGTACCGGAGACCCGATGCCCGCAGAGACGACCGTGACGTCCTGGACGTCCTGGGACGCCGTACCGTCGGCCGACTCCCCCGCCGTGCCCGCCGAGGCGGTCGCCCCGCTGATCCGGGGGGTCGGCGTGCTGCGGCGGCTCACCGAGGCCGACGGGACGATGAGCGCGAGCGGGCTGGAACGGGCCACCGGCCTCGCCCGTTCCACGGTCGACCGGATCGCCTCCACCCTCGACCGCATGGGGTACGTCCGTCTCGACGGCCGGGACGTGATCCTGACCCCCCGCCTGATGGAACTCGGCAACGCCTACCTGGCCGCCCTGCGTCTGCCGGCACTGCTCGACACCCGTGCGGACGCCCTCGCCGACGAGCTGGACGAGTCGGTGTCCCTGGCCGTCGGCGACCGCGACGGCATCCGCTTCATCCACCAGGCCACCCGCCGCCGCGCCATGTCCCTCAGCTTCCGCATCGGCGACCTGCTGCCGGCCGAACGCACCGCCCCCGGCCCGCTGTTCGCGACGGAATGGACGGAGGCCGACTGGCAGGGCTGGCGCGCGCGCCGGGCGGCGGACCCGGAGGACCGGGGCTTTCCGGCCGTACCGGCGCGTGAACGGGCGGGTGCGGACGAGGAGTTCGTACGGGCGGTGGCGCTGGCGCGCGAGAACGGCTGGGCGCTGGACGACCAGTTGATCGAGCCGGGGCTGGTGGCGGTGTCCGTCCCCGTACGGCATCCCCGTACCGGTCCGATCGCCTGCGTGGCGAGCGTGGTGAGCCACACGAGCCGGCACTCGGCGACAGACCTGCACGAGACGCTGCTGCCGCGGCTGCGGGCGGCGGTGGCGGAGATGGAAGGGGAGTTGGAGAGGGAACTGAGCCGGGCGACGGTGGAGACGACGGTGATCCCGTCCGGCCTGGCGGCCTGGACAGGAGCGTCGAAACACGAACTCGGCAGGGAGTTCGTCGAGTCCCTCGCCCGCGGCCTCACCGTCCTGACCGCCTTCGGCGAGGGCCGGGCCGAGCTGACGCTCACGGACGTGGCGAAGGCGACGGGGCTGGCCCGGGCGACGGCCCGGCGGGCGCTGATCACGTACGAACACCTGGGCCTGGTGACGCCGGGCAGCACGCAGCGGACGTTCACGCTGACGCCCCGCGTCCTGTCCCTGGGCTTCCCGCCCCTGTCCCGTACGTCCCTCGCCCGCATCGCGACCCCGCACCTCGCGGACCTGTCGGCCCGGGTCCACGAGTCCGCGTCCCTGGCGGTCCTGACCGCCTCCGGCGAGGAGATCCAGTACACGGCCCGTGCCAACGCGAGCCGCGTACTGAGCGCCGACATCACGATCGGTACGCGGCTGCCGGCGGCGGCGACGGCACTGGGCCGGGTGTTGCTGGAGGACGTGCGGGAATCGGGTTACGCCCTGGTCGACGAGGAGCTGGAGAAGGGCCTGCGCTCCATCGCCGTCCCGATCCGCGACCGCACGGGCCGGGCGGTCGCGGCGACGAACGTGGCGCTGCACGCCGCGCGTCGGACGGTGGAGGAGATCGTGCGGGAGATCCTGCCGGAACTGAGGGCGACGGCGGACCGGATCGAGGGGGATCTGTGGGTGGCGGGGCGGTTCACGAGGGTGGCGCTGTCGTGACGGGTTGCTGACTTTGGAGGCGTTGCTGCCTCAGCCGTCGTACGGCCGGACGGCCCGCCCCTCCCGCAGGGTCAGCCCCCACCAGGCGAGCTGGTCCAACAGCACGGCGGCAGCCTTGGCGGTGCCCTCCTCGTCGTACGGCCGACCGCGCTCGTCGAACCGCTCCCAGGCCATGTGAAAACTGACCGTGTCCCGCATCGTGACGGCATGCAGCTCGGCGAAGACCTGCCGCAACTGCTCCACCGCCCGCTGCCCGCCGGCCATCCCGCCGTACGACACGAACCCGACCGGCTTGGCCCGCCACTCGCTGTACACGTAGTCGATGGCCAGCTTGAGGGAGGCCGGGTACCCGTGGTTGTACTCAGGCGTGATCACGACGACCCCGTCGACCTCCCCGATCCGCCGCGCAAGCCCCGGGACCCCGTCCCCGCCGCCCCGCTCGAAGGAGAGCCTGAGCTCATCGACGAGGGCCGGCTCGGCCAGATCGATCATGTGCACTTCCATGTCGTCCCGCTTCCGCACCTCGTCGACGAACCAGGGAGCGACCTTGTCGGCGAAGCGGCCGGCGCGGGCGCTGCCGATGAGGATGCCGATCCTGAGGGGGGACGGGTCGGTGTCAGCCGTGATGTCCGGCGCTGTCTGAGGCATGCAGCAGAACGTAAAACCTCAACCAAACATGAGGTCAAGCCCACCCCGCCGACCCGCCACCTCGACCCCCCGCCCCTTCTACCCACCGACCACTGAAGGACCAGCCCCACCCGCTACACTTACGCCGTCGCCTTCGTGGGATGTGTGGGAAATTCCGTCGCCGCAGGTCAAGCCTGGTGGTGTGCGACGCCCCAAAACGCGGCAGCCCCGAATCTCAAACGCCTTTGCCGTGTTTTCGCAGCTCATGACGTGTGTGCAGGGTGCAGTGCAGTACCCGAATTCGGTGCAACCTGTGCACGCCGGCGGGGCAGGCAGGCCACGGCGCGCGGCACACAGTTGGCACAGTCGGAGTGAACCCGTCACCCATGGGACGGCCCTCAAATTGCTACTTGAGTAGCTAGACGACAGTCTGACGGCATGGCAACCTCCCACGCCCCGTCGGCCGCCGACCGCCGCGTCCTCCTGCTCCTCCTGGACGACCAGGATCGCCTGATGCTGTGCGGCGGATGCTGCGGCGGCTGGACGGTCCCGCAGACACTTCTCACCGCCGACGCCGATTTCAAGGACGGGGCCGCTCAGTATCTCGCCGAGCGATTTCATATCTCGAACCCGCGCTTCGGATCCATCCATGGAGTTCACGAAACGCGGGAGGACAACTGCTGGGAACACGACCAGCGGACCGTTTCCCGCGTTTTCATCGTGCGGATCAGCGCGAAAGAGTCGGAATCGTTTCAGGGGATGTCTCCGTCACACACCCGGTGGAAAATCAGCGAGCTGAGAACTCGCCACCGCGATGTCTCACCTGAAGGCGTGGCCCTTCTGGCTTCCGGATACGTGGAAGGTTGGCTTCCCGACGGCCCCATTTCGCTCTACTGACCTGGAGTCCCCATGTCTCTGCACGCAATTGAGATCATCCTGACTCGAACCGTACGCGGGGTCGAACTGAAGGCCGCGCGTCGGATCAGTGGCATGCCGATGGCATCGTCGCACGACGGAAAGAGCATCGCCGTTCTCGTATCTGCACGAGACGAGGAGCGTGCCATCAAGAAGGTATGGAGACGACTCCAGGACTCCCTCCCCATTGACGTGCTGTGCACTGTCTTCCCAGGCCCGGACGGGATGCTTCGGATGAGCATCCCCTTCGCACCTGGAGCGAAGAAACGAATCCGTTCCTGGGCCAAAGCATCAGGAAAGAGCACGGAGGAGTTCTTGAGCCAGGCGATCAAAGAAGCATTGGCTCGCGATCGTTCCACGGAAGCAGCCCGTCAGGGATGTGCGTTGAATTTCATGCTCCATACCTGCGCTTGGCTGGATTCACCGCTGAGTGTCCCGGACCACGTCCCCGTTTCGCGACTGCCGACGTCGCTCGGAGACCTTGTCCGAAGGATCTCCAATTCCGGAACGCGCATCGTCTTCACCGACGTCACCGGGCCCATTGCCTCACTGATCAGCGAGCGGGAACTGAGGGGACTCGAAGACGCTCTCGCGATTGTGGAATGCGAGGAGCGGAAGACCGACTCCTCGTCCTTCACGCCGCACGACGAAGCGGTTCAGGAGACGCCGGCAGATATCGAGGCCGGGGAGGACGGGGACCCACATGGAACTGGCTGATCCCCGCGTACTGGTGTGCGGCGACCGGCGGTGGGCCTGGCCCGGCACGGTCGCCGCGGTATTGGACCGCCTGGAGGCGCATCACAGAGCTGGGCTCGTCGTGATCGAGGGCGCCGCGTCAGGTGCGGACTGGGCGGCGCACATCTGGTGCGAACGGAACGGACTCGGCGATGACCGCCACCGCTGTCACCCGGTGGACTGGCAGGCCGAACGACGTGCGAACCCGATGACCTGGCGCTCGGCCGGTCTCGAGCGGAACACCCGGATGCTCTTGCGGGAGCAGCCACAGCTGATCATCGCCTTCCATGCTCGCCTGGACTCCCGGTCCGGCGGCACGTCTGACATGTGTCTGCGCGGTCTGCTGATCGATGTTCCCGCCTGGCTTGTGACCGGGCCGGACCTCGGTGTCGGAAGGTGGCTGCTGCTGGAGGAATCTGCGCCTCGGGTCCGACACAGGACAACGACATCGCCGGTAGACCGATCTTGACCCGCTGGTAGTGGCCCCGATAGCCCTTGGCAGCGATCTCCTGGTGCAGCACTGTCGCGGTGTGTTCGCCCTCCTCCCAGCGGTGCCGCAGGTATTCCAGGTAAGGATCGAGGCTGGTGGGGCGGCGGGAGGGCGTGCGTCGAATGCATTCCTGCCAGGTGGCGGCTCGCGCGTATTTGGCCACGGTGCGCCGGTTCAGGCCCAGTTGGTGGGCTGCGGCGTGGAGCGAGATGCCGGTGTCGGTCACCGCGTGCACCGCCTCGAAGAGGTTCTTCGCATGGCGGCGGGCACGGGTGTCGGCCTGGTCGGACGGTGCCGTGGGGTTGGGTGGCGGCGGTGTCGCTTCGGGATCGGGAACGGCTGCGGTCAGGCAGCCGCGGTGTGCGGCAGCGATGTCCCCGACTCGCTTTGACAAGCCCTGCCACAGATGGAAGCGGTCGCTGACCTGCACCGCGTCCGGAGCGCCGTCGGTGATGCCCTGCCGGTAGACCAACGAGCCGTCCCGGCAAACGATCTCAACGCCGGGATGTGTCCGCAGCCAGGCGGCCAGCTGCTCGGCGTCACGCCCGGCCCACAGCTCGATCGGCAGCCGGGTGTCGGCATCCACCAGCAGGGTGCCGTAGACGTCTGCGTACAGCGCGAAGTCGTCCACGCCCAGCACCCGCGGAGTCGCTGCCACCGGAAGCGGCAAGCGCATCAAGTGGAACAGCACGCTCGTCCGCGACAGCGGCACCTTCAGAATCTGCAAGAGCCGAGCGCCGCCGCGGCCTGCGAGCAGCACCCCGGCCATCTCCACCAGGTCCTGCAGCAGCGGGCTGCGGCGCTGGTAACGCACCGTCAGCCCCTCCACCTGCTCAACGAACGTCCGCCGACCGCAACCTGGGCCGTCGCAGAACAGCCGCCCCACCGACAACCCGATCACCACCGGGCGGCCACCCACAGCGACATCGGCCAACGTGCGGCAATAGCGGCTGTGGGTCCGCGCCGAACCGCGACCACAGTCCGGACACGCCACCGACGTGGACTGGTGGAACCTGCACAACGGCACGGACCAAGCACCCACCACCGTCAACGGCCAGACCGACTACCAGGACGGGGGCATGCTCTCCGCTGGAACCTGCGCCGGGGGTACGTGCGAACCGCAGCGCGATACGCCCTTCCCCACCTACTGGGGCATCCGCTCGCTGACCGCACTGGCGCAGCCCGGCGACACCATGGTCGAGTCGTCCTCGGGCAACCCATCGGTCGCCGTGCACGCGGTGCGGAGCAGTAACGGCGGCCTGAACGTCATGCTGATCAACAAGAGCCCGCAGAGCGCGGCGCAGGTCTCGCTCTCCTACGCCGGATTCACCCCGGCCGCAGGGACGGTCACGACTGTTTCTTATGGCACGGGAGGCACCGGCCTGACGACGGCGCAGCAGGGCACGGCCGTCGCACAGACGCTGCCGCCGTACTCGATCACGACCCTTCAGCTGAAGCCCGCATCGGGGACTGCCGGCGTGCACAAGCCGTCGGCCGCCGCCACACCGACCGCCGCCGCGCCGGTTGTCTCCGCCTCCGGCACCATCGGCACCCGCGCGCAGGCGGGGACCGGCGCACCCGTCGCCCAGCCGACCCCGAGCAGCACGTCCGGCAGCCTGGCCTCCACCGGGGTGAGCAGCACGGTCACTTACAGCGCCCTCGGTGGCCTGCTGGCCATCATCGCCGGAAGCGTCCTGGTGCTTCGCGGACATCGCCGCAGGGCTTTGCACGGGAAGTGAGACCACGTGAATGAGTGACCGACGGCCGGCAGCGACACCGCCCACCCGGGGAGTGCGCCCCGGCCGCCGGTCTCCGCTCCGGCGGCGGCGGTCATCGGCCCGCGAAGCCGCCCCAGACCGAGACTGCGCCGCCCGCCTGCCCCTGCGCGTCCACGCGGTAGTTGTCGCCTGCGGCGCTGCGCGTACCCGTCGCGTGGTTGAACTGGACGGCGAACACGTGCTGGCCGGGCGACACGGTGCGTCCGGCTTTCAGCACCCACCGGTAGACCAGCGAATGTCCGGTCTGCTGGATGGTAACGCTGAAGTCGTCGCTGGGCAGGGTCCGCCAGCTGCCGGTCTGCTGCACCGAGCCGGTCAGCGCAACGTGCACCTCCACCGTGAGCGCGGTGAGCGGCCCGGCGTTCCTGAGCGCAAGGTCGTTCTGCTCCCAGTACGCCGTGCTCCGGACCTTCACCGAGCCGGCGGCAGCGGCAACACCTGGTCCAACACCACAGGCGACACCGCCACCCTGAGCTTCGAGGGCAGCTACGTGGCACTGAACTCCACGGCCTACAACGGCCAGGGCATCATGAGCGTCTCCGTCGACGGCGGCGCGGCCACCTCCGTGGGCCTGTACCGCAACTCCAGCCAGGGGGTGAACGCACCGGTGTTCACCGCCGACGGACTCGACCCGACCGCGACCCACATCCTCAAGGTCACCGTCACCGTCACCAAGAACCCGTCATCACAGGGCAATTGGGCCTCGCTGGTCGACGCGATCATCGCCTAGCAGCCGAGCAGGAACACCCGCGCGCCGGGCCCGGTCCACGGGGCCGGCGCGCGGGTGTGCGCAGCAGGAGGGCGCGCCGGCCCTCGAAGCCTGCCGAAAGGTCCCGCCCAGGCGAACCAATCCCTGCCCGGTGCCGTGAAGTGCCACAATGGCCCCGGCAGGCAGGCAGGCCGCTCCTCGGCCGGGCCTGTCCGGCAAGGGCGGCGGTCGTGGACGCACCGGCGTGAACCAGGAGACGAATGTGACGGACAAAGGCGAGGGCGAGAACCTGGCCGCTCCGGGCGACACCCTGAGCTCCATCACGATCGCCTGCATGACCGATCCCGCCGACCTCCCGGCTCCGGCCCCTGCCCCGCAGCCGCAAACGCCGTCGGACGACCACCACGCCCTGCCGGAGCGCACCCGCGCCTGCGTGGAGGAACTGCTGCGGCACCACGGCGCCGACCGGCCGGGTGACAACAGCGAGCTCGTCGAGCTGGTTTTCCACGAGCTGACGAACATGTGGAGCGAGGAGATCCTGCAGGGTATCGAAGCCGTCGCGCGGGAGCAGCGGGTCGGGCTCGTGGTGAGCGGATTCGCGGCCCGTTCCGGTGAGCTGCTGCCCCTGCGCGCCGGAGCCCCCTGCCTGTCGGTGCGGCCCCTCCCGGCCTCGGCGCTCGAGCGGCTGACGGCGCGGGGCATCCCCTTCGTCGTCTACGATCCGATCACCGAGCTGTCGCAGGGCACGCCCTATGTCGGCTCCACGAACTTCCGCGGCGGCCAGGCGGCGACGCGGCACCTGCTGGGGCTCGGGCACCGCCGCATCGCCATGATCAACGGTCCTGACCACCCCTACTCTGTGGCCCGCCAGGCCGGCCACCTCGCCGCGCTGGCCGAGGCCGGCCTGTCCCCGGAGCCCGGGCTGACGCCCTGGACGCCCATCACCTTCGAGGACGGCCATGCGACCGCACGGCAGCTGCTCTCGCTCCCCGACCCGCCGACCGCGATCTTCGCCGCTTCCGACATGCAGGCGCTCGGCGTCTACCAGGCCGCCAGGGAGCTGGGGCTGTCCATTCCCGGCGATCTGAGCGTCGTAGGCTTTGACGATCTGCCGGTCGCGGCGCTGCTCGATCCACCGCTGACCACGGTGTACCAGCCGCTGCGGGAGATGGCAGCCACCGCCGCCGGCCTGGCGCTCGCGCTGGGCCGGGGCGGGGAACTGCCCCAGACCGGGGTGGAGATCGCCACCGCACTGGTGGTCCGCCAGAGCACCGCGCCTCCGCGGCAGCACGGCGGCACGACGAACGGGACGGCATGAAGGCGACGGACGACCGGGCGGAAGCGGGCGCCGTCACGATCGCGTACATCGCGGAATCGGCGGGCGTCTCCATTCCGACCGTGTCCAAGGTACTCAACCGGCGCGGCGGCGTCTCGGACCAGACCCGCGCGCGCGTCGAGGAACTCATCACCCTCCACGGCTACCGCAAGCCGGTCGGCAACCGCAGCAACGTCGTGGAGCTGGTCTTCCGTGAGCTCGACAGCCTGTGGGCGGTTGAGGTCATCCGCGGGGTTGAGCGGGCAGCGCGCAAGCACCGGGCCGTGGTGATGGTCTCCGAGGTCCGCGGTGACGGCCCACCGGGGCGCTCGATCGAGGAGGCAGCCGGCCGCAGGCCGAACTGCGTCCTGGCGGTGAACCGGCTCTCGCCGGAGGAACGCGAGCAGCTGACCGCGGCGGGCATTCCCTTCGTCATCATCGATCCGCTCGACGACCTCCCCGACGAGGTTCCGTTCGTGGGTTCCACCGGCTTCCGCGGTGGGCAGGCCGCGATGCGGCACCTGCTGGACCTGGGGCACCGCCGCATCGCCATGATCATCGGCACCGGCCAGCCCGTCATCGTGCCCCGGCAGTCGGGCTTCCTCGCGGCGCTCGCCCAGGACGGACTGGCGCACGATCCCGAGCTGCTGGCCGTTTCCCCCTTCACCCGCGAGGGCGGCCGGGCCGCCGCGCTCGAGCTGCTCGCCCTCCCCGAGCGGCCCACCGCCTTCGTCACCGTCTCCGACCCGCAGGCGCTCGGCGTCTACCAGGCCGCCGGAGAACTCGGGCTGTCCGTCCCCCGCGACCTTAGCGTGGTCGGCTTCGACGACCTGCCGATCGCCTCATGGGCCGAGCCGCCGCTGACCACGGTGCACCAGCCCCTCAACGAGATGGCAGCCGCCGCGACCGAACTGGCGCTCGCCCTCGGCCGTCGCGAGGAGGTCCAGCAGGGCGGCACCGAGATCGCCACGACCCTCACCGTCCGCGGCAGCACGGCCCGGCCGAAGCGCTGAGCATGTCGTAGTGGTCCTCCCAGCCAAACCTGATAGCCGGTCAGCAGCTCTGTGTCGGGCGGGCGGCTGCCGGGTCAGCCGCCGGTCGACTCCCGTACCACCAGGGAGAAGTGGCTGACGAACTCCTCCCGGTCCTGCGGGAGCTCGGCCTGGCCGATCCTCCGGGCGAGGAGCGCGTCCGCCCGCTCGGCCATGGCGCCGTGATCCGGATCGATGGTGGACAGTGAGGGGACGAGGAACTCGCTGCTCTCGACGTTGTCGAAGCCGATCACCTTGACCTGCTCGGGGACCTGCACCTCGACGTCGGCGAGGCCGCGCAGCACGCCCATCGCCAGGGTGTCCGTCACGCAGAACGCACCGTCGAAGCCGAGCCCGCTCTCCACCATCTCCCGGGCGCGCTGTGCACCCGCCCGCATCGTGAACGCTTCCATGCTCTGGGCCAGAGCGGGATCCACCCGCAGACCGGCATCCTCCAGCGCCTGCCGGTATCCGGTGTGGCGCAGCCTGGACACGTCCACCTCTTCACCCACCGGCCCGCACAGGATCGCGATGCGCCGGCAGCCCCGATCGATCAGATGGCGCGTGGCCGCCGTCGACGCGTCGACCTTGGGCATGGCGACGTGGTCCACCGGGCCCCGATGATCAGCTCACCAAGGATGACCACCGGGTAGTCGACGTTGAGCTACTCGGCATCGGCCGAGCCCATGCCCACGGGGCTGAGGAGGAGTCCGTCGTACAGCCGGTTGCGTGAGAGGGACAGCGCAGCCAGTTCGTTCTCGCGCAGCGCACCGGTCTGCTCGATGCTCACCCGCAGGTCGTACCGCACGGCCGCGGCGACGATGGCGGCAGCCAACTCGCCGTAGTACGCACTGTTGACCCCCGGAATGGCGAGACCGATGATGCCGGTCCGGCCCTTGCGCAGGTTGCGGGCTGCCAGATTGACGCGGGAGAAGGTCCTCGAGCCGGGCCATCGCCTCGAGGACCTTCTCCCGCGTCGCCCTGCGCACGTTCGGGTGATCATTGACGACATTGGAGACGGTCATCGCCGAGACCCCGGCGGCCTTCGCCACGTCCTGGATGGTTGCCACGTTTACCCTCGGTCGATGGTGGGCGCAGACGCCGCGGCAGGCCTCAGCGCAGGTGGGCCACGGGTGCCTGGATGGTGAGGAACGAGTGCGGGGGAATCGTCAGCACCATTCCCTGGCCGGTTGACTTCACCGCGTCGAACGGGCGCGGGGCCACCGCCTCGGGCGTCTCCGCGGTGTTGTGGACCTGGAGCCGGTCCGCGGTCAGCAGGCGGCCGGTCGGCTCGCCGACGGAGCCGCCGCGCAGGTCGAGTGTCACCTCGGCGTGCTCCTCGGCGTCCAGGTTGGTCAGTGAGATCAGCACCGTGCCGTCCTTGATGCTGGCGGAGGCGGAGAGCGTGTCGAGTTCGCTGTCCCCCACCCGGCGCCTCGCGTCCTGGGCATGCAGGTTCACGGCGAGCGAAGAGGCGTCCTGATGGCCCTTGTTCATTTCGAAGACGTGGTACGTCGGGGTCAGGACCAGCGCGTCGCCGTCGGTGAGCAGCATGGCCTGGAGGACGTTGACGGTCTGGGCGATGTTGGCCATGTACAGGCGTGCCGCGTGCCGGTGGAAGATGTCGAAGTGGGTGCTGGCCACGAGGGCGTCGCGCAGGGCGTTCTGCTGGAACAGGAAGCCCGGGTTGGTGCCGGGCTCCGTGTCCCACCAGGTGCCCCACTCGTCCAGGACCAGCCCGACCCTGCGGCCCGGGTCATAGCAGTCCATGACCGTGGAATGGCCGGTGAGGATACGGTCGATCCGCTTGGCCTCCAGCATCGTCCGGTAGTAGTCCTCCGTGTCGAAGACGGTGGCGCTGCCCTTCGCGTCCCACGGGCCGTTCACCGTGTACTGGTGAACGGACAGGCCCTGGAAGAAGTTGCGGGGCGTTGCCTCGCAGCCGAAACAGCTGATCTGCTGCATCAGCGTCTCGGTCCACTTGTAGTCGTCGCCGTTCGCGCCGGAGGCGATGCGGTACAGCGAGTTGCCGCTGTGGTCACGGCAGTACGTGGCGTACTGGCGGGCCAGATCGGCGGAATACTCCGCGCGCATGTTGCCGCCGCAGCCCCAGGTCTCGTTGCCGATACCCCAGAACTTCACCCGCCACGGCTCCTCCTGGCCGTTGGCCTTGCGCAGCCGCACCATCGGGCTGTCGCCGTCACGGGTCAGGTACTCCACCCAATCGCTCATCTCCTGCACCGTGCCGGAGCCGACGTTGCCGCTGATGTACGGCTCCGCACCGAGCAGCTCGCACAGGGCCATGAACTCGTGGGTGCCGAAGTGGTTGTTCTCCTCCACGTTGCCCCAGTGGGTGTTGACCATGCGGGGGCGCTGGTCCCGGGGGCCGATGCCGTCCTTCCAGTGGTACTCGTCGGCGAAACAGCCACCGGGCCAGCGCAGGTTCGGAATATTCAGCGCGCGCAGAGCCCGTACGACATCCAGGCGGATACCCCCCTCGTTGGGTATCGGCGAGTCCTCCCCGACCCAGAAGCCGCCGTAGATGCAGCGGCCGAGGTGTTCGGCGAAGTGGCCGTAGAGGTGGCGGCTGATCGTCGGGCCCTCGATGTCGAGGTTGATGACCGCGGTGGCGGTGGCAGTGGGCACGGAGTGGCTCCAGGGCGTGGGATTGGTATCGATAAAAGGGCGGCCACGAGGGGTCCTCGGGACCTGGGAAACCCCGGCCGTCGGAGGTCTCCGACGGCCGGGGCGTGGTTGACGGATGATCAGCCGACGGTGCCGGTCACCGTGCTGCCGTTCTTGGTGACCTTGTAGGTGGCGGTCTGGCCGCTGTAGAAGTGGAAGACCAGCGTGGCCGTGTCGCCGTCACGCAGCGAGGCGAGGAACAGGGGGGTCAGCACGATCGTGCTGTTGGGGTAGTCGGGCGAGAACGTCTCGTTGAACGTCTGGTACGGGGTCCAGTCGAGCGGGCCGGCGTTGGTGCCGTCGGCGTAGGTGGCGTGCATGGTCGCCAGGTTGTTGCCCCGGTACTCGGTGGGGATGGTCAGGCCGTCGGTGGTGCCGGTGGCCGCCGCCACCGTCGGGTTGTCGTTGGTGACGATGTCGATGTTCCACGGCACCCCGGTGGAGAACCGGGCCTGGACCGTGGCGTCGGTGCCGTAGGCGCGGTCGCCGACCAGGCGGGTCAGCGCACTGGCGGTGAAGGTCAGCGTGGTTCCGGAGACGGTGTAGTCCCGCCCCGGGAGCAGCCTGGTGCTGCCCTGCCACACGCCCAGGAAGTGGGTGCCGTTGAGGTTCAGGGTGAGCGACTCGGCAGTGATCGGGGCGGACTTGGAGACGAAGACCTTGTCGAAGGAGGCCGTGCCCGAGCGGGTGGTCCAGCTCGACTTGATCGCCGCGAAGAGGTCCGGGTCACGCCACTGGAGCGTTTCACGGTTCAGGTAGTTGAAGGCGTCCCACAGCGCGGTGGTGACGCCGTTCTTGCGCGCCGCGTATCCCAGCTGCTCGTAGTACTTCAGCTGCTCGCCCCGCTCGACTGTTTCGGGGTGGAAGTAGTTGGGGCTGGTCAACAGGCCGTACTCACCGAGGTAGACCGGGATGCCCTTGGCGACGAAGGTGTCGTGCATATCGGCGAAGGAGTCGTCCAGGTACTTCTGGGCGATGTCGCCGTACAGGGTGCCGCCGGCGAGGTTCGCGCTGAACGGGTAGTAGCTGTAGAAGTGCACGGTCGCCACCAGCTGGCTGTCGTGCAGGGAGTTGATGGTGGTGGACAGGTCGTCCAGGAGGGGCTGGGCGCCATCGCCGCCCAGGGTGGGCAGGACGAGCATCCTGGTCGCGTTCTCCCCGCCCGAGGCGCGGACCACGGTGTGGAAGGAGACGTTCAGCTCATTCAGGTACGCGGTCTTCTGCGCGTCCGTGACGTCGTTGAACCGCGGTTCGTTGACGCTCTCGAAGAGCAGGGTGCGCGGCTCGGCCTTGAAGGCCTCGGAGATCTGCGACCAGGTGGAGTCGAAGCGGGCCATGACGTTGTCATGGTCCTTGGTTATGTTCGAGACCCATTCTATCGAGTCGTGGTGGACGTTGAGCACGACGTACAGACCGTCGGCCTGCGCCCAGTCCACGATCTGCTTGACCCGGGCCACGAAGGTGGCGTCAATGGTGTACGGCGCGGTGGCGGACTGGTGGTTGCTCCAGGTCACCGGGATGCGGACACTGCGGAAGCCCGCCGCGGCGATGGTGTCGAAGGTCGCCTTGGTGGTCAGGGGGTTGCCCCAGGCGGTTTCGCTGGGGGCGTCCAGGGAGTTGCCCAGGTTCCAGCTGGGCTGCATCTGCGCCACGGCGTCGATGGCCTTGGCCGGAACGCTGACGGCCGGGTGCAGCGCCGTGCCGTGGACGTCGGCGGCGCCGAAGGCGGCGGCGCCGGACAGGCCCAGCATGACGGCCAGGGCCGTCAGCAGGGCGGCCAGGCGGCCGAGGCCGCGGCCTCTGGCGCGCCGGTGCGCGGGTGGCTGGATGTCGTTCATGCCATGTGCCTTTCTCGAGATGAGTGGATCTCTGGCGGAGTGCTGGTCAGGAAGTCTGTGTGGGGCGGGCCGACTGCCGGAGGCGCAACAGCACGGCGGACGGTGCCGCCGGCAGGGTCACGGTGAGCTCGGCCGCATCCGGATCCCAGGCGCAGTGCGGTCGCCCGCTGCTGGGGTAGAGCAGATCGGTGCTGACATCGGCTCCCCGCAGCCGGGGCAGCCGCAGGACTGCGGTGTCGTCCGCTCCGGGGCGGCGCCAGACCGTGAGGTAGGTGGTGGCCGGGGTGTGCAGGGCCAGGGCGATCCATGGGTCCTCCCAGGCCGGCAGGCCGAGCGGCCAGGCGGGGACGGCCTGCGGAAGGTCGGCGCGGATGGACTTGTACACCGCCACCCCCTCATGGACCAGCGCTCGTTCCCCGGCCCCGAGCTCGGTGATCTTCCCCGAGAGGTGGATACGGCCCAGGAGGGCGTTGGCCATGGTGAAGGCGACCTCGTCGGGGGAGTGCTTGGCCTGCGGGTAGGCCCAGACCGCACCCTGTTCGGGGGTGACGGCGGTGGGCGCGGAGGCGGCGATCGGCGCATAGAGCAGCAGGTCCTCCTGGTCGCTGGTGGAGTGGAGCTGCAGCCGCGAGAGCATGGCGTGGTCGGTGCGCATGCCGCCCGAGGCGCAGTTCTCGATCACCAGGTCCGGGTAGCGGTCCAGGACGCCGTCCAGCCAGTCGAGCAGGGCCCGGTTGTGGCCCAGCAGCCCGTCGGCCGGGGCCTCTCCGGGGTGGCTGCTGGTGCCGGGGCCGAAGTCGGTGTTGTGGTCGAGCTTGAGGTAGCCGACGCCCCACTCGCCGACCAGGCGGTCCACGACCTGGTCCAGGTGGGCCCGGGCGGCGGGATGGCGCAGGTCGAGGTGGTACCGGCTACTGCCCTCCTCCACACGCTGCCCGTCGCGGCAGAAGAACGCCTCCTCCGGCAGGGACTTGGCGACCGGGCTGGACACGCCGACCCCCTCCGGCTCCAGCCAGATGCCGGGCACCATCCCCCGCTCCCGGATGCGGTCCAGGACCTCGTGGATCCCGCGCGGCCCGGGGAAGCGGGTGGCGGCGGGTTCCCAGGTGCCGACGGTGCTCCACCAGTGGCCGTTGTCGTCGTCGTACCAGCCGGCGTCGATGACGAAGTACTCCGACCCCGCCTCGGCCGCAGCATCGACCAGCGGCAGCAGCTTGGCCGTGGTGGGGTCGCCCATCAGGCAGTTCATGTAGTCGTTGAAGACCACCGGCAGGTGGAGGTGGTCCCGGTGCGGGCGGCGGGTGATCCGGCGGTATCGGGTGAGCACGGCGAACGCCTCGTCGGGGCCGCCGTCCGCAGCGAAAGCGAGCGCCACCGGCACCGTGCGGAACTCGGCCCCCGGCTCCAGCAGGTGCCGCCAGCCGTGATTGGCGTCGGTGGGACCGAACAGCGCCACGTAGGCCGTCTCATCGCGGACGCCGCACTCCCAGCGCCAGCCTCCGCCGTTGTGCTCGATCTGCCACAGCCAGGTGCGACCCGAGTGACGGTCGGTCAGGCCGCCCATGGGGAGGAACCGGCTGCTGGACCGGACGCCCCGGCCGGTCATGACCCGGCCGTTGAGGGCAGGCGAGGACTCCCGCAGCGGCTCCTGCTTCCAGCGGAGCTCGGTGAACCACTCGTTCTCCGCCCACATCAGGTCGGCGGAGTCCAGGCCCGCCGGTCCGTCCTGGGTGAGGCAGCCGGTCACCAGCGAGCTGACCGACTCCAGTTGCAGCGCATCCGGCCCTTCGTTGCGCAGGACCACCTCGCTGCGCAGCACCGGCAGGCCGTCCGGGGAGCGGAAGCGCACCTCGGCGGTGAGCCCGGTGCCGGGGTCGTGGAGTTCGACGCTCAGCGTGTGCCAGTCGCCGTCACGGCCCGCGCGGTGGGAGCGGTGCCGCAGCCGCGAGGCGAGGCTGGTGTCGATGAGGTGCCGGCCCTGGCCCTCCACCGTCACCTCGACCAGCGGCAGCGGTGCGCCGGGGCGCCTCGCGCCGTCCGCCTCCCCGGGTGTCCCGAGGTGGACGAGTCGGGCGGCGCCGTCCTCGTCCAGGGCGATCTCCATGGCCAGGGCCGGGTGGCCCCAGCGGATCGTCTGCGCTGTGCCGTGCGTCACTGGGGTACGTCCTCTCGGGTGGTGCCGGGCGCCAGGCCGCGCTCGCGCAGCCAGGCCAGTTGGATCCCGGGGGTGGAGCCGTAGCCGCCGCCGTGGTCGGCGAACGGCCAGACGGTGATGGTGCGGTCCACGCCTGCGTAGTGGTTGAAGGCGGCGTAGACGGTGGACGGCGGGCAGATGGGGTCCATCAGGCCGACGCTGAACAGCGCGGGGGCGGTGGCCCGCTGGGCGAAATACACGCCGTCGAAGTAGTCGAGGGTGGCAAAGGTCGGCTGCACCTTGTGCCGGCTGTGCCAGCGCAGGTACTTGACGAGCTCCTGGTAGGGCCCCTCGAAGGCGATCCGGGCCCCCTGGCGGAAGTGGCACAGGAAGGGCACGTCAGGGAGTACAGCAGCGATGTGATCAGTCATCAGGCCGGCCACGGCGAGGGAGAGTCCGCCGCCCTGGCTGCCGCCGGCCACGATGATCCGGCCGCCGTCGATCCCGGGAAGCTCGGCGACCGCGTCCACCGCGCGCACACAGTCGGTCATCAGCCGCCGGTAGTAGTAGTTCTCGGGCGAGTCGATGCCCCTGGTCATGAAGCCCTCGGACCACTGGGTGCCGTCGCCCATCCCCCGGTCCGGGGTGTCGTGGCCCTGACCTCGGGTGTCGACGACCAGCTGGGCGTACCCGGCAGCCGACCAGAACAGGTGCTCGGTGGGCAGTCCGCGGCCGCCGCTGTAGCCCTGGTAGGTGACGACGACGGGCAGCGGGCCCTCTACCCCGCACGGGCGCAGCAGCCAGGCGGCGACCGGCTCACCGTTCCAGCCGGGGAAGCGCACGTCGTCGACCTCGACGGTGCGCAGTCCGTACTGCTCGGTGACCCGCTCGGTCTTCACCGCGCCGCCCTGGGCGCGGGCCTCGGCGAGGGTGCGCTGCCAGAAGGGGTCGAAGTCGTCGGGGGCGGGCGACTTCGGACGGTAGCCGACCAGGTCTTCGGGGCCGAGGTCAGTCAGGGGCATGTCGTGTTCCTCACGTCCTGGATCGGGGGTGGGCCGGTGTGAGCCGCTGCGCTTCACGGCAGCCGGAGCACGGCAACGCCTCCGGGGGACAATGTCACGCCCCCATCCGCTGCCTGACGATCCGTCAACAGCTCCCAGCCGACGACCGGGACATGCCAGGGCTCACGGCCGTGGTTGAGCAGGAAGAGCCAGGAGCGGCCGTCGTCGGCGCTGCGGCGGACCGCCTCCACGCCGGGCGGCAGGCCGGGCACGAGGGGTCGGACCTCGGCTTCGGATAGCAGGCGGCGCACCAGTGCGGAGTAGCCGGCATCGTCCAGCCGGGTGGAGAGGTACCAGCCGGCGCCCTCGCCGTAGGCGGCACGGGTCAGTGCGGGGCGTCCGTCGGCGTAGGCGGCGACGGTGTCCGCGCCCTCGGTGCGGAGGTACTCGCTCCAGGCGCCTGCCGCCATGCCGTCGGACAGCCTCAGCACCGCCCCCGCCGCCAGCGGGCGGTGCTCCTCGACCCGGATGCCCAGCGCCTCGCCCAGCGGCTCGGCCGGGTAACCGCCGGTCCTGGCCCGGTAGTTCTCGTCGACGACGCCGCTGAAGTACTGCACCAGCAGAGTGCCGCCCTGCTCGACGTAGCCGCGCAGGTTCTCGGCCGCGGCGTCGGAGAGCAGGTGCAGCGCGGGCGCCATGACCAGCCGGTACGCCGACAGCTCGGCCTCCGGGTGGGCGAAGTCCGCGGTGACGCCGGCGTCCCACAGAGCACGGTGGGCGCGGCGCAGAGTGCCGGGGTAATCGAGATCCTTCGACGGCAGCCCCTGGCTCTCGAGCCCCCACCAGGAGTCGGTGTCGTGCAGCACGGCGGCCTCGGCGACGACCTTGGAGCCGGCCAGCTCGGCCAGTCGCGCGACCACCTCCCCGGTTTCGCAGACCTCGCGGAAGATCCGCGAGTCCGCCCCGGCGTGCGGGACCATCGCCGAGTGCCAGATCTCGGCCCCCGAGCTGGACTGGCGCCACTGGAAGAACAGCGCGCCGTCAGCGCCGTGGGCCAGGTGCTGCACCGAGTGCCGCAGGATCTCGCCCGGCTCCTTGGGCAGGGTGGCGTTCTCCCCGTACACCGTGGAGGTGCCCTGCTCCATCAGCAGCCAGGGCTTTCCGCCGCCGAAGGAACGCGCCCGGTCGCCGCCGAAGGCGGTGTCGGCGGCGGCGTCCACGCCCGGCGCGATCGGGTAGTGGTCGATGCTGACGAAGTCCAGCTCACGGCCGAAGGCCCACAGGTCCAGGTTCTGGTAGCCGGGCAGCATCAGATTGGTGGTGACCGGCAGTTCACTGTGGACGCGAATGGCGTCACATTGCTCGCTGTAGGCGGCGAGGGCCTCGTCGGACCAGTAGCGGCGGAAGTCGAGCACCTGGCCCGGATTGTGGTGCCACTGGGTGGCCCGGGGCGGCAGGATCTCCTCCCAGCTGCCGTAGCGCTGGCTCCAGAAGGCGGTCCCCCAGGCCGCGTTGACGGCATCCAGGCTGCCGTGGCGCTCGCGGAGCCAGCGCCGGAAGCCGGCGGCGGCGTGGTCGCAGTAGCAGATCGCGGCGTACTCGTTGTGGACATGCCACAAGGCGACCGCCGGGTGCTCGCCGTAGCGGGCGGCCAGGGCGGTGGCGATCCCGCGCGCGGCCCGCCGGTAGGCGGGAGCGGCCAGGCAGTAGGTGTCCCGGCTGCCGTGGACGAGCCCGGCTCCCTCGGCGGTGATCGGCATCGCATCCGGGTGCGCCAGGGTGAACCAGGGCGGCGGGGAGGCAGTGGGGGTGGCCAGGTCCACGGCGACGCCGTAGCTGTGCAGCCGGTCGAGCTGCTGGTCCAGCCAGGCGAACTCGTACCGGCCCTCCTCGGGTTCCAGTAGCGCCCAGGAGAAGACGCCGAGGGTGGCGAGGTTGACCCGCGCCCGGCTCATCAGGGCGTCGTCCTCCTTCCAGGTCTCCTGGTCCCACTGCTCCGGGTTGTAGTCGCCGCCGAAGGCGAGGCCGCCCAGCCGGGCGGTGAGTCTGCTGGTGCTCACTTCACACTCTTTCGGGTAGGGGCGAGGCCAGCCGCGGGATACGTGCGCGGCGCCGGACCGGTGCTCTCACGGCGCGTCAGGACCGGCGCGAGCAGGGTGAACTCCTCCGTGGGCCGCCCGGCCAGCCGGTCGGCGATCGGTTCCACGGCGAGTTCGCCGAGCTCCCCGGCCGGACCGGTGACCGCGGTGAGCACTGCTCGGCCAGGGGCTCCGGGCATAGCGCCACCACGGAGACGTCCTCGGGGACGACCCGCCCGGAGGCCCGCAGCAGTGACAGCAGCGGCTGGATCGCGCCCTCGTTCTGGACGACGAATCCGGTGGTGTCGGGACGGTCGGCCAGGATCCGGCTGACCACCCCGGCCACAGATTCGAAGGTGCCCTCGCAGGGACGGTGCAGCACCCGCAGGCCGAGCCGGTCCGCCGCCGCCTGGAAGCCGCCCAGTGTCCGTTCCGCACAGCCGGAGTGGCGCTGGTGGACCGCCGGCGCGTAGCCGATGAAGGCGACGTCCCGATGCCCCAGCTCGGCCAGGTGCTCGACGCAGAGCGCACCCGCGTACGCGAAGTCGTAGTCCGCGCAGGCGAGTCCGCTGGGGTCGCCGGGCAGCCCGATCAGGGCCGCCGGCGCCCCGGTCTCGCGCAGGACGTCGATGCGGGGGTCGTCGAGCTGAACGTCCATCAGGATCACTCCGTCGGCCAGCCCGCTGCCAGCCACCCTGCGCACCCCCGCCGAGCCCTCGTCACTGGTCAGCAGCAGGACGTCGTAGCCGAAGCCTCGTGCCGCCGTGGTGACCGCGATGGCGATCTCCATCATCACCGGGACGTAGATGTCCGTGCGCAGTGGCACCACCAGCGCGAGGATGTGCGAGCGTCTTCCGGCCAGCACCCTGGCCCCGGCGTTGGGGTGGTAGCCGAGGCCGGGCGATCGTCGCCTCCACTCTGGTCCTCGTCGGTGCGGAGATCGCCCGCTTGCCACTGAGGACGTAGCTCACGGTGCTCGGGGAGACGCCTGCCGCCTCGGCCACTTGGGCCAGTGTCACCATGCCGGTCAGCCCTTGATCGCGCCGGTGAGCATGCCGGTCTTGAAGTGCTTCTGCATGAAGGGGTAGACCATCAGGATCGGCACCAGGGTCAGCACCACCACCGCCATCTGCAGAGAGAGCGGCGCGGTCTGGGTGTGCAGGGAGCCGAAGCCGCCGTTGGTGGCGCCCGGCATGGTCATCCCGTTGCTGACGTACTGGAGCAGCACGTACTGCAGTGGCCACTTGGTGCTGTCGGTCGGCATGTAGAGCATCACGTTGAAGAAGGAGTTCCAGTAGCCCACCGCGTAGAAGAGCGCCACCACCGCGGTGACCGCGCGGGAGGTCGGCAGCACGATCGACCACAGGATGCGCCACTCGGTGCAGCCGTCCATGCGGGCGGCGTCGATGAGGTCGGAGGCGGTCCCGGAATAGAAGGAGCGCAGCACCAGGATGTTGAAGACGGAGACCGAACTGGGCAGGATAAGCGCCCAGTACTGTCCGTAGCCGCCGAGGGCGGTGACGACCAGGTAGGTGGGGATGAGGCCGCCGCCGACGAACATGGTGATGACAAGCACCAGCAGGATGGCGCGGTGACCGAAGGAACGGGAGCGGGACAGCCCGTAGGCGCACAGCACCGAGACCACCATGGAGAGCAGGGTGCCGACGACGGTGATGCCCAGGCTGACCAGGATGGCCCGGGTGACCGGCCCATCGACGAGCATCTGGTGGTAGGCGGCCACCGTCAGCCCGTCGGGCCAGATGACCAGGCCGCCGGCCCGGTTGATGGCACCGGGGGTGGAGAAGCTGGTGACCACGACGATCCACAGCGGCACCAGGACCGCTGCGAGCACCAGCAGCAGCACGCCGCCCTTGAGGCCCTGCCCGACGGCCGTGGGCGGTTCCTCCCACACCGGGCGGTTGGGGTGCCGGTCAGGACGGAGCGTCAGAGCCGGGGTCGGGGTGTCACTGAGTGTCTGGCTCATTTGCGGTACAACCCGTCCTCACCGAAGGCGTGTGCGAGCCGGTTGGCTCCCCAGATCAGCAGGAGCGAGATCACGCTCTTGAACAGTCCGGCCGCCGCGCCGTAGCTGTAGTTGTTGGTGGCGATGCCGTAGTAGAAGGAGAAGGTGTCCAGGACGTCGGCGGTGTCGTGACCGACGGCGTTGCGCTGGATCAGGAACTGCTCGAAGCCGACGCTGAGCGCGTTGCCGAGCCGCAGGACCAGCATCAGCACGATGACGCCGCGCATGCCGGGCAGGGTGATGTGCCACATCCGCCGCCACCGGCCCGCGCCGTCCACCGCGGCGGCCTCGTAGAGGTTCTGGTCCACCGCGGCGAGCGCGGCGAGGAAGACGATGATCCCCCAGCCCGCTTCCTTCCACACCGCCTGGCCGGAGATCAGCAGCGCGAAGGTGTGCGGGTTGGTCATGATGTCCCAGCTGCCCAGATTGTGCTGGGCGAGCAGGTGGTTGAGCACGCCGGCCCCGCCGAGCATCTGCTGGAAGACGGTGATGGCCAGCACCCAGGAGAAGAAGTGCGGCAGATAGACCACGGACTGGATGAAGTTGCGGATCCGGGGGCTCATCACCGAGTTGAGCATCAGTGCGAGGGCGACCGGAACCGGGAAGAAGAGGACCAGCTGGACGAAGCTCAGCCACACGGTGTTGCGCAGCGCCTCCCAGAACACCGGGTCGTTGAACAGCTGCTGGAACTGGTCGAGACCGGCCCAGTCGCTGTGCATCACCCCGACCAGCGGGTCGTAGTACTCGAAGGCGGTGATCAGGCCGAACAGCGGCGCGTAGTTGAAGACCAGCAGCAGCGCCACGACCGGGAGGGTCATGATGATCAGTGACTTGTCCCGGCGCAGCCGGATCCGCCAGGTCATCCTGGTCCCCGGGAGGCTCTTGTCCGCCCGGCCGCTCCGCGCGCCGGCCGCTCGCTCGGCTCTGCGGCTCCCCTGGGTCTTCTTGGGTTTGATGGTGGATGTCACGGTCACGGTTCCTCCTTGCGTGGCGCCGCCTGCTGGTGCGGACTACTGACCCGTGCCGAGCTTGTCGAGGATCTCGGTCTGGTACCACGCCTTGAGCCGGTCGCCGCCGCTGCTCTTCCAACTGGCCAGTACTGCCTGGTAGTCGGAGACCTTCTTCAGGCCGTGGGTGACGTCCTTGATGGTGTCCTGGACGGACTGGGCGTTGGCGATGGTGCTGAAGCGCGCCGGCAGGGTGATGTTCATGCCGTAGAAGACCGGCTTGTAGGCGTGCTTGCTCGCAGCAGTGCACCAGGCGAGGGAGTCGCGGGTGACCTGTTCGGCGCCCGGATTGAACACCACCGAGGGACCCGCGCCCAGGAACGGGAAGGTCTTCGGCAGAGCGGTCTTCTTGCCCTCGGCGGTGTACGTGGGCAGACCGTTCTGCAGGGTGTAGTGGACGCCCTCGACGCCGTAGTTGGCCATCGTGTACTCGGCCGAGCCGAAGGGGGCGGACAGGTAGTCGGCGACCGCGAGCAGTTCCTGGATCTGGTCACCGGAGAGCTTGGCGTTGAAGTAGCTCAGCATGCTGGTGGAGGCCCCGAGGAAGATCTGCGGGTCGGACTTGCCGTCGGCCGCGATGATGTTGAAGGCGTCCCGGCGGTAGTTCTTGTTCGCGGCGGTTCCGGACTGGTAGTCACTGAGGCTCCAGTCCCCGGTGCCGCCACCCTGGATCAGGGCCTTGCCCGCGTAGAAGCGGGTGCTGGCGTTGTTGGTGTTGTTGGCCAGCGCGTCAGGGTGCACGTATCCCGCCTTGGCCAGCCGGTAGTGCCAGTCGAGGGCCTCCAGCATTTCGGGCATCTCGTAGAAGTGGACCAGCTTGCCGTCCACCACCTTGTATTTGTCCGGGAGCCCCCATGCCTGGTACAGGGAGGTCCAGACCTCGCCGAACGCCCAGACTCCGCCCTTGGCGTCGGTCAGCTCCTTGCCCAGGTTCATGTAGTCCTCGGCGGACTTGACCTGGTCGGCGGTGATCCCCTTGGCCTCCAGGATGTCCCGGCGGTAGAACACCGATCCGGACAGCGGCATCCCGCTGGCGAAGGTGGGAATGCCGTAGATCTTGTCCTCCCAGGCGCTGACCTGCCAGGCGAGGGTCGGGATCGCCGCCAGGTTGGGGTACTTCTTGATCTTCTCCCCGGCCAGGTAGGGCGTGAGGTCCGCCAGCTGGGTCCCGACCAGCCCACCCATGTTGAAGTTGTTGTTCCACCAGCTGGGCAGGTTGATCCAGTCCGGCAGCTTCTTCGCCGCGGTCATCGTCGGGATGATGGTCTGGTAGTCGTTGCCGTTCGCCGGCTTCATGGTGAGGTTGATGCCCAGCGCCTTGTTCATGGCCTGGTAGAACGAGTTGCCCGCCGGCGGGAGGGCGTCCCACATGGGGGTCACCGCGGTGTAGCTGCCGCCCTTGCCCGGTATACCGGAGACGGTGGCGACCGGGTGGGCCGGGTAGGTCAGGTAGCCCGGGTCGGTGAAGGAACCTGCGGCCCCGGTCACCGTGGGGATGTCCGGCTTGACCGCAGTGCTCGCCACGTAGGCGGGAAGCACCGAAGCCAGACCGGTCTTGCTGTTGGCGCCGCCCTTGCTGCTGGAGGACTTGCCCCCGCCGCAGGCGGAGAGCACCGGGGACAGGGCGGCTGCTCCCGCCACAGCGACCGCGCCGTTCACGAAAGTTCTACGACTCATGGCGATGCTCATGCTGGGCTGCCCTTCGAGGGTGAGGTGGGGAGTTGAGCGTTGTGCAGATGTGCTGTAGTGCAGCCGGACCCTTGGGGAACTGACGGCCGATCCGCCGGAAGCCTTCGAAGCGCTTCAAAGTTGCCGAGATGTTAAGCGCCACTTTCTCCGGAGGACAAGGCATGCGCAGAGAAACGACAACTTAAAGTTTCTGGCATCTATCAACGAAACTTTCTCTTGACTCTGTTGTGATCACCTGCCAGCGTCGAAGGGCTTCACCACCGGCAAGGTCGCGCGACCGCGCCTGTCGGCCCAACTGCCCCGTTCAGCGAGGGACCCTCACCTGTGAGCACTGCCGCCGTGTCCGCCACGCCCCATTTCCGCGATCCCGGGCTGCCTCTGGCCCAGCGCGTCGACGAGCTGCTCTCCCAGCTCACGGACGAGGAGCGGATCGCCATGCTGCACCAGTACTCCCCGGCGATCCCCCGGCTGGGAGTCGGCGAGTTCCGCACCGGCACCGAGACCCTGCACGGCGTCGCCTGGCTGGGCGAGGCCACCACCTTCCCGCAGGCCGTGGGCCTCGGCGCGAGCTGGGACGAGGACCTGGTCCGCGAGGTCGCGGAGGCCGTCTCGGTCGAACAGCGCGCCTTCCACCACCACCGCCCGCCGGCCGTCGGCACCGGCCGCAACAGCCTGCAGGGCTGGGCCCCCGTGGTGAACCTGCTGCGCGACCCCCGCTGGGGACGCAACGAGGAGGGCTACTCCGAGGACCCCGCGCACTCCGCCCGGCTCGGCGAAGCGTTCTGCCGGGGCATGTCCGGCGACGACCCGGAGCATCTGCGCACCGCCCCCGTCCTCAAGCACTTCCTCGGCTACAACAACGAGGACGACCGCTGCACCACCTCCTCCGGGCTGCGCCCCCGGGTGCTGCACGAGTACGACCTGGCCGCCTTCAGGCTCGCCATCGCCACCGGGGCCGCCACCGGCGTCATGGCTGCCTACAACCTGGTCAACGGCCGTCCCTGCCACGTCAGTCCGCTGATCGGGCAGCAGCTGCGGCGCTGGGCCGAGCCCACCGGGCACGAGCTGTTCGTGGTCAGCGACGCCGAGGCCCCGTCCAACCTGGTCGACCCCGAGCACTACTACGAGGACCACGCGGAGTCGCACGCTGCCGCCCTCAGGGCCGGCATCGACTCCTTCACCGACCACGGCGAGGACTCCTCCGTCACCGTGGGCCGCATCACCGAAGCCCTCGAACGCGGCCTGCTCACCATGGACGACGTGGACCTGGCCGTGCGCCGCCAGCTGTCGATCCGCTTCCGCCTGGGCGAGTTCGACCCAGAGCACGACCCCTACGCCGGCATCGGCTGGGAGGTCGTCAACTCCCCCGCCCACCAGGAGCTCGCTCTGCGCGCGGCCACCGAATCCGTGGTGCTGCTGAAGAACGAGGGGCTGCTCCCACTGCCCGCCGACCGCCGGGTCGCCGTCGTCGGCCCACTGGCCTGCACCCTGTTCGAGGACTGGTACAGCGGCAGCCACCCCTACCGGATCACCGTCGCCGACGGCCTCGGCGTCCAGGGCGTGGAGGGCGTGGACCGGATCGTGCTGCGCACCGCGGACGGCCGGGCGCTGACCGCCGCAGGCCCCGACGGACTGCTGACCGTGGCGGAAGCCCAGGACAGCGACCCGTCCGCACAGTTCGACCTCTTCGACTGGGATCTCGGGGTGCTCACCCTGCGCTCGGCCGCCACCGGCCGCTACGCCTCCCTGCGCGACGCCGACCGCCGGGTAGCCGCCGACCGGGACCAGCCCGGCGAGTGGGACGTCCACGAGACCTTCCGGCTCGAACCCGACGGCGACGGGGGCGAGTTGCTGCGGAGCGTCCTCACCGGCCGGTACGCGCAGGTCCACGCCGCCACCGGCGCCGTCACCATGTCCGGAGAGTCGCCGGCGGTGGCGGCAGTCCTCACCCGCACCGTCGTCCGTGACGGCGTCGCCGAGGCCGTCACCGCCGCAGCCGCGGCGGACACCGCGGTCGTCGTCCTGGGCAACGACCCGCACATCAACGGCCGGGAGACCCAGGACCGGGCCGGACTGAACCTCCCGCCGAACCAGGACCGCCTGCTGCGCGCGGTCCTCGCCGCCCAGCCGGACACCGTCCTGGTCGTCATGTCCAGCTACCCCTACGCGCTGGACTGGGCAGCCGGGCACGTCCCTGCCATCCTGTGGACCTCGCACGCCGGCCAGGAGACCGGCCGCGCCCTCGCCCGCGTGCTGCGCGGGGATGCCGACGCGTCAGGCCGCCTCCCGCAGACCTGGTACCAGGGCGAGGACGAACTGCCCGAGCGCCTCGACTACGACATCATCAAGGCTGGCTGGACCTACCAGTACCACCGCACCCCCGCCCTCTACCCCTTCGGCCACGGGCTCTCCTACGCCGACTTCAGCTACTCCCGACTCGCCCTCGACGCTGACCGCCTGCCCCAGGACGGAACGGTCACGGCCCGGGTCTCCCTGGGCAACCGGGGCGAGCGGGCCGGAATGGAGACCGTCCAGCTCTACGTCCGCGCGCTGGACGCACGCTACGAGGCGCCACTGCTGCGCCTCGCCGACTTCCGCAAGGTCCGGCTGGCGGCCGGCGAGTGGACGGAGCTGGAGTTTCGGCTGCCCGTCGAGCAGGCACTGGCCCACTGGGACGTCGCCACCGGCGCCTTCACGGTGGACCCCGGCCGCTACGAACTGCTCGTCGCCCGCAGCGCCGCCGACCCCGTGCTCACCGCCCGGTTCACCGTGGACGGACCGGCTCCCGCTCCCCGCCGGGTCGTCGGCCGGCCACTGCGTGCCGTGGACTTCGACGACTACCGCGACGTCGTCATCGTCGACGCCGGCCGCACCGACGGGGACGCGGTGACGCCTGCCGCGAACCAGGCCGCGCGGCTGGTATTCCGCAACGTGGACCTCACCGGCGCGGCCACGCTGACCGCCGAGGTCTCCCGCACCGCGCCCGGCCCGGCCGACCTGGACGTCTACGCGGACGGACTGCTGCTCGCTGCACTGCCGGTGGACTCGACCGGCGACCGGTACACCTGGACCACCGTCAGCGCCGCCCTGAGCCACCAGCACGGCACGGTCGGCGAGCTGACGGTCGTACTGACTGGTGAACAGCGCCTCGCCACGCTGACGTTCGCGCCCTGAACAGCACCCACCCACCACGCCGCCAAGGACTTCACACCGATGACCGCTTCCGCCGTCCCCTCCGCCACCAGCCCGGTGATCCCGGGCTTCCATCCCGACCCCAGCGTCTGCCGGGTCGGCGAGGACTACTACCTCGTCTGCTCCAGCTTCGAGTACTTCCCCGGCCTGCCCGTCTTCCACAGCCGCGACCTGGTCAACTGGACCCAGATCGGCAATGCCCTGGACCGCCCCAGCCAGCTCGACCTCCCTCCGGACACCCCCTCCTCCGGCGGCCTCTACGCCCCTACCCTGCGCCACCACGACGGTCGCTTCTGGCTGATCGTCACCAATGTCGCCTCCGCGCGGCGGCAACATGGTCTACACCGCGACCGACCCGGCAGGACCCTGGTCCGATCCCGTCCGCGTCCCCGGCGTCCCCGGCATCGACCCCGACCTCGCCTGGGACGAGGACGGCACCTGCTGGTGCACCTACGCCGGGGTCGCCCAGGTCCGCCTCGAGCCCTCTACCGGTGAAATCCTCGGCGAGCCCTACCCCGTCTGGTCCGGCACCCCCGGCTCCATCGCGCCCGAGGCGCCGCACCTCTACCGCATCGGCGACCACTGGTACCTGATGCTCGCCGAGGGCGGCACCGAACGCGGCCACAGCGTCTCCATCGCCCGCGGCCCCTCCCCCAGCGGCCCCTTCGAGCCGTGCCCGGCCAACCCGATCCTCACTCACCGCGGCACCGACAAGCCGGTCCAGAACACAGGCCACGCCGACCTGGTGCAGGCGCCCGACGGCAGCTGGTGGATGCTGCTGCTGGCCGTCCGGCCCCAGGGCGGCACCCCCGGCTGGCACGTACTCGGCCGCGAGACCTTCCTGGCCCCGGTCAACTGGGAGGACGGCTGGCCCGTGATCGGCGAGGTCGGCGTGGAGCGCGCCGAGCTGCCCTGGCCGGTGGCGGCCCCCACCCCCGAGCCGGAGCGGGACGACTTCGAGCCCGGCGACCTGGCACACCACTGGATCTCCCTGCGCGACCGGCCCACCGAGCTGGTCAGCACCAAGGAGCGCGACAGCTGGCTGACCCTGCGCGCCCGCGGCGCCTCCCTGGACGAGCCCGACGTGGTCCTGCTGGGCCGCCGCCAGCAGCACCTCGCCTTCCGTGCCCGCACCCTGATCGATACGGCCGAGGGCAGCGGGGGGCTCGCCGTGCGCCTGGACGAGTTCCACCACTACAGCATCGAGTCGGCCCCCGGGGGCCGGCTCTCGGTCATCGCCAGGATCGGCTCGCTGCGCACCGTCACCGCCGAACACACCCTCCCGGCAGGCCCGGTGACCCTCTTCGTCCGCACCGGACCCGCCCCCGAGCCGCACGGCGCGCGCACCGGCCCGGACTCCCTGGTCTTCGGCTTCGAGTCCGCCGACGGAACGGCGACTGAGCTGGCCACCCTGGACGGCCGCTACCTCTCCACCGAGGTCGCCGGCGGCTTCACCGGACGCGTCATCAGCCTCTACGCCGCCACCGGGACCGCCCACTTCGACTGGTTCGACTACGCACCCCTGGTTCGCTAGTACTGCAACGGTGCTTGTTCTGAGTGCTGGGCAGTTTTCAGGGGCTGTGTCCGCGTCGTTTGTAGTGGCTGATGCGGGCTTGCTGCTGGCGTCGTCGGCGCCAGGTTGACCAGTGCAGGATGTGGTCGACCGGCGTTGGCCGGCGGTCGGTGAGGCGGTGGATCAGGCGTCGGATTTCGGCGAGGCTGAGGTGGATGAGCTGGGAGGATCCGTTTCTGCTTTGCCGGTGTCCAGCTGTCGGGCTCGCAGGACGGTGAGACAGGCGTGGGCGGCCATGGCCAGGGTCATGTGGCGGTGCCAGCCGGGGTAGCGGCGGACCTGGTAGTCGTCCAGGCCGCATTCCTGCTTGGCCGTCTGGTCGGGTAGGACCGCCGCATTGCTGCGGCGGTCCCCCCTCAGAACCGTGCGGGCCCGTTGTCCGAGCACACGGCTCAAGCAAGCCCTGATGGCTCGCAGGCGTATGCAGGTGCTGGCTTGTGCTTGTGACGTCGTTCGGCCCAGTAGTCGGCAAGGGCTGGGTCGTCCACTGACGACGTGCCCTTGACCATCTGATGCCGGACGATCTTCGTCCAGGAGAACTTGGCAAGGTAGCGGCCGCTGTTGCGGTCGCCGAAGACCCACCGGTCTCGCCTGGCCTTGTTGAACATGCCGAAGTAGCGGGCGGTGACCCAGTGCTTCGGCTTGTTCGGGTGTGTGTGGGTTGCCCACTTGTAGATGAGCTTCCACACGTAGGCGTCCAGGGCATGGAAGATGCGGCTGGACACCGCGCTCCGGTAATAGGCAGCCCAGCCCCGGATGATCGGGTTGAGCTTATGGATCACCGCTTCGGCATTGGCCCCTCGCAGGGCCTTGACCTCGACGGCCAGCCGTTTCCGGATGCGTCGCACGGCTGCCGTGCTGGGCTTGATCAGAAGCACCGTCCCGCCGCGGTAGCGGCGGATGTTGAAGCCCAGGAAATCGCAGCCCTCGTTGAGGTGGACGATGCTCGTCTTGTCCTCGTTGAAGACCAAACCTCTGGGTTTCAGCCAGGTGGCCAGTCGCGCCTGGATCTGCTCGGCCTCGGCTCTGGAATGAGCGAAGGCAAGCAGGTCGTCGGCGTATCTGATCAGCACCGGTGAGCCCGGTCTTGTTTCACCGGCGTGTGATCCGCCGGTGAAATAGCGGACTCCGGCAGCCTCTTCCATTCCATGAAGAGCAATGTTGAGCAGGAGGGGGCTGATCACGCCGCCTTGAGGTGTTCCTTCCTCGGTCGCGGTGAAGCACTCCTTCTCGATGACTCCGGCTTTCAGCCATCGGGTGACCATTCCCGTCGCAGGAAAAGTGCCCAGCATCTCGATGAGGTGACCGTGATCGATGCGGTCGAATGCCGCTGCCAGGTCTGCATCCAGTACCCACTTCCGCTTCGGGGTCTTCCCGTGCGCGACCGTGAATATCGCCTGGATCGCATCCTGACATCCCCTGCCCGGTCTGAACCCATAGGACTTCGGCTCGAACCGGGCTTCCCATTCGGGTTCCAGCGCGTTGACTGTCTTGGCTTGCAGGACTCTGTCAATGATGACTGGAATGCCGAGGGGACGCCGCTTCCCGTTGCTCTTCGGAATGTAGACGCGCCGGGCGGGCTTGGGCTTCCACGGAGTTGAGCTGTGCTGGACCCAGGCGGCCAGTTCGGCTTTTCCCGGGTTTGTGAGCACGACTCTGCCGTCGATGCCCGCCGTCCGGCGGCCAGCGTTGATCTCCGTCACTCGTCGCACGCTGATCAGCGTGTTACTGCGGCTGCGGAGCATCAGTTTCTGCAAGTTGCGGACCCTCTTCAGGTCCCCTGCCTGCGACGCCGCGAAGATGCGCTGGCGCAGACGACGTACGTTCTCCTCGGCGGCATCCCAGTCGATCGCATGCCAGTCGAGTAGTTCGTCTTCCGGTCCGTTCACCGGGCCGCTCGGCGGCACGGCGTCTAACGTGTCCTTCAGTTCCGTCGTCCTTTTCATCGTCCTCTTCGCAGGCTCACCTGACCCACGTCGGCACCCTTTCGGGCCGGGTCACCTGGACCTTATCCGGCCAGTTATGCGGGACAACCGGCCGGAGTGGCCAGTTGAGCTGTCCCGGTTTCCTGCTGCCTTTCGGCCACCGGCATTCGCTTCTTGGGTCATCCTGTTCCCGACGGGGATTTGAGCCTTCCTTGCGGTCGGCCTACCCATCACTCGTGTAATGGGACCCTTGCGGGGTTTCCACGTTCTGCATGAGCGAGATGCGAGTGGGGTGGGTGCCCTCTCTACCCCGGGACGGCGGTGTTCTCCCGGCTGACTGCTTCTCTCCAGCCGGCGCCTGCCGCTTCTCAACGACCAGTCCTGTACCCCGCTTAGACATCCCATCGGCGGGGGTCGAAGTTACGAGGCATAGCCAAGGGTTCATTCGCATTCACCCGTCCACTCATTCCCCTTGCCTGTAACTCCCGGATGGAACGGGAGTCCTTGGGCTTTTCCCCCGGGCTTCGCACCCTCCCGTTACCAGGAACGCACGCCGGGGCGGGGACAGGCCCTGAACACTGGCCCGGAACTACACGTTCCTCAACGGAACCTCCTCTCAGTGAGTTCACTCAGCTCAAGCAGCCTCGTGTCGCACGAAGCATTCCTCGACTGCCCATCGGCTGCCGGCGATGCGGATCAGCTCGTCCAGCGTCGTGTCGGCGGGACAGTAGGCGATGTAGTAGGAGATCTCCTCGGGCCTGCTGACGCTGCGGCGGGCGAGGACCCAGTGCCGGCGGTCCTCGCGGTGCCAGGGCCTCACCTCGACGCGGGCCCAGTCGTAGATCCGCCGGCCGTGGGCTCCTTCACCGCAGGAGCGGCGTTTCCACTTCTGCCGGGGCAGGCCGGGGAACAGGTCGTGGACGGGGTGGTCGATGGACCAGCGGGTGACGACCGTGTCGTGCCGTGTGGTGGCCATGACGTGGAAGACGTCCGCCTGCTCCAGCTCGAACCGCCAGCCCTTGCTGTAGCCGTAGGCGGCGTCCGCCGTCACCCAGCTGAACGGGACCTTGTCGGCGATGGCCCGGCGGACCATCGCCTTGGCCATGGCCACCTTCGTCTCGAAGGCGACGTGGTCGTCGATGCCGGCCCGTCGGCAGCGGTCGCGGTCGTCCGTCCAGGAGGTGGGCAGATACAGACGGCGGTCGATCAGAGTGCGTCCGCGGCCGGTGGCGTAAGCGGAGATTTGTGGAGTCCCTGATGCCAGGGTTACGGTCCTGGCGAAGGAGATCCACCAGCACCATGCCAGCACCCCGTAAATACCCCGATGAATTGCGTGAGCGGGCGGTCCGCGAGGTCCGCGCCACCGGCCGCCCGATCGCGCACGTCGCGAAGGACCTCGGCATCCACAAGGAGGCCCTGCGCGGCTGGGTCCGTCAGGCAGAGGCCGACCATGGCGAACGCGACGACCGGCTGACCACCGCCGAGCACGACGAGTTCAAACAACTCCGCAAAGAAGTAGCGGAGTTGAGGCGGGCCAACGAGATCCTCAAAGCCGCCTCGGTGTTTTTTGCCCAGGAGATCGACCGTCCCCGGACGAGGCCGAGCAGGTGATCGACCATCTGCGTGCGAACGGTCTTGGGGTCGATCCCGTCTGCCGGGTGCTGGAGCTGTCGCCGTCAACATACTTCGCCCGCAAGAAGCGGCCGAAGTCGGCCCGCCGGCTCCGCGACGAACAGCTCTTGCCGGTGATCGAGCAGGTCCACGCCGACTCCGGCGGCACGTATGGGGCCCGCCGGATCACCCGCGCGCTGCGGCGCAAGGGTGTCGAGGTGGCCCGCTGCACCGTCGAGCGGCTCATGGCCGAACGCGGTCTGGAGGGCGTGATCCGTGGCCGACGGCGCCGCACCACGATCCCAGAGCCGTCGGCGCCCCGTCCGCCGGACCTGGTGGACCGCAACTTCACCGCGGCGCGGCCCGATCAGCTGTGGGTGGCTGACATGACGTATGTCCGCACGTGGTCGGGATGGGCATATGTGGCGTTCGTGCTGGACGTGTACTCGCGGATGATCGTCGGCTGGCAGGTCGCCGACCACATGCGGACCGAACTGCCCCTGGACGCCCTGGAGATGGCGCTGTGGCGCCGAAGAACCAAGAAGGACTCCGGCCTCATTGTGTCGATTCGATACACCGACCGGCTCGCGGACATCGGCGCCTCCGCATCGGTCGGTTCCGTCGCGGACTCGTACGACAATGCCATGGCCGAGGCACTGAACGGCACTTTCAAGGCCGAGCTGATCGAGATGCAGGGCCCCTGGAAGGACCCCGCCCAGGTCGAGCGGGCGATCTTCCAGTGGATCACCTGGTACAACGAAGAACGCCTGCACTCCGCGCTCGACTACGTGCCACCAGCCGAGTACGAACGCGACTTCTGGCAGAGCCAGGAACGAGTCCCGCAGTCCGCCTGAAACAAGATCACCGGACTCTACGAAACTCGGGGCAGCTCAATGTCCACGTATGCGACGTGCTTGCCGCCCGGCCTCCTCGCAGTGAAAGCACTGGCCGGCCACGAGTGGGCGTTGTCGGGCGGGTAGGGCCTGACGGGGTGTCGAGGCATGGTTCAGTCGGGCTCCGGGCCCGGTTCGGCGTGCGTGGGTTGCCCGCGAACGTCAGGAACACCGGAGCCGGACCTGTGTCATGCCACCGGCTAGCGCTGCAGTGTCAGTACCCCTGGCCGGTAGGGCAGGAGGCCGTAGTCCCCGCCGTCGGTGCTGGGGTCGCGCCCCTGGTAGAGGAACTGCAGGTTGCAGGGGTCGATGGTCTTGGTCTGGTCGGGGTTGGTGCGAACCAGATCGCCGTGGCTGATGTCCCTGGTCCAGGCCGTCGCGCCGCTGCTGGCGCTGCCGGCGAAGGGGCTGGTCACAGTGTCGGCCCCGGCCTGCGGTGTCCACGTGCCGTCCAGGCTGGTGGCGGTGAACGCGCGGAAGTAGCGGCCATATCCTGTGTAGTTCTGGGCCTCGACGATCATGAGGTACTGGTTCTGACCCTGGACCTTGTAGACCTCCGGCGCCTCGAACAGGTTGAGCGGCGTGTCGCTCATGATCTTCGTGACCGAGCCGAAGGTGCCCGGGAAGTTGCCGATGGGCATGCTGGCGCGGTAGATGTCGCCCTCGTCGTTGGCGAAGAACATGTACATGTTCGTGTCGTCGCCGATGAGGGTCACGTCGAGGGGGCCGCCCTTCGGGAGGGTGCCCGTGAACAGCTCCTGCTGCGGGCCCCAGCCATTGGGGTTGGTGGGGTCACTCGAGGTGCGGTAGGAGAAGCTGTAGGGCCAACCCCCGTTGTAGGCAAGCACCCAGAGGTTCTTCGGGGCGAAGTAGAACAGCGTCGGCGCGATGCCGTCGAAGGGAATCGTGTTCTGGGTTGCGGTGGCCATGTCGGACCAGTTCGTGAAAGGGCTGAAGGTCGTCAGTCCCCAGCGCCCCTCGTCACCGGCGAGGGTGTTGTGCGTCGTGGCATAGACGATGTGCTTGCCGTTGTAGACGACGCTGGTGAAGTCCTTGAGCGAGGCCCACCCCGCCTTCGGCTCCGCCAGCGGGCCGGTCGATGTCCAGCGGTACGTCGACGGAAGAGCACACACGTTGTTCGCCCCTGACAGGCCGGTCCACTTCTGGTTGGTGCCGCCGTGGCACGACCAGATCTGCACTCCTGTGCCGTTGGTCTTGCCCCAGCCCGCGGCTTCCAGGCACAGCCCGGACCGCACGCCGACGATCGTGCCGTCGGGGTTCACCCGCCACTGCTGGTTGTCACTGCCGTTGCACGTCCAGATCTGCACCGGGGTCCCGGCCGTGGTGGCGCCGCCCCGGACGTCCAGGCACTTGTTGCCGTACACGGTCAGCTGGCTGCTGTCCGTCAACGTCCACTGCTGGTTGATTCCACCGTGGCAGTCCCAGATCTGCACGTTCGCGCCGTCGGTCTGGCTGAAGCCCGACACATCGAGGCACCGGCCGGAATCAACACCGCGCACGTCACTGGTGGTGGCCGCCTGAGCCGGGCCGGCGGCGAGCAGCGCCGCCAACGCGGCCAGAGCCGCAACCACGGCGGCGAGCACCGCAGACGGGCGTCTGAGACGGAAACTACGTCTGCGCATAAGGACCTCGTCATCCTTGAGCAAGCGGCTCCGGTTGGCCCGTCAGAAGCTGTCCGGAGGCGGTGTGGTGCGACTCGAGTGTTCGATATGACGAACGTG
This sequence comes from Streptomyces sp. V4I2, assembly GCF_030817655.1. Lineage (GTDB taxonomy): Bacteria > Actinomycetota > Actinomycetes > Streptomycetales > Streptomycetaceae > Streptomyces > Streptomyces plumbiresistens. Next base: position 4,809,416 of record NZ_JAUSZM010000003.1, read on the forward strand.
GGTCGAAGTGTCGAGCAACTGGATACTAAGGTTCCGGTGATCAACGTCAATACCTTGCGCAAAATTCGCGGGCAGAAACGTTCGCAGGCTGAAACCAGGCGCTTTCAAGTCCCGTGGTTGTACGGGTCTTCGGCGTGAGCATTAGATAGCGGTACGGGCGGGGCTTAGTGATCATTACGGACCCCGACCAGGTCGCTCACCCGAGCCTCTGGCTCGACTCGGTGCCCGACCAGGCCTTGCGGCGGCGTGCGGCTACCGGTCGTCCGCCCAAGCTGGACGACGCCATGGGCTTGGGCTTCTCTCTCCAACGCGGCCCGGACGGTCTCGACCTGGGCTGACCGGCCGTCTCGGATGGAGTCTGCAGCGGCCTGAGCGGCGGGCGGTCGAGAGGGACGAGTCAGAGATCGCCCGCTGGATCGCGCACGAGTGGCCGCGGATCAAAAAGGGGCGGTGAGCACACGTGCCTGGATCGTCTTCCTCGACGAATCAGGCGTCCCCTTGCTGCCTCAGGTCCGCCGCACCTACGCGCCTAGAGGTCGGACCCCGCTGCGGCACCGGCTGAACTGGAAGCGGGCGTGGGTCGCCGGCCAGGACTGGCTCACTGTGGAGCGATTACCCGACTACGCTCCCGAGCTCAACCCGGTGGAGCTGCAGTTGTTCTCACTCAAGAAAGGTGAATTCGTGAACCTCGCCCGCGACCACCTCGCCGATGTCGCCGACGCCACCGAGCAAGGCATCCACCGCATCAACCGCAACCCACAACTGTCATGGTCCTTCCTCACTCGCACGGCCTGACCATCCACCCACCACACCCACCGGACTTACGAAAAGTTCAGTAGTACTGCAACGGTGCCTGCTGTAGGGCGCGGGAACCCGCCCCGCGCCCGTCGACCCGGGCGCCCGAGCCGCGCTCCACGCCGTGGACCCGGGCGGGACGCCCACGCGCCCCGCCCTCAGCTCGTGCGGGCCGTCCCCGTCCCCTTCTCCGCGTCCAGCGCGTACACCCAGCGGTCCTTGCTGCACGCGTAGACCACGCCGTCCTTGACCACCGGGGATCCGGTGATCTCCCCGCCCGTCGCGAGCTTCCACCGCAGGCGGGCAGTGATCGAGGGAGCAGCGTGCACGGGACCCCCTTGTCCGCGGTCTGACCGTGGCCGGTAGCGGGCGTGGACAAGGGGAAACGTGGCGGTGGTCGGGGCGGTAGCGGACCTGGACAAGGGGTCATGGTCGGGCCGACCACGGTGGACAAGGGGATCGGGTTTGGCCCTTGCAGTCCGGTTCGCCCCATCCGGTGGAGCAGGAGAAAGCTCTGGCCTCTGTCCACAGGGCGACCGTCCGAACCTGCTGGGAGTCGTCGTGATCCCCGCGGCGACCGACAGTTGAGGAGACCTCCATGCCGTACCTGATCCCGTCCCGTACGCCGCTGACGCCCGGGCAGGTGGAGCGGGGCTTCGACTACCTCCAGGCGCTGCAGATGGGCAGCGTCGCCCCCGTCGCCGGGCGGGCGGAAGCGGACCCGGAGCTGGCGCTCGTCCTGCTGCGGCTGGCCGAGGACATCGTCTGGCCCGTCACGGCCGTGGACGGGGAGGCCGACCCGTGTGCGGACTCCTTAGCGCTGGACGAGGTCGGGTGCGTTCTGCTGTCCGCGCTGCGGGACTGGGCGCGGAACTCCCCCAGCACGGCGGTGCTGGGCATCTCCCGCAGCATCATCCGGTTCGCGGTGAACGTCATCCCGGACCCCGACCACGCGGACACCGCCGACACCCTGGAGACGATGCGCGATGAGCGCCTGGTGGTAGCTCACGCGGTTCGCTCCGCACCCGGTGCGCACCGGTAGCCGCACCACTGAGGGGATGGGTGCGCAGGGCGGCGGATACTTCTTTGCCCTGCCCGGCGTCCGCGACCACTCCGACTGGCTCGGCCGCGCCCTCCTCCAGGGCTGACCCCAGGGTCGAGGTGGGCCACAAGTCGAGGGTTGGGGGGAGCCCGGGGCGCCGGCCGTCAGCCGGTCCAGGCGCCCTGCCGGGCGGCGGCCCGCGCGTAGTCGGCGAAGTCCCGGGGAGCCCGGCCCAGCGAGCGCCGCACGCCGTCACCGAGGGAGGCGAGAGAGCCGGAGCGGACATGCTCGTACAGGCCGACCGACAACCGCACCCACTCCTCGGGCACGCCCTGGGCGCGCTGCTCGTCGGCGTACGCCTCCGGGGTCAGCGGCACGTAACGGATGTCGCGGCCGACGGCCCGGGCAATGTCCAACACCGCGTCGCCGAAGGTCATCAGCCTGGGGCCGTCGAGCTCGGTAGCACCGTCCGGCGTGGCCGTCCTCCGTGAGGGCGGCCACCGCCGGTTCCGCGATGTACTCGGCGTCGATGAACGCCTCTTGCACGCACCCCTTCAACTCCCGCCTTGAAACTGGTGCTTGAGGAGCACACCGGACTGCTCCATCAGGCTGTCGTGAGAGCCGGCCGGTGAGCGGCTCCGTCGCGGCCTGGTACGCGGAACGGATTCGCGCAGGTAAAGCGCGCGTGACGAAAACGTTGACGGACCCATGGCCCCCGCTTATCTTCTGACCGAATTCACGAACCACGTTCGAAATTACGGACAGGGACGGTCCCGCATGCCAAAGATGTCAGAGCAGCCCCCCGCCAGACGCCACAGATCCCTGATCCTGTGCGTGCTCGCCGTACTGATCGCCATGGTGTCGGCGACGACCCCGGCCACCGCCGCCGAGGGCCGCCCGTACACCAACCCGATCAAGTCGCAGAAGGGCGCCGACCCCTGGCTCGAGTACTACAACGGCAACTACTACCTGGTCACCACGTCCTTCACCGGTGTGCTGACCATGCGGAAGTCGCCGACCCTGGCCGGACTCTCCACCGCCGCCAGCGTCCAGATCTGGAGCGACACCACCCCGACCCGTAACACCAACATCTGGGCACCCGAGATCCACTTCTTCGACGGCCACTGGTACCTGTACTACTCCGCGGCGCAGAGCGGTGTCGCCTGCTGCGACTCCCAGCGCACCCACGTCCTGGAGAGCGCGGGCACCGACCCCATGGGCCCGTACACCTACAAGAACCAGCTCAGCGGCTCCAACCTCAGCTCCGGCGGCTGGCTCATCGACGCCACCGTCCTGCAGAACAACAACAAGCTGTACCTGATCGGCAGCGGCTACATCAACGGCAGTCCGCAGAGCCTGGTCATCGCGCCGATGAGCAACCCGTACACGCTGGCCAGCAGCACCTTCACCGTCATCTCCAGCCCCACCGCGAGCTGGGAGACCTCGGGGGCCGCGGTCAACGAGGGACCCGAGCCGCTCTACCACAACGGCCGCACCTTCCTCACCTTCTCCGCCAGCTACTGCATGACCCCGGACTACAAGCTGGGCCAGCTGGAACTGACCGGTACCGACCCGCTGAACCCCGCTTCCTGGACGAAGAAGTCCACGCCGGTCTTCCAGCGCAATGACGCGAACGGTGTCTACGGCCCCGGCCACAACGGCTTCTTCTCCTCGCCGGACGGCACCGAGAACTGGATCGTCTACCACGCCAACAACTCCGCGAGCAGCGGCTGCGGCAACGAACGTACGACGCGGGCGCAGAAGTTCACCTGGAACGCGGACGGCACGCCGAACTTCGGCACCCCGGTCGCGCTCGGCACCACGCTGCCCGGTCCGTCGGGCGAGACGGCGACGACCCCGACCGCGTACACCCTGGTGAACCGCAACAGCGGCAAGTGCCTGGACGTCGAGGGCGGCAGCACCTTGGACGGCGCCAACATCTTCCAGTGGAGCTGCCACGGCGGCGCCAACCAGAAGTGGCGCGTCGAGGACCTCGGCGACGACACCAGCCGGCTGGTCAACGTCGCGACCGGCAAGGTCGCGGACACCGCGAACTGCACCACGACCGACGGCACGGACATCGCGCAGTGGTCCTGGCTGAACAACAACTGCCAGAAGTGGCGTCTGGTCTACACGGACACCGGCGACTACGTGCGCATCGTCAACGAGAACAGCGGCAAGGTCGCCGACGTGGCCAACTGCGGCACCGCCGACGGGACCGACGTACGGCTGTGGACCTGGCTGAACAACAACTGCCAGCAGTGGCGCCTCGTCCCCACGACCTGACCTCCCTGCGCACCCCGTGATCTTTGCGGACCGCTTCATCCGTTCTACAAGCGGGGGGGCGTCCGACTCGGCCGGCGTCTCGCTCCTCCTCGGCCTGTTGCGAGGGGCAGCGGTGGCGGTCCCCTTTCCGTCCGGTGCCCCCTCTCCGCGTACGGGGCACCGGACGGAACGGCCCGTCATCCATGCGCCTGCGGGCAGCTGCTGCCGACGATGAGGGCCAAGGCATACCGGCTCCTCGAGGCCATCATGAGAAGGCCCCGAACCTACCGGCCGAGCCGGGCTGCCGCCTTGCCCACAGCCGCCGGGCGGGGTTCCGGCGATCGAACAGGATGATCAGGGTGCCGGAATCAGCCTCACGCGTCGTCGCTTGGCGGCCCGTCGGCGGCGGCGCGCAGCCAGACGCGGCTGCCGCACGCGGGGAGGTCGGCGCGGGCCTGCTCGGTGCCGGTGCTGCTGGTGTTCCAGCGGGCGTCCATGGTCAGGCCGTCGAACATCACCAGCCTGCTGACGCCGTTCTGCCGCGTGACGTCGATCCAGGCGGAGGAGTCCCGCAGCATCGCCAGCCCGCTTCTGGCGACGTCCTGCTGCTCTCATGTGTCCAGCAGCCATGAAGCCCGTTGTTCGTCGACGCCTCCACGCCATCCTGCGAGTGCCCTGCTGGTGCTGATCCCGTCATGCTGGTTCCTCCCGACTACGTCGCCCCGAGCAGCGCCACTCCAGGGTATGCCTGACCGATAGGAAAAAGGCATTTTCGCTCTTTTGGGGCGCCTGTCGAGGCTCGGTTCAGCGATCTTCCAACGGGCGGGAACGCGTCGTGCGGGGCGGCAACACCCACCATGACGGTCAGCGGCATGCCGCGCATGAACACGATCAGGTGGCGCTTGCGGCCGTTGATCAGTTTGCCGTTATCTCGGTGCCGGGATAACGGCAAAAAGATCAACGGCAGGAAAAGACACCTCATCTGCGACAACAGGGGCCTGGTGCTACTGGTCATGGTCACCAACGCAGGCGTCCACGACAGCGTCATCGCCAAGGAACTGCTGTTCCGCCACGCCCTCACGCACCCCGAGATTGCCATCGTCTGGGCAGATTCCGCCTACGTCGGCAAGCTGCTGATCTGGGCCAAGACCTACCTCGACATCACCATCAAGACAGTGAAGCGCCCTCCCGGCACGAAGGGCTTCATCGTCCTGCCGCGCCGTTGGGTGGTCGAACGGTCGTGGTCGTGGATCATGCGAGCCCGCCGCCACTGCCGCGACCACGAACGACTCCCCGAAATGAGCGAATCCCTGATCACGTGGGTGGCGATAACCCTGATGAGCCGGCGCCTCACCCGCCGCAAGACCCAGCCCGCCGCCCGCCGAGACGTCAGCCCGTACTACCTGCCGCAGGCGGCCTGACCAGCCGGTGACGAGGTAGACAGCGGTCCTCACGCTGGAAAAGCAACGCTGAAAACCCTCAGTGACGGACTCGCCAAACCTCGCACCGGCGTCATCCCGAGGCGCACGAATGGGTGCCGTTCTCTGCCAGCGGTGCGAGGGGAACGTCGGCCGGGTACCAGTCGAGGTTGTGGAGGAGCTTGGCGCGCAGCGGGGCTGCCTTGGGGTGGGCGAGTTCGTTGAAGATGGTCAGGGCTTGGTTCCAGGCTTCGTGGGCGGCGGTGGGGCTGGCGGCGGTGTGTTGGGTGTCGCCGAGGTCGGCGAGGCTGGTGGCTTCGTGGTAGCGGTCGCCGGCTTCGCGGAACAGGTCTATGGCTTGGCGGTAGCAGTCGAGGGCTTGTCCGTACTGGCGTACAAGGCGCCCCACGAGACGCCTCAAGTACCTTGCCGCAGCCCGCCTTGCGACGCGTTGACCTGCGCGTATGAGGCCGGCACGGAAGGCCCCGGGTGCCGACTACTTCTGTACGACACCTTCTTAGGCCGACGCCGGAAGTTCTTGACGCTGTTGTCCCGTACTGCGAGATCGGGCCCGCGTCCACAGGGCCACGGCTGTGATCTGCCGCTTCTACTGCTGTGACTTTGATCGATGGTTGGCCAGCGGCTGCGAGATGCTCCCAGGTCAGCGGGGTGTGTTGATTTCTGGTTGGCCCCGAAGTTAAGCGCTAGCTGGCCGCTGCTCAGCAGCAACCGTGGCCAGCAGGGGGCCTGAAGCCTGGCCCCGCAGACAGCGGAGGAACCCGGCCCTTCGTACGCGGACCGCCGGGACAGCAGGAAGGAAACGGCCATGGAGCCGATCGAGATCGAGGCGAACACCTTGATCCAGAAGTCGAAGACCCCGTCGAACGACTACGTCATCAACCCCTACACCGGCTGCGTGCTGGGCTGTGCCTACTGCTTCGCCAGCTTCGCCGGGCCAGTTCGGCCGGTCCGTCAAGGAGTGGGGCGACTACCTGTACGTGAAGAAGAACGCGGTCGAACTCGCCCGCAAGGAGCTGGCGAAGATGCCGCAGGACAAGCGGCGGGGCACGATGCTGCTCAGCTCGGTCACCGACCCCTACCAGGGCCACGAGACGAAGTACCGGCTCACCCGCGGCATCCTGCGCGAACTGAAAGCGGTCGAGTACCCGGGCCTGGTGCGCATCCTGACCAAGTCGCCCGTCGTCACCGGCGACATCGACCTGCTCACCAGCCTGCCCCGCGCCGAGGTCGGCATGACCGTGACCACCACGGACGACAAAGTCAGCCGCTGGCTGGAGGTCCGCGCCCCGCTCGCCTCCCGCCGCCTGCGCACCCTGGCCGAACTGAACGAGGCCGGCATCCCCACCTACGCCTTCGTCGGCCCGCTCCTGCCCCACTTCGCCACCCATCCCGAGCGTCTGGACGACCTTTTCGCGCAGCTCGTCGAAGCGGGAGTCAGTGAGGTGTTCATGGAGCACATCAACCTCAAGCGGTACATCCGCGAGCGGATGGACGAGGTACTTGCCGACGAGCCCGAGGACGCCCGCGCGGCATACCTCCAGGCGCGGACGAAGGAGCACCGCGAACACCTCGACGCGATCGTGGCGGAGCTGCTCGACAAGCACGGGCTGCGGCTGCGCTTCGAGGAGGTCGTCCACCACGACGACAACGACACCCTGCGGCAGAGGCTCGCATCCTCGGTGTGACCATGGCCATGACTGTGTTCGGGGGCCGTTCCAGACGTACCTCAGGCCGTGACGACGGACTCGGGATCCGGCACCGCCATGGCCCACGCCCCCATGGCCTCCAGGACCTTGCGCAGCTCCTCACCGAGACGGGGCAGTGCGTACTCGACGCGCGGCGGGATCTCCGCATACGGCCAAGAGGTGGTGTCCGTCCCGGACAGGCGCAGCAGATCGAACGCGACGAAGTGGGCCGGCCACTCCTGCGCCGCCCCGGCACCACGCTGGGCGAGCCGGTTCTGCAGCCGCTCGAATGCGAGGCGGCCCGCGGCGTCCCATACGACCAGCTCGCCGTTTATGTGAGCTACCACGCGTGTCTCATCAACAGCCCTCATCCGCCCGCAAATCTCGGTGGCACGGCCGGGGTCGGTATCCGCAGGGCCCAGCCGCCCTCTTCACTCGACCTGTCAAGGCAAATAGACCCCATGAATCGAGTCACTCAGTCCGGCACTCGAACGCGTCTGTCAGTTGCGACATCGGGGCTGGTCTGGCAATTTTCTTCGAGGCCCTAGACAGATCGCGGACTAGTGCCTGTTAATACATCCGATGTTGCTCCGCTGAACACAGCAGTGTTCAAGGCCTGTCATGGCAGCGTGTGCTGTCCTGCGAACTGCCAGGAGAAGGCCTTGTCAGAGTCGATCACCCGCCGACGGGGCGCTCGTCGGCATGGCGGTTACTCACGGCGGGCTTCGCCGTCGCGTCCGGGGCCCGGTATCGAATGGAAGACCTGCTGCCCAGCGCGCCGTATCGCTTGTGCCGGGCGCCTCACTCAGGGGGTTCAGTTCACCTGGCGGGACGGCTCAGCCAGCAGTTCACGCTGCGGAGCGTCACCTCCTGAGCCCCCCAGCCCCCTCCACCCGCACGTTTCCACGAAGAAGGCGCGCATGTCCCCCGCGGAAGAGCCGCACGTCCCCACCCAGCAAAGAAGGACCGCACATGCACACCTCCCGAAGACTCTCCGCCAGACTCACGGCCACGGCATCCACCACCGGTCTGGCCGCCGCCGGACTCGCCCTCGTCCCGGCGGAAAACGCCTCGGCCGCGGGCGCGCCGCAGGGCGGCCACGTCTACACCCTGACGGCGGCCAACAGCGGCAAGTACGTGGCCGTGCTGGGGGACTCCCTGGCCGACGGCGCGGCGGTCGTGCAGAAGACCGCTTCCGGCGGCCCCGGCCAGCTGTGGGAGGCGGTCGACCACGGCGACGGCACCTTCTCGCTGGTCAACATCAACAGCGGCAAGTGCATGGACATCCAGAACGGCTCCATGAACGCGGGGGCCGCGATCATCCAGGGGACCTGCACCGGCGCCAACAGCCAGCGCTGGACCTTCAGCGGCTCGGCGATCGTCTCCCCCCGCAGCGGCCTGTGCCTGGACGTCTCCGACAACTCCACCACGGAGGACCACCGGATCATCCAGTACACCTGCAAGACCACGGCCAACGCCAACCAGCAGTGGAGCCTGACCGAGCGCCTGCGCTCGGCGACCTGGGGCCCGGCCATGGTCAGAGGCGGCCAGACCTTCACCGAGCAGACCATCCGGATGGTCGTCCACAACAACACCTCCGGCGCGGGGCTGCGCATCCGGCTGTCCAACCTGCGCAGCACGACCGCCCTCTCGGTCGGTGCCGTCACGGTGGCGGTCCAGTCCAGCGGCGCCACCGCGGCCGCGGGCACCACACACGCCGTCACCTTCGGCCGGTCGGCCACGCCGACCATCCCCGCGGGGCAGGAACTGACCAGCGACGTCATCCCGATGCCGGTCGTCGCGGAGCAGAACCTGCTGGTGAGCGTCTACCTCCCGGGCACCACCGGCGCCTCGACCTACCACTACGCCGCCTACCAGACCTCCTATCTGTCCGCCGCGGGCACCGGCAACCACGCGGCCGAGGAGGCCGCGACGAACTTCACCGCCACCACGAACCACTGGTTCTACGTCGCGGGACTCGACGTCGTGTCACCCACGGCCAAGGGAACCGTCGTGGCCTTCGGCGACTCCATCACCGAAGGCTCCAGCGGCACCGACAACGCCAACCAGCGCTGGCCCGACTACCTCGCCCGGCGGCTGCAGGCCGAGTCCGGCGGTCAGCGCCTCGGCGTGGTCAACGCGGGCATCGGCGGCAACCGGGTGGTCACCGACAGCCCGTCCGCGCAGCAGGGCATCGCGGCCGTGACCCGGTTCTCCCACGACGTCCTGACCCAGCCGGGCGTGAAGAACGCCATCGTGCTGGAGGGCATCAACGACATCAACAACACCGCCACCCCCACCCCCGCCGACCGGATCATCGCCGGCTACCAGACCATGATCAACCAGGCGCACCAGGCCGGTGTCCGAATCATCGGTGGGACCATCCTGCCGAACTCCACGCAGACCGCCGCCAAGGCCGCCATCCGCGCCCAGGTCAACGACTGGATCCGCACCAGCGGCGCCTTCGACGCGGTGATCGACTTCGACGCGGCACTCCGGGACCCGGCCAACCCGGCGCAGCTGCTCCCCGCCTACGACAGCGGCGACCATCTGCACCCCAACAGCGCGGGCATGCAGGCCATCGCCAACGCCGTGGACCTCGCGCTGCTCACCTCCTGAGCGGTGCCCACCTCCCGGACGGCGTGGTTCCGTCCGGTGCCCCCTCTTCCCGTACGGGGCACCGGACGGAACGGCCCGTCATCCGTGCGCCTGCGGGCAACTGCTGCCGACGATGACGGCCAAGGCATACCGGCTCCTCAAGGCCATCATGGAGCCCGCCGTGGACGGCGAGCTGATCACACGCACACCCTTGCCGCCTCAAGGTGCCGGTAGGAAAAGGCGGCTGAGCAGCGGTGCCACGGTCACCCAAGTCGACGCGCCGGCCAACGCCGTCGGGATGGAGTGGCGTCTCATGGTCTGCCTCGGCGCCTACGGTCCGATGAAGAGGCGTACCCGGATGTTCGCACTTCGGGCGGAGCCCTTCCCCGCGAGGCAATCCGGGAGTCGGTGTTCGTTCGCCGTGATCGTCACCTCCGCGAGCCTCTCCGAAAACGCCGTAGGGATAGAGATGCGGCCGTGCCCCCTGCTGGGGGTGCTCTGACTGCATCGCTCTGCTGTCCTTTGGGCACGGATCTTCTTGTGCACGGACGCGTCACCGGTCGCCGAGGAGGGCGGGAAGGGTGAGGAGTCACTGCAGGTGAGGTGCGACGGCTGCGCCCTAGGCCCTGTCTGGAATTCGAATCACGAGTGTGGTGCGATGCTGCGGAGCCAGAGCATCGCACCACACAGGTGCAGTCCGGCCTCGTAGCTCTCCGGGGTCTTGTCGTACCGGGTAGCGATACCGCGCCAGTTCCGCAGCCGGTTGATGCACCGTTCCACGGTGTTGCGCTCTTTGTAGAGTGTCGCGTCGTGCGAGACTGGCCGCCCGCCGGCCCTGCCACGCTTCTTGCGGTTCGCAGCCTGGTCGGCCTTCTCCGGGATCACGGCTCGGATCCCGCGTTGTCGCAGGTAGCGGCGGTTGCGTCGGGACGAGTACGCCTTGTCCGCGGCCACTGCATCCGGCCGGGTCCGCGGGCGCCCGACCGGGCCGCGCACTTTCACCCGTTCCAGGACCGGGGCGAACTGCGGACTGTCGCCGGCCTGCCCGGGCGTGAGGACGAACGCAAGCGGGCGACAGCGTCGGTCGTCCGCCACATGGATCTTGCTCGTCAGTCCGCCCCGGGAACGCCCCAGCTCGGCGGCTTTCAAGCGGGCCCGGTGTCGTCGGTGGACCCGTCGCCGCTCGACGCGCGCCTCGTCCTCGGCCTGTCCGTCCTGCGTTCTTTGCTCCTTGTCCTCGCCCCCTTTTCGGCCTCGACGGCCATTTCCAAGGCCGCCAACTGCTCGGGGTCCAGGGCCATCCCGGCGGCGTGGTGGTGGGCCCGGGCGGTCGCAGAGTCCACGCTGACCAGGCCCAGATCAGCCTGGCCGCGGGCAGCGGCCTCGGCGATCACTGTGTGCATCAGGTCCTGGAAGACGCCACGCGTCGCCCAGATCCGGAAGCGGTCGTACGCGCTCTGCCAGGGCCCGAACTCGGTCGGCAGGTCACGCCAGGGGCTACCGGTCCGGAACCGCCACATCACCGCGTTGAAATGTTTCCGCAGGTCGGGGATGGGCCCAACCGCGGCAATCGGGAGATGGGGCTCGATCAGGGCCCACTGCTCATCGGTGAGATCGCCTCGCGCCATGACTGACGGCCTATCAAGACCGAGCCCCCGCGCGCAGGCGATCTACCGAACTCCTGATCCGAGCTCCAGACAGGACCTAACGCGCAACAGGCCGCGCCGCGTACGCGAGACCGTAGAGGACTTGCCCGAGCACTCCCGCGACTTCGACTGGCAGGCCTGCTCCGACCTCCTGTTCCAGGACCACGACGTCCTGATGCTGTTCGACGATTCCCTCGACGGCATCGAGGACAGCGACAGCCAGGTCAACCAGGCGCTCGGCATGGTCAATCTCGCGGCGCAGGACTGGTTCGACCCCTTCGACCCTGAGCAGGCCCGCGACCCCAACCGCGGCTTCCGCCACCAGTGAGCTCCACTGCCTTCCGGTACGCCCTGCGGCTTCGGTCGTTAATCGGTCATGACTACTGATCAGACCGTTGTTGTCCTGGCTTTCGAGCAGGTGGAACGCGTCGACCGGCTGCTCGATGCGGGCGCCGGCCTCGGTGCCCCGGATGCTGGCGAGACCCGGAAACTGCTGTCCGTGTGCTGGGCTCTCGCCGAGCCTGGGAACCTGGTCCTATCTTCGGTCCGGTGCTGTCCGTGATGCCGTACGACGACCCGGAGGAACTGGTCGGCCTCGCCAACGACTCCGAGTACGGGCTCGCCGCCGCGATCTGGTCCCGGGACATCGGCACCGCCAACCGGCTGGCCCGGCAGGTCAAGGCCGGCACGGTATGGATCAACATGATGCAGGGCCTGGACGCCGCGGCGGCCTGGGGTGGCATGAAGTCCTCCGGCGTCGGCCGCGAGATGGGCTGGGAAGCCATCGAGGCCTACACGGAGGTCAAGAGCATCTGGACCAGCCTGGCCTGACCGTGCGTGCGGTCGCCGGGCGAGAGATGCCCGTGGGGGCCCGGCGACCGGCGTGCACGAAGTGCACAGGAATACGGCGTCATCGGCACAGACGCCTCGCTTCGTCGCTGACAGCCTGCTCTCCAAGGCACACCGGAGTCGACGCGTCGCCCGACGGCGTCGGAGCGAGGAGGCACCCCGCATGGCCATCGATTTCACCCTCACGGCCGAGCAGCGGCAACTCAGGGAATCCGCCCGGGACTTCGCCCACAAGGTCCTCGCCGAGGTCGGCCCCGCCACCCGGCATCTGAGCAGCCCCGAGGAGCGCTGGAAGGCGACCCGGCCGATCTACGAACAGGTGGTCGCCGAGGGCTGGCTGCGCAGGATCCTCCCGGCGACGGCCGGCGGCGAAGGCCAGGGCATGGTCGACTTCGCCTTGATCGCCGAGGAGTTCATCGCGGTCGACGTGAACGTGTCACTCACGCTGTTCGCGGTCACCCTTGGCCTCACCCCGCTCATGGCAGCCGGGAGCCCCGAGCAGCTGGGGGACCACTTCGGCCGGTTCCTCGAACCCTCAGGAGCACCCCTCGCCGCCTTCGCGTTCAGTGAACCGGGCGGCAGCGCCAACTACGACGCCCCGGCGCCGGCCGAAGGGGTCCGTACGACGGCAGTGCTGGACGGCGACGAGTGGGTCATCAATGGCTCGAAGAAGTGGGTGTCGAGCGCCGGCGGCTGGGACGGCACAGGCCCGGATCTGATGGCCGTGGTGTGCCGTACGAGCACGGTCGCGCCGCCCGATGAGGCGCTCTCGGTGATCCTGGTACCCGGCCCCGTCGAGGGACTCACGGTCGACACCAGCCTCGACCTGCTCGGCCACCGGGCCCACCAGACTCCGGCGATCACCTTGCGCGATGTCCGCGTGCCGCGGGGCAACATCCTCGGCGGTCCCGGTGCCGGCCGGCAGATCGTGGCCGGCAGCTTCATCCCGACCGCCGCGCTGGTCGGCGTCTTCGCCCTGGCCAAGATGCGGGCGGCGTTCGAGTTCGCGCTCGACTTCGCCAAGCGGGAACGGCGTGCGGGAGCGGTGCCGATCATCGACCACCAGGCCGTCGGCTATGCCCTGGCGGATGCCAAGTCGGCGATGGAAGCGGTGCGTTACCTGTCCTGGAAGGCGTGCCACGCCCTCGACACGGAGAGCCCGGCCGCGGCGGAACTGGCCCTGCACGCCAAGATCTTCGGCTCGGAGACGGCGGTACGGGTCATCACCGACCTGATGCGCGTGGTCGGCATCGACAGCTACAGCCACGAGAACCCGCTCGCCGAGATCCTCCAGGACGCCCTGGTCTACCCGCTGTTCGACGGCGGCAACCTCGGCGTTCGCCGCCGCCAACTGCACGCCATGCTCAGCGATCCGACGTACGACCCGTCGTCGACCTACCTCGGCACGGCCCCGTAGCCGTCCTGCTGTTCGCGCATCTCCCTGGGCGAGATCCCGAACTCCCGCCGGAACGTCCGGCTGAACGAGGCCGGGTCGGTGTACCCGTGCCGGGCCGCGATATCGGTGATCGTGGCGGTCTCGCGAGGGTCCCTGAGCAGCCGCGCGCAGCGGTTCAGTCGCAATGACCGGACCGTGCCCGCGAAGGACCGCTCCTCGCCCTCGAACAGCCGGTGGAGCAGGCGCGGGGAGATGGCGAACCTGCGGCACACGGTCGCGACGGACAGCGAAGGGTCACCGAGGTTGGCGGCCACGAACCGCAGGATCGCGGTGCGGGTTCCCGCGTGCACGTCATGCGGGTCCTGATCGTCATGCGCGGTTCTCGCGCCGAGCGTCGCGGCCACCACTGACAGGAAGGACTGCTCAAGCTCGGCGAGCACCGGCGTCGGGGTGGAGCCGTCCAGGTCGTCCAGCTGCCACAGTGACGCCATCAGCGCCGTCACCACGCTGCCCACCCCGGTGCTTCCGTCGATGCTCCGGCCGAGGCCGGCAGCCCTGTGCGCCTCGGGCAGCCGCGTGCTCAACTGCGGGCGGGGCAGCCGGAACGACAGCATCCGCCACTCGGCGTCGAAGTCGAGGTAGTACGGCTCAGTCGTGTCGAGCACGGTGAACTGGCCCGGGCCCACGACCGACTCGGCCGCGCCCTGGCGCACCGCGCAGCGCCCGGCGAGCTGAAGGTTCACGAAGTAGAACTCACCCTGCGACCGGCTGACCTCACGCGGCCCGTGCGAGGTCAGTTGCGGCTGGGACCGGATCCGGGCCCGGTTGATCTCCCCGAGCGGCCGGGTCTCCACCTGCCCCGCGAACCCCGGGTCGGGGCTCGTCCTCGTGGGCGACAGCGGAACGAACGCCTCACAGATGACCTCGCGCCAGAAGCCGAACTGCTCGTGAGCAGGCCGCCCGGTGATGTCCCACACCGCCATACCGCCGCTCCCTCCACCGCTCGCGGGTGGCGGCGTCGGCTGCCGTACCCGCGACCCTCAGGATGCCGCACGACCGTCACGGGGGAGCGCGGGTCGGGTAAACCCTCGTTTCCACCTCGCTCACGGGCGTCGTCGCCCATCGGTGAGCCTGTCCGGCAGTCATGCCTGCCACGACAGGACTGCGCGCCGGGGCGTCAGCGCGTCGCGGCACCGTCCGTGCCCCGGGCACCGGTCCGGCGACCCGCAGCCGTGCGGATTTCGGCCGCGCTCTGCCCGAACTCCGCGCGCGCAGGGTGCGGCTGAGATGGGTGGCGTCGAGGAGGCCCCAGCGGGCGGCGATCACGGAGACGCTGCGATCGGCCAGAGCCGGGTCGGCCAGGTCGCGCCGGATCCGTTCCAGCCGACGGCCGCGGATCCAGGAAGCGAGCGTCACGCCGCGCTGCTGGAGGACCTTGTGCAGGTAGCGCACCGAGACGTGGTGGGCGCGTGCCACCGACTCGGGCGAGAGGCGGGGATCGGAGAGGCGGCCGAGGCAGTAGGTGAGGATGCGCTCGGCGAGGTCGTCGGCGGGGCGGACGGAGACCGGCTGTTCCGCCAGGGCCGACAGCACCACGGAGACCAGCGCGTCGGCCAGATGCGGACCTCCGCTACCGGTGCACGCGTCCAGATCGCTCGCCGCGTCCCGCAGCAGCGCGGCCGCCAGCCGCCTGCCGCGACGTGCTCCAGCCGGGCGGTCGCCGTGGTGTCCGGGGCCCGGTCCTCCTCGTCGAGTACGGCGAAGGGGGCAGGTGTTCTGCTCACCCGACCCGTCTCTTCTCGCAGGGGCGCGGTTACTGCTGACGCAGATCCTTGACGCGGCGGAGTTTGCCCAGCGAGCGTTCCAGGGTCTCCGGGTCGACGATCGCCACGTCGACGGTGACGCCCACGCCGTCCTTGACGCTCTGCCCGATTGCCTTGGCGGCGGTCTCCCGCAGCTCGGTCCTCGTCCCAGGGCGGGCTTCGACGCGGACGGTCATGTGGTCCATCCGGCCGCGTCGGGTCAGCTGTACCTGGAAGTGCGGGGCGACGCCGGGCGTGCGCAGCACGATCTCCTCGATCTGGCTGGGGAACACGTTCACCCCGCGCAGGATGATCATGTCGTCGCAGCGGCCGGTGATCTTCTGGATGCGGCGGAAGGCGGGGCGTGCGGTCCCGGGCAGCAGGCGGGTCAGGTCGCGAGTGCGGTAGCGGATGATCGGCAGGGCTTCCTTGGTGAGGGAGGTGAAGACCACTTCGCCCTCCTCGCCCTCGGCCAGCACGTCGTCCGTGATCGGATCGACCACCTCTGGGTTCCGGTGGACGTAACGGGACGCGTCCTTGCGGCCCTCTCCCGGATGCGGCACCACCCCGGCGATCTCCCCCGGCGAGAGGTGGACGAGGAGACGCACTACCTCGGGTTGCTGCTGCTGTCCGTGTGCAAAGAAGGCAGGCAGTTGGCGGACATGCTGGCCGACCAGTGCCGCAGGCCGGCAGCCCGTGCCTGACCCGGAGACGGACGTCTTCGACGTGCCGGACCACGCCGACGGAGGATGGCAGTGCACGGACCTGGTGGACCTGCGGCCCGGTCCGATCGGCGCGGTAGCCGTCGCGGTGACAAGGGCCATCCCGGCGGCGTGGTGGTGGGCCCGGGCGGTCGCAGAGTCCACGCTGACCAGGCCCAGATCAGCCTGGCCGCGGGCAGCGGCCTCGGCGATCACTGTGTGCATCAGGTCCTGGAAGACGCCACGCGTCGCCCAGATCCGGAAGCGGTCGTACGCGCTCTGCCAGGGCCCGAACTCGGTCGGCAGGTCACGCCAGGGGCTACCGGTCCGGAACCGCCACATCACCGCGTTGAAATGTTTCCGCAGGTCGGGGATGGGCCCAACCGCGGCAATCGGGAGATGGGGCTCGATCAGGGCCCACTGCTCATCGGTGAGATCGCCTCGCGCCATGACTGACGGCCTATCAAGACCGAGCCCCCGCGCGCAGGCGATCTACCGAACTCCTGATCCGAGCTCCAGACAGGACCTAGCGGACGAAGACGGGGATGCGTTCCAGCGGGGCATGCGCGTCGAGTGTGGTACCGCCCTCGACCACGTGTCCGGTGGCCGGGTCGAGCCAGCGCGCCCCAGACGGCAGATACACACCGCAGGTCCGCGCGCCCGCCTCGTAGACGGGCGCCACCAGACCATCGGGTTCGAGCAGAAACTGGTCGTCCGCGTCCCAGGCGCGCTGGTGGACAGCCGCGTCAGGTATGGGCGCAGGCGCTCGCGCACCAGCAGGTGGTCCCGGAGGATGCCGTACGCCACTTTCCCGTACGACCAGACCTCGTTCGGGCCGCCGGTCGCCTCCGTGCAGAAGTCCTGGTCGTGCGGCAGGCGGTTGCCATGTAGCCGCATGAGGGGGCTGAAGGTGCCGTACTGGAACCAACGAATCAGCACCTCGCGGTACCCCGGATCGTCCGGGCCACCGCCGGCGAAGCCGCCGATGTCGGTGTTCCACCAGGGGATACCGCTCATGGCGACGTTCAGCCCGGCCCTGATCTGGCGGGCGAGGGAGCCGAAGGTGGGCGGGATGTCGCCGGACCACAGCGCGGCCCCGTACCTCTGGCTACCCGCGCATGCGGACCGGACCAGGGACAGCGGTCGGTCGTCGCCCGACGCGCGCAGCCCGTCGGCCACCGCGCGGCGGTGCAGCAGGGGGTAGAGGTTCGCGGCCTCGGCTGCCGGCCCGGCCGCGTAGACGGCGCGTTCGGCGGCCTCCGGGCTCAGGTCGGGTTCGCAGGCGTCCAGCCAGAAGTTGCCCACGCCCAGCGAACGACCGGGTCAGCGGTCGGTCACCGTGCGGCGAAGCGGATCGCGGTGGGCAGCGGCGTGTCGAGACCGCCGGACGTGACGTGGACGCCCTCCGGTCCCGATTCCGCCTTGACGGGTTGGCCGTCCAGGCGTTCTGCCGTATCCGGATCCAGCAGGCCCGGACGCGCCTTCAGCACGATATGCCCGCCGGCCCCGTCAGGAACGTCGGCCACGAAGGCGTAGACGTGGCGCTCGTCGCGGGTCCAACGCACCCAGGGGCCGCCGTCCTGCGGGTCGGCGGAACCTGGTTCCAGTGGCCTGGTGGCGTGCACGGCCTCGGAGTGGCAGGCCATCCATGACGCCATGCCCTCCAGAACGGCGCGTTGCTCCTGCGGGAGGGTGCCGTCGGCCTTCGGACCGACGTTGAGCAGCAGGTTCCCGCCGCGTGAGACGACGTCGACCAGCAGGCGGACGGCGCCTGCCGGATCCAGCATGTGCTCGGGGCCTTCCACTTGGTTGTAGCCGAAGGAGAATCCGATTCCCCGGGTGTTCTCCCAGCAGGCTGCACCCTCGTTGGCCCGGTCCAGCTCGTACTCGCTGGTGAGGTAGTCGGCGTGGGCGCTGTCCCAGCGGTCGTTCACCACGCCTTCCGGCACGGTGGCGTAGTAGTGCGAGAACAACGCCGGCAGTTCGGCCCGGCCCGCTCGGGGCCAGCCCATGTCGTTCCACAGCACCGCGGGGTGATACCGCTCGATCAGGTCGAGGACCTGCCGGTGCGCGTAGGCGGCGTAGGCGGCCTCATGGGGCCTCCCATCGTCCATCCGGTCCTCGTGGAGAACGGGGTCCCGGCGTCCGGCGTACCAGTCGATGCCGCCGGAGTAGTACACGCCGAACCGCAGGTCGCGGGCCCGGATGGCGTCGGCGAGGTCGGCGATCAGGTCGCGGCGTGGACCGCGGTGGAGGGTGTTGCGGGTGCCGGTGCCCGGTGCGTCCCACAGGGCTATCCCATCGTGGTGCTTGGTCGTGGGGACGACGTAGCGCGCACCCGCCCGGGCGAACAGCTCCACCCAGTCCGCGGGGTCGAAGAGCTCGGCCTTCCAGGCGTCGAGGAACTCGTCGTAGGGGCGTCCGCCGTGCATGGTGCGATGGTGTTCCTGGGCGGGGCTGCCCTCGATCTGGATGGTGTTCCAGTACCACTCGGCGTACGGGTTGTGCTTGAACCACACATCGGGGTCGCCGTCGCCGAGTGCGCCGATGGGCTCGGCCCAGGCCGGCACCGAGTACGCGCCCCAGTGGATGAAGACGCCGAATTTGGCGTCGGTGAACCACTCAGGGACCAGCCGACCGCTCAGAGGGAACTCGTTCATGCTTGAAACTCCGATACATCGGATTTGTTAGGCGAGGAACCGTGAACACTGGGGGCGAGGAGGCGCCGGATGCGGCGACCTGGGACATCGACAGGTTGGAGGTATTGCGGGTGTGTGCGAACCTCTCGGCGCTTCCCGTTCAGCAAGCAGTCCTCGACAGCGCCTGGGAGGCCCTATTGCCGAGGAGTCCTCGGGCGGGCCGGCCCGCCCGAGGGAGGGGGTTTTCCTGGTGAGCCGGTGACGGTCAGGAGAGTTTGATCAGCGTGTAGTCGTCGCAGTATCCGGCGGAGGTGCCGGAGTTCTTGTAGCAGTAGACGGTGGCGGAGGTGTTGCCGCTTCCCGTGGTGAGGAAGATCGGCTGCTGGGCGTAGGCGGTACCGGTGGTATTCGAGAAGCTTTCGGTGCCGCCGAAGTTCTTCACGCCGACGGCGACCTGCTCGCTGCCGCCTGCGGCCTTGGCCCAGCCGGTCAGCAGGTAGGTGGCGCTGGACGACAGACCGCCGGTGGCCTGGTCCACGCCGCTGCTGGAGGCTCCGGTCTGCAGGGAGTGAGTGCCGGTGCGGGCGTTCGAGGTGACCACGGAGGATCCGCTGCCGCTGAGGGTCCACGGGCTGAGCGAGCCGGATTCGAAGCCGGCGTTCGTCAGGAGGTTTGCAGGGGTGGACACGCGTTCCACCGCGATGTCGTCGCAGTTCCCTGCAGCGGTGCCGCCGGAGTTCTTCCAGCAGTACAGCGTGGCCGTGGTGTTGGTGGAGCCGGTGGTGAACAGAACGGCGGCCTCGGAGTACGAGGTTGTGGCGACGTTGGTGAAGGTCTCGGTGCCGCCGTAGTTCTTGACGCCGATGGCGAGAGTCTCCCCGGCGTTGGCCACCTTGGCCCAGCCGGTGAGCAGGTAGGTGGTGTTGGGGGCCAGCCCGGTCAGGTTCTGGTTGGCGCCGCTGCCGGAGGCTCCGGTCTGCAGGGAGTGAGTGCCGGTGCGGGCGTTCGAGGTGACCACGGAGGATCCGCTGCCGCTGAGGGTCCACGGGCTGAGCGAGCCCGTCTCGAAGCCGGCGTTGGCCACGAGGTTGCCGCCGGTGCCGTTGTAGGCGCCGATGTTGGGCGCGGCCGTGGCGGAGACCGGGTTGCCGAAGGCGTCCTGGCCGCCGTTGTTGCTGATGACCGCCCCTGCCCGGACTACGGGGGAAGAGGGGTGGACCTGGTAGGCGTCCATTCCCGCGTACGGGGAGTTGGTGTTCGCGTTGCCCGGGTTGCGGAACTCGGGGTCGGTGACGACCTTCGCGGCGTCTGCGGGCTCGGAGGAGGGGTGCCGGCCGTAGAAGAGGTTGTTCGAGTAGACGGAGCCTGCGCCGGTGGCGAGGTAGCCGCCCGAGCCGTAGTTGAAGACCGCGTTGTTCTCGAAGGACCAGGCCCCGGAGACGCTGGTCCTGCCGCGGCCACCCGTGATCCACGTGCCCAGGCCGTCCCTGACGTAGAACGTGTTGTTGTAGAACAGCGGGGCCATGCCGCTGCTGCCGCTCTTGTTCGGGATGTTGCCGGGCATGTCGATGAGGGAGTCGGTGTGGTTGGAGGTACCGGACTCCGGGCAACCCGAGTTGGAGCCGTCGTTCTCGCTGACGTTGTAGCGCACCACCGTGCCGTCGCTGGGCACGGTCGCGGTGGGCTCGTTGGGGCTGGAGGAGGAGGCCGGCATCAACAGCAGGAAGCCACCGAGGTTCTGGTGGCTGTAGTTGTACTGGATCGTGGTGTTGTGGTTGCCCCAGTCGACGTCGTACGCCTGGCCGTCCTGGAAGTTGGCGTGGCAGTACACCTCGTTGCCCTGGATCACGCTGTCCTGACTGCCTGCCACCCAGATGCCCGCGGACGCTCGGTTGCAGATCTGGCCCGAGGGCGGGCAGGTGCTCTTCAGCCCGCCGTGGCCGGCCTTGTTGTTCTCGATGAGGGCGCCACTGCCCTTGACCACGAGGACGTCGTCGGCGCCGTCGTAGGTCATCGTGTTGCCGCGGATGACCGTGCCCGTGGTCAGGCCGGTGCCCTGGCCGCCCCCGTCCGGGGTGACGGCGACGGCGATGCGGTCGACGTGGTCGAAGGTGTTGTTCTCGACGACGACGTCGTCGAAGGTGGAGACGGGGGTGGTGTGGTCGGTCTGGACGCCGACGCCGGCGTTGGTGGAGTACCAGCCGCCCGGCCAGCCGCTGATGTTGTGGATGTACATGTCGTGCACCCGGATGTGGTGCAGGATCCCGCCGGAGCTGTTCTCGGCGAAGACGCCGGAGCGGTAGTCCGGGGAGGCCGCGGGGTTGGTGAGTTCCAGGCCGCCGATCTCCCAGTACTGCTGGTTGAGGAGGTGGATGACGGGGCCGGTGGCGCCGTTCGCGTTGATGACCGGCTTGGCGCCGGTGCCGTAGGCGCCCATGGTGACGGGGCTGCCGGAGGTGCCCGAGCCCTGGGGGGTGAGCTGGCCGGTGCAGGTGGTGCCGGCGGCGAAGAGGATGCTGTCGCCCGCGCCGAAGGTGGTGTTGTTGACGCTGGTGACGGAGTTCCAGGGGCTGGCCTGGGTGCCGTTGCCGTTGGAGGCGGCCGAGCAGTTCACGTAGTACGTGGTGCCTGCGGCCATGGCGGCCTGGGCGGGCAGCACGAGGACGCCCGCCAGGGTGGCGAGCAGGGTGAGGACGCGGGATGCCCGGCGTATCGGGCGGTTTGCTCTGCGACGCTTCATTGCGACGCTCCTTGCTGGGTGACGGTGTCCTCCGCGCCGCGGGCTGCGACGCGGATCTTCCTACGCCGGGCGGGCACCGAAGCGGCCCGCCCGGAATCCGTGGCGACGCTCAGGTTGCTGACAGTGATGTCGGGAGGGACGTGGCGAGGACGGAGGCGTGGCGCATGCCAGGCGGTGGCGCGAAGGGGGCGGGCTCCCAGTCCACGCCGTCCTTGCTGCGGACCGCCCCGTACCTCCCCTCCAGGAAATGGTCGAAGATCATGACCCACTCGTCTCCGCGGCGGAAGAGACACGGTCCTTCCACGAGTGAGGGGGTGACCGGCCCCGTGGGGGCGGAGTACGGACCGCCGGGGGTGTCGAACGTGGTCACATTGATGTCCTTGTGGGCGGTGGCGGGGTCGTTGGTGCCGCGTTCGTCCTTGAAGGCCATGAGGAATCCGCCCTCGGCCAGCTCGTGCACGGTGGCGTCGATGACCGAGTGACCCGGGTCGAAGAAGACCGCCGGGTCCGAGAACGTCCTGAAGTCCTCGGTGGTGCAGTGCCAGATGCGGTGGTCCTGGCTGACGTACTCGAAGTTGCGACCCTCGGCCGTGCTGCCCGCCTCGACGACCGACGACCAGATGAGGTGGTACAGCCCCGTTGCGCGGTCCAGGAAGAACTCCGGAGCCCAGGCGTTGTGAGCCCCCTGCACACCGGCCATGACCGGGATGAGTCGCTGCTCCGACCAGGTGCGGAGGTCCGTCGAGGTGGCGTGGACGATGGAGGGGCTCGTCCAGCCGTCGGTGGCCAGCAGATGGAACAGGCCGTCGGGGCCCACCCCGATGAACGGGTCCCGCAGCCGGCCGGTGCCGACCGTGCCCCGCAGAACGGGCCGGCCGCCGTTCACCGTCCTGAACTCCTCGCCATCGTGGCTGTAGGCCAGGTGCAGGGCCTCGTCGGCGCTGGTGAAGTAGGAGACCACGTACATCGGTGGGAGGGTCCTTCCGGAACGTCGGAGCGAAGGTGGTTCACGACTTGACCGCGCCGGCGGACATGCCGGCGACCACCTGGCGCTGCAAGAAGACGAAGATGACCAGCAGCGGAAGCACTCCGAGCAGGGCGGCCGGGAACAGGGTGGTCGGCTGCACGGTGTGCGGGTCGATGAAGGAGTAGGCGTTCACCATGACCGTCCGCTTGCCGGGGTCCTGCAGGAACACCAGCGGAACGAGCAGGTCGTTCCAGATCTGCAGGGAGATGAACGTCAGCAGGGTGCTGGTGACCGGCCGGAGCAGCGGCAGGATGATCGTGAAGAACGTGCGCAGGGCGCCGCAGCCGTCGAGCGCGGCCGCCTCCTCCAGGTCGCCCGGGATCGAGCGGATGAAGCTGGTGTAGAAGAACACCGCGACCGGGAGGTTCAGGGCCGTGTAGATGAACACCACGCCCGCGTAGGTGTCCAGCAGGTTGAGGTCGCGCATCAGCAGGTACAGCGGCGCTACGACGACGAACACAGGAACGGACGTACCGAGGATGAACAGCCGGTACACGGTGGTGGACCAGTGCTGGGTGATCCGGGCCAGCGGATAGGCGGCGAGCGAGCCGATCATGGTGATGGCCACGCATGACAGTCCGGTGATGAGCAGGGTGTTGAGGGTGCTGGGGCCGTAGTGGATCTGGCTGAACGCGTCCGCGAAGTTCTTCAGGGTCAGCGAGTGCGGGATGCCGAGCGGGGAGCGGGCCACGTCCGCCGCGGTGCGCAGCGAGGTCACGACCGTGAAGAGGAACGGCAGGACGAACAGGACGGTGCCCAGGCACAGCAGGACGGTGCCGAGGCCGCCGGTCAGGCGGCGCAGCGTGATGCGCGGCGGTCCGGACGGTGTCCTACGGGGGCGAGGTGATGGCCGGTCCGAGCTCCTGCGGGCGTGCGCGGGGGGCCGGGGTCCGGTCGGGGGCGCGGAGATGTTGGAAGTCATGGTGGCGATCCGTCAGTTCCTGGGGGCGACCCCGTCAGATACGGCGCTCGCGGAGGCGGAGCAGGGAGGAGGTGGCGCTGGACAGGACGACCACGGTCACGAGGAGCACGACTGACAGCGCGACGCCGTAGGCGAACTTCCCGCCGCCGAAGACGTTGCGGTACACGAGCAGGGTCAGCGTGTCCGTGGCGTCGGCCGGGCCGCCGTTGGTCAGCACGAGGGGGAACTCGAAGACCTTCAGGGAGCCGATGAGGCTGAGCGTCACGTTGACGGTGAGTGCGGGAGCGAGCAGCGGCCACTCGATGCTGACGAAGCGGCGCCAGCCGCGCGCGCCGTCCAGGGCGGCCGCCTCCAGCAGTTCGGCAGGCATGCTCATATAACTGGCGAGGAAGATCGCGCAGGAGTAGCCGGTGAACATCCAGATGTTGACGGCGGCCACCGCGTACAGCGCGGTGGAGGTGTCGCCGAGCCACACATGGGTGATGCTGTGCAGGCCCACCAGGTTGAGGAGCGCGTTGATGCCGCCGCTCGGGGCGAGCAGGTACGACCAGATGAAGGCGGCCATCACCGGGGAGATCAGCGTCGGCGTGAGCAGCACGACGCTGAGCCCCTTGCGGACCTTGGGGCGGCGGAACAGCATGCTCGCGAAGAGCAGCCCGAGACCGTTCTGCGCGACCACGACGACCGCCGCGTACAGCACGGTGTGCCACAGGGCCGCCGTGACCTTCGGGTCGTCGGCCATGGCACGGTAGTTGTCCGTGCCGACGAAGTCGGCGATCGGTCCGCCGAGGCTGTCGGTCATGCTCAGATAGATGCCGCGGGCCAGCGGATACAGCATGAACACGCCGTACACGGTGATCGCCGGGAGCAGGAAAGCGGCCATGGTGGCGCGCCGGCGGTGAAACACGGGGGTCCTCCTCTTGCCCGGGTGGGCCGTGGCGGGGGCGTCAGGAGCCGCCTACCGCCCCTCACCACGGCCGGCTTCGGGATGGGTTACTTGGCGGACGCCGCGGCCTGGATGTCCTTCAGGGTCTGAGCGGCGGACGCCTTGCCCAGCAGGTACGCCTGGATCTTGGAGCCGGTCGCGGTCTCGGCCGCGCTGCCGTACCAGGTGTTGGACGGCATGATCCGGTAACGGCCTTCCGTGAAGGCCGTGGTGAAGGCCGTCGTCTCGGGGCTCTCCGGGGTCGTGCCACCGGTGAACGGCGACTCCGCGTGCTCGGCCTCGAGATACTTGGCCAGGTTCTGGCTCTGCGACCAGAACTTCACGTATTCGCGTGCCGCGTCGGCCTGCTGGGACTGGGAGTTGACCGCCCACATCGTGCCGGAGAAGACCATGCCGTTGGGCTTGGTGCCGGCGGCGCCGCCCGGCCACGGTGCGAAGGAGACCGGGAAGCCGGCCTTCTTGACGTTGGAGACCTGCCACGCGCCTTGGTACCAGAAGGCGCTCTTGCCGGCGCTGAAGTCCTGCGGGCCCTGGGACCAGTCGTCGACGCCGAGTTCGTTCTTCCAGTTGACGTACCCCTTGTCCTCAAGGGTCTTCAACTGCTGCAGCGGCGCCTTCCAGTCCGGGTCGAAGCCGGTCTTGCCGCCGAGGAAGTCGGCGTCCCACTGCTTGTTCTTCTGGTAGACGAGGGTCGAGCCGCTCGCCTGGAAGACGGACTCGCCGGTCCAGCCGGACTTGTCGGGCAGTGCGATGGGGTTGATGCCGGCCTTCTTGACCTTGGCGAGGTCGTTCAGGAACGTCGGCCAGTCGGCGGGCACTTCGGTGATGCCGGCCTTCTTCAGCAGGTCCATGTTGGCGTACAGGCCGATGCCGATCAGCTCCATCG
Source organism: Streptomyces sp. V4I2 (assembly GCF_030817655.1). Taxonomy (GTDB): domain Bacteria; phylum Actinomycetota; class Actinomycetes; order Streptomycetales; family Streptomycetaceae; genus Streptomyces; species Streptomyces plumbiresistens. Next base: position 4,834,794 of record NZ_JAUSZM010000003.1, read on the forward strand.
GCATGGCGAGCGTCTTGCCGTCCGCCTGCGTGAACTGCTTGGCGTCCGGTGCTATACGGCTCGCCCAGGCCTCCTTGGACAGGTCGGCGAGGTAGCCGGAGGCACCCCACTTCCCCATCTTGTCCGTGTCGGCCATGATGACGTCGCCGGCTTTGCCGCCCAGCAGTTCGGTCTGGAGCTTCTGCGTGTAGGTGTCGCCGGCCGTGATGTACTCGAAGTCGACCTTGATCTTCGGGTGGGTCTTCTCGAACGCCTTGTTGATCTCCGCGACGTTCGCCGGCTCCGCGCCGCCGCCCTTCCACGCCTGCACGTGGATGGTCACTTTGCCGTCCTTGGATGCGCCGGACGACCCGCCTCCGCACGCGGCCAGCGACATCGCCAGGGCGGCGACCGTGGTGGCGACCGCGAGAGATCTCCCGGAATGCTTCATTGCACACCTCACTCATCGTCGGTGAAGAACCGACTCGTCATGATCAGAAGGATGGGGACCGGTCAGCCTGCTTCCGTGTGGGTGCAGTTTTGACATGTCCGCAAAGGGCCGGTCGACCCGGAATGCGGCGAACGGTACTCGCCGATGGCCGGGACTGTAACGCAAAACTTGGATGACATCTATACGTAACTTTCCGTGCTCGACCTGATGGTCCAAATCGCCGGTCTGCCAGGCGTGCAGGCTGGGTTTTGTTGACGATCAGCCAGCCTTATCGTTACAGTAGCCAGACTCGGGAAGCGGGTTGGGAGCCCGACAGCGGTCGGCGGACAGAGGGGGGCAAGGGGTGGCAGGGCGGGTGACCATCGCGCAGGTGGCTGAGGAGGCCGGCGTCTCCGCGATGACGGTGTCCAACGTCATGAACGGCAAGCCGGGGGCCTCCGAGGACACCCGGCGCCGCGTCCTGGAGGTGGCCGGCCGGCTCGGATACCGGCCGAATGTCGCGGCCCGCAACCTCAAGGGCGGACGCAGCGGGCTCGTCGGACTGATAGCGCTGGACCTGACCAGCCAGTACGGGCTGGAGATCCTGCGCGGCGTCGCCGACGAGCTGGCCAGTGCCGAACAGGAGCTGCTCGTCAACGCCACCTACCACGACGCGGTGCGGGAGAAGGACCGGATCGAGTTCCTGGGACGTGGCCTCGTCGACGGGATGCTCATGATCGCGCCGGTCCTGGAGGACGAGACGGTCGCGCTGCTGCGTCGGCAGACCGTGCCCTGCGTCATCATCGACCCGCGGCGCATGGACGTACCGCTGCCCCGTCTCAGCGTCGACAACTACCACGGCATGCGCCTGGGCACCCAGCACCTGATCGACCTGGGGCACACCCGGATCGCCTACCTCCGCGGCCTGGACGAACTCGAGAGCACGTCCATCCGCTTCCAGGGCTTCCAGGACGCGATGCGGCTCGCCGGGCTGGACGTCGACGAACGGCTCGTCGACTCGTGCGACTTCTCCTATGCCAGCGGCTTCCGCGCCGCCATGCGCCTGATCGCCGATCACCAGCCGACGGCGATCGTCGCCGGCGCCGATCTGCTGGCGCTCGGCGCCGTCGACGCCGCACGGGCGCGCGGCCTCAGCGTGCCCGCCGACCTCTCGGTCGTCGGCTTCGACGACCTCCCACAGGCGGCGCAGAGCTTCCCCGGCCTGACCACCGTGCGTCAGCCGCTGCACGACATGGGCCAGAAGGCCGCCCGCGCGCTGCTGTCCCTCATCGACGGGCAGAGGCTACTCATGGAGCACATGGAGGTGGGCACCGAACTCGTGGTGCGCAACTCCACCGCCCCCCCCGGCGGCGGCACGGCGTGACCCTGCGATGCCGCACCGGCTCGCCGCGAACCAGGCAGGGCGTGAGGGCGGCGCCTGAAGGGCGTCCGCGAACGGGTGACGGCACTCCGCTCCAAACTGTCACCCGGCCGTGGCATCGGGAACGAAGGGCTCGTCCGGGCTCGTGGGCGAAGGGCGCCCCACGCGTAGGAAGTTGCCGCGCCGGCCCCAGGTGCGGCCCTTGGGCGGACGGCCGGTCACGGCCGCTTCGTCTTCGAAGCAGATGAACGCACCGGTCGCCGCCCGGAGGATTCACCTCCTGCCAGGTCACATCCCGCCATGCGGTGATCGCGTCTTCGTCGCGTTCGGTGGCGGGCCGGGCGGGCATCTGCGCCTCTCGTTTACGAGGGTGCGCCGCCCGAGACACTCTGGGTGTGAGACACCCATACAGGTCACATAACGCCGTCCAGCGCGGTCGCGTCCGGCAGATGCACGACCCCGGCCACGACCTCCGGAAAGTGGCTGGAGAACCGGTGGCGGGCCGTCGACCAGGACGGCAACGTCCTGGACATCCTCGTGCAGAACCGCCGGGACAAGGATCACCAACAGCATCATGAGCGGGACGCCTAGGTCACGCTCGGACATACAGCAGCGACGAACGTGGGATCGCCTCGTTACCGGCCTGGACTATGTGTGCGTCGAGACCGGTACCCAGACGCGCTTGAGGCATCGTGGTGCGTCTTGTGAGTGCGGTCCGACCACCCCGCTCCCGACGAATCCGGAACCCGCCGGGAGCGGGGAGCCGCGGTGGGTCACCGCACGTCGAACCGGTCGATCACAAGGTAAGAGCCTCCGGTCTTGGTGAGGGTGAGGCTGTGTCGCCCTTGGACCAGACCGCTCACGGTGTAGACGGTCTGTTGGACGTGGCGGCTGGCGGCGTTGGCGTTGACGGTGCTCTGTGAGGCTCCGTCAAGCGAGACCGCGACCGTGCCTTCGTCGGAGTTCGTCTCGGTGACCAGGTCGATTCCGGTGCCGGTGAAGGTGACCGTGACCGAGTCGCCGTTGACCGTGGCGGCATGGACGTCGTCCTGGTAGTCGCCGAGGCCGCGGTTAGTGTAGGCCCTCCAGGACGGTCCGGTGTAGGTGATGGCGGAGGCGGTGTCGTTGTACACGCCGGTGACCTCGAAGCCGTCCACAGTGGCGAAGGAGCCGCTGCGCTTCACGACCTGGATGGTGTGGCTGCCTGCGGTCAGACCGCTCACGCCGTAGACGGTCTGCTGCGCCTGGCGGGTGGTGGCGGAGGTGTCGAACTGGCCCTTGGAGGTGCCGTCGACGAAGACCTCGATCTGGCCCTGGTCACTGTTCTTCTCCCCGATCACGGAGACCCCGGTGCCGGTGAAGGTCAGGGTGGCGCTGTCGCCGTTGGCCGCGGTGGCGTGCAGGGCGTCGTGGAGGTCGCCGAGGCCCCGGTAACCGCTGGCGCTCCAGGAACCGGTGTAGCTGATCGCCGTGTCGTCGTCGTCGACCAGGCCGGTGAGCGGCTGGTACGCGGCTGTCGGTCCGGCCGCGGCGATGATCGCCCGGGCCGCGGCGGGCCAGGCGCCGCCGGAGACGATCGTCGACTGGACCAGGGTGATGTTGGTGCCCCGGTTGTCGTAATGCGAGCGGTCGGCGTAGTTGTCGTGGATGTTGTTGTCGTGGATGGTCGGCGTCCACATGCCGACCCAGTTGCCCCCTCCGAGGCGCACGACGTTGTCGTGGGTGTTCCAGTAGGAGCTGCCCTCGTCGTGGTAGAGCACCTGGTTGGTGTGGTTGGTCACCTCCAGCAGGTTGCCCGAGGTCACGGAGGTGGCGGAGCCGTCGCCGTTGCCCTGGCCGCCGTTGGTGTAGATCGGGCCGCCGTCGTGCAGCACGTTCATCACGTCGTGGACGTGGTTGTTCAGGATCTGGTTGTGACCGGCGTAGATCGTGCCGTGACGGCAGGTGGTCAGGCCCTGGGCCGACTGCATGCTGCATGGGGAGGCGTAGCCCCAGCCCCAGCCGAGCGATATCCCGGAGTACGGAGTGTGGCCGATGTCGTTGTTCGCGATGGTCAGATCGCGGGTGTAGCCACCCCAGATGCCGACCGCGTCGCGGTAGTCCAGGGCGACGTGTTCGATCCAGTTCTGCGAGATGGTGTCGCCGGTGGTCATCCGGGCGGTGTCGGTGAGGTAGTAGTCGTCGACCTCGCCGGCGTAGACGCCGCCGCCGGAGGTGTCGTGGATGTAGTTGCCGGTGACCGCGGTGTTCTGCGTACCGTCGGCCAGGTCGACGCCGTTGCCGCCGGTGTGGGTGATCTCGTTGCCGGTGAAGCCGATGCGGGAGCCACGGTGGATCTGGACGGCCGCCGGGATGCGGAGCGGGGCCTGGGTGTCGGCGTCCCAGAGCACGCCGGCCTGGTTGTCGATGTAGCCGACGGTGGAGGGCAGCTTCCAGGTGGTGTAGGCGAAGGTGAGGCCCTGGAAGGTGATGTCGTGGACCGGGGCCATGGTGTCGGGGATGACGGTGAAGCCGTCGATCACCATGTAGGTGCCACCGGTCTTGACCAGCTTGACGGTGTGCTGGCCCTTGGTCAGGCCGGACACGGAGGCGACGACCTGCTGGGCGAGCCTGGTGGAGCCGGCCGCGGTCACGCTCTGGGTCTTGGTGCCGTCGACGTAGACGTCGATGCCGCCCCCGTCGGTGTTGACCTCGGAGAGTACGTCCAGGCCGGTGCCGGTGAAGGTGTAGCTCACCGAGTCGCCGTTGGCGGTGGTGGCGTGCACGTCGGCGTAAAGGTCACCGTAGGGGCGGCCGGTGGAGGTGGTCCAGGCGCCGGTGTAGGTGACGCCCGGGTCGCTGTCGTTGACCGGGGTCAGGTGTCCTGGGGTTCCGCTCGCGTCCACCAGCTTCTCCAGGACGGGAAGTTCCACGTCCGCGGTGCTGAGATCCTCACCCGTGCGCGGCATGTAGTAGACGTAGCCGGCCGCACTGTCCAGATAGAACTCGCCCTTCTGGTCGAGCAGCTGGTAGGCGTTCTCCACCCAGGTGACGCCGCCCAGCTTGGGCAGGCCGGCACCGTTGAAGGGGAAGCCCCGGTTGACCACCGAGGTGTTGTTGTTCACGAAGCAGGCAGGGGCGACGTTCAGGCTGGACCCACCACCGCTGGGCACGGTGATGCTCGCCAGCGGGCACCTCATGTGCTTCCAGTCCTTGTCGTACGCGACCTCGACCGAGGATGTGTTGGTGAACGACGCGTAGGAGGTGTCGCTGGTGGTGAAGCTGGACCCGCTGAGGGTGAAGCCTCCCGGGTTGAGCGGGCCGCGGGCCCGCTGGGCGCGCACCCCGTCGACGAACAGCTGGCGGCTCTGCGTGCCGACCGGCACCGAGGCGCGGTAGATGTTCTTGGCGCTGTCGTACACCGAGAACCCGGTGACCTTCCGGGCGCCGTTGAATACCGGCTTCTCGCCCGGATAGGCGGCGTAGACGACCTTGTAGCCGTTCTTTCCGGAGTCCGAGGGCCCGAGGGTGAACGCCTCCGACAGCCGGTAGGTGCCTCCGCGGAGAGAGACGTCGATGTCGGCGGCCATCCCGGAGACCAGGTCCCGCACCTTGCTCTTGGCGCCGTCCAGGCTGCAGGGCGCGCTGAGCGTGCAGGCGGTGCCCGAGCCGGTGGGCGACGCGTACAGCAGGGTCGGCGTGGCGGCGGACGCTGGGGGGATCGCGACCGCGAGCGCGGCGATCAGCACGGCGCCTACCGTGCCGATACCGCGGACGGATCTGCGGCGGAACAGCAGCATTGATGCTCCTTCAGGAGAGTGCGGTTGCGACCCGTTGGAGGACGCGACAGGGGTTGAACGTCATGTGCTGGCTATGACTGGTCGGGGGCGGGCAAGAGCTGAGGGCCACAAGGGTCGGGGGACTTTCGGCGGCCATACGGAACAGCGAGGGAAGGAATCCGAAAGCCCGGACACCACTCTCTGGTGTGCCGGTACCCCGGCGGGGTCCGGGCGGGGGTCTGCGGGGCGCACGACGGGCGCGTCGTCCCGCCGCCGAAGCCCGGGCAAGGCCCCCGGCCCGACGCGGGCGGCGGCTTCCTTCTCCCGGCAGGGGCAGGCGTGGCTGCGGCAGTCCGTGGTCTGTCCGGCAGCAGGTTCTCGGGGAGCTCCGACGTCTCACCCATCGGGGCCCTGGGGAGCTTTGTCCGCACCGAGGCTCCTCGCCAGCCACTGCTCGACGGCGGCGACATGGACCGTAGCGGCGGAGACAGCGAGGAGTGCGTCCCGTGTCCGGAGGGCACGGAAGATTTCCTCGTGCTCGTGGTGCGCGTTTTCCAGAGCCTGCTGGATCTGACTGCCCCGCACGATCCGCACCCGCTGGGTACGGGTGGAGAGCACCCGCAGCAACATGGAGAGGACCGGGTTGCCGACCGCTTCCACGATCCGCAGATGGAACTCGATGTCGTGGGCGACGAATTCCTCGACGGTGGCCGCGGCCCGGCACTGGTCGAGTATGCCGCGCAGCGCCTGGAGGTCCTCGGGGGTCAGCAGGGCCGCGGACAGCCCGGTCGCCTGCGGTTCCAGGAGTCGGCGCACCTGGAGCAGTTGCAGGGCGGTCCGCCCCTGGGAGACGTCGGCGGCGAAGGACAGCGTTTCGAGGAGCAGGTGGGGTTCCAGGCTCGACACATAGGTACCGTCGCCCTGCCGGGCCACGAGGATCCGCATGGCGGTCAGCGCCCGGACCGCCTCGCGCAGCGAGTTGCGGGACAGGCCGAGCTGGTCCGCGAGGTCGTCCTCCCTGGGCAGGCGGGAGCCCGGGGCGAGATCACCCCGCACGATCATGGCCTTGATCTGGTCCATCGCCTCGTCGGTCAGCGCCATGGGGGTGCCTTTCATGCCGGGCGGACAGGGGCGGCTCCGCGCGAGCCCTGGCGGGGTCCGGGGGGAGCCGCGTCGCATGGCGTCTACTCCTGCTTCTCGCCGGAGGCGAAGCGGGAGATGATCAGCGCGACGATGATGATGGCCCCGTTGAGGAACTGGTTCCACAGCGGCGGCACGCCCGCCAGGGTCATGACGTTGACGACGAGTTGCAGGGTCAGGACACCGGTGAGGGCGCCGAACACGGACCCCTTGCCGCCGTTGAGGCTGACCCCGCCGATGACGGTCGCGGCGAAGACCTGGAAGATCCAGCCGCTGCCCTGGGTGGCGGAGATGGAGCCGTAGTGGCCGCTGTAGAGGATGCCGGCGAACGCGGCGAGCACGCTGCCGAGGATGAGGACGATCCATACGATCCGGTCGACGCGGATGCCGGCGGTGCGGGCGGCCTCGGAGTTGCCGCCGATCGCGTAGAGCGCCCGCCCGTGGCGCAGCCAGGCCAGGGCGCTGCTGCCGAGTGCGAACAGCAGTGCGCAGATCCAGATGGCTGCCGGCACGCCCAGCCAGGCTGTCTTGCCGAGGTAGGTGAAGGAGGAGGGCAGGTCCACGATGGACTGGCCCTCGGACAGCGCCACCTGGAGGCCGCGCAGCATGGTGAGGCCGCCGAGGGTGACGATGAACCCGTTCAGGCGGAGCTTGAGGATGAGGAAGCCGTTGACGGCGCCGATCAGTGCTCCGACGAGCAGGCACAGCGGTATCGCCGTCCACTCGGGGAACAGCCCGAGCCCGGTGAAGCGTCCTCCGGTGCTGGGCAGCACCAGCCACACGGCGATGACGGGGGCGACACCGATCGTGGACTCCAGCGACAGGTCCATCCGCCCGCAGATCAGGATCAGCGCGGTGGCGAGGACCAGGAGGCTCAGCTCCGTGGACTGCTGGGCCACGCCGATGAGGTTGTCGGCGGTGAGGAAGGCCGGCGAGACGATGAACCCGATCAGGCCCAGCACCAGGATGGCGGGGACGAGCGACAGTTCTCGGAATCTGCCGAGGTGGAGGCCGCGGCGGGGGGCGGTCTCGGTGGCGGGCTGCTTCTCCGCCACGGTGGCTTCGGTGACGTCTGTGGTGGCGGACATGGCTACCTTCCGTGCTCGTGTCGCGAGGCGTCGGTCTGTTCGGTGGGGGATGCGGTTGGCGTTCCCGACACGCCTTCCATGGCAGCGACCAGGTGTTCGTCCTTCCAGCCGCGGTCGAACTCCGCGACCACCCGCCCGTGGAACATGACGATCACGCGGTCGCACACCTTGAGGTCGTCCAGCTCGTCGGAGACGATCAGGGCCGCCTTCCCGCCGTCGGCGACCTGGCGGATCCGGCCGAGGAGGAACTCCTTGGACTTGACGTCGACCCCGTTGGTGGGCCGGATGGCCACCAGGACCTGCGGGTCGGTGGCCAGCGCGCGGGCGACGACGACCTTCTGCTGGTTGCCGCCGGACAGGGCGGAGACCGGGGTCGCGGCCCCCGGCGTCTTGATGTCGAGGCCCTGGATCATGCGCTGGGCGAAGGACCTGGTGCGTGAGGGCAGCACGGTGCCGAACGGCCCAAGCTGGTCGGTGACCGTCAGTGTCGCGTTCTCCGCGACACTGCGGTTGTTGACCAGGCCCTGGAGGTGGCGGTCCTCGGGGACCAGCCCGACCCCCGCGGCGAGCGCCCTCGGCACACTGCCGCTACGGACCTCATGGCCGCCCACCGAGATCCGGCCGGCGTCGGGGCGATGCAGACCTGCGACGGTCTCGCCCAACTGCACGTTTCCGCTGGCGGCGGCACCGGCCAGCCCCACCACTTCGCCCGCTCGCACGGACAGGGACAGGTCCCGGCAGGCGTCGGACAGGGTCAGGCCCTCGATCGTCAGCAGCTCCTCGGCGTCGGGCCGCACGGACGCGGAGCCGGCCGCGGCCGCCGCGGAAGCCGTCTCACCGGTCATGGCTTCCACCAGGGCCTGGTGGCCGAGTTCGGCCACGGGCGCGGTCAGGATATGGGCCGCGTCCCGGTAGACGGTGACCGTGGCGCAGAGGTCGTAGACCTCCTGCAGATGGTGGGAGATGAACAGGAAGGCGACACCCTGCCGCTGGAGATCGCGGAGCTTGTCGAAGAGACGCGCTATGCCGCGGGCGTCCAGCTTCGCGGTCGGCTCGTCGAGGATGATGAAACGGGCGCCGAAGGACAGCGCCCGGGCGATCTCGATGAACTGGCGCTGCTCGACCGTGAGGTCCCGGGCCCGGGCGGTGGGGTCGATGTCCACGCCGTACTCGCCGAGGAGCTGTTCGGCCCGCTGCCGTAGCTGCTTCCAGCGGATGGGCCGCAGTGCGGCGGGGCTCTGCCGGTCCAGGAAGAGGTTCTCCGCCACGCTCAGCTCTTGGATGATCGTGGACCGCTGGTAGACGCAGGCGACGCGGGAGCGCCAGGCGTCGGTGTCGCCGAAAGCGGGTGCCGTTTCGCCCGAGAAGCGCAGCGACCCGGTGTCCGGCTGCTGGCGGCCGGTGAGGATGGACACGAGCGTGGACTTGCCCGCGCCGTTGCGTCCGACCAAGGCGTGCGACTCGCCCGGGGCGATGGTGATGCGGGCGTCGCGCAGCGCGACGGTGGCGCCGAATCGTTTGCTGATACCGGTCGCCTCGGCCACCGGGGCCTGGCCGCGCGTGCCGTTCGCCGGGGCGGTCGCGGTGTCCGCCATGGTGGATACCGTCCTTGTGTACGAGTACGGGGGATGTGTCGAGCGAGGCGGAGGGACGAGATCCTGCCCGTCCCTCCGCTCAGCCGTCGGCCGGTCGGTCACCGGCTGATGTTGTTGCCCCACAGGGACGTGTCGTCCACGGTCTTCTTGGTCACCAGGGGCGCGGGCAGCTGGTCTTCCAGGCCGTTGGGGAGCTTGATGATGGTGGAGCCGTGGTCCGTCGCACCCGGCTTGAACGTCTTGCCCTCGGCCGCGGCCTGCGCGTAGAAGAGCGCGTACTTGGCGTAGAGGTCGGCGGGCTGGGAGATGGTGGCGTCGATCTGGCCCTTGCGGATCGCGTCGAACTCCTGCGGGATGCCGTCGTTGGAGACGATGCTGATGTGGCCCTTCTCGCCGGCCGGCTTGAGCAGGCCCTTCTGCTGCAGCAGCGCCAGGGTCGGTTGCAGGAAGACGCCGCCGGCCTGCATGTAGATGCCGTTGAGGTCGGGGTGCTGGGCGAGCAGGCTCTGCAGCTTGGCGGAGGCGACGTCGCCCTTCCAGTCGGTGGGCAGCTCGAAGACAGTGATCTTCGGGAACTTCTCCTTCATGCACGCGGCGAACGCTTCGGAGCGGTCGCGTCCGTTGATGGAGTCCAGGGCGCCCTGGAGTTCTGCCACCTTGCCCGTGCCGCCCAGCTGCTTGCCGAGGAACTCGCACGCCTTGGTGCCGTAGGCCCTGTTGTCGGCGCGTACGACCATGTAGACATCGCCCTTGTCGGGTCTGGTGTCGACGCTCACGACCGGGATCTTCTTCGCCGCGAGGGCGTCGAGGGTGGAGGCGATGGCGCCGGTGTCCTGGGGCGCCATGACCACGGCCTTGGCCCCGGTGTTCTCGAAGACCTGGACGTTGGCGACCAGCTTGGTGACGTCGTTCTGCGAGTTGCTCAGCGGCAGTGCCTTGATGCCGTCCTTGTCGATGTCCTTCTTCACGTAGTCCGCGTAGGAGTTCCAGAAGTCGGAGTCCGAACGGGGCAGGTCGATGCCGATGGCCGGCTTGTCGCCGCCCGAGGTCTGGGTGGAGGCCGTGCTCTCCCGGTTGCAGGCGGTGGCGAGGGCCAGCACCGCGAGGACGGCGGTGGCGGCTGCGGCGGTGGAGCGGGTACGAGCGAGCTTCATGACCGTGTTCTCTCCTTAGCCCGGGCAGGGAGCCGCAGGGCGACGGTGGGACGGGGCGGCGGCTTCTTCCCGCGGGGGGAGCGGGAAAGGAGTGAGGTCGCCGAAAGGAGCGGGGCCGGAGGGCGGCTGTAGCGGGACCCTGCTTCCCAGGGGATGGGTGTGGATGGGTGAGGCCGATGCCCGAGGCGGTGACGGCATCAACGGGAAGCCGTTGAGTCCTCCGATGTATACCAGGCGGTGAGGACGTTACGGCGAGGTTGCCGGGATTGACAAGAGTCTTCCGCCCTTGAGTCGCGCGGCTTCGCGGGCCTAGGGCGACAGAGCGGGTCCGCAAGCTCTCCTGACTCCACGCTGACGCCGTTGACCTGCGGTTTTTGTGCGAGGTCACTGCGTGGCGACAGCGTCTTACGATTCGGCAACGTCGCCCCGCAGCCCGCCCTTGATCCCGGTGCCCGGGTCGCCGGCCGGTCCCGACATGCAGAAAGGCGACCTCGACCACCACACCTTCTCCGGGCCGTACTGGGCCGCCGCGGCGGGGGAGCTTCGAGTGAGAGTGGGACAGATTCATCGGAGGCCGTGCCGCCACCCGGTGATCATTGATGGGAAAAGTTGGGATGTTGTCCCTTGTGTCACATGGAGAAGAGGCCAAACCTCCGAGGACTGCATTGCCACTCGGGCTTCTGCCATCTACAGTCACCGTGCGCCAGACATCCGATGACTCGGTGACGTGGGCGCGTCTTCTCCCTACGCCCCGCCCGCTAGACCCGGGCGCCGGGGGCGGCCCGCCGTCCGGTGCGGCCGGTCGTCACCCACCGAACCCACGGCAAGGAGCTGTTCCCGTTGAAACTGCTACGACTCGGAGCTCCCGGCGAGGAGCGGCCTGCCGTCCGCACCGAAGACGGCCGACTGCTCGACGCATCTCCTGTCACCGCCGACATCGACGGCACGTTCCTGGGCTCCGGGGGACTGGAGCGGCTGCGTGCCGCCGTCGCGGAGAGGTCGTTGCCGGAGCTGGACCCCGCCGGCCTGCGGATCGGCGCGCCCGTGGCCCGTCCCGGCAAGATCGTCTGCGTCGGGCTGAACTACCGCGACCACGCGGGCGAGACCGGCGCCGCGATACCTCCGCGTCCGGTGGTCTTCATGAAGGACCCGGGCACCGTCGTCGGCCCGTACGACGAGGTGTTGATCCCGCGCGGTTCCGTCAAGACCGACTGGGAGGTGGAACTCGCGGTCGTCATCGGTCGCCGGGCGCGTTACCTGGACGGACCGGAGGCCGCCCGTGCGGTGATCGCGGGCTATGCCGTCAGTCATGACGTCTCGGAGCGTGAGTTCCAGCTGGAGTACTCCCCGCAGTGGGACCTGGGCAAGTCATGCGAGACCTTCAACCCGCTCGGCCCGTGGCTGGTCACCGCCGACGAGATCGGTGACCCGCAGGACCTCGCACTGCACCTGAGTGTCAACGGCGTGAAGCGGCAGCAGGGACACACCCGCGACATGATCTTCCCTGTCGACCGCATCGTGTCGTACCTGAGCCAGTACATGGTCCTGGAACCGGGTGACGTGATCAACACCGGTACGCCCGCGGGCGTGGCCCTCGGTCTGCCCGGCACCCCCTATCTCCGTGCCGGTGACACGGTCGACCTCGCCATCGACGGACTCGGCGACCAGCGCCAGACCTTCGCCCAAGCCTGAAAGGCAGCTCCCCTTGTCCGCAATCTCCGCCCGGATCGTCGCTGTCGACACCTACGACATCCGGTTCCCCACCTCGCGTGAGCTGGACGGCTCGGATGCGATGAATCCGGATCCCGACTACTCCGCCGCCTATGTGGTGCTGCGCACCGACGCCGGCGACGGGCTCGAGGGCCATGGCTTCACCTTCACCATCGGACGCGGCAACGACGTGCAGGTCGCCGCGGTCAACGCCCTGCGTCCTCATCTGCTCGGCCGCTCCGTCGACGAGCTGTGCGCCGACCCCGGCTCGCTGAACCGGGACCTGATCGGGGACAGCCAGCTGCGCTGGCTCGGGCCCGAGAAGGGCGTGATGCACATGGCGATCGGCGCCGTCGTCAACGCCGTATGGGACCTGGCCGCCAAGCGGCAGGGCCAGCCACTGTGGCGGTTGCTCGCCCATGCCGATCCTGAGTGGCTGGCGTCCCAGGTCGACTTCCGCTACATCGCCGACGCCCTCACCCCTGAGGAGGCCGTCCGTCTGCTCACCGAGGGGCGTGTCGGACTGGCGGAGCGCGAGGCTGTGCTGCTGGAGCACGGCTACCCCGGCTACACCACCTCGCCCGGCTGGCTCGGCTACTCCGACGAGAAGCTCACCCGGCTCGCGAAGCAGGCCGTCGCCGACGGCTTCACCCAGATCAAGCTCAAGGTCGGCGCCGACCTGGACGACGACATCCGCCGGATGCGCGCTGCCCGAGCTGCCGTCGGCGACGGCATCCGGATCGCCATAGACGCCAACCAGCGCTGGAACATCGACGAGGCCATCGACTGGACCAACGCGCTCGCCGCCTTCGACCCGTACTGGATCGAGGAACCCACCAGCCCCGACGACATCCTCGGCCACGCGGCCGTACGCCGGGGCGTCTCACCCGTGAAGGTCGCCACCGGCGAACACGTGCAGAACCGCATCGTCTTCAAGCAACTGCTGCAGGCCGGCTCCATCGACGTCCTGCAGATCGACGCCGCGCGAGTGGGCGGCGTCAACGAGAACCTGGCGATCCTGCTGCTCGCCGCCAAGTTCGGCGTACCGGTGTGCCCGCACGCCGGGGGAGTAGGACTGTGCGAACTCGTCCAGCACCTGTCGATGTTCGACTACCTCGCCCTGTCCGGCACCACCGAGGACCGCGTCATCGAGTACGTCGACCACCTCCACGAGCACTTCACCGACCCTGTGGCGATCGCCGACGGCCACTACGCCGCGCCGCTCGCGCCCGGCTTCTCCGCCACCATGCACACGACGTCCATCGCCGAGTACCGCTACCCGGACGGCGCCTTCTGGGCCGCCGACCTCGCCGGACAGGAGCAGATCGCATGACCGGGCTGTCAGGACTCAGGGCCCTCGTCACCGGCGGCGCCTCCGGCATCGGGCTGGCCACGGCCCGGACACTGGCCGCGCAGGGCGCCCGGGTCGCCGTACTCGACCTCGACCCGTCAGCAGCGCAGCCTCCTCTGCTCGGCTTCAAGGCCGACGTCAGTGACGACGCGTCGGTGCGGACCGCCGTGGCGGAGGCGGCCACCGAGATGGGCGGCCTCGACATCCTCGTGAACAACGCGGGCATCGGCGCGGCCGGCACCGTGGAGGACAACCCGGACGAGCTGTGGCACGGCGTCCTGGACATCAATGTCCTGGGGATCGTCCGCACCACCCGCGCCGCCCTGCCGTATCTGCGCCGCTCGCCGAACGCGGCCGTGGTCAACACCTGCTCCATCGCCGCCACCGCCGGACTGCCGCAACGCGCCCTGTACTCCGCCAGCAAGGGCGCCGTGCTCTCGCTGACCCTGGCCATGGCCGCCGACCACGTCCGCGAGGGCATCCGCGTCAACTGCGTCAACCCCGGCACCGCCGACACCCCCTGGGTCGGCCGACTGCTGGACGCCGCCGACGACCCGGACGCCGAGCGGGCTGCCCTGAACGCCCGCCAGCCCATGGGCCGACTGGTCACGGCGGACGAGGTCGCGGCCGCCATCGTCTACCTGGCGAGCCCCGCCGCCGCCAGTGTCACCGGCACCGCACTCGCCGTCGACGGCGGCATGCAAGGTCTTCGGCTGCGCCCGGCGGCCGGCTCATGAGAACCACGACGCTGGGCACGAGTGGTGTCCGGGTCACGGAACTCGCCTTCGGCGCGGCGGGCATCGGCAACCTGTACCGCCCGGTCACCGACGAGGCCGCCGCCGCCGCGGTGAACGCCGCCTGGGACGTGGGCATCCGCACCTTCGACACCGCCCCGCACTACGGACTCGGCCTGTCCGAGCGGCGCCTCGGTACCGCGCTGCGCGGCCGCCCCCGGGAGACGTACACCGTCTCCACCAAGGTCGGCCGGCTGCTGGTGCCGCAGCAGACCGACGGCGACGACCTCGCAGGCGGCTTCGCCGTCCCCGCGACCCATCACCGGGTATGGGACTTCAGCGCCGACGGTGTCCTGCGCTCCCTGGAGGCCAGCCTGGAGCGGCTCGGCCTGGACCGCGTCGACATCGCCCTGCTGCACGACCCCGACGACCACACCGATCAGGCTCTCGGCGAGGCCTACCCGGCATTGGAGCGGCTGCGCGGCGAAGGCGTCGTGGGGGCCATCGGCGTCGGCATGAACCAGACCGCCCTGCTCGCCCGCTTCCTGCGCGAAACGGATGTCGACGCCGTCCTGCTGGCCGGCCGCTACACCCTCCTGGAGCAGCAGGGTCTCGCCGAGGTGCTGCCCGAAGCCGCCGCCCGGGGCAGGAGTGTGCTCGTCGGCGGGGTCTTCAACTCGGGCCTCCTGACCGACCCGCGGCCGAGTGCCACGTACGACTACGCGCCCGTCCCGGAGCCCGTCCTGGCCCGGGCGCTGCGACTGAAGGCCGTCACCGAACGCCACGGCGTCCCGCTGCGTGCCGCCGCCCTGCGCTTCCCGTTCGGCCATCCGGCCGTGGTGAGCGTCCTGACCGGCGCCCGCTCCGCCGACGAGGTGCACGACACCGTCGCACTGCTACGGCGGTCCGTGCCCACCGCCGTCTGGGACGACCTGCGCGCCGAAGGACTCCTGCCCGCCGAGGTGCCTGTCCCTCTGCCGGCGAAGGAGCCGTCGTGAGGATCGCCCTGCACACCACGGTCCGCGCGGACCGCGTCGAGGAGTACGAGGCGGCACACCGCGAGGTCCCCGAGGAACTCACCACCGCCATCCGCGCCGCCGGAGTGAGCCAGTGGACGATCTGGCGCAGCCGCACCGACCTGTTCCACCTCCTGGAGGTGGATGACTACCCGGCGATGATCGCGGAGCTGGAGAAGCTCCCGGTCAACATCGCCTGGCAGGCCCGGATGACCGACCTGCTGGAGGTCGTCCACGACTACTCGGCGGACGGCGCCGACGCCTCCCCGCCTGTGGTGTGGGAGCTGTGACCGGCATGGGTGCCGGCCCCGGCGTCGTCGACGCCCACCACCATGTGTGGGACCTGTCCGTGCGCGACCAGGACTGGATCACCGGTGAGGAACTCACGCCCCTGCGCCGCGACTTCACCCTCGCCGACCTGGAACCCGAGGCACGGGCCGGAGGAGTCACCGCCACCGTGCTGGTGCAGACGGCCACCGTCCCGGAGGAGACGCCTGAGTTGCCGGCGTTGGCCGCGCGGAGCGAGTTGGTGGCCGGAGTCGTCGGCTGGACGGACCTGACCGCCCCCGGTGTCGCCGATGCCCTCGCCGGACTCCGGGAACCGCCAGGGGGCGAGCACCTGGTGAGCATCCGCCATCAGGTCCAGGGCGAGCCCGATCCGGGCTGGCTGCTCAGCCCGGACGTGCGGAACGGCCTGGCCGCGGTCGCCGAGGCGGGGCTCGTGTACGACCTGCTGGTGAAGCCCCATCAGCCGGCGGCTGCCGTCGAGGCCGCCCGGCGCCTGCCCGGCTGCACCTTCGTCCTCGACCACCTCGGCAAACCGCCCATCGCCTCCGGTGAACTCCAGCCCTGGGCGGACGCGGTCCGGCTGCTCGCCTCCCTGCCCAACGCGGTCTGCAAACTCTCCGGCATGGTCACCGAGGCCGACCGGTTCTGGAGCGTGGACGACCTCAAGCCCTACGCCGACACCGTGCTGGACGCCTTCGGTCCCGAGCGGCTGATGTTCGGCTCCGACCGGCCCGTGTGCCGGCCGGCCGCCACCTATGCCGAAGTCGTCCAGACCGCCGGTGATCTGACGGCCGGGCTCAACCCCGCCGAACGGCAGAAGGTGCTCGCCGGCACCGCCGTACGCACCTACGGCCTGCCCCTCCACAGGAACTCCCCATGCGCATAGCCCTCTTCATCACCTGCTTCAACGACACGATGTTCCCGAGCACCGGCCGGGCGGTGATCACACTGCTGGAACGGCTGGGCCACACCGTGGAGTTTCCCCAGGCACAGACCTGCTGCGGCCAGATGCACTTCAACACCGGCTACCGGCCCGAGACCCTGCCCATGGTGCGCCGCTTCGCCGAGGTCTTCGAGGAGTACGACGCCGTCGTCACCCCCTCCGGATCCTGCGCGGGGATGGTGCGTGATTACCACGCTGTGGTGGCCGACCAGTACGGAGACGCCGCTCTCAGCGAGGCTGTCGGACGCGTGGCGCCGCGGGTCCACGAGTTGTCGGAGTTCCTGGTCGACGTACTCGGCGTCACCGACGTCGGCGCGTACTTCCCGCACCGTGTCACCTACCACCCCACCTGCCACTCGCTGCGCATGCTGAGGGTCGGCGACCGCCCGCTGCGACTGCTGCGCGCCGTCAAGGGCATCGACCTGGTCGAACTGCCCGACGCCGAGTCCTGCTGCGGCTTCGGCGGCACCTTCGCACTGAAGAACCCCGACGTGTCGAACGCCATGCTGGCCGACAAGATGCGCCACGTGCTGGACACCGGCGCCGAGTACCTGTGCGCGGGCGACAACTCCTGTCTGACCCATGTCGGCGGCGGCCTGTCCCGCCTGCGCACCGGCGTGGGAACCCTGCACCTGGCCGAAATCCTGGCCGCCACGGAAGGAGGCGTCCGATGAGCGGCGCCGACAACGTCATCTGGCTCGGCGCTCCCGCCTTCCCCGACGCGGCCCGTACCGCGCTGGCCGACACCCGACAGCGGGCGAACCTGCGCCGGGCGACCGGCACCATCCGCGACAAGCGTCTGGCCGTCGCCGCCGAACTCGAAGACTGGGAGGAACTGCGGGAGAGGGCTGCCGCCGTCAAGCGGAGCACCCTGCGGCACCTGGACCAGCATCTCCTGCGTCTGGAGCAGGCGGTGACGGCCGCGGGCGGCACCGTCCACTGGGCGGCCGACGCCGCCGAGGCCAACCGCATCGTCACCAACCTGGTTCAGGCCACCGGGGAGAGCGAGGTCGTGAAGGTCAAGTCGATGGCCACCCAGGAGATCGGTCTCAACGAGGCTCTCGCCGAGGCCGGGATCCGCGCGTACGAGACCGATCTGGCCGAACTCATCGTCCAATTGGGCAACGACCGGCCCTCACACATCCTCGTCCCGGCCATCCACCGGGGCCGCTCCGAGATCCGGGAGATCTTCCAGCGGGAGATGGGCGCCTGGGGAAAGCCTGCCCCCGAGGGCCTCACCGACGATCCGCGCGACCTCGCCGAAGCCGCCCGCCTGCACCTGCGGGAGAAGTTCCTGCGAGCCAAGGTGGCCGTCTCCGGCGCCAACTTCGCCGCCGCGGACACCGGCACCGTGGTCGTCGTCGAGTCGGAGGGAAACGGCCGGATGTGCCTGACCCTGCCGGAGACACTGATCACCGTCATGGGCATCGAGAAGGTCCTGCCGTCCTTCACCGACCTGGACGTCTTCCTCCAGCTGCTGCCACGCTCCTCCACGGGCGAGCGGATGAACCCCTACACCTCGCTGTGGACCGGCGTCACCGAGGACGACGGGCCCCAGTACTTCCACCTCGTGCTCCTCGACAACGGCCGCACCGCGACCCTGGCCGACGAGGTGGGCCGCCAGGCGCTGTCCTGCATCCGCTGCTCGGCCTGCCTGAACGTGTGCCCGGTGTACGAGCGCACCGGCGGCCACGCCTACGGCTCGGTGTATCCCGGTCCCATCGGTGCGGTACTGACCCCTCAGCTCGTCGGCATCGAGCAGGCGGCCTCGCTGCCGTTCGCCTCGACGCTGTGCGGGGCCTGCTACGACGCCTGTCCGGTGAAGATCAACATTCCGGAGGTGCTGGTCCATCTGCGGGCCGAGGCGGTCGAGGCGAAGCGCGCGGCCCGGCTGCTGCCCACCCCGGAGGCGCTGGCGATGAAGGCCGCGGGCGCGGTCCTGGCCTCGCCCCGGCGGCTGGCGGCAGCCCAGCGACTCGGCGCCTTCGGTGCCCGACTGGTGGCCCGCGACGGACGGATCGGTGCCCTCCCCGGCCCGTTCGCCCGCTGGTCCGGAACGCGTGACACACCCGCGCCGGCCCGGGAATCGCTGCGCGCCTGGTGGCGCCGTACGAGAGGGGACGGCGACACGCCACAGGGAAGCCGCACGCGCGGTCGCCCTGGAGAAAACAGCCGTACGACAGAGGAAGGCGAGCGGCGATGAACGGCCGTGACACCGTACTGCGGAGCATTCGCGGCGCTCTGAGCGACGTGCCACGCTCCGGGACCCCCGACGCTGTCCCGGCGCCGCCGGGTTCTGGCGCCGACCACGCCGGACCGGACGTCGTCGGGCTGTTCGCCGAACGAGCCGCCGACTACCGCGCCACAGTCGTCCGCGTGCCCGAGGGCGAGGCCGCCGCCGCTGTCGCTCGCGCGCTTGCGCGGGCCGGAGCGCGCTCGCTGGTGGTCCCGCCGGGGTTCCCCGAGGACCTGCTGCCTCCTGGTGACTGGGCCCGGCTGGCGGACGTCCCACCGCTGAGTATCGGGCAACTCGACGCGGCGGACGCGGTGGTCACCACCGCCGCCGGCGCCATCGCCGTCACGGGCACGGTGGTGCTCGACAGCGGCCCCGGCCAGGGCCGCCGGGCGCTGACCCTGCTTCCGGACCAGCATGTCTGCGTGGTGCGGTCGAGCCAGATCGCCGGTGACGTGCCCGAGGCGCTCGGCCGTCTCGATCCGCTGCGGCCTCTGACCCTCGTCTCCGGCCCCTCGGCCACCAGTGACATCGAACTGGAGCGTGTGGAAGGGGTGCACGGGCCGCGGACGCTGGACATCGTGGTGATCGAGGACTTGTCCCTGTGCGGTCGGCTCGGGGCGCGGTGACGACGTTGCCGCCATTCCGTTTCCCCGAGCCGCCGACCCGAACCGGACGTGCGTGTCTCCACGCATCCGGCTCTCCACGCGTCTTGCCCTGCGGTCAGCCGGTTCCGGCTGCCGAGTCGATGGTCCACGGAGTCGGGATACGTGCTCCGCGGTAGCGATAGCGTTCGATCATGACGCTGGATGCGCCGAGGAACGCGATCTCGCCGTCGGCGAACCGCCACCCCTGATCACAGAATCTCTTCAACTGGCTGCTGGGGATGCTGACGAGCGGGCGGCCGTGGCCGTCCAGGACGCGGCCGGAGGCGATCAGCGGGGTCCCGGGTTCGTCGGGTCGCATCGGCAGGGCGCCGGGGTTGTGGATGCGCGGGAGCCGGGGGCGTAGGGGTGTAGCCGTCCTGGCCGTCCTAGGTCCTGTCTGGAGCTCGGATCAGGAGTTCGGTAGATCGCCTGCGCGCGGGGGCTCGGTCTTGATAGGCCGTCAGTCATGGCGCGAGGCGATCTCACCGATGAGCAGTGGGCCCTGATCGAGCCCCATCTCCCGATTGCCGCGGTTGGGCCCATCCCCGACCTGCGGAAACATTTCAACGCGGTGATGTGGCGGTTCCGGACCGGTAGCCCCTGGCGTGACCTGCCGACCGAGTTCGGGCCCTGGCAGAGCGCGTACGACCGCTTCCGGATCTGGGCGACGCGTGGCGTCTTCCAGGACCTGATGCACACAGTGATCGCCGAGGCCGCTGCCCGCGGCCAGGCTGATCTGGGCCTGGTCAGCGTGGACTCTGCGACCGCCCGGGCCCACCACCACGCCGCCGGGATGGCCCTGGACCCCGAGCAGTTGGCGGCCTTGGAAATGGCCGTCGAGGCCGAAAAGGGGGCGAGGACAAGGAGCAAAGAACGCAGGACGGACAGGCCGAGGACGAGGCGCGCGTCGAGCGGCGACGGGTCCACCGACGACACCGGGCCCGCTTGAAAGCCGCCGAGCTGGGGCGTTCCCGGGGCGGACTGACGAGCAAGATCCATGTGGCGGACGACCGACGCTGTCGCCCGCTTGCGTTCGTCCTCACGCCCGGGCAGGCCGGCGACAGTCCGCAGTTCGCCCCGGTCCTGGAACGGGTGAAAGTGCGCGGCCCGGTCGGGCGCCCGCGGACCCGGCCGGATGCAGTGGCCGCGGACAAGGCGTACTCGTCCCGACGCAACCGCCGCTACCTGCGACAACGCGGGATCCGAGCCGTGATCCCGGAGAAGGCCGACCAGGCTGCGAACCGCAAGAAGCGGTGGCAGGGCCGGCGGGCGGCCAGTCTCGCACGACGCGACACTCTACAAAGAGCGCAACACCGTGGAACGGTGCATCAACCGGCTGCGGAACTGGCGCGGTATCGCTACCCGGTACGACAAGACCCCGGAGAGCTACGAGGCCGGACTGCACCTGTGTGGTGCGATGCTCTGGCTCCGCAGCATCGCACCACACTCGTGATTCGAATTCCAGACAGGGCCTAGTAGGGCTTGGGCAGGTTCGTATTGGGTGGGTATATCGCGGTGGTAGGTGGGGCAGGTGCCGGCCCAGAGGACGAGGAGCGTCTGCAGTTCGCGGATGACCTGTAGAACGGCGGACGGTTGATCATCGAACTGGACTGACGGCCTGCGGGATCACAGTCCCTGCGCATCGGCCATCGAGGCAGCCTCGTCACCTTGCTGGCGCCGCTCCTCGCCGGAGCCCTGACGCTGACCGCCGTCACCGCTCCCGCCGTCTACGCCGCCGACACCGACTCCGCCCCGGACTTGACGCAGAGCGACGGGAGTTTCGGCCCCGGAATGTACGTCGTGACGCTCACCGACGCACCCGTCGCCGCCTACGAGGGCGAACTGCCCCGCCTGAAGCGGACGGCACCTAAGTCCGGCAACCGGCTCGACCCCGACTCCGGCGCGGTCGACGCCTATCGACGCCACCTGGACGACCGCCGCGACGAGGTCCTCGACGCCGTACCCGGCGTCAAGGCGCTCTACGACTACGACTTCACGCTCAGCGGCTTCGCCGCGAAGCTGACTGGCCGGCAGGCGTCGAAGCTGGCGGCGACGCCGGGGGTCGCCGCGGTTACCCTCAGCACGGCAAGCCGACCGACGGTTAATTCCCCGGGCTCCGCCGGCTCTCCGACGCCGGACCACGGCCCTGCGGCGGAGGCTGCGGGTCGAGCCGGAACCACCCCGGACCGGGCCCCGGAATCACCCGCGTCCGACGCATCCGGCACAGGGAAAACCACCTCTTCCGGCTCGCTCCCCGACCTCCCCGCCATGCTGGGTCTCTCCGGCGGCAAGGGGCTGTGGTCGAAGTCCGGCGGGCCCGAGCACGCCGGTGAGGGAATGATCGTCGGCATCGTGGACACCGGCTTCGACCCGTCGAACCCGATGCTCGCCCCGCTTCCGGAGCCGCGCCCCGACGCCGAGGCCATCGCCAAGAAGTGGCACGGCACGTGCGACGAGGGCACCGACCCCGACCCCGCCAACCGCGTCACCTGCAACAACAAGGTGATCGGCGCCCAGTGGTTCCGCAAGGGCGTGGCCGCGCCCACCCCCGACGACGTGGCCTCGCCACTGGACCGGGACAGCCACGGCACGCACACCGGTACGACAGCCGCCGGGAACCACGGCGTCGAGGCGTCGATCCCGGGCACCGGCACCAGCGGAAAGCTCAGCGGGGTCGCGCCGGCCGCGCGGCTGGCGTACTACAAGGCCTGCTGGAGCACGAACTGCTGGGGCGTGGACACCGTGGCCGCGATCGACCGGGCCGTCGCGGACGGCGTGGACGTCATCAACTACTCCATAGCCGGGGACATCACCCACCCGACCGTCAAGGAGGCCTTGTTCAACGCGGCCAAGGCGGGCGTGTTCGTCGCTGTCTCGGCCGGCAACAGCGGCCCGGGCACCGTCCAGATCACCGCCCCCTGGTTGACGACGGTCGCCGCGTCGACGCACGGCACCGAATACACCGCCTCAATCACCCTGGGTGACGGCCGCCGCATCACCAATCGCAGCCTGAACGCGGGCGTCCCCTCGACCTCGCTGGTCAACGCCGCCGACGTGCGCAAGTCGGACGCCGACGCCGAGCAGGCCGCGCTGTGCGCGCCGGGCACGCTCGACCCGGCGCGGACCAAGGACAAGATCGTGGTCTGCGACCGGGGCGGCAACCTCTTCGTCGGGGTGAAGGCCACCGAGGTCAAGTCGGCGGGCGGCAGAGCGATCGTCCTCACCCACACGCCGACCAGCGGCATGGACTTCTTCGCCACCACCCTCGCCATCCCCCTGTTCCAGGTGAGCAAGGAGAACTCGCCGACGGTGAAGGAGTACGCGGCCACCGAGAACGCGACCGCCGGGTTCCTCCCCAGCCAAAGCCACAAGACCACCGCCCGGGACGTCACCTCCTTCTCCTCCGGCGGCCCCGACGACCACAGCCACGGCGACCTGCTCAAGCCGGACATCGCCGCCCCCGGCGAGGCCGTCCCGGCGGGCACGGTGCCGGGAGGCCTGAGCGGCTACGCGGGCTCCTTCGGCTTCATGTCCGGTACGTCGATGGCGTCGCCGCACATCGCGGGCCTCGCGGCCCTGCTCAAGCAGCTCCACCCCGGCTGGTCGCCGATGGAGGTCAAGTCGGCGCTGATGACCACGGCGACGACGAAGGACGAGAAGGGCGGCCCCGTAGGCCGCCAGGACGCCGACTCCGCCACGCCGCTCGACTACGGCTCCGGCATCCCCCGCGTCACCCGCGCCGCCGACCCCGGTCTGGTCTACGACTCCACGTCCGCCGACTGGACCGCGTACCTCTGCGCCATCGGCATCTCCCCGGCGGCGGAGAACGGCGAGGACCCCTGCGCGACGGCCACGCCGCTCGACCCCAGTGACCTCAACTACCCGTCGATCTCGGTGGGCGACCTCTACGGCCACCAGACGGTAACCCGCAAGGTCACCAATGTGTCCTCCAAGACGGCCACGTACAAGGCCACGCTCCACACCCCGCCCGGCTTCCGCGCCAGGGTCACCCCGAAGCGGCTGACCCTGGCGCCGGGCGAGTCGGCCTCGTACACGGTTGAGTTCGAACGTATGGACGCCGCCTACGACACCTGGTCCTACGGCTCCCTCACCCTGAGCGACGCCCACGCCCGCCACCGCGTCACCAGCCCGATCGCCCTGCGCCCCACACGGTTCGCGGCGCCGAACGAGGTCACGGCCACCGGCCAGGACTCGGTGAAGCTGACCGCCGGAGTCGGCTGGACGGGCGAACTGACGGCGAAAGCGGCCCTGTACACCGCCACGAAGACGACAGGCACCCTGACCGGCACGGACAAGTCCGACTTCCCGGAGAGCCCGCACACCAACGACGCGGTCGTGAAGCACCGCGTCCACGTCCCCGAAGGCGCCGCCTTCACCCGCGTGGCCATCACCGCCGCCGACCACCTTCCCGGCAGCGACATCGACCTCTACGTCTTCGACACCGCCGGCAACCAGATCGGCCGCCCCGACGCCGGCTCCGACGAACACACCGACCTGCCGCCCGGCGACTACGACGTCTACGTCCTCCAGTACAGACTCCCGGCCGGCACGACCAGCCAGCAGTACACCCTGTGGAGCTCAGAGGTGGGCCAGGGCGCCCCAGCGGTACGCCCCTCGGTCACCCCGCCCTCCCAGCAGGTCACCGCGGGCGACCGCCCCGAACTGACGGTCACCTGGCCGGACGCCGTACGCGGCGAACGGTACGTCGGGGTTGTGGAGTTCGGCGACGGCTCGACGACGGTGGGCCGCACACCGCTGACCGTGACGCCGTAACTCCACAGCTCCGTAGCTCCGTAGCTCCACTGATCCGGACAGACCGCCCGCGAACTCCCTTGAGGTCGTGGGCGGTTCGCATGCTCCTGAAGCGCAGACTCCGCCGATTCCCCCGACGGGATGGCAGGGCACCCCATCGCCCGGGGCCGGCCACCTCCACCTCCACAAGTAGCAATGCCGGTAGAGAAGGTGGAGCGGGAGGTAGTACACGTGGTGCGGCGGGACAGGGCGAGAACAATGCCGGGGCCGCGATCTGGGCGACGGTCGATGGCAACGCGGCGAGGGTGGCAGTGGCGCTGACCGTTCCTTTGACCGTCGCGAGGGCGCTCTCGGCCCCCGCGCGGCGGCCAGGATCCGGTCGGCGTGGTCGAGGAGCACCCGAGACCACGGGCGCGGCCGCCGTCGAGGCTCGCGCTGGCGCCGTGCTCGACTTTTCTGCTGCTCTTCCTCGACACCGTCTTGCTGCCCCGCCTGGATACGGCTGAGACCGCCACGGCGGAGACCAGCATGAGTACGGCTGCCTGGACACCACCGTCTGCCCGGTCCTCCGCAGGCTCTCTCTCAACTCCGCTCGGCTCTCCACTGGCGCCCCATGGACTTCACGCCACGGCACCACCCACCCGGCCAGCGGTGGCCGCACCAGCAGCCCCAGTGCGACTCGCATCACACCGAGTGCCCCCATGGCCAAAACATCTGATGTGTCAGATACCGTCTTGTCAGATGAATGGCTCGCGTCAGCGGGCCCCATCCTCGATGGAACAGCGAAGAGTCCTGATGAGCACACTCGAATTCACCGGCCTCGATCTGGACGTTCCGGTCGGCAGCAAGAACAGGACCGCCACCCTCGTCAACAGCGAGCAGGAGGCGCTGCTGACCGACACCGGCCTCACCCCGCCGACGGCCACCGGCTCGCCTCCGACATCCTCGACCCCGGCAAGCTCAGCGCCGGTCTGAGGCGCGGACCGTACGAGACCACCGGCTTCGCTGCTTCCGCTCCCACCCTCCCGGCCGCGGCGGTCCGCCGCCCGTACACCGGGAACACCCCTGCCCCCACGCAGAAAGGGTTACCCAAGTGACCAGCCTTCCCAGTCGACGGCACCTCCTCGCCACCGGAGCAGGCGCCGCGCTCGGCCTCGGCGCGCTCGGCGCCACCGCGTCCCCCGCCGCGGCCGCCCCGACCACAGCCGCGCACGGCGCCGGCGCGGAGGAGACCAGGACCCTCGACGAGCTGTACCAGGCCGCCATCGCAGAAGGCGGCAAGCTCGTGATCTACGCGGGCGGCGACCTCGCCAACTCGGGCAGCGGCGCCGGCGCCCGGACCGCCTTCCGCCAGCGGTTCCCCCAGATCGACCTCAACCTCATCGTGGACTACAGCAAGTACCACGACGTCCGCGTGGACAACCAGTTCGCGACCGACACCCTGGTCCCCGACCTGGTGCAGTTGCAGACGCTGCACGACTTCACCCGCTGGAAGCGCCAGGGACGGCTGCTGCACTACAAGCCCGCCGGCTTCAGCAAGCTCCACAAGAAGTTCAGGGACGCGGACGGTGCCTGGGTGGCCGGCATGGTCATCGCCTTCAGCTACCTGTACGACGTGGCCGCGGCCGGCGCCGACGCGCCGCAGACGCCGCTGGACCTGGTCGACCCGCGTTGGAAGGACGCCATCGCCTCCTCCTACCCGCACGACGACGACGCGGTGCTCTACCTCTTCGCCCTCTATGCCGAGACCTACGGCTGGGACTGGGTGGCCGACTTCGCCGCCCAGC
Organism: Streptomyces sp. V4I2; assembly: GCF_030817655.1. GTDB lineage: Bacteria > Actinomycetota > Actinomycetes > Streptomycetales > Streptomycetaceae > Streptomyces > Streptomyces plumbiresistens. The sequence continues at coordinate 4,860,801 of NZ_JAUSZM010000003.1, forward strand.
AGCCGCAGTTCGCCCGCGGCACCTTCTCCCCCGGCGCTGCCGTCGCCAACAAGGAGAAGATCATCGGCGTCGGCGCGGGCGGCAACCCGCTCGCCACCACCCCGACCCGCTGGATGATGACCGACGGGCACCCGTTCATGGCGTGGGGACAGCGGATCGCGATCCTGAAGCAGGCCGCCAACCCCACGGCGGCCAAGCTCTACCTCAACTGGCAGCTGTCTACCGAGCGCCAGACCTCCAACAGCTGGTCGGTACGCACGGACATCGCGCCCCCCACCGGCCTCAAGCCGATCTGGGAGTACCCGAACGCCAACCTGGACGGGTTCCCCCGCTTCATGGAGGACCGGGCCCAGGTCGAGCGGCTGAAGCAGACCTTCGCCCTCTACTTCGGCGAGGTCAAGGGCGACCCGACGCCCGGCTGGCCCGGTCTGCACCCGGGCGCCTGACCCTCCATCAGGTCCCGTACGTGGCGGGCTCGACGGCCTTGGGTTGTCACATCGGCGTGGTCGGATTACAGCCAGCAGCGACGCGGGCGCGCCGTACGCCGGCCATAGCTCGCGCTCACCACGTGCGGGGTCCTGGTTCCAGCGACCCCGCTGGCCATCGACGAGTTAATCGCCCACGCCCCCCAGCTCAAGGGCACCAGGGCGGTTGCCCAGATGCTGCGGATCTCTCACCGCACTGTGGAGCGGTACGTCAAAGACCAGATCAGGAAGCCGCGTCCGGACCTCGCCGCGCGCCAGGAGCGCGAGGTGAAGAAGCGGTGGCAGCCGCAGATCCGAGACAAGGCGCGGCAGAAGGCGGCGACCACGGGCGGCATCGTCTTCGACACTCCGCTGGTCACAGCGCAGCACTGCCAGCACGATGGTGGCGATCTTCCCTGCGGGTAGGACGCGCCACCGCGAGCCGAGATTCTTGAGGTGGCCGCGTATCAGGTCGGCGAGCCAGTTCAGGGTGGCACTCGACAGTGAAGCTTCCCCTTGATCGTGGACACCTGGAGACTGGGATCTTGAGGTTCCAGAGGAAGTAGCACCAGGTGGGAAGCAAGTACACGAAGCGGTACACCGAGGAGTTCAAGCGGGACGCGATCGCGCTCGTCGACTCCTCGGGCAAGGCGGTCACGGCCGTCGCCCGGGAACTGGGCATCAGCTCCGAGTCCCCGCGCGGCTGGTACCGCCGGGCGAAGGCCGACCAGGGCGAGGGCTCCCCGGGCGACCTGACCAGCGCGGAGCGTGAGGAACTGCGCCGGCTGCGCAGAGAGAACCGCGAACAGCAGCAGACGATCGAGATCCTGAAAAAAGCGACGGCCTTCTTCGTGAAGGAGAGCGACCGGTGACCACGTTGTACCGGTTGATCCACGCGGAGAAGGCGAACTACCCGATCGTGCTGCTGTGCCGGGTGCTGCACGTGACCCGCTCCTCCTACTACGCCTGACGCGAGGGCGAGGCCGCCCGCCGAGAGCGCCAGGCGGCCGACGACGCGCTCGCCCACGAGATCACTGTGCTCCACATCGCCTCCCGTCGTACCTACGGCGTCCCGCGCATCCACGCCGAACTACGCCGCCTGGGCCGGCGGGTGAACCGCAAGCGCAACGCCCGCGTCATGCGCGAGCGCAACATCCGCGGCGTCACCCGCCGCAAGCACCGCTCGCTGACCCGGCCGGACGCGAAGGCGAAGCCGGCCCCGGACCTGATCGGCCGCGACTTCCACGCCGAGCGTCCCGGCACCCGGCTGGTCGGCGACATCACCTACCTGCCCACCGTCGAGGGCTGGCTCTACCTCGCCTGCTGGCTGGACCTGGCCACCCGCGAGATCGTCGGCTACGCCATGGCCGACCACCACCGCGCCGAGCTCGTCGTCGACGCCCTCGACATGGCCCACGGCCGAGGCGGCCTGGAGCCCGGATGCGTGATCCACAGCGATCGCGGCAGCGAATACACATCGACCCAATTCCGGGAGCGAATACGGAAGTTCGGGCTGCGACAAAGCTGCGGACGCACTGGATCGTGTTTCGACTGTGAGGATGATCGGGTGCCGTTCCGGGCGGTGGCCTGACCCGTGTTTCGACTGGCGTTGTTGCCTTGGCGTTGATCTGTCGGCCACTGCCTGGAGCGGTACTCGCTGCCGCCGGGCAGGGGACGTGTCCCGATAGGGGCCTTCGCGACAGGCACCGTCACAGTCTTGACCGCCCCGGCCCGGCGACGGCCACCGGCACCCGAGGCGATCAGGAGACCAGCGGCCTTGACCAGGATCACGCAGCCCACGGCCCCATGTCACGTCCCAGCCGAAGCCGAGGAGGACATCCTGCTCGGTGTTGACACCCACAAAGACGTCCACGCCGCGGCCGTCATCACCACGCTCGGCGCCGTTCTGGACGGCCGCAGCTTCCCGGCGACCGCCGAGGGATATCGTCAACTTCTGTCCTGGGCACTCTCGTTCGGCAGGCTGCGGCGAGCCGGGGTCGAGTGCACCGGCTCCTACGGCGCAGCCTTGACGCGACACCTGCGGGCCGAGGGCATCGAGGTGACCGAGGTCAACCAGCCCGACAAGGCCGCCCGGCGGCGCCACGGCAAAACCGACGCCGTCGATGCCGAAGCCGCCGCCCGCGCCGTGCTGTCCGGTCGCGCCACCGCCGCAGCGAAGACGAGTGACGGCCCAGTGGAGATGCTGCGGCTGTTCAAGCTGGCGAAGGGGTCCGCGATCAAGTCCAGGACCCAGGCCATCAACCAGCTCAAGAGCGTTCTGGTCTGCACCGATGCCGAACTTCGCGAGTCCCTGGCAGGGCTGAGCAACCCGAAACTATTCCAACAGTGCGCTCTACTCGCGCAGTCGGAAGTCTCCGGGCCGGCAGGGGCCGCGCGGCACACCTTGAGACTGCTGGCCCGCCGCATCCAGCACCTGACCGAGGAGATCAACGACCTCAACAAGCGGATAACAGAAGCGATCCGAGCAAGAACTCCGGGCCTGCTCGACGTCCACGGCGTCGGCCCGGACACCGCAGCAGCCCTGCTCATCTCGGCCGGTGACAACCCCGAACGCCTCGACAGCGAGGCATCCTTCGCCGCCCTGTGCGGCACCAGCCCGGTCGAGGCATCCTCCGGCAAGACCCAGCGCCGCAGACTCAACCGCGGCGGCGACCGCCAGGCCAACGCCGCCCTCTACCGGATCGTCCTCAGCCGCCTGCGCTGGGCAGGCCCTTCCCAGGACTACCTGCAGCGACGCCTCGCGGAGGGCAAGACCAAACGCGAGATCATCCGCTGCCTCAAACGGTACGTGGCACGAGAGATCTACCGGCATATCGCCCCCGCAAACACCGCGGCACACCCCACGAAACCAGCCCGAGACGCCGCTTGACATCCATAGGGCCCGAGACGCCGCTTGACATCCATAGGGGCATCAACGCCGCAGCGGAGAGTTTCTGGGCCCTGCTCAAGGAAGAGATCGGAACCCGGACCTGGCCCGACCGGGCCACCGCCCGCGCCGAGGTCTTCACCTTCATCGAGACCTTCTACAACCGCCGCCGCCTGCGCAAGCACAAGATCTTCGGCTACCTCACACCGGCCGAGACCAGACAGCGGCATCAACACGCCCTCGCGGCGTAACGAACGAGTGTCCAAGATCACGGGGACACTTCATCCAGCTCCTCACCCTGGCCGCCGACCAGCCTGACTCCTACGAGCTCTACCTGGACGTGGTCACCAGGCTCGACGTCCGCGCGGTAGAGACGGCACTGCTCGCCAATCCTCAGCAGACGGCAGGGGTCCTCAAGGCACTGACCGGACACGCAGCTGGCGACGGGGGCGACTGGGCCGCCAACCAGGAAGAGGCCACCCGAGCCATCTGGTGGTTCCTCAAGGTCGCTCGCCTCGCGGCGGAGGAGGAGCAGTGGCTCATGCTCGACGCCGCGGTCCAAGGGATGTGCGACTGGGACGGCCACTGGGACCGGTGGGACCCGCGCAACAGCATCCGGGACTGGCTGATCACCCTGACCGGGCACGCCGCCGCCACCGTCGCCTCCGCACTCCGCGCCCAGCCGCACGGCGCCCGCTTCTACTACGAAGTGATAGACGACCGCCACGCCGACACTGCCATCCACGCTGCTCAGCGCACCTGAGCAACGGCGGCGCGCCGAAGCTATTGGGCCGAACTGAGATTGAACACACTTCCGACCTCCGACTTCGGTCGGTTAATGGAGCAGCGCGCTCGGCCTGACCACGCGCCTGGGGAAGGAGGAAGGCTCGGGCCAGGCGATCGTGCCGTCGGCGCGTACCAGCAGGGGCGCCGGGTGGCCGAAGCACCGCGTACGGCGCTCCCGACGCGGCGACCGGCGAGAAGCAGGAGGGTCCCGCCCGGGTACGGGTGGGATTCTCGTCATTCAGAGCCTGCGGAAGGCGATCTGGTCAGGCCCAGGGGTTCACCGCCGTGAAGGAACTGTCGGCGCGGAAGGTGTCCGTGGCCTGGTACGGGTCCACGCGTAGCGCGTAGTTGTAGTGCCGGATATAGCGGCCGGGGTAGTTGTACGACTCGAGGCGGACGGAGCCGGAGGTCGTACCCGGTCGGGCGCAGTACGTGGCGTCCTTCTTGAAGATGTCCGTTCCGTTGCTCGTGTCGAACCGGAGGCGGAAGTCCCAGTGGCGCAGGTAGCGGCCGGAGGTGTCGCGGAAGGAGTAGCAGTTCGCGTCGGCCAGGCCTGGGACGATCGTCCAGGTGGCGCTCTGCTTGACGGCGGTGGTGCTGGAGGAGGTCACCGGGTCGGCGTAGGCGAGGCTGTCGGAGCGGACGACGCCGTAGCGGCCGGTGAAGTTGACGGACTGGAGCGAACGGGTCGTGTTGGTCGGCAGGGTGGCGCCGCCGGACACGGTCTCCTTGAGCACGGTCAGGTGGCGGACGGTGCCGCTCAGGCCGGGCAGTTCGGTGGGCGCGGACCAGGTGGCGAAGTTGTCGTAGCTGTCGCTGTACCAGTACTTGGTGGCGCGGTAACCGTCGTAGTAGATCCGCCAGCCGCCGTTGTCGAGCTGGACGAGCGCGGGGCCCTCCACGTAGTCGCCGAAGCCCGTCCAGTTGCCGGTCTTCTGGAAGGTGTACGGACCGGTGAGGTTGGAGGCGGTGGCGTACTCGATGTACTTCGTCGTCTCGTTCTTGGTGAACGCGTGGTAGGTGGAGCCGATCTTGACGATGAAGGTGTCGATGTAGTTGGGGCTGATACCGCTCAGCGCGGTGGGGGTGCTCCAGGCCGTGAGCGCGGAGTTGGTGGCGGTGAGCTTGTACGGCTTGAAGGTGAACTCGCCACCAGCGGTCGTGGACGCCGACAGGATGATGTTGACGCTGGCGTCGGTGTCGACGAACCACTCCGGCGCCCAGGCGCGGGCCAGGCCGCTGATCGGGACCGTGTAGTCGTACAGGAAGGTCCAGTTGAGGCGGTCGGTGGAGCGGACGAAGCCGATTGTGGTGCTCAGCGCGGACCAGGTACGAGTGGTGTAGGTGAGGTAGTAGAAGCCGTCGGTGTGCTTGAAGATGCTGGGATCCCGGATCATCCCGGACGGCGGAACGTAGGCCGGGCCCTTTCGCAGGGTGAACGCGGTGGCGTCAGGCGAGTCGTACACGTACATGTTCGACTCGCTGTTGTTGGTGAACGCGGTCATCGTGTACCGCGTCGCCTGCCCGGCGGGCGGGGCCGCGGCTCCGGCCGTGCCGCCGAGGGCAGTGGTGAGGCCCAGCAGGGCGGCCACCGAGGTGAGGAGGGCGAGGACCGCCCTGAGGGTTCTGTCCAACGCTGCTTGTCCCATTTCTGCGTGAACTGCCCAGAGGTTTGGGTATGTTCGAAATATCGGATATGTGCGCAACTTCGAGGCCGTTCCGTCCGGTGCCCCGTACGGGAAGAGGGGGCACCGGACGGAACTACGCCGTCCGGGAGGTGGGCACCGCTCAGGAGGTGAGCAGCGCGAGGTCCACGGCGTTGGCGATGGCCTGCATGCCGGCGCTGTTGGGGTGCAGATGGTCGCCGCTGTCGTAGGCGGGGAGCAAGCGCGCCGGGTTGGCCGGGTCCCGGAGCGCCGCGTCGAAGTCGATCACCGCGTCGAAGGCGCCGCTGGTGCGGATCCAGTCGTTGACCTGGGCGCGGATGGCGGCCTTGGCGGCGGTCTGCGAGGAGTGCGGCAGGATCGTCCCGCCGATGATTCGGACACCGGCCTGGTGCGCCTGGTCGATCATGGTCTGGTAGCCGGCGATGATCTGGTCGGCGGGGGTGGGGGTGGTGGTGTTGTTGATGTCGTTGATGCCCTCCAGCACGATGGCGTTCTTCACGCCCGGCTGGGTCAGGACGTCGTGGGAGAACCGGGTCCTGGCCGCGATGCCCTGCGGCGCGGACGGGCTGTCGGTGACCACGCGGTTGCCGCTGATGCCCGCGTCGACCACGCCGAGGCGCTGGCCACCGGACTCGGCCTGCAGCCGCCGGGCGAGGTAGTCGGGCCAGCGCTGGTTGGTGTTGTCGGTGGCGCTGGAGCCGTCGGTGATGGAGTCGCCGATGGCCACGACGGTTCCCTTGGCCGTGGGTGACACGACGTCGAGTCCGGCGACGTAGAACCAGCGGGCCGTGGTGGTGGTGAAGTTCGTCGCGGCCTCCTCGGCGGCGTGGTTGCCGGTGCTCGCGGCGGACAGGTAGGAGGTCTGGTGGGCGTCGTTGTGGTAGGTGGAGGCGCCGGTGGTGCCCGGGAGGTAGACGCTCACCAGCAGGTTCTGCTCCGCGACGACCGGCATCGGGATGACGTCGCTGGTCAGTTCCTGCCCCGCGGGGATGGTCGGCGTGGCCGACCGGCCGAAGGTGACGGTGTGCGTGGTGCCCGCGGCCGCGGTGGCGCCGCTGGACTGGACGGCCACCGTGACGGCACCGACCGAGAGGGCGGTCGTGCTGCGCAGGTTGGACAGCCGGATGCGCAGCCCCGCGCCGGAGGTGTTGTTGTGGACGACCATCCGGATGGTCTGCTGGGTGAAGGTCTGGCCGCCGCTGACCATGGCCGGGCCCCAGGTCGCCGAGCGCGGGCGCTCGGTCAGGCTCCACTGCTGATTGGTCTGGCCGTTGCAGGTGTACTGGATGAGCGCGCGGTCCTCCGCGGTGGAGCCGCCGGAGACGTCCAGGCACAGGCCGCTGCGGGCGGAGACGATCTCCGAACCGCTGAAGGTCCAGCTCTGGTTGCCGGCGCCGGTGCAGGGCCACTGGATGATCGCGGCCCCCGCGTTCATGGACCCGTTCTGGACGTCCATGCACTTGCCGCTGTTGATGTTGACCAGCGAGAAGGTGCCGTCGCCGTGGTCGACCGCCTCCCACAGCTGGCCGGGGCCGCCGGAGGCGGTCTTCTGCACGACTGCGGCGCGGTTGGCCAGGGAGTCCGACAGCACGGCGGCGTTCTTGCCGCTGTGCGCCGCTGTCAGCGCGTAGACGTGGCCGCCCTGCGGCGCGCCCGCGGCCGAGGCGTCTGCCGCCGGGACGAGGGCGAGTCCGACAGCGGCCAGACAGGTGGCGGATGCCGTGGCCGTGAGTCTGGCGGCAAGTCTTCGGTAGGTGTGCATGTGCGGCCCTTCTTTGCTGGGTGGGGACGTGCGCGTCTTCTTCGTGGAGACGTGCGGGTCGAGGGGGCTGGGGCGTTCCGGAGGTGACGCTCCGCAGCGTGAACTGCTGGTCGAGCCGGCTTCCGCAGGTCTACTGGACCAGCGCGGCCCCGTCGGCGGAGGCCGAGTCGGCGGCCCAGGAGCCGGCGAGGTGGACGGTGGCGCCGGTCATGTCGCCGAGTGCGGGGAAGCCGTGTGCGCGGACGGCGTGAGAGCGGCGTTGACGTACGGCAGGAGTGGGGCTTGGGCGAAACCCGTGAAGTTCAGCCGGACGTTGATGGTGACGTGCTCGGAGGAATGATGGAATCAGGCACGCGTTCTGGGGGGCACTAGGTGCCCAGGCGCCTCGCGCCCGCAGGGGACCGCCACCGCTGCCCCTCGCTCAGGCCGAGGAGGCGCGGGCCGGAGGGTGGGATCAGGAGGGGATGATCTGCCACTGTTGCTCGGTGCGGCCCGCGTAGGGCTGCTGCTCGACGGCGGCTGCGTTGGCGGTGCTGGCCTCGTCCACGGCGAGCGAGAGCCCGCTGTAGCGGTTGATCAGGAGGTAGTGCCCGTCACCGGTGGGTGTGACGGCCCAGTGCTGCTGGGGGGCGCTGGCGTCTCCCCAGATGCCGGCGGTGCCGCCGTCCGCGCGGGAGAGGCCCTGGATCTCCAGGAGCTTGCCGCTGCCCACGCCCTTGATCTTGTAGTAGCCGTCGCCGGTCTTGATGAAGGTCCACTTCTGGTTCGTCTGGCCGAGCCAGGGCCACTGCTGGATTTTGGTGCCGTTGGTGGTGAGCCTGTTCACCACGTCGGCCGCCTGGCCGCTGTTTCGGTTGACCAGCCGGTAGACGGTGCCGTCACCGGGCAGCGTGGTGGACACCAGCGCCGGCTTGAGCGACCGGCCACCGATCCTGACGCCGCTGATGTTGGCGTAGCCGCCAGTGGCCGCGTTGACCTGGAGCCGTACGAAGCCCACGTTCCGGTTGGGCCACTCGACCAGCTTGGTCTTCTTGTTGCCGGCCCAGGTGCCGGTGGCGACCTGGGTGAAGGTGACCCCGTCGGTGCTGGTGAGGATGGTGTAGGAGGTGATGTCGCCGTCGGTGGAGTCGTTCCGGGCCCACTGCTTGGGCAGATACTCCAGGGTGGAGACGTTGCTCCACACACCGCCGAGGTCGATGGTGATGGAGTGCGGCAGCGGCGCCGGCAGTCCCCAGGTCGACCAGCAGGTCTCGTAGCGTACGTCGCTGAGTCCGTCGATGGCGTTGAGCGGGCCCTCGCCGGTGTGGAAGCCGGTGGCGTACGCGTTGACCGGTGTGACGGGGTGCTCGGCGCGCAGCAGCTGGGTGGGCAGCGGCGGCCTGGAGGTGTTGGGGCTCCATGCCGCGCCGACCTCGGCGATCCGGTTGACGACGTTGGTGTCCAGCAGGCCGTTGCGGTTGGGCGGGCAGTTGAGGATGAAGGAGGTGTACTTCGGTTCCAGGTCGGCCAGATGCGACAGGATCGCCGCCCTGCTCATGAGGCCCTCGGTCGGGGTGGAGGGGTGCCAGAACCAGCCGTTGCTGATGGTCTGCCCCTGCATACCGGCGTAGGTGTTGCCCGCAGGCGCCGTTATCCCCAGCGGCTCCTCGAAGAAGATCGCGTCGCCGAGGAAAGGCTCCATCAGTCCGCCGAGGTCGATCATGACGCAGTCCGGCTGCAGATCCTTCACCAGCGAACGGATCGCCTGGTAGGAGACCGCCTGCTGCCCCATCTGCCATGCGTAACCGTCAGTCATGAACATGTCTATGGTGCCGTAGTTGGTGAGCAGTTCGCGGATCTGACCCAGGACGAAGGTCATGTGGCTGGGCTGGATGGCGTCGGTGATCTGAAGCCCGGACACCTTGTGCCGGCTCTCCCACGCCTCGACGCCGAACGTGCGGTCCCAGACCGAGTAGTACAGCCCGACCTTCAGCCCTTTCGCGCGGAAGGCGTCGCAGTACGCCTGGACGACGTCGTGCTTGTACGAGCTGTTCGCGACGTTCTGGGTGCCGTGCGCGCTCGGCCACAGGGCGAAGCCGTCGTGGTGCCGGGTGGTCAGGAAGCCATAGCTCATCTTCGCGGCGGCCGCGGCGTCGGCCCACTGCGCGCAGTTGACACTCGGCGGGGCGAAGCGGGTGGGGCTCTGGTTGGGTTGCGCCCACTCCTCGTTGGTGAAGGTGCCCAGGCTGAAGTGGTTGAACATGCCGAACCGCATATCGACCATCTTGCCCAGGTTGGTCTGCGCGTCCGCGGCCGATGCCTGCGCCAGCAGGCCGGAGAAACCGGGGACCAGCGGCAGGGCGGTCGCGGCGGTCGCCGCCCCCGCCGCACCGAGAAACGTACGGCGATTCATTCTGGACGAGGACATGTTCCACTCCTGTGGATCGATGGCATTGCTTGCGGTGACGATGTGCGGGGATATTCCGGGCTGGCCGGGTGCAGTGGTGTGCCGGGGGGCAGGCGGCGGGGCCGCCCTGCCAGTCGCGGGCGCTGTCGGGCGGAGCGACGTGCGGGCCGGCCCGGGAGGCGGACCGACGGGCTGCGGCTCTTCCTTTCGGGGCGGGGCCCTGGACGCAAGGGCGAAGCCTGCCGTCGGTGACCGCCATGCCGACGAGCGACTCTTCGGTGGGTGATCGACTCCGACAAGGCCTTCTCCCCGGCAGCTCGGAGGACAGCGCACGGTGTCCTGACAGGCTTTGCGCACCGCGTATGTTTCGGCGAAGGAACATCGGATGTATTAACGGTTACAAATCAGCGATCTGTCTAGGTGTTCGACAGAAATTGCCAGATCAAACCGAAGATCACTGCCGAACCGATGAGTTCGCCTCTCCAGGGCTGAAGTCGCGATACATAGGAGGTCTTGACGGAGCGAAGAGGTCCCGCGCCGCGCTCGAGGCCGCCGACGCCCTCATGGACCGGCTCCCCGAGGGTGAGCGGTCGGACACGTGGCTGACGTACGGCGAGCAGAAGCATCACGTCCACCTCAGCCACGCGTTCACCACGCTCGCGGACACCCGCCTCGCCCAATCAGCCAGGAGCGCGCCTTCGAGCTGTCCGCGCCGACCAGCACCATGACGCGCACCCTGCTGCACATCGACGCCACCGCCTGCTCCCATCACGACGGCGACACCGAGCAAGCGTGCCGTCGCACGGTCGCAGCCCTGACCGCGCTGCCAGACAGCTACCGCACCGGCCTGGTCCGCCGCCGCGCCCTGGACCTGCACGAAGCGATCCCCGCCCAGCACCACCACGAACGCGCCGTACGGGAACTCCGGGACGTCCTCACCGCCTGAATGGCGGGCCGCGACGCGCCTGGGTGCCGCCCAGACCCCCCACCGCCCGGCGATGCCATGTGAAGGTTTCTTCATTTTCAGAGGCCGCTCTCAGGCGTCCCGGTGACGGTGACGCGCACGTACCGTGCCTGGGCACGGAACTGGGCGACCTGGACCTGGCTGGTGCTGGTGGTGGCGGTGCGGTCGGCGAGGAGGGTCCAGGTGGTGTTGTCGGTGGAGCCCTCGATCTTGTACCGGTAGTTGGTGTTGTCGAGCTCCCAGGCGATGCGGGTGCCGGTCAGGGAGCGGGTGGAGCCGAGGTCAACCTTGAGCCAGTGGCCGGTGTTGCCGTTGGCCGCGCACCAGCGGGTGGCAGTGGAGCCGTCGACGGCCTTGGCGGCGGTGTTCCCCTTGGTGGTTTCCTCGCTGCTGGCGGTGGCCGTCTTGCCGACGGCGATGTCGGAGGGCTGCACGGTGCGGTCCAGCGTGACGCCGACGACGCTGTCCTGGGGGTGGCTGGTGCGGTCGATGCCGGTGATGGCGATCTTGCCGTCGCTGACGGTGTAGGACAGGCTGTTTCCGGAGCGTACGTCGAAGACCCGGGTGACCTGCGCGTCGCCGATCGAGGGCGTGGTGAAGGTGGTGCCGCTGTAGCCGGGCAGCAGGTGGACGTAGAAGGTGCTGTCCTTGGAGGTGAAGCCGTACTGGCCGTCCACCGGATGCCAGGGGCCGCCGCGCGTGCCGTAGACGGACTGGCCACAGGCGGTCATGAAGGCGCCGATCTGGCGCAGCAGGGCGGCCTGCCCGGAGGGCACCGTGCCGTGCCGGTCCGGGCCGACGTTGACCATCACCGTCATGTTGCGCACCCACGAGTTGACCAGCAGGCTCATGGCGGTGCCGTAACCCATCACCTTGCCGTCGGAGTTGTAGCCCCACGTGCTGCCGACGGTGAAGACCTTCTCGACCAACTTGCCGGAACGGATGGCCCCGCTCGGCACCGAGGAGCCCTCCTCGTTCCCGTAGTCGCCCATCCAGCCGGAGCGCGGATTGGCGACGATGTCGGGCTGGTGCTTGCGCACCATGCCCATCAGGCCCAGCGGCTTGCCACTGGCGTCGGTCTCGCCGTAGACGGAGTCGACCGGCCACTGGTTGGCGGGGTCCCGGTACTGGCCGGGCTCCCAGAAGAACGCGGCGTCCGCGTCGGAGCCCTTCTCCGCCAGCCAGCCGCCATCCCACCACAGGTCGTCGATGGTGCCGTACTGGGTGACGAGTTCCTTGATCGACTCGTACACCTCGGTCTTCATGATCCGCGCGTTCTCCTTGTGCGCGGGGTCGGTGGTGTAACCCCAGGGGTTGGTCGCGCAGTTGGTGCCGTAGACGTCGTAGTAGCCGGGGTAGCGCCAGTTGATCGGCGAGTAGTACAGGCCCACCTTCAGGCCAGCCGCCCGCACGGCGGCGACGTAGTCCTTGACGAAGTCCCGGCTGAGCGGCGCCTGCCCGGAGTTCCAGCTGCTCGGGTGGTTCAGCGGCCACAGGGCGAAGCCGTCGTGGTGACGGGTGGTCAGCGTGACGTACTTCGCGCCGAAGTCCTTGGCCAGCTGCGCCCAGGCCGCCGGGTCGTAGGCGTCGGCGGTGAACTGCTGACTCGTGGCGTCCGTGACGTAGGCGATTGCCGCATGGCGCACGGAGACGTGGCCGGCGGCTTCCCATCCGCGCAGGTCACCGCCGCAGGCGGGTGGGTCTGCTTCGAGGACGAGGCCGGAGCCTGGCTGAACGGGCCGGTCCGCCGCACCTGGGGCAAGGCCGGGCAGACACCGGTGCTACGGCTGTCCGGGAAGCACAACGGCAAGATCAGCATGGTCGCGTGGGTCTGCTTCAAGGACGGCGAGGAGTCCCGGATGATCTATGCGATCAAGCCGTCGGGCGGCTGCACGAAGAAGGACTTCCCGCGCTTCCTGGCCCTGCTGCACCGCCGCCTGGACGGCCCGGTCACCGTCATCTGGGACAACTACTCCAGCCACATCAGCAAGCACGTGAAGCAGTACGCACAGCAACAGGACTGGCTCACCATCGTCCAGCTTCCCTCCTACGCACCGGAGTTGAACCCCGTCGAGCTGCTCTGGGCCCACGCCAAGGAGAAGATCGCAGAACGCCCGCACCCCGGTGCCCAGTTGCGCTTCACCGACCTCGACGGACTGCGGCCGCTATGCCACGACGCGTCTGCGCGATTCCTCTGCATCGGCCAGCCAAGCCTCCAGCGTCTGCCTCAGCGCGACGGCGAGACAGCCTGAGGCGTCTGGTGAACCGAGGCAGTGCGGCATGACCACGGTGCCTATCGTCGACGACCAGGATCTCCAGCGCTTCGACTTCGCGTGCCGCTGGAGGCCGTGCCCGAGTTCGACGTGGTAGGCGAGGCCGCCCACGGGAGTGAAGTCGTCCGCAAGACCGCCGAACTGTGGAAGCTCAGTCAGCCGCCCCCATCGCGACTCGACCGAGCAGGCCCCTCCTCCAAGGCGACATGATCACTCGACTGGCCCGGCTCTGGAATCCTCCACTGCGTGTGATCGGGCCACAGTAGAACGTTCAGGGCACCCTCCAGGTCCACGACCGTCAGCATGTCGGGCCAGACGGTGCCGTTGAGCACATTGGCGATGACCTGTCGATTGACACCGCTCTTCTTGGCGAGGGCGTTGGCACTGATCCCCTGCTCCGCCATCGCCTCTGCGAGTTTGCGGGCTATGGCCTGCGCGACGAGGGCACCGCGATGTGGCTCCATCACAGCGTGCGGCCAGTCGCCGCTGACGACGAAACTGCTTGGCTTCTTGGCACGTCTCATTCCTCCAGGCACGGCATAAGTGTGACCGAGGCGCACTCCGGATGCGCCCCCCACCCCGTAATGCTACTTGTATAGCAAGTAACGGAGTGTGATCCCCAAGGAAGGCTCATATGAACCAGACCGGCGATCGGGGCGCTGCGCCTCCCGGAATGCCTGGAGGGGCGCCTGCGGTGCAGGGGCCCCTCCGGAATCGTCGCGGTGCGACGCGTAAGACTTGCCGCGCCGACCCGGCAATCGCTGCTACCAGCTTCCGACAGGGCAACTCACCTGCGGGATTGTCCGCCACGACGCAGGTTCGGTGCCATGGGGTCAGCCGGTGCGCCGTGCGGGGAGCAACACCCCTTCAGGAATCGCGAGTTGGGCTGCACTGCAATGTCATCGATTCCCCTGCACCATTGCGCTGGCGTGCCTTACGCTGCCCAGGCGCCCGTCTGTGCGCAGCGGCCACAGGAGGGGCGATGCCGGGTCAGGGATCTACTGCGAAAACCGCGCCCTTGCGGGAACTGCCCACGAACCGAATGGTCGCGTCGGAGCAGCTCGCTGTCGCCTGCACGGTCGGCATCCTGCCGCAGCCGTTCTCGGTGCACGACGTCAAGGTGAAGCTCGGTTTGGACCCCGGGCGCGTCGGGCTCACGATGGCCTTCTTCGAATACTGCGGTCTCGTCACGAAGGCCCCGGGCAGGGGGATGTACAGCGCCACCCGGACAGCGACACACGTGGCGGAGTCATGGGCGAAGGATCCTGAACGCGGCAAAGCCGCACTGCGCAAGGCATGCAACCAGACCTGGTTCACCAAGAGCGCACGGAACAGGCTCGCCCCAGGCCCTGGACTGCGTGACGGCTTGCACGCCCGCTTCATGATGCTGGTCGGGGGCGGCGCCACGCACCGCCGGTCAGTCGACAAGCTCATGGAGTTCATGATCCTGTCCGGGCTTCTGATCGAGGAGCCCGACGGGTTCGTAAGCTGGCACGAAGACATGACACCGCGTCCTCCCGAGGAACGCTCCAGTTCCCCCCGGCCAGGGGACGAGGAGGCATACCAGGAAGACGGCCCAGACACTTCACAGAGCAACAGTTCGTCACCTCGCCGCGGCGAGGACAAATCTCAAACGGAAGAACCTCCCGTTGAGGGAAGCCTCGGTTCAGAGGACCGTCAAGGCCCCTCCGCCGGGGAGTCTCTCCGCGACTCCGGGGACGAGGTGGACGAAGACACAGCCCCGGTCTACAGGGACGACCCGACCGAGCTCCTCGCTGACCCGCTCTGGCTCAGGTATGTCCGCCACATGACGCCGGACGAGGCCAGGAGATTGCATCAGCAGCTCCACGGGGTACTGAGCATCCTCGCCGAGACACGCGCCCGGGCCGACACGGGCGCTCCGAGCGTCGAGCTCGATCAGCCTTATCACCTGGCGGACCTGGGGCGAGTGAGCCTGACGACCTGGCTCAATGTCTACGCGTCCAGTAGGGAGATGTCCGCGTTCATCCCCTCGATGAGGAGCCGCCAGTCGAACCCCCAAGCATGAGTTCGGGTCCGGAGATGCGACTCCCCGGCTAAGGATCACGCCTCTCCGGACCCGCCACCGTCACCCCATCAACCTCGTCGCGGCGCAAACCGCGAGGAAGGGGGCTTTGGCGTGCCCTCACGCAGAGCGAGAGCCACCAGTTACGGTAGCGCGCCAGCGCGCCGTACCCCATACGTTTCGCTGATTCCCCAGCTCACGCTCCCGCCCCAGGGGGCCAATCGGTCCGTCCCAGGGGGAGGTCGTCGTGAGTAGGGTCACTCTGCGGTCGGCCCTACAACAGGTCGCCCGGAAATGGCTGGAGAAGGTCACCCACGGGACTCTCAGTCCTCAGACGGCAGACTCCTACATCACCAATGCCGAAAGACTTCTCCGGTTCACCCGCGCCCTCGGCTTCGAACGCCTCGACGACGTCACCGACATCGTCGCCCAGGCCTTCATCGACGCACCCGGGCACAACCGACAAGGCCAGCTGGTCACTTGCCCGGCGGACAGTACCCGCCGGGTCCGCCGGTCATCGGTCGACGCCCTCTTCGCCGAAGCCCGGCGGCTCGGACTGACTACTCGCGCACCTCTACTGGACTGCCCTCCGATCCCCCGCTCGCAACCGCGGCCCGTCGGCGTTCTGACGGACGCCGACATCGATCAACTCCGTTTTTACGCCGAACGAGGGATGCCTCAGACCAGGCATGCTGCAGTACTCGGGCTGCTGTTGTGCGGCCTTCACACCGGCGAGATCGGCCTGACCGGAGCCACCGATCTCGACCTCGCCAACGAGCGAGTCTGGGCTGTAGGCGCGCGGCGCATCACCGCCCGCTACTGCCCGCTCGACGACCCATGGAACCGGGAAGTCCTCCGACTGCGCGCTGACTACGTCCAGCGCCAGTCCGGTTCGGAACACCCCGAAACACTCACCACGAACGGCACCGCTCCCGCTTACCGGCTGCAGGCCAGCACCTGCACCACCTTCGGCGAGGTCGTGCGCGCCAGTGGTATCGCTCCCGAAGGCCAGTCCGCGGCGCCCGGTGACGTCTCCAGCTGGCTGGCCGCCAAGATCCTTACGGAGACCGGCCAGATCGCCGAGGTAGCACTGCGTCTCGGTCTCGCCTCGCTGGACCGTGCCGCCAAGCTCGCCGGCTACGACTGGCATCCAGCAGAGGAGGAAATCTGATGGGGGCGCCGAAGCGGCGTACCTCCGCCTCCAAGTCCAAGAACAAGCGGAAACCGGACTACGTCATGGGCCCGGTGCCCAGAGACATCTTCAGCCTCAGCTGCCCAGAACCACCCGGTCCTTCCGCCCGGTCCCTGACCGAACTGGAACGCCTTCGACTTCTTGTCGCCAATCCCGATCTGTACGACGTGGCCGACAAGGTCTTCCCTGCGCGCACGCCGGGAACCTGGGGTCGTCGCCCCTCGTACCCTCCCTTCATTTACATGATCTTTCTCGCCGCGATCTCCATATTCGACACCGCTGAGATGGCCTGCGCCAGCTTCCAGGAAGAGTACGTATGGAAGACCGTCCGCGAAGGCATACGAGAGTTTCGGGGTGACGCCGCGGCGGACGCCCTCCCCGAACTTGGCCCCCAACGGCATCACTGGCACGATTTCAGACCCAAGATGCTGGACGTGCTACAAGAGCTTCGAGAGGCCAGCCGCGACGCCTGGATAAACCAAGCACTCACACAGGGATTACTCGCAGAGAAGAGACGAGGCACCCTGGTGCGTCCGCATCGCAGCCAAGTCATCACCGGTGACGGTACCGTCGCAAAACCGGCCTCGGATCAGACTGAAGAATTCACCATAGACAAGAAGACCGGGAAACTGAAACGTCACAGGGTCGACCCGGACGCCACGATGCAACTGGAAGGCGGGGACCGAGAAATCTACGGCAATAAAATTGTCTCGTTCTCGGTCCGCGACGAATGCTCACCACACAGTCGCGTGATCCTCAGCGTAGACACGGCGCGACACCAGTCCGAAATGCTGGATCCAGACCGTCAGGAAGAAGCTCGGGTCGCAGTCCGTCTGGCCAAGGAGATACGCGCGCGTGCTCCAGGAAACCACACCATTGTCTACGACAAAGCCTGGCGAGGTAAGCATCGCTCTCCACTGATCAGGACTGGCTTTACGGTCTTCACGCGCCAATACGACGGACTCAAGCCGCAACCCCTGAATAAGTATCGATATCCATCCGCAGGATGCACCCACGATGTCTACGCGGCTGAAGGGCGCGCATGTGATCGGTTGCTCACCGTGGAGGGCAAGACCCTCTACAGCCCGATCCCCGTCAAGGACGTCGAATTCAGGGAAGGAAACGAGAGTCGCTTTTACCACGTCCTGGAGATCCCCTGTCGATACGGACCGCACACAGAACGGATTCCAGTGTATGAAACTCGCGAGGATCAAGCACTTGATCCGAGGACGAAGCGTCCGAGGTTCAACAGGACCGAACATCTTAGAATCATTCCACCGGAAACGGAGGCCGGAAAACGCCTCATCGGATTCCGCCAGGACAGCGAATCGACATTCTCCACGCTGGACGAAACGCATCGCCTCCGCCGCATCCCTGCATACGGGGCCGATGGCGCCCTACTGGTCTACATCGGCTACGCCTGGGCCAAGAACTCCGTGGCCCTCGGGATCACCAAGCGGACGAGATAGACGCACGGCCCGACCACGCGCCCCAGCACAGCCTCGGTCGGCCGCCAGTCGCTCGACGGTGCCGTGTGACGCCCCGGCGCGCTGCTGGCACCCGCTAGACTGTGGGCGGTGCCCCACTTCAACGGAGGCACCCTGTGGATGTTCGGGCCCCAAGGGGCGGAGATCGCCCCACTTCGGGTGGATTTCCAACACCTTTGACCACACATCCCCGCCTTCGTAGCTCAGGGGATAGAGCACCGCTCTCCTAAAGCGGGTGTCGCAGGTTCGAATCCTGCCGGGGGCACCAGGCGAAAGGCCACCTATCGATCTTGGTAGGTGGCCTTTTTGCGTCCAGTGACGTCCAGGTCTGACATGGACATGGGCGGTCCTGGCGGCCAGGGCGTCTCCAGAGCAGCCGGTGGCGGTGCCGTGGCGGAGATCGGTCACTGGCGGCTGATCGCGCGGGATATACCGGCGGTGACCGTGGTGGCCAGGATCCATCCGGCCGCGATCAGTCCATAGGCCAGCCATTGCCCGGTGCCGCGTGGCGCGAAGGCGCCTTCCTGCCCGAACGTGATGATCGGCACCAGCAGATCGAGTGCGTAGAAGATGGCGTTGAACTCCGGTGCCTTGCCGGCTTCGAGCGGGGCGGGGGGATACAGGCCGAAGAACAGCGCGCCGCAGATGAGCAGTGCCACCAGCCACAGACCTGCGCGGAGCGGCCGGTAGCCGTAGCCGACGGCTGCGTCCTGGACATGACCCCAGGCGCGGGTGTGCGGGGAGAGGGTGGTAAGGCGGTGGCGCTGTTTGGCGAGGAGCACCGTACGGGCTTCGTCTTCGTGCCCGAGCTTCCGGTAAGCCGCTGCGAGTTGCTCATACGGCTGTGGGAGGTAGCCGCCGCTGGTGCGCCGGATCCATCGGACTCGCTCGGCGGCCGGCAGCGGGAACGCGAGGGCGTCGTACGTCGTCTCGGCCAGCCGGAGGTCGGCGGGCCAGGTGCCTGGGGCGTCGTATAGCGTCCCCAGTCGGGCGTTACGTGCGTCCACCACGCCATCGATCGGCCGCTGGGTGCGCAGGTCAGTTTCCCGGGCCTGGGTCGCACGCAGGGACAGAGCGGTGCCGTCGGCGTGGGCCAGGCTGGCGTCGCGGAAGCTGAGTTCCGTACCGATGCGCGTGCCGTCGAGTTTGATGCCGCCGTCGACGGTGAGGCCGCGGCCGAGGTCGAAGTTGCGGCTGACCATGACATCGACCGCTTCCAGGGCGGTGTCGCCGGGGTTGCTCAGCCGGGCCCCGCAGAAGCCGATGGCTGCCCCGACCGTGGCACCGGAGAGGATGATCCGACCCTCGGCGCTGAACCCCGGGTGGAAGGTGAAGTCCTCGGTGATCTGGACGTGGTAGGCGTCCAGGGCGTGACCGCCGGGGTCGCGTAGCGAAGCGCCCTCCAGATCGCACTCGCCGTCGATGGACGCTCCGGACAGCCGGAAGCGCCCCTCGACAGCCAGGTTGGTGCACAACACATCGCCGCCCACCTGGGCGTGGACGGCGGATATCGCCTCGCCGTCGGGGAACGTGATCACAGTGTCACGAAGGTCCAGATCGCCGTTGATCTGGGTGCGGGTGAGCACCAGAGGCCCCGTCATGTGGCAGCGAGAGAGCACCAGCCGGGCGTCGATCTGCGCAGTTTCGGCGACGAGACCGGGTAGACCGCAGCCGGTCATGACCAACTCGCGGGTCCGAGCGCCCTGCAGATAGGGCGCTTCGTCGAAGCGGCAGTCGGTCAGGACGACAGGCACGGCGATCTCGGTGAACCGGAGATCCAGGCGGCTTGTGATACGTGCACCGGTCAGGCGCAGTGCAGGGCGGTCCCCCGGAGCGTGATCAACGCCGGCGCCCAGCAACAGCGCCGCAATGACGTCGGCCCGGACCACCACTTCCGCCGATGCCGGGTCTTCGAGGACGTCGACGGTGCGTCCTTGAGAGAAGGAGTCCCACAACCGCCGTTCGAGAGCGTTGAGTTCGTTGAGGTGCACGATCGACGATCTTCCTGGTGCGGCGATGTACCGGACAAGCCCTTTCGAAGTCCGGGTTGTGGCCGCCACGGGCGGCGCCTCGGCGACCCGGGTGAGGCGGTGGGCGGAGCGGGGCAAGCCGTTACTCGAACAGGTGCCGGTGCGCTCGGCTCCATGCCACCTTGTGTTCGAGGTCCCGCAGGTATCCCTCAGCCACCCACGTAGCCTGGGGTTCGTGGCCGAGGCCGCCGAGACGGCGCACTCTTTCGGCGTTCGCCTGCTGCTCGGCGATGACGGCGTCGACGATGCCGTCGGTGGAGGAGAGGCCGTAGGCGGTGCAGAACTCTTCCAGGCGCCGGCGGCGGTTGGGCGGCTGCGCGAAGTGCAGCCATCGCAGGCACTCGGCATCGTCCCGGAACGGCGCGACGTACTGCAGGGCGTAGGCAACGTCATGCAAACGTGCTGCTGGGCGGGCGAAGTCCCAGTCGATGATGCCCACAGGCCGGTGGCCCTGCCAGACCACGTTCCATGGGCCGAAGTCGCCGTGGGAGATCACTTCACCGTCGGCGGGCGTGACCGAGCCGACCGCCCAGGCGGCCTCGTCGGGCGGGACGAAGTCAGCAATTGCGTCGTGGTAGTCGCGCAGCAGCCGGGCGAAGGCAGTCAAGCCTTCGTCCTGGACGACCTTGGCCCACCCCAGCGGCCCCGACTCCCCCTCGATGTAGCTGAGAACCTCGCGGCCTTCCTCGTCGAATCCCAGAGCCCTCGGGGCATAAGGGAAGCCCACCGCTTCAAGATGGCGCAGCAACGCGTGCACGGTCTGCGTCCAGGGTTGAGCGGGCCTGCGGACGGTGTCGCCGATGCGCACGACCTGTCGGTGAGCGTGATCCTGCAACACGTCTTCGTTCGTCACCGGCACGCCGCTATCCAACAGCCCGGACGCGCGGCATGCGGATTATTGCGTGGTGTGCTGCTCGACGCCGCGTAATTGGCCACCGGCATAGGGCTGTTGAGAGACTCGGGGCCATGGGATCTTGGGACTCTCTGGGACCGGCTGTGCTGTCTTTGGCAGGTGTCGCGTTGGGTGCGGTCGGGACGCTCTTCGGGCAGTACTTGGCGTCGCGGGCGAGTTCGCGCCAGTTGGAGGCCCAGCAGTCAACCGCGCACCGCTCTGAGCTCAAGGTCGTGATCCTGAAGTTCCTGGACATCGCGTTCCGGGTGCAGAAGGCCACGTCGGCCCTTCCACACGGAGGTAGCGGTGGCGCAGACAATGCGATCACTGAACTCGTGGAGGACATGTGGCTCGCGCATGCGGAGATCGATCTCGCTGCCAGGACCGAGCCACTGCGCGGTGCCGCCTACCGCTTTACCGCCCGCCTGACCGAGGCGGCTCGCGGCGAAGGCGCCGACAGGGCCGTACTGCACAGGGCGCAGGTCGAGTTCATGAACGCCGCCTATGACGATCTGTGGCCCGGTCAGCGGAGGTCGGCGGAGGGCTCCAGCGCCTCTGACGGAGGCGGCCTCGGGCTTCTGGTCCGGGGCCGTTTGCGTGAGCGGACGGGGAGTTGATCTCCCGAATGCCGCCCGCCGGATCAGCGTCATCCGGCACGGACACTTCCGCCTTGTCTCGCTCGCCCGCCGCTGCGGAAGCGGCTTTTTCGGGGACGGCACGAGCCCGAGGTACGAGCCGGGCTACAGCCTCGGCGATCGCCAGAGCCGCCTCGGGCAGTCTCCTGGATGTCCTTCAGGTCGGCGGCCGCGTGGGCCAGCGTCGCGTGCCGTGGCGGAGATCGTGGAGCCGGACGGGTGGGAGGCCGATCTCCTCATGCAGTTCGACGAACCGCCGCGTGACAGTGACGGGGTTGAGCATCTCGCCGTTCTCCTTGGTGAAGACGCGACCCGTTTCCGCCCAGGCGCTCCCCCATTCCTAACGGTCCTTGTCCTGCTGGGCGCGATGCCGCTTGAGGGCCTTGACCGTGTCGGAGTCGAAAGCGATGGTCCGCGCGTCGGCGTGGGTCTTGGGGTCGTCCTCCTACACCTCCCAGCCGTCAACGACGAGTTGCTTGGCGACGGTGATGAGCCCGCATCCAGGTTGGTGTCGGTCCACAGTGGCCACCCTCGTGGTGGCGGACGCCGCCGCCGGAGGAATGATTTGTCCGGCACTCCCGGGTCCCACAGGGACAGTACGCTGATTACAGCGGGATCAGGCCCGCCCCACGGGTGTCCGGGAGGAGCGTCATGACTGCCGAGACGATGGCCCCTGCGTGGATGCATGAGCAGATCACTGCGGAACAGTACGACTCCTGGTCCGAGGAGCAGTGCGCGGGGATCGAGATCGTGGACGGGATGGTCGTCGTGAGTCCCAGTGCGTCCAAGCGGCACAACCGCCTCGCCCGGATCCTGGCGAACGCGCTGGATGCCGCGGCCGGACCGGACTGGAACGCCGACACGGACTTCGATGTCCGCCTCCAGGACGTGCCACTCACCAACCGCCGCCCAGACGTCGTGATCTATCGGGCCGACACCATCGACGTCACACCCACTCGCCCCGAGCATGTGCTGTTGGTGGCCGAGGTCGTCTCGCCAGGGTCGGAGACCACTGACCGGATCGTGAAAGTGGACCAGTACGCCAAGGCTGGTATCGCGTTCTACTGGCGGATCGAGCAGGCCGCCACCGGCGTTCCGCTGATCTACACCTACGTCCTCGACCCGGCGACAAACAGTTACCGGACCGGCGACATGTTCACCGGTGTCGTCAAGGTTTCCGCTCCCTTCACCGTGGAGATCGACCTCGGTCGGCTCTGACTCGCGCTCAAGCGTCACCAGTGCGAGCCTCCGCGCGTGAGCGATGCGTGAGCGGACGGTCCGGATCGGAGCGCCACGAGGAGGAGCGATCGGTCTGCCACGCGAAGCCGACCAGGAAGAACGGCACCACATAGCAATGCCAGGCAACGGGTGTCGCAGGTTCGAATCCTGCCGGGGCACCAGCCAAAAGGCTCCGGACCGATCATGGTCCGGGGCCTTCGACGTCAAGGCTGACATCAACGAGGGCGGTCACTGACGACCGGAGCGCGCCCTCTGAGCAGGTTGTCCGGTCCCGCGGCGGCTGCGCTGCGCCATGCCTGCCGGTACTGCTCGAAAGCCGGTTCCCGTCTCGCAGGTGCCAGTGACCTTGCCGTTGTCATCCTGGGCCTGACCAGGGTTATTGGGTACCGGTTTCGGCCTTGTGCAGCATCTGGGCCAACAGCAGGGCGCCTCCCGTCGCTGCCCCTACCGCCCCCGCGGCCAGGAAACCTCGGGAGGAACGCCAGGACAGCACCGACCACCTCGACTGCGCGGAAAACAACGATCCCGTACTCAGCCACGAACCGGTTGAGATCAGCGACAGGGAGGAACCGATCGAGCCGACCGACAGGGCACTTCCGATCGAACCGACGGACAAGGCCGAACCGACGGACCCCACGGACAGCACCGATCCCACTGAGCCGATCGACAACACGGAGTCCTGTGACCACAACGACAGCACCGAACCGGAGGAGGCAAGACGGACCGACCGTACGGAAAGCTTTGTCATGGGGCCATCTTGCCGCTGGTCGCTCTGTCCCGGGAGGTTGTGGACGGATGGCGCGGGTCTCGGGTGAGGACCTTCCGGCATCTGGCTCGCTGCGTCGCGGGGCCGATCCCGTTGGGGGTCCACGCCGGCTGTCGGCGCCCAGATCGGCCCGAACCGCGACTACGCCAGACCCCCGGGAGTGGTCACCCAGTTAGGGTGCGCCGCATGACCAACGATGCCCCGGCCTGTCCCGAGCGCAGCAAACCATGGAATCTGGCGATGCGCACCGGCCTGCGGACCGCCGACGAGCCCGCCCGCCACCTGGCCGCGGTCAGGTTCGTCGACCGCGTCGGCCGACCTGCGCCCACATGAGAAGGACCGGGACAGACGGCGGCTCTGCCGTGGAGGAGCCCAGGGTGGACGTCTGGACGGGCCGCCGGCCGCGGTGGCGGCGCTGTCCCGGATTCTGTCGGGGCGTGGGGCCGAGCGCGGCGGACGCTGTCGTTTCGAGGCCGACCGCAGGCGTTTCGTCATCGCGCATGGAGCATTGCGGCTGATTCTGGCCGGATATCTCGATGTTCCTCCCGAGGAACTGCGCCTGCAGCGGGGACATCATTGGCAACTGCGGCCGCCGGACCCACGGAACGCGCCCAACGTTTCCTGCGGCTGTGGACCCGCAAGGAGGCCGTGGTCAAAGCCGCGGGCGCGCGCCTCACCCAGGGCCTGGGCCTGGGCCTGCCGGTGCTCACCGACGACGGCGTCGTCCGCGATCCGTCCGGCCAGATCCGGGGCGCCTGGTCGGTGCGCGATGCGCGATGCGCGATGTACCGGTGCCGGACGGCTGTCTGGCGGCGCTGGCCGTCGCGGGGCCGGCGGCACCCGGGATCTCGGTCAGGCATGCCCATCTGGGGAGTGACTGGACCTGAGCGGTATCCGTCGGGAGAACGGACCGGGGCAGGTGATGTCCCCGAGGAGGCCGGGCCGCACCGGAGAAAACCTGGCGTACCTGAAGACCGCTGCACTCTGACCGACCGCTACGGCCGCAAGCGGTGCGTGACCGACGTGATCTGCCGGATGCGGGCTCAGGACTTTGTCGCGACGGACCGCTTCCCGCCTTTGCTCCTGTTGGTGCTCGTACCGCTGCGCCCCGACTTTGCGGGCACGCTCTTGCGCGTCGTGGCCTCCTCCGTGCTTGCGGTCGTCCGCGACGACGCTGTCCGGGTCGATGTGGTCGGCCACTTGAACTCGATCTCCAGCTCGATCTCCCCGTCACCGATCTCGACCTCCATCTCGCCACGAAGGTCGTCGGGGATCTGCAGGCTCAGCGTTCCGGGGTCGAGTTCCAGCTCGGCCTCCCCGCCCTCCCGCAGCGCGGCCGCGAGTGCCGTGAGCTGGTCAGCCGCCTCGAAGCGTGACAGCGAGCGCTTCTGCTCGAACTTGAGGTCCTTCATGGGTGTCTCCGATCCGGAGACGGCCTTTGTCGCGGGCCGCAGCCCGAGGCCAGCCTCGCCTGACTGGCCATCGCCGGCTCCTTCGTGTCGAACGGCCCCGCGACCGCGCGTTCGCGTCCGGCCGGTCGGGCTACCTCCAATCTCGTCCTCCCGGGTTCGCGGCGCATGTCGGGATGGCGCGCCATGCGCGCGGCCCGGATGGGTTCTACGGTTGAGGGGGCTCACACTCGCGGAACCGGGTCCCTCCTGCCCCATATGTCCCTCGGGATGTCCCTCGGGATATCCCTCGGGCTCGAAACTCACCAGGAGGGCATACGACATGTCCACTGCATCCGGCACCCCTGTCCTGGACACCCTCGCCGCCATGACGGTCGACTCGATCGAGCGATGCGGGCTGGCCCCGGACCTGCTCATCCTCACGCGCATCGCGGCACTCGCCGCCGCGGACGCCCCGCCCATCTCCTACGCGGCCCATATCGACCCCGCGATGAAGGCCGGTCTGACCGCCGAACAACTGCAGGACGTCCTCGTCGCCATCGCACCCATCGTGGGCACCGCACGCGTCATGACGGCAGCGGGCAACATCGCCACGGCGTTCGGTATCGCCATCGCCGTCGCCGATGCCGAGATCGGATCCCAGGGCTGAGAGCGGCCGCCCACGCGCCAGACAGGAGCGTCCGTGATGTCCCAGAACGCGACCACGGCCATGCGCGCGGCACCTCACACCACGCCCGAGGATCGCGCGGCTCTCGGCAAGGAGGCGCGGCGCCGCTCGCCGCGGTCGGGGCACGCCGTGTACAGGCCCTCTTCCGACCGGCCGGACCCGCTGGCGATCCTGGAGGCGCAGTCCGCGGCACGGGTACCCGAACTCGTCCCGATCCGCTACGGCCGGATGATGGAGTCCCCGTTCCGCTTCTACCGGGGCGCCGCCGCGATCATGGCGTCCGACCTGGCCGACAGTCCGACCTCGGGACTCACGGCCCAGCTGTGCGGAGACGCGCACCTGCTGAACTTCCGTCTGCTCGCCTCGCCTGAGCGGCAGTTGGTGTTCGACATCAACGACTTCGACGAGACGCTGCCGGGGCCGTGGGAGTGGGACGTCAAGCGGCTGTCGGCGAGTCTGGTCATCGCGGGCCGGGCGAACGGCTTCGACGACGCCGAGCGCGCCCGCATCGTGAGCTCGACGGTCCGTTCGTACCGCGAGGCGATGATCCGCTTCGCGGGCACGGGCAACCTCGACGTCTGGTACGCGAAGATCGACGCGGACCTCCTCGAGTCCCTGCTCGCAGGCCGACTCCACGGAACGAAACGTGGTCAGAAGAACCTGGCCCGCGCCATGGCCAAGGCCCGCACCCGCGACAGCCTCCAGGCTTTCGACAAGCTCACGGAGTCGGTCGACGGCCGGCCCAGGATCGCGGCGGATCCCCCGCTGCTCGTCCCGGCCGGCGACCTGCTGCCGGACGTCGAACGCAGCGCGCTGGAGCATCAGTTCCGCGGTCTGATCGAGCGGTACGGCCGCACTCTCGCTTCCGACCGGCGCACGCTCCTGGCGGACTACCGGCTGGCCGACGTCGCCCGCAAGGTGGTCGGCGTCGGCAGCGTCGGAACCCGGTGCTGGATCTTCCTTCTCCTCGGCCGGGACGACCAGGACCCGCTCTTCCTCCAGGCCAAGGAAGCCGACGCCTCCGTGCTCGCCGCACACGTCGGCTCCAGCCGCTACCCCAACCAGGGCGAGCGGGTGGTCTCGGGCCAGCGCTTGATGCAGGCCGCGAGCGACATCTTCCTCGGCTGGGAGCGGGTGGACGGGATCGACGGCAGGCAGCGCGACTTCTACGTCCGGCAGCTGCGCGACTGGAAGGGCATCGCCGTGCCGGAGCGGATGCGGCCGAAGGACATGCAGGCGTTCGGCGAACTGTGCGGGGTCACGCTGGCTCGTGCGCACGCGCGGTCCGGCGACCGCATCGCGATCGCCGCATACCTGGGCGGCGGCGACTCGTTCGACCGCGCACTCATCACCTTCGCGGAGGCATACGCCGACCAGAACGAGCGTGACCACCAGGCCCTGGTCGACGCGGTGCGCGCGGGCCGGCTCCCCGCGGAGGAGCTGCCGGCAGCCTGACCTGAGAGAGGGCACCCGGCCCGCCGAAGGGCAACGGGGTGTTGTGGGCGACGATCACCGCCGCGCGCCGGGGCGAAGAGACTGACTGGGAAGCTGGAGGAGGGAGCGCCACCCGTGACGTGACCTGGCGGACAGGGGTGGCGAGTGCCGTGACCGAGACCCACGAGAACGCCCAAGGACCGACCGTTCCGATCATTCCGGCCGTCCCGTGCGCCGATCCCCAGGGAGACCCGTTCCTGCGCACCCGGTTCGCCCTCCCGGCGAGGCCCGCCACGTTCCTGCGGCGGCAGCGGCTCGTCGACCACCTCGACCAGGCTCGCGGGACGCCGTTGACACTGGTCAACGGGGCGGCCGGGGCCGGCAAAACCCTGCTCGCCGCCGACTGGGCCGCCGGACTGCCGCCACCGGTCGCCTGGCTCACCGTCGAAGTGGGGGACCGGCGTCCCGGAGTGTTCTGGGCATACGTCCTTCAGGCCCTGCGCACCTGCGGCGCACCGGCATCCGACGCGGTCGGGGTCCCCGCGGACGCCACCGGGGTGGACCAGAGGCTGCTGGCGACGCTCGCCGCCGAGCTGAACGACCGCGACCAACCCGTGATCCTCGTACTCGACGAGTACGACCGCGTGACCGATCCGGAGATCACGGAGCAGCTGGGCTTCGTCCTGCACCACGCCGGGCGTGGCCTGCGCCTCGTCCTCGCCACCCGCACCGAACCACTGCTGCCGCTGCACCGTTACCGGGCGGCCGGCGAGCTGACGGAGATCCGCGCCGCCGAGCTGGCCTTCACGCCGGAAGAGGCCGTCGCCCTCCTTGAGCTGCACGGTCTGAGCCTTCCGGTCCACGCCGCGGGCGCCCTGGTGGACCGCACCCGGGGCTGGGCCGCCGGCTTGCGCCTGTCCGCCCTGGCCGCTCTGGAGAGCGCCGACCCGGAGCTCTACCTGAAGGAATTCGAGGCGGACCGCAGTACGGTCGCGGACTTCCTGCTGGCCGAGGTCCTCAAGGGACAGCCGGAGGAGACCCAGGGCCTCCTGCTGCGGGTCAGCGTCCTGGAGCGTTTCTGTCCCGATCTGGCCAACGCGCTGACCCTGCGGACCGATGCCGGGCCCATTCTCGCCGGGCTGCACCGCGACAACGCGTTCGTCGAGCACCTCGGGCACTCCTGGTACCAACTCCACCCGCTGTTCGGGGAGATACTCCGGGCCCATCTGCGCGAGCGCCTGCCCGGCCTCGATCCGGAACTCCACCGGCGGGCCGCGCGGTGGCTGCGTCGTTCCGGATTCCTGCCGGAGACACTCGCCCACGGGGCCACCGCGGGCGACTGGGATTTCACCGCCGGCGCCCTCGTCGACGACCTGGCGATCGGGCAGCTCTTCACCGGCCTGGGCTCGGGTGATCTGACCGAGTTGTTCTCCCCCATGGGCCCCGAGGCCAGGAGCCCCGCGGCGGACCTCGTACGCGCGGCCCGCGACCTGTCCTGGTACGACCTCGACCGAGGACTGGCCCGCCTGCGCCACGCCGAGGAGCAGCTGGCCGACGACGCGCGCGAACCGGCGGCCGCCCGGCTGAGCTGTGCGCTGCTCGAGGCACTGGCCGCCCGGCTGACCGGATGTACCCCACGGGCCGAAAGAGCCGCCGAAAGGGCCGATGAACTGCGGCAGGAGGTCCCGGCACACCTCCTGGACAAGCATCCCGAACTCACTGCTCTCCTGCTGACCCATCTGGGCTCGGCCCGCCTGTGGGCCGGGCGGTTCGAGGACGCGCGCGCCGCCCTGACCGCGGCGGCCGGCGCTCCCGGCGGGGCCTCCACCGTGCTGCCACGGGAGGACTCGATGGAGCACCTCGCCCTGCTCGACTATCTGAACGGCTGGCCCGGCCGGGCGGAGCGCAAGGCCCTGGCGGCGGTGCCCGAGGCGGAGCGGGCCGGCCTGCCCCGGCCGTCCGCCTCCGGCATCGGGCAGCTGGTCCTGGCCGCCGTGGCTGTCGACCGCCATGAGCTGGCCCGGGCCCACGCCCTCCTCGACGAGACGGCCCGGCTCCCGTCGGGAACGCGCGATCCGGTGATGGCGGCGGGACGAGCGCTCGCCACAGCTCGCCTCCTGTTGGTCAGGGGCAAGGCACGAGCCGCTGTCGAGGCGGCGGACCCGGCCGTCGCCGCCGCCGTGGCCTCACCCTGGGCGGCGGGCTATGAAGCGCTCGTCGCCTCCGCCGCCCACCTGGCCGAAGGACGGCCGGACGAAGCCGTCGAGGTGCTCCAGGGCGTGTCCGGCGACCAGCCGGCGTGTGCTGTGGAGGCCGCGGCGATCCACGTCGCCGCAGGCCGTGCCGGGGCAGCCATCGACCTGCTCGACAGCATCCGCACCGGGGGCCGGGCCGGTCCGGCGGTGACCGTGAGGGCAGCGCTGGTGAGGGCGCAGGCCGCGGAGCAGGCGGGAGACACCGCCACCGCCCGCAAGCTCGTGGCGCATGCGCTCCTCGACGCCCGGCGGGAGCGGCTGCGGCGTCCGTTCCTCGATGCGGGAGCGTGGATCCGGCCCCTGCTGGCCACGCCTCCGCTCCACGAGCTCGCAGCGGACTGGCTCACACCCGGCCTGCCGCGACACGGTGAGCAACCTCGGCCGAAGTCGTCGCTGTCCCCGCCGCTCGTCGCGGTGGAGCTGAGCGGACGCGAGCGCGACGTCCTGGAGCGGCTGGCCCGGATGATGTCGACGGAGGAGGTCGCCGCCGACCTCTACGTGTCGGTGAACACGGTGAAGACCCACCTCAAGAGCGTCTACCGGAAGCTGGCGGTGAACCGGCGGGGCGACGCCGTGCGCCGCGCCCGTGACCTCCGGCTGCTGTGAACGCGCGTCGGTGAGAGCGTCCTCCTGAAGACCTGAAGACCTGAAGAACGGTCAACGGCGCCGGTGGCGGCGCCAGTACCGGAGCGCGCCGACCCCGGCGGACGCCGTCGCCAGGGTGATGCCGAGGACCGGCCAGCGGCTCTCGGCAATGCGCAGGCCGGTGAGGAAGGTCGCCCTGGACGGCGACCCGCCGTACGCGTCGGCCCGCGTCCTGGCTCTCGTCGGCCGGCGCGAGAATGCCGAGGAGGTGGGCCATGCGCAGGGTGACGCCCCAAAGGGCCACCCATCGCTTCCAGCGGGCGGGTGCGCCTGCGGCGCGTCCGGGGCGGGCGAGCGGCGTCCTGCGCCTGCCGGGTGTCCTCGTACACGCCCTGGAGGACGAGGAGTTCGGCGGCGCGGGCGCTCGCCGTGGGGTCGCGGCCGTCGAGGGTGACCAGTTCCAGGATCGTACGTGCCTGGCGGAGCAGTGCCGCGCAGAAGGCGACGGGAATGAGCACGAGGAACGGGCCGTCCACGAGGGAGCCCTCCGACACAACGGCCCGACGGCCGCGAGCGACCACCCGGGCCCGGAGCTCCGCCTCGCCGGCCCTGGGGTGGTCTTGCCGAAGCGAGGCGATTGCTTCGGGCACGGCCGGCCCGACACGGCGGACGGCGAAGTCGGCGAGGAGTTCGGGAAGGTGCCCGGGATCGGTGACGACCGACGCCGGCAGCGAGCCACCGCGGCGCAGCCCTTCCCCCGTGGCGGGTGAGGCACGAGGCGCGCGCTTCGGATGGGATGGGAGGAACTCAGACGCGTGCGTCGGCCCATTGCCCGGCCGACTCCGCCGGCGTATCGGGCCGACTCGGCGAGGTGGACAGCGTGAAGCACTGGCGGGCTCTGATCGTCCTCGGTACGGCCCAGTTCCTGATGGTCCTGGACACCTCGGTCATGAACGTGTCCATCAGTCAGCTGGTCGAGGACTTCGACACGGAGGTCACCGCCATCCAGGCCGTCATCACGCTGTACGCGCTGGTCATGGCGGCGTTCATGATCATCGGCGGCAGGTTCGGGGACATCCTGGGGCGTCGCCGCATGTTCCTTGTGGGGCTGGCCGTCTACGGCGTGGGGTCGGCCCTGACCGCCGCGGCACCCACGCTGGGGGTCCTCACGCTGGGCTGGTCCGTCATCGAGGGACTGGGCGCCGCCATGGTGCTGCCGGCCATGGCCGCCCTCGTCGCGGAGTCGTACCGCGGGAAGGACCGAGCCATCGCCTACGCGGTCATCGGCGGGCTCGCCGGCGCCGGGATCGCGGTCGGCCCGCTGCTGGGCGGCTGGGTGACGACGTACCTGACCTGGCGGCTGGTCTTCGCCGGCGAGGTCGTGGTCGTCGTGGCCGTCCTGCTGTGCCGCCGGGTGATCGCGGAGTCCCCCCGGACCGGCCCGCGCCCCCGGCTGGACGGCGTCGGTGCCGTTCTCTCGGCAGCCGGACTGGGACTGGGCGTGCTCGGGGTGCTGCAGAGCAGCACCTGGGGATGGGTGCAGCCCCGCAACCCTCCCTTCACCGTCTTCGGCTTCGCCCCGACGCTGTTCGTCGTCGGCATGGGGCTGGCCGTCCTGGCCGTCTTCCGGTGGTGGGAGCGGCGTCGGGAGCACCAGGGGGCCGACCCACTCGTACACCTCTCCCTCCTGCGCAAGCCCGTGCTGCGGTCCGGCCTGATGACGCTGCTGAGCCAGAACCTCATCCTGCTGGGGCTGTTCTTCACCATCCCGCTGTACTTGCAGGTGGTTCAGGGGTTCGACGCCTTCGAGACGGGGCTTCGCCTGCTCCCGGTGTCCGCCACCATGCTCGTGACCTCCCTGTGCGGGACCTTGCTGGGTCGGTTGATGGGGCCGCGCCAGGTGGTCCGGCTGGCCCTGCTGACCCTGACGGCGGCCATCGTGTGGCTGCTGGCCACCATCGACCCGGTCATCGACGACGCCCAGTTCGCCGGAGCCATGGCCCTGCTGGGCGTGGGTGTCGGCCTGCTCGCCTCGCAGCTGGGCAACGTCGTCCAGTCCAGCGTGGACGAGGAGGAACGCAGTGAGGCCGGAGGACTCCAGTTCACGGCACAGAACCTGGGCTCGGCGCTGGGCACCGCGCTCATCGGGTCGATCCTCATCGGTGCCCTGGCCCACGCCTTCACCACGCAGGTGGAGGACAACCCGCAGCTGTCCGAGGGGACCCGCGAGCAGGTCGGCGTCTCCCTCGAGGCCGGAGTCACCTTCGTCCCCACCGATCAGGTGCGCTCGGCGGCCGAGCGTGCCGGGCTGCCGCCGTCCGAGGTCGAGGCCGTCACGGACTCCTACGCCTCCGCGCAGTTGAACGGCCTGAAGGCGGCGATCCTGGCCACCGGCGGCATCGCCCTCGCCAGTTTCCTGGTCACTCCCCACCTGCCGACCGGCCGGGACGGCCGTCCGCGGCAGCCGGACGCGGATGCTCCGGCCGGGGTGACCGGATCGAGGCGCTGAGTCCAGCGGGGTGATCGACGTCGCCGGGCCACGGGTCACCTGTACCGGGTGAGGCCCGAAGGAACACGGAGGCGCACGGTCGTAGGGAGCAGTGCCGTCCGCCTGTACCAGGCAGTCCCAGGCAGCCCCAGGCAGTCCACGGGAGGACAGCTCGTGCGCTACGAGATCCGAGTCGAGGGACACCTGTCGGAAACGCTGGCCAAAGCCTTCCCGGAGCTGGGCCACGTCGTGATGTCCGGCCAGACCATCCTCTTCGGCCCCGTCGTGGACGAAGCACACCTGTACGGGCTGCTGGCACGCTGCCAGTCACTGGGACTGCGTGTCATGGAGATGCGGCAGCTGCCGGAGTGACGGGAACTGGGCAAGGCGCAGGACACGATGCGGCTGCTGGACATCCTCGGCACCTGGCTGCCCATCCTGACCGTCGTGCTCGCCGCGCTCGCCGCGCTCGCCGTGTGGACCGCTCCGGCCCGCCGGGTGATGTTGATGATCACCGTGACGGGTGTCGGCGTGATGATGGTGGTGCTGCTCGTCGCGCCGGCCGTGGTCAGACGGGTGTATCTGGACTCGGTCCCGCCCACGGCGCTGCCCACCGACGCGGCCGCGGCGATCTACGACACGTTCGTCCGGTTCCTGCGCGACAGCACGCGCACCCTGCTGGTCGTCCCGGTGATCACGGCACTGGTCGCGTACCTGTACGGTCCCGGACGTCCCGCCCGTGCCGTCCGCACGGCGGCGGACAGGGGCACGACGGCCGCCGGCCGGAGGCTGGGCCGCGCCGGAGTGCACACCGGGTCCACCGGACGCCGGCTGGCGGACCACCGGGCATGGACCACCGGTGCCGTCATCGCGGCCGGAGCGCTGGCGCTGGTGCTCTGGAACCACCCCACGGTCGGAGCGGTGGCGCTCGTGCTGGGCATCGCCCTGGTCGTCCTGGCGATCCTCGCGGCCGCCGCGGGCCCGACCGCCGGGCACGAGGACCGGGCGGCGGCCCCGTGAGCCATGGCCAGGAAACCCGGCCCTGCCCCGGCCTCCCACAGGCACACGGCGGTGGTGCGGGCCCTGGCGAGCCTGCGGTCCGGTCCGGTGGCCCGGCTGCTCCCCGCCTGTCCGCGCTCAACATCGTGGAGGGCTCCGTAAGACTGGCCGCGCAGGCCTTCATCACCGCGCTCCCGCTGCTGATGACCGTCGCGGCGTTCGCTCCCCGAGGGGTGCAGGACCTGCTGGCCGACTCCCTCCGTGCGGTTCTGGGGGTGCGCGGTGACACGCTCGACGAGGTACGCCGTGCCTTCACCGCCACCGGCACACCACGGGACGCCGCCGGAGCTGTGGGCGTGGTGGTGACTCTCGTGTCCGCCACGGCCTTCAGCCGGGCGCTTCAGGCGGTCTGCGAGCGGTCCTGGCACCTGCCCCGGACACCGTGCGGGCCGCGGCCTGGCGCTGGCTGCTCTGGCTGCTCGTCTGGCTGGGCGTCCTCCTGGTCCAGGCACCGCTGCGCAGCGGGTTCGGCGGCGGCGCGGTGATCGGAGGGGTGCTGTCGCTGCTGTCGGCGACGATGCTGTGGTGGTGGTGGTCCCAGCACCTGCTGCTGGGCGGCAGGATCGGCCGGCGGAACCTGCTGCCGGGAGCCCTGCTGGCCGGCACGGGTACGGTCGTGCTGAGCTGGGCCGCCGGCCTGTTCGTGCCCACGGCCATGGAGCGCAGCCTCCAGGAGTTCGGTCAGCTGGGGCCCGTCTTCACGTTCCTCTCCTGGTTGATCGCCGTGTTCCTGGTGGCCGTCTCGGGCCTCGCCCTCGGCCAGTACGTCGCCTCCTCCGACTGGTACCGGACAGCCGCCGTCCCCCGCCGTACGCGGCCCGAACCCTGATTCCTGCCGCGCGGGAGCGCATCCGTCGAGTGCCCACCGAGCGCCGGCCCGCCCGCAGGCTCACCCGCGTCGGGTGAGGCCACCCACCCCCGGCCGTGCCCACGCTGAGGACAGACAGCACGCAAGGCGGCCGGGCGAGCGCCCGGGACGGAGAACAGACATGGGAGAAAAGACATGAGCGCGCAGACGTACCTGGCGTACGACTACCCCTTGCTGAGCGTCTTCTGGAGCATGCTCCTGTTCTTCCTGTGGATCATGTGGTTCGTCCTGCTCTTCCGTATCGTCGGCGACATCTTCCGCGACGACGCGCTGAGCGGGTGGGCGAAAACCGGCTGGCTGGTGTTCACCATCCTGCTGCCCTTCCTGGGCGTCTTCGTCTACGTGATCGCCCGCGGCAAGAACATGGGCCGCCGGGAAATAGCGCAGGCCCGAGCACAGCAGGAAGCCTTCGACGCCCACATCAAGGAGGCCGCGGGCGGCACGGGCCGGCCCAGCAGCGCCGACGAACTCAGCAAGCTGTCCGAGATCCGCGCCCGCGGTGACATCACGGACGAGGAGTTCCGCAGGGCCAAGGAACTGGTCCTGACCGGGCACGGCCCGGCGGAGCACGTCGGCTCCGCCGCCCGCACCCCCGGTCGCTGAGCATCCGCACACCATGAATCGAGGCGCAAGATGACCGCGACACACACCCGGCCGGCACACACGGCGAAGCAGGAATGGGCAACCGGCCTGACGGCCTTCGCGGCCGTGATGCTCTTCCTTGTCGGCCTGCTCGACATCTTCCGGGGCATCATGGCCATCGCCGAGGACGACATCTTCGTCACGACGCGCAATTACGTGTTCGAGTGGGATCTGACCGGCTGGGGCTGGATGCACCTCGCTCTGGGCGCGGTCGCCGTGATCGTCAGCATCGGGCTGCTCCAGACCGCGGCGTGGGCGCGCGTCGCCGGCGTGGCCATCGCCGGACTCGTGATCATCGCCAACTTCCTCTCCCTCCCGTACTACCCCGTCTGGGCCGTAGTGATGATCACGATCTCGGGCTTCATCATCTGGGCCCTGTGCGTCGTCCAGCGCGGCAACCTCTTCGACCTGTCCGAGGAGCGCCCGTTGTCCGAAGAGCGCCAACCGTCCGAACAGCGCCCGTCGCACAGGGTGTGAGCACTGGTCACATGACGTAGCCGCCGCTCAGGGCGGCGAAGTGTCTCACGAAGGCCAGGGCCGTGTCGGCGACCTCGCGCCAGCCGCTGTCGATCGTCAACGCGTGGCCGCGGCCGGGCAGCTCCGTGATTTCGGTGACGGCGGCCTCGTTGCGTGCCTGCTTCTTGTACTGGCCTCCTCTTCGCTGACCGTATTGGCGAAGGCATACCGGAACTGGTCGTAGATGAGGGGGACGGCCCGGTGGAAGTTCGCCGGATTGCCGAGCACCGGCCGCGCGGCGCGCAGGGAGGAGACCGGCAGCGGAAGCACCCCGCGGAAGGGCGCCGGATCGATCGCCACGGATGCCGCCGAAAGGCCCCGCCCCGCGATCATCTGGGTGATGAGGCCACCGAAGGAATGGCCGATCACAACAGGCTCGCGGTCCAGCAGGCAGATGTACGTGTCTTGCACGCTCAGTTCAGAGTTGCTGCCGGTGCGGAAAGATCGAGCAGCTGGGACCGGTCCAAGTTGAGGATCCGCGCTGTCGGGCACGCGCTCAATCGGACGGCGTGACCGGGGACCACATGCCGAGCCACTGCTCGGCGCCGTAGGCCTCGAACCGCTCTGCCCCAGCGAACCCCAGCTTCGCCGCGAGACGTATCGAGCGGGCGTTGGCGGTCTGGGTGAAGAGCACCACCGGCTCGCCGGGAAGCTCGTCGGCGAACCAGTCGAGTGCCGCTGTGCATGCCTCGGCGGCGTACCCGTATCCCCACGTCTCCGGCAGGAACAGGTAGCCGATGGCTCCGTGGAGATCGACTACGTCTCGCGCTCCGGGGTCTGAGCCGTGTCGTCGAGAACGGTCCAGCCCCGGGGATCCGGTACGGCCGATGCTGGTGACGTCGTACGCCTTGGCGTTCATGCCGCAGGTTATGCGGTCGTCGTCCGCGCTTCCGGTCGGCATGGTTCCCCGTTTCACAGATGTCGTCGCGGTTGCCGCAGGGGCTCTCGGAGGCACTCTTGAAGAGGCCGTCAGAAGGAATCGAGGCTGCTGCGTGGAGGGACGGGCCCGGTGGCCTCCGGGTTCGGTGTCGAGAGCTTGTCGACCTCGGTGTCGATGTCCACGGCGATCGCCCGCAGTTGGGCCATCACGTCCAGTTCCCGTTCCGTGAAGCCGTCACGGCTCAGGCGTACTGCCTGCTCGAGGTGCCGGATCACCTCACGGATGCGCACGGCGTCCTCGGCCGCCGCCCGGTGGAACCCGCGGTACGCCGTCGCCGCCGGTCCTCGCCAACCCGCCTCGATGCGGTCGACGATCGCGTCCATTCGCTTGATCTGCTTGTCCAGGTAGTCCTGCATGTCGTCGAGGTCATCGGCCAGTTTGGTGAGGTCCTGGCCCGACACCCTCAGATCGACGCCGCCCTCCTGGCCCGCGCCCGCGCCACATACGCCCATGGGGGCCCGTACGCCCGTCAGCGGCTGTCCGAAAGTGGTGGCGGCATTGCCGGGACCTTGTCACACTCCGTCATATGCCGTCCCCTTTCCGTGGTTTGAGTCGCAGACGGAGGGCGGCGTCGGGAGCATTCGCGCTGCTCGTCGCGGCCGGATTCTCCGTCATCCTCGCCTTCGTCGACAGCGAGAAACTGGTTGCCCTGGTCAGCGGTGCCGCGGCGGAGCTGCTGGGTTCGCTGGTGCTGGGGATCTGGGCCCTCCTGATGGACGGTTCCGGCACTGCCGACGACTCGCCGAGGACGTCGGCGCAGGCGGCGGACGCCCTCGCGAGGGAGGCCGTCGAGCTTTACGATCAGCGGCAGCGCGCTCGGAATCTGGTCGAGCACGAGCCCGTGCCGGTCCGCTGGATGTGGTCACGCCACCGGGTTTTCGGACGACCCGAGGACCTCATGCGCCCCGAACATGGTGTGGGTTCGCCGCGCTTCGCGGTTCTGCCGAACGCCGAGCCCGCCTCACCGGCCATGCTGGCAGAAGGCGGTCTCGGCGAGCTGTTCAACGTCTACGCCGGGGTGAGAAGCGGTCGAGTGGTCGTGCTCGGTGAGCCCGGATCGGGCAAGTCCGCAGCCGCCGTTCTCACCGTTCTGAAAGCCGTTCAGGAGCGCCAGGGCATCGAGGACGAGCGGGAGCGCGAGCGGGTGCCGGTTCCGGTGCTGCTCACTCCGAAGGGCTGGAACCCGAAGAGTCAGAGGGTGCAGGACTGGCTCGCCGACCGGCTCGTCAGTGACTTCAAAGCCCTGCGTGCGCCCTCCTTGAGCACGCGGACTCCAGCACAGTTGGTCTGCGAGCGGCGCATCGCGCTGTTCCTCGACGGCTTCGACGACATCGACCCCGAGCAGCGGGACGCGGCGCTGCTCGCCCTGCGCGATCTGAGCGAGAACATCCGGCTGGTGATCTTCAGCAGGAACGAGCAGTTCACGCAAGCGGCGCGGATGCGGCGACTGTCCAGGGCCGCCGTACTCGAACTCCAACCCGTGCCGGCCGCGGTGGCGGCGGACTGTCTCTCAGCCTGGCAGCCCGATGGAATCCACTTGCACCTCCGGCAGCCGCTCGCCGAGCGCGTCCGAGAAGAGCCCGACGGTGTACTGGCACGGGCCCTCCGTACGCCTCTGATGCTGACCCTGTTGCGGGACGCGTTCCCCCATGGCGAGATCGACGGATTCCCCGCGCTGGTGGAGGAGTTGCTCACGCCCGGGCGGTTCAGAACTCCCGAGGACATCCACGACCGTCTCCTCAAGCAGATCCTGCACCGGGCGTACCCTCCCGACCGCCCCAACGCCTCCACCCCGTACACCCTGGACCAGGCGCAGCGCTGGCTCGGCCGCATCGCCAAGCGGATGACCGGCGACGAGGCACAGGAACTGGCGTGGTGGCGCATGCACGAGTGGGCCTCCGCCGCCTGGCGGATCCTCGCGGGGATAGCCGGCGGCGGTCTCGCCGCGGGGCTGATCGCCGCTCTCGTGGGCCGGTTCACCAACGAACTCGGCGAGCGGACGGTCATCGGGGTGTTTCCGGCCGCGGTGGCCGGTGCGGTGCTCGGGCTCGCCACCGGAATCGTCACCGAACGGCGCGCCGCGCATGTCAATCTGCTTCGAGGCTCCGAGAGGGCAGGCTTCAACGCCGGGATGGGGTTGATGTCCGGGCTCGCGGTCGGGAGCGCGGTGGCGCTGACCGTCGGCCCCGCATCCGGACCGGTCGTGGCTGTGATCGCGGCGCCGGTGGCTGCCCTGACAGCCGGGATCGGGACCGGTTTCGCCGCCGGCCTGCTGGACCTGACTCCTCCCGAGGCCACCACGAGGTCACAGGCATCGCCCCTGAAGCGTTTCCTGGGCCGACTGGTGGTGGGACTCCCGGCCGGGCTCGCCACCGGGCTCCCGGCCGGTCTGGCGGGCGGTATCCCGCTCGGCCTCGCCCAGGGCACGCGGCGCGGGCTCGTCGTCGGCCTGGCCATCGGCATCGCCTACGTCCTCGCGTTCGGCCTCCTCGACGGCTTCGCCCGGATCGCGCCGAACGCCGACTCCCCCGTGGGCCCGAAGTCCGCCTGGAACGAGGACCGGAGACACAGCCTCTCCACGGGCGTCGTCTTCGGACTCGCCATGGGGTTCGCGGCCGGGCTCACCGATGCCCTTGCCACCGCCCGGCACGATCCTCTCGGGGTCGCGATACCGGTCGGGCTCATCACCGGAGTGGTGGTCGGT
The DNA here is from genome assembly GCF_030817655.1 of Streptomyces sp. V4I2. Taxonomy (GTDB): domain Bacteria; phylum Actinomycetota; class Actinomycetes; order Streptomycetales; family Streptomycetaceae; genus Streptomyces; species Streptomyces plumbiresistens. Next base: position 4,899,842 of record NZ_JAUSZM010000003.1, read on the forward strand.
GTCGTGACCGGGACCGCGGCCGGCCTCACCGTGTCCAACAGCTGGCGGACCATGGTCGTGTTCGTGCAGCTGTGGGTGCTGCGTGTCCTCCCGCTGAGGGCGATGCGCTTCCTCGAGGACGCCCGCGAACGGGACGTACTGCGAGAGACAGGGCCCTTCTACGAGTTCCGGCACGCACGCCTCAAGGACTATCTGGCGCGGCAGCCGGAGAGCTGATCGAGAAGGTGCCGACTACCGAGCCTTCCCGCCGACATCACCACCTGGCACCGGATTCGCACGACTGATCGGCACCGTACGGGGAAGCCAGCTGATAGCGGCGCAGCCACCGGGTTCACCGGTGATTCACCGTCCATCGGCAGGAGAAGACAGATGCTGGCATTCGTGGCGGGCGCGCTCTTCGTCATCGCCTTCATCATCCGCGTCACGGAGACGTCGACAGATACGATCTTCAGTCCGACGAGTCTCATGTTCGTCGGCCTTGCTTTCCTCGCCGTGCACATGGCCGGCGTAGGGGCCGGCCGGTCCCCCCGGGGAAGTGGACGTCGCCGCTGAGCAGGGAACCCAACTCAGGGCTTGGCAGCGCCTTCGCGTTCGGTGACGTCATGGTCCGGCCGCACCCGCAGCACCGGCGTCTGGCCCGTCGTCTGCCGGAGCGGCTGCTGACCGACCACGTTCCGTGCGCTGGTACGGCCCACCGGGGAACGAACCGCGGCCAGGACGGACGGCCTCGTCACAACGCCTGGAAGGGGTGGCCCGGGTGGGGACTGACAGGCGGTCGTCCCGCGTTCGGATGCTGGTGGCCGAGCAGGCGGTCCGGCGTGGTGCGCGGGTCGGTGTGGTGGACGTGTGCACCGCGGCCGTGGCCGCGCTGCCGGTCGGCGGGGCCGGGCTGTCGGCGATGTACCGGTCCGCGCCGAGCCATCCGTTGTGCAGCACCGACGCCATCAGCGAGCAACTGGAAGAGCTCCAGCTCACCCTGGGCGAAGGGCCCTGCGTGGATGCCTTCCTGCACGGCTCGGCCGTCCTGACACCCGATCTGCTCACCCGTGACCTGCAGAACCGCTGGACGGTGTTCGCCGACGCGGCCCTGGAAGCCGGAGCCCGCGCGGTCTTCGCGCTCCCCCTGCAGCTGGGGGCGATCAGCCCTGGAGTCCTGGACCTGTATGCCAACGTGCCGACCGCGCTGGACGCCGAGGAACTGGCCGACGCACTGGCGTTCGCCGACCTCGCGACGTTGGTCCTGCTCGACACGAGGATCGACGAGACGGGCGCGCCGACCGGCGGTCCGATGCCGGACCAGAGCTTCGAGGACCTGGGCGCGTACCGCGCGGAGATCGACCAGGCCAGCGGCATGCTCACCGCCCAGCTCGGAGTCGGCATCGAAGAAGCCTTCGTCAGACTTCGTGCCTACGCGTATATGAGGGGCCGCCGGCTCGCCGACGTGGCCGCCGACGTGGTGGCCCGCCGAGTCCGTTTCTCTCCGGACGCGGAGCCGAACGAGGAAGATGAGAGAACCTGACGCATGACTGCCGACCGCCGAACGCGCCGCATTTCCCGCCCGTTCAGGCCGGGACCGGTCTCAATCGAGGGTGCCCACGATGGATCAACAGCTTCTGGCCAAGACCTTCGTCGAGCTGGCCGACAATCTGGTCGCCGACTTCGACCTCATCGACTTCCTGCGCCTGCTGACCGACCGCTGCGTCGGCATGCTCGACGCGAGCGCCGCGGGGGTGCTGCTCGCCGACCGGGACGGCAAACTCCGCGTCATGGCCGCCTCGGACGAACAGGTGCGCCTGCTGGAGCTCTTCCAGCTCCAGAACGACGAAGGCCCCTGCCTTGAGTGCTGCCGCACCGGCACACCGGTGATCGTCCCCGATCTCGGTACGGAGACCGCCCGCTGGCCGCGCTTCGCGGTGGCGGCCCAGCGCGGCGGGTTCGGGGCGGTCCAGGCCCTGCCCATGCGTCTGCGGGACGAGGTCGTCGGCGCCCTGAATCTCTTCCGCACCACTCCCGGCCCGTTCGATCCGGCCTACACGCCCGTCGCCCAGGCCCTGGCCGACGTCGCCACCATCAGCCTGTTGCAACAACGCACCGTCCACCGCGGCACGGTGCTCAACGAACAGTTGCAGATGGCGTTGAACAGCCGGGTACTGATCGAACAGGCGAAGGGGAAGCTCGCCGAACGCCAGGGCATCGACATGGAGCAGGCGTTCACCGCGCTGCGCGGCTACGCCCGCGCCCACAACCGGCGCCTGGTCGACGTGGCCCGCTCCTTCATCGACGACTCCGAACCCCTCGCCGGTCTGGGGTCCTGACGTACGCCACACAGCCCCCAGCCCCCAGCGCCGAGCGAGGCCGTCGGGCCCCGGCCCGGCCAGTCCGGCGCCGCCCGTGCACCGGGACGTCGTCACACCGCCCTCCTGCCGTCGTGTGCCTCGGCCATCACCTGGTCGCGCAGGCGCGCACAGGTGCGGGTGATCAGACGGGAGACGTGCATCTGCGAGAGACCGAGCTGCAGGGCGATCCGATCCTGCGTCATCTCGCAGAAGAACCTCATGTAGAGGATCTGTCGTTCGCGTTCGGGCAGTGCCCGCAGCAGCGGGCGGAGTGCCTGACGGTTGACGATCAGGTCGAAGCCGGGCTCCGTGCCACCGAGAGTGTCGGTCAGTGGGTGACTGTGCTCGGAGCGGCCGGGTCCGGCGTCCAGGGACTGCGTGGTGAAGCTCTCCATCGCCCCCTCCCCCAGCCGTACCTCCGCCTCGGTGAGGCCGGTGTGCGCGGCGATCTCGTGAACGGAGGGTTCACGGCCGTAGAGCGAAGCGCACTCATGGCCGGCGGTACGGACCCGGCCGCGCAGCTCCTGTACGCGTCGCGGCACATGTACGCCCCACAGATGGTCCCGGAAGTGGCGTTTCACCTCGCCGAGGATCGTCGGTACGGCAAAACTCGGGAAGGCGGTTCCGTGGTCCGGGTCGAAGCGGGTCACTGCCTTGACCAGGCCGAGTTGGGCGACCTGCTTGAGGTCTTCGAAGGACTCGCCGCGATGGCGGAAGCGCCCGGCGAGCCGTACGGCCATCGGCGCCCAGGCGCACACCACCTCCTGCCGCAGCGCGGACTTCTCCGGGCCGTCCGGGAGAGCGGTGATACGGCGGAACGCGGCATCGGTGTCCGGAGCGTCGTCATAGGGGTGCGTGCTTCGTGGGCTCTGTGCGCGTGCGTAAGGCATGGGCACGTGTCTCCCCGGTCGCTGGCGTCGCTCACCGTGGGAGCCGGCAGACCGCAGCACACTGGGGAGCAGCGACAGCTGCCCCCACGGGCGTGCCTCCGGTCTGAAGCACACCGGGTGAGTGCCCGGGCAGCCCGCTTCCAAACAGGAACTGGGCCACGCAACTGCGGCTGCTCACGGTCGACATGCGGGCGAGAGCAACGCGTGCGGGCGGTGCCCCGGCCGCCATCCGCGCCGTCGGCACCGCACCGTTCATCCGCCGACGCCCCAGTGCCCCCGTGTCCCCGACGGGCCCCGGCGTGGCGCCGATCCGGGGCTATGCTGCTGAACGACGTCCCAGACCCAGGCGCCGCACCGCCCATCGGCCACGATGGCACTCCCGCACGTTTCCGGTCTCCTGAAACGAGGCGCCCCATGCAGACTCCGCGGCAACCCCACGAACCCGAAGGCTCCAAGCCGACCGCCATGGACACGGTGCGGCTGCGCCGACTGAACCGATGGCAGGCAGAGGGGATGCGAGAGGACCTGGCGGATCTCTACGTGGAGTCCTCCGCCACCCCGGCCGGTCAGGAATTCCAGGATCGGCAGGAGTTCCTGCGCCGTCTGGCACACGACGTCCAACAGCCGGGATTCGACATGCTGGTCGCCGAGGCGCAGTCCCTGACCGGCTGTGTCCTCGGATTCCCCGTGCCGCGCGACGGCTCCTGGTGGCAGGAGTTCGAGGGACCTCTGCCACAGAACCTCGAGCAACTGACCGCCTCCGGCCATGTGTTCGCCATCACCGAGACCCTCGTCCATCCGCACGAGCACGCTCACGGGCTCGCCCGCCGCCTGCAGGAGCGCCTGCTCTCCGACCATCAGGCTTCGCTCGGCGTCACCTTGGTGGATCAGTCCGACCGTCAGGCCCGTGCCGTGTTCGAGACCTGGGGCTGGCAGGAGGCGGGGCGAGTCCTCCGCGCACCGACCGTCCTGTGCGTGGTGCTGCTGCCCCTCGGAGAGCGCACGACGGAGCATCCGGACGGCCTTGCCCACAACGCCCGGACCCAACGGCCCGAGTAGCCGCCCCCGCCGGAACGGGAGTCACGGAGGGTCGCGGCGGTGCCTCGTTGCGACCTCCGTCGATGTGCGGTCCGCCAGATGAAGGCCCCGCAGCGCTCGGCGCAGCTCCCGCTGTACCGGCTCCGGAAGCGTCCGGTCATTCGTCGTGACGACCAGAGCCGCAGCCACGTCCCGGAGCTTGATGTTGCAGTGCTGCGACACCTCCACCAGCACGTCCCAGGCCCTCTCGCTGGAACACGGCGCGAGGGCCATCACCATGCCGCGCGCCTGGTCGATCACCGCTCGGCTCGCCAGCGCCCGCGCCAACTGCTCGTTCTTGGCGCGCAGTTCGACGACCTCGGCCAGCAGATCCGCGTCCCCCGTCGCAGGCACGGTTCTCAACAATCGCTGTTCTTCACGGGGCGTGGTCACCTGGTGCATCGTGCGTACCTCACAGGGCAGTCATCCTGTCCATAGGTGGTCGGCGGCGTGCATCACGGCCTCTCCCTTTCCGCGTGAAATCGCCGCAGCGTACGACGCAGCGCCCGCTGCACGTGTGCCGGGAGCGGCTTGCCCTCCCAGGCGGCGACCACGGCCGCGGCCACCTCCGGAAGTCTGGCGTCGCACTGCCGTGAGACATCCACCAGCAGCTTCTTGGCCGCCCCGCGGCGGCAGGGGGTCAGGACCATCACCATGCCGCGGGCCTGGTCGATCACCGCACGGCCGGCCAGCGCCCGCCGCAGCTGGTCGTTCTCGGCGCGCAGGGCGACGACGTCCTGCCCCGCCGGCGTGTTCCCCCACGTGGGCTCGGCCCGGAGATCCCACCACTCCTGTTGGATCACGGTCGTGCGTTGCATGGCATACACCTCTCAACGGACCACTTCACAGGTCACCTGCGGTGTTCACGGTCCCGACGGTCCTCGCGCCTCCAGCGCGCCCGGTGCTGACGGCTGTAGCGGCGGTCCCAGCGTTCCTGACGATTCCGGCGCTCCTGGTAGCCCCGGTAGTCCCCGAGGTCGGAACTGCCGCCACGGCTCCGGCCTCCGCCACGGTCGCGGCCGTAGCGGGTGACGCCGTAGACCAGCACTGCCGCGGCCACCCACCAGATGGGGTTGAGGAAGCCGAAGCCGAACAGGGCCACGATGAGGATGAGAAGCAGGACGAACACGGTGGGCCTCCCCGGGAGCGGGACACAGCATCGATACCGGGGACTGGGGCCTCACCCCACAGCGTAGTCCTGCCCGGGGGCTGCGGATACAGCGCGACGTAAGCCCGTCCTGCCGGGCGATGGCTACTTGACATCCGGCAGCCTCTGCCCAGCTCCCCGAACTCGTCCGTGCCGACACTGCGTTGACAAGGGAGGATGCCGAGTGGCCGTCTGGATCGTCGGTTTCGCCAAGCGCGGGCGCAGCGGTGGCCGCCGCCGTGGTGGCGGTCGGTACAGCCGCGGTCGCAGGTAAGGGACCGACCGGGTCTCCGGAATCCTGAAGCAGGCCGGCGACAAGGCCATGGGCGCTTTCAGGCGCTCACCGCGAACGCCCCGGTCGGTGCGCGACCAATGTTCCCCGTCGTGATCGCAGGCGCGGGGCGGTGGCGCGTTGAAGCGGCGCTTCGGCGGCGAGCGCGTGGAACGGCACGGCTCCCTCGCGGAGCAGCCCTTGTCGCTCGAGGAACGCGGGACGCCATGGCCGAAGCCCGAAGCCTCTTCGCACGTCCTGCGGGCACCTCGCATCCCATCCGCTCACACACCGCGAGAGCCCGACACGGACGCCCTCCTGACGGACGCCCTCACAGGCCGCCGAAACACAGGCAGAGGGACTACGGCTCACGCTCGGGCAGCACCGGGAATCACGGATCATGTCGCCGCAGCCCGGACGGCAGGGCCTTCAGTGACTGGACGGTGCGGGCTGCGTCGGCACGAGTGGCGGCTCTCCGCGAGGCGGATCCCCCGTCTTCCAGGTGTCCCGCCTGCTCGTGCGCCGCCACAGTCGTCCCAGCGACCGGTAGAAGCGGTCCGGCAGGAACACGGCGTCCGCGATGATCATCACGCCGGAGAAGAGCGGCAGCCCCATGAGGACGGCGATGCCCAGGTGCATGCCCAGCAGCATGGTCAGGACCGGGTACTTGAGCCGCCCGAACAGGACGAACGGGAAGGCGACCTGCAGCAGCACTGTCAGGTAGCAGGCGATGGCGAGCAGTACGTCGTGCTCGTCCGCCATGAGAGAGAGTTCGGGCCAGGGCCGGAACAGGTCGAGGTTCAGGACGTAGTGGAGGGCGGTGCCGTTGCCCCAGGAGCCGCCCTGCACCTTGTAGAGGCCCGCGGACCCGTAGAGGAAGCAGACCTGGGCCGCGATGACGAACATGCCGCAGTTGTGCAGCACGGACGTCAGGGTCCGGCGGGAATCGTGGAGCCCGGCCGCGGCCCGGCCCGCCGGCGGAGGCGTGGCTTCGCCTGCGGAGGCTCGGAGACGGGTTCTGCGCGCATCCAGGGACCAGCGTCGGCCGCATGCCGTGAAGACGAGGTACATGGCCATCAGGAGGACGAGGTTGTCGCCTCCGTCGGTCATGAAGATCGCCCTGGCGTGGAACGACGCCACCATGATCGCGAACAGCACGGACACCGCTCGGGTCCGCCAGCCCAGCATGAACAGCGCGGACGTGACGAGAGCTGTCGCGTAACAGACCTCGAAGTACGCCCGGCTGTCGGACAGGGTGAGGAGGCTGGCCCACCCCGTCTGCCCGAACAGCTGCGTGGCCAGCTCGGGCGTCCACGGTGAACCAGGCCCCCAGATCTCGTCGCGGTGCGGAAACTCGCGCAGCAGGAAGGCGAGATAGAGCAGCCCGTACCCGATCCGCAGCACGGCCGCGGCGTACAGCGAGACCGGCCGCTCGGTCAGGACGACGAGCAACGCACCGATCCCCTCCGGTACGCGGCGCGACATGCCCGCGTCCGCCGGCTCGGGAGTACGCCCGCACCGTGTCTGTGCCTGCTCAGTTTCCATGGGAGGCCACCTTCCACCAGGGCAGATACCGCGTTTCAGCAGACTTCGGAGCAGCAGCAGCGGACGGGCCGGGGACGCCTGCCGCGGCGGGCGCCGCGATGGGCACAGTGACCACCCGCAGCTGGACGGACTCGAAGCTGCCACCGCGATGGGCGGCGATGCGATCGGCCGCGATGTTGGTCAGGTACTGCTGCACCATCAGCGCCCGCTGCGAGCGTGGCTGGTCGTCACCACCGTGGGTTTCGAGGTACGAACTCCATGCCCGCCGCAGCATGTTCTGTGCCGTGTGGCTCGGGAAGGCGTTGTGCTTCACCGCGGAGTTGTCGACGGCGGTCAGATCGAACCAGCCGCTCACCTGCGCGGTGCCGTCCGGGGTGGTGTGCATGGTCCTCGCCGAGATCTGCCGGTTGACCGAGTCCGGATCCGGCGCGAAGAGCCGCCAGTTCTGCTCGAACAAGGGGAAGACCCACGCACCGACCTGCCGGCTGTACTGCTGGGAGAGGGGGTTCGGAGGCGCCACGTGCAGAAACACGAGGAGAACATGGACCAGGGCGGTGGCCAGACAAAGGACCACAGCGACGCTCGTCCCTGCCTTCAGGATGCTGGGTGGAGGCTTCGAAGACCCATGGAACGCGAGGGCTTCCCCTCCCCGGTCCTGCTGTCCTGTCGGCGGAGTGCCGGTCCGGTCCGGTCCGTCGACGTCCACCGCTTCAGCGCCACCCAGCACGGCCCCACCCGGCCTTTCCACCCTGGCTTCTCGCATGACCTCTCCCGAGACTTCGCCGACTTCGCCAGCGGCGCGCGACGGAATCGACCACGATCCGTCGCGCGCCGCTCGCCCTGCTTGCTCACTTGGAGCTAGGCAGCCTTCTTGTGGTGATCGTCGTGATCGCTGCCGTAGCCCTCGGGCTTGTCGGGCTTGCCGGGTTTGCCGGGCTGTCCCGCATGTCCGTCGTGCTCATCGGGCTTGTCGTTGTGATCATGGTCGCCGGGCTTGCCGGGCTTCTCCTCGTGGTCGTGGTCGCCGTTTCCACCGATCACGCCACCGATCACGCCACCGTTCACGCCACCGATCACGCCACCGTTCACGCCACCGTTCACGCCGCCATTCACGCCGCCCGTAGTGGCGCCCGCGACCAGGCCACCCAGCACGCCGCCGGTGGTTCCACCCGTCGTCAGGACGCCACCCTGGCCGCCACCGGTCCCGCCGCCCGTCGGCACACCGGCGATGACGCCGACCGTGGTGCTGCCCGTGGTGCCGCCCGTGGTGCCCGCCGTGGTGTCACCTGTCGTGGCACCGGCGATCACACCACCCGAGACCAGACCGCCGACGGTACCGCCGGCGGCGCACGTACCCCGGTCGATCCTGTTGGTGTCCAGCGTCACCGCGCCGTTGCGGGCCAGCGCCCGGCCGTCGATGGACGCTCCCGTGGTGGCACTGATCGAGGTCATTGCCATGATGGTGCCTACGAAGTCCGTGCCGGTACCGAGCGTGGCCGAACTGCCGACCTGCCAGAACACGTTGCACGGCGAGGCCCCGTTGATGAGGCTCACCTGGCTGTTGGTTGCCGTCGTCAGACCCGAACCGACCTGGAACACCCAGACGGCGTTGGGGTCGCCCTCGGCGTCCAGGGTGAGGGTGCCGGTGAGCCCGAGGGTGGAGGGTGCGGTGTAGACGCCCGGCACCAGTGTCAGGCCACCAGCGTCCGGCGGAAGGGCCGCATCAGTGGCCTGTCCGGCTGCGTCGTTGTACGCCGCGACCAGGTCCGTCTTGGCTTGCGCCGCGACTGCGTTCGCGCGGTGCTGGGCCCCGAGCACAATGCCCGGCGGGAAGCCGGAGACTGCCGATCCCGGGTGCACTCCGAGGTTCCCGGTGATCACCGAGGGACCGGTGTTGGTGACCGCGGAGCCGGCCAGCACCGCGAAGCTGCCCGCCGTTTCCAGGTCCACGGGTGTGGCGAGGGCGTTTGCGCGCGTCGGCGTCATCGCGAGGACCACAGCGGCGATCACCACCGCCGTTACCGCCGCGATCCACACCGACATGGTGCGCCTTACCGGCGCGTCGGAGATATTCAGCGTCATCGAGGGGCCAACTCCTTTTTGCGGATGGTCTTGGCGGTTCCCGGTCACACAGAATCGCCTGTTTCTGGCGTTGGCATATTACTGAGGAGTGTGACGGTCGATGATTTCCCGGAGCCGGTTCTCCGGAATTACTGAATAGGCAGCAAAATTCACAGGAATGCCTAATGGGCCGGGTGGCCCCAAAATCGCAATTGTCGCCGGGGGCGTCCGCCCGGCGCAGTCGGCGGTACCGGAGAAACACCACGAGAAGATCACGTATGCCCCGCACAGGAGGTGGCCATTCCGCTGGGTGCCGCCCGAAGCGAGGCCACTTCGCGATCTTGGGATTTTCGACGAGGATCCGGCCGCCACCTGCGCTTATCTGATGGGCGAGGGCATGGTCGCGATAGACAGGCCGCGCGCGACGCACCCGGCACAGCCAAGTCGGCACGTCACGGTGTTCGGTGACTGGCAGGCCGAAGGAAAGCGCGCGGCGATGCGTCGCTCGGGATATACCCGAACAGCGCTGTCCGCGGTAATATTGACTGTGGGTCGGTTCACTCTCACGTGCAACCGCCCGGAAGGGCGACTCCGGCGTGTTTGCGCCGGAGTCGTTGTCGTCGGACCTCACCTGCGTCGCTTCAGTGCGTGTGCCGCGCGCGGGAGTTCTTCGTACAGCAGCCGGCCGATGCGATCAACGGCGAGAACGCGCCTGGAGAAGACCCTCAGAACCTGCGCGCCGCCGCCCGGCATCTCATGGGCTGGTGCCGAGGGAGCCGGTTCCGGCGTCCGTGGCTCAACCACGTTGGAGGGGGGGTGGTGTCGAAGCTGCACGAGGTCCTGGACCGACGTGGCTCGGGGATCTCTTCTGAGCCACCCCCCTTGGTCGCGCTCTCGCCGTATCGCGACAGCAGACCGACCCAACGCTGCGTAGCGTACGGGCAGCCTCTGACAGCCGGGCCGCACCGCCGGTGCATCACATGCCGGCACAGAGAGAACCCGTAGGGTCCCTCCCATGGTGACTGCGACTGTCCGCGAGTGGAGCGACGAGGAAGGGTGGGGCGTGCTCGACTCGCCCGAGACTCCCGGCGGCTGCTTCGGCCACTTCTCCGACATCCGGACAACCGGCTTCCGCACACTGTCGCCCGGGCAGCAGGTCGATCTCACATGGGAAGCCCCCGGCTTCGAACAGGACGGCTACGACTACCGCGCGGTGAGCATCGTGCCTCGGCCTGCCTGACACCCACACCTGACATCAACGATGTCGCACGTTCACATCCCTCGGCAGCTTCGACTACTACATGATCATGGCGACCGAGGGATACCAGAGCAGCGGCAACTCCAACATCACGGTGGGCGGCACCACCGGCGGCGGTGGCGGCACCGGAAGCGGATGCACGGCCTCCCTGTCCGCCGGGCAGCAGTGGAGCGACCGCTACAGCCTCAAGGTCGCGGTCTCCGGCTCCAGCAACTGGACCTGGCCGACCGTCTCCTGCAGCACCAGCTGACCGCTGGCCACCTGTGGCGCGGCGGGTCCTTGCCGCCGCGCCACCCGTCCCGAAGAACTCCGTCAGGCGCCGACGTACGCCGCCAAGTGCTCCCCGGTCAGCGTCGAGCGGCTGTCGACCAGGTCGGCGGGTGTGCCCTCGAAGACGATGCGGCCGCCGTCGTGGCCGGCGCCGGGGCCGAGGTCGATGATCCAGTCGGCGTGGGCCATGACCGCCTGGTGGTGTTCGACGACGATGACCGACTTGCCGGAGTCGACGATCCGGTCGAGCAGGCCGAGCAGGTGCTCGACGTCGGCGAGGTGGAGGCCGGTGGTCGGCTCGTCGAGGATGTAGATGCCGCCTTTCTCGGCCATGTGGGTGGCCAGCTTGAGCCGCTGCCGCTCGCCGCCGGACAGCGTGGTGAGCGGCTGGCCGAGGCTGAGGTAGCCGAGCCCGACGTCGGCGAGCCGCTCGAGGATGGCGTGCGCGGCCGGCGTGCGTGCCTCGCCGGTGCCGAAGAACTCCTCGGCCTCGGTCACCGACATCGCGAGCACCTCGCTGATGTCGCGGCCGCCGAGGTGGTAGTCCAGGACCGCCGCCTGGAACCGCTTGCCCTCGCAGTCCTCGCAGGTGGTGGCGACGCCGGCCATCATCGCCAGGTCGGTGTAGATGACACCGGCGCCGTTGCAGGTGGGGCAGGCGCCCTCGGAGTTGGCGCTGAACAGCGCCGGCTTGACGCCGTTGACCTTCGCGAACGCCTTGCGGATCGGGTCGAGCAGTCCGGTGTACGTCGCCGGGTTGCTGCGTCGGGAGCCCTTGATCGCCGCCTGGTCGACCGACACCACACCCGCGCCGGCCGGGATCGACCCGTGGACGAGGGAGCTCTTGCCGGAGCCCGCCACGCCGGTGACCACGCAGAGCACACCGAGCGGGATGTCCACGTCGACGCCCTGCAGGTTGTGCCGCGTCGCGCCGCGGATCTCCAGCGCGCCGGTGGACTTGCGCACCGTCTCCTTGAGGGTGGCCCGGTCGTCGAGGTGGCGGCCGGTGACGGTGCCGCTGGCCCGCAGCCCCTCGACGGTCCCCTCGAAGCAGACGGTGCCGCCCGCCGTACCGGCGCCGGGGCCGAGGTCGACGACATGGTCGGCGATCGCGATCGCCTCCGGCTTGTGCTCCACGACGAGCACGGTGTTGCCCTTGTCCCGCAGCCGCAGCAGCAGGTCGTTCATCCGCTGGATGTCATGGGGGTGCAGGCCGATGGTCGGCTCGTCGAAGACGTAGGTGGTGTCGGTGAGCGAGGAGCCGAGGTGGCGGACCATCTTGACGCGCTGGGCCTCGCCGCCCGACAGCGTGCCCGCCGGCCGCTCCAGCGAGAGGTAGCCGAGACCGATCTCCACGAACGAGTCGAGGGTTCCGATCAGTGCGGTGAGCAGCGGTGCCACCGACGGCTCGTCGAGGCCGCGGACCCATTCGGCCAGGTCGCGGATCTCCATCGCGCACGCGTCGGCGATGCTGACCTTCTTGATCTTCGAGGACCGGGCGCCCTCGCTGAGCCGGGTGCCGTCGCACTCGGGGCAGGTGGTGAAGGTGACCGCCCGCTCCACGAACGCCCGGATGTGCGGCTGCATCGCCTCCTTGTCCTTGGACAGGAACGACTTCTGGATCTTGGGGATCAGTCCTTCGTAGGTGAGGTTGATGCCGTTGACCTTCACCTTCCTCGGCTCGCCGTAGAGGAAGTCGTGCATCTCCTTCTTGGTGAACCCGCGGATCGGCTTGTTCGGGTCGAGGAGGCCCGACTGGGCGTAGAGGCCCACGGTCCACTGGCTGTCCGACTTCCAGCCGGGGATGGTGAACGCGCCCTCGGCGAGCGACTTGGAGTCGTCGTAGAGCTGGGTGAGGTCGATGTCGGAGACCGCGCCCCGGCCCTCGCAGCGCGGGCACATGCCGCCGGTGCGGTTGAAGGTCGCCTTCTGCGCCTTGGTCTTGTTGCCGCGCTCGACGGTGATCGCACCGCTGGCCCGGACCGAGGCGGTGTTGAAGGAGTACGCGCTGGGCGGGCCGATGTACGGCTTGCCGAGCCGGCTGAAGAGGATGCGCAGCATCGCGTTGGCGTCGGTGACGGTGCCGACGGTGGAGCGGGGGTCGGCGCCCATCCGCTGCTGGTCGACGGTGATCGCGGTCGTCAGTCCGTCGAGTACGTCGACCTCGGGCCGCGCCAGCGTCGGCATGAAGCCCTGCACGAAGGCGCTGTAGGTCTCGTTGATCAGCCGCTGCGACTCGGCGGCGATCGTGTTGAACACGAGCGAGCTCTTGCCCGAACCGGAGACGCCGGTGAACACCGTCAGCCGGCGCTTCGGGATCTCGATGCTGACGTCCTTGAGGTTGTTCTCGCGCGCGCCGTGCACGCGGATCAGGTCGTGGCTGTCGGCAACGTGCGGCGCAGGCGACTGCGTGTTCGTCCTCGTGGCCCTGCTCATCGTCTCTCCATCTGTCGGTCGGGTCCGCACGTCGCGGGAAACCCCGGCAGCCACGCCGCTTCGGCCCGTGGCGTGTGGGTGCGGGTCACGGCTGAGACGCCGGACGGCTCAGGTCAGCTCCTGGATGCGGATCAGGTTGCCCGCGGGATCGCGGAAAGCGCAGTCGCGGATGCCGTACGGCTGCTTGGTGGGCTCCTGGACGACCTCGGCGCTGTCGGCGGCCTGCACCCGCTCGAAGACGCCGTCGAGGTCCCGGGTGGCCAGCAGGATCCAGCCGTAGGTGCCCTTGGCCATCATCTCGGCGATGGTGCGGCGCTCGTCGTCGGTGATGCCGGGGTCGGCGGCCGGCGGTGCCAGGAGGATGGACGTGTCGGGCTGGCCGACGGGGCCGACCGTGATCCAGCGCATCGTGCCCTGTCCGACGTCGCTGCGGACCTCGAAGCCGAGGGCGTCGCGGTAGAAGGCCAGGGCGGCCTCCGGGTCGTCGTGCGGAAGGGAGCTCGTATGAATGGTGATGTCCATGGCTGTCACGCTAGGCGGGGCTCGCGGTCGGCGCTTCTCGATTCCTGATCGGCCTGGTCACTTGTTTCGCCACGCAGGACGGCATGCCCGCCGTCGCGCGTGCCGCCTCGCGCCGGTAGACGCTGGGCGGCATCCCGACCAGTTCGGTGAAGCGGGTGCTGAAGGTGCCCAGCGAGGAGCAGCCGACCTCGAAGCAGACCTCGGTGACGCTGAGGTCCCCACGCCGCAGCAGCGCCATCGCGCGCTCGATGCGCCGGGTCATGAGATAGCCGTACGGCGATTCTCCGTAGGCGCGCCGGAACTCGCGGCTGAGGTGCCCGGCCGACATGTGCGCGCCGCGGGCGAGTGCCTCGACGTCCAGCGGCTGCGCGTACTCCCGGTCGATCCGGTCGCGGACGCGACGCAGCCGCGCGAGGTCGCGCAGGTGCTGCGTCGCGTCGGGTCTGCTGGTCACCCGCGAAATCGTGCCACGGCGCGACGGCGTTGCCTAGCGCCGGTGGCGTCCCGCTCCGCTCGGCGCTGTCGGCCATGCCCTTGGTCCAGTACGCCGTTTTGTACCGCTGCTCGTTTTCCGGCTCTTTCAGCAGGCCGACCCTGAATTGCTGCCTCAACTGATCGCGTTCGGCACCCGGCGGCACGAGTCGTGCGATGAGGTCCACCAGCGCGCGGGCCACTGGGGCCACCAGAATTGGCCTGCCGTATCACCCGGGTGGGCACCTTCGACAGGGCGGCGAATGAACAGTCCAGTTCCTGACCGCCTCGCCGTCCCGACGAACGCGGGCTCACTGCCCCAGCGGCGTCGGCGGCCTCCTCGTGTCGGAGACCGGGGCCGGGGCCAGCGGACGGGCCGTCGTGGCCCGTTCCTTGGTGAGGGCGCCGGTGATCCGGTGCGCGAGGAGAGGGTCCGCCGGGAGGACGTGGGAGGCGAACCAGCGGGCGGGAGCCGGGTCGGGGGACGGCTCCACGAACTCCGCGCCGGCGTAGTCGTCGAGCGGGGGATCGTAGATGTAGCCGCAGACGATGCCGTGGTTCACGAGGCGCTCCACGAGGGCGTCCCGGTTGTCGACCAGGAGCGGCGCGCGGAAGAGGGGGAACGGGCCGTTGTGGGCGGCCCGGTCGCGCAGGGCCGGGGAGGCCCAGGGCGTACCCGAGAGGAAGGTGACACCGGCCCTGCGATGGGCGAGGTCGGTGTCGAGCCGGGCCATGCGCAGGGCCAACTGGCCTCGGACCAGGGCCCCGTGACGGGTGCGGAAGTCGTGCAGGTCGACGCGGACCCATGGTTCGTACGCGGTCAGGTTCGGCGCCCGCAGTGCGGAGGCGGTCAGGCGCGGGGCGTGCAGGGCCATGCGGAAGTCGTCGCGTTCGAGGAGGCCGAGGCGCTGCATCGTCCGCCATGCCGGGCGGACCAGGCGGAGGGTGCGGACGGCCGAGCGGGCCAGGGGGCGCAGGGTCGCGGCCAGGTCGGCGCGCAGACGGGTCGGTTCGAGCAGGTCGTCGCGCAGGAGCTCCAGCTCGCGCCGGGTGCGGGCGTCCTCGACGACGAGGAAGCCGCCCGCCATCGCCGCCACGTGCTTGGAGAGGCTGAAGGCCGCCGCCCTGCCGAAGGTGCCGATCGGCTGTCCGTCGACGTGCGTGCCGATCGCGTGGGCCGCGTCCTCGATCAGCGGGATGCCCAACTCGTCGCAGCGCAGGCGTAGTTCGCCGACCCGGTCGGGTACCCCGTACAGGTTCGTGGTCAGCACCGCGTCCACGTTCCGCCAGGTGGCCTCCGGTACGGCGGCCGGGTCGATGTTGCCGTCCCAGGCCGACACCGGGGCCTGTACCGGGCGCAGTCCGGCCGCCAGGACGACGAAGAGGATCACGTCGTCGTTCACCGGCGACATCAGCACCCGGCCGCCGGGCCGGCACCAGCGCCGCAGCGCCAGATAGAGGGCCAGCCGCGCCGAGGGCGTGTAGACGCATTCGCGTCCGAGTCGCCGTGTCATCGTCGCAGCGAGCCGCGATCCGTACGGCATCGTCACCTCTTCCTGAAGAGCCGTCGAGGAGCCATCGAAGAGCCTCAGAGAGCCACAGAAGAGTCTTTGAGGAGTCGCGAAGGGAAGGGAAAGGCTGAGCGGTCCGCTCAGTGCGCGCGCGGAGCCGCTCTGCCCGCCGCCGGGCCGGCCGACGTACGCAGCCCGCCGACCGTCTTCAGGAGCCGGTCGGCCGGCTCCCGCAGCGTGGGATGGGCCAGGACCGTGTTGCGCAGGCCGCGCACCGGTCTGCGCCACAGCCGGTGGGCCGCCGCGACCGGGTGCGGACGGGTCGCGAACCCCTCGCCCACGCGCAGTTCACGGGTCTTGAGCCAGTCCTTGTACTCCTTGTCGCCGCGCCCCATGTCCATGAGCCGCACGCCGTCCCGCCCGGCCGCCTCGGCCATCCGCAGGTGCATGATCAGGCCGGGCGAGTAGTAGTGGAGGTCGGGGTCGTACGCGGTGAACCAGGCCGCGAAGACGGTGCGCGAGCGCGGCCCGAAGTGCGCGGCCACCGGCCGGTCCCCCGCGTACACCACGGAGAGCACGCCGGTGAAGTGGTCCTCGCGGACGCGGAAGAGGTGCTCCACCAGATTGACGATCCACGGGCGCGCGAACCGGTCCATCCGGCCCGTCCGGCGGTACTGCGCGGACTTCCACTCCATGAGCCGGCGCAGCATCCGCGGGTCGCGCTCGTCGTGGACGAACCGCATCTCGCCCACGTTGCGGGTCAGCCGGCGTTCCTTCTTCAGCGTCGTCTTGGCCAGCCCCGGGTACGCGGCCCGCAGCCACTGGGCGTAGTCGCTGTCGCCGCTGTCCTCGAGGTCGACGACCGGCGAGGCGAAGGTGCCCGTCACGTAGTCGCCGAAGGGCTTCTGTTCCTCGACGAGGTGGTCGAACTCCAGGACGGACAGCCCGCAGGCCCGCAGCAGTTCCTGGGCGTCCCAGGTGACACCGGGGCGGTGCACGAGGGCCTGGCAGTCGGAGAGGCCGAGACCGATGGCCCGGCCGACACCGAAGGCGCCCCGCTCGTACGGGAGGAAGCCGACCGGCTCCCCGTGCTCGTGCAGCACGGCCACCCGGGCCGCCCCGCCGCGGTGCGTGCCGACCCCGGCGGCGAACTCCGGTGCCAGGAACGGGTTCGCGTATTCGGGCGACTCGTCCATCGCCCGGTGCCAGGCTCCGCGGAGCTCGGTGCTCAGCTCCTCGGGTCTGTGGATCGTGATGTCCGCCTCGGCCTTGCTCGTGGCTCGCACGGGCGACCGCCCCCCTGTATTCCCCTGTGTTCCCCCATGACGCGTTGCCGCGTCCTGCCCCAAGGATCAAAAGTCGCGAAACAGTACGCAGACTGTCAAGGGTGGCGGTCGTAATGATCAGGTATAGATCGGGCCGGAAACGCCCTACGCGTTCTCCTCCAGCACCTCTTTCACAACGGCCACGATGAAGGCGGCGGGCAGCACGGCGAACACGACCAGCAGCGGGGTCCGCCACCACTCGCCCGGTCCGAACAGCGCGCTGTCGAGCGCCAGGAAGGCGAAGAGGCCCGTGAAGAGATACGTGATCAGGAGGAGCCCGAGGGTGGTACAGCCGAACAGCCGCCGACGGCCGAACACCACCAGCAGGGCGGCCCCCGGGGCGAGCCAGGAGCCCAGCAGGAGCCCGAACGACTCCCACCGCAGGGCGTCGAGGCCGAAGCCCGGGTCGATCCTCTCCACGCGGTCGCCGACGGTGACGCGCACGACCTCGTCCCGCCAGAGGATCACCTCGGCCCGGTCTCCGCGTTCGACGTGCCGGTACATGTCCTGTCCCACGTGGATCCACTCGGTCCGCGCGTCACCGTGGACCCGCAGGTCCGCGCGCAGCCCGCGGTACGTGGAGCAGTCCTCCACGCCGTAGCTGTCCGTGCTGCAGGACTCCTCGGTCTCCTTGTCCGTGACCGTGCCGGTGCCGGGCACCAGACAGTCCGCGCCCGAGGCCGTACGGACCTCTCCGGCCGGGCACGCGGAAGCACTCCGGTACGCCTCCTGCGCCCGGTACTCGTCGACCAGCGGCGTCGCGAGCGGCCAGGACAGCAGGACGAGTCCCGCACCGATCAGCAGCCGTACCGCCCGCAGGCTCAGGCGCCGCGCGCCCAGGTGCCGTAACGCGGCCTTGCCCTCGGGACCCCTGGTCCTCCCCATGCCAACACCCCTGTACGGGCACGAGGGCGGCGGCCCGAACGGTTCCTTCCGCACCGGTGGCCGGGCCGTCACCCGGCCGGGCTAGCATCCGCTCATGACGACTGTGGACAGCAATGGCGTTTCCCCCCTCGACACCGAGATCGGTGCCCTCCAGGGCGGCTCCGCGGACCTCGCCCAGTACGCCGGCCGGGCCGTGCTCGTGGTGAATGTGGCCTCCAAGTGCGGGCTGACCCCGCAGTACACCGGCCTGGAGCGGCTCCACGAGCAGTACGCGGAGCGCGGCCTCACCGTGCTCGGCGTGCCCTGCAACCAGTTCCTCGGACAGGAGCCCGGCAGCGCCGAGGAGATCGCCGAGTTCTGCTCGGCGACCTACGGCGTGAGCTTCCCGATGACCGAGAAGGTCGAGGTCAACGGGGAGGGCCGGCACCCGCTGTACGAGCGCCTGACCGGCTTCGCCGACGCCGAGGGGCACAGCGGGGACATCCGCTGGAACTTCGAGAAGTTCCTCGTCGGCCGCGACGGCAAGGTCGTCGCCCGCTTCTCCCCCCAGACCGAGCCGGAGGCGCCCGAGGTCGTCGCGGCCATCGAGGCACAGCTGGCCGGCTGACCTCCTTGCCCAGGGCTTCCCCGGGGCCTGGTTGACCTTGCCCCTGGGGCAGGGTCGAGCGTCCTCGTCACCGGGCGGAAGAGCCGTCCGGTGACGGAGGATGACGTGGTGGACGAAGGACTGCTCACCATCGGCGCGTTCGCCGCGCGGGCCCGGCTGTCGGCCAAGGCCCTGCGGCTCTACGACCGGCTCGGACTGCTGGCACCGGCACACGTCGACGAGGTCAGCGGCTACCGCTACTACCGCGCGGGCCAGGTCGAACGCGCCCGGCTCGTGGCCATGCTGCGCCGACTCGACATGCCGCTCGCGCGGATCGCCGAGGTGGTCGAGGCGGCGGGAACCGAGGGCGCCGACCGGCTCGCCGCGTACTGGGCGGACGTAGAGGCGCGGGTGGCCGGGCAGCGGACGCTCGTCGAGTACCTCCGTGGACGACTGTCGGGGAGGAGCTCCGAGTTGTACGGGAAGTTCGAGGTCGAGACGGTGGACGTACCGGCGCAGGTGGTGATCACCGAGACCCGGCACACACTGGCGGACGAACTGCCGGCCTGGATCGGCGCGTCGCTGGGGCGGCTGGAGGCGGCGGCCCGGGAGTGCGGGGGTGTGACGGCGGCGCCGTTCGTCGTCTACCACTCCGAGGTGTCGATGGAGAGCGACGGCCCGGCCGAGTCCTGCGTGCCGGTCGCCGACGAGGCGGCTGCGCGGGCGTGGGCGGCCGGGCAGGGGCGGCGCTGGGAGGCCGGGGTCCGGGTGGAGCCGGCCCGGCGGCTCGCCTACACGCGGATCTCCAAGGCGCAGGTGGCGCATCCGCAGATCCTGGCCGCGTTCGAGGCGGTGGAGGCGTGGATGGAGCGGGAGGGTCTGGAGTACGACGGACCGTGCCGGGAGATCTACTTCGCCGAGTGGGACGCGGCGGGCGCCGAGGACCCGGTGTGCGACGTGGCGTTCCCGGTGCGCTGAACTCCGGGTCGGGCCGGCCCGCTTCCGGGCACAAGCCGAGCCCCCTCGGCAAGGACGGCGAGCTGGTCGAGAGGGCTCTTACAGTGGTGCTTGTGCAGTTGTCGGTGGTGCGCTCGGCTGGGGATGAGGATCAGAAAGACCCTCTCCCTACGCCTTGACCGAGGCCACGAACGCGTTCCACGCCTCGGTGGGGAAGGCCAGGGTCGGCCCGTCGGTGACCTTGGAGTCGCGGACGTCCAGCTCCGCGACGGTGGGCGACTTGACCTCGACACAGGCGCCGTTGTTGTTGGAGTACGAGGACTTCGTCCACGAGTCCGTGGCGCCCTGAAGAATTGCCATTTTTGCTCCGTAAGCCAGTTGCGCAGTTCGGTTTCCGCCAACCTTTGCTGATCGTTGGCGTGATCGACGCTACTCGCTCACATCCCCTTCTGGAGCAGTCGTTCACTCTTCCGGATGGCATATTCCAGGGGATTCTTCCAGTGAGGCCCGGCCGGGGTGTAACATCCGGCCTTTCGCTCCCAGGGGCCCGATTCGGGGACCCGCATGGGCCTTCCCGGGGCTCAGCGGGCGTACTCCTTGGCCACGTCCTCGATGAGCCGGGTCGACTGGTCGACGTTCAGCGCCTGCGCCCTCAAGTGTTCGTACATCACCGTGTACTTCTGCACGTCGTGGGCCTTCTCCAGGTAGAGGTCGCTGGTGACGCCCTCGATGTACACCACGCTCGAGTCGGCCGCGTCGGCGAACTCCAGGATGGAGTACTGGCCGTTGATGCCGGGATGCGCGCCGACCTCGAAGGGCAGGACCTGCACGGTGATGTGCGGGCGCTGGGACATCTCCGCGAGGTGCTCCAGCTGTTCGCGCATCACCGGCCGGCTCCCGACGACCCGGCGCAGCGACGCCTCGTCCAGGACCACCCACAGCCGCAGCGGCTCCCCTTCGGCGGCGATACGATCCTGCCGCCGCATCCGCACTTGCACGCGCTTGTCGATCTCGGTGTCCGAAGTCTCGGGCGAGCCGCCCCTGATGATGGCCTCGGCATAGGCGCGGGTCTGCAACAGCCCGGTGATGATCTGGGGTTCGTAGACGCGCAGCGACTCGGCGTCGGTCTCCAGGCCGATGTACACGCTGTACGGGATGTCCCCGAAGGCATGCCACCAGCCCTGCTGCCGGGAGTCCTTGGCCATCTGCATCAGCGACTCGACGATGCGCTGGTCCTCGACCTCGTACACCCCGCACAGATCACGGACGTCGCGCTGGCTGATGCTGCGCCGGCCGTTCTCCAGCCGGCTGATCTTCGACTGCGAGACCAGCAGTCGCTCGGCGACCTCCTCGGCCGTCATGCCCTTGAGCTCGCGGAGCCGGCGCAGCTCCTGGCCCAGCCGGCGCCGCCTGACGGTGGGATTGACATTGGACGCCACGGGACGTGCACCTCCGGCTGCGTGCCTCATACTTGCCACTTTGCGTATCTGCTGTTGAGCAGACTGCCACCAAGGCGCGTACTACCGCTGGGAAACGGTGGATATGCGCGGGCCCCGCACACACGTCCGCGCGGGGCGGCGGAACCGAGTCGTCGTCCGGACGTACGGTTCCGTCGCCCCGCGCGGACCCAGCGGCTCCCGTACCGGTCTTGGGGACTGCGGTGCGGCGCTCGGTGGTGCGGGTCATGCTGTGTGGTGCCCTGGTGCCCTTGGTGCCCTGGTGTCGTGGAACTGCGGCTCAGTGGGCCACGACGCGCGTCATCGATCCTCGGCGCGGTTGCATCGGAACGCCGCGGGCGGGCTCCGGTGCGGGCCTGGCTCCGGGGGCGGCCTGACGGCCGGCCGGTGCCGGGCTGCGACGCGGCTGGGCAGCCGCGCCGTTCTGGACGTCCATCACGGCGTGCGCCACGAGGCCGCCCATGGGGTCGTGCCTGATCAGGTCCCGCAGCCGGGATCGGGACGAGCGTCCCTCGTTCCCCGGATACAGGTGCTTGCCGAGGCCGACCGCGTGCGCCAGTGCGGCGAGCGCCGCGGTCCGCGGGTCCGGCGGTACGCCGGTGCGGATCGCGGAGTCCAGTCGGGTTCTGATCTCCCGGCTGATCTCGGTCTGACTCGCCTGGTAGCGAGTCGTCGGCAGCACTCCGCACATCTGGCCCGCCACGGCATGCACCATGCCGCACCGCTCCAGATGCGAGAGGTAGGTCTGGCGCAGCCCGAGACGCGGCCCGCCGATCCAGTGGATCGCACGTACCGGAGCGCCACGCCTTCGCAGCAACTCCAACGCGCAGTCCAGTGTTGGATCTCCAGTCGGCCGTGGGGACACCACGGCGATACGATCCCCGTCTGGGGCTATCCGTCCGGCCAGCGCCAGCTCCACTAGCTGCGCTCCGGCCAGACCAAGGTCGAGCGACTGCGGCTGTGCGGTGGTACCCGTGGCCGGGTCCAGCGCCAGAAGCAGAAGCTCCTCCGGAAGTGTTCTGCGGCTCATGCCCATCCATGCCTCCCCGCGTGGATGAATGACAGGGTGACCCCTCTCACATTGGTCTGTCGAGGGTGCGTGACCTGTTTGTAAGGGAACCGGTAGGTATGTCGTTCTCGTCTACCGTCCCGGGCAAGCCCACACACAGGACACTGGTACATGGTTCGGACACTGCGGCAGAGCGGTGTTCCGGGCGGCGGTTCACGGTTCGATAGGCGCACGGACACGGGTGGTGTCCGGCGCATGGAGGAGGCATCGGTGGCGGGCGAGTCCCCCGACAGGTCGAAGCAGCGCGAGTCGTCGGCAGAACCGACGTCGGGGAGCGCGGGCCCGGTTCCCGAGGCCAGGACGGAGTCCCCCGACCCCACCGAGAAGCGCGACCCGCGCCTCGCGGTGGCCCGGGAGTCCTCCGGCGCCGCCTCCACGGTCCGTGGCGGCGTCGACACGGCGACGAGGGTGTTCTCGGTACGGGAACTCACCGCGGAGGCGGAGAACGCCGAGGAGGCCGCCACGGACGCCGCGGAGCCGGAGGCTGACGCCGGGGTGGCGGAGGGGGCTGCTCCGGACGCCGCGGAGCCGAAGGCCGACGCCGGAGGGGCGAAGGCTGACGCCGGGGAACCGGGGGCCGAAGAGGCCGCGCAGGACGCCACGGAGGCCGGGACGGCCGAGGAGGCCGCCAAGGGGGCCGTGGGGCCGCAGGCCGGCAGCTCCGACGCCGAGGACGCGGGGCAGGCCGCACAGGACGCCACAGAGCCGCAGGCCGACAGCGGGAAGCCGCAGGCCGACGAACCCGCTCACGGCGCCACCGAGGCGGACGCTGACGCCGCGAAGCCCCAGGCCGACAAAGCCACGCAGGACACCACCGAGGCCGGGACGGCCGAAGAGGCCGCCAAGGGGGCCGTGGGGCCGCCGGCCGGCAGCTCCGACGCCGAAGAGGCCGAAGACGCCGCACAGGACGCCACAGAGCCGCAGGCCGACAGCGGGAAGCCGAAGGCCGACGAACCCGCTCACGGCGCCACCGAGGCGGACGCTGACACCGCGAAGCCCCAGGCCGACAAAGCCACGCAGGACACCACCGAGGCCGGGACGACCGAAGAGCCCGCCAAGGACGCCCTAGAACCGCAGACCGACAGCACCGACGCCGAAGAGGCCGAAGACGCCGCACAGGACGCCACAGAGCCGCAGGCCGACAGCGGGAAGCCGAAGGCCGACGAACCCGCTCAGGACACCACCGAGGCCGGGACGGCTGAGGAAGCCGCCAAGAGGGCCGTGGCGCCGCAGGCCGATAGCGGCGACGCCGAAGAGGCCGGGCAGGATGCGGAGGGTGCCGCCGCTGAGGTCGAGGACGGCGCTTCCGGCGAGGTCGGTGCGACGGGTGACGTCCGGCTGCGGGACGCCGTCGCGGCGTGGGTGGCGTCGGCGGACGAGACGGCGGAGGCCGGGGACGCCGGGGACGCCGAGGACGCCGCGCGGGAGCCTGCGCAGGACGAGGCCGATGCGGAAGCGAACACCGCCGACGACGACCGGACGGCCGACACGGGTGCGGGCGACGACGCCGACGCCCCCGACAGCGGCACCGATACCGGTACTCCGAAGAAGGGCGACGAGTCGCCCGGCGACGCCAAGCCCCCCGTGGACCAGCCCACCGCCGTCTTCAAGGCCGTACGGCCCTCCGCGCCCGCCGTGGATCAGCCGACGACCACGCTGAAGCTCGGCGATGCCGCGAAGCCGGCCGGGGACAAGACCGAGTCGCCCGCCGAGCGGACCAGCAAGTTCGTGGCGCTGAAGCCGCTGGAGGACCCGGCGACGCGCAGGCCGGCGCCGAAGGCGCCCGATGCCACCAGCGCGCTTCCGCAGGTGACGCAGGAGCCGAAGGCCAAGCCGTCCGCCGACGCCACGTCTTCCGTCCCTCAGGTGGGTCCGGAGCGGACGACTCAGCAGCCGTTGCCGCCGAGGCCGCCGTTGGATCTGCTGGCGGAGCTGACGAACACGCCGCCGCCTCCGGAGACCCCGGTCCGCACGATCGTGCGGCGGGTCAAGATCTGGACCCCGCTGGTGCTGCTGCTGGCGGTCGTGTTTGCGATCGTGCAGGCCGTACGACCGCTGCCGAGCCCCGCACTGACGCTGACCGCCGACGAGTCGTACACCTTCGAGGGCAGCAGGGCGAGCCTGCCCTGGCCGAGCGAGGGCCAGGGCTGGATGGACGTCAACGGCATCGGCACGATGGGCGACTTCGGCAAGCAGACGCCGGTCGCCATCGGGTCCGTGGCCAAGGCCATGACGGCGTACATCGTGCTGAAGGACCACCCGCTGAAGTCGGGCGCGGAGGGGCCGAACATCCCCGTCGACGCCACCGCCGAGAAGGAGGGCGGCTACGACAAGGACGGCGAGTCCACCCTCAACACCGTCAAGGCGGGCGACAACCTCACCCTGCGGCAGGCCATCACGGCCATCATGATCCCGTCCGCGAACAACATCGCGCGTCTGCTGGCCCGTTGGGACGCGGGCAATGAGGCGGACTTCATCAAGAAGATGAACGACGCCGCCAAGGACCTCGGCATGAAGAACACCACCTACACCGACGCCTCCGGCCTGAAGGAGACCACCGTCTCCACCGCCGAGGACCAGGTGAGGCTCGGCAACGAGCTGGTGAAGATGCCCGCCCTGATGGAGATCACGTCCATGGGCCAGTGGATCGATCCGTCCGGGCAGAAGTGGTACAACTACAACTATCTCGTCCCCTACAACGGTGCCATCGGCATCAAGACGGGCACCACCACCAAGGCCGGCGGCAATCTCCTCTTCGCGGCCCGCAAGGAGGTCGGCGGCGAGACCGTCACCCTGGTGGGTGCGATCCTCGGCCAGCACAAGGCGCCGATCATCCAGACCGTCAACGACGTCAGCAAGACCGCGATGCTGGCCGCCCAGGACGAGCTCGTCTCGGCGAAGATCCTGAAGAAGGGCGACGTCGTCGGGTACGTGGACGACGGGCTCGGCGGGCAGACGCCGGTGGTCCTCACCAAGGACGTCACCGCGGTCGGCTGGGCCGGGTTCAAGGTGCGGCTGTCCTTCGACGCCGACGACCTGCCCCACACCGCGAAGGCCGGCACCAAGGTCGGCACACTCACCGTCGGTGACGGGTCCAACGGTGCGGTCAAGGTCCCGGTCGCCCTGCAACGGGACCTCGTCGAGCCGGCCTACACGGACAAGCTGACGCGTGTCGGCTGATCCGGTCCCATAAGTGCGCCGCATACGCCGCCGACCGGCGCCCGCCCGGGTTCCGGTCGGCGGTGTGCGTGCTAGCGTCACGAATCGGGGCAGGTCGCTCACGGGACGCGGCCGAGAACAGAAGACGGGACACCACGGGGAGTGCCTTCAGGTGGCCACAGCGGAGCCGACACGCACCGACGACACCGATCCGGGCCCGGGAGCCGGCCCGCGAATACGCGAGCCCGCACCGGACACGGAGGATCACGAGCACGGCCGTAGACCCTCCACGGTCGGATCCGGGTTCAGTTCGAGATTCGGTCCCAGCTCCAGGTTCGGTTCCAGGTTCAGAACCGCCTTCCTCGCCCTCCGCGAGCGCCTCCTGCGCCACCCCGTCCTTTCCGTCACCGCCCTCTCCGGCGCCCTGCACGTCGTCTGGTTCTTCACATTCGCCAACAGTGGCGGCGACCTCGCGGCGCAGGACGCGTGGGCCGAGTTCGTCGGCCGGCATCCGGACTCGGCGTACAACCTGGCCTGGTACGGCGGGATGCACCCGGTGTCGTACAGCGTGGTGTCGCCGTATCTGATGTCGGTTCTCGGTGTCCGTACGACGATGATGATCGCGGGGACGATCTCGGCCGGACTGCTGACGATGGTCCTCATCCGCAGCCGCTCGGTGAAGAACCCCTTGTGGGCCTCGCTCGCGGGCGTGTTCGCGTTCCTGTGCAACGCGGCGTCGGGGCGGGTGACGTTCGGGCTCGGCACGATGTTCGCGCTGGGCGCGGTCGCCGTCGTGTTCTGCTGGCCGTACCGCTGGCGCTACAAACGCTGGGCGAAGGCCCTGTGCGCGGCCCCGCTGGCCGCGCTCGCGACCATGGCGTCGCCGGTGGCGGGCCTGTTCGTGGGGCTCGTGGCGGCGGCGCTGTTCCTGCAGAAGCGCCGGCCGGGCGCCTGGGCGCTGGGTCTGGCGCCCTCGGCGGTCGTGGCGGTGTCCGCCTGGCTGTTCCCCTTCGCCGGTACCCAGCCGATGAAGATCGGCTCGGTGATCCTGCCGCTGCTGTACGCCCTCTTCGTGCTCTTCCTCGTCCCGCGCGAGTGGAAGACGGTCCGGCTCACGGCCGGGGTGTACGCCCTCTCGATCGTCCTGGTGTGGCTGGTCAGCTCGCAGATCGGCTCCAACATCTCGCGGCTCGCGATGCTGTTCGCGGGGGTGGCCCTGGTGGCCGCGCTGCCGTTCGCGGTGCCGCGCACCCGCAAGTGGTACGCCATCGTGGTGGCCTTCGCCGGCTTCACCACGTGGATCGGCTTCAAGTCGGTCGACGACGTCGTCCATACGACCCCGACGGCGTCCTGGGCGCGTGAGCTGGCGCCGCTCGTGAACGAACTCCAGGAGGTCGGCGCCGAGAAGGGCCGGGTGGAGGTCGTACCGGCCGCCTCTCACCGCGAGGCCTCCGCGCTCGCCCCGTACGTCAACCTGGCCCGTGGCTGGAACCGCCAGGCCGACATGGAACGCAACCCGCTCTTCTACGACGACACCCTCAACTCGGCGAACTACCACGAATGGCTGGGGCGCTGGGCCGTGCACTTCGTGGTCCTGCCGAAGGACACGCCGGACGGCGACGGAGGCGAGCGCGAGCGGCAGCTGGTGCAGCGGGGCATGCCGTATCTGAAGCAGATCTGGGGCGACGCCAACTGGCAGCTGTTCCGGGTGACCGACCCGGCGCCGCTGGCCGAGCCGAACGCCGTGGTCGAGCGGGCCGCGCAGGGCGAGATGACCATGCAGGTGAAGAAGGCGGGGCGGATTCTCATCCGGATCCCGTACTCGCCGTGGCTGAGCATCGTCGACGCCGAGGGCAACAAGCTGAAGCCGCCGCAGGAGACGGACGCCTCCAAGGACCGGGCCGACGGGACGCCGAAGACGTACGACAACGTCAACGGCTGCCTGATGGAGACGGAGGAGGACGCGGAGGGCGACAAGTGGACGATGTTGATCGCCCCGCGAGCGGGAGAGTACCGGCTTGCCGCGCCTTATACGGTGCCGCGGGGGACGCCGTGCCCCGACGAGTTGAATTGAATCCTCCCCTCCCTGAAGGGAGGGGATTCCTGGCTCAGGCCGCCTTCTGGAGCAGCGCTCCAGGAGGTCTTCCGCCATCAGCACCAGCCGGGTTGAGACCAGCCCGGACGAGCATCACGCGTGCGGAGTTCTTGTCCCGTGGGGACACGGTTCCGCACGCGGTGCAGGTGTAGGTGCGCTCACCCAGCGGCAGTGCGTGCTTGGCTCTCGCATCGCAGTGCGCGCAGTCCATTGTGGTGTGCGCGGGGTGTACGAGGCGGATGTCCCGCCCGTGCTTGCGGCCCATCTCGATCAGAGCGGCCTTGGTGGCGCCGATGGCGGCGTCGGCGGCCTTGCGGGCCATGGTGGTCTTGGCCAGGAACTTCGGGCGGAAGTCCTCGACAGCGATGGCGTCGTGGTCACGGACCACCTTCTTGGCCCACTTGCGGCCGGTGTCCTCACGCTGCCTGGCGACCTTTTTGTATGCCTTGGCCCGCAGTTTCTTCGCTTCGCGGTAGCCCTTCGATCCGGGTCGGCCCTTCTTCGGCTTGCGGCGGGCCATCATCCGGTCGTACCGCGTCACCTTGGTCTGGGCCTTCCTGCCGTGCTCGGGATGTGGCAGGTCGTGCGTGTCGGACGTGGTGGTCGCGGTCTCCTTCACGCCCCAGTCGACGCCGAGTGCGTAGCCGGTCTGCGGCAAGGGCTGGACCTGGGCGGGGACGACGAAAGAGCAGTACCAGTGCCCGAGGCTGTCCTGGTACACGCGCACCGAGGACGGCTCAGCCGGAAGGGCCCGCGACCACACCACCGCCACGACGATGCCGCCCGCCAGGTGCAGCCGGCCGTCCTTCAACCGGAAACCGCGCCGCGTGTAGTTGAGGCTCGGCAGCGCCTCGCGCTTCGTCTTGTACGTGGGCATCCCGGCCCGGCGCGCCATGGGCAGGCGCTCGTGGATGTCCTTGTGCGCTTTGGCGCGGGAGCGGCCGAAGTCACGGATGACCTGCTGCTGGGGAACCGACGAGCCCTCACGCAGCCACGGCGTACGGGCGCGGGCCTCGGTCAGCATCCTGTCGAGCTGAGCCGGGCCGCACGTGGCCTTCTGACCTGCGGCCTTGTTGTGCAGGTATACGGCCTGGGACTTGGCGACGCACTCGTTCCACACCCACCGACATCGGTCCCACTCCGCCGCCAGGGCGGTGCGGGCGGCGGACGACACGCGCAGCCGGTAGGTGTACCGGGCATGCCCGCCCTCCGCAGCCACCCCCACCTGCGCCATCCCGCCCCCGCACGGTTCCCCGGCCGGGACACTGTGCCGTCCCGAACCCTCCGAGGGACCATACGTACGACAGCCGCACACACGCCCCCAGATCCCACAGCGATCACCCCGATCAGTGATCACAGGCACACGCGTTCGCATCATTTCGGCGATAGGTGACCGTGGGTCGGAGTGGGGCTTGAGGTCAGCGCAGCTGGTCCACGTACTTGTCCGTCCCCGGAACCGTCGGGACGAAAGGCGCCAGCAGCTCCACCCTCCCCAGGCCCGACTCCCCCACCGTCTCCTCCAGCCCTGCGAAGTACGCCTCCCAGCATTCCCTCGGGTCCGTCTCCAGGAACCACAGCAGGGTCAGGCGGGTGTCGACGCCCTCGACCTGCTTGACGTACGTCATGCGGTCGCCGGGCAGCGGGGTCGGCCGGAAGACGGTCACCAGGGCCGAGGGCGAGCCCCCCACCCGCTTCGGGAGGTGCCGGGAGACCAGCCACTCCAGCAGCTCCGCCCGCTGCTCGGCGGACTCGGCGTCGACGACCTGGAGGACCAGGCCGGCGTAGGGGTGGTCGAGGGCGTGGAAGTCCCTCGGGCCCGCCGCTCCGTCCCGGTACACCGTCGCCTCGTGGTCCTGGAACGCCGTGAAGACGTGCGTACGGTCCCGGTAGACGCGGCCGTCGCGGTTGAGGCGCTTGTTGATGGCGACGGTCCAGCGCATGTGGTCGTCGTAGCGGCCGTCGGTGATCCAGTACGTGGAGAGGTAGCAGCCGGCGGTGACCGGCTCGGTGATCGCCGACTTCTCGGGGCGGCGCAGGAGTTGGAGGTCGCGGGTCGCCACCCAGCGGCGGCCGGCGTACATCCAGGGCATGGCCATCGCACCGGCGTAGTAGTGGTCGTCCTCGTACCAGCGGTTGTAGGCGTACTCGTGGCCCGGGTGCGGTTCGACCATGGTGATCAGCGCGTGGCCGGGGCGGACTCCGTACGGCCCCACGGCGGCCAGGTCGGCGTACGTCTCGCTGCGGGTGTCCTCGGACATGGGCATTCCCCTTCCGTCGTCCCTTCCGTCCTCCTGCGGTCGCCCATACTCTGACGCTCCGTCAGATAATCCGCCAGAGTCGGGGAGGACCTCATGTCACTGCTCTCGGGCAAGACCGTCGTCGTGTCGGGAGTCGGGGCCGGGCTCGGCCGTCAGGTCGCGGCGGCCGTCGTACGGGACGGCGGGAACGCGGTGCTGGGGGCGCGGACGGAGGTGAACCTCGCCAAGAGCGCGGCCGAAATCGATCCGGACGGGGCGCACACGGCGTACCGGGCGACCGACGTCACCGACGAGGGGCAGTGCGGGGCGCTGGCGGAGCTGGCACGGGAGCGGTTCGGGCGGATCGACGCGGTGGTCCATGTGGCGGCCTGGGACAGCTACTTCGGCGGCCTGGAGGACGCCGACTTCACGACCTGGCAGTCCGTCATCGACGTGAACCTGCTGGGGACGCTGCGGATGACGCGGGCCTGTCTGCCGGGGCTGAAAACGGGCGGGGGGTCGGTGGTGTTCATCGGTACGCAGTCGGCGGTGGCGGCTCCGTCGCAGGTGCGGCAGGCGGCGTACGCGGCGTCGAAGGGGGCGCTGACCAGCGCGATGTACTCGCTGGCGCGGGAGCTCGGGCCGTACCGCATCCGGGTCAACACGGTGCTGCCGGGCTGGATGTGGGGTCCGCCGGTGCGGGCGTACGTCCAGTTCACGGCGCAGACGGAGGGCGTGCCGGAGGCGGAGGTGCTGGAGCGGCTGAGTGGCCGGATGGCGTTGCCCGAGCTCGCCTCGGACGCGGACGTGGCGGACGCGGCGGTGTTTCTGGCCTCGGACCGGTCGCGGGCGATCACGGGGCAGTCGCTGCTGGTGAACGCGGGGGAGCTGATGCGCTGACCTGATCCTTTTCAGCCAACCTCGGGTTCATATACGTAAATCAGGAACAGCTCTCAGAACATTTTTACGTGCTCTTGACCATCCGCTTGCTTGCCGTGGGCATGCCACCGAACCCATTGTTCACATGCCTGACCCTGGCCACGGACCCTGGAAGGGGGCACATGAACAGTCTCGACTGGGCCGTGCTCATCGGCTACTTCGGCGTGATGGTCGCAATCGGCGTCTGGTCGCACAAGCGGGTGGACAACGTCAGCGACTTCTTCACGGCCGGCGGCAAGATGCCCTGGTGGCTCTCCGGCATCTCCCACCACATGTCGGGCTACAGCGCGGTGATGTTCACCGGGTACGCGGGCATCGCCTACACCTACGGCGTGACGTCCTTCGTGACCTGGTCCTTCCCCATCGCGCTCGGCATCGCCATCGGCTCGAAGCTGTTCGCCCCGCGCATCAACCGGCTGCGTTCGCGACTCCATGTCGCCTCGCCGCTGGAGTACCTGAAGAACCGCTACGACCTCAAGACCCAGCAGGCCCTGGCCTGGTCCGGCATGCTGCTGAAGATCGTCGACGTCGGCGCGAAGTGGGCGGCGATCGCGACCCTGCTGTCGGTCTTCACCGGTATCTCGCTCAACCAGGGCATCCTCATCACCGGCACCATCACGGCGGTCTACTGCACGATCGGCGGCCTGTGGGCGGACGCGCTGACCGAGCTGGGCCAGTTCGTCATCCAACTCCTCGCCGGGGTCGCGATGTTCGTCGCCGTGGTCATGGAACTCGGTGACAGGAACATCGGATTCATCGACGCCTGGGACCAGCCGGCGCTGCAGGGCCACGAGAAGCCGCTGGTCGCCGACTACGGCGCGGTGTTCCTGCTGGCCTTCCTCTTCATCAAGCTCTTCGAGTACAACGGCGGCATGCTCAACCAGGCCCAGCGCTACATGGCCACCTCCAGCCCCCGCGAGGCCGAGCGCTCGGCGAGGCTGTCGGCGGTTCTCTGGCTGGTCTGGCCCCTGGTCCTCTTCTACCCCATGTGGATGTCGCCGCTGCTGGTGGAGTCCCAGAAGCCGGACGGCTCCGACTCCTACGGCCTGATGACCGAACAGCTCCTGCCGCACGGCCTGTTGGGCCTGGTCATCGTCGGCTTCTTCTCCCACACCATGGCCATGTGCTCCTCCGACGCCAACGCGATCGCCGCCGTCTTCACCCGGGACGTGGCGCCGGTGATCTCGACCCGGGCCCGGAGCTGGAGCCAGCGCTCGGGGCTGATCGCGGCGCGGCTCGCGACGGTCGTCTTCCTCGGTCTGTCGATGGCGGCGGCCACCCAGGTCAACTCCCCCGCCTTCAAGGACATCATCACCGTCGTCATCAAGTGGGTCGCCGGCCTGATGGGCCCGATGGCCATCCCGATGATGCTCGGCCTGCTCCGACCGTTCCGCCGCTCGGGCCCGACGGCCGCGCTCACCAGCTGGTCCATGGGTCTGCTCGCCTTCTGGCTGGTCAACTACCCGATCAACTGGAACGTCGACGGCGGCGTCCCGCTCCAGTACCAGGTGTCGATCCCGCTGGCCGTCTCCCTGGTCCTCTACATCCTCATCGGCTTCCTCAAGCCGGAGGACACCCCGGAACGCCTCGCGATCATCGAGACGATCAACACGGACGGGGACGGGACCGCCGGCGCCGCGGCGATCCCGACGCCGGCGGATCCCATGGACAAGGTGGTGCCGGCACCGGTCAAGGACTGAGGTCACGCCCGCGGATAGCGGGCGAGCCACCCGGGAGACGACCCGGCCGGGCCGTGCAGTGCGGGCCCCTGGGTCATCTCCATCGCGAAGTCGTCCGCCAGTTCCAGCAGAGTGGGACGGCCCTCCAGCTCGGCCAGCCAGGCCGGCGGGAGGGCCGTCTCGCCGTGCAGGGCGCCGAGCAGGCCGCCGGTGAGCGCGCCCGCGGCGGCGGACGGCCCGTCGTGGTTGACCGCGAGACACAGACCGTGCCGTACGTCCTCCCCCACGAGCGCGCAGTACACGGCGGCGGACAGCAGCCCCTCCGCCGTACCGTTCCCGATAAGCTCCTCGACCCGGGCGGCATCCGGCATCCCCTGCCGTACGGCGCCCAGCGCGTGCTGCAGCCCGTCCGACACGGGCTGGTGCCCGGGCCGGACGGCGAGCAGCGCGAGCGCCCGCTGCACGGCTCCGTCGAGACTCTCGCTGCGGGCGAGCGAGTGCACGATCACGGCGTACGCGCCGGCGGCCAGGCACGCGGTGGGATGCCCGTGGGTCTGCGCGGCACACTCCACGGCGAGCTGTACGACGAGCTGCGGCTCCCAGCCCACCAGCAGCCCGAAGGGCGCGGACCGGGCGGCAGCCTCCGGACCGGCCTCACCGGCGTTCTTGGGCGAGTCCAGGGTCCCCATGGTGTCGTCGCCGAGCCCGAGCAGCAGGGACCGGGGGGGATCCCTCCTCGCATACAGCCACTCCTCCCGCGCGAGCCACCCGTCGTCCTTGCGCCGCTCGTCGGGCCCCCAGTCGCGCTGGGTGGCGAACCAGCGCAGATACGCCCGGTGCACGTCGGTGGGCGGATGCCAGGCCCCGGTGTCGCGGCGCACCTGGGCGCGTATCAGCCCGTCGACGGTGAACAGGGTGAGCTGCGTGAGGTGACTGACCGCGCCGCGCCGCCCGTACCCGAACCCGAGATCGAGCAGCCCCTCCGCCCCGTACTCCTCCCGGATCTCCGCCAGCCCGAGCCCGTCCACGGGCGCGCCGAGGGCGTCTCCGAGGGCAGCACCGAGCAGCGTGCCGCGCACCCGGCCACGGAAGTCCTGCTGCTCGGCCCGGCCCCAGACAGCCCCGGTTGTCGCACTCACCAAGACCTCCCAGGGCACCCGTGCGTACGTACGACGGCTCAGCACTGTAATCGAACGGGGACGGTCGGTTCAGGGGGCGATTCGGTATGCCTGGAGTGGGTGGGGTGGTCGTGGCCGGTTTCAGCCGTACCAGGTCGCAATGCGGAGGGTCCATGCCCAGTCCCTCACAGGCCTGCCTCCGCCTCGGCAGTCTCCCGGATCGCGCGGATCTGCGCCATGGCCTCCGCCGGGTCCTGCTCTCCTGCGTCCACGATGCGCTCCAGCTCACGCAGCCGCGCGGCACGCTCCGGATGCCGTTCGATCGCCACGAACACGGCCCACGAGTGCACGAAGGCCCGCAGAGGCGCGAGGCTCTGTGTCTGCTGCGCGTTCGCGGTGGCTTCGAAGAGGTGCTGCGTGAGAGCCGGAACGCGGCTCGGGGCGATGCGCGTGACCGCCGCCCGCAGCGCGGCCGGGGTCAGTTCGGGCGTGGGGATCAGCGGTCCGTACGGGCCGTCGGTCTGGGCGCTCACGGTGGCCTCCGGTGCGGGTGACTCGGTTCTCGTACGGTACCGGCGGAGTTGGTGGCGCGGTGCTCGGGCAGCGCTTGTCACGGGGGTCGCTTCCGGACTTCCTATGCCGCCACGGCCGCCGGGCGCGGCACCGGCCTGGGCGCGGGGCTCGGAACGCCCGGTCGCAGCCGTCGCAGTTCTGGAAGGGGTCGGAGCGGGTGGGCTCCGGACCGGTGTCGAAGGGCGGCGGCAGGAGGGCGGCGAGTCGGTGGGCCAGGAAGCCGGCCGGTTCTTCGTCTTTGGCGTCGGGCCCGGCCGAGTCACCGGTCCGTGCGATCCGGGGTCAGTTCGGCCCAGACCGTCTTGCAGGGGCCCGGCCCCTCGTCGACACCCCAACGGTCCGCGTATGCCGCGACGATCCGTAGCCCACGGCCCGATTCCACGTCGTCGTCGACCGGGTCCGAGGTCTGCGGGAGCCGGTCGCCCCTGGCGTCGGTCACCTCGATGCGGAGGGTGCCGTCGGCGTACAGCTTCAGCCTCAGCCGGAAGTCCCGTCCCGGAACACGCCCATGGAGGACGGCGTTCGACGCCAGCTCGGCCACGATGTGCTCGGCGGCCTCGGACGGCTCGCGCCAGTCCGCGAGTTGACGTTCCGTGAGCAGACGGGCGAGGCGGGCGCCCCGACGCGTCGCGGACAGCAGCAGCGTGAAGTGCCGCACTGCGATTGCGGCTTGAGTGATTTCCTGGTTCACGTCACTCAGCGTGGTCGCTTCCGCCTACCCTGAACAGCACTGACGTCAGTACGGAGCGCGACTGTCCGGGTGCTGTCCGGAGTCGTACGGCTCGTACGCGAGAGGTGGGTGGTGGCGTGGAGGACGAGGAGGCCGCGGCCGTACTCAAGACGGTCGGCCGTCAGGTCAAGGTGTGGCGGGAGGCGGCGGGGCTACGACAGTCGGAACTCGGTGCGGCTATCGGGTACGGCGAGGAGATGGTCTCGTCGGTGGAGCGCGGGCGGCGGGTCCCGAAGCCCGACTTCCTGGACAAGGCCGACGAGGTGCTCGGGGCGGGCGGAAAGCTCTCCGCGATGAAGGAGGACGTGGAGCGGGCGCGGTATCCGAAGAAGGTGCGGGATCTGGCGAAGTTGGAGGATGAGGCCGTCGAGCTCGGTGCCTACGCCAACCACAACATGCACGGTCTGCTCCAGACACCGGAGTACGCACGCGCGTTGTACGGGAGGCGGCGGCCCGCGTACACGGAGGACGAGATCGATCGCTACGTCGCCGCACGGGTGGCACGACAGCGGATCTTCGAGCGCGTGCCCGCGCCGCTGCTCACCTTCGTGCTGGAGGAGGTGACGCTACGGCGGCCCATCGGGGGCAGAATGGTGCTGCGACAACAGCTCGAACACCTGTTGGAGATCAGCAAGTTGCGGCACGTGGAGGTTCAGGTGATGACCACGGACCGCGACGACCACGCGGGCCTGGGCGGTCCGCTCCAGGTGCTGAAACTCCGGGACGGCAAGACGCTGGGGCACTCCGAGGGCCAGCTGTACAACCGCGTGTTCAGTGATCCACGAGAAGCCCAGATCCTGGATATGCGCTATGGAATGATCCGGGCGCAGGCCCTCTCGCCCCGGGAGTCGCTGGCCTTCATCGAGAAAGTCATGGGAGAAGAGACATGACCACCACGCCGGAGTGGTTCAAGAGCAGCTACAGCAGCAACGACGGCCCTGAGTGCGTCGAGGTCGCCATAGCCCCCGCCGACGCGGCCGTCCTCGTACGCGACTCCAAGAACAGCGAAGGCGCACGTCTCGCGTTCGCGGACGGCGCCTGGACTGAGTTCGTGGCGTACGCGGGGCGCTGAGCGTCAGTTGAAGGCATCAAGAAAGTCGTCACGCCCATTTATGAGGTCGGTGAGGCGCTGGGCGATGTCGGCTCGGTCGGCGGCCGGGAGGTCGAGGTAAGTTTCGAGCTCTTCGGCCATCTCGTCCGGGAACCCCAACGCCGTCGGCACGCGGTCGGGGTCATTCGGTTCCGAGAGCGTCGCCTCCAGCCAATCCCTGAGCCGGGCGAGGTGGCTCCACGTCTCATCATTCAACAGGCGTCGCGCCTCGATGCGGAAGCGAATGCGTTGTGCCATCCAGTGATCAGGGTCGATTTCCAGAGCCCGTTGGATATCAGCGGACGCCCGATCGCGTGAACCGAGTGCGTGGTGCACCCTCGCTCGCTGCCAGAACGCCCATACGTACTCCGGGTCGATTTCGAGGGCACGGTCCAGGTCAGTGAGTGCCTCGGCCGGATTCCCCATACCCGCTCGGCATGCACCGCGACTTGCGTAGGCCGAGGCGTACTCGCCGTCGAGGGCGATGGCCCGGTCGTAGTCGGCGAGGGCGCGCTCCTGACGGCCGGCGCCAGAGAGGGCGTCACCTCGCTCGCAGAGCACCCAGGGCGCATCGGGCCCCAGGGCGACGGCACGGTCCAGATCGGCAAGGCGCCGCTCCTGATCGCCGCGCGACCGCCAGACGCGCGCCCTGCGCACCAAAGCCCAGACATAGCCCGAATCCAACTCCAGGGCCCGGTCGAGATCCGAGACAGCTGCGCCGGTGTCACCAAGCATGTGCCGGGCTACTCCTCGGGAAGCCCACGCCGTCTCTCTCGTCGGATCGAGTTCGACCACCCTGTCCAGATCTCTCACAGCCAATACGAAGTCCCCCATCACTCGGCGGTAGTCCCCGCGCAGACTGAGGGTCCTGGCCTTGCCCGGGGCCAGGCCGTCGGCCCGGTCAAGATCAGTGATAGCCCCGGCGTAGTCGCCCAGGTGCGCCCGAGCGACCGCCCTGCCCTCGTACGCCGGCGCCGATTCCGGATCGAGTTCGACGGCTCGATCGAACTGGGTCAACGCTGTCGCGTGATCGCCGACACTGCCGAACTCGGCGCCCCGCAGTCCGTGTGCCTTGGCTCGTCCCCGTGCGTCGAGGCGGCCCTTCGCCAGGAGCACTCCCAGAACGTTGATGACTCCGCCCCGATCCAGTGCCGCGAGTACCTCACTGCCCCAGCCCTTGGCCCTCTCCGCATCCGCGTCCTCCCCCGCCTGCGTCAGTGCCTGCGCCCACCGCCGCACCACCACCTCGCCCCCGCCACACGCGTCCACGAGTTCCCTCAACACGGTCGGCGGCACGCTCCGGGGCCTCGCGCACAGCAGGTGGTACAACTCGGCGAGCCGTATCTCCCGCCACCCTTCGTCTCTCCACAACTCGTCCGGTGCCAGTTCCGCTTCGGCTTCGGCACGCCATCGGCCGAACGCCTCGGCAAGTCGTATGTGCCGCCCGGTCCAGTCCCGTGGCGAGCGCAGTCGCTGCAAACGGAGCATCGGAGCCCGTACGACGTCGTGGTACTGCGCCCCCTCACCCCGCTCGCTGACGAAGGGGATGCCCCTCAACCATCCGTACAGCTCGTCGAGTTGCTCGGCCGGGCAGTCCACGACGACCCTGAACACGTCCACGTCCATCCGCCGAGGCAGCGCACACGCGAGCGCAACCGCCCTCCGTACCGGATCCCGCTCCCACTTGAGGAACCTCTCCACGGCGTCCGCGCTCGGATCCCCGACGTCCTCGGGGTCGGCGGGCCGCGCCTCGGCAAGCGTCGAGACCAGCACCGGCAGTCCGCCCGTAAGGCGCAGCACCTCCTCCACGACGGGCTCGGACACGACTCCTTTGGCCGCCAGCAGCCCCCGCGCCTCCGCCTCCGTGAACGGGCCGAGCGGTACGTCCGTCATGAAGTCCGCGAAGGCGCCCCAGCGGGCGGTGTCGAAGGGGCGTTGGCCCGCCGTCACCAAGACGACCGTTGCAGGCAGGGTGCCATGCAGGTCGCTCGTCATCACCTCGTGGAGCCACCCGTCGAGGAACGGTCCCGTCCGCTCGTACGTGTCGAAGAACAGGACGATCCACGGTGCCGCGGCCGCCGCGTCGGACAGTTCGCTCAGCAGCACCGGTGTGAGCACGCGCTCCGGGGACAGGACCAACTGCACATCCTCCTGGCTCCGGAAGCGTGTGCTCAGGCCGGCTCGCAACCGGTCTGCTCCCTGGGCGAGTTGAGCAGCGTCGAGAGCACCTACGAATGCGCCCACTCCCGGCACCATCCCCAGCCCAGCCAGCCCAGCCCGCGCCACCGCCATGCTGCCTACGGACGGCCCCTCCGGTTCCGGTTCAAGCGTGGCGACGGCGGCCGCCTCCGCCTCGTGCCGCCGCTCCCGGTGCGCGGCGAGCAACCGCTCCAGCTCCTTGAACTTGTGGCCTTGACCGCCGAGTTGACGACTGATCGCCGCCATCGCTTCCGGCACGCTCCCGACGCTCTCGTCGACGTAAGCGGTGAGCGCCCCCTTCTCCCTGGCGAGTTGCTCCCACTCCCTCAACAGGAAGGTTTTCCCGACGCCCGCATTGCCGTGCACGTGGAACAGGAATCGATGACGCTCGTCCTCCGGCGCCAGGTCGAGGTTCCGCCGGAACACGGCCCGCTCGTCGCTCCGCCCCACAAACCCGGCCCGCCTGCGCTGCCGGATCAGCTCCTGCATCGACGGCCGCGTCGATCCCATCCGTCCCACCCCCGTAACACGTCCGCCCTGAAGTCTGGCAGAGGCTTGAGCACCCAGTCAGCACCCCCTCGATTGACTTCGGAATACGTTCCGAAGTACCGTCGGATCATGTCCACTCCCACTGTCGCCTTCTCCGAGCTCTCGAAGAATTCGAAGCGTGTCGCCGATACGCTTGACCGGATTCAGCGTGTGCACATCACCCGCCGGGACGGCGAGGACCTCTATCTGACGACCGCACGCCACGATCAGCAGCGCGAGGAGACGGCGGACATCACGGCGCGTCTTCTCGCCGCCCTCGTCCGCAGCGATGCCGGTGAGCGGGCCATAGTGCGCGCGCTCCCCTCGGTCTTCCCGTGGGTCCGTCATCTGTCGGCGGACGAGTTGAAGCAGTTCGTGGCCGAGCTCATCGAGGCTACGCACGACGCGGCCCAGCTGGACGTCCATGGCAATCTCCACCGGGTCGTCGTCGAATGGCGCGCGACGGCACGTGTCCTCGCCAACCCCGAGCTCACCGCGCAGCTCAACCGTCGGCTGCCGGACGAGGACCACGGCGAGGTGACCGCCCCGTGAGCCCGAAGCGTGGCGACGACGTCTCCCCGCCGCCGGTGGGCGAGGAATGGCGCCTGCGGTTCGCGACGAACGAGGCGGCGAAGGGATGGGGCGAGCTGGGTGCGGAGGCTCCGGGGAACACACGGCGCTACTTCGAGGCACTGCGCAGCGACCCTCTGTCCCTAGCGGATCCGGACCGTCAGCATCGGCTGCGCGGTCGTCTGGCCGCGGGCAACCTCGGCGGCCAGGAGTATCCGCAGTGGGAGTACGAGGTGACGGCAGGCGGTCGCGTGCGTTACCTCGTCGACGAAGCGCGGCGCACGGTCCATCTCGTGTACGCGTCCACCCGTCACCCCAAGGACACCGAGTAGTTCCCCAAGTACGCGTGGTACAAGGCCAGTTCGGCGTCCTCACTCGCGAATCCCGTCCGGCACCAGTCTGGCTCAATCGGTACCGGGATCCCGCATCGGGCAGGAAAGATGGCCGCCATGGCCACTACAACCTCACGCAGCGCTCTCTCCCTCACCGCCACCCTCCTCACCGCCTCCGTCGCCCTCTACATGGCGCTCGTCGCCTTCGGGAACATCACCGACTTCGGAACCAATCAGCAGTTCGTGCAGCATGTGCTCGCCATGGATACGACGTTCAAGGACGACGACCTGATGTGGAGAGCCATCACCAGCAAGGGACTTCAGGACGCGGCCTATGTCGCGATCATCGTGTGGGAGACGGTCGCCGCGCTCGTCCTGCTGTACGGGACGTGGCTGTGGGTGCGGAGGGATCACGCGGGTGCCCGGCGGATCTCGACGTACGGCCTGCTGATGGTCATGCTGCTGTTCGGTGCCGGGTTCATCGCGATCGGCGGTGAGTGGTTCTCGATGTGGCAGTCCGGGGACTGGAACGGGCTGGACGCGGCGACGCGGGCGTTCGTGTTCAGCGGGGTCGTGCTGCTGGTGGTGAACCTGCCGCTCGGGGACGCGGGCACCCGCTCCGCTAGCTGACCACCACGACCGTCGTCCCCGTCTCCCCGAACGTCCACAGCGCGTCCCCGTCGGCCGTCTTCATGCGGATGCCGCCCGTCTGGACACCGGCGGCCGGCGGGGGCGGCGAGGAGCCGTCCACGGCACTGGAGAAGGCGATGTTGACGCCGGACGCGGTGGCGAAGTAGACGATGTGCTCGATCTGCACGCCGTCCGAGCCCGTCGTCGCGTCCGTGCGGGTACCGACCGTGTAGGTGCCCGGGCCGGGATCGACCGTGCCCGGCCAGACCGCGAAGGTACGGCGGGACGCGTCGCTCGCGTCGACCAGCCAGACCCGCTTCTGCCCCAGGGAGTAGACGATGCGCCGCCCGGTGCCGGAGCCGTCCGGCACCGCGGCCGGCGCCGCGGACTTGGTGGGCGTGGGCTGGACGCCCGCCGAAGCGGTCGGTCGGGCGGCCGTGGCGGTCGGGTGCGGCCCCTTGTCCGCCTCCACGGCCAGGACGGAGACCGCCACAACCGCGCCCACCGTCAGGCCGGTCACCCAGACCCACGAGGGAAGCCGTCGGGCAGGCACGGGCACGCATCTCCTCAGCGACGGACAGACAGCTGTGCGACCCCCGTATCGAGGGTCCGATCATCGTACTGTGAGCCCGTCGACGCCGGATCCCACCTCACCCCGCCCCCCGGGAACGGGGCCCCGCCCACCGCGTACCGCCAGGCGAGCGTCTTCGTGGACTCGGCCAG
Organism: Streptomyces sp. V4I2; assembly: GCF_030817655.1. Classification (GTDB taxonomy): domain Bacteria; phylum Actinomycetota; class Actinomycetes; order Streptomycetales; family Streptomycetaceae; genus Streptomyces; species Streptomyces plumbiresistens. The sequence goes on from NZ_JAUSZM010000003.1 coordinate 4,940,518, forward strand.
CGCCCGCCCGTCGTACCAGGCCTGCTCCGGACGCTTCGTCCCCCTCGCCGCCGGATCAGGGCGCCCGACCGGCCCTTCCTACCGTCCGGCCGGAGCCCGGGTCAGTCCAACACCGGCAACAACTCCGGCAGATGCCCGTCCGACACTGCCGCCGCCCGCTGCCGTTCCTCGGAGACCTCCCCGTACAGGGTCGTCCGCGGCTTCGACGGGCGGCCGGCCGCCTCCGCCACCTCGATCAGGTCCTTGACGGACTTGTACGAGCCGTAGGAGGAGCCCGCCATGCGGGAGATGGTCTCCTCCATGAGGGTGCCGCCGAGGTCGTTCGCGCCGGAGCGGAGCATCTCGGCCGCGCCCTCGGTGCCCAGCTTCACCCAGCTGGTCTGGATGTTGGGGATGTGCGGGTGGAGCAGCAGACGGGCCATCGCCGTCACCGCCCGGTTGTCCCGCATGGTCGGGCCGGGGCGGGCGATGCCGGCCAAATACACCGGCGCGTTCGTGTGGATGAAGGGGAGGGTGACGAACTCCGTGAAGCCGCCCGTCCTTTGCTGGATGCCGGCCAGCGTGCGCAGGTGCCCCAGCCAGTGCCTCGGCTGGTCCACGTGGCCGTACATCATCGTCGAGGACGAGCGGATGCCCAGCTCGTGGGCCGTGCTGACGACCTCGATCCAGGTGGCCGTCGGCAGCTTGCCCTTGGTGAGGATCCAGCGGACCTCGTCGTCGAGGATCTCGGCGGCCGTGCCGGGGATGGAGTCGAGGCCGGCCTCCTTCGCGGCCGTGAGCCACTCGCGGATGGACATGCCCGTGCGCGTCGCGCCGTTCACGACCTCCATCGGGGAGAAGGCGTGCACGTGCATGCCGGGGACGCGGGTCTTGACCGCCTTCGCGATGTCGAAGTACGCCGTCCCGGGCAGGTCGGGATGGATGCCGCCCTGCATGCAGACCTCCACCGCGCCCACCTCCCAGGCCTGTTGGGCGCGGTCGGCGACCTGGTCCAGGGAGAGGGTGTAGGCGTCGGCGTCCGTGCGGCGCTGGGCGAAGGCGCAGAAGCGGCAGCCGGTGTAGCAGACGTTGGTGAAGTTGATGTTCCGCGTGACGATGTAGGTGACGTCGTCGCCGACCATCGACTTGCGGACGTCGTCGGCGATGCGGGTGAGCGCGTCCAGCGCCGGGCCGTCCGCGTGCAGCAGGGCGAGGGCCTCCTCGTCGGTGAGGCGGGTCGGGTCGTCCGCCGCCGTCGCCAGCGCCGCGCGTACGTCCGTGTCGATGCGCTCCGGCACCATGCCGGGGACGGCCGCCTCGCGCAGGGCGGCCCAGTCGCCGTACACCTCGTCGAAGTCGTCGCGGCGGTCGGACGTACGGCCCTCGGTGTCGATCGACACATGGAGATCCGTACGGCCGGACGCGGTGAACGCCTCCTCCGGCTCCTGCCACGGGTGCCCCTCGACGACGGCGTCCGGGCGGGCGAGGCCGGTCTCCGGGTCCGCGAGCGCCCGTACGTGCGGGCGCAGCCGCGGGTCCAGCCAGGGCTCGCCGCGCTGCACGAACTCGGGGTACACGCACAGGCGTTCGCGCAGTTCGAAGCCGACGGCGGCCGACCTCTCGGACAGTTCCTCGATCTGGGGCCAGGGGCGTTCCGGGTTGACGTGGTCGATGGTCAGCGGGGACACCCCGCCCCAGTCGTCGATGCCGGCGCCGATCAGCCGCTCGTACTCGGAGTCCACGAGGTTCGGCGGGGCCTGGAGACAGGCCGACGGGCCCATGATGTGCCGGGCGACCGCCACCGTGGCGACGAGCTCGTCCAGTTCCGCGTCCGGCATGCCGCGCATCGCGGTGTCCGGCTTGGCGCGGAAGTTCTGGATGATCAGTTCCTGGATCGAGTGATAGGCCCGGGACACCTTCCGCAGCGCGAACAGCGACTCCGCCCGCTCCTCGTACGTCTCGCCGATCCCTATGAGGATGCCGGACGTGAAGGGGACGGAGGAACGGCCGGCGTCCTCGAGCACCCGCAGCCGTACGGCGGGCTCCTTGTCCGGGGAGCCGTAGTGCGGGCCGCCGGGCTCGGACCAGAGCCGCTCGGCGGTCGTCTCCAGCATCATGCCCATGGACGGGGCGACGGGCTTGAGGCGCTGGAAGTCCGTCCAGGACAGCACGCCGGGGTTGAGGTGCGGCAGCAGGCCCGTCTCCTCCAGGATGCGGATGGAGATGGCGCGGACGTACGCGATCGTGTCGTCGTAGCCGTGCGCGTCGAGCCATTCGCGCGCCTCCGGCCACCGGTCCTCGGGCTTGTCGCCGAGGGTGATCAGGGCTTCCTTGCAGCCGAGGGCGGCGCCGCGGCGGGCCACGTCGAGGACCTCGTCCGGGGACATGAACATCCCGTGCCCCTCGCGGCGCAGCTTGCCGGGGACGGTGACGAAGGTGCAGTAGTGGCACTTGTCCCGGCACAGCCGGGTGAGGGGGATGAAGACACTCTTGGAGTAGGTGATGACGCCGGGGCGGCCCGCCGCCTCCAAGCCCGCGTCCCGCACGCGGGCGGCGGACGCGGTGAGGTCCTCCAGGGCCTCACCTCGGGCCTGGAGCAGCACCGCGGCCTCGGCGGCGTCGAGGGCGACGCCGTCCCGAGCGCGTTTGAGGGCGCGACGCATGGAGTTCTCGGTGGGGCCGGTTCCGGGGGTCGCGGAAGTCGTCATCCTTCGAGCATACGAGCGACGTGATCAGTGCAGTCAGGAACCGTCCGATTCGTCCCCGCCCACCCGGCGTTACACGGTGTCACGGGCGGCGTCACCGACGGCGGGAAGATAACGGGCACAGTCGTCCAGGACGCCCAGCACCTCCGCCTCCCCGGCCGGCGGCAGCTGCACCACGACCTCCTCGATGCCCAGCTCGGCGTAGTGCGCCAGCTTGCCCGGCGAGGGGTGGACGGCGTACGGGACGATCTGGAGGGCCGCCGGGTCGCGGCCCGCGTCCGCCCAGGCGGCGCGCAGCACGGGCAGCGACTCCGACAGGCCGCGGCCGCCGATCGGCAGCCACCCGTCGGCGTACTCGCAGATGTGCGCGAAGAGTTTCGGCCCGGCCGCCCCGCCGACCAGCGTGCGCGGACCGACCACCGGGCCGCGCGGCTTCTGTACGGGTTTGGGGTACGCGAAGCTCGCCCGGACGCTGCCGAACTCCCCCTCGTACGCCGTCGGCTCCTCGCTCCACAGCGCCCGCATCAGCGCCATCCGGTCCCGGACGAGCTCGCGCCGGGTGCGCCACTCGACGCCGTGGTCGGCGGCCTCCTCGACGTTCCAGCCGAAGCCGAGGCCGAGGGTGAGGCGGCCGCCGGAGAGGTGGTCGACGCTCGCGACCTGCTTGGCGAGGTCGATCGGGTCGTGCTGGGCGACCAGCGTGATGCCGGTGCCCAGGCCGAGCCGCTCGGTGACCGCCGCGGCCTGGCCGAGGGCGACGAAGGGGTCGAGGGTGCGGCCGTACTCGGGCGGCAGCTCGCCGCCCGCCGGGTACGGGCTGGTCCGCTCGACGGGGATGTGCGTGTGCTCGGGCAGGTACAGCCCGGCGAACCCGCGCTGCTCCAGCTCGCGGGCGAGCCGGGTCGGGGTGATCGTCTCGTCGGTGAGGAAGATCGTCACGGAGATACGCATGGCTCATCTGTACCGACTTCGCGCCCATCTGTCCATACCGACCGGTCGGCATCTTTACGTGGGGTTTGATGTGGGTCTTTGCGTGGGTCTTCACCCCGGGGCACCAATTCCCCTGTCTTTCCACGGCCGTTCACGCGCGTGCGGCACGGTTGGGGCATGTGTGACGCCAACGACGACAACGTCCACCACAGCATCGGAAGACGCGCACTCTTCGTGACGGGAGCCGCCGCCGCGCTTACGTTGGGAAGCGTGACCTTCGCCTCAGCGGCCGGGGCGGCAGACGGGGACCAGGAGACCCGGACGCTCCGCGGCACCCTGCCCACCGGCTCCCCCGACTTCGTGTACGTGCCCGTCGAAGTCCCCTCCGGCGTACGCGAGATCAGGGTCGCCTACACCTACGACCGCCCGTCCGTCCCGGCCGGCACCGCGGGCAACGCCCTCGACATCGGCATCTTCGACGAGCGCGGTACGGAACTGGGCGGAAGGGGCTTCCGGGGCTGGTCGGGCGGCGCGCGGACGGAGTTCTTCCTCCGCGCGGACGACGCGACGCCGGGGTACCTCGCGGGCCCGGTGCGGGAGGGCACCTGGCACATCGCGCTCGGCCCGTACACGGTCTCCCCGCAGGGACTGTCGTACGAGATCACGATCACGCTGACCTACGGCGAGCCGGGCGCGGCCGTCCGGCCGGCGTACCCGCCCTCGCGCGCCAAGGGCCGGGGCCGCGACTGGTACCGCGGGGACTGCCATCTGCACTCCTGGTACTCCGACGGCCGCCGCACCCCCGCCGAGATCGCGGCGCTGGCGCGGGCCGCCGGCCTGGACTTCATCAACTCCTCGGAGCACAACACCCATGCCGCGCACGCCCATTGGGCGCCCGAGGCGGGCGAGGACCTGCTGATCATGCTGGGCGAGGAGGTCACCACGAGGAACGGCCACGTGGTGGCCCTCGGCACCGACCCCGGCACCTTCGTCGACTGGCGCTACCGGGCCCGCGATAACCGCTTCGGCCGCTTCGCCCGGCAGATCCGCCGCGCCGGCGGCCTGGTCGTCCCGGCCCACCCGCACGCCACCTGCATCGGCTGCAACTGGAAGTTCGGCTTCGGCGAGGCGGACGCGGTGGAGGTGTGGAACGGGCCGTACACCCCCGACGACGAGGTCTCGCTCGCCGACTGGGACAGCATGCTGGTGGCGTCCGTGCGGGGCGGCGGCCGGGAGTGGATCCCGGCGATGGGCAACAGCGACGCCCACCGGGACCCGGACGTGATCGGCCTCCCCCAGACGGTCGTCCTCGCCGACGACCTGACCCGCGAGGCCATCCAGGAGGGCATCCGCGCGGGGCGTTCGTACGTCGCCGAGTCGAAGAGCGTGTCCCTCGCGTTCACGGCCTCGGGCGGTCGCGGCCAGCACGCGGGCATCGGCGAGCGGCTGGAGGCGGCCGGGGACACGCCGGTGACGGTCCGCCTGGAGGTCACGGGCGCCCCGCGCTGCACGGTCCGCCTCGTCACCGACCAGGGCGTGCTGTTCACCAGCGCGCCGCTGCCGGTGGCCGGTTCGGGGGTCGTCGAGTGGCGTACGACCCCTGCTTACGCGGCGTACGTCCGGGCGGAGGTGCGGCACGAGGCGGCGGCGGGGCCGCTGCCGGGGGCGCTGGCGGCGTTCACGAACCCGATCTTCCTGGGGCGATTCTAGCCACCGGGTGCGCTTCAGTTCTGCCTGGCGCGCGCCCTCGTCAGCTGCTTCACCTCGATGATCGTCGCGACGGCTCCCAGCCAGCGGGCCGCCGCCTCGTCGGCGGGGGCACCGCCCGCCATTGCCTGCCGCGGCACTGGCTGCGTGGCGGCCTCCAGCCAGTCGCGTACGACCGCTGCCGCCTCGGGGCGCGGCAACGGCTCGGGCAGCTCCGCCGTGTACGCCAGGCCTCCGGCCCGGACCACCTCGGCGAGGAAGGCCACCGAGCGCGGCTGGGTGCCGAGGCGGTCGAGGATCACGGCGGCGGCCGCGGCGCCGTCGCCGAAGAGGGCGGTGCGGCGGGGGCCGGGGGCGGCGGTGAGGCCGTAGCGCAGGAGCACGGTGACGTCGAACTCGGCCAGTTCGTCGTCGGTGTGGGACGGGTGGTCGGGGGGCGTGTTCATCGCGGGCCTCGGCTCAGCTGACGGTGACGGTGTAGGTGACCCGCTCGGGCCCGGTCGGGGTCGGCGTCGAAGAGGGGGTCCCGGTGTCGTCGCCCTCGCAGGTGGTGGCGAACGTGCAGTGCATCAGCACGATCTCGGTGCTGCCCTTGCCGGTGGCCTCGAAGGTGAAGGTGAGATCGCTGCCGGCGCCGGGCACCGGCTCGTCGCCGGAGTCCGAGGCGCTCTTCTCACCCCGGCTGCGGACCACCGAGGTGTCGGGCCCGGGATCACCCAGGTACCAGTGCTCGCGGGTGGAGGCGTTCTCCTCGACGGTGAGCGTGAAGCGCTCGCCGACCCCGGCGGAGATGCTGCGGTCCTGGGTGGGATGGCTGACGGGCTCGGCCGGCCTGGCGGGCTCGCCGGAGTCGTCGGTGCCCGTTCCGCAGCCCGTGGCGAGGGCGAGGAGCGCGACCGCGGCGACCGCCACCGCCCAGCTCCGGGAGGTGGACGCCGTACGCATCGTTGAGTTCACTGTTCGCTTCCTTGTCCCTCAGTACTTCAGTACTGGGACAGAACCGAGGGCCGCTCGGCGAAGGTCGGCATCGTGGTCATCTCGCTCCCGGCCACGCTCACGCTGCTGACCTGGGTCTGGACGAGGCCGTCGCTGCCGGAGTACGCCCCCTTGGCGAGGCGCAGCTTGTCGGCGAGCTCGTGCAGCGCGTCCTCGATCGTGCGGGCCTCGGCCGTCCAGGCCGCGACGTACGAGTTGATCGCCTCCGCGGAGACGGCGCCGCCCAGCAGCTCCGACGCGTAGCAGGCCCTGGAGTCGATCGCGGTACGGATCTTCCGTTGCTTCGATCCTCAGGGAATCTCAGCAATCCGGGCATTACTGCCCGGAAGGTCCGTCACTTCACCAAAGCGTGAGTGCTTCGGTTTGAGTACGGTCTCTCGCTTCTGTCCGCTGCTGCGGGATTGCGCCACCTGCCCGCCCCGCCCTGGCCTTGCGGCTGGGGCGTTGGCGGCGGGTCTTACGGTCGGCTCCACGAGGCTTCGACACGCGGGGCGTGTCCTGGTCTCCGGCCACTCCGGTACCAGTGGTGCAGGCCGCCGCGAGGGCGACCAGATTGCGGGCTGCGTTCTCGTCCCGGTCCATCACAAGCGGGCACTCGTCGCAGTCGAAGACTCTCACGTGCAGCGGCAGCTTGGCTTTCGTCGCGCCGCAGTTCGAGCAGGTCTTGGAGGAGGGGTACCAGCGGTTGGCCACGATGGTGGGGCAGGCGTTTCGTCGGCCCTTGTAGGTGAGCTGACGCCGGATCTCCCCGAACCCGGCATCGGCCACGCGGCGGGCGAGTCGCTTGTTGCGGAGCATTCCGGCGACGTTGAGGTCTTCGACCACGACGGTGCCGTACTCGGCGCGTACGCGGGTGGTGAGCTTGTGCAGTGCGTCGGTGCGCAGGTTCGCCACCCGGTGGTGGATCCTGTTGCGCTCGGCGTTGGCCTTCTCCCACCGCTTCGACGGCTTCCGGCCGGTCCTGCGATCCGGTCCCTGCCGCCGGGAGGCTCGGCGGGAATGGAACCGCAGCAGCTTGAGGGCGCCGTCCAGGTGCTTCGGGTTCGGCTCGTAGCGGATCTCGCCGGAGCTGTCGGCCAGGACCGCCAGGTGTTTCACACCCAAGTCGATCCCGACCGCCGCATCCGGGCGGGCAACGCGGGTGATCTCCCGGTCGGTCTCGACCTGGAAGGAGACGAACCAGCGCCCGCGCTCGTGCCGGACGGCTGCGGACAGGATGCGCGCCGTGCCGGACTGGACGCGGGCCAGGAGCTTGACGGTGGGTTCGTGGGTGCGGATCGTGCCCAGCCGGGGCAGGGTGATGTGCCGGCCGTCGGGTTCGATACGGATTGTGCCAGTGGTGAACCGGCAGGCCAGGCGGGCCTTCCGCTTCGGCTTCCGGCGCGGGACACCCACCCGGCACCCCTTGCGGTTGCCCTGCTTGGACTTGGCGTAGTTGTCGAACGCAGCGGCCGCGTTCGCGAGGCCGGTGCTGTAGGCCTCCTTGGAGTTCTCCTGCCACCAGTCGGCGAATCTCGCCTCGGTGGTCTTGATCCGGTTGAACTCCTTGCGCAGCGCGGGCAGCGACCACGGCCGCCACGGCGTCAACTCCTCTTCGCCGATGCCGTAGGTGGCTTCGGCCTTGCGCTGCCACCACGCGGCGGTCACCCAGGACACGGCCCAGTTGTAGGCGGCGCGCGCGGCACCGCAGTGCGAGCGCAGCGCCCGCTCCTGCCCGGCATTCGGGTCGAGGGCGAGCTTGAACGCCTGCACCACGAAACCGGGCTGCGGCCGGAACTTCCCGCTCACTCGACAGTCTCACCCCCCGTTTTGAAGATTCCCTCACCGCACCCAACGAGCACCCACCCGCAAAGGTCACGCATTCGATGAGGGAACGCCTGTTTTCGTCCGAGGAGGCAAAGACCCGGGCCCCTACCAGGCAGGGCACGCCATGACGAACCGTCCCAGTCGGAGAGCTTCACGCCATCACGACACAAGCCGAGAGAGACTGAGACGCACTGACGGATTGCTCAGCAGCCGTCAGCCCTCCGGCGGAGCCTCCGCGAACGCCAGGTCGATCAGATCCAGCAGATCGTTCTTGCTCCCCGCCTTCAGCATGCGCTCGCTCAGCCCCGCCAGCCGCTCGGCACGCTCGGTCGCGGACTCGTCGATCCGCCGAAAAACCCCTGCCATCGCCGGCCCCGTCCCCCGTTCACATGATCACGCCCGCGGGACCGTAACACGGGGCCCAGGCGCCCTCGCCGCCTGATCACACGCCGCGCACACGGCTCCCACAGCATCCACGCGACGCGGGTGGCGCTCGCCCACGGAGCCACTGGAGTTGGGCCGCGGGGTGGCGCCCGACAGCAGCCCCGGCGCCTGGACCGCGCGCGCCCGTTTCCCTGCCCTCCGTCAAGGAACGCTGGTCTCGCCCCCGAGGTCCGCCACATCCGCCAGGTCAGCCACCACCGCCGCATGGTCGGAGGCCCACACCCCGTCCACAGGCCCGTCGCCCGCCCGCCGTACGTGCCGGACGTGACCCTCGCCGACCGGGCCGGGCGGGCCGACGTGGATGTAGTCGATGCGGACGGGGGGCTCCAACACCCGTGCCGTGTGCGGGTTTTCGGGTGTCCAGGTGGCGGAGGGGGCGGCCGGGTCGGCGTACTCCCAGGCGTCGTAGAGGACTTGGCCGGGTACGGCCGGCTCGGTCTTGTAACCGCCGAACAGGCGGACGGCGTCCGAGTCCGGCCAGGCGTTGAAGTCCCCCGTGACGACGGGCGGGAAGGGGGTGCCGCCCCGGTGCCGGGCGACCAGTTCCGCGAGCGCGGTGACCTGGCGGCAGCGCACCGCGGAGGCGTACGGGGCCGAGGTGAGGTGGGTGGTGAAGAAGGGGACATCGTAGGCGGGGGTGGCCAGGCGGGCGTACAGGGCGGTGCGGCCGTCGGCGAGGGCGGCCGGTGCGGGCAGCTCCAGCACCTCCTGGTCGACCACTGGCCAGCGGCTGAGGACCGCGTTGCCGATGTCGACGGTGGGGTCCCCGATGCGGCGCCGCCAGCGTTCGGGCGACGGGGACGGCGCCCACGTCCAGTGCAGGCCCAGCTCGTCGGCGAGCCACTCGGCCTGGTTCTCCCCGTCCGCGGCCCACACCTCCTGCAGCCCGACGACATCGGGGCGCAGGTCCCGTAACACGGCGAGGATCGCCTTCTGCCGCGCTTCCCAGGGGCCGAAGCGCCACCACAGGTTCCAGGTCACGACCCTCATCCGCAGCCACCGTCCTCGCATCCCGCGGCGTCGGGGACCATTGAAGCAGCCGTTCGAACGTTCCGCCCATCCCTTGCGACTGCTTCACAAGGAGCCCACCGCCGATGCCCCGACTCGCCGACCTCAGGTTCCGCGCCGCCACGACCTTCCAACGCCGCGTCGGCAACCCGATCCTGCGCCGCCTCCCCCTCCAGACGGTCCTGGAGACCACGGGCCGCGTCTCCGGCCTGCCCCGCCGCACCCCGGTGGGCGGCCGTCGCGTCGGCGACTCCTTCTGGCTGGTCTCGGAGTTCGGCGAGCGTTCCCAGTACGTCCGCAACATCAAGGCCGATCCACGCGTGCGGGTACGGATCCGGGGCCGCTGGCACACCGGAACGGCTCACCTCCTGCCCGACGACGACCCGGTGGCCCGTCTACGCAGCCTGCCGCGGCTCAACAGTGCGGGGGTACGAGTGCTGGGGACCGGACTGTTGACGGTGCGGGTGGATCTGACGGTCTGAACAACGAGGACACGGTCGCGGACCCGCACTCGGCCCACAGCAGTTTCCCGCCGTGCCCATCGCCCAGCGCGTATCCGCCCCACGTATCGGCGCAAGCCCGCACGATCTGCAGCCCACGACCGCCCTCGGCGTCCTCCGCCGGTACGGAGGCTGGAGCACCACCGCCACCGCCGCCGAACCCGGGCGGCAGGCGGGAGTCGGAGTCCCAGACGGCGACCCGCAGCCGACCGGGCCCGACGGAGCGGATACGGAGGGCGTAGGGGCCGCTCGTGTGCCGGTGGGCGTTGGTCAGCAGCTCCGATACCAGCAGCTCGGCGGTGGGGGTGAGCCGGGCGAGGCCATGGACGGCCAGGACCGTGCGCAGAGTGGCGCGGGCGACACCTGGCGCGCGGGCATCGCGCGGAAGGTCGAGGGTGTAGGCCCAGGGTGGGGATAACGTCGCCATCGGAAGTCTCCGATCACTGAGGAGAGACGGGTGGCGCCGGGGCCCTGGCCATGGCCTCCCACGGTGCGCTCCGAGACGAGGCGCCTGAGCATGACGATAGGGACCGCAGATGACGTACGGGGGTCCGAGATCCTTCCGTCCGCACGTCGGTCGTGTGAGCAGAGTGGCCCTCCCCTCACCCCGGCCAGACGATCGCCTGCACCTCGCTGTACGCATGCAGCGCGTACGACCCCACGTCCCGCCCCACCCCGCTCCTCTTGAACCCCCCGAACGGTGCCTCCATGTTCCGCCCGACCGTGTTCACGCCGACCCCGCCGGCCCGCAGTCGCCGCGCCACCCGGAAGGCTCGGGCGACGTCCGCCGACCAGACGTAGTCGATGAGGCCGTAGTCGGTGTCGTTGGCCATCGCCACGCCCTCGTCCTCCTCGTCGAAGGGGACGACCACGACCACCGGGCCGAAGATCTCCTCGCGGGCCACCCGCATGTCGTTGGTGCAGTCGGCGAGGAGAGTGGGGGCCACGTAGAAACCCCGCTCCAGCGGCGGCCGTTCGCCGCCCGTCACCACCACCGCCCCCTCCTTCCGGCCCAGTTCGACGTACGACTCCACCCGGTCCCGGTGTCCCGACGAGATCACCGGGCCGACGACCGTATCCGGCTCCCGCGGGTCCCCCACCTTCAACCGCCCGACATATGCGGCCAGTTGCTCGACCAGCCGGTCATACACCCCGCTCTGTGCAAGCACCCGCGTCGGCGCCGTGCAGATCTGCCCGCTGTAGAAGGAGAAGGTCGTCCCGATCCCGGCGACGGCCGAGCCGACGTCCGCGTCGTCGAAGACGAGCGCCGCGCCCTTCCCGCCCAGCTCCATCAGCTGCCGCTTCATCCCCCGACCGCACACCTCGGCGATGCGTTGCCCGACCGCCGTCGAGCCCGTGAAGCTCACCATGTCGACGTCGGGGGACGAGACGGCTTCCTCCCCCACCTCCACCGACCGGCCCGAGACGACGTTCACCACCCCGCGCGGCACCCCGGCCGCCTCCAGCGCCTCCGCCATCCGGTAGACCGACAGCGGGTCCTGCGGGGCCGGCTTCACCACCACCGTGTTGCCCATCGCCAGCGCCGGGGCGACCTTGCCCGCCGGGTTCGCCCAGGGGTTGTTGTACGAGGTGATGCAGGTGACTACCCCGACCGGCTGCCGTACGGCCAGCGCGCCCATCACCGCTGCCCGCCCCATCGGGCCGGCCTCGTTGATCTGCGGCGGGATCGCCCACTCGGCGGGCTCCACGCGCGCGTACCGCCGGAAGCGGGCGGCCGCTACCCCGACCTGCATCCGCCGGGCCGTCGCCGTGGTCGCCCCGGTCTCCGCCCGGGCGAGGTCGGCGTACGACTCCAGGTTTCCGCCGATGATCCCCGCGGCCCGCGCGAGGATCGCCGCCCGTTCCTCCGGCGCCGTACACGACCACGGCCCGAAGGCCTCGCGGGCCGCGGCACAGGCCGCGCGCACCTGATCCCGCGAGGCCTCCGGCGCCCGGCCGACGGTCTCCTCGGTCGCCGGGTCGACGACCTCGTAGTGACCGCCGTCCGGCTCGATCCAGGCACCGCCGACGAACAGCCGCTGTCCCTCAGCAGTCACCTGGTCGCCACCGTCCGCGTGTCCCGCCCGGACCGCAGCACCTTCCCGGGCACCGCCCCGCTCACCGCGTCGTCCCGGATCGCCTCGACCCCGTTGACCCACACGGCCCGTATCCCGATGGCCTTGGAGTCCAGCCGGGGGCTGTCACCCGGCAGGTCGTGCACCAGGGTGGCCGTGCCCGCGGCGATCCGTTCCGGGTCGAAGAGGACGAGGTCCGCATGCCAGCCCTCCCGCAGCTGCCCCCGCTCCCGCAGCCCGAACAGCCGCGCCGGGTCGTCCGTCAGCATCTTCACCGCCTGCTCCAGGCTCACGAGCTTCCGGCCGCGCAGACAGTCCCCGATGAAGCGGGTCGTGTACGGGGCCCCGCACATCCGGTCCAGATGCGCGCCCGCGTCCGACCCGCCGAGCAGCACGTCCTCGTGCTGCCAGGTCTCGGCGCGCAGCGACCAGGACGCCGGGTCGTTGTCGGTGGGCATGGGCCACAGCACCGTACGCAGTTCGTCGGCGGCGCAGATCTCGACGAGGCACTGGAACGGGTCCTGGCCGCGTTCCGCCGCGATGTCCGCGACCACTCGCCCGCTCAGACCCCGGTTCGCCTCGCTGTACGTGTCGCCGATGACGTACCGCCCGAAGTGCGTCAGCCGCCGGAAGACGCCCGCCTCCTTGGAACCGGCCCGCTCCAGCATCCCGGCCCGGACGGACGGGTCACGCAGTCGCTCGATCCGTTCCGGGACGGGCAGGCCGAGGATCGGACCCCACCCCGGGATCAGGTTCAGCGCGCAGAACGTGCCCAGGGACATGTTCATCGGCGTGAGGATCGGCATGGTCAGCGCGACGACCCTGCCGCCAGCCTTGCGCGCCTGCTCGCTCGCGAGGAGCTGCCTGGGCACCCGCTCGGGGACGGACGCGTCGACGGTGAGGACGTTCCAGTTCAGGGGCCGCCCGGCCGCCGCGCTCATCTCCACGAGCAGGTCGATCTCCGCGTCGCTGAACTGGTCGAGACAGCCCGCGACGATCGCCTCGATCTGCGTGCCCTCGTGCTCACCGACCGCCCGCGACAGCGCCAGCAGCTCGGCGGGCAGGGCGTGCCGGGAGGCGACCGGCTTGCCGTCGCCGTCGGAGTGGGTAGAAGACTGGGTGGTGGACAGGCCCCACGCACCGGCGTCCATGGCCTCGTGAAGCAACCGGATCATTGCCGCGAGCTGCTCCTCGTTCGGCTGTCCGCCGATCGCGTCCGGGCCCATCACGTGCCGCCGCAACGCGCAATGCCCCACCATGAACCCCGCGTTGACGGCGATCCGCCCCTCCAGCGCGTCCAGATACTCCCCGAAGCCGTGCCAGCTCCAGGGCGCCCCCTCCTCCAGCGCGACCAGGGACATCCCCTCCACCTTGGACATCATCCGTCGGGTGTAGTCGGCGTCCTCGGGGCGAGCCGGGTTCAGCGGGGCGAGGGTGAAGCCGCAGTTGCCGGCGGCGACCGTGGTGACACCGTGATTGAGGGAGGGGGTCGCGTACGGGTCCCAGAACAGCTGGGCGTCGTAGTGGGTGTGCGGGTCGACGAAGCCGGGGGCGAGGACGAGGCCGGCGGCGTCCTCGGTGGTCCGGGCTTCTTCGGAGATCCGTCCGACGGCGGCAATACGGCCCTCTCGTATACCGACGTCGGCAGTGAACGCGGGGGCGCCCGTCCCGTCGACGACGGTCGCGCCTTTGATGACGTGATCAAGCATGGACCTTGCCTCCTCGAACTCCGGGCCGGTGTCCTTACCTAGGGGCGCGGGGCTGTGACATATGCGGCTCCGCCGCGTGGGCGCGACCAGCCACGAACCGCCCGCAGCCCGCAACGGCGATCACGAGGCAGCCCGGAACCGAGACGTCCGATGCACCGGATCCGTATCGATCTTCGGAATCACGTGCTCCCCGATCAGCCGAATCGTCTGCAACGTCTCCTCCTTCGGCACCCCCACCGGCAGCCCGAAGCTCAACTGATCCGCCCCCGCCTGCTCCCACCGCTTGCACTGCCGGACCACCTCATCGGGATCCCCGCAGATCAGCAGCTCCTCCTCGATGAGCACCTCGACGAACTCCGCGGTGTACTCGGGCAGGGTCTCCGGCCACACCGGGAACCCCTCGGGACGAGGAAACGTGTCGTGGTACCGGAACACCAGCGACGGCAGATAGTGCAGCCCACCCCGCACCGCGATCTCGATCGCCTCGGCGTGCGTCGGCGCGCAGATCGCCGTCGTCGTCACCATCACGTTGTCGTTGACGAAGTCCCCGATCGGCTCGGCGTCCACGATCGCGTTCTTGTACTGCTCGAGCACCCACTCCATGTCGGAGACCTTCTGCACGCTGAAGCCGAGCACCCCGAGGCCCTTGCGGGCGGCCATGGCGTACGAGGGCGGCGAGCCGGCGGCGTACCACATGGCGGGGTGGGACTTCCCGTACGGCTTCGGCAGGATCTTCCTCGGCGGGAGCTGCCAGTGCTTGCCCTGGAAGCCGGCGTACTCGTCCTGGAGCCACATCTTGGGGAACTCGGCGATGGTCTCCTCCCAGATCTCCTTCGTGTAGTTCATGTCGGTGATGCCGGGGAGGAAGCCGAGGATCTCGTGCGAGCCGGCCCCGCGTCCGCTGCCGAACTCGAAGCGGTTCTCGGTGAGATGGTCGAGCATGGCGACCTTCTCGGCGACCTTCACGGGGTGGTTGACCTGGGCGAGCGGGTTGAAGATCCCGGAGCCGAGGTGGATGCGCTCGGTGGCGTGTGCGAGGTAGCCGAGGAAGACGTCGTTGGCGGAGAGGTGCGAGTACTCCTCCAGGAAGTGGTGCTCTGACGCCCAGGCGTACTTGAAGCCGGACCTGTCCGCCTGGATGACGTACTCGGTCTCCTCCATCAGCGCCTTGTGTTCGGCCAGCGGGTCGGTCTCGGCGCGCTTGCCCACGTATCCCTGTACAAAGAGCCCGAATTCCAAGGAGGTTCACCGTCCCCAGTTCAGTTTCCGAGAGGTTCCTGAGGTTTCTGACGAGTCGTCAGATTCGCCCGTGGGCCGACTGTGGCACCGGGCGCATGCACCGTCAATAGCTGACGGCCAGTCAGCTGGGGGCCTCAGACGATCGACACACCCGCCAGCCACCCCCCGTCGATCACGAACGGCTGCCCCGTGATGTAGGAGGAGTCCTCGGACGTGAGGAAGAGCGCGAGCCGCGCCACCTCCTCCGGCCGCCCGATCCGCCCGAGCGGCACGAGCTTGCGGTACAGCGCGTCCGTCGCTCCCTCGGGGGCGGCATCCGGATTGCTCATCGCCGTGTCGATGGCTCCCGGGCACATGGCGTTGACCCGTATCCCCCGGTCCGCCAGCTCCAGTGCGGCCACCCGCGTGAGCCCGACGATCGCGTGCTTGGTCGCCGCGTACGCGCCCACCGCCGCCATGCCGGTCACGCCGGTGTAGGAGGCGGTGTTGACGATCGTGCCCCCGTCGGACATCCGGGGCGCCACCGCCTTGATGCCGAGGAAGCAGCCGACCTGGTTGACCTTGACGATCTGCATGAACTCGTCGAGGGGTGTGTCGAGAAGGGTGTTGAAGCGGAGGATCCCCGCGTTGTTGACGAGCCCGTCGACACGGCCGTACGCCTCCACCACGGCATCGACGGCGGCCGCCCACTCCTCCTCCCGCCCCACGTCGAGGTGCACGTACAGCGCCCCGATCTCCTTCGCGAGGCCCTGCCCCTGCTCGTCGAGTACGTCCGCCACGACGACCTCGGCGCCCTCCTCCCGGAACAGCCGAGCCTCCTGCTCTCCCTGCCCGCGCGCCGCCCCGGTGACGATGACGACACGTCCGTCCAGCTTGCCCATGCGGTCTCCTGTTTCAGAGGTACGGTGCGATCTCGGCGCCGAACGCGGCGATCTGGTCGGTGAGTTCGGTGCGGCTCCGGCTGCGGAACCTGACCTGGATCTGGTGGACGCCCATCGCGCGGTAGGCGCGCAGGGACTCGGCGAGTGCGGCGGTCGGGCCGGTGAGGGTGCGGCGCCCGACGTCCCAGGCGGGGGTGCCGACGTAGAGCGGCTCGGCGATGGCGCCGATGGTGAAGGGGTCCGTGACGGCGGCCTCTTCGCGCAGGTTCCTGATCCGCTCGATCTGCGCGGGCAGCCGTTCGCGCGGGTCGCCCTGCGGGAGCCAGCCGTCGCCCTTGAGGGCGGCCCGGCGTACGGCCGCGGGCGAGGAGCCGCCGACCCACAGGGGTACGCGGGTCTGGGCGGGTCTGGGACGCTGGCCGAGGTCCTGGAAGTCGTAGAGCTTGCCGTGGTGTTCGGGGAACTCGTCCGGCCCGAGGGTCTTCCTGAGCGCCTCGATCGACTCGTCGAGCACGGCGCCCCGCTGCCGGAAGTCCACGCCGAGCGCCTCGAACTCCTCCTCCACATGCCCGGCCCCGACCCCGAGGACCAGCCGCCCGCCGCTCAGATGGTCGAGGGTGGCGTACTGCTTGGCCGTGAGCAGCGGATGCCGCAGGCCGACGACGGCGACGTGACTGAGCAGCCGTACCCGCTCGGTCGCGGCGGCCAGGAAGGCGAGGGTGGCGACCGGGTCGTACCAGACCGTGCTCATGGCGGACGCGAGCCGGCGCGGGACGGCGACGTGGTCGCAGCAGGCGACGTAGTCGAAGCCGGCGCGGTCGGCGGTGCGGGCGAGGTCGAGGAGGTCGTCGGGCCCGGCGGCGGCCTCCCAGGGTTCGGCGTAGATCGTGGACTGGGACTGGACGGGGAGCTGGATGCCGTACTTCATGCACCGCTCCACAGACCGTCGGGAGTCAGTCCCAGCAACTCGATCGCGTTGCCCCGCACGATCCGCTCCACGACCTCGGCGTCCAGGTGCCCCATCTGCGCCTCGCCGACCTCACGCGACTTCGGCCAGGTGGAGTCGGAGTGGGGGTAGTCGGTCTCGTACAGGACGTTTCCCACCCCGATGGCGTCCAGGTTCCGCAGCCCGAAGGCGTCGTCGAAGAAGCAGCCGTAGACGTGCTCGGCGAAGAGTTCGGACGGCGGCCGGTGGACCTTGTCGGCGACGCCGCCCCAGCCGCGGTTCTCCTCCCAGACGACGTCGGCGCGTTCGAGGATGTAGGGGATCCAGCCGATCTGCCCCTCGGCGTACATGATCTTGAGGTTCGGGAAGCGCTCGAACTTGCCGCTCATCAGCCAGTCGACCATCGAGAAACAGCAGTTGGCGAAGGTGATGGTGGAGCCGACGGCGGGCGGGGCGTCGGCGGAGGTGGAGGGCATCCGGCTGCTGGAGCCGATGTGCATGGCGACGACGGTGCCGGTCTCGTCGCAGGCGGCGAGGAAGGGGTCCCAGTCGTCGGTGTGGACGGACGGCAGCCCGAGGTGCGGGGGTATCTCGGAGAAGGCGACGGCACGGACGCCGCGGGCGGCGTTGCGGCGGACTTCCGCAGCCGCCAACTCGGCGTCCCAGAGGGGGATGAGGGTGAGCGGTATGAGGCGCCCCTGCGCCTCCGGTCCGCACCACTCCTCCACCATCCAGTCGTTGTAGGCCTGGACACACAGCAGACCGAGCTCGTGGTCCTTCGCCTCCGTGAAGGTCTGGCCGCAGAAGCGGGGGAAGGTCGGGAAGCAGACGGCGGACTGGACGTGGTTGACGTCCATGTCGGCGAGCCGGGCGGGGACGTCGTACGAGCCCGGCCGCATCTGCTCGTACGTGATGACCTCGAGCTTGATCTCGTCCCTGCTGTAGCCGACGGCGGTGTCGAGGCGGGTGAGGGGGCGGTGCAGGTCCTCGTAGATCCACCAGTCGCCGAGCGGGCCGTCGTCGCCGGGCCGACCCATGACGGGCTTGAAGCGGCCGCCGAGGAAGGACATCTCCTTCAGGGGGGCGCGGACCGTACGGGGACCGATGTCGAGGTACTTCTTCGGGAGCCGGTCCTGCCAGACGGTCGGGGGCTCAACGGTGTGGTCGTCGACGGAGATGATCAGTGGGAGCGCCGAGTGCGCCGAGTTGGTCTCCATGGGGGCACGGTAGCGCTGATCTGACGGTCCGTCAGCTATGGCTGCGAGGTCGCGCTGGGAGCCCGGTCGGGACGGTTCCTGTCCGGAAGTGTGCGAAGAGAGCGTGAGGAGCTTGTGATATCCCGCGCGCCTCCCTGTGATCGGGCTCTCCACAGCTGACGCATCTGCCATGAGCAAGGCAAACTGGCGTCGTTGCTCACGTTTCTAGGGGGACGGCGATGGACGGTGTACCGCAGGTGCCCGAGGTACCGCGCGTACCGGAGCAGAGGCGTCCCGACTCCTCCACGGGGTCGGCGGCTCTGCGCTTCGGTGTGCTCGGTCCGGTGCGCGCCTGGCGCGGCGAGGAGCCGCTGACCACCGGATCCCCCCAGCAACGCGCCCTGCTCGCCGCCCTGCTCCTGCGCGAGGGCCGCACGGCGACCGCGGCCGAGCTGATCGACGCCCTGTGGGGCGAGGAGCCCCCGTCCCAGGCGCTGGCGGCGCTGCGGACGTACGCGTCGAGGCTCCGGAAGGTGCTGGATCCGGGCGTCCTCGCGAGCGAGTCCGGCGGCTACGCGATCCGCGGACTGAGCGACGGCGCGCTGGACCTCACGGTCGTGCAGGACCTGGCGACCGAGGCGGAGAAGGCGAAGAACGCAGGCGACCTGTGCCACGCCCGTGACGTCCTGGGCCGCGCGCTCGCCCTGTGGGACGGGGAGGCGCTGGCCGGGGTGCCGGGCCCGTACGCGGAGGCGCAGCGGGTGCGGTTGGAGGAGTGGCGCCTGCAACTCCTGGAATCCCGCCTCGACATGGACCTGGAGCAGGGCTGCCACGCGGAGGCGGTCTCCGAACTGACGGCCCTGACGGCGGCGCACCCCCTGCGCGAGCGCCTGCGCGAACTGCTGATGCTGGCGCTGTACCGCAGCGGACGCCAGGCGGAGGCCCTCGCCGTCTACGCGGACACGCGCCGCCTGCTGGCCGACGAACTGGGCGTGGACCCCCGCCCGGGGCTGAAGGAACTCCAGCAGCGCATCCTGCAGGCGGACCCGGACCTGGTGGAACCGTCGGCCCCCAAGGCCGAGCCGGCCGCGGCGGCGGTCCGCCCGGCCCAGCTGCCCGCCACCGTCCCGGACTTCACCGGACGTGCCTCCTTCGTCTCCGAGCTGGGCGAGGTACTGGCCTCGGCGGAGGGCCGGGTGATGGCGGTCTCGGCGCTGGCGGGGATCGGGGGCGTGGGAAAGACGACCCTGGCGGTGCACGTGGCCCACCAGGCACGGTCGGCCTTCCCCGACGGCCAGTTGTACGTCGATCTCCAGGGCGCGGGCTCCCGGGCGGCGGAACCGGAGACGGTCCTGGGGGCGTTCCTGCGGGCCCTGGGCACGGCCGATTCGGCGATCCCGGACTCCCTGGAGGAACGTGCGGCCCTGTACCGCTCGGTCCTGGACGGCCGCCGCGTCCTCGTCCTGCTGGACAACGCACGGGACGCGGCACAGGTGCGTCCCCTGCTGCCGGGCACCGAGGGCTGCGCGGCGCTGGTGACCTCCCGGGTGCGGATGGTGGACCTGGCGGGGGCCCATCTGATCGACCTGGACGTCATGTCCCCCGACGAGGCACTGTCCCTGTTCACGAAGATCGTGGGCGAGGAACGGGTGGCCTCCGAGCGGGAGGCCGCGCTGGACGTCGTGGCCGCGTGCGGTTTCCTCCCGCTGGCGATCCGCATCGCGGCGTCGCGGCTCGCGGCCCGTCGTACCTGGACGGTGTCCGTCCTGGCGGCGAAGCTGGCGGACGAGCGGCGGCGGCTGGACGAGCTGCAGGCCGGCGACCTGGCGGTGAAGGCGACCTTCGAGCTGGGGTACGGACAGCTCGAGCCGGCGCAGGCACGGGCGTTCCGGCTGCTGGGGCTGGCGGACGGACCGGACATGTCGGTGGCGGCGGCCGCGGCGGTGCTGGACCTGCCGGTGGAGGACACCGAGGACGTGCTGGAGTCGCTGGTCGACACCTCCCTGCTGGAGTCCGCGGCTCCCGGCCGGTACCGGTACCACGACCTGGTGCGGCTCTACGCGCGTGCGTGCGCGGAGCGCGACGAGCAGCCACCGGGCGAGCGGGAGGCGGCGCTTTCTCGGTTGCTGGACTTCTACTTGGCCACTGCGGCGGGGGTTTACGCGATCGAGCGGCCGGCGGATCGGCTGGTGGATCACATTGCCACCACCATCCACGAGGGACTGGCATTCGACATCCGGGAGTCGGCTCTGGACTGGCTCTTCGCCGAGGCCGGATGCCTCCTGGCCTGCGTCCAACATTCATTGCGTGTCCCTACGCTTCGGCGTGCCGCCAGTCTTCTGCTCGTGGCGAAGGACCTCTCGGAGTCCGGTGCCAGTTCACTTGCCTACGAGCGGGCAGCCACCGCCCTGTGCCAGGCCGCCCAGGAACTCGGTGACGCACACGTCGAGGCTCAAGCGCGAACGGCCCTGGCACAGGTACACGTGCGCGCCGGGCGCTTCGAGGAAGCGGGCATCGAAGCGAGCAAGGCGATGGCGCTGGATTCTTCCGAGGATCCGTGGTCCAAGTGCAACGCGCCTCTGGAGCGCGGCGTCATCGCCTTCTACCAGTCCGAACTCGAAGATGCCGACACCTACTTGAGTATTGCTCTGGACAACTTCCGGGAGGACGCGAATGCGCCGGGAGAGGCCAGCGCACTGTGCAATCTGTCTCGTGTACACCTGGCCCTGGGCAAAACGAGCACGGCCATCTCTCTCGTTGAGCAGGGCATTGAGATATACGACAGCCTCGGATCGGCGCTGCGCCTCGCCAACGGCAGATACGCCCTCGGTCTCGCGCTCACTGTCGCCGCCCGGTACGACGAAGCTCTTGAACAACTCACGGCAGCCCTGGCCGTCTTCCGGGAGAACCGCCAACCACTCTGGGCAGGCGTCACGCACTTCCGCATCGCGGAGGTTCACCTGGCAGCGAACCGCCCACCACTCGCCGCCGCCCACGCCGAACAAGCCATCGCCCTACGAGGTATCGGCGGAGAGTGGCGCCGGGGAACGGTGCTCACCGTGCTGGGTAAGGCCCTCCTCATGCTCGGCCAGCCCGACCGGGCCCACGCCTGCTGGCGCGAAGCCCTGACCATCTACGAAACGCTGGGCTCCGCCGAGGCAACCGAGGTTCGCGCGCTCCTCAGCCCGGTGGCGTCCTGAGCTCTGATCGAGCGTTCATCGTTCGTTTATCGCCGCACGTCATTCTGCTGCTACCAACCCGTCGCCTCGGGGGTCAGACGGCTTGGTAAAGGGCCGTACGGATACGGTGTACGGCCTCAGGAAGCCCGTCCGGCAACCCACGGGGGAGTTCCCGGGCGGGCTTCCCATGAATGGACGCAGGCCTCAGAGAGAGATCCACATCATGAGCGACAAGATCAAGCCCGAGGACACGCACATCTCCGGCGGGGAAGACGACCACATCAAGCCCCAGGACACGCACATCTCCGGCGAGGAAGCGGACCTGGACGACGTCAAGCCTCTCGACACCCATATCTCCAGCGGCACTGTCACCCCGCTGGACACCCACATCTCCGACGAGAAGGCCTGACAGCTCTGATTCGACGGGGGACATCGGCCGCGGCGGCGCGGAGGGGGAGCCGTCGCGGCCGATATGCGTCTGTCGCACGCGGTTCAGGCCAATCTCTGGCGGGAAGCGTTCGTTCCTCTCGAACGAGCGCCCCCCCCTGCCGCTAGCTTCACATGTTGTTCGAAAGCCTCTTCTTCAACAGGAGCTGGAATGACCCGCGCCAAGAAGGTCCTCGTCACCGTCGCGATCGCGGCCGCAGCCACGATCGGCACCTCCGCTCCCGCATTCGCCGGTGACATTCACGCCACGGACACGCCGGTTACGACGAACGACATCCACGCCACGAGCAACGAGGTCAGCACGGACGACATCCACGCCACCTGATCGGAAACCCGGCGCTCACCAGGGGGCCGAGCCGAGCCCAGGCTCGGCCCCTTCGCCGTACCGCCGCTAAACCGGGTCTCCGAAATTGAGCGCCTCCGCGCACCACTCAACTTCGAAGACCCCCTAAACGGCCCACGACCTGAGCACCTCTGCCACGCTACGGACCGTACAAGTCTCCCTCTTCAACTCGTTCGCGAGCGCCAAGACCCTCTGCTGGTCGAGCTTGGCCGGAGCACCGGCAGCGACGAGATACGCGTGGGCCACCACGATGGCCACCCGGGTGTTGGAGCGCTCCAGCCAGCGCATACGGCCGAGTGAGTGGGCGAGGGCCGCTGCCTTGACGTACGGTCCCTGATAGACCTCCTGCCCGACAAGCACGGCCCGATGCCGCTCGACGGCCGCGAGAGGAACACCGTAGTCGTCAACGGCAGGGTCCTCCTGGCCCGCCCGCTGCGCGACTTCCAGAATCCAGGCGAGGTCGACGTTGAGATTCACGTACGGGACTCCCCCTGCTCCCCCTGCTCCCCCTCGATCTCGTCGAAGAGATCGGCGAACTCGTCGAGCGTCTGCTGCGCGGTGGCCATAAAGACGGCACGCACCTGCTCGTTGTCGTTCCGGATGAGCTGCTCGACGTACTCGTTGACCGGTATGCGCCGGGTCTCAGCGGCCTGCCGCGCCATCTCAGCAGTCTCGTCGTCCATCCGGATGTTGATCTGCGTCTTGGCCATGACCGGAAGGTACCAGCTGATACCAGGCGCCGCTACCTCCTGATATCAGGGCCTACCTCGACCGCCAGCTCACACCACACCGTCTTGCCCGCCGCCCAAGGCTCCACGCCCCACCGAAACGCGACGGCGTCGAGCAGAGCCAGACCCCGTCCGGCCTCGTCGTCGTCCGTGGCGTGCCGGAGTACGGGGAGGGCACATGGGTCAGGGTCGGTGACCTCTACGCGAATCCGGCCGGCGTCCGCACGGAGCACCCGTACTCGGATCGGGGCGCCGTCTCCCACGTGCCGGATGACGTTGGCGACCAGCTCCGTGACGCAGAGCTGAACGTCGGCGCACGGTGCGGCCAGGTGTCGGCGCACGGTGCGGCGCAGGTCCGGCACCGCCCCGGGGACGGCAAGGAGGTCGAGGTCGAGGAGAACCGGGCTCGGCGTCCAGCCACCTCCCCTGAGTACGGCCGTGAGCCTCCGCGCCGTCGCGGTGTTGCAGTTGCCGAGCGCGATGAGCCCGGCCGGGGGCGAGTACGTACCCGCGAAGCTCGGCAGGTCGGCGCGGAGGGAGGGGAGCGTGATGCCGTGGGCGGCGAGGGCGGTGCGGAGGTCGGTCACGCAGTGGTCCACGTCGGCGGCAGGGGACTGAGGGTCTTGCATGGGGCGGCGCCTTCCTGTGCGCTCTGTGACGAATCACTCACACAGTGGCGTGACGTTGCGTACCGTAAAAGAGGTTCACGTTGCGCAATGCAACTGGAAAGAGACGGTGGTGAGTTGTGCCCCCACGGAAGGATCCCGACGCGTCGGCGAACGTCCCGTCCTTCTACGGCGCCGAGTTGCGCTACCAGAGGGAGCTGGCGGGTCTGACGCTCGAACAGTTGGCGGAAGGGAGCTTCCACGGCATCCCCTTTCTGAGCCAGATCGAGCGCGGTGAGCGCCGGATGCCCCTGGATCTCGCCCAGCACGTCGACAAGGTGCTGAAGACGGACGGGTTTTTCGAGCGGCGCTGTGAAGACGCCCGCAGGGCCCGGCAGTCGGGGCATGCGGAGTACTTCGCGGACGTGGCGGAGATGGAGCGTCATGCGGAGACGATCGAGGAGTGGGCTCCGATGCTCGTCCCCGGTCTGTTGCAGACGGCGCCCTACACGCGGGCGATCGTACGAGCGGCCATGCCGCGAGCCTCGGACGGGGGAAGTCGAGGAGAAGGTGTGTGCCCGGATGGGGCGGGCCAAGCTCTTCACCTCGGAGAACCCGCCCAAGTTCTGGGCCATCCTCGACGAATCCCTGATCCGCCGAGCCGCTCTTCCTCCTGTGGAGATGGCGGAGCTGCTGGAGCACATCGCGGGGATGATCACGAGCACGCACTCGATTCTGCAGATCGTCCCGGAAACCTCCGCCGCTCACCCCTTCATGATGGGCATGACCAAGTTCATGACCTTCGCGGACGCCCCTCCTGTCGTGTACACCGAGAGCCTGCACAGCGGCCAACTCGTCGATTATCCGGCGCTCGTGAAGCAGTACCGGGAGTCGTACGATCTGCTCAGGGCCGTCGCAATGCCGCCTGAGGCGTCCCTTGCGATGATCGAGGCTGCGGCAGAGGACTATCGACATGGCAAGTCACGAGAATGACTTCAGCGCCGCCCGCTGGCGCAAGAGCAGCTACAGCAACGGCACCGGCGGTGATTGCGTCGAGGTCGCCCCCAACCTCCCCACCACCATCCCGGTCCGCGACTCGAAGCGGGCCGGCGAAGGCCCCGTACTCCTCTTCGGGGCCTCGGCCTGGACCACCTTCCTCGCGTCCGTGAAGCGCTGACCTCCACCGGGTTATCCACAGGGGCGAGCAGGCAGGCGGCTCCTCCGGGACAGTGGACGCGTGGAGCGGATGGAGCGAGCCGAGTTGGGGGCGCTGGTCGAGGGAGGCGTGTTGCTCACCTCGCGGGCGCTGGGGGCCGGGTGGTCTCGGGTTCCCCTCTTTCGGAGGCTGGATTCGGAAGGGTGGACCCGGGTCCGGAGCGGCGCCTGGGCCGAGCCGGGGCGGAGGATCGATCTGGCCGTACGGCTGAAGGCTGCCCAACTCCTCAGGCCGAGGCTGGCCGTGAGCCATCGCTCGGCTGCCTGGCTCTGGCAGATCGAGACCCTGGACGTGGGTGGGGAGGTCCGAAAACCCCCGGCCCTCGAGTTCACCGACCCGGGCCTCAGCATCCGGCAGAGCCTCACGGACGTACGGATCCACCGGATGCCCCTCGCCGCAGTCGACGTCGTGCAGTGCTCGGGGCTGCGCGTCACGGACGTCCCCCGCACCGTCGCCGACCTCCTGCGAGCCGGGCCGAGGGACGGCGCCCTGGTAGCCGTCGAGTCCGCGCTCGGCCACCGCACCGTCGCGGGCGTACGCCGCCCGCCGCTCACCACCCCGGCCGCGCTGGCCATCGCCCTCCAACCCCCTCTCCAAGGGGCAGCCCGCGCTCGGGACTGGCTCCGCCTGGCCGACCGCCGCTCTCCGGCTCACCGGCGGAAACGGTCGCCCGCCTCCGCATGCTCGACGCCGACCTGCTCCCCGAGTCCCAGGTCGAGCTCCGCGTCCCCGGCGGCGGTCGCCGGTTCCTCGACTTCCTCTTCCGGCGGGAGGGAGTGGCGGTCGAGATCGAGGGCTACGCCTACCACGGCTCTCGC
This sequence comes from Streptomyces sp. V4I2, assembly GCF_030817655.1. GTDB lineage: Bacteria > Actinomycetota > Actinomycetes > Streptomycetales > Streptomycetaceae > Streptomyces > Streptomyces plumbiresistens. Next base: position 4,965,975 of record NZ_JAUSZM010000003.1, read on the forward strand.
GAAGCCCACCGACGGGATGTCTCCCGCTTCAACCAGGTCCTCCGCTGCCCCGAGGTACGCACCCTGCTCCGCTACACCGCCGAGGTCGTCTTCCACCACCCGGCGCAGATGATCCAGGAGATCCGCTCCGCCCTGAGCGTGGCCGTGGCTGGCCCGGCACTTGGCCGCTCTATGGAGGGCGTTGGGCACCCCGGCGACTTCAAGTGACCGTGGGGGCCGCCCGCTTCTTTGCCAGTGTCGTGCTTCCGCGAGCCGAGTCAAGGGCGCTGCGTTCCGCTGCGCTCCACTCCGCGTCGCCTCCGGCGATCGGCCTCCGGCCGACCCTTGACACGCCTCGCTCCAGCACGGGGAAGAAGCGAGCGGGCGGCCCGGAAAGGCGGGTGGCCAGGTCGGCAGCCCTCTCGGGTAGGTCGAGTGGTGGCCCGGCGTCCGGGGACGCGCTCGCGCCTCGCCAGCACGCCGGGCCGGCTCAGCGGCAATCGGTGAGTGGGGCGCGGGCGCACCGGCCGGCCAGGCAGGCCGGGCGGCGGCACGCTGGGCCGGCCAGGCGGCCGACGGCTAGCCGGGGCTGACCCACCACGGCGGCCCAAACCGGTCCGAACTTGTCAGGGTTCGGTAATTGGCAGATCTGTTCCACCTTGGAGGGGAAAAGCCCAGGTCGGCGGTCCCGGTGGGTGGAACAGATCTGCCAATTACTGGGGGAGCGTCCGACGCTCAGGTGACTCGAAGGGGGCGGACCCCGCTCCGAACCCCTCACTCACCGCAAGCCGCCGACCGACCCGGCGTGCCGCCACCCGGCCGGTGCGCCTCCGGCCACGGGCGGGCCGAGCGCCGCTGAGCAGACACGAGCGCCAGTCCCAGCCACCGCGCCGCACCCCCACTCACCGCGAGACGCTGAACCGTCCCGGCGTGCCCCCGCCCGGCCAGCGCGCTCCGCCCCCCCCACTCACCGATTGCCGCTGAGCCGGCCCGGCGTGCTGGCGAGGCGCGAGCGCGTCCCCGGACGCCGGGCCACCACTCGACCTACCCGAGAGGGCTGCCGACCTGGCCACCCGCCTTTCCGGGCCGCCCGCTCGCTTCTTCCCCGTGCTGGAGCGAGGCGTGTCAAGGGTCGGCCGGAGGCCGATCGCCGGAGGCGACGCGGAGTGGAGCGCAGCGGAACGCAGCGCCCTTGACTCGGCTCGCGGAAGCACGACACTGGCAAAGAAGCGGGCGGCCCCCACGGTCACTCCCCAAACCGGCGTTCACACCAACCCACCCACCTCAAGCCCGGGCCGCGCTCAGAGGGTCCCGGGCAAGGAGCCGTTGGAGTGCTGTGGTGACCTCGGCCGGGTGTTCGTCCATCACCCAGTGGCCGGCCTCGTCGAGCATCGTCAGTTCGGCGTGCGCGGATGCGCTCGGCCAGTTCCGTGGCGATCTCGGGGCGCAGGTAGGCGTCGTCCCGCCCCAGATGATCGCGGTCGGGCAGGCGATCCCGCCCGGCCTCCGGCGCAACTCGGGACGGACCGCGACGCGGTACTCACTGGAGAAGTGGACCAGCCGGCGGCGGCCCTCGGGCGTGCCCATCCAGCCGACGTAGCTTTCCAGGAGCTCGTCGTCGATGATGCCGTGTCGGACGAGGGAACCGAGCGCGCGGCGGTGGATGCCGACGAGGGGAGTCGCGCCAGCAGGGTCCGGAGCACGGGCGTCCGTCCGGCCAGACTGGGCAGGCCGAAGACGGCCGTCCAGTGGAGGACGAAGACGAAGGTGGACTGCGCGCGGCTGTTGCAGGGTCAGTCGGCGGACGCGGTCGGGGTGGGTCTCGGTGAAGCCGAGGGAGAGGAAGCCACCCTAGTCGTGGCCGGCCAGGTGCACGGTCTCGATGCCGAGCGCATCCAGGAGCCGGCCGACGCGGGCCACTTCGGTGTCGTAGTCGAAGCGCAGGTGCAGTGGGCGCTCAGAACGGCCCCAACCGAGGAGGTCCGGCGCGATCACCCGGCACTCGCGGGCCAGTGCCGGGATCTGGTGGCGCCGGCTGCGGTGGTTCGCGGGGTAGCCGTGCAGGAGCAGGACCGGCTCACCGTCGGACGGCCCCGACTCCCAGCAGGCCGTCCGGGCGCCGTCCACCAGAACCGTGCGGGCACGTCCAGTCTCCGCGCCGGGCTCCCTCGCACTCATCCAATCTCTACTTCCTCATGTGCAACTCGGCGATGTGGCTCCGGTAGCGCTTCTCGGCGTGATGCTGCTCCACGCCCTTGCCCCATGCGGAGAGAAGCCCTCACTGATCACCCCACCGAGTAACGCCCAGCCCGCCCCCGCAACTCCCCCTTCACCACCTTCCCCCCGGCGTTCCGAGGCAGTTCCCCCACGAACTCCACCGACCTCGGCACCTTGTAGTTCGCCATCTCCCGTCGCGCCCAGGCGATCAGGTCGTCCCCGGTCAGCAGGGCCCCCGCCCGCCGGACCACGTACGCCTTGCCGACCTCGCCCAGCCGGGGATCCGGGACGCCGATGACCGCCACGTCCGCCACGTCCGGGTGGAGGCCGAGCAGTTGCTCGATCTCGGCCGGGTAGGCGTTGAAGCCGCCGACGATGAACATGTCCTTCAGGCGGTCGGTGATGCGGAGGTTGCCGGCGGCGTCCAGGACGCCCACGTCGCCCGTACGCAGCCACCCCTCCGCACCGACCGCCTCCGCCGTGGCCGCCTCGTCCTCGTAGTAGCCCCGCATGACGTTGAAGCCGCGGACCAGTACCTCGCCGGGGACGCCGGTCTCCACTTCCCGACCGCCCGCGTCCACCACCCGCACCTGGGCCCCCGGTATCGCCCGCCCGGACGTCGATGCGATCACCGACGGGTCGTCGCCGCGGCGGCACATGGTGACGATGCCGGTCGCCTCGGAGAGGCCGTAGGCGGTCAGGACCGTGTCCACGCCCAGTTCGCCCCGCAGGCGTTCGACCAGCCGCAGCGGCACCACCGCCGCACCCGTCACCACCAACCGCAGCGCCGACAGGTCGTGGGCGTCCCGCGCCGGGTGGTCGAGCAGCGACTGGTGGAGCGTGGGCGGGCCCGGCAGGACCGACACCCGCTCCGCCGCGATGTTCGCCAGCACCGTGTCGATGGTGAAGACCGGCTGCGGGATCATCGTCGCGCCCCGCATCAGGCAGGCGATCACGCCCGCCTTGTAGCCGAAGGTGTGGAAGAAGGGGTTCACGATCAGGTAGCGGTCGCCCTGCCGCAGCCCCGCGAGGTCGCTCCACACCTCGTACGCCCGCAGTGTCTGCGCGTGGGTGATCACGGCGCCCTTGGGGCGGCCCGTCGTACCGGACGTGTAGACGATGTCCGAGGGCGCCGAGCCGGGGACGGCCGAGGACCGCGCCCGTACCTCCGCTGCCCCCACCGCGTCCCCGCTCGCCAGGAAGTCCTTCCAGGTGCGGAAGTCGGCCGGTGCGTCGTCGGAGAGGACCACCACCTGTTCCAGGGCCGGCAGCCCCGGCAGCGGACCGGGACCCACCCCCTCGCCCACCGCGCGCCGCAGCGACGCCACGTACGAGGTTCCCAGGAACGTTCCCGTCACGAACAGCAGGCGTGCGCCGCTGCGGTGCAGTACGTCCGCCGCCTCGGTCCCCTTGAAGCGGGTGTTCAACGGCACCAGTACCGCGCCCGCCGACACCGCGCCCAGTGCGGAGACGATCCAGTCGAGGGTGTTCGGCGCCCAGATCGCGACCCGGTCGCCCGCCGCCACCCCGTTCGCGACGCACGCCGCCGCCGCGCGTTCCACGCGGGCGCCCAACTCGCCGTAGGAGATCCGCGTACGGCCCTCCACCACCGCCTCGACGTCCGCGTACCGCTCGGCCGCCGACCTGACCAGCCCGGGGATGCTTTCCCACTCCAAGTCACCGCGCACAGCAGGCCTCCAGTCCGATTAGCTGACTACCCGTCAGATTAGCTGTAGCCTGACGGACTGTCAGCCGCCCAGTGAGCTGCGGAGGTAACCCCCAGCATGGCCGGAGCAGCAGGAAAAACAGGAACAACAGGAGCAGGCCTCAAGGACGCCACCGCCATCGTCGGCATAGGCCAGACCGCCTTCGCCAAGCGGCTCGACGAGGACGAGCGGACCCTCGCCTGCCGGGCCGTCCTCTCCGCCCTCGACGACGCCGGCATCGCGCCCGGCGAGGTCGACGCCCTCGCCTCCTACACGATGGAGGAGACGGACGAGGTCGAGCTGGCCAAGGCCGTCGGCTTCGGAGACCTCACCTTCTTCAGCCGGATCCCCTACGGCGGCGGGGGATCCTGCGCCACCGTCGCGCACCTCGCCGCCGCCATCGCCACCGGGCAGGCCACGGTCGGAGTCGCCTGGCGTTCACGGAAGCGGGGGTCGGGGCCCCGGCCGTGGAAGAACACCGTCACCCAACTCCCCACCCCCGCCCAGTGGACCCGCCCCTTCGGCCTGCTCCGCCCCGCCGACGAGATCGCCATGCTCGCCCGCCGCTACATGCACGAGTACGGCGCCACCCGCGATCACCTCTTCAACGTCGCCCTCGCCTGCCGGAACCGGGCCAACCAGAACCCCGCCGCGATCATGTACGACCGTCCCCTCACCCGCGAGATGTACATGACGTCCCGCTGGATCAGCGAGCCCCTCTGCCTCTTCGACAACTGCCTGGAGACGGACGGGGCGCTGGCCTGCGTGATCGTCAGCCGGGAGCGGGCCCGGGACTGCCGCCGCAGACCCGTCTACGTCCACTCCGCGGCCCAAGGCCTCCCCGCCCAGCACCACGGCATGGTCAACTACTGGAACGACGACCCCCTCACCGGCCCCGCCTGGACCGCCGCCCGGCACCTGTGGAAGCACGCCGACGTCACGCCCCAGGAGGTCGACGTCGCCCAGATCTACGACGCGTTCACGCCCCTCGTCCCGCTCTCCCTGGAGGGCTACGGCTTCTGCGGACGGGGGGAAGGGGGTGCCTTCACCGAGGGGGGCGCGCTGGAGATCGGCGGGCTGCTGCCCCTCAACACCGGGGGCGGCGGGCTCTCCGAGGCGTACGTCCATGGCTTCAACCTCATCAACGAAGGCGTGAAACAGCTCCGGGGGACCAGTACGGCACAGGTTCCGGGCGCCGCCACCTGCCTCGTCACCGCGGGTGAGGGCGTCCCCACCTCCGCCCTGCTGCTGAGGAACTGACAGAACTGACAGCTGGGGAACTGACCGCTGAGGAACTGACTGCTGAGGAACCGACACAGGAGCCGACCCATGGAGCCGCCATGCTGACCCCCGTCACCGACCCCGACAGCGCCCCCTTCTGGCACTACGCCGCCCAGGGTGAGCTGCGCGTCCAGGCCTGCGCCGACTGCGGCGAGCTCCGCTTCCCGCCCCGCCCGTGCTGTCCGCGCTGCCAGTCCTTCGGCAGTGAATGGCGGGCGATGTCCGGGCAGGGGCGCGTCTGGTCGTACGTCGTGCCGCATCCGCCGCTGCTGCCGGAGTACGCGGCGCTGTCGCCGTACAACGTCGTCGTCGTCGAGCTCGCCGAGGCGCCGCACATCCGGCTCGTCGGCAACCTGGTCAGCGAGCCCGGGGACTCTCTCAACTCCCTTGATCCGCACGCCATCCGCATCGGCGCCAAGGCCCGCTTCGCCCACGACGGGACGACCGGGCTGCCCCAATGGGTCCTGGAGCGGCCGTGAGCGTGCGCGTCGAGACCGACAAGGACACCGCCGTCGCCGTCGTCACCCTCGACCGGCCGGGCCGACTCAACGCCATCGACCTCGCCATGGCCGGACAACTCCGGGAGGTGTGGCGGGGGTTGAGGTTCGACGACTCCGTACGGGCCGTCGTCCTCACCGGCGCCGGCGGGCGGGCGTTCAGTACCGGGATCGACCGGGACGCCGTGGTACCGCAGCCGAACTCGCCGTACATGCAGGACGATCCGCTGCTCACGATCGGGCCGAAGGCGAACGATCTCTGGAAGCCCGTGGTGGCCGCCGTGCAGGGGATGGCGTGCGGCGGGGCCTTCTATCTGCTCGGCGAGAGCGACTTCCTGGTGGCGGACGCGACGGCCACCTTCTTCGATCCGCACACCACGTACGGCATGGTCAGCGCGTACGAGTCGGTGCTGATGGCGCAGCGGATGCCGTTCGGGGAGGTCGCGCGGATGATGCTGATGGGCACGGCGGAGCGGATCTCCGCGCAACGGGCCTACGACCTCGGGCTGGTCTCCGAACTCACCGAGGCGGGCGGGGCGTTGGAGGCCGCGACCGCCGCCGCGGCGGTCATCGCCGGGTATCCGGCCGAGGCCACGCAGGGGACGGTCCGTGCGCTGTGGGCGGCGAAGGAGGCGGCGCGTGCGCAGGGGTTCGCGCAGGCGCCGCACCTCGTCACGCTGGGGAACCTGCCCGCCGACCGCCAGGCCGAGCTGTTCGCCAACCGGCAGAGCGGGAGGTTCCGGTCGCGTTGAGCGCCCGTCAGCCCGTCAGCCCGTCAGTCAGTCGGCCGACGCGAACAAGTCCGGGTCGCACTTGACGACTTCAGCTGCCAGTCCTGGGTTGTCCAGGGGCACCTGCACCTTCGCCTTGTCGTTCGCGGCGACGAACTCGTCCACGCTCTGCACGTCGACCTGCTGGGAATCGGCGTCGAGGAACCTGACGGTGACGGTGAAGTAGTGGCCCACGGAGTTCGGGTTGGTGACCTCGACCGTGGCGTACGCGTCGGCCTCCGTCACGCAGCTCACCAGCTCGACCTCGGCGTCCGCCGGGGCCGTGGAGGTGCTCCCCCCGGAGGAGCTGCCGCTGCTTCCGTAGTCGTCATCGTCGTCATCGTCGTAGTCGCGGTACGTGCCGCCGCCCGACGTCGACGACGACGAACTGTCGTGGTCCTGGCCGGAGCTGCTGCAGCCCCCGCCGTCGCTGCTGCTGCTGCCGCCGCTGCTACTGCTGCCGTGACCGCGTCCCGAAGAGAACCCGGTGAGCGACAGCACCACCAGTACCGCCACCGCTGTGAACTTGAGCCTGCTTCCCCGTAGTTGCATGCCGTCACTCTATGCAACGTCTGTCACGGTCATGTCACCGCTCCGGCTCAGCTGGTTCTCGCCGTCCCCGTCCCCTTCTCCGCGTCCAGCGCGTACACGCACCGGTCCTTGCTGCACGCGTACACGACCCCGTCCTTGACGACCGGGGAGCCGGTGATCTCGCCGCCCGTCGCGAGTTTCCAGCGGAGGCGGCCGTCGTCGGCCTTGAGGGTGTACAGCAGGTGGTCGGTGGAGCCGAAGTGGATCCGGCCCTCCGCCACCGCCGGTGCGCCGACGATGTCGCCGCCCGCCTGGAAGCGCCACTTGGGCGTGCCGGTGACCGCGTCGAGGGTGTAGAGGCCCTTGCCGCTGCCCACGTGGACGTGTCCGCCGGCCACCAGCACCGAGTCGACGGAGGAGCGGGCCTCGGTGGCGATGCGCCAGCGGTCGCGGCCGTCGGTGGCGTCGAGGGCGTAGACCGTGCCGAGGTAGTCGGCGAGGTACACGCCGCCGCCCGCGACCGCGGGGCCGGGCACGAAGGTGGGCGCGCAGAGGAAGACGGCCGGGGCCTCGAAGTGCCAGCGGACGTGGCCGCTCGCCGCGTCGAGCGCGAGGACCCGCGAGCCGGCGGAGACGTAGACGTTGCCGTCGTGCGCCTGGGCCACCCGGACCGGCACGCCGCCGCAGGAGGCCGTGTCGCCGATGGGGTACGACCAGCGCTCGTCGCCCGTGCGGGCGTCCAGGGCGCGCAGGCGGGCGTCGTGCCAGAGGTACACCGTGCCCTCGTGCAGGGTGGGTCCGGCCTCCGGGGACTCGAAGTCGGTCTGGCAGCCGGTGAGCTCCCACAGCTTCTGGCCGCCGGAGGCCTCCCAGGCCTGGACGCCGCCGCCGCGCGTCCCGGTGATCACGGTGCCGCGGTCGGCCTTGAGGGAGTACACCCAGGCGTCCGTGGACAGCCGCCACAGGTCGCCGCCCTCGCGGGCGTCGAGGGCGAACAGGGTGGGTCCGTCGGAGGCGTGGATACGGCCGTCCGCGACCGCCATCGACCAGGCCACGTCCCGCGTCTTGAAGCGCCGGCGGCCGGTGGCCACGTCCAGGGCGTGGACCTCGAAGGAGGTGACGTAGACGAGGTCGCCGGCGACGGAGGGGGTGCCCCAGACATCGTTCGACATGCGGAAGCGCCAGGGGCGCCAGCCGGCCGCGGTCTCCGCGGGCGCGGGAGGCGCGGCGGTCACGGCAGGGCCTACGGCAGGGTCTGTGCCGTTGACGCCGGGGCGGGGCCTGGACCAGGAGGCGACCAGGCCGGCCTCCGGAGGGGGCGCCTTGACGGCGGCGGCGCGGGCGTCGGCGACGCGCGGGCCGGGCCCGATGGGGACCTGGGCGCCGGCCAGGCGCACGGGGCCGGTGTCGGGGGCGGCGGCGACGGACACGGGGCCCGGGACCGGCCCCGGGACCACGGGGTCACGGGACGGCGGGGGCGGGATGGGAGCGACCCGTCCGCCGCCGCTTCGTCCGCCGCTCTGGGTCTGCTTCACCGGCGGCCGTCCGCCGCGGCGCGCCTCGATCAGGGCCACCGCCCGCTCGGGCAGCCAGGCCGACGCCGTACCGCTGTCGTCGGAGCCGGAGCCGAAGAGGTGGGGGGCCAGCTGCGCCTGGAGGTCGGCCGGGTTGGGGCGGGCCGTGGCCTCCATCTGCATACAGGACTCGATGAGGGGGCGCAGCTCGTCCGGGAGGCCTTCGAGGTCCGGGCCCTCGCGGAGCAGCATGAAGACGGTCTCGACGGGGTTGGCGCCGTGGAAGGGCGGATGGCCCGTGGCGGCGAAGACCAGCATGGAGCCGAGCGAGAAGACGTCGCTCGCGCCGGTCACGCTGCGGGAGTCCTTGGCCTGCTCCGGGGACATGTAGGCGGGGGTGCCCACGGCGACGTTCGTCATCGTCAAACGTGTGTTCGATACGCCGGACGCGATACCGAAGTCGATGACCCGCGGGCCGTCCTCGACCACCAGGACGTTCGACGGCTTCAGGTCACGGTGGACCAGCCCGGCGCCGTGGATCGACTGCAGCGCCTCGGCGACACCCGCCGCCAGCCAGCGCACCGCCTGGGCCGGCATCGGCCCGCATTCGTTCACTATCTCCTCGAGCGAGGGCGCGGGCACGTACGCGGTGGCCAGCCACGGCACCGCCGCACGCGGGTCGGCGTCGACCACGGCCGCCGTGTAGAAGCCCGAGACCGCCCGGGCCGCCTCCACCTCGCGGGTGAAGCGGACCCGGAAGAGCTGGTCCTCGGCGAGTTCCGTACGGACCGTCTTGATCGCCACGCGCCGGCCGGAAGCCGAGCGCGCGAGATAGACCAGCCCCATACCGCCGGCACCCAGCCGTCCCAGCACCTCGAACGGCCCGATGCGCCGCGGATCGTGCTGCGTCAGCTGATCCACCACTTGCCTGCCACCTCCCCGTACGGGCCGCGTCATGCCACATGTGTACGCGACCCCGTGCAGCGTCTCACCACCGCACCGCCATGGCGGCACGCACCCCGATTCTTCCTGGCCCGGGCGCTGGTTGCGAACCAGGAGACAAATGGGGTGTCTCACATCAAAGCACTGTTTTCCATCGCTCCAGCAGCGCGAACGACGCCCCCTGATTGTCGGTGACCACGGCTACCCGCCCGTACGAGGTCTCGAAGGGCGGTGCCTGGATGCGCCCGCCCAGCCGGTTCACCGTCCCGAGGGCGGCCGCGCAGTCCTCGACACGGAAGTGGACCAGGAAGTGGGACGGCATCTCCGCCGGGAAGACGTCGGAGACGGGGGCGCGGCCGAAGTCGGGGTGGGCGCCCGGCCCGAAGAGGGCGTCGTGGAAGAGGCCGCCGTAGAAGGTGTTGGCGGTCTCGGTGTCCCGGGTGTACAGCTCGGCCCAGACGAAGGTGCCCGGCTCGTGCCGCCTGCCGAAGCCGCGGTGCGTGCCCGGCTCCCAGAGGCCGAAGACGGCGCCCTCGGGATCGGTGACCAGCGCGGCCGTGCCCAGGTCACCGACCGGCAGGGGCGCGGTGACGACCTGCCCGCCGGCCGCCCAGACCCGGTCGGCGAGTCCCTCGACGTCCGGGGTGGCGAAGTACACCGTCCAGACGGTGGGCATCCGGCCGTCCGCCTTGCGGGCGAGCGCGGCCACCGGTTCGCCGTCCGCCAGCGCCCACGTGGACCCCCCGTACGACTCCTCGAAGGTCCACCCGAAGAGCTCACCGTAGAACCGCTTCCCCGCCGCGACGTCGGGGAGCTGTGCGTCCACCCAGCAGGGGACGCCCTCTCCGTAGACGTCCTCTCCGTACCCGGATGCCCTGTTTTCGGCCATGCCGCCAAAGTAACGGCGTCGCCCGCACCCCGCAGACCAGGCACACCCGCCCCATCCCGCCCGGGCGACCCATTTGCAGTCGGCCGAATCGCGCTCCGATCACCCCTCGGTAAGCTGACGACATGACAGGACAAGTGCGTACCGTCGACGGCCGCGTGGCCGGCCGGCGTGGGCAGGCGACCCGGCAGAAGCTGGCTCGACTGCCTCAGCGAGATGCTCAGCTCCTCCCCTTACCGGGACGTCAAAGTCATCGATGTCGCCCGGAAGGCGGGGACTTCACCCGCGACCTTCTACCAGTACTTCCCGGACGTCGAAGGCGCCGTCCTGGAGATCGCCGAGCAAATGGCCGCCGAGGGCGCCGAGTTGACCGAGCTGGTCGCCGGCCGCTCCTGGGTCGGCAAGGCCGGCTGGCAGACCGCCCAGGAACTCGTCGACGGCTTCCTGGAGTTCTGGCGCCGCAACGACGCGATCCTCAGAGTCGTCGATCTCGGGGCCGCCGAGGGCGACAAGCGGTTCTACAAACTCCGTATGAAGATCCTGAACTCCGTGAACAACTCCCTCTCGGACGCGGTCGCCGAACTCCAGTCCAAGGGCAGGGTCGACAAGGAGGTGAATCCGGCCGCCGTGGCGGGTTCCATCGTCGCGATGCTCGCGGCCGTCGCCTCGCACCAGAAGGGCTTCCAGACCTGGGGCGTGAAGCCGGCCGAACTCAAGCCGAACCTCGCGCTGTTGGTGCACCTCGGCGTGACCGGCAAGAAGCCGACGAGGTAATCCACATACCCATGCCTCACCCCACGTCATAGCCCACGTCATAACCCACGTCTTTTTTGCGCGGTCCAAGTCCTGTCTGGCAGGCGGTAGTTCACTCGGGTGGACTACCGCCTGCGGCGTTCGTGCCCGCGCAGACCGCCGTACTGGGCCTGCTCCACATGGTGTGCTGCGCCGCCGTCTACCTGACGGTCGGCCTCACGGCCCGCGCGGTCACGCGGGCGTCGGGGGCGGCGATGCTGGGGATCGGGGCGTTCGTGCTGGTGCAGCGGCTGGCGACGCTCTGAGACCTGCCTCCGGGGACTCGACTCACCTTCGTACGATCCTGAAGAGCCGTATCTCCCGTTCCACCCGTGCCTGGTACGTGGCGTACGGCGGCCAGAAGGCCAGCACCGCCTTCCAGGCGGCCGTCCGCTCCTCCCCCTCCAGCAGCCGGGCCGTGACGGGGATGTCGTGCCCCTTCCAGCTGACGGTCGCCTCCGGGTGGGCGAGGAGGTTGGCGGTCCAGGCGGGGTGGCCGGTCCGGCCGAAGTTGGAGCCGATCAGGATCCAGCTCTCGCCGCCCGGCTCCGTGCCCGACTCCGCGCCCGACTCCGTGCCCGTCTCCGGCATGCAGGCCAGCGGCGTACGCCGGGGAAGGGCGCTTCTCGCGCCGGTCGAGGTGAGGATCACGCCCGGCAGGAGCTGGGCGCTGAGCAGGAACCGGCCGCGGGTCAGCCGGTGTACGGCACGGTCGAGCGCGGGGATCACATGGGGCGCCACCTTGGCGAAGCCCCGCGTCGACGACACCTTCTGGACCACTCGCACACCGATCACACCGTCACCTCCGCGCTCTCGAAAAGGTGCGCCGCGCCGGCGGCGTGCGCCCGCAGCCGGTGCACCGGCCCGAACAGCAGCTCGTCGCCGCAGGCGCGCTTGAAGTACAGGTGACCCTCGTGTTCCCAGGTGAAACCGATGCCACCGTGCAGCTGGATGCCCTCGGCGGACGCGGAGCGCAGGGCCTCCAGGGCCTGCGCGAGGGCGAGAGCGCCGGCCTGTTCTCCGTGCGCGGCGGCCCAGGCCGCGTAGTACGCCGCCGAGCGCGCCGCCTGCACCTGTACGTACACGTCGGCCAGCCGGTGCTTCACCGCCTGGAAGGACCCGACGGGCCGCCCGAACTGCTCGCGCCGCCGCACGTACTCGACGGTCAGACCCAGCACCTGGTCGGCGGCCCCGACGGCCTCGCCCGCGAGCACGGCGGCGGCGCTGTCGCCGAGGCGGCCGAGCGCGGTGAGGACGTCCGCTTCCTCGCTGCCCAGCAACTCGGCTTCTGTATCCCGTAGTTGGACACGTGCCTGCGGCCGGGTCACGTCGAGGGCGGTCTGCCGGGCCCGCACGAGCCCGTCCGCGTCCCCGCGCACGAGGAAGAGCAGCGTCCGCGAGCGAGCGAACCCGCCCGCGTGCGCGGCGACCAGCAGCAGACCCGCGCTGTGCCCGTCGAGCACCTGGTCGGCCTGCCCGTACAGCCGCCAGCCGTCCCCCACCCGCCTGGCCTGCACTCCCCCGGCCCGGCCGCCGCCCGCCCAGTCGCCGTCGTTGTCGCCGGTGAGGGTGAGGGCGGTGGCGAGGTGGGTGCCGGGGACGGCGAGGGCCGCGGTGAGGGTGCCGTCGGCGATCCGCGGGAGCAGTTCGGCGCGCTGGGTGTCGGTCCCCAGGGCGAGGATCAGCGGGGCGGCGAGGGCGGTGGTGGCGAGCAGCGGTGAGGGGGCGAGGAAGCGGCCCGTCTCCTCGCAGGCGAGGGCGAGTTCGGTCACCGAGCAGCCGACACCGCCGTACGCCTCGGGGAGGGCCAGGCCGGGCAGCCCGAGCTGCTCGGCGAGGGCGGTCCACAGGGCGGGGTCGTGTCCGGCGGCGGTGTCGACGGCGGCCCGCAGTTCGGCCGGCCCACAGCGCTTCCGCAACAGCTCGCGGAGGGTACGGCGGATCTCGTCCTGCTCGGCGGTGAAACCGGCGTCCATGAGGCGCCCCCGTTCATCCATATCTGACGGGCCGTCATATTAGGACCGGGAGGACGGGATGCCCAGCCCCGTGACACCTGCCGCGCATCGCCGTATCTGATGTACCGTCAGATTCACGAGGAACGAGGAGGCCGGATTCATGAGGAGGCCGGATTCATGAGGACGGGTTCCCGGAACGTCGCGGTCGTCGGGGTCTCCCTCTCCGACTGCGGCCGCGTGGACGACGCGACCCCGTACACCCTGCACGCCCAGGCCGCCCGCCGCGCCCTCGCCGACGCGGGACTCGACAGAGAGGTGGTCGACGGCTTCGCGTCGGCCGGCACCGGCACCCTCGCGCCCGTCGAGGTCGCCGAGTACCTGGGCCTGCGTCCCACCTGGGTCGACTCGACGTCGGTGGGCGGCTCGACCTGGGAGGTCATGGCGGCGCACGCGGCGGACGCGATCGCCGCCGGCCACGCGAACGCGGTGTTGCTGGTCTACGGCTCGACGGCCCGCGCGGACATCAAGGCGGGACGACGGACCGGGAACCTCTCCTTCGGCTCCCGTGGCCCGCTCCAGTTCGAGGTCCCGTACGGCCACACACTGATCGCCAAGTACGCCATGGCGGCCCGCCGCCACATGATCGAACACGGCACGACCATCGAGCAGTTGGCAGAGGTGGCGGTGCAGGCGAGGGCGAACGCCGCCCTCAACCCCGAGGCGATGTTCCGCGACCCGATCACGGTCGACGACGTGCTGTCCGGCCCGGTGATCGCGGACCCCTTCACCAAACTCCACTGCTGCCTGCGCTCCGACGGCGGGGCGGCGGTGCTGCTCGCGGCCGAGGAGTACGCGCGGGACTGCCGTACCGCACCGGTGTGGATCCTCGGCACCGGCGAGCACATCTCGCATGCGGCCATGTCCGAGTGGGCCGACTTCACGGTGTCCCCGGCGGCGGTGAGCGGACGGATCGCCTTTGAACGGGCGGGAGTTCGGCCCGACGAGATCGACTTCGCGGAGATCTACGACGCCTTCACCTACATGACGCTGGTGACGCTCGAGGACCTCGGGTTCTGCGGGAAGGGCGAAGGCGGGGCGTTCGTGGAGAAGGGGCGGCTGAGGGTCGAGGGCGGGGAGCTGCCGGTGAACACGGACGGGGGCGGGCTGTCGGCCCAACATCCCGGGATGCGGGGGTTGTTCCTGCTGGTGGAGGCGGTGCGGCAGCTGCGCGGGGAGGCGGAGGGCCGCCAGGTGCGCAAGGACGGGGGGCGCCTGCCGGAGCTTGCGGTGGCCTCGGGGACGGGCGGGTGGTTCTGCTCGTCGGGGACGGTGGTGTTGGGGCGGACGCGCCCGTAGAGAGGTCCGGTTGCTCGGCCGTGTCGGGCGGGAACACAGGCCTCGCCGTTCGGCGTTGCGCTCTGACAGAAGACGATGACGCCCGAGCCGCTGGAGGAGTCCGCATGGCCCTGACCCGCGAAGAACGTGAACAGTTCCTGGCCGAGCCGCACATCGCCGCGCTGGCGGTCGACGCGGGAGCGGGACGCGCTCCGCTGACCGTGCCGATCTGGTACCAGTACGAGTCCGACGGCACGGTGTGGATCATGACGGCACTCGACTCCCGCAAGAACGAACTGATCCGCACGGCGGGCCGTTTCACGCTCATGGTCGACCGGCTGGAACCCACCATCCGGTACGTCTCGGTCGAGGGACCGGTCATCGACACGACCCCCGCCACGATCGAGCAGCTCCGGGAGATCTCCGCGCGCTACCTCCCGGCCGACAAGGTGGACGGGTACGTCGACACCGCCTGGAAGGAGCACGGCGAGCAGGTCGTGATCCGGATGCGGCCCGAGCGGTGGGTGTCGTCGGACCTCGGGACGGTCTGAGGCTCGCAGGCGTGACAATCGGGGGATGGGAACGGATCTTCATGAGCTGCTGAGGTCACTACGGGTGTGGGACCCGGAGGTCACCTCACTGCCGGCCTTCGACCCGACCACCGCCCCCGAGGCCCCCCTCCCCCTCTTCACCACCTGGTTCGCCGAGGCGGTGGCGGCCGGGCAGACCGAGCCGCACACCATGTCCCTCGCGACGTCGGACGCGGAGGGCCGGCCGGACGTACGGATCGTGATGCTGCACGGCGCCGACCCGGACGGCTGGTCCTTCGCGACCCACGTGAGCAGCAGGAAGGGGGCCCAGCTGGCCGACCGCCCGTATGCGGCCCTCGGGTTCTACTGGCCGGTCCTGGGCCGTCAGGTGCGGGTGCGGGGACCGGTCACGGCCGCCCCGTCCGAGGAGGGGCAGGCGGATCTGCACGCCCGCTCGACGGGGGCGCTCGCGGCGGCCCTCACCGGGCGGCAGAGCGAGCCCCTCGACTCCCTCGACGAACTGGCCCGCGTCTCGGCGGCCGCCTGGGACCGCGCCCAGCAGGACCCCGGTGCCCCGGTCCCTACCTGGACGCTCTACCGCCTCCGCCCGGACGAGGTGGAGTTCTTCCAGGGGGACGGACGACGGCAGCACGTCCGGCTGGTGTACCGGCGCGGGGAGGCCGGCTGGGCGAAGGAACTGCTCTGGCCCTGACGGCCGTAGCCCCGCCGGCACTGCCGGGAGATGGCCTTACCCGGAGAACCCGTACACCGCGAAGTCGGCCACCGGCCGGTACCCGATCCGCTGGTACAGCGCGTTGCTCGTCGGGTTGGCCAGGTCCGTGAAGAGCAGCACCTCTTCGGCGCCCGCGTCCCGTGCCGCCCGGCTGACCTCGGCGGTGACGGCACCGGCATAACCGCGTCCGCGCAGGTGGGCGGGGGTGTAGACGGGAGCGACCCGGACCTGTCCGGCGACCTGCGGGGTGACGCCGGCCATGGAGACGGGGGTGCCGTCCGGGGTCTCCCAGAAGGTGATGCCGCCGTACGCGATGCGGGCGTCGGCCCAGGAGTCGGCGTCCGTGGCGGCGTGCTCACCGATCGACGCGACGAACTCGCCGTACCAGCGCACCAGTTGTGTCCGGTCGGCTTCTCCGGCGACCCGCGCCCGACCCTCCGCGGCCGGCTCCGGCACGGTCAACGTACCGAGCCTGTACAGCCGTTGGCGCTGCCGGAGGGTGGCGGTGGCGCCCGTGCGGGCCTGCCAGGCCGCGGCAAAGGCGGCGGCGGTCTCGCGGTCCGCGCCGATGCCGGGGAGCGGCCGGCCGAGTCCGTTCAGGTGGGCGGCGAGGGAGTCGGCGCCTTCGGTGGTGAGGGCGGTGAGGTTCAGCCCGTACGGAGGGGTCTGGAAGTAGGTGGCCCGTACGGCCCCGTCCCGCTCCAGCAGGCCGAAGACGGGCCGCTCGTCGCCGTATGCGTGCGGGCCGCGAGTGCGGAGTCCCTCGGTCACCGTCAGGGTGACGGTGTGCAGGTCGGGGCGGGAGTGCAGGAAGGCTCCGGCGCGGGCGAGGAAGGCGTCGAGGTCTTCGGTGCGGTGCCAGGTGCCTGCGGCGCTGGGGCGGTCGGTTTCGGTTTCGGTGCGGTACCAGGTGCCTGCGGCGCTGGGGCGGTCGGTTTCGGTTTCGGCGCGGTGCCGGTCGTCGGGGCGCATGCCTTCATGGTCTCGCCGTCCGACGGCCAACTCCCGTGAGTTTCCCGCAAGCTGGCCCCGGCTATACCTCCGGCTCCGGGTCCGTCGCCAGGCGTGCGTGCAGGTGTACGTCCCGGAAGGCGTCCTTCCGGCCCGCCTCGAACATCGCGCCCCGCAGCGTTCCCTCGTACCGGAACCCGCAATGCTCGGCGACCCGGCAGGAGGCGTCGTGGCCGAGGGCGTGGCCGAGTTCGATGCGGTGGAGGCCGAGGTTCGTGAAGGCCCAGCGGGTGGTGAGGGCGAGGGCGCGGGTGGCGACGTGGCGGCCGCGTGCCTCGGGGAGGGTCCAGTAGCCGACGCGGGCGAGGCGCAGGTCCTGCTCGATCGCGTTGATGCCGATGTGGCCCAGCGGCGTACCGGTGCCGGCGTCCGTCACGCAGTACGACACCGAGGTCCCCTCCACCACCTGCACCGCCCTGGAGCGCAGCGACTCGCGGGCGCCTTCGAGGTCGGTGACCGGCCTGAGCGGTGTGTTCCAGCGCCGGAACTCCGGGTCGGTCGTACCGCGCAGCCAGGCCGCGACATCGGCTTCGGACCGGGGGTCCCAGGGACGCAGACGTATGCCGGGGGCGAGCAGGTCGGGGAAGGGGTGGGTGGGGGTGAGGGTGGGGTTCCCGTGCTGGGCGTCGACGTGGGGCATCCGGCCATTGAAGCGGGTCGGCCTCGCCCGCCGAAGCCGGTTTCTCTTTTCCTGACCGCGCGGCCGGAGCCCGCGAAGCCGGGTTCGCCGCCCTCACCGCCGGCCGGAAGCCCGCCCTGCCCTACCCACCCGCCGAAACCCACCACCCCCCTCACCGCCCGGCCGGAGCCCGTGAAACCGGCGCCAGCCGCCGTCACCACCGGACGGAACCCCGCAAGGCCGCCCCGCCCTAACCCACCCCGCCGCAACCCACGAAGCCGCTCCCCGCCTCACCCACCCACCCGAAACACCGGCACCCCCTCCCGAAAGGCGACCTCCAGCCCCATCCCCGCCCGCAGCCGGTCAGGCAACGCGCACTCCACGATCTCCGTCATCATCCGCGGCCCCTCGGCGAGGTCGACGACCGCGGCGACGTACGGCGTGCGGCCGGCGAAGGGTGGCAGGTCGTTGCGGTGGACGACGGACCAGGTGTAGAGCGTGGCCCGGCCGCTCGCCCGCTCCCAGCTCACGTCCTCGCTCCAGCAGTGCGGGCAGAACTCGCGCGGGTAGTGGTGGGCCCGCCCGCACGCCCCGCAGCGCCGGATCAGCAACTGCCCCTGCGCCGCCGCGTCCCAGTAGGTCCGGGTGAAGGCGTCCGCCTCGAGGAGGTCGAAACGCGCGCTCACGGGAACAACCCCAGCGCGCTGTCCACCGACCACGTCTGCCACGACATGCCGAACAGGGCCACCACCGAGATCAGCGCCATCATCGAGTTCTGCCCCTGCTCGGCCCAGTCGTGGATCATCAGCACGAGGTAGAGCAGGTTGAGCAGCAGTCCGCCGACCAGGGCGACCGGGGTCAGGAACCCGAGGATCAGCCCGAGGCCGAGGGCGAGTTCCGCGTACACGACGACGTACGCCATGGTCCTCGGGTACGGCGTGACGACGACGTCGAAGCCGCTGCGCACCGCGTTCCAGCGGTGCTTGGCCGCCACGTCCGCGGCCCAGGCGATGCCTGCGCCCTCGAACCAGGTCTTCTTGTCCTTGTGCCGCCAGCTCTCGAGCCACCACAGCCCGAGCCCTATGCGCAGCACGGCCAGCCACTGCGCACCAGTGAGCCAGATCGAGTCCATGGATCTGACGGTACGTCAGATATCGGCCTCCGGAAACCCCTCGTGGCCGGGGAGCAGCCTGTGCACTCCCCCTCAACCTGTGCGTCCTCGATGAAGCACAGGGCAGTCAAGCGCAGGTCCGTCGTCATGGGGATCGGAGCGACCGCGAGCGTCGCGGCAGTCGGCGGCATCGCCCTCACCGCTCAGGCGGCGAGCGACCCAACCGACTCGACGACGTCCACGTCCTCCGGCTCCGGCTCCGGCTCCCCCATCTTCGACAAGGACGCCTACACCCAGCTGACGAAGACGATCACCGACGCGGACGGCAACGACAAGGCGGTGGTCTACCACTTCTGGAAGGCCGTCACATACGTCGCCATCCCGGTCGACGAGGCCTACCAGAGCGTCTCGGAAACTCTGTGTGTGCCTGTGGTTTCAGGCCTTTCGGGCGCGGCGTGGCCGTGTGCCGTCACGGTGGGGTCCGAACCTCGGGGTGAGAGGGCCCCGCTGGGCTCTCGCAGCTGATCGCAGCCGGGCAGGCTGCGGGCGTGGCCAGGTCGTTCAGGCCCCCCGCGCCGGGTGGCAATCCCCACGGCGCAGACCCGGTATCGCCATGCTCCACCTCGGTGCGCGGGCGACACCGCCCCGTGCACCCGCGACAGCGCGCGCCGGCCGCTGGTTCGGGTACGGCGCTCTCTGATTCCTGCCAGACCGGTAGGTCGGCGGCCTAGCCTTCGCCCATGGACGCTTCCTCCTACCGCATCCGGCCCCTCCAAGCCGCATCGACACGGTCCTAGAGCGGATGGTGCAGGCCAACCCCGCCTACGACGCGCGGAGCCTGGTCGCGCACCGGCACATGTTGGAGCTGGCCACCGCCCCGGACGGGACCGGGCCCAGCATGGAGAGCCTGCGAGTCATGGCGCAGGAACTCGCCAGCGATGTTCTGGACGCGGACTCCGGGTACCGGTTGCTGAACGAGAAGGCCGTCGCTGGCGGCAACCTGATGGAGGGCGCGGTTCCGACGACCTGGCCGGCGCCCTGCCGTCCCTGCTCGGCGCCTCCGGCGACAGCAAGATCTACGCCAAGTACCTCGAGGAGCTCGGCGCGGCCGACGCCTCCGACGCGATCTTCGCGACCGGCGCCTGGTGCCCCGATCACCGACCTGGAGCACGCCGACGGCGCCTACGAGTGGAACTGGGGCACCAACGAGCTCAGCACCGGCAAGCAGGTCGACCAGGCCGTCTCCAAGGAGCTCCGGTCCCAGTTCGCCGAGTACCAGGCCGCCCTGAAGCTGCGCGGCCTGAACGGCTTCGGCACCCTCACGGCCCGCAACTACGACGAGTACCTGGTCAAGCAGTACCTGGAGCCGTCGGCGACCACGTACCTCGCCGGTCTGTCGGACTCCGACCGCGCGACCCACCTCGCCGCGAACACCTTCCTCACCTGGTCCGGCGGCAAGGCGACCTTCACCTGGGCCGACTTCCTCACCCACGTCGGTGCCCGCAAGAAGGACGCCCCGGCCTTCGACACCTTCGACCTGTCCGCCCCCGAGAACAACGAGTTCGGCAAGGACACCACCGAGGCCCGCCACTTCACGGCGTACGGCCTCAAGAACGACACCACCGGTGTCACCGGCAAGCGTCTCGACAGCGACATCCCCGAGATGCTGAACCTGATGAACCCGATGTACCACCTCGCGAAGAAGAACTCCGGCCGCTCGAAGCACTGGTGGATCCGCCTCGGCACGAAGGACAGCGACACCTCGCTGACCGTCTC
Source organism: Streptomyces sp. V4I2 (assembly GCF_030817655.1). Taxonomy (GTDB): domain Bacteria; phylum Actinomycetota; class Actinomycetes; order Streptomycetales; family Streptomycetaceae; genus Streptomyces; species Streptomyces plumbiresistens. Next base: position 4,986,160 of record NZ_JAUSZM010000003.1, read on the forward strand.
CGCCAACATCGCCGCCACCGCCACCGCCACCGCCACCGCGAGTCCCGCACAACCAGGCGCCCTACGTCACAGGCCCCACCCATCCCTCCTACAGCCGTGATCGATCCGCAACCAATTCCGGTCTTGACCGAGACCCATCAACCCGGTGCGTGATTACGCTCGCGCACATGGCCGACTCCACAGCGTCCTCACCCGCCTCCGCGACCCCGGCGGAGCCGAAGCACGCGGAACCCGCAGACCGCCCCGTGTACGTCATCGGCGGCGGCCCGGGCGGACTCGCCGCCGCGTACGCACTGCGCGCCCAGGGCCTGCGCGCCGTCGTGCTGGAGAGGTCCGACAGCGTCGGGGCATCCTGGCGGCGCCACTATGACCGGCTGCACCTGCACACCACGCGGCGGCTTTCGAGCCTGCCCGGTCTCGCGATGCCGCGCCGGTTCGGGCGCTGGGTCTCCCGGGACAACGTGGTGCGGTACCTGGAGAAGTACGCCGAGTACCACGAGCTGGAGATCGTCACCGGCGTCGAGGTCTCCCGGATCGAGCGCTCCCCCGACGGCACCGGCTGGCTGCTGCACGCCACCGGCGGCCGGGAGTTGACCGGCGCCGCGGTGGTCGTCGCCACCGGCTACAACCACACGCCCCACGTGCCCGACTGGCCGGGACGCGACACCTACAAGGGCGAGCTCCTGCACGCCGGCGACTACCGCAACCCCGAGCCCTTCGCCGGCCGTGACGTCCTCGTCGTCGGCATCGGCAACACCGGCGCCGAGATCGCCGTCGACCTGGTGGAGGGCGGCGCCTCGCGGGTACGCCTCTCCGTCCGCACCGCCCCGCACATCCTGCGCCGCTCGACCGCCGGCTGGGCCGCCCAGTACACGGGCGTGCTCGTACGGCGTCTGCCGGTGTCCCTCGTCGACCGGCTCGCGGGACCGGTCGGCAAGCTCAGCGTGCCCGACCTCTCCGCGCACGGTCTGCCCCGCCCCGACACCGGCCTCTACTCCCGCGTCCACGAGGGCTCGGTCCCCGTGCAGGACGTCGGCCTGATCGACGCCGTCCGCAAGGGCGCGGTCGAGGTCGTGGCCGCGGTCGAGGGCTTCGAGGACGGCAAGGTCGTCCTCGCCGACGGCACCCGCGTCGAGCCGGACGCGATGATCGCGGCCACCGGTTACGCCCGCGCTCTGGAGAACCTGGTCGGCCACCTCGACGTGCTGGACGCCCGCGGCAAGCCGGTCGTGCACGGCGCCCGTACCCCGGACAACGCCCCCGGCCTCTTCTTCACCGGCTTCACCAACCCCATCAGCGGCATGCTCCGCGAACTGGCCATCGACGCGCAGAAGATCGCGAAGGCCGTCGCCAAGGACGGGGCAGGACGGGTGTCCCGGCTCCCGGTGAACTAGAGGGTGACATCGAGCGTGACGTTGAAGGTGACGTAGATGGTGGCGTAGAAGACGTCAACTCGCTTACGTATACCTCCAGTTGCGTACGGGTCAGATGTGCCGCGCGTACGCGCGGGGAGAGCCGTTTCACGCCACGCGTGTGACGCACGTGACCAGAATGTGAGCCCTGCTCACTTTCCGGCTCCACCAACCTCTCGCTACGACGGAGGATGCACGTGGCACGTGAAAGACAGCTCTCCCGCCGCACCCTGCTCGGCGGCGCCGCCGCGACCGCCGGTGCCGTCACCCTGACCACCACCGCCGGCACGGCGTCCGCGGCCGGCCGTGATGTGGACGTCGCCGTCGTCGGCGCCGGCCTCGCCGGACTCACCGCGGCCCGTGACCTGGTCGCGGCCGGAAGGACGGTGGCCGTCCTGGAGGCCCGTGACCGCGTCGGCGGCCGGGTGGTGAACCTTCCGCTGGGCAACGGCGGTGTCACCGAGGGCGGCGGCGAGTTCATCGGCCCCACCCAGGACCGCATCAAGGCGCTCGCCGACTCCCTGGGCGTGGCGACCTTCCCCACCTACAACACCGGCAAGAACCTCCTCTACAAGGACGGCAAGAAGACGGCCTACGCCACCGACGGACTGCTCGGCGCCGTCCCGCCCGTGGACGTGGCCGGTCTCGCCAACGCGGCGATCGTGCAGGCCTCGCTGAACGACATGGCGAAGCAGATACCGGTCGAAGCCCCCTGGACCGCCGCGAAGGCAGCGGAGTGGGACCGGCAGACCTTCGAGACCTGGCTGCGCGCCAACGCCGTCGTGCCGTCCGCCAAGTTCCTCCTCGACGTGGCCTGCACCTCGATCTTCTCGGCCGAACCCCGTGAGCTCTCCCTCCTGTTCGTCGTCTCCTATATCGCCACCGCCGGCAACGCGTCGAACCCCGGCACCCTGGAACGCCTCACCGAGACCGCGAACGGCGCCCAGGAACTGCGCTTCGTCGGCGGCTCCCAGCTGGTGCCGGCCAGACTCGCCGCCACACTGGGCGACCGACTGGTGCTCAGCGCCCCGGTCCGCTCCATCGCACGGTCCGGCGGCCGGTACGTGGTGACCGCGGACGGTACGACGGTCACCGCCGACCGCGTCGTCGTCGCCGTACCCCCGCCCCTCGCCGCCCGCATCGCGTACGACCCCCTGCTGCCCGCCGGCCGCGACCAGCTCACCCAGCGTCTGCCGATGGCCTCGGTCGGCAAGGCGATCGCCGTCTACGACACTCCTTTCTGGCGTGCCGACGGCCTCAACGGCCAGGTCGTCAGCGACACCGGCGTGGTCAGCTCGACCTTCGACAACTCCCCGCCCGACGCCTCCTACGGCGCGCTGATGGGGTTCATCGAGGCCGACGAGATGCGGGCGCTGGACTCGGCGAGCGAGGCGGCGGTCCGGGCGGCCGTGCTGAAGGACTACGTGACGTACTTCGGCGAGAAAGCCGCCTCCCCTTCCTCCTTCGTCCTGCAACGCTGGAACAACGAGGCCTACACCCGCGGCGGCCCCGTCTCCATCGCCGCGCCCGGTGTCCTGACCCAGTACGGCCCGGCCCTGCGGGAGCCCGTCGGCGGCATCCACTGGGCCGGGACGGAGACCTCCACCTACTGGATGGGCTTCATGGACGGAGCCGTGCGGTCGGGCGAGCGGGTGGCGAGGGAGGTACTGGCCGCGCTGTAGGCATCGCGCTTCTTTGCGTGCACGCCCGTTCCTGACACTGCGTCAGTTCTGTAATCTGACACTGCGTCAGTTATTTGTGCTGTCACACAGGAGCGGGCGGACCGATGCTTGGATCAACCCACGGCACCCTCACCACCGACTCCCGCGGGGCCCGGGTCATCGCCTGTGGCGAGCAACCCGGCCCCGCCGTCCACGGCCGGCCGGCCGAGGTCGACGATCTCGACGTCAGCGGACGGCCGCTGTACTGCGACGTCCCCGATCTGGACCGCTTCTTCCACCCCGAGTCCGTCGCCGTGATCGGCGCCTCGGACACGGAGGGGCGGCCCAACACCGGCGTCACCCGCCAACTCCTCGCCTGGTCCGAGCGCGTCGGCGCCCGACTGCACCCCGTGCACCCGACCCGCCCGGCCGTCTTCGGCATCCCCTGCTCCCCTTCCGTCTCCGATCTGCCCGAGCAGATCGATCTCGCCGTCCTGCTGGTCGCCGACCCCCTTCCCGTGATCGAGGAACTCGCCGAGGCCAAGGTGAAGTTCGCGGTCGTCTTCGCATCCGGGTTCGCGGAGACCGGCGAGGAGGGCGCGGCGGCCCAGGCCCGTCTCGCCGCGGCCGTGACCCGGTCCGGGATACGACTCCTCGGCCCCAACACCAACCTCAACGCCTTCGAGCACTTCCGGGACGACCTCGACGGGCCCGCGATCGCGTTGATCACCCAGTCCGGCCACCAGGGCCGCCCCGTCTTCGCCCTCCAGGAGCTCGGCATCCGCCTCTCCCACTGGGCGCCCACCGGGAACGAGGCCGATCTGGAGACCGCCGACTTCCTCTCCTACTTCGCCGAGCGGCCCGAGGTCGGCGCCATCGCCTGCTACGTCGAGGGCTTGAAGGACGGCCGCTCCTTCCTGCTCGCCGCCGACCGGGCCGCCCGGCGCGGGGTGCCGGTCGTCGCGGTCAAGGTGGGCCGCACCGAGACCGGCGCCCGCACGGCCGCCTCACACACCGGCAAGCTGACCGGCGCCGACACGGTGGTGGACGCGGCGATGCGGCAGTACGGAGTGATCCGGGTGGACGGTCTCGACGAACTCCAGGACACCGCCGCCCTGTTGGCCCGCGCCCGGCCGCCCCGGGCCGACGGAGTCGTCGTCTATTCGATCTCGGGCGGCACGGGCGCGCACGTCGCCGATCTGGCGACCGAGGCCGGGCTGCGGCTGCCGGAGCTGTCGGACGCCAAGCAGGCCGAGCTGCACCAGTGGATACCCGAGTACCTGAACGTGGCCAACCCCGTCGACAACGGCGGGCACCCGGTCGGCGACGCGCGCGGCCGGAAGATCATCGACGCGCTGCTCGACGACCCTGAGGTCGGCGTCCTGATCTGCCCGATCACCGGGCCCTTCCCGCCGCTGAGCGACAAGCTCGTCCAGGACCTGGTGGACGCCGCCGAGCGGACGGACAAGCTGGTGTGCGTGGTGTGGGGGTCGCCGGTCGGCACCGAGCCGGCGTACCGCGAGGTGCTGCTCGGCTCGTCCCGGGTGGCCACCTTCCGCACGGTCGCGAACTGCCTCACCGCCGTCCGCGCCCACCTCGACCACCACCGCTTCGTGACCGGCTACCGCTCCCCCTTCGACTCGGCGCCCCGCACCCCCTCGCCGTCCTTCCGCAAGGCGCGCGAGCTGATGCGCCCGGGACAGCAGCTGAGCGAGCACGCGGCGAAGCAGCTGCTGCGGGCGTACGGCATCCGCGTACCGCGCGAACAGTTGGTGACCAGCGCGGCGGCGGCCGTGCGCGCGGCCGGGCTGGTGGGCTACCCGGTGGTGATGAAGGCGTCCGGCGCGCGGATCGCCCACAAGACCGAGCTCGGCCTGGTGAAGATCGGTCTTACCTCGGCCAGCCAGGTCCGGGACGCCTACCGGGAGTTGACCGACATCGCCCGCTACGAGGACGTCTCCCTGGACGGTGTCCTCGTCTGCCAGATGGTCGAGCGGGGCGTCGAGATGGTCGTCGGCGTCACGCACGACCAGCTCTTCGGGCCGACGGTGACGGTCGGGCTCGGCGGCGTGCTCGTCGAGGTGCTGCGGGACGTGGCCGTACGCGTGCCGCCCTTCGGCGAGAGGCAGGCGCGGGACATGTGCGACGAACTCCGCGGGCGGGCCCTCCTCGACGGGGTCCGAGGGCGCCCCCCGGCGGACCTGGACGCGCTCGTCGAAGTCGTCCTGCGTGTACAGCGCATGGCGTTGGAACTCGGGGACCAGCTCGCGGAGCTCGACATCAACCCGCTGATGGTGCTGCCGCGCGGGCAGGGTGCGGTGGCGCTGGACGCGCTGGTGGTGTGCAGCTGAGATGAACATGTCTGATTCCCCCCGTACCTACGCGAATGCCCCTGAGACGGAAAAATCCGCTGAGTCATTGGTACAGCACGCCACTGACAATCAGGTCTGCCGCATCACCCTCAACCGCCCCGAAGCCCTCAACGCCATCACCCCTGACCAGCGCGAACGCATCATCCAGCTGCTGTCGGAGGCCTCCGCCGACCCGGCCGTACGGGCCGTGGTGATCACCGGAACCGGCCGTGGCTTCTGTGCGGGCGCGGATCTGCGCGGCGGCCCGCCGACGGAGGACCGCGTCGCCGGTGACGTGGCCCGCACCATCCGTCTCGGCGCCCAGCGCCTGGTCGCCGCCGTCCTCGACTGCGAGAAACCGGTGATCGCCGCCGTGAACGGCACGGCCGCCGGCCTCGGCGCGCATCTCGCGTTCGCCTGCGACCTCGTACTCGCCGCGGAGTCCGCCAGGTTCATCGAGGTGTTCGTACGGCGCGGGCTGGTCCCGGACGGCGGCGGCGCCTACCTCCTCCCCCGCCTCGTCGGCCCGCAGCGCGCGAAGGAGCTGATGTTCTTCGGCGACGCGCTGACCGCGCCGGAAGCGGAACGCCTCGGCCTGGTCAACCGGGTCGTGGCGGACGGGGAGTTGGACAAGACGGCCCGCGAGTGGGCCGAACGCCTGGCCACCGGCCCCACCCGCGCCCTGGCCCTCACCAAGCAGCTGGTCAACGCCTCGCTGGACACCGACCGCACGACCGCCTTCGCCGCGGAGGCCGCCGCGCAGGAGATCAACATGACGACCCAGGACGCGCGGGAGGGGGTTCGCAGCTTCGTGGAACGGCGGAACCCCGAGTACAAGGGCCGCTGACCCTTCTCTTCCTATCTGACGGCCCGTCAGCTTCAATGGTGGACATGATGGGACACGCAGGAATGGCCGCCGCAGCCGTCCGCTACCTCAGGTCCGGGCCCCGCCCCGAACCCGTGGAACCGCTGCCACGCCCGGACCTGCGCTGCGTCGGCGAGGACGAGCGGCCACCGGTCGGCCAGTCCGAGTTCCGGCGCGTCCTGGGGAACTTCGCGACCGGCGTGACCGTGGTCACCGCACCCGCCGCCGACGGCGAAACCACTCCCGCCGGCTTCGCCTGCCAGTCCTTCTCCGCCCTCTCCCTCGACCCGCCGCTCGTCGCCTTCATGGTCGGCCGTACGTCCACGACGTGGCCGCGCATCGCCCGCGCCGGCGTCTTCTGCGTCAACGTCCTGGCCGCCCACCAGGGCGAGCTCTGCCGCGGCTTCGCGGTCAGCGGCGCGGACAAGTTCGCGGGCGTCGCCCACGACACGGCCCCCGCCTCCGGCTCCCCGCGCCTCACGGGCGCGCTCGCGTGGATCGACTGCACGATCCACGCGGTGCACACGGGCGGCGATCACCTGATCGTGGTGGGGCGGGTGGAGGCGCTGGGGGAGGCCGACGAGGACGAGTCGCCCCTGCTGTTCCACAAGGGACGCTTCGCCCGGCTCGACGACAGCCATCGGGACGCCCGCCGACCGCCCCGATGACTCCGTCTCCCTACGACCCCTCAGCCACCCCCAGCCGCCAGAGCGACGTGACCTCCGCCGCGCGTGCGGCGTGCAGCGGATCGCCGGTGTCATGGGACCGCGGGTGTCGCGGCCTGGTGTCGAGCCGGTCCCGCACCCGAAGACCCGCCGCCTCGATCTCGGCGAGCAGGTCGGCGCGGGTGCGCAGGCCCAGGCGTTCGGCCAGGTCGGACAGGACCAACCAGCCCTCGCCCGCGGGTTCCAGGTGGCCGGCGAGTGAGGCGAGGAAGCCGTGGAGCATGCCGCCGCCCGCGTCGTAGACGCCGAGGTCCAGCTCGGAGGCGGGCCGGGCGGGAATCCAGGGCGGGTTGCACACGACCAGGTCGGCACGCCCGTCGGGGTACAGCGCGGGCCCTTCGACGCGGACCCGCTCGGCGAGGCCCAGCCGTCCGAGGTTGTCCCGCGCGCAGACCAGGGCGCGCGGACTGATGTCGGTCGCCACGAGCCGGCCGACACCCCGGCGGGCCAAGACTGCTGCGAGCACCCCGGTTCCCGTACCCAGGTCGAAGGCGATACGGGACGTGGGCAGGGGCGGACACGAAGGGAGTACTCCTCGTGATCGAACGTGCAGGGGCACGAAGAGCACGGAAATCAGGCTAGCGGAGCGGCCCTAGACCGCCACCCCCGCAGGAGCCACCACCGGCCGCCGGATCACCAGCGCCATCAGCGCCGCCGCCGCGCACAGCGCACCCGACGCGTACCAGACCATGTCGTACTCGCCGAAGACGTCCCGTACGACGCCCCCGAGGAAGGCCACGAGCGCGGCGCCGACCTGGTGGGAGGCGAGGACCCAGCCGAAGACGATCGCGCTGTCGTCGCCGAAGTGCTCCCGGCACAGGGCCACGGTGGGCGGGACGGTGGCGACCCAGTCGAGGCCGTAGAAGACGATGAAGAAGAGCATCGGCGGGTGGACCGACGGGGCCAGCAGCATCGGGAGGAAGAGCAGCGAGATGCCCCTGAGCGCGTAGTACACCGCGAGCAGCCGGCGCGGTTCGAAGCGGTCGGTGAACCAGCCGGAGGCGATCGTGCCGACGACGTCGAACACGCCGATGACCGCGAGCAGCGAGGCCGCCGCCGTGACGGGCATGTGGTGGTCGTGGGCGGCGGGCACGAAGTGGGTCTGGATCAGGCCGTTGGTGGAGGCGCCGCAGATCGCGAAGGTACCGGCCAGCAGCCAGAAGGGGCCGGTGCGGGCGGCCTTCCACAGCACGGTGACCGCACGCCGGGCGGCTCCGGGGACCGGCTCCGGCTTCGGCACGAACTCCTTGGCGCCGTACGGCTTCAGGCCCACGTCGGCCGGGTGGTCGCGCAGCAGCAGCCACACGAAGGGGACGACCGCGAGGGCCGCCAGCGACACCGTGACGGCCGCCGGGCGCCAGCTGTGCGTCTCGACCATCCAGGACAGCACCGGCAGGAAGATCAGCTGGCCGGAGGCCGAGGCGGCGGTGAGGATGCCGGTGACCAGGCCGCGGCGTTCGGTGAACCAGCGGTTGGTGACCGTCGCCGCGAAGGCCAGCGCCATCGAGCCGGAGCCCAGGCCGACCAGCAGACCCCAGCACAGCAGCAGCTGCCAGGCCGCCGTCATCCACACGGTCAGGCCGGACCCGATCGAGATGATCGTCAGGGCCACGGCGACGACCCGGCGGATGCCGAAGCGGTCCATCAGCGCGGCCGCGAAGGGCGCGGTGAGCCCGTACAGCGCGAGGTTGACGGAGACCGCCGCGCCGACCGTGCCGCGCGACCAGCCGAAGTCCTCGTTCAGCGGCTCGAAGAGCAGGCCGGGCAGGGAACGGAAGGCGGCGGCGCCGATGATCGTCACGAAGGTCACGGCCGCGACGAACCACGCCCTGTGGATGCGGGACGACTTTCCGGCGCGTGCCGCCTCTACGGCGGCTTCGGTTGTCTGGGTCACGACATAGAGCTTCCTTTCCGGCCGCCCTCCGATCGAGTGGCCCGAAGGACATCATTCGCTATGATCGGGCCATGGAAACGGCTCAGGGCTTCCGTCCCCACCGCGTCGTCGTCCTCGCCCTCGACGGCCTGCTCCCCTTCGAGCTGGGCATCCCGCACCGCATCTTCGGCCGCCCCAAGGACGCCGGGCGCCGGCACCTGTACGAGGTCGTCACCTGCTCGGTCCGCCCGCCCGGCCCCGTCGAGACCGACGCCGACTTCGCCATCCAGGTCGCCCACGGCCCGGAGATCCTGGCCACCGCCGACACCGTGATCATCCCGGCGTCGTACGAACTCGGCCCGGTCTTCGAGGAGGGTGTGCTGACCGACGAACTGGCCGCCGCACTCGCCCACATCCGCCCCGGCACCCGCCTCGCCTCCATCTGCACCGGCGTCTACGTCCTGGCCGCCGCCGGCCTCCTCGACGGCCGGCCCGCCACCACGCACTGGGCCGAGGCCGAGCACCTCCAGCGCCTCTTCCCGCGCATCAAGGTCGACGCGGACGTCCTGTTCATCGACGACGGCGACATCCTGACCTCGGCGGGCGTCGCGGCCGGAATCGACCTGTGCCTGCACATGGTGCGCCGCGACCACGGCACGGCGGTCGCCAACGAGGTGGCCCGCCGCACCGTCGTACCGCCGCACCGCGACGGCGGGCAGGCGCAGTACATCCACCGCCCCGTGGCCGACCCGCAGCTGGCGACCACGACCGCCGCCCGCGCCTGGGCGCTGGGCCGCCTCCACGAGCCGATCCAGCTGCGGGACATGGCCGAGCAGGAAGCCATGTCCGTACGCACCTTCACGCGCCGCTTCCGCGAGGAGGTCGGCATCAGCCCCGGCCAGTGGCTCACCCAACAGCGGGTGGAACGGGCCCGGCACCTCCTGGAGTCCACCGACCTCTCCATCGACCAGGTCGCCCGGGACGCGGGCTTCGGCACCGCCCAGTCGATGCGCCAGCACCTACAGGCGGCCCTCGGTGTCACCCCCACCGCGTATCGCCGCACCTTCCGCGCCGGGAGCGGCGGGACCGGCATCGGCGTGCCCGAGGGCCACGGCGGTGTCGGCAGCCTTCGGTGAACGGCCGGCGCGGCGCACCTCGCCCCACCAGCCGACCGCCGTCAGCACCACGGTGAGGCCCACGCCGGCCAGGATGGCCGTGGAGGGTGCCGCCACCTTGAGGAGGCCACCGGCGAGGGAGCCCGTCGCCGCGTAGCCCGCGCCCGCGGCCGCGTACATCACCGAGTACCCCGCGGCCAGGGCGCTCGGCGGGAGGGCCTCGCGCAGGGACAGGTTGCGGGTGAGCATCGCGCAGGACTGGAGGGTGCCGCCGACGACCAGCGCGGCGGCGATCCCGGCCGGGTCCGGCGTCAGCGCCGCCAGGGCCACACAGGCCGACGTGCCGGCCATCAGCACCACGCTGCGGGTGCGCAGCCGCCCGGGCCAGGACCGCAGACCGTGGACGAAGGCACCCAGGCCCCCGCCCACCGCCGTCCCGGTGAGCAGCGGACCGGTCCAGCCGACGCCGACGCCGCGCTGTTCGAGCAGGGCCGGCAGCACGAGTTCGGCCAGACCGAGCAGGGCCAGACTGGCCGCGCCCATGACGTACACCGGCCAGGCGCCGGCCAGGAGCCGGAGCTGCGACACGCCCGTCCGGTCCGCGCCGCCCGTGTCGTCCGCGCCCCACCCGGCCGGCAGGAGCCACAGGCCCGCGACCGACGACGCCATCAGGGCGGCGCCGAGGAGCAGCGGGACGGGCGGTGCGACACCGAGGGCGAGGCCGGCGACCGCGGCCGGGGAGACGGCCCAGATCCCGGCCGTCAGTATCGACTCGACGGACAGCGCCTGCGCCGTCGCACGCTCCGGGACGAGCACGGTGAGCAGCGTGCGCAGGCCACCGGTGGCAGCGGCCGGGGCGGCACCGGCGACAAGGGCGAGCCCGGCGAGGACCGTCGGATGCGCGTCGGGGACCACCCCGAGCCCGGCGAAGGCGACGGCACCGACCGCGAGGCCGACGGCCAGGTGGGCGCGGGCACGGTCGGGGCGCAGCCGCATCCCGAGGACGGGAGCGCCGGCGATCTCGCCGAGAACGTAGGCCGCCGCTAGGATCGCGCCCAGCGAGTAGCCGCCGGGGCGTTCGCGCACCAGGAAGACCAGGGCCAGCGGCGCCATGGCCACGGGCATGCGGGCGCCGACGGTGGTGCAGGACCAGATCAGGACCTGTTGGGAGGCGACGTCGCGGTAGCTCATGAAACGACGCTAAAGGCCGGGACTGACAACACCCCAGGGATTTCCGGCACCTGTGGAAAACCCCTGACATGCCCCCGACGCATGCCCAGAACAGGCTCAGGACACGCTCAGAAAGTCAGCACCCCCCGAGCCACCCGCCCCGCCTCCGCGTCCGCCGCCGCCTTCTCGAAGTCCTCGACGGGGTACGTCTCCGTCACCAACTCGTCGAGCAGCAGCCGTCCTTCCCGGTACAGCTCGGCGTACAGCGCGATGTCCCGCTGCGGCCGCGAGGACCCGTAGCGGCAGCCCAGGATCGACTTGTCCAGGTACATGGACGAGACGAGGAAGGACGCCTCGGCCGTCGCCGGAGGCACGCCGAGCAGCACCGCCTGGCCATGACGGTCCAGCAGATCGATCGCCTGCCGGATCAGTTCCACCCGCCCCACGCACTCGAAAGCATGGTCCGCCCCCGTCGGCAGAACGTCCCGCACCCCCTCCGTCGAGGTGAGGAAGTGGGTCGCCCCGAACCTCCGCGCCACGTCCTCCTTCGCCGGGTTCGCGTCCACCGCGACGATCCGCAGGGCGCCCGCGATCCGCGCGCCCTGGAGGACGTTCAGCCCGATCCCGCCCGTGCCGATCACCAGCACGCTGTCCCCGCGGTCCACCTTGGCCCGGTTGAGCACGGCGCCCACGCCGGTCAGCACCCCGCACCCGATGAGCGCCGCGGACGGCGACGGGATGTCCTTCGGGATACGCACCGCCTGCACGGCCTTCACCACGGTCCGCTCCGCGAAGGCGGAGTTGGAGGCGAACTGGAACACGGGCCGCCCGCCCCGCGTGAACGGCTGCCCCGGCCGCCCGATCGCCCGTCGGCACATCGTCGGCCGCCCCCGGTCGCACTCGGCGCACGCACCGCAGTTGGCGAGCGTCGACAGCGCCACGTGATCCCCGGGCGCCACATGTGTGACACCGGCCCCGACTGCCTCGACCACCCCCGCCCCCTCATGGCCGAGCACCACAGGAACGGGGAAAGGTATGGTCCCGTCCACCACGGACAGATCGCTGTGGCACAACCCCGCCGCCGAGATCGCCACCAGCACCTCCCCGGGCCCCGGATCCCGTACGTCGAGATCGTCCACGACCTCGATCCGCGTCCCGTCGAACAGCACGCCTCGCATCACGCGGCCCCCTGTCGGCCCTTGGGTTCCCTCGGCAGACCGAGCACGCGCTCGGCGATGATCGTGCGCTGGATCTGGTCGGAGCCGCCGTAGATCGTGTCGGCCCGCGAGAACAGGAACAGGTGCTGGAACGCGTCGAGTTCGTACGACGCCGAAGCCGACCACTCCGCCGGCCCGACCGCCCCGCCGGCGCCCCGCACCAGCATCGCCAGCTCCCCGAGCCGCTGATGCCAGCCGCCCCACAGCAGCTTGGCCACACTGGGCGCCCCGGCATGACCCGCACCCGAACTCCCCAGCGTGCGCAGGGCGTTCCAGCGCATCACCCGCAACTCGGCCCACAGCCGCACCAGCCGCTCCCGTACGACGGCATCACGCACCGCCCCGGACTCGACGGCCGCCCGCACCACCCGCGCCAACTCCTTGGCGAACCCGATCTGTTGAGCAAGTGTCGAGACGCCCCGCTCGAACCCGAGCAGACTCATCGCAACGCCCCAGCCCCCGCCCTCACCCCCGACAACGTGCTCCACGCGCGCGCGTGCCCCGTCGAAGAAGACCTCGTTGAAGTCGCTCGTCCCCGTCAGCTGCCGGATGGGCCGCACCTCGATCCGCCCGGGCTGCTCCATGGGCACGAGCAGGAAGGTGAGCCCGTGATGACGCCTGGACCCCGGCTCCGTGCGGGCGAGCACGAAGCACCAGTCCGCCTCGTGGGCGAGAGACGTCCAGATCTTCTGCCCGGTGATCCGGTACGTCCCGTCCGAGCACCGCTCGGCCTTCGTACGCACCCCGGCCAGATCCGACCCCGCCCCGGGCTCGCTGTACCCCTGACACCAGAGTTCCTCCCCGGCCGCGACCGGGGGCAGAAACCGGGACCGCTGCTCCTCGGTGCCGTGCGCGAGAAGGGTCGGGGCGAGCAGGTTCTCCCCGATGTGCCCGGAGCGCGGAGGCGCACCCGAGCGGGCGTACTCCTCGGCCCAGACAACCTGCTGGGTAAGCCCGGCGGTCCGGTTGCCGTACCCGCCCTCGGCCCACCCGAGCCCGATCCAACCGGCCTTGCCGAGGGTCCGCTCCCAGGTACGACGATCGAGTGACCCATCGACATGCGCCGCAAGCCACTCCCTCGCCTCCGCCCGGAAGGCCTCATCCTCGCCGCTGAAACCAAAGTCCACGGACCTCTCCTCTCAACCCCGGCGAGTCCGACTCCCCAGGGGCGCGGGGAACTGCGCGACAAGCCACAGACAACCCGCAGCCGCCATCCGCCAGAACCTCCCGAGTTATTGGGCGTTCGGCCTGTCCCCCCGCGCGGCGGCCCGTGACATCTCCGCCACCCGCGCAAGCATCGGCATCGGATCCACCCCCACCGACCCCGGCAAGAACTCCGCGATCGTCTCCGGCGTCCACCCGCCGGAGGCATACGCGGCCCGCAACTCCCTCGGCTGCGCCCACACCGCGATCTTCGGCCCGGCGATCGTGTACACCTGCCCCGTGATCTCCTGCTCCCGGGCCTTCTCCGACAGCAGGTAGACGACCAACGCGGCGACATCCTCCGGCTCACCGATCTCCGCCAGCTCCATGGGCACGTTCGCCGACATCCGCGTACGAGCCACGGGCGCCACCGCATTGGCGGTCACCCCGTACTTGTTCAAGCCGAGCGCGGCGCTCCGCACCAGCGAGATGATCCCGCCCTTCGCGGCGCTGTAGTTGGCCTGCGACACCGAGCCCTGGTGGTTGCCGCTGGTGAAGCCGATCAAGGTCCCCGCCCGCTGCTGCCGCATCACCGCGGAAGCCGCCCGGAACACCGTGAAGGTGCCCTTGAGATGAGTGGCGATGACCGGGTCCCACTCCTCCTCGGTCATGTTGAACAGCATCCGTTCGCGCAGGATCCCGGCGACGCACACGACCCCGTCGAGCCGCCCGTACGAGGCCAGCGCCACGTCGACGACCCGCTGCCCGCCCGCCATCGTGGAGATGTCGTCGGCCACGGCGACCGCGTCGCCGCCCGCCGCCGCGATCTCCTTGACCACGGACTCGGCGATCTCGCTCGTCGGCGAGCCGCCGTCCATCGAGACGCCGTAGTCGTTGACGACGACCCGCGCCCCCTCGGCCGCCGCGCCCAGCGCGACCGCCCGGCCGATGCCCCGCCCGGCGCCCGTCACGGCGATCACCCTGCCTGCCAAGAAGTTCCCCACGCCGGCCCCTTCCCGCGGTTTCTGACGGACCGTTAGATTTTATGACCCGTGAGACAGTCGGAGACAAGCCCCAGGGAGGACGGATGTCGCTGCCGGCCGAGTTCCACGACATCGCCAAGCGCGTGAACAACTGGGGCCGTTGGGGGGCCGACGACGAGATCGGCACCCTCAACCTGATCACCGACGAGGTCGTCCGCGAGGCCGCGACCTGCGTACGGAGCGGTCGCCGGGTACCTCTGGCCCTCCCCCTCCAACACGACGGCGTGCAGACCGGACTGATGCCGGGCCGGGTCAATCCCCTGCACGCCATGGTGCAGATCAACCAGGAGATCTTCGGGCCGGGCACGGTGGCGTGCAGCGACGACGCCGTGACCATGGGCCTGCAGGCCGCCACCCACTGGGACGCGCTCACCCACGTCTCGCACTCGGGCCGGCTCTACAACGGCCGCCCGGCCGGCACCGTCACGCCGCACGGCGGGGCGGAGTTCAGCGGCATCGACAAGGCACGGCACATCGTCTCGCGCGGGGTGCTGCTCGACGTGGCCCGGGCCCGCCACAAGGACCGCCTCGACGGTGGGTACGCCGTCACTCCCGAGGACCTGGAGGCCGCCGAGGAACTCGCGGGCACGCGCGTGCGTGCCGGTGACATCGTGCTCGTCCGGACCGGGCAGATGCAGGTGTATCTCGCGGGCGACAAGCACGCGTACAGCCATCCGTCGCCCGGCCTGTCGATCCGTACCCCGGAGTGGTTCCACGCGCGCGATGTCGCCGCGGTCGCCAACGACACCCTCACCTTCGAGGTCTTTCCGCCCGAGATCGAGGATCTGTGGCTGCCCGTACACGCGCTCGATCTGGTGGAAGTGGGGATGATTCAGGGCCAGAACTGGAATCTCGAAGAGTTGTCCACAGCCTGTGGACAAGAAAGTCGCTACGCGTTCCTGTTGTCAGCGATGCCCGAACCCTTCGTCGGCGCCACGGGAACCCCGGTGGCACCCGTCGCGATCCTCTGATCCGCCAAGGCCCCAGGCCGCCAGGCCGCCAGGCCGCATGCCTCCAATGACCGTCGGACGGCGACGCACCACTGCCCGCCCCGAGCACGGCACCGCGCCGCCATCCGACTCCGGCGCGCCCTCCCCCACTCTCGACTTCGCTCGAGCGGGGGGACCCCCATCGATCCCTCCTGGCCCTGAAAGAACCGACGCCGAATCACGACCCGCACTCGGCGAGGGCTCCCGTCACCGAACCCCTCGTCGTCCCCTCACGGCGAATCGCTGACCACAAGCGTGTTCAAACGGTCACGCGGCGTCAACACCTGTTCGGGGATTTATCACTTACACCCGTTTTGCCGTGGCCGCGCACAGAAGCACGTCCGGCGCACGGATTGACCGCCCACAAAGGGACGACAGCGCTTTCTGCGACCGCGCGCCGGACCACCGGCATTTTCACGGGACCCGAGTCCACCGTGCGCCGGTTCACACCGCCTCGAAGGCCAGCCCCTCGTACGCCGAAGCGCCGTCCCCGTAGGTCGTCGCGCCCTCCTCGGGCCCTGAACACCGGTCCAGTTCGCACCAGATGCGCTTGCCGGCACCTTCCGGACTCCAGCCCCAGCGGTCGGCGAGTCCGTCGACGAGGGCGAGGCCCCGGCCACCCGTCTGGTCACCGTCCACGCAGCGCGGCACCGGGGCGCGGTCGCTGCGGTCGGCCACCTCGAGGCGTACGGTGGCCGACTCCGCCTCGACGGGCGGCAGGGACAGTCGCAGCACGGCCGGACAGCCGGTGTGGACCACGGCGTTGGTGACGAGTTCGGAGACGAGCAGGATCAGGGTCTCCGCGAGCGACTCGTCGTCCCCTATGCCGGACCCGGCAAGGCGCGAGCGGGCCCACCTTCGGGCTCGCCCCACCTCGGCGGGGTCGGGCCGGATCTCCAGCTGCACTTGAAGCACCTGCACCGCTCACACCATCCGAACCGGCGGACACATAGCCTCGCGCCTCACGAGGGCCACGATCGTAGCCATTTTTTGCGTGGCCACAACAATGGCCAAAGCCGGGGTCACGGAACGTGAATCCCTTATGAGACAGCATGGTTGACGTACAGTCACCCCAACAAGCGCTTCGGGCATATTCCAGCGCGAAGGAGTACCCGTGCGGGATACTGTGCGACGCTCGTCGGGGGAAGTCGAACAAGCAGAGGCCGACGGCCTTTCTGCCCTGCGAACAGCGGCGCGCACCGCCGGATCCGGAGCCGCCTCCAAGGCAACTCCGGCATGGCTCGTGCTCGGAACCATTCGCATCTCACACAAGGTACCGGAGCGGCACTCCGACTCCGGGACGTGACGAGTCACACCTAGGACACAACCCGATATCAACGCTCCGTGATTCCGGTATGCCACAATCCGCGACATCCGTCCGGGCGGCCCCGGCGATATCCCAGCACACTCGCCTTTCCGCCCTTCAGCCCGCCAGATCGGCCGCGAGGATTTCCTCACTCTCCGTGTTCGCACTGCCACGCTGGGACCGCACCCAGGCACGTTTCAGATGCAGGTGAACCTCGCTCTCCCAGGTGAACCCCATCCCTCCGTGTACCTGGAGGCAGTCCCGGGTGCCGTGCACGGCGGCCTCGTCGGCGAGCAGCCGGGCCGCCGCGATGTCCACCGGGTCGGTGGTAACGGCCGCCGCGTACACCGCGGCCCGGGCCGTCTCCGCCCGCACCAGCATCTCGGCGCACAGATGCTTGACCGCCTGGAAGGCCCCGATCGGCTGCCCGAACTGCTCACGGGTCCGGGCGTGTTGCACGGCCAGCTCGCACGCGCGCGTGGCGGTGCCCAGCTGCTCCGCCGCGGTGAGGAGGACGGCGACCGAGTCCGGCGAGCCCACCGCGGCCACCCGGTGCAGCGGCGTCAGCGGATCCACCGACCGCAGCGGTACGGCACCGGCAGCCTCCCCTCGTACGACGTCCGCCTCCGCCAGCCACTCCACCAGCCCTCCGTCGACGGCGGCCACGACCGTCTCCCCGGTCGCCGCCCCCGGCACGGCCCCCGCCGCGAGATGCGTGGCCACCAGCGGCCCGGGCAGCAGCACCCGGCCCGCCTCCTCGAAGGCCAACACCGCCTCGGGAAGCCCGAGTCCGACGCCGCCGTCGGCCTCCGGCAGCCGCAGCGCGAAGAACCCGGCCGCGCCGAGCTCCCGCCACAGGACGCGGTCCAGTCCCGGCGCCGCTACGGCCGCCCACAGCGCCTCGCGGTCGAAGCGGCGTGTCAGCAGCCCTCGTACGCCGTCCCGCAAGGCCCGCTGGTCCTCGGTCAGCCGGAAGCGCATGTCATCGTCCCTTCGGCAGCCCGAGGATCCGCTCGGCCACGATGTTCCGCTGGATCTGCGAGGTCCCGGCCGCGATGGTGTAGGACAGCGAGGACAGCCGGTCGAGGGTCCACTCCCGGTCCAGGTCGAGACAGTCGGGGCCGAGGACGTCGGCGGCGGCGTCGTACAGCTCCTGGCGGGCGTGCGAGTACCGCAGCTTGAAGACCGAGCCGCCCACGCCCGGTACGCCGCCGCTCGCCTCCGCCTCGCTCACGTTCCACTGCGTCAGCCGCCACAGGGCGCGGAACTCGGCATTGAGCCGGCCCAGCCGCCGCCGGAGCACCGGATCGTCCCAGCGCCCGTTCTCGCGTGCCGTCCGGGCGAGTTCGCCCAGCACGCGGCGACAGGCGACCACCTCGCCCACGAAGGCCGTGCCGCGTTCGAAGGACAGCGTCACCATGGTCACGCGCCAGCCGTCGTTCTCGTCGCCGACCCGGTTGGCGACCGGCACCCGCACCTCGTCGAGGAACACCTCGGCGAACTCCGCGGACCCGGCGAGCGTTCTGAGCGGCCGTACGGTGATGCCCGGGGCGTCCATCGGCAGGGCGAGCCAGGTGATGCCCCGGTGCTTGGGCGCGTCCGGGTCGGTCCGGACCAGCAGTTCGCACCAGTCGGCGACTTCGGCGTGCGAGGTCCAGATCTTGGAGCCGGTCACCACGTAGTCGTCGCCGTCCCGGCACGCGCGCGTGCGCAGCGCCGCGAGGTCGCTCCCGGCGTCCGGTTCGCTGAAGCCCTGGCACCAGACCTCCTCGCCGCGCAGCACGGGCGGCAGCCAGCGTGCCCGCTGCCCGGGCGTCCCTTCGGCGGCGATCGTCGGTCCGGCGTGCAGCAGTCCGACGAAGTTGGCGCCCACATAGGGTGCGCCGGCGTTCTCGGTCTCCTCCAGGAAGATCAGCTGCCGGGTCGGGGTGGCGCCCTGGCCGCCCGCGTCGACGGGCCAGTGCAGACCGGCGTACCCGGCGTCGTGGAGCATGCGCTGCCAGCCGAGGTCGTAGGCGCGGCGCCCGGGCCAGTCGTCGGGCGACGGCTTCGGCGGCAGCGTGGGCAGCGCCTTCGCCAGCCACTCCCTCAACCGCGCCCGGAACTCCTCCTCTTCGGGCGAGTACGCGAGATCCACGAGCAGCCCCCTAAGGCATGTATCTGACGTTCCATCAGATCTGGCTCCCGGGAAGGCTAGCCCCGCACCCCTGGACCGACAAGGCGCCCGGCCCTACGCTCTGCCCACCATCTGACTGTCCGTCAGCTACACAGGGGGCCGTTGTGAACGACACCGCCCGCGCGCTCAGCTCCGCCCGCACCCTCTGGGACCTGGTCACCCGCCGCGCCGACCTCACCCCCGACCGTCCGGTCCTCCTCCAGGAGGAGCGCGCGCTGAGCTTCGGAGAGCTGCGCAACCGGGCCGAGCGGGTCGCAGCGGGCCTGTACGACCTCGGCGTACGCCCCGGCACGGTCGTCGCCTGGCAGTTGCCCACCCGCATCGAGACGGCCCTGCTGTCCTTCGCGCTGGCCCGCCTGGGCGCCGTACAGAGCCCGGTCATCCCGTTCTACCGGGACCGCGAGGTCGCCTTCGCGCTGCGCGAGTCGAAGGCGGAGTACTTCGCGGTGCCGGGCGAGTGGCGCGGTTTCGACCACACGGAGATGGCACGGCGGCTCGGTGCCAAGGGGATCATCGAGGCGTACGACCGCCTGCCCGACGGCGACCCGTCCGTCCTGCCCGCGCCGCCCGCCGAGGGCACCTCGGTCCGCTGGATCTACTGGACCTCGGGCACCACCTCGTCCCCCAAGGGCGTGCTGCACACGGACCGTTCCCTGATCGCGGGCGGCTCCTGCCTCGCCCACGCGCTGCGGCCCACCGCGTCCGACGTCGGCTCGATCGCCTTCCCGTACGCCCATATCGGCGGCCCGGACTACCTGGTGATGCTGCTCCTGTACGGCTTCCCGGCGGTGATGTTCGAGCAGTTCGCGCTGCCGGACGCGCTGGAGGGCTGTCGCAGGCACGGGGTGACGATCGCGGGCGGATCGACGGCGTTCTACTCGATGTTCCTCGCCGAGCAGCGCAAGCAGCCGGGCGTCCCGGTCGTTCCGTCCCTGCGGCTGCTCGCGGGCGGCGGGGCGCCCAGGCCGCCGGAGCTGTACCACGCCGTCGTACGGGAGATGGGCGTGCAGCTGACCCACGGGTACGGCATGACCGAGGTGCCGATGATCACGATGGGAGCGCCCGACGACACGGCCGAGATGCTGGCGACGACGGAGGGGCGGCCGCCCGAGGGGATGGAGATACGGATCGTGGACGGGGAGGTGCGGTTGCGGGGCGAGGCCGTGTGCCGGCGCTACCTGGACCCGGCGCAGACCGCCGAGGCCTTCGACGAGGAGGGGTTCCTGCGCACCGGGGACCTCGGGCGGCTGACCGGCACCGGCCATCTGGTCCTCACCGGCCGGCTCAAGGACGTCATCATCCGCAAGGGCGAGAACGTCTCGGCGAAGGAGATCGAGGACCTGCTGCACCGGCATCCGGGCGTCGGGGACGTGGCCGTCATCGGCCTGCCGGACGCGGAGCGCGGGGAGCTGGTGTGCGCGGTGGTGGAACAGCCGCCCGGCGCCGAGAAGTTGACCCTGGCGGCGGTGACCTCGTACCTGCGTGCGGAAGGACTGTCGACACACAAGCTGCCGGAGCGGCTGGAGGTCGTGGACGCCCTTCCGCGCGGCGAGACACTGCGGAAGGTGCTCAAGTACAAGCTGCGGGAGCGCTATGCGGGCACGGTGGGATGAGGGCCCTTCACAGGCGTGCGGCCGCGGTCACTCGGGGACGGTGAAGTACCGCGCGAAGGCCGTCACGATCTCGGTCTCGCCGATCCTGCCGTCGCCGTCCGTGTCGAGCGCGGTCGCGGCGGCCCGGGCGACCTCCTGGGGGACGCCCAGGATGCCGAGCACGCGCGCGGTGTCCTCGACGGTGGCCGCGCCGTCCCCGTCCGGGTCGGCGACGGCGAGCGCCGCGTGCAGGAAGGGCCGGGCGATCTCGGCGAAGCCCTCGGGGTTGTCGCGCAGGCGCTTGACCGCGCCGCCCACGAACTCCTCCCGGGTGATGCGCTGGTCGCCGTCGCGGTCCGCTATGCCGGCCATGCCCTGCCAGAACGCCTCGGCACCGAGATACAGGGCCTGCCCCTTGTCGGACCGGGCCGCCGTGCCGAACTCCGTGAGCAGCGCCTTGGCCGCCACGTTGAAGTCCGCGCGGTCGATGTAGCCGTTGCCGTCCTGGTCGAAGGTGGCGAACCGGGCGGCGATCCTGCGCTCGTACTCGCTGCTGACCATGTCGTGTCGTGCCGCCTTACGTGAGGTCGGGGTTGCTCTGGCACGGAGCGTACGACGCGGCAGGCCCTCCGGGCGCGGAAAAGCGACGCTTGTGCCAAGACCGGGGGAATTCCGGGACAACGGTGTTTCAGAGCGACAGCCTGCCGGGGCTCACGCCGAGAGCGGGTCGGCCTCCTCGGCCACGGCCGACTCAAGGTCCGGATGGACGTCGAAGAGGCGGCGGACGCCCAGTGCGCCGAGGACCCGGTTGACGTGCGAGCCGTCCTCCGCGCCGTGGGCCGGGAGGATCAGGCGGAGCCGGCCCTGGCAGGAGCGCATGAGGCGGCGGGAGGCTATGAGGACGCCGACGCCGCTGGAGTCGCAGAAGAAGACCTCGGAGAGGTCGAGGACGATGCTGTGACCGCCCTCGGCGATCACGTCGTGCACCCGCTGACGCAGCACCGGCGACGTCACCAGATCCAGCTCGCCCGACACCCTGAGCACGGCCCACTCGCCCTGCCCACCACCGGTCACATTGAACGCCACCACCATGCCCTTCGCTCGCCGGAAAGCAAACGGAAGCTGTTCTTACGCTTCCTTGCAGCGCGGCTGCCCAGCGGCCGTTCCCTGAAACGCGGGCCCGAAAACGGAAACAATTCAAAATAGGCTTGTTTCCGCCGCATTCGATCCTGTTCGATCAGGTCTGATCGCGCGGTGTGTGGGTAGGCGCCGCATTCGAGGACCGTACGCGTCGAGATCCACTACCACCTCGCGGCCCCCAGGGGGCGCGCAATGGAACAAAGGGGCGTGCACGGTCCGAGGTGCCGACTACATTCAAGGAGACGGTGGGCGCAGGCTTGACAGGGACACATGCCGGAACACATGCCGGGACACGGGCAGGCTGAGGGGGCCGCATGGCGAAGAAGGACGCACCGCCCCGCTGGGACCGCAAGATGCAGCAGCGGCTCGCACGCGGTGAGGCGGCCGCCCTCGGCGAGCTCTACGACCGTTTCGCCTCCCTCGTGCACGGCCTCGCCCACCGCGTCCTCGGCGACGAACGCGCCGCCGACGGCATCACCCGCGAGGTCTTCGCCCACGTCTGGGAAAACCCCGACGCCTACGACCCCAAGCAGGGCCCCCTGCGCACCTGGGTCGCCACCCTGACCCACCGCCTCGCCGTGCAGCGGCTGCGCGCCACCGAGACCGCCGCGCTGACCCAGGAGGGCCACGGCACCACCGAGGACCTGGAGCGCAAGGTCCGCCACGCCTCGGTCGCCGCCCGCGCCGACTACATCGTGCAGTCCATGCCCGCGCCCCTGCGCGCCGCCCTGGAGCTCGCCTACTTCCAGCGCCGCGACTATCGCCAGACCGCCGCCGACCTCGACGTCACCGAGGACGAGGCCCGCCGCCGGCTCCGCCTCGGCCTGCAACTCCTCTCCACCGCCCACGACGCCGGAACACCCGGCTCGCCACCCGGATACGGGGGTGCGGCATGAGCGGAGCGGGCCGGTTCGAGGCGCACGACGAGCAGGACGAGCCTGACGGGGACGAGGGAGAGACCGGGCAGGAAGGCGAGGAGGGCCAGGAGGAGTACGACGGCTCCCGCAAGCCCGACGACGACATGGACGCCGACAACAGCCACGACCGGGGCGGGTACGGCGGCTCCGGCGACGGTCCCGGCAACGGCCCCACCCCCGGCCCCGACCCCGGCCGGTCACCCCGCATACCCATGCCCCGCTCCTCCGTCGAGGACGGCGACCGCCCGCTGCCCGCACCGGAGGAGCCGCCCCCGCCCGCCCCGCCGCTCGTCCTGGAGCACCACGTCCTGAAGGCGCTCCTCGGGGCGTGGGCACTCGCCGCCTGCTCGGCGGAGGAGACGCTGGCCGTCGAGGACCACCTCGGCGACTGCGGCAGTTGCGCGGACGAGGCCCTGCGCCTGCGCGAGGCGGTCGGCCTCCTGCAACGCCCGGAGAGCCTCGACCTGGACCCCGGCCTGCGCACCCGCGTCCTGGAGAGCTGCCTCGACCGGCGCCCGCCACGCATCCCGGTGCCCGCCTGGGCGACGCCGTACGACGCCGAGACGGCCCGCCTGGACGCCCTGCTCCAGGACATTGGCGACGCCGAATGGCACCGGCCCGTGCGGCTGCGCTGGTTCGAGGCCGACGAGGCGACGAGCCGTCGTACCACCGTCGCCGGGGTCATCGCCCACCTGCTCACCGTCGACGGGCTGGTCGCGATCGCCCTCGGTCTCGACGACCCGCTGGGCGAGGTCACCGCCGAAGCACCGACACCGACCGCGCGGACCGAGGCGTACTGGCGGGCCTCGCACTTCCCGCCGACCCGGTCGGTGCGCGTGCCCTGGCGGGAACAGAGCCACGACCTGGTGCGCACGGTGTCCTTCACCGGCGGCGGCGCCGGCCGGCTGGCCGTCCCGTACGGCGTCTTCGAGCTGCCGCTGCACGACGCGATGCTGGACCGCGCCTTCGAGTGCTGGGTGCACGCGGAGGACATCGCCGACGCGGTGGACTACCCGTACGGCCCGCCCTCCCCGCGCCACCTCAACCGCATGATCGACCTCGCGGCCCGCATGCTGCCCACCGCACTGGCGGTACGCCGCCGGACCGGGCTCGCTTCACCGGCCCACGGCCGACACCTCGTACCGGCCGGCGAGCCCGGCCGCACCCTGCGCCTCGAAATCGAGGGCCACGGCGGCGGCGAGTGGCTGATCCCGCTGGACTCCCCCGCCGCGATCGGCTCCGCCGACCACGAGATCGCCCATGTCGCCCTGGACGGCGTGGAGTTCTGCCGCCTGGCCGCGGGCCATGTGTCTCCGACGGAGGCGGCGGCGGGGCAGCTGGGTGATCGGGAGGCGATCAGGGACGTACTGTTCGCGGCGGCGAGCTTGAGCCGAATGTAGGGGCGGGTTGTGGATTCGCTGGCGGGTGCGGGTGCGTGGGGGCTGGTCGCGCAGTTCCCGCGCCCCTGTAGGGGCGTCCACTGCACGTACTTAAGGGGCGCGGGGTACTGCGCGACCAGCCCACGACTACCCGCAGCCGCCCGACAACAGAACCCCCCGAGCTCCTAGGCGAACACGACCGTCCGCCGCCCGTTCAGCAGAATCCGCCGCTCCGCATGCCACTTCACGGCCCGCGCCAGCGCCTGGCACTCCACATCGCGCCCGATCGCGACGAGCTGGTCCGGCGTCACGTCGTGTCCCACCCGCTCGACCTCCTGCTCGATGATCGGCCCCTCGTCCAGATCCGCCGTCACATAGTGCGCGGTCGCGCCGATCAGCTTCACCCCGCGCGCGTGCGCCTGGTGGTACGGCTTCGCGCCCTTGAAGCTCGGCAGGAAGGAGTGGTGGATGTTGATGATCCGGCCGTTGAGCTGCTTGCACAGGTCGTCGGAGAGCACCTGCATGTAGCGGGCGAGGACGACCAGCTCGACGTTCTCCTCGCGCACGAGCTCGAGCAGCCGCGCCTCGGCCTCCGCCTTCGTGTCCTTCGTCACCGGGATGTGGTGGAAGGGGATGTCGTACGACCCCACGAGTTCGGCGAAGTCCGTGTGGTTGGACACCACGGCGGCGATCTCCACCGGCAGCGCGCCGATCCGGGTGCGGAAGAGCAGGTCGTTCAGGCAGTGCCCGAACTTGCTGACCATCAGCACGATGCGCATCTTGTCGTCGGCCCCGTTGATCTGCCAGTCCATGTGGAAGGCGTCACCGATCGCCGCGAAGCTCGCCCGCAGTTTGTCCACGGTCACCGGCGCCTCCGCCGAGAAGTGGACCCGCATGAAGAACAGTCCGGTGTCGTGGTCGCCGAACTGCTGACTGTCCTCGATGTTGCAGCCGGTCATGAAGAGGTAGCTCGACACGGCGTGCACGATGCCCTGCTTGTCGGGGCAGGAGAGGGTGAGGACGTACTGGTCGGTGGGAGCGGCGGCTCGGCTGGACTGCGCGTTCATGCAGCACAGGGTCGCATATCCGGCGCCGGGGCCGTCCCGCCGTCTCGCTACGCAGACCGGGTCAGGATCCGCAGTACCTCGAGCGTGCTCGGCGGTGTGTCCGGGTCCTCCCCGTCGGCCGCCGCCATCCGGACGTGCGCGTCCCGCGCCGCCCGCACCGCGTCCGGCCAGCCCTCGTGCTCGACGTAGACGGAGACCGGGGCGTCCGGCCCGACCTGGTGCATGATCCGCAGCACGCGCAGGACGGCGGTGTCGACGAGGGCCGCCTCCTGGGAGTCCCGGAAGATCGTGCCGACGTACTTCTCGGCGGACCAGTTGTCCAGCCAGGTGTCCTCGACCAGGCGGTACACGGCGTCGGTGACGTCCCCGTACCCGTCGACGCCGGCCAGCCAGACGTTCTGCTGGAAGACCGGATCGGAGAGCATGTGCAGCGCGGAGCGCACATTGCTGCGCCAGCGCCACCACGGCATGTCGTTCTGTGGCATGCCGCCCATGGTGGACGAGCGACGGCCGTGACGGGAAGAGTTCTCCGAACCTTGCACGGTCATCGATCGTACGTTCTCCCCCTCGGGGGCCTCACTCCACCCCGCTGTTCACCTGCGCGTCACCGTCGCACAACCAAGGGTCACGCCCAGGTTAGCGGTGTGACGGAAGTGTGTGTGCCCATGAGCGGCAGGCGACCCATCCGCAGCACCTTCCTCCCCATGTTCACCCGGCCGGGCAGAGCCACCGCCCTCGCCTCGGGGGCCCTGGTGGCGTGCGCGTCACTGACGGCCGGTTGCGGGGTCGTCCCCGGTGCCACGGAGGGCTCCGGGGACGACCCGATCAAGGTGATGACCTGGGCACCGCAGAACACCGACGCCACCAACAAACCCGGCATGCCCGCCTTCGCGCAGGCCTACGCCCGCTGGATCAACGCCAAGGGCGGCATCAACGGCCGCAAGCTCACCGTCCTGACCTGCAACGACCGCAACGACAGCGTGGCCGCGGCGAAGTGCGCCCGGCGCGCGGTCAAGGAGGGCGTCGTCGCGGTCGTCGGCTCCTACAGCCAGCACAGCGACTCCTTCTTCCCGCCCCTGGAGGGCGAGGGCATCCCCTACATAGGCGGCTACGGCGTCACCACCGACGAGTTCACCAGCCCCCTGTCCTACCCCGTGAACGGCGGCGCCCCCACCCTCCTGGCCGGCCTCGGCAAGGCCCTCGCCCCGAACTGCGGACCCGTGGCCCTCATCCGGCCCGACACCATCGCCGGCGACGAACTGCCGGTGCTGCTCGACTCCGGTCTGACGGCGGGCGGCCACGAGGCCGCGGAGGACCTGCGGGCGGCCGAGGACGCCACCGAGTACTCGGAGAAGTCGGAAGAGGCGCTGGAGAGCATCACCACCGACCCCGAGAAGAACGGGTGCGTGGTCCCCTCGATCGGCGACCGCACCGGCACCTTCATGGACTCCTTCCGCCGCGCCCGCGAGGACTACCCGGGGGTACGCACCGGCACGGTCCTCGGCAGCGTCGACCAGACGGTGATCGACGCCTCCGGCGGACAGTCCGGGCCGTACGAGGGGTCGTACATCACCGGCTGGTACCCCGTGGAGACCGATCCGCGCTGGGACACCATGAAGAAGGTCATCAGCGAGAAGGCCTTCGGCGACAACCGGATCGACCCCGCGGACGCCGGTGTGCAGACGACCTGGATCGCCTACACGGCGTTCAAGGCGGCCGTCGAGTCCCTGGGCGACGGAGAGATCAGGGCCGACGCCGTGCGCCGGGCCCTGGACGACGGGCTCGAGGTCGACACCGACGGTCTGACGCCGACACTCCGCTGGGAGTTCCAGGCCGAACTCGCCTCCGTCGGCTTCCCACGCCTGGTCAACACCGACGTGACCCTGCAGGTCGTACGGAACGGGCGGCTGGTGTCGGCGAAGAAGGGCTTCACCGACGTGACGAACACGTTGAAGAACGCCGACCTGAACTGACCGCGGGTCCGGTTCACAGCTGGGTCGGTTGGCGCTCCGTCAGGCCGTACGTCTTCGCGATCGCGTTCCACAGCCGGGCGGCCCTGGTCTTCTCGGTGCTGGCCGTGCCGCTCGCCCGGTTGCCGGCCTGGGTCTGGCCGGTCACGACCGCCTGGCCCTTCTTGCAGCCCTTCTTGCCGGCCGCCTGGTCCGCCCAGGCCGCGTAGTGGTTGTCGGCCGCCGCGGACGCCTTCCACGCCTTGGTGAGGGCGTCGGTCAACTGAGCGTTGGCGGGCAGCTTGTCGACCGCGAGGCCGGAGAGCCGGGTGACGAGGTCGGTGCGCTGCTGGGCCGCGGCCCGCAGGTCCTTGGCGGCCTGGCCGAGGCTCTTGCACGTCCTCACACTGGCCACCGCGTTGATCACCGTGGTACGGCTGTCTCCGCTGTCCGCCAGCAGCTTGTCCAGCGCGACGGCCTGTTCCTTGGCCGGGTCCGCCGACGGCGAGGCCGACGCGTCGGTCGCGGGGGCCGTCGCGGAGACGGTCTGGTTCTTGTCGGTCTGGTCGTCGCTCCCGCCACCGGCGAGCAGCGCACCCGCGCCGATACCGAGGACGGCGATGCCGATCCCGACGGCGGCGATCAGCGGCACCCTGGAGCCGGAACGGCCGCCTCGCCGGCCGCCGTCGCCTCCGTCGTCGTACGCAGCGGCCTGGGGCGGACCGGCGTAGGGCGGCTGCGCGGACTGCCCGTACGGCGGCTGGGCGCCGGGCTGCTCGAAACGCGGGAGCTGCTGGGTCGCCCCGGCCGGGGCCGCGCCGCCGGGCCCGCTGCGGAAGAGGTTGTCGAACTCGGCGGGCGGCTGCCGGTCCCCGCCCGTCTGTCCGGGCACGGGCGCTATGTACTGCGTGGCCTCGGCGTCGGGGCCGGAAGCGGGCGGCATCGGACCGGCGGACGGCATCGGACCGGCGGCGTGCTGAGGTCCCGCTCCGGCGCGGTGGCTGCCGCCGCCCTGCGCGGCGCGGCCCAGGAACTGCGTCGACTCGCCGGACGACTCGGCAGGCACCTCGGGCGGCAACGCCCCGGGGCCCACCGGCGGGATGTACTGCGTCGCCCCCTCGTCGGCGGCGGCCGGGACGGGCGGGAGGTACTGGGTGGCGCCTTCGTCGGCAGGCGGCAGAGGGGCGGCATGACCGCCGCCACCGTGCAGGACGGGCGGGAGGGGGGCGTTGGGCATGCCGTGCCCCGGCGCCGGGAGGGCGGGGCTCGGGGAGCCCTGCCCTGCGGGCGGCAGGGGCGCGGAGGCACCGGGAGAGCCGTACGGGTCGGCGGGCGGCGCGGAGGCACCCTGTGCGGGCGGGAGAGGCGACCCGGCGGCGGGAGGGCCGTAAGAGTCGGCGTGCGGCAGGGATGCCGCGGCGGCAGGAGAGCCGTACGCGTCGGAGCCGTAGGCGCCGGCGGGCGGCTGAGCCGTCCCCGAGGCCGAAGAACCGTAGGCGCCGGCGGACGACTGAGGCGTGCCCCCGGCCGAAGAACCATAGGCGTCGGCCGACGGGGAAGCACCCTGACCGCCACCATGCCCAGCAGGCGAAGAACCGTAGGCGCCGGCGGACGACTGAGGCGTCCCCCCGCCCGGAGAACCGTAGGCGTCGGCGCCCGCCGAGCCGTACTGGCCCGGCGGCGGCGTGGGAGAGCCGTACGCGTCAGCGCCGTACCCCTGGGTGCCCTGCGGCGTGCCGCCCTGTGCGCCCCAGGGCTGTTCGGGGGCGCCCCACGACTGGTCGGGCGTGCTCCAGCCCTGGCCCGGCGGCGGGGCCGGGGCCTGGTGCTGCTCGGGGCCCCACGGCGTGCCCCAGGCCTGACCGCCGGCCGGACCGGAAGCCTCGCCGGGCGTCGGCGCGTGGTGTCCGGCGCCGGTCTGCGAACCGCCGTAGCCGCTCTGTCCGCTCTGTCCGCCCTGCCCGCCGCCGTAGCCGCTCTGCCCGCCGCCGTGTTCGCCGTTTCCGCCGTACCCGCCCGTCATTCCCGGCAGCAGGGGTTCCCCGCCGTCGGAGGGCAGCACGATGCCTTCGCGCGCCTCGCGCGGCGAGGGCTCCTCGCCCTGTCCACTCTGCGTCACCGGGACTCCTACGAATGGGGGAACTTCGGAATCGTCGGCTCACGCTACCGGGTCCCCCGAGCCGGGTGCCACGCAGCTCATGACGTGACCTGCGTCCCTGTGACCGCGGTAACAGATCACCATGCGCACGGTGACAGAACCGGTCCCCCATCCGCTATATATGACCCCTCTCCGCCTCCGGCGCCTTCGTTTCCCTGCCGTTCACGCCCTCGTACCCCGCGCTTTCAGGCCGCCGCCTGGAGGTCGAGGCGCGCCCCGAACTCCCTTACCACTGCCTCGTCCCGGTACGGCTCCAGCCGCTGCTGGAAGTCGTCGAGGTACTCGGCGCCCCGGTTGGAGCGGAGGGTCTCCAGCAACTCCACTGCTTTCATGCCGGTGTTGCAGGCCTGCTCGATCTCCCGCTGCTGCACCTGCGCGGAGGCCAGCAGCACATAGCCGATGGCCCTGCGGCGGGCCCGCGACCCGGGGTGCCCGTCCAGCGACTCCTGCGCGCACCGCGCCGCCGCCTCGGCCTGTCCCAGGTCCCGGTGGCAGTGCGCCAACTCGTCGGCGAGGTAGGCCTCGTCGAAGTGGGCGATCCACGCCGGGTCGTCCCCGGCGGCCGGGTCGGCCTGCTCCAGCGCGCTCACCGCCCGCCCGGACGCCACCTGGGCCGCCCGCGCGTCGCCCATCAACGCGTGCCCGCGTGCCACCGCCGCGCAGAACATCGACTCCGCGCGCGGAGTCACGCGCCCGCGCGCCCCCTCCTGCGCCGCCCGCGCCAACTGCGCGATCTCACGCGGGTTTCCGAGCTGCGCGGCGAGGTGGCTCATGGAGGCGGCGAGAACGTACCCGCCGTAGCCACGGTCGCCGGCCGCCTGCGCGAGCCGCAGGGCCTGGATGTAGTAGCGCTGGGCGAGGCCGGGCTGGCCGGTGTCGACGGCCATGTAGCCGGCGAGTTCGGTGAGCCGGGCCACGGCGGCGAACAGGTCGCGGCCGACCGCCTCCCGGTAGGAGCCTGCCAGCAGCCCGGACACGACACTGTTGAGGTAGTGCACGACGACCGGGCGTACGTGCCCGCTGCCGTACTGGTGGTCCAGGTCGCACAGCGCCTGGGTCATCGCGCCCACGGCCGCCACGTCGGACTGCCCCACCCGTGGCCCCGCCGAACGCGCCACCTGCGCGTCGGGCGAGGAGATCAGCCAGTCGCGGCTCGGTTCGACCAGCGCGGACGCGGCGACGGAGGAGCCGGACAGGAAGTCCCGGCGGCCCACGTCACTGCGCCACAGCTCACACACCTGCTCGATGGCTCCCAGTACCGTCGGCGAGAACTGGAGGCCCACGCCCGAGGCGAGGTTCTTGCCGTTGGCCATGCCGATCTCGTCGATCGTGACCGTACGGCCGAGTTTGCGGCCCAGCGCCTCCGCGATGATCGCCGGGGCGCGGCCGCGTGGCTGCTGTCCGCGCAGCCAGCGCGCCACGGACGTCTTGTCGTACCGCAGGTCGAGACCGTGCTCGGCGCCGCACATGTTGACCCGGCGGGCGAGCCCCGCGTTGGAGCAACCCGCTTCCTGGATGAGCGCCTGCAGCCGTTCGTTCGGCTGCCGCGCGACGAGAGGCCTTGCGGCCATGGCGTACCCCCTGTGGCTGCGGTGCCTGCCCACGCACCGAGTTGACGTGTCTTCCACCGAAAAGATCCGGCCGTGAAGATCAATGCCCCGCCGACACAGCGAAAATGCGAGACATGCGAGGATTGCCGGGGTAAAGGCGGGTGCCGCCCCCACACCTGGCTACCCAGCTCACGCCCTGCTTCCTCCTGCGCGCCCCCACACATGCATCCATGCGCCCCAGATGCGGAACGGATGCTCCTCCCCCGCGCGCGCGACGCCCGTAACTCCAGGTGGACGCGGGAGTTGTGTTCAGCGTGGAAGAGACGATCGCGGGCACCGAAGCCGTTCAGATTCCGAGGCAGCGCGGGGAATCGCTGCTGGACACAGCCGTACGCTACGCCGAGGAGCGCCACTGGGACGTCTTCCCCGGCACCTGGCTGGAAGCCGTCGACGGGGTGCAGCGCTGCTCGTGCGGCGACGCCGCGTGCGCCGTGCCCGGAGCGCACCCGGCGCGGGCGGACTGGGAGACGCAGGCGACCGGCAGTGCGACCGTTGCGCGCCGGATGTGGCAGAAGCAGCCGACGGCGTCGATTCTGTTGCCGACGGGGCGTACGTTCGACGCGATCGACGTGCCCGAGACCGCGGGGTTTCTCGCGCTGGCGCGCATGGAGCGGATGGAACTGACGCTGGGTCCGGTGACCCTCACTCCTGACCGGCGGATGCAGTTCTTCGTGCTGCCCGGTGCCTCCGTGAAGGTGCCCGAGCTTGTACGGAAGCTCGGTTGGTCACCGTCCTCGCTCGATCTGACGGCGCTCGGTGAAGGTGCGTACGTGGCGGGGCCGCCCAGCCGGTTCGGGACGCGGGGGGCCGTGCAGTGGGCCTGTCGGCCCACCCCCGCCAACCGGTGGCTTCCCGATGCGGAGGAGCTGATCTCGCCGCTCGCCTATGCGTGTGGGCGGGATCGGTAGTTTCGCGGCCACAGGTCGTTGGTGGTTGCTCGCGCCTGCGCGGCGGAGCCGCATATGCATATCAGGCACAGTCCCGCGCCCCTTGGCGGCCTTGCTCCACCGTAGGGTGCATCCATGACGTCGGGAGCAGAGACGGGTGCAGCGGCCGTACGTGTGCGGGGGCTCTGGAAGCGGTTCGGGCAGCAGGTCGCCGTGGCCGGGATCGATCTGGATCTGCCCGCCGGGAAATTCATCGGGCTCGTCGGGCCCAACGGTGCCGGGAAGACCACCACTCTCTCCATAATCACCGGGTTGCTGCGGCCCGACCAGGGGTCCGTCGAGGTCGTCGGGCATGACGTCTGGCGGGATCCGGTGGAGGTGAAGGCGCGGATCGGGGTGCTGCCGGAGGGACTGCGGCTGTTCGAGCGGCTGTCGGGGCGCGAACTGCTCGCCTACTCGGGGCGGTTGCGCGGGCTGCCCGGTGCCGAGGTCGACAAGCGGGTCACCCAGCTCCTCGACGTCCTTGACCTGGCCGGCGCGCAGCACAAGCTCGTCGTCGACTACTCGACCGGCATGCGCAAGAAGATCGGGCTCGCGGCCGCGCTGCTCCACAACCCCGAAGTGCTCTTTCTTGACGAGCCGTTCGAGGGCGTCGACCCGGTGTCCGCGCAGACCATCCGGGGCGTGCTGGAGCGCTACACCGCCTCCGGCGCGACCGTCGTCTTCTCCTCCCACGTCATGGAGCTCGTCGAGTCGCTGTGCGACTGGGTGGCGGTGCTGGCCGCGGGCCGCATCCGCGCCCAGGGCACGCTCGCCGAGGTCCGCGGCGACGCTCCCACCCTGCAACAGGCGTTCCTGGAACTCGTCGGCGCGAACGCCCGCGACACCGGCTCCCACCTCGACTGGCTGGGCGGCGGGGCGACCCGATGAGCGGCACCGCGGTCTCCATCACTCCTGTCGTCGTACGGCTGAAGCTGTCCCTGCTGCGCAACGGGCTGCGGCAGTCCAGTGGCCGGCGGGCCGCCTACGTCGCCTCGGTCGTCGCCGTGCTCCTCGTCTCCGCGGTGCAGCTGCTCGGCCTGATCGCGCTGCGCGGGCACGAACACGCCGCCTCCGTGGTGGTGCTGCTGGTCGCGGTGCTGGCGGCGGGCTGGGCGGTGATGCCGCTGTTCTTCCCCGGCGGCGACGAGACCCTCGACCCCACCCGCCTGGTGATGCTGCCGCTGCGGCCCCGTCCACTGGTCCGGGCGCTGCTCGCGGCCTCTCTGGTCGGCATCGGACCGCTGTTCACGCTGTGCATGCTCGCCGGGGCCGTCGTGTCGGTCGCGCACGGGGGTGTGGCGTACGTCGTCGGCGTCGTCGGTGTCGTCCTCGCGCTCCTTGTCTGCGTGGCGCTCGCACGGGCCGTCGCCGCCGCCAACCTCCGGCTGCTGACCAGCCGCAAGGGCCGGGATCTGGCGGTGCTGAGCGGGCTGGTCATCGCGATCGGCGCGCAGGTCGTCAACTTCGGTGCGCAGCGGCTGGGTTCGAGCGGCCTTGGCCAGCTGGACGGTCCGGCCGACGTGCTGAAGTGGGTGCCGCCCGCGTCGGCGATCGGGGCGGCGGACTCCGCGAGCGAGGGGTCGTACGGCATCGCCGTCCTCCAGCTCGCCCTGACCGCCGCCGCCCTGGTGGCACTGATCGCCTGGTGGTCGCGGCATCTGACCCGGCTGATGACCGCGCCGGACGGCTCCACACTCCAGGCCACCGACTCCGGCGCCCGCGAGCGGACCTCCACCGGCCTGTCCCGGCTGCTGCCCGCCGGCCGCACCGGCACGGTCATGGAACGCAGCCTGCGCTATGTGTGGCGCGACCCGAAGACCAAGGCCGCCTGGGTGACGTCCCTGGCCATCGGCCTGATCGTGCCGGTGTTCAACGCCTTGCAGGGCAGCGGCTCGATCTACTTCGCCTGCTTCGCCGCCGGGATGCTCGGCGTGCAGATGTACAACCAGTTCGGGCAGGACACCTCCGCGTTCTGGATGGTCGCGATGACGATCTCCTCGACCCGGGACGCCTACGTCGAGCTGCGCGCCCGCGCGCTGGCCCTGCTGGTGATCACCCTGCCGTACGCCACCCTCGTGACCGTCCTGACGACCGCGCTGCTGGGCGACTGGCCGAAGCTGCCCGAGGTGCTCGGGCTGTCCTTCGCGCTGCTCGGGGCGATGCTGGCGACCGGGGCGTGGACGTCCGCGCGCTTCCCGTACTCCATCCCGCAGGAGGGCTACAAGAACGTGGCCCCCGGGCAGTCCGGGCTCGCCTTCATGGCCATCCTCGGCGGCATGGTCTCGTCGGCCCTGCTGTGCGCCCCCGTCATCGCCGGCACGATCTGGCTGAACGTCAGCGAGGGCGGCGACAAGTGGAGCTGGCTGCTGCTGCCGGTGGGGGCGGTCTACGGGACGGCGATCACGGTGGCGGGGCTGCGAATGGCCGCCCCGCGCACGGCTCGACAGCTGCCGGAGATTCTTACGGCGGTCAGCAAGGGGTGAGCTTGGCGGGGCGGAGGCGGGGCTTTGGCGGAGCCCGGGGGCGGAGGCGGGGCTTGGGCGGAGCCGGGGGCGGGACCCTTGGGCGGGCCCTTGGGCGGTGCCCGACAGACTGGCATCGGCCGCACCCTCAGGGGCGCGGGGAACTGCGCGACCAGCCCCCGAGCACCCGCACTCGGCACACCGCGCAGACCCCCACCGCCGTAGCCGCCGGCCCGCCGGGCCTTGGGGCCCGGTCCTGGGGCGAGGCCCTGGGGCCGGTTTCAGCCGGTGACGTCCGCGAGGACCGTGTCCAGGAACGGCTCCACCGCGCCCCGCCAGGCGTCCGGCTGGTCGTAGTGCACGAGGTGGCCGGCGTCGGCCACCTCCGCGTACTGGCCGCGGGGCAGCACGCGGACCATCTCCTGGGCCTCGGCGCGGCCCAGCTCCCCGTCGAGACCGCGGACGACCAGGGCGGAACACTGCACCTGCGCGAGCTCCTCCCAGTGGGCGTCGTACACCCAGGTCTCGCGGGACTCGAGCATCTGCTCCGGCTCGAAGACGGGGCGCCAGCCGTCGGGGGACTCCTGCATGACCTCGGCGTAGAACTCGCCGCGGGCCGCGTTCGGGCGCTCCACCCAGGGATCGTCCTCGCCGAACCACTTACGGACGTCGGCGAGCGTGGCGAAGGGCATGGGCCAGGCCTTGAACCAGTCCTCCCACTCGCGCTGCGAGGCGGCGCCGAGCGCGGAGGCCCGCATGTCGCAGATGATCACCCCGCGGACCAGGTCGGGGCGCTTGGCGGCGAGCTGCCAGGCGGTCAGGGCTCCCATCGCGTGGCCGATCAGGACGGCCGGCCCGAGCCCGAGCTGTTCCAGAGCCGCCTCGGCGTCCTCGACGTACGCCTCACGCGTGTAGGACGCTGGTGGGGGCTTGTCGCTCTGGCCGTGGCCGCGCTGGTCGAGGGCGACGGCTCGGTGCCGCTCGGAGAGCCAGCGGGCGGTGGACGCCCAGTGCGAGGCACGACCCATCAGGCCGTGCAATAACAACACGCCGGGAACCCGCTCGGCCTCCCCGGGCCCGGACTGCGGGGGCACGCCCTGCTTCGGTACGGCCTGTTTCTGTACGTCTTTCGCCGGGTCGGTCTTGGGAGGGTCGCCGAACTCCCAGGCGGCGAGCCGTACGCCGCCCGCCCCGGTCACGTCGATGCGTCGCGCCATTTGGTCCTGGCACCCCCCTAGCTCCGCTCGGACCGCTCGCTCCCGCTCTAGGCGGCGGGTCCTGTGAACCGCGTCCTGCCTGACGTGTATTTCGTACCTGCCCCACACCCCTGAAGCGCAGGTTCCACGTGATGCGTCACCGCAGACTATCGAATACCTATTCGAAAATGCCGCACTCGCCGACAACACCCCTCGTTCGAGTGACCACACTCAAGGAATGATCGGCGCCGCCGAGGGGAGATCTTCAGCGGGAGGCGGACCGCTCGGGGAAAACGGTCCGAAGGGGATGACCCTGAGAGCTCGGGGCTCCGGGTCAGCACAGGGGAGGACAGGCCCCGGCGCCGCAAGGCGCCGGGGCCATCCACACGACTGCGGCACATCTTCCCGCCCCCTCCCCGGCCGGACACGGCATCGCTGCCGGACCGCGGCCAAGAACCCTCAGGTCATATGCCTCACGCGACAGCCTCGCACGGGAAGCGTCCGAGCGCTGCGATTCGGCACAGTGAATCTTGGATTCGACGAGATCGCCGAGAGGCCTGCGACAGACCACAACTGCCCCAGCGATCTCGGCAGTTGAGACGGTGGCCGCCGGAGTCGGTCGTACCGCCGAACCGCCCAGCAACTACTCAGCGCTTGGCCACGAACACGTGCGACGCCACGTCCGCCTCCAGCTCCGCCGCCTCGCCGCCACTGCCCACCAGCACGCCGCCCGCCGACTCCGTCACGCTCACCACCGAACCGGGCTGCACGCCCGCCCGGCGCAGCGTGTACATCAACTGCGCGTCCGTCTGGATCGGCTCGCCGATCCGGCGCACCACGACCGTCTTGCCCTCGATGCCCGGGTCGAGATCGGCGAGCGACACCATGCCCTCGTCCAGGAACGGGTCGGCGCCGTCCTTCTCGCCCAGCTCCTCCAGGCCCGGGATCGGGTTGCCGTACGGCGACTCGGTGGGGTGGCGCAGCAGCTCGAGCACCCGCCGCTCGACGGCCTCGCTCATCACGTGCTCCCAGCGACACGCCTCCGCGTGCACCTGCTCCCACTCCAGACCGATCACGTCGACGAGCAGGCACTCAGCGAGCCGGTGCTTGCGCATCACGCGCGTGGCGAGCCGGCGACCCTCATCCGTGAACTCCAGGTGGCGGTCGCTGGCGACGGACACGAGGCCGTCACGCTCCATCCGCGCCACCGTCTGGCTGACCGTCGGCCCGCTCTGATCGAGCCGCTCGGCGATCCGGGCGCGCATGGGGACCACACCTTCCTCCTCCAGCTCGAGGATGGTGCGGAGATACATCTCCGTGGTGTCGATCAGTCCGGACATACGTGCCCCTTGATGAGATCTGCCGGAAGCACGACAGCTTCCCGGCTTGTGCGCTGGCCCTGGCATCAATTCTGCCGGATACCACTGACAAGCGTGCCGCGCCGTTGAAACCAAGCGGTTACAGGGCGGTTCGCACGGTTCGCAGCGGCCGTATTGACATCCCACTGGTCCAGACCGCACCGTGATCCGCGGCACAGACGCCGACGCTACACAGACTCCGACGCTCCGAAGGGGCCCGCATGAGCGACAGCAAGCCGGCCGGTCAGTTCTTCGACGCCGCGATCGGCCTGCTCCGGCGGGTCCAGGACGAGGAGGCCGGCAACATCGAGGCGGCCGGCCTGCTCCTCGCCGACACCGTCGCCTCCGGCGGCCGGCTCTTCGCCTTCGGCGCCGGTCACTCCTCCCTCGCCGCGCAGGACGTCGTCTACCGCGCCGGCGGCCTCGCCCTGATGAACCTGCTGGCCGTCCCCGGTGTCGTCGGCGTCGACGTCATGCCCGCCACGCTCGGCTCCGCCCTGGAGCGCGTCGACGGCCTCGCGAGCGCCGTCCTCGACTGCTCCCCGGCCCGCGCCGGCGACGCCCTCGTGATCATCTCCCTCTCCGGCCGCAACGCCCTCCCCGTCGAGATGGCCCTGCACGCCCGCGACCTGGGCCTGAAGGTCATCGGCGTGACATCGGTGGCCTACGCCACCGAGACGACGTCCCGGCACCACTCCGGCACCTACCTCAAGGACCACTGCGACATCGTCCTCGACTCGAAGATCGCCACCGGCGACGCGGAACTCACCCTCGACACCATCCCCGCCCCCTTCGCCCCGGCCTCCACGGTCGTCACGTCCGCCATCCTCCAGGCCGTCATGGCCACCGCGGCGGCAAGCCTGGCCGACCGGGGCATCGAGCCGCCGCTCCTGCGGTCGGGGAACGTGGACGGCGGCCATGAATGGAACGGGCAGGTGTTCGAGAAGTACGGGGAGCGGATCTTCTACCGGCATTAGGACCGACAGTGCCTTGAAGACCTGGGCCCCATGGGCGGCACGGGTGGCACGGGCGGCACGGGTGAACGCGGCGGCTCTACTCGCGCCCCAACACCTCCGCCAAATCCAACGCGGACCCGATCCGAACCGCCACATCCTCCGCGTACACCGCGTCCTGCCGCTCGAACTGACTCCGCCCGGCCCCCCGCAGAAACGTCACCACCCCGAACGTCCGCCCCCGGCTCCGCAGCACCGCACACAGCGCGTGCACCGCGTCCGAGGGCCACTGCCGAGCCTCAGCCCACTCCTGGGCCTCCTCCGCCCGCACGGCGGCCCCCACACTCGCCCGCACCGACCCGATCCGCTCCACGCACTGCAACGCCGGATGCCCCTCCGCGTACCGCACCGGCAGCCCCGCCCGCCCGGTCAGCAGACTCGGCCCCGGCGCCCCGGAGGGCGTCGCCGCGACCCGCACCAGCCGTACGGAGTCCGTCGCCACCCCGTCCGCCACCGCACCACCCGCGACCCGGTCGATCAGCGCATGGTCCGCGAACCCGGCGAGCGCGAAGTCCAGGTGGACGGCGGCCGCCTCCCGCGGGTCCTCACACTCCGCGGCAGCCCGGGCCGCCCGGTGCAACTGGTTCGTACGGAACCGCAGCAGCGACGCCTCCTGCTCGCCCTGCTTGGCCTCCGTCACGTCCTGGAACAGCCAGCCCACGCCCAACGGCACGGGCTCCTCTGCGAGCGGCGACGCCAGCCGCACGAACCCACAGCGCCAGCAGCGCCGCTGCTCACCGTCCGGCGTACGCACGCTCACCCAGATCTCGGCGGGCGCCGGCGGCGCACCCTCCGCCAGCACATGCGTGAGCGCACTCTCGAGTTCCTCGACACCCTGAGCGAGCAGATCCCCGAGAGGCCGCCCCAGCACCGACGTACGCCCGACACCCAGCGCCCGCGCCGCATGCGCGTTGACGACGGCCGGCCGCAGATCGGCGTCGACGAGCACGACACCCCAGCTCGCGTCCTCGAACAACGCCTCGCTCAGCGCGATGGACCGCTCCAGATCGATCTGCGCGTGCACCTCGCTGAAGGCGCAGTACAACCCCGCGGGCTTCCCGTCCGGCCCGCGCACGGCCGCCGACTGCGTCCGTACGAGCACCCGCCCGCCGTCCTTCGTCAGCAACGCGAACTCGTGCACCTGCCGCCCGGGAGCGTGCATCGCGGACAGCAGCCGCCCCTCCACCTCCTCGGCGTCGGCGGCGCGCACGGCCCAGCCGGCAAATCCGTGCCGGCCCACTGCCTCGTCCGCGGTCCAGCCGAGAATCCGCTCGGCCTCGCGATTCCAGTGGGTCACCACTCCGTCCGCGTCGAACGCGCACAACGCCGCGTCCATCCCGTCGAGCAGCGCGGCCAGCAGATCCGAGCCGTCGGAGCCGTCCGAACCCTCCGGACCGTCCCGCTCGGGCTCGTCCGGCCCGATCTCGTCGGTGGTCCCACTACGCCGGGAAGCACTCACCTGGACCCCCTGCAGGCTGCCGCGTCCGCACGTACGGCACGTCGGTTCGCTCACTAGCAATCATCTAACTGGAACGTGACGCAGCACACACCGAGTTCCCACAAGATTGAAGGAATCGTTGTGCGCCGGAAATCCGAGGAGTACGCCGGTCCTACGCCTCAACCGGCGCAAGCCTCAGATCCACCCACACCTCAGTCTCCCCCTCCAGCACATACCGCTCCACCTCGACAAACCCACGCCCCAGGGCAAACCGCAGCCCGTCCTCATTGACGGCCAGCACACACGTCTCGATCACCCGAGCCCCCAGCCCACGCGCACACTCGAGCCCCTTCTCATACACCGCGCCCCCAAACCCACGCCCCCGAAACTCGGGCAGCACGCGCGCGATGACGGTCGCCACGCCCTCTTCCCCCTCCGGCGGCCGCACGGTCGAACACCCGACGAGCACATCCCCGAGATACGCGTTCTCCAGCCGATAGCGCCCGCTGCGCTCCCGCACCTCATCGAGCCCCATCGCAGCGGGCGGCACGATCACGTTGTGCACATGCCGCCACTGCTCGAGCATGACGTCTCCGTCGACCGGCTGTATCCGCAGGTCAGTCACCACTACCGCTCCCCTCCGCGCCAGGGACCCGATTCTTTCCGAAAAAACTGGTTGATCGCGCGTCGAGCGGTTCTTAGTGTGTGGGCTACACGAGAAGGGAGGTGGTTCGGCAGATGTATGAGAACCGGACGCGTGAGGTGGCTGCGGGCTAGCGGCCCGTCACCACACCGAGTGCGGTGCCGGACCAGCGTGTGCGAGATACACGCAGCCGGCCCAATCCAAATGCAGTCACCCGACCCGCGAGCTCGCCGGTACGTCCGGCCGGCTTCTCCGCTCAGGCGGAGAGACCCGAGCTCGCGGGTCGTCTGCGTTCTCGGAGCTGCTCAGCGCACGATGTCGCCGTAGCCCTCGATCTCGCGCGGGTCGCGGGTGCCGGGGCCGATGTAGCGGGCGGAGGGGCGGACCAGGCGGCCGGTGCGCTTTTGTTCCAGGATGTGGGCCGACCAACCCGCCGTGCGGGCGCAGGTGAACATCGAGGTGAACATGTGGGCGGGGACCTCGGCGAAGTCGAGGACGATGGCGGCCCAGAACTCGACGTTCGTGGCGAGGACCCGGTCGGGGCGGCGGGCGTGCAGTTCCGCCAGGGCCGCCTTTTCCAGGGCTTCGGCGATCTCGAAGCGTGGGGCGCCGAGTTCGCGGGCGGTGCGGCGCAGGACGCGGGCGCGCGGGTCTTCGGCGCGGTAGACGCGGTGGCCGAAGCCCATCAGGCGTTCGCCCTTGTCGAGGGCCCGCTTGACGTAGGCCTCGGCGTCGCCGGTGCGTTCGATCTCCTCGATCATGCCGAGGACGCGGGAGGGGGCGCCGCCGTGCAGCGGGCCGGACATGGCTCCCACGGCGCCGGACAGCGCGGCTGCGACGTCGGCGCCTGTCGAGGCGATGACGCGGGCCGTGAAGGTGGAGGCGTTCATGCCGTGTTCGGCCGCTGAGGTCCAGTACGCGTCGACCGCGGCCACGTGCTTGGGGTCGGGCTCGCCGCGCCAGCGGATCATGAAGCGTTCGACGACGGACTGTGCCTTGTCGATCTCCCGTTGCGGGACCATGGCCCGGCCCTGGCCGCGCGCGGACTGGGCGACGTAGGAGAGGGCCATGACGGCGGCTCGGGCGAGGTCCTCGCGGGCGCGTTCCTCGTCGATGTCGAGGAGGGGTTTGAGGCCCCAGACCGGTGCGAGCATGGCGAGTGCGGACTGGACGTCGACGCGGATGTCGCCGGAGTGCACGGGGATCGGGAACGGCTCGGCGGGCGGCAGGCCGGGGTTGAAGGCGCCGTCGACGAGCAGCCCCCAGACGTTGCCGAACGAGACGTGCCCGACGAGGTCCTCGATGTCGACGCCCCGGTACCGGAGTGCGCCGCCTTCCTTGTCGGGTTCGGCGATCTCCGTCTCGAACGCGACGACTCCTTCGAGTCCGGGTACGAAGTCGGACATCAGGCGGCTCCTCGTGATGTGTGCGACGGATGAGTTGTACTGCGGCTGTTGTGGGGTGCGGCTACCACGTCGTGTCAGGCGGTGGGTGTGCGTCCGTTCCATGGCTCCGCGGTTCGTCTCCGAGAACTCGCGGTCCTGGGCGGTATCTCTGTGATGCCCCGTGCGGTCGGCGGTCATCCAACCGGAACGGCATCAGCACGATATCCCCGAGTGCCATCCTTGGGGAGGGATCGCGGCACTGAGTGCCACGCAGTGATGGAGACCACCGTGCCCACCGTGGCTCCCTCATACGGCAGGATGACGGCGTGACCGACCGAGACGCCGCCCTCGATCCCGCCTCCATGCGTAAGCAGTACCGCGCCGAGGGGCTCGCCGAGGCCGACCTGGCCGCGACGCCCGTCGAGCAGTTCGCGCGGTGGTTCAAGGAGGCCGCGATCGAGGGGCGTCTTTTCGAGCCGAACGCCATGATCGTCTCCACGGCGGATGCCGAGGGCCGGCCCAGTTCCCGCACGGTGCTGCTGAAGCACTTCGACGAGCAGGGCTTCGTCTTCTACACGAACTACGGATCCCGCAAGGCCGGTGAGCTGGCGGAGAACCCGTACGTCTCGCTGCTGTTCCCGTGGCATGCGATGGCCCGCCAGGTCATCGTCACGGGCGTGGCGCGGCGTACCGGGCGTGACGAGACCGCCGCGTACTTCCGCAGCCGCCCGCACGGCTCCCAGCTCGGTGCGTGGGCGAGCGCGCAGTCCTCGGTGATCGCGGACCGCACGGACCTGGACGCGACGTACGCGGAGCTGGCCGCGCGGTATCCGGAGGGCGAGCAGGTGCCGGTGCCGCCGAACTGGGGCGGGTTCCGGGTGGCTCCGCAGGCGGTGGAGTTCTGGCAGGGCCGCGAGAACCGGTTGCACGACCGGCTGCGGTACGTGGCGGAGGCGGACGGGAGCTGGCGGGTGGAGCGGCTGAGTCCCTGAGGGCGGAGGCGGAGGGCCGCGAGCCGGGGGCCGACAGATCCACAGCAGTCGGCACCACTGACAACGCCTCAGTCCAGCGCCGCGTCCAGCAGGCTCGCCCACTGCGTCACGACCCGCTCCCGGCGCCCGGTGTCGTCGGTCAGCAGGTTCGCCAGTCCCAGTCCCCGGGCCATGTCGAGCAGGCCCTGGACCGTCTCGCGTACGCCCGGCCGGGACTCGTCGGCGCCCAGGAGGTCCACCGCGATCCGGTGGGTCTCGCGGCCGACGCGGGCTTCCAGTTCCGTCACCCGTGGCCGTAGTTGGTCCTCGTTCGACGCGGCGACCCACAGGTGGAGTGCGGCGCGGAACAGGGGGCCGGTGTAGAGGTCGACGAGGGCTGTTACGACGGCCCGGCGGTCGTCCGCGGCCGTGCCCTCGGGGAACAGTGCGCGCAGGGCCGTGGAGCGTTCCTCGGCGACGTATTCGACGGCGGCGGTGAAGAGGTCCTCGCGGGTCGGGAAGTGGTGTTGGGCGGCGCCGCGGGAGACTCCGGCGCGTTCGGCGACGACGGCGACCGTGGAGCCCGCCCAGCCGTGTTCGGCGAGGCAGGCCACGGCGGCTGCCAGGAGGCGCTGTCGGGTGGCCCGGCTGCGGTCCTGCTTGGGGACGCGGTCGCCGGGTGCACGGTCGACCGTGTTCACACCACCCATGTGGGATCCCGTCGTTC
The DNA here is from genome assembly GCF_030817655.1 of Streptomyces sp. V4I2. Taxonomy (GTDB): domain Bacteria; phylum Actinomycetota; class Actinomycetes; order Streptomycetales; family Streptomycetaceae; genus Streptomyces; species Streptomyces plumbiresistens. The sequence continues at coordinate 5,029,140 of NZ_JAUSZM010000003.1, forward strand.
GAGGAAGGCCGTCATGCCCTCGCGGGCGTCGGCCGCGGCGAACAGGCGGGCGGAGAGCCTGGCGAGTTCGCCCGCGTCCAGGTCGAAGGCCTCCAGCACCTTAGCCGTGAGCAGCCGTTTCGTCTCGGCGAGGGCGCGTGGGGCGGCTCGCCGCAGTCCGTCGAGGACGGGGGCGAGGACCTCGTCGACGTCGGTGTGGTCGCCGGCGGCCGAGAGGAGGCCGATGCGGGCGGCCTCGGTGGCGTCGAAGGTCTCGCCGGTGAGGTAGTAGCGGGCGAGGGCGCGGGGGTCGACGCGGTGCAGGAGGGGGAGGGAGATCAGCGCGGGGGCGACTCCGATGCGGACTTCGGTGAAGGCGAAGGTGGCGGTGTCGGAGGCGGCGGCGATGTCGCAGGCGCCGAGCAGGCCGAGGCCGCCGGCCCGTACGTGGCCGGTGACGCGGGCCACGACGGGTTTGCGGAGTTTGACGATCTGCCTCAGCAGGGCGACGAGGGCCTTGGGCTGGGGCGGTTCGCGCAGGTCGGCGCCCGCGCTGAAGGTGGTGCCGGTGTGGGTGAGGACGACGGCGCGTACGTCGTCGTCCTTGCCGGCTCGTTTCAGGGCGTCGGTGAGTTCGTGCACGAGAGAGGCGGACAGGGCGTTGCGGTTGTGCGGCGAGTCGAGGGTGAGGGTGGTGATGCCGCGTTCGTGCGTGGGGTGGACCAGGGCGGTCACGTCCGCTCCCTGAGTTGTCGGCGCAGGATCTTGCCGGAGGCGGCGCGCGGGACGCCGTCGATGAAGGTGACGTGGCGGACGCGCTTGTAGGGGGCGACGTGTTCGGCGACGTACATCATGACCTCGCCTTCGGAGAGGTCGGTGGCGGTCGGCTGGCGGACCACGTAGGCGTGCGGGACCTCGTTGCCGTCGTCGTTGTAGGCGCCGATGACGGCGGCGTCGGCGATGCCGGGGTGGGTGAGGAGGAGGGCTTCGAGTTCGGCGGGGGCGACCTGGAAGCCCTTGTATTTGATGAGTTCCTTGACGCGGTCGACGACGAACAGCCAGCCTCCTGCGTCGACGTGGCCGACGTCCCCGGTGTGCAGCCAGCCGTCGGGGTCGATCATCTGGGCGGTGGCGTCGGGGCGGCCGAGGTAGCCCTTCATGACCTGGGGGCCGCGGATGAGGATCTCGCCGGACTCGTCGATGCCGAGGTCCTTGTCGGGGTCGTCGAGGGAGACGATCCGCATCTCGGTGCCGGCGATGAGCTTGCCGACGGTCCCTGGGGGCGCCTCGTTCATGGCGTCGAGGGGGACGACGTGGGTGCCCGGGGAGAGTTCGGTCATGCCGTAGGCCTGCCCGACGGGCGGCAGGCCGAGCCGTTGCGAGCAGGCGGCGGCGAGCTTGGCGTCCAGGGGGGCGGCGGCGCTGATGATGTACCGCAGGGACGACAGGTCGTACTGGGCGACCGCGGGGTGCTTGGCGAGGGCGAGGACGATCGGCGGGGCGACGTACAGGCCGGTGATGCGGTGGTTCTGGATGGCCGCGAGGAAGGTCTCGAGGTCGAAGCGGGGCAGGACGACGACGGTGGCGCCGGTGCGCAGGGGCCCGTTCATGAGGGCGGTGAGGCCGTAGATGTGGAAGAAGGGCAGGACGGCGAGGATGCGGTCGCCGGGGCCGGCGCCCATGGTGGGTTCGAGCTGGGCGAGGTTGGTGGCGATCTGGCGGTGCGTGAGCATCACGCCCTTGGGCATGCCGGTCGTGCCCGACGAGTACGGGAGGGCCGCCACGTCCTCGGCGGGGTCGATGTCGAGCTGCGGTTCGGGGGCCGTCGACGCCAGCATGTCGAGGAGCGAGCGGTGTCCTGGTGCGCTGTCGCAGACGAAGATCTCGCGGACGCCGCCGGCGAGTTCGGCGGCCCTGCGGGCGGTCTCCAGGAGGGGGGACACGGTGACGATCCAGCGGGCCGCGGAGTCGGTGAGCTGCTTGGCGAACTCCTCCGGTGTGGCGAGCGGGTGCACGGTCGTGACGGACGCCCCCGCGCGCGTGGCGGCGTAGAACGCGGTCGGGAAGGCGATCGTGTTGGGGCTGTGCAGGGCGAGGACGTCGCCCTTGCTGACGCCCGTCTCGGCGAGGGCGGCGGCGATCCGCCGGTGGAAGTGGTCGAGCTGGCTGTAGGTGAGTGTGGTGCCGTCGTTGCCGTCGATCAGGGCGGGCGCGTCACCGAACTCGGCGGCCCGGCCGAGCACCGCTTCGTGGATGGGGAGTTCTACGGGCGGGACGTCTGCGTACTCGCTGCGGAACATGGTTCCTCCTCGCGCGACACGTGCCGGTCGCTGCCGGTCGCTGCCGGTCGCTGCCGGTCAGTACGACTTGGGCAGGCCCAGGGTCTGGTGGGAGACGTAGTTGAGAATCATCTCCCGGCTCACCGGAGCAATACGAGCCACGCGGGCGGCCGTTATCAACGAACCGAGCCCGAATTCGCGGGTGAGGCCGTTTCCGCCGAGCGTGTGGACCGCTTGGTCGACGGCCTTCACGCAGGCCTCTCCTGCCGCGTACTTGGCCATGTTGGCGGCCTCGCCTGCGCCCGCGTCGTCTCCCGCGTCGTAGAGGTGGGCCGCCTTCTGCATCATCAGGCGGGCCAGTTCGAGGTCGATGTGGGCCTGGGCGAGGGGGTGGGCGACGGCCTGGTGGGCGCCGATGGGGGTGCTCCAGACGGTGCGGTCGCGGGCGTACGTGATCGCCTGCGTGAGCGCGTAGCGGCCCATGCCGATCGCGAAGGCGGCCGTCATGATGCGTTCGGGGTTGAGGCCGGCGAAGAGCTGCAGGAGGCCGGCGTCCTCGTCGCCCACGAGGGCGTCCGCGGGGAGGCGTACGTCGTCGAGGGTGAGCTCGAACTGCTTCTCCGCGGCGGTGAGTTCCATGTCGATGCGGTGGCGGGTGAAGCCGGGTGTGTCGCGGGGGACGATGAAGAGGCAGGGCTTGAGGCGGCCGGTGCGGGAGTCTTCCGTGCGGCCGACTATGAGGGTGGCGTCGGCGATGTCGACGCCTGAGATGAAGACTTTGCGGCCGGTGAGGAGCCAGTCTCCGGTGTCCGGGTCGCGGCGGGCGGTGGTGGTGATGCGGTGGCTGTTGGAGCCGGCGTCGGGTTCTGTGATGCCGAAGGCCATGGTGCGGGTGCCGGACGCCAGCGCCGGCAGCCATGTGAGCTTCTGAGCCTCTGTTCCGAAGCGGGCGATCACTGTGCCGCAGATCGCCGGGGAGACGACCATCATGAGGAGGGGGCAGCCGGCTGCGCCGAGTTCTTCGAGGACGATGGAGAGTTCGGCGATGCCGCCGCCTCCACCTCCGTATGCCTCCGGCAGGTTGACGCCGAGGTAGCCCAGCTTGGCTGCCTCCAGCCAGAGTTCCTGGGGGTGGCGGTTTTCGGCGATGACGGTGGCGATGTAGTCGCGGCCGTAGCGCTTGCCGAGGGCGGCTACTGCTTCTCGTAGGGCCTGGTGTTCCTCGGATTCGATGAGGGTGGTCATGCGGCTCCTCAGGGGGAGGGGGGTTCTGCCGTTTGGCGGGTGCGGGCTGGTTGTGGCTGGTCGCGCTCACGCGGCGGAGCCGCATATTCGATGCAGCCCCGCGCCCCTAGGTGTCCCGGACTACCGCCAGCAATAGGCCCACCGTTACCTGCTGACCGGGAACGGCCTGCAAGGCAGCCAGCGTCCCTGTCCGTGGCGCCACGACCTTGTGCTCCATCTTCATCGCCTCCAGCCACAACAGCGGCTCTCCGGCCTGCACGGTCGCCCCTACGACCGCCCCCTCGGCGACCCTGACGACCGTGCCCGGCATGGGGGCCAGGAGGGAGCCCGGCGCGTGCTGGGTCGTCGGGTCGGGGAAGCGGGGCAGGGCGGTGAGTCGGGTGGCGTTGACGTGCAGCTCGTCGCCGTACCGCGCGACCTCGAACCTGCGCTGTACGCCGTCCACTTCGAGTACGACGAGACGCGCGTCGGCGTGGACGACCCGTACCCCGTCCGCCTCCAGGCCCGCCCGGGTGTGCCGGTAACGGACCTCGTGCTCCTCTCCGGCCATGGCGTAGTGCTTGGTCTGGGGCTGGGAGGGGACGTTGCGCCAGGCTCCGAAGCGGGAGCGGCCGTGGGCGTCGGCGAGGGCGGCGGCGAGGGGGGCGTGGGGGTCGGGGCTGGGTTTCGTGAGGTCGGCGAGGTGGCGGTCGTAGAAGCCGGTGTCCATGCGGGCGGTGATGAACTCCGGGTGCCGTAGCGAGCGTACGAGGAGGTCCCGGTTGGTGGGCGGGCCGTGGAGCGTCGCTCGCTCCAGGGCGGAGGCCAGCTTGCGCAGGACCTCCGGGCGCGTGGGGGCGTGGGCGACGATCTTGGCGAGCATGGGGTCGTAGTGGACGCCGATGGGGTCGCCGTCCTCGTAGCCGGTGTCCAGGCGGACGCCTTCCGGGACGGTGAGGCGGTGCAGGGTGCCGGTCTGGGGGGTCCAGTCGGTGGCCGGGTCCTCGGCGTAGAGGCGGGCTTCTACGGCGTGGCCACGCGCGCGTGGGGGGTCCTCCTCAAGCGGCTCGCCTTCTGCGACGCGGATCTGCTGGGCGACCAGGTCGATGCCGAAGACGGCTTCGGTGACGGGGTGTTCGACCTGGAGGCGGGTGTTCATCTCCAGGAAGTGGGCCTTGCCGTCGGCGACCAGGAACTCGACGGTGCCGGCGCCCACGTAGTGGACGGCGCGGGCGGCGCGTACCGCCAGCGCGTGCAGTTCCCGGGTGAGCTCCTCGGAGAGTCCCGGGGCGGGGGCTTCCTCGATCACCTTCTGGTGGCGGCGCTGCAGGGAGCAGTCGCGGGTGCCCAGCGGCCACACCGTGCCGAGGGTGTCGGCGAGGATCTGTACCTCGACGTGCCGGCCGCCCTCCAGGTACGGCTCGACGAACACCTCGCCGTCACCGAAGGCGCTCGCGGCCTCGGCGCGCGCGCTCTGCAGTGCGGAGTCCAGGTCCTCCAGGCGGCGCACGATCCGCATCCCGCGCCCGCCGCCGCCCGCCGCCGCTTTCACCAGCACGGGAAGGTCGGCCTCGGTGACCTCGTGCAGGGGCGCGAGGCCCATCAGCTCCTTGGCGCGCGTCTTGGACGCCATGGCCTCGATCGCCTCCGGCGGCGGGCCGATCCAGACCAGGCCCGCGTCGAGGACGGCACGGGCGAAGTCGGCGTTCTCGGAGAGGAAGCCGTAGCCGGGGTGCACGGCGTCCGCGCCGGCGGCGACGGCGGCCTTCACGACGAGGTCGCCGCGCAGATACGTGTCGGCGGGCGCCGCGCCCGGCAGTCGTACCGTCGCGTCGGCCACGCGCGCGTGGAGCGCGTTCCGGTCGGCGTCCGAGTGCACGGCGACCGTGCGGATGCCCAGCTCGCGGCAGGTGCGGAAGACGCGGCAGGCGATCTCGCCACGGTTGGCGACCAGCAGAGAAGCGATCACGGGGAGGTCCTTCACATCCGGAAGACGCCGAAGCCGCCCCGCGCGCCCTGGTAGGGGGCCGTGTGGAGGGCGGACAGGCACAGGCCGAGGACGGTGCGGGTGTCGCGCGGGTCGATGACGCCGTCGTCGTACAGCCGCCCGGACAGGAACATCGGGAGCGACTCGGACTCGATCTGCTGCTCCACCATGGCGCGCAGGGCGGCGTCCGCGTCCGCAGCCTTTTCGTCGTATGGCTGTCCCTTCGCCGCCGCCGACTGCCGGGCGACGATGGAGAGGACGCCCGCGAGCTGCTGGGGGCCCATGACGGCGGACTTGGCGCTGGGCCAGGCGAAGAGGAAGCGGGGGTCGTAGGCGCGGCCGCACATGCCGTAGTGGCCGGCGCCGTAGGACGCGCCCATGAGGACGGACAGGTGGGGGACCTTCGAGTTGCTGACCGCGTTGATCATCATCGCGCCGTGCTTGATGATGCCGCCCTGCTCGTACTCCTTGCCGACCATGTAGCCGGTGGTGTTGTGCAGGAAGAGCAGCGGGATGTCGCGCTGGTTGGCGAGCTGGATGAACTGGGCGGCCTTCTGGGACTCCGCGCTGAAGAGCACCCCTTGGGCGTTCGCCAGCACCCCTATGGGATAGCCGTGCAGGGTCGCCCAGCCGGTCGTCAGGCTCGTCCCGTACAGCGGCTTGAACTCGTCGAAGTCGGAGGCGTCGACGATGCGGGCGACGACCTCGCGGGGGTCGAAGGGGGTTTTCAGGTCGCCGGGGACGATCCCCAGGAGCTCGTCCTCGTCATACTTGGGAGGTATGGCCGGGCCCGGATCGCCGTACGCCTTGCGGTGGTTGAGGCGGGCCACCACGCGCCGCGCCTGCCGCAGCGCGTCCCGCTCGTCGACGGCGAAGTGGTCGGCGAGGCCCGACACGCGTGCGTGCATCTCGGCGCCGCCCAGGGACTCGTCGTCGCTCTCCTCGCCGGTGGCCATCTTCACGAGCGGCGGCCCGCCGAGGAACACCTTCGCGCGTTCCTTGACCATGATCACGTGGTCGGACATGCCGGGGATGTACGCGCCTCCGGCCGTGGAGTTGCCGAAGACGACGGCAATGGTCGGGATGCCCGCCGCCGACAGCCTCGTCAGATCCCGGAAGATCGCGCCCCCGGGGATGAAGATCTCCTTCTGGGACGGCAGGTCGGCGCCGCCGGACTCGACCAGGCTGATGCAGGGCAGCCGGTTGGCGAGGGCGATGTCGTTCGCGCGCAGCGCCTTCTTCAGGCTCCACGGGTTGCTGGCGCCGCCGCGCACGGTCGGGTCGTTGGCGGTGATCAGGCACTCCACGCCCTCGACGACACCGATACCGGTGACGAGCGAGGCGCCGACCGCGTAGTCGCTGCCCCAGGCGGCCAGCGGGGACAGTTCCAGGAAGGGCGTGTCGGGGTCGAGGAGCAGCTCGATGCGCTCGCGGGCGAGGAGCTTGCCGCGCTGTCGATGCCGTTGCACGTACTTCGGGCCGCCGCCCTCGATGGCCTTCGCGTGCTCGGCGTCCAGGTCGGCGAGCTTGGCGAGCATGGCGTCGCGGTTGGCGCGGTAGTCGGGGCCGTTGGTGTCCAACGTCGACGAAAGGACGGTCACAGCAGGGCCTCCGGGATGTCCAGGTGGCGGGAGCGCAGCCATTCGCCGAGGGCCTTGGCCTGCGGGTCGAAACGGTGCTGGGCGGCGACGCCCTCGCCGAGGATGCCCTCGACGACGAAGTTGAGGGCGCGGAGGTCGGGGAGGGTGTGGCGGGTGACGGTCAGCGGACGGCTTTCCGGTAGCAGCTGCTGGAATCTGCCGGTCGTCAGCTCGTGGGCCAGCCACCGCCAGGCCTCCTCCGTCCGCGCCCAGACTCCGACGTTGGCGTTCCCGCCCTTGTCGCCGCTGCGGGCGCCGGCGACCAGGCCGAGAGGGGCACGGCGGGTCGGTCCCGGAGGCAGGGGCTCGGGCGGGACCGGCTCCGGCACGTCGTCGAGTACGACGGTCTGGTGGGCTGGCGCCACAGGGACCCGGCGCCCGTCGTGGAGGACGGCCACATGGTCCACGGCGCCATGGGGAACGTACGCACCCTCGAAGACCCCATAGGGCGAACCCTTTCCCGGTGGGGCCAGCACATGGAAGCCGGGGTAGCTCGCGAGCGCCAGCTCGACGGCCGCCCCGCTGAGGGCCCGTCCGACGACCTCCTGCTCCGGGTCCCGGACGACGAGCCGCAGCAGGGCGCTCGCGGTCTCTTCGGTGGGGGCGTCGGGGCGGTCGGTACGGACCAGGTCCCAGCGCACCTCGGCGACCTTGGCGAGCGCCGCCGCCATCTGCTCCCGCACCAGCGCGGCCTTGGCCTCGATGTCGAGGCCGGTCAGCACGAAGGTGACCTCGTTGCGGAAGCCGCCGAGGCGGTTGAGGCCGACCTTGAGGGTGGGAGGCGGGGGTTCGCCGCGTACTCCGTCGATGCGGACGCGGTCGGGGCCGTCCTGGGTGAGCCTGATCGTGTCGAGGCGGGCGGTGACGTCGGGGCCGGCGTACCGGGCGCCGGACGTCTCGTAGAGGAGCTGGGCGGTGACCGTGCCGATGTCGACGAGGCCGCCGGTGCCGGCGTGCTTGGTGATGACGGCCGTGCCGTCCTCGTGGAGCTCGGCGAGCGGGAAGCCGGGGTGGCGGACATCGCCGTCCTGGAAGTACGCGTAGTTGCCGCCGGTCGCCTGCGTGCCGCACTCCAGGACGTGCCCGGCGACGACGGCCCCCGCGAGCCGGTCGTAGTCGTCCGGCCGCCAGCCGAAGTGGGCGGCGGCCGGGCCGGTGACGAGGGCCGCGTCGGTGACGCGGCCGGTGATCACGACATCGGCGCCCTCCCTGAGACAGGCCGCGATGCCGAAGCCGCCGAGGTAGGCGTGGGCGGCGAGGCTGCCGGGATGCCGGGCGGTCAGGTCGTCGCCCTCGACGTGGGCCACGCGCACGGGGATGGTGAGGCGTTCGGCCAACTCCCGTACGGCGTCGGCGAGTCCGGCCGGATTGAGGCCGCCGGCGTTGGCGACGATCCGCACACGCCGTTCCTGCGCGAGCCCCAGGCACTCCTCCAACTGCCGCAGGAAGGTACGGGCGTACCCGGCGCCGGGGTCCTTGAGCCGGTCGCGGCTCAGGATGAGCATGGTCAGCTCGGCGAGGTAGTCGCCGGTGAGGACGTCGAGTTCGCCGCCGGTGAGCATCTCGCGCATGGCGTCGAAGCGGTCGCCGTAGAACCCGGAGGCGTTGCCGATACGCAGAGCCCTCACCCGGCGTCCCCTTTGGGTGGGCGCCCTGCTCCCGGGGGCCCCGCGAAGGCCTGGGCGATGTCGAGCCAGCGGTCGGCGTCGGGGCCGTCGGCCCGCACCGCGAGGTCGGTGCGGTGGGCGCGCTGGGTGACCAGGAGGCAGAAGTCGAGCGCGGGGCCGGTGACGCGCTGGGGGGCGTCTTCGGGGCCGTACGTCCACAAGTCGCCGGAAGGTGCGGCGAGTTCGATGCGGAAGTCCTCGGCGGGCGGGGTCAGTCCCCGTACCCCGAAGGTGAAGTCGCGGGCGCGCACACCGATGCGTGCCACATGCTTCAGCCGGTCGGTGGGCGGGCGCACCACACCGAGCGTGTCCGCCACGTCCTGGCCGTGGGCCCAGGTCTCCATGAGCCTGCCGGTGGCCATGGACGCGGCCGACATGGGCGGGCCATACCAGGGGAAGCGGGCGCCGGGCGGGGATGCGCGCAACGCCGTGTCGAGAGCGGTACGTCCTTCCCGCCACCGCGCCAGCAACTCGTCGGGCGGGAGCGTGGCCCCCTCCTCGGCGCCCTGGTCGACGAACGAGTCGGGGGCGGCGAGCGCCTTCTCCACCAGGGCTCGGAAGCCGTCCTCGTCCGTGACGGCGAGCAGCGCCGAGCGGTCGGTCCAGGCGAGGTGCGCGATCTGGTGGGCGACGGTCCAGCGGGGGGCAGGGGTGGCGAGGGCCCATTGCTCCGGGCTCAACTCGGAGACGAGCCGGTCGAGTTCCTCGCTCTCCGCACGCAGGTCTTCGAACACGGGCGTCGGGTCGGCCATGGGGGGAGCATGGCAGCGGCCCGAGAAACAATCAAGCGTGCTTGCATTTGTTTTTCACGACGTGGGCTTCGAAGCGTGTGCTCAAGCCGTGCGCTCCTTGAGCCAGCGGCGGGCGCCGACCTCGCTCGGGTACTCGCGGACGGTGAACGCGGCGACGGCCCAGCCCACGCCCCACGCGGCGAACGCAGGCATCACGGGTGCCGCGATCACGAAGAGAAGCCGGCCGGCGAGGACCAGCCCCACGGAACGGCGGGTCTCGTCGCGCTTGTTCCGGCCGGCCCGGTCAGGGGTCGGCGGGTCCTGGAGCTTCTCGCGGTGGTCCCGGCGCTGCACCCGCCACCCCCACACCGACGCCCCGCAGGAGGCGGCCACCTGCGCCCCGTCCCACACGGTGCGCACGGTCGGCGACAGGCCCGCGCGGAAGCTGCCGTAGAGGCGGAGCGAGATGTAGACGACGAAGGCCAGGACGGCGAACCAGACAAGGGCACCGAGAGTGCGGCGCAGCCAGTAGCGCGCGCCGCGCTCGTACCAGGTCGTGCCGAGGCCCGGCAGGGCGGGGATCGACGGCCTGACACGGGGGGCGGGGACTTCAGAAGATGCTTTTGATGCCATTCCACACGTCGTCTTTCAGTCTCACGAAGTCGTCCCCGGTCTCCGACAGGACGTGGCCGGTGCCGTGCAGCACACCGCCCACCACCCCCCGGTCGTGGATGTCCTCACTCCAGTGTTCGTGGAAGGCGTGGTCGATGACGCCGGTCGCGCCGACCACCACCGCACCGCCGACCCCGGCCACCACGGCCACGGGTACGTCCACGGGCGCCAGGGCCACCAGGCCCGCCGTGACGGCCGTACCGGCGGCCAGTCCGGCCAGGTTGGCTCCGCCGTCGACCGCGACGGACTTCTGCCACGACCAGCCCTTGTCGTGGTCGTCGGAGGCTTCCAGCAACCCGCAGGCACCGGCCGCGGCGACGTCCAGCACCGGGACCTCCTTGAGGAAGTCCGGCAGCTTCTCCATGCCCTTGCCGAGGCGCAGCGCGTCCGCCGCGTCGGCCAGTTTGACGTTCAGGGCCCGGTCGTAGGGCAGCGCCGTACTGCCGTGGTCGGCGCGGACGACGGCCTCCTCCAGCGAGTCGACCCTGGTGACCGCGTCCGCGTAGGCGCCCTTGGCGGGGAGGTCCTTGGGCAGCGCCCGGCCCGCCTTCTGGAACGCCTTGCGCTCCGCGCGCAGTTCCTTCTTGGCGGCCTGCTCCTCGGCCTTGGCGCCGTCGAGCGCGGCCCGGGCCTTCGTGCCGCCGGCCCGCGCGTCCTCGGCGTCATAGGCGTACAGGCCCCGCAGATAGTCGGCGAGGGTGAGCTTGTCTCCGGTCGAGACCGGCGAGGTCACCTGCGCGTACAGCCCCCGCAGCCTGTCCGCCGCCACCAGCCGGGCCTGTTGGGCGGTGTGCAGGATCTGTTGTCGGACCGTGGCGTACTCGTTCGTCGCGGAGCCGGCCTTCTGGTCCTCGGCGCTGGGAGGGTCGGCCATGACGACGGCCAGGGGCACCCCCTTGTCCCCCGTCGCCGCCCCCTGGCGCGTGGCCGTGTGCTCCGCGTTCTGCAGGGCCGTCTCGCAGGTGGACAGGGCGTCGGCGAGATCGGAGACGATGGCTCCCGCGCTGTGCACGAGGCTCGCGAAGGCGCCCGCCGCCATGGCGTCCTCGCTCCAGGTGGCACGGAAGGTCTCGGCGGCCTCACCCTTCCAACTGGCGTCGTCCACAAGGCGTTCGACCGCGCGACCGAGCGGCTGGACCACGTCGTCCAGCTTCCGCTGGGCGTTCTTGTACGTCTCGGCCATCGTGCGCAGCCCGCCGATGTCGCCGCCGACCCAGCTGTCCGCCATCAGCCGTCACCCACCATCAAGTCCTCGAACAGTCCGTGTACGTCGATGTCGTGACGCTGGAAGGAGTCGCGGGCGTGGGCCACCTTGTCGCCGTGGTCGTCCAGCCGGTCGGCGAAGCCGGTGTGCAGGCCGACGATGAGCTCGGCAACCTCCCGCAGGGCGTGGTCGAGGCCGGGGTCGCCGCCGTCGGCCACCGGCGGGGCGACATCGGCGTGCAGCTTGCGGTAGGTGACGGCCTCGTCGTGGAAGGTCGTGGACAACGACGTGAGGTCGCTGAGGATCGCCTTGAAGTCGGCCGTCATCAGCGCGCCCCCCGGGCGTAGGCGGCCAGGTCGGCCGGCTGCCAGTTGTAGTGGCCCGGGGCGATCCGCGGGTCGAGCAGCACGGTGACACCCTGCGCGCCCATCCCCTCGGCCAGCGGGCCGATCGAGGTGGCGACCCACGGCTGCGCCTCACCGAGCGCGGCCACGAGCCCCTCCAGCGTGGTGAAGGCGAACGCCACGGTCCGGTCCGTGGGGTGCGCGAACAGTTCGTACTCGATGTAGGAAACGCGGGCGGGAGCGCCACCGGACGGGTCCGTGGTGTCGACGTGGCGGGGATGGGCGGGCACGAACACGGGCGTGTGGTAGGCGGGGACACCCGGCTTCGGGCCCGGTGACTCCCGCGGCTCGGCGTCGATGTAGTCGAGAAGGCGCGATCTGCGGGGCTCAGGGCGCCGAGGCTCGCCCGGACCCGCGGACGGCTCCGCTTGGTCGGGTTCCGCATGGTCGAGACAGTCGAGATAGTCGAGAAGGCGCGAACGGTTCGGTAGGCCCACCGCCGTCTCCTCTTCCCCGTGGACGAGTGGCGGGACCACCGTAGCCAGCAGGCAAACGCGCAAAACATGCCATCTCGGGCGAAGAGGGCGGGGCATGCGGAACCCATACGACCGTTTGGCCACGGGCTGATGCGCGCTTGACCGCCCGATGACCGGACCGCCGCTCTCAGGCTTCCGGCAGCGTCGCCCTCCCCCGCCCCACCTGCGTCCGCACCGCCCCCATGCTCGCCACGATGACCAGGGCGATCGCGGCGGACTCGATGGTGGTCAGGGTCTGGTCGAGGATGAGGAAGCCGGCCGTGGCGGCGAGGGCCGGTTCCAGGCTCATCAGGATGGCGAAGGTGGAGGCGGGGAGGCGGCGCAGGGCGAGGAGTTCGAGGGTGTAGGGCAGGACGGAGGAGAGGACGGCCACCGCCGAGCCGAGGGCGATCGTCGTCGGGTCGAGGAGCTTCGTGCCCGATTCGGCGATGCCGAGGGGGAGGAACGTCAGGGCCGCCACGGCCATGGCCAGCGCGAGCCCGTCCGCCTGCGGGAAGCGACGGCCCGTACGCGCGCTGAAGACGATGTACGACGCCCACATGGCGCCCGCGCCCAGGGCGAAGGCGACGCCTATGGGGTCGAGGTCGCTGAAGCCTCCGCCGCCGAGGAGGAAGACGCCGGCGAGGGCCAGGCCCGCCCAGACGAGGTTGAGCGCGCGGCGGGAGGCGAGGACGGAGAGGGCGAGGGGGCCGAGGACCTCGAGGGTGACCGCCGGGCCCAGGGGGATGCGGTCGACGGCCTGGTAGAAGAGGCCGTTCATCGCGGCCATGATGACGCCGAAGACGACGACCGTGCCCCAGTCCGCGCGCGAGTGACCGCGCAGCCGGGGCCGGCAGATCAGCAGCAGCACGACTGCCGCCGCCAGCAGACGCAGCGTGACCACGCCGAGCGCGCCGGCCCTCGGCATCAGCGTCACGGCGAGGGCACCGCCGAACTGCACCGAGACACCCCCGGCGAGCACCAGCCCCACCGGCCCGAGCGAACCCCAGCGGCCGGGAGCGCCGGCCGGCTCGGGTGCATGACCGGCGGAGGAGGAGGTGGACGTCGTTGCGCTGCGGGTGCTCACGGGGCCTTCCGGGGCGGTTCGAGGGCTCGTACATCTCACTGTACGACGCAGTCCAGAGTAATGGACTGCGTCAGGTGTGTGAACCCCTTATACGACTGTCTGTCCCGGGCGCCCGCCCACCGGGCCTAGCGGCGGGCCATGTACAGATCCAGCGCCTTGTGCAGCAGCCGGTTGAGCGGGAAGTCCCACTCCCCCAGGTACTCGACGGCCTCACCGCCCGCGCCGGCCTTGAAGCGCAGCAGCCCCAGAAGGTGGTTGGACTCCTCCAGCGTGTCCGTGATGCCCCGGAAGTCGTAGACGGCGGCGCCGAGTTCGCGGGCGTCGGTCATCATGCGCCACTGCATGGCGTTGTTGGGCTGGACCTCGCGCTTGCGGCTGGTGGAGGCGCCGTAGGAGTACCAGACGTGGTCGCCGACGGTGAGCATGGTGGCCGCGGCGAGGACGTCGCCGTCGTGGTGGGCGAGATAGAGCCGCATCCGGTCGGGGTGCTCGGTGGTGAGCGCGGTCCACATGCGCTGGAAGTAGGACAGGGGGCGCGGGAGGAAGCGGTCGCGCTCGGCGGTCTCGGCGTACAGCTCGTAGAAGGCGGGCAGGTCGTCGTAACCGCCGCGTTCGATCTTCACGCCGGCCTTCTCGGCCTTCTTGATGTTGCGCCGCCACTGCTGGTTGAGGCCGCGCTGGATGTCCTCCAGCGACCGTCCGGCGAACGGCACCTGGAAGACGTACCGGGGCTGTCCGGCCGCGAAGCCGTCCTCGCCGCCGGGTTCGGTCTGCCGCCAGCCCGCGCGGCGCAGCCGTTCGGCGACCTCGGCGGCGCCCGGTTCGTGCGAGGTCGCCTCGGCGTCCCGCAGGCGCCGGGCCGCCGGATCGGCGATCGCCGCCTTCACCGCGTCGGCGCTCCACCGGCGGACGACGACGGGCGGGCCCATCTTCACCGAGAAGGCGCCCTGTCGCTTGAGGTGGGCGAGCATCGGCTCCAGCCACCGGTCGAGGTCGGCCGCGTACCAGTCGATCAGCGGCCACCTCGGGCAGATACGCGAGGTACCGCTTCAGCTTCGGCAACGCCCGGAACAGCACGAGCCCCGCCCCGACCAGCCGCCCCTCCTCGTCGAACCACCCCAGGCTCTCCGCCCGCCAGTCAGGCTTCACCTCGCCCCAGGAGGGGACCTGCATGTGGCTGGCGGAGGGGCGGGCCGCGACGAAGGTGAGATGTTCGTCGCGGGAGAGGGTCTGGATGCGGAGGGTCATGCGTGGACTCCTTGACGGTGGCTGAGCGTGACAGCCTATGAGTCAGCCGCGGCCGTCCCGGGGACCGAACAGCCTCAGTGCCTCCGTGTCCGTGGCGCGGGCGTTGAGGAAGTAGTCGGCCCACTCGGCGATGTCCGGGTAGGCGCAGTCCGCCACGAGGCGGCTGACCGCCGAGGGGATGTCGTACGGCGTGACCCGCAGGTCGGCTCCCGGCCCGAGCAGGCCCCAGTGGGCGCCCGTGCGGCCGTACGGCATGCCGACGCTGCCGGGGTTCACCACCAGGCGCCCCTGGGCGAGGCGGACGTACGGCATGTGGGTGTGGCCGCAGACCACCGTGCGGACGTCCTCGTCGAGGTCCGCGAAGACCTCCGTCCAGCGCTCGGGGCGGGAGTCGACGAGGACGACCTCTTCGTCGTCGCGCGGTGTGGCGTGGCAGAACAGGACCTTGCCGAGACCGTCGATCGGGAGGGTGAGCGTGGTGGGCAGCCCGGCCAGGAACTCGATCTGCTCGTCGGTGAGTTGCTCCGCCGCGAAGGGGGCGATCGGGTCGGGGATCGTGTCCCGCTCGCCCCGGCGGTACTCGACCAGTTCCCGGTCCGCGTTGCCCGAGACCCACAGCACCCGGTCGCCCTGCGCGCGCAACAGCTCGACGACCTCGCCCGGCTGCGGGCCCGCCGTGATGTCCCCGGTGAGCACGATGCGCTCGGCGTCCGCCACGTCGGGCTCGGCGAGCACGGCTTCCAGGGCGGGGAGCACCCCGTGGATGTCGGAGAGGACAGCGACGCGGCTCAGGGGGTTTCCGGGGCTTTCGGGGTTTCCGGGGCTTTCGGGAGCGGAGGGGATCGACATGCGCCCGACTCTCAGCCCGATCGGATCGGCACGCGACCGTTTTCGCCGGGCGCGTAGCCGCGCTGCCGCACGCCCCCGGTCACCCCATCGCATCCGTCACCCCATCGCATCCGTCACCCCACCGCGGCCGCCCCCTCCGCACCAGCGAACGCCAGGATGTCGGGGACCGCTTCGCGAAGACTCCCGAAGTGGCGGTGCACGCCGGTCACGGCGGCCGGGGCGTTGACGCCCCACACCGTCATGCCGGCCCGCAGACCCGCCTGAACTCCGGACGGTGCGTCCTCGATAACCAGGCAGTCCTCGGGGCGGGCGCCGAGCAGCTCGGCGGCGAGCAGGTAGGGCAGAGGTGACGGTTTGCCTTCCGTCACCGCGGCGGCGTCCACCACGACGGGCGGCACCGGCAGACCCGTCCGGGTGAACCGCCCGCGCACCCGGTGTTCGTAGTTCGAGGTCACCAGCGCCCAGGCACCCGGCGGCAGGGCGCCCAGCAGCCGCGCCGCGCCGTCGAAGGCCGCGTAGACGCCGGACCGGACGTCCTCGTCCTCCAGCTCGTGCAGCGCGCTCAGGCACTCCCCCGGATCCCGGTCCGGGACCACCGTCGCGAAGGTCTCCATCGGCCGCGTCCGCAGGGCCACCCGGTAGACCTCGTCAGGGTCCAGGGAGTACCGCGCCGCCCAGGTTCCCCACACCCGGCGCTGGTTGGCCACGGCGTCGATCAACGTGCCGTCGACATCGAAGAGGACGTACTTCCTGGGGCCGGGCCGCACAGATTCAGACTCACTGGTCACGGCGTGATCATGTCAGGAAGCCGGGGACTACTCACCCCGCTTCCCTTCCGCCTGCTCCAGACCCTCCGCCAAGACCTCCGCCACATGCCGCCCCCGCACCCCCGCCACCTGCTCCAGCTGCGTCCGGCACGAGAACCCGTCGGCCAGGACCACCGTGCCGTCCGCGGCCTCGCGCACCGCCGGCAGCAGCTGCTCCTCCGCGCACGCGGCCGACACCTCGTAGTGGCCCTTCTCGAAGCCGAAGTTGCCCGCGAGGCCGCAGCAGCCGCCCGCGAGCTCACCGGTCAGGCCCGCCGCCAGGCGCAGACGGCGGTCGGCGGCGTCGCCGAGGACCGCGTGCTGGTGGCAGTGCGTCTGACCGGCCGCGGGACGGTCCAGGCGGGGCGGGGTCCAGTCGGGGGCGAGGCGTTCCAGGGCCTCCGCGAAGGTCAGGATCCGGGAGGCCAGGCGGGCGGCGCGAGGGTCGTCGTGCAGGAGTTCCGGCAGGTCGGTGCGGAGGGCCGCCGCGCAACTGGGTTCCAGGACGACGACCGGGGCGCCCGACTCCAGCACCGGCGCCATCAGGTCCAGCGTGCGGCGCATGACCGTACGGGCTCGGTCGAGCTGGCCCGTCGAGACGTAGGTCAGGCCGCAGCAGACGCGGCTCCGCCGCATGCTCAGCAGGGAGATCGCGGCCTTCGACGTGCCGTCCCCCACGGGTCGCACGCGCATCCGCAGCGTCGGAGGCAGCGCCACCCGCAGGCCCGCCGCCTCCAGCACGCGCACGGCCGCGCGCCCCACGGACGGCGAGAGATGCTCGGTGAAGGTGTCCGGCCAGAGGATCACCAGGGCCCCGGAGCCGCCCACCGGCTCCCGCCTCCGCCACCACCGGCTGAACGTCTCCGTGGCCACCCGCGGAATCGCCCGCTCCGCCGCGATCCCGCCCACCCGTTTCGCCGCCCACGCGAACGGCCGTACGGCGGCGAACGCGTTGACCACCGCCCCCGCCCGCAGCCGGGACACCCAGCGCAGCCACACCGGCAGCCATCCCATGCTGTAGTGGGCGGCGGGGCGTCGCCGCCCCGCGTAGTGGTGGTGGAGGAACTCCGCCTTGTACGTGGCCATGTCGACCCCGACCGGGCAGTCGGAGCGGCAGCCCTTGCAGGACAGGCACAGGTCGAGGGCGTCATGGACCTCCTCGGACCGCCAGCCGTCCGTCACCAGCTCGCCCGCGAGCATCTCGTGCAGCAGCCGGGCACGCCCGCGCGTGGAGTGCTCCTCCTCGCCGGTGGCCCGGAAGGACGGGCACATGACGGACGACCCGGACACGGACGTCGTACGGCACTTCGCGACCCCGACACACCTGCGCACCGCCGCCGAGAAGTCGCCGCCGTCCGTCGGATAGCCGAAGGCCACGTCCACCGGCTTCCGCGGGAGCACCGAGAAGCGGAGGTTCGTGTCGAGGGGCGCCGGGCGTACCAGCATCCCCGGGTTGAGCAGGTCGTCCGGGTCCCAGACCGCCTTCGCCCGCTCGAACAGCCCCACCAGCTCCGCGCCGTACATACGCGGCAGCAGTTCCGCCCTCGCCTGCCCGTCCCCGTGCTCTCCGGACAGCGAACCGCCGTGGGACACGACCAGTTCGGCCAGTTCCTCCGAGAAGCTCCGGAAGCGGGCGACACCCGCCTGCGTCAGCAGGTCGAAGTCGATGCGGACGTGGATGCAGCCGTCCCCGAAGTGGCCGTACGGCGTGCCGCGCAGCCCGTGCGCACCGAGCAGCTCCCTGAAATCGCGCAGATAGGCACCCAGCCGGGCCGGCGGCACCGCGCAGTCCTCCCACCCCGGCCACGCCTCGCTCCCGTCCGTCATCCGGGTCGCCGTACCGCTCGCGTCCTCCCGGATGCGCCACAACGCCCGCTGCCCGGCCGGGTCCGTCACCACGAGCGCGTCGACGACGTCCGCCGCCCGCACGATCGCGTCCGCACGCGCGCGTGCCTCGGCCTCCGTCTCGCCGCCGGTCTCCACGAACAGCCAGGCACCGCCCCGGGGGAGTTCGGCCGCGGAGGCGACGAGGTCCACGGCCATGCCCTCGACCGTCAGGGGCCCGTACGGGAGCAGGCCCGCCGCCGCCTCGGCCGCCGCGCTCTCGTCGGCGTACGCCAGTACGGCCAGCGCACGCGCGCGTGGCGCCCGCACCAGCCCCACGACCGCCTCCGTCAGCACGCCCAGCGTGCCCTCCGAGCCGCAGAGGGAACGGGCGACGTCGGTGCCGTGCTCGGGCAGCAGGGCGTCCAGGGCGTAGCCGGAGATACGGCGGGGCAGCTCGGGGAAGCCGGTGCGCAGACGGGACAGTTCGCCCTCCACCAGCTCGCGCAGGCCCTCGGGCGCGCCCGCCCAGCCCCGCCCGGCCCGCAGCCGCTCCCCGCGCGCGGTGACCACCGACAGCTCCCGCACGCTGTCCGCGGTCGTCCCCCACTCCACCGAGTGCGAGCCGCACGAGTTGTTGCCGATCATGCCGCCGAGCGTGCAGCGGCTGTGGGTAGAGGGATCCGGGCCGAAGCGCAGCCCGTGCGGGGCGGCGGCGTCCTGGAGCCGGTCGAGCACCAGCCCCGGCTGGACCACGGCCGTCCCCGCCTCCGGGTCCAGCGACACCAACCGGTTCATGTGCCGGGTGAAGTCCAGTACGACGCCCGTGCCCGTCGCCTGCCCGGCGATCGACGTCCCTCCGCCCCGCGCCACCACGGGCACGCCGTGCTCCCGGCACACCCCGAGCACCGCCGCCACGTCGTCGGCGTCCCGGGGAGCCACGACACCCAGCGGGACCCGCCGGTAGTTGGACGCGTCCATGGTGGTCAGCGCCCGGGAGGTGACGTCGAAACCGACCTCGCCCCGGACGGCCTTGCGCAGATCGGCCTCAAGATCCGTCATGTCTCCAGCAAATCAGTCCGCCCGACCAGTCCGTCAACACCGACGCGTCTCAGCCGACGGACTACGTTTCGACCAGGTTTCCCGCAACGGCTACCCTCCCTTCCGTGGCTGAGATCCAGATTCCCGCTGACATCAAGCCCGCCGACGGACGTTTCGGCGCGGGCCCCTCCAAGGTGCGGACGGAGGCGCTGGACGCACTCGCCTCCACCGGTACGTCCCTCATGGGCACCTCTCACCGTCAGGCCCCGGTCAAGAACCTGGTCGGCAAGGTCCGCGAGGGCATCTCCGAGCTCTTCCAGCTCCCCGAGGGATACGAGGTCGTCCTCGGCAACGGCGGCTCCACCGCCTTCTGGGACGTCGCGACCCACGGCCTCATCGACAACAAGTCGCAGCACCTCAGCTTCGGCGAGTTCTCCTCCAAGTTCGCCAAGGCGTCCAAGCTCGCCCCGTGGCTCGCCGAGCCGACCGTCATCTCCTCCGACCCGGGCACCCACCCGGAGCCGCAGGCCGAGGCGGGCGTCGACGTGTACGCCTTCACCCACAACGAGACCTCCACCGGTGTCGCCGCGCCGATCAAGCGCGTGGCCGGTGCCGACGAGGGCGCGCTGGTCCTCGTGGACGCGACGAGCGGCGCCGGCGGCCTCCCGGTCGACATCGCCGAGACCGACGTCTACTACTTCGCCCCGCAGAAGTCCTTCGCCTCCGACGGCGGCCTGTGGATCGGCGTGTTCTCCCCGGCCGCGATCGAGCGCGCCGAGCGGATCCACGCCTCCGGCCGCCACGTCCCGGAGTTCTTCTCGCTCCCGACGGCGATCGACAACTCCCGCAAGAACCAGACGTACAACACCCCGGCGCTGGCGACCCTCTTCCTCCTCAACGACCAGCTGGAGTGGATCAACGGCCAGGGCGGCCTCGCCTGGTCCACGGGCCGTACGAAGGACTCCTCGACCCGCCTCTACGGCTGGGCGGACGAGTCCAAGTACGCGACCCCGTTCGTCGCCGACCCGGCCAAGCGCTCCCAGGTCATCGGCACGATCGACTTCGCCGACGAGATCGACGCCGCGGCCGTCGCCAAGGTGCTGCGCGCCAACGGCATCGTCGACACCGAGCCCTACCGCAAGCTCGGCCGCAACCAGCTCCGCGTGGCCATGTTCCCGGCGATCGACCCGGCGGACGTCGAGGCGCTCACCAGGTGCGTCGACTACGTGATCGAGAAGCTCTGACCTTCTCCCGTACGAGAATGAGGGCGCCCGGCGGACACCGGGCGCCCTTCTTCGCGTAGAGGCTCAGGTCGCCGTGCAGCTCACGCTCGGCACGCCCCCGCCCCCGGGCGCACCCGAGAACCCGAAGCCCGCCGAACCGCCCGCCGCGACCGCCCCGTTGTGCGAGGCGTTCACCGCCGTCACGGTCGCCCCGCTCTGGGTGTACGACGCGTTCCACATGCTGGTGACCTGCTGCGCACCAGGCCAGGTCCACGTCACCTTCCAGGACTTCAGCGGCGTCGTGCCCGAGTTGGTCACCTTCACCTCGGCGTTGAAGCCGCCGCCCCAGTCGCTGCTGACGGTGTACGCGGCGGTGCATGCGGCCGTGCCTCCGCCGGGATCACCGGGGCCAGTGGGGTCGCCCGCCGGAAACCCCCGCGCCTTGATGCTCGCCAGATACCCGTCCTTCACCGTGTCCACGGTCGACCAGTCGTCCTTCAGGATGCCGCCCGTGTCACCGGAGTTGGGGTTCCAGGACCAGAAGGTCCAGTGGAAGCTGTCGGCGCCGTGGGCCGACGTCGAGCGCAGATACGTCACCAGCGCCGCCAGCCACTTCTGGTCCACCGTCGACTGCAACGTCGTACCGAACTCGCCGAGCCACACCGGGGCGATGTTCTGCTTGAAGATGTAGCCCCAGTACTTGTCCCAGATGCCCGGCATGTTGTCGGGGAAGGACGGATCGCTGAACCACGGCTGATGGGCCACGCTGGTCGCGTAGTCGTGGGCCGAGTACACGAGCCGGTTCGGTACGTCGAGCTGGACCGGGTACTGCGCGACTCCCATCAGGTTGCCTCCCCACCAGCCGTTGACACCGTCGTACGACTGGACGCCCTCGACCATGATCAGCAGATCGGGGTTGACGGACAGGACGGCGTTCCCGGCACGCTGGGCTGCCAGGCGCCAGTCCCTCGTCGTGTCGCCGCAGCCCCAGCAGGCGGGGTCGTGCGGTTCGTTGTGCAGGTCAATGCCCACCACCGTGGGATTGCCGAGATAACGGGTCGCCAGCGCCCGCAGGTTGCTGATCCACGTCGACTCCGGGACCGCCGCCGTGTACCAGAGCGCGGACTGGCCGGCCGCGTCCGGGCGGTGCCGATCGAGGACGATCTTCAGGCCGGTCTCACCGGCGTGCGCCACGATCCGGTCCAGGACCTGCACCGAGGTGGGCCCTTGCAGATCGGCGTTCTTGCCGTCGGCGTAGTTGATGCTGTCGGGCATGGTGCCGGGCTTGAGGATGTCGTCGCTGAACGGGATGCGGAGGGTGTTGTAGCCCAGCGACCTCATCTGGTCGATCATGCTCTTGTAGTCGCGGGCCCAGAGGCCGTGGGGGACGTGGTTGGCGGTCTCGAAGCCGAACCAGTTGATCCCGGCGATACGGACCGGCTGTCCGGCCGCGTCCAGGATCTGGCGGCCACTGGTGTGCCAGTAGCCCGCCCCCGGTTCGGCCGCGTCGGCGGTCTGGGCGCCGGCCAGGGGTAACAGGAGCGCCGCGGCAACAGCGCACAGCGCTCTTCGCAAGCTGCGGAACATGTCGCAACTTCCTCTCGGGAGGCGCGGGCCCGGAACGAGTGGGAGCGCTCCCACGTCCCCGCTCCTCCCATGGAAGTCAGGTCACACCGACACGTCAAGGCATCCGACGTCACCGGCTCAGCTTCTGGAACCTCCGTACCGCGAGCGGAAGGCTGCATCTTCTGGGGGACAACCCCCAGACCCCCGGCCGACTCAGCGACTGAGCCTCCTGAACCGACGCACCGCCAGCGGCAGAAACGTGGCCGTCAGCACTACCGGCCACACCCCGGCCATCAGCAGCGCGTGCTGTTCGACCCAGGAGTCCCCGGCCCCCACCGGTGTTCCGAACAGCTCGCGGGTGGCCGCGGCCGTGGAGGAGATCGGGTTCCAGGCGGCCACATGGCCGAGCCAGTCGGGCATCAGCTGGGGGGCGACGAAGATGCTGGAGATCATGGTGAGCGGGAAGGCGACCGCGAACAGTCCGCCCGCTGCCTCCGGGTTGGGGACCAGGAGACCCAGCCACACCCCGATCCAGATCAACGCGAACCTGAGCCACAGCAGCAGTCCGAACGCGGCCAGGAAGCCCCAGCCGCCGTCCGGCCGCCAGCCCATGGCGAACGCGGTGGCCATCATGATCGCCAACTCGGCGCAGGCGGCGAGCAGATCGGTCACCCCGCGCCCGGCGACCACGGCGGACGAGGCCATCGGCATGGAGCGGAAGCGGTCGATGACGCCCTTGGTGGAGTCGTAGACCACGAGCGTGGCGGTGTTGATGAAGCCGAACGCCATCGTCATCACGAACATCCCGGGCATCAGGAAGTCCTTGTAGTCCCCGCCGCCGGGCACCTGCATGGCGCTGCCGAAGACATAGCCGTAGAGGAGGACGGACAGAATGGGGAAGCCCAACTGCCAGGCGATATTGATGGGTTGGCGCTGATAATGAGTGAGTCCGCGGCGGACGATGTTCCAGCAGTCGGCCAGGGCCCAGTACGTGCGTCCGCGGGCGTCCTGGCCGGTCAGGTCGACGGCGCTCATGCGGCGGCCTCCTTCGCTTCCGATACGTCCGTACGGTGTCCGGTCAGGCGCAGGAACACGTCGTCGAGGCTCGGCCTGCGCAGCCCGATGTCCTCGACCCGGACGCCCTCGTCCTGGAGCGTCCGCGCGACCTCCGTCAGCGCGGACACCCGGTCGGTCACGGGGGCGTGCACCCGCAACCCGTCCTCGTCCGCCTCGGGTTCGCCGTCGCAGACCCGCGCGACGACCTTGACCACCCTCGGGATCTCGGACCGCTCGGCGACCACGACCTCGACACGGTCGCCGCCGATCCGGTTCTTCAGCCCGTCCGGGGTGTCGTCGGCGATGGCCCGCCCGTGGTCGATGACGGTGATGCGGGAGGCCAGCTTGTCGGCCTCCTCCAGGTACTGCGTGGTCAGCAGCACGGTGGTGCCGCTCGCCACCAACGCCTGTACGGAGTCCCAGACCTCACCGCGGCCGCGCGGGTCGAGGCCGGTCGTCGGCTCGTCGAGGAACAGGACGGCCGGGGCGAGGATCATCGAGGCGGCGAGGTCGAGGCGGCGCCGCATGCCGCCGCTGTAGGCGCCGACGCCCTTGTCGCCGGCGTCGGTGAGGTCGAACTGCTCCAGCAGCTCCACGGCCCGCAGCTTGGCCCGCCTGCCGCCGAGGTGGAACAGGCGGCCGAACATCTCCAGGTTCTGGCGTCCGGTGAGCACCTCGTCCACGGCCGCGTACTGCCCGGTGAGGCCGATGCGGGCGCGCACCTCGCGCGGCTGCCGGACCACGTCGAGGCCGGCCACCGTCGCGTGTCCGCCGTCCAGCCGGACGAGCGTGGACAGGATGCGTACGGCCGTGGTCTTGCCGGCGCCGTTCGGTCCGAGCAGGCCGTGCACGGTGCCCTCGCGGACGGCCAGGTCGAAGCCGTCGAGGGCGCGCTTCTCGCCGTAGCGCTTCTCCAGGGCCTCGGCCTGCACCGCGTATGTGTCGCTCATGGGTCCCCCTTCTCGGCAACTGAGTACACCGTACCCGATTGCGAGTACGCCGTACCCAGTTTTTTCCGAGGACTTAAGCTGAGCTCCATGACGAGCGGCAAGGGCGGTACGGAGACCAGCGGCAGCGGCGACATCGTCCGCACCATGGAACTGCTGTGGGACACCGGCCGACGCCCCAGTCGGGGCCCCAAACCGGGCCTGACCCTGGACCGGATCGTGGAAGCCGCCGTCCAGGTCGCGGACGCCGACGGCCTGGACGCGGTGTCCATGCGCCGGATCGCCACCGAGCTCGGCACCGGCGCCATGTCCCTGTACCGGTACGTCCCCGGCAAGGGCGAGCTGCTCGACCTGATGCTGGACCGCGTCCAGCGCCCCTCCGAGAACCCCGCCGACCTCGGCGACGGCAGCTGGCGCTCCGCCCTGGAGACGATGGGCCGCGCCACCCTCGCCCTCTACCGCCGCCACCCCTGGCTGCTCCAGGTCAACCAGTCACGCCCGATCCTCGGCCCGAGCGCCCTGGACGGCATGGAGAAGATCCTGGCCCTGATCAAGCCGATGGGGCTGACCGACCCCGAGTTGGTCTCGGCGGTCATCATGATCGACGGGTACGTGGTCGGCGCCGCGCGCACCCAGGTGTACCAGCGGGAGGCGGAGCGCCGGACGGGTCTCACGGACACGGAGTTCTGGCAGGCCCAGACGCCGATGCTGGAGAAGATCATGACGTCCGGCCGCTATCCCCTGCTCGCCACCCTCGACGAGGACACCTGGGGCCCCGACTTCGACCACTTCGAGTTCGGGCTGCAGCGGATCCTGGACGGGCTGGAGGTGTTCGTCAACGAGCGGCGAACGAACGAGCGGCGCGCGAACGAGCAGGAAGGGAACGAGCAGGAAGGGAACGAGCAGGAAGGGAACGGGCAGGCCGCGAACCGGCGGGCAGCGGGTTCACGACCGGCGCCGGAATAGCCGCCGGAAGCCGATCACGGCCGCGAAGGCGACGGCCACCGCGATCGCGCCGACCTTGACATTGCTGCTGCCGACATCGCTTCCGCTGTCGTCGCCGTCCGCCGAACTTCCCCCGGCCGAGGGTGACTTGGACCCGGTGCTCCCGGGTGCGTCCTCCGGCTCCACGGGACTGTCGGTCCCTTCGGCGCCGAACATGAGCGTCGTTCCGTCGTCGGTGTAGGTGACGGACTCGCCCTGCCCCAGGAACGGGACGCCGACCCGCTCCAGCCGCTTGATCTTCCCGCCGTTCCAGTCGTAGGCGATCGCCCCGAAGTAGCTGCGTACGACGAGCTGTTCACCGTCGGGCGACAGGGCGGCGTCCGTGGCCTCCAGGTCGGCGACGGGGGCGACGGGCTTGAAGACGTTGGTCCCGGAGGCGGAGAGCTCGGCCGGGCCCTCGTACAGGTGCCCGCCCTTCTCGTTCTTGTCGACGATGTAGACCCGCCCGGTCTTCGGGTGCACGACCAGGGACTCGGCGTCCCGCGCCCCGTCCGAGTACTTCACGACGTACTGCGTGGCCCGGATCGTCCGGTCCCGCAACTCCTTGGGCTCGGGCAGCCGGTAGATCCACACATAGGGCCAGGTGCCGCCGAGGTTGTCGCCGATGTCGCCGACGTAGATCTCGTTGCCGGGGCCGATGGAGATGGCCTCGACGTCACGCGGGGTGCCCACACCGGTCAGGGTGAGGGTCGCGACGGTCTTCCCCGTCGCGCTGTCGACGGCGTAGAGGTAGGCGCCGTCGTCGCTGTCGTTGTGCGTCCAGTAGATGCCGGGGTGTTGGCGGGAGGCCGCGAGTCCGCTGGACTCGGTGATACGGGGGTCCGTGATGGTGAACCCCTTGTCGCCGTCGGCGGCGGAGGCGGGCACGGCAAAGGCACCCACGAGGAGGACCCCGGCGAGGAGGGCGAACGGTCGGCGCATGCCCCAAGCCTGCCATCCCGCGCCGCGTTCCACGGGCGCGGGTGGCGGTCCTCACACTCCGGCCGGCCCGCTGATCGTCCATCATGAGCGGATGCTCAGGTTCATGCCCGTCGGCGATTCCCAGACCATCGGCAGTGCCGGCGAACACACCTGGCGCTACCGGCTGTGGCAGCACCTGCGCGCGGCGTACGGCGGCCCGTTCGCCCTCGTCGGCCCGCGCGAGACGCTGTACGACAAGGCGACCGACGCCCCGACGTCCCACGCGTACGCCGACCCCGACTTCCCGCGCTCGCACCTCGCCGGCTGGGGCGAGGGCTGGCTGCACATGGCCCCGCTGATCGGCGGGGCGGTACGGGAGCACCGGGCGGACGTCCTCCTGGTCGCGCTCGGCCTGATCGACCTGGGCTTCTACACCGACCCGGAACAGACGGCCGGGAACGCCCGCCGCTTCGTCACCGAGGCCCGCACGGCCAACCCGCGCGTCCGCATGGTCGTCCTCCCGGTCGTCCCGAACGCACTCGCCGAGTCGGACCCCGGCTTCGCCGAGCGGGTCGCCCTCTTCAACGACCTGCTGGCGAAGACGGTCGCCGACCTGGACGAGCCCCGCTCACCCCTGCTACTGACGTCGCCGCCCAGGTCGTACGACATCCACACGGACACCTACGACGGCACGCATCCCAACGCGAGCGGCGAGCACAAGCTCGCGGCCGCCTTCGCGGACGCGATGCACCAGGCGTGGGACCTGGCGAAGCCGTACGACGGCTGAAGCACGGCACAGGGGCGGCCGGCTCTAGAACATCGTGTTGTCGTTCGCCGACGTGGCCGGCACGTCCTGGAGCACGTCCCAGTGCTCGACGATCTTCCCGTTCCGCACCCGGAAGAGGTCCACGATCGCCTGGCCGCGCTCGCCCGGCGCGTTCACGTAGTGGCTGTGGACCGCGACCAGGTCACCCTCGGCGATGATCCGCTTCGGCGAGACGGACAGCTGCGGGAACGCCTGGAAGTACCCGCCGAGCCCGGCCTTCGCGCCCGCCACGCCGTCCGCGATGTTCGGGTTGTGCTGGTGGTACTCGGGGCCCCAGTACGTGTCGAGCGCCGATACGTCCTTCTTCACGATGAGCTGGTCGAAGGCCTTGGTCACCAGCTTCTTGTTGTACGCGGTCAGCCACCGCGGCCCCGGCGCCTCCGTCCGCGGCCGACTCACCGTCGAGAACATGTCGTTGCCGTTGGCCGTGGTCTCCGGCACGTTCTGCGCGGTGTCCCAGTGCTCGGCGATCTTCCCGTCCTGGAAGCGGAAGATGTCGAAGACGGCCGAGCCCCGACTCCCCGGCGTCAGCACGACGTTGGAGTGCACGAGGACCAGGTCGCCCTCGGAGATGACCCGCTTGATGTCGTACGCGGCGTCCGGGAACTGCTGGTGCAGCCCCACTCCCAGGTTCTTCAGCGTCTCGGCGCCGTCGGGCGCGAGCGGGTTGTGCTGGATGTAGTCCGGCCGTACGAACCGGTCGACGACCCCGGTGTCGCCCTGCTCGAAGACGCCCTTGAGGACACGTACGGCAACGGCCTTCTGGTAGTCGAGCCGCGCCCCCTCGCCGTAGCGCACCGAGTGGTGGGCGGACGGGGCGGCGACGGCGGGTACGACGGCGGTTCCCAGCAGGGCACCGGCGGCGAGTGCGGCGACGAGGATGCGGCGCGCGGGCGTGGTGGGGGTCACGATGCTCCAGACCTTGAAAGTTCAAGTTGATACTTCCCGAAGGAAAGCACTAACTTCCAGTTAGCGTCAAGGCTGCTTGCATAGAGCG
This sequence comes from Streptomyces sp. V4I2, assembly GCF_030817655.1. Lineage (GTDB taxonomy): Bacteria > Actinomycetota > Actinomycetes > Streptomycetales > Streptomycetaceae > Streptomyces > Streptomyces plumbiresistens. The sequence continues at coordinate 5,056,757 of NZ_JAUSZM010000003.1, forward strand.
CACTCCAGGCCGTTGGCTTGGCAGTCATGAAGTACACGCAGCTCGGACGCACGGGACTCAAGGTCAGCCGACTGGTGCTCGGCACCATGAACTTCGGTCCGCAGACCGATGAGGCGGACAGTCACGCGATCATGGACGCGGCGCTGGACGCGGGCATCAACTTCTTCGACACGGCGAACGTGTACGGCTGGGGTGACAACAAGGGCCGTACCGAGGAGATCATCGGCAACTGGTTCGCCAAGGGCGGCGACCGGCGCGAGAAGGTCGTCCTGGCCACCAAGATGTACGGGAACATGGCGGGCGACGGCGTCGCCGCCTGGCCCAACCACGACAAGCTCTCCGCCCTCAACATCCGGCGGTCGGTGGACGCCAGCCTCAAGCGGCTGCAGACCGACTACATCGACGTCTACCAGTTCCACCACATCGACCGCGCCACTCCCTTCGAGGAGATCTGGCAGGCCATCGACGTGCTCGTGCAGCAGGGGAAGATCCTCTACGTCGGCTCCTCCAACTTCCCCGGGTACAAGATCGCCCAGGCCAACGAGATCGCCGCCCGGCGCTCCGGCACCATCGGCCTCGTCAGCGAGCAGTGCCTGTACAACCTCGCCGAACGCCGCGCGGAGATGGAGGTCATCCCGGCCGCGCAGGACTACGGCGTCGGCGTCATCCCCTGGTCGCCGCTCCAGGGCGGCCTGCTCGGCGGCATGCTCAAGAAAGAGGTCAAGGGCGGCCGGCGGGCCTCCGGGCGGGCGGCGGACACCCTCGCGAACCCGGCCGTACGCGCGCAGGTCCAGTCGTACGAGGATCTGCTCGACAAGCACGGGATCGAGCCCGGCGAGGCCGCACTGGCCTGGCTGCTCACCCGGCCCGGCGTGACCGGCCCGATCGTCGGCCCGCGAACCGCCGAGCAGCTCGAGTCCGCCCTGCGCGCGGTCGAGCTGCAGCTCGGCGAGGACCTGCTGACCGGGCTGGACGAGATCTTCCCGGGGCCGGGGCCGTCGCCGGAGGCCTTCGCCTGGTAGGTCGCCGCAGGCCTTCGCCTGGTAGGGGGCGGCAGAGCCCGGCAAGGGGCGGCGGTCGGTCGGTCCTACCTTCCGACCGCCGCCGCCACCGCCACGACGAAGAACATCAGCACGAGCGCACCGGCCATGATCCGGTTCCGGGTTTTCGGGTCCACGCCTTCGAGCCTAACCGGCCGCGCCGAGCGGCCAGCGGGCGACCGTCTCGTAACGCGGCTGCTCGCCCGGGACTCCCGACTTGGGCAGGTTGCTGCGGACCAGCGTCAGCTCGTCCACCGTCCAGGTGCGGCCGGCGAAGGAGTTCAGGGCCTCCAGGTAGGGCCGTACGTCGATGTCGTCCCGGCTGCGGGCCACCGTCAGGTGGGCCTTGTACCGGCGGTGCTCCCCCATCGCTACGCCCGCCTTGCGCGCCGCCGCCTCGGCCCGGTCGGCCAGCAGCCGCAGCGCGGGCACATCGCCCTCCGCGCCCGCCCACAGCGCACGCCCCTTGCCGAACTGGCCCCCGCCGCGCAGCGCCAGCGGGAAGGGGGCGGTGCGGTGGGCGGCCCGCTCCAGCCTCGCCGACAGGTCGGGGATCACGTCCTCCTCCAACTCGCCGTAGAAGGCGAGCGTGAAGTGCCAGCCGGGACGGCCGGTCCAGCGCAGGGCGTCCGCACCGGGCAGGGCCCGCAACTCGGTGACCCGGGCGGCCAGTTCGGCGACCACGTCCTCGGGCGGCAGCACGGCGGCGAAGAGTCTCATGGACGTCAGACTAGGGTGCCGCCATGCAGATCATCAGGATCCGGGAGGGCGGGCCCGAGGACATCCCCGCGATATTCCGCATGCTCGACAGCAGTGTGGAGTGGCTGGTCTCGCAGGGGCGCACCGGACAGTGGGGGACGAAACCGCTGTCGGAGAGCCCGAAGACCGTGGAGTCGGTTGCCCGGTACATGGACGAGGGCGACGTGTTCATCGCCGAGGTCGATGGCGTGCCGGCCGCCACGCTCACCCTCACCGACTCGGCCGGCGCCTATCTGTCCCACCTCCCGCAGCCCGGCGAGCCCGAGCGGTACATCCACTGGCTCGCCTCCGACCGCCGCTTCAAGGGGCACGGCGTGGGCAGCGCCCTTCTCGCGCACGCCGTCGAGGAGACCCGGCGGGCGGGCGTCTCACTGCTGCGGGTGGACTGCTACGCCGGCGACGACGGCAAGCTCGTGCGCTATTACGAGAGCAACGGCTTCACCCGCACCGAGGCCTTCACGGTCGGGGAGAACAACTGGCCGGGCCAGCTGCTGGCCCGGAGGGTGTAGGCCCTCCGGACCGGGCGAACGGTGACTGCGGAGCGGTGGCTCCCCTCACGCCGCCGCGGCCAGCTGCTCCCGCTCGCGCGGGACGAACCGGACGTGCGGATGGCCGCGGTTCCAGCCGATCGACAGGCGCAGATTGCCGACGCGGGCCAGGACCAGGCCGATCGTCAGGGCCGCGGCGGCCGAGACCACACCGCCCGCGGCCATGCCCGCCCGGACGCCGTACGCGTCGGTGATCCAGCCGGCGATCGGCGCGCCGATCGGGGCGCCGCCCATGAACACCATCATGTAGAGGGCCATCACCCGGCCCCGCATGGCCGGATCGGTGCTCATCTGGACGCTGCTGTTGGCGGTGACGTTGACCGTCATGCCGAACATGCCGATCGGGGCCATGAGCAGGGCGAACAGCCACAGGGAGGGCGCGATCGAGGCCACGATCTCCATCACGCCGAAGGCCACCGCCCCCGCGACCAGCACGCGCATCCGGGCCGTGCCGCGCCGGGCGGCGAGCAGGGCGCCCGCGAGGGAGCCGACCGCCATCAGCGTGTTGAAGAGGCTGTAGGAACCCGCGCCCGCGTGGAAGACGTCGTCGGCGAAGGCCGAGAGGTAGACGGGGAAGTTGAAGCCGAAGGTGCTGACGAACCCGACCAGGACGATGGTCCAGATCAGGTCCGGGCGCCCGGCGACGTACTGCAGTCCCTCCTGCAGCTGGCCCTTGGCGCGCGGGGCGCGCTCGACGACGTGCAGCTCACGTGCCCGCATCATCAGCAGGCCCGCGAGGGGCGCGATGAAGGACAGGCCGTTGAAGAGGAACGCCCAGCCGGTGCCGACACCGGTGATCATCAGGCCGGCCACGGCGGGCCCGACGAGGCGGGCCGACTGGAAGTTCGCGGAGTTGAGGCTGACCGCGTTCTGCAGCTGGTCCGGGCCGACCATCTCGGAGACGAAGGACTGGCGGGCCGGGTTGTCGACGACGGTCGCGAGACCGACGGCGAAGGCGGCGAGGTAGACGTGCCAGACCTGGACGTGGCCGGAGAGGGTGAGGACGGCGAGCGCGATGCCGGTGAGGGCCATCGAGGACTGCGTGAAGAGCAGCGTGGGCCGCCTGGGCAGGCGGTCGACGAGGACGCCGCCGTAGAGGCCGAAGAGCAGCATCGGCAGGAACTGCAGGGCCGTCGTGACACCGACGGCGGTCGCGGAGCCGGTGAGGCTGAGGACCAGCCAGTCCTGGGCGATGCGCTGCATCCAGGTGCCGATGTTGGACACGACCTGGCCGGCGAAGAACAGCCGGTAGTTCCTGACCTTCAGCGAGCTGAACATGGACGAGCGCTTGGGGGTGGGCGCGGAGTCGTGGGTGGTCGGTGCGGGGGCGGAGTCTGCTCCGGGTCCCGAACTCAAAAGGTCGCCTCCTTGTGAACGCTGCTTACAGGTGTGCCAGCTTCTCCAGTACGGGGGCGGCGGCGCGGATCTTCGCCCACTCGTCCTCGCTCAGGCCGTCGACCAGGGTGGCCAGGAAGGCGTTGCGCTTGCGGCGGCTCTCCTCGAGCATCGCCTCGGCCTGCTCGGTCTTCGTGACGACCTTCTGGCGCCGGTCCTCGGGGTGCGGCTCCAGACGGACCAGGCCCTTGGCCTCCAGCAGCGCCACGATGCGGGTCATCGACGGCGGCTGGACGTGCTCCTTGCGGGCGAGTTCGCCCGGGGTGGCCTTGCCGCAGAGGGACAGGGTGCCGAGCACCGACATCTCGGTCGGGCTCAGCGACTCGTCGACCCGTTGGTGCTTGAGCCGACGGGACAGCCGCATGACGGCGGAGCGCAGGGAGTTCACGGCGGCAGCGTCGTCGCCATGGGTAAGGTCCGGCATGTCTTTAGGGTAACTCATTACTCTCGCTAAACAAGCTGGCGCGCGCACAGATTCCCGTGAGACCCACCACTGAAACCCGATCCGCACCCGTACGAGTGAATCGGCAGCGGAAAGTGAACGCGCGCCGCCCGGCCCGGCGACCCTCGTGTTCATGGGGACCAGCGTGCTCAGCCTGCGGATGGACGGGGAACTGCTCGAGCGGCTCCGGGACCATGCGGCCAAGAGGGGAATGAGCGTCCAGGACTACGTGGTCAGGACGCTCGTTCGCGACGACTTCGACGAGCGGTTCCAGTCCGCCGTCGAGGAGACGGAAAAGTTCTACGGGGTGCCGTGAGCGGACTTGGCTGAGCGGACTTGGCTGAGCGGACTTGGCTGAGCGGACTTGGCTGAGCGGACTTGGCTGAGCGGGCTTACGTCAGACCCAGCGCCGGCATCAGGTAGTAGAAGCCGAACACCGCCGCCACGACGTACATCGCGGCCGGGATCTCCTTGGCGCGGCCCGCTGCCAGACGCAGCACCACGAAGGTGATGAAGCCCATGCCGATGCCGTTGGTGATCGAGTAGGTGAACGGCATCATCACCATGGTGATGAAGGCCGGGATGGCGATGGTGTGGTCGGCCCAGTCGATCTCCTTGACCGAGCCGGCCAGGATCAGGAATCCGACCGCTAGCAGGGCCGGGGTGGCCGCCTGGGAGGGCACCATCGTGGCGATGGGCGTGAGGAAGAGCGCCACGGTGAAGAGACCGCCGGTGACGACGTTCGCGAAGCCGGTCCGTGCCCCCTCGCCGACGCCGGCCGTGGACTCCACGAAGGCGGTGGTGGCGGAGGAGGAACTGGCGCCGCCGGCGGCGACGGCGAGACCGTCGACGAACAGGACCTTGTTGATGCCGGGCATCTGGCCCTGGGCGTCGGTCAGCTTGGCCTCGTCGCTGACGCCCATGATCGTGCCCATCGCGTCGAAGAAGCACGACAGCAGCACGGTGAAGACGAAGAGGACGCCGGTCAGCACGCCGACCTTCGCGAAGCCGCCGAAGAGGCTGACCTCGCCGATCAGGCCGAAGTCGGGGGTGGCGACGGGGTTGCCGGGCCACGTGGGCGTGGTCAGACCCCAGGAGGGAATGTCCGCGACGGCGTTGATGATCATCGCGAGGACGGTCATCGTGACGATCGAGATGAGGATCGCGCCGGAGACCTTGCGGACGATGAGGGCCAGGGTCAGCAGCGTGCCGAGGACGAAGACGAGTACCGGCCAGCCGTTGAGGTGACCGTCGCCGCCGAGCTGGAGGGGGACGGTGGTCTGGGCGACGTCCGGGATGCGGGAGACGAAGCCGGAGTCGACGAGGCCGATCAGCATGATGAACAGGCCGATGCCGATGGAGATGGCCTTGCGGAGGCCGTAGGGCACGGCGTTCATCACGCGCTCGCGCAGGCCGGTGGCCACGAGGAGCATCACGATGAAGCCGGCGAGGACGACCATGCCCATCGCGTCCGGCCAGGACATCCGGGGTGCGAGCTGGAGGGCGACGACCGAGTTCACACCGAGGCCGGCGGCGAGGGCGATCGGGACGTTGCCGATGACGCCCATGAGGAGGGTGGTGAACGCCGCCGTCAGCGCCGTCGCCGTGACCAGCTGTCCGTTGTCGAGCTGGTGCCCGTACATGTCCTTCGCGCTGCCGAGGATGATCGGGTTCAGCACGATGATGTAGGCCATCGCGAAGAAGGTGGCGAAACCGCCCCGGATCTCCCGGGACAGCGTGCTGCCCCGCTCGGAGATCCGGAAGTGGCGGTCGAGGGCGCCGTGGGCGGGCGTACCGCCCGGCGGCTGGGGCGCGGGGGCCTTGGCGGGGGCCGATGTGGGCATGCGTGGGCCTTTGGTGTTTCGTACGAAGAAAACTGGCCGGACAAAAACAGTTTCAGTATGAACATATGTCCCGATCGACGCCATCTCCGCGCGTAGACCTGATCGCCTCGTAAGCTGTCCCCCATGGAGAAGTGGACCCCGAAGCACGAGGCGCCGGAGCCCCTGGAGGGCCCCATCGTCCCCACCATCATCGGCGGCACGATCCTCTGGTTCGCCCTCTTCCTTGCACAGCTCCCCTTCTACGGCTGGTTCGACGACCACGGCCACACCTGGTGGGTCTGGACATGCCTGGCCGGGGCGGGCCTGGGCCTGATCGGCATCTGGTACGTCCGCAAGCGGGACGCGGCGATCAGGAGGGCGACGGGGGTCGAGGCACCGTCCGCGGAGTAGACACCCGGCGAGGGCGGAGCCCCCTGGTGCGGGGTCGAAGGGGCGGCGCCCCTGGGGGATGGGACGGGTAGGGGCGGCGGGGGTGAGACACATCCGGCAGCAGCCGCCGAGGAGGCCCCGCGCCATGCGTTGAGGGGCCGGCACCCCTAGTACCACGGCATCACTCACCCCCGTCCCCCTCCTCCCCAGGTCGGATCTTTCACTCACTCCGCGGGTGAAGCCGTAAATCCGCACGTACCGTCGAATGCATGACGCACATCGACGCGGGCGCCGCCGAACTCGATCCTGCGCGGGTGACGACGGTCCCGGACATCGCGGTGACCGGTCTCACCGCCGCCGAGGTCGCGGAGCGGGTCGCGCGGGGCCAGGTCAACGACGTGCCGGTGCGCAGCAGCCGGTCCACCGTCGAGATCGTCCGTGCGAACGTCTTCACCCGGTTCAACGCGATCATCGGCGTGCTCTGGGTGATCATGCTGTTCGTCGCGCCGATCCAGGACAGCCTGTTCGGGTTCGTGATCCTCGCCAACACGGGCATCGGCATCATCCAGGAGTGGCGGGCGAAGAAGACCCTGGACTCGCTGGCCGTGATCGGGGAGGCCCGGCCGACCGTACGCCGGGACGGGACCGCCGCCGAGGTGGCCACCAGCGACATCGTGCTGGACGACCTGATAGAGATCGGCCCCGGCGACAAGGCCGTGGTCGACGGGGTGTGCGTCGAGGCCGACGGGCTGGAGATCGACGAGTCGCTGCTCACGGGGGAAGCCGACCCGGTCGTGAAGCGGCCGGGGGACCAGGTCATGTCCGGGAGCTTCGTGGTGGCCGGCGGCGGCGCCTTCAAGGCGACCAAGGTCGGCCGCGAGGCCTACGCCGTCCAGCTCGCCGAAGAGGCCTCCCGGTTCACCCTCGTCCACTCCGAGCTGCGTTCCGGCATCTCCACGATCCTCAAGTACGTGACGTGGATGATGGTCCCGACCGCGATCGGCCTGATCATCAGCCAGTTGTTCGTCAAGGACAACGACCTCAAGGACTCCATCGCGCGGACCGTCGGCGGCATCGTCCCGATGGTCCCGGAGGGGCTCGTCCTGCTCACCTCCGTCGCCTTCGCCATCGGCGTCATCCGGCTCGGCCGGAAACAGTGCCTGGTGCAGGAACTCCCCGCCATCGAGGGCCTCGCCCGCGTCGACACGGTCTGCCTCGACAAGACGGGCACCCTCACCGAGGGCGGCATGGACGTCACCGAGGTGCGCGCACTCGACGGCAGCGACGCGTCGTACGTGGAGAAGGTCCTCGGCGCCCTCGGCGAGTCCGACCCGCGCCCCAACGCCTCCCTCCAGGCGATCATCGACGCCTACCCGGACGTCGAGGACTGGCGCTGCACCGAGTCCCTGCCGTTCTCCTCCGCCCGCAAGTACAGCGGCGCCTCCTTCAGCGAGGGGAACGGGGAGTCCAGTACGTGGCTGCTCGGCGCCCCGGACGTGCTCCTCGCGGACGACGACCCGGCCCTCGCCGAGACCGAGCGGCTCAACGAGCAGGGGCTGCGGGTGCTGCTCCTGGCCCGGGCCGCCCGTGAACTGGACGACCCCGAACCCGCGCGAGGAGCCAAGCCCGCCGCCCTCGTCGTACTGGAGCAGCGGCTGCGGCCCGACGCGGCCGACACCCTGCGCTACTTCGCCGAGCAGGACGTCCGCGCCAAGGTCATTTCCGGGGACAACGCGGTGTCGGTGGGGGCGGTGGCGAGCAAGCTCGGGCTGACCGGAACCACGATCGACGCCCGCCGGCTCCCCACCGACCGGGACGGGATGGCCACGGCCCTCGACGACGGCACGGTGTTCGGGCGGGTCACCCCGCAGCAGAAGCGGGACATGGTGGGCGCCCTGCAGTCGCACGGGCACACGGTCGCGATGACCGGCGACGGCGTGAACGACGTACTGGCCCTGAAGGACGCCGACATCGGCGTGGCGATGGGCTCGGGGTCGGAGGCGACCCGGGCGGTCGCGCAGATCGTGCTGCTCAACAACAGCTTCGCGACGCTGCCCTCGGTGGTCGCGGAGGGCCGACGGGTCATCGGCAACATCACGAGGGTCGCGACGCTCTTCCTCGTCAAGACGGTCTACTCCGTCCTGCTGGCGATCCTGGTGGTGTGCTGGCAGGTCGAGTACCCCTTCCTGCCCCGCCACCTGACCCTGCTGTCCACCCTCACCATCGGCGTGCCGGCCTTCTTCCTCGCCCTCGCGCCCAACAAGGAACGGGCGAGGCCGAACTTCGTACGGCGGGTGATGCGGTACTCGATCCCGGGCGGGGTGGTGGCCGCGACGTCGACCTTCGCGACGTATCTGATCGCCCGGCACCACTACACGGGCAGTGGCGCGCTGGACGCGGAGACCAGTGCCGCGACGCTGACGCTGTTCCTGGTCTCGATGTGGGTGCTGGCGATCATCGCCCGCCCCTACACCTGGTGGCGCCTCGCACTGGTGGCCACGATGGGTGCCGGGTTCCTGCTGGTGCTGGTGGTGCCGTGGCTGCAGGAGTTCTTCGCGCTGAAGCTGGTCGGGATGACGATGCCGTGGATCGCGGTCGGCATCGCGGCGGTGGCGGCGGTCGCCCTGGAGGTGCTGTGGAGGGTGGTCGACCGCCGCGTCCCGGCATAGCGCCGAGGGTGGTTACCTCACGTCGACGTAGTCACCGGTGGCGCTGACCGCCGGAGTCGTCGTGGTGCCCGCGAAGCTGAAGCGCCAGTAGCCGTCGTAGGCGGCGGTGGCGGTGGCCTTCAGGTTGCCGTACGAGTCCGAGTACACCGTCTTGACCGTGGTGTACGTGCTGGTGCCCGCCTTGCGGAACTGGAGCTTGACGGGCTGGTTGGTGTAGCCGTGGTAGTGGCCGTCCTCCCAGTTGGCGCGGGACAGCTTGCCCGTGGAGGTGATGGTCTTCCCCTTGTAGACGGGCTCGGGGCCGGCGTTCACCGTCAGCGTGGAGTAGCGCTGGACCTTGGTGGCGCCCAGGCCGCCCTGCATCTTCTGGTCGCCGTTCTGGGTGACGGCGAGGCCGCCCGCGTTCCAGGTGCCCGCGTCGGAGTTGTAGAGCTCTTCCTCGGCCGGGCGGACGTAGATGGTGCCCGAGCAGTTGAGGGTGGTCGTCGACGCGGTGGTGCAGGTCGCCGGGGTGTCGCTGATGATCATGTTGCTCGCGGTGGTCACCGAGGAACCGCGGTAGATGAGCGGGCCGCTGGCGAAGTTGTCGTCGCTGGTGTCCATGCCCTCAGGGTGCGTCAGTGTGTAGGTCACCGGGACGCTGACGACGTTGGTGGTGCCGACGACGATGTTCTTGCCCTTGTTCACCTTCATGTTGGAGAAGGTGACGTCGAGCGTGGCGGCGGTGCTCGTCGTTCCGTCGACGGCGGCGGCGCTGAAGGCCGCCTTGCCGGACGGGGCGTCGGCGGCCTGCGCGGCCGGCACGACGAGAGCGGAGAGAGCCAGGGCGCCGGTGACGGCGGCCACGGTGGCACGAATGCGCATGTGCGTTCCCCAGGGGGAGAAGTGATCTAGGAGTCTGTTGACTCACGTGATCAGATTCGCGACCGGTGGGGTGGGTTGTACGGACGGATCCGGATTTTGTCGGCACATAGGCAATGTTTGGGACCCGCATGGGGAAACGGAACGCCGACCCCCGGAAACCCGGGAGTCGGCGGCAGTACCTGTGCTGTCGGCGCGCTTACTTCACGTCGACGTAGTCACCGGCGGCGGTGGCCGTCCCGGTGGTGCCGGTGCCCGCGAAGGTGAAGCGGTAGTAACCGTCGACCTTGGCCGTCGTCGTGGTCTTCAGGGCGCCCGTCGTGCTCGTCGTGATGCCCTTCACGTTCGTGTAGGTGGTCGCGCTCTTCTTACGGAACTGCAGCACCACCTTCTGGGTGGAGTAGCCCGCGTACACGCCGGTCTCCCAGTTGGCGCGGCTCAGCTTGCCGGTGACCGTGATGGTCTTGCCCTTCTTCACCGGCTCCGGCGCGGCGTTGACGGTCACCTTCGCGGCGCGCTTGACCTTGTGGGTCTTGTAGAAGTCGTTCCCGTAGACGCTGCCGTCGCCCGCGAGGACGGCGGCGGTGACGTGCCAGGTGCCGGCCAGCGCGTTCTTGTACAGGTCGCCGTATATGCCCGGCGTCGCAGTGATGGTCAGCTTGCAGGTGGACGTGGTCGCGCTGGACGCGGTGCAGGTGGCGGCGTCCTCGTTCGGCAGCAGCAGGCCGTCGATGTCACTCTCGACGTCGGTGCCGTGCCAGAGGTCGATGTACGCGTCCTCGACACCGGTGGCGTGGCTGGCGGTCAACGACACCGTGAAGGTCTTGACGGCCGTGGTGCCCAGGACGAGGTCCTTGCCGGAGTTGACCGTCACTTTGGACACGACGGGCAGGGCCTCGGCGGTGACCGACCCGCCGAACGTGGACTTGGTCGAGGACGCGCCGAAACGCTCGGCGGCGCTCGGCTTGTCGACGCTCGCGGTGCCTTGAGCGTCGGCCTGGGCGGCCGGCGCGACGAGGGCGGACAGGGCCAGGGCGCCGGTGACGGCGGCCACGGTGGCACGAATGCGCATGTGTTCCCCACGTGGAGAAAGGGGCCCCGGCAGTGGTCGTTACCTACGGCTCGTCGTCGCACGGGGCCCAAGTGATGGTGGAGCCTGTTGGCTCATGTGGTGGGATCCGCGACGCATGTGAATGGTTGTACGAGGTAATGGAGATTTCCTGACGGGTCGTCGAGAGAAGGCCTCTCGGGGGGCCGAACCCGCTGAAACAGGAGGACGCCGAGCGCTTCCAGCAGTTGACCGGAGCAGGGGCCGTCCGGCAGGACGGCAGGACGACCCCTGGAGTCATGTCACCGCATCAGTCGAACCAGCGATCCCGCGCCAACTCCCCCGTCCGCGACGGATCCTCCATCAATGCCGCCACCTCGAACCGCCGGGGCCACTGCCCCGCCGCCCAGGCGAGGCCCGCGGCGACGCCCTCCAGGGTCGCGGCGTGCAGGGTGCCGTCGTTCGTCAGGCGCCAGTCGATCTCCACGCCGTCGACGAAGAGTTCCTCGTGCTCGACGTACGTCGAAGGGGTCCGCGCCCCCAGCAGCAGCCGCACCGGCTCCGGTACGTCGTGTTCGGTGCCCTCGGAGTCGACTCCTCCGGTGACGGACTCGCTCAGCCGCCGCACCTGGAACAGCTCGGCCAGCTCGGCGGCCCGGGCGGGCCGTACGGGCAGCAGCGGGACGCCTGCGGTGAAGGGCAGCAGGTCGGGTGAGTCGACGACCACCGCCTCGGCCGCGTCCACCACCTCGACCCGCCCGTCGACGACGGCCCGCAGCTCGTCCGGCAGGGTCACCTGCTCGGGGTCCAGATCGGCCAACGCGCTGTAGAGGGCGTGCAGTTGGGTGCCGGTGACCTCCCGGTCGGGGTCGGCGAGCCGGTCCAGCAGCTCCGCGGCGCCGCCCGGCTCGTCGAGCAGCGCGGCCACGGACGTCCGTACGCCCAGCGCCCGCAGCACCTGCTCGTCGTCGAACCCGGTCGCGTCGGCCTCGTCGTACAGCCCGCGCAGGAGCGGGTCGCCGCCGGCGGCCAGCAGTCCGGCGGGGCGGCGGCCGTCGAGCACCGGGTGCCCGCGCAACCACCATGCGGTGTAAGGCCGTACGGCCTCGTGCGTGCCGTCGGGCAGCAGCATGCGCACCTGCTGGGTGATCGCGTCACGCAGCGGCGGTTTCGCCAACAGGGCGAGAGCCTGAGGCCACTTGTCGTCGTCCACCAGGTCCAGGTCGCGGACGGCGACCAGCTCGGTGGCCACGGGCGGTACGGGGGTGTCCGGGAAGCGGTCGAGGATGTCCTCGCACCACACGTCGACCGCGTCGAGCAGGCCGACGTCGTCCGGCTCGGCGAAGTCGCTGTCGCGGGGCTCCAGTTCGTCCGGGTCGAGGACGACGTCGGTGGCGCGGACCAGCGCGAAGTTGGCGAGGACGCCACACGCGGCCAGCGGCTGCTCGCCCCACCTGTCGGCCAGCTCGGGGTCGACGGAGGCCAGCTCGTCCTCGCGCATGACCTGGTGGAAGGGGCTGCCGGGCAGAACGAGTTCGCCCGCCGGGGTGAGTTCCCCGTCCTCGTCGGGCAGCGCGAGGGCACCGAGCCAGGGCTCGTCGCCGGGTTCCAGGCCCGCGTCCCGGACCAGTGCGAGAACGGTGTCGGCCAGCTCCTCGGCGTCGGGCGCGTCCTGCTCCCAGTCCAGTGCGCCCTCGTCGTCCATGGAGGCGGCCACGGCGGCCCGGACCTGCGGGGTCGTGAGTACGGCCCGGGCGGTGGCCGGGAGGGCGCCGAGCTTCTCCAGCAGGGGGTGCGCGGCGTCCGGGTGGGCGACCTTGAGGCCGAGCCGGGCGAGGACCTCGGGGTCGATCCGGGTGGCGTCGGCGGTGGGCAGCAGCACCTGCCGGGGCCCGATGGTGGTCCGCCCGTCGGCGAGCGGCACGGGCAGCCCGGACAGCCGGTCCGGATCGACCCCGGCGAGGCTGTCGTACAGCCGCCGCCACCACTCCGGCTCCTTCTCCAGCCCGGCCAGCCGGTCCACGGCGTCGGTCAGCGGAACCCTTGCGACCCCCAACGTCCGCAGCTCGACGCGCCGTTCGAGCCCGGCGGGAAGGAGCGTGGGCAGCACCTCGGCGAGCACCTGGACGGTCTCCGAACCGGCGCCTTCGACGATCTCGGCGTCGCGGGGACGGAGGGACTCGGGCAGCTCATCGTCATCGGAGGCCTCGGGGTCCTTGGAAGGCTCCACAGCCGGCGGCAGGAAGGAGGTCCGCGGCAGCCGCTCCAGGATCGCCTGCCGCAGCGCCCCGTCCAGCTCGCCCTTGCCCAGCGGGCCGGGCACGAGGTCGATGATGCCGGCGGTCACCGGGCGCCAGTCGGCGAGGAGTCCGGCGTACGCGTCGGCCGCGCGCTGCACGAGGAAGTCGGTCAGCGGGCCCGGGGCCGCGTGCCGGCGGGTGGTGTCCAGCGGGAGGGACGCGATGAGCAGGGCGGGGACGCCGAGGGGCTCGTCGCTGGGGGTGGGTGCGTGCACGAAGGGGGTGGTGCGGGGCCGGGCAGGCGTGCCGTCTTCGTCGACCGGCACGGCCCAGGTGACGGACCAGTGCGGTCGCAGCCGTTCCTCGACGGGCCGGTCGGCGAGCAGGTCGGGCGTGAGCGCCCCGTACGCGACGGCCGTACGCCACCGGGTCGTACCGTCCCGCGAGTCCTCTACGACGGTGAAGTCGCCGTCGGTCCGGCGCCGCAGCGTCCGCGGGTCGTCCCCGTCGACCTCGATGACGACCTCCTCCAGCCCCGGCAGGGCGAGGAGCAGGGCGTCGTCCACGTCGGCCAGCAGCCGTCCGGCGAGATCGGCGGCGGCCGGGTCGCGCAGCGGCAGGATGACGGCCGTGTCGTACGGGTCGGGCGCGGTGCCCTCGGCGGCGAACGGGAGCCGCAGCAGCGGCACATGCCCGTCACGCCGACGGATCTCGTCCCCCAGCCCCGGACTGTGCCGGGCGATGTCACCGGCAAGCTCCCGGGCCTCGACGAGGGACCACCGGACACCGCCGTGCCGCCCGACGACCGCGGGCTCGTCGGTGACGGACAGAACGGCGGCGAACCCGACACCGAAACGGCCGATGGAGGGCGTGTCCCGTTTCGCGGAGGCCCGAAGCGTGGCGAGCGACTCGACACCGGCCGCGTCGAGGGGGGCGCCGGTGTTGGCGGCGACGAGGGCCCCACCACGAAGAGTGAGCCGCAACCGCCCGGGCACGCCCGCCCTCGCCGCCGCATCGGCGGCATTCTGAGCGAGCTCCACGACGAGCCGGTCCCGATACCCGCCGAGAACCAGATCCTCCTCGGCGTTTGCGTCCTCGCGGAAGCGAGCGGGACTGGTGGCCCAGGCGTCGAGCACACCTCGCCTGAGACGGGCGGTCCCGAAGGGGTCGGCGCCCTCGGCCGCGGGCCGCACGAACTTACTCACGTTGACTCTCCTCATCGGCGTGACGATGAAGGTACCGCTCGGAGGACGGTGCCGCGCATCCTGCCCGGTCGCACCGGCACCGCCGACGGACCGGGCAGGTCCAAGGGCAACGGACCAGACCCGGCGACGGGCGGTTCCGTCCCGCTCCTCCCATCGCCGACCTGCGCGTTCACATCCTGCCGCAGGAAGCGACGGCCCGTCATCAACGCGGCCCGGCAATGGGAGGGTGCAAGAAGCGAACGGCCCCCGATCAGCACCCCGACCTTTGGCCAGAACCGCATTGCGGATGCAACGCGGCGATTGATACAGATGATCGGGTCGGTGACATGTGGGAGCAGTGGGGGGCGTGGGGCGGCGTGCTCAAGCCGGGGGAGATACCGCAGTACACGGGCAACCTGGACCAGCTGGAGATCGACCACGCGGACCTGAGGAAGGACGCGGGCAACGTCCGCAAGACGGGCGGGGACGTCCACTCCCAGTTCCAGGGCTTGTCGGCGTATTACACGGCTCCGGAGGCGGAGCAGCTCTTCGCGACGACGAAGCCGGTCAAGGACCGGGCGGACGCGTTCGCCGACGACCTCGAGACGGTGTCGGGCGCGCTGTCGTCGTACGCGACGGAGATCCGGCCTCTCGTCGACAAGCTGGAGCAACTGAAGGCCCGGGCCACGACGTTCGTCTCGTCGGTCAAGGACGACGACGAGTGGGAGTACGACGGGGACAAGGTCGAGGAGCACAACCAGCTCCGGGACGAGATCACCGCGACGGTGGCGGCGTTCTGGGCGGCGGAGCGGACCGCCCACAACAAGATCACCGCGTTGTGGGGCGGCACGCAGGTGGTCGCCGGTGACGGCTCGGAGCGCAAGGACCAGTACGGTTTCGCGGCCGAGGACATGAAGAACGCCAAGGTGCCGTGGGGTGACCCGGTGGAGGAGAAGCATCACTGGTACGAGGTCGGCCACTGGGTGAAGTCCTTCGTCTGGGACGGCCTGATCATCGACGGCGTCTGGGGCACCCTCAAGGGTCTGGGCACGCTGGTCGGCTTCGGCGGCTGGGACGCGATGGGCCAGGCCTGGAAGGGGTTGGCCCAGCTCGGTGCCGGCCTGGCCCTCACCATGAACCCGATCCTCGGCACCGCGTTCTGGCTGCTCCCCGAGGACAAACTCCCCCCTGCCATCCGCGATTCACGCACCGCGATGAAGGAGACCGGCAAAGCCCTGCTGGCGTGGGACGAGTGGGGCAAGAACCCCGCCCGCGCGGCCGGAGCGGTCACCTTCAACGTGGTGACGACCGTCTTCACGGGTGGCGCGGGCGCCGGTGTGTCGGGCGCGGGCAAGGCGGGCGCGGCGGCGAAGGTGCTGTCGGCGGCGGGCAAGGCGGGCCACTTCATCGACCCGATGACCTACATCGCCAAGGGCGCGGGCGCGGGACTGTCGAAGATCGGCGACATCAGCGCAGCCCTGAAGGGCGTCGGCAACATCGACGTACCCGCCCTCCCTGAGAACGCGTTCACTCTCCCCGAGGGCGCGGTCAAGCTCCCCGACGGCACGGTGAACCTGCCCGAGGGCGCCGCCATCCCGGAGGGCGCGACCCGGCTCCCCGACGGCAACATCAAACTCCCGCACGACACCATGGCCCTCCCCCCGGGCACGACAAAACTCCCCAGCGTGGAGGGCTCCCCGGCCCACTACATGGACGGCGACGGCAACCTCCTCGACCAGCACGGCAACGTGATCGACAACGTCGACAGCGCGCCGACCGACGTCGTCGACAGGCCCGCCTCCGGCACCCCGGCTGAAGGTGCGGACGTGCCCCGCGTGGACTCCCCGGTGAAGGAACCCGCCCCGGTCGGCGCGGCCACCCACACCGCCGACCAAGCCGGCCAGCCGGTGCGGCTGGGTGGCAGCGTGGGCAACAACCTCGGCGACATCGGCCGCGTGCCCGACAACGCGGCGGTGCGCGCAGGTGGAGACAGCGTCCCGGCAGTGCACGCCGGAGGCGACGGAGTGCCCGGCGGACACGCGGGCGACCTGCCGGGCGGAAGCGCAGCCGGCCACCTCCCCGGGGGCACGGCGGACCATCTCCCGGGCGGCCGAGCTGACGAGCTCAGCAGAGGGCCCTCTGCGAGCCACGAACCGCCGAGCGGACCGCGAGACCCATCGCCGTCACACGCTGACGACGGCACAACGCCGAACAGTCACGCTGACGACGGTGTCCACCACGGTGGCAGCCACGAATCGGCCGGCGGTTCCGCCGACGAGGGAGCGCCCCAAGGCAGCCACACGGACGACGGAGCGCACAACGAAATCGGACACGACGCACCTTCCTCGCATGACTTGGAGGGCCCCTCGAATCTCGATGACCTACGGCTCGACGACAACCCCCTGCCACCCCCTGGGCCTGGTGAAAAGATCCTTGGTGATTTGCCGGAGAACCGAGTGCGGCGCACAGAAGACGGGCTCATTTCCCACGTTGACGGGCGACCAGTTACCGAATTCCTGGACCAACTTTCTCATCACCGCGCTTTGACGTATCTGGAGGCGAAGGAAGCTGGTACCTTCCCTCGCGCCCAGGTGGGAGCGTGTGCTGGATCGGTAGTCGACCTGCGCACCGGTCGAGTGGTCGAGGGAATCAACGGACCCAAGGATGCGGCTGGGCTGATCCCGATGGAGCGTCTGCACCCGACGCTGTTGGAACGCTACGAGCAGATCGCAGACGCGCCACCGCACCGCGCGCCGATCCTTGCTCACGCCGAGATCAAGGCAACGAACGAGCTCCTGTGGGCACGCCGGGAACTCGGGCTCCCGGACGACGCTGCCGCCTTGCGCGAGATGCAAGCGTCAGTGCAATTTCCATTCCTGCCTCACCTGGAGACAGGAGTGCGCCCTCGGCCCGCGCCCTTCTGCGGCAACTGCAATCATATGCTGGACGGTATGCCCAGTAGCCATGGGCGATACCTGAAGGACCCACCCGTAGCGGAGAACTGGATTCCCTGATGAATCAACGAATTGACATCGATGACCCAGGCGTCACGATGGACGACGGAGAGCGTCTCTATTATCAGGGAATCCCTTTCACTGGAGAAGCCGTCGAATACCAGCGTGGCGCTCTCGTCAGCCTCATCACATACAAGGAGGGTGTTGAAGACGGCCCCGTCCGCGAGTGGTACACGGATGGCACTCTCAGGTCGGAGGGGGTCATGCGTGACGGGTTTCCTGCTGGCGAGTTCCAACGATGGCATCCGAACGGCAGACTCGCGGCACGAACCATCATGAGCGACAACGGACTGCGGCAGCTGGCGCAGTTCGAGTGGGACGAGGAGGGCAGCCTGACGAAGGAGTGGCACACGGAGCGCGGCTGATGGCCGGAACTGGTCGAGGCGGCCGGTGGTCGACCCGTTCCACCGGTTCGGCAAAGCCGACGGCTACCTTCCCGAGCACATACTCAAGGGCACCTGGGTGGGCGAGTTCCCCACGTAAAGCGCACCAGCGTCAGCCTTCGGACGCATACGTCACGAAGTCGGCCCACGCCGCCCAAGAGACGGTGAGCCGGGGACCCTCGACGTTCTTGGAGTCGCGGACGTGGATGGTGCCGGGGGTGGGGGAGATCTCGACGCAGGAGTCGCCCTCGCTGCCACTGCTGTAGCTGCTCTTGAACCACGCCAGCTCGGAGGCGTCCCCGACCGAGGTCTTGCGGATCATGTTTCCCCCAGCAGTTGCTCGATGAAGGCGGTGGACTCACGCGGTGTGAGAGCCTGCGCCCGGATGATGCCGTACCGCAGTTCAAGGATACGGAGCTGCCTGGGATCGGAGACCGGCCGGCCGTGGGCAACCACGGGTGAACGCCCCATCGCTGATCCGTCTTGGAACTTCAGTACCTCAATCCCACCGTCTACCCCAGCGTGCTCCTCGCGATCCATCGGCATCACCTGAAGCTCCACGTTCCGCAACTGTCCTGCCACCAGCAGATGTTCGAGCTGGCAGCGCAACACCGTCCGCCCGCCGAGCGGGCGGCGGAGCGTCCACTCCTCCAGGACGAAGCTGAGTTCAGGCGCGGGGTCCTGCTCGAAGACGGCCTTACGGGCCACTCGTGCGGCGATGAACCGCTCCACCTCGTCCTCGGTGTACGCGGGGCGCCGCATGAGCAGTAGCCCGCGTGCGTACTCCGGCGTCTGCAGCAGCCCGTGGACGTTCAGCGGATCGTAGAGCTGAAGCTCGACCGCCTTCGCCTCCATCTGCGCCAGATCCCGCACCTTTTTCGGGTACCGGACCTTCTTCACGTCCTCCTTCATCGCCGCGAGCAAGCCGCCCGCCTTCAGCACTTCGTCGGCCTTGTCCAGAAACTCGGGCCGGGGGATCCGTTTCCCGGCCTCGATCTTGTAGACCATGTCCTCGCCGTACCCGACCGCCTCCCCGAAGTCGGCGGCCCGCATCCCCACCACCTCCCGCCGCAGCCTCAACTGCCGCCCCACGGTGGCGATCACCGCCACGCCCCAGTCGTCGTCCGGATCCACCTCCCAACCCGGCTCGTCCGCCTCGCCCTTGAGCCGCGCCGCGTGACCGTCCACCTGCGTCATCCCGCACCCCTCCGTCGTACGACCGTGCCGCGACGCCCCCTACCCGCACGAACCGTCCCGACAGCCCGGACACCACCGGACAACGCCTGGACAGTCACCGTACGCAACGGAGCCGTCACTGTTCACGGTAGCTACGGGCGGCCACTCTGAGTGACGTGATCCAAGAAACCGCCGCCCCCGCCGCCCAAAGCAACCACCCCGTCCGCAACTTCAGCGTCCAGCTGTCCCCCACGCCCCGCGGAGCCCGCCTCGCCCGTCTCCTCGCGACCGAGCAACTCCGCGCCTGGGAAATCCCCTTGGACCCGGCACGGCACCTCGTCGCCGAACTCGCCGCCAACGCCGCCACCCACAGCCGCGTCCCCGGCCGGGACTTCCGGGTCACGCTCTACGTCGTCGCCGACACCCTGCGCATCGAGGTCACCGACACCTGCGGCGACCGACTCCCGCAGCCCCAAGTCCCCACCCCGGACGCCGAGTCCGGCCGCGGCCTCCTCCTCGTCGAGGCGCTCGCCGACCGCTGGGGCACCGCCCAGGGCCCGCACCCGCGCAAGACGGTCTGGGCGGAGCTGCGCCTCCCACCGGAGCACCGAAACGCGTGCTCCGGTGACAGGGGCGCCTTCCCCAAAGAACCACGACGGTGAAAGGACCCCACCAAGCCCCACCCCACCCCACCCTCCCGCCGCGCCGTACGCCGCCTCACCCACGCGAGTGAACATCACCAACTCGGCTGGATTTCCGGCCGGTTACCGGCCTTACGCTCAACGCAACACAACCGCAGACATGCGACGGCCCCCGCCGGGACGGCAATCCCAGTGCGAGGGCCTGACCACCGAGGAAGAGGCAACTTCCTGATGGATACGCACGACATTAGCGTGCCCCCGCACGCCCAGTCCCGCCCCGCGGGCAAAAACCACCCCCGCCGGCACGCCCACCCCGGCGGCGGCCTGGACCACGACCACACCCGCCACACCACCCGCTTCACGGTGATCGGCAACCACCTCGTCCAGCACCCCGAGTTGTCGCTCCTCGCGATCGGGCTGGCCTGCTACATCCAGTCGCTGCCCAAGGGCGCCCGCGTCGACATCAAGACCCTCGCCGCCCGCTTCCCCGAGGGCGCGACCCGTATCGCCGCAGCCCTGCGCGAACTCGAAGCCCACGGCTACCTGCGCCGCACCCGCGAACGCATCCCCGGCGGCCGCATCATCACCCGCACGATCTCCTGCAACCAGCCCGGACGCCACCGCGACGCCGCCGAGCACGAGCCCGCCGTACGCCCCTCACACCCAACCCCCATGAAACGGACACCCCGCAAGCCCCTCCCCGCCGTCCCGCACCCCGCGCACCCCGCCCCCGCCCTCCTCCAGACCGCCACCGACCTCCTCACCGACCTCCGCCTCCACGACCCCCGCCTCCTCCTCTCCACCTGCGACACCGCCCACCTCGCCCCCGGCGTCGCCGCCTGGCTGGAACGCGACGTCAGCCCCACCGCCGTACGCCACGCCCTGACCGCAGACCTCCCACCCGAGGGCCCACGCCGCCCCGCAGCCCTCCTCGCCCACCGCCTCACCGCCCAGCTACCGCCCCCGCCCCCGTTCCACGCACCCACCCCACCACCGGCCGTCCGGCACCCGCTCCAGAACTGCGACGGCTGCGACCACGCCTTCCGGGCACCCGAACCCGGCCGCTGCCGCGCCTGCCGGGCCCTGTCACCCGCGCCCGTCTGAGGACCCACTGGATACTGAAGGCCCTGTCCACCGCTCTGCAGGACGTGCCCGAAGCCGTCGCCGACCCCATCATCGAATTCACCGCCCAAGGCCTCGGCGTCAATCGCCGGGCCGGAGAACTCTGGAGGAACCTGGTGGCCGTGGACCTTTCCTTCTACAAGTCGTACATCTCGGAAGAGATCCGGGACGAAGGCCGGGCCCAGAGGGGCGCAGAGGACATCCTGCTCGTCCTGGAGACGCGCGGCATCGACGTCCCCGACGAGGTCCGCGAACGCATCACCGCCTGCGACGACCCCGACCTCCTGCGCCGCTGGCTCGCCCGCGCCGTCACCGCGCCGTCCGCCGCAGAGATCCTCGTGGAAAGGGAAGAAGACATCTGATCCCCCGTCCTCAGCTGACTCCGGACGCTCTGCGCGCGGCGCTCTCCGTCGTCGATCCCGGCCGTCTGGAGGAGATGCAGGCGTCGAAGGACGCGGCCTTCTCGCAGGCGGTCGAGTGGCAGTGCCTCAGCCCGCTGCAGAGCTGGGTCCTGATCTGGGCCAGGGACATCGAGATCGCTCGCCGCCCCGACCTTTCCTCTCGCTTTGCCCGCGCGCAGAGCGAGCTGGAACACGAAGAACCCGCCTCCGCCGAAGCAGCCCTGCGGGAGCTGAGCGCCGTACTGGACGAAGCCATGGCGGCAGTGAGCGGTTGAGTTGGAAATGGCAGCAGGGGGAGCAGGAAGCAGGAGGGCGGGGAAGCATCCCCACCCCCGCACCCGGCGACCTACGAGTGCCCCAACTCCGCCGCATCCTCGTCGGAGACATCCGGTACAGACCCCGAATCCCGAGCCGGCCGCAGCGGGAACGGATCGACCGTCGTCTCGTCGATCACCGGTGGAGCCGGCCGTGGCGGAGCGGGCATGACCGCTGCCTCGGAGTGGCCTCCGCAGCCGTAGGACAGGGAGACGAGGCGTCCGTCGGCCGGGGCGAACTCGTTGGCGCAGATGCCGAAGGCCTGGCCCAGGGAGCCGCCGATCGGTACCAGGAAGCCGCAGCTGACGCAGGACGCGGGTGCGGCCTGGGCCATCGGGGTCTTGGCGCCGTACGACTCCTCCCAGCGGTCGGCGGCGATGTGCAGCCCGTAGCGGGACAGGACGCGGGCCCGGCGCATGCCGAGTTCCTCGGCGACGGCGGCGATGGAACCGCGGGCGGGGACGACGGGGAGGGTCGCGGGGGCGCCGGAGGTGACCTCCGCGTCCTCGGCCTCGACCAGCTCGGCCATCTCCTCGGAGACGGGCGAGTTCGGCAGCGGCTCGTCCTCGCCGGTGTAGCCGGGCTCCAGGCGGAGGTCCTCGGCGTCGGTGGGGAGGAGATCACCCGGGCCCATGTCGCCGGGGCGCAGCCGCTCGCTCCATGGCACCCACTCGGGGGCGAGGAGGGCGTCCGGGCCCGGCAGGAGGACCACCTCGTCCAGGGTGACGAACTTGGCGCGGGAGGCGCGGGCGACCGTGACGGCCCAGCGCCAGCCCCGGTAGCCGAGTTCCTTGCACTCGAAGAAGTGGGTGACGACTCGGTCGCCCTCGGACACCAGCCCCGAGTGCTCGCCGACCACGCCGGGCGCGGCGGCCTCCTCGGCGGCGGTGCGGGCGAGGTCGACGGCCTCGGCGCACAGGCGGTCGGGGGTGCGGCTTCGCGTGGTCGCTGCGCTCACAGGTATCGCTTCTCTCCTACGCCGTCTCTCTGGTGCGTCTGCCTGTCGGTGGCGGGGCGGACGGAGCGGACCCGGGGACCGCGTCGACGTCCGCGCCCACTCACACTCGGGCGCACCTGTACCACCCATTCTGCGGGATGGCTGAGATATGCACGCTACCTGTTCGCGTGCGCCTGGCCTACACCGACGGGTCTGTTCCCCAGCAGATCCGCTGCAGATCCGCCGCAGAAGTGCACGGCCATACGCGCGGTAACCGCACTACACACAGCTTTCTCGGGGCACTATGACGGGGTGGCAGCCGCGAAGACTCCCGAAGGTGCCACCGGGATCGGTGGGTCCGAAGAGATGTCCAAAGGGATCAACAAAGGCTTCAAGGGGAGCAAGGGGAGCGGGCGAAACAGCGGGTCGGGCCGGGTGGGCGGGCCTCTCCGCGCGATCGGCCGTGCCCTGCATCTGCCGGTGACGGGTCCCGCACGCGGCATCCGCAAGGCGACCCACGCGCACGGGGCCGGCGAGTCCGGGCTCGGCAAGCTGATCGAGCTGCACGGTGTGAACGGCGCCGGGGATGTGATGATCACGGTCGCGCTGGCCTCGACCGTGTTCTTCTCCGTCCCCACGGACGAGGCCCGAGGACGCGTCGCCCTCTATCTCGCGATCACCATGGCGCCCTTCACCGTCCTCGCGCCGGTGATCGGCCCGCTCCTGGACCGCCTCCCGCACGGCCGCCGCGCGGCGATGGCGGGCGCGATGCTGGCCCGGGCGCTGCTCGCGCTGATCCTGTCCGGGGCGGTCGCCAGCGGCAGCCTGGAGCTGTATCCGGCGGCGCTGGGCGTCCTGGTCGCGTCGAAGGCCTACGGGGTCGTCAGAAGCGCCGTGGTGCCCCGGCTGCTGCCACCCCGCTTCTCCCTGGTGAAGGCCAACTCGCGGGTCACTCTCGGCGGGCTGCTCGCGACGGGTGTGGCCGCGCCGATCGCGGCGGGGCTGCAGTCGATCGGGTCGAGCTGGCCGCTCTACGGCGCCTTCGTGATCTTCATGGCGGGTACGTTCCTGTCCTTCACGCTGCCGCCGAAGGTCGACTCCGCCAAGGGCGAGGACATCGCGCTGCTGGCCGCGGACGAGGCCCATCTGCACGGGCCGCACCTCAAGCCGGTCAAGCGGCCCGGGCTGCGCACGGTCGGCATCGCCGTCACCCACGCCCTCGGCGCCAACGCCGGGCTACGCTGCCTGTCCGGCTTCCTGATCTTCTTCCTCGCCTTCCTGCTGCGGGAGCATCCGCTGACCGGGGAGAGCGCGGCCGTGTCGCTGGGCATAGTGATCGCCGCGGCGGGCACGGGCAACGCGCTCGGTACGGCGGTCGGGGCGTGGCTGCGGTCGAAGGCGCCGGAGCTCATCATCGTGACGGTGGTGGCGTGCGTGATCGCCGCGGCGATCACGGCCGCGATCTTCTTCGGGGCGTTCCTGGTGGCGTGTCTGGCGGCGGTCGCCGGGTTCTCGCAGGCCCTCGCCAAGCTGTCCCTGGACGCGCTGATCCAGCGGGACGTGCCCGAGCAGGTGCGGACGTCGGCCTTCGCGCGCTCCGAGACGATCCTCCAGGTGTCCTGGGTGTTCGGCGGCGCGGTCGGCATCGTGATGCCCCTCAACGGCACGCTGGGCCTGTTCGTGGGCGCCTCCATCGTGGCCGTCGGCTGGCTGACCACCGTCAAGGGCCTGCTGAGCTCGGCCCGGTACGCAGGCCCCGCGCGGTCGCGAGTGACCTAGCGGGGACCTGGCGGGGACGCGGCGGGTGTCCAGGACGCCGCCCGGCCCACGGCTCGCCGCACCCCGCGTAGGGGGACCGGAGGACGTGCCCGATAGCCTTCGGCCATGACCATGCTGCAATCCGTAGTGCGACGCCGCCGCGCCGTCGCCGCCGCCGGTGCCGTTTCCGCCGGACTGCTCGTCCTGTCGGCCTGCGACAAGCCGACGCCGCGCGCCACCGTGACGGTCGGCCAGAGCTCGGTGAGCACCGAGGCCGAGTGCTACGACGACGGCAAGGACCTCGGCCGCGAAGAGGCCGCCAAGTGCGCCCGGGAGAAGGCCTCGGAAACCATCGACGTGCCGCAGAGCGAGACACTGCGCATCGGTGTCGACCCCGAGGTCGCCGAGACGGGCTGGGCCCTGTGGATCAACGGCGAGCAGGTCACCAACGTCTACAAGAAGACGTACTACTCCTTCCAGGGCGTCGACCTCTTCGCCGACCAGCAGGGTCAGGCCGCGCCGAAGGAGCTGAACATCAGCATCGTCGAGCAGGACAAGACCGACACGACGGCCAGCAAGGTGTACAAGGGCGTCTGGAACTTCAAGCTGAAGAACGCGGACGACTGATCCGCCCGAGCCCATGCGCATCCTCGTAGCCACCGCGGTCCCGGTCGAACGGGACGCGGTGGCGCGCGCGTTCACAGGCACCGCCACGGAAGTCGCCACCAAAGTCGCCACGGAAGTACCGCTCCCAGGCGTGACCCTGCACCGGATCACCGGCCCGGCCCCGCACAGCACCCCTGGCGGGTACGACCTCCTCGCCGCCGGCGTCGGCCCCGCCCTCGCCGCCGCCTCCACCGCCGCCGCCCTCACCGCGGCCGCGCTCGAAGGCGCCCCCTACGACCTCGTCGTCTCCGCCGGGATCGCCGGCGGTTTCCCGCCGGAGGCGCCGCTCGGCTCGCTCGTCGTCGCCGACGAGATCACCGCGGCCGACCTGGGCGCCGAGACGGCCGACGGCTTCCTGCCGGTGACCGAGCTGGGCTTCGGGACCGTCACCCACCGTCCGCCACAATCACTCGTACGAGCTGTCGTGTCGGCGACCGGAGCGCGCCCCGGCACGGTCCTCACCGTGTCCACGGTGACCGGAACGGCCGCCCGGGCCGCCGCCCTGCGCGCTCGCCATCCCCGGGCCCTCGCCGAGGCCATGGAGGGCTTCGGCGTCGCCGAGGCGGCCGCCGCGCACGGCGTGCCGGTGCTCGAGCTGCGGGCCGTCTCCAACCCGGTCGGCCCGCGCGACCGCGCCGCCTGGCGCATCGGCGACGCGCTGAGCGCCCTGACGACGGCTTTCGGGAAGCTCACACCCGCCCTGGAGAGTTGGACCCCACATGACCGCACCGAATGAGCCCGTGCAGCCTCTGCAGATCGCCTACTCCCCCTGCCCCAACGACACCTTCACCTTCGACGCCCTCGCCCACGGCCGCGTCCCCGGCGCGCCCGCCCTCGACGTGACGTTCGCGGACATCGACATCACCAACGGCATGGCCGAGCGCGGCGAGTTCGACGTGCTGAAGGTGTCGTACGCCGTGCTGCCGTACGTCCTCGACGAGTACGCGCTGCTGCCCTGCGGCGGCGCGCTGGGCCGGGGGTGCGGGCCGCTCGTCCTCACCCGTGGGCCGGGAGACCTCACCGGCCGTACGGTCGCGGTACCCAGCGAGAGGTCGACGGCGTATCTGCTCTTCCGTCTGTGGGCCGCGGACACGCTGCCCGGCGGGGTCGGTGAGATCGTGGTCATGCCGTTCCACGAGATCATGCCCGCGGTGCGGGACGGGAAGGTCGACGCCGGACTCGTCATCCACGAGGCGCGTTTCACGTACCAGAACTACGGGCTGCACAAGCTCGCGGACATGGGCGAGCACTGGGAGAACACGACCGGGCTGCCGATCCCGCTGGGCGCGATCATCGCCAAGCGGTCGCTGGGCGCACCGACGTTGACGCGGCTCGCCGACTCGATCCGTACGTCCGTCCGCGCGGCCTGGGACGATCCCGAGGTGTCCCGCCCGTACGTCATGGAGCACGCCCAGGAAATGGATCCGGCCGTCGCCGACCAGCACATCGGGCTGTATGTCAACGAATTCACCGCCGACCTCGGCGAGGACGGCCACGCCGCGATCCGTGGGCTGCTCACGCGTGCGGCGGCCGAGGGGCTGGTACCGCCCCTCGGCCCGAACGCGCTGGATTTTCCGTAAAGCGTGGTTGGCCGCGGTTATACGTCGAGCTGGTCGGCGACCGCACGGAGCAGGCCGGCGATCTTCTTGCCGGCGGCCTTGTCGGGGTAACGGCCCCTTTCGAGCATCGGCGTGATGTTTTCCAGGAGGGTCGTCAGATCCTGGACGATGGAGGCCAGTTCGTCCGGCTTCTTGCGGGTCGCGGCCGCCACCGAGGGGGTCGGGTCGAGGATGATGACCGAAAGTGCCTGGTCGCCGCGCTGGCCGGCGACGACACCGAACTCAACTCGCTGCCCCGGCTTGAGCGTCTCGACTCCGGCGGGGAGGACCGAGGAATGGACGAAGACGTCACCGCCGTCGTCGCGGGAGAGAAAGCCGAAGCCCTTCTCGCTGTTGAACCACTTGACCTTGCCGGTAGGCACGTCTGTCCTCGTCCTCGTACTCGTCGGAAAACTGCTTCTGAAACGGCTCTTGATAGCACTGGGGCGGGTCGTCGGGACCCGCCGGTACCAAGGCTAATGGTCTTCACGCCGGTGACAAGACGTCGCCCGGTTGTTCCTCGCCGCAGGGAACTACCCTGGTCCGGTGCGTGACAAAACCCAAACGAATTCCCGCGAGCCCGGTGACCGACTGATCCGCGCCGGTGCGCTCGTCTTCTTCATCGGTGCCGTGGCCACTTTGGTCACGGTGGCCCCGATGCTGCTCGGTACGACGCCCTTTCCGACGTACATGTTCGGATTGAGCATGCTCATGGGCGTCGGCTTCCTGCTGGCCGGTGCGGGGGTGTTCCAGTCGATCGCGGCGGGGCGCCGTCAGGCGCGGGCCGGGCGGTAGGCCGAGAGCCACTCCGGGAACTCGGTGAGGTCGCCCAGGACCACGTCCGCGCCGGCCGCGCTCAACTCGTCCGCGTCGCACGGGCCGGTGGCCACCGCGACCGAGAGCGCGCCGGCCTTCCGCGCGCCGCGGACGTCCCCGACGTGGTCGCCGACGTAGACGCCCGCGCCGTGCTCGCGCAGCGCGTCCGCCTTCTGCTCCGCCCACAGGTCGCCGATGACGGCGTCCGGTTCGATGCCCAGGTGCTCCAGGTGCAGCTTGGCATTGGGTTCGTGCTTGGCGGTGACGACGATCGCCCGTCCGCCGGCCGCCCGCACCGCCGCGATCGCCTCCCGGGCGCCGGGCATCGCGGGCGTCGGCACGATGGCGATGGCCGGGTACATCGAGCGGTAGAGGTCGGCCATGGGCTCGATCCGCTCCGCCGGGAACCAGTGGATCAGCTCCTGAGCGAGCGGCGGCCCGAGCCGCGTCACCGCCAGATCGGCGTCGATGTACGTCCCCGTCTGCTCCGACAGCGCCAGGTAGCAGGCACGGATGCCGGGCCGGGAGTCGATGAGGGTCATGTCGAGGTCGAAGCCGACGGTCGGGGCGGGGAAGCGTGTAGAGGCCATATGGGCCATTGTGCCCAGGCCCTGTGGCGGGCAGGCGTACAGGCACCTGTGAGCTACCTCCGCCGCTGTGACCGCCATACCAGGAACAGCGCCGACGCCACGGCCGCGCCCCGCACCACCCACGGCCAGGTCTGGCCGATCGCGTCGCTCATGTGGCCCTCGGCGACAGGGTCGCCCCAGCGGCCCTCCGTACGGCCCCACAGCCACACGGCACCGGCCGTGAGCGACAGGCCGGGCAGGATCACGACCGCCCACTTCGTCTCGGCGTCACTCAGTCGCCGGGAGGCGTAGGCGATGGCCCAGCCCAGCACGAGGGCGATCCAGTTGCCGAGGACGGCACCGGCGACGAGGAGGCCGGCGGCGAGGAGGAGGAAGGGGTTGGTCCAGCCGCCCATGGCACCCGTGCCGCCGGTGCCACCGGTGCCGCCTTTGCGGAGGAGCCGGAAGCGGCGGCGGGGGGCGGGGGCCTGGGCCACGGCCTCCGGGGCCGGGGCGGGTGCGGGCGCGGGCTTGGTGAGCCGGACCAGCTTCCCGAGCGTCCCCGTCTTCCCGGCCGTGGGCGCGGGCTGTTGTCCGGCCGTCTCCTTCTCCACCGCCGGATCCGGATCCGGCTTCGGCGGCGGAGGCTTCAGCAGTTCCGGGATCTCCACGCCGCCGACGAAGCCGGGAACGCTGTCGCCCACGCCGAACGCGCTGCTGTCCACCCGCCACCAGTCCGGCTGCGCCGCGCTGTCCCCGAGCTCGTGCGTGCTCGCGAGATGCGGCGGGGAGGGCACGTCGGACGGGCCGGGATCGGGGGACGCCTGGGCCGGGCGCGGACGCGGACGCGGTACGACCCGCCGCAGCCCTTTCGGCCGACCGGCGCCGTTCTCCTCCGGTTCCCGGTCCCGCTGTACGGGCACGGAGGCGGGCGGCGCCTGCGGGGTGCCGGCGCGTCCGGTGCCGCCTGCGGCCCGGACGACCTCGTCGGGGCTGCCCAGGCGCTCGATGATGCGGCGGACGGCGGCAGGGCTGTCGACGGTGACCTTGGCCCGGCGCCGGTCGATCTCGTTCCGCAACTCCGACACCAGGCGCATACGGTCACCCGACGGCAGCTGCCGCTGCTGCGCCACGTCACCGACGCGGCTCAGATATTCGTAGACGACCTGGTCGCTCTCGATACCCACGAAGTCCCCTCCGGGGTTGGCGCGTTGGATACCTCGTCGGACGACGGTATCGCGGGTGGGCACATCTGCCGTAGCCACGGGTGCCGCCGGGGCGGGTCGCGCCCGGGCCTGCGCTGCGGAGTGCCGCCGGGACGGGCCGCGAAGGCCGACGCTGCGGAGTGCCGCCGGAACCGGTCGCGCAACCCGACACTGTCGGGAGCCGCCGGGACGGGTCGCCCGGGCTGCCCGCGGCTGCGACGGATGCGGTGGTCCGGAGCTGTGGGGAGGGAGACGCGGCGGCGGCTCGCAAGCGTGAGCGGGTGACGCCTCGCCCGGTCTGTGCCGGGCACGGCGGGGACCCACGCCCACCCCCGCCGTCGCACCCACCCGCTAACGTGGGTCGGATGAGCCACCAGGCCACACCGCCGCGCTCCCTCGCCGAGGCGCTCCGGGCCAGGGACGACGCCTCCCTGGCCGCACTCCTGCGTGCCCGCCCCGACCTCATCACGCCCGTCCCGACGGACCTCACGCAGCTCGCGACCCGGGCCGGCACCCGTGCCTCCGTCGTCCGCGCCCTGGAGCGGCTCGACCGGTTCGCGTTGCAGACGGCGGAGGCGCTGGCGGTGGCGGCGGATCCGGCGTCGTACAAGGAGTTGCTGGGGTTGATGGCGGGCGACGAGGCCGACCCGGTGGTCACGGCCGCGTTGCCGCGGGCGCTCGGCACGTTGCGCACGCAGGCCCTGGTGTGGGGCGGTGACGACCGGCTGCGGCTGGTGCGTACGGCCCGGGAGCTGCTGGCGCCCTCGCCGCAGCATCCGTCGCCGACCGGGCTGGGCCCGACCGTGCGGGAGGCGACGGCGGGCATGTCGCCGGGCCGTATCCAGGAGATCGTGACGGCGGCGGGGCTCACCTCGACCCACGACGCGGTGTCGGCGGTGACCTCGCTCACCAAGCTCTTCACGAACCGGAAGCGGATGGGGGCGCTGCTCGCCGGTGCCCCGGCGGAGTCGCGGGAGGTGCTGGCCCGGCTGGTGTGGGGGCCGCCGTTCGGCCAGGTCACCGCCGATCCCGCGGCCCATCTGCGCTGGCTCCTCGACCGGGGGCTGCTGCTGCCGACGGCGCCGGGGACGGTCGTACTGCCCCGGGAGGTGGCCCTGCATCTGCGCGGCGGCCGGGCGCACCGGGCCACCGAGCCGCTGCCGCCCGCGGTGGAGGCCGCGGCCACGCACCGTCCACAGGTTGTGGACGGAACGGCGGCCGGGCAGGCGTACACCGCGCTGGCGACCGTCGAGGAGCTGCTGAAGGACTGGCACGAGGGCGGGCCCGCGGTGCTGCGGGCGGGCGGGCTCAGTGTCCGTGATCTGAAGCGGACCGCCGTCGCCCTCGACGTCTCCGAGCCGATCGCCGCCTTCTGGGTCGAACTCGCCTACGCGGCAGGCCTGTTGGCCCCCGACGGCGAGGCCGACGAGCGGTACGCGGCCACCCCGGCCCACGACGAGTGGCTGGAGCAGCCCGCGGCCCAGCGGTGGGCGCGGCTCGCGGAGGCGTGGCTGACGGCGACGCGGACGTCCGGGCTGGTGGGCGGGCGGGACATGAAGGAACGTACGTTGTCGGCGCTGGGCCCGGGGTTGGACCGCTCGGCCGCGCCCGAGGTACGGCACCGGGTGCTGACCCTGCTGGCCGGGCTCCCGGAGGGCGCCTCGCCGTCCGCCGAGTCGGTGCTGGCCCGGCTGAGCTGGGAGCGCCCGCTGCGGGGTGCGCAACGGGACGACGACCTGCGGGCCCGGCTCGCGCGCTGGACGCTGTCGGAGGCGGAGCTGCTGGGCGTGACGGGCCGGGGCGCGCTGTCGGCGCAGGGGCGGGCTCTGCTGGGCGCGCCCTCGCCGAGGCCGGCGCCGGAGGAACCGGTGGGCCCGGGCGACAAGCTGCCCGTCCACCACCACCCCGCCCCGGCCGTCGAACCCCTCTCCCCCACCGAGCAGGCCACCGCCTCCGCCGCGGCCGCCCGCATCCTCGCGCCCCTCCTCCCCGAGCCCCTGGACCACGTCCTGCTCCAGGCCGACCTGACGGCGGTGGCACCGGGGCCGTTGCGGCGGCCGCTGGCGGAGACGCTGGGCGTGCTCGCGGACGTGGAGTCGAAGGGCGGGGCCACGGTCTACCGCTTCACGCCGGGCTCGGTGCGCCGCGCCCTGGACTCCGGCCGGTCCGCCTCCGACCTGCACGCGTTCCTGGCCGAGCACTCCCGTACGCCGGTTCCGCAGCCGCTCACCTACCTGATCGACGACGTGGCGCGCAGGCACGGCCATCTGCGGGTCGGTGCGGCCTCGGCGTACGTCCGCTGCGACGACGACGCGATGCTCAACGAGATCATGGCCGACAAGCGGGCGGCGGGCCTGCGCCTGCGCCGCCTGGCCCCCACGGTGTTGGCCAGTCAGGCCGACCCGGCCGCGCTGCTCGACGGCCTGCGCGCGATGGGCTTCGCCCCGGCCGCCGAGTCCGCCGAGGGCGACGTCCTGATCGCCCGCGCCCACGCCCACCGCACCCCGCCGCGCACCCCTCCCCAACCGGTCCCGGACGGCCCCCCGGTACCGGACGCGACGCTTCTGTCGGCCGCGATCCGCGCCATCCGCGCCGGCGACCTGGCGTCCACGACCCCCCGCAAGCCGACGACCGCCACCCCCGCCACCGGCGGCGACCTCCCCCGCACCAGCCCCGCCGAGACCCTCGCCACCATGCAGGCCGCCGTCCTCACCGGCGAGACCCTGTGGATCGGCTACGTCAACGCCGAGGGCGCCGCGACCCAGCGCGTCATCGCCCCGATCCGCGTCGAGGGCGGCTTCGTGACGGCGTACGACCACACGGCGGACGAGGTACGGACGTATCCGCTGCACCGGGTGACGGGGGTGGCGGAGCTGGCGGAGGACCAGCTCTGAGGGCGGCTCACTCCTGCGGGTGTACGTCCGTGATCATGCACGCCGCGCCGGACACTTCCCACCCATGAGGGAGCTTTCGCGGCCTCCCGCATTCCGGCGCGAGCCGCCGGGCAGCCACCGGATGTCCTGATCAGAGCCCGGGCCGCCCCGCAGGCAGCCCGGGCGAGTGCAACGGAAAAGGGAGTCCCCCCCATGCGTGCTGCCCGTCGTGTCGCCGCCGTGCTGACCGCCACCGCCCTGATGATCGGCGCCTTCGCCACCCAGGCCGCCGCCATCGGCATCGATGTCGCCGGACTGGTCATCGAGACCCCGCAGATCTGACGCGCCTCCGCTCGCCCACCGGGCCGGCCGGACGTTCCCCGGGCCGGCCCGCCCATCCCCATCCCCATCCCCATCCTCATCCCCGTCCCCGTCCCCATCCCTGTCCCTGTCCCTGTCCCTGTCCCTGTCCCTGTCCCTGTCCCTGTCCCTGTCCCTGTCCCTGTCCCTGTCCCTGTCCCTGTCCCTGTCCCGAACCCATCCCCGTCCGTATGTGAAAGGCCGGCCAGTCCCCATGCGTTCCAAGCTCCCTGCCCCCACCCGCGCCACCGCCGTCGCCGTCTCCGTCACCGCGGTGTTCTCCGCCGCCGCGCTGCTCGGCGCGCTCGCTCCCGAGGCCACGGCCGCGACCGCGCTGCCGCTGCCGCTGCCACTCCCCGTCGCGGCCCCGGAGTCCCTGATCGGCGAGGGGCTGACCGTCGAGGGACCGCTGATCCAGAACGTCAGTCTGCCCACGCTGAAGTAGCCCGCCGCATCCGGTAGCTGTCCCCTTCGATCCGCACGACGTCGGCGTGGTGGGCCAGGCGGTCCACCATCGCCGGCGCGGACGGGCCGAAGATCTCGTTCCAGCGGCCGAGCGGGCGGTCACCGGTCACGATCAGCGAGGCCCGCTCGTAGCGGTGCGCGACCAGCCGGAAGAAGAGAGCGGAGGTCTCCGCGTCGAAGGGGTAAGGTCCACAGTTCGTTGAAGAACTTGTAGACGTACACGCCCTGGACGACGACGAGACCGAAGTAGAGCGGAGCCTGCAGCCAGCGGGTCGCGAACAGGACGTATCCGAGCGTGGGCGGGGACGGGGACGAGGACGGGGACAGAGTGGGGGGTAAGGGCCGCATGGTCAGCCATTCTTCGGAGGCCACGGCCGTCCGGCTCAATCCGTGCACTCGCCGGAGTGAATAGACATCCTGTAGGAGAGGAACGCGGCAGGTCACGACGATCAGGCACACTGGACGTTTGGCCGTGACCTCTGGCCTTACGGAAAGGGTGCCGCGCGTGAATGGTCCACTCATCGTCCAGTCGGACAAGACTCTGCTGCTCGAAGTCGACCACGAGCGGGCGGACGAGTGCCGTCGGGTCATCGCGCCGTTCGCGGAGCTGGAGCGGGCGCCGGAGCACATCCACACCTACCGGGTGACACCCCTCGGGCTGTGGAACGCGCGGGCCGCCGGGCACGACGCCGAGCAGGTCGTGGACGCGCTGGTCGAGTTCAGCAGATACCCGGTGCCGCACGCGCTGCTCGTGGACATCGCGGAGACGATGGACCGGTACGGCCGCCTGACCCTGTCCAAGCACCCGGCGCACGGACTGGTCCTCACCTCCACCGACCGGCCGGTGCTCGAGGAGGTCCTGCGCTCGAAGCGGGTCGCCCCGCTGGTCGGCAACCGCATCGACCCCGACACCGTCGCCGTGCACCCCTCCGAGCGCGGGCAGATCAAGCAGACGCTGCTGAAGCTGGGCTGGCCGGCCGAGGATCTCGCCGGGTACGTCGACGGCGAGGCGCATCCGATCGAGCTGCACGAGGACGGGTGGGCGCTGCGCCCGTACCAGAAGCAGGCCGTGGAGAACTTCTGGCACGGCGGGTCGGGGGTCGTCGTACTCCCCTGTGGTGCCGGAAAGACGCTGGTCGGGGCCGGGTCCATGGCCCAGGCGAAGTCGACCACGCTGATCCTCGTCACGAACACCGTCTCCGCCCGGCAGTGGAAGCACGAGCTGGTGAAGCGGACCTCGCTGACCGAGGAGGAGATCGGCGAGTACAGCGGGACGAAGAAGGAGATCCGGCCCGTCACCATCGCCACGTACCAGGTGCTGACGACCAAGCGGAAGGGTGTCTACCAGCACCTGGAGCTGTTCGACTCCCGGGACTGGGGGCTGATCCTCTACGACGAGGTGCATCTGCTGCCGGCGCCGGTCTTCAAGTTCACGGCGGATCTGCAGGCCCGGCGGCGGCTGGGGCTGACGGCGACGCTCGTGCGGGAGGACGGGCGGGAGTCCGACGTCTTCTCGCTCATCGGGCCGAAGCGGTTCGACGCGCCGTGGAAGGAGATCGAGGCGCAGGGGTACATCGCGCCCGCGGACTGTGTGGAGGTGCGGGTGAACCTCACGGATGCCGAGCGGCTCGCGTACGCCACCGCCGAGACCGAGGAGAAGTACCGCTTCTGCGCGACGACCGCGACGAAGCGGAAGGTGACGGAGGCGATCGTGCGGCGGTTCGCCGGGCAGCAGATCCTCGTCATCGGGCAGTACATCGACCAGCTCGACGAGCTGGGAGAACACCTCGACGCGCCCGTGATCAAGGGCGAGACCTCCAACGCGCAGCGCGAGAAGCTCTTCGAGGCCTTCCGGCAGGGCGAGATCAGTGTGCTCGTGGTGTCGAAGGTGGCGAACTTCTCCATCGACCTGCCCGAGGCGACGGTCGCCATCCAGGTGTCGGGGACCTTCGGGTCACGGCAGGAGGAGGCGCAGCGGCTGGGACGGGTGCTGCGGCCGAAGGCGGACGGTCACCAGGCCCACTTCTACTCCGTGGTCGCCCGGGACACCATCGACCAGGACTTCGCCGCGCACCGGCAGCGGTTCCTGGCGGAACAGGGCTACGCCTACCGGATCGTGGACGCGGACGAGCTGCTCGCGGACAGCTGAACGCCCAGGAGGCGGGCCGTTACTTGCGGCGGACGCCCGCCTCCTCGGCGTACTCCCCGAGGATGACGACGTCCAGGGCGGCGCCCGCGAACACCCTCACGGCACGCAGGGCGTCGCCGAGGACGTGACGGTGGCTGCCGAGGACGGAGGTGGCGCCGGCCGGGCGGGGCGGGCGCTGGACTGGGGTGACGGTTGCTGCGCTCATGTCTCCATGGTGGCTTTCCGGGCATAAGGACGGCATCGGTCTGCGGGGCGAACCTGGATGGTCGGCGCGTAGTACTTCGGGGCGAGCAGCCACCCTCAGGGGGGAGGGGGCGTCCCCTAGGGGTCGGGGAGACACTCGCTCAGGGGGCGGCCAAGGCCACTCGCTCAGGGGGCCGCCAAAGCCATCCGCTCAGAAGGCGGCCAAAGCCAATCGCTCAGGGGTGCGGAAAACCATTCGCTCCCGGACGCACCGCTCACCTACAATCTCCGCTCTTGCCCGCCTCCCCACGGAGTGCCGTCGGCCGGACGGAAACCGGTCGGCATCCCGAAGCTGCGAAGCGACTCAGCCACCTCTCCAGCAGGTCCTTCCGGAGGCACCGCCTTGTCCAGCCCGTCCACGACCCCGCCCACGCGCGTCGACGACCCCCTCGCCCGCGAACGCTCCCATCTCGCCGAGTCCCGCGCCGCCCTGCGCGCGATGCGCGAGGACGCCGAGTCCCTCGACATCAGCGACGTCACCGCGAACTGGGTCAACGCCCAGATCCTGGAGCGCCAGATCGGCGAGCGCATCAAGGCACTCGCCGACCTCAGCCACACCCCGCTGTTCTTCGGCCGGCTCGACTACCTGCACGCTCCCGGCGCCGAGACGGCCGAGGGGGCGGAGGGCGAGCGCTTCTACATCGGGCGCCGGCACGTGCACGACCACGACGGCGACCCGATGGTCATCGACTGGCGCGCACCGGTGTCCCAGCCCTTCTACCGGGCGTCCAAGAAGAACCCGATGGACATCGCGCTGCGCCGCCGCTTCGGCTACACCGGCGGCGACCTGACGGCGTACGAGGACGAGCACCTGTCCGACCCCGCGGAGGCGGCGGCCACCAGCAAGCTGCTCCAGCAGGAGATCGAGCGCCCGCGTGTGGGCCCGATGCGCGACATCGTGGCGACCATCCAGCCCGAGCAGGACGAGATCGTGCGCGCCGGGCTGGGCGGCACGGTGTGCGTGCAGGGAGGGCCGGGGACCGGAAAGACGGCCGTCGGCCTGCACCGGGTCGCGTACCTCCTCTACGCCCACCGGGACCGGCTCGCCCGCACCGGCACCCTCGTCATCGGACCGAACAGGTCCTTCCTGCACTACATCGAGCAAGTACTCCCGGCCCTCGGTGAGTTGGCGGTCCAGCAGGCCACCGTCGACGACCTGGTCTCCGGGAACGCGGAGGTGCGGGGTACGGACGATGCGGCGGCCGCGGTCATCAAGGGCGACGCGAGGATGGCGGAGGTACTGCGCAGGGCCGTCTACTCGCACGTGACCATGCCGACCGAGCCGGTCGTCGTCGTGCGCGGCTCACGCCGCTGGCGGGTCCCGGCGTACGAACTAGAGGACATCGTCCGTGAGTTGCTCGACCGGAACATCCGCTACGGTGCCGCGCGCGATGCCCTCCCGCAGCGCATCGCACACGCGGTGCTGGTCCAGATGGAACGCTCCGGCGAGGCCCCGGACGACCGGGTGCAGGACGCGGTGGCCCGCAACGCGGCCGTGAAAGCGGCCGTCAAGCAGGTCTGGCCGCCCGTCGACCCGGCGAAACTCGTCCTGCGGCTGCTCACGGACGCGGACTTCCTCGCCGTACACGCGGAGGGGATCCTGACCGAGGACGAGCAGAAGACGATCCTGTGGGCGAAGCCGGTCCGCAGCGTGAAGTCCGCCAAGTGGGCGCCCGCGGACGCGGTGTTGATCGACGAGGCCAACGACCTCGTCCAGCGCACGCACTCCCTCGGCCATGTCGTCCTGGACGAGGCGCAGGATCTGTCCCCCATGCAGTACCGGGCCGTCGGCCGCCGCTGCACGACCGGCTCGGCCACCGTCCTGGGCGACCTCGCGCAGGGCACCACCCCCTGGGCGACCCGGAGTTGGGACGAGGCCCTCGCGCACCTCGGCAAGCCGGACGGCGTGATCGAGGAGCTGACGGCCGGTTTCCGCGTACCGACCGACGTCATCACCTACGCCTCCCGCCTCCTCCCGCACATCGCCCCGAGCCTGACCCCGGTCGCGTCGGTCCGCGAGAACCCGGGCTTCTTCGACGTCCGCCGGATCGACGGCACAGGCGAAGTGGTCGCCGCCTGCGAGGAGTTGCTGCGCAACGAGGGCTCCACCGGCCTGATCGCCGCCGACGCCCGCGTCCCGGCGCTGGCGGAGGCACTCACGGCGGCCGGGATCGGGCACCTGGCCCCCGGCGAGGAGACGACACGCGAGACCCGCCTCACCCTCGTCCCCGCCTCCCTCGCCAAGGGCCTGGAGTACGACTACGTCGTCCTCGACGAACCCCAGGCCGTGGTCGACGGCGAACCCGACGAACGCACCGGCCTTCGGCGCCTGTACGTGGCCCTGACCCGAGCGGTGTCGGGCCTGATCGTGACGCACGCGGCACCGCTGCCGCCGCAGCTCGGCTGAGCTCGGCTGAGCTCGGCTGAGCTCGGCCTCCTCAGCTGAGGACGCCCTCCGCGTCCAGCACCCGCCGCCACTCCGCGACAGCCGCCACCGACACCGGCCGCTCCCAGCCGTCCGGCCGGGCGGCGCCGCCGATGTGGAAGGCGTCGATCCCGGCGGCCCGGAGCGTAGGCACGTGGTCCAGGCGCAGACCGCCGCCGACCAGGATCCGCTGCTCGTAGCCCGGCTCCCCGCTCCGCCTGCGCCCCGCCTCGGCGAGCAGTGTGGGGAGTCCGTCGTCCACGCCGGCCGCCGAACCGGCGGTGAGGATGGTGTCGAGGCCGGGCAGACCGTCCAGCTGTTTGCGCAGGGCGTCCCGGTCGGCGCAGTGGTCGATGGCGCGGTGGAAGGTCCACCGGCAGCCGTCCAGCTCGCCGGCCAGGCGCTCCACGGTGGCGAGGTCCACTCCGCCGTCGGCGTCGAGGAACCCGAGCACGAACTCCTCGGCGCCCGCGGCCCGCAGCTCCCCGGCAACTCGCACCAGCCGGTCGACGTCCTCGGCGGCTCCCGCCGCGAACCCGTCCGCGGGGCGCAGCATCACGCGCAGCGAGATGTCGACGGCGGCCCGGATCCCGGCGACCGTGCCGGCCGACGGGGTCAGCCCGTCGGCCGCGATGTCGGTGACCAGCTCAAGCCGGTCCGCGCCTCCGGCCTGGGCGGCGACCGCGTCCTCGACACCGAGGGCGATCACCTCCAGGACTGCACGCTTGCTCATGGGACCCCATTCTTCGGCGGCTACAGGACTGGCTACAGGACTCGCTGCAGGACTGGCTACAGGTCTAGTCCAATCCAAGAGTACGCCTGGAAGGGGCCGGCGGGCGCGCGGTCAGAACCAGTGCAGGCAGTGCGGGGAACGCTCGGCGCGGAAGAGGGCGTCAGCGAGGGTGGCCGCACCCGGGCGGTGGGCCCGGATGTGTCCGGCACGCACCAGCGTGCTCGGGGCGGTGCCGCCGAGGTAGACCGAGCCCAGGTCGCTGATGTCCAGGGACAGGTCGGGTTCCCGGTCCGTCGGGACGCAGTCGGCCTTGCCGTCCCGGACGGTCAGCAGGTAGCGGCCGTGCTCGCCGAGGAACGGGTCCTCGACGTCGAGGACGAGCTCGCCGTCCATGAACCAGCCGCGCGCCGTCAGCGCACCCGGGACGTCCAGCAGCCGCACCCAGAGCCAGTCCATGGCGCCGCTCACCTCGCCGGCGCGGAAGTCCGCGAGCTGCCAGCGCAGCGGATGCTCGGGCGGGACGTGCTGGAACACGATCTGAGAGACCAGGTCGTGTCCGAGTGCGAACCGGGCCAGGGCCGTGAAGACGGCGTCGTCGGTGGTGATGGTCTCGTCGACCGTCAGGGTGCCGGACTCGATCGAGTAGCTGGCGTACCCGTCCGGGACGCCCTCGGTGTCACGGTGAACGGCGACATAGCGCAGCGCCGGCGAGATCGGGGGCTGTCCCGCGCGCAAGGCCCACCAGCGGTGCGGCCGGGACAGCGCGCCGGGCTGGGCGCGGCGATACCGGTCGTAGACCTCTTCCAGGATCTCGCCGCACTCGGCACGACGCAGCACCTCGACCGAGCCGGTGTCCGAGCTGTCCGAGCCGGTGTCCGAGCCGGTCGTCGGCGTGTCGGCCCCTCCGCGTGCCCGGGGAACGGCGAGGGCGGCCTTGTGGCGCGGCACCGTCAGCCGCGCCGTGTAGGTCGCCGGTCCGTAGCCGAACCTGCCGTAGATCGTGGCCTCGGAGGACAGCAGCACGGAGAGGAACTCCCCGCGGGCCCGCACCTCGGCGAGCTGATGCCGCATCATCGCGCTGAGCACGCCCTGGCGCCGGTGCGAGGGCAGGACGCCGACGGCGGTCACCCCGGCGGCCGGGACGAAGGTCTCACCGGGCAGGGTGAGCTCGAAGGAGTGCGCGGCGGCGGTGCCGACGGGCCGCCCGTCCGCCGTCAAAGCGAGCAGGCAGCGGTCCGTTTCGAGCGCCGACCACCAAAGACCGCCGCCCTCGACGGGAGTTTCCCGAAAGTGCCCGAACGCGGCATGGACCGTGTCGACGAAGACGTCAAGGTCCTCATCGGTCGTGGGACGAATCTCCATTGGCGCCGCTGCCTCCTCGAATACCGGCACCACGACTCGTGATGTCCGGCCACAGTGCATGCGTTGACCCGTGGCCAGGGCAAGCGAATTACGGCCGGGCCCGCGGCCGGTCACAGCACAGCCACGAGATCGCCGCAGCGGTCGGCGTTTCCGTTGGCGTAGTGCACAGGACCCTCGCCCCTACCCGCAGCCCGCAGCCTGCCGACCGCCGACCGCCGACCGCCGACCGCCGAGCCTCCGCGACCGCCTTGCGGCCGGTGCCTGAGCCAGGACTCCGGGGCCGCCACCACGGGGCCCCGATCACCCGAAGATGTTCAGCTCCTCCTCCTTCGCCCCCGCCAGCTCGTACGACACCCCCGCCGCCGAACGCCCCGCATACAGCCGTACGAGGGTGGCGGCGTCGCCGATGTACCGCGCCGGGGGCCGCCCCCCGGGAACCCCGCCCAGCCGCAGCGGCTCGTCGACGTCGTCGAGGTCGGCGTGGAGCGGCACGTGGTCGCGCTCCCGGGTGAGACGGACCAGCAGTGCCAGCGCGTCCGGCAGCCCCGGTCCCTCGTACGCCCCCGGCTCGCCGAGCGCTTCGAGCACGTCACCGGCGTGCACCCACTCGCCCAGCGCGATCACGTCCAGCACCCCGCCCGCCCCGGCGATCACGGGTCCCGCCTCCGTCATCCCCCGCTCCAGCTCGTCCACGACCTGCTGGTTCGGCCACTCGGCCCGCTCGGCGATGTCCCGGTCGTTCGACTCGGGCGAGAAGACGTCCTTCTCGTACCTGCTCTCCACCACCCGCATCAGCGCGGCCGAACAGTGCGCGAGCACGTCCCGCACGGTCCAGCCCGGACACGCGGCGGCCGGCAGCGTGAAGTCCGCGTCCGGCCGGGCCCGCAGCAGCGGCACGAGGGCGTCCCGTTCGGTGGTCAGAATCCGGCCGGGCAGTTCGGGGTCGCGTTCGTCGTCAGAAGTCGCAGAAGTCATGGGTCCCACGCTAGGGGCCGATAGCGGTCGAGGGGAGAATGGGCACATGGCCGATCCCGACGCCCTGCGCACCCGTTTCGTCCGTGCCCTGGAAGGAGCCCGGGGCCACGACACCACCGGCCCCGACCCGGCCCCGTACGCCGACAACCTGCTGGCCCGCTGGCAGGAGCCGCAGCGCCGCTACCACACGCTGGCCCACCTCACCGCGGTCCTCGACCACGTCGACGTACTGGAGAAGCACGCCGCCGACCCGGACGTCGTACGCCTCGCCGCCTGGTTCCACGACGCGGTCTACCTGCCCGACCGCTCCGAGAACGAGGAACGCTCGGCCAGCCTCGCCGAACGCGCCCTCCCCGAGGCGGGGCTCGCGGCGGAGAAGACCGCCGAGGTCGCCCGTCTGGTCCGCCTCACCACCACCCACGACCCGGCCGACGACGACCCCGACGGCCAGGTCCTCTGCGACTCGGACCTGGCGATCCTCGCCGCGCCGCCATCGGCCTACGCCGCGTACACGGCCGCAGTCCGCGAGGAGTACGGCTTCGTCCCGCCGGACGCCTTCCGCGAGGGCCGCGCCGCGATCCTGCGCCAACTCCTCGCCCTGCCCCGGCTGTTCAGGACGCCGTACGGGGAGGCGGAGTGGGAGGCGACGGCCCGCTACAACCTTGCCGCCGAGCTGGATCTGCTCACGTCGTGAGCCCGGCCGGAGTAGCGTCATAGGCCCGGACCTCTGCCGGAAGGATCACACTCCGTGGGCGACGCCCCCATACGCATCCCCGCCGAACGCCTCACCCTGCACGGCGTCCCGCCCGCGGCCGCCGCGGACCTGTGCGCGGGCGGCGACGGAGGCTTCGACTGGCTGGAGGGCGGGCCCTACGAGGGCACGCTGGAGGCCGCGGGGATGATGCTGAAGGCCTACGAAGCGGGCGTGTACCGCCCGGAGTTCGGCCTCTACGTCCTTGTACGCCGGGAGGACGGCCGCGCGATCGGCGGCATGGGCTTCCACGGCGCCCCGGACGAGGAGGGCACGGCGGAGGTCGGCTACGACCTGGTGGCGGGCGCCCGCGGCAACGGCTACGCCACCGAGGCGCTGCGCACGCTGTGCGCGTGGGCGCTGGCCCGGGACGAGGTACGGGCCCTGTTCGCGACCATCGAGCCGAACAACACCCCCTCCCCGGCGGTGATCGCCCGCGCCGGCTTCGTACAGGTGAACGACGACCTCGACGAAGAGGGGCTGCACGCCTACGAACTGCGCGGCTGACCCCGCCGTTTCGGGCTACGAACTGCGCGGCTGCTCCCGCCCCTTCGGCCTCCGCAGCCCCGCCCCGTGCAGCAGCCGCACCACCTCACGGCTGCTGACCTCCACCGCTCCCGCGGCCACCACGTCCGCGTACCGGTGCGAGGGAATGTCGTAGTGGTCGCGCTCGAAGGCCCGCCGGGGCACGCCCAACTCGTCGGCGAAGGCGTGCAGTTCGGCGAACGAGACATCGCTGACGAGGTGGGACCACATGCGCCCGTGGCCCGGCCAGGTGGGCGGGTCGATGTACACCGTCACGAGAGCCTCACGAGGACGACGCCCCGCCGGTCGCCGACCCGAGCGCCCCCACCGCGGCCACCTTCACGCCCGCCTTGTGGCAGACCCAGTGCGGGTCGGGCCCGAGTTCCGGCTCGACCTCCAGCGCGTGCGGGTCGCCGGTGCCGCACACCGGGCACAGCGGCCAGCGGCCGTACCGCTCGAGCAGCGAGTCCTGGACGTCCTGGGCGACCAGTCCGGCCACGAATGCCACGCCGTCCGGCCACTGCTCGACCCACCAGCGCCGCTGCACGACGGAGTCCTCGACCATCGACACCACGTCCGCGGCGGCCACCTCGCCCGCGGCGAGGTCGGCGAGCACGAGGGCGCGTGCCGCGTGCAACGCCTGTTCCAGGGGGCTGATGGGGTCCATGCACCCATTGTGCGCACTCTTGACCACAACACCGAGCCGAAAATATCTTTCATATGTGACCCAGAACGTGAAGGAAATTTTCGGCAACAGCCTCGCCGCCAAGGTGCGCACCCTCGCCCCCTCGATGACCCGTTCCATGCAGCGCGTCGCCGAGGCCGTCGCGAAGGACCCCGCCGGCTGCGCCGCCCTCACGGTCACCGGCCTCGCCGAACTCACCGGCACCAGCGAGGCGACCGTCGTACGCACCGCCCGCATCCTGGGCTACCCCGGCTACCGCGACCTGCGCCTCGCCCTCGCCGGCCTCGCCGCCCAGCAGGCCTCCGGCCGCGCGCCCGCCATCACGACGGACATAGCGGTGGACGACCCGATCGCCGACGTCGTGACGAAACTCGCGTACGACGAGCAGCAGACCCTCGCCGACACGGCGGCCGGCCTGGACACCGTGCAGCTCGCGGCGGCGGTGTCCGCACTGGCCGGGGCGCGGCGGACGGACGTGTACGGCATCGGGGCGAGCGGGCTGGTCGCCCAGGACCTCACCCAGAAGCTGCTGCGGATAGGGCTGATGGCCCACGCCCACAGCGATCCGCACCTCGCCGTCACGAACGCGGTGCAGCTGCGGGCGGGGGACGTGGCGATAGCGATCACGCACTCGGGCTCGACCGGCGACGTCATCGAGCCGCTGCGGGTCGCCTTCGAGCACGGGGCGACGACGGTGGCGATCACCGGCCGGCCCGACGGACCCGTCACGCAGTACGCCGACCATGTGCTGACGACGTCCACCGCGCGGGAGAGTGAGCTACGGCCGGCGGCCATGTCCTCCCGTACCAGCCAACTGCTGGTGGTGGACTGTCTGTTCGTCGGGGTCGCGCAGCAGACGTACGACACGGCGGGGCCGGCACTCGCGGCTTCCTACGAGGCGCTGGCGCACCGGCACCGGCGATAGACCCGATCACCCCGCACACCATGCACAGCATGCACAGCATGCACACCGTGAGCATCCTGCACATCCCGCACATCCCGCACATCCCGCACATCGGAAAGAGCCGACTCCCACCATGACCTCGACCTCCGATCCCGGTGATCTCCAGGCCCAGTTGGAATCCCTCACCACCGAGGCCTTCCGCCCCGAACTCGCAGACATCGACCGGCTGCCCACCCTCGACATCGCCCGCCTCATGAACGTCGAGGACGCCTCCGTGCCGGACGCGGTCACCCGGCGGCTTCCTCAGATCGCCGCCGCG
The DNA here is from genome assembly GCF_030817655.1 of Streptomyces sp. V4I2. Lineage (GTDB taxonomy): Bacteria > Actinomycetota > Actinomycetes > Streptomycetales > Streptomycetaceae > Streptomyces > Streptomyces plumbiresistens. The sequence continues at coordinate 5,100,526 of NZ_JAUSZM010000003.1, forward strand.
ATCGACGCCGTCGCCGAGCGGATGAGTCGCGGCGGCCGGCTGATCTACGCCGGCGCCGGAACCGCCGGACGACTCGGCGTGCTGGACGCGTCCGAGTGTCCGCCGACCTTCAACACGGACCCGTCCCAGGTCGTGGGCCTCATCGCGGGCGGCCGGGAAGCCATGGTCACCTCGGTCGAGGGGGCCGAGGACTCGGCGGAACTGGCCCGCGCCGACCTCGACGCCCTCGCGCTGACCCCGGCCGACACGGTGGTCGGCGTCTCCGCCTCCGGCCGCACCCCGTACGCCATCGGCGCGGTCGAACACGCCCGCGAGCAGGGCGCGTTGACCATCGGCCTGGCCTGCAACGCGGACAGCGCGCTCGCGGCGGCCGCCGAGCACGGCATCGAGATCGTCGTCGGCCCCGAGCTCCTCACCGGCTCCACCCGTCTCAAGGCGGGCACGGCCCAGAAGCTCGTCCTCAACATGCTGTCGACGATCACGATGATCCGCCTCGGCAAGACCTACGGAAACCTCATGGTCGACGTACGCGCCTCGAACGAGAAGCTGCGCGCCCGCTCCCGCCGCATCGTCGCGATCGCCACCGGCGCGGCGGACGAGGAGATCGAGCGAGCCCTCGCCGCCACCGACGGCGAGGTGAAGCACGCCATCCTGACGATCCTGGCCGACGTCGACGGCCCGACGGCGGCCCGCCTTCTGGAGGAGTCGGACGGGCATCTGCGGGCGGCATTGGCGGCTGCTGGCTGATGCGCCAACTGGCCTTGTTAGCTTGGGCGTTCGCTCAGGGGGAGGAAACCACATGAAGCCCACGACCACGTTCCGTATCGGCGGAGACCTGGAGGTACGCCGGCTCGGATTAGGCGCGATGCGACTGCCGACCGAACCGGAGGACGCCCGCGCCGCGTCCGTCGCGCTGCTCCGGCGGGCGGTCGAACTGGGCGTCACCCTCATCGACACGGCGCACCTGTACGACTGGGGAGCCAACGAGGAGCTCGTCGCCGAGGCCCTGCACCCCTACCCCGCCGACCTCCTCGTCACCACCAAGGTCGGCGTCGTACGAACAGAGTCGGGCGACTGGTCCTACGACGCCCGCCCGGCCTCCCTGCGCACCCAGGTGGACGAAGCCCTGCGCCGCCTGCGCACCGACCGCGTCGAACTCCTCCAACTCCACCGCATCGACCCGGACACCCCGCTCGCCGACCAGCTGGGCGCGCTGGGCGACCTCCGCTCGGAAGGCAAGATCGGCCGGATCGGCCTGTCCGAGGTGACGGTCGCGGAGCTGGCCGAGGCCCGCACGATCGTCGACATCGCGAGCGTCCAGAACCGCTACAACGTCCTCGACCGCGAGTACGAGCCGGTACTCAAGGCGTGCGAGGCGGCGGACATCGCCTTCCTGCCGTGGCGGCCCGTGGCGCCGGGCGCGGCGGAAAAGGACCCCGAGATCACGGCGGTCGCATCCGAGCTGGAGGCGACCCCGACCCAGGTCGCCCTGGCCTGGCTGCTCGCCCACTCGCCGGTGACGGTGCCGATTCCGGGGACGGCGAGCATCGGTCACCTGGAGGACAACGTGGCGGCGGCGGACATCCGGCTGACCCGGGACCAGTACGACCGCCTCAACAGGGCAGCCGCCCCTCCTTGTTGACCCTGCGGACCCGCGCCCGCAGCACCTCCTCCTGCAGCGCGGGGCCCGTCGACTCCGGCGGACAGTCCCACTCCCGCCCGCCGGCGACGGGCCGCAACTGCACCCGCCCACCGACATGCCCCATCACCTCCCCGAGCCGCCCGTCCCGCACGTCCACGACATGTGTACCGACCGCGGGCCGCTCCCCACGCAGGACGGAGGCGAGCCGCTCGGCGGTACGGACGTTGCAGCGCCCGAGCTCGACGAGGGCGAACGGCTCGTCGCTCGCGCCGGTCACTGGGTCGATGCGTAGGGACGGCAGGACGATACCGACGCCCACGAGGGCCTCCCGCACCAACTCCACGACTTCTTCGGTCGACCGCACGGCCATCTCACTACCTCCACGCTGAGTTCCCGGTTCGCAACACAACGTGGCCGCCACGCTTCTAACCTGGCCATACCGGATGCTCCAACAACCTCTGCTGTGGGACAGGGAGTCGCCAGACATGCCAGGACCGAAGGACCTCGACCCCTCCTCCTCACCTCGCGCCCTGCTCGGCGCCGAACTCCGCCACGCGAGAGAGAAAGCCGGCCTGAGCCAGGAGGACCTCGGCCTACGCCTCTTCAGCAGCGGCTCGTTCATCGGGCAGTTGGAGGCGGGTACGCGGCGGATGCAACCCGAGTACGCGCGGATGCTGGACGAGGTGCTGGGGACGGAGGACTTCTTCGCCAGGAACTGCGGGGCGTCGGCCAAGTCGAAGTATCCGGAGCACTTTGCCGAGGCGGCGGAGGCAGAGGAGGGGGCTACGGCGATCAGGGAGTACGCGTCGATGCTGATCCCCGGCCTGCTCCAGACTCCCGCCTACGCACGGGCCGTGTGCCGCGCATACCAGCCGACAGCACCGGAGGAGGCCATCGAGGAACTGGTCGTGGCCCGGATGGAGCGGGCCCGCATCCTCGACGATCCAACAAGGCCGTTGTTGTGGGCGGTGATTGACGAAGCCGCCTTGCGTCGAGTGACGGGGGAGCGCGCCGTGATGGCAGAGGTGCTGCACCACATCTCCGGCCTGATGCGCCGGAACCGGGCCATCGTCCAGGTGCTTCCGTTCGACGCGGGGGCACACCCGGTGATGCAGGGGTGCGTCAAGCTGATGGACTGCGACGACGCGCCTGCACTGGTCTACCTCGAAGGTGTCGGCACCGGACGACTGGAGGACGACCCCGCCACCGTGTCGCGCTACCGGCACTATTACGACCTCCTCACGGCCTCGGCCCTCTCGCCGGGGAAGTCCCTGGCCTTGATCGAGGCGATGGCGCAGGATTACGCCCATGAGGAGCATCCCTGAGTACGACCTGGACGCAACGACCTGGCACAAGTCCAGCTACAGCGGTGGCAGCGGTGACAACTGCCTGGAAGTGACCCACGACCACCTCCCCGCCCTCATCCCCGTCCGCGACTCCAAGAACCCCCACGGCCCGAAGCTCGCGTTCCGGGCGCAGACCTGGTCGGCATTCGTCGAGGCGGTCGTAGAGGTCAGGATCTGACCTCTACGACTCCTAGCGTGACCCCATGACCGACACCACACACGCCATCACCACCGACGAGCGCACCGACCTGCTGGAAGCGCTGGCCCACAGCCGGCGCTTCCTGCGCTTCACGACGCGCGACCTCACCGACGAGCAGGCCGGGCGGCGGACCACCGCCAGCGCGCTGTGCCTGGGCGGCCTGATCAAACACGTCACATCGGTGGAGCGGCACTGGGCGGACTTCATCCTCAACGGCCCGTCCGCCATGCCCGACTTCACCGCCATGACCGAGGCCGACTTCGCCCGGCGGGCCGACGACTTCCGGATGCTGCCCGGCGAGACGCTGGCCGGTGTGCTGGCCGACTACGACGAGACGGCCCGCCGGACCGACGAGTTGGTCACGACCCTGCCCGACCTGAACTCCACGCACCCGCTGCCCGAGGCTCCATGGAACGAGCCCGGGGCTCGGTGGTCGGCCCGCAGGGTGCTGCTGCACATCGCCGCCGAGACCGCCCAGCACGCGGGCCACGCCGACATCATCCGCGAGTCCCTGGACGGCGCGAAGAGCATGGGCTGACCGGCCCCGAAGCTCAAGCCTCCAGCTCCGAGCCCTCTTTCTGAGGAATGGGTGGCGGGCCCCAACCCGCCCTCCCACCCCGCGTGTTGACTTGACGCGTTCGGCTTGCCACGCAGAGTCACGATCGTCTAGCGTGCCCGGATAACGAGACAGAACAGCCCCCGCCAGGTGCTAGCAACACCTGCGGGGGCTTGACCTACGAGATCGAAGGAACAGTTCGATCCCCATGGCTGACGCCCAGCTTAGTGCTGCCTTCCTGCCCGCGCACGCCCTCTCCCACCCGATGGCCAGTCCGGGTTACGGAAAACGCTCCGCACCCGACCAACGCCCCCGCACCGCGGCCGACTTCGCCCACCTCCCGCCCCGCGAAGCCGCCATCGCCGCGTTCATCGACCGTCTCCCCGACGGCGCCGACATCTCCGTAAAGACGCTGGCCAAGGTGCTGCCGTACGGACAGTGCGCCCTCCGCACCGCCCTCAACCGCCTCCAGCAGGCAGGCCACTTGCGACGGGGGCGCGAACATCTGACCATCGAGTCCTCCGGCTCCCGCTGGATCACCCGATCGTGGTGGTCCCGTACCGCGCGCGACGACGACTGGTGGGCGGCCTTCGCACGAGGTGACGCGCCGGAAGAATCCCGGCCGTCCCCGCCGACCCGCTCCCGCGCCTACATCCTCCTCGCGGCCCTCGGTCGCGAAACCCCCGCGCTCTCCCTCTCCGCCGCCGACTGCGCGGCCCTCGCTCCCCTGGTCACCGAGTGGTACGCCCGCGGCGCCACCGACACAGTCGTACGCCACGCCCTGACCTCCGGCCTCCCCGTCCCGGTCCACAGCCCGGCCGCCTTCCTCCACAAGCGCCTGACCACCAAGCTCCCGCCGGAGCCTGAGCCAGAGCCCGCACCCCGCCCACCCCTCCGCATCCTGGAGTGCGCGAAGTGCCGCGCCCCGGGCCGCGCCGAGGCCCTGCCGGGCGGCATGTGCGGCACATGCCGGGGCGAGCGCGCCCCGGATCACCTCAACGCGCCCCTGCCCGCCCCCGCCATCCACGCTCACGCGGCAGGCATCCGTGCCGCAATGTCCCAACGACGTGAAAGGACACTCGTGTGACTGCTCCTACGGTCCGACATGACCATTCCAGGGCACGATGTGAGGAAGGAGGCAACGCCATGACCCCTGACACCGCTGAGCGCCCGCAGATGTCCGTCGAGGACTTCGAAGAACTCGTCCGCCGGGCTCCAAGGGAGCTGCGGAACCGCTTGGAGTTCCTCGGCGGGAGGCTGTGCGTCCGGCACGGCCCGCTCGATGTCGACGAATTCGAGGAGCTTGCCGCGGTGGCCCCCGAAACCGTGCGGCTGGAGTACATCAACGGAAAGGTAGTAGTCAAGGCCATGCCGGACGGCAACCACACTTCGATCTTCATGTGGCTGCTGCGCCAGTGCATGCAGCATCGCCCCGACCTGGACCTCGCGCCCGAGCGTGGTGTCAAGGCGGAGGCGTACCGCAAGGGCCGCGCCCGGACGGACGGCTTCCTGGCACCGGTGGACCACTTCAAGGGCGACGGCGAGTGGTCCGAAACCGACGGCGCCCTCATGGCCGTCGAGATCACCTCACACGACAAGGACACCGACCAGCGCGACCGAATCGACAAGCCCGTCGGCTACGCGGAGGCCGACATCCCCGTCTACCTCCTCATCGACCGCGACAACAACACCCTCACGGTCTTCAGCGAGCCCAAGGACGGCCGGTACCAGTTGTCCTCGTCCTACCCCTGGGGAGCTACCGTGGCGATCCCCCACCCCGTAGGGATCACCCTGCACACCGAAAAGCTCAAGGACTACGCCGACTGATGAACCACGCCCAGCTCACCGCCCTGGGCCGCGCCCTCCGTCTCCTCGGGGAGCACGGCGAGGCCCTCACCGGGGACACCCCGGATACCCGGCTCCACGAGGTCAAGGCCGATCTCAAGCGTGCCCTGGATCTGCTGCAGGACAGCGTCACCGGGGCCGCGCCCTCCACGCGATGCCCCGAGCACCCGAACGGGCCCGTCGACGAGAACGCCCACGATCTCTGCCTGCTCTGCGAGACCCGGCGCCGCGCGGCCCGCCGCTCGGAGTACAACGGGCCCTCCGCGCAACCGCACCCCACCGACCCCACCCCCTCCCGCTACGGCGTGCGCGAGGACCGGCCGCAGCCCCAGCAGCGGTGGCTGCCGGAGCTCTGGAACGGACAGGCGTGGCAGTTGTGCGGGACCCCGCGCCGGGACCGGCACGAGGCCGAGCTGTATCTCGCCGCCCAGCGGCGCGGGCCGAGGGCCGCCATGGCCTACCGGCTCGTGCACGAGTTCACCGACTACGAGGTCCTGCGGGTGTGGGGCACCCCGGTCCGCGTCGACATCGAGCCGCTCGGGAACCTGTAGAAGCCCCCGGCTCCGAGGTCAGCCCAGCAGCGGCATCGGCGCGAACTCGTACCCCTCCCACAGCCGCCTCGACGCCTCCTCCGGATACGCCCTGACCTGCGGCTCAGCATCCATGACCTGCACCAGCCGCCGCTGCGTGTCGTACGCCGGCCAGCCCGGGTCGCCCGTCCTCGCGAACGCCGTCCAGGACTCCCGGAAGCGGGACGACAGCGCCCGCCCCTCCGGCGGGACCTCTCCGCCGGGGAACAGCATGATGCCGATGTCGGCGGCGAACGTACCGAAGAGCAGCGGGATGTCCAGCGCGTGACAGGCGCCCAGCGCGCCTCCGCCGCCCGGCGCCGTCCAGGTCAGCTCGTAGACGTGGGCGCGGCCGCCGCCCGCGAGCTGGGCCTCGGCCAGGTGGTGGCTCGGCATGCCGAAGAGCCAGTCGGTCTGGACGCGTTCGAACAGTTCACCCGGCGAGGCGTCGGGGAAGGCCGCACGGTAACCGTCCTCACCCGCCTCACCCGCCTCCCCCGGCGCGAACAGCCGCAGTGCCCACCGCGCCTGCTCCTCCGTGATGTTCCCCAGTTGCCCGCCCATCGCCAGGAACAGCCGGAACTCGTCCCGGTTGTGGCCGACGACCAGCTCCACGTCCCGGCCCGCCCCGGCCGCCAACGCCTGCCAGGGCGTGACCGGCAGGACCTCGCCGTCGACCACGGGTGAGAAAGGGGTGAGCGTCGGGGCGGCCCGGCCCCACCTGTCCAGGTACTGCATCATCTTCCCGCCCAACGCCTCGCCCGCGGCGGGGAGTGTGCGCGGATCCACGCTCGACAGCTCCGCGACCGTGGGCCGCAGTCCCGCCTCCCCCGCGATCGCGGTCGCGATGTCACGGGCCAGGGCGTCGGAGAAGTACGTGCCGGGCACGCTCTGGGCGATGGCCCGCCGGAACAGGCCGGACGCGCTCGGCATGGCCAGCAACGCCGCCACCGATCCGGCGCCGGCCGACTCGCCGAAGACGGTCACCTGGCCGGGGTCGCCGCCGAACGCCGTGATGTTGTCCCGTACCCAGTGAAGTGCGGCGACCTGGTCGAGCAGGCCGCGGTTGGCGGGGGCGCCCTCGATGTGGGCGAAGCCCTCGATGCCGACGCGGTAGTTCAGGGAGACGACCACGACGTCACCGTCGTGCGCGATGTGCCGGGCGTCGTAGCCGGGGCTGCCGGCGTGGCCGAGCTTGTAGGCGCCGCCGTAGATCCACACCATGACCGGGCGGTGGGCGGCCGGGTCCGGGTCGGGCGTCCAGACGTTGACCGTCAGCCAGTCGTAGCCCAGGGGTACGTCCAGGCCCGCGCCGCCCCGGCCGAGGAACGCCGCCTCCTGCGGGGGCGGCGGGCCGAAGGCGTACGCGTCGCGTATGCCCTCCCACGCCGGGGCCGGGCGGGGCGCCTGGAAGCGTGCCTCTCCGACCGGCGGGGCGGCGAACGGGATGCCGCGGAAGACGGTCAGCCCGTCCTCCCGGCGCCCGCGCACCGCCCCGCCTTCGGTACGGACCACAGGCGGGGCGGAGTCGGTCGTGGGGTCTCGGGGCTCGGTCGTCGTCATCGTCGGCGCGCTCCTCGCGATCGTTGCCTTTCTGAATCATTGCTCTTGACCATGACTCAGGACAAGCAAGCGATCGCGCCTCCGGTCAGGACAGGGACTTCAGCGCCGCCGCGTCGTACGGCTTCAGCTCGTCGAAGCGGTCGGCGAGGACCTTCGCCGCCCACTCCGGGTCCTGGAGCAGGGCGCGGCCCACGGCGATCAGGTCGAACTCCTCGGCCTCCAGGCGGTCGAGCAGGTCGTCGATGCCCTTGACCGGGGCGCCCTCGCCCTGGAAGCCCTTGATGAAGTCGCCGTCGAGGCCGACCGAGCCGACGGTGATGACGGGCTTGCCGGTGAGCTTCTTGGTCCAGCCGGCCAGGTTGAGGTCCGAGCCGTCGAACTCGGGGAGCCAGTAGCGGCGGGTGGAGGCGTGGAAGGCGTCGACGCCGGCCGCGGCGAGCGGGGCGAGGATCGACTCCAGCTCCTCGGGGGTCTCGGCGAGGCGGGCGCGGTAGGCCTCCTGCTTCCACTGGGAGTAGCGGAAGATGACCGGGAAGTCGGGCGAGACGGTCTCGCGGACCGCCGCCACGAGCTCCTCGGCGAACCTGGCGCGGGCCACCGGGTCGCCGCCGTAGGCGTCGGTACGGCGGTTGGTGCCCGCCCACAGGAACTGGTCGACGAGGTAGCCGTGGGCGCCGTGGAGCTCCACGCCGTCGAAGCCGATGCGCTCGGCGGCCGCGGCGGCCTCGGCGAACGCGCCGATGACGTCGTCCAGGTCCCGCTGGGTCATCGCCTTGCCGGTGGGCTCGTCGGCGCCGAGGCGCAGCCCGGAGGGGCCGACGGCGGGGGCGTCGGCGTAGGGCGGCTGGCCCTGCTCGCGCACCATGCCGATGTGCCACAGCTGCGGCACGATGGTGCCGCCCGCCGCGTGCACGTCGGCGGCGACCTTCGCCCAGCCCGCGAGCTGCTCCTCGCCGTGGAAGCGCGGGATGCTGTCGCTCTGCCCCGCCGACTCGTGGCCGACGTAGGTGCCCTCGGTGACGATCAGGCCGACGCCCGCGGCGGCGCGGCGCGCGTAGTACGACGCCACGTCCGCGCCCGGGATGCCGCCCGGGGAGAACGCGCGGGTCATGGGCGCCATCGCGATGCGGTTCGGGACGGTGAGGCCGTTGATCGCAGTCGGCCGGGAGAGGATACGGGCCGCGCGGGAGGTGGACTCGGCGGTGGTGGCGGTCACAGTGAGGGCTCCTCGGAGGGGTCGGGGACGTCGAGCGGTCATGGAACACGGGGACATTCCGGACGGTATGTGCATACGCATTCACCGTCCTCCCTGCCCAACCCCGACCGCCCCACCCGGCATTCCGCCGCCCCGCCGACAACCTCTGTGACCCCGGACACGCCGGAGGGCGGCACCCCCTGCTTCCAGGGAGTGCCGCCCTCGGCGTCGTACAGCGATGTGCTGCGATGAACTCGTGATCCCCGGAAGGATCAGAAGTCCATGTCACCGCCCGGCATGCCGCCGCCGGCCGGGGCAGCGCCCGCCTTCTCCGGCTTGTCGGCGATGACGGCCTCGGTGGTGAGGAACAGCGCGGCGATGGAGGCGGCGTTCTGCAGGGCAGAGCGCGTCACCTTCGCCGGGTCGATGATGCCTTCGGCGATCATGTCGACGTACTCACCGGTCGCGGCGTTCAGGCCGTGGCCGACGGGAAGGTTGCGCACCTTCTCGACGATGACGCCACCCTCGAGACCACCGTTGACGGCGATCTGCTTGAGCGGGGCCTCCAGGGCGAGCTTCACGGCGTTGGCGCCGGTCGCCTCGTCACCCTCGAGGTCCAGCTTCTCGAAGACCGAGGAGGCCTGGAGCAGGGCCACGCCACCACCGGCGACGATGCCCTCCTCGACGGCCGCCTTCGCGTTGCGAACGGCGTCCTCGATGCGGTGCTTGCGCTCCTTGAGCTCGACCTCGGTCGCGGCACCGGCCTTGATGACGGCCACGCCGCCCGCGAGCTTCGCCAGGCGCTCCTGGAGCTTCTCGCGGTCGTAGTCGGAGTCGCTGTTCTCGATCTCGGCGCGGATCTGGTTGACCCGGCCCTGAACCTGCTCGGAGGAGCCGGCACCGTCGACGATGGTGGTCTCGTCCTTGGTGATGACGACCTTGCGGGCACGGCCCAGAAGGTCGATCGAGGTGTTCTCCAGCTTGAGGCCGACCTCCTCGGAGATGACCTCGCCGCCGGTGAGGATGGCGATGTCGTTCAGCATCGCCTTGCGGCGGTCACCGAAGCCCGGAGCCTTGACGGCGACGGACTTGAAGGTGCCACGGATCTTGTTGACGACCAGGGTCGACAGGGCCTCGCCCTCGACGTCCTCGGCGATGATCAGCAGCGGCTTGCCCGACTGCATGACCTTCTCGAGGAGCGGGAGCAGGTCCTTGACGGCGCCGATCTTGGAGTTGGCGATGAGGATGTAGGGGTCGTCGAGCGACGCCTCCATCCGCTCCATGTCGGTGGCGAAGTACGCCGAGATGTAGCCCTTGTCGAAGCGCATACCCTCGGTGAGCTCAAGCTCAAGACCGAAGGTCTGGGACTCCTCGACGGTGATGACGCCTTCCTTGCCGACCTTGTCCATCGCCTCGGCGATGAGCTCGCCGATCTGGGTGTCGGCGGCGGAGATGGAGGCCGTGGAGGCGATCTGCTCCTTGGTCTCGACATCCTTGGCCTGCTCGAGCAGGGCACCGGAGACGGCCTCGACGGCCTTCTCGATACCGCGCTTGAGGGCCATGGGGTTGGCGCCGGCGGCTACGTTGCGCAGACCCTCGCGCACGAGCGCCTGGGCGAGCACGGTCGCCGTGGTCGTTCCGTCGCCTGCGACGTCGTCCGTCTTCTTGGCGACTTCCTTGACCAGCTCGGCGCCGATCTTCTCGTACGGGTCCTCGAGCTCGATCTCCTTGGCGATGGAAACACCATCGTTGGTGATCGTGGGCGCGCCCCACTTCTTCTCGAGGACGACGTTGCGGCCCTTGGGGCCAAGGGTGACCTTGACGGCGTCGGCGAGCTGGTTCATCCCGCGCTCGAGACCGCGCCGTGCCTCCTCGTCGAACGCGATGATCTTGGCCATGTGAAGTGGTCCTCCCGGACAGGGGGTGGATTTCTCCGGACCGCGCTGGCGCCCGCGACGGACGGCCTGCCTGCCTCGTGGTTCCTTGCCCCACATGGCCTGCGGGCCTCACCGACCCGGTCCTCGTTGTCACTCTCACCTTCAGAGTGCTAACGCCAATGATTAGCACTCGCCCCTGCCGAGTGCAAGCGCCTCTCGGAGGTCGGCACCTCCGCGCGGACCCGGCGCCGGACATGCCGAAGGGCTCGTAACCCATGACTCCCCATGGGATACGAGCCCTCCGAAGAACAGAAGAACGTCGCTGTCAGTCGGCGCGTGCTTCAGCCGGTCGCCAGTCGGACCATGTCCGCCTGCGGCCCTTTCTGGCCCTGCGAGATCTCGAAATCAACCCGCTGGCCTTCCTCCAGGGTGCGGTAGCCGTCCATCTGAATCGCGCTGTAGTGGACGAAAACATCCGCACCACCGTCGACCGCGATGAAGCCGTACCCCTTCTCCGCGTTGAACCACTTGACGGTGCCCTGAGCCATGCCTAACTCCCCTATTACTGGCCCTTGCACAGATCCGCACTTCGCGGATCCGGGTCAGACCTCACCGCCCACATGGTTGGGGGCGTGCGCCGGAACGCGTCGACCGCGGCCGAATGTATCTGTCCAACTGCCGTCTGCAACAGGTCAATCGGACGAGAATTCTGGACGCGCACGGTCCGGAATGTGGTGAGAATTCACCCGAATTCGGGGCAAGTCGGGCCCCACAAAAAGCACAAAAGCCGCGAAAGAAGCACACACTTTGGCTACTTCTTGTCGGGTGCAAGGTTGAATTCAAGGGCTTACGACCCGCAGGTCGGCATCGCGTTCCCCAACTGTACCGCGCTCAACCACATTGAATTGCCCCCTCCGCTTCTCTCACGGAGGGGGCAATTCGTTGAACTCTCAGTAACCGCCGTTACCGACGGTAATGATCAGCCTCCGGCAACGGCCGGAATGATGGAGACGCCGGCACCGTCCGGGGTCGCGGTCTCCAGTCCCTGCTCGAAGCGGACGTCGTCGTCGTTCACGTACACGTTGACGAACCGACGCAGCTTGCCCTGGTCGTCGAGCACGCGGGCGGCGATACCCGTGTGGTTCTTCTCCAGGTCACTGATGACCTCGGCGAGGGTGCCCCCCTCGGCGACGACCTCGGCCTTGCCGCCGGTGTAGGTGCGCAGGATGGTGGGGATGCGGACGGTAACGCTCACGATTGAAACCTCCGGTCAGGGATACGGGCCTAGGGGCGCGGGACTGTATCGATATGCGGCTCCGCCGCGGGGCGCGACCAGCCCCCACCGGCCTGCAGCTTGAAGACGGTCTAGACGAGCCCCGCCTCGCGGAACGACTCCAGGTTCGGACGAATGGTCGCAGTAAGCCCCGTACCCGCCACCGCATCCAACGTCTTCAGCCCGTCGCCGGTGTTCAGCACGACGGTGGTCAACGTCGGGTCCAGCAGCCCGTTCTCGATCAGCTTCTTCGCGACGCCGACCGTCACACCACCGGCGGTCTCCGCGAAGATGCCCTCGGTCCGCGCAAGGAGCTTGATCGCGTCGACGACCTGCTCGTCGTTGACGTCCTCCACCGCACCGCCCGTACGCCGCGCGATGTCGAGGACGTACGGCCCGTCCGCCGGGTTGCCGATGGCCAGCGACTTGGCGATGGTGTTCGGCTTCTGGGGCCGCACGACGTCGTGCCCGGCCTTGTAGGCGACGGACACCGGCGAGCAGCCCTCGGCCTGCGCGCCGAAGATCTTGTACGGCTTGTCCTCGACGAGCCCGAGCTTGATCAGCTCCTGCAGGCCCTTGTCGATCTTCGTGAGCTGGGAGCCGGAGGCGATCGGGACGACCAGCTGGTCCGGCAGCTGCCAGCCGAGCTGCTCGCAGATCTCGTACGCCAGGGTCTTGGAGCCCTCGGCGTAGTACGGCCGCAGGTTGACGTTGACGAAGCCCCAGCCCTCGCCGGCCGGGTCGCCGATCAGTTCGGAGCAGAAGCGGTTCACGTCGTCGTAGTTGCCCTCGATGCCGACGAGCTCGCCGCCGTAGATCGCGGCCATGACGACCTTGCCCTGTTCCAGGTCGTGCGGGATGAACACGCAGGAGCGGAAGCCGGCCCGGGCCGCCGCGGCGCCCACCGCACCGGCCAGGTTGCCCGTGGAGGAGCAGGAGAGGGTGGTGAAGTCGAAGGCGCGGGCGGCCTCGATGGCCTGGGCGACGACGCGGTCCTTGAAGGAGTGCGTCGGGTTGCCGGAGTCGTCCTTGACGAAGAGCTTGCCGGCGTCGACACCCAGCTCGCGGGCGAGGTTGTCGGCCTTGACGAGCTTGGTCCAGCCGGGGTTGATGTTGGGCTTGTCCGCCACGTCGGCCGGGACGGGCAGCAGCGGCGCGTAGCGCCAGATGTTCGCGGGTCCCGCCTCGATCTGCTTGCGGAGCTCCTCCGTGTCGTAGGCGGAGAAGTCGTACGCGATCTCGAGCGGGCCGAAACACTCCTCGCACGCGAAGACCGGGCCGAGGGGCACGCGGTGGCCGCATTCGCGGCAGCTGAGCGCTGCGGCGGGGCCGAGGTCGACGGGGGAGTCCGCGGGGACGTTCGCGGTGGTGTCCGTGGTGCTTGCAACAGTCTGCGCAGCCATGTGAGGCGAGGCCCTTTCTCCTCATCTTCCTCACGACGCATCTCGCCGTGAGACGGATTTGGCACCTTCCCTAGCCGGTAAGCCTCGCGAAAACGATCGTCACTGATCGCTACGAGACCGGCTGGAGGGTTGCCGGGGCTTCATCGGGCCGTATCCCTCTGCCCCTCTGGATGAGCGGTATGTAGTTGTTGATCGTTGAAACGGAACGCCGACCCCGACATGCGATGGTCATCAGCGTTGTTCAAGACTGTAACCGAAGGCCAGGACAGTTGAGATAGCCGTCCGAACCGCGAGATGGATCACATGTTCCACCAAGAGGCATGGATCACACGCTCGCCGAGAGAACGCAGAGGAGCCGCGCACCGTGCTGAATGAGGTCGAGCGTTGGCTGAGCACTCGCTCCTGGTCGAAGACCGATCGCCCGCTCCACAAGATCCTGGCAGCGAAACGCGCCACGCGACAGTCGGTCAGTGTCGTGCTGCCCGCGCTCAACGAGGAGGAGACGGTCGGTGACATCGTCGCCGTGATCCGTCACGACCTCATGCAACAGGTCCCGCTCGTCGACGAGATCGTCGTCGTCGACTCGGGATCGACCGACCGCACCTCCGAGGTGGCAGCCGCCGCGGGGGCCCGGGTCGTCCACCGCGACGACATACTCCCCCGCATACCGATCGCCCCCGGCAAGGGCGAGGTGCTCTGGCGCTCGCTCCTGGCCACCAACGGCGACATCATCTGCTTCATCGACGCCGACCTGAAGGAGTTCTCCTCCGACTTCGTCTCCGGGATCGTGGGGCCGCTGCTCACCGAACCCGGGGTCCAGCTGGTCAAGGGGATGTACGACCGTCCCCTCGGCGGCGCTGCCGGCCAGGGCGGCCGGGTCACCGAACTGATGGCCCGCCCGCTGCTGAACATGCACTGGCCGCAACTGGCCGGTTTCGTACAGCCGCTCGGCGGTGAGTACGCGGCCCGCCGCTCGCTCCTCGAACAGCTCCCCTTCCCGGTGGGCTACGGGGTGGAGCTGGGCATGCTGGTCGACGCCCTGCACCTGGTGGGCCTCGACGCGCTCGCCCAGGTCGACGTCGGGGTGCGCAAGCACCGCCACCAGGACGGCCAGGCACTGGGCCGCATGTCCGCCGCGATCTACCGCACGGCCCAGCTCCGGCTGGCCCGCGGGCACCTGATCCGTCCCTCCCTCACCCAGTTCGAGCGGGGCGAGGACGGCTTCGAGCCGCGCACCTACTCCGTGGACACGGAGGAGCGGCCGCCGATGGTGGAGATCGCGGAGTACGCGCATCGAAAGGTCGCCTGACCGGGTGTGTTCCGGCGTCCGGGGGCCCGTGTACGGCCCCCGGACAGGCCCGAACGTTTGATTGTTTCCGGGCCGGGCTAGGTTGTGGCGTATGGCTTCAACGCAGGCTGCTCGGAGTGCTGAGGTACTCGTCGCGTCCAACCGCGGCCCGGTTTCGTACGAAGTGCGCCCAGACGGTACGGGCGGCACGCTCCACGCCAAACGGGGTGGCGGCGGGCTGGTCTCGGGTCTGTCCGCCATCGGGTCCGACGCGGGCACGCTGTGGGTGTGCTCGGCGCTCGGCGACGGCGACCGCGAGGCGGTACGGCGCGGCGTCGGCGAGCCGGGCGTCCGCATGCTCGACATCCCTGCCGACGTGCACGCCGACGCGTACAACGGCATCGCCAACTCCGTGCTGTGGTTCGTCCACCACATGCTGTACCAGACCCCGCTGGAGCCGGTCTTCGACGCGGAGTTCCGGCGGCAGTGGGCGTCGTACGAGACGTACAACCGCGCGTTCGCCCAGGCGCTGGCGGAGGACGCGGCCGAGGGCGCGGCGGTCGTCGTGCAGGACTACCACCTCGCCCTGGTCCCGGGCATGCTCCGCGAGCTGCGCCCCGACCTGCGGATCGGCCACTTCTCCCACACGCCGTGGGCGCCGCCGGAGTACTTCCGGATGCTGCCGGACGACATCGCCGGCCAGCTCCTGCGCGGCATGCTCGGCGCGGACCGGCTGGGCTTCCTCACCCACCGCTGGGCGGACGCGTTCACCGCGTGCTGCACGGAGTTCGTCGGGGGACTCGGGGACACGCAGATCGGCGTGCACGGGCTGGGCGCGGACGCGGACTTCCTGCGGAAGCGGGCGCACGAGGCGGACGTCGAGGAGCGGATCGGGTCGCTGCGGGCGGAGATCGGCGAGGCGCCGGACGGAACCGCGCGGAGGGCGATCGTCCGGGTCGACCGCACCGAACTCTCCAAGAACATCGTGCGGGGCCTGCTCGCCTACCGGCAGCTGCTCGACGACCAGCCCGAGTGGCGCGAGCGGGTGGTGCACGTGGCGTTCGCCTACCCGTCCCGCCAGGACCTCGCCGTGTACCGGGAGTACATGGCGGAGGTGCAACGGCTGGCGGACGAGATCAACGCGGCGTACGGCACGCCGGGCTGGACCCCGGTCCTGCTGCACCTGAAAGACGACTTCGCCCGCTCCCTGGCCCGCGTACCGTCTCGCCGACGTGGCCCTCGTCAACCCGATCCGGGACGGCATGAACCTCGTCGCGAAGGAGGTGCCGGTGGTCTCCGACGAGGGGTGCGTGTTGGTGCTGTCGCGGGAGGCGGGGGCGTTCGAGGAACTGGGCGAGGACGCGATCGCCGTCAACCCGTACGACGTGGTCGCGACGGCGGGCGCGCTGCACGCGGCGCTCGTCATGCCGGCGGGCGAACGGGCCGAGCGCACGAAGCGGCTCACCGCGGCGGCGACGGCCCTGCCGCCGGCGCAGTGGTTCCTGGAGCAGCTGGGTGCGCTGAAGGCCTGATCCCGGAGTCCTGATCCCGGGATCTCAACCGAGCCGCGTCGCGAGGGCTCGCAGCAGGCCTACGACCCCCTCCGGGCCGTCGACGACCACGTCCGCCCGCTCCCGCAGCTCGGTGACCTCGTCGCTGCCGCTGCAGACCAGCAGGCCGGGGGTGCCCTCGGTGCGGAGTTTCTCGACGGCGGCGAAGGCGGGGAGGTCGCCGAGGTCGTCGCCGGCGTAGAGGACGGACGTGGCGTCGATCTCACGGACGTACTCCAGGAGGGCGACGCCCTTGTCCATCCCCGGCGGACGGAGTTCGAGGACGAGCCGGCCGGGCTCGACGATCAGGCCGTGGCGCGTGGCCAGCTCGGTGAGGGGGTCGCGCAGGACCTCGAACGCGGCCTGCGGATCAGCGGCCCTACGCGTGTGTACGGCGACCGCGCGCCCCTTCTCCTCGACCCACGCCCCCTGCCCGACACCGGCCCCGTCGAGCACGCCCGGCAACTCGGCGAGGGCGGCGGCGACACCGGGGTGCGGGGCGGGGGCACTGACGGTTCCCGTACGGGCGTCCCAGCGCTCGGCGCCGTAATGCCCGAGGACGACGAGGTGCTCCAGCCCCGGAACCCCGGCGAAGCCCCCGTTCCGAACGGCCACCGCGGCCGGGCGGCCGGTGACCACGGCGACGGCGGCGACCTTCGGAGCGAGCGCGGCCAGCGCGGGGACGGCGTCCGGGTGTGCCCGGGCCTGGTCCGGGTCCGCCACGATCGGGGCGAGGGTGCCGTCGAAGTCGACGGCGACGACCGCGCGCCCCGGTTGAGCGAGGAGGGTGTCGAGCCCGTCCCGCCCTGCGGGCGTCGCAGGTGTCGGCAGAGGGTCAGTGACGTCCATGAGTCGACCTTACCGGCGCTTCCCCACCCCCTGGTACGGGGCCGAAAGGGGGCGGCGCCCCTACCGCTCGGCCCGCCGCGCGTCCCGTACCCGGCGCAACCGGTTCACCGTCACCGGGTCGAACGCCAACGCCCGCGCGTCGTCCAGCAACGCGTTCAGCAGCTGGTAGTAGCGCACCGGCGCCAACCCCAGCTCCTCCCGTATCGCCCGCTCCTTCAGCCCGGGACCGCTGAACCCACGCCGCTCCAGCGCGAGAATCTCCCGCTCCCTGCGATCCAGGTCCCGCTCCTCGTCCATACCCGCACGCTAGCCGCCGCCACTGACACCGGCAGACACGGGCAACCTCACTCCGCGGTCTGCGCCGCCGCAGCCGTCGCCTGAAGCCGGCTCAGCACGGTCGCCGGGCTGCCGCCGGAGGCCACGGCCTGCCCGATGCCCTTCTTCACGGCCGCGCTGACCTGCGCCCAGGACGTCTCCCCCACCGGATACGTCTCGGACAGCGGCAGCTCGTCGAGGAACGGCTTGAGGTCGGCGTCCTGCTTCGCCGCGCTCATGACCGCGGAGGCGGAGTTGGTGACCGGGAGCAGGTCGTACTCCCGGGAGAAGGCGAGGACGTTCTTCTCGCTGTAGACGAAGTCGAGGAAGTCGCCGATCTGCTCGGCGTGCCCGTTCTCCTTGAAGGCGGTCATCCAGTCGGCGACGCCCATGGAGAGCTTGCTCTCGCCGTTCTTGCCGGGCATCGGCACCATGCCGACCTTCACGCCCTTCTTGGCGGCCATCTTCATCAGCGAGGGGTGCCCGTTGAGCATGCCGACGTCCCCGTTCGCGAACGCGGCGAACGCGTCGGCCCGGTCGAGCTTCCCGGGCGCGACCGGCCCGGTCAGTCCCTTGGCGACGAGGTCGTTCTTCAGCCAGGTGAAGGTGCCGGTGTTCTCCGAGGAGTCGATGCTGTACGTGCCGAGCGTGTCGGTGTAACCGCCCCCGCCGCTGAGCAGCCACTGCATGGTCTCGGCCTGCGCCTCCTCCGGCCCGAGCGGCAGCGCGTACGGGTACTTCACGCCCTGGGCCTTCAGCGCCTCGGCGTCCGTGGCGAGCTCGTCCCAGGTGGTCGGCGGGGTGATGCCGGCCTCGGTGAAGAGGGTCTTGTTGTAGAAGAGCAGCCGGGTGGAGGCGGCGAACGGCATGCCGTACTGGACCCCGTCGACCTCGCCCGCGTCGGAGAGCTGGTGGATCCAGTCGGCCTGGACGGGTATGGAGACCAGGTCGTCGGCCTTGTAGAGCCGGCCCGCGTCCGCGTAGTCGGCGTACGCGCCGATCTGGGCCAGGTCGGGCGCCTTGCCGGCGTCGACGAGTTCCTTGACCTTGCGGTCGACATCGCTCCAGGAGTAGACGCTCACGTCGACCTGCACCCCGTCGTGCGCCGACTCGTACTCCTTGACCAGCGTGTCCCAGTACTTCTTGGAGCTGTTGGCCGTGCTGTCGCCGTAGTCGGCGGCGACCAGCTTCAGCGTCACCTCGCCCGAGTCCCCGGTGAGGCCGCAGCCCCCGAGGACCGCCGTCAGGCCCAGTGCGGACACCGCCGCGATCGTTCCCGCCCTACCCCGCTGCACTGCCATCGCTCCAACATCGTCGATCATCGAAACCCTCGAAAGGTCATACGTATTGCTCCCACAAGGTCTACACCACGTGAGTGGACTAGACCTCTTGAGGGTTCACGGGCCAGACTGTCCCCGTGAAACACGTCATCGCCCTCGATGTGGGCGGCACCGGGATGAAGGCCGCCCTTGTAGGGGCGAGCGGCGAGCTGCTGCACCAGGCCCGCCGCGCCACCGGGCGCGAACGCGGGCCGGACGCGGTCGTCGAGGGCATCCTCGGCTTCGCCGCCGAGCTGCGCGCGTACGGCATCGAGCACCTCGGCGAGCCCGCGGCCGCCGCCGGCGTCGCCGTCCCCGGCATCGTCGACGAGGACCGCGGCATCGCCGCCTACTCGGCCAACCTGGGCTGGCGTGACGTACCCCTGCGCGAGCTGCTCGGCGAGCGACTCGGCGGTGTCCCGGTCGCCCTCGGCCACGACGTGCGCACCGGTGGCCTCGCCGAGGGCCGGATCGGCGCGGGCAAGGGCGCCGACCGTTTCCTGTTCGTGCCGCTGGGCACCGGCATCGCGGGTGCCATCGGTATCGGCGGCCGGGTGGAGGCGGGCGCCCACGGCTTCGCGGGCGAGATCGGTCACATCGTCGTACGGCCCGGGGGGACCGCCTGTCCGTGCGGGCAGCGCGGCTGTCTGGAGCGGTACGCGTCCGCGGCGGCGGTGAGCGAGGCGTGGGCGGCGGCCTGCGGGGACCCCGGCGCGGACGCGGCCGACTGCGCGAAGGCCGTCGCGTCCGGCGACCCGGAGGCCGTACGGGTGTGGCGGGACGCCGTCGACGCCCTCGCCGACGGCCTGGTCACCGCCCTCACCCTGCTGGACCCGCGCGCGCTCATCATCGGTGGCGGGCTCGCCGAGTCGGGGGAAACCTTGTTCACACCGCTGCGGGACGCCGTACAGCGCCGGGTCACCTTCCAGAAACTGCCGTCGATCGTCCCTGCGGGCCTCGGGGACACCGCCGGATGCCTCGGTGCGGGACTACTGGCCTGGGATCTGCTCGACAACACGGACCGTACGGAGGTAACCGCCTGATGGCCAACGTCCCAGGGGCGCGGGGAACTGCGCGACCAGCCACAACGAACCCGCACCCCGCAACCGGCAATGTGCCCCTGGTCCTCTCCGGCGCCAACGTGGTCATGCCGACCGGAACCGTCGAAGGCGGCCGCCTGGTCGTCGAGGGCACCCGCATTGCCGGCACCGCTCCAGAGAACGCCCAGGTCATCGACGTAAAAGCCCACTGGCTGATCCCCGGCTTCATCGACATCCACAACCACGGCGGCGGCGGAGCCTCCTTCACCTCCGGAACGGTCGACGAGGTCCTCAAGGGCATCCACACCCACCGCCTGCACGGCACCACGACCCTCGTCGCCTCCACGGTCACCGGCGACATGGACTTCCTGGCCCAGCGGGCCGGGCTGCTGTCCGAGCTGGCCGAGCAGGGCGAGATCGCCGGGATCCACTTCGAGGGGCCGTTCATCTCGCCGTGCCGCAAGGGCGCGCACTCCGAGGAGTTGCTGCGCGACCCGGACCCGGCGGAAGTGCGCAAGCTGATCGACGCGGCGCGGGGGAAGGCGAAGATGGTCACCCTCGCCACCGAGCTGCCCGGCGGCATCGACTCCGTACGGCTGCTGGCCGAACACGGCGTGATCGCGGCGATCGGGCACACGGACGCGACGTACGAGCAGACGGTGGAGGCCATCGAGGCCGGCGCCACGGTCGCCACCCACCTCTTCAACGCGATGCCGACGCTCGGCCACCGCGCCCCCGGCCCGATCGCCGCCCTCCTGGAGGACGAGCGGGTCACCGTCGAGCTCATCAACGACGGCACGCACCTCCACCCGGCCTCCCTCCAGCTGGCCTTCCATCACGCGGGCGCGGACCGGGTGGCGTTCATCACGGACGCGATGGACGCGGCCGGCTTCGGCGACGGGCGGTACATGCTCGGCCCGCTGGAGGTGGAGGTGGCCGACGGAGTGGCCCGCCTGGTGGAGGGCGGCTCGATCGCAGGCTCCACCCTCACCCTGGACCGCGCGTTCAAGCGGGCGGTGACGCTCGACGGGCTGTCGGTCGAGGACGCGGTCGCCGCCCTCTGCGCCAACCCGGCCCGCCTGCTCGGCATGGACGACACCGTCGGCTCCCTGGAGCCCGGCAAGGACGCCGACCTGGTCCTCCTGGACTCCGACTTCGACCTCAAGGGCGTCATGCGCCGGGGCGAATGGGTGGTCGATCCCCAACTGGGGTGATCTGTCCGTCTGTTGAGGACGGCGGTTGTCCTGTCAAACTGGGAGGACCGTCGTCCGTTTGGCATGATCGCCCTCCGGACAGTCAGCCGGACGGCACGCGCGTTCTGCGTTTCTCCTCGGGGGAGGTCGAACCAGGTGATCCTCACGGTCACACTGAACACCGCTCTCGACATCACCTATCGCGTACGGTCCCTGCGCCCGCACACCTCCCACCGCGTCACGGACGTGACCGAACGCCCGGGCGGCAAGGGCGTGAACGTGGCCCGGGTCCTGGCGGCCCTCGGCCACGAGGTGACGGTCACGGGCTTCACGGGCGGCGCGACGGGACGGGCCGTACAGGACCGACTCGCCACGGCGGAGGGCGTGCTGGACGCTCTGGTCCCGGTCACCGGCGCCACCCGCCGCACGATCGCCGTCGTGGACGAACACACCGGCGACACGACCCAGCTCAACGAGCCCGGCCCGACGGTCACCCCGGCCGAGTGGTCCGCCTTCCAGGAGGCGTACGAGGGTCTCGTCCCGTCGGCGTCCGCGGTGGCCCTGTGCGGCAGCCTGCCGCCGGGGGTGCCGGTGGGGGCGTACGCGGGCCTCGTGCGGACCGCGAAGGCCGCCGGCGTCCCCGTCCTCCTCGACACCAGCGGGGAGGCTCTGCGGCGCGGGGTGGCCGCCCGCCCCGACATCGTGAAGCCGAACGCCGACGAACTGGCCGAACTGACGGGCTCCCACGATCCGTTGCGCGCCACCCAGGACGCCCGCCGCCGCGGCGCCCGCTCCGTCGTCGCCTCCCTGGGCCCCGAGGGCCTGCTCGCCCACACCCCGGAGGGCCGCTGGCGAGCCACCCCACCCACCCGAGTCCACGGCAACCCGACCGGCGCCGGCGACTCCGCGGTCGCGGGCCTGCTCTCGGGCCTGGTGGAAAACCTCCCGTGGCCGGACCGGCTGGCCCGCGCGGTCGCCCTGGCGGCGGCGACGGTGGTGGCGCCGGTGGCGGGGGAGTTCGACCGGGGGGCTTACGAGGAGCTGGTGGGGCGGGTGACGGTGACGGGGGAGGTCAGCGCGGCCTGAGGACTACGACTTGACCCAGCCGTTGACCAGCCACATCTGGTCGAGAAGGGCGTCGCACTGGTTGCCCTGCTCGCAGGAGACCTTGATGGTGTTGGTGCCCTTGTTGAGCTGGATGTAGTTGTAGGTCTGCGTCCAGCCCTTCTCGTAGTCGCCCTCGGGGGCGTTCGCCCAGTTCTTCAGGTCGACCGGCGTGTTGGAAGGCGTCCCGTTGACCGTGAGGGTGGCGTTCTGGTCCTTGCCGGGGACGCTGTAGCCGACGTACACGGTGTACTTGCCTGACTTGGGGATGCCGTTGACGGTCCAGGTGACCGAGGAGCCGACCTGATTGAAGCCGGTGACGTAGACACCGCCGTCGGCCTTGGCGCCCTTGACGTCGGAGGCGGTCGCGGCGGTGCCGTCGAGGGCCAGCGCCTTCGCGTCGATCGTCGGCAGGTCCTCCTCGCTCGCCGCGCTGTTGCTGTTCGACGGGCTCGGCTCGTTGCTCTGCGAAGTCGTCGGCGAAGTCGAGGCCCCGTTCCCGCCCGCATTGTCGTTGTCGCCGTCGCCGCCCATCATCGCCACCCCGATGCCGATGACGACCGCCGCGACGACCGCGATCGCGCCGATCAGCAGGCCCTTGGTGTTGGGGCCGCGGCGGCCGCCGCCGTCGTTGTAGGACGGCTGCGGCTGCTGGGTGGTGGGGGCGCTGCCCGGGAAGGTCTCGGGGGCCGCGTAGTGCGCGTTCGACTGCTGCGGGACCTGGCCGTAGGGCGCGGTCGCGGCGGCCGGGGCCTGCTGGCCGTACTGGCGCTGACCGACCGCTCGCACCCGGTTGACGGAGCCCGGATAGCCGTAGCCGCCGGCACCGGAGGGCGGCTGGGCGCCGTTGGCCTGGCCGTCGGCGTAGAGATAGCCGAACGGGTCGTCGTCCTCGGGCGTGCTCGCGCCGTTGTTGCCGGCCGTCATCCCTTGGTCTCCTCAGCAGGTGCGGGTGCGATGGGTGTGGTGAGAAGGGCGAGCCTACCCGCTCCTGATGGCCCAAACGGGTGACTCGGATCGCATCAGCTCGCTGACCTGGGACTCAGCCCGCGCGTCTGTGTTGTTTGGGACGCGATCGTTTCTCTACGTACATCCGCTCGTCGGCCGACTTCAGCACCTCGTCCGCGGTCATCCCGCAGGACGCCCAGCCGATGCCGAAACTGGCGCCGACCCGCATGGCCCGCCCGTCGACCCGGATGGGCTGGATGATCTCGTTGCGCAGGCGTACGGCGAGGTCCTGGGCGTCGGCCCGGCCGAGCCCGTCGGCCAGCACCACGAACTCGTCGCCGCCGAGCCGGGCCACCGTGTCGCCGTCGCGGACGGCGCCGGACAGCCGCCGGGCGACCTCGATGAGAACCGCGTCACCCGCGTTGTGCCCGAACCGGTCGTTGATCGACTTGAAGCCGTCGAGGTCGCAGAAGAGGACCGCGAGCCCCTTGGCGCCGTCGTCACGTTCACCCTCAGGGGCGACGGTGTGCACGTGGTGGTCGTAGCCGTCGTACACCTCTACACCCGTCGACGGGAAGTCGAAGCCGTGGCCGTCGGCGTCGAAGGCGGGGTGGCCGTAGGCCGAGTCCACCGGCTCGAGGGCGCCCGCGTGCCCGGCGCGCCGGCACAGGCGGGAGGAGAGCCGGGAGCGCAGCTCGGCGGAGTTCGGCAGGCCGGTCAGCGCGTCGTGCGAGGCGCGGTGGGCGAGCTGCAGCTCGCGGCGCTTGCGGTCCTCGATGTCCTCGACGTGCGTGAGCAGAAACCGGGGGCCGTCGGCGGCGTCGGCGACGACGGAGTTGCGCAGGTGGACCCAGACGTACGTGCCGTCGCGGCGCCCGAGCCGGAGTTCCGCGCGGCCGCCCTCGGCGGAGGTGCGGAGCAGGGTGCTTATGTCCTCGGGGTGGACGAGGTCGGAGAAGGAGTAGCGGCGCATCGCGGAGGCGGGGCGGCCCAGCAGGCGGCACAGAGCGTCGTTGGTCCGCAGGATCCGGCCGTGCTGGTCGCCGCCCATCTCGGCGATGGCCATGCCGGAAGGGGCGTACTCGAAGGCCTGCCGGAAGCTTTCCTCGCTGGCCCGCAGGGCCTGCTGCTCCCTTTCGAGCCTGACCAGGGCGCGCTGCATATTGGCACGTAGACGCGCGTTGCTGATCGCGATGGCGGCCTGGAAGGCGTACATCTGGAGCGCTTCGCGGCCCCAGGCGCCCGGCCGGCGGCCGTTGCGCGGCCGGTCCACGGAGAGCACGCCGATCAGCTCGCCGCACGAGCCGCCACCCGAGGGGGCGGGGGTGTACATGGGGGCGAAGAGCCGGTCGGAGGGGTGCCACTCGTCCTCGAAGCGGGGTGCGGGCCCGTCGGTGTACCACTGCGGTACGTCGTCGTCGTCGAGGACCCATCCCTCGGTGTGCGGGATGAAGATCAGGTCGCCCCAGTTCTCGCCCATGTTCAGCCGGCGCTCCCAGGACTCGCGGGAGCCGACGCGGCCGGTGATCAGCGCCTCGGCGGCCGCGTTGCCGGAGAAGGCGGCGACGACGAGGTCGCCGTCGGGGCGTACGAGGTTCACGCACGCCAGCTCGTAACCGAGGGCCTGGACCACGCCGTCGGACACGGTCTGCAGGGTGTCCGCGAGGCTGCGGGCCGTGTTCATGTCGGCCATGACCTGATGCAGCTGACGCAGGGACGCAAGGCGGACGTAGGGCTCCGACTCGGTCTCCATGCTCGCCCTCCCCCCGAGACCTCGCAGCGAATCAAGGGTTCTCATCGGCGTATCGTCCTGGCAGCTTCCCCGCCACTGAATCACAGCGCGCTGCTCACTCGGTACACAGGGTCAACAATTAGTCCCTCTTGTGACTCAAGTCACAGCGAAAGATGAACAATTGAGTGGAGTTTCTGCGTTTTCTCTATGCGTTTACTGAACGCAAACTTTGTACCCATGTGGAGCCGGAGGCTGGAGCCGGACACGAAGCCAGACCCTACACAGGGAAACTCGTCCCCAAGTCCTAGGACCGCTCTCGGCCCGAGGCCCGATGCGGCGCGTACGAACATGAGATTAGCGTTTCCGGCGTGCCGAACACTCTCCCTGCCCCGCCCGCCACCCGCGCCGCTCACGCCTCCGGGCATGCTGTGGGGGTGAGCAACGACGAGTTCCGCGCCGCCATGTCCCGGCTGGCCGCCGGCGTGGTCCTGGTGACCGCACAGGAGGCGTCACTCGACCCCGACGATCCGCAGGCGCCGGGGGGCGAGGACGTCGGCATGACGGCGACCGCGTTCATGTCGGTCTCCCTCGACCCGCCCCTGGTGCTGGTCAGCCTGCGCGAGGGCTCCCGCATGGACGACCTGCTCGACGAGCAGCCCCTGTGGGCGGTGTCGGTCCTCTCCGAGAGCCAGCGGCACATCGCCGGCCGCTTCGCCATGAAGGGCCGCATCAGCGACCGCCTCCTCTTCGAGGACATCCCGTACGTCCGCGGCGAGGTGTCCGGCGCTCCCCTGGTGGGCGGCGCCCTGGCCACCCTGGAGTGCCGCACGGAACAACGCGTACCGGCCGGCGACCACGTCCTGGTGATCGGCCGCGTCCTGACGGCGACGCTACCGAGCGCGGACGGCGGCCCGCTGACGTATTTCCGGGGGCGGTACCGGCAGTTGGGGTGAGCGGGACTCGGGGGCCGGCGGGTCCGGCAGCTGGGGCGAACCGAAATCCAGGGCCGACCAGCCCGGCAGCTGGCGCGAGCCGGGATGCGAGGCAGAGTTCGGTAGTTGGGCTGAATTCCGTGGCGGGTCGGTGATTCGCCGACCTAGGGTGCGCGCATGACCACGACCTCCGCGCCCCGCCTGGAAGAGATCACCCCCCGCACCTTCGAGGCCGCGACCGGCATCAAGGTCCGCCCGGAACAGGAATTCGCGGTCTCCCCGGTGATGCAGTCACTCGCCGAGGCGTACGTCCGTCCCGCCGGAGTCGCCTGGCCCCGCCTGATCGTCGACGGCGACCGTCCCGTCGGCTTCCTCATGGCCTTCTTCGACATCGACTGGAAGGAAGACGGCACCCTCTTCCGCTCCGGCCTGTGGCGGCTGAACATCGCGGCGGAGGAACAGGGCAAGGGCTACGGCCGGTTCGCCGTCCAGTCCGTGGCGGCCGAGATCCGCCGCCGCCGCGGCAAGGAGCTGTACGTCACCTGGCACGCCGGGCCGAACGGCCCCGAGAACTTCTATCTGGGGCTCGGTTTCCGGCCGAACGGGGAGACGAGCGAGGGGGAGATCGTCGGGGTGCTGGAGCTGTCCTGACGACGCCGCCGGAGGTCATCCCCAGTCGCGGCCGGTTCTCCCGCGCTTGGTGTCCGAGCGCTGCTTCTTCTCCCGCAGGCGGCGTTCGTTGATGCCCCGGGGGATCCGGGTGGGCCGGCGCGGCTTGGGCGGCGGGGCCGTCGCCTCGGCGAGGAGAGAGGCCAGGCGTACGGCGGCGGTCTCGCGGTTGCGCCACTGGGAGCGGTGCTCGGAGGCGCGCACGGTGACGACGCCGTCGACGAGCCGCCCGGCCAGCCTGTCCAGCGCCCGCTGCTTCCACACCTCGGGCAGCGCCTCGGTGCGGGCGAGGTCGAAGCGGAGCTCCACCTGCGAGTCGCTGGTGTTGACGTGCTGTCCGCCGGGCCCGGAGGACCGCGAGAAACGCCACATGAGCTCGGCCTCGGGAAGGGAGACGGAGCCGCGGATGACGTGAGGACCGGACATGGCGTACATGTTCCCCCGTCTGTCCGGTCCACGTCACCCGAATAACTCGGGTAAAGAAAGTAAAGAGAGCAGGAACCTCGCGTACCCCTCTCCGCGTTGGTACGGGTAGCTGTAGCTTCATGCTGCCGTACGTCTAACGAGGGAAGGACTCCCAACAATGGCTGTAAGCCTGTCCAAGGGTGGCAACGTCTCGCTCACCAAGGAGGCTCCGGGCCTGACGGCCGTCACCGTGGGCCTCGGCTGGGACGTCCGCACCACCACCGGCACGGACTTCGACCTCGACGCCTCCGCCATCGCGGTCAACCCCGAGGGCAAGGTCTACTCCGACGCCCACTTCGTCTTCTTCAACAACAAGCAGACGCCGGACAGCACGATCGTCCACACCGGCGACAACCGCACGGGTGAGGGCGCGGGCGACGACGAGGCGATCAAGGTCAACCTCGCGGGCCTCCCGGCCGACATCGACAAGATCGTCTTCCCGGTCTCGATCTACGACGCCGAGAACCGTTCGCAGAACTTCGGCCAGGTCCGCAACGCCTACATCCGCATCCTGAACGAGGCCGGCGGCGCCGAGATCGCCCGCTACGACCTGTCGGAGGACGCGGCCACGGAGACGGCCATGGTCTTCGGCGAGCTGTACCGCAACGGCGCCGAGTGGAAGTTCCGCGCCGTCGGCCAGGGCTACGCCTCGGGCCTGGTGGGCATCGCCCAGGACTTCGGCGTGAACGTCTGACCCGACGCCCCACCGCAGTCACACCGGAGCCCCCGACCGTTTGACGGCCGGGGGCTTCGGCGTGTGGCCGGGAGCTCCCGCGCGTGGCCGGGGGCTCCGGGGTGGGGCCGGGGGTTCCGGCGTGTGGCCGGGGGTTCCGGCGTGTGGCCGGAGCTCCCGCGCGTGGCCGGAGCTCCCGGTGGCCGGGGCTCGGGGGTGGGGCCGGGGGTTCGCTGTGCGGCCGGGAGGTTCGGGTGTGCGGCCGGGGCTCCCGGTGTGCGACCAGGGGTTCGGCGTGTGGCCGGGCTGCCGGATGACGACCCACGCCTCCGGCGTTCCCGCCACCCCACCCCCGGTCGGCCGATAGGTTGCCCGCGTGATTCTCACGCCGCTTCCCCTCGGTCCCGACCACGACCTCCCGGGCCCGCTGCTCACCGAACTCACCGCGCTCTACGCCGCCAACCGTGCCTTCCACGCCCTCAGCGGCGACTTCCCGGACCCGGACGACATCCGTCCGGAGCAGGTGGCGGCCGCGCTGGCCGAGGAGGCGGCGAATCCGGGGACCGAGGTGTTGCTGGCCCACAGCGAGGGGCGGCTGGTCGGGATCGCGATCACCCTCGACCAGCACCCCGACCCGGGCGACCCGGACCCGTGGATTGGCCTGCTGATGGTGGCGGCGGACGTCCAACGCCGGGGACACGGGCGCCGGTTGGCCGCACTCATCGAGGACCGTTTCCGATCCGCGGGCCGCACCGCCGTACGCCTGGCCGTCCTCGACACCAACCCCCAGGGCCTCGCCTTCTGGACGGCCCTCGGCTACGAGGTGATCGACCACCGCGCGGACCGAGAACGCGGCCGCCCCTGCGCGGTCCTGCGCAACCAGCTGCGCGTCCCGCGCCCCGCGGCCCGGATCGCCGTACTGGACCCCGACGGCTCGGTCTTCCTCTTCCGCTACGACAGCGACGAGTTCGGCTTCCACTGGGCGCTCCCCGGCGGCGGCCTGGAGCCGGGCGAGAGCCTCCGCGAGGGCGCCCTGCGCGAGCTCGCCGAGGAGACCGGCTGGACCGACCTCGAACCGGGCCCCCTGCTGTGCACCTGGGAGCACGACTTCACCCGCGCCGGCATCCCCGTCCGACAGCACGACCACATCTACGTCACCCACGGCCCCCACCGCCCCCCGACCGGCCCCGACCTGACCACCCTGCGGGCCGAGGAGGGCATCCTCGCCTGGCGCTGGTGGACCCGGCAGGAGCTCGCCGAGGCCCCGGAGCCGGTGTGGCCGCCGGAACTGGCGCGGCTGCTGGACGAGTCGGGTGAGGCAGGAACACGCGCTTCCACAGGCCCGTGAGCGGCCCAGCCGTGACTCAGGCCGTGACTCAGGCGTCGAGCCGTACGGCGGCCGGTGATGTGCTCGGCTCGTCGCGGTCCCAGCGCAGGGCGAGGATCGTCGCCGGGACTGCCGTCAGCGCCCAGATGACCACCGTCATCACCACGCCCGTCCAGGCGTCCCAGACACTGCCGGCGAAGAACGCCACGACGAGCGGTGCCGCCACCACGCCCGCGCACTTGAACGGGCCGAACGGGACCCGAGGCGCGAAGGGGCGGCCGGCGGCGGGGCGGCGGGCCCGCCGGGCGGTGCCGAACGCGGCGAGGAAGGCCAGGACCGCCAGCCAGACACCGGCCAGCGAGAGCCCGACGAACATGGTGGGGTTCTCGTCGGGCAGCCCGGGGAGCGTCTCACTGACCCCGTCGTGGCCGACGGCGACCAGGACATACCGCCAGGTGGTGACCTCCACCTCGTCCCCCGGCTTGACGAGCTCCGACAACTCACTGTGCCTGTCGACGTCGATCGGCTGATCGGCTGGGGCCGGAACCGGGGGCCGCAGCCGCACGCGGAAGACCCTCACCTTGTCGCTCTTGACTTCCTCGGCGGAGAGAACCGTCCCGCGGATCGTGCGCAGGCAGTCCGCCGTGCCCCCTGCTGCCCCTTCCCCGCTGTCACACGGCTGCGCGTCCAGGAACGCCTTCTCGTCGGCGACCAGCCCGGGGACGGCGATGCTCGCGGCCGCTGAGCCCCCCAGCAGCACCAGTCCGAGCAGTGCCCACGCCACCACGCGCAGCCACGCCTTCCCGGACCGATCCATCCCCGCCCGCTCCCCCGTGCGCACAGCCATCTCCCTTGCCCCCTTCGTCCCGGGAGTATGGAGCCACACGCCTGCGATCACCCGGCAGGGCGGAGTTCGGCAGTGTCATGCCCGCGCCCGATTGCCGGGATCCGGCAATTCCGGCCAAGATGCGGCACTCCGCCGCCCGGTCGGCGGTCGGCGGTCGGCGGTCGGCGGTCGGCTTCAGACGTGCGCCGGCTTGCCGTTCCCGTACAACCAGTCCGCCCAGATCCCGTCGAAGTCCTTGCCGGGCGCCAGCTTCTCCACGTACGCCGTGAAGTCGGCCGTATCCGCGTTCCCGTGGCGGTGCGCGGCGGCCCAGCCGCGGAGCAGGGCGCGGAAGGTGTCGTCGCCGACCGCCTGCCGAACCTTGTGCAGCACCATCGCGCCGCGCTGGTAGACGGGGCTGTTGGAGAGGTGCGCGGCGCTCGTCGGTTTCGCGGGCGGGAAGGACCAGAGGTCCTCGTAGGTCCGCTCGCCGTGGTCGTACAGCGCGTCGAAGGTCTCCTGGGCGCTGTCGCCGCCGTGCTCCTCCTGCCACAGCCACTCCGCGTACGTCGCGAAGCCCTCGTTGAGCCACATGTCCCGCCAGGTCTTCGGCGTCACCGAGTTGCCGTACCACTGGTGGGCGAGTTCGTGGACGAGGAGCCCGGTGTCGGGCACGCCGGGGAAGACGGGCCGGTTCTGGGTCTCCAGGGCGTAGCCGGCGTCGCCGGCGCGGTCGACGATCGCGCCGGTGGAGGAGAACGGGTACGGCCCGAAGGTGTCCGCCGCCCACTCGATGATCCCGGGGATCCCGGACAGCACCTTCCGGCTCGTCCCGGCCAGGCTCGGGTCGACCGCGACGTACACGGGCAGGCCGTCGGCGGTGGAGGAGCGGCGGATGTCGTAGTCACCGACGGCGACCGTGACGACGTGAGTCGCCATGGGCTCGGCGGTGCGCCAGGTGAACGCCGTACGCCCCCCGGCGCTCCGCTCGCTCACCAACTCGCCGTTGGACACCGCCCGCAGCCCCTCTGGCACGCTCACCGTGACCTCGTACGACGCCTTGTCGGAGGGGTGGTGGTTGCCCGGGAACCACGCCATCGACCCCGTCGGCTCCCCGAGGGCGAGCGCCCCGTCCGCGGTGCGCAGCCAGCCCTCCTCGGAGCCGTCCGGGTCGGTGATCGTCCCCGGAGTGCCGGAGTAGCGGACGGTCACGCGGAAGGTCTCGCCCTCGTCGAGACCGTCGCGCGGGCGCACGGTCAGCTCCTGCCCGGCGCGGCTCCAGCGGGCGCCCTGCCCGTCCACCGTGACCCCGTCGACGTCGAGCCCCTTGAGGTCGAGGTCAAAGGCGGAGAGGTCCTGGGTGGCACGGGCGCTGATCGTCGCCGTGCCGGTGAGGTGGTCGGGGTCGTGGGCGAGGTCCAGGTCGTAGTGCGTGACGTCGTAGCCGCCGTTGCCCGCCTTGGGGAAGTACGGGTCGCCGACGCCGGGGGCGCCGGGGCTGCCGTGCGCCGACCCACCGCCGCCCCCGCCGCCGCACGCGGTCAGGGCGAGGGCGAGGAGAAGGGACGTGCAGGTCGGGGCAACCCGTGCGGATCGGGACACGCCGGTGATCCTATGAGGACACGCGTGACACCATCACGTAGTGCTCGACATCGGCTACGCCCTCTCCAACCGCTTCCCGGACCCCCCGCAGACCGACTACCGCCGCGCGGACGTCCGTGCCCTGCGCCACGACCTGTTCTGCGGGGACGTCTACCTCGCCGACACCAAGGCCGACCGGGAACTGTCCACAGCCTGGGGATGGGTTCCGGTGCTCGACTTCGCGTGGGCCCTGTGCGACATCGTCGAGCACATCGACCGCGACCCGGCGGGCTCCCGGGCCTCCCGCCCCCAGCGCGCGGAACTCGACTTCACCGAGTCCACCGACCGCATGCTCTTCGAGCGCCGCTTCGGCTGGGTGGACATCGAGGCCGACTGGATGCCGCCCGAGGAGCCCCCGCTGAGCTTCTCCCACTCCGAACTCCGCAAAGAGGCCCGGGACTTCCTGCACGACCTGATCGCCGACCTCGTCGACCTGCACGACGACCTGGGCGAGAACCCGGCGATCTGGACACTGCAGGCGCGGTTTCCCAGGGTGGGATGAGCCCCACCGTGCCTTCCCAGGGTGAGCTCCCGGGATGAGCGGCCGCCCCCGCCCCCTCACCCCTCCACCCGAATCCCCATCTCCGCCGCCAGCACCGCCGCCAGATCCATCAGCTGCGCCGGGCTGATCACCGCCCCCGCCAGCCGGTCCACCCCGCGCGCGATCTCCAGCGAAACGGCCCCACGCAGGTCGACGTCCTTCAGGGTGGCCGCGCTCAGATCGACGCCCTTCAGCTCGCAGTCCACGAACTCGACCCGCTCCAGCCGGGCGCCCCCGAAGTCCGGCTCGACCAGGACGCAGCCCTGGAAGACGACGTCCTTGAGGCGGGCCGTGCGCAGGTTCAGGTAGTCGATCTTGCCGCCGCGGATCAGGACACGCTCCAGTACGGCCCCGTGCAACTGCACCCCGCCGAGCCGGGCGTCCACCAGCTCGACGTCACGCAGGGTCGACTCGGCCAGGTCGGTGCCCACACCCCGGATGCCGGTGAGGACCGAGTCCAGGAAGCGGGCGTGGTGCAGCCGGGTCTCGTCCAGCACGCACCCCGTCAGCACGCAGTCCATGAAACGGGCGCCCCGCCCGTCCTGCCCGGCGAAGTCCGTCTGCGCGAACTCCAGCCCGTCGTAGTCCCCGTCCGGCTCCAACCCCCCACCCCCGTACGGCTCCAGCGGCGGCAGCCGCACCTCCGGCCGCCGCGCCGCCTTCACCCGGGCTGCCCCGCCGGCCCCACCGGTCCCGCCCACCGCTCTCCTCGCCATGCCCCCATGCTGCACCCCGCCACTGACAATCCCCCTGACCTGCACAAACTCCCCCGATGTCACGTTCCGGGTCCCTCCACCAGTCGTACTCACAGAACAGAACAGCACCGGAACAGCACCGGAACAGCCGGTACAACACCGGGACAGCACCGGGACAGCACCCGGGACAGCACCGAACAGCGCCCCGACCGAGGGAGACCCGAACCATGCACCGCATCACCGTCATCGGCGGCGGCTTCGCCGGACTCACCGCCGCCGTCACCGCCGCCGAGGCGGGCGCCAAGGTCACCATGTACGAAGCCCACCACACCCTCGGCGGGCGGGCGCGAACCGCCGAGGGACCGTACAAGACGAACGAAGGCCCGCACGCCCTCTACAACGGCGGCCCGCACTGGGTCTGGCTCCGGCAGCGCGACCTCATCGGCCCGCTCGCCCCGATCCCGCCCCTGGAGGCCGCCCGGCTGCGGCTGCGCCACAAGGGCGTCCTGCGCCGCACCCCGCCCTTCGCGATGCTCAAGCTGCTGCGCCCGGGCGCCCGGCAGGCGCCCGTCGACGTCGACTTCATGACCTGGGCGACCGAGCAGGCCGGCGAGGAGGGCGCCCGCGCCGCCGCGCACTACTCCGCCGTGGCCCTCTTCCACCACGACCCCGGCTCCCTGTCCGCCGCGTTCGTGCAGGAACGCCTGCGCCGCGCCACCAAGCTCCCGCCCGAGGCCCACTACCCGCGCGGCGGCTGGGCCAGTGTCATCGACCGGATGGCCGCCCGGGCCTGGAATCTCGGCGTCCGGATGGAGACGCTGTCCCGGGTCATCACCCTGCCCACCGACACCCCCGTGGTGGTCGCCACCTCACTCGACGCCGCCCGCCGCCTCCTCGGCGACGACTCGCTGACCTGGGCCGGCGGCCGTACCGCCCTCATCGACCTCGCCGTACGCACCCGGCGCGGCGACGCCTTCGCCGTCTCCGACCTCGACTCCCCCGGCTGGCTCGAACGGTTCACCGCCCAGGACCGCTCCCTCGCCCCGGCCGGAGAGCAGCTCATCCAGGGGCAGATCCCGATCGCCCCGCACGAGACGAAGGCCGACGGCATCGCCCGCGCCGAGCAGCTCCTCGACCTCGCCTTCGAGGGCTGGCGCGGGCGCGTCACCTGGCGGCGCGAGGCCGTCGCGAACGGCCGTACCGGCGCCGTCGACCTGCCCGGGACCAGCTGGCGCGACCGGCCCGCCGTCGACCGCGGCGACGGCGTCTACCTCGCCGGCGACCAGGTCGCCGCCCCCGGCGTCCTGTCCGAGGTCTCCTTCAACAGCGCCCTGACCGCGGTCTCGCTCGCCCTCGGCCGGAACGCCCTTGACCTCAAGCGAGCTTGAGGTTGAACAGTGGACCCCTGACCACAGCACCACAGCGCCACCAACCGATGGGGGACCCCACATGCACGCCATCCGCCTGCACGCCTTCGGCCCTGCCGACAACCTCACCTACGAGCAGACCGACGACCCCCGGCCCGGCCCCGGCCAGGTCCGGATCGCCGTAGCGGCGGCCGGGGTCCACCTCCTCGACACCGCCCTGCGCGAGGGCATGCAGGGCCCCCTCCCCGAGCCGCCCGCCCTGCCCACCATCCCCGGCCGCGAGGTCGCCGGCGTCGTCGAGTCCCTCGGCGAAGGCGTCGCCGCGCTGTGGCTCGGCAAGCACGTGGTCGCCCACCTCGGCTTCGCCCCCGGCGGCTACGCCGAACTCGCCGTCACCGACGTCGAACGCGTCCACGAGATCCCCGCGAACCTGGACTACGCCCAGGCCGTCGCGATGATCGGCACGGGCCGTACGACGATGGGGATCCTGCAGTTCGCCGAGCTCGGCCCCGACTCGGTCGCCGTCATCCCGGCCGCCGCCGGCGGCATCGGCACCCTCCTCGTCCAGTACGCCAAGCACGCCGGCGCCACCGTCATCGGCCTCGCCGGCGGCCCCGAGAAGGCCGCCCTCGTCCAGGCGAACGGCGCCGACCTCGCCGTCGACTACAAGGACCCGTCCTGGCCGGACAAGATCCGCGCCTACCTCGGCGGACGCACCGCCACCGTCGTCTTCGACGGCGTCGGCGGCGACATCGCCCGCGAGACCGTCGCCCTCCTCGGCCCCGGCGGCAAGCACATCGTCTTCGGCTGGTCCGGAGAAGGCCTCCACGACGGCAGCCCCTACCTCGTCGACGGCGTCTCCGAGCAGGTCCTCGGCCCCGTGATGATGCAGAAGACCGGCGGCCCCAACCCCGTACGCACCCTCGAACTGCGCGCCCTCACCCAGGCAGCCGAAGGCCGCCTCACCCCCGCCGTGCAACGCTTCCCGCTCGCCGAGGCCGCCGCCGCGCACCGGGCCCTGGAGACCCGCCGGACCACCGGAAAGGTGGTTCTTGAACCATGACCTCCGCAGATGCGACCGGCCGCGATCCATGGTCTTCTGGCCGGATGAGCGCCACCTCGACAGGTGATCAGGCGGACGCCGACCCACGCCGCTGGTGGGGCCTGGTGGTCATCGCCCTCGCACAGCTGATGGTCGTCCTCGACGCGACCATCGTGAACATCGCGCTCCCTTCCGCACAGCGCGACCTCGGCATCTCCGACGGCGACCGGCAATGGGTGATCACCGCCTACACGCTCGCCTTCGGCGGCCTCCTCCTGCTCGGCGGCCGCATCGCCGACCTGGTCGGCCGCAAACGCACCTTCGTCATCGGCCTCGTGGGCTTCGCCGCCGCCTCCGCACTCGGCGGAGCCGCCACCGGCTCCGGCATGCTCTTCGGCGCCCGCGCCCTCCAGGGCGCCTTCGCCGCCGTACTGGCCCCCTCCGCGCTCTCCCTGCTGACGACGACCTTCACCGACCCCAAGGAACGCGGAAAGGCCTTCGGCATCTACGGCGCCCTCGCCGGCAGCGGCGCCGCGATCGGCTTCATCGTCGGCGGCCTGCTCACCGAGTACCTGAACTGGCGCTGGTGCCTCTACGTCAACATCCCCGTCGCCGTCGTCGCCGTCGTCGGCGCCCTCGTCCTCCTCCACGACCGCCCCAGGCACCCGGGCGCCCGCCTGGACGTCCCCGGCGTCCTGCTCGGCTGCGGCGGCCTCGTCGCCATCGTCTACGGCTTCAGCGAGGCGCAACCCCGGGGCTGGACCGACGCCCTCGTCCTCACGTTCTTCGCCGCCGGAGTCGTACTCCTCACGACGTTCGTGTGGTGGCAGACCCGCGCCCGCACGCCCCTGCTGCCCCTTCACATCCTCAAGGACCGCAACCGCGCCGGCTGCTTCCTCACCATGGGCCTCGCCGTCATCGGCATGTTCGGCCTGTTCCTCTTCATGACCTACTACCTCCAGGTCGTCCTCGCCTACTCCCCCGTGCAGACCGGCCTCGCCTTCCTCCCCCTCACCGCCTCGATCATCATCGGCTCCACCCAGATCTCGGCCCGCCTGATCAACCGCGTACCGCCCCGAGCCCTCATGGCCCCCGGCATGCTCCTCGCCTCGGCCGGCATGGTCGTCCTCACCCGGATGACGGTGGACAGCGCCTACGCCACCGAGATCCTCCCCGCCCTGATCCTCATGGGCCTCGGCATGGGCCTCACCTTCATGCCGGTCTTCTCCACCGCCACCGCGGGCGTCGCCCCCCAGGACTCCGGCGTCACCTCGGCCACCCTCAACACCTCACAACAGGTGGGCGGCTCCATCGGTACGGCCCTGCTCAACACCATCGCCACCACCAGCAGCACCGCCTACCTCACCGCCCACCTCACCGACCCCGGCGGCGGCGCCCAGACCGCCAAGGAGGCCGTCGTCCACGGCTACACGGTCGCCATCTGGTGGGCCGCCGCCATCATGCTGCTGGCCGGCCTGATCGCGGCCCTGATGGTCACGGCCAAACCCCCCAAGCACGGCGCCTCGGCACACACGCCGGTACCGGAATCGGTGGCCTGAACAATTCGCATGAGGCGCGTCACGCACGCCGGTAGGGTCCGCAGCGTGATCGATATCCCGGACGAACTGGCCGCCTCACAGGAGGAGTTCAACGGAGAGGCGGGCCGCGCGTTCATCGCCGGGCTGCCGGACCTGACGGCCGAATTCCTGGAACGCTGGGAACTGACGGTCGACGGACGGCCGATGCACGGGGTCGCCGCCCTGGTCCTGCCGGTCGTCCGCGCGGACGACACCCGGGCCGTACTGAAACTCCAGCTCCTCGACGAGGAGAGCGAGGGCGAACCGGTCGCCCTGCGCGTCTGGGACGGCGACCGGGCCGTACGGCTCCTCGACCACGACGAGACGACCGGAACCATGCTCCTCGAACGCCTCGACGCCACCCGCATGCTGTCCCACCTGGACGACACCCGCGCGGCCGTCCTGGTCATCGCCCGCCTCCTGGCCCACCTCACCTCCGTACCGGCCCCACCGGGCATGCGCCGCCTCGGCGACATCGCACAGGCCATGCTCGACCGGGCCCCCCGGGCCCTGAACCACATCCCGGACCCGGAAACCCGCCGCCTGGTCACCGACTGCGCGGCCGCCGTACGCGAAGTGGCCGACGACCCCGGCGACCGCCTCCTCCACTGGGACCTCCACGACGAGAACGTCCTCGCCTCCGACCGCGCCCCCTGGCTCGCCATCGACCCCAAACCCCTCGCCGGCGACCCCGGCTTCGAACTCTGGCCCGCCCTCGCCAACCGCTTCGACGCCGACGAGATCCGCTGGCGCTTCGACGCCATGACCGACGTACTCGCCCTCGACCGCGCACGCGCGCGTGCCTGGACCCTCGGCCGGCTCCTCCAGAACACCCTCTGGGACGTCGAGGACGGCCGCCCACCGGACCCCCGGCAACTGGAAATCGCCAGGCGCCTGAGAAACCACCCGGGCTAGCCTCCCCCCATGATCCGCGCCGCGACCCCCGCCGACATCCCCGCCATCCACACCTTCGTCCGCGAACTCGCCGAGTACGAGAAGGCACCGCACGAGGCCAAGGCGACCCCGGACCAACTCCACGAGGCCCTCTTCGGCGAACGCCCGGCCGCCTACGCCCACATCGCCACCGACGACACGACCGGCGAACCGGTCGGCTTCGCCCTGTGGTTCCTGAACTTCTCCACCTGGCGCGGCGTCCACGGCATCTACCTCGAAGACCTCTACGTCCGCCCCACCGCCCGAGGCGGCGGCCACGGCAAAGCCTTGCTCACCGAGCTGGCACGGATCTGCGTGGAGCGCGGCTACGAGCGCCTGGAGTGGTCGGTCCTGAACTGGAACGCACCGTCGATCGCGTTCTACGAGGCGCTGGGCGCCCGCCCGCAGGACGAGTGGACGGTGTACCGGCTGACGGACGGGGCGCTGCGGACGCTGGGGGCGACGGCATGAAGAAGCCCAGGACAGACACGGTCTGACCTGGGCTTTTCTTGCTCGGGAGCCCCCTGTCGGATTCGAACCGACGACCTACGCATTACAAGTGCGTTGCTCTGGCCAACTGAGCTAAGGAGGCCTGCACGCGGGTCACGCGTTTACGTGCCCGTGCAGTGTACCCAGGCCACAGGGTGCCCCTGTCGAAAATTTCGGCGAAGTTCACACTCCCCCAGGTACTGACAGAAGACGTGAACGCCAGGTACCGTCCAGACCCAGTCCGCACGTGTGGACTACACCACCCTGGGCTCTGCCCGGGGCGGCTCACCACCTTCCTACAACGGATCGTCCGGCACGTTCCTGCCGGTAGAAGGGGGCCCTTCACCATGGCCACTGTCTCGTTCGACAAGGCGACCCGGATCTACCCGGGTTCCACCAAGCCCGCCGTCGACGCTCTCGAGATCGACATCGAGGACGGGGAATTCCTCGTCCTGGTCGGTCCGTCGGGTTGCGGCAAGTCCACCTCGCTCCGGATGCTCGCGGGGCTCGAGGACGTGAACGGCGGTTCCATCCGCATCGGCGAGCGTGACGTCACGCACCTGCCGCCGAAGGACCGGGACATCGCCATGGTGTTCCAGAACTACGCGCTGTACCCGCACATGTCGGTCGCCGACAACATGGGCTTCGCGCTCAAGATCGCCGGTGTGAACAAGGCGGAGATCCGGCAGAAGGTCGAAGAGGCCGCGAAGATCCTCGACCTCACCGAGTACCTGGACCGCAAGCCGAAGGCGCTCTCCGGTGGTCAGCGTCAGCGTGTGGCCATGGGTCGCGCGATCGTGCGTGAGCCGCAGGTGTTCCTCATGGACGAGCCGCTGTCCAACCTGGACGCCAAGCTCCGTGTGTCCACGCGTACGCAGATCGCCTCGCTGCAGCGCCGTCTCGGCATCACCACCGTCTACGTCACCCACGACCAGGTCGAGGCCATGACGATGGGCGACCGGGTCGCCGTACTGAAGGACGGTCTGCTCCAGCAGGTCGACTCGCCCCGGAACATGTACGACCGGCCCGCGAACCTCTTCGTCGCCGGCTTCATCGGCTCCCCGGCGATGAACC
Organism: Streptomyces sp. V4I2; assembly: GCF_030817655.1. Classification (GTDB taxonomy): domain Bacteria; phylum Actinomycetota; class Actinomycetes; order Streptomycetales; family Streptomycetaceae; genus Streptomyces; species Streptomyces plumbiresistens. The sequence continues at coordinate 5,139,583 of NZ_JAUSZM010000003.1, forward strand.
TCGTCGAGGTCCCGATCACCGACGGCGGTGTGAAGTTCGGCAACAGCGTCGTCCCGGTCAGCCGTGACGCCCTGTCGGCCGCTGCCGACAAGGGTGACACCACGGTCACCGTCGGTGTGCGTCCCGAGCACTTCGACATCGTCGAGCACGGCGGCGGCGCCGCCGCGTCCCTGTCGAAGGACGCCGAGGACGCTCCGGCCGGTCTCGCGGTCTCCGTGAACGTCGTCGAGGAGCTCGGCGCCGACGGCTACGTCTACGGCAGCGCCAAGGTCGGCGACGACCTCAAGGACCTGGTCGTCCGCGTCAGCGGCCGCGCGGTCCCGGACAAGGGCGCCACGCTGCACGTCGTGCCGCGGCCGGGCGAGATCCACGTGTTCTCGAGCTCCACGGGCGAGCGCCTCACCGACTGAGGCGACAAGAGCGACCAACCCGGGCGAATTCACCCGCGTTGACGAAGAGGGCCCCGCAGCCTGCTGCGGGGCCCTTCTCGTTGTCGACAAATACCCCGGCAGACCGGTCATTTCGAGCAGTGTGCGTCAACCCGCTACCCAGAAAAAGGCACCACTTCATCCCCCGAACCGGTGACTAAATGTCGCCAAATCATCACCCCGCGCTACCCTCACACGCGTGAAGCACTCCACTAACCAACAGACGCGACGCGGCCGGGGCCCCGCCCGCCGGATCGGCCGCACCCTCGCCCTCGTCCTGCCCGTCGTCCTGGTGCTCTCCGGGACCCTCGCGGTCACCCGAGTCAACTGGTCGGGGAATCCCGCGAACTCGGTGCTCACCGCGTCGGACGCCACACTGTCGGACGCCAAGGCGCCCGCCGCCCGTACTCCGCAGGATGTCCTGCGCGACCAGCTCCTGACCGAACTCCAGGAGCGGAACCCGGGCGTCGCGCTCACGCACCTCCAGGAGGCGGTCAACGGCCGTCCGTCGCTGGCGAAGCACTGTGTGTCCATCGCGCGTGCCCTGGGCCGTGCCGCGGTCCGTGTGTACGGGCCCACGCGGGCGCAGTCCTACGCCCGCCCGGTCTGTGACACGTCCTTCGCCACAGGCGTGGCGGCGGCGCACAGCTGAGCAGGGTCCAACGGGGGGGGAGGGTGGTAACGGCAGATTAACGAACGGTTGCTGGCCCTGGCCGCGGGCGGGACGCAACATACAGTTCGGTCATGAGCGATCCGAACGCCGCGTCCCGCCCTGTTCAAGCCGTCATTCTGGCCGGCGGTCAGGGCTCCCGGCTGCGTCCCTACACGGACGACCGGCCCAAGCCGATGGTCGAGATCCCCGGTACGGGGACTCCGATCATCGGCCATCAGCTTGTCTGGCTGGCGGAGGAGGGCGTGACGGACGTGGTGGTCAGTTGCGGCCATCTCGCCGACGTCCTGCAGAAGTGGCTGGAGAGCGCCGATCTTCCGGTGAACGTCAAGACGGTCGTCGAGACGGAGCCGCTGGGGCGTGGTGGCGGTCTGAAGTACGCCGCCGCGCACCTTCCGCACCCGGACCGGGCCTGGTACGCCACCAACGGCGACATCTGGACCCGTTTCTCGCTGCGTGACATGGCGGACTTCCACACCGAGCGCGACGCGGTGGCGACCATCGCGCTGGCCCGCCCGCGTATTCCGTGGGGGGCGGTGCAGACGGACGGCTTCGGGCACGTCACGGACTTCATCGAGTCTCCGCCGACGACGTACGAGATCAATGCGGGCCTGTATGTCTTCTCGCCGGAGTTCGCCGGGCTGCTGCCCGAGCGCGGCGATCATGAGCGTACGACGTTTCCCCACCTTGCGCGTGAGCGGCGGTTGGCCGGCTTCCCGATTCCGCAGGGTTCGTATTGGCGTGCCATCGACACGGCCAAGGATCTGACAGAGGCCGCGAAGGAACTGGCGGCGCTGGGGCGTTAGGGCGCGTGCTCGGTCCGGCTGAAGGCTGCTCTGCTGGGGCGCTCACGGGGCGGGCAGGCGTCAAAGGTCCGCCTCGCCGCTGACCGAGGTGCCGTCCGCCGGCGTTCGTCCTTACGGTTGGGCAGGCCGCCGACGGCCGGCAGTTCATCCCCGTACTGGACAAGGTGCGCGTCCGCGGGCCCGTCGGCCGTCCCCGCACCCGCCCGGACGCAGTCGCCGGGGCCAGGGCGTACTCGTCCCGCGGCAACCGCGCCCACCTGCGCAGGCGCGGCATGGCCTCGCCCGGACCAGAGCCGGGAGCCGCGCAGGTCTTCGAGGGGCGTGGCCCGCTGCCGCCCGGGGAGCGAGGATCGTGCGCCACCGGTGCGGAGCCGGCCCGCGGGCTCAGACGAGGGCGGCGACGATGACGGCGACGCGGGCGTAGTGGAAGCGCTCCCAGCGGTGCATCTGCTCCTTCCAGTCCTCGGGCCGGTTCTCGGGGGTCCATGTCTTGTTCCGGTTGTTGATCGGGACGAGCAGCAGGAGCGACATGACCACGCTGAGGAGCAGCAGCGCGCCGGCGGTGACGACGAGGCCTGTGCCGTCGTGGTGCCATCCGGCGACGGCCCAGACCGCGACGAGGGCGAGCGAGCCTACGTACCAGACCGGCATCACGGCGCCGAGCATCCGGCCCCCGTGGGCGTGGCCGAGTTGGCCGCTGTCCTCCAGGAGTGCGTTGAGGTTGAGCATGACGACCCCGTTTGACATATAGCATTGCTAGATGTCGAGTCAACGCTAGCACTGCTGCCGCTCGCTTGTCTAGCGGTGATAGGATCGAGTCATGTCGGTTCAGGAACGCAAGGAGCGCGAACGGGCGGTCCGCGAGCGCCTCATCGTGGCGACGGCCCGCGAACTCGCCGAGCAGCAGGGCTGGGACGCGGTCACCACGCGCCGGCTCGCCGAGCGCATCGAGTACAGCCAGCCCGTCCTCTACAGCCACTTCCGCGGCAAACGGGAGATCATCGGCGCCGTCGCCCTGGAGGGCGCCACCGAAATGGCCGCGGCGGTGCGCGCCGCGACCGCCGCCGCAGAGGGCCCGCGCGAGCGGGTGTACGCCCTCGCTCGCGCCTACCTCGACTTCGCCACACGCAACCCGGCGGTCTACGACGCCATGTTCCAGCTCGACGGCGGTCTCCCGTACGCACAGGACGACACCCCGGAACCTCTCAAGGACGCTTTCGCCGCGCTGCTGGAGTGCCTCGGCGAGGTCGCCGGGGACGGCGTCGAACCGGGGCTGTTCACCGAGGTGTTCTGGGCGTCCCTGCACGGGGTGGCGACCCTGACCCGGTCGGGGCGGCTGCCGCCGGAGGACACCGAGCAGAGGGTGAAGCTGTTGGTGGACCGGCTCTCCATGGTCTGACGCACGGTCCCGGCGGGCACGCGGCCGAGGCCCTCGGGCCCCGCTGCCTGCGTGCGGTGGCGCTTCGGGTCACTCGCGCCCACACGGCGCGGCCGCAGATCGCCGGGCCCCGTACCCCGGACGGGCACCAGCCCCGGAAGCCGCGATGCTCATCGATCACGACCCGATACGCGCCCTAGCGGGGTCTGGCGGGAGTCTCTCCCGTACGACGAACGGGAGTCCCCTCATACGGCGAAGGGCCCCGCACTTCAGCAGTGCGGGGCCCTTCGCCGTATGGGCCAAGATGTTCAGCCGGCAGGCGTGCCCAGGATTCCGCCCACCGGCTCCGTTACCCCAACAGGCCGCCCACCAGGCCCGGCTGGGAGGACGAGCCCCCGCTGCTGGAGCCGCCTGACGAGCCAGCGCTGGCGCTGCCGCCGGAGGTGGGGCCTGAGGTGGTGCTGGGGGCCTGTTGGGCCGGGGAGGACTGCTGGGGCGGAGCCTGGCCGTCGGTGCCCTGGGTCTGGCTGGGCGAGCCGCCGGTGGCGGTGCCGGTGTCGCGGGTGGCGCCCGGGGTGGCGGTGGTGCCGGCGGTGGGACTGGCTGTGGCGCCCTGGGTGGGGGTGCTGGAGGCCGAGGGCGTCTTCTTCTTCTGCCGCTTGGCGGGGTCCTGCGGGAGCGGGGAGCCGGGCAGTTCGTTGCGGGGGGCCTCGCCGGGGCCGGGGACGACGACGCGGTCGGCGTCGCGGACGGCGCCGCCGAGCAGTGAGCCGATGAGCAGGGTGAGGCCGGTGACGATGGCGGTGATGAGGGCGCCGCGGCGCAGGACGTAGCGGCGCAGCTCCCAGAGGTCGGCGCGGGGGCCGAGTCGGCGCCAGGCGCTGCCGGCGAGGCGGCCGTCGATGGAGTAGACGGGGGCGCCGGCGATGATCAACGGCGACCAGGCGGCGAGGTAGATGATGTCGGGGGTGTCGTAGGCGGGGACGCTCTTCCAGCTGACGGTGACGAGGAGCGCGGCGGACAGGCCGGCGCCGACGATCGCGCCGACGCGCTGCCAGCAGCCCAGGATCGTGAGGACGCCCACGATGACCTGGAGGAAGGCGATGACGAGGCCGGCGCCTACGGGGTGCTGGAGGGCGAACTGCCGCAGCGGCTCGGCGACTTCCCAGGGGTGCAGGGTGTTGAGCCACTTGACCATGGAGCCGCGTTCGCCGCCGTCGAAGTAGACGGGGTCGCAGAGCTTGCCCATGCCGGCGTAGATGGAGATGAAGCCGAGGAAGATGCGGAGGGGGAGCATGACGACGCCGAAGTTCATGCGGCGGCCCGGGTAGTAGGCGTGCCGGGCGGGGTCGTCGCCGTGGCGCTTGGCGGAGCGGGTGTGGTCGGTGCCGCTGCCACTGCCGCTGTCGTCGTAGTCGTCGAACTGCTCGCCGGTGTAGGCGGGTTCGTCGTCGACGCTGCCCACGGTGCGCATGTTCGGCAGGAGTCGGGTGCCGTCGCCGTCGTGGGTGCGTTGGGCGCCGACGACCGGGGTTTCGACGGTCTGGGTGAGGTCGTCGTAGCCATCGTCGGCGTAATGGCCGTCGCTGTAGCCGCCGTTGACGTCCACGCGGGGGATGACCTGGGTGGCTCCGGCGTCGGCGGAGGGGGCCGGTTCGTCGCCGTAGCGGACGCTGCCGCCCCGTACGGCCTGGAGGAGGCGGTGGGCGCCGGTGTCGTCGGGGTCGGACTTGCCGCTCCAGACGACGGGCCGGCGGCGGGCGCCCGCGTTCGCGCCGGGTCTGCCGGCCGCGGCGCCGACGACGGGCTTCCGGGCGGTGTCCTCGGCGGCGCTCAAGTGCCGTGCGATCCGCGAGGATTGGGTGCGCCGCGTCGACGCGCCCAACTGCACGCGAAAGCTCACATGATTGACGATGACCTGCGCCGGATCGCTCGGCACCTTCACCATGCTCAGCGCGGGAGCGTCGTCGAAGCCCGACGGGCCGTCCCCCGTGGGTGTGCGGGGTGTTCTGGTGTCCACACTCATCTAACCGAGTGACGTGTGCTTAGGACACTGCTTTGACTGGGCGAATCTGTCCGGACCCCGTCAAGGTTGTCCTCGACGCCAGGAACACCCCATGTGGGTGACTTGGTCGAACAATCGCTCAGGCGCGGCGGCGTGCCGTCTCGTAGAGCACGATGCCCGCCGCGACACCCGCGTTGAGCGACTCGGCGCCGCCCGGCATCGGGATCCGCACCCGGTGGTCGCAGGTCTCGCCGACCAGTCGGGACAGTCCCTTGCCCTCGCTGCCGACGACGATGACGACGGGCCCCGACAGGGCTTCCAGATCACCGAGTTCCGACTCGCCTTCGGCGGCGAGGCCGACGACGGTGATGCCGGCCTTCTTGTACGCCTCCAGGGCACGCGTCAGGTTGGTGGCGCGGGCGACGGGCGTACGGGCGGCCGTACCGGCGGACGACTTCCAGGCGCCGGCGGTCATGCCGGCCGCGCGCCGCTCGGGGACGACGACGCCGTGGCCGCCGAAGGCGGAGGCGGACCGGACGACGGCGCCGAGGTTGCGCGGGTCGGTGACGCCGTCGAGGACGACGATGAGCGGGTCCTCGCCCTTGTCGTAGGCGGCGTTCGCGAGGTCCTCGGGGTGCGCGTACTCGTACGGCGGGACCTGGAGGACGAGGCCCTGGTGGTTGAGGCCGTTGGTCATGCGGTCGAGCTCGGGGCGGGGGGCCTCCATGAGGTGGATGCCGCCGCGCTCGGCGACGAGCTGCAGCGCCTCGCGCACCCGCTCGTCGTTGTCGATGAACTGCTGGACGTAGAGCGTCACCGCGGGCACGCCCTCGCGCAGCGCCTCGACGACGGGGTTGCGGCCGACGACCATCTCCGAGGTGCCCTTGCCGCCTCGGCCGCGCGCTGTGGGGCGGCGTACCGCCTGCTTCGCCTTGGCATTGGAGATGCGGTTCTTCTTGTGTCCCTTGCGCGCCTCGGCAGGCGGGGTCGGGCCCTTGCCCTCCAGGCCCTTGCGCCGCTGGCCGCCACTGCCGACCTGCGCGCCCTTCTTGCCGGACATGCGGCGGTTGTTGGCTGCCATGACCTACCTGTCTGTTCTCTGCGACGCCGAAGCGTGCGGGTGCGTGCGTGTGTACGTATATGCAGTGTGCCGCCCGGATGGCCGGGCGGCACAATCGATCAAGAAAGGGTCAGCGCGGGCCGAGGCTCCAGCGCGGCCCCTGCGGGCCGTCCTCGATGACGAGTCCGGACTGGTTGAGCTGGTCGCGGATGGCGTCCGCGGTGGCCCAGTCCTTGCGGGAGCGGGCCGCCTCGCGCTGGTCGAGGACCAGGCGTACGAGGCTGTCGACCACCCCGTGGAGGTCGTCGCCGCGGTCGTCGTCGCCGGCCCAGTGCGGGTCGAGCGGGTCGAGGCCGAGGACGCCGAGCATGGCGCGGACCTCGGCGAGGCGGGCCACGGCGGCTTCCTTGTCGTCGGCGGCCAGCGCGCTGTTGCCCTGCCGGACGGTGGTGTGCACGACGGCGAGGGCCTGCGGGACGCCCAGGTCGTCGTCCATCGCCTCGGCGAAGGCGGGCGGGACCTCGGCGGAGGGCTCGACGACTCCCCCTGCCTTCTCCACCACGCGCTGCACGAAGCCCTCGATCCGCGCGAACGCGGACTCCGCCTCGCGCAGGGCCTCCTCGCTGTACTCGATCATCGAGCGGTAGTGCGGGGTGCCGAGGTAGTAGCGCAGGACGATCGGGCGCCAGCGCTGGACCATCTCGGAGACGAGGACGGAGTTGCCGAGCGACTTGGACATCTTCTCGCCGCTCATGGTGACCCAGGCGTTGTGCAGCCAGTACCGGGCGAACTCGTCGCCGTAGGCCTTGGCCTGGGCGATCTCGTTCTCGTGGTGCGGGAAGATCAGGTCCAGGCCGCCGCCGTGGATGTCGAAGGCGGAGCCGAGGTACTTGTGGGCCATCGCCGAGCACTCCAGGTGCCAGCCGGGGCGGCCGCGGCCCCACGGGGTCTCCCAGTCGGGCTCGCCGGGCTTGGTGGCCTTCCACATGGCGAAGTCCCGCGGGTCCCGCTTGCCGGTGATGCCCTCCTCGGCGGGCTGGCGCATCTCGTCCAGGTCCTGCCGGGACAGCTCCAGGTAGGCGGGCCAGGAGCGCACGTCGAAGTAGACGCTGCCGTCGGCCTCGTAGGCGTGTCCGCGCTCGATGAGGCCGCGCATCATCTCGACCATCTCGGTGACATGGCCGGTGGCGCGCGGTTCGTAGGTCGGGGGCAGGCAGCCGAGCGCGGTGTAGCCGTCGTCGAAGGCGCGCTCGTTCTCGTAGCCGATCGACCACCAGGGACGGCCCTGGTCGGCCGACTTGGCGATGATCTTGTCGTCGATGTCGGTGACGTTGCGGATGAACGTGACCTCATAGCCGCGGTACACGAACCAGCGGCGCATGATGTCGAAGTTCAGGCCCGAGCGGATGTGCCCGATGTGCGGTGCGGCCTGCACGGTGGCGCCACACAGGTAGATCGAGACACAACCCGGCTGGAGCGGGGCGAAGTCACGGATCTGCCGGGCGCTGGTGTCGTACAGGCGAATGGTCACGCGTCCAGGGTAGTAGGCGCACGGCAGTGCCTTGCGCCCGTTCCCCCCAAGGCCACACATTCGTGACATCGGCCGGCCTCGTCAGCCGGTTCGCACCACCAAGGCCGTCGCCACCGCCATCAGCCCCTCCTCCCGGCCGGGGAAGCCGAGGCCGTCGGTGGTCGCACCGGACACCGACACCGGGGCGCCGGCCGCCTCCGACAGGAGTTTCTGGGCCTCGTCGCGGCGCTTGCCGATCTTCGGGCGGGGGCCGACGACCTGTACGGCGATGTTGCCGATGGTGAAGCCGGCCTCGCGGACGATGCGGGCGGCCTCGGTCAGCAGGGTCACCCCGGAGGCGCCGGACCACTCGGGCCGCCCGGTGCCGAAGTGCTGCCCGAGATCTCCCAGCCCGGCCGCCGAGAAGAGCGCGTTGCAGGCGGCGTGGGCGACGACGTCGGCGTCGGAGTGACCGGCGAGGCCCGGACCCTCGCCCTCCCACTTGAGGCCGGCGCACCACAGTTCGCGGCCCTCTTCGAAGGCGTGGATGTCGGTGCCGATGCCGACCTGGGGAAGCAGCGGTGCCTCAGAAGCCATCGTTGAGCCTCCTGCGGGCCAGGACCGCCTCCGCGAGGACGAGGTCCAGCGGGCGGGTGACCTTGAAGGCCTCCTCGTGGCCGGGGACGGTCACGACCGTCTCGCCGAGCTGCTCGACCATGCTCGCGTCGTCGGTGACGTTCTCGGTGACCGTCTCGTGGGCGCGGACCAGGGTGGCGCGGTCGAAGCCCTGGGGGGTCTGGACGGCGCGGAGGCGGGCCCGCTGTGGGGTGGCCACGACCGGCTCCGGGTCGCCCGGGATCGCGGCCGGCTCCACCTCCTTGACGGTGTCCGCGAGGGGCAGCGCCGGGACGACGGCCACGGCTCCTTCTCGTACGGCCTCGATGACGGCGTCCACCGTGTCGACCGGGACGAGAGGGCGGGCGGCGTCGTGCACCAGCACGATGTCGTACTCCGGCGGCAGGGCGTCCAGACCGAGCTTCACGGACTCCTGGCGGCTCTCCCCGCCGGGCACGACGAGGAAGTCGGTGCGCTCGGGCAGCGCGTGCGCGTCGAGCAGCGACTTGACCTCGGCGGCGCCGTCGGGCGGGGCGACGACGACCACGAGGGAGACGGCTCGGGACGCGGCCAGTGCGCGGAGCGCGTGAATCAGCATGGGAGTGCCGTTCAGCGCGCGGAGCGCCTTGGGGGCGCCCGGACCGAGGCGTACGCCCCGTCCGGCGGCCGGGATCACCGCAGCCGTGCGCGCAGGCGTGGGCGAAGGAGGCGAAACGTCAGACATCGGTTCCTGTCAGGTTTGTGTGCTCGGCCTACGTGGGTATGGCCTCAGCGTGCCTGGTACGACAGCTTGACCGGAACCCTTCCGTGACCCTGGTCGAGCCCGTTACCGGACCCGGCACACCAAGTATCGGGGCTTCCCCGAGATGAACCACGCGTATGGCGCCAGAATGCGAACATGCCGCAGCGCCCGGCGACGAGAAATACGTCATCGGGCACCGCGGCATTTCAAATGTGCTGAGGCTGGCTTGCGCCGGCGTCAGGACGCGAGGACCTCGTCGAGCAGAGCCTCGGCCTTGTCCTCGTTCGTGTTCTCCGCGAGCGCGAGCTCGCTCACCAGGATCTGGCGGGCCTTGGCGAGCATGCGCTTCTCACCGGCGGAGAGTCCACGCTCGCGCTCACGACGCCACAGGTCACGCACGACTTCCGCGACCTTGATGACATCGCCGGAGGCGAGCTTCTCCAGGTTTGCCTTGTAGCGACGCGACCAGTTCGTGGGCTCCTCGGCGTACGGCGCGCGCAGCACCTCGAAGACCCGGTCCAGTCCGTCCTGACCGACCACATCACGTACGCCGACGAACTCCGCATTGTCCGCTGGCACACGTACCGTCAGATCACCCTGGGCGACCTTCAGCACCAAGTAGGTCTTGTCCACGCCTTTGATCTGGCGAGTTTCGATGGCCTCGATCAGCGCGGCCCCGTGATGGGGATAGACCACGGTGTCGCCAACCTTGAACGTCATGTGACAGGTACCCCTTCCGTGGCTATCCAGAGTAACACGGAAACGGCGGGTTCTGAATGGCGTTTTCGCAGGTCAGGGCATATCTCGGGGCTTGACAACAGCAACAGGAACGTGCTGCGCGGGTCGAGCGGAAGAATGTATTCGCAGGTCGGAGCGGCTGTCCGGGGGAGGTGAAACCCGTACGTTACACACGTCCGGAGGCCCCTCCAGATGGCCGAACATCCCGATATGTCCGCTTCCAAGCGTGCGACTTCCGCTACTCCGTTCGGTGCGTGGAGGCGGGTGCGAGACGAATCCGGAATTGATCACAGGGGTGCCCGACCAGCCGGATGGTGATCAATTCAGCGGTTCAAGGATTCCTTCACGGAAAATCCCCTGGGCGCGGTCCGCGGTACTTATGTGAATGACGGACGAGCGCCAGGCCAATGTGACTCAAGGGTCACTTGTGGCCGCTGCGACTATGAAGAGGACGCCGCGAGGGGAGGGTCGGGTGCGGCGGCGCGGGAACGGCTCGGTAACCTGAGGCCGCTGACAGACACTTAGCGCGGCTTCACCGGCCGCCTCGCTCGAGTCAAGGAGTTACCGCCGCCGTGAGCAGCAGCCTTCGACGCGGTGCCCTCGCCGCCGCCGCCATCGCGTTCTCGATCGCCTCGCTCGCCGCGTGCAGCGCCGGCAACAACGCTCAGACCCTCCAGGTCAAGCCGGACAACGCGGCCACGACCGTCGGTGACATCAAGCTCCAGAACGTCGTGATCATCACCCAGCCGGACGCCGAGTCCGAGGGCCCGGCCGTCGTCTCCGCCACCCTCTTCAACCAGGGCGGCACCGCCCAGACGCTGGACTCGGTCACCGTCGCCGGTGCCGGTACCGCCGAGCTCGCGCCCGCCAAGGGCAGGGGCAAGGTGACCGTCCCGGCCGGTGGCTCCATCATCCTCGGCGGCAAGGGCAACGCCTCCGCCGTACTGAACGAGGTCGGCGAGTCCGTCCAGGACGGCAACGCGCAGAAGGTCACCTTCACCTTCAGCAAGACCGGTGACGTGAACCTGCGCGCCTTCGTCGTCCCGTCCGAGAGCTACTTCTCCACGTGGGGCCCGACCGAGATCCCGGCGACGCCGGGCGGCACGGCGAGCCCCACCGCGACGACCAGCGAGGAGCCGGGCGCCGGCACCACGGGCTCCCCCACCGAGACCGCGACGGGCACCCCGGCCGGCGGCACGGAGTCCTCGCCCGAGTCGACGGACACCGCGGCCGCCGGGCACTGAGCAGCCGTACGAGATCGCCGTACAAGATCGCCGTACGACGGAAAGGGCGGGACCTCACCAGAGGTCCCGCCCTTCCGCATCAGCTGTGTGGCTCGGTTTACGGCTCAAACTTGTAGCCGAGCCCCCGGACCGTCACCAGGTAGCGCGGCGCGCCCGGGTCGGGCTCGATCTTGGCGCGCAGGCGCTTGACGTGGACGTCCAGGGTCTTGGTGTCGCCGACGTAGTCGGCGCCCCAGACCCGGTCGATGAGCTGCATACGGGTCAGGACGCGGCCCGCGTTGCGCAGGAGCATCTCCAGGAGGTCGAACTCCTTGAGGGGCAGGTCGACCTTGGAGCCGGAGACCGTCACGACGTGGCGGTCCACGTCCATGCGGACCGGGCCCGCCTCCAGGGCGGCCGGGGTGACCTCCTCCGGCTCGCCTCGGCGGCGCAGGACCGCGCGGATACGGGCGACCAGCTCTCTGGAGGAGAACGGCTTGGTCACATAGTCGTCGGCTCCTATTTCCAGCCCGACGACCTTGTCGATCTCGCTGTCCTTGGCGGTCACCATGATGACGGGAACGTTGGAGCGGCCGCGCAGCTGACGGCAGACCTCGGTGCCCGGCAGGCCGGGCAGCATCAGGTCGAGGAGGACGAGGTCGGCGCCGTTGCGCTCGAACTCGTCGAGTCCGTCGGGCCCGGTGGTCGCGACGGCGACCTCGAAGCCCTCTTTGCGGAGCATGTACGACAGGGCGTCGGAGAAGGACTCCTCGTCCTCGACGACGAGCACTCGGGTCACGGAAGGACCTCCGGGGAGGGGAGCGGATCGTAAGAGGATGGCTGGGGGGTGGAGTCGTCGGGCTCGTCATCGAGACCGTCGAGGTCGGGGTGCTGGTGCGCGCGGTCGCGGGCGGCCCCCGCCTCCGGCAGTCGCAGGGTGAAGGTGGAGCCCTGACCCTCGGAGCTCCAGACGGTGACCTCCCCGCCGTGCGAGGCGGCCACGTGCTTGACGATGGCGAGGCCGAGGCCCGTGCCGCCGGTGGCACGGGAGCGGGCCGGGTCGACGCGGTAGAAGCGCTCGAAGATGCGCTCCTTGTCCTTGTCGGAGATCCCGATCCCCTGGTCGGTGACGGCGACCTCGATCATGTCACCGCCGGGCGCGTTCACCTGGCGGGCGGCTATCCCGACGCGGGTGCGGGCGGGCGAGTAGTTGACGGCGTTCTCGACGAGGTTGCCGAGGGCGGCGGCGAGCTGGCCTCGGTTGCCGTAGACGTGCAGGTCGGCCGTGCCTCCGGCGGCCATCGTGATCTGCTTGGTACCGGCCTGGTGCCGGCAGCGGTCGACGGCCTCGGCGACGAGTTCGTCGACGCGGACCGGTTCGGCGTCCTCGAGGGGATCGTCGTTCTGCACGCGCGACAGGTCGATGAGTTCCTGGACCAGGTTGGTCAGTCGGGTCGCCTCGATCTGCATGCGGCCGGCGAAGCGTTCCACCGCCTCCGGGTCGTCCGAGGCGTCCATGACGGCCTCGGACAGGAGGGAGAGGGCGCCGACCGGGGTCTTCAGCTCATGGCTGACGTTCGCGACGAAGTCACGCCGCACCGCCTCTATGCGCCTGGCCTCGGTGAGGTCCTCCACGAGGAGGAGCACCAGGCGGGAGCCGAGGGGTGCGACGCGTGCGGAGACCGCGAGGGCCTCGCCGCGGCCGGTGCCGCGTCTGGGGAGGTCCAGCTCCACCTGGCGTATCTCCCCGTCGCGTCGGGTGTCACGGGCCATCCGGAGCATCGGATCCACGGAGAGCTTGCCGCCGCGGACCAGCCCGAGGGCGTACGCGGCGGAGCTGGCCTTGACCACTCCGTCCGCCTCGTCCAGTACGACGGCCGAGGACCGGAGCACGGACAGGACGGTGTCCACACCCGGCGGAAGCACCGGGTCCGTGTGCAGCGAGGTGCGAGTGGGGCGTTTCTGTTCCCGCTCGCTCCAGCGGAACGCCAGCATGGCGATGACGCCGGTGAGTACACCGGCGATCGCTGCTGCTGCGGCGACCGCCGCGTTCACGTCCATGCACCCAGGTTAGGCATGTCAAGGGCTCCGGCCACAGCCGTCCGAGTGCGAGCTCGAACACTCGTCGCCCAGAGTTCACCTTGGAGCCAGTGATGGTTCATTTGGGGTGACGGAAACCGACGCGTACAGGGCGGAACGTGGGAGCGTGGGGTACGAAGCACCGGTTCTGCACGCGACAGGCGCGCCGGGCCCCGGCCCCCGGTGACCCCTGAAGATCACGTACGAGAGGGAATCCCTGATGCGGGACGCGTACCACGAGGAACTTGATTCGATCGGCGACGGTCTGGTGGAGATGGCCCGGCTGGTCGGGTCGGCGATCGGGCGCGCCACGACGGCGATCCTCGACTCCGACCTGAAGCTGGCCGAGAGCGTCATCGAGGGCGACCAGAAGGTCGACGACCTCCAGCACGAGCTGGAGGCCCGGGCGATAGCGCTGCTGGCCCGCCAGCAGCCGGTGGCGACGGACCTGCGGATCGTCGTCACCTCGCTCAGGATGTCGGCCGACCTCGAGCGCTCGGGCGACCTGGCCCAGCACGTGGCGAAGCTCGCCCGGCTGCGCTTCCCGAACCGGGCCATCCCGCACGACCTGCACGCGACCATCCTGGAGATGGGCCAGCTCGCGCAGCGGCTGATGGCGAAGGCCGCCGAGGTGATCGTCACCAAGGACGTCGACCTCGCGCTCCAGCTGGAGCAGGACGACGACGCGATGGACCTCCTCCACCGCACCCTCTTCCAGCACCTGATGGACGACCGCTGGAAGCACGGCATCGAGACGGCCGTGGACGTCACCCTGCTCGGCCGCTACTACGAGCGGTACGCCGACCACGCGGTCGCGGTCGCCAAGCGCGTGGTGTACCTGGTGACGGGTGAGCACGCGGACGATCTTCAGCAGGAGATCCAGCCGGTGGCGGGCGTGGAAGGGGCCTGAGCCCTCCGGGCGTGCGGGCACTTGTTCGGGGCGCTTGGGAGCCTCTGTGCGCCGTTGATGCGCCCGGCCGAACGGGCGTCCAATGGGCACAGTTACCAGCCTTGAGGAGGGACCATGGCCGACTCCCCCAACACGCCCGGTACACCACCCGACCCCACGCAAGAACGCCCGACCGAACAGCCCGCCGAGATCAGGAACCTGACCTTGATAGCCGCGTGCGGCTGCGGGTCGGGGTGTGGGTGCGGGTGCCAGTCGGGGAATCCGTGCCAGTGCGGGTGAACGGTTGACGGCGTAGGGCGCGGAGAGTTCCGTACGACGGTGAAGGGCTTCGGCATGGATGCCGGGGCCCTTTCTCCTTGACTGGCCCGGGCTGCCGTACGGGCGCACCCTGATAGGAGAGCAGGCGAACCACTCGCGCACTCGGGAACCCGGAAGGACAAGGAGGTGCGAGGCCATGACGCAGTTCATGGACGTCCACCACGGCTTCGAGGGCATCACGCCGGAGCAGCTGAGGGAGGCACACGACGCCGACCTCGCCATCGAGAAGGACGAGGGCGTGCACTTCGAGCGGGCCTGGGCGGACCCGGAGTCCGGCACCATCTACTGCCTCTCCGAGGCACCCTCGGCGGACGCGGTCCAGCGCGTCCACGAGCGGGCGGGGCACAGGGCGGACGAGGTCCATCAGGTGCCGCTGTCGGTCTGACGTTCCGTCATCGCCCTGGCTGACGGCGGTCGTCGGACCGGGGCGGTCATGGGAGGCCTGGGAGCGGCGACCGGGGAACGCGGGGTTATGAGCAGGGAACAGACAAGCCCCCTGCCGGCGGGGAAACCGCGGGCAGGGGGCTTGTCTCGTGGGGCCTATTTCTTCTTGCCCTGGTTCTTGACCGCCTCGATCGCCGCCGCGGCCGCGTCGGGGTCGAGGTATGTGCCGCCGGGCTTCAGCGGCTTGAAGTCCGCGTCGAGTTCGTACGACAGCGGGATGCCCGTCGGGATGTTCAGGCCCGCGATGTCGGCGTCGGAGATGCCGTCGAGGTGCTTGACGAGGGCGCGGAGGCTGTTGCCGTGGGCCGCGACCAGGACCGTGCGGCCGGTCAGGAGGTCGGGGACGATGCCATCGAACCAGTACGGGAGCATGCGGACGACGACGTCCTTGAGGCATTCCGTCTGGGGGCGCAGCTCCGGCGGGAGGGTCGCGTAGCGCGGGTCGTCGAACTGCGAGTACTCGGCGTCGCGGTCCAGCGGCGGCGGAGGGGTGTCGTAGGAACGGCGCCACAGCATGAACTGCTCCTCGCCGAACTCGGCGAGGGTCTGGGCCTTGTCCTTGCCCTGGAGGGCGCCGTAGTGGCGCTCGTTCAGGCGCCACGAGCGGTGGACGGGGATCCAGAGGCGGTCCGCGGACTCCAGGGCGAGCTGGGCGGTGCGGATCGCGCGCTTCTGGAGTGACGTGTGGACCACGTCGGGCAGCAGGCCGGCGTCCTTGAGCAGCTCACCGCCGCGGACTGCCTCCTTCTCGCCCTTCTCGTTGAGGTTGACGTCCACCCAGCCGGTGAACAGGTTCTTCGCGTTCCATTCGCTCTCGCCGTGGCGGAGGAGGATCAGCTTGTACGGTGCGTCGGCCATGCGTATGAGCGTAATCCAAGGGGTCGATCCCTTGTACGCCCGCTCGGCAGGCGGACGGTTGACGGGATCTGTTAATTGAGTGGCCTCCCCCAGCAGGGCTCTCGTAAGTTGTGCCTGCCGCCTGAGCCGCTTACACACGTTGCATCCGTGGGGGATCCGCCATGTCCGTCGCCGCCCTGAGACGTGCCACCCGCGAGACCGTCTCCGGACTCCCCCGCGAGTTCTGGTGGCTGTGGACCAGCACGCTCGTCAACCGGCTCGGCGCGTTCGTGGCCACGTTCATGGCCCTCTATCTCACGATCGACCGTGGCTACTCCGCCTCCTACGCCGGGCTCGTCGCCTCGCTGCACGGCCTGGGCGGGGTCGTCTCCTCCCTCGTCGGTGGCGTGATGGCGGACCGGATCGGGCGGCGGCCCACGCTGCTCGTCGCCCAGGCCTCCACCGCGGTCTCCGTCGCGCTGCTCGGGTTCGTGCACCACCCGGTCGCCATCGCCGGTGTCGCCTTCCTCGTCGGGATGGCCTCCAACGCCTCGCGGCCGGCCGTGCAGGCGATGATGGCGGACATCGTGCGGCCCGAGGACCGGGTGCGGGCCTTCTCGCTCAACTACTGGGCCATCAACCTCGGGTTCGCCATCTCCGCCATGGGTGCCGGGTTCATCGCGGAGGTCAGTTATCAGGCGGGCTTCCTCATCGAGGCGGGGATGACGGCCGTCTGCGCGGTCGTGGTGTTCCTGAAGCTTCCGGAGTCGCGGCCCACCGTGCAGAAGACCGAGGCCGAGGCCGGGTCGACCGTCGACGTCGGTCTCGGCACCGTCCTGCGCGACGGGCGCTTCATGAGCGTCGTCGGGCTGTCCTTCCTCGTCGCGCTGATCTTCCAGCAGGGCGCGGTCGGCCTCCCGGTGGCCATGGGCGAGGCCGGGTTCACGCCCGCCGAGTACGGCATGGCGATCGCCGTCAACGGCGTGCTGATCGTCGTTCTGCAGATCCCCGTCACCCGGTTCATCGAACACCGGGACGCCAAGCGGCTGCTGGTCGTCTCGTCGCTGCTCGCCGGATACGGCTTCGGCCTCACCGCCTTCGCCGGGTCGCTCGGCGTCTTCGCCCTCACGGTGTGCGTGTGGACGCTGGGCGAGATGATCAACGCGCCGACGCAGACGGGGCTGGTCGTCCGGTTGTCGCCGGTCAACGGACGGGGACGCTACCAGGGCATGTACACCCTGTCCTGGGCCGTCGCCGCCCTGGTCGCCCCCCTGATGTCGGGCGTCGTCATCGACCGCTTCGGCGCGGAGTGGCTGTGGGGGCTGTGCGCGGTCGTCGGGACGGTCGCCGCGGTGGGGTTCGGGACGCTGATGCGGCGGCTGCCGGCGGAGGGGGCGGCGGCAGCCGACGTCATCCCCGTCGGTACGGAACCGGAGGTCCGTACCGCCTGACGCCGACTCCGTGCCGAGCCCGCACTCCCCGGGGTATACAAGAAGGCGCGGTACGGGGGCCGTTGGGGCCGCTGGGGTGGGAGACAGGCATGACCGACACATCCGAGCTGATCTTCCTCAGCCATGCCGGACACGACGGCCAGTGGGCGGAGTGGGTGGCCTGGCACCTCCAGCAGGCCGGGTACGGCGTCGAACTCGACCTCTGGCACTGGCGTTCCGGCGAGGACTTCGTGAAGAAGATGACCGAAGCGCTGGAGCGGGCGTCCGCGGTCGTCGCCCTGTTCTCCCCCCAGTACTTCGCCCCGGGCCGGTACACCGAGGAGGAGTGGACCGCCGCCGTGGCCGGGCGGGACCGCTTCGTCCCGCTGGTCGTCGAGCCCCTGGAGCCGGGCCAGTTGCCCGCGATCCTCCGGCCACGGATCCGCCAGGAGCTGCACGACCTGGACGAGGCGGCGGCGCTCAAGGCACTGCTCGAAGCGCTGCGGGGACGGGACATCCCGACCGCCTCGCCGGCCTTTCCCGGCAAGGCGTCCCGTCCGACCAAGCACACTCGCTCATCGCCTCCGCAGGGTCTCCAGCCGCGCTTCCCGTCCGCCACCAACGATCCCGCCGTGTGGGACGTACGCCAGCGCCGCAACCCGCACTTCACCGGCCGCGACGAGGTCATCGAGAAGGTGCGCGGCGGCCTGGTCGGCGAGCGCCGGGCCGCCGTACGGGTCCTCCACGGGCCGGGCGGGGTCGGGAAGACCCAGGTGGCGCTGGAGTACGCGCACCGCTTCGCCGGGCAGTACGACCTGGTGTGGTGGGTCGACGCCGAGCAGGTCGAGCAGGTCCCGGCCCGGTACGCGGAACTCGCGGCCCATGTCGACGTGGCCAAGCCGGAAGCCGGTGTCGAGATCAACGCCCGGTACGCCCTCGAGTACCTGCGCGCCCACGACCGGTGGCTCATCGTCCTCGACAACGCCGAGGATCCGCGGCAGCTGCGCACCTGGCTGCCGGAGGGCTCCGGCCACGTGCTCATCACGGCGCGCGACCCGGCATGGAACAAGATCGCGCGAGGTCTCGCCCTCGGAGTTTTCAGCCGTACGGAGTCACTCGCCTACCTGGGTGGCCAACTGCCCACGCTGACCGACCACACGGCCGACGCGCTGGCCGACGCCCTCGGCGACCTGCCGCTCGCGCTGGCGCACGCCGCGGGCGCGCTCGGCGAGGGGACACCGCCCGACCACTACCTCCAGCTGCTCAGGACCAACACCGCCGAGCTCCTCAACGACGGGGAGGTCTACGACTATCCGGTCTCGGTGGCGGCCACGGTCACGATCGCCGCCGACCGTCTGGACGAGGGAAGTCCCGAGGCGGCGGCCCTGCTGCGCCTGGCGGCGTTCCTCGGGCCCGAGCCCATTCCGACGGCATGGCTCGTCGAGGCACGCGGGGCGCTGACCAGCATCCCCGGAGACCCGCACGACATCCGCTGGCCGAGGAACGCGCTGCAGCCGCTCGCCCAGTACGGGCTGGCGGTCGTCGGGCCCGACGCGTTCCAGGTGCACCGGCTCACGCAGGCCGTGGTGCGCCATGTCACAGCCGACCAGGCCGGGGGCCCGGTGCAGGACGTGGCCGCATTGCTGGCCTGCGTCGATCCCGGAGACCCGGACCTGCCCGAGGCCTGGCCGGAGTGGGCATCGCTCACGCAGCATCTGACGGCGACGTTGGATGCCATGATCGGCAGGGCTGAGCTGCGGTCGACGTTCCTGAAGGCCGCAAGGTACCTCGTGCGCAACGCGCAGCCCCAGGCAGCCCACAGCCTCGCCGGGACCGTGAATGATACGTGGAAGGTTTCTCTGGGCGAGGACGATCCCGACACGCTGCGCGCGGCACACCTGGTGGCCGTGGCCCTAACCGACATGGAAGAGTACGAAAAGTCGCTGCCCCTCATCGAGGACCTCCTGGAGAGACGGCGCAGAGTGCTCGGGGAAGAGCATCCCGACACGCTGAGCTCGACCCACGATCTGGGCATCACCCTGGGTGGACTGGGCAAGAACGCCGAGGCGTACACCATCCTCCGGGACGTGGCGGTACGTCGCGAGTCAACCCTGGGCAAGGACCACCTCGACGCCCTTCGCTCCGTCGCCAATTGCGGGTTCAGCCTGGTGCACATCGGCCGTCTCGACGAAGCCCACCAGGTACTGACGGACGTGTTGGCCCGATACCGGCGTGCGTTGAACGAGGACCACCCCGCTGCCCTCGACGCTTCAAGCTACTTGGGCATCGTCTTGTCTCATCTCGGCAGACACGTCGAGGCACTTCATATCCATACGGAAGTTCTGACGCGGCGTCGGCAGTTGCTGGGCGACAGGCACGAGGACACCCTCACCAGCGCCACAAACATCAGCAGGACACTCATCGACACCAGCCAGTACGCCAGGGCTGAGCAACTCCTGCGGTCCACAAGAACTCGCGTCCGGGAATCTCTCGGAACCGACCACAGCCTGTATCCCAGCGTCACCCTTGATCTGGCCGACGCCCTGGCAAGCCAGGGCAAGACCCACGACGCCCAACGCCTCCGCGCCTCCCTCAAGCACAAGAGGTCCCCGAAGAAGCGCACCCGCTGACCTCACGGATGCATCCGCGCTCCCTTCACCACCTTGTCCACCGCGTTCCGAGGCCCGTACACCGCCAGCCCCACAAGATCCAGCTCCGCCGTAGCTACGGCCCGCACCGCCGCCCGGTTGTCCCGGTCGTTCCCCGTCGAGAAGAGGTCGGATGTGAACAGGGCCCGTGGCAGCGCGCGGGACAGCACGCGCGCGTGGGCTGTCGTCAGGGTCTCCTTCGAGGCCTCGAAGACCATGACGGGCTGGCGGAACATCGGGAGGTAGGGCACGCCGTCGGCGTCCTCGTACGGGTCGCCGATCACCTCGGGGACCTGGGTGCCCAGGCCGCTGACCAGGAACGCGGTGACGTTCAGTCGCTGCCAGGGCTCCAGGTCGTCCCGCAGCAGGACGGCGATCTTGGTGTCGAAACGGATGGGTTCAGTGCTCATGCAGCGAGACTGCCGATCGCCGTACGCCACCGTCTTGTACGTTCTTTGCATGACCGCCCAGCGGAACGTCTCCGCCTGGCGCCCGCAGGTGCCGGGCATCGTCGAGGTCTTCCACGCCCACTTCACCGAGTACGCCTATCCGATGCACGTGCACGAGGCGTGGACGCTGCTCATCGTGGACGACGGGGCCGTACGGTACGACCTCGACCGGCACGAGCACGGCACCCCGCACGACACGGTGTCGCTGCTGCCGCCGCACGTGCCGCACAACGGCTCCCCCGTCACCCCGGACGGCTTCCGCAAGCGCGTGATCTATCTGGACGGCTCGCACCTCCCCGACGACCTCATCGGTGCCGCCGTCGACGGGCCCGATCTGCGGGATCCCGTACTGCGGCTGCGGGTCGGGCAGCTGCACGCCGCGCTGGCCCGGCCCGGGGACGAGCTGGAGGCCGAGAGCAGGCTCACGCTCGTGGTTGAGCGGCTGCGGGCGCATCTGCGGCCGAGTGCCGGCATCCCGGTCCCGCGCCGCGACCCCGTCCTCGCCCGGCGGCTGCGCGAACTCCTCGACGAACGGGTCGCCCAGGGGCTGTCGCTGGACGAGGCCTCGGGGCTGGTCCAGGCCCATCCCACCCATCTCGTACGGACGTTCAGTGCCGCGTACGGCATCGCGCCGCACCAGTATCTGAACGCCCGGCGCGTCGACCGGGCCCGCCGCCTGCTGCTCGCGGGGCGGGGGCCTGCCGACGTCGCCGCCGTCACCGGGTTCCATGACCAGGCCCATCTCACCCGCCACTTCAAGAAGCTGGTGGGGGTGACGCCGGGGCGCTACCGCGACAGCGGGGGGCGGGCAGGCCGTACGTGACCATCGAACAGGTGCGCCCAGGTGCCGGCGTCAGTCCGCGGACGCCCGCGTCAGGTGCGCGAACGCGTCGAGGTTGCGGGTCGGCTCGCCCCGGGAGACCCGCCACTCGTACTCCTTGCGGATGGCGCTCGCGAAACCGAGCTCAAGGAGGGTGTTGAAGCTGCCGTCGGCCGCTTCCAGGACCTGGCCGAGGATGCGGTCGATCTCGTCGGCGGTGACGGAGGGCAGGGGGAGCTTGCCCGTGACGTAGACGTCGCCGAGGGAGTCGACGGCGTAACTCACGCCGTACAGCTTGAGGTTGCGTTCGAGGAGCCAGCGGTGGACGCCGGACTCGTTCTCGTCGGGGTGCCGGATGACGAAGGCGTTCAGCGAGAGGGAGTGCCGGCCCACCAGGAGGGAGACGGTGGTCGACAGCTTGCGGGTGCCGGGGAGCTGGACGACGTAGTTGCCGGGTGCGGGGCTCTCCCATTCGAGTTCGGCGTCCCGGAGGACGCCCTCGATGACCTGTGCCGCCTTCTCTGCGTCAGCCATGGTGGGAGCGTACGCGACGCCGGTGGGACTGGGCCGCTGCCGTGTAGACGTCGGCCGTCGCGGCGGCCGCGGTGTCCCAGCCGAACGAGCGGGCGTGCCGGGCGGCGGCCTCGCCCATCCGGGGGGTCAGGTACGGATCGTCGGCGAAATCGGCCAGCACGCGCGCGTAGGCGGCGGGATTGTGCCCTTGTACGAGGATCCCCGTCCGTCCGTCGTCGACGGCCACCGGCAGCCCGCCGACCGCGGCCGCGAGCACCGGTGTGCCGGCCGCCTGGGCCTCTATGGCGACCAGGCCGAAGGACTCGCTGTAGGACGGCATGACGAGCACGGACGCGGCCCGGAACCAGTCGGCGAGCTGCTCCTGGCCGACGGGCGGGTGGAACCGTACGACGTCGGCGATGCCCAGGCGCGCGGCCAGCTTCTGCAGCCCCTCCGGCTTGGCGAGGCCACTGCCGCTGAGGCCGCCGACCACGGGGACGAGGAGGCGGGAGCGCAGCTCTGGGCGCTCGTCCAGCAGCACGGCCACCGCGCGCAGCAGCACGTCCGGGGCCTTGAGGGGCTGGATGCGGCCTGCGAAGAGGGGGATCAGGGCGTCCTGGGGGAGGTCCAGGCGGGCGCGGGCGGCGGCGCGGCCGTCGGCGGGGCGGAAGCGGTCGAGGTTGACGCCCGGGTGGACCACGGCGACGTTGGCGGGGTCGGCCGCGTAGTGCCGTACGAGTTCCTCGCGCTCCTCGGCGGTGTTGGCGATGAGGCGGTCGGCGGCGGCGACGATCTGGGTCTCGCCGATGACGCGGGCGGCGGGTTCGGGGGTGTCGCCGTCGGCCAGGTTGGCGTTCTTGACCTTGGCCATGGTGTGCATGGCGTGCACGAGGGGGGCGCCCCAGCGCTGGGCGGCGAGCCAGCCGACGTGGCCGGAGAGCCAGTAGTGGGAGTGCACGAGGTCGTAGTAACCGGGGCGGTGGCCGGCCCAGGCCTGCATCACGCCGTGCGTGAAGGCGCACAGCTGGGCGGGGAGCTCCTCCTTGGCGAGGCCCTCGTAGGGCCCGGCGTCGACGTGCCGGACCAGGACGCCCGGCGCGAGCTCCACGGTCGGCGGGAGGGCGGCGGTCGTGGACCGCGTGAAGATCTCCACCTCGATGTTGATCGCGGCGAGGCGCTGCGCGAGCTCCACCATGTATACGTTCATGCCGCCCGCGTCGCCGGTGCCCGGCTGGTGCAGCGGTGAGGTGTGCACGGAGAGCATGGCGACCCGGCGTGGCTTGCGGTGCAGCCTGAGCCGGGGGGGTGCGGCCGACGAGAGCCGCCCGAGCCTGGTCACGTACTGGCTCACGTGGCGTTCCTCCTCGCTGCGGGCATGCCTGACGGAGGGTGTGGGGCGCCCTCCAAGGTGATGCAACGCCGGAGGACGTCACTCCATTTCCGCCGGGCCGAGATTTGCCGAATCATTACCAGGTGTCGCTCAACCGTTCGATGGTCGGATGCGTGGGGCATCACCTGGGGTGCTTGATGTCATCGGCATGCCCTTGGCATGTCATCGCCTCCGGGTGCCCGCATACCCTCGTACCCATGACTCCCCGCGCCGCCACCCTCCCCCACTCTCGGCTTCGCTCGAGCGGGGGGACCCCCATCATGGGCACGGTGACGCGCGGGACGACCAATCCCAACCGGCTGCGGCGCATGGACCGCTGGATCGCGGCGACGCACGGCGGCGACCTGCGTCGGGCGAAGGACGCCCCCGTCGCCGTCGACCTCGGCTACGGCGCCGCCCCCTGGACGGCCGTGGAACTGCTGCACCGCCTGCGTACCGTCGCTCCACGCGCGCGCGTGGTCGGCGTCGAGATCGACCCGGCGCGGGTCGCGGCGGCGACGCCGTACGAGTGCGACGGGCTGGCCTTCCGGCACGGCGGCTTCGAGATACCGGTCCCCGGGCGGCTCCACCTCGTGCGCGCCGCGAACGTCCTGCGGCAGTACGACGAGGCCGAGGTGGCCGCCGTATGGGAGCGGCTGTGTTCCCGTCTCACCCCCGCGACGGGCGACTCCCGTGGCGGACTGCTCGTCGAGGGGACCTGCGACGAGATCGGGCGCCGGCACGTGTGGATCGCGCTCGGCCCCCAAGGGCCGCGCACGGTCACCTTCGCGACCCGGCTGGGCTCTCTGGAGCGGCCCTCGGACCTCGCCGAGCGGCTGCCGAAGGCGCTGATCCATCGCAATGTGCCGGGCGAGCCGGTGCACGCCTTCCTGCGCGACTTCGACCGCGCGTGGGCGGCGGCCGCGCCCTACGCGTCGTACGGCGCCCGCCAGCGGTGGATCCGGGCGGTGCGGAACCTCAGCGCCGACTGGCCGGTGACGGACGGGCCGGGGCGGTGGCGGCAGGGGGAAGTGACGGTGGCGTGGGGCGCATTGGCGCCGCGGGCCTAGAACTCCACGCGCCCTGGCCTGCGGGGAACGATCTCCGTGAGTCGTTCGTCACACAGGCGGGGAGATCGTCTTGGAGGGGCAGGAAAGGGGGGAAGGACTGACTCTGTCGTCGTGTACGGCGACCTCTGTCGTTTTGCGCGGGTACGTGGCACGATCCCCCAGGCGTCGTAAGTTACTGACGGTCAATCAGTTTGGGGGCACTGGTATGGGGACGGGCAAGCGTGGCCTGATGGCGTCGGCCGTGACCGTGGTCTGCGCGGTCACCGTACTGGCGGCACCGGGTACGGCATTCGCGAACCCGACACCGACACCGAGTGGGAGCGCGTCCTCGACCGTCCTGTCCAACAAGGGCCTTGAGGCCGTACGCGCACAGCTCGACAAGCTCTACCGCGAGGCGGCCGCCGCCACGGACGCGTACAACGCGGCCGAGGAGAAGGCGAAGACACAGTCCGCGCAGATCGTCGAGCTGGCCAAGAAGATCGTCCAGGGCCAGGAGAGGCTGGGCGAGCTGAAGGAGCGGGCCGGCGCCGCGGCCCGGGCCCAGTACCGCGGCGGCGGACTGCCGGACGAGGCCCATTTGATGCTCAGCGACAACCCGCAGGAGTTCCTCGACGGCGCGGGCCGGGTCCTCCAGGGCCAGCGCGCCACCAAGGGCCTGATCGCGGAAATGACCCAGACCCAGCAGGACTTGGAGCAGTACGCGAAGGACGCCTCCGCCCAGTGGGAGAAGCTGGAGACGGGCCGCACGGCCAAGGCCGCCGCCAAGAAGAAGATCGAGAAGCGGATCGCGGCGGCCGAGGAGCTCGAGTCCCGGCTGGAGGAGGACGAGAAGAAGCGCCTCGCCGAACTGGAGAAGCAGGCCGCGCTCAAGGCGCAGACCGCCTGGCTCGACTCCGGCGTCCTCGACAAGACCGGCGGCAGCGCGACCGCACAGGGCAAGAAGGCGGTGGAGTACGCGACCGCCCAGATCGGCAAAGCGTACGAATGGGGCGCCGAGGGCCCGAAGACGTACGACTGCTCCGGCCTGACCTCACAGGCCTGGGCGAGCGCCGGCAGCGCCATTCCGCGCACCTCGCAGCAGCAGTGGCAGCAGCTCACGCGGGTCGACGTCGGGGACATGCAGCCCGGCGACCTGATCATCTACTTCGACGACGCCAGTCATGTCGCGATGTACGTGGGCGACGGCGCGATCATCCACGCCCCTCGGCCGGGGCGGACGGTGACGCTCGCGGGGGCGGGGTCGATGCCGATACTCGGGGTGGTGCGGCCGAATGCGTGAGGGTGTGCGTGGGCCGTCCCAGCAGGCGGTGACGTACGCCACGTGACCTGGCCCACGCTCAACAGCCCGCCAAACGCACTCCGGACGTGACGTTCGTCATCCTCGGCCCGGGACCGGCCTGTCCAACTGCGGTACGGATCGCGGCATATGACAGCGGCGAGCGTCGACGCGGCGTGCCTCACACCATTCCGTTGCGGTGCCGACAACCGCTATGGTCCCCGTCGGTAGGTCGAGGTCCCTCGCCCTGCCGTGCCCTCGGGGGGAGGGAAGGAACCAAGACGATGCCCGCACCCATACCGCGGCAGAGAGCGATCCCGGCCGTGGAGAGTGGTCAGGCGCAGGCCGCGTCCCCAGGCGACGGCCCCTCCAAGAAAGAGGCCCCGCGCCCAACAAGCCCGACCGGGAACACGACGGCCGGCAACCCGACGGCCGGCAACCCGACGGCCGGCGACACCGGCCGCACCGCCGCCACCCGGACGAACAGCGTGACCGGCGCCGCGACCGACTCGCTCGGCACCGCGGGCGCCGCCGGCACCACCCTCACCCTCCTGGTGATCGAGGACGACCCCGGCGGCTCCACCGTCGTGCCCGAGCTGCTGGACGCCGCAGGCAAGCCCATCCGCGTCCGCGCGGCCCGGAACCTCACCGAGGCCGAGCGGCTGCTCACCGACGACGTCCACTGCATCCTGCTCGACCTCGCGCTGACCGCGCCCGGCCGCTCCGATGACGACGACGAGCTCGCCGTACTCAAACACGTGCTGGAGCTCGCGCCCCGGCACGCCGTCCTGGCCCTCACCGCGTCCGGAGACGCCGAGCGCGGCGCCGAGGCGGTGCGCGTGGGCGCCCAGGACTATCTCTTCCGGGACGAGCTGGACAGCCGGCTGCTGAGCCGGGCGATCCGGTACGCGGTGGAGCGGAAGCGTTCCGACACGGCCGAGCGTCGGCTCGCCGAGGGCCGGATGCGCGCGCAGGAGAACCGCCGCCTGGAGCGCGGGCTGCTGCCCACGCCCCTCCTCGACGGCTCCTCGCTCCGCTTCGCCGCCCGCTACCGCCCCGGCCGCTCGCGCGCGCTGCTCGGCGGTGACTTCTACGACACCGTCCGCACTCCGGACGGCACCGTCCACGCCATGATCGGCGACGTCTGCGGCCACGGCCCGGACGAGGCGGCGCTCGGCGTGGAGCTGCGCATCGCCTGGCGCGCGCTGACGCTGGCGGGCCTGTGCGGCGACGAGCTGCTCGGCACGCTCCAGCAGGTCCTGGAGCACGAGCGCGCCGACGAGGAGATCTTCGCGACCCTGTGCACGGTCGACATAGCGCCGGACGGCCGCCGTGCGGGCCTGTGCCTCGCCGGCCATCCGTCGCCGCTGGTCGCCCGCCCGGGCCGGCCGGCCCAGCTGCTGCCGTACGACAACAACGGCCCCGCGCTCGGGCTGCTGCCGGGCGCCCGCTGGCCGCGTATGCAGGTGGAGCTGGGGGCCGAGTGGAGTCTGATGCTCTACACCGACGGCCTGATCGAGGGCCGCGTCGGCGACAGCGGCGAGCGGCTCGGCCAGGAGGGCATGGTGCGGATGGTCCGCCGCCAGCTGTCCGAGGGCCTGCGCGGCGAGCAGCTGCTGCGGGCGGCGGTCAACGAGGTCCGCGACCTCAACGGGGGCGAGCTGACGGACGACGTGGCGGTCGTACTGCTGGACCGGGTCGCCTGAGCACCGGGCCTCAGTACGGGTCGGCCGACCGGAGTCTGGTGGCCGGTCAGCGTCCGCCGTTGTACGGCCCGTAGGGTCCGTCGCTGCTGGAGCCGCCCCGGCGGCTGCGGCCGCCACCCGGGAGGCTGCGGAGCGCGGGCCGTACGTCGACCATGTACACGATGGTCGCGATGAGGCCGATGATCGGCAGGAACGACAGGATCGGGAAGAGCAGGTTCACCACGAAGGCGATGCCCAGGATGATCAGCCAGAACGGCTTGGTCTTCTTGTCGGCCGCCCGGTAGCCGTCCTCACGGCGCGTGGCGGCGTCGATCAGCGCGAAGCCGCTGAACACGATCAGGGCCATGCTCAACAGCCACATGAAGTCCGAGAACCCCTGCATCAGCACTACGTCCACCACCAGACTCGGCTCGTCCCTACCCGGTCACCGTACCCGCTCCCACAAGCCCGCTACCCGATGAACGGGCCGGGCACTCAGAGAGTGCCCGGCCCGTTCGGATACGCGGTGACTTCGCCGACGCGGTTACTTCGCGGGCGGCGTGGTCTTCTTGGCGGTGGTCTTGCGGGCGGCCGGGGCCTTCTTGGCCACGGGCTTCTTCGGCGGCGCGGGCTCGGCCTTGGCCTCGGCGGGCTTCGGCTCCTCCTTGACCTCGACCGGCTGCGACACCGGCTCGGCCTTCGGCTCGACGGCGACCGCGAGTTCCTCGATCTCCTCGGCGGCCTCGCCGCGCCAGACCTTCACGGTCTGCTCGCCGCGCTCGGCGACCTTCTCGTAGGTCTCGCGGGCCTTGACGGCGTACTCGGCGGCGACGCCGACGCTGCGCAGGGCGAAGTCCTGGGCGGTCTCGCCGAACTTCTTCAGGTCCGCGTCGATCGTGCTGCCGAACTTCTTCAGGTCACCGTCGAGGGTGCCGATGAACTCGCCGACCTTGGCCTGGATGCTCTCCTGAGCCTCCTTGGCCTTGGCACTCGCCTCCTTGGCGCGCGCCTGGGCCTTCTCCTGGACGGCCTTCGGGTCGGTGTTGCGAACGGCCTCGATCCGCGCCGGCGCCTCGGCGCGCAGCTGCTCCACCAGGCCCGGCACCTTCTTGGCCTGCTCGAGGGCCAGGTCGGCGGTGCCGGCGGCGAAGTAGAGCGGAGTCGGGTCGCTGAGGGTCTTGCGCAGGTCGTCGGTGATGGCCATGGTGATGGTCCTCCCGGATTCTCTTTCGGCTGAGGGTTTGTGGTTCGCAGTCAGGCGGCCGGTGCCCTGGTCCGGCTCAACTGGCCGTCTGCTGCGGGTCGGCGTCATTGCCGCCGGTCGTGCGGTTACGGCGGGCGGCGGACTTGCGCCCACCTGCCGTGCGGGTCTCTCGTACGGCGCTCTCGCCGTCCTGGGCGTCCACGGCACCGTCGCCGCGAGCATCGGTGTCGACGACGACGTCGTCCGTCGCGTCCCCGTCGCCGGCTATGTCGTCGGCTATGTCGCCGGCTATGTCGATCCCGAACCCGTTCTCCCTGCGGAAGGACTCGTAGATCTGGAGCAGCACCTGCTTCTGCCGCTCGTTCAGCGTGGGATCGGCGAGGATGGCCGCACTGGTCTCCACCTCGTCCCGGTCCCGCTCGGCGTCGAGGATGCCGGCCCGCACGTACAGCGTCTCGGCGGAGATCCGCAGCGCTTTGGCGACCTGCTGCAACACCTCCGCGCTCGGCTTGCGCAGCCCGCGCTCGATCTGGCTCAGATACGGATTGGACACCCCGGCGGCATCAGCGAGCTGCCTGAGCGACAGCTGCGCGGTGCGCCGCTGTTCGCGCAGGTACTCACCAAGATTGCCGACGTTGAGCGATGCCATGCCCCCACCTTGCCCCACCCCCGCTAACTATTGCAAGCACCCGCTTGCAAAAGTGTGTCACGCCACGGTGAGAGGACCGGTACCGGCGGCCCCCGACGCCTCCACGAGCACCTCCCCGGCCGCCGTCCGCACGTACAGCACCGACCGCCCGGCCCGCCGCCGCTCCACCAGCCCCGCCTCCAGCAGTACCCGCAGATGCCGCCCCACCGACCCCAGCCCCTGCCCGGTGACGGCGACCAGCTGGGTCGTGCTCAGGGGAGTCCCGAGCAGCGTCAGCAGTCCGGCCCGCGCGGTCCCGATGAGCGCCCCGAGCCCGGCCGGGAGGGGCCGCCGGTCGTGGTCCTCGGCGAGCACCCCGAGACACGGGTAGACGACGGCGTACCGCTCCCTTCCCTCCCAGGAAACCCACCCGTTCTTCGGCGTCACCGGCATGAACAGCAGCTCGGCCCCGGCGGCGATCTCCCGCGGCGGATAAGCGTTCAGGTTGACCTGGAACCTGCTCTCCCCGACCCACCGCGTCCCCGGCCGCAGCGAGTCCAGCACGGCCGCCCAGCCGCCCTGGCTCACACGCGCGGCCCGCGCGACCATGTCGGCCTCCAGCACGCGCCGCCGACGCTCCCAGTACGGCCGTACGGTCTCCTCCCAGACGTACGTCAGGAGCGCGGTCGCCCGCTCGGGCAGGTCGTCCCGCTCCAGGGCGGCGGGGAGCGGGCCCCGCAGGGACACGCGGAGGTGGCCCGTGCCTCCCCCGCCCCGGCCGCCCGCACCCGGGCCACGGTCTCCTCGAAGCTCTCCCCGACGCACGAGGTGGGGCAGAAGAAGTCGGCGATCCAGGACGCGCCGAGTGCCGCCCGCACGAGCGGCGCGGCCACCGGGTCGGCCGCCAGGCGCGCGCGGTAGCCGGGCAGGTGCGCGCGCAGCCAGGCCTCCTCGCCCGGATGGGCACCGGTCCCCGCGTGCAGCAGCTTCAGGCTCGCGAAGGTCTCGGCGAACGGCGAGAGCACGAACCGGCTGCGGGCGAGGGTGTCCGTGTCGATCTGCCACAAGCCCATGCGGATGACCTTTCGCATCTCGGCGAAACAGTAAACACGGCCCCCGGGCCGCTCCGAGACTTCGACCCATGCGCAGCTACCGCTCCCTGTTCCGCACCCCGGAGTTCACCCCGTACCTGCTCTCCTTCGGCACGTTCGCCGCCGGTCAGACGATCGGCGGCCTGGCCCTCGCCACGCTGGTCTTCCGGGCCACCGGCTCCCCGTTCCTGTCGGCCGTGAGCATGGTCGGCCCCCAGCTGGCCCAGTTGCTGGGGGGCGCGTTCCTGCTCTCGGCCGCCGACCGCCTGCCCCCGCGCGCGATCCTCACCGCCCTCGCGCTCGCCTTCGCGGCCGGCACGGCGGTGCTGGCGCTGCCCGGCCTTCCGATCTGGGCGGTCTTCGCCGTCGTACTCCTGCAGGGCCTGGTCGCGTCGCTGGGCGGAGGAGTGCGCGGGGGACTGCTGAACGAAATCCTGTCCAAGGACGGCTATGTCCTGGGCCGTTCGGTGTCCAACATGCTCTGGGGCCTGACGCAGATGGCCGGTTTCGCGACGGGCGGCGCACTGCTGGCGCTCCTGTCCCCGCGAACCTGCCTGCTCCTCGCGGCGGCGCTGTACCTGCTGTCGGCCCTCGTCACCCGCCTCGGCCTCACCGCCCGCCCGCCGCGCTCCTCGGGCCGCCCGTCCCTCTCGGCGACCTGGCGCACCAACTCCCTCCTGTGGTCCTCACGCCCCCGCCGCCTGACGTACCTGGGCCTGTGGGTCCCCAACGGCCTGATCGTCGGCGGCGATTCGCTCTACGTCTCCTACGCCCCCGAAGCCGCCGGCACGCTGTACGCGTTCGGGGCGCTGGGCATGTTCGTGGGCGACATGGCGGTGGGCCGCCTGGTACCGCCCGCGGTGCGGCCCCGCCTCGCGACCCCGCTGCGCCTGCTGCTGGCGGTTCCCTACCTGTTCTTCTTCCTACGGCCGGGAGTGGCGCTGTCGGCCGTGGCCATCACCGTCGCCTCCGTCGGCTTCGCCGCGAGCCTGGTCCTCCAGGAACGCCTGATGTCCCTCACCCCCGACGACCTCGCGGGCCAGGCCCTCGGCCTGCACGCGACCGGCATGGCCGCCCTGCAGGGCGTCGGCACCGCCCTCGCGGGCGCCCTGGCCCAACTGACCTCGCCGGCCACGGCGATGACGCTCATGGCCGCCGGATCGGTCACCGTGACTCTGACCCTCGCGGCGCTGGGCAGCCACGAGGAACGACAGCCGACCGTCCCCGATGCGCGTCCGGGCGGCGTCCCGTCGGAACCCGCCGCCGCGGACTAGACCGCATGGGGTGCGGGCCGGGCGCCGCCTCCTCGTATCAGGCCTACCTCGCGAGTTCCGCAGGTTCGTCCAGCCGCGTCAGCTTCTGCGGGTTTCTCATCACTTGAAGTGCTCTCCCGGCGGAAGCCGGGAGATTCCCTCCTACCTTGCGGTAGCGGGCTTGACGCGCTTCGCGCGCCTTCTCGATCCGGCCCGCGGGCGCGCCGTTGAGGCATATGGTCGCCGTCTCGAACGCGGCCACCACCTGGTTCGCGCGCGAACAGCTTCGCCACGGCCTGCTGCTCCGGCCGGCTCACCTGAACCCGCGGCCGCCGGGCCGCCACATGCTCGCGGGCCCGCCGGGTGCGCGAATGTGACACCCACCGCCACCGCCACCGCGGACCCGCCGTCTAGGGTGCGGGAATGATCTCGCAGACCTACCTCTCCGAACTGTTCTCGCTGGACGGCCGGACCGCCGTGGTGACGGGTGGCAGTTCCGGCATCGGCCGGGCCATCGCCGGGGCACTCGCGCGGGCGGGGGCGAGCGTGGTGGTCGTGGCACGCAAGGAGCCGGAACTGGCCGCCACGGTCGACGAGTTGGTGGCGGACGGCTGCCGGGCGGCCTGGGTGAGCGGCGACTTGAGCACCCGCGACGGGGTGCGTGCGGCGGCGGAGCAGGCGGCCGGGGTGTTCGGCGAGCCCGACATTCTCGTCAACAGCGCCGGGATCAACCTGCGCCCGCCGATGAGCGAGCTGGACGAGGACGTGTGGGACACCACGATGGCGGTGAACCTGGAGGCGCCCTACCTCTTGGGCCGGCGGTTCGGGCCCGGCATGGCCGAGCGCGGCTTCGGGCGGATCATCCACATCACCTCCCAGCAGGCGCACCGGGCGTTCGTCCAGAGCGGCGCCTACGGAGTCTCCAAAGGGGCGCTGGAGTCGCTGGCCCGCTCGCAGGCCGAGGCGTGGTCGCCGCACGGCGTCACCTGCAACACGCTGGTGCCCGGCTTCGTCATGACCCCGCTCAACACGCGGCTGTCGTCCGACCCGGAGAAGGTGGCGGCGCTGGCCGCACGCACGATGGTCGGGCGCAACGGCCTGGCCGAGGACTTCGCCGGAGCGGCGGTGTTCCTGGCGGGCCCCGCCTCCGGCTACGTCACCGGGCAGGCGATCTTCGTCGACGGCGGGTTCTCGGTGCACTGAGCCTTGATGCCGGACCCAGGCGCGAGGTGCGACGCCCGCGTGATGTTGGATGCCCCCGTGACCATTCATGACGTGGCCCGCCGCCTGCCCGGCATACGTACGCTTCGCGATCACTGCCGGTCGATGGCGATGCTGGAGGCGATCCTCAGCCCGGACTGGGACAACCGGTACTACTCGTTCGACGCGCACTGGTCCGACGGGGAGGAGGTGGCCTCGATGCGGAACGGATCGGGCGACGAGTTCTCCGTCGTCTTCTCGGCCGCCGGGGCGTACGTCCGCGGCTTTGCGCACGAGTCGCCCATGAGTCCCTACGTCGGTGACGGGCCGTGGCCCGGCGTGCTGGACGAGGTTCCGGAGGTCTTCCGTGCGTACGTCGAGGAGGACGCGTTCTCGGACGAGGACGGGATGCCGGTCGTGACCGCTTGTGCGTGGCGGGAGGCCGGTGACGCGGCGTGGCGGGCGGGGACGATCGCGTTCCCTGACGGGGGCGGCGGCGATCCGGACGGCTCCGGGTATCTGTTCCGGCTGCTGGTCGACCGGTCCGCGGAGGCGTTCCGGGACTTCGCCGAGGACTGCCACGAAGTCCCCGTGTCCCTCGCGGCCGTTCGGCACGTGTGGGCGCTGAAGCCGCTCACCGACGAGGTCGTGACGGCTCTGGCCCCCGGCGGCCCCGACGCCCCCGAGATGTCCCTCGACAGCCTGGCACCGGACATCGCCGGAATCGGCTACCCGACGGGCGGCGGCACCGGCAGCTGACGTCGGCCTGGCCGCCGTACCCACTTTTTTGTGGGTACTTGGCAGCGCCCGCCGCACGACCGAGGCTGGTGTCTGCCATCAAGGAGTCGCCAGTTTCTCCAGGCGACGGTGGCCCCAGTCGGAAAGGGGGGCAAGAGCCTCGGAGAGTTCCAGGCCGAAGTCGGTCAGGGAGTACAGGGTTTTCAGCGGGAGTACGTCGTGCACCTCCCGGTGCACCAGTCCGTCCGCCTCCATCTCGCGCAGCGCCTGAGTCAGCACCTTCTCGCTGAGCCCGGCCAGCAGGCGGCGCAGCTCGGCCGGGCGGTGCGGGCCGGACTCCAGCTGCCACAGCAGCGCGGTCTTCCACTTGCCGTCGATCACGGCGATCGCGGCGGTCACTCCACAGACGTTCAGGTCCTGAGCACGTCCGCGCGTCATCTTCGTCCCCACTCGTCTCGTCATCCATCACCTGCGCCGGTTCGCGGATTTCCCGTTCGGTTCCCGTCGCAATTCCCTTTGCCTTAACAGGAGTTCAAGCATGCCCACGTATTCCGACACCGACCAGTCTGCCCTCACCGCCACCGTCACCGTGCTCGGCCTGGGCCCGATGGGCCGTGCCCTCGCCGGCGCCTTCCTGGACGCCGGCCTGCGGACCACCGTATGGAACCGCACGCCCGGCAAGGACCAGGAACTGCTCGCCCGCGGAGCGACCGGCGCGGCCTCCGCCGCCGAGGCGGTCGCCGCGAGCGGGCTGACCGTCGTCTGCGTGGTGAACTACGACGCGGCCGACGGCATCCTGCGGGACGCCGCCGTCACCGACGCCCTCAAGGGCCGTACGGTCGCGAATCTGACCGCCGACACCCCCGACCGCGCCCGGCAGGCCGCGGACTGGGCGGCCGCCCACGGCATCCGCTACCTGGACGGCGCGATCATGACGCCGACCACCACGATCGGCACGCCCCACGGGGTGTTCCTGCACAGCGGCCCCGAGGACCTCTACCAGGAGCACCGCCCCGTACTGGACGCCCTGGGCGGCACCCACACCCACCTCGGCGAGGACATCGGCCGGGCCGCCGCCCACGACATCGCCCTGCTCGACATCTTCTGGACGTCGATGGCGGGCTACGTCCACGCCCTCGCGATGGCCCGGGCCGAGGGCATCACCGCCCGCGAACTGGCCCCCTTCGCGCAGGGCATCGCCGCGATCCTCCCGCCGCTCTTCGCGGAGTGGGCGGACGACGTCGACAGCGGCACCTACTCCGGCGAGGGCAACCCGATCACCTCCGGCGTCTCCTCCATGTCCCACATCGTCCACGCCTCCGAGTCCCACGGCATCGACGCGAGCGTGATGCGCGCGGCCGAGGGCCTCGCCCGCCGCGTGGTCGGCCTCGGCCACGGCGAGGACGGGTTCACGCGGGTCACGGAGCTGCTGGGGCGCCGCTGAGCCGAAGCCGAAGCCATTCCGCCACGGCCGCGAAGTCCCCGTCGGTGAGCCCGTGACGGTGGTCCACCCGGTGCAGCAGGGCCGGGGCCAAGTGGTGGGCGGCCGCCCACGCCCGGTCGACGTCGGTGATCTCGTCGTCGAGCCAGACGAAGGGCCGGTTTCCCGCCCAGTCGACCAGAGGCCGCGTCTTCCAGTGCAGACCGGCAGGCCCGCCCCCGTCGTCCTCCTCGCCCGGCCAGTCCACCAGGGGCAGCCGCGGGCCGAGCGCGGGGTCGACCCGGTCGAGCAGCGGATGTGCGACGGCCTCGGCGGACGGAGGCCCCAGGAAGAGAAGCGTCAGGGCACTCGCCTCCCTCGCGACGCCCTCGTCAGGACGGAGAAAAACCCACTGGTACCGACCACGACAAGGACGCTACCGTGCCCTCATGACTGCCGGGTCGGCCTTGTGCCGTGAGCGAGTTGGGTGCCCGGCCTCTGAGTGAGGCCGGGGTGGGCCAGGGGCCCGCCTTCTTCTCTGCGCATTTCCCCAGGAATTTCCCAGGACGGAAACCAGCGACAGAGAAGGTACACAAAAGAATGCCCAACGAGTTCAACCAGCAGGTCATCGACGAGTTCCGCGCCAACAAGGGCCGTATGAGCGGTTACTTCGAAGGCGCCCGGATGATCCTGCTCACCACCACCGGCGCCCGCACCGGTACCCCGCACACCACCCCCGTCGTCTACCTCCCCGACGGCGGTGAGCGCATCCTCGTCATCGCCTCGGCGGGCGGTGCGCCCACGCATCCGCACTGGTATCGCAACCTCCTCGCGCAACCCCGGGCCACCGTGGAGAGCGGCGCGTTCACGTACGAGGCGCGGGCCGTCGTACTGGAGGCCGAGGAACGGGACCAGGCCTTCGCGCGGGCCGTCGAGGCGGAGCCGGGCTGGGCGGCGTATCAGGAGAAGACGGAGCGGGTGATCCCGGTGGTCGCCCTGTACGAGGTCGCGCAGGGCGGCCCGCCGAACATCAATGCCGGGTCCATGGGCGAGGCGATCAAGGTCGTCCACGACGCCTTCCGGCGCGAGCTCGAACAGATCCGGAAGGAGATGAGCGGCACAGGCGTCTCGACTCTCGGCGCCCAACTCCGCGTCAACTGCCTCACCTTCTGCCACGGCCTGCACAACCACCACACCGGCGAGGACCTCGGCATGTTCCCGGTCCTCGCCGACCGTCACCCGGAATCCGCCCCCGCGCTGGCGCGACTGCGCGAGGAGCACGAGCGGATCGCCGCCCTCGTCGAAGACCTGCGCCGGGTCGTGACCGCCGAGGACGCGGACCCGGCCGCCGCCCGGGCGGAAGTCGAGCGGCTCACGACGGAACTCGAGGCCCATCTGACGTACGAGGAGGAGCAGTTGGTGCCGCTCCTCGACGGGCTCCGCAACGGGCCCCGCGACGCGTGAGGCCGTAACCCGCGGGCGCCCTAGAACGGCAGTGGCCGCCCGTGCACCACCTCCAGCCGGGACACCGCCCGGGTGAGCACCACGTACAGCCGGTGCAGCCCCCGCTCCTCCGCCTCCGCGATCGCGGCGGGCTCGACGGCGACGACATGGTCGTACTCGAGGCCCTTGACCAGGGTCGCGGGTACGACGCTCACCCGCGCGGCCGGTTCGGACGGGTCCGCCACCGGGATCCCCGCCTCGTCGAGCGCCCGCCGCACCCGCTCGACCTCCGCGTCGGCCGCGACGACCCCGACGGACCCTTCGCGCGCCGCCGCATCCCGTACGGCATCCACGACCGCCCCCAGCAGCTCACCGTCCGCGACCGGCCGGAGCTTCAGCTCCCCGTCCCCGCGCAGCGACCGCCCCGCCGGGACGTCCACGTCCAGCCGGGCCAGCAGCCGGTTGGCGAACGCCACGACGGCCTTCGGCACCCGGAAGCCGGTCGTCAGCGGTACGACGGCCGCGTCCGGTTTCCCCAGGTGGCGCAGGGTCGTGTCCCAGGACCGGGCCGCCCAGGGGGTGGTCCCCTGCGCCAGGTCGCCGAGGACGGTGAGCGAGCCGAAGGGCGCCCGGCGGGCGATCGCCCGGCACTCCATCGGGGACAGGTCCTGCGCCTCGTCGACGACGAGATGGCCGTACGCCTCCGGATGCTCCACGAGCCCGGCGACCTCGTCGAGGAGGACGAGGTCCGCGGCCGACCAGCGCGCCGACTTCCACGACCGCGGCGGCCTCGCCCACAGCAGCGCCTTCTGCTCGTCGGCGTCCAGTAGTCCTTCCGACGCGGCCCCCAACACCGCCGGACCGGTGAGGAGTTCGGCGACGACCTCCTCCGCCCTGACCCGCGGCCACACGGCATCGACGTACCCCCCGACCGCCCGCGACCGCGAGACCCGCTGCACCCAGGCGGCGCTCCGCGGCCCCGCCCGCCGCTCGGCCCGCAGCTGCACACACCGCACGACCCGGCTGCGCACCCGCTCCCGCCCGACACCGTACGGCGGCTCCTCGGCCCGTACGTCGGTCACGATCCGCGCGAGCTCGCCGGCGGCCACCCGCCACCGGTACGACCCGTCGGGCACCGCGAGATCCACGGCCGCTTGCTCCCCCGACACCCGCGCGTACAGCGCCCGCCGCAGCACCTGAGCCATCCGGACGTCGTGCTTGACGGCGGCCGTCCGCTCCTCGTCGGCACCGGTGACCGGGTGCCGGGCGATCTCCTCCAGGAGCGTCGACTGCCGCACGCCCGTCTCGCCCAGGGCCGGCAGGACCGCCGCGATGTACGACAGGAAGGTCCGGTTGGGCCCGAGGATCAGCAGGCCACCGCGGCGGATGCGCTGCGGGTGGGTGTAGAGCAGGTAGGCGGCCCGGTGCAGCCCGACGGCCGTCTTGCCGGTGCCCGGGGCGCCCTGCACACACACCGACACGGCCAGGTCCCCGCGTACGAGATCGTCCTGCTCGGGCTGGATGGTCGCGGCGATGTCCCGCATCGGCCCGACCCGAGGCCGCTCGATCTCCCGGGCGACGATGTCGCTGACCCGCGACTCCCCTTCGCCGAGATGCTCGTCCTCCAGCCCCGTCAGATCGTCGGAGTCGCCGCGGCTGCCGGGCGCCCAGCCGAAGCGGCGGCGGACGGCGACGCCCTGCGGGTCGCCGGCGCTCGCCTGGTAGAAGGCGCGGGAGACGGGGGCGCGCCAGTCGACGACGAGGGGCGGCGCGGCGGGGTCCTCGCTGATCCGCAGCCGCCCGAGGTGGTACCGCTGCCCGGCATGCTCCCCACCCGAGAAGTCCAGCCGCCCGAAGAACAACGGCCCTTCGGGCAGTTCCCGCATCTCCTTGGCCCGGCTGCGCAGCCGGTACCCGAGGACCTCGGCGTCGGCACCGGAGGCGGAGACGTCCTCGCCGGTGACGACGTGTTCCCCGGCCCCGTCGACCATGGCGGTGAGGGCGGCTCGGCAGCGGTCGTGGTGGGCGCGTTCGTGGCGGAGGGCGTCCTGGAGGGAGGGATCGGGTGACGTCATTCCAACGAGCGTACCGGAATAACGTAACCGGGTTAAATTTTTTACTCAGTACCGCATGCTGGCTTGCTCACGCCAGGTGCGGCAACCCGGCCGCCAACATCCCGAACGCCCGCTCCGCAGCCGCCACCGCATCCCCCCGTACGTCCGCCGCCCGCTCCCCGCCCGCGATCCGCCGCCAGTTCTCCAGCGCCAGGACCCGCTGTACGGCCACGATCTGCCCGGCGGCCAGCCGCGCCTCCAGCCCACCCCCGAGCGCCTCGGCCAGCGCGGCCTCGGACCGCTCCTGGAACCCGTACAGACGGGCCACCAGCGCGGGCGTCCCGTACAGCAGGGCGTGGAAGGCGAGCACCTGGGGATGGTCATTGAGCCCGGTCACGGGATCACACCGCTCCAGCCCGTCGAGAAAGTGCCGCCGCAGCGCCACGAGCGGCGCCGCCTCTCCCCGCGCCACCACCCGCGCGGCCTCCCCCTCGTGATCGGCGAACCGGTACAGGACCAGGTCCTCCTTCGCCGGGAAGTACCGGAACAGCGTCGGCTTCGAGATCTCCGCCGCGGCCGCCACCTCGGCGACGGACACCGCATCGAACCCCTTCTCCAGGAACAGCCGGATCGCGAGCTCCGACACGGTCTCGTACATCCGCCGCTTCTTGCGCTCACGCAGCCCGACCGCGCCCGCCTCGCCGTTCTCAGCCATGGGGTGAGGGTACGCAGGTACGCACCACCCTGCGCTCGGCCGGGGCATGGCCTCCCTAGGCCAGGGCCCGGGCAAGGTAGGGGTTCGCCGTCAGCCGGACCGGCAGGCCGAGGGAACCCGTGGCGACCGCCAGTGTCACGGCGTACGAGTCGACCGCCCGCTTGACGTTGGGGGCGTCCAGGCTCGCGCCCGTCACGATGCGGTCGAGGTCGATGTACGCGGACCGGACGATCTCGATCCAGCGGTACACACGCCAGTCCTTGCGCCAGTCGCGGGTGTACTCGGGCGGCAGCTTCTTCTCCCAGCGACGGAACATCCGGTCCCGGATCTCCGGCCGGGTCGGAGTGAGGTGCATGTGCCGCACCAGGTCGTAGAGCGGATCGCCGACCACGGCCATCTCCCAGTCGATGATGGTCAGCGCCAGCTCGTCGTCCCGCCGTACCAGGTTCCACGGGTTCAGGTCGCCGTGCAGCAGCGCCGGTTCCCGATGGCTCACCTCATGCCGGGAAAGGATCTCCTGCAGACGGTCCGCTTCAGGCAGCCCGAGCAGCCGGGCGAGCTGCTGCGACTCCTTCGGCAACTCACGCACCAGCGTAACGAGTTGGCCCCTCAGCCAGCGGTGGAAGCTGCCTTCCCCGGAGGTCGGGTCGACCTGCTTGTACTTCACGCGCGTCAGTGCGCAGAGCTGATCGACGAGCGCGTCCGCCTCGTGCGGCAGCAGCCCGTGCTCCGGATGGCGGAGGGGCCTGTCGATGTCCCACGGTCCGACGTACGTGTGAATGGCGAAGCGGTCGTTCGGATAGCTCTCGCCCAGCGCCAGGGCCCGCGGCGCCGCCACGGCGATGTGGGCCTCCTCGATGGCCCTCAGTACGGCGTGTTCACTGAGGAAGCTGCGCTCCCGGCGGCAGACGTCGGGCAGCTTGCGCCGCACGACCACGGGAAAGGCGATGCTCGGCACCCGGACCACGGTGTTGAGGTGCGCGGTCCCCTTGAACACCCGGCCCGCGGGAGCGGCCCCCTCCGCCACCAGGGCCTCCCGCACCGCGGAGACGGGAAAGTCCGGATGCTCGGGAAGACGCCGGTCCGGCTCCCAGCGGAAGGTCTGGACGAGCCGCCCCTGACCGTCGTACGAACCGCCGCTTCGGGACGTCAGCCACCGGAACAGAGCCCGCTCGATCTCCAGCTCGCCCGGCAGGTTGGTAAGGCGCAACGGCTCCGCAGCCGCTTCGAGGGCGCGGCGCACCTCCGCCGTCGCCTCGTTCAGGCTCTTCTGGGTGCGGGTCTCCTCCAGGAACCGCGCGGCCCGCATCACGTCCGGGTAGACGGACTGCGCCCGCTCGAAGGCGACGTAGTGGCGCAGGTCCCGGGTCAGGCCGTTCACGGCAGCGGGACGAGTACGCTGCATGGCCTCGGCCCACGCCTCGACCACCTCGTCCCACTGGTGCGGCGGGTACTGCATGCGCACAAGATGGGTCGCGAGGTCGTGCAGGGGGTCGCCGTAGGTCGCCAGCTCCCAGTCGACGCAGATGAGCGGCGGAGCGCCGCCGTACGACACGATCAGATTGTCGCGGTGCAGGTCGGCGTGGAGCAGGCTGTACGGCCGCCGGGCCATGGTGGGGACCCGCTCGGCCAGCCGGAGCAGAGCGTCCTCGGGAATGCCGAGCGACGCGAACAGCCCGCCGAAGACCGCCCGGTTGGGCCGCCTGATCTGCCGGTCCGCGAGGTGCGCCAGAGTCCGTAGGAATCCCTGGCTGTCCGTGTCGTTGCGCGGCCAGACGGACGGCAGCGCCGGCAGCGCCCCGCGCCGCACCTGCGTCATCTGTGCGAGCAGGCCTGCCAGGGCCTTGATGAGCAGAGTGTCGACCGGTTTGCCGTTCGCACAGACGGCGGAGAGCGGTACGCCTTCCACATGGCTGTGGATCGCGAAGTGTTCCCGTTGGACGAGGCACTCCGGCACGTGCGGCAGGACCCCCTTGATCGCGGCGAGGATCTCCCCCTCGTCCTGCCAGGTCCTGATCACCACAGGCAGCACGTCGCTGCGCCGGATCCGGACGGTGACGGAGGTGCCGACCGGACGCCGGAGCGCACGCGCCATGGGTTCCGTCAGGGGGAGCACGTAGTTCTGGTTGTGGTACCCGCTGGCCGACTGGCCCTCCGCGGCGGCCCATCCCACGAACGCTTGGTACGTGTCGTCGAGCGTGGCGCGCTCCCCGACAGGACGGGGATCGGGACGTGCGCCCACTGGCTGCTCCGGGTACGAGAAGGGGGAAGCTATGGCAAACCGTAAGCACGCGTCGGGAATCACGCATGAGGAACGACGCCGACGTGGCCACAATGGGTGGTCTGCCACTCTTCTGCGCGAGGTCCGTGCGAAGCCGTTCGTCGTCGTTCGCGGTCGGCCTGTTGGCCTTTTCATACGGACGAAGGCGAGCGTTTGCTCAGTGTGTGCGGGCATGCTAGCAAGCTGCGGGACCCGTCCTTGACCCGGTTCGGCTATTCGGAGAGATGGTGCCAGACCGAGTCGAACCATTTCTGCATGCTGTCCACGAAGACGGTGCCCGGCGAGTTGGTGTCCCCGTCCTTCACATGGTGGGTCAGAGTGGCGCCGAAGCCGAGGACATCGAGCGCGGTGACCTCCTCGCCGGAGTCCAGCACGATTTTGCGCTCGATCACTTCGTACAGCCCGTGCAGTGCCTCGATGCCGTTGAACAGGTAGAGCTTGAAGGCCGGGGTCAACGGCGCGTGACGGATCTGTACGTCGACGAACGGCACCAGCCCTTCGGTATGCAGATCTCTCAGCAATCCCTCAAGTGACTTTGTGTGCCGCTCGGTAATGGTGCGCAGGCGCTCCCGCAGGCGCGGGTCGTTCTTGTCGTCCTTGACGCGCGGGTAGGGCAGGGGCAGCGTCACGTCCGGCAGGAGCATGCGCAGGGCGATGTGCTGGGGCGTGATGGCGCCGCCGCGGATGCGCTCCACCTGGAGCCGGATGTGCGCGTCCAGGGATTCCGACGTCAACGTATAGACGTCCAAGGTGACTTCGGGCTGTTCGAAGGCCTCACTGATGAGCGGTCCCAGCGTCATGCCGTGGCGCGACCTGGTTGCCTTGGCCGCCGAGGACTGTATGCGCTGGGTCTTGATCACCCGTGACCCGCTGCCCTGCCGTGACTCGACCCAGCCCTCGTTGGCCAGCTCCCGCAGTGCCCGCTGCACGGTGTCCCGGGAGACTCCCAGTTCCTCCGCGAGGTCGCGCTGTGAGGGCAGGAAGGAGCGCAGCGGATACGTCCCGTCCGTCATCCGCCCGCGCAACTCGTCGGCGACCCGCTGGAACTCCCTGCCGCCGCCACCCTCGCCGGTCTGCTGTGTATCCACGTGTGGACCGTACCGCTTCCGGTCCACCACCAAACCAATCGCGAACCAACTAGACGGTCACATTGGCCTGTTGGTTAAGCGATCAATTGGACTGGGCAGACCAGTCCCAAGCAAGTCAGTCCAATTGGACGGATTGTTGGGGCACTTCACCGGAAGCGGAAGGGAGGTGGATGGACATGCTCCTGTTCCATGTACTCACGGGACTCTGCGAGCTCTCCCTGGGCCTGCTGGCGCAGGCGAAGCTCGGTGCGCTCGGTGTGGTGCTCCTGTTCCTGATCGGCGTGGGCATAAGGGCGCGCCGTGGCGGTCTCGCCGTCGGGGCCGCTGTGGTGTTCGCGCTGTTGATGACTCAGGCCTGAGCGCGGAGCAGATTGAGCACAGGCTCCAGCGAGGCGACGACCGCCGTCGCGCCCGCGTCCCTCAGAAGCTTTTCCTTGTGGTCATTACGCGCGTAGCCCAGGAACGGAACTCCGGCCTCATTGGCGGCGAACAGGTCCGAGGGGGTGTCGCCGATCATCAGCGCGGCTGACGGCGCCGAACCCATCGCGTTCAGGGCCCGGTTGAGGCAGTGCGGGTCGGGCTTGAGGTGGCTGAGTTCCTGGGTGCGGCCGTAGATGTGGGGGGAGAAGCAGGCGGTGAGCCCGCGGCCGGCCAGGTAGGTGCGGACCACGCGGGGGGAGTTGTTGGTGGTGATCGCCAGCCGGGACCCGACCGCCGTCCAGGTGCGGATCAGCGGGTCGGCATACGGGGTGGGCATGGCCGACGAGGTGGCCCGCAGTTCTTCCTGGGTGAGACGTTCCTCCAACTCGTCCACCAGGTCACTGCCCGGGTGTCTGCGGTCGACGGCCCGCAGGACTATGTGCGGATCCAGGGACCGCCGCTCGGCCTCGCTCAGCAAGCCGCGCAGCCCCTGCCCTTCGAGCCAGTCCACCAGGTCGTCCGCCACCTTGGCCGCCGCGTGGCCGGCGAACAGGCGGCAGATCGGACCGTCGAAGTCCCAGAGCACGACACGCGCGCGCGTGATCAGTTCTTGCAGTGCCTCGGTCTCCGCTGCCACAGGGTCAGTCTGCGTCGTATCAGAAGTCACTAGGAGAGTGTCAGGTCCGTCGTGATGGTTTCCCAGAGGGCGTCGAACCACTTCTGGGATTCGTCCACAAATGCGGCGTCGCGCTGGCCGGCCGCGCTGTCGAAGGAGAAGAGGAGGGATTCGGTGCCGAGGACGTCGTACATGTCGAGAGTGCCGCTGTCCGAGAGCTCCTCTCGGCGGGTGACCATGTAGTACGCCATGAGCGCCTCCGTGCCGTTGAGCAGGTACAGCTTCACCGGTGGGGTGAAGGGGAGGGCGCGGAACGTGACCGAGACGTCGATGCCGTGCGAGGAGCGCAGGGAGCGGAGGTTGTGGCGCAGGACGTGACCCTGGGCGTTGCGCATGTCCAGCCAGCGCTGGTGGACCGGATCGTCGTCGCCGCTGCCGTCGACCTGGACCGGGAAGGCCAGGGTGATGTCACGGGAGGGCAGGAGGATGCGGGCGTCGATGGAGCGGGGGCGGATGCGGCCCTCATGGATGTGGCGGATCGGCTCGCCCAGGGCCAGCATCAGCGACTCTGCGGTGAGGCACGCCGCGTCGATGCGCACCTCGGGGGCGGAGAAGGCCGCCGTGAGGCGGGAGGCCAGGCCGACCATGGTCGGCTGCGGCTCCTCGCTGTTCGGGGTGACCTCGGCGATCCGCGGCGGGCTTCCCTTGCTCACGTTGCTGAGCAGCCCGTCGTCCTGGAGCACCCGCAGGGCCTGCCGGACAGTGCCCCGCTCCACGTTGAACTCCTCCGCGAGTTCCGCCTGGGTGGGGAGGCGTTGGCCCGCCTTGAGGTCACCCGCCCGGATGCGTTCGCGCAGGATGTCGGCGATTTCCTGGGGGGAGAGCCTTCTGCTGCCGTTCACTGCCGCCACGTTCTCCTGGGTCACGACCAAACGCTACAACTTCGATCCATCTATGGGGAGTTGTTTGGAAGTTGTTTATGAGTAGCTGCCAAGTGGGGACAACATAACCAGAGTTGGTTGCCAACTTGGTCAAGTTGGCGGAAGTTTTACCTCCCGTTCCGTCCCGCCCCGGAAGCCCGAAGGGGGAACCACCGTGCCTGTCCTCGCCCTCATCGCCGCAGTGTTCGTCGTCGGCATCGAGCAGACCGTCCAGTGGAAGTACGGTTTCGCCGGCATCGCCGGACTGCTCCTGCTCACCATAGGCATCAAGGCCAAGAGCCCGGCCGTCAGCTCCGTCGGGGCGGTCATGCTCGCGTTGCTGGTCACGAGGCCCTCCCTATGACCGAACGGCGCCCCGATCAGCCCCTGTAGGAGACGTCAGCTCGTGAGCAGCAGCTCCGAACTGATCGTCTCCCACAGTGCGTTGAACCACAGGTGGGACTGCTCGACGAAGGTCGTGTCCCGCAGGTCGGTGCCCTGCGCGAAGGCGAACAGCATCGACCGGGTGCCCTCGGCGTCGTACATCTCCAGCTGCTCGTGGTCGATCTCCTCCGCGCGCCGCATCAGCAGGTAGTACGCGAACAGCGCCTCCGTGCCGTTGAGCAGGTACAGCTTCACCGGCGGGGTGAAGGGCAGCGCGCGGAACGTGACGTGCACGTCGATGCCGTGGGTGGCGCGCAGGGCGAGCAGGTTGTGCTTCAGGACCTGGCCCTGGGCGTTGCGGTGGGCCAGCCAGCGCCGGCGGACCGGGGCGCCCTCGCCGTGCCCCTCGACCGGGACCGGGAAGGCGAGGTCGATGTCCCGGCTCGGCAGCAGGACGCGGACGTCGATCTTGGCCGGTTTC
This sequence comes from Streptomyces sp. V4I2, assembly GCF_030817655.1. Lineage (GTDB taxonomy): Bacteria > Actinomycetota > Actinomycetes > Streptomycetales > Streptomycetaceae > Streptomyces > Streptomyces plumbiresistens. Next base: position 5,184,542 of record NZ_JAUSZM010000003.1, read on the forward strand.
AGCCGTCCGGCGTGGATCTGGCGCAGCGGTTCGCCGATGGCGAGCGTGAGGGAGACGGAGGTCAGACACAGGGCGTCGATCTCGACGTGCGGGGCCGCGAAGGCGGCCGCGATACGGGGAGCGAGGGCCACCGTGGTGGGTTGCGGCGGGGCCCCGGGGCCGCCCGGCATCCCGCCCAGGCCCAGGTCGGGGGCCACGGTCGCGGGGCTTCCCTTGGAAACGTTGGTCAGCAGGTGCTCCGACTGCAGGATGTACAGCGCCTGCCGTACGACCCCCCGCTCGACCTCGAACTCGTCGGCCAGCCTGGCCTGCGTGGGCATGCGCTGGCCCGGCCGCAGTGCCCCGGACCGGATCCGGGCACGCAGCTCGTCGGCCACCTCGCGATGTGTCCTCTGTGGCCGTTGTGCCCTCTTCCGCCCATTGACGGCGGCGTGTTTCGGGTCCACGACCAAACACTACAACTTCCCGCCATCTTTGGGCAGTTCAAGTGAAGGTGGTTATGAGTCGCTTCCAAGTGGAGAGAAGTACAGTGAAGTTGGTCGCCAACTTGAGCAACATGGTCAAACTTTCACAAGGTTGGCCACCGCCCGAACAAGGGGGACCGCCATGCCGCTCATCGCCCTCGTCGTCGCCGCCCTCGCCGTCGGCTTCGAACAGCTTGTCCAGTGGAAGTGGGGGGCGATGGGCATCATCGCCTTCGTCGCCCTGACCGTCGGCGTCAAGGCCAAGAGCGTCGCGATCGGCGGCATCGGAGCGGTCATCCTCGTGATGCTGCTCGCCCAGTCCGGCTGATCGGGCTCCCTTCCGGAGGGGAGCCGGGAGCCTGGTCGGTCTGCACAGTCACAACTGAAGATCGTCGGCATCGAGCACAGCCACAACTGAACATGGTCAGCACAGCCACAACTTCACAGCTCGCTACGGATACAGAGCAGTAAGCAACACACAGGCAAGCAGCAAGCAGCACCGTCGTCGGCAGAAAGGAGGTCTCAGAACATGTCCGGGCACCACGGTCGCCTGGACGTACGCAGCAGGGCGTCGGCCAACCGGGCGGCGCCCGCTCGTTCTTCCCGGACCCGGCCCAGCGCCGCCAGCCGCACCGCGGACTCGTCGCCCAGCCACAGGGTCGCCAGCTCGCCGGCCTCCAGCGTGAGGTCGGCGTTCTGCTGCGTCGGCGTACAGGATCCGCCCTCCGCCGACGCCTCCAGCCGGTAGCGTCCGCCGGCCAGGCCGTCCCGGTCGGTCACCTCGAGGACCAGCGAGCCCTCACCGGCGTACGTCCGCGCCTCCAGCGCCCGTACGACGTCCAGGATCCGCACCCACAGCCAGTCGCCCTGGGTGGTGGCCGTGGCCGCCCTCGGGTTCGGCAGGAGGAACGGGAGCAGGTCGTCGGGGGCCCGCCAGCCGCTCTTCACCTTCGTGACCCAGTCGATCGAGCAGAGGTAGTGCCACAGGGCGCGCTCGGCGGTCGGGGTCGCCGCGAGCAGCCACCTCACGGACACCGTGTCGTGCGGCTGCTTGCCGTGCCAGTTGTCGTCGGCCGCGTACGAGACCAGGCCGTCGACCTCGCCGTCCGCCGAGCGGTACACCGCGTAGTGCGGCTCGGTCCACGACGGGTCGAACCGTACGGCACCGGTGTTGATCCGCCACCACTGCTCGTCGCGGCTGACCGCGCCGGGCTGGGCGCGGCGCACCCGCTCGTGGAGTTCGGGGCCGAGCTTGCGGACGTCCTCGCCGTCCACGAGGTCGATACGGCCGCCGTCCTCGGGACTGCCGGAGCGGCGGGGGTCGAGGCCGGTGCGCGGGACGTCGACCGTCCACTCGGTCATCCAGGTGGCGGGACCGAAGCCGTAGCGGCCGTAGATCCGGTACTCGGCGGCGATCAGCGTGGCGACGACGTCGCCGCGGTCCTTCGCGGCCGCCAGGTCCTGGGCCATCATGCGGGTGAGCAGGCCGCGGCGGCGGTGGGTGGCCGTGACGGTGACGCCGGTGACCGCGCTGGCGGGGACGGGTGCGCCGCCGACGGCCGTGAGTTCCTGGGTGAAGGACTTGAAGGTGGCGACGCATCGGCTGTTGTGGAAGGCGCCGAGGTAGCGGCCGGGTTCGCCGGTCTCGAACTGGGCGCGGCGGGCTTCGAGTTCCGTCTCGGAGGGGAAGGGCTCGCGCAGGAAGCCGGTGTTCACCGCGCGGAGCCAGTCGGGGAACTCGGACTCGGTGATGGGGCGGACGTCGATGTCGGGGCGGCGGCTCGGGTGGGTCATGGGATCACGGTAGGCGGGCGGCGGGGTGGTGTCGCGGGGGTTTCCCCGCCCCCGCCGGAAGGACCTCGAGAACAGCTCCGCCCCTCAGAACGTCGCCCGAATCTCCCCCACCACCCGTCCCCCGCCCTCCAGCGGTGCCCGCCCGATCCGCTCCACCACCGGCGCATCCACCCCCATCAGCTCCAGCGCACGCCCCAGCACCGGCCCCAGCGCACGCCCGCCGCCGTCCTCCACCTTGAAGGCCAGCGCGCGCCCGTCCGGCAGGGCGACCGCCTGGACCGCCTCCGCGCCCATCTTCGACAGGGCGCCCGGGACCTCGCGCATCAGCCAGGTGTCGGGGCGGCGGGTGCCGGCCACGTACTCGGGGTGGGCTCGCATGGCGTCCGCGACCCGGCGTTCGGCCGTGCCGGGGTCGGCGCGGACGAAGGTGCGGTAGGCGCGGGCCAGGCCGGTCAGGCTGATCGCCATCAGGGGCGCCCCGCAGCCGTCCGTGCCCACCGCGGCCACCTTCTCGCCGGCCGCTTCCTCCACACCCCTGTGGATGAGCTGCTGCAGGGGATGGTCGGCCGCGAGATACGTCTCCAGCGGCCAGTCCCGCAGCGCGCTCACCGCCAGCATCGCCGTGTGCTTGCCGGAGCAGTTCATGGTCACGCGGGAGCGGACCGCGCCCGACGCCAGATACGTCTCCCGCTCCTCCGCGTCCAGCGGCAGGTCCGGCGGGCACTGGAGCAGGGAGGCGTCCAGCCCGTGCTCGTCCAGCATCTTCTGGACCAGGTCGCGGTGGAAGGACTCCCCGGAGTGGCTGGCCGCGGCCAGCGCCAGCCGCTCCCCCGCCAGGTCCAGGCCCGCCCGCAGCACGCCCGCCGCCTGCATCGGCTTGTTGGAGGACCGCGGGAAGACCGGGGACGTCACATCGCCGAGCGCGAGCTCCACCGCCCCGTCCGCGTCCAGCAGGACCAGACTGCCCCGGTGCCGCCCCTCGACGAACCCGGAGCGCACGACCTCGGCGAGGACGGGCGGTATGGCAGGCAGGGCGGCGGAACGTGACTCGGGCATCGGCGGTGGCCTTCCGGAGATCGGCAGATCAACAATCGGCAGATCACGAGATCGGGTGACCCGCCCTCGCGGCGGGCCCGGGATCGCCGGTACGGCCGCCGCCTCAGGTGAGCAGGTCGTCGACCTGCGCTTCCCCTTCACGGTACCTGCGGGCCATCTCCGCGCTGCAGTCGTCGGCCGTGCGCTGCAGCCGCTGCCGGCGCCGGGACACCTGCTGCTCGTACCGCACCAGCCGGCCCATCGCGGTGTTCAGCTCCAGGTCGGTTCGCGCCCCCAGGTCCGACAGCTCGACCTCGGCGAGCATCTCCGCGGCCAGCAGCCGGTACTCCTCGCGGTGCGGGGTGCCCAAGGTCACATGGCGGGCGGAGGAGCGGATGCGGGCCGGGGCGTCGGTGAGGATCTCCGACAGCCGGTCGACCACGGCCGCCGCCCCCGCGGGGGACCGCCGGACCAGCTCCGCCCGCAGGATGTCGATACGGCCCTGGAGCAGCCGCCGTACGTAGCTGAGGTCGGCCTCGTCCCGCTGGGCGTCCCGGCGCAGGGTGCGCAGTTCGGGCAGGCTCAGGACGGCCAGGTCGGGCCCGGTCGGGTCGGCGGGCAGCAGCGGGCTGCCCGTGCGCTGCACGGGGGGCCGCTGGATGCCCAACCGCCCCTCGGTACTCGGTGTGCTCATGTGTCTCTACCGTCCCCTCGACCGGATGTGGAAGCATCGTGCCACCCCAAGTGGCCGCTATGTGACCGAGTGCCCCTGATCGGCCCCAGATGGGCGGTTAAGGATGAGAAAAAAGGCACGTGCGGAGCACTGCCGGCGGCCCGGCATGATGGTCGTATGCGTGCAGTGGTGCAGAGGGTGGACGGCGCGAGCGTCGTCGTGGACGGGGAACACGGTCCGGAAACAGTCGGGGAGATCAGCGGCGAGGGACTGTGCGTCCTGGTCGGCGTGACCCACGAGGACACCAAGGAGAAGGCGGCCCAGCTCGCCCGCAAACTCTGGTCGATCCGCATGCTGGCCGACGAGCGGTCGTGCAGCGACATCGACGCCCCGCTCCTCGTCATCAGCCAGTTCACGCTCTACGGCGACGCCCGCAAGGGCCGCCGCCCCACCTGGAACGCGGCCGCCCCCGGCGATGTCGCCGAGCCCCTCGTCGACGAGGTGGTCGCGCAGCTGCGCTCGCTGGGCGCGACGGTTCGAACGGGCCGCTTCGGCGCGAAGATGCGGGTGTCGCTGACGAACGACGGCCCGTTCACCGTGCTGATCGAGATCTGAACCCCGAACACCTAGGGCTCTACGACGACTTCCTGGGCGGCGGCCGTCGTGTCGGCCAGCAGCCGCGCGTCCAACGGCACGTTCCGCTTCACCAGTGCCAGCGCGACCGGCCCCAGCTCGTGGTGGCGTACGGACGTCGTGATGAAGCCGATCTTGCGGCCGTCGGCGCCCTCGTCCGCGAGGCGGATGTCCGTGCCGGCGGTCGGGAGGTGGACCTCGCTGCCGTCGAGGTGGAGGAAGACGAGCCGGCGCGGCGGCTTGCCGAGGTTCTGCACCCGGGCGACCGTCTCCTGCCCCCGGTAGCAGCCCTTCTGCAGGTGCACGGCCGTGTCGATCCAGCCCAGCTCGTGCGGGATGGTGCGGTGGTCGGTCTCGAAGCCGAGGCGGGGGCGGTGGTGCTCGACGCGCAGCGCCTCATACGCCAGGATCCCGGCCGCGGGGCCGGACTTCTCGGCGTACGACTCCAGGTCCGCGCGCGGCAGGAAGAGATCACGGCCGTACGCCGTCTCGCGGACGACGACGCCCTCGGGCACCTCGGTGATGGAACCGGCCGGCAGGTGGACGATCGCGATGTCGGCGGTACGGTCGGCGACTTCCACCCGGTAGAAGAACTTCATCGACTCCAGGTAGGCGATCAGCGCGTCCTGGGTGCCGGGCTCGACGTGCATCCAGACCGTCGCGCCGTCGTCCACCAGGTACAGGGCGTGCTCGATGTGGCCGTGCGCGGACAGGATCAGGGCCTCGGTGGCCTGTCCCGTGGGCAGGTCGCTGACGTGCTGGGTGAGGAGCAGGTGCAGCCAGCTCAGCCGGTCGTCACCGGTGACGGCGACGACCCCGCGGTGCGAGAGATCGACGAAACCGGTGCCGTCGGCGAGGGCGCGCTGCTCACGGAACAGGTCGCCGTAGTGGGCGGCGACGCCTTCGTCCACACCCTCGGCGGGGACGGCGCCGGACAGGGACAGCAGGGGGCTCTTCATATGACTAAGCCTACGACTCGGTAGTTGAACCCTTCAGCGAACAGTCCTTGCACCGGCCGAAGATCGCGAAGTGCTTCATGTCGGTCTCGAAGCCGAACTCCTTGCGGAGCTTGGCGGTGAACTCGGCCGCCACCGAGATGTCGGCCTCGATGACGTTCGTGCAGTCGCGGCAGACCAGATGGATGTGGTGGTGCCGGTCGGCCAGGTGGTACGTCGGCGCACCGTGCCCCAGATGGGCATGGCTGACCAGCCCGAGCTCCTCCAGGAGCTCCAGCGTCCGGTACACGGTGGAAATGTTGACCCCCGACGCGGTCTTCCTCACCTCGATGAGGATGTCGTCGGGGGTCGCGTGCTCCAGGGTGTCCACGGCTTCGAGCACAAGCTGACGCTGCGGCGTCAGCCGATAGCCGCGCTGCCTGAGGTCGCTCTTCCAATCGGTGCTCACCACACCAGAGAGTCTAGGACTACTTGAAGAACGCGATGCCGTCGTCCGGCATGTCGTCGGGCAGGGCCCTGGCCCAGCGCTCGACGTCCTCGGGGGTGACGACCTTCTTCAGGTGGGCCGACATGTAGGGGCGCAGCTCGACCTCGGGGGTCTGCTTCTCGCCGACCCACATGAGGTCGCTGTTGACGTAGCCGTACAGCCGCTTGCCACCGGTATACGGGCCGGAGGCGGCCGTACGGGCCACCGCGTCCGTGACCAGGTCGATCTGCGGCTTCTGCTTGGCCAGCTCGCCGTACCAGACCTCGACGACACCGTCGTCGCGGACCATGGTGATCTCGACCTTGCGGTCGGCGTCGACCCGCCAGAAGCCGGACTCGGACTCCAGCGGGCGGACCTTGTTGCCGTCCTTGTCGAGCACCCAGGTGTGGGAGTGGTACTCCAGGAAGTCCCGGCCGTCGTGCGTGAAGGAGACCTCCTGTCCGAAGTTGCACTTCTCGGAACCGGGGAAGTCGTGCACGCCCGCGCCCGCCCAGTTGCCGAGCAGGAAGACGAGGGGGACCAGGTCCTTGTGGAGGTCGGACGGGATCTCGATCATGAGCAGCAGTTCCTAGACGTGGGTCAGCGCTGGCCCTGGTACAGCTTCTTCACCGTCAGTCCGGCGAACGCGAGCACGCCGACGCAGACCAGGACCAACAGGGCTTCGAAGACAACCTCAAGCACGGAGTGCTCCTCGGACGATCGTGGATGGCAGTACACAGTGGGATGGCGGTACACAAAAGCCGGGCCCCAGCTTACGCGGCCGGGGCCCGGCTCTCTCCGTGAGGTCCGCCCTGGCGGGCGTCACCCCAGCAGCTGGCTCTGCAGGGTCACCGTCTGCTGGAACGGAACGGCCTCGGCCGTGCCCTTCCGGGACTGGATGATCACGGCGAGGACGTCACCGGCGGCCAGGTACGCCTGCCGGACGTGCTCGGCGCCGTACGGCTTCGACTCGGTGTAGACCGTGCGCTGGACGTCGTCGACGCGGGCCGGCTCCGGGAAGTCCTCGTCGGAGACGGAGGAGCCCGCACCGCGCAGCAGGAGGCCGGGGCTGCCGTACGGGGCGATGTCCGTGGAGAACGCCTCGTCCACGACTGCCGCGGTGTCGAAGTGCAGGAGGTAGATCCGGGTGTGCGTGCCGTCCTCGGTGGTCCAGCCGCGGGCCGCGATGTGCCGCAGGCCGTCGTCGGTGAGCTGCTGCCGGAACTCCTCGCGCTCCTCCGCCTCGTACGCCGCCAGGAAGTCCTTCGTCGCCAGCCAGCCGTCCGAGCCGCGCAGCGCCTTGTCCTCCGCGGCGCCCACGGGGGCGGGCAGGACGAGGGCCCGCAGGTCGGCGTAGTGTGCGCCGGCCTTGTTCGCCTCGGCGAAGGGCTCCGGGCTGCCCGAGGGCAGCGGCGGCTTCGTCAGCGCCGGGTAGTCCCAGCGCCCGTCCGACTCCGTCGCCAGTCCCGGTACGTCCGTCCGCTCCATCCGCGTGATCCCGTACGCCGCCGACGCCCCGACCGCCGCGCACACCACGACGGCGGCGGTCCAGCGCAGGACGGCGCGCAGGACTCGGCGGTCTTTGGGGGTGGGGGGTGCGGGAGGTGCGGGAGGTGCCTGGAGGGGCGGTGCCATGGGGGGCGGGGGCAGGACGGGCTGCGGCTCCGGTGCTGTCGGCTCCGCTGCCGTCGGCTCCGCTGCCGTCGGTTCCGTCGCCGTCGGTTCCGTGGTCCGGGGCTGCTCGGTCATACCGCCTCCCCCGGTTCGGCTATGCGGTCGAGCTGCTCGGCGAGGAGCATCGCGACTCCCTTGGTGTCGAGTGGCTTGACGCCTTCGGCGGTGGCGGTGAGCAGGACGTCGCCCTGGTAGGCGGAGCAGTACATGCTGTCGAGGTCGTCGTCCGCGTCGGTCTTGGGCGGCAGGAAGCACTCGGCGTTCTTGTGGCCCTTGATCTCGGGGCCCTTGCGGAAGACGTCCAGGGCGTCGAGGAACTCGCTCTGGAACGTGGCCATGTCCCGCACGGCCGCCCGGCTCTCCATCTGCGCCAGCACGATGCTCACCGCGTAAGTGCCCTCGTTCTCACTGAGCGCGCTCGGGTCCGAGCTGAGGTAGCTGCGCATCGCCATGCCTGTGATGTGCTGCCGGTCGATCTCCTTCTCCAGCTGCTTGCGCTGGGTGCGGGGCAGGTCGCTCAGCGACTCCTTGCGCAGGGCGGTTGCCTGGGCGCCGCTGAGCTGCGCGTCGGAGCCGAACTCGCCGAGGTCGGGGCCACGCGTCCAGCCGTCGGTGCCGTACGGCACGAGCACGCCGGCGAGGCCCTTGGCGGTGGCCGCCTTCTTGTCCTCGACCGTGGTCTTCGGGAACTTCCAGACGGGGGCGCCGGCGTCGCGGTCGGCGTCGTTCACGGTCACCACGGTGTGGCCGACACCGGCGACGACGGCTCCGACGACCACGAGGGCTCCGGCCACGGCGGCGACACGGCCGCGGAGGAAGGGCTTCTTACCAGGAGTCTGCGTGCTCGGAACCGGCTCGTTCTGGTTCTCGGTCACAGCCGCTCCATCTGGCGCTTTGCCACGTCCATGATCTTCTTCTTGCTGATCGGCCTGGTGTCGTAGATCCAGATCTCCATGACGACGTCCCCGCGCCAGGCGTGGGCCTCCGCGCTGTAGAGCGGCAGATAACCGTCCTCGGTCTCCGGCTCGGTGTGGACGTACGCCATGCCGCTCCCGGTGCCGGGGATGATCCAGCTGTCGGTGGCGTCCTCGGCGTCCGCCCAGTACTGGTTGCTCTCCACCACCTCGGGGGCCGCGGGCGACTCCTCCTGGCGGAACTGGATCAGCCGGATCTCCAGGGTGGTGGTGCCGGACTCCCAGCCGGTGACGGCCGCCCGGCGGAACTCGTCGCCGACGAGGTCGCCGAAGATCTCGTCCGGCGACTCGTACATGTCGGCGTAGGCGGCCAGGTCCATCCAGCCGTCGGCGCCGGCCAGCCAGTCGGCCTCCTTCGTGCCGCGCGGCTTCTTCAGCAGCAGCTTGCGCAGGTCGCCGTCGGTCCTGACCCGGCGGTCCTGGGCGGCGGACAGCGGCTCGGGCCCCTTGCCCTTCGCCTGCGGCAGCGTCGGCTGCGAGAGCGGCGGCAGCCTGGTCGGCTCGCGGTCGGCCTGGACGAGGTAGCCGGCGCAGGTACCGGCGACCAGGCCGAGGACGGCGGCGCCGGCGATCAGCAGTGCGGTGCGCCCGCGGCGCCTGGGCCGGGGTGCGGCCTGTGAATCAACCGGAGCAACCGGGGCGACTGGGGCGTCGGCTACTTCTTCGGGTACTTCCAAGACGTCCCCCCACAGAACGTGAAGTGCGCATTCCCTATGCGCGCTCACAGGAGACTCGTGGTCAAAGCACCGAGTTGTAAGGGAGTTGATTACGATTCGGCCATGGCGAAGAAGCTCGTGATCAAGGTGACGGCGGGGGCGGATTCCCCCGAGCGGTGCTCGCAGGCGTTCACGGTGGCGGCGGTGGCCGTGGCCAGCGGCGTCGACGTCTCCCTGTGGCTGACCGGCGAGTCCGCGTGGTTCGCCCTCCCGGGCCGGGCAGCCGAGTTCGAGCTCCCGCACGCGGCCCCGCTCCCCGACCTCCTGGACTCGGTACTGGCCGCCGGCCGCGTCACCCTGTGCACCCAGTGCGCGGCCCGCCGGGACATCACGGAGAAGGACGTCATCAAGGGCGTACGCATCGCGGGAGCCCAGGTGTTCGTCCAGGAGTCCCTGGCGGACGAGACGCAGGCGCTCGTCTACTGAGACGCCTGGACCCAGAGGCAGAAGGGGTGCCCGGCCGGGTCGTACAGCACTCGTACGTCGTCCTGGGGCTGGTACGCGGCGAGCCGCGCCCCCTCGGCGACGGCCCGCGCGGTCTCGGCCTCCAGGTCGTCGACCTCGATGTCCAGGTGCAGCATCATCTGCTGGTCTCCGGGGTCGCGGGAGGGCCAGACGGGCGGGACGTACGCGGGTTCGGTCTGGAAGGAGAGCGCCGTGCCCCCGGCGCCGGGCGGCGGGCCGACGAGCACCCAGTCGGGCTCCTCGGCGCGCACCTCGTACCCGAGCAGACGCATGTAGAACCCGGCCGGCTCGTGCGCGTCACGCGCGTCGAGCACCACGGTGGACAGCCTCGCAGGCGACATGCGCCTCTTCCTACTGCGGACGCCTCTTCCCGTCCAGCTCGTCCCACCAGTCGTCGGACTTCGGGTCGCCGGAGGGGTCGTCCCACCAGCGGTCGTCCGGGCCGCGACGATTGGCGATCATGGCGGCGACCGGGGGGATCACCATGGCGACCACACACATTCCCACCGCCACGGGAACCGACCAGAGGCGTACGACTCCCCAGGCCAGGACGAAGAGCCCGATGCAGGTCCCCATCATGGCGAAGTAGACGTGCCGGCGCCGTGCGTACATGGCTCCAGGGTAGGTCCGTGGCCGGGTGTGCCGAAGGGCCGCACCCCGGGGTCCAACCCCGGGGTGCGGCCCTTCAGTCGTCAGGTTCTGCCTCAGACCGCGATCGCGACCTCGGCGAGACCGCCCTGCTCCGCGACGACCGTGCGGTCGGCCGTGCCGCCGGGCACGAGGGCGCGTACGGTCCAGGTGCCCTCGGCCGCGTAGAAGCGGAACTGACCCGTCGCGGACGTCGGGACCTCCGCGGTGAACTCGCCGGTCGAGTCCAGGAGACGGACGTAACCGGTCACGGGCTCGCCGTCGCGGGTCACCTGACCCTGGATCGTGGTCTCACCGGGCTTGATCGTCGAGGCGTCCGGGCCGCCGGCCTTCGCTCCACACATGTCTGTCTCCAGAGGTCGTTCAGGTCGGGGTTACTTGTTGGCGCCGAGCTCGATCGGCACGCCCACGAGGGAGCCGTACTCGGTCCAGGAGCCGTCGTAGTTCTTGACGTTCTCCACACCGAGCAGCTCGTGCAGGACGAACCAGGTCAGCGCGGAGCGCTCACCGATGCGGCAGTAGGCGATGGTGTCCTTGGCGAGGTCGACCTGCTCGTCGGCGTAGAGCTCCTTGAGCTCCTCGTCCGACTTGAAGGTGCCGTCGTCGTTGGCGTTCTTCGACCACGGGATGTTGCGGGCGGACGGGACGTGACCCGGGCGCTGCGACTGCTCCTGCGGCAGGTGGGCGGGGGCCAGCAGCTTGCCGGAGAACTCGTCGGGCGAACGCACGTCGACCAGGTTCTGCGCACCGATCGCGGCGACGACGTCGTCACGGAAGGCGCGGATCGCGGTGTTCTGCGGCTTGGCCTGGTACTCGGTCGTGGGGCGCTCGGGTACGTCCTCGACCAGCTCGCGGGCGTCCAGTTCCCACTTCTTGCGGCCGCCGTCGAGAAGCTTGACGTTCTCGTGGCCGTACAGCTTGAAGTACCAGTAGGCGTACGACGCGAACCAGTTGTTGTTGCCGCCGTAGAGGATCACCAGCGTGTCGTTGGCGATGCCCTTGGCCGACAGGAGCTTCTCGAAGCCCTCCTGGTCGACGAAGTCACGGCGGACCGGGTCCTGGAGGTCCTTGGTCCAGTCGATGCGGATCGCGTTGCGGATGTGGTTCTTCTCGTAGGCGGACGTGTCCTCGTCCACCTCGACGACGGCGATGCTGGGGTTGTCGAGGTTGGCCTCGACCCAGTCGGCGTCGACCAGGACGTCGCTGCGGCTCATGCTCTTTCTCCTCCGGGGCAGTTACGGCGGGGCGTGCAAGTCAGAGGTGTGCGCGTGCAGGCCGCCAGAAGGCGCGTGCGCACGAATGCCCTGGGCAGGGCGGGGGATACGGAAGGCTGCGCTTCCGCTCAGAAAGTGCGACAGAGCATGGCGGAGACGCGGCACAGGTCTACTGCCCGCCGCTTCGTGAGATCCGCCTGTCGCTTCATGGCCTCGATCGTAGGGACGGACAGGCGCGCGTGTCACCGGCGTGTCGTATTTTGAGACGCGATCGTCCGGGATGTGGGACACACCGAGCGCCGCGGCCGTGGAGACATGGCTCCCGGGCGGATGTATCCGTCATCACACCTACTCCACGGACGGCAACGTCTCGCCTTTCGGACACCCGCCGTCCATGCGCGCGCCGCCCCTCGTCCTACCCGGCCAGCCGGACGTTCGAACCCTTCACCGTGATCTCCACACCGTTCTGCGCCGCCTGCACCTTGTCCAGCTGGATGCCGCCGGGCAGCCCGTCGATCTTCTGCTCGAAGTCGGTGACCGTACGGGCCCGGTTCTCGGCGAGGTCGACGCCGGCGAACGAGGGCAGCGTGTCGGCGTGCACCTTCACGGTGTCGCCCTCGGCGGTGACCGAGCTGAGCACGTAGACCGGCTCGGGCAGCTTCGTGCCGAGCACCGTCGCGTCGATCTCGACCTTGATCTTGCCGTTGCCGCCGTCGGAGAGGCCGACGATCTCGGCGGTGACGCCGGGGGCGACCTGGGTGGGCTGGGCCTTGGCGGTCTTGAGCAGCTCGTCGTACGTGATGGACGCGGTGCCGATGGCGCTGTTGGCGGTGGCGGAGCTGTAGTCGCCGGAGAACTCGACGCCCCTCATGTTCGCCTTGAGGTCGTCGATACGGATGGTTCCGCCGGTGGTGCCGGTGTCCGCCTCGTAGTCCTGGATGTCGACCTCGACGTCGTCGAGCACGCCGCCGACGACCTGGGTGAGGAAGGGGAAGCCCTTGATGGAGACGTCGGGGGTGGCGGCCAGGCCCTCGGTGGTCTTCAGCTTGTCCGCCGCCTCGTCCTCCGCGAAGTTGACCGCGAGACGGTCGGCGAGGACGAAGAGGCCGCCGATGATCACGACGAGGATCAGAAGTATTCGCAGTGCGCGCATGCGGTGTGTCCCCCACGACGGCGGTCAGACGACGGTCGGTTGACGGACGGGTGGCCGTCGAGCGTGAGGGTAACCCTGCGCCGGGCGGGGACCGGGAAATTGTCGATCAGCTGTGACAGCTGTGACATGAGCGACGGACCGCCCGGCCGCGTCAGGCCAGCGCCCGCCCCAGCACGTAGACCGCCGGTGCGGCCGCCGCCAGCGGCAGTGCCACACCCGCCGTCAAGTGCACGAACTTCGACGGGTAGTCGTAGCTCGCCACCCGGTGGCCGATCAGCGCGCACACCGCCGCGCCACCGCCGAGCAGCGCGCCCTTCGCGCCGAGCCCCGTCAGCTGGCCGACCGCGATCCCCGCGCCCGCCGCGGCGAGCAGGGAGACGGCCACGGAGGCCGGGGTCGGCAGGGGCAGCGCGCGGGCCAGGACGGCGACCGCCACCGCGGCCGCGCCGACCGTGACCGCGTCCGGGTCGGCCGCGAGGTGGCCGGCCGCGATGATCGCCAGGGCCGCCGAGGCGACCGTCGCCATCAGGCCGTACATCCGCTCGTCCGGTTCGGCGTGCGAGCGCAGTTGGAGGACGAGGGAGAGCAGGACCCAGACGCCCAGCGTGCCGAGGATCGCGGCGGGCCCGTGCTCGCGGCCGGCCGCGAGGAGTACGGCGTCCGCCGCCAGCGCGCCCAGGAACGCCAGTGCGATGCCCTGCCGGGCGGGCCACATGCCGTTGAGCCGGAACCAGCCGGCCGCCGTGACGGCCTGGAGGACGACGAGCGGTACGAGGAGGGCGTACGACCCGATGGCCGCCGTACCGGACAGGAGCAGGCCGAGCAGCGCGGTGAGCGCGGCGGGCTGCATGCCGGGCTCGATGATGGGGGAACGCCCCTCGAGGCGGGCCCGCTGCGCGTCGGTGATCCGGGCGTTGCCGGCGACGGTGGCGGGGCCGTAGCCGGAGGTCGTCTCCCCGGATACGGGCGTCAGGGAGGCTTGGGGTGCTTGGGGTGCCTGCGCCTGGGGCTGCGGTCCTCCGTAGGACGCGTACGCCGGCTGCGCGGGCGCCTGCTGCGGCATGTACGCCGTCTCGGCCGGCGCCGACGACTGGACAGGCTGCACGGCCTGCGCCGGCTGCTGGACCTGCGTCTCCCAGGTCTGCCCCTGCCACTGCTGCGTGTACTGCTGGGCGGCCTGCGGCTCCTCGTAGGCCTGCTGCCAGTACGGGTCGTGCCCCTCGTGCCCCTCGTACCCCTGTTGGTACGGGGCAGGGCCCGTACCGCCGTCATGCGGCTGGTCGCTCATCGTCACCCTCCTGCGAACGGCGGCAGCACCTCGACCGTGCCGCCGTCGGCCAGCCGTACGGTCTCATGTCCGCGGGTGCCCACGGGGTCACCGTCGACGAGGAACGAGCATCGCTGCAGGACGCGCACGAGTTCGCCGGGGTGTCGCCCGCGCACGGCGTCGAGCGCCTCGGCGAGCGTGGCCGCGTCGAACGGCTCCTCGGCGATCCCGGCCGCGGCCTTCGCGGCCGCCCAGTAGCGCACCGTGACCTTTGCCATCGGGTTCCTCAATCAATCGGCGGTGTACACGGCCAGGCTAGCCCGGCTGTGAGAGCGCCCAGTCCCCGATCCGGGCCAGCAGCTCGTCGGTGGCCGCGTGCTCGGCGTGGCCCATGCCGGGCTCCAGCCAGAGTTCGCCGTGGTCACCGGCGGCGGTGGCCAGCATGCGGGGGTGGTCGACCGGGAAGTAGCCGTCCTGCTCGCCGTGGACGACGAGCAGGGGCGTCGGCGCGATCCGCGGCACCGCCTCCACCGGGGACAGCGGCACCGGGTCCCACTCCCGGTGATGGATGCGCGTCCGCAGCCCGTAGCGGCCCACCAGGCGGCCCTCGGGGCGCGTTACCAGCCAGTGCAGGCGGCGCATAGGGGCCGTGCCCCGGTAGTACCAGCGGGCGGGAGCGCTCACCGAAACCACCGCGTCCGTTACCGCTTCCGTGCGCCCCTCGCGCCCCGCTCGCTCCGAGCCTCGCTCCGATCCTTCCGGCGGGAACAGTGCCGCGTGCCGCAGCACCACCGAGCCGCCCATGGAGAAGCCGACGGTGGCCACGCGCGCGTGCCCGAAGGAGCGAGCCCACTCCACCGCGGCGGCGAGGTCGAGCACCTCCTTGTCGCCGACCGTCGAACGCCCGCCGGAGGCGCCGTGGCCGCGGAAGGAGAAGGTGACCACGGCCCCGTACTGGGCGAACACCTGCGCGATGCGGCGGACGTGCGGGCGGTCCACGTCGCCGGTGAAACCGTGCGCGATGACGAACACCAGGTCACGGGAAGGTGGCCGTCCGGCGTCGTATACGACCACTCCCGGGTCGTATACGGAATCAATGGAAATCCCATCGGCGGTGTACAGAAACGTCCGCAAAGGTGCGCGTCTGCTCGTCTCGGAGTTCGGACGAACGGTGGAACGCGCCACATGACCTGCCGCTCCGGTGCTCATGTGGGCTATTCTCCTAGGCAGAGGACTCGGGCAGCGTAGCCCCCGAGTCCTTTTGTGCTTTCGGACGCGTTGTATACGAGGCGGAAAACCGCAGGTGTACGGGCCCCGGGAATGCAGAGCAGTCCGCAGTACCGCAGTGCCGCAAACGTCCTCGCAGGGACCGAGGAGGAACCAGACGTATGAGTTCTCTGCTGCTCCTGACCAATGCCCTCCAGCCGTCGACGGAGGTGCTTCCCGCCCTCGGCCTGCTTCTGCACAACGTGCGAGTGGCTCCGGCCGAAGGCCCCGCCCTCGTCGACACCCCGGGCGCCGACGTCATTCTCATCGACGGGCGCCGCGACCTCCCGCAGGTCCGCAGCCTGTGCCAGCTGCTGCGGTCCACCGGGCCCGGCTGTCCACTCATCCTCGTAGTGACCGAAGGCGGCCTCGCGGCCGTCACCGCCGACTGGGGCATCGACGACGTCCTGCTGGACACCGCCGGACCGGCGGAGGTCGAGGCGCGCCTGCGCCTGGCCATGGGCCGCCAGCAGATCGTCAACGACGACTCCCCCATGGAGATCCGCAACGGCGACCTGTCGGTCGACGAGGCGACCTACTCCGCCAAGCTCAAGGGCCGCGTCCTCGACCTCACCTTCAAGGAGTTCGAGCTCCTGAAGTACCTCGCCCAGCACCCGGGCCGCGTCTTCACGCGCGCTCAGCTGCTGCAGGAGGTCTGGGGCTACGACTACTTCGGCGGCACCCGCACGGTCGACGTGCACGTACGACGACTGCGCGCCAAGCTCGGACCCGAGCACGAGTCGCTGATCGGGACCGTCCGGAACGTCGGTTATCGATTCGTTACGCCGGAGAAGGCCGACCGCACCTCGGACGAGGCGAAGGCCAAGGCGGCCCAGGCGGGCCCCGCAAAGCCGGAGGATGCGGACGAGGCGACCGCTCTGGACGGCACGGAGATCCCCGCGGAGGCATAGCGGCCGCTCGGGCGGGGCTCGCCTACGCACCGGTAGCCTCCTTGACGCCCTGCCCAGAGCGGGTCCATCCGCGTAGACTCCGCGCGTGGCCAAGGTAACCAGGGATGATGTAGCGCGACTGGCGGGTACGTCGACCGCCGTCGTCAGCTATGTCATCAACAACGGACCCCGGCCGGTTGCCCCGGCCACGCGCGAGCGTGTCCTCGCCGCGATCAAGGAACTGGGTTACCGGCCCGACCGGGTCGCCCAGGCGATGGCGTCCCGGCGTACGGACCTCATAGGCCTGATCGTGCCGGACGCGCGCCAGCCCTTCTTCGGGGAGATGGCGCACGCGGTCGAACAGGCCGCGTCCGAGCGCGGAAAAATGGTGCTCGTCGGCAACTCCGACTACATCGGCGAGCGCGAGGTCCACTATCTGCGTGCCTTCCTCGGGATGCGCGTCTCGGGCCTGATCCTCGTCAGCCACGCGCTGAACGACAACGCCGCCGCCGAGATCGACGCCTGGGACGCCCGCGTGGTCCTGCTGCACGAGCGGCCCGAGGCCATCGACGACGTCGCCGTCGTCACGGACGACCTGGGCGGCGCCCACCTCGCCGTGACCCATTTGCTGGAGCACGGCTACGAGTACGTCGCCTGTATGGGCGGCATAGCGGAGACCCCGTCGGTCGGCGACCCGGTCTCCGACCACGTCGAGGGCTGGCGGCGCGCCATGTCCGAGGCCGGGGTGTCCACGGAGGGCAGGCTCTTCGAAGCCCTGTACAACCGCTACGACGCCTACCAGGCCGCCCTCAAGATCCTCTCCGGGCCCAACCGCCCGCCCGCGATCTTCTGCTCCACCGACGACCAGGCGATCGGCCTGCTGCGCGCGGCGCGCGAGCTGCGCATCGACGTCCCCGGCGAGCTGGCGGTGGCCGGCTTCGACGACATCAAGGAAGCGGCACTCGCCGACCCGCCGCTGACCACGATCGCATCGGACCGCTCCGCGATGGCACGGGCCGCGGTCGACCTCGTCCTCGACGACGGGCTGCGGGTGGCCGGGTCCCGGCGGGAGCGGCTGAAGGTGTTCCCGTCGCGGCTGGTGGTCCGGCACTCCTGCGGCTGCGTGTGACGGCAGTCCTGCGGCTGCGTGTAACGGCTGCGGTGTGTCCCGGAGGACTCCGGCGGGCTTGCTGAGGGTTTTCTGAGAGAGTCCCCCAAGCTGCCAGAAGCGTCTTTATATCGGACGTACGAGGTTCTGCCGGGCTTCTCAGGGAGCACTCAGGGAGCTCTCATGGTCGACGGACAAGCTACGTGTCATGACCGAGAGCTTCCGCCGCAGCGGCGAGTACGAGAACCCCGAGCAGTCCCAGGGTCACGGCGACCAGGCCGCGTACCCCCAGCAGCAGGCCTCCTCCCCCGTGAACCCCGAGTGGCCGCCCCCGCCGGCGCACGAGCCCGTGCAGCCGGTCACCGTCGAGCCGGGCACCACGGTATGGCCGGGCCAGGCCTCGCAGGCGTCCGCGCCGGCCGGATTCGCGGCCGGCGGTGCCCACGGCGGCGGTGACGGCCACGGCGGCGGTACGGCCGTGATGACGGCGGTCCCCGCCGAGCCCGCGCCGCCGGCCCACAAGAAGCGCACCCGGGGCCCGATCGCCCTGCTCGCCGCCGTGGCGATCGTCGCCGCGGCGATAGGCGGCGGTACCGCGTACGGCATCCAGGAACTGACCGGCAACGACACGGTCGCCTCCAGCAGCACCAGCACCACCGTGGTGCCGTCCGCCGACAAGGGCACGGTCGCCGGAGTGGCCAAGGCGGTCAGCCCGAGCATCGTCGAGATCAACGCCACCTCCAACGCCGGCGAGTCCACCGGCTCCGGCGTGATCATCACGAGCGACGGCGAGATCATCACCAACAACCACGTCGTGTCCGGCGCCTCCTCGATCAAGGTGAGCACCAGCGACGGCAAGACCTACACCGCGAAGGTCGTCGGCACCGACAGCAAGAAGGACCTCGCCCTGATCAAGCTGGAGAACGCCTCCGGCCTGACCGTGGCCACCCTCGGCGACTCCAGCGGCGTCCAGGTCGGCGACACGGTCGTGGCGATCGGCTCCCCCGAGGGTCTGACCGGCACCGTCACCAGCGGCATCGTCTCCGCCCTGAACCGTGACGTCACGGTCTCGACCGACGAGAGCCAGGGCCAGGGCGGCGGCAGCGGCCAGTGGCCGTTCGAGTTCGGCGGCCGGCAGTTCAACGGCGACACCGGTTCCTCGACCACCACGTACAAGGCGCTCCAGACGGACGCCTCGCTGAACCCCGGCAACTCCGGCGGCGCGCTCATCGACATGAACGGCAACATCATCGGCATCAACTCCGCGATGTACTCGGCCGCCGACGCCACCAGCTCGTCGAGCGCCGGCAGCGTGGGCCTCGGCTTCGCCATCCCGATCAACACCGTCAAGTCCGACCTGCCCACACTGCGGGCCGGCGGTTCCGACAGCTGAACCCCACCCGACCCGGCTTCGTAGGGAGTACGTCATGTTCAAGCAGGTTTCGCACACGGTGGCCGGCACCGACCCGGCCGGCTTCGCCCTGGCCCTTGAGGTGGCGTACGAGCTGCACGCGCCGGTGACGACGCGGGCGCCCGAGGTGGCCACCGCCGCCCACGGCGCGGGCCGCCGCGCGAAGGCCGCCGCCCGCCGCCGTACCGTGCGCGGCTGATCCCACCCGACTCTTCCTTCAGCGGCAGCAGGGAAACATGCGAGGCTGAAAGCGGTCAGCACCGTTCAGCACCCTTGAGCAGCCCCAGCACGTTTCAGTCCCCTGTCGTCCCACCGCACCCGAGGAATCCGAAGCCCATGAGCCCCGCCGAAGGCGACCGTGACACCCAGCGCATCCTGATCGTCGACGACGAGCCGGCGGTGCGTGAAGCACTCCAGCGCAGCCTCGCCTTCGAGGGCTACGACACGGAGGTCGCGGTCGACGGCGCGGACGCCCTGGAGAAGGCGACCGCGTACCAGCCCGACCTGGTCGTCCTCGACATCCAGATGCCCCGCATGGACGGCCTCACCGCCGCCCGCCGGATCCGCGGCGCGGGCGACACCACCCCCATCCTGATGCTGACGGCCCGCGACACGGTCGGCGACCGGGTGACGGGCCTGGACGCCCGGGGCCGACGACTACCTGGTCAAGCCCTTCGAACTCGACGAACTCTTCGCCCGCGTCCGCGCGCTGCTGCGCCGCAGCTCGTACGCGGCGGCGGCCGGGGCAGGTTCGGCGGCGGACGACGAGGCGCTCACCTTCGCGGACCTGCGCATGGACCTCGCGACGCGGGAGGTCACCCGTGCCGGGCGGCCCGTGGAGCTGACCCGCACCGAGTTCACGCTCCTCGAGATGTTCATGGCCCACCCACGCCAGGTCCTCACGCGCGAGCAGATCCTCAAGGCGGTCTGGGGCTTCGACTTCGAGCCGTCCTCCAACTCCCTCGACGTGTACGTCATGTACCTCCGCCGCAAGACCGAGGCGGGCGGCGAGCCGCGGCTCGTGCACACGGTGCGGGGTGTGGGGTATGTGTTGCGGCAGGGCGGGGCGGAGTGAACAGGGTTGCACGGCGGTTCCGGTCGCTGCCGATCCGCTCGCGCTTGGCGATGCTGGTCGCGGCGGCGGTGGCGTTCGCGGTGGCGGCGGTCTCGGTGACCTGTTGGTTCATCGTGCAGGGGAAGCTGTACGACCAGGCCGACGCCGACCTGAAGGACATGGTGCAGCGGCCCGGCACGGTCGACGCCCTCCTCCAGAGGTGCACGCAGACCCCGCTGGAGAACACGCAGAACTTCCCGGGCCGGAACGACTACGTCCAGGCGATCAAGGAGGAGGGCGACCCCTGCGTCGACCCGAACTCGCCGGGCACGGTCGAGGTCACCGGCTCCGACAAGGACGTGATCAAGGGTGCGAAAGCCAACCAGCTCTTCATCCGCAACGGCACCGACGAGGACGGCAACGCCGTACGCGTTCTGACCCGGTACCTGGGCGTCGACCAGAACGACACCCAGGGAGTCGCCCTGCAGCTCGCGGTCCCCCTCAAGGGCACCCAGTCCACCCTCAACGAACTCGCCCTCATCCTCCTCCTCGTCTCCGGCGTGGGAGTCATCGGCGCCGGGGCCGCCGGCCTCATGGTGGCCCGCGCCGGCCTCCGCCCCGTCGACAAGCTCACCGAAGCCGTCGAACACGTGGCCCGCACCGACGACCTGCACATCCGCATCCCCGTGGAGGACGACAGCGAGGACGAGGTCGCCCGCCTCTCCCGGTCCTTCAACTCGATGACCTCGTCCCTCGCCAACTCCCGCGAGCTCCAGCAGCAGCTCATCGCCGACGCCGGTCACGAACTCCGCACCCCCCTCACCTCCCTGCGTACCAACATCGAGCTCCTCACCCGCAGCGAGGAGACCGGCCGCCCCATCCCCGAGGCCGACCGCAAGGCGCTCCTCGCCTCCGTGAAGGCGCAGATGACCGAGCTGGCCGCCCTCATCGGCGACTTGCAGGAGCTGTCCCGCTCGGAGGGGCAGCGGGGCGAACGCCTTCAGGTGGTGTCGTTGGAGGACACCGTCGAGTCGGCGCTCCGCCGGGCACGGCTCCGCGGTCCCGAGCTGACGATCACCGCCGACCTCCAGCCCTGGTACGTCCGCGCGGAACCGGCCGCCCTGGAGCGCGCGGTCGTCAACATCCTGGACAACGCGGTGAAGTTCAGCCCCGAGGGCGGCAGCGTCGAGGTGCAGCTCGCCCAGGGTGTGCTCACCGTCCGCGACCACGGCCCCGGCATCCCCGCCGAGGAACTCCCGCACGTCTTCGACCGCTTCTGGCGCTCCCCCAGCGCCCGCGCCCTGCCCGGCTCCGGTCTCGGCCTGTCGATCGTCGCGCGTACGGTCGAGCAGGCCGGCGGCGAGGTCGGCCTGGGCCGCGCGGAGGGCGGCGGCACGGTGGCGACCGTACGACTGCCGGGGGCGCCGACGCCTCCGCCGGAAGCGCCCGCCGTCGAGTGACTCTCGCGTAGGGTGCCCGGATGACTGCGGTACCGGAGACGTTCGTACGGACCACCGTCGATCGCGAGGGAGCGGCGGGAGCGGCGTGGATCGCCGAACTGCCGGGCCTCGTGGACGAGTTGCTGGAGCGCTGGGCGTGCGCGCCGGACGGTGAGGTGACGCACGGCGGCGTCGGCTTCATCGTCCCCGTGCGACGGAAGGACGGCGCGGACGCCGTACTGAAGGTGTCGTTCCCGCATCCCGGCAACGTCCACGAGCCGGACGCGTTCGCCGCGTGGGACGGGCGCGGTGCGGTGCGGCTCCACGCGCGGGACGACGAACGGTTCGCGATGCTGCTGGAGCGGGCGCGGCCGCAGACCCTGGCCGAGGCCGGTGACGAGGACGAGATCGTGACCGTCGCGGGGCGGCTCAACCGTCGGCTGGCCGTACCCGCGCCGACCGGGCCGCCGGAGCTGCCCCGGCTGCGGGACCGGGTCGACGCGTGGGAACGGGAACTGCGCACCGACGCCCGGGAGTTGGCGCACGCCCTGCCCGACCGGGTGCTGGACGCCGCCCTCGCCACCGTCCGCGAGCTGGGCCGCGTCCAGCCGGAGACCCTCGTCCACGGCGACCTGCACGCCCGCAACATCCTGCGCGCGGACCGTGAGCCCTGGCTGGCCGTCGACCCCAAGGGGTACGTGGGAGACCCCGCCTACGACGGCGGCACCCTGCTCAAGTCACGCTTCCTGGCCCTCCTCGAGGCGGACGACCTGTCCAAGGCCGTCCACCGAGCCCTGGACGTGTTCGCAGAGGCAGCGGAAGTCGACCGTGAACGGGTCCGGCGGTGGGCCCAGTTCCATGCGGTCGAGACGGCGTTCCACGGGCGGCGGCACGGGTTCCGGGTCGCGCGCGGGGGGCCGCGGCTGGACTGGATCATCCAGTTCGCGGACGAGCTTGCGGAGTTGCTCACGTAAGCGGGCAAAGACCGACAGGCAGGGCCGCCTTTCTGTCAATGTCCTGTCATGCCTCACGCGTTTTCGACCCTACCCGTGAGTTCTCTGCCATCTTCCTGGGCTGTCGGACAGGTGTCCGACCCATCTGCGCACAGCACACAGTGCACAGCACACCGTGCACAGCACACAGGAATGAGCCACCCCCCATGCGACTCATGCGCACATCGACGTTCAAGAAGAGCGCCCTGATCACCGCCTCGACCGTCCTCGCCCTCACCGGCCTGCTGGCCGGCACCGGCTCCGCGCAGGCGGCCGGCAGCGGCCCGGGCGGCGCGACGAACATCCGGGGCACGGACCCCGGCGACACCGACCTGATGATCGAGCGGCTCTGTGAGCAGGAGGGGAGCCTGACGGGCGTCTACGGCGCCCTCAACGTCGACACCGGCGAGTTCAAGACCCGGGACGAGTACCTGAACGACGTGTTCCCCCTCTGGGAGCCCGTAGGACCGTGGGAGACCTTCCGCGGCTGGTGCGGCTACGCGCAGTCCTCGACCTGGTCCACCACGGGCGAGCCGGTCCGCGTCTCCCCCTGGATCGGCAACCGGGGTTCGAAGGACGACAAGGAGACCTTCGTCAGCAGCTACAGCACCAAGACGTTCGCCAAGAAGAGCGTCGGCGCCTCGATCAGCCTCTCCCTCGCCAAGAGCATCTTCTCCGGCACCGTGGGCGGCACCGCCGGCTACGAGTGGGGCTGGGAGAAGACCTCGTCCTTCGAGCGCCGCAGCGAGAAGACGATCCCGCCGTGCACCCAGGTCGCCGTGACCTGGACGCCGTACCAGCGCGTGGTGCGGGTGAATCCGGTCTTCTACGTCGAGGACTACCAGTGGAACAAGGACCCCTCCAGCAAGGACAACATGCGGACCGTGCACAGTTGGCGTGACCGGGGCTACAACACCATCTACTCCTACGGCTACTACATCGACGGCGTCTCCGACAAGCTCCTGCCCAACGGCCAGCCCGACGGCCGTGAGGACAAGTGGGAGCAGAAACTGGACGCGAAGACCTGCGCCTGAACCCTGCCCCTGAGACCTGCGGCTGAGCCCTGCTCAGCGGATGTGGGCCGGCGCGGCAACCTTTCCCTCACCGGCTGCGACAAGCAAGTGACGTGATCCCCCTGTCACTTGACTCGATCGGAAACCGCCGTGAGTGAAACCCGCAGCAAGCCCCGCCACCGCAGAAGGAAGACCGCGCTGGCGGTCGGCGTCCCCCTGGCGCTGACCGCCGCCGGCACTCTCGCCTATGGCACGGACATCGGTGTCTTCGGCGCGGACGCTCAGCGCACGGCCGCCGCGGCCACCGCCGCCCCCGCCTGGGCCACCGCCACCGCCGACGGCTTCGCGTCCGTCAACGCCCTGGGCCAGAACGGCACGTACGGCGGCCGGGACGGCAAGACGGTCACCGTGAAGACGCTCGCCGACCTGGAGAAGTACGCGACGGCCGCCGAGCCGTACGTCATCGTCGTGGCCGCCACGATCAACATGAACCCGGTCGGCAAGGAGATCAAGGTCGCCTCCGACAAGACGATCGTCGGGTCCGGGACCTCCGGGCACATCGTCGGCGGCGGGTTCTTCCTCGGCTCGGGCGTCCACAACGTGATCATCCGGAACCTGACGATCCGGGACGCGTACCAGGGCATCTGGAACGACAAGGACCACGACTTCGACGCGATCCAGATGGACGGCGCCCATCACGTCTGGATCGACCACAACGACCTGCGGAACATGGCCGACGGGCTCATCGACGTCCGCAAGGACAGCACGAACGTCACCGTCTCCTGGAACAAGCTGAGCAACGACAACAAGGCCTTCGGCATCGGCTGGACCGAGAACGTCGTCACCGACATCACGATCCACCACAACTGGATCCGCGAGACCGAGCAGCGCAACCCGTCGACGGACAACGCGGCCCACGCGCACCTCTACAACAACTTCCTGGAGGACGTGGCCGGGACCACGATCAAGTCCTCCTACGGCAACTACTCGCGCGGCGCGACCAAGATGCTCCTGGAGAACTCCTACTTCCAGGGCATGAACAACCCGGTCATCAAGGACAGCACCGCGAGCATCGTCCAGAAGGGCAACACGTTCGTCTCCACGACCGGGCGCAACGAGAGCGGCGGGACGGCCTTCGACCCGAAGACGTACTACGCGTACACGGCGGACAAGACGGCGGACGTGCCGTCTCTCCTCAAGTCCGGGGTGGGACCGCGCGGTTCGATCGGTACGGCGACCGCCTCGGCGACCGCCGCGGCCGCCACCACCCTCACCGTCGCCAAGGACGGCAGCGGCCAGTACGCGACCGTGCAGGCCGCGGTGAACGCCGTACCGGCGAACAACGCCTCGCGGGTCGTCATCGCGGTGAAGCCGGGGACGTACCGCGAGCTGGTGAAGGTTCCCTCCAACAAGCCGCACGTCACCATCCAGGGCACGGGCGGCAGCCGCAAGGACACGGTGATCGTCTACAACAACGCGTCGGGGACGCAGAAGCCCGACGGCTCCGGCACCTACGGCACCGGCGGCAGCGCCACCGTCGCCGTCGAGGCCGACGACTTCCAGGCCCGGAACCTGACCATCACCAACGACTTCGACGAGGCCGCGAACCAGTCCCTGTCCGGCCACCAGGCGGTCGCCCTGCGCACGGCTGCCGACAAGGTCTTCCTGGACTCGGTCATCGTCAACGGCGACCAGGACACGCTGCTGCTGGACACGGCCGGCAAGGACAAGCTCGGCCGTGTCTACGTCTCGAACTCCTACGTCACCGGCAACGTCGACTTCATCTTCGGCCGGGCGACGGCGGTGATCGACAGGTCGGTCATCACCCTGAAGAAGCGCTGGAACGGCACCTCGGCGGGCTACATCACGGCCCCGAGCACCGCCGCCAACCGCAAGGGCATCCTGATCTCCAACTCCACCGTGAACGGTGACGTGGCGTCCGCGTCCTTCTACCTGGGCCGCCCCTGGCACGCAGGCGGCGACGCCACCCTCGACCCGCAGACCACGGTCCGCAACACCACCCTCAGCGCCGCGATCAGGTCCACCCCCTGGACCGACATGAGCGGCTTCTCCTGGAAGGACGACCGCTTCGCCGAGTACAAGAACACCGGCGCGGGCGCGGGCACTGCGAGTTCCGACCGTCCCCAGCTGACGGACGCGCAGGCCGCCGGCCAGGAAGTCGCGGACTGGCTGGGGGACTGGACTCCTTCGGCCTCCTGAGGTGGGCGGGGGCAGGCCGGTGTGACGAGGCGGCGGCGCGGCGGGCACGCCGCCGCGGTGCGGGGCGCCTCTGTCCCGTCTCACTGAACCTTGACCGATCTCACTGAAGGTTGAGCGGTCCACTGCTGCTCAGCGCGTCGCCGGACTCCCGGGTGTGGTGAGTTTCGTTGAGACGTCGGCCAAGGTTCGGTGCGACGGGACAGCCGCCATCGAGGAGCCACCCCGCGGTGTTGGTTGTCCCGTCTCGAAGGATCTGGGCCCCGTCTCAAGTGACCTGGCCTGATTCGTCGTTGATCTCAGTTGATCTGGTTCGTCATCCTGATCGCTGCACTACTCTGGCGAGCCATGAACGCGGACCGCTGGTTGGCGGACACCCGGACCTCCTACGACACGGTCGCGGTCAGCTATGCCGACCAGCTACGCGAGGCTTTGGCCGGGGCGCCGTATCTTCGGGCGGCTCTGGCGCTGTTCGCCGACTTGGTGCACGTCGCTGGCGGTGGGCCGGTGGCGGACGTGGGCTGCGGACCTGGACACGTCACCGCTCACCTGCACGAGCTGGGTGTGGACGCTTTCGGCATCGACCTTTCATCCGTGATGATCGACGTGGCTCGGCGTGACCACCCCCGCCTGCGGTTCGAGGTGGGCTCGATGACCGACCTCGACCTCGCCGATGCTTCAGTCGTCGGCCTGCTCGCATTTTGGTCGTTGATTCACGTCCCCGACGAAGCAGTCCCCACGGTCTTCGCCCACTTCCGGCGCGTGTTGCGTCCCGGCGGACCACTGCTGCTCGGCTTTCACGTCGGCGACGAGTCGAGGCTGAAGACGCAGGGCTACGGCGGCCACCCGATGAACGTCCACGTTCACCGCCGCCAGCCTGACCAAGTGGCGGCCTGGATACGCGATGCCGGGTTCACCATCGAGGCCCAAATGCTGATCGACCCCGACAAGAGCGTTCCAGGTGGGGTCCTCTTCGCACGCCGTCAGTCCTAGCCGCATCAGCGGTCCGGTTGCGGCCGACGACATAGCGAAGTCGGACCACATCAACTGAGACAGCCTCCGGCATCCGCTCGCCAGGGACCACATCACTTGAGATTCCAGGCTTCCCCACGTCTCAACTGAACTGGTCGCCGCAGATCAGCGGCCCGTCTCGGAACCAGATCATTTAAGACGGGACATTAGTGTCCTTGGACAGTGAAGCCAGTCTCCCTGTCATCCAATTGAGGCGTTTGACACCGAACCTAGGCGTCCATGCGCTCTCGCCGCCCAGACCGGCTGGAGAACTCCAAAACGAGGCTGCGCAGGCGACGTTGCGGTGAAGAATGGCAGCCATGACGAACGAGGGCTCCTCCATCGACCCGACCAAGCCCAGCATCGCCCGCGTCTACGACTACCTGCTCGGCGGCAAGGACAACTACGCCGTGGACCGTGAGATCGGCGACGTGTTCAGGCGCGACCTGCCCGGTTCGGTGGCCATCGCCTTCGCCAACCGCGCGGCCCTGACGCGGGCGGTCAGGGAGATCGCGAAGACCACCGGCATTCGGCAGTTCATCGACCTGGGCAGTGGCCTGCCGACCGCGGACAACGTCCACCAGGTCGCGCAACGGCACGCTCCCGAGTCCCGGGTCGTCTACGTCGACATCGACCCCCAAGTGTTGGTCCACGGCCGCGCACTGCTGGAGAACAACGACCGGACCCGCGTCGTCGCGGTCGACGTGCGCAACCCCGAAGGCATCCGCACTCACCCCGACACCATCGAAATCATCGACTTCGCTCGTCCCGTCGCCGTCATCCTCAGCGCCATCCTCCACCACGTCAACGATGACGAGGACCCAGCCGGCATCGTCCGCTACTGGCGCGACCATGTCCCCTCCGGAAGCTACTTCTTCGTCAGCCACTTCCGCTCTGGCAACAACCCGGAGACCGCGGAGGCCGAGAAGGTCCTCCAGCAGACGTTCGGCCGCGGCCGGTGGCGCACCGACGCGGAAATCGCCTCTTTGCTGGACGGTCTGGAGATTCTCGACCCCGGGATCGTCCCCGCGTCCCTGTGGCGTCCCCACGAAATCGACAACACGTGGGACAGGGGCGAAAGACGAGAGCTCACGGTCTGGGAACACCTCATCGCCGCCGGACTGGCCCGGAAAGCCTAGACGTGATCCCCGGATGGCGATCGCCGGGCGGTTGCGCCTCTGGCCGCCAGATCGCCGGAGTGGCGAAACGCCTCGGTGTCGACGCCGGCAATTGAGCGGATTGACGTCCTGCCGACCGCACCGCCCAGACCCTGGCCGCGTGGCTGCGCGAGTTTCCCGGGGCCGAGTACGTCTGCCACGACGGTGGGATTGATGTTGCGACGGGCTGGCCCTTCGCGCCTGGCGAAGCCGAGGACTCCTCGCCGTCCTGTACCGGGTGGCAACAAGGCAGACGCCTTGACAGTGAAGTCAGTCGCCCCAGATCAGAGCGACGACGTCGACCAACTTCAGTGTCGAAGGACAGTCAGTCAGCAGTCAGATAGGCGATCGGCCCACCGGACACCGCCCCCTGCACCCGAGCACCCAGCAGCCTGACCGTCAGATCTGCGACCACCGGATCTTTCGTCATCAGCCCATACGACCGCTTATTCTCCAGCGTTCCCACCCGCCCGGCGACCTCCGCAGTGAAGGAATGGCGCACTTCCCCGTGCTGATGGCCGGCTCGGCCGCCGTCCTGCTGTGGCTGCCGGAGACCGTACGCGAGCGACGCCCGCTGAGCACCGTACGGCCGCAACGGCCCGGCCTGCCTCCGCAGGTACGGGCCGTGTTCGCACCCGCGGCGACCGCCTCGTTCGTGGGGTTCGCACTGTTCGGGGTCTTCACGTCGGTCAGCCCGGCGTTCCTCGCGCAGTCCCTGGACGTCGACAACCACGCGGTGAGCGGCCTCGTCGTCGCGCTTGCCTTCTTCTCCTCGACCGCGGGGCAACTGGCGGTCGGCCGGGTCGGCGTGGAACGCTCACTGCCGCTCGGCTGCGCCGGCCTCTTCGCCGGACTGGCCCTGCTCGCCGGCGCCCTGCACTGGGACCTGCTTGCGCTGGTGATCCTGAGCGCGCTCGTCGGCGGTGGGGGTCAGGGGCTGGCCTTCCGCGGGGCGCTGTCGGCGGTGGCCGAGGCGGCTCCCCCCGACCGCCGCGCGTCCGTGGTCTCCACGCTGTTCGTGGTGGCGTACGCGGGCATCTCGGTGCCGGTGATCGGTGTGGGCGTCCTGGCGGAACCGATCGGCCTGGAGGGGGCGGGGTTGGTCTTCATCGCGTGCATGACCGTCCTGGTCTCGACCGCGGGCGTGTACCTGCTCAGGCGGTCGGTCCGAGTCACGCCATCTCGCTCTTGACCTCCGCCAGGAATGACGACCACGAGGTCGTACCGAAGACCAGCACGGGACCTTGCGGAGTCTTGCTGTCGCGGACGGGGACGAGGTGCGTGTAGCCGTGGGCGACCTCGACGCAGTTGTTGTCTCCGCCGTCGCTGTAGGACGACTTGCGCCACTCAACGGTGGTGAGGTCGAGGGTGTGCTTCATGGTCTGTGCTCCTCCACTACGTCCCTGACGAACGCGAGTGATTCCGGCGGGGACAGCGCCAGGTCCCTGAGCCGATCGTAGGACAGTCGGTGCCGCAGAACCCCCGCCGGATCCTCGGTCAACTGGCCTCCGGCGTTGCCTTCCGTGTAGGCAACGGCACTTCCGTCCTCCTGCCAGAGCAGCGTCAGCGACGCGCTCATGTGGTGGTGCAGCCCAGCGGTGAAGGGCAGCACCTGAAGTGTCACGTTGGACCACATCGCGGCGGTCTCGAGATGAACCAGCTGGTCATGCCAGACCTTTGCGTGGGCAGCCGGACGACGGAACGCGAACTCATCCACGACGATCCTGACGTTGGGCTCCGGGTTCCGCCGCAGCAGGTACTGCCGTCCAATGCGCGCCGCCACCTGTTCTTCAACCAACTCACCGTCCTCAGGTGTTGTCTGGGCCCCAGACAACACCTCGCGGGCGAACTCCTCGGTCTGTAGCAGGCCCGGGACTCCCAGCGTGAACTTCCACATGATCCGCGCCGTCGCCTCCAGCTCCATGAACCGCTTGTACTGGTCCTTGAACGCATCCAGTCGCGCCGCGTGCCAGTGCCGAACCAGCAGGTCACCGGCCCCGTAGTACCCGTCCAAGTCCTCCATGACGGTCACCTTGGAAAGCCGCTCACCCGTCTCCAGACGGCTGAGGTAGCTCTTGTCGTACCCGGTCTCGTCGGCCAGCTGCCCCAGCGACTTCCCCGCCTTCTCCCGCAGGAATTTCAGCGTCCGGCCCAGTACGACCCGTCCCGACTCCCGCTGTCCGTCAACCGATTCGCTCACGTCACCCCTCACCGTTGCCTGGGGCCGCAGACAACACCGACCCCCTTCCGCAGCGTACGTGCGAGCAGTGACGATCGAGGCACGAACGGTAATCACCGCTCGTCAAGTCACTGAGAGGAGCACCGACATGAGGGAACGCATCGCGGGCCTCTGCGCATCACTGCTGCTGGCGATCATCCGTGCGCTACTGCCCCCCAGGGGCCGCCACCGAGCCGCTCCAACCCAATCGCCCCTCCGGGAAGTGACGTTGACGCCCCCTCTCGACGCCCACCCCTTTGAGCCGGACACGCCGCTCGTACGCCCGTACCTCCTCACCGCGGAAGAACGCCACGAGCGCAGACTCCAGCGGCAGCGGCGTCGCGCCCTGTGGCTCGCCGTCCACGGCATCGACGTAGGCCCGCGTCACATCCACGGCATGGAGGTCTCCGCGTGAGCACCTCCGAGCACCCCCGCGCGGCCGACGTCCTCCGTCTGCTGCCCTGGAGCACCCCCGAAGGCAACCCCTGCTACCTCAGCACTGACAGCGATCACAGCAGGCTCTCCCAGTTCGCCGACGACCTGGAAGAGGCCCAGATCGACTCGGGCGAGCAGGTACTCGCGGGTGCCAGGGCCGTGCTGGCCGACCCCAGGGCGGGCGAGCGGGCCGTGCGGTTCGCGCTCACCAGAGCCGCGGAATGCCTGGCGGACCTCCTCCGTATCGCGGTCAGCCGTGGCGAACGCATCCCCCGGAGGGAACCGTGAACCTCGGCCTCACCGTGTCATCGCCCGCATCCTCCAGCACTCCGCACCCGGCAAGCTCTACCGTGGACGTCCGGTCACCACTCGTCGTCCCTGCCGGAGAAGAGAAACCGATCATGGCTCACGAGGTGGATCCCCACTCCTGCGAAAGAACCCCCGAGGCGATCCGAGCCGCTCTGCAGCGGCGCCCCGACTGGCTGCAGGGCTTCGAACAGGACTGGCTCAGCGCGGCGGCCGACTTCGATCAGGCCGCGCTCGATGCCGTGACCGACAAGTGGTTCCCCTTCGCCCTGGCCTGCGCGACGCCCGGCTGCCTGGACGAAGTCGAGCAGAACGTCAAGCGGATGACCGAGGGCGACACCGAGGGCATGGTCTTCCGGGACGCCGACGGCACCGCCTACGACGCCGAGAACCGGCCGATCGACGCGGGCAGGTCGGGGTGAGTGCGTACGCGATCAGGTACGTCGACCGCGCGGCTCAGCGAAAGGCCGCCCTGAACACCTCCCGAGCCGCTTCCCTGGAAGACCTGGAAAAGCGGCTCAGCCGCCATGTCGTGATCAACGTCATCGACCTGGTGGCCGTCTGACCGAGCGGCCGGCCGCCCCCTCACACCCGCAACACCAACGTGTCCTCCGCCCTCCCCTCCAGCACCCGAGGCACAGGCCCCGCCAACCGCGCGTACATCCCACCCCGCGCCACCAGCTCCGCGTGCGACCCCGCCTCCACCAGCCGGCCTTCGTCGACGACGAGGATCCGGTCGGCGTCCGGGGCCAGGCTCAGGTCGTGGGTGATCATGATGGTCGTACGGCTGGACATCAGGCGCCGCAGTGGCTGGACGATCTGGCGGGCGGCGACCGAGTCGAGGCCGGCGGTGGGTTCGTCGAGGATCAGGACGGGGGCGGCTCGGAGCATTGCGCGGGCGATGGTGATGCGCTTGAGCTGGCCGCCGGAGAGGGTCGCCGTGCCGAGGGCGATCCGGGTGTCGTAGGCCTCGGGGAGTGCGGTGATGAAGGCGTGCGCGGCGGCGGAGCGGGCGACGCGTTCGATGTCCGCGTCGGTCGCGCCGGGGCTGCCGCACTCGATGTTCTCGCGGATCGTGTCGTTGAGGATCAGGGTTTCCTGGGGCAGGAGGGCGATCTGTTCGCGCAGGAAGTCGAGGGGTACGTCCGGGAGCGGGACGCCGTCCAGGGTGATCACGCCCGCCGAGGGGTCGTAGAAGCGGGTGAGGACTTTGGAGAGGGTGGACTTGCCTGCTCCGCTCGCGCCGGTGACGAGGACCAGTTCGCCGGGGGCGGCCGTGAAGGTGACGTCGTCGAGGGACTCGCGGGTCGCGCCCGGATAGCGGAACGACACCCCGTGGAAGCCGACCCAGCCTCGGACGGGCCAGGCGCGGACGGGGGCGGTGGGGTCCGCGACCGAGGGTTCCGCGTCGAGGATCTCGTTCAGGCGCTGGGCGCCTGCCGTCGCCGCGGTGAGGGTGAGGCCGAGTTGGCCGAGGTTGCGGACCGGCGGGTTGAGGTAGCCGATGAAGGCGGCGAAGGCGAGGAGTTGGCCGAGGGTCATGCGGTCGGCGGAGATCTCCCAGACGCCGAGGCCGATGACGGTGAGGACGCACACCGTCTCGACGACCTCGACGAACTGCTCGTACATCTCGCTCAGCCGGGCGCCGGGGCGACCTTGCGGAAGCTCACGCCTGTGTCCCTTTCAGCTTGTGAATTGATTTGGTTTACTTCGGTGAATTCATTGTCAGCCCTTGTGGGCCACCGGGCGACGCTTCGGGGCGGCGGCCTCAGTCGCCGGCCTCAGTCGCCGAAGGCCAGGCCCTGCCCGGCCAGTCGAACCCGGATCCCGTCCTTCTCCACCCGCACGTCCCGCAGCCTCAGCTCCCCGCGCTCCGGCTCGGGCAGCCGGAAGCCGAGGGACAGCTGGTCGGCGAGGACCGGGCGGGTGAGCCTGGAGAGGGCGTCGAGGAGCGCCGGGTCGAGGCCGAGGCGGTCGAGCACCTCGGGGTGGGCCAGGGTCAGGTCGAGGAGGTTGACCCGCATGGCCTGGTGGACGAAGTCGCGGGAACCGGTCAGCGCGGCGAGCTTGTCGTCGTTGCGCAGCGCCTCGCGGACGGTCGCGTTCGGCACCCCCATGCGCCGTACGACCGACGGCACCCCCAGCAGCGCCCGCACCTTGCGCGTCTCCCGGGCCAGCCGGGTCACCGACTTCGGTGTCAGATGCAGACCTTCCGAGGCACGGGCACCGGGCCGGTACGTCGCCAGGTCCCCCACGTCCAAGCGCATTCCGCCGATCGTCGTGGCGATGCCCTGGTCACCTGCGCGCCCGATGCGTACGTCGGCCCGCAGCCGCAGGTCGTGTCCGGCGACCGGCAGCGTGCCGCGGGCCAGGACCCGGTCCCGGCCCTGCCCCGTGAACGTCACCTGGGACGCGCCGAGTTCACGGTTCAGGTCGGCGAAGGAGAGCAACACGTCGCCGTTCAGCTCCGGCACCCGGGCCCCGCGCACGGAGGTCGGCCCGTCGCCGTCGAGGGTGATGTCCCGGGCCGTCGCCGACACCGAGGCCAGCGTGATCCGGTCGGCCGACACGTCCGGGACGGTCACCTTCACCGAGTCCAGACGCCCGTCGACGAGTTGGGGCAGGAAGGGGAAGCCGTCGATCTCCACCTCGGGGGCCGCAGTCAGCTTCAGGCGGTCCTTGAGGGCGTCCGCCGCCCGGTGCTCGGCGTAGAGAACGGCCCAGCGATCGGCGAGGGTGAGGAACGCGGCGAGCACCAGCAGGCCCACCACCGCCTTCAGCGCGAACGGCAGTCCGGCGAAGCGACCGCGCCGGCGGCGTCGGCCACCGCGGCGGTGCTGGGGCGGGGACCAGGGCTCCTCGTCCCCGCCCGGCACTTCAAACGGGTCGTGCAGGTTTGCGTAGGGATGCGTCGATATGTGGTGGGGGGCGCGCATCGATCCATCCGACCATGCGCGTGCCCCCCACCCGCAACCTCTACCCGAGGTATGCGACTCAGCTCACGATCTACTGCTACTGCTCTACTGCACGACCGTGATCCGGTTCGTCACCGGCGGCGCGATCGGGCTGGTCGCCGACGAGTTGGCCGTCAGGTACTGCTGCAGAGCCGCCAGGTCGTCCCCGCCGACCAGGTCGTTCGTGCCCTGGCCCAGCGTGGTGATGCCGTCGCCGCCGCCCGCGAGGAAGCTGTTCGTCGCGACGCGGTAGGTGGCCGCCGGGTCGATGGCCGTGCCGTTCAGCTTGACGGTGTCGGCGAGCACGCGGTCCGCGCCGGTCTTCGTCATGTCGAGCGTGTACGTCAGGCCGGTCGACGGCAGCAGGATCTTCGGCGCGGCCGTGTTCGAGCCGCTCACCTGCTCCTTGAGGATCTGGATCAGCTGGGTGCCGGTGAAGTCCTGGAGGTTCACGGTGTTGGAGAACGGCTGCACCGTGAAGCCCTCGGCGTACGTCACCACGCCGTCGCCCTCGGTCCCCTTGGCCGCGTAGGTGAGGCCCGCCCGGACGCCGCCCGGGTTCATCAGCGCGAGGTCCGTCTCCGGGTCGAGCTCCTTGCCGTACGCGAGTTGCGCGTCGGCGATGAGGTCGCCCATCGGGGACTCGGTGCCGGTGCTGGGGATGTCGGCGGAGATGTAGCCGATCGGACGGTTGCCGATGGGCGCCGCGAGGGTGTTCCACTTCGCGATGAGCTCGGTCATGTCCGTCGCCTTGGGGACGGTCCGGGTGACCACGTGGTTCGCGGACGCCACGGCCGTACGGGCGATGTCACCCGTCCAACGGTCGTACGTCAGCGTGGTGTCCGTGTACAGACGGCCGAAGGACGCGGCCGAGGTGACCGTGCGCGGCTTGCCCGACGGGTCGTTGATGGTGCACGCGTACGCGGCGTGGGTGTGGCCGGTGACCAGGGCGTCGACCTTCGGCGTGATGTTCTTCGCGATGTCGACGATCGGACCGGATATGCCGTCACCGGCGCCCGGCGAGTCGCAGTCGTAGTTGTACGCCGCCGAGGCCGGCAGGCCGCCCTCGTGGATCAGCGCGACGACCGACTTGACGCCCTGCTTCTCCAGCTCCTTGGCGTACTTGTTGATCGTCTCGACCTCGTCCTTGAACTTGAGGCCCTTCACACCCTCGGCGGAGACGACACCCGGGGTGTCCTCCAGGGTCACGCCGATGAAGCCGACCTTGACGCCGTTCTTCTTCCACACCCAGTAGGGCTTGAGAATCGGCTTCTTGGTCTTCTCGTCGAGGACGTTCGCGGCGAGGTACGGGAAGTTCGCGCCCTCGAAGGTCTCGCCGTCCACGTAGCAGCCGGCGACGGGGTGACAGCCGCCCCTCTGCAGACGGGCCAGCTCCTTGGCGCCCTCGTCGAACTCGTGGTTGCCGACGGAGGTGACGTCCAGGTCGAGCTTGTTCAGCGCCTCGATGGTGGGCTCGTCGTGGAAGAGGCCCGAGATCAGCGGGGAGGCACCGACCATGTCGCCGCCGGCCGCCGTGATGGAGTACTTGTTGCCGTCACGGGCGTTACGCAGGTGGGTGGCGAGGTACTCGACACCACCGGCGTCGATCGTCTTGGTGGTGCCGTCCGCCTGGTGCTCGGTGACCCGGCCGGAGGAGCCGGACGGCGGCTCCAGGTTGCCGTGCAGGTCGTTGAACGACAGCAGCTGCACGTCCTGGTAGCGGCCCGACGTCTGACCGCCGGGCTTGCCCTTGGTCTCGCCCGCGTTCGCCGCCGAAGGCAGCGCGGCCGCCAGCGCTCCGGCCGTGGCGAGACCGGCGGCCGCGGCGACCAGCCGGTACGTCCGACGTCTGCGGTGCTGCTGCGACTGAGATGTGGCTGGCATACGCCCCCCTGTGTTTCTGGTGAGAAAGTGGGTGAGGAAGTGGCCCCGTCCCGGCGCAGCCTAGGGTCAACGCGCGTAGCGCGACAGAGGTTTCGTGGTTACATCCTGGTTGCTTCTTTGCCGCCACTTTGCTGCGGCCTCCCCTTACCCTCGTACGCATGACCAGCGATGACACCGCACAGCCCGGCATCTCCCGCTCGATCGAAACGCACTCCGCGCTCGCCCCGGACCGGACCGAGGCAGTGCTGGAGCTGCTCGCGGAGGCGGCCCGGAACGACGGGCAGCAGGCGGTGTCCGAACAGGGGCGGTTGCAGTTGCGGGGCGGCCCGCGCGAGGGCGTGTCCCATTTGCTCCTGTCTGTGGGTCCCGAACTGGTCGGTTACGCCCAGCTGGAGGACACCGACCCGGTGGAGGCGCCGGCCGCCGAACTGGTCGTCCACCCCGCGCACCGCGGCCACGGCCACGGGCGGGCGCTCGGCTCGGCCCTCCTCGCCGCGTCCGGCAAGCGGCTGCGGGTGTGGGCGCACGGCGGTCACTCCGCCGCGCGGCACCTGGCGCAGGTCCTCGGCCTGACGCTGTTCCGCGAACTACGGCAGATGCGGCGCCCGTTGGCGGGGATGGACCTGCCCGACCCGGTGCTGCCCGAGGGCGTGAGTGTCCGCACCTTCGTCCCCGGCGCCGACGACGCCGCCTGGCTCGCGGCCAACGCGGCCGCTTTCGCCCACCATCCCGAACAGGGGTCGCTCACCCAGCGGGACCTCGACGACCGCAAGGCCGAGCCGTGGTTCGACCCCGCCGGCTTCTTCCTCGCCTTCCGCGGCGACGAACTGATCGGCTTCCACTGGACGAAGGTCCACGCACAGGAGCGGCTCGGCGAGGTGTACGTGGTCGGCGTACGGCCGGGCGCCCAGGGCGGGGGACTGGGCAAGGCCCTCACGACGATCGGGCTCCGGCACCTTGCCGGACAGGGGTTGCCTACGGCGATGCTGTACGTCGACGCCGACAACAAGGCGGCGGTGTCGGTGTACGAGCGGCTGGGGTTCGTGACGTACGAGACGGATCTGATGTACCGCACGGAGACGTGACAGGTCGTGACTGGCATGGGGGGCGTATCAGGCATGGGCAAGTGGGTCGTGATCGCGGAGTATCGCAGCGGTGACTACGACGAGAGCGAGATCTTCGGCGTGGGGAGCACGAAGGACCAGGCTCTGGAGGCACTCCGCGGCCTCACCCGCACGTATCTGCCGCGTCCCGGGATCATCGAGCAGTGGCGCCAGACGTACCGGCTCGCCGACCACGAATCGTATGTGGTGATGATCAAGGGAAAAATGTCCCTGTGGCACTGCACGCTGCGGGTGGCGGAGCTGGTCGCGGACTCGGCCGATCCGGCCCTGGCCAAGGCGGTGCAGGCGGAGGACGCGGCAGCCGAAGCGGCTGCCGCGCCCCGGGACCGGATCCCGCCCGGCTATCGCTAGGGGCCTGTCCGGCGGATCAGGTCGCAGGAAAGTCCCTGGAAATCGGCGGGGTCTGATCGACGCCGCAGATCGGCGCCCGCCGCGCAGCGGCTGATGTCACTGCTGCCCCCGCGTCTGCGGCATGATCCGCCGGACAGGCCTAGGGCGACCCTGGCACGGCACCCCGCGGGTGGCGCCGCAGCAGGTGCCCCCGCCGCAGCGGCTCCGGCCCGCACACCCCCCACACCAGCACCGCCGCCGCCAGTACCACCGCCCACCGTTCGTGGGCGGCCTCCCACCGCGGGTCGTCGGGCGATACGAACAGGGACCAGCGGTGCGGCAGGAGCAGCCCGGCCAGGATCGCCGTGGTCAGGACGCTCGCCGCGACCGACGGGCCCGGTTCGGGCTCGTCCGCGAGCCTCACAGCCGTGGCGGCGGCGGCCAGTGCGAGGGCGGCGGTCGCGCCGGCCTCCAGGGTGACGGCACCCACCGGGGGCCGTGCCTGCTCCGGTATGAGGGCCAGTACTGCCGTCCACCACAGCACCGCCACCGGCGCGACCCACGCCACCCGCAGCCCCGTCCGCACCCAGCGCCGGGTGGTGACGGGCACGGTGAGGTGCCGGGCGGGGTCGTCCAGCAGGAACGCCAGGCCGAGAGCGAAGGCGAGGGCGGCGCCCCGCAGCAGGTTGAGCGCCAGCCACGGGTCCGGCGGGCCGTCGCCCAGCCGCGGCAGCCAGACGAGCAGCAGCCCTACGACGGCCCCAGCGCCCAACGCCCGCCAGGGGACCGTGCGCCCGACACTCCACACCAGGGCCCCGCTCACACCCCGCACTCGACGGTCCCCCTCAACGCCCTTCATCGGCACGCCCCCTCATCTCCAGCCCTTCAGACCCCGGCCCCGCACCGCCACGCCCTCTCACGCCTCACACTCGTCGGCCCCCTTGGGCGCCTCGGCCCCCAGCACCCGGGCCACCTGAGCCGTACTCACCCCGGGAGCCGTCAGCTCCCCCCAGTGCTCCTTCACCGCGGCCGTGACCTCGGCCCGCGGACGCTTGAGCAGTTCCACCGTCACCGAGGTCTGTCCGGCGGACATGGACAGCGGGTTGGTGGGGGCCAGGACGATCGCCGAGCCGCTGAGGCTGTCGTCGAGGCGGACGTTCTTGAGGTCGCCGATCGGGTCGGCGGCGCCGCCCAGGGCCAGCCACATCACCGTCACCATGCGCCCGTCGCACAGTTCGCCGCCCTTGGCCTCGTCGCCCGCGACCAGCACGGAGGCGACGGCGGCCGCGAACTCGGGGACGCGGTTGCCGCCCCAGCGGGTGCCGACGGTGACCTGGTGGGGGGCGGTCAGCGGGGCGATTG
This sequence comes from Streptomyces sp. V4I2, assembly GCF_030817655.1. Taxonomy (GTDB): domain Bacteria; phylum Actinomycetota; class Actinomycetes; order Streptomycetales; family Streptomycetaceae; genus Streptomyces; species Streptomyces plumbiresistens. Next base: position 5,222,845 of record NZ_JAUSZM010000003.1, read on the forward strand.
TGGTGTCACCGGTGAGGCCGTACGTGGCGTCGAACCGCTGTCGTACGAGCAGCTGCTCCTTGGCCGCCGAGCCGGCCGCGAGGGCCTGGACGCGGTCGACGACTCCCGCCCAGGTGCCCGTCCGGCCGGTCCACTCCGGGAACGCGCAGTACGTCGAGGCGCCGTGCCGGATGCACGACTGCTCCTTCTCCGGGGTGGCGGTGGCCCGCTCGCGGGCCGCGGTCAGCTCCGGCGAGACGCCCCCGGACTGTGCGACCGCGCCGGTCAGCGTCAGGGCGAGGGCGCCCGCCACGCCCGCCTTGACGTGCCAGGTCCGGCCGCCGCCGGCCAGTACGGCAACCGTGGCCGCCAGCAGGACGAGCCCGACGAGGTAGAGCGCGTGCCAGGCGGCCGGCCGGCCGATCAGGTCGGACGGCAGAGTCTCGGTGCTGTTCTCGCCGACGACCGGCGACAACCAGCGGCTCCACTCGGCGTCGCTCGTGCCGGCGGAGACGAACACGGAGAGGGTGAAGAGGCCGAGCACGAGGAGGGGCGCGGCGAACACGGTCGGCACCAGGCGGGCGAACAGCACACCGAGGGCGCCGCACAGCATCACGTAGAGAGGCCCGACGGCGAGTTCGGCCACCGAGCCGTGGCCCACCGCGCCCGGCTTGAGCGCCTCCCAGGTGAACTCGCCCAGCACGACCAGTGCGGTGAGCACGGCGAACGGCACGACCGACAGGACGTGCGCGACGGTACGCCGCCACGGCTCCATCACCAGCACGTCGAAGTGCCGGTCGGTGCCGCGCCGGCGGGACCGCAGCGCGGCCCGGTTGACGCAGACGAGCAGGGCGATACCGAGGAGGAAGGGCGCGCTCTGCGTGCCCCGGTCGACGTCCTGGAGCGCCGGGAAGGCGTCCATGCCCTCCCGCTCGGACAGCAGCCCCCAGAGGATGTAGCCGATGTACACGACGAGGGCGACCAGCACCGGGATGTACCGCAGGAGGTCGCGGGCCTCGAAGCGGGCGAGGGCGAACACGGCCGCCCACGGCCGGCGTGGCTCACTGTGCACGACGGGCGGGGCCGTCGCTTCCATGACCGTGTTCACGCTGCCGCCACCTCCGCGCCCGCGCCGTCGAGAGTGAGCAGGTAGCCGTCCTCCAGGGTGGGTTCGAGGAGGTCGGCGCCGGTCGGCGGATCGCCCAGGTTGCGGAAGGAGCCGGTGCCCGTGCGCCAGCCGGCCAGCGCGCCGGGGTCGCGTTCCGTACTGCTCCACACCTGGCCCGCGGCCCGCGCGGTCAGCTCGGCGGGGGTGCCGTCGAAGCGGACCTGGCCGCCGGCCAGCACCACGACCCGGTTGCAGAGCATCGCCACGTCCTCTGTCTGGTGGGTGGACAGCAGCACCGTCCGCCCCTCTCCCGCCTGCGCGATCAACTCCCGGAAGCGCATGCGCTGTTCGGGGTCGAGGCCGACGGTCGGCTCGTCCAGGACGAGGAAGCCGGGGTCGCCGACGAGCGCGGCCGCCAGCGCGACCCGCTGCCGCATTCCGCCGGACAGCCGCTTGATGCGCCTGCCGCGTACGTCACCCAGGTCGACCTCTTCGAGGACGCGCCGGACCTCGCGGTGGCGGGCGCCCCGGTCGGTCAGCTCCTTCAGGATCGCCACGTAGTCGACGAACTCGAAGGCCGTGAAGTCCGGGTGGAAGCCGGGGGTCTGCGGCAGATAGCCGAGCGAACGCCGTACGTCCTGGCGCCCGCGCGAGGTCGCCGGGTCGTGCCCCAGCACGGTGAACGCCCCCCGGTCCGGCGGCACGGCCGTCGCCAGCACCCGCAACAGGGTCGTCTTGCCGGCGCCGTTGGGCCCGAGCAGCCCCGTGACGCCCCGCGTCAGCCGCAGCGACACGTCGTCGAGGGCGCGGGTACCGCCGTAGCGGAGGCTCAGCCCGGAGGCGGAGACGGTGGGGGTCATGCGGCACTCCCGTTGAAGAGGTCGAAACGGTCACGAAGAAGGAAGAGCAGCCCGGCGGCGAGCGCGGCGACCGCCGCGGCCACGCCCTGCCCGGCCGCGGTGAACGGTGCGAGCGGATCGCCGTCGGCCGCCCGCAGTGCGTCAGCCGTCAGCAGCAGCGCGACCCAGGACCCGCCGACCAGGGCCGGCGCGAGCACCGGTCCGAGCCGTGGCGTGAGCGCCAGGCCGGTCGCGGTGAGGGCGAGGGCGGGCAGTAGCCAGGCGAGGGCACGCAGGCCGTACTCGGGGAGCGCGAGCGTCGCGAGTCCGTTGAGGCCCAGTCCGGCGACGAGTACGGCGACCGTACGGATCATCAGCAGCCGGAAGCCGTGCGTCGGCGAGACGACGGCCATCTCGTACGTCGGGTCCAGCGCGGGTCCGTACGACAGGGCGACCCCGGCGAGCGGCAGCAGCGGCGCGAGCGCGAGGAACAGCGTGGGCGTGCCGGCGTCCGGCCGCGAGTTGGCCACGACGACGGTCATGACGAGGACGGCGACGACGGAACCGAGCCAGGAGCCGCGCAGCACCGGTGTGGCCGCGAGGAGCCGCGCGGTGTGGTCGGCGACGCCGATCCGGACCAACAGGGACTCGAACAGCCCGAGCCGGGGTGCGTCGAGTTCGGCGTCGAGCCGCTCCCACCCCGCGTCGAGGGCGACGGGGTCGCTGACGTCGGCCAGCACGCCCCGGCACTGCGCGCAGGCGGTGAGATGCGCGTCGGCGGACCACAGCACCGGGGGCGCCAACTCGCCCCGGGCGTAGGCCCGTAGATCCTCCTCGGACACATGCCAGGTCATGCCGCCACCTCCCGCGCTCGTGGATACGTACTCATGCCAGCGCCTCCCGCAGCTGCTTGCGGGCCCGCATCGCCCGTGTCTTGACCGTGCCCGGCGGGATGCCGAGGAGGACGGCCGCCTCCCGGGTGGTCAGCCCGTCGATGACCGTGGCCTGGAGCACGGCGCGCAACTCCGGCGAGAGGCTCACCAGGGCGCCCGCGAGGTCTCCGTGCTCCACCCCCGCGAGCACGCGTTCCTCCGCGGACGCCTCGTCCCGGTGCCGCAGCCGGGCCAGCGCCTGCCGCAGCCGCCCCCGCGCCCCGTCGCCGCGCAGTGCGTCGACCAGCCGACGCGAGCCGATGCGCCACAGCCATCCGGCGACGTCCCCCTCCTCGCGGTAGCGGGCGGTCCCCCGCCAGACGGCCAGGAACGTCTCCTGTACGACGTCGTCGACGACCCCGGTGTCCGAGCACCGGCCGCGCAGGCGTGCGGTGAGCCACGGCGCGAAGCGCCGGTACAGCTCTTCGAAGGCGCGCCGGTCCCCGTCCGCCGCGATGGCCCGCAGCAGCTCCCCGTCGCTTCTCGTTTCGCTCACATCTCCTCATCGGACGAGCCCGATCGATCGGTTCACGCAATCACGCTTGACTTTCCAGCACCTCTTCCACCACCCTTTCACTACTCAATTAGTGAAAGGGTGGTGGGCGTGTGGTCGAGTACCGCATCGACCGGCACAGCGGCGTTGCCACCTACGTCCAGATCGTCCAGCAGACCAAGCAGGCGCTCCGCCTCGGCCTCCTCGAACCCGGCGACAAGCTGCCGACGGCCCGCGAGGTCGTCGAGGCCACCGCCATCAACCCGAACACCGTGCTCAAGGCCTACCGCGAGCTGGAGCGCGAGGGCCTGGTCGAGGCACGGCGGGGCCTGGGCACCTTCGTCCGGCGCACGCTGGGCACCGCACCGGCCGACTCCCCCCTGCACGGCGAGCTGGACACCTGGGCGGCGAAGGCCCGCGAGGCCGGCATGGCCCGCGAGGACGTGGCCGCACTGTTCACCGCCGTGCTCGAGAAACACTTCCAAGGAGACTCCTCATGACCGACACGGCGATAGCCGCGGCCGCGCTCGGCAAGCGCTTCGGCCGCCGAGGAGGCTGGGCGCTGCGCGAGTGCACCTTCCGCCTGCCGGCCGGCCGCGTCTGCGCCGTCGTCGGCCCGAACGGCGCGGGCAAGTCCACCCTGCTCGCCCTCGCCGCCGGCCTGCTCGCCCCCAGCGAGGGCACGGTGACCGTCCTCGGGACCACCCCGGGCGAGGCACGCGCCCGCGTGGGCTTCGTCGGCCAGGACAAGCCGCTGTACCCGCAGCTCACCGTCGCCGAGACGCTGCGCATGGGCGCCGACCTCAACCCCGGCCACTGGGACGCGGCCACCGGCGAGCGGATCGTGGCCGCGGGCGAACTGAACCCCAAGTCCCGCATCCGCACCCTCTCCGGCGGCCAGCGCACCCGCGTCGCCCTCGCCCTGGCCCTCGCCAAGCGGCCCGAACTGCTGCTCCTGGACGAGCCGATGGCCGACCTCGACCCGCTGGCCCGGCACGAGCTGATGGGCGTCCTGATGGCGCGGGCCGCCGAGCACGGCACCACCATCGTGATGTCCTCGCACGTGGTCGCCGAACTGGAGGACTCCTGCGACCACCTGCTGCTGGTCGGCGGCGGCCGGGTCCGCCTGTCCGGCGAGATCGACGACCTGCTCGCCGCCCACGCGCGCGTGTCCGCCCCCGCGGAGACCGACCTCACCCCGCACACCGTCGTCGAGTCCCGCACCACCGGCCGTCAGCTCACCGCGCTGATCCGCCCGGCGGGCCCGCTCCCCGGCGACTGGCGCACCGGCGGCCGCCTCTCCCTGGAGGAGCTGGTCCTCGCCCATCTGCGCAGCCCCGAAGCGCCCGCCCTGGCCCCGGCCGACACCGACAAGCCCGAGGAGAACGCCGCGTGAGCGCCCTGACCCTCGCCGCCCCGGCGCCCCCCTCCTCCGCGTCGCCCCCGCGCCAGCTCCGCTGGCTGCTGCGCCTGCACCGCCCGGCCCTGTACGCCTGGACGGGCCTGGTCGTCGTACTCGGCGCCCTGCTGCTGTGGCTCGGGGGCCCGCTCACCGACGCGTCGGAGGCCGCCTGGAAGCAGTACAACGCCTGCGGAATGGCCGCCTGCACCTACGACCAGGACGCGATCCTCCTCTACAAGGACGTCGCCCGGTACACGGGCTCCGCCGTCCTCGTGCTGCCGTTCCTGGTCGCCGCCTGGGCAGGCGCCTCGCTGACCGGCCGCGAACTGGAGACCGGCACCGCACAGCTCGCCTGGACCCAGGGCGTCTCCCCGACCCGCTGGCTCGCCGCCAAGCTGACCCTTCCGGCGGCCCTGGTCACGGCCGGAACGTCCCTGCTGGCCCTGCTGCACCACCTGGCCTGGTCGGCGGGCCAGGGCCGCGTCGACAACACCGAGCCCTGGTACAGCGTCGAGACCCTCTACGCGGGCGGACCGGTGCTCGTCGCCCTCGCCCTGGCGGGCCTGGCCTCCGGAGCCCTCCTGGGGCTGCTGCTGCGCCGGTCCCTGGCCGCGCTGATCGGCTCGGCCCTCGTCACGGGCGTCCTGTGGATCGGGAGCTTCCTGGTCCTGCCCCACCTCTGGCCGGCCGTCACCCGCGTCAGCAGCCTGCGGGACGGCCCGTCGGGCTCCGGCATCACCGTCGCGGAGGGCCTGCTCACCGCCGACGGCGACCGCCTCGCCATCCCCCGGTACTGCGGCAGCAGCATCGACCCCGCCTGCGGCACGCTCTTCGACCGCCTCGGCGCCGTCAGCTTCTACCGGGACTACCACCCCCGGTCCCACTCCTGGCCCCTGCTCCTCGTGGCGACCGGCATCCTCCTCGCCGTCGCCGTCCTGCTGACCGTCGTGGCGTTCCGCGTGCTGCGGCACCGGACCGCCGACCGCAAGGGAGCCGCCGTATGACCGCCGCCGCGGGACTGCCGCGCACGGTGCTGCGCCTGCACCGCACGGCGGGGATCGTGTGGCTGGTCTTCGTCCTCGGTGCCGTCGCCTGGCTGGTGTGGCTGAACGAGGTCACCGCGGACTCGGCGCGCGCCGCGGTGAACAGCTGCCCCAGGGACACCGGCATCTGCGAGGCGGTCTGGGCGAGCCTCGACTACAGCGGGCCGACGGGCTGGATCAGCACACTCGTGTACTACAGCTTCTGGGCCGTCGCCGCCTGGGCGGGCGGCTCGCTGATCGGCCGCGAGCTGGAGAGCGGCACCGCACAGCTCGCCTGGACCCAGGGCGTGACGCCGACCCGCTGGCTGGCCGTCAAACTCGCGGTGCCCGCGCTGGTGATCGTCCTCGGCGGCGCGATCTTCGTCCCGGTGTACCGGTGGGCCTGGTCGGCGAACCGGGACCTGATGGGCGACGACTGGAGCTTCCCCGACGTGTTCGCCGCCCACGGCCCGGCGATCGTGGCGTACGGCCTGTGCGCCCTCGCGGTCGGCACGCTCACCGGGCTCGTACTGCGCCGCTCACTGCCCGCGCTCGGTGTCACCGTCGCCGTGATGGTGCTGCTCAACCAGGTCCTGGAGCGGTACCGCGAGGACTTCTGGCCGACGGTGAGCCAGGCCTCCGCCGGCCGCTCCGAGGTGCCCAACAACTGGTGGCAGACGGGTGACGGCCGCTATCACCCCCCGTCCCACTTCTGGCCCATGCACCTGATCGAGACCGGCATCCTCCTCGCCGTCACCGCCGCGGCCACCGCCGCCGCGTTCCGGCTGCTGCGCCGCCGCACCCGCTGAAAGCCGCCGCATCCGCTGAAACCGGGCCGTACGTCCCTCCACGGGGGGAGGGACGTACGGTTGAGGCATGCATCGCCGCATGTAGACGCCCGCGAGCCGCCCCCCGGTGTCCCACACGCCATGTCGCCGTAACCATTGGTTCAGACGGGCTTGCGACGCTCACTGAATGAAGCCCGTCGTGCCAGAGCCTTCGCCGCCCCCCGAGGGATCCGCGCGGAACGGGGACGCCGGCGCCGCCGCCACGCTCCCGCCCGCCCTGTCCGACGCGCCTGTATCGCTCGTGGCGCGGAAGAATGGGTCCATGAGCCAGCCAAACGCCCCGGTACAGGTCCAGCACGCCCAGCCCTCCGTCGGTTCCATAGCCGCGCACCGCCCGCACACCGTGTCGGCGGCCGTCTCCGACCTGGAACCGGACATCGACGCCGACCTCGACGCCTACGAAGAGGCACCGTTCGACGGTCCGCAGTTGCCCCAGGGGCGATTCCTCGACCGGGAGCGCAGCTGGCTCGCGTTCAACGAGCGCGTCCTCGAACTCGCCGAGGACCCGAACACGCCCCTCCTCGAGCGCGCCAACTTCCTCGCGATCTTCGCCAGCAACCTGGACGAGTTCTTCATGGTCCGGGTCGCCGGTCTGAAGCGCCGTATCGCCACCGGTGTCGCCACCCGGTCCGCGTCCGGCCTCCAGCCCCGCGAGGTCCTGGAGATGATCTGGGCCCGCTCGCGTGAGCTCATGGCCCGGCACGCCGCCTGCTACCACGAGGACATCGCCCCCGCCCTGGCCGAAGAAGGCGTCCACCTGGTCCGCTGGAACGAGCTCCAGGAAAAGGAACAGGCCCGCCTGTTCACCCTCTTCCGCCACCAGATCTTCCCGGTGCTGACCCCGCTGGCGGTCGACCCGGCGCACCCCTTCCCGTACATCTCGGGGCTGTCTCTCAACCTGGCCGTCATCGTCCGCAACCCCGTCACCGGCCACCGCCACTTCGCCCGCGTCAAGGTGCCGCCGCTGCTGTCCCGCTTCCTGGAGAGCTCCCCGGGCCGCTACGTCCCCATCGAGGACGTCATCGCCGCCCACCTGGAGGAGCTGTTCCCGGGCATGGAGGTCCTGGAGCACCACGCCTTCCGCCTCACCCGCAACGAGGACCTCGAGGTCGAGGAGGACGACGCCGAGAACCTCCTGCAGGCCCTGGAGAAGGAGCTCATGCGGCGCCGCTTCGGGCCGCCGGTGCGCCTGGAGGTGGAGGAGTCGATCGACCGCGAGGTGCTCGACCTCCTCGTCCGCGAGCTGAAGATCAGCGAGGCGGAGGTCTACCCCCTCCCCGGTCCCCTGGACCTCACGGGCCTCTTCCGTATCGGCGGCCTCGACCGGCCCGAGCTGAAGTACAAGAAGTTCATCGCCGGCGTCCACCGCGACCTGGCCGAGGTCGAGTCGGCGTCCGCGGCCGACATCTTCGCCGCGCTGCGCACCCGGGACGTGCTGCTGCACCACCCGTACGACTCCTTCTCGACGTCGGTCCAGGCGTTCCTGCAGCAGGCGGCCGACGACCCGGACGTCCTCGCCATCAAGCAGACCCTGTACCGCACCTCGGGCGACTCCCCCATAGTCGACGCGCTCATCGACGCCGCCGAGGCCGGCAAGCAGGTCCTCGTCCTGGTGGAGATCAAGGCCCGCTTCGACGAGCACGCCAACATCAAGTGGGCGCGCAAGCTGGAGGAGGCGGGCTGCCATGTCGTCTACGGCCTCGTCGGCCTGAAGACCCACTGCAAGCTGTCCCTGGTGGTCCGCCAGGAGGGCGACACGCTACGGCGCTACAGCCACGTCGGCACGGGCAACTACCACCCGAAGACGGCGAGGCTGTACGAGGACCTGGGCCTGCTCACCGCGGACCCGCAGGTCGGCGCGGACCTCTCGGACCTCTTCAACCGTCTGTCGGGCTACTCGCGCCGCGAGACCTACCGTCGCCTCCTGGTCGCCCCCAAGTCCCTGCGGGACGGCCTGATCGCGCGGATCAACAAGGAAGTCCAGCACCACCGTGCCGGACGCCCCGCCTTCGTCCGCATCAAGGTCAACTCGATGGTGGACGAGGCGATCATCGACGCCATGTACCGCGCGTCCCAGGCGGGCGTGCCGTGCGACGTCTGGGTGCGCGGCATCTGCGCGGTCCGCCCCGGCGTCGCGGGCCTGTCGGAGAACATCCGGGTCCGCTCGATCCTCGGCCGCTTCCTCGAACACTCCCGGGTGTTCGCCTTCGGCAACGGCGGCGAGCCCGAGGTGTGGATCGGCAGCGCCGACATGATGCACCGCAACCTCGACCGCCGTATCGAGGCACTGGTGAGGATCACCGACCCGGCCCACCGGGCGGCCATCAACCGGCTGCTGGAGACCGGCATGTCCGACACCACCGCGTCCTGGCACCTCGGCCCGGACGGCGAGTGGACCCGGCACGCGACCGACGGGGACGGCCAACCCCTGCGCAACGTCCAGGAGATGCTCATAGACGCCCGGAGGCGCCGGCGTGGCACAGCAACACCTTGACCCGACGGACCCCCAGTCCGATCACGTCGGGCCGGTCACCGGGGACGCCCTCGCCGGCTACCTGCGGGCCCAGGCCACCGAGTTCCTCCGCGCGCTGCGACTGCACCGGGAAACCGGCGGTACGACAGCCGGCGCGAACGGCGCGGAGGACACCGTCGACGCGGCCCGGGCGCTGCGCCGCTCGGTCCGCCGCATCAGCGGCAGCCTGCACACCTTCCGGCCCCTGCTCGACGCCGAGTGGTCGGACGCGATGCGCCCCGAACTGGCGTGGCTGTCGGGGACGCTGGCGATGGAGCACGCGTACAGGGCCCGGCTGGAGCGTCTGCTGCTGGCGCTGCACCGGCTGTCGGGGGCGGTGTTCCCGGCCCAGTCGGCTCACGCAGGCGCCGGCAGCTCCTCCTCCGGGGCCGTGGGCAGTCGTTCCGCCGGGGCGGCTCCCGACCCACGGAAAGCGGCACCTGAGAACGCCGGACCGCCGACCGACCTGCCCGCACCGGACCGCGGCACCCTGACCGTGGGCGCGGCGAAGGCCGGCGCCCTGCTCGAGCGCCAGCTCACCCTGGCCCGGACCCGGGCGCACAGCACCGCCCTCCAGGCCCTCGGCTCCTCCCGCTTCCACGCGGTCGCCGACAGCGTCGCCGTACTCGCCAGCGAGGTCCCCCTCACCACCACCGCGGCCGCCTCCGCCCTGCACCCCTTCGCCGCCGCCGCGGAGGAGCGCCTCACGGACGCGATCGCCGTCCTCCCCCTGGTGACCGCCGGCAGCCCCTACAACGCGGAGGCGCTGATCCACGGCCTCTCCCCGGATCCGTCCCCACACCCCCAGGACGCCCCCTGGCACCAGGTCCGCCTGCTCCTGCGCCTGCACCGCTACGCCCGCGAGGTCCTCGACGGCGGCAGGAACGCACCCATCGACGTCCGGCTGCTCACCGCCGGCCAGGCCCTGGACCGGCACCGGGACGCCTCGGAGGCGGCGGCAGCGGCGGCCCAGGCCGCGCGTACCCCTCGTATCGCCCCGGCGACGGCGTACGCCCTCGGCGTGCTCCACGCCGACCAGCGGCACGAGGTGGAGGCGGCCCGTTTCACGTTCCAGCAGTCGTGGCAGAAGCAGGCGGTCGGCACGCCCTGACCCATCTCCTCGTGTTCTCCTCATGCAGGCGGTGACACCGATGACCCAGGCGAACGAAGCCACAGAACCCCCCGTCCAGGCGGCCGGCTGCGTCCTGTGGCGCCGCTCCCCGGTCGACGGCGAGCTGGAGGTCTGTCTCGTCCACCGGCCGAAGTACGACGACTGGTCGCATCCCAAGGGCAAGCTGAAACGCGGCGAGGACCACCTGGCCGGCGCCCTGCGCGAGGTCGAGGAGGAGACGGGCCACCGGGCCGCACCCGGCACCCGGCTGCCCACCGTCCTGTACATGGCGAACGGCCGCGCCAAGGAGGTCCGCTACTGGGCGGCCGAGGCCACGACCGGCGCTTTCACGCCGAACGACGAGGTGGACCGCATCCTCTGGCTCGCTCCACCGGCCGCCCGGAACCGCCTCACCCAACCGAGGGACCGCACCCTTGTGGACGCCCTGCTCCAGGCCCTCCGGCTGGCATAGTCGGCCGGAATCACTCCGTGTCCTCGACGTAAGCGTTCCGTGACCTCACCGCACCGTCCTCAGGGGTTCACCCCCCGTTCATGTATGGCCTTCGGCGCCTTCACCTGTTCTGCCTAGTTTCGGCCTTACGCGATGCGGCACGTATCTCGGACCAGTGATTCACCTCGAACAGGTGATTCACACAGACGCCTTGATCACGTGGCCACATCGCACAGACTTCGCACGCCGCCGGTTCAGGACGGCGGCTCCTGGAAGGAACTCCCTCAGTGAAGCTTCAGCGCATGAACCGGCGGGCCCTCACCCTCGGTGCTCTCGCCGTCTCCGGCGCCCTGGCCCTCACGGCGTGCGGCTCCGACGACACAGGCGGCAACGGCGACAGCAGCGCCTCGTCCACCGCCCAGGCCGGCAGCATCAAGTGTGACGACGCCAAGGGCCAGCTCCTCGCCGACGGGTCCTCCGCGCAGAAGAACGCGATCGACGCCTGGGTCAAGCAGTTCTCCGCCGCCTGCGGCGTGCAGATCAACTACAAGGGCGGCGGCTCGGGCGCCGGCGTCACCGCGTTCACCCAGGGCCAGGTGGCCTTCGCCGGTTCGGACTCCGCGCTGAAGCCCGAAGAGGTCACCGCCTCCAAGCAGGTCTGCTCCGGCGGCCAGGGCATCGACCTCCCGATGGTCGGCGGCCCGATCGCGGTCGGCTTCAACGTGTCCGGTGTCGACAAGCTCGTCCTGGACGCCCCGACCCTCGCCAAGATCTTCGACAACAAGATCACCAACTGGAACGACGCGGCGATCAAGAAGCTGAACCCCGACGCCGAGCTGCCCGACCTGAAGATCCAGGCGTTCCACCGCTCGGACGAGTCCGGCACCACGGACAACTTCACCAAGTACCTGATCGCCACCGCCAAGAGCGACTTCCCCTACGAGGGCGGCAAGGCCTGGCAGGCCAAGGGCGGCCAGTCCGCTCCGCAGTCCTCCGGTGTCGCCCAGCAGGTGAAGCAGACCAACGGCGCCATCGGCTACTTCGAGCTGTCGTACGCCAAGGACGGCATCAACACGGTCGCCCTCGACACCGGCGCCGGCACCCCGGTCGAGGCCACCGTCGACAACGCCACCAAGGCCATCGCGGACGCCAAGGTCGTCGGCACCGGCAACGACTACGCGCTGGAGCTGAACTACACGACCAAGGCCGAGGGTGCCTACCCGATGGTCCTGGTCACGTACGAGATCGTCTGCGACAAGGGCAACAAGTCGGACACCCTGCCCGCCACCAAGGCGTTCCTGCGCTACATCGCCTCCGAGGAGGGTCAGCAGATCCTCGCCGAGAAGGACTACGCCCCCATCCCCGACGACATCATCGCCAAGGTTCGCACCACCATCGAGAGCCTTAGCTGATCCGCATGCGGTCCGGTCCCGGCTTCGTACCCGGGACCGGACCGCATCGTCCGGTGCACCGCCGCCAGGAGCCACCGCACATCGCGTACGGCTCCACAGGGCCGTACGGCGCGTACGGCCCGCAGACCGGAGAACCCGATGGACATAACCACCAAGAACACCCAAGCTCCCCCACCGACCGAACCACCGACCGCGACCGAACAGAAGCGCGCGGCCCGCGGTGCCACCCGACCCGGCGACCGGATCTTCCTCGGTCTCTCCCGCGGCTCGGGCATTCTGCTGTTGGCGATCATGGCCGCGATCGCGGTCTTCCTCACCTATCGCGCCTCCCTCGCGATCAGCAAGGACGAGGCCAACTTCCTCACCACCTTCGAGTGGAACGCCACCGCCCTCCCGCCGAAGTTCGGCATCGCGGTGCTGGCCTTCGGCACGGTGGTCTCCTCGATCATCGCCATGGTCATCGCGGTCCCGATCGCGGTGGCCATCGCGCTGTTCCTCACGCACTACGCCCCGCGCAGGCTGAGCGGTCCCATCGCCTACGTGATCGACCTGCTCGCCGCCGTGCCGTCCATCGTGTACGGCCTGTGGGGCGCGCTGATCCTCGTACCGAACATGGTCGGCCTCTTCGGCTGGCTGGACACCTACCTCGGCTGGACCGGCATCTTCTCCTGGGAGGGCGGCGCCCCCCGGTCGATGCTCACGGTCGGCATCCTGCTCGCGATCATGATCCTGCCGATCGTGACCAACGTGAGCCGCGAGGTCTTCCGCCAGGCCCCGCAGATGATCGAGGAGGCGGCCCTGGCCCTCGGCGCCACCCGCTGGGAGGTCATCCGCATGGCTGTCCTGCCGTTCGGCCGCTCCGGTGTGATCTCCGCCTCGATGCTCGGCCTCGGCCGCGCCCTCGGCGAGACGATGGCCGTCGCCACCGTGCTCTCCCCGACCTTCGACATCCAGACCAGCCTGCTCGACCCGGGCGGCGGCACCTTCGCCCAGAACATCGCCAGCAAGTTCGGTGAGGCCACCGAACAGGGCCGTGACGCGCTCATCGCCTCCGGTCTGGTGCTGTTCGTCATCACCCTGCTGGTCAACGGCGCGGCCCGCGCGATCATCGCCCGCCGCAAGGAGTACTCGGGGGCCAACGCATGAGCAACGCCGTCATCAAGCGCCCCAGCACCCTGCAGGGCGCCCGCCTCCCGAAGTGGTCCCCGTACGCCATCGCCGCCGGCTCCGCCGCCGTCGCGATCGGCGTCGGCCTGGCCGCCGGCCTCGACAGCCGTATCCAGTGGGGCCTGATCGCCGCGATCCTCTTCGTCGGCGGTTCGTACGTCATCGCCGCCCGCGTCGAGGGCACCCGCCAGGCCAAGGACCGCCTCGCGACCTCGCTGGTCTGGGTGGCCTTCCTGCTCGCCGTGATCCCGCTGGTCTCCCTGGTCTGGGTGACCGTCGCCCGCGGCGTGAAGGTCCTCGACGTCTACTTCCTGACCCACTCCATGGGTGTCGTCGCCGACACCGAGCCGGGCGGCGGCATCTACGCCGCCATCCTCGGCAGCCTGGAGCAGGTCGGCCTCGCCACCCTGATCGGTGCGCCGATCGGTGTGCTCACCGCGATCTACCTGGTGGAGTACGGGCGCGGCAACCTCTCCCGGGCCATCACGTTCTTCGTCGACGTGATGACCGGTATCCCGTCGATCGTCGCCGGTCTGTTCATCCTCAGCCTGATGCTTATGCTCGACCTGGAGCCCTTCGGCTTCGCCGGCTCGCTCGCGCTCGCGATCCTGATGATGCCGGTCGTCGTCCGCTCCACGGAGGAGATGCTCAAGCTCGTCCCGAACGAGCTGCGCGAGGCCTCCCTCGCCCTCGGCATCCCGAAGTGGCGCACCATCCTGAAGGTGGTCCTGCCGACCTCCATCGGCGGCATCACCACCGGCATCATGCTGGCGATCGCCCGTATCGCGGGCGAGACGGCTCCCGTACTGCTCCTGGTGTGGGGGAACCCGTTCATCAACTCGAACCCGTTCGAGGGTGCGCAGGCGTCGCTGCCGCTGTACATCTACCAGCAGTACGCGAACAGCGCGGGCTCCGGTGCGGCGTACGACCGGGCCTGGGCGGCGTCGCTGACGCTGATCGCCTTCGTGATGATCCTCAACCTGGGGGCCCGCGGCATCGCCCGCTGGAAGGCCCCCAAGACCGGTCGCTGACGCGGCCATCGGCGACTGACACCGGAAGTGAAGTAGAGACATGGCCAAGCGAATCGACGTAAGCGGACTCACCGCCTACTACAGCGCCCACAAGGCGATCGAAGACATCTCGATGACGGTCGAGCCGCGCTCGGTGACGGCCTTCATCGGCCCCTCCGGCTGCGGCAAGTCGACGTTCCTGCGCACCCTGAACCGTATGCACGAGGTCACCCCGGGCGGCCGCGTCGAGGGCAAGGTGCTCCTGGACGACGAGGACCTCTACGGCCACGGCATCGACCCGGTGTCCGTGCGCCGCGAGGTCGGCATGGTGTTCCAGCGGCCCAACCCCTTCCCCACGATGTCGATCTTCGACAACGTGGCGGCGGGGCTGCGCCTGAACGGCAGCTACAAGAAGACCGAGCTCCAGGACGTCGTCGAGAAGTCCCTCAAGGGCGCGAACCTCTGGAACGAGGTCAAGGACCGCCTCAACAAGCCCGGTTCGGGCCTGTCGGGTGGCCAGCAGCAGCGCCTGTGCATCGCGCGGGCCATCGCGGTGGAGCCGAACGTCCTGCTGATGGACGAGCCCTGCTCGGCTCTGGACCCGATCTCCACCCTCGCCATCGAGGACCTGATCGGCGAGCTGAAGGAGCGCTTCACGATCGTCATCGTGACGCACAACATGCAGCAGGCGGCGCGCGTCTCCGACCGTACGGCCTTCTTCAACCTGTCGGCGGTCGGCCAGCCCGGCAAGCTGATCGAGATAGACGACACGGAGCGCATCTTCTCCAACCCGTCGGTCCAGGCCACGGAGGACTACATCTCCGGCCGCTTCGGCTGATCCGACACCCCCGAACCCCTCGCGGTGCTGCATGGCGGTGCCACCGCGAGGACAAAGGGCCCGCTCCCCGGTTCCGGGGAGCGGGCCCGTCGTCTGTCTGCCGCGCAGAACGGCGCGAAATCCCCCTGCCGCCGTACGCGAGTACGGGAGCGTCCACCTTGCGACGCCGGTGGCGGCCGGGCGAGGCTCACCTTTCGACCGACCGAGTCGGGTGGTGGGTGCCGGACAACCCGCAAAAGGAACCGGCGCCTACAGGAACGCCAGGTTCACGATCCAGAAGCTCACCGCGGCCACGGCCCCCGCCGCCGGCATCGTG
Source organism: Streptomyces sp. V4I2 (assembly GCF_030817655.1). Taxonomy (GTDB): domain Bacteria; phylum Actinomycetota; class Actinomycetes; order Streptomycetales; family Streptomycetaceae; genus Streptomyces; species Streptomyces plumbiresistens. Next base: position 5,238,285 of record NZ_JAUSZM010000003.1, read on the forward strand.
ATGAACCAGCCCAGGATGATGTTCTTGGCGACGCCCCACCGCACGGCGTTCACCCGCTTCGTCGCCCCCACACCCATGATCGCGGACGTGATGACATGGGTCGTCGAGATCGGCGCCTTGAACAGGAACGCCGTCGTGAACATGATCGACGCACCGGTCGTCTCCGCGGCGAACCCCTGCGGCGGATCCAACTCGATGATCTTCCGCCCCAGCGTCCGCATGATCCGCCACCCACCGGCGTACGTCCCCAGCGACAGCATCACGGCGCACGCGATCTTCACCCACACCGGAATCGGATCGCCGTAGTCCTCGACGTCGGCGATGACCAGCGCCATCACCACGATGCCCATGGTCTTCTGCGCGTCCTGAAGACCGTGACCGAGCGCCATACCGGCCGCCGAGACGGTCTGCGCTATACGGAACCCGCGCTTGGCCTTGTGCGGGTTCGCCCGCCGGAAGATCCACATGATCGCCGTCATCACCAGATAACCGGCCACCAGACCCACCACCGGCGAGATGAACATCGGGATGACGACCTTCTCCAGCACCCCGTGCCAGTACACGGTCGTACCGCCGGCCAGCGCGGCCCCGACCATCCCGCCGAACAGCGCGTGCGAGGAAGAGGACGGCAGCCCGAAGTACCACGTGATGAGATTCCACGTGATCGCACCGATCAGCGCCGCGAAGAGGATGCCCATCCCCTTCGACCCCTCGGGCGTCTCGATCAGCCCCTCGCTGACGGTCTTGGCGACCCCGGAGCCGAGAAACGCACCGGCGAGGTTCATCACCGCGGCCATCGCCAACGCGGCGCGAGGCGTCAGCGCGCGCGTGGAGACGGACGTGGCGATGGCGTTCGCCGAGTCGTGAAAGCCGTTGGTGTACGTGAATCCGAGCGCGACCCCGACGGTCACGATCAATGCAAAGGTGTCCATGAAGAGCTCAGGACTCCTTGACGGCGATGGTCTCCACCGTGTTCGCCACGTGCTCGAACGCGTCGGCCGCTTCCTCCAGCACATCCACGATCTGCTTGAGCTTCAGCACCTCGATGGCCTCGTACTTGCCGTTGAAGAGCATGGCGAGCAGCTTGCGGTGGATCTGGTCGGCCTGGTTCTCCAGCCGGTTGACCTCGATCCAGTACTCGGTGAGGTTGTCCATCGTCCGCAGGTTCGGCATCGCCTCGGCGGTCAGCTCGGCGGCCCGGGCCAGCACCTCGATCTGCTGCTCGACGCCCTTGGGCAGTTCCTCCACGTTGTAGAGGACGACCAGGTCGACGGCCTCCTCCATGAAGTCCATGATGTCGTCGAGGGACGACGCGAGGTTGTAGATGTCCTCACGGTCGAACGGCGTGATGAACGAGGAGTTCAGCTGATGGAAGATCGCATGCGTGGCATCGTCACCTGCGTGTTCCGCGGCCCGCATACGCTCTGCGATCTCGGCCCGGCCGGCGGTGTCCGCCCCGAGCAGTTCCATGAGGAGTTTCGAGCCCGTGACGATGTTGTCCGCGGACGCGGCGAACATGTCGTAGAAGCTCGTCTCCCTGGGGGTCAGACGAAAGCGCACAAGGGGTCCTCGGGGTGCATCGGTTTCGGTCAGGCTGATGCTAGGCGCATCATCCGGCCACGGCTAATGGGCCGTCCCCCAGTGTCGCCCATCAGGCAGAGTGGTCGGCACGGGGGCCGCTTGCAGGCCACATACCCCGCAAAGTTCGGTACCATATACCCACTAGGGGTATAAGGCTGCCCATGATGTGGAGGACGCGATGACGACCACCGAGGCCGGCGCGCAAGCGCCCTCCGCCGCCGCGGAGCCGGAAGCCGTGACGGATGACGCAGTTGTGACGGACGACGCGGTTGTGACGGACGACGCGGTTGTGACGGACGACGCGGTTGTGACGGATCACGACCGCGGCGTGCACGGGTACCACAAACAGAAGGACGAACACCTCAAGCGCCTGCGCCGCATCGAGGGCCAGATCCGCGGCCTGCAGCGCATGGTCGACGAGGACGTCTACTGCATCGACATACTCACGCAGGTCTCCGCCTCCACCAAGGCCCTGCAGTCCTTCGCCCTGCAGCTCCTGGAGGAACACCTGCGCCACTGCGTCGCCGACGCGGCCGTCAAGGGCGGCGCCGAGGTCGACGCGAAGGTGGAGGAGGCGACGAAGGCGATCGGCCGCCTGCTGCGGACGTGAGCCGAGCTCGCCCCGAGTGAAGGTGGGGCCGCCCCCGGCTAGTAGCCGGAGGCGTCCGCGCGTTCTTCGGCCACTTTCAGCACCTCGTCGATGCTCTCCAGGCTGAGCCGGTCCTCGCCGGCGGCGGAGGCCGCGATGATCAGCTCTCCGCACAGCTCGATCTCGGCGAGGGCCACGTGGTCCTGAACTGCGGTACCGCCGACCGGAGCCACGCGCATCACCTCTTCTCTGCCGTCACCGACCTCCTAGAGTAGGCAGCGGCTACAGACCGCGCATGGCACGGAAGGGCTAGTTCTTGACGCCCGTCACGAGTCCGCGCCCGGCGCCTGTCGTCTCTCACTCCTCAGCGATCCGGCCCGCGTAGATGTCACCGGCGGCCGGCAACCGCACGTCGGCGAGGACCCCGAAGTCGTACAACAGCGTGGTCGAAGCGACCGCGACGGTCCCTTTCTGCTGCCCGTTCACAAAGCTGAACCGGTGCCGGACCTTGCGGATGCGGCCCTCGTCGTCGAGGTAGACGTCGAACGGCACGCGGGCCGTGGCGAACCCTTTCGCCGCCGCCGCGAGCGGCCCCTTGTTCCCGGCGGACGCGTCACGGGCCGCCTGCCCGAGGTCCGCGGTCCCCCGGTAATGCCGTACGGCGGTCCCCGCGACCTCGGTCCTTCCCACATACGTCGCCGTCCGCGTCCCCCGCAGCACCTCGGCGGCGGCGAAGGGATCGGTGGCCCCGCCGGTCACGAGGTTCCCGTCGGTCAGCGTGGCGGTGTCGACCCGCACCCACTTGTCGACGGGCACGCCGGCGCCCCGGTTCTTCATGAACAGGGCCCCGGGAGCGAGGAGTTCGGTGATCGGCCGACGGTCGCTGGTCCCCGCGGGGTCCTGCGGCAGCATCACCTTCAACTGCCCCAGCTGCCGCCGGTAGTCGTACACACCTCGGCCTCGAATGGTCACCCGGGTCCCGCCGGTCGCCATCTCCATGGACGTACGGGCCTTCGAACTCCCGGCGTCCACCAGGGTGTCGGCGGCCCGGTGCAGGATCTCGACCGGATCCCCGCCCCGCGCGTCCTCGCCGACGGCCGTCCCGCTCCCGGAACACCCCACCGCCCCGAAGCACGAACAGACCAAGAACCCCACGGCGACGACCCCGCCACCCGCCCGCCTGCGCTGCCGCTCCGCCATCGCCTGCCTACCCCCAGCCGGTACGTCCGTCACGGGCCCCCTGTCGTTCCGGTTAACGACAAGTAGGTGGCGCCGTCACGCGTGTACGCCCCCGTACGCCTCCTTTACCTGGCCTGGGTAACGTTGTCACCGTGGCGCAGCAGGACAGGATTCCCCCACCCCCCGACCAACCGGCCCACCGCACAACGACCGTCGAACAGGGCCGCTTCTGCACGGCCCGCTGCACCTGCGGCTGGCGCGGCCCGGCCCGCAGAGCAAGAAGCACGGCAAGAACGGACGCGGAGATCCACACAGCCAACTGACCCACCCACCCCCCACTCCACCAGCCTCCGGCCACCGTCCCAGCCACCCCGCGGTAACCCCACCCCACCGGCTCGCGACCACGCACCCCCGCCCCCGCCCCCGCCACCACGGGGACAGCCGCCCGCCGCCAGTCCCGCGGGCACCCGACACCGTCAACCCGCGGGCAATCGTGCCGCTGGGGCGGCACGGGCAGGCGCGGACGGCACCCCGCAGCGCCGGGCCGCGCAACCCACTCCCGCCCCAGCCCCCAACGCCGGGCACCCAACCCACCCGACCCCGGACACCTGCCCAACGCCGCCCCGCAAAAAGGCACCCCGGCCCCCAACGCCGCGCACTATGGAACCCCGCCCCCCACAGCCCCGTCTCGTTCCACGACAGGCGACGCGCGAGGCCGACGAAAGGCAGAGGCAAGGACATGGAACGGCGCACACTCATCGCCGCCGGCGCAGCCACCCTCACGGCCGCAGCCACAGCCTGCAAGGCCGGCGATTCCGGTTCGGCCAACGGCTCCCCGGCGACGCCCCGGTCCCCCTCGCCCTCCGCCTCGCACCCCGCGTTCACATCGACCGCCGCCACTACCCCCGCCACCTGGTCCGCCCTCGCCCGCACCCTCGACGGCCCCCTCGTCCGCCCCGGCGACACCGACTGGCCGACAGCCCGCCAGCTCTACAACACCCGCTTCGACTCCCTCAAACCGGCCGCGGTCGCCTACGTCGCACACCCCGAGGACATCCGCACGGCCCTCGCCTACGCCCGAGCCCACGCCCTCCGCGTGGCGATCCGCAACGGCGGCCACTCCTACGCGGGCTGGTCCTCCGGCAACGGCCGTCTCGTCATCGACGTCTCGAAGCTCAACCGGGTCCGGGCCGGCGGCAACACCGCGGTCGTCGGCGCCGGCGCCAAACTGATCGACGTCTACCGCGCCCTCGCCGCGAAGGGCGTCACGATCCCCGCCGGCTCCTGCCCCACCGTCGGCGTCTCCGGCCTCACCCTCGGCGGCGGCCACGGAGTCGTCTCCCGCGCCTACGGCCTGACCTGCGACAGCCTCACCCAGGCCACCCTGATCACGGCGGACGGCAAGCAACTGACGGCGAACGCCCGGGAGAACCAGGACCTCTTCTGGGCCCTACGCGGCGCGGGCAACGGCAACTTCGGCGTCGTGACGGAACTGCACTTCAAGACCCACCCGGCCCCGCAGGCCGTGACGGCGTACCTGTCCTGGCCGTGGCCGAGGGCCGCCGCGGTCGTCAAGGCATGGCAGGAGTGGGGCCCGGCCCAGCCGGACGAGATCTGGTCGTCCCTGCACCTGGCCGGCACCTCCGGCGGCAGGGCCACCGTCTCCGTGGCCGCCTTCTCCCTCGGCACCTACGGCGAACTCCAGAACGCGGTGGACCGCCTCGCGGACAAGGTGGGCGCCCCCGCGAGCAGCGTGTCCCTCCGCCGCCGGGGCTACGAGGAGGCGATGGAGATCTACGCGGGCTGCTCGTCGTTCTCCTCCGACGCCCAGTGCCACCTGCCCGGCGTGACCCCCGGCCGCTCCCCGCAGGGCGCACTCGGCAGGGAGACGTACGCGGCACGGTCGGACTTCTTCGACCGTTCCCTCTCCCCCGCCGCGATCCAGGCCCTCCTCAAGCAGCTGACGTCGGTCCGCGGCGGCTCCGGCAGCATCGCGTTCACGGCCCTCGGCGGAGCCGTCAACCGCGTCTCCCCCACGGCAACGGCCTTCGTCCACCGCCGTTCCCGCATGCTGGCCCAGTACATCGCCTCCTGGCGGGCCGGCACGAGCGGCTCGACGGCCGAGTCCTGGCTGACCGGAGCCCACGCGGCGATGAAGCCGTACGCGTCGGGCGCGGCCTACCAGAACTACACGGACCCGACCCTGAAGGACTGGCGCAAGGCGTACTACGGCGACGCGGCGACCCGCCTGGCAAAGCTGAAGAAGCGGTACGACCCGAACCGCTTCTTCACCTACCCCCAGGCCCTGTAGGACACCGGAGGCCAGACACCAGAGACCGGACACCCCGCACCAACCGGACACCGGACACCCCGCACCAGAGGAGAACACCTAAGCGGCGAGATCCCGCTCCTCGGTCCCCGCGGCCTCGCGCCGCGCCCCCGGAATCAACGCGTCCTGCCCGTCGTACGACCGCCCCCGCGCCCGCACCAGCCACCCGGCCCGGGGAGACCGCTCGACGGCCTTGACCACAGGCGTCAGCAACGCCATGGCCACGGGCGAGAGCAGCAGCGCGACCGCCGTACCGAGTGCGAACCCGCCCACCACGTCGGTCGGGTAGTGCACCCCCATGTAGATCCGGCAGAACCCTTCGAGCAGCGCGAGTCCGAGTCCGAAGAGCCCGAACTTCCGGTTGGCGACGAAGAGCCCGACGCCCATGGCCATGGTGATGGTGGCGTGGTCGCTCACGAAGGAGTAGTCGGTCTTGCCGGAGACGAGGACATCGAGCCCTTCATGGGTGAGGAAGGGCCGGGGCCGCTCGACAAAGCCCCGTATCGGCACATTCACGAGCACCGCGACACCGGCGGCGAGCGGCGCCCAGACCAGAGCGGCCACCGACGACGCCGCGTCCTCACCACCGCGCCGCCGCACGGACCACCAGCAGCCCACCACCAGCAGCACCATGGCGAGCAGCAGCCCGTACTCACCGACGTATTCCATGCCACGGTCGAACCAGGCCGGCGCGTCCTTGGCCAGGCCATTGATGTCGTACAGCAGATCGACGTCAGGGTTCGACCCGGATTCTGCGAGTCCAGCCATGGCGCACGGCCCCTTCGTCGTCTCTCCCGGCACACCTTTGCGCGCGCCGCTGTTACCCACCCCCGTGGTGTGTAGATCCGCTCACGTCGACTGTGACGTCCGCTCGTCCGCTCGGCTACGTCATCAGGAACGCACGGCTCCCGTTAATACGTTCCACACTCCACCGAATGATCACGCAGACGTTATCGAAGAGAGACCCGTTCCTGCAGCTCAGGGGGTGGGTTCACGCTCGGTTCACACCGTCGTGGGGAGCGCTTTCGCGCCATCTTCGGTGACCCGGGTGGCCCCGAAGTAGTCGGGGGAGTCGATCGGGTCGAACCGGATCACAGCACCCGTTCTCGGCGCGTCGATCATGTACCCCCCACCCACATAAATCCCGACATGGCGGATGGCCCGCGAGTTGGTGAGATCGTCCGAGAAGAACACCAGATCCCCGGGCAGCAGCTCGTCCCTGGCCGGATGCGGCCCCGCGTTGTACTGGTCGTTGGCAACGCGCGGCAGCATGATCCCCACGCTCTCGTATGCGGCCTTCGTCAACCCGGAACAGTCGAACCGCCCGTTGTCGGCGGCGGTACCGTCACCGCCCCACAGATAGGGCGTGCCCAGCTTCTTCTGCGCGTAGTAGATGGCGCCGGCCGCCTGCTTCGAGGGATCGACCCGGCTGACGGGCGCCGCGAAGCTGTCCTCCAGAGTCGTGATCGTCTTCACGTAGTTCTGGGTCTCCTTGTACGGCGGCACGCCCCCGTACTTGATGACCGCATAGGCCCCCGCGTTGTACGAGGCCAGCATGTTTTCGGTCGGATTCCCGGGGACGTCCTTCACGTAGGACGCGAGCGTGCAGTCGTACTGCGCGGCCGACGGAATCGCGTCATTCGGATCCCATACGTCCTTGTCGCCGTCCCCGTCGCCGTCGATTCCGTGCGTGGACCAGGTCCCGGGGATGAACTGCGCTATCCCCTGGGCCGCCGCCGGGCTCTGGGCCTTCGGGTTGAATCCGCTCTCCTGGTAGAGCTGGGCGGCGAGCAGCGCCGGGTTGATGGCGGAGCAGAGGTTGCCCCACTTCTGCACGAGGGGTTGGTAGGCGGCGGGCACGGCCCCCTTGGCCAGCGACTTGGCGCCCCCGCTCGCCCCGTTGACGAGGTTCCCGGCGACGAGGTACACCCCGACGACGAGCAGCATCACGAAGCTGAGCCCCGCCGCGACAGCGGCACCCGCCACGATCCATGCCTTACGCACCGTCAACCGCTCCTCGTCCGACGGGAGTCCGCCCGGAATCCGCCCGCGTCAGTCTAGGAGCTTCCCACCGGGAATCCGCTGCAACCGGCACGCTCGTCGAACGGCGGGAAGCCGCTGCTCTCGTCTGCTCTTGTCACCTCTCTTGTCAGATCCGCATCGCATCCCGGTACAACTCCGCCGCCTCCGCCCCGAGCACGACGCTGTACGAGACATCCGCCGTGGCCCCGCCCGCCTCGTGCCCGCCCAGCACCCCGACGACCTCCCCGTCCCCGTCGACCCACGGACTGCCACTGGTCCCACCGCTGAAGTCCGGGCAATCGATGCGCTGCTGCGTACGGCTGTGCGCGGTGGGCTTGTTGGTGCAGCTGATGGGGGCCTCGCGGGAGTCGGGATACCCGGTGACGGTCACGGCCGTCGCCCCGGTAGCCGTCCCGGCGACGAACCGGTTCCCGCCCCCGACGACATCCTCGACACCCTCGCCGTCCCGATCGGCGACCACGGCGAAGGCGACGTCACTGTCCTCGTCCTCCCCTTCGGCCCACCGGTCGGGCAGCAACCGCCTGCCGACCGGCCAGACCCCGTACGGCGCGTGGCCGTTCCGGTACCCGGGCGCGAACTCGAGCCCTCCGGAACCCCCGTCCAGGCAATGCGCCGCCGTGACGATGAGATCCCGCTGCGGACTGTCCACTACGGAAGCGGTACAGAAGTGCCGCCCCGAGGCGAACAGCGCCCCCACCAAGGCGGTCCGCGCGGTCGGAGCGGCGACGGCGGTCACTCCGAAGGGACCCGCACCGTCGTCGGCGGCGGCTTCGGAGGCGACCAAGGTGACGGCAAGCAGCACGACCACGGCGTACAGGACAGGACGAGGCGTGCGCTTCATCGCCCCCAGCCTTCCGCAAAAAGGTGAGAAACCGGTCAGGCTCGCGGAGAGTTCCCGTACACCGGGAAGTCGTCCGTCCGCTGTCCGGGTAGGTGTGCAGGGCCCAGGTGCCCTTGCGGGGGTCGATCACGAGGAGCACCGGGACGCGCGCGACGGCGTACCAGTCGGCCTTGTCCCGGATCTCGCGGGACTTCTCGGACTGGGAGATGACCTCGACGGCGAGGGCGGCGCCCTCGGGGTCGGCGAGCCAGTCGTCGTCCTCCGTCCACTCCGTGGGCAGAATGATCAGATCCGGAGTCACATAGTCGTCGGGGTCCTCCGGCAGGGCGATCGAGGAAACCTGGAAGGTTCCCAGCCCGTCGGGCAGAACGGCGTCCAGCTGTCGACGAACCTACCCGACCACGCCCACGCGAACGGGGTCGTTGGGAGGTCCGCCGTCCCCCTCGGCGTCGAATCCACCGTACTGTTCCGTTCCCTGTGCCGTCCTGATGCGTTGCTCGGCCTTCGCCACAAGACATCTCTCCTACCCTCCGGACATGCTCCATTACGGTAGGTCACCCCACTGACACTCCGCCCACAGCAGCTTCCCGCCCTTCGACGCCCCCAACTCCCGCAGCACGGAGACACCGACCGCGTCCGCACACGCCCGCACGAGGTGCAGACCGCGGCCGTCCTCGGCGTCGAGCGGGGGTACGGCGGCTCCGTCGGTGCCGAATCCGGGAGGCACCCTCGGATCCGTGTCCCATACGGCGACTCGGAGACGGCCGGGTTCCATCGCGCGGAGTCGCAGGGCATAGGGGCCGGCAGTGTGGCGGTGGGCGTTGCTGAGGAGCTCGGAGGCCAACAGTTCGGCGGTAGGGGCGAGTTCGGGGAGACCGTGGGCCGCGAGGACGGTACGGAGGGTTGCGCGGGCGATCCCCGGCGCGTGCGGATCGTGCGGGAGGTGGAGGGTGTACGCCCAGGGCGGGGATACGGTTGCCATGGAAGTCTCCGATCACTGAGGGGAGTTGGGGACGTGCGGATGGTGGTTGCCCAGTGACGATGCCGTCCCGTCGGACGGTGTGCTCCTGAGCGAGGGGCCCAGTTGTAAGGTAGCGGGGCTCATCTAAGGTCTTAGACGAATTGCGAGAAAGCACTGCTTTACCACTCGTGTGAGTGACAAGGAGGACAGACACCCGTGCGAAGCAACCCAACGGGGCGCCACCTTCGCCTGGGCGCTGAGCTGCGCAAACTCCGGGAACGCGCGGGCCTGACCTCCACCCAGGCGAGTCGACTGCTCGGCGTTCAGCAGAACCAGATCAGCAATGTGGAAGCCGGACGTGCGGGAGTGAGCCCCGAGCGAGTACGCACGCTTGCCTGCCACTACGACTGCGGGGACAAGGCCCTGGTCGAGGCGCTCAGCGAGATGGCAACCGAGCGGACGCGCGGCTGGTGGGAGGAGTACCGCGAGATCCTGCCCGCGGCCCTGCTGGACCTCGCCGAAGTCGAGCACCACGCAACTCGGCTGCGCGCCGCCGTTACCGTGCACATCCCCGGCCTGTTCCAGACCACGGACTACGCCCGCGAGATCTTCCGCCAGGACGTGCCAGAGATGTCGCCCCCCGACATCGAGCACCGGATCTCGTTCCGCATCAAGCGGCAAGCCGTGCTCTACCGGGACTCCCCGACACCTCACCAGGCAATCGTCCACGAGGCTGCTCTGCGCATGAGGTTCGGCGGCCCCTCTGTGACCCGGGCGCAGCTTCAGCACCTGCTGGACATGAGCGAGCGCGACCACGTCATGCTCCGCGTGATCCCGTTCGACGCCGCCACGCTCCCCGGCTCGGGCCAGTCCTTCTACTACTCCAAGGGGCCGGTGCCTCAACTCGACACCGTGCACCTCGACCAGTCCCACGGCCCGGCCTTCCTCGACTCTGAGGCTCAGCTCGACAAGTACCGCGTACTCCTCGACCGCATGGAAGCCTGCGCGCTACCGGCCGTGGAATCACGCGACTTCATCCACAAGATCGCCCAGGACCTGTGAGGCACCCCGTGATGACCCAACTCACCTGGCAGAAGTCGTCCTACTGCGCCCAGGGCGACTCATGCGTGCACGTCACCGCCACCACCGAAACGATCCATCTCACCGAAAGCGCCGACCCCGACGGCGTCATACTCGACGCCCACCCGGCCGCCTTCGACGCCCTCCTCGCCGTACTGAAGAAGGAAACCCACCGTTGAGCGACATCCCCACCGACCTCACCTGGACCCGCGCCGCCCCGCCGGAGGCAACCGGCCCCGGCCCTTGGATCGAGGTCGCCTTCGGCGAGGGTGACGACGGGGACGCCCCCGTCTACATCCGCGAGACCAGCGACCCGGACAACGTGGTCACCACCAACCGCCGCAAGTGGGACGCCTTCGTACTCGGCGTACAGGCAGGCGAGTTCGACCACTTCGTGGAGGGATAGGAGGCAGCCCGGGCGGCGGCCACGTCCCCGCACCCCTCCGACCTGCGGATTGTCATGGACGGGATCACATGTCGGGCGTATCGTGCCTCAGCACGCGTTCTTCCGCGGGCCGTTCCGTTTCCTCGCCCGTGGGGGGGCCTGCCGTCATGTCCGGATCCAGTGATCTCCGCCCTCGTCCCTTGCTGCCCCGCGCGGTGCCGCGGTCGTCGCGCCCCCTTCTGGTCGCGGTGTCGGCGGGGCTCGCTGTCGTCGCCCTCACCGATCTGTTCGCTGTGTTCGTCGGGGCCCGGATCTACGCCCTCATCGACGAGGACGAGGGCTTCGTCACCGGTCCGCAGCAGGAACTGGATGCCGCGTACTCGCTGTATCAGACGGCCGGGAACGTCCAGGTACAGGTGTACCTGCCGTGCGCGATCCTCTTCATCACCTGGTTCTTCCTGATGCGCCGCAGTGCAGGGCTGCTGGCACCGGACCGGTTCCGCAAGGGCGCCGGCTGGGCCATCGGGGGCTGGCTCATCCCGCTGGCGAATTTCTGGATCCCGTACCGCGTCGCCGTCGACATGTGGGGAGCCGCCACACCGCTGCCGGACGACGGCGAGCCCTACCGGGCATCGATCTGGCCGGTGAATCTGTGGTGGGGACTGTTCGTCTCCAGCACGTTGTTCGACCGGTACGCCGAATCGCGCTACGCCAACGCCGAGGGCATCGCCGAAATCCGTACCGCGGTGATGCAGTACATGGCAGCCGACCTCCTGGGCGCGGCCGCCGCGGCGGCCGCGGTGTACTTCGCCGTACGGCTGACGGCCATGCAACGGCTGAGGGCGACCGAGGGGCCGTACCGGACAAGTCGAGTCCTCTGAAGGCAGGCTACGCGTCTCGGTCGGCTTCCCGAGCCACGCTCTCCAGTCGGCTTCGATGGTTCTCCCACCACGCCTTGTCGCCCGGCGGCATGTTGTCGTTGCCCTCGTTCATCCCCACGGCGCCGTCGATGAGTTCGCGGAGGATGTCGGCATGCCCGGCGTGCCGGTGCGCATCGCCGATCACTCGGACCACGGCATGATGCAGCGTCACTTCGTTGCGTTCGCTCGGCCACCACGGCACTTTGCCGATCGTGTCCAGCTCCAGCGCGTCGATCGTCGCGTCGGCGTGCGCCCATGCCCGGCGGTAGAGGTCCACGATGTACTCGCGTGACTCGTCGGCGGTGGCCCACATGTCCGCGTTGAGGTCAGCACCCTCGTCGTGCCAGGGCTGCGGCTCGCCGGACGGCCGGCCGAAGGTGTCGCCGAGGTAGCCCAGTTCGATACTGGCCACGTGTTTCACCAGGCCCAGCAGGTTGGTGCCGGTCGGCGTCAGCGGGCGGCGGATGTCGTACTCCGAGAGCCCTTCGAGCTTCCACAGCAGGGCATCGCGCGCGGACTGCAGGTAGCGGTGAAGGTCAGCCTTGGGATCCGATGCGGTCATGGGGCCAGTCTGCCGGAGCCAAGGAGTAGCCCACCCCCGTCAACTCCTCCGACACCGTCCACAGCCGCCGTGCCGTCGCCGCGTCGCTCGCTGCCGGCGTGCGGCCCACCAAGGTCGGCGCACCGCGCATCTCGCCCAGCCCGTCCGGGCCCACGTAGCTCGCGCCGGGAAGGTCCTGCGTCGCCGCGTACAGCGTGGGCAGGGCGCCGGCCCTGTCGTCCTGGGCGAGGAACCGGTTGCCGACCCGCATGAAGGCGCGGGTGACCGGGTTCGAGGCGTGACTCTGGAGGTTGGTGGCGGCGTAGCCGGGGTGGGCGGCCAGGGCGCGGACCGGGGAGCCGGCCTCCGTCAGGCGGCGTTGGAGTTCGAGCGTGAACAACAGATTGGCCAGCTTGGACTGGGCGTACGCGCCCCGTGGGGTGTAGTCCGCGTCCAGGTTCAGGTCGTCGAAGCGGATGGTCGCGCCGCCCCAGCGGTGAGCGCCCGAGGAGACGGTGACGACGCGGTCGGTGACGTACGGCAGGAGAAGGTTCGTCAGGGCGAAGTGGCCGAGGTGGTTGGTGCCGAACTGCATCTCGAAGCCGTCCCGCGTGCGCTGCTTCGGGAGCATCATCACGCCGGCGTTGTTGATCAGCAGGGCCAGGGAGCGGCCCTCCCACGCGTCCCCGAACTCCCGTACGGAGGACAGGTCCGCCAGGTCCAGGCGGCGTACCTCCGTGCTGCCGTGCACGGTCGCGGCCGCCGCGCGTCCCCGCTCCACGTCCCGTACGGCGAACACGACGTGGGCGCCCGCGCGGGCCAGCGCGTCCGCGGCCGTCAGGCCGATGCCGCTGTTGGCACCGGTGACGACCGCCGTGCGTCCGGTGAGGTCGGGAATGAGCGTCGCGTTCCAGTGCTCGCGCTTCTTCTGGTTCTTGTCAGCTACCATGACCTCAATGTAGACGCCGACAACAATGATGGCAATGCCTACAAAGATGACAGCGGCAACATCCGGTTAGGATGAGCCCCATGCCCGAGAGCCGCCCCTACCACCACGGAGACCTCCGCGCCGCCCTGCTCGCCGTCGCCGAGCGCACACTGCGAGAGAAGGGCGTCGGCTCCCTGTCCTTGCGCGAACTCGCCCGCGAGACCAGCGTCAGCCACGCCGCCCCCGGCCGGCACTTCAAGGACAAGCAGGCCCTGCTCAACGCCCTGGCACTGGCCGGCTACGAGCGGCTCGCGCAGACCCTGAACGCCGCCGACGACCCCGCCCTCCCCCTCCAGCCCCGCCTCACCGCCCTCGCCGGCGCCTACCTCGGCTTCGCCACCGAGTACGCCGAGCTGCTGGAGCTGATGTACGCCCGCAAGCACGACCCGGACGCCGCCGAGCAGATGGCTGTCGGCATCGACAAGACCGTGGGCTCCCTGGAGCGGGTGATCGCGGACGCACAGAAGCGCGGCGAGATCGTCGAGGGCGATCCGGAACGCCTCACCCTCGTCGTGGGCGCCGCCCTCCAGGGCATCGCCGCGTTCACCACAGGCGGCATGCTGGACCCGGACGCGGCCCACGCCACCCTCGACGACCTGATCCACCACCTGCTCCACGGCCTCAAGCCCCGCTGAGCCCTCACCAGGCCAGGCTTCGCCTATTCGGAACTTGTGCCTCCACTGTGCTCCGGGTCAAGTCGCGGCCATGCCCCCGCCATCGCCCGGCCATTGATCAGCAATCCCCCAACCCCCTTCAGTAAGGCGGAAGTCAGGATTCCGCAGCCCACCTTGTTGTCGCGTACCCAACAAGCGACAGTCGTCGGCGGGCCGCCGCCCGCTGCCGGGGACCACGTACCGGTGGCATCACCACCCGCACTGCCCCTGTCAACCACTCTCAGGAGGCTGTACGTTGCGTACGCGATCCCCCAACACCCCCAACACCCCCTCCACCCACGCCAGATGGACCCGCATCGGCTCCGCTGCCGTGGCCACCGCCGCGCTCGTGTTCGCCGGACTCGGCACCGCGGCCCAAGCGAGCGCCACCACCGCCACAACTGCCGCCACCGCCACCGCCTCGAAGGTGACCTGGTCGGCCACCCCCTGTGCCACGCCCAAGAAAAAGGGCGAACTGGCCTGCGACTCCCTCCGCGTCACCGGCGGCGTCACCGCCTTCCAGAAGCAGGAGGCGAAGGAAGACGGCGCCACCCCGAAGGCCGCCGACGCCGCCACTCCCTCCGGTTACGGCCCGTCCGACCTCCAGTCCGCCTACGGCCTGACCTCCGCCGCCTCCTCCAAGGGTTCCGGCGAGACCATCGCGATCGTCGACGCGTACGACGACCCGAACGCCGAGGCCGACCTCGCGAAATACCGCTCGTACTACGGCCTCTCCTCCTGCACCACCGCCAACGGCTGCTTCAAGAAGGTCAGCCAGACCGGCTCCACGACCTCCCTCCCCTCCGCCGACAGCGGCTGGGCCGAGGAGATCTCCCTCGACCTGGACATGGCCAGCGCGACCTGCCCGAACTGCCACATCACGCTCGTCGAGGCCACCTCCGCCACCATGGCCAACCTCGGCAAGGCCGTGAACGAGGCCGTCAGCCTCGGTGCCAAGTTCGTCTCCAACAGCTACGGCGGCTCCGAGTCCTCGTCGGGCACGTCGTACGACACCTCGTACTTCAACCACCCCGGCGTCGCCATCACCGTCAGCGCCGGCGACTCCGCCTACGGCGCCGAATACCCGGCCGCCTCCAAGTACGTCACCTCCGTCGGCGGCACCAAGCTCGCCACCTCCTCCACCACCCGCGGCTGGACCGAGAGCGTGTGGAAGACGAGCACCACCGAGGGCACCGGCTCCGGCTGCTCCAAGTACGACGCCAAGCCGAGCTGGCAGACCGACACCGGCTGCACCAAGCGCATGATCTCGGACGTCTCGGCCGTCGCCGACCCGGCGACCGGCGTCTCGGTCTACGACTCCTACGGCGTCACCGCCGGCTGGTACACCTTCGGCGGTACGAGCGCCTCCTCGCCCATCATCGCGGGCGTCTACGCCCTCGCCGGCACCCCGTCCAGCAGCTCCTACCCGGCCCAGTTCCCGTACAAGGCCGCCGGCACCTCGGCGCTCAACGACGTGACCTCCGGCAACAACGGCACCTGCTCCACGAGCTACTTCTGCACCGCCACGTCCGGCTACGACGGCCCGACCGGCTGGGGCACCCCGGAGGGCACGGGCGCCTTCACCGGCTGATCACACCTCACCGGTTGATCGACAGTCAGACCAACGGGCCGCGGCATCCAGCCGCGGCCCGTTCGCATGAGAACATTCTTTCCGACCGCTCACCCGACTGGCCGTCACCCACGGCGGCCGGTCGTGAAAAGGGGTCAACGACGGAACCACACGACAGGTTCCGCTCAGGCCTCATTGCCCGGCGTGACCTGCCGTGATACACAGAGTGACGATGCGACTCCTCGTATACCGTCCCGCACCCGTCCGAGGGACCCGGCGCGGGCCGGTGACAAGGTATTCGTACGAAACCCGCCAACCGATGACGCCAAGTCGACATACGACAGCGGAATTTTCGGCGAGAATGAGGCCTGACCTCTGCGTCCATGCAGGGGACACGGAACTACCCACCAGGGGCGGTGACTTACATGCTCTTTGCGGCCGACGAGGGAGACATCAACACCATCATCGGGGGGATCGCTCCGGACTGGGGCCCCTTCGGCAGCCTGGGCAACGAGGCGAAGGTGATGATCGAGGTCGTGATGGCGGTGGCCATCCTGCTGTGCCTCGGCATCGCCATCTGGGGCGCGGCCAAACAGCGCATCGGCGCCACCGCCCTCCGGGACACCTTCAGTGCCGAGCAGGGCAAGGGCCTCATCATCGCCGGCCTCACCGGAGTCTTCATCATCGGCTCCCTCGGCACCCTCTTCACCATCGTGTACGGCATGGCCGTGTAGATACCGCGTCCGGTCGACGCACCTCCGGTCCGGCCGGGCGCGCCCGGTTCCCCCTCCACCCCACCCGTCCGTCGTGCCCACCGGCAGAGGTTGCGTTTCCCTGATGTCGAGTCACCACACCGCGCCCGCGCGGGAACCAGCACGGCTACCGTCGTACATCTACGCGTTTCCGCACGACGTCGAGGGGGCGTACGCGGCATGACTCTCGGAGACGACGACGAGACCTCCGGTGGCTACGGCGGTTCGGGGCACACGCGCACGCGCCTCCCCGACCGGCCCGGCGACGTGTACGGCGGCGCACGCAGAGGCCGGTCCTCTTCCCGCAGCCTGGTCACGGTGGTCGGCGTCGTCGTCCTCCTGATCGCCGCGATCGCCTTCGCGAACCGTGGAGGAGACGATTCCTCATCCACGGACGGGGTGGCGTCCCAGCCGGAGGCTGCGTCTACGGCGGCGAGCGGGGATCGTCCGGTGGAGTCGGACTTCGCTCAGGACGAGCAAGGGGCCCAGAGTGCTGCCGCCAATTACGCGGTAAAGCTGGTCTCGGCCGACATCCTCAAGCCGGCCCGGCGAGCGGAAATCGTCCAGCAGGTCTTCGTCGCCGACAAGCAGGCCGGCCTGGCCGACAAGCTGAACAAGGCGTACTCCAAGGAGTTCCTGAGCAATATCGGCCTGGACGCGAACGGCAACGCCACGGGGGGCAACACCTACGTCTCGCGCACCGTCCCGATCGGCACCAAGGTCACGAGCTACTCGAACACCACGGCCACCGCCGAGGTCTGGTGCACCGGGTTGTACGGCACGGCCGGGACGAACTCGACCAACCCGGTCACCAGTGACTGGTTCACCATGACGCTCCAACTGCGCTGGGCTGACGGAGACTGGAAGGTCGACAGCTTCGCCCAGAAGGACGGACCCGCGCCCGTTCCCGGCGACGACAAGGCATCCAGCGCCGACGAGATGGCCAAGGCCGTCGAGGAGTACGGAGGGTTCACGTATGCCCGGTAGCCCGCGCCGCGTACTCAAGGTCGCCGCAGCCGTCACCGCCGTACAGACCGCGGTCCTGATGCTGGCCACCCGAGCTGCGGCGGCCCCCACGCCGTCTCCGTCACCGTCGGACGGCAACTGCGATCTCATCGTCGGCCCTGCCAAGGAGTACTGCGAGGACGGTAGCGGCTCCACCGGAACCGGCCGCTCCGGCACCCTGGACCCCACCAGCACCCTCGACCCCCTCTCCTCCCTCGCCAAGGGCTGCGCGGACGCCGCCGCCTGGACCATCGACAAGCTCAGTGAAGCCGTGAAAGAGACGGCGAACGTCGACTTCACGAACCAGAAGTTCCTCCAGCAGTACGCCGTGGTCTTCGCCGCGTCGACGATCCTGACCCTCCTCCTGTGGCTTCTCGCGGTCGCGAAGCGTGCCGTCCGGGGTGTCCCCCTCACCACCGCCATCTCGGAGGCGATCGGGTTCCTCTGGCTGACGGTCCTGGCGTCCGCCTTCACGCCGCTGATCCTGTACACGGTCGTATCGGCGACGGACGGCGTCTCAGAGGTCCTCGCGCAGACGACCGGCAACCAGACCGACACCTTCTTCGGCAACTTCTCCGGCGCCCTCAGCAAGGGCGAGGACATCGGCGGCGGCCCCATCATGCTGATCGTCGTGTCGCTGGTGAGCATCCTCGCCGCCGGGGTGCTGTGGCTGGAGCTGGTCATCAGAGCCGCGCTCCTCTACGTCGGCGCCCTCCTCGGCACCGTCGTCTACGCCGGCCTCGTCGACAAGAACCTGTGGGGCCACGTCCGCCGCTGGGCGGGCATCATGATCGCGGTCATCCTGGTCAAGCCCGTCATCGTCATCGTGCTGGGCCTGGCCGGCGCGCTGTCCGCCGAGGACGGCCCCGACGCGTTCTCCGCCGTCGTGTCCGGCCTCGCCATCATCCTGCTCGCGATCTTCGCCAGTGCGATGATCTACCGTTTCGTCCCCGGCTTCGGCGACGAGATCGCGAACTCCCGCAGCAACCGCATCATGCAGGGCGCGGAGGGCAAGGCCGCGGCCGTCATGACCTCCCCCGCCACCCTCGTCGCGCAAGGCATCAAGACCCACAGCACCCGCGCCGACAACAACGGCGGCGGAGGCCAGGGCGGATCGAACGGTGCCCGCCCGAGCAACCCCGTATCCGGCGGGGTCGCCGCGCACAGCACACGCACGCCGAACGGAGGCGGCGGATCTGTTCCCTCCGCCGCCCCCGCTCCCCGCGCGGGCAACAGCCCGGTGAACAGCCCGCACGCCAGCAACACCCGCAACAGCAGTACCAACCGCACGGGAGGTGAAGGGCGTTGACGACCGAGTCCCACGTGTCCCATCCGGTCACGCCCCGCCGTACATATCTGATCGGCCGCGCCCGGCCGAACGCGATCGTCGGCAGGAATCGAGAGACCGGCGAGATCGCGCTCATCATCGGCGGCGCGTTCCTCGGCATGATGTGCGGGCTCCTCGTCCCGGTGCTGTCCCTGCGCATCGTGCTGCTGATGGGCTTCCCGATGGTCGCGCTGGCGGCGGTCTACGTGCCGTACAAGCGCCGCACCTTCTACAAGTGGTTCGAGATCAACCGAAGCTTCAAGCGCACCCTCAAGCAGGGCACCACCTACCGCTCCGGTGTCATGGAGGCCGGCATCCACCTCGACGGCCGTGAGGTGGAGATCGGCCCGCCGCCCGGCATCGGCCGCATCAACTGGCTGGCCGCCCCGTTCGGCCCCGACGAGATCGCCGTCCTGCTGCACGCGGACCGCCGTACGGTCACCGCGGCCATCGAGATCGAGGGGCCGGGCGTCGGTCTGCGCGACTCGGAGGACCAGGAAGCCCTCGTCGACCGCTTCGGCACCCTCCTCAAGCACGTGGCCAACGGCGACGGCTTCGTCACCCGCCTCCAGATGCTCGCCCGCACCCTCCCCGCCGACCCGGACGCCCACGCCAAGGACGTCGCCGTACGCGGGGACGAGAAGTCGCTGGGGTGGCTGCAGCAGTCGTACGACCAACTGCAGTCGATGGTGTCGACGAGCAGCGAGCAGCACCGCGCATACCTCGTCGCCTGTATGCACTACAACCGGGAACTGGCCGCCGAGGCCCAGGCGATGGCCCGGGCCGCGCGCCCGCACAACGGCCGCAAGCTGGACCGGGACGCGGGCCTCGCGGTCGTCATGGCCCGCGAGCTGACTGACATCTGCTCGCGCCTCCAGGAGGCCGACATCCGCGTACGGCAGCCGCTGGGCCAGGGCCGTCTCGCCTCGCTCATCCACTCCATGTACGACCCGGACCACCCGATCGACCACATCCAGGCGATGACCAAGCGCAACGCCTGGCCGGCCGAACTGGACGCCATGGAGCCGACGTACCTCCAGGCCAAGACCCGGGAGTCCTCCACCCGCGCACCCTGGTGCCACGCCACGGCGTGGGTGAAGGAGTGGCCGATGACCCCCGTCGGCGTCAACTTCCTCGCCCCGCTCCTCGTCCACACCCCGGACGTCATCCGAACGGTCGCCGTGACGATGGATCTCGAGCCCACCGAGGTAGCCATCGAACGCATGCTGACCGAGAAGACCAACGACGAGGCCGAGGCCTCCCGCGCCGCCAAGATGAACCGCACCGTCGACCCACGCGACATCGCCGCCCACAACCGTCTCGACCAGCGAGGAGAAGACCTCGCGAGCGGCGCGGCCGGCGTCAACCTGGTCGGCTACATCACCGTCTCCTCCCGATCGCCCGAGGCCCTGGCCCGCGACAAGCGGACCATCCGGGCCTCGGCCGGAAAGTCGTACCTGAAGCTGGAATGGTGCGACCGCGAGCACCATCGCGCCTTCGTGAACACGCTCCCGTTCGCCACCGGCATTCGAAGGTAGGGGCCGCCGCATGCGGGATCCGATGTCCATCCTCACCGACGCCTTCACGTCCTTCCTCTTCGGCAAGGTCGAGACGACCCGCCTGCCGGTCCGCACCTCCACCGGCCAGGCCCAGGCGGTCTACCTCCCGACCGCGGCCCCCGGCCTCGGCGACTCGGGCGTCATCATCGGCCGCGAGGTCTACTCCGGGAAGGGCTACATCTACGACCCCTTCCAGCTGTACGGCCAGCAGCTCCCGGCCCCGCACTGGCTGGTCCTCGGCGAGTCCGGCAACGGCAAGTCGGCGCTGGAGAAGACGTACGTCCTGCGCCAGCTCCGCTTCCGCGACCGCCAGGTCGTCGTCCTCGACGCCCAGGGCGAGGACGGCGCCGGCGAGTGGAACCTCATCGCGCAGGAGCTGGGCATAACTCCCATCCGGCTGGACCCGATGGCGGCGCTCGACCAGGGCATCCGGCTCAACCCGCTCGACCCGGCGATCACGACGACGGGCCAGCTCGCGCTGCTCCGGACCATCATCGAGGTCGCCATGGGCCACGGCCTGGACGAGCGCTCCGGCTTCGCGCTCAAGGTCGCCCACGCCTACGTCAACGAGACGATCGTCGAACGCCAGCCGGTGCTGACCGACATCGTCGAGCAGCTGCGGCACCCCGAGCCGGAGTCCGCCGAGGCGATGAACGTCGACATAGACGACGTACGGGCGTGGGGCCTGGACGTGGCGCTGGTCCTCGACCGCCTGGTCGACGGTGACCTGCGGGGCATGTTCGACGGCCCCACGACGGTCGGCATCGACCTGGACGCCCCGCTGATCGTCTTCGACCTGTCCCACATCGACCGGAACTCCATCGCCATGCCCATCCTCATGGCGATCGTCGGCGTGTGGCTGGAGCACACCTGGATCCGCCCCGACCGCAGGAAGCGCATCTTCCTGGTCGAGGAGGCCTGGCACATCATCAACAGCCCGTTCGTGGCCCAGCTCTTCCAGCGGCTGCTGAAGTTCGGCCGCCGACTGGGCCTGTCGTTCGTGGCGGTGGTGCACCACCTGTCCGACGTGGTGGACGGGGCGGCGGCGAAGGAGGCCGCGGCGATCCTCAAGATGGCGTCGACAAGGACGATCTACGCCCAGAAGGCCGACGAGGCGAGGGCGACGGGCCGGGTGCTCGGCCTGCCCAGATGGGCTGTGGAGATCATCCCGTCCCTCACCCCCGGCATCGCCGTCTGGGACGTCAACGGCAACGTCCAGGTCGTCAAACACCTGATCACCGAGACCGAACGCCCCCTGGTCTTCACCGACCGCGCGATGACCGAGTCCTCCGCCGACCACCGCGAACTGGCCGACGACGCCCTGCGCGCCGCCGAGCTCGAAGCGGAGGAACGGGCGGCGGCGTTCGTGGAACAGCACCTCGGCGACTCCGAGTCGACGGTGGCGTAGTCAGTCGTAGGGGGAAGGCGTGAGACCGAACGAGCAGTACCGCGACGACCGGCAGGACGGCCGGGGAGGCATCCCCGACGGTCTGCTGGTCGGCATACTCGCCTTCCTCCTCGGCATGACCCTGCTGGTCTGGTCCGCCACGGGCCTGGCCGCCCTGTTCGCCCACGGCGCCTGGCCCGACGGCGTCACCTTCACCCGCGCCCCCCTCGCCATCCGCGGCCTCGTCGCCCAGCCGCACGACATCCCCGCCGCCTGGCCGGACACCCCCGAGTCCCAGCTCTCGGGCTACGGCCTGTTCTGGGGCCTGCTCATCGGCCAGGTCATGATCCTGATCGTCCTGACGGTGTTCGTGATGGGCACGCTGGCACGGTGGCGGGCGGTCAGGGTGCGGCGGCGGCTGGAGAGGGCGGAGCCGGAACCGACACCGGCACCGGCACCGGCACCCGAGATCCGGGAGGTGCCACTGCCACGCACGGAGCCGGAGCCGCAGCCGGAGCCGCAGCCGACCCAAGTACTGCAAGAGGCGGCACCGGTGGAGTCGGCCCCCCTGTCGAGTCCTTTGCCGAGCCTTTCGAGGAATGGTGAACCGGTGGTGGGTGGGTGGGAAAAAACCCGCCCCGCAGGCGCGGTTCTGTACGCCCCGCCGGAAACCCGCCAATCCACCGCAATCCAAGCCATACGGGACGCGGAGGGCCCCGCCCTCATCGTCACCTCGAACCCCGCCATCTGGCAGGACACCAAAGACGCCCGCGCCAAACTCGGCCCGGTCCACGTCTACGACCCCACCCACCGCTGCGACACTCCGGCCCGCCTCCACTGGTCCCCCACCACCGGCTGCGAGGACAAACAGACGGCGGCGGCACGGGCCACCGCCCTCCTCGCCCCCATCCGCCCCACCGCGAAAATCGACCAGGCCGTCAGCGACGTGGCCGAAACGCTCCTGCGCAGCTATCTGCACGCCGCCGCCATCGACGGCCGTACGATCCGCCACGTCCACCGCTGGTCCCAGGGCACCCAGATCCAGGACGCCGTACGAACCCTCCGTACGAACCCCAAGGCGGCCTCCGGCTCCGCGGGCGAACTGGAAGCCGCACTCACCGCCCACGCGGAACGCCGGGACATCGCCCAGGAGTTGACGAGCCGGGCCCTCTCCGCCCTCTCCACGCTCAACATCCGCGAGGCCTGCACCCCCAACCGAACTGATGCGCTCGCCCTGGATTCCTTCGTGGACGAAGGGGGCACGCTTTATGTGGTAGGTGAATCCATCGAGGACCCCCGGACCGATCCGGGCGCGATGCCTCTGCTCACCGCCCTCGCCTCAAGCGTGGTCGAGCGCGGCCGGCGCATGGCCGAACGGTCATCCTCCGGTCGCCTCGACCCACCACTCACGCTCGTCCTGGACGACGTCGCCGCCGTGGCTCCGCTTCCCCAGCTCCCGGAACTGCTGGCCGCCGGAACGGACCGGGGCCTGCCGACCCTGGCCCTGCTCCGCTCCCGCGAACAGGCCCGCACACGCTGGCCGGACGCCGAACTGCCGGTGTAATCCCCCCGAGTCACGCCCGCCGTTCACGTACATCGTTCACGCCCGTCGTTCCCACACGTCAGTACGTCAGTCCTGCCCACGCTCCAGGACGAACTCCAACTCCAGCTCCCCGGGCCGAGCGGCCAACGGCACGGTCACCCCACTCGGCACGAACCCCACCTTCCGGTAGAACCGCTGCGCCCGCCCGTTCTCCTCGTGCACGATGAGCCGCACCCGCTCGGCCCCCTGCGCCCACGCCCACTCGAGAGCGGCGTCGAACAACACCTCGGTCAGCCCGTTCCCCCGCTCCTCGGGCCGTACGAACACCCCGACGAGATGCCCCTGTTTCCGCTCCACCGGAAACCCGGCCCAGTCCGTCGTCCCGGGCTCCTCGACCAGCACGGTCAGCGTCCCGACCCACCGCCCGTCCGGCCCCGCGGCGATGATCTGCTGCACCCCGGTCGCCCCCTCCGCGCCCGAGGCGGTCCGCTCCTTCCAGAACGAGTCCGGCTCGGCGGCGGCCTCCTCGTAGGTCTGGAGGAAGGCGAGGTGCGCGACAGGATCCTTCAGAGCCGCAAGCCGAAGCTCCTTCACGGCAGGCCACTCGTCAGCACGCACGGACCGGATCACATAGCTGCTCATGCCAGCCACCGTAATACCCGGGTACTACGCCCCTCACCTCGAATACTGCCCCCGGTCCGACGCCCGCCGCCCCGGCCCGGACGAGCATCGAAGCATGATTACGGCACAGGACCTGACCAAACGCTACGGCGACAAGACGGTCGTCTCCGACCTGTCCTTCACCGTCCGCCCCGGCACGGTCACCGGCTTCCTCGGCCCCAACGGCGCCGGCAAGTCCACGACCATGCGCATGATCCTCGGCCTGGACGCCCCCACCCGCGGCCACGCCACCGTCGGCGGCCGCGCCTACGCCGCCCACCCCGCGCCCCTCCAGGAGGTCGGCGCCCTCCTGGAGGCCCGCTCGATCCACCCCGGCCGCACCGCCCACCACCACCTGCGCGCCCTCGCCCACACCCACGGCATCCCCCGGTCCCGCGTCGACCACGTCCTGGACCTCACCGGCCTGACCGACGTCGCCCGCCGCCGCGTCAAGGGCTTCTCCCTCGGCATGGGCCAACGCCTGGGCATCGCCGCCGCGTTGCTCGGCGACCCGGCCACCGTCGTCCTCGACGAACCGGTCAACGGCCTCGACCCCGAGGGCGTGCTCTGGATCCGCAACCTCCTCAAGTCCCTCGCCGCGGAAGGCCGTACGGTCTTCGTCTCCTCCCACCTGATGAGCGAGATGGCCCTCACGGCCGAGCACCTGGTCGTCATCGGCCGCGGCCGCCTCCTGGCCGACACCACGGTCGCCGACTTCGTACGACAGTCCGGCGCGGGCACGGTCAAGGTCGTCACCCCGCAGGCCGAGACCCTCGTACGACTGCTCTCGGCCCCCGGCGTCGACATCACGACCACCGCCCCCGAAACCCTCGACGTCCGCGGCACCGACGCCGAACGCATCGGCCGCACCGCCGTCGCCCACGGCATCCCCCTCTTCGAACTCACCCCGAACACCGCCTCCTTGGAAGATGCCTTCATGGACCTCACCCGTGACGCGGTCGAGTTCACCGCCACCCTGGAAGGACCCACGGCATGACCACCGCGACGACGACCGTGCCGTACCGCGTGACCCCGGCCCGGGTGCTGCGCTCCGAATGGCACAAGCTCTGGACCCTGCGCTCCACCTGGATCACCCTCATCGCCACCAGCGCCCTGACCCTCGCCATGGGCGCGGGCATCAGCGCGGCCTACGACGGCAACGGCGAGGCCGAACTCGACACGGTCGTCCTCATCCTCCTCGGCACCCAGTTCGCCCAGCTCAACCTCGGCGTCCTGGGCATCCTGTCCACCGCCGGCGAGTACTCCACCGGCCAGATCCGGGCGACGATGACAGCGGTCCCGAGCCGCCTGCCCGTCCTCTGGGCGAAGGCGGCCGTCCTGGCCGCGGTCACCTTCCCCCTCGCCCTGTGGACGAACCTCCTCACCTTCCCCCTCGCCCAGTCCTTCCTCTCCGGCACCGACCACGCCGCCTCCCTCGGCGACCCGGGCGTCCTGCGCGCCCTCGTCGGCAACGCCGTCGGCCTCGCCCTCTTCGCGGTCCTCGCCCTCGGCCTCGGCGCCGTCGCCCGCTCGGTCCCGATCGCCACGGGCGCGTTCATCGGCCTGATCATGATCCTCCCCGAGGTGCTGGCCATGCTCCCGTACGACATCGTCGACGAGGCCGTACGGCACTTCCCCGGCCGTGCCCTGGAAACCCTCACCACCGCCCAGCCGATGCCGGACGCACCCTCCCCCGGCATGGCACTCCTGTCCCTGCTCCTGTGGACGGCGGCAGCCCTCGCGGCAGCCGCGGCGGAGCTGAAACGACGGGACGTATGACGACGGGACGTATGACGACGGGACGTATGACGACCGGGCAGGAAACCTCCACCATGGACCCCGTGGCGGAAGAAGAAGCACGGCCCGTACCGGAAGAACGAGCGACGGAGCCCCTCACCGAGTACGTCCAACGCGTCACCCGACGCGTACGCGCCTTCGACCGGCGCCACCCCCTCGTCTGGGACCTGCACCTCGCCGGCTTCTGGGTGACGGCAGCCCTGATCCACTGCGTCGACGGCGGCTGGCGCGCCATCAGCCGCGCCCCCGACACCCCGGGCTGGCTGGTCCTCACCCTGAGCCTCGGCCTGTCGGTCCCCCTCCTCTGGCGCCGCACCCACCCCCGAGCCGTACTCCTCGCCATCGCCCCATCCGCCCTGGTCAACGCCTGGACCGGAGCTCTCCTCCAGGCATCCCTGCTCCAGCTGCTCGTCGTCTTCCACATCGCCCTGCGCCGGCCTCCGCGCAACCTGTGGTGGGCGACGGCCGTGGTCATCATCCCGGTGGCCGTGGCCGCCGTCCGCCACCCGCGGGGCAGCGCGGACCAGGACATCGTCCCGGTACTGATGTCGATAGCCGTTGCCATGGCCATCGGCATCACGGTCCGCACCCGCCGCGACTACACCGAGGCCCTGGAGGACCGCGCCCGCCGCCTGGAGATCGAACGCGACCAGCAGGCCCGCCTCTCCGCCGCCGCCGAACGCGCCCGCATAGCCCGCGAGATGCACGACATCATCGGCCACAACCTCTCCGTCATCACCGGCCTGGCCGACGGCGGCCGCTACGCCGCCACCAAGTCCCCCGACCGCGCGGCCCAGGCCCTGACCGCCATCTCCACCACCAGCCGTCAGGCCCTCACCGAACTCCGCCGCCTGCTGGACGTCCTACGCGAAGAGGAGAGCGAGACACCACAGGCACCGGAACTCACCCCCCAGCCCACCCTCACCGATCTCGACCGCCTCATCGAAGGCGTCCGCGCGGCGGGCCTCCCCGTCCACACCTCCATCAGGGGCACCCCCACCATCACCCCCGGCCGCCAGCTCACCATCTACCGAGTCATCCAGGAGGCCCTCACCAACACCCTCAAACACGCGGGCCCCACGGCCACTTCCCACATCAACCTGTCCTACGACGACACAGGCGCAGCCACCGTCACAGTCACCGACACCGGCCGCGGCGGCCCCGAACTCCACGGCACCGCCGGCCGCGGCCTCCCCGGCATGCGCGAGCGAACCGCCCTCTACGGCGGCACACTCGAGGCCGGCCCGCGCCCGCACCCCGAACAGGGCTGGCGCGTCCACCTTCACCTCCCGGAGGAAACCCCGCAGTGACCACCGTCCTCATCGCCGACGACCAGCCCCTGCAACGCTTCGGCTTCCGCATGCTGCTGGAGAGCCAGGACGACATGACGGTCCTCGGCGAGGCGACGAACGGCGCCGAGGCCACCCGCCTGACCGCCGAGCTCCATCCCGACGTCGTCCTGATGGACATCCGGATGCCCGGCCTGGACGGCATCGAGGCCACCCGCCGCATCGTCGCCACCGGCGCCCGCACCCGCGTCCTCATCCTGACGACCTTCGACCTCGACGAGTACGCCTACGCCGGCCTGCGCGCAGGCGCCTCCGGCTTCCTGGTCAAGGACGCCCAGCCGGAGGACCTTCTCTCCGGCATCCGCGCGGTGGCCTCGGGCGACGCGGTGGTCGCCCCCAGCCTGACCCGCCGCCTCCTGGACACCTACGCCCACCACCTCCCGACCGGAGCCCCCACAGACAACGCAGGCCCGGCGGACGACGACCCCCGCCTCGCCCCGCTCACCGACCGCGAACGCGAGATCCTCACGGTCATCGGCCAGGGCTGGACGAACACCGAGATAGCCACCCGCCTCCACCTCGCCGAATCCACGGTGAAAACCCACGTGGGCCGCGTCCTCGCAAAGACGGGCTGCCGAGACCGCGTGCAGGCGGTGATCCTGGCGTACGACACCGGACTGGTAAAGCCGGCCTGAAACGCAGAAAACCCCCGTGCCGATGGCACGGGGGTTTCCTCAACAATTGTTCGGCGGCGTCCTACTCTCCCACAGGGTCCCCCCTGCAGTACCATCGGCGCTGTAAGGCTTAGCTTCCGGGTTCGGAATGTAACCGGGCGTTTCCCTCACGCTATAACCACCGAAACACTATGAAACTGTTTCAGCCGCACCGTTGTCGTGGCCCGACAACGGGGCTGTTCGTGGTTTCAGAACCAACACAGTGGACGCGAGCAACTGAGGACAAGCCCTCGGCCTATTAGTACCGGTCACCTCCACCCATTACTGGGCTTCCAGATCCGGCCTATCAACCCAGTCGTCTACTGGGAGCCTTAACCCCTCAAAGGGGGTGGGAATACTCATCTCGAAGCAGGCTTCCCGCTTAGATGCTTTCAGCGGTTATCCCTCCCGAACGTAGCCAACCAGCCATGCCCTTGGCAGGACAACTGGCACACCAGAGGTTCGTCCGTCCCGGTCCTCTCGTACTAGGGACAGCCCTTCTCAATATTCCTGCGCGCGCAGCGGATAGGGACCGAACTGTCTCACGACGTTCTAAACCCAGCTCGCGTACCGCTTTAATGGGCGAACAGCCCAACCCTTGGGACCGACTCCAGCCCCAGGATGCGACGAGCCGACATCGAGGTGCCAAACCATCCCGTCGATATGGACTCTTGGGGAAGATCAGCCTGTTATCCCCGGGGTACCTTTTATCCGTTGAGCGACGGCGCTTCCACAAGCCACCGCCGGATCACTAGTCCCGACTTTCGTCCCTGCTCGACCCGTCGGTCTCACAGTCAAGCTCCCTTGTGCACTTACACTCAACACCTGATTGCCAACCAGGCTGAGGGAACCTTTGGGCGCCTCCGTTACTCTTTAGGAGGCAACCGCCCCAGTTAAACTACCCATCAGACACTGTCCCTGATCCGGATCACGGACCCAGGTTAGACATCCAGCACGACCAGACTGGTATTTCAACGACGACTCCACCTGAACTGGCGTCCAAGCTTCACAGTCTCCCAGCTATCCTACACAAGCCGAACCGAACACCAATATCAAACTGTAGTAAAGGTCCCGGGGTCTTTCCGTCCTGCTGCGCGAAACGAGCATCTTTACTCGTAGTGCAATTTCACCGGGCCTATGGTTGAGACAGTCGAGAAGTCGTTACGCCATTCGTGCAGGTCGGAACTTACCCGACAAGGAATTTCGCTACCTTAGGATGGTTATAGTTACCACCGCCGTTTACTGGCGCTTAAGTTCTCAGCTTCGCCACCCCGAAGAGTGACTAACCGGTCCCCTTAACGTTCCAGCACCGGGCAGGCGTCAGTCCGTATACATCGCCTTACGGCTTCGCACGGACCTGTGTTTTTAGTAAACAGTCGCTTCTCGCTGGTCTCTGCGGCCACCCCCAGCTCGAGGAGCAAGTCCCCTCACCAGTGATGGCCCCCCTTCTCCCGAAGTTACGGGGGCATTTTGCCGAGTTCCTTAACCATAGTTCACCCGAACGCCTCGGTATTCTCTACCTGACCACCTGAGTCGGTTTAGGGTACGGGCCGCCATGAAACTCGCTAGAGGCTTTTCTCGACAGCATAGGATCATCCACTTCACCACAATCGGCTCGGCATCAGGTCTCAGCCTTGATGAGCGGCGGATTTACCTACCACTCGGCCTACACCCTTACCCCGGGACAACCACCGCCCGGGCTGGACTACCTTCCTGCGTCACCCCATCACTCACCTACTACAAGTCTGGTCCGTCGGCTCCACCACTCCCCTTTGCCCGAAGGCTCCAGGGCGGCTTCACGGACTTAGCATCGCCTGATTCAATGTTTGACGCTTCACAGCGGGTACCGGAATATCAACCGGTTATCCATCGACTACGCCTGTCGGCCTCGCCTTAGGTCCCGACTTACCCTGGGCAGATCAGCTTGACCCAGGAACCCTTAGTCAATCGGCGCACACGTTTCTCACGTGTGTATCGCTACTCATGCCTGCATTCTCACTCGTGAACCGTCCACAACTCGCTTCCGCGGCTGCTTCACCCGGCACACGACGCTCCCCTACCCATCCATACGGGCGTTGGCCCTATTGTATGAATGACACGACTTCGGCGGTACGCTTGAGCCCCGCTACATTGTCGGCGCGGAATCACTAGACCAGTGAGCTATTACGCACTCTTTCAAGGGTGGCTGCTTCTAAGCCAACCTCCTGGTTGTCTGTGCGACTCCACATCCTTTCCCACTTAGCGTACGCTTAGGGGCCTTAGTCGATGCTCTGGGCTGTTTCCCTCTCGACCATGGAGCTTATCCCCCACAGTCTCACTGCCGCGCTCTCACTTACCGGCATTCGGAGTTTGGCTAAGGTCAGTAACCCGGTAGGGCCCATCGCCTATCCAGTGCTCTACCTCCGGCAAGAAACACACGACGCTGCACCTAAATGCATTTCGGGGAGAACCAGCTATCACGGAGTTTGATTGGCCTTTCACCCCTAACCACAGGTCATCCCCCAGGTTTTCAACCCTGGTGGGTTCGGTCCTCCACGAAGTCTTACCTCCGCTTCAACCTGCCCATGGCTAGATCACTCCGCTTCGGGTCTTGAGCGTGCTACTGAAACGCCCTATTCGGACTCGCTTTCGCTACGGCTACCCCACCCGGGTTAACCTCGCAACACACCGCAAACTCGCAGGCTCATTCTTCAAAAGGCACGCAGTCACGACTGCATGTGCAAGCACATACAGCGACGCTCCCACGGCTTGTAGGCACACGGTTTCAGGTACTATTTCACTCCGCTCCCGCGGTACTTTTCACCATTCCCTCACGGTACTATCCGCTATCGGTCACCAGGGAATATTTAGGCTTAGCGGGTGGTCCCGCCAGATTCACACGGGATTTCTCGGGCCCCGTGCTACTTGGGTGTCTCTCAAACGAGCCGCTGATGTTTCGACTACGGGGGTCTTACCCTCTACGCCGGACCTTTCGCATGTCCTTCGCCTACATCAACGGTTTCTGACTCGTCTCACGGCCGGCAGACCGTAAAAGAGAGATCCCACAACCCCGCATACGCAACCCCTGCCGGGTCTCACACGTATACGGTTTGGCCTCATCCGGTTTCGCTCGCCACTACTCCCGGAATCACGGTTGTTTTCTCTTCCTGCGGGTACTGAGATGTTTCACTTCCCCGCGTTCCCTCCACATACCCTATGTGTTCAGGTATGGGTGACAGCCCATGACGACTGCCGGGTTTCCCCATTCGGAAACCCCCGGATCAAAGCCTGGTTGACGACTCCCCGGGGACTATCGTGGCCTCCCACGTCCTTCATCGGTTCCTGGTGCCAAGGCATCCACCGTGCGCCCTTAAAAACTTGGCCACAGATGCTCGCGTCCACTGTGCAGTTCTCAAACAACGACCAGCCACCCATCACCCCGAACCAACCGGTTCGAGTTCACTGGGGCCGGCACCGAAGGTCCAGACTCGAAAGCCCGTACCCTCAGACACCCAACAGCGTGCCCGACACCCTCGCCACTCGCCTTCCATTCCACGCCGAAGCAGTACTAGGAAGACAAGCTGGTCAAGTGTGCCGAGTAGTCAACGTTCCACCCTTGAGCAACCAGCACCGGACGTTCGCCGATGAACTGGCCTCTGGACAACCAAGCAAGCTCGGCTGCCGAGAAGTGCTCCTTAGAAAGGAGGTGATCCAGCCGCACCTTCCGGTACGGCTACCTTGTTACGACTTCGTCCCAATCGCCAGTCCCACCTTCGACAGCTCCCTCCCCACAAGGGGGTTGGGCCACCGGCTTCGGGTGTTACCGACTTTCGTGACGTGACGGGCGGTGTGTACAAGGCCCGGGAACGTATTCACCGCAGCAATGCTGATCTGCGATTACTAGCAACTCCGACTTCATGGGGTCGAGTTGCAGACCCCAATCCGAACTGAGACAGGCTTTTTGAGATTCGCTCCACCTCACGGTATCGCAGCTCATTGTACCTGCCATTGTAGCACGTGTGCAGCCCAAGACATAAGGGGCATGATGACTTGACGTCGTCCCCACCTTCCTCCGAGTTGACCCCGGCGGTCTCCTGTGAGTCCCCATCACCCCGAAGGGCATGCTGGCAACACAGAACAAGGGTTGCGCTCGTTGCGGGACTTAACCCAACATCTCACGACACGAGCTGACGACAGCCATGCACCACCTGTACACCGACCACAAGGGGGGCACCATCTCTGATGCTTTCCGGCGTATGTCAAGCCTTGGTAAGGTTCTTCGCGTTGCGTCGAATTAAGCCACATGCTCCGCTGCTTGTGCGGGCCCCCGTCAATTCCTTTGAGTTTTAGCCTTGCGGCCGTACTCCCCAGGCGGGGAACTTAATGCGTTAGCTGCGGCACCGACGACGTGGAATGTCGCCAACACCTAGTTCCCACCGTTTACGGCGTGGACTACCAGGGTATCTAATCCTGTTCGCTCCCCACGCTTTCGCTCCTCAGCGTCAGTAATGGCCCAGAGATCCGCCTTCGCCACCGGTGTTCCTCCTGATATCTGCGCATTTCACCGCTACACCAGGAATTCCGATCTCCCCTACCACACTCTAGCTAGCCCGTATCGAATGCAGACCCGGGGTTAAGCCCCGGGCTTTCACACCCGACGTGACAAGCCGCCTACGAGCTCTTTACGCCCAATAATTCCGGACAACGCTTGCGCCCTACGTATTACCGCGGCTGCTGGCACGTAGTTAGCCGGCGCTTCTTCTGCAGGTACCGTCACTTTCGCTTCTTCCCTGCTGAAAGAGGTTTACAACCCGAAGGCCGTCATCCCTCACGCGGCGTCGCTGCATCAGGCTTTCGCCCATTGTGCAATATTCCCCACTGCTGCCTCCCGTAGGAGTCTGGGCCGTGTCTCAGTCCCAGTGTGGCCGGTCGCCCTCTCAGGCCGGCTACCCGTCGTCGCCTTGGTGAGCCATTACCTCACCAACAAGCTGATAGGCCGCGGGCTCATCCTTCACCGCCGGAGCTTTCAACCCCCACCCAGGAGGGAGGGAGTATTATCCGGTATTAGACCCCGTTTCCAGGGCTTGTCCCAGAGTGAAGGGCAGATTGCCCACGTGTTACTCACCCGTTCGCCACTAATCCCCACCGAAGTGGTTCATCGTTCGACTTGCATGTGTTAAGCACGCCGCCAGCGTTCGTCCTGAGCCAGGATCAAACTCTCCGTGAATGTTTACCCGTAATCGGGTCGACACCACGAGAGCGGAACAGCCAGGCGGAATAAGCCCGGCCGTTCACAGCGTCCTCGCTGTGTATTCTTCAAAGGAACCTCGCCACCGGAAGAATCCGATGGACGGGGTATCAACATATCTGGCGTTGACTTTTGGCACGCTGTTGAGTTCTCAAGGAACGGACGCTTCCTTTGTACTCACCCTCTCGGGCTTTCCTCCGGGCGCTTCCCTTCGGTCTTGCGTTTCCGACTCTACCAGATCTTCCCGATCCGATTTCCTCGGTGCTTTCCAGGTTCCCGCTCTCGCGTTTCCCTTTCCGGCGGTTCCGACTCTATCAGATCCTTTCGGGCCTGATTCCCAGTCAGAGGGGCTTGTCTTCCCGGCTGTTGGGCCGTTCCGACGCCTCAAACCTTAGCGGATCCTCCCGGCAGTTCCTAATCGAGCTGCCGAACCCAAATCGAATGGAATTCGGGCACGCCGAATTCAATCCCGTTGGGAGATCGTGCTGGTGGTTTGTGGTGCCGCTGATGCGGCGGAGGTGTTGCCGAAGAACCGTTACGGCTCCGTGGCAACCCGAAGAACTCTACGGAACGAGCAAGGGGCTGTCAAGCGCCGCCTGTCAAGATCTTTTTAGGTGGCATCAGCCCAGGTCGGTGAGGCGCCCACCGGCGTCCGGTTGGGCGTGCTCCACCCTGCGCAGGAGGCGAGTGAGGACCTCACCGAGGGCGGTGCGGTCCTCCTGGGACAGGTCCTGGAGCAGGTCCTCCTCGAAGACCGTGGCGAGGCGCATCGCCTCCAGCCACTTCCCGCGGCCCTCCGAGGTGAGCTCGACGATCACGCGGACGCGGTTGGACTCGTCGCGTTCTCGGGTGACCAGTCCCTCGGTGACCATGCGGTCGATGCGGTGGGTCATCGCGGCCGGCGTCAGGCCCAGGCGCTTGGCGAGGTCGCTGGGGCCCATGCGGTAGGGGGCGCCGGAGAGGACGAGGGCCTTGAGGACCTCCCACTCGGCGTTGCTGATGCCGAGGGCGGCGGTCTGGCGGCCGTAGGCGACGTTCATACGGCGGTTCAGGCGGGACAGCGCCGAGACGATCTGCTCGACCTGGGGGTCGAGGTCCTGGAACTCGCGCTGGTATGCGGCGATCTGCTCTTCGAGGGTCGGCTCGCTGAGGCCGCCGGGGGTGTCGCCCATGGGTCGCAGTATGCCACGGGCTTGCTTGGCGTTGAAGTCCTTCGAGGTGTACTGTTTAGGATCTAACTTTAGGTTCTAAGTCTTCAGGGGTAACTACTGAAGGCTCCCAACTAACTCGAGAGAGGTGAACGTGACCAGGGCGATGGGCGCAGCGATGCGCCGGATCCACGTGGGCAACGCACTCAGCGCATTCGGGCTCGGCTTCACCGTTCCCTATCTGTACGTCTATGTGGCGCAGGTACGGGGACTGGGTGCCATGACAGCGGGGCTCGTCCTCGCCGTCTTCGCCGTGGCGGCGCTGATCGTGCTTCCGTTCGCCGGGCGGGCCATCGTCCGGCGAGGTCCGCTGCCGGTGCTGCTCGTCGCTCTGGTCACCGCCGCGCTGGGGGCACTGAGCCTGGGGCTCGCGAGCAGCGCGACGACCGTGTTGCTGTCGGCGGCCGCGCTCGGGGCGGGGCAGGCCGTGATGCAGCCGGCGCTGGCGACGATGATCGTGGACTGCTCGACGGCCGACACGCGCTCGCGGGCCTTCGCGACGCAGTTCTTCCTGCAGAACCTGGGTCTCGGCGTCGGCGGGCTCATCGGCGGTCACCTGGTCGACACCACGCGCGTCTCCTCCTTCACGCTGCTGTTCGCGATCGAGGCGGCGATGTTCCTGCTGCTGGCCGTGGTGATGGCGACCGTGCGGATGCCGCACTCGCCGCGTATCCAGGACGCGCCGGGGCGGTCGGGATCGGCCAAGGGCAGCTGGAAGCAGTTGCTGGGCAACCGGGCCATGGTGCAGCTGTGCGTGGTGGGCTTCGTTCTGTTCTTCGCCTGCTACGGGCAGTTCGAGTCGGGGCTGAGCGCGTACGGCGTGGAGGCTGCCGGGATCTCGACGTCCGCCCTCGGTATGGCCCTGGCCGCGAACACCGCGGTGATCGTGGTCGCGCAGTTCGCCGTTCTGAAGTTCGTGGAGCGGCGGAGGCGGTCGCGGGTGATCGCGGCCGTCGGGCTGATCTGGGCCTTGGCGTGGGTCACGGCGGGGTACGCGGGGCTCGGGCACGGCAGCCAGGAGATGGCCACGGCCGCCTTCGTGTCGACGTACGCACTGTTCGGGCTGGGTGAGGCGATGCTGTCGCCGACGGTCGCGCCGCTGGTCGCGGATCTTGCGCCGGAGGGGATGGTGGGGCAGTACAACTCCGCGTTCGCGCTGGTCAAGCAGCTTGCCTTGGCGGTGGGGCCGGCGGTGGGCGGGCCCATGGGGGCGTCGCTGCACGCGCCGTACATCGTGACGTTCCTGCTGTTCTCGCTGGGGATCACGGTTTTGGCGGTGCGGTTGGGGCGTCAGCTCACGGCCGCGCAGGATCAGCCGTGGCGGGCGCGGAGCCGGGTGGTGGCCCAGGGTGGCCCGACTCCGGCGGATCAGGCGCGGGCGCGCGCCTGACGTTGAGGGTCGCGAACGCCGTTCACTTCGCGGCCCCCGGCAGCCCGAACTCGCACCACACCGCTTTCCCGCCGCCCGGCGTCCGACGGGAGCCCCAGGCCGAGGCGATCGTCGCCACTATGGCGATGCCTCGGCCGGACTCGTCGCCGGGTTCCGCGCGGCGCCGGCGCGGGAGGTGGTCGTCGCCGTCCGTGACCTCGACGATCAGGCGGCGGTCGGTGCGGCGCAGGCGCAGCCGCATCGGGGGTGTGCCGTGCTGCAGGGAGTTCGCGACCAGTTCGCTGACCGCCAGGACGCCCAGGTCGTGCAGTTCCACCGGGAACCGCCAGCTGGTCAGGACGCCGGAGGCGAAGGCACGCGCGCGTGGGGCCGCTTCCACGCCGCCGAGGAGTTCCAGGGCGGCGTTGCGGAAGAGCTCGCTGTCGGGGCCGGTGTGGGCGGGGTGCTGGAGGACCAGGACCGCCACGTCGTCGTCGTGCTCCGCCGTCACGCCGGCCGCTCGGACCAGGCGGTCGCAGACCACTTGAGGGGTGCCCGTCGCTCCGGACAGGGCTCGTTCCAGCGAGGCGATGCCCTCGTCCAGGTCCTCGTTGCGGCGTTCCACCAGGCCGTCCGTGTAGAGGACGGCGGTGGAGCCGGGGCCCAGGGCGATCGAGCCCGAGGTGTGCATCCAGCCGCCGGTGCCGAGGGGCGGGCCGGTCGGTTCGTCGGCGCGCTGGACGATCCCGCTCTCGTCGCGGACCAGGATCGGCAGGTGGCCGGCCGAGGCATACACCAGCCGCCCCTCGTTCGGGTCGTGGATGGCGTACACGCAGGTGGCGATCTGGTTGGCGTCGATCTCCATGGCGAGGCCGTCCAGGAGCTGGAGGATCTCGTGCGGGGGGAGGTCGAGGCGGGCGTACGCCCGGACCGCCGTGCGGAGCTGGCCCATGACCGCGGCCGCGCGCACTCCGCGGCCCATCACGTCGCCGATGACCAGGGCCGTGCGGCCGCCGCCGAGGGTGATCACGTCGTACCAGTCGCCGCCGACCGCGGCCTCCGTGCCGCCGGGGTGGTAGGTGGCGGCGATGCGGAGGTCGTCGGGTTGTTCGAGCTCTTGCGGGAGCAGGGAGCGCTGGAGGGTTACGGCGGTTTCGCGCTGGCGTCGTTCGCTGGCTCTGAGGCGTTCGGCGGCCTCGGCGTGGTCGGTGACGTCGGTCGCGAAGATGAGAACGCCGCCGTCGCCCTCGGTCACCGGGGTGCAGGTGAAGGTGTACGAGCGGCTGTCGGGGGCCTTGCGGGACTTGACCGTGCGTAGCTTGCCGCTGCGCAGGACCTGGTCCAGGAGGGGGAACAGGCCGAGCGCGTCGAGCTCCGGGAGGGCTTCGCGGGCCGGGCCGCCGGTGGGGCGGGGGCCGAAAGCGGTGACGTAGGCGTCGTTGACGTAGGCGAGGCGGTGGTCGGGGCCGTGGACGAGGGCGACGAGGGCGGGGACGCGGTCGAGGACCTCGCGCACCGGGAGTTCGTCGACGGCGGGCACGGGCGGTGCCCCGTCGGCGAGTTGTTCGGCGCGGGCCGCGGGTACGGAACCCGCGCCGTCCGAGCGCAGGTCCGATGTGACCGGGTGGTCGGTCCGCGCTGCGGCGCGGCGCTGCGTTCCGGGGAGCCGGGCGCTCCAGCGCGTGAAGTTCACGAATCCTTGCCTCGTGTCGTCGTCTGCGGCGTCTGCTGCCGGCTCCGGACCCGGCCGGGGGTCTTGGGGGTGGCACCCCGGGGTTGCGGCACTGGGGAAAGCCTCGTGGGTTCGAAGGGCGGGGGTCTGTCCGTCCAAGGTCGGGGACCAGTCTGGCAGGGCGGCCGCCCGGGTCGGCATCCGTCAGACGCCTACCCCGCGGCCGGAGTTCCTCGGTCCGGTCAGGACGACCCCTTCGGGTCGTTCGTCGGGTCCTGAGGAGGCTTTCCACCGGCCGCGAGTTCGAACTCCGCTCGGGGATGTTCGAGCGATCCAAGGGAGACGATCTCCCTCTTGAAGAGTCCTGACAAGGTCCATTCCGCCAGGACGCGGGCCTTGCGGTTGAAGGTGGGCACCCTGCTGAGGTGGTAGACGCGGTGCATGAACCAGGCAGGGTAGCCCTTCAGCTTGCGTCCGTAGACGTGCGCGACACCTTTGTGCAGTCCCAGGGAGGCGACCGAGCCGACGTACTTGTGGGAGTACGTCTGAAGGGGCTCGCCCCGCAGGGAGTGCGCGATGTTGTCGCCGAGGACCTTCGCCTGGCGGAGCGCGTGCTGGGCGTTGGGCGCCGTCTCCTTGCCGGGTTCCCCGGCCGTGACATCGGGGACGGCGGCGGCGTCTCCGGCCGCCCACGCGCGCGTGGTGCCCTCGATGGTCAGCTCGGGGGTGCATTTCAGCCGACCGCGTTCGTTCAGCGGGAGGTCCGTCGCGGCGAGGAGCGGGTGGGGTTTGACGCCGGCCGTCCAGACGACCGTACGTGTGGGGAAGCGGGCGCCGTCGCTGAGGACGGCCACGCGGTCCGCGCAGGACTCCAGGCGGGTGTTCAGGCGTACGTCGATGTTGCGGCGGCGCAGTTCGGTGACCGTGTAGCGGCCCATTTCCTCGCCGACCTCGGGGAGGATGCGGTCCGAGGCCTCGACGAGGATCCACTTCATGTCGTCGGACTGGACGTTGTGGTAGTAGCGCGCGGTGTAGCGGGCCATGTCCTCCAGCTCGCCGAGCGCCTCCACGCCGGCGTAGCCGCCGCCGACGAAGACGAAGGTGAGGGCCGCGTCGCGGACGGCGGGGTCGCGGGTGGAGGAGGCGATGTCCATCTGCTCGATGACGTGGTTGCGCAGGCCGATGGCCTCCTCGACGGTCTTGAAGCCGATGCCGTGCTCGGCGAGACCGGGGACGGGCAGGGTGCGCGAGATCGAGCCGGGGGCGAGGACCAGTTCGTCGTAGGTCAGCTGCTGCGCGCCGGTGCCCTCCTCGTCGGTGGCGAGGGTGGTGAGGGCGGCGGTGCGCTTGGCGTGGTCGATCGAGGTGACCTCGCCGACGACGACCCGGCAGCGGTCGAGGACGCGCCGCAGCGGTACGACGACATGGCGGGGGGAGATGGAACCGGCGGCCGCCTCGGGGAGGAACGGCTGGTAGGTCATGTAGGGGTCGGGTGTGACGACGGTGATCTCGACGTCGCCCCGCGCGAGTTCCCGTTTCAGCGTCCGTTGGAGTCGCAGGGCGGTGTACATCCCGACGTAGCCGCCGCCGACAACGAGAATGCGCGCACGTTCCTTCACCATCCCATGACGCACCCGGCGCTTGCGTTTGTCCACAGGCTCGACAATTTGTGTGACCGCGAGTCGGGCGCGCCCGGGGTTGGCCGATTCACCGGAGTGCTGGGAAGGTTCGCAGGTCAGCGGGTGTGCGCCGGGTGGCCGGAGGGGTCGCAATCGGGACGTTTGCGACCCGTACTCCGATCGGGGGGCGCTCCGTGCGGAACGTCCCCCTTCTGAATTGACCCTCACTCAACTATGTTCGTGAGTCGACGGGGTGTAAGGGGATGCGCCTTCGGGTCCGCGACGGGCGGGTCCGGCAAGCGGGCCTGTTCCGTTCGCTCCGGCTTTCGATGACGGGGAGAGTCTCCGGGGGGAGACGTCATTACCGGGGGATCACTTATGCATGTTCAGGACTCTCATTGGTCGTCCGCGTCCACCATCGCACCCGGTGGCGGACCGTTGGGCTCAGCGATGAGCGCGGCGACGGGCAACGGACGCGCGGACGGTGGGCGTACGACGCCGCTGCGCGTGGACGCACAGCGCAATCTGGAGCACGTACTGCGCGCGGCGCGCGAGGTCTTCGGCGAGCTGGGGTACGGCGCGCCGATGGAGGACGTGGCGCGGCGCGCGCGGGTCGGTGTCGGCACGGTGTACCGGCGCTTCCCGAGCAAGGACGTCCTGGTGCGGCGGATAGCCGAGGAGGAGACCTCCCGGCTGACCGACCAGGCACGGGCGGCGCTCGGTCAGGAGGACGAGCCGTGGTCGGCGCTGTCGCGCTTCCTGCGGACGTCGGTGGCCTCGGGCGCCGGGCGGCTGCTGCCGCCGCAGGTGCTGCGGGTCGGTGTGGCGGACGAGGGTGCGCCGGAGGGCGCGCGGGTGCCGCAGCAGCGGACGCAGCCGGGTGCCGGAGAGCTGCGGCTGGTGGCGGGGGACACGGTGCTCTCCGCGGACGACGACCCCGGGGCGGCGGCGCTGCTCGAGGTCGTGGGCCAGCTCGTGGACCGGGCACGGGCGGCGGGTGAACTGCGGGCCGACGTGTCGGTGTCGGACGTCCTGCTGGTGATCGCCACAGCGGCGCCCTCGCTGCCGGACGCGGCGCAGCAGGCCGCGGCCTCGGCACGGCTGCTGGACATTCTGCTGGAGGGGCTGCGGTCGCGGCCGATGTGACGATGGCCGTCGTCCGACTGCTCGGGTCCAGCCGGGTACCGCCGATGACCCGTGACTCGAAAAGGTGACGGTGAGGTGTGGGTGCTGTGGTGCCCGCACCTCGGTCACTGCCCGGGAATGCGCCGGGCATTTCGGGCATGACTCTCAACTGCCGCCCTCAGAGCGTCGATTGAGCCTTCCCCGAACGAGTGAGCGCTAGTACTGCATTGCGGGAAGTCCCCACGGACGAGTGGAGGGTCCGCACTCCGGGGTCCTGAACAAAAGCCAATATGGCACGCTGACCCGGTGTTCGGGACTGGTGGAGCAGGCGGCGGGGGCTTTCCGCGATGAGCTTTGACGGGCGGGACGGGTCACTCGGTGACGACGACGCGGAGGCCGGCGGCGCGGCCTCGCCGCAGGTACCGAGCCAGGGGGGACGGGCCGGTGTCCCGCACGGCGGTGAGCCGATGGGGGCCGAGCGGGCCGAGCCCCTGGTGGCCGGCATCCCGGCGCAGGCCGGCGAGCCCGTCGAGGGCAGCGTGCCGGCGCAGCGCGACCGGCGCGAGGACAGCGGCATCCTGCCGCCGCGCAGAGAGCTGCCACCCTCCGACGCCGACCTGATCGAGCGGATGCGCTCGGGCGACGACACCGCCTACGAGGCGCTCTACCGGCGCCACGCGGACGCGGTGCGCCGCTACGCCCGCACCTGCTGCCGCGACGGCCACACCGCCGACGACCTCACCGCCGAGGTGTTCGCCCGCATGCTCCAGGCGGTGCGCGGCGGCTCCGGCCCCGAGCACGCCGTACGCGCGTATCTGCTCACCACCGTCCGACGGGTGGCCGCGAGCTGGACGAAGTCCGCGAAGCGGGAGCAACTGGTCGACGACTTCGCGGTGTTCGCCGCGCAGTCGTCGCGGGTCTCCCACCCGTCCGACAACGACACACTGGACCTGGGCTCCGATGTGCGGGCGATGCACGAGGCCGAGCAGTCCATGGCCATGCAGGCCTTCCGGTCGCTGCCCGAGCGGTGGCAGGCCGTGCTGTGGCACACCGAGGTCGAGGACGAGTCGCCGAGCGAGGTCGCCACGCTCTTCGGGCTCGACGCCAACGGCACCCGGGTGCTCGCCAGCCGGGCCCGCGAGGGCCTCAAGCAGGCCTACCTCCAGGCCCATGTCAGCGTCGCCCTCGCCACCGACGAGGAGTGCGCGCGCCACGCCGACCGGCTCGGCGCCTACGCCCGCGGCGGGCTGCGCACCCGTGCCGAGCGGGGTCTGCGCAAGCACCTGGAGGAGTGCGCCAAGTGCCGGCTGGCCGCGGGCCAGATCAAGGAAGTCGCCGGCGGTATCCCCGCCGTCGTGCCGATCGCGGTCGTTGGCTGGTTCGGCGCCGCCGGGTACGCCAAGGCGGTCGGGCTCATCGCCGGCGGTGCCGGGGCGGGCGCGGCCGGGGCCGCGGGGGCGGCAGCGGCGGCGAGCGGCGGCTCTTCCGGCGGGGCGGGTGCCGGTGGCGGTGCGGCGGCCTCCGAGGGGCTGGGCGCGCCCGTGAAGGCCGGTATCGCGGCCGGTGTGGTGGCCGTGGCGGCCGCCGCGGTGGCGCTCGCGCTGATCGGCGACGACAGTCCGCCCAGGAAGCCGGACGCCAAGCCGCCCGCCTCCACGCCGGCGCTCGACCCCGCGAAAAACACGCCCGCGCCACCGGAGAAGGAACCCCGGCCGGCACCCCCAGTGATCGCGGCCGCACCCATCCCGACGCCCACACCGACCCGGACGACCCCGAGCCCCACGCCCACGCCTACCCCCACCCCGACTCCGACGCCCACACCGCCGCTCACGCCGACGCCGACCCCCACGCCTACGCCCACTCCCACCCCGGCCCCGACGCCTCCGCCCGCTCCGGCCGTCTACCAGTGGAGCGAGCTGTCGTACGACATCACCGGCGACGGCACCGAGCCCGAGATGCGGATCGGCCAGAGCAGTTGGGTCTGGCAGCGGTACGGCGTCTCGATCGCCGACAGGCAGTACGCGCGCGGCGTGACCGTGCACGGCCACTCCTCCGTGACCGTCGACCTCAACCGCGAGTGCTCCGCCTACGACGCGATGGCGGGCGTCGACGACATGACGGCGGGGCTCGGCAAGGTCTACTTCTCGGTCTACGCCGACGGCGTCCAGTTGTGGCGGTCCGGGATGATCAAGGGCGGGGACGCGGCGGTGCCGGTCCATGTGAACCTCGCCGGGCGCGAGACCGTACGGCTGGTGGCGGAGCCGCACAGCTACCTCGACAACCTGGCGCTCGCGGACTGGGCGGAGTCGAAGTTCACCTGCTCCTAGAACTAGTGCACCTGCTCCTAGTTCGGCCGCTTCGGGTTCACCTGCTCCGAGGACGTACGGCGAGGTGGTCGCGCACCGCCTCGCCCAGGTCGCTCAGGACCTCGTCGACGGTGAGAACCACACCTCTGGCGTGCTCCGTCTCGTACGGCCCGGCGCCCAGGGCGGCCAGGGCGGCGGCCTCGGCCCGCTCGGCGGCCGCACGCTCCGGCATGGGACGCGGATGGCCGCCGCGCCAGTGTTCGCCGGCCGCGAGCAGACGCACCGCGCGCGGGTGGTCGCCGAGCCGGGACAGCAGCTCCGCGGCACTGTCCACGACCGCGGCCGTGACCACGTCGGCGCACCGCTTCTCCACCGCCTCGTGCAGCGTGCCGAGCACCTTCGGCAGTCCGTGCTCCGGGCCCGCCTCGGCGGCCGTCAGCAACCCGTCGACCAGGTTCAGCATCGCGGTGAACTGGGGCGGCGGCGTGGCCCGCGCGGTGGCCGCGCAGACCGCCTCGTGCAGTCGACGGGCCCGGGGAATGTCCTCCTCGTCCAGCGCGAGCAGGGTGCGCAGCAGCAGGACGAACGCCCGGGAGTCCGGTACGCCGTACTGGTCGGCGGCGTCACTCGCCTCGTCCAGCACGGCCAGCGCGGCCTCACGGTCGCCCGATCGGTAGGCGATCTCGGCGAGCCGCGCCAGGAGGAACGGCGTCTCGGTGTGGGCGCCCACCTCGTAGGCGAGCCGCAGCGCTTCTTCGTACTCCGCCTTGGCCTCGTCGAGCCGCCCGCGCGACATGGCCGCCTCCCCCGCCGCGCTGCACACCTGGGCCCACAGCCAGCGGTCGCCGACACGTCTGCTCAGCGCCCGCAGCTCCACGAGGTCCTCGTCCACGCCGGGCATGCCGCCCGGTGCGTCGACGACCATGTGCGTACGGAACATCAGGATGACGCCGAGCTCCCAGTCGCCGCCGTGGGTACGGCAGTTGGCGACCGCGGTGTCCATGATGGGTGCCGCGTCCACCGGGTCGCCCAGGAAGACGTCGGCCAGTGGCCAGGCGAGGCCCGGCATCCTGGCCGCCTCCGGGCCGCCCTTCTCGAAGAAGTCCCGCACCCGTGCGACGTACCGCCGCATCCGCTCGTCCGGCAGCCCGTACATCGTCTCGGTCTCGGCCCTGAGGAAGAGGTGCAGCATCCGCAGCCGCATCCGCAGGCTGTGCAGGGGGTGGTGCGCCTCGCCGTCCGGGGCGGAGAGGAAGGCGTCGACGGGGTCGGGGCCGGACAGCGCGGCCGGGAAGGAGGCACGGTCGTCGCCGTCGACGGCGTCCAGGGCCGCGCCGAGGCGCAGGACCTGGTCGCACCCTTCCATGCCCTCGTGGCGGTAGTTGCGCAGCCACCAGAACCAGCCCATGGCGAGGACGAGGGCGCCGGCCTCCTCCTCGGCACCGGCCGTGAGCGCGCGGTGCAGGGCCGCGCGGATGTTGTCGAGCTCGGTCTCCAGGCGGGAGATCCACGGGAGTTGCGCGGCGGAGCGCAGCTGGGGCTCGGCCTCCTCGACCAGCGCGCGCACCCACGCGCGGTGCCGGCGCTCGGCCGCGCCGCGCAGCGCCGGGGACTCGGCGGCGCGCTCGACGGCGTACTCGTGGATGGTCTC
This sequence comes from Streptomyces sp. V4I2, assembly GCF_030817655.1. Classification (GTDB taxonomy): domain Bacteria; phylum Actinomycetota; class Actinomycetes; order Streptomycetales; family Streptomycetaceae; genus Streptomyces; species Streptomyces plumbiresistens. Next base: position 5,282,154 of record NZ_JAUSZM010000003.1, read on the forward strand.
CAGCATGCGGTACCGCATGCCGTCGCCGTCGGGGTGACGGCGCGGGGTGGCCACGATCAGGGACTTGTCGACGAGCGACCCGAGCAGGTCCGCGACCGGGCCGGTGCACACGGCCTCCGCCGCGTCGAGCTCACAGCCGCCCGCGAACACGGACATCTCGCACAGCACCGTCCGCTCCGGTTCGTCGAGCAGGTCCCAGGACCAGTCGACGACCGCGCGCAGGGTCTGCTGGCGGGGCAGGACCGTACGGCTGCCGGAGGTCAGGAGGCGGAAGCGGTCGTCGAGGCGGTCGGCGATCTGGCGGGGCGTGAGCAGCCGCAGCCGAGCCGCGGCCAGCTCGATGGCGAGCGGCAGTCCGTCGAGACGGCGGCAGATCTCCGCGACGGCCTCCTCGTCGCCGAGTACGCCGGTCGTGTCGGGACGGACGGCGTCCGCGCGCTCGGCGAAGAGGCGGTGCGCCTGGTCGGGGAGGAGGGGCTCGACCGGGCGGACCGCCTCGCCGGGGACGCCCAGGGGTTCACGGCTGGTGGCGAGGATGGTGAGCCCCGGGCAGCGGGTGAGCAGCGTCTCGGCGAGTTCGGCCGCTGCTTCGATGACATGTTCGCAGTTGTCAAGGATCAGGAGTGGGCTGCGCGCGGCGCAGTACTCGATGAGCAGGGCGACCGGGTCGTCCTGCGGGGCCGTCAGCTCGCTGGTCATGAGCACGGTCTCGCGCAGACCGAGCGCGCTGACCACCGCGCCTGGCACCGCCTCCGGCCGGTCGAGCGGGGCGAGCTCGGCCAGCCATGCCTGCGGGAGCCCGGCGGCGGCTTCCTCGGCGAGACGGGTCTTTCCAGAGCCGCCCGGTCCGGTGAGGGTGACGAGACGGGCCCTGTGCAATTCGGAACGGATGGCAGCGAGTTCGGGTTCCCGGCCGACGAAAGATGTCAGACGGGGGCGGAGGTTGCCGGTGCGACCGGGTAGGTGAGGGCCGGGTTGTTGGGGGGCGGGTAGTTGGGGGGCGGGTAGTTGGGGGCGTAGTGCGGCGGTCGGGGATGCCGCGAGCAGTTCGGCGTGCAGGGCGCGGAGTTCCGGGCCGGGGTCGGTGCCGAGGCCGTCGGCGAGGGCGCGGCGTGCGGTGTCGTAGGCGGCGAGGGCGTCGGCGGCGCGGCCGGTGTCGCGCAGGGCGCGGATGAGGAGGACGTGCAGCGGTTCGTCGTACGGATGCGCCGTGGTCAGTTCCTTCAGTTCCGGTACGGCGTCCTGGGCGCGGCCGAGCTGGAGGTGTGCCGCGATCCGGGTGCGGGTCGCCTCCAGGCGCAGTGCCTCCGGGCGGGTGGCGGCGGCGGTGCGGTCGGGGAGGTCGGCGAGGGCGGGGCCTCGCCACAGTGCGAGGGCGGTGTCGAGGGCTCGGGCGGCGGTGGGGGCGTCGCCGTGGGTCAGGGCGGTGGTGCCCTGGCGTACCAGGCGCTCGAAGACGAAGAGGTCGACGTCGTCCTCGGTCGCGGCGAGTCGGTAGCCGCCGGGTTCGGAGGTGACGGCGTCCTTGCCGATGCCGGGGGTACGGCGGAGGCGGGCGACGAGGGCCTGTAGGGCGGCCGGGGCGTCCTGGGGCGGGGCGTCGGTCCACACCTCGTCGATCAGGGTGTCGGGGGTGGTGACGCGGTCGGGGCGGAGGGCGAGGGCGGTGAGGAGGGCGCGGAGGCGGGGGCCGCCGAGGGGTACGACGGTGCCGTTCTCGTCCTCGGCCTGGGTGACGCCCAGGATTCTGTACCGCACGGGGTCATTGTCGCCGGGGTTGCTGTGCGGGGCACGGGGTTTCGGTGCGGGTCGATTTCGGGGCACCCGGCGTTGGTGCGGGCCTCGCTGGGGGCTCCGCCCCCAGACCCCCGGCCTATGCCCACCCACCACCCGACTCGGTCGGCCAAGAAGTGACCGCTCAGGGGATGCGACTCGGTTGGACGAGAGGTGAGCCTCAGGCCGCTCGACTCGGACGGAGAACAAGAGAAGTGAGCTCCAGGCCGCCCCACCCGGCGGGACGAGAAGTGACCCGCAGGCCGCTCGACCCCGCAGGACAAGAAGTGAACCCCAAGCCGCCCCGCCCCGCAGGACAAGAAGTAACCCGCAAGCCGCCCCACCCCGCGGCTCACGGAGCCCGGCGTCATCTGTGGTGGCCTCGGTTTGCGCAGGTGGGTGGTCTTACGCCAGCGCTGCCCCGCCGGAGGCGCCCGCGCCCAGGGCTCCCCTCTGCGGCCTGATGCCCGCCGGTACCGCACGCGCGCGTGCCGGGGTGCCTGTCCAGCAGGTGCCTCGGCGGGAGAGGAGGCGGCCCAGCCACAGTTCCAGGGAGACGAGGTCGGCGAGGCCGTCCAGGGGGAGGGGTTCGCCCTCGGCCGCCGCGCGGAGGGCCTTGCGGACGACTCGGGCCTCCACCAGGCCCGCCTGGGCGAGCAGCGGGTTGCCGAACAGGGACATCAGGGAGTCCGCGGCCACCCGTAGGCCCGTGCGGGCGGCTGCCGCGGAGGAGGCGTGGGTCGGGGCGCCCCAGCCCGGGGGGAGGTCGGCCACGCCGGCGCCCTCCAGGACCGTTCGAAGGATCGCCGCCCGGGCGCCCGGCTGGACTCGCAGCGCCTCCGGGAGGGCCCGGCAGGCGCGGACGACCTGGTTGTCGAGGAAGGGGGCGTGCAGGCGTTGGAAACGGATCTCGGCCGCCTGTTCCAGGACGCGGAGGTCCGCCGCGGTGCGGGCGAGGGCTCCGCGCGCGCGGAAGTCGCCGGGGCGCTGGCCCGGGCCGACTCCGGAGCGGAGGGTGGCGCCCTGGAGGCGAACCGATACTTCAGCAAGGGCCTCGCCGGTGAGCCAGCGCGCCGCCGGGCCCGGTCTGGCCCAGGCGAGCGCGGACAGGGACGCCCCCACGGCACCTCCGGGTTCGTCGAAGCGGCGCTGCATGAGGCGGTCGGCGAGGACCTCGAGGCCGGTGCGGTAGGGCGTACGGGCGAGCCGGCGTGCCGCGCCGTACACGCGCGCGGGGACCAGCACCGAACCGTCCGCCTTGGCGAGGGCGGCGACGGGGCGTACGAGGTGGCGGCGTTTGCGGTCCATCAGGAGGTCCGCGAGACGGGCCGGGTGGGCGTCCAGGACCTGGCGGGCGCCGTAGCCGGTGAAGTGGTCCGCGCTGCCGGAGGCGAGGCGGGCGCGGTGGCGGGCGGCCGTCACCAGGCACGGGCCGGGTTCGTCGGTCAGGGGGCCGTCGAGTTCGGCGTACGGGAGGGTCTCCTCGCCGCCGGTCACGACCACGTGGTGCAGGCGCGGGTTGGCCGCGAGGGTGCCCGCCCGCTCCAGCTCGGACTCCCGGCCGCCGACGGCCAGGTCGTTGAAGGTGACGGCCAGCAGCCGCTCCCCCGCACCCGTGCCGTGTCCCAGCACCGTGCCCGGCATGCCCGGGAGGCCGGCGGCGAGCAGGGCGAGGGTTCCCGAGGCGGGACCGCCGGAGAGGTCGGCCCCGATGCCGGGAACGGGCATCCCGCGCGCGGCACGCCGTTCCGCGGGGCCCATGCCCGGGACCGGGCCGGGGTCGATGTCGGCGCCGGGGACGTGGCGAGGCGCGGACAGGCGCACGCGTACCGCCTCCACCAGCGCGTCCCGTACGGCGTCCACCGCGCGGTCGGGGTCGGCGGAGGGCGCGGCCACCGCGAGGGAGGCGACCTGCTCGTAGCCGGCGATCTCGCGCGCCCCGGTGCGCAGGATCAGCGCGTGCCCCGGCGGAATGCGCCGTACGCCGTCGTAGGGGGTGGAGTCGTGCAGCGCGGCCGGTACGTCGGGGGCGGCGAGCAACGCGGCGAGGTGGCCGTAGTCGAGGTTGGCCTCGATGAGGTCGGCGAGCGGGAGCGCGGCCGTGGCATAGGCGGTGCCGCCGGCCCAGGGGGTGTGGAACACGGGCCGGGCGCCCGCCAGGTCGCCGCAGACGGTGATCCGGCGGCCCACCTGGACGACGGCCGTGTAGCTGCCCGGCCAGGCCGTCAGATGCCGGAGTGCGCCTCCGCGCGCGGCGAACAGCCCGACCCTCAGCTGCTCGTCCGTCGCCCCGCAGATGCCGAGGACCGCGATCCGGGTCTGCTCGTCGGCCTTCACCACCCGCACCTCGTCCGGGCGCCAGTCGCCGACCGCCCACAGCGGATCGGGGTCGCCCCACAGGAGGTGGGAGCCCACCGGATGCAGGGTCTCGCCGTCGTGTCCGACCGCACCCGCGGAGCCTGCCTCGACTGCTCGCGCGGCGGTGCTGCTCCATCCCACCAACCACCGCATGGACGCCTCCACAGGCTGTGGACAACCAGTGCACCGTACGAACTCGGCACCATGCTGCCATGAAGAACGCGCACCGGAGAGGCGGTGGGGCCGCTTGTGCTCCCCGGAATGCGCCCCGGCGGAGACTCGCGCATCGCGTCGAACACCCGGGCGAGGCAAGGAGATCGCGGGGCGACGGCACAGTGATCGAGGACGTACGGCAGAATGACTGCGACGCGAATGCGCCCCCGATTCGCTCCCCCAAAACACCCTGCGCGCCCTCAAGTTCCATGGTGAGAGGGCTGCGGACCCATGCAGGGAAGGGTCGATTTTCGGCCAATTCGGCGTCAACGGAACGGCGTTGCCCACGCTCCGTACATGCTCCGCCCACCGCCCGGCGAGCGCGCAGCCCGGGAGACGGAGTTCGCCCCCCGGGCCGTTCCGCCGCCCGCGGGGATGTAGGCGGCGGTGTCCCCCAGCCCACTGGATCCAGTACAGCGGGCCGACCCACGCACGGCCCATGGAACCGCTCCCGCGATGGCCGGAGAAGAGCGCACACCCAGGCGCACGGCCACACAGCGGGAGCACGACGCAACTACGCGTATCGGGCCCGCACTTCAGTACGGACCACAATCCCGCCATCCGGAACAATGCCTCTTAACGCTTGGGATGCGGCAAACTACGCTGGGTTTACGAATGCCGCATGGTTATGCCAGCGCGGCAGCCGTCTGTGTCGAGGGGTGGCGCAATGTCCAGGGAGCAACGCGGGCCGAACGAAAAACTCGGCGCCGTTCTCGCCCTCGCGGGAATCAGCAACGCAGGACTCGCCCGACGCGTCAACGACCTTGGCGCTCAACGCGGGTTGACTCTTCGCTACGACAAGACCTCGGTGGCGCGCTGGGTATCGAAGGGCATGGTGCCGCAGGGTGCCGCGCCGCACCTCATCGCCGCCGCCATAGGGCAGAAGCTCGGCCGCCCAGTGCCGCTCCACGAGATCGGCCTGGCGGACGCGGATCCCGCACCCGAGGTGGGCCTCGCCTTCCCCCGGGACGTCGGACAGGCGGTGCGCTCGGCCACGGAGCTGTACCGACTCGACCTCGCAGGACGCCGGGCCGGCTCCGGCGGCATCTGGCAGTCGCTGGCCGGATCGTTCGCAGTAAGCGCATACGCAACGCCTGCCTCGCGGTGGCTGATAACCCCGGCCGACAGTTCGGTGGCGCGCGAGGTGAACCCCGCCGAGGGCTCCGGCGCACCGCTCAAAGTCGGCCACAGCGATGTGCAGAAACTGCGGGAGGCCGCGGAGGACGCCAGGCGCTGGGACTCCAAGTACGGAGGCGGCGACTGGCGTTCGTCGATGGTGCCCGAGTGCCTGCGCGTGGAGGCGGCACCGCTCCTGCTCGGCTCCTACTCCGACGAGGTCGGCAGAGCCCTCTTCGGGGCGAGCGCCGAGCTCACCCGCCTCGCCGGCTGGATGGCCTTCGACACCGGCCAGCAGGAGGCCGCGCAGCGGTACTACATCCAGGCGCTGCGGCTGGCCCGTGCGGCGGCCGACGTCCCCCTCGGGGGCTACGTCCTGGCCTCCATGTCCCTCCAGGCCACCTACCGCGGCTTCGGCGACGAGGGCGTCGACCTCGCCCAGGCCGCCCTGGAGCGCAACCGGGGCCTGGCCACCGCCCGCACCATGAGCTTCTTCCGGCTCGTCGAGGCACGTGCCCACGCGCGCGCGGGTGACGCCCAGGCGGCCGGCGCGGCCCTGAAGGCGGCGGAGGGCTGGCTGGAGCGGTCCCGCGAGGGCGACAACGACCCGTCCTGGCTCGGCTTCTACTCGTACGACCGGTTCGCCGCGGACGCCGCCGAGTGCTACCGCGATCTGAAGGCACCGCGCCAGGTCCGCCGCTTCACCGAGCAGGCCCTGTCGAAGCCGACGGAGGAGTTCGTACGCTCGCACGGCCTGCGCCTCGTCGTCTCGGCGGTCGCCGAGCTCGAGTCCGGCAATCTCGACGCGGCATGCGAGCAGGGCGTACGGGCGGTGGAGGTCGCCGGGCGCATTTCCTCGGCGCGTACCACCGAGTACGTGAAGGACCTCCTGCACCGGCTGGAGCCGTACGGCGACGAACCGCGGGTGGTCGAGCTGCGGGAGCGGGCACGGCCGCTGCTGATGGCGCCCGCCTGACCCAGGAACACTCCGTCCGCCTCCCGGGTTTGAGCGCATTGTCAGTGGCGCAGTGCACTATCGAAGCCGGGAGGTGGTGCAGGTGGCGCGGCAGGTGCGGGAGCTCGCGTACGACTGTGACGTGCTGGTGGTCGGCGGCGGGATCGTCGGCCTGTCCACGGCGTATGCGATCACGCGCGCCGCGCCGGGCACGCGGGTGACGGTGCTGGAGAAGGAGGGCGGGCCCGCCCGGCACCAGACCGGGCGCAACAGCGGGGTGATCCACAGCGGGATCTACTACCGGCCCGGCTCCCTCAAGGCGCGGTACGCCGTCCGGGGCGCCGCCGAGATGATCAAGTTCTGCGCGGAGTACGACATTCCGCACGCCGTCACCGGAAAGCTGATCGTCGCGACCGACCGGGCCGAGCTGCCGCGGCTGCACGCGCTCGTGCAGCGCGGCCGGGAGAACGGGATCGCGGTACGGGAACTGGGGGGTGCCCAGATCGCGGAGTACGAGCCGGAGGTGCGCGGACTCGCCGCGATACACGTCGGGACGACGGGGGTCTGCGACTTCGCCGAGGTCGCGCGACGGCTGGGCGAGGCGTCGGGGGCGGAGATCCGGTACGGGGCGCGGGTCGTACGGGTGGATCGGCGGCCGGAGCTCGGAGTGGCCGTGCGGACAGCGGGCGGGGACGTCGTGCGGGGGCGGGTGCTGGTGAACTGCGCCGGGCTGTACTGCGACGAGATCGCGCGGATGACGGGGGACGAGCCGGGGATGCGGATCGTGCCGTTCCGGGGCGAGTACTACTCGCTGGCGCGAGAGCGGGCCTCGCTGGTGCGGGGGCTGGTGTATCCGGTGCCGGATCCGGCGTTTCCGTTCCTCGGGGTGCATCTCACGCGCGGGATCGACGGGGGTGTGCACATCGGGCCCAACGCGGTGCCGGCGCTGGCCCGGGAGGGGTACGGGTGGGGTGTGGTCCGGCCTCGGGAGGTGGCGGGGACGCTGGGGTGGCCGGGGGCGTGGCGGATGGCTCGGCGGCACTGGCGGTACGGGGCGGGGGAGCTGCGGCGGTCGGTGTCCAAGGGGGCGTTCGTGGAGGCGGTGCGTCGGTTGTTGCCGGCGGTCGAGGAAGGGGATCTGGTGCCTGCGGCGGCGGGGGTGCGGGCGCAGGCGGTGCTTCGGGACGGCACTCTGGTGGACGACTTCCTCATCCGGGAGGGGGCGCGGGCCGTGCACGTACTGAACGCACCTTCGCCTGCGGCGACGGCTTCGCTGCCGGTGGGGCGGGAGGTGGCTCGACGGGCGTTGGCGGCGCTGCCGTCTGTGTGACGGTGCGGAGCCGCTGCGGCCGCGCTCGCCGCAGGGCTGTTCTCGCCCCCGCCGCCCTTCCCTTCCCTTCCCTTCCCTTCCCTTCCCTTCCCTTCCCTTCCCTTCCCGTCCTGTCCCGTCCCGTCCCGTCCCCAGGGGCTGCGCCCCTTCGACCCCGCCGGGGCCGTGCCCCAGACTCCCTTCGGCCCGAAGGCCTCGTCCTCAAACGCCGGACGGGCGGAAAGGGGCCGGGCGGGGCTGGGTAGTAGCGGCCCAACCAGCGGGCCGTAAAATTGGGCTCACTGTGTCTGAGTCGCTCAATGTCCCCGAAACCCGCCAGGTCCCGCACCCGCCCGGGGCCTCCGCCCGGCATGTTCGGGCCAAGGGGGAACCGCGGTTCCCCGATGGTCCGAGTGCTGATCCCGCGGGGTCGCACTTCGAGCGGCGGATTCGGAGCTTTCAGCCTCGGCGGAGCCGGGTGACGGCCGGGCAGGCGGACGCGTTGCAGCGGTTGTGGTCCAAGTGGGGGCTCGACATCGACGGGCAGCGCGTTGTCGATCTCGGTGAGCTGTTCGGGAACGGCAATCCCGTCGTGCTCGAGATCGGGTTCGGGATGGGCGAGGCCACGGCCCGCATGGCCGGTGCCGACCCGGACACCAACATCCTCGCCGTGGACGTGCACACCCCGGGGCAGGGGAATCTGCTCAATCTCGCCGATCAGAACGGCCTGTCCAACATCCGCGTCGGCAACGGCGACGCCATCATCCTGATGCGGGAGATGCTCGCCCCCGACGCCCTGGCCGGTCTGCGCGTGTACTTCCCCGACCCCTGGCCCAAGAAGCGGCACCACAAGCGGCGGCTGATCCAGCCGGAGTTCCTCGACCTCGCCGCGACCCGGCTCGCACCGGGGGCGATCGTGCACTGTGCGACGGACTGGGAGCCGTACGCGGAGCAGATGCTCGAGGTGCTCACGGCGCACCCCGGCTTCGAGAACACACAGCCCGGGGGCGGTTTTGCGCCGCGTCCCGAGTTCCGGCCGCTGACTCGTTTCGAGGGTCAGGGACTGGAGAAGGGTCATGTCGTGAACGACCTGCTCTTCCGCCGCGTAGAGCACGGCGTAGAGCACCTCGTAGAACAACGCACCGAGCAACCTGCTGAGCAACGTGTAGTGCACAAGGACCAGCCCCCCACCGGCGCCTGAACCCCCCTCTCCCCCTGCGGACGGCGCCTCTGCCTCGTTAGGGTCAATGCCGTGGCCACCGTTCCCCCCTACCCGACGCACCCCGGTGATCCGGCCGGCGGCGCACTGCGGCACGCGCACTGGTGGCAGAGGAAGTGGGTGCGTTACGGCGGGCTGAGCACCCTGCTCGCACTCTCCGGGCTCGTCATCCTCGCCCTGGTGCGCGAGCAGACCGGCACGGAGGGGTTCCTGGTCGGGCTCGGACTCGCCGTCCTGCCCGTGCCGCTCCTCATGACGGCCTTCCGCTGGCTCGACCGGGTCGAGCCCGGCCCCTGGCGCAACCTGCTGTTCTCCTTCGCCTGGGGGGCCTGCGCAGCGGCGCTGATAGCGATCATCGCCAACAGTTTCGCGACGAGATGGATAGCGACGGCCACGGCGGATCCCTCCAGCGCGGACACCCTCGGCGCGACCGTCATAGCGCCGGTCGTGGAGGAGTCGGCCAAGGCCGCGGCCGTTTTACTCGTCTTCCTCTTCCGGCGCCGTGACTTCACCGGGATCGTCGACGGGGTGGTGATAGCCGGGGTCACCGCCACCGGCTTCGCCTTCACCGAGAACATCCTCTACCTCGGCACCGCCTTCGGCACCGACCAGCTCACCGGCGACACCGGGATCGCCTCCGTCACCGCGGCGACCTTCTTCGTGCGGATCATCATGTCGCCGTTCGCGCACCCGCTCTTCACCGTCCTCACCGGCATCGGCTTCGGCATCTCCGCGCTCTCGGCGGAACGCCACCACCTGCGGCGCGTCCTGCTGCCGCTGTCCGGGCTGCTGCTCGCGATGGGCATGCACGCGATCTGGAACGGCTCCTCGACGTTCGGCGAGTACGGGTTCTTCGCGGTCTACGCGGCCTTCATGGTGCCCGCCTTCGGGCTGCTGACCTGGCTCGTCATCTGGACCCGGCAGCGTGAGCTGAAGACCGTACGGGAAGAGCTGCCCGCGTACGCGGTGGCGGGCTGGCTGTCGCCGACCGAGCCGTACGCGCTCGGCTCGATGCGGGCACGGCGGCTGGCCCGCGAGTACGCCCGCCGGCACTTCGGTCGGCCCGCGGCGCGGGCGGTGGCGCAGTACGAGGCGTACGCGACCTCGCTGGCCTTCCTGCGGCATCGGGGGCGCCTCGGGCGGGCCGAGGCCGACTTCGTCGTACGGGAACGGGAGCTGCTGGCCGAGCTGTGGTGGCGCCGGGAGGTGGCGCGCCCCGCGCTGGACCACGCGGCACGGGAGACGGCACCGCCGGTGGCGGTGACCGCGCCGCCGTGGCCGGTGTACGGGGTGTACGGGTATCCGGCGGTGCCTGCCGCGTATCCGGCGGTGCCGTATCCCTCCTACAGCTCGTACAACCCGTATCGGATGTAATCAGGAAGCGCACCGCCGGACACCGGGAAGCGCACCGACTGACACCGAGAAGTGCCCGCCGGAGATCAGGCCGACGCCTCCGTCAACCGCGCGACCTCCGCCTCCGTCAGGGCCAGCTCCGCCACCCCCACCAGCGCCGGCAGCTGCTCGACCGTGCGTGCGGACGCGATCGGCGCCGCCACCGTCGGCCGGGCCGCGAGCCACGCCAGGGCGACCGTGGCGACCGGCACGTCGTGGGACCGGGCGATCTCGTCCAGGGCGGTGAGGACGTTCCGGCCGCGCTCGGTGTCGAGGTGCTTGGAGGCGCCGCCGGCCCGCGGGCTGTCGACGGTCGTGCCGGGCCGGTACTTGCCGGTGAGGAAGCCGGAGGCGAGCGCGGAGTACGGGACGGCCGCGAGGCCGGAGCGCTCGGCCAGGTCCTGGAGCTCGCCCTCGTACGTGTCGCGGGAGACCAGGTTGTAGTGGGGCTGGAGGGCGACGTACCGCGCCAGGCCCTCCCGGTCGGAGAAGGCGAGGGACGCCTCGAGCCGCTCCGGGGAGATGTTGGACGCGCCGATGTACCGCACCTTGCCCGCCTGCACCAGCTCGTCGAGCGCGCCGATGATCGCCTCCACCGGCACGTCCGGCTTGTCGAAGTGCGTGTAGTAGAGGTCGATGTAGTCGGTGCCGAGGCGCCGCAGGGAGGCGTCGGCGGCGGCCTTGATGTTGGCGGCGGTCAGGCCCTGGTACTCGGGGTGCTGGCTCACCTTGGTCGCGATCACCACGTCCGCGCGGTTGCCGCGTGCCTTGGCCCACTTGCCGACGACGGTCTCGGACTCGCCGCCCCGGTGGCCCTCGACCCACGCCGAGTAGGAGTCGGCGGTGTCGATGAAGTTGCCGCCCGCGGCGGCGTACGCGTCCAGGACGGCGAAGGAGGCCGCCTCGTCGGCGGTCCAGCCGAAGACGTTGCCGCCGAGGGACAGCGGGAAGACCTCGAGGTCCGATGAGCCGAGCTTGCGGAGCGACAGCGAAGGAGAGGGGGACGAAGACGAAGACGGAGAGGAAGAAGTCATACTTCACCTCAACGGCCGCACCGGATCCCGCGATTCCACGGTCACCCGCAAAAACCCCGTAAACAAGAGCCCCGTAACCGCTGACCGCCCCCGCAAAACGGACCGGCAGCCCTGACGTCGGGGGGATGCCGTCAGGACCGCCGGGATTCAATGAACGGGAACACGACGGTCAGGGGTTGAGGCCCTTGCTCCGCAGCCACGCCATCGGGTCGATCCCGGAGCCGGAACCGTCGGTGTGGACCTCGAGGTGCAGATGCGCCCCGGTCACGTTCCCCGTCGCACCCACGCGCCCGATCACGTCACCGGTGTTGACCTTCTGGCCGACGCTGACGCTGATCGAGGACTGGTGGGCGTACCAGATCTCGGTGCCGTCATCGAGCGTGAGCACGGTCTTGTAGCCGTACGACCCGTCCCAGCCGGCCTGCGTGATCGTCCCGGTGTGGACGGCCTTGATCAGCGTGCCCGTGGGCGCGGCGAAGTCGAGGCCGGTGTGGTAGCCGGAGGACCACAGGGAGCCGGCCTGGCCGAAGGTGGAGGTGATGGTGTACGAGGAGGTCGGCAGCGTGAACTGCTTGGCCAGCTCGGCGAGGCGCGCGGCCTCGGCCTTCTGCGCGGCCTCCTCCTCCGCCTTCTTCTTCGCGGCGGCGGCCTTGGCCTCGGCCTCCTGCTCCGCCTTGGCGGCCGCGTCGGCGGCGGCCTTTTCGGCCTCGGCGACGGCGTCGGCCGCGGCCTTGCTCTCGACCTGGTCCTGCTGCTGCTCGGCCTGGGCCATGATCCGGGTGCGCAGCACCTCGCCGGCGTCGGCCGTGCTCTTCTCGGTGTCGGCGGAGGCCACGCTGACGCTGCTGAGCGCGGTGCCGGAGTCCTCGGCGGCGTCCGAGTCGTCGGAGATGAGGGAGCCCACGTTGGGCAGGTCGGGGATGGAGATCGACACCGGCGGCTTGCCGGTCTGCGCGCTGGCCATGCCGCCCGCGCCGACAGCGGCTATGACGCCGACGCCGAGGACGGTGGAGCTGCGGGCGAGTCCGCCGCGCGCGAGTCCGCCGCGCTGCTTGGCGACGCGATGCCGGCCACGTACGGGTGGGAGGGACTCCTCGGTGGGATTCCACTCCGTCCAGGGGCCCTCGTCGGTGCTGTAGGTGCCGTAGCCGAATGTCTCGGTGTCGCGCTGGCTCGGCACGAACGGGGCTTCTGGGGCAGGCCGGTTGGACGCCACGTGGGCGTGCTCCTTTCCTTCCTTCTCGCCTACCGGGTTAGCTGACGGGTTCGGAGCAGGAAGGTCTCCTACGCGCGTATACCGGCCGTGACTTCACGGTGATATCCGCGCGATTCACCCCAATTGGTGGTTCCCCGGTTCCCTTGCGGGATTCGGCGCGTGCGCACGGAGCCGACTCTTGTGACGGCTGGGACGACCGCGCTGCGTTATCGAACGTTAATAGACGCGGGGCCTGGATTCCAAGCTGTTCCTCTTGATCATTAACCTTTCCGCGCAGGACTTACGGCCCATGACCGGCGAAAAACGGGCGAGTTGGCCAAGCCTCAGCAACCCCACGGGTACTGACGGTGCGTCAGTTGTTATGCGGAGGGCTCTCATCCGATCACCTCTCGTAACAACGGACCCTGAGGGTCGTCGTACACACGGAAGGTGCACCCCGCGAGCCGCGCCTCGGGGTCGTAGAACTCCCCGCGGGCGTTCCGCGCCTCGGACAGCCCGTCGGTGTGCAGGAGCAGCGTGGCCCTGGCCGGGAAACCGCGCACGGCCGCCATGAACCCCTCGAAGGCCTCGATCCCGCCCCATCCCCTTGCCCCGCACGTCGCCGACGACGAGCCGGACGCCGTACGGACTGTCGAACCCGCCGATCCGTCCGGCGGGCTCGGGCAGCACCGCGCGCTGGGTGGCCTCGGCGATCTCGCGCGCGGAGGCGAGGCGCCCTTCCCCCAGGCGTACGACACGGTTGATGACGGCGGCCAGCACGGCGACCGCGGCCACGGTGACCACCTCGGTGACCGTGTCGGCGTCCGCGGCGAGTCCGTACCGGGCATCGACCGCGTACGTGGCGATCAGGGCCCCGCCCCCGGTCACGACGGTGCCGCTCAGCGAGTAGACCGGCGCAGCGACGAGCGGGGCGGTGGTGAGGAAGGGGATCGCGGTGAAGGCGTGCGGGGCGAGGAGGTCGTAGAAGACTCCCCTGACGATCAGCAGGACGGGGAGTACCTGGAGAACGACCCACAGGCTGGAGATGCGGCGCCAGCGTACACATCCGACGCACACATACACCGAGGGCCGGAACCCATTTCTGGATTCCGGCCCTCGGCCTTCAGTAGCGGGGACAGGATTTGAACCTGCGACCTCTGGGTTATGAGCCCAGCGAGCTACCGAGCTGCTCCACCCCGCGTCGTTGTGTCTTCAGTGTACGCCATCCGCGGGACGGAAGTCGCATCGGCGCCGGCTGCCCGGATTGTCCGCGTGCGTGAGCGTCTCCCAGAACACCGCGAGGGCAGGGGGCTCCTCCGCCCCCAGACCCCCGGCCTATGCCCACCCACCACCCGTTTCGGTGGACCGAGACGTGAGCCTCACCCCCTCGCAAACGCCCCTTCAGCCCAGCAGATGCCGATTCGGCGCCTTCGCCACGGCCTCGTACTCCGGGAGCACGACGACCGTCGCACCCTCCGCCACCAGCACCTCGCTCCCGTCCGCCCCCGCGACGAACGTGTCCGGCTCGCGCCACGCCGTCACCACCCGCCGTACCCCCGCGTCCAGGATCAGCCGCGCGCACGGCGCCGGCCGGGACGCGCGGCGGGCGCACGGTTCCAGGCTGCTGTACACCGTCGCGGAGGCCAGCCGAGGGTCACCCGGCGTGATCTTCGCGAGGGCCGCCTCCTCCGCGTGGACGACCGGGTCGTCGCCCTCCCGTGAGTGGCCGCGCGCCAGCTCCGTACCGTCGGCCGCCACGACCACCGCCCCCACGCTGAACGCCGTGTCCGAGGGCGGACACAGGGCCGCCAGTTCGCAGGCGAGGGCGAGCCAGTGGTGGTCGGCGGCGGAGGCGTGCGGGCCGCTGCCCGGTGCCGTCGGCTCGTAGCGCATCAGGACGACGTCCCCGACCGGCCGGGTGGAGACCAGCCGGAGGCGTCCGCCCTGGTAGGGGCCGGGGCCGAACAGGCGGGGCGCGTCCGGGTCGCCCACGAACAGCGGGGCCAGCACCAGCTGGAGTTCGTCGGCGAGTCCCTGCCGCAGCAGCTGGGTGTGGATCTGCCCGCCGCCCTCGACCATGAGGCGCCGGACCCCACGGACGTCGTGCAGGTGCTCCAGCAACCGCCGCCAGTCGAGGTCGGCACCGAGGGGCACCACGTCCGCCGCCAGTCCCACCGCACGAGCCCGGGCCGCGCCCTTCTCCGTCGTATAGACGATCTTCTCGCCGCCCGTGTGCCAGAAGTTCGCGGCCGGGTCCAGGTCCCCCGACCCGCTGACCGTGACCTTCAGCGGATACTCCGGCTTGCCCGCGGCCACCCGGGCCGCCCGCCGCTCCGCCGAGTTGACGAGCAGCCGCGGATTGTCGGCACGAATCGTCCCCGCGCCGACCAGGATCGCGTCGACGGACGCCCGCACCTCGTCGACCCGGTCGAAGTCGGCCGGGCCGGAGAGCAGCAGGCGGTCGGGGCCGGTGTCGTCCAGGTAGCCGTCGAGGGAGACGGCGGCGGAGAGGAGGACGTACGGGTGGGGCATCGGCGCGGTCCCTCTCGAAGGCGGCGGCACGGCGGGCTTGGTTCATGTCACGCCGGGCGTGGTTCATGTCACGGCGGGCTTGGTTCAAGTTTGAAGCAAACCTACACTGGGGGCATGACGACTCGCTGGCTCACCCCGAAGGAGCAGCGCGCCTGGCGCGCGTACATCGCCGCGACGCAACTCCTGGAGGACGCGATCGACCGGCAGCTCCAGCAGGAGGCCGGCATGCCGCACCTCTACTACACCATCCTGGCCTACCTCTCCGAGGTGCCCGAGCACCGGCTGCGCATGACCGATCTCGCGGAGAAGCTGAAGATCACCCGCAGCCGGCTGACGTACGCCGTGACGCGCCTGGAGAAGGACGGGCTGCTGCGGCGCGAGGACTGCCGCTGGGACAAGCGCGGCACCGTCGCGGTCCTGACGGACGAGGGCATGACGATCCTGGAGCAGACCGCGCCCGGCCATGTCGAGACGGTCCGCGCCTCCCTCTTCGACCGGCTCACCGACGAACAGGTGGAGCAGCTGGAGGAGATCTGCACGGGCATCGCCGAGGGCCTCCAGGGCGACGACGCCCAGTCCGCGCCGGAGGGGGTCCCGTGGCGCCGGCGCTCGTCCCCTTCCTGCTCGTGAGCCGCACCACAAACCGATTGCTTCAAATTTAAAGCATGGGGTAGGGTCCAACTCGTGGATCTGCTTCAAAACTGAAGCAGATCCCGCGCTTCTGACCACCGGACCCGGGAGAACCCGCATGCCCGACTTCCCCGCCGCCACCCCCCGCTCCCGCGTCCGCGTACCGCTGCGCTTCCACGACGGCTACAGCGTCGACACCGAAGTCGTCACCTTCCACGGCCTGGCCGACGGCCAGGAACACGTGGCGATCATCCTCGGGAACCCGGCCACCGGCACCACCGCGACCGCCACCCCCACCCCCCTCGTCCGCCTGCACTCCGAGTGCCTGACCGGCGACGTCTTCGGCTCGGCCCGCTGCGACTGCGGCCCGCAGCTGCGCGAGGCCGTCGAGCGGATAGCCGACCGCGGCGGCGTGCTGCTCTACCTCCGCCAGGAGGGCCGCGGCATCGGCCTCTACAACAAGCTCGACGCGTACGCCCTCCAGGACCAGGGCCTCGACACCTACGCCGCCAACACCGCGCTGGGCCTGCCCGAGGACGCCCGCGACTACACGGCGGCCGCCCAGATGCTCCAGGCCCTCGGCATCAGCAGCCTCGACCTGCTGTCCAACAACCCCGACAAGGCAGGGCAGTTGAGGGACCTCGGCATCCACGTCCGCGACCGGGTGCCCACCGGCGTCTTCCAGAACACGCACAACGTCCGGTACCTGCGCGCGAAGGTCCTGCAGACCCAGCACACGCTGCCGCTCGGCGAGCTGACGGGACGTCACGCGGGCTGAGGGTGTAGCCCGCTACACCCCACACTCGGTAACCCACTCCCTCGTGGCCACACACGGCGGACGGAATCGTGGAGATCACACGGATCCCACCGTTTTCCGCCCCGTCCCGCTGTTGTGGAGGCAATCCCTGCCATGGCCACTTTCCTGTACCACGTAGGCCGACTGGCCTTCAGATGGCGCTGGTTCGTCACCCTGCTCTGGATCGCGGCCCTGGCCGCCGTAGGCGTCGCCGCCGCCAAAGCGCCCGCCGCCGCCTCCGACGGGTTCACCATGCCCGGCATCGAGTCCCAGAAGGCCTTCGACCTGCTCGAAGAGCGCTTCCCCGGGTCGGCGGCGGACGGGGCGAGCGCCCGGATCGTCTTCGTCGCCGCGAACGGCGAGAAGGTCACCGCCACCGAGAACAAGGCGGCGATAGAGAAGCTCGTCGACGAGGCCGCCGACAGCTCGCAGGTCGCCAGTACCGTCGACCCCTTCCAGGCGAAGGCGGTGAGCAAGGACGCGACGACGGCGTACGCGACGGTCTCCTTCAAGGTGCCCGCGGCCGACCTGACCGACGCGAGCAAGAAGCACCTGGAAAGCGCCATCGACGTGGCCCGGGACGCGGGGCTCACCATCGAGGTCGGCGGGGACGCCCTCGCCACCCAGCCCTCGGCGGGCGGCAGCGCGGAGGCCATCGGCATCGCGATCGCCGCCCTGGTCCTGCTCATCACGTTCGGCTCGCTCGCCGCCGCCGGACTGCCGCTGCTCACCGCGATCCTCGGCGTCGGCCTCAGCATGGCCTCGATCATGGCCCTGAGCAGCACCTTCGGCCTGTCGGACACAACCGGCACGCTGGCCACCATGCTCGGCCTCGCCTGTGGCATCGACTACGCGCTGTTCGTCGTGTCCCGCTACCGGGAGGAGCGTGCCAAGGGGCACGACCCGCGGGAGGCGGCGGGCATGGCCGCCGGTACGGCCGGTTCGGCGGTCGTCTTCGCCGGGCTGACCGTGGTGATCGCGCTGGCCGGGCTCTCGGTGGTCGGCATCCCGCTGCTCACCAAGATGGGGCTGGCCGCGGCCGGCGCGGTCCTCGTCTCCGTACTGATCTGCCTCACCCTGGTCCCGGCCGTGCTCGGCTTCTGGGCGAACGCCGTGCTCGCGCGCGGGGTCCGCCGGAACAGCAGGCGCAGCCGCAGGAAGCAGCAGCAGACCGAGAACGGCGGCTCGCGCTGGGCCCGGATCGTCGTACGCCATCCCCTCCCCGTGCTGCTGCTCGGCGTGGCGGGCCTGGGCGTGATGGCGACCCCGGTGATGGACCTCCAGCTGGGCATGCCCGGCGACGAGGCCAAGGCCACCTCCACCACCGAGCGCCGGGCGTACGACGCCCTCGCCGAGGGCTTCGGCCCCGGGTTCAACGGGCCCCTCAGCATCGTCGTGGACGCCAAGGGAGCCGACGACGCGAAGTCGGCCGTAGCGAGGATCTCGAAGGACATCGCCGCCACCGACGGAGTCGTCTCCGTCTCGCCCGCCCGCTTCGACCAGGCCGGGGACACCGCGGTGTTCTCCGTCACCCCGTCCACCGCGCCGACCGACGAGAAGACCAAGGACCTCGTCCAGACCATCCGCGACGAACGCCCGGGCATCGAGTCCAAGACCTCCGGGGCGTCCTTCGAGGTGACCGGCAAGACCGCCCTCGACATCGACGTCGCCGAGAAGGTGCAGTCCGCGCTGATCCCCTACCTCGCGGTCGTCGTCGGTCTGGCGATCGTGCTCCTGCTGCTGGTCTTCCGCTCGCTGCTCGTCCCGCTGAAGGCGGCGCTCGGCTTCCTGCTCTCCGTCCTCGCCGCCCTCGGCGCGGTGGTCGCGGTCTTCCAGCAGGGCCACGGCGCCGAACTCCTCGGCGTGGAGACCACCGGCCCGATCATGAGCATGATGCCGATCTTCCTGGTGGGCATCGTGTTCGGCCTGGCCATGGACTACGAGGTGTTCCTCGTCTCGCGGATGCGGGAGGCGTACGTCCACGGCGACGGGGCCAAGCAGGCGGTCGTCACCGGGTTCCGGCACAGCGCCCGGGTGGTCGTGGCCGCGGCTCTGATCATGATGGCCGTCTTCTCCGGCTTCATCGGCGCCGGCGAGTCGATGATCAAGATGATCGGCTTCGGCCTGGCCATCGCGGTCTTCTTCGACGCCTTCGTCGTCCGGATGGCGATCGTCCCCGCGATCCTCTCCCTCCTCGGCGACAAGGCCTGGTACCTGCCCCGCCTGCTGGACCGGCTGCTCCCCGACATCGACGTCGAGGGCGAGAAGCTCAGCCGCCGGCACCCGGTCGGCGACACGGAGGCGGCCCGGCGGCCCGAACCCGAGCCGGTCTCCGCCCGCTAGGTCCTGTCCGGCGGATCAGGTCGCAGGAAATCGGCGGCGCCTCATCGACGCAGGTGAGCCCCGCGTCTGCGACCTGATCCGCCGGACAGGCCCTCACCCGCGACACCCCCGGGGCCGCCGTCACCGACGGCGGCCCCGCCCCGCGCGGCCAGCGCCGCACGCAGACCCTCGTCCCGGAACCCCGGCGGCATCCGCACATCCAGCACCGCCACATCCGGCCGATGCTCCAGCAACGCGGGCAGGACCTCCGGCCCGGAGCCGACGACGGCCGCCACCTCGTGCCCGGCAGAGGTCAGCAACAGCACAAGGCCCTCCCGAAGGAGGGCGTTGTCCTCGGCGATCACCACACGCACGGCAACTCCACCTCGATCACGGTCGGCCCCCCGACGGGGCTGGTGACGTCGAACGTCCCGTCGAGCGCCGCGACCCGTCGGCGCATGCCGAGCAGTCCCGAGCCGGCGGACTCGTCGGCGCCGCCCTGGCCCTCGTCGCGGACGTACACCGTCAGGCTGCGCCGGGTGCGGGCGAGGCGCACCTCGGCCCGCGTGGAACCGCTGTACTTGGCGACGTTGGTCAGCGACTCGGCGATCACGAAGTACGCGGCGGCCTCCACGGCCGCGGGCGCGCGGACGCCCTCCTCCAGGCCGCCGTCGTCCACCGACACCGCCAGACCGCTGCTCGCGGCCAGCGCCCGCACCGCGCCGACCAGGCCGCGGTCGGTGAGGATCGGCGGGTGGATGCCGCGTACGACGTGCCGCAGCTCCGTGAGTGCCTGTTCGGCCTGGTCCTGGGCGTCGTCCAGGAGCTTGCGCGCGGCCGCGGGATCACGGTCGTAGGCCCGCTTGGCGAGCCCGATCCGCATGGACAGGGCGACCAGCCGTGCCTGCGCGCCGTCGTGCAGATCCCGCTCGATACGGCGCAGTTCGGCACCGTGCGCGGCGATCGCGTCCGCGCGGGTCTCCTTCAGTTCCTCGACCCGCGCGGCGAGCTGCGCCTTCGGGGAGGGCATGAGCAGGGCGGTCGTCCAGCCGGCCTCCAGGTCCGCGAGCCGCACGATCAACGGCAGCACCACCGCGGGCCGCCGCAGCAGCCCGCACCACACGCCGTCGACGACCAGCCCCACGGGCCACAGCGGCAGCGCGAGGAAGACGAGAGCACCGTAGAAGTAGTAGGCGAGCATCCAGCGCAGGTCGGTGTGCGTACCGGGGTCGCGTACGGCGATCCGCAACCGCTCCCGCAGCGTCCCGCTGATGCTCTGGTACGCCTCGGGAATCCGCCGCCCCGTCCACGCGGTGGTCAGCCCTCGCTTGGCCCCGGCGATCCGCCGGATCAGCAGCACCGTCTCGGGCAGCATCCAGGCGCCGACGACCGCGACCGTACCGGTGGCGGTGATCAGCAGAACGGTGATGAATATCCACACGCCGAACGCCATCGCGGCGGCCACGACAAGATGCAAGGTGGCCCACGCGGCCCGCTGGACCGTTTTCCACATGCGGCAACGCTAGATGATGGGGGTGGGGGCGGTCGGGCGAGCGGGCACCCGGGCATGATCGGGGCAGGGCTGCCGGGGACGACGAAAATCGGTTCAGGGCTGCCGGGACGACGAAAGGGACGCTGGGGCTGTGAGCGAACACGCGGGGATCTCGACGGCGAAGGAGGCCGCGGATCACGAGCTGGTCCTGGCTTTCGGGCGGTTGCAGGGGGCGGCCAACCGGCTGGAGTACATCCTGGGGCGCTCGCTGGAGGTGGAGTGCGGGATCAGCCATCTGACGTACGAGGTGCTGCTGATCCTGGGACGGGCGCCCGAGCCGGGTCTGTCGATGCGGGCCATCGCCCAGGAGCAGGTGCTGACCACGGGCGGGGCGACGCGGCTGGTGGACCGTATGGAGGCGGCCGGGCTGGTCGAACGCGTGGAGGACCCCGGCGACCGGCGCGGGCGGCTGGTGCGGCTGACCGGGCTGGGGGAGGAGACCGCGGTGGGTGCCTCCCGGGTGCACGTGGAGAACATCAAGCGGTACTTCGTGGAGCCGCTGCCCGAGGCGGACCGTGAGCGGTTCGCGGAGGACCTGCGCATCCTGAGCCACGCGGCGCGGGACATGCTGCCCCGGCTGCCCTGAGCGCCGGCCGGGAGGGCGGGCGTCGACGGCGCGAGCGCCAGCCGGGCGGGCGGCAGGCCTGACGCCATGGCACCCGTGGACAGAAAGTGGCGCCGATCACACACCTTCGGGGAAATACCTGACGAAGCAGATACTGTTCAGTCAGATGAATGGCTCGCGCTGGCGGGCACCGAGACCCCCGCCGTCCCCCTCAAGGAGCACCCGCATGAGCATGCTCGAATTCACCGTCCTCGACCTCGACTTCCCCGCCGGCACCAAGAACAAGACCGCCACCCTCGTCACCGGCGAGCGCGAGGCACTGCTGGTCGACACCGGCTTCACCCGGGCCGACGGCCACCGTCTGGCCGCCGCCGTCCTGGACTCCGGCAAGCAGCTGACCACCGTCTTCCTCAGCCACGGCGACCCGGACTACTACTTCGGCGCCGAAGTACTCGCCGACGCCTTCCCGGACGCCGCCTTCGTCGCCACCCCACAGGTCATCGAGCACATCCAGCACTCCTACGAGGGCAAGCTCAAGGCGTGGGCCTCCCTCGGCCCCAACCTGCCCACGCGCCTGGTCGACATCACCCCGCTGACCGGCGACCTCACCCTGGAAGGCCACCACTTCGAGCTGAAGGGCGGCCCGGCCGAACTGCCCGACCGCCACTACCTGTGGCAGGCCGAGCAGCGCGCGATCCTCGGCGGCGTCCTGCTGTTCCAGAAGGAACACGTCTGGGTGGCCGACACCGCCGCCCCCGAGGACCGTTCCGCCTGGATCAAGCTCCTGGACGAGATGGCCGCCCTGGACCCGCAGCTGGTCGTCCCCGGCCACCGCCTGCCCGGCACCCCCGCCGACGCCTCCGCCATCACCGCCACCCGCGACTACCTCCTCGCCTTCGACGAGGAGCTCGCGACCGCGGCGGACGGCCCGGCCCTGACCGAGGCACTCGTCCGGCGCTACCCCGACAACGGCATGCTGATCGCCGCCCAGATCGGCGCGAAGGTCGCCAAGGGCGAAATGAAGTGGGGCTGACCACCATGACACCCACCGACACCGGCGACACCAGCGACTCCGCCGCCGCCTTCGCCACCTCCGCCGCCCCGGCCGACGTGGTCCGCCGCCAGTACCTGGCCTCGGCCGCCGGCGACCTCGAAGCCCTCCGCGCCACCCTCGCCCCCGACGTGGAGTGGACCGAGATGGCGGGCTTCCCCCTCGCCGGCACCTACCGCACCCCCGACGGCGTGACCTCCCACGTGATGGAACAGCTCGCCAAGGAGTGGGATGACTGGGCGGCCCACGACGACACGTACGTCGTCGACGGCGAGAACGTCGTGGTCCTGGCCCGCTACACCGCCACCAACAAGGCCACGGGCAAGCCCATCAACGTCCGCGTCGCCCACCACTTCGTCGTACGCGGCGGCCGGATCGTACGGTTCGAGCAGTTCGTGGACACGGCACTGGTACGTGAGGCGATGACCGACGCCGACGCCGGCTGAGGATCCCCTGACCCCCGAAAGGCCTCGCCACCCAAGGCGGCGAGGCCTTTCAACTCCGCGTCAGGCTATGCAGGATCACCGTCGCCGGCACCGTGGTCGCGCACCCAGTTCTTATGGGCGTTGGACCCTTCGCGGCCAGGGGAGATCTTCAGATGCTGCCGTTGCTGAACTCCACAGGACGTTCGGCCCCTTGGGATCGGTGGACCGCACCGGTTCGACATACATGGTTCCCGGGAGGTCGCCATCGGCGTCGATCCCCCGGAAGTACGGATCCTTCGCGGTGACGAGTTCGGCGCGGGCCTCGTCCACCGACTTCCGCACATGCTCAGGCAGCGCATCGCGGCAGGCGAGGGCATCGAGCCGCCAGTCCATCTGCCAGGGTGGCCCCATGAACGGGTCGGTCACTGGCCGGGCTCCAGCTCCCGCGCGCTGTGGCGGATCCTCGACACCTCTTCGAGAAGGGCCTTGGCCTCCGAGTAATCGGCGGACTCTGCCGCGCGGTGGTGGAGATCGGCCACATGAGCGTCGAGCTCAGGATCGCGGGCGATCGAGTACTCGACCCACCAGCGGGCCAGGAACGCGGGTAGCGGGCTGATGTCGTAGGTGTCGGCGATGGCCCGTTTCCAGTGCTCGTCGAAGTCGGGCAGGAGCTGGGGGGCGTATCGGGCGATCGCCTCACGCAGCGCCTTCGGTGTCCGCTCTGGCATGGGGGGAACGGCCGATGTCGGTTCGGCTGCGTGGGCGGTCATGACCGATGGCCTCCTTCGACGCTTCGTGCTTACGACCATAGCCCGGCCCTCCGACTCCGCACGGGCCGATCGTGTGCGGCTTCCCGCTCCCCGGCATCCTCGGTGTCCTCGGCGTCCGGATCCGGCAGGCGCAAGCCCCGGGACTCGGCGACGCGCAGCGCGTCGGTCAGGCACTCGGCCAGCCGGAGACCGGCGTACCGGACCTCGGTGTACGGCGACGCGGGATCGTCCAGCACCGCGCGGGCGAGGCCCAGAACGTCGGCGCCGGTGGCCAGTTGAGTGGCCTCCAGGTCGTCGGCGAGGCGGGACAGATACCCGCCGCGGCTGTCCGTCACCAGGTAGCAGGGTTTGCCGTCGGGGGACGGCCAGGGCAGCAGGCGGGGGAACGCGGATGCCGTCGTGTGGTCGGTGGTGTGGTCCATCAGGCAGCCACCTCCTGCGCGCCGATCAGGTGCCGGTCGAGGTCGATCCCGAAGTCGGCGGCGAGGACGAGGGCGAGGCAGCGGTGGTGCTGGAGGACGGCTTCCTGTTCGTGGGCGGTGAGGTAGGGGCGTACGAGGGCGGAGTCGGTGCCGTCGAGGGGGGTGGCGAGGCCGTACGGGGAGCGGTGCTGCGGCAGAGGTACGGAAGGGCGGTGTACGGCGGTGAGGTGGAGGTGGGGACAGGAGTGACGGCGAGGT
This sequence comes from Streptomyces sp. V4I2, assembly GCF_030817655.1. GTDB lineage: Bacteria > Actinomycetota > Actinomycetes > Streptomycetales > Streptomycetaceae > Streptomyces > Streptomyces plumbiresistens. The sequence continues at coordinate 5,306,041 of NZ_JAUSZM010000003.1, forward strand.
CGGCGCCGTTTCCCTGTTCCCGGGGCGAAGAAGAGGCGCAGCCATTCGAGGGTGCGGCGGATAAGGTCGTGCATGTCGACGCTCCAAGCAAGCGTTGGCCGTGCCCCGGGAGGTCTAGCCACCTCGCCGGGGTCTTGTCGTTTCGACCATACCGGCAACTGCGTCCCCCTGCACCCCTCTACGTCCTTGCACGTCCCACCGCGTCAGGACGCGTTCCGCCCCTGCGACATGCGTTGGGCTGCGGCACCGTAGAAGGATGAGTGAGCTTCCGCGCTACGAGTACGTGAAACTCGCCGACACCATCGCGGCGGACATCGCGTCCGGCACCTTGCCCCAGGGGGCCGCGCTGCCGGGCGAGCGAGCCATGACGGAGCTGCACCGCGTGAGCATCGGCACCGTGCGTCGCGCCATCGTCGAGCTCCGGAAACGTGGGCTCGTCGCTACTCTGCCCGCGAAGGGGACGTACGTCATCGCCATGCCGGAGCCGGCCGACGACGAGCCCGAGGAGGGCGAGCCGAAGGCCTGAAGGCGCCCAACCATCCACCGAGGAACGGCCTCTGGCCGGAACGCACAGGACCCCAGCTCATTTCCGCACTGAGCTGGGGTCCTTCGTGTAGGCCCTGTGGGACTCGAACCCACAACCAATGGATTAAAAGTCCACTGCTCTGCCAATTGAGCTAAGGGCCCAGGCGATGTTGCCACCCCGAGCATAGCCGGACGAGGCCGTGTCTCCGATCGGGTATCGGGGACACGGCCGTGGCGGATGACAAGGACGGGGCGATGTGGGTCCCGAACGGGTCCGGAGTGTTAGGGATCGACCGGTTCGGGGGCGTTCGCGCGGGCCGCCTCGCGGGCCTTGGTCCGCTCGTGGTCGGGGTTGAGGAACCAGTGGCGGGCCGAGGCCAGCCACCAGGTCGTCGCGAAGGCGAGGACCGCGAGGACGGCGACCGGCGCGTAGTTGAAGGTCTCCCATGTCACCGGGGAGACCTGGGGCAGCATGAACAGGACCGTGATGACGCCGACCCACACCACCGAGACCACGCCCACGACCCGGGACCAGCGGCCGAGGTGCCACGGGCCCCGTTCGAAGGCCTCGCCCTTCTGCAGCCGCAGCAGCGTCGGGATGACGTACGCGATGTAGAGGCCGATCACGGCGATCGAGGTCACCGCGGCGTACGCGGTGACATTGATCAGGTACGGAAGGCCGAGGACCAGCGCGCCGCCCGCCGCCAGCCACACCGCGGCCACGGGCGTGCGGGTGCGCGGGCTCACCGAGTGCCACACATGCGAGTACGGCAGGGCGCCGTCGCGGGAAAAGGCGTAGATCATGCGGCTGTTGGCGGTCACGGACGCCATGCCGCAGAACAGCTGGGCTCCGATCACGACGAGCAGCAGCAGCTTGCCGGCCGTCGCGCCCAGCGCGTCCAGCAGGATCTGGGCCGGCGGCGCGCCCGTCGCGGACCCGAGAGCACCGTCGTACGACTGGATCGCGAAGGTGAAGCCGAGCAGCAGGACGAAGCCCGCTATCCATGACGTCCAGATCGACTGCACGATGCCCTTCGGGCCCGCCGTCGACGCGTCGTGCGTCTCCTCGGTCATGTGGGCCGAGGCGTCGTAGCCGGTGAAGGTGTACTGGGCCATCAGCAAACCCAGGAGGACGACGTACGTCCCGCTGCCCCAGCCCGTGTTGTTCACGAACTCGCCGAAGACGAAGGACGCCGACTGGTGCTGGTCGGGGACGAAGGTCAGCGCTCCCACGATCACCGCCACGCCCAGCACGTGCCACCACACGCTCACGCTGTTCAGCAGGCCGACGATCCGGACGCCGAAGGTGTTCAGCAGGCCGTGCAGCAGCAGGATCGCGGCGAACAGCACCACCGTGCGGCCCGGCGTCACCTCGAAGTCGAACTGGAGGTTCAGGTACGCCCCGAGGAACGAGGCCGCGCCGAAGTCGATGCCCGCGGTCACCGCCACCTGGCCCAGCACGTTGAACCAGCCCGTGAACCAGGCCCAGGCGGCGGCCGTACGCGGGGGCGCGAGCCGGTGTGCCCAGAAGTACAGGCCCGCCGACGTGGGGTAGGCCGAGCAGATCTCGGCCATCGCCAGGCCGACGAAGAGGGTCATCAGGCCGACCGCGACCCAGCCCCACATCATCACGGCCGGGCCGCCCGTGTTCATGCCGAACAGGTACAGGGTCATGCAGCCCGAGAGGACCGAGATGATCGTGAAGGAGACCGCGTAGTTGGAGAACGCCGACATGCGGCGGGCGAGAACCTGCGTGTAACCGAGCTGGGCCAGCCGTTCCTCGTCCGAGAGATCCGAATGCCCGCTCACTCTGGCGTCATCTGTCATGCCCCCAGCAATTCCCCTGCCGGGGGCGTGACACACGTCACAACTTGGCTAGAAAGGATCCTTAGAAGAGGCCCTTGTAGCCCTGCCAGCCGCTCGCGATCTTCACCCGCGCCCCGAACGACCCCTTGCCGTTGCCCGCGTTGCGGTACACGTTCCCCGCCGAGTCCCGCACCACCAGGTCGTTCCTGCCGTCCCCGGTGATGTCCCCGACGCCGACGATCACATTGTAGGAACCGCCCCAGTTGGAGAACACCTTCGCGCGGGCGCCGAACGTGCCATTGCCCTTGCCGTAGTAGCGGTACAGGTTGTTCGCCTTGTCCTGGGCGACCAGGTCACCCACACCGTCACCGTTCAGGTCACCGGCCCCGACGACCTTCTTGTACGTCTTCCAGTTGTCGTACAGCTTCACCCGCGCCGACAGCTTGCCCGCGCTGGTGCCCTTGTAGAGGTACACGGCACCGGTCGACGCGTTGCGCGCGATCAGGTCCGGGCGGCCGTCACCGCTCACGTCACCGGGCGCGGTCAGCACGTCGTACTGGTTCCAGCCGCTGTTCGACAGGGTCGTGTACGACGTCGACGGCTTCAGCGCGGCGCCGCAGCCCGGCTTGTACAGCCGCAGAGCCCCACTGCTCAGTCGCACGAGGACGTCGTTGCAGCGGTCCCCGCTCAGATCGCCGAACGGCACCGGCCTGACCGAGGTCGCCCAGCCCGTCCCGGTGACCTTCCCGGAGAAGGTGCCCTTGCCCGTGCCCTGGTGGAAGGTCAGGCCGCCGGTGGAGTTGAGGGTGAGCAGGTCGCCCACCCCGTCGCCGGCGAGGTGGTCGCGACGTACGGCGCTGCCGCCGCGCAGCGCGACCGAGCCCGTCACCTCCAGCGCGGCGCCCATACCGTCGGCGGGCGTGACGGCCAGCGTCCAGTCGTACGAACCGTTCGGCAGGAAGGCGTTCTTGGGGTCGGTGCCGGACCAGCCGACGCTCAGCTCGCCGCGGGCGGCGCCGCCGTCGCGCGTGTCCACGACCTTCCCGGTCACCTTGCTGCGCACGGTCAGCCGCCAGCTCGCGGACGGCTTCGACAGCAGCACGGTGGCCAGGGTGTCCGGCGTGGTGTCGAACTCGCGCGCCTTGACGGACGACGCCTTCACGGCCGGCGCGAGCAGCCGCAGCGGCTGCTGCGGCACCCCGGACGGCACCAGGTGCACCTGCTCCTTCCCGTCGACGTAGGCCGCGTTCGCGCCCGACTCGTCGACCGTCCAGCGCACGTCACGCTGCGAGACCCCGGTGTCGGGCAGGTCCCCGATCACCCGGCTCGCGGGCGTCCCGCCGGCCACGGTGGTCATGACGAGCTTCCTGGCCCGGACGTCGTGCGTGACGACGAACCCGTCCCCGAGACCGGCCTCACCCGTCGGGACGGGCACGGACTTCCCGGCCGTACGGTCGTAGACGCCGGCCTTCCCGTCGCAGGTCCAGTAGAGGTAACGCCCGAGCGCCTGCAGGTCGGTGGGGGTGCAGCCGGCGTCGGTGGTGAGGGTCGCGGTGCTCTTCCTCGTCGTCAGTTCGTACGCCGTGACGGCGCCCGGGGTGGTGCCCGCGGTCCAGAGCACGTCGCCGGAGAGAGCCGCGGCGCCGGGGGTGCGGGTGACGACCGGAGCGCCGTCGTCGTCGAGCCGGAGGACGTACTGCGTGGTGGGCGCCGTGAAGAGGAGGTAACGGCCCGAGACGTCGGTGACCCGCCCGCCTTGTGGCAGCCCGGTGCGCTGCCACACGCCGTCGTCGCCGGGGCCGTGGACGCTGATCCGGTCGGTGGTCTCGTCGTGCGAGAGCCAGACGATACGGCCGTTCGCGGTGCCGTGGACCTGGCCGCAGGCCACATCCGTGGCGGCGCAGGTGGGCGTGACGACGTCGGTGTTGAACGCGCTGCGCTCCCCGAACTGCGGGGCGCCGGACGCGGCCACGGTCCGTATCCCGCCGGCGCGCACCCAGTCGCGGTAGTAGTCCATGACGACGAGCCGCCCCTGCTCCAGGGACAGGCCCTGGATCGGCAGCACCGGCTTGGGCAGGGCCTTGAAGAGCGTGACGACGGGCGGGCCGCCGTCCGCGCCCGGAGTGAGGCGGTGAATACCCTGCCGTCCGTCGGTGCCGGTGCCGATCTTCACGGCGGTGCCGTCGGGACCGGCCGCGACGCCGTTCTGCGAAGTCCGCAGCAACGTCACCGGATCGCCGCCCGCCAGAGGCTGCGCGGTCGTCGAGTTAACCCCGTTGACCAGCCAGTCACCGACCACGGCGAGGTTGTAGGTGGCGTTCGCCCCGTCGCTGACGCCCGCGAGCCGCAGCTCCACGGGGGCGGCCGACAGGTCCCGCGGCAGCACCAGGACCGTGGCCTTGTCGAGGGCGTGGACGACGACGTGGCCACCGCCCAGGCTCACCCTGGAGTACGACACGGGGAGTGGGCCGCTCCAGCCGCGCACCTCACCGGTCACGCGGTCCACCGCGGCCAGCCCCGGCTCCCCGGCCACCGAGGCACGGAAGTACAGCATCCCGGAATCCGCCCCGGCGGCCGACCCGAGCACGAGACCGGACGGCCCGCCCGTGACGGTCAGATCGGCGGTGGTCCCGTCCGGTCCCGGCGTCAGGAAGTGCATCTGCCGGGTGGTCGTGCCGTCCTCGGCGGTCACGTTCCGGTAGCCGATCGTGAGGTTGTCGTACGACGTGAGGTAGCCGAGTTCGTCCGGGACCCGCAGGCTGCGGCTGGTGCCGTCCGTCGCGTCCCAGAAGTCGACACGGCCGTCCGCGTACTTGTACGCCAGGACGTCGGTGCCAGTCGTCCCGGCGGCCGTGCCCGCGGGCACCGCCGGAACGCTCACCGACTCGCCGTCCGCGTAACGCGTCCACAGCAGTCCGCTGCGGCCCTCCATCGTGTGGAAGACACCCTGCGCACCGGCGGCGTCATGACCATTGCCGGTCGACGACGACCGGAACGCCGCCGAGAGTCCGTAGTCCCGGAGCGCTGCCGGCACCACCGTCTCCTGCGGCACCTCCGCCGCCGACGCCGACGGCAGCAGCGGACTCAGGCCGGCCGCGAGTGCGGCGGAGGCCGCCACAGCGACGGCCGTGCGTCTCGCTCTCGATCGACGTGCGAAGACATGACGCGCCAAGGTGATCCTCCCCGGAAAGCAAAGGAGAGGGAGCGCGTTGCATCAGATGCCCCCCGGCCGCCGCATCCCTCTCACAAGTCGGCTGATCTTACAGTCTTTTCACAGCCGCGGAGAGCGTTTTCTATCGGACCGCCCCGGACGCACGAAAACGCCGTGGCGCCCGGAATTCCGGGGGCCACGGCGTTCACTGCTCAAGAACGGACTCAGCCGTTGCGCTTCCAGCGCGGCTTGTCGTCACGGCGGCCGAAGGAGCCGGTACCGGTGCCGGTGCTGCCGCCGCCGCGGTGGTCGTCACGACGACCGGTCGGGCGGTCGTGGCCGGCGGGGCGGAAGCCGGGGCGGTCGCCCTGGCGGTCACGGTTGAACGGACGGTCGCTGCCGCGGTGTCCGCCGCGCTCGTCACGACGCTCGAAGGGGCGGGCCGGACGGTCGTCGCGGCGGAAGCCGCCACGGTCGTTGTCCCGGCGCTCGAAGGAGCCGCTGCCGCGGTTGTCGTCACGACGCTCGAAGGAACGACCACCGCCGCGGTTGTCGTCACGACGCTCGAAGGAACGGCCACCGCCGCGGTTGTCGTCGCGACGCTCGAAGGAACGACCGCCACCACGGTTGTCATCCCGACGCTCGAAGCCACGGCCGGCGCCACCGCCACGGTTGTCGTCACGGCGGAAGCCGCCACGGTCGTTGTCGCGACGCTCGAAGGAACGACCGCCACCACGGTTGTCGTCACGACGCTCGAAGGAACGGCCACCACCACGGTTGTCGTCACGGCGGAAGCCGCCACGGTCGTTGTCCCGGCGCTCGTAGGAACGACCGCCACGGTCGTCCCGGTCCCCCCGGTCGACGTCCTGCGCCGCCGGCTGCTCGGGCACGGAGACCTCGGCCGCCGCGGCCGCGGCCTGCGCCTCGGCAACCGCCGCCTCCGGGTCCTCGCCCTGCTCGCGCGCGGCCCGCGCGACCAGACGGTCGGCCTCCTCGCGCAGTTCGGTCGCGCGGCGCTGCGCCCGCTCCAGCTCCTTGGTGAGCTGGGCGACCTCACGCTCGGCCTGCTGCGCGGCGTTGCCCGCGGACTCGGCCTGGACCTCGGTCATCGAACGGGCGCCGGTGATCTCGGCGACCTCGGGCTCGAAGGCCGTACCGGAGTTGATGATGTGACGCCCGGCGTCGACGCCCGCGTCCTCCATCAGCCGGAAGATCTGGCGGCGCTGGTGCGGCAGCGACAGCGACACCACGGTGCCGGTGCGGCCGGCGCGAGCCGTACGCCCGGCGCGGTGCAGGTAGTCCTTGTGGTCGCCGGCCGGGTCCACGTTCAGGACCAGGTCGATGCCGTCGACGTGGATGCCGCGGGCGGCGACGTCGGTCGCGACGAGCGCGTTGACGTAGCCCTTCTTGAAGTCCTCCAGCACGCGGGTACGCGCGCCCTGCGTCATACCGCCGTGCAGCGCGTCGGCCTTCACACCGGAGTCGCACAGCTGCTCGGCGATACGGTCGGCGCCCAGCTGGGTGCGGACGAAGATGATCGTGCGGCCCTTGCGGGAGGCGATCGCGGAGGTGACCGGCGCCTTGTCCTTGGGCTTCACGATGAGGATGTGGTGCGACATCGTCGTGACGTTGCCCTGGGCGCTGTCGACCTCGTGCGTGACCGGGTCGGTCAGGTAGCGCTTCACCAGCGTGGAGATCTCGTTCTCCATCGTGGCCGAGAAAAGCATCCGCTGGCCGCCCGCCGGGACCTGGTCGAGCAGTTCGGTGACCTCGGGCAGGAAGCCCAGGTCCGACATCTGGTCGGCCTCGTCGATGACGGCGATCTGGATGTTCTCCAGCGAGCAGGCGCCGCGGTTGATGAGGTCGCGCAGCCGGCCCGGGGTGGCGACGAGGACGTCGACGCCGCGCTCGAGGGCGTAGATCTGGTTGCCCATCGAGGTGCCGCCGCAGACGACCTTCATCTTGAGGCCGAGGACGTCGCCGTACGGCTGGAGCGCGTCCGCGACCTGCATCGCGAGCTCACGGGTCGGCGTGAGGATGACGGCGCGCGGCTTGTGCTTCTCGGTGCGGCCGCCGGCCAGCGTGGCCAGGGCCGGCAGACCGAAGGAGAGGGTCTTGCCGGAGCCGGTGCGGCCACGGCCGAGGATGTCCTTGCCGGCCAGGGCGTCCGGGATGGTCGCGGCCTGGATCGGGAAGGGGATGGTCACGCCGTTCTGGGCGAGCTTGCGCACGACGCCCTCGGGGAGACCGAGGCTCGCGAAGGTGACCTCGGGTGCGTCCTCGGTGCCGGTCGTCTCGGGCACGACGGTGCCCTCGTTCTCGGGCACGACGACGTGATCAGTACTGGAAATGGACATGCGTATGCGAAACCTTCCGGAGTCTCTTCGGCACGCGCCCGTCAACTCCGTGTTTCGCTATACGACCGCCTCTATGCGGTCCGCCACGGCAAGGGAGAGTACGCGCCACACGGCGCGCTCTGCATCGGCGCCGGGCAATGGGATCAAACGATCTACCACCATACGCACCCACCACCCCCAGAGGCAAACCAAACCCAAGGGACGTAGGCCACATCACACCGGCGACCCGGCCGTGGGCGCCGGCTCCCGCTGCCCCAGCTGCGGCCCCGGCGGCTCATGGGCCGAGGACGACGGCTCGGCGGTCGTCGGTGAGGGCGTGGGCGAGGCGGGCGGCGGCTCGGTGGGTGACGGCTGCGGCTCGACCGTACGGGGGGTCGTCGGCTCGGCCCTGGTCGGCGACGGCGCCCCCGGCTTGTGCGGCTTGCCCCTCCCCGGCTCGGCACCCGGGGAGGCGGACGCACGCCCCTTCGCAGACGGGGACGCGGACGGCGACGCCGACTCCTCCTCGCCCTTCTTCCCCTTGCCGTGCCGGTGTTTGCCGTCGTCGGCCGCCGCACCGATCCCGGCGCCGCCCGACACCGTCGCGCCGCCGTCGGGCGCCTCACCGCCCCGGGGCCCGGCGGAGTGCGAGGGCTTGGCGCTCCCGCCGCCGTCGTCGTCGCCGACGTTCATGCAGCCGGCGGCAGCGGCGACGGCCATGACCGTGGCGGCCAGACGGACGGGTACGTACAAGGGGCGCACGAGCAGCCACCTCCGGTGGAGGGTGAAGGAGTCAACCTGCCCAACTCCCGCCGCCCACAAGAGGACACGCGCCCCGTATCAGCGGCCCTCACCCGTACCCGAGCGCGTGCAGCCGGGCGTCGTCGATCCCGAAGTGGTGAGCGATCTCATGCACCACCGTCACCTCGGTCTCCTCGACGACCTCCTCCCGTGACCCGCACATTCGCAGCGTCGGCCCCCGGTAGATGGTGATCCTGTCCGGCAGCACCCCCGCGTACCACTCGCCCCGGTCGGTCAGCGGAGTCCCCTCGTACAGCCCGAGCAGCTCGGGATCGTTCGCCGGGGGCTCGTCCTCGACGAACACCGCGACGTTGTCCATCAGCCGCGTCAACTCCGGCGGGATCCGGTCCAGGGCCTCGGCGACCAGTTCCTCGAACTCCTCGCGCGTCATCTCCAGCACAGGCCCCATTGTCCGGTACGCCGCCTCCGTACGAGAGTCGGAGCAGAGTCAGGGCAGTCGAACGAGAGTCGGAGCGCACCCGCATATCCGCGGGCGGACTTGGGCATACGGGACCAATGGCCCGCGTCCCCGTCGTCGTCCGGAACATCGCGAACCCCCTGCGCAGGACCCCGCGCGCCCTCGCCCGCCACTACCGCGCCCGCCGACCCCACCCGTCCGTGGAACTCGTCCGTCAGCCCCACCCCTGGTCACGCGCCCTCGGCCTCGTCGCCGTGGTCGTCCTCGGCGCCTGGCTGGGGCTGCTGATCGTCGGCAACGTGCGGACTCCGGTCGGCCCCATGAACACGACGATGACCCTGCGCCCGTCGCTCACCGGCGGCACGAAGATCAACATCTCGCCGCTCGGCGCCCTCGAACTGAACAGCCACCAGGCCCCCGTCCGTCTGGACGTCAACGTCGACCAGCTCGACCCGGTCCGCTCCCAGGCCCTGGTCGACCACCCCGAACGCCTCTCCGGCCTCCAGGACGAGGTCACCAAGGACGTCGAACACGGCACCCTCGACCTGGCCGTACGCTCCTGCGTCGCCGTCGTCGCCGGCGCCACCGCCCTCGGCCTCGCGGTCTACCGCCGCCCCCGCCGGGCCCTGGCGGCGGGCGGCCTCGCGCTGACCCTCCTGGCCGCCTCGGGCGGAACGGCGTACGCCACCTGGAACCCGGAATCGGTCCTGGAGCCGAAGTTCTCCGGACTGCTCTCCTCCGCCCCGTCCCTGGTCGGCAACGCCCGCAGCATCGTCACCGAATTCGACGTCTACCAGAAGGAGTTGGCCCGCCTGGTGACGAACGTGACGAAGCTCTACGACGCCACCTCGACGCTCCCGACCTACCAGCCCGACCCGTCCACCATCCGCGTCCTGCACGTCTCGGACATCCACCTCAACCCGGCGAGCTGGCCGATCATCTCCTCGCTGGTGGAGCAGTACCAGGTGGACGTGATCGTCGACTCCGGCGACACGATGGACCACGGCTCGGCCGCCGAGAACGGCTTCCTGGACCCGATCGAGGACCTCGGCGCCCCCTACGTCTGGGTCCGCGGCAACCACGACTCGCAGACCACCCAGCGCTACCTGGAAGGCCTGAAGAACGTCCACGTCCTGGACGACGGCCGGGGCGAGACCATCGCCGGCCTGCGCTTCGCCGGGATCGGCGACCCCCAGTTCACCCCCGACCGCTCGAAAAACCCCGGCGCCGAGGAGTCCCAGGAGGAGGCGGGCGCCCGCCTGGCCGCCGCCCTGCGCGCCCAGAGCACCGCCGGCAAGCCCGTCGACGTCGCCGTCGCCCACGAGCCGTCGGCGGCCCGCGGGGTGGACGGCGCGGTCCCGCTGGTCCTGGCGGGCCACCTCCACCACAACGAGATGGAGATCCTCAAGAACGGCACGCGCCTGCGGATCGAAGGCTCGACCGGCGGCAGCGGCCTGCGCGCGATCGAGGGCAAGTACCCCGACCCCATCGAGGCCTCGATCCTCTACATGGACCGCGACACCCGCCGCCTCCAGGCCTGGGACGAGATCAAACTGGGCGGCCTCGGCCTGACGACCGCCGAGGTCAGTCGCCACCTGGTGGAAGAGAACCAGCCCGGAGCCACCCCGTCTCCCTCACCGTCTCCCTCACCCGCGTCCACGCCCCCCACCCCGACCGCCCCGTAAACCGTTTTGGCGATCCCTCCCCACATCCCATATGCTTCTGACGTCCCCGACGCGCTGAGAAGCGCCCAGGCGGGCCGATAGCCCTCATCGTCTAGCGGCCTAGGACGCCGCCCTTTCAAGGCGGTAGCACGGGTTCGAATCCCGTTGGGGGCACGCAATACCGTGTGCGACACTGTCGTACACAATGCTTGGTCCTGTGGAGCAGTTTGGAGTGCTCGCCACCCTGTCAAGGTGGAGGCCGCGGGTTCAAATCCCGTCAGGACCGCTGAGGTTTCCCCGGAAGCCTCGTGGCTGGGTAGCTCAGTTGGTACGAGCGATCGCCTGAAAAGCGATAGGTCGCCGGTTCGACCCCGGCCCCAGCCACAGTCGCTGAACAGCGAAAACGCCCCCGTCGAGATCATCGGCGGGGGCGTTGCGTTGGTCCCTAGGCGACAGCGCGGGCGGGGTTCATTCCTGGTTGCGGCTGCGTGTCACGTTCGGCTCGCAATCCTCGTCGATGTCCCACGCGCCTCTCTTGTTACCGGTCAGGTCGTTGCCCTCGAAGACGCCGCCGCCACCGCCGTCGATCCATACGGCCTGGTATCCGTTGCCGTTGATCCGGTTGTTGCGGACGGTCGGGATGCCGTCCGCGGTGATCCTCATGCCGGCGTGACCGTTGCCGGTGATCTCGTTGTCCTCCAGCGTGCCCAGGCCGCCGTCATGGACGAAGACGCCGCTCTGCCTGTTGTGGTGGATCTGGTTCCGGCGCAATGTGGGGTTGCCGGCCGCTTTGATCTCCACGGCCGCCAGGGCATTGCCGGTGATCTTGTTGTCCTCCAGCGTGCCGAGGCCGCCGTCGAAGACGAAGACGCCAGCCTGTCTGCTGCCGTGGATCCGGTTCCGGCGCAGCCGGGGGTCGGCGCCGTCACGGATGGCGACCGCCGCGAGGCTCTGGCTGCTGATGTCGCAGCCTTCCAGCTCCAGCCGTCCCTGGACGATCTTCACAGCGAACGCCTGAACGCTTCCGGTCTGGCGCAGCGTCAGGTTCGTGACCCTGCCGATGCCGGCCTGGAACATCAGCGCACTGGCCTGGTCGGCGCGGATCTCGATGTCTTCGAGCGGGCCGTCTCCCAGTATTTCCAACGGCTTGTCGACGACCAGGCTCTCTTCGTACAGGCCCGGCCGGACCAGGATGCGGTCACCGGGCTGGGCCTTCGCTATGGCCGCGCCGACCGTGACGAAGTCCCCCCGGTGGTAGGGGTCCACCACATGGGTCGGCGGCTCGGTCCTCGTCGTGCCGCCGGCCGTGTCACCCGTCGGCTCCGTGGACTCGGTCGCCGCCCCCGCCGTCTCCGCACGCCGTGCGGGTCGCGCCGCGGCGATGGCCTGAGGCCGCCAGAACGTGTCCGCCATCCGTAACGCCAGCTGCTCGGTCGCCTTCCCCACCGCCGGTGACGTCAACGGCTCGAACCGCAGCTCCCGCCAGTCGGCGTGCTGCCGCGTGGCCAGCATCCGGGCCATGTCGTCGCCTTCGCACAGCTGGGGATCGTCCATCTCCCGAGCGGTGATGTAGTAGACGGGCAGGATCAAGTCCTGGCGGCCGAGTTTCTCCTCCCGCTCCAGGAAACGGGCCACCTCGGCCCGACAGGGAGCGCTGCGGAACAGGCTCGGCGTGACGATGACCAGCAGCAGGCTCACCGCGTCCAGCGCCTCGTCGATCCGTGCCTGCCAGTTCTGGCCCCAGGCGATGTCGTTGCGATCCTGGAAGATCGGGAACTCCTCGCCTGTCTGCGCCCGAACCTCGGCGGCGAGCCGTTCCCGGAACTGAGAGAGCCTGCCGGCGTCGTGCTGGTCGTTGAAACGGACGTAGCTCATGAAGGCCGCAGGCTCACCGGACAAGACATCCCCCACTACCCGTGCATCCCCACCACAACCCGTGAATTCTGGCACAGGGGGAGCGTCCGAAGCCGGGCAATCACCGCCCTCTCCGGCGCCGCCCGGCCGCCGGAGACAAAAGCGTTCGCCACGAAAATCCCGGGGATGAGATCCTGGATCGCGTATGTCTACGCACCCCGCCCCCGGCGCCTCCGCTCCGGGCACCCCTGACCTCGGCGCTCTCGCCCCCCGCCTGACCGAGCTGACCCTGCGCGACACGCACCGGCTCGGGCGCAGGCTCGAAGGTGCGCGCAGGATCCGCAAGCCAGAGGCCCGTGCCGCCGTTCTCGCCGAGATCGAGGCGGAGGTGGCGAAGGCCGAGCAGCGGATGAGTGCGCGGCGCGGTCGCGTGCCCGCCGTCAGCTATCCCGAGCAGCTGCCGGTCAGCCAGAAGAAGGACGTGATCGCGGAGGCCATCCGTGATCACCAGGTCGTGATCGTCGCCGGTGAGACCGGGTCCGGCAAGACGACCCAGATTCCCAAGATCTGTCTCGAGCTGGGGCGGGGCGTCCGCGGCATGATCGGGCACACCCAGCCCCGTCGTATCGCCGCCCGTACCGTCGCCGAGCGGGTCGCGGAAGAGCTCGACACGCCTCTCGGCGAGGCCGTCGGCTGGAAGGTCCGCTTCACCGACCAGGTGAACCCGGACGCCACCTTCGTCAAGCTGATGACCGACGGCATCCTGCTCGCCGAGATCCAGACCGACCGCGAGCTGCGCGCCTACGACACGATCATCATCGACGAGGCCCACGAGCGGTCCCTCAACATCGACTTCCTGCTGGGCTACCTCGCCCAGCTGCTGCCCAAGCGGCCGGACCTCAAGGTCGTCATCACCTCCGCGACCATCGACCCCGAGCGCTTCTCCCGGCACTTCGGCGACGCGCCGATCGTCGAGGTCAGCGGGCGGACGTATCCGGTGGAGGTGCGGTACCGGCCCCTCCTGGAAGACGAGTCCGACGACTCCGACCGCGACCAGATCACGGCGATCTGCGACGCCGTCGAGGAGCTCCAGGCCGAGGGCAAGGGCGACGTCCTCGTCTTCCTCTCGGGCGAGCGGGAGATCCGGGACACCGCGGACGCCCTGACCAAGAAGAACTATCGGTTCACCGAGGTCCTCCCCCTCTACGCCCGGCTCTCGCACGCCGAGCAGCACCGCGTCTTCCAGCAGCACACCGGTCGCAGGATCGTTCTGGCGACCAACGTCGCCGAGACCTCCCTCACCGTCCCGGGCATCAAGTACGTCATCGACCCCGGCTTCGCCCGTATCTCCCGCTACAGCCACCGCACCAAGGTCCAGCGGCTCCCCATCGAGGCGATCTCGCAGGCCAGCGCCAACCAGCGCAAGGGCCGTTGCGGTCGGACCAGCGACGGCATCTGCATCCGCCTCTACAGCGAGGAGGACTTCGAGGCCCGCCCGGAGTTCACGGACGCGGAGATCCTCCGGACGAACCTGGCGTCCGTCATCCTGCAGATGACCGCCGCCGGCCTCGGCGAGATCGAGAAGTTCCCGTTCATCGACCCGCCGGACCACCGCAACATCCGTGACGGCGTCCAACTCCTCCAGGAACTGGGCGCATTGGACCCGGCGCAGAAGGACGTACGCAAGCGGCTCACCGACACCGGCCGCAAGCTCGCGCAGCTGCCCGTCGACCCGCGCCTCGCGCGGATGGTCCTGGAGGCCGACAAGAACGGCTGTGTCCGCGAGGTCATGGTCATAGCGGCCGCGCTGTCCATCCAGGACCCGCGCGAGCGCCCCGCCGACAAGCAGACCCAGGCCGACCAGCAGCACGCCCGCTTCCGGGACGAGACCAGCGACTTCCTCGCGTATCTCAACCTGTGGCGGTACATCCGTGAGCAGCAGAAGGAGCGAGGCTCCTCGTCCTTCCGGCGTATGTGCAAGCAGGAGTACCTGAACTTCCTGCGCATCCGTGAGTGGCAGGACATCTACTCGCAGCTGCGGACCGTCGCCAAGCAGATGGGCATCCACCTCAACGAGGAGGATGCGGCCGACCAGAGCGTCCACGTCTCCCTCCTCGCCGGTCTGCTCTCGCACATCGGCATGAAGGACGTGAAGGACGGCAACAAAAACGAGTACCTGGGCGCTCGGAGCGCCAAGTTCGCGATCTTCCCGGGCTCCGCCCTCTTCAAGAAGCAGCCGCGCTTCGTGATGTCCGCCGAGCTGGTGGAGACCTCCCGCCTCTGGGCCCGCGTCAACGCCAAGATCGAGCCCGAGTGGGTCGAACCCCTCGCCGAGCACCTGCTGAAGCGCACGTACAGCGAACCGCACTGGGAGAAGGACCAGGCCGCGGTGATGGCGTACGAGAAGGTCACGCTCTACGGCGTCCCGATCATCGCCCAGCGCAAGGTCAACTACGGCCGGATCGACCCCGAGGCCTCCCGCGAGCTTTTCATTCGCAACGCCCTGGTCGAGGGCGACTGGCGTACGCACCACAAGTTCTTCGCCGACAACCGCAAACTCCTCAGCGAGGTCGAGGAGTTGGAGCATCGCGCGCGGCGCCGGGACATCGTGGTCGACGACGACACGCTCTTCGACTTCTACGACGAGCGGGTGCCCGAACACGTCGTGTCCGGCGCCCACTTCGACTCGTGGTGGAAGCACAAGCGGCACGAGCAGCCCGACTTCCTGGACTTCGAGCGGGAGATGCTCATCCGGGAGTCGGCGGAGGCGGTCACCAAGGACGACTATCCGGACTCGTGGCGGCAGGGTCAGCTCAAGTTCCGGGTGACGTACCAGTTCGAGCCGGGTGCGGACGCGGACGGTGTGACGGTCCACGTCCCGCTCCACGTCCTCAACCAGGTCACGGACGAGGGCTTCGACTGGCAGATCCCGGGCCTGAGGGAAGAGCTGGTCACCGAGCTGATCCGGTCCCTCCCGAAGCCGATCCGCCGCAACTACGTGCCGGCGCCGAACTTCGCGAAGCGGTTCCTGGACACGGCCGTCCCCTTGCAGGAGCCGCTCACCACAACCATGGCGCGGGAGCTCAAGCGCATGGTCGGCGTGCCCTTCACCGCGGACGACTTCGACTGGTCCAGGGTCCCCGAGCACCTGCGCATCACCTTCCGGATCGTCGACGAGCGCCGCCGCAAGCTGGCCGAGGACAAGGACCTGGAGGCGCTGAAGCTCCAGCTGAAGCCGAAGGCCCGCCAGGCCCTGTCCCAGGCCGCCGCGGCGACGGCCGAGCGCGAGGGCGGCGAGTCCCTGGAACGCAAGGGCCTCACCGACTGGACGATCGGCTCCCTCACCCGCGTCTTCGAGACCCGCCGCGCCGGCCAGCCGGTGAAGGCGTTCCCCGCGCTGGTCGACGACGGACCGACGGCGAACACCGTCTCGGTGCGGCTCTTCGACACGGAGGCCGAGCAGGCCGAGGCGATGTGGAAGGGCACGCGGCGCCTCATCCTGCGCAACATCCCGGTCAACCCGGCGAAGTTCGCGAGCGATCGCCTCACGAACGCCCAGAAACTCGCCCTGTCCGCGAATCCGCACGGCTCGGTCCAGGCCCTGTTCGACGACTGCGCGATGGCCGCGGCGGACAAGCTGATCGCCGACTTCGGCGGGCCGGTGTGGGACGAGGAGTCGTACCGCAAGCTGTACGACAAGGTGCGCTCGGAGATCGTCGACACGACGGTCCGTACGGTCGGGCAGGTGCAGCAGGTCCTCGCCGCCTGGCAGGCCTGTGAGCGCCGCCTGAAGGGCGTACGGAGCGCGGTGCTCCTGGCGAACCTCCAGGACGTACGCAAGCAGCTGGACGCCCTCGTGCGGCCCGGCTTCGTGACGGAGGCCGGGATACGGCGGCTCCCCGACCTCATGCGCTACCTGGTCGCCGCGGACCGCCGGCTCCAGCAGATGCCGACCGGCGTCCAGCGGGACACGGCCCGCATGGAGAAGGTCCACGAGATGCAGGACGAGTACGCCTGGCTCCTGGAGCAGATGCCCCAGGGCCGTCCGATCCCGTCCTCGGTCCTGGACATCCGCTGGATGATCGAGGAGCTCCGGGTCAGCTATTTCGCCCACGCCCTCGGCACGGCGTACCCGATCTCCGACAAGCGGATCGTGAAGGCGATCGACGCGGCCGTGCCGTAACGGCGCCCGCACACCGGGTGAGTTCGACCCGGGGCTCACCCTCCTGTACAGTCTCTTCTCGCAGCGCAACGCACGAATAGCGCCGCGAAACCTGGTCCTGTGGAGCAGCTTGGAGTGCTCGCCACCCTGTCAAGGTGGAGGCCGCGGGTTCAAATCCCGTCAGGACCGCAGTGAAAGTACAGGCCCGCTCGCCATCGGCAGCGGGCCTTACTCATGCAACAACCCACCGACACAGCTCGCCACCCTGTCGAGGTGGAGGCCGCGCCCGCGGCGCAGCCGCCATCGGGTACAGCAAATCCCGTCAGGACCGCAGTGAAAGTACAGGCCCGCTCGCCATCGGCAGCGGGCCTTACTCATGCCGCCACTTCCTGGCCGACCGAGTCGGGTGGCGGGTGGGCACAGGCCGGGGGTCTGGGGGCGCAGCCCCCGGGAACGACCCGCATCAGCGCCAGGTCCGGGGGCGCACCCCCCAGGGACGGCCACCGTGTCAGCGCCGGCGCCCGGCATCGGCTCGGCCGGCGGAGCCCACCATGCCCTTGACGGCGTCACTTTCGCTCGGTACCCAGAAACCAGGGCCCCGTTTCCCGTGCGGCCCCTTGGAGGTGGGGTATGGCGGCATCGACCAGGCACGAGACTCGGGCGCTGCTCCGTGCCCATCTGGCGGCCGCTTCCTCCTATCGCCATCTGACGCGTCATTGCCCGATCTGCCATCGCCTGTTGCGACTGGCGATGGACGGCGCCCCACGCACCGCGCAGACGCCCGAGGAGGCCGTCGAGGACGAGAGTCCCTCCGGTGCGTGACCGTGACCCGGCCCCAACACCCGCTCCACTGCGGGGCGGTGGAAGCCGTGCCTCCTCTAGCGCACATGAGCCAGGGGCAACAAGGACTCTGGCATGTGACGGGTGTCACCGCATGAGTTTCTGAAACCGCGGTACTTACCCCTCACCTACAACTGGTCAATTTAATATGTGCAATTGCACCAGCATCAGGGCGTGCCCACAGGAGATCCGACAGCCCTCCCCAGAGTCCGACAAGCCCGCTCACAGAGCCGCCCCGTAGGCCACGCCGCACCCACACACGTACACACACGCGCGCACAAAAAGATCGCGCTGGACTCGGCGGAGTCCAGCGCGATCGACGACGCACCCTGTCACTGCTTGGGAAGCCCGGAGGGGCCTGGGCGTGGGCTCTGTTGGGGCAGAACCCGCGTCGCTTGGAGCCAGGGGTCCGGGCGCCGCGGCATGTTGGGGGACCTGCCGGTTTTGCCCGGTTATTCAGTTGTTAGGCCTCGCTGCGCTGCTGCGGGATGCCCGCGAGCAGAGCGCGGACCTCAGCCTCGCGGTATCGGCGATGACCGCCGAGCGTACGGATCGAAGTGAGCTTGCCGGCCTTCGCCCACCGCGTGACCGTCTTCGGGTCGACGCGGAACATCGTGGCGACCTCAGCGGGGGTCAGCAGCGGCTCGGCATCAGGGGTGCGAGCGGTCATGAGCGGCCTCCTCGGGAGAACCGAACCTTCTCGGTTCTTTCCTCTAAATTCTGCACCTTGACCCGCGTTGCCCGAAATGGCGGACGCGAGTCGAGTCGGTTATAGGACGAACGGCTTGTCCTCGGCACTACAACTACACCATCCGTCCAGCCGCGTCGGCCAAACCGATGGAATTGCCCCTCCAGGTGTTCATCAGCGACGGAAGCCGATGGACCATGCCATAGCGGACAGTCACGCCACTGTGACGATCAGTCACAGGACGATCAGGAGTCATCAGACCCCCCTAAGCACATGCAATGCTGAGATTCCGCCCGTACTGCAACAGAACGGGACGGACGGAGTTCCCCCGGACTCCTTGTCCTATTTTGGCATGAGGAGGGGCAAGGGACGCAAGGGCCGCGTACGTGCGGTCCGTCACGCTTGGCATCAAAGGCCCCGGATCGGGACCTACGTCCCTTGTTGACGAAACCTCAGGACATACCGAGGAGAAACCTCGGTCCGAGGACGAAACCCCAAAACGGGCGTCAGGTCAAACGTCAGTTCGTTACCTGAGCCACCTGAGTGACCTGAACCACGCTCAGTTCGCCGAGCGCCGGTCCCGGACCGACCGCCACCGCTCCACGAGCCGCGCGTACGCCTCGCCCGCCGCGACCCCGTCACCGCTGCGCAGCGCCTGGATGCCCTCGGCCACATCGGCCGCCGAGTGGTCGTCCTCCAGCTCGCCGGCCGGCAGCGTGTGCACCAGGCCGCCGTAGTCCAGCTCCACCAGCGAGCGCGGGTGGAACTCCTCCAGCCAGCGCCCGACGTCCACCAGGCCGTCGATCAGCGGCCCCTCGTCGATGGCCTCCTTGAGCGCCCTCAGGCCACGGGCGACCCGGCGCCGGGCCTGCACCATCGGCGTCCGGTAGCGCAGCATCGGGGGGACGTCGCCGGAGCCCTTGTCGAAGCGCCGCTCCTCGTCGGTGACCAGCACGAACCAGTTCAGCGGCACCTGCCAGGTCGCCGTACGGATCCAGGGCCGGGCGTCCGGGTTGCGGGCCAGCCACCGCTCGTAGTCCTGGGCGGCCTGCTGCCGTACGACCTCCGGGAGCACCGCCTCCAGGACCGGCCGCGGCAGCTCGTCGCCGAGCTCGGCCAGGGCCTGCCAGCCGCGCAGCCGGGTCCGCCAGGGGCACACGCACACCACCCCGTCGACCTCCAGCACGAACGCGTCGCCGCTCTCGTGCACCGGCACCGGAACGGGCGGGGTGGGCAGCAAGTCGGACAGGGAGCGGCGGAGTTCGTCCTGGTACGAGGGACGGTCGGGGCGGCGGGCGTAGCGCGCCCAGTGGCCGCGCTCCGGCTCCGGGAAGGCGGCCAGCGGCTCGTACACACGCAGATAGGTGGCGTACGGGACGATCAACGAGGACACCTTGGGCACGCCTGCTCCCTCCCCCGCCGTCTGCCAGGAAAACCTGCGAAACCCGCACACAAACGAGCGGGAAAACTATGCAAATCGTCGCACGGACGCACCCGGCGAGCAGGTGATCCTGAGCACTGCGCGCTGACCGGGCCTCCCAGGCTCTAATCTCATGCTCACAGCCTCCGCCACCCTCCCCCACCGCCAAAAGCGTGGGGGGACCCCCGCGGGAGCCGGTCTCCACCCGCCGCTACTTACTTCAGGAGTCACCACAGTGACCGACGTAACCGGCGCACGTGCTGATGTACTGCACACCCTGTTCCACTCGGATCAGGGCGGTCATGAGAAAGTCGTGCTCTGCCAGGACCGTGCCAGCGGTCTCAAGGCCGTCATCGCCCTCCACTCCACCGCCCTGGGCCCCGCGCTCGGCGGTACGCGCTTCTACCCGTACGCGAGTGAGGCGGAGGCCGTCGCCGACGCGCTGAACCTCGCCCGCGGGATGTCGTACAAGAACGCCATGGCCGGTCTCGACCACGGCGGCGGCAAGGCCGTGATCATCGGCGACCCGGACCGGGACAAGACCGAGGAGCTGCTCCTCACGTACGGCCGGTTCGTCGCCTCGCTCGGTGGCCGGTACGTCACCGCCTGCGACGTCGGTACGTACGTCGCCGACATGGACGTCGTGGCGCGCGAGTGCCGCTGGACGACCGGACGCTCGCCCGAGAACGGCGGCGCCGGGGACTCCTCCGTCCTCACCGCCTTCGGCGTCTACCAGGGCATGCGCGCCTCCGCGCAGCACCTGTGGGGCGATCCGTCGCTGCGCGGCCGCCGGGTCGGCATCGCGGGCGTCGGCAAGGTCGGGCACCACCTGGTGGAGCACCTGCGTGCCGAGGGCGCCGAGATCGTGATCACGGACGTGCGCGAGGAGGTCGTACGCCGGATCCTCGACCGGCACCCGGAGGGTGTGACGGCCGTGGCCGACACGGACGCGCTGATCCGGGTGGACGGGCTCGACATCTACGCCCCGTGCGCGCTGGGCGGGGCCCTCGACGACGACACCGTGCCGGTGCTGACCGCCCGCATCGTCTGCGGCGCCGCCAACAACCAGCTCGCCCACCCGGGCGTGGAGAAGGACCTCGCCGACCGCGGGATCCTCTACGCGCCGGACTACGTGGTGAACGCCGGCGGTGTCATCCAGGTCGCCGACGAACTGCACGGGTTCGACTTCGAGCGGTGCAGGGCGAAGGCCGCGAAGATCTACGACACCACGCTGGCCATATTCGCACGTGCGAAGGCGGATGGGATTCCGCCGGCCGCCGCGGCCGACCGGATCGCCGAGCAGCGGATGCACGAGGCCGCCGCGGCCCGCCGGACGCGGTGACCCGCCAGGCGCACTCGCAGGTTTGACCGGTACCCGTCGGCGCACACTTAGAGAGAACTCTCACGTTCGTCGGCGGGTCGGCCGTGGATAAGTGGTTAAAATCGCGGTTGACCAGCGAGGACAGGGCACCTCGAGGGTTCTGGGTTCGGGCACGTCCTGCGGGCGACGTACCGTATGGGCGCGGGCTCAGGTACCGTGGAAGCCCTACGGACGGGTCTCTCCATGGAGAGCCCGTTCCAGATCATGAACGCGTGTCAAGACTCTGGGGCCGCCGGGCCCCATCACCGAGGGGGTCGAGCCATGGGGCGCGGCCGGGCCAAGGCCAAGCAGACGAAGGTCGCCCGCCAGCTGAAGTACAACAGCGGCGGGACAGACCTGTCGCGTCTGGCCAGCGAGCTGGGCGCTTCGACTTCGAATCAACCGCCGAATGGCGAGCCGTTCGAAGACGACGACGAGGAAGACGACCCGTACGCCCAGTACGCGGATCTGTACAACGACAACGAGGACGAGGACGACGAGTCCGGTCCTACGTCTCAACGCCGCGGCGCTTGACGATTCAGCTCTGCATCACCCGGTCCAGCGGTTACCACCGCCGGACCGGGTTTTGCTCTGCCCTCGTCAGGCGGCGTGGTCGCCGACCAGCTCCGCACCCGTGGTGTGGTCGCCGCGGTCCGTGATCTCCCCGGCCACCCAGGCCTCGACCCCGCGGTCGGCCAGGGTCGTCAGGGCCACGTCCGCCGACTCCTCCGGCAGGATCGCGATCATGCCGACGCCCATGTTCAGGGTCTTCTCCAGCTCCAGGCGTTCGACGTCACCCGTCCTGCCGACGAGGTCGAACACCGGCGCCGGGGTCCAGGTGGAGCGGTCCACGATCGCGTGCAGGCCGTCGGGGATGACGCGGGCCAGGTTGGCGGCGAGTCCGCCGCCGGTGACGTGCGAGAAGGCGTGCACCTCTGCGGTGCGGGTCAGCGCCAGGCAGTCCAGCGAGTAGATCTTGGTGGGCTCCAGGAGTTCCTCGCCCAGCGTGCGGCCGAACTCCTCGATGTGCGCGTCCAGGGACAGACCGGCCTGGTTCAGCAGCACATGCCGGACGAGCGAGTACCCGTTCGAGTGAAGTCCGGAGGCCGCCATGGCGATGACGGCGTCACCCTTACGGATGCGATCCGGGCCGAGGAGGCGGTCGGCCTCCACCACGCCCGTACCGGCACCGGCGACGTCGAAGTCGTGCGGGCCGAGCAGACCGGGGTGCTCAGCCGTCTCGCCGCCGACCAGGGCGCAGCCGGCCAGGACACAGCCCTCGGCGATGCCCTTGACGATGGCGGCGACCCGCTCGGGGTGGACCTTGCCGACGCAGATGTAGTCGGTCATGAACAGCGGCTCGGCGCCGCACACCACGATGTCGTCCATGACCATCGCGACCAGGTCGTGGCCGATGGTGTCGTAGACGCCCAACTGGCGCGCGATGTCGACCTTCGTGCCGACGCCGTCGGTGGCGGAGGCGAGGAGGGGACGCTCGTAACGCTTGAGGGCGGAGGCGTCGAAGAGGCCGGCGAAACCGCCGAGGCCGCCGAGGACCTCGGGGCGCTGCGTCTTCTTCACCCACTCCTTCATCAGCTCGACGGCGCGGTCGCCCGCTTCGATGTCGACACCTGCGGCTGCGTAGCTGGCGCCGCCCTGGGCACTGGGGGTCTCAGGCATGACGATGAGAACTTTCGTGTCGTACTGCAGGGAGGACGGGCCGGCTACGGGCGACGGATCGCGTCGGCCGCGGCCGTGGCGGCGGGCCCGGCGGCCAGCTCGGTCTCCAGAAGCTGCTTGCCGAGCAGCTCGGGGTCCGGGAGTGCCATCGGGTACTCGCCGTCGAAGCAGGCGCGGCAGAGGTTCGGCTTGGCGATGGTGGTCGCCTCGATCATGCCGTCGAGGGAGATGTACGCCAGGGAGTCGGCGCCCAGCGAGGTGCCGATCTCGTCGATGGTCATGCCGTTGGCGATGAGCTCGGCGCGGGTCGCGAAATCAATGCCGAAGAAGCACGGCCACT